>NZ_JAMJWG010000001.1 GCF_024435355.1 Streptomyces odontomachi
CGACCGGGACGACCCGCTGTTCCTGTCGCTGGAGGTGGTCGGGGCGCACCACCCGTATCCACGACTCGACCACTTCGGCTACCTCGGTCTGACGAAGGAGACCGAGGACTGGCTCGGCGAACATGTTCCCGAGTCCGTCATCGCGCACTTGGTCGAGCGGCCCGAACCGCCGGCGCCGGGCGGCGACGATCCGTCGTCCGTCGCACAGGAGCACGTCCTCGCCGTGGCGCGGGGACTGAGACGCCCCGACGCGGGACATCGGCTGCTGCTGGCACCCATGCCGGTGGCCTTCGGTCCCGGACGCGGCTCGGGCATCGCCTACTCCTGCGACCCGGCCACGGGCGCCGCCGGGCTGCACGGCGGCTATCGGGTCGGCGCGGCCGGCGCCGAGTTCCTTGCGGACGGCGGGCAGGACCTGGACACCGACGCGCCTCACCAGCCGTGGGCAGGTCAACTCGCCGCCGTGGTGGGCGAGGAGGCTGAGCGGCGCCGGTTCCCGGTGCGCGTCGCGTTCACGGTGGAGCCGGGCCGTTTGTGGATCATGTCGGTCAACGAGGCACCCCTCGTGGGCCCCGCGCTGGTTCGGGCGCTTGCGTCACTGGTGCGTGCTCGCACCCTCACCGCGGACAGCGCCGTAGGCCTCATCGGCGAGACCATGTTCACCGAGGTGGCGGCGGCGCCCGTGACCACGGCGGGGATGCCGCTCGCCGCCCGGGGACTGGGGGTGTCGCCCGGAGTGGCCGGCGGTGTGTCGGTCTTCGACCCGGCCGACGCCGTCGCGGAGCAGGCCGCCGGGCGCCCCGCCGTCCTGGTGCTCGTCGAGTCACGCCCGGAGGATCTTGACGGACTGCTCGCGTCGTGCGCCGTGGTCACCGAACGAGGTGGGCGCACCGCACATGCCGCCGTGGTGACGCGGAGCCTGGGCATCCCCTGCGTCACTGCGCTCCGCGACTGCTCGGTCGACCGCGCCGCGCGAACCCTCGTCCTCGCCGACGGGCGCCGGGTCCCGGCCGGTACCTGGATCACCGTGAACGGCACCGCCGGCACGGTCCACTTCGGCGCGGCAGCACCGAGCGGGGCGTACTGCGAAGCCCAGGAGGACCTGAACTGGCTGGTACGGTCGGCCACCGCCCAGGGCTCCCTCGAGCTGCGCGTCAACGCCGACAGCGCCGACGACACGGAGCGTGGCATACGCGGCGGCGCCCGCGGCGTCGGTCTGTGCCGGGTGGAACATATGTTCCTCGGGGAGCGCAAGGCACTGCTCGAACGCGTGCTACTGCACTCAAGAGGGCCTGGCTCGAGGGAGGACATGGCGGCACTCGCCCGCGTGCTGCGGGACGAGTTCGCCCACGTACTGCGCGCGGCGGACGGACTTCCCGTCGCGGTACGTCTACTGGACCCACCGCGCCACGAGTTCCTGCCCGACCTGCCGGACCTCGCCGTGCGCGCATACCGGGAACAGGCCGGGGGCGACGGCGCCGAGGCGACCGAACTGCTCCGCACCGTCCGCGCGTTGCACGAGCACAACCCGATGCTCGGGGTCCGGGGTGTCCGCCTGGCACTCACCGCGCCGGAGCTGGCCGTTGCGCAGGTACGCGCGCTACTGGAGGCAGCCGCCCTGCTACGCGCCCAGGGCGCCGACCCACGTCCGGAACTACTCATTCCGATGGTTGCCATGCCGGGTGAGATCCGCGCCGTCCGCGGGCTCGTGGCGGAGGCGCGAGCGCAATTGGGCGCGGCCGGTGACATCGCGCTCCCGGTGGGCGCCATGGTGGAGACGCCGAGGGCCGCCCTGCTCGCTGGAAAGCTCGCCGGAAGCGCGGACTTCCTCTCCCTCGGGACGAACGATCTGACCGCACTCACCTGGGGACTGTCGCGCGACGACGCGGAACGCGAGGTGATCCCGCTGTACCAGGAGCTCGGAATGATGTCTGATTCACCGTTCTGCGAGCTGCTGGAGGACGGTGTGGGGGAATTGCTCCGATGCGCGGTGGAGAGGGCGCGAGAAGTCAAGCCCGAGATACCCATAGGGGTGTGCGGAGAGCAGGCGGGTGAGAGCGCCGCCGCCAGATTCCTGGCAGGTATCGGCGTCGATTATCTCTCGTGCTCTCCGGGGCGGATATCGGCGACCCGGTTCGCCGTGATCCGCGCCGGGAAGACCGACCGCAAAGCGGAACGATCAATTACATAAAAAATTCCCCGTACAGGTGCCACACTCTTCCGCTCAGCCATATGTCACTCTATGATGACTCCATGGATAATACAGGACCGGCCCACGGCGAATCGGGCCTCCCGCCGGAAAGCCGGCAGGACATCGAAGAACTGGAGTTCTCACCTCTTGAGCCGGAAGAGGCAGCGGCTCTGGATGACCGTCTCTACCTGCTGGGATGTCGTACCAATACAGTACGCAACGGCTGAATCAGGATCAGTGCGAAATCAGGTCAATCGCTGCGCGGGCACCGATACCGGGCGGCGATTGACTATCTTGTGCGCAGGGACTTGTGGTGCTGGATCCGAGTGGGCGGCAGCCCGGGTGGGATCCGCTTCCATGCCTCTCGAGAGGTATTTCTGAATGGCTGGCGACAGGACTGTGAGATGTGTTCAGAGCGCGACTCTTGATCGATTCCTCGCAGTGCATCGCGACCTCATGGGAAGGTGGCCATGGGAACGCTGCCTGATTCCACGCCCGGTTGAGGCAAGAATTCAAGGATTCCGCGACGGTATTCGCTCCTGGCGCGCCCGGGGAGTCACCACACTACCCTCCTTCATCCCAGAGTCGGAAACCGTCGGAGACATTCCGAAACTCGCATCCGAGGAACTCAGACCGGGTGCCGAAGCAGTGGCAGAAGCACTGAACTCAGCGGAATCTCATATACGGGACCCCCTGGCGGAATGGGTGGAGCGCAGAAATACAACCATCGCGGAATTCGAGAAACAATGCGAGGTGAACGGTGTTGCCGCCCGTCTGCACACCGCCCTCGGCACCTCTCCGCCCCCCGAACCTTTTCCGGTATATCTCGTCCCGTTCGCACCGACATCGCCGGGCGTGGGATTTCTGTCGGACGCCGGCGGGCCCGTCTGCGCCTACATCGACTGCCGCAGATTCACCGGAGCCGCGTTCGCGGACGGTGTGCTGACGCTGCTCGGCTGGGCGTTGCTTGCCCGGGTAACCCAAGGCCACGGCCTGGTGGCTGACCTTGCACGCAGGCTCCCCGGCACTGATCCGTACACGCGCAGGCTGCGCGCCGTACTCGCGAAGATCCTGGTGGAGATCACGGCCGGTGAGCTGGTCGACAGCAGCGGAAGAACGCGCCGGCCCGGCGTCGACGTCCTCGGCACGGCATGGCGGTATCCGCGTCTCTTCTGCGCCGCCGCCCGGCAGTGGCGCCCCTATCTGGACGGCCTGCTGCCCAGGGACACCGCACTCGACGCGATGGCGCGGGAGATCGGCGGCTGGCAGCCGCGCTGGTATGTGGACGAGGTCGACGCCTCGTCCCTGGCGGCCGACTTCTACCTTCTGGAATGGCTCACCGCCGAGGGAGACGACGGTGCGCGGCGGGAACTCGCATCGTGGACGCCACGGCTTGCCCAGTATCTCGCCGCGCAGTTGGACCTCATCATCGGCATGGAACTCTGCCACTACGAACGCGCGCACGGCGGCGGAAACGACCCCATGGCGGCATTTCTCGCGCTGGTCTCCGAACAGCGCAGCGAAATCGCGTGGGTCGAGGGGCGCGCGGAACTCGGCGGAAGCCGCGCCCTGGAACTCGCCGAGGCCGCGTTCGACGGCCCCGGCGGCGAGTTCGGCGGCCAGGCGTGGGCGCCCGTGGCCGCCACCCTTCGCCGCTATGTCCTCCGTGAGATCTCGCCCGCCGTCCTCATCGACCAGTGCTTCACCATGCAGCACAACAACGGCCCGCTTTTCGACAAGTTCTTCGACACCGGCCGCGTCCTCCAGGTGCTCGACGCGCAGGCAGCCGGCGAACTCGGCTTCCTCGCCGAGCACGCTTCTCCCGCGGTGCGCAGGCGCTGGCGTGCACACGACGAGGCGAAACTCGTGCAGCACGACCCGCGATGGCTGGGTTCCGCCGCCCTGTCACCACCAAGCCCGTACACCCAGTCGCAGGCCGGCGAGCAGACGGCCAAGGACGCCATGTCCCTGCGGACCTACCGCATCCACGTGCTGGACACGGAGCCCGGGACGCTGGGGTGCGGCAGCCGTGAGGAGGAGGCCGGCCTGCGGCGGGAGGAGGACACCCCGCCACTCGCCGACCCGGTCGCGACGCGTTCACGCCGACAGCAGCGCTCGAAGAAGACGAAACTCCCGCTGACACGCTTCGAGTCGGTCCGCGCGATCCTCCGGACGTCCGCGGGCGAACTCCGACTGGATCTGTGGCCCGACACCGCGCCGTACACCGTCGACAACTTCGTCCGTCTGGCCCGAGGGCAGCGCCCGTGGAAGGACCCCCTGACGAATCTGCCCGGCGTCGGCCTCTTCTACGAGGGAACCTCCTTCCATCGCCGGGTCCCCGGGTTCGTCATCCAGGCCGGAGACCGCAGCGGCACCGGTGCGAACGGGCCCGGGTACCGGATTCCGGACGAGATATCCAAGACCCTCAGCTTCGACCGCCCCTTCCTCGTGGCCATGGCAAACTTCGGGCCGAGCAGTGCCGGCTCGCAGTTCTTCATCACCCTGACCCCGGCGCCGCATCTCGACGGCAACTACGCCCAGTTCGGCGAGATCACCCACGAGGCCTCGCGTGCGAGGGCGCTGCGCATCGCGGAGGAGCCAGAGCCGGTCCGGCTGGAGTCCGTCACTGTGTTCACCACTGCGCCCGCCCCCGAGCCCGTACAGCGTCCGGCCTTCGACGCCACGCCCCCAGCCGCCTCCCTCACGTCCGGCGTCTGTGGGACCGACGGCCCGTAACCGCCGTGCCTTCTTCGCCACAGAACCGAGCCGCTCCGCTCACACGCGCCGCCCCGCGGCACCCGACCGCGTGACACTGCGCCTGCCGAATATTTCATCCGTGCAGGTCAGGCTGCGTGCTGGTACTCGTGGATTACTCCGTCGAGGCGGTCTCGGCGGCGTATGTCCAGACGGTTGATTCGCTCCGGATCGTTGATCGGTTCGGGAACCTGTAGCGCTCCAAAATTCCTCGTTGTGGGCTGACCTGGGGTTTCGTTAGATCCCTACGCTGCCCTGTGATACTCGTTGATCATGCCGCCGAGCACTTTTCGTCTGCGGATCGGCGCCTCCAGCGACCTGTTCCGAAGCTCGTCGAAGATGGGGGGTCGTTGTCTGCGGGACTGGTGTGGTCTGTGTTGGTTGTAGTGGTCGGTGTACTGGCTGAGCACTGACTGCAGGTGTTGGCTGTTGTAGATCAGCATCCGGTCGGTGCACTCGGCCCGTACGGTGCGCACCCACCGCTCGGCATAGCAGTTCGCTCGTGGTGTGCGCGGGGGAGTCTTGACTACTTTGATGCCTTCGTCGGTGAGGACCTCGTCGAAGGCGTCAGTGAACTTGGTGTCTCGGTCGCGGATGAGGAAGCTGAAGGAGCCGATCCGGTCTCCGAGGCTCATGGCAAGGTTCCGGGCTTGCTGAGCGGTCCACGTTCCACTCGGGTTGGCGGTCACGCCCAGTATGTGTACGCGCCGGGTTCTCACCTCCATGACGAACAGCACGTACAGCCGTTTCAGCAGGACCGTGTCGACGTGGAAAAAGTCGCAGGCCAGCAGTCCTTCGGCCTGAGTGCGCAGGAATGTGCGCCAGGAGGTGTCCTGTGCCCGCGGGGCGGCGCCATGCTGCCGGGCTCGCAGGATCCGTCGCACGGTGGACTCGCTGACCCTGTACCCGAGGCCGACCAGTTCACCGTGCACTCTGCGGTATCCCCAACGCGGATTCTCCCGCGCCAGCCGGCACACGAGGTCCTGAACGTCCCGGCTGACTCCACGGCGGCCAGGCCTGTGCGGGTAGGTCCACGTACGCGTGACCAGCCGACGATGCCAGGCCAGCAACGTGCCCGGCGTCACCAGCCGGTGGGATCGCAGCGCTGTAGGCAGCACCCGGGCCAAAGACGACAGGATCGCCCGGTCGGACCAGTCCGGCTTCGGGCGATCGACCTGCCGCCGCAACACCGCCACCTCATGCCGCAGCACCATGAGCTCCGCGTCTCTCGACGCCTGGCTACGCGCCAGCAGCATCATCCAGCCGAAAACTCGGATCGTGATCAGATACAAGAAACGAAACAGCACAGATCCGGATCTTCCCGCAACCCGGCCACCCACTCAAATCACAGGTCAGCACCACTGTGATGAGTTCTGGAGCGGTACAGGTGGTGGAGCGCTGCGGAGCAGGATCGATTCCGGCGGCGCGCAGGGTCTCTCCGATGGTGGGAGCTGCGAAGCTGATGCCGAGAGTGGCGAGTTCGCCGTGGGTCCGTCGGTAGCTCCGGTTCGGGTTCTCTTTCGCGAGCCGCAGGGCCAGAAGCCGGATGGAGCGCACGGTCCTTGGTCGTCCGGTGCGTTCGGGGCGTGAGCGGGCTGCATGATGACGCTTTACGAGGGCGCGGTGCCAGGGCAGCACGGGGAGCCAGCAGTCGCGTCCTGTGCAGGGTTTGTCTGGGCAGACGGTGGAGTACGGCGGCGAGGAACGCGCGGTCTTCGGGTGTGAAGTACGGCCGGGCGGTACCGAGCTGCCGTGCAAGGACTGCGAGCTGGTGCCGTAGAGCGAAGATCTCCACATCCTTGTCCCGATCGCTCATCGGCAACAGCCGCAGCACGGCGAAAGCGTTCGTGACCGCCAGATAGATCAAGTGTAGTAACACGACCGAACGCCGTGCCGGAGTTGAGCTGGCGCAAACGGTCGATCAGCCCTCTTGGGGACCCCATTGTTCAGCCAGGCTCTTTCACCAGCACGGATTGACCTAGCGGTATCGCACACGGTGATCCCCTAGTTTACCAGATCAATCTGGCCTGCCGTGACCTTCGGTGGGAGGGAGGCCTTCTTCGTCTGCTCAAGGGTGATGGCGGATTTTGTCATTGAGACCACCACTCGTGCTAATCAAGCTCGGTTGGCTCTTCCTGCTGGTTGATGAGCAAGCTCGCCGGTACACCCTTCGTGTTGACCGTTCAGTTTCGGCCAGAGTGGGGGATGTCCGGACCAAATCCGGCACATCTCTGCCTTGTCGCAGTCAAGATCGGCACAATACTGACGTGCCCGCTTACACGGAATTGACCCTCAATGACGGCGCAGTTGTCCGGATGGAGTTGGCCTCAGTCGGCGAACCGATGGAGGACTGCGCGGCCGGAGGGACGGACCTGCCGGAAGAGTTTGGCAGGGAGGCGCCGGTGAGTGCCGCCCAGGGACGGATGGCCACTCTCGCCAGGGACACGGTGCGGACTGTCCTCAGCCCGCTCGGGCCTCTCCTCCAAGAGGTTCACGATTCGATCACCACCATTCATGAGCCACCAGACGAGATCAGCGTTCAGTTCGGCGTCCAACTCGGCCAGGATCTGAAGATCGGCATCGTGGGCGCCCACGGCCAGGCCGCACTGACCGTCTCGGCGACGTGGCGGACGGATCGATCGCAGGGCTGACTAATGGGATGGTTCCGGTCAGGCGACACTCCGACCCCTGTTGTCTCCGTGCTGCGACATCGAGGGCCCAGGGCTGCGGGAGCCGCCGCTCTCATCTCTCGCAACAGGGTTCTCACGTGCGCCCATGTGGTAAATGACGCGTTGGGACGGGCCGAGCTTCTCAGCGCGGAACGTCCGCCCGCCATGGATATCGTCCTTATGTTTCACCATGGTCAGGAGGCACCTCAGCAGCGCACCGCCCGGGTGTCGTTGTGGATACCGCCGAACAACGGCTCTCCCTCACCCGGTGGAGATCTGGCTGTCCTAGAACTCACCGGAGTCGCTCCGGAATGGCTCACTCCCATCAGCTGGAGCGAGATGGTCGAAGGGCAGTCGTTGCGCGCCTGGCACGGCAGCGGGCAGCGCATCACCTACGCCGACACCGAGGTGAAACTGTGCGATGGGCAGGTGGCCTACCTTGATGCGTCACTGAGTGGCGCTGCTATCGGGCCGGGTTACAGCGGTGGCCCTTTGTGGTCGCGAGACCATGCCGTCGTCGTGGGCTTGGTGGTGGCGCACGTTCTGCCGAACGGAGGTACCTTTGGCGGCCAGCAGACGGTGCGACGCAGCCGCGCCATGCCGTGGCAGGCGGTGCGCAAGGAGCTGGTCAGGGCCGGGGTACCAGACTTACTCCGGGACTTCTCGAACCGCCCTTCGACAGCAGCATCGGGGGCCGAGGAGGAGCTGCTACCTCTGTTGTGGACGCTGCTCGCGGACCCCGCCGTGCGTGCGGACCATGCCCGTGTGCTGGCCCGGCACCTGGGTTATGCAGTCCCCGACGACAATTCGGTGCCGTCGGTCCTGGAGCTTGCGACCCTATTGACGACGCACCGCCGGGCGCTGGCAACCCTGAGCGAGTCCCTGGCACCGGGCCTGGCGGACGAGACGGCTCGGGCAGCGCTGAACCGTCTTCTCGTACGCGCCAGGGTTTGGGGGGTTGCTTCGCTCCTGTCGGTGAGTGAGCATCAAAGACTTCTGACCGCGTTGCGGGATATCGGCGAAAGGGATCCCGTGCTCATTCCGCGGGCGGCGCGTGAAGTCCTGCGCTTCACTCCGCTGCCCGAGGTTCTGCACGCGGCCCGGATCTCCGTTTCCGACATCGCACCTGCAGTGGCGGCGTTGGAGGTTACGACGGACAGCGGCCCGGTGCCGGCCGACACACCACAGGTGCCTGCCTTGCTGTATCTCGTCGAGTGTGTCGCCGCAGCCGTGGGCGGTCACGAAAGGGCCGGGTTGAGAGAATGGAGCGGGCGGGTTGCCGGCCGGCTCGGCATTCACCCTTCGGCACTTGCACAGCGTCGGACAGACGCAGACCGTTGGGCGTCACACCGGCCCGCGCTGGCCTTCCGCGTACAGATGGAGCTGTACCGCGACCACCACGATCCGGATGACCGGTTCCGTTGCAAACTGTGGCTTCTTCGCCGGGGCAGCCCGCCGACCCCGCTGCCTTCCTCGGAGGGCGCGCCGATCACGGCCGAGGAGGTGGCGATGCTGCTGCGGGAGACGATCGACGGCATTCGGGCGGAGTCGGATCAGCCGGACCCGGTTCCGCGTGTCGACGTCGTGGTGAACCGGGCCTGGCTGCACCTGCCCGTCGACGAGTGGAATCCGGGGCCGCAGAACACGTTTGTTCCGGGCCTGCCGATCGGTGTCGCCTTCCAGCTCACGCTCAGCTGCCCGGAGATGAGTGAACTGGTGCGCACCCGGCAGGGGGAGCAGCACCGGCGGTGGACGAGCGGGGACGGAACACCGCTCATCGTCGACCGCGACTTCACGCCCGAGCGGCTCGCCCTCCAGCTGCAGCACAGTCACCGCGATACGGCTCAGGTCGTTCTGCACGGGACACGCGCCGAGCGCACACGACTGCTCGAACTGTGCCTCGCGCTGGGCGTCCCGGTGGTGTTGTGGGACCGTGCGGCCGAAACGTACGACCATGCTGACCGGCTCGATGCGGTGCAGCCCACCGGATCCCTGCGCGATCTGCCCGAGCGCGTCCGATGTTTCAGGGGACAGGCCTGCGACGACTCCTTCCAGCATGAGGCCCGGCCATCGCTGGTGTGGGAGGAACCGGCCTCGGCACCCCCGGGCGGGCTGCGACTGCTGGACCCTCTAGAAGGAAGAACCCCCACGTGACGGCGACAGACATCCCAACGGACACCTCAGACGACGATTGGCGGCTGTTCCGTGGTGACGGCAGGACACGCCATGTGAGCTTTCCCGAAGCCCCCTCGTGGCGCCGCTTCACCTCATCCCGCGAAAGCGGCCCCCGGCCGGCGCCCTACCTCATCGGCGCAGCCGAAGTCGATGTGGTGAACGCCGCCCTCCACTTGCGCCGGCCTCTCCTGGTGACGGGCTTCCCGGGTACCGGCAAGTCCTCCCTGGCACACGCCATCGCTCACGAACTGGATATCGGCCCGGTTCTGCACTGGCCGATCAACAGTCGCTCAGCCCTGCAGGACGCCCTGTACCGGTACGACGCAGTCGGCCGGTTGCGTGAGGCGAACCTGCGCCGAGGCCGGCAACAGACGGAGCCGGGAATCGGCAACTACGTGCGACTGGGGCCCTTGGGCACCGCGCTGGTACCCAGTAACCGGCCCAGAGTGCTACTCGTCGACGAGCTGGACAAGGGAGATGTGGATCTTCCCAACGACCTGCTGACCGTCTTCGAAGAGGGCCAGTTCGAAGTGCCGGAACTCGCCAGGCTGCCGGAGGACGAGTCCACTGTCGAGGTGCTGACCGACGACCCGGACGACCGGATTCCGGTAGTACGAGGCCGGGTACGTTGTGCTGAGTTTCCCGTTGTGATCATCACCAGCAACGGAGAGCGGGAATTCCCTCCGGCGTTCCTTCGTCGCTGCATCCGGCTCGATCTGCCCGAGCCGAACGAGGAGCGACTGCGTGACATCGTCGAGGCTCATCTGGGAACCGCGGCCCTGGCGGACATCGACGACCTGGTGCGAGAGTTCCTGGGCCGGCGCGCACCGGGTGAGCTGGCCACCGACCAGCTTCTGAACGCGGTCTTCCTTCGCAAGGGCGGAGTCGATCTGGAAGTGAGCGGGCTCCTGGACGCGGTACTACACCGGCTCGGCAGGATGGTGTAGCAACGTGCCGGGGCGTCTGCGGCGCGTGCTGGCCGACTGCGGAGTCGACCTCTCCGACGAAGAACTGCTCGACGTCCTCTGGCTGGCCAGGCGCCTGCCAGTACACAACGAGGCGCCCGTGGCGCGGGCTCTGCAACGGTTGCGCTCTGCACACAAGGTCCGCGACGATGAGGATCCGTCTTCCTCAGTGGACGGTGGCCGGACGCTCCGGCATCCAGAATCGGAAGATTCCCAGCAGCCCGGCGAGTCGCTGCACGCTTCCGGTCTACATGACGCCACGGGTACTGATGGGCGGGATCGTGCGCAACAAAATGCCATGTCCGTGCGGGTACCCGAGGGCAAGTCCCTCGGGGCGTACGAGCTCCGGCTGGGTAGAGCGCTGCGTCCGCTCAAGCAGGAACTGCCCGACCTCCACAAATTGGAACTCGACGAGGGCCGGACCGTCACAGCCATGGCTGAGACGGGAGTGCCCGACCTCGTGCTGCGCCCCGCGCGCACCCGATGGCTCTCTCTCGTCCTGCTCGTGGACGATGGCGTCTCCATGCTGCTCTGGCAGCGTCTGGCTGCCGAGCTGCGAGCCCTATTCGAGCACAGCGGAGCGTTCCGCGGCCTGCGCGTGTATGGTCTGGACAGCCGGAGCATGGCGGCCCCCAGACTACGCAAACGCCCCTACAGCGAAGGTGACGCGGTTCTTCCCCCTTCCGTAGTGAGTGACCCCACAGGAGACACACTCGTCCTTGTCGTGAGCGACGGTGTCGGTGCGGCCTGGCAGGACGGACGCATGCACAAGACGCTCCGAACCTGGGCACTGCGGGGGCCCACCGCGAACGTCCACGCCCTGCCCACCCGCCTGTGGAAGGGATCGGGCATCCAGACACAGCAATGGCAGGTGACCACGCGGCGCAGGGGCGGGTCGACCAGCGCCTGGCGAGTGGCTGACCCGACGTTGCCTCCCCATGTGGTGGCCTTCGAGAGCGTCCCGGTGCCTGTAGTGGCACCCGAGCCCGCCGCGGTGGGTCACTGGGCTCGCCTGATCGCCTCGCCTGGCACCACGACCGTGCTCTCGCTGCTGGCGGACGGCGCAAGGCCTCCGTCACGTTCTTACGCCGACACACGCCAGGCCGATACAAAGGAAGCCGTGCTCCGGTTCCGCCACGCGGCGTCACCGGAAGCCTATCGGCTGGCAGCTCATCTTGCGGCCATTGCACCGACACCGGTGCCCGTCATGCGTCTGATGCAGGCAGCACTGGGCCCGCCGACTGACGTCGGACACCTCGCAGAGGTCCTGCTCGGCGGGCTGATGCGGCGTGCTGACGAGGCTGGTCCTGTCCGTCCGGCCCGGCACCGCCTCTTCGACTTCGACGAAGAGGCCCGACCGGTCCTGCTGGGGACGGTGCCTGGGCACGAACTTCTGCGCACCATCCGGACCACGATGAGCCAGCTCGGCCACCTGGTCGGCCGCTCACCTGATTTCCCCGCATGGCTCGTCCACCCTGACGGTCCAGACCAGCTCAGCGACAGAAGCCGCCCCTTCACATGGTTGGAGTCCCGACTGCTGGCCCGGCTGGGGGTCGGGCCCTCGATCCCCCAGCCCCCGGAGGAGCCCGAAATCCTACCGGAGGAACAGCCCGCCACGCCGAAGGAGAACGTCCGCAACCTCTTGGAGAAGCTTCAGCTGCACTCTCCGACACCGACAATCTCACTCAAACTATTGGCGGGTCGGTACCAGTTGCTGGAGGTGCTGGGGCGCGGCGGCATGGGCGAGGTGTGGCGGGCGCGGGACGAGGAGTTGGGCCGCGTGGTCGCCGTCAAGTGCCTCAAGCCGTTGACGCCGCAGCAGGACCGGGCGTCCGCCCGGGGGATGCTGGAGCGATTCCACCGTGAGGCACGGGTGGCCGCATCGCTGCACCATCGCGGGGTAACCGTCGTGCACGACTTCGGCGAGGACGAGGGCGTGCTGTACATCGTCATGGAGCTGCTGGACGGTCGTAACCTCCAGCAGCTCATGTGGGAACACGAAAAGCGTCAGCTGCCGGTGGTGGAAGTCGAAGACATCGCTGACCAGGTGGCCGCCGCCCTCGCCTACACCCATGATCAGGGCATCGTGCACCGCGACCTGAAGCCTGCCAACATCGTGCGACTGTCCAATGGCACCGTGAAGCTTTGCGACTTCGGCATCGCGCGCTTCGCGCAGGACGTAGGTTTCACAGGCCGGCTCACCGGCTCCGGCATCGCCGTGGGCACCCCGAATTACATGTCGCCCGAGCAGGTCGGCGGGGGTGAGGTAGACCATCGCAGTGACCTGTACTCGCTGGGCTGTGTGCTGTACGAGATTGCCACCGGAGCACCGCCGTTCGATGGTCAGAACGCTTGGGCGGTGCTTATTGGACACCGCGACACACCGCCCGAGCCGCCCCGCCGACGCCGCGAGGGACTGCCCGCCTACCTGGAGCGGGTCATACTCGACCTCCTTGCGAAAACCCCGGCTGACCGCCCGCAGGACGCCGGCGAGTTGTCCCGCCGGATTCGCGCGGGCCGTGCCCCGAGGAGGCAGTATCATGCGCCTGCGCCGCAAGGTGGACGCATCGTGGCTGCTGTGCCCATCGTCGGCGCCGGAGACTCAGGTCTTCCGCATTGGACGGCCGGTATGTCCGCCGGCCCTATGGCTAATACGGGTAGCCATATCACTCAGTCAACCACACGCTCCGGCGCCTCCAACCCAGCGGCGGGACACCAACTCTCCGCCCGAGTTGCGCTGCTCGCCTCCCGGCATGAGGATGGACTACGTCTGGGCCGCCTCGGCCGCTGGTCGGAGGCGGCCGAAGTCCACGGCACGGTCGTCGTGGAACGGGCCCGTCTATTCGGCCTCGATCATCCGGACACTCTTGTCAGCCGATATGAACTTGCCTTCTGCCTTAGCCGCGTCGGACGCCCCTCCGAGGCTCTGCGTGAGTACGCCGAGGTGGCCGCCAGCCGTGCTCGGGTCCTTGGTGAGGACCATCCCGACACTCTTGCAGCCCTGCAAGAGGCTGCGTTCGAGCTGGGCCAGCTCGGCCGCCACGACGAGGCGCACCAGATGTACACCGCCGTCGTCGCCGCCCGTGAGCGCACTGCCGGGCCCGACCACCCCGACACCCTGCGCTGTCGCCACAACCTCGCGTTCAACCTGAGCCGCCTCGGCCGGTTGGACGAGGCGTACCACATGGGCGCTGAGGTGGCCGAGGCTCGCGCCCGGATCCTGGGACCGGACCACCCGGACACTCTGACAACTCGTTACGAAACCGCCTACCTCCTCGGGATTTTGCAACGCTGGGAAGACGCCTTGCGTCTTTATCGTGAGATCAGTGAGGCTCGGGCCCGGATCCTGGGACCGGACCACCCGGATACACTCGCAGCGCGTTACGAAATCGGCATCAGCCTCGGTCGCCTCGGCAGCAGCGCCGAGGCTTTGGAGGTCTACCGCACTCTGACCGAGGACCGCATCCGGATAGAAGGACCTGGCGGGCCCGAGACGCTACGTGCTCGGCACGGAGCCGGCGTCAATCTCGGCCGGCTCGGACGCTGGGAGGAGGCGCTCGCAGAGGCCCGCGACGTGGCTGCAATCCGCGCCCGAGTGCTGGGCGTCGACCACCCCGATGCCCTCGTCAGCCGACGCGAGGTCGCCGTCGCGCTCGGTTGGCTCGGCCGCTGGACCGAAGCCCTGCCTGAGTACCGAGCTCTCGCCGCCGCCCGCGCCCGCTCCCTCGGCGCCGACCACCCCGACACCCTCGCCGCGCTCAACGACGAGGCCCACTGTCTGGAACAGCTGGACCGAGGCCCAGAGGCCCTCGGGTTGCTCCGCCGCGTGGCGGCATTGCGTGAACAGGACCAGACTCGGGAACAGAGAGAGGAGCGTTCGTGACGGCACGGCGCGACCAGGGTGCGCCCTTCCCGGGCTTCGGAGAAAATGCAGCTCTCCCGCTGCCCATGGCCGCGGTGACGAATGGTTGAAGTCCTGTGGGTGCCGGAAATTGTGTCACCTCTATGCGACCTGCGTGTATTCGTGGACGAGGCCGCCGAGTCGATCGCGTCGATGGATACGGGTGTTGGTGGTGGCGGTGAGAGTTTCGGGCTCGGTGAGTCGGTCCGGTGCCCGCTGCCTGAGGGATCGGTGGGGTCTGTGCCTGTTGTAGCGCTCGGCATACTCGTTGACGACGAGGCGTAGGTGGTGTTCTCCCGTGATCAGGATGCGGTCGGTGGTCTCCAGGCGGCATGATCCGATCCAGCGTTCTGCAGTGGCGTTCATCCGGGGCACCTGCGGCAGTGTCGGAATGACCCGCACGCCGATGGCTTGGAAGACGGCGTCGAAGGTGTCGGTGAAGTAGGCACCGTGGTCTCGGATGACGAATCTGATCGACTGGGCGTGGTTGCCGAGGTCCACGAGGTAGTTGCGTGCTTGCTGGGTGATCCCGGGGCCGGTCGGGTGTCGCTGTCGCAACTGCGGCTACGGGCGTCTCCTCGTTGTTGGTGGTGCCCTTTCACCGAATCTCCAGTCGGCCTGGGGGTGGTCGGGAAGAGCGTGGCTCGCCCTTCCCGACCAATGAGCCGGTGCAGGTCGATGGTGCGTCCCGCAGTCGCGGCAGGATTTTTCCCAACCTCTGGACGACATCGAGTGCGGTGCCGCGCACGCGACGCCTTGGTGATCGTTCCGCGCCGGCCGGGAGGCACCGAGGGGACGCGCCACGGCGCCCTGCACGTCGCCGCCCGGTTATGTCGTGAAACAGAAGGTTGCCGTGGACGCGTAGGGGGTAACACCCAGAGTCCGGAAGACTCGACCGGCCCATCTCCGACCACGCGCGCCGGTACGCGTGGGTGCGGCCGGGCGCACCGGCACGGCACTCACGGCCGAGTCCGGTGCCGCAGGGTCCGGGGGCGGGAAGCGGAATGATCGAGTTGGCCAGTGTGATCAGGGATCTCCGCGAGGAGCTGGAAAGAGCGGTGGCCGCGGCGGAAGGCGCCGCGCTCCGGTTCGAGCTGGAGACGGTCGAGCTGGAGGTCTCCGTCGCCGTCGAGCGGTCCGGCGAGGCCGGCGCGCGGGCCCGGTTCTGGGTGCTGGAGGCGAATACCGGCGCCGCCGCGAGGGCCACGTCCACACAGCGCCTCACCCTGGCGCTGCGGCCGACTCTCCGGGGAGCCGACAGCCCGCCGTACGTGCGTGGCGCCGCCGCTCCCTATGAACGGTGAGCTTCACCGACGGCGGCCGCCGCGCCACCGGACTCGACCCGCACCGTCTGGTGCAGATCGTCGTCACCCAGCGCACGGGGGAACGGTGGCGTGGCTCCGGATACCAGATGACCCGGACGTCGGTGCTGACCGCGGCGCACGTGGTGGGCGACGCGGAGTCGGTACTGCTGTGCGCCCTGCCCGCGGCGGGCGGCACGGCGGCGGACCGGGGGGTGTGGACGGACGGCGCGTCGGACGTCACCGTCATGGAGGCCCCGGGCCGGGTGGTGTGGGCCGACGACGAGCTGGACATCGCCGTGGTCGAGATCCTCCCGGCGGCCGGCCCGGGCGGCTGGCGGCCGGCGGACGTCCTCCCGGTGCGGTACGCCTCCGTCGCGGCGCCCGTGGGCTGCGAGGTGCTCGGCTTTCCGCTGTTCAAGTTGCGCCCGGGCACCGTGTCCCCGCCCGGGCAGACGACGAAGGCGGTCTGGTACCGCGACACCCACCACGCCCGCGGCACCACCACCCCCTGGTCGAACCTGATCGCCCGCGAGCTGGAGATCTCCCTCGACTCGCCGGGGCCCCGCGCCGAACCCGGACGTTCCCCCTGGGAAGGCATGTCCGGGGCCGTGGTGTGGAGCGGCGGGTGCGTCATCGGCGTCGTCACCCGGCACTACGACGAGGGCCTGCACCGGCTGACGGCGAGCAAGACAGAGCGCTGGTACCGCCTTCCGCCCGATCGGATCGACACTCTCCGAAGGCTGATCGGGCTGCCCACCCGCCCCGGTGGTCTCGTGCAACTGCCTCCGCGGAATCACCCGTCCGGCTGCGGCGCGCAGCCGGAGCGGCCCGGCGCCGCGGACGCCCGCTCGGTGGCCGAGAGCCTCGCGCGCGCGGTGCGCGACCAGTGGCGCCGCGAGGAGCAGCGGCAGCGGGCGACCAGCCGGTTCCGCATCCAGGTGCGCTTCGACTGCACCCGGCGCAACGTGTTCGAGCACTGGGCCGGCATCCGCACCCCGCTCGCGGACACCCTCGTGCCGCCCAGGGAACTGGCCGACCCGCTTCCGCTGGACGGCCGGCTCGACGAGATCGTGGACGTGTACCGGTCGGTGCCGTCCGGGCGACTGGTGGTGCTGGGTGGCTTCGGCGCCGGCAAGACGGTCCTCGTGTCCCGCTTCGTCCTCAGCATGCTGCACCAGCGCGCCCCGGGCGACCGGGTGCCCGTCGTCTTCCAGGTGGGCTCCTGGGACCCGTTACGGCACTCGCTGAAGGAGTGGATGCGCAGCCGGCTGCTGCGCGACTACCCGTTCCTGGAGGCGCCCGTCGACGATGGGCGGAGCCAGGCGCTCGCGGTGCTCGACGAGGACCTGGTGCTGCCCGTCCTCGACGGCTTTGACGAGATCGGCACCGTCCTCCAGGCGACCGCGCTGCGGGAACTCAGCCGCACCGACCTCCCGCTGATGCTCACCAGCCGTCCCGACGAGTACGGCTGGGCGGCGCTCCGGGGCGTGCTCGCCCGGGCTGCCGTGATCGAACTGGAGGCGCTGACGGTCCCGGACTACGCCGACTACCTGCACTTCGCCAGTCGCCCGGTCCGCAGCGACGGCGAGCGCAGCACCGTGTGGGAGCCGGTGCTGCACCGGCTGAACGAACAGCCGCGCAGCCGTGGCGCGGAGCAGCTCGCCCAGGCACTGTCCTCACCGCTGATGGTCACCATGGCACGCACCATCTACGACGGGACGTCCGGCCGGGACCCGCAGGACATGCTCGACGAGACGCGGTTCCACTCCGCCGAGGAGCTGGAGGAGCACCTGCTCGCCGCGTTCGTCCCCGCCGTCTACGAGAACGCCCACCCCAGGCTGCCGGCGCGCCGCCGCCATCACTGGACCCCGGAACTCGCGGAACGCTGGCTCGGTTTCCTCGCCGCCCACCTGGAAGGTCTCAGTACGGAGGACCGGCGCTACCGCGACATCGCCTGGTGGGAGCTGGGCACGATCCTGCCGCGTTCCGTGCGCATTCTCGTGATCGGTTTTCTGGCAGCGCTGGCCTTCGGAGTGACCACGGGAATCGGGAACATTCCCGTGGATCTCGTCACCACCTCGCCAAGCGTCTCTTTCGCCGTGGCGCGCGGCATTCTCGTCGGATCGCTGCACGGACTGGCAGTCGGAGTAGCTTTCGGCGCCGCGTACGGATACATGTCCCGCAGTGGGCCACCGGAGCCTTCCCGCGTCTCCATCGGCTTCTTCCGGAGTGGCGGAAAGCGTCGCACGTCCGACGCGCCACGGTTTTGGATCGGCTTCGGACTGGGCGTGTCGGCGGGCGTTGTACTGGTGCTGCTCGACCGGGGGCCCGTCAGCTGGCTGGGCTACGCCGACGCGAACGACGGCGGACTTCAGGGGGCGTTCGTCTTTCCGTGCCTGCTCGGCGTCGGTGCTTGGCTGGCGCTCTCCATCGCGCACTGGGCCCTGGCGCCGGTCGACCGCCGCTCCGCCACCAGCGTGTCCGGTTCCCTGGCCACCAACCGGATGAACACCCTGTTCCACATGGTCGTCTGGATGCTGGTCATGGGGGTGCCCGCCGGGTTGGGTGCCGGCCTGCAGAGGGGGCCCCTGTGGGGATTTCTGGCCGGACTCGTCTTCGGCCTTGAGGCGGCTTTCGGGGGAGGGCTCGGATACGGGCTGAGCTTCACCGCCTGGGGGCAGTGGGTGGCACTGGTGCGTATCTGGCTGCCGTTGCGCGGAAAGGTCCCGTGGGCCGTGATGGCGTTCCTTGAGGACGCCCTTGACCGCAACGTTCTACGCCAGACCGGAGCCGTCTACCAATTCCGGCACGTGCGACTTCAGGAACACCTGAATCACGCTTATCACGCGCACCACAAAATTGGCCAAAAACGCGATGCGCGGCGGAACCAAAGGCGACGGTAATCGCGTCGCTGCACCTATCGTGAGAAGACGGGGAGAACTATGCCCGCACCGGCATCAGGGGAGGAAAGAATGAAATCAACTGTCAAAATCATCGCGGCCGCGGGCATAATGGCCGCGGTCGTCGGGGTGGCGGGGGCGGGAAGCGCACAGGCTCAGTCCGTTTCCAGTACCCTGCCGTACTCCTGCAAACTAGGTACTGACGTGCCCATCAAGGGAGTGATCCACGCGCAGTTGCCCGACCGGGCCGAGGCAGGCCGGACCACCGGGAAATCGACCATCAGCGTGGAGACGACGGTCGACGCGACTTCCGTGAGGATTCTCAAGTTGCTGGGCGTGGCGAGTGCCAAGGCCACCCTGGATACCAACATCAAAGCCACCGGGGCGGGCGGCACGCGCAGCATTCCGCTGCGGCTCACGGCCCCGGAGCGTCACCTTCCGTCGTCCGGTTCCATGCGTGTGACCGCGTCAGGCACAGTACCGGGACAGAATTTCGCCATTCCGGGCAAGGTCACCCTGCATGCCGGGGACTTCACGCTGCATGCCACCGCGGTGACGAAGAACGGCGACCAGAACGTGAACGCGCCCTGCGCGCTGAAGACCAACAACGACGTCCTGGCCTCTGTCCAGGTGAAGGCCGCGGGAAGCGGAACGTCCGGCACCGACCCGTCCTCCGCGGCGCAGACCGGTGGCGCGGGCAAGGACGATGACGCGCTGGCCGACACCGGGCAGTCCACCGCCTGGCTGCTTCCAGTGTCCGCGAGCACCGCTGCGGCTGGTGCCACCGCCGTTGTTACGGTGTGGCTGCGCCGCCGGCGCTCCGGCCAGAGCGCCTGAGCCCGGCCTGGCATTCCTGGGCGATGAGGAGTACGCGGATACAGGTGAGGCGCTCCAGGTGCCCGAGCCCATGGCCTCTCCCCATTCGGCATCGGCCAGTTGGCACGGAGCAGGTGAGCGTTGAGGAAGGCCGTGTAGTCGTGGTCGCAACCGATGGTCAGGACGGTTCGGTAGAGGCCAATGAGCAGTTTTTCGTCCGCGAGGTCGAAGGTCTGCAATCCTGACCAGACCACATGCAGCGGCAGCTCGAAGACGCCTTCACGCGGACCGTGCAGCTTCTCCAGCTGCTGGGGCAGCTGCTGTGCCTCGGGAGCCGAGCGTGGCGGGGACACCCGCGTGGTGGTTGCGGCGTCTTTTGGGGCTGGGGCCTGCGGCTGCTGGGGCTGTGTCGGCTGGTGCAGCGCGTCGCCCATCGTCAGGCGATGAGGGTACGGTGCCGGCCCGAGCCGGCACCGGCCGTATGCCGTGTGTCAGACGTGAGGCGGGGCGGCGTGGGCCGGCTGTCGCTCTGCGATCCGCGTCGGTGCCGAGCGGACCGGTGGTCCGCTGCGTCCGGGTGTCGAGAAGGACGTTCGCCAAGGGTATGACGCGTACGTATCCGGATGTCCTGCGGCAGCGCTTAGAGACCGCGTAATTGCCTCTTCCGGCGTGTGTTGGATGCAGAGCGTTGTGTAGATGTCGCTGCCGCTATGTCCGGAACATAACCGGAGCGCGGGGCGGTGGCATCTGCGGCGCACTGTATACGCGTACGGTGGTGAGTGAGGGGGCGCATCCGCGAGTAGTAGGCGAGTTGCCACCTACATGTGCGTAGTTCTGAAGTTGCCGGTCCTAAGTCGCCTTGAGTGCGCCGAGGGCGCGCTGCAGCGTTCAAGGATCGTAACAGGGAGTGACCGCAGCGCTGGGGGTCAAGGGGTCGCAGGTTCAAATCCTGTCGTCCCGACTTTTCGGACAATCGAAAGTCGCAGGTGAGGGGCCGTTTATCGACGGTCCCTCGTTGTCTTTCTCGTGCTCCCAGATGGGAGCGAGGGAGTGGGAGCGTGCTCCCACGTGTCCCTATAACTGTTTGCTCCCACTCGGGCTGCTGCACGCTTACCCGGATTCTTGCGTGCGCGTTCACATTAGCGCCCGTTTTGTGACCCCCGGCTTTCCGTCGATCGGGTGGCCTTGTGGGTATGTGCTTGCGCTCTTGCCGCTGGTCATGCGTGCTCCCAGTGGGAGCGGGGTGGGAGCGCTGGCCCTATATCCGAATTCCGCGGTATGGGACCCTGCGAATTCTTGACCACATGTCCGATTCCGAATGTTGAGTATGTCGGTTTTCGGTGGTGGCGGCTGTGGGGGGCATGGAGAAGTTGAACGCGCTTGCCGGGTGGCGCTGCGGGAGGTGGGTGGCCGCGAACCGAGTGGATGGTGTTGGAGTCGACGGCCGGTCTCGGCCGCCAACTTGCTTGCCTACTGGGAGGAAGTGATCGAGGGTCCCGCGGCGGATGCTGCCGATTCTGCGCTCGCAGTGGCCATTCATCCGGGGTACCCGAGGCGCACTCTTGATCACGCCCACGCCCATTTCCTACAGGCGGCTGCCGAGCGCGGTGTCGATGGGGAGGAAGTCTGCTGCGATCATGCCCCGGCCTGGGCGTCGAGGGAATGGCGCCAGGTCTGGCCGGAGCGATGCGGTGCCGGGTCGATGCCGCCGCGTGCAGGACCTCCCACACTGTCGAGGCTGGGATCCGGTGCCCGAGCCGAGCCATCTCGCTCTGGCTCCGCCGGTGCCCCCACCGCGGATTCTCGCCGGCCAGTCGCAGGGCCAAGATCCTGATAGCTGCTGCCGTGGGTGGCCGGCCGGTGCGCCTGCGTGCGCTGTGGTCCCACTTCGCGGCGAAGAATCGGGGGTGCCAGCTGGGCTGGGTACCGGGCGTGATCGGGAAGATCTCGCGCCAGTGACGCCGGGGTGTCAGGGTGGCGAGGGCGGCGAACCAGAAGCGATCGGCTGGCTCGTAGCTCGTAGAGTAACTGCCGGCGTAGCACCGCGTTCTCGTGCCTCAACACGAGAAGTTCAGCGTCTTTCGCCGCCTCGCCGCCTCGCCGCCTCGCCGCGAAGCAGCGCCGACGGCAGGGACAGTAACTTCCGGGTCGCCTCGTACAGCAGGGACACGATCATCAGGATATGGTGCCAGCCGACGAGCCCTCACTGCTGCCACCAGCGACGATGACTTTTCGAGCGGCATACGCACGCGCCACGGGAGTCATCACCACCGTGAACTCCACCATCTGGAGCCTGTCCGAGGCCCTGAGCACTTTGCGCCTCGTGATCGCCATGGTCGGGTCTGTCACGCTCGTGGCCGGCTGGCTGATCGTAGACGCGCACCCTGTGGCATCGATCAACAGACGCCTCGCCGGAAGGGGGAAAGGACGAGCCTCTACAACGCCTCGACAGTCATGACCGTGGGTATCGGGGTGATCGTCTGCTATGGATGCTTGATCGTCATCAACTTGGTGTCGGCGCTGTTCATTCTTAACGACCGGGTGTTCAAGTCCATGACGTGATTCCCGCTGCATGCCCCGGAGTACTGGACATCGTCCTGGTTACTTCGATCGCCACCGTGGGCGGAGCGCTGGGATCCGGCTTCGAGCGCGCGGAGGCGATTCGCGCAGCCGCCTTCTCCAAGCGCGAACAGGAGCGTCGCGACACACTCCACGACGACCATGGTGACCAGCTCTCGCAGTGAACCGATATCGGTGTAAATAGTTCCGAGGTATGCATGCCGGCCTGGTCGCTCACCACTGGCCGGAGTGCCGCTGCTACGGGCTGCATACGGCGGTTCTTCAGACCTGCCCCTCGCCCGTTGAACTAGGCAGTTTCGCTTGAATGGCGTGATCGATGGGTGCGTGGTTGTTTCGCGTCGGGGGCCGACGGAGACCCGCACGGTACGGCGCCGGAGCGCCGAAGCTCCGCCTGGCGGGCCGGCGGCGGAACCACCGTTCCACTGATCCGGGTGAGCGGCCCGCAGAGGCGTGCCGGAGCCACAGACCTCGTCGCAGCAACTTCCAAGAGTCGGGCCTTTTGCGCCGCCTCATCATCGCCGTGCTGCGGTCATGCCGCGGCACCGAGGGGAGTCATCATGAAAGCGGCAATATATGAAGGACCTCGAACGGTCACGGTGAAGGACGTACCGGACGCGAAGATCGAGCACCCCTGCGACATCATCGTCAAGATCACCTCTACCAATATCTGCGGTTCGGATCTGCACATGTACGAGGGCCGCACCTCGTTCGAGTCCGGCCGCACCCTCGGACATGAGAACATGGGCCAGGTGGTGGAGGTCGGTTCGGCCGTCCGCAAGGTCCAGGTTGGCGAGTATGTGGTCCTGCCCTTCAACATCGCCTGTGGCTTCTGCAAGCAGTGCGAGCGGGGTCTGACCAATTACTGCCTGACCATGCAGCCGGAACCGGCCCTCGCGGGAGCAGCCTACGGATTCGCCGAGATGGGCCCCTACCAGGGCGGCCAGGCGGAGCTGCTGCGCGTGCCCTACGGCGACTTCAACGCGCTGCGTCTGGGCGAGGACGGTGCCGACCGGCAGACCGACTACGTGATGCTCGCCGACATCTTCCCCACCGGCTATCACGCCACCGAGATGGCCCACGTCAAACCGGGCGACCAGACCATCGTGTTCGGGGCCGGTCCCGTCGGGCTGATGGCGACCTACTCCGCGCTCCTCAAGGGTGCCGGCCGCGTCTGGACGGCCGACCACCAGCCCGACCGGCTGCGCAAGGCGGAGGAGATCGGGGCCATCCCGATCAACACCGCCGAGCAGAACGCGGCGGAGGTCGTCAAGGAGGCCACCCTCGGTCTGGGCGCTGACAACGGCTGTGAGTGCGTCGGCTACCAGGCGCACGACTCCCAGGGACACGAGGACGCCAGCCTCACGCTCAACGGACTGATCGACTCGGTCAGGTTCACGGGCGACATCGGCGTGGTGGGCATTTTCATGCCCCAGGATCCCGGCGGCGCGGAGGCTCAGGGTGAGCTGGAGGCGCAGGGCAAGGTTCCGATCGACTTCGGGATGATGTGGTTCAAGGGCCAGCACATGGGCACCGGGCAGGCACCGGTGAAGAGGTACAACAGGGTATTGCGGGACCTGATCGCCGGCGGCAAGGCGAAGCCGAGCCTCGTCGTCTCCCACGAACTCAGCCTGGACGAGGCCCCCACCGCCTACGAGCACTTCGACGCCCGTGACGAAGGCTGGACCAAAGTCGTCCTGCACCCCGACGGACACGGCAACGGCCACAACCAGTAAGGACCCTCTGGGCCGCCGTCCGCCTGCTCCCCGGACATAGCGGGCCGACGAACGGCGTCCGGCCCGCTAGTACGCCAGCAGCGTTTCGCTGTCTGGCCTGGTCAGAGGCATCGCTGGAAGCGTAGTGGCCAGGCGGTGGGCCGGTGGCGGACTCGGTGGAAGACCCCACCAACGAGGTCACCGTGGTACTGGCCGAGGCCCGGTACGGCAGTGCCCGAAGACGGGCGACGACACGGCGGACGCAGCCTGGGCTGCGGAACTCGACGACCTCCTCCTGACCATCGGCCGCCGCTTCAGGCGCGCGGACCTGCGTGCCCGAATGCGCGCCCACGTCCGTGGCCTGCTCGGCACCGTCGGCCTCGAGAACGGCTGGCAACTGGCCGAGTACGCCGGACACCGCACTCCCGACGGCCTTCAACGCCTACTCAACGGAGCCCGCTGGAACGCCGAAGACCTCCGCGACGACCTGCACAGCTACGTTGCCCAACACCTCGGCGAGGACGACGCAGTGCTGATCATCGACGACACCGGCTTCATCAAGAAAGGCACCACCTCCGCCGGGGTGCAACGCCGGTATTCGGGCACCGCCGGCCGCACCGAGAGCTGCCAGATCGGCGTCTTCGCCGCCTACGCCACCCGCACGGGCCGCGCTCTGGTGGACCGAGAGCTCTACCTTCCCAAGTCCTGGACCAGCGACCGCGAACGCTGCCGGGCAGCGAAGATCCCCGATGAATACGACTTCGCCACCAAGGGTGACCTGGCCAAACGCCTGGTCCTACGCGCCCTGGCCTCCCCGCTCCCACTGGCCTGGGTGACGGCGGATGCCGCCCACGGACAGCGGGACGCTTCCGCCGCCTGCTGGAGCAATCCGGTATCGGCTACGTCCTGGCCGTGCCGAAGCCGCAGCAGGTCTTCGGCCCGCGGGCCGACTACGTGTTCACCCAGGCTCCCGACGGGGCATGGGAGCCGCTGTCCTGCGGAGACGGCGCCAAGGGACCGCCTCTTTACGACTGGGTGGCGGTTCATCTCCCCGCGGTGCGGGAGTTCCACTACCAAGGGAGCCAACACATTCGCCGGCGGTGGGCGTTGGGCCGGCGCAGCCGCAGCAAGCCCGACGAGATCGCCTACTACTCGGCCTACTCTCCGAGGGAAGCCATGACCATCGATCTGGTGCGGATCGCCGGGACGCGCTGGAAGATCGAGGAGTGCTTCCAGGCCGCGAAGAACGAATGCGGCCTGGATCAGTACGATCCGCCGTTACGTCGGCTGGTACCGGCACATCACCCTGGCCATGCTCGCCCTCGCCTACCTCGCCGCGATGACGGCCGAAGCGGCAGCAAGGGGGCCGCAGAAACGGTTCCGACGTCTCGCGCCTGGCCCCACTCACCGTGGCAGAGGTCCGCCGACTCCTGGCACCTCGTCTCGTCCCACACCACCTCCACGGCCCGCCGCTTCACCACCATGCTCTGAACTGGTCACACTGGCGACGAGAGCACCAGGCGATCGCCCGCCACTGCCACCACCAACGTGGAACGACCTCGTTGGTGGGGTCTTCCACCCAGTCCGCCACCGGCCCACCGCCTGGCCACTACACTTCCAGCGACGCCTTTGACCAGGCCAGATAGCGAAACGCTGCTGGAGTACTAGCCGCCCAGTCCCATGAAGCGAACGGCGTAGGCGGCCATCTGGGTGCCCTGGATCGGCAGCTGGTGCCCGGCACCGGCGACGCTGTACGTCTCGACCTGCGTGCTGCCGGAGCTGTTGTTGTACCGGGCACGGTTCCAGTTGGTGACCGGGGTGTCAGTCGACGACGGGGCCTGGCTCACCCCGAGTACGTTCGTCCACTGCTTGGTCTCTTCGCCGAGGTTGTTGTAGTTCAGGATGGTGTCGGCGGTGCCGTGCCACAGCTGCACGCGGGGGCGCGGCCCGTTGTAGCCGGGATCGCCGACATTGCGCACCAGGTCGCCCCACTGCTGCGCGGTCATGGACACCTGGCCCCCGGCGCAAGGCCCGTTCCAGCCGCGCACGGTGCCCGTGTAGAAGCAGTGGTAAGGCACGCCCATGAAAGCCGCGCCCGCCTTGAACACGTCCGGGTAGTCCGCGAGCATGACGTTGGTCATCATCCCGCCGGACGACTCACCGGTGACGTACACGGCGTTGGAGTTCCCGCCGAAGTGCTGCTCGGTGTACGTGATCATCGACATCAGCCCGACCGGGTCGCTGCCGCCGCCACGCTTCAGCGCCTGGTCGGACGAGACGTCCCAACAGCTGCCGCCGGGGTTGCTCGAGGGATAGATGACGATGAACCCATACTGGTCGGCCAGCGACCCGAAGTCGGTGCTGGAGTACATGTAGGGTCCCGAGCCCTGGCACCCGTGCAGCGCCAGCAGGATCGACGGGTTGGCCTTGACGTTGTTCGGCACGTACACGTACATCTGCAAATTGGTCGGGTTGGTGCCGAAGTTCGTGACCTGGGTCAGCGAGGCGGCGGCGGCCTGGGGCGCGGCGGGCAGGCCCACCCCGATCGCAGCGCCGACCGCTAGGAGCACGCCGAGCAGGCGGGATTTCAGGTACCGGGATCGCAGCATGGGGTCTTTTCCTCCACGGGCTGTCGTGAGCCTGCCTGGGTCCGGACATGGCGCGCTCTCTTGGGTACGCCTCGACGCAGGCGTGCGGCGCTCATGCCCTGACGTCCCTCTGCTCGTTATCGGCTTGCAAAGAGTGTGAGCGCTCACATTCTGCGGTCACGCTGTCGGCGCTGCCACACTCCTGGCGCAGACGAGTTCGGGATAATGACGCTCCCTCATTGTCTGTGACCTGTCAAGAATCCGTGGGATGTATTTCTGGTTGCGTGATGTGTGATTTGCTCGAATTAATGGTGTATGTCAAGGACTCTTGAGTGGGCAACTGCGGGTTCGATCGTCGTGCTCCGGGCAGACATCCCATGCCCTGCCGTAGATGACGCACGGTGGAACGGCTTCTGGTGCGCCCAGTGTCCAGTACGCGCTCGACGAGGCGCTCCGGGTCGGGATCTCTCCATCGGGACCGACTTGGGTGCCGACGATTATCGCGAAGTCCGTGGAGATTCCTCCGCCTTTCGCGCCTCCGGTAGCGTTGGGCGCAGCGTTCGCGGGGCTCGTACCTCATTCTTACCGTGCGCCGGGTATGGGTGCAGAAGGCGGCCATGACCTCGGTATTTCCGCTGCGGTCACCTCGCTCCATCGGCGGTCGGGCATGTCGATATTTGATCCTGTATCGACCCGTACGACCGTCGCCTGGCAGGTCTTCCCGCTCAGACGTCGCGGTTCTGCTCGCTCCTCCGGTTCCGACCCCTGAGGTCAGCGCATTGCCGGGGAATCCGCGCCCAACGGCGGAGGTCACGGGCGCTGTTCAATCCGTCATCGGATTGCAATAATCGATTCGGCATCAACTTGTGAGCGTTAACAGTCGACTCTCTCCATTCCTACGGGAGGTGCGCATGCGCACAGCCAGGTCAGCGTTGAGAGGAACCGAGGCGATCCGGGTGCCGGGGCGGTGGTCGCGGGCGGTACGGGCGGTGGTGGCCACGGCGGCAGCAGCAGCGGTGATGTTCGTGGTGGCGCCGGCATCGGCGTCGGCCCGGCCGGTGCCGGACGCCGCCGCGCAGCAGGCCGCCCTGAGCAACCCGTACGAGCGCGGCCCTGATCCCAGCGTGTCCAGTATCGAGGCGTCGCGCGGTCCGTTCGCGACCGCGCAGACGAGCGTGGCGCCGGGCAACGGGTTCAACGGCGGGGTGGTCTACTACCCGACGGACACCAGCCTGGGCACGTGGGGGGCGCTGGCGATCATGCCGGGCTACTCGGCGCTGTGCGCCGACGAGGAGGCCTGGATGGGCCCGTGGCTCTCCTCCTTCGGGTTCGTGGTGATCTGCATCGAGACCAACAGCCGCACCGACGGCGCCGACGCCCGGGCCGACGAACTGCTGGCGGGGCTGAAGTGGCTGACCGCGCAGAGCCCGGTCAAGGCGGAGGTCGACCCGGATCGGCTGTCCGTACTCGGGCACTCCGCAGGCGGAGCCGGAGCGATCATCGCGGCGGAACGGCAGCCGTCGCTGAAGGCGATGATCGGCCTCGCTCCGGGGTTCCCCGGCAACGGCCTGAGCATGGCCACCGACACGGTGCCGAGTCTGATCATCGGCGGCCAGAACGACTCGGTTGTCACCCCGTCGTACCTCAGCAACCTGTACGGCACGCTGCCGGCCACCACGCAGAGCGCTTTCGCGCAGATCGCCGGGGCGGACCACGTGTACTACACGCACCCGAACAATGTGGAGATGAAGCTGCTGATCCCGTGGTTGAAGGTGTTCGTGGACAACGACACCCGCTACACGCAGTTCCTCTGCCCGGCCCTTCCGGACCCCTCCACCATCTCGATCTACCAGCCGAAGTGCCCCTACGTGCCCTCGGGCGAGTAGACCCTCGTCGCCGACCGGGAAATGACGTGGGGTTGACCGTATGACGGTGGTGCAAAGCCTGATCAGTATCGCGAGGGCCCTCCGTACGCCACGGAGGGCCCTTGTTCCGTCCAGGCACGGTACGGGCGGGCGCTCTGGTCGCTCCCCGCCGAAGTCCTCCCGCCCCGAAGGGGCCCCTCGAGTCCCGTAGGGGATGTGACCCACGCCGGGGTGGGGGAGCGGGTACTGGCGTTCCGGAGGATTCGCCGTCGTGTCGACCGTCGACGGTGAGGGCGGCGACGTCTCTGTCGTCGACGCAGGGCGACGCCGTTCAGGTGATGTGTCCGTCTTGATGCCGGTTCAGGCAGCTGACCTGACCGTGGGGTTCGCGGACCTGGCTGGAACCGAGGGAGGCACGGTCTCCGAGTGATCATGAGGTGTCGAGTGCCTGATCACCGTGTCGGTGGCCAGCGGGAATCCGCCGGCCGCGGCCACCGACGAAAAGTCGGGTGGCCGCGTATTTCGCTACAGTCAGTGACGGTCTCTGGTGGCTCAGGCGCGTGCAGTCGTACTCGGCTGCGCTGAGGTCGTGCGGGCCCGGTTCTCACGGATCTCGTCGTGGTGGGCGGCGGCCCAGCCGACCAGGGACGTTGTAGGTGTCAAAACTACGTCCGTGCTGGTCAGGCTGCGTGTTGGTATTCGTGCAGGATGCCGCCGAGGCGGTCGCGTCATTGCGCGTTGAGACCAGTGAGCCGCGCGGGTTCGGTGATCGGTTCGGGCAAGGAGCGTAACGGTGCGGCGTTTTGAAGGCTCCGGTGGGACCGGTGCACGTTGTAGAACTGCTCGTACTCGCGCAGCGCGTGAAGAAGGTGTTTTCGGTTCCAGATGAGGGTGCGGTCGAGGAGTTCGGTCCGGCAGGTTCGCACCCAGCGTTCCATGATGGCGTTCATGCGTGGCATCCGGACGCCGGTCTGGACGACTTCGATGTCTTCGGCCTGCAGGACGGTGTCGAAGGTGGCCGGGTAGCGCGCGTCCCGGTCGCGGATCAGGAACTTCACCTTGGCGTCTGCTTCGTGGAGGTCCATGACCGTGTTCCGGGCGAGTTGGGTGACCCAGCGCGCGGTCTGGCCAGGTGAGTCGGCATGTCGATTTGTCTGCGTATCACGGTGAGTTGGTGGCGCAGCGCCAGGATCTCAGCGTCCTTGTCGCGATCGGTCACCGCCAGGAGCCGTAGCAGGGTGAACATGCTCGTCAGGGCCAGGTAGGGCAGTCGCAGCAGCACTGGATCATCCTGGCGCCGACCAGGAGCACCCGGCATCACCAAAGGCCCACCATCACCCAAAGCCCACCATCACCATCGACTGGCAAGAGCTCGCGACAGCGCTTCTACACATCCTGACCTGCGTGGATGAGGTTTCTGACACCTACACCCTTCGCGGACGACGAAGGCCGACGAGGTCCGCATCTGGGCTCCCCGCGCCGATCGCTCTCATCCTCGTCGGATGCGGGGCTTCCATCATCTGGTCTGTTGGTCGGCTGTTACGAGTCCATGGCTCGTGCCGAGCGGTGTTCCGGCTTGGGCATATGGATGCCGTTTTCGAGAGTGCGGATGACAGTGGAGACGATGCCGTGCCTCGGCAGTCCGCAGGCGTCGGCGTCCTTGTATCCGGTGTACACCAGCGACCAGAGCACACGTTGGATCCAGGCGGGAGTGACATCCGGGTCGAAGGCGCCTTCGGCTTGCCCGCGCTCGATGAGCGCGATCACCGGGTCATCCAGAGGTTCCGGTGTGTCTGCTGCGCTGCGGCCTTCCAGAACGCGCGGATCGCCGAACAGGAATACCAGCCGGTCGCCGACCGCCACCATCGCGGGGACCAGCCTGCGCATGGCCTCGACGGGGCAGCCTTGGTCGAGGGCCGCGTCGGCCACCGACTGCTGGATCGCTTCGACGGAGTCCGCAATGGCGGCGTTGATGAGCCCGGTGCGGTCGGGGAAGTAGCGGTGCAGTGTTGTGCGGCCGACGCCGGCGGCGGCGGCGATGTCCGCCAGCGTGGCGTGATAGTCGCGGCCGAGCACGGAGGCAGCCGCGCTGAGGATGGCGCGGCGCGTACGACTGCGGGTTCGTGCTCCCGCGGTCTCGGGCCCAGGTTCATTCATGCCGGTCACCGTACTACCGGGTTCTAATAAGGGACTTCGTTGGTCCTAAATGGAACATCGATGTTCCATCGTTGGTACGGTAGTTCTCGTGGTGACCCTTTGCAAGGAGGAGGAACGACGATGGCTCGCGGAGACCGGCGCCACCCCGAGAGCGTGGCCGGAGGCTGGTTCGTCGACGATCGCTGTATCGGCTGCGGAGGTTCGGTCTCGCTCGCGCCGACGCTGTTCGGGCTGGCGAGCGACGGCAAGCACTTCGTCATGACGCGCCAGCCAGCCACCGAGGAGGAGGTTCTGCAGGCGCAGCTCGCTGCCGAGGTATGCCCGTCCCGGTCAATCAGTACCGAGTCCGGCGTGACGTGGCGGCGGCACCACCCCCTGGAGATCGCGCCTGCCATCTGGCGGACGGGCTCGAACTCGCCCAAGACCGCCGGCGGCAACGCCTTTCTCGTGCAGCGCGCAGCGGGGAACCTCCTGGTTGACGCGCCGCGCTTCACCCCGGCACTGCGGGCCTGGATGGAATCGCTCGGCGGGATCGTGATGATCTTGCTGACACACCGCGATGACGTCGGCGAGGCCGATCGCTATGCCGACGCGTTCGGTGCAAAGGTGGTCATCCATGCCGCCGACGCCGACGCCGCCCCGTTCGCAGACCGGGTCCTGACGGGTGCCGACACCTGCGAGGTCGCCGCCGGCGTGCTGGCGATCCCCACCCCGGGGCACACCGAGGGCCACATCATGTACCTGACCGACGATGGCACCCTCTTCACCGGCGACTCGCTCGGCTGGGACCCCTATCGCCACGATCTCGGCGCAGAACCGTATATGTGCTGGTACTCCTGGCCCACCCAGGTCGACTCACTCCAGCGGCTCGGCGGCTACGACTTCGCGCGGGTCGTCCCCACCCACGGCACGATAAGTCCGACGCTTCAACCAGGCGACATGCGCCGACGGCTGGAGGCGCTGATCGCCCGCCTACGGCGCGACCTGGCGGACGGGTAACACACCTCGCTCACGCGGGTTCGCGCGGGAGGTGGAGGACGGAATGGGCAATCCCCGCATCGTCCGGCGATGTCAGAGCTGGTACCCGGCGGGTGCGCGCCGCCGCTGAAGCCAACCCGGGGGCCGCCTGCGGACTGGTGCCTGCGCAGTGTCGTGGTTCCTGGCTCGCCGAGGATGGGTGGTCGCTGTCCGTTCGACGTCATCGACGTCATCGACGTCCGACCGGTCGGTTGAGGAGTGTCGCTGAGGGGCCGTCATGGGCTCGGATTATCGGGCGGAGCTGTGTGCCCAGTCGGACGTCTCGACGGACACGGTCCGACACAGGCTGTTCCCCGCACTCGACGGAGGCGACGCCGCATGACAATGGACCCGCGGCTCAAGGACGTCCGCGACATCCGGACAACGCACCTCTTCGACATGGTCGTCGACCTGAACCCCCGTTTGCTCATCGGTCCGGGCCGGTTCGGCCGACGCATCCTCTTCGGCGCGGCAGGTGGCACGTTTCCACGGCCCCAGGCTGCACGGCGATCTCCTCCCCGGCGGAAGAGACTGGGCGCTGTTCGGCCCTGACGGAACGATGAGCCTGGAAATTCGCCTGACCCTACGCACCCATCACGGCGCCCTCCTACAGGGACGCTGGGTCAGGTCTCTGAGATCTTTTGACGGGGCGTCATGGGCTCCCGCACTGGACTGAACAGACCGACGAAGATCGAGTGGTACGCTCGCCGGTCTCCCGGGCCGCCACACCGCCCGACCGGCGCGGTGGGCATCGCGCGCCGGCCGTCGCGACCGATCCGCAGGCCGACCCAGACCGCCGTGCCCGGAACCGCGCGCAGGCCACGCCCACCGGAGCAGGGAGGGCGGTGTGCACGACCCCGCGCAACGGGGCCGTGCACACCGTCCGCCTGCGGTGCCGGTCAGGAGCAGGAAGCGGTGCCCGTCGCCTCAGGAGCAGGAGATCTGGGCGTCCGCCCAGTCGGCGTGATCGCTGTCGGTGCCGTCCCCGCCGTCGCTGACGGCGAGCTGGACGAACTGCCTGCCGGTGACGTCAGCGTGCAGGGCCTTCGCGCCGTCCGCGTTGCGGAGGACTCCGCTGTCGGCGACCTGGGTGCCGTCCGCGACGATCCTGAACTGGACGCTTCCCTTGCCGTTCTTCTCGTCGTCCACGCCGACCTCGGTGTCGAGGGACGAGCAGCCGCCGCCGAGGTAGTAGGTGACCGTGCCAGGCGCGTGCACGCCGAGACCCTTGGCGTAGACGGTGCCGCCGAGGGTGATCGGGTTGCCGTCACCCGGGCCGCTCTCCCCGTTGCTGCGGTCCCTCTCGACCGGGCCCCAGCCGTTCGTCGCGGACAGCCAGTCCAGGTCGCTGAGGAAACTGGTGCCGGACGGCGGTGGCGACACCACGGTGATCGTTCCGGTCAGGGGGACCGTCACTCGCCGGTCTCCGGCCGAGCTGCGGTAGGTGGCGGTGCCGGCGAGGGGATAGTTGCCGGACCCGGTGCCCTCGGGGACGGTGACCTCCCAGGGGACGCTGGCGGTGTCCCCCGTGGGCAGCACCTTTCGGGTGGTGGCACCCGTGGCCCGTACCGTCCAGCCCTGCGGGGCGGTCAGCTTGACGCTGACGTCGGCGGCGGGAAGCGTCCCGAGGTCGGTGGCGTATGTGGTGACGTCCGCGGTCTGGCCCGGCTCGATGTGGTCGGGGGCGGTGACGCCGCTGTCCAGCAGCGGCGGGGACGAGGCGAGCGCGGCGGCGGCCTTGCGTGCGTCGGCGCTGACCCGGAGCACGACGCTGCCGTGCGCGGGGACGGTCGCGGCCAGGGCACCGGCGCTCTGGTACCCGGTGTGGCGCCACAGGTCCCGCACGGCGTAGCCACCGCGCGCCGGCAGCCCCGCCGCGGTCGCGGTGGTGGCGATGCGCTGCGCCTGGTCCCCGGCGTTGAACAGCACCACCGCGCGCTCGCCACCCGCCAGTTCCTTGGTGAGCACATAGCGGTCGTTGGCAGCGGACAGCACGGTCGCCTGCTTGCCCAGCGGGTCCTGGTTGAGCGCGATGATCTCGCGGTTGCGCAGGATGTCCATCGTCGCGGGCGACGCCTTGCGCAGATCGGTGCCGATCAGCAGCGGTGCGTTCATCGCCGCCCAGAGCGAGAAGTGCGAACGGTACTCGGTGTCGGTCATGCCGCCGTTGCCGATCTCCAGCATGTCCGGGTCGTTCCAGGCACCGGGGTGCGCGAACGGCGCGAGCGGCATGTTCGTCCTGGCGATGGTGAGCATGCTGTTCCAGTTGTCGCTGATGTCGCCCGTGGTGCGCCACAGGTTGCCGACGTCGCCCGCCCACTCCCAGGGCTGGGAGGTACCCCATTCGCAGACCGAGTAGACGATCGGGTGGCCGGTGGCCCGCAACGCGTCGCCCATCGTGGTGTAGCGGCGCACGTAGTCCGCACGCGAACCGTCGCTCTGGTTGTTGCAGTTGTCGTACTTGAGGTAGTCCACGCCCCAGTCGGCGAAGGTCTGGGCGTCGGTGGTCTCGTGGCCCAGGCTGCCGGGGTATCCGGCGCACGTGGCCGTGCCTGCGTCCTCGTAGATGCCGAGCTTGAGCCCCTTGGAGTGGACGTAGTCGGCGGTGCCCTGGATGCCGTCGGGGAACTTCACCGGGTCGGGGACCAGCCGGCCCTGCGCGTCACGTTGGTGGGTCATCCAGCAGTCGTCGATGTTGACGTACGTGTACCCGGCGTCTTTGAGGCCGCTGGTCACGAAGATGTCGGCGGTTTCCTTGATGAGCTGCTCGGAGACGTTGCAGCCGAAGGCGTTCCAGTCGTTGAAGCCCATCGGCGGCGTGCGGGCGAGTCCGTTCTCGGCGGCGGCGGCCGGGGTCGCGGTGGTCGCCACCTGCGTGGTGACGGTCGCTGCCCCCAGCGCACCGGCCCACAGAGCGCCGCTGATCACGCAGGCGAGAAGCCTGCGGACGGGTCTAGGCATGCGAGGTGCCTCTCTCTCCGATCGCCCGGAGCGAGCCGGGCTGGAGGGTGGGTTCGGCCACCCATCGGGTTGGGCGGGCGTAAATTCAGAGCCAGAGATGTGAGATCTTGGGGATCATGGCGTAGGGAAACCAACTGAATGCGACACGGTTGAGCATTCTCGCTCAACGCGCCACCGTAAGAGCCCGGTTGGCAATCGACAAGTCCCATGCGCGGATCGGTCCCGGCAGCGCAGCGGTGCGGGGACTTCCCTGCGCGTCCTGCTGGAGCGGGGTCGCTGGTGGTCGTCCGTCGACGGAGGCGGGCGCAGCGGCGCCCGCACGGAGGGTGCGGCGGGCGAAGAGCGCACCTTCCTGAGGGCCGCGGAGCCCCCGGGCCGTACCCGGGGCCGGATCCGGCCGTATCCGGGGCTGTTGGGAGCCCGGGAGCCGAAGGGCGATGAGTTTCGCCGTGGTAACCGGTCTGTACCCCCGACATGCGACCAACCGCACTCCGGGAGACCACCATGACCGCCACCTACACCTTCGACGTCTTTTCCAGCCTCGACGGCTTCGGCGCCGCAGGCGGCGACTGGACCGGCTACTGGGGCAAGCAGGGCCCCGAGCTCCTCGACCACCGCCTCGCCCTGTACCGCGAGGAGCAGCGGATGGTCTTCGGGGCCACCACGTACCGGCTGTTCGTGCAGATGCTGGCCGCAAGCACCGAGGAGTCCGACGTACGTGACCCATGGGTCACACGCATGAGGAACCTGCCGGCCACGGTGGTGTCGACCACACTGGAAGGCCCCCTTGACTGGCCGGATGCGACCGTCGTGAGCGGCGACGCCGTCGACGTCATCGCTCGGCTCAAGGAGGAGTCCGATGTGCCGTTGCGCTCGCACGGCAGCCTTTCGATGAACCGGGCGCTGATGGCCGCCGGTCTGGTCGACCGCGTCCAGGTGACGCTCTTCCCTGTGATCACCGGTCGGACCGGGCTGGATCCGATCTTCCAGGGTGCGGCCGACTTCGACCTCGAGCTGATCGAGCGCAGGACGCTCGACGGCCACATCCAAGAGCTCATCTATCGGCCCACCCTGCATGTCTGAACCAGCCCTCACCCCTCCATGCACCCCCCGTCGAGCAGCGTGGCGGTGGCGGCGCGGGTGGTGCTGCTTCCGGCGGCGCGGGTGGCGCTGCTTCCGGCGGCGCCGGGGTGTCCGAGGCAGCGGACCTTGTTGGCATCGCGCGTCGCCGGAGCAAGGATGGAATCGTATGCAGGCGAGAGTTCGAGTCGGGAGCGCAGCGCATGAGCACAGTCGCCGTCACGGGGGCCACCGGGAAGACCGGTCGGGTCGTGGTCGCGGAGCTGGTCGAGCAGGGGTACGAGGTGCTTGCCGTGGACATTGCGGTGGCACCGGCCGATCGGGCGTGGGCGAAGGGACTCGGCGTGCCGCTGCTGCGTGCCGACCTCACGGACTACGGTCAGGCCGTGGACGCCTTGAGTGAAGTCCGAAGCGTCGTCCACCTGGCCAACATTCCGGCCCCCGGCCTCCTCCCTGCCGCCCACACGCTCACCACGAACACGGCGATGAACAGCAATGTCTTCCTCGCCGCCGCGCAGAACAAGCTGGACCGCGTCGTGTGGGCGTCCAGCGAGACCACCCTCGGACTGCCCTTCGATGTTCCACCGCGCTATGCCCCCGTGGACGAGGACCACTACCCCTACCCCACCTCCACCTACGCCCTGTCCAAGGTCCTGGGCGAGACCGCGGCCGAGCAGGTCTCCGGCTGGTCGGGCATTCCCTTCGTGGCCCTGCGCCTGTCCAACGTCCACCTGGTGGAGGACTACACCCTGGTGCCCGGGTACTGGTCCGACCCGCACGCGCGCAAGTGGAACCTGTGGGGTTATGTGGACGCACGCGACGTGGCGCAGGCGTGCCGGCTCGGGCTGAACGCCGCTGTCGCAGGTTCGTCCAGCTACGTCATCGCCGCCGCCGACACGATCATGGACCGCCCGTCCGTGGAACTCCTTGCCGAGGTCTTCCCCGACGTGCGGCCGGTCAGGGAGATCGGCACGTACGAGACGCTGCTCAGCGTGCGACGGGCCCGTGAGGTCCTGGGGTATGAGCCGCGGCACTCGTGGCGGGACCATGTGAACAACTGAGGCAGGTTACCCGGGGCCGCGAGCGCCGTCCCTGCCCGGCTCAGGGCGCCAGCACAACCCCGCCGAACACCTCCCCCGCGTCCATCGCGCGGTGGGCCCGCACCGCCTGGTCACCTACGACGGCTCGATCTGGGTGTTGAAGGCAACGGCGAGCGGGGTGACACCGAACGGATCGATCACCCTCGGCGCCCGCGCCCTGGGGGTCACCTTGCACAACGGCGGCGGGCTCGGCTCGGAATTCTCCTCCTGATTCTGTGCCGTTCGACACGGTCCACCGACAGCGTCCGGCGGCCGGCTCAACGCCATCCGGCGCATTCGATGCCGCGGTCCCCCGGTCGGCTCGCAGCCAGAGCACCGCCTGGGCTCAGGGACTGCCACAGGCGGTCGCCGTTGACGGTGATCTTGTCGGGGGTGGTGGTGCTCGTCATGACCCTGTCTCCTGAAGAGGTGTCGGAAACGGTGGACGGTGGCGGGTACCGGTCAGGCGGAGGCAGTGGCTACCACGAGGGCGAAACCGATCAGGACGACGCCCGTGGTCCGCTCGAGAGCACGGGGGATCCGAGGCTTCTGAAGGACTGGCCAGGCCTTGGACAGCAGGAGCACGTAGCTGCCCAGCCAGGCGACGGTGAGGCTGGTGTGGAGGAGTACGAGGAGCGTCATGGCCGAGGAGGCGGGTAGTCCGGGCGGGGACAGCGTGGGCAGCAGTCCGGTGTAGCAGATGGCGATCTTCGGATTGAGGACGTTGCTGACCAGGCCGGTCCGCCAGGGGCTCCCGGCTATGGCAGGCCCCGTGTCCGTTCTGCCGGCCGGTGCCGAGCGGCGGTGCTGCACCAGCGCCTGCGCGCCCAGGAACACTAGGTAGCTGGCGCCGAGCAGCTTGACGGCCAGGTAGGCCGCAGGTGAGGCGGCGAGCACGGGCGCGAGTCCGGCGGCGGTCAGTGCGCCCCAGAGCAGCAGCCCGGTCGCGATCCCGCCCACGGTGCGCAGCCCGTCCCCGCGACCGGCCACGAGCGCGCGTCGGGTCACCACCGCCATGTCCGGGCCGGGCGCGATGGCCAGGAGGCCGAGGACCCCGACCGCGGCCAGGAGGTGGGTCAGCACGTTCTCGGCCCCCTCCTGGTCGAGCCGGTGGAAGCGGTGGGCGGTGGAGTGATGAAGGGCAGGTGGCTCAACGCAAGGGTCTTTCCGATGTCGCGTGTTCAGTGATCGGTGGTGGCATGCGGGTTGGCGGCCGTGCCCTCGGTGCTCAGCAGCACGACGACCGAGGAGGGCCCGAGCCCCAGTGCCGTACGGCGCTCCTCGGCTCCGATGCCGGTGAGCATCGTGCGCAGACCGGCGAGCGTCGCCGCCCCGCAAGGTCCGGAAGAGACACCGGCGGTGGCCAGATCACCAGCTGCGCGGGCGCTGTCGGCGTCAGCGACGGCGACCGCTGCGTCCAGCCCGGCGCGCAGGTACGGCCAGGCGATGCTGGACGGCGTGCCGCAGTTCAGCCCGACCATGGCGGTCTCCCCTGTGGTGACGCTGACGGGTTCACCACGGGTGAGGCTTTCCAGGACGCAGGCCGCGGCCTCCGGCTCCACCGACAGCAGCGCCGGGGCATGCCCCGTGGGACGGCTCCGGTAGTGCGTGACCACGGCCTGGGCCAACGACCCCACACCCACGGGTATGGAGACGAGGTCCGGACCCTCGGCGACTCCTTCGGCCGTCAACTGCTCATCGATCTCGGCGCAGAGGGTGGAGTACCCCTCCACGGTCCACCCCGGGATCCGCTCATAGCCCGGCCAGGCGGTGTCCTGCACCAGGACCGCGTCCGGCGCGTTGGCCGCCTCGGCAGCCAGGCACACGGCGTCGTCGTACGGCCCAGGAACCTCGGTGACCTTCGCCTGTTCGGCGACGATGGCCGCGACGGCCCGCGGGTGCACACCCTGAGGGACGAAAACGTGGGCGCGCTGCCCGAGGCGGCGTGCCATGTGGGCGACCGCACGGCCGTGGTTGCCGTCGGTAGCGGTCACCAGGGTGAGCGGGGCCGGTTCCTCGCCGTTCGCCGCCTGCTCGGCAAGGGTGCGATGCACCGCCCAGGAAGCACCCAGCGCCTTGAACGCGGGCAGCCCCAGACGGCACGACTCGTCCTTGACGAAGACACGGCCGACCCCCAATTCACCTGCTGCTGCCCGGAGTTCGGTCAGCGGAGTGGGCGAGTAATCGGGCAGCGAAGAGTGGAAGCCCCGCACGTCGGCGGACGCGGGTGCACACCGCCAGGCACGGGCGGCGGGACGTACGAACCACGGCAGCGTACGGAAGGAGGAGTTCTCAGGCACACGACCAGGGTGCGTCCTTCTCCTAAAATCGGTCCAGCGAATGTTTTCGATGAATACCAATCGGAGAATCCGACCATTGAGGTCGCTCCAAGAGGCCGAGGAGAGCGGAACTGCCCATGTTCGATCTGCACCGGCTCCGCTTGCTGCGCGAGCTCAAGCACCGAGGCACCCTGGCGGCCGTCGCGGCCGCCCTCTCCTACGCCCCCTCCTCCGTCTCCCAGCAGCTCTCCCAGCTGGAGGCCGAGGTCGGCGTCCCGCTACTGGAGCCGGTCGGGCGGCGGGTGCGGCTGACCGAGCAGGCCGAGATCCTCGTCGCCCACACCGAGGCGGTCCTCGAACGACTGGAGCACGCCGAGGCAGACATCGCCACCTCGCTGACCGATCTGACCGGCACCCTGCGCGTCGCCTCGTTCCAGACCGCCGCCCTGGCCCTCGTCCCGACGGCGCTCGGCCTGCTGCGCGACCAGCACCCGCACCTGCGCGTGCACGTCACGCACATGGAACCCGAAAAGGCCCTCCCCGCCCTGCAGGCCCGCGACTTCGACCTCGTCCTCGCCGAGGAATACCCCGGCAACCCCGAGCCCCGCCCGGCCGAACTCGAACAGGTGGACCTGCTCGACGACCCCCTGCACCTCGCCGTGCCGGATACGGCCGACGCATCGGACACCGCCGGCCCGACGAGAGCTCTGCACTCACTCGCTGACCATCCCTGGGTGATGGAACCTGAAGGCACAGCCGCCCGGCACTGGGCCATGACCCTGTGCCGCAACGCCGGCTTCGAACCGGACGTACGATTCGAGACGACCGACCTCCTGCTCCACCTCCGCCTCGTCGAGCGGAAACACGCTGCCGCATTCCTGCCGGGTCTCGTCTGGGGTGAACAGCCCCCGACCGTCACCCTGCGGCAACTCCCTCGCGGCCAACGCACACGGCGCATCTTCACCCTGGTCCGCCGCGGTCGCAGCCAGCATCCCGCCATCCTCGAGTGTCGGAACGCTCTCCGTCGCGCGGTCACGCTCCGCCCCAGTCCGGTATAGGCGCCGCCTCTCATCGAGGCCCCTACGACTCAGGCTGGTCGGGAGCCGCCTCAAACGGTGCGTGGGCGGTCTCCACAGCCACACCGTCCACGGAACGACCGACGGAAGTGGTAGCGCAAGCAGTACTGGGCGTATCAGCGTCTGTGGAACTTCGCCTACGCCTGCCCACCTCAGTGGAGCAAGCTTGTTGTCTACCTGAAGGTCGCTCCCGAGCACGTCGACCTCGTTCCCGGGTCTACCCCGGAGGTGTCCGGGCTTGGCCACCACGGGACGGGCGACGTGGAGGTGCAGCACGATCAGGTTCGCCGGCACGGAGGGCTCCAAAGCCCAGACTTCCTTCGTCCTCGACGACAGGTTGCCGACCGTGCGCTGAGGGTCCACAGCCGTATGCCCCCGTGGCGACGGGGGCACCGGTCGATGTGGCCGGGGCCGCGGGAGCTGGCTGTGGGTGCCGCGGGTGGACGCCTACCGGTGACGGCCTACCGACGGCCGCCGGCGTGAACGCCTGTCGAAGGGCCTGCCCGCGAAGGCCCACCGGAGCCCACCAGGGCCTTACCAGGGAAAGGCACCGTCGGCGCCGAAGTACCCCCCGGTCGGTCCGTCCGGGCCCGGCTGCGCCATGCGGACGATGATCTCGGCGCCCTGCTCGACGGTCTGGACGCCGGTCCCCTGGTTCAGGTCGGTGCTGGTGAAGCCGGGCTCCACGGCGTTGATCCGCATCTCGGGGAAGGCCTTCGCGTACTGGAGGGTGACCATGTTGAGCGCGGTCTTCGACGCCGCGTAGGCGACGCCCGGGTACGCGTACGCCGGGGTGCCCGGGGTGGCCATCAGGGTCAGCGAGGCCAGGCCGCTGCTGACGTTGACCACGACCGGGGACGCGGAACGCCGCAGCAGCGGGAGGAAGGCGCGGGTGACGCGGACCGTGCCGAAGACGTTCGTCTCGAAGGTCTCCCGCATCACGTCGGCGGTCACCTCGGCGGCGCCGACCTCGACCCGGCCGTCCCGCATCTCCGCCTGTATGCCGGCGTTGTTGATCAGTACGTCAAGCCCTCCGCCCGCCTCGACCACCTTGACCGCTGCCACCACGGACGCGTCGTCGGTGACGTCGAGCTGCACCGCTCGGGCGCCCAGCCGCTCCGCTGCCCTTCGCCCGCGCTCGGCATCCCGGCTGCCGACGTAGACGGTGTGTCCCGCGGCGACGAGCCGGCGGGCGGTCTCGAAACCGAGACCCTTGTTCGCTCCGGTGATCAGTGTTGCTGTCATGCCTCCACGGTGCGGGTGTCGCCGCGCGGTCAGCCAGGCGTCCGGTCTTCCTGGGACTACCGGTACCAGGAAGACGCGTGCGGTGCGGTGCACAGTGGAGTCATGGGGACCACGGAGTTCGGGCAGACGGTGCGGCGCTGGCGAGAGCGGGTCTCCCCGGAGGCGGCGGGGCTGCCCGCGGGTGGCCGGCGACGCGCCGCGGGGCTGCGCCGCGAGGAGCTGGCCATGCTCGCCGGGATCTCGGTCGACTACGTCACCCGCCTCGAGCAGGGCCGGGCGATTCATCCGTCAGGGCAGGTCGTCGAGGCCCTGGGCCGGGCCCTGCGGGTGTCCGGGGCCGAGCGCGAGCACCTGTTCCACGTCGCCGGGCTGGTACCGCCGGGGCAGGGCACGGTGCCCGCCCACATCACGCCGGGCGTGCACCGGATGCTGGACCGGCTGACCGGTACGCCCGTCGCGGTCGCCGACGCGGCATGGACGCTGCTCCTGGCCAACCCGCTGTACACGGCGCTGATGGGCGAGTGGCACGGCAAGGAGCGCAACGCCGTGTGGCGCAACTTCCTCGGATCCGGCACCACCCGCGCCCGCTACACCCCGCAGTCCCGGCGCGAGCTGGAGGTCACGCAGGTCGCCGACCTGCGGGCGACGGCCCTGCGCTACCCGTCGGACCAGCCGCTGCGGCGACTGATCGCGGAACTGCGCGCGAACAGCGAACGCTTCGCCGAGCTGTGGGACGCCGGGGCGATGGGCCAGCCCGAGGCCCCCTCGCACAAGACCATCGACCACCCGCAGGTGGGCACCGTGACGCTGGACTGCGACGTGCTCACCGTCACGGGCAGCGGCCTGCGCGTCGTCATGTACACGGCCCAGCCCGACACCCAGGACGCCGAACGCCTCGCGCTCCTCTCCGTGCTCGGCACCCAGACGCTCGTCGGCTAGCCATAGGTCCACCGGCGTCTCCGGAGGCTGCCTGGGGAGGCGGCGCCCGCATCTCGCGAGCGTGCTTGTTCCGTCAGGTGATGTACCGACGGATCGGCCTGCGCCAGGCTCCCGCCATCTGGCGCCGGATGACCGCCTGGAACACCCTGAGCGCCGGCGGATCGTCACGAGTCAGGCCAGGCCGTAGTCGGCTCCATAGCCGGTGCGCCCACAGAGCCGCCTGGATCAGCTGAGACGAGTTCTTGGCGCAAGGTCCAGGTAGCAGCGCAGTCGTACACCCCGCTCGCCAACCTGCCGGATCACCTGGTTGGTCCGTAACGGCTGTCACCAGCCCCGGCAGGTCACCGCCGCGGTCGGGGCGGTCGAGCAGGCGGCCGACGCGTCGGCGCCGCCCCGATCACCGGTGAGGTTCCGGGACGGCCTTCTCCGCTGACCCGGCTCGCGTGGTCAGACCTGGCCGGAGCACGGCGGCGGGAGTCGCCGGTACGGCCGGCTGCGCCGCTGGATCGGTGATGAAGCGCGCGGCGGCGGTGCCGAGTTCGGTCAGCGGCAGCGTCACCGTCGTGAGACCGAACACGGCGCTCGCCCGGGTGCCGCCGATCCCGGCGACGGAGATGTCCTCGGGCACTCGATAGCCGTTGGTCCACAGGTGCGCGAGCGCTCCGATGGCGACCTCGTCGTTCGTGCAGATGATCGCGTCGGGGAGCCGGGCGCTCCGGGTGAGTTCGGCCATCGCGGCCTTGCCGGAGTCCTTGGTCATCCCCGAGAAGGCGACGACTCTGGGCACCGCGCCCGCCTGGAACATCGCGGAACGGTAGCCGGCCACCCGCTGTTCGGCCGCGGAGAGTCCGGGGATGCCGCCGATGCAGACGATGTCGCGGTGCCCCAGGGACAGCAGGTATTCGGTCAGACGGACCGCAGCAGTGGCGTTGTCGACGACGATCGAGGTCGAGCTGAAGCCGCGCGGCGCGAGCGCGACCACCCGGGTGCCCTGATGCACTGCCGCGTTGACCTCACGGGCGAGCTGAGCGGTGCCCGAGGCTCCTTCGATATCGCTGCCGCAGAAGACGATCCCCTGCGCACGGTGCTCGCGCAGCACGCGGAACTTCGTCCGCTCCTGCTGGGGATCGCGGTTGGCGTTGGCGATGACCGTCGAGTATCCGGCGCGGGCGGCCTCGACCTCTATTCCACGGGTCAGTTCGGCGAAGTACGGGTCCAGGATGTCGCTGGCGATGACGCCGATGATCCTGCTGCGCTGTTGTTTCAGGGCTCGGGCCGCGGCGCTGGGCATGTAGCCGAGCGTGGTCGCCGCCGCGCGCACCGCCGCCTGGATCTCCGTGGAAACGGGGTGGTGGTGCGTCGATCCGTTGAGCACCCGGGACGCGGTCGCAACGGATACGGACGCCAACTCGGCGACTTCGCGCAGGGTGGCCATGGGTCCCGTCCTTTCACAGCGGTAGCAGGGTAGACCGGGTCACCCCCGGCTCCCAACAAGACATCCCTTGACACTCTCCAGAAGTGTACCTAGCGTTCCGGCAAACGTTTTCCATCGGGTACCTCATCCCTGTTAGGCGTATGGATAACGTTCTCCGTTCGCAAACCGTTGAGGAGAGCTGAGCATGCCGGACCTTACGTCGTCATTCGATCTCGTCGTCGTCGGAGGCGGCGCCGCGGGCCTGGCGACCGCCAACCGCGCGGTCGACCTCGGAGCACGGGTCCTCCTGCTGGACAAGGCCGACGCGGTGGGAGGTTCGGCGGCGCTGTCGGCGGGGATCCTGTGGACCGCGCCCAACCGGGAGGTTCTCGACCGGATCCAGCCCGACGCCGACCCGGTCCTCGGTCCGCTCGTGGTCGAGGGGTACGAGCAGGCGGTCGCCGACGTCCGCGACGCGGGGGCGGACGTCAGCGACGAGTGGCTCGACCATCTGGAATGGGGCCGCGCCTGCAAGGTCGACATCAAGGCGCTCTTCACGGTCTGGACGCGGAAGGTGGAGTCCTCTGGGGCCGTGCTGACCGGGGTGTCGGATGTCGGTCTCGTGACCGACGACGGCGCGGTGACGGGGGTGCGGTTCCGTCATGACGGGACGCACCAGTCGATCCGGGCGCGGGGCGTGGTGCTGGCGACCGGTGGGTTCCAGGGCGACCCCGAGCTCAAGCAGATGTTCATCGGCCATGGCGCGGACGACATCGCCGTGCGCAGCAACCCGCAATCGGTGGGTGACGGCTTCCGGCTCGGCCGGTCGGTCGGAGCCGCTGCCAGCCGCCACCTGTCCGGCTTCTACGGGCACACCCTGCCGAGCCCGCTGCCGGTGAACCCTGATGTCTTCCTGCGTCTGACCCTCTACTTCTCGGCCTACGGGGTCATCGTGAACCGCCTCGGCCGCCGGTTCACCGACGAGTCCCTGGGCGACGAGGTGTCGAACCAGTTCCTCATCCGGCAGCCCGGTCACCGAGCCGTCCTGATCTGGGACGACACCGTGCAGCAGAACCGCGCTCTGGCCGTTCCGTATCCGAGCGGGATGGCGCTGGACCGGCATGCCGAGGCCAAGGCACTTGAGGCCCGCACCGCCGAGACCGGCACCCTTGCGGAACTCGTCGACACCGTCGCCACCTGGGGAGTGGACCGTGCGGCCCTCCTCACGACCCTCGACGACTACCGGCGTGCGGCCCGCGGCGAGGACGTGGCCCTGGACGCGCCGCTTCCCGAGCGGCCCAGCCCGCTCAGCACGGGGCCGTTCAGGGCGCTCGAGATCCAGCCCTGCATCACGATCCCCTTCGGCGGTCTTCGGGTCGACGGCGACTGCCGTGTGCTGGACCGGGACGACCGGCCCGTTCCCGGGCTGTTCGCGGCCGGCGCGGATGCCGGCGGCGCACAGGACCTCAGGTATGTCGGCGGGATCGTCTTCGGATTCGTCTTCGGCCGGCGAGCGGCCGACGCGGCACTGGCGCAGGTCGGCTCGCCCGAGCGGCTGGCCGTGGCGCGATGACGGCGACGTCGGCCCTGCCTCGGGCGATCACCTGGGAGGGGCCCGAGAGGCTCGGGGTACGGACGCAGGACGTGCCCCGGCTCCGGCCCGGCCAGGTCCTGGTGCGGGTCGAGGGCGTGGGCGTCTGCGGTACCGACGTGGCGGTCTGGCGCGGTGACGGGGACCGGGGCGTCCCGGGTACGGTGATCGGCCACGAGTTCGGCGGCACGGTCATGGACCGCGGCGACGGCGTCAGCGGCATCGACGTCGGAGCGCATGTCGCCGTCGATCCGAACCTGACCTGCGGACGGTGCGCGAGCTGCCGTTCCGGGGCCCGAGGGACCTGTCCGGAACGCCGCCTCATGGGGATCGACGTCGACGGCGGCCTTCAGGAGGTTCTCGCCGTCGACGCCGGCCAGCTGATCCGTGTCCCCGGTGTCGTCGATCCCCGCGCACTCGCGCTGGTCGAGCCGATCGCGGTCGGTGTGCACGCCTGTGCCCGGGCCGGCAGCGGGTCCGCAGGGCGGGTGGGGATCATCGGCGGCGGCGCGATCGGCATGGCCGCCGCCCTCCAGGCCCGTGAGCAGGGCACCGAGTGCGTGGTCCTGGAGCCGGACGCCACCCGGCGTGCGGCGATCGCCGGGTATGGAGTGGCACCGGTCACCGATCGGAGCTGGCCGTGCCGGGCGTTCGACGCGGTGATCGACACCGTGGGCTCCGCAGGCTCCGTCGCGACCGCGGTCGACGGCGCGGCCGACGGATCGACGATCTGCGTGGTCGGACTCGCCCACGGGGGTTCCATGCCGTCGTCCGAGCCGTTCGTCCGACGGGAACTGAGGCTGGCCGGATCCTTCTGCTACACCTCGGCCGATCTGGAGCGAGCCGCCCGCCTGGTGGCCCGGCACGGTCTCGACGCCCTCCCCGCCGACGTCGTCACCGGGTTCGAGAACGCGCCCCGCGTCTTCCAGTCCCTTGCCCGAGGACGGCTCGGCCGGGGCAAGACGGTCATCGTGCCCGGCAGAACCGATGGATCACGGCACTGAGCCGATGGCACTGAATCTGCAACGAAGGAGACCGCAGTGACAACGGTCCACAACGAGTCCGCGCCCCGGGAGAACAGCCCGGCGCGGGCCGCGACCGCCAGCCTGGTCGGCGGAGCGCTCGAGTACTACGACAACTACATCTACGCGCTGGCCGCGGCCCTGGTGTTCGGCCGGGTCTTCTTCCCGGAGTCCGGCTCAGGCGCCACCCTGGCGTCACTCGCGACCTTCGCGGTCTCCTATGTCGCCCGGCCCCTCGGAGCGGTCCTGCTCGGGCACCTCGGTGACCGCGTCGGCCGCAAGCAGGCCCTGGTCCTGATCCTCGTCATGATGGGCTCGTGCACCTTCCTCGTGGGGTGTCTGCCCGGGTACGGGACCATCGGCGTAGCGGCGCCGATCCTGCTGGTCGTGCTCCGCGTCCTGCAGGGTGTCTCGGTAGGCGGTGAGACGGCCGCGGCGACCACGTTCACGATCGAGGTGGCTCCCGACCACCGGCGCGGCTTCTTCACCACCTGGACGACCGGCGGCATCGTCGGCGGGTTCGTGCTGGCCAGCCTCGTCTTCATCCCGGTCTCCGCGCTCCCGGACGATCAGCTGGAGAGCTGGGGATGGCGCATTCCCTTCCTGCTCAGCCTCGTCGTCACGATCGCCGGCCTGGTCATCCGTGTGAAGCTCACCGAGCCCGAGGTGTTCCTCGAAGCCAAGGAGGAAGAGGAACTCGTCAAGACTCCGATCGTCGAGGTCCTGCGGTCGCACTGGCGCGACGTGATCAGGGTGACGTTCTGCTCCTTGGCGTTCTCCGTCGACACGGTCATCAAGGTCTTCGCCCTGTCCATGGCCACGACCGTCTACGCCATCCCGAAGAGCACCATGCTCTGGGCCCTCATCGTCAGCCACACCGCCGCACTGTTCACCCAGCCCCTGCTCGGCGTGTTGTCCGACCGGGTGGGACGCAAGCCGGTCTTCATTGGCGGGAACATCGGCTGTGCGGCAGCGCTGTTCGGGTACTTCGCCGCGATCCAGTCGGGCAGTGTCCCCTGGCTGTACGTGACCGCCTTCCTCTCCGTCGCGTGCGGTTACGCGGCCATCAACGCCTCGTATCCGTCGTTCTTCGCCGAGATGTTCCATCTGAAGGTCCGGCAGTCCGGAATGGCGATCGGCCTCCAGATCGGGCTGATCGCGGCGGGCTTCGCACCCTCGATCTACACCGCCGTCACCTCGGGCGACCCGGGGAACTGGCTTCCCGTCGCCGCCATCTCGGCCGTGATCGCCGTCATCGCGGTGATCGCGACGCTGACCGCCAAGGAGACGGCGCACACCCCGCTGGACGATCTCGGCATCCCGACCGCCCCCGGCCGCACCGCCGCCACCACCGCACACGGGAGCGCCCCCGGCCGGGCCCCGGCCAAGGACGCCAGCCGGACGGGCCTGTGACCGACGCGAAAACAGGCCTGCGACCGGACGCGAAAACAGGCCTGCGACCGACGCGAAAGCCGGCAGCCCCGTCCCAGGAACACGGAGACACCTGTGAAACTCAGCCTGAACCAGGCGACGACCCGACCGTATCCGCTCGTGGACACCGCAGAGGAGGCAAGCCGCGCCGGCATCGGGCACATCGGGCTGTGGACGGAGCCGGTCCTGGAACTCGGCGTGGCACGGACCCGGCGGCTGCTGGCCGACACCGGGCTCACCGTCAGCTCCGTGTGCCGCGTCGGGTTCGTCGCCGACAAGGAGGGCGCGGCGCTGCGTGCGGCCCTCGACGACGTCAGGCGCGCCCTCGACCTGTCCGCCGAGGTGGGCAGCCCCGTCCTGACCTTCATCGCGGGCGGTCTGCCGGCCGGTGACCGCGACGTCCGCCGGGCCGAGGGCCGGGTCCACGACGCGCTCGCCTCGCTCGTCCCGCACGCGCGGCAGAGCGGGGTCCGGCTCGCGCTGGAACCCCTGCACCCGCTGTTCGTCACCAGCCGAAGTGTCGTGACCAGCGTGGGGCAGGCGCTCCGTGTGATCGGGCAACTCCCCGCCGAGGCGGCGGGTGTCCTGGTCGACGCGTACGCGACGTTCTGGGACGCGGACATGCCCGCGGACCTGGCGGCGGCAGGCCCGCGCATCGCGGGCTACCAGGTCAACGACTTCGCCCTGCCGCTCCCCGTCCCGGAGAACATGAACGGTCGGCTGCTGCCCGGCGAAGGCGAGATCGATCTCGCCGGCCTCACCCGCCATGTGGCACGGGCGGGGTACCGGGGGCCGATCGAGGTGGAGGTCTTCAGCGACGAGCTGTGGCGACTTCCGCTCAGGACGATCGTCGCGCGGACCGTCGAGGCGTTCTCCCGAACCGTCACGAACTCCCTGGAGGAATCGCAAGCGTGACCGGCATGATCACCAGTACCACCATCGAACTCCCCGCCCCTGACGGCGGCACCCGACGCGTCGAGCTGGCCGAACCGGCGCGGCTCACGACCGCCTCCGCGCCGCCGTCCTCGCGCATCGTCTACTCCGCCGCGCACGTGGTCGCCGACCCGCTGCGGTCGAGCGCCGGTTCCCCCACCCTGATCGACTGGGAAGCCACCCTGCGCATCCGGCACCGTCTCTGGGACCTCGGTCTCGGCGTCGCCGAAAGCATGGACACAGCACAGCGCGGAACGGGACTGTCCTGCGCCTCGGCCCTGGAACTCGGCAAGCGCACCCTGGCTGAGAGCCGCTCCCGCGGCGGTGGCGCCGTGCTGGTCGGCATCTCGACCGACCAGCTCAACACGGGCCCGCACACCCTCGGCGAGATCACCGACGCCTACCTGGAACAGCTTTCCGACATCCAGGACGCCGGCGGCAGTGTGGTGCTGATGGCCAGCCGGCACCTCGCCCGTGCGGCCGGACCTCCCGAGGACTACCTCCGGGTCTACGACGCCGTGCTGAGCGCCGCCACCCGGCCCGTCGTCCTGCACTGGCTGGGCGACATGTTCGACCCGGCACTGACCGGATACTGGGGGAGCCGGTCCCCGGCGGACGCGAGCGAGACGGTTCTCTCGCTGATCTCCACCCACCGCAGCCGCATCGCCGGGATCAAGCTCTCGCTCCTCGACGAGGCCCTCGAACGCGCCTTCCGGAGAAGGCTGCCGCAGGGCGTTCGCATGTTCACGGGCGACGACTACCACTACGTCGACCTCATCGCCGGTGACGAACACGGGCACAGCGACGCCCTGCTGGGTGCGTTCGCCGCCGTGCCGAGGTTCGCCTCCGCCTCGTTCCTGCGCCTCGACGAGGGGGACGTGGACGGCTACCGCGCCCTGCTCGGTCCGACGCAGGCGCTCAGCCGGCTCGTCTTCGAGGCGCCAACCCGGTACTACAAGGTGGGTGTGGCCTGGGTGAGCTACCTGACCGGCTGGCAGGACCACTTCCGCATGGTCGCCGGGTTCGAGACCGGCCGTTCGCTCCTCCACCTCGCGGAGGTGTTCGAGGCGGCCAACCGGATCGGACTCTTCCCGGACCCCGACTTCTCGGCTGCCCGTGCAGCCGCCTATTTCCGAGGACATGGACTGTGAACGACTCGCTCAGCTCATTGCGCTGCCTGATCATCGGTGCCGCCTCCGGGATCGGCCTGGCCACCGCGGAACGTCTCCGTGGCCGCGTCGCCGGCCTGGTGGCAGCCGACCGTCCCACGGCCGATTGGAAACCCGACGGCGTAGCACGCGTCGCGATGGACGTGACCGATCCGGCGTCCGTCACCGCCGGGGTACAGGAAGCCGTCGGCGTCCTCGGCAGCCTGGACGCGGTCGTCAACACCGCAGGCGTCCTCGGCACCGTGCAGCCGTCCACCGACGAATCCCTGGAGGAGTTCCAGCGCCTCGTCGCCGTCAACCTGACGGGCGCGTTCATCGTCTCGACGGCCGTCCTCCCCCTCATGGCCGACGCTGGTTTCGGGCGTCTTGTCCACTTCTCGTCCACGGCCGGCAAGGAAGGCGTCGCCGGCATGACCGGCTACTCCGCGAGCAAGGCGGGTGTCATGGGCCTCGTGAAGGCGCTCGCCCGCGAGTACGCCGCGCGTGGCGTCACGGTGAACGCGATCGCCCCCGGCAAGATCGAGACGCCACTCATCAGTGGTCACCCACCGACCGACGCCGACCTCGCCCGCATCCCTGTCAGCAGGCTCGGTACCCCACAGGAAGCCGCGGCGCTGATCGAGTACATCGTGTCCCCCGAAGCGTCCTACACCACCGGATTCGTCTACGACCTGTCCGGCGGACGCGCGACGTGGTAACCGCCCCGAACACGGTCGGTCCGCTCATCGGGGAGTCACTGGACCCAACTCCCCGCTCGCTCACCCGTGGAAGGCGACGCCTACGCCGAGGATCGTGGCGACGGGGCGCGGTTGACCGGCCGCTGGGCGTGCGACACGGCGCCGGCCCGGTCGCCGAGGTCCGCGAGCTGGCCGAGCACTGGTTCGCGGTGCCCGCCGAGCTGGTTGAGCGGACCGCGGCGGGCGATCTCAAGGTCGGCGGCTTCACCCCCGCTGACTACCCGCTGCTCGACCTGACCGCAGAACGGACCCGCGATACCACCTCACCCGCCGCGACTACGAACGCCTCATGCACAAGCCGCCGCACGGCGCGCGTCCCGGAGAGGAGCGCGACCACGCCACCACCCTTGAGAACTACTGGAGGCACGGCGAGGGCGCCACCAAGATCCGATGGGGCACCCCCGGCGACTGGACCCGCTGCTACCGCGAACTCACGCGCCGCGTCGGCGACGATCCCGCCCGCCGCATCTGCCCACAGTGGCACCACGACACCACCGGCCTATGGCCCCGGCGACCAGAACAACCCGTAGGCGGCCACCGCATGCCCTGGAACACCAGCAACCGAGCGAAGTGCCTGCCGCCTAACTGGCCCATCCTGCGCGCCACCATCCTCCGCCGGGACAACGGCATCTGCCACGTCTGCGGCAAGCACGGCGCCGAGGCATACCTGATGGGATGGCGGTGCGACTGCCCAAAACTCTGGTGAGTGGCACAAGTCGTTCGCCGTACGCATGTCGCTGCGCTACATGCCATATGCATATGGCAGCCCTTTGCCTCCCTGCCGGACCATCCCTCTACCCGGGTGTGTTTCTGATCGCACCGTCATAGCCGCTCTGGCCGTACGTGCGGTTCCGCCGCGTTTTCACTCAGCATTCGGGCAGGTCAGGGGGTGGTCGTCGTGACCGACTTCGATGCCGGGTGGCCCAAGCCGCGCCCGCCCGCGAAGCTCGGCCCAGCCGGGCGCCGGTCGTGGCGCGAGGTCGTCGACCGCTACGAGCTGCGCCCGGACGAGTCGCGCATCCTCGGCGACGCCTGCCGTGAGGCCGACATAGTGGAACGGATCGAAGCCGAGCTGACCGACGCGCCCCTGACGGTCAAGAGGTCCATGGGGACGGCTCGTCGCTTCCCCGTTGGTCTCCGAGGTACGGCAGCACCGCTCGGTCCTCGCCGCACTGCTGAAGTTGCTCAAGCCCCGGACACCCCGGCCGACGTGCAGCGCAAACGGACCGCCGTATCGGCACAGGCGCGCGCCGCCGTGCGGGCCAGGTGGGGGCGAGTGAAGGGGGTGTGAGCCGTTGCGCTGCCGCCGTCGACGACCGTCTGTTCCTCCCGCTCGGCATCTGGGAACGCCCCGGGGGACCGGACGGCAAGGGACGGGAAGCCGACCGAGCAGCGGTGGACACCGCAGTCCGTGACGCCTTCGAGCACTTCGACGTGGCCGGTCTGTCCGCGGATGTCGACCACTGGGAAAGCTACGTCGGGCGGAGTTCTTGGCCCACACCGCCGTCGACGCAGGCCACTACCACCATCCGGTGCAATTCCACCGCTTGCGCGAGAGGCTTACCCCCGAACAGCTGCCACCCTGGCTGGCTGACCTGGTCCCGGAGCGGTTGCGGTCAGATGCGCGGGGCGGTGCCGGCCGGTTGGCGCAGGATGTCCTGGCACAGGCTCACGCAGTCGGCGCAGATCCACGCGTCGGGTCCGGCCACCAGACGGCGATCCTCGCTGCGCGGGTGCCCGCAGAAGGAACAGCGCGCCTGCCGCCGCTTGCCTCCGCGACGTGAGCGGCGGCCGAGGGCGGTGCGGGGGACGTTGATGTAACAGTGCAGCAGGCGCTTGATGTCCGCCACGTCGACCCCGAGGTCGTTCAGTACGCGTCGGCCGCGGGAGCCGGGGTTGGTGGCGATGACCGCGAGCAGTTGCGGTGTGGTCGCCACGACGGGTGCGCACGTGGGGGTGCGCTCGGTCGCCAGGTGTTCGGCGGTGGCCAGCGCCGCCTGCGCCTCGCCGGAGAACACCGTGTTGGTCGTTGGCGCCGCGGCGTCGGGGTAGGTGAAGAGGCGCCTGCTCGCCTCGCGGATCTTGTCGCGGCTGAGGCCGAGCTGTTCCAAAGTGGCGGCGGCCACGCCGTTGGTGAGCAGGCCGAGCAGTAGATGCTCGGTGCCGGCCTCGGCGAGGCGGTCGGCCTCGGCCGCTTCCAGCGCGGCGGTGAGCGCGCCCTCCAGGTCCCGGCCGCGGATCAGACCGACCGTCGGCGGGGTTTCCTCGACGCGGTCGGCGTACCGCTGGCGGGCGGCCTGGCGGGTGATGCCCAGGCGCTCCCCGATCACCGTCCAGGAGTGGCCGGCCTGGCGCACCATCCGGACGACCTGGTCGGCGGCGGCGTCCGCGCGGGTGGACACGTTCTTGCTCACCGCGACGACGGCGTCCAGCAGGGCAAGCTCGTCGCCGTCCCCGGCACGGGCATGGGCCGCTTCGATGAGCTGCTCCACAGTGGGCTCTTCACTCATGCTGACAACCGTAGATTGCGCATGAGTTGATGACAATGACCTGTTGTCACTTGGTTGCCGGGTCAGCGATGATGTTGCAGATGCGGGCCTCGGAGCAGGCGTCCGGATCCGTGCTTGCTGCACGTTCAGCCAGCGTGCGCAGGGCGATGCGGGTCTTGCGCAGCTCGGCCATCCGCTGCTCGATGTCGGCGAGACGCTGCTGGATCAGTTCACTGACGTGACCGCACGGGGCCAGTGCCCGCCGATGGACGCGGCCGGCCGCGGAGGGCAGGGCCGTCTCGCTCCGCAGGTCGGCGGGCTCCCACCGCCGTCGGATCGTGCTGACCACGGCGGCACTCGCCGCGTTGGAGCCGCACGCGCCCGAGGCGGTCATCGCCCACGAGCGGGCGCACATCCGGCAGCGGCACCACCTTGTACTGGCCTACGCCGAGGCATCTTCGGCTGCTCACCGCCCATCACAGGGGTGGCGCCCAGATGGCACGGGCCGCCCCCGGCCTCGCGGACACCGAGGAGGTCTCGAACCTTGCGCAAGGCATGGTCCGAAGCCGGGAGTCGGAGATGAGGCTCATGGCGGACATGCTCGCCGAGCGCGGTGCCCGACCGTGAGCCCGCTCGGCCTTCCGGCCCGCAGCTGACAGCCCCAACATGGGGCGGGCGCCAGGCCGTGCGCTGTGTCCTGCGCCGGCCGGCGCCCTCACCCGGCCGGGGCCCAGGCCGGAACCGTATGGCTTCCCGGAGCGGTACGGCTTGCCACCTGCGCGAGCGAATGAGGCAGGGTGGGACGCATCCGAATGCGTACTACGGTTGGGTAGTGGCCAAGGGTCCGGGAAGGTGGTCGCGGTGGCGCTGGGGTCGCTGGAGGCGGAGGTCATGCGGGTCTGCTGGGACGCGCAGGTCCCACTGACGGTCCGCGAGGCTCTGGACCGGCTCAACGCGGGCAGGTCGCAGCCGCTCGCGTACACCACCGTCATGACGGTCATGGGCCGTCTCACGGAGAAGGGCGCGCTGAGCCGGGAGCCGCGTGGCCGGCGGTACGCCTACACGCCGACGGTCGCAGACGAGGCCGCCCTCGCCGTGCAGGAGGTGCTGAAGACCCACGGGGATGCGGCCGTCACGCACTTCGCGGCGCAGGCTTCGCTCGATCCGGGCCTGCGTGCCAGGCTGCGCCAGCTGCTGGAGGACTCGCCGTGACCGATGTGGCCGATGCTGCGTCTCCGGGCGCCGGGAGCCGCGCATTGTGGGTGCTGGTGGGAGTCTCGGTGGTGATACGGGCCGCCGTCGCGTACGTGGCCTGCTGCCTGACCGCTGCGCTCATCTGGCAGGCCGTTCACCACGGGATCGGCGTGGTGCTGTCCGGTACCGCCTGGGCAGGCGCGGTATTGCTTGCCCTGTCCGCTGCGGGGACGGTGCGTTCGGCGCGGCGGCTGTGTCGAGGGCTGCGGGCCACCGGGGCCGTCGCCCGGGAGGTGAAGGCACGGTCCTTGGAGGCGAAGGCCGTGGATCCGGCCGTGTGTGACGCCGCCGTGGGCGCCGGTCTGGCCGGTCGCGTAAGGGTGATCGAGGCCGCCGCCCCGTTCGCGTTCACCTACGGTCTGCTCCGTCCCCAGGCGGTGGTGAGCAGCGGTCTTGCGGCTGTCGCCGCGCCCGGAGAGCTCTCGGCCGTGCTGGTCCACGAGTGCGCGCATGTGCGCGGCCATGACCCGCTCAAGGCCCTGGTGGCGGCCACGCTCACGGCGCGCCACTTCGCGTTCCCCCTGCTGGATCAGCTGCGCGAGACCTTTGCTGCCGACCGTGAACTGGCCGCTGACCGGCGCGCGGTGGCCCACTGCGGCACACGTGCCGTCGCGGGTGCGCTGTTGAAGGCCGCCGGGACTCCTCGGTGGGCGGCCATGGCTCCGGCCGCAGCCATGGGAGGCCGGGATCTGCTGGAAGCGCGCATCGCCCAGCTGGAGAAGGGCCGGCCCCCGCGGCCCGCGCGCCCGGCGCCGCGGCGTGTTGCGGTCACTGTCGTCGGCGTTGCGGCCTACAGCTGGGCACTTACCGGCTCCGCGGTGCTGATTGCGGCGACGCCGCTGGCCTGCATGGGGAGCTGAGCCTGAGTCGAACAACTAGCTACTACGATCACATAGTAGGTACTACGAGTGCGTAGTAGGCTGAGCGCGTCAGACCGGAACGGTAAGGAGTTGCCGTCATGACCATGACCGTCGCCAGGCAGCGAAAGGTGAGCCACCCGTTCTTCGCCCGCATCTACCCGAAGATCAACGCCGTGGCGGAGGCCCACGGGGCGATCGAACACCGTCAGGAACTGCTCGTCGAGGTGTCCGGGCTCGTCGTGGAGATCGGCGCAGGCGCCGGATCCAACTTCCGCCACTACCCGCCGGAAGTCGACCGTGTGATCGCGGTGGAACCCGAACCGCGACTGCGTGCACAGGCCGAGAGCGCGGCGACCGGCGCCTCCGTACCCGTGGAGGTCCGCGCCGGGCGAGCCGAGGAACTGCCCGTCGCCGACGGCTCGGCGGACGCGGTGGTGGCCTCGCTCGTGCTGTGCACCATCGCCGACGTTCCGAAGGCACTGGCGGAGGCCGCACGCGTCCTGCGGGCGGGCGGACGCCTCTTCTTCTACGAACACATTCGTTCGGCGGACCCCCGCTTCGCCAGGAAGCAGCGCATCGTCAACGTGGTGTGGCCCCTGCTGGGCGGCGGCTGCAACCTCACCCGGGACAGCGAACAGGCCATCAAAGACGCCGGTTTCACCATCGAGCACGCGCGGCACTTCGACTTCGTCATCAAGGGCCGCACCGCGCCCAGCGCCCCATGCGTCATCGGCGTCGCCCGCAAGGCCACGTCTGACGTCGCCTGACTGTTGACCACGGTGTTCCGCCGGGACGGCGTGAGCGATCGTGCAAGAGATCATGACTTCTCGGTCGCGATGCCCTCCGGATATTGACCACCACGACACCGCCATGCATCCGCGCGGTGGCGACTTGCTCTCCGGTCAGGGGTCGTACCCCTGAGAGCGGGGGTGAGGGTTCGCTGGCCGGTTTGAAGTAATGCGAGGAGCTGCCATTTGCCGCACCCGGGTTCGTGTCCTGGCTTCTGTTGTCCGGGCTCTGGAGGCTGCCGCAGGCGGTGAGGGCGCCGGTGGCCCGGGCGAGGAGAGTGGCCAGGGCAGTGCGCCGCGGCGTCCGCGCAAGGCGGGGTGGCGCTGGGGGCTGCTCGTGGCTGTGTGGACCTGATGTTCAGTGTGGCTCGCCCTACTGGAGTGGGACGGCAGTCCGTTTGCCGCCCCGGGCGCGCAGGTCGAGCTCGGTGCGCAGGAGCCGTACCTCCTCGCGCAGCCGGGGCGCCGCCGTGATCCGCGCGCCACTGGATCTCCCGTCGGGGCCGACCAGGACAAAACTGTGGCCGTCGCGGGAAGTGCTCGCACAGTTGTTCACGGGTACACGCCCCCGGGCGTGTCCGTGGACCGCACACCACCGTCGCGCGGAAGGCTGAAAGGATGCACGCAGTACTGCACGCCCTGTCCATTGCCGGTTCCATGACCTGGGAGATCACCTGGGCTCTGGTCCTTGGCTTTGCCCTGTCCGCGGTGGTCCAGGCGGTGGTGCGCAAGTCGACCGTCGTCTCTCTCCTCGGCGACGACCGGCCCCGCACCCTCGCTGTGGCCGCCGGTCTCGGCGCGGCCTCGTCGTCGTGCTCCTACGCCGCGGTGGCGCTGGCTCGCTCGCTGTTCCGCAAGGGAGCGGACTTCACCGCGGCGATGGCGTTCGAGATCGCGTCGACCAATCTGGTCGTCGAGCTGGGCGTGATCCTGGCCCTGTTGATGGGCTGGCAGTTCACCGCCGCTGAATTCACCGGCGGCCCCATCATGATCGTTCTGCTCGGGGTGCTCTTCCGGCTGTTTCTGCGTGACGAGCTCCTGCGGCACGCCCGTGAGCAAGCGGAACGAGGACTCGCGGGAGCGATGGAGGGCCACGCCGCAATGGACATGTCCGTGCAGGGCGAGGGGCCCTTCGTCCGTCGGCTGTTCTCCCGCGCGGGCATGACCTCAACTGCGCACGTCTTCGTCATGGAATGGGCGGCGATCCTGCGGGACCTGGTGCTCGGCCTGCTCATCGCAGGCGCCATCGCGGCCTGGGTACCGGAGGCGTTCTGGCGCACGTTCTTCTTCCACGGTCACCCGCTCGCAGCCAGGCTCTGGGGGCCTGTTGTCGGGCCACTGGTCGCGATCGCCTCGTTTGTGTGCTCGATCGGCAACGTGCCGCTCGCAGTGGTGCTGTGGAAGGGAGGGATCAGCTTCGGCGGCGTCGTGGCGTTCATCTTCGCCGACCTGCTGATCCTGCCCATCCTCACCATCTACCGGAAGTACTACGGCGCCCGGATGGCCGCCTTCCTGCTCGGCACCTTCTACGTGGCCGTGGTCATCGCCGGGTACATCGTCGAAATCGTCTTCAGCGGCCTGGGGCTGATTCCTGACCAGGCTGTTGCGAAGATCCCGACGGAGGGCGTGACCTGGAACTACACCACCTGGCTCAACATCGCCTTCCTCCTGCTGGCCGCCACCATCCTCATCCGCTTCTTCCGCACCGGCGGCATGTCCATGCTCCGCATGATGGGTGGTCCCGCCGACGCCGAGCATGCCCGGGCAGAGCACGAAGAGAGGTAACCGATCTGTTCCGGCGTGGGACCGGATGCCTGGAGTGGGGAGACGGGCGTGATGATGTGTGTCTGGCGCGACCGTTGACCGGCCTGGGCTGAGCTCAGTTGAGAGCCTGGATGACGTAGAGGGTGGCGAGGGTGCCGAGCAGGAGCCGCAGCGTGTTCTCGGGGAGGAGGGGCCGGAGGCGGGCGCCGAGGTAGCCGCCCATCAGCCCGCCGGCGCCGCATGCGATGCCGAGCCAGTAGTCGGGGTGCCACGTCGCCGGTGCCGGCGAGGGAGAGTGCTGAGTAGGCGGCGGCAGGCACCGACGACGGAGGTTGCGAACGTCGCGGCGAGCGCGGCCGGTGCGACCCGTGCGACGGGCAGGCCGCGTCCGGCGAGGAGCGGCCCCAGCAGGGAGCCTCCTCCGATTCCGTAGCTCCCGCCGACGACCCCGACCAGGAGCGCGGGGGTGGTGAGCGTCCGTGCCGATGGCACATTGGCCGCCGCAGGCCGGGCGCGGACCGGGGGAGGGCGCGGGTGCACAGCCACAGCCCGAGCAGCAGGAGGAATGCCGCAATCAGCAGCCGGAAGACAGTCGGCCCCGGGGGGCGAAGACGCGGATGACGGCGCTAGTACGACGCCGGGCAGAGTCCCAGCACCAGGCGCTGCACCAACGGCCGGTGCAGGGCGCCGCTGCGCCGGTAACGCCACAGGGCTCCTGGCCCGGCGGCGACGTTGAACAGCAGATTCGTCGGCGTGACCGCGGGGCTGGGCACACCGAAGACACTCAGCTGGACCGGGAGGAGGAACACCGCCCCTGATACACCGACAGGAGCGGTCACGGTCGCGATCAGCAGACCGGCGCCAATCCCGCCCAGCACCGGCCACCCGTCCACTTTGGCCCCCGCCCCCTGATCGTTGCACCAGTATCGGCGCATCAAGGGGCGGAGGCGTCGGCCTGCGATGGGTTGTTCACGAGCAGCAGGTACAGCCCGGTTGGCAGCCGCACGTGTCCCCGGCGGTGGACTGGCGCGGTGGCTGCTCCCGGGGTCGGTGCGCAGCAAGCCCTTGCCCTCCCAGGCGTCGCGGCCCTCCTTGAGGGCGACGGCGGCGATGGCGAGGGCGGCGATGGGGTCGGCCGGGGACCAGCCGAGGGTGGCGTTGAGGATCAGGCCGAAAGGGCGTCGAAGACCTGATCCGACATGTCGCCGAGGCTGGAGACACCAAATGATGGAACGCCTGGCTGAGATGCGATTGCAGGCGGGGGATAGGGAGGCTGCCGAAGTGCTGTACTAGGTCCTGTCGTCAAACTCGCGTCGTTGCCCGAAGGGCGGCTCGGCGGCGTCAGGTGCGTGCTCTGGGGGTCCCCCCTGCTCGAAGAGCTTGGGGGAGTGCCGGGCGCGAGTCCGCGTACTGGATGTACGTGGGCTTGTGCCCGGTGCGGCGAGAGTGCTTGCATGGCGTCGCCGAGCAGACGGGAGTTTGACGACAGGGCCTAGCGGGCTGGCGACGCCGGCGACGTCCTGGCCCTGGCGATGCCAGCGCAGCAACGTGGCAGGGCTGACAAAGAAGCTGCTCCAGCGGTCTCTGGGCAGCAGCCGGGAGAGAGCCGCCAGTATCACCCGCGGTCGCTCGGCTTCGTCTTGGCCGGCCGACTTGGCGCTGCAACACGGCGACCTCGTGCCGCAACACAAGCAGTTCGACGTCGTTCTCCGGCTGCTCAACAACCGTAGGCCTGCGAGCTTCAACAATTTCCGTACTAGGAGATAGATCCACGACCACCGCATGGACTCCGATCACCCTCGCCCAGCCGCGCTCCCGCAGAGATACGACCCAGGTCAACCGAACGAACCGGAGCTTTCACGCGGGACAGCCCCAAAGGCTTTTCCCAGGACACCGGGCCGGACAACCCATGGCCCCAGAGGCTCTCGCGCCTCGGCTCTGCCATCTCGGCTTCCCAACCCGGGCAAGCTGCACAGCCGCGATCCGCCAACTTGTCCTCCAGGGTCCCCACCCCGGTGATCGCCCGCATGCGCGGCTACAACGACAAGACCACACAACCCGGACCGCCGAAGCAGCAGCCGGAGGGGCCTGGCGTCACTACGCTCCCGGCCACCACTCACAGTGAGCCTTTTTCAACCTGACGGGGTGGTGGGGTGGTTGGCCGGGTGGGGGTCAGTGCGGAACGCGAGGAAGCTCCTGGTAGGGGCCCACTTCGTAGGCGCCGTCGGCGGAGGCGCTGGGCGCCTGACCTGCGGGGTTGCCGCCCTGCGAGGCGTAGGGCGAGGGGGCTGGTCGGCAGTGCTGACCAGCCCCGTCGGGCCGATACCGCGACGTGAGCCATGTGATGTGACGATCACTCGATAGGCTGATTGGGGGCGCGTGGGCGGGTGGTGTGGGGGTGCTCTCGGGAAGCCTGTGGGGGTTCTGCAGACTCTTCCCGGAGGGGGACTTCATGGGTTCACGACGGACCTGGGTGGTTGTCGTGGCAGCCGCGCTCACCGCGCTGGGGGTGGTGAGCACGCCGGCGTCGGCGGCGCCGGCCGCTCCCGGCAAGCAGGTGTTCACCACGCCCGGTGGGCACCGGTTTACCGTGCCGGAGGGCGTCACCAGCATCCACGTCGTCGCCATCGGTGGCGGCGGCGGTGGCGCCGGCGGCGGTGGCAACAACAAGGGCTCGCTCAGCGGCGGTGGGGGCGGCGGAGGTGGCGGCGCCGGCGCGGTCTCGTGCGACTTCCGCGTCAAGCCCGGCAACCCCGTCTACGTCGGCGTCGGCCGGGGCGGCCAGGGCGGTCGCGCCGGGAGCGGCAAGTACAGCAACGGGCAGGCCGGGAGTGCGGCCGAAGTCAGCCAGGTCATGCTCGCCGCCGGCACGGGCAGCCCCCAGTGGGCCCAGGCCACAGGGGGTCGGCCGGGGAGCGGCGGCGAGGCGTCCGGCAACTGGGAGAGCGGCTACGGCGGCTCCGGCGGGGCGCCTGCGGACGCTGGCTCCTGCCTTGGCACCAACGTGCACAAAATGACTGGTGAAGGCGGTGAGGTCGGCGGCGAGGGGTTCCGCAACGCACCCGGCTCGGGCGGCTCCGGCGGCGTAGTCACCGCTCCGCGTGAGCTGTGCCGTGGGGCAGGGTTCGGCGGCTTCGGGGGGAGGGGTGCCGGCAACTCCGGCGGCGACGCCCCCCACCAGTTGCCCGCACGCTCCGGCTCGGGCGGGAACAACGGGTGCGTGGTGCTGACCTACTGACGGCCGGCCGCGCCTGACGGCGTCTGGCACGGGAGCGCCCCCGCGGCCCTTGTGCGTGCGTGGTTCCTCGCGGAACTGCGCGCACGCGCAGGGGCCGTCTGCCTGTCGTGGCCCCCGCCGGGGTCGACGCCCGCCCTCAGGCGCCGCCCGCCGGCCGGGCTCCGCGCAGGAACTGGGTGACCGCGGTGTCGAGGAGGGTGTCGAGGCGGGTGGGGTCGACCATGCCGCCGTTGATCACGGTGGTGATGCCCAGGACGGTGGCGTAGATGATGATCCCGACGTCCTCCGGGTCGCCGCCCGCCAGTTCGCCCCGCGCCTGGCCGTGCGCGATCAGGTCGCTGATCTGCTCGAACGCCGCCCCGGCCGCCTCTGCGACCGCCGGGGACGCGCCCGGGCGGTGCTTGCCGGCGGTCATCAGGGCCGTCAGTGCGGCGTTCTCCGTGGCGAAGCGGGCGTAGGCGCGGGCGAAGGCGTGCAGCCGGGCCGGCAGGTCGCCCCCGCTCTCGCCCTCGTCCCCGCTCCCGTCCCCGCCCTCGTCGTCGATGCCGTCCACCGCCGCCCGCAGCCGCGCGCCCAGGCGGCGGAAGCCTGACTCGGCGAGGGCGTCCAGCAGGGCGCCGCGGTCGGCGAAGTGGGGGCGCGGGGCGGCGTGGCTCACGCCGACGTCGCGCGCCAGGTTCCGCAGCGAGAGCCCCTCGACCCCGTGCGCCCGCAGGCTGCGCTCCGCTGCGTCAAGGAGCTCCGCGCGGAGATTGCCGTGGTGGTACGGGCGCTTGGCGGGGGCGTCAGGCATGGGGGCAGTGAGCCTTTTTCATCGTGGGGTTGAGGTTGTGGCGATGTGGAGGGTGAGGATGGCTTGGACGATGGTGGTGATGCGGGTGGTGGAGCATCGGAGTTTTCGCAGGAGTCGCCAGGTTTTGAGGGTGGCTATGGCTTGTTCGACGAAGGCCCGGATCTTGGCCTGGGAGCGGTTGACGGCCTGCTGGTTCGCGGAGAGGTGTCTCCAGGGTCCGCGGTAGGGGACGCGGACGGTGCCGCCGGCGCCCTGGTAGCCCTTGTCGGCCCAGCAGGTGACGCCCGCCGCGGTGAGGGGCTGGGGGATGCCGTGGGTGCGGGCGGCGCGGATGTCGTGGACGGCTCCGGGCAGTGCGGGTGAGACCCAGATCAAGCGGCCGAGGGAGTCGGCGAGGACCTGGACGTTCATGCCGTGCCGGCGGTGTTTCCCGGAGTAGTAGGGGCGGTCGGCGGCCCTGCGGTCGATGGGGAGGAGGGTTCCGTCCAGCAGCATGAACCCCTTCCTCACCGCGGTGTGGACGGCGTCGTGGAGGGTGGGGGCGAGGCCGGCCAGGACCTCGACCGCTTCACGTATGTAGCGGAAGACGGTGCTGGTGCCGATGCCGAATCCCGCGGCGAGCTGGGCGTAGGTGGGGCCGTTGCGCAGGTGGGCCAGGGCAAGGAGGGCCTGGCGGCCGGCGGGCAGACGACGCCACCTGCTGCCTATGCGCCGGCGGTGCTCGCGCAGGCGCGCGGCAAGGAACCGCAGGTGCGAACTGGACAGGTCGAGCCCGGACGGGTAGGCAAGCACGCGGAAGCTCCTGGTGGAATGGGTGATCTTGGTCGTGAACCCTCCTACCAGGAGCTTCCTCACGTTCCGACACCGACCCCCACCCGGCCAACCACCCCACCACCCCGTCAGGTTGAAAAAGGCTCAGTGACCACACTCCGACACAATCCGAGGAATACCGCCAGTGCTCTGAGTCATCTCTCTCAAGATCGCTTCACCCGTCCTCGAATCGCGAGCGCCGCGAGACCCAGTAAGAGCGGCTCGGTGAAGCGGGAGGCCATCTCGATCCACGTGCCTGCATCGGTGAGATTTTGACCGCTTGAACGGAAGACGACGGAGTTCAACACGAGCTGACTGGCCTGCTCCGCCCGCTCGGCTGTCCATCGGTCAGCGAGGGGCATAGCCAGGCGTGGCTCGGATACGTCGATCTCGGTGTCTGCCTGAACAGCATGCACGGCCAGATACTGCGGTTGGTCGTCAGGCAATCCCCATCCCATGATCAGCAGGACAGTCGCCGTCATAGCCACCATGAGCCAGCTCAGGGCCCGAGATGCCCGTAGCCCGTAGCCTGACACCACCCAATAGGCGTGGAGCAATCCGCGCTCGGCGCGAGGGGTTTCTGGATCGCGGCGTCGCATCTCCATTTCTCCGTAATAGAAATCCGCTGCACCTGGTTCATGTAGAGAATCTTCGAGTGCTTTGCGCAGTTTCCGGTAGGCAGTCGCAACGTCGGCCGGCGCAGCGACCCCTTCCCCTGAAGTGTGGAGAGGATGCTGTTTCCATCCTCTGCGATTGAGCTCACCGTGCATGGGCGCAGCCCGCCAATAGTGTTCCTCGGCGAGGACTCGACGCCGTGTCCAGCGGCGCACGGGGAACCAGGCACGTCCCAGGGTGGTACCTGCCGGCGGTACATCAAACCGACACCGGCCGATCAAGGATATTTGATCCAGGTGATAGGCGCCGACCAGCGTGCACGAGCTCAGGTCGATGTCTCTCAGTACCAGAAGCGACGTGTCCACGCCGCTCAGATCGACGATCCTGACGAGGCCCTCCCCGTTCACCTGCTGACCCCCAGCCACAGAAGCAAGTTTCCCGGTAAAGGGCACGGGGTGGGTGGCGATCGTCACGGGCTGGGACAACCGGGCATCCGCGAAATCCACTGTGGCTTGGCGTAACCAGAAAACGGATGTCTCCCTGAGATGGATTCCGCGAGCGTCCATTCCCGGCGCTGCGATTTTTATTCGGATCGGACTGTGGAATGTTGTGCGCACCAGGTGAACCCGACTCGCACACGCAAACGGCCCTGTCCACTTTCCATAGAATGCGGCCCGGTTGAACCGCGCGTCTTGATAGAACCTCGCTCCGCCGAATACGGAGTTCCCCTCAAAATGCACCCGGGAGAATAATGCCTCACCGTTGAACCGGACGCCATCAAAGCGGGCTTCGCCGTCGAACCTTGCTTCACCGAAGCGGGCCATCCCGTCGAACGTGGCTGCCCGGAGCCACGCTCTGCCAGTGAACTGTGCACGCTCGAAACGCGCATCGCCGCGGAAGTGCGTTCGCCCGAAACCTGCGTAGTTATCGAACCGCGCGTTAGTGAAGGCGACGTCCTTGTTAAACTTACAACCATGGAAGAATGCCGCGCCCTTGAAATGGACACCGTCGAACTCCGCTTCTTCCTCGAATGTTGCCCCATTGAACCGAGCGGTTCCGAAGACGCTCTGAGTTCCGTCGCGCAGGTTGCTTAGCAACTGCCGGGTGAACGAGACGCCTCGGACATCTATATCCCCACCAGGTGATAGCGCCAACTGCCGTGCCTCTGTGCCGAGGTGAGCGAAGCAGCGGTCAGACGAGCCGAAAGGAGCTCCACTACAGTTGCTTTCGGCAGCACATCTAGGCCGTTTCTTTCAGATCATCGGATCGTTGGTCTGGGTGTGGCCTTAACCGACGCGCAGTGGGCGCGTATCGAGCCGTTGCTGCCGGACCGGACGCCTCGGCGGGGTGGGCGGTGGCGTGATCACCGGCAGGTGATCGACGCGATCGCGTTCAAGTACCGCACGGGTACGCCGTGGATGGACCTGCCCGAGCACTTCGGCTCGTGGAAGGGCGCTCACAACCGTCTGCGCAAGTGGGCCGCCGATGGCACCTGGGAGAAGATCTTCACCGCCCTGCTTGCCCAGGCCGACGCCGAAGGCGATCTGGACTGGGTTGTCGCGGTCGACTCCACGATCGTTCGTGCGCACCAGCACGCCGCCGGGGCCCGTCAAAAGGGGCCCCGGTCGGCGAGCCGGCAGACCATGCCCTCGGCCGCTCCCGCGGTGGACTGACCACGAAGATCCACCTTGTCGCAGACGGTCGCTGCCGGCCGCTGGCGTTCGTCATCACGCCGGGCCAGGCCGGTGACGCGCCCGCATTCGAGCAGGTCATGGCCCGGCTACGGGTGCCCAGACGGATCGGCCGCCCCAGGGTCACGCCGGACGTGGTCTTGGCCGACAAGGCGTATTCGTCCCGGGCGATCCGCCTTCATCTGCGGCGACGGAAGATCCGGGCGGTGATCCCGCAGCCGGCGGACCAGGCCGCGAACCGAAGGCGACGCGGTCGGCTCGGCGGCCGTCCCCCAACCTTCGACCGCGAGGCCTACAAGCAGCGGAACACCGTCGAGCGGTGCATCAACAAGCTCAAGCAATGGCGCGGCCTAGCCACCCGCTACGACAAGACCGCCACCATCTACCAGGCCGGACTGCACCTCGCCGCCATCTTCATCTGGTCGGCGAGGTGATCCGAAGGAAACGCCCTAGGCCATGAGGACGCAGTCATGCCCTCTGTCCTACCACTGCCGACAAGCCTCGAATCGGGCCCTGCCTACGCCGGTGTCCTGGACCCATGCCCTCACCGTCGACCTTCGAACGAACGAGTCACAGGGGCGTGGAGACGACATACCGCGAGCGATGACACACGGTCACCTGCACGCTGGACTCCTCGGAGGACTGGCGACAGTTGAATACGCTGACACATACCCGCCAGCGGCCGTGTCCCGGGATGCCAGCGGCGACCAGGTGGTCGAGGTCGACGAGGCCTCGCGCCTGTTGGACGTGCAGCTCGACGAACGCGCCGATGCGGGCGAGCCTCTGCCCCTCGAAATGCAGTTCAGTCCTGTGAGCTGCGGTGATGCGGTGCGGTCAGGCAGCGAGTCGGTATTGCTTTATCAGGCCATCGAGAACTGGTAGTCGCCGGATGCGCTGGAGCTGGAGATCGGTGACGGCGACCGGGACGGGCGATTCGCCGCTGCCCGGGGGTAGTTGCTGCCGGGACTGGTGGGGGCGGTGCTCGTTGTAGTGCCTGGTGTACGCGGTGAGTACTACGTGGGCGTGGGCCTGGTTGTAGATGAGGATTCGGTCGAGAATCTCGCGTGGCAGAGGGTGCTCACGGCCCTTTCGCAGACCGCGTTTGCTCTCAGTGCCTGGGCGGGCTGAGGTGGACATCCATGCCGTCCGCCTGGAAGAAGGCTTCGAAGGGCCGAGTGCACTTCGCGTCCCGGTCCAGGAGCAGGAAGCGCGGTGAGTGCATCCGGGAGCCCAAGCAGAGGTGTTAGCGCTCCGGCAGGAGAAGGCAGTGTTGCACTGTCAGGTCGAGAAGGCAGTGTTGCACCGTCAGGTCGAGAAGGCAGTGTTGCACCGTCAGGTCGCTCGGGTTCGTTGCGAGCCGGCCGATCGGATCTGGCTGACCGCGCTGTCGCGGTTGGTCCCTCGCGATCGCTGACCGTCCTTGGCCACGCGGCTGCGCAGCACGGCGATGGGACCATGACCAGGTTCCTGGCCAGCGCGGTGACGATCGACAGCACCATCGAGGGAGCGTCCCAGATACCGTGCGGGCTCTGGTGGAGAAGCACGCAGGGCACATCCGGAATCGTGTTTCCGAGCGGGACAGGGGTTGGAGGGCGGTCGGACGGCGGTGACCGACCGTCCAGGCCAAGGTCACGGCGAGTCCCCGCGCGTTCCTGCCACCCGACGAACCGGCCGCGCCGCGCCGTCCGGAGCGGTATCCGACGGCACGGCGCGTGACTCCAGGGCACGATCCCTACTGCGACGCCGGTCAGCGTGCCTTCCACGCGGCGGTGAACATCTCATGCAGCGGGGCCGGGGGCAGCAGTCGGCTGAAGGGGCCTTCGATCTCCTTCTTGTCGGTCACCGTGGCCATGTGGGTGTGGAGTTTCGCAGTTTCCAGCGGCAGCTCCGGGGCCTTCGGAACGGTCCATCCGCCGGGGAGGAACACGCTGCGTCCCGCACGGGAGCGCTTGGCCTCGACCACCAGGCCGTGGTCGAGCAGTTCGGCCTGCACCTTCTTGTGGTGCGTGGGCCTCCAGCCGTTCCAGGTGCGGACATTGCGGTCGGTGGGACGGGCCAGGGTGAGCAGTTGCAGGTAGAGGGCGGCGGCGTCGGTGCCGGTGCCCAGCTCGTCGGCGGCCTGCTGCACCAACTCGGGCACGCTCAGCCTCGGGTCGGCCTCGTGGCCGCCGGGCGGCACGGGGGTGTCCGCCGCGCGCGTCACCATGCGGGACAGCCCGCCGTCGTAGTACACCCGCAGGCGGTCGAGGTCGGCCCGAAGCCCGTCAAGGCCGTGGTCGCGGCAGATGCGCAGGGTGCGCTCGACGGCGTCGGCGTCGGAGAACCCGGAGGGGCGCACGAGCGGCCACTGTATGGCCTTCCTCCCGTCGACGACCAGGAGCCCGGTGTCGTAGGCCACCGGGTGAGCGGCCTCCTCGTCACGGGGTTCCTTCGGAGGTTCCACGGGGTGGGTGCGCGGACCGAACACCCCCGCCAGGTCGTGGGGCAGTCTGTGGATGCCCAGCGGCAGCAGCAGTTCGGGGGCGTCGAGCCGGGCACGCAGCCTTGCGTACAGCTCCCCGACCGCTGCCGTGGCGGGGGTGCCGACGGGGCGCTCGGTCAGCGCCCAAGCCAGCAGGGTGGCCAGTCGGGCGTAGGGGCGCCGAAAACCGTAGAGCTTCCGCCGGGAGGCGTCCGCGCTCACCTCGTAGGGCTCCACCTGACCGCGGTGGTCCGCCGCCAGGACGCAGCGCATGTCGGTGGTGGCCAGGAGCGCGGCGGGGTCGGCGAGCGCCGCCGCCTCCTGGGCCCCCTGGCCGAGGTCGTTCTCCAGCGCGACGACGGTCTCCTCGTCGACCGGGATCCCACCGCCCAGAAGTTCCCGCCACACCTCGGCCATGCGCCGTGCCGCGGCCACGGTGCCGCCCTCGGTCCACAGCTCGGCGGGATCGTCGGGGACCGCGGCCGCGAGCAGCCGGTGCCGCCCGGCCACCCCCAGCCTGGACGAGAGGTCCTCGGCCGTCTGTGCCAGCAGTTTGCTCGCCTGGAACGGCTTGGACCGCAGCATCCTGTTGTGGGCGTCGAAGTTGCTCGTGTAGTCGCTGCCGTGGTTGGCCCTGCGCGGTAGCCCGGCCAGCACCAGGGCCGCCACCGCCCGCCGCACCCCGGTGCGTTCCTGGAACGCGGCGACGGCGGCCTCGTCCAGCGGGAGCCGGCCGCGGGTGGCCAGCAGCTCCAGCAGCCGGCGCAGCCGGGCGGCGTCGTCGCGGGTGACGGTCACGGTCGTGACGTCCTCCGCCTCTTCGGGCGCGGCAGCGCTGACGGGCTGCACGAACCGGTACCGCGCCGTGGGGTCGAGTGCCTCCGTGGCCGGGGCCCCGGGGACGAGGGCCCCGCCGGCGCTGCACAGGGGTGCCAGTGCGGCGCCGGTGGCACGGCCCCGCCGCCACTCGCCCGGTGCGGCCCAGGGCTGCTCCGCCCAGACGCGCAGCAGCGCGGTCAGCGCGGCGTGGTCCTCGTCGCTGGTGAAGGCGGCGGCCGCGCGCCAGGCGACGGCGTCGATGCCGCCCAGCAGAACCGTCCAGTCGTACGGGGTGTCCGGCAGGCTGAGGCGGCGTATCCGGTCGTCGACGGCGCCGCGCAGGTACTGCCCGTCGGCGGCGAGCGCGGTCAGGGTGGCCGGCTGCCTGGTCGGCTGCGAGGGCCTGGTGACGGGCAGCAGGCCGCGCAGCGCTCCGAGCAGCGCGCTGTCGGGGACGTCTTCCGGTGCGCTCACCAGGGCCCCCGAACCAACGGTCGCGATCCTTTCGGACAGCACCCGGCGCCGGCCGAGAAGCAGGGCGGCCTGCTCGACGGCGGCCACCACGCCCTGAACGACGCGGGGTTCGGTGACGCCGGGCAGCACCTTCGCCAGCGCCGCGCGGACCGTCGCCGAGGACCCGCCTTCGGGAGCCGCTGCGGTGGACTTCTCCCCGGGAGCCGCTGCGTCCAGCAGGACCCGCACCGCGTCCCGGGAGACCGTGCGCAGTGCCCGGGACGAGTCGAGGTCACGAGGGCGCAGGAAGTGCCAGAACGCAGGCGGCGGGAACGGCGGGTGGTCGTCGGGGCTCGGGTTCCTGCGGGGGAACGGGCGCACTTCCCACAACAGGGACTGGTCGTCGGCCGCGTAGCAGGGTATGACGACGTCCGTGAGCCAGTTCCTGGTCTCGTCGAACACGGTGGCCACCAGGTCCGCGCCGCCGGCGGGCATCCGCACGATGCCCCACGGGTCCCCGTCCCGGTGGTCCGGCACTGCGCTCTCGCGGCGGTAGGAAGCGTGCCTGCCGTCTGTTCCCTCGAGCCTGTAGTGCTTCCCGCGGTGGCTGGTCCCTTCGTCCGCGTGACACACCCGGAACCCCGAGAGCCCGTCCGCGTGGCCCAGGACCGAGTCCGCCACCTCGTCGGGCAGCCCGACCAGGGTCAGCTCGTCCGCGCTCCGGACCCAGCCGTCGGGCAGGTGCGCGGTGGTGTGGAAGTCCGGGAGCGCGATCCCCGGACGGCGCTGTCCCGTGTCCGGGTCCACCTCGGCCCAGTACCGGTCCCGGCGCTGGGCGGAGTCGTCGCTGAGGTACTCCTCGCTCCACACCCGGGTGCCGTCGCTCATCTGCTGGTCGAAGTGGCCGATACCGTCGCGCTCGCCGGGGTGCAGGACGCGCTCCCCGTCGTGCCGGCCCCGGCCGTCGGCGGTCGCGAACTGGTAGCCGAGGCCGCCGTCGAGCCCGCTGGCGTACCGCCTCAGGCCCATGGTGTTCCCGGGGCGGAACACCTCGTCAGGGGTGCTGGCCCAGTAGGCGTGATGTGCTCCGTTGTACCGGCCTCCGATCCGCCAGCCGACCAGGAAATCCCCGCCGACGTGGAAGACCGTGTGGGTCTCGGCCTCCGCGGGCACCGCGACGTCGCAGGCGCCGCGGCGTCCCCGGTGGTCCACTGCGATCGCCCGGCCGCCGCCGTAGAGGGTGAGCACCGGCCATGTGCAGGTGACCCCTTCGACCTGCGCTCCCGCCGCTTCCAGCTCGGCCACGGCCTGCTCAAGGGCCGGCCAGCCCAGCTCGGCGGGGATGCCCGCGCGCAGCGTGCGCAGCAGCGGGCCGGTGAGATCCAGTCCGGCCAGCGCCTCGCCGATGCCTCGCAGTGCGGCGCTGGTGGGCGTGTCCAGCAGCGAGTCGAGCCGGGACAGCGCCTCCCTGGCGGCACCGAGTCCGCCGTGGGCAACCTGGTCGAGCTGCCGGGCGATACGGTCGCGTACGGCCTTCTCCACCCCAGCGGCCTCGGGCAGCCGCGTGACGGCCGTCCCCCGCTTCCCGGGTTCGGCGGCGCCGGCGAGCAGATGGCGCCACTCGGGGTGGGCGGCCAGTGCGGCCAGGTCACGCCGGCACCCTTCGGTCTCCAGGCGCGCCACGGCCCCGGGGTGCTCCACCGGGATCTCCAGGGCGAGACAGGCGTCCACCAGGTCGGCGTCGAGCCGCGTGCCGAGCCGCACCGGGGTGCCCTGCCCGCGCAGCCGGCCGGCCAGCCGCGGCAGCACGTCCTCGTAGAGCTCGTCCGGCATGGCCTGGCGGTAGCCTCCGCGGACCAGGCCGCGCGAGCTCGGTCGGACCACGGTGTACTCGTAGGTCTCCACGAACCGGGCCAGCCATGCGGCGAGTCCGCCGGGGGGTTCCACCCAGCCGTCGGCCATGGCGTCGACGGTGCCGCTGTCGCGCAGCAGCCGCAGGAACGCGCCGCCGATGGTCCCGGTGGGCGGGAACAGCCCGGCCAGCACGGCCTGCACGGCACGGGGCGGTGGGGACTTCGCGAACACCCGGGCGGCCCCGTTCAGAAGCGCGGCGGGGACGGTGTCGCCCTCGGCCGCGACCAGCGCCTCGCCCAGGATCCGCGCCTCCTCCTCGACTCCCAGCCCTGCGCCCCGAGCGGAGGCCCGCACCCTGCCGTGCAGATCCGGCGGTGGCGTCACCCCACCGGCGCCGCACGCCCGCAGCAACTCGGTGAACCGCTCATGGGCCGCCTCCGGTGGCAGCGCGGTCGCCAGCCACTTCTGGTGCGCGCTCACCTCCGCCCCGCTCAGGGCGCCGCAGCGGGCGAACAGCAGCGCGTTCGCCACGGCGTAGTCGGGGTCGACCGGAAGGGAGTGGGTGCGCTCGGCCTCGCGGGCCAGCGCGTACGCCTTGGCCGCATGCCGGGGGAGGCCGAGGCACAGCCGGTGGCCGACGGTGTCCCAGAACCACGGCAGATGCTCCGGTGGCAGGTCGCGCGCGGCTCGCTTCTGGTCGTCCATGAACCGGCCCGGCTTGGAGTGTGCCCTTGGAATCCCCTCACTCACCCGGGCGAGGAGTCTCTCCGCGCCGTTCTCCCCTGCGGAGGCGTGGCAGCGGACCCATTCCGGATAGAGGGTCGATGAGGCGGGGTTGGCGGGGAGCAGATCCAGCATGGCGGGAGCCTAGTGGCACGCTCTGACACGCCGGGGTCATGCCTCCGGCCATGTGCGACGTGCCGTCACGAACCGCCCCTGCGCATGCGTCGTGAAGCCCTCTGACGAAGTTGCAGAAATTTGCAGCAAGTTCTTGCTGCAATGGTGGCAGCCTGCTTTACTCGGCCGCCGATGACGGCCCGAGAGGGGACCATGGCCAGCGACACCGACACCGATGTCCTCGTCCTGGGCGGCGCAGGAGTGGACACGATCGTCCACGTTCCCGAGCTACCGCTCCCCTTCGCCGACAGCTACATGATTCGCCCCGGCATCGAGACCCGCGCGGGACAAAGCGGTGATTTTGTGGCACTCGGGCTGACCGCGCTGGGGCTGCGCACCCATCACCTCGACATGGTCGGCGATGACCACGAGGGGGACCTGGTCCGTGCCCTGCACCGCGACCAGGGCATCCCGCTCACGGCGATCCCGCAGTCCGCCGGCACCAAGCGCGCGGTCAATCTCGTCGGCCCGGACGGGCAGCGGCTGTCCTGCTACGACGGCACACGCGCCGGTGCGGACGACCGGCTGCCCGAGCAGACGGTGCGCCAACTCGCCGCGGCCAGTCGCCATGCGCACGTTGTCATCACCCATCCCTGCGCGCACGCACTGCCACGGCTGCGGGAGACCGGGCTCACGGTCTCGACCGACTTGCACAACCGGGACGGCGTCAACCCTTACCACGAGCCGTTCGCCTTGGCGGCGGACGTCGTGTTCCTGTCGGCCACCGCCCTGGCGGATCCGCAGCACGCGATGCGGGACATCGTCGCGCGTGGCCGAGCCCGGATCGTGGTCGTCACCGCGGGTGCCGCGGGTGCCTATCTGCTGTCCGCAGGAGAGCTGACGCATGTTCCCGCCATCGCGCCTCCCGCGCCGGTCGTGGACTCCAACGGCGCGGGCGACGCGTTCGCCTCCGCGTTTCTGTTCGGCTGGCTGAAGGGCGAGGACCCGCTGCGCTGCGCACTGTATGGCGTCTCCATCCCCACCAGCTCCAGGGTGTCGCCGAGCTTGCCGACCGGCGCCTGCGTGCTGCCGGCGGTGGCGCCGGGCGACTCCTCGCCGGCCGGCTGGGCGGTGCTGCTGGAGCCGGCGCCCTTCGTGGGCCCTGTGGGCCCGGCCTTGGCGCTGCCCCCGTCCGAACCCCCGCATGCCACGGGGGTGGCGGTGAGCGTGACGACTGCGGCGGCAGCCGCGATGGAACGGCGCATGACTCGCCGGACAGCCCCTGGCTGGATGGGCGGACTGCGGCACGTCGACAGGGCGAACACGTGATGAGACCGTCCTGACGCAGGTAGCCGTGATGCTGCCTGGGGCGGCTGTGACGGGCCACTGCTGCCAGGGTGCCTCCCAGGATCGCACTCCCTCCCGCCTGTCGTTCATGATCGCCTGTCGTTCGTGATCGTCGAGGGCGCGTAGATGCTGTCCGGATTGGCGAGGTGCACCGCGCTCCGGGCGGCCCGCGGAGGCCGCCGTGTCCGAGGTCGCGGTCATAGAGCTTCGTGCTCGTCGTCGCCTCCGTTGGTCCTGGGGGGCCGATCTGGACCGCTGGCCTTGACCCTGTCCGCTGAGTCACCATCCATACTGGTTTATGAGGTTATATCGCTATTACCCTGTTGGTGTGTTTCAGCGGGGGAAGACTGACACACCCGCTGCTTCGTGACGCCATTGGCGAGCCGGCGGCTCCCCGTGACGCTGAACTGTGTCGCCGATCTTGCGTGAGAGGGCGCACCGCACGAGGCAGGCTGCGCCGACCAGGGCGGAGGCGGGCCCGGGGATCGCTCCGGGCGCCAGGAGCGTGGAACGGCGGCATCACAATCAGGCCACCGATGGGCGGAACACCGACGCACGCCCCGCACATCTGTACACGGGCTTCGACGAAGGAGTACCTCATGGCCAAGGCAGTCGGGATCGACCTGGGGACCACAAACTCGGTGATCGCGACGTGGGAGGGCGGCGAGGCGACGGTGCTGCCCAACTCCGAGGGCAGCCGCACCACACCCTCCGTGGTGGCGTTCACCGATACCGGTGAGCGATTGGTTGGCCAGCTCGCCCGCCGGCAGGCGATCCTCAACCCCAAGGGCACCGTTTACTCGTCCAAGCGTTTCATCGGCCGCCGTTTCGACGAGATCCCCGAGGAGGCGAAGGCGGTCGGCTTCGACGTCGTTGCGGACGACCAGGGCAATGCCCGCTTCGATATACGCGACAAGCTGTACGCCCCGGAGGAGATCAGCGCGCTTGTGCTGCGCAAGCTTGCCGATGACGCCGGCAAGCAGCTCGGCGAGCGGGTGACCGAGGCCGTCATCACCGTGCCCGCCTACTTCAATGACGCCCAGCGCACCGCGACCAGGGATGCCGGGCGCATCGCCGGTCTTGAGGTGCTGCGCATCATCAACGAGCCGACAGCCGCCGCGCTCGCCTACGGCCTGGACAAGAAGGGACATGAGACCGTCCTCGTGTTCGACCTCGGTGGCGGCACCTTCGATGTGAGCCTTCTCGACGTCGGCGAGGGTGTGGTCGAAGTGCGGGCCACAGCTGGTGACGGCCACCTTGGCGGCGACGACTTCGACCGGCGGCTGGTGGACCACCTGGCGGATCGTTTCCAGCAGGACAACGGCATCGACCTGCGCCAGGACGCGCAGGCTTTGCAGCGCCTCTTCGAGGCTGCGGAGAAGGCCAAGACGGAGCTGAGCTCGGTCACCCAGACGCAGGTCAGCCTGCCGTTCATCACAGCGGACGCCTCCGGCCCCAAGCACCTCACCGAGACGGTGATGCGCTCCACGTTCGAGCAGATCACCCAGGACCTGCTGGAGCGGACCATGGAGCCGGTCAAGCGGGCCATGGAGGACGCCAAGATCGGCGAGAGTGATATCGGCGAGGTCATCCTCGTCGGCGGAGCCACCCGGATGCCGGCCGTGCAGAGCGTGGTGCGGCGGCTCACCGGCGGCAAGGAACCGAACATGAGCGTCAATCCGGATGAGGTCGTGGCGCTGGGCGCCGCGATCCAGGCCGGGGTGCTGAAGGGCGAGGTCAAGGACGTCCTGCTGCTCGACGTCACACCGCTGTCGCTGGGCGTGGAGACCGCGGGTGGCGTGATGACGAAGATCATCGAGCGGAACACCACGATCCCGGTGCGCCGCACCGAGACCTTCTCCACCGCCGAGGACAACCAGTCCGCCGTTGACATCGTGGTCCTGCAGGGCGAGCGCGAACTCGCCGCGGACAACCGCGTGCTCGGCAGGTTCCGCCTGGAGAACATCAGGCCGGCCTCGCGCGGCGAGCCGCAGATCGAGGTCACCTTCGACGTCGACGCGAACGGCATCGTGAATGTCGCCGCACGCGATAGGGACACCGGCGCGGAGCAGAGCATCACGATCACCGAGGGCTCCAACCTCGACCGCGGCGAGGTCGACCGGATGATCCAGGAGGCCGAGGAGCACCGTGGCGAGGACCGGGCCCTGAGGGAGGCCGTGGACGCCCGCAACGAGCTGGACGCCGCCGCCTACCAGGTCGAGCGCCAGATCAACGAGCTCGGTGACGCCGCCCCGTCCCACGAGCGGTCCCGGGCCGAGATGCTGGTCGGCGAGGCCCGTGACGCTGTCAGGGACGAGGCGCCGCTGGATCGGGTCAGGTCGCTGACCTCCGAGCTACAGCAGGTGTACGCCTCGCTCGCGGCCCATCGGTCCGGCGCCGGCGGGCAGGCCGAGGGCGGCGCGGAGCGCGGCGAGAGCGGTGCTGGTCAGGCGGACGACGACGTGATCGATGCCGACTTCGACAAGAGCTGAGGCCTCCATGTCCGCCGAGCAGGACCCCACCACGCAGGGTGAACCGCGCCGGGATCAGCCCCGGGGGCAGGAGGCTACTGCGCAGGCCGCCGGGCAGGAGCAGCCCGCCGCGCAGGAGGAACTGCCCGTGCGGCGGCCGGGAGAGCAGCCGTCCGCAGCACCGGAGCAGGAGCAGGAGCAGGAGCCGGCTGCGGCGCAGGGGGATCGGGGTGCCGAGGAGGTCGCCGAGCTCCGGGACCGATGGCATCGCGCCGTCGCCGACCTGGACAACCTCCGCAAGCGCCACGCGAAGGAGCTCCAGCAGGTGCGGGCGGAGGAGCGTGCCCGCACCGCCGCGGCGCTGCTGCCCGTCATCGACAACCTGGAACTGGCCCTCGCGCACGCCGGATCCGAACCGTCCGCCGTCCTGAAGGGTGTCGAGGCGGTGCGCGACCAGGCAGTGGAGGCGTTCGGCCGGCTCGGCTACCCGCGGTACGAGGAGACGGGTGTGCCCTTCGACCCGGCCCGGCACGAGGTCGTCGGCGTCGTGGACACCGACGATGACACGACCGAGCCGAACACCGTGGTCCAGGTCGTGCGGCCGGGCTACGGAGCGGGCGACGATCTGTTGCGTCCTGCGGCTGTCGTGGTCAGCAAGCGGCAGGAGTGACGTCCATGGCACGGGACTTCTACAGCGTTCTCGAGGTACCGCGTGACGCCGGCCAGGACGACATCCAGCAGGCCTTCCGCAGGCTGGCGCGCCGATACCACCCCGACATCAACAAGGATCCGGAGGCCGAGGAGCGTTTCAAGGAGCTCAATGAGGCCTACAGCGTGCTCTCCGACCCCGAGACACGGCGCCGCTACGACCGCTTCGGAGAGGACTTCCGGCGTGTCCCGGAGGACTACGAGGAGCGGGTTGCCGCCGGTGCGGGCGCCCGTGGCGGGGTCGGCGGCCGGCCCGGCGGCGGGGGCGTGCGCACGGGCTTCGGGGGCGGATTCGAGGGCGTGGACATCGACGACCTGTTCGGCGGGATCTTCGGCCGAGGCGCCGGACAGGGCGGGGCCTGGGGCCCCGTGCCCGGCGCCGACCAGGAGGCTGAGCTGCCGCTCAGTGTCGAGGAGGCCTACCGCGGGGGCCGCCGCTCCGTCACGCTCACCGGCCCGGAAGGGGAGCGTACCTACGAGGTCAATGTGCCCCGGGGGGTGATCGACGGACAGCGCATCCGGCTGGCCGGCGAAGGCGGACGGGGCAGCGGCGACGCCCCGTCCGGCGACCTCCATCTGCGGGTGCGTATCCGGCCGGACTCCCGGTACCGCCTGGAAGGCCGCGACGTCCACGTCGCCGTACCGGTGGCGCCGTGGGAGGCGGCACTCGGTGCCAAGGTGCCCGCTCGCACGCCCGGCGGCACTGTCAAGCTCAGCGTCCCCGCCGGTTCCTCCAGCGGTCGCCGGCTTCGGCTGCGCGGCGAGGGGATGCCCAATCCGCGCGGTCGCGACGGCGACCTGTACGCCGAGGTCCGCATCATGGTGCCGCCCGAGCCGAGTGACCGGGAGCGTGAGCTCTTCGAGGAACTGGCGGCCGCTTCCACCTTCAATCCGAGGGAGACAGGATGAGCAACCACTCGCGGCGCTCCGTCGCACTGGTGCGCGGGCGCCCCTCGAACGTCCTCGTCCGCAGGTACGCCACGATGCCCCTGGACCGGCTCAGCCTGGATGCCACCGCCAAGCGCTCCGGCCTCCATCCCGACCTCGTTCGGCGTATGGCGGCGCTCGGCGTCGTGGAGGCCACGCGCGACGCCGACGGCCGGTTGTGGTTCGGCCTCGGCGCCCCCGCCACTCTCGCCCGTGCCCAGCGGCTGCGGGCCGGACTGCAGCTCAACTACGCCTCCGTCGGACTGGTGCTCGACCTGCTGGAGCGGATCAGCCAACTGGAGGCCGAGCTGAGGCGCAGCAACGCCGGCTGCAGGAGTGATGAATCATGGATATGAACCGCCTTACCGAGAAATCGCAGGAAGCTCTCCAGCAGGCGCAGACCATCGCGGCCCGGCTCGACCAGACCGAGGTCGACGGGGAGCATCTGCTGCTCGCCCTCCTCGACCAGCCGGAGGGCCTCGTGCCCCGGCTGTGCGAGCAGGCGGGTGTGGACACCGAGGGACTGCGTACCGCGGTGTCCGGGGAACTCTCCCGCCGGCCCAAGGCGACGGGACCGGGTGCCGCACCCGGCCAGGTGTACGTCACCCAGCGACTCGCCAAGGTGCTGGACGCCGCGGAGCAGGAGGCCAAGCGGCTCAAGGACGAGTACGTGTCCGTCGAGCACCTCGTGCTGGCCCTCGCCGATGAGGGGTCGCGTACCGCGTCCGGCCGTCTGCTGAAGGAGTACGGCCTCACCAAGGACGCGTTCCTGAACGCCCTGACCCGGGTCCGCGGCAATCAACGGGTCACCTCAGCGACCCCCGAGGCCGCCTACGAGGCGTTGGAGAAGTACGGCCGCGATCTGGTCGCCGAGGCGCGCGGCGGCAGGACGGATCCGGTGATCGGCCGGGACGCCGAGATCCGCCGCGTGGTGCAGATCCTCAGCCGGAAGACCAAGAACAACCCGGTGCTGATCGGCGACCCGGGCGTCGGCAAGACGGCCATCGTGGAGGGCCTCGCCCAGCGCATCGTCCGGGGCGACGTGCCGGACGGGCTGCGCGACAAGACCATCTTCGCGCTCGACATGAGCTCACTGGTGGCCGGCGCCAAGTACCGCGGCGAGTTCGAGGAGCGCATGCAGGCCGTGCTCGGCGAGGTCAAGGGAGCCCGGGGTCGCATCCTGCTCTTCATCGACGAGCTCCACACGGTCGTCGGCGCCGGCGGCGGCCCCGAGGGCGCGATGGACGCCGGGAACATGCTCAAGCCCATGCTCGCCCGCGGCGAGCTGCACATGATCGGCGCCACCACACTGGACGAGTACCGCAAGCACATCGAGTCCGACGCCGCGCTCGAACGCCGCTTCCAGCAGGTCATGGTGGACGAGCCCAGTGTCGAGGACACCCTCTCCATCCTGCGCGGCCTGCGGGAGCGCCTGGAGGTGTTCCACGGTGTGAAGATCCAGGACACCGCCCTGGTCGCCGCCGCCACCCTCAGCCACCGCTACATCTCCGACCGGTTCCTGCCGGACAAGGCCATCGACCTCGTGGACGAGGCGTGCGCCCGGCTGCGCACCGAGATCGACTCCATGCCCGCCGAACTCGACGAGATCACCCGCCGGGTGACCCGTCTCGAGATCGAGGAGGCGGCTCTGGCAACGGAGGAGGAGCCCGCCAGCCGTCAGCGCCTCGACGACCTCAGGCGAGAGCTGGCCGATCTGCGTGCCGAGGCCGACGCCATGCACGCCCAGTGGGACGCCGAGCGCCAGGCCATCCGGCGCGTGCAGGAGCTGCGCCAGGAGCTGGAGCAGGCCCGCCGGGACGCCGAGGAGGCCGAGCGCCGCTACGACCTCAACCGCGCGGCGGAGCTGCGCTACGGCAGGATCGCGGAACTGCAGCGCCGGCTGGAGGCCGAGGAGGAGGCGCTCGCCGCCAAGCAGAGCGAGAACCGTCTCCTGCACGAGGTGGTCACAGAGGAAGAGATCGCCGAGATCGTGGCCGCCTGGACCGGCATCCCCGTGACCCGTCTGAAGGAGGGCGAGCGCGAGAAGCTGCTGCGCCTGGACGAGATCCTCACCGAGCGGGTGATCGGCCAGGAGGAGGCCGTCAGGCTGGTCAGCGACGCCGTCATCCGGGCCCGCTCCGGCATCCGCGACCCGCGCAGGCCGATCGGCTCGTTCATCTTCCTCGGCCCCACCGGCGTCGGGAAGACGGAGCTGGCCAAGGCGCTCGCAGCGGCGCTCTTCGACAGCGAGGAGAGCATCGTCCGCCTGGACATGAGCGAGTACCAGGAGCGCCACACCGTCAGCAGGCTGGTCGGCGCCCCGCCCGGATACGTCGGCTACGAGGAGGGCGGCCAGCTCACCGAGGCGGTACGCCGCAAGCCCTACTCCGTGGTCCTCCTCGACGAGATCGAAAAGGCGCACGCCGACGTGTTCAACACCCTGCTCCAGGTACTGGACGACGGCCGCATCACCGACTCCCAGGGCCATACGGTCGACTTCCGCAACACCGTCCTCATCATGACCTCCAACATCGGCTCCGCCCACCTGCTGGACGACGCGACCGCGGACGGCGAGATCAAACCGGACGCCCGTGCTCTGGTGCTGGGGGACCTGCGGAGCCACTTCCGGCCCGAGTTCCTCAACCGTGTCGACGACATCGTGTTGTTCAAGCCGCTCGCCATGGACCAGATCAAGCAGATCGTCGAGCTGCAGTTCAACGACCTGCGGCGGCGCCTGTCCGAACGGCAGATCACCGTCGAGCTCACCGAGGACGCCCGCGAACACGTCGCCCAGCAGGGCTTCGACCCCGTCTACGGTGCCCGGCCGCTGCGCCGCTACATCTCGCATGAGGTCGAGACCCTCGTCGGACGCGCCCTGATCCGCGGTGAAGTGCAGGACGGCGCGACGATCCGGGTGGACACCCAGGACGGCGAACTGAACGTCACCTATGACAGGCCCGAGCACCGGGCCCCTGTCGGTAAGGCAGCGTGAGACCAGTGGCCGACACAACGGGCAGGGTGACGGCCTGCCAGGCCTGCGGGCGGAAGAACCGGGTCTCCGCGGTGGGCGAGGGACGCCCGCGCTGTGGCAACTGCGGCGCGGAGCTGCCCTGGATCGCCGACGCCGGCGACCAGGATTTCGCGGAAATCGCCGAGCAGGCCGAGCCGATCGTCCTCGTCGACCTGTGGGCCACCTGGTGCGGGCCCTGCCGCAAGGTCAGCCCCGCGCTGGAGGAGGTCGCACGACAGATGGCCGGTCAGATCAAGCTCGTCAAGGTCGACATCGACGCGGCACCCCGCCTGGCCCAACGCTTCGAGGTGCAGGCGGTGCCGACCCTGCTCCTGCTCGATCGGGGTGAGGTGATCGGCCGGCAAGCGGGCGCCGCACCCGCAGCAGCCCTGCGCCAGTGGGTCGAGGGGACCATCGCAAGCCGGCCCGGGGCCGGGGCGACACCGCAAGGATGAAAGGGATGACGCCGATGACACTGCAAGGCGATCCGCACCTCCAGATGGTGCGACCGGTGACCCCGAACACCCCGCAGGGCTGCGAGGAGTGCCTGGCCCAGGGAACCGGCTGGGTGCATCTGAGGATGTGCCTGACCTGCGGGCACGTGGGCTGCTGCGACTCCTCGCCGGGCCGGCACGCCCGGCGGCACGCGGCCACCAGCGAGCACCCCATCGTCGAGTCCTACGAGCCCGGCGAGGACTGGCGGTGGTGCTTCATCGACGAGGCGATGGTGTGATGGGGACCGACGGTAACCGCGACCACGGCGGCCTCACCGAGACCCCGGACCGGCACGGCGCCTTCCCCCGGCTGACGCCGGAGCAGCTGGACGCACTGGCTCGGCACGGCGAGCGCCGCCGGGTCGAGGAGGGCGACGTGCTGTTCCGCGAGGGACAGCAGTGCGAGGAGTTCCTCGCCATCCTCAGCGGGCTCGTCGAGGTCGTGCACGACCTCGACGGCATGGAGCAGCGCACCGTGGCCGTCCACGGTCCGGGCCGGTTCCTGGGCGAACTGGGACTGCTTGCGGGCCAGGCGGCGTTCGACACGGCGATCGCGCGGGAGCCCGGCGAGGTGCTCGCCGTGCCGGTGCAGCGCCAGCGGTCCCTGGTCGCCGAGGACCCGGTCCTCGGCGACCTTGTGCTGCGCGCCTACCTCGGCCGGCGCTCCATGCTCATCGGCCTGGGCGCGGGCTTTCGGATCCTGGGCTCCTGCTACTCGCCCGAGACCAGGAGATTGCGCGAGTTCGCGGCCCGCAACCGGCTGCCGCACCGGTGGATCGACCTGGAGAAGGACCACGAGGCCGAGGCGCTGCTGCGGAGGTTCTCCATCCGGCCGGAGGAGACTCCCGTCGTCATCTGGAAGGGTCGTGAGGTGCTGCGCAACCCCAGCCTCACCGAACTCGCCCGGCTGATCGGCCTGCCCGCGCCCACGCCCGACATCACCCGCAGCGATCTGCTGGTGATCGGCGCCGGACCCGCCGGCCTTGCAAGCGCCGTGTACGGGGCCTCCGACGGGCTCGACACGCTGATCGTGGACGCCCTCGCCACCGGCGGCCAGGCCGCGGCCTCCTCGCGCATCGAGAACTACCTCGGCTTCCCCTCCGGGATATCCGGCGGCGAACTCATGGAGCGGTCCGTCATCCAGGCCCGCAAGTTCGGCGCGCGGATCACCGTGCCGCTGGAGGCCAGGGGCCTCGAACGCCGCGACGACCACTACGCCGTCCACTTCACCGACGGAACCCGCATCGAGGCGCGTACCGTCGTCCTCGCCCCCGGCGTGCGCTACCGCAGGCTGGCCGCGCCCGGCATCGCCCGCTTCGAGGGCATCAGCGTGTTCTACGCGGCCACGCTGCACGAGGCGCACCAGTGCGGCTCGGACCCGGTGGCCGTGGTCGGCGGCGGCAACTCCGCCGGGCAGGCCGCGCTGTTCCTCGCCGAGTACACACCCGAGGTGCGCCTGATCGTGCGCGGCGGCGCCCTGGGCAAGGACATGTCGAGGTACCTGGTGGACCAGGTGGAGCGCCATCCGAGGGTCCGGGTGCTGCTCCACCACGAGGTGCAGGAGGCGCTCGGCGATGACGTCCTGCGGTCGCTGACCCTCAGGGACAACACCACCGACCGGGTCGGGGAGGTGCCGGCCAGGGCCCTGTTCGTCTTCATCGGGGCCCGCCCGCACACCGACTGGCTCGTGGGCGCACTGGCGATGGACCGGCGCGGCTTCGTCCTGACGGGCTCCGACGCACAGGCGGCGGCCGACCCCGACATCTGGGCGGCATCGGGGCGCTCGCCGATGATGCTGGAGACCACGCTGCCGGGCGTGTTCGCGGCGGGCGACGTCAGGAGCGGGTCCGTCAAACGTGTCGCCTCGGCGGCCGGCGAGGGTGCCATGGCGACCCGGCTCGTCCACGAGCACCTGGCCGAGGAGGGCAACCTCGTCCGCACCCCCGCCACCGGGGACCGCATGCCCGGCGGCGACTCCGGCGACCACACCCGCCGGCCCGGCGGCCGGCAACCGGCGATGGGCGGCGTGGCACAGCACTGACCCACCCCTCCACGTGCCAGGCGGAGGCCTGGGGCATGACCGATGCCGATGCCGGCTGTCCCCAGGAACCGGTGCCGGGCCGGCGTCGGACGCTCAGGTCAGTTCAGGCTTGCCGAGCAGCGCCGCGTAGCCCGACGGCAGCTGGCTGATGACCTGGTTCAGCTCTCCCCCGGAGACCGCCTGCCCCAGAGTCGACAGCACGGCCTTGGCGTCCTTCTCGGCGCTCTCGGGCGAGGCGCCCTCCTGCCGGGCCAGGCGCCGGAGGAACTCCGTCACCCCGAACGACTCGGGTGTATCGCTGCGGGACCGCAGCACGACCTCGCCCAGCGGGTCTGGCAGCTGGGAGGCCAGGTCCTCCGCCTCGCCGGCCGTGATTCGCTGCCCGAACAACTGGAGCACGTCCGTCATCGCCCGCTCGGACTGCCTGCGGTCGTCGTACTTGCCGCGGTCCTGCACTTTCGCTACGAACTCATCGTATTTCATGGGGCATCGATCCTCTTCGTCGCTCAGCGTTCCCGATCGCGGCCGGGCGGGCGGTAACGGTTCTTGGTCATCCGGTTCGCCCGGGACTCCCGCACGGTCTGGCGCAGTGCGGAGCGGAACCGCCCGGGCCCCCAGGAGCGGCCGTGGACGACCTCCTTCAGCTCGTCGCGCCCGGTGCTGCCGCGCCGGTCCAGGGTGCCGGCCAGTTCCTCGACCTCCCGGTCGAGGTCCCGGTCGGCCATGGCGGCAGTGCGGCTGCTGCGGTCCCCGGTACCGATCATGCCGGGGGAGTACATGAAGCGGCCCGGCCCCGGGCGGAAGCGCCGCACACCCCGACGCTCGCGGGACAGGTTCCTGGCGCTGCGGGCCGCCACCCGCGCGGACACCTCATCCGAGGGGGCGGGCGCACCGCCTCGTTCGAAGTCCTTCTCGGCCTCCTCCGCCGTGAGCGGCACCGCGATGTTCTCCAGCGACTGCTGCTCGGCGCGCACCCCGAAGAGCACCTCCGCGATCCCGCCCAGGATCATCACCGCAGCACCGATCAGGAAGCCGATCGCCACCTGGTTGATGCTGCCGCTGTGGATCAGCTGGCCGAAGAGCATCGGGCCGCTGATACCGCCGACCGCGGTGCCGATGGCGAAGAACAGCGCGATGCACAGCGCCCGGCTCTCCATCGGGAAGACTTCGCTGACGGTAAGGTACGCCGAGCTTGCGCCCGCCGACGCAAGAAAGAAGGTGAAGCCCACCAGCCCGAAGAACTGCCAGGCGCTCAGGGTGACGTTCATCATCAGCACCGCCGTGGCGATGGCCATCAGCCCCGTGCCGACATAGCTGGCCGTGATCATGGGCTTGCGCCCGATGGTGTCGAAGAAGCGGCCGAGCAGTACCGGGCCCAGGAAGTTGCAGACTGCGAAGACGATCAGGAACTGCGGCACATGGCCGGAGTTCACTCCGAAGTACTGGCCAAGAATGGTGCCCAGGTCGAAGGTGACCGCGTTGTACATGAAGGCCTGGCCGACGAAGAGGGCGAGGCCGAGCAGGGCCCGCCTGGGATAGCGCCGCGCCGCCGTCCCCGCGATCTCCCGGAACGGGATAGCCCTGCGCTGCCGTACCCTGATCGACCAGCTCGGGCGCGGAAAATCTTCGCCGGTCTCCTCGCGCACCTCGCGCTCGATCCCGTCGACGATGCGCTCCGCCTCCGCCTCGCGGCCGTGGATGAACAGCCACCGGGGACTCTCCGGCACGCTGCGCCGGATCAGAATGATGCCGAGGCCGAGGATCCCGCCGATTCCGAAGGCGAGCCGCCAGCCCACATTGCTCGCGAGCAGCGAGGCGTTGAGGAGGAGCAACGATGCGGCGCTGCCGATCGCGGCACCCAACCAGTAACTGCCGTTGATCGCCAGGTCGACCCGGCCCCGGTTGCGGGCCGGGATGAGCTCGTCGATGGCCGAGTTGATCGCCGCGTACTCACCGCCTATGCCCGCCCCGGTGAAGAACCGCATCAGGAAGAAGTACCAGGGGGCGAAGGAGCCGGCAGTGGCCAGCGTGGCGAGGATGTACAGGCCGAGCGTCAGCATGAAGAGTTTCTTGCGCCCGAACCGGTCGGTCAGCTGGCCGAAGAAGAGCGCGCCCGCACAGGCCCCGGCGACGTAGATGCCGGCCGCGAGGCCGATGTCGGCGGCGTTCAGGTGGATACCACTGCCCGGCTCGGTCATCCGCTGGGCGACCGCCCCCACGATCGTCACCTCCAGGCCGTCCAGGACCCAGACGGTGCCGAGCCCCAGTACCACCCGCCAGTGGAACCGGGACCATGGCAGCCGATCGAGGCGCGCGGGGACGTCGGTACGGATCGTGCGCAGTTCTGAAGTCTCTGACATGGGTATCACCCCGATCACTGGACGGGTGTGCGCCACCTGAGTGGGCTCCGCGGCCGCTTGCCGTGGGCAGCCCGGGGTACCTGCCTACACTCGTGATTGATGCTCCGCTGCCGCCTTCTCGGCCACCGCTACCGCTTCTTCAGCGTGGGGAACTCGCTGGAGTGGCGGTGCGCCCGCGGCTGCGGGGCCGAGGGCAGTAAGAAGTACGCGTCCGCGCAGGACGCAGACCGCTACGCCCGGGCCTTCGACCTGGAGGACCGCGCCGATCTAGGCCGGCGAGCACCGCTCGTCGGGCTGTTCCCGCTGCGTCTGTGGCGGGCGCTGCGGTCCCGCAGACAGCAGTCCTGAGGCCACGCGCGCCGGCCCGGGGCGGGGAGCGAGCTCTCGCCCCGGGCCGCCGTCCACAGGCCCGGACTATTACAGCAGCAGGTGAAACAGGTCGAAGACGTGCTCCCACTGCGGGGTCAGCGGATGCCGGCGCTCCGGGTCCACCGTCCGCAGGGCACGAGCCAGCGCGACGCTCAACCCACCCGCCAGGTCAGGAAGCCGCGCATTGGTCTCCTCGCTCGCCGACAGCTCCAGCGCAGGCCGGGCCGTCAGCTCCTCGAGCAGCGGCCGCAGCTCGATGTCCTGATCGATCTTGTGGAAGTCGCGGATGCACTCCTGGAGGCCCTTGGTGACGGGCAGGTCCTGCGGCTCGATCAGATCCCGGCCGTTTGCCTTCGCCCTGGTGGCGCCGATGAGGAAGAAGTCGTAGATCTTGTCGTTGACGAAGTCGTTGTAGGCCTTGACGTCGTTCTTGTCGACGGTCAGGCCCGCTGCCTCACGGAAGAAGCGCTCGAACCTGTGCACGCCCATCACGGGCATCGCGATCACCTCCGGCGAAGCATCCACGGGTCGGTTCTGATCGCCAACCGCCTCCTGCGGACGGCGAGCCCCTGCTCTCCTGGTGATCGCGGTGGGGAGGGCCTCGCCACGACCATGGCCTCCACTATGGACGAGCCCCTCGGGCCCCGCACGTCGGGCTCGGAACCGGGCCCGTCCCCGGCATCAGCCGCCACCGTCTACAGCTCACGCACTCCGAGACGCCCGCTGTCCGCGGCGGAGATTCATGCCCTGGTCACCGAGGTCCGACGAGTACTGCGGCCGGGCGGCTCCTACGTCTACACCGTGCGTCACACCGGGGACGCGCACTACCAAGCCGGTACCAGGCACGGTGACGACACCTGGGAGCACGGCGGCTTCGCCGTCCACTTCTTCCCCCGCGCTCTGGTCGACGACCTCGCTTCAGGGCTGGACGCTCGAGGAAGTCCACGCGTTCGGGGAAGGCAGCCTCCCGCGGCGCCTCTGGCGAGGCACGCAAACCGCCCCCGGCGGACCTGCCGGCACGGCGCGCGAAAACCCACGCCGCCCGTCAGCCGGATACCAGTCGGCGAAGTCAGCATCCGTGCAGACCATCCAGCGATCATGTACCCACATCGCCGCCGTGCCACGAGGATTGCCGGCCCGCGCTATCCGCACCGTCAACGGCGGAATCACCCGCCCAACCCCGGACCTGTTGCCGCTGCTGCCACCGCCGACCGCCGACACCGCCCACTCCCACCAGAGCAGCGTCACAAAAACATCAGCGCGGGCTTCGTAGGTGATCTTCACCCCACCGGGCGAAGATCGCCAACAGCATTCTGACCTGCGGACAGCGGCGTTTTAAGTGGTGTCCAGTGCCTGCGTTGGTGAGGCGTCGGACTATCACATGGGTCATGGCCCGGTAGACGCGGGAGGACGAGGACGTGGTGGTGGTGCTCATAGCCGCGGACCAGACGCTGGCGCAGCAGCGGGATCGCCCGGCAGCGCGCGGCACTGTACAACGTAGCCACAGTACCCACCCTCTACATTGGGATCGCCTGCCTGTACGCCGCGCTATACGTTCTCGTCATTCTCACGGCGGTGTTCGTACTCACCCCGGAAGGGCTGAGCCCCGTGATCCGACACCGATCCGCGCACCGGTTGTTACCTGTCCCTGGCGCGGCTCATCACGTCCATGGGCGCGCTGGGCGTCGGACTTGAGGAAGAAAGCGCGGTCCGTAAGTCGGCCTGCGGTGAGCGCCAGCGGCAGAGCCAGCGCCAGGACGCCGATTGGCCGGGAGCCGGCTGAGCCACTCCCGATTGGCACGGAGATGCAGGAGCGACCCGACCCACGAGGAGGCAACGATGGATCCCAGCGTGTCTTCCAGGGAGTGTGTTCTGGTACTCGACGCCGGCTCCTCAAGTCTGCACATCACCCTGTTCGGGGCGGACAACACACCGATCGCCAGTCACGACGCCGAGAGACCGCCAGGGCCCGAAACGATGGAGGAGTTGCGCGGCTTCCTGGCCACCGTGCCCACGCCATCGGCCGTAGGACATCGCCTCGTCCACGGTGGCCCGCGTCTGACGGAGCACACTCTGATCGACGGACCGGTGCGTGCGTTGCTGGAGGAGGCCGCGCCTCTGTCACCTCTGCACATGCGCCCCGCACTCGCCGTAGTGGACGCTGCCGGTGTGCTACTGCCGGACATTCCCCACGTCGCCTGTTTCGATACGGCCTTCCACGCGGAGCTGCCTCCCGCCGCTTATGAGTACGCCATCCCTGAGCAGTGGCGCGTGCAGTACGGGTTGCGCCGCTACGGCTTCCACGGTCTCTCCTACAGCTGGTCCCTGGCGCGCACTGCCGACGTGCTGGACCGCCCCTCCGGCGCCCTCCACGTCGTTATCGCCCACCTCGGCGGTGGCTGCTCGGCCTGCGCCGTGCGCAACGGCCGCAGCGTGGACACGACCATGGGACTGACTCCGTTGGAGGGGCTGGTGATGAGCCGTCGCAGCGGCAGCATCGATCCGGGAGCCCTTGTGTGGCTGCAACGTCAACACGGACTGAGCGCGAAGGAGATCGAGGAGGCGCTCCAACGGCACTCCGGTCTTCTCGGCCTCTCGGGCACCTCAGGGGACACGCGCGACCTCGTGCGCGCGCGTGCCGAAGGAGACGCGTCCGCCCAGGGCGCTCTGGCCGCCTTCGTCCACAGCTGCTGCCGCGGCATCGCAGCGATGGCTGCCTCGTTGGACCACCTCGACGCTCTGGTCTTCACCGGCGAAATCGGCGAGGATCAGCCCGAGGTGCGCGAGGAAATCTGCACGCGCCTGTCCGTCCTGGGAGTACGCGGCGGGCTGTCCGTCCCCTCGGAGCAGGAGCTGCGCGAAGTCGGAGCACGCAGGATCGACGCACCGGGCACGGGAGCGCCGATCATCGTGGTCACCACCGGGGAGACTCAGCAGATCGCCGCGGAAACGCGCCGCGCCCTTATCCGCCGTTAGAACTGCGGCAGGATGGCGGCCAGGGTAGCGGGAAGAATGGCCTCCAGGCCCTCCCACTCGCCGCTGGCGACGTACTGCTGAGCGCCTTGAGGACCGTACTTGCCAGTGCTTCCGAGGGGTTCCACCGATCGTGGTAGACGTCCCGCAGCAACGTCGGCAGCTGTGCGCCGAATGGACGCACTCCTCCACCGTCAAGCGATCCCGAACCGGGTGCAGCACCGCGCGCAGGGCGGCGTAAGACTGCTTCCGGCGGGCCCTGGCCGCCCGGGGCCCCACGATCCGGTAACGCCGAACGGCGCGGACCTTCCGTACTCGCAGAAACTCCTGTTCGGAGTCTTCCGTCAATGGAGAATGCTCACAGCGCGCGCGATCACGAGGAGTGAGGTCACCAAGGCGGCGATAGCCTGCATGCCCATCATCACCTTGGCACGAGTGGACAGCGGCATGGTGTCCGTAGGACTGAAGGCAGTCGAGTTCGTCACGGAGACGTACAGGTAATCGATCAGGACGGGCATCCAGTCCGAGGTGGCGCTTGCGCCGTCCGCGACTTCCTGAACCGCGTCGTCGTCCTCGTCCTGGGGGAAACGGAAGTCCGCCAACGGCAGGTCGCCGCGCCGGGCCTGGGTGCGGATGACGGGGCCGCCCCGGTCCAGTTCCCAGTACGCCAGACCGAAGACGATGATGTTGGTGAGCCAGACCTGCAACGCGGCCACCAACAAGGCGCGCCCGTCCTTCACTCCCGCATAGACCAGGTCGTGGATCAAGATGCCGAGTGCGACCAGATTGCTGGCGGCGATGACCAGCACGAGCGTCAGGGACAGGACACGGAATACCTTGCTCGTCCGTGTCAACCGTTTGGGGTTGACCGCGATGAGCGGTACAAGCAGCAACATCTCCAGAGCAGGCAGCACATAGCGCGGTGCGACCAGCAGTCGTTGCGGAAGGCCCACGTAGAGGGCGATTGCGGAGAGGATCGCGATCACACCGGGCAAGCGGGCCTCTCCCCGGCGCTCGTGCCGGGGACGCCTGGTCCGGGCATAAGCGAGCCTGTGCATCATCGCCTGCGTCCCTTTCGTCGGCCGTTGCCCGCTGTAGCTCGTCTTCCCTCAGGTGCGGTAACCGGTGGCTCAGAGGCTCGACGGAACCGGCGGGCTCGCCCCCCGAACCGGCAGGAAGCCCGGCCGGCTACCCCGGTCACGCATCGGCCGTACGGCCGCAGACTGGGGCAGCGGCCTGGGGGCACCGCAGTCGCCCCGCCCCGTCAGCTCGCCGCCTCCGGCCTCGATTCCGTGTACCCCTTCAACCGCTTCGCGACCTCCGTCGGGCATTCCGGATCGCCCATCCGGACGGCATCGAGCCGCAGCCGCTCAGGCTGAACAGGCAGCGCCGAGGCTGTGGCCACTGGCTCCGCCGGGTGGCTCGCGCCCGCCGGAGGCGACGCCGCAAGGAGGCGGTAAGGCCATCGACGACGCAACGAAAGCGACGGGCATCACCCAACCCAGCGGTACGGGTACGCGAAGGCAATCGCGCCAGCGCAGGTCGGAATACCGCAACATGTGGATAAGTGCTCTCCACCAGTCCAGGGGATGTCGCGCTGGAGGCCGCCGGATTACGGTGTGGGACGTAGTTCGAGGTTGCGGCTGGGGCCGTGCCATTCCAGGCAGAGCACGGTGGCGTCGTCGGCCGGCCGCCCGTCGTGGTGGTCGAGTACGGCGCGCATCAGGCGTCGCAGGGTTTCGGGAGCGGTCAGGCCGTCCGCATGGTGGCGGATGACCAACTCGATGAAGCTCGCCAGGCCGAACTCACGGCCACGGGAGTCGCGGGCCTCGGTGACGCCGTCCGTGTAGAGCAGAACACGGTCTGCCGGCTCCAGCTGCTCACGGCACACGGTGGCCGCAATGCCCAGTTCGGTGCCCCGCGGGTGCGCGGGTGGGCACTGGAGCGTGGTGACCCATCGGCCGCCCCTGATCAGCACAGGCGGGGGATGGCCATAGTTGGTCCAGGACAGCACCCCGGTGGTGGCGTCGAGGACGGCGAGGACGGCGGTGACGTACGTGTCGTGGCCGAAATGCTCGACCAGGACATCCTCGACCTTCTCGCCGGTGGTGAGCAGGTCCGCATCCTGGCGGCGCTGGTTGCGGCAGGCGGCCACCGCCAGGTTCGCCGTCAGCCCGGCGCGGCTGTCGTGCCCCATGGCGTCGAAGATGGCGAGGTGTACTTGGTGACCGGCGGCCGCATGGTCGAAGGCGTCCCCGCCGATCGCGTAGGCGGGCTCCATCGCCGCGGTGAGCACGACGTCGCGATTGGCGAACGACCGCGGGGGCATGAGGTTCCACTGCATCTCGGCGGCCACGGTCATCGCCTCGGTGCGCAGCAGGCGGGCATAGGAGTCGCTGTGCGGCCGCTTACTTACCAGCAGCAGACCCACCAGCGAAGCCAGTGCGTTGGCGCTGTCTGACCCGAGGCCGTCGGCAAGGTCGACCCGCAGCACGCCCAGTCGCTCGGTGCCGTTCAGGATGGGCACCCACCATCTGCGCGTCTGCCTGTCCTCGTCCGGCAGGGGGCGGGTGTCGGCGAACGCCCGGCCCGGCAAGGTCCTGTCGACGTCGTAGACCTCACCTCCGTCGCCGGCGGCGTGCCCTCGGCCGGTGACCTCCCTCAGCACCTGCTGGCGCAGGTCGGCGAGGAAGATCCGTGCATCGTCCATCCCGGCCCGTGCGGCATGTCCGGCCACCAGATCAGGTAGCTGAACGAAACTGCTCAGATGGCCGGCGCTGAGCATCTCGGTGAGCATGTGCAGCTCATGTTCGTGCCCAGCCACTGCAACCACCTCCGTCCCGCCAGCCATGGCCTGATGCCTCTACCACCCAGCCTCGCACCCGGGCCCGGGCGGCGCCTCCGCCGCAAGCCGCGTCGGCGACCTTGGGGTCTCCGCCTTCGGCGGCCGGGGTCCAGGTAGCTAGTGGAGGGCGGCGCTGAGGGCGGGTTCGCGCCGCTGCGGCACTCACCCAGGCGATTGCTCCTTGCTTCCTCGCAAAGGTTGAGCAGCAGTTTCCGAGACGCGATTCGCCTGAATGGCCGAGTCTCCGGCGATGATCACCCCGTTCAGCGGCAAAACGTGCCATTAGACTGATGGACTGATATGGCTCATGCCAATGGTATTTCGTTGTGCGATGATCTACATAAGTGCATCATCCACTACGGGATCGTTGTGGAGTTCATGAATACAACGAACGGTATGTCAGCTGCATTGCAGCATGAGTTCGACGAATCCTCTCAGCGGTCCCCCTTGGCTCTACAGGTCTTGGATACCGAGCTACGGCTTATGTGGTCCAACACCGCTGCCCGTGCCATTCATGCATTCCGATCAGACGCTCAAGGCCATCGCATCCGGGAGTGGGCAGGCGCTTTCTACTCCCAGCAGCTCAAAGCGATGTTGCGGGGTGTTTTGGCGAGCGGGGTACCGAAGATCGATGTCCAGTTGAGGGGACGAACCGACGCTGACTCCCGGGAGGTGGTGGTTTCGGCCTCATGGTTCCGGCTAACGGACGCTTCTGGCCGCGTGCTGGGGCTGGTGGCCCAGCTGGTGGACGTGACCGCACGGGACCGTGCGCGCGCCGCTCGCGATCTGCTCCGGCGGGCGCATGCCCGCGTCGGCACCACACTTGACATCTTCAGCACGGCTCAGGAGTTCGCCGACACCATGGTTCCCGACCTGGCAGACACCGTGGTCGTGGATCTCCTGGACTCCGTGCTCCGCGGCGAGGCCCCGCCCGCCGGCGCACCGCTGGGAGAACATCTCGTGCGATGCGTGGGTCACCAGTCCGTCGCCCACGGAACGGTCGCGGTCGGTGAGGCGACAAGGTTGACTTCCTCCAGCCCCTACGCCCAAGACCTGGCAGACCTACAGCCGCGATTGGTGCCTCGTCCGGAGGCTGATCCCGGACGGTTGGAGCACGTCCCAAGCGCCGGCCCCGCGCTGGGCGCTGATGCGCACTCGCTGATGGTGGTGCCGCTGACTGCACGCGGCGTGACCCTGGGGATGGCCCGCTTCTACCGGTCCAATAACCCCGAGCCTTTCGACCATGAGGATCTGGAACTGGCTGCCGATCTCGTCGGTCATACCGCACTATGCCTGGACAACGCCAGGCTCTACACACGTGAACGGTCGATCGTCCGCCTCCTCCAACTCGGTTTGCAGCCTGCCGAGGTGCCAGCCCATGCTGCGGCGGAGATTGCCCGCAGCTACCGGCCCGCCGGCTCCGGCGCGGACTGGTTCGACGTCATTCCGCTGCCGAGTTCGCGGATCGCATTTGTCGTCGGCAGCACGGCCGGTCGCGGCATCCGCGCTGCCGCCGCCATCGGCGAGATGCGAGCGGCGATCAGTGCCCTGGCCACCTTGGACTTGCTGCCAGATGAGCTCCTCGAACGTCTTTACGCCTTGGCTGTTCGCTTCGACGAGGATCAACCGAGCCGTCCCGAGGACGAGGTGGGGGATTACCTCTCGGGAGCCACCTGCCTGTACGTCATTTACGATCCCGTCTCCCGCCAGTGCAGCCTGGCCAGTGCCGGGCACCCACCACCCGTCCTTGCCCACCCGGATGGGCGAGTAGCGTTCGCCGACATGCCGGTCGGCTCACCGTTGGGACGCGGCACCGCGAGATACCGAGCGACTGAGATCGAGTTGCCTGAAGGCTGCATCATCAGCCTGTTCAACACCACAGTGCCGGCTTCAGAAGGGATCGAGCCTGAGGAGCAATTGTCTCGGATCACCGCCGCATTGCAGCCTCGTAGCCGTCCGCTGAAAGAGCTATGCGAAGCCGTCCTGTCTGCCCTTACACCCGACCGCCCCACGAACGACGCCGCCCTTTTGATGGCACGGACACGCGTTCTGGGTTCTGACCAAGTCGCCTCTTGGCCCCTTCCCAACGACCCTGCGGCTGTCGCTGAAGCGCGCGCCCATGTCGAGCGCCAACTGACGGCATGGGAGCTCGGTGACTTGATGTTCACCGCTGTCCTGGTGGCCAGTGAACTCGTCACCAACGCCGTCCGGTACTCCGCCGACCCCATCAGGCTTCGCTTGATCAGAAACCAGTCCCTGGTCTGCGAAGTCACCGACGGCAGTACCGCCGCCCCCAGTTTGAGGCATGCCGAAGAGGAGGACGAGGGGGGACGCGGCCTCTACATCGTCGCGCAGTTCACGACGCGGTGGGGTATTCGACCCGAACGCCACGGGAAAACGATCTGGGCTGAGCTGGAAACGCCGGAAGCCACAGGCGAGGAAGGCCCGCAGGGATCGGGCATTGCCCGGGAAGACGGCGGCGATAACGATGCAGCCCTGCGGGACCAGAGACAGCGCGTCAGTGAGCAGTGACCACCCAGCCCCGGCCGCCGCCCCTCCAGAAGCGGGAGAGGGAGATCACCGCACAGGCCGAGGCGTTGATCGGCACGGCTGGGTCGGTGAGCAGCGCCCGCAGGGCGCGGGCGGGGTTCGCGTGTGTTGGTGGCGCAGCCGTCATCACGCCGTCCCGGTCAGATAGAGCCATGTGGTCGGCGCGACGACGCCGTCGACCGTGAGACCGTGGCCTGATTGGAAGTCGACGACGGCGTTGTAGGTGAGCGAGCCGAATTGGCCGTCGACGGTCAAGGCAGCGCCGTGCTTGTTGAGCTGGTGCTGGACGCCGCTCACCGCCTTGTTGGTGTCGCCTTGACGCACCGTGGCGATCAGGTCCGGCCAGCTGTCGGGGCTTACGCTTCCGGTGGGGCTCAGCCCGTTGGCCTGCTGGAAGCTCTTGACGCTCGCCTCGGTGGCGGGACCGAAGATGCCGTCGGCGGTGGTGGCGAAGCCGTGATGGGTGAGCAGGAACTGGATGGTGTACACGTCGGTTCCCTGGGCGCCTGGGCTCACGGTGGGCCAGGTGACGCTGCCCTGGTCCGGGTGCGGCTTGTAGAAGAAGCTGTACAGGCGGTCGCCCGACACGCCAGAGGCGAAGCCCATGTGCAGTTGGGCGGGGGAGACGCCCAGTCGGATGGCGAGACCTTCGGGTTCACGGTAGTTGAGTGAGTATCCGGCCTCCGTCTTTGACCGCTGTACTACCTGCTGGGTCGGCATGTGCACCGTCGTCAGATAGGTGTCGCCGCGCCCGGACGGCGGGTTGTCGCCGCTCTCGCTGGTGTAGTGGGTGCCGGTCATCTGGTAGAGGTAGTCGCCGAGCACGGCCAGACCCTGGGGGGTTTCGGTGTCGGCGATGCCGATACGCGGCAGATCGTAGGTGGGGCTCAGATCGCCCGACTTGGCCTGGTCCAGATCCAGAACGCGGTAGCGGTAGTTGCCCTCGTCGAGCATGTACTGCACCACCAGCCGGCCGCTGGAGACATCAATGGCGGGCCGGTTACTGGTCGAGCCGGGCATGACGTAGATCTTGTCCGCCAAGCTGCTGTCCAGGACCTGCCCGTTGGAGAAGGGGAAGCGGGCGACAGCCCGGCCGTAGCCGGTCTCCGGATTGGCGTCCGCCTCGGTCCAGATGTACGAGGTGTCGCCCTCGGGTTCGACGCCCATGGAGGCCCCATGGCCGAAGCCGCGCAGATACATGTGGCCCAGCACGCTGCCGCTGAGCGACAGCTTCGTAAGGCACATGTCGCCTCGGGCACTGCGCTCGGTCCCGGAGACGACGCCCGGTTCGCCCGGGAGCTGAATCCCGCCTTCCATCAACTGCACCGCGTAGATGCAGAGGTGGACGTCGTCGAAGGCGAAGGACTGCAAAATCGTATTGTTGAAGAGCCTCTTCTCGCGAATGTACTCTTTGGACGCCACGTTGAGATCGAACGGGTCGGTCAAGCCCGCCGACGCGGAGGGTGCCGCGGCCGACGCGGTGGTACCACCCGCCCAGGTGCCCGCCGTGGCGAGGCCAGCCGCCGCGGCGAGCATGAAGGATCTTCGGTTCAACACGTTGGACTCCCTGCCTCATCTGTCATTCGGGCCGCGAACACATCAGCAGCAGTACATGCCTTCGCGTGGCTCGTGTGTAACTCGTTTTCGGCCATCAAACGACCGTGACTCCGTGCCCGACGCTGCGCCTTCCGCATCTTGCTGTCGCACCTCCCGAGCCGGCCGCGGTGCATAACGACATCCTGAAGGTCCTCGTCGCAGCCGTCCGCCAAGCCGGCGTCGACTTCGGCACCACCCAGAGTGCAACCATCCAGAGCGCAACCATCACGCTGATGTACTCCCGGGCCCGGGCCGCCGGATACGGGACGGTGGGCGTTCCTCACGGGCCCGTCCACGTCAGGCGAACCACGGCCCAGGGGAACGGCTGGTTCGCGACGCTGAACAGGTGCGGGTGCCGATTATCCCGTCCGCCCAGGTCAAGCAGCATGTTCGTACTTGCGGAGCGGGATCCGAAGCAGCAGGTCAAACCGGGCGACATGGTTTCCGGCTCCCCGCACCCTTGGCCGTCGCCGACGGCGGCTGCGCAGACACCGCAGCCTTCCCGGCCCGGCTTTCGAAAAGTTTCGGATGAAGAGCGGAAATTCTTTCGGCGAGAGTATTGACGATCCATCTCCAGTGGCTCAATCATCTCTGTCTGGGAAGCCGACCGTACTTCGAAATTTCGAACGACATCGACCCTGGGCAATCCGTATTGCACGGCAGATCCACGCACCACAGCACCTGCGCCACCCCGTTTCGTTCCGGTGAGGTTCGCACCAACGCATCCTGGCTCTTCGCGCAAGTGGAGAGGTACGCGATGCCGCGCGGCGGCCCCCGGCTGAGCCGCGATGGAGTATCCCCGTGCCTGTGTCGAACACGGCCACCGCCGTACGTCACCCGACGGCCGACCGGGTGCGGCTTGTGCCGGTTGAGACCGTCCCGGTCCCATGACCGTGGTGTCCGGTGACTCCGTGTTGCCCGGGCTTCGGCCCACCCCGTCCGTCTGCCGAGTGCGAGCGGACGATGCAATCCCTCGCGCTTCAGTCCTTTCGTGATCCCTACCTTGGAGGCATAGTCATGACCTCGTTTGCCCGTCTCAGACCCGCACCCCGGCGGAAAGCCCGCGGCCTGCTGTTGGCGTCGTTCGTCGCCCTCGGTGCCGTCGCCGCACTCATCACGCCGCCGAGCGCACAGGCCGCCGAGAGCACGCTCGGCGCCGCGGCGGCGCAGAGCGGCCGCTACTTCGGCACCGCCATCGCCTCGGGCAGGCTGAACGACTCGACGTACACGTCGATCGCCGGCCGCGAGTTCAACATGGTGACGGCCGAGAACGAGATGAAGATCGACGCCACCGAGCCCTACCAGAATCAGTTCAACTTCAGCGCCGGTGACACCGTCTACAACTGGGCGGTCCAGCACGGAATGCAGGTGCGCGGCCACACCCTGGCCTGGCACTCCCAGCAGCCCAGCTGGATGCAGAACATGAGCGGCAGCTCGCTGCGCTCGGCGATGATCAACCACATCAACGGCGTCATGTCCCACTACAAGGGCAAGATCGCCATGTGGGACGTCGTGAACGAGGCCTTCTCCGACGACGGCTCGGGAGGCCGGCGCGACTCCAACCTGCAGCGCACCGGCAATGACTGGATCGAGGTCGCCTTCAAAACCGCGCGTCAGGCCGACCCGAACGCCAAGCTCTGCTACAACGACTACAACATCGAGAACTGGTCCTGGGCCAAGACCCAGGGCGTGTACAACATGGTCAAGGACTTCAAGTCGCGCGGTGTACCCATCGACTGCGTCGGCTTCCAGTCGCACTTCAACAGCGGCAGCCCCTACAACAGCAACTTCCGCACCACCCTGCAGAGCTTCGCCGCCCTCGGCGTCGACGTGGCCATCACCGAACTCGACATCCAGGGCGCCTCGGCCAGTACCTACGCCAACGTGACCAACGACTGCCTGGCCGTCTCGCGCTGCCTGGGCATCACCGTCTGGGGCGTGCGCGACAGCGACTCCTGGCGGTCGCAGGACACGCCGCTGCTGTTCAACAACGACGGCAGCAAGAAGGCTGCCTACACCTCCGTCCTCAATGCGCTCAACGGCGGCTCGACCACGACGCCCCCCGGGGATTCCGGTGGGATCAAGGGCGTCGCTTCAGGCCGCTGCCTGGACGTGCCGAACTCCAGTACCACTGACGGCACCCAGGTCCAGCTGTACGACTGCAATGGCGGCACCAACCAGCAGTGGGAGCAGACCTCCAACGGCGAACTCAAGGTCTATGGCAACAAGTGCCTGGACGCCGCCGGCACAGGCAACGGCGCCAAGGTCCAGATCTACAGCTGCTGGGGCGGCGACAACCAGAAATGGACCGTCAACTCCAACGGATCCATCGTCGGCGTCCAGTCCGGCCTCTGCCTCGACGCCGTCGGAACAGGTACCGCCAATGGCACCCTGATCCAGCTCTACTCCTGCTCGGGCGGCAGCAACCAGAGCTGGACCCTCAGCTGATCGGGCCTGCCGCAGACGAATAGGGGCATGGATGAAGACCTACGGTGAGACTTCTCCCGCCCCTCCACGAAAACAGCGTTGATGGTCCAGGGTCGCCGCCTTGCCGGCGGCGACCCTGGCGGTCGGCATGCTCGCTGCGGTGAGTCCGGCGCCCGTCGAGGCGGTGACGTTGGACTGAGCTTGCTCCTGTGCCGCTCGAAAAGTCGTCGCTGTAGCTCGCGCTGTCATCGTTCAGCCAGGCCCTTCACCAGCGCGGATGGGCTTTTCCGCAGGCACGGCGCTCGATCCGGCAGGGCGGGACCTCAGGGCGTGCGGCATTACAGGCGCCGGGGGGCGGTGTCTTCAGAGGGATTGTGCCGGCCAGTCCAGTAGTCGGGCGCCGATGACGGCGGTCTGTAGCGTGTAGCGGTGCACGGGGTCGGCAGGGTTCGAGCCGGTGAGCTTCTGGATGCGTTCCAGGCGGTAGGTGAGGGCGCGCACGCTCAGTGACAGTCGACGGGCTGCTTCCGCTGCCACGCAGCCGGAGTCGAAGTAGGCGGTGAGGGTGTCCAGAAAGGGCTGAGCGCCGCCGCGGGCCTCGCGCAGCGGGCCGAGGGCGCTGTGCACCAGGTCTGCCATGGCCTGCCGGTCACGGGTGAGGACGGGGTAGACGAGCAGGTCGGCGGAGTGCAGGACCGGATCGTCGAGTTCCAGGCGTTCGGCCAGGTCGAGGGCGTTCAGGGCCTCCTCATAGGACTGCACGACGCCGGCCGCGCCGGGGTGCGGGCGGCCGATTGCCACCTGTCCGCCGCTGGTGGCGGCGAACGCCTGTTTGGCGAAGTGCGCCAGGATGTCGTCCTGGTCGCCGGGGGCGACGCAGACGAGCCGGCCGTCCTTGGTGGTGAGCAGGATGCTGCGGTCGCCGAAACGGCTGATCATCGCCTGTTCGACTTCCCGGGGCACGGCGTCTCCTTCGCCATGGGCGCTCCTGCCGCGGGCCACGGCGACCGCGTGCTCGTACGACAGGCGCAGTCCGTACCGTTCCGCGCGCTGGGCCAGGAGTCCCAGGTCGCTGCGGCCGTACAGCAGGTCGTCGATGAACTCGCGGCGGGCGGCTTCCTCCTGGCGTACGGCGTGCCGTTGGGCCCGCTCGTAGCCTTCGGTGAACGCGTCGACGGCTTGGGCCGCGGCGGCCAGCACGCTGTCCACGAGGGCGGGACTGCCGGTCGGCCAGTGTGCTCGAGTGGCCGCGAAGTGCGCGCCGACGAGAGCGCGCAGCCCGAGCCCTGCTTCCGCGGCCTGCTCGCCCAGGACTCGACGTGAGTCGAGTTCGTCCCGGGTGAGGCGGCGGCCCGTCGCGGAGGCCTCCGCGAGGATGCGGGCATACCCCTCCAGGTACTCATCGGATATGTCTCGCCCCGCCATGCACACTCCCGGATGCCGTGCAGCACTCTTGACGCATTTCTAGCGCATACGCCGGGGAGGCGAGACCTCGCGGCGCAACGACCTTGCCGGAAACCCGCAACACGCCGATGCTGACGGGGCAAGTGAGTCCCGGTCGCCCTCAACGGCGCGATGCACCCCCCGTCGGGCAGAAAAGCGCTCATGCCGTTGCGGGCGCGATCGGTAGACCGCCGCCCAAGCACGGGCGCGACCGTCGCACTATGCCGGAATCCGGCAGTCTTCATGCCTTCTATGTGCTCGCAAAGAACATGTCAGTGCGGCGTAAAAATCATGTACTGTTCCCAGCGGTGTGCCGGGAAGCCTGGTCGGCGATCTTGACAGAAGTCTCTTCGCCGGACCGGAGGTCGTGCCCATGGTGCTCGTCGTCGTCTTCGGGGTAGCGCTGCTTGTCGCGGTGCTGCTGTCGGGCCTCGCGGCCCGGACCGTCCTGTCGACCTCGTTTCTCTTCCTGCTCGGTGGAGCGCTCGTCAGCGACGGGTTCCTCGGGCTGATCCACATCACGCCCGACAGCGAGATCGTGTCCATGACGGCCGACCTGGCGCTGTTCGCGGTGCTGTTCACCGACGGGATGCATGTGTCCTTCCCGAAGCTGCGCGAGAACTGGAAGCACCCGGCTCGCGCGCTCGGGCTCGGCATGCCGCTGGCGTTCGCCGGTATGGGACTGGTCGCTCACTTCCTGGTGGGTCTTGACTGGACGACGTCCTTCCTCGTCGGCGCTGTACTGGCCCCCACCGATCCGGTCTTCGCCTCGGCGATCGTCGGACGCAAGGACGTTCCGGCGAAGCTGCGGCAGCTCTTGAACGTGGAGAGCGGTATCAACGACGGGCTGGCCCTGCCGGTCGTCCTCATCCTGATTGCCGCGGTCGGTCCGGCCTCCGGGCATGCCGAGGACTCGCTGGCGAGGATCGCACTGGAGCTGGTCCTCGGGCTGGTCTTCGGAGGCGTGCTGCCTCTGGTGGTGATCGGACTCGTGCGGTTCCGGTTGCTTGGTGCCGAGGCCAGGCTCCAGCCGCTGCTGCCCCTTGCGGTGGGCGTGATCCTCTACGCGATGTGCCACCTCACCCATGCCAACCCGTACCTGGCGGCGTTCTCCGCAGGTGCCGTGCTCGCCGCCCGCTCCCCGGAGGGCCGGGACGCCTTCGAACCGCTCGGGGAGGCGCTGGCGGAGCTCGCCAAGTTCGCCGGTCTGCTGGTGTTCGGCGCCCTGCTGACACCGCGATTGTTCGGTGACCTGTCCTGGGGCGGCTATGTCGCGGTCGCTCTCGCCATCGTGCTGATCCGCCCGGTTTCCCTGCTGCTCTCGCTGCTCGGTGCGCGGCTGCCGCGTCAGGAGAAGCTGGTGGCGGCGTGGTTCGGCCCGAAAGGCTTCGCCTCGGTGGTGTACGGGCTGCTGGTGCTACAGGCCGGCATTCCGCAGGGCGAGCAGGCGTTCACCCTCATCGCCGTGTGCATCGCCTTCTCGATCGTCGCGCACAGCTCCACCGACGTGCCGATAGCCCGCCTCTTCCACGTCGGCGACCTCGCCGGTGTGGACGGCGGTGACACCGCACGGCGAGCCGCCGCGGAGGTGGGTCATGCCTCCGCTGTGTGAGCCTGCCGGGTCCGGTCCGCACGCGCCCACCGGCCGGCCCCGGTGACGGGGCATGCGGCACCCGCCGGTCCACACCGTCGTCACCGGCTCAGGCCGTCACGTCCGGCGGGCGCGAGGCGATCACCGTCCGTCCCGGAACAGCACATGGGAGGAACATGAACGACTGGCAGAGCTGGGCGGCGGTCGTCGTCTTCGTCGTCACCTACGGTCTGATCATCAGCGAGAAGATCCACCGCGTGGCGGCGGCGCTCGGCGGCGCCGCGCTGATGCTGGCGATCCGTGCGACGGACGACAAGTCGGCCTTCTTCTCCGAACACAGCGGCATCGACTGGAACGTCATCTTCCTGCTGATGGGGATGATGATGATCGTCGGGGTGCTCAAGAGGACCGGCCTGTTCGAGTACCTGGCGATCTGGGCCGTGAAACGGGCGCGGGCCAGGCCCTACCGGGTGATGGTCATGCTCGTCGTCATCACCGCCCTGGCTTCGGCGCTGCTGGACAACGTCACCACCGTCCTGCTCATCGCCCCGGTGACCCTGCTGGTGTGCGAGCGCCTCGCGCTGCCCGCGGCGCCGTTCCTGATCGCGGAGGTGATGGCCTCCAACATCGGTGGTCTCTCGACCCTGGTCGGTGACCCGCCCAACATCATCATCGCCAGCCGGGCCGGCCTGACCTTCAACGACTTCCTGGTGCACCTCGCTCCGCTGTCCGCGGCCCTGATCGTGGTGCTGATCGTCCTGTGCCGCTTCCTGTTCCGCAGATCCTTCGGCTATGACGAGACCCGGGCCGAGGAGGTCATGGCGCTTCAGGAGCGCGAGGCGATCAGGGATCCCCGGCTCCTCCTCCAGGGTCTGGCGGTGCTTGCCCTGGTGGTCGTCGGCTTCGTGCTCCACCCGGTCCTGCACTACGAGCCCAGTGTCGTCGCCCTGCTCGGCGCGGGACTGCTCATCGCGGTCTCCACCGCGCAGACCAGCGAGGTCCTCACCGAGGTCGAGTGGCCCACCCTGGCCTTCTTCGCCGGGCTTTTCATCATGATCGGCGGTCTGATCGAGACCGGTGTCATCGGTGAGGTCTCGCGGGTCCTCGCCGACGCCATCGGCGATCAGGAACTCGGCGGCTCCATGCTGCTGCTGGGGGCGTCGGCGGTGCTCTCCGGGATCGTGGACAACATCCCCTACGTCGCCACCATGGCCCCGATCACCAGCGACCTGGTGCAGAACATGGGCGGCGGAGCCGATCACGCCATGTGGTGGGCGCTGGCCATCGGGGCGGACCTCGGCGGCAACGCCACCGCCATCGGGGCCAGCGCCAACGTGGTCGTCCTCGGTATCGCCGAACGCAACCGGCAGCCCATCTCCTTCTGGCACTTCACCAAGTACGGTCTGGTGGTCACCGCCGTCACCGTGGCGATCTCGGCCGGTTACATGTGGCTGCGCTACTTCGCCCTCGCATGACGGGCAGCCCCGGTGGCAGCCTGCGGCGGGACGCGTGGCGTATGTTCCGCGTCAACGATCTCGCCCTCACCCCTTTCGGTACACGAAACTGGTATCAGGTTCGTCTTTCATCTGATGAGGAGCCCGCCGTGCGTGCTCGTGACCTGGCGGTCGGATACAAGATGGTGAGCGTCGACAGCGACGTCATGGATGCGGCCCGGCTGATGGCCGACCGTAATCTGCCGGGCCTGCTGGTGGTCGACGAGCGCGGTGGGCCCCAGGCGGTGCTGCCCGCGTCCCAGGTGGTCAAGGCACTGGTGCCCGGCTACGTGATCGAGGATCCGACGCTTGCGGCCGTCGTGGACGAGAAGCACGCCGACCGGTTGTGCCGGGCTCTGGCAGGCCGCCGCGTCGGGGACTTCCTGCCCCGCGAAGCGACACCGCCGCCGGTCGTCGACCCGGACGACACCGCCTTGGAGGTGGCTGCCCTGATGGCGCGGGTGCACAGCCCCCTGGTGGCGGTCGCCGAGAAGAACGGGACCGGACCGGACCGGCGGAAACCGGAAAGCGGCCGCCTGCTGGGTGTGATCACGGCTTCGCATCTTCTGCAGGAGCTGCTGCGTGCCGGAGGGGCGTTGGACAAGGACTGACCGGGCCTTGGTCATCTGCGGTGGTCGTTGCCCGGGCCCGGTCCGTCCTGCCCCCGGTTCCGGAGGGCGCCGCGTCCGCAACGAAACGCCGTCTCGCCGTGCTGTACGTCCTGCCCTTCGCCAGGATGGTCGCGGTCGCCGCCGTCGATGTCGCCGTGGGCCGGTCGGGTGGGGTTCCTGCCGCTTGGTGACACTCGGGCCGGCCTTCGCCCCGCTCGTGGGCAGCTGGCGGCGCACCCTGTGCGTCGGCGGACGGCGCTGCTGCTCTGCACCGGACTCGGCCTGTACGACCATCTGCTCGGTGCTCGGCGTGGCTCAAGCCCGTGCCTCGGGGCCCGTCGGCCCCGCGATGCGTTCTTCGTGGCAAACCGGCATACGAGTCGGGCGGGATTCTGCCGGGATCCGGCAATGCGCCCCGGCGGGCTGAACAGGAAGGATGAGTGCGGGGGACGCGAGGAGCGGTCCTGGTGAGGGATGCCGACGGGGCACCTCACCAGGACCCGGGCTTCTGCCGCGGACCCCGTTGCCGGGTGACGAGGAGCCAGGGGGTGGGTATGCGCGCTTTTCCCGTAGCAGCGGAAGACCCTCCCACCATCTTGTCCGCCGCCGTCCGCGCCATGATCCGGCCGCTGCCCGCCCACCGCGCCGCCGCTTCGGTGCCGTCGCGGCCTGCCAGGATCGCAGGCTGGGCCGGTGACGGTCCGGGGCGGGGGCCTCACGATACCGACGGCCCCGCCTGGCGCCTGCCGCCCGGGCCGGGCCGCAGGCAACCGACCGGAGCGCGCCGCAGGGCCGTCTGAAGCACTGGCCGCAGGGCCGTCTGAAGCGCTGTCCGAGCCGCACCCCCGAGCCGTCGCACGGGTCGTCTCGCCCTCTTTGTCTTTGTATCATCACATTCACGCCTCAAGGACGTATGTCTATGGATGCCGTCACCGTGGGCATCGGCGCACTCGTCGCTGGTGTCCTGCTCGTCGCGATCGTCTCGTTGCTCGTCGTCTCCCGGCTGCTGCGCAAGGTGGAGCAGGGCAAGGCGCTGATCGTCTCCAAGCTGCGCAAGGTCGATGTGAGCTTCACCGGGCAGGTCGTGCTGCCGGTGCTGCACAAAGCCGAGGTGATGGACATCTCGGTGAAGACCATCGAGATCACCCGGGCCGGCCGGGAGGGGCTGATCTGCCGGGACAACATCCGTGCGGACATCCGTATCTCGTTCTTCGTCCGGGTCAACAAGACCGCCCCGGACGTCATCAAGGTCGCTCAGGCCGTCGGGACCGCACGCGCCAGTGACCAGGCCACGCTGCAGGAACTGTTCCACGCGAAGTTCTCCGAGGCGCTGAAGACCGTCGGCAAGCAGATGGACTTCACCGACCTGTACACCAAGCGCGAGGAACTGCGCTTCCAGATCATCGAACTCATCGGCGTCGACCTCAACGGCTACCACCTGGAGGACGCCGCCATCGACTACCTGGAGCAGACGCCGCTGACCCAGCTCGACCCGGCGAACGTCCTGGACGCCCAGGGAATCCGGAAGATCACCGAACTCACGGCCGACCAGCATGTGCGCACCAACGAAGTGCAGCGCACCGAGGAGAAGGAGATCACCCGGCAGAACGTCGATGCCCGCGAGGCCATCCTGGAGCTGGAGCGCCGCCAGGCCGACGCGGAGATCAAGCAGAAGCGGGAGATCGACACCGTGCGGGCCAGGGAGGAGGCCGAGACGGCGCGGGTGGTGGAGGAGGAGCGGCTGCGGGCCCAGGGCGCGTTCCTGAAGACCGAGGAGCAGCTCGGTGTGCAGCGGGAGAACCAGGAACGCGAGGTCGCCGTCGCGCAGAAGAACCGCGAGCGCGTCATCGCCGTCGAGAACGAGCGCATCGAGAAGGACCGGCTGCTGGAGGTCATCGCGCGGGACCGCGAGACCGAACTGACGCGCATCGCCGCCAACAGAGAGGTCGAGGCGGAGAAGCGGGAGATCGCGGAGGTCATCCGCGAGCGGGTCGCCGTCGACCGCACGGTCGCCGAGCAGGAGGAGTCCATCAAGAAACTGCGCGCCGTCGAGGAGGCCGAGCGGCAGCGGCAGGCTGTGATCATCGCCGCCGAGGCCGAGGCGCAGGAGAAACTCGTCAAGGACATCAAGGCCGCCGAGGCCGCCGAGCAGGCAGCCACCCACCGGGCGGCCGAGGAACTCACCCTGGCCGAGGCACGGCTCAAGGCGTCCGACCTTCACGCCCGGGCGAAGCTGCGCCTTGCCGAGGGTGCGCAGGCCGAGGCCGCCGCCGAAGGACTCGCGGCCGTCCAGGTCCGCGACAAGGAGGCCGAGGTCATCGAGAAGGCCGGGCGTGCCGAGGCCGAGGCCACGGGGGCACGGATGCGCGCGGAGGCGGAAGGCACCGAGGCCCGACTGCGGGCCGAAGCGGAGGGCGCGCGGGCCAAGGCGCTCGCCGAAGCGGAGGCCGTCGGCAGCCGGCTGAAGGCCGAGTCGGCGGGCCTGACCGAGAAGGCCGCCGCGATGGCGGCCCTGGACGACGCCTCGCGCGGACACGAGGAGTACCGGCTGCGCCTGGAGGCCGAGAAGGACATCCGGCTCGCCGGCCTCGATGTGCAGAGGCAGGTCGCCGAGGCGCAGGCCACCGTGCTCGCGACCGGTCTGGAGAACGCCGACATCAACATCGTCGGCGGGGAGTCCGTCTTCTTCGACCGGCTGGTGTCCTCGATCGCGCTCGGCAGCGGCGTGGACGGCTTCATCGAGCACTCGAAGACCGCGCAGGTGCTCGCGAAGCCCTGGCTGGACGGTACGCGGAACATCGCCGACGACCTGGGCCGTGTCCTGGGCTCGATGTCCACAGCCGATGTGCAGAACCTGACCGTCTCCGCGCTGCTGATGCGCCTGATGCAGCACGACCCGGCCGACGCCGGCCGGCTACAGCAACTGCTGGACAAGGCGGGCGAGCTGGGTCTGGCCGACACCCCGCTCGCCGCGGTGAACGGCAGCGCCACGGTCTGACCGGCCGGCGTGATCCGGCTGCTGCCGCGCAGGGGACGGCAGCAGCCGGATCACGCACCCTGACGTGTGGAAGAGGGAACCATGACAACCGGCCCGGACACCGGTGTGCACCACGGGCTCGACGTGGGCACCTACGAGGTACTGCGCGACCGGCTCGCCGCGCAGGCCGCCGAACTCACCCGGCGCACCGAGGCGCTGAACACCCGGCGCGGGGCGGAGTTCGGCACACCGCGGCTCGAACTCACCGCCGCCGGACAGCTGTGCACCGAGTCGGCCTGCGTGCCCCGCGCCGTCGTCGCTGTCGGCGAGGGGCTGCTGCTCGGATACAACGCGGAGTCCGGCGACGCGCCGGAGGCGACCGCCGGTGACGTCTTCGCCCTTTACGACCGCTCGCTGAACCGGCTGCCCGAGGATGCCGCACCCGGTCTGCTGGACGACCCGGACTTCGTGCGGGAACTCACCGCGCTGTACCGCTACTACCGCCAGACGCGCCTGCTCGGGCTGCGGAGGGCCGGCGACAGGCTGCTGGCCCTCTTCCAGACGGGGGAGAGAGCCGATGACATCCGGGTCCTGCGATGGGCGCTCCGGGCGGACGGCGCGGCTTCGTTCCTGGACGCCCGCGGTGAACGGGACGACGTCCTCCCGCCGGCGCACGACATCAAGTGGACGGTGACGACCAGGGAAGACCACATCCCCGGCCGGCACCCGCACGTCTGCGTCCAGGACGAGGTCTTCGTCGACACCCTCGAAGGCACTCTCACCGTCAAGGCCGAGAACGACACGGGAACGGGCCAAGGTGTCTACGCCGAGCCGGTCGACGATCCCCTCCAGTCCCTCGCCGACGCCGACATCGCCCACGCACGCGCCGGCGCCACCCTGATCCTGCTGCGCGTCCGCCCGTACCACGAGGACACCGACCGATACCTGGTGTTCCACACACTCACCCGCACCGTCGTGCGCCTCGACGGCATCGGGCAGTCCTGCCGCCTGCTGCCCGAGGGACAGGGGATCGTCTTCCCCGGCGGTTACTGCCTCGCCGACGGCACCCACAAGGTCTTCGAACTGGACAGCCGCGGCCTGGAGTTCGAATGCACGGTGCGTTCCCCCCATGGCGAGGACGTGCTCTTCGCCTACCGTGCCCGCGCTCAGGGCCGCAGCCTGCTGCTGTCCTACAACACGATCCGCAAGGAGATGGCCGCCCCGCTGTCCTGCCACGGCTGGGCGCTGTCCGGCGACGGGACACTGACCGTGCTGCGCACGGTGGGCGACGAGGCCGCCCGCGTGCACCCGGCGCAGATCTGGCGTTCCCCCTACGTGTCCGAGACCCACGCCGCGGCGACGCCCACCGGCACGGGGGCGCTCGCGCGCGTCGGCAACGCCGACCTCGTCCGCGGCATCTCCGACTGCCTGTCCGTCGCGGGCACGGTGGCCGGGATGGCGCCCTCGACGCAGCTGTACGAGGGGCTCGTCGCCGACTGCGTCCGCGTCGCCGACTCCTACCACTGGCTCGGCGACGCCGATCTCGGCGACCTGCGCACCCCTCTGGACGGTGTGCGGGACACGGCCGAGCAGGTGACGGCCGAGTTCGCGGCCGTGCAGTCCCTCACCCGGCAGGCGGCCGAAGCACTCGAAGAGGCCACGGCGGGCCGGGCTGCGCTCACCCGGCGGCTGCGCGGCGAGGTTCCGCACTCCGCCATCGCCTGGATCACCGGGCTCACGGACCTGCGTCGCACCCTCGGGCACCTGCTGACGCTGAAAGAGATGCGGTATGCGGACACCGCACGGATCGACGAGGCAGCCGCGGAGACCGAGGCGGACCTGGCCTCCTTCGGGCAGCGCGCGGTCGCCTTCCTCGCCCGCGAGGACGCCTTCGCCGACCATCACGCGGACATCGAACAGCTCACCGCCCGGGCCGCCGAGATCGCCACCACGGCCGAGGCGGCGCCCCTTCTCGCCCGGCTCGACGCGCTCTCCGAGAGCCTGGAAACCGTCACGGAGATCGTCACGGGGCTCGACACGCAGGACGCCACTGTCCGCACCGGCATCCTGGAACGGATCTCCCAGACCGTCGGTGCCCTGGCCCGTGCCAGGGCCACCCTGGGCGCCCGCCGCCGTGCTCTCCTGGAGCAGGAGGGCCGGGCCGCCTTCGCGGCGGAGTTCTCGCTGTTCGGCCAGGCCGTCAGCAACGCCCTCGCCACCGCCGACACCCCGCAGCGCTGCGACGACCGGCTCGCGCAGCTGCTCGTGCAACTGGAGAACCTGGAGTCGCGCTTCGCCGAGTTCGACGACTTCGGCACCGAGCTCGCGGACAAGCGCACCGAGGTCCACGAGGCGTTCTCCGCCCGCAGGCAGACCCTCGCCGACGCCCGTGCCCGCCGCGTCGAACGGCTCGCGGACGCGGCGGACCGCGTGCTCCGGACGGTCTCCGGCCGTGCGGCCTCGCTCACCGACACCGAAGCGGTCACCACCTACTTCACCTCCGACCCCCTGGTCGCCAAGGTCCGCCGCACCGCGGACGAACTGCGCGATCTCGGAGACCGGGGCCGCGCCGAGGAGCTGACGGGCCGCCTCGAGGCCGCCCGCCGGGAAGCCGCACGCGCGCTGCGCGACCGCACCGACATGTATGCCGACGGCGGTAGGACCCTGCTCCTTGGCCGACACCGCTTCGCCGTCAACGCCGAGCCGCTGGACGTGGCCCTGGTCCCGGACGGCGAGGGCCTGGCCTTCGCGGTGACCGGCACCGACTACCGCGCCCCGATGACCGCACCGGACGCCGCCGCCTTCCACCGCTACCGGGACCGCCCGCTGCCCTCCGAGTCACCCGGCGTGTACCGGGCGGAGCATCTCGCCGCCTGCCTGCTCGACGAGCACGGGTCCGCCGCGCTGGCCGCAGCCGACCTTCCCGACCTGGTGCGCCGGACCGCCCAGGCACGGTACGACGAGGGCTACGAGCGGGGGGTCCACGACCACGACGCCACCGCGATCCTCACCGCGCTGCTCCGGCTGCACGAGGCCGCGGGCCCGCTGCGCCACGAGCCCGCGGCCCGCGCCACCGGCCAGCTGTTCTGGGCGCACGGGACCACCGCCGAGACCCGGCAGACGTGGCGGCGGCGCGCGGTGTCCCTCGCCCGCGCACGGGACACCTTCGGACCGACCGCGGAGATCGACGAGCTACGGGCCCAGCTGGCGGAGGCGATCACCGCGTGGGCGGGGGTGCCTGACGCACCGGCGGACGGCGGCGCTGCCGCAGCTGCGCCACGGACGGGTACGGGCGCGGCCCACCCCGTGCACGGCGCGACGGGTGGCGGACCAGCCGGGCACGCCGCGGCCGCCGCGTACCTCTTCGAGGAACTGACCAGTGGTCCCGACGGTTTCGTCCTCAGCGCAGCTGCCAGGACACTGCTCGACGCCTTCCGTGATGCGGTGGGCACGCCGGCGTACGACGACGACCTCGCCGCCCTCGACGAGCTGCCCGCACGCAAACAGCTCGTGGCGGCATGGCTGTCCTCGTACTGTGCCTTCCTCGGCCGGCACATCGCTCCCCAGGACCTGGCCGAGGCGGTGGCCGCAGAACTCTGCCCTGATCTGCCGCGCCATGTGTCGGACGCCGACCTGACGGAGACCGTCGACGGACTGCTCGGCACCCACCCCCGCATCGTCCAGGGGGAACTCACCCTCCGCATCGACGAGTTCCTGGCCCGCACCGAAGCCTTCCGGGCCCACGACGTGCCCGACCACCGCGCCTGGCAGCACCGCCGTACCGTCCTGGTGGCGGCCGAGCGCGACCGGCTCCACCTGGACACCCACCGGCCACGGGTCATGTCCGCCTTCGTGCGGACCAGGCTGATCGACGAGGTGTATCTCCCGCTGATCGGCGACAGCCTCGCCAAGCAGCTCGGCACCACGGGCGACGCGGGGCGCCCCGGCACCGGCGGCCTGCTGCTGCTCATCTCGCCACCCGGCTACGGCAAGACCACGCTCATGGAGTACGTCGCCGACCGTCTGGGCCTGCTGCTGGTGAAGGTCAGCGGTCCCGCCCTCGGCCACGCGGCGACCTCGCTCGATCCCGCCGACGCCCCGAACGCCACCGCCCGCCACGAGATCGAGAAGATCAACTTCGCGCTCGCGGCGGGCTCCAACACCCTGCTGTACCTGGACGACATCCAGCACACCTCCGCCGAACTGCTCCAGAAGTTCATCCCGCTGTGCGACGCCACGCGGCGCGTCGAGGGAGTCCTGAACGGCGAGCCGCACACCTTCGACCTGCACGGCAAGCGCTTCGCGGTCTGCATGGCGGGCAACCCCCACACCGAGTCCGGCAGCCGCTTCCACGTCCCCGACATGCTCGCCAACCGCGCCGACATCTGGAACCTCGGCTCCGTCCTGGCCGGCAAGGACAGCACGTTCGCACGGAGCTTCGTCGAATGCGCGCTGTCCGCGAACCCGGTCCTCGCGCCGCTCGCCGAACGGGACCGCGCGGACCTGGACCTGCTGATCCGCCTCGCCGAGGACGACCCCACGGCCCACGCCGACCGGCTCTCCCACCCCTACGCCCGCGCCGAACTGGAACGCACTCTCGCGGTCCTGCGCCATGTGCTCACCGCGCGCGCCACGGTCCTCGCCGTCAACGCCGCCTACCTCGCCTCCGCCGCGCAGAGCGACACCACACGCACCGAACCGCCCTTCCTGCTCCAGGGCTCCTACCGCAACCTGAACAAGATCACCCAGCGCATCCAGCCGGTCATGAACGACGCCGAACTGGCAGCCGTGGTCGACGACCACTACACGGCCGAGGCACAGACCCTGACCACCGCCGCCGAGGCCAACCTCCTCAAACTGGCCGAACTGCGCGGCACACCGACCGACCGGCAAGAAGCCCGCTGGACCCAGGTGAAAGCCGCCTACGTGCGCTCGCAGACGGGCGGCGAGCCAGCAGAGGACGAACAACTCACCCCCGCCCGGGCCGCCGACCCCGCCCACCCACGGAAGACGTCCCTCGTGGCCGCCCTCGGCCTGCTCGCCGACCGGGTCGCCGCCGTCGAATCGGCGATCACACGCGCCACCGACCCGCGCACCCTGCTGACCGTGCCGCGAGCCCGAACATGTCCCGAACCAGAGGAGCAGAAGTGATCTACTTCCTGATACCCGCCACCATCGCTGTCCTGATCATCGCGATGGGCACCGCCGTCCTGATCCGTCGCGACCGGCGACGCATGGCGGGCGACTCAGCAACCATGCGCGTCGAAGCAGCCGCCACACGCGGCATTCGAGACACCCGGCGCCGCGCTCGCGCCCACCAGCTGCGCTTCCTGCGCGAACGCGAATGACGCGGCGCACGGCACGGCTGGCTGCGGCGGTCCGCGGCGCCGCGCTCCAAGGGGTCAGGGCCGGTGCGCCGGAGGACCGCCCGGCTCGGTCATCGGCGCACTCGCTCCGGTACCCCCGGACACCGACCCGGCGTCCGCATCCCCTGCCGCCCGCTTGCGATCGGGTGACCACGCGGACAGCCGGGGCCAGGGCCAGCGCCTGCGCTTTCGTTGGCTGCGGTGACGGCGACGCGGGCGGTGAGTGGTGCGTCAGACGTTCACGCCGAAGTCGGCGGCGATGCCGGCCAGGCCGGAGGCGTATCCCTGGCCGACCGCACGGAACTTCCACTCCGCCCCATGCCGGTACAGCTCGCCGAAGACCATCGCGGTCTCGGTCGACGCGTCCTCGGACAGGTCGTAGCGTGCGATCTCCTGGCCCTGCGCCTGGTTCACGATCCGGATGAAGGCGTTGCGGACCTGACCGAAGCTCTGGCCACGGTTGTCGGCGTCGTGAATGGAGACCGGGAAGACGATCTTGTCGACCTCGGAGGGTACGGCAGCGAGGTCCACCTTGATGCTCTCGTCGTCCCCCTCGCCCTCTCCTGTGAGGTTGTCGCCCGTGTGCTCGACCGAACCGTCCGGACTCGTCAGGTTGTTGTAGAAGACGAAATGCCGGTCGGACAGGACCTTGCCGGATGCGTCGAGGAGAAGCGCGGAAGCGTCGAGGTCGTAGTCGGCGCCCGTCGTGGTGCGTACGTCCCAGCCCAGCCCGACCAGAACGGCCGTCAAGCCCGGGGCTTCCTTGCTCAGCGAGACATTGCCACCTTTGGACAGGGTGACTCCCATGCCATCTCCTCCTCGGAACCTGTCCGGAACAAGCTTGCCTGTGCAGGCACGACGTGATGACTCTACATCACTGTAGAAAGATGTGAGGGTTGAAGGAAGGTTGAAGGAAGGGAGCAGGGCCTGTCGAACCATCCGTGCAGAGGAGGGAATTGCTTCGACCGCGTGGCTGAGCGGGTTGTGTACTGCGCGTGATCGGCGGCGTCGTGCCGGAAGTCCCTACGATGTACTGCTCATGAACGTCATGCAGTGGGTGGGAAGGGAGAGCGGGTGTGACGCACCAGCGGCAGCGACCTCGGCGCCGGGGACAGGGTGAGCTGGAAGGGCTGGTCCTGTCGGCCCTGCGCGAGACGGACACTCCGGCGACCGCGGGCTGGGTGCAGGAGCGGCTCGGCGGTGACCTCGCTTACACGACGGTGATCACCATCCTGACGCGGCTGTTGGCCAAGGGTGCGGTGGCCCGGGAGCGTGCAGGCCGGTCCTTCGCCTGGACGCCGGTGTCCGACCAGGCGGGACTCGCCGCTTACAAGATGCGCAAGCTGCTGGACGGCGAGAGCGATCGGGAAGCGGTCCTCGCCAGCTTCGTCACCTCGCTGGACCCGGACGACGAACGCCTGCTGAGGGATCTGCTGAGCCAGGCGACCACCGAGGGAGAAGACTGAAGCCGCATGGGGGTGTTCGTCTTTCTTCCGCTGGTCCTGCCGCTCACGGCGTGGCCGATCGCCCGACTGGCCGAGCAGCACCTGCATCCCCGGACCGCGACGCGGCTGCTGACCGGTCTTGCGGGGGCCATGGCAGTGTGCAGCTTCGTGTGCCTGGGGCTGCTGATGGTGGTGGGCACCGCCCAACTGCCGGGCAACCCGCTGCCCGACGGCTGGTCCGATCCGGAGGTACGCGAGGCGGTGCCCTGCGACGAGGTCGCCGGCCGGGCGGCCGTACCGGCCCTGCTCGCGGTGGCCGCCGCCTGCGGAGCGACCCTGTGGCGCCATTGGCGGGTGCGTCGTGCGGCCCATCGGGCGCTGGCCGGCCTGCCGGACAGGGAAGTGGCCGTGCTGCCGGGCGAAGAACCCTACGCGTACGCGCTGCCCGGCAGAGCCCGGGACCGGATCGTGGTGACGGCGGCCCTGCTGCACCGTCTCGAACCGGCCGAGCGTCGTGCCCTGTTCGCCCACGAGCGCGCGCACCTGTCCGCCCGACACCATCGCGTCCTGCTGGTGGTGCGACTGGCCGCGCTGGCCAATCCGTTCCTGCACCCGCTGCGTGCGGCCGTGTCGTACACGACGGAGCGGTGGGCGGACGAGGAAGCGGCCGAGACTGTCGGCAGCCGCCGCACCGTGGCCCGTGCGATCGGCAAGGCCGCGCTGGTCGCCGGCGGTGCTCCTGTGCCCACGCTTGCGGGACTGGCCGTGCCCGGGCCCGTGCCGCGCCGAGTGGCCGCCCTCCTCGCGCCGGCACCCAGTGCGCGTACCTGGCCGTCCGCGTTCACGGCCGTGGGTATGGCCGCGTGGACGGCGGCTGTCGGCACGGCTGTGTCCGCCATGTCGTCCGCGAACTCCGCGCTGACGCTGGCGCTCGTGCTGCACGCGGCGACACCCCTGTAGGCGCCGCGCCGACGGGGAGGCACGTCGGACCGGTGCCTCATCGGAACCGGCCCGACGCGGGCGTGCGCTCGGTCAGAGGTCGAACTCGTGTGGCGGCAGGTCGAGCGTGAAGCACGCCTCGCGGACGACGGCCCGCTCGGACTTGTCGAAGTCGCCGTCGGCGCCTCCGATGACGATGCCGATCTGGATGACGGCGCGGGCCTCGGCGGGCTTCTTCTTGGCCTTGGCGACCTCCTGCAACACGCTGACCTTGCCGAAGTCGAAGTCGGCGGTCAGCTTGTCGAGGTTGTCGTCGAAGCGCCGCTGCAGGTCCGCCGCATCGAAGTTCTGCAGCACCTCGTTGGTGGCGATGAGCTGGGCCACCCGCCGCCGCTCCGCCGGGTCGACGGTGCCGTCGGCGGCGGCGACCAGGGCGCAGATGGCCATGCTGGCGTCGCGGAAGGCACCGCTCTTGAGGTCGTTCTTCTTCGCCACGAGCTGGGTCTGCATCGTCGATGCTGACTCCTTGAGGCGGTCCCACAGGGCCATGAGCACTCCATATTTTCGGTCGACGATCCTGCCCGCCGGACCGGCGGGCAGACGCGGCGTCGATATCCACAGCAACTGTCTACGGCAACTATCTACAGCAAAGTAGAAACTAGCGGGGCGGCAGATGAGTTCCGGGCGATTCGCGGATGTCGTCTGGAGAGCGGCCTCCACTTGGTCCGGGCCGCTCACGACATCACCGTGCTGCTTCTTACGATGACCGGCATGGCGAGGCGCAAGGTGCATCGGCGGGCGAAGAAGATCCCGGGCGAGGAGCCGCTGGCACTGGTCTGGTGCGGGCTGCGCGCGGACATACCCGCTCCGCCCGAGGACGTCCACCGGGCGGCGGGCAGGGCACGCCTGAAGCCGGGCAGGCACTGGCTGCACCACACCGGCTTGGTGCTGGCCGCAGTGATCATCATTCCGTATTTTCTCGTCGAGCAGCTGATGAACAGGATCGCGTGGCTGCTGAGCCCCGAGCGAGACCGTCAGGCACAGGCACAGGCCCGGCGGCGGGCGGCGCGCGAGGCGAACGAACCCGGGGCGAGCGCTGCGGCCGGTCGCCCCACTGCCCCCGCACCGGCCGACGGCGTGTTCGACGGCGACTGGTCCCGCACGGCGGGACAACTGCTGTTGCGCTGGTACGTGCACTCGCCGAACCCCAGGCGGTTGCTCCCGCTGACAGGGGGCCGCATCTGTCTCGCAGCTTCGCCGGGGCGCCGTCTGTCGCCCACCAAGGCCGACGACTTCGACATCGTCATGGAGTTCGCCCACCATGCGGCCCGGCTGCAACGGGAACCGGGGCAACGCCACTTCTTCGTGCGTTTCGCGGACGGTTCCTGGCTCGGTTTGGGGCGGTTGGCCGATTCGGAGGACGCCGACCACTTCCTACGGACGATCAGCACCTGACCGCCCGCCGGGGTGGCCGTACGACTCAGTCCTCGTCCTCCTCGTCGCCTTCGAAGAAGTCACCGATCTCGTCGACGGCTCCGGCCGCGACCATGCCGCCGACGACGCCCACCGCCAGACCGGCGGCCCTGGCGGCGACCGCGGTGCCGATGCCCGGGCGGTTCGCTGCACGGCGGCGTCTGCCTCCGGCGCCACCACGAACATCACGGCGACCGCTGCCGCCGCGCGCGACGTCTGAGCGGGCGAGCTTGTCACGCGGCGGGCGGGCAGCTCGGTACCGGAGCAGATGCCGACATGCCTGATCGCCGATGGAGCGAGGTGTCCGCAGCGGAATGCTAGGGTCATGGCCGCCTTCTGCGCTCATACCCGGCGCACAGTAGGAATGAGGTACGAGCCCCATGGACATTGAGCCCGACGCCACCGAAGGTGCGAAGGGCGGAGGAATCTCCACGGACTTCGAGATCGTCGTCGGCGCCGACGGAGAGATCCTGGCCTGGAGCGCCGCGGTCGAGCGCGTACTGGGCTACGGGGCACATGAGTTCGCGGGCGTGAGCGCTGACGACCTGTTCGCCACGGAGCTGCCCGATCCGGCACGCGCCCACATGTCCGCAAGGAAGCCTTGGACGAGCCAGGCCGCTCTGCGGCACCGAGACGGGTACCGGGTCGCCGGAAAGCTACAGGGCATGCCGCTGAAGGACCCGAATGGAGGGGCTCTCTGGCTTGTGACCGGAGCGGCGCCGACGTACTCCTCGGGTCCGACCGACGCGTCGGCGGCGGAGCTGTGGGACTGGACGCTGGCGCAGCTGCCGCTGCCCGTGGCCGTCTACGGACGTGATGCGCGGTTGGTGACCTGCAATCAGGCGATGAGCACTGCCATGGGCCTGACGCCCAAGGAGATGCGGGGCCTGACGGTGCGGGAGATCCAGGCATCCCACGACGAGATCGACCGCCTCCAGCGGCAGGTCCTGCGGACCGGTGAGCCGATTTACCGTGAGCGGGAACCCAGCCGGGCCACCGGCGAGGTCCGCGATCACGCCTGGTCCATTTTCATGTCGCCGTTGAAGGACGGTACCGGCACGGTGCAGGGCATGTCGGCCCTGGTGGTCGATACGACCGAGCAGTACTGGGCCCGCCGCCATCTGGCGGTGCTCAACGACGCCACCTCGCGCATCGGCAGCACGCTGGACGTTTCCAAAACCGCGGAGGAACTCGCCGAGGTGGCGGTGGGAGGCTTCGCGGACTTCGTGACCGTGGACCTTCTGGAGCCGGCCGCGTGGGGTGACGAGCCGGAAGCAGTGTCACCGACCGAGCCGGTGATGTTCCGCTGTGCCGCGCAGCACTCGGTGCTCCCGGGCTGCCCGGAGTCGGTGGTCCCGCCGGGGAGGACCGGCGTGTATCCCGTGGGCTCCCCGCCGATCCAGGCGCTGCTCACCGGCCGGGGTACCCGGCACAGGACCGGCGACCTGCCCATCCGGGAGTGGATGCTGGCCTCCCCGGCCCGCGCCGAGAGCATGAGGCGCCACGGGGTGCACTCGCTGATGCTCGTCCCGTTGCGCGCCCGAGGGGTCACCCTGGGTCTGGTCCTCTTCCTGCGGCATCGTACCGACGACGCCTTCGGCCGCGACGACCTGCTGCTGGCCGAGGAGATCGCCGCCAGGGCGGCGGTGAGCATCGACAACGCCCGCCGTTACACGCGCGAGCGCGAGACCTCTCTCGCCCTGCAACGCAGCCTGCTGCCCGACCGCCTGCCCGAGCTTGCGGCCGTGGACCTCGCCCACCGGTATCTGCCCGCGAGTCGGGAGAACGACGTCGGCGGGGACTGGTACGACACCATCCCGCTCTCCGGCGGTCGCGTCGCCCTGGTCGTGGGCGACGTGGTCGGCCACGGTGTACGCGCGTCGGCGACGATGGGCCGCCTGCGAACGGCCGTGCGAAGCTTTGCGGACGTCGATCTCGCCCCCGATGAACTGCTCACCCGGCTGGACGACCTCGTCCTGCGCCTCGACCGGGGCGAAGGGCCCGACACCCGGGGGGAGATCCACGACACCACCGGTGAAGTGGGGGCCACCTGCCTGTATGCCGTGTACGACCCGGTCTCCCGCCGCTGCCAGGTGGCCCGGGCCGGCCACCCCCCGATGGCCGTGGTGAGCCCCGACGGCAACGTGCAGTTCCTGGACATGGCCGCCGGTCCGCCACTGGGTCTGGGCGGCCTCCCGTTCGAGGTGGTCGACATCGAACTGGCCGAGGGCAGCGTGTTGGCCCTGTACACCGACGGCCTGGTCGAGGCCGTGGGACGGGACATCGACGTCGGTCTCGACCTGCTGGAGGACGGGCTGCGCAACGCCGGCCCCTCTCTGGAGGAGACCTGCGCGCACGTGATGCGCAAGGTGCGGCCGGCCCCCGCGGCAGACGACGTCGTCCTGCTCCTGGCCCGCACCCACGCCCTGGACGCCGACCGGGTACGTACCTGGCAGCTGCCCTCCGATCCCGCCGCCGTCGCCAGGGCCCGCCGGACAGCAGTAGAACAGGTGACCGACTGGGGCCTGGGTGAGCTCATCTTCTCCATCGAGCTGATCGTCAGCGAACTGGTCACCAACGCCATCCGCTACGGCCACACGCCCATTCAGTTGCGCCTCATCCGTGCCGACGCGCTCATCTGCGAGGTGTCCGACGGCAATATCGCCGCCCCGCACCTGCGGCGAGCGCGGACCTTCGACGAGACCGGACGCGGGCTCCTGCTCGTCGCCCAAGTCGCCGAGCGATGGGGCACCCGCCAGACCCCCACCGGTAAGACCATCTGGGCCGAGCTACCGCTGCCGGGCTGAGCCGAGCCGCTCGGCCCACGCCCCGAAGCGAACGGCCAAAGGCCCCTGTGCGGGACGGACGAGCGAATCGTGCTACGGCTCCGCACGGGCGAAAAGCCGTCACCGTCATGGTGTGGACCCCGAGCAGGTCCTGACCCACGTGAAAACGAGCGGTGGCTATTGCAACCTTCCGGTTGCATGTACGGGCGCAGATGTGCAATCGTCGAGTTGCACATTGGCTTACGAGGGAGGATCCGTGACCGACGCCACCTGCACCACCGCGGAACTGGCCGAGCTCGACCGGATTGCGCGGCAGATCGACATCGACGCCCCGGCCGAGCGGGTATGGGAGCTGGTCATGCGGCCCGGCTGGTACGTCAACGACGGCGTGGTCGAGGCCGATCCGGACCTGCGCTACGAGGGTGATGTGGCTGTGGTGCGCCATCCTTCGCTGGGCGAGTTCCGATTCCGGACGGTGGAACTGGACAAGCCGCGCTACGCGGCGTTCCGCTGGATCGGAACCCCGTTCCGGGACGAGTCGACACCATCGACCCTGGTCGAGTTCTGGATCGACGAGCGCAGCGGCGGTGGGGTAACCCTGCGCGTAGTGGAGAGCGGGTTCTCCGGCCTCGCCGACGATCCGGCCGCGTGGCTGAAGGAACGCGAAGGCAACGACAACGGGTGGCTCGTCGAACTCGAGGTCGCCAAGGCGTTCGTCGAGGCGAGGGCGTCGATTTCGACGGCGCGCCCGTGACGGCCGCCCTTCCCGTCGTGTGTGCCGCGCTCGGCGACGCGACGCGCTGGAAGATTCTCACCCGGCTCGGCGAGGGCCCGATGTCGGCGTCCGCGCTGGCCAAGGTCTTGCCGGTGAGCCGGCAGGCGATCGGCAAGCACCTGGAGGTGCTGCGCGACGCCGGGTTGGTTGAGTCCGAGCAGCGCGGGCGCGAGGTCGTCCATATCGCCGTCGGCACCCAGCTCGGCGCGCTGGCCCGGGAGCTCGACCGGATAGGTCGCTCCTGGGAGACCCGTCTTCTGCGCATCAAACAGCTGGCGGAGCGCCCTTCCCCTGACGCGGCCGGCGAAGTGACGAAAGGACAAGGTCATGACTGATCAGGAGAATGGGACGGCTGACCGCGCGCCGGCGTTGCCGGCGGTGGCCGACCGGGCCACCTTCCAGGCAGAACTGGAAAAGCTGCGAGTGCGGGAGAAGGCGCACACCCGGGAAGGCGACGCGATCGCTGCGGCTCGACGGCGCCTGCCGATGGTCGAGGTGGCCGCCGATCTCGAGCTGATCGGGCCCGACGGGTCGGTCACCCTGCTCGAAGCGTTCGAGGGACGCCGCCAGCTCATCGCCTACTACTTCATGTGGCACCACGGCCACCCCGCGGCCGAGCAGTGTGAAGGCTGCACGTGGGTCACCACCCAGGTCGAGGAGCTGTCCTACCTTCACTCGCGGGACATCACCTATGCGGTCTTCTGCCAGGGTCCCTACGAGGAGAGCCGTCGCTACCGTGACTTCATGGGCTGGGACGTGCCGTGGTACTCGGCAGTGCCCTCCCAGGACGCGCTCCTGGTCGGGCGCCATGTCGGCATGATGCACCTCGTGTGCTACCTGAGGGACGGTGACCGCATCTTCGAGACCTACTGGACGACCCTGCGTGGCGTAGAGGCCATGGACTACAGCTACGCGCTCATGGATCTCACTGTGTACGGACGTCAGGAGCTGTGGGAGGACTCGCCCTCCGGCTGGCCCCGCACTCAGGGCACGCCGGCCGATCACGTACGCCTGCGGAGCGACGGGCGGCCCATCCCTCAGTGGTCACGACTCGAGGCCGGCCGCCGCGACGACCTCACACCGGGCCCCTGACGCTCAAGCGGCCGCGCCGGGCCTGGTGGTCGACGGTGACCGTGCAGCCCGCGGCGATGGCATTGACCTGGCCGGGACCGAGCGAGACGTGCGCGGTCGGACGGCACCTGAAATGATCACGCGGATCCGCATCGGGAGGACCAGGCGTCCGCCGGGGGCGAGCCGGTCGAGGATCTTCACGGGTCCGTCGCCGGCGCCGACGGCGCTGTGGCCAGGTGAGTCCGAGACCCTGACCGGCACGAGTCCGAGATCCTGACCGGCATGTACGACTCCGCCGATCTGCACGGCGCGACCCCGGTGGCCGGTGTCTCCGGCCGGGACGTTCCGAACGCGGACGTGGTGGCGGACTGAATCGTCCGGCGCGCAGTTCGCGGCGGCTGCGGGCGGGCCCACCAACCCCGTGGGGGGCGGGCGGCGGTGGCCGGGCCTGGCCTGCACCCCGGTCGTGACCGCGGTCGTTGGACATGCTCGCCGCGCCGGCCCCCACCGGCGTGATGAGGATTCCGTGGAGCGTGGAGGCCGTGCTGGCGGGACGTGCGAGAGGCCCGATTCCGCCACAGCGCGTGACTGATCGGTTTCGTACTGCGCTCCTGGGTGGCATATTCTATTTTGATAGTTTTTGTCCGCTCTTTGTCGCAGGCGCTGGGTCCTGCCTGGGGTCGTACACGCTCCGTCTCGGAGGAGGGAAGGAAGTGGTGCGATGACCGGGACCCAGCGCGTCACACCTGCTCCCCTTCAGCGGCGCGTCACCGCTGGCCGGTGGATCCGGGGAGGGGAGGCGTGGTGTGCGGTGGTGGGGGCCGTCTTCGCGGTGGCCCAGTGCGTGCTGGTGCGTCCGGACATGGGGCTCGGCTGGGACGAGACGGTGTACATCAGCCAGGTCAGCGCGCACGCCCCGGCGGCCTTCTTCAGCGCACCGCGCGCCCGTGGTGTCTCCCTGCTGGTGGCACCGATCGTCTCGTGGTCGTCGTCCACACCCCTGCTCCGCATGTACCTCGCGGTGCTGTCCGGGCTGGGCCTGTTCCTGGCGTTGCGCGCCTGGCGCGGGGTCTTCCCGATGCGGGCGGTGGCGCTGGGTGGGGGACTGTTCGCCTCGCTGTGGGTGACGTTGTTCTACGGCCCGCAGGCGATGCCCAACCTCTGGGTGGCGCTCGGCGCCCTCGCTGCGGTGGGGTGCTTCCTGCGGGCACAGTCCGACCGGAGCCGGTCCGGGGCGCTGTGGGGGGTCGCGGTGAGTGTGGCGCTGATGGCGCTGATGCGGCCGACGGACGCCGCATGGGTGAGCCTTCCGCTGCTTCTGGTGCTGCTCGCCGTGGACAGGTGGCGGTACCTACGGCTGCTGGCCGCGCTCGTTGGCGGACTGGCGGCCGGCGCGGCGGAATGGGTGATCGAAGCGTACGTCAGCTACGGCGGTCTGGCCCGCCGGCTGTCCGACGGCTCCCGTATCCAGGGCGGTCTGAGCTGGCACAACGCCACCGCTGACCAGTTGCGCAGCCTGGGCGGGCGTACCCTGTGCCGGCCATGCGCGGGGGCGATGCCGAGCGTGATCGTGACCCTGTGGTGGTTTGCGCTGCCCGTCTTCGCGGTGCTCGGTCTGCTGGTGGCCGTGCGGGCGCGGCGGGCCGCCGCCACCGTGCTGCCGTGCGCATGTGCCGTGGCCGTTGCGGTCCCGTACCTGTTCTTCGTCGGCTACGCCGCCCCCCGCTTCCTGCTGCCCGCCTATGCCCTGCTGTCCCTGCCGGCCGCCGGTGCGCTGGTCTTCCTGGTGACCGCGGAGGGAGGGCTTGGGCGGCCGCTCGTGGCGACCGCGGTGGTGGTCGGTCTGCTCGGGCATCTGGCCGTGCAGGCCGTGGTGCTGGAACGTCTGGTCGGTCGGGTGACGGAGGGACATCGGCGCTGGGCGCGCCTGGCGGCCGTACTGCACTACAACGGGGTACGGCCGCCCTGCGTGGTGACCGGCCATGCCCCCGAGGCGCCCTCGGTCCCGATCGCCTTCTATGCCGGGTGCGCTTCCGCCGACACCGGTGGGCACAACGTGAACACCACCCCGGCCGCCCTCGCGCGGACCGCACGTCGGACACCGGTCGCCGTCCTGACCGCCCACGGCGTGCGGGCGCCGTCCTACGCCCGCACCTGGCGGACGGTGCACCTGGACGGACAGGTGTACGCCCGCCTCGCTCCCACCGCCCAGGAACGCTCCATTCCGCCCGTGACCGACCCCGCCCCCGACCAGGGCCGGCCGGCTCCAGCACCCTCCCCCCGTGGGTGCCCACCGGTCGTTTCCCGGCGATGAGAGGGACGGTTCGAGGAGGGAGAGGCGAAGGGGGCGGCCTGGGCGCGCTGGGGCGGGAGATCACCAAGTTCGGCGTGGTCGGTGGCCTGGGCCTGGTGGTGAACTTCGGAGTGTTCAACCTCTTCCGGTTGTGCACCCCGTTGTCCACGGTGCAGTGCGGTCTCGCCGGCACCGGCGTGGCGGTCGTCGTCAACTACCTGGGCTACCGCTACTTCACCTACCGCGACCGGGACAAGAGCGGCGTCGCCCGGGAGTTCTCGCTCTTCGTACTGTTCAGCGCCGCCAGTCTCACCATCGAGAACGGGGGTCTGTACGCCGCGCTGCACTGGTTCGGCTGGGACACCGCGCTCCAGGACAACCTGGTCAAGGCGCTCGGTATCGCCGTCGCCACCGTCTTCCGTTTCTGGTCGTACCGGACCTGGGTGTTCCGGCTGTCACCGCCGGCGGAGGAGCCGACCTGACCCCAGGCGGTGAGTGCCGTCCCCGCCTCGGCGGGCGCCGTCAGGGTGAGGACGGCGCGAGCACCACCAGGTAGGCGCCGTACACCACCGAGACCGCGGCCAGGGCACCCGTCAGCACCGCCCGGGTCCGTGGCCGGGCCCGCGCCAGCGCGCACGCCGGCGGGAGTAGCAGGGGAAACGCCGGGAGCAGGAAGCGTGGGCGCGAGGCGAAGTAGTTGGTGCCGCCGAACGCGATCGCAACCAGCACCACCGTATAGACCAGCAGGACGGGAGGTGGCCGATCGCGGACCAGGAGCAGCAGCCCGAGCAGTGCCGCTGCCAGCGTGACGGCCGCCCCGTACTGGAAGAGCTTCCCGCCGTGCAGGGCCAGCCGCCCCACGAAAGCGAACGTGTAGTGGCCGAAGTCGAAGCGTGACCCCCATGTCCGCTGGACCGTGAAGTATCCCAGGACGGACCCCGACCGCAGCCCCGCCCAGAGCACGTAACCCAGCCATCCCAGGGGCGCGATCACGGGTGCCGCCCACACCCGCGGGCTTCGGCGGCACTGCGGACGGCGCCACAACTCCACGCAGGCGGCGCAGGCGACCGCAACGGCGACCGCGATGCCGTTGGGACGCGTGAGCCCTGCGAGCAGCGCGAGACCGGCGGCCCAGACCCATCGTCGGGTGAGCGCCGCGTAGAGCGCCCATGCGGCGAGGGCGGTCAGTACGGACTCGCTGTAGGCCATGGTCCCCACGACGGCGTGCGGGAGCACTCCCCAGAGCACCACGAGCATCAGGCCGACCCGCCGGCCGTGGAGTCGCGCACCGATGGCATACATGCCGCAGCACGCGCCCCCGGCCGACACCCAGGCGACGAGGAGACCCGCGTTGACCATGCCGATCGGAAGGGCGGTCGTCACGGCCCGTTCGAGGCTCGGGTACAGCGGGAAGAAGGCCAGGTCGGTCTGGATCACGCCGCTCTTGTCCGGGAGCGTCATCACGCCGTAACCGCTGCGCGCCACCCGTTCGTACCAGAGCGCGTCCCAGTGCGCACCGAGCCGCGAGCGGGGGTGTCTGCCCACCGACCAGGCGGCGGCCACCACCACGAGCAGGCAGGTCAGCCGTACCGCGGCGTAGACGCCCAGGGCCGGTGCCACCGAACCCAGCAGGCCGCGTACCCGGACGACCTTCCTGGTGCGTTCGAGGGTGGGCGTGGGACCTGCGGGCACGGCGCACCTCCGAGACGGTGTGGCGATGGGCCCCCTGCGGGCGTGCCGGAGCTCGGCCCCTGTGCCTCGGTGCCAGTATGTGTTTTCGGCGGGCGACCGGCCATCCGGCGTCCAGCGGACACCGCGTTCGGGTGACGGTCCCGCAGAGCGGGCAGGGGAGCTGCGAGGATGCGGCAAAGAGCGCCCTGTCCGATGGGGGGACGTCCTCGGCACGCCAAGGAGCACGACACATGCCCGCAGCGTTGGCGCAGGCCCTCATCCTGGCCGGTGGCCGGGCCACCCGCCTGCGACCGTATAGCGACCACGCCCCCAAGGCCATGGTTCCGGTGGCCGGCGCCCCCATCATCTGCCACCAGTTGCTCTGGCTCGCGGCCCACGGCGTGACATCGGTGACCGTCTCGTGCGGCTACCAGGCCGAGCGAATCTGCCAGTACGTGGAGGACGGCGCACGCTTCGGGATCGTGGTCCGGTACACGATCGAAGAGGAGCCGCTGGGGCGCGGCGGGGGCCTCAAGTTCGCAGCCCGGCAGCTGGCCGACCCCGACGCGCCGTTCCTCGTCCTCAACGGCGACGTGATCAGCACCTGCTCGCTCAGCGACCTGGCCGGGTACCACCGAGGGCATGGCGAACCGGCCACCGTCGCGCTCTCGCCGTACCGCTCGCAGTGGGGCGTCGCCGACCTGGACGACGCGAACCGCATCCGTGGCTTCGTCCAGTCCCCCGAACTTCCCTACTGGATCAATGCCGGAATCTACGCGTTCGATCCCTCCGTGATCGATCTCCTCCCGGACCGGGGCGATCACGAGGACAGCACGTTTCCCGCACTGGCGCGGGAAGGCCACATGGTCGGCTACCGCATCTCCGGTTACTGGCGAGGAATCGACACCCCGAAGGATGTGCTGGAGGCGTCCAGAGAGTTGACGAAGGCTGGACGTGTCCCGGCCCCCGAATTCCATGTTCCGGAACCCGAAGCCGTGGAAGCCGGCGGGGAAGAGGCACCGGACGGCACCGGAGCCTGAGGGACGGCAGGCCGACCGTACCGGTGCTGCCCCAGGAGGCGGTGGACACCACGATCGGCCGCCGCTGACTGTGCTGCCTCTCGGTTGGATGAGGCGGAGGTGAAGCCGGAGGGAACGTAGTACTGCGCGCTGTAGTCCGCATGGCATTCCTGGGCGTAGAACCATCCGCCCGGCGCGGAGTTGCTGATGCTGATGTGCGCCCGCTTCGCACCGCACGACGGGCTGTACCGGAGCTCGACCAGTCAGGGCGGATCTCTGCTCAGCCGGGCACGCCGTGGTCGCGAAGTGGTCCGACGCGCCAGCCTCGTGTGGTGCAGGTGTCCAGGATGCGGGGCAGGGCTGCCAGGGTGTTGCGCCAGGAACCGGGGGCGGAGGTGCAGTCGCTGTCGTGCAGCAGCACGGTGCCTCCGCCGGTGAGGTCGCGGGCGACGGTGTCGTGGACGGAGCGGGGGGTGGCCCGGCGGCGCCAGTCCTCACCCCACGCGGTCCACAGGACCGGCGTCAGATCGAGTCGACGGCAGGCGAGATGAGCGGCCGTCGTCAGCACGCCGTAGGGTGGCCGGAACAGCCTGGGGGGCTCGCCCGTGATCCCGGCCACGGCGTCACGAGCCCGTGCCAGGTCCTCGTGGGTGGCGCGGGGGCCACGCAGCAGCAGGGGCCGGTGGTGCCAGCCGTGGATGCCGATCTCGTGGCCGGCCGCGACCATCTCGCGCGCCACACCTGGTGCGCGCACCAGCATGGAACCGAGCACGAAGAAGGTGGCGTGGACGCCGCGCGCGTCCAGGGCCTTCAGGAAGTGCGGAGTGGAGAGGCGGTCGGGCCCGTCGTCGAAGGTGAGGGCGACGTGGTCGGCGCGTCCCTGACCGGCCAGGCGGGGCATGACCCGGTTGCGCAGCGGACCGAACGTCGAGACGACGGGTGCCGCGTGCACGATGAGCGACGCGGTCGCGAGAACGGGAGGCCCCAGAAGGCCGGCGCGCAGCATCGGTTTCACAGACTCACCCTCGCGATGTGCGGTGGCACGTCGGCCGACCGTTCGGAGCCCTCCGCGTGGCGGCTGCACTGGGCGCCGATCCCCGAGGAGAGAGCAGCCGCGCTGGCTGCCGCCGAGGAGATGACGTCGGTTGCGCCGGGCAGACGGGCGTGCAGGGCGAGACCGGCCTTGCGCTGTGCCCGGCCGCGTCGACCGTCGATGAGCTCGCCCAGCAGCAGGCCGAGGTCGCCTGGGTCCTGAACCCACACCGCCAGGCCCGCCTCGTCGAGGGCGGCCGCGTTGGTCTGCCCGTGGCCGGGTATGCACCGGTAGCTGGCCACGGGAAGTCCGCAGGCGAGCGCCTCCAGTGCGGTGAGGCCACCGGCGTTCTGCACGAGGACATCGCACGCGTGCATGAGGCCGGGCATGTCCGTGCACCAGCCGTGCACGTGTTCGATGCCGTCGGCGCGGAGCCGGTCGGTGAGGGACCGGTTGTGGCCACACACCACGACGGGCGTCGCGACACCGCTGTGCAGGATCTCGGTGGCTGCCTGCCGTACCGGTCCGACTCCCCAGGAGCCGGCGACCAGCAGGGCCAGCGGCACCTGCTCGGGTAGCCCGAGCCGGACGCGCGCCGCGCGGCGTTCGGCAGGAGTGGCCGGGGTGAAGCGTGGGCCGGCAACCGGGCCGGTGACGGCGACTCCGGCCGCGCCCTGAGCACGGGCCTGCCGGGCAGGCACCGCATGGGCGGCGAGATGGCCGTCGATCCCGGGTGCCACCCACAGGGGATGCACGGAGAAGTCGGTCAGGTACGTGAAGGTCGGCACCGTCAGCCTGCCGCTCTCGCGCAGCGCGCCGAGGGCCTGGCTGGCTCCCGGATAGGTCGAGACGACGGCGTGGGCACCGGGGGAGACGGTGTCGAGCACACGGCTCTCGGCGGTGCGGAGCAGCGCCCGCACCAGCGCGCCCGGGCGCCCGGCGTGCTCGGTGCTCTCGTACATCCGCTGGTAGCCGGAGGGCGCCAGGGTGAGCAGGCGGTGGTAGGCCCCGGAGAGGAGTCGTCCGAGCCGGGCCGGGAGGAGATCGAGGAAGTCGTGCCGGTCCACCAGGAACCCGGCGTCGAGCAGGCGTCGGGCGAGTTCGGTGGCGGCCCCGTCGTGCCCGGCACCCACGCTCGCCGAGATGATGACGATCCGTGAGCTCTCTCGACCGGCGCCGGGTGCCGCAGGATGGCTTGGCCGGTGCTCGGGTTCGTTCGCCGGGTGTGCGGGGTGTGACATGGCCGAACGGCCTCCTGACAGGTGCGTGCGGGAAGGGACACTCCGGCTGGATGCGGGCCGGAGGCGCGCTGGGATGCGCGAGGTGGGACGGACGCGACGGGACGGACGTGCGGGGTCGCGGTGTTGGTCCGTGCCCCCGGCCGAGGCAGCGCCAGGGGCGGTGACAAGGCACCAACGGCAGCCGCGAGGGTGGTGGGGAGACGGGCGCACACCCGTGGTGCGGCCAGCTGTGCACCGCCCCAGCGCCGTGGTCGCGGCCTAGTCGGGCGTCGCCGGCCGCTTCCGGCCCGCACGCGCCACGCGCCGCAGGTGGCCGGCCGCCCACCGTGCCGCGCCCAGCAACCGGAGCCACCGCAGGACGTCACGGACGCGGGCACGGGCGGCGCCGCGCGCCCGGGCTCGGGCACGTTCCCCGCGCGTACCGTCCAACTCGACGAAGAGTGCCCCGTACCGCTCGGCGACGAGAGCAGGGTCGAAGCGTGCTGCGTTCGTTCGGGCCGTCGCCGCCATACGCCGCCGCCCGTGCTCGTCCTCGATGAGTTGGATCAGCGCTTTGGCGAGGGCGGGCGCGTCGCGCACGGGCACGAGCCGCCCGTCGACCCCGTCGTGGATGATCTCGGCGGGGCCGTGCGGGCAGTCCGTGCTGACCACGGGGACCCCGCAGCGCATGGCCTCCACGATCGTCATCCCGAAGGATTCGGCGTCCGAGGCGACCGCGACGAGGGACGCCTTGGCGAACTCCGGTTCCAACGGAGCGTGCACGCCCATCAACCGGACGGCGTCCTGGAGGCCGGAGTCGGCGATGAGCCGCGCGAGGGATTCTCGTTCCGGCCCCTGTCCGTAGATCCGCAGGCGCCAGTCCGGATGCTTGTCCGCCACCACGGCGAAGGCATCGACGAGCACGTCGTACCGCTTCCCCCGGGCCAGCCGGCCACCAGCGGCCACCACTTTGGCGGTGCCGTCGGAGGGCGCGACCTGTGGTTCGGGCACGCTGTTGGGCACGGCAAGGACACGCACCCCCGGCAGGGGCATGCGCCGGCGGTACACAGCCGCGTCCGCCTCGGTCATGGTGACGAGAGCGTCCAGGCGGCGGTAGTGGGGAGCCAGTTCGGCGCGCAGGCGCTTGCGGTGCGCGTCGTGGCTGAGGTGCTCCTGGGCGATGCGCAGCGCACCGGGCGGGCCGAAGCGCGCGAGGTAGACGTTGACACCCGGCCGGGTTCCGATCAGTACGTCCGCATCGCAGTGCCGCAGGTACTCCCGCGCCCGGGCGTCGGTGAGCAGGCTGTACTGGCGGTAGCGCGACTCGGCGCTCGGGAACACCCGTGCGGGCCGGTCGTGCAGCGGGTCGCTCAGGTCCGGACTGCCCTTCCGGGTGTCCACCAGGGGTGTCAGCCGGATGCGTGGGTCTATCGAGAACCGCGGCTCGGTGCGGTGCCGCCGCATCGAGACGATCTCCACTTGGTGGTGGTCGGCGAGTGCGCCGGCGAGGTTGAGCGTGGTGCGGATCGTCCCGCCGATCCCGTAGACGTCGTGCAGCAGGAACGTGATCTTCATGCTCGGTCTCTCCGGGGCGGGTGGCGATCCGGGGGACGCGGACGCCCCGCCGGCTTGGCCGCCACCTTGGAGCAGGCAGGTAAGCCCATGACGTGACGAAGGTGAGAGGAGGGTAAGAGGCGCCCGTCACACCCTGTGGGCGGCTTGGCCAGGCAGTTCACCGTGCACACTGGCCGTGTGAAGAACACCGTGCTGCTCGCCGAGGACGACCGCGCGATCCGTACCTCGCTGGTGCGCGCCTTGGAACTGGAGGGCTATCAGGTCACGGCCGTGCCCGACGGAGTGCAGGCACTCGCGGTGATCCATCAGGAACGGCCGGACGTTGCCGTCCTCGACGTGATGATGCCCGGCATCGACGGCCTGGCGGTGTGCCGCGTGCTGCGTGCGGAAGGCAACCGCATCCCGGTGCTCATGCTGACGGCGCGCGTGGAGACCGCCGACCGGATCGCCGGACTCGACGCGGGCGCTGACGACTACGTGGTCAAGCCCTTCGAAGTGGAAGAGGTCTTCGCCCGGCTGCGAGCCCTGCTCCGCCGGATCACACCGGACGCCGAAAGCCTCAACGAGCACGTCGTCGAGGCCGCTGACCTACGCCTTGACCCCTTTGCGCGACGTGCTTGGCGGGGGCAGCGGGAGCTGAACCTGACCCGGACGGAGTTCGACCTGCTGGAGCTGCTGGCCCGCAACGCGGGGATCGTGCTGGACCACACCACGATCTACCAGCGCATCTGGGGGTACGACTTCGGGCCTGGCTCGAAGAACCTCGCCGTCTACGTCGGCTATCTGCGGCGCAAGGTCGACCTTTCGAACGTGCCGCAGCTCATCCACACGGTGCGCGGAGTCGGCTACACCCTCAGAGAGCCGTGCACATGACCCGCGTCAGCCTCCGCACCGCGTTCGCCGTCTCCTTCGCCGCCATGGCCGTCGCCGTCACCGTCCTCGTCGGCTACCTCGGCTATGACGCCGCCGCTCGACTGGTACGGGTCGACGAGCAGCACGTCTTCGCCGAGGTCGTGGACGACCTGCGCCGCGAGGTGACGCAGCGGCCACTGACCGTGCAGGAGTACAGCTCCGACACCGACCACGACGGGCCACGCGACGAACTCACCCGCCTCTTCCGGTCCGATGTCCAAGTGCTCGGCCCCAGCGGCCGGATCGCAGACCCTGGCAGTCCGGTCCTGCCCGTCTCCGCTGCCGATCGTGCTGCGGCCCAACAGGACACGGCCGGCGGCACCGTCCGCAACCAGGCCAGAATCGACGACGACCACTACCGCGTCGCCACCGTCTCACTCGGTGACGGCCGCGGTGCCGTACAGGTCGCACAACAGCTCAGTGACACCGAGGACCTGCTGCGCAATCTCCAGGAGCACACCGTCCTGCTCGCCAGCGTCGTGGTACTCGGGGCGGGGGCGGTCGGCTGGTGGCTGGCCCGCCGGATCACGGGCCGCCTCGTACGGTTGACCGGCGTCGCGGAGGGGGTGGCGCGTACCGGGCGGCTCGACGTGGAGGTACCGGTGCGCGGCCAGGACGAGGTCGGACGACTCGGCCGTGCCTTCGACGACATGCTCGGCCGGCTCGCCACGGCCGAGGACGACCAGAAGCGCCTCGTCCAGGACGCCGGTCACGAGCTGCGGACCCCGCTCACCTCACTGCGGACCAATGTCTCGCTGCTGCGCCGTCTGGAGGAGCTGGCGCCCCGGGTGCGGGCAGAGCTGATCGACGACATGGCGGAGGAGACCCGCGAACTCAGCGACCTGGTCAACGAACTCGTGGAGCTGGCGGCCGGGGCCCGTGACGCCGAGGAGCCGGTGGAGGTGCCGCTCGGTGACATCGTCGCCAAAGTGGCGGACCGTGTCGGCCACCGGACCGGCCGTGAGATCGTCGTCCGAGCCGACGCAGGTGCCGTCGTCCGAGGCCGGCCCACCGCGCTGCAACGCGCCGTCTCCAACCTCCTGGAGAACGCCGTCAAGTTCGACACCGTAGGCAGCAAGTCGATCGAAGCGGAGGCCAGTGGCCTACAGGTGGCGGTACGCGATCGAGGACCCGGCATCCCGGACGCCGCCCTGCCCCGGATCTTCGACCGGTTCTACCGGGCACCCGACGTGCGCAGCCTGCCCGGCTCCGGCCTCGGTCTGGCCATCGTTCGTGACGTCGCCCAGAGCCACGGGGGTACCGCCTTCGCCCGCAACCGGCCGGGCGGCGGTGCCGAGGTCGGGTTCACGATCGCCCCGGCCACGTCTGGGGAATCGGCCAGCCTCCCACCTGCCGGCGACCGCCGACAGGGCCGTGCCCCGGCCCGAACGACTCGTCGGTAGGTGCGGGTCAGTTCCCGGTCGCCCGTGGCGTGTGCGGCGGCTCGTCTGCGGCGCGTTCGGCCGCGAATGAGACGTGGGGGTGACGGTGGTGAGTGCGGGGTGGCACCAGCCGGCGAGTTGGGAGGTGGCGAGGGAATACCGCTCCTACGGCCAGTGCCGTCGAAGCCGACGTGAGCGTCCACAGGGCGATGTCGGGCCGTACGTGTGTCATTACCCGCCGGGCCAGCGGTGGTAGGGCGAAGGGCAGGATCAGTGGGACCAGCAGGAGCGTGATCACCGTTCGTCTTCCCCCAGCAGGCGGCGAAGCTCCGCCTCGTCGTCCGGGCTGAGCCGTTCGACGAACCGGGCCAGCGCCATGCTGCGGTCTCCGTCCTGGTTGAGTTCGCGGTGCATGCGCCGGGCGGTCAGGCCGTGGGCGTCCTCCACGGGGGAGTACACGAAGCCGCGTACGCCCTCTTCGCGTTTCACTGCGCCTTTGTCGTGGAGGCGGGCGAGCAGGGTGGCCACGGTGGTGCGGGCCAGTGACTGCGGTAGGGCCGTCCTGACCTGCGCAGCCGACATCGGTTCTCGTCCGGCCCAGAGTGCCGCGAGGACGCTGGCCTCCAGTTCGCCCGCTGGTCTGCGCTCGCTGTCGGAATCCGGCATGGAACCTTCCACTCCCCGAGGTCGTCTACAGTGGCGAGAGGCGACTACAGGACTGTAGACGCTAGACGCGCCGGTATGGCCCGTGGCCAGCAGGCTGGCGTGGGTGACCCTCGGTACCCCAGCCAGCATCCACCATCGAAAGGGAATGAGCCGATGGCCCTTGCGTATCTCGCCGCATCGCCTCCGGCGGTCCACCTTGCGGTGAACCTGCTAGATGCCCACTCCTTGCTCTCCGCCTTCGGTGCCATCGGTATCGCCGTGGTCCTGTTCGCCGAGACCGGCCTCCTCATCGGGTTCTTCCTGCCGGGCGACTCGCTGCTGTTCACCGCCGGCCTGCTCTGTGCCGGCTCGGCAGCCTCACCGGGACACCTGTCGTTGCCGTGGGTCCTGCTCGCCTCGGCGGCCGGAGCCCTGGCAGGCGCCCAGACCGGGTACCTGCTGGGGCGGCGCGCCGGGCCCGCCCTCCTCGCCCGTACGAAGTCACGCAAGATCACCGACGGCGCGAACAGAGCGTCCGACATCCTCGAACGCTACGGGTATGCGAAGGCGATCGTGCTGGCCCGTTTCGTGCCGGTGGTGCGCACCGTGCTGAACCCGGTGGCGGGCGCCCTCGAGGTACCTGCCCGGACGTTCACCGTGTGGCAGGTCACCGGTGGACTCGTGTGGAGTCTGGCCCTTCCGCTGGGCGGATACGGGCTCGGTTCCTCGGTGCCGAACGTGGATCGTTACCTGCTGCCGGTCATCGCGGTCATCGTCGCCGTGTCGCTCACTCCACTGGCGGCTGAAACGTACCGTGCCCGCAAGGCTGCCCTGCGGGAGAGGGCGGCCCAGCGGTGACGTCGGTCACCCGGATCCGGCGGACGTGTGCCACGTCGCGATGCCGGCCGAGGGCGGCCGCTCCATGACGCGTGCGCAGACCGCCCGGCGCGCCGGATGGGTCACGCTGGGTGCCGCGGCGACGTTCGTCGCACTGGCCGGATGCGTTGCGGGTGGTGGCCGTGGCGGCCTCTTCCCTGACGATGCGCTCCTGAGGTGGCCGGTCGATCACCGTCCGGATGTGGCGGTGGCCTTGGCCCGCGGTCTCACCGACACCGACACCGGCACGGGCGCCGTCCCGTACGTGCTGGGCGCCGGACAGGCGCTGCGGTACGCGACGATGGCCCTGATCGCCCGCCCCCGGCCGCCGCAGGTGGACTGGGCGGGGCACGCGTCCAGGTGGGCCTTTCCCGCCGGCCACACCACCACCGTGGCCCTCACCGCGGGACTGCTGATGATCGCCGTTCTCGTTCGAGCCCCCCACGGCAGCACGCCGGTAGTCCTCCTCATCGGCTGCTGGGGTGCCGCGGTCGGGCTGACCCGGGAGGTGGAGAACCATGCTTCCCAAGATCCTCATCGTTGAGGACGATCACGCCCTGCGTGATGTCCTCCGTCGCGGGTTGCGCGACGAGGACCTGGACGCTGTGCCCGCGCCGGACGGCGCGACCGCGTTGCGCCTGGCCACGGAGGGCATCGCTGCGGCCGTCGTCGACGTCGCCCTGCCGGACGCGGACGGCCGTGACGTGTGCCAGGCGATGCGTGCACATGGCTTCCTTGCACCCGTGATCTTCTTGACGGCGCACCACCGCCTCGTCGACCGGCTCACCGGTTTCTCCGCGGGCGGTGACGACTATTTGCCCAAACCCTTCCATCTGGCGGAACTCGCCGCCCGGCTCAGGGCCGCCATCAGGCGCACCGGCTCTCATCCGGTGACCACTGCCGGCGACCTGGTCCTCGACCCGGCGCGGCACAACCTCACCGTCCGTGACACCCGGGTGGCCCTGACCCCCACCGAGTTCCGCCTGCTGGCCGTGCTGATGGCAGCGTCCGGGAACATGGTGCGGCGCAGCGAGCTGATCAGGGCGGGCTGGCCCGACGGCGCTCAGGTCAGCGACAACACCCTCGATCAGTACCTGACCCGGCTGCGTCGCAAGCTGCGTGCCGCGGGTAGCGAGCTGACGCTGAGCACCGCCCGCGGGGTCGGTCACCGACTGTCATGATCACGTTGCCGTCGCGGTTCGCACCCGGCACCCTGCGAGGCAGGCTGTCCCTGGTGGCGCTCACCACCGCCACCCTGCTGATGGTCGTCCTCACCGTCTCCTTCAACGCCGTCGTCCGTCACCACCTCCGATCCCAGGGCGACGACGAGCTACGCGCCCGCACCGCCGCGGTCGCCGCCACCGTCGAGACCGGTGGCGCGAGCGTGCGGGTCCTGGAGACGCCCGACGACCGTCTTCTCGACGCCAACGTCTGGATCTACGCCGGCACCCGGCTGCTCGAACGGCCCACGTCCGCGCCGACCACCGGCCGTCTCACCCACGTTGCCGACCAACTCGTCAAGGACGGGCACACCAAGCACGGAGCCGGCCGACACCGCGTCCGGCGGTGCGTCGACATCGAGGGAAGCCGCCCCGTCCGGTTGTGTGCCCAGCCCGTGGGCGATCACAAGGCGGCGGCCACGGTGGTTGCGGCCCTGGACCTGTCTGCGTACCGGAGTTCCGCCGACGCCCTGCTCGGGGGGTCGATCGCCCTGGACGTCGTGATGCTGGCCTGCACCTACGCCCTGACGCGGCTGGCCGTGGGCCGAGCGCTGCGCCCCGTGGGTGCCATGACCGACCGGGCCACGCAGTGGAGCGCTGTCGGCTCCGCCCGACGGTTCGGGGGAACGGCTCGCCCCACAGAGCTCGCCCGGCTGGGATCGTCACTCGACGCGCTCCTGGACCGAACCGACGCGGTGCTGCGCCACGAGCGGCAGCTGACGGGCGAACTGTCGCACGAGCTGCGCACCCCACTCAGCCGGATCATCGCCGAACTGGACTGGTGGCGGTCCAAGCCACGCTCGCCCCAGGAAACCCTGGCCACACATGAGGTGATCGCCGACGCGGCCCGATCCATGGGCACGATCTGCGACACGCTGCTGAAGGAGGCCCGCGACGGCTCCGCCACCCTCCACGGCACCGCCGAGATCGTGCCCACGCTGCGCCGGCTCGCCGTCGATCTCGCCCCTCCCGCCCACCTCAGAATCACCGTCACCGGCGTGGCCGAGCACCTGGAGGCCGGCGTCCGGCCGGCACTCCTCGAACGCATCGTCAGCCCGCTCCTCACCAACGCCATCCGGTACGCCCGGGAGGGCATCGTCGTTGCCGCACGGCGCGAAGCGGACGGCGTGTGCGTCGACATCACCGACGACGGCCCCGGCGTACCTGCGCAGTTCATCGAGCACCTCTTCCAACCCGGCCGCCGCGCCGACCCGGACGACGGACACGGTGGAGCGGGCCTCGGACTGCCGCTCGCGCGACGCCTGGCCCGCTCCACAGGGGGCGAGGTGCACCACGACGAGCGGCACGCCCCGGGCGCCCGGTTCGTGGTCACCCTGCCGGCCGGCTGACCTTCTCCCGCCCTGGGCCCTGCTCCCGCCGATCCTCCTGGTGAGAGGGGAGGGAGAGCGCCCTGCGCTCGTTGTGGTGCGCAAAGCCCACCATGCCGAGCAGAACCACCAGGAGCACGGCCGACGAACCCGCCGTACCGAGGTCGAGGCCGCCCTTGTCGACGGGCTTGGTGAGGAAGTCGCCCGCGGTCGCGCCGAGCGGCCGGGTGAGCACGAAGGCGATCCAGAACAGCAGTACGTTCGGTACCACCGGCACCCGCATCAGGGCGAGCAACACCACGAGCCCCGCACAGACGGCCAGTGCGCCGCCGGCATACCCGAGCCCGGAGCTGTCGGAGAGGAAGTCGCCCATGGAGGTGCCGAGCGTGTTGGAGACGAGGATCGCCGACCAGAACATGGCCTCCCCGCGAAACGAGACGATGTCCCGGAAGCGGAACGTCATCCCGGACATTTTCCAGACCAGGAAGATGGCCAGCAGGATCGAGGTCAGGATCGCGGCGCCGGCGGGGTAACCGATGCCCAGGCCCTGCGGTCCCCATCCGAGCGATGTGGCGCCGTCGGAGAGGTACTTGGCGCTGGCGTCGCGGTTCATGAAGTCGGACATCGTCGTGCCGGCCGTGCTGGTCGACAGGATGACCGTCCAGTAGAAGAACGGGTTGTAGCGCCGTGATCGCAACTGCACTACCAGGGTCACCACGAAGATCAGGAACAGCGCGATCGTGGTGAGGAAATAGCCCAACTCGAGTGTCTGGGCGAAGAGGTCACCGGCTGTCTCTCCCAGGGTCGTCGCGGCGATCTTCATGATCCAGAAGGCCAGCGTGACCTCGGGCAGTTTCTTCATCACCGACGTGGTCGTACCGGCGACGTCCAGGTCGGTGAGGACGTCGGATTTCTCCACTTGCAATGCACTCCTGTTGTAGGGGTGGGTCTCGTTCGACCAGGCCTGACCGGTTCCCCCCGACCGAGGCCGGGCCGACCGAGTGGTCACGTTCTCCACGCTGACCGAGCGGTCCTGAACTTTTCCTGAACGCCCGAGCGCCGCTCGGCGCGCACGCCCGGCGCCGACACGGGCAGCCGCCGGCGGCGACCGGCCGCCCTCACGCCCGCCGTGCGACGGCCCGGTCGGATTCGGTGACGTCCTTGCGGGTCACCGTCAGGAACGTGACCAGGCCGAGGATCACTGCGAGGAAGAGCACGCTGGTGACCACGGTGCCGAGGCCCAAGCCGTTGTCGGCGGTGGGTTGGGACAGGTAGTCACCCATCGAGGCGCCCAGCGGACGGGTGAGTACGTACGCGATCCAGAAGCTCCAGACCGCGTCCAGGCCGAGCGCGAAGTGCGCCACCGCGACCGCGGCGATCGCCGCGGCGAACAGCAGTGCGGAGATCCAGTACCCGAGGGCCATGCGCTCGGCCAGCAGATCGCCGGCTGCGGTGCCCAGCGCGAAGGTGAACAGGACCGCGAGCCAGTAGAACGCCTCGCGGCGCGTGCTGTCGACGCTGTGGATGGACAGCGTCCGCTCGCTGCGGTACCAGACGACGAACACCACCGCGAGCACGATCGCGAACGCGGTGGTGCTGGTCGTCAGCGGCACGCCCAGGTTGTCGGTGAGATTGTCGCTGATCAGGGTGCCGACGATGCTGATCAGGGCCACGGCGAGCCAGTACACGCCCGCCTGGTAGGCCCTGGTGCGGAACTGCGCGACGAGCACCGCCGCCAACAGCACGCTCGTCAGCAGTGACACGCCGGTCAGGCCCAGCCCGAGCTTCTCGTTGAGCAGATCGGCCGCGGTCTCGCCGACCGTGGTGCACAACACCTTGATCACCCAGAAGTAGCCGGTGACCTCCGGCACCTTGTTCCAGCGGATACGGGCACCGGGTGTGGCAGCGGCGGAGTCCCCCGGCCCCGGGGATACGGTCTCGGACGTCTCGTGAGTCATGCGGCCGACCGTGCCACCGCGAGCCTGAACACATCCTGACCGGTTGCCGCCGCCGCGCGTGCCGTCAGCCGCTGCGGCGGCGGATGCCCACCGTGATCACCAGGTCGGCGCAGAACAGCGTCACGCCGATCAGCAGGGCGCCGGCGAAGGTCACCGCGGCGAAGCGTTCGGGGGAGTCGACCTGTCCTGCAAGGCCCACGGCCGCCCAGACGTCCGCGCGCAGCACTGCTGACGCGGGAAGGCCCAGGGCGAGCGCGATCACGGCGATGCCGCGGGCGTGTCGGAGCGCCGAACCCTGATGGAGCGCATCGGCGCTTCGGTCGGTTTCGACGCGCTGCCGGGGGACGGCGATGTGCAGGACCGAGTTGCAGATCATGCCCAGGGCGAACCATCCGCCCGTGCCGATGGCGAAGAAGGTCAGCCACAGCAGCGGGCTGGTCCAGCCTTCGCCGACGCCTTGCATGACGGTGATCCCCAGCGATCCGGCGAGCCCCAGGGCCGCGATGACCGCCGTGACATGGTCGCGTACGAAGTCGGCGGCGCGCTCGACCCTGGCGCCCACCGGCTGGCTCGCGGGTTGGTGTCCGCGATCGGCCTGGCCGGCGTGAGGACGCCGACCGGCCGGACCGCGCAGGGACCGGGACGCCACGGAGCCGAGCGTCGTCAGCACCGCGGTCAGATCGTCGAGCCAGTCACCTTCCGCGTCCGAGTGCTGCACCCGTCCTGAGCTTTCCGCGGGTGCGAGCGTCCGGCCGGTCCGACGGAGCAGCAGGTATCCGGCGGTCAGCGCGCCCGTGAGGAGGGCTAGCGCAGTGATCAGCCAGGTGGTGGTGCCGTTCCAGTCGCGCCGGTGCGTACCGGCCGCCACGGCGAACCAGTCGACCCCGATCGTGACACCGACCAGGGCGAGGCATACGTGTGCCGCATGCAGTAGCTGGCGGACGCGGGCGCCGCGGCCCTGCATCCGCCGCCAGGCCAGGGCGCGTAGCGCCATGAGCCCGACGAGGATCGGCACGAGGAACAGCGTGAATGACACCACGCCGGTGTACGGATCGTCCTGCCATGGACTGGTGGCCCGGACGGACTTGTCCTGCGTGGTGAGGACGGCGAACAGGGTGAAGGCCACCGCACACACCCCGGTGGCCAGCAGCGCCGGTGTCACGGCACGTCCCGTCCCGTCGCGGACAGCACGCTCCCGCTCCTCGGCACCCTGCTCCGGGCGTCGTCTGTTGCTCTCGCTGTTCTGGCTGCTGCTTTCCCGCACCACGGTTCAGCTCCCTTCTTCCCGTTGCATCGCACCACGATATATCGACGCACGATGTATCGTAGCCCGTAGTAGAGCTTGGATGTGCGGGGCGGCAGCGAGGTGGGGCGTAAGAGAATGGCTGCGGTACGCGATGCGACGGGATGGACGATGACTGCTGAGACCGATCCGACCGTGCTGGTGCTGACCAGCCTTGCCGACGGGCCCAAGCACGGGTACGCGATCACGCTTGACGTGGCCGACACGGTCGGGGTCAGCCTCGGGCCCGGCACCCTCTACGGGGTGCTGTCCCGTCTGGAGGACGGCGGACTGGTCGAGGCGTTGCCCGCCGAGGGGCGGCGCCGGCCCTATCGACTCACCGCCGCCGGCCGGCAGGTGCTGACGGAGCAGGCCGAGCGGATGCGTACCGTCGCTGAACTCGGCCTTCGACGACTGGGAGCGGCAGGAGCCGGGTCATGAACGGGGGGTCGCCCTTCGAGCCGCCCGACCGGCCCGAAAGCCGGCATCCCGTCCCACCGGCCGTCGAAGCGTCGTCGGTCCGGGACGTCGACAAAGGCGGCGCACCGGGGCGGTGGAACACCACGGAGCGGCGGGCGCGGGTGCTCGTCCGGCTGTATCCACCGGCCTGGCGGGCGCGGTACGGAGAGGAGTTCCGTGCCCTGCTGGAGGACTCCGGGGTCGACACCCGGGCGGTACGCGACGTCCTGCTCGCCGCCGCCTCCGCGTGGGCGCGCCCGTCGCGGCGGCTGCACGACCGGGACGGCAGGCTGCGTGCGACGGTGGCGACCACCTGGTATGCCTGGGCACTGATGGCGGCCGGTGCGGTGCTGTTCGCCAAGCTGACCACCGACGGCGCATGGCACGCATCGGACGGCGCCGCCCGTGTGCACCCGGTGGCCGGGTGGTGCTACGACGTCTTCGTGCTGGCCTGCTGCGGGTCGGTGCTGTTGCTGACCGTGGGTGCGGCACCGCTGGCCGTCGGCGTGCTGGGCGCCGCACGCGGGGCGGGCGGGCTGCGCGCGGTCGTGGCGCTGCTCTCACTTCCCGCCACTGCCTCCCTGGGTTTTCTCGGGGTCGCGGCGGTGACCACCGCGGTCGCGGCGCGGAGCGGACCGGGCGGTGAGGGCGTCTCTGCCACGGTGTTCCTCGCCTTGGCCGTGCTCGGTACCGGCGCGGCCGTAGCCGGCGCTGCCGGGCCAGCAGCAACCCTTTCCCGCACATCACTCCGCGGGCCGGCGCTCACCACGGCGTTCGTGACGGGCGCCTGTGCGACCGCGCTCTTGGGCGTGGCGACGGTCGCGGGAATCGCCCACGAACTCATCGGCCAACCGTCCCCTTCGCGCCCCTCCTCCGCACTGACCGCGTATGGCGCCGTGATGACCACGGTCTTCTGCCTGGTGGTGACCTCCACCGTCCGCGGAGTCGGCGCCATGCGGAGGGGGAAACCCGGCCCGTGACTCTGGTCTTCGGCCCAGGCCCGCGCACGCACGGCAGGGAGTGGCACCTTGAGCTGGCGGTCGAAGGAAGGCCTCGCGTGACGTCATCGGCTATCGCTGCCCTGTCGAGAGCCGACGAGGAGGGAGGCGTCCCGAAGGCCCGGGTGAAGGCGGCGGCGATGGAGGGCAGCGTGGTGTCGCGCCTTCGAAACGGCGCTGCTCCACCGGGATGCCCAGAGGATCGGGCGACCTGCGTCATCACCGTGGCGACGCCGGTGCCGAAAGTCGGGCGCGGCGGCCTGGACGGCGGCGGTCCACCCGCGTACGGCCGGGCGCGGGCGTGTTGTGGGTTGTTCGGCCCGTAGACGGAGCAGAATGGAGCAACGGCGGGACCGTCCCCGCATGCGTCAACCCCGCGGCCGGCCCCCCGACGGCATGGGCAACCTCGGGAGGTGGCGCCCGCTATCTCGCGACAGGAGCGGGCCATTCCGTGCGATGTCCCGTGTTGAGGGCGGGCCCAGGCGGGCGAATCGGTTGGTGATCGGCGTTATCTTGTCGGGGTGAGCGATGATCCCTGGGCCAGCGCCGACCTGGCCGGCCGCTTTGTCGACGGGGCTTATGCCTCGGTGAAGGGGTACGTGCGCACCTATGTGCTGCACCGGCAGCTGCTGGAGCACCTGCCGCAGCCTCCAGCGACCGTGCTGGACGTCGGCGGCGGCGCGGGTCATCAGTCGTTTCCGCTGGCCCAGGCCGGTTACGACGTGACGTTGCTGGACTCGTCGCCGGCGATGCTGGACAAGGCTCGACAGCGACTCCAGCGCCTGCCTGATGAGGCCCGGCGCCGGGTCACCCTCGTGCAGGCCGACGGAGAGAACGCCGACGAGGCGGTGCAGGGCCGACGCTTCGACGCCGTGCTCTGCCATGGTGTGCTCGGATACCTGGAGCAACCGGAACCACTGGTCAACCAGCTGTGCCAGTGCACTGCCGACGGTGGCGTGGTCTCGATCATGACGGGCAACGCCAAGGCGAGCGCGGTGCGCCCGGCCCTGGAACGACGGTGGGACGACGCTCTGGCCTCGTTCGACGCCACGACCGAGATCGGGGTGCTGGGAGTGTCGGGTCGAGCCGACACCGTAGAAGAACTCAGCGAGCTCACGCGCAGCCGCGGAGTGGAGCCCCTGCGCTGGTACGGCGTATGGCTGTTTGTCGACTGGCTGGAGTTCAGCGGAGCCGAGCTGGACCCGACCGACTCACCACAGGTGGCGGCGACGGCCGCAGTCGAACTTGAGGCCAGCCGACGAGACCCCTACCGCCAACTCAGCCGGGTCTTCCACCTCGTGGGGCGCAAAAAGCTCCAAGCTGACGACTGACAGCTGCTCAGGGCGAGAACTGGTCATTCGCGCGGCCGGCGGGAGTTCGTGCCTGCGAAAAGCGCGGTGATGTCCGGTTCGTGATTGTGGTTGCAAGCAAAATCACGTGCCTTCGTGGCCGAAGCGACCCGGGCGGACGGCGCCACAGCGATTCTCAAGGTGCTGGTGCCAGGCGTGGGGAACGACTCCTCCAATGAGGCGGTGGCACTCCGCATCGTCGGAGGAGAAGGATGCCCGGCGCTCTACCGGTATGACGCCGACCGGGGTGCCCTGCTCATGGAACGACTGGGGCGGCCGTGCCACGCTGACCGAACCCGCCGTGCTGGCAAGGCCGCTCGGGGACCTCCCGGCGACTTACGTCAAGTGCACGCTCGGTGATCCCGAGCCGAGCGACGGCGTAGCCGAGTTGCTGACCAGCGGGCGCTGGCGGCTGATCGAGTTGGACACGGGCCACTGGCCGATGTTCTCCCGGCCACGTGAACTGGCCCAGGTCCTCCTCGACATGGCAGGGGCTTGACCGCAGTTCCATGCGGCTCGTTGCCCCCGTGCCAGGGCAGGGCGCCGCAACCGCCCAGTTGTAGTGACCACCCTTGCCTCATCCCCTGACATGTGATCATGTTCATGATCATGAGTCATACCATTGAGGCAGCAGGGGCACAGGCGTGCAGAGTGGCGGTTGGCCCGTGAACCGCCGCAGCCCCGCACGCGAGAGCCCCGCACGCGAGCAGGGCCGGATATCGCGGATGCTCCGTGATCACCCGGAGCTGCGGCTGCTGTCGTACATGACGCTGGTCAACATGTTCGGCACCGGCATGTTCCTGGCCACCCAGGTGATGTTCTTCACCAGGGTCGCCGGGCTCACCGCGGGTGAGGTGGGTCTCGGGCTTGCGGTCGCGGGGACGTGCGCGGTGTTCGCCGGTGTGCCGCTCGGTCGTTCGGCGGATCGCCTGGGGCCGCGGCGGGTGCTGCTCGTGCTGCTGGTCACCGCCGGCGTGGGCACGGCCGGCTATCTCGTGATCAGTTCACTCGTGATGTTCATCGTGCTGGTCGGGGTCGTCAACGCGGTCGGCCAGGGCAGCAACGCCGTACGGGGCGCGTTGATCGCGGCCGTGGTCCCGGGCGCCGAGCGCGTCACCGTGCGGGCGTGGCTTCGTACGGTGGCCAACATGGGGACCGCTGCCGGGGCGGCAGTGGCGGCGGTCGCGCTACAGATCAACTCCCGTGGCGCCTATGACGTCGTCATCGTCGCCGACGCGCTGACGTTCCTCGTGACCGCCGCCATCCTGGTGCGGCTGCGGATACCCGAGGGAGCACTCGGCGGTGTCCCGCGGCAGCGAGCAGGGGTGGCCACACCACGGCGCCGGCGCGCCCTGGCCGATCGGCCCTATCTCCTCGTCGCGGCGCTGAACGGTGTGATCGCCGCCCATTCGGGGGTCCTGGAAATCGGGGTCCCGCTGTGGATAGCCGGCTCCACGAACGCCCCCAGGTGGCTCATCTCGGCGTTGCTGGTGGTCAACACGGTGATGGTCGTGACGTTGCAGGTGCGTGCCAGTCGCGGCATCGACGATCCGGGCCAGGCGGCGGTGGCGCTGCGTCGGACGGGGATCCTGCTCGCGGTCGCGTGCGTCGCCTTCGGCCTGGCACAGGGGCTTTCGGTGTTTCCGGCGGTGCTGGTCCTGCTGGTGGCAGGAGCCGTCTACACGGTCGGTGAACTGCTGTCGGCCTCGGCCGGGTGGGTGCTCAGCTACGACCTGGCCGACCCGGCCGCACACGGGGAGTACCAGGGCGTCTTCACCAGTGCGACCGCGGCCGGAGCGCTGGTGAGCCCACTGCTGGTGACCGGGACGGCCATCCGGTACGGCATGCCGGGTTGGCTGATGCTGGCAGGGCTGTTCCTCGCGGGAGGCTTTGCGTGCGGGCCCGCCGTGCGCCGCGCCGAGGCGCACGTCCTGGCCGAAACCGACAGGGTGAAGTGAGGATCCGACCGATGCGCACACTGCTGATCGACAACTACGACTCCTTCACCTACAACCTGTACCAGCTGCTCGGCGAGGTGAACGGCGAACCACCCACGGTGGTGCGGAACGACGCCGACTGGGCATCCGTGCCGCTTGACGACTTCGACAACGTGGTCATCTCGCCCGGACCCGGCAGGCCCGATCGCGAGCGGGACTTCGGCGCCAGCGCAGCCGCCATCCGGGACTCGAAACTGCCGGTCCTGGGGGTCTGCCTGGGACACCAGGGGATCTGCCACCTGTTCGGCGGGCGGATCGCCCACGCACCGGTACCCATGCACGGCCGCATCGACAAGGTGCACCACACCGGCGACGACCTCTTCGCCGGGATCCCGAGTCCGTTCTCGGCGGTGCGCTACCACTCCCTTGCCGTGACGACCCTGCCCGACGACCTGGAGGCCGTCGCCTGGACCGAGGACGGCGTGCTCATGGGAGTGCGGCATCGTCACGCACCGATGTGGGGCGTCCAGTTCCACCCGGAGTCCATCGGTACCGAGTACGGCCGTGAGCTGCTGGCCAACTTCCGGGACCTGACCCGGGTCCACGGCCGCACGGTCGAGCCGCTGCACCTGCACGTCCGCCAACTGGATCACCTCCCTGACGCCGAGGCCGCCTACAGCGAGCTGTTCGCCGGCCACCCGTACAGCTTCTGGCTGGACAGCAGCGACCGCACCGCGGACCGCGCCCGGTTCTCCTACCTGGGTGACGGCGCCGGCCCGCTGGCCGAGTTCGTCACCTACCGGGTCTCCGAGGAGCAGGTCACCGTGCATCGCGCGGGTGGCGAACCCCGGCGCGTGCGCGCACGGGTCTTCGACTACCTCGACGAGCGGCTGCGCAGCCGGGCCACCACGGCCGACCCGACGCTGCCGTTCGACTTCGAGTTGGGCTACGTCGGCTTTCTCGGCTACGAGCTGAAGGCCGAGACCGGGGGCGATGCCGTGTACGAGGCACCGACCCCGGATGCCGCGTTCCTGTTCGCGGACCGGGCCCTGGTCATCGACCACGCCGAACGCTCCAGCTACCTGCTGTGCCTCAGCCACAGCGAGTACGACGGCGAGGCGACCCGGTGGCTCGACACCACGGCCGACCGGGTGCGGTCGTTGCCCACCGAGACCGGCATCCGTCCGACACCCCTGGTGGCCCCACCGGTCGAGCAGCTCGCGCTGCGGCACGACCAGGAGGCGTATCTCGCCCTCATCGGCGCATGTCTCGCCGAGATCCACGACGGTGAGACCTACGAGGTGTGCCTGACCAACATGGCCGAGTCACGCCTGACGATCGACCCGCTCGCCACCTACAGCCGGCTGCGCCGGCTCAGCCCGGTCCCCTACGGTGCCCTGCTCGCGTTCCCCGATCTGGCGGTGCTGTCGGCCTCGCCGGAACGGTTCCTGACCATCGGGTCCGACCGTGTCGTGGAGTCCAAACCCATCAAGGGCACCCGTCCGCGCGGCACCACGGAAGCCGACGACGAGGCCCTGTGGAAGGAGCTGGCGACCAGTGAGAAGGACCGTGCCGAGAACCTCATGATCGTCGACCTGATCCGCAACGACCTGGGCATGGTCTGCGAGCAGGGCTCGGTGACCGTACCGAGGTTGTTCGACGTGGAGACGTACGCACCGGTCCACCAGCTGGTCTCCACCATTCGCGGCAGGCTGCGCGACGACACCTCGTCCGTCGACTGTGTCCGTGCCGCGTTCCCCGGCGGCTCCATGACCGGGGCGCCCAAGAAGCGCACCATGGAGATCATCGACCGGCTGGAGAACGGCCCACGCGGCGTCTACTCCGGTGCCCTCGGGTGGTTCTCCCTGACCGGCTCCGCGGACCTCTCCATCGTCATCCGCACCATCGTCGCCACACCGTCCGGCACCAGTTTCGGCATCGGTGGCGCGATCGTGGCGCTGTCGCAGCCGGGCGAGGAGTTCGAGGAGATCATCGTGAAGTCGCGCGCCATGGCCGCGGCCATGCACAGATGCCCCCAGGAACCCGACCCCGCCACGCGGCAACCCCGGCCAGCACAGTCCACGCCGACTCCTGACAACGGAAAGGAAATCCATGAGTGATCTGGACGCACTGCGTGATCGGCTTGACGACGCCGACCGGCGCATCCTGGAGGCCATTGCCGACCGGTTCGAGATCATCCGCGCGATCGCCGCCTACAAGGGCGCGAACGACGTCCCCATGATGCAGCCGGCCCGGGTGTCGGTCGTCCAGGAACACTACGCACAGGCCGCCGACCGGATCGGCATACCGTCGGAGCACCTGCGTTCCGTCGCCACCTCCCTCATCGCGGCCGCATGCGATCTGGAGACCCGGCTGATGGCGGACGGCGAACCGCTGAACACCCCAGAGCACGGTTGAGGACGGCCCATGCGAGTTCTGGTGATGTGCCGGGTGTCCGACCGGCTCGCGCGCTACGCCGACGGAATCGACCACACGACGCACGACGTCACGTACGTGGGCACCGCCGAACAGGTCGCGAGGCTGCCGCCCGATCTGCCCGGCTCCCGTCTCGTCCGTCCAGGCGTCGCGAACAGCGCCGACGAGATCCTGACCGCCCTGTCCGGTCGGTCACGACCTGACCTGGTGGTGGCGCTGTCCGAGTTCGATCTGATGGACGCCGCTCGCGTCCGCCAGGAACTGGGGGTCCCCGGGGACGATCCGGCTCAGGTGAGGCTGGTGCGCGACAAGGTGGCGATGAAGACCGCGGTACGGCAGGCCGGGCTGCGCGTACCACGGTTCCTTCCGCTGCCGGACGCGCTGGCGCGGCAGGACGGCGTTCCCTGGACCGGCGCCACCGTGGTCAAACCGCGAGCCGGCCTTGCCAGCATCGACGTGGACGTCTTCGACACACCGGACGCCGCACTCGCCGCGCTCCGGGGCGGGGCGCATGCGCGGGCGGGCGTCGACGACTTCGAGATCGAGGAGTTCGTCGCCGGTCCGATCATCCACGTCGACGGCGTCGCGGTCGCGGACAAGCCGGTCGCGCTCCAGGTCAGCCGGTACGTGGGCACGTGCCTTGGGTACGCGCGCGGGAAGCCCCTGGGGTCGGTGCAGATCGACACCGATCCGGCCCTTGTCGAGTGGGCCACCGCATGCCTGCACGCAGTACGCATCGGCACCAACATCTTCCACCTCGAAGCCATCCACGGCCCGGACGGACCGGTCTTCCTGGAGGTCGCCGGCCGGTTCGGTGGGGCCGGTGTCGTCGAGACGTTCGAACTGGCCACCGGGGTCCACCTGCCGTCGACCGTGCAGAAGTACTGGACCAATCCAGAACACGTCGACATCAGCATGCGTGAACCCCGCCCGGACGGGCGTTACGGCTGGTTCGTCTGGCCCGGTCACCACCTCGACGGCGACTCCTGCGCCATCGACGATCCGACCGGCACGCTCACTCACCCGCTCGTCCGACGCCACGTCCGACGGCGCCCCACCGAGCCCCTCACCAGGGACATCACCTACCAGGAAGACAGGGCGCCGCTGTCCGGCACGATCGGCCCGGCGTCGTCGGAGCAACTCGAACGGTACCTGCACCGGCAGTTCACCACGGCCCGCATCTCGGCCCGCGCGCCCGGTCGACACCCCTGACCGTCGCGGTGGCGGCACAACCGCCCACGGCGGGGCGGACCGTTCACATCCGCCCCGCCCATGCCGGATCCCTCGAACCCCTCGCCTGGTGCTGGTGCTGTGACCGCGAAGGTTTCCCGGGTTCCCGGCCGGTCCCGGAAGCAGCTCCCAGCACTCGAGCTATGGTTCTGGCCATGTCTGGACCAACTGCCGCCCCGTTACCTGTCACTGCGGACGACGTTGTGCAAGCAGTCCGACTCGCCGTCGCCACTCTCCGGGAGGTACCCCCGGGCGTCTGGGACGGCAAGGCCGGCTCGCTGGAGTGGGACTGCTGGGAGACAGTCGAGCACATCGCCAACGACCTGCTCTACTACGCCGTCCAACTAGGCCCCGACAACCCTCCGCTGGACACCCACGTCCCCTTCGAACTGAGGCACAGGAGGCCGGGCGCTCCGGCGAGCTTTGCTTTCGCGGAGCGCGACTCCGGACCGGCCGGCCTGCTGCAAGTGCTGGAGGCCACCGGCGCGCTGCTGGTCGCCATGGTGCGTACGACGCCGTCGGAGACCCGAGCCCACCACGGCGCCGGGGTGTCCGACCCAGAAGGGTTCGCCGCGATGGGCGTCGTGGAGACCCTGGTGCACATGCACGATCTCGCTGAGGGACTCGGTCTCGCCTGGACCCCGCCCGCGGATCTGTGCTCGCGCGTGCTCACCCGGCTGTTTCCGGATGCCCCGTCGACCACGGACCCCTGGCCCACCCTGCTGTGGGCCACCGGACGCGCCGAACTCCCCGGCCAACCTCGCCTCACCACATGGCGCTGGCACAGCACGCCCCGGTCATAGCTCTCGGACGGATCCGACACAGCCCGTGATGTCGGGTGGGACGCGGGCCCAAGGGCCTCGGCCGGCCGCCGGACGGACCCGCCGTGTGCAGCGGAGACCGGCACACGGCGCGACGGGTTCGACCCCCTCCGTACCGTGTGAGGCTCCTCAGGTCAGGCGGAGCTCGCAGCGGGCGCTCGCAGAGGAGTCGGTGCCGACGTACAGGTCGATGCGGCCGCGCTCCACGACATATGTTCCGGACGGGTCGTTGGTCCAGAAGCCGAGGTCCTCGGCGCCGAGGCGGAAGCGCACCGCGCGCTCTTCGCCGGGCCCGAGGGTGACGCGCTCGAAGCCGCGCAGCCTGCGCACCGGCTGGGTGACGCTCGCCGCCACGTCGTGGACGTACAGCTGGACCACCTCGTCGCCGATCCGTTCGCCGGTGTTGGAGACCGTCACGGTCAGCTCGACGCTCTCGCCTCGCGCGAGCGCATCCACCGCTATCTCCTCGCGGCTGAGCTGCGGTTCGCCGGTCGCGAACGTCGTGTAGCTCAAGCCGTACCCGAAGGTGAACTGCGGCCCACCGGGCAGGTCCAGGTACTTCGAGACGTACCTCTCCACCGGGTCGTACGGGCGGCCGGTGGACTCGTGGTTGTAGTAGAGCGGGATCTGCCCGACGCTCCGCGGGAAGGACACCGGCAGCTTGCCCCCGGGGTTGACGGCCCCGAAGAGGACGTCGGCGATGGCGTGGCCGGCTTCGATGCCCGCGTGCCACGCTTCCAGGACAGCGGGCGCGGCGTGCAACCAGCCGCCGATCGTGAGCGGACGCCCGTTGACGAGGACCACCACGAACGGCTTACCGGTGGCGGCCACCGCCTCGATCAGCCGATGCTGGCCGTCCGGTAGATCGATGTCGCTGCGGGCCGCGGCCTCACCGCTGAGGCCCGAGTGCTCGCCGACCACGACGACGGTCACATCTGCGGCGCGTGCGGCGGCGGCAGCCATGGCGGGGTCGGCGCCCGAGTGGCGGACGTCCGCACCGGGTGCGGCCTCGCGGACGGCGTCCAGCACGCTGACCGTCTCGAAGCGCAGCCGGCCGGGGCCCGCCCATGTGCCGTGCTGGTCGGCGCAGTCGGCGAACGGACCGACCACGGCGATCGACGTGGCGGAGGGGGCGAGGGGGAGTACCGCATCGTCGTTCTTGAGCAGCACCATCGAGCGCGCTGCGGCGGCGCGCGCGGCGGCCCGTGTGGCGGCGGTGGGCCCGGTGATCTCTGCGGACTCGTCCGTGTACGGGTTGGTGAACAGCCCCAGGGCGAACTTCAGGCGGAGGACACGGGCGACGGCGTCCTCCAGGCGGTCCATGCCGATGCGGCCGGCGGCCAGCAACTCGGCGCCGTGGTCCGCGAGGTGGGTTGAGACCATCTCCATGTCCAGGCCATGGGTGAGCGCGAGCGCGGCGGCCTCCGCGCCGTCCTCGGCGAAGCCGTGCGCGACCAGCTCGGCGACGCCGGTGTAGTCGCTCACCACGAACCCGTCGAAGTCCCACTCCTGTTTCAGGATGGTGGTCATGGTGTGTGCGTTGGCGTGTGCAGGTACTCCGGCGACCGTGTTGAACGCGGCCATCACGGTGGCGGCGCCGGCGTCGATCGCGGCCTTGAAGGGCGGCAGGTAGTGGTTGCGCAGCCGCTGCTCGGAGACGTCGACGGTGTTGTAGTCACGGCCGCCCTCAGCGCCGCCGTACGCGACGAAGTGCTTGGCGCAGGAGGCGATCCGGTCCTTCGAGGCGAGGCCGGAGCCGTCCGCCGGTCCCTGGTACCCGCGTACCTTGGCCACTGCGACCACCGCGCTGAGGTACGGGTCCTCGCCGGAGCTCTCCGCGATGCGGCCCCAGCGCGGCTCGTGGGTGACGTCCATCATCGGGGAGAAGGTCCAGTGCACCCCCTGGGAGCGGGCCTCGGCCGCTGACACCTCGGCGTCCGCCGCGGCCACCGCCGGGTCGAAGGCCGCGGCCTGGGCCAGCGGAATGGGGAAGGTCGTCCAGAAGCCATGGACCACATCGAGGCCGAACAGGATCGGGATGCCGAGCCGGGACTCCTCCACGGCAAGGCGTTGCAGGTCGTTGGTCCACTTCGCGCCGTTCAGGTTGAGCACTGAGCCCAGCCGTCCGGCGCGGGCCGCAGCTTCGATCTCTGCGGTCTGGCCGCCGCCGGGGCCGGTGTCGCCGGTCCACGTCAACTGCTGTAGCTGCCCCAGCTTCTCCTCCGCAGTCATCCGGCCGAGGAGTTCCTTGACCTGGTCGTCGTGCGATCGGAGCATGTCGAGCCTTTCGTTGCCTGGTGCCGGACGGGAAGACGTGACGCTGCCGTGCGGACCAGGCGAGGTCCGGTGCAGTGGTCGACCACACCCGGCCTGCGGGGCGGGGGAGAGGCGACCTCCCTGGGCCATGTCCCAGGGGAAGCGACCGCCCCGATGGCGCTGCGGTCGACACGCACTATGTTGCGGCTCTCCTTGTGAAGCGATTAGCGTCGTCCGCAGTTGAATGTAAGCGCATTCAGACGGTGTGGCAAGAGTCCGCAGTGCGCGCGTCGCAGGGCGGCGCGCGCGCCTCACGGGCCGGGAGCTGGGAGGTACCTCCATTGGGCGAGAGCGAGCACCCGTTGCGGGTCATGACCTTCAACATGCAGGTGGACCGGGGAGACCCGCCGCACAACTGGCGGGAACGCCGGGCCTCGGTGGTGGCGATGCTGCGCCGCGAGCGACCTCATCTGCTCGCCACCCAGGAAGGCCTCCGACACCAGGTCACCGACGTGCAGGACGGCCTCGGCGAGCAGTACGCGTGGACCGGCGAGGGCCGCGAAGGGGGTTCCAGGGGCGAGCACATGGCTGTCTTCCACGACCGCGAACGGCTCGCGCCGGTGGCCCACGGCCACTTCTGGCTCTCCGACACACAACAGGTGGCGGGCTCGGAGACCTGGGGCGGAGCCTGTCCTCGCATGGTCACCTGGGTCCGCTTCCGCGATCTGGCCACCGGGGCGCAGTTCCTGCTCGCCAACACCCACTTCGACCATGTGAGCGCTTACGCCCGGTCCCGGTCCGCCGACCTGCTCGCCGAACGCCTCGAGGTCCTGGCGCCCGCCATCTCCCGTCTCGTCACCGGCGATTTCAACACCCCGGCAGGCGATCCCGAGGTGCATGGCCCGCTCCTCGGGAGGGCCTCGCTCGTCGACAGCTGGGAAGTCGCTGAACAGCGCGGTCCCGCCCACGGCACCTTCCACGACTACCGGCCGCCCGAGCCCGACGGTCCCCGTATCGACTGGATCCTCGCCTCGCAGGGCACTCGGGTGCGCTCCGCCGCCGCCGTCCTCCCCGCGCCCGGCGACCGCGCTCCGAGCGACCACCTACCCGTCACCGCCGTCCTGCACCCGGCCACCCTGCCCTGACCTCTGGAGGAACCCCTTTCATGCACCCTCGCCCACCCGCCACCGAGTGGCTCGCCGCCGCCGTCCTCTACCAGATCTATCCGCAGTCCTTCGCCGACTCGGACGGTGACGGCATCGGCGACTTCGCGGGCATCGAGGCCAGACTGGACTACCTGGAATGGCTCGGTGTGAACACCGTCTGGTTCAACCCCTGCTTCTCCTCGCCGTTCAACGACGCCGGCTACGACGTCGCCGACTACCTCAATGTCGCCCCGCGCTACGGCACCAACGAGGACCTGACCCGGCTCACCGAGGCCGCAGGGCGCCGTGGCATACGCGTGCTGCTCGACCTGGTCGCCGGCCACACCTCCGACCAGCACCCCTGGTTCAAAGCCTCGGCGAACGACCCGTCCGACCAGCGGTTCATCTGGGCCGACAGCACCGAGGCACCCGAGGGGTTCGTCGCCTCGCCCGGCAGCCGCCCGGGCTTCTACCAGCCCAACTTCTTCGCGTCCCAGCCCGCCCTGAACTTCGGCCACGCCCGCATGCACCCCGACGAGCCCTGGCGGGTGCCCGTCGACGCGGACGGACCGCGAACCAACCGTCAGGCGCTGCGCGACATCATGGACCACTGGCTGAACCTCGGCCTGTCGGGCTTCCGCGTCGACATGGCCGCCTCTCTCGTCAAGGACGACCCAGGTCACGCCGAGACGGCCGGGTTGTGGCGCGAACTGCGCGGCTGGCTGGACGAGAAGCATCCCCACGCGGCCCTGCTGTCCGAGTGGGGCGACCCGAAGCACGCAGTGCCGGCCGGGTTCCACGCCGACTTCTTCCTCCAGTTCGGCTCCCGCGCCGACGGCCTCCCGCTGCGTTCGCTGTGGAACAACTGGGAGGGCACCGTCAACGAGGCATGGACGCCGCTGGAGCCGTACTTCGGCGCCAAGGGCGAGGGCACGCCCCGGCTCTTCCTCGACGCCTGGCGCGAGACCACCGAGGCCGTCGGCGACGCCGGATTCATCTCCCTGCCCACTGCCAACCACGACTTCTCCCGGCTGGCCTGCGGGCCCCGCACGGCCGAACAGCTGCCCGCGGCCTTCGTGTTCCAGCTCACCTGGCCCACGCTTCCCGCGATCTACTACGGCGACGAGATCGGTATGCGGTACGTCCCAGGCACCCCGACCCGTGAGGGCAGCCGGCTCGGCCCGCGCTACGACCGGGCCGGCTCACGCACCCCCATGCAGTGGGACCACTCGCCCAACGCGGGCTTCTCCACCGCCTCGACCGATGACCTGTACCTACCGCTCGACCCGGACCCGGCCCGTCCGACGGTCGCCGCGCAGCGCGCCGACGAGGGTTCTCTGCTGCACCTGGTCCGCCGGCTGATCGCGCTGCGCAAGGCCACGCGTGAGCTGGGCGCCCGAAGCGGCACGGAGGTGCTGCACGAGGGCTACCCCCTGGTGTACGTGCGAGGGGGACGCTTTCTGGTCGTGGTCAACCCCCGCAGCGGGGCGGCCGAGTGCACTGCCCCAGCGTGCGCCGCCACCGCCGTGGAGGCTTCCGGTGTCGAGGTCGACGACGGCCGGATCCGTGCCAGCGGCTTCGGCTTCGGCATTTTCACCATCGAAGCCACCTGACCGTTCCGGACACCGCTCGCGCCTGCCCCGGACCCTGCTCCGTCCGGGGTGGACGCCGTCCCGGCGCCAGAACGGTATAGCGGGCGAACCGGCCGCGCACGAAGGTCCCGAGGGTGGTCATCGAGCTGGTCGCCGAGGGTCGTGTCGAGCCAGCCGTTGAAGTCGGTCAGCACGACGTCAGATGTGCTCGGGCGTGTCCCCGAAGCGCAACTGGAGTGCCGTGAGTTCCTCGGTGAGGCGCTTCACGAGCTGCGCGCACTCGGGGTCGGCATGGCGGTTGTGCAGCTCGTCCGGATCCGCGACCAGGTCGAACAGCTCCCACTCGGGCGTGCGCCGCTCGTCCCTGGCGCCGACCTGGCCGGAGCCGTGGCCGGGGTAGTGGATCAGCTTGTGGGTGTGGGTGCGGATGCCGTAGCTCGCCTGCACGTTGTGGCAGACGTCGAGGTGCTCGAAGTAGCGGTAGTACATCGACTGCCGCCAGTCGTCGGGCACTTCGCCGCGCAGCAGCGGCAGCAGGCTGCGGCCCTGCATCCGTGGATGCGCCGGCGCGCCCGCCAGGTCGAGGAAGGTCTGTGCGTAGTCGACGTTGATGACCAGCTCGTCGCAGGTCGAACCCGGTTGCACCACGCCCGGCCAGCGGACCACGAGCGGGATGCGCAGGGACGGGTCGTACATGAACCGCTTGTCGAACCAGCCGTGTTCCCCCAGGTAGAAGCCGTGGTCCGAGGTGTAGGCGACGGCCGTGTCGTCGGTGAGCCCGGTGATGTCGAGGTAGTGCAGGACCCTGCCCACGTTCTCGTCGAGGGCGGCGACGACCCGCAGGTACTCCTTGATGTAACGCTGGTAGCGCCACTCGCGCTCCGCGCGCTGAGAAAGCCCTGCCGGCACGGGCGCCTTGAGGTCCTGCGGCTGAAGATCACTCATCCGCATCTCGGCCTCGCCCGCCGCCCGTGCGCGCTCGCTGTAGTCGTCGTGCAGCGTCGCCGGCGCGGGGACGTCCACGTGCTCGTAGAGATGGCGGTGCCGCTCAGCCGGCTCGAACGCCCGGTGCGGGGCCTTGTGCTGGATCAGCAGGGCGAACGGCCTGTCCGGGTCCCGCTTGTCGAGCCAGTTCAGGGCCAGCTCGGTGATGATGTCGGTGACGTAGCCGGAGTACTGGCGTGCACCGTCGCGCGCGACGAAGCGGCTCACAGGGCCGGGGGCGGAGGGCAGCCGCAGCTCTCGCGCAGCGTCACGGAGACGGGCAACTGCCGGTACTCCAGTGGCCGTTCACGATTCGCCAGGCGGGCCGCCAGCAGTTCCACCGCCGCGACGCCCAGCTGCCCCATCGGCTGCCGTACGGTCGTCAGCGTCGGGCGCACCAGGCGGCTCAGCGGGATGCCGTCGAACCCGGTGACCGCCATGTCGCGCGGAACCGAGATGCCGCGCTCCACCAGGGCGTGCAGTCCTCCCACCGCCATCTGGTCGTTGGCGAAGACCAGGCCCTGCGGCCGCTGTGCGGTGCCCCGGTCAGCGTCGAGCAGCTCCGCGACCGCCTTGCGTCCCGCGGCCTGCGTGAGGTCGCCACGCGCGTCGGGCGCCTCGGGCAGCGGCAGCCCTGCCTCCAGGTGCGCCGCCTGGAAGCCGCGGAAACGTCCCTCGCCGTCCGGGGAGTCCGGCGGGCCGCCCACGAAGGCGAGACGCTGCAACCGATGCGCCAGCAGCAGATGACGGGTGAGCTCCAGGACGCCGTCGAAGTTGGCCACCTCGACATGGTCCAAGCCGTCGAAGCGCTCCCCGGCCAGCATCACGACGGGGATCCGGCGCGTCACCACGTCCAGGTCGTCGGCGCGCATCGGCTGGGCCAGCACGGCGAGCCCGTCCACGCGTCCGGCGACCTCCGTGAGGCGCCGTCCCGCCTCGTCGGCGTGCGCGGCGGAGATCAGCAGGGCGTAACCGTGCCGCCGCGCGGCGCGCTCCATGCCGCGCACGACTTCGTCGGAGTAGAGCGTCAACTCCCCGGAGTCGGCCGTCGGCGAGTTGTCCGCCTCGTTGTCGTGGAAGTCGGGGTAGCACAGTCCGAGCACTCCGGTGGAGCGGCTGGCCAGGCCGCGCGCGCTGCCGCTGGGCACGTACCCGAGGTCCCGCGCGGCCGCGAGGACGCGTTCACGCGTCTCCTTGCGCACCGAGTCGGGGTTGCGGTAGACGCGCGACACCGTCGCGATGGACACCTCCGCCCGCTCTGCGACGTCGTACACCGTGGGCGTGCTCATCTGGCCGAGTCACCTCTCCTGACCGTGTCTGTGCCGCGATGGTGCCATACGGTGCGGACACTCGTGAAAGCGCATTCAGCTTAGGTGTGAATCCTGTACGGCGGCAGCGGGGTTTCGTAGGTCGTCAGCAGGCCGACAGCAGGTCGTCAGCAGGTCGTCAGTGACGAGGGCGGACGGCTGGACGGCGTGGCGACTCGCCGCGGTCCGAGGGCGTGCTGGGGAAAGTTCGCGTGCCCCGTTGCGGAGTGGGCCGGTCACGTATCCGCCCCGACGGGTGCGTGTGGACAAGATGGCAAGACAAGATCGCAAGACGTACGCCCTCCCGCACGAACCGCGCCCGCTGCGCAGACGAGGTGTCCACCGCACCATCCCGGACCAGGCCGATCAGGCGTGTCACCGCAAGCAGCGCGGTTCCCCGCGGTTCGCCCCGGTCGACCACCGCGAGCGTCACGCGGTCGAGGCGGACGGACGGCCGCTGCACCGGCAGCCTCATCGCCCGCTGCCCGACCGCGCTCGCCCTGGTGCCGGCGATCGTCACACGGCAGCGGCATGCGTGGTTTCGCGCTGCCCGAGCGGTGGGCGCTGGACCGGTGGGTGGAGTAGTGCGCGGCGGCAGGTGCGTGCCCAGCGTTCCGTGATCGCGTGCATTCCGGGCATGCGGATACCGGTGAGCACCACTTCGATCCCGATATCCGCGAGGCTCGCGTCGAACAACTGGGGATACTCGCCGTCCTGGTCCTGGTCCTGGTCCCGGTCCTGGTCCACCGCGAAGACGGATCATCGATGTCCGGTTGCTCGGCCAGGTACTCCACCGGCTCCGGCGGCATGGTGGTGTCGGCGGTGTCGCTGGGATCGCCGAGATGAGGACCGGACCGCCAGTGGTCCCCGCGGTCAGCCGGGCGGGTTGCGACGGGTGCGCAGCGCCAGTACCAGGCAGACCGTGGTCGCGGCGATGGCGAGTGAGGCGGGCAGACGTGCCCATGAGGTGCCAGCGACCGGCGCCTGGGCGGCCAGCAGTACTGCTGCGGTCGCGGCGGCGGCCGTCAGGGCGGGTGTGGTCTGCGGGCGGCTGGGCGGGGCGGTGACACCGGCCGTCCACGCGTCGGTGACGAGCAGGTAGGCGAGTAGCAGGACGGCTGTGCAGACGACCAGCCAGAGCGCGGGGCCGGTGGCCGCGGCGACCACGATCGCCGCGGCCGGCAGCACGGTCGTCCTGCGACGGGCCGCGATGCTCCGCCAGCGCATGGCGGTCGAGACGGGGCGCGCGTCCACCATCGGCGCGGCCCACCACGCGGCCGCCGCCGCCCCGACCACCAGCACCTTGACCGGTAGCGGTGCGTAAAGGGCGGCCGGCGGGTTGCAGGCGGCCACGGCAAGAGCCGTTCCGAGCAGCCGGTCGGTGATGCGGGAGGTGAGACGTCCGAAGAGCAGGGCGGCACGGCTGCCAGCGGGGCGCCGGCCTGGCCGGGCGATCCGGGTGGGGGCGGTGGTCATCGGGTCCCCCCGTGGATGCGGGTGCGCAGCAGCGGCGCAAGGGCAAGGTCGAGGGTCTCACCGGGCCGATGGGCGACGACCGCGATGCCGCGCTCCACCAGGGCGAACCGCATGGCGTCGCGGTCGGCCCGCCACAGCCGCAGCGCGAGTTCGGCTTCGGTGTCGCCGGGTTCCACGACGGGGTCGCCGGTGGCGACCTCGACCACGACCATCGGGTTGGCCCGTCCACGCACCTGGTGCAGGATGTCGAAAATCCGCTGGTCGGTCAGCGGCGTGATGACGTACACCAGCGCTCCTTCGGGCAACGCGGGCAGTGGGAGCCGGCTGAGTCCCTCCGTACGGTATGCGAGGTCCTTGCGGACCTCCAGCACGCTCTCGACGATGCGGTAGAAGTACCCCTGGCCGCTGCCCGGTTGCAGCCAGCGGGTCGCGCCCCCCACCGACACGACGCCGACCCGGTCGTGGGTGCGCAGGTAGGCGCGGACCAGCCCGGCAGCGGCCCGGAAGGTCTCGTCGAGCGAGGACGTGCCGGTGACCGGGTCGACCACGTCGGCGAGCGCGTCCAGCAGTACCACGGTGTCGGCGGTGCGCTCCGCGGCGAACTGGTGGACCTGTAGGGTGCCGCGGCGTGTGGTGGCCGGCCAGTGGATCCGCCGCTGCCGTTCGCCGCGCACATACGGGTGCACGCCGGTGACCTCGACGCCCTCGCCGCGCTGCTCCGCAGCGTGCTCGCCGAGCCGTTGCGGCAGCCGGACCGGGATGGGCGTGAGGCCGGCGTGTGCGGCCAGCGGGAAGACGGCGACCTCTCCGAGTTCGGCCCGGACGGTGCGCCGGGCCAGCCCGCCTTTGTCGTAGACGTCGACGTCGACCGTGCCGAGCGTCCAGCGGCCCCAGCGCTGCACGGCCAGGAGGAGATCGACGCGGTGCGGGCCGACCGCGAGATGGTCGAGCCGGACCCCGTGACCGAGGGTGACGCCGGGGTCCAGGCGGCCGGGCGCACCGTCGTAGGACACCGTGATCCGCACCGTCACCTGCTCGCCCTCGAAGCACCGCCGCGGCTCCACCTCGGCCTCGGCCGTCACCGCCTCCGGGCGCGGCCCGCTCGGCAGGGCGAGGGCGAGCAGCACCAGGGGCGCGGCGGCCAGGGCGAGTACCCAGGGGCGCCCGGTGACCAGCGCGGCGGCCAGCGCGACGACGACCAACGTGCCCAGCCGCAGGGCGCGTTCACCGGCGCGCCAGCCCAGCGGGGGCGGCGGGGGTGGGGCGGTCACGCCGTGGCGGCCGTCCAGGGCCCGTTGCACGGCGGCGGCAGCTCTGCGGGCCGGCACGGGCCCCGTCATGACGCGCTTGGCGTGCGCGGCAAGGTCTGCGGGGCGTGCACGGACTGCACGATCTCGCGCATCACGTCGTCGCCGTCGATCTGCCGGACCCACAGCTCCGGTTTCAGGGTGACGCGGTGCGCGAGGGCCGGCACCGCCACGGACTTGACGTCCTCCGGGGTCACGTAGTCCCGCAGGTCCAGGAGGGCACGGGCGCGGGCGAGCTGCACCAGGGCCAGGCCGCCGCGCGGAGAGGCGCCGACCTGGATCTGCGGGTGCGCCCGGGTGGCGCGGACCAGCGCGATGACGTACTCCAGCAGGTCGTCGTCCACCTCGACACGTTCGACGGCGGCTCGCATGGCCAGCACCTCGCCCGGGCTGCTGAGCGTGCGCAGCACGGCTTCGGGCGCCGCCCGGTCGAGGCGCGCGCGTAGCATGCCCGCCTCCTCGGGCGCCGTCAGATATCCCATACGAACCCGCAGCAGGAACCGGTCGAGCTGGGCCTCGGGCAGGGTGTACGTGCCCTCGTACTCGATCGGGTTGGCGGTGGCGACGACCACGAAGGGCTCCGGAAGCGACCGGGTGCTGCCGTCGATGGACACCTGGGCTTCGGCCATCGCCTCCAGCAACGCGGCCTGGGTCTTGGGCGGGGTGCGGTTGATCTCGTCAGCGAGCAGCAGGTGGGTGAAGACCGGTCCGGGCCGGAAGACCATGTCGGCGGTCCGCTGGTCGTAGAACGGAGCTCCGGTGACGTCGGAGGGCAGCAGGTCGGGGGTGAACTGGATGCGGCGAAAGTCCAGGCCGAGCGTGGTGGCGAAGGAGCGTGCCAGCAGCGTCTTGCCGAGTCCCGGCAGGTCCTCGATGAGGACGTGGCCGCCGGCGAGGATGCCGAGCATCACCAGTGCCAGCGGTTCCGTCGTGCCGACCACGGCCGTGTGGATCTCGTCGAGCACGGCCGCGGCCCTCTCGCCCGCCTGTCGGGGCGTCAGGGCGTCGTGGTCCGGTATGGGGTGCGGGCTGGTCACGGTCGGTTCCTCACGGGGCGGGGTCGGGATGCGCGGGCTGCGGGGGTCGGGCGCAGCACCATCGGTCATAGGGCTTCCAGGCGGTCGAGCAGGGAGCGCAGGACGGGCTCGGGGAGAGTGGGCTGCGGAGCGGTCGCCTCAGGATCGATCCACGGCCACAGGTCGGCTCCGACCAGCGACCTGGCCCGCTGCGGGTTCCGGTACATCGCCACGCCGTGCCGTTCGGCCAGCCGGGCGGCGAACAGCCGCTGCAACTGTGGCCGCAGGACGGTGTCGAAGTGCGCTTCGCCGTCGTCCGCCAGGGTCCTGGCCACGATGCGCCGCCACGCGCCCAGCGCCGGGGCTCGGCCGCCCAGCAGGCGCACCGGCCCGCGATAGCTGCTGTCCTGGGCGCCGCCGCCTGCGGCATAGCGCCCCAGGACCAGCGCGACCGCGGTGATGAGGGCGAGGCCGGCGGCGGCCGCGGCGGCACCGTCGGCCAGGGCGAGTAGCACTTCGGCCCCGACCGCGACGATGCCCAAGGCGGCCAGCGAGTGACGTACGGAACCGGGCGTTGGCCGCACGGAGCCGACGAAGGCCCGTATCCGGGTGGCCGCCTTCACGAGGCACTCGTCATGGCTTCGGGCCCGGACGTCCGCGAGCGCAGGCCGTCGGCGATCGCAGCGAGCGCGGCCGCGGCCCGGTCACGGTGGCTGCCGTCCATCGGGTGCGTGGAGTAACGGGCCTCGCGGAACAGGGCGGTGAGCTCGGTGGCGGCCGCCCCCATCGGCAGGCCGGCGGTGACGGCCCGCTCCAGCAGGTCCTGCGGGCTGTCCGAGGCGCGCCGGGTCACGCCGGATTCGACGAGCGACTTCTCCATGGCGGCATAGCAGGCGATGACGGCTGCGCGGGCGTCGGTTCCGTCCAGCAGGGCACGGCGCCCGGAGTCCACGGCCTGGGCCAGGCGTTCCTGCTCGTCGTCGAGCGTCGCGTACGTCGCCGCGGTTTCGAGCGCCGGCGGCCGGGTCAGATACCGCCACAGGTGCAGCCCGGCGATCACGAGGACCACGACAAGCAGGGCGACGCCGAGACCGAGCAGGATGCGCATGAGCCCGAAGTGCATGCTGTGGTCAGCGCGCCCGGCATGCTGTGCGGGTGGCAGGCTGGGCACCCCTTCCTGCCGCGGGCTGGGCGGCAACGACTCGTGCCCGCCCCGGTGGTCGCTGCCGGACGAACCGAACCGGTGCAGGACCAGGACGAGCAGCGGGACGACCAGCACCGCGGCCAGCAGGACATGGCTTACGGCGTCGACCACCCGCTGTTCCACCGGGTTGAGTTCCCGGGCGGCGCCGACCTGCTCCCGGTACTTCTCGCGCAGCGCCAAGCCGCCGAAGAGCGACAGCAGGGCGAGGCCGACCACGAGGACGGGATTGCCGCCGAGCGGCCCGCGGCCCTTGGCCAACAGTCCCGTGTCGGGGTGCAGCAGCAGTGCTCCCAGGGCCGCTCCGCCCACCACCAACACCGTCAACGCGGCCTGTGCGGTGCCGATCGTGCTGTGCCACCGTCGCCCGCGCGTCGTACGCTCCCGCCCCACCGCCGCCCCCTCCCTTGTGATCGGCAGCTTCGCACACCAGTCGGCGGCGTGTCAGTCGGTGCCCGCCGGACTCGTCCGGTCCAGGCCGGGGGACGGCGGCATCGACGAGCGGGCGCAGGCCCGGGCTGCACGGTGCACGGCTGCATGGCTGAAGGTCGCCGCTCACCCAAGCTGGCCGCTGCACGCGGCGGCCATCGGCACCTCGCGGTCCGTCTGATCGACCTGCGGCAGGCTGATTGACCCACTGACGGCGCCCTCCTACGAAGGTTCGGCCCATCCGGGGGAGTGCCCCGGCCGGCCTGGGCGAGCAGTGCGCCGCGCCTGGCGGCGTACCGATTTGTTCGATTTTCGAGGCCAGGGCCGCGCCCCTTCGGCGACTGCCCCGTGGGACTGAGCGTCCTACTCGGCCGCCGCGAGCTTCGGGCGGCCATTCCGCCTGCCGACGCGGCCATACCCTTTGACCTGTGCAAACGCGCATCTGAGGCAATCCGGGGTCGACCGTTTGCGGTACGTCCGACGTGCCGCTTCGGGCGCGTCCGGCACACGCTTCGGACGTGAGCGATGAGTTTGGGCGGCGGATCGGGTCTGTCCTGGCATGACTCGCATCATCGCTGAGAGCTCGATCTCCCTGGACGGCTTCGTCACCGGGCCTGCCCCCGGCCCGGACAGCGGCAAGAACCCCGACGTCGTCCTCAGAGGCGGCGCCACGATGGGACCGGCGCGCAACGCCGGGCCGGTCGACGCGCTGACGCTGCACCTCCCGCCCCCGGTGCCGGGTTCCGGGGCGCCACTGCTCACCGGCACAGTGCCGCGCACGCTGGCGCGGCGGAGCGTGCCCCCGACACCGACCGCGACGCACCTGACCTACGGCCTCCTGGGGTGATCCGATGACCACAGTCAACGCCAATGAGATCGCCTTGGGCATCGAGTCGTTCGGCGACGACGACGCACCACTCGTGCTGCTCGCGGGCGGGACGACGATGCTCTCCTGGCCCGACGCGCTGTGCGAGCGCCTCGCCGCCGGAGGTCGCCGCGTCGTGCGCTACGACCTGCGCGACAGCGGGGGGTCGACGACGATGGACCCGGAGGCGCCCGCCTACACCCTGCGCGACCTCGCCGCCGACGCGGCGGCCCTTGCTGACGCGCTCGGGGGCGGGCCCGCGCACCTCGCGGGGATCGGCGTCGGCGGAATGGTCGCCCAGGTGGCCGTGCTCGACCACCCGGGCGCGTTCTCGGCGCTCACCCTGGTCGGCACCCGCGCGGTTGCCCCTGGCCCACCCGACGATGACCTCCCCGACCATGACCAGGCGACGATGAGCCGGCTGTTCGCGCATCCGATGCCCGACTGGACCGACCGCGAGGCAGTGGCAGAGTTCGCGGCCACCGGCGCGGAGATCCTCGGCGACGACCCCGCCGCCGCGCGCGCAATCGCCGCGCGAGTCTGGGACCGCACGCCCGGCACCGCACCCCCGGTCCAGATGGCCAACCAGATGGGCATGGTGTTCTCCAGGCTCGACTGCAAACCCCGCTGGCGGGAGCGTCTGCACGAGATCGCGGTCCCCACGCTCGTCGTCCACGGCCGCCGCGACCGGTTCTTCCCCGTCGGCAACGGCGAAACGATCGCGCGCGAGATCTCCGGGGCACGGCTGCTCGTCCTCGAGGACGCCGCCACAGCGATCCCCGATGCGGCGGCCGGCGAGGTCGCCGAGGCGATGCTCGCGCTCGGGTAGAGGACGCGACGACCGCGCCTTCCGCGCTGCGATGAGCGCCACAAGGACGTCGACCCGGCGTTGCCTCGACCCGGTCCGGCACATCCAGGGCGGCGACGCCGTCCTGGACGAAGGGGAGCAGGCGGTGGGGGGAGATCGAGGACGCCGTCGAGCGGGCCGACCGGGAAGATCGACGACGCGGTAGGCCAGCGCTGGCAGCCGCAGGTGCGCAGGCGCCGGCGGCGCCAGGCGGCCACCACGGGCGGGATCACGGTGGAGACGAGGGCCCGGTTCGGCTACACCGCGCCGATCGGCACGACCGACGACGGCCGCTTCCGCCGCTTCACCGTGCACCGCCTCACCGTGCACCTCCCTCCGGCGTACGCACAGCGCCTCTTCGACCACGTCCGGTCACGTGGGCGAGGCGCGGTGGCAGGGAGCGTCCTCGAAGGCGCGCACGGTCAGGGGTCCGCCGGCGTCAGGTCCTGCAAGCCCACCACCCGCAGCAGCTGCAAGCGCTCGTACGACTCCGTGCCCGGGCGGGCCGTGTGGATGACGAGCTGCTGGTTGTGGTCGGAGTTGACGAGGACCTCGCAGTCGAGTTCGAGGATGCCGATCGCAGGGTGCCGGAAGCGTTTCGTGGCGGCACGGCGCACGGCGACCTCGTGTTCGTCCCAGAGGCGGGTGAACTCCTCGCTTGTGGCGCGTAGTTCGGCTACGAGGGCGGCGGGTTCGGGGTCCGTGGGGCGGGCCGAGGCCACTGCTCGCAGGCCGGCCACCTGTTCGCGGGCGCGCTCGGGGCGGTCCTCGGGCGGGAACAGCTCCTGGGCCGTCGGGTCCAGGAAGAAGCGGCGGATCATGTTGCGTCCTCGGGGCGGGCGGGCGAGGACGTCTCCGCTCAGCGCCCGTGACAGCGCGTTCTGGGCCAGGACCTCACCGCAGTCGGTCACCACCATCGCCGGGGTGTCGTGCAGCCGGTCCAGCACCAGGAGCAGGCCCGGGCGCACATGCGTGCTGGTCGCCTCGCGGCGCGGCGGCTGTTCACCGGTGAGGTGGAAGAGGTGGTCGCGTTCGTCCTCCGTCAGGCGCAGGGCGCGGGCCAGCGCGGTGAGCATCTGGCGGGACGGGGTCGGGCTCCGGGACTGTTCCATCCGCGTGTAGTAGTCCACGGACATGCCGGCCAGCTGGGCCACCTCCTCGCGGCGCAGCCCCGGCGTACGGCGCCGGGCGCCGGCCGTGAGGCCCACGTCGGAGGGGTCCAGGCGGGCGCGGGCGCGGCGCAGGAAGTCAGCGAGTTCGGCTCGGTTCACCTCTCCAGGGTGCGGGAGGCCGGTCGGCTTATCCAGGGACTCCCGATCCCCTGATGAAGAGGTCTCTCCCGGTCGCGCCCGCATCCGCCGAGGCTGGTCGTCAACGACAGGCGACACCGTGCGTGAGGAGCACATCATGCTGACTTTGGTGACCGGTACGACGGGACAGGTCGGACGCCGCTTCGTGCCGAGGCTGCTGGTACAGCGGCAGCCGGGCGAGCAGGTGCGGGTCCTGGTGCGGGACGCGGCGCGTGGCGAGCGCTTCGCGGAGCTGGGCGCCCAGGTCGCCGTAGGAGACATGCGCGATGAGGAGACACTCGGCAAGGCGCTCGTCGGCGTGGACGCCGTCGTGAACGTCGCCGCCGCCTTCCGCGGGGTGCCGGACGAGGAGGCGTGGGCCGTCAACCGGGATGCCGCGGTGGCCCTGGGCCGCGCCGCGCAGGCCTCCGGCGTGGAGCGGTTCGTGCAGGTCAGCACGAACAATGTGTACGGCGTCGGACGGGGCCGCCCGCTGACCGAGGAGGACGAGAGCCGACCGGGCGGAGAGATGTGGGGCGCCTACCCCGAGTCCAAGGCCGAGGCCGAGCGCGAACTGCTCGCGCTGGAGGGCCTGGACGTACGCATCGGGCGGCTCCCCTTCGTCTACGGTGAGGGCGACCCGCACCTCGCCAACTCCTTGCACTGGGCCGCTGGTTGGGCGCCGCACCAGCGCCTTCAGATGGCTCACCACGCGGACGTCGCCCAGGGCCTGATGCGCCTGCTGTACGCGCCGGGCATCGCCGGCCGGATCTACAACATCGCCGATGACGCCCCCGTCACGACGGTCGAGCTGTACCAGCTCAACGGTGTCGAGGTGCCCGCCGGGCTCCACGAGCTCACGGACCCCGACCCGTGGTTCGGGATCACGTCCAACCAGCGGATCCGCCGGGAGCTGGGCTTCCGGCCCATCTACCCGAGCGTCTGGACGGCCCGGGACGCCGGAGCCCTGTGACGATCACTGCGCAGGGTCAGTCCAGCCAGGAAGTCGCGCCATCTCGGGCCGGTTCCTACTGTCGATGGCATGACTTCTGCCTCTCGTGATGAGTCCCGCCGCACCGTGACCGTCGCCGTCGCCCAAGCCGCCGCCCCGTTGTTCGACACCCCGGCCGCAATGGCCCGGGCCGAAGAACTCATCCGCGAGGCCGACCTCCGGGGAGCCGAAGTCGTCGTGCTCCCCGAGGCGTTTCTCGGGGGCTACCCGAAGGGACTGGACTTCGGCATCACGGTCGGCAGTCGCAACCCGGCCGGCCGTGATCTCTTCCGCCGCTACCACGCCGCGGCGATCCGGATCCCCGGCCCGGAGAGCGAAACCCTGGCCGCCCTCACCCGGGAGCTCGGATGCCACGCCGTGGTCGGCGCGGTCGAACGTCAGGGCGGCACCTTGTACTGCGTCGCGCTCTTCTTCGGCCCCGACGGTTATCTGGGCCTGCACCGCAAGTTGATGCCCACCGCCGCCGAGCGTTACCTGTGGGGGCAAGGGGACGGCTCCACCCTCCCCGTCATCGACACCGGGGCCGCCCGCATCGGCGCGGCCATCTGCTGGGAGAACTACATGCCGCTGTTCCGCACCGCGATGTATGCCAAGGGCGTGGATCTGTGGTGCGCACCGACCGTCGACGACCGCGACGCCTGGCAGGCCACGATGCGGCACATCGCCCTGGAAGGCCGCTGTTTTGTCCTCAGCGCCAACCAGTACCTGCGGCGCGACGCCCTGCCGGCCGACCTCCACCCCGTCCAGGGCGACGACCCGGACACGGTCCTGATAGGCGGCGGCTCCGTCATCGTCTCCCCGCTCGGCGAGGTCCTGGCGGGGCCGCTGCGCGACGGCGAGGGCATCCTGACCGCGGAACTGGACCTCGACGACCTCGCCCGCGCACGCTTCGACCTTGACACCACGGGCCACTACGCCCGCCCCGACGTCTTCACCCTCCGTGTCGATGAGTCCCCCCATCCCACCGTCACCGCCATGTGACCGGCCATCGGCGGAGCCGCGATGGGCCCGCTCTCCCTACACCCTGCCGCACGCGGCCCACTTCGCCGGCTGGCCCGCCGCACGAAGGGAAAGTCCACCAACGTCTACGGATCGGTGGGGAACCAAGCTGAGCGGGCCGGGCGGCGCTCGCGACGAGGCCGCGCGGCGGTTCAGGCCACGAGCAGGCGGGCCCGACTCCGCCGCGTCGAACGCGAGCGGGTCCCGGTTGCGCTCGGCCCACCGGCCGAGTCGAAGTCGGCGCGCAGGCTCTTGACCGCCCGGCGCGGGGACATGCGCCGTGGGCTCACCAGCGGTTCAGCGCGGCCCGGGTCACCGCGATGGCGTCGCCGCCGCGCGCGAGGGCGTCCGTGGCCTGGCGCAGCAGAGCCGCGGTGAGCGTGAACGCGGCCTCGCTGGAGGCGAGGGCGTCGAAGCCCGAGCGATCCACCCGCAGCACCCCCGGCGGCAGCGGCGGGTCCGCGCCCGTGCCCGCCAGGGCGTCGAGCACGGCGGGGGCGAAGTCCGACGGCAACCCTGCGAGCAGGGGCGTACCCAGTTCGCTGCGGCAGGTTCCGGGCTCGCCGAGTTCCCAGGGGGTGCCGTGGCGGACTTCGAACACGGTGCCGGTGCCCGGCGCACCGGGGACGAAGACCGCGCCGAGCAGGGCCCGCATCGTCATCCCGCCGTAGGACCTGCGCACTTCCAGGACAGTGCGGGCAGGCCGCCCGCGCCGGTCGGAGCCGGGCCGCTCACGCCGTGCGGTGTGCGGGCCGGCGAACACGGCCGAGTTCTCCTCGGGGCGGATCGCGGCACGCCGCCCGCCCAGCCTGCTGACGATCATCGCGGGTCCATTCCCCAGGCGCGGCGCCAGGCGTTGTTGAACAGGTCGGGGAACCGGTCGATCACATCGGGGCTGTAGTTGCGTGCCGCCGGATGGCTGCGCAGCGCCGCTTCGTACGCGTCCTCGGCACTCGCGCCGCCGTCCATCAGCGCGCTCTCGGTGAGCTGGTGGCGCAGGAAGTTGACCTCGCCCTCCGCCAGCGGGCGCCCGGTGGTCAGGGCCCGGCGGATCGCGTCGACCATGGCGTCGTTGGGCCCGAAGCGGTCGAGTTCGGGGCGGGTCAGGTGGCGGACGACCCGGGTGAGGTGGTCGAGGGTGAAGTCTCCGGCCTGCGGCAGCGGTTCCGGGCGGGGCGCCGCCGGCTTCTTCCTCACCGGCTGCGGGTTCAGCGCGCCGACCGGGTGGACGACGTCCGCCGCTTGCGGCGTGGCCTGCGTCCGTCCCGGCCCGCGTCCCGCCGGCGTTTCCGGCCCGAGGCCGGGTAGCTTCCCGCGGGGCCCCGGCCACCGGCGCGACCCCATACGGCTGCGCGCCGGTCGGGAGCTGTGGCCGGACCGCCGGAACGGACTGCTCCGGCCGGCGGGGCCCACGGCGGTGAGCCTGTGTCGTCGCCAGAACACCAGGACCAGTACGAGCAGGACCAGTCCGGGGAGCAGCCGGATCACGGGGACGAAGGAGCCTGCAAAGACGCCGCGCTGCGAGGAGTCCGTGGCGAGCTGCTTCGGGGTGGGAGAGCCGAGCCACACCGTGTGGGAGCCGCCGTCCGTGGCCGGCTTGTCGAGCGACTGACCGACCATCTCCGCCAGTTGCGGGTAGTCCTTCGTGAAAGCGCTGTCGTCGACCTTCTTGAAGGGGACCTTGGTCAGGTCGACGCCGCCGTACACGTAGGTGCGGGTGTAGACCGTGTTGCCCTCGGTGGTCTTGCGGGTGACGTTGAACTCGCCCTTGGTGTATGAGTTGACGTAGTCGTGGAAGGTGTCGGTCGGCTTCCAGTTCGTCGCGGTCGTCCAGTCGTCGATGTTCCCCTTGCCGACGAGGTCGCCGTACGCCGTGTGCTTGTTGGCGCTCAGGTCGCGGTACCACTCGGCACCGATCCTTGCGAGGTACACCCGGCGCAGGTCGGCGTACTCGGGCGCGGTGTTGATCGCGTGCTTCAGCTTGGGCAGCACCAGGCTGCGGAACAGCTTCTCGTTGTGCGACTGGGTCGCCTTGTCCTGCTTGGGGCACGACGCGGTGGCCGAGGAGCCGTGGAGTTCGAGGTACTGCGTCTCCATCTCGACGTTGAGGGGCGCGTCGAGGATGTAGAGCTTGTCCCCGTCCTGGTGCACCTTCGCGGGCTCGGGCACGATCCATGTGCGGTACGACATGCAGTTGCCCGCCATCCCACCCCAGACCTGCTTGCCCAGCGCGGTGTCGGGGTGGATGAGCTTGCCGATGCTCTTCTTCATCTGGAGGTCGGCCTGGAGCATGACCCGCCCGGCGTCGGTGCGGCCCAGCTTGCTGTCCACGATGCGGTCGGGCTCGGTGGGGTTGAGGTTGACCCAGAACGCCGAGGGGTTGAGCTCCAGCCACGTGAAGAACGCGTCGGAGCTCAGGCTCGCCGCCGAGGCGCCCGTGGACGGGCGGTTGTCGCCGCGCAGCGGATCGAGGCCGGCGCTGAAGGAGTACTGGAGGCCGCTGCCGTCACCGGGGTCCGCGAGGTAGCGCAGCTCCAGGGTGGAGAAGTCGATGCCGCCGTTGGAGAGGCCGGGGCGGGTGAGCGCGGGGCCGAGGCCGGTGGACTTCGCGGCGCCCCCCGACTCGTCGTCCTCCCCGCCGCAGGGCCCGGCGGCCCTGATCGTGGCGGCCGCGGGCACCAGGTCGAGCGGCGAGGCCCCGCCACCGGCGGCACCGGGCTCTGGCAGGGCGCCGGCGCCGTGGCAGGGGGACTGCGATGGAGCGACGAAGAGCCGCTTCGGCATGTTGTCGGGAAGCTTGTCCATCTCCGCCCGCACACCGCTGAGATCGGTCGACAGCCGGTCGAGTGCGTTGCCGTTGCGGGTGTCGCGGATCGCGTCGAACTTCCGCTCGATCTTCCCCTGGGCGACGTCCTCGGATTCGCCCTTCGCGGCGGCCTTCTTGCGGGCGGCCTCGATCTGCTGCTGCTCCTGCTCGATCTCCGCGGCGTTGAGGTCGTACGCGCGCCCGAAGACCAGTGGCGTCTCCGGGTGGTACAGCGGGGCGCAGACGCCGCACTGCTGGCGTTCCGACCCCGCCAAGGCGATCGCCTGCCACGGGATGCCGAGCTCGTCGAGCAGTACTTGGATCGACGGCTCGGAGTGCGTCCCCTTGGAGCGGTCCTCCCCCTGCCGCTTCGCGGGGGTGTTCAGCGCTGCGAGGGTCAGCAGGTGCTTGTAGCCGGCGTTCCGCAGCTGATCGACCAGTTCGGGCGGCAGAAACTCCTTCAGCTGGTCGAGCGGGGCGACGGACGCGGCCCACGCCGCCGTGTGGCCGTAGTTCGCCTGGTAGGAGCTCAGCTTGGCCAGTTGCTCGGGTGTCAGCAGCAAGGGATTGAGGAAGACGACGGCACCGTTGCGGCTGTGCGAGAAGGCCGAATCCCTGTCGTCCTTGAGGTTCTCGTACAGGGCCATCCTGAGGTTCTCCACCGGCAGGAGCGGCGGACTCAGCAGGGGGTTGGGGTAGGTCTTGGAGAGATCGGTGCCCTCTGCGGCGGGAGGACGCGGCTTCTTCGCCGGGCTCTCGGTCGGCTTCGGACTCGAACTCGCCGCAGGGGACGCCTTGCCGTCCGCCACTCCCTGTGGTGCCACGCCGACGGTCGTCACCAGGGCCAGCAGCACCCCCGCGCACGCACGCGTCCACGTCCGCGCAGCGGAGACCGCCTGCCCCTGACTGCTTTCCCCCGGTAACCGCACTCTGTTCACACCGACTCGCCCCCCGTGCCGATGGCCCGCCGCACGCCCCACCGCCGCAAGGCCCGTGTGTAACGGCACCCGCAGCGTGCCTGGTCGCGACTCGCCGCGACCAGTGTCCCGCTCGCGCAACACCCCCACAAGTCGGGCAGCGATAGGCGACGCCGCCCTTGTTGCCCTTGGCCTCGGCGGCGCGCATCTGCCGTTGACGAGGTTCTGCCGGGCGGTCGAGACCCTCTTGTGGACCAGTCGCCACCGAGGGGTCCCTTCCGTACGGAGAGTCGGACCCTACGTGTCCTCGAACTCTGTCGTCGATAATCATCTGACTTGCCGTGCCGAGCGGAGCACGATGGACCCGGTCTCGCATTGTCAATCCAATTGAGGTGCATGTGATGCACAAGCTCCGATGCGTCACCCCGGCCACGCGTGAGCACGAGCTGGTCGACGGCGACCCCACCCCGGCTGACGTCCTGCGATACCTCCTCCATCTGCCGGAGGACTACCACTCCGATTCCGAGCGCAGATGGCCGCTCGTGCTGTTCTTGCACGGCGCCGGCCAACGCGGCTCCGATCTGGACTCGGTGACGGACCAAGGCATCCCGAAGCTGGCGGAGGCCGGCCACGAGTTCCCCTTCGTGATCGCCACCCCGCAGTGCCCCGAATCCAGCCAATGGGTCACCGAGGTGACCACGCTCGCCGGGCTCCTGGACGACGTCGCCGCCGACTGCCGCATCGACCCGTCCCGCATCTACGCCACCGGTTTGAGCATGGGCGGCTTCGGCACCTGGAGCCTGGCCATCCGCTACCCCGAGCGCTTCGCCGCCATCGCCCCGATCTGCGGAGGCTTGTGGAATCAAGGCGTCGACCCCATTCGTCACCTGCCGGTGTGGACGTTTCACGGCGAGGAGGACAAGACCGTCCCGATCGAGTTCACCGAGGAGATCGTGGCAGGCCTTGAGGCTCTCGGCGCAGACGTGCGCTTCACCCGGTACCCGGGTGTCGAACACGACTCCTGGACCCGGGCCTATGACAATCCCGATCTCTACGCCTGGCTCCTCGCCCATCGCCGCCCCCAGACTGACTGATCGTTTCAGAATGCCGTCCTGCGGAGACGACGGTGGGCCCCCTGGAACGATCCCTTCGGCCACGGGCTCAGGGGGGTGGCGCCGTGCGGAACGGTCGAGGGCTGCACGGGACCTCGTGCTCGGTTATGTCAGCGATCTGAGAGCGGTTGACGAGGCCATGAGGGTGGCAATCCCCTCACTTGAGCGACTGGCAGATGTCCTCGGCCTGGTCCGTTCGCGCCAGATCAACGGGAGCGGGCACGTCGGCACCTACTCCTACTCGGTTCATGGGGCAGGATGCCGCTTCGTGTTCGGCAACGGCACCGAGGTCGATGTGGACTTCGCAGCCGACGGAAGCGAAGTCTTCGACCTCTGGCGGCTGCGCTGGTACGGGGTGAGCCTGCCGAAGCCGCTTGACGTCACGGATCAGGACCTGCGGGCCGCAGTGCGGTCGCTGCAACCGCTTCTGACCGAGGTGCGGCCGGGGTGGTTCAGCGTAGTCAACTGATCGCTTCAGGATGAGGTTCGCACGCGGCGCAGGCGTGCTCATCCGTCAGGCGTTCCCCGGCAGATCAGACGGGATCGAACTCGTGCGCTGGTTCCCCGAGGCCGCCCGGACGATCGACACTTACCCGAGGTTCTGGGCTCTGCCCTCGCTGCCTCCTCGGCCCGCCGGGCGGCCTGACGGAGCCGTTCCTTGCCGCGGAGGAACTCGTCGTCCGTCAGGTTTCGCATGGTGGTATCGGCCTGGCGGAGGGTGTCCACCCGGGCCAGGAACTCGGCGAGGCTGGTCGCGGCGGCCTGTGGGACCCGTTCAAGTGCTTCCTGGCGGAATCCGGAGGCTGCGAACGCCCCGCAGGTCTGCTCGATTGATTGGCCCATGAAATCAGCTTTGAAATGACCCAAAATCACGGCCTATTCGGCCGTAAGGTCGACGTCATGACCACGCAAGGCCGCAAGCGTCTTATCGAACTGACGTCACCCACGTCATCGTGTTGAAGGCTGCGGCCAGCGCGTGGGTCCCAGCCGTCGAACGGGACAGTGAGGTCCATGACGGCGCTTGGGTCCTCGACGGTGACTGCCTCGAGGGCGGCCCAAGGCGTTCGGTGAAGAAATTGCCTGTTTGCATCGGCAGGATTCGAACGTAATCAACTTGAAAACGGCTTCTCGCGGCCGTTTGAATCGCAAAGGGGTAAAAGCATGCTCAAGAAGAGCTACATTGCTCGCGCGGCCGGACTCGTACTGGTTTCCGGAGTCCTCGTTCTCGCGACTGCCGGTTCTTCGAGCGCGGCTACGACACGAACGGCAAGTTGTTCCACATCTGGAGCAAGCGGCTACTCCAAGACCGCCTGGACTGGTGATCCTTATGACGAGTTGTCCGTGACTCTCAGCGTCACGGACACCGTCGCCAACGATCACCATGTCCAGATCAGATACCTGACCCAGCAGGACAGCGGTTCGACGCGCTACTGGCCCTGGCACAGCAACACCAGCGGTGAAGGCAAGACCGTCGTATGGAACACGACAGCGAAATCCGATTACGGCATCTGGGGTTTCGGTGTCGAAGTTGCCCAATTCGAAGGTGACACCTTGATGAACTCCTGTGTTGACTGGGGGTAATCCAAGGGCCCCCGGCCGACTGGCCGCTCTTGGGGCCAGAACGTGAACATGATGGTGCGCTTCTCATCACGAGCCAGGTCAGGCGGTGGTCGGCTTTATGGCCGATCCTATGGGCTCGGAAAGTCGTCGCTGTAGTCAAGCGGTGTAGGGGTACTCAAAAACGCTTGAAACAGAGGCGCGGCATCGCCACTCGCCACGAAGCGACCGCCCAGAACCACCACGCGGCCGTCACCCGCCCATCCTGCTGATGTCGGCCTGACAATCGACGACACCACCTAGCCGGCGGCCCGGGGCCCGCGCGCGAGCATCCGCTCGCTCAGCTCCCACAGGCGGCGCGCGGACTCCGGGTCGATCGAGTGCGGCACGACGGTGGAGGGGATGTCCTCGTCGGCGCCGAAGCGGATGGGCTTCGGGTCGGTGTCCAGTGGCGAGATGTCGTTGTCCATGAGGTAGACCCCGCCGATGTCGGCGAGCAGCGGGCTGGTCGCGGCGAAGACGCTGGTGCTGGCCCCTTGTTGCGGTGTCTTTTTCTCGCGTTGGGGGTCGATGACCGGCCGGCCGGAATCGTCGATGATCCCCATGGCCCGCAGTTCCTCGTCGCTCAACCAGGGTGTCCTGTCCTCGCCCTCGGTGAGGAGCGGTCCGAGGTTCGTCCCGAAGACGACGCCCGGGTGCACGGCGTAGCCGCGGATCTGGTCGGCGGCCCATCGTCGGTCCAGTTCCACGGTGAACAGGACGTTGGCGGCCTTGGACTGCCCGTAGGCCATGATGGGGTCGTAGCCGGTGGTGAAGTGCGGGTCGTCCCAGCGGATGCCGGTGATGCGCTGGGCGCCGGACGACAGGGTCACGACGCGGGCACCCTGTGCGGCGCGCAGCGCGGGCAGCAGGCCCAGGGTCAGGTGGAAGTGGCCGAGGTGGTTGAGCGCGAAGTGCGACTCGTAGCCGCGCGCGTCGCGCACCAGGGGGCCGCCCATGATGCCGGCGTTGTTGACCAGGATGTGCAGGGGGCGGCCGGAGGCGAGGTACCGGTGCGTGAAGGCGTCGATCGATGCCGGGTCGAGCAGGTCGAGTCGGCTGGTCTCGACGCGCTCGGTGTCGGCCAGCGCGGCAGCGGCGCGGTCCGGGTTGCGTGCGGCCACGACGAGGGACGCGCCGGCCCTGCTGAGCGCACGACTGGTCTCCAGGCCGATCCCGCGGTGACCGCCGGTGACGATCACGTGCTTGCCTGACAGGTCGATGCCCTCGAGGACCTCGTCGGCCGTCGACGCCGCGGTGAATCCCGAACCGATGGGGTGCTGTTGATGCGTCATGTCCTCACTGTGCACGGGCCCGTCCCGTACTTTGAATCATTGACCGTCCGCATTTCTTGCGCGAAAGTACGGGCATGGTCGGCGATCAGTTGTCTGAAGTGTTCGACGTGGTCGAGGTCCACGGACAGCTGACGGGCGGGTTCGCCGTGCGCGGCCCCTGGGTGTCGCGGGCCGCCGTGGACGCCCCCATGAAGTTCATCGCGATGGTGCGCGGCCGGGCCCGGCTCACCACCGACGGCCTCGACCGCCCGATCCCGCTCGAACCGGGCGACGTCGCCATCCTGAACGACCGGTCGTGGCTGGAGGTGCGCGGCGGCACCGGCGACGGACCGCCCCGTGAGGTCGTCCCTGACACCGGCTTCCCCTCCGCCGACCTCGCGGGTGCCGCCCCCGGTACCGACGACGTCGTCCTCGGCGGCCGCGTCGACCTCAACCCCGCAGGCCGGGCGCTGCTGGCTCAGGCGCTCCCGCCGGTGGGACACGTCCGGGCGTCGGCCGCAGCGGCGACGAACCTGCGCGCCAGCCTCGACCGCCTGGTGGACGAGGCGACCGGCGACCGGATCGGTGCGGCCTTCGCGATCCGGCAGTACGGCCAGCTCCTGCTGTTGGAGGTGGTGCGCGCCTACATCGACCAGGCCGAGCTCCCGCCGGGGTGGCTGCGGGTGCTGACCGACGAGCGACTGCGTCCCGCGCTCAGCCTCATGCACGGGCGACCGGACAAGCCCTGGCAGCTCGCGGAACTGGCGCGGGCGGCGGCGATGTCCCGGACGTCGTTCACCGAACGCTTCCGGACGCTCGCCGGCGTACCGCCGCTGACCTACCTGAACCGCTGGCGGATGCTGCTGGCGCAGCGCGCCCTGCGCCACGACGACGTCCGCGTGGGCACCCTGGCGGTGGAACTGGGCTACGGGTCCGAGAGCGCGTTCAGCACCGCGTTCAAACGCGAGGTGGGCGAGTCGCCGCTGCGCTACCGGCGACGCGTGCGCGAGGAGCAGCCCGGCTGAGCGCGGACGGCAGCCCACCCGCCCCGCCGGCACACGCGGTCACCGCGCGCGTTCGGCACGCGGTCGCCTTTGCAGGAACGAGGGGGAGTGTTATGCAATGAACAATGAAGGGGCATGGTCGGATATCGCATTTTCCACACTGATTCGTTCATTCCTCGGGGTATCTGCCGGGTCGGCCAGTGAGCTGGAAGAACCGCATGGACTCACCGTCATTCCCCCCGTCCTCGGCGTCGTTCGACCTGGTCGGCCGCGCCTTGCGGGACTACATCCGGCAGGACGGAACGGACGCTGCCGACAGGCCGGCCGTGCCGCAGGACGACCGGAGCGACCTCGTGGCCCAGCGTCCCGAACGCGCCGAAGCCACCGGCGACGCCCAGGAGCAGATCCTCGGCGCCGTCAGTCTGGACCGTGACCTGCGCATCACCCGCTGCAACCTGGACGCCCCCGCATTCGGGGGACTGACCGTGCAGCCCGGGAACGCCTTCGTCGACCTGCTGCCCCCCGGGGACGTGCCGACGGTGACGCGCCGGTTGCGGCAGGTCATCGAGACGGGGGAGGCGCACGTCGCCCGCGTCCAGCGGCTGCGCCGGGACGACGGCTCGGAGCTCGTCGTCTCCATGAGCATCCTGCCGGCCGCGGCACCTCAGGAGTGCCTCACCGTCTCCCTGATCGCGATGGCCAAGAGGCTGCACCTGTACGCCTCCGAGACCGCGATCGGGACGTCGCTGGACATCGGCGAGACCGCGCAGTCCCTGGCGCAGTCCCTGCTGGCCTGGGGGGACGTGGTCGCCGTCGACCTCGACTACGCGGTGTGGTCCGGCGAGGCCGTCGTCGAGCAGGCCCAGGAGCGCATCCGGCTCAGGCGTGCGGCCCTGGTGCCGGACCGGGTGTGGCCGGCGGGCTATCTGACGCCCGGCGACGACCTCCCCCGCGAGGCCGCCCGCCTGCTGTCCCGTGCGGTCAGGCGTGACGACGTCGCGCAGGCCATCGTGATTCCCGATCGGGAGACGATCGAGCGCACGCTAGGCAGCCCCCAGCTGGTGAGCGCCTTGGTCCCCACCGACCGGCCGGTGAGCGTGGCGTGCGTACCGCTGGTCCTGGACGGCCCTCACGGTGAGCCGCCCGTGGTGCTGGGCGTGGCGGAGGTGTGGCGGCGGCCGGACCGCCCTTTCCACGACAGCGAGCTGCTCGACCTACAGGAACTGGTGGCCAGGACGGCCCACCACGTCGATCTGGCCCGCCAGCACCAGCGCGAGCACGCCCAGGTGCTGGCGCTGCAACGCCGGCTGCTGCCGCGGGCCCGCGACGACACCATCGAGGTCGCCACCGTCTACCAGCCCACCACCCCCGACAGCGCGGGCGTCGGCGGGGACTGGGTGAACAGCTTTCCGCTGCCCGGCGGCCGCACCGCACTCGTGGTCGGCGACGTCGTCGGGCACGGCCTGGGCGCGGCCGCGGCGATGGGCCAGGTCAGCATGGAGGCCCGTGCACTGCTCTCGGCGGGGATGGCGCCCGACGAGGTGCTGGGGCACCTGGACGAGACCGTCACGATGCTGGACGACACGGACGCCGGCCTGGCGACCGGCTACAGCGCGCTGGGCTCGACGTGCTGCATCGCGGTGTACGACCCGGTCAGCCACCAGGTGGTGGTGTCCAGCGCGGGCCACCTCCCGCCGGTCCTCGTGCTGCCCGACGCGACCGCGAAGACGCTGACGGTGCACCCGCACCCCGGTCTGGGGGCCGAATTCGCCCTCCGGGAACCCTTCGACGTGCACACCTTCGACGCGCCTCCGGGCTCGCTGCTCGCCCTGTACACCGACGGCCTGGTGGAGGACCCCGCGGTCGCCATCGACGAGGGCCTCGGCCTGCTGCGGCAGGCGGTGAGCCGGGTGCATCCCTGGGACGACCTGCAACAGGCCGCGCGGCGGGTGGTCACCGAGCTGGCTCCGCAGGGCCGACAGCGCGATGACATGACGCTGCTACTGGCCCGGATGGCCGGCCGGCGCAAGCGGGACACCGCTTCCTGGCACCTGCCCGCACGCGACGACGCGGCGGTCCGAGCCCGCTCACTGGCCGCTGCGCTGCTACAGCGGTGGAACGTCAGGCAGCACACCCGTGACAGCGTCCTGCTGCTGATCAGCGAGCTGGTCACCAATGCCGTGCGGTTCGCCACCGGGCCCGTCAGCGTGCGGCTGATCAGGACCGGTCACGGCCTGCTGTGCGAAGTGGGCGACACCGGCAACGGCCGGCCGCGGCTGCGGCGCGGTGGCCCGTTCGACGACAGGGGGCGCGGCCTGCGCGTCGTCCACAAGCTCACCACGCGCTGGGGGGTGCGGTGGACCGACACCGGCAAGGTCGTCTGGGCGGAGCTGGCGCGGTAGCGGCACGGGCGTCGCCGTGGCGCCCGGCTCGACGCGGTGGCCTGCGCGCCCGGCCGGGGCGCTGGGTCACGCGGGTGGCACGGCGCGTACGCGGGGCGCGCCCCAGCCGCCTCCCGCGTGGCTACAGCCACTCTCCCTCCACGGCCGTGGCCGTGAGCCCCGGCGCCGCCGCGTAAAGCACCGTGCGGCTTCCCGGCTGCTGTCCTGCGTCGTGCGCGCGCCGCAGGATGTCGAAGACGGCGGCACCGCCGCGGTTTCCGCTGGTGTAGCTGGACCGGCTGTGGGCCAGCAGCCCGGACGGCCAGGTGCCGGGCATGGTCTGCTCCATGTACTCCAGCACCCGGGTCCCACCGGGGTGCGCGAGCAGCAGGTCGGGGTGCCAGGGGCGGTCGTCGTCCTGGTGGCGCAGGCGCAGCCACTCCCACATCGCGGTCACCGTGTCCTGCACGGCGCGCGGCCCGCGCCGGTCCATCACGAAGTGCGTGCCGTCGGCGCGGGTCTCCAGCCGGTGCAGGTCCCGGGTGCCGGGCAGGGTGTGGTGCCAGGCCGCGTCCAGCCGCAGCACGGACTCCGGACGGGGGCGGCCGGTGACCACGGCCGCGACCGCGGTGTCGGCGAACAGCAGCCGGACGATCAGGGACTCCAGGCTGTCGTCCGCGGGCTGGTAGGTGGTGCTCAGCGCCTCGGATATGACGACCAGGACCACCCGGTCCGGGTCGGCGGCCACCAGGTCGGCCGCCAGCGCCAGGCTCCGGGTCCCGGCGATGCAGGCCCACTGCGTGGCCGGCAGGAGCAGCGTGTCAGCGGGCAGCGGAAGCCGGTTGGCCAGCGCCACGTCCAGGCCCGGCAGCGCCGGGGTGGTGGAGTTGCTGGTGATCAGGCAGTCGACGTCGGCGGGGTCGAGACCGGCGATCTGAAGGGCTCCGCGCGCGGCCCGCTCGCCGTAGTCCTGCACGGCGGCCCAGGCCGGCGCGGTGCGCTCTTGGACGGTCTGGGGTGCGGGCACCGCTTCCAGGGCCGCGATCACGCGTGCCACGTCCCGCTCGGTGAATCCGTCGCGCGCCAGGGCCTCCCGGGCCGGTCCGGGGCCGGGGGTGCGCAGGCCGCTCCCGTTGCCGGGGGCGACGGCGGTCTCCAGCGGCGCCATCCACCCACGGGAGGTGATGCCCGTGCTGGCGGCGATGCCGTCGATCCGCGACAGCCACGGCGCATCGGGGTGCCGGTCGCGCACTTCGGCCAGGATCTCGCTGGTCCCGACGGTGTGCTCGCCGTGTATCACCGCGGGAGAGGACAGGTAGGCGGCCACGCTTCACACCTCTCTACACAGAATCAGGGAATGCGGTACAGAACCGGGGCATCGGTGAGCGCTATGACGCGGGTCACCTCGGCGGTTCGCCCGCACGCCGGCGCCCGGGCACCTCGGGCGCCACCGCCCGCTCCAAGAATGCCCTCCAAGCGGACATTTACGTGTGATCCACGCAACTCGGGCCGCTTCTGATGGGTGTGAAACGAGCCACAGGACATCCGGCTGGGCCGGTTCGCGTCCACCTCTCACCCGGGCTCGCCCGGCGAGGAGTTGACGCGGTCGTCGCATCCCGGGCCCCACCGCTCGGGACCGGGGCGACGGCGGCCTGGGCGGCCGGTGCGGCGGCGCCAGGGACGGGTCTGAGGACCCGTCAACTGAGACCGGATCGCACACCGCTGCGGTCACCTCGACTGCCCGCTCCACTGAGGGCCCGCCCGCCACCGTCCCGCCCAGGCCGGACCAGGACCGACGCGGCCGCCGTCTCCGGACGGCGGGCGCGTCGGGTCGGCCGCGGTGGTGCCGGTTCCGTCGAGCTCACCCGCACGGTGTTGACTTCGCCCTCCCTATGGGCCGAGGCTGCGCGGGACGGGACGAGGCAGTCACACGAGCACGTCTCGTCGCGCGTCGGTTGACTGCCCAGACGAGGAGTGCGCAGAGGGCGAAGGCAGCGCCGAGGAGGCTGGATCCGGCCCACCCTGCGGCCGAGTACACCGCGGTGGTGCCGGTTGCTCCGACGGCGGAGCCGAAGGAGTAGAAGAGCATGTAGCCGCCGATGACGCTGCTCGTCCGGTGTGGGTATGCGGCCGTGAGCAGGTGTTGATTGCTGACGTGCACCGCCTGCACCGCGAAATCGAGAACGATCACGCCGACGATGACCGGCCAGAGCGACCAGGACGCCTGTCCGCTCGCCAACCATGAAGCGGCCAGGAGCGCGAGTGCACCGCCTGTGATGACGTTGGCGCGGCCGGCGTCGGCCCCCTGCCCGGCCCGGGAGGCGCCCAGCGCCCCGGCGAGCCCGGCGATCCCGAAGAGACCGATCTGGGCCGTGCTCAGACGCCATGGCGCGGCCGCGAGCGGCAGGGCCAGGCCGCTCCACAGCGTGCCGAAGGAAGCGAACAGGAAGAACGCAATCACTCCACGCGAGACGAACAGGCGCTCGCGGAACATGCGGCCCAGCGACATCAGCACCGCGCCGTACGTTGCCCGGACGTCGCGCGGATCGGATGGCAGGAGCCTCAGCGCGAAGCAGGTGAGCGCGATGAGGAGCACGGCGAACACCGCGTAGATGCTTCGCCATCCCCAGAGGGCGGCGAGACTCCCGGCGAGCACGCGCGCTCCGAGAATGCCGATGGTGACACCGGAGGTCACGGCTCCGAGCGTGCGGCCGCGTTCCGCTGCCGTGGACAGGTCGGCGGCGAAGGCGACCGTGGTCTGAACGACGACCGCGAACAGGCCGGCCAGGGCCAGCCCGGCAAGCAGGAGCCATAGCTGGGCAGCGACCGCGGCCAGCGCCATGCCGACCGCAGCGAGGAGGAGATGCCCGGCAATGAGCATGCGCCGGTCGAACATGTCTCCCAGAGGGACAAGAAGGGCCAAGCCGACCAGGTAGCCGAGCTGCCCCGTCGTGACGATCCATCCCAAGTCGGCTTCCGGCAGGCCCAGGTCGCTACCGATCTGGGCCAGTACTGGCTGCGCTACGTAGATGGTCGCGACCGCGACCGCGCAGATCACGGCGAACAGCATCCTCCGGCCAGGCGTGAGACTCACTGAACGCACCCCCAATGAGTAGCAAATTGCAACCGAAATGAAGGTACGGCAGAATGGTTTCGTTCCGCAACTCTTCAGGAGGAGTGATGGCTCGCACAGCGCCCCGTGCCGAGGGGATGTCCTGGACCGACCCCGCCTGCCCCGTCGCACGCACGCTCGACCTGGTCGGAGATCGTTGGAGCCTGCTGATCATTCGAGACGCGATGGACGGTGCGCGAGCGTTCACCGACTTCCAGCACCGCACCGGAATCGCTCGAAACATCCTCACCGACCGCCTGCGACGCCTGATCGAACGAGGGATCCTCGACCGGCGGACCGCCCCGACAGGGCGGCGACAGCACTACGTCCTCACAGACGCGGGCCGAGACCTCTTCGCCGTGATCGTGGCGGCGCGTCAGTGGGGCGAACGGCACGCCTTCGCACCAGCTGAAACCCACTCAGTTCTCGTTGATGAAAGCGGTCTCCCGCTTCCGGAGCTGCGTCCCACCGACGCGCACGGCAGGCCCGTGAACGTCGATACGACCTCCGTGCTGCACGAGCGCTGACCGCACGGGAAGCCGCCTGACACTCCCAGCCGGCCCTACAGGCTGAGCAAGCGAGGCATCCGGCACCGCATCGCCCGCAAGGGCAGCGCAGCTCGGCCGCGACGGCGGCGGTCATGACCTGGCTGCCGAGCAAGGACGTCCAAGCTGTGCGCCCGGTCTCACCGGTAGTCGCCAAACTCGGCGGGGTGGGGACGAGGCGCGTTCGGAGCCACCAGGAGACCCCACGGCCTGCCTGCGCATCTCACGATCCCCGACAGCCTCAACGAGCCACCGCTCAAACCTCGGTGTCACTTACTCAAGACGCGATGTCACAGGACACAGAACGCAAGACACAGAACAGAGGACACAGGACACAGGACACAGGACACAGGACAAGAGGACACAGAACACAGGACAGAGGACATAGAACAAGAGGACAAGATCGGCTCTGCCTGCCTCGAGTACAAGATCGGCTCTGCCTGCCTCGAGTACTGTGACTCCGCATGATCGCATCCGAGATCGAGACCAGCGAAGATCTGGTCCGCGACCTGCTGCGGGAGCAGCATCCGGACCTGGCCGAGCTGCCCATCCGCGAGGTGGCGGGCGGCTGGGGCAACCAGATGTGGCGCCTCGGGGACGAGCTGGCCGTCCGGATGCAGCGGATGGACAAGGGCCCCGATCCACAGCTCAAGGAGCGCCGCTGGCTGCCGGTGCTGGCCCCGCGCCTGCCGCTTCCGATCCCGACTCCGGTGCGCAGCGGCGCACCGTCCGAGCGCTTCCCCAAGATCTGGACCGTCATGACGTGGGTTGACGGCACGCCCCTGGACCACGGCTCGATCACCCGCGGCGACCACGCGGCGGACACGCTGGCGGCCTTCCTCGAAGCGCTGCATGAGGAGGCGCCCGCCGAGGCGCCGGACGCCTCGGACCGCGGCGGTCACCCCAAGGAATGCACGGCCGGTTTCGAGAACTTCCTGACGGCCGTGGACCTCGGCCGCTTCGCCGAGTACGACATTCGGGCCGTGTGGGACGACGCGGTCGCGGCTGGCGAGTGGGAGGGCCCGCGGGTGTGGGTGCACGGCGACCTGCATCCCGCGAACGTCGTCGTCGCGGACGGCACACTGGCAGGCGTCGTCGACTTCGGCGCGGTCTTCGCCGGCGACCCGGCGTGGGATCTTGCGGCCGCCTGGCTACTGCTCCCCGCGGGCGGCGCCGCACGATTCTTCGAGCGCTACGCACAAGCGGATGAGGCGGCGGTCCGACGGGCGCGTGGGCTGGCCGCGATGAAGAGCCTGTTCCTGATGTTGATGGGCCAGAACGGGGACCGCGGCCTGCCCGGCGGCAAGCCGAACTGGGGGCCCGCAGGCCGGTCGGCACTCGATCGCGTCCTGAAGGGCCTTTGACGTCGCCATGTCGGCATATCGGCATATCGACCCGGCTCTCCCCGGCTGACGAGACGGGAGCGTCCGCCACCGGCTACTGAACTTGAACTCGTGATGTCGGGCGGCGCAAGCCTTGGTTCCGGGGCAGCGTGGGGCCGAGGCACGGTAGCTGTCTCATCGGCAGACTCGTTGTCACCGCGGCTCGGGCGGGTGGTGGGCCTTGCGGTCGGTTGCGCGTCGATGCCGATCGAGATGGCTGGGGACTGTCGGTGGCCGGTGGCAGGATCACCGGCATGGTCTACGTACGTACGACTCCGCCGCGGCCTGTCGAGATGACCGCGGTCTTTCCCGAGCTGGCTCCGTTGGCGCGGCCTGCGATTCGGCTGCACCCCCGTCCCGGGTCGCCCTCGACAGGGGAGAGCTCGGTCGGGGGGCCGTTGCTGTGGCCAGCTGAGGAGCCGTGGCCGCACTGCGAAGGCGAGCACCTGGACAGCGGGTTCCGCCGGTCGCCGGCAGACGTGCGGCTGTCGAGGCGCAGGCTGGCTCGGCTGCACCATGATCCCCATGGCCCCGAGTTCACGCCCGAGGAGGAGGCGATCAGGGAACAGAATGCCGCGCGGCTCGCGAAGCGACTCGACACCGGCCCTCCTCGGCCCGCGGAGTGCCCGACCCCCATGTTGCCCGTGGCTCAGCTGTATCTGCGCGACATACCCCTGTTGCGGCCGCCCGGAGAGGCCGATCTGCTCCAGGTCCTCTGGTGTCCCTACGACCACGCTCCGGATTGGAAGCCCGCGACTGCGGTGTTCTGGCGGTCCGCCGCCTCGGTCGTCGATGTCCTCGCCACGCCACCGGAACCGTATGAGGCGAACTACCCGGGCTATGTGCCGGAGCCCTGCCTGCTGGCACCAGAAGCAGTCACCGAGTACCCCAACAGCCTTGATCTGAGCCCGGAGATGAGGCGGGCGGTGGGGGACTGGAGCAGATGGCAGACAGCCGGCGTGGACGTGGACTGCTCGTACGCGGAGTATCCGGGGGAGTTCTATGACGGCAATCTGGCCGACGCTCCCGGATGGAAGGTCGGGGGCTGGCCGCCATGGGGCCGCACCGACCCGTACCGCCGGTACTGCACTGTCTGCGACGCCCAGATGGCCCCGCTGCTGACCATCGCCTCCTTCGAATGGGACGGTGGTGAGCGACGCGGCTGGGCGCCGTACGAAGACCAAGCCGCCGCCTACGCTGCCGGTCATCGCGCCGGCCAGGACCCGGCGCAGCCGACGAAGGTCGAAGTGGGCAGCACGGACAACATGCAGCTCTACGTTTGCCCGACCTCTCCCGAGCACCCACACACCGACCTGATCCAATGAACTGCCGGGCCTGCCACACCCTCCCCTCCAGTAGGGCCTTCCTCCAAGCGCCGTACTTCCAGCAGGAGCGCAGGACGACGACGCGCTGATCTTCTGGCTGGACTGACACCGACCCAAGCCCGATGCCAGGAGGATCTAGGTGACGGCACCGAAGGGCGGCAGGTCCGGCTCGCGGCCGACGGAGACTCGAGCGCGACGACCACGCCGGGTCACGCCGAAAACGCTTTGCCCGGTCTGGGGAGAGGTCGCTACCGTCACGCCAGCGCGAGAGGCGCGCGATCACGGGACGGGGAGGTTGATGAATATGGCCGCCGTCGGCCGTCTTCAGCATGCCCTCGTCCGGCCCGCGCGTCAGCGGCGCTCGCAGAGCGCGGTCCGGGTCGTTTCAACGACCAGGAGTGACACATGTCTTCCTCCACTTCAGCGCCTCGCGATCAACTGACCACCGAACACCTCGTTCTCCGGCCCTGGACCATGGCCGAGGCCACCGCAGTCCTCGACGACACCAGGTGGGCCCAGTGGGCGGACGATTTCCCCGCCGAAGGCGACCGCGTCATCGCGGGTCTTCTCGGCCAGAACCCCGCCTGGCTCGGTGAACATGGCCACCGTCTGATCATCGAGCGTGACAGCGGCCTGGTGGTCGGCTCGATCGGCCTGTTCTGGCCGCCCAGCGAGGGAATCCTCGAAATCGGATACGGCATCGTGGCTTCCCGCCGCGGTCGGGGCTATGCCACCGAGGCCACCGAGGCCCTGACCGAGTTTGCCCTCACCGCACCGGACGTCCACACCGTGTCCGCCAGCGTGGAACTGTCGAACCCGTCCTCAATCCACGTGCTGGAGAAGGCCGGCTTCCACCGCTGGGCCACCGAGGAGAACACAGCCCGGTTCAGGCTCACAAGCCAGGACCGCGACCAGCGCTGAGCCCCGGGGCCCTGGAAGCACGCCCCTCCAGGGCCCCGTCACAGTCGCGCGGCCAGCGGGGAGCAAAGCGGGGAGCAAGGTGAGTGCGTGATGCAACAGGGAGCGACCGAGCCCAGCACCGCTGCCATCAGGCCAGCCGAGTTCGATGCTTGTCTCGTGCCGTCCGGCCAGGCCATTGGCCAGTGTGGCGAGGCCGCAGGCCGCAGGCCGCAGGAACCTCGGCCGCTCGTGGGAGGAATGGGCAAGACCTGTGGATGTGGATCGGCGTGTCATACGACTTGTTGGTCGAGTCCTGGTCGAGTCCTGGTTCCTGGCTGGTTTCTTCGGCGCGTCGTTCGATGAGTATGGGCCCAGCGGAACCTCTCTGGTCCTAGGATCGGGCCATGAGCAGGACCGACCGCGCCAGCCGGGTGATCGCGGCACCACCGGCGACTGTCTACGGCGCCCTCCTCGACCGGGAGTCGCTGGAGGCCTGGCTGCCGCCGGACGGCATGCGCGGGCGGGTCGAACGGTGGGATCCCCGGCCTGGCGGCGGGTTCCGGATGGTCCTCACCTACCTCGCCCCCACCGACAGCCCGGGCAAGACCTCGGACGCGACGGATGTAGTCGACGTCCGGTTCGCCGACCTGGTGCCACCGGAGCGCGTGGTGCAGCGGGCGGTGTTCGAGGCCGACGACCCGTCGTACGCGGGCACCATGACGATGACCTGGCAACTCGCCGTTGCCGGTGACGGGACCGAGGTGACCGTCACCGCCACGGACGTGCCACCCGGTATCGACCAAGCGGACCACGAAGCAGGGATCGCCTCCTCGCTGGCCAACCTGGCGTCGTACGTCGAAGCGGTCGGCTGACTCGAGTCGGTTGCGCCCCGGATTCGTCGTGCACTGATGAACCCAGCGAACCCAGTGAACTCAGTGAACCCAGTGTTCCGCGGGGAAGTCGTAGAACGCCGGCAGCTCATCGACGCCGTCGGTGAGCCTCTTGACGGCCATGGGCCGAGCCAGTTGTCAGGAACGCTTCGTGATCTGTAGTACGAACGGGTAGCCGTCGCCGTTCGGGTTGCGGCTGGGAAGCTGGACTTCCACGCCGGAGTCGGTATTGCGGAAGGGGATTCGGTGTCCTTCCGCGCCCAGCAGCCGCATCCGCGAGCCGGAGTCGAGCGGCAGGTCTCCCGGCAGTGTGAGCAGCGTGCCGGGCCAGCTCAGACCGAGGACGTTGAACGAGTGCTCGGAGACGGTGTAGCGCAGATCACCGTCCGCGGCGCGACTCCAGGGAACGGTGTCGTAGATGGCGGCACCGTTTCTGTCGAGCCATGCACCGACGTCCAGCAGCCGCTCGGATTGCCAGGACGGAATCGACCCGTCGGCTCTCGGACCGATGTTGAGGAGCAGGTTGCCGTTCTTGCTGACGATGTCGACGAGCAACTGCACGATCCGCGGTGACGATTTGACGGAGGCCGGGTCCTCGTTGGTGTCATAGCCCCATGAGCGGCCCAGCGTCAGGCACGCCTCCCATTTGTCGGCCCGCAGCGAGTAGCCCGACTTGTCGCCCTCGAGCGTCGCGTAGTCGCGGTGACTCGCCTCGAAGCGGTCGTTGACGAGAACCTCCTTCGGGTGGGGCCGGGAGGCGGCCTGGTTGTAGTAGTAGGCGAGGATCTCGTTGCCGCGCCAGTCCATGTCCTCAGGTTTGAATACCGGGCCCGCGCCGAGATCTGCGTGCCAGTGCTCGCCGTCGGCCCACAGAAGGTCGGGGTCGTAGCGCTCGACCAGCGTCTTGAGCATGACGTGCAGATAGTCGTCGACGTAGTTCTGGACCGGCTTGTAGCCGGCATACGGTATCGGTGCCTTGGTGTACGGGTTCCACGGAGGCGTTTGCAGCGCGGGGTTGAAGAACTCGCCGAGCGAGTGGTAGATCCCGCGCTTGAGGTGGCTCGAACGCGCGGCGTGGAACAGCTCTCCGACCAGGTCGCGTCGGGGCCCCAGCACGACCGAGTTGCGGTCGGACGCGGTGTTGGGGAAGAGCTGGAAGCCGTCGTGGTGCTTGGACGTCAGCACGAAGTACCGTGCGCCGGCGCGCTCGATGAGCTCGATCCAGTCCCGGGCGTCGTAGCGCTCGGCCCGGAACCGCGGGATGAAGTCGTCGTAGTTGACGTCCGCGCCGTAGGTCTCCAGGTGGTGCTGGTAGCTCTGGTCGATGCCGGGGTCGCCGATGTGCATCGCGTACGAGTACCACTCCGCGGCGTGGTAGGCGACGTTGGTGCCCCAGGCGGGGACCGAATAGACGCCCCAGTGGATGAAAACGCCGAACTTCGCGTCGCGAAACCACCGGGCCGCCGTGTGTCCCGCGAGCGACTCGGGCGTCGGGACGTACGGACCGGGTGCGTGCAGGAGCGGGGCAGCGGTGGATGCGGACGCTGCCTGCCGGCCTGCGAACGATGCGATTGCGGCGCCCGCGCCGATTGCGCCTGTTCTATGGAGGAAGTTGCGCTTGGTGGCATTATGTCCGGACATGGGAGGTCCCCTTCGTCGAATGTCAGGGATGACGAGAGTGAAAGAAACCATGAACAGATCCGATGAATTGTTAACTTGTGGTTACGGAGGCGTCAAGGGGTTCCGCGGTAGGCGCCGGGTCAACCTTCATGTGCAGTCGGCTCTCGTCCGATTCCGTGCGCAGATGCCAGGGGGCGGCGGAGGTGCGGTGATCAGCAGGTCGCTCTGACCGACCTCGATACATCCTATGTATCGTCGGGGAGTCGAACTTCGCCACACGGCTGCCGCAAGAGGCCCGTGCCACTCGCTCGAGCGGTGGGCCGAGGCGGATCGCTGCTTGCCGGGAAAGGGCGACACGTGACCGGGCGGGAGGAGGCGCTCGCGGCCGAGGTGCCGCACCGGTGCCCGAGCGCACCGCGGCGGCCTCCGCGGTGTCCGGCCGCAGGGCGCGCAACTCCGCGGCGCTAACCCCGCCACCGCACCCCGTGCCGCCGCCGCAGCCGGTGGATCTCCCACCAGGCCAAGGCGGTCACCGACACCGGCCCTCCGAGGAACACGCAGACCGCGAGCGGCACCGGGCCCGGCGGCAGCCCTCCCGACGGCAGACGGAGAAAGGCGAACACCCAGACCAGGACGGTGGTGACCAGCGCGGGCAGCGCCGCGTGCACGGCGGACAGGTTGAAGGCGTGCCGCAGCAAGGGGCCGGTGGCGAAGCAGAGGAAAAAGATCACCCACCAGAACGGCGCCCAACACCCGAACATCACGGACACCCAGAGCAGCAGCCCGAACCACCCGTCGACGGTGCTGGGCAGCAGCTCCATCCCGTGGCCCGCCGCTGTGAAGATTATCGGCACCAGCGTCCAGGCGCCGAAGTACCACAGGGCCGACTTGCCGGCCGGCCACAGCTGTGTCCGCATGGCCCGCCGTGTCCCGGGCCTGGCTGCCCAGAAGAGCAGCGTCACCACCACCACGGCACTCACCAGCGCCAACCAAGGCGCGAATACGAGCTGTTGCAGGAACTGTCCGGGCAGGTCCTGCCAGCCTCCGAACGCGGACAGCAGCGCCACCGAAAGGACGAGGGCCAACCAGGCCCTCACCCGCTGCACCCGGGACACCTCGGGATCCTCGCGCCGTCCTGCCGGGCGTACGGGAAAGACCCGGCGCGCCATGCGGCGGGCCGTACGGGCCAGCTGGTAGCCCACCAGCAGCGGCACGGTCAGCCACCACAGGCACGGGAAGACCAGCACCAGCAGCACCCCGGGGCGTACCTGCGCCCGCCGCCCCCTCAACACCTCACCCGGCGACGGCCATTCATCCTCACGCAGCCGTCGCCACAGCGGCGTGTACGGCAGCGGCGGGTCGCCCGCGGGCCGCGGCACGGAGGTGCTGGGTGGGTCGATGCTCATGGGCGTCACGGGCGTCCCTTCCACGGTCCCGGAGACAGACGCGCCCAGCCCGGCCACGGTTCCGGACGACAAACCCCGTACTACCGGGCGCGCAGTCGGTCGGCAGCCGCTCCCCGGGCCGCCGGCTCAGCTCTGACCTCGTGAGCTCACCGAGGCCATCCGCGCTGCCCGTGCACAGCAAGAGGACGGAACCTGGCAAGGGGCTACGCGCTCCGCGCCGGCATCGAGGGCACGTCCACCAGGCCGCCCACAGCACCGGAGCACGCCGAGCCCGCTGCCGCGGCCTGGCCGAGACCCACCTCGATCACACCAGCAGCGCCACCGCCCTCAACCGCACCGACCAAAGCCATCTCGGCAGACTTCAACTAGGCCTCGGCGCACGGTGGTTGATGGCACTTACCAAGATCGCGCACTGTCAGCTCACCCCTCACTCAGTGGGCCGGTAGCGGCTGAGCAGTTCTTCAAGGCCGTCGATCCATGACTCGAGCTGTTCGGCGGTGCGAGTACGCACCGAACACGCATACCTCTGGCCATGGCTCGTATCGACGGACACGGTGAGTGCGTAGCCGAGGGTGCGGATGGTTTGGCCGTACGTGACCTGGGCGATGAGCGGCCAGGGCAGGTCGACGGTGGTTCCGTTCAGGCCGAGGGACATGCCGTTGGTGTCCGCCAGGATCGCGTTCTTGCGGTCCATCGCCAGAAACTCGGGTTCTCCCTGACCGGCTGGCGCCCGCGAGAGGACGGTTGGCGCGTGCTGAATCCCAGGAGGCCCGAAATCAGGCGTCGGTGTCGGGGACGCGACAGTTGGGGCGTAGTGCGGTGGGCCCGGCGGGAGGATGACGGGTGCTGCCGGCGGTGGTGCATCGCCGGTCAGGGTTTCGAGAAGGTGCTCGGGCGTTGGGCGTCGGCCGGGGTCTTTGGCCAGGCACGCCTCGACGACAGGTCGCAGGGCCACGGGGACGGTGCTCACGTCGGCGTCGTGGTGGACCGACCGGTACATCAGTGCCATGGGCGTGCCGTCGCCGAACGCCTTGCCGCCTGCTGCGGCGACGAGGACAGCCCCCAGGGCGAACACGTCGGCCGCGCCGGTCACGTCGAGGCCCTCGGCCTGCTCGGGGGCGAGGAAGCCGGGTGTGCCCATGCCGGTGCCGGTCATGGTCAGGCGGGAGTTCTCGACAGCCCGGGTGATCCCGAAGTCGAGGACGCGTGGGCCGTCGGCGGCCATGATGATGTTCCCGGGCTTCAGGTCACGGTGGACCAGTCCGCAGGCGTGGATTGCTTGCAGTGCCTCGGCGAGGGCGGCGCCCAGGGTGCGTATCCGTGCCTCGTCCATGGGGCCGAGCGTGGTGAGCAGGGTGGCGAGTGTGGGGCCCGGGATGTAGGCGGTGGCCAGCCAGGGGGTCTCGGCGTCCGGGTCGGCGTTCACGACCGGCGCCGTGTGGAAGCCACCGACCTTTCGGGCGGCCTCCACCTCGGCGCGGAACCGGTCACGGAAGCCGGGGTCGCGGGCGAGTTCGGAGCGTGCCACCTTCACCGCGACCTGGCGACCACCTCGTGATCTCGCCAGGTAGACGACCCCCATGCCGCCTTCGCCGAGTAACCGCTCCACCGTGTACGGACCTATGTGGGTGGTGGCATGCGACCCGGTTCCGTCCACGCACTTTTCCTTCTCCCTCGCCCCAATGCCTCCGATGGTCAGATTACTTGTCCAAGCGTGTGCGCGGGTACGGGCTGGGCTTGTCGTGCCAGCTGGTCTACCGGCTGTCCCGGGCCCTGGTCGCGGTGGTGGCCGCCAACCCGAGCGAGACGTCCGGTGGCTTGTTGCGGTGTGCGGTGACGTTTCGTCAGCGGGTCCGGTGGTGTGGTGGGTGGGTTGATCCATATGCGCTACGGCAGGGGCGGCGGGGCGGACCGGCGGTGGGAGCGTTCCGGGTGGGAGCCTGTGATCGCAGGTCCGTCTTTCGGAGAGTGGCTGACGTGGAGGTGGCGATGAGAGTCGTGTTCGTGCACGGGGCGTGTGTGCGGGACGGATCGTGGTGGTGGCATCGCACCGCCGATCTGTTGCAGGAGCGGGGGGTGCCGAGCGTGGCCCCGGCGCTACCGAGTTGCGGCGAGGCTGGCCTGCCCGGCGGCGTCGGCGGTCCGGGGCTTCCCGAGGATGTTGCCGCGGTGCGGCAGGTGTTGGAGGCCGGCGACGAGCCGACCGTCGTGGTCGCCCACAGCTACGGAGGCATCGTCATCGCGGAAGCCGCCGCGGGAATCGGGTCGGTGCGCCACCTGCTGCTGGTCTCCAGTTATCTGCCCGAGGTCGGGCAGAGCCTGGCGGACTTCGGGGACGGCAGCCCCGCCCCGTTCCTGGACGTCGACCCCGACGCCGGCACGTTCGGGGTCCGCACCGAGCTGCTCGTGGACACGTTCCTGCATGACTGCGACCCCGAGGTCCAGGCACAGGCGGCGGACCACCTCGCCCGGCAGAGCGTGCAGGTGACCGGCCAACCGGTCGGGACGGCCGCATGGCAGCAGCTGCCCTCGACGTACCTCGTCTGCGCTCAGGACCGGGGCACCCCGCCGCAGATGCAGCGCGAGTTCGCCCGCCGGGCCGGCAGCGTCGTCGAGCTCGACGCCGGCCACCACCCGTTCCTGTCCCAGCCTGCGGCGGTCCGGGACCTGCTGCTGAGCCTGTGACGGCAGCCGCGTACCAGCCGCCTCGATTCACTGGCCCACCAGCACCCGGTACGGCACCGTCGCCTGTTTCTGGCGTACTCCGGCTGCCGCACTTCATCGTCCCGCTACGACCGACGGCAGGCGAAGAAAGCCCCCACCCTGCGCCGTACCTCAGCGAGCGTCGCCACCGCGTCGCCGGTGCCGACGAGAGCGGCCCGCGTTGCCGCCGTCACCAGACCGGTGCTCTGGAGCTGCGGGACGAGCGAGCCGTAGTCGGTGAATGCCCAGTGGTTCGCGTCGGCGAGCAGCGCGCGATGGCCGGGAAGGCTGGCCCAGGAGGACTCGATACGGGCGGCGCCCTCGAATCCTCCGGTGCGGAACAGCAGCAGCGGCCGGTCGGAACCGGCCGGTGTCGGGTACAGGTCGAGATAGCCCTCCAGGTTCGCCACCGCGCCGACCCGGCGGTCGTCACGCGCCGTGTACACCACCGCCGTGCCACCTGCGGAGTGTCCGTACAAGCCGACCCGGCGGGAGTCCATGACCGGGGCGAGCGGCAGGTCGCCGAGCCGGTCCAGGACCAGGCGCAGGTCTGCGATCCGCGTGTCTGTCATCGTGCGGAACGTCGCCGGGTCCGGCGGTCCGATCAGGGCAGTCGTCCGCATCCCCGTCGGTAGCTCCACCTGAGAGGCGTCACCGGGGTGGTCGACGAGGACGACCACCCGTCCGTGGCTCGTCAAGTCCTCGGCGAGGCTTGTGCCAAGCGTGCGGGAGTCGCCGCCGCCCGGTGAGTACACCAGCACCGGGCGCCGTCCGGGCAGCGGTGGCGCGCCCACGTGCCCGTGGGTGAGGACCGCGCCCCAGTCCACCGTTCCCGGCTCCGGTAGCCCTGGGTGGACGTGTGGCGCGTACTCGGCGAACACCGCGGCCTCGTCCGGGGTGAGCTGAGGGGCCCGGGAGAAGCCGCGTACCGTTCGGGCCGGGTACAGGACGGTCAGCATCAACTCCCGCACGCCGCCCACCCACGGGTCGGTACGGGCCGGGTCCGTCAGATGAACCGTCTGCATGCCCACGGGGTACGGGCCGGTGGGCGCGGGGAGCCGGAGGAACGGTCCGCCGCTCGAGGCGGACGCGCCCGTGGGCAGCAGGGCGGCGGCACTCCCGAATAGGGTGCCTTTCAGAAAGGTGCGTCGAGGAGTCATGCGGACATCCTTGGGATGGGGGCATCACGACGCGAAGGTTCAGGCCTCCGCCGAAAGGCTGGCCCAGGACGAGGAGCTGTGCGGGTGCTGCGAGTCCACTTCACGGCGGAGGACTTCGCCCGGGTCCGCTTCGCACCCCGCCCGGCGCCGCTCCAGGAGTTGCACGCCGCCCTGACGACTGCCGTGACCCGCCGTGGCGGGCCGCTGTTCGCACCGTGGCGCGGCCGTACCCTGCGCTCCCTGCCGGCCGCCGCTGACCCGCTCGCTGACCTGGTTCCCGCAGGCCGCCCGCCTTTCTTCCTCGACGTCCTCGGCGAGACCATGGCCGACGGCTTCGAACAGATCCGCGCCACCGGCCCAAGCCTCGTCCGCTCCGAGCTGGAGCGGGTCTACGGGGCGAGACTCGCGCCTCGTTGGGTCCGCGGCCTGCATGCGGGCGACGAGACGGCCTGGCGCACCCTGCGCCGTGCCCAGCAGGCCGCGTATGAGACGGTCCTCGCTCCGGTCTGGTCCGTCGTACAGGATCTGCACCGTGCGGAGTTCACCCGCTACGCCCTGGCCGTTGCCGAGCACGGCGTGGCCGCCACGCTGAGCGACCTGGCCCCGGGCAGCCGGCTCCACGAGGGTGTGTGGGAATGGCCGGACGCAGCGCCGGCCCGGGACGTTCGTCTCAACGGACGCGGCCTGGTTCTGCTGCCGACCTTCCACCACCCGCAGGGCCCGCTTCTCCAGGACACCCCAGGCCGTTCCGCAGTCCTGACCTATCCAGCCGGTCCCGGTCTGCCGCCCACCGCAGGCCGCCTGACCGCCCCCGCGGAGGCCCTGGCCGCCGTCCTGGGCCGCACCCGGCTCGATGCCCTACGCCTGCTCGCCGAGCCGCACACCACGACATCCCTGGCCCGCGCCCTCCACGTCAGCAATGCGACGGCCTCATCCCATGTGACGGCGCTCAGATCGGCAGGCATGGCGACGACGACCCGCACAGGGCGCTCGGTCACCCACCGGCGCACGGCTCTCGGCGCACTGATCGCGGGTGCGGGCCGGCCGCGGTAGTTCGCCGAAGAACCTGGCCCCAAGCGCAGGCCGAACACGCCTCCCTGCCGGCCTCCCCGCCGGCCTCCGGCACCGGCAGGAGGTCCGGAGCAGGCAGCTTGGTGAGCCAGGGATACACGGGGGTTGTGCCCGGAGACTTGTGCGATACAGGGCACGTCGCCGAGTGAATCCCGACCCGCGCACTATTCGGCCAAGTCCGATGGCTTTGTGCCATTCGTCGGTGATCCGCCTCCTAGATCACCGCGGTGCGGCTACACAAGAAGTCCGGGGGAGGTGTGCTGCGTTTCCCGTGGTGATGGCCGGTCTTCGGGGAGGTGGGGACGGTTGCTGACCATTGACGTGGCGGTGCTGCTCGCCGTCGTCGTCATCGTGCGGCTGCGGCGACGTACGCAGGCCCGCAGCCGCTTCGACGAGAAGCTGACCGTCGTCATCGTCCTGGCGCTGGGCGTCCTGATCGCCCCCACTGCGGCAGGCCAGGGAATCCTGAACATCCTGGAGCAGCTCACCGACGGCATCACGCAGGCCAGCCGATGAGCCCCCGCAACCGCAAGGGCCGCATGATGCCGGCGAAGCGTCCGCCGAGGCGGCGCCGCAGCCGTAGGCCCGGCAGGCGGCTGCGGCGCCGCGCGGATGACCGGTTGATCGGGCTTCTCGTGGCCGTGTCCCTGGTCGTCGCCCTGGTGGTGACGGTCGTCAACTGGCTGCTGGCCCACTGGTGGATCCTGGTCGTCATCGGCGTGCTCGCGGTGCCGGCCGCCGGCGGCTGGCTGTACCAGAGGCAGCAGAGAGCGCGGTGGGAAACGGTCCGCGCGCAGGGCCTGCGCTACCAGATGGGCCAGTTGGACGCCCTGCACCACTCTCGCTTCGAGGAAGCGGTGCGGGACCTGATGCGCCGTGACGGCTGCCAGGACGCGGTCCGGGTCGGCGGCGGCGGTGACCTGGGCGCCGACGTGAAGGCGACCGATCCCTTCGGGCGGCACTGGGTGATCCAGTGCAAACACCGGCGCAACGGCCTCGCCGGCTCCGCCGTGGGTACACCGGACCTTCAAGTCCTCAACGGCACCGCCCGCCAGGTCCACGGCGCCGACGTCGCAGTGATCGTGACGAACGGCCGGGTGACCGCACCGGCCGTCACCTTCGCCAAGCAGCAGCGGCTCCACGTGGTCGACCGGCACACCCTCGCAGTGTGGGCGTCGGGCTCCCGCCCCCTGTGGGAACTGCTCCGCACCGTCCCCCCGCCTCGCAAACCGACCGCCCTCTCCTGAGCCGCCTCCCACCCCGCTCCCGCGACACGGCCACGGCCGCCACCCTGCCCACCGCCGAGACCGTCGACCACGGCCAAGTGACAACGGCCAAGTACGGTCGAGGGTTGAACGGCGGGCCTACGGGTTCACCGGGGTGCCGTACACGCTCACCTCCGTCAGGTGGAACGTGCTGTTGGCGGTGTTGGTCAGGCCGACCACACGGATGTACCGCGCGCGGGCCTCGGTGTTGGTGGTGTCCCCGGTGTCGGTGGCCGGGCTGGTTCCCGACTTGCCGCCGAGGGTGAACCACGTCTTTCCGTCGACGCTGCCCTCGACGCGGTAGGTGTAGCTGCGGCTGCCGTCGACGTAGTTACGCACGTTGATCTTCGACACGTCGTCGACTGCACCGAGGTCGACCTGCCACCAGGTGCCTCCGAGGGTGAGCGGACCGCCCCAGTACGGGGAGTTCGCGCGGCTGCCGTCGTTGGCGGCGGTCGGCGGGTGACCGCCCTCCGAGGCCAGCGCCGTCACCGGCTTGTTCAGGCTCTGAAGGGTGTCCTTCGAGGCGTCCCGGGACGTCGTGGGCGCCGCCGTGATTCCACCGGTGAAGGTCGCGATGGACTCCTGCCCGGTGAGCCGGTTCATGGCAGTGTTGAACAGACCCACGTCCTCGGTCGCCGCCGCACCGGGGACGGTGCCCGTGCCGACGATCGTCCAGTTGGTGCGGTCGCTGCTACAGGAGCCGGTGACGCGGTCGCCGGACTTGGCGAGGCGGACGTAGACGCGGGGTGCGAAACCTCCGGCCTCCGTGGAGCTGTCGAGCGTGCCGTTGCCGTCCGAGTCCCAGCTGAACACGCACCCGTGACCCGGCGTGACGGCGATGTCGGCGAAGCCACCGGTGCCCTGGGCGGACAGGTCGTTGCCGGCGATGAGACCGGCACGGGTGTACTCGGAGGAGCCGTCCTGGAAGGTGACCTCGGTGGCCATGGCAGAGTCGTCGGAGAGTGCCTTCTGGAGGTACGCCGTGGCGTACTGGGACGTGCCCGTCCCCAGGTCCTCACCGCCCCCGGCGATACTGATGTCGTCGCCGCGGTGCGCGAAGGTCGCATGGGTGTTGTCCCACGTCAGGTAGCCGTCCGGCACGGTACCTTGCCCGACGAGCACTCTCGTGGCATCCGTCGCATCCCCGGTGCCCGCGCCCGAGGCCCAGCTGGCGTGCGCCGACAGGGTACTGATGGCTCCCGGTTCCGCGTCCTCGTGTGCGCTCAGCGTCCAGGTGGCGGTGAACTCACCGCCGGCCGGGACCGACTCGGTGGAGACCGGCGTGGCTGCCGAGACATCGAACCCCTGGGGGGCGTCGAGGCTCAGGGCGAGCTTGCCGGTGGCCCGGAGGACGTTGGTGTTGGTGAAGGTTTCCGTGACCGTGGCCGCGTCACCGGGCTTCAGGCCCTTGTGGTCGATGCTGATGTGGAGGTCACCGGCCGCCTGGTCCGCGACCTTCGACGCCTCCTGGTGGCTGTCGCCCTTCGGCGTCGCCGGGTACGCGGTGCCGGCACGGGCCCACTTCTCGGCGTAGGCCATCCAGTCGATCGGCGCCGGCTGCTCACCGGTGCGCAGCGACGTTGCCAGGGTGTCGAAGTACAGCTGCCACCGTTTCAGGTAGTAGTCACCGACCAGCCCGTTGAACTCACGCCTGGCGTAGTCCTGGAGGCTGGCCCCGGTCTGCCAGAAGGTGACGAGGGACTTGAGGTCGTAGTCGAGCGCGGCAGCCTCCGTGGCGTTGCCCGCCTGGTGGGTCGCCTGCTTCTGCCAGGCACCGAGCAGGAAGCTGCTCTGCGTGCCCAGCAGCCGGTCCATGAGCCGCATCTGGTCGAGCCACTGCCCGCTCAGCTTGTTGAAGGTCGCCTGGTCCCGGGCCGTGTAGGCGGCACGGATCCGGGGCAGCAGCAGCCGGCTGTGGTTGGCAAGGACCTGACGTGCGACATCGACCAGGTCGTAACGGTAGGCCTCGGAGTTCCTCAGATCCGGTGCGACCTGGAGCAGTTCCCCCAGGGCGTGGTCGAAGGTGGTGCTGTCGTACGGCAGCGCCGTACCGGTGTCGCTCAGGGAGGGCTGGTCGTCGAAGAGCGCGGTCACGTGCCGCGAGTCCTTGTCGGCCGGCCAGCTGTAGGCGGTGTGCGCGAGGGTGCGCCACGCCTGCTGTGCGTGCGGGTCGACACCGCCGTAGCGTGCGGTGGCGTAGTCGTCGAACCAGGAGTCGAAGTCGACGGGCCCCTGCTCCCAAGGCATGTCGGTGAAGAACGCGACGGCCGCCGGGTTGTTGTCGATTGCCTCGGGCATCAGGGCGATGCCGTTCACGGCCGACCCCGGCCGGTCCCGCATCTCGTAGAACTTCTGGTTCCACACCGACAGCCGGGCGCCGATGTTCGTGTGGCCGCCGAAGTTCCAGATCGTGCCGAAAGCCCATGAGGTGCCGGCGAAGTCCTTGTCGCGGTCGGTGACGGCCGGCTCGTCGGTCATGCCGTCGACGATGAACACCTTCGACGTGTCGATGGCCTGGAGCACCTCGGGGAGCGGATTCTTCTCCCAGCCCAGGATGGCCCACAGCGCCTCGGGATGTGCGACGTTCAGGGCGTGCTGCACCGCCTTCGCGGCCAGCTTGATGTCGATGTCGCCGGCCGTCCCGCCCTCGTGGACGAGGTCCATCTTGTACATCGTGGTGTCGCCGAAGAGCCTGCTCTGCACCTGGTAGAACGTGGCCGCCAGCTTCGCGAAGAGCGGATCGGTCGGGGCCAGCCAGTCGGGTCGCTGAAGCCCGTCCCAGTTGCCCTGGGGGACGGTGTCGGCACCGGGGTTGCGCTGTTCGAAGTCCGTGGGGACGGTTCCGAAGTAACCCGGCAGGACCGGAGTCATGCCGAGCGACCTCAGGCGCCCGGTCATCTTCTGCGCGAGCTGGACACGCCGATCGATCAGCTGCTGGGAGATGGGGCTACCGCTACAGCACATGTTCTCCAGCAGCCACCAGGACTGGTGAGCCGGCTGCGGAATCCACGCGCGCGCGTCCTGCGCCGAGTATCCGTACCGTTGGAGCGTCTGCTCGTAGACGGCTTCCTGGCCCTCGTAGACGAGGACCTCGTTGATACCGTGCAGGGCGAGCACGTCGATCCGGTGCTGCCATTCGGGCCAGCTCAGGTAGGCGCCCGCGTACCCCTGGTCGGTGTCGTTGAGAGCGAACCGGTGGTCGACGGAGGAGGTGTGCCGGATCGGTTGGTCCGGCAGCGGGAGGACGGCAGGCAGGTTCAGCTGCGAGCCGGTGATCGCCACGTCGGCGTGCGCGACATGGCGCAGGTACCAGCCGAATCCGGTGAGCTGCACCGCCGGGCTCGTCCCGGAGACGACGAGCTTGCCGCCCTGCGCCACCACCTCGAACCGGTCCGGTCCGTCGCCGCGGTCCAGCGTCCTCAGGCTGACCTGACCCGCCCGGTCCCCACCGATGAGTCGGACCAGGGCATCGTGGCTCGGAGCACCGTCGAATGCCTGGCCCTCCCGGGTTGCCGCGGCGGAAGTGGTGCGTGCGGCGTGCGGCGTGGTTCCGGCGGGGGCCTGCGGCGTGGCGAGTGCCGGCACCGAGGTGCCCAACAACGTCACGGTGACGGCTGCGGCGAAAAAGCCCCACGCGCGACCGACGCGGGTGAGGAACCCACGAGAACCTCGGTCACCGTGCGGCTGTGTGCGGCCTGATGATGTGGTCACATTCACGGACGATGTCCCCAACTCTCCCTTGTGAAAGCGACCTTTCAAAAAGGGCCACATGCTGACAGCGGCTTGTATACACCGTCAACCAGGCTTCTGGAAATAGCGTTTGCCCGCCCGCCCCGACCGTGGGTTTACTCGGCGCGACGCCCTCCACCGTGGCCGATGCCGTCCCCGCGACCGTGCCGGTCCTCCGGTCAGCCCAGCGATGCGCTCGCCGCACGCAGCTCGTCCAGGGCCGCCAGGATGTGCCCGGCAAGCTCGTCATCGGCATCACGGTCGCCCTCGGACCATGCGGCGTACCCCCGTTTGAAGGCGAGGATGCCCAGCTCACCCGCGAGCGCCGCAGTCGGATCGGGTACACCGCGGGCGACCAGGGCGGTTGTCACCGCGGCCGCGAGACTGACGCTCTTGAGGGCGTCGCGTTCCTGAAGTTCGGCGCTGGCGGCGACGGCCGCCTTCAGACGAGGCGCGAGCTCGCGGTTCACGGGGCCCATCGCGCTCGAGGCGCGTTCGAGACCGGCGGCGACGGCTTCGAGCGGACTGGCGTGACCGGGCGCCTCGGCGATGCCCTCGGCCAGCAGCCGGCTCAGCGTCTCCTGCCCTGCCACCAGCAGCTCGCGCTTGTCGGGGAAATGCCGGAAGAAGGTGCTCTTGGTGACCCCGGCGCGCTCGGCGATCTGCGTGACCGTCGTGGCGTCGTACCCCTGCTCGGTGAACAGGTCGACGGCGGCCATGACGAGGCGTTCGCGCGCTCCTGGTTCCCATCGACCCATGGGGCCATCATATGTGATGGGACTCTTGTCCCATCACCTTGCTATAGTGATGGGACAAGAGTCCCATCACTTGTGGAGGGTTACATGCGCGTTTTTGTCACCGGTGGTACCGGTCTGATCGGGTCCGCCGTCGTCGCCGAGCTCCTCGGCAACGGTCATACGGTCCTCGCGCTCGCCCGCTCCGAGGCGTCGGCCCTGGCCGCTGAGGCGTCCGGCGCCGAGCCGCTCCGGGGGGCGCTCGCCGACCTGGACATCCTTCGCGCCGGCGCCGCTCAGACCGACGGGGTGATCCACCTGGCCTTCACCAACGACTTCAGCAGCCCCGGCGCCCTCGCAAAGGCGGTCGCCGAGGAAAGCGCCGCCATCGCGACCCTCGGCGAGGAACTCGCGGGCAGCGAACGCCCCTTCGTCACCGTCTCGGGTACGCCCAGCGTGCCGGGCCGCGTCTCCACCGAGGCCGATCCGCTGCCGACCGGCGGGCCGGTCGGTGGTCGCGGTCGCGCGGTCACCGCGGTTCTGGGCCTGGCCTCACGCGGGGTCCGATGCACGGCCGTGCGCATGCCGCGCACGGTTCACAACCAGGGCGCGGGCGGGTTCGCCGGCCTGATGACCAGCATCGCGCGCCAGACCAGAGTGTCCGGCTACCCGGGCGACGGCGCACAGCGTTGGCCGGCCGTACACGCGCTCGACGCGGCAGTTCTCTTTCGGCTCGCCCTGGAGCAGGCGGAAGCCGGTACCTCCTGGCACGCCGTGGCCGACGAGGGAGACAAGGTGCGTGACATCGCGGAGGTCATCGGCCGAAGGCTGGGCCTACCCGTCGAGTCGGTGCCGGCGGAGACCTACGGCACCCTCGGCCCGATCTTCGCGACCGACCAGCCCTCATCCAGCACCCACACCCGGGAGACGCTCGGCTGGGAGCCGAAGCACCCCAGCCTTCTGGAGGACCTCGAGAACATCCGGCCCTGAGACCTGTGAACATCCGGCCCTGAGAAGAAAGGCGGCGAGGAATGCACGGTCCTCGGAAGCGAAGGCCGGCCGGGCCGTACCGAGCTGCCGCCCCTGACCCGAACGACTCTGCCGGCGGCAGCCCGCTCGCGGCCGGCCGGTCACCTGCGCTCGGGACGCAGCAGGACCTCGCTGCCGATGGGCGTGAATCCGCAGGCGAGGAAGGTACGCAGGGAGCGGGCGTTGCCGGGGGAGACGGCGGCGAAGAGCGGTTCACCCTCGGGGACCAGCGAGAGGGCATCGGACAGGAGCGCCCGTCCATGCCCTCGGCTGCCGTCCTGAGCGTGGTGGAGTTCGATACTCAGCTCCCGCCGCCCGGCAAGGCCGTCGGCCAGGGTGATGAGGCCACGTTCGTCACCGTGGACCTGGACGTTCGTCCGCAGCCATCGGGCGTGGCGGACACGTGGATGGTCGTCTGCGCCGGTCAGTTCCGCCAGACGCGGGGGGCCACCGGTGCCGCGGGCCGTGAGTGTGGCGTCGGTGACGCCGATCCATCCCTTGGGCCCGGCGAGGTGGCGCAGGAAGTCCGCAGAGAGCGACTCGCCGAAACCGTCCGGGCTCCGGGCGTACACGGCTTGCTCGGTCATGGCGGTGGCGACGACGGCGTGACCGGTGAAGGCGACCGAGCATTCGAGCCCCCCGGGCAGGGGCGGCAGCACCGTCACCCCGCCGTCGGCCGGCGGGAAGCAGTTGTCGGCAGCGTCCATGAAGAACGTCAGGAGCGGGTGTGATGCACTCACGGTTGCCCATCTGCGTGTTGAGGAAGCCCGGAAGAGGGTGAGGGCTGTCCCTTGAGTGGTCGTGGTGGCGGGCCTGCGGGACGAACTTGGCGGACCGGGCGACGTGTGCTGCTGCCGGCCCCGGCTGGAGGGTCTGCCGGGCGCCGCAGCGGGCCATCGGCACACTTATGTGGAAAGGGCGCCTCCCGCCTCATCGTCGGTGAGTTCGCTCAGCTCAGCCGCGGCCGGATCGAGCACGCGGGCCAGGAAGGACCGGGTACGGGCATGTCGCGGAGCGCCGATCACCTGTGCGGGGTCTCCCTCTTCGACGATGACCCCGTCGTCCATGAAGACGACACGGTCCGCGACCTCCCTGGCGAAGCTCATCTCGTGGGTCACCACGAGCATGGTCATCCCGTCGTCGGCGAGTGAGCGCATCACCGCGAGGACATCCCCGACCAGTTCCGGGTCGAGCGCGGACGTCGGCTCGTCGAAGAGCATCAGCTCCGGGTCCATGGCCAGCGCACGAGCGATGGCGACCCGCTGCTGCTGGCCGCCGGACAGCTGAGCCGGGTAGGCGGAATCCTTGTCGGTCAATCCGACCCGGCGAAGCTGCTCTCGGCCGATCCGCTCGGCTTCCTCCTTGTCGCGGCCGAGTACGCGGCGTTGGGCGATCGTCAGGTTCTGAAGCGCCGTGAGGTGCGGAAAGAGGTTGAACGACTGGAAGACCATGCCGATCCGCCGGCGCACCCGATCGATGTCGACATCGGGGTCGGTGACCTCGGCGCCGGCGACCGTGATCGTCCCCGACGTCGCCTCCTCCAGCCGGTTCACGCAGCGCAGTAGCGTCGACTTGCCCGAACCGGACGGTCCGATCACGCAGACCACGTCCCCCTTGGCGACCGTGAAGTCGATGCCGCGCAGCACCTCCAGCTCGCCGAACGACTTGCGCAGTCCACGCACCGCTATGGCCGTTGCGGATTTCCCCGTCGCCGTTTCGTCAGTTCCAGGCACGGTAGGCACCGCGCTCACCTCGCCCTCGCCGTACGTGCTTCGAGCCGCCGGACCAGATGGCCGAGCGGCAAAGTGATGACCAGGTAGCAAAGCCCGGCGATGAGGATCGGTGTGAGGCTGCGGTTCTGATTCAGCGCGTCCCTGCCGAATTTTGCCAACTCGTACTGATCGAGCGACAGACCCAGCAAATACACAAGTGACGAGTCCTTCGTCAGCAGGATCAGTTCGTTGGTGAGTGGCGGCAGCACGATCCGCAAGGCTTGCGGAATGATTATGGACACCATCGCCCGGCTCTGCGACATTCCGAGCGAACGCGCAGCCTCCAGCTGTCCCTTGGGTACCGCCTGGATCCCCGCGCGTATGGTCTCCGCCATGTAGGCGGCGCCGACAAGGCCGAGAGCCAGCATGACGGTCACATACTGGTTGAGTGCCACCTGGAAGGCGAGCGGGACCCCGAAGCCGAGAGCGATGAAGACGAGGAGCGCCGGGACACCCCGGAAGAATTCGATGTACGCGACGGCCAACCAGCGGTAGGGCGGCACCGTCGACAGCCTCATCAGTGCGAGAAGCAGCCCGAGAACCAGCCCGAAGCCGAACCCCAGCAGCGTGTAGATGACTGTGTTGACGAGGGCTGTGCCGATGATGTCGGGGAACTGCGCCTTGGCCACCCCGACATCGAAGAAGGCGCGGCGTATCTCGCCCCAGTCCGCGGAGAGGGCGAGCGCGAGGAGTGCGGCGGCCAGCACGGTGTATTGGAGGGCCCGGACGACGCGGGCCCGCTGTTTGCGAGATATCGGCATCGGTAGTGGATTCCTCACTTCTTGGGAGCGGTGGGGAACCACTTCTTGTAAATCCGGTCGTAGGTGCCGTCCGCCCTGGATTTCTTCAACACCTTGTTGATTTCCTTGCGCAGCTTGTCATTTCCCGTGCGTACTCCGATGCCGTATCTCTCGCCCGTTTGGAATTCCGTCGCCACCGCGGTGTCCGGGTTTTTCTTCACATACTCGAAGAGGACGCCATTGTCATTGATGGCCGCGTCGACCTGGCCCGTTTTCAGGGCGGTGAGCAACAATGTCACATCCTCGAACTCCACCGTGGTCACACCCGTGGCATGCTTCTTCGCGTAGGTCTCACCCGTGGTGCCCTGCTGGATCCCGAGCTTCTTCCCCTTGAGGTCGGCCATCGAGTGGTACGGAGCGCCTTTCTTGACCAGTAGCGCCTGTGTTGCATCGAAATAGGGGTCGGTGAAGTCCAGGTTCTCCTCGCGTACCGGGGTGATGGTCATGCCGGCCGCGGCGAGGTCGCATTTGCGCGTGTTGAGATCCTCGCCGGTCTGGATTCCCTCGAAGGGGGTGTCGACGATCTCCTGTTTGACCTTGAGGTCCTTGGCGACCAGGTCGACGAGGTCGACATCGAAGCCGACGACGGTGTTGCCCTTGCGGGACTGGAAAGGCTCGTAGGGCAGGTGTGTGCAGGTCTTGAGCTTGCCGGGCTCCACCAGATCCAGTGTCGAGCCGCCCGTATCGGAGGACTTGGTGCTCGTACAGCCCACCAGTACGGCGAGGGCGGCGGCGGTGGTTATGAGGTGTGACGCGGAGCGAGTGGACATGGGCGCCTCCATAACTACGGTCGGCGAGGGCCTACCTGTGCCAGTGAGTGGCGCCGATCTTGCCACCGGAGGTGTCGGATGTCTCCCTCTGACGTGGTCTTCCTCGCCGTTGCGTCCGCTCGTGCTGCGTCTCGACGGGTTGGGAGTAGCTGCTCTGCCCAGATGGTCTTGCACGATCAGCTTCGGTGGGGCCCCCTCCCGAGCGACGGCTCCTACTCTGCGCCCATGACAGCGCAACGAGTACGCGTCTCCGCGGCGGTCGTCGCATGGGCGACGGCCGCCACACTGATGACGGTGGGCTGTTCAGGCTCTGCGGGCTCGGACTCTCCGGGATCGAGGGCGAAAGCCCACGCCGCGGCGTCCTCCGCCTCACCCGGTCCCTCGAAGCCCTCGCCCTTCTGCGATGAGTTGACACGCTTTCATCTGGGCTTGACCAGCTACCGCGGCGATCTGGCCGATGCGGTGCACAGCCAGCGCATGGACTTGAAGAAACTGCAGCAGGAGGCTGCCTCGACCATTCGCCTCGGCGACGGGGTTCAGGCGAGCGCGCCACCGGCCATCGCCAAGGAGTTCCGCGCGGCGCTCGGCGCGCTCAAGACGTCATCGAGCAAGCTGAAGCCGGACTCGCGGATGTCCGACGTGACGGAGCCGGTCTTCAACAAGAAGATCCAGCCGTCCTTCGACGTGCTGGAGAAGTACTTTCTCGACTGCAACAACACGAACGAATGAAACGAGATGTGTGCCAGCGGCGTTCAGTTGTCGGGTGGTGCTCGAGAGGGGCGTTTCAGGATGCCTCGTGGCCGGCGGGCTTCTCGATCTCGGTGCTCACCCGTGCCCCTCGGAAGAGCACCGGAAGCCACAGGAGACATGCCAGCACGGGAACCGCGGCGTAGCCGGCCATGCCCACACCGGAGCCCAGCCCGTCCATGAGCGCACCGAGGACGAGATAGCCGACGCCGATGAGCGCCGACTCCACGAATGCGATCATCGACAGCAGGCTCGCCCGGTGGCGCGACGGCACGGCCTCGTTGAACACGTTGTCCACGAGCACGGCGGTGATCTCGGGAACCCCGACCAGGGCCAGGAACGCGGCGACGGTGATCCAGACAAGGCCGAGGCCGCTGAGGCCGAGAGCCGCGGCGAGCGTCAGGAGAGACACCGGGACCATGACCCGGTACCCGATGCGCCGGTCCGCGCGGTCCGACAGCAGCGGGGTGAGCCCGCCGACGAAGAATCCCGCCGATATGACCACGCTGACCGATGCGGTACCCGCTCCCTGATCGGAGAGGGTCTTCTGCGTGAAAATGATGTACGGCGTCAAAGTCGCATGCATCATCGCCGACACCACGACAAGCGTCACGAGCGCCGGCGTGGCGACCCGAAGCATCGCCCGCCACGCCGTGGCGTCGCCGTGCTCCCCCTCGGTTCCGTCCTGCTCGTCCACCGCGTCCGCGCCGCGGATCTCGGGCACCCGTGACATCAGCACCACTACGGCCAGGGCGAGACACGCCGCAGAACCGACGTAGACGACCCACCAGGAAATCTGTTGCAGTTGGCCGCCGAGGACGATGGCGGCTCCCGAGGTGACCGTCCCGAGCATGGTGAACCGGGACCTGATCCTTACGTAGCCGGCGGTTGCACCACGACGCACGAGCAGGTCGTACAGCAGGGCGGTGTCCGAGCCGGACACACACGCCATGCCCACGCCCTGCCCGATGAAGAGTGCCAGGAACACCCAGTAGTCGGAGAACGCCACCTGACCGAGCAGACATCCGGCTATCAGCATCTGGCCGATCACGATGCTGGCACGCCTTCCTATTCGGTCGGCGATGACTCCCGTCGGCAACTCCGCAACTCCACTGACCAGGTAGAGCAGTGTCTGTAGCAGGGCCACTTGCCCGGCGGAGAAGCCTCGCTGCTGAAGGAAGAGGACGAACACGCCCCGCTGGAACAGCGTGTTGGTGAGCACGGCGTATATGTAGAACGGGCGCGTGACACCTCGTGCCGCCTCGTCGACTACAGCCGACCCGCCAAGGGCCTTCGTGGTGCCGGTCATGCTGCGGGCTCCCTGGTGGTTCCGGTGATCATGGGTGGTGGGCCTCCGCCGCCGACCGGAACCTCCAGTCCATACGTCGCGCAGGATTGTGGGACGGCCGTCCGGGAACCGTTGCCGGCGCCGTGGCCATCTTCGGTGGCGGTGTCGCATGCCCTGCCCGAGTGCCCCTCCCGCCCCTCACGCCACACCTGTGACCTGCGGCTTCAGGATGCACACCGCTCACACTGGCCTCAAGATATACGCACCCTTTTCCAGGAGATGCACGCGGTCGCCCGTTTCGGGTCGGTGCGGAGCGGCCGCGTGTCACCTCGGCGACCTGCTCGCTCATCCGCCGACGACGGGGACCGCGCGAGCAGGCGATGCGGGCCCCGACTGGGCCGGTGGGGTGAGTGCCCCTCGGGAACCTGCTCCGCAGGGCAGGAATCGTGGCATCCATAGGGGGACCGCGCCGGAATCCATGGTGTCTGGTTTACGGAGAGTGAGGGATTGCGTGTGCTTGGACTGCGACTCGGCCTGGCCGAAGGGGAGGAACGGGTTGAGCCCCCGAGCACCGCCTCCGACGCCATCAAGCACGTCGAGGCCGTGCTGGGGCGTGTCCTGGACACGAGAATGCGTGAGGCCCGCGCGACCGACCCGGTGTTCGCCCGTGACGTGGCCGGCCGGGTCGCTGCGTTCGTCAGGCATGGAGGCAAGCGGCTGCGCACGGCGTTCACGTGGTGCGGGTGGCGGGCTGCGGGCGGCTCGGGCGACGCGGCGGCGGTCCTGGACCTGGGAGCCGCTCTTGAACTGCTTCAGGCGTGCGCGCTCGTACAGGACGACGTGATGGACGGGTCACCGCTGCGCCGGGGAGCGCCCGCGCTGCACGTGGACCTGGCCAGAATGCACCGGGCGGCCGGGATGAGCGGCTCGCCGGAGTCGTTCGCCACGTCCGCCGCAGTGCTTGCCGGCGATCTCGCGCTGGTGTGGGCGGACGACTTGCTGACGGAGACGGCGCTCGGCTCGCCGTACGGTTCACGTCTGCACGACGAGTGGCGGGCGATGCGTGAGGAGATGGTCGCGGGCCAGTACCGGGACATCCACGCGCAGGCGACCGGCTCGTCAGGCGTCGACGAGGTGTTGGCGACCGCCGTGCTGAAGAGCGCGCTGTACACGGTCGCGCGGCCGCTGACCCTGGGGGCTTCGCTGGCCGGCGCCGACGAGCACACCATGGAGGCGCTCCGCTCGGCCGGCCGGTGTGCGGGGCTGGCCTTCCAGCTCCGCGACGACCTCCTCGGTGCGTTCGGGGACCCGGCAGCGACCGGCAAACCGGCCGGGGACGATTTGAGTTCCCACAAGCTCACCTATCTCCTGACCGTCGCGCTCGGGCTCGCGCGCGCCGACGGCGACGAGGAGGCAGCCGCAGTGCTCGCCGCCGGCGGGGCCGCGCGGCAGGAGCACACCGTCGAGTGCGTGCGAGCCGCGCTGGAGCGGACCGGAGCCCGGGCCGTGGTGGAGTCGAGGATCGCGGAACTCGCGGTCGACGGCCTGCGGCACTTCGCGCGAACGGATGCCGCCCCCGCCGTGCGGCGGGAGTTCGCAGCGACGGTCCAGCGCGCGTCGGGCCTCGCCGGCTGCCACATCGGGGAGGTCGCGTGAGGAGGGTGCCGGGTCCAACGGACCACGTCGTGGTGGTGGGGGCCGGGCTGTCCGGTCTGGTCTGCGCCCTGCACCTGCTCGGCGCGGGGCGCCGGGTGACGGTCGTGGAACGGGACGCGGTGCCGGGCGGCCGGGCCGGCCGGGTGGAGCTCGGCGGGCATCATCTGGACACCGGTCCCACCGTGCTGACCATGCCGCACCTGGCCGACGAGGCGTTCGCGGCCGTCGGGGACAGCCTCGCCCACCACGTCGAACTGGTGGCTCTGCACCCCGCTTACCGGGCCTGCTTCGCCGACGGTAGCGGGCTTGATGTGTACACCGACGGCGAGGCGATGGAGGCGGAGGTGCGACGCTTCGCCGGGCCGGCCGAGGCCGCCGGCTACCGTGCGCTGCGGAACTGGCTGAGGCTGCTGTACCGGACGCAGGTGCGCCGCTTCATCGACGCGAACTTCGACTCCCCCCTCCAGCTCCTCCACCCCGACCTGGCCCGGCTGGCGGCGCTCGGCGGTTTCGGGCGGCTCGACCGGCGCATCGGCCGCTTCCTCTCCGACCCCCGGCTGCGCCGCGTCTTCTCCTTCCAGGCCCTGTACGCCGGAGTGGCCCCCGCTCGGGCCCTGGCCGCCTACGCCGTGATCGCCTACATGGACACGGTGGCCGGCGTCTGGTTCCCCAAGGGCGGTATGCACGCGCTGCCCCGGGGCATGGCGGCCGCGGCCTCCGGCGCGGGTGCCGGCTTCCGCTGGTCGTCCGAAGCCATCGCGCTGGAGCGCTCGGCCGGCCGGGTGCGTGCGGTCCGGCTCTCCTCCGGCGAACGGATCCCCTGTGACGCGGTCGTTCTGACCTGCGAACTCACGACCTCGTACCGTCTACTGGGGGGCGCCCCGTGGCGCCCGGTGCGGCTGCGCCACTCGCCGTCCGCCGTGGTCCTGCACGCCGGGACCGACCGCACCTGGCCCGGCCTCGCCCACCACACTCTCTCCTTCGGCGCGGCCTGGGAACGCACCTTCGACGAGTTGACCAGGTCCGGGCGGCTGATGAGCGATCCATCCCTGCTGATCACCCGGCCGACGGCACACGATCCCACGCTGGCACCCCCGGGCGAGCACCTGCACTACGTCCTCGCGCCCTGTCCGAACACCACGATCGGCCCCTCGGCCGCGGCCTGGCGGGACCTCGGGCCGCGCTACCGCGACAGCCTGGTCGCCGAGCTGGAGAGCCGGGGCCTGGCGGGGTTCTCGGCGAGCATCCGGCAAGAGCAGCTGGTGACGCCGCTGGACTGGGCGGCGCAGGGCCACGCTGCCGGCACCCCCTTCTCCGTCGCTCACACCTTCGCCCAGACCGGCCCGTTCCGCCCGCGCAACCTGGTGAGCGGCGTCGAGAACGTCGTGCTCGCCGGCTGCGGCACCACTCCCGGTGTCGGGATCCCGACGGTGCTGATCAGCGGCAGACTCGCCGCCGAACGCATCACCGCGGGCACGCCAAGCCGCTCCGTACGAAGACCGACCGCCGTCCGCCACGCCCCGCCGTGCACCCCGACCGCGGCTGGTGCCCATGACCCGTCGTGAACTGGATGCCGCGGGCGTCACCGATCCCGGGCTGCGGGCCGCCTACACCCACTGCCGGAAACTCAACGCCCGGCACGGCAGGACCTACTTCCTGGCCACCCGCCTGCTGCCGGTGGAACACCGCTCGGCCGTGCACGCGCTGTACGGCTTCGCCCGGTGGGCGGACGACATCGTGGACGATCTGAACCAGCGGGCGGCACCCGGCGAACGCGAACGGCTGCTGGACCGTCTGGAGCGCGACCTCGCGCAGGCACTGCGCAGCGGCGGCGGGCACGAGCCCGTGGTCCGGGCCGTGGCCGACACCGCCGAGCGGTACGCCATCGACCACGCGCTGTTCGCCGCCTTCCTGGCATCGATACGCAGCGACCTGCACGTCACGGACTATCCGACCTACGCGGACCTGCGGGCCTACATGCACGGCTCGGCCGCCGTGATCGGGCTACAGATGCTGCCGGTCCTGGGCACGGTCGTGCCCCGTGAGGAGGCGGCACCACACGCGGCGGCCCTCGGGGAGGCGTTCCAGCTCACCAACTTCCTGCGGGACGTGGGCGAGGACCTGGACCGCGGCCGTGTCTACCTGCCGGCGGACCTGCTCGTCGCCCACGGTGTCGACCGTGCGCTGCTGGAGTGGAGCCGCGGCACGGGACGGCGCGACTCGAGGATCCGCGCGGCGCTGGTCGCGGCCGAGACGCTGACGAGGGACGTGTACCGGCAGGCGGAGCCGGGCATCGCCATGCTCGATCCGCGCGTACGGCCCTGCATCCGCACCGCGTTCACGCTCTACAGCGGCATCCTCGACGCGATCGCGGAACAGGACTACGCGGTGCTGCACCGCAGGGCCGTGGTGTCCCGGCGCCGCCGTGCGGCGTCGGCCGCGGCCGGTGTCGTCCAGGTGGCGGGCGCACGCTGGCGCGCGCGGGTCCGGCAACGGACAGCGCCTGCGGGTGGTGCGGCACTCCAGTGGAAGGGACCGGTGCAGTGACCGATCGAAGAGGCCGGACCGGATGGACGCCGCCGTTGCGGCGCCGGGGCCCGTCGGCCTGGGCGACGCAGAGGCCGACCTGGCAGGAGGCACGCCCGGCGCTGATCGCCGACGCGGTCAAGCGCGCCTCCTTGCGCCCGGCCGGCAACTGGTTCGTCGTCGGCGCCGCACGGGACGTCCGCGCTGGAGGCCCTCCGCGCGGCAGGACCGTCGGCGGTGTCGAGGTCGTGCTGTGGCGCTCGGACAGCGGTGAACTGCACGCGGGGCCCGGCGCCTGCCCGCACCTGGGGGCGCCGCTGCGGGACGGCCGGGTGGCCTGTGGCACGCTGGTGTGCCACTGGCACGGACTGGCCCTGGACGGTGAGGCGTTCGCGGGCTGGGACCCGTATCCCGTCCACGACGACGGGGTGCTGATCTGGGTCAGGCTGGACGCGGTGGGCGACGAGGAGCCACGGGCAAGCCCTCCGGTACCGGAGCGTCCGGTGGCGGGCAGCGCGGTGGATGCCGTGTTCGTCGCCGTGGGACGCTGCGAGCCACAAGACGTGGTCGCCAACCGTCTGGACCCGTGGCACGGTTCGTGGTTCCACCCGTACGCGTTCGCGGACCTGAAGGTGGTACGGGCGCCAGTGGACGAGGAGGACGACACGTTCGTCGTCGACGTCTCCTTCCGGGTCACGAACCGGCTGGTGGTGCCGGTGAGAGCCGAGTTCACCGCTTCCGGGCCGCGCACGGTGCTCATGCGCATCACCCGGGGCGACGGAGCCACGTCCGTGGTGGAGACCCATGCCACGCCGCTCACCGCACCGACGGACGACCAGCCGCTGACCGCCGTCGTCGAGGCCGTCGTCGCCACGTCGGACCGGCGGGGCTTCGCGCTGGCGCGGGCTGTCGCACCCGCGCTGCGCCCTCTGATGCGCCGGACGGCCGCCCGGCTGTGGCGCGACGACCTGGCGTACGCGGAGCGGCGCTGGGCGCTGCGCAGCGCCGGCCGGCTGCCCGCGTGAGCCAGCCGCGCGAGCGGCGGTCGGTGCGGTCGGCCTTCCTGCCGGTCCGCCGCCCACCCGACAGGCCCACCGCACCGGCCCGCACGGCCGCGGCAGGGCTCACCCGCCGCGTACGGACTCGCGGAACTCGGGACTCAGCGTCGACCGGCAGCGCCGAGTGCCCGCAGTGCGGCGGAACGGCCCGTCCGGGGCACGGTCCACAGCACCTGGCCCCGCACACCCCATCGGGCGAGCAGGGCACCCGCCGCCAGAAACCCGGTGGTGGCGGCGCGTTCCATCAGGGCCACCGGCAGGTCGCAGCGGATCGCGTCGCCGGCAAGGGTCACCTGGGAGTGGGGCGTCGACACGGTGGGCCGCCGGGAGTGTGAGCCGACCGGGAAGAGCGGGCAGTCGGCACGCCACTCGTGTCTGGCGTCCACCATCCGTGCCCCGCCGGTCTCGGGGTAGACCCGGTGCAGGCCGTCGAGCAGGAGCTTTTGGACCTGCTCCCGGTGTGCGTCGGATCCGACGGCATAGGCGTGCAGTTCCACCACAGAGCCCCCGGTCCTGGCGGCCCAGCGGGCAGCCTCACCCTCGTAGCGGTCCAGGACGCTGATGTTGTCCAGGCCCTCGTAACCGCTGGTGCCGAGGAACCCCGGCCGGTCGGCGCGGACGGGCCGGTCGAGCCAGAGCCGGGAGACGAGGAAGGGCGGGGCGGAGCGCAGGCCGGCGATGCCGTCGCGCCAGGCGGGCGTGCCCAGGTCGGGCGAGGCCGCGACGGTTTCGCGCAGCGCGCCGACGTCGAGCGCAAGCACCACCGCATCATGCCGGTGGAGCGCCTTCTCGGTCCGCACCGCCACTCTCCCGCCGTCCGCCGGGTGCACACCGCACACGGGGGTGCAGGTGCGCACATCGGCTCCCAGGCGCTGGAGGTAGTCGCCGAGGGGCTCCCACAGGGCCTGCGGGAAGGGATCGTCCGGCACGTCGAAGAGCAGGCCCTCCGCGGAACCCAGGAAGTAGATGTGGAACATCAGCAGGAGCTCCGCGGCGGACAGCTCGCGGGGATCGGCGAAGAAACTGCGGGAGAACACCTCGAAGGCGAGGTGATGAGCCGCCTCCGGGAAGCGTACGCGGTCGAGGAACGCTGTCGCGGCGAGCGAGTCGAAGCGTTCGTACACCTCGGGCACGCGGACGTCGAGGAGCGGCAGCGCGGCACGGGGGTTCATGGCAGCGAGGTCGCGCCAGCCGAACGTCGGACTGAGGGCGACGAAGCCGAGCGCGCTGAAGGGCGGCGTGCGCGGGACACGGGCGAACCCGTCGGTCAGCCCGCCGCTGTGTCGCAGCGGGTAGTCCGGCAACGGTCTCAGACGGTCGAGTCCCGGGTCGGTCCGGCGCAGCAGACCGCGCAGGTTGTAGTACTGGCGGAAGAAGGCGTGGAAGCCTCGGCTCATGGTCGCCGTGGATCCGTCGGCCAGACGCGTGTGCCATCCGGCGAGACGGCCACCGAGGGAATCCTCCCGTTCGTAGAGGGTCACCCGGGCGCCGCGTTCGGCGAGCAGGACGGCGGCGGCGAGACCGGCGATCCCGCCGCCGACCACGCCGACGCCGGGCGCGTCGGTCCGTGCGAAGCGGTCCCGGCCGGGCGGCGGCATCACGATCTCGGCCTTGCGGTCGCGGCCCCGCCGAGCCGCGCGGTTCGAGGCGTTCACCGGGTCTGCTCCATCGCCGCGGTGAAACCGTTGCGGGCGAGGAAGGTGTGCACGATGCCGGTCTGCCAACCGGCGACGGGTGCCGCCTGCGCGCCGGTGAAACCCGGGGCCAGCAGCCGGGCGGTGAAGGACGCGGCGGTGTCGAAGTCGAGAACGCTGCGCCGCAGGTGATGGTGGAGAGCACGGTCACCGGTGAGGGTGCCGGCAGGGGTGATCACCGCTCGGCACCCGGCGCGGGTTAGGTCACGGTCGCGCAGCACGGTCATCAGGGGCTCCCTTCGGCTCGGGCGCGGGATGGTGGCGGCGGGGCAGGAAGGGCAGCTCGACGGCGGTCCGGAGCATGGCACCGACGGGCGTGCGCAGGCCGATCCCGCATTCCTCCCGGAGCGAGGTCGCTCCGTCGAGGAAGCGCAGCAGACGGTGTGGCGGAACGCGCCGGAACAAGGCGGTGAAGAAGTCGGGGCCGTTGATCCGACCGGTGTCCAGGGCCCGCAACAGCACAGCGTCCATGGCGAGGGCACGCCGTCCGTGCGGTGGCGGCACGTGTGCGTGGCCGCCCTGCAAGGCGGCGGCAACGGCCCGGCTCTGCCGCTGGACGGCGGCGAACGTGTATCCGGTCGCGGGGCGGGTGGCGCCGCCCGCCATCCCGATACGGAAGACGGCCGGCCCCACCTGCCGGGGGAAGCGCCCGTCCGTCATGGGGATGACGCCCTGCTCCGCCGTCTCCACACGGTAGGAACCGAGTCTCAGGGTGTCGCCGCAGTAGCGGGTCAGCGCCGCCTCGTACGCAGTCGTGGTGAGGGGCGTCCTGGAGAACTCGGTGTACTCGACGAGGGCCCGGTCCGGTGTCAGCGGGAGCACGTATCCGAAGGCGAGCCCATGGCAGGGCTGTCGCACGCGGAAGTCCATCAGATCGGCGACCCTGGTGTCGAAGCGGGCGGTGTCCGTGCGCACGAACCAGCCTCGAAAGTGCTGCATGAGCTGTGTACGGGCCGGCGGCAGGGTGCACGGTGGACGGGAGTCGAACACGTGGCGGGCGCGCAAGGTCAGCGTCCGTCCGTCGGCCGTCGTGCATCGGACTTCCGCCCCGTCGGGCGTGCCGCGCACCGTGTCCGCCGTCGCGCGCAGCAGGCGCCCGCCTGGGGAACGGGCCAGCCGAGCATGGACCAACCGCTCGAACACGGACGACCGGATCATGCGGTAGTGCAGCGGCGACGGGTTCACGGTGACCGCGTCGCCTTCGGCGTCGTGCACCCGCAGCCGGGACCAGGTGGCGCACACCGCTTCGTCGAAGTCGCCGGTGCCCTCGTCCCAGTAACACCAGGTACGCTCCGGGGCTCGCCGGGGGCCGCCCGGCGCTTCCACCACGGTCACGGCGCGGGAGCCCGTCGCCGTCAGGCTGTGCGCCAGGCTGAGCCCCGATGCGCCGCCGCCGACGATGACCACGTCGCAGGCTTCGCGGGAAGGGCCGTCGGGTCGGTTCACCTGGCGCGCCGTTCGACGACGGGCGTTCCGTCCCTGCCCGTGCGCGGCAGCGCTGCGTCAGCCGCCATCGCGTCGGCTGGGGCGGCGACGACCTGGCGTGGGTCGCCTCCCTCGGGCGTCGACGGCGCATGCGGGGCTTGAGCGGCCACGCCGGTGAACGCGGCGACGAGGGAGCCGGGTGCCATGAGGGGGAGTGCCGCGCGGAAGAAGGCGGCGGGCGCGAGGAAGCGGTGGGCCGAAGCACCCGGGAACGCCTCGGAGGCCCGGGCAAGGCGTACCGGATCGTGCCCGGCAAGCGTCGGGCGCACTCCCCGCACAGCCAGCTCGGCGGTCAGGGGGCGGCCGAGGATACCGGTGGCACCGGCCACCGGCACGCGAGCGCCGTTGAGGTCCACGTCCGACTCCCGTTCGTTCGGCGAGCCCGCTGCCGGTGCATGTGGCGGATTCGGTTGCCCTCAAGTCAACCGCAGGTCAGGCCGCTCACCGCCGTCCGTCCCGCCCGTGTCGCCGACGCCACGGAATCCCGTACGGAGCCGGCGACCTGCTCCGGCGGAAGCCTCGGCGAGGGGCACGTGGGCGTCAGGGTGGTGGGGGACGCAGCCCGGCCAGGGTGATGGAGACGAGTCGGTGGACGGCGTCCTCGGAGTGCAGGCTGCCGGCTGCGGTGAGGGCGTGGAGGCAGTAGCTCGCGAGTTCGTCGGGGGCGATGTCATCCCGCAGGGCGCCGCTCTCGGCGGCTTCGGCGATCAGGTCTCGTACGAAGGTGTGGAGCTGTTTCTGCGCCTGGGAGACGTGCTCGTCCATGTGCAGGAACGCGGCGATGCCGGCGCCGTGTTCGTGGCGGTGGTGGCGCGCCCGCTCTTGGTGGATGGCGGCGTAGGCCTCCAGGACCGAGGTGAGGCGCTCGCCCGCGTCGCCGGTCCGGTCCCGGATCTCTGCGAGATGTGTGAGATGGCGGCTGACCTGGCGTTCATGCCAGGCCAGCAGGATCGCGTCGACGTCCGGGAAGTACTTGTAGAGCGTGGCGCGGCCGATGCCTGTCCGTTCGGCGATCTTCGACATCGTCACCGACGCCAGACCGAACTCGGCGACCAGGGTCGCGGTGGTGTCCAACGTCGCGTCGCGCACCGCCTGGCGATGCGCGTCGATCGTCTCGTTCCACAACTTCGGCACGGCGTCAGTATACGCACTGACGTGTCCAATACAGAATGGATTGACAGAGACGAAGTGTGTCGATAAAGCTGTGGTGTCGCCTCTGGACACCGTCCAGTTCGGTCATCCGGATGTCCTGGTCATCCGGATGGGCAAGGCAAGGGGAAGGATCTCCGTTATGGCCGACATTGCGCGCCACCATCTGCTCGGTTCCGGACGGCCGTGGGAGCGGCCCGACGACATGTACGTCACTCCTCCGCCGTGGGACATCGGCCGTCCGCAGCCGGCGTTCCTCGAGCTGGCCGAGTCGGGTGCGGTCCGGGGACGGGTGCTGGACGTGGGCTGCGGCACGGGTGAACACACGCTGATGTGCGCCGGACTCGGTCTCGACGCCACCGGCGTCGACCTCGCTGCCACAGCACTGCGAACAGCCGAGGCAAAGGCGCGTGAACAAGGCCGCACGGTCCGGTTCCTCCGCCAGGACGCACTGCGGCTTGCCGATCTGGGGGAGCTGTTCGACACGGTCCTCGACTGCGGTCTGTTCCACATCTTCGGCGGCGAGGACCGTAGCGCCTTCGTCGGCAGCCTGTACTCGGTACTGCGGGCGCAGGGCCGCTACTTCATGCTCTGCTTCAGCGACCAGCAGCCGGGTGACGAGGGGCCGCACCGGGTGTCGCAGGACGAGATCAAGGCGGCGTTCGCCGACGGATGGCGGCTCGACTTCATCGAGCCGGCCACCATCGACATCACCACCGACCCGGACGGCGTTCGGGCCTGGCTCGTCGCGGTCACCAAGATCTGAGCTTCCGCGGGGCACACGGTCGTCGCGGTGCACTTCCACCGCGTGTCGGAGCCCGTCCACGTCACAAGACCCCGTCGACGCTCGTGCGCGGATCGCATCAACACACGTGCAGTCGGCTGGCCATCGGGGCCGCGGCGGACGCGGAACCGGAAGCACTCCCGAAGAGAGAAGGAGCATCATGCTGTCCGCGGAAGCCCGCGTTGCCACCGATCGACCGAGTCGGTACCTCGTGCAACTGTGCAGGCACATCGACCATATGCGCGGACAGCTGCACCGCGAGGCACCCGCCCACGGCGACGGTGACGCGGCTTTCACGGTGCGGCAGGCCGAGTGGGCCGACGATCAGGGGCTCGTCGACTTCGGCTGGGGCCGGTGCATCATGCGCGCCGGACCCGGAGAACTGGTGCTGCACGTCGAGGCCGACGACGAGGACGGCCTGCGGCGGATCCAGGAAGGCATCGCCCGACGCCTCGAAACCATCGGGAGGCGCGACGCGGTGCAGGTGCACTGGCAGCAGGCGGACGACGGCCGGCAGGCGCACACGCCCCCGGCCCTGCCCCGTGACGCTGCGGCGAGCACGCCCGAAGGACGGACCACACGACACCGGCCGCGCCTGGGAGCGGTGGGCCTGGCAGCGGTCGTGGTGCTGGCGCTCTCCGTGCACCTGGGACTGCTCGAAGCGCTGCTGGGGCAGGCACGGTGGGCGGGCTGGGCCGCCGATGTCGTCGTGGTGCTCGTCGTCGTGAAGATCCTCGTCGTGGGCCGGTTCGCCGTCCTGCGCAGCAGGAGATCCAAGGCACGCCTGCGGTAGTGATCCGTGCACCCGGCGGCCGTGGACTGATGGGCGGAGCCCGCGAGCGGCGCCAAGCCGGGCTTGTAGCCGCCCTTCTGGGACCACGGACCGTCTCCTGCGGCGTCTCCTGCGGCCGTGTTCATGCCCGGCTTGGAGGCGTCGTAGGGGAAGGGGCGCGGGCCTCGAAGCCGGCTGGGAGAACGGCCCTGCGGCAGATGCGGCTATGGGTGGAAAGAGCGCAGCCTGGCGCATGGCTCCGGTCTCAATGCCCACCTTGGTGCTGCCGTCAGGGTGTGGCGCATGCTGGCCCGCACGGATTGGTTGCTGATCGGTTCTGGGCCGCGCGCGGTGGTGCCCCCGGGGGCCATTTCTTGATGGGGCCGGTGAGCGTTGTGATGCTGCTCGAACTGGCGAAGGGCATGGCGCAGCCGGTGTGTTCGTTCCAGATCCGCGAACTTGACTCGGTTCGCTGCGAGCGGCCGCTCAAGGACCATGATCTGGTGGCGCAGGACAGGATCCTCGTGCCCTTGTCGTGGTCGCACACTGGCAGTAGCCGCATGGCGAACGTGTGAGTGACGGTCAGGTAGGCGGGACGAAGCAGCACACGTGCTCATCCTGCCCGAGCACCGCACCGAACCGACGCCCGAGTTGCACGGACGGCATTCTCGACAGGCCCAGAGTCGGCGCCTCCGGCTACCACCTGCTGCAACGACGCCCTGTTCCAGACCGGCCTGCTTCAGCGGAAGTCGGAGGCCTGTCTGCGTAGGGCAGCCACGCGGCGGTAGAGCTCGGCGGCTTCCGGGCCACGGCCCAGTTGTTGCAGGCAGTGTGCCTCGTCGTTGAGCGCGGCGAGGGTGTCGGGGTGGCCGGGACCGAGTGATCTGCTGCGTGCGGCGGCCACGGTGCGGTATTCGGGCAGGGCGTCGGCCCAGCGGCCAAGCCAGCCCAGGGCGACGGCGATCTCCCGTCGGCTGACCAGGGTGTCAGGGTGGTCGGCGCCCAGCACCCTGGCGCGGGCTGCGGCCACGTCTCGTGCCTCGGTCAGTGCGTCCTCCCAGCGGCCCAAGCGGCCCAGGTTGACCCCCAAGCCGTGTCGGGCACGCAGCGTCTCGGGGCTGTCGGGGCCTTCTACTCGGGTGCGGTCGGTGACCAGGCTGCGGTACAGCTCGAGGGCTTCGGTGCTGCGTCCGAGTCGGCCCAGGCTGACGCCGATCTCGTGGCGGGCGGCGAGGGTGTCGGGGTGGTCGGGGCCCAGTGCCTCGGTACGTGCCGAAGCGAGGAAGCTGTAGGTCTCCAGTGCTTCGGCCCAGTGTCCGATCAGTCCCAGGATGTGGGCGACCTCGTGCTGGGTGACCAGGGTGTCGGGGTGGAGTGCGCCCAGTACCCGGGTGCGGGCCGCGGCGACCTCGTACGCCATGCGGCAGGCCTCTTCCAGGCGGCCCAGGCGGCTCAGGTTGAAGGCGAGGTTATGCCGGCAGCGCAGCGTGTCGGGGTGGTCGGGACCCGCGGTGCGCTCGCGTGCGGCGAGCACCGCGGTGTATACCTCCTGCGCCTCCCCGTGCCGGCCCGCCCGACCCAGTTCGAACGCGGTCTCCTGAAGGGCGGCGAGCGTGTCCGGGTGGTCGGCGCCCAGGACCCGGGCCCGATCCGCCGCCACGCGGCCGTACTCCACGAGAGCCGCCGCGGCCTGACCGGTACGGCTCAGGCTGAAGGCCACCTCGTAGCGACTGGCGAGGGTGTCGGGGTGCTCCGGACCGAGGACCCGGGCCCGCTCACCGGCGACCGCACGGTGCACGTCGCCCGCCTCAGCCCAACGACCCGACCTGCCCAGACTCAGACCCGTCTCGTGCCGGGAGGCCAGCACTGCCACCGGGTCGGTGACGGAGGTGTCGGCTGGACCCGGGTGGACCGGTGTTGCGGGACCGGTACCGGCGGTAGGTGGAGCGCTGCCGGCAGGGAACGTCCCCCCGGGTGGGACGGCGGGTGCGCTTTCGCCGGGGAGCGGCGGGGCCGGGCGACCGTACCCGGCCCGCGGGGTGGGCGGTGTGCCGGGGCCGCCGGATGCCGCGAGGTACGGGTCCGTGTCGGCGGTCCATGTGGCCGTGAGGCCGGCGGCTGCGTCGGACGGTGGGGTCCGGGGAAGGCCCGCGGTGGTCGACTTCGGACCGTCGGTCATGCCCCGGGTCCAACGCGGCAGGTCCTTCGCCCCGTCCGGCCGCGGTTCGCCGAGCCCGCCACCCGGCGCGTCCTGACGCTGCTCTTGGGCCGACGACCACTGCTGGCGGGCGAGCGCGAACTGGCCGGCCTGGTCGGGGGAGGCGGCCAGTGCTGTGGTCACGACGCGGCCCGCGCGGAGCCGGTGCACCAGTTCGCGGGCATCCCGTGGCCGGGCGTCGGGGTCCTTGGCGAGCAGGTCGAGGATGATCTGCTCCAGGTACGGGGGGAGTCCGGCGCGCTTGGTGCTGGGCGGCGCCGGCAGGGTGTCACGATGCCCGACGAGCACCGCCCAGGCGTCGTCCAGGTCGAAGGGCGGCGCCCCGGTGGCGATCTCGTACAGCACGCAGCCCAGCGAGTACAGGTCACTGCGGTGGTCGATCTCGATGCCGCCGATCTGCTCGGGCGACATGTAGTGCGGCGTGCCCATCGCGATGCCCGAGCCGGTGAGCCTCTGGGTGAAGCCGACGTCGTGGCCGAGCCGGGCGATACCGAAGTCGCAGATCTTCACTGTGCCGTCGGCGAGCCGCATGATGTTGGCGGGCTTCAGGTCGCGGTGGAGGATGCCCTGCTCGTGGGTGTAGGCGAGGGCGGTGGCGACCTGGTCCGCGATCTCTTCGACCTGGGCGACCGGCAAGGCGCGCGGAGGACCCTCCTGGCGAGACATCAGCTGGTGAAGGTTCTCCCCCTCCAGCAGTTCCATGACGAGGTACAGCACACCGTCGTACTCACCGAAGTCATGGACGACCGTCACGCCACGGTGCTGGAGGGACGCGGCCATCCGCGCCTCGCGACGGAAGCGCTCCTGCAACACCCGGCTGAACGACTGGTCCTGCTGTGGCGTCAGCGGCTTGAGGCACTTCACGGCCACCCTGCGGCCCAGCTCCTCGTCCCGAGCACGCCACACCTCTCCCATGCCGCCGCGGCCGATCATGCTGAGCAACTGGTAGCGGCCCCGGATGAGCTCTTTGACAGCACCGCGATTCCGCCGGCCCTGCCGGGATGCGGCCGAGGTGACAGGGGCGGTCAGAGGGGCGTGACCTGATGCTGGGGGCGGCTCGTCGAGAGGGTGGGTCCGCGCGTTCATCTGCCGGCGTGCAGCGCGCAAGAGCTCTGCGGACAGCAGGCTTGTGGCGTGTCGCTGCCCGAGCACGTTCACGTTCTGCCGGTGTACTTCCTCGAGGCTCCGTATGGTGTGTTCCAAAATGTGGCCGGAGGAAGTACGCCGGGCTGTTTCCAGTTCGGCGTGGGCCTTGTTGGTGAGGGCGGCAAGGGACAGCTGATGCAGCGGTCCGAAACAGTCCGCGGCCTTCTGGGCGGCGGTCCGTAAGGTGGGCAGCGATCGGCCCAGGCGAGCGGCGTCGCCGCCGAGGCGAGCGGTCTCGAACTCCGCGCAGGCCAGGTTGGTCAGTGCTATGACGGTTTGCGGGTGATCCGCGCCGAGAACGGCCGCGGCCCTGGTTGTGATGACGTCCAGGGTGTCCACGAGTTTCTCCATACGTTCCCGGCCGTGCCGGGACCTGGCCGCCTCGAACTCCAGAGCGGCTCTGGACGTGAGGAGGGATATTTCACGGGCGTCTATTCGCTCGCCGATTTCCACGACAGGGGAAGCGAGCGCCCTGCGGTTGGAGACCCGAAACTCCGCTATGGCGCTGTCCAACTGTTCGCGATCGCTGACCAGCCGGGCAAGGGAGGCGTTAACGGCGGCCAGCAGGTTGAGTACGTCCCATTCTTCGACGGAGTACCGGTGGGTCTCGTCGCCAAGGACCTCCCTGGCCGACCGGGCGGCCTCGCTGGCCGCGTCACCGTTTCCGGCGCGAGCTTGGACAGATGCCAGATTGGCGTACGTCCGTGCCCGGAGTAGCGGTGCGGCCAGGTCGGGAATGAACTCGATCGTCCTCGTCAGCCAGCTGGCCGCCATCTCGAGGTCACCCAGGGTGGCGGCCATGACGGACAGCCGGTTGAGTGTGGCGACGAACGTGGTGATATCGGTTGGCGACGAAGACAGCATGGCAGCGGCCGCAGCCCGGAGGACACGCTGGGCCCCCTCGTGTTCCCTGAGGGCCTGGAGAAGCGCAGCCAGATAACACACGGACTCCATGGCATTCGGTTCACGCCTGACGATGTCGGCGGCGGCCTCGTCCGAAAGGCCCGCAAGCGAGGTGCTTTCGAACGGAGTACGGCTGGTCAACGCGGTCTCGGCACTGCTGATCAGCTCAGTCAGTAAGGTCGTCACCAGAACCACCTAGCGCCATGTCGATCACACCCCTCGCTACCTGCGCTTGCAGGGTGAGGAGGTGCGTAGGATCGAGCAGGTCCTGGCTGGACCATTCTTTGAGGGCGGCGAGCAACGCCTCGCCCTTCTTGAGTGCAGCTCCCAGACTGCGGTCCTCGGGGATCTCGGAAACCGTGACCGGAGCCTCTGCGTTCGAGTCCAGAACCTTGAGCAGATGACCGGTCTGAAAGTACTCGAATCGCGCCATGACTTCGCGAATCGTGGCCGCGAATAGCACGTTGGTCGAGCGCTCACCGCCTTGGCGATCGGGATACTGCTCGACGAGAACGCCCAGGACGGCCTCTTCCTGACCTGGTGTCACGCGCTCGACCGGACCACCCGAGTACCCTGAATAGTCGCCGAGCCCCTGTGCGGCCAGAAGCTGAATGACCTCGATACAGCCGCCGCCCTCGCACGCGTAGTCCATGGTGCCGTTGTCGACTCTTCCGCCCAGATGCGGATCGTCGAAGGACGGTCGATGGAGGCCCCGCCAGAGATCTCCTTGCCGGGCCAGATCCGCCTTGGGTGGCGCTATCGGAACGATGCCGGGCTGAAGAATCTCGATGAGTGCCAAATCGGCCTCTTCCGCGCGGCGTAACACACGCCCTTCCACATGGTGACCTCCTTCGAGTTCCACAGTCACTCGTTCGTCCGTGGGGGACAGGTAGCGGAGACAGTGGTTCGCGGTCACGACGAAGCAGCGAGTCAGGAGGAACCCCGCGCCTAACGCCGTCCCACCCTGCTGAAGGTCGACTGCGTAGCCCCCTCCCCGGCATCGGGCACCCTCAGGCCCGCTCGACGGTGAGGGTCACTTCGAACGAGGCTTCGGCTGAAGCCTTGGAGAGGATCACCCCGGCCTCGGCCGCAAGGGTCACTCCGAACGTGAGTTCCACACTGGCGACCCGCCAGCCGTCACTCGGGGCCATACGGGCCAATGAGCCCTGAGCGATTTCCGACGCCGAGACGATCGCCTGTTCCAACTCGTCGGAGCGGTCCTGCAAAGAAGCGGTACTGCGATTTCTGTTGCGGATCTGACGGGAGCCCTGAGCGTCCACTTCCACCGTCTCCACCCGCACCACCGAAGCTGACATTTCCCCCGCACCGTCCCGGATGTAGTCAGACTCGCCTAACAGGCCTACCTGCCAGCGTAGCTGGCATGGTTTCCCGGTGCGGCCTCGTCTCGGAAACCGTGTGTCCGCGCCGATCCGCGTAACGCGTATGACGTGTGATCACAGGAATGAGGTTTCAGCTGCCAGCGATGATTCGGCGGGGTGGGGAGTGGCGGGCGGTGGGACAGTGGGGAAGCCCTTCTGTATTCCGAGCGGTCACAGGACCGAGCGGGCACGCACCGACAGCCACGCTGGGAGCACCATCGGCCTGTTCGGTGGCCTGCTGAGGTGATGACCGTTGAGCGGCTGGGCCGGACGAGCTTGGGGAGTCGGCGCCGGTGACGGGCCACGGGCCGTACATCATCGGCTTCGCGAGCTTGGGAACGACCGTCCGATAGCGGTTCGTCCAGGCAGGTGAGGTCGCCGGGAGGGGCCTGCGAGAGGGGAAACTTTTCGCGCCGCCAGGCAATAGGCATGCCACAGACCCCGCCCCTACACGAGTGAGGCCACGTCGTGTATGCCTACACCGCTTCCTTCATGAACAAGTACGACCTGCTCGTGCATGCCGTGAACTGCCCCTTGTTCTGGCGGTGCCCGACCCGGCACATCGTCGATCTCTACCGGCGTCACGCCGGCGGCAGGCACCTGGACGTCGGGCCGGGGACGGGCTCGCTTCTGCGGCGCTCCGCCCTGCCGACCGGGACCGCGGTCCACCTGCTGGACCGTCATGAGGCCCCGCTCGACATGGCGCGCAAGGCCCTGCCGGGCCACCGGGTGCGAACGTACCGGCAGGACGTGCTCAAGCCGTGGGAGGTGGACGAGGCGAGCATGGAGTCCGTCGCCATGTCGTTGGTCTTCCACACCCTGCCCGGTCAGGGCATCCCGGCGAAGTCGCACCCGGTACGGGAGGCCGCCCGGGTGCTCTCGCCCGGCGGCCGGTTCTTCGGTGCCACCGTCGTCGGCCGGGGCCAGGCGGTGCGGGTGCCTGCGCAGGCCCGGTGGCTGATGGACGTGTACAACCGACGCGGCATCTTCGCCAACGCCGGCGACGACGCCGACGACCTCGATGCCGTGCTGCGGACGTCTTTCAGCACGGTGCGGACATGGTCGCGGGGGTGTGTGGTGCTCTGGGTGGCGTGGAAGTGAGCCCGGCGCTCTGTGTCGACGGTATGGCCGTGGTCAGCCCGGCACCTGGTGCGACGGTGCTTCCTCGACCAGGCTGCTGAGGATCCGGGCCGCTTCGAAGAAGGAGGTGTCCACGCCGAAGCGCGCCCGTGGCACGGGGACGCCGATCCGTGCGGCGATGCGGCTGCGGATGCGCGACGCGGTGAGGGAGTCGACACCCGCCTCGGGGAAGGTGAGATCGGGATCCAGGTCGTCGGTGCCCGGGTAGCCGAGCACGTGCGCGGTGCACTCCGTGATGACGTCGAGCAGGATGCGTTCGCGTTCGGCGTCCGGCATGGCGCGCAGGCGGACACCGAGGGGGAGGTGGGGATCGTTCGGCAATAGTGGCTCCTCAGATGGGGATGGGATCCGCGCCGGCTGTCCTGCCCAACCAGGTGCGCAACGCGGCCAGGAAGCCCTCGAGCTGGTCGTGGTGGATCAGGTGACCGGCGTCCGGGACGGTGGCCGTGTCGAAGCCGGCTTGCCGTAGCGCGGCCTCGTCCAGTTCCGGCGCCACACCCGGGATCCCGGCCCGCAGCACGAGGGACGGCACCGCGGCACCCGGTGGCGCGCCGGGCATGTCGAAGGTGTGGAGGTCGGTCATGGTGCGCGGGTCCCAGCGGGCTCTGCCCGCCGCCTCGGCGGTGACCGCATGCCGCGGCCATGCGGGGTACTGGGCGGCGATCTGCCGAGCGCTCGCCGCCATCAGCCGATTCGCACGGGATGCTGCGGGTGGATCGGGCACGGCGGTGATCCCCCAATAAGGCTCCGCGTAGACCAGCCGCGCCGCTGCCAGCCGCTGCGCCGCCAGGGTCAGCACCGCGGCGCCCACGGAGTGCCCGAGGGCGAGGTCGGCGCCTGCGGGCAGGGTGTGGACGAGATCGTCGGCGAGCGCCTGGGGGCTGTAGTAGCCGCGTGGGCTGCGACCGTGGCCGCGCAGGTCGGGTGCCAGCACCCGGTAGCCGAGTTGGACGAGGCCGGGCGCGACCGCTTCCCAGGTGCCGGAGTCGGACGCCAACCCGTGCACGAGCAGCGCCGTTCGTCGGCCGTTGCCCCAGGTCCTCACGTGCAGCTTCACTTCGCTTCCTCGCGCAGCCGAGCCACGACGCGAGCCGCCAGCTCTGTCACTGACGGCCCTGAGGAGACCTCTACCAGGGCCAGTTCGCAGCCGAACTCCTTGCGGATCGCGCCGATCAACTCGGCCGCCATGATGGAATCCACACCGAGCTGGTCCAGGGAGAGCGAACGGTCGATGCCGCCGGCCGGTGAGCCGAGAATGCGGCCGACCAGCCGGCACAGCATGTCTTCAGCCACCTCTCGAGCCTCCTGGAGCGGAGCCTGCGCCAGCCTCCGCCGCTGCGTCTCCAGCACCGCGTAGTCGACGTGTTCACCGAGCGGCACGAGATGGCGCAGCCTCGGGCGATCGCGGAAGTAGGGTCGGACGTCGGCCAGACGACCCCAGTCGATGTTGAGCACGGCGGCGACATCGGCGTCGCGGTCGAGGAGTTCTTCCAACGCCGCGAACGCCTGCTCGGTGCTGATCAGACCCAGGCCCCGGTTGACGGCGTTCCGTGCGATGGCCTGGTCGGCGAGCGCGCCGACCCCTTCGATGCCGCTCCACTGGACGGCCAGACCGGGCAGGCCCGCGGCGCGGCGCTCGCGGACGACGGCCTCCGCCATGGCGTTCCCGGCCGCGTACGTGGCCTGATGCAGATGGCCGATGGCACTGGTGATCGAGGAGTAGACGATGAAGAAGTCCAGGCCGAGCGTTCTGGTCGCGATGTCGAGCACCCGGGTTCCGCCCAGTTTCGGCGCCAGCACGGCCCGGTCCTGCTGCGCATCGCCGTCGGTGAACGCGGCGTCGTGCAGGACGACGGCGGAGTGGACCACGCCGCGCAGCGGCCCCTCGTGCTCCGCCAGCTCATCGAGGAGCGCTCGCACCTTCTGCGGGTCGGTGACGTCGACGGCATGGGCGGTGGCGCGGGCGCCGTGCTCCCGCAACCGGGCAAGAAGGGCGTCGGCACCCTCGGTCGCCGGCCCGCGGCGGCTCACCAGGACCAGGCGTCGAGCCCCGCGCGCGGCGAGCCATTCGGCCGTCGCGGCGCCGAAACCGCCCAGCCCTCCGGTGATCAGGTAGCAGCCCTCCGGATCCAGGACGAGAGGACGGTGGGTGCGGCGCACCGGGGGCAGAGCGGAGAAGTCGAGGACGGTTTCTCCGATAGCGGCTCCGGTGCGCAGCCACTGGAACGCCTCGGCTGCCTGCGTTGCCACGTGGCAGGTGAAGGGCACCGGGCCGTAGGTGCCGTCGGCAACCCGCGTGGCGACCGTGGCGAAGAGGGGGGCCACCGACTCGGGCTGCGTGGTGACCGCCCACGCGGCGTCCACCGAGGCGAACAGGGTCTCGCTGTGCCGCAGCTGCGGCGTCTCCGCGTCCTGCGTGCCGTGCACGACGCGGATGAGCCGGCCGCCCGGCGGCAGGATGGCCACGGTGTCGGCGGTGTCGGTACCGTCACAGTCCAGCACCACGTCGGGGCCCGGTCCGGTGCGGTCGCGCAGGTGGCGGTGGAGCGCCGGGTCGGTGCTGTCGAAGACGTCCGCCGCGCCGACCGCCCGCAGCATGTCCCGGTCGGCCTCCTGCTCGGCGGCAGCCAGGACGCGGGCCCCGGAGCGCCGAGCGTGGACCGTGGCCGCCAGGGCGAGCCCCCCTCCCGTGCCGCGGATGAACAGCGTTTCGCCGCGATGCAGCCGGGCGATGTGATCCAGGGCGCGATGGGCCGTCAGGAAAGCCGCGGGCAGCGCCGCCGCCTCGGTGAAGGCCAGGCCGTCGGGGACGGGCGCCAGCATGTCGACGCGTGCCCGCACCCGGGAAGCGCAGGCGCCGGGCGCGAGTCCGTAGACACGCTCCCCGGGTGCAAGGCCGGCGACATCCGGCCCCACCTCGACGACCACGCCCGCCAGTGCGCAGCCGACCCGGCGGCGCGCCCCGGTGGCGACCTCCGTCGCACGTGCCGCGTCCCGGGGGGTCACCGATGCGGCCCGTACCTCGACGACCACCTCACCCGCACCAGGGGGCTTCACCTCGACCTCCTCCCACGACAGGCGGTGACCGGGCCCGGCGTCCTCCACCAGCAGGGCGTGCGCTCCGTCCGGCGCGTCGGACGGACGGGTGGTGTCCTGCCGCAGCCGCGAGACGAAGCGGCCGTGCTCGGTGAGCACGATCTCGTCCTCGTCGTCCGGGCAGGCCAGTTCCCGCACGAGGATCCGGGCGTCGGTGTCCGCGTCCCCGCTGGTACGGAGCGCGATGTGGCGGGCTGTCAGGTGGGGGCGTTCGCCGTCGAGCACGCGGGCCACCCCCCACGTCGCCGCGTCCACGGGAGCGGGCCGGGCGCCGAGCGTGGGCATGGCGCCAGTGGAGGTGTTGACGATCCACAGGTGAGGTGTGACGCCTGCGGTGTCACCGCCGTCGAGGAAGGCACGCAGCACGGCGATGCGGGTGAGCGCCACGGCCATCTCCTCGCCGCCCGTCGCTTCCCGGGGGTGCCGGAGCACCAGTACCACATGGTCGGGGCGCGCCGTGTCGAGCAGTGTGGCCCACTCCGCCTGGTCGGCGTGCGTCGGCATGCGGGTCGCCTGGCCGCCGGCCTCCTCCAGCCGGGACCGCAAGGCGTCGGCGAGGGGCCGGGCCGCGTCCTCGGCGGCCACGACCCAACGCCCTCCCAGCGGGACCGGCTCCTGTTCCGGTGCCGGTCCCGGTGCCTGATCGTCCGCCCGCTGTGCGAGCAGGACCGACTGCCCGCCGGAGTCCGGTGAGGGGCCGACCGGGGCGAGGGCACCGAAGCCGCACTCGCCCAGGACACGCCGCCACCCCGGCGCGTCGAGCAACGGCGACTGCGTGCGGAGGTCGGTGTCGCGGTAGCTCCAAAAGCCCTCGAGCAGACCGAAGACGAGCGCGAGAATGCGCGGATCGTGGTGTTCCACCACCAGCAACTGCCCGTCCGGGACGAGCGTGGCGGCCACCCGGCGCAGGGCCTGACGCAGGTCCGAGGCGACGTGGAGCACGTCGGCCGCGACCACGAGATCGAACTGCCGTCCCGTCAGGTCCTGTTCGGCCAGGGACAGCTCCAGGTCGAAGGGCTTGTACTGCACGAAGTCGTAGTCCTCGAAGCGTTTCCGCGCCGCCTGGAGCAAGTGCGTGGAGACGTCGGTGAAGACGTACTCGGTGCGGTCCGCCGGCAGCAGGGGCAGCAGGGCGGAGGTGATCGATCCGGTGCCGCCCCCGACCTCCAGGACGCGCAGCGGACGGTCGGGGGGCCAGCTGTCGGCCAGGGCGGCCACGGCGGTCGCTGCGCGCCGGGTGGCTGCGCGCGCCATCGGCGTCGACTCGTAGCAGTACTGGGCCTGGTGGATGGCGCCCTCAGGGAAGACCGCCTGCACCGCGTCGATCTCACCGGTCAGGACCTGGCGCAGGTGCCGGGCGCACCGCTCGTACAGCACGCGCACCGGTGCGATGCCGGGGAGGTGCCGGCTCGTCGCCGCAAGGCTCCTGTCCGGATCGATCCCCGCGAGCGGCCGCCACCTGGGCGGCTGTCCAGCCGGCGAGACGTTCTCCAGCAGGCCGTGGTCCTCCGCGGTGGACGCGAGCAGGGCGACCAGCCGGTCGTACTGCGGCAGCACTCCGGCACCGATCAGGCCGGGCACGTCGAAAGGCGCACCGTCCGGCGCCAATTCGGAGAGCACCCGGGCACCGTGATGGGCGGTGAACTCGACGGTGGCCTCGGCGGTCGCCGCTGCCGCCGCGCCCGCGTCCTCCGTGGTGGCGGCCGACGCCAGGGTGGCCGGGCTCGGCGCCGTGGAGCGCGGCCGTGCTCCCGGACGGGAGGCTGACCGCAGTACGGTCGTGTAATCACGCGGTCGGTGCGCGGCGCTGTGCCAGCGCCTGCCTCGGTAGCCCTCGATCTCCACGGCCACCGTGCCGTCGTCGTCGGTGACGGTCAGGTCGAAGGTGGCCTCGTCAGCGGTGACCTCCCGCAGACGGACGTGGATGTGTCCGGCCCCGGCGGGACGCCGCCAGCGGCGCAGGGACCCGATGGAGTGCGGGAGGAACGGGTCCGTGTCGGTGTCCGCCAGCAGGACCGCGGTGGCTTGCAGCGCAGCGTCCAGCAACGCGGGGTGCACCAGGAAGCCCTCCTCGGCGTCCTGCTCGGCGCAGTCGTCCGCAAGCTCGTAGTCGGCCACCGCGCGGTCTTCGAGAGTGTGCAGCACGCGAAGCGGGCGGAACGCCGGCCCGTAGCCGATTCCGAGCGCCGCCATCCGCGCATAGTGTTCCGCGGCGCTCCAACGGCGGGCGTGCGGGGAGCCGACGACGTCACCGAAGTCGCCTCCGGCCGGTGGCGGGCCGTCTCCCAGGGGCCGGACGAACGCTTGTGCATGCGTTTTCCAGGGAGCCCCACCCGCGCGAGCAGCGATACGCACCAGGCCGCCGTCGTGCACGGACACCTGCGTGCGCACGTCCATCGCCGGGTCGTCCCACGGCAGCGTCAGCAGGCGTCGCAGCCGCAGGTCGCAGACTTCGGCGGGGCCGCCGAGCGCGCGGCGGCCGGCCGCAGCCGCCATCTCCGCGAACGTCGCACCGGGCATCACCACCTCGTCACCGAGGCGGTGATCGGCCAGCCACGGCAGGCGCGCGGGCTCCACCTCACCGTGCCACCCGGGCTGCTGCAACGGCGCCCGCACACCCAGCAGCGGGTGCTCGTACCTGCCGTGTCCGCTCCCGGTCAGCGGCGCCCACCACTCGGCCGCGCCGTTCCAGTGCCGGGTTCGCTGCCAGGGGGTCCGGGGCAGCTCGGCGACCCGTCCGCGAACGGGGAAGAAGGTCTGCCAGGAGACTTCGGCGCCGGCGGCGAGCACGGCGCACGTGGCGTCGTCCAGCTGTGCGGCGCCGCCCTCGCCGCCCACGGGCCGCGCCAGTGTGGGCACGACGGCGGCCCGGCGGTGCCCGGCGGACGCCGACCGCTTGAGGTAGCCGCGCAGGACGGGGTGCGGGGCGATCTCCACGAACACGTCGGTGCCGTCGTCGGCGAGCGCCCGGACGGCCTGCGCGAACAGCACGGGTTCGCGCACGTTGCGGCACCAGTAGTCCGCGCCGCCGTCGCCCGGCTCCAAGAGGCCGCCGGTCACGGTCGAGATCATCGGGATGCGCGGCGCGTGTGCGACCAGCCCGGCCAGAGCGTGCCGCAGGGGCTCCACCACGGAGTCCATGCCCCTGCTGTGAAACGGGTGGTCAAGGTCGAGCTCGCGGAAGAAGACGTCTTCCAGTGCCAGCCGCTGACCCAGCTCCCGCAGGGCTGCGGACTCGCCGGAGACGGTGACGTTTCGCTCGTCGTTGATCCCGGCGATCTCCAGCCGCCCCCGGAAGGCGGCCAGCTTCTTCTCGACGCGGGCGGGCGACAACCCGACGGCAGCCATCCTGCCACTGCCCGCCGTACCGGCCTGGGCCCGGCTGCGTTCGACCACCACGCGCGCCGCCGACTCCAGGGTCAGCACCCCGCAGGCGTAGAAGGCGGCTGCCTCACCCACACTGTGGCCTGCGACGGCGGCGGGGCGCACGCCCCGCTCGGCGAGTTCGGCGACGAGTCCCGCCTGGACCGCGAAAAGCGCGGGTTGGGCGTACTCGGTCCGATCCAGTCGCGAACTCTTCGCCGACGTGCGCAGCTCGTCGATCACCGACCACCCTGCGAGTGAGCGCACGGCGACGTCGACGCGGGCGACCTCCTCGCTGAAGGCGGGCAGGACACCGAGCAGGTCGGCACCCATGCCCGCCCACTGGGCACCGTTGCCGGAGAAGACGAAGGCCACCTTCCCGTTCTCCGCGGCCGTGCGTACCGCGTCCGTACCACCCGCTGGTCGGGCCACCTCCGCCAGGCGATCGGCCGCTTCCGCCGCGTCGGAGGCCAGCACCGCGGCGCGGTAGGTGCGGTGCCCCCTGCGGGTGCAGGCGGTCGACGCCAAGGCGTAGAACTCGTCGGGGGCGGCCGCGCTGAACCGCTCGGCGAACGAGCCGGCGGCCTGTCGCACCGCCGCCTCGGTGTGTCCGGAGACCACCACCGGCAACCGCCGTCCCGCGTCGACCTTCGGGGGCTTCGTCGTCTCCTCGGGAGCGGGCGGGCCCAGGATGACATGGGCGTTCGCACCGCCAGCGCCGAACGAGTTGACTCCGACGAGTCCGCGCCCCGGCGCCCTGACGGGCCGTAGCGCACGCACCGGTTCGATCCCCAGCCCGGCAAAGTCGATGTCCGGATTCAGCGTGTGCGCGTGGAGCGAGGGCGGGACCTGGCGGTTGCGGATCACCGTGATCGCCTTCAGCAGGCCGACGATCCCGGCTGCCGCCTCCAGGTGCCCGACGTTCGTCTTGACCGATCCGATCGGCAGCGGTCCGCCCTGGCAGCGCCGGGTGCCGAGCGCCTGGCCGATGGCGGTGCACTCGACCAGGTCGCCGACGCGCGTGCCTGTGCCGTGCGCCTCCAGGTAGGCGAGGTCGTCGGGTGCCACGCCGGCCCGTGCGTAGACCTCGCGCAGGAGGTCCCGCTGGGCGTCCACGCTGGGGTGGGCCAGACCAGGGGTGTGGCCGTCGCAGTTCGTACCGGTGCCCAGGATCACGGCATGGACGCGGTCCCCGTCGGCTACTGCGTCGCGGAGCCGCTTGAGCACGACGAGGCCACCGCCCTCGGCCCGCACGAACCCGTCCGCGTCAGCGGAGAAGGCGCGGCTGCGGCCGGTTGGCGAGAGCATCTGCGCCTTGCTGGCGACCACGTACTCGTAGGGATCGAGGACGGCGTTGACCCCGCCGGCGAGCGCCAGCCGGCAGCGGGTGTCCTGCAACGTCTCGCACGCCTGGTGGACGGCGACCAGGGATGACGAGCACGCGGTGTCCACCGTGAGGCTGGGCCCGCGCAGGTCGAAGTGGTAGGAGATCCGGTTGGCCACGACGGTTCCGGTGTTGCCCATGGCGGTCGGCGCGTCGATCGACGCCACGTCGCGCGATTGGAGCGCGCCGTAGCTTTGGGCGTATACGCCGATGTGGACGGCGGTGACGGAGCCGCGCAGCTCCGCCGGATCGACGCCCGCATCATCGAAGGCCTCGACGGCCATCTCCAGCGCCATACGCTGCTTGGGGTCGATCCGAGCTGCCTCACGGGGGGAGATCCCGAAGAAGGCGGGGTCCCAGTCCTCGATCCGGTCGAGGAAGCCGCCGGCGAAGGTGTAGCTCTTGCCCGGCCGCCTCGGGTCGGGGGAGTGGAACCACGCCTTGTCGAACCGATCGGGGGGCACATCGGTGATCAGGTCGCGGCCCTCGCTCAGGGCGTCCCACAGCACGTCGAGACCGTCGATCCCGCCGGGGAGACGGCAGGCCGCTCCGATGACGGCGACCGGCTCGTGACATGCGGGATGTTGCCCGTCATTCATGCGGTTCCTCCTGTGCGGGGGCGGAGCAGGCAGGGACGTTGTGGGCGAGGTCGGGCGGTGCGCGTCGGCGGCCAGGGAAGGCGCCGGGGTGAGCGGGTCAGTCGCTGCTGACGGCGCTGGGCAGGGGTTCGGGCGGGCAGCCGCGCCCCTCCACCAGCCGCCGCACGGCCGCCTTGTCGACCTTGCCGACGCCGACCCGCGGAAGTTCCTCGGCCAGCAGGAGCCGGTCGGGAAGTTTGTAGGGGGCCAGGCCCTGCTCGGTCAGGTAGCGCCGCAGCCGCCACAGGGTGAGCGGCTGGCCGTCCGCAGACGGGTCCGGGACGACGACGGCGCAGGTCCCCTCGCCGTAGATCTGATGGGGGAACCCGACGACGGCGACCGCGCGCACCAGCGGGTGGCGGACGAGCAGTGCCTCCACGTCGTCGGCGGGGATCTTCTCGCCGGCCCGGTTGATCACGTCCTTCAGCCGGCCGGTCACCACGACGTTGCCGTCGGGGGTCATCCGCACCAGGTCGCCGGTGCGGTAGTGCCCCTCGGGCCCGAAGCGGCCCGTCTCCCGCTCGGCCCGGCCCGCGTAGGCGGTGATGACGCTGGGGCCGCGCACCCACAACTCGCCTTCCTCGCCGGCGGGAACCGGGCGTCCGTCCTCCCCGACGACGAGCAGCTCATCCCCGGGCGCCACGGGCCTGCCCTGGACGGCCACGACGACTTCGTCGGGGTCGTCGAGCCGGGTGAAGCACACCAGGCCCTCGCTCATCCCGTACCCCTGCTGCAAGCGCCAGCCCAGCTCCGTGCGGACCCGGCCTGCCGTCACCGGGTCCAGGCGGGCACCACCGACCTGGATGACGGGCTTCAGGTCCCGCGGCACGGGACGCAGGGGTGCATACTCCAGCAGCTGCTCGACGAGGGCCGGGACGAGCGCGCAATGGGTGGGTCGCACCGACTCGAACAGATCGAGCAGCAACTCGACGTCCCCTTCCGCAGCCAGCGCGACGGCTCCCCCGCTGGCCAGCGTCCCCAGCACACCGGGGTAGGCACAGGTGAAGCAGTGCGTCGCCGGCAGTGCGGCCAGGTAGACGCTTTCCGGCCCGAGACCGGCGACGACCGAGGCGTGACGCAGGACGAAACCGAGCGCTTCATGGGTGCGAGGAACCGGCTTGGGAGGGCCCGTGGTGCCGCTGGAGAGGAAATACAGGGCAGTGTCTCCAGCTTGCGTCCGGTGCGTAGGGCGCTGGGCAGAAGGGGCCGCCGCGCCCAGCGCCTCCTGGAGGTCGACTTCTCCCGGGCCCAGGGCCTCGCTGCCGCCCAGCACCAGGGTCGTGGCCAGGGCGGACTGGTGATGACGCAGCTCGCGCACCATCTCCGGGTGGTCGAAGGCACCGCTCCGGGCGGGAACGGCTGCCGCCACCGGGGCCAGATCGGCAACCACCGGCAGGAGTTCGTGCCGCCGCAGCGCCGGATGCGCCAGGATCGGCGGGCAGCCCATGCGCAGCAGGGCCAGGGTGAGCGCCAGCAACTCGACGGAATTGGGCAGCTGGACGAGTACCGGACGCGGCGCCTTCAACCCCAGGTCCGTCAGGCCCTGCGCCGCTGCGTCCACGGCTGAAGCGAGCCCGGCATGCGTGAGCGCCTGCGCGCCGACGACCGCGGGACGGTCACCTGCGCCGGCCGCATGACGTAGCACCAGCTCATCGAGCCGCTCGGGGCGCCACCAGCCTCTGGCCCGGTACAGGGCAGGGCTTGCTCCATCCGTCTCCACGGGCATCCCTTCGGCGATCTATCCACGAACTACGCATCATCGGCGTAAGAGACCATAACTGCACTAAAAGCTTCAGGATAGGAGATTCATCGCTTCGTGTGACACGATCTGTCCAGGAGCCTCGCAGGAGGTGAAGTGCAGGGGCAGGGAGCCGGGTCACGATTCCCCGGCCGGCCGCCCATGAAGACGTCCCGACCCGAGCGGCGAGGTGTGCGCGTGTGTCCTCGCCAGCGGGCGACGGGCGGCTGGGGTCCTGCTCGCCCGACCTGGTCGAGCAGGACCTCGCCGGCGCCTTCCACCGGGCCCGCATGACGCTCCGTCCGACTCTCGCTCCTGGCTCAGGAGCACCACAGGCCACCTCCGCCCTGCCGCCGTGGCCGTCCTTACCGGCGAGCCACGGGCCCGCGATCCGCTGCGTACTCGTGGCGCGGCAGCCTCTTCTGGCTGCGATCCATACAGGTGAACCACGTTGGGGCGGGGCAGCGCCTTGCCGCGCGCAGGGAGGACGGGCGGCCGTGCGCACCGAGCCACGTGTCCGTTCGGCAGGACGAGACAACCCGGCTTTTCCGGCGCCTCAACGCCAGCATCTCGCCGCTGACCTGCCGGAACGGTTCGCCGTTACCTATACCGGGCCTGCCACGTTCACCCAGGTCACCCGGGAGGACTTCGCGGGCCTGTGTCTCGCCGAGGTCAACGCTCGGGGCCAGCGTTCCTGACCAGAAACGGCATTGGGGAACCTGCCGGCTCGTACACGCGGCAGGCACCACGATGTCCAGCCCGCCCTCACCATCCGCAAAGGTTGCGCCATGCCCGTACCCCCTCTTCCCACCTCAACCGTGCTGACGACTCTTGCTCTGGACGGGCACAGCCTCACTCTCGATCACGTATCCTCCGCCGCCACCCGGCCCGGCCCGGTGGTCTGCGCGCTGACGGACGAGGCCCGGGTTCGCATGGCGGCCTCGGTACGTGTCAAGAACGACCTGATCGCTTCAGGTGCCGCCCTGTACGGCGTCACCACCGGCTTCGGCGACAGCAGTGACCGACAGATCTCGGCCGCCAAAGCGGAGGCCCTCCAACGCAACCTCTTGCGGTTTCTGCGGGCGGGGGTGGGCTCGTACGCGCCCGACGACGTCGTGCGGGCCACCTTGCTCATCCGTGCGAACTGCGCGGCCCGCGGCTCCTCCGCCATCCGTGAAGAACCCGTCACGCTGCTGCTCGAGCTGCTCCGCGCCGATCTCCTGCCGCTCATCCCCGAACGCGGCTCGGTCGGCGCCAGCGGCGACCTGGCTCCGCTGAGCTACGTCGCGGCCGTGCTCACCGGCGAAGGCAACGTGCGCTGCCAGGGTCGCGAGCTGCCCGCGGCCGAGGCGCTACGCGCGCGCGGCCTGCACCCCGTCCACCTCCGGGCCAAGGAGGGCCTCGCCCTGGTCAACGGCACGTCGTTCATGACCGCCTACGCCACCCTCGCGCACGCCGAAGCCCGCGAACTGGCCTGGATCGCGGAGCTGTGCACCGCCTGGGCCACCGAGGTCCGGCGCGGCCCTGCCGAACAGTTCGACGCCTTTCCCCACACCCACAAGCGGCACCGCGGGCAGGCCGCCAGCGCCGCTCACATCCACCGCCTGCTCACCGGCTCCCGCCTGACCGCCGTACCACCGAGCGCGGAGACCTCCGAGACCGGCTACGCCGAACTCGACCGCAACATCCAAGACCCCTACTCCCTGCGCTGCGCACCCCATGTCATCGGCGTACTGCGCGACACCCTGGAATGGACCGGTCATTGGCTGACAACCGAGATCAACTCCTCCAACGACAACCCGCTGTTCGACGCCGCCACCGGCCGTGTCCACAACAGCGGCAACTTCTACGGCGGACACGTCGCCCAGGCCGCCCAAGCGTTGACCAGCGCCGCCGCCTCCGTGGCCGACCTCCTCGACCGCCAGCTCCAATTGCTCCTCGACGACTCCTACAGCAGGGGCCTCCCCGCGAACCTGGTCGCCCCGGTCGCCTCGGCCGAAGCAGGGGTACACCACGGCTTCAAGGGCACGCAGTTGACCGCCTCGGCCCTCACCGCGGAGGCACTGCACCTGACCATGCCGGTCAGTTCCTTCTCCCGGTCCACCGAATCCCACAATCAGGACAAGGTCAGCATGGGCACGATCGCTGCCCGGCACGCCCGCACCTCGATCGGCCTTGCCACCGAGGTTGCCGCGATCACCCTGCTCGCCCTGGCCCAGGCTGCTGATCTACGGGGCCCGCACCTCCTCGCTCCGGCCACCCGCGCGGCACACACCACGATGCGTCAGTCCATCGCCTTCCTCGACCAGGACCGGCCCCTCGACACCGACATCCATCGCGCCACCGCCCTGATCCGCACTGCCGCCATCCGACGACTTTCCGATGCGAGCGAAGCCGCTCACAGCGTCTGACAGAAGTCAGGCAGAGGGCGAGGCGGCCTCCGACGACGGTGAGGACCTTCTCCCACGTCCCGTCGACGGCTCACCTGGACCCCACAGACGCAACCCGCCCGGAGACGACTGGCGGGACGGCCCTTAGTACGTACAGGGGGCAGTGTCCGTGCCGTTGCGTGCCACGACCACGGTGGCGACTCGTCCGCGGTGCCGGGGGAGTGCCTTCACGGGTGTGCCGTAGCTGAGTTCGGTGAGCTTTGCGTCGTCTGAGACGGGTGCGTTGAAGGCGTAGAAGTGGAATCTGGCGTGCACGGCTGCCGCCTCACCCACGATCGCCTTGGTGCTCTGCCAGGTGTTCGCGTCGACAGCATCGACGGCCACGCTTGCAAGGTAGTACTCGCGGTCGGTCTCACTGCGGAACGCGACCCATGTGCGGTAGCCGTTGGGCGCGCGGCCTGTTCCCCTCATGCTGGTACAACGTGGGATCAGGCCCTTCGAGGGGCGGACGAAGGCGAGGTCGGAGCCGTTTGACGGGGATGCAGTCGTCGGCTTCGGGGCGGCTGAGTGCGTGGCTTTCTGCGGTGCCGGTAATCGCGGAGACGAGGTGTGGAAGCCGAAGTAGAGGCCGGTGATCGCCGAGGCGAGTCCCGCTACTGCTCCGAGTACGTTCCAGGTGTGGATGCCCAGTCCGAATCGTCTGACTTCCCCGAGCTGCCCGCGCCGAGGCTCGGCCGGCTCGACGTCGGAAGCGCCGGGGGCTTCGCGGTTCTCAGTGGTGGGCTCGTCCCCGGAGCGGGAGTCGACACCAGAATCTGAGGAAGGGCTGCTCATCGTTCCCCCCAGGATGAATGCAGCTCGGCAGGGAACTGCTCGACCTTGAGGCTTTTCATCCTAGGCGGGCGGGGTCGCACGAGCTTCGCAGCAGCGATCTGAGGTCTGCGTCCTCCGGCGGTGGACTGGAAGGCGTGGATCAGTACTGTCTGGCGCGGGTCCGGTATCCCGACTGACGTATCGGGACGGCCCCGCGCAGCTGACGCGGCGGCCCACGCAGGACTCGTCAGTCGCCGGTGGCATCGGACCAGGCGGATGCGTGGTCGTACGCCTCCGCCGGCGAAGGCGTACGGTTCGAGGCCGTTCGCACGGCGCTCGGCGGCACCAACGACGCGTACGGATACGTCGCCTCGCAGCGCACACCCGCCCGGGTGCACGCACGCGGCCGGCTTCGTACGAGGCGTCAGGCGGTGCCGAGTGACGGACGTGGGGCGGGCTCGGTGCCCAGGGTCTCGTGCAGCCACGTCTCGCCGGAGGGCGGATGGCGGGTGAGGGTGGGAAGCAGCTGGCGGGCCGCCTGCGTGGCCTGGCCACGGCCCGTGCCGGTGGTGCGGTAGCGGCGGAGGGCGGTCCAGAGGCGTTCGACATCCGGGTCCGGATCGCCGTCGTACGCTGCGCCCTCACCGGCCGATTCGGGCGTGCTGCCGAGGCCCGTGCCGGGTGGGGCGATGTCGAAAAGGGCGTACAGCGCGGCATGACGCAGCCGCAGCTCCGAGCTCAGGGCGGCGGATACGCTCGTGCCGTCGGCCCGGTCGAGCGCGGCGACCGCGCGCGTCAGTGCCTCCCCACCGCGTGCCGGCTCGTCGAGGTGGACGTGGGCGGCGCTCAGGTCGATCAGGGCGGTCACGAGGTGGGGCAGGGTGTCGCAGCGCCGCCAGTGGTCGACGGCCCGGGCGCGCAGGTCCTTTGCGGTCCGGTGGTCGTCGAGGCCTTCTGCCGCACGCGCCCCGTTCCCGCACGCGACGGCCGCGGACCACCAGTCGCCGATCCTCGTGCACGCGGTGACGGCGCGCTGCGCCAGTACGAGCGCCTCGGAGTGGTTTCCCATCCACAGCTCCGCGCGCTGTCTTTGAAAGAGCGCCGACGCCCGTAGCTCCGCGGTGCCGTGTCCCTCAGCAAGTTCATGGGCCTGGCGCGCCAGGGCGCCGGCCTCTTCCGGACCCGCCGTTTCGAAGGCCAGTTTGGAGTTGTTGACGGCGACAGGGACGGCGGTGGCCGCCAGGCCCAGGGCGGTCAGCGCCGCGACCGAGCGCCGGCCGGACGTCAGGGCACCCGCTGCGTCGCCCTGGCTCCACTGCATGAGCGAGATCACGAAGTCGGCCTCGGCAGCGCCTGCGGGCAGGCCGTGGGACCCGGCGATGTCACGGGCCCGTCGCGCGTGCCCCAGTGCGCGCGCACCGTCGGTGTCCCGCAGCAGCTCCGCGTTGTCCCAGCACAGTCGTACGGCTTCGGCCGCTTCCCCGCGGCGCAGGTGGAGGGCGACGCGTACGTCGTTGGCCGCGACCTCGCCGTCGAGTTCGCCGCGTGTCCGGTACAGGCCTGTCACCCCCTCCGCCAGTTCCAGGGCCAGATCGAGCCATCCCCGTTCCTCCGCCATGCGCTGCGCCGCGTGGAAGCGGGCCGGGTCGAGGGCACCGGACAGCTCCGCGTCGGGATCTTCCCGGTTGATCCGGCCGAGCCGGTCGCGCAGGAAGGCGACGGAGCGGTACGTGACGTCATGCACGTCCTCCTCCGGCTCCTCCTGCGCCAGGCGCTCCTTGGCGAAGAGCAGGACCAGGTCGAAGAGCGCGAAGGAGGCGAGCACGCCGCCGGAGAAGGTGGGAACGAAGGCGGCGTGTCGGGCGAGGCTGCGGTCGACGAGCCTGTTCAGGAGCAGCTCCTGGCGCAGCGCCGGGGCGGCGAGGCAGGCGCCCAGTTCCTCGCCGGTCGTCACCGCGCCGGGCACGGCGGCAACCAACCGGAAGGTGCGGCGTGCCGCGGCGTCCAGGTTGTCGTAGCTGAGCCTGATGGCCGCGCGCACCGCTCGGTCGCCCGAGTCCAGGTAGTCGAGCCGGGTCGCTTCCTCCTCCAGCAGGTGCAGCAGGTAGTCCACCGGCAGGTCGGGGCGGCTCGCCAGCCGTCCGCCGACCATCCGCAGCGCCAGCGGCACGTCCGCACAGAGCCGGGCCAACCTGCGCAGTACGGCAGGGTCGTGCCTGCGCTCGGGGTCGCACGCGGCGAGCACCCGGGCCGCGGCGTCGCGCTTCAGCGGCTCCACGCGGAAGACGAGCGACCGGTCGGCGTAGCCCTGGACGCGGTCTCGGGAGGTGACGATGACCGCGCAGGTGGCCGGGGGCTTCACCAGGGGAGCGACGTGGGCGGCGTCCAGGGCGTCGTCCAGCACCAGCAGCACCCCCCGGCCGTGGAGCTCCGCAGCGAACCGGTCGAACAGCGCGGCGTCGCCAAGGCGCTCCCCCGCCCCGAGGTCCGCGCCGGCGTCGAGCCCCAGCGCCTCCGCCGCCATCCGCGCGGCGGTGAGGGCGGGTCTTCGGGCGTTCGGGACCAGGCCGTGGAGGTCGAGGTGGAGGACCCCGCCGGGGAAGTCCGGCACGAGTGCGCGGGCGGCCTCGACGGCCACGGTGGAGGTGCCGACGCCCGGCTGCCCCGACAGGAACGCGGTCGCCTTGCCGTGTCGTGCCATGGCCCTGCGCACCTTGCGGACCACGTCGGCAACCAGATCGGTACGGCCGAGAACGAAGGGATCGGGATCGGGAAGGCGGCACATCCGGGCTGCGACCGAGGCCCGCCGTGCGCGGCGCTCGACCTCGGCAGCCACGGGGGCGGCGGTGGTCGTCCCATCGTGCTGGCCCTGGGCGGGGTTCGGGTCCCGGTTCAGGTCGGGGTCCCGGTTCGGGTCCGGATCCGGCGTACGGATCATGACGGCGCGGGTGGAGGCCGTACGCAGCGCCGGGAGCCGTGCGGTGAGGGCGGTGAGGAAGGCCTCGAGGTGAGGGGTCCGGCCGTCGGTGAGCACCGCCCGCAACTGCCGCCGGCACACTGCGGAGAGTTCGACGAAGAGCTCTCCGGAGAGTTCGTCGACCAGGACGTGCCGAAGGGAGTCGAGCAGCGTGCAAGAGGTTTGGGGTGCGGAGTCGCTCGGGCCGGAGCCGTTCAGTTCGGTGTCCGGTGGCTCGGTGCCGTACGGGTCGTTCTGCGGGCGTACGCCGTCCGGCGAGGCCGACCAGCGGCACAGGGCCTCCTCGTGCTCCGGGTGCGAGAGCAGCAGCACCCGAGGGTCGAGCCCGCGCAGCCGGGTGCGGCGCCGGAAGTCCCGTACGACGTCGCCTGCGCATCGGCCGTGGGCGACGGCCCGCGACAGGAGCCACTCCGCCGCGTCCACGGCCCCGCCGACGCCGCGGTACGCGTCGTCCAGCGCCATCAGCGCACGGGCGGCCTCCACCGCGGCCTCATTCAGGCCCCCGACACCTTCGTGCGCCGCCCGGCCTGGGGCGGGCCCCGGATCCGGGGCGCCGCGGGCGGCCATCGTGCCGGCCGGTCCGCGGACCAGGGCGGTGTCCACGGTACGGAGGGACAGCACGGTGCCGACCTCGTCGGCGAAGACCAGCCGCCGACGCACGTCGATCCCAGGAACGGTCGACAACAACGCGGCGACGTCCTCGACCCGGGCCACCCACACGGAGCCCCGCAGCCAGCCGTCCGCGCTGTTGTACCGCGCCGAGACCACGCCGACGGCAGCACGATCCGACAGTCGCAGCACGGGGGCACCGCTCATCCCCGGCATGACGTCCGCAGACCTGACGCGCCACAGCATCACCCGGCCATCCCGCACGGTGCCGCCCTGCCAGCTCCCCGAGGCATCGAGCGACTGGTAGGTGTGGCCAGGGTCGTCGACCTCGGCGACGCCGGTCACGACGACGTCCGCCTGGAAGGCCACCGGGTGCATGGAGACGGGGACCGACTCCGCCAGCGGCTCGGCCCGGCGCACCACAGCGAGGTCCCGGGGCTCGTCGACCGCCACCACCTGCGCGGGCGCGCGCTGCGCTGCTCCGTTCAGGGCGTCCACGGACAACGACGCACCGGTCCGGTCGCATCCGAGGTCCGCGAGGACGTGCGCCGCCGTCACCAGCACGCCGGGGGACACCTGGAAGCAGGTACCCACGGGCGTACCGTCGACGTCGAGGATCCGGCCCAGGAAGCCGGGGACCCTCGCGTCCGCCACCGCGTCCACCACCTTTGCGCTCCCGTCTCTCCGCGAACGCCGCTGCCGCGTACATCTCCTTACGGACGGCGCAGCCAGGTGCGCAGTTCCGTCTCGGGTGCGTGGTCCCGTCCCGGCATACGCCGCGGGCGGTCAGTCGGCGCGGTCGGCTGCGGTGCCGCTCTGCTCAGCTCGGGGCGCGGGATACTTCAGCCGGACCACCAGCGATGCTTCGCCGGCCGCGCCGGCGACCACGAGGTTGCCCTGTGTGGAGAACTTCAGCCCGAACTCCACCTCCACCTGCTCGGGGCGGGTTGCCTCGTGCCTCAGCCGGCAGATGGCCTCCCCGGTGGCGGAGGCGATCTCCACGATCGCGTCACGCGCGTGGTCGAAGGCGTCCACGACCCGTCCGCTCGCGTTCCGCAACCGCGAGGTCGGCTCCGACCCGGCGACTGCGACCGTCTCGACCAGGAGGTCAACGTCACCAACACGCAGCGGAAGTAGTCGACTTGTCATGCGGACACCTTCCCATAGCGAGCTTCGCCGCGCCGTGCGACAACGGGGACCGGCGAAACCCGCGGCCACCTCGGGTGCAGACCAGGCCCCGCTCATCGGTGCCGGTCTCCTGCACGCGGCCTCGGTGCGTTGGGCCACCAGGCGCGGACGCCCATGTCGCGGACCAGGGCGGGGACGAGCAGGGAACGGACGACGAGAGTGTCCAGCAGCACGCCGAACGCCACGATGAAGGAGATCTGGGCGAGGAACGACAACGGGATGACGATGAGCGCGGCAAACGTCGCGGCGAGGACCACCCCAGCCGATGTGATCACTCCGCCGGTGGCGGTCAGCCCGCGCTGCACGCCTTCGCGTACCCCGTGGAGCAGCGACTCCTCGCGCACCCGGGTCATCAGGAAGATGTTGTAGTCCACGCCCAGGGCCACGAGGAAGACGAAGCCGTACAGCGGCACCGAGGCGTCCGTGCCGCTGAAGCCGAAGAGGTGCCGGAAGACCAGCGAGGACACCCCGAGCGTCGCTGCGAAGTTGAGCGCGACCGTGGCCACCAGGAGCACCGGCAGCATCAGGGATCGCAGGAGCCCGATGAGGATGACGAGGATGATGAGCAGCACCACCGGAACGATGATGGTCCGATCATGGGCCGCGGTGGTCTGCGTGTCGTACCGCTGGGCCGTGTAGCCACCCACCAGCACGTCGGCGCCCGGGATGGCATGCGTGGTCTTCCGCAGCCGCCGGACCGTGTCCTTCGCCGCGTTGCTGTCGGGGGCGTCCTGGAGGGTGGCATCGATCTCCACCCGGTCGCCGACGACTTTCGGCGGACCTCCCGGCCGCCCACCCGCCCCGACCGGTGCTGCCTCGCTCACGCCCTCCGTCGCCTCGGCTGCTCTCGTCACCGCCGAGGCCCGCCCGGCCCGGGAGATCAGTACGACGGGTTGCCCGGACCCGCCTGGGAAGTGAGCGTCCAGCGCGTGCTGGGCCTCGACCGAGGACGCCTTGTTGATGAAGGTCTCGTCCAGGGGCACCCCCGCGGAGTGCAGCGTCGGCGCGAACGACGCGAGGAGCGCCAGCACGACCAGCGTGCCCGCCCAGATGGGCCGCGGGCCGCGGTCCACTCGGACGGCGACACGACGCCAGAGAGCATGCCCACCGCCACCCGACCCGGAGGGGCTCGGACGTGACGGCCAGTAAGCGGCAGGGCCGAGCAGGAGGAGTACCGCCGGTAGGAAGGTGAGGGTGGCCAGCACCGCGCACACGATGCCGATGGCTCCGACCGGCCCGAGCGCCCGGTTGTTGGTCAGGTCGCTGAGGAGCAGTGCGAGCAGGCCCAGGGCGACGGTGGCGGCGCTCGCGGCGATGGCGGCCACGGAGCGACGCAGCGCGTCGCGGGCGGCAGCAAACCGATCACCGTGCCTGGCCAGTTCCTCCCTGAACCGGGCGGTGAGCAGCAGCGCGTAGTCAGTCGCTGCACCGATGACCAGGATGGAGAGGATGCCCTGCACCTGGCCGTCGACGCGCACCACGTCGTGCCGGGCGAGCGTGTACACCACGGCGCAGGCCAGTCCCAGGGCGAAGACGGCGCTGAGGATGACCAGGAACGGCATCAGGACGCTGCGGTAGACCAGCAGAAGGATCACCAGCACCGCCACCAGTGCCACGGCGAGCAGGAGGCCGTCGATGCCGGAGAACGCGTCGGACAGGTCGGCCTGGGTGGCGGCGGGGCCGGCGATCTGAGCACGGGACCCGTCCACGACGTTCACCTCGGACCTGAGCGCGGCGACGGTGTCCGGCAGTTTCCTGCCGAGGTCGGGCCGGAGCTGGATCACGCCCTGAAGGGCCCGGCCGTCCTCGGCGCGCAGCAGGGGTGAAGGTGCCCCGACCGCCCCGTCCACCCGGGCCGCGGCAGCGAGCGCCCGGCCGGCCCGGGCGCGCTGGCTCGCGGTGATCGGGCCGTCGTCGCCGGTCCACACCACGACGGCGGGCAGGGTCTCGCCCTGCCGGAAGTCCTTCTGCCTGTCGAGGACCCGGGTGGACTCCGCGCCCTGCGGGAGGAACGCGGCCTGGTCGTTGGTGGCGACCTCGCTCAGCCTGCCCGCATAGGGACCGAGCGTTCCACCGATGCCCAGCCAGGCAACGAGGACGACCACGGGGACCAGCCAGCGGAACGATCGGGGCTGGCTTGTCATGGACTCTCCCAGGGGTGGCGCGGAGGTGAGCGGGCGGTGACTCCACCGTGAAGTATCTCGACGATGAAGGTTTACTAGACTGTACGCATGCCACTCGACGGCGAAGGCGAACAAGCGGCTCTCGACGACGTCGACCTGAGCGGCTTCGCCAGGGAACTGCGCCTGATGAACAGCGAGTTCAACCGCGTCGCCCACGACTTCGCCCGGTCCCGTGGGTTGCACCCCACCGACGTGCAGGCACTCATCGCCATCATGGACGCCCCCACCTCGCAGGGGTCCGCCATGACGCCGAGCGCGCTGTGCCACCACCTCCAGCTCACTTCCGGCGCGGTCAGTGCCTGCCTGGACCGCCTGGAGCGGGCCGGACACGTTCGCCGGTCCCGGGACACTCAGGACCGCCGGGTGGTCCACCTCGACCACTCACCGGCCGCCACCGCCGTGGCCCGGGCCTTCTTCCATCCCCTCGCCGACAGCACCCGCGTCGTACTGGAGGGCCTCTCCGGCGACGAACGGCGCACGGTGCTGGGCTTCCTGCACGCGCTCAACCAGGAGTTGGCGACGCGGCGAACGGAGGACCCCCGCCCCTGATCTCGACTTACTTCGCCGGCGGGCGGGGCTGATCAGGGCGTACGGAGAAGGCCGTGTCACCTGCCACGGCCACGATCGCGTCCCGCACGAGGATGACGCTCGGCATCCGTTTCTCCGCCGAGGACCCGGGATCGTCCAGCTTCTTCGTGGTCCACCGGGTGGCGCCCGTCGCACGGTCGAGGGCGACCAACCGGCCGTAGCGGTTGGCGAAGTAGAGGGTGCCGTAGGTCGTGGACCGGGTGGGTGCCGAGAGGTTTTCCACCTGCGTGTTCTTCTGCCACATCTGCTTGCCGCTGGTGGCGTCGACGGCGGTGACCGTGCCGTCCGGACGTACGAAGTACACGGTGCCGTCGATGAGGGTGGGCGTCCCCTGCACGGTGCTCTTCAGGGGCACGCGGGTGAGGGATCCGGAGTGCGGGTCGGCGCTCAGGAGGGCCGAGTGCGGGGCGTCGTCCCTGTTGTCGTCCGCAGCGTCCTGGCTTGCGAGCACGGCGAAGACCGGCCGTCCCGCGGCTGAGCCGAGCGGTTCCACCGTCAGGGGCAGTGGACTCAGTTCCTGTGGGGTGCCGTCGGCGGGATCGAGGCGCAGGAAGCCGACTTTGCCCTTGAAGGGGTCCTCCGCGTTCGTGCACAGACCGTAGGGGGCGCCCGCCAGCGCGAGAGGGGCGCAGCCGGTGCCCTGCGACGATGTCGCAGGGGCGCGCCAGAGGTCCTTGCCGGTGGCGGCATCGAGGGCGACGAACTCCTTCGCGCCGTCCGGCATCGCGAGGACGCCACCGCTGAACAGGGAGGCGGGGTGGCCCGCGTCGACGGTGCGGGTCCAGACCTGCTGGCCGGTGGCGGTGTCGATGGCCACGAGCTGCTGGGCCGAGTACACGGAGTCCTCGTCCGGCGGCACCGACACGTACACGAGTCGGCCCCGGACGCCGAGGGGCCGCTCTGCGGCCTGGCTGCTGTCGCCGAACCGCCATCGGACCCGGCCGGTCGCGGCATCGATCCGCGCGACGGTGAAGCCGGTCCCCGCGCAGTACACCGATGACCCGCCTGCCACGCAACCGGAGTCCACGGTGTCGACGTTGACGGCCGTTGACTCCTTGACGGGTCCGGTCAGATCCGTCCGCCAGGACCGCCAGCCGTCGGGCAGTGACACCGGGGCGGCGGAGGCGACGGCGCCGCCGGGCTGCTTGTCCGACGTGTTCGACTTGTCCGAGGTGAAGTAGTACGCCGACACGCCTGCAACGGTGACGGCCAACGCGGCGCCGACGGCGAGGACGAGCCGACTCGGCCGGCGCCGCCCCCGTCCGGGGGAACGTGTACTGCCCTGCGTCTCTGCCCGCGTGTCAGGCGCTTCGTGGCTCTCCCGCGCACCCAGCGTCCCCTGGCCGACCGGCTGTGCCGCGGTGGGCGCCCCGGCCGGCGGCGGGGGCAGGGCGGTGTCCGGCAGCGAGAAGAACAGCTCCTGCAACTCGTCGAGTCCCGGCCGCCGGTGCGGGTCCTTGTCCAGACAGCGCTCGACGATGGAACGAAGCGGTTGTGGAGTACGGTCCAGGGCCGGCTCGCCGTGCACGACCCGGTAGCCCGTCAGATACGGGCTGTCGCCATGGAACGGGCCCTTGCCGGTGGCCGCGTACACCAGCAGGGAGCCGAGCGAGAACACGTCGGACGCGGCGGAGACGTCGCGGGGCGAGGCGAACTGCTCCGGCGACATGAAGGGCGGTGTGCCCATCATCCGCCCGGTCACGGTGAGGGCCTGGTGATCGGCCGCGTGCGAGATGCCGAAGTCGATGACGCGTGGACCGTCCTCGGCCATCAGGACGTTGGCGGGCTTGAGGTCACGGTGCACCACGCCCACCCGGTGGATGTCCCGCAGCGCCTCGACCAGACCCAGCGCCAGCAGACGCAACGCACGCCCGAACAGCGGCCCTTCCTCCGCCACGACGCTGCTCAGCGTGCGGCCCGGCACGTACAGAGTTGCCATCCAGGGCTGCTCCGCGTCGGGGTCGGCATCCACGACGGGTGCGGTGAACGCCCCACTGACCCGGCGGGCAGCCGCGACTTCCTGCCGGAAGCGGACCCGGAACTCCTCATCCTGCGCGTACTGCGCGTGAACGACCTTGACCGCGACCCGGCGTCCTGAGGACGACTCTCCCAGGTGCACGATGCCCATGCCGCCGCTGCCAAGCTTGCCGAGAAGCGCATAACCGCCGATGAAGCCTGCGGACGCGGGTTGTCCGATGTTCCCCGGCATCGACGACAAGTCTTCCCAACCCTCCCGCGTCCCACAAGGCATGTTCTGCCGCAGCGGCCTCAGCGTAGCGCCTCAGCGGTACCGTGATCGACGCTCCGGCCGACGCGGCGTGCGTCAGCCACATGCGCACTCCTCCTCGATCCGCAACCGTCAGCTCAGGTTGAGCCAACTTGGCAGCGACCGAGGCCAGATCGCCGGCAGAGACGTTGTCGTGTCTGCCACGAACTCGTTTACTGCGGGTAGCAGCCGAGAATCAAGGAGGCGCATCAGTCTCATGATCAAGTCAATGGCCGTCCTGACGGCACTCGTCCCGGCCCTGCTGAGCACCACGGTGGGCGTCGCCTCGGCGCAGTCCGCGCCACACGCGACTGCGGCGGTGGTCACCCTGACCTATGACACCGGCGATGCCGGTCAGTGGGCGGGCGCGATCGATCAGGCGGCGCAGAACTGGAACGACGTGCTGCACAACGTGCGCCTGGAGCCGGCCAGTACCCCCGGCTCAGCCGACTACGTCTACGAGGCGACCAGCGGCTGGCCGCAGTCGACGTTGGGGCCGATCTTCCCCGGTGGCAACGGAGACGTGCAGTTGGGCCAGCAAGCGGTGGACGAGGGCTACGACACGATCCGGATCGCGGCGCACGAGACCGGGCACATCCTCGGGCTGCTCGACGACTACAGCGGCCCGTGCTCGGAGATCATGTCCGGCCACGGCCCCGGCACGTCCTGCACGAACGCCACGCCGGACGCGGCCGAGGCGGCGCAGGTCGACAGGAACTACGCCGCCGGCACGCGGGCGGTACTCCCGCGTCACCACCAAGTGGTGATCGACATCTGGTCCGGCAGGGTGCCCACCGGCTCGCGCTGACCGGCCGGCAGCATGCCTTCCGCAGCGTCAACCGGCCGCAGGGTGCCGGCCGGTTGACGCGTGCCGAGGAACCGGCGGTCCAGCGCCCGCTGCCACCTGCTGTCTCTGTCCGCACGCCAGGGCAGTACCAGGTGGCACGGCTCCTGCCCTAGCCGATACCCAGGACGGGCAGGCACTCCTCGACGCCGATCAGCTCGATGTCGTCCCGGCGGACCCGTTCCCACGCGTCCCGAGTGAGCCGCCACCGCTGGATCCGCGCGGGCTCGCCGCGACGGGTGTCCCAGTCCGTGCCGTTCGGTTCGTAGCCGAGGCCACGGGACACGCGGTGGGATGCTTCGTTGTCGACGAAGGCGTCGCTGCCGGCTTCGCGTGCGCCCAGCCCGGCGAAGGCCAAGTGGAGGACCGCCGCCCGCATTTCCCTGCCGAGCCCCCGTCCGCGGCTGGCGGGGGCCAGCCACGAGAAACTGGACACCGTGCCGAACCGTGCGAAGTCCGTGCCGATGAGGTCCTGCATGCCGGCCGGCTCGCCGTCGACGAGCACGGCGAAGTACAGCCGCCACGAGTCCGGGCTCACGCGAGCACGGCCCGCCCAGATGGCGCGCAGCCATTGCCATTCGCGTTCGGGGCTGTCGGCATAGAACGAGATCGGGTCGTCGAACGGCCACGGCTCGGCGTCGGCGACTCCGGCCCGCACGTGCGGCACGAGGAGTTCCAGCAGCTCGTCGGACGCGCCGGCCAGCGTCAGGCGCGGCGTGCGGACTGCGACGTTCAGCGGGGGATAGGTGTGGGCCACGCCCGGACGGTAGCCAGCCCGCCCGGCCGCCGCATCCGCTTTTCCCCAGGCGCCGACGGAGGTAGTCGGTTGCCGTACGCCCGCGTCTTTCCGTATACCCGCGGCGGTGCGGCAGGCCCGGCTCGCCTCACCGGTCCTCGGCAACCAGCTCGTCGGCGCGGTCGAGGACCCGGTCCATGATGGCCAGCCCCTCCCGTGCCTCGGCCTCGGTGATCGTGCACGGGGGTACCAGGTGCACCCGGTTGGAGTTGGTGAACGGCAGCAGCCCCAGCTCCTTGGCCGTGCGCACCACCTCGGCCATCACCGGGCTGCTGCCGCCCGTCGGCGCCACGGGGGTCCGTTCCTCCCGGTCGCCGACCAGCTCGATCGCCCAGAAGACACCGCGCCCGCGTACCTCGCCCACGCTCGGGTGCCGCGCGGCGAGCCCGGCCAGTTCGGGGCCCAGTACGTCGGCTCCGATGGTCCGCGCGTTGTCGATGATCTTCTCGTCCTCCATCGCCGTGATCGCGGCGACGGCGGCGGCGCACGCCAGCGGATGGCCCGAGTAGGTGAGGCCGCCGGGGTAGGGGCGCCGCGCGAAGAAGTCGGCGATCCGCTCGGAGATCGCGACCCCGCCCAGGGGCACGTAACCCGAGTTCACGCCCTTGGCGAAGGTCAGCAGGTCCGGCACCACGCCCTCGTCGGCGCTGACGAACCAGGAGCCGGTCCGGCCGAAGCCGGTCATCACCTCATCCACGATCAGCACGATCCCGTGGCGGTCGCACAGGTCCCGCACCCCGGCCAGATAGCCGGGCGGTGGGACCATGATCCCGGCGGTCCCCGGGATCGCCTCCAGCAGCACCGCCGCCACCGTCCGGGGGCCCTCGAGCTCGATCACCTGCTCCAGGTGTGCCAGGGCGCGCTCGCACTCCTGCTGCTCGGTGGTGGCGTGGAACTGGCTGCGATACAGGTAGGGCCCGAAGAAGCGCACGACACCCGCGGTGCCGTTGTCGTTGGACCAGCGGCGGGGGTCGCCGGTGAGGTTGATCGCGGTCTGCGTGCCGCCGTGGTACGAGCGGTACCGGGTGAGCACCTTCGGTCGCCCGGTGACCAGCCGCGCCATGCGCACGGCGTGCTCGTTCGCGTCGGCTCCGCCGTTGGTGAAGAACACCCGGTCCAGGTCCCCCGGGGTGCGTTCGGCGATCAGCCGTGCCGCCTCGCCACGCTGGTCGTTCGCGTGCTGCGGGGCGATCGTCGACAGCCGCTGCGCCTGTTCGGCGATGGCGGCCACCACACGGGGGTGCTGATGGCCGACGTTGGTGTTCACCATCTGCGAGGAGAAGTCCAGCAGCCTGTTCCCGTACCCGTCCCAGACGTGGCTGCCCTCGGCCCGTGTGATCACCATCGGGTCCAGGGCGGCCTGCGCCGACCAGGAGTGGAACACGTGGCGGCGGTCCAGTTCGTAGGTGCGGGCGGCTTCCGGGCCGAGGTGCCGTTCGGTCATGTCTGCTCGCCTTTCTCAGATGTTCCGCGGGAAGCCGAGGTCCACGCTGCCCTGGCTCGTCACCGGCCAGCGGCTGGTGACCACCTTGGCGCGGGTGAAGAAGTGCACGCCCTCGGTGCCGTGCGCATGGGTGTCGCCGAACAGCGAGTTCTTCCAGCCGCCGAAGCTGTGGTAGGCGACCGGCACCGGGATCGGCACGTTGATGCCGACCATGCCGACCTCGACCTCGTTCTGGAACCGTCGCGCGGCGCCGCCGTCGCCGGTGAAGATCGCGGTGCCGTTGCCGTACGGATTGGCGTTGACCAGGGCCAGGGCCTCGTCGTAGGTGTCCACGCGCAGCACCGACAGCACGGGTCCGAAGATCTCGTCGGTGTAGCAGCTCATCCCGGTGCGCACCCGGTCCAGCAGGGTCGGGCCCAGCCAGAAGCCGTCCGGTTCGCCTTCCGGACGCACCTGGCGGCCGTCGACGACGATTTTCGCGCCGTCCCGCTCGGCCTGGTCCACGTAGGCCCTGACCTTGTCCCGATGCGCCCGCGTCACCAGCGGCCCCATGTCGGTGCCGCGGGTGCCGTCGCCGGTCCGGACCGTCCGGGCCCGGTCGGCGATCCGTGCCACGAGATCGTCACCGATGGCGCCGACCGCGACGACCGCGGAGATCGCCATGCAGCGTTCGCCCGCCGACCCGAAACCGGCGTTGACCATGGAGTCGGCGGCGTGGTCGAGGTCGGCGTCGGGCAGCACGACGGCGTGGTTCTTCGCGCCGCCGAGCGCCTGCACCCGCTTGCCGGCCGCCGTGGCCGTGGCGTACACATGGCGCGCGACGGGGGTGGAGCCGACGAAGCTGACCGCCTTGACGTCGGGATGGACGAGCAGCTCGTCGACCGCTGCCCTGTCGCCCTGGAGCACGTTGAACACCCCGTCCGGCAGCCCGGCCTCGGCCCACAGCCGGGCCAGCCACAGCGCCGCCGACGGGTCCTTCTCGCTCGGCTTGAGCACGACGGTGTTCCCGGCCGCGATCGCCACCGGGAAGAACCACATCGGCACCATCGCCGGGAAGTTGAACGGCGAGATCACCGCGACCACGCCGAGCGGCTGGCGGATCGAGCTGACGTCGACCGAGGTGGAGGCGTTCTCGCTGAAGCCGCCCTTGAGCAGATGCGGGATCCCGCACGCGAACTCGACGACCTCCAGGCCGCGGGTCACCTCGCCGAGCGCGTCGGAGAGCACCTTGCCGTGCTCGGCGGTGATGATCGCGGCGAGTTCGTCCTTGCGCTCGTTCAGCAGTTCACGGAACCGGAACAGGATCGTCGTACGCCTGGCCAGCGAGCTGTCCCGCCAGGCCGGGAACGCGGCGGTCGCCGCAGCGATGACGTGCTGCGCGTCCCGGGCGTCCGCCAGCGCGACCTCACCGGTGACCTCGCCGGTGGCCGGATTGGTGACCGGCGCGTAATCCCCGCTGCCGCCCGGGTAGGGCTGGTTGCCCGCCCAGTGCACGATCCGTGCCGTGGTGCCGTCTGCCATGGTCCGTCCTCACTCGAAAGCGACTGCCGGCGCTGTCCGCCTCCCCTGACCCTGCCGGTCAGCGGGCCGACATGTTGTATGGATCACTGGTGGATTCTTTACAGAGTGTCGATACGCTGGGGCGATGATTCCGACCGTGCGCGAGGTGCTCGGGCTTCCGCTGGTCAAGGCGGGCAGGCCCGAGGTGATCGGTGGCCGGGGCGGTCTCGACCGGACGGTGCGCTGGGTGCACATCAGCGAGTCCAGCGATCCCGCCGGTCTGCTCAAGGGGGGTGAGCTCGTGCTGACCACCGGGCTGCCGCTGCTGGGCGAGCCGGCGAAGGTCGCCGCGTATCTGCGGGTCCTCGCCGACCACGGCGCCGTCGGCCTGGTGGTCGAACTGGGCACGCACGTGAAAGCGGTGCCCGAGCGGCTGGGCGAGGCGGCCGACGCCGCGGGCCTGCCGGTGGCGGTGCTGGCCCGGCCCATCCGGTTCGTCGAGGTCACCCAGCAGGTGCACGAGCTGATCGTGGCCGACCGCTACGAGGAGGTGGAGTTCGCGCGCACCGCGCACGAGGTGTTCACCTCGCTCAACATCGCCCGCGCCTCGATGACCGACATCGTCACCCGGGCCTCGCAGATCCTCGGTGCCCCGCTCGTGCTGGAGGACCTCAACCGGCACGTGCTGGCGTTCTGCGCCGCCGGAGAGCCTGCCGCGCGGCTGCTCGACGCATGGGCGGAGCGGTCCCGCCGCACCGGGTCTGCGCCGGACAGCGCCTCGGCGCCGGACGCCGGCTGGTCGGCGGTCGGCGTGGGCCTCGGACCCGAGCGCTGGGCCCGGCTCGTCCTCCCCGAACGCGCCGACGACCCGGCCCGGGCCATGATGGTCCTCGAACGCGCGGCACAGTCCCTCCAGCTGCACCGCATGATCCAGCAGGAACGCGACGCACTCGTCGGGCACGCACACGGCGGGCTCCTCGACGACCTGCGCGCCGGACGGATCACCGACGACGCCGAAGCGCTCGCGCGCGCCGCGGCCCTGGGCCTCTCGGCCGGCGCCCAGTACGTGCCCCTGGTCGTCCGCTCACCCCGCCACCTCCAAGGCGACGCGATCGGCAAGAGCGCGTCGGACCGGGCCCTCCTCGCCGCGGTCCGCCGGTCGATCACGGCCACCGGGCACACCGCGATCGTCTCGCTGGCCCGGGAAGGCACCGTGGCCGCGCTCTTCTCGTGCGCGAAGCCGGACCGCGCGCTCGCCACCTGCGTGGAAAACCTTCGCCGGCAACGGATGCACCCCGGCACGGCGGACAGCTGGGTCGCCGGAACGGCACCTGCCGCGCCGAGCCTCGTCCGGGCCGCACACGGCCTCACCGAGGCGGACCACGTTGCCGAGGTGGGCCTCGGCCTGGGCGAACTGCGGCGGCTGCTGCGCTCCACCGACGTCCGGTTGCGCGGTCTGCTGACGCTGCTGAAGGACGATCACCGGGTCCAGGCGTTCGTCGAACGGGAACTGGGCCTGCTCCTCGAGCACGACGCCCGGGCGCAGGTGCCGCTGCTGCCCCTGCTGCGCACCCATCTCGACGGTGGCGGTACCAAGGCACGCACCGCCGCGGTCACCGGGCTGAGCCGTCCGACGCTCTACAGCCGTCTGCGCACGCTGGAACGCATCCTCGGTGTCTCGCTCGAATCCCCGGAGTCGAGGACGTCCCTGCACGTCGCGCTGATGGCCTTGGACACCCGGAAAGCCGAGGCGTAGCCGGGCCTCGACCACCGCCACACGTCAACCTCAGAATTCTGAGGAAGAACCACAGAGGTCTTGTGAGGTGCCTCAGTGGTGTGTACTGTCGCCGCAGTGAACGGAGGATGTGGTCACATCGGCGGCAGGGGGCACGGTGGAATCGCAGGACACCGACAGCGTCGGGGCGCGCTTGCGGCGGAGACGGCTCGCGCTACGCATGACGCTCCGTCAGGTAGCCGAGGCGACGGGCCTGTCGGAGGGGTTCGTCTCGCAACTGGAGCGGGGAGTCCATTCGGGCAGCATCGCGACCCTTCAGAAGATCGCGGCGCTGCTCGGCCTCGAGGTGGGCGACCTGTTCACCTGGGACCGGTCGCCCGCAGTGCGTCGGTTCACCGATCAGCAGGGGTTCTCGTTCGGGGTGTCCGGGCGGAAGGTCCGGCTGACACCCAAGCAGTTCAACCACCTCGAAGCGTTCCTCGGCGTGTTCGAGGCGGGCGGTTCCACCGGTGTCGAGCCCTACAGCCACGGCGAGTCGGAGGAACTGCTGTTCGTGGTCTCCGGTGAGGTCGAGGTGACGGTCGGAAAGACCGTGCATCACCTGGCGGCCCTGGATTCCCTTACCTATTCCAGCAGTGAACCGCATCGAGTCATGGAAAAGGCGGGGGACACGGCGATGGTGCTGTGGGCGATGGCACCACCCAGCTACTGATCCACCCCGTTTCCCGTTATCTGTCCAGGTCCACAGCTATCCGTAGCTGTCCGTGCCTGTCCATCCAAGGAGGGTGTAGTGCGCATCGGCGTCGAATGCGGCGGAACTTTCACCGATCTCGTGGTCCTGGACGACGACGGCGTCCTGCGCGCGACCGACAAGGTCTTCTCCACCCCGGCGAGCCCGGACCGGGCTGTCACGGCCGGCCTCGGCGACCTGCCCGAGGAACTGCGTGAGGGCGCGGTACTGCTGCACGGTTCGACGGTCGCGACGAACGCGCTGATCGAGCGCAAGGGTGCGCGGGTCGGCCTGATCGTGACCCGCGGGTTCCGGGACGTGCTCGAACTCCAGCGCCAGGACCGCACCAGCATGTACGACCTGGCCTATCGCAAACCGGAGCCCCTGGTGCCGCGGGAGCGGGTCGCCGAGGTGACCGAAAGGATCGACCGCTCCGGACGGGTACTGCTGTCGCTGGACGAGGACAGCGTGCGCGAGGCGTTCACGGCGCTCGTGTCCGCCGGAGTGGACGCCGTCGCCGTGAGCCTGCTGCATTCCTATGCGGCACCGGCGCACGAGCGCCGGATAGCGGAACTGGCCGCGGCGGAGTTCCCCGATCTCGTCGTCTCGCTGTCCAGCGCCTGCGCGCGTGAGTTCCGTGAATACGAACGCACCACGACCACGACGATCGACGCCTTCCTGCGGCCGCGTATCTCGCGTTACCTGTCCGAACTGGAGGCTTCGGCGCACGAGCTCAAGGTCGCCGAACTCCATGTCATGCAGTCCAACGGCGGCATGGTGCCCGCGCACGCGGCGGGCTCGGCGCCGCTGAGCATGCTCCGCTCGGGCCCGGCGGCCGGTGTCGCCGGCGGGATCGCGGTGGCCCGGAACGCCGGTGTCACCAGCATCGTGACCTTGGACATGGGCGGTACGAGCACCGACGTCGCCGTGGTCCACGACGGCAGGCCCGAGCTGACCACGGAGGTCACGGCGGACGGCCTGCCCGTGCGGGTCCCGATGGTCGACATCACCGCGGTCGGCGCCGGAGGCGGCAGCCTCGTCGCGGTCGACAGCGGTGGGCTGCTCACCGTCGGACCACGGTCGGCGGGCGCGGACCCGGGGCCGGTCTGCTACGGCCGGGGCGGCACCCAGCCGACGGTGACGGACGCCAATGTCGTCCGCGGCCTGCTGCGTCCCGAGACGTTCCTCGGAGGGCGGCTCACCCTGCACACCGACGCCGCCCGTGACGCCCTGCGCCCGCTCGCCGGCAGCCTCGGCCGGTCGGTCGAGCAGCTCGCCGAGGACGTCTTCCAGCTGGCGAGTGTCGCGATGGCCGGCGCCATCCGCGTCACCACGACCGAGCGCGGCCACGACGTCGAGTCCTACACCCTGGTCGCGTACGGCGGTGCCGGCCCCCTGCATGCCGCCACCGTCGCCGAGGACCTCGGGATGAGCCGCGTGATCGTCCCGCCGCACGCCGGTCTTGCGTCGGCCTACGGACTGCTGACCGCCGGGTTCCGCCGAGAGTTCGCCGTCACGCAGCTGACCGACCTCGACGCGCTGCCGCCCGAGGGGCTCGCCCCGGCGCTGAACAGGCTGCGGGACACGGCCGAGCAACATCTGCGTTCCCAGTCGATTCCCCTGCACGACGCGGATTTCGCGTTCTCCGCGGACATGCGCTACCACGGGCAGGGCTTCGAGATGGCCGTCGACCTGCCGCGTGCCGAGAAGACGACGGCCAAGGAGTTCGAAGAAACGTTTCACCTTGCCCATGCCCGTCGCTACGGGCACGCGGAGACCTCTCGAGCGGTGCAGATCGTCACCATCCGGCTGACCGTCACCCGGCCGCGGCCCGAACTGGTCCTGCTCACCGTGGACATCGACCCGTCGCTGCCGGTCGCCGTGCAGCCCGTCATCGAAGGGGGCGCGGCGGTCGAGGCCGCCTTCCGCTCCCGCCGGAGCCTCGCCGTCGGTGCCGAACAGCCCGGGCCCGCGGTTCTCGAGGACGGCACCTCGACGACCTTCGTGCCGACCGGCTGGACCGCCCGCGTCGACGAGCACACCAATCTCGTCCTGGAACGGAGCTGATCATGCGTCTCACCCCCAGCCAGCTCAGCGTCATCAAGTCCGGCCTCGACGCGATCGGCCGTGAGATGGCCGTCAACCTCCGGCGCTCCGCCACCTCCTCCATCGTGCGGGAGGCGCGGGACTTCTCCGTCGCGCTGACCGACGCACGGGGCGAGGTGGTCGCCCAGGCCGAGTGCATCCCCATCATGACCGCAGGCATCGCGCTGGCGCTGCGCGGTGTCGCCGAGCGCATCGACCTGACGAGCCTCACCGAGGACGACGCGCTGCTGATGAACGACCCGTACCAGGGCGGTCAGCACCTCCAGGACATCTACCTGCTCACCCCGATATTCGTGGCCGGGCAGCTGACCGGGTTCGGGGCCTCGGTCGCGCACCACGTCGACATCGGCGGTTCGCACGCCGGCCTGTCGGCGCACGCGACGGAGCTGTACCAGGAAGGCCTGCGGCTGCCCCTCTCCCGGTTCTCGGTGGCACGGGACTTCAACGACCCCAACGGTTTCGTGCGGCAGATCATCGCCGCGAACGTCCGCGTGCCGGACGCCGTCATCGGTGACCTACAGGCGCAGTTCGCAGCGAACGCGACGGCCGCGCGGCGGCTTGCCGAACTCATCGCACGGCACGGCAGCGACGAGGTGTCGCAGGCCATGACGGACGTCAAGGACTACGCGGAAAAGCGCGTGCGGGTCGCCATCGATTCCATTCCGGACGGGACGTACGAGGCGACGGAGACCTTCGACACCACCCCCTGGGGCGGCGACACAGCCAGTATCACGGCCCGTGTGACGGTCACCGGAAGCGACATCCGCGTCGACTTCACCGGCAGCGCCGAGCAGATCCCCGGCAACGTCAACTGCCCCTGGGCCTCCACGGTCTCGGCCGTCCAGTCGGCGGTGCGCTGCATGCTCGAAGCCCCCGACATCGGCTTCAACGAGGGCTGCAACCGTCCCATCAGCGTGTCGGCGCCGTACGGTTCGGTGCTCAACCCACGCCCGCCCGCAGCGGTCCGCGCCCGGCTCACCCCGGCGTCCCGGGTCTTCAACGCGGTGGTGAGGGCGCTCGGGCAGGCCCTGCCCGAGCGGGCGGTCGCCACCGGGTTCGACACCACGACGGCGATCGCGGTCAGCAAGAGCGGCCGGGACGGCTACCAGGTCGCCCTGGAGATCCTGGGCGGCGGCTGGGGCGCCTGCGCCGAGCACGGCGGAGGCGACGGCCTGGACAACCCGATCTCCAACTGCGCCAACGCGCCCGTCGAGGCCCTGGAAACCGACTTCGACCACTTCCGCATCGAGGAGTACGCGCTCGTCGCGGATTCCGGCGGCACGGGTACGCACACCGGCGGCCGGGGGATCCGGCGGACCTATCTGGCCACCGCGGACGGCGTCTCGGTCGCGGGCTACGCCGACCGGCACAGCGTGGGTGCCCAGGGGATCAACGGCGGTGGCCCCGGTGGCACGGGGCACTTCGCGATCCACCGCGCCGACGGCCGCATCGAGGAGCTGAGCTGCGTGTACGAGGAGACCCTGAACACCGGCGACAAGATCGTCATCACCACCGGTGGGGGCGGTGGCTACGGACCGGCCGCCCTGACACCCGCCCCAGACGAGAGGTGACTTCATGAGCACCACCGCCTCAGCGACGCCGGCAGGGCGCATCGCCGCCGCGTCGTTCGTCGGCACCGCCATCGAGTGGTACGACTACTTCATCTACGGCACCGCGTCCGCGCTGGTGTTCAACGCGGTGTTCTTCCCCGAGAGCGATCCGCTGGTGGGCACCCTGCTGTCCTTCGCGACCCTCGCGGTCGGCTTCATCGTGCGACCGCTGGGCGCCATCGTGTTCGGGCACTTCGGTGACCGCTGGGGCCGCAAGAGCACGCTGGTCGTCACGCTGCTGGCGATGGGGATCGCGACGTTCCTCGTCGGGCTGCTGCCGGGCTACGCCACCATCGGGGTGGCCGCGCCGATCCTGCTGATCGTGCTGCGCCTCGTCCAGGGCCTCGCGGTCGGTGGCGAATGGGGCGGCGCCGTGCTGATCGCGACGGAGAACGCACCCGAACGGAAGAAGACCCTCTACGGGTCCTTCGCCCAGTTCGGCAGCCCGGGCGGCCTGCTGGTGGCGACGGTCGTGTTCACCGTGCTGAGCCGGACCCTCGACGAGCAGAGCATGCAGGGCTGGGCCTGGCGCGTGCCGTTCCTGCTCTCGGCGCTGCTGGTCCCGGTGGGCCTGTTCATCCGCCTGAAGATGGCCGAGACGCCGGAATACCGGAAGGCCGCCGAACGGCAGGAGCAGGCACGGGTTCCGTTCCTCCAGGTGCTGACCAAGGAGCTCCGCCCGGCCGTCGTCGGCACCCTCGCCTTCACCGGAGTCTTCCTGACCTACTACCTGCTCACGTCGTTCGTGCTGACCTACGCCACCGAGACGCTGGGCATGTCGACCGCGATCACCCTGCCGGCGAACCTCATCGCGGCGATCGTCGAGGGCGCGTTCATCTACGTGGGTGTGCTGCTCGCCAAGCGCATCACCGCGCGCGGTGTCGCCATCGCCTCGGCGGTCGGCCTGCTCGTCTGGGCGGGCCCGGCGTTCGCCCTCATCCACACCCGCGATGCGTTTGCGCTGTACACGGCCGTCGCGGTGGCGATGGTGTTCGTCGGCACCTCCTACGGGGTGCTCGCCGGCGAGGTGGCGGAACTGTTCACCCGCGAGGTTCGCTACACCGGCACCAGCCTGTGCTACCACCTCGCCGGAATGATCGGCGGCGGGTTCGGGCCGATCATCGCCACCTATCTGCTGTCGCACACCGGGTCCGTGTGGCCCGTCGCCGCATGCACCGGGGCGGTCTCGCTGCTGATGGCCGTCGCCTGCTTCGCCCTGCCCAGGAGGGAATCCGTCCGCGCACCCGCGACGCCCGCGCCCGCCGAGGTGAACGCATGAGCAGCGGATACCGCAACGGCCAGGTCTCGCACTGGCTCGCCGGCACCGGCCCCACCCGGACATCGTGGGCACCCGGAACCGGTCCGCGGGAGGTCGACGTCGCCATCGTCGGAGGCGGGCTGACCGGCTTGTGGGCGGCCTACTACCTCCAGGAGCACCGGCCCTCCCTCAGCGTCGCCGTGCTGGAAGCCGAACACGTCGGCTACGGCGCCTCCGGACGCAACGGCGGCTGGGCCTCGCACCTGATCCCCGGCAACCGCGCGCGCTACGCCCGGGGGCCGCGCGGGGCCGCCGGAGCACGGGACTTCCAGCGGGCGATGTTCGACGGGATCGACGAACTCCTCGCGGTCTGCGCCCGCGAGGGGATCGACGCGGACCAGACGCGGGGCGGCAACCTCGTGCTCGCCACCACCCCTGCCGCCGCGGGCCGCCTCACCGCACGACGGGACGGCGACCTGCGCTTCGGCCTGACCGAGGACCAGGTCCACTGGCTCGACGGCGCACAGGCACGTGCCCGGGTCAACGCCGAGCACGTCACCGGCGGCCTCTACTACCCGGCGGTGGCCCGGATCCATCCCGGCAAGCTGGTGACCGGGCTCGCGGCGGTGGTGGAACGCCGCGGCGTGACGATCTTCGAACGCAGCCGTGTGCAGGCCGTGGGCCCGGGTGGCGTGCGGCTGGCGACGGGCGACCTGAAGGCCGGGCACGTCCTCGTCTGCACCGAGGGATACGGCATTCCCCTGCTGGGCCGCCGCAGCATGATCCCGGTCAACAGCTCGATGATCGTCACTCATCCACTCTCCGAGCGGGACTGGGACGATATCGGCTGGGGCGCCGCCGAATGCCTCAGCGACGCCGCGCACACGTTCGTCTACGCCCAGCGGACCGCGGACGGCCGGATCGCGATCGGCGGCCGGGGAGCGCCCTACCGGTTCCAGTCGGGCACCGGGGGCGACGGCGTCACCCCGGCGGCAACGGTCCGGCAACTTGTCGGCCGGCTCGACCGCTACTTTCCGCGTGCGGGCGTCGAGGTCGCGCACGCCTGGTCGGGCGTCCTCGGCGTCACGCGGGACTGGTGCGCGCGGGTGAGTTACGACCGCGGCACCCGCGTCGGAACGTCGGGTGGATACGCCGGCCACGGGGTCACGGCAACGAACGTGGGAGCCCGCACCCTGGTGGACCTCACCCTCGGCCGCGACACCGCTCTGACCCGGTTGCCCTGGGTCGGCTACCGATCGCCGCGCTGGGAGCCGGAGCCGCTGCGCTGGCTCGGCGTACACGGCATGTACGAGCTGTTCCGCATCGCCGACGCGCGGGAGGAGAAGCGCAGTCTGGCGAAGACTTCGCTGATCGCCCGCGTGGGCAGTCGGCTGGCGGGGCTCCACGAATGACGGCGGGCGGGGTGCTGCTTTGGGCCTCGTCACCCCCCGCATCCGGCAGGATCCAGTCCTCCGGGAAAGCTGCGCCGGGCGTGTGGAAGGGACCGGGGGGCTACGGGCCGATGTGGACGTAGCCGGCCCATCTGGCTGGAAATCGTGGGTAGCGGGCCCGTAGCTCGACCGCCGTCGTGTGCAAGGCCTGTGCTGCCCGGTCCGCGTCCAGCTCGGAGGGCAGGTTCTCGTAGAACAGGCGCGCTGTTTCCGTGGCCGTTCCGTCGGTGACGCGCCACAGGGTGCCGACGACATGGCGGAAGCCTGCCGTGTGGAAGGCGGAGCCCAGGTGGATCACCTCGTCGGCCACGGCCGGGTCGGCCAGTACGGTCTCGCATGCCGACAGGTAGACCAGGTGGCCCCGGCCCGGCCTCACCGCGAGTACGTCGAGTGCTGTCAGCGGGCCGTCGGACAGGTGCAGGGCGCTGTCGACCGGCCGGGCCGTGTAGCTGCTCGCGTGGCAGGCGACGTGGGCCCAGCCGACCTCGCGGAAGGCGGCCAGCACACCGTCCCGGGAAGCCGCCGTGCCGGACAGGTGGCCGAAGGCCGGAAAGCGCTCTGCCAGCCGGGCGGCCTCCGCCGCGGCGCCGCGTAGTGGTGGCAGGCCGGGTGCGGCCGCGACGGCAACCACCTGACCGGTCAGCACCGTGTCCGGCGGGCGCTGGGTCTGTGCCGCGCGCAGCGCCCTGATCGTCGGCGCGTACGACGACACCGCCTCGTCGAGCGCGGCCGCGTGCAACGGCAGTGCACCGAGGAGACCCGTCGGGACCCACCACACCCGCTCGTGCCCCTCCAGACGTTCGAACACCGGCCCTATGACGGTCTCCCGAAGCCAGGACAGCGTGTTCCGCAACGGTTCCTGCGCGCCGGCGGTCGCCTCCTCGTCGTCCGGGGACAACTCCGCGAACGGCAATGCGGCGAGGAACCCCGCCGCTCGCTTGCGCACCTCTGCGTCCGACAGTCCCGGCAGCGGCACCACCGTCACCCCGGCTTCGGTCAGCACGAGCGCGTCGCAGCCGAATCGGCTCACATTCACCGTGATCACCGGGCCGTCGACGGCCGCAGTGATCAGGTCCGACAGGCGGGGCGGTGCGAGGAAGTCCTCGAAACCCGGCGCCATCCGGATCGCCGCGATGGCTCTGTCCCACTCCTGCACGAGTTCGATCCGACGGTCGGCCACGCTCGGGACGCCCGGCACCGCAGGGGCGTGCGGGTCCACCTCCTCGGCCAGCCGGTCACCGGCATCGCGCAGCGCCTCCGCCAGCGCGGGCTCCGCCTGCGCCAGCGGGTCGAGATCGTGCTGCGTGTCCAGCACGTACCCGATCAGCAGCCCGCGACCCTGCTCCAGCAGCTCCAACGCCCGCGCAGGATCACCGTTTCGGATCGCCGCAGCGGCCGCGTCCCTCGCCAGCCCGGTGAGCTGTGACAGCTGCCGCAGATGGTCGCCGTGGCCGAGGTGCCGCGCGGCGAGTCGGGGGAGCAGGTCGATCGCGAGGCCGTATGCGTCGTCGGCGACCTCCCAGCGCTCCGCCTGGGCGGCGAAGTGCCCTCGTGCCTTCGCCGCGACGAGCCGGAACAGCGTCGGCACCGTGTCCACCGCCGCAGCCCGTCCCAGACACGACAACGCCTCGCTCAGATCGCCGGTGTCCCCGTGCCGGTGGAAACGGTCGTGCAGTGCGAACCCGAGCTCCGCCTCATGCGCGGCGCGGTGCCAGCCGGGCAGGCCCACGGTCAGCTCGCGCAGCCGGGCGATGTACTCGTCAGCGAACTCGCCACCGGACGCCCGCGCCCGCGCGTTCAGCGCGTCCACCAGTTCGTGCAGTGCGGCCGTCCGCTCGTCCCCGGTCGTCCCGTCGAGTCGCAACCGGGAACTCTCGATCACCGCGTCGACTTCGTCCAGAAACATCGGGTCAGCGAGGACGCTCTCACCGGCCATCGCCGCCAGCTGGCCATACGGCATGTTGAAGAACGACTTCAGCATGCCGGCCCGCTTGTCACGGTGTTGAAGAATGCGCATGATCTGCGCGAGCTGGTTCGCCCGGTGATCACCGACCGCCTCGGCACGGCGTTGCAGCGCGGTCGCCGCAGCGGCGAATCCCGGTGCGTCCTGCGGGTTGTCCCGGTACCGGTCGGCAGTTCCTCCGTGCAGGGCGATGGCCTCATCCAGGTCGGACAGGTGCCCTGACACCCGGTAGCGCAACACGAGCAGCTCGCACAGCCCCTGCACGCACGCGTCCCGTGACGACTCCGTGTCCGCGTGCCGGTACGCGACCCGGAAGGCCGCTATGCCCTCGTCCACGTCGGGGGAGCCGGGGGCGGACAGGGCACGCTGCCACAGCGCGTACCCGAGGGCCCCGAAATGCTCCACGTCCACCCCGCCTGAGGCCTCCGTGCCCTGGGTGACCTCCCGCGGCGCTGCCACCGCGATCCGGCCGGACGGGGGCACCACCGCGCCGTAGGGGCGGGTGGGCCGCATAGATCATTACGGACATGTCGGAGTTCCCGGCCGCCGGAACACATCGTCTGGGCTGATCCGGGGAACCGGGCGCCGGCATCGGCAGCCATGCAGCCATACCGGCTGCTCGCGCAGCAGGTGCACGAACGGCCGCGCCGGCTTCCCCCGCGGGAGCTACGGATGACGCGGGCAGGTGTCCACCACGGGGTGACGACGCGGGCCTGCGGCGACCCTAGATTTTCGTCCGTTGCCGGGTGTGACCGGCGGCGAGCCGACCACCGTCGTGAGCCGTGCTCCCCTCTTCCTGCTTTCTTCCTGGAGGCCCTTGATGTTCCGCACCTTCGCCAAGGCCATCGCCGCCATCGCGGTTGTCTGCACCGTGGTCGGTGGAGGGCTCGTCCTCAACGAGGAGTACGGCAAGGCCAGCTCGGAGGACAAGGACGCCGCCGCGGGCTCAGCGGGTGACACCTTCACGGGCGTCAAGAAGATCCGCGTGGACGGGCACACGGTCAACGTTTCCTGCTCGGGCCGTACCGGCACCGACCAGCCCCTGGTGATGCTGATGCCCGGCGGTGGCGAAGGCCTGGGCAACATGGCCCAACTCCAGAAGTCCCTCAGCAAGACTCTCCGGGTCTGCTCCTACGATCGCCTCGGCGAAGGCGCCAGCGACAAGGCCGACGGTCCGCAGTACATCGAGGACAGCAGCCGGATCCTCACCCAGGTACTCGACCGCCTCGCCGGCGACCGCCCCGTCGTGCTGGCCGGTCACTCCCTCGGCGGCTACATCGCGGCCCGCTACACCCCGGCCAACACCGGGCGCGTCAAGGGCCTGGTCCTCCTCGACGCCACGATCCCCCACCTCACCCGCGACATGAAACGGACCATCCCCGCCGACGCCCAGGGAGCACCCGCGCAGGTGCGCGACGGTGCGCTCGCCGCCAACCAGGGCAAGAACCCGGAGCAGTTCGTCATCGCCGACGGCCCCGTCCGCTCGGCCGGACACATCCCCGTGCAGATCCTCGAGCACGAGTCCGAGTACACCCAGGTTCCCGAGTACCGGCCTGCCCTGGAGCGGATGTGGGCCAAGGGGCAGCAGGAGTGGCGCGCCATCTCGACCGACAGCCACCTCACCACGGCGAAGGGCAGCGGCCACTACATCCACAAGGACCGCCCCGACCTCGCCCTCAAGGCCGTCCAGGACGTCGCCACCCGCGTCGCCCACCAGCGCTGACGCCGAGCGCCGCGCCGTCCCCCGAGCGAGCTACAGCAAGGTGCCCACCCCGAGGGGACGACCTTCGGCGGCCTGGTGCGTAGCTACCCAGCAGCCCGCGACACCTCTGTGACGGGCCCGACGAAGGAGTTCCCGTGCGGTTCGTCCGGCAGTTCCCTGCCGCGGTGGCGGCCTACGCGCCCGGCGGCAACGCCACCGACGTGGGTGGAGGAGGGCTGAGGCGCCGGGGCGATGGCCGGACGGGGCTGCGGGACGCCACGGCATCAGGCCCGGAGCTGCGCACGGGCGGTGAGCTCGGACCGGAGGGCAGCGTGCACTTCGGCCCCGAGGGCAGCGTGTACTTCGGTCCCGACGGCAGCGTGTACTCCGTGGGCTTCGGTGTGCTGCCGAGGCTCGTCCTCCTGCGGTTGGCCCGCTGCCGCGGAGACATCGTGCCGCGGGTTTTCCGGCCCGGCTCGGAGATCAACTCCCCGGCTACACTTCCCCGATGATCGACCGCCGACGGATCCTGGAGCTGTGGCGCGGGCTCGATGTCACCGTCCGCGACCTCCCGCTCGGGGTGCTTCTTCTCGTCGCGTCGCTGCTGCCGGGCCTGCGGGGCGACGGAACGGAGGTCGGTGGCCTGCCGACCCGGCCCGTCGACCTGCTCGCCGGTGCGGCGGCCGTCCTCCAGTGCCTCCCGCTCGCCGCACGCAGGCGCTGGCCGCTCGTCTGCCTCGCCCTCGTGTCGCTCGGCTTCGCCCTCGACCAGCTCCGCGGCTACCACCTGTTCGCCGGAAGCGCGCTGCCCATCGCCCTCCTGAGCGCCGGTTCGTACGTGGAGCGCTACCGGCGAGCCGCGCTGGCCGTCGCCTCCGTGGCGTTCGTGGCGTTGGCGGTCGAGCTGCGCCGGCGCAGCAGCTCGGACGAGCCGGTCGCCGAGCTGGTGACCTTCTACCTGGCGCTGGCTCTCGCCTGGGGCATCGGCGCCTGGATGCGCTCGGCGCGCGCCGCGGAGGCCGAGCGGCGCAGCCGGGTCGCCGAGGACGCCCGCAGGGCCGAGCGCACGCGCATCGCCCGCGAACTCCACGACGTGGTGACCCACCACGTGACCGCCATGGTCGTGCAGTCCGAGGCGGCACGGTATCTGACCGCCGCACCCGACCGGCTCGACGAGACCCTGGCCGCCGTCAGCGACACCGGGCGGCGGGCCATCACCGACCTGCGGCACCTGCTCGACCTGCTCAACCCGGATCACGGCACCGGGCAGCCCCGCACGCCGCCGGTCGGCCGGGTGCTCACGCTCGTCGAGCAGACGCGGCTGGCCGGGCAGCCGGTGGACTTCACCGAGGAGGGCACGCCCGCCGCGTCGACCGGCAGCTCCGATCTCGTGGCCTACCGCGTGGTGCAGGAGGCCCTGACCAACGCCCTCAAGTACGATCACGGCGGCAGGACTTCGGTCCTGGTGCGGCACGGCGAGAGCGGGATCACGGTGGAAGTGCACACCGACGGCTCGGGGACCAGGGACGCGTCCGCCGGCGGGAGCGGCCGGGGGCTGGCCGGCCTCAAAGCACGGGTCGACGTCCTGGGCGGCGAGTTCAGCGCCGGACGCGCGCCGGCGAACGGCTTCGTCGTCCGCGCTCGGATACCCGCAGGGAGCAGTTCATGAGTGCGCCGACCCGGGTCCTGATCTGCGACGACCAGGCGATGATCCGTGCCGGTCTCGCGACGATCGTCGACGCCCAACCCGACCTGGAGGTGGCGGGTCAGTGCGGCGACGGCCGGACGGCGGTGCGCCTCGCGGCCGAGCTGAAGCCCGACGTGGTCGTGATGGACGTGCGCATGCCCGTCCTCGACGGCATCGAGGCCACCCGGCTGCTGGCCGCGGCGGATGTCGAACACCCCGTCAAGGTGCTCGTGGTGACGACGTTCAACCTCGACGAGTACGTGTACGAGGCGCTGCGCGCGGGTGCCAGCGGGTTCCTGCTCAAGGACGCGCCGCCCGACCGGCTGCTGCACGCGATCCGTACGGTCGCCCTGGGCCAGGCGCTGCTCGACCCCGACGTGACGCGCCGCCTGGTGGGCCAGTACGCCGCCCGGATCCGCCCCGCCCCGGGCGCTCCACGAGACCTCCCGCTGACGCCCCGCGAACTGGAGGTGCTGCGCCTGATCGCGGACGGCCTCTCGAACAGCGAGATCGCCGCAGAGCTCGTGATCAGCCGCGAGACCGTCAAGACCTTCGTATCCCGCATCCTCACCAAGCTCGGCCTCCGCGATCGCGTGCAGGCGGTCGTCTTCGCCTACCGCCACGGGCTGGTGCCCTGACGTCGCCCCGGTCAGCCGGTGCGAGGCGGGCGCAGGCGGATCCACACGGTGAAGAACGTCGACAGGAGCAGCATGGCGGCTCCGCCCCACAGCTTGAGGTTGATACCGCCGGACCTGGCGATCTCCGCGTGGCGGTGGCGAAGACGCCGAGCAGCGCGGGGGAGCGGTACCGGGCGGCGTCGCCCAGCACGCTTTCCCTGCGTCGCATCTGGCGCATGGTCAAGCTCCGGACCGGCCCGACCAGTTCGTCATCCGGCTTGCGGCCCATCGCCTCACGGAGCAGCAGCCGCAGGAGCGCTCCCGCGTTCCGGTCGCGGATGGAACGGTTCAGCGAAGTGGCGGTGGGACGCAGGAGCACGGCTGCGTCGTATGCGGCGGTCCCGCCCGGCCCCGGTGGGCCGGGGCGGTGGCCGTGCCGTCCTGCGCGTGCGGCGTGCACCGGCCGTCCGCGCCGCGGCCCGGTCCGGCCCGGCCCGGCCCGGTACGCGTTCAGCTGCCGTGGACCGCCCGTGCCGCCCGCGCCAGCAGGTCGGCCGTCGCGTCCAGCGCCGTGCCGTCCTCCGGGAGCCGGCCGGTGGCCACCCGTACGTGCGGCGGCTGCGGGGTGAGGCAGAACCGGCTGCCGGGTGAGACGGTGGTGCCCCGGGCGGCAAGCGTGACCAGGGCGGAGGTCTCGTCCGCGACCGGCACCCACAGCTGGAGCCCGTCCAGGTTCCGGGTGGGGACGCCGTGCACGGCCAGCCGTTCCGCCAGCCCCGTGCGGCGCACCGCGTACCGGTGTGCCGCATCTGCCACCCGCTCGCCGGTCGACGGGTCGCACAGCAGGTGGGCCAGCGTGTCCTGGAGGATGCGGCTGGTCCAGCCGGTGCCGTAGGTGCGCAGCACGCGCACCCGCTCGACGACGTCCTGCGGGCCCCCGATGACCGCGAGCCGCAGATCGGGACCGTACGCCTTGGAGTAGGAGCGCACCACCACGGTGCGCCGGGGCAGCCGGGTGCCCACGCTGTGCGCGGGGTGCCGGGCCAGAGGCCCGATGCCGTCGTCCTCCAACACCACGGTGTTCGGCGATCCCTCCAGCGTCGCGGCGAGTGCGCCGGCCCGCCCGGCGGTCAGCGACCAGCCCTGCGGCGTCTGCGCCCGCGGCTGGTAGAGGAAGAGGGCGGGCCGGTCGACGAGCGCCTCGTCCAGCGACCCGGGCAACGGCCCCTCGTCATCGCAGGCCACCGGAACCGCGCGCACCTCCTGCGCGTCGAGGATGTCCAACAGGCGCGGCGCGGTGGGCTCTTCCACGGCCACCCGGTCCCCGGGGACCAGCAGCGCCTGGCACAGCAGGTGCACGCCCTCGAAGCCGCCGCCGACCGCCAACCACGCTTCGGGCGGGAACGGCCAGGAGTCCTGCACGGCCGCCAGCAGTGCGGGGGTGATGGCGGTGCGGGAGTAGTCATGCAGCCGCGGGGTGCGCGCCCCCGCCGCCAGGGCGGCCTCCAGCGGCGGCAGCAGCGCCGGGTCCGGGGCGGCGACCGCCAGGTCGAGGGTGAGGTGGTCGCCGAAGTCGCCCACCCGCTCGTAGCGCACCGGGTGGGTGATGGCCGGCGGGCCGCTCACCACGCTGCCGCGCCGGCCCTGCGTGGTGATCATGCGATGCCTGCGCAGCACCGACCAGGCGTCGGCGACCGTACCCGGGCTCACACCGAGCCGGGCGGCCAGGGCCCGCACCGTGGGCAGCACCGCGCCCGGGGCCAGCTCGCCGCCCCTGATCAGGTCGGTCATCGTCCCGGCGATGCCCCGCGCGCTCGGGTCGGTCAGCCGTCCGGCCAGCGTCTGTGCCGTCAGCCGGCGCGCGGAGGAGTCCGCGCCGTCGTCCACCGCGTCTTGCGTGTCTGTCACGTCGCTCCCTGTGCCGATCGCGCCGCTGCCGCAGCGTAACCACCGGATCACCCTCGGGGAAAGCTATGTTCAGGAACAAAATCGGTCTTGTACGCCCGTGGGCCTGAACAATAGCCTCCTGATTCTGCGGGGACGTCCTGGTGCTTACGGCACGCTGCCGGACGAACCCCACGAAGTACGACGCAAGGAGCGCACGTGTCCCCACCCGTCATCCGTCTCGGACTACGCGACTGGGACCATCTGGTCCCGCTGGCCTCCGGACGGATCGCAACCCCCGGGTTCACCTTCCGGATCGACGCGCGCGACATCACGCCGGACGTCCTGGCCGAACCCGGCCTCGACGGCGGCGAGACCTCCTTCAGCCGCTACGCACAGGCCCGCGCCGCGGGGGACGACCGGCTCGTCGGCATCCCGGCGTTCGTCATGCGCGGCTTCCGCCACCGCTGCGTGCTGGTGCGTTCCGACAGCACGCTCACCCGGCTCTCCGAGCTGGCCGGCACCAGGATCGGGCTCACCGGCTGGCCCGACTCCGGCAACACCTGGACCCGCGCCCTGCTGCGCGCCGAGGGCGTGCGGCTCGACTCCGTCGACTGGCGGGTGGGCCCGCTCACGGCCGACGAGACCGGCAAGGACCGGCTCGGCAGCCGTCCCCTTCCTGGAAACGTCTCCGTCATGGCCGAGGGCGAGTCGCTCGTCGAGGAACTGGCCGCCGGCCGGCTCGACGCCGTGCTGAGCCCCTTCATGCCCTCCGAACTGTTCACCCGGGACAGCCGTTTCCGGCACCTGCTCGCCGACCACGCCGCCGCCGAGCGCGCCTACTTCGGCCGGCACGGCTTCGTGCCCGGCATCCACCTGGTCACCGTGCGCCGCGAGGTCGTCGAAGCCCATCCGGATCTCGCCGGCGTCCTGCTCACCGCCTTGGAGGAGTCCAAGCGCCGCTGGGTGCAGCGCCGGCGGCTGCTCGCCGACACCTCGCCCTGGCTGCTGCGCGAGCTCACCGAGTCCGCGCTGCTCTTCGGCGACGACTGGATGCCGTACGGCACCGACGGCAACGCGGCCATGATCCGCGCGTTCTGCGAGGAGCTGCACGCCCAGGGCATCTGGCCCGAGCCGATCGACGCCGACGCCCTCTTCCCCGATCCGGCGCTGGCCGCCCCCGGCGCGCCGGCCGCCGCCACCCACTGAACCGCGGGTCCCCGCCCACGGGCAGGACCGCCGAGCACGGAGTACCTCGATGCGCACCGCCGTCGGACAGTTCACCGCAAGCCCCGACTGGAAGGACAACCTCACCGCCTGCCGGGACCTCACCACCGAGGCCGTCCGCGCCGGAGCCGACCTGCTCGTTCTCCCGGAGGGCGTGCTCGCCCGCTTCACCGAGGACCGCCACCGCATCCGCGAGGTGGCCCAGCCGTTGGACGGCCCGTTCGTCACCGAACTGGCGCGCGCCACCGAGGGCGAGGCCATGACCGTCGTCGTCGGTGTCCACGAGCCGTCCGGTGACGGCAGGGTCTTCAACACCCTGGTCGCCCTGCGCGACGGCAGGCTCGTCGCCCGCTACCGCAAGCTGCACCTGTACGACGCGTTCGGCGACCTGGAGTCGGCCAACGTGCGACCCGCCGACGAGCCGCCGGTGCTGCTGGAGGTCGCCGGTACCCGCGTCGGCCTGATGACCTGCTATGACGTCCGCTTCCCCGAGCTCGCCCGGCTGCTGGTCGATGCGGGCGCCGAGTTGCTCGCGTTGCCCGCCGCCTGGGTGCGCGGCCCGGGCAAGGAACGCCACTGGGAGGTCATGATCGCCGCCCGCGCCATGGAGAACACCTGCTGGGTCGCGGCCAGCGGCGAGTGCGGCCCGCGCAACACCGGCCACAGCATGATCGTCGACCCGCTCGGCAACGTCCGAGCCCGTCTGACCAGCACCCCCGGTCTGACCTGGACCGACGCGGACCCCAAGGCCACCGCCGCGGCCCGTGACATCCTCCCCGTCCTGGCGAACCGCCGCTTCGCGGTCAGCCCCACCATCCTCGCCCCCGGAGGACCCCGATGAACCCGTTGCCCCCCGTGCACGCCGCCTTCCGCCGACCGCTCCGCCTCACGGTGGCCGCCGTCTGTGCGCTGGCCTGTCTCGGCCTCGCCGCCTGCGGCAGCAACCCGCCGCAGGCGGAGGGCGCCCGGCAGGACGGCGGGAAGTCCGCCGAGCGACCCGCCCTCAAACAGGACCCCGAGCTGCACGCGATGCTCCCGGCGAAGATCCGTGCGTCGAAGAAGCTGGTCTCGGTCAACAACGGCTCCTTCCCGCCCTACGAGATCGCCGGCTCCGACGGCCACAGCCTCACCGGTGCCTCCGCCGACCTCGCCACCGCCCTCGGCCAGCTCCTGGGGGTGAAGGTCGAGCACGTCACGGCGGACGGGCTGCCCAGCTCGCTGACCGGCATCAAGGCCGGCCGCTACGACCTGGCACTCGGCCCGATCGGCGACTTCGAGGACCGCCAGGTCTCCAACGACTTCGTCGACTGGGTACGCGAGTACGTCGTCTTCGCCGTGCAGAAGGGCAACCCGAAGAAGATCGAGTCGCTGGCGAGCACCTGCGGCAGGCGCATCGCGGTCATGGCGGGCGGCTCCGCCGAGGGCGTCATCAAGCAGCAGGCCAAGGACTGCGCGAAGGCGCGCAAGCCGGCCGTGCAGGTGCAGTCCTACAAGGACCAGCCCGGCTCCATCCTCGCCGTGCGGTCCGGACGCGCCGACGCCTTCTTCTCCTCCCAGGCCCCGCTGACGTACTTCGTCCAGCAGGCCAAGGGCCAGCTCGAACTCGCCGGCACCGGAAAGGGCAACGGCTTCGACGACCTCTACCAGGGCGCCGTCATCCCCAAGGACTCCCCGCTGCGCAAGGTCCTCGTCAAGGCGCTGACGAAGCTCATGGACAACGGCACCTACGCATCGGTCATGAAGAAGTGGGACCTGTCGGACAACATGCTCGACAAGCCCGGAGTCAATCTCGGCGGTCCGGCCTGATCCCGCCCACGCCCCGTCCCGACAGGAGTGAGCCGACCATGGCCGCCGCACCTCCACCGCCCACCCACACCTCCCCCGACGCCGACGCCGATGTCGCGCGGGCCTCCGGCGCCTCCCGAGTTCCCGAAGTCGACGTCGCCGGCGCGGCGCCGGTGCGCCGCCCGCTGCGGTGGCTCGCCGTGGGCGTGCTGGCCGTACTCGCCGCCCAGCTCGGCCATTTCCTGGTCACCAACCCGCACTTCGAGTGGGGGACGGTCGGTGACTACTTCGGCGCGCAGATCATCGGTGCGGGCATCGTCACCACCCTGGAGCTGACCGCCGTCGCCATGGCGATCGGCATCGTCCTCGGTGTCCTCATCGCCGTGGGCCGGATGTCCGACAACCCGGTGCTCAGCGGCGTGTGCGGGGCGTACGTCTGGTTCTTCCGGGGTGTGCCCGTGCTGGTCCAGCTCGTCTTCTGGTACAACCTGTCGGCGCTGCTGCCGCGCATCTCCTTCGGTCTCCCCTTCGGCCCCGAGTTCGCCAGCGGGCAGACGAACACCCTCATCACCCCGCTGCTCGCCGCGATCCTCGGCCTCGGCCTCAACGAGGCCGCCTACATGGCCGAGATCGTCCGCGGCGGCCTGCTCGGCGTCGACCCCGGCCAACGCGAGGCGTCCGCCGCGCTGGGCATGTCGCACGCGCGCACCCTGCGGCGCGTGGTGCTTCCGCAGGCCATGCGCTTCATCGTGCCGCCCACCGGCAGCCAGGTCATCAACATGCTCAAGGCGACATCGCTGGTGAGCGTCATCGCGCTGGCCGACCTGCTCTACACGGTCCAGTCCATCTACAACCGCACCTTCGAGACCATCCCGCTGCTGATCGTGGCATGCCTGTGGTACCTGGTGATGACGTCCGTCCTCTACGTCGGCCAGTCGTTCATCGAACGCCACTACGCGCGCGGCGCCACCCGCAACGCCCCCCAGGGCTTCTGGGACTTCGCACTCTTCCGGCGACGGCGCGCCCCGCGCCGTACCGCGCAGGAGCCGCGGGCCGGTCAGCAGCCGCGGGCCAGTAAGGAGAAGACGCCGTGACGACCCCAGCAGCCACCGGGACTCCCGGGACCACCGCGCCCGGGCCCGCCGAGGGCGACCTGCCGATGATGCTCGCCCGCGGCGTCCGCAAGAGCTTCGGGCCGCTGGAAGTGCTCCGAGGCATCGACATGGAGGTCGCCGCCGGCGAGGTCGTGGTCCTCATGGGCCCCTCCGGCTCCGGCAAGTCGACCTTCCTGCGGTGCATCAACCACCTGGAGACCATGGACGGCGGCTCCATCCACGTCGACGGGCAGCTCATCGGCTACCGCGCCCACCGGGGCCGGGTCCACCACCTGCGGCCCCGTGAGGTGACGCGGCAGCGGCGCGACATCGGCATGGTCTTCCAGCACTTCAACCTCTTCCCGCACCAGACGGTGTTGCAGAACATCGTCGAGGCCCCCGTCGGGGTGCTCAGGCGGCGGCGGGCCGAAGCGCAGGAGCACGCCCGCGAACTGCTGGCCCGGGTGGGCCTTTCGGACAAGGCCTCCGCCTATCCGCGGCAGCTCAGCGGCGGGCAGCAGCAGCGCGTGGCGATCGCCCGGGCACTGGCGATGCGGCCCAGGCTGATGCTCTTCGACGAGCCGACCAGCGCCCTCGACCCGGAACTGGTCGGGGAGGTCCTGGCAACGATGCGCGACCTCGCCGGCGAGGGACTGACCATGATCGTGGTCACCCACGAGGTCGCCTTCGCCAGGGAAGCGGCGGACCGGGTGGTGTTCATGGACGGCGGCGTGGTCCTGGAGGAGGGCCCGCCGAGCCTCCTGGACCACCCGGCGCACGAGCGCACCCGGTCGTTCCTCAAGCGCTTCCTGTGACGGGTCCCGGATGAGAGCGACCCAGGGCGCCGTCCGGCGCCGACCTTGGCCCGCGGGGTCGATCCGGCGGTAGCGTGATCGCCATGACGGCTGATGGCGAGGCGCTGGTCGGCGGCATGGTGAACGTGGGGGCGGTCTTCCGGCGGGGCGCGCTGGTGGAGCGCCCGGCGCCGCACAACGCGCGGGCCCTGCATGCCTTCCTTCTCGCGTTGAAGGAGCACGGCTTCGATGCGGCGCCGGCCCCTGTCGGTCTCACCCCGGACGGTCGTGAGCAGCTGACCTTCATCCCCGGCGAGGTGGCTCTGCCGCCGTTCCCGGACTGGGCGATGACGACGACCGCCCTCGCATCGGTGGGGAGCCTGCTGCGCCGCCTGCACGAGACCAGCGCGGCCGTCGAGGTCGACACGCACGCCGCGTGGCCCCGGGACCTTGCCGACCCGGAGGGCGGAACGATGGTGTGCCACAACGACGTGTGCCCGGAGAACGTCGTCTTCCGCGACGGCCGTGCCGCCGCCCTGATCGATTTCGACCTGGCGGCCCCGGGCCGTCCCCTGTGGGACGTCGCCATGACCGCCCGCTACTGGGTGCCCATGGCCGACCCCGCGTCCGTGGCCACTTCTCACCCCCGCCGGGCTGGATGTGCCGGCACGGCTGCGGATCCTCGCCGACGGCTACGGCCTCTCGTCGCGTGACCGCTCCGAGTTGCCCGGCGTCATCGAGCAGGCCACGGCGGTCTGCCGGGCCTTCGTCGCCGCCCGCGTGGCTGACGGCGACCCCGGCTATCTCCAGGCGCTGGCAGAGCGTGGTGGATGGGAACGCTGGGACCGCATGCAGACCTGGCTGGCGGAGGGACGCGAGACGTTCACGGCCGCCCTGCTGAGCTGACCGGCCCGACGGCGTCGTCGCCTGGACCGGCGACCACGCTTCCGACCTCGATGCCCTGCCGCGCCGGCACCGCGACCTACTGCGCCGCGATCACGCCAGGGCCTCCCGCCACCCGGGGAGCCAGCTCCCTGGCACGCGCGCGTACCGCCCCGACGGCCAGGGCCCCATGGTCCGCAAAGGTGGCGTACCGGGCCTCGAGCCAGTGCTCGTCGGGCTTGGTGTGGTGCTCGCGTTCGGCGTTCCTCGCGCGCGTGAAGTACCCGATGGCGTACTCCTTGTGCTTCCCGCCCTCCGCCAGGCACAGGTCGGCGATCTCGTCGAGGAAGGCGGGGAGGAACCTGGGTGCCGTCGTGGCCAGGTGCTCCAAGGTGTCGTCCGCGGCGGACTTGTGGATGCGAGGGCTGCCCCAAAGGCTCCAGCCGAAGTCGTAGGCCGCCTCCAGGGCCTCCCGCTCCTGACCGGGGTGCGCCGCCATCAGCCGCTCGGGAAACGGGAGTTCGGTGTCCTCGGGAACCCGGATGCCGGTCGCGAACGTGTCCGTGAGCGCCCATTCCTCCTGCGACTCCACGAGTGCGTCCCAGTGCCGTGCGAAGGAGGTCCGCAGGAGGAGCGTCATGGTGTGGTCGTCGGGGTGGACGTAGGTCCGCGCGGTGAGCGCCGTCTCGTCGTCATCCGGTGCGGGCGGGTCTGCTGCCGGCTCGACGCCGGCGTCGTCGAGCGCTTCGCGCCACACGGAGTCGGCCTCGGCGAGGGCCATGGGCACGCGCGTGCCTGCGGTGGCCCAGGCCTCGGCCTGCACGCGCGCCTGCCTGGGGTGCTCGCTCAGCGTCCGCCGCAGCTTGTACAGCCGGCGCACGCCCTGGGTGTCCGCGAGCTGGTGGGGTATCTGCTGAAGCTTCTTGCCGCGTGGGTTGCGGTAGACGACCTGCAAGTCGTCGCACAACTCGGCGGTGTACCCGTCCACTGCGTAGCGCCGGCCCATGATCTGGTGCTCGCTCCCCGTCTCGTCCCCCGCGGCCGTCCGCGCCGTCCGGTCAGGCGCGTCCCCTGCCCTGGCGAGCGTCGCGCGCTCGCGTGCCGGCGCCACACGACGATAACGGAGGCCCGGCAGGGGACCGGGTGGGGGAGAGTCGCCGGGCAACTGGGCGGCTCGCCCCGGGCAGCCGGCGCGATGCCGGCAGGGCACCGCGCCGGAGCACGCGGGGTACGCGGAGTGTGGGGGTTACGCGGCGCTACAGCCGCCGATCGACGGCGCGGTGGTGTTGGAGCTGTTGACGGTGAAGCCGAAGCTGGTCGACTGTCCCGCGCTCAGGGTGCCGTTGTGGCTGGCCGCGGTGACGGTCACCACGTTCCCGCTCCGGCTGGCCGTGCCGTTCCAGACCGAGGTGAGCGTCTGGTCGCTGGCGAACGTCAACGGCACCTTCCAGTTCGTGACGCCGTTGCTGCCCGCGGTGATGGTCACCTCACCGTTGAAGCCGCCGTTCCACGAGGTGGTGGTGGTGTACCTGGCGCTGCACGTGCCGGATCCCGGAGGGGGAGTGGTGCTGCCCCCGTCGTCCGGCGGCGTGGTGCCCCCGTCGCTCAGCGTGATGTTGGAGCTACCGGTGCTCTGGTAGCCCTCGGTGGCCATGATCATGTAGTAGTTGAAGGCGCCCATCGGCATCCCGGCTGCTTCCCAGGCGTCGAAGTGGGTGCCGGTGTTGATGGATCCGCTGGTGCGCGAGCTGTTCCGGACGCTCCAGTACTGCTGGAAGGTCTTGGTGCCTTCCACCGACGGCTGGTTGGTCCGTGTGGACTCGTAGATGGTGTAGGTACCGCCGTCGGCGTTGACCGTGCCGCGCTGCGTGCCGCCCGAGCCGGGGTTGTACGGCCCGTGCGCCTCCACGATGTAGTACTCCACCAGCGGGTTGGCGGTCCACCCGTAGAGCGAGAGGTAGCCGTTGCTGCCCGGGTTGAAGGTGCCGGAATAGGTCACGGTTCTTCGGCTGCCGTTGCTCCAGCCGAGGCCGCCTACCCAGTTGTTGGTGTTGCTCCAGGTGCTGCTGTAGTGGCCGGCGGCGCCCAGCGTCATGGAGACGGAGCCCGGGTCGTCGGTCCAGAAGGAGTAGTAGTACCCGTTGTACGTACCGGTGGCGTTGCTGGTGAGGGTCTGGTCGGCGCGGGCCGTGCCGGGCAGCAGCAGGGTTCCTGCCCCGGCGGCTGCCAGTGCCCCGGCACCGCCGAGAAGCAGTTTCCTGCGGCTGACCTGAGGCAGGTTGGGGCGGGGGGTTTCGCTCATGGGTGTTTCCTCCTCGCGGATGGCACCGTCGGTGACCGTGGGATACGCGAGCACACGCCGGCGTCCCTCGACGAGGCGACGTAGCCGGTCGTGCGCATGCCGTGCATGACCTGAAAACGTGACAAGAGTCGGTCTTGGCGGGGAGGTTGTCAATGTTTCCCGCAATGTTTTCGAAAACCTGTCGATGCCATAGATCGCTGCTGCCCTGGACAGGGAGGGTGTAGACGGAGGTCGAGAGAGGCTGGTCGGAAGGCAGTCGACCTGCCGTTTACGAAAATTTTCGACGCTTCCGACAGGTGCCGCGACAGCGAGGCGGGGGCGACGACACCTGGGCACGCTCACAGCAGTGCGTGCACAGGAAAGGGGCCACCCGGCCCACTGCCGGACAGCCCCTCACGCATTATTCTTGAACGTTATTCCAGGCCCAGTCGCTTTTTCTGCGGCGACTCACCACCCGCTGTCCCACGGCGTCCGGTGCACCGGCCGCAGTCGTTCAGATGGTGGGAGTGTCATCGACGACCTGCTTGTGCGGCTCCATGACGAACTTCCAACCAGCGCTGGGCTCCATGAACTGCGCTCGGGTGGGGTAGATGTCCCAGGCGCGGCGGTCGCGGACACCGTTCGCGCTCTTGCGTCCCCGAGTTGGCTCCTCGAACAGGTCGACCTTGATATCCGGCACCTCGATGACTTCCTCGGCCCAACGCTGAACGAGTCCCGCGCCGAAAGCATTCCGAGCGGCGGAGTAGAGCGACTCCAGCGACTCCGTGCTTCCGTCGGGTACGAAGAGGGCGAGGTTCAGGAGGACGCCGGCGCTCTGGAGGACCTCGATCTCTTCCCCGGTCTCGTCGGCGACCCAGATGCCGCTCTCGTCCTTGTCGTCCGGGAGCACGTGCAGGGTCTCGCCGTAGACCGTCCTCGCGACGAAGGATCCTCCCTCGAAATACTTACCTGCCTTCGTCAGGAAAGCCGGTGCGAAGCAGCCGAGGGGAAGGATTTCCGTATCCGCCGAGACGAACATCTCGTCTTTGGGACCCAACTCCGATACTTCCTCGGCCGTAAGGCGTCGGGCCGTGATTTTCTTGGTGTTCATGCTCTTCCCCTTCTTGGTGCTGCGCCCCGAATTACTTGCAACTCTATCATGAATCGGACTGCTGTCGTTGGGACTTGAGCCCGGACGGAAAAGCATCACCGGGAACAGAAAGGGTTTTATCGCATTTCTTCAAACCTGTGCTTAGCGGTCATCTCGACCGGTGGATTGAAGTGCGCGCGCCACGGCGGACCGAGTAACTGGGGGACGGTGCGACGATGCAGCGATGCGCGAGGTCGATGAGCTGATCACCCCGCTCTCGGACGGCGTTCACCAGCCGCGCAGACCGCGTCCCCGTCGCCCGGCCGCAGACCCGGCCTGACCGGGTCCGCGCCGGCAGGAGGGCCGTCAGCGGTGACTCAGCACGTTGACGACCCGTCCGCTGGGGTCGCGGACGAAGAACCGGCGCACGCCCCACTCCTCGTCCTGCAAGGCGTGAATGATCTCCGCGCCGCTCGCCCGCATGACCGCATAGGCCGCATCCACGTCATCCACCTCGACACTGATGTCGGGGGTGACGGGCGCAGTCCTGTCGCCGGTCATGACGCTGATCTGTGCCGTCGGGCTGGACGGGGACGCGAGCGTCATGATCCAACCGTGGTTCATGACCTCCTCGAAGCCCAGCAGGCCGTAGAACTCCCGGCTCTCCTGCGCGGCCTCCGACCGGATGTTGGGCACGACACGACGAATGGCCATCCACGACTCCAAACAAGAAGGAAGGAATGAGGTCTCTGTCTCCCCAGGAGTACTACGCCACGTCAACCGCCGCACGCGTTTTCGATACGCGTCCTGGATGAGTGAGTCCGAAGTCCGTGCTGGCCGCGACCATGGCCAAGGAAGGGCGCCCCACGCACGATGCCGCACCCTCCCGCGACGGGCAGGTGCGGCATCGTGCGTGGGGCGTGGGCGTGGACCCGAAAAAAGGCGGTCAGGCATCCGCCGGCGGGGGCTCCGTGGCGGCGACGCGCATGTCCGTGCGGTGCGGGGAGGCCGCGACGTTCCGGCCGACGATGCGGCCGGAGACCATCGCCCAGCCGATGTGCAGGCCGTGGTTGAGCAGTTGCAGGCCGCCCTGGCCGGTGGACCCGGCGGCCCACAGGCCGGGCACGGGTGTGCCGTCCTTCCGTACCACGCGCAGCCGGTCGTCGACGCCGAGACCGCCGTCGGCGAGCGTGATGTAGGCGTTCATGGGGCCCAGCGCGTAGAACGGGCCCTGCGTGACCCCGTTACCCAGGTGCTGGCGGCCGTGGTCCTCGTCCTTGCCGTCCAGCACGTTCCGGTTCCACCGGTCCACCGTGGCGCGCAGGGTGGCCGGGTCGAAGCCGATCTCGTCCGCCAGCTCCTCCAGGGTGTCGGCGCGGTGGTACACGTCCGGCCTGTACCGCTTGTAGTCCCGCACGTACGCGTACGCGACGCCCGGGAAGGTGGAGACCGGGTTCGGCCAGGCGGAGAACTTCCGCGCGATCTGCTCGTCGAACACCATGAACCCTGTGTTGCTCCCCGTGGCGGCCACCGCCCGGGCCATCGCCGAGTCCGTGTCCTCGTTCGCCAGGCGGCGCCCCTTGTCGTCCACGAGGATCGCCCCCGCCCGGTACATGGTGACGTTCGGGCCGATCCAGCTGGTCAGCGCACCTCGGATCACGTACGCCAGCAGGTTCTTCGGCAGCCGCTCCACGACGAACCGCAACACCCGGTTCAGCGCCGGGACCGCCGGCAGCATCTTGATCAGGTCCGGTCGTTTCGACGGCGCGAACCGCAGGCCCTCGTACAGGCGATCCATCTGGAGGGTGTACCCGCCGGCCTTCTCTCCCAGGGTGAACCCGTCACCCGTGTTCGCCGGGTTCACCGGCGGGATCCTCGCCGCGTCCTCGCCCACGTGCTTCGCCTTCAGCTCCGTCGAGGCGGAGTAGTCGCCCGTCGTCAGGACCACGCCCCGGCGCCCGAAGTACCGGGCGCCGTTCGCCGCCGCACCGATGATCTCCCCGTCGGTGTTGCACAGCAGCTCGTCCACCCGCACCGACGTGTGGATCTGCACGCCCAGCCGGCGGCACTCCCGCAGCAGCGCGTCCCGGTAGGCCCGCGAGTTCGGCAGCACGTTGTGCATGCGCGGCTTCTCGTACGGCGGCTCCGGCGTGGGGCCCAGGAACTGCACCCCCAGCGACGACAACCACTCCACCGTCGGCCCGGCGTTCTCGGCCAGGATCCGCCGCAACGACTGGTTCTCCCGCGCCTCGTACGGACCGTTCGCCGTCTTCATGTCCGCGACGAACAGTTCGATGCTGTCGTTCACCCCCGCCCGGAACTGGTAGCTCGTGTTCGCCGCTGTGAACGACCCGACGGACAGCGCCGTGGACCCACCCACCTGCGGGCACTTCTCCAGGACGACGACCGACACCCCGCTGCTCGCCGCCGAGATCGCGGCCGCCATGCCGGCACCCCCGGCACCCACGACCAGGACGTCTGCGGTGTGGACCATGATGTTTCTCCTCGTCAGGTTCCGTGGCTCAGATGCCGGCCGGCAGATCGGCCTGCGGGCGGCGCCCGGCGCTCGCGACCCGGGCGGCGCTGCGTCCGGCCCGCCGTCCGGTGATGTAGGCAGGGGCGAGACCACCCGCATACCCGTGGTGGGACAGCCCGCCGATGTCCGCCCCGGCGGCGTGCAGGCCGGGCACGGGGTGGCCGTCGGCGTCCAGGACGCGGGCCTGGTCGTCGACGCGCACGCCGCCGAACGTGAAGGTGATGCTGGGCTGCACCATCAGCGCGTAGAACGGGCCGGTCTGCGGAGCGCGGGCCTGCGCGCACACCGGGTGCCCGCCCGCGAACCCGCCCCCGGCGGAGGCGGCCGAGACGTAGTCCTGGAGGGTCCGTCCCAGGACGGCCGGGTCGATCCCCCAGGCGGCAACCTGCGTGACCAGGTCCTCCAGGGTGTCGCCCTGGGCGTGCAGGGCCCCGTTGTCGACGGCGATCTGGTAGCGGTCCACGACACCCAGCCCGGGGAAGGGCTCATCGGTGCCGACGGTGGCGCGCACCTGGTCGTCGAAGATCAGCACGCCCTTGGCCTGCGGCTGCTGTAGGAGGTCCTGGTTGAGGATCTCGTCGCCCAGGGTCTCGTCGACGAACCGGCGGCCCGCCAGGTTCACCAGGACGGTGTGGTCGGAGTAGTACTGCGAGTTCGGCAGGAAGTCCGCCGGTTCGAAGCTGTTCACGGGGGCTCCGACGAGGTGCCCGTAGAAGGTGCCCATGCCGGTGCTGCCGCCGGCCCCGGCCTGCCGGGCCAGGCGCAGGCCGTCGCCGACACTGCCCGGGTTGGAGCGCAGCAGCAACCGGTCGGCGTTCGGTCCCATCGCACGGGTCAGCTCGTCGCGCGCCCCCTGGAAGCCGCCGCCCGCCAGTACCACCGCCGGGGCCTCGTACCGCACCAGGCCCCGTGCGGTGCGGGCCGACAGGCCGGTGACCGCGCCGTCGTCGTCCTGGAGGACCCGGAGCGCTGCCGTGCCGGTGCGGCACGCGCCACCGCCCGCCTCCACCTGGACCCGGCACCAGGCAAGGATCGCGCGCATGTCCGTGGCGTAGCCGATGCCGAACGTCATGATGTCCGTCTTCGGGGTGTCCGCCACGTGCTCGCCGGTGGCACGTAGCTCCTGTAGACACTCGGCGTAGTCCGCGACGACGGCGCGCCCCAGGGCCTCGTCCCCGAGGGGGACACGGCGACGGTAGGCGTCCAGGTCGGGGGCGGTCCAGAACATGCCAGCCGACAGGGCCGTGGACCCGCCGAACGTGTCCTGCTTCTCCAGGAGCGCCACCCGGGCGCCCTGCCGCGTGGCCGCCACCGCGGCCGAGGACCCGGCGATACCGGACCCCACCACGACGACGTCGAACCTCTCCGTGCGCACGGTGCTCATGCGGTGGCCTCTCCCTGCTCGCTGCTGACCTGGCTCTGCGGCTCGGCACCGGCGAGGGTGGCGCCGAGCAGGTGTCCGAACACCGCGCCCTTGCCGAGCGATGTGCCGGTGATGTAGGTGGCCCCGTGAAAGCCGCCCACGACCTCCCCGACGGCGTACAGGCCGCCGATCGGCTCGCCGTCGACGGTGGTGACCCGAGCGTCCGGGGTGACGGTGACCCCGCAGTAGGTCGTCGTCATCAGGGCCTTGGCCGGGTAGGCGTAGTACGGTGGGGCGTCGAGCGGCGTCAGCTCGCCCACGCCGTTGCACAGGCCCGTGCGACCCTGCTCGTCCGCGGCGTTCCCGGCGACGGCGGCGTTGTACCGCTCGACCGTGGCGACCAGTGCCTCCGGGGTGACGCCGGCCAGGCGGGCGACCTCCTCCACGGTGTCGGCCTCGTGCAGGTGCCCCAGCTCCTGAAGGGTGTCCATGTCCTTGAGCGGGATGCCGCGGTGGGACTGCGCGCGCACCCGCGAGTCGAACACCTGTATGCCGAGCCCGTCGGGCTGGTCCAGGACGGCCCTGCCGAGCGCCTTGTAGTCGATCGACTCGTCCACGAACCGCCTCCCGTCCGCGTTCACGACGATCGCGCCCATGTAGTAGGCGGTCAGCAGCTCGTGGTACTCCTCGCCCGTCTCCGGGTGGGAGCCGTAGGTCGCCGCCACGAACGACATGTCCGCCATCCCCGCGCCCAGCCGCCAGGCCATGCGCAGGCCGTCGCCGGTGTTGCCGCGCCCGCCGTACGGGATGGCTGCCAGCTGCTCCGGCGCGAAGACCTTCAGCAGTTCGGTGCCGCGGCTGAAGCCGCCCGTGGCCAGCACGACGCCGCGGCGCCCGGACAGCTCCACCGGCCCGTCCGGGCCCTGGGCCAGGACGCCCACGACCCGGCCGTCGTCGGTCAGCAGCCGCTGCGCGGCCGTGCCCGTCAGCGTGGTGCCGCCCGCTGCGACGAACGCCGCGTGCAGGGTCGCCAGGACCTCCTTGATCGCGCTGTTGTGCCCGCGTGCGGCCGACATCCCGGAGCTGATCGCCACCTCCCGGAACCGCACCCCGTGGTCCTTCAGGAACCGGTAGGCGATGTGCTGGTGGGCCAGGTAGGCGTCCACCAGGTCCGGGTCGTTCAGGTGCCGGCCGCCCTCCAGCAGGTCGCGCCGGAACAGGGCGTCGGAGTCCTCGATGCCCTCCTCGGCCTGCTCCGGGGTGCCGGAGAAGGCGAACCAGCCGCCGCTCATCGTCGAGGAGCCGCCCAGGGTGGGCTGCTTCTCGACCAGCAGGACGTCAAGGCCTGCCTCGGCGGCCGTGGTCGCGGTGGTCTGCCCGGCGATACCGGAGCCCAGGACCACCAGGTCGTACGCGCTGCGGTGCTGCATGGTGCGGTAGCTCTCCTCATCGGGATCGGTGTACGGGGTCGTGCGCGCGGCCACGGGGCCGGCAGCGGGGTCAGGCGCGGGGTGCCCAGCCGCCGTCGACGTCGATGCTGGTGCCGGTGATGTAGGACGCCTGCGGGGACAGCAGGAACGCCACGGCCGCCGCGACCTCCTCGGGGCGCGCGTACCGGCGGGCCGGGACCTGCTCCACGATCGAGCCGGTCGGCGGGACCTGGCCCATCATCGGCGTCTGTACGAACCCCGGGGCGACCCCGTTGACCCGGATGCGTCGCTCGGCCAGCTCGTGCGCCAGGCTGATCGTCAGGTTCGCCAGTGCGGCCTTCGAGGCGCCGTAGACCATGGCCGACGGCAGGAACGGCGGGTGCAGGGCGCCCGCCGGGCCGCCGGTCCCCGTACGCCCCGCGATCGACAGCAGGTTCACGACGCTCGCGCTGCCGTCGTCGGGCATCAGCCGGGCGGCCTCCCGCACCAGGAAGAAGGGTGCGGCCACGTTGACCGCCATCACCTGGTGGAACAGGGCGTCGTCGATCTCGCCCAGCCCGATCTTGCGCCCCTCCCGCTTCGGGGAGATGCCGACGGCGTTCACGACCGCCCCGATCGGGGCCAGCCTGGTGGCCGCCGCCGCGAGGTCCGCGTTCACGGCCGACGACGTCAGGTCGCCGCCGAAGGCGAGGTGGCCATCGCCGGGCAGGCTCTTCGCGGTGGCCTCGGCGCGGGCGCCGTCGACGTCCGCGACGACCACGCGGTAGCCGGACAGCGCCAGCCGGGCCGAGATCACGGACCCGATGCCTCCGGCGCCACCGGTCACGATCGCGGAGCGCTCCGGGCTCGGGGCCCCCGCGGTCTCCGGGGTCTCCGCGGCCTCCGGGGTCTGCGTGGGCAGGCCAGGGGTGGTGGTCATGTCAGGCACCTCCGACGGTGTGGTTCCCCTGCCGCAGGGCTGCGGGCGGGACATTGCTGGTGGGGTGGGCTCCTCGGCCGGGTCCCCGGCGGGGGGCCATGGCACGGCGGCGGTCGAAGTGGTGACGCGCTTTCAGGCGCCCACGTCGGTGCGGCCTCCCCGCTCCCAGGCTCGATGCGACCGTATGCACTCGCTTGCGAGTCGCGCAATATAAAGTAGATTCGTTGCATGGAGCGCAATAAAGAGTTTCGCGTGGAGGCGGCGCACCGCGTGCTCGTCCTCGTCAAGCTGCTGGCCTCGGCGGGCTCGCTGAGCGTCACGGAGGCCGCCGCCGCCCTCGACGTCAACCCGTCCACGGCCCAGCGGCTGCTGGCCACGATGGCCGGAGACGGGTTCGCCCGGCAGGGCGAGCGCCGGCGCTACCTCCCCGGCCCCGAGCTGGCCCGCCCCGCAGCGAACTCCGCCCCCACCCTGCGCGACCAGGTGCGTCCCTACCTGGAGCAGCTCTTCGAGGAGGTCGACGAGACCGTGCACCTCGCCACCCTCGTCGGCACCGAGATCCACCACGTCGACGGTATCGAGGCCACCGGGCACGTCATCCGGTTCGGCCTGCGCACCGGCGTGCGGCTGTCCGCGCACGTCACCTCCGCCGGCAAGGCCATGCTCGCCAGCCTCTCCGACGACGACGTCCAGGCCCGCTACCAGGTGGCCTCCAGCGGGCGCCGGCGACGCCCGCTCGGGGCCGACATGGACCAGCTCCGGGAAGCCCTGGACAAGGTGCGCAAGCAGCGCATCGCCGCCAACTTCGAGGAGAGCGAGGTCGGCGTGGCCGCGTTCGCCATCAGCCTCGGCAGCCAGGACGGGCAGCACGCCGCCCTCAGCATCGCCCTGCCCGTCATGCGGTGCGGCCGTGCCGACGTCGCCCGCTTCGGCGAGGCCCTCGTCGCGGTGGCCGACCGCTACCTCGCCGACCGGGGCCGGGCACGCTGAGGCGGGGTGGACACCCTCGTCGGGAGGGCCCCACCGCCGCAGCTGCGTGAAGGACACGTCAGTCGATCTGCCGGCCCAGCTGCGCCAGCGGGACCTTGTGGGTCTCGTCGGCCGTGGCCACGGCGATCGCGGAGATCACGCAGGCCAGGGAGGTGAACGCGGCCGCCGGCCACCAGGAGTTGCCGGTGGCGGCGGAGACGGCCTGGATGATCGTCGGGGAGAACCCGGTCAGGACCATGCCCAGTTGCAGGCCCACGGCCATGCCGCTGACGCGGAAGCGGACGTGGAACATCTCGCTGAAGAAGGCCGGGTACACGGCGTTCGTCGCGGCGAACCCGAGCGTGATGCACAGGAAGAAGCCCAGGTAGATCATCGGCACGTCGGCGTTCCCGACGGCCCAGAAGAACTGCCACACCGCCACGGCACCGAACAGGTTGCCGCCGATCAGCACCGGACGGCGGCCCACCCTGTCGCTCAGCGCGGCGAACAGCGGCTGCGTCACCAGGGCGGTGGCGTACCCGAACACCACCGCCCACAGCATCGTCGCGGAGGCCACGCCCGCCACCTGCGTCGCGTACGTCAGGCCCCACACCGGCACCACCGAGCTGATGACGATCAGAAAGGCCGCGAAGACCACGCGCACCACGTCCGCGGGCTGGTGTCTGAAGACCAGGCCGAGGGGCGCCTTGGCGACCTTGCCCTGCTCCTTCTGCTCCCGGAACGCCTTCGGGTCCTCCAGGGCGCGGCGGATGACCACGCCCACGATCACGATGACCGCGGAGACCCAGAACGGCACCCGCCACCCCCAGGCCAGCATCTGCTTCTCGGGAAGCGCCGCCACCCCGATGAACGCCAGGGTGGCCAGGATGTAGCCCACCCAGATGCCGTTGATCATCCACGAGCAGTACAGGCCCCGGCGTCCCTCCGGGGCGTGCTCCAGCGTCAGGGAGGCCGAACCGGAGGCTTCGCCGCCCACCGACAGGCCCTGGAGCAAGCGCAGCGCGATCAGCACGGTCGGCGCCCACATGCCGATCGTGGCGTAGGAGGGCAGGCAGCCGATGAGGAACGTCGCCACGCCCATCGCCATCAGCGTGATGATCATGATGTTGCGGCGCCCGAACCGGTCGCCGATGTGACCGGCCAGGAACCCGCCCAGCGGGCGGGCCACGTAGGCCACGCCGTAGGAGCCCAGGCTCAGCAGCAGGCCCATCGCCCCGGCATCCGGGAAGAACACCTGGCTGAACACCAGGGCCGAGGCCGAGGCGTAGATGTACATGTCGTAGTACTCCAGCGCGGAGCCCACGAAACCGGCGGCGGAGGCCTTCTCGCCCTGGCTCGGGCCGCGCTTGCCGGAGTCCGTGGAGGCAGGGACCGTGCCGGGCTCCGGGCGCCCCCCGGTCGCACCGGAGGCAGAGCCGGATGACCTGGTCGTCGTTGACATGGTGCGTCGTCCTGTTCGTCGGGAAGCGTGCGTCGTCGCGCGCCTCGGTGTCAGTAATCCGCCCGGCCACCCGAGGCGTCGTACACGAACCCGGTCGTGAACGAGGCCTGCGGCGAGACGATGTAGGAGACCAGGTGCGCGATCTCCTGGACGGTGCCGAAGCGGTGCATCGGGATCAGGGACTTCTGGACCTCCTGGCGCTCCGGCGTCATGCCCTGGATGAGGGGCGTCTCCACCGAGGCCGGCGCGACGGCGTTCACCGTCACGCCGGAGGCGGCGTACTCCTTGCCGACGGCCTTGACCATCCCGATCACCCCCGCCTTCGCGGCCGAGTAGGCCGCCATCTGCGGGTTGCCCTCCTTGCCCGCCACGGAGGCGATGTGCACGACCCGTCCGTAGCCGCGCGGCAGCATCAGCTCCAGTGCCGCCCGCGTCACCGTGAACGCACCCCCCAGGTTGAGGTCCACGATCCGCTCGAACGTCTCCTGCGACGTCTCCACCGTGGGGGCGACAGGGCCGAGGATCCCGGCGCAGTTCACGACGATCTCGACCGCCCCGAACACCTCCTCGGCACCCTTGAGCGCCGACTCCACCGAGGCCACGTCCGTGATGTCCACCGGGCCCGTCATGCCCGCCGCCTTGTCGCCCCACGAGGCCGACGGCAGGTCCAGGGCCAGCGTCTTGATCCCCTGCGCGCGCAGCGCCTTGACGATCGCGGCTCCCATGCCGCTGGAGGCGCCGACCACGACCGCGTGCTGCTCCTGCGGTACCCCGCCCCCCGGGCCCCGGCCCACCGGCTCGCGCTGTTGCTCGTCTGCTGCCACGGTTGCTCTCCCTGCGTGAACGTCGTCGTCCGCTGTCCACCGGGGCGCCCGCCCCGGCCATGGCGTGACGGTAAGCAGACTTGCGGTGACGGCAAAGAGTTCAGAAGGAAATTGCGTGCAGCGCAATAAGCGCATGGCGGTGCCGAGCGCACCCTTGACGATGGCCGCCATTCGTTTTCGGCCAGTCCAACCCGTCAGTACGCCCGAGACGTCCGCAGCACGCATCACCGATCCCGCGTCCATGGGTGTGCGGCGTCCCGTGCTCGCATGGCCCGGTCGGGATCGGTCCCTGGAAAGTGCGGCGTGCGAGGGGCCTGAGTGAGCAGGGGTGGGGACGATCTCGGATCGCGCGGAGGGCGGGTGTCGAAGCCGTGGAATGAGGGTCCGAAGTGACATCGCGCCGCCGTGGCCGAGATAGGACTCGAAGACCCAGGCTTGTATCGATAGCGTGACGGAGTCCATTCGGCTCGGCACTGACCCTCCGAGCCGCGCGGTCGCGGCACATCAACTCTGTAGTCATTGTTCGGTAGTGTGGAATGTGGCGAGGGGCGTTGCTGTCAGTCAACAGGGCACTTGACCGCTGGCCGTGATCGATACATTTGAGCTCGCTGGACCGAGTTCTGCGCACGCGAGGATTCTGAGTGGACCTCGCGGCATTTCTTGAAACACCACCTCTGATTCCTCGAATCCGCTATGTGCGCGCACCCGCAAGAGCTGTCGGCCAACGGGCGTCCGTATGGCGCGAGGCGCGACTGCGACGGCAGTAATCGATGGCGGTCGTCGATGGGGCAGATGCGGTATGCATTCGTCTCCTGGAACGCCATTGCGGCACTGTATTGACAAGTGTTGAAGCAGGGTGCCAGCCTTTTGCGGGCCTGGATCAAGTCGTGATCGCGTCCAGGGTGGCGATACGGCCGGCCATCCATCCAGGCGTTCACCGAATGCTGCTCCGCCGTTCCGCTTTGAGTTACAAGAGAAACGGACATGCCGCAATGGACCTGAATCGTCAGGAAGTCGACCGTGTTCTCGCCGAGGTCGAGAAGCTGAAGCTCATCAATGCGACCGAGCGCCGCGAGGTGCTCTCCGTCATGGACGAGGACTTCGCCTTCGCGGACGCCGTCCGCTTCACCGACTCCGTGCACGCCCACGTCAAGGTCGAGGACGTCGACGCCCTGCCGCACGCCGAACTGACGGCGCTGGGGTACCGGCCGGAGAACGCCGAACCCGGCTACATCAAGTACTCCACCGACGTGGGTGTCCACTTCATCTTCTCTTCGATCCCCATCGCGCAGGACGACAGCATCCCCGGCGCCGTGACGCTGGCCAAGCCGTTCATGGACCACGTCGGCATCGACATGCGGGACGAGTCGGAGGCCACCCGTGCCGCCTTCGACGCCGTCGTGGACCGCGCCGCCGAGCTCGGCTGGCGGGAGGCCACGCAGGCCGGACCGGTGCACTGCTGCCACACCCAGGTCGCCGGCAAGCACTGGACGTACCCCCCGGAGTGCTGGACGGGCTGGCGCCGCCCGGTCGAGTTCGCGTTCGGCACGCTGAAGATCTTCGACAAGATCATGGGGTGCGATCTGCGTCCCATCGACCCCGGTCACCCTCTCGCCGGTACCGGCACGCCGACCTGCTGCGGCGCGGCTCCGGCGGATGCCGAGGCGGACACCCCGTCGGCTGCCCTCAGTTGACCGGCCTTTCGCGGCGGGTGAGGACCAGCCCATGAGGATCGCCGTCTGCGGCGGTGTGTACTCCAACCCCTACGCGCTGGCCTCCTTCTGCGAGGACGCACGCGCGCGAGGTGCACAGCGCCTTTACTGTCTGGGAGATCTCGGTGGCTACGGCGCTGAACCGGAGCCCGTGTGGCCGCTGCTCACCGACAACGACGTGGTGTGCGTGGCGGGAAACTACGACGTCGCCATCGCGGCGGGCGGCGCGGACTGCGGGTGCGGTTACCGGGACCCCCGGGACCAGCAGTACGCCCAGATCATGTACGACCACACGCTGGCCCACACCAGCCGGCGCTTCGCGGCCTGGATGGGGGAGTTGCCCACGGAGCGTCGCGAGACGATCCACGGGTGCGAGGTGCACTTCGTCCATGGCTCGCCGCTGGCGAACAACGACTTCTGGTGGGAGTCGCTGCCGGACGAAGCACACGCCGCGCGGGTCGCGAGCAGCGGTGCCGACGTGATCCTCGCGACGCACTCGGGCCTGCCGTGGATCCGCCGGTTCGGGCAGACCCTCGTCGTGAACGTCGGCGTGATCGGCCGGCCTGCCAACGACGGAACACCACGTGTCTGTTACGCACTGCTCGACATCGACCACGGGCGCGCCGCACCCCGGCTCGTCTCCCTCGCATACGACTGGCGGGCACAGGCCCGGTCGATGCGCGAGGCCGGACTGCCGGAGGCGTTCGTCAGCACCAACGAAACCGGCTGGTGGACCACCTGCCTGGAGATACTGCCCACGGAGGAGCGTTCCCGGGGGCGTTACCACGTCTACGACTCCAGCGTGCCGGAACTGCTCACGGCCACCGGACACCCGGGCCCGTGGCCGGATCCGGACCCACACTTACCCGTTCGACCCCTCGTGGGGTCTCCGCTCTTTCCCTCCCGCGTCTGGGTCGAGAAGTCGGTCGGCCGGGCCCCCGCCCTGCTCGCCGGCGCGGCGGCGGCCGGTATCGCGGAGGTGCGGGAGCTCGATGACGCGCACGGCGCCGACCCCGACACGATGGCGCTGCCCGAGCTGACGCTGGGGGAGAAGGGCTGGCGCTGGCACTACGGGGACGGCGCGGCCCCGCTGGACCCGACCGAGGGCGGGCAGCCCGTGGGACGTGAGGACGTCGCGGGCGCGGTCCGAGCGGTCGTCCGCAGCCTGCTGGCGCAGTTGCAAACCTCCGGAACCCTCACCCCGCCCCGGTACTGCGTGGGCTAGGCCCTGTCGTCAAACTCCCGCCGGACCGCCCTTCGGGCAACGACGGGAGTTTGACGACAGGACCTAGCGCCGCACCAGGCCCCGCAGGGCCGGGAGCCCCCACCCGCCGGGAACCCATACCCACCGGGACCAGGCGACGCGCGCAGCGGTGCGCGCACAGGCCGTGCCGCAACGGATCGACGACGACGCAGAGGAAGGAGGGGGATGCCCGCATCGTCCCCGCCCGAGGCCGTGACACTCGGGGCCCGACTGGACAGGCTGCACTGGTCCCGTACCCATCAGGGAATCCTTCTGGCGCTGGGCGCCGGATGGCTGTTCGACTCCCTGGAGATCAACCTCGTGGGCAACGTCATCAGCCCGCTGAGCGGGCACTTTCATGCCAGCACCCACCAGGCGTCCTTCATCTACTGGGTCTGGCTCATCGGCATCATGCTGGGCGCGGCGGCGGGCGGCCGGCTCGCCGACCGGTTCGGCCGCCGTCGCCTCTTCGTCCACACCCTGCTGTGGTACAGCGCCTTCACGATGCTGACCGCGCTCAGCCCCTCGCTGGACGTCGTCTACTTACTCCGCTTCAGCACGGCGCTCGGGGTGGGGGCGGAGTACGCCATCATCAACGCGGCCATCGCCGAGTTCATGCCCGCGAAGGTGCGCGGCACCGCGTCGGCCGGCGTGATGAACTTCTGGTCCATCGGTGCCATCGCCAGCGGTGTGATCGCCTACGTGATGCTCAACACCCTGAGCCTGCCCACCACGGTCTCCTGGCGTTACGGCTTCGCGCTCGGCGGTGTGCTGGCCCTGGTCGTGCTGCTGTTCCGGCGCCGGGTGCCCGAGTCACCGCGCTGGCTGGTCTCGCAGGGACGGTTCGAGGAGGCCGAGAAGATCGTCGCCCGGCTGGAACGATCCGCGGGCGTCACGCCCGAAGCAGCACATGCGCCGATCCGGGCCGGGGCGGAGTCGGGCGGCTCAGCGGTGGAAGCGGTCGTGGCGCTCGTGCGCCGCCACCCGGGCCGGCTGGCGCTCGGCTGCCTCCTGGACCTGTCCGAGGCCTTCGGCTTCTACGGGATCTTCGCCGTGCTGTCGATCGTCGTCCTCAAGCGTCTCGGATACAGCGACGGCGAGATCCCGTTCTTCTTCATCCTGGGCAACGTCGGCGGGCTCATCGGCGGGACCGCCATGACGCTCGGGTTCGAACGCATCGGTCGCCGCGGCACCGTCGGCTTCTACTACGGCGCGTCGGCGGCCAGCGTCGGCGTCCTCGCCGTGGCCACCGAGTCCGGTGGCAAGACGGCCACGTTGCTGGCGTTCATGCTGTCCTGCGCCTGCGCCACGGGTGCCTGGACGGCGGCGTACCCCACCTTCACCGAGCTGTTCCCGACGCATCTGCGGGCCGCCGGTGTGGGCATCAGCGTCGGGGTGGGTCGGATCGGGGCGGCGTTCGGCACGCTCTACCTCCCGGACCTCGCCGAACGGCTCGGACCCACGCCGAGTTACCTGCTCATCGCCGCGTTCTGGGCGGTCGGTCTCGTGGCCATCGTGGTCTGGTCGCTCGCCGGCGGTGTGGAGGGCGCCCGGCAACCGCTGGAGGCGCTCAGCACCCCGGCACCTCGCCAACCGGCCCCCGCGAACCCCGTGCCGGCCGAAGGGTGAGTCCGCCCGAAGGCAACGGGGAAGGCAGCCAGGTCCTGGCGCGTCAGTCGACCTTCGGGCTGCGACGCTCGATGAGGATGACGTCGCGCCAGCGGCCGTGCTGCCGGCCGATGCGCTCGCGCGTGCCGATGATCCGGAACCCGGCGTGCCGGTGCAGGGCGAGGCTCGCCGCGTTCTCGGGGAAGATGCCGGACTGCACGGTCCAGATCCCCGCGGCCTCCGTGGAGCCGATCAGGGTGTCGAGCAGCGCGCGGCCGACGTGCCGTCCGCGCGCCTGCGGGGCGACGTAGACCGAGTGCTCGACCACCCCGGCGTAGGCCGCACGCGGTGACACCCGGCCGGCGGCGATCCAGCCGAGGACCTGACCGGTGGCCGGGGCGAGCGCGACGAAGCGGTGCTCGGGGAGCTTCGCCGCGTCGAACGCGTCCCAGGTGGGCGCTGTCGTCTCGAAGGTGGCGTCGCCCTCGTCGATGCCGGCCTGGTAGATCGCCAGGACGTCGTGGGCGTGAGCCCTGGTCAGCGGGGCGATGGTGGGGGCGGCAGGGCGGGCCAGGGACACGGCGGGTTCTCCTGATGGGGCACGGACGTGGGCCGGATCGGTGCTCAGGTCAGGATGGCATCGAGGGCGAGGTGCTGCCCGGAGGCGTGCGTGACGCGGAGAACGGTGCTCGTCGAACCCGTGCCGGCGGCGCGCGCGGACCGGGTTCGCCCGCCCCTGCCCAGACGGCTTCCTGAACGGTGACGTCACGTCAAAATGCGTTCGTGAACGCCAAGTCAGCCGGTTTCAGGTCGGGCGCGGAGCGGTCCGCGAGGGCCCCTTGACGCTCGACTCGCGCCACCCGTACCTTCATCCGCATGCTGAATCGGTAAATCTCGATTCAGTGGGACTCGGCCGTTCAGCCTGCGACCGGAAAGGGGGAGCCGCGTCATGCCCGACCGTCACGACACGCAGCCCACCCCGTCCGCCGCAGCCGCTGCGGCCAGCCCCGAGCTGCTCGTGCCGGCCGGCTTAGCGGAGCGGCCGACGTCGGCTCCCTGGCGCTCGTTCGCCACCACGATCCTCATCGGCTGCGCCATCGGCACGCTGCTGTGCGTGTTGAACGTGCTGGTGCTGTTCAAGACCGGTTCGTCGTTCGGCGGCTCGGCACTGGTGGCGCTGCTGGGTGCGGCCCTGCTGCGGCTGGTCCGGCGGCTTGACTGGCAGCACCTGTTCATCGTCTTCTCGCTGGCCTCCAGCGGCTACGTGGCCACCGCCGCCCTCGACACCGGGATCGGCGCGATGATGCTGCGCACCGGGCGGGTGCCCGGCTGGGCCGTGCTGATCGCGCTGGCCATCGGCGCGAACCTGTGCGGCGCCCTCATCGGGGTCCTGGTCGCACGGAGCTTCGTGTTCGCCGAGCGGCTGCCCTATCCGACGCTGCGGCCCGCGGTGACCCTGATGAACGCCCTGACGCGGTCCGGCGACGAGCAGACCAGGAGCGTGCGCCGGGTCCTGCCGCTCACCGCCGCCGCCGGAGGTGTGCTGGCGCTGGGCGCGCAACTCTGGGACCGCGACACCACCCCCGCCCTGCCGGGCCTGCCGTCCTACCTGGCGCTGTCCCTGTCGCCGCTGCTGGTGGGTCTCGGCATCCTGATCGGCCCGGTGGCGTGCGGCTGGATGGTGCTCGGCGCGCTCTACGCCGTCGCGATGTGGCTGGTGCAGCAGGGCGGCGGGGCGGAACCCTCCTACGACCACCACCTGGCCTACCCGTGGGTCCTGGCCTGCGGCGTCGGCATCATCCTGGGCTACTCGCTGATGTCGCTGGTGAAGGTGCGCGGCCCACTGGCGCACGCGCTCACCGCCGCATGCCGCCCGCTGCTCGCCTCCCCGACCGGCCGCCGCTGGTCCCTGGCCGTCGCCGTCACCGCCGCGGCGGTACTGGGCACCATGGCCGCCACGCAAGGGCCCTCGGCGCTCGAACGCGTCGGCCTGGTCGTCCTCGCCGCGGCACTGGTGCTGGTGTTCAGCCTCTTCCTCAACCGGGCCGGCGGCGAGGTCGGCATCGCACCGCTCGCACCGACGCTGTACCTGAGCGTGGCCCTGCTGGCCGCGCTCGGCCTGGGCTCCACCACCGTCACCCTGGCCTCCGCGACCATCTGCAGCACGGCCGTCGCCTCGCTCTACTACAGCTACGCGGTGAAGGTGGCCGACAGCGCGCCCGAGGAGGAGTCGGTACCCGGGCGGCGCATCCTGTGGACGCAGGCGATCGGAGGCGTGATCGGCGCCGTCCTCGGCATCAGCGTGATCGTTTTGCTGGCCAGGCTCCAGGTGATCGGCGGGACGGGCTTCCCCGCCCCGGTCGCCCAGGCGCTCGGCTTCATCGACTCCACCGTGCGCGGCAGCGGCGGCTACACCGGCACGATGGGCCTGGCCATGGGCGTCGGCGGCCCGATCGGCATCGCGCTGACCTTCGTCGGCAAGGCCATGCCGACCATGCTGGGCCTGGGCATTCTGCTGCCGCCCGGCTACGCGCTGACCGTCGGCCTGGGCGGACTCGTCCGCCTCGGCGTGCTGCACCACCACCCGGACCGCAGGACCTCACTGGAGACCGCCGCATCCGGCCTGATCATCGGCGAGGGCGTCGTGATGGTGATCGTCCTGGTACTACGCGCGCTCGGCTAGCCGGCACCGGCATGCCGCAGCGCGCCCGAAAGCTTCCTCCGCTGGACCCGGCGGAGGATGGAGGGCACGGCAGAGAACCGCACAGGAAGGAGGTGTTGACCCATGATGGAGATCGCGAACATCGAGGACGCTGAGGTCGAGGAGAAGAAGCCCGACTGCTGCACCGCACTGCGCGGCCGCAAGAACCTCGACGTGCAGGCCAACGTGATGCTGGCCGACCCCGAGGGCTGCGAGTAAGACACGCACGATCCGTTAGAGCACTGCCTGACCGGCGAACCGGTCGATGCACCTGCCGTGCCCTCACCTATTGCACCACGAGCCACACCGGTTCAGTCGATAGGAGTAGTGCCCCATGCACGTGAGCGCCAACACCGTGGAGTTCCGGGTCGAGCTCCCGCCCGATCTCATCGGCCCCGAATACCTGGACCGCGAAGGCAAGGCCTCCGTCCTCGCCAACGCCGTGTCCGGAAGCATGGACCTGGTCACCCGTAGCGAGGTCGCCGCGCTGGAGCGCCTGCGCGCCGGCCACGCCACCGAGGCGGACCGCGGCGACCTGGCCGCCTTCAAGGACCGCGGCTACCTCTACGAGGACGAAGCCAGCGAACGGACCGCGTACCAGGGCGTGGTGGACGGCTACTTCCGGGCGATCCAGGAAGCACCGTTCCAGTTCATGTTCATCCCCTCCTTCGTGTGCAACCTCGCCTGTCCTTACTGCTTCGAGGGCGAGTTGACCACGAAGAGCCCGCAGATGAGCGACGAGATGATCGAGGCCGCCTTCGACTCGATCCCGATGATCCAGGAGCTGCACGACAACTCCGGGCTGCCCTACATCACCCTCTTCGGCGGCGAGCCCCTGCTGGACACCGCCTACCAGCGCCGGGCGGTGGAGGAGATCCTGCGCCGGGCCTACGACCGCGGCTACCCCTCCACGGCGATCACCAACGGCGTGGACCTGGACTCCTACGTTCCGCTGCTCAAGCAGTACGGCTGCGAAGAGGTGCAGGTCAGCCTCGACGGGACCCCGTCGGTGCACGACCAGCGCCGGGTCTACCGCAACGGTCGGCCGACCTTCCACCGCATCGAGCGGAGCATCGACACCGCGCTGGCCGCCGGCATCCACGTCATGATCCGGCTGCTGGTGGACCGCGAGAGCGTGGCCGACATGCCCGCCTTCGCCGAGTACGCCAGGAACAAGGGCTGGATCGACAACCCGCTGGTCACCCTCTTCTACGGGTTCACCAAACAGACCACGTTCCTGTACGTCACCCCCGACCATCCGGAGGAGAAGCGCCGCAACATGGTGCGCGGCGACGTCAAACCCGGGCTGCGTGACGCGTTCTTCGAGATGCTCCAGGACAACCCCCTGGTCGACGAGATGCTCCGGCCCGACCCGGCGCGCATCCGGTCGGCCGTCATGGAGGGCGACCGGGTGCACCCCAACCTCCAGGGGTGCAGTGCGGGCACGAGCGTGATCGCCTTCGACCCCAACGGCAAGCTCTACGGCTGCCCGGAGACGGTCGGCCGTCCCCAGCACGCCTGCGGGAGCTACGCCCCCGAGTTCCGGTACGCGCGGGCCTACCGCGAACCGTGGCGGCACCGCCACGTCGACACCGTCGAGATGTGCCGCCAGTGCAACGTCAAGTTGTTCTGCGGTGGTGGCGGCTGCCCGATCAAGGCCTGGGCGGCCAGCGGCGGCGACTTCGACACGTGCTACTGCCCCAAGGTCGAGACCATCAAGACCAACGTCGAGCACGAACTGAGCTACCTGCTCCCGATGCTGCTGCGCCGCAGAAGCGCCACCACCACCGCGCCCAAGAAGGAGGGGACATGGCAGCAAATGACGCAGGCGGGTTCGTTCCCCTGGATGAGCTGACCGGCCCGCGACCCGTGCTGGCGGTCGAGACCGCCGTGCACGTACCGGTGGAGACCGCGGTCAAGGAGCGCTACGACACCCTTGCGCAGGCCGGCGCGAGCAATCTGTGCTGTGCCCCGCAGGCCGTCTACGGCTCCGATGAGCTGGACGGGGTTCCGCAGTGGGTGCTGGACCTGTCCAGCGGCTGCGGCGCGCCGCTCGGCGCCATCACGCTCGACCCCGGCCAGACCGTCGCCGACTTCGGCTGCGGCGCCGGTCTGGATCTGATCCTGGCGGCCCGGCGGGTCGGCCCCACGGGACGCGTCATCGGGATCGACGGGTCGATGAGCATGGTGCGCACCGCCCGCCGTGCGGTCAAGGAGATGGGCCTGGCCAACGTCGACGTACGGGTCGGCGACATCCGCCGCCCGCCGTTGCGCTCCGGCAGCGTCGACGTCCTGTTCAGCAACTGCGTCCTGGGCATGTTCCCGGACAAGGCCGAGGTGCTGGCGGCGATCGGCGACGCCCTGCGGCCCGGCGGCTACGCCGTGATCTCCGACGTCGTCTACCTGGACGAGGTGCCCGAGGGAGCGGTCAGCGCGGACGCAGCCGACGCCGACGACTACGCACGCTGCGTGGTGGGGCTGACCGCCGAGCAGTACCGGCAACTGGTCACCGACGCGGGCTTCGAGCACGTCGTGATCCGCGACGACGGCCAGGTCTCCTACCGTGACGGGGCCCGGGTCGCCAGCGCGACGATCCTGGCCTACCGCGGCGCCGCGCCCGAGGCGCCATGCTGCTGACCCGTGGCACACGGCGGCCGTTCGCCGCGGCGGGGCTGCGTGCGGACGAGTATGCGGAAGTGCGCCGCGAGCGCACCCGCCTGCTCACCGCCGTGTGGCGGGGCGGCGCCCTGGAGAGCGTCAACCGCGTGGTGGACGAGGGCGGGTGCGCGCGGGTGCTCAGCCCGCGCGGCTCGTCCTTCGTCTGCGCCACCGAAGCGGACCTGGACGACGTCCTGCGCCGGGCCCGCCACCAGGCGGACCGGCTCGGGGCCGCCCCGGTGCGTCCCGCGGACCGCGAGCCGGCCCGCGGCAGTCACGCGCCGGCCGTACCCGAACCGGCCACCGACGTCCCCCTGGACGAGCAGCTGGACCTGCTCGCCGGCTGGCACGCCCGCGCCCTGAACGCCCATCCGGACATCTCCGGCGCCCTGGTGTACTACCGTCACGCGACCACCACCGTGGACCTGGCCACCAGTGACGGCGGCGAGGTCAGCTGGACGCGCGCCGACCTGACGCTCCAGATCACCCTCTACGCGGGCGCGGGGGACACGCGGGGCGCCGGCTCGGTCTCCGTCGGCAGCCACGGTGACTTCGCCGCGGTGCGCGATCTGGCCGCGCGCATCGACGAGGCCGCGGCCACCGCGGTGGACCTGGCCCGTGCCCCGGCCCTGGAAGCGGGCAGCTACGACGTGGTGTGCGACGGCCCGCTGGCGGCCACCTGGGCCCACGAGACGGTCGGGCACCTGGCGGAGGCCGACCACCAGCAGGGCGCACCCGCCGCCATCGAGGCGCTGCGGCCCGGCCGCCGGCTCGGCCCGGAGGAACTGACGATCGTCGACCGCCCCGGCCCGCCGACCGCGCGCGGCCACGTCCCCGTCGACGACGAGTGCACCACCGGCCGGGAGGTCACCCTCATCGACCGGGGACGCGTGGGCACCCCCCGCCTTCACGACCTGCGCACCGCCGCCGCCTTCCACGAGGCACCGACCGGCAACGCCCGAGCCCTGAACTACCGTCACCCACCCCTGCCCCGCCTCCGCACGACCTGCGTCGAGGCGGGCACCAGCACGCTGGAGGAGATGATCCAAGGGGTGCGGTCCGGGTTGCTCGCCCAAGGACTCTTCGGCGGGCAGACGAACCGCTCCGGATTCGCCTTCCTGCCCGCCGCCTGCCGCGTCATCCGCGACGGCGAGGTCCGGGGCCTGGTCAAAGGCGCCGTGCTGACCGGCGACGTGCTGGACACCTTCGCCACGGTGGACGCGGTGGGGCGGGAGGTGTGGCGCGGCGACACCTCCGCCAGTTGCGGCAAGCAGGGCCAGACCCCGCTGCCGGTCTCCTGCTGGGCACCGGCGCTGCGCCTGAGGGGGCTGCACGTCGATGCCGGCTGAGACGACGCACCGGCTGGACGACACGGTCGCGGCCATCCGCACGGCGGCCTCGGCCCGTACCCCGAACTGGCAGCTGCTGGCGCTGGACCGCCGCGAGACCACCGCGGAGCTCTCCTGCGGGCAGATCGACGCGGCCCGTGCCGCACAGGAGACCACGGCCTGGCTGCGCCTGGTGGTGGACGGCCGGGTCGGCACCGCCACCACCAGCCGCCCCGACCGCGTCGACGACCTCGTCCGGGACGCCTGGGACTGCGCCCGCCACGGACCCGAAGCCGGGCAGGACACCGAGCCCCCCACCCTCGCGCACGAACGGCGCCTGCCCGATGGCGGCCGGCGCCCCGGTGCCGCCCCGCCGACCGCTGACGAGGTGCTCGCCGGCACCGGTGAACTCGCCGGCGAGATCGCCGGCCTCCAGCGGCGTTCCGGACTCCACGTGCACGGCACGATCACGCGGGTGGGCGAGGCGGTGCACGTCGCCTCGCCCACCGGCGTCGTGCACGACCGGCTGGGCCACTGGGGCGTCGCCGCCGTCGCGGAACGCCCCGACGCGGAAGGCATGCAGGTGAGTTGGCACTCCTGGACCGGTCGCCCGGTGCTCGCGGACGAGGTCGCCGACTGGACGGTCGCCACCGGAGGCTGGCGGGACCTGCCCGCCCTGCCCTGCCCGACGGACCTGCGGGAGGTGCTGCTGGCTCCGGGCGCGGTGCACGCGCTGCTGTCTCCCGTGCTGCGCTCGCTCAGCGGCCCCGCCACCCAGGGCCGCTCCTTCCTCCCCGCCGACCTGGGCGAACGCCTGCTGAACAAGCGCCTGACCGTCACCGACGGAGCACACCCGGACGCGCCGGCGAGCGGCGCGGCGGACGGACTGCCCCGCCCGGTGGTCGACGACGAGGGCGTGGCCTGCCACCCCCTCGTGCTGGTCGAGGCGGGCACCCCCTGCCGGCGCTACCACACCCGGCACAGCGCCGCAGCCGCCGGTGTGCCGCCGACCGGACACGGTTTCCGGGGCAGTGCGCTGCGGCGCAAGCCCTTGCAGCCGGTCTCCGCGGTCCTGGGCGACGTGCGGGTGCACGCTGACGCCGCCCTGAGCGGCTCCTGGCGCTCCCTGCTGTCCTCGGTCGAGTCCGGCATCGTCGTCGAGTCGCTGCTCGGCGCCGAACAGAAGGGCAGGCTGTCGCCCGTCGTCGAGGGCGGCGTGCAGCAGGGGTTCGTCGTCCGCCGCGGTCGGGTGGTGGGGCTGCTGCGCCGTACCCGGTTCCGGATGGACGTGCGCGAGGCGCTCGGCGCCGAGCTGGCCGGCGTCTCGACGCAGAGCTGGCCGGTCAGCAAGGTGTGGACCGGCACCCTGCCGTTCCTGCTGGTCCGGGCGGCGGGCTCGTAGGCCCCGACAGGCCCGACGGGCTCCGACGGGCTCCGACGAAGGAGGGGATCCCCACGTACGACGCGATCATCGTCGGCGGGCGGGTGGCCGGCTCGATCACCGCCACCCTGCTGGCGCAACGCAACTGGCGGGTGCTGCTGCTCGACCGGGCACCGCTGCCCAGCCCCGCGGTCTCCACGCACTTCTTCGGCCCCACCGTGCTGGCCTTCTTCGCGGAGCTCGGCGTACTCGACCGGGTCCGCGCCACCGGTGCGCCGCCCCTCGCCCACTGGCACCTGCACCTGGGGGACAACTACTACGGCGGGCCCATGCTGCCGCGGGCCACGCACCCCTACAACCTGTGCGTCCGCCGGGAGACCCTGGACGGCATCCTGCTGCACCGCGCCGAGGCCGAGCCCCTGGTGGAGGTGCGAGACCGGTGCTCGGTGCGTGCCCTGCTCCGTGAGGACGGCCAGGTGATCGGCGTCGCCGGGGCCGGCTGGGAGGAGAAGGCCCGGGTGATCGTCGGCGCCGACGGACGCGGCTCGCTGGTCGCCCAGCAACTCGGTGTCCGGCCCGAGTACGACGCCGGCGCCCTGCGCTGCACGTTCCACGCCTACTGGCGCGGGGTGCACCCCCTTCCTGAGCCGTCCTTGGAGCTGTGGCACGACGACGGCGACGTCATCCAGACCGGACCGTGCGACGGTGACCAGTGGGTGGTGATGGTCTCGACCCCACCGGAACGGTTCGAGCAACTGCGCGCCGACGGCGGCGCCGGTTACGAACGGCGCCTGCGCGCCATCCCCGCGATGCGGGCACGGCTGCGCAGCGCCGAGCGCATCTCCCCGGTCTTCGCCGGCAAGAACCTCCGCAACTTCCACCGGCCCGCCGCCGGACCGGGCTGGCGGCTGGTCGGCGACGCCCTGTGCCACAAGGACCCGCTGTTCGGCGCGGGCATCGCCGACGCCATCGCCGCGGCCCGAGTCCTCGCGCCGACCCTGGACGCGGCGCTGAGCGGGAGAACCAGCTGGGAGGAGAGCGCCGCGCAGTACGCGCAGGAGACCGAGACCAGGATCGCCCGCCGGATGCGCCAGGGCCTCGAAGAGCTGACCATCCGACCCCCCGCCCCCGGGCAACGCGCCTGGATCCGCAGCGTGCTCGGGCACCCCGGCCTCGCCTTCGAACTGGCCGAGCACTGCTCCCACCTGTTCGCGGCCCTGCCCGCCGACCGCCAGACGTTCTGGCAGAAGGCGGCCGACACCACCGCCGAGGTCCTCGGGTTGCCCCCGGCCGCCCGGCTGACCCCCGACGAGGACACCCGGTGACCGGCCCTGACCTGCCCGGCTACCTGGCGCCCCACGCCGCCGACCTGGCCGCCTTGCAGCGCACCGTCGCCCATGAGCGATGGCTGGCCGCCACCGGCCGCGATCCGGGCCCCGCCCAGGACGCGGCACGGCACCCCGCGCGCCTCGTCGACGGCTCCCTCGTCCGCACCGCGCTCGACCACGGCGACCTCTCCCTGGCCCACGAACTCGTGCTGTGGTACTTCCGCACGGCGCTGGCGGAACCGACCCGCGTCCTACGGGCCGCACAGCGCACCCGCACCGCCGACGTGGACGGCCGTGCGCTCAGCCACGCCGAACTCCTGGCCGCCCGGCGTGCCGCGGGCTCCACCGCCGAGCGCGAGCGGCTCAGCCGTGCCGTGACCGAGGTGAACGCGAGGCTCGACCAGGAGCGGCTCCGCTGGCTCGACCAGCACGCGGCGGCCGTGCACCGGCTCGGGTTCCCCTCGCACGGCCACCTGGTGCGCGCGCTGCACCCGGACGCCGACGGCTGGGTCGCCGACGCCGAGGACTACCTCCGGCGGACCCGCGACGACTTCCTGACCCGCTGGCGGCGCTGGCAGGAGCGGGACGGCCTGGCCGCCCCACGCCTGCTGGACACCCGGACGGTCGCCGAACGCGCCGGCACCCTGGACGACCCGCTGGCCGCGGTGGCGGCGACCGTGCAGGAATGGGGCCTGTCCGCGGCCCTGGCCCGGATCACCGTCGACAGTGCGGCCCGCGCCGGAAAGCTCACGTTCTCCTTCTGCTCGCCGGTGGACCCGCCCCATGACGTGCGGATGTCGGTCAGCCCTGGCCGTGCGCTGCGCGACCTGCCGCCGCTGCTGCACGAGTTCGGGCATGCGCTGCACTTCACCGCCGGTCTTGCGCACCCCTGGGACCTGTGGCGGATCCCCACCCCGCTGACCGAGGCCGTCGGCTTCGCCGTGGAGCACGTCGTCCACCAGCCGCCGTGGCAGGAGCGACGGTTGGGTGGGCCGCTGTCCGCCGAGGCGGCCGACCGGTTGCGCTTCGGACGGGAGGCGGTGCGCAGGATGATCGCCACCAGCCTCTGCTACGAGATGGCCGTGCACGACGGGCACCGCGACCCCCGTGGCCGGTACGAGGAGCTGTTCGGCCGCGAGTTCGGCATCACCGTCAGCGGCACGGAGGCGTTCAACCGGCTCCAGGCCTACCTGGAGGGCCAGCCCTGCTACCCGCTCGTGTACCACCAGGCCTACCAACTGCGCGAACCGCTCTGGCAGCACCTGGTGCGGCAGGGCGGACCCTACTGGTGGGCGGGCGAGAGTGCGGGTGACGCCCTGCTGGACCTGTTCGCGGCGGTCGGCCGCACGGCACCGGCGGACTGGTCAGCGGCCGCCCTCCAGGCCCCGCGGTCACGCGCTTGAGGCCTCCAGCGCGCGGTCCCTGCGCCGCAGGGCGACGGCGCGGGAGAACTCGGCGCGTGCCTCTTCGATGATCCGGTGCAACGCGGCCGGCACCTCGGCCTGGAGCAGGTGCTGCGCCCCCGCCGTGACGGTGTCCTCCGCGCCCCACCAGGGGAACAGCAGGCGGGAGAGCTGACCCGCCTGCTCCGCAGGGCGTTGTCGCCACACTGCGGGGATGTCCGCGAAGTACCGCCGGGCGAACGGGGCCAGGGCACCGCGTTGTCCGGGCGGCGCGAACCCGGTGGCCGCGGCGCGGGCCAGCGCCACCGGCACGTCGGCGATCAGCACGGCGCGCCGCCACGCCGCCTCCTTGGCCGCCGCGTCCGGCAGCGCGGCACGCGCACGCTCCCTGCGTGCCTGCGCCGCCGTCGACTCGTCCGCACCGGCTTCGGCGTCGAGGTCCGTGGCGCTCAGCCGGCCGTGGGCGGCCAGTGCGGCCAGCAACCGCCAGCGCAGGTCCGCGTCGAGCGTGAGGCCGTCCGGCAGCGCCCTGCCCGCACACCACTCCTGCACGCGCTCCAGCAGCTGCGGCTCCAACTGCGCCTCCGCGAGCGCCCGGCAGCAGATCAGCCGCTGGTCGGGGGTGGCGTGGCTGCCCGACACACCGTCGACCAGCGCTGCGGTCAACGCCGGCCATCCCCGGGCCGTGGCCCACTGCGGGTCGACGTAGCCGGTCAGGGCGGTACGGGCCTGCCGCAGCACGCGCTGGAGGACACCGGACTGCCGCTCGGTGGCCATGCCGCAGGCCACCACCTGGAGGAAGTCCCGGGCGGGCAGGGCGGCGTCCTGCACCATGTCCCACAGCGACGACCAGCACAGGGCGCGGGCGAGCGGGTCGCGCAGTGCGGCCATATGGGTGCGCAGCCCGGCCACCGACTCGGGGTCCAGGCGCACGCGGCAGTAGCCCAGGTCGGCGTCGTTGGGCAGCACCAGCGTGCCGCGTGACCGTCCGACCAGCGCGGGCACCGCCACCTCGGCACCCTCCAACGCCACCGTGACCTGATCGACGCGGACCAGGGCAGCACCGGCCGAGCCGTCGGCGGTCGGCTGGTAGACGCCCACGGCGACCTTCTGCGGGCGGTGCGTGTGCGCCGGGCCGTCCTGGACGAGCCGGAAGCGGGTGAACCGGCCCGTGCCGTCGGTGGCGAAGTCCGCCCGCAGCACGCCCGGCCCGGTGGTGCGCAACCAGCGCTCCGCCCAGCCGTGCACATCGCGTCCGGACGCCTCGTGCAGGCACGCCAGCAGATCGGCCGAGGTCGCCGTGGCGTACCGGTGGCCCTCGAAGTAGCGCCGGAGCGCGGCCAGGAACGCCTCGATCCCGGTGTACTCGACCAACTGCCGTATCAGCGCCGCACCCTTGGCGTAGGTGATGTAGTCGAAGTGCGCCTGCGCCTGCTCGACGTCCTCGACGGCGAAGGCCACGGGGTGCGTCGAGGCGAGCCGGTCCTGTGCGTAGGCCCAGGCCTTCTTGGTCGACGCGAACAGCGCCCAGGCGTCCGGATGCCGCCCGAGCTCGCTCTGCGCCCACAACGCCGCCCACGTGGCGAAGGCCTCGTTGAGCCACAGATCGTCCCACCAGCGCAGCGTGACCAGGTTTCCGAACCACATGTGGGCGATCTCGTGCAGCAGCATCTCGTCGCGCCGCTGCACCGCGTTGCGGGTCGGCTGGGTGCCGTACAGGAAGTCGTCCACGGCGGTGATGCAGCCGGCGTTCTCCATCGCGCCGGCGCCGAACTCCGGCACGAAGCAGACGTCGAGCTTGGGAAACGGGAAGGGTACGCCGAAACGGGACTCGAAGAAGCCGAGACCGGCCTTGATCTGGCCGAAGAGGTCCTCGGCCGCCAGGCGCCCGGCCAGTGAGCGGCGGCAGAACAGGCTCAGGGGGACTGCTCCGGCACTGCCGGGGAAGGAGTCGTCGACCCTGGCGAACGGACCGGCGGCAAACGCGATGTGGTAGGTGCTCAGCGGGTCGGTGGGCTGGAAGGTGCAGCGCACCGCGCCGTCCGGCAGCTCCTCACGCGCGACCAGGGGAGTGTTGGACACCGCCTCCCAGCCGTGCGGAACGACCAGCGACAGGTGGTACGGGGCCTTGAGATCGGGCTGGTCGAAGCAGGCGAAGGCGCGGCGCGCGTGGGTGGTCTGGAAGTGGCTGTAGACGTAGCACGTCCCGTCGGCCGGGTCGACGAAGCGGTGCAGCCCGTGGCCCTCGCGCGCGTAGGTGTGGACGGCGTCCACCGAGAGCTCGTTCTCCGCGGCGAGCGCCGGCAGCCGGATGCCCTCGGGGAGGCGGTCGGCGTCGGTGAGGGGGCGCCCGTTGAGCTCCGCACGGGTGATGTCCCGCGCCCGCGTGTCGACCCAGGTCGCCGCTCCGGGACTCGGGCTGGAGAAACGGATCGTGGAACGGCTGCGGAAGGCCGGTACCGGTACGTCGCCCGAACCGGCCGCGTCCCGTAGATCCACCTCGACGCGGTACCCCTGCACCCGCAGTACCGCGCTGCGTGCCTCGACCTGGGTGCGGATCAGTGGAGAAGTGCTCAGGGCAGCCCCCGAGAGGGTGGTGGCTCTGCTGCGTAGGCGCAGTGACGAAGCCGATCTGGTCGGGCCGGCGGGCCCGGGATAAGCTCATGGACTCAAGGTGGAACTTAGGGTGGGAGGCTGACCATGGACAAGAGTCAGGTTTCAGCCATGGAGCCGGCGGACTGCCGCACCGCGCTGACCGGCGTCTCCCTCCGCCCGGAGCGCATCACCGACCTCGCCCGGTGCTACAAGGCACTCGGCGACCCCGTCCGCCTCCGCCTGCTCCTGCTGATCGCCGGGACGCTGGAGGGCGAGGTGTGCGTGTGCGAACTCGTCGATGCCTTCGACCTCGCCCAGTCCACCATCAGCCACCATCTGAAGATCCTGCGCGATGCCGGCCTGGTCGCGTCACAGCGCCGCGGGACCTGGGTCTACTACTGGATCAACCCCACGGCCCGTGAAACCCTCCGACCGGTCCTCGGGCCGCTCCTGCACGAGGCGGCCGGGGCGGCGGCCTGCTGAAACGGCCCGCGGCTGAGCAGTCAATGACGTCGCCCTTGCCGAAAATCTCGTCCGCGCTGAGCGTGGCTGAGCCCCCTCACGATCGATGAGGGGGCCAGGTCCGGTACCAGCGCGGGTGCTGTATCCAGCACGTACAGGGACCCTGGTGCCGCGCGGGCGCCTGCCGTCCACGGCGTGCGCGGTGTGACGCGGCTTGGGTGGCGGCGGGCCGCCGACGGTGGTGGCGCGGTGCGCGCGACGTCGTTCGCGCTGCGGGACAGGGACCCGGGGGCCTGGGGGCGCGGCTACCGGAGGACGATGTCGCGGCCCGGTCCGCCTTCGACGGTGTCGTTCCCGGGGCCACCGCTGACCAGGTCGTCGCCGCCCTCGCCGTCCAGCGTGTCGTCGCCGGGGCCGCCGAGGACGATGTCGCGGCCGTCACCGCCCATGGCGTGGTCGTCGCCCGGACCGCCGTACACGACGTCGTCGCCGCCGTAACCCTCGATCATGTCGTCGCCCCGGCCGCCCCACATCTGCTGGTTGCCGTCGTCACCCATCAGGTCGTCCATGCCGTCGCCGCCGTACAGGACCCCGGGCCCCATGACCATGTCGTTCCCGGAGCCGCCCAGCACCGTGCGCGCGGTGTGGGCGTGCAGCGTGTCGTCGCCGGGGCCGCCGCTGACGGTGTCGACCGCGGGGTCGAAGGCGGCGATCGTGTCGTCGCCGTCGCCGAGGAAGGCGTCGATCCTGTCGGGCCGGGGGCTGTCGACGGGCAGCTCGCAGACGACGAAGGTGGTGTCCTCGGGTCTGGAGTACGCGCAGTGGTCGCCGGGTTCGATCGGCACCACGTCGCTGAAGCCGATCCGCCGGACCTCGTCACCGGTGTCCATGGAGAATATGTCGAGGCTGTCGGCCTGTCCTGCGGCGGCGGTGAAGACGATCGACTGGGTGGCCCAGTCGGCGCCGACGCGGGCCTTCGCCTCGGCGGCGGTGGGGGTGGCGGCTGCCGGGACGGCGGCGAAGCCGGTGGCGAGCAGCGCCACGGCGACCGCGCTGACGGCGGCTCGGTTCCGGTTCATGAGACCTCATCTCGGGTGGTGATGATGGATCGACCTGCCGGCGGGGGCTGCCAGCCGGGGTCGGGCGAGCGGTCGTGAGGGCGGCGACCTCGTTGCAGCCCACCCCCGAATCGCGAGTGCCTCTATGTCCTTCCTCAAGCCTGAGGTGTTCATGCGACGGTTGTTGCGGGGCAGCGGGGTTCGCGGGAGGCGCCGTTGCGGGCCGTCGTGAACAGCGGGCTGACGCGCTTCCCGTCTCCGGGTGCGGGTGAGCCGTGCATCGAGAAGGAAGAGGTCGACGGCGATCACGGCGTCGCCTCCCGGGTGTGCGTCCCGTGAATCGGATGCCCGGCATCACCAGCGCTTTACCCGTCTTATAACGTGCAGGGTACAGCCAATGGTTGCCGCGCTCTGTCCCCAGTGCTACGGGTGCGCGGAACCGGACTGACGCCGAAGAGGGGAATCACACGTGGCATCCGCATCCGCCCCGCCGCCGTGGCAGCCGGGGCCCCCGCCGTATCCACCCACCGGCGGGGTCCAGCCCCAACCGGGCGGATACCACCCGCCACCCCAGCCGGGTGGATACCAGCCGCCGCCCCAGCCCGGCATGGGGTACCAAGCGACGCCGGCACCACCGGGTCAACTGCCGTCACAGGGTGGCGGGTTCACGCCGCCGCCCTCTCCTAGGCGCCGCCGCCCCGGGCGGACGGCCGGCACCTGGGGCGTCGTTCTGATCGTGCTGGGCGTGTTCCCGCTGCTCGCCGGGTTGGCGGTGCTCGCGGCGGCCGTCAAGAACGCGCGGCACGACGAGGCCAATCCGGCGTTCCCTGCCAGGGCCTGGCACAACCTCAGGTCGGACCAGATCTTTCCGGCCCACCTTGAGGACACCTCCGTCATTCAGGAAAACACCGGCTGGACGAGGCAGGGCATCCTCCGCAAGGGCTTCTCCTGCGCCGAGAACCTGGACGGCCCGTTCCTGAAGCAGGCCGAGTCGGCCGGCTGCCGCAACGTCATGGCGGCCACCTACACCGACGACACCGGCAAGGTCGCCGCCACGGTGGCGCTCGTCGTCATCCGCTCGCAGAAGGCCGCGGAATCCCTGGCCGCCGAGTTCGAGGAAACCGCCGAAGCGGGCAGGACCACCGACCTGGTGAAGCCTCCCGTCAAACCGATCGCCGTGCCCGAGACCCCGGCCGCGCAGTGGCGGGCCTTCGGCGGCCACGTCGACGCGGTCGGGCTGAGCGACACCGACGCACCCTACGTCGTGGCCGTCACCGCCGGCCCGACCGACCTCAAGCGCGACTACGGTCGCCTGCCCGGCGACTGGGAGGACCAGGGGCCTGCCGAGGTAAGGCTCTTCCCGCAGGCGGCCGACGACCTCGCGGGCATCTACAGCCGCTCGTTCCCGAGCGTCATCGAAGGCAAGGAGACGTCGTGGGGCACCTGAGCGGGAAGCGGCTGTTCCGGCCCGATGCGGGCCGGTCCGCGGGCCTGGCGAGGGGCCGCCTGCGGCGCCCGACCCTCGCGGCCCTGGCCGGCGGCCTCACGGTCGGGCTGGTCGGCACCGCTGCGGGCACCGCCGCGGCGGCCACGCCCGGTTGGGAGCAGCAGGCGATGTCCGTGCCGGCGGCGCACGCGGTGAGCAAGGGGGACGGCGTCACGGTGGCCGTCATCGACTCCGGCATCGTCACCGACCAGCCGGTGCTCGCCGGCCGCGCCGAGAACGGCCCGGACTTCCTCCATGAGGACGACCAGAACGAGTCCTGGTACGGCCTGCACGGCACGGCCATGGCCTCCGACGTGCTGGACGTCGCACCGGAGGCGAAGGTCCTCGGCCTGCGGGCCATCCGCGACGACGAGGACCCGAAATACAAGACCTGGAACGAGGCGATGAAGGAGGGCCCCGGCGGCGGGGACGCCATCGACGCACTGCGGGACGCCATCTACTACGCGGTGAAGCAGCACGTCGACGTCATCTCGATGTCGCTCGGCGACGACAACTCGTTCGCGAGCTACGACGAGGGCGACGCCAAGGCGATCCAGTACGCGCTCTCCCAGGGCGTGACGGTGGTCGCTTCCGCCGGGAACAGCGGCGACCTGAACGAAATCGACGAGACCGGCAACGGCGGCGGCGAGAACAACGTCGGCTACCCGGCCGCCTACCCGGGGGTCCTCACGGTCGCGGCCACCCAGCCGGGCGGTTCCCGGGCCACCTTCTCCTCCGTCCACAACTACGTGGACGTCGCGGCACCGGGCGTCGACATCAACAGCGCCGACCACAGCGGCAACGGCAGGACCCCCATCGACGGCACCTCGCCGGCCGCCGCGCTGACCTCGGGGACCGTGGCGCTGCTGCTGTCGAAGTACCCCAAGCTGTCGCCCGCCCAGGTGACACGGGTGATGGAGCAGACGGCCTCGCACTCCGCCAGCTATTCGCCGCTCACCGGCTACGGCCAGATCGACGCCGCTTCGGCGCTGCGGGGCGCCGCGAAGGTGAAGGGCACCGGGACGATGCCGGTCGGCGACCTCGGCACCGGCCGGCACTTCGGCCCAGGCGACGACGGCACGCCCGCGCGTACCGAGGCCGGCATCGACAGCGGCTACCTGGAGCTGGCAGCGGCGATCGGTGTGCCCGGGTTGCTGGCGATCATCAGCGGAATCCTGCTGACGGTCCGGGCGCGCAAGGCCCGTCGGTCCGCGGCTGCCCCCGCGTTTCCGGCCGCTTACTGACGGCCGGGACCGGGCGGCCCGTCGTCCTCTTCCGGAGACGGGCCGCCAGCGGGTGGCGAGGGGCTCGTTGGCCGCGCGGTCCAGGTGAGCGAAGCGGGGGGTGGCGCGACGATCCGGCCGGATACCGGTGATCCGGGACCCGACCTGGCCGGATGATCTGCCGGCACCCCGCGGCGAGTCCAGGGGACTCCGGCTGTACAGACCCTTTACGTCGAGGGTCGTTCCGTGCCTCACTTATGACGCGGCCATGACATGTGTGAGCCGTGTGTGCGCATGTGAGCCGTGCGGAAGACCCCCGGATCCACGAGCAGCCTGCCGCCTCGGGGCGGCGGTGGCAGTCGGCGTTCGGGCTACGCGAGTAGAACCGCCCTGTGCAGAGCACCTTGCGCAGCCGTCCCGCTCATCACCCCAACACGCAGGAGGAACGCCTTGTTCTCCCGAATCCGCAGCGCCACGACCACGAAACGAAACGTGCTGGCGGTCGCCACCCTCGTCGCGAGCACCGCGGTGAGCGCGACCATGATGACGGGCCCGGCCAGCGCCGAGCCCAACCCGCCCGGCAGCACGCTCCCGCTCGGCGCCGGGTACATGGGTGTCGGGTACCTCCAGGACAACAAGGACCTCGCGGCGGACCCGACCCACTCCGCGGGCGCTTCGGGTCTGGCGAGCCCGAGTTTCGCCCCGAACCCGCCGCCGGGAATCGACGTCTCGCACTACCAGGGGAGCATCAACTGGTCGTCGGTGAAGGCGGCGGGCATCCAGTTCGCCTACATCAAGGCCACCGAGGGCACCACCTACAAGGACCCCACCTTCAGCGCCAACTACCTGAACGCCTATAACGCCAAGGTGATCCGGGGTGCGTACCACTACGCGCAGCCGGGCTCCTCCAGCGGCGCGAGCCAGGCGACCTATTTCGCCGGCAACGGCGGTGCCTGGTCGGCGGACAGTCTGACGCTGCCCGGGATGCTGGACCTCGAGGGCGGCTGCTACGGCCTGTCGACCTCGGCGATGCAGTCGTGGATCCTCGACTTCTACAACACCTACAAGGCGAAGACCGGCCGCGACGTCACCATCTACACCAGCGCCAGCTGGTGGAACTCCTGCACCGGCGGCTGGAGCGGCATGTCCGCCAGAAGCCCGCTCGTCGCAGCGAGCTGGACCTCCGCGGCGGACCCGACCATACCGAACGGCTTCCCGTTCGCGACGATCTGGCAGTACACCGACGCCGGATCGGTGAGCGGCATCTCGGGCGCCGTGGACCGCGACCGGTTCAACGGCGACAGCTCCCGCCTGCTGGCCCTTGCCAACAACACCCCCTGACAGGCGCCTGAACACCTCGGCCACCGCGGGAGGCGGACGATCGCCCGGTACGGGTGACCCCCGCGGTGGCACCGACCGAGCCAGGCCGGCACACGACTGACGGTGGGGGACTCAGCGCAGGTCGAGGGTGCCGACCCGGATCTGATGACGGAGGGATCCGGTCAGGGCCAGCCAGCTGACGGTGCCCCACAGGAGGAGCACCCCGCACTCGGCGACGACCGCAGTGAGGGGCACGGCGTCGCCGGCCACCACCGCACGCATCGCCCGCAGGCCGTGGGTGACGGGAAGCACGGAGGCGATGGCGTCGCCGGCGCCTGTGCGAGGCGGAGCCGTGTTGACCCCCGCGAACGTCATCCACACGATCGTCGCGCCCGCCGTCAGGTACATGCGGCTCTCCGGCCACCGGAGGCTGATCCCCGCCAGGGACAGGGCCATGCAGTAACCGCTGAGCGTGATCAGGATCTGGAGGAGGAAACAGACGGGCAGCATCACCGGACGGACTTCGACGCCCAGCATCCAGCGCAGCAGGACCAGTGCGACGCAGGAGGTGACGATCCCGTCGGCGGCCCAGTACAGCCCACGCGACATCATCACGGGAAACGGCCCGTTACGGCTGAGCAGCAGGAACTGAAGGGTTCCGCCACGGCGTTCGCCGACGCTGGAGGAGACCACGCCGAGCGCGCCGAGCGGCCCCAGGATCACCGCGTTGCCCAGCGCCATGTAGTCCTGCGCGGCGGCCGAACCGATGGCCTGGCCGACCATGGAGAAGAACAGCACCTGGCACAGCAGCCGGGCCATCCAGCCGAACAGCCATGAGCGCCACGTGTACATGGCACGGTAGTCCTGGTAACTGCTCAGCAGGCCGTAGCCGATCTGGTGGAGCAGTGCACCGACCCTACGCATAGAGCATCGCCTCCCCGCGGCGCGCCTGCGCAAGGGCCCGGCGCAGTACGAGTGCGCCGGCCACCAGCTGCACGACCGACAGGACCAGCAGGGCGGTGAAGGCGCTCCGGTGACCGTGTCCTCCCCCGGCCATGGCGTCGCGCAGCAGCTGCGCGCCGTAGGAGAGGAAGAACAGTCGCGCGAGCCACTCGACGGGCGCGGGCAGTGAACTGGTGGGAAGTATCAGGCCGCCGAGGATGTAGAAGGGATAGGTGAGCACGTTCCTCAGGAGGCGCCCCATGGGCATGAGGATCATGAGCGCGCTCACCAGGAGAGCGAAACCGGCGGTTCCGACCACGAGCAGCAGCGCTGCCGCCAGCGCGGTGACGGGGTGGCGCACGGGGAGCGCAAGGCCGAATCCGACCCGCCCGATCGCGATGACCTCCACCAGCACGGGCAGACTCAGCGCGGTGATGGCGAGGATCCGCGTCACCAGGGAACGCAGGTAGGCGTCCGGGGTGAGCAGGGAGGGTTCCAAGGTGCCCTCCCAGCGGTCGTGGTCGACGACCTCCGCCGCGACGAACATCGCCTGGGACCACATGCTCATGGCGAACGCGGTGAGGGCCACCGTGCCGGACAGTTCCGGTGCACCGTACGAGCGGACCGTGGTGAAGAAGACGATCGCGTAGAGGGGGACGACGAGCACCGTGGTCAGCAGTCGTGGGGAGCGGATCATGAGCAGCCACTGCACCTGCACGAAGGCGAACATCAGAGGGCGAACTCCCGGTCCTCGATGATGGTGCGGTAGACCTCGGCCAGGGTCGGCGAGGACACGGACAACTCGTGGACACCGGAGGCGGTGAGGGTCCGCAGCGCCTCGGACAGCGCACCGTCCGCCGTGATCCCGAGCGTGAGATGACCTTGGGGGGTCGATCCGTGCACGGTGACGCCCGCGATCCTCGCGACGGCTTCGGCGGTGGCTGCGGGAACACCACCGGCGGTCACCGTCCTGGGCGCCCGAAGCCCCCGGAGGAGGTCTTTCGGGGCGCCCTCGCGCAGGATCCGGCCGTGGTCGATCAGTGCCACACGCGAGCACAACGCCTGTGCTTCCTGCATGTCGTGGGTGGCCAGGAGCACGGTCGTGCCGCTGTCGCGCAACTCCTCGACCAGCCCGCGGAAGCCCTGGGCGGCATGCGGGTCCATGCCGCTGGTCGGCTCGTCCATGACGAGCACCCGCGGGTCGCGGAGCAGCGCGCGGGCCAGATGGATCCGCTGCACCATGCCGCGCGAGTACGTCTCCACCCGGTCGTCGGCACGTGCGGTGAGGCCCAGACGCTCCAGCAGCTCGTCGGCGCGGCTGCGGCAGCGGCGGCCCGTCAGGCCCTGCATCGCGCCCCAGTACCGCAGGTTCTGCCGGGCGGTCAGCCGGCCGTAGAGCCCACGCTCGCCGCCGAGCACCAGGCCGATGCGCTCCCGCACCGCGGGCGCCTCGCGCACCACGTCGAGGCCGTCCACCCGGGCCGACCCGCTGGTGGGCAGCAGCAGCGTCGTGAGGATGCGCGACAGCGTCGTCTTCCCCGCGCCGTTGGGGCCGAGCAGCCCCACGACCTCGCCGCGCTCGGCATGCAGCCGCACCGCGTCGAGTGCGGTGACCTCGCGGCCCTTGCGGCTGCGGAACCGGCGGGTGAGATCGTCGACCTGAACGGTGCTCATGACAGTGCCTCCTCGGCGGCGTGCAGCTTCCGGAGTTCGGCGAGCGCCGAGTCGTAGGCCGACGGGTCCACCAGCTCCGTTTCGACCAGCAGGAACTCCCCGACGGGGCACCGCAGCAGCACGCCGTCGGCGAACTCGTGGAAGTGCGCCCCGTCGTCCGGGCGAGGCGCGGGGCCGGCCGGCAGGTGAAGGCCGTGCAGGGGCCTCGCGGTGTCCACGTGGGGCCGTCCGGTCGTGGCGCCGTCGCGCTGCCCGCTCCGTACGCGCCGGCGTTCCAGCTCCTGTGCGGCCGGGGTGCGCAGCAGCGTGAGCAGGTGGGTGTTGACAGCCGGTCTCGGCACGTCCTCGGCGTCGTCGAGCGCCTGCGCCAGCCGCAGCAGTTCGGGCGTGAGGCGGTAGCGTTCGCCGGCCGCGGCCAGCGCCGCGGGGGCCGGGCAGCCGGCGCTGTCCAGGGTGAAGGCGAGATCGAGGACGTCCTTGATGGTGAACGACCGCTGGAACGCCTCCTCAGCAAGGGCCAGCAGATCGCCCATGGCCTGGTCCTCGGGCGGTTCGGCCCGCACCGGAACCACCCCGGGCAGCCCGGGGTAGGCGAAGGTCGCCAGCTCGACGCGGTGTTCGGCGTCGAGGACGGGGTCAAGGCCGGGCCAGCGCAGCACCACGACCCAGTGCGTCCGACCGGTGCCGTCGAGCACCGTCACGTTGACATCGCTCACCGGCCGGGTGCCCAGCACCGAGATGGCCGCCCGCCACAGGGCGGTCTCGTCGGGAACGTAGACGTCCAGGTCGCCGCACGGGCGCAGCACCCCTGCCGGATAGCGCTCGGCGAGGGAGGGGCCCTTGAGCACGCGGGCTCCGGGGATGTCGGCCAGCAGGTGGGTGGCGAGTGCGCGGTAGTCCTCGACCCTGGCGCGCATCCGGCGGATCTCGTCCGTGCAGCCGCTGCCCAGGCTTTCGCCCTGGCGGGCGGCGACGGAGAGCACCAGGGGAACCAGGCGGCCGGGCAGCTCGCGGGCGCCTCGGACGAGGTTCCGCAGCGGTTCCTCGGGGTCCAGGCCCAGGGCCCCGAAAAAGGGGGCCAGGGTGAGCGGAGCCGGGCCGCAGGAGCGTTCGTGCGTTCCTTCGCACGTCACCATGTGTGCTCCCAGAAGACGTGGTCGACCGACCAGTCGCCGCGCAGCAGGGCGTGCAGCACCAGGTCTGCCTGGCGGGCGGTGGCCTTCTCGCGCGGGTGCACGACGTGGCCGCGCAGCGGGCGTCCCCGGGTGGCCTGCACCGCGGCGGCGACCAGTGCCGAGGTGGCCGCGCGCCGGTGCGCCGCGTCGTCGACCAGGATGTCCACCAGTTCGGCGAAGACCTCCCCGGTGACCTCGTCCCGCTCGTCGAACAGGACGGTGCCGTGCCCGATGGGCAGGTCCGCGACGTGGGCGATGAAGGACCGTCGTGCCGGGCTCGTCAGGATGCCCTCGATGCCGCTGTGCCCGGCCGCTATCTCCTGGCCGGGGTAGGCGTTGCGGAAGGCCTGCACCAGCCAGTCGCGGATGCGGGAGTCGTCGTCGGGCACGGCGGGACGCACGCCCACCGCCGACTCGGGACGGGGCGGCGCGCCGTTCTCCGCAGAGCCGTGCCGGATGTAGGTGAGCCGGGGCAGCCACGGCGAGGGCAGCCGGACGTCGCCCACCACGCGCAGGAGAATCGACTGGGCCGCCGCGTGGCGCTCGTACAGGCGGTCGCAGAGGGCGCCGAGCGCGTGGGGGTCCTCGGGCAACCCGGCGTCCGTGTATTCGACCAGGACCTGCCGTCGGCCGGTGAACGGGTCGTCGTACCGGTCGGACACGAAGCGGTGTCCGAGCGTCTCGTCCAGGAGACCGGCCTGCTGGGCCCGTTCCAGGTAGCTGTCCGTCGTGGTCACGACGCCACCGGGCTGGCCGTGGCCCAGAAGCCGTCCCGTATCCGTGCCGCAGCCTCGCGCAGATCGTCGGAGTCCACCGCGTCGATCCGGGCGACCTCCTCGGTGGGGGACCACGCGTCGGCTGCGCTGCTGCGCAGGGCGAGGAAGCGGGCGCAGTCCAAGGGGGTGTCCATGGAAGTGAGCACGTGCATCCGTGCCTGGCGGCGGGCGGACGCGAGATCGTCGGGGTCGGGCCCCCGGGTGGCGACCTCGTCGAGCGCGCCCTGGATCACGGCGAGGGCCGCGTCGCCGTTGCCCGGCTCCACACCGGCCAGCACGCGCCACGCGCCGGTGAGCGCGTAACCGCGGTTCCACGCGTGGAAGGTGTAGGCGAGTCCCGCTTCGCCGCGCAGCTTGCGGTACAGCAGCGACGAAGGGCTGGAGCCGAGCAGTTGGGCCAGGACGTTGTAGTGCGGCCTGCGCGGGTCGTGGTCGGGCACCGAGCGTGCCCCCGCGCACAGCCAGGTGAACTCCGTCGACCAGCGCACCGGCTTCGGCGGTGGCGGCGGCGGCACCTCGGGCACGGTGCCGGGCACGCTGCCGATCGCGGCGAGGGTCTGCGGCCGCATCCCCGCCACCTCGGGATCGACCGTCTTCGGCAGCCTCGGACCGACCACGATCACGGACAGGGACGAGGTCAGCAGGCGCTGCTCGTGTGCCGCAGCGACCGACGCGGTGTCGCACCGCTCGATGTCGTCCTTCCGTCCGCCCACCGGGCGTCCCATGGGGTGGCCGGGGAAGAAGTCCGCCAGGAACGCGTCCTGGACCACGTCGCTGTGGTCAGCGGCGGCGGCCGCCAGCTCCTGGAAGACCGCACGCTTCTCCTGCTCCAGGACCCCGTCGAGCCAACGCGGTTGCAGGACGGCCTGGTACAGCAGCGCGACGACCTCTTCGGCATCGTCCGGATGCACCTGGGCGTAGAAGAGCATGCGGTCCACACCGGTCTCGGCGTTGGCGTGCCCGCCGAGCCGCTCGACGTGCTCGCTCAGCGACGGAACGGAGCCGACCGGCGTTGACATCAGAACGTGCTCCAGCACATGGGCGAGCCCGCACTGCCCCAGGGGGTCGAGTTGCGCCCCGTACCGCGATGCCAGGCACACGGTGGTCGTGCTCAGCCGCTCATCGATCAGGCTGACCACGGGGACAAGGCCTTTCTGCGATGTGAACTCGTACACGTCAGCCCTTCGTCCGGAAATTCGCCTTCGTCGAGCGGGTATGCCGCCACCCGGAAAGGTGGCGGCATACCTCATTACGCCGCTATTCAGCGGTCCTGCGGCTTCACCTTGTCCAGGCGGGGCCGAAGGATCGAGGCGTGCTTCACCATGATTCTCTCCTTGGTTGGATTCGGATCGGGCGAGAAGCACGTTAAGTGCCGCCCGACGGCTGCGGCAATGGCGATTTCCGCCTTGCGCACATCGAGGTGCACACGGTCCCGGTTGTTGCTGATTACGGAAATTACGCTGCCTCAGCGGACCTCACCGCTGCTAGGTTCCGGCTCATGGCAGCACAGACACTCGACGCATTGGTCGGCGATCCGAACTCGTCGTTCCGGTCGCACTGGCGCAGCCGGCCCGGGGTCTTCACCGTCGAGGGTGGGATGCCCAGCCCCTTCACCCTGGCGGACCTGGACGCGGCCCTGGCCGGCGGGCTGCTCAGGGAGCCGTACGTCGAAATGTGGCGGGACGGACGGCGACTTCCCGGCAAGGAATTCACCTCGTCCAGAGCCGTCGGGACAGCGGCTCCCACGGGATTCGCGGACGAAAGGAGGATCCACGCACTCCTCGACGAGGGGGCGACCATGCTGTTGCGCTGCGTCGACCAGTGGCACGAGCCGACCCGCGAAGCGGTACGGGACCTCGCCGACGAACTCGGCCGTGCCGTCGAGGCGTTCTTCTTCGTCACCCCTGAGGGAAAGGCCGGACTGCCGCTGCACCGGGACGACGGGGACGTCTTCGTCGTCCAGGTGACGGGCAGCAAGAGCTGGCACGTGCACGAGGGCCCGGCGGACGCCACCTGGCACGCGGGCCGGGTGAAGGCCGACGAGCCGCAGCCCGCCGAGTTGTTCCACACCGTGCTGGGTCCGGGCGAGATCCTCTACGTCCCCCGCGGCTGCGCCCATCGCGCGACCGGCCAGGACGGCCTGTCGGCGCATCTGTCCCTGGCCGTACGGGAGATCGGCGTGCGGGATCTCACCGAGAGCGTCCAGGAATGCGTGCTCCAGGGCGCGGACGACGCCATGGCCGCAGGGGAGGCAGGGCCGCTGCCCCTGTCCGACGCCGCCCTCGCCGCCGAGGCCAAGCGGATCCTGGGCACGGCACGCGAACGGCTGCTCGGCCTGACCGAAGACGACCTGGTGGCCCATGCGCGGCGGCGGCACCTGACGAGGATGCCGGTGCGGCCACCGGGACCCTCGCTCGGGGAGCGCGCCGCGGCGCGGTCGACACCTGCCCGCTGACAGGAGCTGGAAACGGGGCGGTAGCAGCTCGGCATCCACGTGCGGCATACGGCAAGATCAACAGGATGCTGATCATCCGTATATCGGGCTCGGTGACTCTTGTCTGGCCGGTGATCAAGGCCAGAACGAGGTGATGTGAAAGTCATGACCGATCGACCCGGGCAGCCAGCGCACGCGGTGTTCCGACTGGCCCTTCCGAACAGCCTGACCCTCGACGAACGCCAACTCAAACTCCTTTCCTTACTGCTGGCCGGCAGTACGGATGTCAGCGCCGCGCACCGGCTGGGAGTCAGCCGCCGTACCGTGACCAACATGCTGCGTTCCCTCATGAACCAGCTCGGTGTGAACAATCGTTTTCAACTCGGCGTCGCGCTCGGCACGTATTCACGCTGCGAAACCGGGATGCGAAAACGCCGATAGACGCCCCCGGGTATCCGATCCGCCCCCCTGCGCTGCCGGCCACGATCGCAGCACCTCGAAAAGCGTGAAATGACGCAACGTCGCACAGGAGCGGAAGCAATGACCTTCCCGATCGAAATTCACGACGATATTCACGACGATGTCGTGTACCGGGTCCTGCCCGGTACACGCGCCCTTTCCGCCTTTCCGGCAGACCGGGCCGGCCGTCGCGCCGAACGCCGGGACGGCCACCGGGACGGCCACCGGGGCGACGGCCTGGACGGCGGCCGGGGCGACGGCGGCCCGACGGGCAGATCGCCCCCCTCGCCGGCCCACCCGGGCCCGTTCCGCCCCTGCGAAGCCACCGGCACCTGGCCGGCGACGCGACGGAGGCGCCTGATCGTGCGCGCCCGGCGGCACCCTCTCGGGACCGTCGTTCGGGCCGGCCGGCTCAGCTGCCCTGACACGGAACGAAACCTGCGCCGGCAGAGCCCACGCGACCGACTCCGCGCGTGCAGCCCCACCCGTTCGACGTTCCACCAGGGGGTTCGCAACCGGTTGCGGGTGTATGGCCGCTCCTTACCTCTTCGCTGACCTGGAGTTCTCGCTTGCCACTCTTCGAGAAGACGAACCTCCGCGGGATCACGCTGCGCAACCGCCTCGGTCTCGCACCCATGAGCCAGTACTGTGCCTCCGACTACCACGCCAACGACTGGCACCTGGGCCATTACCTGTCCAGGTCCATCGGGATCGGGCTGGTGATCGTCGAGGCCACCGCCGTGTCCGAGCAGGGCGCGGTGACCGCGTACGACCTGGGCCTGTGGCACGACGGGTTCGTGCCGCGGCTCGCCGCGGTCGCCACCGCCATCCGCTCGCAGGGCGCCGTCGCCGGCATCCAGCTCTCGCACGGCGGACGCAAGTCGAGCCGAACCCGGCCCTGGGAGGGGGACCGCCCCCTCGATCCCGCGGCGGGCGGATGGCCGGTCGTCGCTCCGAGCCGCATCCCGTTCGCCGACGGCTATGCCGTCCCGCACCCGCTCGACGCCGCCCAGATCACCCGGGTCATCGAGGACTTCGGAACCGCGGCCAAGCGGGCGCACGCAGCGGGCTTCCAGTTCCTCGAACTGCACGCCGGCCACGGCCGACTGCTGCACAGCTTCCTCTCCCCGCTGGCCAACACCCGCAGCGACGAGTGGGGCGGCAGCTTCGACGCGCGCTGCCGGCTGCTGATCGAGGTCGTGCACAGCGTCCGCCGGTACTGGCCGGAGCATCTGCCGCTGGCGGTCCGGCTGTCCTGCGTGGACTGGGCCGAGGGCGGCTGGACGCTGGACGACAGCGTGCGGCTCGCGGCGCTGCTGACCGAACACGACGTCGATCTCGTCGACTGCACCTCCGGCGGCATCCGGCGACCGCTGGCCGTCCAGCCGGCACCCGGCTACCAGGTCGGATTCGCCCGGGAGATCCGCCGGCGAGCCGGCATGGCCACCGCTGCGGTCGGGCTCATCCGAGACGTCCGGGAGGCAGACGATGTCATCGAGGCAGGCTCGGCCGACGTCGTGCTGATGGGGCGCAGCCTGCTGATCGACCCGTTGCAGGCCGTGCGGTCGGCGTCGATCGGCCTCGCCCCGCTGGACGCGGTGCCGCACCAGTACCGGCGTGCGGTCGCCAGCCTGGCCACGGCCACCGCGGGCAGCGCCGACTTCATCCCGGAGCTGTGATGGCCGGCCCGCCGCCCCGGACAACCGGGGGGTTCCTGTGATCGTCTCGCACGAGCACCGCTTCATCTTCGTACGCACCCGCAAGACCGCCGGCACCAGCGTGGAGATCGCACTGTCCGGCATGCTCGGGGAGGACGCCGTGATCACCTCGCTCAGCCCCCGGGACGAGGCGCTGCGCAGGCAGTGGCGGGGCCGCGAACCCCAGAACCACCTGGAGCCGGGGCGCCGGCCGGCCCCCGGCTGCCCCGTGCTGCCGGGCCCTGGCGCAGGCGTCCGTTACTACAACCACATGGCGGCGGCCGACATCCGGGAGCTGGTGGGCCATCAGGTCTGGCAGCGCTACTTCACGTTCTGCTTCGAACGCAACCCCTGGGACAAGGTAGTGTCGCTGTACTATCACCGGTACCGCACCGAACCGCGCCCCGGGATACACCGATTCCTGCAATCGGGCGAGGCCGCCGACGCACTGAACTGGCCGCTCTACACGGAGCACGGCCGGCCGATCGTCGACCTGGTCGGCCACTACGAAGACCTCGACCGTGACCTGCGCACCGCGCTCGCGCAGGTCGGCCTTGCGGTGCCGAAGGAGTTACCGCAGGCCAAGACGGTGTTCCGGCCGGCCGGCCGCCCGTACTGGCGGGAGCTGGGCCGCCGGGAGCGTGCGGAGATCGGCGAACTCTTCCGGGACGAGATCGCATGGCACGGATATGCATGGCAGGACGGCACGGAGCGGACATGCTGATCGAACTGGCGGGAATCGACGGATCCGGCAAGAGCACCTTCGCCGAGCGGATCATGCGGCTCTTCAACTCCGCGGGCGTCCCGTGTTACCAACGCAGTTTCCGCAGTACGTACAAGCGGATCGCCGCGGACATCTCGGCCCGGCACGGGCACCGTCACTGGAGCGGGCTGTTCGAGCCCAACGAGATCGAGGTGGCACAGGCCTTCGAGATGGTGCACACCGTGTACCAGCAGGTGCTGCCGCTGGACCTCGACGCCCAGGTGATCGTCATGGACACCTACGTCTCCTCGTGGCTGGCCACCGCAGCGCTCTGGCGCAGCGACGCGTTGGAGAGGCTGCGGGAGGTCTACGCCCTGCTTCCCGCACCCGACGTGTCGATTCTGCTGGAGGTGCCGGTCGAGGAGGCCGCCCGGCGGATCAGCCGCCGCCCCAAGGGCGACCACATCTTCAAGACCGGCTCGGACTCGGTCCTCGCCCGCTACGCCGAGGCCTTCGAGCAGACCCGTGCACTGGTACCGTACGCGCAGAACACGGTGCCGGCCGTCGGCGCCCTGGAGGAGACCTGGGAGGCGGTCCGCACTGCGGTGTTCGCGGCTGCCGAGGCCTCCGGTCGTCATCCAGCGGCCCTGGGAAGGCCGCAGCGATGAGACTCTGGCCCTTTTATTCGGACGCCGCCGCCGAGCAGGTCACCGCACTGATCCGGGCGGGCTCCCTCGCCGCCATGGTGAAGACACCCGAGATCGCCTCCTGCGAGGCGCAGCTGACCGAGGCGCTGGCCCCGACCCACGAGGCACTGCTGTGCACCTCGGGGACGGCCGGGCTGGCCACCGCTTACGCAGCCCTGGGCCTGGAACGGGGCAGCGAGGTGCTCGTGCCCGCCCACACCTTCCGCGCAACGGTGACGCCGCTGCTGATGCTCGGCCTGCGGCCGGTGCTCTGCGACTGCGATCCGAAGACCGGGAACGTCGACCTCGCGGACGCGGAACGCCGGATCACCGCGCGCACCCAGGCACTGGCGGTCACCCACGTGTGGGGCCGGCCCGTCCCGCTGGACACGGCCCGGGAACTGGCCGACCGCAGGGGCCTGGCGCTGGTCGAGGACTGCTCGCACGCGCACGGCGTCCACTGGCGGGGCCGCCCGGTGGGGACGGCGGGCGACGTCGCCGTGTTCAGCCTCGGCACCACGAAGATGGTCTCCGGTGGCATGGCCGGCGCGGTGCTGACCGGCGACCGCGGGACCTTCGAACGGGCCGTCGCCTTCGGGCAGCCCAAGCACCGCGGCCTCGCGGACGTGCAGCAACCCGCACTGCGTGCGCTGCTGGAGACCGGAGTGGGCAACAACTTCCGCGTCTCGCCGATCGCGGCGGTGCTGGTGGCAGACCACCTCACCCGGCTCCCCGCGACCTTGGCATTACGCGAGCGCAACCTCGCCGCCGTCACCGAGCACGCCCGGCTGCTCCCCGGCCTCGAGCCCGTTGCGACGGGGCCCGACCGCACCGCCGGCACCCTCTACAAGCTGCACTTCAGGTGGCGGGGCCGCGCCTCGGCGGACGACGTCGTGGCCCTGCTGCGCGGCCTGGGCGTGCGGGTGCGCCGACCGCAGGCGGGCCTGCACCGCACCCCGCTGTTCCAGCGCCCCGAACTGCTGGCCGCGTTCCCGTCCGTGCCGTCGTTCGACGCCTGCGATCCGGCCGCGTTCCCCCAGACCGACCGGTTCCTCACCGATCTCGTGGAGTTCGACGGCCTGGACCTGTACGAGGACGATCCCCAGGCCGTCGCCCGGTACGCCCGGGCCTTCCAGACGGCGGCGGATCGGCTCGACGCGGACACGCAGGGCGCGCCGTGCTGATCGAACTCACCGGCATCGACGGTTGTGGCAAGTCCACCCTGGCAAGCCGCCTGCACGTGCTGCTCGACGCGTACGAGGTGCCCTGTGACCAGCACGTGCTGCGCAGCACGCACAAGCGGCTGCTCAGCGCGCTGGGGCAGGAGCACGGATTCCCCGGCTGGCAGGGGCTGTTCACCCCGGACACGGTGGAAATCGCACACGCCCTGGAGATGCTGGATCTGGTGCGGACCACCCTTGTCCCGCTCGACCTGCGTCGCCGGGTGGTGCTGACCGACACCTACGTCTCGCGTTGGCTCGCCACGGCGGCCCTGGTCGGCGCCGGGAACCTGGAGACGCTCGCCCGGCTCTACCGGCGGCTGCCGCACCCGGACCTCTCGATCCGACTGCACGCCGACCCCGGCGATGCGGTCGACCGGATCGCCCGGCGGCCGAAGGGGGACCGGGTCATGGGGCCCGGAGCCGTCCAGCGCCTGCACCGGTACCAGGACGGCTTCCGGCGCACCGCTCCGCTCCTGCCGTACCCGCAGCACCACGTACCGACCGACGCCGGGGTCGGCCAGACCCTGGCACACGTAATGACGCTACTCCGCTCCAGCAGCGCCGTCCCGGCGAAGCTGCGCGAGCGGTTGGCATCTGCCGAGGGAGAATCTCTGTGAAAACCGACCGTCCGTCCGGGGCACCCGGCGCCCTCGACGAGGAGACGGCTGTCCGCCTGCACGGCCCGTGCGCCGTCCGGGGAACCCTGCGTGTTCCGGGTGACAAGTCCATCTCCCACCGGGCACTGCTGCTGGCGGGGCTGGCCAGGGGGCGGAGCCTGATCCGGGGGCTGTCCACCGGCGACGACGTCCGGCACACCCGGCAGGCGCTCGGCGGCTTCGGAGTCGGCTTCACCGAGACGGCCGAGGGCCTGACGGTCGACGGGGGCCTGCGGGACGAGCCTGACGGGCCGTTGGACATGGGGAACGCCGGCACCGGAATCCGGCTGCTGGCCGGGGTCTGCGCCGGCCAGCCCATGTTCACCGTGCTGACCGGGGACCGGTACCTGCGGGCCCGTCCGATGGATCGGGTGGCGCAGCCGCTGCGGGCCATGGGAGCCGTGATCGACGGGCGCAACGACGGATCGCTGGCCCCGCTGGCGATCCGTGGCGGCACGCTGTCCGGCATCACCTACCGGGTGCCCGTGGCCAGCGCCCAGGTCAAGTCCTCGGTACTGCTGGCCGGTCTGCACGCCAAGGGCCGCACCGTCGTGATCGAGCCCACGGTGACACGTCGGCACACCGAGGAGATGCTGCCCCTCTTCGGGGCGACGGTTGCGATCGACGGGACCGAGGTCGAGGTGCGGGCGAGCGAGTTGCACGCGTGCGACGTGACGGTGCCCGGAGATCCCTCGCAGGCGGCCTTCTGGGTCGTCGCCGGACTCACCGCAGCGGACAGCGAGGTGGTGGTGGAGCAGCTGTACACCGGCCCCGGCCGCGGCGGTTTCGTCGACGTACTGCGCCGGATGGGCGGTGACCTGGACGTCGACACCGGGACAGGGACCATCCGGGTACGCTCCAGCCGGCTCCGGGGCGTCCGGATCGGACCGCAGGACATCCCCGACATGGTCGACGAGGTCCCGGTCATCGCGGTCGCCGCGGCCCTGGCCGAGGGCACTACGGTCATCTCCGGCGCCGCCGAGCTCAGGGTCAAGGAGAGCGACCGGATCAGCAGCACCGCCGCGATGCTGCGGGCGTTCGGCGCCCAGGTGACCGAGACGGACGACGGGATGGTCATCGAGGGCGGCCGGGCGCTGCACGGTGGCATCGTCGACTCCCACGGTGACCATCGGATCTCCATGGCCGCCGTGGTGGGTGCCCTGAGCGCCTCGGGCGAGACGGTCATCACCGGATGGGACTCGGTGGCCACGAGCTACCGCGGCTTCGCCGCCGACCTGCAGAAACTGACGTCCGGCGCCGAGGGCATCGCCGCCGCACCGGCGGACACGACGGCCGCCGCGCTCACATGACGCCCTGACGACACGCCCGTGCCGGGCCCGGCGACCGCGTCAGGTGGTATCCGGGCCCGGCCGGGGAACCGGGTCACGGTGGTGCTGCCCGACCGCCACACGGTCAAGGGTGAGGTCGCACGGGTGGCCAAGGACGCCTTGGCCGGAGGCAGCACGACGGACGGTACCGCCGGCCGCCGGCGCCGCATGTATACGCTGCGAACATGAAGATGATCGATCTGGAGCCGGGCGATGCGCGCCTTACCGGCGACCTGCTTCCCGTGCTGCATGAGCTGCGCCCGCACCTGACTGCGGAGCTTCTCCAGAACGTGTATGAGGTCGGCTACGCGGAGGGGCTCCGGTTCACGGCGGCCTACGACGACGAGGGTTCGTGCATCGCTGCCGCGGGGTGGCGGGTGATCAACAACACCAGCTCCATTCGTAAGATGCACATCGATGATCTGGTCACGGTGAGCACGTGCCGTTCCACCGGTGTGGGAGGACGTCTTCTGAGCTATCTGGAGGACCGCGCCCGCAGCCTGGACTGCCGCGTGGTCCAACTGGATTCCGGAACGCAGCGCACTGACGCCCACCGCTTCTACCTTCGTCAGCGTTTTGGCATCTCCGCGTTCCATTTCAGCAAGCGCCCCAGCTGAGCGATGAAGGCACGACGACCCTCCCTTGCCACCCCGAAGAACGCCCCTGGCGCATGACCCGCCCCCCCCGCGCGGGTCATGCGCCGGTGCGTCTCGCGGACGGCCTGTCAGGCCGCGGCGAAGAACGTCCCCAAGACGGCATTCGCCAGGTCGCCGACCTGGAACCAGCCGGGCCGAGGCCCTGGGCCGTGGAAGTGCCAGAGGAAGCGCAGGTCGTTGCCGCAGTACCAGTCCCAGCCGTCGTCCGCCGCGGTGACCCCCACGGAGGCCCCCGCCACCAGGAACCCGGGGTCGCTGAACGGCGCCGTGTCCTTCCACGTGCCGTCGGTCGAGAGGGTCGCCACGGTGAACGTGCCGTCGCCGGCCGCGTAGCCCACCGCGATGCCGTCGGGACCTGTCGCGGCGGCCAGATGGGCGCCACCTGGCACGTCGGCGGGACCGTTCGGGTTCGGCTGCGGAGGGCCGGACAGGCCGCCGCCCTGCTTCGGGTGCGCGGCGTACAGGCGCCCGTCGAGGCCGGTGAAGAACAGGGTCAGCGCACCGGCGCCGTCGGAGATCACGGCGACACCGCCGGCCGGCGCGGCCGTCCCGGGCTGGGTGAGCGTGACCGAGACGGGCGTGCTGGTGGCGGCCGAGTACCACTGCGCGCGCACCGAGCCCTTCCCGTCCACGAAGAAGACCCCCTGGTAGGGCTCGTCGCCGCCGGCCGAGGCCAGGTCACTGCCGGTGTACGACGACGAGCCGTTGTTCAGCATCAGCCGCGGCGGGGGCGTGCACGGATTGCTGATCTCACGCGTCAGCGCCGGGCTCGCCGCCCGCTCGGCCTCCTGGCGTGGCGGGATGCCGGAGACCACGACCCCGGGGCCCCTGCCGGTGTCGAAGGCGGTGATCGCGGCACCGGACGGCGCGACGCCGGTCAACGTGATCGGAAACGGCTGCTGTGCCGTCGGGCAGTCCTGGTACACCGCTCCGTCGAGGCCCACGAAGAACACCGAGAGCGGATAGCCCTTCAGGCGTACGGCCGCAAGGCGGGCGCCGGGCTCCGCGGTCTTCGCCGGTCCGAGCTGGGCCGGCCTGGTGAACGTGCCGTCCCCGAGGCCCTCGTATCCCCACAGGGCGCCGTCGTCGCCGATGTAGTAGGTGTGCGGGTCGGACGGTGGTACCCCGGTGGCCTGCGCCGCCGGTGCGGCGAGCAGGCCGACCGCGGCGAGCACACCCGCCGACGCCAGAGCCCATCCCGTCCGCCGTGTGCGCCGCCCCGACCGGCGCAGACGGGAATTGCATAACCCGAATCTCATGTCCCACTCCTGGCTTCCCAAAGCTGGATGACGCGGTCATCCTGGCAACCTGCTCTGGATAACGTCTGGATGCCGTGCGGCGGGCACAGGGGAGGTTCCGGTGGTGGGGCGCGACGACGGGCAGGAGCAGCTGTCGGTCCGATTACTCGGGCCGCTGAGGGCACGCATCGGTGCACGGGAACCGGCGCTGGGGCCGCCGTTGCAGCGCGCCGTCTTCGCCGTGCTCGCCGTCCGCTGCAACCAGGTGGTGTCCAGCAGCGAGCTGATCGACGCCGTCTGGGGCGAGGATCTGCCCGGGCGTCCCGAAGGCAGCGTGCACACCTATGTGGCGGGCCTGCGGCGCGTCCTGGAGCCGGGACGTCCGCGCCGTTCCCCGGGCCGCTATCTCCAGTCGCACGCCTCGGGCTACCGGCTCAGCGTGCCGGGTGAGGCCGTCGATCTCGTCCGGTTCCAGCAGCTCAGGGACGAGGGTCGCCGGGCGTGGCAGGCCCGGCGCGCGGCCGTCGCCGAGCGGCTGTTCGGCGAGGCGCTGACGTTGTTCGACGGGATGGTGCTGGGCGGTGTGCCGGGGCCGTTCGCGCAGACGCAGCGCAACTGGCTCGCGGAGGAGCGGCAGTCGCTGGCCGAGGACCGGGTCGACGTGCTGATCGCCCGCGGCCGGTACGACGAGGCGATCGCCGAGGCCCGGCTTTCGACCGGCGAACAGCCGCTGCGGGAGCGGCCCTGGGCGCAGCTGATGCTGGCGCTGTACCGCGCGGGACGGCAGTCGGAGGCGCTGGTGGCGTACGAGCGGGCCCGTGCCGTGTCGGTCGAGTGGCTGGGCCTTGATCCGGGGCCGCTGCTGGCCGGGGTGCGGCAGCGGATTGTGACGGCCGACCCCGGGCTGCTCACGGATGCCACGGGCGGGCCGGAGCCGGAACCGCAACCGGAGCCGGCCGCGGCGGAGGAACGCTGGGTCAACCTGCCCCGGGACACCGGGTTCTTCCAGGGGCGGACCCGCGAGCTGGCTCGGATCCTCGCTGTGTCGGACGGCGGGGTGTGCGCGATCGACGGCATGGCCGGCGTGGGCAAGACAACGCTCGCCGTCCACGCGGCGCACGCGCTACAGCAGTGGTATCCGGACGTGCGGCTGCACATCGATCTGCACGGGCACACGTCGGGCCGGCGGCCGGTGACCGCGGCGGCGGCGCTGGAGAAGCTTCTGCTGGCGGTGGGCGTGCCGGGCGACCGTATCCCTGCGCAGGCCGACGACCGGGCCGCACTGTGGCGGTCCAGGATCGCCGGTCGGCGTGCGCTGCTGGTGCTGGACAACGCGGTGGACGCGGGCCAGGTGCGACCGCTGCTCCCGGGTTCCCGCGACTCCCTGGTGCTGGTCACCTCGCGGCGCAGGCTGTCAGGGCTCGACGCGGGCGAGTCGCTGAGCCTTCAGGTGCTGCCGTATGCCGACGCGGTGGCCCTGTTCTCCGCGGTGGCCGGCAAGGAGCGGGCTGCGGCGGAGCCCGAGGCGACCGGCGCTGTCGTACGGGCCTGCATGCTGCTGCCGCTGGCCGTGCAGATCGCCGCCGCCCGGCTGCGGCACCGCCCGGCGTGGAGCGTGGCGCATCTGCGCCGGCGGCTGGCCGACGAGGAACGCATGTTGGACGAGTTGACGGCCGAGGACCGCAGCGTCGCGGCGGCCTTCTCGCTGTCGTACCGGTCGCTGGACGCCGCGCGGCAGCGGATGTTCCGGCTGCTCGGCCTGTTCCCAGGCGCCGAGATCGGCCTGCCCGCGGCCACGGCGCTCGCCGCGACCGACGCCGCGCGGGCCGACCGGCTGATGGAGGACCTGGTCGACTCCCAGCTGCTGGACGAACCGCGCCCCGGCCGCTACCGGCTGCACGACCTGCTGGGCGTCTACGCGGCCCGCGAGTGCACCCGCACGGAAGCAGCGCAAGAGCGGCGGGCGGCGCTGGCGCGGCTGCTGGACTTCTACCTGGCCACGGTGGACGGCGCCGAGGACCTACTGCGGCCGCAGCGGCTCGACCGCGCGGACGCAGCCGCGGCCGGGGCCGGCGAGGTGTTCGAGGACCGGGCGTCGGCACTGGCCTGGCTGGACGCGGAGCGTGGCACTTTCGCGCCCCTGATCCGGGTCGCCGGCCGGGACGGCCACCACCGACACGCCTGGCAGCTGGCCCGCTGCCTGTGGGGGTTCTTCGAAACACGGGGGCACTGGGCGGACTGGATCGTCTGCCACGAGCTGGCTCTGCCCAGCGCCAGGCTGCTCGGCGACCGGCTGGCGGAGGCGCGCCTGCTGGTCGGTCTCGGTGTCGCGCAACACGACCTGCGGCAGTACGAAGGCGCGGTGGACCACTACCGGTCCGCGCTCGCGCTGATGCGTGAGATCCGCTTCCGCGAGGGCGAGGCGGGGGTGCTGACCAATCTCGGCAACACCTTGCGCCGGATGGGCCGGCTGCCGGCGTCCATCGACTGCCAGGAGCAGTCCCTACAGATCTGCCGGGCGATCGGCGACCCGGCGGGCGAGGCCATTGCGCTGGCCAACCTCGGTGAGCTGTACCGCGATGCGGGGCTGGCGGCGCAGAGCGTCAGCGCGCAGGAGCAGGCGCTGACGATGTTCCGCAAGACGGGCGACCGGCGGATGGAGGGCAGCGTGCTGGACGGCCTGGCCCGTACCCATCTCGCCATGGACAGTGTGGAGCCGGCCCTCGCGTACGGCCGGGAGGCGCTGGAGTGCCGCCGTTCGTGCGGCGACCGGTCGGGCGAGGCGGAGACGCTCGACTGCCTCGGCGGCATCCATCTGCGCGACGGCCGGCCCGACCTGGCGGACCGCTTGTGGCGGGAGGCACTGGCCCTCGCACAGGAGCTGAACGCCCCGATCGCGGCGGACATACGGCAGCGGCTTGCGACGCTCTGAGGAGCGGAATTCCGGCCTCTCGGCCCGCGTCGTCGTCGGCGGGCGGCGGGCGGACGCAGAAGCGAATCGTCCTTGAAATCCGCCACCTCTTTCGGAGGCGCCGCAGAGCCGTCGTCGCTCTGGCTCACCCCAGCGCGTGCATGGAAGCGGTGACGTAGGCGTCCAGCCGCTCCTCCACGGCCCGCGTCGTCAGCTCTGCCCTCCCCGCCTCCCGCCACGGCTTCGCCACCAACTGCACTTCTTCTGAGAACGCCAGTGCGTCCCTCACCCGCCAGTACAGCCGCTCGCTCGCGGCCGCGGCCAGCATCCCGCCGGCCTCCTCATACGCCGCAGCGAACCGCAGACCCCACGCCGGGCCGTGCAGCATCGCGAGATTGGTGGCACAGTGCGCGACATCGAGGTCCGCCGGGCCCCAGGATGTCCCCGCCCAGTCGACGACGCCGCTGATCCGGGGACCTGCCGGGCTCGGGGGCGACACATCGAACAGCACGTTGCCGGGCTGGAAGTCCCGGTGCAGGAAACGCCCTTCGTAAGGCGGCGGGGGCTTGCGGATCAGGTCGATCGCCGCGGTCCATGCCGCCGTGTCTGCGCCCTTCGGAGTCACGACGGTTTCGGCAGTCGTCAACGTCACGAACTTCCTGGGCCGCTCGGCGGGACGCAGTGCATGGATCGCCACGAGTTGACGGGCCAGCAGAGGGACTCGCGTCTCCAATCCCTCGTCGTCGAGGACCGTCCGGCCCGCCAGATGCGTCATGAGGAGCGACGGATACTCGCAGTGCTCGGCGGTCGGATCGACGGCAACCAGTCCAGGAGCCGGCACGCCGGTCTCCGCGAGCAGGGTCAGGGCGCCGGTCTCCCTGAGCAGCGAGTCCTCGGCGTGCTCCACGAAGAACGGGTCGACGTAGGTCCGCAGCACCAGGTCGCGGGTGCCTCCATCGCGCGTGCCGATGGTCAGCCGCCGCATTTCGGCGGTGACACCGCCGTGCAGCGCCTCGATGGCGACGATCCGTTCGCCGGCGTCCAGGTGCCGACTCACCCAGGCCAGGGTCAACGGCCGGAGGGTCCCCGCCTCATCGTCATGTGTCACCGTGCCACCTCACCATCCGGGCGGCGGCCCGCGCAAAACCTTTGTCGGATGCGATGGCAACTCGGCTACCCGGGCGGGCAGCAGGGCACCGGTCTGCTGGGTGAACATGTCGCCGATGGCCCGGCGTGGCGAGAGTTTGACCCCGGCCCGCCGTTGTGGCGCGGTCGGCCGTCGTGGTGGCACCGCTTCGAGTCCGTGGTGGACGCGTGCCGTCCGGTGTTGCGGGTGCGATCAGGCAGTTGGCTCAGCCTCGGTGCCGGAACAGGCTTGTCCAGGTGCGCCCGGCAGTCCAGTATGAACGCGTTCAGTTGCCTTCCTCGCCCTGGAGTTTCCCGATGGGCTTACGTCCGCAGCGCCAGGTCGATTCCAGTAGAGCGCACCCGGCCCGTGTCTACGACTGCCTGCTGGGCGGCAAGGACAACTATCCGGTGGACCGGGAGCTGGCCAAGCGAGTACCCGGCTTCTTCCGCGATGCCGCACGGCAGAACCGGGCTTTCATGCACCGTTCCACCGCCTGGATCGCCCGCGTCGGCATCGATCAGTTCCTCGACATCGGTACCGGTATCCCCACCACGCCCAATCTTCACCAGGTCGTCCAGGGCGTCAATCCCAGAGCCCGCGTTGCGTACGTCGACAACGATCCCCTCGTCATGCGCCATGCCGAAGCGCTCCTCACGAGCGCGCCCGAGGGGGCGACCGATTACATAGAAGCAGACGTACGCGACACCGCCCGGGTCTTGGAACATGCCCGCACTTTCCTGGACTTCGACCGGCCGATCACCCTGTCGCTCGTCGCGCTGCTGCATTTCATACTCGACCAAGAGGACCCTTACGGCATCGTCCACGCACTCGTGGAAGCGCTGCCCTCCGGCAGCCACCTCGTGCTGTCCCACACCAGCCTCGAGCTCTATCCGCAGTATGCGGAGCAGGTGGCCAGGACCTACAACAGCCAGATCCCGACCCAGTCCCGGACCCGCGCCGAGATCACACGCTTTTTCGACGGCCTCACCTTCGTAGGGCCCGGTCACGGTGTGGTGACCGCGCCGGAATGGTTCACGGGCGACGACGCGCCACCCCGGGAACCGAGCGCGGTCTACGTCGGTGTGGCGGTCAAGCGGTAGTTCCAGCCGCCCCGGCCGCGTGGCTGAGTCGCAGGTGCAGACGCCCGTATTCCCCGTTCGGGTTCTCCTTCGCCCGGGCGCACCACCAGGCGGCGGACACAGCAGCCATGGGCGTGAGTGGTTGAATGGGGATGCGCTGGTCTGAGGGGCGCTGCATACTCGGCGCATGGCCTTGCCCTCCGGTCGGTTCCGGGACCCGCGCAGCACGGAGTACGACTACATCAGCTCGATCGTCGTGCGATGCCCCGGTTGCGCGAAGGCCGCTCGTGTCGTGCCGGCGCCCGAAGGCCCCGACCCCCGGGGACGGATGTTGTTCAGGCCGCGACGTCTGGTCTGCCGTGGTTGCGGACTGTCACGGGTGTGGAGCGGCCGCCGTGTCACGTTCTCCCGTGGTACAGCTCAACCCGCGACGGATCCGTACTTCGGCATGCCGCTGTGGCTCCAGGTGGAGACCCGCCACGGGTGGTTGTGGGCGTACAACCTCGAACATCTCGACCTGATCCGCCGTTTCGTCCAGGCGTCGCTGCGCGAACGAGCGCCCTGGTACGACACCGGACAGAAGATGACCCTGGTGGCACGCCTTCCGGCCTGGATCAAGCGGGCGCAGAACCGAGACGAGGTCCTGCGTGCCGTCAGCCGGATCCACGCGTCGCTGATCGCCGCGTGAGCCCTCCTACCTTCGCGTCCCGGTCCCTGATGAGGTGAGGAACGCTCCGCGGTTTCGACGTGCGTCGATCAGCTCCTTTCCGTCCGGGGACTTCGTGGGTTTCCGCATGACAGTCGTGCTGGCGTCGCATTCTTCACCGAGGGCGCGTACATCGAGGGTGCTGCCCGGTGGACAGCCAGAGCCTGATCCGGAACGGCCGCCCCTGGATTCCCGTGATGGGCGAGTTCCACCTCAGCCGTTATCCGGCCGGCGAGTGGCGGGAGGAGCTCCTCAAGGTCAAGGCCGGCGGCATCGACATGGTGGCCACCTACCTGTTCTGGAACCAGCACGAGAACGAGCGCGGTACGTACCGGTTCGACGGCGACCTGGACGTCCGCCGTTTCGCGCAGCTGTGCGGCGAGGTCGGCCTGACGCTGGTCGTCCGCCTGGGCCCCTGGTCCCATGGCGAGTGCCGCAACGGCGGGCACCCGGACTGGCTGAGCGAGGTCGACTGTACGCCGCGCACGAACGACCCCGCCTATCTCGCGCTGGTCGAGCCCTACTACCGGCGCATTGCCGAGGAACTGCGCGGGCTCCTGCATGACGACGGCGGGCCGATCGTGGCGTTCCAGGTGGAGAACGAGCTCTACGACCAGCCCGAGCATCTCGCCACGCTTCGCCGCCTGGCTGAGGACCTGGGAATGCATGCGCCGCTGTGGACGGCGACCGCCTGGGGCGCGGCCGACCTCCCGCACGACACGCTGCTGCCGCTGTACGGCGGCTACCCCGAGGCCTTCTGGGAAGACGCCCAGATCGGTCCGGCACGCGAGATGCGCCGCCACTTCTTCTTCACGCCGATCCGTGACGACCACGCCATCGGCGCCGATCTGCGCACCGCCGTGGGCACCGGTACCCGGTCCGACACCGGTCGCTACCCGTATGCCACCTGCGAGCTGGGCGGTGGCATGGCCATCGCCTACCACCGCCGTCCCCTCGTGCCGGCAGCAGACGTCACCTCGCTGGCCCTGACCAAGCTGGGCAGCGGTTCGGTCTGGCAGGGCTACTACCTGTACCACGGCTGCTCCCAGCGGACCGATCTCGAGGAATCCAACCAGGAGAGCCACGACACCGGTTACCCCAACGACCTTCCGCGCGTCACCTACGACTTCCAGGCGCCGCTGGGCGAGTACGGGCAGGTACGCGCCGCCTTCCACGGCCTGCGGTTGCAGCATCTCTTCCTGCACGACTACGGAGCCGGTCTGGCCCGGATGCCGATCTCGTTGCCCGATACGGAACCCGGCTCGCTCGATGACCGGACGACGCTGCGGTGGTCCGTCCGCGCGGCCGGCGCGCAGGGCTTCCTGTTCGTCAACAACCATGAGCCGCACGTGACGCTGCCGGAGCACGAGGGCGTTCGGTTCCGCGTCCACCTCGGAGGCGACCGGAGCGTCACCCTGCCGGCTCAGCCGGTCACGGTGCCGTCCGGGGCGCACTTCGTGTGGCCGATCGGCCTGGACCTGGGCGCCGGGCTGCGGCTGGACTGGGCCACGGCCCAGCCTGCCACGCGCCTCGACGTCGAGGACACCACGCTCACCGTGCTCGTCGCCGTCGCCGGCATCCCACCCACGCTCGCGCTGCCCGCCGGCGTCCAGGTCGAGGGGCCTGCCCGGGTGGAGAACGGTCCCGAGGGCACGCTCGTAGAGGTGTCCGATCCGGGGACCGGGGCCTTGCTGACCCTGACCGGGGCGTCCGGCTCCGCGCAGGTCCTGGTGCTGTCGCACGAAGAGGCGCCGCAGCTCACCAAGGTGACGTCTTCGGACGCGAACGCGTCGCCCTCAGCGGCGACCTGGTGCTGGTGGACGGTGCCGAGCTGCGCCTGCACATCGCGTCCGCGGATCCGTCCATCGCCCTGCTTCCCGCACCGGCCGCGCTCCTCGGCCCGGGTGTCGTCCGGAGCGGCCCCGACGGCGCCTTCACCCGATGGTCGCTGGTGCCGCCACCGCAGCTGCCGCAGCCCACCCTGGAATCCCTGAACGATCAGGCGGTCACCGCCCCCGCCCGCACGCTGTGTTCGGGTTCGGCGGCATCGACTGGCTCGGCTCGCCCGGCTGGGCGCGGGTGACCGTGGTGATCCTGGTGCTGTGGCGCTGGACCGGCTACCTGACCATCTTCTTCCTCGCCGGCTTGCAGAACGTGCCGCGCGAGCTGTACGAGGCGGCGGCCATCGACGGCGCCGGACCGGTCGGCCGCTTCCGCAACGTCACGGTCCCCTGCCTGCGTCCGGTCACCGCCTTCGTCGCCGTCACCGTTCTCGTGAGTACGGCGCAGATCTTCGAGGAGCCGTTCCTGCTCACCCAGGGCGGTCCCGGCGAATCCACGCTGTCCGTGGCCATGTTCATCTTCCGCGCCGGCTTCCAGCGCCAGCAGCTCGGCTATGCGGCGGCCGCCGGAGTACTGCTCTTCGTGGCCGTGTTCGTTCTCGGCAGGCTCGCCATGCACCTGCTGGGGGTTGGAAGGGATGACCGACGACCACCGCCCAGCACGCTGCCGAGCGCGCACCCCGCCGAGCCCGGCCCAGGGCCGGCCGCATCCTGCTGTACGCGTTCCTGGTCGCCCTGCTGCTCGTCTTCGCGCTGCCCCTGCTGTGGGCCGTCTCGTCCTCCTTCAAGAACCGCGGGGACATCTTCGGTTATCCACCCAGACTGTGGCCCTCGCCGGCGACACTGGCCAACTACCGGGGGCTGCTGGGCGGCAACCCGTTCTGGAGGTGGTTGCTGACCAGCACCGTTGTCGCGATCATCGCGACCGCAGCCTCCGTGGTGCTGTGCGCGCTCGCGGGCTTCGCCTTCGCCAAGTACCGCTTCCGGGGCAAGAGGATCCTGTTCAACACCATGTTCAGCTCGCTGGCGGTGCCGTTCGCGGTGATCGTCGTCCCGTTGTTCATCATGGTCGCCAAAGCACACCTGACCACGCCGTACTTCGCCCTCGTGGTCCCCTGGGTGGCGCCGGCGTTCGGCATCTTCATGATGCGGCAGTTCGCCGAACAGTCCGTCCCCGACGCGATCCTGGACGCCGCACGGGTCGACGGCTGCACCGAGTTCGGCCTCTTCTGGCGCGTCGTCCTGCCCCTGCTACGCCCCGCCCTCGGCGCTCTGGGCGTGTGGTCCTTCCTCAACAGCTACAACCAGCCTGATCTGGCCGCTCATCGTGATCAGCAACCCGGGCGACTACACCCTTCCGCTGGGCATCCAGGCCCTCTTCGGCGCGACCGGCCGCCAGTACCACCTGGTCCTGGCCGGCGCCGTGCTCGCCGCCATCCCGAGCCTGCTGGTCTTCTTCGTGCTGCGCAAGCAACTCCTCGAGGGTCTCACCGCCGGCGCCGTCAAGAGCTGACGCCGCACCCGCGGCCACCAAGGTCGTCCTACGCAAGCGGAGGATGCCCGTCACCCTGTCCCAGGGGCCCGTCACGCTCTCCATCGAAGCGTCCGCCGCGTCGGGTGCGGCGGTGTCGATGGACGGAGTCCCACTCGTGCGCCAGTAACCCGCCGGACCGACCGCCCCGCCCGCCGCCCCGTCCGTCCCCCTCCCCGGCCAACCAGGAAGAAGGCACGATGGCCTACACCCCCGTACCCCTGCCACCGCAACTTCCCGAGCGACTGACCATCACCCTGTGGGACTTCACCTGGTACACCCGCACAGGACCGGGAGAACCGTTCGAGGATCTCGACCGCGTCTTCGACGAGGCCGTCGAACGCGGCTACAACACCATCCGGATCTGCGCCATGCCGTTCCTGATCTTCGGTTCCGGCCTCTGCGGGGACATGGAGTTCGGCCCCCTCGGAGGCGAGTACGGGCAGGGCACCCGCTGGTACGACGTGCGCCACCGCGTCCGCCTCGACCCCGGGGCCCATCTGCTGGACCTCCTGCGGGCCGCGCAACGCCACAACGTCTTCGTCATCCTCTCCAGCTGGGAGTACCAGCAGAGCAGCTCCTTCGCCGGCGATCGCCGGTGGTTCGACGCGCTGATGGCGGTCAGGCCCGAAGACCGGCCGGTCCGTCTCGCCGACGCCTTGGCGGACCTCTGGGAACTGGCGGAGGCCGAAAGGCTGGCGGACGTCATCGCGTTCGTCGAACTGCACAACGAGGTGCAGGGCGGCTACCTCACCGAGGACCTCCCCGGACGCGAGACGGCCGTGGTGGAGCTGCGTCGTGCGTGCCGACTTCCAGGACTCTGCCTCCCTCCATCACGGCCACCCGGTCGGCGTCGTGAGCGGTGTGCAGCCGGTGGGCGACGGCCAGCACGGTGCGGCCCTCGAGAACGGCGGAGAGGGAACGTTCGACATGACGCGAGGTAGTCGGGTCGAGCATCGCCGTGGCCTCGTCCAGTACGACGGTGTGCGGGTCGGCGAGGATGACACGGGCCAGGGCGAGCTGCTGGGCCTGTCCGCCGTCGAGGCGGTGTCGGGTGGTGCCCAGCTCGGTGTCCAGGCCGTCGGGCAGGTCGTCCAACCAGTCGTGCGACCGCTGCGACCGTCGCGGAGTCGGGCCGCGATCGTCGCCTCGGTGCGCGCGTCGACCGCCAACGTGGGCTCGGCAGCGAGGAGCACCTCAGGATCGGCGAGCAGGGCGCGGGCGAGGCGGATGCGCTGCCACTGGCCGCCGGAGAAGTTCCGGGCCTGCGACTCGACGACCGAGGACGGCCCGTCGGGCAGGCCCTTGACGATGTCCTCCGCAGCCGCCAGGTGCAGTGCGCGCAAGACGGACTGATCATCCGGATTCAGCCGTCCGGCAACGGCCTCGCGCAGCGTGCCGTGTCACCTTCGTTGTCGGCAACCAGGATCCGAGCACGAAAATCCCGAGGCGCCAGGGAGTCGAGGCGGCTGTCGCCCCAGACGGCCTGCGACGGTCGAAACCGCCCCAGGCGCTCGACGACCGCCTGGGCCTCCTGCGGCCGTGCGCTCACCACCGCGGTGAACAGGCCGGCAGCGACCTCGACGCCGGAGGCGGGATCGCCCACGTCGACCGCTTCGCCGGTCCCGTCGTCCGTGGCGGGCGTCGCCGCCGTGTCCCGCCCCACGTTCAGGAGCGCGATGACGCGCCGTGCGGACACCATGGCTCTGGAAAGGTACAAACCGTCCTCGATCAGATCCGTGACGGGCACCACGAGGAAGGCGACGTAACCGCAGACGGCGACGAGGTCTCCGATGGAGATGGTGTGCCGGGCGGCCATCCGGGCGGCCAGCCAGGTCACGGTGGCCAGGAAGAGCAGGGGGAGGCCGATGCCGAGGGTGGGGATCCAACTGGAGACGGACGCGACCCGGAAGCCCTCGGCACGCAACCGCCCGGATTCTCGCACGTAGCGTCCGGCGAAGCGGTCCTTCCCGCCGACGGCGTTGAGCAGCCGCAGGCCCTCGGTGATGTCGACCAGCCGGCCCGTCAGGTCACCCTGCCGCTGCCGGTAGTCCGAGCCGACCGCAGCCGGCTGAGCAGCGGTCCCACGGCGGCCGCGACCACCGGGGCCCCGAGCAGGACGACCAGCGCCAGCAACGGCGAGATGGACAGCAGCATCCCGGCCACCACGACGTGGGCGACGACGGTACCCGCTCCCGGACCGGTAAGGGTCAGACTCTGGCTGATCACCCACACGTCGCCGATCCCGATCGTCGTCATCTCGCCGGCCGTGACCTTGCGGCTGAGTGTGCTCCCCAGCCTGGTGGAGTGTTCGACGACAGCGTCGACCGTTCTGAAAGCGGCGTCCATCCGCACCTTCGTGAGGGTGCGGTGACGGGCGATGGCAACCGCAGCGTTCAGCACACCCACGACGAGAAGCACCAGGACCCAGCCCACCAGCGAGGAATAGTGCCCCGGTCGCAAACCGTCGTCGACAGCGGCCGTGGAGCGCTGGGGCTGAACCTCGATCCTGGGCGGCGTCGACGCCCATGGCCGGCACCCTGCCCGCCACCCCATCCACGTACGCGGAGCACTCCTGGTCACCGTCACCACCACGGACGGATCGGCCACCAACCGGTACCGGACCCGGATTTGAGTACGTGTACTCAGGCTCCGAGCGCGGTCCCTTGCCAACCTGGCAGGCATGATGACGACAAGCACCAGCCACTGGACGAAAGGCACCCTCGTGGCCGCTGTGGCGGCCGTCGCCTGCTATGCGGTCTGGGCCGCCCTGCGGCACTGGGCGCGCGACGTGGATGATCCGGGCGCCATGTTCGCCGGGCTCTTCGACTTACTCTTCGCCAAGCTCATAGGACTGCTGGCGATGCCGGTACTGCTGTGGGCCGGCATGCGGTTGCTCGGCGAGCCGCGCAATCTCGTGTTCCTGGGCGCGGCCACGGTGCTGTGGTTCTTCGTGGGCAACCGCATGGCCGAGAACTCCTCCGTCATCGACGTGGCCGCTTTCGTCTACCTGTTGGTCTTCGCGGGACTGTGCGGACTGCTGTCGCTGGCCACGGCGGGGGACTAGGGGCCATCGGCCGCGTCGTGGGGCGGGTGGCCGCCAGCGCGGGTACGTCGTCAGTGGGAAGTGGCGATGACCTGGTCGATCGCCGGCCCGAGGAAGGCGAGCGTCAGTTCTGCCCGGCGGTTGATCCACTGCTGGTCTGCGGGGCCGGGGGTGCCGTAGCGGCGCCGTCTGATGTCGTCCACGACGTCCGCGGGGGCGCCCAGTTCGGCGAGTACGTCGAGGGCCTCGGCCTTGGTGATCAGTCTGCCGTCCTGCAAGGTCGTTGCTGCTCTGGCCAGGGTCAGCAGGCCGAGGTCGACCCAGATGTCGCGCGTCCACCGTTCCGGGTGGTCCAGGGCCGGACGCCAGAAGTCCTGAAGGTCCTTGACGATGAAATCGGCGAGCTGCCCGTCAGCGACCCGTGGCAGGTGCTCGGTCGGTGGCCGACCGTGCAGGACGAGTCCGAACGCGTGCAGTTCGCGCCTGGTCACCGGTGTGATCGGTCGGTGCATCAGCTCCTCGTGGGCCCACGTGAGGTGTGAGCGTGCGGGGTCATCCAGCTCGGTGACAGCGGGGTAGCTGCAATGCAGCCTCGACGCGAGGGGGATGTCCCTGCCCAGGGCCTCGTGCACCTCGCCAAGTTGCCGTTCCTCGGCTGCCGTGCACGGCCGGCGGAGGAGGGCGATCAGGTCGAGGTCGCTACGACCCGGCCGGTAGTCACCTCCGGCAAGTGACCCGTGTGCCCATACCGAGACCAGTGGCACTACCGGCCGGAGGGCGCTGACGAATCGGTCGATGAGACGCTCGGTGTTCTGATCTGCCATGAGGAGAGTCTGGCGCCAAGGTGGCGCGGAGCCGTCGGCTGGGAGGCTCGCAGCCACCCGGCCACGGTCTCAGCCGTCCAAGTGCCCCCGCGCTCGCCTGCGGCGACGCATATCCGATGGGGCGATGGACATCCGGTCGGCACGGGGCACGAGGAGGGCTGAGCGGGTCGGGCGTACCGTTACAAGCCGCGTAGTCGGTGTTCGATCTGGTCCTCGTCGGCGCCTTCGACGAGAAAACGGATCTTGCCGTCCACCGAGGTGACCGGCGCGTCCCGTCGCTCCGAAGCGGAGTACTCGACCAGCCACTCCGGGCGGTCGGTCGGAGCGCTCGGCTGCGGGCCGCCGGTCCACAGCAGCCAGCCGGTCGGTGCGGCCACGCGGTCCGGTTCCACGGGTGTCGTCCACAGTCCTGCGGACAACAGGCAGGACGCCAGGGACAGGTCGACGCCGTAGGTGTGGTGGACGCCGTTCTTGATCAGCGCCCCGCCGACGCGGCAGGCGACCTCACCCGCGAAGAAGGCGCCGGAGGTGTCTTCGAGGAACTCCAGGTGCAGGGCGTGCACTCCATGGCCCTCGGGCAGGTTGGCGACGAAGCGCTCGGCGGTGTCGATCAGCAGTTTCGCACGGGGTGAACCCGTGTCGAGCATGACGGAGGCCAGGTTGTCGGTACGGAACCGGTGCGGCGGGCTGAGGTAGCGCGACGGCGAGACAAGCAGCGTCCTGGCGCCGTCGACGAGTACGTCCACGTGGTAGACGGTGCCCTCGACGTAGCGCTCGGCCATCAGGCCGCCGCCGTGCAGGGCGCCGAGCAGGTCAGGGTCGTCGAGGCAGGCCTGCCGGATCGCCTGCCCGTCGGCCAGCACCCGTACCCCGATGGCTCCGGCGCCGTCACGGGGCTTCACCACGATGGTGCCGAGATCCTCCTGCGCCGCATACAGGTCGGCGCCGCAGCGCACCTCGCGATGCGGCACGGCTGGCACCGGGAGCCCGTCGAAGAGGCGCTTCATCGCGACCTTGTCACGGAACATCAGTGCCAGTTCCGAGCCGGTACCGTCGATTCCGAAGAGGGTGCGCGCCTCGGCGGCCCGCAGCACGTCGTCCTCCGAGTTGACGAATATCCGGTCCGGTCGGTCGGAGGCGCAGAGCCGGAGCAGCTCGGCGGTCGCAGCGGGTGACGCGTAGTCGTCCACCACGACGCGGTGCACGCCCTCGGCCAGGTCCCCGGCCGGACGGTCGGTGTCGGCCGAGGTGAGCAGGGTGATCCGGGCCTGCGGGTCGGCCGCCCGTATCCAGTGGTCGTACCGTGCTGCGGAGTGCGGCCGTTGCAGAATCAGAATGTGCATGCTTCTTACCCTCTCGTCGGTACCGGGACAGTGATCGAGCCGGGCACTCGGCAGGGGCAGCAGCGGGACCACACCGAGCAGCAGCGCGGCGAACGCGGCCCGTCCGGCCACCCCAGCCGAGTTCGACTGCGGTGATGAGCGGAGGGGCCCGAGCACGTCCTGGACGCTGTTTCGCAGTGCGAAGACCGAGACTACTCGGCCTTGCGGTGCTCAGGCGCACCGTTGGTTGGACAGCTCCCGGGCGACGACCGGGTGTCACCGTTGCCAGGGCCGCGAGCAGCGGTGCCGCGGTGAACGGCGCGGCGTCCGCCAAGCCGGCGAGCAACGCTGCCAGCGGGGGAGAGAGGCCGATGGATCCCTGTCCACGTGGTGAACAGCGCGGGCAGGCTGGTGACAGCTCACGCAGGGTGACACGGGTTCCGGCACCCACAGGGTTCCAGGCTAAGCGTCTGCTTAGTATGCTTCCGTGCATGACAGGTCCCCGAGCTGGCCGCCGCTGCCACCAACCCCTGAACGCCCTGCACTCCGCCGTGTACTTCTCACCGGAGTTCGACGCCGAGACGGAGGCTCTGGGGCTCGTCAAGGAACCCGGCGCCTACCTGAACGCCTCTGGTTACTTCGCCGCACGCTCCGCCGCCATGGGGCCCGTCGGCCCCGGTACGGTCACGGCGACCTTTTTCAACTTCAGCCATGAACTGATCGCCCAACACATCCCCGCGCTCTGGAAGATCGCCGCGCCCGAGCAGGTGCTCAAGGCCCGTCTGCGCGCCGCCGACCGGCTGCTGCGACGGCTGCTGGGCGAGGAAGCCTTGGCCTCCAAGGAGATGGTCGAGGCCGCTGAACTGGCGCTGCGCGCCACCGAGGGCTGTGACCATTCGGGTCGCCCGCTGAGCGCCGCAGAAGCCGACCAGCCTGTGGCGCAGGAGCCGCATCTGGCGCTCTGGCAGGCGGCGACCATACTTCGGGAACACCGCGGCGACGGCCACATCGCCCTGCTGATGCACGCGGGCCTGGACGGTCTGGAGGCCCTTGTCTCGCACACCGCCTCCGGCCGTGGCTTCACCACCCGCGCCGCCCGGGCCACCCGCGGCTGGGACGAGGCGGAATGGTCGGCTGCCCAGGGCCGGCTGCGGGACAGAGGCCTTCTGGATGCGGCCAACGAGCTGACCGAGGCGGGAACGACCCTCCGCAAGGACCTGGAGAACGAGACGGATCGCCTGGCCGCCGCGCCGTACGACCACCTGGGGGCAGCCGGGGTCGAGCGCCTCACGGAGCTGGCCGGAGGGTTCGCCGTGACGGCACTGGGCAACGGGGCGTTCCCGAAGGGAATCTTCGGCAAGGCCTGAGCAGGTGCTCAAGGCCCGCCTCCCGGGCCGTGCACGTGCAGCACATGGCCGACCTTGCGGTCAGCTGACGCCCGATGCGCGCTCCGCGCCCTGCTCGCCCGCGCCGGGACCCCTCCCCGGGCGGCCGCCCTACCGTGCGGCGTGGCAATGGAGTTGCCCGCCGCGACGCCGCTGGTTCGGGCGCCCCGGCGCCGGGCGGGTCCGAACGCGGAGCAGGGAACGGGTGATGACGGTGACACGTGGGGAAGGCGGCATGGCGGGCGCGCCGGGTGCACCGGATGTGCCGGGGAAGCAGGAGCCGTACTTCCCGGAGTACCGGGCGGACACGGCACCGACCGGGGCCCGCGGTCTCGGCGTGCCGAGCATCGGACTGGTGGGCATCACAGCCGGGCTGGCGCAGCTGTCGCGGCAGGGGGCGCCACCGATCGTGCTGTTCGGGCTGCCCGTGCTGCTCGTCCTGCTCTACGTCGCGCTGCGCGTCATGGTGGGCCGCAGCATCACGTCCACCGGCAGCAAAGGCATCACGGTCCGTACGCCCTTGCGTACCGTCCAGGTCGCATGGCCGGACGTGCAGGCCGTCGAGATCCACGGCAACCCGGCGACGGCAGGCGAAGCCCGCGCCGTCAACCGCACCGTCAGCGTCTATTACGTCCGCGACGGCGTCGCCCGCGTCGTCGTCCTGCCGCACCTCAACAACCGTACGCACGCCGCGCTCGACGCCGAGGTCGAGCGGTTGCGGGCCCTCTGGACGCGGCTGCGCGGCCCCGGCTGGCAGCAGCTGCCGCAGGCCACGGCGCGCCTGGAGAAGGCACACCGCACCCTCGGCCGCAGCGCGGCCGTCCTGGTCGGCCTCGGCGTCGGCGCCGGCGTCTTCGTGCTCTTCACGGTGATCATGCTGGCGCTGCTGATCGGCGGCTACTACGACGACCGGACGGACGTGCCCTTCCTGCTGACGCCGGGATTCCTGATGCCCGTGCCCGCCGTGGTGTGCGGCGTGGTGGCGGGGGTGCTGAACGCACGGCGGCGGGCCCGGCGCGGGCAGGCTTGAGCGTCGGACAGCCTGAGCGTCCGGAGACCGGCCGAACACGCGCGGGCTGAGTAACCACATGGGCCCGGCCCGCCGCTCTGGAGCGGCGGGCCGGGCCCATGGCGCCGCTATGCGGGAACGGCCTGCGTTGCGCGGCCGGAAGCGGCGGCCTCCTTAGGGGGTGCGATGACCGAGCTGGTCGCCACGGTGAGGGCGCCAGCGACGGCGATCACGATGAAGGTCGCGTCGGTCCCCCAGGCGCCGTGCACGGCCCCGCCGATCCAGGGGCCGAGGATGCCGCCGAGCCGTCCGAAGCCGAGCATGAACCCGGTCCCGGTGCCGCGCGCCTGGACGGGGTAGGCCATGGCGCACGTGTTGTTCAGCATGAACTGGCTGCCGATCAGGAAGAACCCGGACGCCGTGGTCACCGCGACGATGATGAACGGGTTGTGCGTGAGGATGACGCTCACCGTCGCCAGGGCACCCACCGTGCACCACACCGCCAGGCTGCCCCGCCGCCCGAGCCAGCGGTCGGCGACGTACCCGCAGAGGATGCCGCCGAGGAACGGGAGGCTGTGCAGCGCGGCGCCGGTGCCGAAGCCCAGCGAGAAGCTGTCGCCCCGCTCCAGCAGCAGGTTGGGCGTCCAGGTGGACAGTCCGTAGTTGACGAAGAGCAGCAGGAACGCCGACAGCCACAGTCCGACGGTGGTCCGCAGGTACGGCGGGCGGAGCGGCAGCAGCCACTCCTTGCGCGAGCGCGTGGCGTGCCCGGCGTCCGGCCGGACCGCCGCGAAGACCCCCTCGCGGTAGGCGGACGCGCGCTCCGGCCGCACCCGGCCCAGCAGCCGGGCCGCCTCGGCGGTGCGGCCGTGCGCCGCGAGGTACTCGGCGGACTCCGGGAACACGGCCAGGAACGCCAGGCCGACCACACCCGCCCCGGAGCCCACGTAGAACAGCACCTGCCAGCCGTGCTGCACGGTGTACAGCACCCCGATGACCGAGGCCCCCACGGCGCCGAGCGAGAACCCGGCGGCGGCGAGCGACGCCAGCCGGAACCGGCTCTTGCTGGGCAGGTACTCGTTGATGTACGCGGTGCCCAGCGGCATGACCACGCCGAGGCCGAGACCGGTGACCACCCGGATCGCGAGGAAGCCGCTGTACGAGTCCACGAACACCGCGGTGAGCAGGCTGAACACGCCGGAGACCAGCAGGCCGCCGATCATGGTGGGCCGGCGGCCGAACCGGTCGGCGATGACGCCCTGCACCAGTGCCCCGAGCATCACGCCGACCAGTCCCGCTGAGACCAGGAGCCCGGACTGGGCGGAGTTCAGGTGCCAGCCACCGGCGACGTAGTGGATGACGTACGAGGGGGCCAGCACGTCGTAGCCGTCGAACCAGATGGCCAGCAGGACGAGGCCCACCAGCATCCAGTGGAACGGGCGTAGGGGTGCCTCGTCCAGTTCGGTCCTGACATCTATCACTCTGTCGTCTGTCACTCTGTCGTCCATGGTCAGGCTCCTTCGGCTGCACGGGGGTGGGAGGGGGCGGGCCGGGGCGGGGGTGGCGGTGCTAGCGGGCGGGACCCAGGTCGTCCGGGTCGGTGAGGACCTCGATCAGGGCGGGCCGGCCGCTCAGCTGCTTGACGGCGGCCGGGAGCTCGGCGGGGTCGTGCAGCCTCGTCGCGTCCAGGCCGAAGCCGCGGGCGACGGCGGCGATGTCCACGCCGGAGATGTCCTTGCCGGGATACTCGCCGGTGCGCTCCGCGAGCCCGCCGTAGCGGCGCAGGGCGGCCGCCACGGCGGCGTAGGAGCCGTTGTTGATGACGACGAAGGTGACCGGGATGCGGTACCGGGCGGCGACCCACAGGGCCTGCGGGCCGAACTGGAACACCCCGTCCCCGAGGACCGCGACGACGTGCCGGTCCGGAGCGCCGAGCTGGTAGCCGAGCGCCGCGCCCATGCCCCACCCCAGCGATCCGGAGGACGAGGTGAGGAACGAACGGGGCGAGGTCTGCGGCAGGGCGCCCAGCAGGGCGACCTCGGAGGTGGTCGCGTCCTCGACCACCGTGGTGCGGGAGTCCACCACCTCGGCGAGGGCGGCGGCGACCTCGGCCACGGTGGCCGGACGGCCCTCCCCCACTGCCTCAAGGGCGTGGGTGGTACCCCCACGGCGGGACGCCGGGAGAGGCTGGGACGGTGCGGTGGCGGCGGCCGGGGCGTGCCGTGCCGGTGCCGCGGGGCGTTCGGGGAGCAAGCCGAGCAGTCCCCGGGCGATCAGCGACTCGTGCCCGACGAGCGCCTCGTCGACGCCGTGCACCCGGGCGAGTTCGGCCGGATCGGTGTGCGTCTGCACCACCGTGGCGCCGGGCGGCACGGGGGACGGGCGCCCGGTCTCGAACTCCACGAAGCACCGGCAGCCGAGGAAGAGCAGCAGGTCGCTCCCGGCCACGGCGGGGTTGCCGGGTGCGTAGGAGCCGGCGAACCGCGGGTGGTCCGTGGGGACCACGGACCGCTCGAACCCGGTGCGGTCCTCATGGCAGACCGCGGCGCCGATCCGCTCGGCCAGCGCCAGCACGTCCGCGGTGGCGCCGTGCCGGCCCGCCTCCGCACCGGCCACGATCACCGGCGTGCGGGCCTGCGCCAGCAGATCGGCCACGGCCCGTAGGCGGTCCGGATCGGGGGCGGTACGGGCCGTGATGCGGTGCTTCCCGGGCGGCGGCACCGGTGCGGTGCAGGGGGCGTCCATCAGGTCCTGGGACAGGCCGAGCCAGACCGGTCCCGAGGGCTCGGCGGTGGCCAGCCGCAGGGCCTGGGTGAGGTCCTCGGGGATGAGGTCGGCGGTCGACGACTGCCAGGCGCGCTTGACGAACGGCCGGGCCAGGTCGCCGGTCGACGCGAGGGTGGTGAACCCGCCGTGGGCCTGGATCGACGAGGGCTTGAGGCCGGTGAGGACGACGACCGGGGAGTGTGCAAGCCGTGCGGCGTCCAGGTGGGCGAGACCGTTGGCGAGCCCGAGGTGGGTGTGCAGGTATGCGACCGCGGGCTCGCCGGTCGCCCGCGCGTACCCGTCGGCCATGGCGACGGTCACGGATTCGTGGGTGGTCAGCACCACCTCGAACTCCGGATGGCGCAGGGTGGCGTCCAGGAAGGCCGCCTCGGTGCTTCCGGGGCAGATGAAGACCCGCCGGACGTCCCAGGCCAGCAGGGTCTCAAGGACGGCGTCGGCCGCCGTGCGGTCGGGGTGGTCGGTCATCTCGGCTCCACGGGGGTGCGGGCCCGCGCGGGTGCGGGTCCTGGTAGTCCGCTGGTGTCCGTCCAGTCGGCGACGGTCTGCGGTTCGGTGCAGGCCTCCAGGGCGGGGAGCCCGTGTCCGCGGCCCAGCCCGCTGCTGTTGAACCCGCCGAACGGCATGTCGACGCCGGAGGCCCCGACGCGGTGGACGTTGAGGAAGACGCTGCCGGAGCGGATGCGGCCGGCCAGCTGCCGGGCGTGGGCCCGGTCCTCGCTCCAGACGGAGGCGGCAAGGCCGTACTCGGTGTCGTTGGCCATGGCCACCGCCTCGTCCTCGGTGTCGAAGGGCAGCACGGGGACGGCGGGACCGAACTGCTCCCGGGTCACCAGGTCGGCACGCGGATCGATGTCGGTGACCACATGGGGCAGCAGGAAGTGCCCGTCCTGCCAGGTCGCCGGGTCCAGCTTGCGTCCCAGTTCGTGGACGGTGGCGCCGCTCGCCCGGGCGTCCGCGACCAGGGCGGCGACCTTGTCGAACTGGGCCCGGTTGTTGAGCGGCCCCATGGTGGCGCGCTCGTCGAGGCCGTCGCCGACGGTGATCTCGTCCACGGCCGCCCGGAAGCGGTCGGTGAAGTCCCGGTAGTGGCTGCGGTGCACGTAGATCCGCTTGACGTTGAAGCAGACCTGCCCGCTCATCCCGTAGACGCCCTGGACGAGTTCGGACACCAGCCGGTCGGTGATCCGCGCGCTGTCCAGGACCAGTGCCGGATCGTTTCCGCCGAGCTCCAGGCTGACCCGCTTGAGGGTGCCGGCGGCACCGGCCAGCACCCGCCGCCCGGTGTCGGTGGAGCCGGTGAAGAAGACCTTGCGGACCAGGGGGTGCTCGACCAGCGCCGCTCCCGCGGAACCGGTGCCGGGCACCGAGTTGAGCACGCCGTCGGGCAGTTTCGCGGCGAGCGTGCGCAGCACCCGGTGCAGGGCCAGCGGAGCGAGCTCGGAGGGCTTGACCACGACGGTGTTGCCGGCCATCAGGGCCGGGGCGATGCCGAGGAAGCCCAGGTAGACCGGGGAGTTCCAGGGCACGATGACGCCGGTGACGCCCATCGGGCGGCGGGCCAGCCAGACCGTCCCGCGCGAGTCGGAGCGCAGCACGCGCTCTTCGGCGAGCTCGGTGGCGAGTGAGGTGTAGTACTCCAGGATGTGGGCTGCTCCACCCACGTCAAGACGGGACTCCCAGCGGAGCTTGCCCTGTTCGCGGGTGAGCAGGGCGTCAAGATCCGTGGCGAGCGGGCGGAGTTCGGCGACGGCGTCGAGCAGGACCGCGGCCCGCTCGTGCGGGGACATGCCGGACCACGGGCCGAAGGCGTCGTGCGCCGCGCGTACGGCGGCGTCGACGTCGGCGGGGGTGCCGAGCGCGGCCTGACCGACGACCTCGCCGGTGCGGGCCGGGTTGCGAACGGTGGTGCGGGCCGCGGCGGTCAGCGGGGTGACGCGGTTGCCGACGAGGACCTCGGCGTCGACGGAGGCGGCGGCGGTCACCGGACCACCCGCAGCGTCATGGAGCCCAGCCGGCTGATCCGCGTCTCCAGGCTGTCGCCGGCCTGGATCGGGCCGACCCCGGGGGGAGCGCCCGTGAAGATCACGTCGCCCGGGAGCAGGGTCATCATCCGTGAGGCGTAGGAGACGATGGCGGGGACGGGGGTGATGAAGTCGCGGGTGTTCACGTGCTGGCGGTGGTCGTCGCCGTTGCGGACCAGGTCGATCTGGAAGTCCGCGGGGTCGCCCGCCTCGTCGGCGGTGGTGACCCAGGGGCCGATGGGGGAGAAGGTGTCGTAGCTCTTGCGGCGCGAGCGGTCGGCGGCGCTGCGGACGGTGATGTCCAGCCCCACGGTGTAGCCGAGGACGTGGTCGAGCGCGGTGTCCTCCGGGATGTCCCGGCCGCCGGAGCCGATCACGATCACGAGTTCGGACTCGTGGTGGATCTCCTGGCCTGCGGCGACGACCTCCGCCGGCAGCACGATGTCGTCCGCAGGGCCGCTGATCGACGAGGGCGCCTTGAGGAAGACGTCGAAGTCCATCATCCAGGACTCGATGTGGCCGAGGGTGCGCTGCTGCACGTCGTGCATCTCGGTCACGTGGTCGCGGTAGTTGCACGCACAGGCGATGATCTTGGACGGGTTGAGCACGGGTGCCCCGAGCCGCACCCCGTCCAGCGGCAGCGCGGGGCCGGCCTTCGCTGCGGCCTCCAGATCGGGACGGAGCGCGGGGAAGTCCCGGCACAGGGCGCGCCACCAGCCTGCGGTGACGGGGTCGGGGTCGTGCGCGGGCAGGGCCGCGGTGACGTCGACGACACCGCCGGCACCGTCGTCGGTCACCACGCCGAGGCGGTTCTCCCCGAAGAGGGCGAGCTTCACTGGTGGTCCTTTCGGGGGGTGGAGCGGGGGGCGAAGACGCCGGTGACCGGCTGCGGCGCAGCGAGCCGCTGCTCGCGGTGGATGCCGAGGGCGCGCAGCACCGGGGTGTCGGCGAGGGTGAAATGGTCGGACCGGTCGTCGGCGTGGTGCTCGACCGCGGACCAGGAGGGCACGACGAAGGCGTCTCCCGGCTCCCAGTCGAAGCGGACGCCGTCGATGACGCTGTGTCCGGTCCCGTCCCGGACGACGTGGATGCGGTTGCCCGTGCGGCGCACCGGCAGCGTGCCCCGGCCGGCCAGGATGCGTTCCACCCCGCAGGCCAGCGTCGGCAGGACGCTCGCTCCCGACTCGGGATTGGTGTACTCGACCGTGACGGAGGGCGCGTCGGGTGCCGCGGCGCTTGCGCGGCACAGGCGGGCGTCGGTGTCGGCCCAGCGGTACACCAGGAGCGGCGAGGAGGCGGGGTCGAGCGCGGTCGAGACCGCCCCGTCGGTGTGGCGGTGCGGGTCCCCCGCGTAGCGCTGCTCGGAGCGGTTGTGCTCCCCGTCCGCGGGCTGGGTGAACTCCGGGTGGGGCTCGAAGAAGACGCCGTCGAGCGCCTCGATCATCGGCAGGTCCAGGCCGTCGAACCAGAGCATGTCGCCGTCGCCGGTGTTGGTGTGGTCGTGCCAGTTCCAGCCGGGCGTCAGGACGAGGTCCCCGGCGTGCATGTCGCAGGGGTCGCCGTCGACGGTGGTGAACACGCCGGTGCCGGACAGCACGAACCGGATCGCGCCGGGCGTGTGCCGGTGGGCCGGGGCGCTCTCGCGCGGGCCGAGGCACTGGACGGCACCCCAGAGCGTTCCGGCGGCGTAGGGCCGGCCGCCGAGACCGGGGTTGCGCAGGCTCAGCACCCGGCGCTCCCCGCCGCGTTCGACGGGGACGAGGTCGATGGCGCGGGCGGCGAGCGGGCGGTAGGTGCGGGCCGACCAGAGCCAGGGGACGGCAGCGGGCCGGGGGTGCGGGGTGAGCAGCTGCTCGGTGATGGTCCACAGCGGCGCCAGGTCCACCTCGTCCACGTCCTGGTAGAAGGAGGCGAGTGCGTTCTCCTCGTCGTGGTGGACGGTCATGCCGGCGTCCCTTCGAGTTCGGTGTGCGGGGTGCCGATGCCGAACCGCTGCACGCTCTCCAGGAGGGAGACCCGGCGCAGCCAGGCACGGGCGCGTTCGGGGTCGGCGGCCAGGGCCCGCAGCTCGCGCTGGTTGGCGAGCCGGGTCTCCTCGTCCGTCTCGCGCAGCCGGTCCGTGTTGCGCTGGGTGTCGGCCTGGACGTACTCCAGCGCGATGCGGCGGCGGCACCGGGCGAAGCCGTCGAGTTCCGCGTCCGCGTCGGCTCCCTGGCCGAGGATCCGCACCAGGCGCCGGGTGAGGTCCATGGCGTCGTGGATGCCGCTGTTGAGCCCCACACCGCCGACCGGGCTGTTGACGTGGGCGGCGTCGCCGATCAGCAGGGCCCGTCCGGTGCGGAACGTCGCGGCCACCCGCTGGTTCACGCGGTAGATCTGGTGGTCGATGATCGGATAGCCGCCGGCGAGCGGCGCGACGCTCTGCAACTGGCGCTGCATCTCCTCGGGCGCCGTGGCCTCCTCGTCGCTGGTGCCGGACGGCACCGGCCAGAGCACCCGCCAGGCCTCCGGAGTGCGCAGGATGAACAGCCACTGCTCCGGGTCGGCGATGTAGTTGACCTCGGCGATGCCGGGCACCTGCGCCCTCATGTCGACCGGGGTGCTGACGATGAGGAAGCGCTCGGGGTAGGTGAACCCCTCGAAGGCGATGCCGAGCTGCTTGCGCACCGTGCTCCGTGCGCCGTCCGCGCCGATGACGTACGCGCCCCGGAGCCGCTCGCTGCCCTGGGAGGTCTGCACGGTGACCGCGACGCCGTCGGCGTCGGTGTCGAGGTCGGTGAGCCGGGCGCCGAAGCGCAGCTGGACCAGGGGGTCCGCGAGCAGCCGGTCATGGAGGAAGCGGACCAGCCGCTGCTGGTTGAGCTGCAAGCGGTAGGGGAAGGGCGTCTCGTCGCTGAGCAGCCCGAGGTCGAACTCGGCGACCAGGCCGTCCCGGCGGTCACGGAACTGGTACCGGGGCACGACCAGGCCCTCGGTGTGCATCCGCTCGGTGATGCCGATGTCCTTCAGCAACTCGAGGGTGGCGGCGTGGAAGGTCGAGGCGCGCCAGTCGGGCTGGGGTTCCGGAGCGGACTCCACGACGACGGTCGGGATGCCCGCCTGCGCCAGGACAGCGGCGGCGGTCATACCGACCGGACCTGCTCCGACGACGATGACGGGAGGAGTGCTTGGGTCGATCATGCTGGCGACTGTAGGAAGAAATTCCAGCATTGGGAAGATTTATAAGAAATGCGGGACTAGAATTCTCCTATGCCGAATACTTCGCACGGCCCGAGTTCCCTCAGCTCGGTCGACAACGCACTGAGGCTGCTCGCCCTCCTCAGCGACCGCCGGGTGCTGCGGGTCGCCGAGGCGGCGGACCTGCTGGGGGTCGCCAGATCCACCGCGCACCGGTTGCTCTCCTCGCTGCGCACCCACGGGTTCGCGGTGCAGGACAAGGCCAACGGCGCCTACCGCCCCGGACCCGTCCTCATCGAGCTGGGCCTCGCGGCGACCGGGCGCGTCGACATCCGGCAGCTGGCCCAGCCGGCCCTCGAGGAACTGCGCGACCGCACCCGGGAGACGGTCAGCGTGTCCCTCCTCGAAGGGCGGGACGTGCGCTTCGTCGACTGCGTCGAGGGCACCCGGTCGGTTCGGGTCGGCCTGCGCACCGGCAAGGTCATGCGCGCCCACTGCACGGCCGCCGGCAAGGCCCTGCTCGCCGCACTGCCCCTCGCCGAACTGCACCGCCGCTACCCGGACGGCGAGCTGGAGGGGCAGACCGGGGCATCGGTCACCTCGTGGGCGGCCCTGGAGGCGGAGCTGGCGGAGATCCGCGCCGGCGGGCTCGCCTACAACCGCGAGGAGGGGGAGCTGGGCATCTGCGCCGTGGCCGCCGCGGTGCGCGACGTCACCGGTGCGCCCGTCGCCGCGCTGGCCGTGGTGGTCCCGTCGGGCCGGATGGACACCTCCCCGGGCCTGGGTGCCGCCACGCTCGACGCGGTCCGCACCTTCGAGAAGTCACTGCACACCGTCTGCTGAACGCACCGTCTGCTGACCGGGCATCAGCCGCCGCCGCACGCGGTGATGACGCCGCCGCTCATGTGGCGCGCATGTCCTGGGTGCCGATGACCGTGAGCAGGTCGAACAGGTCGGCGCTGTCCGTGCCCACTGCGGGGGTGAACCAGAGCAGTCGTTGCCGGCCGTCCTCGCTGAACAGGTTGAGGCAGTTGACCTGCATCAGACCGAGCGTGGGATGGTCGAGGCGTTTGCGGTCGTCTCGCCGGAACGCGACGTCGTGGTCGGCCCACAGCGCGGCGAATTCGGGGGAGAGGCCGAGCAGCGCACCGATCATGGAGCCGGCTTCGGAGTCCTTCGAGTCCCGCCTGGCGGCGGCTGCCCGTAGATCGGCCACGAAAGCGCGGGACTGGACCTCGTGGTCGGCTTCCGGGTAGAGCCGCCGGGCTTCGGGCTCGGTGAACCACCGATGGACGAAGCTGGCCCGGACGCCCCGGAAACCGGACTGGTCTCCGAGTAGGGCCACCGCGAGCGGATTCTGCACCAGGGTGACGTGCAGGTCGGTGATCACCTGCGCGGGCGTCGACGTCAGGCGCTGGAGCAGATCGAGCATTCCGGGGTGCACATGCGAGGCGGCTCCGCCGTGCACGGGCAGCGGGCGACCCGCCAGATGGTAGAGGTGGTCGCGTTCGTCGGCGGTCAGCCGCAGCGCCCTGGCCAGGGCGGCAAGCATCTGCGTGGACGGCTGGGACCCGGCCCCGCGCTCGAGCTCGTTGTAGTAGTCCACCGATGCCCCGGCGAGCTGGGCGACCTCGTCACGTCGCAGCCCGGGCACCCGGCGACGGGGCCCGGCGGGGAGCCCCACCTCGGCCGGACGGATGCGTTCCCGGCGCGAGCGCAGGAAGGACCCCAGTTCGGCGTGTTTCACAGAACTCATGTGCGCCATTGTGTGCACGGTCGGGGCCACGGACACAGGGGATGACATCCCCTGGTTCCGCCGGTCGGCGCCGTTCACCCTGGAGTCATGAACGCAACTCCCTCCGCCCGTCCCTCGCCGGCCACACGGGTCGCCGTCGGCACCGGCGGATCACGGGGCGGCCGATCGCGCTGATCCTCGCCCGGGAGCCGCGTGGCCGGGACATCACCGTGTCGGCCACACCGTCCACGCCGGCCGCGCGCCCCACGGGCCGCGACACGAGCCGCACGCCGCGCATGCCGGCACCCGACCACTCCAGCACCCTCCGGGGAACGGCCACCGGCCGCACCCCTCGGACAGCTGCTTCCGCCGCCGCGGAGCAGCCGATTCAAGGAGAGACATCCATGCCTTTCGCCCATTTCAAGGTCCCCGCCGGCACCATCACCGCCGAGGACAAGAAGAAGATCGTCGAGCGCACCACCGACCTGTACGCGGAGATCTACGGTGAGCGGGCCCGCCCCACCACCGTCGTACTCGTCGACGAGGTCGCCGACGGCGGCTGGGGCGTCGGGGGCAACGTCCTGACCGCCGCCATGCTCAACGGCGACGACTGACTCCGACCACCGGTGGGGGCCCGGCGCCACAACGCCGGGCCTCCCACGGCCGTTACCTCACGAGCGGTCAGGCACGGAAACCCCCGTTGCCGTCCGGGCCACCGCCCAGACCGAGCACCGGGTCGCTGCACGGCGAGAAGAGAGCGGTGAGCGGGTTGTAGCCCTCGGCTTGCAGCACGAAACGGTCCGTGGGCGCTGAGGAGGTCCCGATCGGGAGGGTCCAGGTGTAGGTCGCGCAGACGAAGTCCCACTGGTTGAAGTCGATCGGCCAGCCGGGCGTGACGCAGCCCTGGAAGAAAGAGGAACGCGCCCGAGTCTTGCAGGCGTAGATCCACACCGTGTTGACGGACGGTTGACGGCGACGCCCAAGGCCCCGATCGACGGCGTGCCCGGCGCCGCCTTCGCGGACACCGACCCCGCAACCGGCAGGGGAGCCCGGCCGGTCGGCTACTCGGCTGTGACGTGTCGCGGTCTCCCAGCGCCTGACGGTCGGCGCCCCGTGCCCTACGGGCGCGCGTGTGTCTGCCGGTAGGCGGCCGGGGGCTGGCCGTAGGCCGCGTGGAACAGCCGGGTGAAGTGGGCGATGTTCTGGAAGCCCCACTGTGCGGCGATGACGGCCACCGGGCGACGGGACTGGGCCGGATCGGTCAGGGCCCGACGGCAGCGTTCGAGCCTGCGCCTGCGGATGTGCTTGCTGACGGGGGTGTCGCTCTCGGTGGCGAACAGCTGGTGGAGCGAGCGCTGCGACATGTGGTGCGCCGCCGCGATCATCGCGGGCGACAGCCGGGGCTCGGCCAGATGGGATTCCACGAACGCTTCGATGCGGGCGAGAAGCACCTGGCGGCGCGAGGAGGGGCTCAGGGGCGGCGACTGTCCCCGCCGGCTCGCCAACCCGATGGTCAGCAGGTCGACGACCACCGCCACCAGGCGGGTCGCGGTGTGCTCGTCTCCGTCGGCGGCACTGCGGGTCAGCTGGGCGACGGTAGCGGCGAGAAGCCGGCCCGTGGGCAGGTGCGCGGACAGGTTGCTGCCGATGGCCGTGTCGGCGTCGTCGGGGTTCAGCGGCATCAACCGGTGTGGGATGGCCAACGTCACCTGGCGCACCGCCTGCTCGCCGTGGCCGCTCGGAGACGTCGACGATCGGTGCCGGGCCGCCAGACGGTAGGGGCGGCTCGTGTCGAGGAGGGTGGCCTGTCCCGGCGTGATCCGGCACTCGTCGTCGCCTCGGGCGACCACGCTCGCGCCGTGCAGCTGTAACTCGATCTTGTACAGCTCGGGGTCACCGGCGTGGATCAGGCGCGGTGTGCGTTCCACGGTTATCGGCTGCCCGGTCTTGTCGATCAGCAGCGAGCCGCCCAGGTTCCAGCAGGTGAACGCCGCTCGGTAGTCGCTCGACGAGTCCGGGCTCATGCGCAGGGGCACCAGCATGTCCCGCACCCCTTCGTGCAGGAAGTCGAGCCGGTCCGCCAGGGGAACGGCTTCCGTCCGCAGCACCGTCGGCACGGGGCAACCACCTTCAGCTCTCGCGCCATCCGTTCTCAGCCGGCGCGGCCTGCACCGAATGTACACGGCGGAGCGCCCGATCCAGCGCCCTTGGTCCAACGGTCTGCACGCACGGTCAAAGACGTCCCCGAGGGCGGTTGCCATGCTCACCGAGCGATTCCCACGACGACACGTCGTGCGGACGAAAGACGGGAGAGGTCCACGATGACGTCAACGGGGTCCGAAAGGGCGCGACTGGCCGCGACCATTCTGCTGACCGTGGTTGCGGTGGCGAATTTTGCCCTGATCATCAGGATGATCGTGATCTGGCTGACCCTGCGTGAGGGCCTCGGTGCCGCGATCTTCATGGGGGCGGTCTTTCTCGCGCTGAGCATCGCCTACGGGCGATGGGCGAGGGGGGCCTGGCGCGGCGACTCCGAAGCCGTCGAGAGGGGCGGCAAACTCATGTTCGTCCCGCTGATGCTCTTCGTGTTCGTCGTCGGGACGGCACTGAAGAAGGCCGTCCCAACGGGGGGAGCGGTGCCCTGGATCGCCCTTGGGGCAACGGCCCTCATGGTGTTGCTTCCGGCAGCCGTCGGGATCGCGCTGATGCGGCTTTCCCACAAGGTCGAACCCCGTTCCTGACCATGCAGCGTTGCAACCGTGCCGCACAGGACGCGTCGTAGCCCCGCCGTCCACCGATCGGTGGACGCGGGCGTCGACGATCGGTCGACGGCGGATGGCGGCGTGGGCAGCGATGCTCTTGGCATGAAACATCTGAAGGACGATGAACTGACTTCCGCGCTCTCCGCCGAGCTGGGCCAGGAACTGCGCGCCGCCGTGTACGCCCGGGTCGACACCGTGTTCAGTCCGGTCCGGATGCTGACCCCGCTGGGCAACTACCTCATCGCCCGGCCGGCGGCGCGGGCCGCGGCGCACCGGATCACCGAACGCACCGATGTACCGCTGGACGCGGCGATGATCCTCGGCATCACGGCGGACGCCCTGCACGTCTGGCGGGCCGACCCGATGCTGAACCGGGTCGGTGAGCACGTCGGTCAGGTCTCGCTCGACCGCGTCACGGACATCGCGGTGACCCCGGGACGGAGCTGGCAACAGGTCACGATCGTGCTCGCGGAGGGGGAGAAGATCGAGGTCGAGGGGCGGGGGGCGGCGCACGCCCTGGCCGCCGCCTACCGGGAGCGCCCCGCGGGTTGATCTGGTACCGCATACTTGTCCGCGTGTCAGAGACCCTGCCTCCCGTACCGGACGACCACGCCTGGACTCGGGGAGCGATGATGCGCGACGCCTACTACGGGGTCGTGCTGGCAGGGTCGATCGCCGCGGTGTGGGGTACGGACGCCGGCACCGGCCGTATCGTGTCGATCGCCGCGCTGTGCGCGTTCGTCCCCTGGTACTGCCTGGTCGGGCGCCGGGCACGGCGGGACCGTCCGGTACCGGCCTGGACCCTCTGCTACCAGCTCGGGGCGCTGGTCCTGCTGGTCACCGCGCAGCTGGCCAGCTTGACCAGTTCGGTCCTGCTGTTCGCGCTGATCCCGCAGTCGTTCATGCTGCTGCCGGTCGGCTGGGGCGTTCTCGCGCTGGCGGCGTTCAACGTGGTGCCGGTGGCCGAGGCGCTCAGCGCGCCGAGCTTCCGCGACCTCGCGTGGGTGGGCGTCCTGGTGCTGTGCGTGGCGTTCGGGGCGCACTTCAGCTGGTGGATCCAGCGGATCATCCAGCAGAGCCGGGAGCGCGCCGACCTCATCGCACGGCTCGCCGCCGCCCGCGCGGAGCTGGCCGAGTCGGAGCGGCAGGCGGGGATGCTCGCCGAGCGGCAGCGGCTGGCCATGGAGATCCATGACACGCTGGCGCAGGGTTTCACCAGCATCCTCATGCTGTTGGAGGCGGCCGACTCGGCGCCGCCGGAGCAGGCCCGGGTGTACCGGGAGCGGGCGGCACGCGCCGCCCGGGAGAACCTGGCCGAGGCGCGCGCCCTGGTCTCCGCGCAGCCGCCGACGGAGCTGGCCGGTTCGTCACTGCCCAACGCGCTGCGCCGGCTGGTCGAGCGGCTCGGCGAGGAGACGGGTGTGACGACGTCGTGGGAACTGACCGGCGAACCACGGCTGCTGCCCGCCGGTACGGAGGTGGTCGTACTGCGGTGCGCCCAGGAGGCGTTGACGAACGTGCGGCGGCACGCGGACGCGGGGCGGGCGGCGCTGAGCCTGCGGTACCTGCCGGACGGGGTCCGGTTGGAGGTCTCGGACGACGGCGCCGGCTTCGACTCGCCCGTCGCGACGGGCTTCGGCCTGGCCGGCATGCGCGAGCGCGTCACGCAGGCCGGCGGCCACCTGGCCATCCGCAGTACACCGGGTTCCGGCACCGTGCTCACCGTGGAGGCGCCGGCATGATCCGGGTGTTGCTCGTGGACGACCACCCGGTGGTGCGGGAGGGCCTGCGCGGGATCCTCGGCGCGGAGGACGGCATCGAAGTGGTGGGCGAGGCCGGGTCGGCGGCGGATGCGGTCGCGGCGGCCCGGGCGTACGAGCCGGACGTGGTGCTGATGGATCTGCGGATGCCGGACGGTGACGGGGTGCAGGCGACACGGGACCTGCTGGCGCGGGACCCGGACTGCCGGGTGGTGGTGCTCACCACGTACGACAACGACGCCGACATCCTGCGCGCGGTGGAGGCCGGCGCCACCGGATACCTGTTGAAGGACGCCGGGCGGAGCGAACTCGCCGGTGCGATCCGCGAGGCGGCGCGCGGGAAGACGGTGCTGGCCCCGGCCGTCGCGGCGCGGCTGGTGTCCCGGATGCGCTCGTCGGTCGACCTGACCCCGCGCGAGATCGAGGTGCTGCGCCTGGTCGGCGCGGGCCGGACGAACGCGGAGATCGGTCGGGAACTGCTCGTCAGCGAGGCGACGGTGAAGACGCACCTGCTGCGGACGTTCGGGAAGCTGGGCGTCTCGGACCGCACGGCGGCCGTCACCGTGGCGTTGCAGCGCGGCATCCTCCCACCGTACTGACCGCGGTGAGCGGGTGACCGGCACCGACGACGCGTATCATCCGGACGTGGCCACTGCTGCTTCACCTCGCGTCCTCGTCATCGGGCTTGATCCGTACCGGGTGCCCGGGCCATGGGACCCTGAGCCGGTGGCCAAGGCGATCGAGGCGGGACTGGCCAAGTTCGCCGAGCACGGCGTGGGCGTCGAGACCTGCCTCGTCTGCCTCGACGGAACCGATGACGTGGCAGCGGTCGTCGGGCAAGCGCTGCGCGCCCATCCGTGGGAGTGCGTCACCGTCGGCGGTGGCCTGCGGCACTCGGACGACCAGGTTGAACTGCTCGAGCTGGTGATCAACCTGATCCGGCGGCACGCACCCGACGCCGCCATCGCGTTCAACGACAACCCGGCCACCACCTACGAGGCCGCTGCCCGTTGGATCGGTGGAGCCCACGGCGCAGGGCCGGCCGGCTCGCTCGGGGCGTGAGTCGGGCCGCGTGACGACACCTCGTCAGGTCGCGGTGCCCGGCGACCCGTCGTGACCGCGGGCGATGCGCCCATCACGCCCTCCCACGCAGGGCCGCCCGTAAGGCCTCTTCGTCGGTCGGGGAACATCCCCGGAACTGTCACCGGACAGTCGTCACTCCCGGCGCCCAGCTTCGCGAGCACGAACTCCAACCGCAGGCGGCACCTCCTCGCCCGCCAAGCGACCCTGCCGGCCGAGCCGCTGCTTGCCGACTCCCTGCCCGACTGAGGGTCGTCCCGACGTCCCGCGGGATCCGCCCGTCGGGGCGCCCGGGAGTTGGAAGTGCCAGACCACCGCGATCGGGGAATCGTCCATGGCCGCGGCCGATGCCTTCGGGCACCAGTGCAGCAGGTCCCAGGACTGATGGGTCGGGAGCGGGTCCGGTGCGGTGTCGGGGTCGAGGGAGCGGGGTGGGCGGCAGGGTTCCTCGCAGTGTCGGACCTGGAAGCCCAGTGGGAGGGCCGCGGCGAGGTAGGCGCTGAGTGGGCGGTGGTATTCCGTGAGCAGGGACGGGCGGCCGTCCGGGCCGGGTTGGCGGGGCAGGGCCGGCCGGAGGTAGGACACCAGCAGGTGGGCGTCCGAGATCACCAGGTTTCCACCGGGTCGCAGGACACGCGCGAACTCGGCCAGCACCGGGCCGAGGTCGGGGAGGTGGGCCAGGGCGAGCGCGCAGACGACGGTGTCGACGGCGTCGTCGGGAAGCGGCAGCCGGTACAGGTCGGCCTCGTGGAAGTCGACATCCGGCAGGCGCTTGCGGGCCCGGGCGAGCATGGCCGGTGAGGCGTCGACGCCGATCACGTGGTGGCCGAGTCCATGCAGGTAGGCGGTATGGCGGCCGGTGCCGCAGGCCGCGTCCAGGGCCGTGCCGACGGGCAGGCCGTCCAGGATGCGTCGGACGACCGGCTGCTCGATGTCGATCATCTGGTTGCCAGGGCCGTCATAGTGCGGCGCCCAGGCCTGGTAGACGTCGGCCGTGCTGATCGTGCCCGGACTCGCCGTGACCCCCTCGGTGTGCGCGAGGGCGGGTGCGTCCAGCAGGGCACGGATCTCGGCGATCCGCGCCTCGACGAACTCCCGGTCGGCACTCCCCTCCCTGAAGCCACGCAGCAGTGCGGCGCCCTCGATGCCCAGCAGATATCCCAGAGGGCTCAGATAGGTCATCCCACGGACCGTATGGGTACGCACCCCGAGGCTCCACCGGTTTTCCGGCGCTTCGGGCAGCGGTGATGGGCGGGTCCTTCCGGGGAGTCCGGAGGTCAACCAGGTGGTGTGTCAAGCAGGAGCGTGGGCGCCGCTCGACCACCGAACGCGGGCAGGACCTCGGAACCGAGCAGTTCCAGATGGTCGAGGTCGTCGACGTCGTAGATGTGGAAGTACACGGTGTCGGCGCCGTCCCCGGCCAGTTCGCCGATGCGGTCCACCACATGGGAGGGAGTTCCGCAGGCCGCGTTGGAACGCATCACCTCGGACCCCATCACGTCCGCGCGGCGCATCCACTCCTGGCGGGTGGAGCCACAGGCCACCGGCAGGATCACCGAACGCCTGACGGTGGCCGGGTCGCGGCCGACCTCCGCGCAGATGCGGGTGAAGGTATCGAACCGCGCTCTCGCCCCCGTGCCGAAGGTGACGTTGAACTCGTCGGCGAACCGCGCGGCGAGTTCAGGGGTTCGCCGGGGCCCCGCACCGCCGACGATCACAGGTGGACGCGGGGACTGGCGGGGCCGCGGCGGTGCCGGGCAGTCGTCGATCCGGTAATGACTCCCCTCGAAGGAGAACCGCTGTCCGGCCGGAGTGCTCCACAGCCCCGTGATGATGGACAGTTGCTCCCCGAGCCGGTCGAACCGGGTGCCGACGGCGGGGAAAGGGACGCCGAAGGCGCGGTGCTCGCGCTCGTACCAGCCGGTGCCCAGGCCGAGTTCGACGCGCCCGTCGCTCATGGCGTCCACGGTGGCGACGATGGTGGCCAGCAGCCCCGGTGAGCGGAACGTCGCCGCGGTCAGCAGGGTGCCGAACCGGATGTGCCGGGTGTCGCGGGCGAGGCCGGCGAGGGTGCTCCATGCCTCGCTCGGCACGGTGTGCGGGTCGTCGGGGTCCACGCCCAGGAGGTGGTCGGATCGGAAGAAGGCGTCGAAGCCGTGCTGCTCGGCTGCGCGGGCCAGCCTGAGGATCGCGTGGTAGTCGGCCCCGTGCCGGGGCTCGACCAGGATCCGCATCCTCATCGGGCCTGGGGAAGGAAGAGATGCCACGGCGAACGCCTCTCGTGCTCTGTACAGAACGGCTCTGTACTGAACGGGTCTGTACGGGTCTGTACCGAACCGCGCTGAACAGAGCGGCTCCGAACAGACGGAATGATGTGGATCGGGGGTCTGCGGCGGGGCGGAGCGGAGGCGGGCGGCCTCAGCGCCTGGCGGTCGTGCGGCTGTCCTCCCGGCGTGCCGGCGTGCCGACCTCGCTACGGCGTCAGGCCCAGGAAGCGACGGCAGTTGGTCCAGGTGATGGCCTCGTGGTCCTGGGCAGGGAGGTTCAGGGTGCGCAGGGTGCGGTCGGCCGGGGATTCGCGTTCCATGGCGGGGAAGTCGCTGCCGAGCATGAGCCGGCGGGGGCCGAGCAGGTCGATCAGATAGCGCAGGGCGCGCGCGTCGAAGACCAGCGCGTCGTAGAAGAAGCGGCGCGCAACGTCGAGCGGGGAGCGCGCCCCCGGGGTCGGGCGGACCGGCGGCTCCTCGTTCCATGTGCCGCCCCAGAAGTACCGGGCGCGCGGCAGCATCAGCGGGAAGCCGCCCGCGCCGTGGCTGAAGCCGATCCTCAGGTCCGGGAACCTTTCGGCGGTCCCGGTGGACAGCAGGGAAGCCGCGGCCAGCGACGACTCCGTGCTGAAGCCGTAGGTGCCGGTGGCCGAGGCCGGGAGCCGGTCGCCGAGGGCGGGGGCGAGCGCGTGGACGTAGAGCGCGAGGCCGAGCCGTTCCGCCTCCGCGTAGAAGCCGTGGAAGCGTGCGTCGCCGAGGGAGGCACCTGCGATGTTCGAGCCGATCTCCACGCCGCGCAGGCCGAGGCGGCTGAGTTCGGCGAGCTCGGCGGCGGCCAGGTCCGGGTCCTGGAGCGGCACCGCTCCGAGCCCGTGGAAGCGGGCCGGGGCGAGGGAGACCAGGGAGGCGAGGAACGCGTTCACCGCCCGGTGGATGTCACGCGATGCCTTCGCGGGGATCGCGTAGTTCAGCAGCGGCGGCATGGGGGAAAGGACCTCGGCGTCGATGCCGAGCCTGTCCATCTCCTCGATACGGCGCTCCGCGCTGAAGAACACGTCGCGGGCGGTGTAGCGCAGGGCGCCCGCGGTGAGCAGCCGGGAGCCGTCGCCGTCCGCGGGCCCGATGCAGGGCCAGGTGCCCGGGTCGGCGTCCGCGCTCGGCTGCGGGAGCGCGGGCGGCAGGATGTGGGCGTGCGAGTCGATGATCATGGTCAGGCTCCTGGGCTGGGGCTCGTGAGCCCGTGGGCTGGGGCTCTTGAGCCCGGTGGTTCCGGGGGCGGTCTGCGACGCGCGTGGCCGGTGGCCACCGCACCGGCGCACGGTCGCCACCGGGGCCCACGCGGGCGTCAGCCGGCCGGCCGGACGGCGACATGCACGGCCTGCTCGCCGGGGACCTCCCCGGCCAGGACGTTCAGTGCCTTGACGGTGTCGGCCAGTTCGAAGGTGTGGGTGTGGAGCCTGGCGAACGGAAAGCGGCCGGACTCCAGGATCCGAATGGCCTCCGCGTAGCCCCGCGAGTCGACCCCGTACGCCCCGACCAGGGTGAGCGCCTTGTTGACGACCAGATCGGAGTCCAGTGGGATCTTGGTGCCGCCCTTGAGGCCGGCGACGACGATCCGGCCGCCGTGCCGGACGGCGCGCAGCGCGTCGTCCAGCGGCTGGGCGGCCAGCGGGGTCATCTCCAGGACGACGTCGGCCAGTTCGCCGTCGGTGATCTCGGTGACCCGGGCGACGGTGTCCTCCTCGTCCACGACGATCGTGTGATCGGCGCCGAACTCCCGGGCCAGCGCCAGCTTGTGCGCGTCCGAGGCGAGTCCGGTCATGATGACCGTGCCGGCGCCGGCGGCCTTCGCAGCCGCGGCGGAGAGGATGCCCCGCTGGCCCGCGCCCAGGATGAGGACGGTGTCACCGAGCCCGACCTGCCCCAGGTGGGAGGTCCAGCGCACGCCGGCGCCCAGCGGGTTGTACATCACCGCGATCTCGGGGGGCAGGTCGCCGCGTACCTTGTGCAGGACGGCGTTCGGGTGGAGATAGACATACCCGGCCAGGCCGCCCCACAGGCCCGGTGCCCGGTCGACGGGCGTGTAGCCATGGGTGGCTTTGCGGTGCTTGCAGGACATGTACCGCCCCGACAGGCACAGCAGGCAGGCACGGCAGGGCACGAGGACCTCCAGCGCGACCCGGTCGCCCGGCTGCACACCCCAGCGTTCGGCCGCCGCGTCGCCGATCTCCTCGATGATCCCGAGCGGCTCGTGCCCGGGTACGACGGGATAGCCGCCGCGCATCGGGACCCGGCCGTGGAAGGTCTCCAGGTCGCTGCCGCACAGCCCGTTGGCCTCGATGCGCAGCAGCCCGTCGTCGTCGCCGGTGCGCGGCCGGGGCAGGTCACGGAGTTCGATGGCGCCGGGCCCGGTCTGCACGGCCGCGCGTACGGTGTTCGATGCCATGCCGCTCAGCTCCCCGCGTTGATGACGACGGCCTTGACCTGGGTCCAGTCCGCCACGGCGTCGGCGCCCATGGATCGTCCGAAGCCGCTGTGCTTGTAGCCGCCGAAGGGAGCGCCGATCGCGCCGACGGGTCCACCTGAGCCGAACGTGTTGACGGAGACCTGGCCGGCCTCGACCCGGCGGGCCAGCCGCACCGCACGGCCGACGTCCCGGGTCCAGACGGTGGCCGTCAGCCCGTAGCGGGTGCCGTTGGCGACGGCCACCGCTTCCTCCTCGTCCTCGTAGGTCAACACCGACAGCACCGGACCGAAGATCTCCTCCTGGGCGATGCGCATCCCGGGACGCACCCGGTCGAAGAGGGTGGGCTCGACGAAGTAGCCGCTGTCGTACCGGTCACCGGCTGGCTTGCCGCCCCCCACCACGACCTCGGCGCCCTCCTCGCGGCCCGCCGTCAGGTACTCCAGGACCCGCTGCTCCTGCCGGGCGCTGATGAGCGGGCCCATGTCGACGGGCTCGTGCCACGGCCCCACCCGCACCGCACGGAATCCTTCGGCGAGCGCCTCCACCAGCCGGTCGTGCATCGAAGGGGCGACCAGCACCCGCGACCCGGCGGCGCACACCTGGCCGCTGTTCATGGTGATGGTGCGCACGATGGTCGGCACCGCCCGGGCGAGGTCGGCGTCCTCCAGCACGATCTGCGGGGACTTCCCGCCGAGCTCCAGGTGCAGCGGTACGAGATGGCGCGCGCAGGCCTCCATCACCGCCCTGCCGGTGACGGGCGAGCCGGTGAAGCTGACCCGGCGGATCCCGGAGTGGGCGGGGAGGGCCGCGCCCGCCTCGGTGCCGAACCCGGTGACGACGTTGAGCACGCCCGGCGGGATGCCCGCTTCCAGGGCGAGCCGGGCGAGGTAGAGGGGAGTGAGCGGGGCGTCCTCCGCGGGTTTGAGTACGACGGTGTTCCCGGCGGCGAGGGCAGGGCCGGCGTTGAAGACGGTCATCGGGCCGGGTGCGTTCCACGGGATGATGACGCCGACCACGCCGTACGGCTCGCGCAGGGTCATGCCCAGCACGTCGGGCGTGTGTGAGGGCAGGGTGTGGCCCTGGACCTTGTCGGCCTGGCCGGCGAAGTAGGTCAGGTGCGGGGCGAGCGGGGACGGGCCGACCGGGCGGCCGACCTCGGTGGCCTCCAGCTGCTCGATCAGCGCCTCGCGTTCGCGTATCAGCTGCGCCCAGCGCAGGAGCAACTCGGCGCGGCGGGAGGGGCTCGTGTCGCGCCAGGCGGGCAGCGCTGCCTGAGCGGCGCGCACGGCGTCGTCGATCTCCTCGGCGCCGCCGCGCGGGACACGGGCCAGCACCCGGCCGGTGGCCGGGTCGATCACGTCGATGCTGTCCTTGGTGCGGGCGGGAACCCACTCCCCGCCGATCAGGTGGGTGCCGTCGGACAGCAGCGTGTGGATGTCGAGCGGGACGGGCGCGAGGGCGGTGCCCCCCGTCCGAGCGGAGTCGGCAGACGTGGGCGAGGTCATCGTGCTCCTTCGGTGGCCAGGGCGGCATCCCCGGCGTGGGCCTGGTTGCCGGTGATGCGGGCGGCGGCGTGCTCGGCGGACATCACCACGGACAGATGCGGGTTGGCGCGCGGTGTGTCCGGGAAGATCGAGGCGTCGACGACGCGCAGGCCGCTGGTGCCCAGTACCTTCAGATCCGGGTCGACCACGGTGGCCGGGTCGTCGGGCGCGCCCATCCGGCAGGTGCCGGACAGATGACGGTTGTCGGTGGCGGTCCGCAGGATGTCGGCGGAGCCGGGGATCGTGGCCGGCTCGTCGAGGAGCGACCGGACGGCCTGGTGAGCGGCGAACCGGGCCATGAGCTCCAGCGACTGCTCCATCCGCACGAAGTCGCGCCGATCCGTGAAGACCCGCTGCTCGACGCGGGGTTCGACGAGCGGGTCCGCCGAACGCAGCGTCAGCTCACCGCGGGAGAAGACCTGCTCCTGCTGGGCGACGAGCATGCCGCGGCCCTGGGAACGGCCCTGGCTGTCGTACATGCCGTTGTTGGGCACCATGAACATGTCGTTCTCGCCCGAGCCGCCGAGCCCGGAGGAGTACCGCAGGATGCAGTTGGTGACCGGCCGGTCGGGGTCGGTGGGCAGGTCGGCGCGGGTCGGGACCGGCACCATCAGCATGCCGTGGTCCTGAAGGTTCCGGCCGACGGGCAGCTCCGCGAGCAGATCGATACCGAGGGTGGCCAGCTGCGCGGCGGGGCCGATCCCGGACCGCATGAGAAGGGCGGGGGAGTGCACGGCGCCCGCGCAGAGCACCACGTCGCCGCCGGGCGCGAGCCGGATCTGCTCCCCGTCGACCAGGACCACGCCGCGGGCCGTGCCGGTGGCCTTGTCGATGGTGACGGTGGCGACCTGGGCGTGGCCGCGGACGGTCAGGTTGGGGCGAGCCCGGTGGGGCTCCAGGTAGCCGTCGGCGGTGGTGACCCGGCGGTGGTCGCGCATGTTGAGGGCGAACGGGCCGACGCCGGTGGTGCCGGGCGCGTTGTGGTCCGCACACCACTGGTAGCCGAAGTCCCGGGCCGCCTCGGCGAAGGCCAGGTCGAGCGGGCCCCAGGCGTCCTGCGGGGTGCGGCCCACCGGGATCGGGCCACCGGTGCCGTGGTAAGGGTCGTCCGGATGGTCGAGTTCGTCTTCGAGCCGGACGAAGTACGGCAGCACGTCCTGGTACGACCAGCCGGCGGCGCCACCACCGGCCCAGCGGTCGTAGTCGTCGGGCATCCCGCGGATCGCGAACATCGCGTTGACGTTGGAGGTGCCGCCGACTCCGCGGCCGCGGCCGTAGGGGGCCTCCGGCTGGGCCGGGTTGCGGATGCTGGTGACGTTCTGCCACCAGAACTCGGGGTGCGCCTTCGGGTCCATGTTCAGCCGTACCGTGCGGAAGGCCTCCGGGAGCGTCGCGGTGCGCCAGTCCGGACCGGCTTCCAGCAGCAGCACCTGCGCGTCGGTGGTCTCGCTGAGCCGCCCGGCGAGCGTGGCGCCCGCCGATCCGGCTCCGACGACGATGTAGTCGTAGTCCTGGGGTGCGGTGGTCATGTTGCTCAGCTCCGGGATCGCTCAGGAGAGTTCGGGCTCAGGAGAGTTCGGCGGGGGAGGACTCGGTCACGGCGCTGGGCTGCTCTCCTGCCGGTGCGGCGGTCCGGGCGGCGGAGCGGTCTGCGCTGATGGCGCTGAGGGCCCGCCCGGTGGTGGGGATGGCGAGGGCGAACACGACGAGTGCGCCGAAGGCGTAACCGGAGCCCAGCAGGAGCTGCGAGGTGCTGGGACCGGCCGATGCCAGCACCGGGACCAGTACCAGCGACTGCGCGATGCCGCCCACCTGCCCGAGGCCGCCGGCCAGCGAGGCACCGGTGGTGCGGGCGTGCGTGGGGAAGATCTCGGCCGCGTAGTTGTACCCCGGCACGAAGATCAGCGAAGCGAAGCCATGCAGCAGGACGGCCGCGACCAGATAGGAGACGAGGCTGCCGTGTCCGGCCGTGACCACCACCGTGCTGGCCGTCGCGATCAGCAGGCCCGTCACGATCAGCGTGCGCCGTTCGAGTCTGTCGACGACCAGCGGCATCAGCAGATAGCCGCAGACACCGATGATCTGCCCCATGCTGGTGAGGCTCGCCACCGTGGTCAGCGACATGCCGTAATCGGCCAGGATGCTGGGCTGGAAGGTCAGCGTGGCGCGGACCGACCACTGCACACCGAACCAGAAGGCGGCGGCGACCAGCAGCCGTTGCAGATACGGCGGCCTGAGCAGCGCACGGACCGGAAAGCGCCCGGGGACCTGCTCGGACGCCTCGACCACCGGCACGGTGAGGGTCTCTCCGGACCGGCGTAGCCGCTCCTCCATCGCGTCGACGATCGCGCACGCCTCGGCCGTACGGCCCTTCAGGGCGAGCCAGCGCGCCGACTCGGGGAGGATACGGCGATGGGCGCCGATCAGCAGGACGAAGGCGAGCGCGCCCACGCCGTAGACCCAGCGCCACCCGTTCGCGTCCAGCGGTACCAGCCAGCCGGACAGCAGGCCCGCGCCCATGCCGCCGACGCTGGAGGCGAGCACGGTGATGGAGACGTAGCGCCCGCGTCGCTTGGCGGGCGAGAACTCCTGCACGTACGAGGTGCAGACGGCCAGGCCGCCACCGGTGGCGAAGCCGGAGAGGACACGGAAGACCACGAGGGACGGTGCGTCCCAGGCGAGCGCGCACAGCAGTGCGGTGAGGCCGAGCGCCGCCATGCCGAGGACGTAGGTGCGGCGGCGGCCGAGGATGTCGCCGAGCCCGCCGAAGAGGAAGGCGCCCAGTGCGGTGGTGATGGCGTTGCCGGTGAGCATGACCGTCACCTCGGTGGTGCTCAGCTGGAAGTGGCCGGTCATGGCCTTGAGGGTGTAGCCCACGATGGTGACGTCGTAGATGTCGATGAAATAGGCGAGGCCCAGGATCACGAACGCGAAGCGGGCCAGGCCCCAGCGGGGCAGCCGGTCGATGCGCGCGTTGACGAGGTCGACGACCTCCGAGTCGCCGCCGGAGCGAGCAGGGCTGATCGGCACGGGAGAGGTCCCTTCTCACGCAGGGGAGGGTCGTGCTGCGAAGGGGTCGGCGGAGCACGGAGGACGGTGCGCCGACGGTGAAGAGGGCGGCTCGACGCAGCGGTTCGGGTGTCCTGCGTCACGCTCATGGAAGACGCTTGCTCTGACGGATGTCAACAAGCTCGTCATGCTTTTCTGTTGACGGCTGCCATGAATGTGCATAGGTTCCCGGACGGCAACACGTTGCCGGGAGCCGAGCTGGACAGTGCGCGTCACACCCTTCGACGGCCTTCCTCCCATCGCGCCTGTCCCGCCGCGCCGGCGTGAGTGCCCCCGGCCGTCCCGGTATTCCGCCCGCAGCGAGGGAAGGACCGCCTTCCATGCCCATCCCCGGCTTCATCCGCCAGCCCGCGCTCGACCGCACCAGCGCGGCACTGCGCGCCCAACTCGCCTACGTCGCCGCCCACTCGCCCTTCTACGCCCGGCTCTGGGAACGCCACGGTGCCGACCCGGCAGCCGTACGCTCCGCCGCCGACCTGCCTCGACTCCCCTTCACCGAGAAGCAGGCGCTCCGCGACAGCCAGGTGGGAGCACCGCCCCTCGGCGAGCACGCCGCTGCCCCCATGGCCGACGTCATCCGGCTCCACGCCTCCACCGGCACTACCGGGCGCCCCAGCTGGGTCGGTGTCACCCGCTCCGACGCCGACGGCTGGACCGAGGCCGTCGCGAACGCCCTGCGCACCCAGGGGCTGACCCGCGACGACATCGTCATCCACGGCTCCGGGCTGACCCTCTTCGTAGGCGGCCTCCCCGTCCGCGACGCGGTCGAGCGGATCGGTGCCACCCTGGTCCCGATCGGCACCGGCGCATCCGAGAAGGCGCTGCTCGCCCTCCAGTCGATGCACGTCACCGCGCTCCACTCCACCCCCTCGTACGCCCGCTATCTCGCCGACTACCTGCGCGAACGCGGCCACGACCCAGCGTCGTTCGGCGTACGGAAGATCATCGTGGGCGGTGAGCCGGGTGGCGGTGAGCCGGCCTTCCGCGCCCAGGTCGAGGCGGACTGGGGAGCGGTCGTCACGGAGGGGCTCGGCAACGCCGACATGGCGCCGATCATCTTCGCCGAGCCGCCGGGCGCGGGCGGGATGCGGCTGACCGCCCAGGACATCGTGCTCGTCGAGCTCATCGACCCCGACACCGGCGAGCCGGTCCCCGCCGAGCCCGGCGCGAGCGGCGAACTCGTCTACACCGCCCTGCACCGCCAGAGCTGCCCGCTGGTCCGGTTCCGCACCCGCGACCGGGTCACCGTCACCGGCCGCGACACCGACGGCGCCCCGCTGATCCGCTGCGTCGGACGCACCGACGACATGCTCATCGTCCTCGGCGTCAACGTCTTCCCGTCCGCGGTCCGCGACCTGGTCCAGGCCCTCCACCCGCGCACCACCGGAGCCCTGCGGATCCTCCTGGACCGCCCGGGGCCGCGCGTCGAACCGCCGTTGCGGATCGAGGTCGAGCAGGGGGTGCACGAGACGGACGCCGCGCTCGCCGCCGAGCTGGAACAGCTGGTCAAGTCCCGCCTGACCGTGCCCGCTTCGGTCCGGCTCGTGCCACCCGGCTCCCTCGAGCGGTCCGAGATGAAGACCCGCCTCGTGCACATCGCCGACGGCAGCTGACCCGCGCGGGCCCCGGAGCCTTCGGGATCCGCCGACCGGACGGGGGACGGATACGTTATGTCCATGACCGAGACAGCCGACGGCGACGCCTTCGACGCGGACCCTGGTGACGAGGCGGCGCAGCGCGCCCGCGGCCCGCAGCGCCTGCTCATGATGCTGCTCGGCGACTACTGGTTCGACCGCCCCGAAGCGTTGCCGTCCGCCGCGCTCGTCGCCCTGCTCACCGAGTTCGGGGTGAGCGAGGTCGGCGCGCGCGCCGCGCTGAGCCGGCAGGCCCGCCGCGGCCTCCTCGACGTCGAAAAGCGCGGCCGCCGCACGTACTACCGGCTCAGCGCCCGCTCCGTCGGCCACTTCACCGACACCGGCGCCCGCATCGCCGGCTTCGGCGCCGACGACGCGGCACGCGGGTGGGACGGCCACTGGTCGCTCGTCGCCTTCTCGGTCCCCGAACAGCAGCGCGCCGTACGCCACACCCTGCGCGAACAGCTCCGCTGGCTCGGCTACGCGCCCCTCTACGACGGTGTGTGGGTCTCGCCGCACGCCCGCGAGGAGGAGGTGCGCGCCGTCCTCACCGAACTCGGTGTGATCACCGCGACGCTGTTCACCGGCACGCCCTGCGCGCTCTCGCCGGCCGCGGGCGATCCGCTCTCCGCCTGGGACCTCGACGCGCAGGCGGCCACCTTCGAACGGTTCACCAAGCGGTGGGGCGTATGGCGCAGGCGCGCCGAGGACGGCGGCGTCAGCCCGTCGGAAGCACTGCGGGCCCGCACCGAACTCATCACCGACTGGCGGGTGCTGATGGCACACGACCCCGCGCTGCCGGCCCAGCTGCTGCCGCCGCACTGGCCGCTCGCGGCGGCCCGTGCCGTCTTCGTCGCGGTGTACGACGCGCTGGGCCCGCTCGCCGAGTTCCGGGTACGCCAGCTCATCGCGCTGCACGACACCGAGCTTGCGGGGCTCGCGACGCACCACACCGTGGCGGACCTGGCGAGGCTCTAGACCACGCGCGTCCCACCCGCCCGTGCCTGCTGCCGGGTGGGACGTCGGCATGTCCGGGCCGGGGCAGCCGGAAGTCCCGAACCGTTGCCGCGTACCCCCTTGACGCAGCCGATCAATTGTCGGTGAATTGACTCACGCTCGTCATGGCAAGTGTCGTGTATTCCCGAGAGATTGATCCGCCGAGCATCCCCGCCCCGATAAGCGCCCCGACAAGGGAGGTACTGGTGCCGAGCACCATCCTGGACCCCACCGGAGGCAGTTCCCCCGCCGCACCCGACGACGGCCGGCCCGCCCCACGCACGACCGGCGTCCGGCTGCGCGGGGCCCGCATCGGACTGCTGGAGAACACCAAGCACAACGCGGCCCTCCTGCTACGGGAGCTCGGCGCACTGCTGACCGCCGAGCACCACGTCGCCGGCCTCGTGCCGTACACCAAGCGGAACTTCGCCGTTCCCGTGCCCGACGACCTGCTCGACGAGCTCGCCGACAGCTGCGACGCCGTGATCACCGGCGTCGGCGACTGCGGCTCGTGCAGCGGTTCCGCCGTCGCGGACGGCATCCTCCTCGAACGCCACGGCGTGCCCACGGCCGTCATCTGCTCCGACGCGTTCACCGCCAGCGCGGACGCGATGGCCGAACTCACCGGGGACCGCGACTTCCCCTATCTGACGACCGCCCATCCCGTGGCCTCCCTCACCCCCGACCAGGTGCGCGAACGCGCCCGGCACCTCGTGCCCGAGATCGTGGCCCGGCTGACCGTCGCCGTCAGCGGCACGGCGGCCGTGGCTCAGGGGACCACCGGAACCGACGCCGGCGAGGGCGCGGCCACCACCACCGCCCGCGCCGCCGCGACCGGAGGCGCCCGGTGAGCGGCACTCCCCGGATCGACGTCGCCTTCGACGCGGACCAGACCCGGCAGGCCATCGAGTACGGCTATGCGCGCGAGTGGTCCGACGGACTGCCGCTCGTCCCCGTCACCCCCGCCCTCGTCGACCGCTTCCTCGCCACCACGCCCCGCGATCCGGCCGAGGTCATCGGCACCATGGAGCACCTCGGCCGGTCCTGCACCGTCGAACTCGCGGCCGTCAACGCCGCCATGGCGGGCTGCGAACCCGCCTGCTTCCCGGTCGTGCTCGCCGCCTGGAGCGCGCTCATGCTGGAGCGGGCCGCACGCGGCGGAGCCTGGCAGTCCACCTCCGGGCCCGCCCCGCTCATCGTGGTCAACGGCCCGATCCGCAAGGAACTCGGCTTCAACTCCACGGGCGGCGCCCTCGGCCCCGGCTTCCGCGCCAACGCCACCGTCGCCCGCGCCCTCGGTCTCATCGTCCGCAACGCCTTCGGGCTGCGCCCGCACGGACTCGAGCAGTCCACCCAGGGCGTCCCGGGCCGCTGGACCCTGTGTCTGGGCGAGAACGAGGAGGACAGCCCCTGGGAGCCGCTCGCCGCGAGCACCGGCCTCGGCGCCCCCGACGCCGTCACCGCCACCCTGCTGCGCACCTGCGCCTACGTCGACAACCGGCACACCGCCGACCCCGAACAGGTTCTGTGGGACCTGGCCGACGCCATGTCCGCCACCGGGGCGATCATCTTCCGGCACACCGCCTGCGCGCTCATCCTCGGCCCCGACCACGCCCGCTTCCTCGCCGACGCCGGATACGGCCGCCGCGACGTGCAGCAGTGGCTGTACGAGCACGCCGGGCGCACCGTCGCCGACCTGCGCCGCGCCGGCAAGGACGGGGTCGGCGAGGACAACGGCGTGCGGTACGCCACCGGGACGGCCCCCGAGGCCCCCGGCGGCGAGGAGTTCGTACGGTTCCTCCCCTCGCCCGAGTCGATCCCCGTCCTCGTGGCCGGCGCCCACGGGGCCGCCATGTCCATGGTCGGGCGGATCTTCGGCAACTGGTCGGGTGGCGCGGTCCCCGTCGTCCGTGGCGAACCGCATCCCCATCCCCTCAAGGAGGCCTGACGTGCTCGACACCGAAGCGCTGGCAGCGGTCCGGCGCACCCTGGAGGCCGACGGCTTCCACCTCGACGCCCGCGAGGACGGCGGCCGGCTGCATGTCACCGTCACCGCCGACCCCGGGACGTGCGGCGACTGCCTCGTGCCCAAGGACGTCCTGCGGCAGATCCTGCACCGGGCCCTCGGCACCCCCGTGCGGTCCATCGACGTGACGTACCCGCACGACACCCTCGCGAAGGACACCCGCGCACCCGACACCCTGGGCGCACCCGACAGCCTTGAGGAGACCGCCAGGTGACCGCCGACTTCGATGCCCCGCACGACCCGATCGCCGCCGCCGACCCCACCGCCGACGGCCAGTGGCTGCGCGGTCGCGGCGCCCTCGTCACCGGGGCCGGGCTCTCCGGGGCCGAGGGCGGGGTCGGCCATGCGATCGCCCGGGTCTTCGCCCGGCACGGCGCCGTCGTCGCCGTCCTGGACCGCGACCCGAAAGCCGCCGACCGGACCGTCGAGGCGATCGTGACGGACGGCGGCTCGGCTTTTCGTGTCGACGCCGACGCCACCGGCGACGAGGACTGCCGGCGTGCCGTCGCCCAGTGCGCAGAGCGCTTCGGCGGCCGCCTGGACCTCCTGGTCAACAACGTGGCCTCGGGCGAACGGTCCGGGATCCTCGAGGTCGGCACGGACGACTGGGACCGGCTCATGGACGTCAACCTCAAGAGCGCCTGGCTGATGACGAGGCATGCGGAGCGGGTGATGGCGGACGGGTCCGCGATCGTCAACATCTCCTCCGTGGGGGCCCGGACGCCCGGCCCGGGCATGGTCTACAGCGTCGCCAAGGCCGGCCTGGAGAACCTCACCAAGGGCGCGGCGAGCACGCTCGGCCCGCGCGGCATCCGCGTCAACTGCGTGCAGATCGGGGCGATCTGGTCGTCGATGGCGGCCCGTAACATCCCCGCCGAGGCCCGCGAATCCCGCCGCCGCGCCATCGTCCTCGGCACGGAGGGCACGCCATGGGACCCGGCGTACGCGGCCCTGTTCCTGGCCAGCGACAAGGCGCGCTGGATCTCCGGGCACATCCTCAGCGTCGAGGGCGGCGGCATGGGCCGCCCGCCGCGTTGAACGGCCCGGCGCACCCGGCCGCGGCCCGCACGACCCGCCCACGGAGTGGGCCGACCGCTTCAGGCGCTGTCAGCCGCATTCGGCGGACGTGTGGCGGCGGTAGTCGGTGGGGGCGATGCCGTAGGTCGCGCGGAACGCCCGGGTGAAGGTCTCGTGGGCGCCGAAGCCGTGCTGGCGGGCGATGCGGTGGACGGGAACGGTTCGGAGCGTGGGGTCGCCCAGGGCGCGACGGGCCTTCTCCAGGCGCTGGGTACGGATCCAGGCGGACACCGTGGTGCCGCGCGGCTGGAACAGGCGGTGCAGATAGCTCAGGGAGATGTGGAGGGCCGCGGCTATCGCCCGTGGTGACAGCTGCGGATCAGGCAGATTGTCCTGTACGAATGCGTCGATGCGCGTGAGCAGTGCCTGTGGACTGTTCTCCTCGTAGGCCGTGTCCTCGGCGTCGAGGTGGTGGGCGAGCACGGCGAGGAGCAGGTCCTGGGCCACCGCCCCTATCCGGAGGGCGTCGGCTGCCTGGTAGGCGAGGGTGTCGGTGGCGATGCCCTGTATGAGGCGTCCGAGCAGGCCTCCGATTCCCGTGTCCGCGGGCAGCGGCCGGGCCATCAGGCGATCGAGCCTGTCCACCGGCACCGCCAGTGCCCTTCGGGGGACGAAGAGACGCATGAGCGTGGTGACGTCGTCCGCGTCGTCGCCGTGGCCGCCGTGGCCGTCTTTCCCGCCGCCGAGGTGCAGGTGGAAGGGGCGTGAACTGTCATAGAGCGAAAGCTGAGATGGGCCCAGTACCGTCTGCCGCTCCGCCTGCTGGAGGCCGAGGCTCCCTCTCAGCGGCATGACGAGGCCGATGAGTTCCGGGTCCGCCTGGCGGATCAGGTGCGCGGTCCGCTGCACCTGGAAGGCGGTGGTGGCGAAATGGGCGAGGTTGACGGGGCCGAGGTCCAGTTCCCTTATGGTGGCGCGGAAGGTGGCGGGCGTTCGGCTGACCACCCGCATGGGGTGTCTGCTGGTGCGCCACATCGAGTCCAGCGCCGCGAAACTCTCGACGGGCCGTAAGGCATCACTCTGAAAAACCGTCTGGACCACCATCGCCCCCGCCCATGACTGTCGGAGTTCTCTCGGGCCCTGGTGGTACCCCGGCCCGACGTCGTCATCATACGGACCGACGAGCGCGGGGCCGGACGGGCTGCCGCGCGGTCGGACAACCGGTCCGGCGCCGTTTCACCGCTGGTCCTTCAGCCAGGCGGGCCCGGGACGCCACGCGATCACGTCGCCGGGTGTTCCGTAGATGGACGGTCAAGGGGCGTAGACGCATGGTCAAGGACATTCCCTGCGTCGGCCGGCAGGATTCGAGCGTAATCAGTTGGAACTCGAAAACGAAGTCGACTCAACAGAGCCGACTCCAGGAGGACAACGAATGCGTCGAATTGCGACGACAGCCGCGGTGACGGGTTTGCTGCTCGCGCTCGGAACGGGTGCCAGCGAGGCGGCAACGCCGACCCTCTCTTCTGCGAGCCCGACTCTCATGAACACCGCCAGCTTCCCATGCACCGTGCCGCAGGGTTCCTCCGTCAATTACTCGTGGACAGAAGGAATAACGTCCACCACGGTGTACTACAACAACCACTGTTCCAGTGGAATATACGTCACCATGCACTTCAACTTCAGCAGCGAGTGCTGGCTCACCCCGGTCGGCAAGGGCAGCTCGATCTGGAAACCCGATTTCTCACGCATCACCGAAGGATGCTGAGAGCCCGTCCTCTGCTGATGCAACGGCGGATTTGAGCACAGCTGGCCAGGAGACCCTGTTCCAGCCGGCTTGGGCGTGGCGCGCGCGTGGTGGTGGCGCGCCGCGCCCGCACTCTTGCCGAGGGCGACTGGACCGCCCCGGAGTTCTCAGGGCTTGCCGGCCTACTCCGGTCGCAGTTCCGTGCGCAGGAGTGCGAGTGCCGCGCTGACCGGTGGCACGATCAGCGCGGTCAGGAGCAGCAGGCTCGCCGCGGCCGGGACGATCTCCATCACGGCGCCGGTGGCGTAGGGGTTGTCGTTCGTGAGCCGGAGCACGGCGAGCCCGACCGGGTGGGCGAGGGGCTCCGCCGCACGGGACAGGGCGTCGTACGCGGCGACGACGAGGGCGGTGAGCAGGAGGCAGACGCCGAAGGCCCGCCACCGTCGGTTGCCGCCCGTCAGTGTCCAGGATCGGCGTACGGCGGTCCGCGCGGTGGACGCGCCGTTCACCGCGGCGGCGTTGGCGAGGCCCAGACGCCACCACACGACGAAGGCAAGCGCGAGGACGACGAGAGGCAGGCCGTAGCCCAGCAGCCGGTAGGGCGTACTGGTCGATTGGGAGAGCCTGTCGACGTCGATGTCCATCACGCCCCCGTTCTCGAAGAACATCCACACGACCAGGGCGAGCAGTGCCAGGGGACCCGCGCACACGCTCGTCAGCAGGTGCACGCGGAAGGCGAGCCAGGTGTACGGGCGGCAGCGTCGCCACAACTGGCCGGGGCCCAGGCGCCGGTCGCCCGCCTGCGCGTCACGGACGGCCACGGCGCAAGCGGTGTGCAGCAGGGCGAGGACGAAGACGGCGAGCGGCAGCAGCAGCCCCATGAAGGGGACGCTCCTGAGGAAGATGGAGGTCCGCTGCTCCGGGAAGTAGCCCACGGGCGGGTCCTCATAGGCGATGTCGGCGCGTGCGTACTTCCACGTGAGGGCGAAGTCGTGCCAGGTGAGGGCGAACGCCGCCGCCACCAGCGCGCAGCCCACGAGCGCGGCGAACAGCGCGACGCCGAGGGAGAAGCCGTACAGGCCACGCCACGTGTCGCGGAAGAGTCCCAGGGTGCCTGCGGTGAGTCGGCGCCGGGGTGGCGGCACCTCCTGGGTCTCCTGGGTCTCCTGGGTCTTCGCGCCCCCCGAGATCCTCGAGACCCGCGAGATCTGCACTCCGTCCGGCACCGCCGCCTGGCCCTTCTCCCGCGTCACCGCTCGCGCACCTGTCCGTCCTGTGTCCGTGACGACGTCGGACTGTCGCCAGCGGTGGGCATTATCCCTTGGACACCCGCCGGGTCGCAGTCGCCGACCAGCCGGCCGTCGCCGGCGTTCTCACGGCCTGGGCGTGACGTGCACCGGGCCGGGCCACGATCGCCCCGAGACCGGGCCACGATCGCCCCGGTCAGGCTTCGGTGAAGTCCTTGAGCATCTCGTCCAGGTCGTCCAGCGTTTCGGCGACCGGCGTTCCGAACCGTGCCTCGCGGAGGACGATGCACGTGGCAGCGAAGTCCGCGAGTTCGGTGATCAGGGTGAAGAACTCGCCCTGGTCCCGAGCGAAGGTTGCCCCGAGCACCTCGCCCCCGCTCGACTGGTCCACCAGCAGCGCCCGGATCACGGGCACCGTGTTGAGCTTCGTGCCTCTTTGCGCGGCGACGGCCTCAAGCTCGCGGAGCAGACCGTCGACCGTCTGCTCTGCCTGTTCCGCGAGGGCAAGGGCGAGCACGGTCGCTGCGGTGGCCGCGCCGCTGGCGAGCAGGAAGATGCGGTCGGTGCCGTTCTCGTCCGCGTCGGCGTGCGCGGCCGCCGCCACCACGCGTCCGGTGGGCGAGTCTCCCTGGCGCTGCGCGGTGCTGTTCGCCGGATCCATCGCGGCCAGGATCAGTTCCATGACGGGCATGCCCCCGTGCGGTGCCGGGCGGCGTCGCTCGGAAGCGGCCCGCTGGCGTCCGACACGCTTGTTCTTGCTGCTGGTGCTCTTCTCCTTGGACACCCGCCCACTCTTCCGTATCCCACCCCATCGCGGTGTGCGCTTCACCGACTTCGCTACGTGATCGAGGAACCGGCCGGGTGTACTCCGGTCGCGGTCGCCCGGTGCCGCCGCTGCCGGTACGCCACCGTGAGCGCCGCCAGCAGGGGGCCCCACAGCAGCAGGGGGGCGTAGCAGAGCACGAACACGGCGAGGTGCCAGCCGTGGAAGGTGAGGGGGTTGCCCTCGGGAAGCGGCCGTCCCTGGAGGGTGCGTCCGGCGATGCCGAGCACGGCGGTGGTGGTCCACAGGACGGTCAGTGTCGCGGCGCCCAGCGCTGCGGGGACGACGGCGACCGGTACCGGGACGGCCCGGCCGCGCAACCGCGGGATCCAGCGCGGGAACGTCTGTCCCCAGGAGGCGATCAGCCCCACCGCGGTGAACGCCAGCAACTCGGAGACGACCGACAGGAGGATCACGTACGCCTGGGGCGGCAGCCAGGACGGCAGGTCCCCCGCTCCGCCCGAGCCGCTCTCGTTCAGAGGCACGTGGAAGACCACCTCCGCGATCCGCCACAGCCCGGACGGCAGCACCGCGAAGGGAACGGCGTACGCGGCGACCCGCGCCCAGCGGGGCACCCCGGGAACGGGCGCGTGGGCGGCCCGCCAGGCGGCGCGCAGCCGTCCCGTCGTGGCCGGTGGCCGGACGCTCCCGGATGCCGGAGGCACGGCTTCGCGGCGCTCGGTGACGGGAGCGCAGCACCGACGGGTGCGGACGAGGTAGGACCGGGTGGCCACGGCCAGGGCGAGGCCGTAGCCGCAGAACCCGCCCAGCCCGCACCAGATGACCTTCAGGGCGTCGGCGGAGGAGGGGAAGTCGCCCCGCGGGACGGTGACGAGGCCCGCGCTGCCCAGGGCCGCGTACCCGATCCCGACCAGCCCGTAGGGGGCGAGGGTGGCGGCGCCGAGCAGGGCGGGTGCCAGCGGCAGCCACCGGGGCACCCGGCGGCCGGCCAGGAACGGCGTCCAGCGGGGGAGGGCCTGACCCCAGGGGCGGACCAGGCCCAGCAGCAGGAGGATCCCGAGCGCGGCGCACAGCGCGGTGGGGTCGACGCCCCAGGCCTCCAGGGTCGGCCACACCCCGGAGCTGCCCTGCTCCCGAGCCGCCGAGAGGATGTCCGCGCCGGTGACGCCGGCGAAGGTGGCACCCAGCGCCCAGGCCGTCTTCATCGCGATGTAGGGCAGGAACGCGGCGCACCCCGCGTACGCGGTCCAGCGCACCGAGCGGGGTGCCGGGCCGGGCGCGGGTCTGACCAGGCGCGCCGGTGCGTCGTGCACGGCTGCGCAACGCGGGCACGCACGGCCTGAGCTGTCACGGAACACGCGGGCGGCGCCGATGAGCAGAACGGCGCCGACCGCCGCCAGCACCTGGTGGGCGGCCGAGAGTGGGCTGTCCACCTGCTGGTTGAAGACGAGCGTGATCAGCTCCATGAGCAGGCCGAAGGAACCCGCGACACAGGCCGCGGCAGCACCCAGCAACAACGTGAGCACGACCGTCGCGGGAAACCGCCGTCCCCACGGCCGGACGACGGCCGCCGCCCCCGCCCCCGCCACGCCGGCCGTTGCGACGACAGCCCAGTCCAGGGCAGCGGGGCCCGAGGCGGGCCCGAAGCGGACGAGGGATGAGCCGGTGAGCGCCGCGGCCAGACCGGTGATCCCGTAGACCACGGCCCAGCACAGTGCGGCCCGGCACACCATGGCTCGTCCGCCGTCCACGCGTCCGGCCTGCCGGAACGGGAAGGGAGAGCGGACGAACGAGCGTGAGGCCCGCGACCGCTCCCCGGCGGTGGCGCGGCGCGCCGTCTTCGATCTGGCTGTCAGCACCATGTGGCGAAGCGTCACACGCCCCTCGTCGCACGACATCCACCCATTGGTCCGTCCCCGTACGCCTCCGGGCTGACGGCCAGCCCACCCACGGGCTGACGAGCCCGGCCGCGCCCGGCCTGGTCAGCACCGTGGCCGTCCGGCTACACGGCGGCGACCTCACCTTGGACGCCGGTGACCGTCCCGACATGGGGCCCGACCACACGAGCTGCGCCGTTCGCGGCGGCGCCGCAGTTACGCCGTGCACCGCAGATCGGCCGACGGACGGTGCCCGGTCACGAGGAAATCGGTCACCGATCGGTCGCCGCAGGCGTTGCCGTTGGCGAGGTAGGAGCCATGGCCGCCGTGGTCGACGGTGACCAGGCGGGCGCGGTCGCCGAGGGCGGTCCGCATGCGCAGGGCGCCGAAGTAGGGCGTGACCGGGTCCCGGAGGTTCTGGAGCATCAGAATGTCGGACGGCCCGTCCGAGGTGATGCGGACCGGCTTGTCGGCCGGTTCGGTGTGCCAGAAGGCGCAGGGGGTGACGTTCACCGGTTGCCCCGCGGTGAGCGGGTGCCGGATGCGGTCGGTTGCCACGGCGCGGGCGTAGCCGGGAACGTCGTGGGGCCAGCTCACGTCGTTGCACTGCGTCGCCGTGAACACGGCGGCGTCCCGGTCCGGCAAGGGCGTGGCGTATCCGGCGGGCAGGGCGAGTGCGGTGTGGGGGTCCTCGGCCGCCTTGATCAGCTGGGCCAGCCAGGGGAAGCCGGCGTCGTTGTAGAGCGCCTGCTGGACGGCCTGGCGCAGGATGTTTCCGGTGAACGGCTTGTCCGGTGTAGTGGTCTCCCGGGGGGTGCGGTCCAGCCGGTCGGCGAGGGACAGCACCAACGGCCGTACCTCGCTGGCGTGTTGGGCCAGCCGTAGCCCGTCGGTGTCGCGGGCGGGGTCGGCGGCCCAGCGGGCGAAGTCGGGGAACCGCTCGTCGGCGCCGGCCGCCGTGTTGGCGAGCCAACCACGTTCCACTCGTGCCGGGTCGGGGTCGTCGGTGCTGTCGAGCACCACCCGGTCGGTGTGCCCGGGGTGCTCCTGCGCGTACGCGGCGGTCACATACGTGCCGTACGACACCCCGTACATCGACAGTTGCGCGGCACCGATGGCCTGGCGGAGGCGCTCGATGTCGCGCACCTCGTTCGCCGTGGAGTAACTGCGCACCACGGCACCGCCGTTGCGTGCGCAGGCGTCGGCGATGCGACGGGCGCGGGCGACGCTGTCGCTGATGTCGCCACCGGGACCGGGCCAGCTGCGGAGGTTCATCACGTCCCGGTCGTCCGTACGCAGCCCGCAGCCGACTGCCGTGGAGCCACCCACCCCGCGCGGGTCGAGGCTGACCAGGTCGTAGGCGCCGTGCAAGGCCTCGCGCAGCGCCGGCCCCCGGTGGGCGAGCGTGTCGACGCCGGAGCCGCCCGGGCCGCCCGGGATGACGAACAGGGTGCCGCGCCGGGCGGCCGGGCGGTCGCTGACCAGGCGGGTGACGCGCAAGGTGAGGCGGGCGCCGTCCGGATTCCGGTAGTCGACGGGAACGGACAGATCAGCGCACTGCTGGTCGGCGGGGCCGTCGGGCTGAGCACACGGATTCCAGGCGAGCGTTGTCGCCGACGCTGGACCGGCGACGGCGAGGCATGTCGCACCGAGCGAAAGGACACCCAGTACCACGGCGAGTTTGTGCTTCATCGTTGTCTCCGGGGTGAGAGGGGGTGACGGCCGGTTGCGAGGGTGTCCGTGAGGCCGTCCGCCACCCGGACGCCAGCGCAGTCCTTCGTGAGGTGACGGCCGTCGATGCTGATGACGAAGCCACGTTGGCAGTGCGGAGGGGCCCGTGACCTCCCCCGGCGGTGGGTTCGCTCTCCCCCACACGGGGGGTGCACGTTCGCAGGCTGCGCCTTCGATGCCGACGCCACGGTGCCTGGGTGAGGTGAACCAGCGGCGGCCTTGACGGGCGGGCCGGCCCGTCGCCGTCATGGACCGCGGTCCTACGGGAGCCCGGCCGGGAGAGTCTTCAGCGCACCAGGAGATCGACGGCGACCTTCAGCCGATCGAGGTAGAACTCCCGTGACGTGGCCTGATGCTTGAGGCCGAGCGATGCGCTGATCATCGTCTGCGCGACCAGGGGTGCCGCTTCCTGTCCTGACTCGACGGCGATGGCGGCCGTGATCAGTTCCTCGAAACGGCGCGGCGTGGTTTCGACGATCTCTCCGAGGAGGTCGGGGTTGTCCTCGATGACCGTCGCGACGTCGCGCGTCAGCGGGCCGATGTAGCGGCCTGCCCAGTGGTCGAATGCTTCGACGAGGCGCTCTGGAAGGGGGCGGTCCGTGTCGGCCAGGACGTGCTCGACCGCCGTGATGTCCCGTTCCAGGGCCTGGGTCACCGCGGCACGGAACAGGGTCTCCTTCGAGGAGAAGAGAAAGTAGAGCCCGGGCCGGGAGATGCGCGCCGCCTGTGCCACCTCCTCCATCGAGGTCTTCCGGTAACCGAATCGGGCGAACGTGACCATGGCGGAGTCGAGGACCAGGGTCCGGCGGTCGGTGTCGGCGACGGGCGACGGCGGGTGGCCGGCATCGGGACTGCTCATGGAGCGAGCTTAGGAGCGAGAAGCGAACTATACAAATCAGGTCTAGTGCGTATAGTCGATGTCATGGCTCACGCACTCGTCTCCACGCCCTTCACCGCCTCCAGCACCGCGGACGAGGTGATGCGAGGCGTCGACCTCGCCGGCGTTCGGGCGATCGTGACGGGAGCTTCTTCAGGGCTCGGGATCGAGACGGCTCGTGTGCTGGCCGCTGCCGGGGCGGACGTGACGCTCGCCGTCCGGAACACGGCCGCGGGCGGCGCCGTCGCTGAGCGGATCGCGAAGTCGGCCGAGGGGATCCGTCCCCGCGTCGCCCGGCTCGACCTTGCCGACCGGGCCTCCGTCACAGGGTTCGTCGACGCATGGCCCGGCCCGCTGCACCTGCTGATCAACAACGCCGGCGTGGTCACCGGCGGCCTCGAGCGAACGCGCGAGGGCTGGGAGCTGCAATTCGCGACCAACCATCTTGGCCACTTCGCCCTGGCCACCGGCCTTCATGACGCGCTGGCCCGGGGAGCGGCCGACCGCGACGGAGCGCGGATCGTCTCGGTCAGTTCGACCGCGCACATGCGCTCCGGAATCGACTTCGACGACCTCCACTTCGAGCGTCGCAGCTACGACCCGCAGATCGCCTACGCCCAGTCGAAAACGGCGAACTCTCTCTTCGCCGTCGAGGCGACCCGGCTCTGGGCATCCGATGCCATCGTCGCCAATGCGGTGAACCCGGGCGGTATCGCGACCGGGTTGCAGCGGAACTTCAGCGCGGAACAGAAGGAGTCGCTCGCCGCGGCCGAGGCCGCCGGAGTCTTCACGTACAAGACGGTCGAGCAGGGGGCGGCCACCAGCATCGTCGCGGCCGTCGCCCCCGAGTTCGCCCACTCCGGAGGCCACTACCTCGATGACGCGCAGGAGGCCTACGCCGTGCCGAACGACGCCGACCTCGCGCAGCACCCGCACGGTGTCAAGGAATGGGCACTCGATCCCGCCATCGCCAAGCGTCTCTGGACCGTCTCGACCGACCTGCTGCGCGCCTGACCTCTGGATGTCGCGCAGATTCTCGCCGTTGCCGCGCTCGATGGACCAGGGGCTCCAAGCAGTGACATGGCGGCGCGACCTGCCGTGCCGGCTCTCCAGGGCCACCGCCGGCAGATCAGGCCGCAGGTCGACGGGACGAAGGCGTCGTTGAAGTCCGAGGCGTCGTGTCGGTCCCCTCGCACGGGTGGCGGTGATCGCTCCGTTGCGCGGACCGTGACGTACATCGCGCCCGAATTAGACCATTCTGCCCCTTTTATTTATGTGATCACGTTTTCGGGTCACGTAGGGTCGCCCTACCGGGAAGTCTGGACGCGTACCGGGCTTGCGGTCGAGTGACCGGGTGCATGTGGGTGATCCATGCGGCCGGCAGAGACAGAGCAGGACGGAAACCCTCGTGAAAACACCGCCTACATCCGGCCGCCGCTCGCGACGGGCGCTGGCCGCGGTCGCACTCACCGGTTCTGCGCTCGCCGCGCTCGCGACGGCCACCCCCGCCGGGGCGGTCACCTCCGCGGCGCCGGCCGCTCCGGCAGGGGTGACCTCCTCCGAGGCGTGGGTCGGCGGCGCGCAGGTGCTCTGTACGTCCCACCGGTCCGGTCTTGCGCCCCGGCTGGCGCAGGACATAGCCGGCTCACTCCGCGGTCGCCAGGGAACCTCGGCGCTCGCCCTCTACGACCGGAGCACCGCCACCACGTGCTCACTCAACGCCGACAGGGCCTTCGACTCGGCAAGCGTGGTCAAGGCCACGGTGCTCGGGGCGCTGCTGCGGCAGGCCATGGACGGGCATCGCACGCTGACGCCCCGGGAGGTGGCGCTGAGCACCGCGATGATCACCAAGTCGGACAACGCCGCCACCTCCACCCTGTGGCGCCAGATCGGACACGACGGAATCAATCGCTTCCTCACCCTGGCGGGAATGCGGCACACCGTTCCGGCGGCCGACGGGCGCTGGGGACTTTCCCAGGTCACCGCCGGTGACCAGCTGAAGCTGCTGCAACTGCTCACCTCGGACAACCCGGTCCTCGACCGGCCGGCGCGCACCTACGCCCTGAACCTGATGCGGCGGGTCGTCCCCGAGCAGCGATGGGGGGTGTCCGCCGGGGCGCCCGGCACGGCGGCCGTCCATCTGAAGAACGGCTGGCTGCCGCGTACGACCCACGGCTGGCGGGTGCACAGCATCGGGGCCTTCACGGACGGTGGACACGACGACGGGATCGTCGTTCTCTCCCAGGGCGATCCCACGATGGACTACGGCATCACCACCATCCAGGGCGCTTCCCGCGTCATACACCGCGATCTGGGGCAGGCCCACGTGCGGTGACCACCGGGGCGACCTCACGCGCGTCTGGCTCAGCGGTGGGACTGTTCGCCTTGGGCGATTTCCACGTCGCGGTGTACGGAGACGGCCCCGGCCAGGGCGGAGGCTCCGGCGGACCCGCACAGGAGGGCCACGGCCAGCAGCGCGGGGATCAGACGCCGGGTCGGGGCCTTGGCGAGGAGGGCCTTGACGCGGGCTGGGACGGGTCCGGTGACCGCGCCGGAGGCGAACTTGGGCAGGCTGACGCGTACCCGAGTGGTGGCGAGGGCCGCTCGGCCCACGGCCTTGGCGGTCAGCCCCCGGTCGCCTGTGGCGTGCGCGGCGGCCTCGTCCGCGGCGCGCTCGGCCGCGAACGAAACCTGAGGGGCGACGGCGGCGAGCGCGGGGTGGCACCAGCCGGCGAGCTGGGAGGTGGCGAGGAAGAGGTGGTGGCGTGCGGCGAGGTGGGCACGTTCGTGGGCGAGGAGTGCCTCGCGTTCTTCTTGGGCCAGCGCGCGGAGCATCCCGGTGGTCACCACGATTCGGTCCGCGGCGCGACGGCCCCCGGGCAGGGCGTAGGCGTCCGGGCGGACGTCGTCGATGACGCAGAGCCCGCCGGCGTGCGGAAGATCGTCGATATGGTCGTGGGCAGCGCGCAGCCGTCGTACTTCCGACAGTGTTCTGCGTGCCGCGGTGAGACCGGTGGCCGTCAGGGCGCCGCAGGACAGTGCGGACAGGGTCATGACGGCCGCTCCTGGGCCGGCTTGGAGCGGCTGGATGAGCTCGGCGAGGCTGGCGAGCACCGGAACGGCGAGAACGAGGGGGAGCAGGAGAACCCCCAGGGACGCCACCGCTCCTACCGCCAGTGCTGCCGAAGCCGACGTGAGCGTCCACAGGGCGACATCGGGCCGTACCCGCGTCACCACTCGCCGGGCCAGCGGTGGTAGCGCGAACGGCAGGATCAGTGGGACCAGCAGGAGCGTGATCAACGCCCGTCTCCCCCCAGCAGGCGGCGAAGCTCCGCCTCGTCGTCCGGGCTGAGCCGCTCGACGAACCGGGCCAGCGCCATGCTGCGGTCTCCGTCCTGGTTGAGTTCGCGGTGCATGCGCCGGGCGGTCAGGCCGTGGGCGTCCTCCACGGGGGAGTACACGAAGCCGCGTGAGCCCTCTTCGCGTTTCACTGCGCCTTTGTCGTGGAGGCGGGCGAGCAGGGTGGCCACGGTGGTGCGGGCCAGTGACTGCGGTAGGGCCGTCCTGACCTGCGCAGCCGACATCGGTTCTCGTCCGGCCCAGAGTGCCGCGAGGACGCTGGCCTCCAGTTCGCCCGCTGGTCTGCGCTCGCTGTCGGAATCCGGCATGGAACCTTCCACTCCCCGAGGTTCGTCGTCTACAAGATTGTAGACGCATGGGTGGGGCCCGCGGCCAGCGGGCTGGCATGGGTGACGCTCCGCACGGCGCCTCGCGCACGGCGCGTGGTCGCGCGTGTCAGCCGAGGACGTGCGTGGTCAGCAGGCCCAGGAGGAGGGTTCCGATGATGATGCGGTAGATCACGAACGCGTTGAAGGAGTGCTTCGCCACGAACTTCAGCAGCCAGGCGATGGAGGCGTAGGCGACCACGAAGGAGACGATGGTGCCTGCTGCCAGGGGAGCGGCGCCCACGCCGGTGCCGAGGGCATCCTTCAGTTCGTACAGGCCTGCTCCGGTGAGGGCGGGTATGCCGAGGAAGAACGACAGCCGGGTGGCGGCCACCCGGTCCAGGTCGAGTACCAGCGCGGTGGACATGGTGGCTCCCGAGCGGGAGAAGCCGGGGAAGAGCAGTGCGAGGATCTGCGAGCAGCCCACGAGCATCGCGTCCTTGAAGGTGACGTCGTCCTCGCCGCGGCGGTGCCGGCCCATCTGGTCCGCGGCCCACATGACCCCGCTGCCGACGATGAGGGATGCGGCGACCACCCACAGCGATGCCAGCGGTCCTTCGATCAGTGGCTTTGCCAAGAGGCCGACGATCACGATGGGGATGGTGGCGTAGATCACCCACCAGGCGAACTTGTAGTCGTGGTCCGTGCGCTGCTCCTTGTGTGCCAGGCCACGCAGCCAGGCTCCGGCGATTCGTATGATGTCGCGGAAGAAGTAGACGAGGACTGCGGCGATCGCTCCTACCTGGATGACGGCTGAGAAGCCCACCACGGAGGCGTTGTCGACCGGGATGTCCATGAGGCCTTCGGCGATTTTCAAGTGGCCGGTGGACGAGACCGGCAGGAACTCGGTCACTCCCTCGACGGCGCCCAGGATGACGGCCTGGCCGATGTTGATCACACTCATCGGAACTCTTCCTTACGGCAGGAAACAAGGGAGACACGGCGGGGAGTGAGGCTCTCGTCGACACGGGAAGCCCGGATCCGACCCGAGCGCGAACACTCTGGCGGCTGGCTGCTCGGGTCGGGTCCGCGACCGGCCGGCCAGCCGAGGGCATCGACGGGCGAGTACCGATCAAGCAGGTCCGCTGCCGGTCTACAGTACTGTAGACGATATGGGTGGGCCCCGAGTTCCCGTGCTGCGGGGTCCGGACTCACCCGCAGCGGGGCGCCTCGCCTCAGCCTGCCAGCGCCCTCGCGAACGCCCCCGGCGGCTGTGTCACACCGCTGCACGTCGTCGACGCGGCGGCCGTGTCGCCGTCGTGGCCGTCGCACTGCCGGTCGCGGGCGGTGGACCACAGGGACACCCAGGCGAGGCCCTCGCTCCGTGCGAACGACCGCAGCCGGTCCGCGTCCCGGAGCGTGAACGTCTCGTTGCGCACGTCGTTTTGGCCGATCATCGCGGTGACCGCCAGATGCCGCCAGGCGGATGTGTCCGAGAGCCGGAAGACCTGCTTCATCTGCCGCTGGGCGGCCCGCGCTGCCTTCTCCGCGTAGGAGCCCATGTCGCCGCCGTAGTAGGTGCCGTAGTTCATCGTCATGATGTTGACGGCCGAGACGTCCACCCCGTGACGGGCGGCGGACTTCAGGACGGCAAGGCTGTCGGAGTTGAAGCCGTGCGGCATGACGGGCAGCGTGAGGGTCACCTGCGTGCCGCGCTGTTTCTGGAGCAGCGCCATCGCCGCGGAGCGCAGTTCGGTCGCCCGGTGGTCGGCCAGGACGCCCGCCTCGATGTCGAAGTCGGCCCGGCCGGCGCCGGCCGCGTCCAGGGCCCGGCCGTAGGCCGCCGCCAGCGTGCCGGCCCTGGTACAGGTGGTCGCCGGCTCGCGGCCGCCCAGGCCGCCGAAGGAGACCCGCACTGCGGCGCCCGAGTCCTTCAGCCGCCCGATCCGGGACCGCACCCCCGCGTCGTCGATCGCGCGACCGGCCCAGCCCGGGGTGCAGCCGCCGCGGGAGTTCGCGAAGGCCAGGTTGTAGACGTCCGGGGAGCCTGCGGAGTCCGACGGCGCCGCGGCGGTCGCGCTCACATACGGTGCGTAGCCGGTGCCGACCGGAGCGTACGACCTGCCGGACGGCCTCGGCGCCGGTCGGGAGTGCCCGGGCGCCCGGCGGTGCGTACTGCCGGCGGTGCCTTGGTCGGACAGCGATGGCCGGCCACCCGCAGGCTGCGAGGCGTGCGGGTCGGACGCCGTGCCGTGGCGTGCCCCAGACCCGTCCGGTGCACCCGAGGAGCAGCCCGCCACGCCCAGGCAGACCGGGCCGCTCAGAGCGACGACACAGGCGAGGGCGGCGACGGGGTGACGGCCCCGCCGCCGCCCGGCTCCGGCTGCGCGGCCGGCGCGCCCGGCCGAACGCCTCGACATCGCTCACACCTCTGGTTCGCTCGCGTACTCGTGCGGATCGTGCCTGCTCAAGAGCTACGGACCAGTGGGCCACGCAGCCGGACGGGGACGGCCAGGGTTCGGCCTGACCCGTCGGACAGATGCCATGGCGACGGTAGTGCTCGAGTGCCGCTGCGGAAAAATCGAGCGACTTGTGCTGCTCGCACCACGCACGACGAGCTGTGTCGCTTCACCGACGCGGCTCGGTCGGCGAAGTCACACGGCGACGCTCAGGCCTTCGGGATGCTCGGGACCTGGCCGGTCGCCGAAAGGGACCACCCGAGCTTCCGGAACGTGGCGATGTCGTCGTGCAGGCGCGGCATCGGCGGTTCGAGGTCGATGAGCTCGTAGACGGTGACGCCGTCGAAGCCGATGGAGCCGAGGGCCCGGGCCTAGCGCTCGAAGTCGACCTCGCCGCGATCGTCACACCCAGGGCCGCAGCCCGCTCCAGCAGGATCTCCAGCGCCTGGTCGAGCCGCCAGCGGCAGGCGTCGTCCGGAGCCGGGGACAGTGCGTGCCGGCGGCCCGGCATCACGATCACCATGCCGGCTTCCAGAGGCGTGTGCGAGTTCCAGTTCGCCGAGTACGGCGTCGACACTGGCGCGGCGGAAGTCGTTGCCGGGGCTGATCAGATTGATGTCGAGGAACCCCGGATTGGTGGAGGTGACCGCCAACCCCCGGGCGGTCGGCAGGCGGCGCAGCTCGTGCCGCTCGAACTTGCCGAACCCGGCCCGCACGACGTGAACGTGGCCGGCGGCCGGTGAGCGATCCGGTAGTTGGCGTCCGCGATGAAACCGGCCATCGACATGTCGGTGCCGCTTGCCGAGGCACGACGGACCGCGGGCGATACCGCTGGTGCCGCGGCGCAGCCTGCGGTCCATTGCACTGAGCGCAACGCTTGCACCGAGATCTCGGTGGCGTTCGTCGCGGGGGTGTACCCGTACTTCTCGGCAGTTCGTGCGTGACGTCTTTACACGTGCGTGTTGCTGAAATATCTTGCTGCAAGTTTCAGCATGTCCATGCATACCGTGTGCGGCATGCGTAGGGACTACGGCTGCTGGCGCGTGTGGCCTTCCCCGTCGACACGTAGGAGTCCTCTGTGCTCTTCACAAAGAGCAGTCCGCGCCTGATCAGACGTGGCCATGTGCACGCCGACGTGGTGAACGTTCCCGGCGAGATCGGCGCCGACTGCACCTGCCCCGAGTAGCGCGCGCACCCGGGCGACCGCGCCGGTACGCACGCGCTGCCACGCATCCGGTGGACGCGTGGCGGCGCCCTCCCCGCACGTCGTGCGATCCGATGACGGTGCGCCCTCGCCCCTGCCCGCTCACGGGTCGGCCGGCCGACCGGCGGCCGGCCCGTGAGGCCCGAATCCTCAGGTCGTCAGGGCGGATGTCCCCTGGCAGAGCGCCTGAGGAACGACCCGAGACCCCTCCGGAGTAGCCATGTTCACACCCACACATCCGGCCCTGCGAAGTTCGCGTGCCGCCCTCCCCGGTGCGCGCAGCGCGCGCCGCGCCCTTCTTGCGGCGTGCATCGGTGCGGCACTGCTCGTCGTGGCCGGACAGACAACCGTCGCCGCGCAGGGGTCGGGCGCGGCGTTGCGCGACACCCAAGGCCCGTTCTACGCCACCAACCCCGCCGGCCAGGTCGGTCGGTCCGCCGCGATCACCGTCGACGGTGCGGCCACCGACTGGACACCGGACATGATCGTCGCGCAGGGCGTCGCCAACGACGACCCGCGGATCTTCCGCGGCAGCCACGAAGGCCCGGTCTACGACCTGTACTCCCTCTCCGCCGCCTGGGACGACAGCAACCTCTACCTGATGTGGCAGATCACCAACGTCACCGACGTCGTCGACCCCGCGCAGTCGTTCCCGCAGAGCGGAAACGGCAAGCCGTACGCCGTCGACATCCCCATGTCCGTCGCGCTGGACGTGGACCCGGCGTCCGGCACCGACGGCATCCTCGACGGCGAGGACGACGGGGTGTGGGGGATCCACAGCACCTTCTCCACCGAGCAGGGCGTCGACGAGCTGATCAACTTCTCCAGCAAGCCGGGCGTGGGCACCCCCGCCCTGTTCACGCTCAACCCGCGGGGCGCCTTCGACTACCAGCCGGAAGACGTCCACACGTTCGAGGAGGCCGGCATCACCTATGCCCATGCCGACGGACTCGCCGTCGACGACCTCGTCGGCATCAACGCGACCGGGAACGCCGGGTACGTGCCTGCCGACCTGCTGGACGAGTCCCTTTACAGCAACCTCCTCGACGCCGGCCACGACCCGCAACAGGACGCCACCTACGAGATGGGCATACCGCTGGCGAGCCTGGGCCTGACACAAGCAGCGCTCCAGGAGACAGGGCTCGGCGTGCTGCTGATGACCACCTTCGGTGAATCGGCCATCAACTCCCTGCCCCAGGATCCGGCCGTCCTCGACCACGCCACCGAGCCGTACGGTGCCGACCCCTCCACCTCCCACGAGAAGGAGGACGGCGACCAGTTCACCGTCCCCCTCGCCCGCATCGGCCACGCGTAGCCACACCCGACGCAGGCAGCCCGCCGCCGGCTTCTCGCCGGCGCAACCGCACCCGTCTGCGCACGACCCGACAGGCCCGCACACATCTCCCACCTACAAGGGGACACCGCAATGAAGCCACAGGACAGCACGCCCACCGCCGCACCCCCGCGGCAGGCCCGCACGGCTGCGACCCGGCTGGTGCTCGCGACCGCAGTCGTCGCCGGCGCCGTCCTCCCGCTCACGCTGGGCGCCGCCACCCAGGCGGCCGGCGACAGCAACGGCGGTGACGTCATCGCCAACCTGTTCGAGTGGAACTGGACGTCGGTCGCCGCCGAGTGCACCGACGTGCTCGGCCCGAAGGGCTACGGCGCCGTCCAGGTCGCCCCGCCCGAGGACTCCATACGGCTGGCCGGCTCCACCCACCCCTGGTGGGAGGTCTACCAGCCGGTGGGATACGACCTCAACAGCCGGATGGGCAGCGAGGCCCAGTTCGGGTCCATGGTGTCGGCCTGCCACGACGCCGGCGTGAAGGTGTACGTCGACGCCGTGATCAACCACACCTCGGGCAACGACCAGGCCAGCACGGACTCCTACGGCGGCGACACGTTCGACGTGTCGGCCAAGACGTACGACCAGGTGCCGTACGACGCGTCGGACTTCCACGCCTACCCCGACGACTGCCCCAACTCCGACATGGCGATCAACGACTGGAACAACCAGAGCCAGGTCCAGGAGTGCGACCTGTCGAATTTGGCCGACCTCAAGACCGAGTCCGACGACGTCCGCACCAAGATCGCCGGTTATCTCAACAAGCTCATCGGCGACGGCGTCGACGGCTTCCGGGTGGACGCGGCCAAGCACATCAACCAGAGCGACATGGCCGACATCATCTCCCGGCTCGACGACACCAAGTGGGGCGAGCGGCCCTACGTGCTCCAGGAGATCGCGCTGGGCGGCAGCGGCAACCTCGCGCCCGCCGCGTTCGAGGGCAACGGCAGCGTCATCGGCTTCGACTACGCCAATGCCATGAAGAGCCAGTTCCAGGGCAACATCGCCAACCTCAAGACGTTCGGTGAGAGCTGGGGCCTGGAGCCGAGCGACAAGGACGGCGCCATGGTCACCAACCACGACACCGAACGCAACGGCGCCACGCTGAACTACAAGAACGGCTCCCAGTACACCCTGGCCACCGAGTTCATGCTCGCGTGGGGCTACGGCATCCAGCCGACCGTGTATTCCGGCTTCGCCTTCGGCAACTCCGACGACTCCCCACCGGCCGGCACCGACGGCACCGTCAGCGACACGGACTGCTCCTCGAGCGCATGGGTGTGCACCGACCGGGTGCAGGGCATCGCCAACATGGTCGGCTGGCACAACGCGGCCCAGGGCGAAGCCGTCGCGAACTGGTGGGACAACGGCGACAACGCCATCGCCTTCAGCCGCGGCGACAAGGCCTGGATCGCCCTCAACAACAGCGGTTCCAGCGTCACCCAGACCTTCACCACCGGCCTGCCCGCAGGCACGTACTGCGACGTGGTGCACGGCGACCCGGACTCCTCGGGCGACTGCTCCGGCGCCACCGTCACGGTCGACGCGTCCGGCACCGCGTCGGTGACCGTACCCGCCGGAGACTCCGTTGCCCTCCACCAGTAGGTAGGCACCGAGAACCTCCCGGCTCCACCGGCGAGGGCCCAGGGCTACGAGAGATAGCCCCGGGCCCTCGCCATGCCACGTTACTCCGTGGCACGGCGGCAAGGCCGCAGTTGACCAGCGGGTGCGCCCCCCCGGGTTCCGCTCCGTTCCCCCCTTCCCCTCCTAGCGCACATCTTGTATACCAAGAGTGTACGTAGAAAATATCCGCTCGATCGCCCGCGTTGACGCCGGTTCCCTGGGCGTCGTCCGCACGAGTGAGCGCTTGAAAGAGCACATGAAAGAGCACATGAAAGAGGAGTGGATGACTGTCGAGTCACCTGCGGTTCCCGTCGCTCTGACCCCGCTGGGGAGCGGCGCCGCCGTGACGGTCGATGCTTCACGGGTCGTGGTCGCCGGCTACACCGGACGCGACCGGGCCGCCGTGCAACGGCACATCGACGAGCTCGCCGAGATCGGCGTGGCACCGCCGGAGCGCGTGCCGATGTACTACCCCATGCCGCCGGGCACGTTGGTGACGGACGAGAGCGTGCGGGTGCGGGGGGCGCGCACTTCGGGCGAGGCCGAGCCGGTGATCATCGTCAGCGGGGGACGTACGTACCTGGGCATCGGATCCGACCACACCGACCGCGAGCTGGAGAAAGAGGACATCGGGGCCTCGAAGCGGGTGTGCCCCAAGCCCCTGGGGCCCTCGGTCGTCGAGGTCGACCTGGCCTCGCTCGACTGGGACGCCTGCCGGCTGCGGAGTTGGGTGGACGGCACGCCCTACCAGGAGGGGCTGCTCCGTGAACTCACCCATCCCACGCACCTGCTGGAGGGCCTGGCCGCCGGTGGCGCGGACGGCCCCACCGGCGACGTCGTGCTGTTCGGCGGCACCGTTCCGCTGCTCGCCGACACCTTCCGGTTCGGGCAGGCCTGGCGGGTCGCCCTCGACCTTCCCACCGGTGAGGTGATCGAGCACCACTACACCGTCCGCCGCGAGAACTGAGCAGGAGACGACGATGGCCAAGCCCGAATTCGAGTTCTTCCCCGTCAGCGACGTGGCGTACACGGTCTGCGCGGGCGACGACCCCCTCATCACCGAGCGCATCCTCTCCCGGGACGAGGAAGGCGGCGTCGCCACCCGGATCCTGCGCTACGCGCCCGGCGCTGACTCGTCCCCGATGGGCGTCCAGATCCACGACTTCTGGGAGGAGGTCTACATCCTGGAGGGCTCCTTCACCGATCTGACCCTCGGCCGGACCTTCACCGCCGGCATGTACGCCTGCCGACCGCCGGGCATGCCGCACGGGCCCTGGCGCACCGACGAAGGGGTGCTCACGTTCGAGGCCCGCTACCGGTCGGCGCCATGACGAACGGGACGACTCGAGCCCGTGCGGCAGCACGTACGACCCATGACACAGCCGTATCCGACCGAGGTGAGACGAACGTGCCCCACCCCTCTCAGACGCCCCTCGAGATCGCGATCGCGGGTGCCGGTCCGGTCGGCATGACCCTGGCGCTGGGCCTGGCCATGGACGGTCACAACGTGACGGTCCACGAGGAACTGGACGGCCTGTCGACGGAGTCACGCGCGTCGACGTTCCACCCCTCGACGCTGGAGGAACTGGCTGCCTACGGCGTCGTGGAGGACCTCGAAAGGGAGGGCCTGCGCGTCCCCGACTACCAGTACCGTGACCGCCGCGAGGGCCTGATCGCCCGGCTGGACTTCTCCCTCATCAGAGGGCTCACCAAGTTCCCCTACCGGATCCAGGTCGAGCAGAGCTACCTGACCCGCGTCATCCTCGGCAAGCTCGCGGCGCACCCCAACGCCACCGTGCGGTTCGGGTCGAAGGTCACCGCGGCCCGTACGGTCGGCGCGCGCGCCGAGTACACCGTCGTCCGCGCCGGTGCCGCGCGTACCGAGACGGCCGACTACGTGGTGGCCGCCGACGGAGCGAGCAGCGCGGTGCGCAAGTCACTCGGCATCGGCTTCGAGGGCATGACCTATCCGGAGCGCTACATCGTCGCCTCCACGACCTTCGAGTTCCGCGAGGTGATGCCCGACATCTCGTGGGTCAACTACATCTCAGACCCCGACGAGTGGCTGCTCATGCTGCGCACTCCGCACTACTGGCGCATCATGTTCCCGCTCGGCCCCGACGAGGACGACGACCGTGCGTCGTCGTCCGCCGAGATCCAGCGGCGGCTGCACGGCGTCCACGCCCTGGACGGTGACTTCCCCGTGCTGCACACCACGGTCTACCGGGTGCACCAGCGGGTGGCCGACACCTACGCCGCCGGCCGTATCGCCCTGGCCGGCGACGCCGCGCACATCAACAACCCGCTCGGCGGCCTCGGGATGAACAGCGGCCTGTTCGACGCCTTCGCGCTCCGTGCCGCCTTCGCCGAGGCCGCTGCCGGGGCGGACGGTGTGGCGCTGCTGGCGAAGTACGCCGAGCAGCAGCGCGACATCTCCGTCGAGTACGTGGGTGCGCAGACCGACCGCAACTGGAAGCAGTTGCGGGAGTCCGATCCCCAGCGGCGGCGCGCCCAGGCGATGCGCATGCGTGACATCGTCGCCGATCCGGAAGCACACCGTCGCTTCCTGCTGCGCTCCTCGATGCTGGAACGCCGGCTCGCGGCGTGAGCCCGTCCCGCCGGCCCGGTGCGGCCCCGGCTCCCCGTCGTGTCCAGCTCGCTGCGACACCGAAGCGCGTCGACGACGACCGCGCATCCCACCGTCGGACGGCGAGTGCCGTCCGTGACTCAAGGAGACCCGTCTCGTGTCTGCGACGACCACCCCGTCCTCATCGGGTGCCACGCCTCCGAACACCAGGCAGCTCGCGGTCGTAGCGGGCGCCAGCCTGATCGGCACGGCCGTGGAGTGGTACGACTTCTTCCTCTACGGCACCGCGGCCGCCCTGGTGTTCCCCGAGGTGTTCTTCCCCGACGCCGACCCCGTCGTGGGAACCCTGCTGTCCCTGTCCACGTACGCCATCGGGTTCGTCGCCCGTCCGCTCGGCGCCGCGGTGCTCGGCAACATGGGTGACCGCAAGGGCCGCAAGGGCACCCTGATCTGGACGCTGCTGGTCATGGGCGTGGCGACGTTCCTGATCGCCTGTCTCCCCGGTTACGGCACGATCGGCGTCGCCGCACCGATCCTGCTGCTCGTGCTCCGCCTGGTGCAGGGTTTCGCGCTGGGCGGTGAGTGGGGCGGCTCGATCCTCATCGCGGCCGAACACAGTACGGCCAAGGCCCGGGCGTTCTGGACGTCGTTCCCCGCCACCGGGCCGTCGGTGGGCAACCTGATGGCCGCGGGTGTCCTCGCCATCCTTCAGGGAGTGATGTCCGACGGTGCCTTCATCGGCTACGGCTGGCGCATCGCGTTCGCCCTCTCGGCGCTGCTGGTCGTGATCGGCCTGCTGCTGCGCAACCACGTGGCCGAGACCCCCATGTTCCAGCGGGCCGCGCGGCGCCGGGAGCCGGCGCCCGGGTACCCGGTGGCCGACGCCTTCCGCTACCACTGGCGCCGCATCATCCTCGCCGTGCTGCTGCGCTTCGGCGACAACGTGAGTTTCTACCTCTTCGGCACCTACGTGCTCAGCTACGTGACGGGCGCCGACCTCTTCAGCAAGGGCACGGCGCTGACGGCCGTGACCATCAGCATGGCGTGTTGCGCCGTCGCGCTCCCGATGTTCGCGGTCATCGTCGACCGGCGCGGGCGCAAGCCGGTCCTCATCGCCTCCGGGGTGAGCTACGTGATCTGGCCGTGGGCCGGATTCGCCCTCATCGACAGCGGCGGCTTCGCCGGCCTCGCCGCCGCCGTGATCGTGGCCATGCTGGCGCACGCCCTGTTCAACGCCGTCAACGGTCCCATTTACGCGGAGCTGTTCCCGACCGAGGTGCGCTACTCGGCGATGTCCGTCGCCTACAACATCTCGGCCGTCCTCGCCGGCTCCCTGGCGCCCATCATCGCCGTCGCGCTGTACGCGCACTACGGCTCGTCGCTGCCGATCGCCGGGTACGCCGCCGGGATGGGCCTCATCGCCACCATCGCCTCCTTGTTCACCCGCGAGACCCGCAACGTCGACATGGAGCACGTGGTCCCGGACCCGGAGCGGCGGCCCGCCCCTGACCCCCACGAGGTGGTCGACCCGGCGGTGGCGGCCAAGCGGTGACAGCCGCTTTCAGCCATGGGTCGCTGCCGCGGCAGACACCGTGTCGTGCCGCGGCGGCGACCTGCGCGGTCCCCGGCGGGAAGCCGCGTCGTCCGGAGCTTGCCGGGTCCCCGCTACAACGTGAGCAACAGGGTGAGCGTGATGCGCAGATGATCGTCGATCGCCTCGTGGAGCGCGGCGACGTCACCGGCTGCCAGGGCGTCGACGATGCGCGCGTGTTCGTCGCAGACCTCGCTCCACCGCTCATGCCGGCTGCGTACGGCGGCGTAGCCGGCGCGGATCTGGCGGTCCCTCAGCCCGCCGTAGGTCTTGGACAGCAGGGCGCTGCCCGCGCTGTCCACCATCGCCTGGTGGAAGCGCCGGTCCACCGCGATGAACTCCGCAGCCAGGCTGTCGTCCGCGCGCGCCGCCAGCTCGCGCTGTGCTGCGAGAATCTCGCCGAGGGCGACCTCCGGTCGATGGCCTCCGGCGAGGATCTGGGAGGCGGCGTGCCGTTCCAGAAGCCCGCGCAGGTCGAAGAGCTCGTTCACCTCGCGGGCCGACATCGGCGGGATGTAGACACCGCGCTTGGGCTCGATGCGCACCAGGCCGTCCGCGGCGAGGATCAGAAGCGCCTCGCGGACCGGCGTGCGGCTCACCCCGACCGCGGTCGCGATGACCTGCTCGTTGAGGAACGTCCCTTGCACGGACGGGTCGGCGAGCACCTTCTCCCGCAGGTACCGCAGGGCGCGGTCACGTCCCGACAGGGCCTTGGGAGGATCAGCCGCTTCTAGCATACGAGAAGTATACAAGGATCGTCCCACCGGGACGGCGGCAATCAGCCAACCGCGACAGGACAACGAGATGAGGAGTCGAAGCATGCGCATCGCGCTCGCGCAGATGGTCAGCGGGGCCGACCCCGAGGCGAACCTCGCGGCCGTGGAAAAAGGCCTGGAGGACGCGGTCAGGGCCGGTGCGTCGCTGGTCGCGTTCCCCGAGGCGGCCATGTGCGCCTTCGGTAACCCGCTGGCGGACGTCGCCGAACCGCTCGACGGACCATGGGTGAGCCGCTTCGCCGCGCTCGCCGACCGGCACGGTGTGCTCGCGGTCGCGGGCACCTTCACGCCCACCGGGGAGAAGGGCCCGGACGGGCGGGCGAAGGTCGCGAACGTCCTGGTGGCCGCAGGACCGGACGGAGTGACGGGCTACCAGAAGATCCACCTCTACGACGCCTTCGGCTTCGCCGAGTCCGACACCGTCGTCCCCGGCACCGCGCCCGCGCTGATCTCTCACGAGGGCATCGGAATCGGCCTCGCAACCTGCTACGACGTCCGGTTCCCCGCCCTCTTCACCACCCTCGCCGACCGGGGCGCCGAGCTGGTCGTCGTCGCCGCATCCTGGGCCGGCGGTGCGGGCAAGCTCGAGCAGTGGCGGCTTCTGACGCGGGCGCGAGCGCTCGACAGCACCTGCTTCGTCGCGGCCGTGGGCCAGGCGGATCCGTCCGCGGCCGGGGGAGCGGCGGGGCGGGGGGCGCCCACGGGCATCGGCCACAGCGCGGTGATCGACCCGACCGGCCAGGTCATCGCGGAAGCCGGCGCCGCGCCTGAACTGCTGGTCGCCGACATCGACCTGGCGAGGGTGCCCGAGGTGCGCAAGGCGCTGCCCGTGCTGGCCAACCGGCGCGTCGGCGGCAGTTCCGGCTGAGTCGGGCTGGGTCGGGCTGGGTCAGGTTATGCGGAGGGTCCGCCCGGACTTCGGGCGGACCGTGCTCCAAGGCGCCGTGATGGCGGCGTGGGCGTAGCGGACGCCGACCGGAGTAGACAGAATCGGACTTTTTTGGGTGCGGGACTGACAACAGTCGACCGTGGTCTTCTTTTTTTGACAGGTCATCGCTTGTCATGGGCATGTCTGATGTATATGCGGGCAACCACCCTTAGGCCTTCCCGAGAGGATCACATCAGCGTGAAAAGTCTGAAGTCCACGGCGGCCGTCTTCGCCGCCACAGCAGCCGTCGTCCTGGGTTGCGGCCTGGGTACCGCCTACGCCAGCCCTGCACACAGCGTGGCACGTCCTCAGGCGGCGGACGCCGGTGTCTGCACCTCCGCTGCCGTCTCCGGCCACTCCGTCCGCGGGGCCATGTCCCGGAGCCAGGTCCACAGCCGGCTCTCCTCCCTGACCGCGCAGCACCGTGCGCAGTACGGGATCTCCGCCAAGGGCCCGCTGGGCACGGCAGGCAGCGACTCAGCGCAGCAGTTGCGGGTCGACATCCATCCCGCGCAGGGCACCGCGTTCAAGTCGATGTCCGGCGCCGACGGCTCCTGCGCCACCCAGTCGGTCTCCACCCAGCTCACGGTTGCGGACAGCTTCACCACCATCTACACGCCGACCATGTACCCGCCCGGCGGCTCCTGCGTCGAACTGGTCACGGTCTACACGAGGTCCGTTCGCTCGGTCTCCGCCTGGGACTGGTGCCAGAGCGTCACCTTCGAGGCATCCGTAGCGATCAACAGCTCCTTCATGAGCACCTACACCAACGGCTCCGGTGCCTACACCGGACGGGTCATAAGAACGTCGGCGTCCTCCAACACCTGGTCCGCGGCGCTCTACAACTATGCGACCGCGCGGTGGGACAACCTGTTCACACAGTCCGGAACCAACCAGTCCGGTCGCACCGACGGCTGGGACATCGAGGAGCTCTACTCCACGGTCGCCTCCTCCGGCCAGGCCTACTCCTGTGCCGACATGGCCGGAGTGACCTTCGAGTCCAGCAACATATCGGTGCGGAACAACGGTGCCTGGTCCACCGCGAACTCGTCGAACTCGGACACCCACTACGACCAGCCGAACAGCGCCTTCTACTGCCCGAGCCGCACATACCAGATGGTCAGCGCCTACGACCACTGGAAGGCCGTGGGCTGATCCCGCACGGCGTCCCGCACGTCCCCGTGCGGGCCTCGGCCGCCCCCGCCTGAGCGGGCTGCCGACCCCGCCCGATCGCCCCGCGCACCGTCCGATGCGCGGGGCGTCGGCCAGGGTGGCGCTCGCCGACGTCCATCACCCTCGCCCACGCCTGTTGGATCGCGCGAGGAAAGAGACGACGATGGCACCGTCTTGACGAAGGACTCCCCTGCCCATGGCCGCTGCACGGTGAGATCACGCCCGGCATCGCGCATGCCGTCCGTCCTTGCCGCCGGCGCCCCCGGTGGCGACAGAAGCAGGGACGGGCTCTGCCGTTGGCGACCCCCTCTTGTATAACGTTGGAAGGAAGGGTCGTTCGCATGACAGACACGCCCCCCGTGCTCCGTCCAGATGCACGACACGGCAGGCTCGGGAGGCCGGCAGATGACGGTGAGTCTTAAGGACGTCGCAGAGCGTGCGGGCGTCTCCGTCAAGACCGTCTCGAACGTGGTCAATGCCTTCCCGCACGTCACCCCGGCCACCCGGGCCCGGGTCCAGCAGGCCCTCGACGAACTGGGCTACCGTCCGAACCTGACCGCCCGTCACCTCCGGAAGGGCCGCACCGGACTCATCGCGCTGGCCATCCCCGAGCTGGGCAACCCGTACTTCGCCGAACTGGCGGGAGCGGTGATCGACGCGGCGGCCCGGCACGAGTACACCGTTCTGCTCGACCACACCCAAGGCAGGCGCGAGCAGGAGATCCAGGTCTGCCGGGGCTTCACCGCGCGGGTCATGGACGGGTTGATCCTCAGCCCCCTGGAACTCGAACCCGAGGACCTTGCGGCCCGCACCGACGGCGCCCCGCTGGTGCTGCTCGGCGAGCGTCGCTACGACCTGCCCTTCGACCACATCGCCATCGACAACATAGCGGCCGCGCGCGCCGCCGTGCGCCATCTGCTGAGCCTCGGCCGACGCCGCATCGCGTTCCTCGGGGCGCGCCAGAACCGCACCCACCAGCCTGCCCACCTGCGGCTGCTGGGCTGGCAGGCGGAGCTCGCCGCCTGGGGCGTGCCGGTCGACGAGGCGTTGGTGGCCCACACCGACGGTTGGGATCACGAGGACGGTTCCGCCGGCATGGCGCGGCTGCTGGACCTGGGACAGTTGCCGGACGCGGTGTTCGCGTACAACGACCTGATCGCCATCGGCGCGATGCGGGTGCTCTTCGAACGCGGACTGCGGGTGCCCGAGGACATCGCGGTGGTCGGCTTCGACGACATCACCGAGGCCCGTTACGGCGCCGTCACGCTCACCACCATCGCCCCGGACAAGCAGGCCATCGCCCGGTTGGCGGTCGAGTCGGTGGTGGGGCGGCTGAAGAGTGCGCAGTCCGACGCGGCGCCGCTTCCCTCGCGTGAGCTCCAGCCGGGTTTCCGGTTGATGGAACGGGAGAGCACGCTGGGTCGCCGATCCGGCTGACGCGGCGTCATGTGACGTGCGGGGCCCGGACGTAAGGTCCGTACCAGCTGTTGCCGGAGGTATTTACACCGCCCTTTCAACGATGTAAAAACCTTCCGGATGATCCACCGGCACCCGGCCCACGCTTCCCGGAGTGCTTCTCACGCTGTCCGGAACAGGGGTGTCCCCATGAAGCCGCATGCTCGCAGCACCGTCACGACCAGTGTTCTCCTTGCCGTCGGCCTGGCCGCGAGCCTTGCTCTGACCGCCGGCTGCACCAAGTCGGAGTCGGGGGACGACACCGGCAAGGCGGCCGGCTCCGGCGGTGACCAGCAGGTGGCCCAGGGCAGCGGCGGCAAGACGTGCGCCATCGGCGACTACGGGGCGAAGAAGATCGACCTCAAGTCCGCCACCGTCGGCTTCTCGCAGTCGGAGAAGGAAGCCAATCCGTTCCGTATCGCCGAGACCGCCTCGATCAAGCAGGAGGCGAAGAAGCGTGGTGTGAAACTGCTCGCCGTCAACGCGCAGTCCCAGTTCTCCAAGCAGATCAGCGATGTGCAGGACCTCATCGCCAAGGGCGCCGACCTGCTGGTGATCGCCCCGCTGAACTCCGACGGCTGGGAGCCCGTGCTCAAGTCGGCGAGTGCCAGGAAGATTCCCATCATCACGATCGACCGGCAGATCACGGCCGAGCCCTGCAAGGACTACGTGAGCTTCATCGGCTCCGACTTCACCAAGCAGGGCGAGCGTGCAGCGGACCAGATGATCAAGGCGACCGGCGGCAAGGGCGAGATCGCCATCCTGCTGGGTACCGCGGGCAACAACGTGACCACCGAGCGGACCAAGGGCTTTGCGGACCGGATCAAGGCCAAGGCCCCCGGTCTGAAGGTGGTCTTCCAGCAGACCGCCGAGTTCACCCGGGAGAAGGGCCAGTCGGTCACCGAGCAGCTCATCCAGTCCAAGCCCGGCATCAAGGGCATCTACGCGGAGAACGACGAGATGGGCCTCGGCGCCGTGAACGCGCTCAAGAGCGCCGGCAAGAAGCCGGGCGACATCAAGATCGTCACGGTGGACGGGACCCGCAACGGCGTGCAGGCCATCGTGGACGGCTGGATCTCGGGCGTCATCGAGTCCAACCCGCGCTTCGGTCCGCTGGCCTTCAGCACCCTCGACTCCTTCACCCAGGGCAAGGCCGTCGGCGAAGACATCGTCATCAAGGACGGGGAGTACGACGGCTCCAACGCCAAGGCGGACATCGGCAAGGCGTTCTGACCCGCGGCCAAGGGAGCCCACCCCCTGCCGGGGGGCGTATCCCCCCTGCGCCCCCGTCCACGCAATCCAGGAGAGCAGCGGTGACCGCATCCGTGCCACCCGGCGCAACCGGCGCACCCGAGGCATCAGGCGTGCCCGGCGCGCCTGCTGACGTCCTTGCCGTGCGCGGCCTGACCAAGCGTTTCCCCGGCGTGCTCGCCCTGGACGGGGTGGACTTCACCCTCCGCGCCGGCCAGGTGCACGCGCTCGTCGGCGAGAACGGGGCCGGCAAGTCCACCCTGATCAAGGTCCTCACCGGTGTCTACCGGCCCGACGAGGGGACCCTGCTCCAGCAGGGCGAACCGGTCGCCTTCAGCACCCCGCTCGCCGCCCAGCACGCGGGCATCTCCACCATCTACCAGGAGGTCAACCTCATCCCTCTGATGAGTGTGGCCCGCAACCTCTTCCTCGGCCGGGAACCGCGCACCCGCCTCGGCCTGATCGACTTCGCCCGCATGCACCGTGAGGCGGCCCGCATCCTGCTCGACTACGGTGTGGACGTCGACGTCCGCAAGCCGCTGCGGACCCTCGGTGTGGGCGCCCAGCAGATGGTCGCACTCGCCCGTGCGGCCGGCGTCGACGCCCGCGTCGTCATCATGGACGAACCCACCTCCTCCCTCGAACCGCGCGAGGTGGAGACCCTCTTCGGCGTCATCCGGCGGCTGCGCGGCGACGGCATCGCCGTGGTCTACGTCAGCCATCGCATGGACGAGCTGTACGCCGTCTGCGACACGGTCACCGTGCTGCGCGACGGCCGTGTGGTGCACACCGGACCGCTCGCCGGGACCGACCGGCTCCGGCTCGTGTCCCTGATGCTCGGGCGCGACCTGCGCGAGGTACGCGCCGAGGGGCTGACGAAGTTCAGCGGCGCGCACGACACCGGCACCGAGCCGGTACTGCACGCCGAGGGCCTGACCCGCCGCCATCAGCTGCACGACGTCTCGCTGCGCATCCGCCCCGGCGAGGTCGTCGGCCTCGGCGGGCTGCTCGGTTCGGGGCGCACCGAGACGGCGAAGGCCATCGCCGGTGCGCTGGCGCTGGGCGCCGGCAAGGTCACGGTCGCCGGCGTGCCGGTGCGCACCGGGTCGACCGGGGCCGCGATCCGGGCCGGCATCAGCCTGCTGCCGGAGGACCGCAAGTCCGAGGGGATCGTGCCGGGCCTGTCCGTGCGGGAGAACATCGCGCTGGCCGCGCTGCCGCGGATGTCCCGCCTCGGCCTGGTCTCGGAGGCCCGTATCGACGCCGTCGTGGAGACCTTCATGACACGGCTGCGCATCAAGGCCGCGAGCCCCCACCAGAGGGTCGACGAGCTGTCCGGAGGCAACCAGCAGAAGGTGCTGCTGGCCCGCTGGCTCGCGGTACACCCCAAGGTGCTGCTCCTGGACGAGCCCACCCGCGGCATCGACGTCGGCGCCAAGGCCGAGGTCCAGAAACTCATCGACGAACTCGCCGAGGACGGCCTCGGCGTGCTGCTGATCTCCTCCGACGTGGAGGAGCTGATCGAAGGGTCGGACCGGCTGGTGGTGCTCAGGGACGGTGCGGTCGTCAGGGAACTGGTCGGCGACGACGTCACCGAGGACGGGCTGCTGCGGGCGATAGCCGAGGAGGCCGCGGTCCATGGCTGATCTCGCGCTGCGCAAGACGGCGTTCGCCGACCGGGCCACCCTGGCCCGCCGGCTCCAGGACTTCGGGGTCTACGCGGGCGTCGCCGTCCTGCTGCTGTTCAACCTCCTCTTCACCGACCACTTCTTCTCCGTCGAGAATTTCCGCACCCAGGCCGTCCAGGTCGCCCCGGTCCTGATCGTCGCCCTCGGCATGGCGCTTGCCATCGGTTCCGAGGGCATCGACCTGTCCGTGGGCGCCGTGATGGCGCTGGCCACCTCGCTGATCTCGCTCTACCTCGGCTACGGCCCCTGGCTGGCGCTGCTCGTCGCCCTGCTCGGCGGCGCCGTGGTGGGCCTGGTCAACGGCCTGCTCATCGCCGTCGTCGGTGTGCAGCCCATCGTGGCCACGCTGGCGTTGATGGTCGGCGGGCGCGGTATCGCCCTCGTGATGCTGCCGCAGCTCAAGGACGTCCGGGACGGCGGGATGGGGGAGCTCGGCTCCGGTGAGCTGGCCGGCATCCCGTATCTGGCCCTCATCGCCGCCGCGCTGGCGGTCCTGATGGGCTTCATGATGCGCCGCACCACGTTCGGACGGCAGCTCCTCGCGATCGGCGACAGCCGCCCGGCCGCGCAGCTTGCGGGGCTTCCGGTGCGACGGGTGCTGATCGTCGTCTATGTCTGCTCCGGGCTGCTCGCCGCCACGGCCGGTTTCCTCTCCACGGCCCGGCTCCAGGCCAGCGACCCCAGCTCGCTCGGGAACCTGATGGAGCTGTCCGCGATCACGGCGGTGGTCGTCGGCGGCACACCGTTGACCGGCGGCCGGGTCCGGGTCGGCGGCACCGTGGCCGGCGCCGTGCTGATCCAGCTGCTCACGGCCACCCTCATCAAGCACGATCTGGCGTCGTCGTGGACGCAGATCGCCCAGGCCGTGGTGATCGTGCTCGCGGTGTACGCGGCACGGGAGAGGGGCAAGCGGTGACCGTCCCGAAGACCGCTGAGAACACTGCCGGTCAGCGCCAGGCCGCCACCGCGGCGGACGGCGGCGAGCGGGACTCCGCGGCCGCCTCACGCGAACGCCTGAGCGCGCTCGCCCAGCAGCACGGCGCCCTGGTGGCGCTGGTGGCCCTCACCGTCGTGGCCTCGTTCTCCTTCGGCTCGTTCGCCACGGCGGACAACGTGGAGAACATCGCGATGTCCTCCTCGTTCCTCGCCGTGGTGGCCCTCGGCATGACCTTCGTCATCGTCACCGGCGGCATCGACCTGTCCGTCGGGTCCGTCTTCGTGCTCGGCGGTGTGCTCGCGGCCTGGGGCTCGCGGTACGGGACGGCGGTCGCCGTGCTGCTTCCGCTGGCGGTCTGCGGGCTGATGGGTCTGGTCAACGGCCTGCTCATCGCCAGGACCCGGCTCGCGCCGTTCATCGTCACCCTCGCTGCCATGCTCGCCGCCCGCGGGATCATGCTGGGCGTCACGGACCAGGGCGCCACCACCTTCCTCGTCGACAAGGACGCCTTCTTCGCCCGGCTCGGGCAGGGCGGCCTCGCCGGGATCGGGGTGCCGGTCTGGATCACCGTGGTGCTGTTCGTGGCGGGTGCCGTCGTGCTGCGCCGCAGCCGGTTCGGCCAGCACGTCTACGCCGTCGGGGGCAACGAGGGCGCAGCGGCGCTGATGGGCGTCCCGGTGGCCCGCACGAAGACGCTCGTCTACACGCTCTCGGGGCTGCTGGCGGGCCTCGCCGGAGCGCTCAACGCCGCCTACCTGGCCTCCGGTGTGACGATCCTCGGGTACGGCATGGAACTCGACGCCATCGCCGCCGTGGTGATCGGCGGCACGCTGCTCACCGGCGGACTCGGCTATGTGAGCGGTGCGCTGGTCGGTGTGCTGCTGCTGAAGGTGATCCAGAACGTCATCAACCAGATCGGCTCCCTGGACTCGGCCTACCAGCAGGTGGTCAGCGGGGCGTTCCTGGTGCTGGTCGTGGTCGCCCAGACGTGGTTGGGCCGGCAGCGGCGGGTGCTCTGAGCGGGCCGCGTCGGCTCGATCGGAGCACCGCACCGTTTTGCCGGACCAGGATCGGGCAGGGCAGTTCAGCAGACGGGCACCGCCGAGGAAGGACAGCACACCACATGAGCGTTCCCCACACACCCATGCCGCGGTTCCACCTGGCGATGCCGGTCGACGACCTGGCCGCCGCACGGCAGTTCTACGGCGGGGTACTCGGCCTGGAGCAGGGCCGCAGCGCTGACACCTGGGTGGACTGGAACCTCCACGGCCACCAGTTCGTCACCCACCTCGCCCCCGCCGGCCCGGAGCGAGCACACAACCAGGTGGACGGTCACGACGTCCCCGTGCCGCATTTCGGCCTCATCCTGAGCCCGCCCCAGTTCCAGGCATTGGCCGAACGGCTCCGTGCCGCAGGCACGACCTTCGTCATCGAACCCCACGTGCGCTTCGCCGGCCGGCCGGGCGAGCAATGGACGATGTTCCTCCTCGACCCGGCCGGCAACGCCCTGGAGTTCAAGGCGTTCGCCGACGATTCCCAGATCTTCGCCGACTGACACGCCCCGTCGGGTTCGTACGGGCTGAGCGGTCTACTCGAAGTCGCAGCCGGGGTTGGGCGCGTCCTCGGACGTGGGAGCGCCCTGCGGCAGGACGTACAGCACATCCAGGACCAGCGGTGTGGTCCCGAGGTTGCGCCCGATGTGTACCTCGTCCGGCGGTTCCGTGATCGTGGTGCCCGTCGGGTACACACCGTTGGACCGGCAGGTGGAGTCGAAGTGGCTGAGCGTGCCCTGCTGGACGTAGCCGTAGACGGTGCCGTCGTGGAAGTGCCAGCCGGTGCTCTGGCCCGGTGGCACGGTGAGCGTCCGCAGGACGTAGTCCGTCCCGTCGATGGTGGTCTGGGAGATGGTCGTGCCCGTGACGCCCGGTCCGGCCGGGGTGGCGAAGGCCGGTCCTGTCCCGGCGGACACACCGAGCACGGCGGCCGTGACCAGCCCCACTCGCAACAGGTTTCTCCGCATGCCGTTCTGCCTTTCCCGTGGTGTGAGGGCTTCCGCCCGCGGTGACGAGGGCGCCGTCAGGACGGTGGGGAGACCGGCCGCCGCATGACGCCGAGCAAGCGTGACATGCGTATGCGTCAGGTGCGGTCTCCCAGGTGCAGAACACGCCAAACCTTCCTGGCACGGTCCGGGCCGTCGCCCGCCCGGACCTCGTGCACCGTACCCACGGGGAAAGTACGCAGCGGAGAGGAACCCCAGCCGGCACACGGCTGGGGTTCCTCGAGGCGGTGAGTGCCGGTCAGCAGATGGACAGGTCAGTGCTGGAGGGTGAGGACACCCGGCCGCCAGGGCAGTTTGTTGTAGTCGCCGCCCGCGCTGGGGGACTTGCCCTGGTAGAGGAATTGCAGGTTGCAGGGGTCGATGGTCATGGTCTGGTCGGGGTTGTTGCGGACCAGGTCGCCGTGGCTGATGTCGTTGGTCCAGCTGGCGCCGCTGTTGGCCTTGCCGGCGAAGGGGTTGCTCTCGCTGGCGGCCTGCGGGGTCCATGAACCGCTGAGGCTGGAGGACGTGAACGAGCGGAAGTAGCGCCCGTTCGAGCCGATCGCCTCGACGATCATGAGGTACTGGTTCTGGTCCTGGACCTTGTAGACCTGCGGTGCCTCGAAGAGGTTGTTCGTCGAGTCGCTCATGACCTGCGTGTACGACGAGCCGAAGTTGCCGGGGAAGTTCCCGATCGGCATGCTCGCCCGGTAGATCTTGCCGTTGTCACCGGCGAAGAACAGGTACATGTTCGAGCCGTCGGCGATCAGGGTCTGGTCGATCGGGCCGGTGCCGGAGCCGGAGATGCTGCCGGTGAACAGTGACTGCGGCGAGGACCAGCCGTTGGGGTTGGTGGGGTCGCTCGACGTGCGGTACATGAAGGGCGACGCGCCCCACTGGTAGGCCAGCACCCAGATGTTCTTGGGGGCGAAGTAGAACAGCGTGGGCGCCACCGCGGACTGGCTCATCCCGGTCTGGCTGGCCGAGCCCATGTCCGACCAGTTCGTGAAGGAACCGAACGCCATCGAGCCCCAGTTCGACCCGTAGTTCGTCCCGTAGACCAGGTGCTTGCCGTTGTAGACCACGTTGGTGAAGTCCTTCAGCGCGACCCACCCGTTGGCCGGTTGGGCCAGCACACCCGTCGACGACCACCGGTACGTCGACGGAAGGGAACACGCTGCGGCCGCCGACGGGGTGGTGGTGACCGCCTGAGCCGGGTTGGCGACGAGCGTCGCCGCCAAGGAGACCAGGGCCGCGGCCCCGGCGGCGAGCGTCACGGACAGACGGGTGCGGCTGAGCTTTCCTCTGAGCATGGGAACCTCTTGATTCTTGGGTAAACGGTTCCGGTTGGCCCCGTCAGAGGCTCTCCGGACGGTCGGTGAGGTGCGGTTCCTGGCGGTCAGGACCGAGGCTCGGCGCCGGCCGAGGCACGGGAGGGCTGATGAGTGGCGCGCTCGTGAAAGGTTCGTCATATCGAACAAGGGTCGAAGTGTCGAGCATGCTGGATGATAGGGGACCGGTGAACAGCGTCAATACCTATCGCAAAATTCGCCCCCTGCGGCGAAACGTTTCGCAAGGTTCTGCCGCTGAACATCGCAGGTCAAGCCGATTGAACGGCCTGATCGGGCGGATGCACAGCCTTTGGGCGCCGGGGCGAAGCCCGTTGAGCGGGCGGTGTTGGGATGGCTGGACGCCTCTCGGGTTTCGTACCTTTCGGGCCGTCTTGTTGGCGAGGCCCCGCGGTGGTGGAGGCGTGGAGGCCCGTCGGGAATGACGACATACGATTCGTATCGCGAACGACGTGGGTGTCCTCAGGCTTCCTGGACATGCGAGAAACGGCCGGCGACGCGGAGGTCGGCGGTGATGGCGTCGGCCGTCGCCCGCAGTTCGGGGAGCACGTCCGCCACGATCTCCCGGGTGGTGCGGCGACCGCTGTGCAGGGCGACGTTGACGGCAGCGACCGCGCGGCCGGTGCGGTCGTGGACCGGTACGGCGATGGAACGGAGGCCTTCCTCGAGCTCCTGATCGACCAGCGCGTATCCGCTGGCGGCCACCTGGTCCAGAACGGCGGCCAGCTCCTCACGACCCGTCACGGTGTGCGGGGTGAGGGAGGTCAGGTGGGCCCGTGCCAGGTGCCTGGCCCGGTCGGCGGCAGGGAGGGCACCGAGCAGCACCCGGCCCGTCGAGGTGGCATGAGCCGGAAGACGGGTTCCGACGGTGACGTCCACGCTCATGATCCGCCGGGCCGCGACCCGCGCGGTGTAGCGCACCTCGTCCCCGTCGAGCACCGCCAGCGACGTCGAGTCGTGCACCCGCTCGGTGAGCGTCGTCAGATGGGGCTGGGCGATCTGCGGCAGGCGGAGGTCGGACAGCGGCGCGTAGCCGAGCGCCAACACGCGGGGGGTGAGACGGAAGGTTCCCGCCTCGGACGTGACGTATCCCAGGTGGGTGAGGGTGATCAGGGCCCGGCGTGCGGTGGCCCTGGCCTGGCCGGTCGCCTGGGCGACGGCGGTGAGGGGCAGTGACTCGCGGCCCGGTCCGAACGCGGTGAGCACACCGAGCCCGCGGGCGAGCGAGCCGACGAACCCCTGGCCGAGTTCCTGCTTCGAAGCCGAGATCCATGAGGCCCGGTGGGCGCCGGGCGGCGCCGGCTCCGGATGCGGGGCCTCCCGCAGTCGCCGTTCCATCGCGGCGACCGTCTCGCGCACGGTGGGCAGCAGCCGCTCCCGCAGGTCCTCGGCGCTGTGCCGGCTGGTGTGGCTGACCAGGCTCGCCACGCAGGCCAGGGTCCCGTCCGGGGCGTGCACCGGCAGGGAGAGCGCGACCAGGCCCGGCTCGATGAGCTGGTCGTCCAGCGCCCAGCCCTGCTCGCCCGCCTGCCGTGCCCAGGCGATGAACTCCGCCTCCGCCGGCACGCGGGCGGCATCGCCCGGAGGCAACGCGGGAAAGCCCACGCCGTCCGGATCGGCCGCCCGGCGCCGCCGCCACCGCTCCCAGTCCGCCTCGTGCCAGCCGGCGGCGACCAGGGGTCCTGGACCGCAGCGCTCGACGGGCAGCAGGTCACCGACGCGGAAGCTGACGGACAGTGCGCGGCGCCGCGTGGTCTGGTGGATGAAGCGGACACCGGCACCGTCGGCCACCGCGAGCGAGACCGACTCGTTCAGCTCGCCGGCGAGTTCGCGGGCGTACGGGCCCAGCAGGTCCGGCAGGCGCAGCCCCTCCAGGTAGGCGTTGCCGAGTTCCATCAGCGGCGGGGCGAGGACGGGTGTTCGTCCGTCCATGCGCAGATAGCCCATGCGCTCCAGGGTCCCGGTGAGCCGGTCGAGGGTGGCGCGGGCCAGGCCCGTCGCCCGCTCCAGTTCGGGCAGGCTCAGTGCACCGTCGGTGTCGGTGAGGGCCCGCAGCACCGTCGTACCACGTATCAGCGGGGCGACGGCTTCGGCCGGTGCTTGATCGGCGGCTGCGACCGGACTGGGCGGCAGGGGCATGGGGCCTCCGTGCTGTCGGCTCAGCAAGGTGGCGGTGCCGGCCGCCGACCTCGTCACCACCGCGCGGACGGCCCGCGCCGGACGGACGCCATCTTTTCAGGTCGGCCGTCAGGGCGAGAAGCAGGCAGTGCGGGGAGATCGGGTGCAGCGGGAGCTCCCCAACCGGTCGACCGGCCGGCCGGCCGGCGGTGCCCGGCTGGGGGTGCCAAGGCCGGCTGCCTCCAGACGGCTGAGGGGCTCGAAACCATGGGGCGAAACATTCGGGTGCCGAACCGAACTTCTACCGGTGTGATGCCGGTGCCGATCAAGTGGTCGGGGCGCCGAGTTGGAGCAGGGATCTGTGTTCACGAAGGCAGAAGGCCCTTAAGTTCCGATTCTTCGGTGATAGTTGAGCGAAACTGTTCGAAACATCGGGGTCTTAGTTGCGATTGAGTCCGGTCTCCGCGAGGGGTATTGACGTCCTTCGCTCGCTCTCTATCATCGCTTGCTGTCCGACTATTCGACTGTCGTTCGTTATTTCGAACAACGTTAAGGGCGGAAGGGTCGGAATCGCTCACCCGAACGGCGTACGGCAGCCCCCACACCATCCGTTCCGGTAAGGCGTAGCCACGCGTGTCGTCCGTGCTGGAGATCGACGGCACAGGCGATGGACCCGTGGCACGCCTCCGGTCGAGCCATGGAGTTACCCGTGCCCCTCCTCCACGTGGGAGTCCGCGCTCAGCCGAGCCTGCGGGCGAGTGGGGTCCGAACCGCCTTCCGCCAGGCCAGAGCGCAGGGCAGCCCGCTGTCCACACACCTGCATTCCCTCAGCAAAGGAGAGACCTCGCATGTCCTGGCTCGATCACGTCCACAGCCGGCGGGAAACCCTGGCGAAGGCTTCCGGCCTGGCGGCGGCGGCCGCTGTCCCCGTCGGGGCGGCTCCGGACGCCGCGGCGGCCGCTCGCCCTCCCGTGCAGCAACCCTCCGCTGCTGCCGCGTCGTTCTCGAACCCGGTGGTCTGGCAGGACTTCGCGGACGTCGACATCATCCGTGTCGGTGACACGTACTACTACTCGGCTTCCACGATGCACTACTCGCCCGGTGCGCCGATCCTGCGCTCCTACGACCTGGTCAACTGGGAGTTCGCCGGCCACTCGCTGCCCACCCTGGACTTCGGCGCCAAGTACGACCTCGACGGCGGGCGGGCCTACATCAAGGGCGTGTGGGCGTCCTCCCTCAACTACCGGCCCAGCAACAAGACGTTCTACTGGATCGGCTGCATCGAGTTCAGCAAGTCGTACATCTACACCGCCCCGGCCGTCGAGGGACCGTGGAGCAGGCTGACGACCATCAACAACGCCTACTACGACTGCGGGCTGCTCATCGATGACGACGACACGATGTACGTGTCCTACGGCAACACCACCATCAGCGTCGCCCAGCTTTCCGCGGACGGGAAGAGCCAGGTGCGTGCGCAGCAGGTGTTCTCCACGCCCTCCAGCGTGGGCACCCTGGAGGGCTCCCGCTTCTACAAGATCAACGGTAGCTATTACATCTTCCTGACCCGGCCCGCCAACGGCCAGTACATCCTGAAGTCCACCAGCGGGCCCTTCGGCCCGTACACCATGCGCCAGGTCCTGCTCGACATGCCGGGACCCATCTCCGGCGGTGGGGTACCGCACCAGGGCGGGCTGGTGCAGACGCAGAACGGCGACTGGTACTACATGGCCTTCGTCGACTCCTACCCCGGCGGCCGGGTCCCGGCCCTGGCCCCGATCACCTGGTCCTCCGACGGCTGGCCCACCATCCAGACGGTCAACGGAGCCTGGGGCGCCTCCTACCCCTTCCCCAACCTTCCCGCCCACCCGGTCACCCCGCTCATCGGCGTCGACACCTTCGACGGCACCAGCCTCAAGCCGCAGTGGGAGTGGAACCACAACCCCGACACCAGCAAGTACACGGTGGACAACGGCCTGACCCTGCACACCGCCACCGTCACAGGCGACCTCTACCAGGCCCGCAACACCCTCACCCACCGCATCCAGGGACCCACCTCCACCGCAACCATCACCCTCGACCCCTCCGCCATGAGGGACGGTGACCGGGCCGGACTCGCCCTGCTGCGCGACTCCTCCGCCTGGATCGGCATCAAACGCGACAACGGCGCCACCCGGGTGGTGATGGTGGACGGGCTGACGATGGACAGCAACTGGAACACCACCGGCACCGGCACGGAAAGAGCGAGCGCCGGCGTCTCCGGCGACCGCATCTGGCTGCGCGCCCACGCCGACGTCCATCCGGGTGCGCCCCGCCCCGCCACCTTCTCCTACAGCACCGACGGCACCACCTTCACCACCCTCGGCCCCACCTTCACCATGGGCAACAACTGGCCGTTCTTCATGGGCTACCGCTACGCCATGTTCAACCACGCCACCCAGGCGCTCGGCGGCTCGGTGAAGGTCGAGCGGTTCGAACTGGTCACACCCTGACCGCAGCGCTTCCCCGCAGCAGGGCCACCGAAGGACAGGCACCTCGGCGGGGCCCGGGGCCCTCGGCCCCAGAAGGCGGCGTCCGCCCAGCCCGTCCGGCCGGGCGGTCGACCGCCGTTACCCCACACACCCGCACTTCCAGAGGAGCGGAATGAACATTCGGATCGGAACTCGTCGGCGCGTGACGTTAGCTGCGGGGCTGTTCACCGCTGCCGTGCTGACCGTCGCCGCCACCCAGTCCAGCTCCGCGGCCAGCACGCTGGGCGCACAGGCCGCGCAGTCCGGCCGTTACTTCGGCACGGCGGTGGCCAACTACAAGCTCAGTGACGGGACGTACTCCGGGATTCTCGACCGGGAGTTCAACATGATCACCCCGGAGAACGAGATGAAGTGGGACACCACGGAGCCCTCCCGCGGCTCGTTCAACTTCGGCCCCGCGGACTCGATCGTCAGCCACGCCCAGGCACACGGCCAGCGGATGCGCGGCCACACCCTCGTCTGGCACTCCCAGCTGCCGAGCTGGGTGAGCAGCATCTCGGACGCGAACACCCTGCGCAGCGTGATGAACAACCACATCACCCAGGAGATGTCCCACTACAAGGGCAAGATCTACGCCTGGGACGTGGTCAACGAGGCCTTCGCCGACGGCAGCAGCAACCACCGCAGCTCGGTGTTCCAGAACGTGCTGGGCAACGGCTTCATCGAGGAGGCCTTCAAGACCGCGCGCTCGGTCGACTCGTCGGCGAAGCTCTGCTACAACGACTACAACATCGAGGACTGGAACGCGGCCAAGACGCAGGGCGTCTACAACATGGTCAAGGACTTCAAGTCCCGCGGTGTGCCGATCGACTGCGTCGGCTTCCAGAGCCACTTCGGCACCGGCGGCCCGCCGTCCAACTTCCAGACCACGCTGTCCAACTTCGCCGCCCTAGGCGTGGACGTGCAGATCACCGAGCTGGACATCGCCCAGGCGTCGAGCACCAACTACTCCAACACCGTCAGGGCGTGCATGAACGTCTCGCGCTGCACCGGCATCACGGTGTGGGGCATTCGCGACAGCGACTCCTGGCGCAGTGGTGACAGCCCGCTGCTGTTCGACAACAACGGCAACAAGAAGGCCGCGTACAGCGCCGTCCTGAGCGCACTCGGCGGCTAGTACCGACCTCATGACGGCCGGCCGACAACGGGGGAGATCCCTCGTGGACCGATGGGGGAGGACTCCGCTCCGGAACTCGCGGCAAGCAGAGCTCCGCCGATCGCCCACCAGCCCCGCGTCGGCCGGCCGTTCGACTTGCGGAAGGGCCCCGCAATCCACCGCGCCAGCATGTCCGAAGGAGTACGGCGAATGCGTCGCCACTGGAGAAAGCCCGTGTTGACAGGCAGCGCCGTGGGGCTGCTGGCAGCTTGTGCGCTGGCGGCCACCGGCCCCTCGGCGTCGGCCGCCACCGTCACGACGGCCTGGCAGAACGGCCGTTTCATGGTGGACACGCCGAACGTCGTGCGCCGCTCGGACATCGTCCTGAAGCATGCCAACACCGACGTCAGCGGGTTCGTCCCGCTCGGCAACGGCACGCTGGGCGCGTCGGCGTGGGCCGCGGACGGCTTCACCGCACAGCTGAACCGCAACGACACCTTCCCGGACCGCAAGTCGCCCGGTCGGGTGGTCATCCCCGGGCTGAGCAAGCTCACCGGAGCCTCCGACTTCACGGGCCACCTCGACCTGTACGACGGCACCCTGCACGAGTCCGGCGGCGGAATGACCCTGACCGCCTATGTGCGGGCCGACACCGCGCAGCTGGTCGTGGACGTCACCGGTGCCGACCCGAACAGTACGCAGACCGCTCAGGTCAGGCTCTGGAACGGCCGCAACCCGAGCGCGCAGGCGTCCGGTTCCGTGGCGACCCTGTCGGAGACCTGGACGGACAGCGGCACGACCGGTGCCTCCGGCCGGACGTTCGGCACCTTGGCGGGGATCAGCGCGGGTGGCCGCGACGTCCAGGCCAGCACGCCGGACGCGCGCACCGGCCAGGTCAGCTTCCACCCCGACAGCGACGGCTCCTTCCGCGTCATCGCCGTCTCCCCGGGCTGGACCGGCGGCGACGCCATCGGCACGGCGACCCAGCTGTTCGGCAGCGACCTGACCCGCCCCGCCGACGACCTCGCCGCCTCCCACGTGGCCTGGTGGCACGACTACTGGGACAGCGCGGGCCTGATCAAGATCACGTCCAGTGACGGCTCGGGCGAGTACTTCGAGAACATGCGCACCCTGTACCTCTACGACATCGCCGCGTCCAACCGCGGCTCCCTGCCGGCCACCCAGGCCGGCGAGGCGAACCTGTTCGCCGTCGCTCAGGACTCCCAACCCTGGTATCCGGCCGGGTACTGGTTCTGGAACATGCGTATGGACATCCAGGCAGACCTGTCGGCCGGCGTGTCCTTCCTGAACGCCCCCATGTTCAACCTCTACCGCGGCAACCTCGACAACATCGCCGCCTGGACCGGCCAGCACTACCCGAACCACCAGGGGTTGTGCGTGCCGGAGACCATGCGGTTCAACGGCAACGGGTACTACACACCGGACTGGGCCGAGGGCAACGCCTCCTGCGATTCGACGATCGCCCCGTCGTACAACTCGCAGACCGTCACCAGCGGCGCCGAGATAGGCCTGTGGGTGTGGCAGACCTACCTGATGACCGACGACACGTCCTTCCTCGCGCAGAACTACCCGTTGGTCAAGGGCGCCGCACAGTTCCTGCTGTCGCACGCCAGGACCGGTTCGGACGGGCTGCTGCACACCACTTCCAACGCGCACGAGACGCAGTGGGCGGTCGACGACCCCACCACGGACGTGGCCGCCATGCAGGCCCTCTTCCCGGTCGCGGCCAGCGCGGCCCGGACGCTCGGCGTCGACTCCGACCTGGTTGGCCAACTCGACGCGGCCATCCCCAAGCTACGACCGCTGCCGCGCACCGACACCGCCACCCAGACGCAGGTGCTGGGCCCGTCCGCAGACTCCGCCGGAAACGACATGATCGCCCTGTCCGGCCAGCCCACCGCCGAGAAGCACAACGTGGAGAACCTGGGCCTGGAAGCGGTGTGGCCGTACAACCTGATCGGCGACAGCGGCAACCAGTCGGACCTGGCCAAGCGCACCTACGACCATCGCAGCTACGTCACCGAGAACGACTGGAGCTTCGACGCGTTGCACGCGGCACGGCTCGGCCTGGGCGACGAGATGCGCACCGCGATGATCGCCAACATCCAGAAGTACCAGGTCTTCGACAACGGCATGGCCAGCTGGGACGCCAAAACCGGCACACCGTACCTGGAGGAGCTGGGCGTCGACGCGTCGGCCGTCAGCGAGGGCCTGGTCCAGGACTACGACGGCACCCTGCGCGTCGCCCCGGGTTGGCCCAGCGGCTGGGACGCCGACGGCACCGTGTACATCCAGCATCGGGGCAGGGCCCATGTCCAGATCCGCGGCGGCCAGCTGACCACCGTCGCCGTCGAGGCCGGCGCCGACGGGAACGTCACCGTACGCAACCCCTGGGCCGGGCAGAACGTGGAGGTCGTGGACGGCTCCGGACGCACGGTACTGACCGACCAGACCGGCTCGACGCTCACCGTTCCCGCCGAAGCCGGCGCGTCCTATCTCATCCAGCGCGTCTCATCGCCGACCACCTCGCTCCCCTTCGAGCAGGTCGGCGGCGGCCCCGCCACCACTCCGAAGGGCCTCAGCGGGCGCCACATCGGCGTGTCCTGACCGGCTCGCCGGTGCGCGGGGCACGCGGCCCCGCACACCGGCGTCGCACGACGGCACTACGGGCGGCCATGCACCTTGCCTCGTGTCGCACGACACCGGGCCTCGCGTACTCGGCCGCGTGCAGCCCCCATCCACCTCAAGGAGGAAAACAGTGAGGCATTCGTTCGTCCTGCCGTCAGGACGCGGCGGCCGTGGCCGGCGCTCGCCCGTGGCGGTCGTCGCCTGCTTACTGCTGGCGCTGGTCGCGGTGCTGGCGGCCACGTTCACCTCGTCGGCGCCGGCGTCGGCGGCCGGCACGGGTCCCTGTGACCTCTACGCGTCGGGCGGCACGCCGTGCGTGGCCGCGCACAGCACCGTGCGCGCGCTCTACGGCTCCTACAGCGGCCGGCTGTACCAGGTCCGGCGCGCGTCCGACAACGCGACGCGGGACATCGCCGCCGTGAGTGCGGGCGGTGCGGCCGACGCGGCTGCGCAGGACTCGTTCTGCTCCGGCACCTCGTGCGTCATCACCTGGGTCTACGACCAGTCCGGGCACGGCAACGACCTCGGCTACCAGGGCCCGGGCGGAATCGGTGGCTCCGACGTGGCCGCGAACGCGACCAGCGAGTCGCTCACGATCGGCAGCAACAAGGCGTACTCGCTCTACATCAACCCCCGGAACAGCTACTGGCGTGACGGCCACGCCTCGGGTGTGCCCACCGGCAGCGCGCCCGAAGGCATGTACATGGTGACCAGCGGCACACACGTCAACAACGGCTGCTGCTTCGACTACGGCAACAGCGAGACGACCCGCAAGGCCGACGGCGCCGGGGCCATGGACGCCATCAACTTCAGCACCTCCTGCTGGTTCGGCGGCTGCTCCGGCAGCGGCCCCTGGGTCCAGGCGGACCTCGAATACGGCCTGTACCCCGGCGGCAGCACGTCCTGGAACCCCAACCAGCGCGCGTTCACCAGCAAGTTCGTCACCGCGACCCTGAAGAACAACGGCACGTCACGCTTCGCCATCAAGGGCAGCAACGCGCAGTCCGGCAGCCTGTACACCCTGTACGACGGCGGCCTGCCGAACGGATACAGCCCCATGAGGAAGCAGGGCGCCATCATCCTGGGCAGCGGCGGTGACTGCTGCAACGGCAACACCAACCTCAGCGCCGGCACCTTCTACGAGGGCGCCATCGTCTCGGGCTACCCCTCCGACCAGACCGAGAACGCCGTCCAGTCCAACATCGTCGCCGCCGGCTACCGCTGAGCACCCGATCTCTCCTCACGACCCGGCCGGACGAGGGCGACCGCTGGTTGCCGCCTTCGTCCGGCCGTTTCCCTTGCCCCGTCATGCCGGCCCCGTCCGCGCCATCTGACGCAAGGTGGGAAACCCTTTTCTCGATCGGCACGCGGGAACAGCGCAGGCCAGTAGCCACCCGAACGCCAACATGCCCGCGCTGCACCAGCTTTGCCCGTGTCAACTCTTGACGCCACCCATGCCGGCGCCTACCTTTCCGGATGAGAAAAGGTTTTCCTTCTTGCGTAAAGTTGCTCGCGCAGTGAGCGGGTCGGCCCGGAGGTTCGTGGGGCGGCGACATCGGTCTTCGACGGCTACGGCGGGCGTCCTTCTTCGCGCTACTCCGTTATCGACACTCCGTCAGGAGGACATTTCGTCATGCGTGGATGTGCGCACCTCCATCCCGGCCGGCCATTGGGTCGAGCCCTCGGCTGCGCCGCGACGGCGCTTGCCGTGGCAGCGGCCGCGCTCACCGGCACAGCCGCCCAGGCCGCCCCGACCGCTTCCGCGACGCTGGTGGTCAACGCCGGCCAGGTGCTGCGGCCCGTGACACACGTCGCGTCCGGGTCCCTCTACGGCCTCGCCACGGCGACGGTTCCCAGCGACAGCCTGGTCGAGCCGCTCAAGCCCAACACCTTCGTGCAGATGGCAGCGGGCGGCAAACAGCAGGCGGCCGGAGATGTGCTGGTGGTGGCGCCGGAGGCGGCCAGGGCGGGAGCCAAGGTGGTCAACCGCCTGTCGGACTACTACGCCGGCTGGCCCTACCAGTTCAGCTGGAACAACTGGCTCAGCGTGGTCGACCAGCAGATCCAGAAGACCCAGGCCTCCGGGATCACCAACCTCGCCGCGTACGAGCTGTGGAACGAGTCCGACAACACCTGGCTCTCGTCCAACGGCACCTTCAACGACTTCTGGGTGAAGACGTACAACGAGGTCCGGAAGCTGGACAGGTCGACGCCGATCCAGGGGCCGAGCTTCTCGGACAACATCAGCGACATGCAGAACTTCCTGCAGAACGCGGTCGCCACGAACACCGTTCCGGACATCATCTCCTGGCACGAGCTGATCAGCTCGTCGAAGATCGCGGGTGACGTGGCCAAGGTCACCGACATCGAGAAGAGCCTGGGCATCACGCCCCGCCCGATCGCGATCGAGGAGTACGCGTCCCCGTCCGAGGTGGGTATCCCCGGCAAGCTGGTCGGCTACGTCGCGAAGTTCGAGCGCCTGGGGGTCCATGACGCCGAGCTCGCGTTCTGGAACGGCTACGGCGCGCTCGGCGACCTGCTGACCGGCACCGGCGGCAGCCCGAACGGCGCCTACTGGCTGTACAAGTGGTACGGCGCGATGAGCGGGAACATGCTCACCACCACGCCCCCGGCGTCCACCGGCCTGGACGGAGCCGCCTCCCTCAACAGCGCCCGCAACCAGATCGACGTCATCTTCGGCGACGGGGCCGGCGACTCGGCCGTGACCGTCAACGGGCTCGGTTCGCTCTCCGCTTTCGGCTCCAGCGTCCACGTCAAGGTCGAGGACACGCCGTCCCGCGGACGCACCACCGCGGTGTCGGGGCCGAGCACGGTCTTCGAGGGTGACTATCCCGTCAGCAACGGCTCCGTCACCGTGCCGGTGACGACGAACGCCTCCGACGGCTACCACCTGGTGATCACCCCGTCCAGCGGTTCGGCCGCCGGCACGTACCAGATCCTCAACAAGAACAGCGGCCTCGCGCTCGGCACCGCCGGCGGCGGCACCGGCCAGGGCACCCTCGTCGACCAGGAAACCCCCAGCACCTCGGCCACCCAGACGTGGACCCTGGCGTCGGCGGGCTCCGGCCTGTACAAGATCCGCAATCAGGCCAGCGGGCTGCTGCTCGGCATCACCAACGCGGGCACTTCCAACGGTGCCACCGCCCTCATCTGGGGTGACAACGGCACGGCCGACCACCTGTGGCAGCTGGTCCCGGACACCGGGGGCTACTACAAGATCGTCAACTCGAACAGTGGCCTGCTCCTGGGCGTGACCAACGCGAGCACGGACTCCGGTGCCCAGGTCCTGCAATGGGAGGACAACGGCACCGCTGACCATCTGTGGCGGCTCGCCACACGCTGACACGGGACATCCGCCCACGTGGTAGCCGCGGTTCCGCATCACCCGGGGCCGCGGCAACCAGCCGCCGTGTTGCAGCCAGGGAGGCGGTGCGTTCCGGCGGTCAGGGCGTACGGGTGGGGTCGGCGAGCAGATCGGCGCGGTGGGCCTGGATCCACTGCCCTATCCGCCCGCTCCGCCAGTTCCTGTCGTACGCAGGAAGCACGATCGCCGTCAGCCGGCCGCCCGTGCGCGGATCGACGTCACGCGCACCCTGATTCCGGGCGATCTGTCCTCGGACCAACCTAGAAGCCCCGGGACTCACCGTCAGACGGCCCTTACCGATCAGCGCGGCCTGCCCACGCCGCCGGGTCGTCGCGATCACGGCCATGGACAGCAGGCCGGCTATGACGCCGGCCCGGCCACCCGCCATCGTCGGTTTGGCACCTTTGTTGATGAGGTCCGCCTTGCCGAGGAAGTACACCTGGTCCCAGGGCAGCTCCAGCCGGCAGTGCCGTTCCAGAACCACCGCCCCACGGGACGAGAGTTCCAACCTGGCGGTGCCCCATGTCTCGTCGAACTGGCGCTTCTTCGCCACCCACATCACGATGCCGAAAGCCGCCGACGGAACGATCGCCAGTGGCCAGCTCAGCGAACCAGCTCCCAGCACGTGGAACACCAGGACGAGAACGAGCAGTATCGGGAAGATCGTCGCGAGGAGCTCGAAGAGGAATCTCCGTGCCCACGCACCGATGGTCACCGTGCAGGGAAAGGTCTCCGCTGACGCGAAGTCGTTCGGGGCTGAGGTCACGTCCCATACTCCTGATCTTCAGTCACTGGCTTCTCCACTTTCGTCCGCGGCCGCCGCGGCACCACGGGTGCTCGTCACCGACGGTCCTCCTCGCGCCAGGCCATCGAAGCGAGCTGGCTGAGCTGCGCCGGTGGGACGTGGCGATGCGGGCCCGTGCTCCGGCTGAACGCCAGGGGGAGTGCAACGGCAACAAGGGCGAAGCCGGCCAGCAGGTACCACATGTGCGTCTCCTTCGGGGACGGTGAGCAGCGATCAGGGCGCGGCCGTGGTGCATGCGGGAGCGCGAAGCGGGTCGGGCACGGTGAGCGTCGTGTTGTCGTGGCGGGCCTGCTCGGCCGCCCACACGACACGGTGGCTGGCCAGGGATTCGCGGGGCCCCGAGCGGATGCGGCTGGTGTCGCCGGTCGCTACGGCGGTGAGGAAGGCAGCGATCGCGGCGCGGTCACCGTCGCCATGGTCGGCGACACCGTGCTCGGCACGGGCCGGCACCTCGATGGTGGTCGCGGCGACCGCCGGGTGGCCGCGGAAGTCGTGCACCACGACCTGCTTGCCGTCACACTCGATGCTGCCGTGCGTGCCGAAGATCCGCGTCCTGCGGTGGCCCATCTCGGTGAACGCGGTGACGGTGTGGGTCGCCGTGACGCCGTTGCCGTAGTCCAGCGCGACGACCTGGTGGTCGACGACGTCGTTGTCGCAGGCGTAGACGCAGCGCCCGTACGGTCCGGTCGCGAGCGCCTCGCGCAACGCACCCTCGGTCAGGGTCGGGGTGACCACGCTCAACGGCCAGTACTCACGGTCGCGATCGCCGAAGCACGACCGGTACAGCCGCGGTGCGGAGAACGGGCAGTCGGGCTCCAGCGCGCAGTCGAGACAGCGGTCGGCCGCACCTGCCGGCTGGTTGTCCCTGGTGAAGTGGCGCAGCCCGCCGAAAGAGGCGACTCGCACCGGCTGCGCCTCGATCAGGTAGGACAGCCAGTCGATGTCGTGGCAGCACTTGGCCATGAGCAGCGAACTGGACTCCTCCTCGCGCCGCCAGTTGCCGCGCACGTAGGAATGCGCGAAGTGCCATGCGCCGACGGGTTCGAGGTGCTCGACGTTGACGATCTCACCGATGCGGCCGTCGCGGATGAGATCCTTGACGACATCGGTATAGGGCATGTACCGCAGCGGATGGAGCACGGCAAAGACGACGCCCGCGCGTTCGACCGCGGCGATCATTCTGGCCGCGTCGGGTTCGGTGGGCGCCATCGGCTTCTCGCACAGGATGTGCAAGCCGAGTTCGGCGAAGCGCACACACGGGTCGGCATGGTCGTCGTCCTGAGTGGTGATGAGTACCGCGTCGGCCTGGCCCGCCGCGTGTTCCACAAGGTCACGCCAGTCGCGGAAACAGGCTTCCGGCGGCAGACCGTGCTCGGCGGCGAGACGTTCGCGCCGCAGGTCGTCGGGTTCGGCGACGGCCGTGATCAGTCCGCCGCTGCTGCGGATGCGCCTGCTGTGGTCCCTGCCGCGCACTCCCGCGCCGAGCACGGCGACGCGAACGGGGCTTTCCGGAGAGGCGTTGCCGGTTGTCATGACCGTCTCCTTGGCGTTGCGTTGGGCAACTGGGGCCTGGCGTCGTCGAGCATGTGGTCGAACGCCTGCCGGCGGGCGCGTTCGGCCGCGCCGAGCAGCACCGCGCGGCGACCGAGCGTGGACAACCGCAACTCCGGTTCGAACATGCCGTGGCAGGCGAGCTTGAACCGGTTCGCGAGCGGGCGGTGGATCGCCGGCCCGGCAAGGGAGAGCGCGCCACCGAGCACGATCAGCTCGGGGTCGATGGTGTGCACGATCTCGGCGAAGGCCATGCCGAGCAGGTCGACGAACTCGGCGACGTCCTCGGCCGCGGCCGGGTCGCCTGCGTCGGCCGCGGCGAACAGCTGCGCCGCCTCGGCCTGCCGGCCGTAGAGCCAACTGCTCGCGCGCCCCCACCAGGAGTCGCGGATGTTCGCCGCCTCACCGGCCTGGTGGTGCGCGCCGCGGTGCAACCGCCCGCCATGGATGATGCCGAAGCCGACGCGACGACCGGCGAGCACGACGACGACGTCCTCCGTGTTGCCCGCGACGCCGAAGCGCTGCTCGGCGAGCACGGCGAGGTTGGCGTCGTTGTCGATGGAGACCTGGGTCGATGGGAACCGGTCGGCCAGCCAGGTGCGCAACCCGTCGCCGTCCCAGTCGCGGGAACGGATGACGGCCGAGCGTGCGATCCTGCCGTCCGCTCCGACGATGCCGGGGACGGCGACGGCGACCGCGCGCACCCGGTCACGGCCGATGCCCGCGCCGGCCAGCGCCGCCTCGCTCGCGCGCGCCACCGCCTCGAGCCGGACCGGCATCGGGTCGAACGGATCGACCCTGATCGGCTCCGGTTCGGCCGAACCGGCATCCAGCCCGGGCCGGGGGCCCGCGAGGTCGTCGACCCTGGCGCGCACGGTGTTCGCACCGACGTCGATCGCGAGCAGGTGACCGAAAGCGGGTTGCAGCCGGTAGAGCACGGCGGGACGGCCGCTGGCCAGTGCGACCGGCTCGGACCCGCCGACGACACCCAAACTGACGAGCAGGTCGAGCGCACGCTCCACGGTGGACCGGGAAAGACCGCTCGCCGAGGCGAGCTCGGTGTTGGTGCGCGCCTCGCGGTCGTAGAGGCAGTCGAGGACGGCCTCGGCATTCCACCGGCCGAGGTCGGTGGTGTTGGTCATCCGACGGCGTCCTGGCGTCACGTCAACTCCTCCGTATGTAACCAGACTTATGATAGGTCTGCGCATAAGTGGCGTCAACTGCGTTTGCCCGAACAGCAGATATGTGTTCACGTCGATCTGCCCACCCGAGGGCGGGCGGCGGGACGATCCCATCGATGCGGCAGGATGCGTCCGTGCCACGGTCAGGCGAGACAGCACATGTCGCAGCCCATGACGAGCGCGCATCCACCAGCACCGCGAACCCGGCAGCGAGCAGCGACCGGACGCGGCAACCTGAAGACCTGCTCAACACGGGCATGGACCTCTGCACGGCACCCCCGGCCCCGCCCCAGGGGTATCACCGCCTCGTCCGACTCCGCGTACAGGTTTCCCGCAGGCCTGCTGGAGCCACGGCCGGGCGCGCACGGCCGGCACGAACCGCCGAGGCATGCCCCTCTGCCGCATCCGACTCGCGGCGCCCAGCCCAGGGCACCCGAGCGACGAGTCGATGTGCTCGCCGGGCTCCGGGGCCGACGAGGATGTCGACGAGCACGGCACCTCGGATGGGCTGCGTTGCCTCCGACCTCTCTCCACCGCGGTCGCGGCGCGCCCGGAACGCGCAGAGCGATCTCTTTCCGGGCCGGGTGGGGCAGGAGTGACCGACCGGCCGTTTGAGGGGCGGATGGCGTAGTGCGGTATCGCCTGTTCGCCTGACGGGGCCGGCACACGGGCCATGTCTCCTCCCCGCATGCCCACCACGGTGCATTGTCGTCTGAGACGCTCTCCACCGGATGGTTGCGGCCCGGACCTCGCCCAGACCACCGCTTGCGGTGAAGGGCTCACCCGCGTCCCCCTGCTCGGCACGCGCCGTTGCACCCTCAGCGGGCGGACGGCCGGACCATCGGCGGCGGGCCGGTGGCCCCGGAAGGAGGGGCGTGACGGTCTTCGCGTGGAGACGGGGGCTGCCGGAGGCTCGACCCGTCTGGGCGCGGCGCGGTCAGGAAAGGAGACGCGTGGGCATGCGTCAGCGAACGGCCAGCGCTCTGACGACGCGCGGCGCCGTGAACGTGGCGCCGAGCGACACCTTCTGGGATGTCGTCGTGCTGCTGTCGGACGACGACGTCACTGCCGTGCCCGTCGTCAGGGAGGAAGGCTCGGCGCCGGGTGTGGTGTCCGAGGTGAATCTCCCACGGAGCCAAGCCCGTCGGCCGGAGCCGTCCTGCGGCCTCACGGAGATCCTCCCGCGCTGCGCCCGCAGGCTGGACGGCCCTGGTGAGACCGCATGAGCCACCATCCCAAGGCTGCCAGGATCGTCGTCGGGGTGGACGGGTCCCCCTCTTCCAAGAAGGCCCTGGGCTGGGCCCTCAGCCAGGCGGAGAGGACCGGCGCACAGGTCGAGGCCGTGACGGCATGGGAGTATCCGCAGTTCTACGGTTCGGTGGGGTGGACCTTCCCCCAGGGGGGTGAAGAGGCGATCAGCACGGCTGCCGAGGTGGTCCTCGAAGAGGCGGTCACGGAGGCCGTCGAGGGACATCCGGACACCGTCGTGCACACCACGGTGACCTATGGCGGCCCCGCCGAGGTACTCCTGGAAGCGGCCAAGGGCTCGGACCTGCTGGTCGTGGGAAGCCGCGGGCACGGTGCCATGGCCGGCACGCTGCTCGGCTCGGTGGGACACAACTGCGCTCAGCATGCCCCCTGCCCCGTGGTCATCGTGCGTCACGTTGCGTAGCGGCCTGTCAGCTCCCGCGGTGCTCGTCGCCTGCCTCTGCGGACCGCCTTCCGCGCAGCCGAGTCGCCGTAGCCCGATGGGCAGGTGATGATCGGTTGTGAGGGACGGCGGCGCCGTCCGGGCCCCCTAGGAGGAGTTCTTGCGGGTGCGATGAGTGACAGGCCTGTGGTGGTCGGAACGGACGGTACCCCGGCCGGGAACGCGGCCGTGGACTGGGCCGTCGACGAGGCGGCACGCCGACGGGTGCCGCTGCGCATCGTGCACGCCGCCGTGTGGGCACACTATGCCGGCGGTCGGGGGTCGCTGGCGGACGCCGTGACACGCGACGCCGGAGCCCGTGCTCGCACCCGTCGTCCCTCGGTGGCAGTGGCGGCAGAGGTGGTGTTGCGTGATCCGGTTCCCGCGCTGCTGACCGAGGGTGATGCCGCTGTCCTGCTCGTGCTGGGCAGCCGGGCGCTCGGGAGGTTCGCCGGGGCGCTGCTGGGATCGGTCAGCCTTCCGGTGGTGGTGGCGTTGCCCTGCCCCGTCGTGGTGGTCCGTGACCTGCCCGCGCCGCCGGAACCGCATGATCCGGTCGTGCTCGGCGTCGGCGAGCACGGCAGTGCCGCCGCCGTGACCGTCTTCGCGTTGGAAGCAGCCCGCGGACAGGGGTGCCCCCTGCGAGCCGTACACGCGTGGCGGGTGCCTCGGGTGGAGGGCGCCACGGCGCACACAGGGCAGTACGACGATGCCAGGAACTCGTGCCGGAGCGCGGCCCAGCACCGCCTGGATGACGCTCTGAGCACCGTTCGGGGCCCGATCCTGACGGGCGGGGTGCGTCGCGTCCTCGGCGAGGGCCCGCCGTCCGAGGTCCTGTTGGGGGCATGTGAGGAGGCGTCACTGCTCGTGGTCGGAGCCCGGCGCCGGGACACCCGCGTGGGTCACCGGATCGGCTCGGTGAACCGCGCCGTGCTCCGCCACGCGCCCTGCCCCGTGGCGGTCGTACCGCACCTTTGACCATCCGACGGCGCACTGACCGGACACGACGAAACTGCACGAACGAGGAAGGCGGTGTGTCATGGAACTTTCACTGGTGGTGGGCGTGGACGGGTCCGAGTCCAGCTTTCGCGCCACGGACTGGGCTGCAGACGAGGCCGCGTGCCACGGACGCTCCCTGCGACTGGTGTACGCCTCCCTGTGGCAGCGCTACGAGGGCAAGGCCATGGCCCTCAGCCTTGAGCGGTCGTCGGAGCGGACCATGGCGGAGAACATCCTGAGCGCCGCAACCCAACGCGTGCAGTCGCGTACGCCCGGCGTCAAGGTGATCACCGAGGTGATCCCCAAGGACACCGTGGTCGCCTTGCTGCGCGAGAGCCGGAACGCCTTCGCGGTGATCACAGGGGTACGGGGACGCAGCGAGTTCGCCGGACTGCTGCTGGGATCGGTGAGCCTGTCGGTCGCAGCGCTGGCATGGTCCCCCGTGATCGTGGTGCGCGGCGACGAGGCCGGTATCGAGGGTACGCACGGGCGCATCCTGTTGGGCATCGGCGATGCGGACGCCGACTCCCCGGCCGTCCACTTCGCCTTCCGGGAAGCGCAGGCGAGGGACTGCATGCTCGACGTGGTGCGAGCCTGGCGCGCCCCCAGGTTCGACGGGCCCGAAGCCGGCGCCGACGACGAGCGCACCCACGAGGAACGCGCGTCGGCCCTGCTGGAGAGCAGCGTCGACGCGGCCACCCGGACCTATCCCGACGTACGGGTCCGGCATGCCGTCATCCAGGGGCCGCCCTCGCAGGTGCTTCTAGCCCGTACGGCCGCGGCGGACCTCCTGGTGGTCGGGGCCCGCCGGCGACAGAGCCAGTTCGGCATGCAGATCGGCAGGGTCGGACACCGCGTCCTGCACCACTCGCTGTCTCCCGTGGCGGTCGTGCCGCAGCCGGTGTGAATGGGACCCTACGGAGCGGCGGACAGGGCATAGCGGGTGATCTCGTCGGCGACCCGTCGTACGAGAGGGCGTACCGCCGCTCGAACCTCCGGGGACATACGCATGCCCGGGGCAGTGTCGGCCGTTTGCACGGTGTACACGACCAGGCACCCGGGCAGCAGCTCCAGTGCACCGGCCAGTTCGACGGCGGCACGCAGGCCGAGTCCGTGCGAGCCGGCACCGTCGCGTCGGGCCATCCGCAGCACGGCGTCCCCGTCCAGCCGGCGGATGCGGCCGGGCCGTCCCGAAGCGGCGCGTGCGGCGTCGACCACGATGGTGAGATCGGTGTTCTGCCACAGGGACAGCAGGCGTGCCGGCTCGCCGTCGCACACGAGCAGCCTGGTGCCCGGCGGGAGCGGACGGCGCTCGCCGCGCCGCGCCAGAGCGGTGACCACCACCCTGCCCGCCGCATCGTCGCGCCGGAAGTCGTTGCCGATACCGATGACGGTGATGCACGGGTGCTGTCGGGGCACGTCCACGGACCGGGCCTTCCCGAGCCGGGACGGGCGCCGGGCCCAGACCGCGCCGGGCTCCCCCGAACGAGCGAGGGGCAGGGCCACCCGGCCCACAGTGCGAACCGGCTACGCATCTGCGCCCCTGACCGGTGCACATACTGGCCCCAGGCAGCGGACGCCAGGTCGGGAGGTAGGTCACGGTGCAGACCGAGGATGCCGTGGTGCTCGGCGAGGACGGCCTGAACGCGCTGGTCACCGTGCTGGCCGGGCGCGGCCGTACCATCATCGGGCCGACCGTGCGCGACGGTGCGATCGTGCTGGCCGAGATCTCCAGTGGCGACGAGCTTCCCTACGGCCACGGGGTCGAGCTGGAAGCCGGCCGGTACCGGCTGACGGCACGCGGGGACGGAGCAGCCTTCGCCCACAGCGCAGGCCCCCAGTCGTGGAAGACGTACCTGCACCCGCAGCGGGAGCGTCAATGGACCGCCGAGCGTGGAGCCGACGGTGGACTGACGATCACGGCCGAAGAAGCGCAGGCGCCGTCGTACGCGTTCCTCGGCGTGCGCCCCTGCGACCTGCGGGCCATCGCGGTGCAGGACCGGGTTCTCGCCGGTGGCCCGCACACCGATCCCGCCTACCGCAGGCGGCGTGAACGGGCCTTCCTGGTGGCGGTGGAGTGCACCGAGCCGGGGGCCACATGCTTCTGCGTGTCCATGGGCACCGGGCCGGCTGTCGAGGACGGTCACGACCTGGCGCTGACCGAGGTGATCGACCGGGCGGGCCACCGCTTCCTGGCGCGGGCGGGCAGCCCGGAGGGCGCCGACGTGCTGGGTGAGCTGCCGAGCAGGCCCGCTGATGGCGCGACACGGACGGTGGCGCAGCAGCAGGTCGCCGGCGCCGCCCTCCGCATGGGCCGCACGATGCCGCCGGTCGACCTGAAGGTGCTGATGCGCGACACGCTGGGCGCCGACCGCTGGGACGAGGTCACGGCACGCTGCCTCACCTGTGGAAACTGCACCATGGTCTGCCCCACGTGTTTCTGCACCACCACTGAGGACGTCACCGATCTCACCGGGGAGCACGCAGAGCGCTGGCGTCGCTGGGAGTCCTGCTACGACCTTGAGTTCACCCACCTTCAGGACGGGCCGGTCCGGGCCTCCCCGCAGAGTCGCTACCGGCAGTGGGCCACCCACAAGCTGGGCACCTGGTACGACCAGTTCGGCAGTTCCGGCTGCGTCGGCTGTGGCCGGTGCATCGTGTGGTGCCCCACCGGAATCGACATCACGGAGGAGGCACACGCGCTGAACGACGAGCGGGCAGCGGCGGTGCACCACGAGGAGCAGGCGGCTACGGCGGCCCGGCGGGCAGACCCGTGACGGCCACCGGCCACGGCTTCCTCGACACGCTCGCCCCCGGCCATCGCACGCGGCTGCTCGGCTTCGCCCATGAGGCGTCCTTCCCCGTCGACGCCCGCCTCTTCGACGAGGACGAGGAGGCCGACCGGTTCTGGGTCCTGCGCTCCGGACGTGTCGTCCTCGACGTCCACGTTCCGGGGCGCGGCCGGGAAGTCGTGGAGACCCTGGGCGAGGGGGATCTGCTGGGCTGGTCCTGGCTGTTCGAGCCCTATCGGTGGCACCTGGGTGCACGGGTCCGGGACGCGGTACACGCCCACGAGTTCGACGCGCGTCAGGTGCGTGCCGCCGTCGAGGAGGATCCCGTGTTCGGACTCGCCGTCACCCGGTGCGTGGCGTCGGTGGCGATCGGACGGCGGCTGCGGGCGTCGCGCATGAGGCTCCTGGACCTGTACGCGCCGCCCGAGGGCGCGCCGACGACGTCCGGAGGCGAGAGGTGACCGTGTCGCGGGTGTCCCCCCGCCCGGCCCTGCCTCCGGCGGCGTACCGCGTGGTGACGCGGACGGCCGACGGGCCCGGCGTCGCGACGCTCGTACTGGAGCCGGCGGGCGCCGCGCTGCCGCCGTTCGCGCCCGGCCAGTTCGCCATGGTGTACGCCTTCGGCCGGGGGGACATTCCCCTGTCGGTCAGCGCGATCGAGGGGGAACGGCTGACCCACACGGTGCGGGCCGTGGGCGCGATCTCCCGCGCGCTGCATGACGTGCGACCGGGCCGGACGCTGGGGGTACGCGGGCCGTTCGGAACGGGGTGGGACCTGTCGGCCGCCTTCGGGCGGGACCTGCTGATCGTGGCGGGCGGTATCGGCCTGGCGCCGCTGCGGCCGGTGGTGAACGCGGCCCTGGCCGCACCCGGACGGTACGGACGACTCCACGTCCTCATCGGGGCCCGCACGCCCGGCGACCGGCTCTACACCGCGGAAGCGGAGAGCTGGCGGGCGGCAGGTGCCCGGGTGGGCGTCACCGTCGACCGGCCCGACGGGGCGTGGACCGGCGACGTCGGCGTCGTCACCGGGCTGCTGGATCGGGTGGCGTTCACCCCCGCCAGGGCCGCGGCCTTCGTCTGCGGGCCCGAGGTGATGATCCGGGCCACCGCCCGCGAACTGGTGCACCGTGGCCTCGCACCGGACCGGATCAGGGTGTCCCTGGAGCGCACCATGCACTGCGGCACGGGGCACTGCGGCCACTGCCAGCTGGGGCCGCTCCTGCTCTGCCGCGACGGGCCGGTCCTCGACTGGTCCCGTGCCCGGCCCCTGCTCTCGGTACCGGAGCTGTGAACATGACCGCCGACACCCGCCGAGCGACCCGGCGTCCGCGACTCGCGGTCTGGAAGTTCGCCTCCTGCGACGGCTGCCAGCTCACCCTGCTGGACTGCGAGGACGAACTCATGGACATCGCTGACCAGATGGAGGTCAGCCACTTCCTCGAAGCCTCCAGCGCCCCGGAACCAGGGCCTTACGACCTCTCGCTCGTCGAGGGCTCGATCACCACACCGCAGGACGCAGCGCGCATCCAGCATGTCCGGGAGGCATCCCGGTACCTGGTGACCATCGGCGCCTGTGCCACCGCGGGCGGCGTCCAGGCGCTGCGCAACCACGCCGACCTGGCCGAGTTCCAGTCCGTGGTCTACGCCCGGCCCGACTACATCGAGACCCTGGCCACCTCCACCCCGGTCAGTGCGCATGTGCCCGTCGACCTCGAACTGCGCGGCTGCCCGATCGATCGCGGCCAGCTGATCGAGGTCATCACCGCCTACCTGTCCGGACGCACCCCCGACGTGCCACGGCACAGCGTGTGCTTCGAGTGCAAGCGCAGCGGCACGGTGTGCGTGACGGTCGCCCACGGCACGCCCTGCCTCGGCCCGGTCACGCACGCCGGCTGCGGTGCGCTGTGTCCCGGGTACGGACGCGGCTGCTACGGGTGTTTCGGCCCGTCGAACTCGACCAGTTTCGGTGCCTTCGTACCGCTCCTGCGGCGCGACGGCATGGACAGCCTCGACATCGTCCGGGTACTGCGCACCTTCAACACCGCGGCCCCCGAGTTCGACGCGACCTCCCGGAAGGAAGCACAGCAATGATCCGCCGCGGATCCAGGGTGCTGCGTGTCGGCTCCCTCGCCCGAGTCGAGGGCGAGGGAGCACTGCACCTGAGCCTGCGGGGCGACGAGGTGGAGGAGGCACGGCTGAGGATCTACGAACCCCCGCGCTTCTTCGAGGCGTTCCTGCGCGGCCGCGCCCACACCGAGCCGCCCGACCTCACCTCACGGGTGTGCGGCATCTGCCCGGTCGCCTACCAGACGAGCGCCTGCCGCGCCGTGGAGAGCGCCTGCCAGGTCACGGTGGAGGGCCAACTCGCCGCCCTGCGCCGCCTGCTGTACTGCGGGGAGTGGATCGAGAGCCTCACCATGCACATCTACCTGCTGCACGCCCCCGACTTCCTCGGCACCGACAGCGTGATCGGCCTGGCCCGTGCCCGCCGCGCCGACGTCGAACGCGGCCTGCGCCTCAAACAGGCCGGCAACGCGATCGTGGAACTCCTCGGCGGCCGTGCGATCCACCCGGTCAACGCCCGCCTCGGCGGATTCCACCAGGTCCCGTCGGCCGCGCGGCTGCGCCCGCTCGCCGAACGACTGCGCCGCGCTCGTGACGACGCAGCCGACACGGTGCGGTGGGTGGCCGGCTTCGACTTCCCCGACGCCGGATGCGACAACGAACTGCTCGCGTTGGCCGAGCCCGGCACGTACGCCATCGAGTCGGGCACCCCGACCGCCATGGCGGCACCCGGTGCCGCTGGACTGCCTGCCGACTCGAACCGCTCGCTGCACACCCGCGCCTTCCCCGTGCACGACTTCGGCGAGCACGTCACCGAGACCCAGCAGCCGCACTCCACCGCGCTCCACGCGACACTCGACGGACGCCGCTACCTCACCGGCCCGCTCGCCCGCTTCGCGATCAGCGGACGCTGGCTGCCTCCCGCGGTCCGCCAGGCCGCCCGCGAGGCCGGTCTGGGCGACCCCGGCAGGGACGCGGTGTGCCGCAACCCCTACCGCAGCGTCATCGTCCGGGCCATCGAGGTCCTGTACGCCGTGGACGAGGCCCTGCGCCTCATCGACGGCTACGAGCCACCACCACACCCCGGTCGGGAAGTGCCGCCGCGTGCGGCCACCGGCCACGGCGCGACCGAGGCCCCCCGTGGCCTGCTGTACCACCGCTACACGCTGGACGCGAACGGAACGCTCACCGACGCCTGCCTCATCCCGCCGACCTCTCAGAACCAGGCCGCGATCGAGGAGGATCTGCGATGCCAGGTCCAGGAACGCCTCGAACGCGGCACGCCGACGGATGCGGAGCTGACCACCCTGTGCGAGCGGGCGATCCGCAACCACGACCCGTGCATCTCCTGCGCCACCCATTTCCTGGACCTCACCGTCGTGCGGAACTGAAGCGAAGCGGAGGCCGTGGCACGGCGCCCGCCACGGGGGCCTCGCCTGTCCCGTCAGCCGTTCCGCTGCTGGCTCCCGCCCACCTGGTACGGCCGCATCATCTCGTTGTCCTCGTGTTCGACCATGTGACAGTGCCAGACGTAGCGGCCGGGCAGGTCGAACAGGGCCTTCACCCGCGTGATCTCGCCCGGATAGGCGATCACGGTGTCCTTGAAGCCGCGCTCCCAGCTCTCCGGCGGCATGGGCGCTCCGCCGAAGGACTGCCGGTCGACCACCTCGAATTGGACCTCGTGGATATGGATCGGGTGGGAGTCCGGGCTGAAGTTGTGCAGTTCCCACAGCTCGGTGGCGCCCAGCCGGGGGTTCTCCGTGATCGGGTCGGCCCAGTCGAGCACCACGGGGTTGCCGGCGGCATCGACCGTGCCGAGCGACGGCCGGATCGGCGTGCCCTGAGGCACGGGCGGAGTGAAGGCGGAGGCCACCTCGTTGAGGGAGAGCCGGCGGGTGACGCTCGCCGACCCGAGTGGCGTGATGTCGGGGAGGGTGAGCCGGTCCGGCGGGACGCTGGTGTCCCGGCTCTTCAGCGGGGTGACGACGAATTTCATCACCTGCCCTGTGGTGGCCGGATCCGCCACGGGAAAGTCCACACCTGGTTCGCCTCGGCCGAAGGGCATGTCCGCGCCCTCGTTGACCAGGTACAGCTCGGTGCCTTCCGCGACACCGGTGAAGTCGACGATGACGTCGGCCCGCTCCGCGTTGGCCAGCAGCAGCCGCTCCAGCCGCACAGGGCTGGGCAGGAACCCGCCTTCGTTGCCGATCTGCCAGAGCGGCAGAGCCGCTGTGGCCGGCCGGGTGGTGGGACTGTCCGCGATCTTCAGGATCAGGAACCGGGCATTGCACCCGTTGAGGAAGCGCAGCCGGTAGCGGCGCGGTTCGACCTCGAGCAGCGGCCAGGTGCGGCCGTTGACCACCATGGTGGTGGCGAAGAACTCGGGGTTCCAGATGGGGGGCACATCGGTGGTGGGGATGTACGGGCCGGTGAAGCCGTCGAAGGACGCCCGGCTCGTGGGGTAGGAGAGCGAGCCGTCGGCGTTGAACGAGCGGTCCTGGATCGCGAGGGGGATCTCGTGGTACCGGGTGCCGGGCGGATCGCCGAGGGCCGGCGCCGGCCCGGGCAGCACTCCGGAGGGCAGGTCGGACGGGCCGCCGCGGAGCAGGTAGAACCCGGCGGGGCCGGCGTAGACGTTGAGCCGGGTCATGCCCAGGGTGTGGTCGTGGAACCACATGGTCGTCGCCCGCTGGCGGTTGACGTACTGGAAGGTGGCGGTACCCGGCTGCCAGGTCAGGCCGTGCGCGTCGGCGAACTTCTCCTGGAACTCGCGGTAGAAGGACCCTTCCGTGGCGTACCCGCCGGGTACGTTCCTCGCACGTGGCAGATACCACGCTTCGGCGTAGCCGTCGCTTTCCTCGGCGTTGTGGCCGCCGTGCAGGTGAGTGACGATCGGGACGGGCCCGGTGTAGGGGCCTGGCGTCGAGGTGAAGCTCGGCCGGGAGTCCCGCCCGGACGCGCCGCCCGGTGGGTTCGCCCAGTGCAGGGTGGGATCGACTGCCAGCAGGTGCGGCAGGAAGTTCCCCTTCGTGTCGACGAGATCGTTCACCCAGGTGACGCGGACGGGTCGCCCATACGTGGCCTCGATGGTGAACGACGGGTAGTGGAACGTGCCCTTCCGGGTGAGTGAGCCGTATCCCCACACGGCGGTGGACGGCAGAGTCGGCGGCAGGATCTGCTGGTTGAACTGCCGGACGCCGATGACATAGGTGTCGATGCCGTTCCGGGAGGCCGCCTTCGGCATCGCCGGTGGGACCACCAGGGGGGCCACGTATTTCGGGATGCTCGTGGGGTCCAGCGCGGGGGTGGCGCCGGCCGCCCGGACCGCAGGGGCCCCGTCCGGGAGGGATGCCGCCCCGGAGCGGCCAGGAAGGACCAAGGCCGCTCCGGCGGAGGACCCGGCTGTGAGCAGTGTTCTTCTTGCAATCATCCCTACGGCTTTCCATTTGCCCGATCTGCATGGAATCAGCGCTGAATTTATACTTTGTGGGCAATGGGTGGTGAAACGCTGACTGCGTGTCACGTCATGAGTTCGGTGACCAGGCAGAGCCGAAGATGATGCACGGCGCGACTCCGCACCGCGACGGAAGCCGGCGGGCGCACGCGATCCGTGGCTCAGCGCGGTCCGTCGGTCCCCCGCGCACGGTGCAGCACGACCTTGAGGGCGCCGGTCTCGGTGCCGTGGGAGAAGACCTCGTATGCGTCTTCCATGCGGTCGAGGCTGAAGGTGTGGGTGACGAGTTGCGAGATGCGCAGGCTTCCGGACGTCACGAGGTCCAGCAGCCAGGGGGTGGAGAAGGTGTCGACCTGGCCGGTGCTGATCGTCACGTTCTTGCGCCACAGCGCCTCAAGATGCAGCGTGGCCGACCTGCCGTGCGTGCCGATGTTGGCGATGTGCCCGCCGGAACGCACGACCCGGGTACAGAGGACGAAACTGTCCGGACCACCGGCGGCCTCGATCACCACGTCGGCGCCGGGCCCCTCGGCCAGCTCGGCGATCAGCGATCCGGGCAGCTCGGCGGCGTCGGCGCCCAGCTGGGCAGCGGCTTCCAGCCGGGCGGGAGACAGGTCCACCGCGATGACGCGCCGGGGCGAGTAGATCCGTGCCGTGATGACGGCGGCAAGACCCACGGGGCCGGCACCCACCACGGCGACGGTGTCCCCGGGGCCCACCTGGCCGTTGCGCACCCCGACCTCGTAGGCGGTGGGCAGGACTTCGGAGAGCAGGACCGCGTCCTGGGGCGACAGGGTGCCGGGCCATCGGTGGGTGGAGTGGTCGGCGTGGGGTACTGGCACCAATTCCGCCTGTGTTCCGTTGATCAGGTTCCCGAGGATCCACCCGCCGCCGCCGTGGCACTGCCCGTACGAGCTGTCCCGGCAGGACGCGCAGTGGCCGCAGGCCGAGACGGCCGACACGATCACCCGCTCCCCGGGGGAGATGGAATGCACCTCGCGGCCGACTTCCAGTACCTCGCCGACCGCTTCGTGGCCGAGGACCGTCCCTGGTTCCACCTCGGGCAGGTCGCCGCGCAGGATGTGCAGGTCGGTACCGCAGATGGTGGTGGTGTCGACCCGCAGGATCGCGTCGGTCGGGCACTCGATCGCCGGATCGGCGACCCTGTCCCAGGAGGTCCGGCCGGGACCGTGGTAGACGAGTGCACGCACGGTACTCACTCCCTCGCTGTTCCTCTCCACCGTCGCCCTCGCGGAACACCCGGGCAACACGGGTGCGCTTGCGCCCCTTCGGTCGACAGAACCTAGGCCCTGTCGTCAAACTCCCGTCTGCTCGGCGACGCCATGCACGCACTCTCGCCGCACCGGGCACAAGCCCACGTACATCCAGTACGCGGACTCGCGCCCGGCACGCCGAGAGCACGCACCTGACGCCGCCGAGCCGCCCTTCGGGCAACGACGCGAGTTTGACGACAGGACCTAGCCCGGCTCCATGTAGGGGCGGCGGAAGACCGGCGCGTGGCCGGTGGCGTGGGGGCGTACGGCCGCCAGCGCCTGGGCGACCGCGGTTTCCAAGGGGCCGCCGGTGTCGATCACGACGGCTTGCGGCCACGGGGGCTCCGTTGCCGCCATGGCGGTGGCCACCTCGAGGTCGGCGTCGGATGCACCGGGCGCACGAGTGGTCAGGCGGGCCGCCGACACGTCGTCCGGAACCTGGCAGTGCAGGGCGACGAGGTCGGAGTGGGTGCGTCGGGCCATGCGCACGGCGGCTTCGCGCTGTGCCGCGTCGGACCAGGTGGCGTCGAGGACGACGGACTCGCCCATCGACAGCAACCTGGCTGCGCGATCGAGCAGGGCCGCGTAGGTCTCGTTGGTCCGTTCGGGTGTGTAGAGGCCTTCGTGGTAGCCGGCGGCGGCGGACTGCTCCGCCGGGATGCCCGCCAGTTCCTTGCGGAGGCGGTCGCTGCTGAGCAGCGTGACGCCCAGACGATCGGCGAGCGCGCCCGAGAGCGTGGACTTCCCGCTGCCCGGCAGCCCACCGACGAGCGTCAGGCCGACAGTGCAGGCCCGCAGGTGGCGCAGGGCAGTCGTGATCAGCCGGCGTGCTGCCCCCTGGGCGTCGTCGGCGCCCTGGCGGGCCTGGATCAGTGCGACCTTGGCGCGGACGAACGCACGGTAGGCGACGTAGTGGTGCCGCAGGGAGGGCGGTGCGGGGTCACCGGAGTACTCGCTGTACGCGGCGAGGAAGAACGCCGCGGCCTCGGGAGCACCGAGCCGCTCCAGGTCCATGGCGAGGAAGGCGGCGTCGTCGAGACCGTCGACGTAGCGCAGCCGGTCGTCGAACTCGAGGCAGTCCAGGACGCGCGGACCGTCGTCGAGGCAGAAGACGTCGTCCGCGAGGAGGTCCCCGTGGCCGTCGACCATCCGCCCCTGACCGATGCGACTGTCGAACAGTTGTTTGCGGCCGGCGAGGTAGCTGCGCACCATCCGCTCGATCTCCGCCATGCCATCGGGCGCGGGGCTCTCTCCCGCCAGCGCGCGGACCTGCGCGAAGCTTGCTTCCCAGCGCGACGACAGGGCATCACGGGTGCCTTCCTCGTCCACGGCCGGGCTGCGAGGCGCGTCGGCGTGACGGGTGGCGAGCAGCCGGGCAACGGTCCGCAGGGCATCGTCGACGCTCGCGCCTTCCTTCACGAGCCGGGAGAGACGGCGCTCAGCGGGCATGCGGCGCATCACCACGAGGGGCTCGGGCAGCTCCGCGTCAGGGCCGCGGAATTCCCCCACACCGAGATAGACGTCGGGGGCGAAGCGGCGGTTGAGGGCGACTTCCCGCTCGCACGCGGCACGTCGGGCTTCGACCGTGGAGTAGTCGAGGAACGCCAGGCTGACCGGCTTCTTGAGCTTGTAGACGCGGTTCCCGACGAAGAACACCAGCGCCGTGTGGGTCTCGCACACCTCTGCACGCGGGAGCGCACCCGCCTCGGGCAGGCCGACGGTGCGGGCTGGCTCCATGTCGACTGCCTCCGCTCGTACGAAGCCGGGACGCCGGTGAGCGTGTCCGCCCGCCCGGGCAGCACCGCGGCCGTCCGCGACATCGGTGGCTGCCTGGGCGGCTGTGCGGGTACTCGAGGCGCGGCATCGGAACCGACGCGCCGAGCACGGCTCCTCTCCTTCGAGGACTACCCCACATCTCCGCACGGCGCATGCGGTCATCGATGCGACAGGGCTCGGACGAGACGCCGGACCAGCGAGAGAACGAGAGAAGGAGGCCCGTGGTGCATGCGGTCGCGCCGGACAACGAGGCCCCTGACATGATCGCCGCCGCCTGGCAGCGGGCAGGGACGGCCGCACCAGCGGTTCGGCGGCGGAGGGAGGTGGCTCCCGCGCCCGCACGCTCTTGCAGGTCCGCAGGTGAGGGGACGGGACCCGCACCGCTGTCGAAGAGGTGACGCTGATGTCCGAGGCGACGACCACTGATCTGTACGAGGTCACGATGGCGATGTCGTACGTGTCCGAAGGCATGGCCGCTCCGGCGACGTTCAGCCTGTTCGTCCGCCACATGCCGCCTGACCGTGGGTTTCTGGTGGCGGCCGGAGTCGAGTCGTCGCTGGACTTCCTCTCCGGATTCCGCATCGGCCCCGATGACGTCGAAGCCTTCGCTTCGGCGCTGCACCGGCCGCCGCGCGACCTGGAGCCGTTGCTCGGCATGGAGTTCACCGGCGAGGTGCGGGCGGTGCCGGAGGGCCGGATCGTGCTCGCGGGAGAGCCGCTGCTGGAGGTGACCGCTCCGCTTCCGCAGGCGCAGCTGGTCGAGACCTACCTGCTCAACCAGCTCAGCCATCAGACGGCGATCGCCTCGAAGGCCGCGCGGTGCGTCCTTGCCGCGGCGGGGCACCCTGTCGTGGACTTCTCCCTGCGACGCACCCACGGCCCGCAGGCCGGTTTCCAGGCCGCCCGGCTGAGCGCGATGACGGGCTTCGCGGGGACGAGCAACGTTGCGGCGGCCACCGCTGAGGGCCTGCCGGCCGTCGGCACGATGGCCCACTCGTACATAGAGGCGTTCCAGTCGGAGGAGACGGCGTTCCGTGCCTTCGCGCGGTCCCATCCGGGCCCGGTGACGTTCCTCGTGGACACCTACGACACCGAGACGGGCGTGCACATCGCGGCACGCGTGCTGCGGGACCTGCGTCTCGGGCCCGGTTCGGCCGTACGTCTCGACAGCGGCGACCTCGGGGCGCTGGCCGTACGGGCGCGCGCCGTCCTGGACTCCGCCGGGCTGCCCGACGTGCAGATCGTCGCCAGCGGGGGCCTCGACGAGTACCTCGTGGACGACCTGGTCCGCTCCAAAGCGCCGATCGACGTCTACGCCGTCGGCACCCGGGTCGGGGTCTCGGCCGACGCGCCGTACCTGGACTCCGCCTACAAGATGGCCGAGTACGACGGCCGGCCGGTGATGAAGCTGTCCTCGGCCAAGGTGACCGCTCCCGGCCAGAAGCAGGTGTTCCGTCGCCCTGGATACGACGACGTCATCGGGCTGCGTGAGGAGCAGCCGCCCCAGCAGGGCGTGCCGTTGTTGGAGACGGTGATGCGGGACGGGCGACGCACCCGCGTGCGGCCCGTGCTCGCGGAGTGCGCGGACAGGTTCGCCGTCGATCTGGCCGAGCTGCCGTCAGCGGCCCGCCGGATCCGGGCCCCCGTTGCGCCGCGGGCGGCGACGTCAGAGCGGCTGACCGCGCTCACCGACCGGGTCCGGAGTCGTATCCAGGATGAGGCCCGTGCGTCAGCCGCGAACCAGCGGAGGTCCTGACATCACCGTGCGTCGTCTTCAAGGCCCGTTCGAGGGGCGGTTTCCCTGGTGAGGTGGGGTTCGACACCGACGACCCCCTCCACGGCGCGGACGAGGCGCACGGCGACCGAGATGAGCGAGGTGTCGTGGATGTGCCCGCGGAGGGTGACGACTCCGTCGTGCACGTCCACATGGATGGCGTGGCTGAAGGCCGGGAAGAGGTAGGACACCACCGTGCGGCGGACCTCCTCCTCGATGTCCTCGTCCGGCCGCAGGAAGACCTTCAGCAGGTCGGCACGGCTGACGATGCCCTGGAGCACGCCCTCGTCATCGGTCACGGGGAGCCTTTTGATCTGCCTGACGGCCATGATCCTTGCTGCCTGGGCCAGGGTGGCGCCAGGGTCGACCGTGAGGGCAGGGGCGCTCATGAGCTCCTCCGCCGTCACCGCCCCCGCCTTGGCGAGGTCGGCCATGCGCTGGCGTCCTTCGTGGAGGTTCGGCACGCTGTCGCGGAACTCCTCCTTGGACAGCAGGTCGGCTTCGGAGACGACACCGACGACGCGCCCTTCGCCCTCCAGGACCGGCACGGCGCTGACCTTCCACTGCTGCATGGTCTGGACGATCTCCTTGAAGGTGGCGTTCCGCCCGACGGCCACCACCGTCAGGGTCATCACGTCGCTCACGATGTGTGGGGTCTCCCGCACGTGAGACCTCCTCCTCTCGCCTTCTCGGCCCGTCCCGGCTCGCGCCGTAGGGCGCGACCGGAGCGCCGAGGAACCCGCACTTGGCCACGTGCTGTGCGGGTACGTCGCCAGATGGTCGCGGACCGGATCGGGGCCGCCCCCATGCGGCTGCTCGATCGACCCGGCACGTGAAGGCCGAGGGCGACGACCGTCCCGAGAAGGATGATCCAGAACGGGCGGCCCTGCTGCCCCCGTCCACGCAACCACCATGGCCAGACCCCACCACCGCCGCAATCCGGCGTGGTGCAACCCGGACCGACGTCCGCCGAGGACCGATCCGTGTGTCGCGGTGGACCCGGGGCGGTGCGACCCTGTCCAGGGGGGTTCTCGCAGCGCAGTGGCCAGGAAGGAAGACGATGGTGACGATGGACCTCCCGCTGGTGGTAGGTGTCGACGGATCGGATTCCAGCCTGGAGGCGGTGGACTGGGCGGTGGACGAGGCAGCACGCCACGGGCTGCCCCTGCGGCTCGTCTACGGCTCCCTGTGGGAGCGTTACGAGGGAGGCCGCCCGTCTTTCCGCTCCGACCGTCCCGCCGAAGTGCTCATGGCGGAGCACATCACCGCGTCCTGCACACAGCGCGCCCGGCTTCGCAACCCAGAAGTGAAGGTGTCGAGCGAGGTACTGCCCGACGACGCGGTGGCTGCGCTGCTGCACGCGGGTCGTGAGGCCTTTGCCCTGGTCACGGGCTCCCGCGGGCGCAGTGAGATCGCCGGGATGCTGCTGGGCTCGGTCAGCCTCACGGTGGCCGCCCGTGCCGGGTGCCCGGTCGTGGTGATGCGCGGTGGGGAGCGGAACCGGCAGGGCTCCTTCGGCCGCGTGGTGGTAGGCGTCGGTGACTCCACTCAGGGATCGACCGCCGTACGGTTCGCTTTCCACGAGGCCGTGGCGCGCGGCTGCGGCCTAGACGCCGTGCGGGCCTGGCGCCGCCCCGCCCCCGAGCATCCGGAGCGTACCCCGGTCGCGGACGACTCCGACCGTACCCACGAGGAACGGGCCTCGGCGTTCCTCACCGACGCGCTGGGCGAGCAGACGCGCAGTCATCCCGAGGTCGATGTACACCGACACGTGGTGGAAGGACCCGCGCACAAGGTCCTCCTGGACGCATCGGCCGACGCCGACCTGATGGTCGTCGGAGCTCTGCGGCGGCACGGCCACTTCGGACTGCAACTCGGTAGGACCGCCCACGCGCTGCTGCACCACTCCGCATGCCCCGTTGCGGTCGTTCCGCAACGAGCCTGAACCGGTGGGCGGATTCGCGGTCCGGTCCACCTCGCCGACGGAGAGGGCAGGGACGACGGATGTCGGAGTGGATCTGGGAGTACGAGGGCTACGACCCCGCTGCCGAGCGGTTGCGCGAGTCGCTGTGCACGCTCGGCAACGGTTACTTCGCCACCCGCGGCGCGGTGCCCGAGAGCAGGGCGGGCCTGGTGCATTACCCGGCGACCTACGTGGCCGGGTGCTACAACCGCCTGGAGTCGACCGTGGCGGGGCGACGGGTGGTCAACGAGGACCTGGTGAACCTCCCGAACTGGCTGCTCCTGCGGTTCCGTCCGCGCTTTGCTGACGGCTCCACAGGGCCGTGGTTCACCCCCGACGCACGGCGGTTGCTCGACTACCGGCAGACCCTGGACCTGCGCCGTGCCACCCTGACGCGCTCGTTCCGGTACCGCGACGAGGTCGCGGGCATGCTGACCGTGACGCAGATCCGTCTGGTGCACATGGCGGACCCGCACCTGGCCGCGCTGCGGACCGTCTTCACAGCCGAGGAGTGGTCCGGCGAGCTCGAGGTCGAGTCCGCTCTCGACGGTGACGTGATCAACGAGAACGTGCACCGCTACCGGTCCCTCAACCGTAAGCACCTGGCACATGTGCACACCGGGGCGGAGGAGCCCGGCACGACCTGGCTGCGGTGCCGCACCAGCAGTTCCGACGTCGGCATCGGTATGGCGGCCCGCACCGTCGCCGCCGGGCGGCCACCGACGTCGTCGGAGCTCCGTGCCTCCCGCCACCGTGCCGTTCACCGACTGGTGATACCGATCGCTCCAGGCCGACCCGCCATCGTGGAGAAGACCGCCGCACTGCACACCGCACGAGACCGCGCGATCAGCGACCCGCTGGGGGCGGCACTCGACCGGGCGAGTGCGGCTGCGGACTTCGCGGCACTCCTGGACTCCCACGTCACCGCGTGGAGGCAGTTGTGGGCGCGCGCAGACATCCAGGTGCCCGGTGAGGCGGGCCGCATCCTGCGGCTGCACCTGTTCCACGTGCTCCAGACACTGTCGCCGCACACCGCGGAACTGGACGTGGGCGTGCCGGCCCGCGGACTGCACGGTGAGGCATACCGGGGGCATGTCTTCTGGGACGAGCTGTTCGTGCTGCCGTACCTGAACCTGCACTTCCCGGAGGTCTCACGGGCGCTGCTCGACTACCGCCACCGCCGGCTGCCGCAGGCCTGCCGGGCGGCCGGCGAGGCGGGTCGGGCCGGGGCGATGTACCCGTGGCAGAGCGGCGCCGACGGACGCGAGGAGACCCAGCAGTTGCATCTCAACCCCCGATCGGGCCGCTGGCTGCCGGACAACTCCCACCTCCAGCACCACGTCGGCTCCGCGATCGCCTACAACGTGTGGCAGTACTGCGAAGCGAGTGGCGACACGCAGTACCTGCACACCAAAGGCGCGGAGATGCTGTTGCAGATCGCCCGCTTCTGGGCGGACAGCGCAACCTTCGCCCCCGAACTCGGCCGCTACCGGATCCGCGGCGTGCTCGGCCCGGACGAGTACCACGACAGTTATCCGGACGCCGTCCAGCCGGGCCTGGACGACAACACGTACACCAACGTCACCGCCGCGTGGGTGCTCAGCCGCGCCCTGGACCTGGTACGGCGACTGCCCGCATGGCGCCGGCAGGAACTGTTCGAGCGCATCGGACTGGACACCGGTGAACTCTCGAAGTGGGAGGATGTCTCCCGGCGGCTCAGGGTGCCGTTCCACCAGGGTGTCATCGAGCAGTTCGACGGTTACGGCGACCTTGCCGAGCTGGACTGGGACGCCTACCGCGCACGCTACGACAGCATCCGGCGCCTGGACCGGATCCTCGAGTCCGAGGGTGACACGGTCAATCGGTACAAGGCGTCCAAGCAAGCCGATGTCCTCATGCTCGGCTACCTCTTCGCGCCCGCCGAACTGCACGACCTGTTCCACCGACTCGGGTACGCCATGGACGACGAGACATGGCGCAGGACCGTCGACTACTACCTGAAGCGCACCAGTCACGGCTCCACCCTCAGCGGGCTCGTACACGGCTGGGTCCTCGCACGGGTCAGGCGGGCCGAGGCATGGACGTACTGCAAGGAAGCCCTGGAGGCCGATGTCGCCGACATCCAGGGCGGCACGACCGGCGAAGGCATCCACCTCGGCGCCATGGCCGGGACCCTCGACCTGGTGCAGCGCGGCCTGACCGGCCTTCAGACCCGGCAGGACGCCCTGTGGCTGGACCCTGTGCCGCTTCCGGCGCTGTCCGCGTACGGGTTCTCGCTGCGGTACCGCGGTCACTGGGGCGTCAGCGTGCGCGTGCGGAGCGGGCAGCTGCGCATCGGCGTGCCCGAATCCGAGGAGTCACCGATCCGCGTGGTCCTCACCGACGGGGCCGTCACCGTCGCACCGGGAGACACCTGCACGCTCACGCTGGCAACCCGCTGACCGGTTCGGCGCTCCGGGGCGGACGCGACGGGACGTCACGGATCCGGCCGGCTGTGCCGCTCACATGGTGCGGGTCTCGGGCGCCAGAGGCCGCAAGGTCTTCCAGAACGGCGAGCCGGAGGCGGGAATCTGGAGCGCCGGCCTGGCCCAGGGCCTGGTCGACGACATTCCCACGGTCCGGGACCTGGTGCACCGCATCGTCGCCGAGGCCGACGCCCTGATCTCCGGACGGCTGGCCGCCGTGTGCGGGGCCTGACCGTACGGGGCATCACCCATGCGCCCGGGACCGGGCGGCGGTCGGCGCCGCGGGCGCGCACGTCTCCCAGGTGCTGCCGTCGGGGCGCACGGCCAGGGCCCGCACCCCCGGCTGCCGGGCGAGCCAGGATCGGGCCTCGGCGCCCATCGCGTACGCAGCCGTCGCCCACGCGTCCGCGTCGGTGAGATGCGCGCTGAGCACGGTGAGCGAGGCGAGGCCGTCCGGCACCGGGGCGCCGGTGTGCGGGTCGACGATATGGCACCCGCGCTCCGCCGGTCCTGACGTGGCGATGGCAAGGGGGCCCGCGTGGTGTGCCACGACGGCCACGAGCCGCCCGGGGCGCAGCGGGTCGGTGACACCCACCCGCCAGGGCCCGCCGTACAGCTGAATGTCGCCGCCACCGTTCACACAGACGTCCCGTGCGCCCCCGGCCAGCAGCAGCCGTGCCGCGCGCTCCACCGCCCAGCCCTTGACCAGCCCCGTCGGGTCGAAGCTGCCGGAGTAGTGGGTGCTGAACCAGCCCCCGGTCCGTTCCTCGGCCCGCGTGCAGAGTCCCAGGACCTCGGTCACCTCGGGCGAGCACGCCTCGGCCGTGAGTTCGCCACGGGCCAGCCGGGACACCTCGCTGTGCGGCCGGTACGGGGAGAAGGTGGCGTCGACGTGGTGCAGCCAGGCCTCCGCCGCGTCGAGTGCTGCCGGGTCGACCGTGCTGCCGCGCGCCGTGAGGGAGAAGACGGTGCCCATGGTGTGCACGGTGCGGTGCAGCGCGACGCCCTCAGCCATGGGCCTTGTCCAGCGCGCTCTGGAGCGAGGAGACATAGCCCTGGCTGGTGTAGGAGGCACCGGAGACCGCGTCGATCTGCGCGCTCTGCGCATCGAGTGTCTCGTGGACGAGGACGGGCACGGAGTACGACGCGATGTCGCGGCTGCGCGGGTCGCCGTCCGGGGTCTGCACGGCGCGGGCGGCGGTGATCCTCGAGCCGGTGAGGGTGATCTCGACCTGGACCGGTCCGTAACGGGTCTGGACCGTTTCACCGGTGAGGGTCCGGGTGCCCCCCGCCGTGCTGGTTGCTGACGGGCTCGTCCGCGGGGGAGACGAGCCCACGGCGGTCGCCGGCCGGGCGTGTGGCTTGAGCGACAGGGCCAGCACGCCGACGGTGACGGTTGCCACACAGGTCAGCACGGTGCGACGGAGCGGGTGGGAGCGCATCGGGACGTCCGTTCCTTTCTGCCGGCAGGCATGGGCCGACCGCTGGGGTACACGCCGGCTCGTGCTGCCCCGGGTGCGGTCCTACAGGGCGAAGGACTCGTGGTGGATCTGGCGCGCCGGCACCTTCGCCGCGCGCAGGGCGTCGTACACGGCCTGCGCGAAGCCGGGCGGCCCGCACAGGTACACGTCGTGCGTGCGGACATCCGGCAGCAGCCGCAGCAGCGCATCGGCGGTGATCACCGTGCGGCGGCCGTCCGGGGCGTTGAGCACGTAGTGCACCCGGGCCCCGCGCGCCTGCGCTATCCGTTCGAGTTCGCCGCGCAGTGCCAGCTCGGCGGGGGTGCGGGCGCGGTAGAGGAGGGTGAGGTCGCCGGCATCGGCGGGCAGTGCCTCGAAGAGCGTACGCAGCGGAGTGATCCCGGTACCGCCGGCGATCAGCAGCACGTTGCGGCGGCGGCGCCTTGCCGGGGTGAGCGCCCCGTACGGGCCCGCCGCCCACACCCGGGTGCCGGGCGGCAGGAGCGCGAGCGCCGCGCTGTGGTCGCCGAGTGCCTTGACGGTGATGCGCAGCGCACCGCCCGCGGGCGGCGCCGACAGGGAGTAGGGGTGCGAGGTCCACCACATGCCTCCGGTCAGGAACCGCCAGCGCAGGAACTGCCCCGGTGCGGCGGTCAGCTCGTCCATCCGGCGCCCGCTCATCCACACCGAGGTCACGCCCGGCGCCTCGCGCACCACCGCCACGACACGCAACCGGTGCCGGAGATTGAGCCGGACGGGGGCGAGTACCCGGAACCACGACACCAGGGCCGCCGCGCCCACGTACAGGACGTACCAGGCGGCCCGTGCGCCCGGGTGCACGGAGAGGTCGGCGCCGAGCGCCAGCTGGTGTCCGAAGGCGAGGAAGACCGCGGCGTAGGTGAGAACGTGCAGGTAGTACCAGACCTCGTAGCGCACCCGGCGCCGCACGGCACGCGCCGAGACGACCCCCACCACGATCAGCACCACGGCCCCCGCCGCGCCCTTGAGCATCTCCGGGTAGTGGAACACGATCGTGTCGAGCTCGGCGAGCGGGCCGGCGCCGCCCTGGGCCGCGTACCCGAGGGTGATCAGCACGATGTGGGCGACGAGGAGGCAGATCGTCCAGCGGCCCGCCGAGGCGTGCCAGCGGGCGACGCGGTCGCTGCCGACGCGCTGTTCGAGCAGTGGCACGCGGGCCATGAGGACGACCAGCAGGGCGCACATGTAGCCGCTGAGGAGTCCGGCGATCCGGCCGGCGCCGGTCAGCCATCCGGCCGTGCCGATCACGGCGTCCGTGTCCTGCCACCACAGGGCGAGCACGGCGAGGCCGCCGGCCCAGGCCGCGGCCAGCAGGGGCAGGGCGGGGGAACGGTGGCGTGCGGGGCGGGGGGCGCGGTGGCGGACGGGCGCCGGGCTCTGGGTGAGGGTCACGATGGCGGGAGCCTCCTGTCTCCTGCGGGCTGGGTCCACTGTGCGAGGTGAAGTTCTGAGCGGGCTCTGAAGTGACTCCCGCGCCGCCGGGGAGACCCGCTTCGGTCCGGGCTCGGCGGCGGTCCCAGAAGAACGGCGGTCTCGGAAAGAACGGCGGTCTCGGAAAGAACGGCCGTTTCAGAAGAGACGCACAGCAAACAGAGAGACCCTGGTTCTGCGACCCTGTCGTCCGGGGAAGCCCTGGACGGCGCACCCGAAGGGTTGCCGTGTGCCAGCCCGCGAACCGTTCCCGTACCGCGAGGTCCGCCAGTATGTCCCAGCGCTCCACCCTCACCCGCCCCGACGGGGGCCCCGTGCGCGTGCTCGTCGTCGAGGACGAGCCCGACCTGGCCGAAGTCGTGAGCGGTGTGCTGCGTTACGAGGGGTGGCAGGTGCAGACGGCGGCCACGTGTCGTGCGGCCGTCGAGGCGGGGCGGGAGTTCGGGCCCGATGTGGTCGTCCTCGATGTGATGCTGCCCGACGGGGACGGGATGACGGTGCTGCGTGAACTGCGGGCCGCTCAGCCGGACGTCTGCGTGCTCTTCCTCACCGCTCGGGACAGCGTCGAGGACCGCATCGCCGGGATCACCGCGGGCGGCGACGACTACGTCACCAAGCCGTTCAGCCTGGAGGAACTGGTGGCACGGTTGCGCGGGCTGCTGCGCCGGGCCGGTATGACCAGGGAGCGGGCCGAGCGTGCGCTGCTGACCGTCGGGGATCTGGAGATGGACGAGGAGGCCCACGAGGTCAGCCGGGGCGGCATCGGTATCGAGCTGTCGCCCACCGAATTCGAGCTGCTGCGCTGTCTGATGCGGCATTCGCGCCGGGTGCTCAGCAAGGCACAGCTCCTCGACCTGGTCTGGCCCTACGACTACGGGGGTCAGGCCCATGTCGTGGAGCTCTACATCTCGTACCTGCGCAAGAAGATCGACGCCGGACGGGACCCCATGATCCATACGGTGCGGGGCGCCGGGTACGTCCTGAAACCGGCCGTGCGATGAGGCGGCCCGCACCGCTCAGCGGGCTCGTCCGGCTCGCCCACCGGACCGCACCGGCCGCCTGGCCCCGGCTGCGCACCCTGCGGGCCCGGCTCACGGGCGGGCTCGTGGTGCTGCTCGCGGTCAGCTGCGCCACCGTCGGGGTGGCGGCCGTGCTGGAACTCGACGGCTTCCTCACCGGCCGTCTCGATCAGCAGCTCGCGCAGGCCGGAACCGACTTCCCGGCCAGCCTCGAACACCGCGACCAGCCCAACGACCATGACGGCGACGAGTACGCCGACACCCGCCACCAGACCCCCGGTACCCTCGGCGTCCGCCTCGTGGGCGGGCACGTCACGAACGCCGCCGTGGTGCGCTCCGGCTCCCACCTGAAGGTGACCTTGACCCGCGCCGACCGGTCCGCGCTCGCCGGCGTACCGGTCAACGGCCGTCCGCACACCGTCGACCTGGCGGCTTCGTCCCTCGACGACTACCGGGTAGCGGCCTCTCCGGGGCGCGACGGGGACGTGCTGATCACCGGCCTTCCACTGGAGCCCGTCGAGTCGGCGGTACGCCACATCGAAGCAGTCGCGGCCGGTGTCTTCGGCGCGGCCCTCGCGATCACCGGGGTCGCGGGTGCCCTGTGGGTGCGCTGGTCGCTGCGTCCGCTGAGCCGTATGACGGCCACCGCACGGCAGGTCAGCGGTCTCCCGCTGGCCAGCGGCGAGGTGGCGCTGCCGCCGCGCGCCCCGGAATCCGACCCGCGCAGCGAAGTGGGCCAGCTCACCGCCGCTTTCAACCGGATGCTCGGCCACGTCGAGGACGCCCTCACCGAGCGGCACGCCAGCCAGGAGCGGCTGCGCAGCTTCTCCGCCGACGCCAGCCACGAACTGCGCACCCCGGTCGCCTCCGTACGCGGCCACGCCGAACTGGCCCTGCTCCATCCGGGCGCGGTGCCGTACGAGGTACGGCACGCTCTGGAACGCATCGAGGCCGAGTCCGCCCGCATGGGCACCATGGTCGACGAACTCCTGCTGCTGGCCCGTCTCGACGCGGGCCGCCCCCTGGCACGCCAGCCCGTCGACCTCACTCGCCTCGTGCTGGACGCGGTGGCCGACGCACGCGCGGCGGGCCCCGGGCACCGCTGGATCCTGGAGCTGCCCGAGGAACCGGTCACCGTGCCCGGCGACGGCCACCGCCTCCACCAGTTGCTCGCCAACCTGCTGCTCAACGCCCGCCTGCACACCCCCGACGGCACCACGGTCACCGTCCGCCTGACCGCATCGGGCGACACCGTGCACCTCGCGGTCCTGGACGACGGCCCCGGCATCCCCGAAGAGCTGCTGCCCAGCGTCTTCGACCGCTTCACGCACGGCGGGGGCCGCCGCACCCCGGGCACGGGCGGCGGCACCGGACTCGGCCTGTCCATCGTCGCCGCGGTGGCCGAGGCGCACGGCGGCACGGTCACCCTGGACAGCCGCCCCGGCCGGACGGCGTTCACGGTGGGGCTGCCGCGGTGAGAGCAGCCCGGGACCCCGGGGCCGGCGTCGTCCTCGGCGGCCCGCCGGCACGCGCGGCAGCGACGCGCGAACCCGGGTGGTTCCGGCCAACGGGTGTCATGCCCGGCCCGGGGTCTCGTCCTCGCCGCCCTCGGCGGCTCGGTGCAGCAGGTTCGCCAGCTGGTGCGCCAGCTCGTCCGGCAGCTCGCGGCGCCAGGCGAGCAGGATCGGCGAGACGGTCCGGGGCGTGCTGATCCGGGCGAAGCGCACGCCGCGATGCGGCCCACGTGCGACGGCGGCGGACAGCAGCGCCACCCCGTCGCCGGCCGCCACCAGTCCCAGTACCAGCGGGGTCCCCAGCGCCTCGTAGCGGATGCGGGGCACGAAGCCGGCCTGCGCGCAGCCCGAGAGGATCGCCGGGAGCAGTCCGTGGTCGACACGGCGCTCGTAGACGACGAAGTCCTCGCCGGCCAGCGCGGACAGCGGGATCTCCGCGGCGGCCAGCCGATGGCCGGCCGGCAGCGCGGCCACCAGCTCGTCGTTGTGCACCACCACCGAGTCGATGCCCTCGCCGGCCGGAATGGGCCCGCGGACCACCACGCAGTCGTAGCGCTCCGCCACCAGGCCGGCCAGGAGATCCGCCGTGTGCCCCTCGCGCAGCTCCCACATGACGTCCGGCCGCAGGGCCCGCAGACGGATGATGGCCCGGGGGAGCGCGTGCACCGCCATCGCCTCGACGCAGCCGAGCGTCACCGAGCGCGCCGGTGCCTCGGCCACGTCGCGGACCCGGTCGCCCGCCTGCCTCCAGCGCTCGAGGATCGCCTCCGCCTCCTGGCGGAAGAGCGCGCCGGCCGGGGTGAGCCGGACCCCGCGCGCCGATCGGTCGAACAGCGTGGCGCCGACGGCCGCCTCCAGCGCCCGCACATGCCGCGTCACCGGCGGCTGCGCCATGTGCATGCGCGCCGCCGCACGACCGAAGTGGAGTTCGTCGGCAACCGCGAGGAAGACTCTGAGCTGCTGGAACGTGGGGTCGATACCCATAACGGTATCGACGCTACCAATACCCGTATTGGACGGTCACGGGAACGCCGTCGAGACTCGGACGGACATTCGACCGCCGGGCGCCAGCGGCGGGCGACGAGCTCCGGGAGGACAGCATGACCGGCTCACCCGTCACCGGCGCGGCCGAGCGACGCAAGGTGTTCTGGGCGGCGACCATCGGAGTCTCCGTCGAGTGGTACGACTACGCGGTGTACGGCGTGCTCGCCCCGGTCATCGCCGACCGGTTCTTCGCCCCGGGCGACCGTCCCGCAGCGCTGCTCGCGACGTTCGGGATCTTCGCGCTGTCGTTCCTGGTGCGCCCGCTGGGCAGCATGTACTTCGGCAGCATCGGCGACCGGTACGGCCGGCGGAAGGTCACGGCCACCGTCATCCTGCTGATGTCGCTGGCCACCGGCTTGATCGGGGTGCTGCCGACCTACGACACCCTCGGCATCGCGGCACCGTTGCTCCTGCTGCTGCTGCTGCTGCTGCGCATGGCCCAGGGCCTGTCCGCAGGTGGCGAAATGGGTGCCCCGACGATGCTCTACGAGCACATCCAGCCGGGGCGCCGCGGGCTCGTCTTCGGCGTGTTCAACCTGTCGTCGTACGTCTCCAGCCTGACCGCGCTGGGGCTCACCGCCACGTTGACCAGCATGCTCGGCACCGACGGGATGAACGCCTGGGGATGGCGCCTGCCGTTCCTGCTGGCGCTCCCGGTCGGCCTGATCGGCCTCTATCTGCGCACGCGGGTACAGGAGTCCCCCGTCTTCCGCGAGCTCGCCGAGCGCGGGCAGGTGCCCTCCCGGCCGGTGCGCAGCCTGTTCGGTGCGCAGCGCCGTGCCCTGGGCGCCTACGGCGCGATGATCATGATCAACGCGGTCGCCTTCTACGTGCTGAACACCTACCTGCCGACCTACCTGTCTACGAGCGCCGGGGTGCCCCGCACCACCGCGCTGTGGGCCTCGGCGCTGATCTCGTTCACGATGATCCTCATCCAGCCCCTGTACGGCCTGCTGTCCGACCGGGTCGGGCGGAAGCCGGTCTTCCTCGGCGCCGTCGTCGGCCTCTTCCTGCTGAGCGTGCCGGCGTTCTTCGTGGCGGGCGCCGGCGGCTTCGCCATGGTGTACCTGGGGGAGCTGCTGTTCGTCCTGGCCGCGGCGCCGACCAGCGCGTTGTCCGCGGTCGTCGGCCTGGAACTGTTCCCGCCCGGCGTGCGGTACAGCGGCGTCGCGATCGGCTACAACTTCGCCTACGCCGTCTTCGGCGGCACCGCGCCGTACGTGGCCACCTGGCTGCTGGACACCACCGGTTCCCGGCTGTCGCCGCCGATGTACATCATGGCGATCGCCGTGGTGTCGTTCCTGGTCCTGTGGCGGCTGCTCCCGGAGACCGCGCCCTGCGTCACCGCACCGCACGAGCACCCTGCGGACACCGAGGCCACGCCGGCATGAGGGCGGCGGAGACACCCGGCGTCGACCGCGAACGGGCCCTGGAAACGCTGCGTCGCATGGTCCGCTTCGACAGCCGGACCGAGACCCCCCAGGAGAGCTCGGTGGTGGACTGGCTGCTCGGCGAGCTGGCCGGGATCGGCCTGCGCGTGCACCGGCAACCGGTGGGCCCCGGCCGGTACAACGCGATCGGCGTGTGGCCCGGCAGCGGTTCGGGCACCTCGCTGATGTTCAACGGGCACGTGGACACCAACCCGCTCACCGAAGGGTGGACGGTCGACCCGTGGGGCGGACTGGTGGACGAGACCTTCGTGTACGGCCTCGGCGTCTCCAACATGAAGGCCGGGTGCGCCTCCTACCTGGAGGCGGTGCGCGCCCTGGCCGGGGCCGGCCTGCGACCGCGCGGCGACGTGCTGCTCACCTTCGTGGTGGGTGAACTCCAGGGCGGCGTGGGCACCCGCCGGCTGATCGAGGACGGCTGGCGGGCGGACTGCTTCGTCAACTGCGAGCCCACCGATCTCACGGCGCTCACCGCGCACGCCGGCGCGTTGACGTTCGAGGTGGAACTGCACGGCTCGACACGGCACATGTCCAAGCGTGAGGAGGCCGCTGACGCGTTGGCCGCGGCTGCCGACCTGGTGCCGGCGCTCAACGCCCTCACGTTCGCCGGTGCGGCCACCGCCGAGGCGCACCGGGTGAACCGCACGCACGTGGGCGTCGTGCGCTCCGGCCTCGGCAGCGACCTCCTGGGCACCCGACCACCGCAGGTCGCGGACGTGGCCCGACTCGCCGGCAGCGCCCGCTACGGCCAGGGGCAGACCCCGGACACCGTGCTCGCCGAACTGACGACCGAGGTCGAACGCGTGTGCCTGCGCCATCCGGGGGTGCGGGCCGCGGTGGCGCGCACGGACGGCGCCGGGCCGACCATGGACCAGCCGTTCTTCGTCGACCCGGAAGAGCCGGTGGTCACCGCGGTGAACGCCGCGTACCGCGCCGTGCGCGGCGAGGCTCAACTGACCGGCGCGATCCGGCCCTACTGCTTCTACGGCAGCGACGCCTCCCTGTTGCAGCACGCCGCGGGCATGCCCGGCCTGGTGTGCGGGCCCGGCGGCAAGTACAACACCATGCCTGACGAGCGGGTGGAGATCTCCGACTACCTGGACATGGCGCGGGTCCACCAGCTCACCATCGACCGGATCTGCGGCCTGGCGGGCTGATCGACAGCGAAGTCAGGCAGCCCCGGTGCCACCGCCACGGCACAAGCTGCACGACGCCGAACGCCACCTCGACGACGAGGAACAGCCACAGCACCCGCGTGACACCGTGGGCCAGCGCGTACGCCTGCCATGCCGCGAACAGCGTGCGCGCCACCCCGTCGAGCAATCCGTGCACGGGCAGCGGCTTGACGATGCGCAGGACGGCCCAGACACACACGACCGAGCCCATCAGATTCGCGTACAGGGTCTGCATCGGGTCGAGATCGGGCATGGCGCCCAGCCCCAGGCCGTCGCCCAACGCGGACAACGCGTCATGCACCAGCGCGTACGTCCACGGCGTCGCGAACCCCGCCGTGACCGCGAGGTCGTACCAGGCGCTTGCGCGAACGACCCGAAGGTAGCCAGGGCGCGCGGGGGTGACGAGAGAGATCACTATGAGGCTCCTGCCGGTCTCGTGACAGCGACGCCTCACGCTAAACAGTGGAGCACGCTCCAAGGTCAAGCCCGCGGGCCGGCGCAGACGGTGGAGCAGGCGGCGCAGACGGTGGAGGAGGCGGTGCACACGGTCGACGGCGGCCGCCGGCAGGCCGGCGCCCGCGCTTCGCTGCCCCTGAACGCTGCCGGCCCGGGCGGTATTGATACATTCATGTTCGATTACGGTTCATTGGTATTCCGAACCATCATGTCGTCCGGCGTGAGGGTGGGGGCACGTCGGCCACAGTCAGGCCAACGCCGTCAAAGCCCGGGCGGATCTGTCGTCTGCGGCGGTGCCGTGATGACGCGCGTCGAGCCGGTGCAGGCCGCTGCCTGCACGATCAGGGCCCTGCTCCGGCGGGGGCCGCACGGCGGTCGCGGTCATCCGGCAGCCCACAGGTGGCGGACGAGGGCCTGGCGACTTGGGTGGTTCTGTCTTTCCCTGAAAGGTTGAGAAGTGACATCACAACAGGGTGAGATCAGTCCCCCTCTGGACAAACCACACGACAAACTCGACAGCAGCGTCCTCCTCGTGGCCGGCGTGATCGTGCTCGGCGGGATCATGTCGATCCTGGACATCACGGTGGTGTCGGTCGGTCTACAGACCTTCCAGAAGGAGTTCAGCGCGACCTCGGCCCAGGTGGCCTGGACGATGACCGGCTACACGCTCGCTCTGGCCAGCGTCATCCCGCTCACCGGCTGGGCTGCCGACAGGTTCGGCACCAAACGGCTCTACCTGCTCGCGATCATCCTGTTCGCCGCCGGCTCGTCGCTGTGCGCGGCCGCCAACTCCCTCGAGATGCTGGTCACGTTCCGGGTCGTCCAAGGCCTCGGCGGCGGCATGCTGATGCCGCTCGGCATGACGATCCTGACGCGTGCCGCCGGACCCGAGCGGGTCGGCCGGGTGATGGCGGTGCTCGGTATACCCATGCTGCTCGGCCCGATCTTCGGGCCCATCCTGGGTGGCTGGCTGATCGACGCCGCCTCTTGGCACTGGATCTTCCTGATCAACGTGCCGATCGGCGTGATCGCGCTGGTCTACGCGGCGATCGTGCTGCCCAAGGACCATGTGCAGCCGTCGGAGACCTTCGACTGGCTGGGCATGGTGATGCTCTCGCCGGGACTCGCGACGTTCCTGTACGGCGTCTCGACCATCCCCGAGGCCGGCACGGCCTGGGACAGGGGCGTGCTCGTGCCCGCAGCCATCGGACTGGTCCTGATCGCGGCATTCGTACCCTGGGCACTGCACCCCCGCAACATCCACCCACTGGTCGACCTGCGGCTGTTCCTCAACCGGAGCATGAGTATCGCGGTGATCGCGATGTCCCTGTTCGCCATCGCGTTCTTCGGCGCCAGCCTGCTGTTCCCGCTCTACTTCCAGCAGGTGCGCGGCGAGTCGGCGCTCGACTCCGGGCTCCTTCTCGCCCCGCAGGGCGTCGGCGCGATGATCACGATGCCGATCGCGGGGATGCTCGCCGACAAGATCGGCCCCGGGAAGATCGTGCTGACCGGCATCGCGGTGATCACCGTCGGCATGGGCATGTTCACGCAACTGGAGGCCGACACCTCCTACAGCTACATCCTCACCGCGCTCTTCGTGATGGGCCTCGGGATGGGCGCCGCGATGATGCCGATCATGGCATCGGCGCTGGCCACCCTGAAGGACCACAACATCGCCCGCGGTTCGACGCTGATGAACATCGTCCAGCAGGTGGCGGCCTCGATCGGCACCGCCCTGTTCTCGGTGCTCCTCACCAACGGCCTCAAGGACATCGTCCCGGCGTCCCCCAGCGACCTGCGCGACCAGATGGGCGACGCCTACGCCACGGTGTTCGTGGTGGCGGCCATCCTCATTGCCGTCGTCCTGGTCCCCGCCGCCCTGCTGCCCCGCAAGAAGGTCAAGGCGGCCGACCCCACGGCGATGATCGGGCACTGAGCCCCGTGTCCGCCCGGGCGTACGTCCGGGCGGACACACGACGCCCGGCCCGGCTGACGCGACGCCGCCGGGTGAGAACCCGGAAACGAGCCGTTCACACCACGTGGGCTTCCCGGGAAACAAGCAGTTCCTAGCGTGTCCGCTCATGGACGCGAAGCTGTATACGCAGCCGGACACCGTGCCGGATCCGGCCGCGATACCTGCGACACCTGCGACGCCTGCCCCCGCCCTGCGCGAGGCGATCTACGCCAAGCTGCGCACGGCCGTGCTCGACGGCGACTTCGGCCCGCGTGAGCGGCTGGCCGAAATGCGGCTTGCCACGCGATACGGGGTGTCGCGCACCCCGGTACGCGAGGCGCTGGCACGACTCCTGGCGGACGGACTGATCGAGCGGGGCGACGCCGGCTTCTTCGTCACGATCCCCAACCTGACCCAGCTGAAGCACTTCTACGAACTCCGGGTCACCCTGGAGCTACGCGGCATCGCCCGCGTGATCGAGGACCCCTCCGTCCGGCACGATTCCGCAGTCGTCGCGGCCGAGTTGGACCGCTGGTACGCGATGCGTGAGAGCCGGCCGGCACCGGACCCGCGGTTCGTGGTCCAGGACGAGCGGTTCCACGCCGAACTCTCCCGCGCCTCCGGCAATCCCGCGCTGACCGACGCCCTCGTGGCGGTCAGCGAGCGCATCCGCCGGGTCCGCATGTACGACTTCCTCACCGAGGACCGGGTCGAGACGACCGTCACCGAGCACATCGAGATCATGGAACTGGTCCTCGCCGCACGCCTCGACGACGCGTACCGGGCCCTGCACGCCCACGTCGGTGACTCGATGGCCGTGGTGATGGAACGCGCGCAGCGCGCCATGACGCAGATGGCCCTGCACTCCGACCGCATCTGATCGGCTCCGGCCTGCCCTGACGACCGGCTTCGAGCGTCCCGCCGACGACGTCCCTCGGGGGCCCGTACCGGAACAGCACCCGCACCCATCCCCGGCAATTCCCAGGAGGTGACATGAGCACAACCGAGTCACGGCTGACAGCAGAGCCCTCGAAGCCCATGACCGACCAGGCGACCAGGGAGACGCTGGAGGACTACACCCTCCGGTTCGCGCCCCGCAGTTACCGCCGCTGGTCGCCCATGGTCGTGGCCACCACCGCCCTCGGCGGCATCGCCTACATGGCCGACTTCTCCATCGGCGCCGGCATCGGCCTGGCCCACGGCACCGGAAACGCCCTCGTCGCGATAGCCGTCGCCGCCATGGTCATCTTCGTCACCGGTGTCCCGCTGGCGTACTACGGCGCCCGCTACAACATCGACCTGGACCTGATCACCCGCGGCTCCGGCTTCGGCTACTACGGCTCGGTGCTCACCAGCGTCATCTTCGCCAGCTTCACCTTCATCTTCTTCGCCCTGGAAGGCTCGATCATGGCCCAGGGCATCAAGCTGGGCCTCGGACTGCCGCTGTGGCTGGGCTACCTGGTCTCCACCTTCATGGTGATCCCGCTGGTGATCTACGGAATGAAGGCGCTGAGCAGGCTCCAGGTGTGGACCACCCCGGTCTGGCTGCTGCTGATGGTCGCCCCGCTGGTCTACCTGGTCGCCAAGGACCCGGGCACGGTCGACCGCTTCTTCGCGTACCCGGGCACGGCCGGCGACGGGGGCGTCAACACCGCATCCGTGCTGCTGGGCGCGGGCGTGTGTCTCTCCCTCATCGCGCAGATCGGCGAGCAGATCGACTACCTGCGCTTCATGCCACCCAGGACCGAGGCGAGCAAGCGCAGCTGGTGGACCGCCGTGCTCATGGCCGGCCCCGGCTGGGTGGTGCTCGGCGCGCTGAAGCAGGCCATCGGCGTCTTCCTCGCCGTCTACATCCTGGCCGAGGTGGGCCCGGCGGCGGCGACCGAGCCGATCCAGCAGTTCCGCGGCGCCTTCGACGCGATGATGCCGTCCTGGATGGTCATCCCGCTGGCCGTGGGCCTGGTCGTCATCAGCCAGATCAAGATCAACGTGACGAACGCGTACTCGGGTTCCCTGGCGTGGACGAACTCCTTCACCCGCGTCACCCGGCACTACCCGGGACGCCTGGTCTTCGTCCTGGTCAACCTGGGTTTCGCGCTCGCCCTGATGGAAGCCGACATGTTCAGCTTCCTCAACAGCATCCTGAGCTTCTACTCGAACTGCGCCATCGCCTGGGTCGTCACCGTCGCCACCGACATCGGCATCAACAAGTACCTGCTGAAGCTCTCCCCGCTCCGGCCGGAGTTCCGCCGCGGCATGCTGCACGCCGTCAACCCGGTCGGCGTCGTCGCCTTCGTCGCCGCCTCCGGCCTGTCCATCGCCCTGTACTTCCACGCCCTCGGGGACACCCTCCAGCCGTACTCGCCGGTCGCCGCGGCCGTCATCGCCTTCGTCCTCACCCCCCTCATGGCCGTTGTCACCAAGGGCCGGTACTACCTGCGCCGCACCGACGACGGCATCGAGGAGCCACTGCTCGACGCGGCGGGCAACCCGAGTGCGACGACATACGACTGCCATGTCTGCCGCCAGCCCTACGAACGCCCTGACCTGGCCTTCTGCGCCACCCACAACGCGGCCGTGTGCTCGCTGTGCCTGAGCACCGACAAGGTCGGCGACCACGTCCTGCCCGCCCAGCCGTCCGGCGCCTGAACCCGCTTCCCGTCCCGAGGAGTCGTCGTCGTGTTCGACACCCTGCTCGTCGCCAACCGCGGAGAGATCGCCTGCCGCATCATCCGCAGCGCGCACGCCCTCGGACTGCGGACGGTCGCCGTCCACTCCGACGCCGACCGTACGGCCCCGCACGTGCGGATGGCCGGCGAGGCCGTCCGGCTGGGCCCGGCGCCCGCGGCCGAGAGCTATCTGCGCGCCGACCTCGTCCTGGCGGCGGCGCGTGCCACCGGGGCCGGGGCGATCCACCCCGGCTACGGATTCCTGTCGGAGAACTCGGCCTTCGCCACCGCGGTGGAGGAGGCAGGGCTTGCCTTCGTCGGACCCACGCCCGCCCAGCTGGAGGTCTTCGGCGCCAAGCACACCGCCCGGGCGGCGGCGCTGGCCGCGGGCGTGGCCCTGCTGCCCGGCAGCGGGCTGCTGGCCGACGAGGCGGCGGCACTGCGCGCGGCGCAGGAGACCGGCTATCCGGTGATGCTGAAGGCGACCGGCGGCGGGGGCGGCATCGGCATGCAGGCCTGCGCGGGGCCCGAGGAACTGCGCGAGGCCTTTTCCCGGGTGACCCGACTGGCCCGGGGCAGCTTCGGCGACGGCGGGGTCTTCCTGGAGCGGTACGTCGAGCAGGCCCGCCATGTCGAGGTGCAGGTCTTCGGCGACGGCGACGGCGGGATCGCCGTCCTGGGCGACCGTGACTGCTCCCTGCAACGCCGCCACCAGAAGGTCCTGGAAGAGGCTCCGGCCCCCAGGCTCCCGTCCGGTGTGCGCACCGAACTGCACGCGGCCGCACGGGAGCTGTGCCATGCGGTGGCCTATCGTTCGGCCGGAACGGTCGAGTTCGTGTACGACCCGGTGCGCGAGGAGGCGTACTTCCTGGAGGTCAACACCCGTCTCCAGGTGGAGCACCCCGTCACCGAGGAGATCCACGGCGTCGACCTGGTCGCCTGGATGCTGCGGCTCGCGCGCGGCGAGAGCGGCTTCCTGAGCGAACCGCCCCAGCAGGGCCACGCGGTCGAGGCCCGCATATACGCCGAGGACCCCACCCTGCACCACCGGCCCAGCTCCGGCCTGCTGACCCGCGTCCACTTCCCCGAGGGCGTGCGCGTGGACGGCTGGGCGGAGACCGGGCAACGGGTCCCCACCGCGTACGACCCGATGCTCGCCAAGATCGTCGCCACCGGCCGGAGCCGCGCGGCGGCGTTCGCACGGCTGGCCGAGGCCCTGGACGACACCCGGGTGGACGGCGTGGAGACCAACCTCGGCCTGCTGCGCGCCGCCTGCCGCGAGCCGGTCGTGCTCGACGCCCGCCACACCACCGCCACCCTCGCCGGTCTCACCGACCCGCGCCCCCGCATCGACGTGGTGCGCGGTGGTGCGCAGAGCACCGTCCAGGACTGGCCGGGCCGCACCGGCTACTGGGAGGTCGGCATCCCGCCCGGCGGCCCCATGGACGACCTCTCCTTCCGGCTCGGCAACACCGCCGTCGGCAACCCCGAGGGCGCCCCCGGCCTGGAGTGCACCCTGGAGGGCCCCGCCCTGCGCTTCTCCCAGCCGGCCGTCGTCTGCGTCACCGGGGCCCCGGCCGGGGTCACCGTGGACGGCCGCGCCGCCGAGCAGTGGCAGCCGCTGGAACTGGCGGCCGGCCAGGTACTGGAGATCGGCACCGCGCAGGGCCCCGGCATGCGCACCTACGTCCTGGTACGCGGCGGTCTCGACGTGCCCGGCTACCTGGGCAGCGCCGCGACCTTCACCCTCGGCGGCTTCGGCGGACACGCCGGCCGGGCCCTGCGCACCGGCGACGTCCTGCGCCCCGCGGCCCCCGCCGCCGACGCCCCGGCACCCGCACCCGTCGTGGCCGCCGCGCGCCCCCACTTCACCGCCCACTGGCGCATCGCCGTCAGCGAAGGCCCCCACCCGGCCCCTGACTTCCTCACCCGCGACGGCATCAGGACCGTCTACGAGAGCGACTGGAAGGTCTCCGCCCAGTCCGCGCGCACCGGCGTGCGCCTCCTCGGCCCCCGTCCCGACTGGGCCCGCGCGGACGGTGGCGAGGCCGGACTGCACCCCTCCAACGTGCACGACACCGCCTACTCCGTCGGCGCGGTCAACCTGACCGGTGACACCCCGGCCATCCTCGGCCCCGACGGCCCCAGCCTCGGCGGCTTCGCCTGCCCGGTCACCGTCGTGCGCAGCGAGCGCTGGAAGACCGGCCAGCTGCGCCCCGGCGACACCGTGCGCTTCGTGCCCGTCACCGAAGAGAGCGCCGAAGCCCTGCGCCGCACACCGGCCCTGCTCACCCTGCCGGCGTCCGGCGGCCTCGACGGCGACGACGGCGTACTGGCCCGCCGCCCCGCCACCGGCACCACCCCCGAGGTCGTCTACCGGCGCGGCGCCGACGACAACATCCTCGTCGAGTACGGCCCGATGACCCTCGACCTCGCCCTGCGCATGCGCGTCCACGCCCTCGCCGAACACCTGCGCGCCGTCGGCCCGCGCGGGCTCGTCGACGCCACCCCGGGCGTGCGCTCCCTGCACCTGCACGCCGACCCCGACGTCCTCCCGCTGCGTACCCTGCTCGGCCTGCTCCAGGAGGCCGAGGACCAGCTGCCCGCCACGGCCGACCTGACCGTCCCCAGCCGCGCGGTCCACCTCCCGCTGTCCTGGGACGACCCGACGGTGGACGAGGCCATCGCCCGCTACACCGCGTCCGTGCGCGACGACGCCCCCTGGAACCCGTCCAACATCGAGTTCATCCGCCGCGTCAACGGTCTGGCGTCGGTCGACGACGTACGCCGGATCGTCTTCGCCGCCCAGTACCTCGTCCTCGGGCTCGGCGACGTCTACCTCGGCGCGCCCGCCGCCACCCCGCTCGACCCGCGCCACCGCCTGGTCACCACCAAGTACAACCCCGCCCGCACCTGGACCGCCGAGGCGGGCGTCGGCATCGGCGGCTCCTACCTGTGCGTCTACGGCATGGAGAGCCCCGGCGGCTACCAGCTCATCGGCCGCACCGTCCCGGTCTGGGGCGGGCTGCGTCCCCCGCGCTCCTTCGCGGACGGCACTCCCTGGCTGCTGCGGTTCTTCGACCGGATCGTGTGGCATCCGGTGAGCGCGGCCGAACTCCTCGACATCCGGGCGGACCTGGCCGCCGGGCGGACCTGCCTGGACATCCGCGCCGGCACCTTCTCCCTCGCCGAGCACGAGAGCTTCCTGCGCGAGAACGCCGACGACATCACCGCCTTCCGAACCCGCCAGGCCGCCGCCTTCGCGACGGAACGCCAGGCATGGGAGGCCGCGGGCGAGTTCGCCCCCCGGACCGAGCCGGAACCCGCCGGCACCGTCGTGGCCCCGCGCTCCCTCCCGCCGGACGCGAGCCTGATCGAGGCCCCGCTCAGCTCCACCGTGTGGAAGGTCGAGGTGCAGCCCGGCACCCGGATCGAACCCGGCCGACCCCTTCTGAGCCTGGAGGCCATGAAAATGGAGGTCGTGGTCCGGGCCCCCGCGCATGGCGTCGTCACCGACATCCTCGTCACCCCCGGACAGCAGATAGCCGCCGGCACCCCGCTGGCCGTCGTCGTAGGAGAGGAAGCAGCGTGACCCAGAGCTGCGCCGCACGCGTCACCGCCGCCTACCGCCGCATCGCCGAGTGCGACCGGCCGGAGGTGTGGATCACGCTCCGGCCCGAGGCGGCGGCCCGTGCGGACGCCGAGGCCCTGGACGCCCGGCTGTCCGCCGGGGAACGGCCACCGCTGGCGGGCGTCCTGGTCGCCGTCAAGGACAACATCGACGTCGCCGGTCTACCCACCACCGCCGCCTGCCCCGCGTACGCCTACACCCCGGACGTCTGTGCACCGGCCGTGCAACGCCTGCTGGACGCGGGCGCGATCGTGCTCGGCAAGACGAACATGGACCAGTTCGCCACCGGCCTGGTCGGCACCCGCAGCCCCTACGGCCCCGTCCGCAACGCCCGCCACCCCGCGAAGATCTCCGGCGGCTCCAGCTCCGGTTCCGCGGTCGCCGTCGCCCTGGGCATCGCCGACATCGCCCTGGGGACCGACACGGCGGGCTCCGGACGTGTCCCGGCCGCCCTCAACGGCATCGTCGGCATCAAACCCACGCTGGGCCTGGTGCCCACCACGGGCGTCGTCCCGGCCGCCCGGTCCTACGACGCGGTCACCGTCTTCGCCCGCACCCTCACCGAGGCCCAGCAGGCCCTCACCGTCATGATCGGCATCGACGGGGCCGACCCGCGCGGCCGCACCTGGCCCGACGACGTCCGCCTGTCCGCACCGCCGCGGCCCCGGATCGCGATCCCGGGGGAGGAGGACCTGCGCCCGCTCTCGCCGGCGGCCCGCGCGGCCTTCCACACGGCGGTGAAGCAGCTGGAGGCCGCCGGGGCAGGGCCGGCGGTGACGGACGTCGGTCCGCTCCTCCAGGCGGCGAAGCTGCTGTACGACGGTGCGCTGGTCGCCGAGCGCCATGCCGCGATCGGCGGGTTCATCGCCCGCGACCCGTCGGTCGCCGACCCGACGGTGGCGGGCATCGTCCTCGCCGCCGCCGAGCTCCCCGCCCATGCCCTGGCCACCGACCAGGAACGCCTCGACCGGTACAAGGCCCTCGCCCAGCGCACCCTGTCCGGCTACGACGCGCTGCTGCTGCCGACCACCACCGAGCACCCCGACATCGCCGCCGTCCAGGCCGACCCCGTGGCCGTCAACTCCCGCCTGGGCACCTACACCAACTTCGTGAACCTGCTGGACATGGCCGCGGTCGCCGTGCCGGCCGGCGAGGCCGACGGCAGCCCCTTCGGCGTCAGCGTCATCACCCGCGCCTTCGAGGACCAGCCGGCCCTGGACATCGCCGCGCTCCTCACCGGTGAACAGGCACCGGCACTCCTGCCCGGTACGGGAGTCGACCTGGCCGTCTTCGGCGCCCATCTGCGCGGCCAGCCCCTCAACCACCAGCTCACCGACGCCGGTGCCAGGTACGGGGGAGAGGTCACCACGGCAGCGGCGTACCGTCTCGCCGCGCTCGACACCACGCCCGCCAAGCCCGGCCTGGTCCGCGTGGGCCCATCGGACGGCGCCCGGATCACCGGGGAGCGCTGGACCCTGTCTCCCGCCGCCCTCGGCCGCTTCCTCGCCGCCCTGCCCGCACCCATGTCCCTCGGCCGTGTCGAACTCGCCGACGGCACCTGGGTCCTCGGCTTCCAGTGCGACCCGCACGCCGCGGCCTGCGGCACCGACATCACCCACCACGGCGACTGGCGCGCCTACCTGGAAGCCACGGCCTGCGGCGCTCCGGGGGATCGGGGCCGTACCGATCCGAGGTGACCGGCCGGTCAGGAGTCGTGGCGGGTGCTCGACGCGCTGCCCGGGACAGGCTGCACCACGCCCGTCGTCGCCGCGGTGGGGGACTCCTGCTGCGCAGTCCGCACGAGTGCATGGACGCGCTTGCGCTCTCCGGGACCGTATGTCTCCTTGACCAGGAGAGCCGCGGCCAGTCCCACGATCGCGGCCGCGGTGTAGAGCAAGGCGGCCCCGGGCCAGCCGAGCCAACCGACGGCGGCAGCGGCGAGGAGCGGCGCGAACCCGCCGAGCGCGGCCGCCACCTGGTAGCCCATGGAGGCACCCGAGGCACGGGTGGAGGTGCGGAACTGCTCGGTCAGGAACGGTCCCTGCACGCCGGTCAGCGTGGCGTGCACGAAGCCGATGCCGAACACGAAGACCACGACGACCAACGCGGTGTTGCCGCCGTTGGTGAGCAGGTACATCGGAAAGGCGAAGGCCACCGCGACACAGCAGGCGGCGATGTACAGCGGACGCCTTCCGATCCGGTCGGTGAGGGAGCCGGCGAGGAACGTGGTGAAGATGGCGGTGATGCTGGCGGCGGTGAGCGCGCCCAGGGCGACGGAGTGAATCCCCTTGTGGTGTTCCGTCAGGTAGTTGAGCAGGAACGTCGCCGTCAGGTAGTAGGCGAAGGACTCCACGATGCGCAGTCCGATGACCTTCAGCACGCTCCGCCAGTCGTCGCGCAGGGTCGTCACGAACGGGTTCCGCTCCGTGCGCCCTTCCACCTGCGCTGCCGCGAACGCGGGGGACTCGGACAGCCGTGAGCGGACGACGAGCCCCACGACGACGAGCACGACGCTGACCAGGAAGGGAAGACGCCACTGCCAGTCGCCGGGAAGGTTCGACGAGATGAGGAACATGGCGCTGGCGAGGGCGATCCCGAAGGGGTTCCCGGACTGCGGGATCGCCGCGAACCGGCCGCGCTGGTGCCAGGGAGCGTGCTCGTAGGCCATGGTCACGGCCCCGCCCCATTCGGCGCCGAACGCAAGGCCCTGGATCATCCGGATGACGACGAGGAGGACCGGGGCGAGCACGCCGATCTGCGCCTCGGTGGGCAGCACGCCTATGAGGCAGGTCGCGCCGCCCATCACGAGCATCGCCGACACGAGCACGGGCTTGCGGCCGAAGCGGTCCGCCAGGTAGCCGCCGACGGCTCCTCCGAGCGGGCGCATCAGGAACCCGACGGCGAAAGTGGCGAACGCCAGGAGCGTGCCGGCGAAATGGTTCGAACTGGGGAAGAAGGCATCGCCGAAGTACAGGGCAGAGGCGGTGCCGTAGGCGATGAAGTCGTAGTTCTCGACGCTGGTGCCCAGAGCCGCGGCGACGGCTGTCTTGACGCGGTCCTCGGAACCGAGTGGCGACTGGACGGGTGCGGGCGCAGTGGCGCTCATCAGGTCAGGTCTCCTTTGATCAAGCCCTGAGGGATGGATGTGAGGTCAGCTCGTGGGCGGCCGCAGCCGGTCCAGTGCGTTGAGTTTCGCCACGCGTCGACGGGTGTCCTCGTCGTCGTCGAAGGTGGCCCGGAGGAAGTTCTCGAGGATGGCATCGAGGAAGGCGGGCGGCACCAGCCAGGCGCCGAGTGCGATGGCGTTGGCGTCGTCGTGCTCGACGGCCTGGTGCGCGGAGTAGGCCTCGTTGGCCAGTCCGCAGCGAATGCCCGGGATCTTGTTCGCGGCCATCACCGCCCCGGCCCCCGTGCCGCACACCAGGATGGCCCGGTCTGCTCGGCCGTCGAGCACCGGAGCGCAGGTCGCCTGGGTGATGTCGGGGAAGTCGACGGCGGCGGTGCTGTCCGTGCCGCAGTCGACGACGGTGTGGCCCAGCCGCCGGACGGCCTGGACGACCCTGTCCTTCAGGGGGAATCCGGCATGGTCGGCACCGATGGCAATTCTCATGTACCTGCTCCTTCAGTCAGCAGACGGCGGGGATCCACTGCTCCACTTCGCAGAGCGTGGGAATGGACGGGGAGGCGCCGGGCCGGGTGACCGTCAGAGCACCGGCCGCGCCGGCGAGAGCCATGCCCGCGCGGACCGGCAGCCCCCGGTGGGCGGCGAGATAGCCGACCACGGTGTCTCCGGCCGCCGTGGTGTCCACGGCGACGACCTGCGGGGCCGCCACAGCGACCGCCTCACGCCCATCGCTGTGCACTGCGCCCAGGGCGCCGCGGGTGCAGATCACCTGCGTGCGAAGGGTTCGGGCCACGGCGTGCAGGAGCGGCTCGGGCAGCTCGGCCGGTGCCTCGGACAGCTCGTCCGGCAGGGCGAGCAGCCGGCCGATGCTCGCCAGCTCGTGCTCGTTGACCACCAGCAGGTCGACATCCGTGACGATGTCCGCTTGCCTCCGCGGCGCCGGCGCTGCGTTCCAGATCACCGTCGCGCCTGCCCGGCGAGCCGAGCGCGCCGCGAACCGGCCGACGTGAGCGGGGATCTCGTTCTGCAGGACCAGGACGTCACCGTCCGCGATCGACGCGAGGCCGATGGCCACGTCCTCCTCGGTCACCGTGGCGTTCGCCCCCGGCAGCACGACGATCGAGTTCTCGGCCGAGCGATCGACCAGGACCGTGGCCTGTCCCGTCAGGGAACCGGTACGGGATCGCAGAAACGTTACATCTACGCCGCGCTCCGCGACGGAGCGCACCAGGGCCCGCGTACCGGCGTCATCGCCGACCGCTCCGACGAGCACCGTCGGTGCGCCGGCCGCCGCGGCGGCGATCGCCTGGTTGGCCCCCTTGCCGCCCGGTGAGGTCGCAGACGTTTCGGCGATCACCGTCTCGCCCGGCCCCGGGAGGAGCGGTACCAGGATCCGGGTGTCGGCATTGATGCTGCCGACGACGTACACAGTCATGGTCAACTGCCGGGCCTTTCGATGAATTGCGTCGGGATCCTGCTGGGCGCGGGCGATTCCCCGGCGATGACGGAGAGGAGTGTCCGCATGCCGCGGCGGCCGATCTCCGCCGCGTCGTTGGCCACGGCGGAGACGGGAGGGGAGACCAGGCCGAACCAGGGCGCGTCGTCGAACGCGACCACGTCGACGTCGCGACCACGCCCGGCGAGCCGGTGAAGCTCTTGGACCACCCCGAGGGTCATCAGGCCGTCCGCCACCAGGAAGGCGTCCGGCCGGATGCCGGAGGCGAAGACGCGCCGCGCGATCTCTCCGCCGCTCTCCATCCGGAAGTCGCCCTCGCAGACGAGCCGTTCGTCGACCGAGAACCCGAACTCGTCGCGCAGGTCCAGGAACGCCCCGAGTCGCTCGGCCGCGGTGGAGACCTCCCGCGGACCTCCCACGAACGCGATCACCTGCCGGCCCCGGCCGGCGAGCCAGGCGGCCGCCTGGCGGATTCCACCCGCGTTGTCCGAGGCCACGACCGGGACATCCACCCCCGGCACCGTCCGGTCCACGAACACCAGCGGCACGCCCGCCGAGACCAGCGCCGCGAACTGGGCCTGGTCCTGTCCCTGGGGAGCGATGAGCAGTCCGTCGATGCGCTGTGCGGCGAACGTGCGCAGGGAGGAACTCTCCTGCTCCGGATCCTCGTTGGCGTTCGCCAGCAGTACCGCGTATCCGTGCCGGCGCGCCTCCCTCTCGGCGGCGTGCGCGAGGTCGGAGAAGAAGGGGTTGCGAATGTCGGACACCAGCAGTCCGACGACATCCGTGCGTGCCCGACGGAGCGACCGGGCCGGGCCGTGGGCGATGTAGTTCAGCTCCGCTGCGGCCGCAGTCACCTTGAGGCGTGCATCGGTGGAGGTTCGGCTGTCGCCGCTCAGCACCCGCGAAGCCGTCCCCAGGGACACCCCCGCCAGCTTAGCGACATCTTTGATCGTCGCCATTCCCGCCTCCGTGGAAACGTTTCCATGACTGCTGCGTGGAAACGTTTCCACGTCAGGATTTTCGATGATGCTGTCAGCGTGGCGCTCCCGTGTCAATGCTCTGCCCTGTGGTACCGCCCCTGCCGAATGCCTCATCCATGCTGGTGGGGGCGGTTTCGAGAGGGTCAAGTGGCGTGCCGTGGCGTGCACTTGCCTGCCGCGAGCGCCGCGGCGCCATGGGTGGTCGCGCTACCGGGACGGGCCCGTCGCCGACCGCCATCGCCCGCACCGGGCCGGCGGATCACTCTTTTCCCTCGTGCGCGGGCGAGCATCCGGTCCCGTCGCGCCCGGGCGAGCACCCGGCCCATGATCGTCCCGACCGCTCGCCGGGGGCCTGCGCACCCAGCTGTTCGGTGGCGTGATCGGGAGCCGGGGAGTGAACTTCGCCCGCATCGCGCGAGATCGAGCCCCAGGGGCATGATCCGCTCGTCCTGCCTCGGCGCCGAACAGGCCCTCTGATCTGCGCGGATGTCATTCTCGGCGGGCGCTGGATGGCGATGGCCGGATGCCCGGGCGGGCCTCCTGATGTGCGGCGACTCCCGAAGCCCTCCGGTAGAGGTAGAACGTTCTGTCTTGACAAGTCGGAGCCGCCTTGCCAATCTTGCGATACAGAACGTTCTCCCTTGCGGTGGGGGCCTCCGGCAACCCGGGACGCCCTCCGACCGCAGGACAGGCCTCACCGCTTTCTCCGCCGCGTATTCACCGAAAGGGATCACTGTGAGCACCATCGCTGCTCCGTCCGGCATCACCGGCACCGCCTCCACCCTGCGCCGGCTGTACTTCGTCCGGTTCGCGTTCGCCATCGTCTGGGCCCTCGTGATGTTCACGATGGCGGCGAAGCTCAGTCCCGTCGGGATCGTGCTGCTCGTGCTGTATCCGCTGTTCGACGTGGGGGCGGCCGTCGTCGACGCGAGATCGTCGCGCACCGCGGGATCGCCGGTGCTGCTCTACGTGAACATGGCGGTCAGTCTGGTCGCGGCCGTCGGCGTGGCCGTCGCCTGCGCGTCCGGCATTCCGGCGGTGCTGCGCGTGTGGGGAGCCTGGGCGATCGTGTCCGGGCTGGTCCAGCTGATCGTCGCGGTTCCGCGCCGCACGATGGGCGGCCAGTGGGCGATGATCCTCAGCGGCGCCATATCGGTCCTGGCCGGGGCGTCGTTCGTCGTGTCGGCCAGCGCGGACGAGCCCACGCTCACCAGCGCGATCGGCTACGCCGTCCCGGGCGGCGTCTTCTTCCTCATCTCCGCCCTGCGGCTTGGCCGCGCCGCCAGGGAGAGCTGAAGGGACGCCCCTGCCTGCGACGCCAGCGCGCCGTGCACCACCCGGTCGGGGAGCGCGTCGCCGACCGGGTGGTGCACGGCGCGCTGGGTGCCGTCGTCGTGCGGGAACTGACCGGCGGTGAGTGCTCCGACCGGGCCCGCACACCGGTCAAGGCGCCGCTGCGGAGCACGGCCGCGCTCCGAGGGGCACGGGGAGGAAGAGGGAGTCGACGCGGAGCTATGGCGGTCCCTCCCTGCTCGAACGAAGTGGAGAGCTTGGGGGAGAGTGACGACAACGCGGAAGATGCGCGTGCCAGGGCCCGCGAGCCCAGCAGGATCCAGACGAGAGGCCCTAGCCCTGGCTCGCCGCGCCGTAGCGCAGGCCGTCGTACAGCAGCGACACGATGCGCTTGGCGTCGTCCTGCCAGCCCTTGGCCCGCATCCCGCAGATGCCACCGAGGGCGCGTAGGACGATGCGGCCGCTGACGTCGCCGCGGATGCTGCCGGCCTCGACGCCCGCGGCCACTAGCTGGTCGAGGGCGTGCGCCATGTCCTCGCGTGACTCGTCGAAGACCGGTGAGTCCGTCGCCATGATGCTCTCCAGCGCTTCACCCATGCCCTTTCCCGTGGCGGAGTGCTCCACGAGCAGGAGCAGGAAGGCGTGCAGTGCTTCGTCTGCGGGGTGTTGAGCGAGGAGCCGTGCCGGGGCGTCGCAGAGCTCGGCGACCTCCTGGCGGTAGACCTCGGCGACCAGCGCTTCCCGCGTCTCGAAGTGACGGTAGAGCGTGCCGACCGCTACCCGGGCGCGTCGGGCGATCTCCTCTACGTGCGCGTCGGTGTCACCGGCCAGGAACGCCTCGCGCGCTGCCGCGAGGAGCGCTTCGCGGTTGCGGCGGGCGTCGGAGCGCATCGGGCGGGACGAGGGCAACGGTCCTCCAAGGTGAGTCTGGTTCCGTTTACGTGTAGGGTTTCCGGAGTCCGGTTCACTTTACCGGCGTGCGCGGCGTGCGCGTCATGTGCCTCCTGCCGTCGACGCGGGACCGGGCTGAGCCGGCCCGCCTCGAAGAAGAGGCGACGAGAAACAAGACCAAGGGAGAGCACGTGAACCTCAGCCTGATGTCACTGGTCGTGGACACCGCAGACCTGGAAGGCGAGAGCTCCTTCTGGAACCGCCTGCTCGGCGGATCGCTCGCGAGGACGGACACGCACCACTTCCTGCGGGTCGATGACTTTCCGGTGCTGGTGATCCAGCTCGTACCGCGGCACGAGCCGCCGCAGTGGCCCGACGGTGTCTCCCAGCAGATGCACTTCGACCTCGCGACGGACGATGCCGCCGAGGCGGACAAGCGCATCCTCGACGCGGGCGGCCGACGCCTGCGGCCGACCGACGAGGTCGCTCCCACCCACCAGGGCAACCGCGTGTACGCCAGCCCCGCCGGCCACCCCTTCTGCGTCCGCGCGGCCTGACCGCAGCGGACACCCGAGGCGGGCCGGCCCTGCGGGACGGGCGGTCACCACCGGGCCGGACGAGTGCCCCTGACGGAGCCGGAGTTCGGCAACCGCGCCCCACACCGGTAAGCTGACCAGCGCTCTCGAGCCCGGTGCGCTGCCGGGCGGCCACCCCGACTGCTCGGGCCGGACGAGGCGATGCAGAGGCACGAGCCCCCGGTCCGCGCACCGAGCGGCTGCTCGCAGCGAAACGCCGCTTCGATCCGGACCACGTCTTCCGCGCGATCCCGCTACCCTGCCGAACCCGGCGAACGGCACGCTGACGCAGGCAGACCGCTTCCTGCGTATACCGAAAACCGAGGTAGACAATTGAACCTGCCAAACAGGATGGCTCGCTGCGCAGCGATCACCGGATTGTTGGGAGCCGCAACCGTACTGACTGCCCCTCACGCCGTGGCCGCAGATGGCCATGGGCATGCCGAATCCGTCACCAGCACGGTCGAGACGACCAGGCCACTGGGCAGGCTCGGCCCTCTGACGGGTCTTGTCATCGAACGCATCCGCGTGGGCGACGACGTGGCGGCGGCCAAGTTCGGCACCGACTCGCCCATCGAGGATCCCGTGCGCGAGGCCCAGGTGCTGGAGCAGGTCCGCGAGCAGGCCGAAGCCGTCGGAGTGAACCCGGACGCGGCGGCGGCGTTCTTCCGTGACCAGATCACCGCGAGCAAGGTCGTGCAGCGGGGACTGTTCACCCGCTGGACCGCTCACCCCGAGGAAGCCCCCACGACCCGCCCCGACCTCGGTCGGATTCGCCAGCACCTCGACCAGCTCACCACGGCCCTGCTCCAGGAGCTCAAGGACACGGAGCACGTGCGGGACAAGCCCCTGGCCTGCACGGCGCAGCTCGCCCTGGCAAGTGCGTCGGGGACGGTGCTCGAACGGTTGGACACGCTCCACCGCCAGGCGCTCGGGGTGGCGACGCCTTCCGTGTGCCGTTCCGGCGAGCCGACCGGATAACACCGAGCACTTCCCCGGGCACGGCACTGCTTCATGGACCAGGACGCGGCACGCAGCTCACCGCGCCACCGGGCGGCCGGCCGGGGTGCTGGTCCATGACGGCACCCCGCGGTGCGCGCGGCGCGGACATGACGGCCCGCCCGCGTCAGGCGGCGCGGGCCCGGAGGATTCCTTCGATGCCTTGCAGGAAGGTCTCGGAGACCAGCTCGGGGTCGGACAGGCAACCCGAGGCCATGGCGCCGTCCCGGAGCATGACGAGATGCCGGCCGGCGGCTTCGGCGGGCGCGTCACCGGTCTGGGCCAGCAGCCCCGTCATGGTCTCCAGGAACCACTGTCGATGGGCCAGGACGGCTCGGTGGACCGGGTGGTCCCGGTCGGGGTATTCCGCCGCCGCGTTGAGGAAGGCGCATCCCCGAAACCCCGGGGACCGGATACCCGCGGTGATGGTCCGGCAGATGGCCCGGATCTTGTCGGCTGCCGACTCCTCGCCTGCCTGGGCGGTCTCGGCCTGCGCCCGGAGCTCCCGGTCGGCCTGGTCGAGGTACGCGAGGACGAGGTCTTCCTTGCCCGCGAAGTGGCGGTACAGCGTGGCGCGGGTGACCTGTGCCTCCGCGATGATCCGGTCGATGCCGACGGAGTGGATCCCCTCCGCGTAGAAGATCTTGGTCGCCGTGCTGAGCAGCCGCGATCGCGCTTCCGACGTCCCTCTTCCTTTGGTGCTCTGGCTCATGCGCCCAGGTTAGCGAAGAACAAGGGAGAACGATCTGTCTCGTCGGGGTTTCCTGTCGGCGACGGTTTATCTTCCGGCCCGCGGAGTCCGACGCCGGCGACGTCGCCGGTCATGTCGTCCCGCCTCCCTTGCCCGGCGTGCGTGTTGTCGGTGTGGCCTGGGCGGGAACGGACTCGCTGCGCACCAGATCGTCGAGTTCGGCGTCCAGCGGAGCCGCATCCCCGAGGGGCTGGTGTGCGGCGTGCGGGTTGCTTCCGCGGGCGGCCACGGCGATCCCCGCCAGGGCCATGGGGAGTGCGACGAACAGCGCAGCGGTGCGCATGCCTCCCGGTACCGAGAGGATCAGGGCGATCAGCGGCGGTCCGAAGGCGCCGCCGGATTTCCCGACCGCAGCCGCCCATCCGCCGGCGGTGCCCCGGATGGCCAGGGGGTAGATCTCGGCTGTGTAGGGGCCGATCAGCGCGATGACACCGGCGGTACCGGCGAACAGCAGCATCACGGTCGTCAGGAGGACGGCTCGGTCGCCGTCCATTCCGATGGCGGCCAGAACGAGGAGGGCCGCAACGGTGAGGGCCGCATAGACGACCATGGTGCCCCGGGCCGACCAGCGCATGTAGAGCCATGCGGCCACCGCGCAGGTGGGGATGGACAGCAACGACGAGATGAACAGCAGCGTGGCAGCAGGCATGCCGTGTACGCCGGAGGACTCGAGCTGGCTGGGCAGGAACGTGATGAAGCCCCAGTAGACGAGGCCCCAGGCCAGCGCGTAGGCGCTGACGACCAGCGTCTTGGCCGTCTGCGGGCGCTTGAACAGGGCGGCCGCCGGGACGTGTTCGGCCTGCGCCTTCCGGGCGGTGAAGGCGGCCGATTCCGGAATCCACCGGTTCAACGCGATCAGGGCCAGGACCAGCGGGAGCTGGGCGAACCACAACACGCGCCAGCCGGCCAGCGGGATGAGGAGCACGGCAAGACCGGAGGCGGCCATGTAGCCGCCGGTGGTGGTGAGGCCGGCCTGGAGCACCATGATCGCCGCACGTCGGCCGGGTGGCAGGCTCTCGGTCATCAGGGCGTAGACGACGGGCAGCATGCCTCCGGCCGCCATGCCCATCAGGAAGCACATGATGAGGTTGCCGCCGAAGCTCGGCATGGCGCCGCACACCGTCGTACCGAGGAAGAGCAGCGACGCGATGAGGATGGTGGCCCTGCGGCCGATGCGGTCCGCCGCGCGTCCCCACACGAGTGAGCCGATCACGGTGCCCGTCAGGGCGCACGTGGGCATCCAGGAGATTTCGGCGGCGCTGAGCTGGTACTCGACACGCATTCCGGGGGTGATGAACGCCAGGGTGGCGGGCTTCATCTGGTCCACGAGCAGGGCGAAGGTCAGGATGGCGATGAGGCGGTGGCGGCTCGCCGTGGTGCTCGGTGCCGGGGCGGGCGAGGCCCTCGGACCTGCGCCCCGCGCCGGCATCACCGCGACGGCGGAGATCACCACGCCGACGACGATGGCGACCATGGCCACCCACATCGTCGGCGACATCGGCATCATGGACATGTCGAAATTCATGGGTGCGCAGTCGACGAACATCCGCAGGTGCTCGATGACGCCGGCACACGTCAGGATGACGCCGGTGGAGAACATCACGGGCCGGGGTATGAGGGACGCTGCTCGCGTGGCCAAGATCAACTCCTGGTCGAGGTGCGTGTGGGGGAGCCTGGTGACGCGGGGGCGGTATCTCTGCGGACCTTCACACCGAGTGCTGCTGCGGGTCGCCTGCCAGGCCGGCCGGCGGCACGGCAACGATGCAGCGACACAACGGATCACCTGACGGCGCCCGCCCGGTGCCACGGCGCTCGAAGTCCTGTTTGCGTTGCGGTTCGGCCGGCCGAGGTCCTTTCCCGGCGTCACCGTGATCGGGGTGCCGCGTGCTCGGATCCACATCCACCTCCGCAGACCCCCAGTCGCACGGTCGTCGCCGGGCGTTGCGCGCGCCGAGTCGTCGTTGAGGGCGGCCAGACCGGGTGGCTTTGCCGATTGCTGTGTGCCGCAGCCCTTTCGGCCGGTGTCCATGGATGCTGGCCGAGGCGAGTTACGCTGCGCTTACTCGAGGCGCAAGTGGGTGAACTGCTCTCCGACGGGGTCCGGCGGACGAAACGGCCGCGCCGGCACGGAGGGCGGGTCGGTGGCGGCGACCGTGCTTCTCGAGCGGTGCCGGCGCCGGCACCCGGTCGGCCGTGACGTGGTGCGCCGTGCTCGGGCTTGTGGTTCGCGCTGTGCGCCCCAGCGGCCGTAGCCGCGTGCCGCCGTTCGTGATGCGTCGGGCGGCGATGCCCTGGTGGGCCGCAGATCAGTAGCTTGCGGCGCGCGGGGTGCCGGCGCGGAGCGCGGTGTCGCGGCTCACCCCGACGAGCCGGTCCCAGCTGTCGACCAGGCCGAGGCTGGCGAACGTTTCGCGCATCAGCGTGTTGAAGACCGCGTCGGAGCTGATGAGTTCTGCTTCGACCTGGCCGATGACCTCGACCATCAGGACCCCGCACAGCCTGGCCCAGGCCAGTTTGAACAGCCAGAGCGTGCCCAATCCGTCCGCGCCGAGCGCAGCGACGAACGGGTCGTCGCTCTTGCTGGCGCTCTGCTGGATCAGCGCGTGCAGACCCGGGTCCAGGTCGCCGGGTGTCGGCACGGCGATCAGGCCGCGGGAATGCAACTCGATGAACAGCCGCGCGAAGTACGTGGCGAACGGATTCGGAGGGTCGTCGTCGTCCACCCCGGAGGCGGCGAACGGATTCGTGGGGACGTCGTCGTCCACCCCGTGTAACAACCCCAACACCTTGCGACGAAGGCAGGAGGCGTCGGCGAGCCTCGGGTTGGCGAACGCCATCTGGAATTCGCTCCGGTTGGCCAGCGCCCAGCAGCGCAACACCGTGGCCGACGCGGCGAGCCTGGCCGCGGGGTCGTCGCACGGATAGCGGTCGCGGGCCTTCTCCATGGTGGCGACCACACCGGTACAGATGTCGCGTGCGACCAGGGCGTGCAACTGGTCGACGCTGTCGATGTACCGGTACAGGGCCGGTGCCGTCATTCCCATCCGGGTGGCCACCGCACGCAATGACAGGGTGTCGCCTTGTCGCAGCAGCGCCCGGGACACCTCGACTATCTCGTCGTAGGTCTCCAGGCGCCGTCGTTCGCGGCGGCTCATCGCTGGTGACCGTTGCGCCATAAAGCCTCCCCGGGCCAGTCCGCCGATGTGTCCAACCGGATTCGTCCGCGACCGCGGGGCTGTGCGCAACAGCCACGGCCGGATTACGGTGCTCCTGCCAGTTTATGGCGGCCAGTCATCGCGACCACGGGTCGAAGGGCCGACTTGGCGCCTTTTCGATCCTACGTCGTGTCGCCCGGCACCAGGTAGTTGCCGCTGGAGCGGGCGTGCGTGGTCGCGGCGCCGAAGAGGTCGTGCAGAGGCGAGGCGCCGGGCCGGCCGGAGACATGATCGGGTCGCCTCGCACGGTGCGGCCGCATGCGCAGGAGTGCCGGCACGATGTGCCGAAGAGGGTGGGCGCGGCGGCCAGGGGTGACGCGGTTCGGACTCGGGTCGGGAGCGGCGCCCACCTCTTTCGTCAGGGTGCGGTCGCCGAACGGGCCGTCGCGTCGTTCAGCCTCGGCGCCGGCACCGAGCAGCCACCGCGGCCCGTCACGCAGTGGCGGTCTTCGCCGCGAAATGATCGCGCCACGCCTGGATCGGCGTCGACGACGTCGAACCGGCGACCTCACGCCGCCCTTCCCTGAGCACGCGCGCGGCGTCGCCACTGGAGATGCCGCCGAACACCTCGCAGGCCAGATCGGTGTGCGCGGCCTCGTTGCCCGCCAACTCCCGCGTCCAGGCGGCGGTGGCCGCGCCCCAGGCCAGCCGGTCCTGATACGCGCCGGCCACTTCGCACATCCGGTCGAGACCCGCGCGGTCGGTGCCGCCGCCGTAGGCGCAGGCCATGCCGACGCCGTTCCACAGGTCGCCGTGCCGGTCGGGCTGGAAGCCGGCGACGATGTCGGCGGCCCGGTCGACCACGGCGCCGGTCGAGAACCAGATCGCGCGGCCCAGGCCCTGGTCGAACAGGGGCCTGCACTCGCTCGACAGGCGGGTCGGACGTGCCTTCCCGGCGATGTAGCGGCGGTGTTTGAAGAAGCCCTCGTGGAAGCCGTACCCGTCCACGATCGCCCAGCCGAGCAGCGGATCCAGCCTGCCCAGGTACGACTCGGGCCGGCGCCGCAACCGGGCCAGCGCGAGACCGACACCGACGTAGGCGGTGTAGATGTGCGGGCCGCCGGGACCGTCGATGAAGGCGCCGAGCCGTTCCTTCCAGGGCGTCATCAGGTCCAACGCGCCCATACCCATGCCCGCGCCTTCGTAGGCGAACCCGCGGAACGCGGGGTCGACCGCCTTCAGCCGGTCGGCCAGCACGGGCACGGAGCTGTTCTCCAACGTGGCGTTGTAGCCCAGCGCCAGTGATTCGGCCACCGGGGCGAAGCGCTCCCAGGCCTCGGGAGCGAACCCGGGTCCGCTGAACACCTTGCGTGGTTCGGGGATACCGGCAAGCCGGCGACGGAGGCTGCCCAGTGCGGTCATCGATCGGTCCTCGCTGCTGTGGTCGGGTGTGGTCGGCGTGCGCTCCAGGCCGTTCGCACTCCTTGTCGCCACGCCTCGTAGCGTGGGGTGGTCGTATCCGGTGGCGCCGTGCGCTTTCGTTCGGCGGTGGCGATCCGTGCCACCGCCGCGCTGTCGGCCCCCCACGAGAGGGTGCAGGCCAGATCGGTGTAGGCCGCTGGGTGCCCCGTCAGATGCCGAAACTCCGCGGCGACGGCGACCCCGACGGCGAACTGGTCGACGTCCGGACCGGCCGCGGTCACGAGACTGCGCATGGCCGGTTCGTCGAGCACGCCCGCGGCGTATGCGCAGGCCAGGCCGACGCCGCTCCACAGGTCGCCACGGCGCGCCGCCGGAAACGGTTCGATCGTTGCGGCGATCCGCTGCGTGTTCGCGGCGGTGGTGAACCAGAGGCTGCGTCCCAGCCCGCGATCGAACATCCGTGCGGCATAGCCGGTGATACGGCGTGGCCTGACCTGCTGGTGCAGGCTCTTCTCGGGGGTGAAGAAGCCGTGGTAGAAGCCGTATCCGTCGAGGATGAGCCACCGCTCGTCATCGTCGTGGCGCGCCATGACCCGTAGCGGGTCCACCGGCATCCGCGGCAGTGCGAGACCGGCACCGATGTACAGCAGCGGCTTGTAGTCGCGTCCGGGACCGGCGAGGAACCCGGCAAGCCGCTTCTTGTGGGGCAGCAGGCAGTCCAGCAACGACAGCCCCATGCCGGCACCTTCGTAGGCGACCCCGCGCACGTCGTCGTCGCTGGCGTCCAGCATCGGGACCAGCGTGGCGAACCGGGGATGGTCGACGGTCGTCCAGAAGCTGTCGACGAGGGTGTGCGCGACCGGTGCGAAGTCCTGCCACACGCGATCGATGTCGTCGTGGACACCGAACTGCCGAGCCGCGATCTTGGGGAACTCGTCGGCGGACAGCCGCAGCACCGGCTTGAGGAACGTGCTCAGGGTGATCAACGTTCGGCTCCTCACGCTGGTTCGGCGAGACGCAGGGCACCGGGTGGCGGCACGGCGAGGGGACACGGCCTCGGCGCACGGACCTGCCGGCGCCGCCCCGCCCGCCGGCGGTGGCCGGATCGGTCCGAGGTCATTCGAACCGTCGGAGAATGCGCTGCCGCCACAGGGCGTACGCCGGCACGTCCGGGTCGCTCGACAGACCCTCCTGGAGCGAGTCGACCACCTCGGCCGCCTCTGCCGACGGCATCCCGCACAGCACCTCGCTCGCGAAGTCGCTGTGTTCGGCGAGGTTGCCGACGCCGTGCCGGATGCTGGCCGACATGGCCGCGCCGACCGCGAGATGCGCCCGGCGCTCGCCCGCGACGTCCTTCAGGCGCTCGACGATCGGACGCTCGACGCCGCCGGTGTAGCCGCAGGCCAACCCCACTCCCTGCCACAGGTCGGCCTGTCGTGACTCGGGGAAGCTCGCGATCTGCGCTCCGACGCGCTCGACGTCGGCGCCCGAGGTGAACCAGATGCTGCGCCCCATCCCGTGGTCGAACACCCGCCGTCCGTAGCCGTGCAGACGCCCCGACACACGCTGTTCGACCACGGAGCTCCTGTGCCTGAAGAACCCTTCGTGGAAGCCGTAACCGTCCATGATCACCCACCCGAACAGCGGATCGTCCAGGCGCCTGCGGAACCGCTCCGGGTTCAACCGCATCCTGGCCAAACCCATGCCGGCGCCGAGGTAGATGCCGTAGACGTACGGGCGCCCCGGGCCCTTGGCGAAGGCCCGGGTGCGCCGCTTCGTCGGCATCAGGGTGTCCAGGGCGGCCAGGCCGATACCGGTGCCCTCGTAGGCGAAACCGGCCAGCTCCTTGTCGTAGGCCTCGAGTCTGGGCACCAGGGTCTCGAAGCGGGAGTCCAGGATGGTGGTCTGGGCGCATTCGGTGACGGTGAACACGACCTGCTTGAGCCGTGCGCTCGAGGCGTCGTCGCCGGCCAACGGCTTCAGCGACGCCGACGGTACGCCGAACCCCTTCCGCATGACGTTGCCGATGAACGTGCGCATCTTGCCCTCGCCCGCGCCGGCAGATGATGCGGGTGCTAGGTCGACCATTGGCTCCCTTTCTAGGTGGACGGACTCGAAGCGCTGAAGGCCTCGAACAGGTGGGTTTGCAGCAGCTCGTAGCCGGGCCGGTCCATGCGGGTGGGCAGGCTGGCGAACGCTTCCTCGACGATCTTCGAGGCGCCCAGGCTGTCGGTGCCGCACAGCACCTCGCACGCCAGGTCGGTGTCGGGCTGGGGGTTGCCGGCACGGTGGCGGCCCCGGGCCGCGAACGCCGCCCCGGTCGCCACGCGCGTCAGGTGCGGAGCGCAGACCTCCCGCAGGCACTCGATCTCCTGCCGCGAGACCCCGCCGACGTAAGAGCAGGCGATGCCGACGCCCAACCAGAGATCGGCGTGCCGGTCAGGCGCGAACGCGGCGATATGGGCAGCGATGCGGTCGATGTCGGCACCCGAGGAGAACCAGATGCTGCGGCCGACGCCCTGATCGAAGAACCGCCGCGCGTACGGCGAGAGGAACCCGGGGACGACCTGCCGATCGACGTACTTGGCACGGGCGAAGAATCCCTGGTGGAAGCCGTATCCGTCCATGACCAGCCAGCGCAGCACCGGGTCGTCGAGCCGGGCCAGAAACGGTTCGGGCCGTCGCCGCATCCGCGCCAGCGCCTCCCCGGCGCCGATGTGCACCATGTACGCGTGGGCGTCCCCGGGCCCGGCGAGGAACTCGCGGAACCGTGATCTCGTCGGCAGCACACAGTCAAGACCGGTCAGCCCCATCGCGACGCCTTCGTGGGCGTACCCGTTCAACGGCTCGGGGACCTGCTCGACGCGCGCCATGATGTCGGCCAGACCGCCGCCGTCGACCACGGCGTGGTAGCCGCCCACCGCCGCTCGGACACCCTCCTCGAGGTGTCGCCAGTTCGCCGAGTCACCGCCCTTGAACGCGAGGATCTGCTTCTCGGGAACACCCATCGCGGCGCGGCGCGCCCGCATCACCATGCCGGTCATCGCGACTGGCCCCCCGCCAGCGCACCCGCTGCGCGGTCGCCCTCGGGTTCCTGCGCCGGCACGGCCGTGTCACCGGTGTGCGGACGAACCGAGAAGTCCCGGCCGCCGCCCCTGGCCAGTCCGTCCGGCCCCACGGTGATCCACGCGTCCTGCGACGTGCCGTGCGCCCGGTAGACGTCGACGAGCCGCATCAGCGCCTTGTCGGCTCGCCACCGATCGGCCTGCCGGCGTCGCACCTCGTCGTCGGCCGCATCGCACTCCGCGATCACCGCCGACACGAGTTCGCCGGCGATCCGCTCCAACTCGTCGAGATTGGCGGCGAACCGGCGGTCGAGCTCGGCATCGGGCAGGTCGCCGGCCATGCCCTCGTGGAAGCGCGTCATGAAGTCGTAGTCGTAGTAGGTGACGAAACCGTCGGCATGACCCTTCGGCTCGACGTCGTACCACTGCCGGAAGAACCGCTGGACCGGCTCGGAGATCGTCGATATCCGTGCCATCTGCGCCACCAGCCGCGGCCGATCGCCCAGCCGCCGGAACTGGTCGTGGTGGAAGAGCAGCGATGCCACCGCCCAGTAGACCCCGGTGTCCCAGATGACCTTCGCGCTCATGACGCGGGCGTTGCCCAGGATCGGGTACTGGTCCTTGTAGATCGGCAGCCAACCGTCGGTGACCAGGAAGAACACGTTGTTGTGTATGGCGGCGAGCTCGCTGACGTCCTCCCCGTCGAGGGCACGGGTGACCAGATCGGTGATCAGCCCGTTGCTCAGCGAGATGACGTCGAACCCCGGCGAGTACAGCGGGTCCAGGAAGATGCCCGCCTCTCCGGTCAGGCACCAGCCCTGCTCGGAGTACACCTGCTCACAGCCGTACGAGTAGTTCCGCAGGACCTTGAAGTCGAGCAGCTTGTCGCGGTGCGTCTCGACGGCCTCGGCGCACTGCGGCTCGTGTTCCCGCAGCCACGTCAGCGCCCTCTCGAAACGGTTGATCTTCTCGAACGGGTGGATTGCGGCGTCGGCGACGATTCCGACGCTGATCGAGTTCGAGGCCAGGGGGATCAGCCACACCCAGTACCCCTCACCCACCAGGTGGTTGGTCGACAGGCGACGCCGGCCGTCGGTGATGCGCTGGTGCCAGCTGGGCAGGCTCGACCACTCGTCGATGTCGATCGGGTGGTCGATCCGGAACCACACGGCGTTCACCTGGTGACCGTTGGGTTTCGCCAACCCGAACTTGCGCTTGAGGAGCGCGGTGCGGCCCGAGGCGTCGAGCACCCACCGCGCCCGGATGCCGCGATGCGTACCGTCCGGCGCCGTCACGCCGACATGGTGCCGCCCGTCGGCATCGGAGATGTCGACCTTGTCGATCCGGTGGCCGACCCACATGTCCACCCCACGAGCGGCCAGCTCGTCGGACAGGTAGTTCTCGAACCGCCCGCGGTCCAGCTGGTAGGTGGCGCCGACGTGCGGCCGGTGCGCGTGACCCAGCTCGACGCGGCGTGTGATGTCGCGGTTGTCGGCCTGGGTGAAGAAGAACCGGAGCCCGAACTTCTCGAGCTGCCGGCTCGTGATGTGCGGTTCCACCTCGAGCACGTCGCGCATGTAGTGCGAGGCGATGTCGACGGTCGATTCCCCCACCTTGTGCGCCGCCTCGGGCGCCCGGGTGTTCTTCTCCACCACCACGATCGAGGTGTCCGGGCGGGCCTTGTGCAGCTGCATCGCCAGGGTCAGCCCGGCCGCGCCGCCGCCCATGATCACTACGTCGAACGCGGAAACCGTGTCGTCGTCGGATGTCTTCTGCTCAGTCACTGTGCTACCTCCGGCACGGTGTCACGGGCGACGAAGGCCCCAGAGCGGTCGGCCTGCATCTCGTCTTGCCTGCGCACCCTAGGGAGCCCGGTTACACCGCACTTACCGCCGATGGAAGATCCACCGGGACGGCCGCTCCCTCGCGCAGCCGCGGTTGCACGAGGAGGGGGCGGCGGCGCTGTGCCCATGACTGATGACTGCGCGTCATAAGTGCCTGCGCGCTGGTGAGTTGGGTGAGTCCCATCAAATTTGAACGATCTACTTGTCTCCTGTGTTTGTGTGGTGCATGAACTTGAGTAACGTGCCGTCACGTGGGTAACGTGCCGTCACTTAGGTAACGCGCCATATCGTCTGTGAACAGCGCTAACTTCTGGCCGGAACCGATGCGTCTCCGCTGGTCAGCGCGATTTTCAGGGAACCTGAGGCAACGGAATGGGGGCCTATGGCTTCTGCATACGCAGTCGAGGATCTGAGCGGCAACGAGGTCGATCATCCAAGGGAGCTCGAAAGGGAAGCTCCCTACCGGGCCTACCTGTTCGGGCATCTGCGGATGTACCGGGGCGATCATCGGGTGACGTTGGAGGCGAGTCGCAAGAAGGGCCTGCACATCCTGCTGTGGTTCCTGCTGAACCCTGGAAAGCCGTGCTCAGCTGATCAGTTCGTCGATACGTTGTGGCCCGAAACCGAACCCGACAAGGCGATCCGAGGGTTCGATGTCAACATGCATGTGCTCAAGCGGCTGCTCGAGCCCGAACTCGGTCCGCGAGAGCGGTCTTCGTTCATCCACCACCATGCCCACCGCGTGTACACCTTCGACCTGGAAGACCTGTGGTGGACCGACGTGGCCGACCTCGAGCTGCTGTTCCGGCGCGGCCACGCCTACGACATCGCCGGCGATGTCGCTCGTGCACGCTTCTACTACCGCCGTGTCTCGGGATATGTCTCGCAGGGCCCCCTGCTCGACGGTGAGTCGAACTCCTGGCTGGAGCGCTACCGGCACAAGTACGTGCTGATGTGCTCGCAGGCGCTCACGCGTCTGATGCAGCTCGACATCGACTACGGCACGGAAGAAGAGCTCCTCGAAACGGCCTACCAGATGTTGCAGCTGGAGCGCTACAACCAGCTGGCGACCAAGGTGATCATCGAAGCGTCGCTGCGGCAGGGCAACCGCGGTCGAGCCGTACGGCGGCTGGAGGCGTTCTGCGATGCCGTTCAGCATGATCTCGGCATGCGGCTGCCGAGGGAGTTCGTCGAACTTCGCCACCAGCTGCTCGGCACGCGCATCTCCTCCGGTGGTCCGTCGCTGCGGGCCGCGAACTTACACCTACGGTAATGGGCAGGGAAGTCTGCTTCCCTACGGTCGTCGCGCACGGGCCGGCGGTCGACGACGCCGGCTCCACCTGAAGGACAAGGCATCAGGAGCGCAATCCCATGGCCCTCACCATTGACGAACTCTTCGACCAACTACCCGGCCGCCTCCGGGCCGAGGAGGCGGCAGGCCTCGAACGCACCCTCCAGTGGCAGCTCACCGACCTCGACCCGGGCGTGTGGGCTGTCGAGATCAAGGACGGTCAGGGACGCCTCATACCCGGCGGCGTCCCCGAGCCGGACACCACGTTCACCACCACCAGCGAGATCTGGCTCGCCATCGCCGAGGGCAGGCAGGACGCGATGAAGGCGTTCATGGCGGGCAAGATGAAGGTCGAAGGCGACATGACGCTTGCGCTCAGGGTCCCCGAGCTCTTCGACACCGAACCCTGATCCCGCCGGGGGCCCGGCCCGTCCCAGGGACGCGCGCCGACCTCATGTGCGCTCCACGCCATGGGGCGGGCTGACCACCTCTCGCGGTCGATCGACCGGCCGCCGGTCACCCGGCCCGCTCTATGCGCTCCCACAGTTGCAGCGCGGTTCGGCTCGGGCCGATCCCGAGTTCGCGGTGGATGGTGTCCAGATAGCCTGCAAGCTGCGTCCGCGCCCCCAACACATTGCCCTGGAGCAGGTTGACCTCCGCGATGGCCGTCGACGCCTCTTCCGAATACGGATCTCGCTCCAGGACCGACAAGGCGATCTGGAGTGCCTTGTGGGTCAGGCCGCGCACCAGGTAGAGCCGCAACAGCCGACTCTCCGTCCCGCGGCGCGCGACGTCGTGCGCCGTGCGAGACGAGTCGAAGGCCTCATCGAAGAGGTTCTCGGGCAGAAACGTTTTGTCGTAGTAGTCCAGAAGTGCCTCGTACGACGTGATCGCCGTCTCGACGTCCCCGTTCGCCTCGGCGCTCTTGCTCTCGGCGAAGAGCCGTTCGACCTCGGCGACATCGGTCCACCAGCAGTCGGCGCCGTCGAACCAGTACCGGCCCTTGCCGTCGAAGCGCACGAACGTCGACGGCTGCCGGGCGGCCAGCGTCGGCTCGAGCAGATACCGCAGGTAGTGCAGCGTCACATGCAGCCGGTTCGGATTGCTGCGCGTCCTGCGGTCGGGCCACAGCAGTTCACCCAACTCCTGTGACTCGATGCGAACGCCCGGGTTCAACAGGAACCACTTCAGCAGCGTGCGTGCGCTGGTACGACCCAGCCCGGCGGCATCGTCGAGTGGTTCGCCGTCGCGCCGGATCTGGAACGGCCCGAAAAGGCGGGCCTCGAACCGGTGCCCAACGGCTTCGCCGGCCGCCTCGCGTCGAACTCCGTGCTGCGCACCTTCCCGCTGTCCCGACATGTGGTCCTTCCGTGATGAGCCTGTTCGACCGCCCACGTCGCCTCCACGTTCGGGCTACCTCACCCCGCTGGAGTGCCGGCAGCGCCTCGAACAAGTACACGCCCTCAGGGCAGCTGTCGTGACCCTTCCGTGCGACGTAAGCGCTCCGAAAGTGCCTGCTGTGACAGTGCCGCAGCGAGGAGGGAACCCATGACTACAGCGTTTCGGGATCGACTGTCCAGGCTGTCGGGCGATCAGCGGGCGGCGCTCGCGGAGTCGCTGCGCGCACGCATGGCGACCGGACCGACCGAGCCAGGGCACTACGACGTGGTCGTTCTGGGCGGCGGTGCCGCCGGCCTGACGCTCGCGCTCCAGCTGCGAAAGACGCTGCCCGGTGTTCGGGTCGTCGTCGTCGAGAGACTCACTCATCCGGTCCCCGAGACCACGCACAAGGTCGGCGAGTCCACCGTCGAGATCGCCGCGCACTACCTGCGTGATGTGCTCGGGTTGCAGGACCACCTCGAGACGCGTCAGATCCGCAAGTTCGGGCTGCGCATGTTCTTCAGCAACCATGACAACTCCGACATCGCCCGCCGCGTCGAGCTGGGCAGCTCGGTGTTTCCGCCGCTGGGCACCTACCAGCTCGACCGTGGCCGCCTGGAGAACGAACTCGGTGTGCGCTGCACCGAAGCCGGGGTCGAGTTCCTCGGCGGCTGCAAGGTGGTCGACGTGGAGCTGCGGCCCGACCAGGTGCGGCACCGGATCCGGGTCACCGGTCCCGACGGCGAGAGCAGCCTGGAAGCGCGGTGGGTGGTCGACGCCTCCGGTCGCAACCAGCTGCTCCAGCGCCACCACCGCAGGCTGCGCAAGCCGGTCGGGCACACGGCGAACGCCGCGTGGTTCCGGGTCGCGCACCCCATCGACGTCGGTACCTGGACCGACGATCCCGCATGGGCCGAGCGGATCGCCGAAGGCGACCGCGCCATGTCGACGAACCACCTGATGGGCGACGGCTACTGGGTGTGGCTCATCCGGCTCGCTTCGGGCTCGACCAGCGTCGGGATCGTCGCCGACGCCGATGCGCACGCGTTCGGCTCCTTCAACACCCTCGACAAGGCGCGTGACTGGCTGCGGCAACACGAACCGCAGTGCGCGGCCGTCGTCGACGAGCACGTGGACGGCATCCAGGACTTCCGGGTGATGCGCGACTACTCCTACGCCTGTGACCAGGTGTTCTCGGGCGAAGAGCGGTGGTGTCTCACCGGTGAGTCCGGGGTGTTCCTCGACCCCCTGTACTCGCCGGGCCTCGACCTGATCGCGATCGGCAACGGCCTCGTGGTCGACCTGGTCACCCGCTCGCTGGCCGGGGAGGACGTCACCGCCCTGGGCGCGATCCACGACGGCCTGTTCCGCAGCGTGGCCGACATCTGGCTGGCGATCTACGAGAAGCAGTACAGCCTCATGGGAAACGCGCAGGTGATGTCGTCGAAGGTCATCTGGGACACCGCGTTCTACTGGGGTGTCTTCGGTCTGCTGTTCTTCAACGACAAGTTCCGCAGTGCGGCCACCATCCCGTCGGTGGCCGCCGACCTGGGGCGGCTGACCCGGATCAGCAACCGGGTCCAGCAGTTCTTCCGCGAGTGGGCGTCGATCGACGACTCCGAGCTGCGCCCGCAGTTCGTCGACCTCTACGCACCGCTGAACTTCATGGTCACGCTGCACGCCGGCATGGCCGACGAGCTCACCGCCGCGGAGTTCGAGTCGCGGTTCAGCGCGAACACCCGCCTGTTCGCGCAGCTCGCCGGGCAGCTGATCAGCACGGTCATCGCCACCTACGCCGAGCGGACCTACGACGACGCCGTCGTCGCGCGCATCCAGGACTGGCAGCGCGACCCGATCATCGCCGACCTGCTGGCCACCTACCGGCGTGAACGGCACCGCAACCCGACCAGCCCCCAGTGGATGACGATCGGCCGGCCCGACGCCGAGCAGCCGGCACCCACCACGCACGCAGCCAACGCAGTCTGAGAGCCCGACCTCTAGGTAGGCGATATGCAAGAGTCGACCAACCCCACCGGGGAGCAGGCACCCGAAACCGTCGATGTGGCCATCCTCGGTGGCGGCATCGCCGGACTCACCCTGGCCCTCCAGCTGAAGCAGTCCATGCCCGACCTCGCCGTCACGGTGATCGAGCGCCAGGCGCACCCCGTTGCCGAGGCCGCCCACAAGGTGGGCGAGTCCAGCGTCGAGATGCAGGCCCACTACCTGCGTGACGTCCTCGGCCTGAAGGACCACCTGGAAAGCGAGCAGCTGCGCAAGTTCGGGCTGCGCATGTTCTTCCCCCATGACGGCAACCACGACATCGCGCGCCGGGTGGAGTTCGGGCAGATCGAGGAAGCGCCCCTGGGTACCTACCAGCTCGACCGCGGCCGTCTCGAGAACCACCTGGGCACCCGGGCCACCGCCGAGGGAGTGCGGTTCCTCGACCACCAGCGCGTCACCCGGGTCGATCTGCGCGGCGGCGACGAGCAGCACCTGATCGAGGTGAACGGCGAGGGCGGGCGCCGGTCGATCGAAGCGCGCTGGGTGGTGGACGCGTCCGGGCGTGCGGGCCTGCTCAAACGACAACTCGGACTCGCCAAACCGAGCTCCCACCATGCGAACTCGTCCTGGTTCCGGGTGGCCCATCCGGTCGACATCGGATCCTGGTCCAGCGACCCCGAGTGGCTTGCCCGCACCGATGTCGAGCGCGGCCCCTACGGCCGCCGCGGTGGCGCCCGCCGGCTGTCGACGAACCACCTGATGGGCCACGGCTACTGGGTGTGGCTGATCCCGCTCGCGTCGGGATCGACCAGCATCGGCATCGTCGCCGACGCAGAGATCCATCCGCACGACGGATTCAACCGGCTCGATCGTGCGCTGGAATGGCTCCGCGACCACGAACCGCAGGTCGCGGCGGACGTCGACGCGCACCGCGACGAGATCCAGGACTTCCGGATCATGCGTGACTACGCCTACAGCTGCAAGCAGGTGTACTCCGAGGACCGCTGGTGCCTCACCGGTGAGGCCGGTGTCTCGATCGACCCGCTGTACTCCTCCGGCGGCGACCTCATGGCGATCAGCAACGGGCTGATCGTGGATCTGGTCCAACGGGACCGCGCCGGCGAGGACATCCGCGAGAAGACCGTCGCGCACAACCAGGTCTACCTGGTGCTCAGCGAGATCTGGCTGGTCGCCTACGAGCGGCAGTACCCGCTGATGGGCAACCCGCAGGTGATGACGGCCAAGGTCATCTGGGACACCATCATGTACTGGTCGGTACCGGGCCTGCTGTTCTTCCACGGCAAGTTCCCACGGCTCGGTGACAGCCCCCAGTCGATGGTCAACCTGTTCCGCGCCTGGAAGATCCACGACCGCGTGCAGCAGTTCGCGCGCGAGTGGCACGCCGTGGACGACCGGCCGGCCGACGGGGTCTTCGCCGATCCCTACACCCTGTTGCCCTTCATCGTCGACCTGCACGAGGGGATGGCCGCCGGGCTGCCGGACGACCAACTGGACGGGCAGTTCGCGCAGAACGTCACGCTGCTCGAGCAGGTCGCCGGACAGCTGGTCAGCACCGTCATCGACCGGCTGCGGGAGACCCCGGAACTCTCGGCCGGCCCGCAGATCGAAGCCTGGCTCGCCGACTCCTTGCTGGCCGAGTGCCGGGAGACGTACCAGAAGATGCAGGAGATCAAACCGATCGACAGCGCATGGGTCACGCTGGGCCGACAAAGCCCCTCGATGGCCTGAGCGGGGAGGCAGGACATGAACCCGGCGACCCGATCGGCCGGCACGGTCGACGACGTTCCCGCCCGGACACAGGACCGCCGATGACCGGACCGACCGGCACCGAGCAGCGCCTGCGCGCGCGACTTGCGAACCTGTCGCCCCAACGACGTGCCCAGCTCGCCGAACGCCTGCGCCGAGACAGGTCGCACGCCCCGGCGGGCCCGGCGTGGTTCGTCCGGCACGGGAGCGCCGATCCGGCCCTGCGGCTGTTCTGCTTCTCCTATGCCGGCGGCGGCACCACGGTCTTCCGCGGTTGGGGCGACCACCTGCCGGACCAGGTCGAGGTGTGCGCGGTCCAGCTGCCGGGGCGCGAGTCCCGGGCCGCCGAGCCCTCCTACCGGCGTCTGGTCCCGCTCGTGGCCGACCTGCACACGGCCATCGCTCCGTTGCTCGACCGGCCGTTCGCGCTGTTCGGGCACAGCATGGGCGCGCTCGTGGCATTCGAGCTGGCCCGGCAGCTCCGGCGGGCCGGCGCGCCGCAGCCGGAGCGACTGTTCCTGGCGGCGTTTCGGGCGCCGCAGCTGCCCAACCCCAACATCCGCATCTACCACCTGCCCGACGAGGTGCTCAAAACGGTCCTCGCCAAGGAAGGCACCCCGCAGGACGTGCTCGACAACGACGAGCTCATGCGCGCCCTGCTGCCGACGCTCCGCGCCGACTTCGAACTGTGCGACACCTACGAGTACCTGCCCGAAGCCCCGCTGTCCGTGCCGGTGTCGGTCTTCGGCGGCCAGCACGACGTGCGGGTCGGGCGAGCGGACCTCGACCAGTGGAAGGTCCAGGCTGGCAACGGGTTCGGCCTCACCATGCTGCCCGGCTCGCACTTCTTCATCCACGGCAGCCAGGACCTGCTCCTGGCCCAGCTCACCAGCGAACTCCAGGCCACGATGCTCTCCGAGGGGGACGCACCCGCATGAGCGATCGACAGGACGGGAATCCCCGGCGCGAACCCCTCGCGATCGTGGGGATCGGATGCCATTTCCCCGGCGGCGCCGACACTCCGGACGCCTACTGGAACCTGCTCTGCGCAGGCGTGGACGCCACCCGCGAACTCCCGCAGGACCGCTGGGAGATCGGCAAGTTCTACGATCCCGACCCCACCAAGCTCGGCAAGATGAGCACCTTCAGAGGCGGGTTCCTCGATCGGGTCGACCAGTTCGACGCCCAGTTCTTCGGCATCTCGCCGCGCGAGGCGATCTGGCTCGACCCCCAGCAGCGCCTGCTGCTGCGGGCCGTCTGGGAAGCCCTCGAAGACGCCGGCCAGGACGCGGACCGCCTCGCCGGCAGCGACACCGGAGTCTTCGTCGGCGGTTTCACCCTGGACTACAAGCTGTTGCAGAACTACGGGGTGCACAGCCGCTACGAACTCCAGGCGCACTCCGCCACCGGCATGATGATGACGATGCTGGCCAACCGGCTGTCCTATGCGTTCGACTTCCGTGGCCCCAGCCTCTCCGTCGACACCGCCTGCTCGGGCTCGCTGGTGGCGCTGCACCTTGCCACCCAGGCCATCTGGAACCGTGAGTGCGCGCAGGCCATCGTCGGTGGCGCCAACGTGATGCTGGCCCCGAACATGACGATCGCCGAATCCAAGGGCGGCTTCCTGAGCCCTGACGGCCGGTGCAAGACGTTCGACGCGTCGGCGAACGGGTACGCGCGTGGCGAAGGCGCAGGCGTGGTCCTGTTGAAGCCGCTCGCCCAGGCGCAGGCCGACCGTGACCCGATCTATGCGCTCGTACGCGGGACCGCCGTCACGCAGGACGGCCGCACCAACGGCATCACCGTCCCCAACGGGGCGTCGCAGGAGGCTGCCATGCGGGCCGCCTACGCGCGGGCCGGGGTGTCGCCCCACGAGGTGCAGTACGTCGAGGCGCACGGCACGGGCACGCCGGTCGGCGACCCGATCGAGGCCGCCGCGATCGGTCGGGTGCTGTCGGCGAACCGGCAGGGCGGCGATCCCGTCTTCGTCGGATCGGTCAAGACCAACATCGGACACCTCGAAGCCGCCGCCGGTGTGGCCGGCCTGATCAAGACGGCACTCTCCCTCAAGCACGGGCGCATCCCGGCCCATCTGCACCTGAAGGACCCCAACCCCGCCATCGCGTTCGACGAGCTCGGGCTGCGCGTGCCCACCCAGTTGACCGAATGGCCGACCAGGAGCGGTCCCCGGTACGCGGGGGTGAACTCGTTCGGATTCGGTGGAACCAACGCCCACGCCGTGCTCCAGGAGCCGCCCGCCGAGGTCGCGGGCCGAACCCGCGGCGACGACCGGCGGCACGTCGTCGTGTTGTCGGCCCGCAGCGCCGACGCGCTGCACGACCTGGCCGAGTCGATGTGCGGGTACCTCGGCGAGACCGACCACAGCCTCGCCGATGTCGCGTACTCGTGCAGCCTGCGCCGCACCCACCACGATCACCGCCTCGCCGTGGTCGCGCAGGACGCACAAGAGGCCAGCGCGCGGCTGCGCGCCCACCTCGACGAGGAGAAGGCGGCCGGCGTGGTCGCAGGTCGCGCCCAGCCGGGAGACAGGCCCAGACTCGCGTTCGTCTTCTCCGGCATGGGTCCGCAGTGGTGGGGCATGGGCCGGCGCCTGTTCGCGACCGAGCCGGTGTTCCGAGCGGCGGTGGAAGCCTGCTCCGCGGAGTTGCAGAGGCACACCGGTTGGTCGCTCGTGACGGAGCTCCTTGCGGACGAGGACCGGTCACGGATGCCCGAGACCGAGGTGGCCCAGCCGGCCAACTTCGCGTTGCAGGTCGGCCTTGCCGAACTCTGGCGGTCCTGGGGGATCGAACCGGACGCGATCATCGGTCACAGCGCAGGCGAGGTCGCCGCGCAGTACGTGGCGGGCGTGCTGAGCCTGGAGGACGCGACCAAGGTCATCTACCACCGCAGCAGTCTGCAACAGCGCACGTCGGGAACCGGTCGCATGCTGGCGGTCGGTCTGACGCCGGAGACCCTCAACAAGGCGGTTGCCGATGCGGGACCGCAGGTGTCGGTGGCGGCGATCAACAGCCCGAGCGCGGTGACGCTCTCCGGCGACGCCGAGGTCCTGGAAGGCATGGCAGCGCAGCTGAAGACGTTCGGCGTCTTCCACCGGTTCCTCCAGGTCAAGGTCCCGTACCACAGCCACTACATGGACCCGTTGCGGGCCGATCTGGAGGCCGGCCTGGCCGACCTGCGCCCGAGCACCGCCAAGCTGCCCCTGTACTCGACGGTCACCGGCAGCCGTATCGACGGCCGCGGGGCCGACGCCCACTACTGGTGGCAGAACGTGCGCGCCACCGTCCTGTTCTCGGCCGCGTTCAGCGAGATGGTCGACGACGGCTGCACCCACTTCGTCGAACTCGCACCGCACCCGGTCCTGGCAAGCTCGATGAGGGAACTGCTCGGCGAGACCGAGCAGGAGAGCCTGGTGGTCCCGTCGCTGCGGCGCGGCGAACCCGAGGACGAGGTCCTGCTGCGGGGGCTGGGTTCGCTGCACAGCCACGGTCACCCGGCGAAGTGGGAGACCTTCCATCCGGCCGACGCCGGGTTCGTCAGGCTGCCGACCTACCCGTGGCAGCTCAAGACCTACTGGAACGAATCGGAAGAGGCCCGCGAGGACCGCCACTACCGGCAGGTACATCCGTTGCTGGGCCAGCGGATGAACGCCGCGCACCCCACCTGGGAGGTGGAACTCAACACCGGTCTCCTGACGTACCTGGCGGACCACCGCGTGCAGGGCAACACGCTGTTGCCGGGTGCGGCGCTCATCGAGATGGCCTTGGCGGCCGCCCACCAGGTGTACGGCGCGGGCGACTACAGCGTCGACGCCCTGCAACTGCGCAAGGCGCTGGTCCTGTCACCGGTGTCGGACGCGCGGGTGCGGACGACGCTGTACCAGGAGCAGGCACGCGTCGAGATCGCCAGTTACGTGGCGCTGCCCAGCGGCGAACGGCAGTGGACGGTCCACGCGACCGCCCAGCTCGGCACGAGCGCCACGGTGCCGGCGCCGCGCGACGTGGCCGGCACCCGTGCCCGGTGCGGCAACCACGTCTCCCAGGACGAGTTCTACACGCAGACGCGCGACATGGGCTTCGAGTACGGGCCCGCCTTCCAGGGCGTACGCGGCATCGTCACCGGTGATCGGGTGGCGGTCGGCACCGTCACCGTTCCCGACGAGATCCGTGCCGGGGCCGGCGACTACCTGTTCCACCCGTGTCTGGTCGACGCCGCCTTCCAGGTGCTGCTGATCGCCGCGACCCCGCGCGACACGGACCAGGAGCGCGGCACGCCGTACCTCCCGGTCGGGGTCGACCGGATCCGCGTGCTGGCGCCGCCCGCCGGGGACATGGTCGTCGTCGCGCACGTGGTGGCGGCCGACCGCTCGCAGGTCGTCAGCGACATCGCCCTGTGCGACGGCACCGGGCGGGTCCTGGTGGAGATCGAAGGGTTCCGCGCACAGTCGCTCGCGGCCGCGGCAAGCCTCTCGCCGGAACGCATCGACCGCGGCCTCTACGAGCTGCAATGGCAGGAGGCCCCCCGAGAGCCCACGGCCACCGACGACATCGCGGCGGCGGCGGAGGTCGCACCGGACGCGACCGGCACCGACGCCGCGTGGGTGATCTTCGCCGACGGGGCGGGCGTCGGTGCCGAAGCGGCGACGATCCTGCGCGCCGGCGGGCGCCGCGTCTTCTGCGTGACCCACGCCGACGTCGGGGAACTCGTCGACGACGGCGACGGCGCGTACACGATCGACCCCGCCGACCCGGCCCACCACCTGGAGCTGATGCGAAGGCTGCGGGACCACGAGATCGGCACGGTGGTGCACCTGTGGAGCCTCGACATCGACGTGGACGAAGCCACGTCCGCCGACGTTCTACAGGCCTCCCAGGAGATCGGCGTGTTGTCGGTCATGGGGCTGATGCAGGCCCTGTCGGCCGAGCTGCCGCAGGTGCCGAAGGTGTGGCTGGCCACCCGCGGAGCGCAGGCTGTCGGCGCGGACGGCCACCGGCCGAACGTCGCGCAGGCTCCGCTGTGGGGACTGGGCCGTGTCATCGGCCACCAGGAGTTCGCGACCCTCTGGGGTGGCCTGTGTGACCTCGACCCGCAGCACAGCGACGCCGAGCAGGCCCGCCTGCTGATCGCCGAGATCACTGCGGGCGACGTCGAGGACCAGGTGGCGCTGCGGGGGAGCGGACGTTACGTCGCCCGTCTCGCGGAGAGCACCCGCCTCACGCCGCCGTTCCCGGCCCGCATGCGGGACGCCGGCAGCTACCTGGTCACCGGCGGCCTGGGTTCGCTGGGACTCCTCGTCGCGCGGTTCCTGGCCGAGCGAGGCGCACGCGACGTGGTCCTGATGGGCCGCACCCCGGTGCCGGCACGGCAGTCCTGGGACGAGCTGCCCGACGACCATCCGCAGCGCGGCCTCGTCGGCAGGCTCCGGGAACTCGAATCGCTCGGCGCCAGGATCCACCTTGCCGCCGTCGACGTGACGGACCCCGACCAGCTGCGGCAGTGGCTGAGCCGGCACCACGAACAGGGCCTGCCGCCGATCGCCGGTGTCGTGCACACCGCCGGCGTCGTCGACGACGAACTCCTGGTGCGCATGGACCGGGCGACCTTCACCAAGGTCCTGCGGCCCAAGCTGCTCGGCGGATGGCTGCTGCACCGTCTCTTCCGGGACGCCGCCCTGGACTTCTTCGTGCTGTTCTCGTCCACCGGCTCGGTGATCGCCTCCCCGGGCCAGGGCAACTACGCGGCCGGCAACGCCTTCCTGGACGCGCTGGCGTGCTACCGGCGCGGGCTCGGGCTGCCCGCCCTCAGCATCGGATGGGGGCCCTGGTCGGTCGGGATGGTCGAACAGCTCGACCTGGAAAAGATGTACGCCCACCGTGGCATCGAGCTCATCACCCCCGAAGCCGGTATGCAGATCCTGGGCCGTGTCCTGCACCAACGCCCGGCCCATCTGGTGGCGATCACCGCCGACTGGGCGAGGGCACGGGAGACCTCGCTGGCGGGCCGACTTCCGCAGATGTTCAGCGAACTCGAGGTACGCGACCAGCGTGACCAGCCCGAGGACAGCGGCGCCGACACCCAGTCCCTGCTCGCCGCACTGCGGCGGGCGGGCGAAGGCGAGCATGCCGCAGTCCTGGGCGACCACCTGCGCGACGTCGCGGCACGGGTGCTCGGTCTGGAAGCGGAGCAGATCAGCACCGAGGAGTCGCTCAGCAACCTCGGTCTCGACTCCATGATGGCGATCGAGATGAAGCACCGCATCGAGGCCGTCCTACAGATCGATGTGTCGGTCCTCGACCTGCTCCAGGGCACCACCATCACCGAGCTCTCGGAAGGGCTGGTCGCGCGGCTCGAGCTCGGCGCACCCGACGCGGACGAGCCGATGCCCGCCGAGGCCGGTGACGCCGGCGATCAGCTCGACGAGCTCGAACGGTTGCTCGCCGAAGCCGCTCCCGACGAACTCGAGGCGCTGCTGCAAGAGCTGGAGGCCGGCCCGCCCGGCGGCGACGACCACCACGATCAAGACGGTGCCGCTCACCGCTCCCAAGGAGGTGCGCATGTCGTACGTGATCACTGAGCCGTGCGTCGACAGCAAGGACTCGTCGTGCTACGACGTGTGCCCGGTCGACGCGATCCAGCCCACGCCCGACGGACCGGACTTCGACAAGCACGACCAGCTGTTCATCGACCCCGTGGCCTGTATCGACTGCGGCGCGTGCGAGGCGGTCTGCCCGGTCGAAGCCATTTACGACGAAGACGACGTTCCGGAGCAGTGGAGGTCGTCGATCGCGGCCAACAGGCAGTTCTTCGCCGACGAGGAGGCAGCGACGTAGCGATCCCCTTTTCCACCCTCCCCACGTGTCCCCTTCGGCACCGTGCACCACTGGTTTCGCCGCGGTCTTTCCGGGCTATGACCGTTCCGCCGTCGCGCTGCGGCGGTGCGCCCGCCGCAGCGCGGGCCGGTGACCAAAAAAAGGGGGGAACACGTGGTGCCCAGGAACAGGAAGACGTGCGCCGTGCTGCTCGGCGTGTCCGCACTTCTCGGAACCGTGCTGTGTGCGCCGTACGCCGCCGGCGCCGCACCGCACGCGGCGCCGGTGGAAGCGGTGCCCAACACGGACCCCGGCTTTCTCCAGGTGTACGACGCCAACGTGGAGAACCTGCCGACCAGCACCGAGACCTGCAAGGGCGACTGGCACGACCTCATGTACTACATGCGGCTCCAGCGGTACCGGCCCGACATCTACCTGGTGCAGCAGCTGAGCGGCCAGGACCAGCTGGACCTGCTGCTGTCCCGGATGGAGGAGCACTTCGGGGAGAAGTTCGAGGGCGTCGTCGCCGAGGCGAACCCCAAGGAGGGGGGCGGCACCTGCGGGCCGGAGAAGGACTACCAGACCAACGCGGTCATCTGGCGCGCCGACCGGCTGGAGCTGACGCTGTCCCAGTCACCGGACAACCGCTGGCAGGCGCAGTACGCACCGGACCCCGACCAGCCGGCGTACTGCGTCAACGGCACGGCCTCGCGTACCAAGGGCGTCAAGGCGCTGCTGCACGACAGGATCGCCGACAAGGACGTGACGGCCGCGTCCTTCCACTGGCCCACCCAGACGAACGGCGGCGGTACGGCGGCCTGTGCCGTGTCCAACGCCGGAGAGTTGAGCAACGAGCTGACGGAGGACGGCTACGGGGTGGCCGACCTGTTCGTGGCCGGCGGTGACACCAACCGCGGCGCCAGCACGCACAACGGCCAGGACGACTGGACGGACTGGTACGCGGCAACCAACGCGGACGTCGGTGGCGCCCACGGCTTCCGGGACGCGGTGTACCAGGGCTGCGGGGGCGACGCGGTGTGCGCGGGGGAGAACTGGTCGATCCAATCCGACAGCGGGCCGCGCCGGATCGACTTCCTGTTCGCCCGCGAGCCCGGCGGCACCCCGGCCGACACCAGCGACACGGTCGTCCCCGACTTCGACGACGCGGACCAGGCCGACATCGCCCTGACCGGGGACGACAACCAGGACCTGAACTACTCCGACCATCGCGCGGTGGGCAGCCGGGTGCACTACTGAGGCCACGGGCAGGCCCCTCCCCGCGGTGAGGGGTCTGCCCGTCGAGGTGCGGGGCCGACGGAGGCAGGGGGCGCCGCCTCACGTCGCCTTGCTGTACACCCGGCTGGCGTGCTCGACGAGGGCGATCAGCACCTCCTTGGCCGACTCCCGCTCGCGGGCGTCACACAACACCACGGGAGTCTCCGCATCGAGGTCGAGCGCGCCCCGCACCTCCTGGGGGCCGTAGATGTGGAAGCCCTCGAAGCAGTTGACCGCGACGACGAAGGGGATGTCGCGGCGCTCGAAGTAGTCGACGGCGGGGAAGCAGTCTTCGAGGCGCCGCGTGTCGGCGAGCACCATGGCCCCCAGCGCCCCGTTGGCCAGCTCGTCCCACAGGAACCAGAACCGGTCCTGCCCCGGCGTGCCGAACAGATACAGCGACAACCCCTCGCGGAGGGTGATGCGGCCGAAGTCCATGGCGACGGTCGTCGTCGTCTTGCGCTCGACGCCGCCGAGGTCGTCCACCGGGCGGCCGGCCTCGGTGAGCTGCTCCTCGGTGCGCAGCGGGCGGATCTCGCTCACCGTCCCGACCAGCGTGGTCTTGCCCACCCCGAACCCGCCGGCCACCAGGATCTTCAGCGACAGGAAGGAGCCGGGAGCATCCGGACGGGGATCGTCAGAGAGCACGGAGTCCATCGATCACTTCCTTGAGAAGGCCCGCATCGGGGAGTTGCGCCGGGGCGATCGGGCGACTGACGCGGATGTGCCCGGCGTCCAGCAGGTCGTCGAGCAGCACCCGCACCACGCCGACCGGCAGGTCGGAGTCGGCTGCCAGGTCGGCGACGGACCGGGGAGCGGCCCGGCACAGCTCGATGATCGTCGTGTGCTCGGGCGACGGCGGCGGAGCGGCCTCGGTTCCCGCCTCGTCCGCGTGGATGACCGCGGCCAGGTCGAAGGCCTCACTGGTCGGCCGGGCACGACCCGCGGTCATCGCGTACAGGCGTACCAGTGGTCCCGCCTCGTCGTCGAACCACTCGGGGGTGGACGACGGGGTGCTCGGCGCCGGGGGCGGCGGGGGCCGCCCCGATCCGTCGCCGAACCAGTCATGGGGATGGTCTGTCATGGCGGCCGGGGTCACTCCTGGAAGGCTGCGGCGTCATCCGTGCGTGAGGGCACGCCCAGATGCTCGGCCACCCGGGTCACCAGCCGTGCCATCTCGTAGGCGACCAGCCCCACATCCGCGTCGGCGTCGGTGAAGACGGACAGGCAGGACCCCTCTCCGGCCGCGGCGACGAAGAGGAACCCGCCTTCCAGCTCGACCACGGTCTGCACCACCCGGCCGGCCTGGAAGTGCCGTCCCGCTCCCTTGGCCAGACTGTGGAAGCCGGAGGCGATGGCGGCGAAGCGCTCCCGGTCGTCCCGGTGCAGTTCGTCGGATGCGCCGATGGCCAGACCGTCACTGGAGAGCACGACGGCGTGTCTGATCTGCGGTACCCGTGAGACCAGTTCATCCAGCAGCCAGTTGAGCTCACCGGAGGTCTCCTTCGTCCCGGACATCACGTTTCATCTCCCTGCGAGGGTGTCTCGGAATGGCTCGGCTTCCGTGCGGGCAGTGGCGGCCGGTCCTCCTCCGCGTTCTGGTCCGCTGTTCCCCCGGTGCGCTCGCGGGCGCTCCCCAATGTGTTCCGGTCCGCGTTCTCGTCCGCCTTGCCACCGCTCAGCCAGCCGGCGCGCAGTGCCGCCATGGTGGCGCGGGCGCGCTCCGGCGAGCGTCCGGTGGCGGCGGGGTCCGCGATGTGCGGGACGCTGCGCTGTGGCTGGTCCGGGGCGTCGCGAAGATGTGGCGAGATGTTCGCCTGCCGTACCCGCCGGGGCAGCGGGGCGGGCTCGTCCGGGCGGTGTTGTGGTGCCTGTGCGGGGTGTTCCTGCGCTCGAGTGGAACGTTCCTGCAAAGGTGTGGGGGCGTGTTCCCGGCCCTGCCCGGCGGCCGCCGCCCCGGTGCGCGCACGCGTGGGCAGCGCACCCGGTCGCCGCGGGTCAGTGCGCTCGGGAGCGGGCGAGGTGCCGGGCCCGGCGTCCGCTCGTGACGGGTCGACCGGCTCCCGGACGGGTGCCTGTCGCACCGGGGTCGCCGGGGGAGCGGTCTCGGCGCGGCCGGAGTGCTCGGTGTGGTCCGGGGACCCGGCATGGTCCGAAGGCCGTGCGTGCCATCTCCGGTCCGGATCGAAGGCGGGCCGCGTCGGGAAGGCGCCCGGCGGCTCGGTGTCCCCCTGAGGCAGGGGCTCGGCCGCCGCGCCGTGGGGCCGGTCACCGCCGCGCTGACCCGGGATGGGCGGGAGTTCCACGGTCGCCGCGCCGAGCTCGTACCCGGGGTCCTGCGAACTCGCCGGCGACGTCTCCTGCTCCAGCTGGCTCTCCGGGATGAGGACGACGGCCGTGACACCGCCGTACACGGAGGCTCGGAGGGCGACCTGGATGTCGCGGCGGTGCGCGAGCCGGTTGACCACGAACAGGCCCAACCGGTCGGTGTCGAGCAGGTCGACCTGGGAGGCGTCCTCGATCTTGCGGTTGGCCTGGGCCAGCGCCTCCCGGCTCATGCCGAGGCCGCGGTCCTCGACCTCCAGCGCCAGCCCGGCGCCGACCTTCTCGCCGCGTACCTGCACCTTGGTGTGCGGTGGTGAGAAGGCGACCGCGTTCTCCACGAGCTCGGCGATCAGATGGGTGAGGTCGGCGACGGCCGAGCCGGCCACCCGGACCTCCTCGGCGACCCGGACCTCGACACGGGTGAAGTCCTCGACCTCGGCGACCGCGGCGCGCACCACGTCGAGCATCGGTACCGGCCGGCGCCAGCCGCGGACGGGCGCGGCACCGGAGAGGATGATCAGGCTCTCCGCGTGCCGCCGCATCCGCGTCGTGAGGTGGTCGAGCCGGAACAGGTCCTCCAGGATGGCCGGGTCCTCGATGCGCCGCTCCATGGCGTCCAGCAGCTCGAGCTGCCGGTGGAGCAGCACCTGGCTGCGCCGGGCCAGTTTCACGTACACCTCGGAGATGCCGCTGAGCACCTCGGCACGCTCGACGGCGGCCTGGATCGCGGCCCGGTGCACGGCGTTGAGCGCCGAGCCCACCTGGCCGATCTCGTCGCCGCCGTGCCGCCGCACCGGTGCCTCGGCCTCGATGTCCACCACTTCGCCCGCGTGCAGCCGGCGCAGCGACCGGGGGAGCTTGCTGCCCGCCAGTTCGAGGGCCGAGTTGCGCATGCCGACCAGCTCGACGATGAGACCGCGGCCGACCTGCATCGAGATCAGCAGGGAGAGCAGCACTCCCACGAAGCCCAGCACCACCGCGATGCCGGACTCGCCGAGTACGTCGAACGCGAACGGGTCCGCCTTGTGCGCCGCCGCCGTGCTCGCTCCCGCCTCGGCCCTGTGCAGGCCCTGGAGGACCGGGTCGGTGGTCTGGTCCCACGTCGTCGTGGAGACGGTGCGGTTGGCACGGTCGGGGCCGGCGTCCTCGATCGCCCGTTCCAGGGAGCGCAGGTCTTCGTAGGACCGGCTCTTGAGGACGCCGCGGTAGGCGGCCTCGTCCGACGGGCGCAGATCGTCCACGGCGGACTCGAACAGCGTCTGCTGGGACTGCACGGCGCCGACGAAGGACCGGTAGCGCTCCGCCGGCATCCGCTTGTCCGCCTGGGCGCTGCCGACGATGGCGTCCTCGCGGGAGATCATCTCGCGGGCGCGGGAGAGCTCTTCCACGACGCGCGCCTGGGAGGCCACGTCGGGGCCCTGTCCCTGACCCGTGACGGAGGCGCTGATGCCGCTCAGCGCGCCGTCGACGGAGAAGCCCCGGTCGATCGTCGCGGTGTACCCGGCGTAGGCATCGTCCCAGTTCGTCTTCTTTGCGGTGACCTGTTTGCGCAGCGCGGGCAGCTTGTCGGCGGCGGCCGTCAGATGGCGGGTCCGGGTGAAGAGCTCGGGGCTGAGCGCGGCCGTGTCGGTGCTGTTGGCGTTGATGCCGTGCCGCAGGGCCGCCGCAGCGGTTTCGGTGCTGCTGGCCTTGCTGTTCAGGGCGCCCAGCCGCGCCGGATCGGGATGCGCCAGGTACCGGGTCGCCGCAGCGCGCTCGGCCTGCACGGCCGTGACGTAGTCGTCCACCGGCTCCAGGAGGGTCGCGTTGACGTCCTTGAACCGGGTGAGGTCCGAGACGCTCTGCGCCGTGATGACCGTGGCGAAACCCCAGAGCGCCATCAGCGAGATGATGGGGACCATCAGCAGCGCGACGATCTTCGCTCGGACGGACTTGGGGCGCAGCCGGCTCGGCACGAGCGACCACAGCCCGGCTCGGGCGTCGCGCGGCTCGCGCAGGGCGTGCCGCGTGCCGCCGGTGCGCGAGGGCCGCTCGTCGTCGTGGCTGCTCTCGGTCAACATGCGGCTTACACGCATGACTTCCTCGATCGATGGTGGGCGGAGAAGTGGGTCGGACGGCGGGGTGCGTCAGTCGGCGGGGAACCGGACGCCGCCCGCTTCGACGTCGTGCAGGCGCCGCACCGCCGACTCGGACTCCCTGCGCTGCTGGGCGGTGGGCGACAGCGCGACGAACGCGGAGGTCAGGAAGAGGAACGAACCCAGGACGACGGCGAGCGGGAAGATGAACTCGGTGGCGGTGGCGCCGGAGAGCGGGGCCTGCCCGGGCGCCACTCGTACGGACAGCGCGGCCATGCCGGTGTAGTGCATGCTGCTCACGGCGATCCCCATCACCAGGGAAGCGCCGACGGCGGCCGTCGTGCCGCGCACCGTGAGGGCGGCCCACAGAGCGGCCGTCGCAGCAACGACCGCGATCAGCACGGACAGGACCACGAGCAGCGGGGCGTACCCGAGGTCGCCGTGCAGCCGTAGCGCGGACATGCCGATGTAGTGCATGGCGGCGACGCCGAGCCCCGTGCCCAGACCGCCCACCAGCACCGAGCGGACCTGCGACCGCCCGTACCCGGCGGTGAAGACGCCGGCACCGACGAAGAGGATCGCGACGATCAGGCTCAGGACGGTCAGCGGCACGTTGTAGCGGATCGCGGAGCCGGAGACCCCGAAGCCGAGCATCGCCACGAAGTGCATCGTCCAGATGCCCGAGCCGATGGCGAGGGAGGCGAGCACCAGCCAGTTGCGCCGGGTCGCCCCGGTGGTGGCGAGAGCGCGGACCGTGCAGCGCAGACCGAGTGCACCGCCGACGCACGCCATCACAAAAGAGAGCACCGGTGTCAACCATCCGTAAGTGAAGTGATGCATCTCTCCCACGGGGCTGCCCTTCTTACTGGCTGGTTCTTACTGGCTGGTTCTGAGCGATGGACGCTAACACAGGAATTTCACATGAGGTTGGGGGTCCTCCATTTTCGACGGCGTTCAGACGCAACTACTCACGCGTATACCGCAGGTAACTGATGAGCCGTCACATCTGCAAAGCTCGACTTCACACCCTGCATGCGACCCCAAATGAGTGTGCTGAACGATGAGTTGGCTGCCGATCGCCCAAATTCACGTCGCCTCGCCGTTCACATCCGACGACCGAGCCTTCCGGTGATCGAGATCGCGGCCGGGTGGATGCCCTGGTGGCTGGTCCTGGCCGTCGGACGGTCCGCAGGTCCGGGATGGGGGGAGGGGAGTGACGGGAATTACGTCAGGTGAGATGGCCGACGGGTGTGTAGTGCGGCCGCTACATTCTGCTATTCATCCTGTTGGCAAGTGGTGCGGTGTGCGGGTCCACGGTGTTTGCGTCCGCAGCGTCCGCTGATGGTGGGGTAACGGCATTTGCAGGGGGTCCCGGATCCGAGGTGGTGCGGTGTGGTTTTTCGTACAACGACTCGGAATTTCCCCGGCATTTCCCTGATGCGGCCGAAACGTGCGCGGAGCGCCGCGGAGTGCGCGGCGAGGCGGTAATCCGATGGGGCGCGCACGGCGCGCCGGGTTAGGATCCCCGCACTGTCTGGACGTAGCGCAGAGGCAGACGCGTCCGCCCCTCAAGCGGGAAGACGCCGGTTCGAATCCGGCCGTCCAGGCAGCTCACACGTCCGGCCGTGAGCGGCACGCGTCCATGGTCGCCGTAGCACACGGGCCGTCACGTGGCCGCGCCGGCCTCCTGCGTCGGTGGAGCCGCAATTCGATGGGGCGCGCACGGCGCGCTGGGCTAGGATCCCCGCACTGTCTGGACGTAGCGCAGAGGCAGGCGCCCCCGCTTGTCGAGCGGGAAACGCCGGTTCGAATCCGGCCGTCCAGGCAGGTGGTGCCACCACACGGTCTCCGTAGCGCAGAGGAAGTCGCGCCGCCCTCACAAGGCTGGAGGACGCCGGTTCGAATCCGGCCGGAGACCACCAGGCGCAGACAGGGGACACCGGGGGCGGGGGCACATGGGCGGCAGCGGGCAGACCGAGGAGACGGCAGGCCGCGCGATCGCCGAGGACGAACTCACGGCGTTCCACCGGACCCTTTCCAAGCTGCGCGCCCTGGACGCCGACGACCCCACGCGGCTGCACGCCGAGCAGGTGGCCTTCTCCTTCGCCCGGGACGGACGGCTGCGTCGCCGCAGGGCCAGGCAGCAGCGGCTGACCCAGGCCGACGCCACGGTCACCGCCGCCACCGCCACCGGCGCCACCACCCGGCGCGAGGACGCCCCGCTGCACGCCGGCGGAACGGCCGGCGTCTACGCCCGCGCCCGCCACTGCTACGTCTGCAAGCGGCGCTACCAGCAGGCCGACGCCTTCTACCACCTGCTGTGCCCCACCTGCGCGGCCGACAACTCGGCACGTCGTGCGCTGCGCACGGACCTGCGCGGGCGCCGCGTGCTGCTCACCGGCGGGCGCGTCAAGATCGGCTTCCAACTCGCCCTGATGATGCTGCGCGACGGCGCCGAGGTGCTGGTCACCAGCCGCTTCCCGCGCGACACCCTGCGCCGCTTCAGCGCGGCGGCGGGCAGCGCGCAGTGGTTCGACCGGCTCACCGTCGTCGCGATCGACCTGCGCGATCCCCGCCAGGTGCTGGGCCTGTGCGAGCAACTGCGCGACGAGGGTGAGCCGTTGGACATCCTCGTCAACAACGCCGCCCAGACGGTGCGCCGCCCGCCGGAGTCCTTCGCTCGGCTGGCGGCAGGAGAGGCCGCCCCCGCGGACGCCGGTGCCGTCCTGCCCGGTGCCGTGCGGTCCGCACCCGGCTTCCGGCCGCTGCCCGTCGCCCTCACCGACGGGGGCACGCGACCGAGGGAAGCCGACGGCGCGCTCTCCCTCGTGCTCACCGCCGCCGGCACGGCAGCAGGCACGGACGTCGACGAAGCGGGCCTGCTGCCCGACCCCGCACCCGGCAACTCCTGGTCGGCCCGGCTCGGCGAGGTGGACCCCGTCGAGTTGCTGGAGACCCAGCTCGTCAACGCCCTGGCCCCTGCCCTGCTCTGCGACCGCCTCCTGCCGCTGCTGCTCGCCTCGCCGCACCCCCGGCGCTACGTGGTGAACGTGACGGCCGTGGAAGGCCGGTTCGCGGTGCGGAACAAGACCGCCGGACACCCGCACACCAACATGGCCAAGGCCGCCCTCAACATGCTCACCCGCACCAGCGGTCCCGAACTCATGAAACAGGGCGTCCACATGTGCAGCGTGGACACCGGCTGGATCACCGACGAGAACCCGGTGCCGAAGAAGACCAGGCTCGCCGACCGGGGCTTTCGCACCCCCCTCGACGTCATCGACGGCGCCGCCCGCGTCTACGACCCCATCGTGCGCGGCGAGGCCGGCTCGCCGGTCTCCGGCGTCTTCCTCAAGGACTATCAGGAGGCCGCATGGTGACCGAAGCGGGCGCGGCACGCTTCGCCGGAGTGCAGACGGTCGTGCCCCGACCGGCGGCCGACCTCACCGAGCTGCTCGCCTGGCTGCGCACCGGCGACGCCGTCGCCGCACGCCGGGACTTCCCCACCGGCACCGCTCTGCCCGACGGCCGGCTCGACCTGTGCAAGCAGGCCCTGGGCGCCGAAGGCGCCACGCTGATCGCCGACGCGCTGCGCCCCGGCCCGGTGCGCCATCTGCTGCTGGGCACGGACGGGCTGGGCGACGACGGCGCCGGCACCGTCGCAGAGAAGGCCGTCGAGACCGCGGTGGAGACGCTCTACCTGGGCTGTAACGGCATCACCGCAGGCGGCGCCTGCCGGATCGCCGATGGCCTGCGGGCCTCCCCGACGGTCACCGGCGTCTGGCTGAAACGCAACCCGCTGCGGGCGGGCGCCGGTGAGGCGGGGGCCAGCATCATCGAGGCCGCCCGGTCCCTGCGCACCCTCGACCTGGTGCAGACCGGCCTGGACCCGGACGGTCTTGCCGTGCTGGCCGACGCGCTGGTCACCGCCGCTAGCGCCGGCCGCCGCGTCACCCGCCTCTACGTCAGCGGAAACCCGTTGGGCCCCGCCGGAGCCGTGTCGCTCTGCCCGCTCATCGCGGCCGGCGCCCTGGGAGAGCTGTACGTCTCCGCGGCCCGGCTCGGTGACGCGGGTGCACATACCCTGGCCGACGCCCTGGCGCACGCGCCGTACGGCAGCCTCACCCGGCTGTCCGTCGCCAGCAACGGCATCGGGCCGCAGGCCGCCGCCCGGCTCGTCGCCGCGGCGGTGGCCGCCGGGGTCGAGACCCTCGACCTGGGCCGGGTCAGGGCCGCCGGCGCCCTGGCCGCAGCCGGCAACCGGATCGACGAGGCCGCCGCCGCCGCGCTCGCGGAGGCGCTCGCGGCCGGTCCGCACCGGTTGCGGCACCTGATCCTGTCCGACACCGGCATGCGCAGCCGGGAAGCCCACCGGCTCCTGGACACCGCCGGGCGCGCGGTCTCCGCCACCCGGTTCGTGCTGGGCAGGGGCATCGCCACCAGCATCCGCCGCCGGCTGAACGCGCACAGCGCCCAGCTGCCGGCGCTGCCGCCCACGCCGGCCGACGTCGCCGCGATCCGCAGCGTTCCACCGCCAGCCGCCCGCAGGCCCGCCGGACGGTCTCGACTGACGGACGAAAGGGTGTGTCCGGGCGTCCCCCCGTAACGCCCGGACACCTGCACGACACGGACGACGGGTGGGGCGAGCCGACGGCCGCGACGGGAGGCCGGGGGTCGCCCGCCGCGCCGCGCCGTGCGAGATCGTTGCTTCAGCGGGGGAGACGCCCCTTGCTCTGCATGGCGGTGCGGACGCGTTCTTCGGCCAGGCCGCGGCCGGCCGTGTGCGGCGTCGTGCCGCGGCGCCGGGCCTCTTCGAGGACGGTGACGGCGTTGGCGCGCAGCCGCCCGGAGATCGTCTCGAAGATGGTGGACGTCTGCGGCCGGAACCCGGAGTAGCGGGCGTCCATGGCGAACGCGGCGGCCACCACACCGCCGGCGTTGGCCACGAAGTCGGGCAACACCGTGACGCCCCGCTGGGCGAGCACCTCCTGGGCCTGCGGCGAGGTGGGCAGGTTGGCGCCCTCGACGACCAGGGAGGCCTTGATCTGCTGGGCGGTCTCGCCGTCTATGACATCGTGCAACGCGGCCGGCACGAGGATGTCGCAGTCGACGGTCAGCTCAAGACCGGGGGCCAGAGCGGTGCCCTGGGCCTGTCGGACCACGAAGGAGTCACCGTGTTCCGCGCGGCCGGCGAGCAGGGCCGCCACGTCCAGGCCGTCGGGAGCGTGCAGTCCACCATGAGCCGTCGACACGGCCACCACCGTGGCACCGAGCTCGGCGAACCGTGCCGCTGCCGCCGCGCCCACGGCACCGAAGCCCTGGATGGCCACCCGGGCACCCGCCAGGGGCAGCCCCAGACTGCCCGCGGCGGCATCGGTGGCTTCGGCGACGCCGTAGCCGGTGACGCCGATCCTGTCGTAGGCGACACCGCCCAGGTGTTCGGGGGTGCCGACGGCGGCCCCTCGATCTCCCAGCTCGTCCTGGATGATGGCCGCATCGCTCTCCGTCAGCCCCATGTCCAGGCCCATGACGTACTCGCGTGGCACCTCGTTGGACAGGGCGCGGGCGAACGCCCGCAGGACCGCCTCCTTGTCGCGGGACGCGGGATCGGCGACGATGCCGGCCTTGGCGCCACCGTAGAACAGGTCGACGCTCGCCCACTTCCAGGTCATGACGCGGGCCAGCCGGGCGACTTCGCCGACCGTCACGGTCGGGCTCATCCGGGTGCCGCCCTTGCCGATGCCCCGTGCGGTGTTGTCGATGACCAGCACGCCCTTCATGCCGGTGCGCCGGTGGGAGACCACGACGATCTTCTCGGGGCCCCAGTCGTCAACGAGGGAGAGTGCGTCAGTCACGTCGGTTCCTTCTCGGGAGGTCTGCGGGAGTGTCAGGGGCGGTGGGCGCGGCGGCGGAGGAGGTGCCGGGGGACGCGCCGGACGGCCGTAGGGCGTGGGCCATGAGCTGGGCGAGATGGGTACCGGCCCGGTCGGTCCGCTGGGCGATCTGGGTGCGGCAGCTGAAGCCGTCCGCGAGGATCCGGGTGTCCGCGGCCGCCGCCCGCACCGCAGGCAGCAGCACCTGTTCCCCGGCGGCGACGGAGACGTCGTAGTGGCCGCGTTCGAAACCGAAGTTGCCGGCCAGACCGCAACACCCCGAATCCAGCACCGTGTTGTCCACGCCCATCCGGCGCAGCAGCGCACCGTCGGCGCCGAAGCCGGAGGTGGCGTGCTGGTGGCAGTGGGTCTGGCTGATCGAGGCGCCGTCGACCTGCGGGGGTTGCCAGTCGGGCGCCCGCTGGACGAGGAGTTCGGCGAGGGTGACGGTGGCCTCGGCCAGCGCCCGGGCACCGGCCTGGTCGTCGTCCGTGGCGAGCAGCTCCGGCAGGTCGGTCCTGAGCGCGGCGGTGCAGCTCGGCTCCAGGCCCACCACGGGCACGCCCGCGGCCACGGCCGGGCCGAGGGCCCGGACGGTGCGCCTGGCGACGCGGCGGGCGATGCCCAGCTGCCCGGTCGTGATCCAGGTCAGCCCGCAGCACTGGGTGCCGTCGGGGACCCGGACGCGGAAACCGGCGCTCTCCAGCACCTCGACACCGGCTCTGAGGACGTCGGGCGTGAAGTGGTTGTTGAACGAATCGACCCACAGCATGACCGGGCCGCGGTGCCCGTCACCCTGCGGTGTGCGGCCGCGGAACCAGGTCAGGAAGGTCCCGTCGGCGAACTGCGGAACGCTGCGCTGCGCGGCGATCCCACCGAGCCGTTTCACGAGGGGGGCCAGGCGGCCGGAGGTCACCGCGTTGACCAGCCGCGGCATGCGGGCGGCCAGCCGGGACAGCAGGGGCAGCCACCCCATCGTGTAGTGCGACGCGGGCCGGACGCGGCCCTTGTAGTGGTGGTAGAGGAACTCCGACTTGTAGGTGGCCACGTCCACGCCCACCGGGCAGTCGGCGCTACAGCCCTTGCAGGACAGGCAGAGGTCGAGCGCGTCGCGTACCTCGGTGGACCGCCAGCCGTCGGTGATCACCTCCCCCTGAGTCATCTCGTACAGCAGACGGGCGCGCCCCCGGGTGGAGTCCTTCTCGTCCAGGGTGACCCGGTAGCTCGGACACATCACGTCGCCCCGCTGGTCGGCCGAGCGGCACTTGCCCACCCCGACACAGCGACGGGTCGCCTTCGTGAAGTCACCGTCGTCGGCGTGGAAGGCGAACCCCAGGGCCGCACGGGAGACCACCGGCAGCGTGGGACGGTGCGGGCTGACCCGCAGGTTTCCGTCGACCGGGAGCGGGTGCACGATCATGCCGGGGTTGAGGCCGTTGTCGGGGTCCCAGATGCGCTTGAACGCCTCGAACAGGGCGATCACGCCGGGCCCGTACATCAGGGGCAGCAGCTCGGAGCGTGCCTGGCCGTCGCCGTGTTCGCCGGACAGGGAGCCACCGTGCGCGGCCACCAGCTCGGCGGCGTCGGTGACGAAGGCGCGGAAGACGGCCGTGCCCTGCTCGGTGGTGAAGTCGAAGTTGATGCGCACGTGCAGGCAGCCCTCGCCGAAGTGGCCGTAGACGGCGCCTTGCAGGTGGTGCCTGTCCAGGAGGTCGGTGAACCGGCGGAGGTAGGAACCGAGCTGGTCGGGCGGGACGGCGGCGTCCTCCCAACCCGGCCAGGCTTCCGCCCCTCCCCCAGCCTCCGGCTGGGAGGTGCCCCCAGGCAGCCGGGTGGCCAGGCCCGCCCCGTCCTCGCGGATCCGCCACAGCTGCCGGGCGCGGGCCGGATCGGTGATGACCTCAGCCCCGGTGAAACCCTTCGCCTCTGCGGCGCGCGCGGCCAGGGTCCGGGCCCGTGCGGGCAGTTCGTCCGCGGTGCCCCCCAGCTCGGCGAAGAGCCAGGCCCGGGCGGTGGGCAGGGTGTCGATGGCGGCCCGGGTCCCGGGCCTGGTGACGATGTCGGTCAGGGCCTGGTCGATCCCTTCCAGGGCGAGCAGCCGGTGGTCCAGCAGGGCGGGTACCGCGTCGGCGGCAACGCACGCGTCCTGGAAGCCGATGACGACCAGTGCCCGGGCGGGCGGCGGGGAGACGAGGCGGACGGTCGCCGAGAGGACGACCGCGAGCGTGCCCTCGCTGCCCACGAAGGCCCGGGCGAGATGGAACCGGTTCTCGGGCAGGAGGTGCTCCAGCGCGTACCCCGACACCTGCCGCGGGAACCGTCCCAGCTTCGTCCGCAGGGCGGCCAGGTTCTTCTGGGCGAGCCCGTACAGGGCCGCGATCAGCCGGCCGCGGTCGTCGTCGGCGGCGATGGCCTCGTCGATCTCGCGCCGGGTCATCTCGCCGAGCCGGACCACCGTGCCGCGGTAGGTGACCACTTCGAGTTCCGTGACGTTGTCCGCGGTGCGGCCCCAGGCCACGGAGTGGGTCCCGCAGGCGTTGTTGCCGATCATGCCGCCGAGCGTGCAGCGGCTGTGCGTCGAGGGATCGGCGCCGAACACCAGGCCGTGCCGGGCGGCGGCGGACTGGAGATCGTCCAGCACGATGCCGGGCTGCACCGTCGCGGTGCGCGCCCCGGGGTCCAGGGCGAGGAGCCGGTTGAAGAAGCGGGAGAAGTCCAGCACCACGCCCGCGCCGACGGCCTGCCCGGAGGTGCTGGTGCCCGCGCCGCGGCAGGTGACGGGAACGCCGAGCCGGCGGCAGACCGCCAGGGCGTTGAGGACGTGCCGGCGCTCGCGGGGGAAGACCACGGCCAGCGGAACCTGCCGGTAGTTGGACGCGTCGGCCGCGTACTGCGCCCTGCGGCCGGCGTCGCCCGCGACCTCACCGCAGTCCCCACGGACGAGGGCTTCGGCCAGTTCCGCCGCAGCCACCCCGCCGGGGACCTGCACTGTCGTGGTCACTGTGCTCGTTTCCTTCCTTCACTGGTCGTGCGACGGTGGCGGCGTCGTCCCGTTGCCGGGCACGGCGCTCGTGCGTCAGCCGCGGGCCCGCACGACGCGGTAGGACTCGGGAGGCCGCACCAGGGCGTCGGGATCCCCGACGTACTCAATGTGGACCCCGTAGCGCTCACGCGCGGCCTCGCAGGTCACGTAGCCGTTGACGACGTCGTCGAGCACCCGCTCGACAGGACGTGCCTTCGGGTCGCCGTAGCCGCCCCCGCCGGGGAACCGCAGCCGGACCACGGAGTCGGAGCCGAGCCGCACCAACTGCTTGCGGGGCAACCGCTCCTGGGTGGCACTGTCGGTGAACTCGCCGGGACCGCCGGGCAGTCCGCCCAGCGCACCCGGAGCGGGGTTCTCGATCCGGTCGATGTTGGCGTTGACCGTCCAGCCGTGCTCGCCGCGCCGGCCGACCCGCACCACCTGTCCGAGGCCGCCCCGGTACTCGCCGGGCCCGCCCGAGTCGGGGCGCAGCTCGCGCTGGAGCTGGACGAGCGGGGTGAGCGTCTCCAGCACCTCGGTGGGGGCGGCCCGTACGCCGGTGGGGAAGCCGGTGGTGTTGAGACCGTCCTTGCCGGGGCGACCGCCCACTCCGCCGGCGCCGAACACGGTGAGGGTGAACGGGTGCGTCTCCGCCATGTCCGCGCCGCGCCACACGGTCATCCACAGGGCGTCGGAGCTGGTGGCGGGCAGTCCCTGGGGAACGGCGGGACGCAGCGCGTCGAACAGCAGGCTCGGCAGGAAGTGCCCGACCAGATGCCGGGAGGCGACCGGTGCGGGGTCGATGCAGTTCAGCACCGAGCCGCGGGGCGCGCTCACCCGGACCGGGCGGAACGATCCTGCGTTGTGCGGGACCTCCGGGGCCAGGGCCGCCTTGATCGCGAAGGAGGTGTACGCCCGGGTGTAGTTGAGGACCACGTTCACACCGTGCGGGGACTGCGGCGACGAGCCGGCGTAGTCGATGTCGATGTGGTCCCCGTCGATGGTCACGGCCACCGCGAGATCGATCGGCTCGCCGTTGAAGCCGTCGGACGTCATCCGTGACTCGTACCGTCCGTCGCGCAGCGCGCGCAGTGCGGTGCGCAGGGCCTTCTCGGAGCGGAGCATGATCTCGGCGGCGACGGCGTCGATGCTGTCGAGGCCGAACTCGTCCATCATCCTGCCGAGGCTGCGGGCGCCCACCTGGTTGGCCGCCACCTGCGCGTAGATGTCGCCCATCGTCTCGTCGGGGGTGCGCACGTTGGCGCGGATGAGCTCTTCCAGGGTCTCGTTGGGCCCCGCGGCGCTGCGCAGTTTGAGGACGGGCAGGCGGAGCCCCTCCTCGAACACCTCGGTGGCCGCCGCGGACAGGATCCGCCCGCCGATGTCGGGCGAGTGGCAGCAGCTGGCGAACCAGGCGACCAGCGCACCGCCGCGGAAGACGGGGGTGGCGACCGTGATGTCGTTGATCTGGCCCGCCGTCATCCAGGGGTCGTTGGTGATGAGCACGTCGCCGTCGGCGAGGACGCCGGGCGGGTACTTCGCCACGATGTGCTGCATCCCGGTCGCCATCGCGTTGATGTGCCCCGGGGTGCCGCCGGAGGACTGGCCGATCATCTCGCCCCGGCTGTCGAACACCGCACAGGCGAGGTCGAGGGATTCGCGCACCACCGGGCTGAAGGCGGTGTTCACCAGCGCGGCCTGCGTCTCGTCCAGCAGGGAGTGCAGCCGGTTGGTCACCAGACCGACCACGACCGGGTCGACCGCACCGGCCGGACCGACGGGGGCAGGGGGAGTGGTGGTCATCGGGTCTCTCCAGGGGTGAACTCGACGAGGATGCTGCCGTCGTCGCCGACGGTGCAGGTGGCGGCGGGCGGCACGACCAGGGTCGACTCCCGCTCCTGCACCAGTGCCGGCCCTTCGACGGCCGTGCCGACCGCGAGCCGGTACCGCTCGTAGACGGCCGTGGACACATAGCCGCCGGCCGAGGGGAAGTAGGCGTCGCGGTGGCCGACGAGGGCGGCTTCGGCCGTGGCCGGGCGGTCCCGGCGCAGCTGCGCCTGCGGGTCCGGGCCCCGGGAGGCGACGCGCCAGGTGAGGATCTCGATCCTGACCCCGACGGGCGCGACGGTCCCGAACCGCTGCCGGTACTGCTCGGCGAAGCCCTCCGCCAGGGCCGCACGCCAGTCGCCGTCCAGCGCGGGCGCCGGTACCTCGATCTCGCTGCCCTGCCCGACGAAGCGCATCTCCAGGGTGCGCTCGTGGACGATGTCCGCCTCCGGCACACCGGAACCGCACAGCACCTCGGTCCCCTCGCGTTCCATCGCGCCGAAGATCTCCTCGGCCGTGGCGAGGTCGACGGTGTGCAGTTCCGCATGGCGGGAGCGGACGATGTCGATGGACATCGGCGCGGACAGGAAACCCAGGGCGCTCAGCACCCCAGCGGCCGGCGGGACCACCATGGTGGGGGAGCCGAGCGCGCTCGCCACGCCGGGGCCGTGCAGGGGACCGTTGCCGCCGGAGACGAACAGCGGGAGGCGGGTGGGGTCCTGGCCCCGTTCGATGGCGTGCACGCGGGCCGCGTTCGCCATGGACTCGTTGGCCGTCGCGTGGATGCCCCAGGCGGCCTCGGCCACGCTGATGCCGAGCCGCCGGGCGATCTGGTCCTCGACGGCGGCGGCCGCCCCCGTGGCGTCCAGGGTCATGTCGCCGCCCAGGAAGCTGTGCGGGTCCAGATAGCCGAGGACGACGTCCGCGTCGGTGACGGTGCAACGGGTGCCGCCGCGGCCGTAGCCGACCGGTCCCGGCTCGGAGCCGGCCGAGTCGGGACCGACGGTGATCAGGCCGAGCGCGTCGACCCGGGCGATCGAGCCGCCGCCCGTACCGATCTCGATCATGTCGATCACCGGGGCCCGCACGGGCAGTCCCGAGCCGGCGCGCAGCCGGTACACCCGGTCCACCTCGAAGGTGTGGGTGACCAGCGGGCGGTGACCCTCGATCATGCAGAGCTTGGCGGTGGTGCCGCCCATGTCGAAGGCCATCTGGTTCGGGCGCTGCGCGCCGCGGCCGAAGGCGACGGCTCCCAGTGCGCCGCCGGCAGGACCGGACTCCAGCATCCGGATCGGGAACCTGCGGGCGACGTCGATCGCGGCGACTCCACCGTTCGACAGCATGATCAACGGGTCGCGGCGCAGCCCGAGGCCGCGCAGCCGGGTGCGCAGGTCCTCCAGGTAGGTCTCGACGAGCTGCTGGACGTAGACGTTGGCCAGGGTGGTCGAGCTCCGCTCGTACTCGCGGATCTCGGGGTTCACCTCGCTGGACAGCGCCACCCGCAGCTCCGGGGCGGTGGCCCGGATGATCTCCCGGGCCTGCCGCTCGTGCGCGTCGTTGGTGTGGCTGTGCAGGAAGCACACGGCGACGGCCTGGACGTGGGCCGCCGCCAGCTCGGCAGCGAGCTGCTTCACGGTGGTCGTGTCCAGCGGTGTGTCGACCGTCCCGTCGGCCAGCACCCGCTCGCGCACCCCGAAACGCAGATGCCGCGGCACGAGGGGGCGGGGCAGTTCCAGGTCGAGGTCGTAGAGCTCGTAGCGGTGCTCGCGGCCCATCTCCACCACATCGCGGAAGCCCTCGGTGGTGACCAGCGCGGTCCTGGCGCCGCGGCGCTCGATCAGCGCGTTCGTCACCAGGGTGGTGCCGTGCACGAACGTGGTGATGTCCGCGGGGTCCAGCCGGTGCGCCACCAGGGTCTCCCGCAGCACTCTCTCCACGGCGGCGGCGGGCTCGCTGTGGGTGGTGAGCGTCTTGCCGACGGCGACGATCCCGGAGTCGTCGAGGATCGCCATGTCCGTGAAGGTGCCGCCGATGTCTACCCCGACACGCAGTGCGCGGGAATGGGTCATTGAAGTCCTCCGGGGCCGTTCAGAAGGTGCGCGGGGCCTGGGAACCGGCCAGCAGCGCGCCCGGTGGACGCTACAGATCGTCCGACGATTTAGCAAGATTTCGTCTGACGAAATCGCTAGACTCTGACGACCCCTCGTGCCGACGTGTGGCTGCGTCACCGCACGGGAAACCGACCGGCCGCCGGCGCCCCCGCGGCCGGGCATATGAGGAACGGAGCAGGGATGGCGGATTCGAGCGGCGCCGCGAGCCGGGTGGCGGACGCGCTGCGCACGCAGATCGTCTCCGGCGAGCTGAAGCCGGGTTCCCGGCTGTCGGAGGAGCGGGTGCGGGAGGCGCACGGCGTCTCCCGGAGCACCTTGCGCGAGGCCTTCCAGCGGCTCATCAGGGAACGGCTGCTGGTGCACGAGCTGAGCAGGGGCGTCTTCGTGCGCCAGCTGTCCCGGGCGGACGTGGCCGATCTCTACGAGGTCAGGCGGATCGTCGAGTGCGCGGCCGTGCGGCGTATCCGCACCCTGACGCCCGCGGGGCTGCGCAGGCTCTCGGGCGCCATCTCCGACGGGCTCGCCGCGCGGGAGGAGCTGCGCTGGGACGACGTGGCGGCCGCGAGCATCCGGTTCCACGAGGCGCTGGTGGCACTGGTCGGCAGCGAGCGGCTGAACGCCATGATGAGCGGCGTCCTGGCGGAGTTCCGGCTGGCGTATGCGCAGATGGGGGACGTCCGCACCTTCCACGCCGGCTTCCTCGAACGGCACCGGGAGATAGCGTCGGCCCTGTACTCCGGAGACGTCGAGGGGGCGGCGGACCTGCTGGAGGTGTACCTGGCGGACGCGGAGGAGGCGCTGTTGAAGGAGTATCGCGAGTGAGCGGCCCGGGGTCGTCCGATGACGAGGGTGCCGGTGGACCCAAACCCTTGCGCATCGTCCGACGATTTCCTACAGTCGCCGCACTGTCCGGCGGCTGTGCCCGCCTGTCCCACCGGGAGCCTCTGTGAGTGCTGTCTCCAAGTCCACCGTCCCCAAGACAGCGGGGACACCGGAGCGACAACCGAATCCCGATCGGTCCACGCTGCGCCGGGCCACCGTCGGAGCCACCATCGGCAGCATCGTCGAATGGTTCGACGTCGCCGTGTACGGCTATCTGGCCACCGTGCTGGGCAAGGTGTTCTTCCCCGGCAGCGACCCCACCACCCAGCTGCTGAGCTCCTTCGCCGTGTTCGGCGTCGCCTTCGCCGTGCGCCCGCTGGGCGGCATCTTCTTCGGCGCGCTCGGTGACCGCATCGGCCGGCAGAAGACCCTGGCCTGGGTCATCATCTCGGTCTCGGTCGCGACGCTCTGCGTCGGCCTGCTGCCCTCGTACGCCTCGATCGGAGTGCTCGCCCCGCTGCTGCTGGTGGTCCTCCGGCTGATCCAGGGCTTCTCGGCCGGCGGGGAGATGGGCGGCGCGTCCGCGTTCGTCGCCGAGTACGCGCCCCCCAAACGGCGCGGCTACCTGGTGAGCCTGGTCGAGATGGGCTGCATCCTCGGATTCCTGCTCGGCTCGCTGGTCGTGCTGGTGCTCAACTTCGCCCTGTCCGCCCAGCAGGTCGAGGACTGGGGCTGGCGCATCCCGTTCCTGCTCACCGCCCCGATCGGCGCCATCGGGCTCTACATCCGGAACAAGCTGGAAGAGACCCCGGAGTTCGTCGCGCTGCGCGCCGAGGGCAAGGTCGCCAGGCACCCCCTGCGCGAGTCGATCACCCAGCACTGGCGGTCGATCATCCGCACGGCGGGGTATTCGCTGTTCCAGAACGCCGCGCTCTACGTGATCCTCACGTTCATCCCGAGTTACCAGGTGAACACGCTGGGCTACTCGGCCACCCTCGCCTCGGTCTCCTCGGTCGTCTCCATGGTGCTGGTGTGCCTGTTGATCCCGCTGACGGGTGCGGCCTCCGACGTGGTGGGCCGCCGGCTGGTGCTGGGGGGTTCATGCGTGCTCGCCGTGCTCCTCGCCTACCCGCTGTTCGTCCTCATGGACGCGCACAACACCGTGCTCGCGGTCCTCGCGCACTGCGGTCTCGGACTGGTCCTGGGCGTCTTCCTCGGCCCGACCCTGGCGGCGATGAACGAACTCTTCAGCACCCGGGTGCGCTTCGGCGGGTTCTCCCTCGGCTACAACTTCTCGGTCTCCGCCTTCGGAGGCACCGCACCCTTCATCGTCACCTTCATCGTGGCCAGGACCGGGGTCGTCGCCTCTCCCGCGTTCTACATCATGGCCGCCGCCGTCATCACCTTGATCGTGGTCCTGGCGACGCGGGAAACAGCGCCGCGGAAGATCGGCCAGGCATAGCGCGGCACCGCCTTCTGCCCGGCTCCGCGCACCGGTTCCGCCCGCCGACAGCCCGACAGCCCGACACCCCGGCACCCCGTACGGAAAGGCCCTCTTCACCATGACCAGCCAGTGGCAGCTGCGCGCCGCATTCGCTGCGCGGCTCTCCGACATGTACGGACGGGAGGTCCCCGCCTACACCACCCTCGTGGACGTCTCCCGTGAGGTGAACGAGGACGTCCTGCGTGCCCAGGGCGCCGACGCCGAGCGCCTGGGATCCATCAGCCGGGTGACCGCGGAACGGCACGGCGCGATCCGGGTCGGCACCCCCCAGGAGATGCAGCAGGTCGCCCGCATCTTCGGCGCCCTGGGGATGCGCCCGGTCGGCTTCTACGATCTGCGCGAGGCCGCCACCAGCGCGGTTCCCGTCGTCTCCACCGCTTTCCGGCCCGTCGACGGCGCGGAGCTGGCGCGCAACCCCTTCCGCGTCTTCACCTCCATGCTCACCCCCGCCGACCCGCGGTTCTTCGACGACGACCTGCGCGCCCGCCTGACGACCTTCCTCGCCGGACGCGAACTGTTCCCGCCGGAACTGCTCGCCCTCGCCGACCGGGCCGAAGCCGAGGGCGAACTGCCCGACGCGGACGCGGAACGCTTCCTCCAGCTCGCCGTGCAGGCCTTCGAGCTGTCGACCGAACCGATCGACAAGGCCTGGTACGAGACCCTGGAGCGGGTCTCGGCCGTCGCCGCGGACATCGGCGGTGTCCGCAGCACCCACATCAACCACCTCACACCGCGTGTCCTGGACATCGACGAGCTCTACCGGCGGATGACGGGGCGCGGCATCGAGATGATCGACGCCATCCAGGGCCCCCCGCGCTGGCAGGGCCCCGACCTGCTGCTGCGCCAGACCTCCTTCCGCGCCCTCGCCGAGCCCCGGGCCATGCGCGGCACGGACGGCTCGGTGGTGAGCGGCGCCCTGCGGGTGCGGTTCGGCGAGGTCGAGGCGCGCGGCATCGCCCTGACCCGTGAGGGCCGCGCCCGCTACGACCGGTTGCTGACCCTGGTGGACGAGCAGGCCGCCGCCCGGCCCACGGCGGACCGGGCCGAGGTCGCCCGCAGCGTGTGGGCGGAGCACGTCCCCGCCACCGAACACGAGCTCGCCGCCCGGCAACTGGCCCACTTCACCTACCAGGTGGTGCAGGACCGACCGCAGGACGGCACCCGGCCGCCCGCCGGCGTCACCGAACTGGTACGGCAGGGCTGGCTGCGCGCCGAACCCATCGTCTACGAGGATTTCCTGCCCCGCTCCGCGGCCGGCATCTTCCAGTCCAACCTCACCGGCGAGGGCTCCCGCAACAACGACCGGGCCGGCACCGCCTACGACATCGACTGGCTGTCCGCCGCCATCGACCGGGAGGTCCTGGACCCCTTCGACCTGTACGCGCGGCAGCAGGACCTCTCCCTCGCGAAGGCCGCCCGTGCGCTGGAGATGCCGGGCGCGCTGGGCTGAGCTTCCCGCAGGACGATTTTGTTCTACGCAATATTGACGGCCTTTCGCAATGATGTAGAAGATTGTTGCCGTCGATGCCCGACCGGGTGAGGAGGCGTTCGTCATGGTGATGCCAGACGGGTCCGACGCGGCCGTCGACGCCGCTGATGGAGCCCCTGAAGCGGCGCCGCCGGTGGTGTCGTTCGACCGGAGCCCGGACGCCTACCGGCACTGGAAGCTGCACACCGACGGGCCGGTCGCCTGGCTGGAGCTGGACGTCGACGAGGGCGGCGGACTGGTGCCCGGCTACGAGCTGAAGCTCAACTCCTACGACCTGGGCGTGGACATCGAGCTGTACGACGCGGTGCAGCGGCTGCGGTTCGAGCACCCCCAGGTGCGCGCCGTGGTGCTGACCAGCGCCAAGGAGAAGGTGTTCTGCGCGGGGGCCAACATCCGGATGCTGGCGGCCTCCCCGCACCACTGGAAGGTCAACTTCTGCAAGTTCACCAACGAGACCCGCACCGGGATGGAAGACGCGTCCGCACACTCCGGGCTGACCTTCATCGCCGCGGTCAACGGCTCCTGCGCGGGCGGCGGGTACGAACTGGCGCTGGCCTGTGACCGGATCCTGCTGGTCGACGACAACTCCTCCACGGTCGCGCTGCCCGAGGTTCCCCTGCTCGGCGTGCTCCCCGGCACCGGCGGGCTCACCCGGCTCACCGACAAGCGGCGGGTGCGCAAGGACCTCGCCGATCTGTTCGCCACCCGCAGCGACGGCGTGCGGGGCAAGACGGCGGTGGACTGGCGGCTGGTGGACGAGGTCGTCCCGCGCCGGGACTTCCGGGCGATCGTCGAGCAGCGCGCGCAGGAGGCGGCCCGGCGCAGCACCCGCCGACCGGGCACCGCAGGCATCGAGCTGACGCCGCTGCGGCGCACGACCACCCGGGACGGCATCACCTACCCGCACGTGAGCGCCGCCTACGACCGCTCGCTCTCCGTCGTCGACATCACCGTCAGCGGACCCACCGACGCCGCCCCGGACGCCGCCGCGCTGCACGCCCAGGGCGCCGAGGGATGGCTGCTCGCCGTCACCCGCGCACTGGACGACCTGATCCTGCGGCTGCGCACGAACGAGGTCGAACTGGGCACCTGGGTCCTGCGCACCGCCGGCGATCCCGCTCTGGTACTGGCCCACGAGCAGGCCGTGCTGGCGGCGGCCGCCGAAGGCGACTGGCTGGCACACGAGATCGTGCACTACTTCAAGCGCACCCTGAAGCGCCTCGACGCCACCAGCCGCAGCCTGGTGGCGTGCATCGAGCCGGGCAGCTGCTTCGCCGGACCGCTGCTGGAACTGGCGCTCGCCTGCGACAGGCAGTACATGCTGGACGGCCCGCCGCCGGACGACCCCGACAGCGCCGAGCGGGCCGCGCTGACCCTGTCCGACGCGAACTTCGGCAGCTGCCCGATGGCCAACGGACTGACCCGCCTCCAGTCCCGTTTCTACGGGTCCGACGACCATCTCGACTGGCTGGGGCGCGCGGCAGGAGCGCCGCTGAGCGCCCCCCAGGCCCGTGAACTGGGCCTGGTCACCGACGCGCCCGACGACCTCGACTGGGAGGACGAGATCCGCCTCGTCCTGGAGAGCCGGGCCGCCCTCAGCCCCGACGCGCTCACCGGCATGGAGGCCAACCACCGGTTCGTCGGCCCCGAGACCATCGAGACCAAGATCCTCGGCCGGCTCGCCGCCTGGCAGAACTGGATCTTCGTGCGCCCCAACGCCTCCGGCCCCGAGGGCGCGCTGCGCCGCTACGGCACCGGCCGGAAGGCGGTCTACGACCGGAAACGAGTGTGATCCGATGCCCTCGAAGATCGACTACGCCGCGAAGATCCCCAACAACGTCGACCTGGCCGACGACCGCCGGCTCCAGCGCGCCCTCGAAGGCTGGCAGCCCAAGTTCCTGAACTGGTGGGGCGAGATGGGCCCGGCGCTGGAGAACCGCGGCGTGTACCTGCGCACCGCGGTCTCCGTCGGCCGGGACGGGTGGGCGCACTTCGACCACGTCCATCCGCCGGAGTACCGCTGGGGCATCTTCCTCGCCGAGCGCGACCCGGAGCGCCGGATCGCCTTCGGGGAGCACCGGGACGAGCCGGTCTGGCACCAGGTGCCCGGCGAGTACCGCGCCGACCTGCAACGCCTGATCGTGATCCAGGGAGACACCGAGCCCGCCTCCGTCGAGCAGCAGCGCCTGCTCGGCCTGACCGCCCCGAGCCTGTACGACCTGCGCAACCTCTTCCAGGTCAACGTGGAGGAGGGCCGGCACCTGTGGGCGATGGTGTACCTGCTGCACGCCTACTTCGGCCGGGAGGGCCGCGAGGAGGCCGAAGCGCTGCTGAACCGCAACTCCGGCAGCCCCGACGCGCCGCGCATCCTGGGCGCCTTCAACGAGGCGACCGCCGACTGGCTGGCCTTCTACATGTTCACGTACTTCACCGACCGGGACGGCAAGTACCAGCTCGGTTCGCTCCAGGAGAGCGCCTTCGACCCGCTCTCCCGCACCTGCTCGTTCATGCTCAAGGAAGAGGCGCACCACATGATGGTCGGCACCACCGGTGTCGACCGGGTGGTCACCCGCAGCGCCCAGCTGGTCCGCGAGCACGACTCCCTGTCCATCGCCGCCTGCGGGGGCATCCCGCTGGACGTCATCCAGAAGTACATCAACTTCCACTTCTCGGTCTCGCTCGACCTGTTCGGCAGCGAGACGTCGACCAACGCGGCCAACTACTACACCGCCGGGCTCAAGGGCCGCTGGCAGGAGCAGCGCCGCACGGACGACCACCTCCTCGCGGACGACGGGTACCTCCTGGAGAAGCCCACCGACCACGGCACCTGGGAACCGTCGGAGGTCCCGGCGCTGCTGGCGCTCAACCTGGACCTGCGGGCGGAGTACATCTCCGACTGCGCCCGCGGTGTGACCCGCTGGAACCGGATCCTGGCGGAGCACGACATCGACTTCCGGTTCAAGCTGCCCCACCCGGGCTTCAACCGCCACGTCGGTGTCGCCGCCGAGCACCACGTCACCCCCGACGGCACGATCGTCGACGCACCGGCCTGGGAGGCCGGCCGGGACCACTGGCTGCCCACCGCGGAAGACCTGACCTTCGTGCGCTCCCTGATGCAGCCGGTGTACGAGCGCGGCAGGATCGCCGGCTGGATCGCCCCGCCGGTCAACGGAATCAACGGCAAACCGTTCGACTACGAGTACGTCCGCCTGGTGTGAGAAGGGTCTGGGGTGAGCCGGATGGCTGAGGTGCTCAACGCGACGGACTACCTGCTCGACCGGCACCTGAGAGCGGGCCACGGCGCCCGCACCGCGCTGGTCACCCCGGAGCGCACCCTGACCTACGGGCAGCTGGCCGACCAGGTCCACCGGGTCGCGGCCGGGCTGCGCGCCCTCGGGGTACGCCCGGAGGAGCGGGTGGTGTTCTGCATGACCGACGACGTCGAGCTCGTCGCCGGCATCCTCGCCGCCCTGCGCATCGGCGCCGTTGCCACCCCCGTCTCGACCATGCTCACCGGCCCGGAGCTGGGCACGCTGGTGGCCGACGCACGCTGCCGGGTGGTGCTGGCGTCGCAGGAGTTCGCCGCACCGGTGCGCGCCGCGGTCCGCACCGCGCCGGAGGTCGAGCACACCGTCCTCACCGGCGAGGACACCTCAGGCCTGCCGGGCCAGGTCCAAGGGACCACCTGGCAGCGGATGCTGGCGGCCGGCGCCGGCACGGCACCCACCGGCACGGCTCTCGACCCGTACCCGACCTGGCCGGACTCACCCGCCCTCTGGCTGTACACCTCGGGCACCACCGGCCTGCCCAAGGCGGCCATGCACCGGCACACCGACATCACCTTCGTGGCCGAGGCCTACGGGCGGCAGGTGTTGGGCCTCGGCCCCGAGGACCGCTGTCTGTCCGTGGCGAAGCTCTTCTTCGCCTACGGCATCGGCAACTCCCTGTTCTTCCCGCTGGCGGCGGGTGCGACGGCCCTGCTGGAGCCGTCCAGACCGTCACCGGCGCTGTTCGCACGGCGGGCGGCGGCCGACCGGGCCACCGTCCTGTTCGGCATGCCCAGCTTCTTCGGACCGCTGCTGGCCGACGCGGGCGTCGCCGACGGTGCCTTCGCGACGGTGCGCCAGGGCGTCTCGGCGGGGGAGGCGCTGCCCGCCCGGATGTACCACGGCATGCTGGACCGCTTCGGCGTGGAGGTGCTCGACGGCATCGGCTCGACCGAGATGCTGCACATCTTCCTCTCCAACCGCCCGGGCCGGGTGCACCCGAACTCGTCCGGGGAGCCCGTTCCCGGGTACGCCGTGGAACTGCGCGACGCGCAGGGCGGCGTCATCGAGGCCGACGGCACACCCGGTGAGCTGTACGTGCGCGGCGAGTCGGCCGCCACCGGCTACTGGTGCCGGGCGCAGACCTCCCGCCAGGTCTTCCTCGGCGACTGGGTGCGCACCGGCGACACCTACCTGCGCAACCCCGACGGCACCTACACCTGTATGGGCCGCACCAACGACCTGCTCAAGGCGGGCGGCATCTGGGTCGCGCCCGCCGAGGTGGAGGAGCGGCTGCTGGCCCACCCGGACGTCGCCGAAGTGGCCGTGGTCGGCGTGCCGGACGCGGACGGACTCGACAAGCCCGTCGCCTGCGTGGTGCCGAAGCCCGGCTGCGAGGTGGACGCGGAGCTGCTGGTCGCCTGGTGCCGGGAGACCATGGCCGCCTTCAAACGCCCCCGCGCGGTGGTCCCGTTGCCGGAGCTCCCGCGCACCCCCACCGGCAAGATCCGCCGCGCTGAGCTGCGGGCCATGCTCCGCGACGCCGACGGGCACCGGGCCGGCCCCGTCCCACCGTCGAAGACACCGGCCTGACGCCCCGCTTCCCGTTCCCCCCGGCGCGTACCCGCCGCAACACGAAGGAGCCGCAGTGATCGACGGCGAGACCGTGGTCGACGCCCATGTCCACGCACCCAGGCTCGCCACGGTGAAACCGGCCTGGTCCGAGTGGGCCGAGAAGTTCTCCAGAACGCACCCCTGGCGCAGTGCCTACGACGAGCAGGGCGACCCCGTGCCCGAGCGTCTTGACGCCCTGATGGAGAGCGAGGGGGTCGACCGCGCGCTGCTGTTCTGCGAGTACAGCCCGCGGGCCACCGGCATCCAGCCGATCGAGGACCTGCTGCCGATCCTCGCGTACAACCCGGCCCGGTTCCGGTTGGTGGCCAACGTCAACCCGCATCTGCACCACCCGGTCGCGGCGGAGGCGGAACGCCAGCTGGACCTGGGGGCGGTGGCGGTCAAACTCCACCCCGTGCACGGTGGGTTCGACCCGGCCGACCGGGAGCTGTACCCGTTGTACGCGCGGTGCGCCGAGCGCGGTGTGCCCGTCATCATCCACTCCGGTACCTCCAGTTTCCCCGGCTCCCGGGCCCGGTTCGGCGATCCCCAGCTCCTGCTGGACGCCGTGGAGGACTTTCCCGACGTGCAGTTCGTCCTCGCCCACGGCGGGCGGGGCTGGTGGTACGACACCGCTGCCTTCCTCGCGCTGGCCACCCCGAACGTATGGCTGGACCTGGCGGGGCTACCGCCGCGGAAACTCCCCGAGTACTACGCGCGGTTCGACCTGCCCCGGCTCGCCGGCCGATGGATCTTCGGCACCGACTGGCCAGGCGTCCCCGGCACCGCCCGCAATGTCGCCGCGCTGCGTGCCCTGGACCTGCCCCAGCAGACCGTGCGCGACGTGCTGTCCGGCAACGCGGCGAAGGTCTTCCCCGGCCTCGGCGTCTGAAAGGGCGGGTGGCACCCGCTTCCCGTGGCCGCCGTCCCCCGTCCGGCGGCCGGCCTCACCCCGCGTCGTGCCCCGAGGTCAGTTCGTCCCAGCGCCGCAGCGCCACCGGACTCCATTCGGCGTGCCTGCGGTGGAACAGCTCGGCGGCCTTCGTACCGCTCCAGTCGGCGGGCAGCAGCGTCGGCGGCAGCTGGGGGTCGAGGAACGGGAAACGGCGCCACTCGTGCACCAGCATGCTCTGGGCGCACAGCACGGCGTCGTCGTCGGCGGGATGCAGCCCGGTGAACTCGTCGACGAAGACCTCGTAGCCCTCTTCGACCCCGCTGAGGTCCCAGGCGCGCGACACCATGGCGGCCTCGCTGCCCACGGCGCCGTACGACGCGACGAACGACATCGCGTCCCCGGCGAGGCCGAGTTCCTTCAGGACACCCAGGGCCTCGGGCTCACGGGTCGCGTGCGGGGTGACCCAGACGCCCGGTTCGGGGGAGCCGAAGCCCGCCCAGCTCAGCCGGGTACGCACCCGGTGCCGCAGATCGCGTTTGGTCTCCGGCACCGAGACCAGGATCACCAGCCAGCTGCCGTCCCACGCCTGGTCCCGCCTGCCGAAGTCGAAGATCCGCTGGGCGCCCTCGGTCAGCAGCCGGCGGCCGGGCGGGGTGAGCGCCCACCGCACCCGCCGGCCCATCCGCTCCGAGTCGAGCCAGCCTTCGGCGGCGGTGCGGGCGAGCGCCTGGCGGGCCGACTTCTCCTCGACGCCGAACATCGCCAGGGCCTCCACCAGCGCGGACGTCCACACGGGGCGCCCCTTCGGCAGCATGTACTCGCCGAGCATGGTCATCAGGAGCGAGCGCGCGCTGACGTCCCCGATCTCGCGCCGTCGACTGACCACCGGCCGGGCGCCGCGCGCCATGGCCCGGCCGCGCCGCGCGCCCCGGGCCGCACGGCCCGACGCCCCGTCCACCATCGTCCTTCACATCCCTCACTGCCGGCCGACCCCGAGATGCCGCCCGGCCGTCCGGCGCGCCGCGCAGCGGATCCGCGACCGCAGATTACTCGACAGATATATGTCGTGACGACAAAAAAGTATGGGACAACATCGGCCGGGCCGTGCAGCCGCCCCACCTCTCCGCCTTCTCCCGCGGCCCAGGGTCCCGCACCGCTCCCCAGCCCTCAGCCGTCCTCCGCGGTCACCCGATCACCGGGCGCGGGTGGTGTCGTCCCCGTGGCGCCCGCTGCGCGTCGCCCGGAGGCCGTCGACCGCCGAGAGGGGAGCAAGGCGGCGGGCAGGAGAGCGGTGGCGGCGAGTGCGGCCATGAGGAGCATGGCCGATCCCATGGGCGCAACGGTCGCCGTCGGGTGTGCGGCGGCCGTGGACGCCACGGATGGCATGACGCCGGTGGCTATGGCGATGCCCAGGGCGGACCCGACGTTGTTGGCGGTCTGCTTGAGGCCACCGACGACTCCGGCGTAGCGCGGGGGCGCGTCACCGACGACGGTGCCGGTGGCGGTGACCATGACGGTGGCGAAGCCCGCCCCCATGGCGGTGAACCCCGCAGGTCCCGCCCATCCGGCCCGACCGAGGGCGCCGAGCGCGGCGATGCCGAGTGCCACCAGGAGCACACCGCCCAGCGCGGTGCGGCGCGCTCCGACGCGGCGCAACGCCATGCCGGCGACGGGGGCTCCCACGATCATGAACGCGGTGAGCGGAAGAACCCGCAGCGCGCTGGTGAACGCGTCGAGGCCCAGCCCGTGCTGGAGGTAGAACGCGGCCGCGAACAAGGTGCCGAACACACCGGCGGTCGTGGCCAGCAGCATCGCCGTCGAAGCGGTGACGGGCCGGGAACGTGCCACCGTGCCGGGCACGATCGGATGCGTCGCACGTCGCTCGTGCGCCACGAGACCGGCGGTGGCGCACGCCGCCACGGCGAAGCCGAGCAGGATCGGTGCAGCGGTCCAGCCGTGCGCCGGAGCCTCGACCACCACCGCGACCAGGGCCGCGAGGGCCACCGCGAGCAACCAGGCGCCCGCCAGGTCCAACTGCTCCTGCGGCCTGCGGCGTACGACGCGTGGGATCCGCGTCGCGAGGGTCAGGGCGACGGCGACGAGCGCGAAGGGGACGTTGAGGAGGAACACCGAACGCCAGCCCAGGTGTGCCACCAGGGCCCCACCGAGGGCGGGACCCACCGCCGAGGCGATGCCGATCGCGCTGGTCCGGATGGCCACCGGCCGAGTGAGCCGGTCAGCGGGGTAGGCCGTGCGCAACAGCGCCAGCGTGGCCGGCTGGAGCAGCGCGGCGAAGACACCCTGGACGGCACGCAGGCCGATCACCCATCCGATGCCGGGAGCGGCGGCGATACCGGCCGACGCCGCCGCGAAGCCGCACAGGCCGGCGAGGAACGTGCCCTGGTGTCCGTAACGGTCGCCGAGGCGCCCGGAGACGACGAGCAGCGCGCCGACCGCGATCAGGTAGGCGGTGCTGGCCCACTGGACCTGTGCCACGCTCGCCGCCAGCCCCTGCTGAAGGCGGGGCTGTGCGACCAGCAGCACGGTGCCGTCCAGGGCGACGAGGGATGCCCCTGCGACGCTGGCCGCCAGCGCAAGTCGAGGGCGTATCGGGGCGTTCACCGGCGGACCGGACCGAGGTGCGCATCCAGGGCGGCACCGAGGAGTTCGGCGAGCCGGTCCGCGCCCGGTGGTTCACCCTCCAGCATGAGCGGCAGGCTGCCCCGACTCCACAACTGGGCGATGCCGTGCACGTTGGCCCAGAGCGCGGCGGTCGTCACCTCGGGCCCGCCGGCTTTGCCGGGGCGGTGGGCGAACGCCTCCGCCTGGTGCCGGGCGACCAGGTCCACCAGGCCCCGGAACAGCGGGAGGGTCGTTTCCCGAAGCCGTGGCTGGTCGGACGCCTGCCCGTCGCTGTCGAGCAGGTCGTGGCGGAACATCAGCTCGAACATGCCGGGGTTCTCGACGGCGAACCGCACGTAGGCCGTTGCGATCGCCGCCAGCCGTTCGCGCGGTGCCGCCGTGCTCTCGCCGGCCGCGGCGAACCGGGCCTTCAGGTCGGCGAAGCCGCGGTGGGCGATGGCGCTGAGCAGCGTGTGGTGGGTCGGGAAGTACCGGCGCGGCGCTCCGTGCGAGACGCCCGCCCGGCGGGCGATCTCCCGAAGCCCCAGCGCAGCCGTCCCCTCGGAGGCCACCAGTTCCACGCCGACGTCGACCAGGCGCTCGCGCAGAGGGGTCTCGATGTCCATGGAAGCGGTCTACCACCAGCGAGTAGACACTGTCTACTCGACGTTCGGGCAGGACAGCCTGCTCGCGCGAAAAGATCAAGCCCGGACCGTGCGGCTGTGCCAGGATGCTCGGCATGTCCGGTCGTGCACTGAGCTTCGGCGTGAAGGCGGAAAGCTACGAACGGTTCCGGCCGGGATATCCGGCGGAGCTCGCCGACGTGGTGATGGCGTACGCAGCCCACCCCGTTCGCACCGCCCTCGAGATCGGTGCCGGTACCGGCAAGGCGACCCGCCTCTTCGCTGGACGCGGGGTCGCGGTCACCGCGACCGAGCCGGACGCAGCCATGCTCGCCGAACTGCGCCGGCATGTGCCGGCCGACGTCAGGACGGTGCAGGCCGCCTTCGAGGACCTGGCGACGGGGGAGACGGCGGGGGAGAAGTACGGCCTGGTGTACGCGGCGGCGGCGCTGCACTGGACGGATCCGGCCGACCGGTGGCCGCGCATGGCCGCACTGCTGGAGCCGGGCGGCGTGTTCGCCTCGTTCGGCGGGCCCGTCCGGCTGGCCGACCGGGACGTGGCGGAAGCCGTCGCAGCGGCAAGGGCGCCGTTCCTGGAGAGCGACGAGATCCCGTCCCCGGACGGGACACCGCCGGAGCACGCCATGCAGTGGCCGGGGACGGAACTGCAACGGTCCGAGTGGTTCACCGATGTCCGCCAGTCGGAGATCCCGCGGCGTGTGACGTTCGGCGCCCGGGACTACGTCGGCCATCTGTCGACCATCTCGGCCTACCTCGTGTTGCCGGCCCGTGCGCAGGAGCAGGTGTTCAGCCGGATCATGCGGGTGCTGCCCGAGCAGGTCGAGATGGTGGCCGACATCACCGTGCACCTCGCGCGTCGGCGCCCCGAGCGGTAGGGCGCGCCGCCTCGCGCATCCTCGTCGACCGGTGCGGGGTGCGGGTGTCCCGACGACGAAAGGAGACCGTGTGGCGGCCGAATCCGCGCTGCTGCTCGCCGCGGCGGGCTTCGCCGCCGGCCTGGCCGGCTCGATCGCCGGGCTGGCCTCGCTGGTGAGCTACCCGGCGCTGCTGGCCGCCGGCCTGCCGCCGCTGGCCGCCAACGTGACCAACACGGTCGCGATGTTCTCCACCGCGGTGGGCACGGCGGCCGGCTCACGCGAGGAACTGCGGGGCCAGCGAAGGCGCCTGGGCCGGCTCGCGCTGCTGGCGGCGCTGGGTGGCTCGGTCGGCGCCGCGCTGCTGCTCGGCACGCCGTCCTCGACCTTCGAACGGGTGGTGCCCTGGCTGATCGCCTCGGGGTCGGTACTGATCCTGGCCCGCAATCCGCTTCGCCGCCTCGCCGCGAGGCGGTCGGGCATGGCCGACGGTGCCGTCCGCAGGGGGTTGCTACCGGCCGGTGCGGTCCTGCTGGTGGGGCTGTACGGCGGCTACTTCGGCGCTGCCGCCGGTGTGTTGATGCTCGCCGTGCTGTCGCTGTCCCACACCGAACCGCTGCCGGTCACCAACGCGGTGAAGAACATCGCCACGGGCGCGGCCAACGTCACCGCCGCGGTCGCCTACGCCTTCCTGGCACCGGTCGACTGGGGCGCCGCCGCGGCCCTCGGCCTCGGGTGCCTGGGCGGCAGCTGGATGGGGCCCGTGGTGGTGCGCCGGCTGCCCGAGACCCCGTTGCGCATCGCCATCGCGCTGGCCGGCCTCGGTCTGGCCGTCTCGCTGTGGCGCGCGGGGGGCGGGAGCTGACGGTTTCCCCGACGCCGGTGCGCTGCCCTAACGCCAGTCCGCGTCACGGGACGCCGACGGCGGCAGGGTCTCGATCTTCGCTCGGATCTCCTGCATGACGGCGACGATGCGGCGCTCATGCTCGTCGGTGAGCCGGGACACCGGCACCGAGCAGCTGATGGCATCGACGGGCGGTGCGTCGTAGCGCAGCGCGAAGCCGAATCCGGTGATGCCGACGACCGTCTCCTCGTGGTCGATCGAGTAGCCGCGCCGGCGGACCGTGGCGAGGTCGGCGAGCAGCGCGGCGCGTTCGGTGTGGGTGTTCTGCGTGCAGGACGCCAGCGGCCCCTCGGGCAGCGGGAGTTCGTCGTCGGGGCGTTCGGCGAGCAGCGCCTTGCCGAGGGCGCCGGCGTGCGCGGGGACCCGCCGGCCGACCCGGCTGATGGTGCGCAGGTACTCATGGGATTCACGGGTCGCGAGGTAGACCACGTCCGTGTCGTCGAGGCGCGCCAGGTGGATGGTCTCCCCGAGGGCGTCCGAGGCCTCGTCGAGATACGGGCGCACCCTTCGCACCCGGCGGTCGCCGTCGAGGTAGCTGGTGCCGGTGAGCAGGGCACGGATCCCGATGCCGTAGAGCGAGCCGGTCGTGTCGATGCGCACCCAGCCGTGTTCGACGAGGGTCTGCAACAGGGCGTACATGCTGCTGCGCGGTACCCGCAGCTGTTCGGAGATCTCCCGCAGCCGTGCCGGCCGGTCGCCCCGGGAGGCCAGCAGCTCCAGCACCGCGACGGTACGCACCGCCGACTTCACCTCGGGGACGCCCCCACTCTGCGACATGCACCGATCGTAGATCCGTCGCTGCACACCCATTGACCTCGTGCGCCGCGGGTCCCTAACCTCCATCCCCATACTTAGACGCTGTCTTCATATGAGGACAAGTAAGGCAACTGCTGGGACACCGCTCGAGTGGGGAATCGACTTCATGCCACTTGTTGTCGTCGGGATCAGCGTGCTGGTCCTGCTTCTGTTGATGACGAAGCTGCGTCTGAACGGCTTCGCCGCCCTGCTGCTCGTCGCCGTGGGCGTCGCAGTGGTCCGGGGGATACCCCTGGAGAAGATCCCGGACGTGCTCTCGGAGGGCATCGGGGGCCAGATCGGCGACACGATGCTCACCATCGGACTCGGCGCCATGATCGGCCGGGTGATGGGTGACTGCGGCGCGGCCCAGCGCATCGCGGGCAAGCTGCTCGACATCTGCGGCCCGCGCGGGGTGCAGTGGGCGATGGTGCTGAGCGCCATGGTCATCGGCGTCACCATGTTCTACGAGGCCGCCTTCGTCATCATCGTGCCCGTCGCGTTCACCCTGGTCAGAGTTACCCGAGCCAACCTGCTGTGGGTCGGCCTCCCGATGTCGATCGCGCTGTCCACCATGCACAGCTTCCTGCCCCCGCACCCCGGACCGACCGCGGTCGCCTCGACCTTCCACGCGTCGATCGGCCTGACGCTGCTCTACGGCCTCTTCATCGCCGTGCCGGCCGGCGCGCTCATCGCCCTGGTGTGGCCACGGCTGCCGTTCGTGCGGGCGATGCACCCCACCATCCCCGAGGGCCTGGTGAGCGAGCGCACGTTCACCGAAGAGGAGATGCCGGGGATGGGCTGGTCGCTGTCGGTGGCCCTGCTGCCCGTGGTGCTGATCGCCGGGGCCGCGATCACCGACATGGCCACCTCCGGCTCCGGTCCCGTCCTGCACACCGTCGCCTTCGTCGGTGCGGCGCCGATCGCCCTGCTGCTCACGCTGCTCGTCGCCGTCTGGGCGTTCGGACCGCGCATCGGCCGGAGCCTGGACGAGGTCAGCGCGTCATGCCGGTCGGCGGCCCAGGCGATGGCCATGATCCTGCTCGTCATCGGCGCGGGCGGCGCCTTCAAGCAGGTCCTCGTCGACGGTGGGATCTCCGACTACATCAAGGACGTGAGCGGCGGCTGGTCCATCTCCCCCATCATCCTGGCCTGGCTCATCGCGGTCATCCTCCGGGTGGCCCTCGGGTCGGCGACGGTGGCCGTGGTCACGGCCTCCGGCGTGGTGCTGCCGCTGGTGGCGGGCAGCGGGGTACACCCGGAGATCATGGTGCTCGCCGTCTCGTGTGGATCGATCGCCTTCTCCCACGTCAACGACCCGGGCTTCTGGATGTTCAAGGAGTACTTCAACCTGTCCGTCATCGACGCGATCAAGGCGCGCACCTCCTACACCACGGTGCTCGCCGTCCTAGGCCTGGGCGGCGTACTGGCCGTGGAACGGGTACTGGACGTCATCGGCGTGTGAGGCTCCCGAGCGTGTCCCGTGCTCGAGGTCACCGCGAGCGCATATCTTTCCGCAGCGTGCCGCCTCCCGGCGCGCGTACGCCCACGCGATCCGTTGGAGGAACCCCCGTCATGAGCCAGCCCGTCGTCACCGCGTTCACCGTCTATCCGGTCGCGGGCCGAGACTCGATGGCGCTGAACCTCTCCGGCGCCCACGGCCCCTACTTCACCCGGAACGTCGTGGTCGTCGAGGATTCCGAAGGGCGCACCGGGCTGGGCGAGGTACCGGGCGGCGAGCCGATCACCCAGACCCTGCGGGAGGCCGCTCCCCTCGTCGTCGGCGCACGCCTCGGCGATTACCAGGCCGTGCTGCGCGCCGTCGGGGACCGGTTCGCCGACCGCGACCGGGCCGGCCGGGGCGAGCAGACCTTCGACCTGCGCACCACCGTGCACGCCGTCACCGCCGTCGAGTCGGCGCTCCTGGACCTGCTGGGGCAGCACCTGGAGGTCCCCGTCGCCGCCCTGCTGGGCAACGGCAAGCAACGTGACGCCGTCCGGGTCCTCGGCTACCTCTTCTACGTGGGCGACCCCGACCGGACCGACCTGGAGTACGCCCGAGAGGCCGACGCGGACGTGGCGTGGTACCGGATCCGCCACGAGGAGGCGCTCACTACGGAGGCCATCGTCCGGCAGGCCGAGGCCACCCACGACCGGTACGGATTCAGCGACTTCAAGCTCAAGGGGGGCGTCCTGCCGGGCAGCGCGGAAGTCCAGGCGGTGCGGGCGCTCAAGGAACGCTTCCCAGCAGCCCGGATCACCCTCGACCCGAACGGGGCGTGGTCGCTGCGGGAAGCCGTCGACCTGTGCAGGCCCCTGGTGGGCACGCTCACCTACGCCGAGGACCCGTGCGGCGCCGAAGGCGGCTACTCCGGGCGGGAGATCCTCGCGGAGTTCCGCCGGGCCACCGCGCTGCCCACCGCCACCAACATGATCGCGACCGACTGGCGCCAGCTGACCCACGCACTGGCCTTGCAGTCGGTCTCCATCCCGCTCGCCGACCCGCACTTCTGGACCATGCAGGGGTCGGTACGGGTGGCCCAGCTGTGCAACGCGATGGGGCTGACATGGGGTTGCCACTCCAACAACCACTTCGACATCTCCCTGGCGATGATGGCCCACTGCGGCGCCGCGGCGCCCGGCGCGTACAACGCCCTGGACACCCACTGGATCTGGCAGGAGGGCATGGAGCGGCTCACCGTCGAGCCCCCGGCGATCGTCCAGGGCGAGGTCGCCGTCCCGGACACCCCCGGACTCGGTGTGCGGCTCGACAGGGACAGGCTGCTCGCCGCCCACGAGCTCTACCAGGAGAAGTCCCTCTCCGGCCGGGACGACGCGACCGCCATGCGGTACCTGATCGACGGCTGGGCGTTCGACGCCAAACGCCCGTGCCTGGTGCGCTGAGGCCCGGCACTGGAACGGTTCAGTAGATGGGTGCGCTTCCTGACGGTGGATCGGCACCCGATCGGCCCGCCGGGCACGGTACCCTCGGGGCGGCGCGCAGGGCGGGCGCCGGACGATGCCACTCAAACGGTTCCGTACCGCTGCGCGTTGCAGACGGCCCGGAGCGGCTCGCGTTGACGGGCGACCGGCGCGGTGACGGTGCACGACGATTCCGGGACGAGAGCGGGCGCGGCGAGTGAAGCAGCAGGATGGCAGGGCCACCATCAAGGACGTGGCGGCCCGAGCAGGTGTGTCCCCCTCGGCGGTGTCCATGGCGCTGCACGGCCGCCCCGGGGTGTCGGCAGCGACCCGCGAGCGCATCCTGCGCGCGGCCGGCGACCTGGGCTGGCAGCCGAACACCGCGGCCCAGTCGCTGTCCGGCCGGCACGTGCACACCGTCGGACTCGCCATCGCCCGCCCCGCCCGCATGCTCGGCCTCGAACCCTTCTACATGGAGTTCATCTCCGGCATAGAGAGCGTCCTGAGCGGCCGGTCCTGCTCGTTGCTGCTGCGCCTGGTCGAAGCCGGCCAGGAGACGGAGGTGCATCGCGAATGGTGGCAGGGCGGCCGGGTCAACGGCAGCATCCTCGTCGACCTGCGCGTCGACGACCCCCGTATACCCGCCCTGGCCCCGATCGGACTGCCCGCCGTGGTGGTCGGCCACCCCTCGCTGGCGGGGCCGTTCACCTCCGTGTGGACCGATGACGAGTCCGCCGTCCGTGACGCGGTCCGCTATCTCGCGGCCCTGGGCCACCGGCGCATCGCCCGGGTGGGCGGGCCGCCCGAACTCGGCCACACCCTGATCCGCACCGAGGCCTTCGACCGGACCGCTCGCGAACTCGGGCTGGCCGCACGCACCACCCACACCAGCTTCTCGGCCGACGACGGGGCACACGCCTGCCGCGCCCTGCTGCTCGCCCCCGACCGGCCCACGGCCATCATGTTCGACAACGACATCATGGCCGTCGCGGCCCTCGGCGTGGCCGCCGAGTTCGGCCTGTCGGTCCCCGGTGACCTCTCGCTGCTCGCCTGGGACGACTCGCAACTGTGCCAGCTCACCCGCCCGATGCTGTCGGCGATGCAACACGACGTCTTCGCCTTCGGCGCCGATGTCACCCGGACGCTCTTCGACGTCATGGAAGGCACCGCGGCCGAGTCGCACGCCGCGCAGTCGCCCACCCTGATGCCCCGCGGCACCACGGCACCGCCGCCCTACGGATGAGCCTGCCCTCCGGCCTCCTCACCGCCCTCTGACTGCCTTTTACTTACACGTTTTAGTTCCCGCTGCGTCGAGCATTGACATGCCCACGGCGTAAGCCTACCTTTCCAGAGCATTGGTCCAGGCCATCTGGTGAGCTCTGGCGACGGCGCCGCTCTGCCCGTCACTTGAAACGCTAAAGCTACCGGCTGGTCAGGTAAGGACCGTGGATGAGCCCTCGCGCGTGAGGGGCGTTCCGTGCGGGTCGTCCCGTGCGAGCCACGCTCCCTACGCGTCGCCCCGTACGTGCCACCCCCCCCAACCTCTGGAGCATGTGATGAGACATCTCCCCGCGTTCCGGTCCCGCAGGTTCCCCGGGCCCCGCCACCTGTACGCGCTGCTCGCCCTCCCGCTGATCGCCGGCGGGCTGCTGCTGTCCGATCCGGACCCGGCCGAGGCCACCGGCGCCACCGCCCCCTCCGCGGTGGTCGACTACCTGCACCAGATCACCGGCAACCACATCATCAGCGGTCAGCACAACAAGGAGCCGGCCAGCCAGCCCGGCGCCTACACCGCCAAGGCGCACGACATCACCGGCAAGTGGCCGGGCCTGTGGGGCGGCGACTTCCTCTTCGGCGCCTCCGACGTGGCCGACCGGCAGTCCGAGATCGACCAGGCCACCATCGAGTGGTCCCACGGATCGCTGGTCAACCTCACCTGGCACGTCTGCCCGCCCACCCGCGGCTCGTCGTGCGGCTGGGACCCGGGTACCGGAGTCGAGGACCACCTGTCGGACCAGCAGTGGAGCGAGCTGGTGACCGACGGGACCACGCTCAACACGGCATGGAAGCACCGGCTCGACGAGGTGGTGCCGTACTTCCAGCAGCTCAAGGACGCCGGAGTCCCCGTACTGTTCCGGCCCCTGCACGAGATGAACCAGGGCTGGGCGTGGTGGGGCGGCCGCCCCGGGGCGGACGGAAGCCGCCGGCTGTACCAGATCACCCATGACTATCTGAGGAACACCAAGGGCCTGGACAACATCATCTGGGTGTGGAACGTCAAGGACATCGCGGGCGGCGCCTCCCACGTGGCCGACTACTACCCGGGCGACGCCTACGCGGACGTGGTCAGCCTGGACGCGTGGGAGCAGAACTACCCGTCCACCGAGTGGTACCAGGCCATCCAGAACATCGCGCACGGCAAGCCGACGGCGCTGGCCGAGGTCGGGAAGATCCCCAGCCCGGCGGACCTGGACGCACAGCCGAACTGGGTGTGGTTCATGGTGTGGTCCGAGTACCTGACCGACACCGCCTACAACACCCCGGACGCCGTCCGTGCCACCTACAACGCACCCCGCGTCCTGAGCCAGGGCGAGTTCGGCATCCCCGGCGCAGGCACGGCCGCCTCGGCGAAGTAGGCCGCCCGCACCGTCCCGCGCCCCGGGCGACCGGGGCGCTCCGGGCGGTAATGTCAGCCCATGGCAAGGGATTCACTGCTCACCGGTCCGGTCGAGGTGCTTGCGTCGCGCGGCGTGGTCTTCACCGCACATCCGCATCCGGCCCTCGACGACGCACGGGACGTCTGCGCCACCCTCGGCGTGGCGCTGGAGGAGACCGTCAAGATGCTGGCGTTCGTGACACCGCAGGACCAGCTGGTGCTGGCCGCCCTGCCGGGACATGCCAGGTTGAAGTACGGGGCACTGGCCCGGGCGGCCGGTGTGCGCCGTGCGGACCTGCGGCCGGCGTCCGCGGAGCGGCTGGCAGAGGTCGGCATGGAGCCGGGCGGGGTCTGCCCCGTCTCGGCGGACAGCGCTGCCCTCGTCGTCTTCGACGAGTCGGTCGCCGACCTGGGGAACGTGTACTGCGGCAGCGGACGCCGGGACAGCTCCCTCGAACTACGCGCCGCCGACCTCATGGCCGCGGTCCCGTCCGCGCGCAACGCCGCCATCGCCAGCACGGGCTGAGGATTCGTACTCGGACGCGCTCACGTGCCAAAACGGCCGCCGGTGACACGGCAGCGTGCGGCCCGGCGGCGTCGACACACGAAGACACACGTGCCGAGCCACCGGGCCGCGTCCCATGTCACATGGCCGACGCGGCGGCGAAGTGCCTCACCTCGGGTAGTGGCCGCCCGGCAGCTGCCCGGTGTGCAGCGAGGCACCGGCACCGGAACCCATCTGCTCGAACCGGTCCTGGAACTGGGCGGCGATCTGCCGCGATTCCTGGCCGCGGTTCGGCTGCCCGGTGACGTCCATGGCCACCGTGAGCACCCCGCTGATCACGGACGCCCCGGGGGAGAGCTTCACCGGTGTGCAGGTGAACGAGTACGTCTTCGGCGACGATGAGTTGTAAGGGATCAGCTGGGCCTCGGGCAGGGTGATGGTCTGGCCGGTGTGGAAGGCCTGGTCCATCGTCTTGAACACACCCACCGAGTCCAGCCCGCTGAGCGCGTACCGGCCCCGGCTCAGCCGCGGTACGAGGCCGAAGGCATCGCCCTGGGTGGCGTTGGCATAACGCAGCAGGTGCTCCGGGCCCTCGGTAAGCATGATCGGGAAGGGCGCCCGGTCGAAGATCGCAAAAAGCTGCTGCTGCTGGGTCAGCAGGCTGTCACGGAGCTTGAAATCGGACAGCAGCGTCTCCGTGAGCTGCTGCATGGTCTCCTTGCGCTCCCGACCCCACTGGCGCGGCTTCATGTCGGCCACGCAGAGCGTACCGAGGATCATGCCATTGTGGTCGCGCAGCGGCGTGCCCAGGTACGAGCGTACGCCCATGTCGTTGACCAGCGCATTTCCCTTGAATCTGGGGTAGTCGAAGACATCGTCCAGGGCGAGCTGGGAACCCTGCGCGACAACGTGGGGGCAGAAGCCGTAGTCCGGCGGGGCTTCCCGGGCGACCTCGCTGAGGTCGAAGACTATGCCGTCGTTGTTCCTGGTGTCCGCGTCCTCCGACGCCGGTGGCAGGTACATGCCGCGGAACATCTGACGGTCATTGCTGATGAAGTTCACCATGGCGAGGGGCGCCTGGGTCAAGGACGCCGCGATTTTCGCTACGCGGTCGAACGTGGCTTCCGCGCCCACCGAGTTGAGGCCGAGGACCTGGAGCCGGTGGGTACGCTCCTCCGCGAGGCGGTCGTGATCAGGTGACAGGGAATCCATGACTGGAGATGAAACCAGATCCTTCCGGTTCCCGTACCGCCCTCAGTACGGAACTTTGGCTGTCTCCTGTCACATCCGCTACCTGACTGTCGCCCCGTCAGGTGCCTGAAGGCCACTGGTGGCATGGTCATCGGGGCCGGTCACGGGCTTGAGGGCAACCTGGAATCCTGTCCAGTTACGCTGAGTTCCAATCGTGGAACGATCAGTTCCTGCCAATCCTTGATGTGGCAACGACTCCATCGGTTCTTACATATGACAATTGTTCAGTGGTTGGCTGTTGGGACCTGTGAGCACAGCGGTAACCTCAGCGCGGCTCGATGGGCGGTACACGTGTGCGGGTACAGGTGTGTCGCGGCTGCCCTCGAGCTCGCATGGGTCGGAGCTCGAATCGCGGTCGGAGGGAGGGTCATGCGGTCGGCCGGGTGCATCGCCTCAGGGCGGGGCCTTGAGTTATCCCGCAGCGGCGAGTGTGGGGCCGGAACGATACAGCACGGTGGTTCTGGACAAGGCTCGTCGCCTGCTGTCTCTCCTGGTGGGAGACGCAGGGCCGCGGAACGCCCAGATCCCCTGTCGATGCCCCCCGAGGTGCCCGTGGGCACATCAGAGGGTGGCCGGGGGATCGCCCGGGGTGACGGAGCGGCATATGCTCCGTACGGTCGTCAGGCGCACCACACGCCGCACTCCGCTATCGGACGCTGACGGTACGAATCAGGACGCAGCCATCTCGTGTCGAATTCCCGCCTGTCAGAATCCGAGATTCCGCACCGCTTCGGCGGCACGGGATCGTCACGGCCGCCCCCTTGGGTTCGCATGACGCAGGCGCAGAGGCAGTAATCGCGGCGATACCCGGGGAAGCATCGAAGGAGTGTTCTTTGAACAGGTCGACAGCAAGCGTCGAGACACGGTCGGTGGCGGTGATCGGCATGGCCTGCCGGTTCCCGGGTGCCGCAAACGCCGACCAGCTGTGGGAGTTGCTGTGTGACGGTGCGGACGCCACAAGCGAGACGCCCCCTGACCGCTACGACGTTGACGCGCTGTACTCCGCAGATGCCCAGCCCGGAACCCTGCGCAGCCGCCGGGCCGCCTACATCCGTGACATGGCCGCCTTCGACGCCGAGTTCTTCGAGATGTCGCCCACCGACGCCAAGGAACTCGACCCGCAGCAGCGGCTGCTGCTGATGACGGCGTGGGAGGCCCTGGAGGACGCGGGCCAGCGCCCCGATGTGCTCGCCGGCTCCCGGACCGGCGTCTACGTGGGGAACACCCGGGCCGACTTCCTGGAGATGCAGTACCGCAAGGGGCTGAAGTCGGCGACGGCCGCGCAGTTCCACAACTACCGGCCGCTGCTCGCCGCCCGTACCTCCTACTTCTTCGACTTCCGCGGCCCCAGCGTGGTGCTCGACACCGCCTGCTCGTCCTCGCTGGTGGCCGTCCACAACGCCGTGCAGAGCATCCGCGCAGGGGAGACACCGCTGGCGCTGGCCGCCGGAGTGAACCTCAAGCTCCGCGCGGACGAGGGCGTGATGATGACCGCCGCCGGCACGCTGGCCCGCGACGGGCGCAGCAAGTTCGGCGACGCGAGCGCCGACGGCTACTCGCCCAGCGACGGCGTGGGCGTCGTGGTCCTCAAACCGCTGGCGAACGCGCTGGCCGACGGCGACCGGATCCGCGCGGTGATCCAGGGCAGCGCCATCAGCAACGACGGCCGCACCGGCGGCTCCCTGCTGACCCCCTCGCTGGCCGGCCAGATCGACGTGCTGCGCTGGGCCTACGAGGACGCCGGAGTCAACCCGGCCGACGTGGACTACGTCGAGGCGCACGGCGTCGGCTCCCCCCAGCTCGACCCGCTCGAGTTCGCCGCGCTCGGCGAGGTCGTCGGCCACGGCCGGCCCTGGGACCGGCCCTGCATGGTCGGCTCGGTGAAGACGAACATCGGCCACTCGGAGGCGGCCGGCGGCCTCGCCGGGCTGATCAAGACCGTGCTCTGCCTGGAGCACGGCCAGGTACCGCCCAACCTGCACATGCGCGCCCCCAACCCGCGGGTCGCCTGGGACCGCCTGCCGCTGCGGATGCCCGACCGGATCGAGGCACTGCCCTACACGGGTAGACCAGCCATCGCGGGGGTCTCCGGGCAGGGCGTCTCCGCGCTCAACGCCCACCTGGTGCTCCGCCAGGGCGACACCGTGGCCGCCGGCCGTATCCCCTCACCCCGCCAGGAGCACGGCGAGCAGGCGTACCTGCTGCCCCTGTCGGCGCGTACCCCCGAGGCCCTCGAAGACCTGGCCCGGGCGTACACCGCATATCTGAGCCCGCACGGCAAGGGCGGCGGCTACGCCTTGCGCGACATCTGCTTCAGCGCCTCCCTCCGGCGCCAGCACCACCCGTACCGCATGGCGGTGGTCGCCACCTCGCACGAGGAGATGGTCGGGGCACTGAGCGGCACCGGCGAACCCCGCCGCATCCGGCGCGGCCGGCCCGTCGTGGTGGTCGCCGAACGGTACTGCAAGGGCGAGGTGGTCGACTGGCACGAGCTGTACGACCCGGGCTGCCGCTACGTACCGCTGCCCGGCTATCCCTGGCAGACGCAGCGTTACTGGCCGGGCGAGTCGGAGCCCCAGCAGAACGGTGCCGACCTCGCCGACAACGTGCTGCGCGAGCACGCACGCACCGCTTACACCGAGACGTCGATGCTCTCCGAGATAGGCATCGACTCCCTGGCGATGCTGCGCATCATCGTGGACCTGTCGGAGAAGTTCGAACGCCAGGTGGAGCCCGAGGAACTGGCCCGGTTGCACGACGTGGCCGCGCTGCGGCAGTGGCTCCGGGAACTGGAGGCACAGACCGCATGAGCGATCCGCAGACCGCCTATGCCTGGTTCTCCCGCACGGCCGACCGGCTCGGCCATGCGTGGACCGCACTCGAGGTGGGCCAGGACAAGCTGACCTACGCCGAGCTGCGGGACCGGGCAGAAGCGCTGGCCGCCCGGATCGTCGCCGCCGGCACGGGGCACGCCCCCCGCCGGGTCGGACTGCTGGCGAGCCGCTCCGTGGCCGCGTACGTCGGCTACCTGGCGATCCTGCGGGTAGGCGCGGCGGTCGTCCCGCTCAACCCCGAGAACCCGGCGGCGCGCAACGCGTCCATCGCCAAGGCAGCCGAGCTCGATCTGGTCCTGACCGATGCCCCCGCGGCCGGGACCGATCTGGGCGTGCCGCTGCTGTCCGCGCAGCCCTGCGACGCCCCGGCCCTGGCCCCCGCGCCCCCGCCGCGGACCACGCCCGACGACATCGCCTACATCATCTTCACCTCGGGCTCCACGGGCACCCCCAAGGGCGTACCCGTGCGGCACCGCAACATCTGCTCCTACATCTCCCACCTCATCACGTGCTACGAGGCCGGGCCCGGCAGCCGGATGTCGCAGGCCTTCGACCTGACCTTCGACGGTTCGGTGCACGACCTGCTGGTGACCTGGGGTGCCGGCGCCACCCTGGTGGTGCCGATGCGGCATGAGCTGATGTCGCTGGTCAAGTTCATCAACAGCCGCCAGCTCACCCACTGGTTCTCGGTGCCGTCGCTGATCACCTTCGCCTCCCGGCTCGGCACCCTCGCTCCCGGCAGCATGCCCACCCTGCGCTGGAGCGTCTTCGGCGGTGAGGCACTGACCCTGGCGTCGGCACAGGCCTGGCAGGCCGCAGCTCCCCACTCGGCCATCGAGGTGCTCTACGGCCCCACCGAACTCACCATCTCCTGCACGGCCTACCGCCTGCCCGACGACATGGCCGCATGGCCGCGCCCGGCCAACGGCATCGTGCCGATCGGCACCCACCACCCCGGCATGGAACACGTCCTGCTCGACGAGGAAGGACGGCCCGCCCCCACCGGCGAGCTGTGCCTGCGCGGCGTCCAGCGCATCGACGGCTACCTCGACCCGCGCAACGACACCGGCAGGTTCCTCCTCTTCGACGAGCACGGCACCGCCCATCCGCTCCGCGAGGGCGAAACGGTCACCGACGCCCACTGGTACCGCACCGGTGACCGGGCCACCGAGGAGGACGGCCAGCTGCTGCACCTGGGCCGGGTGGACCAGCAGGTCAAGATCCGCGGTCACCGGATCGAACTCGGCGAGGTGGAGGCGTTGCTGAGGGAGCAGAGCGGAGTGGAGGAAGCCGTCGTCTTCGCGGTCGCCGGTCGCGACGGAGAGCCCGAGCTGGAGGCCGCAGTGACCGGCGCCGACTGCGACGGCACCCGGCTCTTCAGCGCGCTCGGCGACCACCTTCCCCTTTATATGCTGCCTCGCCGGATCGTCCCGTTCGATCACCTGCCGCTCAACTCCAATGGCAAGATCGACCGGCGGACGCTGCGCGCCACCCTCGACAGCACCCGCACCTGAACAGCCCCTGACCGCCGCACCGACCGGCAACGGCCCCTTCCCACCACCAGGGCCGACCGCCGACCGCCGACCGGCGTACCCCCCACGCCCCGCCCCCGTCCCCGTATGACTTGTCTGTGAGGCTCGCACATGTTTGACGCCATCGTGGTGGGAGCGCGCTGCGCCGGAGCGCCCACCGCCATGCTGCTCGCCCACGCGGGCTACCGGGTACTCATGGTGGATCGGGCGGACTTCCCCTCCGACACGCTCTCCACCCACCTCATCCATCAGCCCGGTGTCGCGGCACTGGCCCGCTGGGGCCTGCTGGACCGCATACGGGACTCCGGATGCCCCCCGTTGAACAACGCGATCTACGAGGTGGCCGACGTCCGGCTGGAGGGCTGCGCCCGAGGTGTGGAGGGACAGCGGGCGGGCTACGCACCGCGGCGCACCGTCCTCGACGCGATCCTGGTGGACGGCGCCGTCGAGGCCGGCGTCGAGTTCCGGGACAAGTGCAGCGTGACGGACCTGCTGCGGGACGAGGCGGGCCGGGTGGTCGGTGTGGTGGGCCGCTACCGCGGTGTCCCCTTCACGGAGCGGGCGCACCTGGTGATCGGTGCGGACGGGATGCACTCGAAGGTCGCGGCGCTGTGCGACGCCCCCTTCACCGTGCATAGACCCAGGCTGACCTGTGCCTACTACGCGTACTGGCATGACGTGCCAGCCGACCTGGAGCTGTACGAGGCTCCGTCGAGCTGGGTGGCGGCCGTGCCCACCAACGACCGTGCCACCCTCGTCCTCACCTACTTCCCGCAGTCGCGCTTCGACGAGGTGCGCACCACGAACACGTACCACGCCTACCTGGAGCAGGTGCGCACCACCGCCCCGGCCCTGCACGAGCGGCTCCAGGGCAAGGTGCTCGCCGAGCGGCTACGGGGCACGGGGGACCAACAGAACTTCTTCCGGCGCTCGCACGGCCCAGGGTGGGCGCTGGTGGGCGACGCAGGGCACCACAAGGACTCCATCACGGCACGCGGCATCAGCGACGCCTTCTTCCAGGCGGAGTGCCTCGTACGGCAGGTGAGCGGGCGGCTGGGCGGGGATCCCGGCCTGCTGGACGCGGCTCTCGAGGCCTACGAGCAGGAACGGGACGCGGCACTGACGCCGGGCTTCCAGGCGACGCTGGCCGCCGCGCAGCTCCAGCAGCACGAGCAGCGCCTGGAGTTGCTGCGCGCGGTGCAGACCGACCCCGACCTGAAGGCCATTTACTTCGACATCGTCGCGGGAATCGAGCCCATCAGCGCCCTCTACGTCCCGAAACTTCTCGCCTTGCTGTGAACCGTTCGCCTGTTTGACCCTGCGCCCGCATTCCTCCCAGTAGTTTGTGCGCGTGTGCAAGCCCAAGCCGGGTACTTGACCGTCCACGGACCACATATGCCAGGAACCCGGTAGAGTCCGTTCGGTCGTCCGTTCGGCTCCGCCACCACCTGGTGGGGGCTGGGCCAACCCGGAACGCCAGGTTCACAAGGCGCTGGACTCGTATGATTAGTCAGTCCATGATCCTGGTACGGTTCACCGGGTCGTGATCGTGATGACGGCACGTCAGACATGGCGCGCGCTGGGAAAAACAAGGCATGTCGCACCATTTGCTACCGCTACCAGTTTCGCTGCAGTTCAAGGAAACAGATGCCAGCTATACGCGACGGGCACACAGCTAGCAGAGCAGCTCACCGCAAATCCCTCCGGTCCTCATCGGTTCTTCCGGTGGCGATTCCGGCGGCGCTGCTCGTGGGGCTGTGGGGCTACACGGCAACCGGGCTCGTCGCCGACCAGATGCAGGTGCACGACGAGACGGCCCTGGCCACTTCGGTGGATGAGCCCGCTTTCGATGTGCTCACCAAGCTCCAGGTCGAGCGGCGTCTCACCGAGACCTGGCAGGCCGATCACGCCGAATCATCGCGGGTCGCCCTGGAGAAGGCGCGGAGCAACACCGACACCGCCCTCGACACCTACCGCCGCTCGTCGGAGTCCGCCCTCACCGGCAAGGAACTCCAGGACCGCGCCAAGTCGCTGAACACCGCGGTCGTGAAGCTCTCCGAGAACCGCAGCGCCATCGACCGGCGCAGCATGAGCAGCTCCAAGGCCTTCGAGTACTACTCGGACACGATCTCCCAGATCGCCGCCGTGATCGAGCTGGCCACCCGGCCCGACGACCCGGACCTCGCGAAGTCCAGCAGCGCCACGCGGTCCCTGATGCAGCTGACGGAGATGCTCTCGCGCGAGGACGCGCTGCTCTCCAGCGGGCTCGCCTCCGGGGAGCTGCCCGAGTCGATCCGCACGCAGTTCGCGCAGTACGTCGCCATCCAGCGGCACATCCGCACCGCCCTCCTGGACACCGACGACCTCCCTGGCAAGGAGGCCGCCGCCTACGAGCGCATCGTCAGCGACCCGCAGTGGAAGGCGCTGACCACCATCGAGGACGCCGTCACCAGCAGCTCCGGCACCAAGCCGCCGGCTGCGGCGAGCGGTTGGCGCACGGCGGTGGACACCGTCAACGGCGGTCTCCAGCGCACCGGCGCCGACTCCTTCGACGCACTCGCGGACGAGGGCTCCGACCGGGCCGACGCGCTGCTGATGCAGTTCATCCTCGGCAGCCTCGCCGTCATCGCCGCGCTGGTGGTCACCGGTGTCCTGCTGAGACGCTCGACCGGCGCCGCATCGCACCGCCTGACCGCGCTGCTGGCGCAGATACAGGAACTGGGCGAGCAGCGGCTCCCCGAGATCCTCCAGCAGCTGGACCGCGGCGAGCACATCGAGACCGACGGCGAGCTGCCCGTCGCGGCACCGGGCGCCGACGAACTCGAGCGCCTGGGTGTGTCGGTCAACCGCCTCGGCCGGGAGTTCGAGTCCGCGCTGGTGCGGCAGGCGCGCGGTCGGGAAGGCACCGAGAAGGTCTTCGCCAACCTCACCCGCCGCACCCAGATCCTGGTGCACCGCCTGATCTCCCTGCTGGACGATCTGGAGCGCAAGCACGAGGACTCCGACCTGCTCCAGGACATCTTCAAGGTCGACCACCTCGCCACCCGTGTCCGGCGGCACTCGGAGAACCTGGTGATCCTGGGTGGTTCCGCCCCCGGACGCCGCGGCATCCGCCCGCTGTCCATCACCGACGTGGTGCGTGGCGCGGTGTCCGAGACCGAGCAGTACCGCCGGGTCACCGTGCAGTCGCTGCCGCCGGGCCGGCAGGTGCTGGTGGCCGCGCGCGCCGTCACCGACATCACCCACCTGCTGGCCGAACTGATCGAGAACGGCACCACCTTCTCGCCGCCGGACACCCAGGTGCAGATCAGCGCCCGTAAGGTCGCCAAGGGTCTTGCGCTGCACGTGGAGGACCGCGGCCTCGGCATGCCGCCCGAGCAGTACGAGCACCTGAACGACCTGCTGGCCAAGCCGCCGCAGCCCGACATGGACGCGCTCGGCAAGGACCCGCGCCTCGGCCTGTTCGTGGTCGCGAAGCTGGCCGAGCGGCACGGTCTGAAGGTGTCGCTGCGCGAGTCCGACTACGGGGGGACCCTCGCGGTCGTCCTGGTGCCCGCATCCATGCTCGAAGAGCATGAGTCGTCGCTGCCGAAGGAGCTCAAGCAGGCCGCCGGCCTGGCGAACGGCAGCGCCCCGGTCAGGTTCCCCGACACCCTCGTGGCCGACAAGGCCCCGGCCGAGACGAAGCCTCCGGCCCGCAAGCCCGGCCCACCGAGCACCCCCACCGTGCCCGGCCCCCGGAGCGCGCCGCCGAGCACGCCCAGCGTGCCCAGCACACCGAGTGTGCCCAGCGTGCCGGACACGATCACCGTGCCGGAGATCGTCACGGCCCACGCCACCACTACTCCGCCGCAGTTCGAAACCCATGGGTTTCCCGACTATGGAGGCGCAGGACTGTTGCCGGCCTCGTCGGAAGGTCAGGAGGCGGCCGGCTCGCCGCCGTCGGCATGGTCGCCCGTGCAGGAGCACACCGGCGCCCAAGCCGATCCGTACCCCCAGCCGTACGGCGAGTCCGCCGGGACGTACGGCGAGTCAGCCGGTACGTACGGCGAGTCAGCCGGGACGTATGGCGAGTCAGCCGGGACGTATGGCGAGTCAGCCGGTACGTACGGCGACGCCTACGTCGAACCACAGATAGAACATGTCTCTCCGTCGGCCGGCCTCCTGGAAGCGGAGTCCTCCGGGCCGCTGGACGAGCCCACCGTCTTGCCCACCAGGACACGGGGCGCGAGTCTCGCAAGGCAGTTGCGAGAAGAGGCCGGCCCGCCGCGCACGGACCGGGAAAACGTTGAGGAAGAAGTGAGCAGTAGTTTCACACCTGGCAGGTCAGCTGCCAACATGATGGCCATTCAGCGTGAGACGAGGCGGGCCAGGGAAAGTCAGGCTCCCCAGCCCGCCGAGCTGAGTGGCCCGGCAGAGTCGCGTCAACACGGCACCGACGAACTGTGAGGGATGAACCGGTAATGACTGAACAGGTGGAAACCCTACCCAGGCTGGACTGGCTGCTGGACAGCCTCGTCGACAGGATCCCGGAGATCCACCACGCCATCGTCCTCTCCGAAGACGGCCTGACGCTCGCCAAGTCCAAGACGCTGGCCCGGGAGGACGCCGAGCAGCTGTCCGCCATCGCCTCGGGTCTGCAAAGCCTCTCGCGCGGTGCCGCCAACCGGTTCCAGGGCGGGCAGGTGCGCCAGACGGTCGTGGAGATGGACACGGCCTTCCTGTTCGTCACGAGCGCGGGTCAGGGAGCCAGGCTTGCCGCCTTCGCCAGTGACACGGTCGACGTCGGGATGATGGCTTTCGAGATGAACACGCTCGTCAAGCAGGTCGGCCAGTACCTGAGTGCGGCGCCACGCGTCGAAACCCAGTTCGTGCGGTACGGTAAGGGTGCCTGACCAGCCAAGGTCCGACGTCGACGGGGTCGGGCACCACGTCCGGCCCTATGCCATCACCGGGGGACGCACCCGCCACAGCGAGCATGAGTTCGCGTTGATCACGCTGGTGGTCACTCGTTCCCCGGATGGATTCGGCGAAGGATCCGTCGAACCGGAGTCGGCCGCGATCCTGGACATGTGCCGGTCGCGGGCGGTGGCCATCGCTGAGATCGCGGCACACTTGGACCTGCCGGTGAGCGTGGTCAAAGTGCTCTGCGGCGACTTGTTGAACTCGGATCTGGTCCTCGTCCAATCTCCGCCGAAGGAGAGCGACGCCCCGAGTGTGGAACTGATCGAAAGGGTCATGGATGGCATACGCCGCCTCTAACCCAGTCATGCCGACGGCGTTGAAGATTCTCATCGCGGGAGGCTTCGGCGTGGGCAAGACCACCATGGTCGGCTCCGTCAGCGAGGTCCCGCCGCTGGAGACCGAGGAACGCATGACCGTGGCCAGCCTCGGCCACGACAACCTGGCCGGTGTCGAGGGGAAGTTCGCGACCACCGTCGCCATGGACTTCGGTCGCATCACCATCGCTCCGGAACTGGTCCTGTACCTGTTCGGCACGCCCGGCCAGCACCGTTTCTGGTTCATGTGGGACGACCTGGCCCTGGGCGCCCTCGGTGCCGTGGTGCTGGCGGACACCCGCCGCCTGGAACAGTGCTTCGCCTCGGTCGACTACTTCGAGAAGCGTGGCACCCCGTTCGCCGTGGGCGTCAACTGCTTCCACGGTAGGCGCGAGTGGAACCCGGAGCAGGTCCGCAAGGCGCTGGACCTCGGCCCGGACACACCGGTCATGCTGTGCGACGCGCGCGACCGTGAGTCCAGCAAGAGCGTGCTCCTGGCGCTGCTCGACGTGGCGCGCGCCCAGGCCCTGGCCCGCTCGGCCACCCTGCCGGGCACCACCGGAGCCCTGCCCGGCCGCTGACGCCGGACGCGGTGACGCCGGCGCCCGGTGGGGCAGGCCGGCGCCGTGCCCGGCCGCGCGGTGACGCGTCGGCCGGCGGGCGGTGACCTGACACCGGTGGTGGAGTGGCTCACCACCGGTGGTGCGTCCGCGCGCCCCTCAACCGATGTGTCGACCCGTCACCAGGGCGGTGTCACCCGGCCGTCTTGGCGACCTCGACGGTGCACAGCGGGTCGGCGCGGAACGGCTCGAGCTGCTGCTCGCTCGCCCCGTCGTCGGTGATCAGCGTCCACGGCGTCTCGAACGCCGCCCACCAGTACGACTCCTCGCGGCCCAGCTTCCCGGAGTCGGCGAGTACGTACACGGCGCGGGAGCGGCTGATCATCAGCTGCTTCAGCGCGACCTGTTCCGGGCGGGCCTCGCAGAGACCACGCCCGGCCACCACGCCGTCCGCCCCGAGGAAGACGGCCTGCGCGGTGAGCCGGGCCACCGCTGCCTCCGCCAACGGTCCCACCATGCCGAGGCTGAGCGGGCGAACCGTGCCGCCGAGCACGATCAGCTCGATCCCCGGCACACCGGCCAGCGCTTCCACGGACGTCAACCCCGGTGTGGCCACCGCCAGATGGCCGCGCACCGCGAGCCGGGTGGCCAGCGCACCGACCGTCGTCCCGGCGTCCAGCAGCACCAGCCCGCTGCCGCTGATGTGCGTCTCGGCCACCCGTGCGATGGCCTCCTTCTCCCGACGGGCCAGCAACTCCCGCTCGTGCAGCGACTGTTCCTCACCGGCCGTCGACGACACCGCGCCACCGTAGGTACGGACGATCTCACCCGACGCGGAGAGCTGGCTCAGATCACGCCGGATGGTCGACTCCGACACCCCGTACCGCTGCGCCAGCTCCGCCACCGTCAGCGGGTGGGTCTGGAGCAGCTCGCGGATCGTGGCACGCCGATCGGCACCGCTCATGCCGTCTCGCTCCCCGTGGCCGTCGCCGTGCTGCCGTGCTCCGGCGTGGCGTGGCGCGGTGCCAGCTCCACGGCTTGGCGCAGTGCCTCCACCATGCTCGCCTCGTCGGCCCGGCCGGTGCCCGCGATGTCGAAGGCGGTGCCGTGGTCGACGCTGGTGCGGATCACGGGCAGGCCGACCGTGATGTTCACGCCGGCGTCCAGACCGAGCACCTTCACCGGACCGTGGCCCTGGTCGTGGTACATGGCGACGACCAGGTCGAAGTCGCCGCGTACGGCACGGAAGAAGACCGTGTCGGCGGGCAGCGGCCCCTGCGCGTCGACGCCGTCGGCGCGCACCGCCGCGATGGCGGGCACCACCTTGTCCTCCTCCTCGCCGTGGCCGAAGAGGCCGTTCTCGCCGGCGTGCGGATTGATGCCGCAGACCGCGATGCGCGGGGCGGCGACCCCGGATGCCGCGAGCGTCGCGTGACCGCGCCGGATGGTCCGCTCCACCAGGCCCGGCTCGATCTTCGCCACCGCGTCGACCAGACCGATGTGCGTCGTGACGTGGATGACGCGCAGCTGGGGTGCCGACAGCAGCATGGAGACCTCGGGCGTGCCGGTCAGCTTGGCGAGCAGCTCGGTGTGACCGGGGTAGCGGTGCCCAGCCGCGTGCAGCGCCTCCTTGTTCAACGGTGCGGTGCAGACGGCGTCCACCTGGCGCTCGGCGGCGAGCTCGGTGGCGGCCTCGATGAAGCGGTACGCGCCCTCCCCGGCCACCGGCGAGAGCTGCCCGAACGGCAGGTCGGCAGGGATGCCGCCGAGGTCCAGGCAGTCCACCTGCCCGGCCTGCCAGGTGGCCTCGGAAACGGAGCGGACCGGGTTGATCCGCAGCTCCACGCCGCAGAGCGCGACGGCCTTCTCCAGGCGGGCCGCATCGCCCACCACCAGCGGCCGGAACGGCAGCTTGGCAGCGGCGCCGGCCAGCGCCTTGACGATCACCTCGGGGCCGACGCCGGCGGCGTCTCCCATGGTGATGGCGACAACAGGTTCGGACATGGTGACATCCTTCCGCAGCCGCGGGTGTGCGGCGTCGTTCTTTCCGGCCGGATCAGGGGACGGCCGGGTGGGCGGCCGACCGGTCAGGGACACGGTGGGCCGGTGGGGGAGGGCTCGGTACGGGGGCCGGCGGCGCCGGCCGCCACGTGGGGTGCCCCAGCGGTGGGGGAGAGGGCCGGCCTCCTCGGTGCGCCGGTGTGGCCCGGCAGGGCGTGGGCGGCCCGCAGCAGGGTGCCCTCGTCGCCGAAGGCACCGGCCTTGGTGACCACCGGCAGCCCGGCGGGCGTGCGCATCCGCACCACCCCGGGCGCCGGCTCACCCTCGACGGTCAGGTGGGTCACGCCGACCGTGCGCAGCACGGCGCGTGCGGTCTCCCCGCCGGTGGCGACGAGTCCGCCGGCCAGCGGGAGCGCGTCCCGGGCGGCGGCGGCCAGCGCGGCGGCGAATTCCTGGGCCCTGGCCGGTGTCACGGGCAGCTCGGGATCGTGGCACAGCACCGTGTCATGCCCGGCCCGCAAGGCGGCCCGCACCTCTTGGGCCGCCGCCCGGCGGCCGTCCTGCCCGGCCGGCAGGGCGACACCCACCGCGGGCAGTCGCTCGACGACCGCCCGGCACTGGGCACGGGCCTGCTCGCTGCGGCTGCCGACGCAGATGAGCAGGGGACCTGCCGGGTCCGCGGGACGACGGGCCGAGACGGGTGTCGCGGTCGCGTCGCCGCCGACCCGTCCCGGGGCGGCCGGCCGGTGGGCCAGGCCCCCCGAGCCGACGAGCAACACGGGCAGGTCGGCGCAGGCTGCCAGGACGTCGGCCAGGTCGTCGTCGGTGAGCGCGTCCACGACGACCGCGTCGGACCGGCCGGCCGCGATGGCCAGCCGTGCGGCCGCCCGGCCGCCCCGCAGGGTGTCGAGGTCGAGCAGTTCCACGGTGAGGCCCACCGCCGTCAGCTGCTCGGTGAGCGAGGGCCGGTCCACCGGACGGGGCTGGCCCAGGGTGCCGTCGGCCACCAGGACCTGCCCGTCGCGCACGGTGCGGCCGGTGGCGGGGAAGGCGGGCGCCAGCACGGCCAGGCACGGTCCGTGGCGCCGGGCGCGCAGGGCGTCCAGGCAGGCTCGTACCTCCGGCCCGATGTTGCCGCGCAGGGTGGAGTCGATCTTCTTGTAGACGCGGGTCTCCGGGCCGGCCGCGGCGAGCGCCTCGTGCACCCGGGCCGCCGCCGCCGGTCCCGGCAGGTAGCGACTGTCGGTGTCGACGGCGAGCACGGCGGTGGTCGGCCTGGGTTCCGTGGCGTCCAGCAGCACGGCGACGTCCGTGCGGTCAGCGAAGGCCACGGCACTGTCCGCCGCCCCGGACAGATCGTCCGCGACGATCAGCAGGCCCGGGTCGTACGAGGTCACGGGGTCACGGTCCCTTCGGCCCGGTCGGCGGGTGCCGGCGCGTCCGCCTTGGGCGCGGTGTCCTCGTCGGAGGCGGCGGCTCCCGGCCCGGCATCGCCCACGGAGTCCGGGGCGAGCCGCTGGAGCCGCCGGTGGTACGCGGCGGTGGCCACCGGCACCAGCAGGGAGGTCACCACGACCGAGGCGGCCACCAGCACGGTCGCCTTGTCCGCCGCGGCCCGGTAGGCGGGGTTGGCGGCGGCGACCAGTGCGGGGACCGCGGCCGCGTTGCCCGCGGTGCTCGCCGCGGCGATGCCGGCCAGGCCGGTACCGCCGACCAGCCGGTCGGTCACGAACAGCGTGGTACCGGACACGATCATGACGAACAGGCCGAGCCCGATACCGAGCAGGCCCGCGGTCCACACGGTGGACAGGTCGATGCCGGCGCCCAGCGCAAAGCCGAAGAACGGGATCATGACCGGTACGGCGGCGCCGAGGAACTTCCGCATCTGCGGGTCCAGGTTGCCCAGCACCATGCCGACGATCAGCGGCAGGATGGCGCCGAGCATGGTCTGCCACGGGAAGGACGACAGGCCGGCCACGCCCAGCGTGACCATGGTGAGGAACGGCCCGGACTCCAGGCTCATGACCGAGTAGGCGGCCGCGTCCTTGGCCTTGCCGAACTGGCCCATCAGCGCCATGTACAGGCCGCCGTTGGTGTCGTTGAGCGCGGCCACCACGGCGAGCGTGGACAGACCGGCGAACGCTCCGCCGCCGACCGGGCTCTCGCCCAGGAAGTGCCCGAGCACGATGCCGACGACCACCGCGATCAGGGCCTTCACCACCAGCAGCGCGCCGCCCTTGCGCAGCACGTAGGGGGTGGTGCGCAGCTCGATGGTGGCGCCCATGCAGACGTAGAAGACGGCCAGGATGGTCAGCGAACCGGAGAACAGCGCACCGGTGAACGAGCCGAAGAACTCGCCGGTGCCTTGGTGCACGGTGTTGATCACCGCGCCGACGAGCAGCGGGATCAGCATCATCCCACCTGGCACCCGCTCCAGGCTCTTCTTGATCGGTATGGACATGGCGGCTCCCGTCTCGTTCGTGGACGGGTCTGCCGCCCTTTGCCCCGCCAGGCCGGCGAGGGGAAGAGGAATCAGGCGTTCCGTCCGCGGTCGACCGTAAACCCGAATGCGCGTTTCATGCAATGTGCTCGAAGTGAGCAAGGTGTCGGGCGACCCGAATCGTGCGGCGAGGCGGGCACGGCCCAGGGCGTCAGGGACCGCCGCGGTGCGCCGTGGCGCGCCAGGTCGAGGCAGGTCGAGGCAGGTCGCGCCGGCCGGCGCGGCGGACAGCGAAAAGGCCCCGCTCGATGAGCGGGGCCTGAGCCGTGCGTGCCGCGGAGTCGTCGTGCCGCGGGACCCGCTTGCTCAGATCGCGCGGCGGCCTGGGGCACCATGCGGCGCTGGCGGGGCGCCATGCGGCGATCGGATCCACCTGCTCTGGTGATCCGGCGGAATCACCAGAGCTTCGTGGTGCGCTCGCCGGTCCGCTCAGGTCCCGTGATCACCGCGGGGAGGCGGCGCCGGGACGTGGGACGGGCGGGGCGGCCGCGGGGATCAGAACTTGAACACGTTGTTCGTGCCGATCGCGGCGAAGCATGTGTTGGTGAATATCTCCTTGTACGACACCGGCGTGCCGTTCCACGTGCCCTCGGCGACGGCCTCCACCGGGGCGTACGTGGTGGGGCAGGCCGGCACTCCCGACACGTTCGGGAGCTTGGCGAAGTCTCCGCCGACCTCGGTCAGCGCGGCGCAGGCTTCCTTGGGGGTCGGGTGGGTGCCGCCCACCGGGTCGCACTCCAGGGTCACGCTGGACGGCTGCCCGGGATTGTTCTCCACCGGGATGAGGCCGAGGACGAGCGAGCTGGCCGCGGTCGTCGCGTCGTCGGCGGCGCTGGCCACACCGCCCGCGCCCAGCGCGAACGCTGTTGCGGCGGTGGCGGCGACGACGGCGGTGCGGGATCTGAGGAACGATCTGACGTTCATCTCTACCTCCAGTGTCCGTGGTCGGATACCGCCAGCGTGCGCCCGGCGGGCAGGTGCCCGGACAGCACAGCGGCCGCGACGGGCAGATGCCGCCGCGGCCGGGTGTGCGTGCCGGTGGCCCGCCATCCCCCGTCGGCCGGCGGACGGGAAGAACCTAGAGCCAGCCGCCGGTCAACGGGGCGTGCGGAATGAGCCATTGCTGAACAGCTCCTGTGGGTGGACCGCACGTCGGATAACGGAAATACGATCAGACAATCCCCTCGGCAATCTCGGCCTGTTCCCAGTCCGAGCCATACGCGGACGTGTCCGGCGTGCCGTAGGTGCGGCGTGCCACGTACCACCACACGCTGGCCAGAATCAGTACCGCGGCCAGCGCGATCACCGCGTAGTTCATGGAGTCGACGGTGATCGGCGACGACTGCGGCAGGCAGAAGAGGACGGTCACGAACGCCACCCAGACCACGGCCACCCAGCCGACCGGGCGGCTCCAGCGCCCCAGGTGCCACGGGCCGCGCTGGAAGCGGTCGCCCGCCCGCAGCCGCAGCAGCACCGGAATGGCGTACGCCGGGGTGATCCCGATGACGTTGATCGCCGTCACCGCGCCGTACGCGGTCGTGGAGTACAGCGAGGGCAGGGCCAGCACGCAGGCCACCACGACGGCCAGCCACACCGCCGGCACCGGGGTCTGGGTACGGCTGGAGACCTTGCGCCAGAGTGCGGAGCCCGGCAGGGCGTTGTCCCGGCTGAACGCGAACACCATGCGACTGGCCGCGGCCACCTCGGCGTTGCCGCAGAACAGCTGTGCCACGATCACCACCAGCAGCAGCACCTCCGCGCCGCCGGTACCCAACGAGTCCAGCAGGATCTGCGCGGGCGGCACCCCGGTCGGGCTGTTCTGGGTGCCCGCGTAGTTCTGTATGGAGAAGGTCAGACCCGCCAGCAGCACGAATCCGGCGAGCCACGACACCCAGATCGAACGCACTATGCCCCGGGCCGCGGAGACCGAGGCGTTGGAGGTCTCCTCGGAGAGGTGCGCGGAGGCGTCGTAGCCGCAGAAGGTGTACTGCGCCAGCAGCAGACCGATCGCCGCCACGTACAGCGGGTTCGACCAGCCGGTGTCGTTGTTGAACTTGGTGAACACGAACGAAACGGACTGGTGGTGGTCGGGCACGATGGCCAGCACGGCGACGATCAGCGCCACCCCCGCCAGATGCCACCACACGCTGGCCGAGTTGAGCAGGCTCACCAGCCGCACACCGAACAGGTTCAGCACCGCGTGCAGCAGCAGGATCGCGCAGAAGATCAGCATGGTGGAACCGGGGGTGGGCGTGAAGCCCCACTTCAGGTTGAGGAAGGCACCGGTGAACAGCGCGGCACCGTAGTCGATTCCGGCGATCGCGCCGAGCAACCCCAGGAGGTTCAGCCAGCCCGTGTACCAACCCCAGCGGCGCCCGCCGAGCCGGTCCGCCATGTAGTACAGCGCACCGGACGTCGGATAGGCGCTCGTCACCTCGGCCAGCGCCATGCCGATGAAGAGCACGAAGAGCCCGACCCCGGCCCAGCCCCACAGCATGACCGCGGGCCCGCCGGTGTTCAGGCCGAACCCGTACAGGGTCATGCAGCCGGACAGGATCGAGATGACGGAGAAACTGATGGCGAAGTTGCCGAAGCCACCCATACGGCGGGCCAGTACGGGGCGATAGCCCAGTTCACGTAGTCGTCGTTCTTCGTCGTGCGGCGGAGTCTTGCCGTCGGGCACGTTCGAACTCGACCAGGGGGCGCGGGGCACGGTGTTACCTCCATGAACAACAGACGACGGACGAAAATGTGAACATCAGGGGTGAAAGCACAAAGACGGCAAACCGGCGGCGCCACGGGATCACCGCGGCGGCGGCCGGGCGGCACTAACTGCCGGGGGAGCCGTCCAGCGATGCCAGGCACCGGGTGCGGGCCTGGACGAACAGCTCGATCGCCTCGGTCGTGTCCTGCGGATTGGACCCGCGGTACACCCAGGGCACGGGGGTGTAGTACGGCCCGAGCGCCTGGAACACCCAGGCGGCTTCTCGGAACTGGATGGCCCCCCACAGCCCGTGGGCGAGATGGCTGAGGTCCAGGAGCGAGCACTCCTGGGGAGAGACGTGGTCGAACCAGTCGTAGAAGGCGCGCCGCGCCTCCCGGGTGGCGTCCTCCGACACCCAGTGCAGGTCCAGCGCCTTGTCCCGGCGCTCATCGCGCCGGCGGTACCGCTCGACGTGCAGGTACAGCGGCAGCACGTGCAGCGCGGAGCCGGTCGGTGCCGACGCGACCGCCCAGTGCACGAAGTTGACGGCCTCGGTCAGCCGGCCGCCGGTGCTGGGACGGATGTACAGGAACTGCAACATCCGGTGGTAGGCCTCGCGGTTGAACGGGTCCCGCTTGTCGGCCTGCGCGAGCAGACCCCACGGGCCCAGCGGCAGCATCGGCTCCGGTGGTGCGGTGCGGTGCTCCGGCCACTGCTGCCACTCGTCCAACCGTGCCAGTGCCAGGAGGCACACCCACGGCACCGGATCGTCCTCGGCGGTGCGGGCCGCGATCCGGCAGGCCTCCCAGGCCGACTGCCACAACTCCTGGGTGTGCCGGCTGCCCTCACGGTGCGCCCGCAGTGCGCGCTCCACCGCGACCCGGCCGTACATCACCGCCGCCGCCACGCTCTGACGCTCCTCGGAGCGCCAGGCGTCGATCAGGTCGGTGCCGGCCGCCGCGGCGGCGAGGACCTGGGTGCGCTGGGTCCACACGGCCCAGTTGGTGGTGGCCTCCAGCAGGTTCCGCATGGACATCCAGCGTCCCGCCCGCAGTTCCTGAAGGGCGATACGGAGGTCGGAGTCATGCGCCGCAGGATGGTACGCAGGACGAAACCCGGGGGACATCAGCCTTGGACCCCAACGCGCGGGTGACGGACGGACAGAACTGGCAACGCGGTGCTCCGCAGAAGTACGTGGGGGGACTGCCTGGACGGCGGCCAGTGTAGAGGTGCGGGTTCCGGTGAACGGAAGGATCATCGGCCGTTCTCCACGCATAGTTGCGAAATGGATATAGAGAGTGAGCGCTGGTCGGCGGGTGCGCTTGACGGTGTCAGGCGCCTGGACCAGGCTGGCGCGCGGCATTGATCACCCACGAGGTACGGAAGTGACACCATGACGGGCCCGGTACTCGCCATCGACCAGGGCACTTCGGGGACGAAAGCCCTCGTCGTCTGCCCGGAGCGCGGGGTGCTGGGCTCGGCCACCGCCCCGGTCCACCCCCGCCAACTGCCGGGCTCACGCGCCGAAGTCGATCCGGCCGAGCTGTACGACTCCGTCGTGGCCGCCGGACGACGGGCCCTCGCGGCGGCCGGGGTCACCGTCTCGGCGGTCGGCCTGGCCAACCAGGGGGAGACGGTGCTGGCCTGGGATCCGGCGACCGGCCGGCCGTTGACCGACGCCATCGTCTGGCACGACAAGCGCGCCGAGGACGTCTGCCGCGACCTCGCCCCGCGCGCCGCGGAGTTGCAGCAGCTCACCGGGCTGCCGCTGGACGCCTACTTCGCCGCGCCCAAGATGGCCTGGATCCGCCGCAACCTGACCGGTCAGGGCGTGGTGACCACCACCGACTCCTGGCTGGTGCACCGGCTCACCGGATCCTTCGTCACCGACGCCGCCACGGCCGGGCGCACCCAACTCCTCGACCTCGACGGCGTCGCCTGGTCCCCGGCCGCACTGGACGCCTTCGGTCTCGGGGGCGAACGGCTGCCCGAGATCGTCGACGCCGGCTGCCGCGCCGGTACCACGACCGCCTTCGGGCCCGAACTGCCGGTCACCGGGCTGCTCGTCGACCAGCAGGCAGCGCTGCTCGCCCAGCGCGTCACGGAGCCGGGCCTCGCCAAGTGCACCTACGGCACCGGCGCGTTCCTTCTCGCGCCCACCGGCGAGATGCCCCGCAGGAGCGGTGCCGGCCTGGTCAGCTGTGTCGCCTGGCGGCTCGCCGGCCGCACCAGCTACTGCCTGGACGGCCAGGTCTACACGGCTGCATCGGCCGTCGGCTGGCTCACCGGCCTGGGGGTGATCTCCGGCGCCGCCGACCTCGACACGGTCGGTTCCTCGGTGCCCGACAGCGGCGGCGTCACCTTCGTTCCCGCGCTCGCCGGGCTCGCCGCCCCCTGGTGGCGCGGCGAGGTGCGCGGTTCGCTCACCGGGCTCGGCCTGGACACCGCACCGGGACACGTGGTGCGCGCCCTGTGCGAGGGCATCGCGGCTCAGGTCGCAGAGCTCGCCGACGCCACCGCCACCGACCTCGCCGCCCCGCTCGACGTGCTGCGGGCCGACGGCGGTCTGACCCGCTCGGCCCTGCTGATGCAGACCCAGGCCGACCTGCTCCAGCGGCCCGTGGAGGTGTCCGCGGTGCACGACGCCACCGCGCTCGGTGTCGCGGCCGCCGCGCGCCTCGGCCTCGATCCGACGCTGACCGTGGCCGACGCCGTCCCCGCATGGCGGCCGGCCGCGGTCTACGAGCCCCGCATCACGGCCGACGAGGCCGCGGCGCGGCGGGCGGAGTTCCGTGCCGCGGTCGATGCGCTGCTCGCCCCCGCCCCGGCCGCCGTATGACCGTCACCACCACCGGGCCGCTGCCGGACGCGCCCTACGACGTCGCCGTCATCGGAGCCGGCGTGGTCGGCTCCGCCATCGCCCGCGAACTCGCCCGCCACCGTGGCCTGCGGGTCGCGCTCGTGGAGGCGAACGGCGACGTCGGCGAGGGCACGTCGAAGGCCAACACGGCGATCCTGCACACCGGATTCGACGCCGTGCCCGGCTCCCTCGAAGCCCGCCTGATGCGCGAGGGGTCGGCGCTCCTCGCCGGCTACGCCGCCGAGACCGGCATCCCGCTGGAGCGCACCGGTGCCCTGCTGGTCGCCTGGGACGCCGACCAGCACGCCGTGCTGCCCGAACTCGCCGCCAAGGCACGCCGCAACGGTGTCGACGACACCCGCATCCTCGAACCGGCCGAGCTCTACGCCCGTGAGCCCCGGCTGGGCCCGGGCGCCCTCAGCGCCCTCGCCGTCCCGGGCGAGAGCATCATCTGTCCCTGGACGACCACCCTCGCCTACGCCACCCAGGCCGTCCTCGCCGGCGTCGACCTGCACCTCGGCTGCCGGGTGCGGCGCATCCGCGACCGCGCCGGCCGGCACGAGGTGACCAGCGGGCGCGGCGTGCTGCACGCCCGTTACCTGGTCAACGCCGCGGGCCTGGACGCCGACGCCGTCGACGCACTGATCGGCCGGCACGACTTCACGGTGAGCCCGCGGCGCGGCCAACTGCTCGTCTACGACACGTTCGCCCGCGCTCTCGTCCGGCACATCCTGCTGCCCGTGCCCACCGCGCTCGGCAAGGGGGTGCTCGTCGCGCCGACCGTGCACGGCAACGTGCTGCTCGGCCCGACCGCCGAGGACCTGCACGACAAGCGGGCCACCGAGTCCACCGCCGAAGGGCTCGCGGCGCTCCGCGAGAAGGGCCGGCGCATCCTGCCCGACCTCCTCGACGAGGAGGTCACCGCCGTCTACGCCGGGCTGCGGGCGGCCACCGAACACGACGACTACCAGATCCGGGCGGATGCCGAACGGCGCACGGTCACGGTGGGCGGGATCCGCTCCACCGGACTCACCGCGTCCCTCGGCATCGCGTCCCACGTCGCCGGCCTGCTCGCCGATGCCGGCCTCGACCTTCCCGCCCCCGACGACCTGCCGCCGCTGCGCATGCCGTCGCTCGGCAGGGACACCCCGCGCCCCTGCGAGCAGCCGGCGCTCGTCGCCGCCGACCCCGCGTACGGCACCCTCGTCTGCTACTGCGAGCGGGTCTCACGGGGCGAGGTACGCGACGCGCTCGCCGCCCCCGTGCCCCCGGCCTCCCTGGCCGGACTGCGGCGCCGCACCCGGGTGCTCAGCGGCCGCTGCCAGGGGTTCGCCTGCGGCGCGCAGGTACGCGACCTGTTCGAGCGGTCGCGGGCCGTCGGGCCGGTCACCGGAGCACCTCCGTGGGGTGCGGCGGGGTCGGGATGAGCCGGCGGTCGTGGCAGCGCAGCGGTGCGTGACACCGTGGGCGGGGAAACGAGGGGCACGGCAGGAGTGGTGGGCACGGTGCGTGCAGACGACGGGGCGGGCAGCGCAGAGGAGGCGGTGATGGGCGCGACGCAGCCACTGCCGTTGCGGACCGTGGACGTGCTGGTCGTCGGTGCCGGCCCCGCCGGTCTGGCCGCCGCTGCCACCCTGGCAGCCGGGGGCGCCGGCGGCGTCCTGGTGATCGACCGCGAGCAGCAGGCCGGCGGTGTGCCGAAGTACTGCCGGCACGGTGGCTTCGGCCGGCCGGGCGGCCCGCGCACCGGGCCCGAGTACGCGGCGCGGGCCGTCGAGTACGCGGTCAGGTCGGGCGCCGAGCTGCGCACCGGGGTCACCGCCCTCGGCTGGGCGGGTCCGCGCACCCTCGCCGTCACCAGCCCGCAGGGCCCCGAGCAGCTCGCCGCGCGCGGCGTCCTGCTCGCCACCGGAGCACGCGAACGCCCCCGCGCCGCACGCCTCGTGCCGGGCACCCGGCCCGCGGGCGTGTTCACCGCCGGGGAGCTGTTGCAGATGGTCCACCTGTACGGGCTTCCGGTGGGCTCGCGCGCCGTCGTCGTCGGCGCCGAACCGGTGAGCTACCCGGTGCTGGACGCCCTGCGGCAGGCCGGCACCGCCGCGGTCGCGATGGTCACCGCCCACCCGCACGGCCAGGGCGGCCGGGCCCGCGCCCAACGTGCCCGACTGCTCCGCGGTGTACCGCTGCTGACCGGGGCACACGTCACGGAACTGCGCGGCAGGACCCGGCTGACGGGTCTGGGGCTACGGCACGACGACGGTCGCACCGCCACGCTGCACTGCGACACGGTGATCTTCACGGGCGATCTCGTCCCCGACCACGAACTGGCCAGGAGCGGCGGCCTGCTGCTCGACCGGGGCACCCGAGGCCCCTGCGTCGACCAGGACCTGCGCACCTCATGCGAGGGCGTCTTCGCCGCCGGCGGGGGACTGCACGCCGTCGAGAGCGCGGCCACGGCGGCCCACCAGGGCGCGCTCGCCGCCCGGTCGATGCTCCGCCACCTGACGGGGACCGCCCCGGCCTGGCCGGAACCGGAGGAGGACCTCGTCCCGGTACGCGTCGAGGCACCGTTGCGCTGGATCGCACCCCACCGCATCCTCCCGGGTGCTCCTGCCGGCACCGGATTCCTGCTGTCCACGGACGCGTTCCTCATCCGGCCCACCCTGGTCGTCACCCAGGACGGACGGGTCCTGCACCGCGAACGCCACCACCGCACGGCCGTCCCGAACCGGACCGTCCGGCTCTCCGGCGCCTGGCTGCCTCGGGTGAGCGCCGGCGGGGGACCGGTGCATGTCGCCGTCGAGTGATCGGGATGAACGAGGCTGAGGGGTGAGGTGAGGCTGTTGATGGGGCTCAGCGGTCCTCGAACGACCCGTGGCGGCCCGCCCCTGCCGTGAAGCGCGCCGCACCCTCCGCCGCCGCAACCAGGACGCCCATGCCATGGCGGAGCTCCCCGGCCATCGCCGCCTGCTCGTCGAGGCCCTCCTGGTCCAGGACCGAGGCCCGGTCCGCACGCAGGCACGCCTGCGGGAACCGCGCGATCTGCGCCGCCAGTTCCTCCGCCTGCGCGCGGGCGCTGCCGGGCGGCACCACACGGTCGGCCAGACCCATGGCCAGGGCCTCGGCGGCGGGTACGGGACGGCCCGTGAGGATCATGTCCATGGCCCGGCCGGTGCCGATCAGCCGGGGCAGTCGCACCGTGCCGCCGTCGATCAGCGGCACCCCCCACCGCCGGCAGTACACCCCGAACACCGCGGTCTCCTCAGCGACCCGCAGATCGCACCAGAGCGCCAGCTCCAGGCCGCCCGCCACCGCATGCCCGGCGACCGCCGCGATCACCGGCTTGGACAGCCGCAGCCGGGTCGGGCCCATCGGCCCGTCACCGTCCGGCGCGACGCGGTTGCCGCGTTCGGTACCGATCGCCTTGAGGTCGGCGCCCGCGCAGAACGTGCCGCCTTCGCCCCACAACACCGCCACCCGCGCCGCGTCGTCGGCTTCGAAGGCGCGGAAGGCGTCGGCGAGCGCGGCGGCGGTGGCGCCGTCGACCGCGTTGCGCGCCTCGGGCCTGGCCAATACCACGGTCGTGACGTGCCCTTCGCGCTCACTGCGCACCGACATGCTGTCGCCCTTCCTGTCGCCTGACCGGGGGACGCCCTGCGCCTGCGCGGCCGCGTCCGGTTGCGTGGGTGCCGTCTCCCGTCGCGCCGGTCCTGTCCCGTGGCCCATCATCCACAAATTCGGTTGCGTGGCACGTTCGCGATCTCGTTACCTGGCGGTGTGACGCCGATGACGACAGGACGTACCGACACGTACTTCGTCTGCGCGACACCGCGTACCGGCAGCTCGTTGCTGCTCGGGCTGATGGAGTCCACCGGGGTGGCCGGCCGACCCCAGGCGTACTTCCGGGCGCCCGACGAGGAGCTGTGGGCGGAGCGCTGGGGCCTTGACCGCGGTGCCCAGGGCCGCGTCGACTACGCGGACTTCGTGCGGGCCGCGCTCACCGCCGGCCGCAGCGAGAACGGCGTCTTCGGCGCCAAGCTGATGTGGGGCACCCTCGACGAGGTCGTCGAGAAGCTGGCCGGGGTCCACCCGGACCTGGCCGGGCGGGACACCGCACTGTTGGAGCGGGCCTTCGGCCGTACCCGGTTCGTCTACCTGCACCGTGACGACATCCTGGCGCAGGCGGTCTCCTGGCTGCGCGCCGAGCAGACCGGCACCTGGTACATCGGCGGCCACGGCGAGATCGGCGGCGGGGCGGCCGGCGGCGGATCGCCCCGGTTCGACGCGGCCGGCATCGACCGGTGGATCCGCACCATCCGCGAGCACAACGCGGCATGGCAGGCGTGGTTCGCCGCGACGGGCATCCGGCCCCACACGGTGCGCTACGAGGATCTGGCCGCCGATCCGGCCGCCGTGGTCCGCGGCATCCTCGACTTCCTCGGTCTTGCCCTGCCCGAGGGGCGAGGCGTGCGGGCCTGGCACAGGCGCCAGGCGGACGGGCTCAATGCCGCGTGGATGGAGCGATACCGCGCCATGTACCGCGGGGACGGGCACCTGGACGGGCCGCTTGAGGCTCCTGGGGACCAGGACTAGGGTTCCCCAGAGGACGAGCTTGAAAGCTTTCAACCGCCAACCGCCCTTGCCCCGCCTTCTCGCCCCCCGCCCCTACGGAGCACTCCGGGACTGCCTGTGCAGCGTGTCTGTTTCCTGTTGAAGGTCCGCCGTGATCGCATCGACGAGTACCGCGCGCGCCACGCCGAGGTGTGGCCCGAGATGCTGGCCGCGCTGTCCCGTACGGGGTGGCACAACTACTCGCTCTTCCTCCGCGAGGACGGCCTGCTCGTGGGCTATCTGGAGACCGAGGACTTCGAGCGGGCCCGCGCCGCGATGGACGAGACGGACGTCAACGCCCGCTGGCAGGCGGAGATGGCCGAGTTCTTCGAGGATCTGGACGAGGCCGCCCCCGACGGCGCGATGCGCCCGCTCACCGAGGTCTTCCACCTGGCCTGACGGACCCTTCGTCCGGCCTGCCGCACGGCCCTACCGCTCATGGCCCGGGAGCCGTCCGCCACTCCCGGGCAGCTCCTCGCGCCCCGTTTCGGTCCCCGCGGGAAGTCGCTGGTAGGAGAACTGCTCGTGCTCCTCGTCGCGATGCCTCTCCGCCCGCTTGGCCCGCTTCAGAACGAGCAGGGTGACGGGTCCACTGAGCAGGGTGACCACCGGTACGAGCGCCCACCACGTCATGGGCCGTCCTCTCCTGCACGGCCCGAATCCGTGCACCTGTTTCGCCAACGGGCCCCAGCTTGCCGGAGTTCTTTAGAACGGGCAAAGGCGAGGATGCGAGATTTCCCTCCCTCGGCTACTGGACGGCGCGCTTGGTTACTGCCTAGTTTCATGCCCGTCGCCGAACTGGTGTGCTGCTCACCCAGCCGGGACCGCACCATCGCTCCTGCGCGCCGCCGACCCCTGTCCTGCGGCGCACGAAGGACGTGCCACGACCCCGAAGCATGCGATCGACGCACGACACCGAAGCCGGAGGTGAGGTCCGCTTGGACGACAGCACCGACAGACCCGGTGCCGTCCGCACCACCAGCACGGACGACGCGGGTGAACTACGGATGGCGGACCGCCCTCGATTCAGGGTCCTGGGCCCCCTGAGCATCACCAACGGCCTGGAGACCGCCGTGCTCCAGGCGTCCCGCCCCGCGGCCCTGCTCGCCGGCCTGCTGCTGCGGGCGAACACGGTGGTCTCCGCGGACTGGTTGCGCTGCCTCGTCTGGGGCGAGCGCACCCCGGCGAACGCCCGGTCGGCGTTACACACCTGCGTGTTGCGGCTGCGCCGGCTCTTCGAGAAGTACGGGGTCGGGGGCAACCTCATCGAGGCGGTGCCCGGCGGGTACCGGCTGAGCGCCGACGCGGACACCCTGGACCTGCTCGGGTTCCGCGCCACGGTCGCCCGGGCGCGGACCTGCGACGAACCCGAGGAAGCGGCACGGCTGCTCCGGGCGGCGCTGGCCCTGTGGCAGGAACCGCTGCTCGGCAACGTCAACTCCGAGCTGCTGCACCGCGACGAGGTGCCCCGGCTCGCCGAGGAACGGCTGCGGGTCGTCGAGGGACTCTTCGACGCCGAACTCCGGCTCGGCCGGCACCGCGAGATCCTGACCGACGCCTGGCAGGCGGTGCGCGCCCACCCGGCGCACGAGCGGCTCGCCGCCCAACTCGTCGAGGCGCTGTACCGCTCCGGCCGGCGGGCCGAGGCGCTCGCCGAGTACCGCCGGATCAAGGAACACTTGGCCGACGAGCTGGGCGTGGACCCCGATCCGTCGCTGCGCCGCCTCGAACTGGCCATCCTGCGCGGCGAGCTGCCGGACGAGCCGCGCTCCGCCATCCCGGTGGCCGCCCCGCGGTCCGTGCGGGCCGGGCCGCCCGCCGGCACCGCAGCCGCGGACCCGCAGGACGACCCCGCCACACCGGCACCGACCCCGGACGGCGCCACCGGCGCCGGCGTGCTGAAGATCCTGGTGGCGGCGGGCCTGTTGGAGGAGCGGCCGGAAGGCCGCTACCGGATGCACGACCTCTTGCGCACCTTCGCGCAGGCGGCCAGCGGCACCCCGCTGCCCGTCGCACCCCCCGGCCGGGACGACCGCTCCGACGCGGACGCGGCCCCGTCGCGGCCGGACGACTCCCCATGGCACCCCACGGAGGTTTGACTGCCATGACCGAGACGCTGACGCCCTATGAGGAGATCGCCGGGACACGGCCCCGCATGCGCAGGGACGTGCTCTACACGCGGACCCCGTCGGGAGTGCTGTTCCACAACGCCCAGGGCGGCTTCAACGTCTCCTCCAAGGAGGCATACCGGTTCGCCACGGTCCTGGTGCCGCATCTGAACGGGGAGCGCCGGGTCGAGGACCTGTGCCAGGGCCTCGGGGAGCGCCAGCGCGACATGGTGGTCCGCCTCGTGCACGCACTCTACGCGCGTGGCTTCGCCCGAGACGTGCCCCCAGGCAGCGACGCCGCGGTGCTGCCCGAGCCGGTCGCCGAGCGGTTCGCTGAGCAGATCGGCTACCTCGACCACTACGCCGACGCCCCCGCCGAGCGCTTCGGCCGGTTCCGCGACACCCGGGTGGCGGTGCTCGGCGACGACCCGCTGGCTCGCTGGGCCGCGCTGAGCCTGCTGCGCAACGGCTGCGCCACGGTCGGCGTGACCGCGGACGTGACCGGCGCTCAGGAGTGGCGCGAGGTCCGGGAGGAGGCCGACGCACTGGCGTCCGCCGGCTGCCCCGTCGCGCTGGAGAGGGCGGGCGGCGACGGGGGACAGGACGGTGCCGCGCCGCCGGACTGGTCCGCGCTCGAGGGTTACGACGTCGTGGTGGCGACCGGTCAGGACGCCGGGCTGCGGCACCTGGTGCGGCTGCTGGAGCAGGGTGTGCCGCGGGGGCGCACCCTGCTGCCCGCCTGGCAGTTCGGGCGGAAGCTGGTCGTCGGCCCGTCGATGACGGCGGACGGCACCGGCTGCTGGTCGTGCGCCGCGCTGCGGTTGGGGGCCAACGGCGCCGCCGCCGACGCCGCGCAGCTGTGGAGCGGCCTGAGCCCGGCCGGACCGCTGGACGGTGGGGCGGCGCCGGTCACCGGACCGCTCGCCGCCATGGCCGGCAACCTGCTGGGCTACGAGGTCTTCCGGCAGCGCACCGGAGCCCTGCCCGCCGAGACCGAGCGGCAGCTGATCGTGCAGGACCTCGACTCGCTCGACGTCGCCGCCGAGCCGCTGCTGCCGCACCCGCGCTGCCGGTACTGCGGCCCTGCGCCGGCCACGGCGGACGGCACCGAGCCGGCCCCCGACCTGCTCGCCGTCGACCTGGACGCGGCGGACACGCCGGCCGGGCCGGACGCCCTGCCGGCCGACGGGGCGGCCGACGAGCAGGCGGCCCGGGACGCGCTCGCCGAGCTGGACCGCCGTGCGCCGCTGGTGCAGGAACGGGCCGGCGTCTTCGGCGCCTTCACCGACGAGGACTGGGAGCAGACCCCGCTCAAGATCAGCACGGTGCGCCTGGGCATCGCGCCGGGCCGGCACCGGGAGGTCGCAGCGTGCGACGTGCACCATGTCGCGGGCGCCCGGCTGCGGGCGCTGCTGGCGGCGGCGGAGGTGTACGCCGAGCACGTGGTGCCGGCGGCGGTGCTGGACGGTCCTGCGCTGGAGAAGGCCCGCGCCACCTGGCCGCTCGTGGCGCCCGCCGCGCTGGCCATCTCCAGCGGCCTGGCGGCCCGGCCCGACGCCGTCGCCCGGTGGGCAGCGGCGACGTCCCTGCTCGACGGGCGCACCCACCTCGTGCCGGCCGCCGCCCTGCGCCCCTTCGGCCCGGAGAACGCGACCGGTGTGTTCGAGCGGACCGGCGCGGGCATGTCCGCCGGGGCGACTCGGGACGCCGCCGCGGCAGGCGCCCTGGCGTCGGCCCTCGCGTACGACGCCCTGCGCCGCGCGGTGCGCCACGAGACGCCGGTGACGTCACTCGAGCTCCAGCGCCTCGCCGACGACCCCGAACTGCTCTTCCTCACCCGTTCCGCCGGCCATCTCGGCGTCACCGTCGAGCTGCTGGACCTCGGTTCGGACCCGCTCGCCGTGGTGCTGGCCCGCGCGGTGGACCCGCGCACCGGCGCGTGGCGCTGGGCCGTCGCGGGCTCGCCACGACGGCGCCAGGCGGTCCTCGAGGCGCTGCGCGACCTGCTGGGCGCGGTGCAGCGCGCCGCCCAGGTGGCCGACGGCTCCGACGGTGTGCACGGTGGTGCGGGCGATCCGCTCTGGGCCGGCCTCGACGTGGGCACCCTCGCCGCGGCCGGCGACTGCGGGGCGGCCCTGGACGCGGCGGTCACCTGGCACACGGCCCTGGACGCCCTGCGCGCCGCCGGCCGGGACGCCCTGGTGGCCGATGCGGACGCGGCCGACCTGCGCTCCGGTGGCGTACACGTGACCCGCGTACTGCTCGTCGACGGGATGCGGCACGGTGACTGAGGTGCTCTCGCCGCAAGGCCCCGGGGCGGGCGCGGCGCGTGTAGAGCGCCCTGTCCAGCCGCCGGGGCCGGGCCGTGCCCCGCTGGCCGTGACGGGCTTCACCGGTCCCTGGCGGACGGCCTGCGCCCGGCTGGCCGACGCACTCACCGCCCGCCTCGCGCCCCATGCCGCGGCCGGCCTGACCGGCCTGGACGTCGAGGTGTCCGCCCTGGGCGCACGTGACGAACTGGCCGTTTCCGCAGCCGATTCGGCCGACCCCGACCGGGTGCCGGTGCGCCTGTACGGGCACACCGCGGTGGTCGGGCCGTTCCCAGCGGCGCAGGGGGTGCGTTCCTCGGCAGGGGAGCGGCGGCCCTGCGCGCTGTGCCTGGCCCGCCGCTGGCAGGCGGTGCGCGCCGACACGCTGCGGGACGCCGTCGAACTCGGCGACGGCACCCGGGCGGCGGGCAGCCCGCCCGGCACCGGAGGCTTCGCGGCGGACGCCCTCGCCGCGCTGGTCGCCGGGCACCGCATCCGGGAGCGGGCCGGCGGCGGCCGCGTGGCCGGCTACGCCGCGGTGTACCTGGTCGATCTGGAGACGCTGCACGTCTCGGCCTTCCCGCTGGTACCGGAGGCGGAGTGCCCGCGCTGTGACGTCCGCACCGACGACGGGCCGGAGGCTGCCCGGGTGGTGCCGGAGTCCGCGCCGAAGCCGACGCGGAACACCTTCCGGCTGCGCCCGATCGACGCCTACCACCTGCCGTTGGAGGCGTTCGTCAACCCGGTCACCGGCATGCTCGGCCCCTCGGTGGTGCCCGATCTGGCGTCGGCCTCGACCTCGTCCGTGGTGGGCGCGTTCACCACACGGTCCGGCAGCTACCTGCGGGACTGCTTCTGGGGCGGGCACGCGGGCAGCTACGGGACCAGCGTGCGGGTCGGGGTGCTGGAGGGCCTGGAGCGGTTCGCCGGCATGCGGGCACGTGCCCGGCGCACCACGGTGACCGCTTCCCTGGACGAGTTGGGCGAGACGGCGCTCGACCCTCGGGTGTGCGGTCTGTACGACGACGCCTGCCACGCCGCCGAACCGGATCTGCCGCGGTTCGACCCGAGCCGTCCGATCGCCTGGGTGTGGGGCTGGTCGCTGCGCGACGAGCGCCCCGTGCTCATCCCGGAGATCCTCGCGTACTACCACGCACCCGGCGGGGCACGGCGACGGTTCGTCCAGGAGAGCTCCAACGGCTGCGCCTCCGGCGGCAGCATGACGGAGGCGGTGCTGTACGGCCTGATGGAGGCCGTGGAGCGGGACGCCTTCCTGCTGGCCTGGTACGGCCGGGCCCCGCTGCCCGAGATCGACCCCGCGAGCAGCACCCGCCCCCAGACCCGGGCGATGATCGACCGGCTCGCCCTGTACGGCTACCGCGCCCGGTTCTTCGACACCCGCGTCACCTTCCCCATCCCGGTGGTGACCGCGGTCGCCGAGCGGGTCGACGGCGGCCTGGGCCGGATGTGCTTCGGCGCCGGCGCCGGCCTGGACCCGGAGGCGGCGCTCGCCGCGGGGCTGTGCGAGATCGCCACCGACTCCGTCAACCTGCGCCGCCGCACGGTGCGCGAGGAGCGCCGGCTGCGGGCGATGGCCGACGACTTCGACCGGGTGGCCGTCCTGCACGACCATCCGCTGCTGTACGGACTGCCGGAGATGGCGCCGTACACCGCGTTCCTGCTCGACCGTGAACAGGGCGAACGGGGTGAACGGGGCGAACGCGGGGCGGACGGCGCGGACGGTGACCGGGCCGGCCGCCCCATGACGCCGCTCACGGCACTGGCGTCCGGGCCCGGCGCGCTCGTCCCGGGCGATGACCTCCGGGACGACCTGGAACGCTGCGTCGCCGCGGTCACCGCGCACGGCTTCGACGTGCTGGTCGTCGACCAGACCAGCCCCGAGCAGCGCGACCTCGGCTTCGCCACGGCCCGGGTGATGGTCCCGGGGCTGCTGCCGATCGACTTCGGCTGGCGGCGCCAGCGCGCGCGGCACCTGGCCCGTACCCGTACCGCGCTGCGCCAGGCCGGCCTGCGCACCCGGGACCTGCGCACGGACGAGATCAACCCGGCGCCGCACCCGTTCCCCTGAGCACGCCGCCGCACCGACCCACCCGCCTGCCGACCGTTCACGAAAGGGAGTGGCCATGGGGTTCGCCCATGAGTACGCCACCGCGATCATGCGCAGAGGCCGGATCCCCATGGAACCGGCCGACTGGGTGCCCGACTGGGGCGACCGCCCGCGCAAGGGCAAGTTCTTCCCCGGCGTGGACTCCTTCCCGCTGCCGGACGGCGGCTGCCCTGCGGACGCCACCCTGCACCGCGGCCTGTACGGGCCGGGCGGCGAGCGGCCGTTCGACCTGCCGCTGCTGGGCGCGATGCTGCGGGACTCCTACGGTCTCGTCGGCCGCCGCCTCGCCGTGCAGGCCAACACGGACCTGGGGTCGCTACCGTTCTACCGGCACGCCAACTGGTCGCGCGGCACGGCCTCCGGCGGCGGGCTCTACCCGGTCGGCGTGCACTGGGTCACCGGCCCGAGCGGTCCCCTCGCGCCGGGCGTGTACTACTACTCCACGCCGCACCACAGCATGCAGCGGCTGCTCGCCGGGGACGTCACGGGCGAGGTGCGGGCGGCGCTCGGCGGGCGTGCGGCGGCCGACGGCTGCGACCAGTTCCTGGTGCTCGGCGTCTCCTTCTGGCAGAACGCGTTCAAGTACAACAGCTTCTGCTACCACGCGGTCACCATGGACGTGGGCACCGTGCTGGGGACCTGGCGCTTGTGGGCGCGTGCGGCCGGCGCGCACATCGGGCCGCACCTGTGGTTCGACGAGCCGCGCCTGGGCCGGCTGCTGGGCCTCGACGCCGACGAGGAGGGGCTGTTCGCGGTGGTGCCGCTGCGCTGGCGGGGCGCCGCGCCGCGCACGGAACGACCGGTCGACGCAGGAGTACCGGGTGCGCCCCGGGTGCGCCTGTCAGACCAGGTGCTCTCCCGGCGCGTGACCACCTTCGAGACGGTGCAGCGCATCCACGCGGCGACCCTGGAGGGCGCCGCGTACCCGCCCGCCCCAGGGGCCCTCACCCCGGCGCTCCCGGCGCCCCCGGCACCGGACGCCCGGGTGGTCGCGCTGCCCGAGCCGCCGCCGCTCGACATGACCGTACGCGCGGCGCTGCGGCACCGGCGCAGCAGCTTCGGCCGGTTCGAGGCGACCGAGCCGATCGACGCCCGGCAGCTGTCCGGCGTGCTGGCCGCTGCCGACGGGTGCGGCGGCCTCGGCAGCGAGCCGGAGACCGCCGGGCAGACCCCGCTGACCAGCCTGTACGTCATCGTCAACCATGTGTCCGGGGTGGCACGCGGGCTGTACCGGTACGACCGCGACGGCCGGTCGCTGCGGTTGGTGAAGGAGGGCGACTTCGGGGCGTTCCTCCAGACGAACTACTTCCTCTCCAACTACAACGTCGAGCGGGCCGCCGCCGTCCTGGTGCCGGCGGTGCGCACGCACGCCGTCCTGGACGCCGTGGGGGACCGCGGCTACCGGCTGGTGAACGCCACCGTCGGCGCCGTCGCGCAGTCGGTCTACACCGCGTCCGCCGCACTGTCCCTCGGCTGCGGGGTGGCCCTGGGCTTCGACAGCGTCTCCTTCGCCGAGCAGATGGGCCAGGACGACGTGACCGGTGAACTGCCACTGCTGATCATGATGATCGGTCATGAGCGGCCCCGCCCGGCCGACTTCCGCTACGACATCGCCTAGCCATGCGCACCATCACGGGGAAGGGGGGACCGTCATGACCACGACGGACTCGACGACCGCGGCCACCGCCGCACGCGCCGCGTGGCTCCTCAACGACCGCTTCATGCTGCGGGTCGCCGGACTGCCGATCGAGACGGTGCACCGGCTGCGCTGCCCGGACGTCGCCGACTGGGCGGAGCGTGCCCTCACCGAAGAGCGCCGTACGGCGCACCTGGGGGAGGCACTGAGCGATCCGCTGGCCGAGGAGGTCGGCCGCACCGAGGACGCCGCCGTGCGCCGCCGGCTGCTCGCACTGCGCCGCCAGGTGTTCAACAACCGCCTGCCGTCGGACCGCGCCGCCGCCCGTGCGACGGCCTCGGCCATCGGCGGCGAGACCGGGCGGCTGCTCACCGAGTGGCTGCACGCCCGGGAGCGGTGGGAGGAGCTACGGGGCGCCGGAGCCGGACTCCTCGCCGCGGGCCTGGCGCGCAGCAGGGCCGAGCTGCGTCGACTGGCCGCCGACGAGGAGCGGCTACGGCTCGGACTGCTGCTGGCCTCGCCCACGCTGGAGACCCGGCTGGACGACTACATCCGCGCCACGGCCGCCGTCCCCGACAAGAAGACCCGCAAGAAGGAGCGGTCACTGCTGGCCTACCTCTACCGCACGGCCTGCAAGACGAGCCCCTTCAGCACGTTCACCGGAGTCGCGCTCGGCGGATTCCGCCCGTCTGCGGAAGGGCACGCGTCCCCGGGAGCGGACGGGCGCCTCCCCCTGGGCACGGGCGTGGACGTACCCGCGCACCCGGACGCGGGCGCGTCGGCGGGACCGGTTCCGGACCTGCCGGTGGCCGACGAGTGGCGCGGCCACCCTCGGCTGAACGTCGTCGTGCTGGCCCGCCTCGCGGAGCTGATCGCCGCCGATCCGGCCCGCCGCGACGACCTGCCGGTGGCCCTGGCCAGCGGCTGGAAGCTGGACGACGACCGGGTCCGCTATGTGCAGCGTGCGGTGACCGCGGGCGACGACAGCGCCCCGGTCAGCTTCGACGCGGCCCAGGACCGGCTGTTCTTCCTGCGCCGCAGCGGTGCGCTCCAGGGCATGCTGGGCCTGTTCGCGCAGCGCCCCCTGATCCCGTGGCGGGAGCTGTCGGGCTGGCTCAGGGACCGGACCGGCGCCCTGGCGCCGGAGGCCGAGCGCTACACCACGGCCCTGTACGAGCTGGGCATGCTCCAACTCCCGCTGCTCGCCACCGATGTGCACGCCGCCGACCCGCTGGGCTCCTTCCGGGCCGCGCTGCGCTCGCTGGGCCGCCCGTGGGCCGACCAGGTCGCCGACCGGCTCGGCGGGCCGGCGGCCGCCGTGGCCGAGTACCCGTCCGCCGCTGCCGCCCGCCGCCGTGACCTGCTCACCGGGCTCCGTGCCGAGCTGGGCGCGCTCCAGCAGTTCCTCGGGGCGAAGGAGCCCGTCCTGCCGCAGACCCTGCTCTACGAGGACACCGCCGCCGGCACCGCCGTGGCCCCTGCCGAGACCTGGTCCCGCCTCGCGGCCGGGCCGCTCACGTCGCTCGCCCGGATCCTGCCCGCGTTCGACGTGGCCCTCGCCCAGCGGCTCACCCTGAAGGGCTTCTTCCTCGCCCGGTACGGTCGCGGCGGTCGCTGTGACGACCTGTTGCGGCTGGTGCACGACTTCCACGAGGACATCTTCCGGCAGTACCTCCAGTTCACCGCCACCAAGGACACGTACGACGCGGACGGCGCGTACGTACCCGAGGAGAACTGGCTGGGCATGGCGGAGATCACCGCACTCGACCGGGCAAGGGCCGCCCTGGGCGACCGGATGCGGGCGCGCTGGGCCGAGCTGCCCGCGGACGCCGAGGAGTTCGTCCTCGACGAGGAGACCGTCGAAGCGGTCGCGGCCGAACTCGCCCCCGCGGCACCCGACTACCAGCCGCAGAGCCACTTCCTCCAGCTCGCCCGGCGGGACGGCGAACCGCTGGTGGTGCTCAACAACTCCTTCGGCGGGCTGTGTTTCCCCTTCACCCGCTTCACGCACTGCTTCCCGGCCGGGACGACGCAGGAGAGCGGTGACCTCACCGAGGCGCTCCGCGCGACCCTGCGGCGCTGGCAGCCGGACGGCGCGGTCTTCGCGGAGATCACCGCGGGCGCGGCGACCACCAACCTCAACCTGCACGGGCGGCTGACCGACCACGAGATCGTCTGCCCGGGAGAGCGCAGTTCGGCGCCGCCCGAGGACCGGATCCACCTGGACGACCTGTACGCGGAGCACGACGAGGCGGCGGACCGCCTGGTGCTGCGCTCACGCCGGCTGGGCCGTGAGGTGGTGCCGCTGTACCTGGGCTATCTGGTGCCGATGGTGCTGCCGGAGATCCCGCGCACCCTGCTGCTGCTGTCGCCCACGGCGCGTGCCGTCCCGGACGTGTGGCGGGGAGTGCCCCAGCGGCCGGCCGTGGACGGTGTCACCTGCCGCCCCCGGGTGCGCTACCGCAGCGTGGTCCTCCAGCGGCGCGCCTGGACAGTGACGGCCGGCGCGCTGCCCGGGCGAGAGCCGGGGGACGACGACGCGCGGTGGTTCCTCGGCTGGCACCGGTGGCGCACCGCACACGGCCTGCCGGCCCGGGTCTTCGCGGCCGTCCACGAGGAGCAGGACCCCGCGGCGACCGACGGTCCGGGGCGGGACGGCGGCGGGGAGGAGGCCGGCGCCGCCTGGTTCGGCGGTTCCAAACCGCAGTACGTGGACTTCGACAGCCCGTTGTCGCTGCTGGCCCTGGAGGGCCTGCTCGCCCGCAGACGGGCCCGGGTGGTCCTCACCGAGATGCTCCCCGGCGAGCAGGAACTGCACGTGCGCTCCGCGCGCGGCCACCACGTCGCCGAGCTGGCCGTGGAACTCGTCCCCCGCCCGGTCGCGCCGGGCCGCCGCCCCGACGGCGCCCAGGAAGGATCGAAATGACCGCACCGACGACGCCGGCGGCCGGCGCACCCGCGCCCTGCACACAGCCCGGCGCATGGCAGGCCGTGCACGTCTTCTACGCCGCGTCCCCCCGACCGCTGCTGCTGGACTGCGTCCGGCCGCTGGTCGACGCGCTCACCGAGGAAGGGCTGCTGTCGGGCTGGTTCTTCATCAACTACTGGCTGGAGGGACCGCACCTGCGGCTCCGGCTGAAGGCGAGCAGCCCGGCCGCCGAACCGGTGGTCCGGCAGCGGGCCCACGAGGCGATCGACGCCTTCCTGCGCCAGCGCCCCGCCCTGTACGAGGTGAAGGCCGGGTTCCTGGCGGACCTGTACGAGACGCTGTTCAAGCTGGAGTACTCCGACGAGCAGCGCGCCGAACTGCTCGGCCCGGACGGCCGGATGCGGCTGCGCCCGAACAACTCCTTCGCCGACCTGCCCTACGAGCCCGAGTACGGCAAGTACGGCGGTCCCGCCGGGGTCGAGCTGGCCGAATGGCACTTCCAGCACTCCAGCGACCTCGTGATCGAGGCGTCCCGGACCATGAACCTACATCTGCGCACCATCCTGCTGGGCCTGTCGGCGCAGCTGATGATGGTCATGTCGGCCACCATGATCCCCGACGCGGAGGCGCTGGGTACCTTCCTGGACCGCTACCACACCTTCTGGAACAACGCCTTCAGCGGCACCAACTTCACCGCACAGCAGGGGTACGACCGGGCCTACGCCGAGATGGGCGGCTCGCTGGTGGAGCGCTTCCGGCAGGTCCGGGCGGCGCTCGCGGACGGTGCACCGGAACGGTTGCCCGGTTTCCTGCGCGGCTGGGCGGAGCACTGCGGCGAGCTGCGACGCCGCGTCGAGAAGCTGGCACGCGACGGTGAGCTGGTCTTCCGATCCTGGGACGGCACCCGTGACATCACCCTGTCCGACCCCGGTGACGCCCTGCCGATGCTGCTGTCGCCGTATATGCACATGACCAACAACCGGCTGTCGATGACCATCCGGGACGAGGCGTTCCTCTCCTACGTGCTGGCCCGGGCGCTGCGCGAACCGACCCAGGCGGTCCCGCGATGACCACCAGCGCGCTGCTCGCGGCGCGCCCGCGGATCGCCGCGCACGTGGTGCTCGGACCGGAGCTGACCCGCGGCCCCGCCGTCATCCACCTGCTCAAGGACGGGCGGGACGGGCGCCGCATGGAGGTCGGCCCGAAGGAGTACTTCATCATCGCCCGGCTGGACGGCACCAGGTCGCTGGAGGAGATCGGGCAGGCGTACGCGGAGCGGTTCGGCGCCCGGCTCGGCGAGGCCCAGTGGGGGCAGATGCTGCGGTTGCTGCACTCCCGGCGGCTGCTGGACGACGGATCGGCCGCCCGGGCGCAGGGGACCGCGACCGCATCCGCATCCGGCTCCGGGACCCCGGCCGCCGCCGCACCGTCCCCCGCGGACCCGACGGGCCCGGCGGACGGCACCCGCCGGTCCACCCTGCTGAACGGTCACACCCGGCTGGTGGCGGACGCCCCTCGCCTCATGGACCGGCTGTACGCCGCCACCCCTGCCGTCGCCCGCCGCCCTTCCGGCCTGGCCGTGCTGGGCGCGGCCGTGCTCGCGCTGCTCGTCGGCATCGGTGCGCACGCGGGCGAGCTGGTCCGGCAGACCGCCCGTACCGTGCACCAGCCGGTCCTGCTGCTGGCCGTCGGCTGCGTGCTGTGGGTGAGCCTCGCCGTGCACGAGCTGGCGCACGGCCTGCTCGCCCGGGCGTGCGGCGGGCGGGTGGTGGAGATCGGCCTGCGCTGGCGGCTGATGGCCACCTATCTGTACTGCGAGGTGGCGGACGTCCGGTTCTTCCCGCACCGCCGGCAGCAGGTGGCGACCGCCGCCGCCGGCGCCGTCGCCAACCTCGTCTTCCTGCTGCCGTGGTACCCGCTGTGGGCGCTGCTGCCGCAACACGCCCAGGCCCGGACGCCGCTGGGTGCGCTGCTGCTGCTGGGCACCGCCATGGCGCTGCTCAACCTCGTCCCGCTGCCACCGCTCGACGGGTACAAGGCGCTCTGCTACGGCCTGGGCTGCGTGGAACTGGCCACCGGCAGCCGGGCGTTCGTCCAGCTGCTGGGCGCCGCGGCACTCCGGCGCGGTCCGGGCGTGGCCGCGTACCGCACGCGGTTGCGGCTGGTCTACGGGGGCTATGCGCTGCTCTGCGCGGCCCTGGCGGTCGCCTTCCTCGCCGGGTGCGGGCCCGCACTGCGCATCCTGCTGCCGGAGCGCTGGGCGGGCGCCGCCCCCTACGTACCGCTGGCCGTGGCGGCCGCCGCGCTGCTCCTGTGGGCCCTGGGCCTGGTCGGCCGGCGGCTGCACGGCCGGCGCCGGCAGGACGCCGCGGCCGGCGACTCCCGCGCCGCGGACGGCTCCGGCACCGCTGCCGCGACGGCGGTCCGCCCCGGAGCGGCACCCGCACCCGCGCACCCCCCGCAGGGCGCAGCCCGCGCCGCGCCCCCTGACGACGACGCCGGCACCCATCCACCCCAGCAGAGGAAAGGCGAGATGACCGCAACCGAAGACGCCACCCCCACCGAGCCCGTTGTCGTGCTCGACTCCGTCAGCAAACGCTACGGGGAGGTCCAGGCGCTCGACGGTGTCTCGCTCAGCGTGCGCCGCGGCGAGTTCTTCGGCATCCTCGGGCCCAACGGAGCGGGCAAGACCACCCTCGTGGAGATCGTCGAGGGGCTGCGGCAGGCCGACGGCGGCACCGTGACCGTGCTCGGCCGCACCCCCTGGCCACGTGACATCGCCCTGCTGGGCCGCCTCGGCGTGCAGACCCAGGCCTCGGCGTTCTTCGTCCGGCTGACCGCGGGGGAGCACCTCCAGACGGTGGCCGCCCTCTACGGGCTGCCCCCCGAGGCCGCGGAGCGCGCCCTGGAGACCGTCGGGCTCACCGAGAAGCGCGACACCCGGGTGGACGCCCTGTCCGGGGGGCAGCGTCAGCGCCTGGCCCTGGCCAGTGCGCTGGTCCACGAGCCGGAGCTGATCTTCCTCGACGAGCCGACGGCCGCCCTCGACCCCGAGGCCCGCCGGGACCTGTGGAGCGTGCTGCGTTCGCTGCGCAGCGCCGGCCGCACCATCATCTACACCACCCACTACCTCGACGAGGCCGAGGCGCTCTGCGACCGGGTGGCGATCGTGGCCCGCGGCAGCCTGGTGGCGCTCGACACCCCCCGCAACCTGATCCGTGCGCTGGGGGCCCCGGCCCGGCTGCTGGTCCCCGCCGCCGACCTGACGGTGGAACAGGCCCGCGGCCTCGAAGGCGTGGACCGCGTCACCACCGAGGGCGGCGAGCGGGTCCTGGAGACCGCCACCGCCAACCGGGTCCTGGCCGCCCTCGGCGACCTCGTCGACATCGAGGCGGTGCAGGTGCGCACCGCCACCCTCGAGGACGCCTACCTGACGCTGACCGGAGTGGAGGACCACGCGTGAGCCGTTACGCCGCACTGACCAAGGCCACGTACCTGGCGAGCCTGCGGGACACGACGACGGTGTTCTTCACCTTCGCCTTCCCGCTCGCCTTCCTGGTGCTGTTCGGGCTGATCTTCCAGGGCCAGCAGGTGGGGGACAGCGGGCTGTCCTCCATCAACTTCATCGCGCCCGGCGTGCTGTCCTGGGGCATCGGCAACGCGGCGGTGTTCTCGATCGCGTTCGCCCTGATGCACTGGCGCCGGGACGACATCCTGCGCCTCATCTGGCGCACCCCGACGCCGCTGCGCACCGTGTTCGCCGCACGCTGGACCATCGCCGTCGTGATGGGGCTGATCCAGACGGTGCTGTTCACCGCCATCGCGCTGCTGCCCGTCTTCGGGCTGCACCTGGCGTCGAGCTGGCTGCTGGCGCTGCCGCCGATCCTCTTCGGCATCACCGCGTTCCTGACGCTCGGCATGCTCGTCGGCACCCTCGCCAACACGCCCGAGGCGGTCGCCGCCATCGCCAACGTGGTGATGGTGCCGATGGCCTTCCTGTCCGGGTCGTTCTACCCGGAGGAGCTGATGCCGGGCTGGCTCCAGAAGGTCGCCACCGTGCTGCCGCTGCACTACCTGAACGACGCGCTCACCGACGCCTTCGGAGGTCGCGGCGGCACCGGTGGCGTCGCCGTGGACTGCCTGGGCCTGGTCGTCTTCGCCGTCCTCTTCGGGCTGCTCTCCGCCCGCCTCTTCCGCTGGAGCAACCAGACATGACCACCCACGCCGCCGCTCCCGAAGCGGCCGCGGCACCCGGCCGAGCCGGCAGACCCGGCCGACCGCTGGAGCGGGCCCGCCGCGCGCTGGCACGCGGGCTCGCCGCCCGGGCCCGTGCCGGGTCGCTGCCGACACCCCGGGTCGCCGTCATCGGCGCGGTGAACGCCATGGGCGAACGGCAGCACGACCAGGGCGGGTCGAGGGAGGCGGACGGCGGACCCGGGCCGCACGAGGCCCTGGTGCACCTCGCTCCGGACGCCGTGCTGATCGGCCCGTGGCAGGACACCGCCGGCGGCGCCACGGCGTGCGGGGCCTGCCTGGCCATCCGTTGGCAGCGGCTGCGCACCCGCAGCGAGCGGGACGCCCTGGAGACCGGCCTGGTCACCGTGCCGGTGGGCGACTGGCCGCCACTGCCGGACCACACCGTCGACGCCGTCTGGGCCCTGTACCTGCGCGCCACCACCGGAGGCCCGGCGCAGGACGCCGGCACCCGGCACGTCACCCCCGCGCACGGCGCCGCGGCACCGCGCGCCGGCAGATCGACCGCCCCGACCCCCGCCGCCGACCCGGTGCTGCCCCGCGTCACCCGGCTCGACCTGCGGACCCTGCTGGTGCGCACGGTGCCGCTGCTACCGGAGCCGCTCTGCCCGCACTGCGCTCCGGCCGTGGCCGCGGACACGGCCGGGGACGCGGTCCCGTCGCCGCTGGTGTCCAGGCCCAAGCCGGACCCGGGCGGCTACCGCCTGCGCCGCCCCGGCGACCACCCGCTGCCGACCGAAGCGCTGGCGAACCCGGTGTGCGGCGTGCTGGGCGCCGCGACCTGGCGGGACGTCACCTCGCCGACCACCGCGCCGGTGGCGGGCACCGTCTTCATGCGCGGCTACGCCGGGCTCACCGACGTGACCTGGAGCGGCCAGGCCAACTCCTTCGCACGCAGCCGCGACCTGGCCTTCCTGGAGGGCATGGAACGCTACGCCGGTACCCACCGCCGCGACCGCGCCTCCATGACGGTGGACTCCCTGGCGAACCTGGGCGACGCCGCCCTGGACCCGCGCACCTGCGGGCTCTACGCGCCCGAGACGTACGCGGCCGACCCGATGGTGGCACCGTTCGACCCCGAGCGGCCGATCCCCTGGGTCACCGGATACTCGTTGCGCGACGAACGGCCGGTGCTCGTGCCGGCCCGGCTGGTCTACTACAGCGCCGGCACCGCGGCCGACAACTTCGTCTTCGAGTGCTCCAACGGCTGCGCCATCGGCTCCTGCACCGAGGAGGCGGTGCTGCACGGGCTGCTGGAACTCATCGAGCGCGACGCCTTCCTGCTCGGCTGGTACGGGGATCTGCCGCTCACCGAGATCGACCTGGACTCCTGCGCGTCACCCGCCGTGCGGGCCATGATCGCCCGGGCCGCACTCCAGGGCTACGACGTCCACGTCTTCGACAACCGGGTGGACCTGGCGGTACCGGTGGTCACCGGGCTGGCGGTGCGCCGTGACGACGGCCCGGGCGCCCTCGCGTTCGCCGCGGGAGCGGCCTTCGACCCGGAGGTCGCGGTGGAGTCCGCCGTCGCCGAGATCCTCACCTACATCCCGCACCTGCCCCGGCAGGTGGCCGAGCGGCCGGACGAACTCGCGGCGATGGCACGCGACTACCACCTGGTGCGCCGGCTGCCCGACCACGCGGCGCTGTTCGGGCTGCCGCAGATGAAGCGGTACGCAGGCAGTTACCTCCGTCCGCCGGCGCTCCGCCCGCTCGGTGCGGTCTACGCCGGCTGGCAGCAGCGCCGGCCGGGCACCGGTGACCTCCTCGACGACGTGCGGCTGCTGCGCGACGACCTGGTCGGGGCCGGCTGCGACGTCATCGTCGTGGACCAGACGACGCCGGAACAGCGGTGCGCCGGGCTGGTCACCGTCTGCACCCTGGCACCGGGCCTGCTGCCGATCGACTTCGGCTGGGCGCGCCAGCGCGCGTTGCACCTACCGCGGTTGCGCACCGCCGCACGCCGCGCCGGGCTGCGCGCCACCGACCTGACCGACGCGGAGCTGCGCCGGGTCCCGCACCCGTTTCCGTGAACCGGCCGGTCCGCCATCCGGCAGTCGGCGACCGCCGGTCCTGGCCATGCGTCGGCACCCGGGGAGGGCGAAACCTCCCCGGGTGCCGAGTGCGCCGCGTGTCAGGCGGTGCAGCTGGTGGTGCTGGTGGTGCTGGAGCACGTGCTCGTGCTGGAGCAGCTGGTGGACGAGCCCAGCATGACCTCGCTGGCGTCCGAGTAGTCGGTGATCTCGAAGGTCTCGGCCTCCAGGTCCAGGATCTCCTGGGCGAGGGAGGCGAGGCTGATGTCAGGAGTCTTGTCCACGATCGCTCCTTTTGTAGTAGGAAGACGGACACCGGTACGGCCCGAGGCCGTGCCGGACGCGCCGGGTCGGGCGGTGCCGCGGACACCGCAGGATCCGGCACCGTCCTTTCTACGCGCGTCCACTCACACCGCCCCCTCCATCCGCTGTCACTTCGCTGTCACGACCCGACGGAGACCCGACGATGAGACCTCCCGCCGCCGCGGAGCCCGCCCACAGACCCGGCCCGCTCCCCGGTGTCGCACCGCTGCTGCCGCCCGTGGTCGAGCTCTACCTCGACCTGCACCGCGCCCCCGAGCTCTCCGGCGCGGAAGAGCGCACCGCGGCCCGCTTCGCCACCTGGCTGGCGGCCGACGGCTACCGGGTCGAACGCGGCATCGGCGGCCATGGCGTGGTGGGCGAACTGCGCAACGGTCCGGGCCCGGTGGTGCTGCTCCGTGCCGAACTGGACGCGCTCCCGGTGCGGGAGGCCACCGGGCTGCCGTACGCCAGCACCGCGACCGGCACCACCGCCGACGGGCGTACCTGCCCCGTGGCGCACGCCTGCGGCCATGACGCCCATCTCGCCTGCCTGGCCGGCGCCGCCGCCTGGCTGGCCCGGTCCCGCGACCGCTGGCAGGGCACCCTGCTGATCGTCGGCCAACCCGCCGAGGAGACCCTGAGCGGCGCACGCGCCATGCTGGAGGACGGCCTCTACCAGCGCTTTCCACCGCCCGCCGTGGTCCTCGCGCAGCACACCGCGCCGTTCCCGGCCGGGATGGTGGCCCACGGGGACGGCGCGGTGATGGCCGGCAGCACCACCCTGGAGGTCGTCATCGAAGCGAGCGGCGGTCACGCCGCGACGCCCCATCTGTGCGCCGACCCGGTACTGATAGCCGCCGCCGCCGTGCTGCGCCTCCAGGCCGTCGTCGCCCGCGAGACCGCGCCGGCCGAGCAACTGGTCCTCACCGTGGGGGCGTTGCAGGCAGGCCTGATCGGGAACGTGGTGCCGGACCGCGCGCTGCTGCGGGTCACGGCACGTGGCTTCACCGAGCAGGTGCTGGACCGGGCGGCCGCCGCGGTGGAGCGGATCGTACGGGCGGAGGCGGCGGCCTCGGCCGTGCCAGCGGAGGTCGGCGTCCGGGTGCTGTCCCGGTCCGCCGCCACGGTGCCCGATCCGATCGTCACGGACGCGGTCCGCGCGGCACACCAGGCGCAGTTCGGGGCGCACCGGGTGGCCCGCTGGCAACCCTGCCTGGCCACCGAGGACTTCCCCCTGCTCACCGGCGCCGGCGCGGCGCTGCACGGGCTGCCGGAGATCAGGGCGGGCTACTGGATGCTCGGCTCGGCGGGCCCCGACCAGTGGGCGGCGGCACCCGGCGACACCGCCGCGGAGAAGCTGGCGGCGCTCCCGCAGAACCATGCGCCGCAGTACCGTCCGCATGCCCGGCTCACCCTGGAGACGGGCGTCTCGGCCCTGGTGGCGGCGGCCCTCGCCGAGTTCGGGCGGGCCACCGGCGAGGACGTCGAACGGTAGCGCCGGGCTGCCGCGCGCCGGGGCGGTCGCGTCCCGGCACACGGCGGCGTCCCACGGCTGCGCGGTCCGGCCGGCCGTGCTGGTGCGCCACGGCGGGCCGGCACGTCATGCCGCAGGTCACCCGGGTGCCGCGGGCCCCGGGGCGGGCGCGGTGGGCCGGAGCTGGTCCAGGGCCGCGACGGTGCGGTGGCCCGGGACGTCGGGGCCGCGCGGGTCGTCGTCGCGCCGCACCCCCACGGTCTGCCACCCGGCCTCGGCGGCGGCGTCCAGTTCCGCCGCGACGTCGCTGAGGAAGACGGTGTGCCGCGGCGCCGTGCCGATCGCCGCGGTGATCTTCCGGTACGACGTGGCGGACCGCTTGCCGCCCGCCGTGGTCAGGTCGTGGTAGCCGCACAACAGGCCGGACAGATCGCCGTGATTGCTGTACGTGAACCAGTTGCGCTGGGCGTCGACCGAGCCGGAGGAGTAGATGTGCACCCCGATGCCGTGCTCCCGCCAGGTCGCGATGGCCCGGGGCACCTCGGGATAGACGTGCCCGGTCAGGGTGGCATCGGCGTACCCCGCGGCCCAGATCGCGGCCTGCACCGTCTTCAGCGACGGCATCTTGACGTCGTCGTCCGTCCACCGCTGAAGCAGCGCGACGGCGTCGGCTTCGGTCAGGGCCGGGTCGCCGGCGTCGGCGCGCACCGCTTCGAGCGCGTCCGGCACGGCCGACCGGCCGGCAGCGGAGCGCCGGTCGGCGAACCAGCCGGCGAACCGCTCACGGGCGTACGGGAACAGCACGTCGTGCACGTGCCCGGCAGAGCCCGTGGTGCCCTCGATGTCGAGGACCACGGTGTGCACGGACAGCGAGATCACCGGCCGGACTCCGTCAGCTCGTCAAGACGCGGGAAGTCCTGGGAGATGGGGCTCCCGGTGAAGTCGCCCACCCAGCCGTCCTTCTCCTTGAAGAAGCGGATGGCGGTGAAGTCGGGGCGCTCTCCCATGTCGAACCAGTGCCGGGTGCCCGCCGGTACGGACAGCAGATCGCCCGCGGTGCACACCACCGCGTACACCCGCCCGTCGAGGTGGAGGTAGAAGCAGCCGGTGCCGTGCGCGAAGTAGCGGACCTCGTCCTCCGCGTGGCGGTGCTCGTCCAGGAAGGTCGAGCGGGCCTTGGCGGCCTTCTCGACCCACTCGGGGCCCTCCTCGGGGTGCAGCTGGGCGACGTCCACGACGACCAGGCCGTCCCGCGCGCACAGCTCGTCGACCTCGGCGCGGTAGGCGTCGAGGATCTCCTCCTGCGCCATGCCGGGCAGGGCCGCCGGGCGCACCGGCCACCGCCGGAAGGCGACGCCGTGCTCTTCGAGGGCCTTGCCGATCTGATGTTCGTCCTCGGTGCGCAGCACCGTCTCGCCCGGCGCGTCGTCGGGCATGACCTGAAGCAGTGTCATCACAGTCACCTTTCCGTGGGCTGAGGGGTGCGGACCGTGGCGTGGCCGGTGAGCAGCAGCAGCTGGCAGATGGACTCCACGCACTCCAGACGGTTGCGTGCCTCGGTGAGGTCCCGGCCCCAGGTCGTGATGCCGTGGTCCGCCACGAGCAGGGCGGGGGGCGCCTGCGGAGTGCTCGACAGGTAGCGGGCGACGTCGTCGGCGATCCGGGAGACCGCGGGCCAGTTGACGAAGACGGGCAGGTCGGTCCGGGACGGATCGGCGAGCCCCAGACCCTTCAGCAGCTCGAACCCGTCCAGCGGCAGTACGCCGACGTCCTCGCCCGGCGCCGGCCTGGCCACCGCGGTGGCGTAGGGCGAGTGGACGTGGATCACGGCGCCGGCGTCGGTGGTCGCGTAGACCGCGGCGTGGATCGCGGTCTCGGCGGAGGCCCTGCGCGTCCCGGTGCCGACCGGCTCGCCCGTGCCGGCCTGCACCAGGACCATGTCGTCGGCGCCCAGCTCGCCCTTGGACAGCCCGCTGCCGGTGATCAGGGCGTGACCGTCGCCGTCCGGCAGGCGTAACGAGATGTTGCCGGCGGTGCCCGGCATCCACCCCCGCCCGTACAACGCCTTCGACATGGCGGCGATCTCGGCGCCGAACCGCAGGGCCGGGGACTGCGGTGGCTCCTGCGGGTGCACGGCCCGCGCTTCGGAGACCAGCGCGGTGACCAGCTCGCCCGGGGTGACGTCGAAGGCCGGGTTGTACACGGCGGCGTCCGGGGGCGCCGTCGTCGTGCCGGCGAAGGCCGTCACCTCGTCGGCGGAGCGCTCCTCCACCACGATGTCGGCGCCGTGCGCGAGTTCCGGGTCCCAGGTGGATTCGGGTGCGACGACGACGAACGGGATGCGGTGGCGCGCGGCGGCGACCGCGAGGCCGTAGGTGCCGATCTTGTTGGCGACGTCGTTCCCGGCCGTGATCCGGTCGGCGCCCACCAGGACGACGTCGACGAGGCCCCGGTCCATCGCCGCGGCGGCCGCCGAGTCCACGCAGATGCGGTAGGGGATGCCGGCCTCGCCGAGTTCCCACGCGGTGAGCCGGGCACCCTGCAACAGCGGCCGGGTCTCGTCCACCAGGACCTCGTCGACCAGGCCACGGCGGGCCAGCTCGACGATCGCACCGAGCGCCGTGCCGACCGCGGCCGTGGCGAGCCGGCCGGTGTTGCAGTGCGTCAGGATGCGCAGCGGACGCCTGTCGACGAGGCGTGTCACGACGTCGGCCGCGCGGTGGGCCGCGGCCCGGTTGGTCTCGACGTCCTCGGCCAGCATCGCCCTGGCCTCGGCGAGCACGGCGTCGGCGCCCTCCGGCAGACACGCCAGGGCGCGCTGCACGCCCCAGGCGAGATTGACGGCGGTCGGACGGGCCTCGGCCAGCCGCTGGGCGTCCGCCCGCACGGCCTTGTCGTCCGGTGCGCCGTCGGGGAGTCGGTGGCGGCGGGCGGAGAGCGCCACGCCCAGGGCGCCGGCCAGGCCGAGCGCCGGCGCCCCGCGGACGGCCAGCGCGCGTATCGCGTCGATGACCTCGTCGACGGTGTCGAGCCGGAGCAGGTGGTAGGCGCCGGGCAGGGCACGTTGGTCGACTGCGACGATGCTTCCTTCGTCCCAGCTGAGGGACGTCTCCAACGGGGTGTCGGCGCCGGGCGGGTGGACCGCTGGATGACTCATGCCGAGGGCTCCTTTGCGGTTTCACGCACGTGGGGCCACGACGACGAGTTCGCTTCCACAGCCCGATCCCCTCCTCGTGGACGCGCGGCTTCGCGGAACGACTTGGGCACCATCATCGCCCTGAAGGCCCCGCCCCGTCGACGCCGCCCGGCCGATGTTCCTACGCCTGCAACAGTGCGGCCCGGTCGTGGAAGGCGTGCCGTACGGCTTCGATGCCGGGCCTGTCCCGGGTCGGGTGGACCCGGTTGGTGAGCAGCACGGCGTAGCGTCCCGTGGCGGGGTCGATCCAGATGCTGGTGCCGGTGAAGCCGGTGTGCCCGTAGGCGTCGGGCCCGAAGGAGGAGCCGACCGGTGAGCCGACCGGGTCCTGGCCCTGCCAGGCCAGGCAGCGGCGCAGGGCCAGGGTGTCGGTGTGCCCCGCCGTCATCAGCGCGAACGTGTCCGGCTTCAGCAGTGCGCGGCCACCGCCGGCCAGGGCCTGACCCAGGCGTTCCAGATCGGCCAGCGGCGCGAAGAGCCCCGCGTGCGCGCAGACGCCGCCGAGCACCGCCGCGTTCTCGTCGTGCACCTCGCCGACCACGGTGCGACCGCGCCAGGGACACCGCTCGGTGGCCACCGCACGGGCCCGGCCGGCCGCATCGGGAGTGAAGACGGTGCCGGTCATGCCCAGCGGTGCGCACACCAGCTCGGACACCAACGCGTCCAGCGGTCGCCCCGCGGCGGCCTCGGCAACCAGACCGAGCAGGATGAAGCCCTGCGAGGAGTACGCGACCCGGGTGCCGGGTGCGGCCTGGAGCGGTAGTGCGCCGAGCGCCCGCAGCAGCTCGGACCTGGTCGGACGGGAGCGGTAGAGGGGGACTTGGCCGGGCAGTCCCGAGGTGTGCGTCAGGAGCTGATAGAGCGTCAGATTGGCTGCGGTGCTGCCGCGGTACTCCGGCCGATGGGTGCCCACGGTGTCGGTGAGGGCGAGCGCGCCCCGTTCGACCAGCGCCATCACGGCGAGTCCGACGATCGGTTTCGTGACGGACGCGAGGTCCCACAGCTCGTCGCCGTCCAGCGCGCCGTCGTCCACGGTGCCGACGTCCCCCGTGCGGTCGTTCGGGTTGCCGCTGCCGGCCCCGTCCGCCCCGCCCCAGCTTCTGGTGCCCGTCCAGCCGCGGTCCAGCGGGCCGTCCGCTGTCCCCACCGACCAGGCGGCACCGGAGTAGACGCGGCGCCGTCGGCCGTCGGCCAGCAACTCCGCCAGGCTGCTCACGCCATGCTCCCGCCGGTCGTACGGGTCGCTTGGTCCGCTGGGGCCGCGATCCCCAACTGTGGCGCCGAGCGTCCCAGGCCTGCGGAGACGGCGCGGGCCGCGGCGCGCACCATGGGGCCGAACACCGCGACGCTCGCGTCGTCCAGCGAGAACGTCAGCCCCGACACGCCGATCGCCCCCACGGGGTGCCCCGCGGCGTCGAGCACCGGTGCGGCGACGGACCGGACGTCCGGCTCGTCGTACTCGTCGTCGAGGGCGTAGCCGCGCCGGGCGGTCTCGTCGAGCGCGGCGCGCAGGGCGACGGGGTCGGTGAGGGAGCACGGGGTCCGGGCGGGCAGGGCGGCGCCGTCGAGCAGTACGTCGGCCAGGATCGCGTCGGACTGCTCCGGCGGCAGCGCGGAGAGCATCGCGAGTCCGACCGCGCTGGTGTGCAGGGGTGTCCGGTCGCCGGGTCGGACGCTCATCCGGTACTCGCGGGCCGGTTCCGACATGTCCAGATGGACGGCTTGGGCGCCGTCGCGCACCGCGTAGTGGGCCAGTTGGCCGGTGCGGCGGCGCAGGTCGGCCAGGGCCGGGCGGGCCAGCCGCAGGTCGGGCCCGGTGTGCAGGGCGGCGGCCGCCAGGCCCAACAGCCGTGGGCCGGCGCGGTAGGCACCGCCCTCGGCGGCCTGCGCGAAGCCGCACTCCGCCAGGGCGCGCAGATGGCGGTGGACGGTGGGTTTGGTCAGACCGGTGCGACGGGCGATCTCGCCCAGGCGCTGCGGCCCGCCTGCCCGCGCCAGGGCTTCGAGCACGTCCATCGCCTTGTCGACCGGGCCCTTGGCGGGTTCGTGCGCATGCGAAGAGGTGTTGACCGGTTTCCCCATGTCGCTTAGCTTAACCCCACCTCGTTCCGGAATTCGGAACGATCGATACGTTCAATGGAACGATGCGTCGGAGGTGGACGGTGGGCCAACGCGACACACCGGAGCGGGCCGGTCCCTCGACCCGGTGCGACACGCCGGAGCATGACGGGCCGCCAGGCCCTGGCGCAGCGCGCGCCCGCCAGGCTCCCGAGCAGCGGGCCGCGCACCGGCCGGACCCGGGCCGGGCAGCGGGGCGCCGGTCCCGCCGGGAAGCGCTGCGCCTGGGCGGCCTGCTGGTCCCCGCGCTGTCCGCGCCCGCGCTGCTGACCGGGTGCGGTGCCTCGCCCGGCCGCGGCGCCGGCAATGTGCTACGGGTGTCGCAGCCCACCGACCCCACGACGCTGGATCCCCAGAAACAGGGCGACATGGCGTCGATGAACGTGCTGGTCAACATGTTCGACACGCTCACCACCCGGGGCCGTGACAACCGGCTGCACCCACGGCTCGCCCTGTCGTGGGCGACCCGCGGCCCGCGGGTGTGGCGCTTCACGCTCCGCCCCGGGGTGACCTTCCACAACGGCGAGCCGTGCGACGCGGCAGCGGTCAAGTTCAGCATCGAGCGGCTCCTGGACCCGGCGACCAAGTCACCGATCGTGGAGCTGCGTTACGTGCGGGGCGTGAGCGTCGTCGACCGGCTGACGGTGGACGTCCACACCACGCTGCACGACCCGATCCTGCCGGACAAGCTGTCCCTGTTCGGCGGCGTCGTGGTGCCGCCGCGGCACCTGGCCGAGGTGGGCGACGACGCCTTCGCCGCGCACCCCGTCGGCACCGGCCCCTTCACCTTCGTGCACTGGCAACGCGACCACGAACTGCGCATGCGCGCCTGGGACCACCACTGGCGGCGCCGCCCGCACATCGACGAACTGGTCTTCAGCCCCGCGCCGAACGCTTCCTCGTCCCTGGCCGCCCTCCAGAGCGGTGGGATCGACCTGGTCACCGGGCTCACCCCGGACGCGGCGCAACAGCTCGACGGCTACACCGGCGTCACCCTGGACAGCTACACCGGCATCCGCACCTCGTACCTGTCGCTGAACACGCTGGACGACGGGCCCCTGAAGGACGCCCGGGTGCGCCAGGCCCTCAACCACGCGATCGACGTACCGCTGCTGATCAAGGCCGTGCTGGGCGGCAAGGCCCGCGAGGTGCCCGCGATGATCCCGCGCGGCGCCTTCGGGTTCGATCCCGCGGTCAAACCGTTCACCCGCTCCGTGGCGACCGCGCGCAGGCTGCTCGCCGACGCCGGCCACCCGCACGGCATCAGCACCACCCTGACCGCGTCCAACGTCGACTCCAACGTCGCCGAGGCGCTGTCCGGCCTGCTGGCCAGGGCCGGTGTGCACGCCAAGGTCGACCTGCTCGACCCCGGCACCTACGCCGCCCGGCTGACCTCCAGCAACCACGCCGCGCTCGGGCCGATGTACCTGGCGGCCAGCACGGTCTGGACGCTGGACGGCGAGAGCATGGTGCAGTCCAACGTGCGCAGCGACCGCCGCCAGAGCCGCTGGCACTCCAAGGAGGCGGACGGGCTCGTCGACCGCGAGGAACTCTCCGTCGACCCCGCCGCACGCAAGCGGGCCTTCTCCGACCTCCAGCGGCTGATGCGCACGCAGGCCCCCTTCGTCTTCCTCTACCAGCTCGACAACATCTACGCCCGCAACGACCGGCCGCACTGGCGGCCCGGTGCCGCAGGCGTGCTCGACATGGCCGATGCGGAGGTCTCCCGATGAGCCCACGCCCCTTCCGGCACCCGCACGCCGACGCCGACGCCGTCGGCACGACGGACGCCTCCGCTGCGGACGCCGACGCCTCCGTCGGCACGACGGACGCCTCCGGTCCGACCGGCGGTGCGGCGCGGCCCGGCGGCGGTTCCGTCTCCCGCGGCACCCGGGTCCTGTGGATGGTCCTCGGCCGGGTGGCCGGCGCCCTGCTGGTGCTGCTCTGCACGGCGACGGTGTCCTTCTTCCTCGTACGGCTCTCCGGAGACCCCGTCAAACTCCTGCTGCCGCCCGACGCCACCGCCCACCAGGAGGCCGTGCTGCGCGGCAGCCTGGGCCTGGACCGGCCGCTGGTCACGCAGTACCTGGACTATCTGTGGGGGCTTCCCCGGCTCGACCTGGGCAGCTCGCTCTTCTACCACCAACCCGTCAAGGACGTGCTCGCCGATCGGCTGCCCGCCACGCTGCAACTGGCCGCCGGCGCCCTGGTGGTCACGCTCGCGGTGGCGCTGCCCGCCGGGGTGATCGCCGCGATGCGGCGCGGGCGGGCCACCGACCGGGGTGTGATGACGGGGGTGCTGCTCGGCCAGTCCACCCCGCCGTTCTGGGTCGGCATCCTGCTGATCCTGGTGTTCGCCGTCGGGCTGCACGCCCTGCCCGCCTCCGGGTACGGCACCTTCGCCAACCTGGTCCTGCCGTCCATCACGCTGTCCGTCTACTCCGTCGCCGTGATCGCGCGGCTGCTGCGCTCCTCGCTCATCGACGTGCTCGCCGCCGACCACATCCGCACCGCACGCGCCAAGGGCTTCGGCCCGCTGAAGGTGGTGCTCACCCACGGGCTGCGCAACGCCTCCCTGCCGGTGGTGACCGTCATCGGCCTGGAGGTCGGCAGCCTGCTCGGCGGCGCGATCCTCACCGAGCAGGTGTTCTCCTGGCCGGGCGTGGGACAGCTGACCATCGAGGCGATCTCGCACCGTGACTTCCCGCTCGTGCAGGCGGCCGTGCTGTTCTTCGCCGCGACCTTCGTCGTGGTGAACCTGCTGGTCGACCTCTCCTACCGGCTGCTCGACCCGAGGGTGAGGGCCTCCTCATGACCGTCGTCTCCACCACTGAACGCCCGAACGCCGCTACGGAGGCGGAACGCCACGGGCCGCGGTCGGCGGCGCTGCGTACCCTGCTGCGCAACCGGCTCGCCCGCACGGCACTGGCGTTCCTCGCGCTGTTGCTGCTCACGGCCGTCCTCGCACCGTTGTTCGCGCCCGCCGACCCCAACGCGCAGGACCTGCTGATGCGGTTGCGCCCACCGGCCTGGCAGAGCGGCGGCTCCGGCGCCCATCCGCTCGGCACCGACCAGCTCGGCCGCGACATGCTCTCCCGCGTCGTCTACGGCACCCGGGTCTCCCTGCTGGTCGGCGCGGGCGCCGCGGTGCTCGCCGGGGTGGTCGGAACCGTGGTCGGGCTCGCCGCCGGGTTCTTCGGCGGCTGGCTCGACCGGGTGCTGATGCGGCTCGCCGACATCCAACTCGCCTTCCCGCCGATCCTGCTGGCCCTGGCGATCGTGGGCTTCCTCGGCTCCGGGCTGTGGTACGTGATCCTCGTCCTGGGCTTCACGGGCTGGGTGTCCTACGCCCGGGTGGTGCGCTCGGAGGTGCTGTCGCTGCGCTCGCGCGACTTCATCACGGAGGCGCGCGCCATCGGCGTCACCGACGGCGCCATCATGCGCCGGCACCTGCTGCCGAACGTCATGGCGCCGCTCGCCACCATCGCCACCCTGCACGTGGCCGCGGCCATCGTCGCCGAGGCCTCGCTGAGCTACCTCGGGCTCGGCGTGCCCAAGGAGACCGTCACCTGGGGCTCGATGCTCGCCGACGGCCAGCTGTACCTGGGCACGTCGTGGTGGGTCGCGGTCTTCCCCGGCGTGGCCCTGATGCTCACCTCGCTCGCCATCAACATCACGGGCGACGCCCTGCGGGACGTCGCGGACCCGAAGGCGTACCGCCGATGAACGACCTGCAACCCGACCGGGACCCCGCCGAGCGCGGGCCGCTGCTCGACATCGTCGGCCTCCGCGTCGACTTCCGGCTCGACGACTCCGTCGTGCACGCCGTCCGGGGCGTGGACCTGAGGGTCGCGGCCGGCGAGACCGTCGCCGTCGTCGGGGAGTCCGGCAGCGGCAAGACCGCCACCGCGCTGTCCGTGCTGCGGCTGAACCCCGAGCCCCCGTGCGCGTACCCGGGCGGTGAGATCCGCTTCGACGGACGCGATCTGCTCACCCTGTCCGAACCGGAGCTGTGCCGGATCCGGGGCCGGGACATCTCGATGGTGTTCCAGGACCCGATGACCAGCCTCGATCCGCTCCAGCGGGTCGGCACCCAGGTCGCCGAAGTGCTCCGCCACCACCGGGGAGTGTCCCGCGCGCAGGCGCGCAAGACGGCGCTGGCGGCGCTGGCGGAGGTGGGCATCCCCGAACCGGAACGCCGCTACCGGCAGTACCCGCACGAGCTGTCCGGAGGCCTGCGCCAGCGGGTGATGATCGCAACGGCGCTGGTGACCCGGCCGCGGGTGCTCATCGCCGACGAGCCCACCACCGCCCTGGACGTCACCGTGCAGCGCCAGATCCTGGATCTGCTGCTCGATCTGCAACGGCGGCACGGCATGGCGATCGTGCTGATCACCCATGACCTGGGCGTGGTGGCCGAGACCGCCGACCACGTCGTGGTGATGCACCACGGCCGGGTCGTGGAGAGCGGCACCGCACTCGACGTCTTCGACCACCCCGCGGACGACTACACCCGCCGTCTGCTGGCCGCCACCCCCCGTCTGGAGCGGGCATGACCACCACCACACCGACCCCCACGGCCACCCCCGCCGCCCCGGTCCTCGTCGAGCTGACCGGCCTGCGCAAGGAGTTCGGCGGCGCGGCGGGCGGCGTCGCGGTCGACGACGTGTCCCTGACCGTGCACGAGGGCGAGACGCTGGCGCTGGTCGGCGAGTCGGGCTGCGGCAAGACGACCCTGACGCGGCTGCTGCTGCGGCTGCTCACGCCCACCGCGGGACGGGTCAGCTTCGCCGGCCGGGACCTGGCCACGCTCTCCCCCGAGGAGCTGCGCCGCCTGCGGCGCCAGATGCAGGTGGTCCTCCAGGATCCGTACTCCAGCATGAACCCGCGCTGGCGGATCGCCGACATCGTCGCGGAACCGCTGGTCACCCATGACCCGGCGGCCCGCGGGCGGCGCGGCAGGGCAGGGACCCGGCGGCGGGTGGGCGAACTGCTGGAGGCGGTCGGCCTGACGGCCCAGATGCAGGACCGCTATCCGCACGAGTTCTCCGGCGGTCAGCGCCAGAGGGTCTCGATCGCCCGGGCCCTGGCCCTGGAGCCGCGCCTGGTGGTCCTCGACGAGCCGACCAGCGCGCTGGACGTCTCCGTGCAGGCCCGCATCCTTGACCTGCTCGCCGAGTTGCAGCAACGGCACGGCCTGACGTACGTCTTCGTCTCGCACAACCTCGCCGTGGTCCAGCAGGTGGCCGACCGGGTCGCCGTGATGCGCAGGGGGCGCATCGTGGAGGTGGGCGACGCGGCACAGGTCTTCCACGCGCCCCGGCACCCGTACACCCGGCAACTGCTGGACGCCGTACCGATCCCCGACCCACGCCGGGCCCGCCGCGCGGGCGGTACGGCGCCGCAGGCCCCGGCGGACGCGGTGGTGCCTGCGGACGGGGCGGGGGCAGACGAAGCCGTCCCGGACGGCGGCGGGGCGGTGGACCCGGGCGGCGCGCCGTGAGCCCGCCCGGCCCGCCGTACCCACGGCCCCCGCGCCAGCCGTGCCTACACGTGGGACAGGACGAGCCCCGCGCCGCCCAGCAGGGCCACGTCGTCGACGGCCGCCTCGCTGACCAGCACCCGGGGCAGTTCCGCGGCCACCGCCGCACCGTCGCGGCGCAACCGCCGCTCGATCAGCGCCCGGAAGCGCTCGCCGCCGTCCCGTGCCTCGCCGTGCAACACGAAGAGGCCGGGCGCGAACAACTGCTGCACGTTCACCAGGCCCAGGGCGAGGTTGTCGGCGTACTCCTCGACCACCTCGCGGGCCGCCGCGCCGTCCTGCCGGGACAGCGTGCCCAGGGACGCCTCGGTGCCGAGCCCGGCCGCTGCCGCCCGGGCCCGCAGCCAGCGGGTGGTGGCCAGCGTCTTCCAGCAGCCGCGGCCACCACAGGTGCAGCGCTCACCGCTGGCCGACACGGTCATGTGGGCGCCGCTGCGCCCGCCGTGCGGAGCCAGCACCTCGCCGTCGTAGAGGATGCCCACGCCCAGCACCTCACCGGTCGACACCGACGCGAAGGTGCGCCGCCCACGGCCGGCACCGAACCAGCGGTCGCCGAGCACCTGGAGCCGCGCCCGGTGCTCGACGTGCACCGGTACCCCGGTCAGGTCGTGCAGCCGCGCGGCGACCGGATAGCCGTGCAGCGCGGGCGCGTCGTTGACCTCGGTGATCACGCCCGCGTCCGGGTCGACGAGCCCGGCCGCCGCGATGCCGATGCCGACCGGCCGCCGGTCGGCGAAGACGCCGGCGGACCGGGCGAGGGCCGCATCGACCTCCGCGGGCCGCGGCACGGCGGCGTCGTACGCCACCTCCGACCGGTCGAGCACCCGGCCCGAGACGGTGAGGACCGCCGAGCGGATCCGCCCGGGCAGCAACTCGACCGCTCCCAGCATGCGGGGCGCGGACGGGGTGGACGGTTCCGGCGCGGGCTCGGGCACCAACCGCAGCGAAGGACGTTCATGGACCATGCGCCGACTCTGCCACGCCGGGCATTTCGGATGGGAGAGCCCTGAGATGACGAAAGCCAGCACGATGAGCCCAGCCACCGGACCCGACCCGGACTCCGGCACCCCGAACGCCACCGACCCGACCACCCACCACCCCGGCCACGATCCCGGCACCGCCGGCGAACCGGCCCACCTCACCCGGCTCACCTGGCGCGCGGTGCGCGACGCCGGGGCGCACGCCATCGCGTTGCTGCCGATCGGCTCGCAGGAGCAGCACGCCGGACATCTGCCGATGGGCACGGACACAATGCTCGTCGAGGCCGTCACCGACCGGGCGACGGCCCTGCTCACCGCGGAACCGGACGCGCCCGCGCTGGTACGGCTGCCCACCCTGCCCTTCGGGCACAGCCCGCACCATCTCTTCGCCGCCGCGCTGTCGCTCTCCGCGCCCACCCTGGCCGCCGTCCTGGACGACCTGCTGGAGTCGCTGGTGACCAGCGGCTACCGCCGGATCATGGTGGTCAACGGGCACGGCGGCAACGACGAGATCATGCGGCTCGCCGTGAAGCGCTTCGCGCTGCGCGCCCCGGCCACCGTGGCGGCGTGCTCGTACTGGACGCTCGCGACCGGAGAGGAGTCCGCGGAGCGCCCGGCGCGCACCCCGGGGCACGCCGGCTGGTTCGAGACCTCGCTGATGCTTGCCGCCCACCCCGACCTGGTGCGCACCCCGGTGCCGGTGCGCGCCCCCGTGGAGCCGCCGCTGTTCGACCGGCCGCCGTACCCGGGCCTGACCGTCGAGCGGCACGGCGAGTGGCAGCGGGTCGGCGGCGCCACCGACGACGCCTCCGAGGCCGACGCGGAGCTCGGCCGCCGGCTGCTGGACGACCGGGCCCGGGGCCTGGCCCGGGCGATCCGCGCGTTCGACGCGGCAGCCCCCGCGGCGGAGCCGTCCGCCACCGCGGACCAGACGACCGCCCACGCGCGAGGAGAGGCATGAAGATCACCGACATCGAGGTGCAGGTCGTGAACCTGCCCCTCACCAACCCGTTCACCAGCTCCTTCGAGACCAAGACCGGGGAGACGCGCACCGTGGTCCGGCTGCGCACGGACGACGGTCTGGAGGGCTGGGGCGAGACCATGTGGGGGAGGCCGGTCGCCGCGATCATCGAGTCGATCGCCGGGGACCTGATCGGCTCCAGCCCGTTCGCGCTGGAGCGTTTCCACCGCAAGCAGCACATGGTGCCGTTCTTCTACGGCTATCTCGGCTACGCGGCGATCGCGGCCCTGGACGTGGCCTGCTGGGACGTGATGGGGAAGGCCACCGGCCAGTCCGTCACCGACCTGCTCGGCGGTCCGGTACGCGACGAGGTGCCCATCACCGCACTGGTGACCCGCGCGGACGCGCTCGGCGCCGGCGCCGCCGCGCTGCCGGCGGCCCTCGCCGACCATGCGGCACGGGTGGTCGCCGAGGGCGGCTTCGAGGCGGTCAAGCTGAAGGGCACCCGGGACGTCGAGGGCGACGTGGCGATCCTGCGGGCGCTGCGGGCGGCCCTGCCGGGGGTGAACCTGCGGGTGGACCCGAACGCCGCCTGGTCCGTGCCGGACGCGGTGCGGGCCGGGATCGCCCTGGAAGAGCTCGACCTGGAGTACCTGGAGGACCCCTGCGTGGGCATCGAGGGCATGAGCCAGGTGGCGGCCAAGGTGCGCATCCCGCTGTGCACCAACATGTGCGTCGTCCGCTTCGAGGACTTCGCCCCCGCGGTGCGGCTGAACGCGGTGGACGTGGTGCACGGCGACGTCTACAAGTGGGGCGGCATCGCGGCCACCAAGGCGCTCGCGGCGCACTGCGAGACGTTCGGGCTCGGCATGAACCTGCACAGCGGGGGAGAGCTGGGCATCGCGACCGCCGCGCACCTGGCCGTGGTGGCCAGCACGCCGGTGCTCTCGCGGGCCATCGACAGCATGTACTACCTGCACGCCGACGACATCGTGGAGCCGTTGCACCTCGAAGCGGGCCGGCTGCGGGTGCCGGACGGGCCCGGCCTCGGGGTCCGGGTGGACGAGGACAAGCTGCGGCACTTCGCGGCGGTCAACGAGCGCGACGGGGACCTGACGGGGTGAGACCGCCGGCGGCCGTCACTCACGCGGTGCGGACGGCCGCCTTGCAGCGGGAAGCCATGCGTGAACGCCGGCGGGTGCCGAGGACTACGCGGAGATGCCGGTGAGGGCGAGGAACTCGCCGCGCGAGCGGGCGTCGTCGCGCAGGGTGCCGAGCAGCGTGGAGGTCAGGGTGCTGGAGCCGGTGGCCCGTACCCCGCGCAGGGTCATGCAGGTGTGCTCCGCCTCGATGACGACGCCGACCCCCTTGGGTTCCAGATGGGTCTGGAGCCAGTCGGCGACCTGCTTGGTGAGGCGCTCCTGCACCTGCGGGCGGCAGGCGAAGTGCTCGACGACACGGGCCAGTTTCGACAGGCCCAGGATGCGCCGGCCGGGCAGGTAGCCGACATGGGCGGTGCCGACGAAGGGCAGCAGATGGTGCTCGCACACCGAACGCAGCGGGATGCTGCGCGCCAGCACCAGTTCGTCGTAGTCCTCGTCGTTGGGGAAGGTCGTCAGGTCGAACGGGCGCGGGCTGAACAACTCGGCGTAGGCGCGTGCCATGCGGCCCGGGGTGCTGCGCAGGCTCTCGGTGTCGGTACTGATGCCCAGGGCCCGCAGGAACCGTCCGGCGGCGGCCTCGGCCGCGACCAGGTCGACACCGTCGGTGTCGTGGACGACGCGCAGCGGGGCCGTGACGGGCGCCGCGGACCCGGGGCCCTCCGAGCCGGACTGCGGGTCGAACGGAGGCCCGTACGAGTCCGCGAGAGCGGCGCTGCCCCGCCGTATCGCCCGCTCCGTGCGCTCCTTCTGCCGGTGCAACCGATCGGTCATCGCAAGAGCCTCCTTTTTCGCCAACAAATATTGGTCTTAAGTGGATTGGGGGTCAACCCCCCGCCCGTCGGATCCGCTCCGGCCTGGCCTTCGTCCACCGCCGCGGGAGCTACTGTGTGAGGGTGGTCGCCGATATGCACGCATCGCCCGGGACGGGCCCGTCGCCCGGGGCGGGGCCCCTGCCCGGGGCGGGGCCCCTGCCCGGGGCGGGCCCGTCGCCGGGTGCGGACGCCTCGTCACGGGCGGGCGCGTGGCCCGCGGTGGACGATGCGGCGATCGACTCCGTGAGCGTGCTCGGCGAGGACTCGCGCCGGCGGATGTTCGCCTTCATCCGGCACGCCCACCGGCCCGTCACCCGGGACGAGGCGGCCGAGAGCGTCGGCATCTCCCGCAAGCTCGCCGCCTTCCACCTCGACAAACTCGTCGACGCCGGCCTGCTGCGCGCCCGCTACGGGGTGCCAGGAGCCGCCCGCAGGGTGGGCCGTCAGCCCAAGGTCTACGAGGTGGCCGACACCGAGATCCGCATCAACATCCCCGACCGCCGCCACGAACTGCTCGCCGAGCTGTTGCTCACGGCCGTGCTCACCGAGCAGGACGACGAGAACGCCGTTCAAGCCGCGTTGCGCACCGCCCGGGAACGGGGCAGCGGCCTCGGTACGGCCGAGCGCACCACGAGCTGCCCCGGCGTGCGGGGTACGGCAGCAGGCCTGGCGGCCTGTGAACGCATGCTGGAGCAGCACGGCTTCGAACCGACCCGCCCCTCGCCCGACCGGCTGCGCCTGCACAACTGCCCGTTCCATCCCTTCGCCGGCCGGGCCCCCGAGCTGGTGTGCGGCATGAACCACGCCTTCGTCACCGGCTACCTGCAAGGGCTGCAGATCACCGGTGTGCGGGCCGCCTTGGCGCCAAGACCCGACGCCTGCTGCGTCGAGATCGGCCCCGAGCACGCCTGACCCCGGGCGTCGACAGGGCGTCGTTGACCATGGGACCTGCTGGCGTTTCCGGCCCTACTGGCTCGCCTGCAACAGGGCGGTGCCCCTCGGCGTCAGGGTGTGGATCATCTGATTGCCCGACCGCGTCGCGGCGAGCAGCCGTGCTTCGCGCAGGACCGTCGCATGCTGGCTGGCCGTGGACGGGCTGACCCCGGCCCGGCGGGCCAACTCCGTGGTGGTGCAGCCGTCCTCGGCCGCCCGGAGCACCGCTGCCCGGGTGGCCCCGAGGAGTCGCCGCAGGCCGTGCAGCGCGTTGTCGCACCCGGGCTCCTCCTGCCACCCCGGCTCCTTGCCGACCGGATAGACCAGTACCGGACGCAACCCCGAATCGCAGAAGGTGACCGGGGAGTGCCAGCAGAAAACGGACGGCACCAGCAGCAGCCCTCGGCCGGCCAGGTACACGTCCCGCTCGTGCGGGTAGTCCATCTCCAGCACCGGGCGCCGCCAACGCAGCAAGGGCCACAGGCTGCCGAGCAGGCCGTCCACGCCCCGGGTGACCATCACGCGCGCGAGCGTCATGCGTTCGACGTCGACGAGGGTGCGGATCCGCTCCCAGTACGGCGCCAGCACCAGCTGGTGGTACTGGCGCAGGGTCTCCTGGAGCAGCGTGACGGCCGGTGCCTCCCCCTCCGCCAGCGGGCCTAACCAGGAGGGCCGGTGCGCCGGCACGGACAGGTCGTCGCGGAGCCGGCCGCGCGGCGTGCCCGTGATCTGTGCGATGCCTTCGTCGAGCCCGGAGTCTCCTGGAACGGCGTCAGGAAATCCGGGAAGTCGCCGACCGAAGGCATGAGACAGCGGATCAGGCTGGCCCGCTGGCGGGGCAGGGCACACAGCCGGCGCCTGGCCGCCCTGCACCAGCCCTCGAACACCAGTCGCCCGTAGGTACCACTGAGCACGTGCACGCTCAACACGGTCTCCCACATCGGATCCGGACCCGCCGCCACGCGTAACCCGGCAAGGTCATCGCCCGTGAAGTGCATCCTCAGCACCATGTTCCCCCTAGAAAGACGATGAACGGACGTGCCCCGAGCAGCACCGCCCTGCGCGCCTGCGACCAGCATGTTTCGTCAGGGACCACAACACCCTTATCGTCCGGCCGCCAGTCGGGACATCCTTGGGTGATGTCGAAAGGCTGACAGACGCCGGCATTTCATACCAGAGCGCATCTCGTGCCGAACGCCGCCGGCCAGGGTGTGCTGTGAAGACTTGGGGGTGCGCTCGTATGGGACCCGCAACGGACAAGGAGTTCGTGCCATCGCGCTACGTCAGCCTGTCGCACCAGGCGGACGGCGCGCTCGTACTGCACTGTGCACGCACCGGGGCCATCGGAACCGTCGAGGGAGAGCTCGCGGCGGACGCCCGGCGGGCACTGCTCCCCGACACCGTCTCGCGCCGTGACGACAGCCCGGTCGTGAGCGACCTGATCGACGGGGGGTTCCTGGTGCCCCGGGGAGTGGACGAACGCGCCCTCGTCACCCACCAGTACGCCGGTCGCTACGTCGACAACAGTCTGCATCTCATCGTCATGCCCACCGAGCAGTGCAACTTCCGCTGCGTGTACTGCTACGAGGAGTTCAAGCGCCCCAGGATGAAGCCCGAGGTGGTCGAGGGCATCAAGAACCTGGTCGACGGCGACGACGACCTGGATTTCCTGGCCCTGTCCTGGTTCGGCGGGGAACCCCTCCTGGCGTCCGACATCGTGCTGGACGTCACCGGGCACCTCAGGCGCAGCTGTGAGGCCAAGGGCGCCGGGTTCACCGCGCTGGCCACCACCAACGGCTCGCTGCTGACACCCGCGTACGCGGACCAGGTGATACCGGCCGGCCTCAGCCAGTTCCAGATCACGCTGGACGGCCTCGCGCACGAACACGACGCCCGCCGGGTGGGCGCCCTGGGGGAGACCGCCTTCCACACGATCTGGCGGAACCTGCTGTACCTGCGCAGCACCGACCACGACTTCACGGTGATGATCCGGCACAACTTCGATCCGGAGAGCCACGCGCGGTTCCCCGATTTCCTGGCGGAGCTGGAGCGGGAGTTCGGAGCGGACGAGCGCTTCTCCATGGAGCTGTCCGCCATCGGCAAGTGGGGCGGCCCGAACGACGACAACCTGCACGTCTTCGAGGGCCGCGACGCTTCCCGGGCCGTACTGCACAACAAGTGGCTGGCCCTGAAGGCGGGCTTTCCCGACGCGATCTCGCAGCAGAAGATGCAGCCGAACGGGGCGGTCTGCTACGCCGCGAACCCGCACTCGTTCGTCGTGGGCCCCAACGGCGACCTGCACAAGTGCACCGTCGAACTCGACTACCACGACCGGAACATCGTCGGCAGCATCCACCGCGACGGGTCGCTCACCCTGGGCTGGCAGAAGATGGCCCTGTGGTGCGAGACCGACGGGTCCAGCTGGGACGCGCCGACGAAGTGCACCACCTGCTACTTCAACCCCTCCTGCCATGGCGCCGTCTGCCCCAAGGAGTGGATGGACGAGCCCGAGTGCGCCTGCCCGAACGCCAAGCAGTCCATCGGCGAGACGCTCACCCTCATCCGTGAGGAGAGCCTGTACTCACGGATCCGCTAGCTGGCAGCCCGCTGTCCCTGTGGGACTGCCGGAGAGGAAAACCACCGTCCTTAAGAGGAGGCAGTCATGACCTGGATCAACAAGGGGTCCCAGGACGCCATGCGCAAGCGGTCCAACGGGAACAACTGCAACTGCTGATCGACGGCAGCCCATCGGAGATGTCCGGGCGGGGCGGTCCAGCCGCCTCGTCCGGGCACGGACGAAGGAGCGACGCACCGTGAAGACGAACGCACCGTGCCGCAGCGCCCTGATCCTGCGCGCCTGGTCCCTCGACGCCGCGCTGACCGACCCCCTCACGACCGCTCTGACGGCCCGGCTCGCGCCCCGGGTCGAGCAGCGGACCGTCCCTTTCGACACTCCCTGCGACACCCACGGCGGCCACGACCTCGCGGTGGCCGTGCTCGCACCCGGCTCGGCCGACGACCCTGCCGTGCTGCGGGACCTGACGTCCTTCGCGGGCCGGATCCGCACCCGGGTCGCCTGCATCTGGGCCCCGGGCGGGGCCGCCGACGACGGCAGCGCACCGGGCGCGCACCAGCTCGCGTCCCTGGGCTGGACCGTGATACCGCCGGTCGTGGCCCAGCGGGACATCAGCGGCAACCGTTGGGAGCTGCTGCCGCCGCTCAGCGACGTCGTCCTGCCGACCGTCTGGCGTGCCGTCATGCGGTCCCTGCGCGCCTCCTACTGGGACGAGGCCGTCGCCGAGGAGCCGCGGGTCCCCACCCCCGCCGCGGTGCGCGGGCCCCTCGCACCCGTCGACGTGCTCATCACCCAGCGGCAGGGCGGCGGCGGTCGGTGACGACACAGACGCCGCAGGCCCCTCGCCCGGCGTGGCGCGAGGCCCCGTACCGGCGGTTGCTGATCGGCCAGGGCACGTCACTGCTGGGCGACCAGGTGTGGCTGGTGGTCCTGGCGTGGCTGGCGACGGGTCGGGTGGCGCCGGGCCTCGCCGGGCTGGTCATCGCCGCTCCGTCGATCCCGCGGGCCCTGCTGTTCCTGTGGGCCGGCGCCACCGTCGACCGGCGCGCCCCGGAGCGGGTCGCGGTGGTCTGCGACGTGCTGCTGGCCGCCGTCTTCGTCATCGCCGCCGGCCTCGCCTGGACCGCCGGAGCCGCCCAGCTGACCGTGCTGCTGGCCGCCGTGGGTCTCACGGTGGGCATCGCCGACGCCTTCTTCTTCCCGGCCACCGCCGCCCTCAGACCGAGGCTGCTGGCCGAGGAGCAACTCGCCGGCGGCACCTCCGCCTACGAGATCGTCAGCCGTACGGCGATGATCGCGGGGCCGGTGCTCGGCGGCGTGCTGGTGGGTTTCTCGGCCGTATGGCTCGCCTGTGCGGCGAACGCGGCGACCTTCCTGGTCTCGGCGGTGTGCCTGGCCGGACTGCGTCCCCGCTCCGCACCGCACGCCACCGCCCCGCACCGCCGCACGCTCGGCATGGTGCGCGAGGGCCTGGCCTACCTCTGGTCCCACCACCAGCTGCGTGCCCTCGTCGCCGTCCTGACCGCGTTCAACCTGGCCATCGCCGGTGCCCTGAACATGGGCGGCATCCTGGTCGCACGGCACCGCGGCATGGGACCGACCGGCGCCGCCGCCCTGTTCACCGGGTTCGCCGCGGGCGCGATCGCGGGCGCGCTGACCCTGACGCTGCGCCGTCCGAAGGACCGGGACGACCCGATGCGCTGGATCGGCGGCGCAGGGCTCCTCCAGGCGATCGGCATCGCCTGCATCGCCTTCTCGGGCGACGCCGTGCAACTCGCCGGGGCGTCCCTGCTGTCAGGGGCTTCCTCCGCGATCATCGGCGTGCTCGCCTCCACGCTGGTGCAGCAGGCCACCGACGATCGCTTCCGTGGCAGGGTGAACAGCGTGACCGGCCTGGTCAACTACGGCGTTCCGCCGCTGGCCCTCGGCCTCACCGGAGTGCTGGCCGACTGGCGGGGACCCACCGCGGCCCTCCTCGTCCTCGCCGCCGCCGAGGCGGTGGCGGCAGCGACCTGCCTGCGCCGCGAACACCGCCGGCACGTCCGTGACCGCACCGACCCCGCGCCACGAGCGAGCCACTGACCCGCCGGCGACGGTTCGGCGCCTGGAAGGACGCCCGGAGTGACGCCTGGAGAGCGCCCTGGAGGGACGCCCGAAGGACGCTGCTCCAGCCTGCCGCCGAAGGTAAGCTGAAGCCCAAGTGCTCGCCCTGCCGGGGACGTGCAGGGCGCAGTCGGCTGCAGGCGCGTGCAGCCCTTCCCTGACAAGAGAAGGAGCCGTCGTGCCCACGCGCCACCCCCTCCGTCTGCGTGCCACCGTCCGCACCACCGTGGCCGGCGCCGTCGCGCTGGCGGCCACCTTCACCCTGCCGGCGCTGGCCGGCCCACCGAGCGCCGTCGCGGCCACCGCCGCCGCCCCCACCGCCGGCCAGAACATGGGCGCCCACTACGACTCGACGGCCTCGCACATCACCTTCCGGGTGTACTCGTCGCGGGCGACCCGTATCGAGGTGTACCTGTACGCGGCGGCTTACGGCAGCCAGGAGAAGGTCTCCTACCCGCTGTCCGAGGACGCCTCCACCGACATCTGGTCGGTGACCGTTCCGGTGGCGACGCTCAAGGACACCTACGGCATCACGGGCCCGGTGTACTACGGCTACCGCGCCTGGGGCCCGAACTGGCCGTACACCTCGTCCTGGACGAAGGGCTCGTCGGCCGGCTTCATCGCCGACGTGGACTCCCAGGGCAACCGCTTCGACCCCAACAAGCTGCTGAGCGACCCCTACGCACGCGAGCTCAGCCACGATCCGCGCACCCCGGCGAACACCAGCGACACCGTCTACGCCACCGGTTCGCAGTACCGCGCCCTGGACAGCGGCAACTACGCGCCCAAGGGCATCGTGCTGGCCGACGACACCACCAGCACCGGCACCAAGCCGACCAGGGCACTCAAGGACGACGTCGTCTACGAGGTGAACGTGCGGGGCCTGACGAGGAACGACCCGTCGGTCCCGGCCGCCTACCAGGGCACGTACCAGGGCGCCGGGCTGAAGGCGGCGAGCCTGGCGGCGCTCGGCGTCACCGCGGTGGAGTTCCTGCCCGTGCAGGAGACGCAGAACGACGCCAACGACGTGGACGCGACCTCGACCAGCGGCGACAACTACTGGGGTTACTCCACGCTCGACTACTTCGCACCGGACCGCCGCTACGCCGCGGACCGCTCGGCGGGCGGTCCCACCCGGGAGTTCAAGGCCATGGTGAAGGCGTACCACGACGCCGGGATCAAGGTCCTCAGCGATGTCGTCTACAACCACACGGCCGAGGGCGACCCGCAGAACGCCGCAGGCGCGAGCACGTACAGCCTGCTGTCCTGGCGCGGCCTGGACAACCCGACGTACTACGAGCTGACGTCCGACCTCCAGGGCCCGTACGACAACACCGGCGTGGGCGGCAACTACAACACCTACAACCCCGTCGCACAGCAGATCATCCTGGACTCGCTGGGCTACTGGAAGGACTCCATGGGAGTCGACGGCTTCCGGTTCGACCTGGCACCGGTGCTGGGCAACACCTGCCAGTCGGGCTGCTTCCGGTACAGCAGGACCGACTCCGCCACCGCGCTGAACCGCATCACCGCCACCATGCCGGCACGCCCGGTGCAGGGCGGCACCGGCACCGACTGGATCGCCGAACCGTGGGCCATCGGCGACGGCACCTACCAGCTCGGCAACCTGCCGGCCGGCTGGTCGGAGTGGAACGGCGACTTCCGCGACACCCTGCGGGCCGACCAGAACGACCTGGGCGTGGTGAACGTGACCCCCGGTCGGCTCGCCGACAGGATCGCCGGATCGTCCGACCTGTTCCAGGACGACGGCCGTGCCCCCGGGAACTCCGTGAACTTCATGGTCGCCCACGACGGCTTCACCCTGGCCGACCTGTACGCCTGCAACGGCAAGAACAACGGGCAGGCCTGGCCGTACGGCCCGTCCGACGGCGGCTCCGACGCCAACTACTCGTGGGACCAGGGCGGGGTGGCCGCCGACCAGCGCAAGGCCGCCCGCAACGGCCTCGCCCTCCTGATGCTGTCGGCGGGCACACCGATGACGACCGGCGGCGACGAGTACCTGCGGACGCTGCGCTGCAACAACAACCCCTACAACCTGGACTCCTCGGCGAACTGGCTGACCACGTCCTTCAGCGGCGACCAGAGCACCTTCCGGGGCTACGCACAGCGACTGATCGCGTTCCGCAGGGCGCACGCGGCGCTGCGACCCACCGGGTTCTACCGGGCCACGGACGCAAACGGCAACGGCATGGACCAGCTCGACTGGTACACCCCGGCCGGGTCGGCACCCGACAGCGCCTACTGGTCCGACCCGAACGACCACGCGCTGGGCTGGCGGCTCGACGGCACCGAACTGGGCGACGCGAACAGCGCCCTCTACGTCGGCTACAACGGCTGGTCGGGCGATGTCACCTTCACCCTGCCGTCGCCCGGCGCCGGCAAGAACTGGTACCGGGTCACGGACACCGCCGGCTGGGCCGAAGGACCCGACCAGATGGCGGCGCCCGGCTCGGAAGCGCTGATCGGCGGCGCGGGCACGACCTACACGCTGCACGGTCGCGCCCTGCTCCTGCTCATCGCCAAGTAGGCCCCGCGAGCCCAGCATGATCCAAACGACCGGCCCCAGGCCACCCGCCTCCGGACACGGCCCCCCACTCGCGGGCGGATGCGTCAGCCGAACAGCTCCGGTCGCTGCTCCGCCAGCGCGATCAGGCCGCCGGCCGCCAGCATGTCGATCAGGAACGGATCCGCGGGGCGCCCCGAGCACGTCTCGCCGGTCGCCGTGTTCGTCACCAGGCCGGTGGTGATGTCGACCGTGAGCGGGTCGCCCTTGCGGGCGAGGGCGGTGACGCCCTCGGCCTCCAGGGCTGGCAGTCCGATCTCGAAGCAGTTGCGGTAGAAGGTCCGGGCGAACGTCTCCGCGACCACGCAGCCGATCCGGGTGGCCTGGAGCGCCTTCGTCGCGATCGCACGGCCGGACGACTGGCCGAAGTGGCGGCCGGCGACGACGATGTCGCCGGGCCGTACCGCATGCGGGAACTCCGGGTCCAGGTCCTCCAGGACGTGCTTGACGATCTCGTCCATCGGGTCGAAGACGTAACGGGACTTCACCAGCTGGTCGGTGGGGATGTTGTCGCCGAACGTCCAGCACCGTCCTTCGAACCGCCCCGCGAGCCCGCTCCCGGAGCCCACCGCGCCCGCGGCGGCCCCGGCCGCCGGTGCGCCCGTCGTGCCTCCACTGCCTGCGGCCGTCATGCCACGCCCCTCTCCGCACCCGTGTCCGTACCCTTCGCGGCCGGCACCGCGCCGTGCGCCCGGGCCGCGCCGACCAAGGCCGCCCCCGTGATCTCCCCGGCCACCGCCGACGCCGCGACCGTGCCCGCCGACGCCAGGTACACGGCCGCCTCCGTGCTGCCGTTGCGGCCGGGAAAGTTCCTGGAGTGGGTGCAGACCATCGCTTCGCCCGCGGCCATCGCGCCCATGTTGATCGCCTGGTTGGAGCCGGTGGACGGGGGGAACCAGGTCGCGCCCGCCTCGTGCAGCGAGGCCACCAGACCCTCGCGTACGGCCTCGGCGAACACCTCGCGACTGGACGGCACGATGTTCAGGCGGGTGTGCGGATGGACGCGCCGGCCCCGCAGCACCTCGGCCGCCTCCCGGATGTCCTCGATGCGCCCGCCGCCGTGCCCGCCGAGTTCGGCCCAGCCGACCGGGGTCCCGGCGACGTCCGTGACCGGCTTGGTGTTCCCGACCGTCGGCGGGCAGGCCACCTGCGGTACGACGGCGCCGACGTCGTACCGCAGCACCGTCGCAGCGTCCTGGGCACCGTCACCGCGCGGCAGCTCGCCGGCGAAGCCGCCGGACGGCCCACCGGGCAGCGTGCGGACGAACGCCGCGGTGACCTCGTCCGGTTCGACGTACGCGCACTTGGCGCCCAGGTCGACGCAGAGCAGCGGGAACAGCCAGCGGTCCCAGAAGGACGCCTGCTTGACGTAGGGGCCCGCGAACTCCAGCGCCCGGTAGTTCAGCGCGCCCTCACCGATCTGCGCGACCAGCCACAGCGCGACGTCGCGCGCCGTGGTGCCGGGCCGCGGCGTCCCGTGCAGCTCGATGCGGACCGTCTCGGGGACCCGGAACCACGCCTTCCCGTGCGGCAGCACGGTCCCCGCGTGCGAGTCGTTGCCGAGCGCCACCGCGAGCGTCCCGAGCGCCCCGTGTACCGGGGTGTGACTGTCCGAGCCGACGACGATCATGCCCGGCCGGACGTACCCGCCGCGCACCGCCGCGTGGTGCAGGTTGCCGTTGCCGCAGTCCAGCAGGGTGATGCCGTGCTTGCGTGCCCATGCGCGGTTGGCTTCGAGGATCTGCGCCTGGCGTTCGGTGGGCGGTGAGAAGTGGTGGTCGAAGACCATCACCGCACGCTCCGGGTCGGGGATGGGACGGCCGATGCGCCTCTCGTACACCTCGGAGGTGAGATAGCCGCTGAGGTCGTGCATCAGCAGCCGGTCCACCTGCGCGATGACGATCTCACCGGGCTCGACCGAGGCCCGGCCGCTGGCCCGGGCGAGGATCTTCTCCACGAGGTTCATGACCCGTCTCCTTCGGTGCGGCCGGCACCGGCCGCCGCGGCCACCCGAGATGTGCGCGTCTCGGCCAGCACCTCGGCGGGGTTGGTGATCACCCCGCGGATCGCGGAGGCCGCCGCGGTGGCCGGACTGCCCAGGAAGATCTTCGACTGGTAACTGCCCATCCGACCCTGGAAGTTGCGGTTCGCGGTGGACAGCGTGGCCTCGCCGTCGGCCATGGCGCCGCCGTTGCCCGCGCAGGCCCCGCAGCCGGCGTTGGTGATCATGGCGCCGGCGTCGATGAGGGTGGCAAGGACGCCGGTCGCCGACGCCTTGGCCATGACCGCGCTGGAGGCGGGGGTGACCACGAGCCGTACGCCCCGTGCGACCCGGTGCCCGGCCAGCACCTCGGCGGCGATGGCGAGGTCGTCGTACTTGGCGTTGGCACACGACCCGATGAACACCTGGTCGAGCCTGGTGCCGCTGACCTCGTCGACGGCGACGACGTTGTCCACCGTGTGCGGGACCGCGATCTGCGGGGTGAGCGCCGAGCAGTCCAGGCGCACCACGTCACGGTAGGCGGCGCCCGCATCGGGCAGCAGCACCTCGTAGCCGTCGGCCGGGACGCCCGCCTCGTCGTGCAGATAGGCCCGGGTGATCGCGTCGGGCGCCACGTAGGCGTTCTTGGCGCCCATCTCCATCGCCAGGTTGCAGAACGTCATGCGTTCCGACACCGACCGGGAGGTGACGTACGAGCCGCCGAACTCGGCCGAGCAGTAGGTCAGCCCGTCGGCGCCCAGGTCGCCGATGAGCTTCAGCATCACGTCCTTCGCGTACGAGCCCACCGGCAGCGCCCCGTCGACCTCGATGCGCACGGACTCGGGCACCTTGACCCACAGCTTCCCGGTCACCCAGGCCGCGGTGATCTCGCTGAAGCCGACTCCGGTGCCGAAGGCGCCCAGCGCGCCGTAGATGGTGGAGTGCGAATCGGTGCCGATGATGAACTGACCCGGCCTGACCAGGCCGTTCTCCATCAGCACGATATGCGCGATGCCGGCCTGCACGTCGAAGAAGTTCGTGATGCCCATCCGCTCGGCGAACGTCCGGCAGAGCTGGTGGTCGGCCGCGGTCTTGGCGTTCATGGCCGGCGAGATGTGGTCCATGACCATGGCGACCCGGTCGCGGTCGTAGAGCCGGTCGACGCCCATGCGCTCCAGCGTGCGGATGCACCGCCAGCTCGCGGTGTGGCTCATGTAGAGGTCGGGGTAGGCGTCGACGATCTGCCCGGGGGCGAGGTCGTGCTCGCCGGACGCGCGCTCTATCGCCTTCTGGGCGAACGTCCTGGGGGCCTCTGTCGGCTCGGTGCTCATCGTGCCGTGCCTTCCTCTGCGGCGTCGGCCTGCTGGAAGCTGCGCATCAGATGGGGGATCAGGCCGCCGTCCTCGAGGATGTCCCGCAGGCCTTGCGGATACGGGGCGAAGGTGAAGGTGCCGCCCGCGGTCTCGACGGTGCCGGCGTCGTAGTCCACCCACATCTCGCCCGCCGGCTCGCCCTCGCCCGCGGCGGCGCCCAGCGCCTGGACGGCCCCGGGACATTCGACGGCCACCAGGCCGGTGTTGATCGCGTTGCGGAAGAAGACCCGCGAGAACGAGACGGCGACCACGGCCTTGACGCCGGCACCGATCAGGCAGCTCGCGGCCTGCTCGCGGGCGCTGCCGCAGCCGAAGTTGCGCCCGGCGACCACGACCCGGCTGGCGCGGAGGCGTCGCTGCACCTCGGGGCCGAGCGGTTCGAAGGCGTGCTCGGCGAGTTCCGCCGGGTCGATGCTGACGAGGTAGCGGCCGGGGATGACGACGTCGGTGTTGACGTCGTCGCCGAAGACGATGGTGGTGCCGCCCACGCGGTGTGGGCTGTCGGATTGCATGACGGGTGTGCCTCTCTGCCGGACGGGCCCGAAGGGCGGTGGGACGGTGTGCACGGCGCTCTCACGGACTCGTCGACTCCAGGAACCAGTCCGTCGGCACCTCGTGGCCGAGCCCGCGCTGCTCCGCCAGCCGGAGCGCCCGTGCGCACACGGCCGCGAACTGCACGCCCATGCCCGTGTTGTTGGCGAACACGGTGATGTCCTCGGGCGAGCGGCGCCCCGGCGCGGCGCCGATCAGCACCTCGCCCAGTTCGCGGATCTCGTCGAAGGCCATCCGGCCGCGTTCGACGGGGCCGAGGATGTCGTACTGCTTGTCGTGGTGGACCTGCTCGCGGGAGAGCACGGTGATGCGGTCCGCCCGGTCGAAGGTGGTGTCGTCGAGCTCCCGGCGGGTGGCGGTGCCGTCGGGTGAGGTGATGGCCGTGACATGGGTGCCGGGCTCCAGCCAGGCCCCGTCGAAGCAGGGCTCCATGGTCGCCGTCGCACACGTGACGATGGCGCAGCCCGTGACCGCGTCCCGCGGGTGGTCCACGGCGACGATGCGGCGGCCGGTGCGTTCGCTCCAGGTCTTGGCGAAGGTCTCACGGTGCTCGGAGGTGGGGCTGTACACCCGCACCTCCTCGATGCCCGGGCGGACCAGCAGCAGCGTCTCCAGGTGCGCCTCGGCCTGCCAGCCGGAGCCGAACATGCCGGCCACCGTGGCGTCCTCGCGGGACAGCTCCCGGATGCCGAGCGCGGAGGTGGCACCGACCCGCATCTTCTGGATGTAGCTGTCGTGCAGGATCGCCAGCGGTTCCAGGGTGGTCAGGCTGTACAGGGTGACCAGGCCGACGAAGCGTCCGCCCGGCGCGGCCGGGACGAGACGGCGGCGCTGTACCCCGCTCGGCAGGGTCTCCACGCCCGCCAGGTCGGACGTGATGCGCAGCGCCCACACCCCGCTGGAGACGTTGCCGCCCTCCTGCGACTTGAAGCGGTAGCAGAAGCCGGGGTACCTCTCGTCCTCGACCGGGAAGTAGGTGTGGTTGCGGGGGCGGTTGGCGCCCAGGCCGCGGGTCAGCTCGCCGTAAGCGGTCTGGAGGGTGTCCAGGCACTCTTCGGCGGTCAGCACCTGCTGAATGTCGTCGTTGGACAGAATCCTCACTGCGTGGACCTCCCGCCGGGCGCTGCCGCCCTGTTGGTGCTCTGCTCGTGCCGGTCGTTCTCGTCGTGCTGCTCGTGCTGGTGGGAACCGTCGTCGCCGAGTGCCCCGGTGCCGCAGCCGCGGGTGAGGGGCCGGGCGCCCTGCGCGGTGACGAACACGGTGTCGGCGAGCGCCGCGTAGCCGCCGCCCGGCAACAGCGCGTCGACGGTGACGGCCACGGCGGAACCTGCCCGCAAGGGGGTGCCGGCGGGCCGTACGCGGTACTCGCCGCCGGATGCCAGATCCGTCTGGTCCACCCAGCCGACCTGGGCGTTCGAACCCTCCGGCAAGCGGTCGAGCGCGGGACGCGCGGCTGCTTCCAGGTCGGCGTCGCAGGCACCCTCGCGTGCCGCGGCCAACGCCGCCTCATGTGCCTCGCCCAGCGCGGCGGCCCAGCCGGACCCGGCCGCGCCCGCCAGCCGGGCGGCGTGCACCCACAGCGTGCGGTACTGCCCGGTGACCTGCACGCACTCCACGCCGTCCAGGCCGTGGGCGGTGTGCACCTGGACGTCGAGGAAGCCGGCGCCCCGTACGAGGCGCTCCACCGTGGCGACCCGGTCCCGCCCGCCGGGACCCTCTGCGGCTGCGGCGGGGGGGGGCGAGCCTTCGGTGCCGGCCGGGGCGGCATCCTCGACCGCCGCGTCCACGGCCCGGCCCACGACCCGCCCCGCCTCCGCCAGCAGCGCACGCTCGGCCGCCGAGGGCACCGCGCGCTGCTCCCGCACCCAGGAGGGCAGTTCGCGCACCTGCCAGCCGGGCAGTGCGGCACGTAGTTCGGCGACGACGGACGCGGGCCACAGGGGCGCGTCGATCAGGCCGAGCGTGCCCGGCTCGCCGCCGCCGGGCAGTTCCGCCGCGGCCTTGGCGGCGAGCGCACCGAACTGCTTGCCGCTGGCGATCCGGGTCACCGTCGACACCCGCCGCATCCACGGGTGCACCCGCGGCGAGAGCTTGGTGAGGAACACCGGCTCCCCGGTGGCCGGGACGGCGAGCACCCCCTCGTTCCAGTAGATGCACAGGTTGGTGAGGTAGGCGATGTCGTCGGAGGCGAAGACGTCCCCGTAGACCAGCGCCAGGTCCACACGCTCTTCGGCCAGGCGACGTTGCAGGTCGGCGACCCGCTGGCGCCATTCGTCCACCGGCACCTCGGCCGGGTCGAGTACGACGAGTCCACGCTTCATGCCGCGGCCTCCTTCCCCGGGCGGCCGGTTCGGCCCTGCGCGCCCTCGGCCGAGTGGAACAGCTTGCGTTCCGTGCTGATCAGCACCTCGGGACCGTCCTTGGTGACGCGTACCGGATCGCCCAGTACGTGGTAGCCGGCGATCGGCGTGTAGGTGTTCGGGTGGATGATGAAGACGGCGTTCTCGGGGAGCACGGTCTCGTTGCCCTCGATGATCGGCGTCTCGTCCAGGTGCAGCCCGTGGCCGTGGCCGCGTACCCGGGTGTACGTGCTGGTGCAGTACTCGCCGTAGCCGTGCCGGCGGAAGACGTCGTTCTGGGCCTTGGCGACGTCGTGCGCGGTGACGCCGGGCCGGGTGGCCGCCATGCCGGCCTCCACGGACTCGTTGAAGAGGTCGAAGGACCTGCGTTGCGCGTCGCTGGGCGGGCCGACCACCGCCGAGCGGCAGATCTGCAACCAGTAGCCGGCCATCTGCGGTGTCAGCTCGGTGCGCACCATGTCACCCGCCTCCAGGGAGCGCGGGGTGGGCGCCGTCATGCCGCGCACCTCGTCGCCACCGGAGGCGATCAGCATGAAGTTGTCCTCGGCGCCGAGCCGTTTGATCTCGGCCTCCACCTCGGCGACGATCCGGTACTCGGGCAGCCCCGGTTCGAGCACGTCGACGAAGGCCTGCCAGCCGGCCGCGCAGACGGCCGCGGTGCGCCGCATCCGGGCCAGCTCCCAGTCGCTCTTGACCAGCCGCACCCGGTCCATGAGGGCGGTCGCCGAGACGAACTCCGCACCCGGCAGGGCCCGCCGCAGTGCGTCGGCCAGCAGCCCGGGCAGCAGCTCGAGGTGTGCCACGCCGACCCGCCGGGGCCGCAGGTCACGCAGGGGATCGGTGAGCGCGGCGGGCTGCGGGGCGTCGAGCAGGGCGGTGCGGCCGACCCAGCCGGGCGCGGCCAGCGCCGGCAGGTCACTGCGGCGCGTGGAGAAGGCGCTGACCTCGGCGGCCGCGGAATCGGCGGGGAACAGGACGAACGACGCGGCTCCCGTCAGGCGTGCGTCGGTGAAGTACCGCACGTTCTCCCTGCGCCAACCGGGCGCGAAGGCCAGCAGCGCGTCCAGACCCTCCTCCGCCATCGCGGCGCGCACCCGGCGATGGCGGAGATCACGCTCGGCGAGGTCGGCCGGGTCGAGGGAGGTGCCTGGGGCGGTGGACGTTTGTGGGGTGCGGGATGGGGTGGTGATCATCCTTCACCTTCCTGTTCCGGGTCGTACGGGGTGGTGGCCATCGGCAGCGGTGTCGTTCGGCGCCGTGCCGCGTGCCGCGATGTGTGCCGTGATCTGCTCGACCGTCTTGCCGCGCGTCTCGAAGGTGGCGAGCAGCGCGGAGATCCCGGCGAGCACCGAGACACCGGCGAAGAGCACGAAGAAGACATAGCCGGGGGCGTGCGCGGCGAGGATCCAGCCGATGACCGTGGGAATGACGAGCCCGCCCGCCTTCTGCCAGGCCGCCGCCCAGCCGAGGCCCGTCGCGCGGTTCACCGTCGGATACAGCTCGCTCGCGTAGACGAAGAGGGTGCTGCCCGCGAGCCCGCTGCCGAAGAACGTGGCGCAGCAGCCCAGCACCACCACCGCACCCGTGGCGTCCGCCGCTCCCCACACCAGGCAGAACGCGCCGCTCACCAGGAACGAGACGCCGATGGTGATGCGCCGGCCGATCCGTCCTGCGATCTGCCCGGCGAGCAGCGCACCGGCCACACCGGTGGCGGTGATGATCGCGGTGTAGGTGAGGCTGCCCAGCAGGCTGTTGCCGCGTTTCTCCAGGATCGAGGGGAGCCAGGTGGACAGGCCGTAGAGGAAGGCGCCAGCGCACAGCTCCATGAACCAGAGGGAGACGGTGAAGGCGGCGTAGCGCGGGCTGAGCAGGTTCAGGACGGAGCCGGCGGGGTTGCGGGCCGAGGCCTCTTCCTCCGGGAGCACGACGCCGGGTTCACCACGGCCGGACGGGGCCTTGGCCGGCCGATCGTCCTCGGCCGGGGTCGCGGTGGCCGTGTCCTTCGGCGCACCCGATCCGGCCGCACCCGATCCGGCCGCATCCGAGCCGGCGGCATCCGGTCCGGCCGCCAGCGATCCGACGATCTCCCGCGCCGCGTCGACGCGTCCGTGCCGCAGCAGATAGCGCACCGACTCCGGCAGCACCGCCAGGATCAGCCCGCTGACCAGCACGGGGACCGTCCCCACGACGAACATCGCCCGCCATGACAGCGCCGGCACGAGCGCCGCACCGACCACGGCGGCCACCGGCAGCCCGATCAGCCACGCTCCGGTGGCGCTGGTGACCAGGGGAGCGCGGTGTCGATGGGGCACGAACTCCGTGATGTACGGCAGCACGATGGCGATCTCGGCGCCAAGGCCGATGCCTTGGCAGAACCGCGCCGCCATCAGCGACGAGTAGTCCCAGGAGAGCGCGGCGAGCACGGAGAACCCGCCGAAGACCAGCAGGCAGAACGCGAGCGGCACCTTGCGGCCGAACCGGTCGGAGACCGCCCCGGCGACGGCGGCACCGACGAGCATGCCACCGAAGAGCACGGAGCTGAGGTAGCCGGCCTGGTCGCTGGTCAGGTGGAAGTCCGGGATCACACCAGGGAGCACGACCCCGGTCAGATTGATGGTGAATCCGTCCAGGAAGTGCCCGATCAGCGCCGTGCCGTAGATCACCGCATGGCGTCGGGTGAAGCGGGAGTGGTCGAGTCGGTGGAGTAGCTGGGCCGGTTGTGCGGTGGTCGTGCTGTCGGGCGCGCGGTCACGCGTCATGATCGATGCCACCTCCTTGTGGCTGACTCTGCGTCTCCCGGGCGGAAGTGAGGAGCGGGAGCGGGAGCGGCTGTACGGGACAGGGCGGCCCGTGCGTGGTGCCGCGGCGGTCCGTGCGTACGGGGCCCTGTCGGTGGCCCGGTGAGCACACGCGTCGCCTCGATCGGCGTTGCGCGGGGATCCGCGTGCCTGCGGGCGGGGCGTGCGCGGGTCTTGCCGGGCGCTCGGGGATCGGCCGGCCGCGTGGCAGTGTGTCGCCGGGCCGGAACGCGTCGCTCGCACTCGGGCGGCGAGCGATCGGGAGGGTGGAGCACCGGGTCGCCCACGGTGCTGCGGTGGTGCGGAGCTGCGGTGGTGTGGCGGTGTAGAGCTGCGGTGGTGTGGCGGTGGGCCGCCTGCTCACCCGTGGGGTGTGCGGCGGGCGACGTGCTACCGGCTGTCCAGGTGCCCCTGGATCTCGGCGTACAGCTGGTAGAGCGCGGGACGGATCAGGTCCCGTGTCTCCTCCGGCAGGCGCGCGGTGAGTTCTGCCGTGAACTTCCCGAGCGCCTGGTCGCCCGCCTCCAGCGCCGCGAGCCCCGTGTCGGTCAGGGCAAGGCGCATGGTGCGACGGCTGGTGTGGGACACCCCGCGGGTGAGCAGCCCCTGCTGGACCAGCTTGTCGACGCTCTGCGACACGGTCGACGGGTTGCGGTGGGCGAGCTTGCACAGGGCGGTCAGCGAGGTGTGGCCGTTGTTCACCCGGGAGAGTATGCGGTACTGACGGATCGTCAGCGGTTGGCCCAGGCCGGCCAGCAGCTCCGTCTGCAACCGGGTGAGTCGGCCGCCGAGGGCGAGCAGCACCTCGCCGATGTCGTCCGGTGTGGGGGCTACCGCGTCCGCGTCAACGGGTTCCGCTGCGACTGCTCCCGCGGTCCCGGCATCGGTAATGCCATCGCCAGACCTCCTCGTGTCGCCCTTGCCCGAGCCTTTGACGGTGCCGCCCCGGTCCTCCTGGGGGGCGTCGGCGTCTGCGGAGGACGAAGCGCGCGAAGCACCTGCTGGTGTCACTTTGGCCTCCGAACTGTTCGGTACCCGAAGCTTTTCGTTGCAGGGGAAGTTACCGCCGCCTCGTGGCCGCGGCAAGGGGTGCGGGTGAGAAACTTCGGTCACCGAACAGTTCGGCGGAAGGGAGGGTGCCAGGGTGAGGCCTCAAGGGATAGCGCCGGTGAGGGGATACCGGCGGGGGTGGGCGGCGTTCGCGGTGCACAACGGCGGAAGCCGCACCGTCCACCCCGAACCGGGTGGACGGTGCGGCTTCCGCCGGGCGAGCCGTGCGCTCCTGTACCTGCCGCCTAGCGCGTGGTGGGGCGGGACAGGTAACGGCCCTGGGGGGTCCCGAGGACCTTGCCGTCCCCGTAGATCTGCTGACCGCGCAGGAACGTGGACTGCACGCGCGCACCGATCTCCATGCCTTGCAGCGGGGTGTACTCCTGAGCCGACTCCGAGTCGGCCGCGTCCACGATCCACGACGTCGACGGATCCACGAGCACCACGTCGGCGTCGTAACCCGGGGCGATCCGGCCCTTGGTGGGCAGGCCGAAGCGCTGTGCCGGCGTCCAGGCGGTCAGTTCCGCGACCTTCTGCAAGGGCAGGCCGTGGGCGGGCGCCGCACCGGCGAGGCCCGGCAGCAGGTACTCCGTACCGCCGAACCCGGACTTGGCCGCGAACACGTTGCTCTTGGGATCGCCGAACTTCGTCTCCTCCTTGCAGCAGGCGTGGTCGCTGACGACCCAGTCGACGTGGCCCGCCACCAGGTGCTCCCACAGCGCGTCCACGTCCTCCTGCGGGCGCAGCGGCGGGTTGACCTTGCCGCCGATGCCGGACGCCGTCTCGATGTTCGCGAGCAGGTGGCCGATCGTCACCTCTCGGCGGAAGTTGACCTGCGGAAACGTCCTGGCCATCAGCATGGCCGACTCGATCGCCTTGCGCGACGACAGGTGCAGCAGGTTGATGTTGGGCAGCTCCGTCTCGGCCGCGAGGAAGCTGGCGATGGTGACCGCGAGCCCTTCCGAGTGCGGTGGGCGCGAGGCGCTGTAGGCGGCGAGACCGTCGAGTGTGCCCTCCTCCTCGACGATCCTGGTGTAGGCCGTCATGATCTCGGCCGTCTCGCAGTGCAGGGAGAGCGAGATGGCGTCCGCGAGCTCCGGGTGGGCCTCGCGCGCCGCCTGCACCCCGCGCATCACGAACTCGAAGTGCGCCAGGTCGTAGCGCTCGTCGGGCGGGATCATCAGGAACGCGTTCTGGTCGGCGGAGCGCCCGTGCAGGCCGTGGCTGCCGTAGAACATGAAGATCTTGAACGAGGTGACGCCGAAGCGTGCGATCAGCTCGGGGATCTCGTCGATGTGCGACTTCTGCATCGGCGCGAGGTGGAACCCGTAGTCGACGTGCGACCGTCCTTCGGCGGCGTCGAGCACCAGAGGGAAGATCTCGTGGTAGCTGCCGCCGCGGTTCATGTAGTACTGGCCGGTGCGCATGTAGGTGAGAGCCGTGGTCACGCCGCCCTGGGCGCACGCGCCGCTTTCGGTCGCCGTGTCGTCCGACAACGGGTTGTAGATTCCCCAGTGCTGGTGTGCGTCGACCACTCCGGGAAACGCGAGCAACCCCTTGCCGTCGACCACCTCGCCGGCCCCGGACACTTCAATGTCGGGGGCGATGCGGTGGAACACCCCGTTCTTGATGCCGATGTCCGTGGTGGGGATGTCCGATGCGTCGTGCCTCACCAGACGGACGTTCTTGATCAGCAGGTCCAGCTCGGTCATGGTGCTCGTGCCTTCCTCTATCGCGTGGTGTCCGTGGTGTCCGTGGCGCCGGACAGGGCGTTCGCCGCCTGCCAGGCGAGTCCGAGCGCCGGCAGCAGGCCGTTGCCCGCCAGATAGCCGTCCGCGCCCCGCCCGGAAATACCGTGTGCCGCCCCGCCCGAGGCGAAGAGCCCTCGGATCGGCGACCCCTGGCCGTCGAGGACGTGCGCGTCGCCGTCGACCACGAGGCCGCCCTGGGTGTGGAACAGGGCGGGGATCACCTCGACGGCCGCGAACGGCCCGCGCAGCGGCCCCTCGAAGAACGTCCGGCCGAACCGGTCATGCCCGGTGGCCGCCGTGGCCAGCGCGACCTGGTCGGAGACCGACTCCTCCAGGGCCTTCGCTGCACACCCGGTGCGTTCGGCGAGCGCGGTCAGGTCATCGGCCCACACCAGCGCTCCCGCCGCCACGGTCTGCTGGAAGTCCGAGAAGGGCAGGCACAGGTCGTGGATGCGGCGATCCATGACGATCCAGCCGCGCGCGCCCGGGCGGGCGGCGAGCGCCGCCGCGTACTCGGAGTAGCCGGTGGTCTCGTCGCCGAACCGGCTGCCTGCCGTGTCCACCATGATCGCGCCGTGCATGACGGTGGCCCACCCGACCAGCGTCCGTGAGCGGCGCGCGAGTGCCGCGTGGCCCTGGTAGGCGTCCATGAACGCGGACCGCGCGCCGTGCCGCAGCCCGATGGCCAGGCCGTCTCCGGTCGAGAACTGGCCGCCGTGGTAGTCGGCCGCCGCGATCTGGGGCAGGTGCCGCTCCACGAGGCCCCGGTGGGCGCCGTAACCGTTGGTCGCCAGCAGTACCGCCCGGGTGGCGATGGTCTCCCGCCGGCCGTCCGGGTACTCCACGACCGCGCCGGTGACCCTGCCGGCGGCACCGTCGGGGCCGCGCTCGACGTCCACCAGCCGCGCCGGGACCAGCAGGTCGATCGAGGGGGAGCGCCGTACCCGTTCGTACAGGTGCCGCAGCAGCGCCGAGCCGTGCCGGGTGCGCACCGTGTGCAGCCGGTCGGCGCTGTGGCCCGGATAGCTGAAGTCCCGCACCAGCTGGAGCGGTACGTCCACACCCTCGGCCAGCCACTCCACCAGCGGCGCACTGATCTTCGCGAGGGCGGCCGCCAGCGTCGGATCCGCCGTGCCACGGGTCTTCGCCGCGATGTCGGCGAGGAAGCGCGCGGGACCGTCCTCGACGCCGGCCGCACGCTGCCAGCGGGAGCCCGCACCGGGGATCATCGCGGTGGACATCGAGGTGTTGTTGCCGCGCAGGAACTGCTCGTCGGGGTCCACGACGAGCACGCTCAGGCCGTGCTCAGCCGCCCTGAGCGCACCGGCGAGACCACCCCCTGCACCGGCCACCACCAGGTCCACTCCCCAGTCGTCCGGGTCCCTCGCCGCTTCCGGGGTATCGGCCCTGTCTGCTTCTCCTGTCATGTCCGGCCTCCCGCCGCCAGGAGCCGCAGCGCCAGTGCCGCCGGGTCCACCAGCTCCACCGAGTGCCGTGCGTCGGTGTCCACGGCCGAGCAGCCGTTGATCACGGCCCGTACGCCCCGCGCCGCGAAGCCGTCGAGTGCGTCGTGCACCGCGTCGTTCCAGTGCCGGGTGTCGGCGATGGCGTCGAAGGCGAGGTCGAGCACGGTCACACCGGCGAACCACGGACCGTAGCCGTACTCCTCGATCCGCTCGGCGAACGCGTCGCCGATCACGCGGTTGCGGGTGACCGCGCCGAAGGTCCGTCCGGTCGCGACCAGGTGCGCCGCGCACAGCCGCAGCATGCCGACGGTCGGGACCCGCGCGCCGTCCGGTGCCACGGGGACGGCGGGGTCGAGCACGCAGTCCGGCATCCGGACGGCGAAGCCCTCGGATGGCGCCGCGGCCAGCGCCCGGGCCACCGCGGTGGTCGAGGCGGCGATGTCGTCCGGGGTCGCGAGCTCGCCGGGCGCATCGCCGCCCGCCTCCTCGAGGACGCAGGTGACTCCGGGCGGCGAGAGCCGCCGGTAGCGGTCGCGGCGTCGTGCCAGCTCGCCGGCGGCCATCCGGATCGGGGTGACGGAGAGGATGTTCATGCGGTGCCTCCTGGTACCGGTGCCGGCGGCGGCGTGCGGGCGGCGAGCGCCCGCAGCGGCGGTCCCACGTCGTCGGCGGTGCACAGGGCGTCGGCCGTGCGCCGCAACCGTTCCACCACGGCGCGCCCGCCCAGCAGTCCGGCGAGCACCGGCGACAACGTGTCCGAGGTGAACGGATGGTGGCTGCTGTCGCCGACCGGATGCGGTGCGCTGAGCTCCACGCGCCGGCCGCCAGCCAGCACCGCCGTCAGCCGGGTGGCGCGCTCGTCCGGTAGCCGCGCGGTCAGCGCCGGGTCCTCCGTGACCCTCACCCGGCGGGCGAGCGCGAAGACATCGGGCCGGTCGGCGGCGGTCGCCTCCGCCGCCGCGGGGGTCACCGCGCCGTCCAGCAGGGCCGTGGCGACGGCGTAGGGGATCGAGAACATCGCCCCCAGGCTGTTGTTCCAGTGCGTGCGCCGCAGCGGTGCGGCCAGCGCGTGCGTGTCCACGCGCACCTCGACCACTGCGTCGACGAGCTGCGCCTTCGTCACGGTGCGCAGATGCCGGGCGCGTAGCTGAAGGGCCAGGTCGGCGGCCGGGTGGGTGTACGAGCACGAGGCGTGCCGCTTGAAGTAGTTGTGCTGGATCTGCCAGTCCTCGCCCAGCCCGTCGGTGAGCACCTCGGCCGCGAAGTCACCGAGCAGGGTGCCGAGCGACAGGGCGGCCGTGCCCGTGTCGCGCACGACACCGGCCGCGGCCAGCCGTGCCGCGGCGAGCCCGGACACGGCAGCGGCGCCGATCCAGGCGTCCCGCACGCGGTGCCCGTCGAGCGCGGAGTCGAAGTGGCCCGCGATCGGCAGTCCGGCGGCCGTGTCGATGGCAGCCGCGACCTGCGGCGCGGGCAGGCCGAGCAGGATCGCGCAGCCGGCGGCGGCGCCGGTCACGCCCCAGTTACCGTGCGGATGGACGCCCCGGTGCAGCGCGGTGGCGCGACCGAAGCGCGCGGCCACCTCGTATCCGGCGAGCAGGGCACGCGCGGTGAGCTCGCCGGGGGAGCCCGACGACGCGGCCAGGGCGAGGATCGCGGGGAACGCGTGGCCGGCGGGATGGCCCTTGGCGTACTTTCCGCCCTCGTCGAGCTCGTTGCACACCAGAGCCGTCGCGTTCAGGTACGCGGCGGTGTCCACCTGCGTCAGGACGCCGGCGCCGAGCACGGGTGCGTCGCCCGCGGGCTGCGGCCAGGCGGCTCGGATGCGCCGCTGGCCCTCGGTGCCGGCTCCCGCGAGCGTCACCGCGAAGGTGTCGAGCAGGACCAGCGAAAGCCGGCTCCGCACCGCGTCCGGCACATCGGACCAGGCCAGTCCGGCCGCCCAGCGCGCGAGCTGCGAGGTGTGCTCCCGCGCCGCGGCCTTGGCGTCGCCCGCCGGGGAGGGGCGGTCGCATACGGCGGCCAACTGTGCGTCGGATGGTTCGGAAGGCACTCGCCCACCTCCTTCCCTGATGTTCCACTCAGCGGAACGATCATTGCCTCAATGGTTTCAGTGATCCGGAAACGACGTCAACACCTACCAGGAAGATCGGACCAACCGCGAGATTTAGGGCCGCTTCCCTTGACCGGGTGTGGTGTCAGTGTTTCCCTGATGTTCCATTGAGCGGTACGGACAAGAGATCGATCCGAGTGAGCCGCGGATCGCGAGCCAAGGGAACAGGCAAGAATGAGCCCATGACGACCCAACCTGGAACCGAGACCGCCGGCCGAGTCATCGACGTTCTCCTGCTGTTCACCGATGGACCCGACGACCTCGGGGTCTCCTGGATCGCGCGTGAACTCGGCCTCAGCAAGGCCGTGGTGCACCGCATCCTCCAGACCCTCGTCGCCCGCGGCATGGTGGTGCTCGACCCGCAGACCCGGCTGTACCGGCTGGGCCCGACCGCCGCGGCGCTCGGCGCCCGTGCGCTGCGCGAGTTCGACCTGCGCGCCGTCTCCGCCGGCACCCTTCGCCGCCTGGCGCAGGAGACCCGCGAGACGGTGACGCTCACGGCCCTCGTGCCCGGCGGGCGTGCCTACATCGACCAGATCGTCAGCACCCACGAGGTGAAGATGACCGTGGAACTCGGCCGCAGGTTCCCGCTGCATGCGGGCAGTTCCGGCAAGTGCCTCCTCGCCTTCCTGCCGGACCGGCAGTGCGAGGAGATCCTCACCGCGGAACTCTCCGCGCTCACCGACAGGACCATCACCGACCCGGCGACGCTCCGCACCGAACTGGCCGCGATCAGGGAACTCGGCTACGCGAGCTCCCAGGGCGAGCGGCAGGCCGACGCCGGCTCCGTCGCCGCGCCCGTGTTCGGCCTCGACGGTGACGTCCGCGGCTCGGTGTCGGTGTGCGGGCCGCGCTCCCGCTTCACCCCCGAGTTCGTCCGCGCCTGCGCGCCCCGCGTGGTCGAGGCGGCACGTGACATCTCCCACCTGCTCGGCTGGCAGGCCCCCGGCGCCAACGGGCGGGTGGCGTCCCTCGCGGCCTCCTCGCACGCGACGACGGAAGGATCTCCATGAACGACACCGCACCCACCGGCCGGGCGGCCGGCCGGGCCGCCCTCGACGGCATCAAGGTGCTGGACATCGCCACGCTGTTCGCCGGCCCCCTCGCCGCCACCCTGCTCGCCGACTTCGGCGCCGACGTCACCAAGGTCGAGCACCCCAAGGGCGACCCGGTGCGCCATCACGGCGCGAGCAAGGACGGCGTGGGCCTGTGGTGGAAGATGCTCTCGCGCAACAAGAAGGCGATCACCCTCTACCTCGGCAGCCCCGAGGGGCAGGACATCTTCCGCCGCATGGTCGCCGACGCGGACGTCGTCATCGAGAACTTCCGCCCCGGCACGCTGGAGCGCTGGGGCCTCGGCTACGAGACGCTGGCCGAGATCAACCCGCGCCTGGTACTGGCCCGCGTCACCGGGTTCGGGCAGCAGGGCCCCTACTCCAAGCGACCCGGCTTCGGCACCCTCGCCGAGGCGATGAGCGGGTTCGCCGCCATCACGGGCCAGCCCGACGGGCCGCCGACCCTCCCCCCGTTCGGCCTGGCCGACGGCGTGTCCGCGCTCACCGCCGCGTTCGGCATCATGACCGCACTGCGCGCGAGGGAGCACACGGGCCGCGGCCAGGTGCTCGACCTGGCGATCATCGAACCGATGATCACCCTGCTCGGACCGCAGGCCATCACCTACGACCAACTCGGCCAACTCCAACCGCGCACCGGCAACAGGTCGGCGAACAACGCCCCGCGCAACACCTACCGCACCAAGGACGGCACCTGGGTCGCCGTCTCCACCAGCGCGCAGTCCATCGCCGAGCGGGTGATGCGGCTGGTCGGACGCCCCGAGTACATCGACGAGCCGTGGTTCGCCTCCGGCGCCGAACGGGCCCGGCACGCGGACGAGTTGGACGACGCCGTCGGCTCCTGGATCGCCGAGCGCACCCGCAGCGAGGTCATCGCCGCGTTCGAGGAGGCCCAGGCCGCCGTGGCGCCGATCTACGACATGGCCGACATCTTCGAGGACCCGCAGTTCCAGGCCCTTCAGACGATCACGGAAGTGCAGGACGAGGAACTCGGCAGCATCAGGTTCCAGAACGTGCCCTTCCGGCTCAGCGACACCCCCGGCACGGTCCGCTGGCCCGGCCAGCGCAAGGGCCGCGACACCGCGGAGGTGCTCGGCGCGTACGGCGTCGGCGCCGACGCGATCGCCTCCCTCGCCGAGCGGGGCGTCATATGAGCACCCCGGACCACCCCATCTGGACACGGTCCTGGCTGTACGTCCCCGCCACCCGCGCCGACCTCCTCGACAAGGCGATGCGTGGCGAGGCGGACGCCGTCGTCCTCGACCTGGAGGACGCCGTACCGCCCGACCGCAAGGACGAGGCACGCGCCGCCGCGGTCAAGGCCGTGGGCGAGGACTGGCCCAAGCCGCTGTGGCTCCGGATCAACCAGGTCCGGCTCCCGCACGGGCAGGCCGACCTGGCGGCCCTCGCCGGCGCCCGGGTGCCGGGGCTGCGGCTGCCCAAGTGCGAGAGCCACCAGGACATCGCGACCGTGCTGGACCACGTGGACACCCGGCTCCACCTGCTGTTCGAGACGGCGCTCGGGGTGGAACGCGCCTTCGAGCTCGCCACCGCCGCCCCGCAGGTGACGTTCCTCTCGCTCGGCGAGGCCGACCTCGGCGCCGACCTGCGAGTCCGTGGCGACCAGGCGCTCGACTGGGCGCGGGCCCGCCTCGTCAACGCGGCGCGGGCGGCCGGCCTCGCGGGCCCGGTACAGAGCGTGTGGACCGACGTGACGGATCTGGCCGGTCTCGCCACCAGTACCGAACGCGCCGCTGACCAGGGATTCTTCGGAAGGTCCGTGGTCCATCCGAAGCAACTTCCCGCTGTCAACGCGGCCTTCACCCCGCGACCCGAAGAGGTCGACGAAGCCCGCCGGCTGGTCGACTCCCTGCACCGGGCCCAGGACGCCGGCAGCGCCGCCTGGCTCGACGACCGCGGTCGGCTGATCGACCCCGCGGTCGTGGCCCGCGCCCACTGGGTGCTGGACCGCGTGAGCTGACCGCCCGCGCACCCCAGCGCACGGCAGGCGCACCGCACCCCCAACCCGCACTCCCAAGCAAGGCAGGTCATGACCGCACCCCAGCCAACCCAGCCGTCCGACCATCCCCTGCTCGCCGCGCTCCCGGCGGACCCGCACATCGTCGAGCTGGGCCAGCCGCTGTTCACCGGGATGCCGTGCTCGCCCAACCACCCCGGCTTCCGTATGACCCTGGCACGCCGCCACGGCGACATGGTCCGCCCCGACGGGGGCTCAGCCGCCAACGAGGTCATCGTCACCGGAGGCCATGTCGGCACCCACATCGACGCGCTCAGCCACGTCAGCCACCAGGGCAAGCTGCACGGCGGGATCGACGCCGCCGAGGCACAGACCGGCGGGGCCTTCGCGCAGCACGGCGCCGAGCAGACCCCCGCCATGGTCACCCGGGGTGTGCTGCTCGACGTCGCCGCCGTGCACGGCGTCGACACGCTGCCCGGCGGGTACGGCGTCACCGCCGAGGACCTCCAGCGCGCGGCCCGACTGGGCGGCGCCGAGCCCGGGCAGGGCGACGTCGCCGTCGTACGCACCGGCTGGGCGCGTCACTTCGACGACCCGGTCGCCTACCTCGGCAAGGAGTCCGGCGTCCCCGGCATCACCGAGGACGCGGGCGCCTGGCTCGTGGCACGCGGCGTACGGGCCGTCGGATCCGACACCACCGCCTGCGAGCAGATAGCACCGGGCGCCGGCCACAGCGTGCTGCCCGTCCACCGGCTGCTCCTGGTCGAGCACGGCGTCTACATCATGGAGCACCTCGCCCTGGAGGACCTCGCCGCAACCGGCCAGCACACCTTCCTCTTCGTCGTCACCCCGCTCAGGATCGTCGGCGGCACCGGGTCTCCCATCCGCCCCATCGCGGTGGTGGCCTGATGCCCGACGACCCCAGGCCCACCACGACCCCCGCCCAGCGTCTCGCCGACTTCGCCGTGGCGACCCGGGACGGTGAACTCCCCGCCGAACTGCGCGAGAAGGTCACCGGGCACCTGCTCGACCTGCTCGGCAACAGCCTCGCCGCGCTACCCGAACGGCCCGGTGCCGCGGTGCGGGAACTGGTCGACGAATGGGGCGGCACCCCCGCCGCCACCGCCATCGGCTCCACGACCCGGCTGCCCGCACCCTCGGCGGCGCTGGTCAACGGCACCCTGGCGCACAGCCTGGACTTCGACGACACCCACCTGCCGTCCGTGCTGCACCCGTCGGCTTCCGTGCTGCCCGCGGCCCTCGCCACCGCGGAGGCGGTCGGCGCCACCGGGGCGCGACTCCTCGATGCCGCCGCCGTCGGTATCGAGGTCACCTGCCGGCTCGGCATGGCCCAGTACGACGAGGAACTCGGCAACTCCGTCTTCTTCGACCGCGGTCTGCACGCCACCGCCATCTGCGGAGCGATCGGCGCCGCCGTGGCCGCCGCCATGCTGCGCGGCATCGACGCAGCGGGCATCTGCTCGGCGATGGGCATCGCGGCGAGCATGGGCTCCGGCATCATCGAGGCCAACCGCACGGGCGGCACCGTCAAACGGGTGCACTGCGGCTGGGCCGCGCACGCCGGTGTGGTCGCCGCCGACCTGGCACGGCTCGGCCTGACCGGGCCGCCCACCGTCTTCGAGGGCCGCTTCGGCTTCTTCCAGGCGTTCTGCGGGGCACATTTCGACGCGGACGGCGTGGTGGCGGCCCTCACCGAGGGACTCGGCCGCCACTGGGAGCTCTCCCGGCTGTTCATCAAGCCGTACCCCTGCAACCACTTCACCCACGCCGGGGTGGACGCCGCCATGCGGCTGCGCCGCCGCGGTGTCGACCCCGCGCGCATCAGCCGGCTGACGCTCGGCGTCCCCGCGCCCGTCCTGCGCACCATCGCAGAACCCGCGGCCGAGAAGGCGCACCCGCGCTCCGGCTACCACGCGGCGTTCAGCGGCCCGTACACCGTGGCCGCCGGACTGCTCGCACGGCCCGGTGCACCGGGCCACGGACTCGGTGTGTTCCACGAGGACTTCACCGACGAGGCAGCGGCAGATCCCGCGCGTCTCGACCTCGCCGCACGCGTGACCTGCGTCGCGGACGAGGAATGCACCGCCGTCTTCCCACACCAGTTCCCGGCCGTCCTCACCGCGGAACTCGACGACGGATCCACCATGACCGAACGGGTCATGGTCAACAGGGGGAGCCCGCAAGACCCGCTCGACGCTGCCGAACTCACCGCGAAGTTCCTCGCCAACGCCCTCGGCGCGGGTGCCGAGCCCGCCGTGCGGGCGCTGGCCGACGAGGTGTGGAACATCGCCGGGGCCGCCGACACCGCCGCACTGACCCGCGCCCTGTCCGCGGTGGTGAGCAGCCCATGAGGCAGCACAGATTCCTCCTCACACCATCGAGGTGATTCCATGCATTCCTCGCGTTCCCACGTGCGGTGGCTGACGCTCGGACTGATCGTCGCCCTCATCGTGATCAACTACATCGACCGGAGCGCGATCGCCTACGCGGTCGACCCGCTCACGAAGGCCTTCGGCATCAGCACGTCCCAGTACGGGCTGATCAGCAGCGCCTTCTCCATCGGCTACATGGTCTTCGCCTTCCTGGCCGGCCCGCTCGTCGACCGCTACGGCGCACGGCGCATCCTGCTCGTGGGGGTGGCCCTCTGGTCGGTCGTCACCGCGGTGACCCCCGTGGCGGGCTCCTTCGTCGGCCTTTTCGCCACCCGGATCATCCTCGGTGCCGGGGAGGGCCCCGGGTTCCCCGCCGCGACCCGCACGGTCAGTCGCTGGATGCCGCTGAAGGAACGCGGGATCGCCCTCGCGATGGTCGGCGGCGTGGCCGTGGCCGGCTCGCTGCTGATCGGCGGTCCGCTGGTGACGCAGCTGATCGCGGCCCTGAGCTGGCGCGGCATGTTCTGGGCGCTCGCCGGGCTCGGCGTGCTGTGGTGCGTCGTCGCCGGCGCGCTGCTCAAGAACACCCCCGACGACCACAAGCGGGTGTCGGCGGCGGAGCGCGCGCACATCGCCGCCGGACAGCGAGAGGAGGAACGTGCATCCACGGGGCGCGTCCAGTGGCGCCCGATCCTCACCAACCGGAACCTGTGGATCATCGCGGTGGGGTACTTCGCATGGGGCTTCATGTTCTGGGGCTTCATGTACTGGCTGCCGGAGTACCTGTCGTCGGAGTACGACCTCAGCATCACCGCCGTGGGCCTGTTCACCGTGGCCCCCTGGGCGGCCGGCATCGTGGGCGCCCTGATCGGCGGCGTGATCACCGACCGCGTCTTCACCCGCACCGGCAGCGCGCGGAGCCGCCTCACCATCATGGGGACCGCGCTGCTGCTTTCCGGCGCCGCGCTGATCCCGATCTTCACCGCGCCGTCCCTGACCGTCTCGGTGACCTTCATCTCGATCGGAGTCGGCTGCGGCTTCGTCACCGGTGGCATCTGGTGGGTCGCCGCGATCGACGCGGCGCCCTCGCAGCCCGGTGTCGCGGCCGGTTTCGCCGACGCGGCGTTCGCCCTGTCCGGCATCGTCGCGCCGTCCGTGATGGGCTTCATCGTCAGCGTGACCGGCAGCTTCTCCAGCGGTTTCGTGGTGATGACGGTACTGGCCCTGATCGGCGCCGGATCGATGCTGATCCTTCCGAAGCGGGCCGCCGGGCAGGTGCAGCAGCCCGCCGACACCCCGGCCGACCTGGCCACCCGGGCCCGGTGAGAACGCACCCGCGCAGCCGACCGACCCGACCGCCGCCGCCCGCACCGGAACATGGTGCGGGCGGCGGCGGTCGGCCGTGCAGGGGGTCAGGGCCCGGTGACCGCCGGTTGCTCGGCCGGTTCGGTCGGCTCGGGCACCGGCCCTCGGTCGGAGCGGGTGCGGTCACGGGCGCCGAGGCGTAGCACGACGAGGCCCGCGAGGAGCATCGGCACCGACAGGGCGTAGAAGACCGCGGAGGCCGACCAACCGGCGCCGATGGCCGTGCCGACGGCGAGCGGGCCGAGGATCCCGCCGACCCGTCCGATGCCCAGCGCCCAGCCGACTCCCGTCGAGCGGATGGCGGCGGGATAGTAGACGGCGGCGAGTGCGATCAGGCTCTTCTGCCCGCCACTGACGCTGACCCCGGCGAGGAACGTCGCCGTCAGCAACAACCAGACGGGGGAGTGCAGGACGACGCCGGTGAGGGCGACGAAGACGAAGCCGACGCCGTACAGGACGGCGAGGGTGGCGAAGGCACCCAGCCGGTCCATGGCGGGTCCGGTGACGAACGCGGCGGCGATGCCCCCGACCGTGGTGAGCGTGGTGGCGGTGACGACGACGCTGTTGGAGTCGCCGAGATCGCTCAGCATGGTGGGCAGCCAGCTCTGCAGGGCGTAGAACTCACCGAGGTTGATCATGAAGACCAGCCAGAGCAGTACGGTCCCCACGATCTGCTTGCGGGTCACCAGCGCCGACAGGGCCGCCCGGGTCGAGCCGCCGTCGGGCTCGTCCAGCACCACCACGGGTCCGTCGTGCTTCGCGGGGCGCTCGGGAAGCTCCCGCCCGATGCGCCGCAGCGTGCCGTAGGCGCGGTCGATGCCCGCGTCCGTCCCCTGCTTGACCAGCCACAGCGGCGACTCGGGCAGCCACTTCAACAGCACCGGCACCAGCAGGAACGGCGCCAGGGCCCCCACCCAGGGCATGATGCGCCAGCCGTGCGCGGGGATGAGCCAGCCCGAGACGGGCCCGGCGACCGCGAAGCCCACGGAGAAGCCGCAGTAGATGGCCAGGACGAAGCTGGCCCGAAGCCGCTTCGGGCTGAACTCCCCGGTGAGGGTGACCGCGGACGGTGCCGCGGCGCCCAGCCCGATGCCCGCGAGGAGACGCAGGACGAGCAGCTCGGTGACGTTCTCGGCGCCGGCCGTGCCCAGCGTGGTGACGCCGAAGATGACGGCGGCGCCGATGATGACACGGCGGTGCCCGAACCGTTCCGAGAGCGGGGACAGCACGAGGTAGCCGATCATCAGGCCGACCAGCGCGGCGGAGAACACGGGCCCGAGCGCCGCGGACTGGAGCCCCCAGTCCGCGGCGATGTGCGGGGCCATGAAACTGATGGCCTGCGTGTCGAACCCGTCCAGGAACATGACGAGACCGCACAGGGTGACCACGGCGTACTGGTATCGGGTGACACGTCGTTCGTCGACGAAGTCGGGGAGACGCACAGGAAGGTGCCGGGACATCGCTACCTCGATTCGCGGGGAGCCGGTCGGCGGGGCGGGGCGGGGCGGGGAGAGGCGGGGCGGCGGTCAGACGGCTGCTGCGGTAGCGGCGTCCTGGCGTTGCTCGCCGGAGGCCACGAACGCGTCGCAGAAGAAACGTGCGGGGTCCAGTGCCCCCTTGGTGGTGAGCGTGTCGAGGGCGGCGCGGGTCATGGTGTCGCTTCCGCAGGCGTAGACGTCGTGGCCGGACAGGTCCGGGTGGTCCGCCAGCGCCGCGTCCTGGACGTGGCCCACGCGGCCCGGCCAGCCGGTTTCGGGTCGGGACAGCACGGGCGTGAAGGTGAGCCAGGGCAGCCGCGCGGCCCAGCCTTCGGCGGTGTGCCGCTCGTAGAGGTCCTGCTCCCGGCGCCCTCCCCAGTACAGGTGGAGGGGTCGTTCGTCGCCGCGTCTGACGCAGTCCTCGATGAGGGAACGCACCGGGGCGAACCCGGTGCCGGTGGCGAGCAGGACCGCGGGCCGGCCGGACCCGTCGGAGTCCGTGTCGAGCCCGAACTCGCCGTGCGGCAGTTCGACGGTGAGCTGGTCCCCCTTGCTGAGGCGGGGGGCGATCTGCGCGGAGAAGCGTCCGTGCGGAACCACGCGGACGTGCAGCAGGACGCTGTCGTTGCGGTGCGGGGGGTTGGCCAGGGAGTAGCTGCGCGTGTCGCCGTCGGGAAGAAGCACCTTGAGGTACTGACCTGCGGTGAACCTGACGCGCCGCCCCGCGGGAAGCCGGAGCTGGAGGGTGACGACATCGTCGGCGGGCCACGTGACCCGGTGCACCCGCAGGGTGTGCACGGTCCGGGACACGGCGCCGCGCTCGGTGATACGGCGCGGGGCGACCACGAGGTCACCGCGCGGCCGGGTCTGGCAGAGCAGCACGTCGTCCGCAGGGCCCTCGACCGCCCCGTGCCCGCGCACCTCGGCCCGCCCCCCGGCGAGCCGGCCCGCGCAACTGGAACAGACTCCCTTGCGGCACGAGTGGGGCAGGGCGTATCCGGCGCGTTCAGCGGCGTCGAGAACGCTTTCGTCGGGGGCGCAGGAGAAACGGATGCCGGTGTCGGCGACGGTGACCTGGTGGTTCATGGACGGGTCTCCCCAGAGTGGGCGGGGTCGGCGGGCGGGGCGCTCGGGGCGGTGCCCGCGGTGAGCCGGAGCGCGGTGAGGACGGCCGAGGGGTCGGCGACGCCGCGGCCCGCGATGTCGAAGGCGGTGCCGTGGCCGACGCTGGCGAAGACGAGGGCCGCACCGACGGCGAGTGCGGCGGCACCCCGTCCGGCCAGCAGTTTGACGGGGATGTGGCCCTGGTCGTGGTACATGGCGACGTAGGCGTCGAAGCGCCGCTCTCCCGTGCGGTCGCCGAGCACCATGTCGGCGCCGAACGGGCCGTGCACGTCGATCCCTTCGGCGCGCAGCATGCGCACCGCGGGTTCCGTGACGCGTTGGTCGTCGTCCCCGAAGAGGCCGCCCTCGCCGGCGTGCGGGTTGATCCCGAAGACCGCGATGCGCGGTGCGGCGATTCCGGTCCCGGTGAGGTAGGCGTGCGCGGCACGCGCGGCGTGGCCGACCCGCTGCGGGGTGAGCTCGCCGGTTGCGTCGGCCAACCGCTGGTGGAGCGAGGCGTGCACGATGCGCAGCCCACCCCCGACCAGCAGCAGGCAGACCCGCTCCTGCGCCACGCCCACCAGCCGGGCGAGCAGCGACGGGTAGCCGGAGAAGCGGATGCCGGCCGCGTTCACGGCCTCCTCGGAGTGCGGGCATCCGACGACGGCACGGGCGCGCCCCGCCTGGACGGCAGCGACCGCCGTGCGCAGCGCAGCGATGGTCGCGGCGCCGGCCTCGGCACGTATCTCACCCGGCCGGAAGGCCGCGGGGGGCAGCGCTTCGGGGACCGGCAGCAGGTCGAGGACGTCCGCCTCGGCCACGGCCGTGCCGTCACCCTCGCGCACCCGCAGCCCGGACCGGGCCGCGTAGTGCCCGACGACGTGCCGGTCGCCGACCACGACCGGGGCCCCGGTGCCGAGTTCCCGTACCGCCCGTACGGCGAGTTCGGGTCCGACACCGTTGGGGTCACCGGTGGTGAGCAGGGTCCGGAGCGCCGGCCGGACGGGCACCCGGACGGCCGCCTCCGGGGCGGCGGGGTGGCCGGGCGCGGTCACAGCGGGATCGCCAGCAGCGTGTCGACGGCCGGGCTGTCGAGGACGACGGTGCGCTCGGCGAGCAGCAGGCGGGTGTCGTCGTACACGTAGCGGTCCACGTAGCGGCCGGTCGCGAAGACGCTGGTGGCTCCGTCCCGCATGATGCGGGCGACCAGGAACCCGGTCTCGCTGCGCACGCCGTCCGTCGACTCCTCGAGGATCGCGGGCATGCCGAGGATGTGACGGTAGGCGTGCTGCTCGTAGATGTTCGCCTCGCGCAGGGCCGAGATCCGGTCGGCGAGCATGTCCCGGTTGTCTGCCCAGACCAGGCCGGCGGGCAGGCCCTCCCGGTGGTTGGCCGCTGTGGTGATCCGGTAGTGGGCGTCGGCGGTGAAGAACGACGGCCACTCCTCGAGACGGTCGCCGTCGATGCAGCGCGCGTAGGCGGCCTGTGCCTGGGCGACGTCCCGGAAGGCGTCGGCTTCCCGGGCCGGCCGTGCGGGGGCGGTGGTCACTGGGCGGCCTCCTTCTGCTGGGCGGCTGCGGTGCCGGGGAGCGGGCGGGCGGCGACGGGCTGCGGGGCGGTTGCGGGGGTGGGGGCGGTGCCAAGGTCCATGCCGCTGCGGTACTCCTTCCAGAAGCCGCGTACCGACGCCTCGGTCACCCGGCTTCCGCTGGAGGCGGCGTCGGCGCCCCCCATCTCCAGGACCGCCTGCTGGGTGGCCGCCCCGGCGATGCCGCGCTGGACGAACCCGCCCACGCAGCCGTCCTCCATGGAGACGAATCCGGCCGGCCCGACCAGGTTGGACTGCTTGAGTCGGACCTGCGTCTGCTCCGGGGTGTCGTCGGCGAAGCCGAGGTACGTCCAGTTCAGCCGGGTGGACGCGACCCCGCGGGGCAGGATCTGGCGCACCGCCACCGCGTTCTGGATCTGCTGGAGCACGAAGCCGGGGAACACCGACAGGATCTGGAGGGTGATGTCGTCGCCGACCTCGCTGAAGCCTTCCAGCAGGGACGGGTCCTTCAGCGTGTACGCGCTGTCGGACCGCAGGTTCTGGCGGCTGTAGCCGCCGTCCTTCTCCGCGCCGTCGATCGCCGAGTACGACACGTGGTGGGCACCGGACTCGCTGACGATGATGCCGCCGCGCTGGCTGAGCCGGTTGATGCCGAACGTGGTGAAGAAGAGGTGGAGGATGCTGGCGTGGTAGGAGTCCTTGACGTTCTCCACGTAGAGCTTCCAGTTGTTCGGCAGCACCTGGGTGAAGCGGCCCAGCACGACCGGTGTACGGCCGCCGAGGACGCGCTCTATCCGACCGCGGACCTCGTCTCCGAGATAGTCCTCGATGTCGTCGACGTCGTCGTCGAAACTGCCGAAGACCAGGCCGTGCAGGGAGGCGATGCGCAGCTTGCGCGGCCCGTGGTCCGCCAGGCAGAAGTGCCGGGGCATGCCGCCCTGGCCCTTGATGCCGTCCTGGAAGGCGACACCGGTCAGGTCCCCCTGGAGGCTGTAGCTCCAGGCGTGGTAGACGCAGGTGAAGTCCTTGGCCCCGTGGCCGCCGTCGTCGAAGGCGAGGAGGGCTCCGCGGTGGGCGCAGCGGTTCTCGAAGCCGTAGAGCTCACCGTCCTCGTCGCGTACGACGATGACCGGGGTGTCGCCGACGAAAGTGGTCCGGTAGTCGCCGGCCTGGGGTACCTCGGCCTCCAGGCAGAGATAGCTCCAGTAGGGGCCGCGGAACAGCTTCTCCTGCTCGGCCCGGAAGACGTCCTGGCGCTGGAAGACCCAGTAGGGGACGCGGGTCAGCTCGGCGGGCCAGGCGAGGCTTTCAGCCTCACTGCCCGGGGAGACCGTGCTGGTCACGGGTGACTTCCTTTCCCGGGCGCTGGGGGAGCCCGGATGCCGCATGGGTAGATCGTGTTCGCAAAACGAACGCAACTACGATTTCGCGAACATGTAAGCTACGCGGCGAATCCACTGTCAAGGGGTCTGCGCACACAACGGGGAGTTCGATGCCGGAGGAACCGCGTCCGCGTGCACCCGAGGGAATGGCCGGTCTCGCCAAGGGACTCGCGGTCCTGGAAGCCTTCGACGCCCGGCACACCAGCCTCACCATCACCGAGGCGGCCCGCCTCACCGGGTTGGCCAGGGCCACCGCACGCCGGTGCCTGCTCACCCTCGTCGACCTCGGGTACGTGACCCAGGACGGGAACGACTTCCGGCCCACCCCCCGGCTCATCCGGCTCGCCGAGGCCTACAGCGCCACCGATCCGCTGCCCCGGCTGGCCCGGCCGCAGCTGGCCGCGGCCCGTGGGATCCTCACGGAATCGGTGTCGTTGGCGGTCCTGGAGGACGGCCTGTCGGTGTTCGTCGCGCGCGCCGAGGCGGAACGCATCGTCGCCGCGGGCGTCCGGATCGGGGCCCGGCTGCCCGCCGGCTCCACCGCCACCGGCCGGATCCTCCTCGCCGCCCTCGACGACGCCGAGATCGACGCCTACCTCACGTCGTTCGAACCCGTCGCGCGCACCCCGAAGACGCTCGTGGACAGGGCGGAGATCCGGGCGGCCATCGCCGCGGCGCGCACCGACGACGTGAGCTTCACCGACGAGGAGTTGGAGCTCGGCATGCGCTCCATGGCCGTCCCCGTCAGGGACTCCCGGGGCGCGGTCCGTGCCGCGCTGAGCGTGAGCGTCTTCACCGCGCGTATCTCCCTGGCGGGCATGCGTCGGGAGTTCCTCCCGGTGCTGCGGGAGCACGCCGACGCGATCGGCAAGATGCTCTGAACCACCGCGAGGTTCGACGTGTCCGGAGGGCCGAAGGGCGGCGGCGCCGCCCCCTTCGGCCGTGCTCAGTGCCGCAGCAGGGCCGCGACGCCGTCCGTGCAGCGGACCGGGGGCAGGATCTCCGTGAAGGAAGCGCCACCGAGGACGGCTGACCGCAGCAACAGGGGACGCGCCGGGGCGCTGAAGACGGTGGGGTCGTCGCCGAAGACGGTGGCATCGCTCCCGAGCACCTGCCGGTCACGCTGGGAGGCGTAGAGCAGGCTTTCGTCCTCGGTGCCGACCGGCGCCAGGAACAGTGTCTGCACCCGCCCCTGCGACAACGCCTCCTTGACGGCGGGAATCCCTTGCAGCGCCCGGTCGCCCGCAAGGGCTTCCCCCAGCTGCCGCAGGGCATCCGCGTGGTTGGCCGCCATCACCTCCCGGAGGGCCTGGTCCGCCGCGCTGCGCAGGGCGGCACGTGCCGACGCGTCGGTGCGCCCGCCTCCCACCTGGACCAGGGGACACGACACCATGGGGGCCAGGTGCTCCCGCAACAGGCCGAAGGCCTTGGGGTCGCCGGCGACCAGGATCACCTCCGCTTCCACCGCGGCAACGGCGTCCCGCACGTCCTCGGCGGCCCGGGCCGTGTTCGCTCCCCACACGCTGGCCGTGCGCCGGTGGAAGGAGGCCTGTGCCTCGGCCCCCGCGCGGACCCGACTGATGTGCAGGGTGCTGCCGTTGAAGGTCCGACGGAACGCCGGCTCGTGCGCCGCGGCCGGATAGGCGTCCACGTCCGCCCCCTCACGGTCGACCGCCACCACCACGTGCGGCACTTGGTGATCGCGGTCGAAGGCCACGAGTAGCGGGTCGGGCACCGGCAGGTAGCGCGCCTGATCGGCCGGCGGAGGCGCCGCCATCGTGTAGGTGCCCAGTACCTGCCCGGCCGAAGCGAACAGCGCCTCGCCTTGGGGCCCCGGCAGATCGCCGACCCCGCCCACGACCGCGTCCAGCGCACCGAGGGTGTCCTCGCCGGCCCCCTGCCCCGCCAGCGACCGGCGGGCCGATCGCCACCGCGTGTCGATCAGCCGGTCGGCGTCATGCGTGGCACGGGTGGTGTCGAGGTGGACGGAGGCGACCGGGGCCTCCCCCTCGTAGAGGGCACGCAGATAGGTCAGATCCATGCGGCACCGGGGGTGTCACCCCCACCCTTCCGAAGGGAGCAAATCCGATAAAACAGACATTAGCAGCGGTCGGCGCCCCGTTCGGGCACCGGTCACCGCTGGCCGGGCCCGGGCCCGCCGGCCCACGCCGTGCCGACAGAAGGTCTCCGGGGACCGCGTCACCATGGGGATCCGCCGCCTCGCCGATCCGCCACGCAGCGCGCATCCTGGAGGGGGAGTCCGACTCTTGCGGCCGTCGGCTGCGCGTACGTGCCGACGACGACAGTGCGCGCCGGCCGGTCCCGGAGCCGAAGGCACGGCCTGGGACCGCGCCGTCGGCCGTTTTTCCGGGCGGCCCGCGCCACCGCATCACCCGAGTGGCGCATCGCCTCCCGCTGTCCCTGGTCCGCGCGCTGGCCGGTCCCGCCGTCCATGACCGCGAGGGAGGTATCAGTGTGGGTGAGCAGCATGCGGACGAGCAGAACACGGCTGAGCAGGACACGGGCGAGCGGCGTCCGGGCGGGTCGGGCGCCGACCCGAATGCGCTGGTGGCCGGGCTGGCGTGTGCGTCGCTGGTGGACGCGATGGGCCGCCTCTACGGGCACCGGGCGCACATCCTGAGCCTGGTCAGTCCCACTCCGGAGCGGATCCTGTTCGGTCCGGCGGTGACCATCGCCTATCTGCCGCACCGCGACGACCGCACCGAGACCAACGAGCTGGGCTTCGGCGGCTGGTTCTACCGTGCGGTCGCCGACGCCGCGCGGGGCAGCGTGCTGGTGCTCTCCAGCGGGGGCTACCCGGACGCCTCGCACGGTGGCGGCACCAAGCTGTCCCGCCTGCACAACCACGGCCTCGCCGGCGTCCTCACCGACAGCAGGCTGCGGGACTTCGGCGAACTCGCCGGCTATGACTTCTCGACCTGGTGCGCGGGTGAGGCCACCCACTGGGGCGGCGGCACCGTGACCCCGTCGGCGGCGAACGTGCCGGTCGAGGTGGGCGGCGTCTGCGTGATCCCCGGCGACTACGTCTTCGCCGACCGCTCGGGCGCCGTCGTCATCCCGGCCCGGGGCCTGTCGGACGTGATCGCGCAGGCCCGCCGTGTCGACGCGGACGACGCGCGCTCCCTGTCCGAGATCCGCGCGGAGGACCCCGAGCGGATGCGCACGGGCGATCAGCGGGCCACCGAGCAGTAGACACGACGTGGCCGGCACCGCGGCGGCCAGGGGTCGGGCGCGACGCGGGCGCCACGCGGCGGTGACGTGACGCACGGGCGGCCCTCGTGCGCAGCGTGCTCCGCGTCCGTCGACGTCTCGGTGTCGCCGCCGTTTCGTTCGGCTGTCGGGGTGGTACGTCGGCGCCCGATGCCGCGTTGTCGCGGTGTTGATCGCCGGGCCAGCACCATGGTCAGCGTTGCGCCGCGGTGAAGGGCACGGCGGCCCGATGCGCGGAGGGTGCCGTATGACCATCTCGAGCGAGGACCGGCCGGCCCCCGCACCGCCGGCCCGTTACGACGATCTGCGGGCGCTCTACGTCAACTGCACCCTCAAGCGCTCCCCGGAACGCAGCAACACCCAGGGCCTGGTCGACCGGAGCATGGAGATCATGCGGACACAGGGGGTGCAGGTGGAACTGGTCCGTGCGGTTGACGAGGACATCGCCACCGGTGTCTGGCCCGACATGACCGAGCACGGCTGGCCGAGCGACGCCTGGCCCGCGCTCTACGAGCGGGTCCTGGCGGCCGAGATCCTCGTCCTGGCAGGGCCCGTGTGGCTCGGCGACAACGGCTCGGTGACCAGGAGGGTCGTCGAGCGGCTCTACTCCTGCTCCAGCCTGCTCAACGACCGTGGCCAGTACGCCTACTACGGCCGTGTCGGGGGTTGCCTGATCACCGGCAACGAGGACGGTGCCAAGCACTGCGCCGCCGCCGTCCTCTACAGCCTCCAGCACGTGGGATACACCATCCCGCCGCAGGCGGACGCGGGCTGGGTCGGCGAGGCCGGCCCGGGCCCGTCCTACCTGGACGCCGGCTCGGGCGGCCCCGAGAACGACTTCACCAACCGCAACACCACCTTCATGACCTGGAACCTCCTCCACCTGGCCCGCCTGCTGAAAGACATGGGCGGCATCCCGGCCTACGGCAACCAGCGGTCCGCCTGGGACACCGGCTGCCGCTACGACTACGAGAACCCGGAGCACCGGTAGGACCGGGCCGTTCCGGCTGGGTCGGCCAGGCGCACGGGCTACGACGGTGACGCCTTCAACCGCCCTGAGGAGCCCGGTCGATGACGAGGACTCATGGCGCACTGCACCGTCAGAACATGCTTCTATTTTCGAAGCGCCATGTGCTAGCGTCACGCACATGCTTCGGTTTTCAAAGCACGCAGGGTCGCCGCGCATCGCCCCCGTGGAACCGCCCTACGACCCTGAGACGGCCGCGGCCCTGAACCTGCTGGGCGCGCCGATCGCCCTGTTCAGGATCTTCGCCCGCCGCCCGGAGCGAGCGCACGGCATTCACGGCTGGGGGCGCTACTACCTGTCACGCCGTTCGGCCCTGGGCCTGCGTCATCGTGAGTTGGTGATCGACCGCACCACGGTGCGGTGCGGAGCCGGGTACGAGTGGGGCGTCCACATGGCGACCTTCGCCGAAAAGGCCGGATTCGACGCCCACCAGATCCGTTCCCTCGTTGCGGGAGGCCCGGAGGACGGCTGCTGGGCCGACCCCGCGGACCGCGCCGTGCTGCGTGCGGTGGACGCCCTGTGCGCGACGCACGACCTGTCCGACGACCAATGGAGGGAACTGACGGATGCGATCGGCCAGGAGGCGACCGTGGACCTGCTGCTGCTCTGCGGGTGGTACCACGCGATCTCCTTCACCGCGCGTGTCCTGAGGCTTCAGCCGGAACCCGGAACGCCGGCCTTCAGCGACTACGGGTCGTGCGAGGGCGTGTACCCATGAGAAGGCGTCGCGTTCGGGTCCTCGCGGAGCCGTACGCGCGCCCGTCAGAGGAGTTGTCCGATGGCTCACGACCATCACACCTACAACGGTCTGCGGGTCAGCGTCGATGGCCCAGTCGCATCCGTGACCATCGACCATCCGCCGATGAACCTGCTCGATTCGGTGCTGCTCGACGATCTGAGCAGGCTCGCCGCCCAACTGGAAAGCGACGAGAACGTCCGCGTCGCGGTGTTCGACAGTGCGGACCCCGCCTACTTCATCGCCCATTACGACGTCCAGGCCCTGCTGGACAGGCCTGCCACCACGCGCAGGGCCGGCACCCTCAAGCCGTTCCATCGCCTGATGGAGACCTACCGGACGCTCCCGACGGTCACCATCGCGCGCATCCGCGGACGGGCGCGCGGCGGCGGCAGCGAGTTCGCGCTGAACCTCGACATGCGCTTCGGCGTCATCGGCGAAACGATCCTCGGCCAGTTCGAAACCGGCGTCGGTCTGATTCCGGGTGGTTCCGGAACCCAACGGTTGGCGCAGCTGGTGGGACGGAGCCGTGCCTTGGAGATCATCCTGAGCGGCGGCGACATGGACGCCCGACTCGCCGAACGCTACGGCTGGATCAACAGGGCGCTGACCGCAGCGGAGATCGGCCCCTTCGTCGACACCCTCGCCCGCCGCATCGCCGCGTTCCCGTCGCACGCGGTGAAACTGGCCAAGCAGGCCGTGGACGCTGCCGGTCCGCCCGGACACGAGGGACTCCTCGAGGAGGCATACCTGTTCGGGCAGGCACTGGCCGGCACCGAAACCAGGAAGCGCCTGCGGGACTTCCTCAACGCCGGCGGCCAGACCCCCGAGGGCGAACTGGACATGGACTGGCTGCTCGAGCGGCTCTGACCAGGCAAGCGCCGCACCACCCGCTGTGCTGCACCGGTTCGGTCCGCTATGCGCCGGTTGAGGCGGTGCCCTAGGCGGACACCGTCACGGCCCGCACTGCCGCATGGCCGCCGTCCTCTTCCCCGGCCCGGACGACTGACCGCGCCGCCCGCATGGCTCCCCCTGCCAGGCACCGCTACTCGGCAGCCCAGGCACACGTCAGGGGATCGATCCACCGTTCGGGCTAGCTCCGTGCAACCGGATCGTCGTCTTCCAGTGCCACCGCCCATGCGCCGGACCACGCCACGAGTGGGCGTAGCGCCTGGTGCGCACCGCGGCCCAGTTCGGTGAGCCGGTAGGCGGTGTCGGGCTGCTGCTCGACGATCCGGGCGTCGAGCAGTTCGGTCAGTCGCTGTCGCAGGACGCTGGACGACATGCCGTCGCAGCGCTGCTGAAGCGCCCGGAACCCGAGCGCGCCCTCTCTCAGTTCCCAGACGATCCGCAGGTTCCATCGACGTCCGAACATGTCGAGCGCGGCCATCAGGGGGCGCCCGGTGCTTGAGCCACGGACCGGAACCCCCGGCCTCGGCGCTGGCAATGCGTCACCTCCCACCCTCTCGGTGTTTCGGATTCCGACACGGTACCGCCCCGTCGACGAGCGGAGCGGGCACACGCGACGGGGAAAGGGGAACGACCGGTGACGCTGCTGCTTTCCCGATCGGACCTGGCTACGAGTTGTGCACGATCCACCGGGTGCAGTTGAGGAGTTCGGTGTCGGTGGTGGGGTGCCAGGCCAGGCCGCAGGAATCGGCGAGTTCGGTGCCTCGCTTGGCGGAGAAGCGCAGGTGACCGTTGCGGAACAAAGCGTTGAGGCCGTCGGTGTCGGGTTCCGGCAGGAAGGTGAGCAGGGGTGACTCGTCGCCGCCGGCCGCCACGGCGCGGTAGAAGTCCGGATAGTCCACCGGGCGGAGCGGCACCAGTTCGGCCAGCGCCGCCATGACCTGTTCCAGCGGGACGGCCTCCGGCCGCAGCAGGTGGAAGGTCTCGTTGTCCCGGCCGGTGCCAAGGGCACCCACCACTGCCGTGGCGACCTCGTCGACCGGTGTCCAGTCGGTGACGGCCGTCGTACGCGGGCTGAGGCCGAGGCGGGCGCAGGCGCGCAGCAGCAGGTCCAACTGGGCGTGCCGGTTGCCCGCGCCGGTGAGCGAGTGCGGCATGACCTCACCGAGCCGATGGACGGTGACCGGTACGCCCCGTGCCCTGGCCGCCGTCAGAAGCTGCTCGGCCGCCCACTTGGAGCGGCTGTAGCCGTCCTCGGGCAGTTCCTCCGGGAGCGGGTCCTCCTCCAGCACGCGCTCCCTGCCGTCCTCGTCCGGGAAGACACCGAGGGTGGAGAGGTGATGCAGGCGCTTGGGCCTGCCGGTGGTGGCGAGCCGCAACAGCTCCCCGGTGCCCACCACGTTCGGCGCGCGCAGTCCGGGATAGCCCAGGGCCAGGTTGACCAGCGCGCCGCAGTGCAGCAGTGAGTCGACGCGCCCGGCCAGCCGGGTCCAGGCCTTCGTGCTCAGGCCCAGGCGGGGCTGTGCCAGATCACCCGGGACGAGAACGATCCGCCGCGCGTCGTGGGACCGCCCCAACCGGGCCATCACCTCGGCGACGCGGTCGGCCTGGCCGCTGGAGCGCAGCAGGCAGTGCACCACCGCGTCGGTGCGGTCGAGGAGTTCGCCCAGCACATGGGCGCCGATGAAGCCCGTCATACCGGTGAGCAGCACTTCAAGCGGTTCGCCGGTGGGCGTCGGACCGGGCCCGGGGCGCAGGACGGACGCGCGTGCGATGTCGGCGAGCAGCAGCGCGCGGTCGTCGGGACCCGCACCGTCCTGGTGCAGCAGCGCCGCCTGCTCCCGCAGCGTCGCGGCGGCGGCGAGATGGCGCGGCGGGACCCGCACGCCCAAGGCGCGGTGCATGGCGGCCGAGAGACGCTGAAGGGTGAGCGAGGTACCGCCGAGAGCGTAGAAGTCGGCCTCCGGGCCGGGGTCGGCGCCGCGCAGATCGGCCAGCAGCTCCCGCCAGAGCGCGGCGACGGCCTCCTCCTGCGCGGTGAGCCGCCCGCCCCCTGCCTGACCGGCGAGCCGTAAGGAGGCGAGCTCGGCCAGTGCCCGGCGGTCGGTCTTGCCGTTGGGCGTGAGCGGCATCCGATCAAGCAGCAGGAAGGTACGCGGCACCGCGTGGGCCGGCAGCAGGGCACGACTGTGCGCGTCGAGTTCGGTGGAAGTGAGCGTCGCGTCGGTGGTGACGCAGCACACCAGACTGCGCAGGTCGCCCTCGCCGTGGATCACTGCCCGGGCCTGCGCCACCTGCGGGTGCGAGGCGACGGCGGCCTCCACTTCGAGCAGGTCGATCAACACCCCGCCCAGCTTGACCTGCTGGTCCTGCCGCCCGACGAACATCAGCAGCCCGTCGGGCCGCTGCCAGGCCAGGTCCCCCGAGCGGTAGAGCCGGCGTCCGGGCAGCTCGGGAAAGGGGTTCTCCACAAAGGCCTCCGCCGTACGGGCCGGATCGTGCAGATAGCCGGCGCCCAGGCAGTCTCCGCCGAGGTGGATCTCACCGACCTGCCCGGGCGTGACCAGCGCCCCGTTCCCGTCGAGCAGCACGGCACAGGTGTTGTCGATCGGGCGGCCGATCGGTATCGGTCCGGTGTCGGCATCCGAGATCTCGTGGAAGACGGAACCTATCGAGCACTCCGTCGGCCCGTAGGTGTTGGTGAGCCTGACCTCCGGCAGCAGCTCGCGGAACGAGCGGACGGCGCTCGGGTCGATCGCCTCGCCCCCGATCAGCAGATGCCGCAGGGAGGAGAGCCGCGCCGGCAGCCCCGGGTCGGAGTCGAGCAGATCGACCAGGGTGTTGAAGACCGAGGGCACGAAATCGGTCATCGTGACACGGTGCCGGGCGATCTCGTCGATGGTCCGGGTGAGGTCGAGGACGCCCTCACGGCGAGGCAGCACCACCCGGCTGCCCTTGGTGAGCGGCCAGAGCAGCTGCCACATGGAGGAGTCGAAGACATGGCGGCTGTTCTGCAACACCACGTCCGGACCCGCACCGAAGCGCCGCGTCATCGTCAGGAACCGGTTGAGCAGACCGAGATGCCCGTTGAGCGCGCACTTGGGGGTCCCCGTCGAGCCGGAGGTGAAGAAGCCGTAGATCAACTCGTCGGTGCCGGGCACCGCGTCGCGCACGGGCCCCACGCCGTCGGGCGCGCCGGTCCCGGTCACGCGCAGTACCGGCACACCGAGCCCGGGAACCGGGCCGGGTCCGGTCCGCACCGCCAGTGGCGGCCGCAGCGCCGCGACGCTCTCGTGCAGACGGTGCTCGGGCCACGCGTCGTCTATGGGCACGAACGGCGCGCCCAGCTTCATCGCGGCCAGCATCACCACGGCCAGCTCCTGACCGCCGGCCGTGATCACGGGTAACAGATCGCCGCGGCGTAAGCCACGCCTGCGTAACTCACCGGCCCAGGCCGCCGCCAGCTCGATGATCTCGCCATAGGTGAGGCAGGTGTCGTCCCACAGCAGTGCGGGCCGCTGGGGTGCCCGCCGCGCCTGTTCCTCGATCAGGTGAATAGTCGTCCGGTCGGCGGGATAGTCCACCCGGCGCCCCTGGAAGTCGGTCAGGAGCTGGTGTTTGAGTGCTGAGTGCACTTTTCTCCCCTCACGGTCGTGGAAGGCCAACCCTGTACCATTGCTTGCCAATTGACAGTAAGTCCGAGAGGGGATCTGTCGGTGCGTCTTCGTCGCTTCGGCCGGACTGGGTGGCAAGTCGGCGAGATCGGCTACGGTATGTGGGGCATCGGCGGCGGCCCCGGTGGCTGGACAGGCGGTGACGAGGACAGCGGGCGCGAGGCGCTGCGCCTCGCCGTGGATCAGGGCTGTACCTTCTTCGACACCGCCTGGATCTACGGCCGAGGCCACAGCGAGCTGCTGCTGGGCGAGTTACGCGCCGAGTACCCCGACGGGGCGATCCGGATCGCCACCAAGATTCCGCCGCTGGACCGGAACTGGCCCACTCGCCCGGGCGCCCGCTTCACCGAGGTCTTCCCCGACGCGCACGTGGCGAAGTATCTGGCGCTCAGCCTGAAGAACCTCGGGGTGCAGCGCATCGACCTGATGCAGTACCACGTGTGGGACGACAGCTGGGCGGCCGATGACGAGTGGCTCGCCCAGGCGGCCCGGATGAAGGAACGCGGCCTGGTCGAGGCGGTCGGCATCAGCGTCAACCGGTGGGAGCCCAGCAACGTGCTGGCCGCGCTGGAGACCGGCTTGGTCGACTCCGTTCAGGTGATCTACAACATCTTCGACCAGGCCCCGGAGGACGAGCTCTTCGCCGCCTGCACCCGGCACGACGTCGCCGTGATCGCCCGGGTACCGTTCGACGAGGGCACCCTCACCGGCACCCTGACCAAGGACACCCGCTGGCCCGAAGGGGACTGGCGCAACAGCTACTTCGTCCCGGCCAACCTCGCGGCCAGCGTGGCACGCGCCGATCGCCTGCGCCCCGTCGTCCCCGAGGGGATGACCATGCCACAGCTCGCCCTGCGCTTCATCCTCCAGCACCCGGCCGTCAGCACGGTGATTCCCGGTATGCGCACCCCCGCGCACGTCCGAGCCAATCTGTCCGTCAGCGACGGAGTCGCCCTGCCGGCCGAGCTGATGGACGAGCTGCGCTCCCACCGCTGGGACCGGGTGCCGACGGAGTGGTCGCAGTGACACCGCCGAAACGGCCCGTCGTGGCCGTGGTCGACCCCGTCTCGACGGGCTCCCAACTCGCCGAGGGGTTCGCCGGGCGCGGCTGGGACACCGTGGCCGTCTTCACCCCGGGACAGATGCCGGCGGCGTACCGGCAGTCCTTTCGTCCCGAGGGCTACCGGGCCGTCATCGATCTCGGATCGGTGGCCGACCCGGCCGCCGAAGTCTCCCGCCATCAGCCGTCGCTGGTCATCACCGGCTCCGAATGGGGAGTACGTGCCGCCGACGAGCTCGCCGAGCGGCTCTGCCTGTTGGGCAACGGCACCCGGCTCAGTCCCTCCCGCCGCGACAAGTACGCGATGGTCGAACAGCTGCGCCTGGCCGGGGTGGACGCCGCGGAGAGCATCGCCTGCGACGACGTGGAGAAGATGATCGACTGGGCCGACGCCGGCGGCCACTGGCCGCTGGTGGTCAAGCCGTTGGCGAGCGCGGGCTCCGACTCGGTGGCGATCTGCGCCGACGAGGCCCAGGCCCGCGCCGCCTTCGCCCGTATCCACCGGCGGAGCGACCAGATGGGCAACTTCAACGAGCTGGTCCTCGCCCAGGAGTGCCTCGCCGGCGCCCAGTACTTCGTCAACACGGTGAGCCGGGACGGGCGCCACTTCGTCCACGAGATCTGGCGCGAGCAGCGGGCGAGCGTCGACGGCGCCGTCGTCTACGACTACCAGGACCTGCTGGCCCCCGACGGTGATCCCCAGCGAGACCTGGCCGCCTACGTGGCACGGGTGCTCGACGCTCTCGGCATCGCCCACGGCCCCGCACACGCCGAGGTGATGCTCACCGCGCGCGGACCCGTACTCATCGAGATCGGCGCGCGGCTGGAGGGCGCCGTCACCTCCCGCGGCCCTCGGGCCGCCACCGGCCACAGCCAGGTGTCGCTCACCGTCGACGCGTACACCGATCCCGCCGCGTTCGCCCGCCTGCCCGGCACCGACTACCGGCTCCTGCGGAGCCTGCGGGTGGTGTGCCTGATCGCCGCGCAGGACGGGCACCTGGCTGCCGGACCGCTCGCGCAGGTGCGCGCGCTGCCCAGCTACCTCTGCGGCTCGACCGACCTGCTGGCCGGCGGAGACGAGGTCCGCCGTACCGTCGACCTGTTCAGCTCGCCCGGACACCTGTATCTGCTCGGCGACCGCGAGCAGATCGAGCACGACTACCGGCGCGTTCGCGAGATCGAGCAGGCCGGCCTGTACCAGGGCGAGCCCGCCGGATGAGAGTGCGGCACATCCACAGCGTCCACGAACTCAAACCCGCGGACTGGGACCGACTGTCGGCCGGCCGCAGCGTCTACCTCGGCCGCCCCTGGCTGGAATGGGCCGAAGGTTCCGACGACTACGAGAGCCGGTACCTGCTCGCGGAGGAACCGGACGGCTCCGTGGTCGGCGCGCTGCCCACCTATTTCTGGCGCGGCGGCTCCGGTGTCTCCATGAACCAGGCCTACCACCCGCTCGACCTGCTCGCCGTCCCTCGCCTGGGAACCGAGGCGGAGGCCGACCGGCACCTCTGGATGCCGCTGCTTCTGCTCGGCTCGAGGGCCGGCTACCACGGCGGCGTACTCGTCGACCCGGCGCTGCCCGCGGCGGGCCGCGCGCGGGTGATCGCCCGGCTGATCCAGGCGGCGGCCGAGTTGGCCGAGACCCTCGGTGCCGCGGCGACGGCCCTGCTGTACGCACCGCAGGCCCACGCCGAGGAGTGCCTCGCCGCGCTCGCCGCACTCGCGCCCGACGTACCGACGCCCTCGTACGCCCCGCTGTCCGCGGAGGCGATCATCCCGGTCGCGACGGTGGACACCGAACGCTCCGCCCGGCGCCGCCGCGAATGGCAGCGCGAAGCCCGCGCCTTCGCCGACTCGGGCGGCTCGGTCCACCGCGTCCGCCTCTCCGAGTGCTACCGGCAGGCCGGCCCGCTGCTCGGCCTGCTCCAGCGCAAGTACGGCGCGGATGACACCGACGAGTCGATGACGGCGTACCTGGGGCAGCAGGCGGCCTGTCTCGATCCGTGGAGCGAGGTCTTCCTCGAACGCCGCGACGGCCGCCTCACCGGCTTCGCCCTCTGCTACCTCTGGGGCGACACCCTGCACGTACGCGCCGCCGGCTTCGCCCCTGACGCCGGCCCGTACGCCTACTTCAACCTCGCCGTCTACGAGCCGCTCGCCCTCGCGGCGTCACGCGGCCTTGCCTGGCTCGACCTCGGCACCGGCGCCTACCGTGGCAAGCTCCTGCGCGGCGCCCGGCTGCGCACCACCCACGCCCTGGTCTGGCCCCCGCGGGGAAGCCGGGAGTCGGTACGCTCCGCGCTCCTGCTGCCCGGCGAGGACTACCTGGACGCGACCGGCTGACCCCTTCGGCGGCGAGCCCCGGCCGGCGGTACGGCTCCCCATCGAGGCCGGGGCCCCGCCGCCGGGTGCCCCGCGGTCTCGGAGGGGGAGCCCGGTCTCACAGCTTGCTGTCCGGCAGGCCCAGTTCCGCCTCGATCAGGTCCGCATAGGTGTCACGGCGGCGGATCAGACGGCTGGTGGAGCCGTCCACGAGCACCTCGGCCGGGCGCAGCGAGGAGTTGTACTGGCTGGCCATCGCCATGCCGTAGGCGCCGGCACCGAAGATGCAGATGACGTCGCCCTCGGCGAGCGTCGGCAGCCGGCGCTCCCGGGCGAGGTAGTCGGTCGACTCGCAGATCGGCCCGGCGATGTCGTAGCCGGTGAGGCCGGGCAGGTCGATCCACCCGGAGCGGGTCGGGGGCGCCAGGCGGTCGACGGGACGGACGGGCCACATGAAGTGGAAAGAGTCGTACAGCGCGGCGCGGATGAGATTGTTCATCCCGGCGTCGACGATCGCCACCCGGTGCCGCCCGGCGTCCTTCAGATAGCGCACCCGGGTCAGCAGGACACCGGCGTTCGCGGCGATCGAGCGTCCGGGCTCCATGACGACCTTGCCGCCGGCCGCCACGAACGGCTTGAGGACGGGCGTGATCGCATCGGCGTACACCCCCCAGCCCGGTGCGGCACCCGTCTCGTACTCGGCGGCGAACCCGCCGCCCATGTTGACGAGTTCGATCTCGTGGCCGTCGGCCCTCAGCTTGTCGACCAGGTCCAGCACTCGGGTGAGCGCGACGGTGTAGGGCTCGGGGGAGTGGATCGGTGAGCCCAGGTGGACATGGACACCGGTCAGCCGGACGTGGTCCAGCAGCGAGGCGCGGGCGAACAGCCGGGGCACCCGCTCCAGGTCGATGCCGAACTTGCTGCCCCGGACACCCGTGGTGGTCTTCTCCGGGGTCCCCTCGCTCTGCACGTCGGGGTTGACCCGGATCGCGGCCCGCGCGGTACGGCCCATCGACCGGGCCACCCGGCCCAGGAGTTCGAGCTCCGACTCGGACTCGACGTTGACGCAGCCGATCCCGGCGGCGATGGCCTCGCGCAGTTCCGACTCGGACTTGCCGACCCCGGCGAAGACGATCCGCTCGGCAGGGATGCCCGCAGTGAGAGCCCGGTGCAGCTCGCCGCCGCTGACCACGTCCGCCCCGGCGCCGCCCGCGCCCAGCTCGTGCAGCAGATGGAGGTTGCTGCACGTCTTCACCGCGTAGCAGACCAGCGGGTGCAACTCGGAGAAGGCCGCGGTGAGATCCGCGAGGTGCGTACGGAAGGTGTCGCGCGAGTAGACGTACGTCGGGGTGCCGTGTTCGGCGGCCAGCTCCTCCAGGTCCACACCCTCGCAGCGCAGCACTCCGTCGTGATAGTGAAACCTGTCCACCGGCGTCCTTCCAAGAGCTCAACGGTCGGGGACGATCCTAGTCGAAGCCCCAGTTCGAAAGGCCCTGTTGTCACCCTAAGTTGACACGAGGTCGGCCGGTAGGGCCTGCCTGCGAGGGAGGGGCGAACAGATGATCGCAAGCGGCCCGAACAACAACGCGCCGGACATCACCCACAGCGCCTCGCGCAGTCCCAGGACGGTGCCGAGCGCGCCACCGGCCAGGGTGCCCAGGGGCACCATGCCGTACGCGACGAACCGGAAGGAAGCGTTCATCCGGCCGGTCATGGTGTCCGGTGTGAGGGTCTGGCGCAGCGATACCTGGAGGACGTTGGAGAGACCGGTCGCCAGGCCGGAGACGGCGAACCCCGTGCAGACCACGGCGAAAACGGCGAGTCGGCCGCCCGAGGCCGCGGGCACCAGCAGGAACGCGCTACAGCCCAGCACGGAGCCGGCCGCGATGGTGGGTCCCAGGCCGATCCGGCGGGCCCAGCCCTCGGACAGGAAGGTGCCGAGCGTCGAGCCGATGCCGGCCGCCGCGAGCGACAGTCCGAGCAGCAGCGGCGAGAATCCCAACTCGCGCACCGCATAGACCAGGTAGAGGACCAGGGCGCCTTGCTCGCAGGCGTTGAACACGGCCGTCTCGATGGCCAGCGCCCGCAGTTCGGGCTGGCCGAACACGAAGACCAGCCCGGCCCTGACGTCCTGCCACCAGGTGGCCGCCGCCTGCCGTACTCCGCCCGGCGCCGCCTTCTCGACGGCCTGTCGGGGCGTCGGCCTGATCAGGGCCAGGGTGAGTGCCGAGAAGGCGAAGGAGAACGCGTCGATGACCAGGGCGCCGGCCGCGCCGACCGCGGTGCAGACCAGCCCGCTCAGACCCGGCCCGCCGAGATCGGCGGCGGACTGGCTGGCCTGGAGGTTGCGGTTGGCGCGGGTGAGTCTGTCGCGGCCGACGAGCTGGGGGACATAGGCGAGGTTCGCCGAGTCGAAGATCACCTGGAAGACGCCGACCAGGAACGGCACGGCGTACAGCCACCACAGCCGCAGCCAACCCATCGCGTGCAGTACCGGCAGGACGAGCACCAGTGCCGCACGGGCGACGTCCGCGACGATCATCAGCCGGCGGCGGTCCCCCCGGTCGACGAGGGGGCCCAGCGGCAGCGCGAAGAGCAGGAACGGCAGATAGCGCAGGGCGGCGATCACTCCGAGCTGCCCGGCATTCGCGTCGAGCGAGACCACCGCGAGCAACGGGAGGGCCAGCGTGCCCAACTGGGTACCGACCAGGGACAGGCTCTGGCCGAGCCAGAGGGCGCCGAAACCGTACCGCCGTCGCGGTGGTGCGGTCACACGTAGCTCCTCTTCCTTCAGCCGCTGGTCTCGATCAGTGGCTTGCGGTGGATGCCGTCGTACTGGTCGATCAGGTCTCCGTTCAACTCCCGCATCATGCGCAGGCGTTCGTCGAGGAGATCATAATAGGAGAGGTGATCGCTGCTCATCGGTGAGAGGTAGACGCTGATCACCTCGGGGTTCTCTTCGATGTCGAATTCGAGCCGCTCGTGCTTGTTGCGGAAATCGGCCGTACCCGGCAGCAGTGTCCGGTTGTAGACGTTGAAGTACGGCACCACACGGGAGTCCCGGTCCAGCAGCGCCTCGCGCAGTTGGAGACTTCGGCGCAGATAGTGGTCGATCGCCGGCCGGTCGTCGCCGTCGTGGCCGATCAGCACGTTGAAGGTCTGATACGTGACGCCGAAGTCGAGCATCGCGTCGAGGATCTCCAGTTCCTCCTCGAAGCCGCGCAGTTTGTTGAACTTCGACGTCGGGTCGTCGCCGAGGAACTCAAGCGGAATCTGCACGCGGTAGCAGCCGCGCCAGATGTCACCGGAGCGGTCGCTCCAGAACAGGTGCTCCATCAGTTCCAGGTCCGGCTGCCCGAGGTCCAGGAACTTGCCGAACTCCAGCCCGTTGGCGAACTCCCAGGAGAAGCCGTACTCCCGGGCCATCCGGAAGATCTCGAAGACCTCCTCGCGGCCGCTGCGGTGCAGCATGGTGCCGCGGCCGCTGCGCTGGAGCCGGGAGAGGATGTTGTCCTCCTGGAAGAGGATGTTGCGGATGCCCATCTCCCGGAAGTAGGCGAAGTGCTTCTCGACCGCCTCCGGCGACATGTGGCGGTACTTGCCCCGCATCGGTGTCGCGCAGAACGAGCAGGTGCGGTAGCAGCCGCGGGACGACTCGAAGCAGATGAACGGCGTGGCGACGTTCTGCGGCGGGGTGCCCTCGCCGGTGTCGTTGTAGTCCTGGTAGTTGGTGACGAGGTCGAGGGCCATCGGCTCCAACTCGTCCATCTTGAGGGACGGGCCGCCGAAGACGATGTACCCGCCGTTGTACTCACGGCAGAACGCCGCCTGGGTGAGAGGCTGTCCCTTGGCGACGGCCTCGATCACCTTGGCGAAGAGGTACTCGCCGTCCAGCTGGACGATCACGTCGAAGCCGTTGTCCAGGTACCACTCGGGGCGGGCGGTGGCGTCCATGCCGCCGCCGACCACCAGGGCCTTCGGGTTGACCGCCTTGGCGTGCTTGGCGAAGTCGGCGACGGAGCCCGCCGAGTTGGTGAAGTTGTTGGAGATGCCGATGATGTCGGCCTCGCGCAGCGTGGTGTCGTAGCGCTCGAACACCCCGCCGTAGCGCAGGCACTCGATCACCCGTGGCCCGTAGTCGAAGGACTTGTAGAGCACCGGCTCGTCCTCGTCCACCTGGGTGTCGATGATCCGCAGTTGGGCCTCGACGCCCCACTGCGCGAGGAAGCTGCGGGTGCCGGCCGCCAGTGTGGCCAGCGCGCTCTTCGGGTTGAGGACCCGTACGGGGCTGATCGTCTCGGCTTCCCCGGCGAACCGCTGGCCGGGGTAGGGCGCGTAGTAGAGATCGACGAGCATGCCGCTCACGCTCCCGTGCCGTCGTGCGTACCGCTGCCCGCGTAGATGCCGTCGTAAAGACGGTGCAGCTCACGGTCGTTGAGGGAGTTGGTCATCTCCAGTCGCTTCTGGTAGATGTCCCAGTAGGTGAAGTGGGAGTTGTCGATCGCGGAGAGGAAGATCCCGATCACCTCCGGGTTCGCCTCCACGTCGAAGGCCAGGAGGTCGTGCAGGGTCGTCCAGTCACGGGCGCCGGGCAGCAGCGACAGGTTGAAGACGTTGAAGTACGGCTGGTACGAGGAGCCACCGAGGGTGCCCAGCTCGTCCTTGATGCGCAGGCAGTAGTCGTTGAACTGGTCGATGGCCTCGGCGTCCTGCTCCGGATAGCCGATGAACAGATCGTAGGTCTGGTGGCCGATACCGTAGTCGGTGAGCATGGTCGCCAGGATGTCGACCTGCTCGTCGAAGCCGAGCAGCTTGGGGAAACGGCTCTTGCCGATGTTCATGTTGTCGAGTGGTATCTGCACCCGGTAGCAGCCGGTCCATCCGTCGGCCGACTTGTCGTTGCCCAGCAGAGCCTGGGCCAGCTCGTGGTCGAAGCGCCCGTTCTGGCGGAACTTGCCGAACTCGATGCCGTTGGCGAACTCCCAGGCGAAGCCGTACTCGCGGATCATCCGGAAGATCTCCAGGAGTTCCTCCCGGCCGCTGTCGTACAGGAAGCGGCCCGTGCCGTTCTGCTGGATGCGCGAGAGCGGGTTGTCCTCCTGCCAGACGATCGTGCGGATGCCCCGCGAGCGGAAGTACTTGAGGTGCTCCTCGACGGCCGCGGGCGACATGTAGCGGTACTTGCCGCGGGAGGGCGCCGTGCAGAAGGAGCAGCGCCAGGCGCAGCCCCTGGAGGTCTCCCAGCAGATGAAGTTGGTGCCGACACCTTCGGGGGGTGGACCCTCGGCGGTGTCGGTGTATAAGGACAGGTCGCCGACCAGGTCGAGCGCCATGGGCGGCAGGGTGTTCATGTCGATCATGTGTGACATGTCGACCTTGCGCGCCGTGCGCTCGCGGGTCGCGATGTTCGGCACGGTGCTGAAGTCGCCGCCCTCGGCCCAGGCCTGGACGACACGCGAGAACACCCACTCTCCCTCGCCCTGGACCACCAGGTCCACCCCGCGCTCCAGGTAGTACTGCGGCCGGGCCGTCGGGTCCACGCCGCCCGCCACCACGAACGCCTTCGGGTTGACGCTCTTGATGAACTGCGCCAGATCGGCCGTGATCTGTGCACTGTTGGTGAAGTTGCAGGTCAGTCCGTGGATCTCGGCTTCCTTGATTTTTTCGACGTAGTCCTCGAAAGGGGAACCGAAGCGATAGCAGTCCATCTGGTGCGGACCGTACGGGATGGTCTTGTAGGCGATGCGCTGGCCGCCGAGCTGCATGTCGACGATTTCGATTTCGCAGTCGAATCCCATCGTCTCCGCGAACATCCGCAGCCCACTCGCCAACGTCGGCAGCGCGCTCTTCGGATTCAACGGTCGTTCGGTGTTGATCGGCTCGTCGAAGCCGCGGAACATCTGCGAGGGAAATGGCGCATAGTAGAGGTTGACTTTCATGCGTGAGGCTCCCGGGAGTGAGCGGTCGAAGCGCAGCGTCAGTCGAAGTGGCCAAGTGTCACCACATTACTGATGGCCGGTCAAGGAGCAATAATTGCAGGAGGGTCGCGGAAGCGGAGCGGAATCCGCCGTTCAGGCGAAACGGGCGCGAATGAAGGTGAAGATCATAAATCTTCCGGCCGTGCGGCGAGTTCTCCGAAGATCCTGAACGCATTCTTGCGCAACACCAGGTGGTTATGCAGCATTCTGCCTCGTGGACACCCAAACCTCCGGTACGGCGCCGGTCCTTCGTACTGCCGACTCCGATCTCGAAATCCGCAAGCTAAGACGCCACTTCGGTCACTTCGATATCCTCTTCTTCCTTCTCTGCACTCTCGTCGGCCTCGACACCATCGGTACCGTCGCCGCCCGTGGACCACAGGCCTTCACCTGGATGATCGTGCTGGCGATCATCTTCTTCGTGCCGTCCGCTCTGCTCTGCGCCGAATTGGGCAGCGCTTTCCCTCAGGAGGGCGGTCCCTATCTCTGGGTCCGGCTCGCCTTCGGCCACCTCGTCGGGGCTGTCAATACCTTCATGTACTGGGTCACCAACCCGGTGTGGTTCGGCGGCACGCTCACGGTCTCCGCAGTGACGGCCTTCACCACTTTCTTCCGCGACGGCCGACCATTCGGCACCCTCGGCTTCTATCTCTTCACGCTGGGATTTGTCTGGTTCGGCATCTTGACGGCCGTGGTCTCCTTCCGTATCGGCAAGTGGATCCCGGTATTGGGAGGCTGGACCAGGCTGGCGCTGCTGATCCTTTTCACCGGTACCGTGCTCATCTATGCCGCCCGGCACGGCGTGCACGGTTTCGGCCTCGCCGACTTCACACCCGGCTGGTCGGGATTCGTGGCCCTGGTACCGGTGTTGATATTCAATTACGTCGGATTCGAACTGCCCAACAGCGCCGGTGACGAGATGGTCGACCCCCGGCGGGACGTGCCTGCGGCCATCTTCCGCAGCGGCGTGCTGGCCGTACTCCTCTACGCCCTGCCGGTCCTGGGCGTCCTGCTGGTCCTCCCGACCAAGGCCGTCACAGGGCTCAGCGGCTTCCTCGACGCGATGCGACAGGTCTTCAGCGTGTACGGCGGCTCCACCGGACCCGACGGCACGGTCACCCTGACCGGCGCCGGCCTGGTGCTCGGCGGCATCTGCGCGGTGCTGTTCATCCTCACCCTGCTCTCCTCCGGTGTCGCATGGCTCATGGGCACCGATCGGGCGCTGGCGGTCAGTGGCTACGACGGCGCCGCACCCCGCGCCTTCGGAGTCATCTCGGAACGGCTCGGCACCCCCGTCCGGGTCAACCTGCTCAGCGGCCTCGTCTCCACCGGAGTCCTCGTGCTCGCACACCAGCTCACCGGGGGCGAAGCCGCCAAGCTGTTCGGCGCGGTGCTCTCGCTGGCGCTCTCCACCACCCTGCTCAGCTATCTCGGGATCTTCCCCGCGCTGCACATCCTCAGGCGGAAGTACCCCGACGTCCCCAGGCCGTACCGCGTCCGCTACCCGCGCACCATCGGCTGGCTGCTGACCGCGCTGATCGCCTTCGCCACGGTCCAGCTGCTCCTGCCCGGCATCGGCGCGCACTGGTTCGGACCGGGATACGCCCCCTCGGGCTGGGCCCCTTCCGAACGCTGGACGTATCTCGCCACGGAGGCCATTCCCCTGGTGGTCTTCGTCCTCATCGGGGTCGCCTTCTGGTTCGCCGGTGCTCCGACCCGCAGGCGCTCCTGAGACTCCCGGCCCCGGCGTCGCCGGGACCTGAGCCACTCGGTCTCACACCGGCCCGGCCGGGCACGGCCGTCGCACGCCCCGTCGCGCGCGTGTCCGTTTCCTCCGGGCCGTCTCGGCAGCCGTTCGCCGTGCCGGAACCGATCCCCGGACTCCCGGCTTCCGTGCGGAGCGTCGGAGTGACGGTGATCACGAACGCCCTTCTCAAGGGGCTGCGTAGGCTTGTGGCGTCGTCGAGCGGAGGTAGGGGAGCGCCGGTGAGGCTCTCCGACATATGCCTGACGACGCGCCAGAAAAGGCAGCGGGTGGTCAGCGTGCGTCCTGAAGGGCCTGGGGGGCGCTGCCCCAGCCCGCCACTCGTTGTAGGGTGAAGAGATCGCCCTTGACCTGCAAGAACGCAGGCAGGGAGCCTAGCGCCAGGAGTACCGCGATGCTGCGCACCATGTTCAAGTCGAAGATCCACCGTGCCACCGTCACCGAGGCCGACCTGCACTATGTGGGCTCCGTCACCATAGACGCGGACCTGCTGGACGCCGCGGACCTGTTGCCCGGCGAGCTGGTACACATCGTCGACATCACCAACGGGGCGCGTCTGGAGACCTATGTCATCGAGGGCGAGCGCGGCTCCGGGGTCATCGGCATCAACGGCGCAGCGGCGCACCTCGTGCACCCCGGGGATCTCGTGATCATCATCAGCTATGCCCAGGTCGACGACGCGGAGGCCCGTGCCCTGCGCCCCCGTGTCGTCCATGTCGACCGGGACAACCGCATCGTCGCCCTGGGCGCCGACCCCTCCGAGCCGGTGCCGGGCGGCGACGCGCGGCGCGGGCCGCAGGCGGTGCCGGCCGGGGCGTGAAGCGTCCGCCTCTTGCGGAACGCTGCGTTTGCGGCCCGCGCGCCGGGTACGCGAAGGGGAAGGCCACCAGCCGATGACCGGATGACGATCCGGTCTGGAGGCAGCAATGACTCACCCATTCCCCGATCCGGTGCCTCCGGCACCGAACCCCGGTCCCGACCGTCCGGAACCGCCGACGCCCTTCCCGGAGCCGGTACCCGGCCCTGACCCGGTGCCGGGCCCCGGGCCAGGACCCCGGCCGACCCCGGAGCCGTCACCGTCGCCGATCCCCAAGCCACCGGGACCGGACCCGGTGCCCGAGCCGGAGCCGGGACCCGCGTCCTGACTAACGGGCGGCCGGCCCTTCGGGGCCGGCCGTCGCCGTGTCCGCGCCCCACGTGAAGCAGGGGAGTGCCTGGTACCAGGCAGGCCCCGCGGGTCCGGCACGCACTCGACGAGCAGTCCTACGCCTCGACTACGCCTCGACTACGCCTCGACCTCCGAGCGGTCCTGACCCCACAACGTGTGGAAGGACCCCTCGACGTCGGTGCGCCGGTAGGTGTGTGCGCCGAAGTAGTCCCGCTGCCCCTGCGTGAGCGCGGCCGGGAGCCGGTCGGCGCGCAGCGCGTCGTAGTACGCGAGGGCCGCCGAGAAGCCCGGCGTCGGCACGCCCTGCTGCACCGCCGCCACCAGCACGGCCCGCCAGTCGTCCTGCGCAGCGGCGATCTCCTCGGCGAAGCCCTTGTCGGCCAGCAGGCTCGGCAGGTCCGGGCGGGTGTCGTAGGCGGCGCGGATCCGGTCGAGGAACGCGGCACGGATGATGCAGCCGCCGCGCCAGATCGAGGACACCGCACCCGGGTCGACGTTCCAGCCGTACTCCTCGCTGCCCGCGGTGATCTCGTGGAAGCCCTGGGTGTACGACACGATCTTCGACGCGTACAGCGCCTGCTCCACCTGGTCGGCGAAGGCCGCCGCCGCCTTCTCACCCATCGGCTGGGCCACCGGGCCGGCCAACTCGCGCGAGGCCGCGCGCAACTCGGCGTGGCCCGACAGCGAGCGGGCGAAGACGGCCTCGGCGATGCCGGAGACCGGCACGCCCAGGTCGAGCGCGATCTGCACCGTCCAGCGGCCGGTGCCCTTCTGCTCGGCACGGTCCAGCACCACGTCCACGAACGGCTTGCCCGTCCGGGCGTCCACGTGCGCCAGCACCTCCGCGGTGATCTCGATCAGGTACGAGTCGAGCCGGCCGGTGTTCCAGGTGCGGAAGATCTCGGCGATCTGCGCGGGGGAGTACCCGGCCACATCGCGCAGCAGTTGGTACGCCTCGCCGATCAGCTGCATGTCGGCGTACTCGATGCCGTTGTGCACCATCTTGACGAAGTGTCCGGCGCCGTCGGGGCCGCAGTGCGTCACGCACGGCGCGCCGTCCGCGGCCTTCGCTGAGATCTTCTCCAGCATCGGCCCGAGCGAGGCGTAGGACTCCGTCGAGCCGCCCGGCATGATGCTCGGCCCGTGCAGGGCCCCCTCCTCGCCACCGGAGATGCCGGTGCCGACGAAGTGGATGCCGCGCTCGCGCAGCTCGCGCTCGCGGCGCCGGGTGTCGGCGAAGTGCGCGTTGCCACCGTCGATGATCATGTCGCCGGGCTCCAGGAGCGGCGCGAACTCCTGGATCACCGCGTCGGTCGGATCGCCCGCCTTCACCATGATGATCAGACGGCGCGGGCGCTCCAGCGCGGCGACGAACTCCTCCGGTGACTCGGCGGGAACGAAGTCGCCCTCGTCGCCGAAGTCCCGCACCAGCTCCCGCGTCCGGGAGGGAGTGCGGTTGTGGACGGCGACCGCGTAGCCGTTGCGCGCGAAATTGCGGGCGAGGTTGCGCCCCATCACCGCGAGCCCCGTCACACCGATCTGGGCTGAAGTGCTCATTGCCGTAGCTCCTGGAATCGGATGTAAAGATCGTTGACGGCAAGTATGACCCGACGGCCCCGGTTACCCGCGCCACGGCGGCCCCGACGGAGCCGTCGGGGTCCGTGGTCGCTTTCGGACGCCCGTGGCCGGTATCTCCGGGACCGTGCCGGTGCGCCCGGTGTGCCGCCGAACCGGTGAAGCCGCAGGACAGAACGGGTGTGAGCGCGCGGGGGAGCAGCACGATTGCGGCCGTGGCGCCCCGAAATGCTCGACTCATTGCTCTCTTGTCCACTCCGGTTCCCGGCACTTACCGTTGCGGCGCTTCATGCCGCGGCGCCCGGGGCTCGCCCCCGGCCATCTGACGAGGGGATGCCCATGGCCGTACGCGGTCGTCACCGCCGTTACCAGCCGGGCCGTATCAACCGCGCATCGCTGACGGTGACCGCGGGCGGCGCCGGGCTCGCCATCCCGCTCATCGGGGCCACCACCGCCCAAGCGGCCGACCTGGACACCTGGAGCAAGGTCGCCGCCTGCGAGTCCGGGAACAACTGGAACATCAACACCGGCAACGGCTACTTCGGCGGGCTCCAGTTCAGCCAGTCCACCTGGGACTCCTACGGCGGGCGCGTCTACGCGTCCCGCGCCGACCAGGCCAGCAGGGACCAGCAGATCGCCGTCGCCGAGAAGGTGCTGAAGGGACAGGGGCCGCGGGCCTGGCCCGTCTGCTCCGAGCGCGCCGGCCTCAGCAGCGGCGGGGCCGCCCCGCAGATCACCCCCGCGAGCAGCACGCACACCCAGGCCACCGGACGGGCCCGCAGCAGCGCCGCGGACGTGAAGCCGGAGACCACCCCGCAGTCCCGCGCGGGCACCGCCGAGACGTACAAGGTGGTGCGCGGCGACACCCTCTCGGGCATCGCCGAGGAGCGCGGTGTGCACGGCGGCTGGCAGCAGCTCTACCAGGACAACCGCAAGGTCATCGGCGCCGACCCGGATCTGATCCTGCCCGGCCAGCGCCTGGCCCTCGACGGATCGCACGCGGCCGCGCCCCGGCACCCGGCCGCGCACCAGGCCGCCCCGCAGCACCAGACCGCCCCGAAGAAGAAGCAGACCGCTCCCAAGAAGTCCACGCACGGGACGACGGCGCCGAAGACCTCCACCGGTTCCGGCCATGCGCACCCCTCGGCACCCGCCAAGACCTCCAAGCCCGCGGCGCACCCCGCGAAGAAGAAGTCGCCCGAACACACCTCACGGCCCGCCAGCCACCCCGCCCACCACACCCAGCACCTGATCGCGCCGGTGTCCGCTGCGATCGGCACGCCGTACCACGAGACGGGCAGCAGCTGGTCGAAGGGCTACCACACCGGCGTCGACTTCCTCGTGCCCACCGGCACCTCCGTCAAGGCCATAGCGTCCGGTCAGGTCGTCGCGGCCGGCTGGGGCGGTTCGTACGGCTACCAGGTGGTGATCCGGCACGCCGACGGCAAGTACAGCCAGTACGCCCATCTGTCCGCGATCTCGGTGAAGTCCGGCCAGCAGGTGAACGGCGGTCAGCGGCTCGGCCGCTCGGGCGCCACCGGCAATGTGACCGGCCCGCACCTGCACTTCGAGGTGCGGACCGGGCCCAGCTTCGGTGACGACGTCGACCCGCTGGCGTATCTGCGTGCGGGCGGCGTCAAGATCTGAGTTACGGCGCGATGAGTAACGGACGTGCGGCCGCGCCGTCGGCGGTCCGTCCGCGGTCGCACGCTCGCGGCATCCAGCCCCGTGGCGTCCGGGGCTGAGCGGCCGTCACACGATCGTGCTGCCACCGCGGGGTGGCACGCCGGCACCCGGCCGTTGGGCGCCCCACGGCCGGGCGAGGCTCTGGCCATGCGCCACGACCGGGCGAGGCTCTGGCTGGACACCACGGCCGTGGGCACCGTGCAGCCGTGTCACGGTCTGAGCCGTGCACAGCACATGAGCTGGCCGTCCGGGGTCCTGTGCCTGCTGTCGCGGCGCAAGGGCAGCCTGGTCAGCCGGGTCGCTTCCGGCAGCTCACGCACGCCCGGGAGATCCGTCACCCGCCGCAGGCCCGGCTCTTCCGGAAGGCCTGGTCCTTCTGCGGGACGGACGACTGCGGCGGTGGAGCGGGCCAACCCCGGCAGGTCGGCCACGCCCGGCAGACCCGTCACGTCCCTGGGATCCGACACCCCCGCGGCGCTCCCCGGTCCACCGGGCCCCGTCGCCTCGGGGAGATCGGACTCTGCGGCCACTCCCGGTGCCCCCGTGGCTCCCGGTGGGTCCGTCAGCTCCGCCGCCGTGTCCGGCACGATCGGGATGACCGGGACGGCCCTGGGTGCCGGCACGGTCGGCGTCCCCCGATGCCCGGGTGACGGCTGCTGCGGCAACGGTGCGGTCCGTGCCGGTGACGGGATGCTCACCACCGTCGACGGCCCACCGGCGTCCTGCACCGCCATGAAAGCTCCGCCGGGCGGCAGGCTGCCGTCCTGTGCGGCGGCCGAGCCCGCTGCCGGGTGCGAACCGTGCTCCCGCCTCGGCTCCGGGAGCGCGGGCGATGCGCCGGCGGGCGGTACCGCGCTGGAGCGCACGCGCTCCATGGTCAGCAGCACCACACCACCGGCCGCCAGGACACCGCAGGCCAGCGCGCTGATGGTGCCGGCCCAGCCGTACCGGAAGCCCTCGCCGAACATGGTCAGGCCGACCGCTGCGGCCACCACCGGATTGGCGACGGTCACCATCGACAGCGGCGCCGTGAGCCCCGCGCCACGGTAGGAGGCCTGGGATAGCAGCATGCCCGCGGTGGCCAGCACGGCGATCACCAGCAGGCTCGGCAGCCGCAGGGTCAGCGACGTCCCGCCCGTCCAGTCAAGGGCGACGGTCTTGGTGAACACCGACCCGATACCGAAGGCGACGCCCGCCGCCGCGGCGAGCAGCACGCTGCGCACCGCGGGATGCCGGTGCGCGGCGTGCGCGCTCACCATCAGAGCCACCACCAGGCCCGCCGTGATCAGCGCCACCAGCATCCGCTCCGGACCGCTCAGCGACTGGCTGTCCGACGCGCTGGTCAACGACAGCAGACCGGCGAGCCCCACCGTGGCCATGACAGCGCCACGCCACGCGGTCGCCCCGGCTCGCCGGCCCACGAACAGGGCGGCCATCGGAAGGGCGAAGACGATGGTCAGCGCGCCGGACGGCTGCACCAGGCTCAGCGGCCCGAAGGCCAGTGCCGCCACGTGCAGCAGGGCGCCCAAGCCGTTGAGGCCGACCGCGGCCCACCAGACCGGGCGGCGCAGGGGCGCGTACTGCATCGCGGGCGCATCCGCCGCGACCCTCTCCTGAACGATGGCGCCGCCCGCGTAGGCCACGGCGGAGATCAGGGAGAGCAGCACGGCCAGCGCGAGATCGCTCATGACAGGCTCCCCTGCACATGACACGGCGTGCAGGGTGCGCAGCGCACGGTGAGACCCAGCCCTGCGGGCGAAGAGACGGCATCCATGCTCTCCACGATGCCTCGCAGAACGCCGTGCGTCGTCGTTCTTGAGCATGCTCACGGTCATACTGCCGATGGAGTACGACCGGCCGAACGTCCTCCCCGGGGTGGTCAGCCCCCGGAGGTACAGCCGGAAGCACCGGTCTTGACGCACCTGACTCCGGCGCCCGTGCCCCGGTCTCCCGGCGGTCCGCGACCACCCCGCCGGCCGGGGCGCCCGCGCAGGCGGGGCACCGTCCTCGCGGTTTGGCACCTCCTGCCGCGCCTCACGTAAAGTTCCGGATTCGGAACGTCTTCTGTGGGCGTGCCGAAGGCGCCCGGCGAACCGGGGGAGCCGGTGGGTAGGCGGAGAGTGGAAAAGGGCACGCGGCAATGACGGTGACAGACGACGGCCCCGAGCACGATGTCAGCTCGGTCCGGGCCCCAGGGCCCCGTGCCGAGGCGCCCGGGGCCGCGATGGCCTCCGTGCCCGAAGCCCGGCTCGCGGAGGAGCACGAGGCGCGGTACGGCCCCGGCATCGACCCCGAGCGGCTCGCCGTCTGCCTCAGCGTGCTCGACGAGCTCAGCACACTCGAGGTCGACCACCCCGACGCGATCGCGGTGCGCCGCGCCACCTCGGGCATCTACCGCACCGTCAAGCAGCGCCGCCGTCAGGAACGGCGCGCCGCCAAGACCGCCCACGACAAGGCCGTGACCGAGGCGACCGCGACCGGCTCGGCCGAGCGCATCGACGACGAGACCCGGGGCGTGCTGCCCTCGTCCACCACCCGGGGCGAGATCGCCGGCATCCTGCGCCGCCCGCGCTCCTGCTACATCTGCAAGACGCGCTACACCGAGGTCGACGCCTTCTACCACCAGCTGTGCCCCGAGTGCGCCATCGACAACCGGGCCCGGCGCGACGCCCGCACGGACCTCTCCGGCAAGCGCGCGCTGCTCACCGGCGGCCGGGCCAAGATCGGCATGTACATCGCGCTGCGGCTGCTGCGGGACGGTGCCCACACCACGATCACCACACGCTTCCCGAGCGACGCCATACGCCGCTTCAAGGCGATGGACGACAGCGACGACTGGATCCACCGGCTGAAGATCGTCGGGATCGATCTGCGTGACCCGGCGCAGGTCGTCGCGCTCGCCGACTCGGTCGCGGCCCAGGGCCCCCTCGACATCCTGATCAACAACGCCGCCCAGACCGTGCGCCGCTCCCCGGAGGCGTACCGCGAACTGCTGGCCGCCGAGTCCGCACCGCAGCCCACCGGTCAGCTGCCCGCGGCCGAGGTGATCGGCTCCTTCGGCTCCGGAGCGGTGGCCGCGCTGCCCGGCGCGCGCCAGGGCGGCCTGAGCGCCCGGGACGTCACCGAGTTGGCCCTCGTCTCCGGCTCCGCCGCGCCCGCCAGGATCGCGGCCGGCACCGCGATCGACGCCGGCGGTCTGGTGCCCGACCTGCACGACAGCAACAGCTGGGTGCAGTCCGTCGACCAGGTCGACCCGGTCGAACTGCTCGAAGTGCAACTCTGCAACTCCACCGCGCCGTTCATCCTGATCAGCAGGCTGCGCCCGGCCATGGCCGCGGCCGTCGCGGCCGGTGCGCGGCGCGCCTACGTCGTGAATGTCTCCGCGATGGAGGGCGTCTTCGACCGCGGCTACAAGGGCGCCGGCCACCCGCACACGAACATGGCCAAGGCAGCGCTGAACATGCTGACCCGCACCAGCGCCCAGGAGTTGTTCACCAGCGAGCGCATCCTGATGACGGCGGTGGACACCGGGTGGATCACCGACGAGCGACCCCATCCCGACAAGATGCGCCTCGCCGACGCCGGATTCCACGCCCCCCTCGACCTCGTCGACGGGGCAGCGCGCGTCTACGACCCCATCGTGCGCGGCGAAGCGGGCGAGGACCTCTACGGCATCTTCCTGAAGGACTACCGGCCCGGCCGGTGGTGACCGGGCAGGGCCTGCACCCGCGGTACGGGTATTTCCGGTCATCTTTCCGGCTGCCGGGTCCCCGCCTCGCTCGCCCTCACCCGAACGGATCAGCGGCCGCCGTGCCGCCTGAGGGCGCTCCGCCGAACGAGCCGCCAGGCCCGCATGGCGCTGTCCGGCGGGGCCGGGCGACCTGCGGCAGGCTTGCAGGGCCGGCCCCGGTCCCCCGGGTGGGCGGCGCCCGCCTGCGTGGTGTACGCATCCGACGGATCATGGCTGAGAAGAAACCGATGGCAGCGCCGGGGCGCCCCTAGTATTCTTCGCTATCGAGCGGGCATGCGCTCACATGGTTAACCTGGAACGGAAAGTCCGTTCTCGGAGCCACATCCGGATCCATGTACGACCGGGACCAACCGGTCATGGCCTGCTCCCAGCGAACCACCGGCGCCACCGCGACCGCATTTCAGCTGATCCTCCCAAGCCCCACCGGGTGTAGGCGCCTGGTCCACGGCGGGCCGGCAGCCTGTCCCGCGGGTTACCCGACACAGAAGGAGTGCGCGGTGACACCAGAGAAGACGACGAGCGAACTGCCCCCCAGGGAGGGCACCGAGCGGCTCTCCGCCGGCCCCGAGACCCTCGGCAGCCTGGACGTCTGGGCCAGATCAGCACCGATCCGCCTCGCCGGCTACGAGGACGACCTCGCCGAGCCCCACATCCTCCCCAGCGTCGACTGAACCACCGGCGTCGACTGCCCCTCCCGTGCGCCCCGTTGCCGGGGCCGCACGGGCCTTGGGCGCCGCCACCGCACAGCGCGCCACGCGCCGTAAGGGCCGTCACAGGCGAGGGAGCGGTGTGTGGTGCGCCGCCGGATGGCCGTGGGCGAAGACCACCGCTGCCATGTCGTCCTGCTGACCGCCCCCGGTCCACCGCTTGACGTCGTCGACGAGCGCCTGCACCAGTTCGTGCGGATTCTTGAACGTACGGTGGGCGAGTACCCCGGAGACCGGATCGTAGAAGACTCCTCTGCTGTCCCGTGCCTCGACCACACCGTCCGTGATCAGCAGCAGGAACGCCCCCGGGGGGAGCCGTACCGTGTCCACGGACGACACCGCCCCCTGCCCCATCCCGGGCAGTTGCATGCCCAGTGGCAGCCGGCGGTCGCCCGGGTCGAGCCGGGTCACGGCGCCGTCGTGCACCAGACAGGGCGCCGGGTGCCCCAGATTGACCAGGCGCACCGTCGCCCCGTCGGCCGAGAACTCGACGAGCACCGCGGTCGTGAACTCCTCGGAGTCCGTCAGCGCGGCCCGGCGCTCGCTCTCCCGGCTCAGCGCGTCATCCAACCGCTGCGCCAGCTCCACCAGCGACGGGACGTGCTCCGCCTCCTGACGGAACGCACCGATGGCGACCGAGACCGTGCCGACGGCCTGGAGCCCCTTGCCGCGTACGTCGCCGATCAACGCCCGTACCCCGAACGGGGTGTCCTGCACCGCGTACAGGTCCCCGCCGATCCGGGCCTCGGCCATCGCCGCCTCGTAGCAGGCCGCGATCCGCAGCGGCCCCACCGTGTCCGGCAGGTCCGGCAGGATCGCCCGCTGGGCCGCCTCCGCGACGTCGAGGGTCCGCACGAGCTGTCGTCTCTGCCGGTACAGCATCACGTTGATCGCCAGCGCCACCACACCGACGATCGCGATGTCGGCGGCGTTGATGATCAGCGCGACCATCTCACGGCCCAGGTACACGTCGAGCCCGAGGGACAGCAGGCAGGCGACGACGAGCAGGCACAGCGCCAGGCGGAAGGTCAGCAGGGCGCCGGCGACGATCGGAGCCGCGGCCAGCAGCGGCAGCCCCATGTAGGGCTCCGGCCCGTAGAGGTCCGCCAGGGCGCCCCCCACCAGCAGCGCCACGCACCACACCAGCTGCGGGTGGTTCCTGGTGGGGCGCACCGAGTCGATCACCACGACGTCACCGGGCAGCGCCGGCGGGCGCGCTGCGGCGGTCGGCTCCGTCGACGGGGGCGACGAGGGTGACGACCACCGGACACCACTCCTTCCGCTGCCTGCGGCAGAGCAGTTCGAAGGACCTTCAGCCAACGTAACCCTGGCAGGGTGGCCGTGCACCTTGGCCCCGGCCGGAGCCGGCCGCGACACGCACGCCGGCACATCCCGCACCGTGCGCAGGGACGCACGCAGCTCGGGACCTTTCGGATATCGGGCCCCACGGTGACCGGGGATTTTCCGTGAATGCAGGATGGGCGTGCCGTCGGCCGGGCAGTACCGTCCGTGGCAGAGCCGTATCCGACCGCCGGAGCGTCCGTTCCTCACCGGATGCACACCGGCCCTCCTCGACCACCGACCCCAACGACCCGCCCGTCACGTCCCCTTCCCCCTTCCCGCGTCCCACCGAGCACCGTCCTCAGCGACTCAGCGACCGAGTAAGTCAGCGAGTCACGGACCAGCGAGTCACGGACCAGCGAGTCACGGACCAGCGAGTCATGGGTCACGAACCGGTGAGCCGGCGACCACGGCCGCGCTGGCCTGCGCCGACTCGTACGCCGACTCGTATCGGACCGCACTATCCATCCCACCCGTCCCGCCAGCCTCACCGGTCCCACCACGGAAACACCCGACAGCACCCCAGCAACGCAACGGAGCATCCTTCATGCATGACGACCGCACACTGGTCGAGTCCCGGCTCAGGCGTGTCCTCGACGAGCGCATCAGGCCGGCCGTGTATCCGCAGTCCGTGCCCCTCGACGTGGCGGTGTGGCATGCCCCCGATGAGCCGGTGCCCGTAGAGGAGGGCCTGGCGGCCGAGCCCGAGCCGATCTCCACCGGCGAGCGGTGGGGTGCCCCGTGGGGTACCAGCTGGTTCCGCGTCACCGGCACCGTCCCGGCCGACTGGGCGGGCCGCACCGTCGAGGCCGTACTGGACCTCGGCTTCCACCAGGCCGGGCCCGGATTCCAGTGCGAAGGCCTGGTCTACCGCCCCGACGGCACCCCGGTGAAGGGCGTGCACCCGCGCAACCAGTGGGTGCGCATCGGGTCCCCCGTCGAGGGGGGCGAGCAGGTGCACCTGCACATCGAGGCCGCTTCCAACCCGGACATCATGGGCCCCGTCCCCTTCACACCCACCCCGCTCGGCGACAAGGGGTCCGCCGGCAGCGACCCGCTGTACACGCTGGGCCGCATGGAGCTCGCGGTCTTCGACGAGACCGTGTGGCAGCTGATCACCGATCTGGAGGTGGCCGGCGAGCTGATGCACGAGCTGCCGCTGGAGTCGCCGCGCCGCTGGGAGCTGCTGCGCGCCGTGGAGCAGACCCTGGACGTGGTCGACCTCCAGGACGTGAACGGCTCCGCCGCCGCGGCCCGGTCCCGGCTGGCCGGGGTGCTCGCCGAGCCCGCGGTGGCCTCGGCGCACCGCATCAGCGCGGTCGGCCATGCGCACATCGACTCGGCCTGGCTGTGGCCGCTGCGCGAGACGGTGCGCAAGGTCGCCCGGACCGCCGCCAACATGACCGCGCTCATCGAGGACGAGCCGGACTTCGTCTTCGCCATGTCGCAGGCCCAGCAGTGGGCGTGGATCAAGGACCACCGGCCCGAGGTGTGGGCGAAGGTGAAGAAGGCCGTGGCCGAGGGGCGGTTCGTGCCGGCCGGCGGCATGTGGGTGGAGTCCGACACCAACATGCCCGGCTCGGAGGCGATGGCCCGGCAGTTCGTGCACGGCAAGCGGTTCTTCCTCGACGAGTTCGGCATCGAGAACGAGGAGGCCTGGCTGCCCGACACCTTCGGGTTCGCCGCCGGCCTGCCGCAGATCATCAAGGCGGCCGGCAGCAAGTGGCTGCTCACCCAGAAGATCTCCTGGTCGCAGACGAACTCCTTCCCGCACCACACGTTCCGCTGGGAGGGCATCGACGGCACCCGGATCTTCACCCACTTCCCGCCCGTGGACACCTACAACTGCGAGATGTCGGGCCGTGAGATCGCCCACGCGGTCCGCAACTTCAAGGACAAGGGCAGGGCACGGCACTCGCTGGCGCCGACCGGCTTCGGCGACGGTGGCGGTGGCACCACCCGTGAGATGGTCGCCCGGTCGGCGCGGATGGGCGGCCTGGAGGGCGCGGCGAGCGTCGTCTGGGAGACCCCGAAGGAGTTCTTCGAAAAGGCCGAGGCCGAGTACCCCGAGGCGCCCGTCTGGGTGGGCGAGCTGTACCTGGAGCTGCACCGCGCCACCCTGACCAGCCAGGCCAAGACCAAGCAGGGCAACCGTCGCAGCGAGCACCTGCTGCGCGAGGCCGAGCTGTGGGCCGCCACCGCCGCCGTGCGCACCGGCTTCGCCTACCCCCACGAGCAGCTGGACCGGCTGTGGAAGACGGTGCTGCTGCACCAGTTCCACGACATCCTGCCCGGCTCGTCCATCGCCTGGGTGCACCGCGAAGCCCGCAGGACGTACCAGCAGGTGGCCGAGGAACTGCACGGCATCATCGCCGGCGCGCAGCGGGCGCTGGCCGGCGAGGGCGACCTGCCGCTGGTCTTCAACGCGGCACCGCACGCACGCGACGGGGTGCCGGCCGGCGGCGCCGCGGTGCCGGCAGACCGCGCCCCCGTCACCCTCTCGGCACGCCCCGACGCCGGCCACGTACTGGACAACGGCCTGCTCCGGGTGGAGATCGACGGACACGGTCTGGTGGTCTCCGCGTACGACCTGGCGGCCGATCGCGAGAGCATCGCACCGGGACGGGCGGCGAACCTGCTCCAGCTGCACCCCGACTTCCCCAACATGTGGGACGCCTGGGACGTCGACGCCTTCTACCGCAACTCCGTCACCGACCTCGTCGCAGCGGACGAGGTGGTGGCCGACGCGGGTCCGGGGGAGGACGGGGCCGGTCCGCGGGTGCGGATCGTGCGCTCCTTCGGCAGCTCCACGGTCACGCAGGTGCTGACGCTGGCTGCGGGCGAGTCGCGACTCGACATCGCCACGGAGGTCGACTGGCACGAGACGGAGAAGTTCCTGAAGCTGGCCTTCCCGCTCGACCTGCACGCCGAGCGGTACGCCTCCGAGACGCAGTTCGGGCACTTCTACCGGGCCACCCACACCAACACCAGCTGGGAGGCCGCCAAGTTCGAGGCCTGCAACCACCGCTTCGTCCACCTGGACGAGCCCGGCTGGGGCGTGGCGCTGGTCAACGACTCGACCTACGGCCATGACGTGACCCGCACGGTGCGCACCGACGGCGGCACCACCACCACGGTACGGGCCTCGCTGCTGCGCGCCCCGCGCTTCCCCGACCCCGAGACCGACCAGGGCGTGCACCGTTTCCGGCACGCGCTGGTACCGGGCGCGGCGATCGGTGACGCGGTGCGCGAGGGCTACCGCATCAACCTGCCCGAACGGCACACCGGCGGCGCGGCCGAGGTTGCACCGCTGGTCACCGTCGACGACGACGTCGTGGTGGTCACCGCGGTCAAGCTGGCGGACGACGGCAGCGGGGATGTCGTGGTGCGGTTCCACGAAGCGCTCGGTGGGCGGGCGAAGGCGGTGGTCACGGCGGGCTTCCCGGTTGCCGCCGTGACCGTGACGGACCTGTTGGAGCGTCCGTTGGCCGACGCCACGGGGCCGGACCGTGACGGAGATGCGATCTCCGTCGCGCTGCGCCCGTTCCAGCTGATGACCCTCCGCCTACGGCGGGCGTGAGGGGGGCGCCTCCGGCGCCACATAAGGGGCGCGGGGAACTGCGCGCTCAGCTCCCACCGGCCGAGTGGTCCGGCTGCGACAGAAACAGCCCCACCGGGACGGTGACGACCTGACGGCCTCGTCGTGGCCGGTCGCGCAGTTCCCCGCGCCCCCCTTTATTGCGCCTGCGGCGCTCCGTCAGGGGCGCGGCGAACTGAGCGAGTAACCCGCCACCGGCTGGTGGTCCGGCGACGGCCGAGACTGCCCCTTTGGTGCGGTGGCGACCTGCGGGCCTCGTCGTGGCCGGTCGCGCAGTTCCCCGCGCCCCTTTTGGCGCTTTCGGCGCCCCGGCGCCCCGGCGCCCCCCGGCAGGGAGGGCTGCGCGGTCTCAGCCGTCCAGCTGGCCCTTGAGCCACTCCTCGACGCCGCCGACGTGCGCGGCCGCCGCGGCGCGCGCCGCCTCGGGATCGCGTGCCGCCAGCGCAGCGTAAATGCGCTCGTGTTCGCGCCGGGTGCGCTCGAACGCGCCTTCCTGCTGGTAGCCGCGCCACACCCGGGCACGGAAGGTGCGCGAGGAGAGGCCCTCGAGGATCGCCGCCATCGTGTCGTTGTCGGCCGCCGCCGCGATGGCGCGGTGGAACGCGAGGTCGTGGGCGACGATGCTTTCCCAGTCGTCGGTGGCGCTCATCGCGGACAGATGCTTGTCGACCTCGGTGAGCTGGTCCGGGGTGATGCGCGCGGCGGCCAGCGCGGTCGCCGTGGACTCCAGGATCCGCCGCACCTCCATCAACTCCACCAGCGCCGGACCCCGGGACAGGTCCGCGACCACCCCGAACGTCTCCAGCAGGTCCTCGGCCTGTAGCCGGGTCACGTAGATGCCCGAGCCGTGCCGGGCCTCCAGCATGCCCATCACCGTCAGCGCCCTGATCGCCTCCCGCATGGAGCTACGCGAGATGCCGAGCTGCGCCGCGAGCTCACGTTCCGTGGGCAGCCGTTCGCCGGGCTCCAGACGACCCTCGGCGATCATCGCCTTGATCTGCTCGATGGCGCGCTGCGTCACCGTGCCCTTCTGCGGGGCGCTCTCGGCGCTGTGGTTCACGCAGGTCCTCCCGTTGCCTTGAGTGCGGCGCAGTCTAACGACGATGTGGTCCGACCACTAGAAAAGACGGCATGGAGTCTTCGCAGGAAAACGGCGAAAACTTCCCGACAGAGGGTGTTGCCATAGTTGAGTGGTCTGATAAATATTCGTCCGGCCGGGGTTGGACGCCCGGCCGGGCGCGCGGTCTGCGCGCGTTCGCTCCCGTTCACCGCGAGTGAGGAGTGCCGTCAGATGGCCGGCAGGACAGTGCGGAACAGGCGAATCACATCGCGGGCGGTGGGGGTACCTCCCACGTCCTTCAGGCAGTGGGGGAGTGCAGTGGCGGTGGCCGCCTGCGCGGCCCTCGTGCTCACGGCGTGCGGCAGCACCAACGACACCGGCGCGGCGAAGGGCGGCGGAGACGGCAAGGGCAACGGCAAGGTGGGCGTCATCCTGCCGATGCTGACCTCCCCGTTCTGGCAGTCGTACAACGACTACGTGCCCAAGATGGCGAAGTCCGAGAAGGTCGACGCGCTGCGCACGGTCAACTCCAACGGCGACCCCTCGCAGCAGATCACCGACATCAACAACCAGCTGAACGAGGGCGTCGAGGGCCTGGTGGTCGCCCCCCTGGACAGCGCCGCGATCTCCGCCGGCCTCGACCAGGCCGACCGCAAGGGCGTCCCGGTGGTCGCCGTCGACGTCGCGCCCGAGAAGGGCAAGGTCGCCATGGTGGTGCGCGCCGACAACGTCGCGTACGGCAAGAAGGCCTGCGACTACCTCGGGCAGCACGTCAAGAGCGGCAAAGTCGTGCAGATCATGGGCGATCTGGCGTCCGTCAACGGCCGGGACCGCTCCGAGGCGTTCCGCACCTGCGTCAAGAAGAAGTACCCGGACCTGAAGGTCCTGGAGATCCCGGCGAAGTGGGAGTCCGACGCCGCGGCGTCCAGGCTGGACACCCTGCTCAACGCCAACCCCGACATCAAGGGCATCTACATGCAGGCCGGCGGCGTCTACCTGGCGCCCACCCTGCAAACCCTGAAGTCGAAGGGGATGCTGAAGAAGGCGGGGCAGAAGGGCCACATCACCATCGTCTCCAACGACGGCATCCCGCAGGAGTACGCGTCCATCCGCAAGGGTGAGATCGACGCCACCGTCTCGCAGCCCGCCGACTCCTACGCCAAGTACGGCATGTACTACATCAAGGCGGCGATGCAGGGGAAGACGTTCAAGCCGGGCCCGACCGACCATGACTCGGTCATCGTCAAGCTGCCGAACGGCATCCTCGAAGACCAGCTGCCGGCGCCGCTGGTCACCAAGAGCAACGTCGACGACCCGAAGCTGTGGGGCAACACGGTCAAATGAGCGACGCGAGCAGTTCCGCATCCGCCACGCCCGCCGTCTCTTCGCCGCCGCCGCTCGCCGAGGCCCGGGGCATCGTCAAGCGGTACGGCCCCACCGTCGCGCTCGCTGACGGCCGGCTGAGCGTGCGGCCCGGCGAGTCGCACGCCCTCGTCGGACGTAATGGCGCGGGTAAATCCACGCTGGTCAGCGTGTTGACCGGGCTTCAGGCGCCGGACGCGGGGACCGTCTTCTTCGACGGTGAGCCGGCGCCGCAGCTCGCCGACCGCAGCGCCTGGCGGCGCAGGGTGGCCTGCGTCTACCAGTACCCGACCGTCATTCCGGAACTGACCGTCGCCGAGAACCTCTTCCTCGCCGACATCCACCTGACCCGGCCGTCCCGGCTCCGCCCGGGCCGGGCCGCCCGGCAGCGTTCCGCCGAGTCCGCCGAGTACGCAGCCGCGGCCCGTCGCACCACCGGCCGCGGCGGTCTGCTCAGCTGGCGCAAACTCCGTGCCGAGGCCGCCCAGGTCCTGGAGACCTGGAACGTCCGGGTGGACCCCGACGTGCGCACCGCCGAGCTCAAGGTCGAGGACCGGCAGATGGTCGAGATCGCCAGGGCGCTGAGCTTCGGCGCCCGCTTCATCGTCCTGGACGAGCCGACCGCGCAGCTCGACAAGCGCGAGATCGAGCGGCTGTTCACCCGTATGCGGGGGCTGCAAGAGGCCGGCGTCACCTTCCTGTTCATCTCCCATCACCTCCAGGAGGTCTACGAGGTCTGCCAGACGGTCACCGTGCTGCGGGACGCCCGCTGGATCACCACCGCGCCGGTCGCCGAACTCGGCCGGGCGGAGCTGGTGGAGGCCATGGCGGGCGAGCGGATCGCCGACCGGGTCGACGAGGCGCGCGATGCGGTGCCCGACGAGGCACCGGTGGTGCTCGCGGTCGAGGGCCTGGCGGGCGAGGCGTACGACGGCGTGGACCTGACCGTGCGCCGCGGTGAGGTCGTCGGTCTCGCCGGCTCCAGCGCCAGCGGCAAGATCGAACTGGCCGAGACCCTGGCCGGCCTGCACACCCCCCACCAGGGCAGCGCCGAAGTGTCCGGCAGCCGGCTGCCGTTCGGCGACGTGCAGGCCGCGTTGCGGGCCGGCGTCGGCTGCGTGCCACGCGACCGGCATGAACAGGGCCTGGTCAAGAGCATGACCATCGGTGACAACACCACCATGAGCGTCCTCGAGCGCCTCGGCCGCTACGGGTTCGTCGGCACCGAGCGGCGCCGCTCGGTCGCACGCGACCTCATCAAGCGGCTCGACATCCACACCCAGGGCCCCGACCAGCCGGTCTCCGACCTGTCCGGCGGCAACGCCCAGAAGGTCGTGATGGCCCGGGCGCTCGCCTCGGATCCCAGCGTGCTGGTGCTGATCAACCCCACCGCCGGGGTCGACGTGAAGTCCAAGGAGTCCCTGCTCGCGCGGGTGGACAGCGCACGCGAGGACGGCACCGCCGTGCTGGTCGTCTCCGACGAGCTCGACGACCTGCGGCGCTGTGACCGCGTGCTGGTCCTCTTCCACGGCAGGGTCGTCGCGGAGCACGCCGCCGGCTGGAGCGACCGCGAGTTGATCGCCTCGATCGAAGGAGTAGACGTTGGCTGACACGAAGGCCCCGTCGGCCTCGGACACCCCCAGGAAGGATCGGGACGCCGACCGCGCCGCGGCCCGGTCGGTGCTGCTGCGCCGGGCCCGTGAACTCGCCCTCGTTCCGGCGCTCGTCCTGCTGCTGGTGCTGGGCGCGATCGTCAACGACTCGTTCCTGACGCAGCGCAACCTCATCTCCATCCTGGGCGCGTCCGCCGCGCTGGCGATGGTGGTGCTCGCCGAGTCGCTGGTGCTGATCACCGGCAAGTTCGACCTGTCGTTGGAGTCGGTCGTCGGTATCGCGCCCGCCATCGGTGCGCTGCTGGTGCTGCCGGCCGCCCAGTCCGGGTTCGGCACCGAGCTGCCGACCGGCGTGGCGCTGCTGGTGATCCTCGCCGTCGGCGCGGCCATCGGCGCCTTCAACGGCATCCTCGTGGTGAAGTTCCGGCTGAACGCCTTCATCGTCACGCTGGCCATGCTGATCGTGCTGCGCGGCCTGCTCGTCGGCGCCACCAAGGGCAAGACCCTCTTCGGCCTGCCCGATGCCTTCTACACGCTCGCCACCAGCACGTTCCTGACCGTACCGGTCTCCGTGTGGCTGGCCCTGGCCGCGTTCGGGGTGGCCGGCCTGATGCTGAAGTACCACCGGTGGGGGCGGGCGCTGTACGCGATCGGCGGCAACGCGGACGCGGCGCGCGCCGCGGGCATCCGGGTCGAGCGCGTCATGCTGGGCGTGTTCGTCGTCGCCGGCACCCTCGCCGCCGTCGGCGGGCTGATCCAGACGGGCTACGTCGGCGCCATCAACGCCAACCAGGGCCAGAACATGATCTTCACGGTCTTCGCGGCCGCGGTCATCGGCGGCATCAGCCTGGACGGCGGCAAGGGCACCATGTTCGGCGCGCTCACCGGCGTCCTGCTGCTCGGCGTCGTGCAGAACATGCTCACGCTGGCCCAGGTCCCCTCGTTCTGGATCCAGGCCATCTACGGCGGAATCATCCTGATCGCCCTGGTGATCGCCCGTGTCACCACCGGCCGCGCCCAGGACTGACGCCGCGCACGGAAACACCCCAGACCGAAAGGCCTCCTGTGACCCCGACCGGTACAACCGACGCCCGCATCACCGCGGTCGACACCTACGACATCCGTTTTCCCACCTCCCGGGAGCTCGACGGCTCCGACGCCATGAACCCCGACCCGGACTACTCGGCCGCCTACGTGGTGCTGCGCACGGATGCGGCGGACGGCCTGGAGGGGCACGGCTTCACGTTCACCATCGGGCGGGGCAACGACGTCCAGGTCGCCGCGATCGACGCGCTGCGCGAGCACGTGATCGGGCGGCCGGTGTCCGCCGTGTGCGCCGACCCCGGCTCGGTGGCACGCGACCTGACCGGCGACAGCCAGCTGCGCTGGCTCGGTCCCGAGAAGGGCGTGATGCACATGGCGATCGGCGCGGTCGTCAACGCCGCCTGGGACCTGGCCGCCAAGCGCGCGGACAAGCCGCTGTGGCGGCTGCTCGTGGAGGCGGACCCCGAGTGGCTGGTGGACCAGGTCGACTTCCGCTACCTCACCGACGCGCTCACCCGCGAGGAGGCCCTGGACCTGCTGCGCCGGGGCCGCGAAGGGGCGGCCGAGCGCATCGAACGGCTGCTGGAACGCGGCTTTCCCGCCTACACCACCGGGCCCGGCTGGCTCGGCTACAGCGACGAGAAGCTGACCCGGCTCGCCACGAAGGCCGTCGCCGAGGGCTACACCCAGATCAAGCTGAAGGTCGGTGCCGACCTCGAGGACGACATCCGGCGCTGCCGGCTGGCGCGCTCGGTCGTCGGCCCCGATGTGCGCCTCGCCATCGACGCCAACCAGCGCTGGAACGTCGACGAGGCCATCGAGTGGACCCGGGCGCTCGCCGAGTTCGACCTGTACTGGGTGGAGGAGCCCACCAGCCCCGACGACATCCTCGGCCATGCCGCGATCCGCCGCGGCGTCGCTCCGGTGAAGGTCGCCACCGGCGAGCATGTGCAGAACCGCGTCATCTTCAAGCAGCTGCTCCAGGCCGGCGCCATCGACATCATGCAGATCGACGCCGCCCGCGTCGGCGGCGTCAACGAGAACCTGGCGAACCTGCTGCTGGCCGCCAAGTTCGGCGTCCCGGTCTGCCCGCACGCCGGCGGCGTCGGCCTGTGCGAGCTGGTCCAGCACCTGTCGATGTTCGACTACGTGGCCCTGGCCGGCACCACCGACGACCGCATGATCGAACACGTGGAGCACCTCCACGAGCACTTCGTCGACCCGGTGGTGGTCGTCGACGGCCACTACCGTGCACCGTCCGCGCCGGGTTTCTCCGCCACCATGCGGCCCGAGTCGATCGCGGAATACACCTATCCGGGCGGCGCCTTCTGGGTCGCCGACCTCGCCGAGCGAAAGGATTCAGCGGCATGACGGACGACCCGACGGGCGCCCAGGAGTTCACGGGCTACAAGGCCCTGGTGACCGGGGGTGCCTCGGGCATCGGCCGGGCCACCGCCGAACTGCTGGCCCGGCGCGGCGCCCACGTCGCGGTGCTCGACCGTGACCCCGCAGACCTGCCGGAGACCGGCGGACCGCTCGTCGCGCACCGTGCCGACGTCACCGACGACGCCTCCGTGCGCGCCGCCGTCGGTGCGGCGACCGACGCGCTCGGCGGCCTGGACATCGTGGTCAACAACGCCGGCATGGGCGCCCAGGGCACCGTCGAGGACAACGACGACGCCGAATGGCAGCGGGTCTTCGACGTCAACCTGCTCGGCATCGTCCGCACCACCCGTGCCGCCCTGCCCCACCTGCGCGCCTCCGCCGCGGCCGGCCGCGCACCCGCGATCGTCAACACCTGCTCGATCGCCGCCCTCGCCGGACTGCCGCAGCGCGCCCTCTACAGCGCCAGCAAGGGCGCCGTCTACGCGCTCACCCTCGCGATGGCCGCCGACCACGTCCGCGAGGGCATCCGGGTCAACTGCGTCACGCCTGGCACCGTCGACACCCCCTGGGTCGGCAGGCTGCTGGACGCCGCCGACGATCCGGTCGCCGAGCGGGCCGCGCTGGAGGCCCGGCAACCCACCGGGCGCCTGGTGACCGCCGACGAAGTGGCCGCCGCCATCGCCTACCTGGCCGGGCCGCACTCCGGTTCCACCACCGGCACCGCACTCGCCGTGGACGGCGGCATGCAGGGGCTCAGGCTGCGGCCGGCCGGCCGGTGAGCGGGGTGGACGCGCAACCGGTACAACCGGCGCTCCCGGTACGGACCCTGCGCTCGGGGCCGGTGGCGATCACCGAGCTGGCCTTCGGCGGTGCCGCGATCGGCGGTCTCTTCACGCCGGTCGACGACGAGGCGGCCCGCGGCGCCATCGACGCCGCCTGGGAGGCCGGCATCCGGTACTTCGACACGGCGCCGCACTACGGCATCGGCGTGTCCGAGCGGCGTCTGGGCGCCGCCCTGGCCGACCGGCCCCGGGCGGACTTCACGCTCTCCACCAAGGTGGGACGGCTCCTTCAGCCGGTCACCGGCGACCCGGTGGGCGACGACCTCGCGGACGGCTTCGCGGTGCCCGCCACGCACCGCAGGGTGTGGGACTTCAGCGCCGACGGGGTACGCCGCAGCCTGGACGAGAGCCTGGCACGCCTGGGCATGGACCGGGTCGACCTGGTCTTCCTGCACGATCCGGACGACCACGGCGAGCAGGCGTTCCGCGCGGGCTATCCGGCGCTGGAGCGGCTGCGCGCGGAAGGCGTGGTCGGTGCGATCGGGGCCGGCATGAACCAGACGGCCATGCTCACCCGTTTCGTCCGCGACACCGACGTCGACGTGGTGCTGTGCGCGGGCCGCTACACCCTGCTCGAACAGCCGGCGCTCGCCGACCTGCTGCCCGCGGCCGAGCAACGCGGCGCCTCCGTGGTCGTCGGCGGCGCCTTCAACTCCGGGCTGCTCGCCGACCCGCGGCCCGGCGCCACCTACAACTACGCCGCCGCGCCCGCCGACGTGCTGGAGCGTGCGCTGCGCCTCAAGGAGGTGGCCGGGCGGCACGGCATCAGCCTGCGGGCTGCGGCCCTGGCCTTCCCGCTGGCCCACCCGGCGGTCGCCGGCGTGCTCGTCGGCGCCCGGTCGGCGCAGGAAGCACACGACTGCGTCACCCAGTACGCGACGGCGGTGCCCGCGGACTTCTGGGCCGAGCTACGGGCCGAGGGGCTGCTGCCCGACGAGGTGCCGGTGCCCCATGCGGCCACCGGCGGAGAGGAGAACCGGAACCGATGAGGGTCGCCCTGCACACCACGGTCCGTGCCGAGCGCATCGAGGAGTACGAGGCGGCACACCGCGCGGTCCCCGTCGAGCTGACCGACGCGATCCGTGCCGCGGGCGCCACCTCCTGGACGATCTGGCGCAGCGGCACCCACCTCTTCCACCTGCTGGAGTGCGAGGACTACGCTCGCCTGCTCGACCAGCTGGAGAAGCTTCCGGTGAACGTGGCCTGGCAGGCGCGGATGGCGGGGCTGCTGGACGAGAACCACGACTATTCGCCCGCCGGCGCGGACGCCGGCCTGCCGATCGTATGGGAGCTGCCATGACCGCGCAGGGGGGAACGGCCCCGCTGGACGGCGCGATCCTCGACGCACACCACCACGTCTGGGACCTGTCCGTCCGTGACCAGGACTGGATCACCGGGCCGAAGATGGCCCCGATCCGGCGGAACTTCAGCCTCGACGACCTCGCTCCCCAGGCACAGGCGCAGGGCGTCACCGCGACGCTGGTGCAGACGGTCACGGTGGCCGAGGAGACCCCGGAGTTCCTGGCGCTCGCCGAGGGCAGCGACCTGGTCGCCGGGGTGGTCGGCTGGACCGACCTGACCCGCCCGGACGTCGCCGAGACCCTCGCGGGGCTGCGGGCGGTGCCCGGCGGGCGGCACCTGGTCGGCATCCGCCACCAGGTGCAGGGCGAGGACGACCCGCAGTGGCTGATGCGCACCGATGTGCGGCGTGGTCTGACCGCGGTCGCCGACGCCGGCCTCGTCTACGACCTGCTGGTGCTGCCGCACCAGTTGCCCGCCTCCGTGGCGGTCGCCGCCGCGCTGCCCCAGCTCACCTTCGTCCTGGACCACCTGGGCAAGCCCAACATCGCCGCCGGTGACCTGGAGCCCTGGGCCACCCAGGTGAAGGCGCTCGCCGCCCTGCCGAACACCGTCTGCAAGCTGTCCGGCATGTTCGAGTCCACCTGGGACTCCTGGACGATGGACGACCTCCGCCCGTTCGCCGACACCGTGCTGGACGCCTTCGGACCCAGCCGGGTGATGTTCGGCTCCGACTGGCCGGTGAGCACCCTGGCGGAGAGCTACGCCGTCGTGGTCGACACGGCGCTGCGGCTCACGGCACACCTGAGCCCTGCGGAGCGGGCGGAGATCTTCGCGGGGACGGCGACGCGGGTGTACGGCCTGTGAGCGTTCGCCCGGGGCGGTGCTCTGGGGCAGGGGCGCGCACGGCGCACATATGGGGGCGCGGGGAACTGCGCGACAAGCCACGACGAGACCGTCAGGTCGCCACCGTCCGAAAGGGGCTGTTCCTGTCGTGTCCGGGCCGCCGGGCCACCGGGCCACCGGGCCACCGGGCCGCCGGGCCGCCGGGCCCCGGGGAAGGGGGCTCAGGGACCGAGGGGCTCGGGGCCCGTCAGGGCCCCGTGTCCAGCCGCGTCGGCGGCCAGTACTCCCGCACGAACGTGCGCTCCCAGCACGCCCCGGTCGCCCGCAGCTCGGCCGGTGTGGTGAAGCGGTAGCGGTACAGGCGGGCCCGCACCAGGCGGGGCGGCCGGTCCGCGGGGAAGGGCGAACGGTGCAGCAACCGCAGCGTGTCACGATCGCCTTCGAGCAGACGTTCGAGTAGTCCGCCGAACCAGGAGCGTGCGTAGGCCGGGGAGAGCCCGGCGAACCACATCATCCAGTCGAGTCGCAGGTGGTAGGGCGCGAACTGGCGCGGCCAGCGCCGCGGGTCACCGGGCTTGCCCTTGAACTCGTACGCCTGCCAGTCGTCGTCCGAGCGCGGTACCGCCTCCGCGGTGCCCTCCACGACGACCTCCTGGCGGACGCGGCTGACGCTGCCGAAGGCGCCGTAGGTGTTCACCAGGTGCAGCGGGTCGAACGAGTAGTTCATCAGCTGACGGCGGGAGAACAGATTGCGCGCCGGTCGCCAGCTGAGCACCAGGATCAGCGCGGTGACGGCGAGGACCACGGCCTCGTACCAGGCGGGGGCGGCGGGTTGGGTGCGCTCGCCGGCGATCGGTGACAGGTCGAGCGCGGCGAGGGCCACCACGATGGTGATCCAGTTCAGCCAGGCGAAGTTGCCCGAGGCCACCAGCCACAGCTGCGTGACGATCATCAGCGCGGCCGCCACCGAGGCGACCGGCTGCGGGGTGAACAGCAGCACCGGGACGATCAGCTGGGTGACGTGGTTGGCGGCCACCTCCACCCGGTGCAGGGGCCGTGGCAGCCGGTGGAAGAGCCAGCTCAGCGGACCCGGCATGGGCTGGGTCTCGTGGTGGTAGTCCAGACAGGTGAGCCGGCGCCAGCACGCGTCACCGCGGATCTTGATCAGGCCGGCGCCGAACTCGACCCGGAAGAGCGCCCAGCGCAGCAGGAACAGCAGCACGATCGGTGGCCCCACCCGGCCGTTGCCGAGCCAGATCGCCAGGAACCCCACTTCGAGCAGCAGCGACTCCCAGCCGAAGCCGTACCAGGTCTGGCCCACGTTCACGATCGAGACGTACAGCGCCCAGGGCAGCGCCCACAGCAGCAGCGCGCCCCACAGCGGCAGCTCCCCGTCGGCGCCCGCGAGCAGCGCCAGCGCCACCGCGCAGCCGGTCCACGCGCAGCCGGCGAAGAACCGGTCCGAGTAGTGCGCGTGGAAGACGCTCGGTGCGCGCCGGAACGGCACCTGCGCCACGAAGGCGGGGATGGGCAGCATGCCGCGGCTCCCCAGCAGCGGCCGGAACTGCCGCGCCGCCGCCAGGAAGGCCACGAGGTAGATCGCTGCCAGACCGCGCTGGAAGACCAGCCGGCTCAGCCCGTAACCGTCGGCGGTGAACCAGTCCATGCACCCCAGTGTGACGTTGAGTCACGCTGGGGACGTCACCGATCACCGTAGTCATGGGTTCGCGCCGGCCTGAGATCGGCAGCCGGCAGAAGGTATGAAAGTTGTATAAACTTCGCATTTGGAGGAGCGGGGAAGAGGCGCGAGAGTCGGTGACTGCGGCAAGGTGGCCCCATGACTGAGCGGGGAGCGATGACCCCGACACCCCCGGAGGACTGGCCCGCCCACCCGGACCCGATCCTGGCGCTCAACGGCATGGGCACCTTCGACTGGGACCTCGACAGCGGGCGGATGTACGTGGACGCCAAGGGTTACCAGATCCTCAACGTGCCGCCGGAGGAGTACGACGGGATCGCCTTCAACCTGGGTGCGCTGCTGCTGCCCGCCGAGGCGGCGCACATCGACACGGTCATGTCGGACGCACTCAAGAGCGGCGCCCCGCACTACGGCGCCTACTTCCGGGTCCGTGACGACGACGGCACCCTGCGCTGGGCCCACACCCAGGGCTACATCCGCCGTGACGACAGCGGTCGGCCGCGCCGCATCCTCGGCGTGTTGCGCGATGCCACCCGCGAACTCGACGAGGTCGCGGCACGCCCTGACCACACTCCCCGGGGCGAGGAACAGCAGCGGCGGACCAGCGTCGTGCAGCGCACCACCGCGGCGCTCGCCCACGCCCGCACCGTCCAGGACGTCATCGACGTCCTCCAGGACGGCGACCGCCTGCTGAACCTCGGTGCGTCCAGCCTGGTCATGGGGCTGGTGGAGGCCGGCAGCATCCGCCTGGTCACCGAGGGCGCCCAGGGGTACACGGTGCCCGGAACCGAGGTCAACCGGATCGAGGAGCCGTACCCGATGACCGAGGCGGTGCGCACCCTGAAACCGCGGTTCGTCGAGTCGCCGGACGACTTCGCCGCCTCCTACCCGATCCTGTGGCCGCACCTCTCCCACCTCGGCATCACCTCGGCCGCCTATCTGCCGCTCATCGTGCAGGCCAGGCCGATCGGGGCGCTCGGGCTCATCTACCTCCACAAGACCGGCTTCTCCGACGAGGAGCGCAACGTCCTGCTGGCCCTGAGCAGCAGCATCGCGCAGTGCCTGCAACGGGCGATGTTCTTCGAGCACGAGCGTGACCTCGCGTCCGGCCTCCAGCAGGCCATGCTGCCGCGCACCATCCCCGAGGTGCCCGGCGCGGAGATCGCGGTCCGCTACCGTTCCGCAGCGCTGGGCCGCGACATCGGCGGCGACTGGTACGACGTGATACCCCTGCCCGGCGGCCGGCTCGGCGTGGTCATCGGCGACGTCCAGGGCCATGACACGCATGCGGCGGCCGTCATGGGCCAGCTCCGTATCGTGCTGCGCGCCTACGCGACCGAGGGCCACACCCCCGCCGCCGCCATGGCCCGGGCCTCCGCCTTCCTCCACGAACTCGACACGGAACGCTTCGCGACCTGCCTCTACGCCGAGATCGACCTGGCCACCGGCGTGCTGCAACTGGTGCGCGCCGGCCATCTGAACCCGCTGCTGCGGGGGACCGACGGCTCCTGCCGGCGGCTGCCCGTGCAGGGCGGGCTGCCGCTGGGTCTGGCCACCGAGTTCGACCAGCTCGCCTATCCCGTGGTCACCATGGAACTCGACCCCGGACAGACCCTGCTGCTGTGCACCGACGGGCTGGTGGAGCACTCGGGCAACGACCTCGACGACGGACTGCAATCGCTCATCACCATGATCAACACGGCGCCGAAGGAGCTGCCGGACCTCGCCGACCTGCTGACCGACTCCTTGGACGCGGTGCGCGGCAAGGACGACATGGCGCTCCTGCTGCTCCGCCGCCGCGCCACCGAGGCGCCGCAGCTCGGCGGACGGCTGCAACAGCACGTCCCGGCCGGCGACGCCGAGGCGCTCGCGGAGGCCCGGCACATGATCCGGGCCGCGGTGCAGGCCTGGAGCACCGGGGAGCGCGCCGACGAGATCGAACTCGTCGCGGGCGAGCTGATCAACAACTCCCTCATCCACACGGGGGGCGCCGCCGTGGTCACCCTGCGGATGCTCGCCGGCTCGGAGCGGCGACTGCGCATCGAGGTGGAAGACGGCTCCAGCGCGCTGCCGCGCCGCCGGGAGGCCGGGGAGTCCGGGCTTTCCGGGCGTGGCCTGCTGCTGGTGGACCGGCTGGCGGACGTGTGGGGCGTGGAGTCGCGGGGCAGCGGCAAGTGCGTGTGGGGCGAGTTCGTGGTGCCGCCGCGGGAGTGACCGCCACCGGGTCGGGCGATGCCCCGCCGGCCGCCATGCCGGGTCCCTGCACCGACGCGCACGGCAAGCCGCCGCACCGCACGCGGTGGCACCCTGGGAGCCATGCCCGAACTCCCCGAGGTCGAAGCGCTCAAGGACACCCTGCGCTCCCGGTTGACCGGCCACGCCATCGTGCGGGCGCTGCCGACGGCGGTGAGCGTCCTGAAGACGTACGACCCACCCGTCACCGCCCTGGAGGGCCGCACCGTCACGGCGGTGCAGCGGCACGGGAAGTTCCTCGACGTCGATGCCGGCGGACTGCACCTGGTCGTCCACCTGGCCCGCGCCGGATGGCTCCAGTGGCGCGACCGCCTGCCCGACGGTCCGCCCAGGCCGGGCAAGGGCCCCCTCGCGCTGCGCGTGGCGCTGGACACCGGCGAGGGCTTCGACCTCACCGAAGCAGGGACGCAGAAACGTCTCGCCGTCTGGGTGGTGCACGACCCCGGGCAGGTACCCGGCGTCGCCCGGCTCGGCCCCGATCCGCTGGCCGCCGACTTCGACGTCGACACCCTCGCCGGACTGCTCGCCGGCCGGCGCCAGCAGGTCAAGGGCGCGCTGCGTGACCAGAGCCTGATCGCCGGGGTCGGCAACGCCTACAGCGACGAGATCCTGCACGCGGCGAAGATGTCCCCGTTCAAACCGACCGCACGGCTGACCGCCGACGAGGTGCAGACCCTCTACACGGCGCTGCGGGACACCCTCGTCCCCGCGGTGGAGCGGGCCCGCTCGGTCACCGCCGGACGGTTGAAGGCCGAGAAGAAGAGCGGCCTGCGGGTGCACGGACGCACCGGCGAACCCTGCCCGGTGTGCGGGGACACGATCCGCGAGGTGTCCTTCAGCGACTCCTCGTTGCAGTACTGCCCGACCTGCCAGACCGACGGCAGGATCCTCGCGGACCGGCGGCTGTCACGGTTGCTGAAGTAGCGCGGCGGACCGGCCGCGGCGGCGACCCGATCACCGGCGCGCCGCGACAAGCCGCACGGCCGGCCCGCTCGACCCTCTACACTCCACCCGCATGCTGCGCGTACTGGCGGTGGACGACGAGGAACCCGCACTCGCCGAGCTGCTCTACCTGCTGCGGGCCGACGACCGGATCGGGCACGCGGAGGGGGCCACCGACGCCACCGAGGCACTGCGGCGCATCGGCCGCGCACTGGACGCGGAGTTGCGCCAGGGCGGCGCCGACGACACCTTCGACGTGCTCTTCCTCGACATCCAGATGGCCGGGCTCACCGGCCTGGACGTGGCCCGGCTGCTCGCCGGCTTCGCACGACCGCCACTCATCGTGTTCGTGACCGCCCACGAGGACTTCGCGGTGCAGGCCTTCGACCTCAAGGCCGTGGACTACCTCCTCAAACCGGTGCGCAGGGAGCGGCTCGCCGAGGCGGTCGGCCGGGTCGTCCACCAGATCGCCGTCACCCGGCCCGCCGACCCCCCGCCGACCGTCGGCGCCGACCGCATCCCCGTCGAGCTCGGCGGCGTCACCCGCCTCCTCGCCGTCGGGGACATCACGTACGTCGAGGCGCAGGGCGACTACGCGCGGTTGCACACCCCGAACGGCAGCCATCTGGTGCGCATCCCGCTCTCCACCCTGGAGGAGCGGTGGGCGCCCCACGGATTCGTCCGCATCCACCGCAGCCACCTGGTCGCGCTGCACCGCATCGACGAGCTCAGACTGGACGGCGGCGGCATGAGCGTGCGCATCGGCGGAGCGGAGCTGGCGGTGAGCCGCCGGCACACCAGCCGGGTGCGGGAGCTGCTGATGCGGCGCCCGGAGGGCTGAGGCAGGGGCACGCCCGGTCTTCGCCCCACGGTCCCCGCCGGTACGCGGGTGCGCCGGGGTCTGCCCCGACCGTCGCCCTTCGTGACCTTCCCTTCCGGCAGCGCGCTGCTTACACTCCACGCCGTGTCGCCCAGTGCAGAGCCCGCACCCCGCCGTGAGCGGGTCACCGGCGAGCCCCGTCGGGTGCACCGGCTGCCGGGGTATCGCACCCAGTGGGAGATCGACGAGCAGACCACGCTCGGTGCCGCCTACGTCCGTTCCCTCATGCGCGGCCAGCTGCGGGCCGGACTCACCGCCTTCGCGCTGCTCGCACTGCCCGTGATCACCCTTCCGCTGTTCTTCGACGCGCTGGGCAACGCCACCGTGGTGTGGCTGGTGCTCGGCTTCGGCTGCTATCCGCCGCTGGTGGCGCTCGCCTGGTGGTACGTGCGGCGTGCCGAGCGCAACGAACGTGACTTCGCCCGCCTGGTGCGCGGTGCCGGTCACCACCCGGGACCGCCGGGCACACCATGAACGACGGCTACGTGATCGGCGCGGTGGCCTTCGTGGTGCTCGCCAGCGTCCTCATCGGCGGTTTCGGGCTGCGCATCTCGCGCACCACCTCCGACTTCTACGTGGCCTCCCGCACCGTGGGGCCCGCGCTCAACGCGGCCGCGATCAGCGGCGAGTACCTCTCCGCGGCGTCGTTCCTGGGCGTGGCCGGACTGCTGCTGGTGTACGGCCCCGACATGCTCTGGTACCCGGTCGGCTACACCGCCGGTTACCTGGTGCTGTTGATCTTCGTGGCCGCACCGCTGCGCCGCTCGGGCGCCTACACGCTGCCCGACTTCGCCGAGGGACGCCTGGAGTCCATCGGGGTTCGCCGGGTCGTCAGCTTCCTGGTGGTGGGTACCGGATGGCTGTACCTGGTGCCGCAACTCCAGGGCGCCGGCCTGACGCTGGGCACCCTCACCGGCGCGCCGCGCTGGTTCGGCGCGCTGCTCGTCGCCGCCGTCGTGGTGCTCGCGCTCGCCGCCGGGGGCATGCGCAGCATCACGTTCGTGCAGGCCTTCCAGTACTGGCTGAAGCTGACCGCGCTCCTCGTGCCGGCGTTCTTCGTGCTGCTCGCCTGGCACCGCGACGGCGCCACCCCGCCCGACTTCCCCACCGACCCGTCGACGGCCTGGCCCGACTCGGGCACCGGTCAGCAGTTCGCCAGCAGCCGCGCCGAGCACCCGCTCTACGCCACCTACGGGCTGATCACCGCCACCTTCCTCGGCACCATGGGCCTGCCGCACGTCGTGGTGCGCTTCTACACCAGCCCCGACGGTCGCACCGCACGCCGCACCACCGTCGTCGTGCTGGCGCTGATCGGCCTGTTCTACCTGCTGCCGCCGCTCTACGGCTGGCTGGGCAGGCTGTACGAGCCCGGGGTGATCGGCGCCCGGACCCCGGGGGACGCCGACGCCACCGTGCTGCTGCTGCCGGGTCGGGTCATCGGCGGGCTCGGCGGCGATCTGCTGGGCGCGCTGGTCGCCGGGGGCGCGTTCGCGGCGTTCCTGTCCACCGCGTCGGGGCTCACCATGGCCGTTGCGGGGGTGCTCAGCCAGGATGTGCTGCCGGCACGCGGGGTACAGCACTTCCGGCTTGCCGCGGTCCTGGCGATGGGGGTGCCGCTCGGGGGAGCGCTGGTGGTGAGCGCGGTACCGGTGGCCGACGCGGTGGGGATGGCCTTCGCGGTCTCCGCGTCCGCGTTCTGCCCGCTGCTGGTGCTGGGCATCTGGTGGCGCCGGCTCACCCCGCCGGGCGCGCTGGCCGGGCTGCTGCTCGGGGGCGGTTCGGCGTTCGTGGCGGTCACCGTGACCGTCGCGGGGGTGGGGCCGGCGCGCACCGGCTGGTCGCACACCCTGCTCGCCTGGCCCGCCCTCTGGTCGGTGCCGGTCGGCTTCCTGGCGATGGTGCTGGTCTCCCTCGCCACCCCCGGCAGCGTCCCGCCGCACACCAGCGCCACCATGACCCGGCTGCACCTCCCCGAGACGCTGAGCGTGCCGCGGTCCGCGGCCGCTGCGGAGGGCGGTGGGCTGCGGTCCGCGGGCCGGCCCTCGGACCCGGACCGCCCGACCACGGACGTGCCGCCACGGGACCACCCGAGCGTGCCGGAGCAGGAGGGGGAGCGGACGTGACCGGGACCGCCGCGGCCGTGCTGGTCGCCCTGTGTCCGCTGCTGCTGGCGGGCGGGTTCCTGGTGGGCCGGCGTACCGCCCATCCGCGGGGCCACAGCGACGTGGGTTCGCCCGTGGAGCACGCCACCTTCGAGACGCTGCACACCGCCTCGCTCGCCGCGCCCCCGCTGCGTGCCGGCCTGACCGAGGACACCGCCCGCAAGTCGGCTCGCCGGCTGCGCAGCCTGCTGGGCACCGATGCGTTGTGCGTCACCAACCGCTCCACCGTGCTCGCCTGGGACGGCACCGGCGAGCAGCACGGCAGGCAGGTGATGGAGAGGCTGGCCGGGCTGCTGGAGACCGGCCGCTCGACCGCCTTCGACTGCGGCTGCGGCGACACGGACTGCTCCCTGCGCTGGGGAGTGGCCGCACCGATCGTCGTCGACCAGCGGGTGGTCGGGGCGCTCGTGGCGTATGCGACCCGGGACTTCGCGGTGCTGGCCCGTGCCACCGACGAGGTGGCACGCTGGGCCTCCGTACAGCTGGAGCTGGCCGAGCTGAACCGCTCCCGTACCCGGCTGATCGAGGCGGAGATCAAGGCGCTGCGGGCGCAGATCTCGCCGCACTTCATCTTCAACTCGCTCGCCGCCATCGCCTCGTTCGTCCGCACGGATCCCGAGCGGGCCAGGGAGCTGCTGCTGGAGTTCGCCGACTTCACCCGGTACTCGTTCCGGCGGCACGGGGAGTTCACCACGCTCGCCGACGAGCTGCACTCCATCGACCAGTATCTGGCGCTGGTGCGGGCCCGGTTCGGCGAGCGGCTCTCGGTGACCTTGCAGATCGCGCCCGAGGTGCTGCCGGTGTCGCTGCCCTTCCTGTGCCTTCAGCCGTTGGTGGAGAACGCCGTCAAGCACGGCCTGGAGGGCGTGGTGACCCGCAGCTCCATCACGATCAGTGCCAAGGACGCGGGAGCGGAGGCCGAGGTGGTGATCGAGGACGACGGGGTCGGCATGGCGCCGGAGCGGCTGCGCAGGATTCTGCGCGGGGAGGGCGATCCGACGTCGGGCATCGGCCTGTCGAACGTGGACGAGCGGCTGCGGCAGGTGTTCGGGGACGACTACGGCCTGGTCATCGACACCGCGGTGGGCGCGGGCATGCGGATCACCGTACGGATCCCCAAGTACCGGGCGGGGGTGCACTCCTCGCCGCCTGGCCGTGACGCCTGACGGCACTTCGTGCCGGGCGCGCACCGAGCCGGCGGCTGTGGCGCGCACCGGGGTGGACCGGGCTGGATCAGCGGCGCGCACCGGATCGGGGGAGCGATGCGGCGAGGAGGCGTCAGAAAAGGTGGATCGCCAGATGGCCGAGCGGCAGCCCGAGCTGCCAGGCCGGCGTCCAGACCTGGGGCCCCTCGTCCTCCTCGGGGACCGGGCCGCCGCCGGGTACCGCGTCCAGGTCCGGCGCCAGCAGCTCGGTCTCCTCCAGCCAGCGCCAGGCGGTGGCGGCCAGCTCCAGGTCCGGGCCCAGACTGCCGGCGGCGAGGGCGTCGGCGGACAGCAGCGCCATCCGCTCGCGCACCCAGTCCCGCCACGGCTGGTCGTAGGCCGTCAGCGACAGCCAGGTCTCCAGGTGGGCCATCACCCCCAGGCCCTGGAGCGCGGTGAGCTCGCCGTCCGCGTCGGACAGGAAGATGGTCAGCGCCAGCGCATCCCGGCCGGCGCGGAACTCGAACGACGTGGGTGGCATCAGATCGCCGGTGCGCAGCACCTCGTCGGCGACGTACTCCGCGTACAACCACGCCATGGGGACCGTCAGCTCACCCCCACCGGCGCCGTCGGTACTTCCTTGGCCCCTGTGCTGCATGTCCTCCCGCCTTCCTCCGGTCCGTGCGTGTGCCGGCCGGGCCCGTCCGCCTGTGGAACACGGATAAGGACAGCCGATTACTCAACCAGCCCACTGGCAAGGCGCTTTGCGAAGCCTTTGCTGCGGTCGTGGTTTCATCCCAGGTCCGGTGCGTACCCGGGAAGCTGGCGCCGCAGCGCACGCAGCGCGTAGTAGGCACGGGACTTCACGGTACCGGGGGGGATCCCCAGGGTCCGGGCGGCTTCCGCCACGCTGGCCCCGCGGAAGTACACCTGCACCAGGACGTCACGGTGGTGCGGCGTGAGACTCTTCACAGCCGCGCGCACGTCGAGCATGGCCGCGGCCCGCTCCGCATGGTCGGTGCAGACCTCGACGCCCTCCAGCCCCGCTTCGCCGACCTCGGCGGGACGCGCCCGGCGGGCCCGGCGTGCGTCGATCGCCAGGCGCCGGCCGACCGTGAACAGCCACGGCCGTACCGAGTCGTAGTCGGCGCGCAGCGCCTCGGGGTGTTGCCAGGCGCGGACCACGGTCTCCTGCACCAGGTCCTCGGCGCGCTGCCGGTCGCCGTCGCTGAGCCTGAGCAGCAGCGCGAAGAGCGGCCCGGAGTGTTCGCGCAGCAGCTCGGCCAGCTCGTGCTCTTCGGTGGTCGCCGTCATGGCCGTATGCCAACGCACCAGGTCGGATGAGGACAGGGCGTGGGCCGGGGTCTGCGACGGGCGGTCGAAGCCGTCGGTGAGCGGTGCGGCGAACGGGGCACCGTCGACGAACGGTGCGGTGAACGGCCTCCGGCCCGGATGGCCTGCGGTGCGGGGCCGCTGGGGCGGCGCTGGCCTGCCGATCCGGGGAACGCGCCGGGATGGCGCCTTGACTCCGCATAAAGCCTATATACGGATTATGTGCATCGCGGTGACGAAGCCCCGACGACCGCGGGTTCCGAGTGGGAGGCCCACCCATGCCCGAGTGCACCGGACGCACCAGACGCGGTGAGCACGACACGTGCCACCTGCCCGACCGACGCACCACCACGCTGACCGCACGCAGCGCGGCGTCCGTCCCCCTCGTCCTGGCCGTGCTGCTGCTCGGCGTGGCGGGGTGCGGGCAGCGGCACGAGCACTCCGCGGCACCGGCGTCCGCATCGGCCTCCGCCGCGGCGCACGGCGCCGGGGTCGCGGGGCACGGCTTCACGCTGGTCGCCTCCGGCGACGTGCTCCCGCACGACTCGATCATCCGGCAGGCGCAGACCGACGCGGCGGGCCAGGGCTATGACTTCGCCCCCATGCTCGCGGGCGTCAAGTCCGTCGTCTCCCGGGCCGACCTGGCCATCTGCCACATGGAGACGGTCTACGGCGGGAACGGCGACTACACCGGATACCCCGCTTTCAAGTCCCCGCCCGAGGTAGCCAAGGGCCTGCACGCCACCGGATACGACGCCTGTTCCACCGCCTCCAACCACACGCTCGACGACGGCACCGCGGGCGTCGGACGCACCTTGGACGCACTGGACCGGGCCGGGGTGCGGCACACCGGCTCCGCCCGCAACGCGCGCGAGGCCGTCGGCCCCACCTGGCTCGACGCACGCGGCGCCCGGGTGGCGCACCTCGCGTACGCCTACGGCACCAACGGCATTCCGGTGCCCCAGGGCCGGCCGTGGCTGGTGAACCTGATCAACCCGGAACGGATCCTCGCCGACGCCCGCGCGGCACGCCGGGCCGGTGCCGACGTGGTGGTGGTATCCATGCACTGGGGCACCGAATGGCAGGACGCACCCGACGCCCAGCAACTGCGCCTGGCCGAACGGCTCACCGCGGCCAGGACCGGCGCACGCCCCGACATCGACCTCGTCCTCGGCACCCATGCCCACATCCCCCAGGCCTACGAGAAGCTGCACGGCACCTGGGTGGTCTACGGCATGGGCGACCAGATCGCGGGTGACATGGTCAACTACGCGGGGGAGCACGACCCGCGCGGCAACGAGAGCACCCTCGCCCGTTTCACCTTCGCCCCGCCCGCGCACCGCGGCGAGCGGTGGCGGGTGACGAAGGCCGAGTTCATCCCGCAGTGGTTCGACACCGCGGCCGGGCGCGTGGTCAACCTCAACGCCGCGATCGCCCGCGGGAGGGCACTCGCACCGGTACGGGACCGTATCCGCACCGTGGTCCTCAGCCGTGGCGCCGGGCAGGCCGGCCTGGTCATGGGGCAGTAGGACCGCCGGCCGAGCCGCCGGAGCCGTCCGGCTCGCCGCCCGGGGCGGTGGCGTCCTTGGAGAGGGTGACGTCCTCGGCTGCGGAGCCGGGGCCGGCTGCGGAGCCCGTCGTGGCCAGCAACGACGACCGGCGCGAGTAGCCGAAGTAGACGCCGAGACCGATCGCGAACCACACGGCGAAGCGCACCCAGGTCACCCACTGGAGGAACGTGATCAGCCAGAGCGAGAAGACCACGCCGACGGCGGGCACCACCGGCATGCCCGGAGTGCGGAAGGTGCGCGGCAGGTCGGGACGCCGGTAGCGGAGCACGATCACGGCGACACAGACCACCACGAAGGCCAGCAGGATGCCGATGTTGGTCAGCTCCGCCGCGTCGGCGATCGGCAGGAAGCCGGCGATCACCGCCGACGCCGCCCCGACGATCCAGGTCACCCGGGTCGGCACACGGCGGGTCGGGTGCGTCTTGGCGAACCACTTCGGGAGCAGCCCGTCCCGGCTCATCGAGAACCACACCCGCGTCACGCCCAGCATGAACGTGAACATCACCGTGAGGATGCCGATGATGGCGCCGACCGCGATCACGTCGGCGAGCCCTCCGAGGCCCACCGACTTGAACGCGCTGGACAGGCCGCTCGCCTTGTCGATGTGCTTGTAGTTCTGCATCCCGGTGAGCACCAGGCACACCAGCACGTACAGCACCATGGCGATGATCAGCGAGTAGATGATCGCCTTGGGCATGTGGCGCTGGGCGTCCTTCGACTCCTCGGCCGCGGTGCTCATCGCGTCGTAGCCGAAGACGGCGAAGAACACCGTCGCCGCGCCGGTGAACGCGCCGCCGACACCGTAGGGGAAGTACGGGTGGTAGTTGCCGGTGCTGACGTGGAAGAAGCCGACCACGATCACCAGCAGCACCACCAGGATCTTCAGCGCCACCACGAAGGTCTCGAACCGCGCCGCGTTCTTGATCCCGAGATTGAGCAGATACGCGATGAGCAGGCACAGCAGCGCGGCGAACAGGTCGACCCGGTGCCCGTCCCCGCTGCCCGGCGCCCCCAGCATCCAGGCGGGCAGATGGGCGCCCATGTCACCGAGCAGGAAGTTGAAGTAGCCGGAGATGCCGATCGCGACCACCGCCACGATCGCCGTGTACTCCAGCAGCAGGTCCCAGCCGATGCACCAGCCGGCGAGCTCGCCGAGGACCGCGTAGCCGTAGGTGTACGCCGACCCGGCCTTCGGGATGAGCCCGGCGAACTCCGCGTACGACAACGCTGCTGCGGCGCTCGCCACGCCCGCGATCAGGAAGGAGAGCAGCACCGCCGGGCCCGCGGTGCCGTTGGCCACCGTGCCGGCGAGTGCGAAGATCCCGGCGCCGATGATGCCGCCCACGCCGATCGCGGTGAGTTGCCACAGGCCCAGCGTGCGGGTGAGCTGCTCGCCCTCGCCGCCCGGTGCCGTGTCGGAGATCTGGTCGATCGGCTTGCGGCGCAGTACGCCCTCACCCAGACGGAGTCCCGCCATGAGCCCCACCTCTCCGTGGACACGCTTCTCGGCTGATGGCCGATCATGATGTCTGACGATCGTCCCGTAGGGAAGACGGCGCACTCGACCGGTCCACACCATGGCGTCCACACCGCGCCGGTGCGGGCGCTGCCCGGTACCCCGTTCGGTCCCGGGACGCGCCGTCACTCGCTCACGACACCCGTGCCACCGGCCTCACGGCACCACCGTCACCGGCCACCGTCCCGCCTTCACCAGCCGGATGGCCACCGAGCCGACGAAACGGTGGCCGGCCTGTTCCGAAGCGCCCACCACCACCGCGTCCGCCGTCAGCTCGTCCGCCGCCGTCACCAGCCCGTTGTAGGGGTCGCCGCGGAACGTGTGGAACTCCCAGCGCACCTCGAATATGTCCCTGACCCGCTCGGCAGCGGTACGGATCTCCCGCACCAGGCTCTCCGCGATCTCGTCCGTGGTGTCGGTGACCGGGACCCCCAGCGCGGCGCCCGCCGTCATCACCGGCTGCACGTACACCAGGGCGAGCAGGGCGTGCTGCCGCCGGGCGAGGCCGCCGGCGTACGCGGCCGCCCGTAGGGAGGACTCGGAGCCGTCGACTCCCACGACGATCACCTTGGGGCCGTCGGTGCCGCGTTCGAATCGGGTGGACTGTTGATCGGTCACAGCGCGAGGCTAGCGGAAGGGGTTCCTCCGGGAGTCTCGTGGTGTCGCGCCGGAGCCTGCGGGCGGATCCCGGGCGCCGCACCGGGCCGTCCGAGCAGGAGTCGCGGTGCCTGCCGGTGCCCGTCAGTGCACGTCGACCATGCGGGCGAAGACCACCACGTTCCCGTCGTAGCCGTGCTGCTTGGAGAAGCCGCCGCCGCAGGTGATCACGCGCAGCTCCGGCTTGCCTGTGCTGCCGTAGACCCGGTCGCCCGGGAAGTTCTGCTTCTCGAACACCTCGATGCCGTAGACCTCGAAGACGGCGGTCTTGCGGTCCCGGCGCAGCACCTCGATGTGGTTGCCCTTCTTCAGCGACCCGAGGCCGTAGAACACGGCGGGTCCCCGGGCGTTGTCCACGTGCCCGTCGATGACCGCCGTGCCCGCCTCGCCGGGCGAGACGGCGCCGGTGAACCAGCCGGCGAGGTTGGGGTTTTCCGGCGGCGGCGCGCCCACCCACCCGTCCCCGTCGAGTCCGACGGGGGTGATCGGCGCGTCCACCTTGATGCTCGGGATCACGACCCGGTCGACCATCGAGTACGGCAGCGGCTGGATGCCTGGTGGGGGCACCGCGAAGCTGGAGCGGGTGTCCGGGGCCGCGGCTGAGGCGGGCTGCGGCGGGCTGTCGTTGAACTCGCCCGACCCGTTCCTGATCAGCGCGAGGCCGGTGAGCAGGACCAGCGCGAGCGCACCCCACGGCGTGCGCCTGTGGGGCCGCTGCTCCTGGGCCAACCGGGCCGACTGGGACGAAGGCATTCGCTTTCCTTATGGGGACGGTGGGGACAGGCGGGAGGCAAGGCCCGCCACGCGTGATGCGCCTACCTGCGCCTGTCTGCACGCTAAGCGCATCGCACGCGGACGGCGACGCGACCGGGGCGAACGGGTGGTGGCCGGCGCGGCGTCCTCGGCCATCCGAGTCCGGCCGGACTCGAACCGGGCGACGGCACGTGACCTGCGCGGACTCCAGGGTGCCGGGGGGTGCTCGGCGTGTCGTCTCACCGGTACGGAGGAGTCCCGAAATGCGGGTGGACCGGGCGCATCTGAGGGTCGGTCTGGAAGGCGTTCTCGCCGATCGACCGGGGACGTCCCCGGTGCGCCTTCCGCGGAGGATCGCATGAGCAGATGTCGAGCCCTGGCGGTTTCGGCCGTCACGGCCGCCACCGTCGCCCTCGCCGCGCCCACGGCCGTGGCCTGGGACGACCCCAATTCCATCGTCGTCAGCCCCAACATGACCGCCCCGGGCGGCCAGATCACCGTCTCGGTCGACGCCCCGGAGTGCCGCTCGACCGGCGGCACCGTCTCCTCACCCGTCTTCCCGACCACCCCGCTGCAAGGGATGCCCGGCAGCAACCGGGTCAGCGCCAGCGTCCGGGTGAACCAGAACGCGCGCGCCGGCTCCTACAGCGTCACGGTCCGGTGCGACGGCAGGAGCATCACCAAGCAGAACGCCTTCACCGTGATCGGCGGTGTGCAGGGCGGTCTGGGCGGTAGCAGCACGGGAACCGCCCCCACCGACATCGCGATCGGTGGCGGACTCGTGGCAGTGGCCCTGGTGAGCGGCGGCGTGGTGATGATGCGCCGGCACTCGGCGCGCCGGGCGGCCTGATCGCACGCATCGTCGCCGGGCACGCGGGTGGCCGCGTCGTTGCCGGGGCCGCATGCTCGGCCACGGCCGTCGCGGCCGTCGCCCGGCCTGTGCAGGGTGGCCCTGGCCCGGGGCAGGCCGGCGGACCCGGACCACGTCGGTGGACCGGGTCGCTTGCTGAGGGAGGGGCACGTACGCCTCGCGCCCCGCGTCGGCTGCCGCCCGGCGCCGTACCCGCCCGCACGGGTGCGGCCGTCCGGGCAGGTCAGGCGCTGCCGTTGGGGGCGGTCGGCGGCGGTCGGGGGCGGTCAGGGGGTCGTAGGAGGGGCGGGGGACGTAGTGTCGGGCGGCGGTGTGTCGCCGGACGCGTGTCGTCGCGAGCGACGGTAGGCCAGGCCGAGTGCGCTGGCGAGGAGCAGGACGCCCACCGCGATCTGCTGGAGGTCGAAGCTGGCGAGGCTGCCACCGAGGCCCGCCTGCACTCCGTGCTGCGGTGGTGGCCCGCCGTGGTGCCCGCCCATGATGGTCAGTCCGATGGTGCGCATGGCCCCGTCGGCGCAGGCGAACCTCACCTGGTACTCGGCGCCGGGCCGGGCGTCCCAGTCGACGACGGCCGTACGGGTGCCGGAGCGCGGGTGGACCGTCACCGGGGTGAAGACCCCCGAGGACACCGTCGTGTCCCCATGGCAGCCGCTCACGATGAGCATCACCCGGCCGCCCGGGGCGATCACGGTCGGTGAGAGGTGCGCGCGGAACGCGGAGTCCCCATGACGAGGTGGCAGACCGTCCGGATGCGTGGCCGCCGCGGCCGGCGGGCGAGGGACGGTGAGGGCCAGCGCCACGGCGCCGAGCAGTGCGACCGGGGCGGCGCGTCGTATCGCGCGCATGGGACGTCCTCCAGGTCCCGAGGGGGCGACCGCGGATCCCTTCCGCTCGCTGAGAACCCTCGATAGCGAAACGCTAAGGAGGCGCGCGGCATGGCGCGATCGGTGTCGCACGAACGGGCCAAACAACAGCGCTGATGGGGTGAGACGGAAGCGAGCTCCGCGTTGCCGGGGGCCGTCACTCCCGACAACACAGCGGGTGGCGGGGCGTGTCGCGACGGCAGGACGGTGGCCGTCAGCAGGGGTGGGCGTTCGAAGGGGAACTGCTCCAGCCCGTTCGTCACACCTTGGCTAGGACGAGAACAAGCCATTCCAATCTGGGGGAGTTCCCGAGTGGAAACACGGCGCACAGGGATCCGGCCGCCCTCGCCCGCGCCCGTGCCCCGATCGACGCCCTCACGCGCTCCGGCCGGAAGCGTACGACCGCCCGGCACCCGCCGCGCCCGGCCCTGGCCCATGGCAGCGCGGCGAAGTCGCCCGCACCGTTCCCCTTTGCGATGCGTCGGCGAGAACCGAGCCGGCACCGGGGGAGTGCGCGTTCGGGAGGGAGAACCGGCCAGGACGCCTGGGAACCACCCCTCGGGCATGGCAGCCTTCTGACAGATTTGGCGTATTTATGGCATGTGTTTTTCGGCACTTGCCGCAGGCAGTGACCGAGAACGGACCGCCAATTTCCGTTTGGGCTCGCCCCTTTGGCGGACGATCAGTAGCCTCAGCTCGAACACCGGAACGCCCCACGTCTTGGAGACCTTGATGGACCGTCCGCCCCGGGCCCCGCGTGGCGTCGATGTCACGACGCCCAGCGTGTCCCGTATGTACGACTACTACTTGGGCGGCTCCTACAACTTCCAGGCCGACCGGGAAGTGGCCCGCAAGGTCCTGACCTTCCTGCCCGGGGTGCCCAAGGCGGCCCAGGCGAACCGTGCCTTCATGCGGCGGGCCGTGGAGTACGCGATCGGGGCGGGCGTGACCCAGTTCCTCGATGTCGGCGCGGGCATCCCCACGTTCGGCAGCGTCCACGAAGTCGTCCGGCGGGCCGGCGGGGACGCGCCCCGGGTGGTGTACGTCGACCATGACCCGGTCGCCGTCGCGCACGCCACGGAAGTGCTCCGTGACGTCCCGTCAGCGGGTGCCGTCACGGGCGACCTGCGCAAACCGCGCGACATCCTGGCGTCCGAACTCGTCGGCCAGCTCCTTGATCTGACCCAGCCGGTCGCCGTCCTGCTGCTCGCCGTGCTGCACTACCTGAAGGACGGTGACCGTCCGTACGAGGCGGTGAGCGAACTCCTGGGCGCCATGGCACCGGGTAGTCTGCTCATCCTCACGCACGCTTCGTACGAGGGGATGTACGTCCCGGTCGAACAGGTGGGCGGAGCCATGGATGTCTACCGGGACATCCACAATCCAGTGATCATGCGCTCGCGTGACGAGATCGCGCGGTTCTTCGAGGGATACGACATGGTGGAACCGGGGCTCGTGTCGATGCCGCACTGGCGGCCCAAGACCGCTGTGGAGGACGAAGCCCCCTTCGCCTTCTCGGCGTTCGCGGGCGTGGGGCGCGCGGCGTGACCGCGGAGCCGGACGGCCCGGAGGATCGACTGCGCCGCTTCGCGACGATCTGGAGTCGCGCCGTCTTTCCGGTGACCGCCACCTCGTTGAACCGCGCGGAGTTCGACGCGCTGCTCATGCCGCTCGCCCGTCAGCTGCGGGACGCGCTGCTCGCCCGCACCCTCGACGCCGCGCAGGGCCAGGCGATCGGCGCCGCCCTCGTCGAGGTGCACTGCACCGACCCCGAAGCGCTCAGCCGCACGCTCGACGTGGTCGACGCCTACCTGGTGCTGTACTGCGGCGGTGACGGGTCCACGGAGGAGCTGCGGTCGCGCTCGGCACGCTTGCAGCACGCGGTCGCCGCGGGCTACGCCGGGGCGCTGCGCGATCGAACGCTGATCGAGCAGGAAGCCATCGCGCGTGCCGCCCAGGAGGCGCGCTACGCGGTCGCCGAGGCGCTGCACACCAGCGAGGTGCGCTTCCGCGCGGTGTTCGAGGAGGCCGCCACCGGCATCGGCATCGCCGACCTCGACGGCTGCATGCTGGAGGCCAACGACGCCCTGGTGCGGATGTTCGGCGGCTCCGAACAACTTGTTCGCGGCCGCAAATTGAAGGACTGGTCGCACCCCGAGGACACCCCGCACCTGTGGCGGCTCTACGACGAGCTGGTGCGCGGCGAGCGTGAGCACTACCGGGTGGAGAAGGCCTTCCACCGCCCGGACGGAACCGTGCTGTGGACCAATCTGACGGTCTCGCTGCTGCGGGACGCCGAGGGCCGGCCCCAGTACCAGCTGGCGTTGATGGAGGACACCACCGAGCGTCGCCTGCTCAATCTGCGGCTGCGCTACGAGGCCACACACGACGCCCTGACGGGCCTGCCCAACCGGACGCTGTTCTTCGAGCGCCTGGAGAAGGCCCTCGCGGCGGGCGACGGGATGCGGTTCGGGCTGTGCTACCTCGACCTCGACGGTTTCAAGACCATCAACGACAGCCTCGGGCACGCCGCCGGCGACCGGCTGCTGGTGGAGGTCGCCGACCGGCTCCAGGCCTGTGTGACGGTGCCCGGCGAGATGGTCGCCCGGCTCGGCGGCGACGAGTTCGTGGCGCTGACCTCCGGGCCGTGCACCGAGACCGACGTCGACGACCTGGCCGGCCGCATCATGACCGCGCTCGCCACCCCCGTGCGCATCGAGGGCCGCGAGCTGACCGTGCGCGGCAGCATCGGCATCGTCGAGGGGCCCGCGAAGGAACGCAGCCCGGCCGAGGTGCTGCGCAGCGCGGACATCACCATGTACCGCGCCAAGCACGCCGGCGGCAATCGCTACGAGCTGGCCGACCCCGAGGCCGACCAGCGCACCATCACCCGGCACGGCCTGACCACCGCGCTGCCCGTGGCCCTGGAGCGGGGCGAGTTCTTCATCGAGTACCAGCCGCTCGTCGACCTCGGCGACGGCAGCGTGCGCGGCGCGGAGGCACTGGTGCGCTGGTCGCACCCGCAGCACGGCGTGCTCGGTCCGGACCGCTTCATACCGCTCGCCGAGAACACCGGCCTCATCGTTCCGCTCGGGCGCTGGGTGCTGGAGGAATCGGTGCGCCAGGCCCGGCACTGGCAGGACCGGCACGCGGACGCGGGGCCGCTGCGGATCAACGTCAACCTCTCGCCCTGCCAGTTGCACCACCCCCAACTGGTGTCCGACACGGTCGACATCCTGGACCGCCACGGGCTTGATCCCTCCGTGCTCTGCCTGGAAGTGACCGAGTCGGCCCTGATCGGAGCCGACGACGATCTGTTGAAACCGCTGCGGCGGCTCTCCGAGATGGGCGTCAACATCGCGCTCGACGACTTCGGCACCGGCTACTCCAACCTCGCCAATCTGCGCAGGCTGCCCGTCGGCATCCTCAAGCTGGACCGCTCTTTCACCCAGGGCATGCAGCAGTTCCCCGCCGACCCGACGGATCTGAAGATCGTCGAGGGCATCGTCTCCCTGGCCCACAGCCTGGACCTGTCGGTGACCGTGGAGGGCGTGGAGACCGGCGCGCAGGCGGAGGCGCTGCGTGACATGGGCTGCGACACGGCCCAGGGCTGGTACTACGCGCGCCCCGGGCCGCCGGACCGGCTCCACCAGCTGGCGCTCGCCGACGCGACGAGCTAGGTGTGCTGCCCCGGGACGAGCGTGTCAGCGGGTCTCGTCGTGCCGGCCCGGAAAGTGCCTCCAGTGTCCGTCGGAGACGACCTCGACGGTGTCGTCGGTCACCTTGATGGCGGTGTCATCGTCGATCGCGTACGCCGGGCCCGGGATGGAGATGGCCCACTTCTCGGCGTCGGCCATGGTGTTCTCCGGCAGGTTCTCGTGGTCCAGGTGCGGGAAGATCGAGAAGTCGACGACGCCCAGCGTGCTGGTGTCACCGGTGGGTGGTTTCCAGCTGTAGGACTCGACGAAGTCCTGCCCGATGTCGGGGGTCATCACCATGCTCCCGGCGCTCGCTCCGACGTAGACCGTCTCGTGCAGTGACGGCAGGAGGTCTTCCAGTCCGGACTGCCGCATCCAGTGGCACAGGTACAGGGCGTCGCCGCCTCCCACCAGCAGGGCATCGGTCTCCCGTACCAGGGGGACCCAGTTCTCTTCGTCGATGCTCGGAAGCGCGGTGAGCTCGAGCACCCCCAAGGACTTCCAACCCAGTTCGCACATGGTGATGACGGATTGCCCCGTGATCAGCCGGTACGCACTGCCGGTACCGCCGGCCATGGCGTACGCCGCGGTGGGGACGCAGAGCGCAGAGGACTCGGCGATCGGCTTACCCAGCAGGTCGACCAGCGCTTTCTCGATACTCGGGTTCTTGATGCCGGCGGACGTGAGCAGAAGGTTCAAGTTTCCTCCCGGTTCGGGTGCGAGGGTGCAAGGGTGCGATCTGATGGATAGACCCCGGACCACCTCGAAACTCATCGCCGAGCCGGGCGAAACTGCATCAGGCTGCCGCCCGTTCGTCCTGGCCGGCGGGTTTGCCGTTCTTGAAGCAGACGCCGTCGCGGACGTCGCCACCCGGCGGTTCAGCGCCCGAGCGAGGAGAAGTCGTCCCGGGACAGCGCGTGGACGACGCAGGGACGGCCGAGGACGGTGTCCTCGCGCAGGGGCGTGAAGCCGAGGCGCTGGGCGACGGCGGATGAGGCGGTGTTGTCTTGATGGATCATGGACGTGATCTGCTTGCACCCCAGGGCGTCGAAGCCCCAGGTGAGAACGGACCGAGCCGCTTCCGTGGCATAGCCCCGTCCCCAGTGGCGACGCGCGAAGGTCCAGCCGATCTCGGTCTCGTCGAACTGCTCCCACCAGTGCAGGCCGCAACGCCCTATCGCCTGTCCGGTGCTGCGTAGTTCGACGGCGCACAGCCCGTGACCGCGCTGGGCCCACTGCTGCTGGATCTCGCTCAGGCGTGCCGCGGCCTGCTCGTGGGTGTAGCTGCCCACGAACCGGTTGACCTCGGCATCGGCGTGCAGCCGCACCCACCAGTCGGTGTCGGCGTCGGTGAGAGGGCGCAACCGCAGGCGTTCCGTGGTGATCACCATCATTGGTCCTTGCTGTCCGAAGGTGAGTGATGACGGGTCGTGCAGGGCGATGGGTGGGGCGGGTTCGTCGGTTAGATAGGGGAGGCGCCCCGTCCAGCTCACCGTGCGAGCAGCATCCGCTGAAGCTCCCGGGCCGCTCGGGGCGGCGCGACGTCGCTACGGTGTGCGAGTGCAATCGTACGGTGTAGACCTGGACGGGCGAGCGGCGTGACGCGCAGGCCCCGGCCGGCCCGCTGGGCCACCATGTGCGGCACCACGGCCAGCCCGAGCCCCGCCCGGACGAAGCCCAGGACCGCGTCCATCTCGCCGCCCTCGACCGCGAAATCCGGCTCGAACCCCTCGGCGCGGCATGCGGCGACGGTCAGTTCCCGCAGGTCGTAGCCGTGCCGGAACATCACCAGGCGCTCGCCTTCCAGGTCGGGGATCCGTACCAGCGTGCCGTTCCCGGGTGCCGGCGCATCGGGGGAGGAGACCACCACCAGGTCCTCGCGGAGCAGTTCCACGGTCGTCAGGGCCGGCGACGGCGTGGGCAGGGGCAGCACCACCAGCGCGAGATCCAGCGCCCCGCGCGCCAGCTCCCGCACCAGGTCGTGGGAGCCGCTCTCCTCGATCAGCAGCCGGATGCCCGGATAGCGGTCGTGGAAGGCGCGCAGCACGTCGGGCAGCAGCCCGGTGCACATGCTCGGTGTCGCACCGAGCCGCACTCGTCCGCGGCGCAGCTGTGCCAGCTCCTGCACCTCCTGGCGTGCCGTGTCGGCGTCCGCGAGGATGCGGCGGGCCAGCGGCAGCAGGGCTTCGCCGGCGTCGGTGAGGGTGATGTTGCCCCGGGCGCGGCGGAAGAGATCGGCGCCCAGCTCGCGCTCCAGCGAGCGGATCTGCTGGGAAAGCGAGGGCTGTGCCACGTGGACGAGCTCGGCGGCCTGGGTGAAGTGCCGGGTCTCGGCGACCGCCACGAAGTACTGGAGTTGCTGGAACTGCATGGGGCCAGGATAGACGTTAATAGTTTCTGACTATGGAAATGAGCTATTCCATCTCTTGGACCGATCGCCCCTCTTCGTCCTAGCGTCTTGACCCATGGCACTGGCAACACGGACGGCGGCCCGGCGAGAGCACCGCCCGTCCATGACACGCACGCTGTGGGACTCCTCCGTCGGCAAGAAGACGGTGATGGCCGTGAGCGGCCTCATCATGCTGCTCTACCTGGTCGTCCACATGTTCGGCAATCTGAAGATCTTCTTCGGGCCCGGCACCTTCAACGACTACGCCCACTGGCTGCGCACCATCGGCGAACCGTTCATGCACTACGAGTGGACGCTGTGGGTGATCCGCGTCGTGCTCGTCGTCGCCGTCGTGGCCCACGCCACCTCCGCGTACCAGCTCAGCCGCCGTGACATCAGGGCCCGCCCCACCAAGTACGTGCACACCAGGGCCCGCGCCAGTTACGCAACCCGCACCATGCGCTGGGGCGGCGTGATCCTCGGACTCTTCATCGTCTGGCACATCCTCGACCTGACCACCGGCACCGTGCACTCCGGCGGGTTCCAGGAGGGCCACCCGTACCAGAACGTCGTGGACACCTTCTCCACCTGGTACGGCAACGCCATCTACATCATCGCGATGCTCGCGCTCGGCCTGCACGTCCAGCACGGCTTCTGGAGCGCCGCACAGACCCTCGGTGCCGGCAGCCGCACCCGGGACCGCATCTTCAAGATCATCGCCAATGCGCTCGCCGTGGTCCTGACGGCGGGCTTCATCGCCGTACCCGTCGGCGTCATGACCGGATTGGTGGCCTGACATGCCCGCTTCGCACTCCAGCAGCAGCGCTGACTCCGAATACACCGAATACACCGGCTACACCGAGTACGCGGCCTACACGACCGGCGAACCCGTCGCCGACACCAAGGCGCCCGCCGGCCCGGTCCACGAGCGCTGGGACACCCGCCGCTTCCAGGCGAAGCTGGTCAACCCGGCCAACCGCCGCAAGCACACCGTGATCGTCGTCGGCACCGGCCTGGCGGGAGGCTCCGCGGGCGCCACGCTCGCCGAGCAGGGCTACCACGTGGTGCAGTTCTGCTACCAGGACTCACCGCGCCGCGCCCACTCCATCGCCGCGCAGGGCGGCATCAACGCCGCGAAGAACTACCGCAACGACGGCGACTCGATCCACCGCCTCTTCTACGACACCGTCAAGGGCGGCGACTTCCGCTCCCGCGAGTCCAACGTGCACCGGCTCGCCCAGATATCGGTGCAGATCATCGACCAGTGCGTGGCCCAGGGCGTGCCCTTCGCGCGTGAGTACGGCGGCCTGCTGGACACCCGCTCGTTCGGTGGCGTGCAGGTCTCACGCACCTTCTACGCCCGTGGCCAGACGGGCCAGCAGCTGCTGCTGGGCGCCTACCAGGCGCTGTCCCGGCAGATCGCCGCGGGCAACGTCGAGATGCACCCGCGCACCGAGATGCTCGATCTGATCATGGTCGACGGCCGGGCCCGCGGCATCGTCGCCCGCGACCTGATCACCGGCAAGATCGACACCTACTTCGCGGACGCGGTCGTCCTCGCCAGCGGTGGCTACGGCAACGTCTTCTACCTGTCGACGAACGCCATGAACTCCAACGCCACCGCGATCTGGCGCGCCCACCGCAAGGGCGCCTACTTCGCGAACCCCTGCTACACGCAGATCCACCCCACCTGCATCCCGCGCACCGGCGACCACCAGTCGAAGCTGACCCTGATGAGCGAGTCGCTGCGCAACGACGGACGCATCTGGGTACCCAAGGCCAAGGGCGACACCCGGCCGCCGAACGAGATTCCCGAGGACGAGCGCGACTACTACCTGGAGCGCATCTACCCGTCCTTCGGCAACCTCGTCCCGCGCGACATCGCCTCGCGCGCCGCCAAGAACGTCTGCGACGAGGGCCGCGGCGTGGGCCCCGGCGGCCAGGGCGTCTACCTGGACTTCGCCGAGGCGATCCAGCGCATGGGCCGCAAGGCCGTCGAGGCCAAGTACGGCAACCTCTTCGACATGTACCAGCGGATCACCGACGAGGACCCGTACCAGGTCCCGATGCGGATCTACCCCGCCGTGCACTACACGATGGGCGGCCTGTGGGTCGACTACGACCTCCAGACCTCCATCCCCGGCCTGTTCGCGATCGGTGAGGCCAACTTCTCCGACCACGGCGCCAACCGCCTCGGTGCCTCCGCGCTGATGCAGGGTCTGGCGGACGGCTACTTCGTGCTGCCGTCCACGATCAACGACTACCTGGCCCGCAACCCCCACAAGGACGAGGTCACCGCCGAGCACCCGGCCGCGGTGGACGCCCTGAAGGAGACCGAGGACCGCCTGGCGCGGCTGCTCGCCGTCGACGGAGACCGCACCCCGGACTCCTTCCACCGCGAGATCGGCGAGCTGATGTGGGAGTTCTGCGGCATGGCCCGCAGCGAGTCGGGGCTGCACAAGGCCCTGGAGCGGATCCCGGCCATCCGCGAGGAGTTCTGGCGGCGCATCAAGGTGCCCGGCACCGGTGAGGAGTTCAACCAGTCGCTGGAGAAGGCCAACCGGATCGTCGACTACCTGGAGCTCGCCGAGCTCATGTGCCTCGACGCCCTGCACCGCAGCGAGTCCTGCGGCGGCCACTTCCGCGAGGAGTCGCAGACCCCGGACGGCGAGGCCGAGCGCAAGGACGACGAGTTCGGCTACGCGGCCGCCTGGGAGTACACCGGCACCGGTGCCGCCCCCGTCCTGCACAAGGAAGACCTGGTCTTCGAGTACGTCCACCCCACTCAGCGGAGCTACGCATGAAGCTCACCCTGCGCGTCTGGCGGCAGAAGAACGCCGACGCCGAAGGCGCCATGTCCACCTACGAGGTGGACGGCATCTCGACCGACATGTCCTTCCTGGAGATGCTGGACACCCTCAACGAGGAGCTCATCCTCAAGGGCGAGGAGCCGGTCGCCTTCGACCACGACTGCCGCGAGGGCATCTGCGGCGCGTGCAGTCTCGTCATCAACGGCGAGGCGCACGGCCCGGAGCGCACCACCACCTGCCAGCTCCACATGCGGGCCTTCAAGGACGGCGACACGATCGACATCGAGCCGTGGCGTGCCTCGGCGTTCCCGGTCGTGAAGGACCTGGTCGTGGACCGTTCCGCGTTCGACCGGATCATCCAGGCGGGCGGCTACGTCACCGCGCCGACCGGTGCGGCGCCCGAGGCGCACGCCACGCCGGTGCCGAAGGCGGACGCCGACTTCGCCTTCGAGCACGCCGAGTGCATCGGCTGCGGCGCCTGCGTGGCGGCCTGTCCGAACGGCGCGGCGATGCTCTTCACCTCCGCGAAGATCAACCACCTCAACGTGCTGCCGCAGGGCGCTCCGGAGCGTGAGACCCGGGTGCTGGACATGGTGGCGCAGATGGACGAGGAGGGCTTCGGCGGCTGCACCCTCACCGGGGAGTGCGCGACCGCCTGCCCGAAGGGCATCCCGCTCATGTCGATCACCGGCATGAACAAGGAGTGGCTGCGGGCGACCCGGCAGGCCGGCAAGCGCTGACCAGGTCGGACGCCGGCAGAAGAGGGCGGGAGTCAGTCTCACTGACTCCCGCCCTCTCGCGTTGCCTCTCGGTGTTCGCGACACACCTCCGACGCGCTCGGCTGACGATCCAGGCTGAGCAGGCCGTCTGTACCCGCTTCGTCGCAGTTCGGGGCACCTGAGCGCTCTTGCCGACGCCGGTGTCGGGAACCTGGGCTAGGATGCCGACATTGGTGTCGGCAAAACCTGTCGGCGCTTCCCCCTGCCTTGGAACAGGTGATTTCAGGATGTACACGGTGATGAACCGGATACCGGTCCCCGCGGCCGGCGCGGCGGCGTTCGAGGAGCGGTTCGCGGGGAGCATGCGCGGGACCCTGCCCGGCGTGCCGGGCCTGGTCGGTGCGCGGCTGCTGCGTCCCCGGCAGGAGGGCGGGGTGTACGTGGCGGTCATGGACTTCACGGACGAGGAGGCGTTCACGGCCTGGATGCGTTCGGACGCCTTCCGCGCCGCCCACGCCCAGGGACCCTCCGCCGGTGGGGCGCCCACCGACGGGCCGGGCGGCGGTGTGGAGGTCTTCGAGACCGTCGTCTCCGTCGGCGCCTGAGGCGAAGGGTCCTGTCGTGTTCCTCGCTCTTCGTGATCTGCGCTTCGCCCGCGGGCGGTTCGCCCTGATCGGCGCCGTGGTCGGCATGATCGCCGTCCTGGGCGTGATCCTCTCCGGGCTGGCCAGCGGCCTCGCCGACTCCGGCGTCTCCGCCCTGCGCGCCCTGCCGGCCACCCACCTCGCCTTCGACCACTCGGCCACCGGCGAGTTGTTCTCCCGCTCCACCGTCACCACCGACACCGCCGCACGGTGGGCCCGGCAGCCCGGCGTCCGCAAGGCCGAGCCGCTGGGCCAGCAGCTCGTGCACGCCCAGATCGGCGGCACCGGCGGCAAGCAGCTCGACCTCGCCGTGCTCGGCGTCGAGCCCGGAGGGTTCCTCGCCCCCGTGCCGCTGTCCGGCAAACCGCTGTCCGACAGCGGCCCGAACGGCGTCCTGGTCAGCGAGGAAATCCTCAAGGAGGGCGTCAGGATCGGCGACCGCCTCACCGCCGGCCAGGCCGGGACCGAACTGACCGTCACCGGCACGACCGGCCACGCCTCCTTCGGCCACGTCGGCGCCGTCTACGCCCCGCTGCCGCTCTGGCAGCAGCTCCACTACGGCCTGCCCGGCGCACTGCCCGACGCGGCCGCCCACCAGGCCACCGCCGTCGCCCTGCAACTCGCGCCCGGTACCGACACCGCCGCCGTCGACCAGCGCCTGGGCACCCGGACGGTCGACCGGGCCGGCGCCTACGCGGCCTCGCCGGGCTACACCGCCGAATCCAGCACCATGACCCTCATCCGCGGCTTTCTCTACGCCATCTCCGCCCTCGTCGTGGGTTCCTTCTTCACCGTGTGGACCATCCAGCGCCGCCACGAGATCGCCCTGCTGAAGGCGATCGGCGCCTCCACCGGCTACATCCTGCGCGACGCCCTCACCCAGGCCGCCGCCGTCCTGCTCGCCGCCACCGCCGCCGGAACCGCCGTCGGCCTGGCCGTCGGCGGAGCGATGAACGGATCCGCCCCCTTCTCCCTCCAGACCGGCCAGGTCACCCTCGCTGCCGCCCTGCTGATCGTCCTGGGGCTCGCAGGAGCCGCCGCCGCCATCCGCCGCATCACCAAGGTCCAGGCCCTCAGCGCACTCGGAGCCAACCGATGAACCACCCCGCCCCCGCACCGGCCCCCGCCCCCGGCTGCCCCCAAGGGACCGCCGTACTGCGCCTGACCGGCGTCACCCTGCACCTGGGCCGCGACCAGCAGCAGGTCACCGCCCTCGACGCGGTCGACCTCGCCGTCGCCCCCGGAGAACTCGTCGCCGTCACCGGTCCCTCCGGATCGGGCAAGTCCAGCCTCCTCGCCGTCGCCGGCGGCTTGCAGAGCCCGACCCGCGGCACCGTCCACGTCGCCGGGACCGATCTGACCACCCTCAAGGAGCACCAGCGCACCGCCCACCGCCGCCGCCACATCGGCTACGTCTTCCAGCACGCCAACCTCTTCGCCTCCCTCACCGCCCGCGAGCAGCTGCTGCTCACCGCCCACGCCGCCGGGCGGCTGGATGCCGCCACCCGTCGCCGCGCGGACGAACTCCTCGAAGCCGTCGGCATGAGCGCCCGCGCCGGCCACTGCCCCGACCGCCTCTCCGGCGGCGAGCGCCAACGCGTCGGCATCGCCCGCGCGCTCGTCCTCGCCCCCGAGGTCCTGCTCGTGGACGAGCCGACGTCCGCCCTGGACCGCGCCCGCGCCCGCGACATCGTCGGCCTGCTCGCCCAGCAGACCCGTGCCCACCGCACCGCCACCGTCATGGTCACCCACGACCACGAGATACTGGACACCGCCGACCGTGTCCTGACCCTGCGGGACGGCCGCCTGACCTGACCGCGCCCCCGAAAGGCACCCCGCCCCATGCCGAAGATCAACGCCGCCACCGTCGCCGAGCACCGTGCCCAGCAACGCGCCGCGCTGATCCAGGCCGCCGTCGACGTCCTCGTCGAACAGGGCGCCGCCGCCGTCACCCCGGCCGCGGTCGGCGCCCGCGCGGGGCTCGCCCGCTCCAGCTTCTACCAGTACTTCCCCTCCGCCGCCGCCCTGCTCGCCGCCATCGTCGAAGAGGCGTTCACCGCCGCCGACGCCGCCACCGCCCAGGCCCTCGCCGACCTACGCGAACCCGTCCAGCGCCTCGACGCCTTCATCCGCACCGAACTCCTCCTCGCCGCCCGAGGCGCGCACCGCCCCGCCAAAGCACTCATGCAGGCCGACCTCCCGCCTGAGTGCCTGGCCCGCGTCCACGAACTCCACCACCGCCACAACGCCCCCCTCCAGGCCGCGATCGCCGCCCTGCCCGGCGACGCCCCCGAACTGACCGGCCAACTCGTCGGCGGCACCGTCCAAGCCGCCATGACCGCCGTCGAACACGGCGCCGACCCCGTCCGCGTCGCCGACCGCGCCCTCGCCCTCCTACGGCACGGACTCACCCCGCAGAGCGCCGAGCAGTCCGACGACCACCCGGCCACAGCTCAGGGCCGAGCCGTGCCACCAGCGTGATCATCCACCCGGCTCGGGTAGCCACCGGACCGGCGACGCCGGCACCATGCCCGGCCGCGTGCGCGGATGCCGTCGGGGACCCGTGCGAACGTGGTGGCGTCGTTGACGTCGCCCCCTGGCAAGCACGGTCGACAGCGGCAGGCCCCGGCCGTCGACGGTGAAGGCGGACCCCGGTGGTCGGCCCTGCCCGGGACCGGCCCAGTGCCTGGCGCGTCTGCGAGCGGCCCGGATCGTCCGGTTCCTCCCGCCGGCGTCGGGTCCGACGCCTCCTCCAGAGGTCGTCCGACACACCTCCGGCACCCGGTGGCGCTGGCACCTCCTGACAGACTGCGCCGCATGTCAAAGGGCCGCGAGAGGTGATCTACACGTTCGCCCCGGAGCCGTGTCGTCAGCGTTTCAGCATCCGCTCACCCCTGCTCTCGCCCCAGGCCATACGCGCGCCAGCAAACGGCGGCAGAACTGAACGCAGGGAGTCCACGCCGTGGATCCCGCGTCCCGCTCGCCCCGCCGTGACCCTGGAGCCAGCCATGACCGCTGTCCCCGCGCCAACCGTCCCCGCGGCGCCGCCCGCCCCCACCGTCCCCGAAGCATCCGAGGCCCCGTCCTCCGCACCGGCCCGTTACACCGTCTCGCTCGCCCGCGACGCGTCCGACGTACGAGCCGCCCAGCGGCTGCGCCACGACGTCTTCGCGGCGGAGCTCGGCGCGCACCTGCGGGACGCACCGGAGCCGGGCATCGACGCCGACGCGTTCGACGCGTTCTGCGACCACCTGCTGGTCCGCGACGCCACCACCGAACAGGTCGTCGGCACGTACCGGCTGCTGCCGCCGGACCGCGCCGCCGCGGCCGGGGGGTGGTACTCCGAGGGCGAGTTCGACCTCGGCGCGCTCGCCGGCATCCGCCCGGAACTCGTCGAGGTCGGCCGTTCCTGTGTGCATCCGGACCACCGCGACGGTGCCGTCATCGGTCTCATCTGGGCCGGCATAGCCCGCTACCTGACCGAGGGCGGTCACACCTGGTTGGGCGGCTGCTGCTCCGTGCCGCTCGACGACGGCGGCAGGCTCGCCGCGGACACCTGGGACCAGGTACGGGAACGGCACCTGGCGCCCGAGGAGTACCGGGTGCGGCCCCTGCTGCCCTGGCGACACGAGACCGTCAGCAGGACCGCCGGGACCGCGACCGACACCGGCCGCACCGCGCTGCCTGCGCTGCTCCGCGGCTATCTGCGGCTCGGGGCCTGGGTCTGCGCACCGCCCGCGTACGACCCCGACTTCGGCGTCGCCGATCTGTACGTGCTGCTGTCGATGCGCCGCCTCCACCCGCGGTACCTGCGGCACTTCCTCTCCCTGTGCCCGGCGTCATGAGCACCTGGCTGCCCAGCGCGCCCTGCACTCCAACGGCGTGCGGAGCCCGGGTGCCCGCCGCTGCTGCGCTGCCGCGCGCGCTGCTCCGGCTGGCCGCCCTCGCGGCCGTCCTCGTCGTCGGGATAGCGCTGTCCCCCCTGGCCGCCCGCTGCGCCCCCGGCCGGCGCGCCCGGTTGGTCAGGCTCTGGTGCAGGGCCCTGCTGCACGCGGTCGGTGTGCGCCTGCGGGTCGACGGTGACCTGACGAGCCGCCCCGGCCGGGCCGGATCCGAAGGGTGCTCCGGCGTGACCGGCGAGGGCGGCGGACAGGCGGGTGGCTCCGGAAGGAACACCACCGAGGGCCGGGCGGGCGTGCTGGTCGTCGCCAACCACATCTCCTGGCTCGACATCCCGGTCCTCGCGGCCGTCCGGCCCGCCCGGATGCTCGCCAAGTCCGAGGTACGCACCTGGCCCGTCGCCGGCCGGCTCGCCGTGCGCGGTCGGACCCTCTTCATCGACCGGAGCCGCCCGCGCGCCCTGCCCGGCACCGTCGCCGGGATCGCCGCGGCGCTACGGGACGGCGCGGCCGTCGCCGCGTTCCCCGAGGGCAGCACCTGGTGCGGCAGGGACCGGGGGCCCTTCCGGCGCGCCGTCTTCCAGGCCGCCCTGGACGCGCACGTACCGGTGCAGCCGGTCGGCATCGCCTACGCGCTCGGCTGCAAAGCGCCCAGCACCACGCCGGCGTTCGTCGGCGACGACACCCTGATCGCGTCCGTGTGGCGGGTGGCCGCCGCCCGCGGACTCGTCGCGCGGGTGCGCATCCCTGCGGCGCTCGACGTCGGGGACCATCCCGACCGCCGCTCGCTGGCCCGCGCGGCACAGGACGCGGTGGACGGGGCGCCCTCCGCGTACCGGCGTGGCGGCTGCGGCGCGCCGCAATGACGCACCTCACACCCGCGCCGGGGCCGAAGCCGCGCCGGGAACCACCGGCGCCCGCCTACCCTTTCCGGGTGACGGACAAAAGACCGCTGGCCCTGTTCGACCTGGACGGCACCCTCGCGGACACCGCGCACCGGCAGGGCTTCCTGCGGCGCAGGCCCCGGGACTGGAACGCGTTCTTCGCAGCGGCCGTCGACGACCCGCCCCTCGCGGCGGGCATCGCGCTGCTGCTGGAGCAGGCCCGGCACTGCGAGATCGGCTACCTCACCGGCCGGCCGGAGCGCTGCCGCGCGGACACCGAGGCCTGGCTCGCCGCACAGGGGCTGCCGAAGGGCCGCATCTGGATGCGCCGCAACGACGACCGGCGGCCCGCCCGGCACACCAAGCTCCAGGTGCTGCATGACATCGCGGCGCACCGCACCGTCGGCGTGTTCGTCGACGACGACGAGCTGGTGTGCGACGCGGCCGAGCGGGCCGGCTTCCCGGTCGTACGCGCCGACTGGGCCCGCCCGTCCGCGGCGCTCAAGGACGCGCAGGAGCGCGCGGGCCGGACCTGACCGCCGGCGCGTGCGGCCGCGGCCGGAGCGATCCCGCGGTGGCCGATCTGCCGCCGCCCTGGATGCCCTCGCCCGGCACGCCGTGCCGGGGACGGCTCAGCCGGTCGCGTCCTCCAGGCGGAAGCCGACCTTGAGCGCCACCTGGTAGTGCTCGATCTGCCCGTCCTCGATCTGACCGCGTACCTCCGTCACCTCGAACCAGTCGAGGTTCCTGATGGTCTGCGAGGCCCGCGAGACCGCGTTGCGGATGGCCTGGTCGATGCCCTCGTGGGAGGTGCCGACGATGTCGGTGACCCGGTAGGTGTGTTCACTCATGTGCGTCCTCCTTCGTATGTGTCCGTGTGCGTCCTGCTGTGTGCGCCGGGTGCGCCCGGCCGGGCGGCACGGGCGTCCGCTACGCCGCCACGCTCAGCGACAGCGCGAACCGCTCGGCCGCGTCGGTCCACCAGTGGGTGCGGACCAGCCCCGCGGCGGCCAGCTCCGCGTCGACGCCGGCCGCGCGGAACTTCGCCGACACCTCGGTGCGCAGGTCCTCGCCGGCCGCGAAGTCGACGGCGAGATCGAGCGCCGGGATCTTCACGGTCTGCGGGGTACGGGAGCGCAGCCGCATCTCGATCCACTCGCGCTCCGCGTCCCAGACGGCGACGTGCGTGAACTCCTCCGGGCGGAAGTCGGCGGCCAGCTCACGGTTGACCACGCTCAGCACGTTCTTGTTGAAGGCGGCCGTGACGCCCTCCGTGTCGTCATAGGCCGCGACCAGGACCGACTCGTCCTTGACCAGGTCGGTGCCGAGCAGCAGGGCGTCGCCGGGGGCGAGCAGCGAGCGCACCGCGGTGAGGAACCGGGCACGCTCGGGCGGCAGCAGATTGCCGATGGTGCCGCCGAGGAACGCCACCAGCCGAGGCCCGGGGGTGTCCGGCAGCGTCAGGGATCCGGTGAAGTCGGCGACCAGCGCGTGCACATCGAGCTCCGGACGTTGCGCGAGCAGTGCCTCGCCCGCTCGGGTGAGGGCGCTCTCGCTGACGTCCACGGGGACATAGGCACGCAGGTCGGTCAGCGCATCGAGCAGGTACCGGGTCTTCTCCGAGGATCCCGAGCCCAGCTCCACCAGCGTGCGCGCCCTGCTCACCGCGGCGATCTCGGTGGCGCGGGTACGCAGGATCTCGCGCTCGGCACGCGTCGGATAGTACGCGTCGAGCCGGGTGATCTGCTCGAACAGCTTGCTGCCGCGGGCGTCGTAGAACCACTTCGGCGGCAGCGTCTTGGGCGTGGCGGTCAGACCGTCACGCACGTCCGTGCGCAGTGCGGCGCCGGTGGCGTCCTCGGGCAGGCTGCGGGTGACGTGGAAGGGACTCATGAGGGCTCCTTCAGCGAGGTCAGCCGGACGTCGGCAGGGGTCGCGACGATCAGGGTCCGCTCCGGCGCCTCGCACCAGCGCGGATCGTCGTCATAGGGTTCGGAGGCCACCACGACCCGGGGGCCCGGGCCAGTGCGGTAGTACAGCGCGTCGCCCCACGCTGTGGCCATGATCGCCGAACCGTTGGTGAGCAGCAGGTTGAGCCGCGAGCCGGGCGCGGCCCGCGCCACGTCACGCACGGTGTCCGCGAGCGCCTCACCCGCCCGATCGCGGTAGTCGCCGTGCCGCAGCCGGTGCAGCACCAGCGCCCACACCAGCGCCGAGTCGCTGCGCGCCGCGAGGGAGAGCAGCTCGACGGGCGGCAGCGTCGTGGCGAGCGGTGCCAGGGAGCCGGGCCACCCGGCGACCGCGCCGGTGTGGCTGAACAGCCACGGCCCGTCGGCGAACGGCGCCGCGGCGGCGGCACCGTCCGCACCGCGCTCCGTCGCGTCCCGCACCGCCCCGAGCAGCGCACCGGTGCGCACCACCCGGGCGAGGTCCGTGAACGACTCGTCGGCCCACACCGGCCCCGCCCTGCGGTAGCGGGCCGGCACCGGATCGCCCGCGGCGTACCAGCCCACCCCGAAGCCGTCCGCGTTGACCGTGCCGTGCCGCTGGCGACGGGGTGCCCACGACTGGCGGACCAGGCCGTGCGGAGGATCCACGAGCAGGTCGCCGAACGGCACGGTGGGACCCAGATAGGCCAGATGGCGGCACATCAGCGCACCTCCCGCATGCCCACCCAGGCCGCCCGGCCGATGTCCGGTGGCGCATCACGCGCGGTGCGGAAACCGGAGAAGATCTGCCGCCGTACGGGGTAGTCCCAGTTGCGGAACGTGCCCCGGCAGACCACGTCGGCCACCGCGAACGAGCCCCCGCGCAGCACCTTGTGGTCACTGCCGAAGAACACCTCGGAGTACTCCTTGTAGGGGAACGGCCGAAAGCCCGGATACGGCAGGAAGTCGCTCGCCGTCCATTCCCACACGTCCCCCATCAGCTGCCGCGCCCCGCACGGCGCCTCCCCGGCCGGGTAGCTGCCGGCCGGTGCCGGGCGCAGATGGCGCTGGCCCAGGTTGGCGTGGTCGGCGCGTGGATCGGCGTCGCCCCACGGATAGCGCATCGAGCGGCCCGTGACGGGGTCGTGGCGGGCGGCCTTCTCCCATTCGGCCTCGGTGGGCAGCCGGCGGCCCGCCCACCGCGCATACGCGTCCGCCTCGTACCAGCTGACGTGCAGCACCGGCTCCTCGGGCGGTACCGGCTCGGTGACGCCGAACCTGCGCCGCACCCACGCCCGGCCCTCCCGCCGCCAGAACAGCGGTGCCGTGATGCCGTGCTCGCGCAGATACGCCCAGCCCTCCGGGGCCCACCAGCGCGGCTCGTCGTAACCGCCGTCAGCGAGGAACATCTGGTACGCGGCATTGGTCACCGGCACCGTGTCGATGAAGAACGGCGGGACGAGGCGGCGGTGCGCGGGGCGCTCGTTGTCCAGCGCCCAGGGCTCGGTGGAGGTGCCCATGGTGAACGGGCCGCCCGGCACCAGGACCTCGGCAGATGCGACGAACTTGGCAGCGGCGCCCGGATCGGGGTCCGGGGCGGTCAGCGCCACGGGCCCGTTGCGCAGCTGATGGGTGATCAGCATGGTCTCGTCGTGCTGCTGCTCGTGCTGCGCGATCATGCCGAAGGCGAAACCCGCCGCGGTGAGCGGCGTGCCGTCGAACCTGGTGCTCTCCAGCACGTCGAGCGCCCGGCCGCGTACCTCGGCCGCGTACCTGCGGGCCTCACGCGGCGGCAGCAGCGGCAGGGTGGGACGTTCCGCCCGCGGATGCTCGAAGGCGTCGTACAGCGGATCGATGTCCGGCCGCATCGCCGGGCGGCCTGCGACCGCCCGCAGCAGCCACAGCTCCTCCTGGTTGCCGATGTGCGCGAGATCCCATACCAGTGGCGACATCAGCGGAGAGTGCTGCGCCGTCAGTTCGGGCTCCGACACGCACTCCGTGAGCAGCGCGGTACGCTCCCGGGCCGCCAGCAGTGCCGCCAGGGCGCGCTTTCTGAGCACGTCGGCCGACGTCTCGGAGGCGGTGGTGGGATCGGTCATGACGGCAGGTCCTTCCCCATGACGGTCAAACGGTCGATCAGGTCGTCCGCCGGGCAGCGCCCGCGGACGACATAGCGTTCGGTGTACGCCGCCACCAGGTCGAGCACCGTCCGGGTGGCCCCGAGCCGGGGCAACGCCTCCAGGGCCGCGGCGAAGCAGACGGCGGCGGCGTCCTGGAGCTCCGGATCGGCCAGCGCATGGCGGGCGGCGGCCAACCACAGCGCGTTGCGCGGTGCGGGCGCCGGGCCCGCGCGCTCCGCCAGCGGCTTGACGACGCGGTAGGCGGTCTCGGTGGCGGCCTCGTCGTCGAAGAGGGCGGCCGTGACGGCGAGCGGCACGATCCAGCCGTCGTCGCCCGACTGGGCATCGATCATGCGCAGTTCGAGATGGCCGCGCGGGCGCACCGGCGGGAAGAGAGTGGACAGGTGGTAGGAGAGGTCGGCGCGGGTGAGCGGGCGCGGTGCTCCGCAGCGCACCCAGGAACGGGGCGTCAGCCCGTACGGCACCAGCCAGGGGCCGTGGTCGGCACGGATACACATCACGGGGGCGTCCAGCACGCGTCTGGCCCAGGCCGCGCGCGGCTCACCGTCCAGCCGCGGCGCGGCCGACCTGCCCGGTTCGATGCTCGCCCACAGCCACTGCCGCGACGAGCGCCAGCCGCTCAGCCGGCCGCGCAGCAGGGGTGAGTTGGCGAAGGCGGCCACCAGGACGGGCCCCAACAGATAGGCCAGCCGCCAGCGGCGCGCATGACCGAGCGGACCCGGCTCCTCGTAGCCGGCGTCGAGGCAGACCTGGACCGACGCCGAGGAGCACATCATGCCGCGCCCGGCGGGACCGGTCCGGTCCAGGTAGGCCTCCATGGCGTCGTACCGGGGTTGGCGCAGCAGTCGGGCCGGGGGGCGCCACGGGTCGGTGCCAAGACCGGTGAGGGCGAGGCCGAAGGCGCCGAGCGTGGTCCGCACCAGGGCCAGGTCGGCCGAGACGGCCGACACGCACTCCATCAGGGACCCGGCGGGCGGCGAGCTCAGCTCCAGCTGGCCGCCGGGCTCGACGGTCAACGCCGAGTACAGGGGCAGCGCCCGTACCGCGGCGTACACCGCCTCGAAACGGTCGGGTGTCAGCGGTAGATGCGGGCGGTGCGGCTCGTGGACAAGCCACTCCACCTCCACGCCGGTGGTGCGCGGTGGGCCCGTCTTGAAGCAGATGCCGCGCACCAGCGCCTCCAGATCGGCCTCGGTGGCCGCCGGATCGCTCTCGGTAGGGTCGCCCTCGATCATGACGCGTCCTCCTGATCCCCCAGCTGAAGATCATGAGCCGGCCTGGTCACGGGTGGGCCGCGTCGTCCGTGCCCCACCCGTCCCCAGTGCCCCAAGGCAACAGGGGTGCCCCCAGGCCGCTCACGCCGGGCCGCACGGAGACTGAAGGGTCCCGCGTGCGGCCGGCGGGGTGCGTGTTCCCCGTTCGCCGGGTGGCATGCCGGCGAGTACGGGGGGTGGTGGTGCGCCGGCGTGGGGCGGGTGGGTGCCGGCGCGGCCCGACTCCGCGCCGGCGATGGGCCGTTGCACGCCGGCGACGGGGGTCTCACTGCCAGCCGTAGCGCTCCTGAAGGCGGTGGATCACGAGGTTGAAGCGCATCCGGTCCAGCGCGCACGCCTCGCGTCGCATGCCCTTTTCGTGCACCCGCAGTACCCGGTCGATGTCCACCCATGAGTCCCGGCCTTCCCGGTCCCAGGGACCGTTGCCGATCGGCACCCACTCACGGTCGTGGTCGTGCCGCTTGCTGGACAGCTGGACGGCGAGCAGGGTGCCCGCCGCCTCGCGGGCGACGACCAGGACCGGCCGGTCCTTGCCACGGCCGTCGTTCTCCTCGAACGGTACCCACGTCCAGACGATTTCGCCGGGGTCGGGATCGCCGTCATGAGCGGGCGCGTACTCCGTCCGCACCTTGCCCACCCGGTCGGGCCGCGCCTGCGTGGTCGCCGTGGGTCCGCTCTGGCCCGGCGTGTCGTACTCGATGTACTCGGTCATCCGGGTCACGTTAGGGCCTGGTCGTCCGCGTCCGGAGTCCGGGGCCCGGCACCGCGGGCGTGGCGGCAATCGTTCCTTGGGCGCCGGAGTTTGCCGGGTGTCCGTGCCGCCGCCACCTGTAAGTGGAAGAATACGGGGCGTCATGGCGCGGATACCGAACGAGCAGGCAGCACGGCGGCAAGCGGCACGGCGGCAAGCGGCACGGCCGCCGGCCGGGCCGCCGGTGCCCGCGCCCGCCGGCCCACCGGACGGGCCGGCCGGCGGCGCGGCCGCGGCGGCGACCGGATCCGCCGTGCTGACCGGCGCCCCCACCAGCACGGACGTCGCCCGGCTCGCCGGAGTCTCGCGGGCCACCGTCTCGTACGTGCTGAACAACACCACCACCATGCGGATCAGCGAGGCCACTCGGCAGCGGGTACTGGCCGCGGCCGAGGAGATCGGCTACGTGCCGCACGCGGCAGCGCGCAGCCTGCGGGCCGGACACAGCCGGATGGTGCTGATGCCCGCGCCGAACGTGCCGCTCGGCGCGCTCTACGGCGGATTCCTCGGCGATCTCCAGCAGGCGCTGGGCCGTTCGGAGTACACCGTGGTCCAGTACGGCGGGGTGGGCCGTACCGGTGACGACGCCGCCCGTGCGTGGGCGGAGTTCCGGCCCGTCGCGGTGCTCGCCCCGGCCGGGCACGGCCTCGGGCCATGGGGCGTGGCGTTACTGAAGCGCTCCGGCGCCCGTGCGGTGCTGACCCTCGGTCCCGAGCGGGTGGACGGTGCGCACGCCCTGCTCACCGACCACCGCAAGGTCGGCCGGTGCGCCGCCACCCATCTCCTGGAGCGCGGGCGCACCGCACTCGGTCTGATCGTGCCCGGCGAGCGTGGCCTGGAGGCGGTCTCGCACGCGATCGCCGCGGGCATGCGGCACGCCCTGGCGGACAGCGGCGTCCCGGGGGCCACGCTCACCGAGGTGCCGCTCGACCGCACGGAGGAGGCGGCCGCCCGCCTTGCGTCCCGCTGGCGCGGCCTCGGCCTCGACGGGGTCTTCGCCCACAACGACGAGTACGCGATGCTGCTGATGCGCGCCTTGCAGGACGAAGGCGTGGCGGTGCCCGCGCAGACCGCCGTCATGGGCGCCGACGACCTGCTGCTCGGCCGGCTGCTCCGGCCGCGGTTGAGCACGGTACGGATCTCGCTGCCGTCCGCCCAGACCCTCGCCGCGCTCGTCGACCGCCTGGTCAACACGCCCGGTGGGCAGCCCGAGGTGCACGACCTGCTCCGAGCCACGGCGGTGCGGCGCGAGTCCACGTGAGGGGCACGGGCCAGGCCCGTGCCCCGGTGCCCGCGGCGTGCGGCACGCCCAGGTTCGACTCCGCCTCTTGACGGGCCTTACCGTCCCTCGCGGGGCCGGGCGGGGTCTCGCCCCGTGGTCCGGCCCCTACGTGGCCGCTACGCTTCCGCCGGTCCGCCGCCGTCGGGGCTGGCGCCGCCGTCCGGGCTCGCGCCCCGTGCCTCGGCCGCTGCGATCGACTTGCGGACCTCGTCCATGTCCAGGTTCCTGGCCTGGCCGATGACGTCGTCCAGCGCCGCTTCCGGCAGGGCCCCCGGCTGGGCGAACACCGCGACCTGGTCCCGGACGATCATCAGCGTGGGAATCGACTGGATACCGAAGGCCTGCGCCAGTTCAGGCTGCGCCTCGGTGTCGATCTTGCCGAAGATCAGGTCCGGGTTGTCTTCCGCGGCCTTCTCGTACACGGGCTCGAACTGTTTGCACGGACCGCACCACGATGCCCAGAAATCGATCAGGACAAAGTCGTTCTCCGTGACTGTCTGGTCGAAATTGTCTTTCGTGAGCTCCACGGTGCTGCTCATGACGTAACTACCTCTTCGTCGATGGACCGAGCCGGTCCCTGATCCTGCCAGAACCCAGCACACCACTCGTAGTGGCCTGCGTCGGCCCGGCCGTTCCCCGCGCGCGTACCCGTGTGGCATCCGCGCACACCTGCTAGCAGACTGACTTTCATGACGGATGCGATCGAGTACGACGTGGTGGTGCTGGGTGCGGGGCCGGTAGGGGAGGTCGCCGCGGATCGGGTGCGCGCCGCAGGTCTGAGTGTTGCCATCGTGGAGAGCGAACTGGTCGGCGGAGACTGTTCTTACTGGGCCTGCATCCCCAGCAAGGCGCTGCTGCGCCCGGTGATCGCCCGTGCCGACGCGCGCCGGGTCTCCGGCGTGCGGACTGCGGTGCAGGGACCGCTCGACGTGCCCGGTGTCCTCGCCCGGCGCGACAGCCAGGTCACGCACTGGAAGGACGACGGCCAGGTCGGCTGGCTGAACGGCATCGGGGCCGATCTCTACCGCGGCCAGGGCCGCATCTCCGGAGTACGCCAGGTCACCGTGAGCGGCTCGAACGGTGCCAGGCAGGTGCTGTCCGCCCGGCACGCCGTGGTCGTCGCCACCGGCAGCTCGGGAGCGGTGCCGCCGGTGCCGGGGCTGGCCGAAGCCCGGCCGTGGAACAGCCGGGACGCCACGTCGAGCCAGGAGGTGCCCGACCGGTTGCTGGTGATCGGCGGCGGCGCCGTCGGCTGCGAGATGGCCACCGTCTGGCAGGCGCTCGGCTCCCGAGTGACCATGCTGGTGCGCGGCGGTGGGTTGCTGCCGCGCATGGAGCCGTTCGTCGGGGAGCTGGTGGCCGAGTCGCTGCGCGAGGCGGGCGCCGAGATCCGGACCGGGGTGGAGGCCACCTCCGTGACCCGCACTGGGGACACGACCACCGTCGAGCTGTCCGACGGGGTGAGTATCGAAGCCGACAAGATCCTGGTGGCCGCCGGGCGCGTGCCGCGCACCGACGACATCGGTCTCGACACGATCGGCCTGGAACCGGGTTCCTGGCTGACCGTCGACGACAGCTGTCGAGTGGCGGGCTTCGACTGGCTGTACGCGGCCGGTGACGTCAACCACCATGCGCTCCTCACCCACCAGGGCAAGTACCAGGCGCGCATCCTCGGTGCCGCGATCGGCGCCCGCGCCCGGGACGGGGCGGCGCTGTCCACCGAGCCCTGGGGCCCGTACACGACGACCGCCGACCGTGCCGCCGTGGCGCAGGTGGTCTTCACCGATCCCGAGGCCGCCGCGGTGGGACTCTCCCTGGCCGAGGCGGAAGCCGCCGGCCACCGGGTGCGCGCCGTCGACCAGGACATGTCGAGCGTCGCCGGGACCGGCCTGTTCGCCGACGGCTACCGCGGCCACGCCCGCATCGTCGTCGACCTCGATCGCGAGGTGCTGCTCGGAGTCACCTTCGCCGGCCCCGGTGTGGCGGAGCTCCTGCACTCCGCGACCATCGCGGTGGCCGGTGAGGTGCCGATCGACCGGTTGTGGCACGCGGTCCCGTCGTTCCCGACGATCAGCGAGATCTGGCTGCGGTTGCTGGAGGCCTACCGCGACGGGGCGTGAGCGCATCCCCGGCCGGCACACCCGGTGCTGAGCCCGGCTCGGGGGAGGGGCGTGTGTGAGGGGTGCGGGTGACGGGCGCGTGTGACGGGTGCGTCCGCGGTGACCGAAGGCGCCCGCCGCCACCCCATGTGTCCGCGGTGAGCCGTCGGCTGCCGCGGTCGTTGGCATGCCGCCGTCCGGGCCGTGGAAACCGACGTGAGGCCGATCCGGCACGCTGGATACGATCGCGGCCGGCGGAAGGAAGAGCGACGTGGTGGCCAGGCCCAGCATCAAGGACGTGGCGCAGTACGCGGGCGTCTCCCCGAAGACCGTCTCGAACGTCATCAACGACTACGAGCACGTCTCCGAGCGCACCCGCGCCGCCGTCCGCGAGGCGATCGACGCGCTGGGCTACCGGGTCAACATCGTCGGCCGTCAGCTGCGCCGCGGTCGCACCGGCATGATCGCCCTGGTGGTACCGGAACTGGACGTCGCCTACTTCACCGAGTTGGCCCGGCACGTGATGCTGGAGGCCGACCGGCGCGGCGGCACCGTGCTCATCCACGAGACCGGCGGCCGTCGAGAGCGGGAACTGGCCGCGGTGAGCGGTTTCGACGTGCAGTTCACCGACGGTGTCATCCTGAGCCCGCTCGCCCTGCTGCCGCGCGACGTGACCAGCCGGGACAGCCGCTTGCCGCTGGTGCTGCTGGGGGAGCGGACCGCGCCCCGCGGCACCGGCGGCGTCGACCACGTGGGCATCGACAACGTGGCCGCGGCCCGTGCGGCCACCGCGCACCTGCTGGCCAGGGGGCGGCGCCGTATCGCCGTGGTGGGCGGCGCGCTGCGCGGCCCTCAGGGCACCGACCGGCTGCGCACCCACGGCTACCGCGAGGCGCTGCGCGCCGCCGGTGTGCCGTTCGCCACCGACCTGGTCGTGCCCGTTCCCGCCTTCCACTGGCAGGACGGCGCACGTGCCGCGACCGACCTGCTGGCCCGCGCCGAGCCGCCGGACGCGCTGCTCTGCCTCAACGACCACTTGGCGTTGGGCGCGGTCCGGGCGCTGCACGAGCAGGGCCGCACGGTCCCCGGGGACCTGGACGTGGTGGGCTTCGACGACATCGAGGCCGCCCGGTTCAGCATCCCGACCCTGACCACGGTGGCCCCCGACAAGCGGGAGATCGCCCGTGCGGCCGTGAACCTGCTGATGGACCGTGTCGAACGCCCCGAGGAGCCCCGTCCACCCGAGGAGTACACGGCGGCGCACCGCCTGATCGTCCGGGAGAGCTCGGGCGGTTGACGCGGGGCGGCGACGGTCCGTCCGCCTGGTTGCGGACGGTGCGGTCGACTGCTGCCCTTGGGGCGAGGGCGCGTTGCCGCGGTCACGGATCCCTGCGGCGACCCGGTTCCGCTCGGTCCTGACGGAGGTGAAGGCGTACCGGGTTCCCTCCGTCCGGGCGCTCCTCGGCAAGGGGTGCGGCATTGACAGGCCCGCACGCCCTCTCTACGGTGTCCGCGCGTGGTTACATCGTTGTAAAAGCCGTTGGTGCACGGCACCGGCAACGGCTTCCGCAGCAGGGGTGTCCCGGAGGGGTTGACGCATGTCCGCACGTCCCGCTCGCCCGGCAGGCCGCAGAGGCCCGCTCGCCGCCGTGTTGTTCGCCCTGGTCAGCGTGGCGGGGTTGGTCCTCGCACTGCTCCCCGCGCAGGCCGCTCCCGCCGATGTGCACCCGTCGTCCGTCGCCGGGGCGCAGCCGGCGGCAGCCGCCTCGGCCAACCGCGCGAGGACCGCCGCCGCTGGCACCTTCCGCAATCCGCTGAACCCCGGTCCCGACCCGTTCATGACCTACTTCAGCGGCAACTACTACCTGACGACCACCCAGGGCGACAGCATCCGGATGTGGCGCTCCCCGTCCCTGGGCACGCTGCTCGACGCGGCGCCCCTCACCGTGTGGACCGACTCCGACGCCTCGCGCAACCAGCACATCTGGGCACCGGAGTTCTACCGCTTCGACGGCCGCTGGTACCTGTACTACACGGCCGACGACGGGGTGGACGACCACCACCGCATCTACGTCCTGGAGTCCGACGGCGACGACCCGGCGGGCCCGTACCACTTCAAGGCGAAGCTGGTGCCGCCGAACCACACCGCCGACTTCGCCATCGACCCGGGCGTCCTCCAGGTGAACGGCCGCCTGTATCTGGCCTACAGCGGGATCAACCAGTACCAGCACAACGGCCTGAACCTCGCCCCGATGTCGAACCCGTACACCGTCTCCGGCGACGCCGTCGCCCTCAACGCGGCCGGTGGGTGCTCCGAGGTGCGGGAGGGGCCCGAGTTCCTGTACCACGGCGGGCGGACCTGGCTCACGTACTCGACGTGCGACACCGGCAAGCCCGACTACCAGCTCTGGATGATGTCCCTGCCGGACGGCGCCGACCCGATGGTGCCGGGCAACTGGGCGCAGACCCAGGGCGCGGTGTTCTCCCGTGCCGACGGCAACGGCGTCTACGGCCCCGGCCACCACGCCTTCTTCCGCTCCCCGGACGGCACCGAGGACTGGATCGTCTACCACGCCAAGAACACCAGCACGTACACGTACGACAACCGCACCACCCGCGCCCAGAAGTTCACCTGGAACGCCGAGGGCAGCCCGAACTTCGGCACCCCGCTCGCCCAGGGCGCCACCCAGGACCTGCCCTCCGGCGACCCCGGCTCGGGGACCTACTGGATCAACGACGACGGACGCTCCAGCGGCGCCGGCAGCGTGACGTTCGCCGGCGGCACCTGGAACTCCGGCACCGGTTGCGGTGTGCAGTGCTTCTGGGGCGACGACCACTGGCTGGACCAGGCCGGTGCCACGGCCACGTTCACCTTCGCCGGCACCCGTATCGCCCTGCTCTCGGTGCGCGACGTCGGCAACGGCTATGCCGACATCAGCATCGACGGCGGCGCCGCACAGCGCGTCGACTACTACGGTGCGGTGCGCACCGGCGAGGTGGTGCAGTACCTCAGCCCGCGGCTGGCCTCGGGGCAGCACACCCTCCAGATCCGGGTGACCGGCACCCACGACGGCAGTTCGTCGGCCTCCTTCATCAGCGTGGACCGCGCCGAGGTGTTCACCGACTGACCCGAAGCCGGGGCGTCTGCCACCCACGGCCCGTCGGTGAACGGCGTCGGCGCCGGCTCGGTGCGGCGTCGCGTTCACGACCGGAGTGGGAGGCTACGCCCCGGCCGGGGTGTAGTGGTGCGCGCGCACCCGGCGCAGCCACGCCTCAACCGCCGCCTCGTCCGGCTGCTCCGGAAGCACGCTGCGGGTGGTGTCGAAGGCGTCCTCGAACCGTCTGAGCAGCGGAAGCGCCACCGAAGGGTCGGCCGCGACCTGCTCGCTGAACCGGTGGTAGGCGTCGGGGTCCTCGACCCGGATGGTCAGTCGACCGGTGGCGTACAGCTCGAAACCCTGCTGGCACAGCCGCTTGAGGTGCCGGGCATGCTTGGCCGTGCGCTTGCGGACATGGGCGGAGAACGCGCCGTCACCGCGCGTGGACAGGCGCTTGAACTGCTGGGCGGCGTAGCCGAGGTAGGCGGCGCGAACCCGTCGCGCGGACAGCAACGCGGTACGCAGGGCGACCAGTTCGTCCCCGAGCGGGGTGCGCACCTCGTACAGCTCGTCCGGCAGCCAGACCAACTCCATGACCGTCGGATTGCCGCCGAGCGCGAGACGGCACCACTTGGCGGCCTCGTGCAGGGCGCTGTCCGGAGCGGTCGTGACGTGGGACTCCTGCGGCGGGTGCAGGCCGTGCAGCTTCTCTGTGGGGGCCGCGAACACGCCGAGCCGATCCACGTCCGAGCCCGCGCGGGCCAGGCCGTACGCGGTGGATCCGACGATGCCGGACAGCAGTACGTGCTCGGTCGTCATGGCCTGCCCTCCCTGGCCCCGGCATCCTTGGGTCGCGTGCGGTCCACCCGGCGCGGGGCGGCCACTGCGCCCCATCATGCGGAAAGGCTCGCCCGCCGGGTAGCGAATTTCCCGACCTGGCGGCCGGTACCCCGACGCACTGCCCGGGAGAGCGCGCCAACCGCTCTGCCGGGCACGAGCGTTGGCCTTGACCGGCGTGACATTCGGCTCCTCGAATAGTTCGTCTGGGGTAGACGGTCGTCCGTTCGCCAGGGCTGACGGGTACGCGTCGTCGTTCGTCTTGGTCTTGGTCTTGGTCGTGGGCCTAGCTTGGTCTTGGGCTCGGTCTCGACAACGTGGGCGGTCGTCATGGGGGAGGCGTCAAGGCATGACCGGTCACCGCGCCTTGCCGGCGCTCGCTCCGTCGGGGGACCGGAGGTGTGGGCGCCCGGACACCACATCCCGCTTCCTCCGCGCCCTGCCGGACCCCACCCGACTGCGGCTGCTGGAGCACGAGCAGGCCGGTGAGCGGACCTCCGCCGACCGCATCGCGTACCCGGGGATCTCCCGGCCCCGGGTCTCGGTACGGCTGTCCTGCCTCCCCAGAACCGAAGGTCGGATGTCATGAGCGCCCTTGCCGAGGCCACTGCGCCCGACGTGTCCACGGCGCCCGCCGTGCCCGCTTGGCGGCTGCTGCTCGGGTACATCCGCCCGCACCGTTGGTCCCTGCTGCTCGGTGCCGTGCTGGCGTTGGCCACCGGCGGTACCGGACTCGCCCTGTCCATGGTGGCCCGCTCGCTCATCCACGACCTCGGACAGGACCGGTCGATCACCGGCGCGCTGCTCGGCATGTCGGCCCTGGTCATCGCCAACGCGGCGCTCGGCGCACTGGGCTCGTACGTACTGCGCCGCACCGCCGAGTCCGTGGTGCTGGGTGCCCGGCGCACCCTGTCGTCGTATCTGCTGCGGCTGAGCATCACTGCCGTGGACCGCACCGAGCCGGGCGATCTGATGGCCCGGATCACCTCCGACACCACCCTGCTGCGCGCGGTCACCACCGACTCCCTGGTCGGCCTGGGCACCGGCGGGCTCACCCTCTGTCTTCTCCCTCATCGAGAAGTTCTACGACCCCACATCGGGGCGCATCACGCTCGAGGGCCGGGACCTCGACCAGTGGGACCTGCCCGGCCTGAGGTCCGCCATCGGCTACGTCGAACAGGACGCGCCGGTGCTTTCCGGGAGCCTGCGCGACAACCTGCTGCTCGGCAACCCGGACGCCGAACAGGCAGACGTGGACCGGGTCCTGAAGACCACCCGTCTGGACGGTCTCGTCGCCCGACTGCCCCACGGCGTGGACACCCTCGTCGGGCACCGCGGCACCAAGCTCTCCGGCGGTGAGCGCTGGGGGTACCCCCAGGCTTTCGCTCTGGGGGAGTGTCGCGATCGCTCGCGCCCTGCTGCGCCGCCCCCGCCTGCTGCTCCTCGACGAGGCCACCTCCCAGCTCGACGCCGTGAACGAGGCCGCGCTGCGCGACACCGTCGCCGACGTGTCCCGTACCACCACGGTGCTGGTCGTGGCGCACCGGCTGTCCATCGTCACGATGGCCGACCGGATCGTCGTCATGGACGCGGGCCGGGTACGCGCCGTCGGCACCCATGCCGAACTCGTCGCCGCCGACCCGCTGTACGCCGAACTCCCCGCCACCCAGTTCCTCGCCACCACACCGGACGGCTGAGCAGACTCCTGTACGGCCTTGGGGTGCCGCTATCAGGACAGTCGCGCAGGCTCCTTCTCCTGCGGCATGCGGTATCCGTACAGCTCCCGTTCGACCTCCTCCAAGCTCCTGTTCTTCGTCTCGGGCACGAACCGGACGGTGAACACGAGGGCGAGCAGGCTGACGGCGGAGAACAGGAAGAAGGTGCTGGACGACCCTATGCCGTCCACGAGGACCGGGAAGAACTGCGAGACCAGGTAGTTGCCGCCCCAGAGGGCGAAGGTGGCGATCGACGCCGCCACGCCGCGGACATGGGTCGGAAAGATCTCCGAGATGATCACGTAGGCGACGGTGCCGAAGGACACGGCGAAGAAGGCGACATAGCCGAGGATCAGCGCCAGCAGCAGCGGGGCGCTCGGATGTGCCTCCCTGAAGACCACACCGATGCAGGCGAGCAGCACGGTCATGGCGGACGCACCGGTCAGCAGCAGGGTACGGCGCCCCACCTTGTCGATCAGCCACATCGACACCAGGGTGGCGGCCACCAGGGTGATGCCGATCAGGACCGTGCTCGACATGGCGTCGTTCGTCTCCAGACCGGCCGACGTGAACACCTCGGGGGCGTAGTAGAAGATCGCGTTGATCCCGGTGATCTGCTGGAAAAGTGCCACCGCGAAGCCGATCAGGAGGGTCTTGCGGAAACGCGGCGCGAGCACGTCCCGGACGGTGGCGCCGGTGCCCTCCCGCGCCACCGACTCCTCGATGACGGCGAGCTGTGCCTGGGCCTGGGATGCGGTCGGGTTGATCCGCCGGAGGACCGCCAGGCCGTCCTGCCGCCGCCCGTGCCGTACCAGCCAGCGAGGGCTCTCCGGAACGAGGAAGAGCAGCAGGAAGAACAGGACGGCCGGCGCCACCCCGATGCCGAACGTGTAGCGCCAGCCCCGGTCGACGTTCCAGGCGTCGCCGTTGGAGCGTGCGACGAAGGCGCTGACCGTGAACACCACGAGATTGCCGATGGTGTTGAAGAGCTGGTTGAACGACACGAGACGGCCACGGATGCGGGCGGGCGCCACCTCGGCGATGTACAGCGGGGCGATCGTGGTCTCCGTGCCGATCCCTATCCCGACGATGATGCGGGCCAGAACCAGCAGCTCGGAGCTGGGCGCGAAGGCCTCCCCGAGCGCGCCGACGACGAAGACCACGGCTGTCGCCAGCATGACCCTCTTGCGGCCGATGGCGTCACTGAGACGGCCGGCGATGACCACACCGATGATGCAGCCGACGATGATGCTTGACGTCACCCAGCCGAGACCTCCCGGACCGAGCCCGAAGCGCTCCTGGATGAAGCCGGCGGACCCCGAGATGGCTCCGTTGTCGAAGCCGAACAGGAATCCGCCGACAGCGGTCACACAGGTGATGAGCAGGACGCTCGCCGTGGACCCGGCCGAGCGCCCGAGGGCGGTGTTCTCCATGGGAACCTCCGTGGTTCGAGGCGGGAACAACTCTGTTCCGCGCCGGACCCGTCTGTGCGGGTGATGCCGGCCGGATTCGGATCCGGCCGGCACGATCAGCTCCCTGTGCCGCGGGAGGGGCTCTGCCCCGGCATGGACCGACACACCGTGACCTGCGGCAACAGCGAGACCGGGGAGGGGTCGGGGCTCAGGCCGGCGGTCACCGACGCGGCGTTCGACGCCCCGCAGGCCGCGGCCATGTGCAGGTGGGCTTCCCAGCCGGCGGCCGGGTCGGCGAGCAGGCTGCCGACGAGCCCGGCGCAGAAGGCGTCACCGGAACCGACCGCGCTGCGCACCCCGACCTGCGGCGCCGTCACCTCGAACGCCCCCTCCGCGGTCAGGGCGCGGGCCGGCCGGGCGCCGTCCGTGACGACCACCAGACGGACCCCGGCGGTCAGCCAGGTGTGGGCGGTGGCGAAGGGATCGCCGCCGTCGGCGACGTCGGAGAGCTCGTCGAGGTTGACCTTGACGACATCGGGCACGGCGCCGGCGCCCGCCGCCAGGGCCTCGCCGTGCGCGTCCAGTACCGTGAGCACGCCGTGCTGCCGGGCCTGGGTGATCCACCGGGCGTACTGGTCGTGCGGGACACCGGGAGGCATGCTGCCCGTGCACACCAGCGCCGCGGTGTCGGCGAGCAGCCGCTCGAACGCCTCGTCCAGCCGGTCCCGCTCGGGCGCGGCGATCCGGGGGCCCGGGGCGTTGTAGACCGTGGCTCCCTCAGGGTCCGACTGGTCGACGAGGACCTCGCAGATCCGGGTGGCGCCGGCCGTCGGGACCAGTGCGGCGGCCAGCCCCTCCGCGTCGAGCAGCTCCTCGAAGAGACGGCCCGTCGCGCCGCCCGAGTATCCGACGAGCAACGGGACCGGAGCCGTGTCCGGTGTGCCCGCAAGCGCCCCGGACCTGGTCAACTGGGCCAGCACCCGGGCCACATTGACCCCCTTGCCGCCGGCCAGGGTGTCGCCGCCGACGAGCCGGTGCACGGTGCCCGGCCGGTGCTCGGACACCACCAGCAGCCGCTCGACGGCGCTGTTGAGTGAGGCGATCAGAACTCTCATGTCAGCTCCCGGTGCTGGTCGCCCGGATGTGCCGAGCGGGCTTCGGGCGCCGTGCCGCCGCGGGCCTCGGGCAGGGCGGCTTCGCGGGCGATGGCCGCCGCGCCGAGTGCGACCGGCTCGGCCAAGGGGCTGATGTGCAGCGGCACCTGCCACCGCTCGCGGCGGTGCGCGGCCATCTCGGGTCTGCGGAACAGCGAGCCCATCAGGGCCACTGAGGCGGGCCGGGTGCCGGCCAGCTCGCACATCTCGTCCACCCGGGTGCGCGTCAGGTCCGCCAGATGATCGAGGCAGGCCCGGACGACGTCCACCGGGCGGGCCCCGGCCGGCAGCCCGGCCAGGTCGAGGAGGCCGGTGCCGGTGTCGTCGGCGTGCACCGTCACGCGCAGCGCGGGCAGGCCGTCCGCCCGCGTGCCGGCGAGACCCTGGAACAGGGCGTCGAAGTCGCCGCCGTGGAACAGCTCGGCGAGCAGGTGCACCACCTTGCCGGAGGGCGTCGGATAGCCGAGCAGGTAGCCGTCCTCGCGCCAGGAACGCTCGTGATCGATGCCCAGCTCATAGGACCGCTGTCGGGGTGCGAACGTCTCGGTGGTGACCATCAGGTACTCGGAGGTGCCGATGGAGTCGAAGACACCGGCGCCGCTCATCGCATGCACCTGGCGGGCGGCCACCACCTGGTCGTGCCCGCCGACCACCACCCGAGCGCCCGGGGCGATCCGGACGCCGGGCAGTGCCTGCGGCACCAGCTCCCCGGCGACCGCCCCGGTGGGCAGGGCCGGCGCGAACAGCTCGGGGGCCAGGTCCAGCAGTTCCAGCGTGGGCAGGTGCGGTGCCAACGTGGTCAGGTCGAAACACTGGCTGTGCGTGACCTGGGAGGTGGCGCCGGCCCATTCGCCCGTCAGACGCTGGGTGACGAAGGTGCAGAAGTCCACCCAGCGCACCGTCGAGCGCCACGTGTCCGGCTCCCGGGCGCGCAGCTGTGCCGTGCGCTCCGGGGTCTGGTTGAGCCGGTGGCGCAGCCCGGAGACCCGGTACTGCTCGAAGGCGTCGAGCCGCGCCGTGACCTCGGGGGCGAGGGCCCGAGCCGGCCAGGACTCCCACCAGGCCAGCGAAGGGTGGACCATCCGGCCGGCGCGGTCCACGGCCACGGACTCCTCCTGGCCGAAGGAGGCCACACAGGCCCCGCCGAGCGGGCCGTGCCCGGCCGCTGTGGTGCGGGCGTACTCGCCGATCAGGTCGGCCGTGGTGCGCCAGATCGCCTCGGCGTCATGGAACGTCAGGCCGTCGGCGAGGACGGTGGGTGTGCGGACGCGTCCGGCGGGCAGCTCGGTGCCTTCGGCGGTGACGCCCGCCACCTTGAGATGGGTCGTACCGATGTCGATGCCGAGAAACCACATCGTTCCTGGCGCCCTTCCGTGCGGTGAGGGGGGATCAGAGGCCGAGCTTGCCCGGGTTGAGCAGCCCGTTCGGGTCGAGGGCGTGCTTGAGGCGGCGGAGCAGCAGGTGCGCGCCGCCCAGCGACTGCCGGGTGTACGGGGAGCGGGCGAGGCCGCCGCCGTGGTGGTGGGAGAGCTCCGCGCCGTGCTCCAGGGCGACCCGCATGGCGGTCTCCCAGACGGTCTGGAGCCGCTGCACCGCCGCCTCGTCCGTGCCGGCGTGGCCGCGCAGGATCAGGTAGAGCGAGGTGCCCTGGGTGTAGACGTGGGAGAAGTGCGCGAGCACATCGTCGGCGAGCGGGGCCAGTGCCTTCGTCAGGGCGTGGTAGAGCGGCAGGATGCCGCTCCAGGTGTGGGCGACCTCGATGGTCTCCGCGTAACCGCCGTCCTGGGCGAGCAGGTTCTCCACGCCGGAGAAGTCGAAGCGCCTGGTCATCCACTTCTCGACGCCCTCGGGTCCGGCGGGTGCGCCGCCGTGCCCGGCCACGATGTCGTCCAGCGCCGCGGCCTCGGCGCGCGCCATGGTGTCGAGTCCCTGGGACCCGGTGAACAGGACGGGAGTGTCGATCGAGTCGTCCTGGAGGACATGGCGCGCCTCGGCGGTGTCGTACAGCCTGAGGAGGAACGGGCGGAGTCCGGCCGCGGCCTGGGCCCGCAGGACCGCCACGCCGGCCTCCACGGACGGCAGCGTGTAGGTCTGGAGCAGCTGCACGGGGGCCGTCGGGAAGATCTTCAGCGTCACCGAGGTGATCACGCCGAGCGTGCCCTCCGAACCGAGGAAGAGCTGCCGCAGATCCGGGCCCATGGCGGCGCGCGGCGACGCGCTCAGCCGCACGGTCTCGCCGGTCGCCAGGATCACCGTGTAGCCGACGACCAGGTCTTCGATGCCGCCGTAGTAGGACGAGAACTGGCCCGTCGCCAGGGTGGCCAGCCAGCCGCCGACGCTGGAGCGGTGCAGCGACTGCGGGGAGTGGCCGAGGGTCCAGCCCTGGCGCTGGAGCTCGGTCTCGAGCTGCCCGCCGTTGTACCCCGCGGAGACCCGGACGGTCATGTCCGTCTCGTTCACCGCGAAGCTGTCGGGAATGCCGGACACGTCCAGGACGAGGCCGCCGCGCACCGGCAGGGGCTGGCCCGTCACGGACGATCCCAGAGCCCGGACGGTGACGGGCAGATCGTGGTCGGCCGCCACCGCCAGTGCCGTGCGGATCTGCTCAGGGGAGTCCACCGCCACCACGGCGTCCGCCTGATGGGTGTGGCGGCCGAGGCGGGCCAGCTTGGTGGAGAGCGGCCAGGAGTCGTGACTGGAAGCGGCGAGCGTCTCGGCGTCGGTGCGCACGGCATCCGGTCCGAGCTCGCGTGACAGGGCGGCGAGTGCCGAGGAGGGATCTGCCATGGGAACTCCAGGTGTCGCTGAATCCGGGGGCGCGTGGTGTCCGCCGAAGCGCCGCGGGCCGGGAGGGCCGCGCCGGAGCGGCTCGATTGACAGCCGCCGAGAGGGATCCTAAGCTCAATACGCAATTCTCTGCAAGCTGCATATTGAATTCCCGGGCAGAGTTTCCTCGGGATGGAGGGTCCGAGCCCCCGCACCTCCGCCGCATCCGCGCCGGACGGGGACCGGGTCGGATCCGTGGGACAGGACGGAGTCAGGCACGACATGGACGCACGCACGGGTAAGAAGATCCGCTTGGGCCGCCTGGTCAGGCCGGAGAGCGGACGCGCAGTCGTGGTGGCCGCCTCCCACGGGGTCAACAGCGGCCCGCCGGCCGGGCTGCGCACCGCGGACGAGATCCGCTCGGTGTTCGCCACGCTGCGCGGAGCCGACGGCGTGATGGTGACGCCCGGCATGATCCCGCTGGTGGAGGACACCTTCACGGGCCGCGACCGGCCCGGCCTGATCCTCCACCTGGACTGGAAGAACCACGCTCGCGGCCTGTACACGCCGGGCGCCGACGGGCGTAGCGAGGGCGTTCTCGCCCAGCTGTCCGACCTGGAGTCGGTCGCTGCTGCCGGGGTCGACGCCGTCATGACGTATCTCTACGTCGGCCAGCGCGACGCCCGCCTTGAGCGCGCCGAGGTGGAGCGCAATGCGCGGATCGCCCGCGACTGCGAGCGGCTCGGCCTGGGCCTGATCATCGAGCCCCGCTCCGCGCTGGAGGGTGACGATCCGGGCGCGCTGTCGGCGAAGGTCATGAGCATGTACTGCCGCATTTCGGCCGACATCGGTGCCGACCTGGTCAAGGCCCTCTGGCCGGGTTCCGCCGAAGCCTTCGCCGAGGTCACCGAGAGCTGCTACGTGCCGGTCCTGCTGGCCGGCGGCAAGGGCGGTGACGACCCGCTGGACACGGTCTCACTGGCCCACCAGGCGATCACCGCCGGCGCCGGCGGTGCCATGTTCGGCCGTCGGGTCTTCCGGGCGGACCGACCTGAGCAGGTGTTGTCGGCTCTCCATGCGGTCGTCCATGATGGGGTGTCGGTCGATCAGGCGATGTCCCTGATCGCCTGAGGCGCATGATCCGATACGGAGTCCGAGGGTTTGGTGTGACCGCATCCATGACGTCCACCGGCGGGACCGCCGGTCACACCCCCTTGGAGACGATCGCGCGAGACGCGCTGCGGCTGGGCACCGGGGGCCGGCTGCCCACCACGCTCCATTACCAGGAGGCGCTGGAGGTCGGCTCCGGCACCGTCCAAAAAGCGCTCAAGGAACTCCAGCACGAGGGTGCCGTCTCGCTCGTCGCGCGCGGCCACATGGGGACGTTCATCACCGAGCTGGACACGGCCCTGCTGTGGTCCGCCGCCCGGCTCAGCCCCGTACATTTGCTGCTCCCGCCGAACGCGCCGCCGGAGTCCCTGCGGGTCGCCTCGGCGGTGGCCGAGCGGTTCGCGCCGTTCGGCGCGTTCACGACGGTCGGTCATCTGCGCGGCGCCGAGGCCCGCCTCCACGCGCTCGACGCCCAGCGGGCCGACATCGCCGTCATGTCGGCCGGCGCGGCCCGCGATCTGCTCGACACCGAGGAAGCGGGCCATCGCACGCTCACCCTGGAGCCGGGCACGTACTACGCCCCCGGCACCCTGGTCGTCGTCACCCGCACCCCGGCGCGCGACGGCACCACGGGCAGCTCGGCACCCGTGAACCCGGGAGACCTCCGGATCGGCATCGACCCCGGTTCCGACGACCACAAGCGCCTCACCCGCGCCGAGTTCCCCCCGGGCAGCGGACAGCACGTCGAGACGGACTTCACGCATGTGCCGCGCGCCGTCCTGCTCGGCGAGATCGACGCCGGCATCTGGCACACGGTGGACTCCCTGATCCCGCTCGACGCCGCAGGACTGACGGTCGCCCCGCTCCGTCGCCCGGAGGCCGTGGCCCTCGCCGACCGCATCTCCCCGGCGGTGCTGGTGGCCACCCGTGACAACATCCCGGGCATCCTGCTCGCCCGCTCCCTGACCGAAGACCCCTCCCTCACCCCCACGGCGGAGCCCGAGCTGCACGGCCCGCCGCAGGTCAGGGACCCGCTGCGGCTCCGTCTCGAACAGCACCAGGGCTGATCCGCGGCACCCCCCTTCGGCGGCCCCCGGGGCGAAAGGAACCCTCACCGCGCGCGTCACGCGGATCGATCAGGAACGGAGAAGCGGCCGGCTCGTCCGGCTTCTAGCGTGAGGAACGGCGGCACACACACCGCCGAAACCTCACGAGGAGACCTCATGACCGCCCCACTGGAAACCATCATCTATCCCGTCAAGGACCTGGCCCTGACGAAGGCACTGTTCTCCAAGGTGCTGGGTGTCAAGCCGGCCCAGGACGAGGCGTACTACGTCGGCTTCGACCTCGGCGGCCAGAGCCTGGGCCTGGACCCGAACGGGCACGCCAAGGGGATGACCGGCCCGGTGTCCTACTGGCAGGTGCCCGACATCGAGGCGGCCGTGCGCGACCTGGTCGCCGCCGGGGCCACCGTCCAGCAGGAGACCCGCGACGTCGGCGGCGGCAAGCTGATCGCCGTCGTCACCGACGCCGACGGCAACGGCATCGGCCTCACCCAGAACCCGTGACGGCGGGACGTTGACCACCTGACCCGGCTGCGCGGAACCGGTGACCAGGGGAGCGCAGGGGCCGTGCGACGCACCGGACACCGCATCCAGGGCGTCCGGGCGGGCCCCCGCGCGCCCCTGGCCACGGGCGGTTCCGGCTACGGCAGGCCCCCGGGCCGTTCCTTGAGCGCCGCCCTCTGAGGCGTTCGTCCACCCGTGAGGCATACGGGTTACGGTAAAAATCGGCCGCGCGGCGTTCGGAGAGCGTTAAGAGCACTGCCGTTCGCCTCGCCGTCGCGATCTGCTGGCCGGAACCGGTGCGCCCGTGGAAGAGGCAGGCGGGGCCGCCGCGACCGTCGTCGGCCGTGGCAACGCGACAGCGTCGTCCGCTCCGTTCCGGGCGCGTCCTCCGAAGGCGTAGGCGTGCCACCCGCCGCGGCGGGGGCTCAGTGCCCCGGCCCGCGGCCGAGGCGCCGGTCGAGACCGTGACCAGGAATGAGGACACGCCGATGCATCGCGTGCTTGTGGTGGATGACGAACCCCAGATCGTCCGCGCCCTGAGGATCAACCTGCGGGCCCGCACGTACGAGGTGGACGCGGCGTACGACGGTGCGGAGGCGCTTCGGCTGGCCGCCGCCCGCCACCCGGACGTGATCGTCCTCGACCTCGGCCTGCCGGACATGGACGGCATCGAGGTCGTCAAGGGGCTGCGCGGCTGGACCCGCGTCCCCATCATCGTGCTGTCCGCCCGGCACGCCTCCGACGAGAAGGTCGAGGCCCTCGACGCCGGCGCCGACGACTACGTCACCAAGCCCTTCGGCATGGACGAGCTGCTGGCCCGCCTGCGCGCCGCGGTGCGCAGGGCCGCGTCCGCCGAGGGCACCGGCGACACCTCCGTGGTCGAGACCGCGGCCTTCACCGTCGACCTGGCGGCCAAGAAGGTGAACAAGAGCGGCACCGACATACGGCTGACGCCCACCGAATGGCACCTGCTGGACGTCCTGGTGCGCAACACCGGCCGGCTGGTCACCCAGAAGCAGCTGCTCCGCGAGGTCTGGGGGCCCGGCTACGGCACCGAGACGAACTACCTGCGGGTCTACATGGCCCAGCTGCGCCGCAAGCTGGAGGTCGACCCCTCCCGCCCCCGCCACCTCGTCACCGAACCGGGCATGGGCTATCGGTTCGAGCCCTGACCGGCGTCGGGTGGGGAGGACCCCGTGGCCGACGCGTCGGCGGGCGGGTCGTCCGGTTGTGCCGTGCGCTCCGCGGATACCTCGTCAGGCAGCGTCGCACCGTCGGCCGAACCCGGGCCCGCTGCGACCGGGCCGGCGGGCAGGGTGAGGACCATGGTGATCCCGCCGCCGGGCGTCTCCTCCGGGGCGAGGGAACCGCCCATCGCCTCGGTGAGACCCCGGGCGAGGGCGAGGCCCAGGCCGACGCCCGTGCGGTGGCTGCGGTCGCCGAGCCGCTGGAACGGTTCGAAGACCCGGTCCCAGTCGCCCCGCGGGATGCCGGGACCGCGATCGATGACACGCAGTTCCAGATGGTCGGCATGGGCGCTGGCGGTGACGAGCACCGGCGTCCCGGCGGGGGTGTGGCGCACCGCGTTGGCGATCAGATTGGCCAGCACCCGCTCCAGCAGGACGGCATCCGCGATGAGATCCGGCAGACCGCCGGGGGTGCGCACCTCCACCTGTTCGGGTGCCACATCGGTGAGCGCACTGGCGACCGCCTCCTGCGCCGTGACCGGTGCGAGGGAGACACCCAGCGCGCCGGCCTGGAGCCGGCTCATGTCGAGCAGGTTGGCGATCAGCCGGTCGAGCCGGTCGAGTGACTCCGCCGCGGTGGCGATCAGTTCGTCGCGGTCCTCCGGGCTCCAGTCCACGTCCGGACTGCGCAGGCTGTCCACGGCCACCTTGGCGGACGACAGCGGGGTGCGCAGGTCGTGGCTGACGGCATTGAGCAGCGCGGTGCGCATCCGGTCCGCCGCGGCCAGCGGCCGGACCTGCTCGGCGGTCTCGGCCAGCCGCTGGTGACGCAGTGCGACGGCCGCCTGGGCGCCGAACGCCTCCAGCACCCGCCGGTCGGATGCGGGGAGCGTACGGCCGCGCAGCGCAAGCGTCAGGGAGTCGTCCACCAGGACGTCCGCGTTGCCCTCGTCGGGGGTGGCGCAGGGCGGGCCGCCGGTGGTGGCGACGATGCGCCAGGCCTGCGGGTCGCTCTGCGTGCGGGGGGTCTGCGGCGCCTCGGGACGGCGCTCCAGGAGGGTCACCGAGGTCAGCGTGAACGTCTCGCGCAGCCGCTCCAGGATGCCCGTCACGCCCCGGTGCGCCGGCCGGTCGGGGGTCGACGCCATGTCCTGGTCGGCGTCGCGGAGCATGTCTCCCGCCAGGGTGGACAGCACCTGGGCGTCGGCTCTCGCCTCGGCGGCCTCCCGGCTACGGCGCGACGACAGGTCGACGACGGTGCTCACGGCCACCGCCACCGCGATGTAGACCACCAGCGCCAGCAGGTTCTCGTGCTCGGCGATGGTGAAGGCGTGCAGCGGCGGGGTGAAGAAGAAGTTGAGCAGCAGCGAGCCCAGGACGGCGGCGAACAGCGCCGGATAGAGCCCGCCGACCAGCGCCACCCCGACCACCGCGGCCAGGAACAACAGGATGTTGCTGGGCAGCGACAGACCGGAGAGGCCGGCCGCCAGCAGCAGGGTGAGCAGCGGCAGCCCCACCGCGGCGAGTACGAAGCCGGCGGCCCGCCGACGGCCGGCGATCGCTCCGCTCGGGCCGGCGGCACGGCTGCCCCGGCCCACCTCCTCGTGGGGCACCAGGTGCACGTCGATCGGCCCCGACAGCGCGGTCGCGGTGACCCCCACACCGCGCGAGAACACCTGCGCGAGGCGGCTCCGCCGGGACGCGCCGAGCACCAGCTGGGTGGCGTTGACCCCGCGGGCGAAGTCGAGCAGTGCCGTGGGCACGTCCTCGCCGACGACCTGGTGGTAGGTCCCGCCGAGGTTCTCCACCAGCGCCCGCTGCCGGGTCAGGTTGGCGGGGCTCGCGTCGATCAGACCGTCGTTGCGGGCGACGTGCACGGCCAGCAGGTCGGCGCCCTTGGTGCGGTCGGCGATGCGTGCCGCGCGGCGCACCAGCGTCTCGCCCTCCGACCCGCCGGTGAGCGCCACGAGGACCCGCTCGCGTGCCTCCCAGGTGCCGCGGATGCGGTGCGCGGCACGGTAGCGGTCCAGCTGGTCGTCCACCTTGTCGGCCAGCCACAGCAACGCCAGCTCGCGCAGCGCCGTCAGGTTGCCGACCCGGAAGTAGTTGCCGAGGGCGGCGTCGACCTTGTCGGGGCCGTAGACGTTGCCGTGCGCCATCCGCCGGCGCAGTGCCTCGGGGCTCATGTCGATCAGTTCGACCTGCTCGGCGCGGCGCACCACCTCATCGGGCACCGTCTCGCGCTGGGGCACTCCGGTGATCTGCTGGACGACGTCGTTCAACGAGTCCAGGTGCTGGATGTTGACGTTGGACACCACGTCGATGCCGGCGTCCAGGATCTCCTCGATGTCCTGCCAGCGCTTGTCGTTGGGGGAGCCCGGCACGTTGGTGTGCGCCAGTTCGTCGATGAGTGCCACCTCGGGGCGCCGGGCGATGACCGCCTCGACGTCGAGCTCGGTGAAACCGGCACCCCGGTGGGTCAGGGATCTGCGCGGGATGACCTCCAGGCCCTCCACCTGCTCGACGGTGCGGGCCCGGCCATGGGTCTCCACGAAGCCGACGACCACGTCGGTGCCGCGGCTCCGGCGGCGGTGGGCCTCGCCGAGCATGGCGTAGGTCTTGCCGACGCCCGGCGCGGCGCCCAGGTAGATACGCAAGCGCCCGCGTGCCATCCGCCACTCACCTCCCTAGCAAGGGCCCCGTCACCTGCGCTGCGGGGCCCCGCGCCCATTGTGGCTCACCCCCGACCGGAGCTGAGCAGGGCGGTTGGCCGGTGCCGTGCCGTCAGGCGGGTGGGCCGTCCGTCCGTGGGGTGAGCTTCGGCCGCCACCCGGCGGCATCCGCGTTGGCAACGCGTCAAGAAACGCCGACGAAGCGATCGGAAGGTGTCAACACACGGCGTCGCCGGCCGGCTCACGCGGTCTGCTGACGGTGCGGGACGGCGTGCGCCACCACCGGGGCGGCAGCCGGTCGCCGTACCCGCCGTGCAAGACGGACGCAGGAGGGGCCATGACCATGCCGGTGCAGCTGCGAGGGCTGCGGGGGCGCGTCCTGCGTGCCGTTCCGGAACCGGTCGCCACACCCTTCGTGTGGGCGGCCGCGTTCGCCGGGTCCCTGCTGCTGGTGCCGGTGCTCACGATGGCCGGTGCCCTGGCACATCCGGTCGCCGCCCTCGCCGGCTACTGCCTGCTGGGCGCGGTCCTCGGGCTTGCCGCGCGGGCCGCCGCCGCGCCGGGGATCGCCGTGCTGTGCTGGTTGGCGTACGACGGTTTCGTCGTCCACCGCGAGGGCGAGCTGGGCTGGGCCGGCTCCGAGGACCTGGCCCGGCTGGCCGTCCTGCTGGGCGCACCCCTCCTCGGCCTCGCGGCCGCCCGCACCGGCCACGCCGTCCGGGCGTACCACCGCCTCGTCCCGCCCCGCACCACACCGGACACGCGGACGTAGTCGATGCGCATTCTGGACGCCCTGCATCCCTAGCATTGCGGCAGTGACCACCTTCCCCAAACGGTTCCTCCTGGGCCGTCCGCTGCGCACCACGCAGATCGGGGAGACTCTGCTGCCCAAGCGGATCGCGCTGCCGGTGTTCTGTAGCGACCCGCTCTCGTCGGTCGCGTACGCCACCGAGGAGATCCTGCTGATCCTGGCCCTGGGCGGTACGACCCTGCTGCACCTGTCCTGGTGGGTGGGCGCCGCCATCGTGGCGCTGCTGGTGGTGGTCACCGCCTCGTACCGGCAGACCTGCCACGCCTACCCGAACGGGGGCGGGGCCTACGTCGTCAGCGCCGACAACCTCGGGGCCACGGCCGCGCTCACCGCGGCCAGCGCGTTGCTGGTCGACTACGTCCTCACCGTCGCCGTCTCCGTCGTCGCCGGAGTGGCCGCGATCACGTCCGCCGCACCGGCCCTGGCCCGGCACGCGGTGGCGCTGTCCATCGCGTGCGTGCTGCTGCTCACCCTGCTGAACCTGCGCGGCGTCCGGGAGTCCGGGCGGATCTTCGCCGTCCCGACCTACGGTTTCGTGCTCGGCGTCGGCGTGATGTTCGTGTTCGCCGCGGTGCGGTCCGCGGTCGGTGCGCACCTCGAGGCCGAGTCCGCGCATCTGCCGATCCACGCCACCGGCACCTTCGCCGGCCTCGGCCTGGTGCTGCTGGCCATGCGGGCGTTCGCCTCCGGCTGCACGGCGCTGACCGGGGTGGAGGCGATCAGCAACGGTGTGCCCGCCTTCCGCAGGCCCAAGGCCCGCAACGCCGCCACCACCCTGGCCGTCATGGGTGCCCTGTCGGTGACCATGTTCACCGGCATCACCGCGCTCGCGCTCGTCTGCCACGTACACGTCGCCGGCGACCCCACCGAGCTCGGCCTGCCGGCCGGCGCGCACACCCCCACCGCGCTCGCGCAGGTGGCCAAGGCGGCCTTCGGTGACTGGAACTTCCTCTTCTACTACGTGCAGGCCGCCACGGCCGGGATCCTGGTGCTGGCCGCCAACACCGCCTTCAACGGCTTCCCGATGCTGGCCTCGATCCTCGCCCAGGACCGTTACCTGCCCCGCCAGTTGCTCAACCGCGGTGACCGGCTGGTCTTCTCCAACGGCATCGTGCTGCTCGCCGCGGCGGCCATCGGGCTGATCGTCGTCTTCCAGGCCAAGGTCACCGCGATCATCCAGCTCTACATCATCGGCGTGTTCGTCTCCTTCACGCTCTCCCAGACCGGCATAGTCCAGCACTGGCGCAAGGAGCTGCGCGGCACCGTCGACCCGGCGGAGCGCCGCAGGATGCACCGCTCCCGGGCGATCAACGCGACCGGCGCCACCTTCACCGGGATCGTCCTGGTGATCGTGCTGATCACCAAGTTCACGCACGGCGCGTACATCGTCACCGTCGCCATGCCGCTGCTGTTCCTGGCGATGAGGGCCGTGCACCGGCACTACGAGCTGATCTCCACGGAACTGGCGGTCGCACCGGACGCCCACCCCGAGCCACCGTCGAACAACCACGCCATCGTGCTCGTCTCCAAGATCCACGCCCCCACCCTGCGGGCGGTCGGCTATGCCCAGTCGATCCACCCCAGCTCGGTCGAGGCGCTCACCATCAGCGTCGATCCCACCGAGACCGCGGCCCTGCGCAGGTCGTGGGACGAGCACGAGATGGGGGTGCCGCTGGTCGTGCTCGACTCGCCCTACCGGGAGATGAGCCGGCCGGTGCTGGAGTACGTGCGCACCCGGCGCCGCGAGAGCCCACGCGACGTGGTCACCGTCTTCGTCCCGGAGTACGTGCTGGGCCGGTGGTGGGAGCAGCTCCTGCACAACCAGACCGCGCTGCGGCTCAAGACCCGCCTGCTGTTCACCCCGGGCGTGATGGTCACCAGCGTCCCCTACCTCCTGCCGTCCGCGCAGCGGCACCGGGACGCGGCACACGCGGGCGGGGGCAGCACATGGGCCGCGGGCGGCACCGCGCCGAAGCGGCACGAACCGGGCGACGGGGGCCACCCGGACTGACCCCACGGCCCGCCCGCGTCCGGCTGCGGAGTGCGGACGGGCAGGCCGACGCGGACGAGGAGGCGTCCCCGGATATCGGGCAGCGCGCGCCGACGCCGGACGCGTACCGTTCCCCACCGGATGTCAGGCGACGTGGGGGAGAGGGCCCGTGACGCGGCGCAAGCGCACCGATGACGGCCTGGGGCGGTTCGCGTACGAGCGGACCAACCGCGGCGGACGGGCGGGGGTGCCGCCCGACACCACGGTCGAGCGGGCGGTCGAGGCGCACCGCCGACGGTGGGGTGCCGAGGCGGAGGACCAGCCGCTGGTCGTCGAGTGCCACGACATGTGCGACCTCGGCGCGTTGTCCCGGCTGCCCGGCCTGCGGGACCTGGACCTGACGTCGAAACGGCTGACCGACCTGAGGCCACTGGCGGCCCTGACACGGCTGGAGACCCTGGAGATCGAGGCGCCGGTGACCGACCTCGCCCCGCTGGCCTCGCTCACCCGCCTGGACGAGCTGATCCTGCGCCGGACACGCACCACCGACCTGCGCCCGCTGGCCGCCCTGCCCGCGCTGACCTCCCTCGAGCTGACGGACACCCGCATCGACGACGTCCACCAGCTCACCGCGCTGCCCGCCTTGCGCCGCCTCGTCATCGTGCACGCCCCGCTGACGGACGCCACCCCGCTGGCCGGGATGGCGCTGGAGACCGTCTGGCTCGCGCTCACCGGGGTGGCGGCGGCACCGGAGCCGGCCGGCCCGGCGCAGTGGACGGTGTTGCCGCGCAGCCCGGAGCAGACACCGCCGGTGCCACGGGTCCCACCGCGGGTGCCGGTGGCCGACCTGCTGGTCCGCTACCGCCGGGCGGCGCACTGCTACCACCAGCGGCACGCCCGTGGTGACCTCGACGCCCGGGCGGCCGCCGGGCGCGGCCTGCTGGCCTCCCGTGACCCGGCCGCGATCGGCGAGTGGCTGTGCTCGGACCGCCGGATGCACTCCCTGCTCGACCTCATCGCATGGGACGGGGAGCGCCGGCCCGAACTGGAGCTGTGCGGTCTGACGTTGCGCGGCGGCCGTGGCAGCACCGGATTCCCCACGGACAACCCCTGGCACCTGCCCCGCCTCGCCGACCCCGAGCAGGTGGTCCGCCAGGTGTGGGCACCGCTTGCGGACCGTGCCCCGGCGGCCGTCGACGAGCTGGCGCGGCGGGTGTTCGCGGTGGCCCTGGTCCGCCATGCCACCGGCTCCCGCCTGGCCTATCTGTACGGTGCCGCATCCCGGTGGGACCGCGACATCGACTGGGCGGCGTGGTCGGTCGAGGAGCTGATGGGCGCCGACGTCATCCGGGCCGACCTGTGCTGGGCAGGGCCGCCTCGTACCACGTCCGACCGTTTGCCGGTCCACCCGCTCGGCGGCCCGCTCCCGGCGCCGCTGCGCGAACTGGCCGCCGTGCACGCTTCGCTGGCGTTCAGCACCTGGGCCAGCCGGATCCATACCGGCGACCTCGATCTCCGGGACGTCCGGGGCGAGCCGGCCGGCGTGGACACCGGCGCAGCGCACCGCCGCGGACAGCGCGCCGACGAGGACCCGGACGCGTTCCGGGGGCGGTTCGTCGAGTTCGCCGGGTGGGGCTGGGGCGACGGGGTCTGCACCCTGGACCTGGACGTGCTCGACGCGTTCGGCAACCCCATCGTCGCGTGGTACGGGCCCGAGGACGATCCCGACGCCGGCGGGACGGCCCCGTTCTGGAGCTGGTTCGAGCGGATGGTGCACTTCTCGATGGGGGCAGACGTGACCATCTGAGCCGGCCGGGCTCCCCGGACCCGCTACAGCAGGTGCTCGATCCGGATCGGCAGCTCCCGCACCCGGCGCCCCGTGGCGTGGAACACCGCATTGGCCACCGCGGCAGCCGCGCCGACCATGCCCACCTCGCCGAGGCCCTTGACCCCCAGCGGGTTGACGATGGGATCGTCCATCTCCACGAACTCGATCTCGACGTCGGGCGCGTCCGCGTTCACCGGGACCAGGTACTCCCCGAGGCTCGCGTTCGCCCAGCGGCCGTCCCGGGTGTCGATGAACGTGCCCTCCAGCAGGGCCTGGCTCATGCCCCACAGCATGCCGCCCATCACCTGGCTGTGCGCCATCTTGGCGTTGAGGACGCGGCCCGGCGCCATCGCGCTGACCATCCGCCGTACCCGGACCACGCCCAGCTCGGGGTCGACCGCGACCTCGGCGAACTGGGCGCCGAAGGTGACCAGCCCGTACGGGGTGTCGGACCCCGGCGGTTGCCAGCTGCCGATCGCGTCCATGTCGGTCAGGAAGCGCCGCTGCATCAGGTCGCTGTACGACTCCCCGGTGTCCGGCCGCTCCTTCAGCTCCATGCGGCCGCCGCGTACCACGACGCCGGCCGGGGAAGCGCCGTGCAGGGGGGACTGCGGGTCCGCCACGGCCTGCCGGATCAGCTGCTCGCGCAGGGTGGTGGCCGCCGTGTGCACCGCGGCGCTGATCATGCCGGAGCCCGCCGAGCCGACCGCGGCGGCGACGTTCGGCAGATCGGTGTCGCCGTACTGGAAGTGGACGTCGCCCACCGCCACCCCGAGACCGTCGGCGGCGACCTGGGTCATGGCGGTGGCGACTCCGGTGCCGATGTCCTGCGTGCCGCACTGCACCACCGCCGACCCGTCGGCGTACAGGCGGGCCCGGGCGCGCTGCGGCTGCATGGGGAAGACCTGCGGGTACCCGGCGGTGGCCATGCCCTTGCCGATGAGCCAGTCGCCGTCCCGCTCGGAACGTGGCTCCGGGTTGCGCGACTGCCAACCGAAGCGTTCCGCGCCGCGCCGGTAGCACTCCTCGGCGCCGTCGCTCGACCACGGGTTGCCGCTGACGGGGTCGGCGCCGGCGTGGTTGCGCAGGCGCATCTCCAGCGGGTCGATGCCGAGGGTGTGGGCGAGCTCGTCCACGGCGCATTCCATGGCGTACATGCCGGTCGTCTCGCCGGGCCCGCGGGTGAAGGTGGGCGTCATCGTGTTGCTGCGGATGAGACGGTAGACGCCCTCGTAGTTCGGGCAGTCGTAGGCCTGCGATGCGACGCTCAGCGACGGCTCGGCCCAGTCGTCGAAGTGCGAGGTGAGGGAGAGCTTGTGGTGGCGCAGCGCGGTGAGCCTGCCGTCGCTCTTCGCCCCGAGCTCGATGCGCTGCTCCTGGGCCTCGCGGTGCCCGCACGAGGTGAACATCTGCTCCCTGGTCAGCGCCAGCTTCACGGGCCGGTCCACGTGCCGCGCCGCCAGCGCGGCCAGCGTGACATGCGGCCAGATCATGGCCTTGCAGCCGAACCCGCCCCCGACGAAGTCGGCGCGCACCCGCACCTTCGACGGCGCGATGCCCAGCAGTGCGGCGACGGTGTTCTGGCTCGCGGCGATGCCCTGCGTGGAGTCGTACAGGGTGAGCCGGTCGCCGTCCCAGACGGCGGTGGTGGCGGACGGCTCGATCGGGTTGTGGTGGTTGGGGGCCATTCGGTACGTGAGGTCGACGCGGGCGTCCGCTTCGCGGAGCCCGGCCTCGACGTCACCGCGGGAGCTGCGTCCGGGGATGAAGCCCGCGAAGATGGCATCGGGCTCGTACGCATGCTCCCGGCCCTGGTCCACCGTCGTCGTCGGAACGCCCGCTTCGTAGTCGACGTGGACCTGGCGCGCCGCGAACCGGGCGCGTTCCGGGGCGTCGGCGATCACCAGGGCCACCGGCTGGCCGAAGTAGTGCACCACGTCGTCCTGCATGGGGAAGAAGGTCTCCCCGGGGGCGGCGTGGCCGGCCAGCGACGGCAGCAGCCGCACCTTGGCCACCCTCGGCAGGTTCCGGTGGGTGAGCACGGCGAGCACACCCGGGGCGCGTTCGGCGGCGGTGGTGTCCATGCCGGTGACGCGCCCTTCGGCGATACGGGCGCCGACGAGGGCGGCGTACGTGATGCCCGGCAGGGCGATCTCGGCCGAGTAGCGGGCCCCTCCGGTGACCTTGGCGGGGCCGTCGACGCGGTCGAGGGGCTGGCCGACGGCTTCGAGGGTGGCTCCGGTGGTCATGCGAATCCTCCCGCCTCGGCGGCCGTGTGCAGGGCGCGGACCATGGTCCGCCGGGCGAGCTGCACCTTGAACGCGTTCATCGGGCGCGGCTGGGCGGGCTCCAGCTCCTCGACCGCCGCACGGTCGAACAGGTCGGCGCCCGGTGGCTGCCCGGTCAGCACCGCCTCGGCGCGACGCGCCCGCCACGGCTTGGTGGCCACCCCGCCCAGGGCCAGGCGGACCTCCTGGATCACCCCGTCCTGAAGCGCCAGCGCCACCGCGACGGAGGCGAGCGCGAACTCGTAGGACGCGCGGTCACGCACCTTGAGGTACAGCGACCCGCGGGCCATCGGGACCGCGGGCAGCCCGATCGCCGTGATCAGCTCGCCCGGGGCAAGCGGATGTTCCCGCTCCGGTGTGTCGCCGGGGAGCAGGAAGAAGTCGTCCGCGGGGATCACCCGGGGCCCGGTCTCGCCCTCCACGTGCACCATGGCGTCCAGGGCGACGAGTGCGACGGCCAGGTCCGAGGGGTGGGTGGCGATGCACTGCTCGCTGGTGCCGAGGACGGCATGGCCGCGGTTCACCCCGTCCAGGGCCGCGCACCCGCTGCCCGGCACCCGCTTGTTGCAGGCCGACTCGGTGTCCCGGTAGTAGGAGCAGCGCACCCGCTGCATCAGGTTGCCGCCCATGGAGGCCATGTGGCGCAACTGGGGGGAGGCTCCCTGGAGCAGCGCCTGGGAGAGCATCGGGAACTTCCGCGCCACGGCCGGGGACTCGGCGACGTCGCTCATGCGGCACATCGCGCCGATCCGCATCCCCCCGTCGTCGAGGTCCTCGATGGCCGTCAACGGCAGCCGGCCCACGTCCACCAGATGCCTGGGGCGCAGCACGTCGAGGCGGAGCAGGTCGATCTCGGTGGTGCCGCCCGCCAGGTAGGCGCTGCCCGGATCGGCGGTCACCGCCGCGATGGCGCCGGGCACATCGCTCGGGCGGGTGTAGCTGATCGTTCGCATGTCAGTCGCCCGTCCTCTGGTCGCGCACGGTACGGATGGCGGAACGGATGTGGGGGTAGGCCGCGCACCGGCAGAGGTTGCCGCTCATCCACTCGGCGATCTCCTCGTCGGACCCGGCGTGGCCCTCCTCCAGCAGGGCGATCGCGGACATCAGCTGACCCGGTGTGCAGTAGCCGCACTGGAAGGCGTCCTGCTCCAGGAACGCCCGCTGCATCGGATGCAGTTCGGCGCCGTCGGCGAGCCCTTCGACGGTGGCCGTCTGGAGGCCCTCGCAGGCGATGGCGAGGGTCAGGCAGGACAGCACCCGACGGCCCTCCACCCACACCGTGCAAGCCCCGCAGGTTCCCTGGTCGCAGCCCTTCTTGGTGCCCGTCAGCTCCAGGCGCTCGCGCAGCACGTCCAGCAGGCTCACCCGGGGTTCCAGGTCGACCACGTACTCGGTGCCGTTCACGGACAGCTCCACCGGGACGCTGTGCGGTCCCCGGGTCTGCACGGCGGCGGACTCGGTGACAGGCACGGAGGCCCGCTGATCGGTCACGGCACTCACCTCGGACTTCACGTCGTATGGCGAGCCCGGTCCGGCTGTCGCCCGGTCCTGACCTCGGACGGCCGTTGCCCGGCACCTGTCGGATCGGCACTCGATTCCGGGGCAATCTTGGAGCGCGGCAGGCCGGATCCGGCTGAGCGGCGCGGGCGTGTTCCCCGCGATAGCCGCAACGGCGGACAGCGGAATCCCGACGCCCTACCGCGCAGCCAGGCCACCCGCGCCAGCGGGGTGCCGGACCGGACGGCTGCTCCCTGCCGAGCTATCCGCTGGTGCTGTCGATGCGCTGCTCGGTCCAGATGGTCTTGCCCGCACCGGTGTAGCGGGTGCCCCAACGCTCGGCGAACTGGGCCACCAGGAGCAGCCCGCGGCCCCCTTCGTCGGTGGTGTGGGCATGGCGCAGTCGCGGCGCGGAACCGCTTCCGTCGGAGACCTCGCAGGTCAGCGTGGAGCCACGGATCAGCCGCAGTCCGATGGGTGCCTTGGCGTGCCGGATCGCGTTGGTGACCAGCTCGCTGACGATCAGTTCGGTGACGAACGCCGCATCGTCCAGGCCCCACGAGGAGAGCTGTCCGGCGACGAGGGAGCGGGCGGTGGCGACGACCGCGGGGTCGGCCGGCAGCTCCCACGAAGCCGTCCGGTCCTCACCCAGTTGATGGGTGCGCGCCACCAGCAGCGCGGCGTCGTCGGCCGGCCGGGCCGGCAGGAGCGCCGTGCTGAACGCCCGGCACGCCTCGTCGGGAAGGTCCGGCGGATCCGTCAGCAGCGTGGTCAGCCGTTGCTGCCCCGCCGTCGCCCCGTACGCCTGGAACAGACCGGGGGTGTACAGGGTGAGCAGGGCCCCCTCCGGAAGGTCCAGCTCCAGCGTGCCGAACGGCGGCCCCGGCATGCCCAGCGGCTCGGCACGCGGCGGTTGCAGGGTCTCCACCCGGCCGTCGGGGTAGCGGACGATCGGTCCCGGGTGCCCGGCCGATGCCAGGCTGCAGTGCCGGGAGACCGGGTCGTACACCAGGTACAGACAGGTGGAGCCCACACCGCTGCCCTCCGTGCCGTCCGTGACGCGCCCGGTCCTGGCCCGGCCGTCGTCCCCGGCCATCCGGAACACCAGGTCGTCGAGGCGCGCGAGGAGCTCGTCGGGTTCCAGGTCCAGGTCCGAGAGGGTGTCGACGGCCGCGCGCAGCCGCCCCATGGTGGCCGCGGCCGCCATGCCGCGATCGGCGGCTCCGCCGGCCACCAGTGCCAGCCGGGCGCCCGACAGCGGGATGACGTCGACCCAGTCGCCGCCGGAGCCGCCGCGGATGTAGCGGTGCGCCACCTCGAGGCCGTCCTGCGTCGGCAGGTCCTGCGGCAGCAGGCTGCGCTGCAACGAGACGAGGGAGGTGTGCACGCGCACGTACCGGCGGGCGTTGTCCAGGCCCAGGGCCGTGCGATGGGCGAGCTCCGACACCAGGGACAGATCGTCGTCGGTGAAGGGGCCCAGGTCCGACCAGCGGTAGAGGGTGACGATGCCCAGCACGAGGTCGCGCGCGACCAGCGGCACCAGCATCAGGGAGTGGACCTTGTCCTCCAGCATCCGCCGCCCCCTGAGCGGATCGCGGAGCACCCAGTCGCTGTCGTCCCGCACCGGGCTGACCAGGCGTGGCCGTAGATCGGCCAGGGCCTTGGAGGACGGTGCCGCCAGCGGGAAGGTGCTGACCTCACCCACCTCGTACACCCCCGGCTGGACGTCCTCCCGGCGGGACCGCGACGCCGCCCGACGCAGCACCACCCCTTCGCCGACCGGGCCGGGGAACAGCTCCTCGCCCAGCAGCACCGCCTCCAGCACCTCGAGCGCGACGCTGTCGGCGAGGTGCGGTACCGCCAGATCGGCGAACTCCTGCGCGGTGTGCACCACGTCGAGGGTCGAGCCGATCCGGGCGCCGGTCGCCAGCACGGAGAGCCGCTCCTGCCTGCGGTCACGCTCGGTGACGTCGAGGAAGACCTCGGCCACGCCCAGCACCCGTCCGGCGGCGTCCTCGAGGCGGTAGGCGGTTGCGCCGTACACGTGCTCGCGATCGGGGTCGGCCGGAGGCCGCGCCCGCTTGCGGTAGCCGAGCACCGGCTCGCCCGACGTCAGCACCCGGCTCAGCACCTGCTCGGCCCGTTCGGAGCCGAAACCGGGCCAGGCCTCGCTGAGCTGCTGTCCTGGGGTGTCCCCTGCGGGTGGGCCCAGCATCTGCTCGGCGGCCGGGTTGCACACCAGCAGCCGCAGGTCGGGACCGAGGACGAGGACACCCACCGGAGTCTCGGTGAACAGCGCCCCCCGCAGGGCCATGACGTCCCCCATCTCCGGGGCGCCGCCGGCCGGGGCGAGCAGGACGCTCCAGCGCGGCCCCGTGACGCCCGCCGGCTCCGGTCGGACGGCCAGCCGGCAGCGCACCACGCCGCCGTCGTCGTGCCGCACCAGTACGTGCCCGTCGGCGGGCCCGCCGCCCCCGCGGGCACCGACGACATCGGCAACCTCGTCGGCGCCGGCCATCAGGGCGATGACCGGTCGCCCCACGACCCGGTCCGCCGGGTAGCCGAGCAGGCGCTGGGCGGCGGTGCTCCATTCGGTGACGATGCCACGCGCGTCGACCACCACCCGGGCCCATGCGTCCGCCGGGGGCCCGGCGCGCCGGCCACCGCCGTACACGTTGTCGGACGTGCCCATCACCACCAGCCTCGCCGTGGTCGATGCCTCCTGCTACCTCCCAGTGTTCCTGTCCGCAGACGACGGTGCGAGGCCAGCCGGCGGCGCGCCGTCGCGTGTCACTGCCACCGGCGGACTCCTGAAGCGCCCCGATCGGCTGATCGCGCAACGGTCGCACGGCGTGCTGACGAGCTGGCTACGCTTCGGCCATGGCTGCGGGCTTCGAACACCTTTCCCTTGACGCGGACGGCGACCCGTCCCTCCTGCCGGTACCGGGCCTGCGGTACGTCGCCGACTGGCTCACGCCCGCCGCATGCGGGAAGACGCTGTCCCGCATCGACGCCGCCGAGTGGTCCGCGGAGTTGCGCCGACGGGTGCAGCACTACGGTCACCGCTACGACTACGGACGGCGCAGCGTGCGCGCCGACCCGGCGGCGCGGACCGCACCCGACGTGCCCTCCTGGGCCCGCGAGCAGGCCGCCCGGCTGGTCAGCGAGGGGCTCATGGACGAGGCCGCCGACCAGGTGATCGTCAACGAGTACCAGCCGGGCCAGGGCATCAGCGCGCACGTGGACTGCGTGCCCTGCTTCGGCCCGGTGGTCGCCGCGATCTCGCTCGGTTCCGGCTGCGTCATGGACTTCACCCATCCGGTGGACGGCACGAAGGCCGGGGTGTACCTGGCACCCGGCAGCCTCTGCGTGATGACCGGCCCGGCGCGCTACACGTGGCGGCACGCCATCGCGGCCCGCAAGAGCGATCCGGGCCCCGGCGGGCGGGTTCCCCGGAGCCGGCGGGTGTCGGTGACGTTCCGTACCGTCCTCGCCCCGACTTCCCCCGCTGCCGGGCCCCGCGGTGATGCGCAGCGCTGAGGGTGCCATTCCGGTGCCGCCGGCCACGCAGACGACGCGGGGTGTTCGGTACTTCGAAAACTGGGCCGAAACTATCGGCACTTCAAGGCTCGTCAAATACCCTTTCAATCCCTGTTGATGGGAAGTTTTCCCTGCAAAAAAGTAATGGGTAAGTAAAGTTGCTCTCCAGCCGCCTATTGCGAAGGGCTGGATGGGTCGATACTTCCTCTCGGTGCTTCGAAATTTTTCGAATGCCCTTCCTTGTGTCATGCGCACGACCGCCGGATCGGAGGGCGTGGTGCCCCGGCTGCCATGCGACGACGGCGACACCCCCACACACCCGCAGTCCAGGGGAAGGACCTGCTCATGCCCAAGAGATTGAGGGCAACCGTGACCGCCCTGGCGGCCACGCTGCTGCTGACCGCCGGTGCGATGGCCGCGACGTCGGCCAGTGCCGCGCCGTCCGGTGCCACCGCCTCGTTGCAGGAGGTGACCAACTTCGGCAACAACCCGGGCAACCTGCGGATGTACGAGTACGTGCCCGACAGCGTGAAGGCCAACCCGGCGATCCTGGTCGCGGTGCACTACTGCACCGGTACCGGTCCGGGCTTCTTCTCCGGCACGGAGTTCCGCTCACTGGCGGACCAGCACGGCTTCATCGTGATCTACCCGGACGCCAATGTCTCGGGCCAGTGCTTCGACGTCTCCTCGCCGCAGGCGCTCAAGCACGACGGCGGTAGTGACCCGACGTCGATCGCGTCGATGGTCACGTACGTCGAGCAGCACAACCAGGCCGACGCGAGCCGGGTGTTCGTGGCGGGCGCGTCGTCCGGCGCGATGGAGACGGACGTCCTGCTCGGCGACTACCCGGACATCTTCAAGGCCGGCGCCGCCTTCATGGGCGTGCCCTTCGCGTGCTTCGCCACGACGGACGGCTCCTCGTGGAACAGCCAGTGCTCCAGCGGGCAGATCACCCACACCGCCCAGGAGTGGGGCGACATGGTCCGCAACGCCTACCCGGGGTACTCGGGGGCCCGCCCGCGGGTGCAGTTGTGGCACGGCACGTCGGACACGACGCTGAACTACCACAACTTCGGCGAGGAGATAAAGCAGTGGACGAACGTGCTGGGCGTGAGCCAGACCCCCGTGTCGACCCAGACGTCCGGTAACACCACCCGGACCCGCTACGGGGCTGACAGCGACCAGGCGCCCGTGGAGGCCTACAGCCTGTCCGGCGTGGGTCACTCGCTCATGCTGCCCGGCGAAGCCGCCCAGGCGATCACCTTCTTCGGCCTGAACGGCTGACCCGCGCACGACCGGGGGCGCGGGCACGGCGCCCGTAACCACCGCACATGAGGGACGCGCGCACACCGGCCCGCGGGAGGCACCTCCCGCGGGCCGTGTGCGCGCGGACCACACAAAGCCGGCCCAGTTTGCTTGCGTCCGCAACCTTGCAGGTCACCCGGCGTCCCGGGGTACGGTGCTCAGCACCCCAGCAAGAAAACCGTGCCCGCGAACAGACCCTGCTCGCGCACGGCGCGCACCGTCTTGCGCCGTGCGCCGTCCGGACCGGACGGTGGCGGCGCCCGCGCGCTCGCCCTCGAGCAGGAGGACCCCCGTGCCTTCCCCGTCCCCTTCCATCGCCGCCCGCCTTGACCGGCTCCCCATCACCGGCTGGCACTGGCGACTGATCGTCGTCGTCGGCCTGGGCGCCTTCTTCGACCTCTACGAGATCTTCCTCGGCGGAGTGCTCGGCGCGGTGCTCACCGACACCTGGTCGCTGAGCAGTACGCAGAAGTCGACCGTCATCGCCTCCGCGTTCGTCGGCATGTTCGTCGGCGCCAACCTCCTTTCCATCGCCGCAGACCGGCTCGGCCGCCGCCGGATGTTCCTGGTCAACCTGGGCCTGTACTCGGTGTTCTCGCTCGCAGCCGCGTTCGCCCCGAACCTCGGCGTGCTCATCGGCCTGCGTTTCCTGGCCGGTCTGGGGCTCGGTGCCGAACTGGTGCTCGTCGACACCTACCTGGCCGAGTTCCTGCCGCGCCGGGTGCGCGGGCGGTACATCTCCTGGGCCTACACCGTCGGTTTCGTCGGGGTGCCGATCGCCGCCCTGCTGGGTGCCCGGCTGGTCGCCAAGCACGAGCTGCTCGGGATGGACGGCTGGCGGTGGCTGCTGGTGTTCGGCGCGCTCGGTGCGTTGCTGATATGGGTGGCCCGCAGCCGGCTGCCGGAGTCACCGCGCTGGCTGCTCGCCCAGGGCCGGGCGGACGAGGCGGCCGTCCTGGTCACCGGCATCGAAGAACGGGTGCGTGCCGAGACGGGCGGGGAGCTGCCGGCGGTGGCGGAGGAGGAGCCGGGGGAGGTGCGCCGGCATGTGCCGCTGGGAGAGATGTTCGGCGCGGCCTACCGGCGCCGCACGGTGATGCTGTGGATCTTCCAGGTGCTCCAGACGGTGGCCTACTACGGCTTCGGCTCGCTGGCACCGGTGGTGCTGCTGTCGAAGGGGTACGAGGTGACCGAGTCGCTCACCTACGCCTCGTTGAGCTTCCTCGGCTACCCGATCGGCTCGGCGCTCGCGGTGCCGCTGATCGACCGGATCGAGCGCAAGCTGCTGATCATCGGCTCGGCGGTCGGCATCGGGGTGCTCGGCGTGGTCTTCGCGGCCGCCCGGATGTCCTGGCTGATCGTCGCCGCCGGCTTCCTGCTGACGGTGTGCAGCAACATCTTCTCCAACGCCTTCCACACCTACCAGACCGAGATCTTCCCGACCGGCATGCGCAGTTCGGCGATCGGCATCGCCTACTCGCTCTCCCGCCTCACCTCGGCCGTGCTGCCGTTCATCGCGATCCATGTGCTCGACTCGGCCGGCCCGACCGCGGTCTTCACCGGATCGGCCGTGCTGATCGGGCTGCTCTGCCTCGACATCGGCCTGCTCGGGCCGCGGAGTACCGGACGGAGCCTGGAGCAGGTGGCCGAACGGGTCCCGGAGGCCGGCCCGGACGGTTCGACGGGCGACAGCGCGGCGGAGCCGGCGGGGCGTTGACGCCGGGGCGGCCCCGTCGCCGTCGTCCTCGTATTCCGCAAAGGTTGGGGCAGCGGCCTTGACGGCGGCTTTGGTCTAGTCCAAATATGGTGGGCGCTTCGGTGTTCCGGCGCCGGCAGGGTCGCATCCGCCGGCGCCGGAACGCGGCACCCCCACGCCGTCATGGAAGGACACGACTATGCGCCGACCTCTCTTTGGCATGCCCTCATCCAGAACCCGTTTCCGCGCGGGCGCCGAAGGCGCCTCCGGGCCGGTTTCGCGTGCCGCGGTGGGCGCGGCGGTGGCCGCGCTCACGGTCGGTACGGCGCTCGTGGCGGTGCCCTCGGCGTCGGCGGCGCCCCAGGCGCTGGCGGCGGGCACCTTCGCGCCGTACACGGACATGTCCAACTCCAACGAGGGGCTGCTCGACACAGCCATCACCGGCCACGGCGTCAAGACCTTCACCGCCGCCTTCGTGCTCGGCTCGGGGTGCAACCAGATCTGGGGTGACACCCTCCCGGTCGGCAACGACTCCTTCACCGACCCGCTGATCCGCAAGGCCCAGTCCGAAGGCGCGTCCGTCATCATCTCCTCCGGCGGCGCGGCCGGCCTGCCGCTCGCCTGGTCCTGCACCGACCAGAGCGCCATCACGGCCGGCTACCAGAAGATCATCGACTCCTACGGGGTCAACTCGCTGGACTTCGACATCGAGGGTGCGGCCATCGCGGACACCGCAGCGGCGACCCGCAACATGCAGGCGATGAAGACCCTGAAGGCGGCCAACCCCAGCCTGACCTTCTCCGTGACCCTCCCGGTGCTGCCCAGCGGGCTCACCGCCGACGGCGTCAACATCATCAAGGCCGCCAAGAGCGCGGGTGTCAAGATCGACAACGTCAACATCATGACGATGGACTACTACCAGGGCTCCCAGGACATGGGCCAGGCGGCCATCTCCGCGGCCGAGGCGACGCTGGGCCAGATGCAGTCGGTCGACTCCGGCTACGGCTACGGCAACGTGGGCATCACACCCATGATCGGCGTCAACGACGACGGCTCGGTCTTCTCCCTCGCCAACGCCGCCACGGTGGCGAGCTGGGCCGCGAGCCACGGCGTCGGCCGGCTGTCCTTCTGGTCCGTGAACCGTGACACGGCGTGTGGTGGCGTGGCGGCGCAGCAGGTCGCCAGGCCCGACGCCTCGTCGACCTGTAGCGGGGTGTCGCAGAGCCCCCTGGCGTTCACCGACGCCTTCAACTGAGGACCGGCGGCCCGCCAGGAGTGACCCCGCGCACCCGCCGGGAACCACGTCCTCCTGCCGGGTCGTCCCGCACCACGTGCCCGTCCCGCACCGCGTGTCCCGGCGGATCGCCCGGTGCGGGACGGGCCCGCCCGATCAGCCGTCCTGCCCCTCGAGCGCCGCCTTCACCCGTTCCGGGGTGAGCGGCAGCGTCCGCAGCCGTGTGCCGGTGGCGGCGAAGACGGCGTTCCCGATCGCTCCGCCCATGAGCCCGATGGCGGGCTCACCGGCGCCGAGCGGCGGCTGGTCCGGCTGGTCGATGAGGATGGTCTCGATCTCGGGGACCTCGTTGAACCGCACCACCTCGTACTGCTTGCCGGGGTGGTACGTGCTGGTCTCCCACACCACCGTCGTCACCCGGTCACCCGAGTAGCCGACCTCTTCCTTCAGGGCACGGCTGACGCCCTGGACGACGTTGCCCTCGATCTGGTTGCGCAGCCCGTCCGGGTTGACGATCAGACCGCAGTCGTGGGCCACCACGACCCGGGTGACCCGCACTTGGCCGGCCGCCAGGTCCACCGTGACCTCGGCGTAGGCAGCGGCATAGGCGTACTTCACCTCGTACTGCTGGAACGCCACCCCCGCCCCGACACCGTCACCACCCTGCGGGCGGGCCTGCCAGGCCGGCCGTAGCGCCTCGCAGACCGCGACGGCGCGGGGGTCGGTCAGGGACGCGATGCGCAGTTCGAGCGGGTCGAAGTCGCCGGCGTGCGCGAGTTCGTCGAAGAACGACTCGTTGGTGAAGCTGTTGGAGAAGCCACCGAGCGAGCGCAGTGCCGTGGTGCGCGGCAGCCGGTAGGTCAGCGGGCTCGACGGGGTGGCGGAGTTCTCGCCCGTCGTCTCGAAGGTCTTGACCAGCCGGGCCTCCACGCGCTGGAGGACGTCGTAGGTGAGAGGGCAGTTGCGGCCCGAGGAGTCCACCGAGGAGCCGGGCAGCGGATCCGGCAGCCGGCCGCTGAGGGCCCCGGGGAGCAGACTCCCGGGATTGTCCGCCGACGGGCGGCTGTTGGTCGGGGGCGCGTAGTTCAGGTGCGACCAGGCGATGATGCCGCTGCCGTCGACGGCGCCCTTCATGTCGTGTGCCTGGGCCGGGCCGAGCGGTTCCCAGCCGTGCTCGTCCATCCGGGTCCACTGCACCCGCACCGGCTTGTGCACCGCCTGGGAGAGCAGCGCGGCATCCGCCGAGGCGTCGTCGGCGCCGTTGTGGCCGTAACAGCCGCTGCCCTCCGCGTAGACCACGTGCACCAGCGACTCGTCGAGCCCGAGCAGCCCGGCGACGGCGCCCCGCAGGGCGGTGACGTTCTGGGTGGCGGACCAGACGGTGGCCTGGAAGCCGGTCTGCGGGTCCGGCGCCGCCCGGACGTCGGCCACCCCGGTGGACGCGCCCATGCCGCCGTGCATCTGGAACGGGGTGAAGTACTGGGCGGTGAGCACGGTGTCCGCCGAGGCGAAGACCGGGTCCACGTCGCCGTCGATCTCGACGACGGTGGCGTACGAGTTCGCCGGGTCGCGCAGCGCGGACGGCAGGTCCTCCTGGGCGATCAGGGCGGGCCCCTCGTCCCAGCTGACGGTGATGCCGGTGTCCGGGTCGGCGGCGCGGACCGCGGCCCACTCGGTGCTGGCGACGACGCCGATGAACCGCTCGTGCTGGACGACGTCCACGAACCCCTCGATGGCCCGCGCACGCTCCAGGTTGCCGATGACCGGGTTGCGGGAGTTACGGCCCGCCGGGCGCACCACACGGCCGTGCAGCGTGCCCTCGGGGGCCACGTCGGACATGAAGCGGAAGGTGGCGTCCAGCTTGCCGGGCAGGTCGACGCGTGGTTGCTCGGTGCCGACCACGACGTAGTCGTCCGGGGCGACCAAGGGGGCGTCCTTGTCGAGCGGGACCACCGAGTCGCCGTCCGCCAGCAGGGTGGCGTAACCGACCTGCGTGCCGTCACCGCCGCGCACCTGGAAGTGCCCGTCCGCCGCGACCAGGTCGGCCGCGTCGACGCCGAAGTGGGCGGCGGCACGGGCGAGCAGTTCCGCGTAGGCCGTCGCGGCGGCCTGGCGCAGTTGGACACCGCCGGTCTGGATGCTCTTCGAACCTGCCGTGGTGCCCTGGCTGACGGTGCGTTCGGTGTCGCCCTGCACGTAGGAGACGTCCCCGACGCCCAGCCGCAGTTCCTCCACCACGATCTGGGTCAGCGCGGTCTGGATGCCGGTGCCCAGCTCCACCTTGCCGCTGAAGACGGTGATCGCGGCCGGGGTGAGCACCAGCCACGACTCCGGGTCACCGGGCGAGCCGTTCTCGGCGGTGACCCGGATGGAGCCGTCATCGGCGCGCGGATGCCGCTGCGATCCGCGCTGCGCGGCCTGGGCCGGCGCGCCACCGAGCAACGAGAAGCCGACGGCCAGACTGCCCGTACCGAGCAGGAAACCACGGCGGGAGAACGGGGTGGTCGGGGCGCTCATAGGGATTCCTCCGCGGCTGCTTTGCGCTTCGCGCCGGTACAGGGCCGACCGGGTGAGGGGGGCGTCGGGTATGGCCACGCGGACGTCAACGGACCATCTCCTCGGCTGCGGAGCGGATCGCCGCGGTGATCCGGGTGTGGGTGCCACAGCGGCACAGGTAGTTGCGGTCGTTGTCCTCGCCGGCGCCGGAGAGGAAGTCCCGTATCTCGTCCGCTGACGGCACCGCACGGTTGCCCGCGGCGATCCGGCCCTCCAGCCAGCCGAGCGCGCCCATCACCATGCCGTTGACGCAGAACGCGCACTGGCCGGCCTGGAACCGGACGAACGCCTTCTGTAACGGGTGCCGCTCGCCGTTCTCGGCGAGGCCGTCGAGGGTGCGCACCTCGGCGCCGTCGGGCACGGTGTGCACGTCCGTGACGCAGGACCGGGTGGGGACACCGTCCACCAGGACGGTGCAGGCACCGCACTGCGAGACACCACAGCCGAATCTGGGTCCGTACTGGCCGAGCCGCTCGCGCAGCCAGTACAGCAGCGGTTCCGAGGCCTGGTCGTCTCCGGTGCCGGCTGACTGGTACTCGGCGCTGGTCTCCTCACCGTTCAGCCGGATGGTTCGAACTGGCATATGAAGCCCCAGGAGTCATGTCCGCCGCCGCCCGCGCCCGATGCGCGAGGCGTGCAGCGCGCTCTGACGGTAAGCAGGTGTGACGGAGGGAACAAGAGTGCGGCACGTATCCGCCTGGGGCCCGTCGCCGGGGTGCACGGACGCCCGTGGGGGCGCGCCGCCGTCCGTCAACCGGAGCACACGGACTGCGGGCGACCCGCGGCCGGGCTTGACTGGTCGCACCGGGCGCGAACCGGATCACTTCAGGAGGGCCGGTGCGGCATGGACCCTGACTACGGTGCGGCGCTGCTGGCCGTGCTGTTGACCCGGGCGCCCATCGGAGTGCACGTACTGGACCGTCGGCTGCGCGTCGTGCACGTCAGCACCGGTCTGCGCACCGAGGGGGGCGTGGACCCGACACGGATGGCCGGCTGCGCCTGGCAGGACCTGGGGCTGGCCACCGACGAGGTGCTGCACATGATGCAGCGCGTACTGGAGACCGGCGACGAGGTCATCGACCACGTCTACCAGGTGCCGCAGCCACCGGGGTCGCCCACCGGGCGCACCCTGTCCGTCTCCCTGTTCCGCCTCGAGGCGCCGGACGGCCGGATCCTGGGCGTCGCCGCCACCCTCGTCGACATCACCGACCGGGAGCAGGCACGGGCACGCCTGGAGCTGCTGCACCGTGCCGGCGAGCAGATCGGCAGCACGCTGGACGTGGACCGCACCGCCCAGGAACTGGTGGACGTGATGGTCCACGGCCTGGCCGACCTCGCCGCGGTGGACATCCTCGACTCGGTGCTGCACGGTGAGGCACCGGCGCCGGGCCCCGTGCCGGAGCGGGTCACGCTGCGCCGGATCGCCTTCGCCGCCACACCGCAGGAGACGGTGCGCCCCGTGTACGAGGTGGGCAGCATCCGGATGATGCGCTACGGCACGCCGCACACCCGGACCCTCGGCGATCTGCAACCCCGCCGCGTCGCGATGACCGCCGACGAGGACTGGCTCGCCGCTGACACCGCCCAGGCGAAGAAGGCGCGTGAGGGGGGCCTGCACACCCTGATCGTGCTGCCGCTGCGGGCACGCGGGGTCGTGCTGGGGCTGGTGTCGCTCTACCGGACCAGGGACTCGCCCCCCTTCGACGACAGCGACGTCACCCTCGCGTCCGATCTCGCCGACCGGGCCGCCATCAGCATCGACAACGCCCGCCGCTACACACGCGAACACGCCCTGGCCCGGCTCATCCAGCGCAGCCTGGTGCCCACGCGACTGCCGGAGCACGCCGCGGTGGAGACCGCCTACAGCTATCTGCCGGTCGCCTCCAGCGGGGTGTGGTACGACGTCATCGCGCTCTCCGGCTGCCGGGTGGCGCTCGTGGCGGGCGACGTCTCGGGTCAGGGCATGCCGGCGGTGACCACCATGGGCAGGCTCCGCACCGTACTCGGCGCCCTCGCCACCATGGACCTGCCCGCGGAGGAACTGCTGGAACGGCTCCACGAGCTGACCGGCCAGCTGGGCCGTGAGTACCCTTCAGTCGCGGAGTCGCCCACGGAGCTGACCGCGACGTGCCTGTTCGTCGTCTACGACCCCACCACCCGCGCCTGCGTACTGGCCAGCGCGGGCCACCCGATGCCGGTGGTCGTCATGCCCGACGGCCGGGCGGAGGTCCTGGAGGCCCCGCGGGGGCCGGTGCTCGGCCGTGGTGTGCCGCGCTACACCGTCACCCGGGTCACGCTGCCGGCCGGCAGCATCCTCGCGCTGCGCAGCGCGAGCCTGGTGAAGGCCGACCCGATCGATGAACTACGGCTCTACCGGGAGACGCTGAGCCGCCCCGCGACCCGGCTGTGGGACGCGTGCGACGCGCTGCTGTCCGCCCTGATCCCGCCGAACCCCGTGGACGACGCGATGCTGCTGCTGGCCAGGACCCGTGTGCTGGGTCCGGATCAGGTGGCGGCGTGGACGCTGCCCGACACGCCGGAGAGCGCCGCCGAGGCACGCCGGCTGGTCCGTGAGCTGCTGGCGGAGTGGGACCTGGGAGACCTGGGCTTCAGCACCGAACTGATCGCCAGCGAGCTGGTGACCAACGCGGTGCGCTACTCCTCGAGCCCCGTGGAACTGCGCATCATCCGCAACTCCACGCTGATCTGCGAGGTCTCCGACCCGAGCGCCGCCACCCCACAACTACGGCACGCCGAGACGGACGACGAGGGAGGGCGCGGTCTGTATCTGGTCGCCCAGCTCAGCCAGCGCTGGGGGACGCGGCCCCTGCCACGCGGCAAGACGATCTGGGCCGAGCAGCCGCTGGAGTGAGCCCTGCCGGGCGGCTGCCTGACCCGTCATGGCGGGCCGCGGCACGACCGGCCCGCTCACTCCCCGGTCGTCAGCACCACCTCCAGGGTGCGCGGCCCGTGCACGCCCTCCACCCGGTCGAGTTCGATGTCGCTGGTCGCCGACGGCCCGGAGATCCATGTCAGGGGACGTCCGGGAGAGAGCCGTTCGAGGGCCTGCGGGACGGACGAGACGACCTGGTCGGGGACCCGAACGACACAGATGTGGTGGTCGGGGACGAGCGTGATGCGGCGGCGGCCCTGGTCAGGACCGCCGTTGAGCACCAGGGTGCCGGTCTCGGCGATCGCCACCGCGCAGCCGGTGACCACGCTGTCCACCTCGTCGAGTTCGTGCGGGGTGCTCGTGGCGAGGTCCTCCACACGGCGCGGCCCGGCGTCGGCGAGCCAGTGCGGCGGCAGCCCGGGTGGCACCAGCACCGACCGTGCCCCGCGGTCGGCCAGCAGCCGGCCCAGCAGTCCGGCGAGACCGCCCGCGTCCGTGCGGTGCACGATGGCCCGGTAGTCCGCCAGGTTCTCCGCGAGCAGCTCCACCGTCTCCTCCTCGGTGCGCTCACCGTGCGCGCGGAGGTAGTCACGGTCCACGGCCCGCGCGTAGCCGGCCGTGTGGGCGGTGCCGGTGTCGTCGGCGGGCACATCGGCCAGTGCCCGGCGCACCCGGCCCAGGATGACGTCCTTGCTGCTCACTGCGGGTCCTTTCCGGGCTCGGTGCCGGGTTGCGGGCTGCTCTGACCGCTGGCGGAGGGCGGTGCGGGACGCTGGGCGCCGGCCGCGTTGCCGGCCCCGTGGGTGCGCCGCCACCAGTCGCGGAACGGCTCCGCGGGCAGCCTCGGCAGATCGCGCGTCGCGCTCCACGCCCGGCCAGGGCCCGGCAGGGTGCGCGGGTGGACACGACGGGTGGCGGACGCCAGACGCTGTCCCGCACGCAGCGCCGCGGGATGGCTGAACGTCCAGCGGGCGGCGCGCATGGCGGCCCGCTCCGCGGCGTGCCCTCGGGCCGGCTTCAGCCGCACCTTGGCGCCCTGCCGGGTCACCGGACCACCCTCGACGACCCGCTCCCGCAGGTGCACCAGTACCTCGGGGATGTCGATCGCGACCGGGCACACCTCGTAGCAGGCGCCGCACAGCGACGAGGCGTACGGCAGCGAGGCGTCGATGTCGCTGGCCGTGCCGCGCAGTTGCGGGCTGAGGATCGCCCCGATCGGGCCCGGGTACACCGACCCGTAGGCGTGCCCGCCGGCCCGCTCGTACACCGGGCAGACATTGAGGCAGGCCGAGCAGCGGATGCAGCGCAGCGCCTGGCGTCCGACGGTGTCGGCGAGGGTGTCGGTGCGACCGTTGTCGAGCAGCACCAGGTGGAAGGTGCGCGGCCCGTCGGCCGTGTCGGCGTCCGTGGTCCCGGTCCACATGGAGGTGTACGGGTTCATCCGCTCCGCGGTCGAGGAGCGGGGCAGGGTCTGGAGGAAGACCTCCAGGTCCTGCCAGGTCGGCACCACCTTCTCGATGCCCACGACGGAGATCAACGTCTCCGGCAGCGTCAGGCACATCCGGCCGTTGCCCTCGGACTCGACGACGACGAGGGTGCCGGTCTCGGCGACCATGAAGTTGGCGCCCGAGACACCGACCTTGGCGCGCAGGAACTTCTCCCGCAGGTGCAGCCGCGCCGCCTCGGCGAGATCGGCGGGCACATCGCTCAGGCCGTCCGGCGCCGGCCGGCCCCACTCGCCCATCTCCCGCGTGAAGATGTCCTGGATCTCGCTGCGGTTGCGGTGGATCGCGGGAACGAGGATGTGTGACGGGCGGTCCTTGCCGAGCTGCACGATCAGCTCGGCCAGGTCGGTCTCGTAGGCGTCGATGCCTTCGGCGGCCAGGGCTTCGTTGAGCCCGATCTCCTGGGTGGCCATCGACTTGACCTTGACGACCTCGCGCTCGCCGGTCTCCTTGACCAGGCCGGCGACGATCCGGTTGGCCTCGTCGGCGTCGGCCGCCCAGTGCACGGTGCCGCCCGCGGCGGTCACCGACTCCTCCAGTTGCAGCAGATAGCGGTCCAGATGGCGCAGCGTGTGGTCCTTGATCTGCTGCCCCGCCGTGCGCAGCGCCGCCCAGTCGGCCAGTTCGGACACCGCCCGCGCGCGCTTGGCGCGGATGGTGTGCGTGGCGTGCCGCAGGTTGCCGCGCAGGGTGTCGTCGTGCACCGCGGTGCGCGCCGCGGTGGGAAACGCCGGCATGCCGACGAAGGTGCCAGTCACGTCGGTCATGACAGGGTTTCCTCTTCCGTGCTCGCCAGGATGTCCGCGATGTGCACCGGGCGCATGCCGGTGCGCAGCCGTGCCATGGTGCCGCCGATGTGCATGAGGCAGGAGTTGTCGGCAGCGCACAGCACCTCGGCGCCGGTCGACTCCGCGTTGCGTACCTTGTCCGCCCCCATGGCCGCCGACACGTCGGGGTTCTTCACGGCGAAGGTGCCACCGAAGCCGCAGCACTCGTCGGCACCCGGCAACTCCACCAGCCGCAGCCCCCGGACGGCCTCCAGCAGCCGGCGGGGCCGCTCACCGAGCCCCAGGGCGCGCAGCCCGTGGCAGGTGGGGTGGTACGTCACGGTGTGCGGGTAGTACGCGCCCACGTCGGTCACCCCCAGGACGTCCACCAGGAACTCGGTCAGCTCGTACGTCCTGGGGATCACCGGGGCGAGCGCCGTCGCGAGCGCGTCGCCGCGGCCTTCCGCGCGGGCCCGCTCGCCGAGCCGTGGATACAGCTCCCGCACCATCGAGGCGCAGGACCCCGATGGGGTGACGATCGCGTCGTAATCACGGAAGACATCGGAGAATTGGCGCGCCAGCGGCTCCGCCTCGTGCCGGTATCCGGTGTTGTAGTGGGCCTGCCCGCAGCAGGTCTGCGCCATCGGGAAGTCCACCTCGACACCCAGCCGGGTCAGGAGCGTGACCACAGAGCGGCCGGTGTCCGGATAGAGCGTGTCGTTGACGCATGTCAGGAACAGGGCGACCCGCATGACGTGCTTCGTCTCCTCGGTCGTCGGACAGTTGTCGCAGAGATCATGGGATGAGTCATCGGATGGGTGCAGAGTACGCGTCGCTCGTACCTCAGGCCGAGGGGGCATCCCCGTCGTATTCCTCGACCTGGCGGTCCCAGGCCTTCCTGTCCCCGGACGGCCGGTACCGCGCGAGCGGTTGGGTGGCGGCCAGCAGGGACCGCATCCGCGGCAGGTCACCGGCGAGACCGTGCGAGCGGGCCTGCACCAGGACGTTGCCGAACGCGGCGGCCTCCGCCGGCCCGGCGACCACCGGCAGCCCGCAGGCGTCGGCGGTCAGCTGGCACAGCAGGGCGTTGCGGGCCCCGCCGCCGACTATGTGCACCACGTCCACATGGCGCCCCGACAGCCGCTGCGCCTCGTCGACGGCGCGCCGATGGGCCAGGGCGAGGGAGTCCAGGATGCACCGGGTGATCCCGGCGGGCGTGTCGGGCACCCGCCGGCCCTGCTTGCGGCAGGCCGCCGTGATCCGCCCGGGCATGCCGCCCGGCGCGAGGAAGTCCGGGTCGCCCGCGTCCACCACGGACCGCAGGCCCGGTTCGGCGGCGGCATCGCGCAGCAGCGGCTCCAGCGGGGGGTTGTCCCATTCCCGCAGGCACTCCTGGAGCAGCCACAGGCCCATGATGTTGCGCAGGTAGCGCACGGTGCCGTCGAGCCCCAGCTCGTTGGTGAAGTTGGCCAGCCGGCTGGCCTCGGTGAGCACCGGCGCGTCCAGTTCGAGCCCTGCGAGGGACCAGGTGCCGGTGCACACGTAGGCGAACGGGACGCCGTCGGCAGCAGGGACCGCCGCCACCGCCGAGGCCGTGTCGTGCGAGCCGACCGTCGTCACCGGCACCGGGCCGGCCAGCCCGGTCTCGGCCAGTACCTCGGGCAGCAGCGCACCGGCCGGGTCGCCGGGGCGGCGCAGCGGCGGGAAGAGGGACAGGTCGATGCCGAGCCGTTCCGCCGTGGGATACGACCAGTCGCGGGTGCGCGGGTCGATCAGCTGGGTGGTGGAGGCGTTGGTGAGTTCGGTGCCGGCCTCGCCGGTCAGCCAGCGGCTCAGCAGATCGGGGATGAGCAGCATCTGCCGGGCCGCCGCCAGCTGGGCGCTGCCGCGGGCGGCCACCAGCTGGTAGAGGGTGTTGAAGGGCACGTACTGCAACCCGGTCGCCGCATACAGCTCGGCGGCCGGCACGCTCCGCCACACCTCCTCGGCGACGCCCTCCGTGCGCGTGTCGCGGTAGTGGACCGGGTTGCCCAGCAGGCGGCCGTCGGCGTCGAGCAGGCCGTAGTCCACGGCCCAGCTGTCGATGCCGACGGAGGCGAGCCGGTCGGTGGCTGCGCCGGCCGCGCGCAGTCCGTCGAGCACTCCGCCGTAGAGGGCGAGGATGTCCCAGCGCAGGCCTTCGGGCAGGCGGAGCGGACGGTTGGGGAAGCGGTGCACCTCGGTCAGCGACAGTTCGGCGCCCGTGCCGGAGCCCACCCGGCCCAGCATGACCCGCCCGCTGGAGGCGCCCAGGTCGACCGCGGCACACTGGAAGTCACTCATGGGCACCTCTTCTTGCTCGTCTTCTTGCTCGTCCCCCCACCCCGAAGGGGACGGGACCGTGACACATACCGCGGCGCCGCACGGCAACACCTCTGGGGGCGCCTTCCCGTCCGTCGGACAGCGTTCGTCAGACAGCGGGGGAGCCGGGGCGCGGCCACGGATCCCCACACCGCGGAAGGGGCGCTCCGCCGCCAGGACGGCCGCGCCCCGCACCGCCCCGGCTCACCGCAGGAACGCTGCGGCAACCCCCGCGTCCACCGGGATGTGCAGGCCGGTGGTGTGGGTGAGATCGCCGCCGGTCAGGGCGAAGACGGCGGCTGCGACGTGCTCGGGGAGCACCTCGCGCTTCAGCAGGGTCCGCTGGGCGTAGAACTCGCCGAGTTTCTCCTCCGGTACCCCGTAGACCGCGGCGCGCTTGGCGCCCCAGCCGCCCGCGAAGATCCCGGAGCCGCGCACCACGCCGTCGGGGTTGACGCCGTTGACCCGGATGCCGTGCTCGCCCAGTTCGGCGGCGAGCAGCCGTACCTGGTGGGCCTGGTCGGCCTTGGTGGCGGAGTAGGCGATGTTGTTCGGGCCCGCGAAGACGGCGTTCTTGGAGGCGATGTAGACGATGTCGCCGCCCATGCCCTGCGCGGTCATCACCCGGGCGGCCTCCCGGGAGACGAGGAAGGAGCCGCGGGCCATGATGCCGTGCTGGAGGTCCCAGTCCTCGGCGGTGGTCTCCAGCAGCGGCTTGGAGACGGAGATGCCGGCGTTGTTCACGACCAGGTCGAGTCCGCCGAAGGCGAGGACGGCCTCCTGGACGGCGGCCGCGATCTGCGCCTCGTCGGTGACGTCGACGCTGATCGCCACCGCCCTGTCCGGACCGCCGAGCTCGTCCGCGACGGTGGCCGCGTTCGTGGCGTTCACATCGGCGACCGCCACGCAGGCGCCCTCCGCCACCAGTCGGCGGGCGATCGCCTTGCCGATCCCGCTGCCCGCGCCGGTGACCAGGGCGATCCGGGTGGCCAGTGGCTTGGGCTTGGGCATGCGCTGGAGCTTGGCCTCTTCCAGGGCCCAGTACTCGATGCGGAACTTCTCCGACTCCTCGATCGGCGCGTACGTCGACACCGCCTCCGCGCCCCGCATCACGTTGATGGCGTTGACGTAGAACTCGCCAGCGACCCGGGCGGTCTGCTTGTCCTTGCCGAAGGAGAACATGCCCACGCCCGGGACCAGCACGATCGCCGGGTCGGCGCCGCGCATCGCGGGCGAGTCGGGGGTGGCGTGCCGCTCGTAGTAGGCGGCGTAGTCCTCGCGGTAGGCGGCGTGCAGCTCCCGCAGGCGCGCCACGGCCGCGTCGAGCGGCGCGGTGGCCGGCAGGTCGAGCACCAGGGGGCGCACCTTGGTGCGCAGGAAGTGGTCCGGGCAGGAGGTGCCCAGTGCGGCCAGCCGCGGGTGCTCGGCGCGCGAGACGAAGTCCAGCACTTCCTCGGAGTCGGTGAAGTGCCCCACCTGCGGACGGTCCTGGGAGGCCAGGCCGCGGATCACGGGCGCCAGGGCAGCCGCACGCGCCCGACGCTCGTCCGGTGGCAGCGGCTCGTGGCCGGGCAGCACCGCGCCGAAGGGCTCGGCCTTGCCGTGCTCGGCGAGGAACCGCTCGGCGGTGCGGATGATGTGCAGCGAGTTGGCCTCGCACTCCTGCGCACTCTCGCCCCAGGCGGTGATGCCATGCCCCCCGAGGACGCACCCGATGGCCTGCGGGTTCGCGGCCTTGATCGCGGCGATGTCCAGACCGAGCTGGAAGCCCGGACGCCGCCAGGGCACCCAGACCACCGAGTCACCGAAACACTCCGCGGTCAGCTTCTCCCCGTCGGCCGCACAGGCCAACGCGATACCGGAGTCAGGATGCAGATGATCGACATGGGCCGCGTCCACCAGCGCGTGCATGGCCGTGTCGATGGACGGCGCCGCACCCCCCTTGCCATGCAGGCAGTAGTCGAACGCGGCCACCATCTCGTCCTCCCGCGCCACCCCCGGGTAGACGTCCTTGAGCGCCCGCACCCGGTCCAACCGCAGCACGGCGAGCCCCGCACCGGTGAGCGTGCCCAGGTCCCCACCCGAGCCCTTCACCCACATGAGCTCCGCCTCCCCGCCGGTGACCGGGTCGGGGGCCCGGCCCTTGGCGGAGGTGTTGCCCCCGGCGTAGTTGGTGTTGCGCGGGTCGGCGCCCAGCCGGTGCGAGCGGGCCAGCAACTCGGCCACCGCGGGGTGCCCGGCCCGCCCGTCGGTCCGCTCCGGCGGGACACCTTCGCCGGACGGTGTGCTGGTCGTGCTGCTCATGTGCTCAGGCTCCCCATCCTGCTTGCGTGCCGCCGACGCGGTTGGTGACGATGTGCTGCTGCCAGCCCGAGGCGTGGTAGGCCGCGATCGGGTCCGGGTCCAGGCCGGCCGCGCTGCGGACCTCGGCCACCAGCGGGCGTACATCGGTGTTGAACGCGTCCATCAGTACGGCGTTGGCACCGAGCACGTCGCCCGTGGACTGCGCTGCGTGCAGTGCCTCGGCGTCGACGAGGAGGGCCTTGGCCGTGGCCTCCTGGACGTTCATCACCGAGCGGAGGATCGCGGGGATCTTGGGCTCGATGTTGTGGCACTGGTCGAGCATGAACGCGATCTCGTCGCCGAGCCCACCGCCCCGCACCACCTCGTACATGATCCGGAACAGCTGGAACGGGTCCGCCGCGCCCACCATCAGGTCGTCGTCGGCGTAGAAGCGGGAGTTGAAGTCGAAGCCGCCGAGCCGGCCCTCGCGCAGCAGGAAGGCGACGATGAACTCGATGTTGGTGCCCGGCGCGTGGTGCCCGGTGTCCACGACGACCTGCGCCTTCGGACCGAGCTTGAGGCAGTGCGCGTAGGCCGTGCCCCAGTCGGGTACGTCGGTGGCGTAGAAGGCGGGCTCGAACAGTTTGTACTCCAGCAGCATCCGCTGTCCGTCGCCGAGCCGCTCGTGCACGGCGGCGAGCGCCTCGGCGAGCCGGTCCTGGCGGGCGTGCAGATCGTCCTGGCCCGGGTAGTTGGTGCCGTCCGAGAACCACAGCTTCAGATCGCGAGAGCCGGTGGCGTCCATGATGTCGACGCACTCCAGCAGGTGGTCCAGGGCCTTGCGGCGGACCGCCGGGTCGGGGTTGGTGACCGAGCCCAGCTTGTAGTCGTCGTCCTGGAAGACATTGGAGTTGATCGCGCCGATCGTCAGCCCGCGCTCCTTGGCGTGCGCTGCGAGGGCCGCGTAGTCGTCGACCCGGTCCCACGGGATGTGCAGGGCGACGGCCGGCGCCACGCCCGTCAGTGCGTGCACCTGGGCGGCGTCGTCCAGCTTCTCCTGCGGTGTGCGGGGCACCCCGGGTTGGGCAAAGACCTTGAAGCGCGTGCCGGAGTTTCCGTAGGCCCAGGACGGTGTCTCGATGCGCTGGGCCGCGAGCGACGCCCGTACGGCCGACAGATCGGGCATGTGGCCACCTCTGAAAACGATTCAATCCAATATCAGGGAACTCTGACTCCGATTCCACCTCCCGTCAAGGCCTCGGTGTGGCCAGATCACTCATGGTGAGGGACGGAAAAGGGGGCGGAACGCGGTGTGCGGAGCCTTGACGTGCCTTTCGTTCGGGACTAGCTTCCCCGGAACTTGTTTGAATCATTTCATGACCGGTGAGTCATGACGCGCGAGGCACGGGAAGCGGCTCGCTCCGGAGCTGGCCGGGGGTGCGTCGCCGATCGGGTCGTGTCGTGGACCGGCGGCCGGCACGGGCCGGTGCCGCGGGTGTGCTGCTCCGGCGGAGGGGCGGCAGCGCGACTCCGGGGGACCCCTCCGTTGCCGGTACGTCACGGAAAGTCCCTCTTGTCGAGTGGGAGTTGCAGCATGACCGGATCGGAGCCGGACGCGGTGCCGGTGCTCGCGCTGGCGGGGGTGAGCAAGTCCTTCGGCGCGGTGCGCGCGCTACGGGATGTCTCCCTGCGGCTCTACGCGGGCGAGGCGCACGCCCTCGCCGGGGAGAACGGCGCAGGAAAGTCGACCCTGATCAAGATCCTTGCAGCGGTGCACCGACCGGACGCCGGCACCGTGCTCCTCGACGGCCGCCCCGTCGCCTGGCACAGTCCCGCGGACGCCCGCGACGCCGGGGTGGCCGTGATCTACCAGGAACCCACCCTCTTCCCCGACCTGTCGGTGGCCGAGAACATCTTCATGGGCCGTCAGCCGCGCCGCTCCCTGCGCCGGGTCGACCACCGGGCGGCGACCGCCGCCACCGCCGCACTGTTCCGGCGCCTCGGCGTCCACCTCGACCCCGACCAGCCCGCGCGCGGCCTGTCCATCGCCGACCAGCAGATCGTCGAGATCGCCAAGGCGCTCTCCTTCGACGCCCGCGTACTGATCATGGACGAGCCGACGGCCGCCCTCACCGGCAGCGAGGTGGCGCGCCTCTTCGGCGTGGTGCGGACCCTGCGCGAGCAGGGCGCCGCCGTCCTGTTCATCTCCCACCGGCTCGAGGAGATCTTCGCACTCTGCCAGCGGGTCACCACGCTGCGCGACGGTGCGCTGGTCGGCGCCGACCTGCTGGGGGAGCCGGGCGCTGCACAGGCAGCCACGGCAGGAGCGGACTCGACGGGGGAGAGCGGCGCGGGCCGCTCCCGCGGGATCACCGAGGACGACCTGGTGCGCCGCATGGTCGGGCGCGATCTCGACGAGCTCTACCCCAAACAGCCCACCGAGGTCGGTCCCGTCGCGCTGGACGTGCAACGGCTGACCCGCGAGGGCGTCTTCACCGACGTCTCCTTCACGGTGCGGCGCGGCGAGATCGTCGGCCTCGCCGGACTGGTCGGCGCGGGCCGCAGCGAGGTGGCGCGTGCCGTCTTCGGCGTCGACCGCTGGGACGCCGGCTCCGTCCACGTCGACGGCCGGCCGCTCACCAACGGGGCACCGAGCAGCGCCATGGCGGCCGGCCTCGCCCTCGTGCCGGAGGACCGGCGCGCCCAGGGGCTCGTGATGGGCATGTCCATCGAGCGGAACATCGGGCTCACCGGCCTGCGCAGCACGGTGCGCGCCGGCCTCATGGACCGCCGCGCCGAACGCAGCCGGGCCCTGGACTGGGCGGTCAGGCTCCAGGTCAAGTACGCCCGGCTGGCGGACGCGGTGGCCACCCTCTCCGGCGGCAACCAGCAGAAGGTGGTCCTCGCCAAATGGCTGGCCACCGGCCCGAACGTGCTCATCGTCGACGAGCCCACCCGAGGCATCGACGTCGGCACCAAGGCCGAGGTGCACCGGCTGCTGTCGCGGCTCGCCGCCGACGGGGTGGCCGTCCTGATGATCTCCTCCGACCTCCCCGAGATCCTCGGCATGGCCGACCGGGTGCTGGTGATGCACGAGGGACGGCTGACCGCCGAGATCTCCCGCGCGGCGGCCACCGAGGAGTCGGTGCTGGCCGCCGCGACCGGAAGGGCGGCAGCATGACCGTCACGCAGCAACCCGCCACCCCCGCCACCGAGCCGGCCGGCAGCGGCGCCACCCGGCTCGTCGACCGCGTCTTCAAGATGCGCGAACTGGCCATCCTCGTCGTCTTCCTGGTGATGATCGCCATCACCCAGGCCGGCAACAGCCACTTCCTGTCCGTCCAGGGCGTGAAGGACCTGCTGCTGAACGCGACCATCCTGGTGCTGGTCGCCACCGGCCAGGCGCTCGTGGTGATCTCGCGCAACGTCGACCTGTCGGTCGGCTCCACGCTCGGCATCAGCGCCTTCGCCGCCGGCAACTGGCTGCAAGGCGGCGGGAACCCGGTCCTCGCCGTGCTGCTCGCGGTTGCCCTCGGCATCGGCTGCGGACTGCTGAACGGCGCGCTGGTCAGCCTCGGTCAGGTACCCGCGCTGGTCGTGACGCTGGGCACGCTCTACGTCATCCGTGGCGTTGACTCCATCTGGGTCGGCTCCCGCCAGATCACCGCCGCCGACCTGCCCGGCGGGTTCGGCGACTTCGGGGACGGCGGCTTCGGGCCGGTGCCCTACCTGGCGCTGATCGCGCTCGCGGTGGTGGTCTGCGCCGCCTACGGCATGCGGCACTTCGCGGGCGGCCGCGAGCTGTACGCACTCGGCTCCAACCCGGAGGCCGCCCGGCTCGCCGGCATCCAGGTGCGCCGCCGGATCCTGCTCGCGTACACCGTCTGCGGGGCGCTCGCCGGGCTCGCCGGCGCGCTCTACCTCGCCCGCTTCGGCAACGTCGACTCCGGCACCGGAAACGGCTACGAACTCACCGTCGTCAGCGCCGTCGTGGTCGGCGGCGTCGCCTTCACCGGCGGCGCCGGCAGCGTGTACGGCGCCGCCCTCGGCGCCCTGCTGCTGACCTCGATCAACAGCGTGCTGCCCGCCCTGGGGGTCAGCTCCGTGTGGGTGCTGGCCGTCAACGGCGTGCTGCTCGTGCTCGCCATCGCCGTGGACCGGGTGGTCGCCCTGCGCCTGGCCGCGGCCCTGAAGAAGAGGAACGCCCGCCATGGCTGACAGCCCCCGAACGCGCGTCGCCGTGTCGCGCCGCAGCAAGGGCGCAGGCGGTGTCCCAGGAGCCGGCGCACTGCGGTGGGACAGCGTGGTCGGCGCCCTGCTCGTCGTGCTGCTGCTCGCGTCCTGGCAGTTCGTCGACGGCTTCGGCAACGCCCTGAACGTGTCGTTCCTGATCGGCAACACGCTGCCCATCGCGCTGATCGCGCTGCCCATGACGATGCTGGTGGTGGCCGGCGAGATCGACCTGTCGGTCGCCTCGACGGCCGGTCTGTCCGGAGCCGTCATGGGCGCGCTGTGGAACGCCGGGCTGCCCATCGAGACGATCATCCCGCTGTGCCTGCTGCTGGGCGTCGTCTGCGGCCTCGTCAACGGGCTGCTCGTGACCCGCCTCGGGCTGCCTTCGCTCGCCGTCACCATCGGCACGCTGGCCGCCTACCGCGGGGTGGCCCAGATCGTGCTGGGCGCCAACGCGGTGACCGACTTCCCGCCGCAGTACCTGGACTTCGCCTCCGGCCGGATCGACGGCACCTTCATCCCGTACGCCTTCGTGCCGTACCTGGTGCTGCTCGCGATCGCGGTGGCGGTGCTGCACGCCACGCCGTTCGGCCGCTCGCTGTTCGCCGTCGGCGCCAACGAGGAGGCCGCGCGATTCGCCGGCATCCGCGTCAAGCGGCACAAGCTGTGGCTGTTCGTCGCCACCGGCCTGATGTCCGCCCTCACCGGCGTCTTCTGGGCGCTGCACTACGCCAGCGCCCGCTACGACAACGCCACCGGCCTGGAGCTCTCCGTCGTCGCGGCCGTGCTGCTCGGCGGCATCGACTTCGACGGCGGCCGCGGCACCCTCGGCGGCGCCGTCGCCGGGGTCTTCCTGCTGGGCGGGCTCCAGGACACCATGAGCCTGCTGAACGTCTCGGCCCAGTCGCAGATCGTGGTGACCGGCGTGCTGCTGGTGATCTCGGTGCTCGGGCCGCGGGTGGCCCGGCAGATCGCGGTCGCGCAGGCCGGCCGCGGTGCGGGCGCCGGCGGTGGGCCCGGGGCGGATCCCGAGGCCCGCCAGGGCGCCGCGGAGCAACCGGGGGAGCAGCCCGGCCCGGGCCACGGCAGCGCGTCGCCCGCCTCCTGACCCCGTCGGGCACATCCTTTCCGGCCTTCCCTTCGCCCCACCGCCTTCCGTCCTCCACACGCTTCTCCGCCTCCTCACGCCGCTCCACACGCCGCTTCGAAAGGGACCGATGATGTTCTCTCCCGTACCGGGCCGTTCCGCCGCCCACCGCACCCGGAGCCGTTCCACCGGCACCGCCGGACCCCGTGCCGCCGCGGTCCCCAGCGGGCTGCGCCGCGCCGGGGGCACGCTCGCCGCGGTCGTCGCGCTGGCACTGGCCGCCACGGCGTGCGGCGGCACCACCAAGGACTCGGTCGACCACGGCGGCGACAAGGCCACGGGCTCCGGCGCCAAGGCCGACCCGAACGCGGCCACCAAGAAGGGCCTGAAGGTCGCCTTCCTGCCCAAGCAGGTCAACAACCCGTACTTCACCGTCGCCGACAAGGGCGGCGAGAAGGCGCTCAAGCAGCTCGGCTCGTCCTACCAGGAGACCGGGCCCAACAGCGCCACCGACACCTCCGGGCAGGTCTCCTACGTCAACACCCTCACCCAGCAGCAGGTCGACGCCATGGCGGTGTCCGCGCAGGACCCCGGGGCCCTGTGCACCGCACTGAAGCAGGCCATGAAGAACGGCATCAAGATCGTCACCTATGACTCGGACACCAACCCCGAGTGCCGCAACGTCTTCATCTCGCAGGCCAGCGCCGAGGCGATCGGCCGCACCCTGGTCCAGCAGATCGCCAAGCAGATCGGCTACCGGGGCGAGATCGCGATCCTGTCCGCGGCCCAGACCGCGACCAACCAGAACACCTGGATCACGTACATGAAGGACGAGCTGACGGAGCCGCGCTACAAGAACATGAAGCTCGTCAAGACCGCCTACGGCAACGACGACGCGCAGCAGTCCTTCCAGCAGACGCAGGGCCTGCTCCAGGAGCACCCCAAGCTGGCCGGGATCATCTCCCCGACGACGGTCGGCATCAAGGCAGCGGCCCAGTACCTGTCGGGTTCGAAGTACCGCGGGAAGGTGCGTCTGACCGGCCTCGGCACCCCCAACGACATGCGGAAGTACGTGAAGAACGGCACCGTGGACGCCTTTGAGCTGTGGGACCCGGCCAAGCTGGGCGCGCTCGCCGCGCACGCCGCCGTCGCACTGTCCTCCGGGCAGATCACCGGGGCGAGGGGCGAAAAGCTGAAGGCGGGCGACATGGGCACCTTCACCGTGGGCGCCCACGGCGTCATCGACCTCGGGAAGCCGACCGTCTTCGACGCGAAGAACGTCGACGACTACCGGTTCTGAGCGCACGTCGCCGGACGAACCCCTGGTGGCTGGACCGGGCCGCGGGCGCGGGGCGCATACGCTGACACCAACTCGGCCCGTCGGCACCGCCCGCACGGGGCCGAAGACGGCACGGCAGGACGGAGCACAGGGGAGACATGGTCGGTATCAAGGACGTGGCGCGGGACGCCGGGGTGTCGGTGGGCACCGTATCGAACGTGATCAACCGTCCCGATCTGGTGTCCGAGGAGACCCGCCGCCGGGTGCAGTCCGTCATCGACCGCCTGGGTTACGTCCGTAGCGAGTCGGCACGGCAGCTGCGCGCCGGGCAGAGCCGCATCGTGGCGCTGCTCGTGCTCGACATGGGAAACCCCTTCTTCGTGGACGTCGCGCGCGGCGCCGAGCGCGCCGCGCGCGAGGCGGGGCTCGGCGTCATGGTGTGCAACAGCGCGCAGAACCCCGCCGAGGAGGCCGACTACCTGTCACTCTTCGCCGAGCAGCGGGTCCGCGGAGTGCTGCTCACCCCGGCCGACGCGACGGGCCACAACATCGCCGCGTTCCGCCGGCACAACATCCCGTTCGTCCTTGTCGACCGGGTCGCGGAGGGCACCACCGAATGCTCCGTCTCCGTGGACGACGTGGCCGGCGGTGCGCTCGCCGCCCGGCATCTCATCGACGCCGGCCACCGCAGCATCGCCTACGTCAGCGGCCCGCCCGGGTTCAACCAGGTCAGGGACCGTCGCCAGGGCGCCCTGCACGCCCTCGCCCAGGCGGGTCTGTCGCCCGAGACCCTGCACGAACTGCCCACCGAGCACCTCGACGTCGCCGCGGGCCGGGACGCCGGCGCCCGGCTGCTCGGCCTCGCCGACCGCCCGACGGCCGTCTTCTGCGCGAACGACCTGCTGGCGCTCGGCGTGTTGCAGGCGATGTTCGCCGCCGGGGTCTCGGTCCCCGACGAGGTCGCCATCGTCGGCTACGACGACATCGAGTTCGCCGCTGCCGCCGCCGTGCCGCTCACCTCGGTGCGCCAGCCGGCCGTCACGATGGGCTCGATGGCCGCCGAGCTGCTGCTGGAGGAGACCGAAGCGAGCGACGGGGCCGCCGGTCACACCCATCGGCGTGTCGTCCTCCAGCCGGAACTCGTGGTACGCCGCTCGACGCTGCGTCAGCGGTGATTCCCTGGCAGCCTGGCAGTCTGGGGTGATCCGCCGGCGGCTGCCCGGGTGCGGGAGCGCCGGGAGGCCGGGCGGGCGTGTCACCGGGCCTACCCGTGCGGCCGGTGCCACCCGGCAACGGCATGGGCCCGGCTTCCAGAGTGGCAAGCGACTGCTTAGTATGCTCGTCGAGCCAGGTTCTACGAATCCTCCCGTGGAGGCCTCCTATGCCCCCTGAGCCTTCGATGCAGGCATGGCACGTGCACGAGACCGGCGAGCCGAGCGAGGTGATGCGGCTGGAGGAGACCGCCCGGCCGGAGCCCGGCGAGGGCCAGGTCCTGCTCAAAGTGCGCGCAGCGAGCATCAACTTCCCCGACGCGCTGCTCTGCCGCGGCCGCTACCAGGTGCGTCCCCCGCTGCCGTTCACGCCCGGCGTGGAGATCTGCGGCGAGACCGAGGACGGCCGGCGCGTCATCACCAACGCGGCCCTGCCGCACGGCGGCTTCGCCGAGTACGCCCTCGCGGACGCCGCGAACCTGCTGCCCGCCCCCGAGGCGCTGGACGACGCGGAGGCCGCCGCGCTGCTCATCGCCTACCAGACCGGGTGGTTCGGCCTGCACCGCAGGGCGCAGCTCCGGTCCGGCGAAACGCTGCTGGTGCATGCCGCGGCCGGCGGTGTCGGCAGCGCTGCCGTCCAGCTGGGCAAGGCGGCCGGGGCCCGTGTCATCGGTGTCGTCGGCGGCAGCACCAAGGCCCATGTGGCCCGGACCATCGGCTGCGACCTCGTGATCGACCGGCACACCGAGGACGTGATCGGCCTGGTCAAGGAGGCCACGGAGGGTCGGGGAGCCGACGTGGTCTACGACCCCGTCGGTGGCCACGCCTACACCCAGTCGGCCAAGTGCGTCGCCTTCGAGGGACGCATCGTCGTGGTCGGCTTCGCCAGTGGCACCATCCCGAACCCCGGCCTCAACCATGTGCTGCTGAAGAACTACGCGATCCTGGGGCTGCACTGGGGCCTGTACGCCGCGCGGGACCCGCAGGCCGTCCTGGACTGCCACGGTCAGCTGACCGCGCTGGCCGCCAAGGGGGCGATCCAGCCGCTGGTCAGCGAGCGTGTCCCGCTGGCCGACGCGGCTCAGGCGGTCCAGCAGGTGGCCGACGGTGCCACCACCGGACGCATCGTCGTGCTCCCGGACGCCCCGGACAGCGCCGGGCAGAGCGGAGCGCAGGCATGATCGACGCTGCCGACCTGCGCCGTCGCACCCGCGAGCTGCTCACCGCCCACCCGCCGGCGACGACGGAACCCGACCGTTTCCTCAAGGCCCGCTTCGACGCCGGACTCGCCTGGGTGCACTACCCCGAGGGGCTGGGCGGTCTCGGCGCGCCGCGCTCCTTGCAAGCCGTGGTCGACGAGGAGCTGGCGGCCGCCGGCGCCCCCGACAACGACCCGCGTCGTATCGGCATCGGCCTCGGCATGGCCGCGCCGACGATCCTCGGCTTCGGCACCGATGCCCAGAAGCGCCGCTTCCTGCGCCCGCTGTGGATCGGCGAGGAGGTGTGGTGCCAGCTGTTCAGCGAGCCGGGTGCCGGATCCGACCTGGCCGCGCTCGGCACGCGGGCCGTACGCGCCGGGGCCCACGGGGCCGCGACCGCCGGAAACGGGAGCGCCGGAGACGGGAGCGCCAGAAACGGGAGCGCGGTCAGGGCGGCGGAGGACGGCGGGGACGGGGCGGACGGAGCGGACGGAGCCGGCGGGGACTGGATCGTGAATGGCCAGAAGGTGTGGACGTCCAGCGCCCATCTCGCCCGCTGGGCGATCCTCATCGCCCGTACCGATCCCGAAGTGCCCAAGCACCGCGGCATCACCTACTTCATCTGCGACATGACGGCCCCGGGTGTCGAGGTGCGGCCGTTGCGCCAGATCACCGGCGAGGCCGAGTTCAACGAGGTCTTCCTGACCGATGTCCGGATCCCCGACGCCCACCGGATCGGCCCAGTCGGGGCGGGCTGGAAGGTGGCGCAGACCACTCTGATGAACGAGCGGGTGTCCATCGGCGGCAGCCGGATGCCCCGCGAAGGCGGCATGATCGGTCCGCTCGCCCGCACCTGGCGCGAGCGTCCCGAGCTGCGCAGCCATGCGCTGCACCAGCGGCTGCTGACCCTGTGGGCCGAGGCGGAGGTGGCCCGGCTGGCCGGGGAGCGGCTGCGCCAGCAGCTCGCCGCCGGCCATCCGGGCCCCGAGGGCTCGGCCATGAAGCTGGCCTTCGCCCGGCTCAACCAGGAGATCAGCTCGCTGGAAGTGGAACTCCTCGGCGCTGACGGGCTCGGCTACGAGGACTGGACCATGCGGCGCCCCGACCTCGTGGACTTCACGGGCCGGGACGCCGGCTACCGCTATCTGCGCGCCAAGGGCAACAGCATCGAGGGCGGGACCAGCGAGATCCTGCTGAACATCGTCGCCGAGCGCGTCCTGGGCCTGCCGCCCGAGCCCCGTACCGACAAGGACGTCGCCTGGAAGGACCTCACCCGATGAGCACCCCCCGCAGGACCACCGGCGAGCCGCTGCCGCGTACCGAGGAGCCCGGATCCGCCCGCCCGGGCGACGAGCCAGGCTCCGTACCGGCGGCAGCAGGGGCCGGTGCCGCATCGCCGGCGGGAGGGACGGACGCCACCTCACCGGCACCTGGATCCGCCGCGGAGCCGGCGTCTGCTGCGAGGCCGGGGTCTGCTGCGGAGTCGGGGCCCGGTGCGGCGCCCGAGTCCGTCGCGGAGGCGGCGTCTGCTGCGAGGCCGGGGTCTGCTGCGGAGTCCGGGCCCGGTGCGGCGCCCGAGTCCATCGTGGAGGCGGCGTCTGCCGCGAGGCCGGGGTCTGCTGCGGAGTCCGGGCCCGGTGCGGCGCCCGAGTCCGTCGCGGAGGCGGCGTCTGCCGCGAGGCCGGGGTCTGCTGCGGAGTCCGGGCCCGGTGCGGCGCCCGAGTCCGCTGCGGGCGGATCCGCATCTGCGTCCGTACCCGCGTCCGCCCCGCGGGCCGGCATGTCCGCCCCGCGGGCCGGCATGTCCGCCCCGCGGGCCGGCATGCCCGCCCCGCGCGGTGCGTCGAGCGGATCGCTCTCCTGGTCGGCGGGGCCCGCTTCCGCTTCCGGTTCTTCCGCTGCCGGCTCCTCCACCGGCTCTTCTTCGGATCCTGGCTCCGGCGCCGCATCCGACTCCTCGGCATCGCCCGACCTGCTCTACTCCGAGGACGAGGAGGATCTGCGCGCGGCGGTGCGCCGACTGCTGGATGATCACTGCATCCCCGCCGAGGTCCTTGCCCGTACCGAGTCCGGCACGCCGCACGACCGCGCGCTGTGGAAGCTCCTCGCCGAGGACATGGGGCTCGCGGGACTGCTGGTGCCCGAGTACTTCGGTGGCCAGGGCGCCACCCACCGTGAGGTAGCCGTCGTCCTGGAGGAACTGGGCCGCTCCCTGGCCCCCGTTCCCTTCCTGACCAGCGCCGTCGTCGCGACCGATGCGCTGCTGGGCTGCGTGGCTGACCACGCCGGCGTGGGACTGGGAGACGCCCTGGCGCCTGGGGACGCCGGTGCCGGCACCGAGGACGCCGGCTCGGCCACGAGCGCCGGCGGCGGCGGGTCGGACGAGCGCGGCGCCGGCGCGCCGGCCGCGGAGCTGCTGGCGGAGCTGGCCACCGGGCGCACCGTCGCCGTCCTCGCGCTGCCCTTGGCCATGGGCGCCGGGGCCTTTGCCGGCGGGGAGGCAGCGGTGGGCGCCGGCTGTCCTCGCGTTCGCCATGAAGGCGGCGCCCTGCACGGCCAGATCACCGGCGTTGCCGACGCGGCAACGGCGGACGTGCTGCTCGTCTCTGCCGACACCGGGCTGTACGCGGTGGACGTCCGGCAGGACGGGGTGGTCGTGACGGCCAGGACCTCGCTCGACGGCACCCGGCCGCTCGCCGATGTGGCCCTCACCGCAGCCCGGGGGCGGATCCTCACCGCGCACCCGCAGCGGGTTCTGCCCAGGGCCCTGGACGTGGGTGCCGGGCTGCTCGCCTCCGAACAGCTCGGCATCGCCGACTGGTGCCTCACCGAAACCGTGCGGTACACCCGCGACCGGCACCAGTTCAACCGTCCCGTCGGCTCGTTCCAGGCGCTCAAGCACCGGCTCGCCCAGCTGTGGCTACGGATCGTGCACACCCGCGCCGCGGCCCGGAACGCCGCCGACGCGCTGGCGACCGGCAGTCCCGAGACCGTGCTCGCCGTGGCACTGGCCCAGTCCAGCGCCTCGGACACCGCCGTCCACGCCGCCGAGGAAGCCCTGCAACTGCACGGCGGCATCGGCATGACCTGGGAACACCCCGTCCACCTCTACCTGAAGCGGGCCAAGGCGAACTCGATCGCGCTGGGCACCGCCGCCCAGCACCGGCAGCGACTCGCCTCGCTCGTCGATCTGGCACCGCCCGCAGGCTAGGCCCTGTCGTCAAACTCCCGTCTGCCCGGCGACGCCATGCACGCCCTCTCGCCGCACCGGGCACAAGCCCACGTACATCCAGTACGCGGACTCGCGCCCGCCGCGCCGAGAGCACGCACCTGACGCCGCCAGGCCGCCCTTCGGGCAACAACGGGAGTTTGACGACAGGACCTAGGCCGGCCACCGCCGTGGGCGCGTTCGGCACCCAGCGTGACGCGACGGCTTCGGGCCCGGGGTAGCGCCTCGGGCCTGAGGTAGCGCCTAGGGCCCGAGGTAGCGCTGGGGCCGAGAACGCGACCGAGAGCCAGACGCGGGCGGGCCGTTTGAGCCGGGATCGGGCGCCGTCCGGCCCCTGTCCCAGGGGAGCGGGGAGTGATCCAAGTCCCGTCCGGTGGCTGACCGCGCCTGGGGGGCGGGTGACGAAACTCACCCGATGCCAAGTTCGGCCGTCTGAACGCCGCGTGGACCGCGCGCGGCGTGAACCGCTGGCGGCGAGCAGGTCAACTCCCCATCGGCGTGTGCTTCCGCGGCGCCCGGGCCCCCATACTCTCTGGGGTCCCGACCGGTACGTCCCAGGAGGCAGCGCATGGCCGACCCCACTCGCCGCAGAGCCCTCGCCACGCTGGGTGCCGCCCTTGCCTGGGGTACCGCGAGCCCCGCCGCGACCGCGTGGGCGCTCGACGGTCCGCGCGGTCGTCCGCTGCCCCGCGCTCACGCGCACAACGACTACGACCACCCCCAACCTCTCTTCGACGCCCTAGACCATCGCTTCGGCAGCATCGAAGCGGACATCCACCTGGTCGACGGTGCGCTGCTGGTCGGCCACGATGCGGCGGACCTCGATCCCGCCCACACCCTCGAATCGCTCTATCTGGACCCCCTCCACGCCCTCGTCAAGACCAACCAGGGGTCCGTCTACCAGGGCTGGCCGACCCCCGTGCAACTGCTCATCGACATCAAGACCGACGGCGCCGCCACCTACCTGGAACTAGACCGTCACCTCCGGCGCTACCAGCAGATCCTCACCGCATACCGGCACGGCAAGGTGCATCAGGGACCGGTCACCGCCGTCGTCTCCGGTGCCCGCGGCACCCGTGCGCCCCTCGCGGCGCAGCAGGTCCGCCACGCCTTCTGCGACGGACATCTGACCGACCTCGGCAGCTCGGCCTCCGTCACCCCGCTGATCAGCGAGGACTGGACGGCCGCCTTCACCTGGCGGGGCAACGGGCCCTTTCCCGCCGAGGAACGTGCCAAGTTGCGGAAGATCGTCTCCACCGCCCATGCGCACCGGCAGCGTGTCCGCTTCTGGTCCACCCCGGACGGAGCGGGCCCGGACCGCGAAGCCCTCTGGCGTGAGCTCTACGACGCGGGAACCGACCTGCTCAACACCGACGATCTGGCCGGCCTCGAGATGTTCCTCACTGCACGCGGCGGGCACTGACTCCCTCCTGGCCTGCGCCGCCTTCGTCCTGCTCACCGGACCGCCCGGTTCGTGACATACCCCTTCGGCACCCGTGGACGCCGCCCTCGACTCTCGGCCCTGGGGCGGGACGGGAGCCGGTCGACCGAACAGGCAGGCGCCGGACGGTGATCCGTGCGCACGTCGCCCGTGGACACCACCCGTTCGGCGGACACGCCGGTCGGCCGGACGGGCCCCGTGCTGCGCCACACTTACCGCCGAGAGCCATGGTGTCGACGTGGCGCGGGAGGATGACGATGGCGATTTCCATCTCGGCGGTGCTGCTTCTTCTGATCCTGGCCGTGATCTTCATGCGTAACGGCGCACTCAAGACGTCGCACGCCGTGGTCTGCATCCTGCTCGGCTTCTACCTGGCGAGCACGCACATGGCACCGACCATCCAGGACGGTCTGGCGGCCACCGCCGACATCGTGAGCCGTCTGGACCCCTGACCCCGCTGCCATGCCTGAGCCTGCGCCGCGCGAGCAGCCCGGGCCGGGGGTCGTCCTCCGCCCTGAGCCCGGGTGCCGGAGTCGGAGCCGGCCCGGGCGCAGAGGTCCCGCGCCCGGGCCGGGGACGATGGCCCGGGCGCAGGCCGGTGCCGTCGTCAGCCGTTCAGGCCGTCAGATCCTGCCCAGCGCGGCCGCGTTGACGAGGCTGATGTACCTGGCCCAGTCCCAGTACGGTCCCGGGTCCGTGTGGGTGGCTCCGGGCACTTCGACGTGTCCGATGATGGTCTCGTGGTTGATGGGGATGCCGTACTTGCCGCAGATCGTCGCGGTGAGTTTCGCCGACTGGGTGTAGAGCGCGTCGGTGAAGTACTCCGGTTGGTCCACCCAGCCCTCGTGCTCGATGCCGATGCTGCGTGTGTTGTAGTCCCAGTTGCCCGCGTGCCAGGCGATGTCGTGCTCGCGGACGCACTGCGCGATATGGCCGTCGTTCGAACGGACCACGTAGTGCGCCGACACCTCCCTCGACGGGTCCTGGAAGATCTTTATGGCGTCGCTCCAGTACTCCTGCGTGACGTGGATGACCACGTAGTCGATGGGGTACGTGCTGGGCCGGTTGGACGCCGTGTAGTTCGACGTGCTGGCCGGGAACGACTCGGCTGATGGGTAGTCGACCGCGCGCAGTGCCTCTGCGGGCGAGGTCGCCGTCAGCGCGGTGGGCACTGCGGCGAGTGCGGCGCCCTGGAGGAGTCTGCGCCGGCTGAGGAAGGAGGATCTGGCACGTTCCATGGTTGGCCTGCCTTTCGGTGGGGGTACTGACAGGGCGGATCCGAGCGGTGGTGCGGTGGTGCGGTCAGGAGCGGCCACGGACCCGGCGGTTCGGGCCCTGGCAGCCGCACGGGCGGTGCAGACGGTGCGGTACCGGATGGAGACTCGCGGCGGCAGTGCGGAGCTGGACGAGCGTGGTCCGGATCAGAGGGGAGACATGGCTGCGGCGGTCCGCCGCGGGCGCGCACGCAACCCTTGGCGGCCACGACGGTCCGGCAGCCGCTCCCTGCGGAGCACGGCCACGCCCTCCTCGGACCGATCGAGCACGGCGCCCGGGCCGATGCGGGCCTTCGGCGGGGCACCACCGAACGCCCAGCCGCACTCGTCCGGTCGCGGTCGCACCGTCAGGACCCTGGCATCACTCATCGCGGCTGGGCTCCCCTCTGCGCGGACTCGAAGGCGGGGTCCTCGTCGAGGTGGACACGTGCCGTGTCGGCTATGCGCTGCGGATGGCGGCGTATCAGGATGGCCAGGACCACGACTCCGGCCAGCAGCCAGACACCCACGACCGGGCCCGCATAGGACACGGGCGCGCTGAGCTTCGACACGAAGTCGAACACCGGCAGCCCGGCCGCCGTGCACAGTGCCGGCACGAAGGCGACGATGCCCAGTACGGGGAAGACCACATGGCGTAGGGGATGCAGCGCCGCGCGTCGATGGCGGAGGAAGTAACCGGCGCAGGAGGCGTTGGTGATGATGTAGACGCCGATGACGACAGTGACGATCATGGTTGCCAGCAGCAGAAACGCCGTCTGGGGGTCGTATCCGAAGCCCAGGCCCAGCATCACGGCGACCGCCACCACGAACTGCACGGCCACCCCGGCGACGGGGGCGCGGCGCACCGGGTGGAGACGCTTGAACGCACTCGGGAACACCCCGATACGTGCCAGGGCGTAGGCGGTGCGGGTCGACACGTTCGCGCAGGCGTTGGCATTGGCGATGGTCGAATTCACCACGGCAAGGAACACCAGCACCCAGAACAAGCCGAACGACCCGCGGGCCACCCCTTCCCAGGACGCTGCCCCGGAGGCGCCGAACGCCTCGAACCTCCCGGGGCCGATGTACACGTCCATCGCGTAGGTCGTCAGCACGTAGAACAACCCGATGGCCAGTGCCGCGCCGAGCACTGCGCGGTGCAGGGTGCGGCGTGGCTCACGGGTCTCCTCGGCGAGCGGGGCGGCGGCCTCGAAGCCGGCGAAGGCCAGCACCGTGTACACCGAGCCGGCGAAGACGCCGCTGATGCCCTCGTGAGCCGTCGGAGTGTGGCCGGAGCCGAACACCGAGAGCGTGTTGTCGCCGCCCGCCTTCACGATCAAGAGGCCGGCGAAGACCAGCAGCACCGCCACTTCGAACACGCCGAGCACCGTGCCGAAGCGCGCCGAGGCACGCACACCGAAGTATCCCGCCGCGGCGATGATCAGTGCGCCGGCCAGCGACCACGGCCACCACAGGTCACCGGGGTACGAGGACCACTCCTCGTGCAGGGTGCCCGCGGTGGTGAAGCCCAACTGGAGTAGCAGCAGGGGAGGCACCAGGGCCTCCACGCACACATAGCCCCAGCCGACCAGGAACCCGACGGCCGGATGCAGCCCACGCGCCGCGTAGGTGGCCACCGATCCGGCCGCGGGCAACTCCCGTGCCAGATCGGCCACGCATGATGCTGTGAACAGGCACGCGACCAGCGCGATCAGCACTGACAGGGGCAGGCTTCCCCCCGCGAAAGCGGTACCGGCCGGAATGGAAGCGGCGACCGCGGCTGCCGGTGCCATGGCGGTGACGCTCTGGAACAGCACGTCGCTGAGGCCGATCGCCCCGCGTCGCAGGCCCGTGTCCGCCTGATGGGTCTGCTGCGGCATTGCACACCCCCTCCCGGGTCGCCGGACGGCGCTCGTCGGTGTCCACGCGTGTGAGTTACGCGCGTCACATACGGTACGAGCACGGGAGGTTGACGCGGAAGAGTGCACGACGAATCTGGGGACGACCACAAGAATGTGAATAACTTCGTCCCCCACACGGGTGATTGAGGGCCGCCGGACGCGGCACCACGTCCCGATCACCCGGCGACCGGCAGTCGCCTCACGCTCCGTTGACCGACCCGTTCGCCACTCCGGCCGGATCGTCCAGTACCGCCCGTACGACGGAGTGCGCGGCGCCCAGCAACGGTCCCTCGGAACCGAGCGGGGAGATGGCTATCGGACATGCCGGGCCCGCGGTGCGGCGCTCCAGCTCACCTCGGAGCGAAGGCAACAACCAGGGCGCCAGATGTGACAGTGCGCCACCGAGCACGACACACTGCGGATCGAGCAGGTTGACCGTGCCGGTCAGCGCGATGCCCAAGGCCGTGCCCGCATCGTGCAGAGCCTGGCGCACCTGCGCATCGCCGGTGGCTGCGAGCTCCGCGAGCAGACCCACGCGCCCTTCGCCGGGGTCGAGGCCGGCGGCGCGCAGCACTGCCTCCTCACCCGCGAACTGCTCCAGGCAGCCACGTCCACCGCAGGCGCACGGCGGACCGTCGGGGTGCACCGGCACATGGCCCAGCTCGCCCGCGAAGCCACGCGTCCCGCGCAGCAGGCGCCCGTCGACGACCACTGCCGCACCGATACCGATCTCGGCGGAGACGTGGACGAAGTCACCCGGGACCTGCTCGCCGAGCCACAGTTCGGCGAGCGCGCCGAGGTTGGCCTCGTTGTCCACGGTCAGCCGGTGCAGAGACGGCAACAGGGGGCTGAGGTCGGTGTCGTGCCAGTCCAGGTTGGGGGCACGCACCACCGTGCGCGTGTCACGGGCCACCAGGCCGGGAACCGCGACCGCGAGCCCGGCCGGGCGCAGGCCCTCCCGGTCGGCCTGCTCGACCACCTGCTCCACCAGTGCCGTGAGGTCGGCGATCACCGGATCCGGAGCGCGTCCGCGGTTGCTGACGTGCCGTTCGGCGCGGGCACGCACCTCGCCGCGCAGGTCGACCAGACAGACCGCGAGATGGTCCACGCCCACCTCCGCGCCGATCCCGGCGGGACCGCGGCCGCTGACGGCCAGCGCCGAGCCGGGCCGGCCGACCCGCCCCGGCCGCTCGGGACCGAGCTCTTCGAGGAGACCGGCGCGGATCAACTCGTCCACCAGAGTGGAGACCGCGGCCCGGGTCAGGCCGATCCGGGAGGCCACTGCGGCCCGCGACATCGGTCCGTCCGCGGCGATCGTGTGCATGACCCGGGACAGATTGCGGCGGCGCATGCCCTGCTGAGTGTCGGGGGTGCCGGCGCGCGTCTCGTGCAGGGGAGCGGTCATGCGAGGGCCGGCCCTCCGTGCGGGAGGCGCGCTGCCCCGGGTCTGGTCGATGCTCCGATCATGCCTTGTCGAGCAGCGGGGCGGCGTCGGAGAGCACTCCGCTGATCCTTTCCAGGGTCTCGGTGTCACGCTCCACGGCATCCAGCACCGGTCCAGCGGCGGTGTCCCAACGCCGGGCGACGGCAGCGGGATCCTCACCGGTCAGCACCCCGGCCGCCTGGGCCGCGGCACCCAGGGCGACCAGTTCCTTGGCCTCAGGGATCTGCACCGGCCGGCCGGACAGCCGGCGTACCGTCTGCTGCCAGGTCGCCCCTCGGGCGCCGCCCCCGATCAGCAGCAGCGGCGCCGCGCGGTCGGCGTCCGATTCGAGGACCAGGTCGACGGCGCCCAGCAGCGAGTGCACCGCACCGTCGTAGGCGGCCTGCAACAGCTGTCCGGGTGTCGTGTCGTGCCGCAGCCCGTACAGCAGGCCGGAGGCGCCCGGCAGCGCAGGGGTACGCTCGCCGTCGAGGTACGGCAGCAGGGTGACGGCGCCGCCGGGCTCCACCGCCTCGCGTTCCCGACCGAGCAGGGCGGCGACCCGGTCCACGGCGAGCGTGCAGTTCAGCGTGCAGGCCAGTGGCAGCCAGCCGCCGCGGGCGTCGGCGAATCCGGCGACCGTGCCGGTTGCGTCCGTCGTACGGTTCCTGGAGACCGCGTAGACGGTGCCGGACGTGCCGAGGCTGAGTACGGGGGTCCCGGGGCGCAGCCCCAGCCCCAACGCGGCGGCCGCGTTGTCACCGGTGCCGGGCGCGACCAGCGTGCCTTTGGCGAACGGTAGCCCGCTGCCGTCCCGGACCGTGCCGGCCACCTCTCCAGGGCGCACGACGCGCGGCAGCAGCGCACCGTCGACACCGGCCATGGCCAGGATCTCCTCGTCGTACGACTCGGAGGTCGACGCCCACCAACCCGTGCCGGAAGCGTCACCGCGATCAGTGGTGCCCTCGCCCGTGAGGCGTTCGGTCAGGTAGTCGTGCGGCAGGCGGATGGCAGCGGTGGCACGGGCCGCCTCGGGTTCGTGCTCGGTGAGCCAGGCCCACTTGGTGATCGTGAAGGACGGCCCAGGGACGCTACCGACACGCTCAGCCCATGCCTTGGCACCGCCCAGCTGCTCGATGAGGCGCTGGGCCTGCGGTGCCGAGCGCACATCGTTCCACAGCAGGGCCGGGCGGACCGGCCTGCCCTGGGCGTCCAGGGTGACGAGCCCGTGCTGCTGGCCGCCGACCGAGACGGCCGCCGCCTCGTGCGCCGCCGCACCGCACTGGTGCAAGGCCTCGCCCAGTGCGCTCCACCACTCGTCGGGATCGCTCTCCCGCCCCGCTCCCGACGTGACCGTGTGCGGGGCCTGCCCGCTCGCCACGATCCGTCCGGTGGCGACGTCGACGACCAGGGCCTTCGTGGACTGCGTGGAGCTGTCCACTCCGACGACGAGTGGCCCCTCGGCTGCTGACATCCGGCTCTCCGTTCCTGCGGCTCGTACCGGTCTGGTGCGCCGGATCATCCTCCTGGGAGACCGTCTCCCGGACCTCCCCCAGGAGGACGATCCGACCCATTCTGCGGTCCCTGACTTCCCAGCGCTGCGAGTGCATACTAATTTGTAAAGCGCCATGACGAAATAGCGCGAGCGACGAGGAGCCGTGTCATGAGTTTCCAGCCCACCCGCGAGGACAAGTTCAGTTTCGGTCTGTGGACCGTCGGCTGGCAGGGCCGTGACCCGTTCGGCGACGCCACGCGTCCGGCACTCGACCCCGTCGAGTCCGTGCAGCGCCTGGCCGAGCTCGGTGCCTGGGGTGTCACCTTCCACGACGACGACCTGATCCCGTTCGGTGCCTCGGAGACCGAGCGCGAGTCGCACATCAAGCGCTTCAGGCAGGCGCTCGACGCCACCGGCATCGTGGTGCCGATGGCCACCACGAACCTGTTCACCCACCCCGTCTTCAAGGACGGCGGCTTCACCGCCAACGACCGCGACGTGCGCCGGTACGCCCTGCGCAAGGTGATCCGCAACATCGATCTCGCGGTCGAGCTGGGCGCCCAGACCTATGTCGCCTGGGGCGGCCGCGAGGGCGCCGAGTCCGGTGGGGCGAAGGACGTGCGCGACGCGCTGGACCGCATGAAGGAGGCCTTCGACCTGCTGGGCGAGTACGTCACGTCCCAGGGGTACGACCTCCGCTTCGCCATCGAGCCCAAGCCGAACGAGCCGCGCGGTGACATCCTGCTGCCCACCGTCGGCCACGCGCTCGCCTTCATCGAGCGCCTCGAACGGCCCGAGCTGTACGGCGTCAACCCCGAGGTCGGCCACGAGCAGATGGCGGGCCTGAACTTCCCGCACGGCATCGCCCAGGCCCTGTGGGCGGGCAAGCTCTTCCACATCGACCTCAACGGCCAGTCCGGCATCAAGTACGACCAGGACCTGCGGTTCGGCGCTGGTGACCTGCGTGCCGCGTTCTGGCTTGTCGACCTCCTGGAGAGCGCCGGATACGAGGGTCCCCGGCACTTCGACTTCAAGCCGCCGCGGACCGAGAACTTCGACGGTGTGTGGGCGTCTGCCGCCGGGTGCATGCGCAACTACCTGATCCTCAAGGAGCGGGCCGCCGCGTTCCGTGCCGACCCGGAGGTCCAGGAGGCGCTGCGTGCCGCGCGTCTGGACCAGCTGGCCCAGCCCACCGCGGCCGACGGTCTGGCGGGGCTGCTGGCCGACCGGAGCGCCTTCGAGGAGTTCGACGTGGCGGTCGCCGCCGAGCGCGGCATGGCCTTCGAGCGCCTCGACCAGCTGGCGATGGACCACCTGCTGGCGGCGCGCGGCTGACACCCGACCGCACAGCCGGCCACCGGGGCGGGGCCGCGGACGCTCTTGTCCGCGGCCCCGCGCCCGTTTCCGGCGGTCGGTCGCCGGCGTCGCCGGTGCCAGCGGCAGCCCCGGGACCGGCAGGGATCGAGACGGGTCCCCTGGGCGCGGACTGGCACCGCCAGATCGGCATCCTGGGGTACACCCCCGCACGGTAGTGTAGCCAGCCCCCAGGAGATACGGGGGTCGGCGCCGTCCGCTTCGGGGTGGTGGCGCCATGGTCGCCCACGGTCACTGTGCGTACGTTTCATGATGTCAGCCTTTTATCAGAGACCGGAGACCTCATGCCCCAGGCCATTCAGGACCTCGCGGTAGCCCCACCCGATGACGCCCGCTCGCCCACCAAGGGAAGCGAGTTCGCACCGCTGCTGCGCGCCGTCAAGGCCCAGGGGCTGCTCGACCGGCGCCCGCGCTGGTACACCGCGCGCATAGCCTCCAACGCCCTGCTGCTCACCGCCGTGGTCCTCGGTGTCGTCCGCATGGGGGACTCCTGGTGGGCCCTCGCCCTGGCACCCGTACTGGCGGTCCTGTCCGCCCGCACGGCCTTCATCGGCCATGACGCGGGGCATGCTCAGATAACCGCCGACCCCGCGGTGAGCCGAGCGATCGGCCTGGTCCACGGAAACCTCCTCCTCGGCATGAGCTACGCGTGGTGGAACGGCAAACACAACCGCCACCACGCCAACCCCAACCACATCGACAAGGACCCCGACGTCGCCGCCGACGTCCTGGTGTTCACCAGCGAACAGGCCGTCCCACGCAGAGGCTTCCGGCGCTGGCTGACTCGCCACCAGGCGTGGCTGTTCTTCCCGCTGACCCTGCTCGAAGGGTTGGCTCTGAAAGTCCACAGCTTCCGGGATCTGCGCCGGCAGCCACGACGGGACCGGGCGGTGGAGGCCCTTCTCCTGTCCGCCCACGCCGTCGGCTACACGACGCTGCTCTTCACCGCCATGCCCCCGGGCAGGGCTCTGCTCTTCCTGGCGCTCCACCAGGCACTCTTCGGTCTGCACCTGGGTCTGGCGTTCGCTCCCAACCACAAGGGCATGGCGATGCCCGACCCGGGGGGCGAGGGATGGGGCCATCTGCGCCGCCAGGTGCTCACCTCGCGCAACATCCGTGGTGGCCCGTTCACCGACTGGTTCCTCGGAGGCCTCAACTACCAGGTCGAACACCATCTGTTTCCCAGCATGCCGCGCCCGCACCTCCGAAAGGCCCAGCCCCTGGTGCGCGCCCACTGCCATACCCTCGGCATCCCGTACACCGAGACCAACCTCCTCGAGTCCTACCGGCAGGCGCTGCGACACATGCACGCGGTGGGGGAGCCACTCAGGGACGCATAGGGGATGCTTCAGGGGCGTATCAGGGGCGTGGCGTGGAACTGCTGAGGAAGCGGGCACGTTCTTCAAGACAGAGAGCGGCACCCGCCGCGAAGGAGGCGACACACATGTCGAACAGGGCGAAGGTCGCAGCGGGAGGTGTTGCGGTCGGGCTCATCCTGCTGATCTGGCTGCCCTTCTGGGCCGTGCTTCTCATAGTGCTGGGCGTTCCCGCCGCAGCCTATCTGACCTTGGATCCCGGGCAGCGGCGCAGGCTTCGGCGAGTCAGCCGCAAGCAGTTGGGCCGCTGAGAGCCCGGAAGTAGCTCGGTAGGCAGAGACATCGGCGGTCCGGGCAGGGGCGACAGCGGCTGCCCGGCCGATCCGGGGCGGGATCCTTCCCTCCCCGAAGACAAGGCCGGGTATCTGGGGACCTCAGGCGACTCAGGACCGTCCCGTGGCGGCCACGCCGGCCCCGTGCTGCCCGAGGCCGACCGGCGGCGACCGTGCCCGGCGCGTGGGTGGTGCCCGGGGTGGTGCCCGGGGCGCGGGTGCTGCCCCGCGCGCGAGGCCGTCCGGCCGCTGCTCCAGGTAGCACCGGCACAGCGGCCTCCACGTGACCACGCTCAGGCTCGGCCTGCCGCGTCCCTACGGCACACGTCGTCCCTACGGCACACGTCGTTGCAGTCCGGACCGCGTACCGCCGCCCTGCCGAGCGGGCGCTCTCAGGTGGGCCGTACCGCCATCTTGTCGAGCGCTTCCAGCAGCGCCGGAAGCTCTGGGCCGCGTCCCACGGGCAGTACCTCGCCCGGCTTGTCGTCGAGGAGCAGAAAGGCGATGTCGTCCGTCCGGGCCACCATCGACCACCCGGGGCCGTCCGCCCGTAGCGTCCGCGCCTCACCGGGCGCGAAAGAGGACCGTACGCGTCCCAGCGGCGGCGGGTCCGCCACATAGGTACGGGCCTCGGCGAGGACACGCTGGATGTCGGTGTGCCCCGCCGGCGTGCCCGATTCGTCGCCCGCGTCCTCGGCTACATCCGCCTTCGTCCCGCCGTCCTCGTCGTCGGACACCGAGTCGCCTTCTGTGGCGAAGTCGGTGTCGTCGATCCGTTCCCGCCAGGCCGCCCACTGCAGGGCGATCTCATCGGCGCCCAGCCGCCGCTGGGCGGGTCCCCAGATGCTGGTGTCCGGGGGAGTCAAAGGAGAACGTTCCGAGCGTTCGGGGTCCGGCTCCGGATCGTGCGGGGCCGGTACGCCCGGCGCCGAGACAGCAAGGTCGAGCGGCCAGCCGGGCAGGGCGTCGATGATGGAACGCTCGTCGGGTGACAGGTCATACTCCATACCGCAGTCCCAGGAGGCGATGGCGACCGCCACCAGGGACACATCGTCCACGACGACCGTCCACCGGGCGCCCGAACCGTCCTGGCCGAGTACAAGCCCATAGCCGTCCGGGTCAGGCACGAGACCGAGAGCCCCACAGGCCTCTGGATAGTCGTCGCCGAGCACGCTCGGGAACTGCGCGGGCGTCAGCAGCACCGCAGTCAGTACATACAGCGCTTCGTCTCCGGCGGCGACGGCAGCGTCATCCGTCACGGCCATGCATCCTCCCCAGTGCTTTGTTTCGTCGGCGCACCCTAACCACTCGTTGACAAGCGCGTCGAGGGCGGTGACCAGGAATGTTGTCCAGCGGTGCGCATGACGGTCCATCTGTCCGGCTGGTCGGACAACCGGGGGACCGATGGGCGGAGGGCATCGCTCCGGAAATTCTGGCACCCCGCCTCCCGGGACTTTCAGGGGGCCGCCCCCTCCCGGCACCCGCTGGGCACTGCACGGGCCTGAAGCCCTGGTCGGGTCGCCGTGTGGAGGCACGGAAGAGGAAACGTTGCCGACGGTCAAAGCTGCCGTGTCGCCAGGGCCAGAAAGCGTGCGTCCGTGTCGACGTACGACGTCATGCGCCAGCCGGAACGTGCCAGCAGCGGCCGCAGGTGCTGCTTGGCCCGCAGGTCATCGGGCGTGATCTGGCGCCCCTGCCGGGCCGCGAGCGCCGCTCGCCCGACCGGATGGAAGAGCGCAAGCCGTCCTCCCGGCCGCACCACCCGGGCCAGCTCCCGGAGGTTGTCCTCGGGACGTGGCAGATGGGAGATCAGCCCGGCCGCGAACACCGCATCGAGCACCTCCGAGCGCAACGGTAGCCGTGCGACGTCCGCGACCAGCAGCTGTCCACAGACGTGCCGCCCCGCTTCCACCGCGGTGTCGATCATCGCCGGTGTGAGGTCGGCGCCCAGCACCGTGCCCTGGGCGCCGACCGCCTCCCGCAGCGCGGGCAGAGCGCGACCGGTGCCGCATCCCGCATCAAGGACGTGGTCGCCCGAGCGCAGCGCCAACTCGGCCACCGCAGCGCGGTACGCGGGGCCGTCGCCGGAGAATTTGGCGTCCCAGCCGGCGGCGCGAGACGTGAAGAACTCCCGGACGCGTGCGAGGTCCTCCCGTAGCTGTGCATGGTCGTCACTCATGCGCCTCATCCTGGCGCATGGCATGGCGGTGCATGGCGTAGGGACGTCGTGCACCGCCACGCCCTGGGGGGGTGTCGTGCGGAGCGCCGTCGCGGTAGGACACCCGAACCGATCAGCCCACCATGTCCGCCATCGCCACCGCCTTGTCGATCCGCACTCGCACGAGGAGCTCTCCGGGGACGGCGTTGCGTGCCCCGAATTCCTCTGCCTTGTCCTCGCCCAGGTAGCGGGCGGCGATCCTGGTCGCCCAGACCCGCATCTCCGGCAGGTCCTCCGAGAGGGCGGCACGGCCCTGTAGGACGACGAAGGAGAACGGTGGCCGGGCGTCGTCGACGCACAGGCTGACCCGGTCGTTCCGGGCGAGGTTGCGGCCCTTGACGGTCTCCTTGCCGGTGTTGAAGACGATCTCGTCGCCGTCGAGCAGAAACCAGATAGGCGCGCTGTGCGGACTGCCATCGGACCGCACGGTCGACAGCGTGGCAGTGCGCGTGCCCTGCGAGATGAAGGCCCGCCATTCCTCGTCGGTCATCTTGAATGCCATACTCCCATCCTGCTTGCTGGACCGCCGAGGGTGGTGAAGGCTGGCAGACAGATCCTCCGGCCGGGGGCAGACGGCCAGCGGACACACGATGCGGGGAGATCGCGGATGCCTCAGAACAAGGGCCTCAGCTGGCTATTGGACGATCTGATCCACCGCGTCGAATATGTGCGGCACGCGCTGGTGCTTTCGAATGACGGACTCGTCACGGGCACCAGCACCGGCCTGAAGCATGCGGACGCCGAACACCTGGCGGCGGTCTCGTCGGGGCTGCACAGTCTGGCCAAGGGATCAGGGAGCCACTTCCGCGCCGGACGGGTCCGGCAGACCATGGTGGAGTTCGATGACGCCCTGCTCTTCGTCACCGCCGCAGGAGAGGGCAGTTGCCTCTGCGTGCTGAGCGCTGCCGAGGCTGACATCAGCCAGATCGCCTACGAGATGACCCTGCTCATTCATCGCGTGGGGGAGCATCTTGAAGTGGACCCCCGCCATCATGAGCACGCGTCAGCTGATCACTGACCCCATCTGACCAGCGAAAATACGCTTGGCCTCAGAGTTATCCACAGGCTCGACACGTTACGTGACTTTGCGGTTACGGTTTTCCCGTGACCGACGCCTTCTCGATCGGTCACCTGCACGGGGGAGACCGACATGACAGGCAAGACCAGCACGGGCCCTGGCGCGCCCACCGAGCAGCGCCCGGCTCTTTCCGCGAGGCTCACCCTGAGCCGTGCGGCACGCGAGCTGGGGCTCAAGCGCGGCGAAATCGACCTCGCCGTCCGACTGGGACGCATCCGCACCGTCACCGAGCCCTCCCAGGGACCGGAGCCCCCCGGCATGGCCAGGGCGCGCCGTCGGGTGGACCGTACCGAGATCGACCGGCTGCGCGCGCCGGACGGCTCTTTCGAGGCATTGCGCGAGAGTCTTCGAACCGTCAGTGCCCCGCAGGGCGCCGCCGAGCTTGGCATCACCACCGTCAGGTTCACCAAGTTGGCCCGCCTCGGTCTGCTGGCCCCGGCCACCTACTACGTCAATCGCTACCGCACCGTGGTCTGGCAGTACCTGGCAGAGGAAGTGAAGAGTTTCGCGGCCGACGAGGGCCACGAGAGCCTGCTCACCCACCGGCTGCCGGAGCGCATGAGGACCCAGCTGAACGGCGGCGCCGACCTGCGCGCCCGTAACTGGCGGGGCAGGCACGCCGGTTCTCTGATGCGGTTGGCCGAGGACGCCTGGTCACGTGCCGCCGTTCCGGCTTCCCTGCTCGAGGAGGACGAGGTCGCGGATGTCGTCAGGGATCCGCATGAGCGCGCTTATCTGGCCTGGTTGAGCCCCGAGCGGCCTGATGCGTACCCGCCCGACTCGCTCGCCGCCCAGGCCGTCGACGATCTGTTGAAAGCGGACGATCCAGAGGAGATCGCCTGGCTGCGGGCAAGCCTGTCACTCGGTGTAGCCGAGGCAAGGAAGACGCAGCCAGTTCCCCGACCCGCCCCGGGGATGCAGTTCCACAGGAGGTGGCACGACGAAGGGTCCGGCGCCAGCGCGGCGGAGGCGGGATCAGCCGGCTGGTCGGAGCCGGGAGCCGCAGGCCAGGCGAGGGCGAAACTGGCCGGGGGCGCGACCCAGGTCGAGCCGCCCGGTGAGGGCACTGCCCCTGATGAGCCGACGGGCGCTGACGAGCTGACGGGCAGGCCTCCCGGAGGACGAAGAAGGCCGAGGGGGCGGAGATGGCCGATCGGCCGGCTCCGTCGTGGCCGGCGGCGGCCAGGTGAGGAAGGCTCTGGGCGCAGCCCCTCGCTGACGTAGCTCACGGCGCCACGTCACCGACACGCTTGCTGCTGGCCACTGCCCGCGTCCCAAGACCGGCCCGGCTCAGAGCGGCCGGAACAGCCCTTCCTGCACGACCGAGACCAGCAGATGCCCCGACCGGTCGTAGATGCGGCCACGAGCCAGCCCGCGCCCGCCGGTCGCGATCGGTGACTCCTGGTCGTAGAGGAACCATTCGTCCGCGCGGAACGGCCGGTGGAACCACATCGCGTGGTCCAGCGACGCCATGTCGAAGCCCCGGGGCCCCCACAGCGGCTCCACGGGAATGCGTACGGCATCGAGGAGGGTCATGTCGCTCGCGTAGGTGAGCGCACAGGTGTGCACGAGGGGGTCGTCGCCCAGGGGTCCGACCGCTCGCATCCACACCGCGCTACGCGGCTCCGCGTCCTTGATCTCCTGCGGAGCCCAGCGCAGTCGGTCCACGTAGCGGATGTCGAAGGGCTGGCGCCTGGCCATGCGCTCCAGCTGCTCCGGAAGCGCCCCCAGGTGCTCACGGATCTCCTCACCGATCGTCGGCAGCTGCTCGGGGTCGGGAACCTCGCGTGGCAACGGCAGCTGGTGTTCGAACGTGGCTTCTTCGGGTTTGTGAAAGGAAGCGGTGAGATTGAAGATCGTCCGGCCCTGCTGCACGGCGGTGACCCGCCGGGTGGTGAAGGAGCGTCCATCGCGTACCCGCTCGACCAGGTACACGATCGGCACCCCGGGCCTGCCCGGGCGCAGGAAGTACGCGTGCAGGGAGTGCACGGGCCGATCGCCGTCCGAGGTGCGGCCCGCGGCCACCAGGGCCTGCCCCGCGACCTGGCCGCCGAAGACCCGTTGCAGGGACTCGTCGGGGCTGCGGCCGCGGAAGATGTCGACCTCGATCTGCTCCAGGTCAAGTAGGTCGACCAGCCGCTCCGCCGGATTCGTCATGGCTGATGCTCTCCTGTCTGCGGGGCGGAGCACGGCCTCCGGGACCGGTCCGCCGGGGGTGCGGGCCTGCACCTCACAGTTGACCGACGTCCGTCACGCGGACGACCGCCCGGCCCTCTGCATCGGACGCGGCGAGATCGACCTCGGCACTGATGCCCCAGTCATGATCGCCGTTGGGGTCGTCGAACGTCTGGCGGACGCGCCACACCCCGTGCCCAGGATCCTCCTCGATCATCAGCAGCCTCGGCCCACGGGCGTCCGGCCCGGTACCGAGGGTGTCGTACTCGTCCCGGTAGGCGTCCATCGCCTCGCCCCACGCGTCGGCGCCCCAACCGGACTCCTCGTCCAGCTCGCCCAGCTCCCCGACCTGGTCGAGGGCCGCCAGCTCGACGCGCCGGAACAGTGCATTGCGGACCAGCACCCGGAAGGCACGCGCATTCGAGGTGACCGGCTTGACCTGGTCGGCCTTCTCCTGTGCCTCCTCGGCCGTCATCTCCGCCGGATTGGCGAGCTGCTCCCACTCGTCGAGCAGACTGGAGTCGACCTGCCGGACCATCTCACCCAGCCAGGCGATCAGATCCTGAAGATCATCGGATTTCAGATCATCGGGCACCGTGTGGTCCAGCGCCTTGTACGCGCTCGCGAGGTAGCGCAGCACGATCCCCTCGGTCCTCGCCAGCTCGTAGAAGGAGACGAATTCCGAGAAGGACATGGCCCGCTCGTACATGTCACGGATGACGGACTTCGGCGACAGCGGATGGTCGCCCACCCACGGATGGCTCCGGCGGTAGGTGCGGTAGGCGTGGATCAGCAGTTCTTCGAGCGGCTGGGGGTAGGTGACGTCCTGGAGCCGCTCCATGCGTTCCTCGTACTCCACCCCGTCAGCCTTCATCGCGGCCACCGCCTCACCGCGCGCCTTGTTCTGCTGGGCAGCCAGGATCTGCCGGGGGTCGTCGAGCGTGGACTCGACGACGGACACCATGTCCAGAGCGTAGGAGGGCGACTCCGGATCGAGCAGCTCGAAGGCGGCCAGGGCGAACGTCGACAGCGGCTGGCTCAGGGCGAAGTCCCTCTGGAGATCCACCGTCAGCCGGACGATCCGGCCCTCCGCATCCGCGGTTTCCAGCTTCTCGACGATGCCGCCGTCCAGCAGCGAACGGTAGATCGCGATGGCCCGCCGAATGTGCCGCAGCTGCTGCTTGCGCGGCTCGTGGTTGTCCTCCAGCAGCCGGCGCATGGCCTTGAAGGCGTTGCCGGGGCGGGCAATCACCGACAGCAGCATGGTGTGGGTGACCCGGAAGCGGGACGTGAGGGGTTCCGGCTCGGAGGAGATGAGCTTTTCGAAGGTGCTCTGCGACCAGTTGACGAACCCTTCGGGCGCCTTCTTGCGGACCACCTTGCGGCGCTTCTTCGGATCATCACCGGCCTTCGCCAGCGCCTTCTCGTTCTCCACGACATGCTCGGGGGCCTGCGCCACCACGTATCCGGCCGTGTCGAATCCAGCCCGGCCCGCGCGCCCGGCGATCTGGTGGAACTCCCGTGCCCGCAGCACCCGCACCCTGTTGCCGTCGTACTTCGTCAGCGCGGTGAACAGCACCGTCCTGATGGGCACGTTCACCCCCACGCCCAGCGTGTCCGTCCCACAGATCACCTTCAGCAGACCGGCCTGCGCCAGCTTCTCCACCAGGCGCCGGTACTTCGGCAGCATCCCCGCATGGTGGACGCCGATCCCATGCCGGACGTACCGCGAGAGGTTGCGTCCGAACCGGGTGGTGAAGCGGAAGTTGCCGATGAGCTCGGCGATGCGGTCCTTCTCCTCACGCGAGCACATGTTGATGCTCATCAGCGCCTGGGCGCGCTCGACGGCCTGGGCCTGTGTGAAGTGCACGATGTAGACCGGTGCCTGCTGGGTCTGGAGCAGTTCGGTGAGCGTCTCCGTCAGCGGCGTCAGCCGGTAGTCGTAGGACAGCGGCACCGGACGCGTCGCCGAGCGGACCACCGACGTCTCGCGGCCGGTGCGGCGCGTGAGGTCCTGCTCGAACATGGACACGTCGCCGAGCGTCGCGGACATCAGGATGAACTGCGCCTGGGGCAGCTCCAACAGCGGAATCTGCCAGGCCCAGCCCCGGTCCGGCTCCGCGTAGAAGTGGAACTCGTCCATCACCACCTGGCCGACGTCGGCCTGAGCCCCGTCGCGCAGCGCGATGGAGGCAAGCACCTCGGCGGTGCAGCAGATCACCGGGGCGTCGGCGTTCACGGAGGCGTCACCGGTCAGCATGCCCACGTTCTCGGTGCCGAAGAGCTTGCAGAGCTCGAAGAACTTCTCCGACACCAGCGCCTTGATCGGTGCCGTGTAGAACGTGACCTCGTCACGGGCGAGCGCGGCGAAGTGCGCCCCCGCCGCGATCATGCTCTTGCCGGAGCCGGTGGGCGTCGACACGATCACGTTCGCCCCGGAGACCGCCTCGATCAGCGCCTCCTCCTGATGCGGGTAGAGCGTGAGACCGCGCTCGGTGGCCCACGACTCGAAGGCTTCGTACAAGGCGTCGGGGTCGGCGGTCTTCGGCAGCTGATCGATGAGGGTCACACCCCCATCTTGCCCGCCGACCCTCCCGATCCAAGAATCGGTCGGCCATGCGAAGATCGCGAACGCTACGCTGATGCGCCGACGGAACGTCATCGATCGCGGACAACTGCACAGGCGGACAAGGGAAACAGGGCGGGATGCAACCATGATGGGACCGGCACACTCACTGTCTGGAGCAGCGGCCTGGCTGGGGGTGGGCGCGGCCGCGGCAGCCGCCGGGCACACCATGCCATGGCCGGTCCTGCTCGTGGGGGCCCTGATCTGCGCCGGAGCTGCGCTCGCCCCGGACCTGGACCACAAGTCGGCCACCATTTCGCGAGCCTTCGGGCCCATCTCGCGGGGCGTGTGCGAGATCGTCGACAAGCTCTCCTACGGCGTCTACAAGGCCACCCGGATGAAGGGCGACCCGCGTCGCAACGGCGGACATCGCACGCTCACCCACACCTGGGTCTGGGCGGTGCTGGTCGGCGCCGGATCCTCGGCCCTGGCCATCCTCGGCGGCCGCTGGGCGGTACTGGCCATTCTGTTCATACACATGGTGCTCGCCATCGAGGGTTTGCTGTGGCGGGCGGCCCGCGGGTCCAGCAGCGACGTGCTGGTGTGGCTGCTCGCGGCGACCAGCGCCTGGATCCTCGCCGGGATCCTGGACAAGCCGGGGAACGGCTCCGACTGGCTGTTCACCGCCCCCGGCCAGGAGTACCTGTGGCTCGGCCTGCCCATAGTGCTCGGTGCCCTGATGCACGACATCGGGGACGCCCTGACGGTCTCCGGCTGCCCGATACTGTGGCCGATCCCGGTGGGCCGCAGGCGCTGGTACCCGGTGGGGCCGCCCAAGGCGATGCGGTTCCGGGCCGGCAGCTGGGTGGAGCTCAAGGTGCTCATGCCGACGTTCATGGTGCTCGGCGGGGTGGGCTGCATGGCCGCGCTCAACTTCATCTGATCCATCCGAGTGCGCCGGCACCCGTGAACGTGGTGACACGGGCCGGGCGGCGGCCGCCGGTCGCGGAGCCGCCCGGGTGGCGGTCAGCCGTGCCAGGACCGCCACAGCGCCGCGTACGCCCCGTCAGCTGCCACCAGCGCGTCATGGCTGCCCAGCTCGCTGATACGGCCGTTCTCGACGACCGCGATCAGATCGGCATCGTGCGCGGTGTGCAGCCGGTGTGCGATCGCCACCACCGTACGCCCGTCCAGGACGCGGGCCAGGGAACGCTCCAGGTGCCGTGCCGCACGCGGGTCCAACAGGGACGTCGCCTCGTCCAGGACGAGGGTGTGCGGGTCGGCGAGCACCAGCCGGGCCAGCGCGATCTGCTGGGCCTGGGCGGGGGTGAGCGCGTGCCCGCCCGAGCCGACCTCGGTGTCGAGCCCGTTCTCCAGGCCGCCAGCCCAGTCCTGCGCGTCCACCGCGTTCAGCGCCGCCCACAGCCGGGTGTCGTCGGCGTCCGGGCGGGCCAGCCGCAGGTTGTCGCGCAGCGAGCCGACGAACACATGGTGCTCCTGGTTGACCAGGGCAACATGCGCGCGGACCTGCTCGGCGGGCATCCGGGACAGCTCGGCGTCGCCCAGGGTGATCCGCCCGTCTCGGGGCGCGTAGATCCCGGCAAGCAGCCGGCCCAACGTGGACTTCCCCGCCCCCGACGGTCCCACCAGAGCCAGCCTCGTCCCCGGCCGGATCTCCAGCGACACCTTGTGCAGCACATCGAGCCCCGGCCGGTATCCGAAGTGCACCGCATCGGCGCGCACCGCCCGGCCCTCGGGCGCAAGGGAGCCGTCTCCCTCGTCGGGGCTGATCTCCTGGACGCCCACCAGCCGGGCCAGCGAGACCTGAGCGACCTGGAGCTCGTCGTACCAGCGCAGGATCAGGCCCACGGGATCGACCAGCATTTGGGCGATGAGGGCGCCGGTCGTCAGCTGACCCACCCCGATCCAACCGTGCAGGACGAACACCCCACCGACCATCAGGACCGAGCAGAGCACGGTCACATGCGTGATGTTGACGACGGGGAAGAGCACCGAGCGCAGCCACAGGGTGTATCGCTCCCAGGCCGTCCACTGGCTGATCCGTTTCTTGGACAGCTCCACACGGCGGGCACCCAGCCGGTGCGCCTCCACGGTCCGCCCCGCGTCGACGGTCTCGGCGAGTGCGGCGGCCACGGCGGCGTACCCGGCGGCCTCCGATCGGTAGGCGGACGGCGCGCGCCGGTAGTACCACCGGCAGCCGACCGTCAGGAGCGGCACCGCGATCAGCACCGCGGGAGCGAGCTGCGGCGCGGTGACCGCGAGCCCGCCGAGCAGCAGACCGACCCAGACGACACCGATCGCCAGCTGGGGCACGGCTTCCCGCATCGCGTTGGCGAGACGGTCGATGTCCGTGGTGATCCGGGACAGCAGATCTCCGGTACCGGCCCGCTCCAGTACCCCCGGCGGCAGGGCTACGGACCGGACGAGGAAGTCCTCACGCAGGTCCGCCAGCATCCGCTCGCCGAGCACGGCCCCGCGCAGCCGCACCTGCCGTACGAAGTACGCCTGCACAGCGAGTGCCACCGAGAACAGGGCGATGATCCGGCCGAGGTGCATGTCGTGCATTCCGGCGTCGTTCGACACGTTCTGGACGAGCGAGCCCAGCAGGTAGGGGCCCGTCATCGAGGCGATGACCGCGAGTGCGTTCGCCCCGATGAGTACCACGAACGCCTGCCGGTGCCTGCGGAACAGCACACCGACATAGGCCCGTACCGTGGCCGTGGAACCGACGGGCAGGGTGTGCGCCGTCTTCGGTGCCGCCGGATCGTAGGCCGGGGGCGCCAGGCCGATCATGCCGTCTCCTCAATGTCCGTCAGGTCTGCCAGGTCCGTCAGCTCTTCCGCCGTGCTCACGTGCGGCCGGCCGCTCGGGCCCGTCGGCGTGCGTCCGGGGCCGGACTGCGTCGAGCGGGCGCTGTCCGGTGCCGAGGGTGCTGCGGAGGGAACCGCGCTGGTCCGGCCGGTGGGCGCGAGGCCGCGGGATGTCTCGCCGTCCACGGAGGGGTGGTGGCTGGTTTCCGGGAGCACGGCAGGCGCGGCTGAGACCGCCGCTGCACGGCCGCCGTCGCCCGCAGGGGCGGCTTCGGCATCGGGTTCCCGGGTCACCACGGCTCGATACCGGGGCTCGCCGGTCAGCAGCTCGCGATGCGTGCCGGTCGCCAGTACTTTCCCGTCATGGATCAGCACGACCCCGTCGGCGCGGTCCAGGAGCAGTGGCGAGGAGGTGAAGACCACCGTCGTCCGACCGGTCCGCACCGTGCGCAGGCCGCTGGCGATCCGCGCCTCCGTGTGGGAGTCCACCGCCGAGGTCGGCTCGTCGAGGACCAGCACCTGCGGGTCCGTGGCCAGCGACCGGGCCAGCGCGAGACGCTGCCGTTGCCCGCCCGACAGGGAACGGCCGCGCTCGGTGATGTGGGCGTCCATCGGGTCCGTGGTGCCCGGTGCGCCCTGCAACACCGCATCGAGGACGTCAGAACACTGGGCGGCGGTGAGGGCGTCGTCGGCTGAGACCGAGCCGGTGGTGGGGACGTCGAACAGCTCTCGCAGGGTGCCGGAGAGCAGGACCGGATCCTTGTCCTGGACGAGCACGGCGGTGCGGGCGGTGTCCAGCGGCAGTTCGTCGAGGGGCACGTCGCCGAGCAGCACGGACGGCGGCTCGGGCGCGTCGTCGGCCGCGTCGGACACCGCGTGTCCACCGAGTCGTTCGGCGAGTCGCCCGGCGACGTCCGGGTCACCGCACACCACGGCGGTCAACCGGCCCGCGGGCGCGAGCAGCCCGGTGAGCGGGTCGGCGAGATCCCCGGACGGGAGCTCCGCGGCGCGTGATCCGACGGCGTCCGTGACCCGCTCAAGCGACAGCACCCGGGCCGTCCGTTTCGCCGACGGTCGGGAGAAGGAGTACGCCATGGCGATCTCCTCGAAGTGCCGCAAGGGGAAATTGAGCAGGGAGACGGCGCTGTACACGGTGACCAGCTCCCCGACGGAGATACGGCCTTCGTGGGCGAGGTGCACGCCGCGCCAGACAACCAGGATCAGCAGCGCCCCGGGCAGCAGCACCTGGACCATCGAGATCAGCGACCACATGCGGGCGCTGCGCACGGCAGCCTTGCGAACCTCCTGGGAAGCGTGGCGGTAGCGGGTGAGGAAGAGCTCCTCACCGCCGATGCCGCGCAGCACCCGCAGGCCCGCAACGGTGTCGGAGGCCAGCTCGGTCGCCCGGCCGGCCTTGGTCCGCTGGACATCGGCACGGCGGGTCGCGTGGGGGAGCAGCGGCAGCACGGCGAGCGCGAGCACGGGCACTCCGGCCGCCACGATGAGGCCGAGGTCCGGCTGGTAGACGGCAAGGGCGACGCAGATGGCGACGACGGTCACCAGCGCGGCCGTGAAGCGCGACAGGGCCTCCACGAACCAGCCGATCTTCTCGACGTCACCCGTGGAGACGGCGACGACCTCACCGGCCGCGACCTGGCGAGTAAGGGTCGATCCCAGGTGCGCGGTCTGTCGGGAGAGCAGCTGCTGGACTCGGGCTGCGGCGGTGATCCAGTTGGTGATGGCGGTGCGGTGCAGCATCGTGTCGCCCAGGGCGATCAGGAGTCCGCACAGGGCGGTCAACCCTCCCGCCAGGGCGAGCCGGCCGCCATCGCGGTCCACCACGGCCTGCACGGTGAAACCGACCGCGTACGGCAGTGCCGAGACGGACAGGAAGGCCAACAGCCCCCAGCTCAGGGACTTCAGCTGCCCGCCCAGCTGCTTCCGGCCGAGCCACAGCAGAAAGCGAGGGCCTGACCGGGCATCGGGCACACCAGGGTCGGCGAACGGAAGATCTCGAATGTGCATGGTGTCTCAGACTCAGAGTCGGAACGGACGGCGGAGGGGCGGATGGGTGAGGCGGTCGGAGCGGGCGCAGGAGGGGGACCGGGGCAGGCGAAGGGAGAACGGTGCGGGACAGATGAGTGAGACGGCGGCGTGCGCCTGGCCGGTGGTGAGGCGTGCGACGTCATCGTCCACGGCGATGGCCACCTGCGCTGGCGGGGGTGATGGGCGGAATGCGGGAAACCGTGACAGGCTCCCGGCTCAACCGGCCATGAAGCAATCGATTTATTGTCCGGCAGCGGCGGCCACAGCCTGATTCGTCGAGGTCGGCTTCCGCTGCCGGACTGACTCTCGCGTGCTGGGGGAACATAGGGCACATGCGCACATCTGGTGCGGCATCAGCCGCGATCGCCTCGTTGGTCTGCGGAGTCCTTGCGCTGGCCGCGGTTTCCTGTTCGGGCCGGAGCGATGGAAGACCTCAGCGGGCCGACGTGAGTGCTGGACCGGGTCGTGACGCGGATGCCCGGGGCGGTGCGCGGGCCGGCGGTCTTCGGCAGATCCCCTATGTGGGTGAGCGCCTGCGCGGGCGAATCCCTTCGGACACCGGCCAGGTCCTCGCGGTCTACGGCGCAGGCGAGGACTCCGACCGGGCCACCGTGCAGTTGTTCGTCCGTCATGACGGCGTCTGGCGCTCGGTGCGTTCCTGGGCGGCCCACAACGGCAGCAAGGGCTGGACGACCGACCATCATCTGGGGGACCGTCGCAGCCCCGTCGGAGTGTTCACGCTCAGCGACGCGGGGGGAGTGCTGCCCGATCCCGGCGCCAGGCTGCCGTACACCGCATCTGCCTCGTTCCAGGCTCCGCACTACTGGGCGAGGTCCTACTGGCACGACTTCGACTACGTCATCGCGATCGACTACAACCGCGTCAGGGGCACCCCGCCCACGGATCCGACCCGCCCCCAGGGGGAGGCATCAGGCGGTGGCATCTGGCTGCACATGGACCATGGCAGTGGCACCTCGGGTTGCGTGAGCCTGGCCAAGTCGGGAATGCGGTATCTGCTGCGCACTCTCGACCCGAGACAGCACCCGGTCGTCGTCATGGGGGACAGGGCTGATCTGGCCTCCTGATCCGGAAGGCGTGGCGCCGCGGCGCGGTGGCTTCCCGGCCTCCTCCAGGCATCGGGACGACAACGGAACGAAGCCCACCGACGGCTGGCTCAGCAGCGACTGTCGGCCAGCAGCCAGCAGCCAGCAGCCAGCAGCCAGAGGCCAGAGGCCAAGCAGCCAAGCAGCCAAGCAGCACTGTGGCCGCTTGGGGAGCGTCCGCGGATGCCGCTGGGTCTGCTCCTGGCGTCGCTCGCTGACGCGCCGCTGAGACAGCCGCCTTCTACTCGCCGGACGAGAGGGGGGCGGGGGGTGCGCCGCCACCGCCGGAGGCGTCGGCTCCGCCGCCCCCGCGTCCGCCCCTGTCGTCGCCCTTGTTCCTCCTCCTGCCGCGACTCTCGCTCCCGTCGCTGTCATCGGGAAGTCCTGGGGAGTCGATCAACGCGGTCAGCAACTCGCCGAGCGTGTCCCGTTGACCGGGGTCCAGCGGGGCCAGGATCTCCTCTGCGGCTGCGCGACGGGCCCGGCGCAGTTCCTTCAGGGCGTGCCGTCCCTCGTCGGTGAGCTCGATCCGTATCACCCGGCGGTTGTCGGGATCGGGGACGCGTCGCACCGTGCCGTTCGCCTCCAGCCCGTCGACCAGCGTCGTCACGGCCCGGGGCACCACCTCAAGGCGTCGGGCCAGCTCGGCCATGCTCGGGGGCGAGTCGTACTGCGCCAGTACGCGCAGCAGCCGGGACCGCGCCGGTGTCGCGCCGAGCCCGCACCGCTCGAGATGGCGCTTCTGAATGCGATGCACACGGCGCGTCAGCCGCAGCAACTGCTCGGCGAGCAGGCCGTCGGCGTCGGAGGTACTCATGCCGGAACCATAGCAGGACCTCATTCATTGTGAATATAGGTAACAATGAGCTATGCTCGCTCTTGCTTGCGGCGTCGCACCCTCCGTCTGCGCGGTCGTTGCACGCGTCACTCCGTCCGTGCGCCACCTCTGGAACGCGCCACCCTTACCCCCTGGCCCCGCCGCCCGATCTTCCCTGGTGGGGCCAGTCCTCTCACCGTTAGGAGCCCATGCGCCACGATCAACCCGTCTGGAAGCCGCCCTCCACCGATGAGCAGCAGCCTCGCCAGACTCGCCGCATCCTTCGTCTCTTCCGTCCCTACAGTGGCCGTCTCGCCGTGGTCGGCCTGCTGGTCTGCGCCTCGTCCCTGGTGTCGGTGGTCACGCCGTTCCTGCTCCGCGAGATCCTGGACACGGCCATTCCGCAGCGTCGTACGGGGCTGCTGAGCCTGCTCGCGCTGGGGATGATCCTCAGCGCGGTCGTCACCAGCGTGTTCGGCGTATTGCAGACCCTCATTTCGACCACCGTCGGCCAGCGCGTCATGCACGATCTACGTACCGCCGTCTACGGCCGTCTGCAACGCATGTCGCTGGCGTTCTTCACCCGCACTCGCACCGGCGAGGTCCAGTCGCGGATCGCCAACGACATCGGAGGCATGCAGGCCACCGTCACCCAGACCGCCACCTCGCTCGTCTCCAATGTCACCAGCGTCATCGCCACGGTGGTGGCCATGCTCGCGCTGGACTGGCGGCTCACCGTCGTCTCGCTGCTGCTGTTGCCCGTGTTCGCGTGGATCAGCCGCCGGGTCGGTCGCGAGCGCAAGAACATCGCCACCCAGCGACAGAAGCAGATGGCCGCGATGGCCGCGACGGTCACCGAGTCCCTGTCGGTGAGCGGCATCCTGCTGGGCCGGACGATGGGCCGTGCCGACTCGCTGACCAAGTCTTTCACCGGGGAGTCCGAGGCCCTGGTCGACTTGGAGGTGCGCTCGAACATGGCGGGGAGATGGCGCATGTCCGTCATCACCATCGTCCTCGCGGCCATGCCTGCCGTCGTCTACTGGGCGGCGGGGATCGCCCTTCAAATGGGTGGTCCCACCGTCTCCATCGGCACGCTGGTCGCCTTCGTCTCGCTCCAGCAGGGTCTGTTCCGGCCCACCGTGAGCCTGCTGGCCACCGGGGTGCAGATTCAGACCTCGCTCGCCCTCTTCCAGCGCATCTTCGAATACCTGGACCTGCCCATCGACATCGAGGAGCCGGTGCGCCCGGTGCGCCTCGGCGAGGCCAAGGGCGAGATCCGCTTCGAGAACGTCTCGTTCCGCTACGACGACAAGGGGGCCCCGACTCTCGACAGCCTCGACATCACGGTGCCTGCGGGCGCCTCCCTGGCCGTGGTCGGGCCGACCGGAGCGGGCAAGTCGACGCTCGGGTATCTGGTGCCGCGGCTGTACGACGTCACCTCGGGGCGCGTCACCATCGACGGCGTCGACGTGCGGGACCTGCCTTTCGCGGACCTTGCACGCGCGGTGGGCGTGGTCTCGCAAGAGACCTACCTCTTCCACGCCTCCGTCGCCGACAACCTCCGCTTCGCCAAACCCGACGCCACCGATGAGGAACTGGTCGCCGCCGCCCGTGCCGCCCAGATCCACGACCACATCGCCGCCCTGCCCGACGGTTACGAGACGATCGTCGGCGAGCGCGGCCACCGCTTCTCGGGAGGAGAGAAGCAGCGCCTGGCGATCGCACGCACCATCCTGCGCGATCCTCCGGTCCTCATCCTCGACGAGGCCACCAGCGCGTTGGACAACCGCACGGAGCACGCGGTGCAGCAGGCCATCGACACGCTGTCCGCCGACCGAACCACGCTCACCATCGCGCACCGGCTCTCCACCGTCCGCGATGCCGACCAGATCCTCGTCCTCGACCGCGGGCGGGTGGCCGAGCGCGGCACGCACGACGAACTCATCCAACAGGACGGGCGCTACGCCGCCCTCGTCCGCCGTGACGCACGACTGGAGCAGACAGAGTGAAAATATGCCCGGATTCTGGGTATATGCGCGTTAACGTGCCGCCATGAAGAGCACACCTCCGCGACGACCCGGATGGCAGCCACCGAGCCGAAACAGCGTTCGCCTGACCCGCCGGGGCCGGCTCGTCGTGACCGCCGCCTGCGCCATGGCCGTGGCGGGCGTCATCGCACTGACCGTGACGCTGGCGCTCCCCGACGACAGGCAGCCTGCATCGGCCAAGACCCTGACGATTCCCGAGGGCTGGCGCGCCAGCCAGGTGTACGCGGCCGTGGACAAGGCGCTGGCCCTGCCCGAGGGCACCACCCTGAAGGCGGTGCCGAAGGCGGATCTGAAGTTGCCTGCGGAGGCAAAGGGCAACCCGGAGGGCTATCTCTACCCGGCCACGTATCCGGTGACCAAGCGCACCACGCCCCAGTCGCTGTTGGCCGCCATGGTGGCAACCGCCGCCAAAAAGTTCAGTGGTCCCGTGGTCACCGGCGCCCGGAGCAACGCCATGAGCGTCTACCAGGTCGTCACCATCGCCAGCGTGGTGCAGGCCGAGGCCGCCACCCCCGCGGACATGGGCAAGGTCGCCCGGATCATCTACAACCGGCTCGCCCGCGGCATGCCGCTACAGATGGACTCCACGATCAACTACGCGCTGAACCGCTCGAGCGTGCACACCACCGAGCAGGACACCAGGCTCAACAGTCCCTACAACTCGTACAACCGCATGGGCCTGCCGCCCACACCGATCGGCAATCCAGGGCACCCGGCGATCGAGGCGGCGATCAACCCGACGGCTGGGGACTGGCTGTACTTCGTCACCGTCAAGCCTGGGGACACCCGCTTCAGTTCGAGCTACGAGGAGCAGATGGCGAACGTGACGGAGTTCAACCAGCGCCGCCAGGCGGCCCGTGCCATCGGATGACGGCGGGCATCGCCATGGCACAGAGCGAGCCGGAGCGGCTTGCGCCTTCGGCCCGGAATCCGATCCCCCTTGCGTCTTCCGCAAGCGCTGACCGGTGTTCCTCAGGCCACGGCCGGCGTCTGGGCGAGCAACCGGCGGATGTCGCGCACCGCGGCCCGTCCCGCGCGGCCGGCGCCGATGGTGCTGGCGGACGGCCCGTAGCCGACGAAGTGGATCCGAGGATCGGTCACCACGCGTGTCCCATCGAGGCGGATACCGCCGCCCGGCCCGCGTAGCCGCAGCGGTGCCAGGTGGTCGAGCGAAGCCCGGAACCCGGTCGCCCAGAGGATCACGTCGGCGTCGAGGCGGCGTCCGTCGCGCCACACGACGCCGTCCGGTGTGATCCGGTCGAACATGGGGTGCCGGTCGAGCACACCCGCAGCACGTGCCCGGCGCACCGCGTCAGTGAGGGGCAGCCCGGTCACCGAGACCACGCTGAGCGGGGGCAGGCCCCGGCGGACTCGCTCCTCCACCAGGGCGACCGCCGCCCGGCCCCGGTTCTCGTCGAAGGGACCGGCACGGAAGTTCGGCGGCCGGCGGGTGATCCAGGTCGTGGCGGCCGCGTACGGGGCGATCTCCATCAGGTGCTGGACTGCCGAGGTGCCGCCGCCGACCACGATCACCCGCAGCCCGGCGAACTCCTCGGGTCCGCGGTACTGCGCAGTGTGCAGCTGTCGCCCGCGGAAGGCCTCCTGACCGGGCGGGTGCGGCCAGAACGGACGGTCCCAGGTTCCGGTCCCGTTGATCAATGCCCTGGTGGCCCAGACACCCGCCGATGTCTCGACCCGCAGCCGCCCGCCGTCGCCCTCATGTACGGCGCGCACATGCACCGGACGGCGCACGGGTAGCTCGAAGTCGCGCTCGTACGCCGCGAAGTACTCGGCGATCACCTCGGACGACGGCCGCGTGGGATCCGCCCCGATGAGCTCCATCCCGGGCAGCGCGTGCATACCGTGCACGGCGCCGAAGGTGAGCGTTGGCCAGCGGTACTGCCAGGCACCCCCTGGCCCCCGGGCATGGTCCAGCACGACGAAGTCGGAGCCCGGCGCGAACCCGGTGCGCCGTAGGTGGTAGGCGCTGGCCAGTCCCGCCTGGCCCGCACCGATCACCACCACGTCGACCTCGGGGTGCACGCGAGCGGAGCCGGCCGCGCCCTGGCCGGCCAGGGCGCCGGCATCAGCAGCGACGGGGATGTACGCGGTGGCGGCGACCTCGGCGCCCGTGATGACGGCCGGGGAAGCAGCGGGGCGCCCGACCTCCCGGCCGGTGACGGCGCCGGAACCGGCGACGGCACCCTGCACGCTCAAATCGTTCACGTTTCTACCAACCCCACGAGGCCGGAGGATCTTCCCTGACCCAGACGAACCGTCCAGCTCGACGACCCAGACGAACCGACGAGCTCGATCGCCTCGCCCGGCCCTCGCGGATCGCCTCGCCCGGCCCTCGCCACCGCCTCGCCGGCCCGCCGCTTGGTCCCGTCCACCGCCGACCCGCCCGCGGACATGGCCGGGGCATCGCCACAAGCGCGGCGTCGCAAGAGAGGATGGGGCCATGTCCGATGCCTTCAGCACCCGCATGCTCAACATCACCACCGGCTCCGAGGAGACCGTCGTCGACCTCACCCAGGAGTGCGAGCGCTACCTCAGGGAGGTGGCGGGTCGGCGGGACGGTCTGCTCAACGTGTTCGTCCCGCACGCCACCGCCGGAATCGCCCTGATCGAGACGGGCGCGGGCAGCGACCACGACCTGCTTGCCGCCCTGCAGGACCTGCTCCCCGCAGACGACCGCTGGCGGCACCGGCACGGCAGCCCCGGACACGGCAGGGACCACGTCATGCCGGCCATCGTCCCGCCGCACGCCACGCTGCCCGTGATCGACGGCAGCCTGGCCCTGGGCACCTGGCAGTCGGTGTGCCTCGTCGACACGAACGTCTCCAATCACGACCGTCAGGTCCGACTGTCGTTTCTCGCCTGACTCGGTGACTTCCCCGGTCACGGCGCCGTGGCAGTGGACCGCAACACGTCCAGAACCCTGTGGTGGACATAGCCGTTGCTGTACAGGGCCGCCCCCGACGAGATGCTGCGGTCACCGTCCAGGTCGCTGACCGTCCCTCCCGCCTCCTCGACGATGGGGACGGCGGCGGCGATGTCCCAGGGATCGGCGGTCATGTGGAAGAAGACGTCTACTACTCCGGCGGCGACCAGCATGGCTCCGTGGCAGGCGCCGGCCCATTTCGACAGTGGGCAAGTCCCTTTGCGGTCCAGGTTGAGAAGTCGCGGCGGGGGACGGAGGCACGGGGCCGGTCATGCGTGCTCGCCTCGGGGACCGCATCGATCTGCACGCTCATGATTGAGCCTGTTGAGCGGGGCGCGGTGGCCGTCTTCATGGTTCTGCTTCGGCGTCCGAGCGGGCGTTCCCCGCGGCCGGACGGACACTGCTGGACACGGCGCGACGGCGCACCGGCGCGACGGCGCACGGGCAGGGCTCTCTGGCATCGCCTCACCGGGCGAGGCGGCTTCTCAACCCGGCCGGTGTGGTGAAGAGGTGTCCGTGCATGCCGATCGTCTCGGCGGCCTGCACGTTGTCCCGGCGGTCGTCGACGAAGAGGATGCTTCCTGCGTCTTGCCCCAGAGCGTCGCGGCACCAAAGGAAGGCGTCGGGGTCGGGCTTGATGTGGCCGATGCGGCAGGAGAAGGCACGTACCTCGAAGTACCCGAGCCAGGAGTGGTGCGCTTCGTAGTGGGCGGCCAGCTCCTCGGGAACGTTGGAGAGCAGCGCGATGCGCCGCCCGGCGTCGGCGAGCTCGGCGACCAGGGCGACCATGGAGTCGTCGACAGCGCTCCAGCTCGCGATGTCGGCTTGGACGAGCGCGGCGGTGCGGCTCTGGTCCAGCCGGGAGCCGATCACGTGCTGCCAGTAGGCCTGCCCGGTCAACTTTCCGCTGTCGTACCGTGGGCGGTACTCCCAGTAGGCGTCCCAGAACTCGGGAGCGGGCATGTCCGCCGCCCGCACCAGACGGTCCTTTCCCTGCTCGGACTGAAGGCGGGCAAGGACGCCAAAGAGGTCGAAGAGCACGGTCGTGGTCATGCGGTCACACCTTCCGTACGCTCACGCCCGCCCCGGCCAGCGCGCTGGTCGCCTCCTCCGGCGCGAGCTCGTCGGTGACGAGGGCGTGCAGAGCGGAGGCGGGGGCGACGAAGGCGAGCGCGGTGCGGGAGAGCTTGACGGACTCCGCGATGGCGATGACGCGGCGGGACGAGGCGATCGCGGCGCGCTTGACGGCGGCGTCGTCCAGGTCGTAGGCGGTGAGGCCGTGGTCTGCGTCCAGTCCGCAGCAGCCGATGATCGCGGTGTCGAAGCGGAGGGCGGCCAGGGAGGCCTGGGTCAGCGGGCCGGTCAGCGCCAGCTCACCCGGGCGGGGGCAGCCGCCGGGCACGAGAAGCGTCAACTGAGGCGCTGCGGAGAGGGCGTTCACCGCGTGCAGGGAGAGCGGCATGACGGTGAGGCGTCGGTGCTCCAGGGCGCGGGCTACCTCCAGGCAGGTGGTGCCGCTGTCGAGGACGACCGACTCGCCGTCGGCGAGCAGCGCGGCGGCCTCGGCGGCGATGCGCCGCTTGCCCTCGAGCCCCTCCTGAGCCCGGAGCGCGAACGGCGGTTCCTCGCCGCGGAGCAGCAGGCTCTTGGCTCCGCCCCGGTAGCGCTCGAGCACCCCCTGGGCGGCCAAGGTGTCCAGGTCACGGCGGACGGTCATCTCCGAGGCGCCGGTGAGGGCGGCCAGGTCCGCGACCTGCAGGCGGCCCGCCGCGCGTACGGCCTCGGTGATCTGCCTCAGTCTCTCAGTGCCGGTCATACCCTGAATTGAACATCGAGTATGTTTGAAGTGCATCTTATTGCACGAAAATTTTGTTCGATATGTTCGATCCATGGACAGACAGCTGCGAGCCGCCCGGCTGGCCACCTTCGCCTACTTCACCTTGAACGGCTTTCTCCTGGGCATGTGGATCGTCCACATCCCCGACATCGAGCACCGCACCGGAATCGGCCACGCCGTACTCGGCTGGCTCCTGCTCCTCCTCGGCGCGGGCGCCTTCGCGGGCATGCAGGCCGTCGGACCGCTGACCGACCGCTTCGGCGCCCGCGCCGCCGTACCGCTCAGCGCCGCTCTGTGCAGTGCCGCGGTCGCGCTGCCCGGCCTGGCCGCGAACGCCTGGACGCTCGGTGCGGCCCTGCTGACGCTCGGAGTCGGCAACGGCTGCCTGGATGTCAGCATGAACGCCCACGCCATCCATGTGGAACGCGGCTACCGGCGCCCCGTCATGTCCGCCTTCCACGCCGCCTTCTCCATCGGCGGCGGCCTGGCCGCACTGATCGGCGCCCGCACCCTCAGCTGGGGCTGGAGCCCGACGGTGACCCTCGCCACCGCGGCCGTCCTGGGCCTCGCCGTCGCGGCGATGGCAAGGCCCGCACTGCTCCGGCCCGACCACCTCCGCACACCCGGCGCCCCCGCCACCTCACCCAGCGCCGGCCCGAGGGCCCGCCGCACTCCCCGGCGCATATGGGCACTGGCGGCCCTCGCCTTGATGGTCATGCTGTGTGAAGGGGTGGCCAACGACTGGAGCACCCTCCACCTGCGCAACGTCCTGGGCGCACCAGCCGCCGTCGCTGCCCTCGCCTACGGCTCCTTCGCCACCGCCATGACCGTCGGCCGCCTGCTGGCCGACCGGATTGCCGCGCGGCTCGGCCCGGTGGCCGTCCTGCGCTACGGTGCGTTCGGGGCCGCGGTGGGCCTGGCCGTGACCGCGCTCAGCCCCTGGGTTCCCTTGGCGCTGGCCGGCTGGGCCGTGTTCGGGCTCGGTCTGTCCGGCTGCGTTCCCCAGCTCCTGAGTGCCGCCGGCCACACAGGCGAGAACGCCGCCGCCACCAACGTCTCCCGCGTCGCGGGTCTCGGTTACCTCGGGATGCTCGCCGGCCCGGCCGTCATCGGACCTCTGACGCAGCTGCTTCCCCTGAACCTCACGTTCTTCCTTCCCGTGGCGTGCTGCGCCGTCGCCGCCTCTGCCGCCGGAATCCTGCGGCCGCCGTCGCACCATGCCACCACTCCCTGGGAGGCCGGAACCGTAGACACGATCCAGGGATGACTCGGAAGGGCGCCGGCCCGCTCCCGGTGTGCTGATGGTCCATGAGGGCACAGAGGGCACAGAGGGCACAGAGGGCGCAGAGGGCGCAGAGGGTGGTCGAACGTGGGGTGTGGTCCATGGTGCCGTCGATCAGCGCGAGACCAGTCTCTTCGGCTCTTTTCCGAAGGTGGCCGGCGGACCTTCGGCGCGTGAGTGGAGTCCCCCGACACCCCCCGACAAACAGACTGCCGTGGCACTGGCACGACCGCCCCACCCGACATCCCTGATCACACACCCGCTCCGCGCCGCCTCTACTATCGTTGCGCGTTCTCCGACGGACGCCGACGCCAGCCTGGTCGTGTCCGCCGCCAACGCCCGACATGACACGACGACGTCCACCGCAGGGCGATGGAGTCGAGCATCGAGGAGAGGAACGTTCATGCGCGCCCGGAGCATAGCCGCGACCGCCGCAGCAGCATTGGGGCTGGTGGCCGCACATGACCTTGTCCAGAAGAAGCATGCACTGCTCCGGAATTTTCCAGTGGTCGGACATGCCCGGTATCTGCTGGAGGCGATCGGTCCGGAACTGCGGCAGTACATCGTGACCTCCAACGATGAGGAGCGCCCGTTCAGCCGTGACCAGCGCAGCTGGATCTATGCGTCGGCGAAGGGGGAGAACAACTACTTCGGGTTCGGGACCGACAACGACGTTGAGCACATGCAGGGGCACGCGTACCTGAAACAGCGCACGTTCGCCGGCACGCTGCCCGACCTGCACGATCCGCAGGCGCCACTGCCCTCGGCCAAGGTGCTGGGCGGGCCACGTGGGCGCGCCAAGGCGTTCCGGCCGGCGAGCGTGGTGAACATCTCGGCGATGAGTTTCGGATCGCTCTCCGGCGCGGCGATCACCGCCCTCAACAAGGGGGCGGCGCTGGCGGGCACGATGCACAACACGGGGGAGGGCGGCCTCTCGCCGTACCACCGCAACGGCGGCGACCTCGTCCTTCAGATCGGCACGGCGTACTTCGGCTGCCGCAACGAGGACGGCAGTTTCAACATCGACAAGCTCAAGGACGTGGTCGCCAGCGCCCCGGTCAAGGCGATAGAGATCAAGCTCTCCCAGGGAGCCAAGCCGGGCCTCGGCGGGATGCTGCCGGGTGCGAAGGTGACACCCGAGATCGCCGAGATCCGCGGCATCCCCCGCGGCAAGGACTGTGCCTCCCCTGCGCGGCACACCGCCTTCCACGACGTCGACTCGATGCTCGACTTCGTCGAACTGCTGGCCACCGAGACCGGTCTGCCGGTCGGGGTCAAGAGCGCGGTGGGAGAGATGGACTTCTGGCAGGAGCTGGCCACGCTGATGGCACGTGGTGACCGTGGTGTCGACTTCGTGACCGTCGACGGCGGTGAGGGCGGCACCGGGGCGGCGCCGCTGACCTTCAGCGACTCGGTTTCGCTGCCCTTCAGGATGGGCTTCTCCCGGGTCTACAGCACCTTCGCCGAACTGGGGCTGACCGACGACGTGACCTTCGTCGCCTCGGGCAAGCTCGGCCTGCCCGAGAACGCCGCGGTCGCCTTCGCCCTGGGCGCCGACATGATCAATGTGGCTCGTGAGGCGATGCTGTCGATCGGCTGCATCCAGGCGCAGAAGTGCCACACCGACAAGTGCCCCACCGGCATCGCCACCCAGAGCCCGCGGCTGGCCCGCGGCCTCGACCCGACGTCGAAGGCCACCCGCGCCGCTGACTACCTGCGCACCCTGCGCAAGGAGCTGATGAAGATGTCGGCGGCCGTCGGCGTCGCCCACCCGGCACTCATCACGGCCACCGACATCGAGATCATGAACGGTGACTACGACGCCCGCACCCTGGCCAGCGTCTACGGCTACAAGGACGGCTGGGGCAAGCTCGGCCCGCAGCTCGCCGATGAGATCACCGCACTGCTCGCCGCCGAACCGAGCTCCGTGCGGAAGCCGACCGTCTGACGGGGACAGGCACCGCGTCCGCTGCCCTCCGGCCGGTACCCGAGCGGGCACCGGCCGGTGCCGTCTTCGTCTGCCCCGTCCCACGACGGGTTCACGCCCAGGTGGTCACCACCTGCCCCGCCTCCGGCCCGGCCGCACGACACTGACGCCTTCGGCAGGCTGGGATCCCGGTCTTGCCGAGCTTCGGCTGCGGTGTCGATCCGGCTGAACGTGCCTGGCTCGCGCGCCAGGGCATCGAAGGCCTCTGTAGCGGCCCACCCGACTCAGAGCCCGGTGACCTTGGCGCTCGCCGACAGTTCGTAGACCAGGGTGACCGTGCGGCGCCCACCGGGCGGCAGGGTGACGTCCCAGCGGACGATGCCCTCGGCGTCGACCGCGTCGGGCGCCGGCGAGCACGCGTCCTTGTCCAGGCGTATCTCCACCGCCGAGACCTCGGAGACCGGGACCCGCTCCCGAAGGAGGACCACCCGCTCGTCATGCGCCTCGGGGGCGGAGAACCGGGACAGGTGCAGTTGGACCGTGCGGGTGACCACGGTCCGCTGGGTGACACGGGCCACCTCACGGGACTCCTCGGCATGCCGGATCACCCGGTAGTCGTCGCAGCTGCCGAAGGCCAGCTCGACGGCGGCGCCGGGGGCGGTGAAGTCCAGCGTGCCGCGGCCGCTGAATCCGCTCCCGCGTACCAGGTCCACGGGCCCGGCGAGCAGCGCGTGGCCGGACAGGTTGTCGAACCGCACCACCTGGGTGACCAGGGGCGACAACTCCGGTGAGCAGGCGTACTCACTGGGCGCAGCCGTGCTGAACGCGGAGAGCGGCACTCGGTGGGCGCGGCCGTCACCGGGCACCGAGACCGGCGCCGGGGAGCTCAGCACCCGCGCCTCGCCGCCGTCGTCCACCCCCGGCAGGCCGAGCACTCGGGCCGGGCCGAGGGCACCGATCTCCTCCTCGCGCAGTTCGACGTCGACCGTGCGGCGCTCCGCTGCGGAGCGGTCCTTGAGCGTCAACCGGTCCTCGCCGAGCCGCGGCGGGTCGGTCGCCAGCGCCGAGCGGGCCGTCGACAAGGTCAGCCGTACGTCCGACCAGTCCTCACCCGTGCGCTGCCAGACCATGGCGTCGGTCTCCAGCGTCACGGAGTCCCCCTCGAGCACGGCCCGATAGGCGGGCCGCCACAGCGCACACGGGGTGAGGTGGCTCAGGCGCAGCCCGACCGGCCCGGCGGCCGCGACATCCACGGTCAACTCGACATGGCCGACCAGTTCGGCGGGCTCCTCTTGGGACAGGTGCATGGCCCGCTGGGCTTCGCCGAGTTCGACGGAGAGGGCAGCGAGCCGGGCCTGTGCGGCGCGGAGTTGCTCGCCGTACCCGTCGCGCTCGTCGTCCACGCGGTCCAGTTCCCGGGTCCAGCGGGGACGTTCGGCCTCGCCCGCGCCGGCGCCTTCGCCGATCTCCCGCAGCAGATCGGCGGCGAGGCGGCCGAGCAGGTCGAGGCGGGCTTGCAGGCGGTCGCATCGCTGCCCCAGGGCGGACTGCTCCTCTTCGAGGGCCTGTACGCGCCGGCGCAGTGCGGAGTCGTCGTCGGTGGACGGCAGCGGAGCGCGCGGTGTCCAGCTGCGCACGATCCGCACGTCGAGCACGGTCGCGGGGTGGTCGGCGGTCAGCTCGGCGTGGAGGGTCCGGTCGACGGCCAGCGCGCTGACCGGTCCGAGGCGCAGACGGTGGACCCCGGCCTCCAGGTCGAGCACGACGGCGCGCTCGACGTGGGCGCGATCCTCAAGGCAGGTGACGGCGGTGACGGGCAGGGCGATCGGCTTCGGGTCCGTGGACATGGTGGGTGTCAGCTCCTTCGAGCGCCGCCGACCAGGGCTTTGCCGGTCGGGATGCGGATCTCGTAGCCGCCGTCGAGGGCGGCGGTGGCACCTGCGGGCAGGTCCAGTCGCCAGATGCGGGTGCCCGGCGCATGTCGATCCGGGTCCGTGCCCTCCTCGGGTGCCGTCCAGTCGGCCCGTTCCTCGATCCTGACGTCCGGGTCGGAGGTGACCGGCACTCGCTCGCGTACTTCCACGGTGACGGCCCTCGACAGCCGGTTGGCCAGCTCGACGTGGACGCGGTGGTCGAGCACGGTGGTGTTGTTGCGCAGGCCCGAAGTCGACTCGTGCAGGTTCGTACGGCGGGTGACCCGGATGCCCTCGGCCGGCCCGAGCCCCACCCGGCGGACGCCGCCGGGAGCAAGCGTGGGCAGTGCGGCGGTCAGCAGGAAGCCGTCGTCGACGGTGACCTCCACCGGGCCGGCCAGCAGTGCCTGGTCGGTGCGGTTGGAGAGCACCAACGTCGCGTACACGGTCTGTTCCAGGGACGGCACGCACAGGTACTCGGTCCGCAGTCCGATCGGGATCTCGCCGACGGTGACGGTGTGCCAGGTGCCGTCCGACGGAATGTCGGTGCGGGCGGTGGCGTCGAAGCGGTGGTCGAAGGAACCCGCCGACTCGCGGGGCCGCACGGCCTGTCCGGGCAGCGGCAGCGCGGCCACCGCTTCGGCGCGGCGGCGGTACTCGGCCGCGACCGGGTCGAAGGGGGAGTCGGGAAACAGCCGGCCCCTGCGATCGCCCTGCTCGTCAGGGCCGCACAGCACAAGGGCGGCATAGTCGAGCTCGGCGCCGCTCGGCTGCGGCGGACCGGCTACGGGTGCCGGGGAGGGCGGTGGCGCGGCCTGGCCAGGAGCCGCGGGCGCCGTGGCGGCAGGGGCACCCGCGAAGGATTTGGCTGCGGCACGCGGCCTGGCGCCCGGTCGGGAACCGGCCGGCTGTGCAGGGACGGGCATCGCGCCGCCGTAGGCGTCCGGGGGAGCGCCGTCCGCGCTCTCGAGTACGGGGACCGAGTCCGGCGGACCGCCGTAGCCCTGCGGTGCCGGCCTCGGGGCAGGCGGCGGAGGCGGAACGGGAGCGGACGCGAAGTCGGCCACGGCATCCATGGGCGCGGCAGCTGTCCCGGCAGCAGCGGGTGCGGCGCCCTGGGCAGGGCCGGGGCCTGCCGTGTCGTACCCGGAGAACAGGTCGGCGAGTCCGGCCGGGGGCTCGCGCCAGCCAGCGGACGCGGGGGCGGCCTGGCTGCGGCCGATCCGGATCGAGCGGAGCCTCGGCAGGTCGGTGCGGCGCCGAAGGTCCGCGGTGGCCAGGGCGATGCGCACGCCGGTCCAGTCCTCCCCGGTCCGCTGGGCGACCGAGGCGCGCAGCACCATACGGCCGCTGTCGTCGCCCTGACGGTAGGCGAGACGGTAGGCCGGCACCCAGACGGCGCCCGGCACCCCGTATTCCAGCTCCACCTCCGCATCGCCGGTACCGTCGAGGGCCAGCACCGCGCAGAGCGTGGTCTCCACGTGCGCTGACGGCGCGTCGGTGGAGGCGCGGGCGAGCCGGTCGACGGCGACGCTGAGCTCGTGGTCGGCGATGCGCAGTGCCTCCTCGAGCTCCAAGAGGCGGTCGTGCAGTGCCGCCAGTCGCTCGTCGACGAAGTCGGCGAGTTCCAGCCACGCGTCGGCGGGGGTGCGGCGGTGCGGGTCGTCGCGCCTGCGGGGAGGTGGGACCGGGTGGAGGGCCCTCACCTCCTTGATCAGGTTCAGCTGCCGGTCCCGGCGCCCCTGCGCTGCTGCGTGGCCGTCGCTCAGCCGCTCGACCTCGCGCCGCAACCCGTCGGGCGTGTCCGTGCCGAGTGGCTCGGCCTCGACCTGGACCCGGGCCTCGGTGACGCGCACCCCGGAGGCGCCCAGGACACGGGCCCGCAGCGAGCCCGGGTCCAGCGAGCGGGGCAGTCCCGTCACTCGCACCCGGCCGTCAGGCGACACGCTGCCCCGGGCCACGCGTCGGCAGACCGCGCCCTGCGCGTACACCACGACCGAATCGAGGGTGGACTCCCACCTCTGTGCTGGCTCAGCCGTCATGTGCCCCGCCTCCCCGCCGCGCCGATGCCGAGCGAAGCTTACGCTCGGGCGGCATGCGCGTCCGCGTCGAATCAGCAGGAGGGGGGCGTTCCGCAGGCGGGAGGTCCGGGGTCGCGGTGACCTTCAGATGATTGACTGGCTCCGGCAACCGCACCACCCACACAGCAGGAGTACCCGCAGCCATGAGCCAGCCCTACATGTACGAATACAAGGTCGTCACCTTCCGGGAGTCGCTGATCGGCGACGCCCTGGACGCCGACAAGCTGGAGAAGGTTCTCAACAAGCAGGCCGAGGACGGCTGGGGGTTGAAGACGATAACGTCAGCCGACGTCAAGGGCCGCATAGGGCCTGGCGCGGTCGAGGGTCTGCTGCTCACCTTCGAGCGGCCGCGCCAGTAAGGCGGGAGTGCTCTGCTTCGGCCATCCCGAAGGACGGCCGTCAGGACGTACGCGTCTCCGCGTGGGGCAGCAGGCATCCTTGACCGGTTGCCTGCTGCCCTGAATGCGCCGGCGGCATCCGGTTGCCGCGGCTGCATTACGCGGCAACTGAAAGAGGCACGGGCTGTATGAAGTCCACCGGCATACCCGCACGCGATGACCACTCCGGCTCGGCCGTCGGTGCCGCGGACGAACCCAGGCGCACGGGATGGCCGCACAGCCCCCTCACCCCGCTGGTCACCCTCGCGGCGTCGGTGCCCGTCGCCCTCGTCAACGAACTCTTCACACACGGCGAGTCGGCCCTGGTGGCGACGGTGGTCCGCTTCGTCGGCATCGTCATGCTCTGCACCAGCGGCTGGTGGGCGGGCACGCACAAGGCCATCGGCACGCTCATCGCCTTCGTCCTTCCCGCCGTCATCGCCGTGACCGCCTCGCACGCCGCCGACATCGGTGCGGCCACCCTCATCGTCGTCAATGTGCTGCTCACCACGCTCCCCCTGGTCGCGTGCCGCTGGCTGTGGCGGGTACGCCGACGCCCGGCCGACGCCACGCGGTAAGCCAGCGATGAACGGGCTGCGTTGACGACGACTCGAGACGCGCCGCAGTTCAGTAAGTGCGGGTCATCCCCGGCAGGAAGTCCGTGAGCCCCGCGGAGCTCCTAACACGTTCAAGTAGCGCGTTCAAGCGGGAGGTTGGGGGAGCGGTGGCACGGGCGGGGGCGCTCGGGGCCGGCCCGGGATCGCCGCGCGCGGACTGGAGTGGGTGGGTGAGCGGTATGTGCACCCGGCGTGAGGGTGCGGGTGAGGAGTCGGCGTCGCGCTTCGCGCACGGGGGTGTCGGTGTTGGACGTGAACGGTTCCTCTTCCGGATGTGAACCGTCCCCTTGTGTGAATGTTCAACGATCGCCTAGGGTCCGCCCGTCCGCACGGACCCGGAATCTTCGGATCCATGGCAGCTCCGGGCCCTCCCTGTCCCTCACGTCTGAAGTGGGCCACCGCATGATCGTTCTTCTCGGTGTGGTCGTGGTGATCCTCGGATTCGTCACGCGCCGCAACCCCGTCCTCGTGGTGGGCGTCGCCGGTATCGTCACCGGACTGCTCGGCAAGATGAGTCCGCTGGAGGTCCTCGCGGCCTTCGGGCGGTCCTTCGCCGACAGCCGTTCGGTCACCGTCTACGCCATCGTGCTCCCGGTGATCGGCCTCCTGGAACGCTACGGCCTGCGGGAACAGGCCCGTCGGCTCATCGGCCGGCTCGGCAGCCTCAGCGCCGGCCGCTTCCTGACCGTCTACCTCCTGGTCAGACAGGTGACCGCGGCCTTCGGCCTCAACAGCATCGGAGGCCCCGCACAGACCGTACGGCCGCTCGTCGCGCCCATGGCCGAGGCCGCCGCGGAACGCTCGACGGGTGCGGCGCTGCCGGACCGGCTGCGTGAGAAGGTGCGGTCCTACTCCGCCTCGGCCGACACCGTCGGCGTTTTCTTCGGCGAGGACTGCTTCATCGCGATCGGCTCGATCCTGCTGATCACCGGTTTCGTGAACTCGACGTACCACCAGAGTCTGGAACCGACCCAGCTGGCCCTGTGGGCGATCCCGCTCGCCGTCTGCGCCTTCCTGATCCACGGCGCCCGTCTGCTGCTGCTGGACCGGCACCTGGAGCGTGAGATGGCGCTCGCCTCCGCCGAGCACGACATGCCGCTTCCGAAGGAGGACACCAAGTGATCAAGGTCGAATGGCTGTACTGGCTGGTGGGCCTCGTCTTCTTCGTCATGGCCGTACAGATGGCGGCCGACCGCAGCAACCCCAGGCGGTGGGCCTCCGCCGGGTTCTGGGGCCTGCTGGGGCTCACCTTCCCCTACGGCACGGGAGTCGCCAACGCCACCGCGCACACCGGCGGCTGGACCCTGCCTGCCGAACCGCTCGGCGCCGCGGTCCTCGTCCTGATCGTGCTCGCCGGGTTCAACTTCCTCGGCAAGGGAGTCGTGAGCACCACCACCGCCGAACAGCGCGAGGCCTCCGCGGAACGGCTCGGCAGCAGGATCTTCATCCCCGCTGTGACGATCCCGTTCGTGGCGATCGTCTGCGCCTCCGTACTCGACACGTCCGGCCTGTTCCAGGAGGGCCAGGCCACCCTGCTCGGGCTCGGCGCCGGGTGCCTTGTCGCCCTCGTCGTCGGCATGCTGGTCACCGGTGAGAAGAAGCTCTCCGTTCCGCTGCACGCCGGCCGCTCCATGCTGGAGGCGATGGGCTCCGCCCTGCTGCTGCCCCAGCTGCTCGCCGTGCTCGGCTCGATCTTCGCGCTGGCCGGAGTCGGCACCCAGGTCGGCACGATCATGCACGATGTCCTGCCGGGCGACTCGAAGTACCTTGCGGTGATCGCGTACTGCGTCGGTATGTTCCTGTTCACCGTGATCATGGGCAATGCCTTCGCCGCGTTCCCCGTCATGACCGCGGCGATCGGCTGGCCCGTCCTCGTCGTGCAGATGCACGGCAACCCGCCCGCCGTCCTCGCGATCGGCATGCTGGCCGGTTTCTGCGGCACGCTCTGCACACCGATGGCCGCCAACTTCAACATCGTCCCGGCCACGCTTCTGGAGCTGAAGGACCAGTACGGGCCGATCAAGGCGCAGATACCGACGGCGCTGCCGCTCCTGGTCTGTGCCACGGTGCTCATGGCGTTCTTCGCCTTCTGAGCCGTCCGCCGTGCGCGGTGCCCGGGGGTGCCCGCCGCTCACGGCTGCCCGCCGCCCCGAGCCGTCATCCTCCATCCTCCGGAAAGGAAGCGCCGTGACGCGTGTGCTCATCACCGGTTTCGCTCCCTTCGACGGTGCGAGCGTCAACCCGTCCTGGCAGGCGGCCTCGCTCGTGGCCGCCGAGCCACCCGAAGGGCTCACCGTCACCGCCGCCGAACTGCCCTGCGTCTTCGACACATCCATCGACGCGCTGCGCGACGCGATCCGCGCGGCGGTCCCCGATCTGGTCCTGTGCCTGGGCCAGGCAGGCGGTCGCCCCGGCGTCACCGTCGAACGCGTCGGCATCAACATCGACGACGCCCGCATACCCGACAACGCCGGCAACCAGCCCATCGACGAGCCGGTCGTCCCGGGCGGCCCCGCCGCCTACTTCACCAACCTCCCCGTAAAGGCATGCGTCGCCGCCCTGCGCGAGGCCGGTGTGCCGGCCGCCGTCTCCAACACCGCGGGTACCTTCGTCTGCAACCACATCGCCTATGGCATCGGCCACCTGGTGGCCACCGAGTTCCCGCACGTCCGCGGCGGTTTCGTGCATGTCCCCTGGGCGCCGGAGCAGGTCACCGACGGCACCGCCCCGGCCCTTGAACCCGCCACGGTGGCGCGCGGGCTGCGCGCCCTGCTCGTCGCCGCGGCGCACACGCCCGCCGGCCAGGACCTGAAGGTCACCGAAGGAGCAGTCCATTGACGACGCCGATGACGCTCGCCCCGTACGCCGCCGGCTTCGCCCGCCGCGCCCTGGCGAACATCACCCGCGCGTACCCGAACTTCCCCGCGCACCTCATGACCTCCCCGGACGATCGGCCGGCGCCGGGCGACCTCCATCCGGCCTTCTACGGGGCGTACGACTGGCACTCGTCGGTCCATATGCACTGGCTGCTCATCCGCCTGCTGCGCCGCCACGGCAACACGCCCGCGTTCGCGGACACCGCGGAGGCCGTCGACGTGTTCGACCGGCACCTCACCCCTGAGAACCTCGCCGTCGAAGCCGCCTACCTCCTCGACCGCCCCTCGTTCGAGCGGCCGTACGGCTGGGCCTGGCTGGTGGCCCTCGCCGCCGAGTGCCGGGCGTACGGAGGCGCGACGGGCGACCGCTGGGCCGCGGCCCTCGCTCCGGGAGTGGCCGCGGTCGACCGGCTGATGGCCGAGTGGCTGCCGAAGGCCACCTATCCCGTCCGGCACGGGAACCACCCCAACAGCGCCTTCTCCCTGACGCTGATGCTCGACGCGGGACTGCTCTCCGACGCGACCACCAGGGCCGTGCGGCAGCGCCTGCTGGACTGGTTCGCCGACGACCGGGACGCCCCGGCCCACTGGGAGCCCTCCGGCCAGGACTTCCTGTCCCCGACGCTGACGGAGGCCGACGCGATGCGGCGGGTGCTGACGGCGGAGCGGTTCGCGCGGTGGCTCGACCGCTTCCTGCCCGCGCTGCGCTCCGGGGCGACCTGTCCGCTTCTGGACGTGCCCGTCGTCTCCGACCACCGTGACCCGCAGATCGGCCACCTGCTGGGCCTTGCCCTGAGCCGGGCCGCCGCGCTGCGCTCGATCGCATCGGCCCTGCCGGACGGACCGGTCCGCACCCGCCTCACGGAGGCGTCCGAGGCGCACCTCGCGGCGGGCCTGCCCGCCGTGGACGGCGGGGACTTCACCACCGAACACTGGCTGGCCACCTTCGCGGTGCTGGCCCTTGAAGCGCACGGTCAGTAGTGCACGGTCACCAGTGCATGGTCAGTAGGGCACGGTCACCAGTGCATGGTCAGTAGGGCATGGCCAGGTCCTCATCGTCTCCGGTGTGTCGACCGCGGGCCACCCCCTCGCCCGTCGTCACCACCCGGACAGCAGCATCTCCTGCGCCGCCCTCCCCTGGGTGACGCCCACCCCGCCGCCTGTCCGCCGCGTTGCCGCCGATGTGGCCGCACCGTCGACGTGTACCTGCGGGCCGTGCGCGCCGAACAGTCCGAGAGGTAGTCCCGATACCGTCCCCCGTCCCCCGCCGCCCGCCGCCCGCCGCTGGAGCAGCACGGTGATCGCCCTCGTGATCGTCGGCGTCCTGCTCCTCCAGCTGTACTGGATGGTGAACGCCTCGGCTCCAGCCCGGTGGCACCCCCTCGACGCCCCGCTCGAGCGTATTCCGCTGCTGCTGCTGCGCGACGACGCACGGCTGCCGCTGCACGGCTGAGCCACCGGTGCGTGGCGGACGGAGCGGGCGGGGCCGGTGCCGGGCAGGGCTGCGACCTGGCGCGCGGGCAGAGGACACTGTCACCACCACGTGCCCGAGACCGCCACCACGTGCCCGAGACGCATACCCGCACCGGAAAGGCAGCAGGCGATGTCCCCCTCCGAAACGGCAGCCCCCAGCCCGGCCGACCTCCTGGCGGCCATGCCCTTCGCCGCGCGACTCGGCATCGAACTCCACGAGGCCACCCCTGACCGAGTCGTGGGCAGCCTGCCCTGGTCCCCGGACGCCTGCACCGCGGGCGGCATCCTGCATGGCGGCGCCCAGATGGCCCTGGCCGACTCCGTCGGAGCGGTCTGCGCCTACCTCAACCTCCCGCCGGGCGCCGGGACGTCCACGGTGGAGTCCAAGACCAACTTCCTGCGTGCCGTGACCTCCGGGCGCGTCCACGCCACCGCCCGTCCCCTGCACGTCGGCGGCACCCTCGTCGTCGTACAGACCGACCTGCGGGACGACAGGGACCGGCTCGTGGGACAGACCACGCAGACGCAGATCGTGCTCGCCGCGAGGAACGGCGCCACGAGCTGATCCGGCCCGTCGGGGCGACGGCCGCACGGTCCTCAACACCTGGTCAACAACGCGGGCCCGTCGTGCTCGCTCGCGCCGCCGACCGAAACCGGAGTGGCGGAGCTCCGGCGCACCTACGAGACCAACGTGTTCGGTGTCGTCGCCGTCACCAACGCCTTCCGTCGAAGGCCGCCCTCAACGCCCGAGCGGCCGCGGCGGGCGGGGAACCGGCAGAGGCAGCGGAGGGCGCCGTACGGCTGGCGCTCCTGCCGGACGACGGGCCAACCGGCGCCTTCTTCTCCTGGGACGGCACCACCGTGCCGTCGTGATCAGGGCCCCGACTTCCGGTATTCATCGGTGCGGTGAGTCCTGGCCCACCAAATGGTTGAGAATCGGTACATGCCATCCATGCCATCCGTGCCATCCGTGCCTCAAGCTGATGCCGGACTGGAGCGGGCCGCTGCCGCAGATGAGCGCATCACCCACAAGTGGCTTCACGGGCTGACGTGCAATGCGGGTATGCCGGGGGCCGTGCTGGAGCGGCTGTTGGCATGCGATGCGCTGCCCGGGTCCGGCCGGTGGCTCGCCATGCGAAGGCTCGATGCCGAGGCGACCGCCATCGTGGTGGCGTCGCCGTATGTGCGGCACCGGCTGGACGTCGCGGAGAATCCGACGGCGGACCCCGATGTGCTGATGCGGCTCGCCTACGACGCCGAGCCTCGGGTTCGGCTCGTGTACACGGTGATGGTCGGTGAGTTCAAGCGTCGGATCCCGGCGAAGCTGCTGGAGATGCTGGCACGCGATCCGGATCCGAAGGTCAGGCGGGCGGTCCTCTGGTATCAACCCCTGCCGCCCGCCGTGCAGGACCGGCTCGTCGAGGACGAGGACCCACAGGTACGGGCGGCAGCGCTGAACCGGCCGCTGTGGGAACGACTCGCGCAACCGGTACGGGAGCGACTGCTCGACGATCCCGCCGAGCAGGTGCGTGCGAAGCTCGCCGAACTGTTGCGTCCCAGGGAAGAACCGGAGGTACTGGCAGCCGAGTTGCGGGTGGCGCACCCCGAGGCGCACGTCCGATGTGAGGCCGCCGGTGACCTGGACGTACCGTTCACCCTTGCCCTGAGGCTCGCCCACGATCCCGAGAACGCGGTCCGGCTCGCCCTGTCGATGCGGGAGGACCTCACCGAAGAACAGCGCGCATCGATCCGGTACGACGTGCCGGACTGGTTCACATGGCCCGCCTGGATGGCGCAGAAGGCGGCGGATCCTGATACGGCACGGCGGATCTCTGTGTCCGCACACGCCGGGTTACGACGGGCGCTCGCCAGGCAGCCGCACCTGCCGGACGATGTGGCGAGACGGTTGGCCGAGGACGAGGACCCGTTGGTGCGGCGGCACCTGTGCGCCAGCCAGGACGCCCCGCACGAAGTGCTGCTGGAGGCGTATGTCGCGGATGAACGGAGTACGGCATTCCTGCTGAATCACCGCAACTTCGCCAAGCCCGGTCTGGCCCGATTCGTGGACGATCCCGATCCGCGGCTGCGGATGGCCGCGCTCCACGACCCGGAGGCGGGCCCGGAGCTGCCGTTGCGGCTGGCCGACGATCCGGAGGTGGGGTGCTGGGCGCTGCGTGACCCGAGGTTCCCCGCCGGAGAGCTGCTGCGGCGGCTCACCAGGATGGACAGCGCGTTCGGCGCCGCTGCCAACCCGACGCTGCCGCATACCGTGATGCACCGGCTCATCGACCTCAGTCAGGGGGCAGCTCCTGCTGGGAAGGGAGCGTGACCCGCGCCGCGCGCCGCTCGCCGTCCAGTACGCGCAGGGCGCGCGTCAGCGTCGGAGCGTGCAGTTCGTTCTCGCCGCGCTGGTGCATCAGCGCCAGCGCATCCCGCAGCGCGACCGCCTTGGGCACGAGGGCCTGGGCGGCCCGCAGCCCCGAGTACGTGTCGTGGGCGCGCGCCGGATTGATCCGGCCCAGCAGGTCGATGATCTCCAGGTACTGGTCGATCAGCTCGCCTTCGGCGCGGGTGAGCGCGGGCAGCGGGGGAAGTTCGGGAGGCAGCATCAACGGGTCACCCGCCGAACTCGGTCTGGGTGCCCCGCCGGCTCGGGATCACCTGGTCGATCAGGCCGTACTCGACCGCCTGCTGAGGGTCGAGGATCTTCTCACGCTCGATGTCGGAACTGATCCGCTCGACGCTCCGGCCGGTGTGCCGGGCAAGCATCTCCTCCAACTGCTCACGGATGCGTAGCAGCTCACGTGCCTGGATGGCGAGATCGTCCGCCTGGCCCTGGATGGGCTCGGCGACGGCCGGCTGGTGGATCAGCATCCGAGCGTCCGGCAGCGCGGACCGCTTGCCGGGCGCGCCCGCGGCAAGCAGCACCGCGGCAGCGGCGCCGGCCTGTCCCAGGCAGACGGTCTCCACGTCGCAGCGGATGAACTGCATGGTGTCGTAGATGGCCGTCATGGCGCTGAACGAGCCGCCGGGGGAGTTGATGTACAGCGAGATGTCGCGGTCCGGCGTCTGGTATTCGAGGTGCATGAACTGTGCCATCACATCGTTCGCGGAGGTGTCGTCGATCGGTGTGCCGAGGAAGACGATGCGCTCGTCGAGCAGCTTCGAATACGGATCCATGGTCCGCTGGCCGGCGCTGGTGCGCTCGGTGAATTCGGGCAGGACATAGCGGTTGAACGGACCGGACTGACGGGTCATGGCGGACGCCTCCTCGTGGCGGTCTCCGTAGGGGCATGCCCTGTAAGAAATGTACAGGACGTACGTGAAGCGGTGCGATACGTTCGGCCGCCGGTCCGCTGCACGTCCGGCCTGCCGTCATGATCTGGCGCCTCGCACCCCGACCGCCTCTGACCTGCACTCCCGTGCCCCCCGCACGGATCACGTGGATCTCGTGGACCACGCTTAAGCTAGAGAACATGGCCTACGAGATTCCCGTGACGCAAGCACGGGCCGAGCTCGCCGATCTGATCAACCGCGTCGTGTACGGCGGTGAACGCGTGGTCGTCACGCGCCACGGCAAGCCGCTCGTCGCCTTGGTCTCGGCCGCTGACCTGCGCCGTCTCGAAGAGGAGCAGGACACGACGGAGGAGCCGGTGGTCAGCGCCGTCTCGGCCGTCCACGCGGTACCGCCCGCGCCACGCGAGCCACGGTTCGGCATCGCTGCCGAGCACCGGGGCACCGAGGCCCGCTAGGTCCTGTCCGGCGGATCTTGCCGCGATCGCGGGGTCTGGCACGCCCATCTGCGGCGTTGTCGTCGGTTGCCAACGCGCCGCGTCGGCGCCCTCCTCCGCCTTGCAGCTGGACGCACCAGACCCCGCTCACCTGGGCCGAAAGGTGACCGCCACCCGTATGCGGCCTGATCCGCCGGACAGGACCTAGCGCCGGCGACCAGCCGCCGGTGGCGGTCCGGCCGGTCGGCGGAAGGGGGATGTCGCCGGCAGGGTGGCGCGGATGGCAAGCCGGGCTGCTCAGGACGTGTACGTCGCCAGCCATGCGTCTTCCGCCGCGTAGTCGAAGAGGTCCACCACCGGGTCGTATGCGCTGGCCATGTCGGGGAAGGCCGCACGCCAGTCGCGATCCCGTAGCTGTCCCGCCAGCCACTCCACCGTCTCCGGCAGTGCGTCCGCGTAGGAGACGACGGGGCGGTAGCCGATCTCCCGCTCGGCCGCCGCCATGTCGTAGACGACCGGGTGGGCCGTCGTCCAGGGGGTGTCGCCGACGGCGAGCGACGGCGCAGCGCCCGGCAGGAGCACCGTCTCGGTCTCGACGCCCATGACGGCGTCGATCGCCGCGCCGATCTCCCGGACGGTGGGGACCTCCGGATCTCCGGCGTTCAGCACCCGCGAGCCCGGCCGGGCCGCCGCGAGCCGGATCAGCTCGGCGAGGTTGCGCACGCTCGCCGGGTGGAAGCGGTTCTCGCCGCGATGCGCGAGGACCCGGGTGCGCCTGCCGTCCAGATTGCGCTTGACGAAGTACAGCTCGCGCGGTGAGCGGCAGTGCGGGCCGTACACCGCCCCGGCCCGCAGCAGGGTCGTGGGCAGCCGGTCGCCGGCCGCCAGCAGCTCGCGCTCCAGGGCCACCTTCTTGGTGCCGTAGCTCTGCTCGCCCGGCGCGACCGTGGACTGCGTCTCCGGGATCGGCACCGGGTACTGCGGGAAGCCGTCGGGCTCCAGCTGGGTGTCGAAGCTGCGGCCGGTCTCGTCGGCGTAGATGGCGGCACTGGAGATCACCACCGCCGAGCCGACCCGATCGGCGAGCGACACCAGCTGCCGGGCGTGCTCGGCATCGAAGGCGACGATGTCGACCAGGACGTCGCACCCCTCGCCGACGACGGCGGCGAGCGCGGCGTCGTCAGCGCGGTCGAGCGTGACCGCGCGCACCTCCGCGGGCCATCCGTCGTCCCGGCCGCCGCCCCGCGAGCCCGCCGTCACCGTCCAGCCGTCCTCGGCGAGCGCCCGTACCGCTGCGCGTCCGATCTGGCCCGTTGCCCCGATCACCACCGCGTGTCCCATGAGCCGGACCGTACGCTCCGGCCGCGCGACGCAACCAGAGTGTTTAGCCAACCGCAGATTCCGGGTTTGTCCGATGGATTCCCACCGGGGCGCCGCCTCGACCCGAGCGTTGCGTCAGCTCAGCGGTAGGCGCGGGAACTTCCGACCTGTCGCCGCCTCCGAGCCGCCCTGCTGCTCGGCCTGCTCGGCCTTGGCCACGGCGGCGTACTTGTCCACGTACTCCTGGTCCGACAGCTCCAGGATGGTGTACATGATCTCGTCGACGACCGCCCGCAGCACGGCCTTCTCGTTCTCCATGCCGTAGTAGCGGGAGAAGTCCAGGGGCGCTCCGAAGCGGATCGTCACCCGGTGCTGGACCTTGGGCAGCTTCTGGCCGGGCGGCTGCGCCTCGAAGGTGCCGATCATCGCGCACGGTACGACGGGCACCCGGGCCTGGAGGGCCATGGCGGCCACGCCGACCTTGCCCTTGTAGAGGCGACCGTCGTGCGAGCGGGTGCCTTCCGGGTAGATGCCGAGCAACTCGCCCTTGGACAGGACGCCGAGGCCCTCCCGGATGGCGGCCTGACCGGCCTCCTTGCCCGAGCGGTCCACCGGGATCTGCCCGATGCTGTGGAAGAACGCGGCGGTGAGCCGGCCCTTGATGCCGCCCCCGGTGAAGTACTCCGCCTTCGCGAGGAAGGTGATGCGCCGTTTGAGGATCGCCGGCATCACGAAGTGGTCGGAGAACGACAGGTGGTTCCCGGCGACGATGGCGGCACCGGTGGTCGGAACGTGATCGAGGCCCTCGATCCGGGGCCGGAACAGCAGGCGCAGCAGCGGGCCGAGGAACACGTACTTGAGTACGTTGTAGAACACGGGACGCCTCTCTCTACACGATCGGCTCTGTTGAGGTGTTCTGCCATGTCACAGCACACATCTACGAACTCAATCGCCAGGAGAGTGCGGCCGCCGGCGGTCAGATCTGGTCGGACTCATGCTGACTCCTTGCTGCCTTTACTGACGTCGCCTCAGGTGGCGTGCGTGCCGGCGAGGCTCACCCTGCGTGCTGGGGACTGATCGTAGCCCGATTCGCCATGCCACTTGCAGCCCCGGGGCGCCGGTGCCGACGAGTGCCGGTCGGCACCCGGCCGCACCCGCTGTCTCGCTGGACGGAACGGGCGGGAGGAGCGCGGCGCCCGGGTGCGCGGTGATGGCCGCGTGAGTGCTGACCCGCGGGGAGACCCGGAACGTCGCCGCCTCGAAGCCGCCGGCCGGTCGCCCCCACACCGTGGCGCTCATCAGGCGGGTGCGCGTACGTGTGCTCGGCGGTCACGGGGTGAGGCGGGCGCCCTCGGCGTCGTAGCCATAGATCCAGGCGTTGCCCGCCAGGGGATCGGACCCGGCGAGAGCGGTGTCACGTGCCTGTTGCTCGGGCCCGTCGGGCAGGTGGTTGACGTCCCGGCGGGCGTGGCTGACCTGTTGGAGGCGCGTGGTGCGTGCGATGCGTGCCGACTCGTACCGCTCCAGGGCGCGCTCGGGGTCGGGCACGGACGCGGCGAGGCAGCGTGCCAGCACGGCGGCGTCCTCGATGGACTGCGCCGCGCCCTGCGCGAAGAAGGGGAACATGGGATGGGCGGCGTCCCCGAGCAGTGTGATCCTGCCCCGGGTCCAGTGCGGCAGCGGCGCCCGGTCCAGCAGCGCCCAGCGCCCGGGGACACCGCCGGCGGCGATGAGGTCCGTCACCCGTCGATCCCAGCCGGCGAACTCGGCGTGGAACTCCTCGGTCGTGGCCGTCGCGCTCCACGACTCGTCGGTGTAGTCCCCGGCGGGGGCGAACGCCACGACGTTGACGGCGCTGCCGCCGGAGATCGGGTAGTGCACGAAGTGCCGGCCCGGCCCGAGCCAGAGGGTCTGGGCGCGGCGAAGGGCGAACTCAGGGGCGACCCGGGCGGGCACGATGGTGCGGAAGGCGCACACGCCGGAGTACTCCGGCGGGGTGGGCTCGGCCACCGCGCCGCGGACGACGGAGTGCACGCCGTCGGCGCCGATGACGACGTCGGCCTCCGTCCGGCTTCCGTCGGCGAAACGCAGCAGTGCCCCGTTCGGGCGCGCGTGGACCGAGGTGCAGCGTGCGTTCAGCCGGATCCGGTCCTGGGGCACCGCCGTCCTGACGGTGTCGAGCAGATCGGCCCGGTGCGCGACGTACGTGCGCTCACCGTAGAGCCGTTCGCAGACACCGGTCAGCCTCTCCACCGAGAGGACGCTGCCGTCGGCCCAGCGACGGAACTCCCATCCCCAGTCCAGCGGCACGGCCCGGCGGAGAAACCGTTCCATGACGCCGAGCTGCCGCAGCAGCCGTACGGCATTGGGGGCCAGCACCAGTCCGGCGCCGACCTCGGCGAGCGCCGGGGCCTGTTCGTAGACGGTGGCGGCCAGCCCCGCGCGGTGCAGGAAGCCGCCGGCGGCCAGGCCACCGATGCCGCCCCCGACGATGGCGATCCGCGGGCCGTGCACCAGGGCGGGCATGGATCCACTCCTCATGTGTCGCGATCTCGCGATCTCGCGATCTCGCTGTCTCGAGGGAGAACGTCGCCGTGGGACCTCGACCCCACCGATTCCTTCGCCCTCCATCGATACCCTCGACCGCCTGGCGCGTCCATGTGCGCAGGGAGTTCGGCCGCCGCCGCGGGCCAGCGGGCAAGCCGACCCGACACGCGGTGACTGCCCACGGCTAAGGATGGGATCGGGCCGGCCACGTTCGCCGGAGTGGAGTAGAAGCATCCGCCCTGATGATCGTTTTTAAGGCTCGGTGGCGCGGTCCGCGGGCGGCGGGATCTCGTCGGTTTCTGACTCGATCAGGTGGAATGTCGTATCGAAATACCGCCGTATTCGGCATGTGCCGGCGGGCTCGATCGGCCGATCTTCATGCCATGAGGCGAAGCATCGCGCCGCTATAGTCGGGCCCATGGGCAAGCCCAAGGACTTATCCACGTTCTGGATGCCCCCCGTCCACGGGGTCGAGGTGCTGCACGCCCACTTCAGGCAGCACCAGTATCCGCGCCACACCCACGAGGCGGCCACCGTGGCGCTCATGGACAGCGGTGCGGCCTCCTTCCTCTACCGGGGCGAGATCCACACCGCGACCGCGGGCGAGGTGTTCCTGATCAACGCAGGCGAGGTCCACACCGGCTGTCTCGCGCATCCGGAGGGCTACCGCTACCGGGTGCTGTATCTGGGGGCGGGAGCCCTGGGGCAGTTCGACGACGGGGACGCGGCGGACGGCGGGCCGCGCGGCTGTCCGATCGAGTTCCGGGACACCGTCGTACGGGACCCGCGGCTCGCCGCGCTGCTGGACCGCACGCACCAGGCGCTGACGCCGGCCGCGCCCGGTGCCGACAACCGGCTGCTCCAGGAGGAGTTGCTGGCGGAACTCGGAGAGGTGCTGTGCAACCGGTACGCCGAGCCGCGCCCGGGCGGGCCCGAGCCGCCGCCGAGGGACGGGAACCAGGCGGTGTCGATCGCCCGGGAGTACCTCGAGTCCCGGTTGGCGGAGAAGGTCTCGCTGGTCGAGCTCGGGACCGTCGCCTGCATCAGCCCGTTCCGGCTGTCCCGGTTGTTCAACGCCGAGCTGGGCATGCCGCCGCACGCCTTCCAGAACCTGCTGCGGGTCAAGCGGGCCAGGCAACTGCTGGCCGGCGGGGCGCGCGCGGTGGGCATCGCACGTGATCTCGGATTCTACGATCAGGCCCATCTGAACCGGGTGTTCAAGCGCTACACCGGGGTGACGCCCCATCAGTTCAAGGTGGGCGCCACGGGGCAACGCTAGCCGCACGCGTCCCCTGGTCCACCCCGGCCAGCCGGCGTCCGCTGCCGCGGGCCGATCCGCGACCTGTCACGCATCACGGAGGAAAACCATGGTGGAAGTGCATGTCCTGCGCGTCTTCACGGACGAGGACGGAGCGTTCGGCAACCTGCTGGCGGTGCTGCTCGACGCGGCGGACTGGGAGGCGGACGAGCGACAGGAGCTGGCCACCCGACTCGGCTACAGCGAGACGGTCTTCGTCGACGACGTGCCGACCGCACGGCTCCAGATCTTCACACCCGCCTGCGAGCTGGCCTTCGCGGGCCACCCGCTGGTCGGCGTCAGCGCGCTGCTCGCCCGCACCACCGGCCACCCGCCCAGGGAACTGCGCCCCGTGCGGCTCGCGGAGCCGGTGCTGACGCGCACCGACCCCGACGGGACGACCTGGGTGCGCGGCGCGGTCGCGGACGCCCCGCCCTGGATACACGAGCACCTCGGCAGCGCCGCCGAGGTCGAGGGCCTCGTACCGCCCCCGATGGAAGGGCAGTCGCCGGTCGACGAGGAGAAGCGGTGGCGGCGGACGCAGACCTGGGCCTGGCAGGACGAGGCGGCGGGCGAGGTGCGGGCCCGGGTCTTCGCCGCCGACTTCGGGGTGCTCGAGGACGAGGCGTGCGGATCCGCCTCGTTGCTGCTCAGTGCCCGCACCGGCCGGGAACTGACGATCCACCACGGACGTGGCTCGGTGGTGAAGGCCCGCCCCGTGGGCGAGGACCACGCCGAGATCGGCGGCCACGTGGCCCACGACGGTGTCCGGCACGTGGACCGGATTCCGCGGCCTTGAGCGCGCGGTGCCCGGGCACGCAGCCACCGGTGACGAACAAGATGTCACGAAGCCAAAGAATGACCGGAATATACGTACAAAGGTGTTGAACAGCTTATGTTACAAAGAACCGGCGCACAGGACACACCGGACCCGCAGGCCCCGGTCGCAGCGCGGGACGGGCATGCCGCTGCGGACGCGGCGGGCGGCGGAAGCCGGTCAGAGGGCGGCACCTCGGTCTATGTGACGCTCACCCTCAACATGGCGTTGTGGGGCAGCGCCTTCCCCCTGTCGAAGGCGGCGGTCGAGACCGTCCCGCACCAGGTCGCCGCCCTGCTGAGGTTCGGTTTCGGCGGTCTTGCCATGCTCGCGTGGCTGCTCGCCACCGGTGGCCGGCTGTCCGTGAGCCGCAGGGACCTGGGCCGTACCGCGATCGCCGGCGCCCTGGGCGTCTTCGGTTACAACACCCTCTTCTTCTGGGGGCTCTCGCTGGCCCCCTCGATCGACGGCAGCATCCTGGTGCCGGTCTTCGCGCCGGTGCTCACCACCGCCTTCACGGTGCTGATCCAGCGGCAGCGCACCTCGGCGGCGCGCGCCGCCGGGCTCGCGCTGGGCATCGGCGGAGCCGTGGTCTTCCTGCTCGGTGTCGGCGGCCTGTCCGACCGGCAGCGGCTGTTGGGCGACCTCGTCTACGTGGCGGCGGCGGTGTCCTGGGCGGCGTACACGCTGGTGTCCAAGCGGATGCTCACCGGCGATCCGGTGCGGGCCACCGCCCTGGCGACGATGAGCGGCTCGGTGATGCTCGGCATCGTGGCGCTGCCCGCGGCGACCACGGTCGCGTGGACCGGCCTGTCCGGCGGCTTCTGGCTGGTGGTGGCCTACCTGGCCATCGGTCCGACGGCGGTGGCGTACGTCTTCTACTACCGCGGAGTGCGGGCGGTGGGACCCGCCACGGCCTCGGCGATGATGTTCCTGTCGCCGGTGTTCGGCGCGGGAGGCGCCGCGCTGTTCCTGGGCGAAGGGCTGGGCTGGATCCAGGGCGCCGGCGCGATGCTGATGCTGGTCGGCGCATGGCTCGCGGTGAGCGGGCGGGTGCGGCTGCGCGCGAGGAAGGCCACGTCATGAGGCCGGCACGCCAGGGCAGCCATCGACCGAGCCATCAGGGGGAGGCACCGTGACCGACGCGTTCATCGCCGCGCGACTGCGTGCGTACGCCGGGCCGACGATCTTCAGCGAGATGACCGCCCTCGCGCAGCAGACCGGGGCGGCCAACCTCGGACAGGGCTTCCCGGACAGCGACGGCCCGCCCGAGCTGCTCGAAGCCGCCCGTGACGCGATCGCGCAGGGCATGAACCAGTACCCGCCGGCCGTCGGGCTGCCCGCGCTGCGGGCCGCGATAGCCAAGCGGCGGGCGGACGACCACGGCGTCGGCTACGACCCGGACGAGGAGATCGTCGTGACGGCCGGGGCGACCGAGGCGATAGCCGCCGCGCTGATCGGACTCTGCGACCCGGGCGACGAGGTCGTCGTCTTCGACCCGCTGTACGACTCCTACAGCGCCTGCCTGGCCATGGCGCAGGTGCGCCGCGTGCCCGTCCTGCTGGAGTACGACGGCACCCGCTTCACCTTCGACCCCGACGCGTTGCGCCGCGCCATCGGACCGCGCACCAAGGTGATCCTGCTCAACTCCCCGCACAACCCGACGGGCAAGGTGTTCGAAGCGGCGGAGCTCGAACTCATCGCCCGGTGCTGCGTCGAGCACGACCTGATCGCCGTCACCGACGAGGTGTACGAGTACCTGGTCTACGACCGGATGCGCCACCTCCCGCTGGCCGCACTGCCGGGCATGCGCGACCGCGTCCTGTCGATCTCCTCGGCCGGCAAGACGTTCAGCTCCACCGGCTGGAAGGTGGGCTGGGCCTGCGGCCCCGCCCGGCTGGTCAGCACGGTCCGCACCGTCAAGCAGTACCTGACCTTCGGCACCGGCACACCGCTCCAGGCCGCCGTGGCGGTGGGGCTGACCACGTGCATGCCCTGGGTCGAGGAGCTGCGGGCGGGCCTGGAGCGCCGCCGCGATCTGCTGGTCGCCGGCCTGCGGGCGGGCGGCATCACCACCTACCCGAGCAACAGCACCTACTTCGTGCAGATGGACGCCCGGTCCTTCGGCAGCGCGGACGGGCAGGCGCTGTGCCGCACCCTGGTGGCGGAGGCGGGGGTGGCGGCCATCCCCAGCGTGGCGCTCTACGACGACAAGGCGGCCGGGCGCCCGCTGGTGCGGCTGGCCTTCTGCAAGGACGAGGAGGTGCTGGCCTCCGCCGCCCGGCGACTGGCCGACCACGCCCGCGCCACCTCCCAGGACCCGCCCCGGAAGTGACCGGACGGACCCACCCCGCGGACGGAGTCCGCACCCGTGGCGTCCGTGGCACCCATGGCACGAGTGGCCCCGGGTGTCCATCGCCGCGGCACGCCCGGGAAAAGGCAAGAACGTCCAAGACAGCGCGTGCTTGGACCAGAGAGAATCACGGTGCGTGCACGCCTGGCCCGATTGCGTGCCGCACTGCACGATCCGAGGAGGCAACACCACATGACCGACGAGAACGCGCCGACGCCGGTGGTCTGGGACACCAAGATCGCCGTGGTTCTGCGAGAAGACCTTGAAACATGGCAGAAGCTCAACATCACCGCGTTCACCGTGAGCGGCATCGCCGCCACCGTGGAGAACGTGACCGGCGAGCCGTACGAGGACGGCTCGGGCGTGCAGTACCTGCCGATGTTTCGCCAGCCGGTGCTGGTGTTCGCCGCCGACGGCGACAAGCTCCGCCAGATCCACGAGCGCGCGCTGCGGCGTGAGATTCCGGTCGCTGTCTACACCGAAGAGCTGTTCGTCACCAACAACGACGAGGACAACCGGGCGCAGGTCAAGGCCGTTCCCTCCGAGAAGCTCAATCTGGTCGGTCTGGCCATGCGGGGTGACCGCAAGGCGATCGACAAGGTCGTGAAGGGCGCCTCGCTGCACCCGTAGGGACCTTCGTCCGGATCAGGCCCAGCGTGTGATCCGGACGAGAGGCCCCGGGCCCTGTCCGACCTGACTTTCGTCGGCTGCCGGCGGTGGAGCCCCCGAGCGGGCGCTCCACCGCTGTCGGCCGGTGCCCATCCGACGGCCGATCGACCGGCCGAGCACGATCATGCACCGTCAGACAGCTGCGGGAGACCCAGGTGACAGACGTGGACAGTCCGGACTGCGTTCTGATCGGCTTCAACGAGATCGACTTCGGCGACTTCGCCCGCGCGCAGCAGGCGTTCGAGACGACCTCCGGCTCGTATCAGGAACTGCTGACCAACTCCGTACTCCTCGGCGACACGCGCAGAACGTACATGGACCTGCTCAACGCCGTACGGGAGCGCATGACGGGGCAGCCCTCCCACCTGACGGCATTCGAGATGCCCAGCCTCGGGGTTGCCTACCTCGCCAGCTTCCTGCGTCGCCGGGGCTTCGGCGTCGACATCGTCAACTTCTTCAACACCGGCAAGGCGCAGCTGGCGCAGTCACTGGCCCGGTCCCCCCGGGCCGTCGCCATCACCACGACCTACTACGTCGACGACGAACCGATTCGGCAGATCATCCGGTTCGTACGGGAGCACAACCCGGACGTGCCCGTCATCGTGGGCGGGCCACGGGTGCACAACCTCTGTGCCGGACAGCCGGCACGCGTCCAGGACGTGTTGCTGCGGGCGATCGGCGCGGACATCTACATCGACTCCGCCCAAGGGGAGGACACCCTCGCCTCGGTGCTGGGCGCGCTGCGCGACAAGGGCGGCGACCTGAGCCGCACCCCGAACCTGATCTACCGCGACCGGGCGCAGCCGCGCGGTCCGCTGCTGCGCACGCTGCCCATGGTCGAGAACAACGACCTGAACGAGAACGCCGTCGACTGGTCGCTGTTCGACCCCGGCTACTACACGCCGACCACCTACATGCGCACCTCGCGCAGCTGCTCCTTCGGCTGCGCCTTCTGCAACTACCCCGCCATGGCCGGGCCGCTCACCCTGAGCGACGTCTCCACCATCGAGGCCGAACTGCGCTACCTGTGCGACCACGGGCTGCGCAACATCATCTTCGTGGACGACACGTTCAACGTTCCCCTGCCGCGCTTCAAGAAGATCTGCCGGATGATGATCGAGAACAAGTTCGACCTCCGGTGGGTCTCCTTCTTCCGCTGCTCCAACGCCGACGACGAGGCGTTCGACCTGATGGCGGAGGCCGGGTGCGTCGGGGTCTTCCTCGGCATCGAATCCGGTGACCAGCGGATCCTGAAGAACATGACGAAGTTCGCCCGGACCGACCGCTACGCGTACGGCATCCAGGAGCTCACCCGGCGCGGCATCGTCACCCTGGCCTCCATCGTGCTGGGCTTCCCGGGCGAGAACGAGGAGAGCGTCACCAACACCATCGACTTCCTCAACCAGACCCAGCCCACCTTCTACAACGTCCAGCTCTACTACCACGACGTCCTCGCCCCCATCGAGAAGAAGCGGGAGGAGTACGGCATCGAGGGCAGCGGCTACTCCTGGCGGCACGCCACCATGAGCTGGCAGGAAGCGGCCGAGTGGAAGATCGAGTTGATCCGCCGGGTGCAGGGACCGGCTCTCATGCCACTGTACGGGCTGAGCATCTGGTGCATCCCCTATCTGATGGCGCAGGGGATGACCATGGACGACATCGTACGGTTCGCCAAGAGCGCCACGCGGCTGGTGACCAAGGGACTGCAAACCGACCGGACCGACCCCGACCGGGAGATCGACGCGATCGTCCGCGACCTGAGCGGTGCGGGAGCGGTGCGTGCGTAGCAGCGGTGGGCCGGAGGGCGGCTGGCTGCACGTCTGGCACCCCCGGCCTGGCGCCCGGGTACGGATGGTGTGCCTGCCGCCGGCCGGCAGCTCCGCCGCGTTCTACCGGCCCTGGGCCGCCCTGCTGCCGCCGTACGTGGAGCTGGCAGCCGTCGAACTGCCGGGCCACGGCGGCCGTTACGGAGAGCCGTTCGCCACCTCGTTCGACGAGATACGCGACGGGGTGACCGCCGCTCTGGACGAGCTGCCCGACCGGCCGACTGCGGTGTACGGGCACAGCATGGGCTCGGTGCCCGCCCTGCACACCGCACGGGCGCTGGCACGCCGGGGCGGCCCGTCGCCGGTCGCGCTGGTGGTGTCCTCCCGGGACGCCCCGTCGGTGGCCGCCCCCGAGCGGGACGACCTGCCGGACGACCAGTTGGTCGAGCTGCTCCTGCGGCTCGGCGGGATGGCCGAGCAGGCGCTCGCCGACCGCCCGTTGATGGACGCCGTCCTGCCCGTGCTCCGTGCCGACCTGACCTTGCTCGCCGGGTACCGCTACGCCGGCGGGCCGCCGCTGGACTGCCCCGTACGCGTCTACGCCGGCACCGGCGACACCGCCACGACCCCGATCGGCCTTGCGGCCTGGCGGCGCGAGAACCCACGGGACTTCCGGCTGCACCGGATGCCCGGCGGCCACTTCTTCTTCCGCGGGTGCGAACGGCCCTACCTCGCCCGGCTGGCGGCCGACCTCACCCGGACCGCGCTCGGCGAGCCCGGTGCGGCCGTCGCCAGGCCGTAGGCCCGCACCGAAAGCCGGGGCACCCGGACCGAGATCAGCCAGACCCCGCTCGACCAGCCAGCACTCACCAGGGCCCGCCGATCACCGCGGCGGGAGAAGGGACGTCTTCGATGACAGGCGCCGGCCCCGCACCTCTCTCCCCGCCCACCGTGTACAGCGGCCCCACCCAGGTACTGGCCGTCGCCGGCAGCGTCGTGGGACCGGTCGACGTGGCCGCGCTGCGCGAAGCGCTGCGCGCCAGCCGGGCCGGCGCCGAGCTGTCCGTCGTCGACCTGCGCCACGTTCCCGCCGCCGAGCGTGAAGAGGCGGTGCGGGACATCCTGGAGGAGGTGGCGGTGGGTCACGGGATCGACCACCCCGACGACGGCGCATGGCCGCGCCTGCGGCTGCTGCTGGTGCCGGACGGTGCGGTGCTCACCGCCGCCGCGCACCGGGCGGTGCTGGACGAGGCCTCGTTCGGACTGCTGCTGCGCGAGCTGTGCGCCGCCTACGGCCGGCCCGGCCGGACATCCGCCCCCACCGACCCCCCACCTGCGGAGGCCGTGCCCTCCTCGGTGCCGTCCGGCACGTTGCCCACCGACTGGCCCCGCCCGTCGGCGCTCACCCAGATCGCCGCCACCGTGCCGCTCAGCGTCCCGGCCGGGACCGCTTCCGCCCTGCGCGACCTGGCCAAGGAGAGCGGAGCCGACGAGAGCGTCGCGCTGCTGGCCGGGTTGCACGCCCTGCTGTCCCGGCTCGGCGCCGGTGCCGAGACGGCGGTGGCCTGCACCACCAAATCCGGCGATCCCCGGCTGAGCCGCGCGGACACCGCAGCGGCGGCGACCTTCCGCGCCCTGCTGCGGGAGGTGGCCGAAGCGGGACCGACCGGCGAACCGTCCGCTGCCGCCGCGGTGGCCCTGACCGTACGCGAACGGCCGCTGCTGCCGGCCACGCTGGGCACCCTCCCGCTGACCCCGCTGCGGCTGCCCCGCACCGGTTCCCCCCACGAGCTGCGGCTGGTGCTGGAACCGCAGGCCGGCGGCGGTTTCGACGGGACCCTGGAGTACGCCACCGAGCTGTTCGAACCGGTCACGGCGGAGCGGCTGGCGGCCCGCTACCCGCTGCTGCTCGCGGCCGCGGCCGACGACCCGGCGGCCCCGATCGCACACCTGCCGTTGCTCACCGCGGCGGAACGGCACCTGGTGCTCCAGGAGTGGAACCGCACCGGGCCCGTGGAGCCGCCCGAGGGCTGCCTGCACGAACTCATCGCCCGGCAGGCCCGCAGCGCACCGGACGCACCCGCCGCACTCTGCGCCGGCACCCTCCTGACCTACGGGGAGCTGGACCGTCGTGCCGAGCGCCTCGCCAGGACGCTGGCGGGCCACGGGGCGGGCCCCGGGCGCGTCGTCGGCATCTGCGCACGCCGCTCGGTGAACGTCATCGTCGGCATCCTCGCCGTCCTCAAGGCGGGCGCCGCATGGGTGCCGCTGGATCCGGCGTATCCGGCGGAGCGGCTGGCGTTCATGCTCTCCGACAGCGCGGCGCCGGTGGTGCTGACCGACGCGGCGTCCGCGCCACTGCTGGGCGGCGGGTCCGCCACGGTACTGCTGCTGGACGCCGGGCAGGACGGCGTCGACGCCGGCGACGACGGGGACGCCGCCGAGCCCTTCGACGCCGGGGCCACCCCGGAGTCGTTGTGCTACGTCATCTACACCTCAGGCTCCACCGGACTGCCCAAGGGCGCCGCCAACACCCATCGCGGCGTGCTGAACACCATGCGGTCGCTGGTGAGCAGGCTCCGGCTGGGCTCGACCACCCGGCTGCTCCAGACGTCGTCGCCCAACTTCGACATGTCGGCGTTCGACGTGCTCTCCACCCTGATCTCCGGCGGCTGCCTGGTGATCCCCGAGCAGGACGAGGCAACCGACCCGGCTCGGCTGCTCGACCTCGCGCACCGTGCCGACCTCACCGTCTGGAGCTCCACTCCGGCGCTGTTCAGAGGCGCCCTGGACGAGGCGTACGCAACCGGGCGCGGACTCCCGCCCCAACTGCGCACGGTCGCGCTGGGCGGCGACCGGTTCCCGCCCGAGGTGCCCGGGATGCTGGCCGACCTCGCGCCCGGCAGCCGGGCGTTCAACTTCGCCGGGATGACGGAGGTGTCCTTCACCACCACCTCCCACCCGGTGACCGAGGCGGACACCCTGCGTGCGGCGGTGCCGTGGGGCAGGCCGCTGCCCGGCCAGCGGATGTACGTGCTCGACGAGCGTGGCGAGCCGGTGCCGCCCGGCCTGCCCGGGGAGCTGTACATCGGCGGTGAGGGCGTCGGCGCAGGCTACTGGAACCGGCCCGAGCTGACCGCGGAGCGGTTCGTCCCCGACCCGTTCACGGCCGAGCCGGAAGCCCGGATGTACCGCACCGGAGACCGGGTGCGGCACCTCCCGGACGGCGCGGTGGAGTTCCTGGGCCGGTTGGACCACCAGGTCAAGGTGCGCGGCTTCCGGATCGAGACCGGTGAGATCGAGGCCGCGCTGACCCGGCACGACCGGGTGCGGGAGGCGGTGGTCGAGGCACGTGCGGACGATGCGGCGAGGGGCGACCAGCGACTCGTGGCGCACCTCGCCGTGACCGGACCGGACCCGCTGTCCGTCGAGGAACTCCGCGCCTTCCTCGGCGAACGGCTGCCGGACCACATGATCCCGTCCGTCTTCCTGGCCCACGACCGCATCCCGCTCACCCCCGGCGGCAAGATCGACCGGGCCGCCCTGCGCGCCGTCGCGCTCCCCGAGGACCGCCCCGACCTCGACACGCCGTACGTCGCACCGCGCGACGACGTCGAACGCGACATCGTCGCCGAGTGGGAACTCGTGCTCGGGGTCGGCGGGATCGGCGTGCACGACCAGTTCGCGGCGCTCGGCGGCCACTCGCTGCTGGCGACCGCGACCATGGCCGCACTGTCCGACGCCCTCGGGGTGCCGCTGTCCGCCAGGGACCTGTTCGAGGCGGACACCCCGGCCCTGCTGGCCGACCGCGTGCGCACGCTGCGCGGCTGACGCCCGCCGGGCCGGGGCCCGTCTCAACGGTGGTGCACCAGCAGGGTCTGGGCCGAGCGGGCGACCGGGCCCGCCGCGTCGAACAGGGTCGACGTGGTGAGTCCCGGGAACCCGGGGCCCAGGCTGGTCTCGGCGTCCAGGCAGAGCCACTCGCCGACGGGCGGGCGCAGCAGGTGCACGGTCAGCTCGGGCGGCACGAACCCCCAGGCCCGGATGTCCAGTTCGGCGCTGATGCCGTTGGCGGAGTCGACGGACAGCACGGTCCGCTGGACCGGTGACATCGGCTCGCCGTCCAGCAGGGGCACCCGAGGTCGCAGCCAGACGGCGGCCGGCCCCGGCCGGCCGTAGCTGCCCCGCGCGAAGTGCCATTCGACGGAGTCGAGGAAGCCGCACGTCCAGTCGCTCGGGGCACTCGCCGCAACGTCATCGGGACCGGGTGGCCCGGCCGGCGGAAGGCGCTGCGCACCGGCGACGGGCACATCATCGGGCGCGGGCAGCACGGCCCACGCCGCGGCGGACACCAGCGGCCGACCGGCCTCCGACAGCTCGCCGCGCACCAGCCGCACCCGACGGCCCGGGCGTTCCACCCAGGCCCGGACCGTCAGGGGACGCAGCGGGATGGGCCCCAGGATGTCGTAGCCGATCCGGCCCAGCGCCAGTGCCGGGCCACCACCACCCTGCTCATCGCCGTCACCGGCTGCGCACCGCTCGATCTCCCGGGCCAGCAGTGCACCGGGCGGACCGAAATGCTGGTAGTCCGCGGACCAGGGCCCCTGGGTGTGCTTGGTCGGCAGGAACCGACCGTCACCGATGTTCTCGAAGTACGCGTTCATGTACGCCATCCTCGGTGGTCGGCGTCCGACACGGGGACCGTACCCCCTCATCCCGCAGTTCGAGCACGCTCACCCGCTCCCGCACATCGATCCGGGGCCGCGGCGCCGGGGCCACCCTGCCATCCGGCGTCCCCACGTACAGCCAGCCCAGCAGGCGTTCGCCGTCGTCGACCCCGAGACACTCGCGTACCGCCGCCGAGTCCACCGCCGCACCGGTGCGCCAGATCGCGCCCCAACCGCGGCTGTGCAGCAGCAGGTGCAGCGTCTGGACCATGGAGACGGTGGCGGCCAGTTGCTCCCACTCCGGCACCTTGGGGTGCGGCAGCCGCGGGCTGAACACGATCGTCACCAGCAGCGGGGCGCGCAGCGGCTTGCCGCGGGCCCGCTCGCCGGCCAGCCGGTCGCCCGCGTCCTGTGCCAGGGCCCTGCCGAGCCGTTCGCGGCCCGACCCGCGGACCACGACCAGGCGCCAGGGCGTGAGGCGCCCGTGGTCGGGTGCGGTCGACGCGGCCTCGACGAGTTCGAGCAACGTGTCGTCGTCCGGCCCGGGATCGGTGAGCCGGGCGACGCTCCGGCGGGTCAGCACCGTGTTCATCACGTCCATGAGGGTCTCCCTGGCGTCAGCGGGTCGCCGTCCGTGCCGACATCGGCCACAGCAGCCGGGTGGGGCCTGTGCGGGGGATCTGCTCGATGGTCCTGGCCGTGGGCCCGGGAGCGTCCGCCACCAGCATCCGGTCGCTCACACCGGCGAAGCCGGCCCGGAAGTGGTTGACGGACTTCACCGCCACGATCCGGTAGCGCTCCGGGACACACCCGTGCAGCAGCAGGATCTCCGGGTCCAGCACCTGCCGGCGCTGCGAGGCGACGATCACGTCGCAGGTACCGACGGTGATCCGGGCGCTGGTGCCGAAGTCGGCCCGCTTGCCGCGCCGCATCGCGGTCTGCACGATCACCCCGTCCGTGAGCGCGCGCACCGTGCCCTCGGCCTCCACCGGCGGGCCGCTCGCCCAGTCGTGCCGCCCGCCGAGCCGGACCGGGAGGGTGGCGCCGACGCCCGCTCGCACGGCCGCCGCGACCGTCTCCGGGTCCCATACGGTGGCGAAACACGTGGGCTCCGGCACCTGGAGCAGGGCCCGCAGCAGGTAGGTGCTGTCGCCGGCACCGCCGCACCCCGGATTGTCGCTGCCGTCGCCGATGACGACGGTGCCGGGGGCGCCGGCGAGCGCCTCGTGAAGGGCCTGCTCGGGCGTGAGCGGTGCGGTCCGGAACCGTTCCCGGTGGACCGTCAGCCAGGTGGCGACCTCGGCACCGCACTTCTCGGCGAGCGCGTGATCGCCGTCCGTGACGGTGACCACGCTCGCCGCGGCCTGCTCGGTGTCCGCGTACGGGAAGCCGTGGAAGACGGTGCAGGCCAGCACCCCGGGCCGGGCCTCGATCTCGCGCACCAGGTCGCGCAGTTCGGCGGCCGGCGACCCGGCGACGGTCGGCGAGGGCGGCAACAGCATCGGCAGCCTGTGCTGCGCGAGCACCGGCGTCACGGCTCCCCGGGCGGCCGCGAACGCCAGCTCGCCGGCGAGCCGCGAGCGGTCGGCGGCGTCGGTGTGCGGGTACTCGTGGAAGCCCGTCACCACGTCCGCGAGGTCGAGCAGCGCCGGCGGCACGTTGGCGTGCAGGTCCATGGTGACGGCCAGCACGGCGCGCGGCAGCAGCGCGCGTACGGCCTGCAACACGGCCACGTCCATCGAACGGTCCGGGACCACGACCCCGGCCCCGTGCAGGTCGAGCAGTACCACGTCGCAGTCCCCGGCGGCACGCAGCTGCGCCAGCAGCCGTTCCTCCAGCTCCCGGTACGCGTCTGCGCCGACCGCCGGTCCGGGCTCGGCGCGTGCGTGGGCCGCCGGGTGGACCTCCGCCCCGGCACCGGCGCACGCGTCCAGGTAGCCGCCGGTGACGGTGGCGGTGCCGCCGAACTCGGTGATCAGGTCGGGACCGTGGTGGCAGGAGAAGGCCGCCAGGTCGGCGGTGCCGAGGTACTCGACCATGAAGGTGCTGGACTCGTGGACCAGCCCCCCGACCGCTGCCCGTGGCGACGGGCCCCGGCCGCTCACCGCGCCACCGCCGCCCGGGACCCGGTCGCCCGGGTCACCGTCCGGCCCCTTGCACGGCGCCCTTGAGGGTGATCTCCGTCTGCCGTTCCACCGGCAGCGTCGCGGTCGGCTCGGCGGCCGTGCCGGGGCCCGTGCCGGGCAGCACGAAACCCGGCGTGCGGAAGACGACGGGGGGTTCGACGCCGTCGTCGACGTAGTACGTGTCGCTCGGGCCGACGTCACTGGCCTCGGTCATGTTCGGCAACGTCGCCACGGCGATGTTGGCCCAGCGGCCGACGCCCTGGTCCCACTTGGCGCCGACGAAGGCGGGGATCCCCGCCGACGCGCAGAAGTCGTGGACGCGGAGCGCTTCGCCGATGCCGCCCACCCGGCCGACCTTGACGTTCACCATTCCGCAGGCGCCCAGTTCGGCCGCCTCCTGCACCTCGCGCAGCGAGTGGACCTGTTCGTCCAGGCAGATCGGGGTCTCCATGCGCTTTTGCAACTCGGCCGTGCTGCCCAGCAGACGGCGCGGGAAGGGCTGTTCCAGGGCGTGCATGCCGAGCCCCTCCAGCCGGGTCAGGTGCTCCAGGTGCGTCTCGTCGTACGCGGCGTTGGCGTCCGCGATCACCCGCAGGCCGGGGAAGGCCGCGATCACCTCGCGCACCGGGACCAGGTCCCAGCCGGGCTTGATCTTCACCCGGACCCGCGGGTAGCCGACCCGCACCGCCTGCGCGACGGTCTCGACCAGCTCCTCGACGGTCGCTTCGATGCCGACCGTCGTACCGGCGGGGACCGGTCGCACGGTTCCGCCCAGCTCCTCGCAGAGCGGACGGCCCCGCAGCCGGGCCTGGAGGTCCCACAGCGCGGTCTCGACGGCCGCCTTGGCCTCCTCGTGGCCGTTGACGTCCTGCCACAGCCGCAGGCAGTCCCGCGGGTCGCTGCGGCCGGCCTTCAGGAGCATCGGGCCGAGGAACTGCTCGATGACGTACCAGGCCGTCTCGATGGTCTCGTAGTTGTAGAACGGGGTCTCCATGGCGCTGCACTCGGCCCGCCCGGTGGCTTCGGCGCCGTCCGCCCCGCCGTCCACCTCGACCTGGAGCTTGGTCCAGGTGTGGTACCGCTGCCACCGGTTCTCGAAGGGGTGGGACAGCCGGGCCGTCACCAGCCGGAGCCGGATCCTGTCGATGGTCATGGTCAGCGGTTCCGCCGCCGCGGACCGCGTACCCGGTTCGCTCATCCAAGTCCTTCCACGCTGGTGTCGTCGGTGCCGGCGTTGCCGGGACCGGGTGTCCGGGCCGAACCGGGGCGCGGCACGGGGCGGGTGGCCGGGTGGCACACCGGCGCCCCGTGCCGCGCGGACGGGTCGTCGCCTGCCGTCACTCGTCGCCGGAGTAGACGAAGACCGGCTCGCTGGGGTCGTAGGCGCGGTTCAGGATCGCGTCGAAGTGCTGGTGCCGCAGCTCGATGGCCTGGCGCAGGCTCTCCTTGGCGTCCTCCCTGCGCTGCGGGGTGTCGCAGTACCGGATGAGCAATTCGCGCAGCGGCTCGGTGTGCTCGTCCTCCAGCTCGCTCACGCCGTCCTGGTCGGAGTCGCTGGAGGCGTGGTGGACGAAGAACTCGTAGCCCCACCGCGGGAGCTTGTAGACGTCCCGCATCACGGCCATCATGCTGTGGCCCGCGTTGTTGGTGATCGGCGGCTGGCCCTCCATCAGGAGCAGTACGGACGCGGCGCCGACGGTGAAGTGGACGTTGGTGTTGTTGCACGCGTTCTTGTTGTGCTCGATGAGCGCGACGGTCTCCGGGAAACGCTCCGCGTCGGGCAGCGACGCGGGATCGACGCCGACGGCGCGCCCGAAGTCCTCGAAGGTCTCGACGTGCCGCTTGGACCGGGTCAGGCCGCCGGTCTCCTCCTCGTACGCGTTCTCTATGAACGAGCGGCGCAGGTCCAGGTCGTCGGCGCGCATGCCGACGCCCATGAGGTTCCGGGTCCACCAGCTCTTGATCGGCCAGCGCTGGATGACGAAGGTCTGAAGGAGACGCTCCGTCGCCTTGCCCTCGAGGATCGTCTGGTAGAGCGTGCTGGTCATCTTCTTCCGCTCGGCAATGATGCCTTCGAGCTCGTCGACGAATGCGCTGTTGGACATGGTTGCTCCTCGGAGAGGGTGAGCCTGCGGGGGAGAGGTCCGTGCGGGAGGAGATCAACAGGGTGTGTGGGCGCTGTCGAGCATGGTGAAGAGCGTGCTGGTCGGGTCCGCGCTCCTGAGGTCGGCCAGGCTCTCGATGTTGAGGTCGAGTATTCCGCTGACGATCGACTCGCACCGGGACAGGATCTGGTCACCCTTCCAAGGGGTGAGGAGGCCGACCGCGGCGTCGACGAGCGGGGTGACCGAGACATCGCAGAGCCGCCGGAAATGAAGATGCGCGGCAATGAGTTCAAGGGCCAGATTGCCGCCGCCTTTGCCCATTCCGCAGAGCGAGGCGTCGATATAATCGAAGCCGTTGTCCAGGGCGGCGAGGGCGTTGGCGAAACCCAGACTGAGACCGTCGTGCGCGTGGAACCCCAGCGTTGTCGATACGGTTTCGCGTACCTGCCGGGTAATCCGGGAGACACCGTCCGGGAACATGCTGCCGTTGGAGTCGGCGAGATAGAAGAGGTCTGCTGAGATTCTCTCTGCGGCCTCGGCTGCGGTGAGAATCTCCGGCTCGGTGAGTTCGCTGATGCGTATCAGGTTGACGGCGAACCGCATTCCCGCTTCGTGCACCGCAGCCGCGTACGAGTCCAGTTCCGCAACCTTGTGGGGCGGTACCGGCATCCGCACCAGACGTACGCCGAAGCGTGCCAGACCTGCCAGGTCGGATGGCGTGGCGTCCTTGGCGTGGGCCATGACCACGAGTCCGGTGCCGGCTTCCCGGGCGGTGCCGGACTCGGCCTGGAGCGCCTCGAGATAACGGGGTGGACAGGAAGCGGAGGGCGCCGTGTGGCCGTCGGTGGAGTGTCTGGCAGGGCGCAGATATCCCACCTCGGTGAGCGGAATTCCGGCTGCTGCGCAGGATCGGACCACCCGTTTCGCCTGCTCGGTGGTCCACGAATGCTTGTTGACGTATCCGCCGTCGCGGAGTGTTACGTCGAGTAAGGTGGATTTGTTGCCAGATTTCATGGGTCTCCCGAGTTTGAGGCGCAGGGTTTTAGATGCTTCCTCGCGGGTCTCGGGTTTTCATCTGACTGCCCGCTACATGGAGCCTAGGCGAATGGCATGTGCTTGGACAATATTGCAGCCCTACCTTGGCCTGATTACGGCTCTATAACGGGCCCCCAATGCGTCGCAGCGACGGACCTGACCTGCCTCTCGGTGACGGCCTGCTGGTCATCTTCCGCCATCCGTTGACTGAAAAGCGTCCGAGGTCGCTCCGGAAGCGGCTGCCGAAATGTTCGATCTTTCCTGTGTTTGCGCTGGTCAAAACGGCGCCGGTCGACGTTGGGCCGGTGGGCGCGTGGCCGGTCCGCCTGACGGGCACTCAGCTCTCGTCCGCGTAGCTCTCGTCCGCGTAGCTCTCGAACCAGTGGGTGTCGAAGTGGCGGGCCGTCGAGAACGGGTGTTGCCGGTCCGTGAGCATGCGGTACACGAACTCGGTGGTCGTACCGTCGAAACGCCGCCACGAGTCGGGGATGTCCTCGCACGCGAGAACGGGCCACCCGTCGGGGTCCGGGTCCTCGGTGAGCCAGTAGAACTGGTCGGCCTGCTCGGATCCCGCCCACTCCACCAGTCCGCCGGGCGCCGGGTACACCTCGTACGGCTCCCACAGGCCGGTGCGCCGCGTCCCGGCCCACTCGCCCAACCACTCGGTGTGCAGGACCAGGTCATCGCTCTCGAAGCAGGCACCGGGCACGTGGAGCTGGAGGAAGCCGTCGAACGCGCCGTGGCCGAACATCTCGGCGAGCCGCTTGTAGTCACTCGGCAGCGCGGTCCCCATCCGGGCTTCGACCGCCGCCCAGTCGACCGTACGGGCCCGCGTGGTGTCCCATCCCGTGACGGCGACGACCCCGTCCAGCCAGGAGGTCTGCTCCGCCAGGTCCGCCGCCGGGTCCTCCCGCTCGGCGACCAGCGCCACGGTCCGTACGCCGTCGTCGAAGCGTGCGGTGCCGCAGCCGATCCACCGGCCCGCGTGCGCCCACGCGCGCATCTCCACGATCCGCTCGCCGAACGGTGCCAGGAGCGGCAGCCCGGTCCGCCCCGTCACCGTCGGATCGGCGTATCCGTCCATGGCGAGGTTGCGCGGTCGCCCGTACCGTCCGCTGAGCGCGCCTTGCAGCCCGGGGAGGTCGATCCCGTCCGCGGGGGCCAGGCATACGTGTCCTGCCCGATGCCCTGCCTCGCCGCACACCAGATCGCCCGTTCCCGGCCAGGCCAGGCGCTGGACCGCCGAGAGGATGTCGCCCTGCTCATCCGTGGTGGGCATGTCTTCCATGGTGCGCATTGAAGCGGACGCGACTGACATCGGCGTGTGCGGTCCGTGCCCCGCCGGACGAGCGGCCACACCACGGCCCGCCCTCCACGGCCCGCGGTGGACTTCGGGCGAGGTCGTCGTACGGCGCTGACCTGCCATGACGTAAAACTCCTCAAGTAACTTTGCCAAGTTGCTTGAGGAGTTTTACGGTGGGGAGGTGACCCCGAACCCCCGGCCGCAGCAGTCCGGCGCGTCCGCACAGCGTCTCAACGATGCGATGAAGCGGCTGCGCGCACGCCTGCGTGCGGAATCCGGGCAGCACGCGACCGGAGTGACCCCGACGCAACTCGTCATCCTGGCCAGCGTCGTACGGCAGGGCCCGGTCACCGCGGCGCGGCTCGCCGCGCAGGAGCACGTCAGCGCGCAGTCCATCGCGCAGAGCCTGGCGGTGCTGAAGGCCGCCGGACTGATCCACAGCGCGCCCGACCCGAACGACGGCCGCAAGAAACTGATCAGCGCCGCCCCGTCCGCGACCGAGCTGGTCGACAAGCTCCTGGCCGGCCGCGCCGCCTTCCTTGCGCGCGCCATCGACCAGGTGGTGGGCCCCGGCGAACGCGAGGACATGGAGAAGGCCATCGACCTGTTGGAGCGGCTCGCCGATGTCGAGCTGGGCGCGGACGGCCGATGAGGACCGCCACCGGCGGGGACGACACCCGGGAACGCGAGCGCGCGGCGACACCCTTCACATGGACCTTCACCGCCCCGCTGTACCTGGGCTCCGCCCTCAACCCGATCAACAGCTCCATCATCGCCACGGCCCTGGTGCCCATCGCGAGCGAGCTGCACGTCCCGGTGGGCGCCACCGCGGTGCTGGTCTCCTCGCTCTACCTGGCCAGTGCCGTCGCCCAGCCCACCGCGGGCAAACTGGCGGAGGTGCTCGGCCCGCGCCGGGTCCTCCTGTCCGGCGTCGTGCTGGTGCTGCTCGGCGGCCTGGTGGGCGGGCTCGGCCAGAACCTGGCGATGCTGACCGTCGCCCGGGTCCTGATCGGCATCGGCACCTCGGCCGCGTTCCCCTGCGCGATGCTGCTGATCCGCCGCCGTGCCGAGGGCCTCGGCATGGACGCGCCACCCGGTGGAGTGCTCGGCAGCGTCGTCTTCCGCGCCGGTGCCAGCGACCACGGCCTGCACACCCTCGGCCTGGTCCTGGTCGCGGCGGGCGTCGTCGTCCTCCTCTTGACCGTCCTCGACCGCGCGCTGATGCGCCCCGGCACGGACGGGTGAGGCCCACACCCCAAGTACCCCCGGGCACGCGGACCTCCCGGAACCTCGGGCCTGGGAACACCACCTGGGACGTCGACACGGCCCTGGGAAAACGGAAACGAACCCTCGCAAGGAGAACCACCCATGACCCCCTCCGGCCTCCCCGCGATCAACCCCGAGCGCACCGCCCTGCTGGCGATGGACTTCCAGAACGGCATCGTCCCGCTCGCCCCCGAGCCCGATGCACTCGTCGAACGGGTCAAGGGCGTCATCGCCGACGTACGCGCCGCCGGCGGCACCATAGGCTACGTACGCGTCGCCTTCACCGAGGACGACTGGGCCACGGTCCCGGAGACCAACAAGTCGTTCAGCGCCTTCGCCGGCGCGAAGGTGATGCACCACGAGGACGCCACCACGCAGATCGACGGACGGGTGGCCCCCGAGGACGGCGACATCGTCGTCCGCAAGTCCCGCTACGGCTGGGGCACCACCACCGACCTCTACGCACGGTTGAGCGAGCGCGACATCGACACCCTGATCCTCACCGGGATCAGCACCAGCGGTGTCGTCCTGTCGACGGTCATGGAAGCCGCCGACCGTGACTACCGCATCATCGTCGTGTCCGACGGTGTCGCCGATCCCGACCCCGAGGTCCAGCGGGTGCTGGTCGAGAAGGTGTTCCCGTCCCGGGCGTACCTCGTCGACACCGCCGGGCTGCGCGCACTGCTCGCTGCCGCCTGAGACGGCCACCGCGGCGAGCGGTCGTGCGGGTGCTGCTGCCACGGCCGTGTCCCGATGGCGGGGGGCGTGTGCCCCCCTCGCTGTCAGGCACACGGTGCACGGGCTCGGGCTCGACCTCGCCCGACGGCGTCCCCGCTTCGCCGTCCTGTCTCATCTACGGTCCGTTGTCGATTCCGGCAGCGACCACAGGGCCCGCCAAGGCGATGTCGTCGTAGCAACGGGCCTGCGCCAGGAGGTCGGGATCGTACCCGGGCATTTGGCGTGCGCCGGACGGGCGCGCACCGGTCACCGCTCGGCCCAGTTGCGCAGGTGGTCCGCGACGCGGGCGTACGTTCGGCGCCATGTGGGCAGGTGGGGGCCGTACCTCCAGGTGCGTGCCGGCCCGCCGGAAAGCGCCGGCACTTCGGGGCGTGCGGTCATGCCGGCCATCCGCCGTCCACCGGTATCAGCGTTCCGGTGATCCATCCGGACTGCTCCGGGTCCAGCAGGAAGCACACCAGCCGGGCCACCGCGTCGACGGCGCCCGACCGGTCGTGCGCGGCACCCGGTCCGACGGTGCCCCGCAGGTGGCGGACGCCGTCCAGCCCGGTCACGCGTCCCGTGCGGCCGACGCCTTTCGGGCCCGGCAGTACGGCGTTGACGCGTACGTCGGGGGCGAGTTCCCGCGCGAGGGACCGGGTCAGGCTGTTCAGTGCGGCCGTGCTGGCCAGGTGGAACGAGCGGCCCGCAGGAGCCGTCCCGGCTCCCGACGAGGTCACGTTGACCACCGCTCCGCGCTCGGCCCGCAGCCACGGCAGGGCGCACCGGACCAGCTCGGCGGGACCGCGCACGTTGACCGCGAACATGCCGTCGAACATCGCCGGGTCCGAGGCGTCGAACGGTGCGATGCCGGCCAGCCAGGCGCTGTTGACGACGGCGTCCACGCGGCCGAAGCGGTCGACGGCCGCCATGACGATCCGTTCCCCCGCGTCGGGCGCAGCGAGGTCCGCGCAGACCCGGTGCACGGGCGTGCCGAGGCGTTCGGCCAGCACCTGGAGGGGAGCCGCGCGGCGTCCGGTGAGCGTGAGATGCGCCCCCGATCTGGCGGCGCACTCCGCGACACGGGCGCCGATGCGCGATCCCGCACCGGTCACGATCACCGACTTTCCGGCGAGACTCACTACGTGTCCTTTCACGCCCCCGTCCTGCGTGCGTTTATCGGGTACACGGTGCGCGCGGGGTGGCGCCGGAGAGCGTCAGGGCAGCGGACGCACCGGTTTTTCCGAGGGGGTGAGCGGCTCCAGCAAATAGCCGCGCCCCCATGCCGTGCGGATCGCGAGGTTCACGCTGACCAGGCGTCTGCGCAGTCGCATGATGTGCAGATCGAGGGAGTTGCGGGTGGGATTGCTCAGGGCTGAGGTGACGAGGCGTTGCCTGAGTTCCTGACGTGGTACGACCGATTCGAAACGCTCGACGAATAGCCCCATCAGCTCGGTCTGTGTCGACGATATGGTGATCCACTGCGCGTCGAAGTAGAGCGTGCCCGATGAATCGAGAACGGGTGTTCTGCGGCTGCGTGCCCGGTGCCGCAGCGTGGCGACGCGGGCTTCCAGGTCGGCCCGGGATATCGGGGCGCGGACCCAGTCCTCCCGCGGATCACTGCACAACGGCGGTTCGGCGCCCCCTTCCACGACGAGCAGGCAGGGAATTCCCTCCCGCTTGCAGTGGCTGCGTAAGTCCGCCTGGGCCGGCCATCGTACGAACTTCACATCACTATTGGAGTTCTTGTACACGGCGACCCCCAGAGTGATTGGTTCCGGCGTGAACAGCTGGTCGGAACGCAAGAACACTAGCAAGAGGATCAAAGGCCGGACAAGAAGTAAGAATTCGTCAAATCTGGCCCGCCGTATATTTCCCGCCCAGGTAATTATTCAGATTGTCGCGGAATTCATGGTGCCGGAGGGCGGCAGAATCCTCATCCGTGCATGCCGCAACTCCCCGGCACTGAGGTCCCGGATGCCCCTGACAGGGGCGGCTCCCGCGCAGGGCTGTTCAGGGAAGCGGCGCGCGGGTGCGCCGACGTGCCGGACTCGTCGGCACCCTGGCAGGGGATCCTGCACCAGGGTGCCGACGGTGACGGGCTCGTCCGACGGCTGCGTCAGGGCCCTGACGTGGGTGTCCCGAGCCGGCGGTCGGTGCGCCGCCGCCGTAGCCCCCGACCGGTCAGCAGCATCGCCGTCGACGTGGCGGCGAAGGCCCAGATGACACCCGCGTTCGCGGTACGTGCACCCACCACCAGCAGGATGAGCGAGGCCAGGGCCGCCAGCGCCACGAAGAACCCGCGGGCCGCGGTGGCCGCCGCCCAGCCGGCTCGCAACTGACACGCAAAGCGTACGGCCGACAACCGTCGGTGCAGCCGGTGGTCACGGTCGAGCGCCGCCTCCATCTCGTCGAGAATGCGCTGCTCGTGCTCCGGGAGCCGGCCCTTCGCCATGATCTGCTACCTCCCACCATCACTGGTTCGGGCTGCGTCACGGGTGCCCCGGTGCCCCCGAGGCCTAACGACAGGAACCCGCGCGGGGGAGCCTGGCGTCTGAGCTCCTGGGGCCGGTCGACGTCGCCGGTGCGACGCCGGCCGGGGCACCCACGGACCTGCCGGTTCCGGGCGTACTCCCGGGCACGGTCTGCGATGCTTCCTGCGGGCCGCGATCCGCGGGCCGCGTGGCGCCGAAGCGCCTGGGCCCGACCGGCCGGTCCGGCGGGCGCGGCGCACGGCGCCGTCGTGCGAGACGGGTGCTGAGCGCGGTGAGGGAACGACTGGGGGACGGCAAGTGCGTGTGACGTGGTACGGGCGCTGGCGCAGTGGTGCGGCAATGGGGTGGCGGCGGCAGCAGATGGTCCGCTCCGCCCTCGTCGGTGGCACGCTGCTGCTGGTCCTGATCGTGATGCTGTCCATGTGCGGAACGACCCCGTCCGACAGCACCGGGGCGGACGACCACGGCTCCGGGCCGCGGCCCCGCTTCGCGGTGCCGGCCGGCTACGACACCGCGCACGGCTGGGACGCCCACCAGGTGTCGGACGCGTTCGCGGTGGCGCCCACCACCGGCAGCATCGCCGCTCTCGAAGGCGCCGGCCGGGACCGCATCAGGCTGCGCGCACTCGACGTGACGACCGGCCGGACCCGCTGGACCGGCGAAGCCCGAAAGGCCCCGTCCGACTCCTGGACGCACCCCCGGCTGCTGGAGGTGGCCAAGGGCGGCCGTGAGTTCTTCGTCGTCTGGAGTTACGGGGACGTCAGCACGTCGGTGCTGGGCGGCGCCGAGAAGGTGGTCGCCCTCGACGTGTACGACGCCGCCTACGGCACCCGGCGCCACGTCGAGGTGCCCTGGAACGAGCCGCCCGACGTGGCCGGCGGCGGCCCCGGCATCCTCATCGGGCGGGGCGGTGACCACGCCGCCGTGGTGGACCCGACCGACGGAGCCGCGACGAAGATCGCGGCGAAGGACCTGAAGTATCCGAAGGGCTGCACCGACTGCCGTCGGAACACCGAGATCCGCGGCCTCACCACGCACGGTCTGGTGGTGCGCGGCGCACGGCAGTTCTGGGTGCGCGGCGGCTTCTACGGGCGCCGGGTGGCCCCCAAGGGCACCGATCCCGCCTCCGGCGTGCCCACCTCCGTGGCCGCCGACCGGGTACTGGTCAAGTGGCGCAAGAAGCACGGCAGCAAGGGCGCCGACGACCTGGAGACCTGGGCCGTGCACGATGCGGCCACCGGGAAGGTGCTGGCGTCCGCCGACTGCCACCGGCCGGCGATCGAGCCCGGCAGGCACCCGGAGATGACCTCCTCCTTCTCCGGCCGCTACCTGGTGGCCGGCTCGCTCGCCTTCGACCTGAAGGAGCACAAGGGGCACTGCTACGACGAGTCGGACCAGCCCGGTCCCGGCGCCCCCGGTGACGCCGCCGCGGCAGATCCGGACGATCCCGCCGCCGACCACGGCCCCCGGCCGCTGACCCTGACCACCGTCACCGACGACGGCATCGCCTACGGCACCACGGCGGCCCACAGCGCGGGCGGCGGCAGACCGCAGGAGGTCACCCTCGCCACGGCCACCGCCGAGGCGCTCACCCCCACCGCCCATCTGCCCGCGGTCGACGTCGGCGGCTACGGCATCTTCCCGTACACCGACAGCGCGGACGTCGACCACCTCGTCGGCCACCCGCGGCACAGCCCGGCGGGATGAGCCGCGCCCGTCGAACCGGCCTGATCGGACGGGGTGTTCACCGGCACGCACGGCGACGTGTTCGCTACGGTTGATCACGTGCGGAACGGCGCGACGGTGCCGGGTCGCGCCGGATGTGCGGACAGGGGGAGTTGCGGGATGGTCGAACCGATAGCGATGGCGGCGCTCACCTGGATGCTCAACTCGGTGGGCCAGGGCATGGCGGGCGAGGTGGGCCGGCGCGGCGCGGAACAACTGGGCGCCGTGGTCGCCCGGATCACCGGACGCCACGTGCCCGCACCGACCACGAACGCGGAGCGGGACGCCCTGGCGCGGGTCCTGCACGAGGCCGCCCGACGCGACCCGGCCCACGCCCGTAGCCTGGCGGCCGTTCTCGACCTGCTCGGCACCGCCCTGCCCGGACCGCGAACCGGGCACCACCCGCCCCCGCTGCCGCCGGGCGTACGGTCCTTCACCGACCGCAAGGAAGCGCTGCGTCTGCTGACCCGCGAGGCGACCCGGGCCGCCCACGGCCGGCCCCGCCAGGTGCTGGTGTACGGCCCGGAGGGCATCGGCACCAGCGCGTTGGCCGTGCAGTGGGCACGGGAGCACAAAGCGGACTTCCCCGACGGCGCCCTCCTCGCCGATCTGCGGGGCGAGGCGCCGGGCCACGGCTGCGACCCGCGCGTGGCCCTGCGTATCCTGCTGTGCCGCCTGGGCCTGACCGAGGAGGAACTGCCGGGGTCCACCGAGGCACGGTCGGAGACCTACCGGCGGCTGACCGAGGACCTCCGCATGGTCGTGATCCTGGACCACGCCCAAGGGCACGCCCAGGTACGACCGTTGCTCACCGGCGCGCCCGGCGTCTTCACCATCATCTGTGCGCGCCATCCACTGCCGGGCCTCGACGCCGTCCCGGTACCGGTGGGACCGCTGCCCGACCGGGACGCGATGCGGCTGCTCAAGGCGCTGGCCGGCAAGGCGGCGGTGGCCGGCGCGCGGGAGAGGCTGCCCGCCCTGCTCAGCCGCTGCGCGGGTTCTCCCTACGCCCTCCAGGCCGCCGCCCACGACCTGTGCGCCCGCGCCCACGCCTCGCTCACCGGCTGGGAGACGGCCGGCCCCGCACCGGACCCCCAGGGCCCCGCACGCACCGTCGAGGACCCCGCACCTGCCGTCGAGCACCGCCCCGTCGGGCTACGCCCCGATGCCGCGACCGGCGTGCCGCAACCGCCTGACGGTCCGTCCGCACACGGTTCGGGGCCGGCTTCCCAGGGAGAGACCATGCCGCAGGACCCGGTACACGGCCTCGCCGAGGACGCCTACGCCCGGCTCCCGGAGGACGCGGCCCGCTGCTACCGGCTGTGGGCGCTGCGCCCTTGGGACCCGCTGCTGCCGCCGGCCGCCGCGGTCATCGCCGGCATCCCCGAGGAGCAGGCCGCCACGCTGCTCGCCGACCTGGCGCAGCGTTCGCTGCTGGAGCCCGTGGCGGGCGGCGGACACCGCTACCGGGAGGGCGTGCGCCGGCACGCCGAGGCGGCGGCCGTTCGTGAGGACGGCCTGGCCGCCTGCGCCCGCGCCGTCCAGCGCGGCGTGGCGCACCACGTCGACGTCGCCGTGCACGCGGCACGTGCCGCGTTGCCCAAGCGCTGGCCGCTCGGCGCGCGGTACGCCGCGGCAGATCCCGACCGCCACCCGAGCACCGCGGCGGCCCTCACCGTGCTCGTCGCCGCGCTCGGCAACCTGACCGAGGCGGCCCGCGCCGCCGAGGAGTTCGAGGACTGGGACACGGTGTTGGAGCTCGCCGAGGCGTCCTGGCCGGCGCAGTTGAAGGCGGGCCGCGAGGACCAGGTGCTGCCCCTGCTGCGCATCGCGGCACGGGTCGCCGGCGTGCACCGGCCGGAGACCCGGATGGCCGGACGCATCCACGCACAACTCGGCCTCGCCCTGCTGGAGCTGAGCGAGCACGCCGCGGCCGAGGACGCCCTGCGCGCCGCTGCCGAGGCCGACCGGGACGCGGACCACCTGCGCGGGCAGGCCACCGCAGTCGAGTCGTTGGGACTGCTGAGGCTGCGGCAGTGGCGCTGGCAGGAGGCGTACGACTGCTTCGCCGAGGCGGGCGCCCTGTGGGACCGGGTGGGGCCGGGGGACGAGGGCTTCGACGATCTGACCCGCGCGCGTGCACTGCTGCACCGGCACAGCGGTCGGGCCCTACGCGGCCTGGGCGACCTCACCGCGGCACTCGCCCAGTCCCATACGGCGCTGGCCACCTTCCGCGCCATCGACGACGTGTACAACGCGGCGCGTACCCTGACGGACATCGCCGAGACCCAGCTGAAGGCCGGCGCGCCCGAGGCGGCGTTGCCGCTCATCGACGAGGCGTTGCCGCTGCTGGCGGCGGAGGGTGCCGTCCCGCACGTCCGCTATCTGCGGACGCTGCGTGACCAGTGCACCGGCGACCTCACTCCGGAGGACTGACCGTCACCCGGTGCGCGACCTGTCCGGTGCGCACCGTGAGACCGCTCGCACACAGCTCGTCCAGCGACTTCCCGCCCGCGAGCCAGGCGTGCAGCGCGGCGGCGTACGCGGCCGGATCGGCGCCCCGTGCGCTGCCGGTGAGGCGAACCGTCCGGCCGTCGCGCAGGGCGGCCGTGCAGGTGGCGGGGGAGGTGACGTATGCGGCGAGGGCGCAGTGGGGCCAGCGCTGGAGCGTCCGGGCGGCCCACTCCTCGGGCGGGCCGAGCCTGGGGTCGTCGGCGGCCGCGTACTGGAGGATCACATCGGCCTGCGCGAGCCTGCCGGGATCGAGGGTGTCCTCGTGTACGGCGGTGTGCACGGCGCCCTCGCCGGGCGGCTCGTAGCGGGGGTCGGCGTGGCGGGTCACGGCGATGTCGCCGGCAGCCAGCAGCCGGGTGAGGACCCGCAGCGGGGCGGTGCGCCGAGGGGGCCGGTACGGCGGCAGCGGCAGCGGGTCGAGCAGGGCCGGCTCGTCCGGCTCGGCGATCCCGACGAGCCGGTAGCAGGCGCGCCGCAGCAGGGCGGCGGATCTGCCGGGGACGGAGCTGGTCAACCGCGCGGGTCCGGGCAGCGGCCGGTGCTGCTCGACCAGCGCGTCGAGCTGCGGCGGCAGCGGTGCACACGGGTCCAGGCGGGGTGCCTGGCGTATGAAGTCGGCCACCGGGGAGTCGGTGCCCAGGACCGTGAGGGGCGCGGCGCCGAGCAGGACGGGGGTGCCGAGGGCGGCGGCGTAGTAGCTGACCGAACCGAAGTCGCCGATGACGGCGTCGGCGGCGATCAGCGCCTGGCACCACTCGGTGAGCGGGTCGACCAGGGTGAGCCCGGCACGCCGGGACCGATCGAGCCAGGTGCGGACCTGACCGGGGCCGTGGCCGTGCCAGATGTTGGGGTGGAGCACCGCGGCGAGGCGGTGGGTGTCGACGGGGAGTTCCGCGGTCAGCCGCGGCAGCAGGTGGGGGAGTACGTCGTCGGGCGCGTCGGTGCCCTCGGGGGTGTTGTCGCGGCCGCCGTCGCCGAAGAGGGATTCCGGGTTCCAGGTGGAGTTGAGCAGTACCAGCCGCTGCCCTTCGGTGACGCCGAGGGCGCGGCGGAACCGCTCACGGTGCGGCAGGGCGGCCAGGATCCGGTCGTAGCAGGGGTCTCCGGCGAGGACGGCGGTGTGTGCCGCTTCCGGGCAGGCGGCACGGAGCCGGTCGAGCTGCTCGTCGTGCGACAGCACCATCGCGTCGGCGATGGGCGCTCCGTCGGCCAGCAACCACTCGCGCGACAGCCCGAACACCGGCGCCGGTACAGCCGTGTCCCCCTGTGTCCCCCTGTGTCCCCCTGTGTCCCCCTGTGTCCCCCTGTGGCTGAGTCTTTTATTGTAGCCCGCGCCATGCGAGAGGACGATCAATTTGCCTGGTAGTGCGTTGAGTTGGCCGCCGAAGCTCGCGGAGATCGCCAGGTTCACGGGTGTGCGAAGGGCCTGCTCCCAGGGGAGTACGGGTACGCCCACCCGGGTCAGCAGTTCCGGTACGCCGTGCTGGAACGGGGAGGAGCCCGTGCTGGTGGCCAGCAACTGAACCCGCAGGTCGTCGCGGAACAGCGGCAGCACGTCGAGGAGCCTGGTCGCCGAGGTGACGTTGTGCACGACGAGCAGGACCGTACGGCAGCGGCTTCGAGTGGACCATCGGGCCGCATCCGCGCCCACCGGCACCCGTATCCACTCGGCTTCCGTATCGGTCACCGCCGTGTCCCCCTGGTCGCTCGCCCGACTTGCGCGGATCAGGCAACGATAACCAAGGACGGCGGACGGTGGATCAGGCGCGGGAGGCCACCATGGCCAGCGTGATCAGGCCGAGTACGACCCAGCCGAACCAGAGCCATCCGTTGCTTCCCATGGCCGCGGTGTAGGCGGTCACCAGGACCAGACCTGCGACCGTGACGACCCCCATCGTCTTCGTGGAACCGGGCATCGCGAACCTCCTCCTGCGGCCGGGCGCAGCGCGGTCCGGACCGCGGTCCCATGTGTGCGACCTCATCCATCATCCCTCGCGCGGCACTCCGACGACCAGGGCATTGCCGGCCAGGGGCGCTCCGGGGTCTGGAGCGCCCTGCGGGTGTGGTGTCGGTGCGACCGACTACGGCGCCGTCTGGTCGTCGCCGACCAGGAGGGGGTGTTTCGGTCGTGTCCGGATCGTCGGTGGGTGGTGGGTTGCTCGCGCAGTTCCCCGCGCCCCTTCAGGGGCGCCGTGGTCGCCCTGCGACGCCACCAGAGCAGGGGTGACGGTGGCCTGATGTCAGTCGGTGGAGGTGTCGCCGGAAGGGGTCGGCGTGGTGGCCGGTGTGCTGCGGTGCCGTCGGACGAGGACGGACAGCACTGCCAGGCACAGTACGGCGACGGCGTAGGCGAAGTACTGCACGGCGGCGGCGAGCCCTGCTGCGGTGGCGAGGAAGCCGACGCCGATGACGGGCAGGCCGACGCCGACGTAGATGATCACGTAGAAGCTGGAGATCACGTCGGCCCGGCGTTCGGCGGGGGCTGCCTGGTTGACCGCGGTGAGGCCGCCGAGGAACGCCAGGCCCTGCCCGATGCCCGCGATCACGGTTGCGGCGAGCAGCAGGGTCGGCGACGACAGCCCGCCGGCGAGCGCGAGCAACGCCAGTCCGGCGGCCAGCAGCGGGAGGCCGACGAGCTCCAGGGTCCGGGCCGACCTGCCGTAACCGGTGAGTTGGGCGAGTGCGGAGCAGAGCAGCATCAGTGCCACGGCCGCACCACCCAGAAGCAGGTTCGTGCTGCCCGACAGCGTGGTGACGTAGGTGGGGATGAGGGTGAGGAACAGTCCGGTCACGGCGAACGCGAGGAGGCTGGCCGTCCCGCTGGTGGCGAAGACCGTCCGCATGCCGCGGGGGATCTCGGGGCGGCGGGGGTGCCACCGGGCCGTCGGGCGCGTCCTGGCCGGCAGCGCCATGATGGCTGCCGCCGCGGGGAGCAACAACGCGATCTCGATCGCGAAGGGCAGGACGTGCGGTGCAGGGGCGTACTGCGCGAGCAGGCCGGCCAGTACGGGTCCGAGTCCCAGGCCGCCGACGGAGGCCACCGTGGACACCAGCGCCGCCTTGCCGCGGTTGCCGGACGGTTCGAGCTCCGTCAGCGCGGCGGTGAGCGGACCGGAGGCCGCCCCGAGTGCGAGCCCTTGCAGGATGCGCGCGGCGAACAGCCAGCCCGTGCTGTCGGCGAGGGCGAAGACCAGCGATCCCAGGGCGGCCACGGTCAGCGCCGGCAGCAGCACCCTGCGGTGGCCGACGGCGTCCGAGAGCGGGCCGGCCAGCAGCAGGGAGGGGATCAGCACGGCCACGTATGCGGCGAAGATCAGCGTGACGACCAGGGGCGAGAACCCGAAGCGGGCCGCATAGCCCCGGTAGAGCGGTGTCGGCAGATTCGTGCCGGTCAGCAGGATCAGCAGCGCGTAGGCCGTGCCCCAGAACCGCAAACGCGCTGCTCGCGCGGGCCGTCTCCCCGGGTTCGCCTTGGGTGGGCGGTGGCGTTGGGGCGGGTGCGTGCGGTGGGGTGGCTGGCTGCTGGGTGCGGTGATGGGGCGGTCGAGCGACATGCGTTCCCTCCCAGAGCATCATGTTCGGATTCGTCGAACATAGCAGATGTTCGGGATTGCCGAACATGTTTGGGTATGCTGGGGGCATGGCCAGCCGCACCGCGACCGAACTCGTCCACCCCGACCGCGACCACCTGCGGTTCACCACCGTGCTGGCCGCCCTCAGCGACCCGGTCCGGCTGGCCATCGTCGCCCGCCTCGCCGACGTCGAACCGGATGGCGAGCTGGCGTGCGCGACGTTCGCGCTGCCGGTCAGCAAGTCCACGCAGAGCGGCCACTTCAAGGTCCTGCGGGAAGCCGGCGTGATCCGCCAACGCGACGAGGGGACCCGCCGGTTGAACCGACTACGCAGGGACGACCTCGACGCCCTGTTTCCTGGTCTGCTCGATCTCGCCATCCCGCAGGGGCGTGAGGCGATCGCCGGCTGGTGACGGAAGGGTCACCGGTCTCGGGCGCTGAGGGAGGCGAGATAGGCGTTGTAGGCCTCGAGTTCCTTGTCGCCGTCCCGATCCGCGGCGCGATCCTTGCGCCGTGCCTGGCGTTGTTCCGAGCGGTACCACTGGAAGAGCAGTGCCAGCAGCACCAGGACCGACGGCACCTCGCTGAACGCCCAGGCGATGCCGCCCGCAGCGGTCTGGTCCGCCAGCGCGTCGATGCCGAGGGAGGCCGGCGGGTGCTGGTAGGTGCCGATCATCGCGGTGGAGGCCATCATCAGGGCGATCCCGAAGAAGGCGTGGAACGGCATCCCGGCGAACAGCTCCAGCATGCGCAGCACGTAGCCGGGGCGATGCGGGCCCGGGTCCACGCCCATGATCGGCCAGAAGAAGACGAGGCCGACGGCGAGGAAGTGCACCATCATCACCAGGTGCCCGGTCCTGGACTCCATCAGGAAGTCGAACAGCGGCGTGAAGTACAGCCCGTACAGGCTCGCGATGAACAGCGGAATGGTGAAGGCGGGATGGGTGACGACCTTCATGAACCGGCTGTGCAGCAGCTTCAGCAGCATCTCGCGCGGGCCGGTGCGGCCCCGGCCGGCGACCGGCAGGGCCCTCAGCAGGAGCGTGATCGGTGCGCCGAGCAGCAGCAGGATCGGCGACAGCATGCTGATGATCATGTGCTGCACCATGTGCACGCTGAACATGACCATGCCGTAGTCGTTGAGTCCGGTGCACATCACGAGGAGCACCGTCAGCACACCGACGGCGAACGCGGCGCTGCGGCCCACCGGCCATCGATCACCGCGCCGCACCAGCCGCAGGACGCCCCACCCGTACAGGGCGAGCGCCAGCACGCCGACGACGAGGAAGAAGGGGTCGGGGGACCAGGCGAGTCCACGGCCGAACGTGAAGGGCGGCAGATCCATCGTCATGCCGTGCCCGCCGTGATCCATCCGCCGGCTCCAGTTTCGTGCTGATTGCGTGCTGTCCGTCCGCACCAGAGTAGAACCGTCGCCGGGGGCGGCGATCGCCGGGGCGGCTCCTGGCGCGCGCGACACGGCCGGATCACGGTGCGGGCGCGGCGTGCCGGGCAGGCCGGCCCCGCGCCGCGCCGGACTACGCGCTCACAGCACGCACTCGGCCTCCGCGTACCGCTCGTCGGGCACGGTCTTCAGCGTCTCGACCGCCTCGGCGAGCGGCACCATCTCGATGTCGGTGCCGTGCAGTGCGGTCATGTGCCCGAACTCACCACGGTGCACGGCCTCCACGGCGTGCCAGCCGAAGCGGGTGGCGAGCACCCGGTCGTACGCGGTGGGGGTGCCGCCGCGCTGCACATGCCCGAGGATCACCGGGCGGGCCTCCTTGCCGAGGCGTTCCTCCAGCTCCACGGACAGCTGCCGGGCCACGCCGGCGAAGCGCTCGTGGCCGTACATGTCCTTGCCGCCCTCGTCGAACTCCATGGAGCCCGGACGCGGCTTGGCGCCCTCGGCGGCCACCACGATCGCGAACTTCTTGCCCGCCGAGAAACGGGCCCTGACCCGCTCGGTCAGCTCGTCGATGTCGAAGGGCCGTTCGGGCACCACGATGGCGTGCGCACCCGCCGCCATGCCGGAGTGCAGGGCGATCCAACCGGTGTGGCGGCCCATGACCTCCACGATCAGCACACGCTGGTGGGACTCGGCGGTGGTCTTCAGCCGGTCGAGGGCCTCCGTGGCGACGCCGACGGCGGTGTCGAAGCCGAAGGTGACGTCGGTCACGGCGATGTCGTTGTCAATGGTCTTGGGGACGCCGACGATGGGCAGGCCGGCGTCGGACAGCAGGCGGGCCGCCTTCAGGGTGCCCTCGCCGCCGATCGGGATGACCGCGTCCAGACCGAGATCGGCCACGTGTCCCTTGGCGCGTTCCACCCCGTCCCGCAGATGGGCGGGCTGGACGCGGGAGGAGCCGAGGATGGTGCCGCCGCGCGCCAGGATGCCGCCGACCGCGTCCAGGTCGAGCTTGCGCCAATCGCATTCGAGCAGGCCCTTCCAGCCGTCCTGGAAGCCGATGACCTCGTCACTGTGGTCGACGACGGCGCGGTGCACGACCGAACGGATGACTGCGTTCAGGCCGGGGCAGTCGCCGCCGGAGGTGAGGACACCAATACGCATGTGCGCGGGAAACCTTTGCAACGTGGGCCGATGGCCGGACCACGCCGTCCGGCTGGATCACGCCCAGCCTACCGGCGCCGTGGCGTGTTCCCAGGTGCCGTCCGCCTGCTGGACGCGGTCGCTCAGATGTACACCTCCGGCTCCGGTGGTGCGCCCGGAGCGATCACTCAAGGCGGGACGGCCCGATCCCCGGGCGGCCTCAGGCAGGCTGCTGCTGGGCGGCGGAGATGCGTTCGGCGCGCAGCGCCTCGTACCAGCGGTCGTCGACCGGCGGCAGCGCGTTGACGTCGAGCGCCAGCTTCAGCAGCAGGTCCGCGATCTGCGGGTTGCGGGCCAGCACGGGGCCGTGCATGTAGGTGCCGAAGACGGTGTCGTTGAACGCGCCCTCGGTGCCGTCGCCGGTGCCGTTGCCGCGTCCGAGCTGTACCCGGGCGAACGCCTTCGCCCGGGGGCCCAGGTGGGTGATGCCCTGGTGGTTCTCGAACCCGGTGAGCTGCGGCAGGCGCAGCTGCGGGTCGATGTCGGCCAGCACGTCGCCGACGCAGCGCTGGCCCTCGCCGCGGGTGGAGATCACGTCGAGCAGGCCGAGGCCGGGCTCCCGCTCGCCGAGGTCGTTGATGAACTCGTGGCCGAGGATCTGGTAGCCGGCGCAGACCGAGAAGACGATGGCGCCGTTGTCGACCGCCCGGGGCAGCCCGCCGTCGCGGCGCAGCCGCTCGGCGGCGAGCCGCTGCGGGCGGTCCTCGCCGCCGCCGATCAGGTAGATGTCGCCCGAGGTCGGGATCTGCTGGTCACTGCGCACGTCGATCCGGGTCACGGCGAGCCGGCGCTGCCTGGCCCGGCGCTCCACGACGAGCGCGTTGCCCTGGTCGCCGTAGGTGCTCAGCAGGTCCGGGTAGACCCACACCACACGCAGGCTGCTCTCACTCATGCTCGAAGTCGTCCTTACTCGTCCTTCTCGGCGGATCGGCGGCGGGCGGCGAATCAGTTGCCGACGCGGCGGCGTAGGTCCTGGAACGCGGTGTAGTTCGCGATGGTCTCGATGCGGCCCGGTGGGGCGGCACGCACCGCCTCGTCGAGGGTGTCGAAGACCTGGAACGTCTGGTCGGCGACCTCCAGGCGCACCGCGAGGTCGAGCCGGCGGTCGCCGACCACGGCGATCGGGTGACCGGTGAGCCGGGTGTAGTCGACGTCCCACAGCCAGGAGGTGTCGGTGCCGTCGGCGCCCCGGGCGTTCACGGAAAGGATCACTGGGGCCGGCGGGCGGTCGATCAGCGAGAAGGTCTCCAGCCAGCCCGCCGGGTTCTTCGCCAGCAGCAGCCGCAGGTCACGGCCCATGAACTGGACGATGTCGTAGCGTCCGGCGACGGCCTGCACCTGGTACATCCGCTCCAGGGCGACCTGCGGCGGCACCCCGAAGGCGGCGGCGACGGCGGCCGAGGTGGCGGCGTTCGCCTTGTTGGCGCGGCCCGGCAGCTGGAGGTGGATCGGCCAGGCGGAGCCGTTCGGGTCGAGGACGTGGTCGCCGGCGAGCACCCAGGTGGGCACCGGCCGGCGGAAGCCGCACTCGGCGCAGAACCAGTCGTCGCCCGGCCGCTGCATCACGCCACCGCAGGACGGGCAGGACCAGGCGTCGTCCTTCCACATCTGGCCGGCGGCCACCCACACCACGTTGGGCGACGAGGAGGCGGCCCACACCACGAGCGGGTCGTCGGCGTTGGCGATGATGACGGCCTTCGAACCGGCCAGGCCCTCGCGCCAGTGCTCGGCGAGCATCCGGGTCTCCGCGGCGCGGTCCAGCTGGTCGCGCGAGAGGTTCAGCAGCGCGATGGCCTTGGGCTCCACCTCACGGGCGACCCCGGCCAGGTACTTCTCGTCGACCTCGATCACGCCGAACCGGGCGTCCGAGCCGCCGGCCAGGGCGGAGGTGATGCCGGCCGGCATGTTCGCGCCGAGCGCATTCGACACGACGGGGCCGGCGGCCCGTAGCGCCTCGGCGATCAGCCGGGTGGTGGTCGTCTTGCCGTTGGTGGCGGAGACCAGGATCACGTCCAGATGCTGGGCGAGACGGCCGAGCAGCTCGGGGTCGAGCTTGAGCGCCACCCGGCCACCGATCACCGAACCGCTGCCGCGCCCCGCGGCACGGGAGACCGCCGCAGCGGCCCTGCCCGCCGTCACGGCCAGCTTGGCCCGCGGCGACAGCGGGTCCGAGTTGCCTGCCATCGTTGAGGATCCTCCTTGGATACGGCGCGCGCGTGCCCCGGGCACCTGGGTTGAGGGCGCCGCGCAGCCCTCAGCCTATCGAGATCCGCTCAGCTGCCTGAACATCGACGATGTTACGGATCGGGGTGTGCCCGCTGCCGAGGGTGTTCCGTCCAACGCCGAGCGTGTCTTTTCGGATCGAAGGGCGGGGGCGTCCCGGCGGAACCATCCCGTCCGAACCACCCCGGTCCGACCCTTACGCTTGGCGCCGTGCGACGCCGTTCGATACCAGGCGCCCAGGGGCGCGTACGACCCATGAGACTGCTCGGCGACCCCGTGCTGCACGCGCCGTGTGCCGAGGTCACCGAGTTCGGCCCGGACCTCGCCCGGCTGGTCGAGGACATGTACGCGACCATGTACGCCGCTCGGGGGGTGGGTCTCGCCGCCAACCAGATCGGTCACGACCTGCGGGTCTTCGTCTACGACTGCCCGGACGACGAGGAGCGGCGGCACCTGGGACATGTGGTGAACCCCCGGCTGGTCGACGCGGACGGCGAGGTGCTGCACGGTCCCGAGGGCTGCCTGTCGCTGCCCGGCCTCGAGGCCCGCACGCCGCGCTTCGACCGTGCCGTGGTGGCGGGCGTCACCGTCCGGGGCGAGCCGGTACGGGTGTGCGGCACGGGCTTCTTCGCGCGCTGCCTGCAACACGAGTGCGACCACCTGGGCGGCGGCCTCTACCCGGACCGCATCACCGGCTGGCGGCGCCGCCGGGTGCTGCGCGCGGCGGCCAAGGCGCCCTGGAGCACGTGAGGCGCGCCGCACCGGGGCCGGATCCGGCGCGGTGGCGCGCCACGGGCCGTACAGGGTGATCCGATCCGCCCGGCAGCGCGGCCGGACGTGCTGCGGGGACGGTCAGAAGCGCGGCCCGTCCGCCGCGTCCGACGCCTCGGACAGCCGCCCCCACAGCAGATCGGCCAGGCTGCGCACCAGGTCGGCGCGGGAGCACGGCCGCTCGCCGAGCCACCAGTCGCCCGCGGCGTGCATCATGCCGACGATGCCGTGCCCCCAGACGCGGGCCAGCCGCTGTCCGTCCGGACCCAGGTCGAGGCGGGCCTCGATGACCTTCGCCATCTCCTCGCCGAGCCGGCGCAGCAGGGGAGCGGAGTGCCGACCGACGTCGAACCCGCCCTCGGCCTGCGGGCCGGGCTCCGCCGGATGCATCAGGAACCGGTACACCTGCGGGCGTGCTTCGATCGCCGCGAGATAGGTGTCGAGCGTCGCCTCGACCCGCTCGCGGCGCGCGGCGGGGGCGTCCAGGGCGGCGCGCAGCGAATCCAGCAGGGCGTCGGTGTGCCGCTGGGCGAGCGCCGCGTAGAGTCCGCCCTTGTCGCCGAAGTGCCGGTACAGGATGGGTTTGGTGATGCCCGCCTCGGCGGCGATGGCGTTCATGGAGGCGCCGGGACCGTCGCGGAGCACCACACGGTCGGCGGCCTCCAGCAGTTCACGCCGCCGCTGCTCCGGGGACCGCTGTTGCTCGGTCCGCTGTGTGGTGTCGGTGTCCATGGCTCTCCCCACCCGTGCTGATTCGGTGCCGCCTGCGCAAACTAACACTTGTCATGGTGCGGGCCTCGAACGCGCTGCCGGAGCGGGCCGACGACAGAGTTGACATCGGCTACCGGCCAGTAACAGACTCTGTTACCGCAAGTAATGCATGGGGAAGACGTCCCTGGAGGGGTCATGGCGGAGTTCACGATGGAACTCAACGACGAGCAGAAGGAAGTTCAGGAGTGGCTGCACGGCTTCGCCGCCCAGGTCATCCGCCCCGCAGCCGCCGAGTGGGATGAGCGCGAGGAGACGCCGTGGCCGGTGATCCAGGAGGCCGCCAAGGTCGGCATCTACTCCCTCGACTTCTACGCCCAGCAGTACTTCGACCCCAGTGGCATCGGCCTTCCCATGGCCATCGAGGAACTCTTCTGGGGTGACGCCGGCATCGGCCTGTCCATCGTGGGCACCGGCCTGGCGGCCGTCGGCGTCCTCGCCAACGGCACCGAGGAGCAGATCGGTACCTGGATCCCGCAGATGTACGGCGACGTGAACGACGTCAAGGTCGCCGCCTTCTGCTCCTCCGAACCGGACGCCGGCAGCGACGTGGCCTCCATGCGCACCCGTGCCGTCTACGACGAGGCCAAGGACGAATGGGTGCTGAACGGCACCAAGACCTGGGCCACCAACGGCGGTATAGCCAACGTCCACGTCGTGGTCGCCGTCGTCGACTCCGAGCTCGGCTCCAAGGGCCACGCCTCGTTCGTCATCCCGCCGGGCACCCCCGGCCTGTCCCAGGGCCAGAAGTTCAAGAAGCACGGCATACGCGCCTCGCACACCGCCGAGGTCGTGCTGGAGGACGTCCGGGTGCCCGGCGACTGCCTGCTCGGCGGCAAGGAGAAGCTGGACGAGCGGCTGGCACGCGCCCGTGAGCGGGCCAAGGGCGGCGAGCGCCTGAAGAACGCCGCGATGGCCACGTTCGAGGCGTCCCGCCCCGCGGTCGGCGCCATGGCGGTCGGAACCGCACGCGCCGCCTACGAGGTGGCCCTCGACTACGCCAAGACCCGTGAGCAGTTCGGCCGCCCGATCATCGACAACCAGGGCATCGCCTTCCAACTCGCCGACATGCGCACCCGCGTCGACGCGGCCCGGCTGCTGGTGTGGCGGGCCTCCTGGATGGCGGCGAACCGCAAGCAGTTCACGTCCGCCGAGGGGTCCATGTCGAAGCTGTTCGCCAGCGAGACCGCCAAGGAGGTCACCGCCCAGGCGATCCAGATCCTCGGCGGCAACGGCTTCACCCGCGAGTACCCGGTCGAGCGGATGCACCGCGACAGCGCGATCTACACGATCTTCGAGGGCACCAGCGAGATCCAGCGCCTGGTGATCGCCCGCACCCTGTCGGGCGTCCCGATCCGCTGACGCCCCGGGCCCGGAGAACGCGTAGCGGGCACCACCACGAGAGAGCGCCCTCCCGAACGGTCGAGGGCGCTCTCTCTTCGCGCTTTCGACGCCCTGCGAACCAATAACCTGATGGTTGGCAACGATGGACATCCCCTACAGGGCAGAGCGTCATGGAGACAGTGGAAGAAGTCGACGCGTTCGCGTTCGACGCCCACGCGGGACAGGTCGACAAGATCGGCGTGCCGTACATCGAGCACGTCCGCGCGGTCGCCGCCGGACTCATGCCGTTCGGCGAGGAGTTGGTGATGGCCGGGCTGCTGCACGACGTCATCGAGGACACCCGCTGGACCGGCGCTGAGCTGCGGGCGGCGGGCGTCCCGGAGCGCGTGGTCGGCATCGTCGAGCACGTGACGAACCAGCCCGGCGTGCCGTACGAGGAGAAGATCAGGCGGATCACGAGCAGCCGGGACGCCACCCTCGTCAAGATCGCCGACAACGCGCACAACAGCCACCCCGACCGGGTGGCCCAGCTGCCCGAGGAGGAGCGGGCACGGCTGGCCGCCAAGTACCGGACGGCGCGAGATGCGCTGTGGGGCGCAGCAACCTCCGAGGACGTCGCGCGGATCGTCTCCCTCGTCAACCCGTCGCTCCTGGCGGAGCTCCAAGAGCGCACAAGAACGGCGTGACCGCCGCCCGACGCGACCCGGGCGCAGGCTTTCGCTCCGGGCGGGAGCTTCTCCACCTACGCTGTGCACGCATGGGGATCTTTCACCGGCCGGGGCTGCCCGAGGACCTGCCCGAGCCGCGCGTGCTCTGGGCGCGCTGGGGGCTTGTCGCCGTGCTGACGGCGACCACCGAGGACGAGGGGCAGGGGATCCACCGCACGGGTTTCTGGGCGGGGGAGCAGGAGCTGCGGCGGGACGACTGCGGCTGCACGTGGTGGACGCTGGCCCACCAGGGCGACGGGAGGTTCGTGCTCTACGGCGAGGACGAGTCGAGTGACGTCAAATGGCACAAGCCGCCCATCGACATGCTGTCCGGAGTCCCCGACTGGCTCCCCTTCGAGACGCTGCGTGATCTGCTCGACGGGTATGAGCTGGGGTGCGTCTACTGGTGGGAGAAGGGCGCTTGGGCGCGTGCGTCGTACCCGACCGGCCTCGGGGACGACGGCCTCGACTGCGGCATGTCCCTCTTCGCCGACTGGAACGGAGCCAGGAACGAGCTGGCGGGTTTCGACCGTGCCGTCACCGACGAACTCCTGGCGGCCGCCGAAGCGTACCGGCTGACCCCACGAGCGCTGGAGGGCCTGGTGGACGAAACCGGCGCGGAGCACTGGGACCTGCCCGCCATGCTGAGGTCCCTGCGGCAGAGCGGTCTCGGGGCCGGGACGGTGGAGCACGCATCGTGAGACGGCCGGCAGGATCGGACGGTCGGGCGCTCCGATCCGCCGACGTTGCGTGCCCGTGAGAACGCGCGGGGCACGCCATCACGAGAGAGCGCCCTCGACCCTTTCCAAGGGCGCTCTCTCGTGGGCTCCCACGACGTCGGACGGCGTCAGACGAGGGTGAGGCCCGCCTCACGCGAATCGGCCGTCGCGGGTGTTGCGGCCGCACGGTTCTCGCGGCTACTTCTGCGCGACGCAGCACCCGTAACACGGGCCGCAGTTGATCGCGCCGGCCGTACCGGCCACTCCGACCACGCTGACGCCGGCGAGCAGGGCGACGGCAATGAGACGGCTTACCTTGCGCATGAGCGGCCTCCGCTTCGATCACTGGGATATGTCGTAGGCAGAGTCGACGGAGCCGGCACGCGCGTCAAGACCTGTCACCACGGGCCGGTACGCCCACTCGACGGCCGCAACGAGCCACCGGAAGACGGCTGGACGCCGATCACCCGGCGAGTTCCTCGGCCGGCGGGACCGTCGGCGCGGCCGGCCCGTGCCGTAGCGGTGTCAGTTGCTCGATGTCGTAGCGGCGCCGCAGTTCCGCGATGGCCGCGTGGTCGGGTGGGCCTGCCGTGGCGAGGATGTCCAGCAGCTCGTCGAAGTACCGCTCGTGGTCGGGCGGCGGCGAGGCCTGGAAGAACATCTTCGCCGGGGTGTCGGTCGGATTGGCGAACGCGTGCGGGCAGCCGGGCGGCACCACGATGACGGTGCCCGGTGTGGCCCGTACGACACGGTTGCCGGACGACGACTGCCAGTGCCGCCAGCCTTCGGGGGTGCGCACCCGGGGCTCGAAGGCGAGCACGTCCAGCTCGCCGTCGAGCACGTAGAACAATTCCTCGCTACGGGTGTGCACATGGGCGCCCACGTCGAAGCCGGGCGGCACCACCACCTCGAAGCTCGACGCGCTGCGCGAGTGGGCGCCGGTCACTTTGAACGTCACCTGCTGGGCGGCCGTGCGGACGGTGCGGCCCTGCCCCGGTGGCACCAGCAGGCCTTCGGACGGGGTGAGCGTGGTCATGGAACTCCCTGGAGAACGGTCGCGTGGATGGTCACGGGGCGTGCGGCGGGTGCGGGTGCGGGCGTCGTGCCGGCCGGTGCGCCGGTCACCAGGCGACCGGTAGTGCCTCGGGGCCACGGATGAGGGCCCCGCGACGCCAGGGGACCTCGTCGCCGGGCACCGCGAGTCGCAGTCCGGGCAGCCGGTCGAGCAGGGTGTCGACCAGCAACTCGGTCTCCAGACGGGCGAGGATGCCGCCGGGGCAGTAGTGCGGGCCGTGTCCGAACGCCACGTGCGGATTGGGGCTGCGCTCGAAGTCGATCCGGTCCGGGTCGGGAAAGACGTCCGGATCGCGGTTCGCGGCCAGGTACGAGACGTAGACCGGCTCGCCGGCCCGGATGCGCACCCCTTTGATCACCATGTCCTCGAGCGCGATCCGGGACAGGCCGACGGCGGAGCGGTGCGGGATCCAGCGCAGCAGCTCGTCGACGGCCGACGGGCGCAGCTCGGGCTCGGCGCGCAGCCGGGCCAGCAACTCCGCGCGGGTCAGCAGCAGGTAGAACATCTGGCCGCTGTTGTTGGTGACCGCCTCGCCGCCGATCTGGATCAGCACGGCGAGCCCGACCGCCTCCTCCTCGGTCAACTCGCCCCGGCCGACCGCCGCGCCCAGGAGCGAGGCGATGTCCTGCCCGGTGCTGCCGTGCCGCTCGTGCACCAGCCGCGCGAAGTACCCGGCCATGTCGTCCTTGGCCTGCTCGCTGGCCTGCACGCCGTGCGACGACGACAGGATCAGCTGCGTCCAGGTGTGCATCTGCCGTCGGTCCTGTGCCGGCACCCCCATCAGCTCGCAGACCACGGCGATGGGGAAGGGTCCGAGGACCCGTTCGGTGAGGTCGGCGGGCGCACCGTCGGCCAGCATGCCGTCGACCAACTCGTCCAACATGCCCTGCGCACGCCGGCGCAGGGCCGCCACACCACGCGCCGAGAACGCGGGGGTCACCGTGCGCCGCAGGCGGGTGTGGTCCGGCGGATCGGCGAAGCCGACGGCGCCCGGCACCGGGATGAAGTGCGGCGCGAGACGGGTGACTTGCCGCCCGACGACGGCCGCACGGCTGAACCGCGCGTCGTTCGTCACCATCCGGACGTCGTCGTGGCGCGTCACGAGCCAGGCCCAGCCTTCGCCGTTGGGCAGCCGGATCCGGGTCACGGGGCCCTCACGCATCAGCTCGCTGAGCACCGGGTCGAAATCGGCGGACGTGAGATCGAGGGCCGGCCAGAACCGCACGGGTGGCTGGGCGTCCGGCTCGGAAGCCGGGGCGGTCCCGGGCGCCCCTGGGGCCTGGACTGCTGCCCCGGACGCCCCGGACACACCGGACGCCCCGGGCGGCGTGGACGGCCGCCTGGGTGCATCGGTCACGGACGGCTGCGCGCCCACGGCGGTGCCGCCCCTCGTGGTGTCATCGGTCATACGGCGGCCTCCACCGCGATCGGTACCCGGTCCTCGCCCTCGCAGGTCCAGCATCCGAGCGCCATCTCGGCCGTGATGCCGGGGCCGAACCCGGCAAGCAGCCCCTTGGCCTGGTGCTCGGCGCCGCCCTCCTCGAAGAGCCGACGCAGTGCGTCCAGCACGACGGCGCTGGCGATGTTCCCGTACTCGGTCAGCGTCGCCCGACTGAACCGGAACGCCTCCGGCGGCACCCGGAGGAACTTGCTGAGGTCGTCGAGGATCCGTGGGCCACCCGCATGCACGATGTAGAAGTCCAGGTCGCAGGCGTCCCAGCCGTGGTCCCCCGCGAGCTGTTTGAGCGCCGGAGCGAGCGGCTCCATGGTGGCGGGCACCCGCTTGTCCAGCAGGAAGTGGAATCCGGTGGCCCGGACGTCGTAGGCGATCCAGTCCTCCGTCTTCGGGATCAGGTACGAGCCGTTGCGCTGGAGCTCGACCCCCTCACCGCCCCGTCCGCGCACCACGGCCGCAGCGACGCCGTCCCCGAACAGGCCGTTGGACAGCAGCGAGCCGATCCCGAGGTCCATCGGCTGGTAGCACAGCGAGCAGAACTCGCAGGCCACGATGAGCGCGTTCGACTCCGGGTAGGCGGTGCAGAAGTCGTGCGCGCGGTTGATGGCCGCGCCGCCGGCAGCGCAGCCCAGCTGGGCGATCGGTATCTGCCGGGTGTCGCTGGGGAAGCCCATGTTGTTGATCAGCCATGCGGTCAGCGACGGCATCATGAAGCCGGTGCACGACACGTAGATGATCACGTCGACTTCGGCGGGCGTCAGTTGGGCGTTCTCCAGTGCGTCGCGCACCACCGCGGGGACCCGCGCCTTGGCCTCCGCCACGTAGAGTTTGTTCCGCTGCTCGAAACCGGGGTGCTCCAGCGTCTCCCCGATGGGCTGGACGATGTGCCGGGTGAGCACCCCGGTGTTTCCGATCAGCCGTAGCGCGAGCGGTAGTTGAGGGTGGTCGGCGTGCAGGGTGCGCGCCAGGTCGAGCGTCTCCTCCATGGTGATGATGTGTTCCGGTACGGAGACGGTGGGCTTGCACAGAGTCGCCATAAGCCTTGAGCCCTCTCTCGCCCCCCGGGGTGGGTGACCTCCCCACGATCTCCCGTACCGGCGGGGATATCGCGCCGGACTACTCCACACCGGGAACCGGGAGACCGGAAAACGCCCGATGGCACGAGGGCGGCGCCCGCGGACCGGGGCGCCCGGCGGGCCGGCGCCGTACGGGTGAGGTGCAGCGGGCGGGCGGGATGCGCAGTGGCCCGCGGGCCGGCCCGCGGACTCAGCCGCGGGTGGTACTGCTGTGCGCGATGCAGGCGACGTCGATGCGGTCGGCCAGCTTGGCCAGCTCGATGGCCAGCGCCGCCACCGTGTCCTCGTCGAGGTCGTCCCGGCCGGAGTGCACCAGGTGCAGCCAGTGCCCGCCGATCGCGCGGAGCAGCTTGCTGACGTCGGCTGCGGCGACGTGCAGCTGACCGTGGTGGTCGATGATCAGGGGCGGTGTCACTTCACGACCCACTGGACCCTCCCGGAGGACGACGACCCTGTGGATCGTAACCGCTGCCGACGCTCAGGCCGCGCAGCAGCGCGCGCGGCGCCCGGCGCGCCGGGCGGACGGGTCACGCGGCGCGCCGGGCGTGGCGGCGGGCGTGGCCGACGGTCGCGCGCGGCAGAGCTCAGGCGGCCCCGCCGACCTCAGGCCGCCTGCCAGACCGTGGTGGCGTTGCAGAACTCGCGGATGCCGTGACCCGACAGCTCCCGGCCGTACCCCGAGCGCTTCACTCCGCCGAACGGGAAAGCGGGGTGGGATGCCGTCATGCCGTTCACGTAGACCCCGCCCGCCTGGAGATCGCGGACGAAGCGGGCCACGTCGGTCTCGTCGCGGGTCCACACGTTCGAGCTGAGCCCGAACCGGGAGTCGTTGGCGATGCGCACCGCCTCGTCCAGGTCCGGCGCCCGGTACAGCGCGGCGACCGGGCCGAACGCCTCCTCGCGGTGGATGCGCATGTCGGGCGTGACGTCCGCGAGCACGGTCGGGGCGTAGTACCAGCCGTGCTCCGCGCGCCCCTCGGGCCGCCGGGCACCGCACAGCACGGTCGCACCCTGCTGCCGGGCGTCGTCGACGAGCGCTTCCAGATCGGCCCGGCCCTGCTCGCTGGAGAGCGGTCCGACCTCGGTGTTCTCGTCCATCGGGTCGCCCACCCGCAGGGCCCGCATGCCGTCGGTGAAGTGCCGGGTGAAGGCGTCGTAGACGTCCTCGTGCACGATGAACCGCTTCGCTGCGATGCAGGACTGGCCGTTGTTCTGCACCCGGGCCGTCACCGCGACCTGCGCGGCACGCTCGACGTCGGCGGACGGCATCACGACGAACGGATCGCTGCCGCCCAGCTCCAGCACGGTCTTCTTGATCTCGTCGCCCGCGGTCGCCGCCACCGACCGGCCGGCCGGCTCGCTGCCGGTGAGCGTCGCCGCGGCCACCCGGGGGTCGCGCAGCACGCCCTCGACCGCGCCGGAACCGATGAGCAGCGTCTGGAAGCAGCCCTCGGGGAAGCTCGCGCGACGGAAGAGGTCCTCCAGGTACAACGCCGTCTGCGGCACGTTCGACGCATGCTTGAGCAGTCCTACGTTGCCCGCCATCAGCGCGGGCGCGGCGAACCGCACCACCTGCCAGAGCGGGAAGTTCCACGGCATCACGGCCAGGACCACGCCGAGCGGCCGGTAGACGACCCGGACCTCGCGTGCCCCGGAGTCCTCGACGTCCGTGCTCGCCGGGTGCTCGTCGGCGAGCAGGGACTCGGCGCGCCCCGCGTACCACCGCATGGCCTTCACGCACTTGGCGACCTCGGCGCGTGCCTGGGTGATCGGTTTGCCCATCTCGGTGGTCATGGTGCGTGCGACGTCCTGCGCGTCCTCCTCCAGCAGCTCGGCGGCGCGGCCGAGCAGGATGGCCCGGTCGCCGAAGGTGGTGTTGCGGTACGCGGCGAAGGCGGTGTCGGCGGACGCGAGCCGCTGCTCGATCTCCTCGGGGCCCAGGGCCTCGTACGTCTTCAACGTCTCGCCGGTGGCCGGGTTCACCGTCGCGATGGGCATGGGGACGACCTCCTGCGGGATTCTTCGGCCTGCGGTAAGGCCGGTCGGGTACCCCTCGCACCCTCGGCCATGCGTGCCCGGGGTCGTCGGGCGGTGGACCAAGCGGCGGGAGTGCTGCCCTGGGTCAGGTCGGCAGGTCCGGCGCCCGCTCCGCCAACCGGTCGAGGAAGACGCGCTGGGCCGGGATGATCAACCTGCCTGCCTCGTCCAGATCCAACCACGCCACCCGGTCGAGTTCGGGGAACGTGGCCGTGCGGCCCGAGCCCCGTGGCCATTCCATGGTGAACGTGCCGGTGACCACGGTGTCCGGATCGAGGTCCCCGGCCACCGCCCACGCGGTGACGACCTTGCCGCCGGACTGCCGGACCTCGCCGAGCGGCACCGCCGCACCCTGGGGCGGCGGCACGCCCAGTTCCTCGGTGAACTCGCGGCGTGCCGCGTCGAAGGCCGCCTCGTCAGGCTCGTACTCGCCCTTCGGCAGGGTCCAGGCCCCCGCGTCCCGGCGCGCCCAGAACGGGCCGCCCATGTGACCGAGCAGCACCTCCACGCCGCCCTCGGCGGCCGGCCGGAACAGCAGGAGCCCCGCGCTGCGCTTCACGTCCTCTCCTCCCATCCGCCCGGACGGCACCGGCCCGGGGGTCACCGTCCCGCGTGGGCAGCCAGCACCGTCTCCACCGTGTCCGCCTGCTCGGGAGCCTTGTCCTCCCGGTAGCGCACCACCCGAGCGAACCGCAGGGTGACGCCGGCCGGGTAGCGGGTCGAGCGCTGGAGGCCGTCGTAGGCGATCTCGACGACGAGTTCCGGGCGCACCGTCACGACATGGCCGTCATCGTCGGTCGCGAGGGCACGCAGTCGCTCCGTCTGCCAGGCCAGCATCCGGTCCGTCAGCCCCTTGAAGGTCTTGCCCAGCATGGCGAACGAGCCGTCCGGCCGGCGGGCGCCCAGATGCAGGTTGGACAGCGTGCCGGTGCGCCGGCCGTGTCCCCATTCGGCGGCCAGCACCACCAGGTCGAGGGTGTGCACCGGCTTGACCTTCAGCCAGGAGGCACCGCGTCGCCCGGCGTTGTAGGGCGCGTCGAGCGCCTTGATCACCACACCCTCGTGGCCGCGCGCCAGCGTCTGGGCGAGGAAGTCGTCCGCGGCGCGGCGCGCCGCCTCGTCGGCCCGGCCGGGCACGACGGTGCGCCGTACCCGTTGCGGTGCGGGGATCAGCCGGGCGAGTTCGGCGTGCCGCTCGGACAGCGGCAGGGCGAGCAGGTCGCGCCCGTCGACCAGCAGCGCGTCGAAGAAGACCGGCGCCACCGGGACGGCGGCGGCCGCCGTCGCCACGTCGACGCGGGAGCCGACCCGCCCGGCGATCTCCTGGAACGCCCGTGGCCGGCCGTCCGGGTCCAGGGCCAGCACCTCGCCGTCGAGGATGAAGCTGTCCGCTTCGCAGGCCAGCGCCAGCTCGGTGACCTCGGGCAGCCGGCCGGTGATGTCGTCCAGGGTGCGGGTGTAGACGTGCACCTCGTCCTGGTGACGGTGCACCTGGATGCGGATGCCGTCGAGCTTCTCCTCGACGGCGCAGGGGCCCAGCCGGTCGAGGGCATCGCCGACCGAGGTCGCGCTCTGCGCGAGCATCGGCTGCACCGGGCGGCCCACCGTGAGCCGGAAGTCCGTGAGCGCCTCGGGGCCGTGCGCCAGCAGTGCCTGGGCGACGGCCCGGAGCGAGCCGGCCAGCATGACGGCGCGCCGCACGTCCGGCGCGGGTGCCTCCGTTGCCTGGGCGAGGCCTTCGACGGCGAGCGCGTCCAGGGCGCCCTGGCGCACCTCGCCGGTGAGCAGGCCGACCAGGAACCGCTGCTCGTCGGCGGTGGCGGCGCCCAGCAGGGCCCCGACCAGCTCACGCCGCCTGGTCTGCGAGCCGGTGCCGGAGACGGCGGCGAGACCGGTCAGCGCGGCGTCCACCTCGCGCACCGTGAGGCCGGGCTCCGGTGCGGGCGGCACCGGGTGGCGCAGCACGCTCCAGCCGATCCCCAGGCGGCCCTGCGGCAGGCGTCCGGCGAGGTACGGGATGACGATCGGCGCGTCGTCGGGTTCGGCGTCCCGGAACAACCCGGCCAGCAGGGCGATCTTCCGGGACCGCGCCGAGGTGGCGGCGACCTCCCGGGAGACCTGCGCGAGCCGGGCCAGCAGCATGCCCCCATCGTGCACCTTCAGGTCGGCGCGGCACGACCCGGTGACCGGGGCGGGGCGATCCGGCACCGCCGATGGTGCTTGGCCAAAGCTTTGCCGATGGCTTGATCGTGACGTCCGGTGTCCGGTCGGCCCACCTACATGCCCACGATTGCGGCGAACCGCGCAGAGCACATCCGTCCCTCGGCTCCCGCAAGGCCGAATCGCACCGCTGGCCATCTGCCAGGGCCCGTTCGCCGTTTGACCTTGGTAACCGGTGTGACTCACGCTCGAAACATTAGATGCTAGATACAACCGACTCCGTGGACGCCGTGCGGCCACAGGACTGCGCGGTGCCGGCGCCCGCGGACATCGCAACCGGGAGGAAACGGGATGTGTGGCATCACCGGCTGGGTCTCCTTCGATCGCGACCTGAAGGCCGCCGCCGGCACATTGGATGCAATGACGGAGACCATGGCCTGCCGGGGCCCCGACGATCGGGGCACGTGGATCGACGGTCCCGCCGCGCTCGGACACCGCCGGCTCGCGATCATCGACCTGCCCGGCGGACGTCAGCCCATGAGCATCGAGACGCCCGAGGGACCGCTCGCGCTCGTGTACTCCGGGGAGACGTACAACTTCACCGAGCTGCGCCGCGAACTCACCGGCCGTGGCCATGCGTTCACCACCGACTCGGACACCGAGGTCGTGCTGCGCGGCTACCAGGAATGGGGTGAGGCGTTCGCCGAGCGGCTCAACGGCATGTACGCCTTCGCGATCTGGGACGGCCGCAGCGACAAGCTGGTGATGGTGCGCGACCGGATGGGGATCAAGCCGTTCTACTACTACGAGACCCCCGACGGCGTGCTGTTCGGCTCGGAGCCCAAGGCCATCCTGGCCAACCCGCTGGCGCGCCGCCGGGTCACCACGGACGGCATGCGCGAGCTGTTCACGTTCGTCAAGACGCCGGGGCACGCGGTCTGGGACGGCATGCACGAGGTGGAGCCCGGCACGCTGGTCACCGTGGACCGCAGCGGACTGCGCCGGCACGTCTACTGGGAGCTCACCACCCGTGAACACCCGGACGACAAGGACACCACGATCGCCACCGTGCGGTCCCTGCTGGAGGACATCGTGCGCCGGCAGCTCGTCTCGGACGTGCCCCGCTGCACCCTGCTCTCCGGCGGTCTCGACTCCTCGGTGATGACCGCGCTGGCCGCCCGGATGCTCGGCGAGCAGGGCGAGAAGGTCCGCAGCTTCGCCGTCGACTTCGTCGGTCAGACGGAGAACTTCATCGCCGACGAGCTGCGCCAGACCCCCGACGCGCCCTTCGTGCACGACGTGGCCCGCGAGTCGGCCACCGAGCACCAGGACATCATGCTGGACTCCGGCGCGCTCGCCGATCCCGAGGTGCGCGCCAAGGTGATCGGCGCCCGGGACATGCCGACCGGCCTCGGTGACATGGACGCCTCGCTCTACCTGCTCTTCAAGGCCATACGCGGGCACTCGACGGTGGCCCTGTCGGGCGAGTCGGCGGACGAGGTCTTCGGCGGCTACCTCCAGTTCTTCAACGAGGACGCCCGCAAGGCCGACACCTTCCCGTGGCTGGTGGGCTACGAGAAGCACTTCGGCGAGGACTCCGACGTCGTGCGCCCGGAGCTGTCCGCGTCACTCGATCTGACGGCCTACACCGCCGACAGCTACCGCACCGCCGTCGCCGGCATACAACGGCTGGACGGGGAGAGCGACTTCGAGTACCGCATGCGCATGATCTGCCACCAGCACCTGACCCGGTTCGTGCGGGTGCTGCTGGACCGCAAGGACCGCATGAGCATGGCCGTCGGCCTCGAGGTGCGCGTGCCGTTCTGCGACCACCGGCTCGTGGAGTACGTCTACAACACGCCCTGGTCCCTGAAGTCCTTCGACGGACGGGAGAAGAGCCTGCTGCGCGAGGCCTCGGCCGATCTGCTGCCGCGTTCGGTCTACGACCGCGTCAAGAGCCCCTATCCGTCCACCCAGGACCCCAAGTACGCCGTCGCCCTCCAGGAACAGGCCAAGGAACTGCTGTCCCGGCCGTCCCATCCGGTCTTCGACATCGTCGACGCGGACCGGGTCAAGCGCGCCGCGCACCGCGAGGCGGCGCAGACGAGGATGGCCACCCGGCGCGGCCTGGAGGTCGCCCTCAACCTCGCGCTGTGGATGGACCTGTACAAGCCGGAAGTGGTCCTGGACTGACGGCAGGCGAGGGGCCCGGTGACCGACGGCAGCCGGTGGGCCCGGCCGTCCGCCGCCGGGCCCACCGCCGCATGCGGGTGCCCCGCACCGCCGTGCCCCGTAGGGGTGGTGCGGAGGTGACGCGCCGCGGCCGGGACAATCGGGGTCATGTCCGTCTTCGATACCCACCTGCTCGCGGCGCCGGTCCCCGGCGCCGCCCCGCTGTTCGGCCTGTCGTCGGACCAGGGGCTGCGCCAGTTCGCCGAGTTGGCCCTGGCGCTGTTGCTGTCGTCACTGATCGGCCTGGAACGCGAGGCCCGGCAGAAGAGCGCCGGGCTGCGCACCCACACCCTGGTCGGCGTCGGCAGCGCACTGTTCATGGAAGTCTCCGTACACGGCTTCGGCGCCCTGCTCGGCGTGGACGGAGTCGCCCTCGACCCGTCCCGGGTGGCCGCCCAGATCGTGTCCGGGATCGGCTTCATCGGCGGCGGACTGATCTTCGTCAGACGGGACGCGGTACGCGGGCTGACCACGGCGGCCACCGTCTGGCTCACCTGCGCCATCGGCATGACGTGCGGCGGTGGGCTCGGCCTGCTCGCGATCGCCGCCACCGTGGTGCACTTCCTGATCGTGCGGGGCTTTCCCTGGATGTTCGCCTGGCTGCCCTCCCAGGCCGCTCCCGGCCTGGTCGAGCTGCGGCTGAGCTATCTGCCGCGCAGGGGACTGCTGGGGCGGACGCTCGAGCTGTGCACCGGCCGCGGGTTCCGGGTCGTCGACATCCAGGTCGAGGGCCGTGAAGAGACCGGCGGCCGGCCCGTCGACGTGGTGCTGCACCTGGAGGGCACCGCCCCCGCGTACCAGCTGGCCGCCGAGCTGACCGAGTGGGAGGGGATCAGCGCCGTCGGCGTGGGAAGCGAGTCGGACCACACGGAGTGAGGCGGACCGCACGGAACGCCTCGCCCGAGGGTGCCGAGGGGCACCGGGGGAGGCGTGAGGGCGACCGTGAGCGCCGAGGGCGGAGCGGCCCTGGCGGAGCCCCGGCCCTTAGATCGACAGGCAAACTTGCAAGATTGACTGCCTGCCTCGTACGGTGGAGGCCATGCAGGACATCTCTGACCAGACCACCGCGGAGCAGGTCGCGGCCGATCTCTCGGCCACCGTCGGCCGGCTGTCGCGCCGGTTGCGCACCGCCTCGCGGGAGAGCGGGCTCACCCCGTCTCAGCGTTCCGTGCTGGTCCGGCTCGGCACGGTCGGGCCCGCCACCACCGCCGCCCTGGCCCGCGCCGAGTACGTCCGGCCCCAGTCCATGCGGGTGACCCTCGCCGCCATCGAGGAGCAGGGCTTCGTGGCCCGCACTCCGGACCCCAGCGACGGACGGCAGTCCGTCGTCGCCATCACCGACAGCGGCCGGCGCACCCTGGAGGCGGTCACGGCAGCCAAGCAGGGCTGGCTGACCGCCGCGCTCGCCGACCGGTTCGACGCCGCTGAGCTGCGCACCCTCGCCGAGGCCACCGCCCTCCTGGAGAGGCTGGTGGGTCGGTGACCCGCGACGCGCCACCCCGGACCGGCGGGTCGGCAACGGTGCGCACGCCCGGGAAGGCGCCCCCGCCCGGCGCACGGGGCGCCACCGCTGTCACCGACGACCGGACGCGATCGGCGGACCCCGGCAGCCGGCGGACGCCCGACTCCGGCGGCCCGACCGGCGGCGCCCGCGGCACGCGTGACGGGGACGCCGGGGGCCCCGCCGAACCGCGCAAGGGGTTCGGCGCCCGGCTCACCGCCCCGTTGTTGCTCGGGTCGCTGCTGAACCCGTTGAACACCACGATGATCTCCACCGCCCTGGTGGCGATCGGGCACTCCTTCGGCATCGGCGCCGCCGACACCGCCTGGCTGATCTCCGTGCTCTATCTGGCGAGCGCCGTCGCGCAGCCCGTGCTCGGCAAGCTCGCGGATCTGCTCGGCCCGCGCCGGGTGTTCCTCGCCGGACTCGTGGTGGTGGCCGCCTCCGGCCTGGTCGGCACCCTCGCGCCCACCTTCGCCTGGCTGGTGGTCTCCCGACTGCTGCTCGGCGTCGGCACCTCGGCGGCCTACCCGGCGGCGATGTCGGTGCTGCGCGACGAGTCACGCCGGGTCGGGCGCGCCACCCCGCGGCCGGTACTCGCGCGGCTGTCCTTCGCGGCGCTCGGCAGCGCGGCGGTCGGCCCCACCTTGGGCGGGTTGCTGGTGACCGCGGTCGGCTGGCGCGGCATCTTCGCCGTGAACATACCCATCGCCGCGGTCGCCTTCGCCAGTGCCCTCGTGTGGGTGCCCGCCGACCCGCCCCGTGCGGCCGCGCGCCGTGCGTCGGACGCGTCCGCCAGGACCCCGCGGGCCGGTCTCGACCCGCTCGGCATCGGACTGTTCTCGACCGCGCTGACGATCCTGGTCTTCTTCCTGCTCGGCCTCTCCCACCCGATGTGGTGGCTGCTCGCGCCGTTCGTCCTGCTGGGCGTCGTCCTGGTCGGCTGGCAGCTGCGCTCCGCGCACCCCTTCATCGACGTGCGCATGCTCGCCCGCAACCGCGCCCTCAGCCGCACCTATCTGCGGCACGGCATCAGCTATCTGCTCATCTACTGCGTGCTGTACGGGTACACGCAGTGGCTCGAGGAGGCCCGCGGCTTCTCGTCCGGCCACACCGGGCTGCTCATGCTGCCGATGTCGCTGTCCGCGCTGGCCGGCTCGCTCTTCGGCGCCCACACCAAGGGCATCCGGGCCCCGCTCACCGTCGGTGCGGTGCTGCTCGCCATCGGGTCCGGCGTGCTGGCCACCCTCGGCGGCGCCACGCCGGTCGTCGTGCTGCTGCTCGCCGGCGCCTGCTTCGGACTCCCGCAGGGCCTCATCGGCACCAGCAACCAGGCGGCCGTGCAGCACCACGCCCCGGCACGCGACATCGGCTCGGCGGCCGGCCTCCAGCGCACCGCCCAGTACGTCGGCGCCATCACCGCGTCCAGCCTGATCGCGCTCGCCTACGGGCAGCGGGCGACCGACGCCGGACTGCACCTGATGGCGATGGTGGCCGGGGTGCTCGGCCTGGTGCTGATCGCCCTGACGGTCACCGACCGGGCGCTACGAGGCCGCTGAGCCCCGCCGCCCGGCCGGCGACGCGCGCCTGCCGTCAGCCCCGCAGCCGCGGTGGCAGCCAGCGCAGCTGCACCGCCTCCTGGAACGGGCCGCCGCCCTCGTGCTCGTTGAAGTCGTACACCTCTATCGTCTTGTCGTCGTTGCCGTAGACGTTGAAGGCGGCGAAGACGGTCGACGGCGGGCAGATCTGGTCCTCCAGGGCCGTGGAGAACAGCGCGGGGGCCCGGCCGCGCGCCGCGAAGTGCACCCCGTCGAAGTAGGCGAGGGTCTGGAGGGTCTGGGCCGTGCGGCCCCGGTGCGTCTTGAGGTAGCGGCCGATCTCGCGGTACGGGTCACGGTCGGTGAGCGTCGTCGCACGCGGGAAGTCGCACAGGAACGGCACGTCCGGCGCGATCGCCGTCAGATCCGGCACCAGGCCCCCGACGGCGACCGTGAGGGCACCGCCCTGGCTGGCCCCGGTCACCGCGGTGCGCGCGGCGTCGACCAGCGGATGGGAGCGGGCGGCCTCCACGGCACGTACGGCGTCCGTGATGACCCGGCGGTAGTAGTAGTCGTGCGGGTCCTCGATGCCGCGGGTCATGAAGCCCGGGTGGGAGGGCGGGCTGCCCACCGGGTCGGGGGTGTCGCCCGGGCCCCAGCCGGAGCCCTGGCCGCGGGTGTCCATCACGAAGTGGGCGAAGCCCGCCGACGCCCAGAGCAGGTGCGTGTGCGCAAGCCCGCGTCCGCCGCCGTACCCGACGAGCGTCACCACCACCGGAAGCGGCTCCGTCGTACCCGAGGGAAGCACCAGCCAGCCCTTGACGGGGTGCCCGCCGAAACCCGCGTAGGTCACGTCGTGCACCTCGACCGTGGACAGGTGCGTCTCGACGGGCTCGAAGCGGGCGTCCAGGGCGTGGCTGCGCGCCTCCGTGAGGGTCTTCGTCCAGAAGGCGTCGAAGTCCTCCGGTTCCACGGACGTACTGCGGTAGTCCCGGAGTTGGGCCAGGGGCAGGTCGAACAGAGCCATGCGGTACCGCCTTGATGAGGAGAAAACGGCTGACGGAACGGTACGTCGTCGTGGATCGGGATGGCACGGCCCGGTCGTGCCGGGACGCCGATCACCGCGGCGAGCCGGGTGATATGCCCGGAATGCTGCTCTCCGGCGAGGGATTTTGACACGCCCTTGACAAATGTGGGGGCGGGTTGCGGGCATGCAAAAGATTCAAGCTGTCGCGCAAAAAGTGATTGAGTCACGTTAATAAATTGTTTGCTGTCGTGCTGGTACGGACCCATCCTCACGCTCCCCACCCTTCGTACCGGCCCCGCAGGCGTCCTCCTCCGCGCGGCGGCAGCGAGTGCACAAGAGCAAGCGCGGCCGGCGCGCGCCTTGCCTGACATCCCCACGCACGTCAGGAAGGAAGGCTCATGTCACGACGTCCACACAGCGGGCGGCGGCTGATCACCGCCCTCGCCCTGATCGTCACCGGTGGGGCGGCCGTCGCCTTCCCGGCGCACGGCGCACCCGGCGACATCCCCCCGGGGACTACCAGCAAGTCCAGCTCGCCTACGGTTCCGACGAACTGGGCGAGGCGATGTCGCTCGCGGTGCTGCCGGACCGGTCCGTGCTGCACACCGCCCGGGACGGCACGCTGCGGCTCACCGACGCCGAGGGCAACACCAAGGTCGCCGCCAGGCTGAACGTGTACACCCATGACGAGGAGGGCCTGCAAGGCGTCGCCACCGACCCGGACTTCGCCCACAACCGCTTCGTCTACCTGTACTACTCACCCCGGCTCGACACCCCCGACGGCGACGCCCCCACCGACGGTGGCGCCGCCGACTTTGCGCCCTTCAAGGGCCATGTGAACCTCTCGCGGTTCCACCTGGACGACGACGGCACGCTGGACACGGCGAGCGAGAAGGTGCTCCTCGAAGTCGACAACGACCGCGGGCAGTGCTGCCACGTCGGCGGTGACATCGACTTCGACAGCACGGGCAACCTGCTGCTGAGCACCGGCGACGACACCAACCCGTTCGAGTCGTCCGGCTCCACCGCCGGACGGCTGCCCGACCTGCCCGTCAGGAGGCCGTCCGGCGGCCCGGGCCGCGCCGCAGCGCCAGGTAGGCCCAGCCCGCCATCAGCAGGGCTGCCGCCCCGGCCGAGATCAGGGTGCCGGTGCTGAACAGCGGCTTCGCCCTGGCGACGGGGGCCGGCAGGGGCGCAGCGGCCCGTGCCGGCTCCGCCTTCTTGCTCGGCAGCGCCGGCAGCGAGCCCACCGGCCGCACCTGCCCCGAGGCCTTGAACCCCCAGTTCAGCAGGGAACGCGCCTCGGCGTAGACGGAACCCTGGCCGGCCTCGGGGTGCATCACCGTCACCAGGATGGTCCGTCCGCCGCGGCGTGCGGCGGCCACGAGGGTGTTTCCCGCGTTGGTGGTGTAACCGTTCTTGACGCCGATCAGCCCGGTGTAGCGGTCCACGCCGTCGGCGCCGGTCAGCAACCGGTTGGTGTTCTGGATGGCGAACGAGCCGTGCTCGTCGGGAAACTTGGCGAAGTCGGTCGCGCAGTAGCGCGCGAACTGCTCGTCGGCGAGCCCCGCCCGGCCGAACACCGCGAGGTCGTAGGCGGAGGAGACCTGCCCCGGCTCGTCATAGCCGTCCGGGGTCACCACCCGGGTGTCACGCGCCCCGAGCCGTGTGGCCGTCGCCTGCATCTGCCGCACCGTCGACCGCTCCCCGCCGATCATGGCGGCCAGTACGTGCACGGCGTCGTTGCCGGACCGCAGGAAGACACCGCGCCACAGGTCGTCGACGCGGTAGCGGTAGCCGGGTACCACCCCGACCAGGCTGCTTCCCTCGCCGACGCCGGCCAGATCGCGGTCGGTGACCTTGTGCCGGGTGCCCGGGGTGAGCTGGGGCAGCGCGGTGAGCGCGAAGAGCGTCTTCAGGGTGCTCGCCGGAGGAAGTCTGCGGTGCGCGTTGAGCGAGGCCAGCACCTCGCCGGTGCGCGCGTCGGCGACCAGCCACGACCTCGACGACAGGTCGACCGGCAGGGCCGGCGCTCCGGACATCCGTCGCACCTGCTCGCCCGCCCTGTCCAGCAGCGAGTGCGGGGGCGCCGGCCGCGGCTTGGGAGGCTGGGGCTCCGCCACGACGGCGGGGGACGGGGCCGCCGCCGCGGCACCGGGCAGCAGCAGGACGGCGCCGGCGGCGAGCGCCGCGGCACGGGTGCTCCGCAGGCACCGAAGTGATCTGATCGCCATTCAGCCACCGTAAGAACGCGGGGCCGACCTCGCAGACCGGCATGGGCCACCCGGAGGAAGGCCGACCGGGGGACACGGGCCCGTCCGGGTGAGCGCGACGGCCCGGCGGGCGTCGCGGTGACCGGCGCGGCGGGGCGTGTCCGCGTGCCCGGGTCACGGGCCACTGCTCCGAATGACGTTGCCCAGGGGGCCATTCGCCGCGCCGCAGACCACCTTCCGCGCGAATTCGTCACGAACGGGGAACCCCGTACGGGGCCACCCTGTTGTGCCTGGCGTGAGAGTTGCCATCCGTCCCCACCGGCTCCCGCTCTTGGTGCTCCTGCCGCGTTGCGCGCCGCTCGCCGCCGCCGTGACCGCCGCCCTGACCGTCGCCCTCTCCGGATGCGCCGGGTCACCAGGTCCGGCCGAGTTCGGCGATGCTCCCGGGGCCTCGCGCACGCACGGCTCCACCGCCCCGTCCCCGGCCCAGGGACCTCAGCGACCCAGGCACCACACCTCCCGCTTCCTGGCCCTGCCGCGCCGCCCACCCGGACTCGGCACCCGCACCCTGGCCCTGATCCCCCGCGAAGCGCAGCAGGTCCTCGTGGTCACCGGTTCCGGCCGGAACACCTCGTCGGCCCGTGCGGTCCTGCAAACCCGCACGGCGGACGGCTGGCGCCCCGGCCCCATCTGGCCGGCCCGCAACGCCCGCGACGGCTGGACCACCCGCCACTTCGCCGACGACCTGCGTACCCCCATCGGGGTCTTCGGCCTCACCGACGCCGGCGGCCGGCGCGCCAACCCGGGCACCCGGCTGCCCTACGACCGCTCGGAGGACTTCACGGCCGCCGGCACCGGGTTCAACGGCGAATCCCTGGCCGGCTCCTTCGACTACGTGATCGCCATCGACTACAACCGCGAGCCGGGCACCTCACCCCTCGACTGGAGCAGGCCACTCGGCGAGGACCGGGGCGGCGGCATCTGGCTGCACGTGGATCACGACGGCCCCACGCACGGCTGTATCGCCCTGAGCGAGGAGCACATGACGGAACTCATGCGCCTGTTGGACCCGGACAAGCACCCCGTCATCGTGATGGGTCCGGAAACCTCGCTGGCACGCTGACGCACGGTCGCATCTTCGGGCTCGGCTCCAGGACGACGTGGGAGCCCGCTCTCCTGGTCCGCTGGTCCACTAGTTCACTAGTCCACGTGCAGCCACACGGCCTTGGACGGCGTGCCCTTCTTGTCGCTGGCGAAGACCATGTACCACCCGGACGGCACCAGCGAGCGGTCCACGGGGATCCGTACCGTGACCGAGTCGGGGCCGCGTCGCATGTCGAGCCCGATGGAGCGCTGGTCGAAGTCGGTGACATGGGTGGCCGAACCAGGCCGCATCAGCCGCATCCGGGTGATCCGTGCGGCATCCGCACTGCGGAACGTGACCTGGTCCCCGTGCGCCACCATCCGGGGCCCCCGGAGGGCCAGCGCGGCGCGGTGGCCGTGGTACAGGTACGGCGGCGAGTACACCTCCACCCGCTGCTCGAACCGGCCGGGCCGGGTGTTCGCCCGATCGGAGAAGAGCGGGTCGGAGCCGAAGACGGCGACCCGGCCGTCCGGCAGCAGCAGCGCCTCGCTGTGGTAGTTGCGGCCCACGGTGGGCGCGGCGGCCGGCACGAAGGCGTTCCTGGCGGGGTCGTAGAACTGCGCCCGCAGCACGTTGCTGGCACCCCGCCCCCGGTAGTCCCGGCTGCCACCGGTCGTGAAGACGGTGTCGTCGGGCATGACCACGCTGTTCAGGTACCGGGTCGGTACCGGCAGTTCGGGGCCCGGTGTGAAGGTCGGACGGTCGGACGCCAGGTCGACGATCGCGGTACGGGCCGTGGACCTGGTCGACTCGCCGACCCCGCCGCCGCCGAGCACCATGACCCTGCCGCGCTGTGCCGGCGGCAGCAGCACCGACGATGAGGTCTCCAGGACGCCCGGGTCGGGCAGACCCTTGATCGGCGTGAACGTGTTGGTGCCCAGATGCCACACGCCGGGCTTGCGGCCGCGGTCCGCCGGCCCGTAACCGGCGTTGGAGCCGGAGTAGAAGACCGTGCCGTGGCCCGTCAGGAAGAACGACGGGTAGGTGGGGAAGTAGCGCGTCGGCCCCGTCGACCACGTCTTCGTCCGCGGGTCGTAGATCTCGTTCTTGCCGGGCACCACCTGGCCGATGTCGTCCAGGCCCGAGACCGCCAGCACCCGCCCGTCCGACAGCGAGGTCAGGGTCGGATACCAGCGCGCCTCGCTCATCGGCGCCACCTGCGTGTACTTCTCCGTGACCGGGTCGAACTCGTAGGCGTTCCGGATGCCCTGGAAGTCCTTCTTGTCGAGACCGAGCCTGGTGGCGATGCCGTAGAAGTTCCGCTCCTCGTCGCCCTTGAGGCCCTTGACCCTGTACTGCTCGGTGGTGTTCGTGATGCCCCGCCGGCCGTTCACGGAGGCCTCCACGTAGACCCGTGCCTCGCTGGCGGTGACCTTGACCAGGCCCGCGCGGCCGGTCGTCGTCTTCTTCGCGGGCGGCACCCGGACGGCCACGTCGGAGCGGTACTCCACGCCCGACGGGGAACGGAAGACAGTGCCCTTGGGGAAGACCCGGGCGTGATCGGGATCCTCGTTCTTGACCAGCATCGCACCGCCGGCCCGTTTGACGTCGCCCTTGAGCACCTCGTAGCTGCCGGTGCCACCCGCGATGAGGATCTTGCCGTCCGGCAGCTGGGCGTGCCCGGCGCAGAACAGGTCGTCCGGCGTGTCGATCTTCTTGAAGGTGTTCTTCACCGGGTCCCACAGCGTGCTGCGGAACGTGCCGCCGTGAAAGTGCTTCACGTCGTTGCCCGAACCGGCGATCAGCAGCACCTTGCCGGTGTGCAGCATGATCGCGTGGATCGCGTTGAGCTGGAACCTCCGCGGCGCCGGCGCCGGCGCCCAATGGCCCTGCTGCGCCTTGTAGGCGGGACGGTTGACGGCGTACCGGTGGTACTCGTGGCGGGCGAAACCGACCACCGCCGGGGCGTTCAGACCGACCAGCAGCAGGACGACACCGGCGCCCAGCCAGGTCCTACGGGCCTTGCGACGGGCGCGGCGAGGGGTCATCGGCTGCCTTTCGGGTCACGACGGGCGCGGATGTACCGACGACTACCGCACCTGCCCGGACAGCCGGTGGCGACACTCTGACGGACCGGCGGCAATAGCCCGAACCGGCCAACGGCGCCGTGCCCCGAAGACACCCGCGGGCCGGGGGAGGGACGCCCCCCGAAAAGACGGCCGGCCGCACCCAAGTCCCACGCTGGGTGCGGCCGGCCGACGACAGTGACCGTTCGATGACCAGTCGAAGTCGATCACTCTGTCACCCCTGCGGAGGTGCGTCTGCCCCCGCTTCCGCCGCCTACACACGGCAGCCGCGGGGGAACCGCAGAGAAGCCGTGGAGAAGCGTGGAGTACCGGGCACGGCAGACCACCCCACGGCGCCCGCGTCGGCCCGTCCGGGTGCGACATTCTCGCCGTTTTCAGGACGGTCGGTGGTTTATGGAGGGAATCAGGAACTCGGCGAAGCAGCCGTGGAACTTGGCCATTCCTTTACAACCGCTCGGCACCTGACGGGCTCTCAAAGATGTGACGTCCCCAGCGGATGTGCTCCCCGCCCGGCCCCACCGGCTGTCCGGGCACCGGCACCCCGCAGGGACACCTCGAAATGATTCCGACCGGACACCACCGCACCACCCGCACCAGGCCCACCGCGACAGGCCCCAGACAGGACCCCACTCCTTCGGACACCTGAAACGGCAGGAAGAGGATGGACGCCGTGCACGACGCAGTGCAGCGGCCGGCACCGGCAGGTGCACGGACCGCGGAGAGCAGGCGGGAAGCCGCTGCCGCTGCCCTGTTCGCCTCTGCCTACCCCAGACTGGCCGGCTGGTGCCGGGGCCTGGTGCACTCCGACGACATGGCCCACGACATCGCGGCCGAAGCCTTCACCCGGCTCTGGTCCCGCTGGACCAGCGTCGCCGCCCCGGTGCCCTACCTGTACTCCGTTGCCTCGAACCTGATCAAGCAGCAGTGGCGGCGCGCCGACCGGGAACGCCAGGCCCTGGGCCGCATGACCGCCGAAGCCGTCGAGCCTGCGCCGCCTGCCGACCGGGGCACCGCGATCAAGGAACTGGTCCAGGCCCTTCCGGAGCGGCAGCGCGTTCCCGTGCTGCTGCACTACTACGCCGATCTGAGCATCGACGAGATCGCGAAGGCGCTCCACCGCCGCCCCGGAACGATCAAAAGCGACCTCTACACCGCACGTCAGGCACTCAAAGCCGAACTGCGAGGACACCATGACATCACGACCTGACCGTGAGCGGCGCCCCAGCGGCGACCACGACCCGTCCGACGTCCCCGACGCGCTCCGGCGGTCGGTGACACCGCTCTCGCCACCGCCCGGCGCCTACCAGGACATCAGGAGCCGCGCCCGCACCCGGCGCAGGGGCCGCTTCCTGTGGACCGGCGTCGCCGTGGCCTGCTGCGCCGCCGCCGGCGTCGTGGTGGTGAACGCCACCAGCGACCACACCTCCCCGCCCAGCGTCGCCGTCGGAGCATCCGACGACGCCTCGGCGCAGGGCCGGTCGGCGACGGGGAGCACCACCCCCTCCGGCAAGGACTCGTCCGCCGCCGGCGGCGGCGCCACCGCGTCGAGCCCCGGCACCACCGGCCACCCCAAGAGCGCCGATGCCGGTCCCGCCACCTGCGAGACCGCCGACCTGAAGGTCGCCCTCGGCGCGGGCGAGGGCGCGGCCGGATCCCAGTACCGGCCCCTGCGGATCACCAACACCGGCGACGCGGCCTGCTCGCTCTACGGCTTCCCCGGCGTCTCCATGGTCGACGCCGCCGGCAAGCAGGTGGGCAAGCCCGCCGACCGGTCCGGCAGCCAGGCCAGTGGCCGCGTCGTGATGAAGCCGGGACAGCGCGCGCAGGTCACCCTGCGCATCGTCAACGCCGCCAACTACGGCGGTGACCAGTGCCACCTCACCGATGTCGCCGGGATCCGCGTCTACCCGCCGGGTGAACGGCACTCCGTCATCGTGCACGTGTCGGGTCTCCAGGGCTGCACCAGCACGACCGCACAGACCCTGACCGTCACCTCGTACGGCGTGCACTGACCCGTCACGGCCCCTCAGGGGTCTTACGGGCCTGCGCTGACCTGGGGTGATGCCTGGGTTGACCACGAGACCCCGCAGCGACACCCGGAACCCCGAACGACACCCCGAACAGGTGCGCGTGGGACGCCGCCCGGGGCGTATGGCGGTCCCCGGGTGGCGCCACGGGGTCCCTCGTGTTGCGCAGCCGAGGGGCCGCAGCGACCCTGGAAAGTAACCCAATGTTCATCAGCGCTCACTCTTCGCGCTCAGGGCTCTCCCTCGCTGCCTTCAGGACGTGGGTGGGGGCACTTCCCGCGGCTGTTCGGGGCAGTGCGGTGGGGTGCACCTCGTACGCCCGTTCCGGGCGGTGGGGGAGTCCCGGGTGGGAGGGGGCGGCGAGTCGGGCCCTGCCGCGAAGGAGCACGCCCATGACCGCTCCCGTCAACCGCTACTACGTCCTGGAAGTGCAGGCATCCGGCGAACGCGCCGCGCACATCCGCCACATCCTCACCGCCCACCTGCGCTACTGGGGGCTCGAAGAACACATCAAGCCGGTCTGCCGCGCGGCACACGAACTCTTCCGGAACGTGGCCGAACACGCCGGCGACAACAAGGCCTGCATCGTCGAACTCCGCTGGAACGGCCGCTTCCTGACCACGGCGATCTCCGACCGGGCCGCCTCCCTGCCCCGGCCGCTCGGCCCGGCGCGCGGGGGCCTCGCCACCGTCGCGGCGCTGAGCGACACCTGGGGCGCCTGCCCCACGCCCGAGGGAAAGATCGTCTGGTTCACCAGGCGGGCCACCTGTGACCACACCCTGCCGCTGGCCGGCCGGCCGGCGCCGACGCGGTCGACGGCGAAGCGGACACCGGACGGCGTGCCGTCCTGATCGGACGCGCCCCCCCCGCCGGACAGCCACCCGGCGGGCGATCCTCGGCCCTCGCCGGTTTGGGCACACCCACCCGGTGGCAGCCGACAGCCCCCGCAGAAACGGGCGCCGACGCCCCACCCCCGGCGTCGGCAGCCTTCCTCCCACCCCTGCGCGCCGGCGTCCTGGAGCCCCTTGTTTCGCCGACGGGGAGCAGGGGACTAAATTGGTTGACGTCAAGCAAGTAATTTGCCCGCGCCGAGCCGATCGAGCGCCCGCGAGTCTCGTCCGCACCGCCCGGACGGGACCCGGACGGGCGGGGGACGCCGGTCCAGGCCCGGGCCCGAGGCGTCCACCGGGTGGGAGTGGTTCGTGTGAGAGATGCCGTTGAGGTGACCGCGTCGGGGCCGGCCCGTCCCGAGGTGGGGCCCCGGTACAAGTGGGTCGCGCTGTCCAACACCACCCTCGGCGTGCTGATCGCCACGATCAACCAGTCGATCCTGCTGATCGCCCTTCCGGACATCTTCCGGGGCATAGGCGTCGACCCGCTGGAGCCGGGCAACACGGGCCTGCTGCTCTGGCTGATCATGAGCTACATGGTGGTCACGGCCGTCCTGGTGGTCAGCTTCGGCAAGCTGGGCGACATGTACGGCAGGACCCGGATGTACAACCTGGGCTTCGCCGTCTTCACGGTGTTCTCCGTGCTGCTCTCCGTGACCTGGATGAAGGGCACGGACGGTGCCCTCTGGCTGATCGCCATGCGGGTGCTCCAAGGTGTCGGCGGCGCCATGCTGATGGCCAACTCCAACGCGATCCTGACCGACGCGTTCCCGGCCCGCCAGCGCGGCCTCGCCCTCGGTCTCAACCAGGTCGCCGGCATCGCCGGATCCTTCGTCGGCCTGGTCATCGGCGGTCTGCTGGGGCCCGTCGACTGGCGTCTGGTCTTCCTGGTGTCCGTGCCGTTCGGCGTCTTCGGCACCGTCTGGGCGTACCTACGCCTGCGGGACACCGGCGTGCGCACCCCGGCCCGGCCCGACTGGTGGGGCAACATCACCTTCGCGCTCGGCCTGGTCTCCCTGCTCACCGGCATCACCTACGGCATCCAGCCGTACGGCTCGCACAGCATGGGCTGGACCAACCCCTCCGTCATCGCCGAGTTGGCCGGCGGAGTCGTCGTCCTGGTGATCTTCTGCGTGATCGAGACGAAGGTCGCCTCGCCCATGTTCCACCTGAGCCTGTTCCGCATCCGTGCCTTCACGGCGGGCAACCTCGCCGGGCTCCTCGCCTCGCTGGGCCGCGGCGGACTGATGTTCATCCTGATCATCTGGTTGCAGGGCATCTGGCTGCCCCGGCACGGCTACAGCTTCGCCCAGACCCCGCTGTGGGCGGGCATCTACATGCTGCCGCTGACGGTCGGCTTCCTGGTCGCAGGCCCGGTGTCCGGCTGGGCCTCCGACCGGTTCGGGGCGCGGACCTTCGCCACCGGCGGCATGGTGCTGGCGGCCGCCACCTTCGTGGCCCTGCAAGCGCTGCCGGTCGACTTCAGCTATCCGTGGTTCGCGCTGATCCTGCTGCTCAACGGCATCGGCATGGGCCTGTTCGCGTCGCCGAACCGTGCCGCCATCATGAACAGCCTGCCGCCGGACCAGCGCGGCGTCGGGGCAGGCATCAGCACCACCTTCCAGAACGCGGCCATGGTGCTGTCCATCGGCATCTTCTTCTCGCTGATGATCGCAGGACTCGCCGGCTCGCTGCCGCACGCCCTGACCAGCGGCCTGACCGCGCAGGGCGTCCACCACGCCGACGCCGAGAAGATCGCGGCCCTGCCGCCGGTGGGCGTGCTGTTCGCCTCCCTGCTCGGCTACAACCCGATCAAGACCCTGCTCGGGCCGCATGTGCTGAGCCAGCTGCCGCAGGGACACGCCGGATACCTGACCGGCCGGGAGTTCTTCCCGCAGCTCATCTCGGGCCCGTTCGCCGACGGCCTGTCGGTGGCCTTCGACTTCGCCATCGCCGCCTGCCTGATCGCCGGCCTCGCCTCGCTGCTGCGCGGCGGCCAGTACTACCACGACGACCAGCGGGGTCGGGCCGGTCGTACGGAGGCCGAGGACGGCACGCCGGCCGCGGCGCCGGACACCGCCGAGCCGTCCCCGGCGCCGGGCGGCCCCGCGCCGAAGCACTCGCCGGCGGCCGGCGGCCCGGGGGCGCCCTGATGCCGCACACGCCCGACGGCCCGCACGGCGACGGCCGCCCGCACCACCCCGACGACCGGGAGGACGCGGACGGCCCGGGACCGGCCGACAGCCGGGACGGTTCGGCCGGCCCGGACCGTGCCCGCGCCGCGGACACCGCGCACGCCGCGGGTGGCTCGGACAGCCCCGACTCCGCCGAACTGGCCAACCGGCTCCGGGCCGCGATCCAGCATCTGCTGCCGCTGCTGCGCGGCCAGAGCGTGCGCGGTGACATCACCCCGAGCCGGATGGCCGCCCTCGCCGAGCTGGCCGAAGCCGGGCCGATGCGCATCAGCGAACTGGCCGAACGGGTCGGGATCACCCTGTCCACCACCTCCCGGATGGCCGACCTGCTGGACGGACTCGGCTGGATCGAGCGCCGGCCCGACCCCGCCGACCTGCGGGCCACCCTGATCAGCGTGAGCGAGGCCGGCCGCGCCGTGCTGATCTCCGTACGCAAGGAGCACGCCGACCGGCTCGCGGCCCGGATCGACCGGCTCCCCGACGACCTGGTCCGCGAACTGCACCACGCGCTGCCCGCCCTGGAGGCCCTCGCCGAACGGACCACGCGACGCCACGAAGCGCAGCCACCCGGCAGCGTCGGACGCCGGTAAGCAGCGCCGCCGTACCGGGCCGCCACCCACCCGGTTCGGCCGGCACCCCACCGACCAGGGCAAACGCACCACCGATCAGAAAGAAACAGAGGACACTCATGTACGACGCAGTACTGTCCGAGACCATCACGATCACCGGGCACGGTGGCGACCGGATCGAGGCGTACTCCGCGCGCCCGCTCACCCCGGGACCGTTCGGCTCGGTCGTGGTGATCCACCACATGCCCGGCTACGACGCCCCCACCAAGGAGATCGTCCGCCGGTTCGCAGCGGAGGGCTACGCCGCGGTCTGCCCCAACCTCTACAGCCGTGAGGCCCCCGGTGCGGAGCCCGACGACGCGGCCGCCGCGGCCCGCGCCCAGGGCGGTGTCCCCGATGAGCGGCTGGTCGGCGATGTCGCGGGCGCCGCCGCCCACCTGCGTGGCCTGCCCTCCTCCAACCAGCGTGTCGGCACCATCGGCTACTGCTCCGGCGGTCGCCAGTCCTTCCTCGCCGCGTGCAGCCTCGACCTCCAGGCAGCGGTCGACTGCTACGGGGCGTTCGTCACCGGCCGCCCGCCGGAGGGCTTCCCCCTCCAGGTCGAGCCGCTGGACCACCTGACCGGTGAGCTGTCCTGCCCGCTCCTCGGGCTGTTCGGCGCCGAGGACCAGCACCCCTCGCCCGCGGAGAACGCGGCGCTCGAGGAGGAGCTGAAGAAGCACGGCAAGGACTACGAGTTCCACACCTACGAGGGGGCGGGGCACGCCTTCTTCGCCGTCGACCGGCCCAGCTACCGCCCGCAGGCAGCGGTGGACGCCTGGGGCAAGGTGCTGGACTTCTTCGGCCGCCACCTCCAGGGCTGACCACCGGCCGTCACAGAGCCCCCGACACATCCCCGTACATCTCTCCGGTGGCCCTCCCACCGGCACACGGAAGGCGTCAGCAAGCCATGTGCACCTACCTCACCGAGAAGATCGCCATCCAGGGCAGCGGCAAGGGCGCGCGCGGGTACTTCTCGCTCAGCGAGGCCATGGTCTACATCGACCACCCCCAGCACGCTCCCTATGAGCACACGGTGAACATCGACTTCCTCAACCCCGCCCAGGGCCCGTCCGCCCGGGTGGCGGTCGAGCTCACCGAGGAGGCCGCGCTCGCGCTGATCGACGCCGTGCGCACCGCCCTCGACGCGGCACCCCCCGGGCTTGCCTCGGCCGGGAACGCGGGCGCCGAAAACGCGGCGTAGCCGCCGGGCGCCCTGTTCCGTGGGAAGCCGCACGGGTCGTCGCCGCGGCCGTCGGAGTCGACGACCCGACCGCCGTGGCGACGCTTTCGCTTTCGGGGCGCCGGCTTCCGACGTGGCCCGACACCGTGGCAGGGCTGGCCCGTCGCCGAACGGTTCCTGCTCATCGGGCTCTCCAACGCGAGCCGGACGGCCCCTGCTCGGCCTCAACGCGCACGCCGGGCTGCGCTGGCACCAGGCCCTGTCCGCCGAAGACGCCGCACGCGCCGAGCGAAGCGCGGCCGGTGCGCGGCCGGTGTCTCAGCCTCGGCCGTCCGCCTCGGCGGCCCCCGCACCGGTGTGCAGGACCTGGTGCTCGATCGTCTCCAGGGACTTGCGGGACAGCTCGCTCAGCAGCTTCGCGGCGAACACGTAGGCGACCACGCCCATGACGGCGAACAGGAAGAAGATCAGCGAGGCACCGGCAGCCAGCATGATCGGGAAGAGCAGGGTGACCAGGAAGATGGCCACCTGCGCCCACAGCGCGGAGAAGCTGACCCCCGCACCGCGCAGATGGAGCGGGAAGATCTCGGGCAGCGTCACGTAGAGCAGCGGGCCCCAGCTCAGCGAGTAGGCGAACTTGAAGACCGCCAGCGCCAGGACGGACACACCCTTGCCGAAGGCCTGCGACTGGAACGAGAAGAGGAAGACCAGACCCAGTGCCGCCATGGCCGTCGCCATCAGCGCGGCGCCGAGCAGCAGCAGGCGCCGCCTGCCGACCCGGTCCACGACCCTGGCCTCGATGGCGGTGGCGATGACGGACAGCAGCCCGAGGCCGACGCTGTTCATGATGGCCGCCGACTGGCCGAACCCGACGCTCTGAAGGATCTTCGGCGCGTAGTAGACGATCGTGTTGATGCCGATGAGCTGTTGCAGGGCCGCCATCGCACAGCCGATCAGCAGGACCCGGCGCAGCGACCGGTTCCGGAAGAGTTCGACGAGACGGCCACCGCGCTGCCGGGAACCGGAGTCGCCGCGCAGCTGGGCGACGACCTCGTCCTCCTCGCCCGGGGCACAGATCCGCAGCACGGCCCGCGCCTCGTCCTCGCGGCCCTGGCGCAGCAGCCACCGCGGGCTCTCCGGCTGGAAGAGCATGCCGATCACGACGAGCGCCGCCAGCACCGCGCCGATCCCGATGATGACCCGCCATGCCTCCCAGTCGGCGAGCACGTAGTCGACCACGAACGCCAGGAGCGTGCCGGTCGCCAGCATCAGCTGATGCAGCGACGTCACCGCGCCACGACGCTGGGTGGGCGCGAGTTCGGCGAGGTAGGCCGGTACCACCGCCGTGATGCCGGCCAGGCCGAGGCCCATGAGGACACGGAAGACGATCAGCGGGGTGCCGCTGTCCGACCAGGCCATGCCGAGCGCCGCCAGGCCGAGTACGACGGCGGCGGCCATCAGCGTGGGGCGGCGCCCGAAGCGGTCGCTGATCCTGCCCACGACGAGCATGCCGCCGACGGTCCCGGCGGTGACGATGCTGACGAAGAGGCCGACCATGCCGTCCGACAGGTGCAGATCGTGCTGGATGAACAGGATCGCGCCCGCCATCATGCCGAGGTCGTACCCGTACAGCAGGGCGGCCAGGGCGATACAGACGAACATCACCGCGCGGCGGACCCGTCGGGGGTGCGGCGCGGCGCTCGACCGGTTCCGGTCGTGCTCAGTGGCGGAGTTCAACGACATGTGTGCTTCCGTTCATCGGCGCGCTGGGGTGCAGGAGGGACATGCGCCCGTGGGCGGCGGCCATGGGTACCGGCAGGGCGGGGCGAGTAGGCGGCGTCGCCAGACCGTCGAAGGGGGTGACCCCCATCGGCCGGACGCCAGACCCTACGGAGCTTCTACATTCTGCATGTAGAATGTCAATACCCTGATCACCACTCGGTGGGTCGCCCGTCGGGCAGCCGCCAGTCGGGATCGGCCGGCAGGTCCTCCGTCCGGCGGCGCAGCACCTCCGGCAGGGACACGTCGATGCCGAGTCCGGGGCCGGTGGGCACCGCAAGATGACCGTCCGCCGGCGTCAGGGGCGCCGGATCGGCGAGGTAGTCGGTCATCTCGGCCGTCGCGCCGGCGCGTGCGCTGTTGTAGTGGATGCCCAACGACTGCTCGTGCAGCGGAATGTTGACGGCGCACGACGCGACCTGGAGCGAAGCGGCCAGGCTGACCGGGCCGTTGGGGTTGTGCGGGACCACGGCGACGTCGAAGCACTCGGCCATCCGGCAGATCTTCTCCAGCTCGAACAGGCCGGTCAGCGAGACGTCCGGTTGCAGCACGTCGACGACGCCCTCGGTGAGCAGGGTGCGGAACTCCCACCGTGAGGTGAGGCGCTCCCCGGTGGCGATCCGGGTCGAAAGACCGCCCCGGCAGATGTCGCGGAGCAACTCGTCATGGCCCGGGGCGACCGGCTCCTCGACCCACAGCAGCCGGTACTGCTCCAGCTCGCGCAGCAGCGGACGGACCATCGGGCGGGCCACCCGGCCGTGGAAGTCGAGCGCCACCTCCAGATCCGTGCCGAAGGCGTCCCGCAGGGCCGCGACCCTGGCCACCACGGAGTCCACCGCCCCAGCGGTCTCGATCAGGTCGAACTCGGCGGTGGCGTTCATCTTGACCACCGTGAAGCCCTGCGCCAGACGCGCCTTGGCGCCGGCCACGACGTCGTCCGGGCGGTCGCCCGCGATCCAGGCGTAGGTCTTGACGCGGTCACGGACCCGGCCGCCCAGCATCTCGTGCACGGGCACGCCGAGCGCCCTGGCCTTGCGGTCCCACAGCGCCTGCTCGATCGCCGCGGTCGCGGTCGCGAGGACCGGCCCGCCACGGAAGAAGCCGTCCTTGCGGCACCGCTGGACGGCCTCCTCGATGCGGTCGGCGTCGGCGCCGGTCAGCGCGCGCGTCAGGTCGTCGATCGCCCCGCGCACCGCGGCCCGCCGCTTGGGGACGATCGCCTCTCCCCAGCCCTCGGCGCCGTCGTCGGTGCGCAGCCGGACCAGGATCCAGCGCGGTGCCACGCAGTAGGTCTCTATGTCGGCGATGGCGGGCATCGCGTCTCCTCGCTGTCGGTGGGTGCGGGTGGGTTTTGGCGTCCCGCATGTTACATGTAATATTCATGGCAAGATAGATCAAGGAAAGGCGTGCTGTGGGGTCACGGATCGCGAGCAGCCGGGTTCGGGTACTGCGGGCCGAGGCCCATGACGGAATCGCCATGTCGTTCTCCGCGCTACGGCACCGGAGCATGGTGCTGGTCGAGCTGACCGACCCGAGCGGACTGGTCGGCCGCGGCGAGAGCTGGGTCAACTTCCCGCACTGGGCACCCCACGAGCGGCTCGCCACCCTGCGCGAAGGCGTGCTGCCGCTGCTCGACGGCGAGGACGGCGACCGCGTCGCGGCAGTACAGGCGAAGCTCGTCGAGGCGCTGGCCCCGCTGGGCCGCCAGTGGGGCGCCCCCGGGCCGGTGTTCCAGGCCATCAGCGCGGTCGACGTGGCGCTGTGGGACCTCAGGGCACGCCGGGCGGGCTGCTCGATCGCCGACCTCGGCGCCGGCCGGGTCCGCGACGAGATCGGTGTCTACGCCAGCAGCCTGGGCCCGACCGGAGTCGCCGAGCTGGCGGCCCGCTGCCGGGACCAGGGCTTCACCGCGGTGAAGGTCAAGCTCGGCTTCGGCAGGCAGATCGACGACGCCAACCTGGCGGCGGTCCGTCGGGTCTGCGGTGCCGACGTCGACGTGTTCGCCGACGCCAACCAGGGCTGGTCCCTCCAGGAGGCGATCGACGCCGCGCCGATGCTGCGCGAACACGGCGTCGCCTGGATCGAGGAGCCGGTGCGCGGCGACCGGCTGCCCGACCTGGAGCGGCTCCACGACCGAACCGGCCTCACCATCGCCACCGGAGAGAACGTGTACGGCCGCGCCGACTTCTGGTCCTACGTGGACTCACCCGCCGTGGCCATCGTGCAGCCCGACCTGTCCAAGACGGGCGGCCTGACCGAGGCGCTGGCCGTCTGCACCCTGGCCGGCGCCCGGGGCAAACGCGTCGCACCCCACCTGTACGGCGGTGCGGCCGCCTTCCTGGCGACCCTGCAACTGGCCGCCATGTGCCCCTCGGTGTGCGTCGTCGAATACGACGTCCGGCACAACCCGCTGCGTGACCCGCTGCTGCACCGGCCACCCCACCCCGTCGACGGCCGACTTCGCCTGCCCGCCGGGCCGGGCCTCGGCGTCGAGTTCGACACCGCCGCACTGGACAAGTATTCGGAGCCGCACTCATGACACAGACCCAGACGACCCTTCCGGGACACGCCGTCCCCGGGCTGCCCGAGCCACGGCAGCCCTGGCCGGTCGACGTGGTCGAGCCGGCCACCGGCGCCGTGCTCGCCAGCTACGTCGGCGGTGGCCGCGCGGACGCGGCGCTGGCGGTCGACGCCGCATCGGCCGCGCTGCCCGACTGGTCCGCCACCCCGACCCCGCGCCGCGCCGCCGCCCTGCTGGCGATCGCCGCGGCACTGCGCACCCCGGACGTCACCGAGGAACTCGCCGTGCTGACCGCACGGGAGACCGGCAAACGGCTCGCGGAGGCCCGCGCCGAAGTGGGCATGTCCGCCGGCTTCTTCGAGTGGTTCGCCGCGGCCGTCCAGGGCCGGACCGCACACCAGCTCGACGTCGTCCCCGGCATCCGGCACGAGGTGAACTCTCGCCCGCTCGGCGTGGTCGCCGTGGCCACGCCGTGGAACTTCCCGCTGTCCATCCCCGCCCGCAAGATCGCTGCCGCGCTGGCCGCCGGGTGCACGGTGCTGTTCAAGCCTTCCGAGGTGGCCGCCGGTTCCGCGCTCCGGCTCGCCGAGATCGTCGCCGGGCAGGTGCCGAGCGGTGCGCTGTGCACCCTGCTGGGCGACGGCGCCGCGATCACCGAGACCTGGATCGACGACCCGCGGGTGCGCGGCATCAGCTTCACCGGATCCACCCGCGTCGGACTGCTCGTCGCGGAACGCGCCCGGCACAGCCTCACCCGGCCGGTGCTCGAGCTCGGGGGCAACGCCCCGTTCGTGGTGCTCGACGACGCCGATCCGACGGACGCGGTCGAGCTGATCAACGGCGCGAAGTACCGGAACAACGGCCAGTCCTGCATCGCTGCCAACACCGCCTGGGTGCCGCGCCGCATGCTGGACACGGTCGTCGAGGCACTGCTGGACACGGCCGGCTCGCTCGTCCTCGGTGACCCGCTCGACCCCGCCACCACGCTGGGCGCGCTGGCGCTGCCGTCCGACCCCGCGCGCGTCGACGAACTGGCCGAGGACGCCCGGCGGCGCGGCGCCACCGTGCACCGACCGGGCCCCGCGGCCCCGGGGCAGGGGCAGTTCGCCCGTCCCGCGATCGTGGTCGACCCGCCACGGGACGCCCGCGTGGTCACCGAGGAGAGTTTCGCGCCCGTGCTGCCGGTGCTGCCCTACGACGACGTCACCGAGGTCATCGAGGCGACCCGGGCCTGCGATCTCGGGCTCGCCGGCTATGTCGCCACCCGTGATCCCGACCGCGGCAGGCGGATCGCGGCGGCGCTGGACGTCGGTATCGCCGGCGTCAACACGGCGACGCCCAACAGCCCCCATGTGCCGTTCGGCGGCCTGAAACTCAGTGGCCTCGGTTGGGAGGGCGGACAGGCGGGCCTGGACGCCTTCCTCGCGCCGCAGACGATCGCGGTGGCCGGCCGGTGAACCGACCGGACCTGCCCGAAGTCGTGGCCATCCTGCGCGGCCTGGCGCCCGAACGCGCCGTACCGGCGGTCGGCGCCCTGGTCGACGCCGGCATACGGGCCTTCGAGATCACCATGAACAGCCCGGGCGCCCTCACCTCCATCGAACGGCTCGCCGCCCGGTACGGCGCGGACGTCCGGGTCGGCGCCGGAACGGTGCGGTCCGTGGACCAGGTGGGCCAGGTCGCCGCGGCGGGCGGCACGTTCGCCCTGTCGCCGCACACCGACACCGGCATCATCGCCGCATGCCGCGAATCCGGGCTGCTGTCCGTGCCCGGCGCCTTCACGCCCACCGAGATCGAGCACGCCTGGCGCAGCGGAGCGGACGTCGTCAAGGTCTTCCCGGTGCAACCGGCCGGCCCCGGCTACCTGCGGGCCGTGCGCGATCCCCTGGACGACGTGCCGTTGCTGGCCTGCGGCGGCCTCACCGCGGAGGTGGGCCGGGAGTGCCTCGCCGCCGGGTGCGTCTCGCTGGGCGTCGGGCTCGGCCTCTTCGACGCCGACGCGGTGGGCCGGGACGACTGGGCGGCCCTGGGCCGCTCGGCAGCCGGCTATCTCGAGGCCCTCGGCCCGAGGCGACCGTAGGATCATGGCACCCTGTTCATCACCCGGGCGCCGATCGCAGCCGTGCCGGCGGCCGACGTGAGGAGAGACGTGGAGGGAACGCGGGTGGACGAACTGGCGCCGTTGCGTACCTCGGAGCGCATCACCGACGCCGTCTACGAGTCGCTGCGCCAGGCCATCTTCTCCGGGACGCTGCCCCCGGGCACGAAGCTGAGCGTGCCCGGCCTCGCCGAACGCCTCCGGGTGAGCCGGAGCCCGGTCAGGGAGGCCGTCGTACGGCTCACCTGGGACCGGCTGGCCGTCGAGGAGCCACGACGCGGCGCCGTGGTCGCCCGGATAGACCCGGCGGACCTCGCCGAACTCTACGAGGTGCGCGAGGTGATGGAGGGCGTCGCCGCACGGCTGGCCGTGCAGCGCGGCGGACCGCACCTGGTGGCCGAGCTCGACCGGATCCTGCGCAAGCACCAACAGGCGGTCGCGCTGGGCAATCTGGCCGAGCACGCCGAGCTCGACATGAGCTTCCACAGCAAGATCAGGGAGGCCGGCGGCAACCGCCATGTCATCCGTACCCTGGACGAGATCCAGGCCCAGGTACGGCTGGCCATGGTCACCACGACGGTGACCTCGGGCCCGAGCACTGCCGTCGACGATCACCGCCGCATCGTCGAGGCGATGCGCAGCGGTGACGCGGACGCCGCAGAGGCGCACGCCCGGACGCACATCGCGCGACTCAAGCACGCCCTGAGCCACCAGGAACCCCTCGCTCCCGAAGCCTCCTGAGCCTTCTGAGCCCTCTGAGTGCTGTCGGAAGCCCCCTCCGTCTCCTCCGCCGGAGTGGGCCGTGCGCGCGGGGACGACCTGCCGCCCGACACCGCGCAATCTGAACTCCCCGTGAGAATCGGCGCTGCCGGCACGCCCGCCGCATCACTTCAAGCGCGTTGTCTTGACACTGCACCGGCTCGATGACTGGATGTGCCCTGACATCGCTGATTCCTGCTCACTTTTCCGCTTACGTCTCAAAAGCAGCAGCAGGTTCTTTTGGCATATCTTCGGTCCGGGGGGAGAGATGGGAAGCAGTATCGGCCTGAGACAGGTGAGCAAGGTCTTCCCGGGCGGGCAGCTGGCCGTCGAGCGGGTCTCGCTCGATGTGGAACCGGGAGAGTTCCTGGTCATCCTCGGTCCGTCCGGATGCGGAAAGTCCACGTTGCTGAGGATGATCGCCGGTCTCGAGGAGATCTCCGAGGGGGAGTTGGAGATCGACTCCGAGCCGGCCAGCCACCTGCCGCCCGCCCACCGTGACGTTGCCATGGTGTTCCAGAACTTCGCGCTGTACCCCAGCATGCGCGCCGCCGACAACGTGGGGTTCCCGCTGCGGATCTCCGGCCGCACCGAGGAGGAGGTCAACGCCCGCGTCAACGACATGGCGCGCATGCTCAGCCTCGAGGACCTGCTCGGGCGGTACCCCTCCCAGCTGTCCGGTGGCGAACGCCAGCGGGTCGCGATGGGCCGCGCGGTCATCAGGCGACCGTCGATCTTCCTCATGGACGAGCCGCTGTCCAACCTCGATGCGAAACTCCGCCACCAACTGCGCAGCGAAATCCTCGGTGTGACCCGGCAGACCGGCGCCACCACGGTCTACGTGACCCACGACCAGTCCGAGGCCATGTCGCTGGGCGACCGGGTAGCCGTCATGCGCGGCGGGGTGCTCCAGCAAGTGGACACCCCCAGAGCCGTCTACGCCCGGCCCGCCAACGTCTTCGTCGCCGCCTTCGTCGGCGTCCCCCGCATCAACCTGCTGCACGGCACCGTGATCGCCCCGCTCGGCGGCGCCATGGCGGTCGACCTCGGTGAGCAGCGGCTGACGCTGCCCCAACCGCTCTCCCGCGACCACCAGCTGCTGCGGATCCAGCAGAACCGCCCGCTGCTCATCGGACTGCGCGCCGAATCGGTGCGGGTCGCACCGCCCGACCAGGCGGCACCCTACGAGGCGCCGCTCAGCGGAACGGTCCAACACGTCGACTACCAGGGCCACGAGACGCTGCTGCACCTGACCGTCGGCGCCCGCGCCGCCGAGGTGCCCGACCTGGACCGGCCCGGGGCCCGCCGCAGGGCCCGCGTCGCCCGGAACACCCGGCCGGCCCGCGGCAGCTCCCGTCTCCAGGTCCGACGCCTGGCGGCCGCCGCCCTGCGCCGCGCCGACGGTGGGGGGTCCGCGTCCGGCGCCCCCGGCGCGGAGACCGCGACCGTCTCCGGGCCTTCCGCGACGGCGTCCGCGACCGCGATGACGCTCGGCGACGCGGCGGGCGAACTCGTCGTACGAGCCGTGCCGCACGCCCAGCCGGTACGCGGCGACCGGCTGCCGCTCCTCGTCGACCTGCGCAGCATGCTCGTCTTCGACCAGGCCGGCAACCGCATCTGCCCGGCACCGTCCCAGCAGCCGAACCTGGAGCTCTAGGTGTGCTGACCGGACAGGTTGGCGACGCCATGCACGCCCTCTCGCCGCACCGGGCACAAGCCCACGTACATCCAGTACGCGGACTCGCGCCCGCCGCGCCGAGAGCACGCACCTGACGCCGCCAGGCCGCCCTTCGGGCAACGACGGGAGTTTGACGACAGGACCTAGACACCGCCAGGACAACGGCACGTTCGGTGGGGAATCGCACGCCAGCGGACGGCGCCAGAGCGTGTCAGGGCACGCGTGAGGCAGGAGACGACCGGGCCCGGGCCTGTGGCCAGGGCGTCGTGGTGGCGCCGGATCGGCGGCAATGGGCCGGGCGACCGTGTACCGCCGAGTGCCGGGCGCACCCCGGTTGCCCGGCCGGCACCCGCTCAACGCCGCCAGCGGTCCCGCGCCGAGCAGCGCGAGCATCACCGCGTCGTTGTGCGCACCGCCCACCAGATGCCGGAGCACCGGCGGGTTGAGACCGCCGAGCCAGCGCGCGGCGGCCGGATCGGAGCCGCACCGCCGGGCCAGCACCGGCAGGAGGGCGACCATCGTCGCCACCCCGGCCGGCACGAGCAACCGCATCCCCGGCAGCCCGACCGGCGCCAGGAGTCCCGCAAGAGCCAGGAACGCCGACCCGTAGGGTGCCGGGGTGCCGCGCCACGTCGGCGCGACACCGGCGACGGGTGGGCCCCGGAGCCGGTCGGGACCGGCGGCGTACACGTCCACGTGCGCGTGCGCCATCGCGCCCTGGGCGAGGTAGCCGTAGACGTCCCTGCTGAACAGCGGCGGCGCCAGCACCAGCGGCACGGCCCAGATCACCAGCGTGATCGGAGTGCCGGTGGCGACGGCCCGGCCTGGGCCCCGCTTCGGCCCCGGTGGCCCCTCCCCCCAGCCGGTCCAGGCCCCACCAGGCCCCGATGAGCAGCACCAGACCGAAGTACGAGCCGCACAGGGCCGGCGCGTGAGGGCCGGCCGACGACACCGGCATGTCCCGCATGGCGAGCGCCCCCGCACCACCCAGGCTCCCGAGCGCCGATGCCGTAAATCCCACGAGCCCGAGCAGCCGGCACACCCTGACGTTCGACCGGCACGCCCTGGTGTTCCACGCGGCGGAGAGCCTGCTTGCCGCGCATGACGGGCACGCCCATGCGGGGCGGCGGCCACCTTACGGGTCGCCCGCGGTCGGGCGCCGGGTCGGGAGACGGCTGGCGCCGGCTCGCGGGATGGCGGGCGCCGGTGGACATGGCAGCCGGGCGCCGGTGGGGGAGCGGTGGGCGCGGAGGCGACGACGGAGGGGCGGTGGCTCAGCGGGGTGGGGTGTGGCCGCCGGCCGGCCGCGTGCCGATGACGACGGTCGAGCCGAACTCCGCGGAGTCGGCCACCCGCACGTCAAGACCGCCGAGAGTGAAGGCGCGCGCCGCCGAGGGGGCCTGACGGCGGCTCGTCTCGACGAACAGCCGGCCACCCGGCGCCAGCCACTCGTGCGCCCCGTCGACCACCCGGCGCAGCACGTCGAGCCCGTCCGTGCCGCCGTCGAGCGCGACCAGCGGCTCATGCACCCGGGCCTCCTGCGGCAGCAGCCCGATGTCGCCGCTGGGCACGTACGGCACGTTGGCGGCGAGCAGGTCGACCCGGCCGCGCAGGGCGCCGGGCAGCGGGGCGTACAGGTCGCCCTCGTACACCGTGCCGGTGGGCAGGTTACGGCGGGCGCAGCGCACCGCGGCCGGGTCGACGTCCGCCGCATGCAACTCGGCCCCGTCCAGCGCTGCGCCGAGCGCCGCCGCCAGCGCACCGGTGCCGCAGCACAGGTCGAGGACGACGGGGCGGGCCGGGGCGAGCGCGACGGCCGTGGAGACGAGGAACTCGGTGCGCCGGCGGGGCACGAAGACGCCGGGGTCGACCGCGATCCTGAGCCCGTGGAACTCCGCCCAGCCCACGACCTGCTCCAGCGGGAACCCGGCCACCCGCCGCTCGACCATCGCGGCCAGCTCCGCCGGAGTGCGGGCCGCGGCGTGCAGCAGCCGTGCCTCGTCCTCGGCGAACACGCAGCCCGAGGCCCGCAACCGCGCCACGATCGCGGCGGGACCGGGCGCATCGAGGGCGGCCGGCGATGGCGTGGGGGAGGAGCCCAGGGCGCCGGAGGGGTCCTGGGCGTCATGGGAGGGATGAGCGTCGCCGGCGGCGGGATCGGGACCGGGCAGCCGGGCGGACGAAGAAGATACCGACATGGAACTGGGGAGCCTTTCGACGGGAAGCCGAGGGTGCTCCGCGGTCTCCTACGCCGAGGCGGTCGGACGGCCGTGACGAGGGAGCACCCCACCGTGCACTGCGGTAATGGGTCTCACCTCCTTGGGACGTCCCTGCTGGGCCCGGCCACCCTACCCGACGCCACGGAGGCGCGGCCCGGCCGCCCCCGTCGCGCCCCCCGGCGCGCCGGGGATCGCACCCGGTGGCCGGGGATCACACCTCGGCCGCCTCGAAGAGCGCGCTCACCGACTCACCGTTGTGGATGCGCCGCACCGCCTCCGCCAGCGCCGGGGCGATCGACAGGATCCGCAGCTTGGGCGTGTGGTCCTCCTTCGGCACCGGCACCGTGTTGGTGCAGACGATCTCCAGCACGTCGGGCTGCTGGGAGAGCCGGTGCAGCGCGCCGGCCGAGAACAGGCCATGCGTGCAGGCCACCCGGATCGAGCGCGGCCGCAGCTCACGCAGCCTTTCCAGCAGCTCCAGGACGGTGCTGCCCTTGGCGATCTCATCGTCCAGGACGATCACGTCCCGGTCGGTGATCTCGCCTATCACGGAGCTGATGCTCACCCGGTCGTCCGCGAACCGCTGCTTCGCCCCCGCCGCCACCTGCGCGCCGAGCATCCGGGCGAACGCGGCGGCCTCCTTGGCGTTGCCGAGGTCGGGGGAGACGACGGTGGCCCGCGACAGGTCGTGGCTGCGGAAGTGCGCCGCCAGCTCGCGCAACGCGTGCAGATGGTCGACCGGCACCGAGAAGAACCCGTGCACCTGCGGGGAGTGCAGGGTCATCGCCAGCACCCGGCTGGCGCCGGCGGAGACCAGCAGATCGGCGACGAGGCGTCCGCCGAGGGAGATACGCGGTGCGTCCTTCTTGTCCGAGCGGGCGTAGGAGTAGTGCGGCATGACGACGGTGATGCGTGCCGCCGAGGCCCCGCGGGCGGCGTCGCACATCATCAGCAGTTCCACCAGATGCTCCTGCACCGGCGCGACCAGCGGCTGGATCAGGAAGACGTCCCGTTCCCGGCAGTTGGCCTGCAACTGCACTTCGAGGCAGTCGTTGGCGAACCGGCTGACCCGTGCCGGAGACAGTGGCACCCCCAGGTGCGAGCAGACCTCTTCGGCTAGTTCCCGGTGGGCGCTACCGCTGAACACGGCGATGTCACGCACGGACTGCTCCTCGCTGTTCCTGCCGGCCCGTACATGATCGGCCGGGCTGCTCCGCCATGCTACTGAGCCGGCCGGCACGTCCGGCGGTGGGCCGCTCAGGCCGCCCGCTCGTGGGCCAGTTGCGCGGCCGCGGGGACGGAGCCGCGGTGCAGGGGGCCGTGCCCCGGCAGCAGCGTGTCACCGGCCAGCTTCTCGATGGTCCGCAGTGACTCCCGGGCCGTCGCCCGGTCCCGGTCGAACATCGCCGGCAGCAGTTGGGGTCCGCGGGTGCGCGAGGTGGGGTGCCCGCTGACCAGCGCATCGCCCGAGATCACGATCCCTTGGTCGGGCAGGTGGTAGACGCAGTGGCCCAGGGTGTGCCCCGGAGTGTGCACCGGCACCGGCCGCCCGGGCAGGTCCAGCGGACCGGCTGCCGGGAAGGGCTGCGGGGCGCTGACCCGGACGTCCGTCAGCGCGCCGGCGCGCAGGACGTGCACGAGCCAGCGCGACACGCCGGGCCGCCAGGCGTTGGCCACCGCGCGGCCGGCGGAGAGCTGGTGGAGGAACTCCCGCCGCGCATGCGGCACCTCCGCCTCGTGCAGGTACACCGGTACCGCGTGGCCGCTGCTGAGGAACTCGACCGAACCCAGATGGTCCACGTGCGCATGGGTGACGAGGACCGCCGCCACCGATTCGGGGCGATGCCCGAGTGCCGCCAGCGACTCCAGCAGCAGGGCGCGGTCGCCCGGGTACCCGGTGTCGATCAACGTGACGGCGTCGCCTTCGGAGAGGATCACCCAGTTGGTGTTGCTCCCGTGCACCAGGTGCACGCCCTCGGACGCCTGGACGATGCTGTCGGAGCGCATGGTCCTCCCATCTGGCCCTGACCGGGAGCGCCGGCCCGGACCGCCGGCCGTCCCGTGGCGAACGGACCGCCACGAGGCTAGTGCGGTAACCGGAAAGGTTCACCGGCTCGCGGCGCCCTGCACGGCACCTCGCCGCGTTGTCACATCGCCCGAGTACATCCCGTACACGGGCGATGCTCCGCCTTGCGATGCACCGCACGCCGCGAGCTTCCGGCAAACCTTCCCGGCCACAGCACTAGACAATCACAGCACCCCTCGCCAACCGCCTCGCCGACGGACCGTTCCGCCGCGACGCTTTCCGGTCAGCTGCCCGGACGTCCGGACGCTACGAAGGCGTGGGCGCCGGGTCCTCGGGCTGCGCGCCCGAGCCGATCACCCCGCGCACCCGCGTGGGGGCGGCCGCGCACGAGGCGCGCCGCACCAGCCGGGTCGGCAGCGTGAGCTGCCGCTCGGCGGGCGACCGGCCGGCGAGGAGGTCCAGCAGCATCTCCACCGCGCGCTGACCCATGAGTTGCAGCGGCTGCTCGACGGTGGTGAGGGCCGGCTCGACCGCGGTGCTCTCGGGGACGTTGTCGAAGCCGATCACCGACAGGTCGTCGGGCACCCGCATGCCGAGGGTCAGCGCGGTCTCCATGGTGTTGATCGCCGTCACGTCGTTGGCGGCGAAGACGGCGGTCGGCCGGTGCGGCAGCGTCAGCAGGGAGCGGACGGCGTCGGCCGACTCGCTCTCGTGGTAGCCGGCGTTGCGCACCAGCTCCGGGTCGAAGGGGACGCCGGCGGCGGCCAGGGCGCTGCGATAGCCCTCCTCACGCTGCTTGCCCGAGACCAGGTCGCGCGGCGGACGGCCGAGGAAGGCGATCCTGCGGTGCCCCAGGCCGAGCAGGTGCTCGACGGCGAGCCTGGCGCCGTGCACGTTGTCGGCCTGCACCGTCCAGGCACCGTCCTCCCCGGTGTGCGGGTCGACCGCGACGACCGGCGAGGCCTCCTGCCCGGTGGGCGCCGTGGGCGTCACGAGCACCGCCCCGTCGATCAGCGTTCCCAACAGCCGGGAGAGATAGCGACGCTCCCAGCCGATCCGGCCGGCCGGGTCCGCGCCGGTGGAGTACACCACCAGCTCGTAGCCGGTGCCCCGCAGGGCGCGCGCCGCTCCCTTCAGCAGTTCCGCGCTGTAGGGCTCTATGGCCCACACCAGGATGCCGATCACGTTGGTGCGGTGGTTGCGCAGGCTGCGCGCCACGATGCTGGACTCGTAGCCCAGCTCGTCGATGGCCGCGCGCACCCGCTCCAGGGTGCTCCGGGCCACCCCATGGCGTTCGTTGAGCACCTTGGAAACGGTCGCGACGGACACGCCCGCCTGCGCTGCGACCTCCCGGATGGTGACGCGGTTGCTCCTCACGGCCGGAATTGTACGGGCCGTCAGGCGGATAGAAAACGTTATCGATAACGATTGACATGTCTGTTCCCGGACGAGCACGATGGCGGTCGCCGCGGTGGAACACCCCGTTGCGGCACGGAACTTGTCCCCGCCGACACGGCGGCACGAGAGGCGCCGCACGCCGGACGGCCATGCGTCCAGGAGTCCGGTGCACAGCTGCACCTGAGCGGACAACGGGCCGGAAGGAGGCCGCACATGACGCCGATGACGAGATTTCGATCTTGCGGGCGCCCGCTCGGCCGGAGCGCCTGCGCCCCACGAGGCCGGCCACTACGATCCGCAGGCGACGCGTGGGCGCGGCCACCGGCACCCCTGCGCCGCTGGCCGCTGCCGCGTCGGAACCCCCATCCCAAACTCCCGGTCACACCGGTGTGACCGGGGAGAGAGGCGGACAGCGATGACGGCATCGGTCACCCCTCGTAGGACCGTGCTGGCGGCGGGCCTCGCCACCCTGGTCGGCGGCGCGCTGACCGGCTGCGGCAGCTCGGGACCGGAGTCCGGCGACGCCGGAGGCGACGCCCCCTCGGCATGGATCATCGACGGCGTCACGGCACAGGTGTTCAACAACTCCTTCACGGCCTGGGGCGACGCGCACCCCGACCAGAAGTTCACGGTCCAGTCGTTCGCCAACGACCCGTACAAGCAGAAGATCCGCACCGCCGTCGGCGCGGGACAGGCGCCCACCCTGATCTACAACTGGGGCGGCGGCACGCTGGCCTCCTACGTGCGGGCCCACAAGGTCGACGACCTGAGCGACCTGGCGGCCGACCCGAAGCTGAAGGGCCGGTTCCTGCCCTCGATCGCAGCCGGCGGCCGGATCGGCGGCAAGACGTACGCGATGCCGAACAACGGCGTCAAGCCGGTGATGATCTACTACAACAAGGACCTGTTCCGGAAGATCGGCGCGGAGCCCCCCACGTCCTGGGCCGCCCTCATGGACCTGGTGCCCGCGTTCAAGCAGGCCAAGATCGCGCCGTTCGCCGTCGCCGGCCAGGCCAAGTGGCCGCTGCTGCCGTGGCTCGCCTACCTGATGGACCGGATCGGCGGCCCCGGCGTGATGAACGACATCCTCGCCGGCAAGGACAGGGCCTGGTCCCATCCGGCCGTGACCGACGCCAACCACAAGATCCAGGCCCTGGTGGACGCCGGCGGCTTCGTCGATGACTTCGCCTCCCTCACCACCGACAGCGGCGCCGACGTGGCCCTGCTCTACACCGGCAAGGCCGCGATGACGCTGGGCCTGCCGGCCGCCTACCAGACCGTGCAGGAGGGCGACCCGGGGTTCATCAAGGACGGCAAGCTCGGCTACGCGCCCTTCCCGACGGTCGACGGCGGCTCCGGAGACCCCGGGAACGTCGTCGGCAACCCGTCCAACTACTGGTCGATCTCGGCGGATGCGAGCGACGCGCAGAAGGAGGCCGCCCGCGCCTACCTCAAGGGCGGCCTGCTGAACGGCGCGTACGCGCACGACCTGCTCACCGCCGGCAACGTCCCCCCGGTGGCGGGCGCCACGTCGAAGATCGCCGGCTCCAGCGACCCCGACTACTTCACCGCGGTCTACGACATGTCCGCCAAGGCGCCGCACTTCGCCCTCTCCATGGACCAGGCACTCAGCCCCAAGGCGGGCGACGCGGTGCTGACCAACCTCCAGCAGATCTTCCTCAAGCAGATCACCCCCAAGGAGTTCGCGGACCACATGAACGCCACCCTGCGAAGCTGAGATCGAGTCGACGTGACGGCCCTGCACCCCCGTACCCCCGCGACCCCACCACCCCGGTCCGTGCCACGCCGTCGCCGGGACGGCGCGAACGGGCTGCTCGTCCTGCCGGCACTGGCCATGTTCGTCGTCTTCGCCCTGCTGCCGCTGGCCGGTGCCGTCATCCTCAGCCTCACCCGCTGGGACGGCCTGGGCGCCATCGGTTGGGCGGGGCTGGCCAACTGGTCCGGTGTGGTGAAGGACCCGGTCACCGGCCACGCCCTGCTGCTCACCTTCAAGATCATGGTGGTGTCCTGGCTGGTGCAGACCCCGATCAGCCTGCTGCTCGGGGTCTTCACCGCCGGCACCCAGCGCTACCGCGCCGTTCTCGCCGCCCTGTACTTCGTGCCGCTGCTGCTGTCCTCGGCCGCGGTCGCCCTGGCCTTCAAGGCCATCCTCGACCCGCACTTCGGCATCGGCGCGGCGCCGGGCCTCGGCATGCTCGCGCAGAACTGGCTGGGCGACCCCGATCTCGTCCTCTACGTGGTGATCTTCGTGATCGCCTGGCAGTTCGTGCCCTTCCACACCCTGCTGTACCAGGCCGCCGTACGGCAGATCCCCGTCTCGCTCTACGAGGCGGCCACCATCGACGGCGCCGGCCGGCTCCAGCAGTTCCGCCACATCACGCTGCCGCAGCTGCGGGGCACCTTCATCACCTCGTCGACCCTGATGGTCACCGGCTCGCTCACCTACTTCGACGTGGTCTTCGTGCTCACCGGCGGCGGACCCGGCAACGCCACCCGGCTACTGCCGCTGGACATGTACCTCACCGGTTTCACCGCGAACGACATGGGCGCGGCGAGCGTGCTGGCGGTGCTCCTGGTCGTGATCGGGCTCGCCCTCGCCCTCGCCCTGACCAGGTTCACCGGCTTCAGCCGGATGCGCAGCGAACAGGAGGGGCTGTGACGGCCCAGGCACCCACCACCTCCGCACCGCATCCCGGGACCCGGGCCGCCGGCCGGCATCCGACGGGTCCCACGCGCCGCCGCGGCGCCCGGCGCCGCCGCCCCAACGTCCCGGCAGCCGTCGGCGGGTTCGTCTGGCTGGCCGTCATCATCCTGCCCGTCTACTTCGTCGTCCTGAGCAGCCTGCGCGACCAGGCCGGGTTCTTCACCACCAACCCGCTGGCCCCCACCGCCGACCTCACCCTGCACAACTACGCGCTGGTGCTCCAGGGCGGCTTCGGGCGCTACTTCCTCAACAGCGTGACCATCACGGTCGCCTCGGTGGTGGTGACCGTGGTCCTCTCCCTCATGGCCGGCTACGCGATCGTGCGCGGCCGGGGCCGGCTGGTGCGCTCGGCGTTCTCGATCTTCCTGGTGGGGCTCGCCGTCCCCGTGCACGCGACGATCATCCCGCTCTACTACATGATCACCCGCGCCCATCTCTACGACAGCCTGCTCGCGCTGATCCTGCCGTCGATCGGTTTCGCCGTGCCGATCACCGTCCTGATCCTCGCCAACTTCATCCGGGACATCCCCAAGGAGCTGTTCGAGTCGATGCGGCTGGACGGCGGCACCGACTGGCACATCCTGCGGCACCTCGTCGTCCCGCTCGCCCGGCCGGCCGTCGTCACCGTCGCCATCTACGACGCGCTGCACGTGTGGAACGGCTTCCTCTTCCCGCTGATCCTCACCCAGAGCCCCAGCCAGCGGGTGCTGCCGATGGCCCTGTGGACGTTCCAGGGCGAGTTCACCATCAACGTGCCCGCGGTGCTGGCGGCGGTGATCCTGTCGACGTTGCCCATGTTCGCCGCCTACCTCGTCGGGCGCCGCTACCTGGTCCGCGGGCTGACCGCGGGCTTCAGCAGATGACCGGCACACCTCCCGGCGGCCCACCGCCGCGGCACGCAAGGAGCATCCACATGAACGACGCGTCCGTGCTGATCCACGTCGACGGCGACCACCTCGCCACCGCGGCGGGCACCCCCGTGCGGCTGCGTGGCGTGGGCCTCGGCGGCTGGATGAACATGGAGAACTTCATCACCGGCCACGCCTCCACCGAGGAGCTCCAGCGGGCCGCGCTGCGCCGCATCCTCGGCGAGGAGGCCACCCACGCCTTCTTCGAGCGGTTCCTGGACGTGTTCTTCACCGACGCCGACGCGGCGCTGCTCGCGGGCCTGGGCATGAACTGCGTCCGCGTGCCGTTCCACTACCGGTACTTCGAGGACGACCAGCGCCCGATGGAGCTCAAGAAGGAGGGCTTCGCGCTGCTGGACCGGGTGGTCGACACCTGCGCGCGGCACGGCCTGTACACGGTGCTCGACCTGCACGCCGCGCCCGGTTTCCACAACCAGCGCTGGCACAGCGACAACCCCACCCACCGCTCGTTCTTCTGGACCCACCGGCACTTCCAGGACCGGGTGGTGCACCTGTGGGAGGCGCTGGCCGAGCGCTACCGCGACAACCCCTGGGTGGCCGGCTACAACCCGCTCAACGAACCCGCGGACTCCGAGGGCCGCAGCATCGGGCCGTTCTACGCCCGGCTGCACGCCGCGATCCGCGCCGTCGACCCGCATCACGTGATCTTCCTCGACGGCAACCGGCACGCCACCGACTTCCAGGTCTTCGGCGATCCGTGGCCGAACACCGTCTACACCGTCCACGACTACGCGCTCGCCGGCTTCGCCGACAGCGGCGAGTACCCCGGCCCGTCCCGCGGTCACCACGTGGACCGCGCCTTCCTGGAAGACAGGTTCCTGACCCGTGCCGCCTACATGCGCAGCACCGGCACCCCCATCTGGGTCGGCGAGTTCGGCCCGGTGTACAGCGGCGACGAGCAGCGTGACGCGTCCCGCTACCGGGTGCTCGCCGACCAGCTCGGCATCTACGACGCGTACGGCGCCGGCTGGAGCCTGTGGACCTACAAGGACATCGGCCTGCAAGGTCTGGTGCACCCGCCGGCCGACGCCCCGTACGTGCGCCGCATCTCCCCGGTGCTGAAGAAGAAGGCCCGGCTGGGCGTGGACGTGTGGGGCGGGACCGACGAGGGCGTGCGGCACCTCCTCGAACCGATCGAGCGGACCGTCGCCGAGGAGTTCCCCGCCTTCGACCCGCCGCCCTTCGGCGCCCGGCAGTGGATCCACGTCCTGGTGCGGCACATCCTGCTGGCCGAGCCCATGGTCGACGACTACGCCCGCTGCTTCGTGGGGCTCGACGCCGACGGCATGCGCGCACTCGCCGACTGCTTCGCGCTGGAGAGGTGCGCGGTGCGCACGCCGCTCGCGGACGTGCTGCGGGAGCACCTGTGAGGATCGCCCGTATCGAAACGCTGCTGCGCGGGCCGCTCGCCGTGGTCCTGGTGCACACCGACGACGGGCTCACGGGCATCGGGCAGACCGCGCCGTACGAGGCCGCGGGCAGCGTCGAGATCCTGCACACCATGATCGCGCCACACTTCCTGGGCCGCGATCCCTGGGACGTGGAGGCGCTCGTCGACGCCTGCCTGCGGACGCACTACAAGTTCCCCGGCAGCTTCGTGCACCGGGCGCTGGCCGGCGTCGACACCGCCCTGTGGGACATCCTCGGCAAGGCCGTCGGCCGGCCGGTCAGCAAGCTGCTCGGCGGGCACGCCCGTGCTTCGGTGCCGATGTACGCCTCCAGCATGCGGCGCGACATCGGACCCGAGGCGGAGGCGGAGCGGCTGGCGCAGGCCGTGGCCGACCACGGCTTCCGGGCGGTGAAGATCCGGGTCGGAGAGGCGATGGGCCGCGACGCCGACGCCGCACCCGGCAGGACCGAACGGATCGTCCCGCACACCCGCAGGGTCCTCGGCGACGCCGTCGAGATCTCCGCGGACGCCAACGGGGGCTTCTCGGTGGGCCGGGCCATCCGGGTCGGGCGGCTGCTGGAGGAGTACGGCGGCTTCCACTTCGAGGAGCCGTGCCCGTTTGCGGACCTCGAACAGACCGCGCAGGTGGCGGCGGCGCTCGACATCCCGGTCTCCGGAGGCGAGCAGGACTACTCGCTCGCCCAGTTCCACCGCATGATCACCGGCCGGGCCGTGGACATCGTGCAACCCGACATCGGCTACATCGGCGGCGTCTCGCGGGCCCGCAAGGTCGCCGTGCTCGCCGAGGCCGCCGGCATCCCCTGCACCCCGCACTGCGCCAACGACTCGTTGCTCCAGGTCTTCACCCTGCACCTCGCGGCGGCCCTGCCGACCTGCTTCCAGTACCAGGAGTGGAGCATCGAGAGCACCGCGTGGTCCCGGGGCGTCTACGCGCCGATGCTCGAGGTGATCGACGGCGCCGTCGCCGCCCCCACCGCGCCGGGGTGGGGCGTCGAGGTGGACCCGGAGTTCGTTCGCGCGGCCGAACGCCGCACCTCCGGCCTTTAGGCGCGCCGGGGCCCGCCGGGCGGAAGCGGACCGGGCGGCGCCGAGGGCGGCGAGCGGGCATTTTCGATCATGGCCGGTCGAGACCGGTGGGGCTTCCGGCGCGGGGCCCGCGCGGGGCCTGCGCGGCGCGTGCAGAACTGCGTGGTCATGGCATCCAAGGCGGTGGTGACCGGCCATGCCGGTAGATCCGGACGTCTTCGACCTTGAGGCGGTCACAAGGGGTGCGTAAGCGGCTCGAAAGCGCTGTAATGACGGATTGTGGTCACCGACGGCTCGACGGGACGGGGAACGAGGGCGTTGCGTGCCGAAATCGCGTTGGAAGCACTGTCCGCCGATCTTGATACCCAGGCCTGGACTCGGGCCGTCATCGAGCAGGTGCTCGTCTTCACGGACACCGCCCTCGCGGCCGTCTACCTGCCGGACGAATCCGGCGACGAGCTACGCCTGGCCTGCTCGGCGGGCGTGCCGCGGACGCTGTACTCGATCGCCGACCGCTATCCGGCCGACGGCGACGCACCCGTGGCCGCCGCCCACCGCGCGGGCGCACCACTGTGGCTGACCGCGGACGACCTGACCCGGCAGGCACCCGCCGCCCTTCAGGAGGCGTGGAAGAGCAACGGTGCCCAGGAGAGTGCCGCCAAGGACATGTCCCTCGCGGTGCTGCCGCTGAGGGGGGAGCGGGCCGCACAGGGGTGCCTGCTGGTCGTGGGGGACGGCCCGGACGGCTTCGGCGCGGCGGACCGGCACCACCTGGAGGTGTTCGCCGCGGCCCTCGCCGACCGGCCCCCGCCACGCCCGCCCACCCTGCCCGCGCAGGACGGCTCCACCGCCGCCAGCAGCTTCACCCTGGCGATGGACTCCGGCCGGGTCGACGTCGACGACCAGGTGCTGGAGCTGTTCGGTCTCGACCGGGACGCCTTCGACGGCCGGGTGGAGACGCTGCTGGCGCAGACCGTGCCGGAGGACCTGCCCACCCTGATGTCCGTCGTCGAGCCCGGGCACATGGCCATCGGCGACCGCGAGCTGGACTTCCGGATCCGGCGGCCGTCCGGCGAGCCGAAGTGGCTCAGGCTGCGCGGCCGGGTGCTGCCGCCCGACGAGGGCCTGCCGCCGCGCCTGCTGGGCACCGTCGTGGACACCTCCGACCTGCGCTCGCGCGCCGGCGACGTGTTCCGGGTGCAGCGGCTGGCGGCCGTGCTCGCCGCCGCCACCACCGTCCGTGACGTCGGCCAGGCCATCGTCACCGCCCTGCGGCACCCCCTGAAGGCCCATCGCGTCGCGCTCGCCGAGGTGGAGTCCGACCGTCTGGTGGCCACCGTCCTCGATCCGCCCGAGCCGGAGGCCTGGCCCGAGGTGTGGCGCACCGAATGGCGCTCGGAGTGGCCCGACGCGCCCATCCGGGCGATGCCCACCGTGGCGTCGGCCCTCCAGGAGGGGCGGCTGGTGTTCCGGGCCGCCGGCGCGGAGCTGGAGCCCGCCCTCGCCGAGGTGGGCCCCGGTGGCCTGGCCGTGCTGCCGCTGCCCGCCGCCGGCCGCACCGTCGGCGTCTGCCTGATCGGCTGGGACGAGCCGCATGCGCCCGGGTCCGACGAGCGGGCCCTGCTGACCGCCGCCGCGACGCTCGCCGGCCAGGAACTGGTGCGGGTGCACGCCCTCGACGCGGAGCACGAACTCGTCGGCACGCTCCAGCGCACGCTGCTGCCGCGCAGCCTTCCCGACCTGCCCGGCGGGCGCGCCGAGGCCCGTTACCTGCCCACCACGGTCGGCCTCGAAGTGGGCGGCGACTGGTACGACGTCATTCCCAGGCCGGACAGCCATGTGGCCCTGGTCATCGGCGACGTCCAGGGCCACAACGCGGGCGCTGCCACCCTGATGGGCCAGATGCGCACCGCACTGCGTGCCTACGCCGTCGAGGGGCACCCGCCGGACGTGGTGGTGTCCCACGCCAACCGGCTGCTCGTGGGCATGGAGAGCGACCTCTTCGCCACCTGCGTCTATGTCGACGTCGACATGGAGGAGGGCACCGCCTGGTGCGTACGGGCCGGGCATCTGCCGCCCGTGCTGCGTCACCCGGACGGCAGGACGGAACTGGTGGAGACCGAGGGCGGCCCGCCCCTCGGCGTGCTCGCCGAGGCCGACTTCCCCATGACACCGCTCCGCCTCCAACCCGGCGCGCTGCTCGTCCTCACCACCGACGGTCTGGTCGAGTCGTCCGAACTCGACATCGACGACGGGCTGCGCCAGCTCTCGGCCACGCTCGGCCAGTGCGACCCCGCCCACCTCGGCCTGGTCGCCGACGCCCTGCTCGGCCGCGGCAACCGCAACGACGACGTTGCCCTGCTGCTGCTCCGCTACGACGGCATGGCGGTGCGCCCGCTGCGGGAGAGCTGGACCATCTGGCGGGTGCCGGAGGCGCCCCGGCACGCCCGCCGCTTCATCAAGCGCACCCTGCGCGCCTGGAACGTGACGCGTGAACTCGACACCGTCCTGCTGGTCGTCTCCGAACTGGTCACCAACGCCCTGGTGCACACCGACGGTCAGGTACGCCTCGAGCTGACCCTCATCAACAACCGGCTGCGGGTCGCCGTCACCGACGCGTCACCGCGCACCCCCGTCAAACCGACCAGCATCGGCTGGGAGGCCACCGGTGGCCGCGGCATCCTCCTCGTGCAGGCCGTCTCGGACGCCTGGGGCACGCTGCCCGTCAGCGGCGGCAAACAGGTCTGGAGCGAGATCGAGGTGGGGTGAACGGCGCGTGCCGTGGCCGCCCGTGCCCCGGCCAGGGGCACGGGCGGCCGTCCCGACGTCACAGGCCCGAGCGCAGGCGCCCCACGAGCTCCGCCGCGTCCCGCGGTCCGCCGCGCGGCGCCTCGGGCCATTCGTCCACCCGCGTCCACCAGTAGGCCCGGGGCGTGCCGGGGTAGCGCGGCAGGAGGTGTACGTGCAGGTGGGGCACGTTGTCACCGATCACGGCCGCGTACACGTGCTCCGCGCCCGCAACCTCGCGCAGCGCACGTGCCGCCGTTGCGTTCCAGCGCCCGACGCAGGCGGCTTCGTCGTCGGTCAGGTCGCCGAGCCCGGCAGCGTGCCGGCGTGGTTCCACCAGCAGGTGCCCCAGGTACACCTGCTTTGCCTGCCCCGGTGAGTCCGGGCAGACATGAGACACCACCACCAGCTCGTCCTCGTACACCGCTCCACCGGGCGTCAGCCCGATGTCCCGGTGCTTGCCGCAGACGAAGCAGTCCGCCGAACCACCCTGATCCGCCATGGACCTGATGGTGGCTGACCGGTGGGCACGCCACCACCGTTTTCGACGGGAACGGCGGGGCGGTGGCCGGGCGATCCGTGCCGGCGAGCGCAGGTGGCAGGTGTTCACCGTCCGGGTTTCCAGCGGTGTCAGGCGCGGGTCAGCGATCCGTCATCGGGTCCGGGCACCATGGTGGTCAACGGAACCGGGGGAGGCCGAAGGCGGGCCGCACCAGGCGGTTCCCCGGAGAGGTACCCGAAGTGGCCCAACAGGGTCCGGGATTCGCGTCCCGGTCGGGTTCTGCCCGCGCAGGTTCGAATCCTGCCCTCTCCGCTGCGCGGCCGGTCACCGAAGTGTCGGTGGCCGGCCGCTCGGTGTCTGCCGACAGGTATGCGGCAGGGGTTCCTACTGGGTCACGAAGGTCGTCACGCTCTGAGCGGGAAGGCTGCCTGTGAAGGAGCCGTTCGACACGCTGATCCCGGCCTGGGACGCGACGTTCCTGCTGGAGTCCGTCAGCCAGGACGCGACGCTGGACGCCGTGCTGTTCGACAGGCTGAACTGCTGGCTGACCGTCGAGGAGTTCTTGTTGATGGCGACGATGACGATCTGGGAATTGGCGCCCTTGTATGCCGAGACGTAGACGTTCGACTGGGGGTTCGCGGTCACGTTGATCCGCACGGCACCGGGGCGGACGAACTTCGAGAACTGCGCCATGTTGGCGCCGCGCTTGCTGATCTGCCCGTCCTCCCGCATGGGGCCGTAGCTGCGCCGGATGTACCACCACACGTACGCCTGGAACTCGGCGTCCACCATGGCGTGGTGGATGTGCTCACTCACGTCGAGCGCCTCGGGCCAGGCGTCCGCCGAACTGCTGCTGTTGGGGTAGTAGACCTCGGTCATCCAGAGTTCCTTGCCCGCGCCCTTCTGCTGGAAGAGGGGGTAGGGGAAGTTTCCGTACGAGGTGCCGTAAAGGTGGGCCCCGAGAATGTCCATGTTGGCGAGTGCGGCCGAGTCGTTGAGAATCGGGTCGGACATGCTCTTCACGTACTGGAACGACTCCGGTGCGATGACCTTGGTGTTGATCGAGCCGGCGTTGTTCTTGAGGAAGTTGACTATCTCGGTGGACGTCCATGACGTCCAGTCGTTCGCATAGTCGGGCTCGTTCTGCACCGAGACGGCATACAGGTTGACGCCGTTGTTCTTCATGTACGTGGTGAAGTCGTTCAGGTGCTGCGCATAGGCGGCGTACGAGCTGTACTTCAGCCGCTTGCGGCCGGAGACGGTCTCCGTCATCGAAGAGGGGGGATTCCACGGCGAGGCGAAGACGATCGCCCCGAGCGCGGCTGCACGCTGCGCCGTCGCCACCTCCTTGCTCCAGTTCGACTGGTCCTCGTCGATGTGGATGCGCAGGATGGAGAATCCCAGTTGCCCCGTGCCGTTGCCGAATGCCGTGTCTCTCTGGGCGGCTGTCAGGTCGCTGATCCAGACCGGGTGGTTCATGCCACCGAAGCCCCGGATCGTCTGCCGCACCGCCGACGGGTCGACTACCACCGTGGCGGCCGCCGCGGACGGTGCTCCGGATGCCGCCCTGGCCGGGGTCGCGGCCAGGACGGGGAGCGCACCCATCGCGGCCAGGACGGACCTGCGACGTGCGTGTCCCGACCCGCTGGCTCCGTCGGCCGTGGATTCATTTCGATGTGACGCCATTATCCCACCTCTTGGACGTTGGTATTGCCCTGAACCCTCTCGATTCCACTGCCTGGTTGACGTTGTTCCGCCTGCCTCACCTCCTTGCGATTCAATTATGGGAGCGCTCCCATTTTGAATCGGAGCGTTCCTTTGTGGCGGTGCGCATTTCCGGTGTTGCCCGGACCCGGCCTTCGTGATGCCGGAAAGTCCGTCTTGGGGGCTGGGTGCCCGCACAAGGGCGTTCAGCATGGTGAACGGTGTGCATGATGCTGAGCGGTGGCACCGTAACGGCCCAACTCGCCACCGTCAATACGTCCCCCCATGGGCAGCGCGGGGTGGCGCAGGCGAGAGGCTCCCTTGTAGCGTCCCCGACGTGGGACCACGGTGCAGACCTGGCAGCAGCAGTGCAGCCGGCAGAGGGTGAAGAACCGCTGTCCGGCGGGCGGATCACGTGTGGCGTCGTGCGTGTCGGCGACACCGTTCGACGGCCGGTGACAGCGAGGTCCGCGTTCGTCGCCGAACTGCTCGGGCACCTCGAATCGCACGGTTTCGCCGGTGCACCGCGCTACCTCGGGCTCGACGACCGTGGCCGCGACACCTTCAGCTACGTGCCCGGATGGGTACCCGCCAGGTTTCGGACCTGGAGCCGTTCTCAGGTCGCCGCCGCCGGCGCACTCCTGCGATCACTCCACGAGGCCACCCGCGACAGCCGCCTTGCCGGAGCCCATCCGGTGGTGTGCCACCACGATCCGGGACCGAACAACGTCGTCTTCCGCGACGACCGCCCCGTGGCCTTCATCGACTTCGACACGGCGGCGCCCGGCCATCCCCTGGAAGACCTCGGCTACCTGGCCTGGACGTGGTGCGTCTCGTCCAGGCCACAGGCCCCACCGGTGCAGGCACAGGCCGCCCGGGTGCGGATCCTCGCCGACGCCTACGAACTCGACCGTCCCGACCGGGCCGCTCTCGTCGACGCCATGCTCGACCGCCAGATGCGCAACGCCGGCTGGTGGCGCCGGCAGCTCGACGCTCCCCGGCCGCGCGTGGCCGACGGCGAACTGATCCTCTCCCGCATCGCATGGTCGCTGCGCGAGCACCGGCACACCGCCGCCCACCGCCTTGTCTTCGCCACGGCGCTGCGCTGACGCCACCATGTCGTCCCCGGCCCATGACCACGGTTCATGGCTACGGGGTTCGTGACTACGGTGCATGGCCACGTCATGAGACGGTCCGGTGGTGTCGGAGATGCCGGAGATGATGAGCGGGGTGGCGGCGGCCTTGGCTGGGGCTTCGTCCCCTTCGTGGGCGCAGCGTGTTCGTGCCGGGCAGGACCTGGCTTCCTGCGCTGAGGTTCCCGAGGCAGCCGAAGCGTTGCTGAGGCTGTTGCTGGACGTCGAGGACACGGCCGTGACGCGCCGGACCGCCGAGGCCCTGGTCCGGGTGGGTTCGCTCGCCGCCGTCCGGCTCCTCGCACGAGCGGTGGCCGACGCCGACGACAATCATGCCGACTGGCTGGAGACCGGGGTGGGTGACGCACGCGCGGGAGAGCGGGGTGTGCCGGACATCGCGCCCGTCTGCGGGCAACTCGCTCACGACCCGGACGAAGCCGTTCGTCGGGGTGCCGCGGAGATCTCCGCATGGGCGGACGACATGAGCGGGTGACGCGGGCTGTACGGGCATCCGCTCAGGCGCCGGGCACCGTGCGGTGGACCTGGCGCAGGAATGCGGCGTTGTCCGGGGTGTTGCGGATCTTGTCCAGCAGGACCGGCAGGCTCGGGTGCCCGTCCTGGGCCGACAGGGCGCGCCGTAGGCCCCGCACGGCGGTCAGTTCGTGCGGTGGGACCAGCAACTCCTCGCGCCGGGTGCCGGAGCCGGCGATGTCGACGGCCGGGAAGACGCGCTTGTCGGCCTGGGCGCGGTCGAGCCGCAGCTCCATGTTGCCGGTGCTCTTGAGCTCTTCGAAGTAGTAGTCGTCGGCGCGCGATCCGGTCTCGACCAGTGCCGTGGCGAGGATGGTCAGCGACCCGCCTTCCTCCGTGAGCCTGGCCGCTCCGAACAACCGCTTGGGCCCGAGCAGGGCGGCCGCGTCCACCCCGCCGCTGAGGGTGCGCCCGCCTGCCGCGGCCGCGTTGTTGTGGGCCCGGCACAACCGGGTCAGGGAGTCCAGCAGGATGACGACGTCACGGCCCTGTTCGACGAGGCGTTTGGCGCGTTCCACCGCGAGTTCGGCGAGCGCGATGTGTTCTTTGGCGGCCCGGTCGAAGGTCGAGGCGAGTACGTCGCCGCGTACCCGGCGGGTCATGTCGGTGACTTCCTCGGGACGTTCGTCGAGCAGCACCACCATCAGGTGGCACTCCGGGTGGTTGGCGGCGATCGCGTCGGCGATCTGCTGGAGCAGCACCGTCTTGCCGGTGCGGGGTGGCGCCACGATCAGTCCACGCTGCCCTTTGCCCACCGGTGCGAGCAGGTCGACCACGCGCGGGGTGAGTACTCCGCCGGGAGCTTCGAGCCTGAGCCGCTCGTGGGGGTGCAGGGGGGTGAGGGAGTGGAAGTGCGGCCGGCCGCGCTGCTGCTGCACCGGGCGGCCGTTGACGAGTTCCACCTGCGCCAGCGCACGGGCTCCCGCGCGTTCTCCCACGATCAGGTCGCCCTTGCGCAGGTCGAGGCGGCGGATCTGGGCGGCGGGCACCTGCACGTCGTCGGGCGCCGGCAGGAGCGCGGGCCCGCGCAGCAGTCCCTGCCCGTTCCTGGTGATGTCGAGGATGCCGCCGATCTGCTCGGTGTGGGCGGTCGTGTCGGGTGCGTGTCGGTCGTGTGGCCGGTGCTGGGTAGAGGGTGGTTCGAGTGTGGTGGTCATGCTGGTGGTCCTTTCGGGACGGATGTGTGGGTGGGGCGGGGTTCGCTCTGGCGGACGGACGGCCCGGAGCAGGGAGCAGGGAGCAGGGAGCAGGGAGAGACGAGAGGGGAGAGGCGAGTGCCGAGGGCAGCCCGAGGCCGGCGGCCGTGCTGCCGCGCCCGTCGGCGGGCGGGGGCACGTCAGCGGGCCGGACGGCGCCACGCGGGCGGCGTAGGGGCCTCGACGGAGGCCGGTGCGCCGCCGGACGGTTGGCACGGTGCCGTGAGCGTCCGGGGGCGTGGTGCGGTGGCCTGCCCGTGCGCCGTTCGGCGCGTCAACTGCCGCGCACCGGGCCGTGGCAGACCGTCGAGCGGCCCATGGCCGCTCGGTGCACCGACGGCAGTGCGTCGGTTGTCCGTATCGGAGAGCCCGATACGAGATCTCGCCGGTGAAGAGAGAATCTCGGAGGGAAGAGCACGCCGGTCGTGCTGGACGGGCGGCACGTTCCTGAGGGAGAGCGGCGATACGGCGCCTGAACGGCGCTAGAGACGCATGCCTAAGATAACTGTAGCACTATCGAGGCTCGGCGTGTGCCTTTCAGCTCGATACGGCGATCGGATCAGTGCGGCGGTTGGCCCGCGGGACCCGCAGGAGGCTCCGTCGGCCAGGGTGCCGGCCCCTGGCTCGGCGGCGGAAACCCGGGCGCGGAAGGTCCTGCGAAGTCGGCCGCCGGGTCGGGCACGGCCGGCCCGAAACCGGGTGGGGGCAACGGGGCGGCCGAACCGGGAGGTGCCGCATACGCGGAACCGGGAGGCACCGGCGAAGACGGATCGGCGTACCCGTAGGGCGCGGCCGGGCCGGTGGGCAGGGACGACGCCGGTTCGGCATACGGTGCCGGGAACGGCGTCGGCGAACCGGGAACGAGGCCGGGCGGAACGAGGCCGGGCGGAACGGGGCTGCCGCGTCGCAGGCGCCCGGCGGCCCGGGTGACGGCGGCACGGCTCTTCCCGGCGGCGTTGGCGACGCTCTGGTAGAGCTGCACGCCGGTGACCGAGGTCCCGGCGATGCGGTCGGCGACCGAGCGGCCCGTTCCGAACAGCGTGGGCACCGCGTTGCACAGGAAGATGAGGCCCGAGAGCAGCCAGCACAGCCAGGCCACGACGAAGTCGCCTTCCAGCAGCAGGCAACAGGCGAGCGCGTACAGGCCGACGTCGGTCACGGCGGTGACGCCCGCACGCACCGCCGCCCGCCGCCGTCCCGGCGGCACCGGCTCGATCGCCGTGACACGCAGTCCCATGAGGGCCTTGCCGAGGGTGCGGCGCATCCACAGGACGGACGCGAACTGGTAGAGGAACGCGAAGACCGTCAGCCCGACGAACGCCTGCTCGACGTCGCGTACCGCGGTGTGCCAGAGCCGTAGGCCGATGTTCTCGGCCGCGCCGGGTACGTCCCCGTGCGAGCCGAGGACGTCCCAGACGCCCGCTCCGGCCAGTCCGATGCTGGTCACCTCGCCGGAGATCCGGTGGAAGGTGAAGACACCGAGCAGCACGGCCACGGTGACCACCAGGGCGAAGTCGACCAACCAGGCGAGCAGGCGACGCCCTACCGCCGGCCGGGCCGGTGGCGCCGGCGGGCCCGCAGCCACTGCGCCCGGCAGCGGCGTCCCCCACCCCGCTGCCTCGCCGCCCGGCGGACCCCAGCCCGACGGGACCTGACCCGGGACCGCCGGACCTGGTATGCCTGGCTCCGACGAGTCCGCCGAATGCTGGAACACGAATTTCTCCCCCGAGACAGCGACACGAGGCGGGACAGCGACACGAGGGGACGCTGTGGACGCCACAACGGCCTCATACGATAGTCGCGGCCGTCGCAACGGCCCAGCGGTCGCGCCGATGCTGCTGGCCAGCGGCCGGCGGCGCGCCGGCGTTGTACCCCGATACCCCGTCAGAATTCCTCGTGCCGGTCCGGATCGCCGCCCAGCCGGCGGCCGGTGCGATCGCCGACGGCGGCCATGTCGACCTCGTCGAGCTCGAAGTCGAAGACGGCGAAGTTCTCGCGCTGCCGACCTGGATCGGCGGACTTGGGGATGGGCAGGGCGCCGAGCTGGATGTGCCAGCGCAGCACCGCCTGGGCCGGGGAGACACCGTGCCGCTCCGCAACGGACCTGATCGCCGGGTCACCCAGCAGGTCACCGCCGCGCCCCAGCGGGCTCCAGCTCTCGGTGACGATGTTCTTGCCGGTGCCGAAGGCGCGCAGCTCGTCCTGGGGCAGCAGCGGGTGCAGCTCGATCTGGTTGACCGCGGGCAGTACGCCCGTCTCCTGTTCCAGCCTGTCGATCTGGGCCGGGGTGAAGTTGGAGACGCCGATGGAACGGATCAGCCCCTCCTCGCGCAGCTTGATCATGGCCTTCCAGGAGTCGACGTACTTGTCCACCCGCGGCAGCGGCCAGTGGATCAGGTACAGGTCGACGTACTCCAGGCCGAGCCGGGTCCGCGACTCCTCGAAGGAGCGCAACGTGCTCTCGTGACCGTGGTCGCGGCCGGGCAGTTTGGTGGTGACGACGATGTCCTCGCGGGGTACGTCGCTGCGGGTGATGCCGCGTCCGGTGCCGGTCTCGTTGCGGTAGTTGGTTGCCGTGTCGATGAGGCGGTAGCCGATCCGTAGCGCGCTGCCGACGGCTGCCTCCGCCTCACTGTCACTCAAGGGCCAGGTGCCCAGCCCGAGGCCGGGAATCGTGGTGCCGTCGTTGAGCCGGTACGCCGGGACGCGGGTCACGGATCGCTCCTTCGCTCGCTGGATCGGTGGTGCGCTGGCCCGGCCAGCGTATACACGTGCCGGTCCGGCGCCGGGGAACGGCGTGCGTGCCGGTACGGCCGCGCCGCCGCGGGCGGGCATCGGCCGTGCGCCGGGGCGCCGGGTACGAGCCCGGGCGCGGCACACGGGTGTCGGGGCACAGATGTCGGGCACGCGTGTCGGGTGTGGCTCGGGGGATGATCGGCACGGTCATGTGAGCGGATCTCAGGAGTCCACGACCGACCACGACCGGCACGAAGGCCCCGGCGGAAAGGCACGGCATGAACAGCGCGGAACTGCTCGGCGACGCATACGGGCGCATCCGGGAGGAGGTGCACGCCGTGGTGGAGGGCCTCTCACCGCAGGACCTGAACGAACGCCTCGACCCCGGCGCGAACTCGATCGCCTGGCTGGTCTGGCATCTCACCCGGGTCCAGGACGATCACATCTCCGAGGCCGCTGGCCGCGAGGAGGTGTGGACGGCGCAGGACTGGCACGGTCGCTTCAAGCTGCCCTTCGCCTCCTCCGCGACCGGCTACGGCCAGAGCAGCAAGCAGGTCGGTCAGGTGCGGGTGGAATCGGCGGAGCTCCTGCTGGGGTACTACGACGCGGTCCACGAGCAGACGATGGACTTCATCCGCGGCCTGCACAACACCGACCTGGACCGGGTGGTCGACGACAGCTGGACGCCCGCGGTGACGCTCGGGGTGCGCCTGGTCAGCGTCATCGGGGACGACCTCCAGCACGCCGGACAGGCAGCGTACGTACGCGGGGTCCTGAAGCGGCGCTGACCGCGCGGTGCCGGTGCCTGCACATCCTCGGCGGGTCCGTCGCCGCTCAGGCGCGAGCCAGCAGCGCGTACAGCAGCGGAATGCGCGGCGCGGGGTCGGGCAGGCGCCACCAGCCGGAGGCGGTACGGACCATATCGGGCCATCGCGGCCACGGCAGTTCATGGGATTCCCGGAGCCGTGCCACGCGCAGGCCCGCGCCCGTCACCGCGTTCACCACCTCGGCGATGCCGTGCATCCACTCGAAGCACTCGGTGGCGCCGGTGACGGCGGGTCCGTCGGTGTAGGTGTGGGTGCCGTCGCGGCGTACCGGACCCCGGCCGCCCAGGTAGTCGTGGCGCAGCAGCAGCGCAGTGCCCTCGTCCAGTTCGGGCGTCAGGCCCAGGGAGTTCAGCAGCGGATGGAACTCCACGATGTACAACCGTCCGCCGGGCCGAAGCAGCCTGGCGATCTCGCGCGCCCAGCGATCCAGGTCAGGGAGGTAGCACAAGGCCCCCTTTCCGGTGTAGACGACGTCGAAGCGGCGTTCGCCCAGCGTCTGGACGGCGTCGTAGACGTTGCCCTGCACGTACTCGACGGCGATGCCCGACCGGGCGGCCAGCTCCCGGGCGGCGGTCACCGACGCGCCGGACAGGTCGAGCCCGACGGCGCGTGCGCCGCGTGCGGCGAGCGGAATCGTCTCGGTGCCGAGATGGCACTGCAAGTGGACGAGGTCCCGGCCGTCGAGCGGGCCCAGGTCGTCCCACTCGAAGGGCGCGAACCACCGTTCCGGGTCGAGTTCGTCCGCCAGGCCGTAGAACCGGCTGGCGACGTGGATGGGGGTGCGGGCGTCCCAGTTGGCCTCGTTGGCCCGCATGCGCCGCTGGTCCTCCAGGGACAGCAGTGACGAAGGCCGAATGGATTCCCGTGCTGCCTCGGTCATGGGGCCATCTCACCACGACCCGGCGGTGTGGATGGCCGGAAAGCGCCAGGTGTTCACCCTGGGCGGGCGGCACCAAGCGCCGCCCGCCCGTCTTCCCCCGCCTTCCTCAGGGGGCAGTCCACCCGTCGGCCTTCCGGCCGGCTGTCACTGCTGCGGCCCCTGGCCCTCCCCGTGGCCGTACTTGTCCTTGGCCTTCTCCTGGGCGGTGTCGACCTGACCGCTGTGCTTGCCCTCGGTCTTCTTGTCGACGTAGTCGCCGCCCTTGTCGATGCCCTTGCTCGTCTGCTCGGGGTGACCCTTCAGCATGTCTTTGAGCTTGTCCATGACGGACATGAGTCATCCTCCCTCGACGTTCCTTGCATATCCTCCGCTGGTTCAGGTTCCCGCTGCGACGTGATATTCGCACCGCCCGCCCATTCTTTTTTCGTGTTTCACCCGCGGTGCCGGGACGGTGACCGAACGGCGTCGGTACGCCGCCCTCACGCATCTGTTTCCCGTGCTTCATGGGCCGCCAGTGCCGGAATGACGCCGCCGGCGAGGACCGCCGCCCTGCGGTGCGGCGGCAGTCGATGGCGCAGCCGGTACTCCTCGTCTCGGGTGGTGTTCCGGGCGGTCAGACACGGCTCGGCGGTGGGGGCGAGCGCGGCCCGCACTCCCTCGATGACCAGCTCGTCGTCCTGCTGGATACGGTCGTAATCCGCCGGATCCATGAATTCCAGGGCGAGGACGCCGAAATTCGCGAGATTCTGCCAGTGAATGCGTGCATACGACTTGGCGATCACCGCACGCAACCCCAGATAGCGTGGGGTGATGGCGGCGTGCTCGCGTGACGAACCCTGCCCGTAATTGTCACCGCCCACCACGAGATGCTCGCCGTCCTCCTCGCGATCCGTGGCACGGTGCGGATATTCCGGGTCGATCCGCGTGAACGTGAACGCGGCCAGCCGTGGAATGTGCGACCGGAAGGGCAGCGCCTTCGCGCCGGCCGGGGAGATCTCGTCGGTGGAGACGTCGTCACCCACCTTCAGCAGCACCGGTCCCCGCACGGTGTCCGGCATCGGATCGAGGTCGGGCAGCGCGGAGACCCCGGGACCGCGCACCAGCTCCACCCGGGCCGCCTCGGCGGGTGGCGGCGGCGGCTCCAGCATGGCCGTGTTGTGTGCCGCCCGCCGCATTGCGCCGGCTTCGGGAGGCTGCGCCCCGGTGCGCGCCGCCCAGTCCCGCGGATCCGTGATGACGCCGGTCAGCGCGGAGGCCGTGGCGGTCTCCGGCGAGCACAGCCACACGGCGTCCTCCTCGGTGCCCGAGCGCCCCGGGAAGTTGCGCGGGAAGGTGCGCAGGGAGTTCCGGCCCACCGCCGGGGCCTGGCCCATGCCGATGCAGCCCAGGCAGCCCGCCTGGTGGATCCGGGCACCGGCCGTGATCAGGTCGAGGACCGCGCCGGAGCGTGTGAGGTCCTGGAGGATCTCCCGCGAGGTCGGGTTGACGTCCAGGCTCACCCCGGCGCCCGTCTGCCGCCCCCGGACGATCGCCGCAGCGACGGCGAAGTCCCGCAGCCCCGGGTTGGCGGACGAGCCGATCACCGCCTGGTGGACCTCCTCGCCCGCCACCTCGCGCACCGGCACCACGTTCCCCGGCGAGGTGGGCCGGGCGATCAGCGGCTCCAGCGAGGACAGGTCGATCTCGTCGACGCGGTCGTACCGGGCGTCCGGGTCCGCCGTCAACGGCGTGAAATCGTCCTCCCGGCCCTCGTCGCGGAGGAAGTCGCGCACGGCCTCGTCGGCGGGGAAGACGGTCGTGGTGGCCCCCAGCTCCGCGCCCATGTTGGCGATCACGTGCCGGTCCATCGCGGACAGCGCGGCGAGCCCCGGGCCGTGGTACTCCAGGACCCGGTTCACCGCGCCCTTGACGCCGTGCCGGCGCAGCATCTCCAGGACCACGTCCTTGGCGCTCACCCACGCCGGCAGGGCCCCCGTCAGCCGGATGCCCCAGATCTCCGGCATCCTCAGGCGCAGCGGCCGCCCGGACATCGCCAGCGCCACCTCGAGACCTCCGGTGCCCACCGCGAACATGCCCATCGAGCCGGCGGCGCAGGTGTGCGAGTCCGAGCCGGCGAGGGTGGCGCCGGGCCTGCCGAAGTGCTGCATGTGGACCGGGTGCGAGACGCCGTTGCCCGGCTTGGAGTACCACACCCCGAACCGGTGGGCCGCGGACCGCAGGAACGCGTGGTCCTCCGCGTTGCGCTCGTCGGCCTGGAGGATGTTGTGGTCCACGTACTGCACGCTGGCCTCGGTACGCACCCGGTCCAGGCCCAGCGCCTCCAACTCCTGCATGACGAGCGTGCCGGTGGCGTCCTGGGTGAGGGTCTGGTCGATGCGCAGCCCGATCTCGCCGCCCGGCTCCATCGTGCCCTCCACCAGGTGGTCGGCGATGAGCCGCTGGGTCACCGTGCCCCGCGCCCCTCCCGCGCCCTCCTGCCGTGCGGCGTCCGCCGCCGCGCGCGTGCCTGCTGCCATGCCGCGCCTCCGCCTGAACGTAGCGTCCTGCTCCATCGCGGGCCGGGTACCCGGCGGGCCGGCGATGACGCCGGGCCGCAGAGCGGGGGAGGGGCGTGCGCTGACGATGCGGTACGGCGGCCCAGCGGTGGTCACACTGCCGGCCCAGCGGTGCAACGCGCACGTGCAGAGGATGATCACGAACGTGCAGAGGATGTGGTGGCCATGCATCCGCGGTGAGGCGTGGGGCGGTTGCGAGCCGTGACGCCGGAGGGAGTACTGTGCGCCGCGCACCTCTTCACTCCAACTACACACCTCGTGTGGAGGATTCATGAATGGACCCACCTCATCCTGGCGACGGCCGGGACTCTTCATAGGGAGCGCCGCCGCCGCGGTGGCCGCCGTCGGCCTGTGCGCCGTGCCCGCGTCGGCGCACACCCCGCACTGGTCGGTGGACTGCTCGCAGGTGACGGTGGACCTCGCCGCCTACAACGGCAAGGTGACCAACACCGTCTCCGTCACGGTGGACGGCAAGGACCTGCTGGCGACCAAGACGTTCGGTAGCACGTACCACGACAACCTGACGCTGCCCGAGCACGACAAGGCGCTCACGGTGCACCTGGTCGTCAAGGCCGGCGATGGTGACCAGTACAACGTCGACCAGACGAAGACGGCTCCGGTGTGCGCCTCCACCCCGCCCGCCACGCCGACGCCGTCGGAGACCTCGAAGCCGTCGCCGACCCCCACCAAGGAAGTCCCGTCGGCCACCGCGTCGGCGAGCGAGGCCGCTCCGGTGCCCAGCAGCAAGCCCAGTGCGTCCGATCTCGCTGAGACCGGCTCCTCCAGCTCCACCCCGATCATCGCCGGCGCAGCCGCCGTGGTCGTGGTCGCCGGTGGTGGCATCCTGCTGGCCACGCGCAAGCGGAACGCCGCGCGTCACTGACGCTCCGTCAGGGCACGATTGACGGTCGTGGCATCCACGGCCTCAGGACACCCGTGACGTAGGGCCGGCCCTGACCCCGTCGGGCCGGCCCTGACCATGTGCGCCAAGATCCTGCCGCCCTCTTCCCCCTGCCCCGCCTGTCGTGCTGAAGTCTCGTGCGAACACGGTGATGTGACGAGACATGGGGTGGCGAAAGTGATGACGACACAGCGGACGGCGCGACGGTTCAGACCTCTGCGTGCCACGGCGGTCGTACTGGCAGCGAGCGGTGCCCTCGTCGGCGGCACCTTCACCACCGCGGCGGTCGCCGGCACCGCCCCCGACACCGGCGCGGTCCGCTCGGCACCCGCCGCCCCCCTCGCCCCCGGCGTCGACTACCGCGACTTCACCATCATCGCCTCCGCGGGCACCGTGCACGGCCACCTGGTCTCCGTCGACCTGCACGATCCGCACATCGCCGTCGACCTGCTGCACGGCGCCTCGGTCACCGACCGGCAGCCGGTGTCCGCACTCGCCGACGCCCAGGGCGCGGTCGCCGGCGTCAACGCGGACTTCTTCAACATCGACGAGAGCCAGCACCCGGGCGTGCCGGCCACCGGCTCCTCGAACGGCCCCGCCATCGCCGCCGGCCACGAGCTCAAGGCCGCCGTGCCCAACGGGCAGCGGTTCGGCCCCGCCCTGCCGTCCGGCACCTCCACCAAAGACGTCATCGGCGTCGGCGCCGACCGCCGGGCACGCCTCGACACGCTCACCCTGGAGGGCGCGGCGCTCACCCAGGACGGCACCCTGCCGCTGGCCGGGCTGAACCAGTACGCGCTGCCGGTGGGCGGCGTCGGTGCCTACACCTCCGACTGGGGCACCGTCTCCCGGGCCCGCGCCGCCTGCGGCACCGACACCCAGCGGGGCGCCCCCTGCACCACGGACACCTACGAGGTGACGGTGCGCCACGACCACGTCGTCGCCCGCTCCGACACGCCCGGCACCGGTGCCGTCGCCCCCGGATCCGTGGTCCTCCTCGGGCGCGAGGCGGGCGCCGACGCACTGCGGGCACTGCCCGACGGGGCGTACGTCCACGTCGCACACCACCTCGCCGGCACCGGCCGCACCCCGCTGCGGTTCGCCGTCGGAGGGTTCCCCGTGCTGCGTGACGGCAGCCCGCTGCCCGGGCTCGACACCGTCACCGCCGCGACCCGCACCGCAGCCGGCCTCGGTGACGGCGGACGCCGGCTGTACCTCCTCGCCCTGGACGGCACCGCGGAGACCAGCGCCGGCCTGACGATCAGCGAGCTGGCCGCGGTGTTGCAGGACTTCGGTGCCACGGACGGGATCAACCTGGACGGTGGCGGCTCCACCACGCTGGTCACCCGCGACCCGGGCGCCGACCGGGTGACGGTGCGCAACCACCCGGGCGGCGGTGCGGAGCGTCCGGTGCCCAACGGCGTCGGCGTGTTCACCCGCCCCTGAGCGGCGCGTGCGCGCCGGCACCCCTGCCGAAGGGGGCCGGCGCGTCGTGCCGCGCGGGGTGCCGCGGCGGCCGGCGCGGCGTTGGCACGGGCAGCGCCGCCCACTGAGTACCATCCGGGACGTGGCGCGCCCGGGACGCCCGGCCGGCGGGCCACACCGTTCGCCCCACGGAGGAACCACCATGCTGTCCACCGCGTACGTGCCCGGTGTTCCAAACTGGCTCGATCTCGGCACCCCCGACACCGACGCCGCAGTCGCCTTCTACACGACCCTGTTCGGCTGGGAACACCGTTCGGCCGGGCCCGAGGCGGGCGGCTACGGCTTCTTCCTGTACGACGGCAAGGTGGTGGCCGGCGTCGGCCCCCTCACCGACGAGGGCGCCGCCTCCGCCTGGACCGTCTATTTCCACACCCCGGACGCGGACGCCACCACGAAAGCCGTGGAGCAGGCCGGGGGAGCGGTGCGGGTCGCCCCCATGGACGTCTTCGACTTCGGTCGGACCGCCGCCTTCACCGACCCCACCGGCGCCGACTTCGCCGTCTGGCAGCCGGCCCGGACACCGGGAGGTCTGGAGGCCGTCGGCGTGCCCAACAGCCTTGCCTGGACCGAGCTGTACACCACGGACGCGGCCGCAGCCGGCGCCTTCTACCGCTCGGTGTTCTCCTGGCAGATCACCGAACAGGACGTCGGAGGCGGCATCACCTACGCGGTCCTGGCGCCTGCCATCGGCGGGTCGGACAGCGAGCACGGCGGGCTGATGCAGTTGCAGAAGGTCAACCTCGACGCCGGTGCCACCTCGGAATGGCACCCGTACTTCGCGGTCGCCGACTGCGACATCACCAGCGCCGCGGCCACCGGCGCCGGTGCCACCCTGCTCATTCCGCCCATGGACGCCGGCAACGTCGGCCGGATCGCCATGTTCCTCGACCCCGCGGGTGCGGCCTTCGCGATCCTCACCCCAAGGCCCTGACGTCCCCCGGACGGGGCGGAAGGCCCCGGGTGGACTCGCCCTGAGCGGCCAAGGCACAGCACCCCGTGGCCGATCTGCTTCTCGAGACTCGTGGTCCCCGACGGTCCGCCCGTGCACGACGGGCCCCTTTCCACGCTCATCGGCGGTACCGTCGTGCCAGCAGTGGAAGCCGCTGGCGCGTGTGGCCTTCCGCATCCTGCGAAGGAGACACAGTTGGCCACACACCGTCCCCCACGCCTGTCCACGGGCCAGGCCGGCCAGGGGCCCGATCGTCGTCGCGCCCTGCTCGGGCTGGCGCTGGCGGGCACCCTCGCGGCGGGCCTGCTCGCCGCACTGCCCCCGGACAGCGGCCAGGCGGCCGCCCCGCAAGGCCCCACCGCCACCGCGCCCGCCAGCTCATCGGACACCCTCGGTGCCCTCTACACCTCCGCGCACACCACCTTCCGGATCTGGTCGCCGGACACGTCCGACGTGTGGGTGACGGTCGGCGACACCAGCTACTCGCTGGACCCGGTCACCCTGGACGGGTACAGCGACGTCTACCAGGTCATCGTCGACGGCGATCTGAAGGGCAGGGCCTACCAGTTCGCCGTCGGCGGCAGGAACGTGCCCGACCCGTATGCGCAGATGGTCGAGCCCAACACCACCCGCGGCATCGTCCTCGACACCGCCGCCGTCACGCCCAGCTCCGGTGGCTGGGCCGCCACCCCACAGCTGGCCGAACGCGAGGACGCCTCGATCTACGAGCTCAGCGTCCATGACTTCACCGTCGACGCCAGCTCCGGGGTCGACCCGGACAAGCGAGGAAAGTTCCTCGGCCTGGTGCAGACCGGCACCACCCACGACGGCGTCCGCACCGGCATCGACCACCTGAAGGAACTCGGCATCACCGACGTCCAGCTCATGCCGTCCTTCGACTTCGGCTCCGCCGAACCCAACTGGGGCTACGACCCGGTGAACTACAACGTCCCCGAAGAGCAGTACGCACAGTCCACCGACCCCGAGGACCGGGTCAGGGAGTTCAAGGACATGATCAACGGATTCCACCGGAACGGCATCCGCGTGATCATGGACGTGGTGTACAACCACACCTTCAGCAAGGACGTCTTCGGCGGCATCACGGGCAAGTACTACACGGCGACCGACCTGTCCGGCACCGGCAACTCCCTGGACGACGGCAATCCCATGGTCAGCCGCATGATCCGCGACTCGCTCGAACACTGGGTGCGGGACTACCACGTCGACGGATTCCGCTTCGACCTGCTCGGCATCCACCACTACGCCAACGCGGCCGGCTGGGCGAGCTATCTGAACGCCGCGTACCCGGAGCGCCGGTTGCAGTTCCACGGGGAGCCGTGGAGCGGCGGGGTGACCGACCCCCAGGAGTCCGAGAAGGTGCGGTACGGCACCGTGCCGGCGCTGGCCGCGGCACACGTCGGTGTCTTCAACGGCGCCTACCGCGACGCGATCAGGGGCGGCACCCGGGACAACGTGATGGCCTACATGGGCGGCGCCGGCGACGCCACGGCCGTTGCCACCGGCATGCGGGGCTCCCCGCTGGCCGTCAAGAGCACCGACCCGCTCTCCAACCCCTGGGACCCCGCCTTCACCTACGACCCCGAGCAGACCGTCAACTACGTCTCCGTGCACGACGACCTCAACCTCTGGGACAAGATCACCTACTCCGGCGGCACGGACGGCGCGGACGGCCGGGCCGGCCGGATCGACCGGTTCGCCGTCGGCATGGTGCTGACCTCCCAGGGCATCCCGTTCCTGTCCGAAGGCGACGAGTTCCTGCGCTCGAAGGTCGTGAACGGTGACTACACCACCGCGATGAACTCCTACCGCGCCCCGGACCAGGTCAACGCGATCCACTGGGGTGACAAGACCGCCCACGCCACCACCTTCGCCTACTACAAGGACGCGCTCGCCCTGCGGAAGTCCACCCCCGCCCTGCGCCTGACGTCCTGGGACGCGGTGCACGACCAGATGTCCACCCGCACCGACGGCCAGGTCGTGATCTCCGCCATCAGCTCCGACGCCGGCGCCCCGGACACCTACGACACCGTCGTCGTCGACAACCCCACGGGCGGTGACTACACCGCCTCCCTGCCCGCGGGCTCGTGGACCAAGGTCTTCGACACCACCGGCGCGGTCAGCGCAGCGGACACCACGTGCGGGTCCCTCGCGGTGACGGTCTTCAGGAAGTCCTGACGACAACCGCCTCCAGCGGCGCCCCATGGCGGCGCGGGGAACCGCGGGAGCAACCACCCACCGGCAGGTGGCCCGGCTACGACAGGGACAGCCCCTTTCGGACGGTGACGACCTGACGGTCTCGTCGTGGCCTGTCGCGCAGTTCCCCGCGCCCCTTGAGGACGCCGTGGGCACCGGAGGCGCAGGGGCAGCGCGGGGTCAGCCCCGCCACGCCCAGTCCGCCACCTCCGGCAGATCGTTGCCATGCTCACGGATCCAGGCGTGGTGGCGCAGCCGCACGTCCTGCATCTGCTGCCGCACCGGCGCCGCCCGCACCGCGAGTCCGGGCACCCGGTCGATGACGTCCATGACCAGCCGGTACCGGTCCAGGTCGTTGCGGACCACCATGTCGAACGGGGTCGTCGTCGTGCCGATCTCCTTGTAGCCGCGGACATGCAGATGCGCATGGCCGGTGCGGCGGTAGGCGAGACGGTGGATCAGCCACGGATACCCGTGGTACGCGAAGATCACCGGCCGGTCCCGGGTGAACAGCGCGTCGTACTCCGCGTCCGTCATGCCGTGCGGGTGCTCCTCCTTCGGCAGCAGCCGGGCCAGATCGACGACGTTCACGAAGCGCACGGCGAGCTCCGGAAGGTGCGCGCGCAACAGCTGCGCGGCGGCCAGCGCCTCCTGGGTCGGCACATCACCGGCGGCGGCCAGCACCACGTCCGGCTCCCGGGTGCCGTCCTCGGTGCCCGCCCACGGCCAGACCCCGGCGCCCCGCGCGCAGTGGGAGCGCGCCTGGTCCATCGTGAGCCAGTCGAAGGTGGGCTGCTTTCCGGCCACCACCACATTGACGTAGTCGCGGCTGCGCAGCACATGGTCGGCCACGGAGAGCAGGGTGTTCGTGTCCGGTGGCAGATAGACCCGGACGACCTCGGGGCTCTTGTTCAGGATGTGGTCGACGAAGCCGGGGTCCTGGTGCGAGAAGCCGTTGTGGTCCTGGCGCCAGACATGCGAGGTCAGCAGGTAGTTGAGGGAGGCCAGGGAGGCCCGCCACGGCAGCTTGCGGGTGATGCGCAGCCATTTGATGTGCTGGTTGACCATCGAGTCGACGATGTGCGCGAACGCCTCGTAGCTGGAGAACAGGCCGTGCCTGCCGGTCAGGAGGTAGCCCTCCAGCCAGCCCTGGCAGGTGTGCTCCGAGAGGATCTCCATCACCCGGCCGTGCGGGTCGAGGTGCTCGTCCACGGCCAGCTGCTCGGCCTGCCAGGCCTTGCCGCTGGCGTCGTAGACGGCGGACAGCCGGTTGGACGCGGTCTCGTCGGCGCCGACGATACGGAAGTTCCGGCTGCCGGCGGTCGCCTTCAGGATGTCCCGCAGCAGCGCCCCCAGGACCCGGGTCGGCTCGTGCGTGCTGCGGCCGGGGCCGTCGACCGGTACGGCGTAGTCCTCCAGCGGTGGCACGGGCAGCTCCCGCAGCCTGAGCCCACCGTTGGCATACGAGGTCGCACCGAGCCTGCGGCCGCCCTTCGGCACGCAGGCGAGCACGTCGGGTCGGGGCCGGCCCTGCTCGTCGAAGAGGTCCTCGGGCGCGTAGGAGCGCAGCCAGTCCACCAGCTGCCGCAGGTGCTCCGGGTTCTCCCGCACGGCAGGAAGGGGCACCTGGTGGGCGCGCCAGGTGCCCGCCACGGGCAGCGCGTCGACCTCGGCGGGGCCGGTCCAGCCCTTCGGGGTGCGCAGCACGATCATCGGCCAGCGGGGCTGGCCGGTGACGCCCTCCTGGCGGGCGGCTCGCTGGATCTCGGCGATCCGCTCCAGGGCGTCGTCCAGAGCGGCGGCCAGGGCGCGGTGCACGGTCGTCGGGTCGTCGCCGGTGACGTGCAGCGGCGTGTGCCCGTAGCCGCGCAGCAACGCGTCGAGCTCGGCCTCGGGCAGCCGGGCGAGCACCGTGGGGTTCGCGATCTTGTAGCCGTTGAGGTGCAGGATCGGCAGCACCGCACCGTCGTGCACCGGGTCGAGGAAGGTGTTGGAGTGCCAGGAGGCGGCCAGCGGCCCGGTCTCCGCCTCGCCGTCGCCGATCACGCAGGCGACCAGCAGCTCGGGATGGTCCAGCGCGGCACCGTAGGCGTGGGCGAGGCTGTAGCCCAGTTCGCCGCCCTCGTGGATGGAGCCCGGTGTCTCGGGCGCGACATGGCTGGGCACCCCGCCGGGGAACGAGAACTGCCTGAAGAGCCGGGCCATGCCCGTCGCATCCCGCGCCACGTCCGGGTAGACCTCCGAGTACGAGCCCTCCAGCCAGGAACAGGCCAGTACGGCGGGACCGCCGTGTCCCGGCCCCCACACCGCCAGCACGTCCCGGTCCCATACGGTGATCACCCGATTGAGGTGGGTGTACACCAGGTTCAGGCCCGGTGAGGTGCCCCAGTGGCCCAGCAGCCGCGGTTTGATGTGTTCCGGTTGCAACGGCCGGGTCAGCAGCGGGTTGGCCATCAGGAAGATCTGGCCGACGGCCAGGTAGTTGGCGGCCCGCCAGTGCGCGTCGAGCCTGCGCACCTCGTCGTCCGTGAGCGGCATGCGGGGCTGGGTGGCGGCGTCGGGCATGAGCGGTCCTTCCCGTGGGAGCAGGGTGGCGTTGCACCTCTCCTTCCACGGTCCGCCGCCCGCTACGACGGGCGCGCGATGGCTGCGCCCACCGGGTGACCGTCCCCGGCCGATCCACAGGCAACCGGACGGGCCCGGGCGCACCCGCTGGCCCGCCCAGCTCGTCCGGTTCCATGGCCCCTACAGGGGCCCGGACCGCCCGCTGCCGGGGCCAGGTCGACCCCTACATGGGCCAGGGGGTCAGCTGCTCCCGTTTCGATGGCGCGTTCATGTCCTCGATGTCCCGCTGTGCGGTGCCCAGGAGCTGGTGGGCGAGGTCGCGTATGGCCCGCCCCGCGGCCAGCTCGTCACCGATCTCCGGTACGTCGCGGTCCTTCGGGTTGCACCGGGCGAGACCGTGCCCCACCACGGACGTGGTGCCGGTGTCCACCTCGGCGCGCGCTGTCGTCTTGCCCTCTTCCTCGGAGAGGTAGAGGTCCACCTTCCACTGCGCTGTGTGCTGCATCGTCCGCTCCTGATTCACGAGAGTCCAGCTACAGCCTCGGACCTTCGCGCCGGACCGTCATGGGGCCCAAGGTCCCCACCACGCCGCCGACCGGGCCATGGCCCGGCACCGCGCCCGTCACCCTCCCGGCACCGCCGCACAGCCGCCGCTCAGCTCCCGTCGGGACCTCGCATCGCCCGTACCTGGGCCAGCTGGGCGTCCAGCGGCCCGAGCCCCACGTCGCGGCGCCGCTCGTCGAGCGTCTGCGGATGGCGGACCTCGTACGGCAGCAGGGTGTCCGGGTTGATGCGGGTGCCGTAGAACTGCGGCTGGCCCACTTCCACCGCACAGTGGTCGGCGATGAAGGCGTGGTGCACGGCCGGGCAGGCGCCGTCGTCGGCCGCACGCGCGATCAGATCGCGGCAGGACAGCTGCAAGGCCAGGTCAGACGCATGGAGCAAGATCATCAACGCCGCCGTGGACGCCCGCTCGCCGACCGCCCGGGTGGTCGGCCAGCCGTGCCGGTCCACGATCGTGCGCAGCGCATCGGTGTTCGCGCGGCGGCACGCGGCGACGCGGCGCAGCGGCAGCGTCGCGCACGTCGTCTGCGCCTGCTGCGTCAGCCGACGGTCCTGCTCGGCAAGCCGCACCAGCTCGGCGGCGAGCCGGGCCAGCAGCGCCCGGTCCGGTGCCTCGGGTGTCCGTGGTGACCGCCGTGACACCCGGCTCATGCGCAGTCCTTGGTGGAGAGCGTGAACCACACCTTCTTGCCCCGGCTGCCCGGATCGGGAGGCGCCGTGCCCCAGTCGTCGGCCAGCGCACACACGATCGCCAGGCCGCGCCCCGATTCGGCGGTCTCGTCCGGTATCCCGGGCCGAGGCAGCCGGGGGCATGGGTCGGCCACCGTGACCTGTAGCTCCTCGGCCGTGCACGCCAGGGTGATGGTCACGACGTCACGCGCGCCGCCACCGGTGTGCCGGACCGCGTTGGCGAAGAGCTCAGCCGTGGCCAGGACGGCGCTGTCGAGGAGGTCCGACAACCGCCAGAGCTTGAGATGGGCCGTGACCATGCGCCGCACCCCGGAGGCGTGCGCGGGGTGGGCGGGGACGGCGGTCCTGAAGAGCAGCGGCCTGCGCGGCGCGGTCAAGACACCCTCACCACGCTGTTCGGTACGGCAGGAGTGCACGCCGTCGATCGGGAGGCGGGGGCGTGCGGTGGGGAAGGTGGCGTGGGGGAGGGCACTCCCGATGCCGTCATCAATCGTCCTTTTGTGCGTGCCGCAGGAGTGGGGGTGGCCGCATGGGTGAGGGCGGCTGAGCCGCGTTGGCTGTAGGGACAGCCAACAGTCCTCCGTGGCACTTCGGCCAGAGGGTGCGGGGGTTGTCTGGTTGGCAGGAGGTAGTGGGGGGTGGCCAGGGGGTGGTGGGGCGGAGCCCCGAGGGGCGGGGAGCGCGACGGGCGTGACCGGCGTGGTGGAAGCGGTGCGCAGGACGGGCGAAGCGGACATGGCGGAATGCGGGGGCCTGGGGGACGGGGTGGGCGCGACCGGCGTCGCGGGGGCGGTGTGCATGGCGGGAGTGGCAGACCTGAGGGGAGCGGTGAAGGGGAGAACGGGTGCGTGCGCGGGGGGTGCCGTGACCACGCCCGGGTGTGAACGGTGTGTTTCGATGGCGAGATGAGTGTGAGCGAGGACCGGGTGACCGAGGGCGCAGGGCTCGGCCCGGGGCCCGGAATACGCGGAAAGCGGGTCGTGGTCACCGGCGGCGGCCGCGGGCTCGGGGAGCAGATCGTACGCCTCCTGGTGACCGAGGGTGCGCGGGTGGCGACCTGTGCGCGTACGGCGGGAGATCTGGCGGCTCTGGCGGCTTCGCTGGAGCCCGAAGCTCGGGAACGGCTGTACACCGAGACGCTCGACGTCACCGAGCCGGATCGGCTGGATGCCTTCGTGGCCGCGGCGGAGAAACGTTTTGGGGGGCTGGACGGCGTCGTCGCCTGCGCCGGTGGCGCGCGCGGCGGTCGTCTGGACCGTTCCGACCCGGTCGACTGGTCCGCCACCTGGGCGGTGAACGTCGGCCACACCGCCGGGCTGATCCGCGCGGCCGTGCCGCATCTGCGGGCCCAGGGCGGCGGTTCCGTGGTGGTGATCGCGTCGATCTCGGGCTGGAAGCCGGGGCCGCACGCCCCGTACGGGACCGCGAAGTCGGCTCAGATCCATCTGGCGGCCACCCTTGCCCGTGAACTCGGCCCGGACGGCATCCGGGTGAACGCCGTCTCGCCCGGCTCGATGCTCATCCCCGGCAGACGCTGGGACCGGATGCGCAACGAACACCCCGAGGCCTTCGCCGGCTTCGTCGCCGCTGAGCTGCCGAGCGGCAGGCCGGTGGCACCGCAGGAGGTCGCGCGGGTGGTCGCCTTCCTGCTGTCCGACTGGTCGACCGGCATCTCCGGTGCCCACCTCCCTGTCGACCGCGCCCAGAACGCGCCGACTCCTGACGGTTACTGACTCGCCCTGACCCATGTCCGCTCAGGCCGCCATGCCCAGTACGGCCCGGGACGTGCGCTCGAACTCCTGGACCAGGGGCTCCTTGCGGTGCGGAGCCAGGCGCTGGCGGAAGTCGCGCAGCGCCTGGATCGAGCGTTCGCTGTGTACCGCGCTCAGGGTGTCCAGTGCCTCGGTCGCCGTGCTGATCGCCTCGTCGAGTCGGTTCTGCTGGAGGTGGGCGGTGGCCAGTACGGACCGGCTGATCGCCTGCCGGCGGCGCCGTTCGGCGTTGGCCCGCACGGAGGCGTCGGCCAGTTGCTCGGCCTGCACGGCGAGTCCCAGATCCCGATGGCACAGGGCGGCCTCGGCCTGGAAGTAGTGGGAGTCCAGAAAGCGCACCCAAGGCGACTCCTGGTCCGCCCCCCGGCTGGCCGACAACCGGTCCTCGGCGGCCCGCAGCGACGTGGCGGTCTCACGGTGGTGGCCCTGGGCGGCATGTCCGCGTGCCGCCATCGCGTGCAGCCGCATCAGACCGAGCGGACTGCCCGCGTACTTCGCGGTCGCGATCCCCGCCCTGGCCAGCGCCACGCCCTCGTCGGGGCGCCCCAGGTTGGTGGCCAGATGGGACAGGCCGGCCAGGATCTGACCGCCCAGCACCCGGTCCCCGCTCTCGGCGCAGAGTCTGAGCCCCTGGGTCATGTATCGCTGCGCCAGTCCGTACTCCCCGGCGTCGTACGAACTCCAGCCGGCCATCGCAGCGAGGCGTGCCGCGGCGGCGAACAACTGCCGCTGCTGGTGCTCGGGCAGGCCGCGCTGCTGGAGCATGGGCACGACCTCGGTGGAGAGGTAGTGCACGATGCTGGTGCGCACCCCGCCGCCGCCGTACAGGTTGTCCATCCGGTCGAACATGCCGATCATGGCGTGCACTTGCTCGACTCGGCCGCTGGGCGGCGCATGGTCGGGCTCCGGCTGGTTGCCCTGCTGCGGCGTGGTCCTGTCGGGCTGCTCGGGGCGCTCGACCAGCCACAGCAGCCAGGCACGCTGCCCAGCGGCCAGGGCCCCCGCCACGAAGGGCACCGTGCCGAGCAGGGTGCGCCGTGCGATGTCGGTGGAGCCGAGTTCGGCCAGGGTGTGCAAGGTGTCTCCCACGTCTTCCCCGTAGACGAGGGCCCGGCTGACCACCGGGCGTTGCTGGTCGGTGAGGAAGCCCAGGTCCGACGGCGAGAGGGAGCGGCCGATGCGCTCCGAGAGCACGGCGGCTATCAACTCCGGGGTACAGCCGCGGGGTTGCTGTCCTTGCAGCCAGCGGGTGACGGACGCCTTGTCGTAGTGCGGCTCGGCGCCCTGGCGGCGGCCCAGTTCATTGATGCGCAGGGCGAGCGAAGCGTAGGAGCAGCCGGCTTCCTTGAGCGCGGCGGCCAGTGCCTGGTTGGCCGCGCCGGCGCCCTTCTCCGGGGTCCTTGCCTGTCCGATGGCCACAGTGCCGTCCCGCTCTCACCTCGCGGTCCCAAGCGGCCCGGTCCGTCGTCCACGGACCGGGCCGCTTCCGGTCGCCCCACGCCCCGCCCCCCCGAGCGCTGCCAGGGCCCGTGGGGGCGACCAGGCATTCGAGCGCCGCACGCCCGGCCGGCGCGCGTGAAAGAGGTCCGTCCGGTCGTGTGCGGCAGATCACCTGCTAACTATGGGTGCCACCGGTAACAGTCCGCAACCTGCATTCTGATAATTTCAGAACGAACCGCAGGCGCACGTTTGTCTCATGGGTGCCGTGGCACACTGGCCCGCTGGAACACCGTGATCAGGGAGGTGGGCACGTGGCCGACGGCCGCTCGGGCGGCAGCGCCCCGACCGTCCTGCGCATGGTCCTCGGCAGGCGCCTGCGGCACCTGCGTGAACAGGCGGGGGCGTCCTTCGACGAGGCCGCCCGAGCCATCGATGTGACGCCGCTGACCGTGCGGAGGATGGAGAAGGCCGAGGTAGGGCTGCGTATCCCCTATGTCCGGGAGTTGCTGCACACCTACGGCGTCAGCGCCCAGGAGACAGACGACTTCCTCGCACTGGCCCGCAAGGCCAACCAGCCGGGCTGGTGGTACAAGTACCGTGACGTACTGCCCGACTGGTTCAGCGCCTACGTGAGCCTGGAGAGCGAGGCCACCGTCATCCGGGTCTACGAACCCCACTACGTGCCCGGCCTGTTGCAGACCCACGACTACACCACCGCCCTGATGCGCGTCGGCTTCCCGAGCGAGTCCGAGGACGAGATCGAACGCCGGGTGGACCTGCGGATGCGCCGCCAGGAGCTGCTCACCAAGCCCGAATCGCCCGCGCTCTGGGCGATCCTCGAAGAGACCGTGCTGCGTCGTCCGGTGGGCGGCAGGGGTGTGATGCAGGCCCAGGTCGAGCGGCTCATCGAGGCCCTCGACCTGCCGCGGGTGCGCCTCCAGATCATGCGGTACGCGACCGGAGCACACCCCGGGGCCTTCGGCCCCTTCCACTACTTCCGGTTCGGTTTCACCGAACTGCCCGACGTGGTCTACACGGAGTCCCTCGCCGGCGCGGTCTACGTCGACCAACCCGACGACGTCGTCTCCTACCTCGAGGTGCTGGACCGGATGACGGTGCAGGCCGAGCCGGTCTCCCGGACCAGAGCGATTCTGGACGAACTGCGTAAGGAGTTGTGATCCATGGGATCCAAGGACCCGATCCACAGCGGCGTCAGCGCCGTCGACCTCGGCACCGAGGGCTGGCACAAGCCCTGGAGCGGAACCAACGGCGGCAGCTGCGTGGAGGCCAAGATGCTGCCCGGCGGAAACGTCGCGCTGCGCCAGTCGACCGATCCGCAGGGACCCGCACTCGTCTGCTCCCAGCAGGAGATGGCCACGTTCCTGGCGGGTATCAAGTCCGGCGCGGCCGACTTCCTGCTCGCCTGAGTCGTTCTCCTCGCCGCGTTCGGGGCGGCGGTGGTGCGCCGGGCCGACGTCGCGCACCACGACGCATCTCGATACGCCGCTCCCTTCGTCACTACGCCCGCACAACCGGACAACCACCCCGGCCACTCCCGCCGTCGCACGGCTGCGGCCCACACTGGTCGGGCCCGAGGGGGGCCCGGTCCACGTAGACCACGCCCGATCCGAGGAGGCCGCGCCCGTGTGCCGGGCCGCGGTCTCCTCGGATCGCGCGAACGGGGGCCGGATGCGTCAAGAGCGTTGGTTCCGCATCGACGAGAAGTCGAGTCCGCGTCGACACCGTGTGCCGCCTCCGTATCCATGAGGCGGCACACGCCGTGGCGGCAGGGCGACCCGGACAGGGGGCACGGATGAACCTTCAGGAGGCCATGAGCCGGTACCGGACCCTGGTGCTCGAAGGCCGTGACGGCCTCGACCGGGACGAGGCGCTCACCGAACTGACCCACGGCGGGTTCCACATCCGGCGCATCGCCGGCACCCTGCACCACCTGGACCCGGCCCGGCCGTACCGCGAACTGCTCACCGGCTCCGAACGGCTCGCCCTCGACGGCGGCATGGTCCGCGAACTCGTCTACGGACCGCTGCGCCGCGGCCACTCCCGGGTCACCTGGATCCAGGCCCTCGACTTCGCGGAGGCCGTTGCCGAGCGCGACGGCGCCCTGCTCCACCTGAAGCAGGCGCCCGGCATGGCGAACACCTGCGCCGCGCCGGCCATGGCGATCCGATCCCGCACCCACCCCGCGGCCACCACGAGCACCACCACCGGGCCCGACGGGATCGGCGCGTCCGGGCGGATCGGCGCAGCCGACCGCATCGAGGAGGGCGACGAGAGCGATCGAGGTGAGGAGGTCGACGCGGCGTGCGCCGCGTACGACCGGGCCTTTCGCACCCTCGCCCAGCACGTTCCCATCGTGACCATCCCCGCCGCTACCACCGCTTCGGGACGGCGGATGTCCGGAAACACGGGGGAGCGGTTTCCCGTCTCTCGGTAGCTTTCTATGGCAGCCGAAGTTAGTCGCGGGCCTCGATCAGTTCGCCGACGCGGGTTCTCGGGAGCCCAGGCGTCCGGGCAGGCGGAGTCCCTCCCGCAGTGGCACCAGCTCGGTCTGTAGCACCAGCGTCGCCGCGCCGATGGCGGGTGCGGCCGCTGCGGAGGTGGAGAGTTGGACGTCGATGGGGTGCGTGGCGCGGGCGAAGAAGGAGCGGTCCAGCTCGTCGCGGACCACGGGAAGGTAGATCGAGCCGGCGGAGGCGAGGCTCGGGCCGGTGAGCACCAGCAGCTCCAGGTCCATGATGTTCGCCAGGGTGCGCGAGGCCACCGCGAGATAGCGTGCCGAGCGCTCCAGCAGGCCGCGCGCCGTGCTGTCGCCGCGTCGCGCTGCCCGGGTCAGCGCGGCGAAGTCGGCCGCGATCCGCTGCTGGTCATCGGCCTTGGCCAGCCCCGCGGCGCGGGCCAGACGGCCGTCCGCACGGGCCTCGGCCACCACGGCAGCCGGCCCGGCCAGGGCCTCCGTGCAGCCGCGCGCCCCGCACCAGCAGACGGGCCCGGCCACGTCGAGACAGATGTGGCCGATCTCCCCGGCGTTGCCGCTGGCGCCGCGGTACACCACGCCGTCGATCATCAAGCCGGTGCCGATGCCGGTGCCGCCCATGTACACCGCGGCGAAGGTGCGGGAGGTGCCCACCACTCCTGACCAGTGCTCACCGAGGGCGGCCGCGGTGGCGTCGTTGTCCAGCACCACCGGGAGCCGGGCGGCCTCGGACAGCGCCTGGTCCAGCGGGAAGTCCTCCCAGTGCCGCATCACGGGTGGCGTGAGCCCCATGCCGCTGGCCGGGGTGAGCGGCCCGGGGGAGACCAGGCCGATCCCGAGGACCCGGTCCGGGTCCACCCCGGCACCGTCGATGAGGGAGCGCACTTCGCGGGCCATGCGGGCGACGACCGCGGGTGGCTCCGCCGTGCCCGCACCGGCGCGTGCGATGCGCGAGACCACCGAACCGGCCAGGTCGGTGAGGACGTAGGTGATGCCGGCGTGGTCCAGCTGCACCCCGACCGCGTACCGGGAGGTGTGGTTCAGGCGGAGCAGGACCCGCGGCTTGCCGCCCGTCGACTCGGCCCTGCCGATCTCCATCACCAGGCCGTCGTCGATCAGCCGGCGCACCACCGTGGAGATCGTGGCGCCGGTGAAGCCGGTCGCCTGGATGAGGCCGACCCGGCTGATCGTGCCGGCGGCCCGGATCACGTCGAGCACCGCCGACCTGCTGCTGGCATGGTGGGTGCCCCGTACGGGACCTGTCACGTCGTCCTCCGACAAGGCCGCCGGCCGCCCGGGTGGGGCGGGCCGAGTGGCGATCGCAGACCTTTTCTTCGGCTCGTAAACATACCTGCCCACACTCCGTCCCGATCAACATCACATCCCGCCCGCGTGCGCGGTCCCACCCACCGGACACGCCGTCAGGCCGCGCCACCTGGCCCGACCGTCGAGCGGATCCGCCGGACGTGCAGCTGGGGCAGCCCGGACGTGCTCCCGAAGCTGCGGGAGTTGTCGAACGGGGAGCCGCAGGTGTCGAACGGGTTCCTCGTCCTGAGCCCAAGCCTCCCCGCTGCTCCCCGAGAACGCGACCGCCCGGACCGCTGAGACCGCACCGGAGCAATCTGGCGCACCCTCACGACGACGCCCCTCGCACGGCCCGCGCGAAGGCTCCCGCAAGGGTCCCCACCAGCGCTTCAGTCACCTCCGACCCGGGAGCTCACAGCACCTCATCACCCGGAGAAGCGGCGGCCGTTGACCATGTGCACCGACCGCCGTCAACCCCGGTCGACTCGTCCTCGACGGACCCGTTCCCACACCCTTGACTTTGTTTCTTCGGGAGATTAACAATCCGCTGACGCGCCAGCCATGGACGGTTGTGGAAGCGGTTGCAGCTGCGCCCGCCGATCCATCAGGAGAGGATCAACGATGTCCGTGCACACCAGGGTCGGCAGGGGACGGCGCGTACGCGGCGCCGTCGTGGGGGTCCTCGCGGTGGCGCTGAGCGCGGCCGGTTGCGCCGGGTCCTCGGACGGCGGGGGCGGCAAGAACGCCGACACCCTGATCGCGTACACCGGTCAGGCGGGCGACTACCAGTACAACTTCAACCCGTGGTCGCCGACCCACATCGGCGGTGGGGGCACGATCTTCGAGCCGCTCTTCTACTACAACGTCGCCCGGCAGATGGACCCGGTGCCGAGGCTGGGCACCGCGTTCCAGTGGAACGAGGACGGCACCCAGCTGAAGATCACGACCCGTGCCGGGGTGAAGTGGACCGACGGGCAGAAGTTCACCGCCGCCGACGTCGCGTTCACCTTCAACATGATCAAGAAGAACAAGACGATCAACAACACCGGCTACGACGGCACGGCCAAGGCCGTCGACGGCACCCACGTGGTGGTGGACTTCGACAAGCCGGCGTTCATGGACGGCCCGCAGATCCTCGGCAAGTTCTTCATCGTCCCCGAACACGTCTGGAAGAAGTACGCCGACCCGGCCACGAACACGGTCAAGAACCCCGTGGGCACCGGTCCCTACAAGCTGGGTGACTTCAAGGCGCAGGCGTTCACCCTGACGGCGAACAAGGGCTACTGGGGCGGCGCGCCCAAGGTCAAGAACGTCCGTTACATCGCCCTGTCCGGCAACCAGTCCGGCGCTGACGCCCTGAAGGCCGGCCAGGTCGACTGGATGACCGGACCGGTGCCCGGCATCGAGAACGTCCCCAAGAACTACCCGGGCTACCAGTCCATCACCACCCCCCTGAACCAGACGGCCCTGTTCACCTGCTCCAACACCGACCTCGGCTGCAAGGGCCCGCAGACCGACCCGGCGGTGCGCAAGGCGATCTACTACGCCCTGGACCGCACCCAGGTGAACAAGCTGGCGTTCGACAACACCTCGAGTGAGATCTCGCCCGGCGGCGTCATTCCCGGCCGCGACAAGAAGTACGTCTCCGGCAAGCTCTCGGAACATCTCGCCCCGATGTCCCCGCAGCTGAGCAAGGCCACCGGCATCCTCGAGGCGGCCGGGTACACCAAGGACTCCAAGGGGTTGTACGCCAAGAACGGCGAGGAGCTCTCGCTGACCGTCAAGGTGGTCTCCGGCTGGACCGACTACATCACGGCCGTCAACACCATGGCCCAGCAGGTCAAGAAGGCCGGGATCAAGCTCACCATGCAGCAGCAGTCCTGGAACGAGTGGGCCGACGCCCGTGGCCAGGGACACTTCGAGCTGCTGATCGACGCGCTGACCCAGGGCCCGGCGCCCGACCCCTACTTCGCCCTGGACTACTTCTTCGACGGCAAGAACACCGCCGAGGTCGGCAAGACGGCCAACCCGAACTTCAGCCGGTTCAAGAACGCGAAGGTCGACACGGCCCTCGCCAGGCTCAAGACGATCAACCAGGACGACACCGCCGCCCGGCAGGCCCAGCTCGACATCATCCAGACCGAGATCGAGAAGAGCCTGCCGTACATCCCGGTGCTGACCGGCGGCACCACCTCCGAGTTCAACACCGCCAAGTTCACCGGCTGGCCGTCCGCGAACAACCTCTACGCGTTCCCCGCGGTGTGGTCGACGCCCGATGACTCGCAGGTGTACCTGCACCTCAAGCCCGCCAAGTGACGCCGGACACGACCCGATTCGGGGCCCTGCCGTCCGCGGCCGGGCCCCGCCGGATGCTGCGCACCGACCAGGCGCCCGTAAGGAGCGGCACCGCATGAGGTACTTCGGCCGGAAGATCGGCTTCTATCTCGTGGCCCTGTGGGGGGCCCTGACCCTGAACTTCATCATCCCGCGGCTGATGCCGGGCAACCCGGTGGACATCCTGATCGCCAAGCTTCAGGAGCACGGCGGCACCGTCGGCCCTCACGTGCGGCGCTCCTACGCGCTGCTGCTCGGCACCGACACCGACGAGCCGATCTGGAACCAGTACGTCGCCTATCTGGGCCACATGGCCCACGGCGACCTCGGCGTCTCCGTCAGCGCCTTCCCCGCGAAGGTGTCCGACGTCATCTCCCAGTCCCTGCCGTGGACTCTCGCCCTGGTCGGCCTGTCGACGTCGATCTCGTTCGTGGTGGGCATCCTCATCGGCACGATCGTCGGCTGGCGGCGCGGCACCTGGCTGGACTCCGCGGTGCCGGCGACCACCGTGCTGGCCGCCGTGCCGTACTTCTGGCTGGCGTTGATCTTCGCCACCGTGTTCGCCTCGGCGCTGCACTGGTTCCCGCTGCTGGGCGGCTACGACGTGACCCTCACACCCGGCTGGAACGCCCCGTTCATCCAGTCCGCCATCAGCCACGCGGCGCTGCCCGCGCTCACCATCGTGGTCTCCTCGCTCGGCGGCTGGCTGCTCGGCATGCGGAACATGATGGTGGCCACCGCCTCCGAGGACTACATCCTCACCGCCCGCGCCAAGGGCCTGCGCACCAGCCGCATCATGCTCCGCTACGCCGCCCGCAACGCGGTGCTGCCCTCGATCGCCGGCTTCGCCACCTCGCTCGGCTTCGTGGTCTCCGGCTCGGTCGTCACCGAGCAGGTGTTCTCGTACCCCGGCATCGGCTCCAAGCTGCTCCAGGCCGTGCAGAACAACGACTACGCCCTGATGCAGGGGATCTTCCTCGTCATCACGGTGGCCGTGCTCGGCGCCAACTTCGTCGTGGACCTGCTCTACGGCGTGATCGACCCCCGTACCCGATCCGGTACGTGAGCAGGGAAGGAAGCGTCACGGTGACGAACATCAGCACCCCACCCGGCGTCGTGGGCGAGGCGTTCCCGCCCGAGCCGGGCGCGCCGGTGCCGGCCGGCGGCGGCGCGCCGCGCAACGGCTGGCGCGCCCTGCTGCCGCGCTGGTCGCCCAAGTTGGGCGTCGGGATCGGCCTCGTGGGCGCCATCGCCCTCTTCGGCATCTTCGGCCCGTTCTTCGCCGGCGACCCCGACACCATCAGCAACATCGGCCTGACCCCGCCGGGGGGCGGCCACCTCCTCGGCACCACCCAGACCGGGCAGGACGTCTTCGCGCAGCTCACCCACGCCACCCGCGGCTCCTTGCAGATCGGGCTGCTGGTCGGCGTCATGGCGACCCTGCTGTCCGCCGTCTTCGGTGTCGTCGGCGGTTTCGCCGGAGGCATCCTCGACGAGGCGTTCTCGCTGTTCTCCAACGTCATGCTGGTCATTCCCGGGCTGCCCCTGGTGATCGTGATCTCCGGCTTCGTGCCGGTGAAGCAGCGGGGCAGCTGGACCATCGCCGTGGTGCTCGCCGTCACCGGATGGGCGGCCTCCGCGCGGGTGCTGCGCGCCCAGACGCTGTCGTTGCGCGGCCGGGACTACGTGGCCGCCGCCCGTGTCGCGGGGGAGAAGCCCTGGCGGATCATCGGCGTGGAGATCCTGCCGAACCTGCTGCCCGTGCTGGCCTCGCAGTTCGTCTTCGCGGTCGTCCTGGCCATCCTCAACGAGGCGGGGCTGTCCTTCCTCGGCCTCGGCGCCGCCAACTCCGAGACGCTGGGCACGATGCTCTACTTCGCACAGAACGGGTTCGCCCTGCAACGCCAGGCGTGGTGGTGGTTCGTGCCACCCGGCCTGGTCATCGCCCTGTTCGGCTGCGGCCTTTCGCTGATCAACTTCAGCCTCGACGAGATCATCAACCCGCGGCTGCGGACCGCCCAGGTGCGGCGACGGTGGCTGCGGCGTACGGCAAGGAGCGTGGCGTCATGAGCCTGCCCGCCACCGGCTCCCGTGGCGCCCGGCCGTCGGACGGCCCGACCGACGCCGTGCTGACCGTCGACCACCTCGACGTCGTCTACCGCGCCATCCCGCAGGTACACGCCGTCAAGGACGTCTCGCTCACCCTGCGGCGCGGCGAGATCCTCGGCCTCGCGGGCGAGTCGGGCTGCGGCAAGACGACCCTCGCGTACGCCGTCAACCGGCTGCACGAGCCGCCCGCCGAGGTGACCGGCGGCACCGTGACCTTCCATGACCGCGACGGCACCGACATCGACCTGCTCGCCCTCGGCGACGAGCCGCTGCGCCGGTTCCGCTGGGACAAGCTGTCCATGGTCTTCCAGGGCGCCATGAACGCGCTCAACCCGGTGCTGTCCGTCCGGGCCCAGCTCGACGACGTGCTGCGCACCCACCGCCCGCGGATGACCAGGGCCGACCGGCACGCCCGCTGCACCGAGGTGCTGGAGCTGGTGGGCGTGGACCCGGCACGGATGAACGGCTTCCCGCACCAGTTCTCCGGCGGCATGCGCCAGCGGGTGATGATCGCGATGGCGCTGCTGCTCGACCCGCAGGTCATGATCATGGACGAGCCCACCACGGCGCTCGACGTGCTGGTGCAGCGCGGCATCCTCCACGAGATCCTGCGGCTGCGCCACGAACTCGGCTTCGCCGTCATCTTCATCACCCACGACCTGCCGCTGCTGCTGGAGCTCAGCGACCGTATCGCCGTGATGCTGCGCGGCGAGGTCGTCGAGTACGCCGCGGCGGACGAGCTCTACGCACGCCCGAGCCACCCCTACACCCGGCAGCTGCTCGGCTCCTTCCCGAGCCTGACGGGGGAGCGCGGCGGGTTCCTGCGCACCGGCGACGGAGCGGCGACCGCTGAACCGACCGGGTCCGGCGAGTCGGCCGCGTCGCCCGGGTCCACCGTGGCCGGCGCGACACCGGACGCGGTCGGCACCGAAGCCGGCGCGCCCGGCGCACAGCTGACGAAGGAGCAACCATGACCACCCTCGAGGTGCGGGACCTCGTCAAGGACTTCCACGCGCGCTCGGGCTTCTCACGCAGCACGCTGCGCGCCGTGGACCGGGTCTCGTTCCGGTTGGCGCCGGGCCGCACCGTGGCCCTGGTGGGCGCCTCCGGGTCCGGGAAGTCCACGGTGGCCCGCATGATCGCCCGGCTGGAGCGGCCCACGTCCGGGCGGATCACGGTGACCGACGACGACGGCCACGAGGTGCAGCGACGCCACTACCGCGACCACGTCCAGATGGTCTTCCAGGACCCCTTCGCCTCGCTCAACCCGTTCCACTCCATCGAGCACCACATCGCCCGCCCGCTGCTGCTGCACGGGCGCGCCAAGGGCCCCGACGACACCCGTGCGCACGTTCGCCACCTGCTGGAACGCGTCAATCTCAGTCCGGCCGACGACATCGCGCACCGCAGACCGCACGAGCTGTCCGGCGGGCAGCGCCAGCGGGTGGCCATCGCCCGGGCGCTGGCGCCCGGCGCCCGGGTCGTCATCGCCGACGAGCCGGTCTCCATGCTGGACGTCTCCAGCCGGCTCGGCGTGCTGAACCTGCTGGCCCGCCTGCAACGCGAGGACCGGCTCGCGGTGCTCTACATCACCCACGACCTGGCCACCGCCCGGCACTTCTCCGACGACATCCTCGTGATGTACCGGGGCCGGATCGTCGAGCGGGGCCCGGCCGACGACGTCATCCTGCGCCCCCGCCACCCGTACACCCGGATGCTGGCCGCGGCCTCGCCCGATCCCGAGGCCCGCGGCCGCCGCTTCACCCGTGATGACGTCCCCACCGCCCTCCCGGACCCGGGCGAGGCCGCCTTCGACCACCACACGGGCCGGTGGACCGCGCCGGACGGCACGGAGCGGCCGGCCCCCGCCGGAGTGTGACGCCGCCCCCGGGTCGTTTGACGCGCCCGTCATTCTCTGACTACGGTCAGAGAATGACGACGGAGCAGGTGGCGCAGGTGCGACGCTTCAACCGGACGGTCGCCGAGCGCGTGGGTGTGCTGAACGACCACTACCTGGGCGGCGCGCGCCCGTACGGGCAGGCCCGGCTGCTCTGGCAGATCGGTGACGAGGGCACGCACGACGTCCGTAGCCTGCGCGACCGGCTCGGCCTCGACTCCGGCTACGTGAGCCGTCTGATGCGGGCACTGGAGCGCGACGGTCTGATCGCCGTGGAGCCGCACCCCCGCGACCGTCGGGTGCGCACCGTACGGCTGACCGAGGCCGGACGGGCCGAACGCGCCCTCCTCGACGACCGCAGCGAGGCGCTCGCCGCATCGCTCCTCGGTCCGCTCGACGCCCGGCAGCGGGACCGGCTCACGTCCGCCATGGCCGAGGTCGAGCGACTGCTGACCGCCTCCGTGGTCTCCGTGGAGGTGCTCGATCCCGACCACCCGGACGCCGCGTACTGCCTGCGTGCCTACGCCACCGAGCTGCACGAGATCTTCGACGGCGGCTTCGACCCCCAGAACTCCCTGCTGCCCGATCCGGCCGAACTCCGCGCGCCGCGCGGCCTGTTCGTCGTCGCCCGGCTGCACGGCGAGCCGGTGGGCTGCGCCGGGCTCAAGCTGCCGGCCGGAGCACCCGCCGAGATCAAGCGGGTGTGGGTCTCGCCCGGCACCCGGGGACTCGGCCTGGCCCGCCGACTCCTCAGCGAGCTCGAAGAGCGTGCCGCCCGGTGCGGCCGTGATCTGGTCCGGCTCGACACCAACAAGGCCCTGGAGGCGGCCACCCGCCTCTACCGCTCCAGCGGCTACACCGAAGTCCCGGCCTTCAACGACGAGCCGTACGCCCACCACTGGTTCGAAAAGCGGCTGACCCCCACCACACGGAGGCAAGAACCCTAGAGGGGACGGCCTGGGGCGGACCTGCATAATGCGGACCTGCATAATGCAGTCATGGATCATGAGACCGCACGGATGTTCGTCGACTCCTGGGTGAAGGCGTGGAACGCGCACGACCTGGACGCCCTGCTGGCGCACTTCGCCGACAGCGTGACGTTCCGGTCGCCGGTGGCCGCGCAGCTGCTCGGCGGTGACGGAGTCATGCGCGGCAAGGACGCGCTGCGCGGCTACTGGGCGGAGGGCCTGCGGCGCATCCCGGACCTGCGGTTCGAGGTGGTCGGCGGCTACGTCGGTGTGGACTGTCTGGTCATCAACTACCGCAACCAGAAGGGCGGCCTGGTCAACGAGGTGCTGATCTTCGACGGCCCGCTGGTCACCGAGGGCTACGGCACCTACCTCGGCGCGGACGACAACCCGGCCGGAGCCCGCTGATCCCGTTCCGGCCGTATCCGGACTGAGCTTCGCCCCTGCCGGCGCCGGACGAGTGGCCGACTCGCCGTGGGACCGGGGGAAGGCCGGACGCCGTCCTACGGGCACGTTGTTCCGCTGGGCCACCACGCCCACGCTTCCGGGGGATGATTCTCGTGCGGGTCTCGCGTACCGTCCTGGCCGTTCTCGTCGCGCTGCCGCTGGTGGTGGCGGGGGTGTTCGGCTGGGCCGTCAGCAGCCACAACGGCCGCTGCCCGGAGTCGGACTGAGGTGGTGGGGCGGCCGGCCGGACCCCCGCAGGCCCCGCACCGACCGCCCTCACCGGCCCCGTCGGTACACGTACACGTGTACTTACAGGCACGTACTCACGGGCGGGTACTCACACATCGGGTACTCACACATCGGGTGCTCACACCCGCGTCGCCCGGATCAGCACCAGCCGCTCCGGGAACAGCACGGGCGCCTGCACCCCGGCGGACGACAGGGCACGGCCGGGCAGGATGATCCCTTCGGGGGTCCACCAGGGCAGCGGGATGGTCCAGCGCTGGGCGATGCCGTCCGGGACGTCGCCGGGCGGCTGCGGGCGTACCCGGTACCGGGCCTCGGGGTCCAGGCCCGGCAGCCGGACCGGGCCGGTCGGGTACAGCTCGGACGACGCGTGGGCCACCAGGGCGTACAGGGCGTCGCAGCGGTCCTCGGCGACCACGCCGTGCAGGTGGTAGGCGGGGTCGGGGTGGTCGGCGTGCACCGCGGTGCCCGAGTGCAGCAGCGGGCGCAGCTCCTTGTACAGCGCCACCCACGCGGCGAGCCGGGTGCGGTCCTCCTCCGGCGCGGCGGTCAGGTCCCACTCGATGCCGAAGTGGCCGAACAGCGCGGTCCCGGCACGGAAGTCGACGACATGGCGGCGGCCCGTGGTGTGCGCCGGCGCCGGGCCGATGTGGGTGCCCATCAGCTCCAGGGGGATCAGCGCGTTCGTCCAGCGCTGGATCTGCTGGCGCTCCAGCGCATCGTTGCAGTCCGACACCCAGACCCGGTCGGTGCGTTGCAGGACCTCCAGGTCGACCCGCCCGCCACCGGACGAGCAGGACTCGATCTCCAGACCGGGGTGACGCTCCTTCAGCTCGTCCATCAGCCGGTAGGCCGCACGCGTCTGGTCGTGTACCCCGGCCCGGCCGCTGGCCTGGTGACCGGCCTCGACGAGATCGCGGTTGTGGTCCCACTTCAGGTAGGCGATGGGGTACGTGGTCAGCAACTCGTCCAGCCGCCCCAGGAGGTAGGCGAACGCGTCCGGGTGCGCCACGTCCAGAACCTGCTGGTGCCGGGCCCGGCCGGGTAGCCGGTCGGCCGCCCCGGCCATGATCCAGTCCGGGTGGGCGCGGGCGAGCTCCGAGTCCTCGTTGATCATCTCGGGCTCGACCCAGATGCCGAACTCCATGCCGAGGCCCGTCACATGGTCGATGAGCGGGCCGAGCCCGTCGGGCCAGACCTCGTCGGAGACGTACCAGTCGCCCAGCGCCCGCCGGTCGTCGCGCCGTGCGCCGAACCAGCCGTCGTCCAGCACGAACCGTTCCGCGCCCACCGCTGCCGCGGCATCCGCCAGCTGCCGCAACCGCGCCAGGTCATGGTCGAAGTAGACCGCCTCCCAGGTGTTGGCGACGACCGGGCGGGGGCGCGACGGGTGCTGCGGCCGGGCCCGCAGATGGCGGTGGAAGCGTGCCGACAGCGCGTCAAGACCTACGCCGTAGGACGCGTACTGCCACGGCGAGGTGTACGACGCACCCGGCTCGAGGAGGACCTCGCCGGACAGCAGCAGCTCGCCCGAACCCAGCACCGACACGGAGTGGAAGGTGCGCTCGGCGAACGTGCGGTGGTTGCCCGACCAGGCGGTGTGCACGCCCCACACCTCGCCCGACCGGTTGCCGAACCCGGCGGCGCCGGCGATCAGCAGGTACGCCGCGTCGAAGCCGGTACGGCCGGTGCGGTTCTCGCGCATCCGCAGGCCCTGGGTGAAGGCGGTCCGCTGCGGGCTGCGCTCCCTGAGGTGGTGGCCGCTGAAGTCGAGCAGTTCGGTGGCGACGGACGGCACCGGCAGGGTCAGGTGCAGCGCGTCGACCGTGAACGGGCCTTCGCCGGTGTTCGTCAGCCGGGCCCGCTGCCGTACCAGACCCTCGGCGGTCAGCTCGATCGTCAGCTCCAGGCCAAGACCGGCCGTGTCGTCCCGGGCGTCGACGAGCAGCCGTCCGCCGGCGCCGTCCGCGGAGGGTGAGCCACCAGCCGAGGCGGAGCCGCCGGCCGTGTCCGCGCCCCCGAGCGTGAGCGAGCCGCCCACCACCCGGAACGCCGTGGAGAAGTCCCGCCCGGCCCGGTTGCCCACCAGTCCCGGCGTCCCCAGCCAGCCCGCCGACTGCTCGGGCAGGATGCAGACCTGCACCGGGTCCTCGACCGAGAACCCGACGGGCTGCGGCCGGCAGGCGAGCCGCAGTGCCGCAAGCTCCGCCGCGTCCAGCAGCCCCGGATCGGCACCCCAGTGCACGACCCGGGGCAGCAACCCGTCGGAGAGATCGAGGACGAGACCGACGCCCGCCGCGCGCAACTGCACAAGCCCGCTGTCGGGCAGGCCGGCGAGGCCCGGGGTGGGGGAGTGCGGGAGGGAGGTGTGGGAGGTCATGGGCGAAGGAATCCTCCGGGGAGCGGCATCGGGTGGATGGACGGCTGAAGAGACGTGCGGGTACTTCGTGCCCGGACTTAGTTAATTTAACGGCCTAAGAATGTGTTGCGCCATGCCCGCATCGGCTCCCGTACCGTTGCGGACCGTTTTCACCAGGCGTGCCCCGAACCCTCGTCCGGGGTACCGTCCTGCCGCGAAAACCGCTGGTTCGCGCCGCGTTGTTAGGGTTCCATCGACACCGGCCGGGGTATTCCGCAGGGGGTCCGGCCGGCTTGCGCGGGTCCGGCCCGAGCGCCACGGCTCCACCGCGCCGCCCGGCGCATGACCTTCAGGAGGTGTGCGGTGCGATCCGACGGGGCGGGAAGCGGCCCGGTGGGACTGGTGCTGGCACGGCCGACCAGGCTGCTCGGCGTGGAACCGTTCTTCATGGAGCTGATCGCCGGCATGGAGGAGCGGTTGGTGCCGCGCGACATGCCCGTGCTGCTGCACGTCGTGCCGACCCTCCAGGACGAGTGCGCCACCTACCGGCGCTGGGCCCGGCAGGAGCTGGTCGAGGCGGTGGTGGTGGTCAATCAGGTCACCGACGATCCACGGCCCGCGGTGCTGCGGGAGCTGGGCATCCCGTTCGTCCTCGTCGGCCCGGGAGAGCCGGACGCGGCCGCCGCTTGCGTCCGCACCGATCACGCGACCCCGGTGCGCGACGCGCTCACCCACCTCCTGGAACTGGGCCATCGGCACATCGCCCGCATCAGCGGCCCGACCACCCTGCTGCACACCCAGGCCCGCACCCGTGCGCTCCTCGACGGCTGCCGGGCCGTCGGCCTCGATCCGGTGCTCGTCGAAGGCGACTACTCCGCCGAGTCCGGCGCCCGGCTCACCCGGCAGCTCCTCCAGGGCGGCACACCGCCCACGGCGATCGTGTACGACAACGACGTGATGGCCGTCGCCGGACTCGCCGCCGCCAAGGAACTGGACGTCGCCGTCCCGGACCGCCTGAGCCTGGTCGCCTGGGACGACTCCACGCTCTGCTGGCTCGCCTCGCCGGCGCTCACCGCCATGACCGTGGACGTGCACCGGTTCGGCGAGCTCGTCGCTGAGACGGTCCTGGAGGCCGTCGACGGCGGACCCGTCACCGAGCGGTGGTCCCCGACCGCGCACTACTCGCCGCGCGGCACGACCGCCCCGTGCCGCTTCTCGCCGGTGCCGCTGCCCACCGCGCCCCGCCCAGGACCGACCGTGCCGCCCCGAGACACGGGCGCACGCGCAGGGCGGCGCTGAGCCCCACACCCTGCCGGTACGACGCCCCACCGCACCCGCGACACCACCCGGATCCGGTGCCATGGCCGGCATCACCCCGCTGACCTGGTACGGAGCGGCGTAGTCCACGCAGTGCACGGCAATGTCCACACACGCCGTGGCACAGTCCCGCACGGTCCTTGAACGGCGCGACGGAGACGGCGCCCGAGGATGACGCACCCCCGTCTTGACGGCGCTGTACGGCCCAGGGCCCGGCCGGTCAGCGGTGCGTATCTCCCCCACTCACCAAGGAGAAGTCCATGACATCGATCAGACACCTCCATCGCCAACGGCGGACCTGGGCGTTCCTGGTACCGGTCCTGGCCGTGCCCGCGGCGCTGCTCGCCGCCCCGAGCGCGGCCAACGCCGGACCGCAGCTCACCGCGGTGGCGGCCGGCTGGCCCACGCCGACCGGGCAGAAGGCGGTCTCCTCCACCATCGAGGTCAGCGGCAGCATGGACGGCGGCCTGGTCCGCTACTACGGCAGCGGCGACCTCGGTGACGGCGGCCAGGACGAGGGCCAGGACCCGATCTTCAACCTCGCCAACGGCGCCACCCTGTCGAACGTCATCATCGGCTCGCCCGCCGCCGACGGGATCCACTGCGACGGTACGTGCACGCTCAAGAACGTCTGGTGGGAGGACGTCGGCGAGGACGCCGCCACCCTCAAGGGCGACGACGGCGGCAGCGGCCAGACCATGACCGTCGACGGCGGCGGTGCCCGCAAGGCGTCCGACAAGGTCTTCCAGCACAACGGCCCGGGCAACTTCGTCATCGAGAACTTCCAGGTCGATGACTTCGGCAAGCTGTACCGCTCGTGTGGAAACTGCAGCAACAACGGGTTCGCGCGGCATGTGACGGTCTCGAACGTCACGCTCACCGCACCGGGCGACGCCGTGGTGGGGATCAACACCAACTACGGTGACACCGCCCGGCTCTCCGGGATCACGATCATCGACGACGATGACCACGACATCACCATCTGCCAGAAGTACAAGGGCACCACGAGTGGTGAGCCGAGCGAGATCGGTGAGGGCCCGGACAGCACCAACTGCCTGTACAGCACGTCCGACATCCACTACCAGTAGCGGGCGCAGCACCTGCACGAGCCGCAGGTGCACCACGCGCCCGTCCCGCCGGCAGGGCGACACCCGGCCGGTGGGGTGCCCTGCCTGACCAGCAGGACCGCCTCGCCCGACCGACGAGGCACATCGCTACCGAAGAGGCCGCACCGCGCGGCCGTGTACGACGGGGGTGTCCCGCGGCACGGCCGCGCCGGTGTGTCCGGCACCCGACCCGCGCCCACCCGCGCTGCCTGCCGTCGCCGGCCCGGACCCCGTCCCGTCGGCGTCGCTGCCCGGTGTGAGAACGTGCCGTCATGCCCTTCGCCCAGGCGGCCGACGGTGCCGCGCTCCATTACGAGGTGCACGGCTCGGGACGGCCGCTCGTCCTCCTGAGCGGGCAGGCCAACGACCACCGCTGGTGGGACGCCGTGCGGGACGACTTCGCCGCCGAGTTCACCACCGTCGCGCCGGACTACCGCGGCACCGGCGCCAGCGACCGGCCCGACACCGACACCTACGGCACCCGCGACCTCGCACGCGATGTGCTCGCCGTGCTCGACCACGCCGGCATCGAGCGCGCCCACGTCTACGGCACGTCCATGGGCGGGCGGGTCGCGCAGTGGCTCGCGGCCGACCACCCGGAGCGCATCGACCGCCTGGTGCTCGGCTGCACCTCGCCCGGCGCACCGCACGGCCTGGAACGGGGCCCCGAGGTGCGGCGCGCCCTGGCGCAGCCCGATGCGCGGGCCGCCCGGCGCGCCCTGCTGGAGCTCATGTACACGCCCGGTTGGCTCGCCACGCACCACGGACCGTTCCACACCCTCGGCGACCCGACCATGCCGGGCCATGCGCGACGCCGGCACCGCCAGGCCAGTGCCGGGCACGACGCATGGCAGGCGCTCCCGCGCATCACGGCACCCACCCTCGTCGTGCACGGCACCGACGACACGTTCAACCCCACGGGCAACGCCCCGCTGCTCGCCGAGCGCATCCCCGGGGCGCGGCTGCACCTCGTACCGGGCGCGCGGCACGCGTACTTCGAGGAGTTCGCAGCCGTCGCCACGCCGCCGGTGCTGGAGTTCCTCACGTCCGACGGCACCTGACGCCGCTCACCGGTGCCGGCGCCCGGGATCGTCCGGCGCCGGCCCGCCGGCCTCGGCCGCGCGCGCCCTCAGCGCCCTGAGTCCCTCGGCGATGGGCGTCTGCCGCTCACTGCCGCGGCGCACGCAGGTCAGGATGCGGCGGGAGACCGGCGGCCGGTCGCCGAGCCGCACCCGGACCAGGTCGTGGTGGCGGGCGAGTGGTGCCAACCGGGGTACCAGGCACACCCCCCAGCCCGTGACCGATCAGGGCCAGCACGGCATGCCAGTCGTCGGCGTGGTGCACGGCGACCGGGTGCATCACCCTGGCGTCCGCCGGCGCCGTGGTGTCCCGGGACCGCCCGGTGCTCAGGGCAGGATCGAGTCCACGTACCCACCGTCCACGCGCAGCGCGCCGCCCGTGGTCGCGGAGGCCTGGTCGGAGCTGAGGTAGACCACCATGTTCGCGATCTCCTCCGGTTCGATGAGGCGTTGCAGGAGGGACTGCGGGCGGTGCTCGCGCATGAAGACGCGCTGTGCCACGTCCCACGGCAGATCGCGGTCGACGAGTTCGTAGACGAAGTCCTCCACGCCCACGGTGTGCGTGGGGCCGGCGATCACGGAGTTGACGGTGACGCCGCTACCCGCGGCCTCCTTGGCGAAGCCCCTGCTCACGGCCAGCAGCGCCGACTTGGACATGCCGTAGTGGATCATCTCGGCGGGGATCACCACGGCGGAGTCGCTGGCGATGTACTGGATCCGACCCCAGCCGCGCTCCATCATGCCGGGCAGCAGTGCACGGGTCAGACGCACCCCGGCCAGCACGTTCACCTCGAACGAGCGACGCCAGTCGGCGTCGGTGATCTCCAGTGCGGGCTTGGCGCCGAAGATGCCGAGGTTGTTGACGAGGACGTCGATCTGCGGCAGCTGTGCCACGGCACGATCGGCACCCTCCTGCGTGGACAGGTCGGCGGGCACCGCGACGAAGTCCGAGCCCGGCGCCTCCGCGAACAGCTGGGCCACCGTCGCGGCGACCTTCTCCCTGTCCCGGCCGTTGATCCCGACCCGGGCACCCGCATGGGCGAGGCCCGCGGCGATGGCCGCCCCGATGCCCTGGGTCGATCCGGTGACCAGCGCCGTGCGGCCCGAAAGGTTGACCTGCATCAGTACCCACTCCACATTCCACGTCGTCGATGGATGCTGCACCTCTGCTCCCACTCGATCGTGGATGAGGATCGGCACGGGCGCAGCTTTCCCGACGTGTCAACTCGGGGTTGACACCCCTAGAGTGTCAACCTAAGGTTGCCTCATGGAGCAGCAGCCCACTCAAGCGACCACGTCCGTCCGCCTCGACGACCTGATTGACGCGATCAAGAAGGTGCACACCGAGGCGCTCGACCAACTCACCGACGCCGTCCTCGCCGCCGAGCACCTCGGCGAGCTGGCGGACCATCTCATCGGACACTTCGTGGACCAGGCCCGACGTTCCGGCGCCTCCTGGACCGACATCGGCAAGAGCATGGGCGTCACCCGTCAGGCGGCCCAGAAGCGTTTCGTCCCCAAGGGGCCCGGCAGCCTGTCGGACCTCGACCCCAGCCAGGCCTTCGGCAAGTACACGGTGCGCGCCCGCAACGTGGTGGTCTCCGCGCAGACGGAGGCCCGGGTGGGCAGCCATGACCACATCCTCTGCGCACACCTCGTCCTGGGCCTGCTGAGCGAGCCCGAGGCGCTGGCCGCGCAGGCGATCGTGGCGCAGGGGGTCAGCCTGGACGCGGTGCGGGAGGCGGTGACCGGTGCACTGCCGCCCGCCGTCGACGAGGTGCCCGCCCTCATCCCCTTCGACGCGGGCGCCAAGAAGGCGTTGGAGCTGACGTTCCGCCAGGCCCTGCGCCTCGGCCACAACTACATCGGTACCGAGCACCTCCTGCTCGCCCTGCTGGAGTGCGAGGAGACCGACGGCGGCGGCGTCCTGACCGGCCTCGGCGTCGACCGCGAGGCGACGGAGGCCACCATCCTCAAGGCCATTTCAGCTCTCGTGGCCCGGCGCGCTACGGAGACGGACAAGGACTGACGACCGGCCGGAGCGCGGGACGGCCACGATGCGCCGTGTAGTGCCGTGTGCAGCCGTGTACGGCTGAGGGCATGGCGCAGCCGTCGCCGCCCGCGCTCGATGTCGTCGTCTCCTCCGTCCCTTTGTGCGCAACCATGCCGCGGGCCCTGGGCCGAGCGGGAAAACCGCTGGCCGCACGGGGCGTTCCCATGGCAGGGTCCCGCCGTGACGGAGAAAGACAGCATCGTGATCACCCCGCTGGTGGAGCGCCCATCCCTGGCTTCCCGGATGTACGGGATCGCCGACTCCTGGCCGGCCTTCACCTCGCACGACCCGGTCGCGGACTCCCTGCTCAGCCGGGTGGTCGAGGACTTCCCCCACACGTGCGTGGTGGCGACGGACGGCGACCGGGTCGTCGCCCGTGGGCTGAGCGTGCCGTTCAACGCCGTGCTGGACGGCCGTGAGGAAATGCCGGACACGGGGTGGGACCAGGTGCTCGTGTGGGCGTACCGCGACCGGCGCGCCGGCCATGCACCCACGACGATCAGTGCGCTGGAGATCACGGTGGACGCCGCATACCTCGGCCGCGGCCTGTCCTACCGCATGCTGGCCGCGCTGCGGGACGCCGCCGCCGGGCAGGGCCACACCGCGCTGCTGGCCCCGGTCCGCCCCACGGCCAAGCACCTCGAACCGCGCGTCCCGATGACCGACTACATCCGCCGACGGCGCGACGACGGGTTGCCGACCGACCCATGGCTGCGCGTACACGTCAAGATCGGTGGCAGCATCACGAAGGTGGCTCCGGCGGCGATGACGGTCAGCGGCTCCCTGTCCCAGTGGCGGCAGTGGACCGGCCTGCCCTTCGACGCCGACGGTGACGTCGAGGTACCGGGCGCCCTCGTCCCGGTGCACTGCGACACCACGCATGACCGTGCCGTCTACGTCGAGCCCAACGTATGGGTCCGGCACGAGGTGCATGCCCGCGCCACCTGACCGGCGCCGGCGGACCCGGAACCGCACGGCACGTGTCCGCGTCCGTTGGGACAGCCGGGAGATCGTTCGGGCATCCGGGAGATCGCCTGTAGGGGACTCGCCATGAGTCTCGCCACGAGTAGGGGGAATCGCTGTGACGGGAACGGCCGCCCGCCATCTCTACCTCACGCGGCACGGTGAGGCTGCACCGGACGAGAGCGAACTGACGGACGTCGGACGCCGGCAGGCCGTACTGCTGGGTGAGCGACTTCAGGGGAGCCCTCTCTCGGTGGTCCATCACGGCCCCCTCCCGCGGGCGGAGCAGACGGCCAGGCTGATCCGTGACCAGCTCGACGACGTTCCCCTGCACCGGTCCGAACTGGCGGGTGACTACCTCCCCTACCTGCCCCGGCGCGAAGAGCTTCCGCGGGAAACGGCCGATGACACGCTCGCCCGGCTGTCCCGGTTCCCGGCCGACGAACGCAGGAAGGGGCCGGAGCTGGCCGAGGCGGCACTCGCCCACTTCACCGGACCTGTGGTCGGTGACGAGCCGCGCCATGAACTGCTCGTCACCCACAACTTCCTCATCGGCTGGCTCGTCCGAGCCGCTCTCGAGGCCCCGAGGTGGCGCTGGATGGGTCTCAACCACGCCAACGCCGCACTGACCGTCATCCGTTACGCACCGGGCCGGCCCGCTTCCGTGCTCGTCTACAACGACACGGGGCACCTTCCCCCGGAACTCCGCTGGACCGGCTTCCCGCCCGACCTCCGCCCAGGCTGGTGAAGGAGGTGTGATGCCCGGAGGAGGAGACCACGAGGAGCCTGAGCCGGCCGACCGCGGCGGCGACCCCGCTGCCACGCAGACCGGACTGATCATCTTTTTGAACGGTACATCCAGTTCGGGCAAGTCCAGCATCGCCAGGGAACTGTTGCAGATCCTGGACGCGCCCGGGCCTGCGCTCGAGCCTGCGTCCGGACCTGCGTCCGGCCCGGGTCCCGGGGCCTACTTCCACATGCCGGTGGATGCCTTCCATGCGCTGCGCAGTCGCAGGGAGGTCAGCGCGGAAGCGCTGCCCGGTGTGCTGCGGCGTACGTGGATGGGCTTCCACCGCGCGGTCGCCGGTATGGCCGCGGCCGGCAACAACGTGGTGGTCGACCATGTACTGAGCGAGGAGTGGCGTCTGCTGGACTGCCTGCGGCTCTTCAGCGCCAGGAACGTCGTCCTCGTCGGCGTGCGGTGTTCGCTGGAGGAACTCCGGCGGCGTGAGCAGGCACGCGGTGATCGCCCGCCCGGGCTGGCGGCGCGGCAGTTCCAGCACGTCCATGCGCATGGCCTGTACGACGTCACCTGCGACACCACCACAGCCACCGCGCTGGAGTGCGCCCGGCAGATCAGGGCCTTCCTGCCGCAGCGGCCGACCCCGACGGCCTTCGAACAACTTCGAAGGAAGCTGCTTCCCGACCTGCCGGGCGCGGGCCGAGAGGCCGTGACGTCACGTCGTCCCGGCGTTCCCCCGGCAGGCCCATAAGGTGAGCGGATGATCGAACCTGATGGGTGGGACACACCGGCGGCGCTGCCTGCGCACGCCATCGAGGTGGGCGGTGACGCGACGGCCCGGCCGACGCGGAACTCGGTGGGCGGCTGGCCCTTCCTCGACGAGGGCCAGGAATGGCCGGAGTGCTTCTGCGGTCAGCGGATGGTGCTCTTCTTCCAGCTCGACATCCCCTCGGACCTGGAACCCTTCGCCGGAGATCACCTGCTGGTGTTCCACTGCCGTGCTCACAACGACGCCTCCGAGCCCGAGCTGTCCGACGGCCGGCTGGTGTCCCGCTACTGGGACGCTCCCCAGCTGCCCTATCCGCGCCCGTTCTGGCGGATACTGCTCCAGCGCGAGGCCGCGCTCCCGACGCCGGAGCCCGAACCGTCGCTGCGCGCCGCGGCGCTCACGCTCCGGCCCTTCACGGACGTCCCCGGTGGGCAGGGCAAGGGCTCCCAGACCTTCAAGGTGGGCGGTGCGCCGTCCTGGGCACAGTTTCCCGAGCACTACACCTGCGCGTGCGGCGCCGAGCTGGTGTACGTGTGCCAGGTGCCGGAGGGCATGGAATTCGCTGCCTGTCCCGGCCAACCGGAGCAGCCCTACAGCGTCGGCGCGGACACCTACAACCTGTTCCTCGGTAACGAGGTCTACCTGCTGGCCTGCCCTGCGCACTGCGACCCGGCTGCGGTCTGGCCGGTCAACCAAAACTGACCAGCGGCGCCGGTCCGCATTTTCGTTCTCGTTCACACGGTTTTGTTTCCGCAGGTCAGAGAGCTGTTATAGGAGATGACAACGGTCATCAATACAGCCTTTGGCGAATGCGTCGATGGTGCGTTTCACTACGGCGAGCCGTCAACGCAAGGGGGGATACGTACGACATGAGCGACCACCACCACGACCACGATGCGGGCCACCAGGGCGGAAGCCACGAGCATGCGCACGGGCAGGCGCACGGGCATGGACACGGAGCCGGTGGGCACGCGGGGCACTCCCACGGCGTGTCGGCGGACGCGGACCGCCGCTGGCTGGCCATCGCGCTCACGCTCATCACGGTGTTCATGGCGGTCGAGGTCGTCGTCGGCATCGTCGCCGGCTCTCTGGCGCTCATCTCCGACGCCGCGCACATGCTCACCGACGCCGCGTCGATCGTGCTCGCCATGGTCGCCATGCGGTTGTCCGCACGTCCGGCCCGCGGCGGCTTCACCTACGGGCTCAAGCGCGCGGAGATCCTCTCGGCGCAGGCCAACGGTCTCACCCTGCTCCTGCTCGGGGCCTGGCTGGCGTACGAGGCGGTCCGCCGGCTCATCAGTCCCCCCGCGGTCGAGGGCGGACTGATGCTCGCCGTCGCGCTCACCGGCATCGTCGTCAACGTAGCGGCCACCTGGTGCATCTCGAGGGCCAACCGCACCTCCCTGAACGTCGAGGGCGCCTACCAGCACATTCTCAACGACCTTTTCGCGTTCGTCGGAACCGCCATCGCCGCGCTGTTCGTGCTGCTGACGGGCTTCGACCGCGCCGACGCCATCGCCACGCTCGTCGTGGTGGCCCTCATGGGCAAGGCGGGATACGGGCTGGTGCGCGACTCCGGCCGGATCTTCCTGGAAGCCGCTCCGGTCGGCTTCGACCCCGACGCGATCGGCGACGATCTCGCCGCGCAGCCATCCGTGGTGGAGGTCCATGACCTGCACGTCTGGACGATCACCTCGGGCGAACCCGCCCTGTCCGCACACGTCCTGGTCGAGCCGGGCGGCGACTGCCACGCCGTGCGTCGGCACTTGCAGAAGTTGCTGCGCGAGAGCCACGACATCGGCCACGCCACGCTCCAGGTGGACCACCTCGGAGAGGACAGCCAGGCTGCCGACGAGCTCCTCCAGATCAGAACGCCACCTCGGAACGCCGATCCGGGCGAGCACTGCGACGACGCCCACGGGCCGGTCCACCGGGCCGGACCGCACGAGCACTGACACCCGCGGGCGCCGTCGCCTTCTCAGCCGACGTGCAGCGTCAGGGCTGTGGTGTGGAGCTTGCCACCGGTCTGGAACTGGAGGAACAGCCGCCAGTTGCCCGCGGTGGGCAACTCGGCGTGGAAGGGCAGTCGAGGCCCGCCATGGCCGGCGTCGACCCCGGTGGTCGGGTGGAGGTGGGCGAACGCCGAGTCGCCCTCATGGAAGGCGGTGAGGTGGGCGTAGCTGTCCAGGTAGGGCTCGAGGTTCGTGACGGGCGCGCCGCCCCTGGAGACGCTGACGGTGAGCGGATGTGCCATCCCCGCCATCAGTTCGCCCTTGACGGTGACGGTGTACCCGTCGACCTCGGCAGACGCGGCGGGCGCGGGCAGCGGGGTCTTCGTGGCGTTGCCCGGGACGGTGACGGTACGGCTGAGCACGAAGTCCTTCCCCTTTCCGGGCCCGTCGGCGGGGGTGAAGGAGGCGAACATGCGCCAGCTGCCCGGGGTGAGGGAAGCGAGGTCGGCACTCCAGGTTCCGCTGTCGGCCATGACCGGATGGACATGCTGGAAGCCGGTCAGATCCGAGCGGACGGCGTAGAAGTGCATCCGCTTGGTCTGGTCGAGGGAGAAGCCGGTGACCGGTGAGCCGTCCGGTCCGTTCACCGTGAACCGGTAGGCGACCGGCTCGCCGGCGGGGAGGTGCGCGTCCTGGGAGGCGAGGCGGTAGCCGTCCTTGCCGGCGGACAGGCCGTTGCCGGTGGCCATGGTGCCCATGCCGGGCATGCCGTCCGTCGACGAGGTGGCCTTCGGCGAGGCGGGCGCCGTGGTCTTCGTGCCGTGGTCCATGCCGGGCATGGACGAGGAGTCGTGGGAGGTGCCGCAGGCCGCCAGCGCCAGTGCAAGGGCGGCTACAGCGCCGGCGGCCGTGATGGAGCGACCGGGGCGGGTGAAACGCGAAAATGCGGACATGTGTTCGAGTTGCTTTCCGGGTGGCGCGCCACACCGGTGGCGCGCGAGAAGGACAGGGCTCGGAGCCGGACCCGGTCAGGAACCGGGGCCGGCGATGCCCGTCACGTCCGCGCGACGCACACCTGAAAGAGGAGATCCCGCCCGCGTTCCGGAGGCCCACGCCGTCTTGTCCCGCCGGTGGCTCGCAAGGCCGTCGGTGACCACGTGGCCAGTGCCGCGACGGCACCTGCGGTGAGCAGTGCGGGGGTCGGCAGCGGATGGTTGTGCACACGGACGGGGGTGGAGACACACGTCGCACCGTGCGTCCCCGTCTCGTACGCTGCCTGGGCGGCGGGGGCGCCGTGCCCGGCCGTGCCGTGCAGGTCGGTCCGGGCCATGGTCGAGGAGGCGTGGCCGGCCTGCATGGGTACGGCGGCGGGGCCCGTTCCCCCGTGGCATCCTCCGATCGCCGTGGCCGGGGAGCCGTGCATGAGGAACAGGCCGAGGAGGATCGCGCACAGTGCAACCAACCGGGCGGTGCCCTGCCGGTTCACACGTCCGCCGTCCACTGACGTCCCTTCCGTCTGCCGCGTACCGGGTGGCCGTGACCTCCACAGCCCCACGCGCACCACGATACCCCTCCCCGGTACCGCGGTGTCAGGAGCCGACCATCAGTCCCTCGGGTGCCGTCCCGAGCTGAGCGTGCTCATACGGGAAGCGGGCGAGTGGGGCTTCGCCGCTGAAGAACGTCTGGGCCCGGACCATCGCCTGCTCGTCCCTGGTCACCTGCCCGGGCCGGGAGCCGTTGCCGAGGAGCACGCCTCCGAAGCGCATGCCCATATAGGCCGCGGTGTGGTGCAGGGTGAGCACCAGCGGCCGAGCCACCACCTCTTCACGATGCGCCATCGCCGTCACGCCCCACAGCGTGCGCCCCGCCATCTGTGCCTTGAAGCTCGGGTCGGGGGAGGCCAACCACTTCGACCAGTAGTCGAGGTAGCGCTTGGCGTAGGACGACAGCGAGTACCAGTACAGCGGCGAGACGATCACGATGTCGCTGGCCGCCAGCGTCGCCTGGCGCAGCAGCTCCTCGTCCTGCTGCTCCGGCCAGGGCGCGTCGGCATGTCGCGCGTCGACGTAGTCGGGAAGACGGAGCCGGGTCAGGTCCAGCCAACGCTGCTCGACGGTGCCCGGCAGCCGCTCTGCCGCGGTCCGGGCCAGCTGCTCGGTGTTGCCGTCCGCGCGGGCGCTGGCGAGCAGAAAGAGGAACGAACGGGTCAACGTGGCCTCCAGCCGCGTGGGTGGGTTCGCCCGATCCAACCCTGATCGAGGTCGCGGTATTTCCTGCCGTCCCCGGCCTCCGCACCCCTCGCCCAGGGCGATCGGCGCTACGGCCGGGAGCCGGTGGCGGGTCGGCCCGTGCCGTTGTCGCGTGCGCCCTTGGCGCGGCGGGCCCGGGACTGCGTGAGCGCGGCGCCGATGATCACGACGGCCGCGCCGGCCGGGGTGGACCAGCTCAGGGATTCACCGAGCAGTGCGACACCCGCCGCGGTGGCGATGACGGGCACGAAGTAGGTGACCATCTGCGCGGTCGTCGGGCCGACTTCGTGCACGAGCCCGTACTGGATCAGCATGGCGAGACCCGTACCGAGAGCTCCCAGGGCGACCACCGCGAGCAGGGGCAGGAGGGGGAAGTGCGCCGGCAGGGAGGTGAACAGGGGGGTGACGACGGCCAGCTCCACCGTGGCGAGCAGCAGTTGTCCGCCCGTCAGCGTGAGGTGGGAGTGCGGGGAACCGGCCAGCGTCCGCCGGACGTAGATCCAGCCGACGGGGTAGCTGAGCGAGGCCAGGAGCGCCAGCAGCGTGCCCCGTACGTCCAGGCCGCTGAAGCCCTGCCAGACGCCGAGCACCGTGAGCACGCCGAGGAAGCCGATGCCGAGCCCCGCGACACGACGGCGCGAGGGGCGGTCCTCCGAGAGCGCGACGAGCGAGAGCAGCATGCCCCACAGCGGTGACGTCGCGTTGCATATCCCTGCGAGGGTGGACGGAATCGTCAGCTCTGCGAAGGCGAACATCGAGAAGGGTGCGGCATTGAGCAGCAGGGCGGCGACCGCGAGATGGGCCCAGGTGCGCGGCTCGCGCGGGAGCCGCTGACGCTTGACCACCAGGGCGGCGACGAGCACGGCCGAGCCGAAGAACAGGCGGCCCAGCGTCACCTGGAACGGCGCGTAGGCCTGGGTGCCGACCTTGATGAGCAGGAAGCTGAACCCCCAGATCGACGCCAGTACACCGAAGCGCAGCCGCCAGCCGAACGCCCGCCGGCCAGGCGCGGGGAGTGTCTCGTCACCGGCGGTCGAGGCCCCGGTGCCGGTGGCGCCGGAGCGGGTGATCCCCTTCGTGGCGGGCGAAGGGCGGGTGGTGGGGCGCGCGCCGGCATGGGTGGTGGTCGTGGTGGGTGGCGTGGGCGCGCAGGGGGCGGTGTCGCCGACGGTGGATCCGAGGCTGTGGGGCGTGGTGCTCATGGTCCCCAGGATGAGGTGGCTCATCGATTAGCACAAGAGAGTTTTTCTGAGCATCATTGCGTAGCATTGCTTACATGTTGAATCTGGAGCGTCTCCGTACTCTCGACGCGATCGCCCGCCATGGGTCGGTCAGTGCTGCCGCTGCCGGCCTGCACGTGACGACCTCCGCGGTCTCCCAGCAGATCACCAAGCTGGAGCGCGAGGTGGGCCAGCAGCTGGTGGCGAAGAACGGCCGCGGGGTGCGCCTGACCGACGCCGGCCGGCTGCTCGGCGAGCACGCCGCGCGCATCCTCTCCCAGGTGGAGCTCGCCCAGGCGGACCTGGAGGCACGGCGCGGGCAAGCCGTGGGCGAGCTGCGCCTTGCGGCCTTTCCCACCGCCGCCCGCGGTCTGCTGCCACCCTCGCTCGTCGCGCTGCGCGCCCGGCACGCGGGGCTGCGGGTACGCACCGAGGAGCTGGAGCCGGAGCAGGCCGTCAGCGCGGTGGTCCGGGGCGACCAGGATCTCGCCGTCGTCCTGGACTGGGACAACCGCCCCCTCCCGCTCCCCGAGGGCCTGGTCAAGGCCGCCGTCCTCGACGACCCTGCCGATATCGCCATGCCCGCGGACCACCCGCTCGCCGACCGCGCCGAGGTGGACCTGGAAGAGCTCGCCGACGACGAGTGGATCACCTGGCCGGCCGGCGAGTTCTGCCATGAGTGGCTGCTGTTCACGCTGCGGGCCAAGGGCTTCGAGCCGCGTATCGCGCATCGCGCGCAGGAGCATCACACCCAGCTGGCGCTGGTCGCCGCCGGGTTCGGGGTCTGCGTGGCCCCCCGCCTGGGCCGCGGCCCGGTGCCCGCCGGGGTGCGCACCATCCCCGTGCGGCACCGGGTGTACCGCCATGTCTACGTGGTCTGGCGCGCGGACGCCGATCGCCGGCCGTCCATCCGCGCGGCCGTGGAGGCGCTGCGGACCGCGGCCGCCACGACCGGCGGGCAAGGCCACGGGCGGCCCGCGAGCCCAGCATGATCCAGACGAAGGGCCCTGGCTCCGCGACGTCTTGGCCGGCCACGGCGCCGGGCCGCACGCGTGGCCGGAATACCCACGGATGCGGGCCGGTTGGCCCGGCGTGGCCACTTCGGGGCTCATCGGCAGTGGACTGATCGGCAGCACGCTCGCGCGACTGGCCGTGCCCTTCAAGGCCTACCACTCGTTGCCGCGCGAGCCTCTGGCGGGCAAGACGGTCATCGACGCCGGCAACTACGCTGCGCAGCGCGACGGCAGGGTCGAGGCCCTGGACAACGGCTCGACCACGACCAGCGAGCTGCTCCAGCACCACCTCGGCGAATCGGCGCACGTCGTGAGGGCGTTCAACAACATCCACCACACCCACCTCGCCCTACTGAACAGGCCGACCGGCGCCGAGGACCGCAGCGCGCTCCCCATCGCCGGAGACGACGCCGAGGCGAAGCGGCACGCGACCGAGCTGCTCGACACCCTCGGACACGACACCGACGACGCGGGACCACTCGCGCAGAACAGGCTGTTCGCACCGGGCACGCCCGCGTACGGCGCTCCCCACACGGAGCTGCCCAGCGGTTCGTTGACCTCTCTGGCCGCCGGCCCCGCCTCGGCCGAGTTGCTCTCCCCGACGCCGGGCCCGGCTCCGGCAGCCGAGATACGAGCGCTCCCGGCGAAGGCGTCCATCGCGCGAAACCGCCCGTGACGTACGGTGTGCGCAGGCGAACAGCGCTGAACGCGCGGCGAGCGCGCAACCCGGGTCGAGATCAGAGCGCATGATGAAGGCAGCCCGCTTCAGCCACTTCGGTGGCCCCGAGGTCCTCGAGATCGTGGATCTTCCGGACCCGCACGCGGGGCCCGGCCAGATCCGCGTCTCGGTGCGCGCGGTCGGTGTCAATCCGACCGACTGGAAGCTGCGCAGGGGTCTGATGGGCGGGGAGCTCCCGCAGCTGACGGGCCGCGACGTGGCGGGCGTCGTCAACGCGGTCGGCGCGGGCATCACGGACGTCAGGCTCGGTGATCGTGTGTTCGGCTTCTCCGACGACGGTGCGGGCGCGGCCGAGCTGGCGCTGCTCTCCCACTACGCGCCGATCCCGCCGTCGCTCGGCTTCGCCGAGGCCGCTGCCTTGCCGGTCGCCCTCGAAACGGCCACCCGCTCCCTGGACGCGCTCGGAGTCGGGACCGCGTCCGGCGCCGGGAACACGCTGCTCGTCAACGGCGCCACCGGTGGGGTCGGCAGCGCCGCCGTCCAGCTCGCCGTGGCACGCGGCGCACGCGTGATCGGCACCGCCAGTCCGGCCAACCACGCGTACCTGCGCTCGCTGGGCGCCGAGCCCGTCGCCTACGGCCCAGGCCTCGTCGCACGGGTTCGCACGCTCGCGCCCGACGGCGTCGACGCGGCGCTCGACGTCGCCGGGAGCGGCGTGCTGCCCGAGCTCATCGAGCTCGCGGGCGGTCCGGAGCAGGTCGTGACGATCACCGACTTCGCCGGCGCGCAGGAGCACGGGGTGACGTTCTCACGCGGCGACACCGGCCGCGCGGTCCATGCGCTCGCCGAGATCGGTGAACTGATCGAGGCCGGGCGGTTCTCGCTCCCGGTCGCGCGGACCTTCCCGCTCGCCGAGATCGCGCAGGCGCACCGCCTCAGCGAGGACGGCCATGTGCGCGGGAAGCTCGTGCTGCTGGTCGGCCGATGCGGCCGCGGCGACGGGACGTGACCTGGCTCGCCGGGTGACGAGCGAGCCCGGCGCGGGTACGGGGAGTGGCAGCTCAGGGGCGGTTCCTGCGCGGTTTCAGCGGGGTGCCGGGGAGCGTGGGCGCAGGCAGGCGGTCGCCGTCGTAGCCGTGCACCGCGCCGAAGCGGTCACCGCGTTCCCAGTCCTCGCGGGCCTGCCTGATGTCGTCGTGCGTACGGCCGACGAAGTTCCACCACATGATGATCTCCTCATCGAACGGCGGCCCGCCGAGCAGCACCGTCCGGGCGGCGGTGCCCGAGCCGTTCGCCATCGTCAGCCCGGCGGCACCCGGTGGGACGTAGCCCAGCTCGCCGGGGGCCACCGGCGCCCCGGACAGGCGGACGTCGCCTTCGTCGACGAGGAGTCCGTGCTCGAAACCGGTGGTCACGGGGAACGTGACCCGCGCACCGGGAGCCAGGAGGATCTCGGCGCCCAGCAGCGGAGTGAAGGTCGGCACCGGTGAGGTGCTGCCGGCCAGGGCGCCGAGGAAGACCCGGACTTCGGCGCCGTCTAGGCGGACGGGCTCGGGCGCGTAGTGCTGGAAGGCGGGCTCCGTGTCGCGGTGCTCCGCCGGCAGCGCCACCCAGAGCTGCACACCGTGCAGGACCGTGGTGTCCGGCGTGGAGACCTCCGAGTGGCAGATGCCGTACCCGCCCGTCATCAGGTTCAGCTCGCCGGGCCGCACGAACGCGTGGCTGCCGAGACTGTCGCGGTGCTCGATCTCGCCGCTGAACAGCCAGCTCACCGTCTGGAGACCGATGTGCGGGTGCGGTGCGACGTCCATGCCGCCGGTCGCTGCGACGTCGTCCGGGCCGTAGTGGTCCGCGAAGCACCAGGCGCCCACGAGGGACCGGGCCCGCTGCGGCAGCGTGCGCCGCACCCGCATCGCCCGCGGCCCGCCCAGCGGGACCTCGCGCGCCGAGAGCACCTGCACGGGCCCGGCCGTGTCCTGGCCGCCGGGTGCCGTATCCGCGCAGCGCACCTCTTCCGGCCGGGTTTCGAGATTGCTCACGGGCCCTACCGCCTTCCAAGATTGTTGTTCATTCAACTATAATCGGGATCGGCGCCAGGGCGGTCGCGCCGCGCGGGCGACACGGCGCGGAGCAGCAGACGGTGACGGCCGTACTCCGGAGCGGACCGGGGGCGCCCGCCTCGCCCCGGGGCTCCGAGGCGCACCTTATGCGGGCGGCTCCCGGCACGTAGCGTTCCTGTGAGCCTGCCGCCGTCCCTAAGGAGCCCGCCGCCGTGCGCGCGATCATGGTCATGTTCGACACGCTCAACCGCCGCTTCCTGCCGCCCTACGGAGCCGAGGGGATCCACGCGCCGAACTTCGAGCGGCTGTCCCGCGAGGCCGCCGTGTTCGACACCGCCTACGCCGGCAGCATGCCCTGCATGCCGGCACGCCGGGAGATCCACACCGGCCGGCACAACTTCCTGCACCGCTCCTGGGGCCCGCTGGAGCCGTTCGACGACTCCGTGCCGGAGATGCTCTCGCGCGCCGGCGTGTACACCCACCTCGCCACCGACCACCAGCACTACTGGGAGGACGGTGGTGCCACCTACCACAACCGCTACGACACCTACGAGTTCTTCCGCGGCCAGGAAGGCGACAGGTGGAAGGGCCACGTGGCCGACCCCGTCCTGCCCCCCAGCCTGAGCTGGAAGTCCGACGCCGCACGCCGTCAGGACTGGATCAACCGCCAGTACATGGCCACCGAGGACCTCCACTCGCAGACCCGCACCTTCGACGCCGGCCTCGAGTTCATCGCCACCAACGCCGCCGAGGACCGCTGGTTCCTCCAGATCGAGTGCTTCGACCCGCACGAGCCGTTCTTCAGCTACGACGAGCACCGCTCCCACTACCTGCACGGCATCCCCGCCGACCAGGTGCCGGGGGAGCGGGCCGACTGGCCCGACTACCGCCGGGTCACCGAGGACAAGGACGACGTGGAGCGGGTGCGCGGCGAGTACGCCGCCCTGCTGACCATGTGCGACGCCTCGCTCGGCCGGGTGCTCGACGCCATGGACGAGCACGGGCTGTGGTCCGACACCCTGCTGATGGTCTGCACGGACCACGGGTTGCTGCTCGGCGAGCACGGTTGGTGGGGCAAGAACGTGCAGCCCTGGTACGACGAGACCATCCACACCCCGCTGTTCATCTGGGACCCGCGCTGCGGGACGCGGGGCGAGCGCAGGACGAGTCTGGTGCAGACCATCGACCTCGGTCCCACCCTGCTGGACTTCTTCGGTGTTCCGCCGACCGACCTGATGCAGGGCGTGCCGCTCGGCGGCGTGGTGGCCGACGACACGCCGGTGCGCGAGGCGGCCCTGTTCGGCGGGTTCGGCGCGCACGTCAACGTCACCGACGGCCGTTACGTCTACATGCGCGCCCCGGCGCGCGCCTCGAACGAGCCGCTGTTCGAGCACACCCTGATGCCCACCCACATGGAGAGCCGCTTCACCCCGGACGAGCTCGTCGACGCCGAACTGATCGGGCCGCTGCCGTTCACCAGGAACGCCCCCGTGCTCCGCATCCCGGGACGCACCTGGGGCAACGCCTACGCCTACGGCACCCTGCTGTTCGACCTGGCGGACGACCCGGGTCAGCAGCGTCCGCTGCTCGACGGCGCCGTGGAGCTGCGCATGGCCGGCCTGTTGACCGACCGGATGCGGGCCTGCGACGCGCCGGAGAGCCAGTTCGTCCGGCTCGGCCTGCCCGCCACCGGAGCGGTCACCGAGGAGCATCTGCTGGCCAGGGTCCAGTACGCCCAGGTCCTGGCCGCACAGGAGGACCTGCCGGACGCCGAGGAGTTCGGCGGGCACGCGCTGGGGGTGACCGTGCCGGTGGGCGAGCTGCTCGGGCACGAGGGGGCCCAGGCCGCGTTGCTGCGGCACCTCCCGCTGCTGGCCAACCAGAACTTCGCCGCGCAGGTCGCGGACCAGTCGCCCTGGCAGCTCGCCGTCAGCACGGCCGGCATCTCGGCGGCGGTCCTGCACGCCCTGGACGCCGAGCTGGCGGCGCTCGCCGCACCCGTCACCCCCGCCGGCGCAGCGGCGGCCCACGCCGACGCCACCGACCAGGGGCGATGAGCCTTCGGTGGGCCGTCGCCCACCGCGACGGCCCGCCGCCGCACCGCTTCGACCTGCCCTTTACGGTGGCCTGGTCACCCCATCGGGTGTCATCCCCGCCGGGGCGCCCGGCACCGCACCACCGCACAGGAGCCACCCGTATGAAGATCCGCTCGGCCGAGACCCTCGTCACCAGCCCGGGACGCAACTTCGTCACCCTGCGCATCACCACGGACGACGGCATCACCGGCCTCGGGGACGCCACGCTCAACGGTCGCGAGCTTGCCGTCGCGAGCTATCTGCGCGATCACGTCGTGCCCCTGTTGATCGACCGGGACGCCGCCCGCATCGAGGACACCTGGCAGTACCTGTACCGCGGCGCCTACTGGCGGCGCGGCCCGGTGACCATGGCGGCCATCGCCGCCGTCGACACCGCCCTGTGGGACATCAAGGCCAAGGCGGCCGGCATGCCGCTGTACCAGCTGCTCGGCGGCGCGTCACGCACCGGAGCCCTCGCCTACGGGCACGCGTCCGGTCGCGACGTGCCCGAACTGCTGGACTCGGTACGCGCCCATCTGGCCAAGGGCTACCGTGCCATCCGCATCCAGACCGGCATCCCCGGACTCGACTCCGTCTACGGGGTGGCCGCCTCCTCGGCCGCCGGGGGCGAACGCTACGACTACGAGCCGGCCCGCCGGAGCACCACGGCGGTGAACCGGCCCGTGGAGGAGGTCTGGGACACCCGCGCCTACCTGCGTCACCTGCCGAACGTCTTCGAGGCCGTCCGGGCGGAGTTCGGTCCCGAACTGCCGCTGCTGCACGACGGCCACCACCGCATGACCCCCATCCAGGCCGCGAAGCTCGGCAAGGCGCTGGAGCCGTACGACCTGTTCTGGCTGGAGGACGCCACACCGGGCGAGGACCAGGCAGCCCTGCGGCTCATCCGGCAGCACACCACCACACCGCTCGCCATCGGCGAGGTGTTCAACTCGGTGTACGACTACACCACGCTGCTCGGCGAGCGGCTGATCGACTACGTGCGCTCCGCCGTCACGCACACCGGCGGGGTGACGCCGATGCGCAAGCTCCTCGACTTCGCCGCCGTCTACGGCATCAGGTCCGGGCTGCACGGGCCCACGGACATCTCGCCCGTCGGCATGGCCGCCGCCCTCCACCTGGACATGGCCGTGCACAACTTCGGCATCCAGGAGTACATGCAGCACGCCGCGCAGACCCTGGAGGTCTTCCGCACCTCCTACACCTTCACCGACGGCCTGCTGCACCCGTCCGACACACCGGGCATCGGCGTGACCTACGACGACGACGTGGCCGCCACGTTCCCCTACGAACCGGCATACCTGCCCGTGAACCGGCTCAAGGACGGCACCGTCCACGACTGGTGAGCCACCGAACTCTGCAAGAAACGCAAGTGCTTGCAGAGAATCGCAATTTTGCAGCGAATAATTAGAAAGTTGCGCTACTTCGTAGACTCTCTGCGGAGGACGCTCATACTCTCTGCACGTCCGCGCCACCCCACTACGCAAGGACGTATGGACGCATGAACGTCATCCGTGCACACACCCCCACCAGACGCCGCAGGACGGCCCGCGGCCTCGGCGCAGCCCTGTCGCTGGTACTCGCCGCGGGCACCCTCGCCGGTGCGGCCGTCGCCACCGCAGCGTCCGACGCGCATGCGGCGGCCGTGCCGGCGCTGTCCCCGTTCGCGGTGCCGGGCCGCGGCGCCACCGTGCCGTTCGCGGAGCAGGAGGCCGAGTACGCCGACACCAACGGCACGCTCATCGGCCCCGACCGGCACTACACCACGCTGCCGTCGGAAGCCTCCGGGCGGCAGGCCGTCACGCTGGACGGGGCGGGAGAGTACGTCGAGTTCACCCTCACGAAGCCGGCCAACGCCATGTCGTTCCGGTACTCGCTGCCGGACAGCTCCGACGGCACGGGACGTGACGCCGCGCTGGACCTCAGCGTCAACGGGACGCACCTCAAGGACGTGCCGGTGACCTCGAAGTACAGCTGGTACTACGGCGGCTATCCGTTCAACAACAACCCGGGCGACACCAACCCGCACCACTTCTACGACGAGGCCCGCACCTTCCTCGGCGCGACCCTGCCGGCGGGCAGCAAGGTACGCCTCCAGGTGACGTCGACCGCCGGCTCGCCCACCTTCACCATCGACCTCGCCGACTTCGAGAACGTCGCGGACCCGATCGCGAAGCCGTCCGGCGCCCTCGACGTCGTCGCCGACTACGGCGCCGACCCCACCGGCGCGGCGGACTCGACCGCGGCCATCCAAAAGGCCGTCGACGACGGCCGGACGCAGGGCAAGGAGGTGTACATCCCGCAGGGCACCTTCCAGGTCACCCAGCACATCGTGGTCGACCAGGTGACCCTGGCCGGTGCCGGCCCCTGGTACTCGGTGCTGACCGGCCGGGACGCCGGCGACCGCACCAAGGCCGTCGGCGTCTACGGCAAGTGGGCCGCCGACGGCGGCAGCAGCGACGTCACCCTCAAGGACTTCGCCATCATCGGCGACATCCGCGAGCGGATCGACGACGACCAGGTCAACGCCATCGGCGGCGCCCTGTCCGACTCGGTCGTGGACGACGTGTGGATGCAGCACACCAAGTGCGGTGCCTGGATGGACGGCCCGATGGACAACCTGACCATCAAGAACAGCCGCATCACCGACACCACCGCCGACGGTGTCAACTTCCACAAGGGCGTGACGAACTCCACCGTCACCAACACCTTCGTCCGCAACACCGGCGACGACGGCCTCGCGATGTGGGCGGAGGCCACCCCCAACGTCAAGGACGGCTTCACCCATGACACGGTGGTGCTGCCCATCCTCGCCAACAACATCGTCACGTACGGCGGCCAGGACATCAGCCTCTCCGACAACGTCATGGCCGACACCCTCACCAACGGCGGCGGGCTGCACGTCGCCAACCGCTACCCGGGCGTCAACTCGGGCCAGGGCACCGCGGTCTCCGGCACCACCACCGCGGCCCGCAACACCCTGATCCGCACCGGGAACAGCGACTACAACTGGAACTTCGGAGTCGGCGCACTCTGGTTCGACGGGCTCAACGAACCCATCAACGCCACCATCGACGTCACCGACACCGATGTCCTCGACTCCTCCTACGAGGCGATCCAGCTGATCGAGGGGTCCACCAACGGCCTGCACTTCAGCCACGTCGACATCGACGGCACCGGCACCTACGCCCTACAGATCCAGGCACCCGGCACGGCAACGTTCGACCATGTGGTGGCCACCGGCATCGGCCAGGCGGACACCCCCATCCACAACTGCATAGGCGAGGGCTTCAAGATGACGGTCGGTGACGGCAACTCCGGCTGGAACGAGGCCGCCCCCGTCTGCACCGGCACCTGGCCGGACCCGAAGTGGACCTACGACGGCGTCCCGTCGGGCTCATAAGCGTCCTTCCCGCCCCACACCGGTCCCCGGCAGCCGTGCGACCCCACCCCGCGGCTGCCGGGGACCTCCCTGTCCCACGCCTGGCCGCACGGGCCTGCGGTGGGCCCTTCAGAGCACCGCCCGAACCTGCGGGAAGTGGCAGGCCGCCACCTGGTCGGTCGCACCGTCCCCGAGCAGCGCCGGACGCTCGCGTTCACAGCGGGTGCGGTCACTCGCTCCCAGCGCGGCGAAGACGGGGCAGCGGCCACGGAACCGGCAGCCCGGGTCGCGCTGCGTCGGACTGGGGGGATCCCCGGCCAGCAGGATCCGCTCACGGGCCCGTTCCCGGGGCGGGTCCGGCAACGGCACCGCGGAGAGCAGGGCCTGGGTGTACGGATGCCGGGGGCGTGCGAAGACGTCCTCCACGGTGCCCGCCTCGACCGTGCGCCCCATGTACATCACGCTCACCCGGTCGGCGATGTGCCGCACCACGGACAGGTCGTGCGACACGAACAGATACGCCAGACCCAGCTCCGCCTTGAGCTGCTGGAGCAGGTTCAGCACGCCGGCCTGGATCGACACGTCCAGCGCGGACACCGGTTCGTCCAGCACGAGCAGTCGCGGATCCACCGCCAGCGCTCGCGCGATCCCGATCCGCTGCCGCTGCCCCCCGGAGAACTCGTGCGGGAAGCGGTGCGCATGGGCCGCTTCGAGCCCGACCAGACCCAGCAGCTCCGGGATCCGCCGACGCACCGCGGCGCGGTCGGCGCCCAGGGCACGCAGTGGCTCGGCGACGAGGTCGGCGACCGGCATCCGGGGGTCCAGGCTGGCCATCGGATCCTGGAAGACGATCTGCATCTGCGACCTGAGCTGGCGCATCTGCTGCTTGGTCAGCTGGGCCGTGGAGCGCCCGAGCACCTCGACGCTGCCGCTCTGGGGCGGTCTGAGCCCCAGGATCTCGAACAGCGTCGTCGACTTCCCGGACCCGGACTCGCCCACCAGGCCCAGCGTCTCACCGCGGCCGATGTCCAGGTCGACGCCGTCCACCGCGTACACGCTGCCCGTTCTACGCTTGAAGACGGTGCCCTTGAACAGCGGGAACGTCTTCGTCAGCGCCCGCACCCGCAGCACCGGCGAAGCGTCGTCAGGGGCGTCGGGCCCGGCCGCCCGGGGCGGGATCGACGGGACGGGGAAGACATCGGCGGGACCGAGCCCGCGCCGCAGGATCTCCTCGGCCCGTATGCAGGCCGCCCGATGCGTCTCGGGGGATGCCGGGTCCGCAGCCGTGACGGCCGAAGCGGGTTTCGCCTCCGGGCTCCCCGCCGGGACCGGCGCTGCGGTCCGCGAGTCCGGGGCCGGTGCTGCGCTCCGTGGGGACCGGCCGACGGGCAACAGTTCGGGCTCCGCGTCGCGGCACGCCGGCTCGGCGAGCGGGCAGCGGGGCGCGAAGGGGCAGCCGGCCGGCAAGGCATCGGCGGCCGGCGGCGCGCCCGGGATCGGCACCAGCACGGACGGCCGGGGCGACCCGGCGCCGCCGGCCCCGTCCTCCCCGGCCGACGACGCGTCCGCCGAGGACGGCACGGAGGGCGCCGCCCCGTCGAGCCGCGGCACCGCGCCCAGCAGTCCCAGCGTGTACGGCATCCGGGGCCGGGCGAACAACGCGTCGACCGGTGCCGTCTCGACCATGCGGCCCGCGTACATGACGGCGACCCGGTCCGCGCTGCCGGCGATGACGCCCAGATCATGGCTGACCAGCACCATCGCCGCGCCGGTGGCCTGCTGGGCGGTGCGCAGTGCGGCCAGGACCTGGGCCTGGATGGTGACGTCGAGGGCGGTGGTCGGCTCGTCAGCGAGGATGACGTCCGGGTCGTTGGCCATCGCCATGGCGATCATCGCCCGCTGGCGCATACCGCCGGAGAACTCGTGAGGGAACGCCGCCGCGCGCAGCCGCGGCTCGGGTATGCCCACCAGGTCGAGGAGTTCCACGGCGCGCTCGGCCGCCTTCTCTTTGGACACGTCCTGGTGGGCACGGACCGCCTCGGCGATCTGGTCGCCGATCCGGTACACCGGTGTGAAGGCGGACAGCGGGTCCTGGAAGACCATCGCGATCCGGTTGCCGCGCACCGTGTTGAGCAGGCTCTCGCTCGCCCCGAGCAGCTCGGTGCCGTCCAGCCGCACCGAGCCCTCGGCCCGCGCGCCGTCCGGCAGCAGCCCCAGCAGGGCCAGCGCCGTCATCGACTTGCCGGAGCCCGACTCGCCGACGATGCCGAGCACCTCGCCGCGGCGCAGCGTGAAGTCGACGCCGCGTACCGCGGGCGTGGCACCGAAGCGGACCCGCAGCCCGCGCACCTCCAGGACGGTGTTCTGCGCGGTCACGACCGTGCCTTCCGTGTGGTCGGGTCGAAGGCGTCCCGTAGGCCGTCCCCGACGAGGTTGACCGCGAGCACCAGCACCACCAGCAAGCCGGCCGCGAAGAAGAACATCCACGGATAGGTGACCGCCGCGGGGGTGTTGTCGGCGATGAGGGTGCCCAGGGACACATCCGGTGACTGCACGCCGAACCCGAAGTACGACAGGGCGGTCTCGCTCATGACCGCGCCGCCGATCGCGATCGTTGCATCGATGATCAGGAACGAGGCGATGTTGGGCAGGATGTGCCGCACGATGATCCGCACCGGATGCACGCCCATGTACTGTGCGGCCCGTACGAACTCCCGCTCCCGCAGGGACAGCGTCATGGACCGCACCACGCGGGCCGTGATCATCCATGCGAAGAGGGTCAGAAGACCGGCGAAGGCCAGCCAGCCGGTCGACTTCAGCCGGGGCGCGACGATCGCGATGATCAGGAAGCTGGGGAAGACCAGCAGCAGATCGACGAGGAACATCAGCCCCCGGTCCGTCCAGCCGCCGAAGTAGCCCGCGCTCGCGCCCACCACAGCCGCGAGCAGCGTCGCCACCAGACCCACCAGCAGACCGATGACCAGGGACTTCTGGAGCCCGCGCACGGTCTGCGCGAACACGTCCTGCCCGATCCGGTTGGTGCCGAACCAGTGGTCGCCGGAGGGTGCCGTGCGCAGCGCCGTGTAGTCGATGTCGGAGTAGGACCAGTGCGTCAGATGCGGCCCGGCGAAGGCCAGCACGAACAGCAGCACCAGCACGGCGAGCCCCGCCAGCGCACTGCGCCGCGCCACGAAGCGGCGCACCACCGCACGGCCCCGGCCCGGCAGGGCGCCGGCGCCCAGCGGGGCGTCGACGGCGTCGGCCGCGGCCGCCACCACACTCTCGGTCGTCACGTCGGCGACTCCTCCTAGGCCCGTACGCGGGGATCGAGCGCGGCATGCAGCACATCCGCCAGGAACCCGGAGAACAGCACGACCACGGCGGCGAACGCGGACACCGCGACCACCGAGTTGATGTCGTTCTTGCCGATGGACTCCACCAGCCACTCACCCATGCCGTGCCAGCCGAACACGATCTCGGTGAAGGTGGCTCCGGTGAACAGGGCGAGGAACCCGTAGGAGAAATAGGTCGACATGGGGATGAGCGCGGTGCGCAGCCCGTGCTTCAGCAGCGCGCGGCCCCGGCTGAGCCCCTTGGCGCGCGCCGTGCGCAGATAGTCGGCGCCCAGCACGTCCAGCATGGTGTTGCGCTGGTAGCGGCTGTAGGCGGCGACGGTGACCAGGCCGATGGAGAGCGTCGGCAGGAGCAGGTGCACCCCGTGATCCCGCAGTTCGGCCCAGATGCTGCCGTGCAGATCCGGATCCTTCTCACCGGTGAACTGGATCAGGTCGGTGCCCAGCACCGCGTTCAGCTTGATCGCCCCGATCTTCAGCAGCACCGCCAGCAGGAACGTGGGCGTGGACAGCAGGAGGAACGAGGCGAGGGTCACCGCACGGTCCGACAACCGGTACTGGCGCACCGCGGTCCACGCCCCGGCGAGCACCCCGACGACCGTCCCCAGCACCGTTCCGGTGAGGAGCAGCCGCATGCTCACCCCGAGCCGGCGGACCAGTTCGGCACCGACGGGGGAGTCGTCGATGGTGCGCCCGAGGTCGCCGTGCACCGCACCGGCGAACCAGTGCCACAGCCGGCTCGTCAACGGCGTGTGGTCGTCGATGCCGAGCGCCGCCAGCTGCGCGCGGACCGCCTCGGGGGGCGGCGGCGGATGCCGGCCCTCGAAGTACGCGCGCGGATCCAGCGCGACGGACGCCAGCAGGTAGGACAGACAGACGGCCACCACCAGCAACACCACGTAGTAGGCGAACCTTCTGGCCAGATAGGCCGTCACGTCACGCACCCCTCCCTCGCAGTGACCGTTGGTCATGTCGCCGGTCGTTCCGGCACGGCAGCCGATCACGCAGCGGACGCCCACCGCCACCCTCCAAGGATCGCGGTCCGCGCCGTATTCCCGCGCCGCCGTGTTGCCGTGCTGCGAAGAGAGCATGTCAGATGGCCCGAGGGAGTTACGGCGGGGTGGCCCGCGACTTATCATCCCCTCGGCCGCACCGGACCCACCCCTGCCGGGCGCCGGCACCGACCTGTAGCGGAGGAACCCCCATGTCCAGAGCTTCGAGATCCACCTGCGTCGCCGTGGTCGCCGTCTCGGCGGCCCTGGTGATGGCCGGATGCAGTTCCTCCGACGACTCCGGCGCGGACCACAAGAAGGGCAAACCACCCGCGGTCGACGCGCAGGGCCTCAACGCACAGCCGGCGTCGAAGGTCCGCCAGGGCGGCAGGCTCAAGCTCTCCGTCCAGAAGTGGGTCCACCAGTACAACTTCTACCAGGTGGACGGCACCGACGGAGACGCCGTGGCCATCCTGGAGCAGGTCGAGCCGGTGCTGATGCCGCGGGACGCCAAGGGCGTGCCGCACCCGGACCCGAACTTCCTGATCTCGGCGAAGGTGACGTCCACCAGCCCCCAGGTCGTCACGTACAAGCTGAACCCCAAGGCCAAGTGGTCCGACGGCAAGCAGCTGAGCTACCGGGACTTCGCCACCCTGTGGAAGGACCTGAACGGCAAGGACGACCGGTACCTGGTCGCCGACTCCACCGGCTACGACCGGATCTCGAAGGTGGCCCGTGGCGCCGACGACCAGGAAGTGAAGGTCACCTTCAGCAAGCCGTACGCCGATTGGCAGCGGCTCTTCCGCCCGCTGCTGCCCGCAGACGGCATCGACACGCCCGAGAAGTTCAACAAGGGCTGGATCGAGAAGATCCCGATCACCGGCAGCTCCTGGAAGATCAAGTCCTTCGACAAGACCGCACAGACCGTCTCCACCGTCCCCGACCCGAACTGGTGGGGCACCAGGCCCAAGTTGGACTCCATCACCTACCGCGCCCTCGCCCAGCCGGCGGACACCGAGGCCTATCTGAACAAGGAGATCGACTACGCCCCGGCGATCCTGCCCGAGGACTACCAGCGGCTGTCGAAGGCGCCCGGCACCGACATCCGGCGCGGGGCGCGCTGGGACGAGGTGCACCTCACGCTCGGCACCCGGGGCCCGCTAAAGGACCTGAAGGTGCGCCAGGCCCTCGACCTGGCCATCGACCGCAAGGGCATCGTCGCCGCCTTCGCCAAGGACCTCGACTTTCCGGTGCAGACCCTCGACAACCACTTCTTCATGCCCAACCAGCAGGGCTACAAGGCGAACGCCGGCAAGTGGGGCACGTTCGACCTGGCCGGCGCGAAGAAGCTGCTCGACGCGGCCGGCTGGAAGGACAACGGCGCCGGCAAGCCGCGCACCAAGGGAGGCAAGGAGCTGACCCTCGACTACGTGCTCACCGCGGGCTCGTCATCGTCGGCCCTGGACCAGGCGCAGATCGTGCAGCAGCAGCTCGGCCAGGCCGGTTTCAAGGTCACCATCCAGAAGGTCCCGGACGCTGACTTCAGCGACAAGTACCTCGACCGCGGCGAATTCGACCTGACCAGCTTCCGCAACGTCGACTACGTCTTCCCCTCGCAGCTGTACTCGACCTTCCGCCAGCCCAGCGCCAAGCAGACCTACCTGAACTTCGGCGCCATCGGCTCGCCCGAGATCGACGACCTGCTGACCCGGGCGGCCGAGTCCACCGACCCGGCCGAGTCCCAGGACCTGTACAACCAGGCCGACGTCAGGATCTGGGCCGAGGTGCACTCCATCGAGCTCTACCAGCGCCCGCAGATCTACGCGGTCCGCTCCGGTCTTGCGAACTTCGGGGCGTCCGGGCTCGGCGACTGGAACTTCCTCACCATGGGCTGGGAGAAGTAGCGCAGCATCGCCTCGGGCGGCGGCTCATGCCTCCGCGAGACCGGCCCCGCACCACCGGGCGGGGCCGGCCGGTCACCCATCCCCTGCGCCGGCCCCGTCCGGTTCGGCCCGGCACAGGGGGCAGCGATCGCTGCCGTCCCAGGCACCCCACCCGAACACCGCGGGCACCAGGTGCCGGCCCTCCAACTCCCGGCGCACGGCGACCCGGAAGTCCCACACGGCACCGATGTACGGGTGGTAGGCGGCGTGGAAGGCGGGCGAGCCCTCCGACGCACCCGTGGCGACGGTGCGCCGCAGCGCACGCAGCCGCTCGAACATCGCCTGCCCGGCACCGGCCACCTCCGTCGTGGCGTCGATGAAGAACCGCTCCCTGACCTCGTAGATCGCAGCATCGGTCAACGCGGCCCGGGTCGCGGCGTCCAGGTCGGGCACCGCGTCCGAACCCTGCGCGAGTTGCCGCAGCCGGGCGTGGCAGAGCCCGGCGGCGCTGATGAACTCGATGTAGACCGCCCGGCGCCGGGCCGTGCCGCTGCGGTCCTCCTCGTGCCGATGGCGCAGTTGGTCGGCGAGCACGGTGCCGGACATGGCGATGAACCCGCCGCTCACGGTCGCGACCAGCGTTCCCCAGTCCACGTCTGCCTCCCCAACGCCACCCGTGCCTCCCCAGGGCGGGCACCGAAGGCGAAAGATAGTGGGCCGGGCGGGGGACCGCATGCCGGGGCCCGGGCACCGGGGCAGCCGGCGCCCGGGCCCCATGGCGTCGGGCGAACCCGGAGACCGCCTCGGGTGACGTGGCGTCAGGACGTCAGCGACGCCAGCTCGGTGCCGGCCAGCAGGAAGCCGCCCACGCCGAAGTCGGCGGTGCTGTCATAGGTGACCGGTTGGCTGGAGTCGGGCCGGTCGCCGACCCCCTGCACGTAGCCGAGGAAGCCGTTCGGGTGGACGGCGGTGGCGACCAGGCCGTTCCAGGCCCGTGCGGCCACCGGCAGATACGTGTCCCGGTCCACCAGCCCGGCCCCGACCGCGTAGGCCGTGCCGTAGGTGAAGAAGGAGGTGCCGCTGGTCTCCGGGCCGGGGAAGTGGGCGGGGTCGGCCAGGTTGACGTTCCAGAAGCCGTCGGAGCGCTGGAGCGGGGCGAGGGCGGTCACCAGGTGCGTCAGCGTCTCGCGGTACTCGGGCACGTGCGCGGCGTCGGCCGGTAGCGCCTTGAGGGTCTTCACGTGTCCAGCGGCGACCCACCCGTTGCCGCGCGACCACACCACCGGCTTGCCGCTCGGCGAGACGATGCCGCCGGGCAGGAACTTGGCGTCCCGATACCACAGGTCCGTGTCCGGGTCGTACAGACCCGGGCCACCCTCGGCGTTCTTCGTGTGGTCGTACAGCGCGTACAGCTTGTTCCAGTAGGCGGTGTCCGTGCGGAGCCGCCCGAAGCGGGCGAACGGCGGCATGCCCATGTGCAGCGCGTCGTCCCACCACCAGTCGTCGTTCTTGTCCGGCTGGTCGGTGATCATGTGACGCAGCGTCGCCTCGGCCGCCGCCAGCTTCTGCTCGTCCGGCTCCACCTCGTAGAGGTCGAGATAGGCCTGCATGGCGGTGAAGTTGTCGGCGTGCCGGGTGGTGGGGCCGCTGATGACGGCGTAGTCGTGCTGCTCGGCCCAGGAGCGTGCGTAGTCGAGGTACCGGTCGTCCTCGGAGAGCCGGAAGAGGGCCATCAGACCGCTGAAGAAGGTGGCCCGGGCCCAGGCGTTGTCACCGGGGTCGTCATGGGACCCGATCCACTGGTCGGCCACCCGCCGCAGCACGTCGACGATCTCCGCGCGGGACGGGAGCCGGTCCGACGGGGGCTCCGCGGCACGGGCGGTGGGGGCGCCGGCGAGGCCGCCGAGCGCGGGCACCGCCACGGCCAGCGCCGCCCCTCGGAGCAACAGCTGCCGTCTGTCCAGTCTCTTCATGGGAGCGACCTTCCTACGTGGGGGAGCATCATCATGAAGGTCTGGACCATTCTGGGTCCATGGTGGGGAAGCGATTTATTGCGCGGTGCTGCATTCACGCAGGTGGGTCAAGTTCACATATGAAGATTTTCTCGCGTGCTTGGGACCCCTCCCGCCGTGACCGTCGTCCTGACCCGCGTCTTGACCTGTGTCCCGCGGGCGGCCAGGCTCGCTCCGTCGTGATCCGGCCACCCCGCGTCGGGGACGGTCGAGCGGGTGGCGGAGGGGGGGCGGGCGCAGCCGGCGTCGCAGGCTGCGGCAGGATCACGTGCATCGCGGGCGTCCCACCGAAGGCCGTCGCCGAACGCCCGCGGCTGAAGCAAGGCACCGCACGACAGAAGGGCATGGGCGATGAAACGCGACAGCTTCCCGGGCGGCGGACCACGCCGGCGCACCGGCCTGGCCGCGTCGGCCCTCGCCGCCGCCCTGCTCGCCGCGGGCTGCGTGCCCGGCACCGACGGATCGGGCGCGGGCCCGGGGGGCGGCGCCGGCGCGGGCGAGGCGATACCGGACCCGACCAGGGCGGGCAAGGTCACCCTGACGGTCTGGGACCAGGAGATACGCGGCGGCCAGAACACCGAGATCGAGCGGCTCAACGCCCAGTTCCAGAAGAAGTACCCGAACGTCCGCATCAAGCGGGTCTCGCGCAGCTTCACCGACCTGAAGACCACCCTCAAGCTGGCCCTCTCCGGCAACAACCCGCCGGACGTCATCCAGGCCAACCAGGGCTACCCCGACATGGTGTCCTTCGTGAAGGCCGGCCTGCTCACCCCGCTCGACACCTACGCGGGCATCTACGCCTGGAACACCCGCTACCCGAACACCCTGCTCAACCTCAACCGGGTCTCCGCGGACGGCACGCACTTCGGCACCGGTCGCCTGTACGGGATATCCCAGACGGGCGAGTACATCGGGATCTACTACAACAAGGACGTCCTCGCCAAGGCGAAGGTGGCGCCGCCGAAGACCTGGCAGGACTTCCAGGAGGCACTGCCCCGGCTGAAGCAGCACGGCGTGCTGCCCGTCCAGTTCGGCAACCTCGACAAGTACCCGGCGATCCACCTGTTCGGGGTGCTCCAGAACGAGTCGGGCGGGGCCGCCGCAGCCCGCGACACCATCCTCGGCCGCGGCTCCGGCTTCGACGACGCCCCCACCCGTACCGCGGCCACCACCCTCGCCGACTGGACGAAACGCGGCTACCTGCCGCACGGCGCCAACGGCACCGGCTACGACGACGCGGCCAAGCAGTTCGCCGCCGGCAAGGGCGCCTTCCTCATCACCGGCACCTGGGAACTGGCCACCCTCGAGAAGCCCATGGGCGACGCCCTCGGCATCATGCCCCCGCCGCCCACCACCTCAGGGGGCTCCCCGGTGACCACCGGCGGCCAGGGTCTGGCCTGGTCCATCACCTCCCGCTCCCACCACCAGCAGGTCGCCGCCGCCTACCTGGACTTCCTCACCGACGAGCACGCCGCCGACGTGATGGCCCAGGAGGGCGTGCTGCCCGCGCTGCCCGGCAAGGTCGCCGACCGGCTCCCCAAGGACAGCGCCGACGGCCAGATGGTCGCCGGCTGGAAGGCGCTGAACGCCCACGACGGGTTGGTGCCCTACCTCGACTACACCACCCCCACCTTCTACGACTTCCTCTCCGCCCGGCTCCAGGAGGTCATCGGCGGCAGGACACCGCCCGGCGAGCTGCCCGGCGCCATGCAGCACGAGTACGCCACCTTCATGGCCCAGCAGGCCGGCGGAGAGAAGACGGCACCATGACGCGGCCCGGACACCTCATACGCCGGGTCGCCGGCCGCTACCGCCGGGCTCCGGGGTCGCCCCGCGCGATCGGGTACCTGTACGTGGTGCCGGCCCTCGCCCTCTACGCGGTCTTCCTGCTGTTCCCGTTCGGCCAGACCGTCTGGCTGTCGCTGCTGCACTGGGACGGCCTGAACGTCGCCACGTGGGCGGGCGCCGGGAACTACCGCGCCCTGCTCACCGACCCCACCCTGCGGGCGCCGTTCGGCCATGCGTTGGTGCTGCTGCTGTTCTACGCGGCGCTGCCCGTGGCCATCGGCCTGCTGCTGGCGTCCGCGCTCACCCGCTTCCGGGTGCGCGGCATGACCTTCTTCCGCACCGTGCTGTTCCTGCCGCAGGTGCTCGCCATGGTGGTGGTCGGGGTGGCCTGGCGCGCCATCCTCACCCCCGACGGGCTGCTCAACGACACGCTGCGGCTGGTGGGCCTGGACGGCCTGGCCCGCCCCTGGCTGGGGGACAGCACCTTCGCGTTGCCCGCGGTGGGCGTGGTCGGCACCTGGGTCGAGACCGGGCTGTGCCTGGTGCTCTTCCTCGCCGGGGCGCAGCGCATCCCCCGCGAGCTGTACGAGGCGGCCCGGCTCGACGGCGCGGGGGCGCTCAATGAGTTCCGCGCGGTCACCCTGCCGGGACTGCGCCCGCAGATCGCCGTCGCGCTGACCCTCACGATCGTCGCCGGCCTGCGCAACTTCGACCTGATCTACATCACCACCAGCGGCGGCCCCGGGAACGCCACCTCCGTACCCGCCTACGAGGTGTACCACCGGGCCTTCGAGACCGGTGACGTCGGCTCCGCCGCGGCGCTGGGCGTGGGGCTCACGGCGTTGATCTTCGTGCTGTCCGTCGCGGTGGCGCGTCTCGTCGAAGGGCGAGCGGGGCGAGAGGAGCAGGGTTCGTGACCGGCCGACTGGAACGCGGTGCGACCTACGGCATCCTCGCCGTCTTCACCGTCCTCAGCCTGACCCCCATGGTCGGGATCCTCTCCTCCGCGCTCGCCCCGCGCGGATCCCTGGACACCGGGTTCGCGCTGCCCTCCGGCCTGCACTGGGGCAACTTCGCCGACGCCTGGACGCGCGGTCACTTCGGCTCGTACCTGGGCAACTCGGTGCTGGTGGCGGTCGCGGTGGTGGCGATCAGCGGGGTGCTGTCGGTGCTCGCCGCCTACGCGTTCGGGGTGATGCGCTTCCCCGGCGCCAGCCTGCTGTTCTACCTCTTCGTGCTCGGACTGACCCTGCCCGAAGAGGCCCTGGTGGTGCCGCTCTACTTCGATCTGCGCGCCTGGCACCTGACCGACAGCTACGCGGGCCTCATCCTGCCGCAGGCCGCCCAGTCCCTCGCCTTCGGCGTCTTCTGGATGCGTACCTACTTCCGGCAGGCACCCCGTTCGGTGATCGAGGCCGCCCGCATCGACGGGGCGTCCAGCTGGACCACGCTGTGGCGCGTGCTCGTCCCGATGGGACGGCCTGCGGTGTCCACGATGCTGGTGATGGTCTTCATGTGGACCTGGAACGAGTTCCTCATCGCCCTGGTGATGGTCAGCGACGAGCGGTACCGCACCGTGCCGCTCGGCCTCGCCTTCTTCCAGGGCCAGCACGGCTCGGACACCGCGCTCCTCGCGGCTGCCTCGGTCCTCGTGGCCCTTCCGGTGGTCGTGGTGTACGTGGCGCTGCAACGCAAATTCATCGCGGGGATGCTGGGCGGGGCCGTGAAGGAGTGAGGGCGGGCCCCCGCGCCCCGCGCAGGGTGTCCGTCCACCTCCTCGAACAGCGGGCGGCCGGGCGCCGTTGGGGCCGTTTCGTCCCGTTGACCTCCCCAGGGGCCCCCTCTACCGTGGCCTCGTTCATCATCTCATCCGCTGTTCGACATGCTGAACAGGCGTGCTGGACAGCCCGTTGCGCACGGCACGTTCACCGCCTGTGAAGGAGAGTGTGTGATGACGCGTCTGCGGACCCTGTTAGCCGCGCTGGCGGCCCTGTGTCTCGCCGCGGCCGCACTGGTCGCGGCGACCGTGCCCGCCACCGCGACCCAGGCCGCCGTCACGGTCGTCAACGGCGGCCAGTTCACCGGGACCGACGGGCAGCCGGTGCACGCGCACGGTGGCGGCATGCTGAAGGTGGGGTCCTACTACTACTGGTACGGCGAGCACCGCAACGACGACAACACCTTCCGGTACGTCGACGCCTACCGCTCACAGGACCTGAAGACCTGGGAGTTCCGCGGCCATGTACTGACCCAGTCGTCCGCCGCCGAGCTGGCGAGCGCCAACATCGAGCGCCCGAAGGTCATGTACAACGCCTCCACCGGCAAGTACGTCATGTGGATGCACAAGGAGGGCGCCACCGACTACAGCGAGGCCCGCGCCGCGGTGGCCGTCTCCGACACCCCTGACGGCGCCTACACGTACAAGGGCAGCTTCCGCCCGCTCGACCAGCACATGTCGCGCGACCTCACGGTCTTCGTCGACACCGACGGCACCGGCTACATGGTCTCCGCCGCACGCGAGAACTACGACCTTCAGATCTACCGGCTCAACCCCGACTACACCGGCATCCAGAGCCTGGTCGCCAATCCGTGGCCCGGCGGCCATCGCGAGGCACCCGCCCTCTTCAAGCGCGGCAGCACCTACTTCATGCTGACCTCGGCGGCCACCGGCTGGGACCCCAACCAGCAGCAGTACGCCACCGCCTCCTCGCTCGCGGGGCCGTGGACCGCGATGAAGAACGTCGGCGACTCCACCGCCTACAACTCCCAGACCGCGTTCGTGCTCCCCGTCCAGGGCAGCTCCGGCACCTCCTACCTCTACCTCGGCGACCGCTGGGGCAACTCCTTCGGGCAGAACGTGAACGCCTCGCGGTACGTCTGGCTGCCGCTGGCCTTCCCCAGCTCCACCAGCATGACGATGGACTGGTACCCGCAGCTCGCCATCGACACCGCGGCCGGCACCGTGGCCGGGCAGGGCGGCCCGTTCGAGACGCTGACCGCCCGGCACAGCGGCAAGTGCGCCGACGTCACCTCGCAGTCCATGCTGGAGGGTGCCGTGCTCAAGCAGTACGGCTGCAACGGCGGAGGGAACCAGAAGTTCTGGTTCCGGGACACCGGTGACGGCTACGTCCAGCTGATGGCCCGGCACAGCTCCCTGTGCCTGGCCGAGATGGCCACCGACGTCGAGCAGCGGGCCTGCACCGACGACGCCACAGAGCGGTGGAAGGTCACCCAGACCGGCGACGGATACGTGACGATCAGCGCCCGCGCCACCGGCGAATGCCTGGACGTGTCCGACGCCTCCACCGCCGACTCCGCGGTGATCATCACGTATGCCTGCAACGGCGGGTCCAACCAGCAGTGGAAGCGCAGCGGCTGACACCGCGACGTACCGGCAAACCGAGGGTGCGCCAGCAAGCGCTTACCGCACCCTCGGTGCTTTCACCTGACCGGCAGCCGACCCGTCAGGGCGTCACGTTGTCGATCTCCAACGTCTGGATCTGCCCGGCCGCGAACGGCACGCTCAGCTTCTTCCCGGACACGGAGACGTCCGTGCGGGCGGCGTACTGGTCGCCGCCCTGGGTGTGCGTGGACCACCGGCGCACCAGCCCCGACGAGCCGCCCGAAGCCTGCGCGAAGGCGGACAGGTCGAACGTCAGCGTCTGGGCCTGGTCGGGGCTGATGGCGACGATCACCAGACGGCGCGCCGCGGCGTCGTAGGCGGCGATGGTGTTGCCCGCGTTCGTCGTGACGATCTGCATGCCCGGTCGGATGTGCCGGGTGAACTGCGCGTACGCGTAGTACTTCGTCGTCACGGCGCCCGGCTGGAGGGTGCTCGGGTCATAGGCGATCATCGCCCAGTCCGGACTCGGGTCCATCACCTGCCAGTAGACGTACGCCGTCGGACACAGCCAGCGGAAGTCCAGGAAGAGGTTGGTGGCCATGGTCAGGCCGGTGGCGTCCTTCTGCCCGGTCTCCGAGTTCCACAGCTTCTTGCCCGCTGCGGCGACATCGTCGCGCAGCAGGTCCCGGCGCCCGCCCGAGCCCTGGTAACCGTGCACGTTGACCCGGGCAACGGTGGCCCGGGCCGCGCTGCCGAACGAGGCCCAGGTGCTGCGCGCCAGGTCGTAGCTGGTCTCGTCGGACGCGGCGACGGCGGTACCGGACAGTCCGAGCCGATCCAGCTCCGAACGGACCTCGCCGAGCACGGTGGCCTGCACGGACGCGTCGAAGTGGCACCCTTCCTGGGTGCCGGTGGCGGTCCACCACGAGGACGACGGCTCGTTGAACGGCTCCACCGAGGCGAACGGCACGCCCCAGGAGTCCTGGGCGCGGCGGGCCACGGTCGCCAGATAGGTGGCGAAGGTCCGGTAGTACGCCGACGCGAGGTTGTTGCCGCCGTCCGACGCGCCGGACGGGTTGTGGTTCTGGAGCATCCACCACATCGGCGAGTTGGAGAACAACTCCGCCTGCGCGCCGCGCTGGTGCGCCCGCAGCAGGGCGCCGCGCTGCTTGGCGTCCACGCTCCAGTCCCAGGCGGCGGAGCCGGGATCGGCATTGCCGCCGTCCAGCCAGAAGCCCTCGATCTGCTTGTACCGGGGGATGTTCGGCGAGGCCGCCATCGAGGCGCCGCCGACCGTGTTCCAGCTGCATCCGCCCAGGTTGTAGCGGGCGATGGAGAGGCCGAGGCCGGGCAGCGTACGGCCGTCGTAGCCGACGTCCTCAAGGGTGAAGAACGCGTCGGCGAAGTCGTCGCGGTCCCCGAACACGTTCGCCCACCAGGCCAGCGAGGTGCCCCAGCCCTCCCACGGGCCGTAGGTCGTACCGGGATCGACCTGCACGGCCACGTCGGTCGCACCGGAGCCGGCCGCCTGCGCCACGCCCGTGCCCGTGGCGCCGAGCAACGCCCCACCGGCCGCCGTGAGCAGTGTCCTGCGTCTCACGCGGATCTCCTCTCGTCTCGATCCGCCCCGCAGCAGCGTCGGGCCAACGGAGACGGTTGTCGAGAGGTGTGACAGCGCTTTCTATCTGTGTGCGGGTTCCGGACCGATCTCGCCCGGAGCGACACGCCCGGACGCCTGGTTGCGGCGTGCCCCGGCGCGAGGCAGCGTGTCTCCCACGGCGGCCCGACGGTCGCGTTCGCGGGGTCGAAAGCGGCCCTCGCCAGTCGTGCAGAGAGGCGGACACGTGCCCACCGAGGCTTTCGAGGAACTGCTTGCCGGCAGTACACGGGGCGTCCTGACGACCATCAAGTCCAACGGCCGACCCCAGCTGTCCAACGTCCTCTACACCTACGACAGGCAGACGCGGCTCGTCCGGGTGTCCACCACGGCAGGCCGCGCCAAGACAGCCAACCTCCGCCGGGACCCCCGCGCGGGTCTCTACGTCACGTCCACCGACTTCTGGACGTATGTCGTCGCCGAGGGCACCGCGGAGCTGACCCCGGTCGCGGCCGACCCGCACGACGCCACCGTGGCGGAGCTGGTCGAGGTCTACCGGGCGCTGTCCGGCGAGCACTCCGACTGGGACGACTACCGGCGGGCCATGGTCCGCGACCGCCGCCTGGTCATCCGGCTCCGGGTCGACCGCCTCATCGGAGCCGGCGGAAGCTGACCGGGGCGCCACGGAGCGAGCCCCACACCGGCCCGGCGCATGCCCCGGTGCTCCGACGCCCCTCCGATTCCACCTTCGAACAGTTTTTCCTGCCCCGGGACATTAGGCTCATGTCGCATCCCGGTAGGTGACCTGACGAGGTGACAGCGACATGAGCCCGTTCCGTCCCGGCATCCGCACCCGTCGTACGGCCACGGCGCTGCTCGGCGCGGTGGCGCTGACCGTGCTGGGCGCCACCGCGGCCCTCGCCGACCCGCAGGGATGGGTGCCGGCCGGCACGTCCCGGGTCGACTCGCTGAGCGGCGGCGAGGGCCTGGCCTCGTTCGACGACGGCTCCCTGGTCTACCGCGGCCTCGGCACGATCCCGCTGACGTTGCGCCTTGCGGGCTGGAACCACGTCGGAGACCCGGACACCGCGCGCGGCGACGTCTTCGACGCCTACCAGGGCGGCGACGACGCGACGTCGAAGATGTTCGCGGTCACCACCCCGGACGGACGGCGCTACCAGTACGCACACCCGCTCGATGCGGGCGAGAAGCTGAACAACTCCTTCGCCGCCGTCTCGCCGGACGCCCAGTGGCTGGTCTCCGGCGAGTGGGGCGACCAGAGCCGCCTCCAGGTCTTCCCGGCACCCCTGCTCAACCCCAGCACCCCGGCCACCGGCGGCACCCTGCCCCAGGCTGGCCAGATCACCCTGGACCACCCGGTGCGGGACATCCAGGGCTGCGACTTCGTCACCGCCCGGCAACTGGTGTGCGCGTCCGACGACGCCGCCACGGACCTGTGGCCCGACGCGCGTCCCCTGCTCCGCGTCGACCTGCCGCACGCGCTGGACGGCTCGCAGGTCACCGGGCATGTGACCGACCTCGGGCCGCTGCCGCAGCAGAGCGTGTGCACGGGCACGTTCGAGACCGAAGGGGTGGACTACGACCCGCAGGCGGGGATCCTGCGGGCCCAGGTGATCTCGCCCGGTGCCTGCAAGATCAACACCACGGTCTACGCCTACCGGCAGTCAGGAAGCTGACCACGGCCCGACGATGCCCAACCGCGTCAGGCGTTGGGGTCGAACGGAATGCCGGCGGGCATGGAGTTGGCGAGGGCGGAGGCGAACCGGCCGTCCGTGATCTTGATGGTGGCGTCGCCGAAGTCGGCGTTCATCAGGGTGTCGCGCAGCCCGGCCGGATAGCCCGCCCATCCGACGAGGCGGGGGTAGAACCAGCCGCCGGTGGCGTTCTCCGGCGGTTCGTCGTTGCTGGTCGCGAAGCGGAAGCAGTGGGTGGAGACACCGTCCTTGTGGTACACGACCTTGGGGTGGGTCCCGTCGAACCGCACGGACGAACTCGCCGCCACCTGGTAGCCGGAGTGCTGCGACACCGAGACGTACTTGACCTCGTTGCCGGAGATCCACACCACGACGTGTTCCCAGTCGTGGGTGTGGCCGATGGGCAGCCCGGAAACGGCCTGATCCTTCTCGAAATAGCTGGCGTAGACGATGGCGCACCAGCCGTTGTTGCACTTCTCCCGCGAGTAGGTGTTGGCGCTCGCCAGCTGGGCGGGGTCGTGGCAGTGCCCGTTCACGTCGCCGCCGAGCGGCAGACCCGGGTTGAGGGTGCCGTCCGGGGCGATGGCGGCGGTCGTGTAGCACCCGTCGCCGTCGTAGTCGTAGGCGGGGGAGAAGGACTGCTCCAGACCGTCGGCGTTCTGGGGGAGGGCCTGGAGGACGTCGGCGTCCGCATCCGTCGCGAGCGCCACGACCAGGGCCACGGCGCCGAGGGTGGACGTCAGCACGGACCGGCGGAAGCGCCCCGCACGTCTCGGACGGGACGCCGTACTCCCGGAATTCTTCGTCGACGATTTCGAATCGCGCACACCGGCTCCTCAGCGACACCTGCGGCGCACGGGCCCTGCGGCGGGCCGTGACGCCGGACCAATGATTCTCCGCGCACGAAGACACATGCCGCGCCGGGGCGTTGAGAGGGGTGGGCAGAGACACGGGTCCGGCGCCGCAACGGATTTCGGATGGTGATGCGGCATCAAATTAGCCCGCGGTCGTGGCGGCCGGCAAGACGGCGGGCGACGCTTCGGTACTGCGTTTTTCCGGGGGGCGACCCCCGGGCCCCCAGCCGGGAAAGCGGGCCGGCTGGGTGACCGGCGCGGACATCGCGCGGCGAACCCGAGTAATACCTGGAAAACAATTCCGGAAATTCCGGAATCGGCCGCGACGGAAAGTCGGGCGGTCACCGGCGAAAGCCGTGTCGCGCCCGCCGAGAAGTGCGATGCGGGCCAAGGATTGCAGAATTACGGAACGTTATTGAGAAAACCGGCAGGGGCGACCCGTGATGCGCGCCGTGCACCGCGGAGCACGCGGTGCACGGCCGGACAGGGGCCGCCCCGGGACCAGGCGGTCAGGTCACTGGAAGCCGACGGGGGCGTGCGGCACGTAGGGCGCCTCCAGGTAGGCGGCCTCGTCGTCATCGAGCTCGAGGTCCACCGCGGCCACCGCGTCGTCCAACTGCCCCGCCTTGGAGACGCCCACGATGGGCGCGGTGACCACGGGGTTGCGCAGCAGCCAGGCCAACGCCACCTGCGCCGGGGCGACACCGCGCCGCCCGGCGAGCTCGAGCACCCGCTCGGCCACGACCTGGTCCTGCTCCCCGTACAGCGTCCTGCCGAACTCGTCCGTCTCGGCGCGTGCGGTGGACGCGTCCCAGGGCCGGGTCAGCCGGCCGCGCGCCAGCGGGCTCCACGGGATGACGCCGATGCCCTGGTCCGCGCAGAGCGGCAGCATCTCGCGCTCCTCCTCGCGGTGCAGGAGGTTGTAGTGGTTCTGCATCGACACGAAACGCGTCCAACCGTGCAGGTCGGCCGTGTAGAGCGCCTTGGAGAACTGCCAGGCGTACATCGAGGACGCGCCGATGTAGCGCACCTTGCCCGCCTTCACCAGGTCGTGGAGTGCCTCCAGGGTCTCCTCGATCGGCGTCTCGTAGTCCCACCGGTGGGTCTGGTACAGGTCGACGTGGTCGACCTGGAGCCGCCGCAGGCTGTTGTCGATCTCGGTGAAGATCGCCTTGCGGGACAGCCCGGCGCCGTTCGGGCCCGGTCGCATGCGGCTGTACACCTTGGTGGCCAGCACCACCTCGTCCCGGGGGACGCCGAGGTCCCGCAGCACCCGGCCGACGAGCTCTTCGCTGGAGCCGTCCGAGTAGGTGTTGGCGGTGTCGAAGAAGTTCGCTCCGGCGTCCAGCGCCTTGGTGATGACGGTCCGGGTGTCGTCGTAGTCCAGGGTCCACTCGTGCTTGCCCCGTCCCGGCTCGCCGAAGCTCATGCAGCCGATACTCAGGACGGAGACCTGCAGGCCGGTCGAGCCCAGTCGGGTGTAGCGCATACGGATGCTCCTCGGGTCGACGGGGGACGGTGCCGGGCCGACGGGGCGGGGCCGCGTCCGGCGGGACGTGGCACGCACCCGTGCCGCCCGGGACCCACGGCGCACCGGTTGATGCGCCGCCACGATGGTAGCGAAGATCCAAAACGGTGATCATGTCCACGCCGCGGCGGGCTCGCCGCGGCGCCGACGCCTCCCCGCCCCACGGGGTGTGCTTGGCTGGCGGGCGTGACCCTGCACGTCGGCACCTCGGGATGGCAGTACAAGGACTGGCGAGGCGTGCTGTACCCGGACGGCACGCCCCAGCGGCTCTGGCTGGAGGAGTACGCCGCGGCCTTCGCCACCGTCGAACTCAACAACGCCTTCTACCGGCTGCCCGACCGTGACACGTTCACCGCCTGGCGGGACCGCACGCCCCAGGGCTTCGTCATGGCCGTCAAGGCCAGCCGGTACCTGACCCACATCAAGCGGCTGCGTGACCCCGAGGAGCCGGTGCACCGGTTGATGAGCCACGCCGAGGGACTGGGGGAGCGGCTCGGGCCCGTCCTGCTCCAGCTCCCGCCGAACCTGCCTGCGGACACCGCCCTGCTCGACGCCTGCCTGCGGTGTTTTCCGTCCGCCGTACGAGTGGCCGTCGAGCCCCGGCACCCGTCCTGGGACGACCCCCGCGTCCGTGGTGTCCTGGAGGACCGTGGTGCCGCGCTGTGCTGGGCGGATGCCGGATCGCGGCCCGCCACACCGCTGTGGCGCACCACGGACTGGGGCTATCTGCGGTTGCACGCCGGACGCGCCCGGCCCTGGCCGCGCTACGGCCGCCAGGCGCTCACCACCTGGGCCCGGCGCCTCGCCGAGACCTGGCCCGACCGGTGCGACGTGTACGTCTACTTCAACAACGACCCGGGCGGCGCCGCCGTCCAGGACGCGGTCGTCTTCGCCCGTGCCGCCCGGGCCCGCGGGCGCACGGTGACCCGGGTCCCCTGACGGACCCGGTACGACCGTGCGAGCCGCGGAGCGGACCGTGCGTTCAACCGTCCGCCTTCAGCACGTCGGCGAGGCCGGGATGTACCCGTCCAGGGGTGATCGTCGTGATGGTGTACGCCGCGACGCCATGGATGACGAACGGATCCTGAGCGGTGATCTGCTCGATGGTGGGGCGATCGACCCCGTGCGCGACGATGGCACCGCCGATCGAGGTGGGCACGGTCTGGCCGGAGACCAGGAACGTCCCGCCCCGGTGGTGCTCTTCCAGGTAGCCGACGTGGTCCTTGATGAACGGCTCTGCGTCCTGCTCCGAGGCCGTGTAGCGGAGCGACAGCAGGTACAGCATGGTGGCTTCCTCGACGTCGTGGGTGATCGTCGCACCAGGATGCCCGGTCATGCGCGGGATTGGGGCGCCGGCAGGCGTCGGCAGCTGAGCCCGGCCTTCCAAGATCACCGGCAGAGCCAAGCTGAGCGCGTGTTTCTGATCCCCGGTTCTGAGGAGCCTGGCGTCCTACGCGGGAGTGGTGTCCGAGGACGCCGGGCGGGCTGGGGAGAGCGTCGGGGCTGTGGTGAACGGCTGAGGCCGGGTGCCCGTCCCAGGGCGGAGTTCTGCTCGTCGGCGTGTCGTTCCAGGCAGTGGTGGAAAGCACGTCGGCTACGCAGGCTCATGGCCGCTGCCCGGCACGGCGCCGGGGAGGCCGGGTGCCCGGAGTGCGGGGTTCGGTGGGTGGCCGGTGCCGGCCGTCGCATGGATGCACTGTTCTGCTCGGCACGGTGCAAGGCGAGGGCCTGGAGGCATCGGAAGGAACCGTTCTCGAAGCGGTCGCAGTTACCGCTGGGCGAACGTATCCGGAGACGCGAGGGACTGCGAACGCCTCGTCCAGCACTCCGAAACCCTGATCACCTGGGCCGCCATCACCCTCATGAGCAGACGCCTCGCCCGGAAAGGTGCCACTCCCAGTTGGTCGAGGAAGTCAGCCCCATCCACTCCACCCGGCCTCATTGGCCGGCGGCGCGTCGGGGCCGAGCAGCGGGACGATCCGACGGACGTTTCTCCCTCGAACACCAGCCGCAATATGGCCGTATATCAGAACCATCACGCATTCGATGATTTCACCTGAGGCAGGCCAAGGGACTGCTGGAGTGCTGCCATGACCAGGCAGAGCTCCGGGAGCCGGGCACGTACCGTCGAGTTACGCCGAATTGCCGCTCGGGTCCGCCGGCACCGCCTATCGGGCCCGTCACCAGCCAGCGCGGCTGACACTGCGCCGGGCCCGGCACCGGCGACGCCGCCACTGGACCCCGCGCCCGAGTCGGCCCCGCAACCCCGACCTGATCCCCGCGCCCTCTCCCAGGACAGCGGCCCGGAACCAGCGAGCAGCGACCCAGCACCGAGCGCCGGCTCGGCGCTGGGTCGCTGGTGGGTGCGGCTGGAGCGTGCAATGGCTCTGCTGGTGAGTTTGTCCACGCTGACCGTGGCCGGAGGCACCCTGGTGACGGTGCGACAGGTCGAAGGCGAGCAGCAGCTCACGCGCGACGGGCAGGTGACCGACCGGTACACCGCAGCAGTGGCCAACCTCGGCAACAACAACGAAGAAGTCCGGCTCGGTGGCCTGTATGCGCTTCAGCGCATCGCCCAAGACTCACCGCGAGACGCCCCTACTGTCGTGCAGGTCATCTCCGCGTACGTCCGCGGCCATGCACCTGCGCCAAAGAAGGGCACCAAGGGCCCAACCCATCCGAGGAACGACGTTGCCGCCGCCCTGAGCATCCTCGTCGCACCGCTGGCGAAGGACACCCCGGTGGACCTGCACGGCGCGAACCTGTACGACGCGGACCTACACGGCGCGGACCTGCAAGGCGCGGACCTGCACGAGGCGAACCTGCAGAACGCGTACCTGCTGGACGCGGATCTGCGCGACGCGTTCCTGGTCAGAGCGGACCTGCACGACGCGATCCTGAAAGACGCGGACCTGCACAAGGCGAACCTGTACGACGCGGACCTACACGGCATTGACCTGATCGGCGTTGACCTGCACGACGCGGACCTGACATACGCGGACCTGCACGACACGAACCTGGAAGGAGCAGACCTGCACGAGGCGTACCTGGAAAGCGCGAACCTCACAGGCGCGAACCTGACAGGCGCGAACCTGAAAGGCGTGCATGATCTGTCCCGTGCAACCGGCCAAAGCCCCGCGAACGCTACCGCTCCTACGGCTCCGTAGCCGGCGGCGAGACGGGCCGTCCTGGCTGATCCTCGTGCGCTGGCAGTAAGGATTCTCAGACCCGGACGCCTCCCTGGCGTCGACCTGCCGGGCGCGGTGTGACCGTTCGCAACCCAGCCGGCACCGCCAAGGCACCTGGACGAGCTCCCTCATGGACCGAACCGTTCTCGGCGCCGTCTCCGCATCTCGGATCACGCCTTCGACGGGCCGCTGTGATCCCATACTGGGCGGGGGCGGGTCTGCGACCGGTTGAGGGAGATCCTCGGCTGAGCGACCCTGCCGGCCGGTCGGACGGCTTTCGCGTCCTTCGCCCATGCAGCGGCGGACGGTACGGGGACGGTGGATAATGCCGACGTGATCCCTCGACTCCGTAGCCGCCGCCGTTCGCACGCCGCCGCACCCGTTGAGGACCACCGCCGTGAGCTACGTCATTCGTGAGTACACGCCCGCCGACGAGACGTCCTGGCTACGCTGCCGGGTGCTCTCCTTCCTGGGCACGGCCTACTTCGACGATGTGCACAAGGCGAAGCCGGACGTCGTCGCGCCGGGCTTCGAGCTGGTGGCCGTGGGGGAGGACGGGCTGGTCGTCGGGATCATGGACGTCACCGCCCAGGGAGAGCTGGCGACCATCGACACGGTCGCCGTCCATCCCGACCACCAGCGCAAGGGGATCGGCCGTGCCCTGTTGAGCGAGGCGCGGACCCGCGTCCGCGCCCTGCCGGTGGTCACGCTGGACGCCTGGACCAGGGACGACCCGGACACCCTGTGGTGGTACCGGGCGATGGGCTTCGCCGAGAGCGCGCACTACCTCCATGTCTACGCCGACCGCTACGCCGATGAGTCGGAGCCGGACCGGGCCATAGGCGAACGCAGGCCGGGGCTGCGACCGGTCGCGGTCTTCCTCCACGGCGACCTGCGGGACGAACAGGCGATGCGGCAGCAGTTCACGCGCGTGCACGTCTGCCGTCGCTTCTGCATGGCGCCGTGAGCCGTCCCGCCCTGGGACTATTTCCGCCCCGACCCGTGATCGGCGGGTGGTTGACCCGTTCCGTACGCGAGTACGTGCACGACGTCGTTGCGAGATGCGCACTCCAGGGCCCGGCGGCTCAGCCGGTACATCCAGAAGTGGTGCAATCCGTATACCAGCGGGCCTGACAGCGCCAGCGCCAGTTCCGCCTGCCATGGCATGGTCCCGGTCGGCAGTGCCGTGGCGAAGGGCGACGCCACGGCGGCCACTCCGGTGGCACGCACTCGCCTCACCACTCCCAACCCCCGTGATCGCGCTGGTCATGCAGGATCGCCCGGCGAGTGGGCCAGGCACGGATCGTGACGCGGAGTGCGTGAGCGAGGTGGCGGCGGCGTGGCTCAGCGGCGAGGTCCCAGAGTTCGCTGCGCCACTCTTCCGCGTAGCGGGGGCGGTCCGGCGCAGGGAGCACACGTGCTGCGGAGTCGATGAGCCACTGCGCCGGCAGGCTCACGCGCCGCCGACCCGACAGGGCCGCGGCGGCCTCGTCCGGCCGGTGCAGGGCCGTCGTGAACCTGCCCAGCAGGGCGGTGGCCTCGTCGCAGCCTTGGGCAACGCGCCGGGCGTGAGCGCTGCCGCGGGGGTCGGTGCGGTCGAGTTGTCGCGCGAGTTCGTGGGAGGACCCGGACGACCACTCGAGCCCCTGGGACAGGTAGGTGGTGCGCGCCTCGACGGAACGGGGCGTGCCGAGCGCGGCCGGCAGCCGGGCCGCACGGATGTGGAGGTTGGCGAGTATGTCGGCCACGTCGAGTGCCAGATCGACATCGCTGCTGGTGGCGCCGTGGCGCTGAAAGGCGAGGCCGTGGGCGAGCCGCCTGGCGCGGGCGTCCGTGCGACCGAGCTTGCGGACGAGATCACGGGCCAGGCCGCGGGCGTGACCGTAGGGGAGTTCACCGGCAAGGCCCTGATCGCCGGTGAAGGGAGCCGGACTCATGTGCTGGCGCCTCCGGACAGGCCGGGACGCAGCGCGCCGAGCGCACTTCTGTTCGCCGTGGCGCGGGCCAGCGCTTCCCTGGCGGATACGGCGCCGTCCGGGCTGAGCCGGTAGTAGCGCCGCCGGGGGCGGCCCTGCTCACGCGGGTCCGCATCCTCCCAGTGCGAGATCAACCAGCCGATGGACTCCAGGCGAGCCAGGATCGGATGGATCGTGCCGCTGGCGAGTTGGGCTCTGGCGCAGACTTCCAACCCGTACAACTCTTCTGTGGGCTGCTCCAGGAATGCGCGCAGCACTAACTGGGTCGGCAGCGTCATCCGTGGAGCGGAGGGCTCGTGAGGCATGGTGCAACTCTACCTAGCCCTAGGTAGAGTTGCACCATGGTGGACGGGTGCCACAATTGCGATGTCTGTACGGATTGCCGTGCGGCGCCCGCCCTTGACGAGGCGTGAGGCGGGCGCACCGGACGTCAGGTCCGCCGCGTGTCCGGCCTGCGGGTCGACTCCCGTGCCATGAGGATCGGCGGCAGCCGCACGCTGCGGCGCGGGGCGCTCGGATCCGCGATCCGGGTGAGGAGGAAGTCGACGGCGGTCGTGCCGACGTCGTCCGCTGGCAGGCGGACCGTGGTGAGCGACGGCTCCAGGTAGGCGGCGAAGGGATGGTCGCCGTAGCCGAGCAGCATGACGTCGTCCGGCACGGTGAGCCCGCAGGCGTGCAGGGCCTTCAGGATGCCCAGGGCCACGTAGTCGTTGCCGGCGACCACCAGGTCGGGGTGGTGGTCCGGGGTGATGAGGCCGGCGGCCATCTGGTGGGCGTCGTCGGGGCTCCAGGGCAGGCTCGCGCCGTGCGTGCGGCGGGTGGGGACCTTGATGACCAGACCGTCCCGCCGGTCGATACCGGCGCTCGCCAGGCCGCGGTGGAAACCGTCGATCCGCGCCGTGACGGTGCTGATCTCCAGGTCTTCCTCGAACAGCCAGGCCCGCCGCACCCCCGCACCTGCCGCGCTGCGCACCGCCTCCGCGATGCCCTGCTCGGCGTCGATGCCGACGAAGTCGAAACCGAGTGCCGGAATGTCCCGGCTGAGCAGCACCACGGGGACGTTCGCCTTCGCCAGCCGCTCCCAGGCGTCGCTGCGGCCCTGGATCGGGATGCCGAGCACACCGTCCACGCCGAACCGCAACAGTTGCTGGACGGCCTCTTCCTCGCTCTGCTCGGACTCCTCGGTGACCAGCAGCAGTACCGAGTAGCCGGCGCTGCGACACTGCCGCTCCACCGCCGGGATCAGCGCGGCGTAGAACGGATTGGACGGGTTGGTGATCACCAGTCCGATGACCATCGTCCGGCCCGACACCAGCAGCCTGGCGTGGCTGTTCGGCTGGTATCCGAGGCGCTGGGCCTCGGCCAGCACGGCCTCGCGGGTGGCCGCGCTGACCTGGCTCTTGCCGGCCAGCGCCCGGGACACCGTGTTCACCGAGAGACCGAGCCCGGCGGCGATGTCGCGCAGGGTCACCCGCTGGGACCGCTGGGGACGCATCATCGCTGTGTCGGTGCTCCGTTCGGGCAGGGCGCGCTCGTCGTGCACGGGCGCACGCTCAGCTCTTGCCCACGAGGTAGATCCGCAGTTTAGCGACCGGATTCTCACCGGTGACGCGGCAACGCAGCCGTAGCCACTGCCCGAAGCCCGACACCGGCCAACTCCGCACGCCCTCGGTGGACACCGCGTGCACCGACTCGTCGAGGTCGCACCAGTGCAGGCCGTCCGGGGAGATCTCGGTGGCGAAGGTGAGGAGCGTGCCCTCGGCGATGTCCAGGGCGTGCACGAAGAACCGCGCCTCGGCCGCCCAGGGAATCTCGTACGGCTCGGTGCAGAAGTCGGCGGTCGCCGTCCTGTTGCGCTCCAGCACCGCCGTCATGGTCGATCGCATCGCGTGGACTACCAATCTACGGAGATGAGAACGGAATCGAGGAAGAGGAAGTTCCTGACGTCGGCGTGGGTGCGTACCGAGAAGTAGAAGTTCAGGAGGTTGTCGAGCGTCTGGTAGCGGTCCGGGTACACCGGGACCGGCACCTGGCGCAGGTCCATGACCGCGTCGTTGAGCTGGAGTTCCACATTGGCGCGCAGCCGGGTGTCGATGCGCCAGCGCAGATAGTGCCAGTTGATCTTGGTCGGCACCTCGTTGACGCAGAGTTCCGTCGGGTCGCCCAGGTAACGCCAGTCGTCGGGGTCGGGCGCGGTGAAGTCCGCCGCGTACGGCAGGGCGAACTTCCCCTGGACATGGTCGCGGGGCGTCGGTTCCGGCACGACGGGATACTTCCAGCGCCGGGTCAGCTCGTTGTTCAGGTCGGTGTTCTCGTACCGCATCACCGTGTGGTAGCGGATGCCCTGGTCGGAGCAGATGTCCGTGGCCACCGTGAAGGCGCCGAACTCGGCCTCGGCCGGGTGGCGGTTGCCGTCCCAGGCGACCGAACCGGGCTGCGCGGGACCCACGTTGGCCTCCGCCTTGAAGGCGAGGTACGCCTCGATCTGCACCTCCCCGCGGCCGGCCATCGTCAGCCGCCGGATGGCGGTGGCCGTGTGTCCCCGGTAGGCGCGGCTGGCCAGTTTCAGGGCGTAGTTGCCGCTCAGCGTGCCGTGCGTGCCCACGTCGAAGAACGAGCACGAGGACAGCTGGGGCGGGCGGAAGTCCCGCATGTGCGCGTCGACGGTGTCCAGGTTGCCCTGGCCGTCGTAGTTGCCGAGGAGTTCGGTCCACCCGTGGGTCGTGGAGTCGAAACGGTCGAAGGCGAGGATGCGCGGCAGGGGGTTGAACTTCGACAGCTCCACGTCGTGGACGGTGAGCGGGGGGCGGACGCCGTGGGTCATGGAGCGCTCCGATCGGTCGGGCGGGCAGACACGTCGATCTCTGGGACACCAGGACCATGAACGTTCACGGTTTTCGATACCGTAACTCTCTCTTGACGCTCCTCACAAGGACTTCTAATCTCCCCGGGCAACATGAACGTTCATCCAAGAGGTTCCGGTAGCTCTCTCGTGTGAGGTCGAGGATGACGCTTCGCATCAGCCGGCCGACGGTCGCTTCCACCGTGGGCACCGCCCTGGAGTGGTACGACTTCTCGCTCTACGGCACCGCCGCCGCCCTGGTGCTGCCGAAGGTCTTCTTCCCGGACGCCGACCCGCTCTCGGCGACGCTGTCGTCGCTCGGCACGTTCGCTGTGGGCTTCTTCGCGCGCCCCGTCGGCGGGGTGATCATCGGCGTGCTCGGCGACCGGGTGGGCCGCCGCATGATGCTGTTCTGCACCCTGGTCCTGATGGCCGTCTCCTCCACCCTGATCGGAGTGCTGCCCGACTACGCGACGGCCGGCGCGGCGGCGCCCGCCGCCCTGGTCGTGCTGCGGGTCCTGCAAGGCCTCGGCGCGGGCGGCGAGTACGCCGGCGCGATGCTGATGTCCGCCGAGCATGCCGAGACGCGTGCCCGAGGGGTCAACGCCAGCGCTCCCACCCTCGGCAACGCGGTCGGCTCCCTCGCCGCCACCGGCGTGTTCTTCCTGACCTCGGCCGTGATGTCGGAGCACAGCTTCCGCAGCTACGGGTGGCGCATCCCGTTCCTGCTCAGCTGTCTGGTCGGGGTCGCCGGATTCATCATCCGGCTGAAGGTCACCGACAGCCCGGAGTTCCGCGCGGCCCGCAGCAAGGGCCACACCGGCTTCCCGTTGCGGAGCCTCTTCACCTCGTCAGGAGACCGGATCGCACCGGCCATGCTCATCAGCATCGCGCCCAACGTGATCAGCTACCTGCCGTCCGTGTACGCGCTCAGCCATCTCGCGGACGACGTCGGCACGGCCGCCTGGGTGGGGCTCACCGGCATCGTCATCGCCAACGCCCTGAAAGTCGTGACGGTGCCCACCGCGGGCTGGCTGTGCGACCGGTTCGGCAGGCGGCCGGTGATGATCACGGGTGCGGTGTCCGCCGCGGTGCTGTTCTATCCGTTCTTCGTGATGCTGGACACCGGGACGCCCGTGATCATCTGGGCCGCCCTCGTGCTGATCTTCACGCTCTGCAACGACCTCACGCTCGCCTCGCAGGCGACCATGCTGTCGGAGATGTTCGACGCCACGCACCGCTACACCGGTGTCACCTTCACCCGTGAGATCACCGGTGCGATCATCGGCGGCACCATCCCGTTCGTCGCCACCCGGCTCCATGCGTGGTCACACGGCGGACAGTGGAGCGTCGTCGGCTACTCCGCGGTGCTCTGCCTGCTCTCCGCGGTCGGCGCCCTCTTCGTCAAGGAACCGCCCCACCTGAGGAAGACCGACGGCGGCCGGCCAGCGGTCGGGGACACGGCGGCCGCAAAGTCCTGAGCCCGGGATGGTCTCCGGACCGGGCACGGCGGTCGTCCAGCCCGGGAAGTCAGCCAAGGCCCGGCTGGGTGACGGTGAGGTCGACGGCGCCGTGCGTCGCGTGTCGCACCCACTCGGCGAACCGTTGCCCGTACTCGTCCTCGGCCGGCCCCGTGATCTCCTCGGCGTGCTCGGGGGCGGTGAGCCCGAAGGTCCCCGCCAGCCAGGTCAGGTACTCCTCGCGCCCGGGGCAGTGGTCGTCCGGGTCCGCCGGCTCGACCGCGAGCAACCGGAACAGCTCGCGCAGACCGCGCGCGGCGACGTGGAGCTCACCCTCGTCCCCGAAGCAGACGACGGGCAGTGTCGCCAGGTCGGCGCGGTCGTCGCAGCGCCACAGCCCGTAGTACGAACCGGAGCTGGCGGCGTAGGCGAAGTAGATCACCTGTTCCAGGTACGCCTCGTCCGCCATGCCGCAGAACCAGTCGCGTTCGTCGTCGTTGTAGTCGAACAGCTCGAAACCCGGGGCGAAGCACTGCCCCGCGAGCCGATCCTCCAGTTCCTTCAGGGAGTTGAGTTCGGAAAGGGGTGAGTAGACGTCGCTCATGGGGTCTCCGCCGGAAGCAGTGGTTCGGTCCGGGTGAACCATAGGTGCGGCCGCTGACAACCCTGCGAACAGTGCGGGTGCCCGTCGCCGAGGGGGCGTGCGCCGGCGCACCACGGCTGAAAGCCGTCTTGAGCCGGCGCGGCCGTTTCCCCAGACTGGCTGATTACCGTGGCACGCCTCGCTCGCTCCGAGGACCCCACCCCTCAGCCCACACCCCGGACGTCACGGTGGGGACGGCTGCCCTGTGCGGGGAGAACCCATGCGCCGAAAGCACCAGCCGGCACCCGACGATCCGCCCGTCACCTCCGGTGTCTCCCGGCGCGGGTTCCTCGGGCGCACCAGCGCTGTCGTGGCCACCGCGACCGCCACCGTGGTACCCGGAGCGCCGGAGGCCGAGGCTGCCGCGCCGGGCGCCGCCGACGTCCCCGGCGAACACCTCGTCACGGTCCGCCTCACCGTCAACGGCGAGCCGCGCCGCCTGCGCGTGGACCCCCGGTGGACCCTGCTGGACGTGCTGCGGGAACGGCTGGGGCTGACCGGCACCAAGAAGGGCTGCGACCGCGGCCAGTGCGGTGCCTGCACCGTGCACGTCGACGGCCGCCGCGTGGTGTCCTGCCTGACCCTGGTGGCCACCCTCGACGAGCACCATGTCACCACCATCGAGGGACTCGGTGCCGACGACGAACTCCACCCGATGCAGCAGGCGTTCCTCGACCGCGACGGCTTCCAGTGCGGGTTCTGCACCCCCGGCCAGATCATGTCCGCCGTCTGCCTGGCCGGCGAGGGACACGACGGCTCCGACGACGAGATCCGCGAGTACATGTCCGGCAACCTCTGCCGGTGCAGCGCCTACCCGAACATCGTCGACGCCGTCAAGGACGCCGGGCGGGTGAGGCACTGATGCGCCCCTACGAGTTCGCCGCGCCCCGCAGCCTGCGGGAGGCCCTGGACCGGGCCGGCGACGGCAGCGCCTACCTGGCGGGCGGTACCACCCTGGTGGACCTGATGAAGCTGGAGGTACTGACCCCCAGCCGGGTGCTGGACATCAACCGCCTGCCGTTGCACGGCATCACCCTCGACGACCAGGGCCTGCACATCGGCGCCCTGGAGCGCATGAGCGACGTCACCGAGCACCCGCTCGTGCGCGAGCGCTACCCCGTCATCAGCCGGGCCCTGGACCTGAGCGCCTCGCAGCAGCTGCGGAACATGGCCAGCATGGGCGGCAACCTGCTCCAGCGCACCCGGTGCGGCTACTTCCGCGACGTCTCCACCCCCTGCAACAGACGTGAACCGGGCAGCGGCTGCGCCGCGTTGGACGGCGTCAACCGCCACCACGCCATCCTCGGCACCAGTGACTCCTGCGCCGCCACCCACCCCAGTGACGTCGCCGTCGCCCTCGTCGCCCTGGACACCGTGCTGCATCTGCACGGACCCGAGGGCGCCCGCACCGTGCCGCTCGACACCTTCTACCGCCTGCCCGGCGACACCCCGCACATCGAAAACCGGCTACGGCCGAACGAGCTCGTCACCGGCTTCACCGTCCCGCCGCTGGGCTGGGCCACCCGCTCTACCTACCTCAAGATCCGCGACCGGCAGTCGTACGACTTCGCCCTCGCCTCCGCCGCCGTCGCCCTCCACCTGCGCGGCGGCCACATCGTCGCGGCACGGGTCGCCGCGGGCGGCGTCGGCACCCGCCCCTGGCGACTCACCGGCGTCGAAGCGGCCCTGGCGGACCGGCCCGCCACACCGGCGACGTACCAGTCGGCCACCGCCCACGCCGCCGACGGCGCCCGCACCCTCAGCGGCAACGCCTTCAAACCCGAACTGCTCCGCCGCACCCTGGTGCGCGCCCTGACCAGCCTCGGAGACGCCCGATGACCTCATCCTCCACGGGCTCACCGGTGGGCCGTGACATCGAACGGGTCGACGGCCGCCAGAAGGTGACGGGACGCGCCCGCTACGCCGCCGACCAGCACGTCGAACACCTCGCGTACGCCGCTCTGGTGCTCAGCACGGTCGGCAAGGGCCGCATCCGCACCATGGACACCGACGCCGCCGCCAAGGCCCCCGGCGTGCTCGCCGTCCACACCCCCTTCGCGCCGCTCAAGCTGTACGCGGGAGGCGGGTTCGGCGAGTCCTTCGCACCGTTGCAGGACGACACGGTGCGCTACCGCGGCCAGATCATCGGCATGGTCGTGGCCGACACCTTCGAACGGGCCCGTGACGCCGCGCAGCTCATCCGCGCCGACTACGACACGGAACCGGTGCGCGCCTCGCTGCCCGCCGGGCTGCCCGGCACCCCACCGCCCGGGAGAGGCCCGGCCGGCGCCTCGACGACCCGTACCACGGTGCTCGCCGACGGCGTCGACTCCATCGAGGACGCGCTCGACGCCGGCGAGATCACCGTGCAGACCACCGTCACCCAGCCCGTCCAGCACCACGCGGCCATGGAACCGCACGCCACCACCGCCGTCTGGCACGACGACCACGTCACCGTCTACTGCGGCACCCAGGCCCCCGGGATCTACGCCTCCGGCATCGCCGGCCAACTGGGCGTCGAACCCGACCGGGTCCGCGTCGTCAGCCCCTTCACCGGCGGCGGGTTCGGCGGCAAGTCCATCCCCTGGGGCGACGCCGCCCTCACCGCGGCCGCGGCACGCGCGCTCGGTCGCCCGGTCAAGCTGGTGCTCGCCAGGGAACAGGTCTTCACGCTGGCCGGACACCGCTCCAGCCTCACCCAGACCGTCCGCCTCGCCGCGTCGCGCGACGGTGTGCTCAGCGCCGTCAGCCACACCTCGGCGGCGTCCTATTCGGCCAGCGGCGGCTGGGTGCTCACCCCGGCCTCGGGCACGTCGGGCGTGTTCTACGCCACGCCCAACCTCCACGTCGACGAGCGTGTCGTCACCCTCGACGTGCCGGCCGCCACCGCCATGCGGGCCCCGGGTGAGGCACCCGGTTCCTTCGCGCTGGAGACGGCCATGGACGAACTCGCCGTCAAGACCGGCATCGACCCGGTGGAACTGCGGCTGCGCAACCACGCCACGACGCTCCCCGGCACCCAGACCCCCTGGTCGAGCAAGTACCTGAAGGACTGCTACCGCATCGGCGCCGAACGCTTCGGCTGGCACCGGCGCGCGGCCACCCCGCGCAGCCGCACGGACGGCGAGTGGCTGGTCGGCACCGGCATGGCCACCGCCGTCTACCCCGCGGGCCGCATGCCGGCCACCGTCCGCATCCTCTTCCGCGACGACGGCACCGCCACCGTCGCCTCCGGCGCCGCCGACATCGGCACCGGAGCCTGGACGGTGCTCGCCATCGTGGCCGCCGACGCCCTCGGCCTGCCGCTCGCCCGGATCGAACCCCGGCTCGGAGACTCGTCCCTGCCGCCGGGCGCCCCCGCCTTCGGCTCCATGACCACGGGGAGCACCGCCCCGGCCGTCCAGGCGGCCGCAGCCGACGCGATCGACGCCCTGCGCAAGCTCGCCGCCGACACTCCGGCGTCCCCCTTCCACGGCCAGGACCCCGCCGACCTGCGCTACCACGCGGGCCGGATCGAGGGCGACGGCGGTTCGGCGACGTTCGTGGAGCTGCTGGCCGCCGCCGGTACGCACTCCGTCGGAGCCACCTCGTCCGCGGCACGCGGCGACGAGGGCAAGAAGTACGCCTTCCACAGCTTCGGGGCGCACTTCTGCGAGGTGCGCGTCAACCGGTACACCGGCGAGCCCCGGGTCAGCCGGTTCACCACCGTCGTCGACGTCGGACGGGTCGTCAACGCCCGGACGACCCGCAGCCAGCTCATCGGCGGTGTGATCTTCGGGATCGGCCACGCCCTCCTCGAAGCCGATCCCCTGGAGGAGCACACCGGCCGTCTCGCCGCCGCCAACCTCGGCGAGTACCTGGTTCCCGCGCACGCCGACATACCCCCCATCGACGTCCACTGGCTCGATCACCCCGACACCGTCTACAGCGCCTTCGGCGCCCGCGGCCTCGGTGAACTCGGCACCGTGGGCTCCGCCGCCGCCGTCGCCAACGCCGTGTACAACGCCACCGGCCTGCGGGTACGAGACCTGCCCATCACCCTCGACAAGCTGCTCGGCTGACACCCCCCGGTCGGCCCGCGGACCGTCGCCGCCACCCATCAGGACGGACGTCCTAATCTGGCCGTCTGCTGAAGGAGGCGGCACATGGCCGAGGTCGGAGCGCTGATCTGCTATCCCGTCAAGGGGTGCGCGGGCACGTCGCTGGATGACGCGGTGCTGACGCCGGCGGGTCTCGCACACGACCGCACCTTCATGGTGACCAGCGAGGTCGGCGTCTACCGCACCCAGCGCCGCCACCCCCGCCTCGCCCTGATCCGGCCCACCATCAGCGCCGACGGCAGCCGGCTCACGCTCGACGCCGCCGACCCGGCGGGTGCGTACGGCACGGTGCGCCTCGACGTCACCACGTCCGCGCCGCGCCGCGACGTCGACCTCTTCGGCGCCGCCTTCCAGGGGATCGACCAGGGCGACGAAGCCGCCGCCTGGCTCGCGGAGTTCCTCGGCACCCCCAGCCGTCTGGTCCGCGTGCCGCCGGAGCACGACCGGGTCGCCGACGGCTGGGTCGCCGGCCCGTCGGGCTACGCCGACAGCAGCGCCGTGCACCTGCTGTCCCGCGCGAGCCTGGCCCTGCTCAACCGACGGTCGGCCGAGCGCGGCGCCCCGCCCCTGCCGGTGAACCGCTTCCGCCCGAACATCGTCGTCGACCACGGCCCCGACGGCGACGACTGGGCGGCCGCAGCGCACGCCGAGGACCGCGCACACCGCATCGGCATCGGCGGCACCGAACTGGGCTATGCCAAGCCCGCGGTGCGCTGCGCCGTCACCCTGGTCGACCAGGCGACCGGGGCGCGACGGGGGCCTGAACCGCTGCGTACGCTCGCGAGCTACCGGCGGGCGGCGAGCGGAGGCGTGGTGTTCGGGGCGAAGTTCTCCGTCGTGCGACCGGGGAGGCTGTCCGTCGGCGACGAGGTGGTCGTGCACGAGTGGGGTGCGGCCGAGCCGGTCCGGCTGCCCGGCTGAGCGGAGCGTCTGGCTAGCCGCGTTCGGTGCGGCGCACCCGCACCGTGTCGACCGCGATGGCCACGAGGATCATCGCCCCGCCGATCATCTGTACGTCGTAGGCGGAGAGGTTGACCAGCTGCAACCCGACCTGGATCACGCTGAGCAGCACGGCACCGCCCAGCATGCCGGTGACGCGCCCGCGCCCGCCGGTCAGGGACACCCCGCCGATGACCGGCGCCGCCACCGCGTACAGCAGCAGGCTGCTGCCCGTGGTGACGTTGACCGCGCCCAGGTACGTGGACGACAGGAAACCGGCGAGCCCGCCGAGCGTGCCGGCGGCCGCGAACGCGCTCAGCCGCACCCGGTTCACCGCGATGCCGGCCACCAGCGCCGCACCCGGGCTGCCCCCGGTCGCGTAGAGGTTGCGTCCCCAGACGGTCCGGGTGAGCACCACGGCGGCTACCGCGTACGCGGCGATCAGGGCCAGCGGCATCACCGGCCAGTCGCCGACGGTGGCACTGCCGAGCCAGGTGAAGACGCCGTCGTCGATGACCAGCGTGCGGGCCTTCGTCACGGCGAGCACCGCCCCTTGCAGGAACAGCCCCATGGCCAGGGTGGTGATCAGCGAGTGCATCTTCCACAACGCCACGAACACGCCGTTGACCAGGCCGATCACGGTGCCGGTCGCGATGGTGCACAGGATCGCGAGCAGTCCCGGCATGTGCAGGTGCTGGATGAGCAGCGCACCGACCATGCCACTGAACGCGAGGTTCCCGGTCACCGACAGGTCGATCTCCCCGATCAGCAGCGCGAACGACACCGCCAGCACCAGCAGCCCCAGCGAGGTCGCCTGGATCAGGATGTTCTGGAGGTTCGCCGTGGTCAGGAAGAAGGCGTTCAACGCCCCGGTGACCAGGCTGAAGACCACGATCAACGCCCACACGATGTTGTCGAGCGCGATCGTGAGCGCGTCACGGCGCACCCGGGCAGGCCGCGGTGGACCGTCCTTCGCCGTGTCCGGTGCGGTGGGGTGGTCGGGGGTGGTGGAGTCGGTGCCCCCGCCGGAAGCGGTGTTGGTGTCGGTCATGGCCGGCCTCCCACATGCTGCGCGGTCGCGATGGCGGACACGGTCAGGTCGTCGCCCGTGAGCTCTCCGGTGATGCGCCCGCCAGTGAACAGCACGGCACGGTCGGCGAGGCGTGCGGTCTCGTCGGGGTCGTAGGCGCGCAGCAGGACGGCCATGCCCTCGCCGGTGACCGTGTCGATGAGCCGGTGAATGGCCTCCTTCGCGGCCACGTCGATACCGAGGGTGGGCTCGTCCAACAGCAGGACCCGCGGCCGACGCGTCAGCAGCCGCCCCAGCAGCACCTTCTGCTGGTTGCCGCCGCTGAGGCGGCCCGCCTCCTGCCACGGTCCGGCCTGCGCCACCGCCAGATCGCGGCGGACCTGCTCGCTGCGTTCGGCCATCCGCCCGCTGTCCACCAGCCGGCCCCGGCCGCGTGGCCATCGGCCCAGATGGAGGTTGTCGGCCACCGACAGATGGGCCGCCACCCCCTCCGCGATCCGGTCATGGGTGAGATACGCGAGGCCCGCCTCGCTGCTCGCCCGCGGATGACGGCAACTGACCGGCCGCCCGGCCACCCGTACCTCGCCCCGCACCGCACCCGAGAGGCCGGCCAGCGCCCGCAGCAACTCCTGCGGCCCGAGCCCCGGCAGTCCGACCAGCGCGACGATCTCGCCCTCGCGTACCGTCAGATCGACCGGCCCCACCCCGGCCGCCTCAAGACCCCGGACGCCGAGCAGGTCAGCCCCGCCGCGCCGGCGCGCACGGTGGAACTCCCGCACCGCGGTCCCGGTCACCGCAGCCGACAGCTCGGCGGCGCTCAGCCCGGCGGCGTTGGTCCCGTGGGCGACGGTGCGGCCGTCCCGCAGCACCGTGTACTCGGTGCACAGCTGGCGCACCTCGTCGTTGTGGTGCGAGATGTAGACGAAGGTGCGGCCGGCATCGGCGAGTCGGCGCACCCAGTGCATCAGGTCGCGGCGCTCGGCGATGGTCAGGCCGGTGGTCGGCTCGTCCAGGATGACCAGCCGCCCCTCGCCCGCCAGCGCCTTGACGATGGCGAGCCGCCGCCGCTGGCTCAACGTCAGCCGGCCTGCGGCACCCCGCGGGTCCAGCGGCAGGTTGTGCTCGGCGAGCAGCTCGGCTGCGCCCTCGTGCGCCGCGCGCCAGTCCACCAGGCCACGACGCCGCGGCAGGCCGCCCAGCAGCAGGTTCTCGGTGACGCTCAGATCCGGCAGCACCTCGCTGTGCTGGTCCAGCAGCCGGATTCCGAGCCGGCGGCGCTGCGCGGGGGAGGCGTGGCTGAGGTCCTGACCGTCCAGGACGATCCGACCCTGCTCCGGGCGCACCAGGCCGGCCACCGTACGGGCCAGCGTGGACTTGCCCGCACCGTTCTTGCCCAGCAGGCCGTGGATCGCGCCACGGCCGATGGACACCTGGGCACCGTCCAGCGCGCGGGACGTGCCGAACGTCTTCGTGACGTCCGTCGCCAGCAGCAGCGGAGCGGTCACGACTGGGTTTCCTTCATGTGCCACTGGTCGGTGACGACATTGGCCCAGTGCCGTGGGTCCGGGGAGTTCTCCTTGGTGACGTAGTACGGCGGCACGGTCAGCAGCGGCCCCGATGGGCCCTTCGTGATGACGGCCTTCTCCCAGAAGTACTTCTTGTTCTCGTAGCGCCCCAGCGGCACGTCCTTGCCCTTGACCGCGTACTTCTCGAGCAGCTCCATGCAGATCTGGACATAGGCGATGGGATCCTGCGCGATGTCCGCGTCGAGTTCGCCCTGCCGGATCCATTCGTGCGCATTGGGCGATCCGTCGATGCTGGTCACGATGATGTGCTCGGCGTGGCCCACCGGATGCAGCCGGTGCTGCGAGTGCATCGCCTTGCGCGCGTCGGGCAGGAAGATGTCGGTCGGCAGATGGATGGCATCCAGGTCGGGGTACTCCCGCAAGGTGCTGTTCACCACCGACAGTGCCTGCGCGTGGTCGTTGTTCTGCGGCCGGGACACCACCTTCACCTTGGGGTACGTGGCCTTCAGGGTCTGCTCGAACCCCTCCTTGCGCTGCCGCAGCGCCACCGCGGTCAGGCTCCCGTAGGCGTTGAGCACCGTGCCGCGGGCGGTGCCGTGCCGCTCCTTGAGCAGGGCGGCGGTCTTGTGCGCGGCCATCACGCCCGCCTGGCGATTGTCGAACGTCACCGAGATCGCCACGTCACCGCCGGTCAGTGGCGTGTCCACCATGCCGACCGGGATGTTCCGGCGCTTGGCCTTGGTGGTCAGCGGCACCAGCACTTCGGAGTCGAGCGCGTCGGAGATCAGGTAACGCGGCTGCTGCATCAGGAGGCTGTTCCAGTCGCCCACCTGCGCCGAGGAGTCCCCGTTGGCGTTCTTGCCGACGAAATCGAGCTCCCGCCGGTCGGATTCGCGCTTGACCGCCTCCTGTAGGACGACGAAGAAGAAGAACGACAGGTACCCCGTCTCCCACGCGACCGTCTTGCGCGCGGCCCCGGCACCACCCTGGTTCGTCGAACAGCCCTCCAGCGCAGGCACCGCCGCGGCCATCCCGGCCAACGAGAGCGCCCCGCCCCGCAACACCGTCCGCCGTGACACCCCCGGCGTCGGGCTCACCGGCGTCCCCTGGACCGTCCCGCTGGGCGAGTCCTGCGTACACCTCTCGGACGAACCCTGACCCGACCTCATGGACGACGACATGACAGCCCCCTCCTCCCGCATCACCCGATTCCCACGCACGTTCTCATCACATCAATCATGGTATTTAACACAGCACCGATGTGATTGAGAAGACGTCGGACGTCCGGGGCGGAAGTGGGGGCGACGGGCGGTGTGGATGCTGCCGCAGGCGCACACGGGAAATTACTGGGCAAGGGCGCGAAGATGACATCTGATCAAACGGCACTCCACGCCGCGTCCAGACGGCATCCACATAACATGACTCGTGTTAAGTCAGCAGCTCCTACGATGCCGGGGGAGTGGGCTCCGGAGCGGTGACGATGTCGTCGGCCAGCGGAGCCAGAGCTTCCGCGATGGTGCCGATGGTGCCCTCGTCGACCCCGGCCTCGCCCAGTGATGCGGCCAGATGCTCCACGACCCGGTCGAACGCGGCCCTGGTGATGCCGAGATGAGCGTGGGCGCGGTGCATGCTCCGTCCCGGGTAGGGCCGTGTGGAGCCGAGTGCCTGGCCGATGAACAGCCGCTGGTGGTTCTTCAGGCGCCGGATGCCCACGTCCGTGAAGTACGGCGCGAGGTCGGGGTCGGCGAGGACGCGATCGTAGAAGAGGTCCACGACGGCTCCGACGGCTTCGTCACCGCCGATCCGGTCGAAGAGCGTGGACGCTGACTGGGCGGGTGCCGCCTGTGAGGGTTCGGTCATGCCGCCCAGACTTGCGGCGCCGGCTTGCGCGGTCGTAAGCCGGGCGTTTCCCCGCCGTCAACGTCTCCACCGCCCGCGCGGTGACGCACCGTGAGGACACGGCCACGAACCTGTTACGTCGCTGACGCACGCCCGTTTCCCCCGGCTGGCACGCTCGACCCCTTTCGGCCCGCCACGGTCGACTTCGCCGGCCCGGGCGCCCCTATTTCATAACAAGTAATACCGTATGGAGTAATTCACATGCCTGATGCTGTCGCCTCATGACCGCCGATGCGCGTCACCGAGGCGTTGCGGCCGCCACCCGCTGGGCCGAGGGCTCGCAGCCCAACTCCTTCGCGTGAGGCAACGCGCATTGAATGCGCATAACGCCGACAAGTGCCATCGGTAGCGTCCGCAGCGCTGACGGTGACCGGAGTCGACGATGGTTTTCCGGTCGAATTTTCGGCCGACTTATCGGGACCCTTGTGCGTGAACCCGCGGCCGGCCTGCCTTTCCGATCGTTGTGGAACCATGGTTTTCCTCCCTCATGAAGGTGCGGCGCCCCGTCCATCCCGGATCTGGCGCCGATACCGCCCGTGGGAGTTTCTTCGCGCTGTTGACCGAATTGCGCACCGTAACCGAAAGGCGTTTCCCTCATGGCCGAGCTGTTCTACGACGACGACGCCGACCTGTCCATCATCCAGGGCCGCAAGGTCGCGGTCATCGGCTACGGAAGCCAGGGTCACGCGCACGCGCTGTCGCTGCGCGACTCGGGCGTCGATGTCCGCGTCGGCCTGCACGAGGGTTCGAAGTCCAAGGCGAAGGCCGAGGAGCAGGGCCTGCGCGTGGTCACCCCGGCCGAGGCCGCCGCCGAAGCCGACGTGATCATGATCCTTATCCCGGACCCCGTCCAGGGCCAGGTGTACGAGGAGTCCATCGCCCCGAACCTGACGGACGGCGACGCCCTGTTCTTCGCGCACGGCTTCAACATCCGCTTCGGCTTCGTCAGGCCCTCGGCCGGCGTCGACGTCTGCATGGTCGCCCCGAAGGGCCCGGGTCACCTGGTGCGCCGGCAGTACGAGGAGGGTCGCGGCGTGCCCTGCATCGCGGCCGTCGAGCAGGACGCCACCGGGGGAGCCTTCCCGTTGGCGCTGTCGTACGCCAAGGCGATCGGTGGCACCCGCGCCGGTGTCATCAAGACCACCTTCACCGAGGAGACCGAGACCGACCTCTTCGGCGAGCAGGCCGTACTGGCCGGCGGTACGACCGCACTGGTCAAGGCAGGCTTCGAGACCCTCGTCGAGGCCGGCTACCAGCGGGAGATCGCGTACTTCGAGTGCCTGCACGAGCTGAAGCTGATCGTCGACCTCATGTACGAGGGCGGCCTGGAGAAGATGCGCTGGTCGATCTCCGAGACCGCCGAGTGGGGCGACTACGTCTCCGGCCCGCGGATCATCAACGACGGCACCAAGGCCGAGATGAGGAAGGTCCTCGCCGAGATCCAGGACGGCTCCTTCGCCCGGAACTGGATGGACGAGTACCACGGCGGCCTGAAGAAGTACAACGAGTACAGGACGCAGGACGCCGAGCACCCGCTGGAGACCACCGGCAAGCAGCTGCGCAAGCTGATGAGCTGGGTCGACGAGGAGGCGTAGGCCCGACCGCCCCGTAGCCCCTGAGCCGCCCCTCTCCCGGACCTCGCCACCCCCTCTTCGCCGGCGGTGGCGAGGTCCGGGCACCGCCCGGGCCGGTACCCGGCGCCCGACACAGACCCCTGGCCCCACCCCGCAGCTCCACGTGCCCGGCCAAACCGGAGGAACGGAGACCTCAAATTCATGCCTGTCGAGCCGCCCCCCGCAACAAGAAGTCTTGAAGAGGCTGTTTCCGTCTTTCTGCGATACCGGTCCCGCCTCTTCGGCATCGCCTACCGCGTGCTCGGAAGCACCGTCGAGGCCGAAGACGTCATTCAGGAAGTGTGGCTGCGTTGGCAGAAGACCGACCGCGCCACGGTGGTCAGCCCGGTGGCGTTCCTCTCGAGTACGACGACCCGCTTGGCCATCAACGTCGCCCAATCCGCGCGCGTGCGCCGGGAAACCTACATCGGCCCCTGGTTACCCGAGCCCGTCGACACGAGCGTGGACCCAGAAGTGGGCGCGCAACGCACGGAAGACCTCGAATTGGCCCTGCTGCTGGTGTTGGAGAAACTCAGCCCCGCTGAGCGCGCTGCGTATGTCCTGCGCAACGCGTTCGACTACACCTATCCGGAGATCGCCGAGATCCTTCAGCTCAGCACCGTCAATGTACGGCAGATCGTGAGCCGTGCACGCAGGCATCTGGCCGCCGAGCAGCGGGAAAGCGTGGACATCGCGGAACACCGACGCCTCCTGCACACCTTCGTCTCCGCGGCTCGGACGGGCGACGTGGCCTCCTTGGAAGCCCTTCTCACGCCCGATGCCGTCAGCCTGTCCGACGGAAACGGTATCCGGGGCGCCGCACGCATACCCGTCGTGGGTCGGGCACGCGTGGCCAACCTGGCGACCGCCTATCGCCGCTTCTGGAGTGACGTGGACATCAGGACCGTCGAGGCCAACGGCCGTGCGGGAGTGATGATCCATCGAGCGGGCAGGCCGGCCACGTTCCTGACGACAGCGGCCTCGCCGGAAGGCATCTACCGAGTGATGTGGCTGTTGAATCCGAGCAAGATCGCCGCATTCCTCCAGTCACGTTCCCGCCTCGCGGCACTTCCCTAGGGCCGCGATCGGGCCGGGGCTCGCGGCGTTCACGGCCGGACCGGTTCGGGCGTCCCCGTTCGCCGATGTGCCGCGGCCAGTACGGGGTGGTCGGTGTGTCCGGTCGCGCCGCCCGTGTACATCAGGCCGTGCTCCCGTACCTGGTTGATCGGCGCACCGATACGCAGTCGTTCGACCAGGTCGGGGTTGGCGAGGAACGGACGGCCGAGTGAGATCAGGTCGGCTCCCGCGGCGAGAAGCCGCTCGCCTTCGTGCCGTCCACCGTCGGCCGGCAACGGCTTCCCCCACCCGCGAGGACCGGGTTCGCCCTCAGCGTGCCCGGCCAGGTCCTGCGGATCGCCTGGAAGAGCGGCTGGTCCGGGTCGGCGAAGGCCACGTGCAGATAGCCGAGTCCGACATCCGCCAGGGCGGTGACGAGCGCCGGGTAGATCTCCTCCGTGTCGCCCTCGTCCGGCAGCCGTCCGGCTCACGCGTCGTCGCCGCGCCGACCGGTCGCCGAGACCGCCTGGCCAGCGGCGGCCTGCGCGGGCGACGCGGTGCCCCCGGCAGGCGCGGTGAGCGCGGTGACCACCATCACGGCGAGGCCGAGCGTCACGACCGCGGCACCCACGTACAGCGGTGCGGTGTACCCCAGACCGGTGCTGATCGCGAGTCCGCCGAGCCAGGCGCCCAGGGCGTTGCCGACGTTGGAGGCCGAGACGTTGGCGCTGGCGGCGAGCGGTGCGCCGCCGGCGACGTCCGTGACGCGGGTGATCAGGCCGGGGACGCTCGCGAACCCGAAGACGCCCATCAGGAAGACCAGCACCACCGACGCGAGCCGTCCTTCGGCGAGCAGCCCGAACGCCGCGAGCGTGACGGCGAGTCCCGCCAAGGACGCGATCAGCGTGCGGTCCCGGTCGCGGTCGGCCGCCCTGCCCCCGACGACGTTGCCGATCACCAGACCGGTGCCGTAGACGACGAGCAGCCAGGCGATGTCGCCGGTGGCGAAGCCGGTGACCGCGGTGAAGGTGTAGGCGACATAGCTGAACGCCCCGAACATGCCGCCGTAGCCGAGGGCCGTGGCGGCGAGGGTGAGCCAGACCTGCCGGGAACGGAAGGCGCGTAGCTGGGGGCGCAGGCCGGCCGCCCGCTGGTCCTCGTCCACCGCGCCCGCGCGGGCCGGGACCCATACGGCGATGGCGGCCACGGCCAGTACGCCGATCCCGGTGATCACCCAGAACGTGGCGCGCCAGCCCCAGTGTGCGCCGACCAGGGCGCCGAACGGCACGCCCAGCACATTGGCGACCGTCAGCCCGGCGAACATCACGGCCACCGCGCGTGAGGCCCGCTCCGGCGGCACCATACGGCGGGCGACGAGCGAGCCGATGCCGAAGAAGGAGCCGTGGCACAGGGCGGCGACGACGCGACCGAGCAGGGCCGTGGCGTAGCCGGGCGCGACGGCGGAGAGCAGGTTGCCGAGGACGAACAACGCCACCAACCCGAGGAGGACCACCTTGCGGTCGAGCCGAGTGGTGGCCGCGGTCAGCAGGATCGCACCGACCGCCACGCTCAGGGCGTATCCGGAAACGAGCCAGCCCGCCGCCGCCTCGGAGACCTCCAGGTCATGGCTCACCTGCGGCAACAGCCCTGCGATCACGAACTCGGTCAGCCCGATCCCGAAGCTGCCCAGCGCCAGTGCGACCAACCCGGCAGGTGTCCGCCGTGTCTCCCCGCCCCGCCGAATGTTCACGCAAACATGATGGTCTTCGGTGGTCGCGCCCGACAAGGCCCCTGGAGGCTCCGAACCGGGCAACCTCCCTTCCCTCCGGTGGGGTACGCACCATCATCACGGACCTGATGACCCGTGGCGGCGAGCCTCCTGCCCGTGTCAACAACGCGTGTGAAGTAGCCGCCCCAGGACGTTAGAAAGGGCGGCACCGGCCCCGCCGACGGTCCTCCTCGGCGGCCGAATCCCGGCCAGCGGCGCTGACGCCGACCTGACGCTTATGGCCCCCGCCGGCCCCGAGCGGGCGCATCGCGGGGACGCGGGAGCGGGTGCCGGAGTTCCCCGACCCCTCGCCCAACTGGCCACCGTGACCTGCGTTTTCCCGGATGCGCCAGACAACGGATGTGCATCGCGACGCTGCTCGGGGCGGCCCCGGGACGGTCGTTCCGCTCTCCGTGCCGGGCAGGGGAACGAGCCCTTGCGTCCTACCGGTTGCCAATGTCACACAGCCCGTGTAATTCTCACACCATTCATGTGAAGATGATCACCTGGCCCGCTTTCCTCGGCCGGAACCCTCCCCCTGGGGGCACCTCCCACGCCGTTGAGGCAGTGGGGGAGCCTGAAGGGCCTCGGAGGTACCCCCAGCCCGGCCCCCCGACGGCAGTCATCGGAGGATGGCATGACTGAACGTGAGACAGCTGACATCCGGGGCGCACTCGCCCGACGTGACCTACTCAGAGCGCTCGGCCTCGGTGGCGCGGCGGTTGCCTCCGCTCCGCTGCTCTCGGCCTGCGGCGTGGGCGGTTCCACCAAGAAGTCCGGCAACGGCGCCGGCGATGTGAAGGGGTCCTTCAGCTGGAAGAAGGCCAAGGGCACCACCATCAAGATCCTTCAGACCCCGCACCCCTACCAGAAGGCCTTCCAGCCGCTGTTCAAGGAGTTCACCGAGCTCACCGGCATCAAGGTGGTCCCGGAACTCGTCGCCGAGGCGGACTACTTCACCAAGCTCAACACCGAACTGGCCGGCGGCAGCGGCACTCATGACGTCTTCATGACCGGTGCCTACTTCATCTGGCAGTACGGCCCGCCCGGTTGGATGGAGGACCTCGCCCCCTGGCTGAAGAACTCGGCGGCCACCCAGGCGGACTACGACTTCGAGGACATCTACCCCGGGCTGCGTTCCGCGACCCGCTGGGACTTCAAGAACGGCAGCCCGCTGGGCACCGGGGGCCAGTACGCCATCCCCTGGGGGTTCGAGACCAACGTCCTGACCTACAACAGCAGCCTGTTCAAGAAGCGGGGCATCAAGCCGGCCGAGACCTTCGACGACCTGATCCAGCTCGCCGCCGACCTCACCGACCGCAAGGCCAACCGGTACGGCATAGCCTTCCGCGGCTCGAAGTCCTGGGCCACCATCCACCCCGGATTCATGACCCAGTTCGCCCGCGAGGGCTGCCACGACTACACCGTGCAGGGCGGCAAGCTGGTCCCGGCGATGAACTCGGCCAAGGCCGTGGACTTCACCGGCAAGTGGGTCGAGATGGCGAAGAAGTCCGGGCCCACGTCCTGGACGACCTACGACTACCCCAACTGCACCCAGGACCTCGGCGACGGCATCGCGGCCATGGTCTACGACGCGGACAGCGCCACCTACCCCAAGAACCGGCGCGGCGCCAGCGAGATGGCGGGACACCTCGGCTGGCACACCGGTCCGGCCGGCCCCGACGGCAACTACGCGACCAACCTGTGGACCTGGTCCCTGGCGATGAACGCGGCGTCGAAGAAGAAGCTGGCCGCCTGGCTGTTCATCCAGTGGGCCACCGGCAAGGACGCGATGAGCAAGGCCGCCCACAGCGCCGACTTCCCCGACCCGGTCCGCAAGTCGGTCTTCGACGGCACCTTCAAGCAGACCCTGGACACCTTCCCGGGCTACCTGGAGACTTTCGAGAAGGTCATCGACTCCACGAAGATCCAGTTCACGCCGCAGAAGTCGTTCTTCGAGACGACCGAGGAGTGGGCGGTCGCCCTCCAGGACATCTACGCCGGGCACGACCCCACGTCCCGGCTCAACGCACTGGCCAAGACCGTCGACGCGAAGATCAACGCATAGCGTCGGCCCGAAGCAACGTGTAGCACCGTCCCGGGCGCACCAACCCAGCGCCCGGGCCAACGAAGCCAAGGAGACGCGCCGATGACCACGACCGCCCCCGGTCGGACGTCACCCGGGCGGTCAAGACCGCCGGAAACCGGGCAGGCGGCACCCGTACCGATCCCCAGGTGGCGCCGCCGGCTGCGGCCCTACCTGCTGTCCGTGCCCGCGCTCGCGGTCGTCGTCGGCATCCTCTACCCCTTCGTCCTGGGCGTGTACTACGCGTTCCTGGACTACGCCGCCGACACCCCCAACCCGGTCTTCGTCGGCCTGCGCAACTTCCGCAGCGTGCTGGGCGACCCGGATCTGTGGCACAGCGTGCAGGTCACCCTGGAGTACGCGGGACTGGCGACCGCCGTGGAGACCGTGCTGGGGGTGGGCGTGGCGCTGCTGCTCAACCGCTCCAGCCTGGTGGGGCGGATCTTCGAGAAGGTGCTGATCCTGCCGCTGATGATCGCGCCGGTGATCGCCGCCACCACGTGGAAGCTGATGTTCAGCCCCTCGTTCGGGATCCTCAACCACGTCCTGGGGCTCGGACACGACTTCAACTGGCTCAGCGAGGACAACGCGCTGTTCTCGGCGGTGCTGGTCGACGTCTGGATCTACACGCCGTTCGTGGCCGTGCTGGTGCTGGCCGGGGTCCGCTCGCTGCCCAGGGAACCCTTCGAGGCGTCCGACGTCGACGGCGCCAGCTGGTTCTACATGTTCCGGCGGCTGATGCTCCCGATGATGTGGCCGTACATCCTGGTCGCGGTGATCTTCCGGCTGATGGACTGCCTGAAGATCTTCGACGTCATCTACGTGCTCACCACCGGCGGACCCGGCAACGCCACCACCACCTTGCAGGTCAACGCGTACGAGGACTCGATCACCCACTTCGACTACTCGCGGGGCAGCACCTATATGTTCCTGCTCTGGATCATCGTCTTCATCACCGCACGCTTCCTGGTGAGCGTGCTGGGAAGGGCCCAGCGGCGCGCCGCCGGGGCGGAGGAGAGCTGATGGCCACCCACCCACCCACTCCTGAGGCAGCGGGGAAGCCCTCGAGGCGGCGGGGGAGGGTCACCCCCGGCGGCGTCATGGCCGATCTGCTGATCGTCTTCTGGTTCGCCTTCTCCCTCTTCCCCATCGTCTGGATGCTGCTGCTCTCGCTGAAGAGCAACACGGAGCAGACGTCCACCTACTTCTCGTTCTCTCCCACCCTGGAGAACTACTCCACCGTCCTCAGCTCCAAGGGCACCACCCTGACCAGCGTCGACTTCAAGGGTGCGCTGCTCAACAGCGTGCTCGCGTCCGGCGGTGCGGTCCTGGTGTCGCTGGTGATCGGGATCCCGGCCGCCTACGCCGCCGGACGGTGGAAGTTCCGCGGATCCGACGACCTGATGTTCCAGATGCTCTCGTTCCGCTTCGCGCCGGAGCTGATGGTGATCGTCCCGCTGTTCGTCATCTACCACCAGCTGGACCTCTTCGACACCCGGGTCGGCATGGTCTGGGTGCTGCAACTGGTGACGATGCCGCTGGTGGTGTGGATCCTGCGGTCCTACTTCCAGGACCTCTCGCCGGAACTCGAACAAGCCGCGCTACTCGACGGATACACCCGCAGGCGCGCCTTCCTGATGGTGGCCCTGCCGCTGGTGCGGCCCGGCATCGCCGCGTCGGCGCTGCTGGCGTTCATCTTCGCCTGGAACAACTACGTCTTCCCGCTGATCCTCACCGACAGCGGCGCCACCACCGCCACCGTCGCGGTCACCAAGTTCCTCGGCGGGGGCGGGCAGGCCTACTACAACCTCACGGCGGCCGCGGCCCTGATCGCCGCACTGCCGCCGCTCATCCTCGCCCTGACCATCCAGCGCTACCTGGTACGCGGGCTGTCCTTCGGAGCGGTGAAAGCCTGATGGCAACGGTCGAACTGGAGAAGGTCCGCAAGACCTACGGCAAGACCCTCGCCCTGGACGAGCTCTCCCTGCACCTGGCCGACGGCGAGTTCTTCGTGCTGCTCGGCCCGTCGGGCGCGGGCAAGACCACCACCCTCAAGAGCGTGGCCGGGCTCCAGGAGGTCGACGCCGGCCGGATCCTGATCGGCGGCACCGACATGACGCAGGTGGAGCCGTACGAGCGCAACGTCGCGATGGCGTTCGAGAGCTATGCCCTCTACCCCCAGAAGACGGTCTTCGACAACCTCGCCTCCCCGCTGCGCTCCGGCAGGACCGGCCGGTACACCGCACGGCAACAGAGCGAGCGCATCGAGGCGGTGACCACCACCCTCGGCATCGACACCCTGCTCAAGCGCTTCCCCCGCGAACTCTCCAACGGCCAGCGCCAGCGGGTGGCCCTGGGCCGTGTCCTGGTGCGCCCGGCCGACGTCTACCTGCTCGACGAACCGCTGTCCCACCTCGACGCCAAGCTTCGGGCCGCCATGCGCGCGGAGCTCAAGAGCCTCGGCGAACTCTCCTCCACCACCACCTTCTACGTCACCCACGACTACCAGGAGGCACTGGCCCTCGGCGACCGGATCGGCATCCTGCGCGCGGGGACGCTGGTCCAGGTCGGCACCCCGCAGCAGGTCTGGTCGCAGCCGGTGGACACCTTCGCCGCCAAGGCGCTCGGCCAGCCGGAGATCAACCTGCTCGACGGCGAGGTGGTGGACGGCCGGATCGTCGCCGCAGGCGGATCCGTGACCGTCCCCGCCCCCGAGCCGGGACTGCCGCCGGGCACCCCCGTCCGCCTCGGCCTGCGCCCCCGTGACCTGGAGCTGACCGGCGCGGATCCGACCGGACCGCGGAAGACGCCGGAGGCCGCCGACACCTTGGTCGTGCCCGGCAAGGTCCGGCTGGCGGAGCGGTTGGGACGACTGGTCGAGCTCAGTGTCGACATCGACGGAGCCGAGCTGATCGTGGTCTCCTCCAGCGACCGGGCCCCCGCGGAAGGGGACACCGTCCGGCTGGCCGTCCCGCTCGACCTGGTGCACGTCTTCGCCGGTGGCGAGAGGGGCGAGGAGACCGCCCGACTGGGCTCGGCGGCGCCCCCTCGCACCGACACCGACCGTCCGCAGCCCGCACAGGAGACCCGATGACCACCCAGGCCAAGGCGGCGCCGATCGCCAAGGACCTCGTCCTGGACGCGCTGCGCAAGACCTACAGCGCTCGTGGACGCGAGCCCTTCGAGGCGGTACGAGGCATCGACCTGGCGGTGGAACCGGGCGAACTGGTCGCCATCCTCGGCCCCTCGGGCTGCGGCAAGACCACCACTCTGCGGATGATCGCCGGCCTGGAGACGGTCACCTCGGGCGACATCCGCATCGGCGGCCGGTCGATGCCGCACCTGCCGCCGGGAAAGCGGAACATCGGCGTGGCGTTCGAGAGCTACGCCCTCTACCCGCCGCTGACCGTGCGGGAGAACATCGCCTACGGTCTGCGGGCCCGCGGTGTGAAGGACGCCTCTCGGCAGGTGGACGCGCTGGCCGAGCGGCTGCGGATGACCGAGCTGCTGCCGCTGCGTCCGGCCGGTCTGTCCAGCGGGCAGAAGCAGCGGGTGGCACTGGCCCGCGCCCTCATCCGCAACCCGCCGGTGCTCCTGCTCGACGAGCCGCTGTCCCACCTCGACGCCTCCCACCGCCAGCAGGTCCGCCGTGAACTGCGCCTGCTGCAACGCGAGTTCGGCTACACCACGATCGTGGTCACGCACGACCAGCTGGAGGCGTTGAGCATGGCGGACCGCATCGCGGTCATGGACGCAGGCGTCATCCAGCAGTTCGGCACCCCGGACGAGATCTTCGACGACCCGTGCAACCAGTTCGTGGCGGACTTCGTGGGCGAGCCCAAGATCAACCTGATCCAGGGCATCGTGGAGCGCCGGGAGGACCAGGTGTTCGTCCGTATCGGCGACGCGTCCGCGGTGCGCACCGCGGCCCGCGAACCCGAGCACGGCCGCACCGTCGTGGTCGGTCTCAGACCGCAGGACTGCCGCTTCGACGCCGCGGACGGGACGTCGGTGGTGGCGGGCGAGGTCGTGGTCCACGAGGACCTGCTGGAGTTCGGCCTGGCCACGGTGGCGGTGGGCACGGGACCGGGAGCATCTGCTGTGCCCGCACAGCAGGACGGGAGGGTGGTCGCCCAGACCCCGGCGAACCTGACGCCGCGCCGGGGCGAGACGGTGCGGTTCTGGGCTCCGCCGGAGCGGGTCTACCTCTTCGACGCCACGACCGGGGAGCGCCTGCGCTGAACCGCCGGGGGCGGCGCCCCGGTCGGTGCCGGAGCGCCGCACTGACCGGACGTCACCTCGGAGGAGCACGGCAGGGGTGAGGAGTACGGCAGGGGTGGCGGGTGGTGCACCCGATCGCTCACCGGCCCGTCGTCGTCTTCGCCCTCAGCCAGTCGGCGTAGCGCGTGGGGGCGATGCGGGCGCCCTGGGGTGCGACGAGGACGTCGCCGTGTGCGGCGGCGAACATGCCGGCGGTGTCGTCCACGGTCACCGAGCGCGTGTCGCCCTGGGCGGCGAGGGTGATCCTGCCCAGTTCGTCCAGCGGGTAGGTGTCCGGTCCGCCGAGGTTGAGGGTGCCGTTCAGGGGCGCTCCGGCCGCGACGTCGCTCACCGTCGCGGCGACGTCGGCCGCCGCGACCGGCTGGAGGGGAGTGCGGGGCAGGCGCACGGTGTCGTCGTCGGCGGTCCAGGACAGGGCGGCGTCCATGAACTCCATGAACTGGGTGGCGCGGACGATGGAGTAGGGGACGGGGCCGGCTTTGAGGATGTCTTCCTGGAGGGTCTTGGCGCGGTAGTAGTCGAGCTCGGGCACCTGCTCGACACCGACGATGGACAGGATGACGAAGTGCCCGGTGCCTGCCTGTTCCGCGGCGGCGAGGAGGCGGTCCATCGAGGTCTGGAAGAACGCCAGGGAGGCGTCGTCGAAGGTGGGGGAGTTGGTCAGGTTGACGACCACGTCGGCACCGGCCAGCGCCGCGTCCACGCCCTGGCCGGTGAGGACGTCGACCCCGGTGGACAGCGAGTGGGGCACCGCCTCGTGCCCGGCCGCGTTCAGGTTCCGTACGACCTGGGATCCGATGAGCCCGGTGCCGCCGATGACTGCGAACCGCATGGTGTGCATCCCGCCTCTGCTCTGTCCGATATAGACAGGATGGATCTTATGACTGATCCTCGGCTGAGCCTGAGATGACACTGCGGGGGCGCGGTGATGGTGGCTGCGGCGGCGGTGGCTAGTGCATCCAGACCAGGACCGCGATCCTGATCTGCTGCTCCTGCCGTGCGATCACGTACTCCAGGAGGACGGGCTCACCGCGGACCTCCAGGGAGTACCGCAGCCCGGTGTCGTCCATCGGATCACCCGGAGGCTGCCGGCCGAGGTCGATGGCTCCGCCGACCTCGAGGGCGAGGGCACGCAGGAAGTTCGTCGTCGCCTTCGCCAGGCCCTCAGGCATGGCGAGGACGGTCTGCGCCGGGATCTCCTCGGCCCAGACGGACCAGCTCACTGCACTCCCTCGACGCGGGCGGCCAGGGTGCTGAGCGGAATGAGGGCCCGGCCGGCGGCGGCGTTGGCCCGGCTGCGGTCGGCCTGAGGGGCGGCGTTGAGCATGGCGGTCTTCCACCAGCGGTGCATGACCTCGGGCACCTCGGCGGCCTCGGCGGCGAGCACCTGGCCGTAGAAGCGGGCTCGGTCGCCACCGGTCAGGGCGTCCCCGATGTCGTTGATCGTATGGGGGATGGCTGTGGCGCCGCCGTCTACGGGACCGTCTGGCTGAACAGTCATAGAGGTGTCCTCCCCGGCATGCCGCGTCCGGTCCAGCTTAGAAGACCGGAGCACCGCACGGGGTGTCATCGGCGTGTCCGGGACCGGCGGGGCGACCCATCCGCTGCTGACGGGGTCGGCGGTCGCCACTTCACGGACTGCAACGAAACCGAGACCATCGACCGGTTCTGCGGCACCCCGCAGGACGTCACCCGGTACGCCGTCGACCCGGACCCTGCGCGACGCTTGGGGGCGCGGTCCGAAGACCTGCTCGCGAGCCCGGCCGAGGCGTGTGTGGAAACGGTGTCGGCTGCCCCTGTGCGCGCCCTCGCCGAGGCCGCTCGGCCACCGTCCGACGGCTGCCGTATCGCCGGCCGACTGGCCGTGTGACCAGGCACACTGCCGCTCGCCTGGCCCGTGGGACAAGGCTCGCGCCGAGGTGAGACGAGGACCTCTCCCGGGCTACTTGCGCGGTACGGATAAAAATCTAAGATGCATGGATCACAGATCAAAGGGCAGGTGCCCGTCCCGGTTAGCAGGCAGAGGAGACCCGCGACCTCATGAGGGCGGGGCCTCAGATCATGGACGGGTGTGTGGTGATGGCCACAGTCGCTAGGCCTTCGGAGGGGACTCCGGAGGAACAACCCGCGCTGCGCAGAGACATGGGCCGTATCAGCCTGCTCTTCGCCGGTGTGGGATCGATCATCGGGTCCGGCTGGCTCTTCGGCGCGTTGAACGCGGCGAAGATAGCCGGCCCCGCGTCGATATTCTCGTGGGCGATAGCAACGGTGATGATCCTTCTCATCGGTATGTGCTTCGCCGAACTGGGAACGATGTTTCCGCTTTCGGGCGGTGTGGTGCGCTTTCCGCACCTTTCATTTGGTTCCTTCGCCAGTTACACCATGGGGTGGATCACCTGGATCGCCGCCGCGACGGTGGCGCCGATCGAGGTCGAAGGTGCTCTTCAGTACGCCACGAAATGGGCGCATTTCACCGATTTCCATGAAGCGAACGGCGCGTACACGCTCACTGCTTCCGGCTATGCGATCGCCGTGGTCGGCATGGCGTTCTTCGTGGTGCTGAACTACTACGGCATCCGCTGGTTCGCCCGTGTCAACAACGTCCTCGTCTGGTGGAAGCTGTTCGCGATCGCCCTGGTGATCGTGATGTTCTTCGTGACCGCGTTCCACGGCCACAACATCGGGGCCGCGGAGTACGGAGGCTTCGCCCCCGGCGGTGCCAAGGGCATCTTCACGGCGATATCCACCGCCGGCATCACCTTCTCGTTCCTCGGCTTCCGCCAGGGTGTCGAGCTGGCGGGCGAGACCAGCAACCCGCGGCGCAACGTTCCGTTCGCCGTCATCGGCTCCGTGGTGCTCACCGGTGTGATCTACGTCCTGCTCGAGGTGGCCTTCCTCGGCGCCGTCCCTGAGGGTGACCTCAAGCACTCGCACGGCTGGATCAACCTGACCTTCGCGAACGACTTCGGCCCGCTGGCCGCGATCTCCAGCGCCATCGGCCTCGGCTGGCTGGCCTACCTGCTCTATGTGGACGCGGTCATCTCGCCTGCCGACACCGGTCTGATCTACACCACGGTCACGGCCCGCATCTCCTACGCGATGGCCCGTAACCGCAACGCTCCGGCTCCGCTGGCAAAGACCACGTCCCAGGGTGCGCCGCTGGTCAGCCTGATCCTGGCCTTCGTGCTGGGTCTGATCGTCTTCCTGCCGTTCCCCAGCTGGCAGGAACTGGTCGGGTTCATCACCTCGGCGACCGTGCTGTCGTTCGGCTCGGGACCGCTGGTGCTGGCCGTCATGCGCCGCCAGATCCCGGACTACGAGCGTCCGTACAAGATCCCCGGCGGCGACATCATCCCGTTCCTCGGCCTCTACTCGGCGAACCTGATCGTGTACTGGGCCGGCTGGAACACCAACTACAAGCTGTTCGCCACCATCGGCATCGGCTTCGTCATCCTGGCGATCCTCCAGATCGTGGACAAGGACCGTGCCCCGAAGATGGACTGGAAGTCCGGCGCGAGCTGGGTCCTGCCGTGGCTGGTCGGTCTCGCCCTGATGAGCTGGGCGGGCGACTACGACGGCGGCAAGGGCTGGATCGGCCTCGGCTGGGGCTTCGTGGTCAGCCTGGTGCTGACCGCCATCGTCTACCTGCTGGCGCTGCGGGTGCAGCTGCCGCGCGAGCGGGTCCTCGAGCAGATCGCGGAGGCGAAGGAAGAGGCCCGCATCGAGGATGCGGAACTGAGCGGGGGCCACTGACACCCCTGAGCGGCACGCCGACCCGGAGCGGGCTCCGTCCTCCCCAAGGAGGCGGGGTCCGCTCCGGACCCGTTTCCGAGGCCGCCGCGGTGTTCGCTCCGTCACAGATCAGGCGTGGCCGGAGTGATGTCGCTCACGCGCTCCCCAGATCTGCTCGCCCGGATCGGGAGCCGGTCTGAGGCGCATGCGCACGTAGTCGGCGTTGCCGGGACCGGCCCGGTGGTGTCCGTCCGGCTGCCAGCCGTGCCGGGCGTAGAAGGTCTGAGCGCGGGTGTTGCGCTCCCACGCCTCCAGGACACCCGTGGTCAGGGACGTCTCCCTCAGGAACGTCACGAACGCCGCATGGAGCCGGCTGCCGACACCCCGTCCCCAAAGGCCGGGGCGGACGTGGATCTGGTAGAGCTGACCTGCGGTGGTGGCATCGACGTCGGCTTCGTAGGGCGGGCCCATCGCCACCACGCCCACCACGTCGCCCTCGCGTTCGGCACACACCACGGTCCGGTCGTCGCACTGGACGGCACGCATCCAGCTCTCCCGCCGGCCGGCGCGTGCGTCGAGAGAGGCGAGTTCCACGCTCGGCACGCCACCTGCCTCGTAGTACGCCGTGCGAGCCAGAGTGTGCAGGTCGGTGATGCTCTCCACGTCGTCGGGGCGCGCCGCTCGCAAGAGCGTTTGCGGAGTCGTCATGACCGGATGACGCGCCGGCTTCGGTCGGTGGTTGCCGTGACGGCGCCACCGGCTCCTCGAATGGTGGCTCCACCGCCTTCGAGGAGCCGGAGTACGGTGCTGCCGGGTCGTTTCCGGCTGCGGCGGCGAGGCGCACGACGGGGCCTCCCCGGCCGCGACCTCAGCCCGGCTTGCGCAGCAGGAAGACGTGGTAGCCGAGGTGGTCCTGGATGAACCGGCGCAGGAGCGGCATCAGGGTGTCCAGCTGCGCCGTGGTATCGGGACCGTAGCGGTCCACGATCCGGTCGTGGTGGTCGCGGTAGAGCACGTCCATCAGGTCGCCGGTGACATGGAAGTTCTGGCTGTGGTCGGTCAGGCTCACCAGTTCGAAGCCGGCCCGCGCCGTGCGCTCCAGCAGGATGGCGGGCGTCTCGGGTGGCGGCGAGGTCCACACCGTGCGCCAGACGGCGAGGTGCTCGGGCGTCGGCTCGCCGTGCCTGGTGAACTCGGTGAGGAGCAGCCGCCCGCCGGGACGCAGCACGCGCAGGGCGCCACGGAGCGCGGCCAGACGGTCCGACATGTGCGCGAACGAGTCGATGGCCCAGGCCGCGTCGTAGGACTCGGCGGCGTGCTCCGGACCCAGGTCCATGGCGTTGCCGAGGGCGAAGGTGACCCGGTCGGCGAGGCCTGCCTCCTGGGCGCGTTGTATGCAGGCGGAGACCTGCGAGGCGCTCACGGTGACTCCGGTGACCCTGGCACCGCTGGCGCCGGCCAGCCGAACGGCGGGACCGCCGGTGCCGCAGCCGATGTCGAGCAGGTGGTCGTCAGGGCCGAGCCCGAGGACGTCGATGTAGTGGTCGGTCTGCCGGTCCATGGCGAGGTTGGCCAGATCGGGCAGAGTCGAGGCGGGGGCACGGGTGCCGGGAGGCGTCCACATGCCGACGTGGATGGCGGAATCACCGAGGATCAGCCCGTACAGATCACCGAACTCGTCGTACGAGGCGCCGACTTCCTCGGCGGTGGGGGCGGTCTGCGACGTGTCGTTCTGTGCGGTTACAGGGATTTCGTCCGCTGCCATGGAGCCACGGTAGCGGCGCCCGCCCGGGGCGGGGGCGAGATGCGGCCACCTCGGTCCGCGCGGAATCGGCCGCGGCGAGGAGCCCGAAGGTGCCGACCTTCCTCAGCTCTCCCTGACGCGAACGGAGGCGGCCTCCAAACGTTCCGTAAGCAGGAATTTACCCATGAGAAACATCACGCTCTCGAACACCTACACGACGTGTACGTCCGGCCACGCTCGGAGAGAAAGTTGCCTGACGCACCTATCAGGGGGTGCGACGGCGACGGAAACGTGAGGTGATCCCCATCTGCGGCATCACGGGCTGGGTCTCCTACCAGCGGGACCTGACGGCGCAGCAGGACGTGTTGGACGCCATGACCGAGACCATGGCCTGCCGCGGGCCGGACGCCCGCGGCACCTGGACGGCCCACCACGCGGCGCTCGGGCACCGTCGACTGGCGGTCATCGATCTGCCCGGCGGGGCCCAGCCGATGACCGTGGACACGCCCGACGGGGCGGTGACCATGGTCTATTCGGGCGAGGCGTACAACTTCACCGAGCTGCGTGACGAACTACGCCGCGCGGGCCACCGGTTCACCACCGACTCCGACACCGAGGTGGTGCTGCGCGGCTACCTGGAGTGGGGCGAGGGGCTGACCGACCGGCTGAACGGGATGTACGCCTTCGCCATCTGGGACGACCGGACCGAGAAGCTGGTCATGATCCGGGACCGGATGGGCATCAAGCCGTTCTACTACTACGAGACCGACGACGGTGTGCTGTTCGGCTCGGAGCCGAAGGCCATCCTGGCGCACCCGCTGGTCGAACCGGTGGTCGGCCTGGACGGGCTGCGGGAGGTGTTCTCGTTCGCCAAGTCGCCCGGCAGCGCCGTGTGGCAGGGCATGCGGGAGATAAGGCCCGGGCACCTGGTCGTACTCGACCGGCAGGGCCTGCGCGAGCGGTGCTACTGGAAGCTGGAGGTCACCGGGCACACCGATGACCGGGAGGTGACCGTGCGCCATGTGCGGGAGCTGCTGGACGACATCATCGAGCGTCAGCTGGTCGCGGACGTGCCCCGCTGCACCCTGCTCTCCGGTGGCCTGGACTCGTCGGCGCTGACCGCGATCGCCGCCCTGCAACTGGACGAGAAGGGCGAACGGGTCCGCAGCTTCGCGGTGGACTTCCCCAACCAGGCCGAGAACTTCCAGGCCATCGACGTGTCACCGACGCTGGACACGCCGTACGTGCACGCCGTGGCCAAGCATGTGAACAGCGACCACTCGGACATCGTGCTGGACGGTTCGGCGCTGTCGGACCCGGCGGTGCGCCGGGCGGCGGTCGGTGCCCGGGACCTGCCGATCGGGCTCGGGGACCGGGACAACTCGCTGTACCTGTTGTTCAAGGCGATCCGCGAGCACTCCACGGTGGCCCTGTCGGGCGAGTCGGCTGACGAGGTCTTCGGCGGATACCCGTGGTTCCACGACGAGGAGCAGCGCAGCGCGGACACCTTCCCGTGGCTGGCCGGCCTGGGCCGGGGGATGGGCCCGGGGATGATGCTGCACGAGGACCTGAAGAGCCGTCTTGACCTGGAGACGTACGTCAGGGACAACTACCTGGACGCGCGGCGTTCGGCACCGGTGGGCGACGGCGAGACCGGGCTGGAGCGGCGCATGCGCGAGGTGTGCCACATGCACCTCACCCGTATGGTGCAGTCCCTGCTGGACCGCAAGGACCGCATGAGCATGGCGGTCGGCCTGGAGGTCCGGGTGCCCTTCTGCGACCACCGGCTGGTGCAGTACGTCTTCAACACCCCCTGGTCGTTGAAGACCTTCGACGGGCGGGAGAAGAGCATCCTGCGCGGCGCCACCCGGAACGTGCTGCCGGCCTCGGTCGCCGACCGCAAGAAGAGCGGCTATCCGGGCACCTTCGACCCGGACTACCTGCGGGCGATCCAGGAGCAGACCCGCGAGTTGATCAACGCGCAGAGCCCGGTGCTCGACTTCTACCAGCGTGACCTGCTGCTGGCGGCCACCAAGGCGGAGTCGCAGCACATCACCCAGGCGCAGCGCGCCGTGCTGGAGCGGGCACTGGACCTGGCGGTCTGGTTCGACCTGCACCACCCGGTGCTGCAACTGGACTGACGCCGCCGCCCACCGTGCGCCCCTCCGCCCCCGTGCCGCACGCCACGGGGGCGGGGCGCGGCCTACGGGACGGCGCCCTGGATGTACTCGGTGAGGGCCTTGCCCGGGCGGAAGCCCGCGGTGCCGTCCGTGCTCTGGAAACTGCCGAAGCTGCCCAGCACGACCGTCTCACCGCGCTGGAGCGCCTCGGCGATCACGCCGGGGTGTTCCACGGTTCCGAACATGGCGTCGTACACCCATTCGATCTCGCGTGGTGCGAACCGCCACCCGTTGTCCGCGGCGTTGGTCGTGACCGCGGTGATCAGCTGTGACCTGTCCATGTGACCTCCTGCGCCGGTTCTCGTCCACCACCACGATTGGGGGTGCCGTTGCGTGGTGCACGTCCTGGCGGGCGCACGGGTGGCCGGTCACTCGCTGTCGCGGGCGCCGTGGGGGGCGTGGAAAGAGCCCCTGGTCCTTGCGGGCAGGGGCTCTGGGACGCGCCGTTCCTCACGGTGGGATGGGTCAGCTGTTGGAGTTCAGGACCGGGTAGTAGCCGCTGGCGTGGCCGGTGGCGGTGGGGTGGTAGGTCTCCCAGCTGGGCGAGACGACCAGGGCGTGCAGCCAGTCGTCGCCGGAGCACAGCTCGTGGCCGCTGAAGGTGGTGCGCACATCGCCGAAGGCGAAGCCGTGGGCGGCGGCACGGGCGGCGATGACGGTGTCGAGCGCGTCGGCCGCCTCGTCGATCTTCTGGTGCTTGGTGTCGGAGAGGCCGATGCAGGTGACGCCGAGCTTGTACATGCGCGGGTAGCCGAGGACGACGACCTTCGCGTTGGGCGCGGCGGAGTGAATGGCGTCGTAGGCCGCGTCCAGGCGGCCGGGCAGGGTGTTCTGGGCGTAGCTCTCGGCCTGGTCGACGCGGTTGACGCAGTCGCTGTCGCTGCCGGTGACGCAGGTGGTCATGGTGTCGGCGAAGCCGGCGTCGTTGCCGCCGATGGTGAGGGACACCAGGGTGGTGGCGGAGCTGAGGTGGCCGAGCTGGTTGTTGATGACGTCCGTGGTCACGGCGCCGGAGCAGGCGTCGTCGTTGAACGAGGACGGCGAGTGGGCGTTCTTCCACAGGTAGGGGTACGCGCTCAGGCTGCGGTGGCAGTCGCCGCTCGCGCTGTCGTAGTTGCCCGCGCCGTTACCGGACGAGTACGAGTCGCCCAGCGCGACGTACGCGGCTCCGGCGGCCTGCGCGGGGCTGGTGAGGGTCAGGCTGAGCCCGGCGGCGACGGTCAGTGCGGCGAGGGCGGCCAGCGGCTGTTTGGTTGTCATGAAAGCTCCCGTGGGGGGTGGCAAGTTGCTACCCACAAGTAGCAAGTTGTGGCGCCCAAGGGAAGTGTCCATGTCAAAAATAGGGGTTGCTGTGGGCGCGAACGCGAACCGTCACGGAAGCACTTGCTTCAAGTGCACTTGAAGGTCTTAGCGTGAACGACATGACGGTGATCGACAGCACCCCCGTGAAGTCCCCGCCGCCCGTGGACGTCTGCGTGTCCGCGGGATCGGTGCATCCGCGACCCGATGGCCAGGACCGCTACACGATCAGCGAGGTCGCGGCCCACACCGGGCTCAAGGCGCACACCGTGCGCTGGTACGAGGAGATAGGGCTGATGCCGCCCGTGGCCCGGTCGCAGCACGGGCAACGGCTGTTCAGCAACCGGGACCTGGACTGGCTCGGCTTCGTGACCAAGCTACGGCTGACGGGGATGCCGGTCGCCGACATGGTCGACTTCGCGGAACTGGTCCGCCAGGGCGAAGCCAGCTACGACGAGCGGCGGCAGATCCTGCAACGCACGCGCGGCGAAGTCGTCGCGCGCATGGCGGAGTTGCAGGACACGCTCGACGTACTCGACGCCAAGATCGACTTCTACGCGGGTGCCCACCGGGCGCCGGAAAAGGCCTGAGAACCATCATGAACAACGTCATCGAACCGATCCGCAGCGTCGAGCTGGGCACCGCAGGCCCCCTCGTCGGCGTCCAGGGCTTCGGCGCCATGGGCATCAGCGCCGCCTACGGGCCGACGGACGCCGCGGCGGCACGCGCCACGCTGGACGCCACCGTCGAGGCGGGCGTCACCCTCATCGACACCGCCGACATGTACGGCGTCGGTGCCAACGAGGAGTTCCTCGCGCCGTTCGTCGCCGCACACCGCGACGAGATCACGCTGGCCACCAAGTTCGGCATCGAGTACCGCGCCGACGACCCGAACTACCGGGCCATCCGCAACGACCGCGCCTACATCAGGAAGGCCGTCGAGGCGAGCCTGCGCCGCCTTCAGGTCGAGGTCATCGACCTCTACTACATGCACCGCCGCGACCCGGCGATCCCGCTCTCCGAGTCCGTCGGCGCCATGGCCGAGCTGGTACGGGAAGGCAAGGTCAGGCATCTCGGCCTGAGCGAGGTCACCGGCGCGGAACTGCGTGAAGCGCATGACGTGCATCCGATCGCCGCGGTGCAGACGGAGTGGTCGCTGTTCAGCCGGGACGTGGAGCGCCATGTGGTGGGCGTCGCCGCCGAGCTCGGGGTCGCCTTCGTGCCCTACTCGCCGCTCGGCAGGGGCTTCTTGACGGGCACCTTCACCGACGCCGGCAAGGACCTCTCCAACAGCGACTTCCGCCAGTTGCTACCGCGCTTCACCGGCGACAACGCCGAGGCGAACGCCGCCCTCCTGGCACCCCTGCACAAGATCGCAGCCGACCGCGGTGCCACCACGGCGCAGATCGCCCTGGCCTGGGTACAGCAGCGGGCCCAGGTGCACGGCCTGGCCGTGGTACCGATCCCCGGGACCCGCAAGCGCAGCCGCCTCCTCGAGAACGCTGCGGTCACCCGGATCACCCTGACCACGGAGGAACTGGCGCTCCTGGAGCCGATCGCCAGCCGGGTGGCGGGCGACCGCTACGCCGACATGTCGCTCACCTCCGCGGCCCGGGAGGGCTGACCGCTCCCGTCCGCTCCGGCGTGACCGGCCGAAACGGCTTGGCCAGGAGGCCACGGCTGTTGCGAGGACGAGCGGATGGGAGCCGAGACCGCTTACCACGGCGAGAAGGGCGCGTACTTCGCGGCCCTCGCCACGGAGCACGCCTACAACGCACACACCGACCGACCGGCCATGCTGGGGCCGGCCCGGTGACGTGACCGGACTCCGCGTCCTGGACCCGGGATGCGGAGCCGGGCACTACGCCGCCGAGTCGCTGAAGCTGGGCGCCGCGGAGGTCGTCGGCGTCGAAGGGCGCGAGACCCTGCTGGGCGCCGCGCGGGAGCGCCTCGGAGACGGCGCCACATCAACCATCACCTACCGGCGGATGACGCTGGAGAGGTTCCTCAGCGAACTCCTCGGCGCCGGGTTCGTGCTGGAACGGCTGGTGGAGCCGCGGGCCACCGGGGGAGCCCGGTTGGTCGACCCGCGTCGCTACGACAAGACCCACAGCCAACCCTCCTTCCTGGCCGTGCGGCTGCGCCGCGGCTGAACCGCGGCCGCTGGTCCGCCGTTCCGTACGGCCTGCCGAAGCCCGTACGGTCAGCTCGCGGTCCTCCCCTCCAGCGCGTGGCGGCCGACGTCGAAGCTGCGCAGCGCGGCGCCCACCGCGGCCGCGACCGTGACCTCGAAGATCTGGTCTTCGCAGTGACCGGCGGTGGTGAGCCGAGCCATGTCGGTGTCGGTGATCCGGTACGAGGCGTCGCGGACGGTCGTGGCGTAGGACTGCCAGGGTTCGGGGAGCGGGCCACCCGTCGCCGCGGCGGCGCGCAGCGCCGGATCGGTGGTGGCGGGCGCGTCCAGCACCGCGTGACGCAGGTCGGCCACGACGTCACCGTGCTCCGCGGCCGGTCCGTCGGCGAGCAGGAAGGACGGGAAGCGGTAGCCGAACCGGTGCAGCGCGCGGGTACCGCTGTGCAACTGGCCCTCGCGCAGCAGGAAGCCGAACGCATTGGCCAGCGGGTTGACGATGTTCCACACCAGGTTGACGCGCAGCGCCTCCTGCACCGCGTGCTCGGGCAGGTCGACGATCCCGGCGGTGGCCTCGGTGGCCTCGGTGGCCTCGGTGGCCTCGGTGGCGTTCGCGGGGTCCGGGGTGCGGCTGGTCAGGTCGAGGAACTCCCGGACGGCGCGCAGGTGCGGCCGGGCCGACGCGGGATCGTCCGGGTCGACCTCGCCGTGCCCGGCGATCCGGGTCAGCTCGGCGTGCGCGTCGATGCAGAACGGGCACCGGTGCCGCTGCGCGGCGCACATCGCGAGAAACTCGCGCTCCCCGGCGGTCCAGTACGACGGGCCGCGCATCGCGTCGGCGGTGAGGTCCAGCAGCGGACGGGTGAGGAAGCCGGGCCGGTACAGCAGCATCTTCACGATGTCGGGGCTGTCCCCACGTGACGTCGCAGAGGTGAGTGCCAGGAACACCTTGGCGCGGCGGCGGTGGCCGTGGTCGAGGATGGACAGTCTCATCGGTACTCCGTCGCGTCGAGAGCGTGGCACCGACCGGCGAGGAACCGCCGGTCGGCGGGGTTGGTGGCCAGTTCGTGGGCGCGCCGGTAGGCCGACGCCGCCTCCGCGTGGCGGCCCAGGCGGCGCAGCAGGTCCGCGCGGGTGGCGTGCAGCAGGTGGTAGCGGTCGAGCCCGTCGATCCCGTCGATCAGCGCCAGTCCCTCGTCCGGGGTGGTGGCCATGGCCACGGCGGTGGCGTGGTTCAGCGCCACCACCGGCGACGGGGCCAGCGTGAGCAGGCGGGCGTAGAGTGCGGCGATGCCCCGCCAGTCCGTGCCGTCGGCCGAGACGGCCTGGGCATGCAGCGCCGCGATCGAGGCCTGCACCTGGTAGGGGCCGGGCCTTCCGTGGCGCAGCGCCCGGTCCAGCACCCGGACGGCCTCGACGATCTGGGTGCGGTCCCACCGGGACCGGTCCTGATCGGCGAGGAGCACCGCGTCTCCCGAGGCGCTGTAGCGCGCGGCACGACGCGAGTCGTGCAGCAACAACAACGCGACCAGGCCGAGCGCTTCGGGCTCGTCGGGCATGAGAGCGGCCACGAGCTTGCCGAGCCTGATCGCCTCTTGGGGCAGGGTGCGGTGTTCGGGTCGGTCGTGGGCGGCGGTGTAGCCCTGGGTGAAGATCAGGTAGAGCACCGCGAGGACGCCGGAGAGCCGCTCGGGCAACAGCGGGTCGGCGGGGACCTCCAGGCTGATCCCGGCGTCCCGGATCTTCCGTTTCGCCCGTACCAGACGTTGCGCCAGAGCCGATTCGCCGACCAGGAACATCCGGGCGATCTGCCCGGCGGTCAGCCCGGCCACGGCCTGAAGGGTGAGTGCGACCCGGGCGTCCTCGGCCAGGGCCGGATGGCAGCAGGTGAAGATCAGACTGAGCCGCTCGTCACCTATGCCGAGCAGGCTGTTCTCGGCACCGTCCGGCATCCTCGTCACCACCTCGCAGGCCGCGCCGAGTCGGGCGAGCTTCTCCCGGCCGAGCCGGTCGCGCCGCAGCCGGTCGATCGCGCTGTTGCGGGCCGCGGTCAGCAGCCACGCCACCGGATCGTCCGGCGCCGGATCGCCCCAGGCGCGCAGTGCGAGAGCGCACGCGTCCTGAAGCGCGTCCTCGGCGAGTTCGAAGTCGCCGAGGACACGGATCAGGGCGGCGAGCATCCGCGCCCGGTGCTCGCCGTAGACCCTCTGTAGGACCGGTGCGGGGCTCATTCGCCGGTGGCCGCCCGGTGGGCCGGACGGTGGTCCAGGCCCGGCACACCCACGATCGGCCGCACCTCGATCCCGCCCTGCTCGGCCATCGGGCACAGTGCGGCGAGCTCAAGGGCCTCGTCCAGGTTGCGACAGTCCAGGACGTAGACGCCGCCGAGGTGCTCGTGGGTTTCGGCGTACGGGCCGTCGGTGATCATCGTCCGGCCGCCCCGCACGCTGACCGTGGTGGCGGTGTGCTCGCCCTGCAAGGGATGTCCGGAGACGAACACGCCGCGCCGGCGGCACTCGTCGGCGAATGCGTTCACCCTGGCCAGAGCCTCGGCGAAGCCCGGCTCGGTCGGCTCAGGCCGCTCGCAGTCGTAGATCAACAACATGTACTGCACAGGTCCTCCAGTCACCCGGATCACGGTTGCTCGAAGAGGATGACGAACGGGGCGACCGCATCTCGACACCTCGATCCCCCATCCTCACCAAAAACCCGGTCACCGGTGGCGGGCAGCACCCGCAGGACACCGCCGAGGCGTCGATTCCGCGCCGGCGGGCGTTGCGGATCACCTTGCGCATCACCGGACGCGGCGCGCGGCCCAGACGGTGCGTTCGGTGCGTACCGCGAGGTCGTCGCGGCGCAGGATGCTGCCGGGACCGCCGGCGTCGAGCAGCCGGTCGAGCGCGGCGAGGTCCTCGGCCGTGAGCGTGTCGGCGACGGTGTGCCGGATGCGCCGCAGGCTGCCGAGGGCGTACGCGCCCACCGCCGTGGTGCGGGCGCCCTCGATGTGCACCGTGATCGTGCGTTCGCCGTCGAGCGTGAACCCGGCCTCCGTCAGCATCGGGCCCCAGTCGGCACCGCGGTGGGGGACATGCTCGGCGTGGTGCCGGTCGCTGGCCGCGTGGCAGCGTTCTTCCAGGCCGGGCCGGTCCTGCGGAGCGTTCGCCGGCAGGAAACGGGGGAAGCCGGCCAGTTCGACGACCGCGAAGAGCCCACCGGGCACGAGCAGGTCGTGGACCGTGCGCAGGGTGCGGTCGGGGCGGCCCATGTGGTGCATCGAGGCCGAGGCCCACACCAGATCCGGGCTGCCGAGGTGGGGCCAGGCGGCGTCGTCGAGGTCGGCCGCCACGGTGCGCACCCGATCGGCCACACCCCGGTCCCGAGCCTTCTCCGCCAGGCGCTGGAGGTGTCCGGCCGAGGAGTCGACGGCGGTGACGTGCGCTTCGGGGAAGCCGGCGAGGAGGGCGAAGGTGCCGGCGCCCGTCCCGCAGCCCAGATCCACGATCTGGCGTGGCGGTTCCCGGACCGGTAGCCATGCGGTGATGGCGGCGATGTGCTCGGCGAGTACTTCCCCGTCCAGGTCGAGCAGCTCAGCCTGGTCCTCGACGTCGCGCGGGTGGTGGTCGTTCCGGGCCGTGTGGTGGCCGTGGTGGGGAGTGTGCCGTGGTGCTTGGGTCATGTCCGCACGCTACGAGGACCATGCGCGTGCGGCACGGCTGCTTTCCCCATCCGCAAGGAGAGGACCGCATCCGGTGCCGCGCGCGCAAACCGCCACCGCCGGGGGAGGTCACGAGCGGGATCGGTCCGATTCAGTCGCCGTCCGGACGCTGCGGGCCGCCGTCGCGTTGGTGGCCGCGGCGGGCGTCGCGGTCGAAGACGCCGAGGATCTCGCAGGGGCCGCCTTCGGCGCCGATGGCGTGCGGCAGCATGGTGGGGAACTCGGCGGCCTGGTTGGTCTCCACCCGGAAGCGCCGGTTGCCCAGCAGCAGGGTGGCGGTGCCGGACAGCACGACGAGCCACTCACGGCCCGGGTGCGCCCGCATGCGCGCGGCGTTGTCCGGCGGCGGACTCGTCATGCGCTGACGCACGACGGTCATGCCGGGTTCCGCCTTGATGGGCCAGCGCATCAGCGAGTGAGCGGCGTCGATCGTCGGGCTGGACACGACGTCGTCCGTGGCCGTTTCCACCAGCTGGTCGAGGGAGGTGTCCAGCGCCCGGGCGAGGGTCACCAGCTGGTCCAGGGCCAGGCGGCGCTGACCGTTCTCGATGCGGCTGAGCGTGGACGGGCTGAGCCGGGCGCGGGTGGCCAGCTCCTCCAGCGACCAGCCGTGCGCCACCCTCAGGGCGCGCACACGTTTGCGTACCAGGCTGTCCAGATCCCCATCTTCTTGCGCCATGGGCAACACCTTATGCCCGTGATGCAAGGCGCGCTTAGCGTCGTGTCTCAGGAGCCCGGATCCGCCGGGGCCACACACGTACGAAAGGACACGACGACATGTCTGTGACGACCGGCCCGCACGCGACCGACACACTGCCGGAGGGGACCGTCGACGCCGTGGTGATCGGTGGTGGCGCCGCAGGCCTGAACGGTGCGCTGATGCTCGCCCGCTCCCGCCGCTCGGTCGTCGTGATCGACAGCGGCAGCCCCCGCAACGCGCCCGCCGACGGTGTGCACGGCCTGCTCGGTCTGGACGGCACCCCGCCCGCCGAACTGTACGAGCGGGGCCGGGCGGAGGTGCGCCGCTACCGCGGAGCGATCGTCCGCGGCGAGGTCACCTCCGCCGAGCCGGCGGCCCCGTCCGACGCAGGGGATCCGCGGTTCACCGTCACCCTTTCCGACGGCCGCACCCTGACGGCGCGCCGCCTGCTGGTGGCCACCGGCCTGCGTGACGTACTGCCGGACGTTCGCGGGCTCGCGGGGCACTGGGGAAGCGGTGTGGTGCACTGCCCGTACTGCCATGGCTGGGAGGTACGCGACGAGCCCGTCGGGGTTCTGGCGGTGGGTCCCGCATCGGTCCACCACGCGCTGCTGTTCCGGCAACTGACCGACGACCTCGTCTACTTCACCCGCGGCACCGAGCTGGACGAGGAGACCCGCGCGCGCTTCGCCGCACGCCACATCCAGATCGTCGACTCCCCGGTGGAGGAGGTCGTGGAGGCCGACGACGGCGGTATCGCAGGTGTGCGACTGGCCGACGGGCAGGTGGTCGCCCGCCGCGTCCTCGCGGTCGCCACGCTGATGCGGGCCCGCACCGAAGGCCTGGAAGGTCTGGCGCTGCCGATGGAGGACCTGCCGGGTGGCATGGGTCGCCGTTTCGTCTCCGGGGCCGCCGGTGCCACCGAGGTGCCGGGCGTGTGGGTGGCCGGCAACGCCACCGACCTGACCGCCCAGGTGGGTGCCTCTGCCGCGGCCGGTGCCCTGGCCGGCGCCCACATGAACGCCCACATGGTCACGGCGGACACCGACGCCGCGCTGGTCGAAGTCAGCGGTCACCTCTAGAGGCCCCGGTGCCGTTCCGGAGGCTCCGGTGCCATCGGATCTCACCCTCGTGCCACACGTCGGTGGGTGTGAGCCCGGCCGCGGCGGCGACGGCAGCGGACGCCCGGTGCTCGGGGTGGACATGGGCGATGACGCTCTGCACCGGCTGCCCGCCGAGCCAGGCGACGACTCCTCGGGCCGCCTCGGTGGCGATGCCCCTGCCCTGCCACGGGGTCCCCACCACCCAGGCGATCTCGGCGATGTGACCCTCGCCGGAGGGGCTGACCGTCGCCTGGAGGGTGCCCGTCAGGCAGGACTCATGACGGAGCCGGATCACCCAGTTCAGCCAGGACACGGCGGGGTCGCCAGAGCCCGCGGTCTGGCGCTGGTAGCGCGAGCGCAAGGCGTGCGGGGTGTCCGGAGCGCCGCCGATGAAGGTGTGCAGGGCCGGGTCGGACAGCACGACGGCCATCTCCTCGGCGTGCTGGACGCGCAGCGGCAGCAGGTCCAGCCGCCTGGTGCCGATGGCCTGTGCCGTGAGTACGGTCATGCCGCGACCGCCTCATGGAGCGCGACGAGCGCGCCGCGTTCGAAGCGGGCTCCGGCACGGACGAGGGCGGCGGCAGGGGATACGCGCGCCACACACCACCGTTGCCGTGCGGACGCGGCGACGGTGAAGACCATGGCCAGGGTGGTGGTAGGGGGCATGGTGCCATTCTGCTCCCGCCGCCGTTCGCTGTGTCGGGGTGGCCGCCGCTGCACGGTCGGATGTGCAACGAGACGTCTGGTGGCCCGGCTGCACCGGAGCCGCACCCAGGAGCTGCCCGGCGGCCAGGGTGCGGGCGGCCACAGGATCGCCGCCGACCTGATCGCGGCGCGTGAACGGCCACGGGACGAGCGTGCGGACGTCCCTGCTCCCTGCGGGAGATGGACCGGCTCGCGGGTGTGGAACTGGACGCTCCTTGAGCGCCCCGTGACCGATGCCATCCGATCTGAGGGCGCCTTTTGATCGATCGGCCTATTCGTATATATCCGCTTGTATCCGAACGCTACGGTGAAGCGCGGATCGGTCGCAGCAACACCCTCTGCGCGGATCCGCGTTGCGGGCGGGCGGGCGGGCGCTGGCGCGTGTCCGCGTCCGTCGTCACGCCTTCGTTCTCCGGAAAGGTGTCGCATGATCGGAAAGAAGCGGCTCACCACCCTGGTCGGCCTGGTCGTGCTCGCACTGGGCGACATCGCCCTCGCCTCCGCCCCCGTGCACGCCGCAGCCGAGGCCGGCACGATCTTGTGCACCGGCTGGAGCTACACGACCTACAGCCCCGGCCTGACCAACAGCGTCCGTCCCACGACGGTGACCGTGGCGGGCCGGCTGAACACCATCGACGAACACAGCCCGACCGGCAGCTGCCTGGCACTCGGCTCCCACGCCACGGCCGGCCAGCGGAACGTGACCGCGCTGCTGAACCTGAGCTGCAACGCCGTCCTGACCGAGACGGGCACGGAGACGATCGACTGGAATGACGGCCGGTCGACGTCCTTCGACTTCACCGCCACCGCCGCGCACATCGGCTCCAACACCGTTCTCACCGAAACCGGGTCGGTCACCTCCGGCGAGTTCCTCGGAGAGAAGGTGGTGGAAACCTTCACCGCGCCCAGCCTGTCCGTCACCGACTGCGCCACCGAAACCGGCGTGACCAGCCTTGACTACGCCACGGTGCTCACCATCGTCCCGCTCTAGACGCCGTCCGTCACCGTCACCGTCGCTGTCACCGCCACCGTCACCGGCGCAGCGTTGGCCCGTCTGACGCTCCAGCCCGTGATCCGCTCCAGCGGGCCACGGGGCCGGGCACCCCGGGCGGCCAAGACGTCGCCGCATGGACGAGCCGAACGAACCCATGACGGGTGACCGATTCTTCGCACCGGTGCGGCGGGGTGCGGTGGTGGAACCTGCCGCGAGCGGTGCCCAGGTGCGCGCCCTGCTCGGCCACTTCGAATTCATCCTGGCCAACCGGGACACCCTCCTCAAGAGTTGACACGCCCCTCGGCGAGCGCGGCCAGCGCAGCGGGGCGCACCGCACCGGCGCCGGCCGAGCCGACCAGCAGCTCGGCCAGGTCATGCGGCCGAGCCGGGTCACCGGTGGGAGCCGCTGCGGTGATCCGGTCCAGCCGGAAACCTCGACCGGCCCGTCGTGTGCGGCACCAGGCGACGAGGTACCAGTGATCACCGGCGGTGAGCAACCCGGCCGGCTCCACCACGCGGTCGCTTTCGCGTCCTGCGGCGTCGACGTAGGTCAGCCGCAGCGCCAGGGTGTTCGCGAGCGCCTGCTCCACCGCGGTGCGGACCGCCGCGCGGACCGCGGAGTGGGACCGTGACGGCAGCGCGACGATCCGTGCCGCCAGTTCCTGGGCCGCTGCCGAGGCGGGACCGGTCATGGCGGCCGCGATCTTCTGGTACGCCGTGCGGGCCGCACCGGCGTAGGGCGCGCCGGGGGAGGCCGCTGCCAGTGCGGCGGTCAGCGCCCAGGCCTCGTCGGCCGTGAGATGGATCGGAGGCAGCGTCATCGCCGGATCGATCGTCCAGCCCCCGCCCCGCCCGGGTGTGGCGCGCACCGGGACACCGGACTCCATCAGCGCCTGAAGGTCACGTTGCACCGTACGCGTACTCACCTCGAAGCGTGCGGCGAGCGCCGCGACCGTGACGGGCCGCGGCGCCGCCGCACGCAACTCTTCCACCAGCGCGTACAGCCGGCCAGTGCGGTTCATGAGGACGACGCTACCGGCATGTCACGCGGCCGCCAGGAACGCGCGTTGCCGCACCAGCTCCCGCGCGGTGACGGTCAACGGGAACAGGGTGAAGCCGTGCATCGCGCCGGCGACGACACCCAGCTGTACGGACGCCCCCGCCGCCTGCCACCGCTCGGACAGGAACAGCGAGTCGTCCAGCAGCGGATCCTCGCTCCCGACGACGATCCGGGCCGGTGGCAACCCGGTCAGGTCGGCGAAGAGCGGTGAGACCTCCGGGGCACGCCGCTGCTCCGCCGTCATCCCGGGAGTGAACAGCTCATAGCTGCCCCGAATCGTGTCGGTGTTGCTCAGCAGCCGCCGGGAGCCGAACGACCGCTGGCTCGGCGTCATCGACAGGTCGTACGGGCCGAAGAGCAGGTGGGCCGCCCGGAACGCACCGGAGATGCCGTGCCGGTCGCGCAGCCGCAGCAGCGTCAGCACACTCAGGTGGGCACCTGATGACTCCCCACCCACCAGCAGCCGCCGGGTGCCGAACTCGGCAGCGGCGTGCTCCACCAGCCACCGGGCGGCGGCTTCGCAGTCATCGGGCCCGGCGGGGAACGGGTGCTCCGGCGCCAGCCGGTACCCCACGCTCACCACGGCCAGCCGCGCCCGCACGGCAAGCTGCCACAGCCGCTCGTCCTGCCCGTCCGCGGCGCCGAACGCCCATCCGCCCCCATGGATGTGCAGGTACACGCCCTCGACACGGTCCGGCTTGAACACCCGGATGCGCACCCCATCCGCAACGACGGCGTCTCGGCCGTGCGGCAGCCTCACCGGTGGGGTGTGGCCGCCGAGTCGGTTGCGCCGCAGGAGCGCCAGCGTGGCGGCGTCCGGTGCTCCCTCGCGTGCCGGACGGCTGGCGGCAGCGGCCTCGAACTGCTCGTTGAACGCCAGGGTCTCGGCGAGGCAGTCCTCATCGGTGATCGTCATGCCGTCGACGGTCGCAGCCCGTCGCGACAACACCCTGTCACCGTTTCTTCGTGAGCTGGGTCACAGCCTCCGAGGAATCGGTTGTATCCGTCGTGTATGCGCGTCCGTTTGAATCGCGGGGACATCTCGACAAGGGGACGACCGCAACGGAGGACGACCGTGTCAGGGAACCTCAGCGACCACATGCTCGGCAGACGTAGGGTGCTCGCGCTCGGCGGTGGTGCGGCCGGTGGCGCGGTGCTGGCGGGGGCGTCCCTCGCCGGGGCGTCCACCACAGCGGCGACCGACTGGGTCCGCCTTCCCGTCGTCTCCGCCAACATCGGCCGGAAGAACCTCGGCGCGCGCAAGGACGCGATCCACGACGTCCGGTACTGCGACAGCGGCCACCGTCCACTGGTGGGCTGGCAGGAGATCCGGGAAGGTGACGGGGACAACCAGGAGCCCGCGGACATCGCCACCTACTTCGGCAGTGCCTACCAGAAGCCGTTCCTCCACGACGACAAGGCGTACCGGGAGCCGCTCTGCGTCCCCACGCCGTGGAAGATCGTCGCCAGGACCCGCACGTTCGTGCACGGCGGTATCGCGGGCGTCACACCGTCCCGCTGGATCAACGAGGTCGTGGTGCGGCACACCAGCCACCCGACCCTGGAATTCGCCCTGATCAACACGCACTACATCGCGGGCGCCTACAACGGCGGCAGGAAACCGGCCCTGCGTGACAAGTGGGACCTGCACAAGCAGAAGCACAAGGCGCGCGTGCTCGCCCACCACCAGGCGGGACGCCTGGTCATCTGGACGGCGGACACGAACAACCCGGGCTTCAAGAAGGCCACGGGGATGGCCGCCGAGAAGCAGGTGTTCGCCACCGGCATCGACCGGATCAACTGGCTGCCCGGCAACGGCAACGTCCAGCTGCAACTCGTGAGCAAGAAGACGGTCGACATGCGTGTCGACGGCCATGACGCACACGTGGCCGTCTTCCGGATCCGGCTGGCCTGACAGCCGCGCCGGTGCCCGGCCCGGGCGCTCAGCCGGGTGTGATGAACCCCGACTCGTACGCGGCGATCACCGCCTGCGTACGGTCGCGGGCGCCCAGCTTGGCGAGGACGGCGCTGACATGCGTCTTGACGGTCTCCGTGCCCACCACCAGCTCCGTTGCGATCTCCGCGTTGGACATCCCGCGGGCCATCAGGCGCAGGACGCCGCTCTCGCGGTCCGTCAGCGCGGCCCGCTCCAGCACCGCGCGGGCCTGCGGGTTGGTGTGGGTGGCGGCCATCCGGCGTAGTGCGGCCGGGAACAGCAGCGAGGACCCGGCCGCCACCAGCCGGATCGCGTGGACGATCTCCGAGGGGTGCGCGCGCTTGAGCAGGAAGCCGTCCGCACCCGCGCGCAGCGCCTCGTACACGTACTCGTCGTTCTCGAACGTGGTGATCGTCAGGATCTTGGGTGGGTCCGGGAACGCCGCCAGGATGGCGCGGGTGGCCTCGATCCCGTCGAGCAGCGGCATCCGGACGTCCATCACCACCACGTCCGGGCGCAGCCGGCGGATCAGCGGGACGACGGCGGCACCGTCGGCGGCTTCACCGGTGACTTCGATGTCGGGCTGTGCCTCGAGGATCGCCTGGAGTCCGGCGCGGACCAGGGGCTCGTCATCGACCAGAAGCACGGTCAGCGGCATGGGATCACCCTATGCGGTCGGCAACCGGGCATGGACCCGCCAACCGTCCGCGCAAGGGCCCGCGTCCGCGTGCCCGCCGAGCAGCACGGCCCGCTCGCGGATGCCGCGCAGCCCCCTGCCCCGGCCCAGAGGCGCGGGCCCGATCTCGCCCAGCCGGTTGCGGATGTCCAGTTCCACCGCGTCGTCGTGGACGACGATCCGCACGGTGACGGCAACCGGGCCGGCGTGCCGCAGCACATTGGTCAGCGACTCCTGGAGTATGCGGTAGCCCTCGCGGGAGACCGGCCCCGGAACGGCGTCCAGCGGGCCGGTCACCTCGGCCGTCACGTCGGCACCGGAACCGCGTGCCGCGTCCAGCAACCGCACGGTGTCGGCGAGCGCGGGGCGTTCGCCGGGCGGCCCGGAGTCCTCGCGCAGTACCTTCAACACCCGGTCCAGGTCCTGCAAGGCCTGCCGCCCCGTCTCCTCGATGGCGACCAGCGCCTGTTCGACGAACTCGGCCGAGCCCGCCGTCCGGGCCGCACCCGCCTGCACCACCGCCACGGTGAGCGCGTGGCCGATCGAGTCGTGCAGTTCGCGGGCGAGCCGGTTGTGTTCCAGCAGCCGCTCGGTGCGCTCCTCCAGCGCGGCGATGCGTTCGGCGGCCGACGGCGCGAGCAGCCATCGCGCCGCGGCGGCCACGAGTTCGCCCATCCCCACCACGACGACCGCGACACCCAGCAACGGCAGCAGTGCCAGCAGGACGTATCCGCCGCCGCGGCCCGCGAGGCCGACCGCCAGCGTGGGAAGCCACACCGAGGCGCTCCACGTGAGCGTGCCCAACTGCACGCGCACCACCAGCCAGCACACGGTCCGCACCCGGTCGGCTGCCGACTTCGCCGGTGCCGCCGCGATCCGGGCCCGGCGGGCGTCCCGCTCCGGCGAGGGCCGCCCGGCCACCAGCATCAGCTGCGCCTGCACCCCTTCAGCGAGCCGCACCGCCGGCACCAGGCCGAGAACGACGAGCGGCGGCACCGACACCAGCCCGGCGCGCAGCAGCACGTCCACCCCGTGGCCGCCGCCGACGGGATGAATGAACATGCACACCACGGCGAACAGGGCACCGATCACCAGATGCAGCCAACGCGTGCAGACGTTGGCGAGGGTCAGGGGGCTGAGCAGCCTGCGCATGGCGCTGATCCTGGCACTGCCGCGCAAGCCCGCACCTCCCCCGGCCGGGGGAGATCCTCGACACCGCCGGGGGAAGCGGACCGGGCACCCGGGGCGGGACCGTGGGGCCATGACCTCCATCGACATCCATGAACTGGTCAAGAACTACGGCAGAACCCGAGCGGTCGCCGGGCTGACGTTGAGCATCCGTCCCGGCCGGGTCACCGGCTTCCTCGGTCCCAACGGCGCCGGCAAGTCCACCACCATGCGCATCGTCCTCGGCCTCGACCGTCCCACCTCCGGGACGGCGACCGTCGGCGGACGCCCCTACGCGCGTCTCGACCGTCCGCTGCGGCACGTCGGCGCGTTGCTCGACGCCTCGGCCGCCCACCCCGCACGCACCGCCCACGGCCACCTGCTGGCCCTCGCACACAGCAACCGCATGCCCCGCCGCCGCGTCACCGAGGTGCTGGAGAGGATGGGCCTTGCGAGCGTGGCGAAGCGGCGGGTGCGCGCCCTCTCGCTCGGCATGCGGCAGCGGCTCGGCCTGGCCGCCGCCCTGCTGGGCGATCCACCGGTCCTGATGCTGGACGAGCCGTCGAACGGGCTCGACCCGGAAGGCATCGTCCAGCTGCGCGAACTGGCCCGTGGGCTCGCCTCGGAAGGCCGCACCGTCCTGATCTCCAGCCATCTGATGAGCGAGGTCGCGGCGACCGCCGACCACGTCGTCGTGCTGGGGCGCGGCCGGCTGCTGGCGGACAGCCCGATGGAGACGTTCCTCAAGGAACACACCCGTCGACGGGTGCGCCTGCGCACCACCGAGAACGACCGGCTGCGCCAGGTGCTCGCGGACGGCGGGCTGCGGGCCGTGCCGGACGGCGACGGACGTTGGACGGTGGACGGCACCGAGGCGGCGCACGTCGGCGCGCTGGCTGCGCGTTCGCAGGTGCCCCTCCTCGAACTCGCCGACGACCCCACCTCCTTGGAGGAGGCCTACCTGCGACTGACCGGGCCCGAATCGGAGTTCACGGCCGACGCCCAGAGCAAGGGAGCATGACCATGACCACTAACGTGATCATTTCTGCGGCCCGCGCCGAATGGGCCAAGGTCTGCTCCGTACGGGGGCTTGTCACCGCCCTGACCGGCACGCCGGTGGTCACGATCGGCTTCGGTGCGCTGGCCTGCGGGCTGGCGGGGGCCCGGCAGACCGGAAAAAGCGACTTCGACCCGCTGTGGTTCTCGTTCTTCGGCATCAGCTTCGGCCAGATCGCGGCCATCTGCTTCGGCGCCCTGGCGATGGCGGGCGAGTACACCCACGGTTCGGTGCGCGTGTCGCTTGCGGCCGTACCGCGTCGCGGTGTGTTCTACACGGCCAAGCTCATCGTCCTCGGCGGCGCCACCTTGGCCGCCGGCTTGGTCGCGGGGTTCGGCACCGTCCTGGTCGGCCAACCGCTGCTGGGCGAGCAGGGGGTGGGGCTCGACGCCCCCGACCCCGTGCGCGCGGCACTCGGCTGCGGCATCTACCTCGCGCTGCTGTCGCTGCTCGCAACCGGCACGGCGGCGGTGCTGCGCAGCCCGGTCGCCACGCTGGGACTGCTCGTGCCGCTGGTCTGCCTGCTTTCCCCGATCCTGGGCCCCGACCGGGGCGGAAGGGTGGGACAGTTCCTCCCGGACCGAGCGGGCCAGCAGATGCTCCACACCGCGCCGCACGGGGTACTGGGCCCCTGGGCGGGCCTTGTGGTCACGGCTGGCTGGGCGGCGCTTGCGGTGGGCGCGGGATGGTGGGCCCTGCACCGACGCGACGCGTGAGGTGGCGAAACCGCCATGTGCCCCGCCTCGACCAACGAACAGCGTCCCCGCACGGTGAGGGCACATCCCACACACGGCTATCGCAGGTCTCCCGTGAACCAGGCCAGGACGCGGGGCTTGTCGTCGTCCGGGTCACAGATGATGGCTTCGAAGTGGTCGCTGTACGTGCGTTCGTGAACCTCGCACTCGGGAGGGCTGAGAGGCTGACCCAGGTACCAGCCGGATGCGAACACGGCAGCCAGGACGGCGATGCCCAGCAGGCGGCGCGAGATCGGTGACGTGGGTCCAGGTATCTGCATGGCCGACGAGCTTATGACTGATCGACGGGTGCGGTGCACACAGCCACGGATGAATCGCGGACCGCCCGCCGCCGCGCCCCGCGGCCGCTGGTCACCGTTCCGTAGCCAGCGCTCGGTAGCGAACGGCCGATGGTCAATGGTCGGCAGGCCACGAGATCCATTCGGCGGGTACGGCTGCCACCAGCCACACCCCGTTCGCGCTGCACCGGAACTCGAATCCGCCCTCGCGCCGCATCTGTCCAGCCCGCACCGCCAGGACGACGGGCTGGCCACGGCGTGCGCCGACCTGCACCGCGGTTGCGTGGTCCGGGGAGAGGTGCACCGCGTGGCGGTTCATCGGGCGCAGGCCCTCGGCGCGGATGGTGGGCAGGAAGCGGGCGACGGTGCCGTGATAGAGCCACTCAGGGGGTTCGGCCACCGGGAGGTCCAGGTCCACGGTGACGCTGTGGCCCTGGTTGGCGCGGATACGGGTGCCGTCGGCGTCGAAGGCGTAGCGCTGTTTGTCGTTGTCGGCGACGACCTCGTCGAGTTCCGTGCGGGTGAAGGGGAAGCCGTGTGCGGTGGCGGCGCGTAGCAGGTCGTCCACTGGGGTCCAGCCGTGCGGGTCGAGCACGAGCCCGATCCGTTCGGGCTGATGGCGCAGGTGCTTGGCCAGGTACTTGGAGATCTTCACTTTTCGGTTCTCGTTCACAGGGGCCAGGGTGCCCTCTGCCGTGCCGGCTGTCGCCCGGATTACGGGCCGCCGGGGAAACCAAACCGACCGCCGCGAGGAGAGGCGACTTGGATCAGGGCTTCACCCACCCGGGCCACTCGTTGATCACGGCTCGATACGCGCCCCAGTGGCTCCGGCACGCGTGTCGACCACCACGGACTTGGGGTATCACCAAGCCGCAACTGCGCTCGAACACACCCGAGTCGACATCTGGCTGCGCACCGCCTCGCATCGCCTGCACCCCTCGCCAAAATCACCCGCACCCCGCACCGGAGGCCCTAGTGATCCGTACCGACCCGCAGCCCGGCGACATCGGGCTGACCAGCATCACCGGCCCCGTCGGCCTGCTCATCAAGGTGGGGCAGTGGCTCAACGGCGACGGGTTCGGCGCCTACCAGCACGCGTTCGTCGTCCTGCCGGAAGGCCGCCTCATCGAGGCCATGCCCGGCGGAGCCGTCATCGCGGAGGTGTCGGAGTACGACGGCCGGGACGTGCTGTACGTGTCGCCGGCCGACCTCACCCACGACCAGCGCACGGCGATATGCGCATGCGCCAAGAAGTACCAGGACATCCCGTACTCGTTCCTCGACTACCTCGCCCTCGCCGCACACCGCTTCCACCTCCCGGTGCCCAGGCTGCGCCGCTACATCGAGTCGACCGGTCACATGATCTGCTCGCAGTTGGCCGACCGGGCGTATCTTGACGCCGGTGTGCACCTGTTCGACGACGGCCGCTGGCCGGGATACGTGACCCCGATGGCCCTGGCCAACGACCTCGCCACCCCCGACCGCTGACCGTACCGAGCCGCCAGCCGACCGGGGAACGCGAACGGCACGGCGGCATGGTTGCCCGGTCGATGCCACTGATCACAGGTCCAGGGCGCTAGTTTGGGAAGCAGCCACGCCGACGAACCCCTGATCCAGAGTGTCCGACCGGAACCAACGGAGCGCTCGTGCCCCGCACACCCCGTCCCCAGCCTGCGCGCCCGGGTCCCCCGCACGCTCCGGTGCGGCTGCTGCTGGTCTCCGACACCCACCTGCCGGTACGCGCCAGACGGCTGCCCGCCGAGGTGCTCCACGAGGTGGAGCAGGCCGACGTCGTCGTGCACGCGGGGGACTGGATCGACGTCGACACCCTCGACCTGCTGGAGGCACGCGCACAACGCCTGATCGGCGTGTTCGGCAACAATGACGGTCCCGAGGTGCGCGAGCGGCTGCCCGAGGTGGCTCGGGCGGAGCTGGGAGGTCTGCGGTTCGGCGTCGTTCACGAGACGGGCACGGCGCGGGGGAGGGAGGCACGCTGCGCCGAGCGCTTCCCGGACCTGGACGTCCTGGTCTTCGGCCACAGTCACATCCCCTGGGACACCGCCGCGCCCGGCGGTCTGCGGCTGCTGAACCCGGGATCGCCGACGGACCGCAGACGGCAGCCGTACTGCACGTACATGACGTCCGTCGTGGCGAGCGGCGCGCTGGGCGAGGTCACGCTGCACCGACTGCCGAGGCGCTGACCACCGCCGCACCGGCTCCGACGGGCCGGACGGGAGCTGCCCCGGGTCCGGCCCGTCGTCTCGCTCGTCGCTAGAGGTCGAGCTGGTGCTGGTGTGTCGTGTGCGTGGGTGCGTAGCCGAGGCTCTGGTTGATGTTCCTCATGTGCGTGTTGCTGTCGGCGGTGTCGGTCAGCAGGCCATCCAGGCTCGGATACTGCTCATGGGCCTGCCGGATCGACTCGGCCTTCATCCAGCGGCCGAGGCCGTGCCCGCGGTGCCGGGGCAGCACTCCCGTGCCGTAGTGCTGGGCGTCACCGGTGCCGTCGCCTGGGACGACGAGTTCGGTGAACCCGGCGATGGAACCGTCGCCGGTGTCGATGGCGACGACGGTGTGCAGGTGGTCCCCGCGTTGTTCGACGGCTTGGGCCGCGGCTCGGACCCGGTCCACGTCCCAGGTCACGGTGCCGTAGTCGGTGTCGTCCATGGGCATGTCGTCCATGGCGTGACGTGCGGCGGCGAAGGTCTGGGCGAGGTCGTCGGGGACGGTTCCCCGCCAGGACGCCAGCCGATAGCCGGGGTGTGGACGTTCGACGATCCCGGCGAGCGCGGTGGTGTCCACGTCGGCCCGTGACAGGCGGGTGAACCTGAGGGTGAGGACCTTGCGGAAACCGCGCGCCGCAAGGAAGCGGTCGCCGGGCGACCCGGCTGCGGCCTGCGCGATGACGCAGCGTCGGGCGTCGTCCCGGGCGGCGGCCACGGCGGCGTCCAGGAGCGAGGAACCGACGCGCCTGCGACGTTCCACCGGATGGACCTGGAGGGTCAGTTCGGCCAGATGCTGCTGCCCCGGATCGGTGAACAGGCGGAGAAAGGCCGTCCCGACGGGGTTGGAGTCGGCGTCGGACGCCAGCCATGCCAGACGCTGGCTGTGCGGCCGGTGAGCGGGGTCGGTCAGTGGGGTGAGGTGATGCGACAAGGTGTCTCCGTCGTGAGGAGGTGGCAAGGGAACGAACGCGTGCTCACCTGCTGGGCACTCCTGCGCATGTGCTCCACACCTCCTCGTCGACGGCGCCGGCCCGCACGACCACGGACGGCGAGGAGAACCTAGCTTGCCCGTCAGCCTCCGGGCAACGGATTAACGGCGTGGCTGGGCACGGCCGCTTGCGATCAACGCCGCCCTCTATTCTTCAGCTGCTCGAAACGGGGAGTGGCCACGGGGCCAGGGGTGGGGGGAAGGCGCATGACCTATCGGCGCGCGGTGATACCGGCACTCGTCGGGGGCCTGCTGATGACGCTGTTGCTGTGGTGGGCGGGGGCGAGCGCGCAGGCACTCCAACTGCGCGGCGCCACGGGCGTGTTCGACGTCGACTCCGTGATCGAGATCAGGCGGTGGCTGACGCCCTGGGCGTACGACTCCCCGACGGCGTTGCCGTCCGGAGGGCTCGCCGCCGGGGTGACGGGGGCGGGCGCAGGCACCCCGTACGCCGATTTGTACAGCACCGCGATGCAGATCAGATTCGTGGCGGTCTTCGTGTTCTTCCTGGCCGGCGCACTGCTGGTGGTCCGCAGGATTCCGCCGGCACACGGCCGCACGCCGGCCACCCTGCTCGCGCTGTGGACCTGGGGGCCGGTGGCCGGAACGCTGGCAGTGACCATATCCGCGCCGTGGCTGATCGCATCCCAGGGCCGTGGCAGCTTCCGAGGCCTGCCGCAGCTGGCGAATGCGATCGCGTCGAGCGGGCCGGTCACGGTGTTCGCGGCGCTGTTGACCGCCGTACTCACGGTGCTCGTGGCGCGTGTCACCGCCAAGGGCGACGACCCGCTGCCGCGGCGCAGTGTGCCGCCGCGTGCTGCCCGCCTGGCCGCGAGCGCCGGGACCGCCGTGATCGCAGTGTCACTGGTGATCCTTTCGTACCAGGCGGTGGCGGCGCGGATCCAGACCTCCTTCAACGGCGGAGGGATCCTGGCCGAGCCCGGCGACCTGCTGCGCGAGTGGCTGCTGCTCGGCGCCTGGACGGGCCCGTCGACCACGCAGCTGGGGGACTGGCTGCTGTACCGAGCCGCCGACGTGGTCCTGCTGGCCGTGGTGTGGTGGGCGCTGCGGCTGCTGCCCGGCCTGCTCACCCGGACCACGGTGCCGGCGATGGCGGTGGGCGCGGTCTGCGCAACCGTGCTGGGGCTGCTGGTGAGTGAAGTGCTCCATATGGCGGTGGACGACACGGCCACCGTCCGGGGGCCCGTGTACCTGTTCTCAAGGCTCGGCGAAGGCGTCCCGGCCGCCCTCACCTTCGGCGTCACGGCAGGACTGGTGGCGTTGCTGACGCTACGGCTGGCCGGACACCGGGACGAGGAACCGCCGCCTCGCGCGACGTGAGCGGCGGCGTGGCCTGGGCGTTGCGGGGTGCGACATCAGCGGTCAGGGTTGAGCCGGTGCACCGGGAGGTGTTCGCGGCCTGTGGCGTCGGTGGTGTCAGAGAGGTGAACGACGAGGTCGCCCAGGCCGGCCAGCGGTGACAGGTCGATGGTGCCCTTGCAGTTCCACAGCCTCAGCCGGGTGAGATGGGGGAGTTCCTTGAGGGCGGCCAGGCCGGAAGTCACCGTGCACTCGCGCAGGGTCAGTTCGGTCAGCTCCTGATGGCGCAGGAGGGAGCCGAAATCGAGGGCTGACTGGTTTTGGATGGTGAGCTTCCTGAGGTGGGGCGGATGGCTCAGGCGGCTCAGCTGCGCAGCCTGGGCGTCGCCCACGACCATGAGCAGGTCGAGCGAACCCCAGCGGTCCAGCCCGTCGAGGGTGATGTCCTGGCTGTTCCTGGTGAACACCAGGGCGGTGAGGCCGGGGCCTGCGGGGATGTCTCCGGCACGCGTGACATCGGCGGGAAAGCCCAGGGTCAGATGGCTCAGGGCAGGCATGTCCGCGAGGGGGGCGAGGGACATGCCGCTGGTGAGATCGTGGAGATAGAGGTGCTGCAGGCGCAGGCCGCGCAGGGGTTCGAGGTCCTGCACGTTCGTGCAGCGCATGATGACGAAGGTGGCCAGGCCGGGGAGCAGCGCCAGCGGCGACAGGTCGCGCAGTGATGGATCCGCGTCGACGAAGAGGTATTCGAGCCCGTCGCGCTGCGTGATCTCGGCGGGGAAGCCCCGAAACCCCTTCAGGGTGATGCGCCTGAGCTGGGGCAGCCGCGGAAGTTGGGCAAGCTGCGGTGCCGCGTTCACATTGACGTGGGCCTCGGGTGTGAGGGCGGACAGCACGTGGTCCGCGTACTCCCCGGCGTCGAAGGACGCCCAAGCCTCCCCCAGCTCACGGATCACCCCGGGGCGGGTGTCCGCACGGAACCGTGCGATCACCGCGAGGGCGGCGTCGCCTCCCACCAGGGCTGCCGTCTTCACGACCGCGCTCGCGGTGCGACTGTCCAGTCCCTCCGGGCCGGGAAGCAGCTCCAGGACGAGCTCACCTGCCTTGGCCAGCTGCTCGGCCTCCGCATCGGACCGGGGAGGCACCAGTTCGGCCGCCCGGTCTTGCACTTCCTGGCGCACCGCCGCGTCGAGTTCGGGTGCGTGTTCCAGGCTCGCCGTGGCAAGGAGCAGCAGGCGCTGCCGATGGCGTGGCGTCCGGTCCGCCCGGCGCAGCAACTGCCGCAGCAGCCGCGCGCGTTCGTCCACGCGGGCGTGTCCCATCGCCATGCGCACGACGTCGTCCCACTGGTCGTCGTGGGCGTTGCGGACCAGGACGCCGAAGTCACGGGCCTCGACCGCGGCCTTCGCGCCCAGGTAGTCCTGGAAGGTGCGGTGCACGAAGTCGATGTAGCCGGGGACCGGTTCACGCAGCAGGCCGCTGCGGATCAGCAGATGAGAGAAGACCTGGTCGGCATCGCCCTGCTCCCGTACCTGCGGCATGGCGGCCAGCCACTCGTCCAGCATCGCGACGGCGTCGTCGCGGGCCGCCTCCGCCTGGCCGTTGCGGATCATCCAGTACGCCAGTCGCTGGAGCAACGCCGTCTGCTCGTCCCGGGAGAGGGACACGCCCTCCACGGACGTGATCTCCCGCTCCGTGTCCCTGCGGACCAGCAGCATGTCCAGGGCCGCGTCGTACAACTCCTTGCGGGCGCGGGGAAGGTGCATGCGTCGGTCGCGGTTCAGGGCGCACAGCAGGGCGCACATCAGCGGGTTGGTCGCCAGCCGGCCCAGGTCCCTGCGCGTGGTCACGGCCTGGTTCAGGCTCGCCTCGTAGCGGTCCAGCGACTCGTGCTCGTCGTCCGCGGCACGCTGACGGCCGACCGCGTCGTGCCAGTGCCGGATGAACGCCCGGATGTCGTCCCGCTCCATCGGCAACAGCGTGTGCACGGTGAAGCCCTGTGCCGCCAGCCAGTCCTCCGGCACGGCGGACGGGCGTGTGGTCACCACGTACCGTGCCTGCGGAAACGCGGTGATGAGCGATTTCAACCACTGCTCGGTGCGGGTGCGCAGCCTCGGTGGTACCTCGTCGACACCGTCCACGAGCACCAGAGCCCTTCCGGTGCCGAGGAGTTCCTCAACCCACCCCTGTGGCGCACGCAACGGCACGCCCGCCGCCGTCAGGAAGTCCTCCGGCAGGGGCAGGCCCTCCAGGGTGTTGAAGGACCTCAGCCGCAGCACGAACGGCACGCAGCGGTTGAAGTCCGCCAGCTCCGGGCCGAAGCTCTGCCGTGCCGCGTTGAGCGCCAGCCACTGCACCAGGGTCGACTTCCCCGACCCGGCCGGTCCCCGCAGCACCACCCGGGCACAGCCGGAGAGGGCCTGCTCCGCGTGCACCGAGGTACGCGTGGTTCCTGCGTCCCCGAGCCCTTCGCGGTACGGCTCCTCGACATGGGCGCCCTCGTCATGCACCGTCAAGCTGATGTACGCGGTGTCCAGCGGCCATTCCGCACGGCGCCGGCTGCCCAGGGTGACCCCGAACAGCTCCAGGCGTGCGTGGGTGCCGGCGACGAAGTCCGCGTACCGCTGCTCGAAGCCGAGCGCGAGCTGCTCGGGCGTTCCCGTGACGGGCCGTTCCCGCAACAGGGCCCCTGTCCGCCGAGTGTGCTCCACCGCCGCTCGCGCCGCGAAAGCGGGATGGGCCGTGAGCTGTTCCACCAGGTGCGCGCAGCACAGCCGGAGCAGTTCCTGATACAGGTCGCGGGCCCGTTCCGCGAGGTCGGCCACGGGCCGGCGCAGTTCGCAGGCCAGGCGGTCGGGATCGAGGTCCGCCGCGAACAACCGGTCCGCGTCGAGGGGCCCCGCGGCGGCGAACGCGTCCTGGACCGCCGCCACCGCCGCCAGCCTCTCGTGCTCCGGCACCGACGCGTACGCGGAGGCGATGCGCTCACCGAGGACCCGCGCCAGCTTCTCCGGCCCCGCCGGCTTCGGCAACGGCCGTACCGGGTCCGCCACCAGACCCGCTCCCGGCTTCGGCGTCAGCACCGACTTCGCGACCGTCTGGGCCACCGTCGACGCCAGCCGGACGACCACCATCTCGAGCCCGTGCATCGCCCGACCTCTCCGTTGTCCGCAGTGGGCATCGTAGGCAGATGACCTGCCGTCGACGGGCGAGATCGCCCAGAAGACGAGGACTGCCGGGTTGGCCGGTGGTCCCCCTTACATCGGCTGCCCTCGCCCGCGCGCCACCCCGGGGCCGGGTCCCGCGTGACGCGCCGGCTCATGCGAATCGAGTCGAATCCGGGGACCCGCCCGTACGCACGGCCACCGGGCCCACCAGCCGGGCCTCACCGCGACGTGGCTGGGGCCTGGGAGAACGCACCTGGTCAGAGGCCTTGGGCGGGGTGTTGGTGCCCTTGGGCGCCGTGGCTGGTGTGGTGAGAATGCGGTAGGGGGGTGGTGCATCGAACCGGGTGCGCTCCACTCTGACCGTGACGGATGCCTGGAGCGCCGTACGACGGTTCTCTCGGGCCGCACTCGCGTGCCGGTGTGACCTGGCATGGCAGGACAGGAGTTGAGCAGTGTTCCGGACCCCATCCGTATCCCGTCACAGACGCCGGTTGCTGGCCCGGTCGTTCGCCGTGGCGGCGCTCTCCGTCGCCGTCGCGGTACCGGCCCGGACGGCTTCGGCTGCGCCGTCCGGTGCGTCGCGGGACACCGTGCGTCCGGCGTCACCGGTGGACGTGGCCGTGCCGCGCCTGGCCTACGACGACTCCAGTGTCACCCTCGTCTGGAAGCGCCCGGCCGCGGGCCCGGCGCCCGTCGACTACCACGTGTATGCGGACGGCCGGTTCGTCGGCGATGCGCAGCGCGACAACCGGACGGACGCCGCCCGGTTCATCGACCGGTTCTACGCCGACACCGACAACGCCGACCAGGTGAAGGTGGTCGAGCAGAACTTCACCGTACGCGGGCTCCGCCCGGACCACCGGTACGTCTTCACGGTACGGTCGGTCGACGCGCACGGCACCGAGTCGCCCGACAGCGCGACGGTCGTGCGGCGCACCACCCCGACCTCGCACGTGTTCGACGTGACGCGGTACGGCGCCAAGGGCGACGGCACGACCGACGACACCGCGGCGATCCAAAAGGCCATCGACGCGTGCGACAAGGGCGGCACCGTACTGCTGCCCGCCGGCACCTTCGTATCGGGCGCACTGTGGTTGAAGAGCGACATGACCTTCAAGGTGGGACAGGGGTCGACACTGCTCGGCAGCGCGAATCCCGACGCGTATCCCTACCACTTCCGGCTGTACGACTACTCCACCGACGAGCGCTATCACTCGCTGCTCAACGCACACACCTACGACTACGGCAGCCTGCACGACATCCGGATCGTCGGCCCGGGAACCATCGACGGCAACGGCTGGAAGCAGGCCGGACTGGACGAGGGATACTTCCCGGTCTCGGCGAAGTCCAGCAGCGACACCGTGCAGCAGAACGGAATCCTCGCCAAGGCCCAGGTCCAGCAGGCCGCAGAGGAGTACCACAACCCCGCGCCGTACCCGACCCGCTCCAACCTGATCACGATGCGCGGCGTCAACGGCGTCTACTACGGGGACTTCCGGGCGGTGAACCCGTCGAACCACACGCTCGTCAACGTGCGCAGCGACGACGTCACCGTCAACGACGTCAAGCTGCTCACCTACGACGTCAACAACGCTGACGGCATCGAGTTCAACCAGGGCGACGGCCTGACCGTCATCAACAGCGTCTTCGACACCGGCGACGACGCGATGAACTTCGCCGCCGGCCTCGGCGCGGCCAGCGGGAACGAGCCGCCGACACGGAACGCCTGGATCGCCGACAACTACTTCCGGCACGGTCACGGCGCGGTCGTCGTCGGCAGCCACACCGGCTCCTGGATCGAGAACATCCTCGCCGAGCAGAACGTCGTGGACGGCACGGACATCGGCCTGCGGATGAAGACCGTGCCCACCAACGGGGGCGGTGGTCGCCATGTCGTGTTCCGCGACACCGCGATGAAGGACCTCGCCAAACAGGGATTCATCTTCACGTCCGCCTACAACGACCCCGGCGCCGCGATCACCGTCGAGCCGGCGCGGGACAAGGCGCAGTTCCACGACGTCACCGTGGCGAACGTGACCGTGGACGGGACGGCCGGCGACGCGATCCAGGTGAGCGGCGTCGCGGACCGGCCGCACACCCGCCTGCACTTCGACCACGTGACCTTCCGGAACACCGGGACGGCCGAACTCGACCACCTCACCGACAGTTCCTTCGACGACGTGAGCATCGCCGGCCCGGCCGACCCCTGGAAGATCCAGCACTCGTCCGGGCTGACCTTCACCGGGGCCGGCACGACGAACCGGACCACCGCCGACGCCGCCGCGGCGCCCTCCTGGGGTTCCGGAGCCGCCCTCACGACGTCGTCCGGCGACACGACCGTCACCGTCTCGTGGCCCGCGGCCCAGGACGGCGTGGGCGTGGCCGGCTACGACGTCCTCGTCGGCGGGCATGTCGCGAAGAGCGTCGACGGCGCCACCACGACCACCACGATCGACGGCCTCGCGCCCGCGCTGACGTACCAGGTCGCCGTGGCGGCCAGGGACGCCACGGGCAACACCACGACCGGCCCGCGCGCGCAGGCGCACACCGGCGGAACGCCCGACACGACCGCCCCGCAGGTGCCCGCGGCGCCGGACGCCGTCGTGGTCGACGATGCGAGTGCCGGCGCCACCTGGGGACGGGTGACGTGGCAGGGCGCGACGGACGACCACGGCCTCGACCACTACGTCGTGCTCCTCGACGGCAAGTCGATGGGCTCGGCGCCCGGCACCGACACGTCCTTCATGCTGACCGGGCTGACGCCCGCGACACCGCACACGGTCGGCCTGGAAGCCGTCGACGCGAGCGGCAACGTGACCGCCTACCCGGCGACGGCCACGCTCACGACCGGACCGGGCTACGACGGCGCCGTGCCGTCCTGGCCCGCGCACAGCCGGCTGCGGCTCTCCGCAGTCACGGGCACCAGCGCGACGCTGACGTGGCCGGCCGCGGGTGACGACCAGCGCGTCGCCGGCTACCGCGTGCTGGTGGACGGCCGCATCGTCGGTGGCGGCCCCTTCACGCCGATCGACACGGCCGCGACGACGACCGGGACCACCTACACGCTCACCGGCCTGCAACCGGGGCATCGCTACACCGTCGTCGTGGAAGCGGGCGACGCCACGGGCAAGTGGACCGGAGACGGTCCCACCAGCGTCATCCGGACTCCGCGCCCGTCATCGTCTTTGACGACTCATGGTCTTTGAGGACGCACGGTCTTTGAGGACGCACGGTCTTTGAGGACCCACGGTCTTTGACGACGTCGGCCGCCGGCGGCAGGCTGCGGGCCATGGCCATGCCGAGAAGCCGGGCGACTGCGCTGGTGGTGTCCGTGGTGTATGTGGTGTCCGTGGTGGGGTTGCTCGCCGGGTGCGGTCGTGGGACAGGGGATCATCCCGCGTCGCCGTCGCCGTCGCCGTCGCCGTCGCCGTCGCCGCCGTCGTCCGTGGCGTCCTCGCCGGCGGCGGCGACGGATCGTGCCGCCGCTGCCGGGCTGGCCGCGATCGAGCACCGGCACCACGCCCGACTTGGTGTCTACGCCATGGACACCGGGACGGGGCAGACGGTGTCTTACCGTCCCGATGAGCGGTTCGCCCACTGCTCCGTGTTCAAGGCGCTGGAGGGCGGGGTGCTGTTTCGACGAGAGTCGGATGCGGGACTCGCTCACCTTCTGCACTACAGCGCGGCCGACATGGAGGAGTACTCCCCGATCACGCGTCAGCACATGGGCACGGGCATGACCGAGCGCCAACTCGTCGCGGCCGCCATGGACTACAGCGACAACACGGCGGCCAACGTGCTCCTCCACCGGTTGGGCGGTCCGCACGGCCTGCAATCGGCGCTCCGTGCCCTGGGTGACCGGACCACCCACAACGACCGACCCGAACCCGGGGTCAACGAGGCGGAGCCGGGTGACGTCCGCGACACCAGCACCCCGCGCGCCCTGGCGACCGATCTGCGCCGGTTCGCGTTGGGCAGCGTCCTGCGCCCGGACCGGCGAGAGGAGTACACCGCCCTGCTGAAGAAGAACACCACAGGCGGCCCCTTCATCCGTGCCGGCGTCCCGCAGGGCTGGACCGTGGGGGACAAGACCGGCAACGGCTGGTACGGCACCCGCAACGACATCGCAGTCCTGTGGCCACCGAAGGGCGCCCCGATCGTCCTCGCCGTCCTTTCGGACCGCGGCAGGAAGGACGCCCGCTCGGACGACACCCTGATCGCGGACGCGACCCGGGCCGTGGTGGAAGGGCTGCGCCCTTGAGGTGACTCAAGGGGGTTCCGGGTCGCGTCGCGCCGTCGTCGGGGAGTTCTACGGGGTCACGGGAGCGGGCGGTGGCGTGCCGTTGCGGCCACCTCAGCGCGTCACAGTGTCGCGGTCGTCCCCTCGCCGGAGGAGCTGCCTGCGAGCCACTGGTCCCATTCCAGGTTGAAGTCGGCGTAGCCGTTGTCGGCCGATGCCTTGGCACGGGGTGAGCCGGTGATGGTGACGGGGTCGCCCTGCTTGACCTGGCCGTAGAACCACTTGGCGTCCGCCATGGACAGGTGGACGCAGCCGTGCGAGCCGCGGGCGCTGCCGCTGCCTGGATTCGGGTCGCCGGTCGAGTAGTGCACGTATGTCCCGGACTGGGTGAGGTGGACGTCCCAGGGCAGTGTCAGGTCGTAGTAGTTGGGACTGCCCTTGTCGCAGCTGATACCGACGCTACAGGAGGTCATGTGAACCTTCTCCTGCTTGTCGATGACGGCCATCGTGCCGTTCCACGTCGGATACTGGGCGCTGCCCGCGTTGATCGACAGGGTGCGCACCAGCTTGCCGTTGCGGGTCACCTTCATGGTGTGGCCGGTCACCGAGACATCCGCGCGCACATCGTCACCGATCTTGAAGGTGTGCGTGTAACCGTGCACGCCGTAGCGTCCGTTGCCGTTGCTGACGCCTGTCAGGTCGGCGTCGATCTTCACCGTCGTACCGGAGGGCCAGAACGTCTTCGGGCGCCAGTCGGCGCGCTTGTCGCCGAACCAGTGCCAGGAGCCGGACACCGGCTGCGAGGCGCTCACCTTCATGTGCTTCTCGACCGTGGCCCGCGCCTTCGCCGCCACCGGGTTCGTGAACACCACCGAGATCGGCATGGCGACACCAACGGTCGTTCCGGTCTGCGGCGTGATGGTCTCCAGCAACATCGGCGGACCCGCCGGCTTCGTCGGCGACGGCGAGGCATGCGTGCTCGGCTTGCCCGACGCCTTCGCGTCGTCCCCGTTCGCGTTGTCACCGCTGCTTCCACCGCAAGCACTCACACCCACCAGCATCACACCCGTGACGAGTGCGATCCCTATGCCGCCCTTGCGCCGTCCCACGACCTGCCCCGCTCTCTCATTCCACGGCCCTGATGGGCCCCGGCCCACTGTCAGACAGTGAGGGCGGGGTCCGTGGTTGCGTGCCGCGCGTAAAACGTGACCAAAGACTCGCTGCGCTGCGCTCACGCCCCGCCTTCGGCCCGGTGGCGTGGGCGGGCACTCCGGGCCGGGTGGCCGGCCGGCTCGCGGCAACGGTGGTTAGCCTGGGGTCCGTCAGCGAAGATCGCAGAAGGACGGGAGCACATGGCGGACATCGTGGAGACAGCGGCACGGAAGGTCTTCGAGCGTTACGACATCGATGGGGACGGTCTGGTCACCGCGGACGAGTACCGCAAGGTCGTGGCGGAACTCGAGGGTTCCGAGATCAGCGAGTCGGAGGCGCAGGAGCTGATCGACTCGATCGACACCGATGGTGACCGCCAGATGTCCTTCGAGGAGTTCTGGGCGGCCATGAACCGCTGACGCAGCCGGGCCCGGCACGGCGTGCTGGGCCCGCCCCGGCCCACCCACCGACCACCTGCCCAGCGGCGCCAGGGCATGAGCCGCGTTGGAGGCGAGAAGGGTGACCACGCCGGCGACCTCGCCGGACTCGCCCAGCCGGCCGAGCGCCGTCGGACCGGCGACCTGCTCGACGAGGCCGGGCACGTCGAGAACGGCTCCGTTGGCCACCGACACGCGGACGCATGACCGGTGGGAGCCGCCACGGTGTCCCGAGCGTGCCGGTACGTCATCTGATCGGTGGCTTCTTCGTTCAACTGCCGGCCGGGATCTAGCGAGGGAGTCGTTGGGGGGGCCGGCAGATCCGTCGGCCCGCCGGGGCAGGTCTCGCGGAGTTCCTCCACCGTGTTGTGGACACGCTCTGCCAAGTTGGCATCGCCATGGCGGCGGCCGGGTGGCGGCAGCGACACCCGACGTGGGCGCCCAGGGAGGGCGAGAATGCCGTTGTCATGTCCCGAATAGGTCAGGGGAGAACATGCGAAGACTTCGCAACCACGGCTTGGCGCTCGCCGCGCTGCTGGGCTTCTCGTGGGCAGCGGTGCCCGTGCAGCAGGCGGAGGCGGCCGGTACGGTGACGTACGCCGGTACGGTGACGTACAAGGTGTGGCACTGGAACATCGCCGGTGACGCGATCAACTACGGCTCCACCACCAACGGCCTCGTCGACGCGATCCTGGGTTCGCTGAGCGCCCGGAACCCGGACTTCATCTCCCTGAACGAGGTCTGTCCCGACCAGTACCATGCGATCTTGGTGGGGCTACAGGCCGCCGGCTGGCCGCAGAGCTCGACCAACTTCGCCCGGTTCGAGCCCATGCCGGACGTGGACACCCGCCTGTGCGGCTCTGACCCCGGCCCGAACCAGCAGCCCTACGGCGTCGCCCTGTTCAGCCGGTTCGCGCCGACCGGTACCGACCGGATCACCCTGCCCTCGGACGGGGACAAGGACCGCAAGCTGCTGTGCGTCTCCATCGCGACCCAGCCAGGCGACCCCTCGTTCTGCACCACGCACATCACCTTCGACGACGCGGTCAAGCAGGCGCAGCTCGACGCCGTGCGCGCCGAAACGGACACGATCACCGCGACGGGCGGCACGGTGATCGCCGCCGGTGACTTCAACACCCAGCCCAACGACCCGCTGCTCGACAACTGGTACTCGCCGAACGTCAACTCCTCGAACAACGGCAACAACACGGGAACGTATCGCGAGTTCGACGACCAGGACCCGATCTGCCCCGGCTACGGCGAGCAGACCACCGAGGGCTCCCTGGCGGGCGCGTGCGGGCAGCCGGCCAAGGTCGACCAGATCTTCGCCCCCGAGCGCAAGCTGGTCTCCTACACGCAGGACGCCCACCCGATCGCCACGGACCGCTGCAAGAACCGCAACGGCGTGTACGTCCCCTGCTCCGACCACCGCATCCTCGACGCGACGGTGACGCTCACGACGCCGTAGGCGGCCGCCCGGCACCGATCACGCAGCGGCCGGAGCCCGAGGCTGCCGCCCACCCAGCACGAGGGCACCCGCAGCGGCCGTCGCCCCGCACCGTGGTGGGCGGGGCGCCCACTGCCGGGATCAGGCCGGGTCAGGTGAGGTACTCGGCGACGAGTTCGGCGAACTCCTCAGGGGTGAGCACCTTCACGCCGAGCTTCTCCGCCTTGGCTGCCTTGCCGCTGAGTTTGCCGCCCGCGGCGGGCGCCGCGACGAGGTACGCCGTCTCGGCGGTGACGTTGTCGCTGGCCTTTCCGCCTGCACGCTCGATGAGGTCCTTCACACCACTGCGGCTGAGGTCGGCGAGCGGGCCCGCCATCTTGCCCGTGACCACGACTTTCATCGGCCGGCCGGCGTCGCCGACCAGCGGCCCCTCACCGGCCGCCTCGTCGACCGGCTCGGTCATGGCGGCGCCGGCGGCGACCATCTTGTCGATGACCGGCGCGAGTTCGGCGATCTGCGCGACGATGCCCGGGGCCTTCTCCGCGCCGATGCCCTCGACTTCCTGCATGGCCTCCGCGTCCGCGGCCCGGACGGCTTCCATGGTGCGGAAGTGCGCGGCGATCCGCTGGGAGAGACGGCGCCCGGTGTTGCGGATGCCCAGCGCGCACAACTGCCGGCTGAGCGGCTTGGCCTTGGCGGCCTGGATCTGCTCGACCAGCTTGGTGCCCCGCTTGTCGCTTCCGGCCGCCTCGGACAGGGTCGCCAGGTCGAGGGCGTACAGGTCGGCGATGTCGGTGACGGCACCGGAGTCGACGAGCGCGTTGACATACGTCTTGCCCAGACCGTCGATGTCGAGGCAGTCACGCTGCGCCGCGTAGGCGATGAGCGCGGGCAGCCGGCAGGCGGCACCCTTGACGCAACGCCACCGTTCCTGGCTCTTGTCGATGTCGCTGCCGCAGTTCGGGCACGCTTCGGGCAACGGCACCTCGAGGGCGCCCGTGGGGCGCAACGTGACCACGGCCGCCTGGACGCGGGGGATGATGTCGCCCGCCTTGTACACGGTGACCGTGTCGCCGATGTGCAGGTCGCGGCGCCGGATGTCGGCCGGGTTGTGCAGGCTGGCGTACTCGACGGTGCTGCCGTCGATCTCGACGGGCGCCAGCCGTGCGCGGGGCGCGATCACTCCGGTGCGGCCCACGTTCCACTCGACGTCCAGGAGCACCGTGGTCCGCTCGACCGCGGGCAGCTTGTAGGCGATCGCCCAGTGCGGGAAGCGCGAGCCGGACCCGGCCGCCTGCTGCTCGGCGGCACTGTTCGCCTTGATGACCACGCCGTCGATGCCGAAGGGCAGCTCAGGCCGGAGCGCCTGGATCTCCTCGATGCGCTGCTGCGCCTGCTCGACCGTGGACACGTGCTGGATCGCGGCCTGGTTCTCCCGCGTGGTCTGCACCCCGGCCTTCGAGACCAGGGCCAGCACCTCGGCATGCGACGCCCCTTCGGGCAGGAACGCTTCGCCGTCCAGGTTGACGGCGCCGTAGGCCCAGAACGTCATGGACAACCGGTAGGGCCGGTCCTTGGCGCGCAGCGTGCAGGACGTGCCGTTGCGCGGATTGCGGAACACCGTGGCACCGTGCTGGATGCGGATCTCGTTGGCGCGCTCGAACTGGGCCTGCGTGAACAGTGCTTCGCCGCGCACCTCGAAGGTGTCCGCCGCATCGAGCTGCTCCGGCAGGCCGATGATGGTGCCGATCACATGGCTGACGTCCTCGCCGGACCGGCCGTCACCGCGGGTGACGATCTGGACCAGGCGCCCCTCGCGGTAGCGGGCGGCGATCGCCGCGCCGTCCAGCTTGGGCTCCACCGTGAAGCCGCCCTCAACCGGACGACCCAGGCGCCGCTGAAGCCCCTCGCCCCACGCCACCAACTGCTCGGCGGAGAAGACGTTGTCCAGCGACAGCATCGGCACCGTGTGCGCGACATCGCCGACCGGGGCGGCCCCGGCCGCGACCTGGTGGGTCGGGGAGTCCGTCGCCACCTCGGCCGGGTGGGCCTGCTCGTATGCGGCGATCGCGAGCAGCAACTGATCGTAGGTGGCGTCGTCCATCGCGCTCTCGGTCGCAAAGTCTCCGTCGCCGCCGTAGTACGCCTGGGCGGCCTCCCGCACGCGGACGATGGCGTCCCGGTACTGGGCAGGGGTGGTCAACGCCTCAACGGCGAGAGAAGTCGTCATGCAGGTCATCCTCCCCCAGGGGTCTGACAATCCCGGGGAAGCGCCCGCCCGGGCCCGGAGCAGCCCCGCTTGCCCCGGCCTCTCCACCGGCTTCCTGCCTTGAGACGGGGTCACTCGGGAGCGCCCGGGTCACACGTCGCGGCAGGTTCGAGAGGCAGCGGCACAGCAGGGCCGGACGCGCCGAGCGTACGTCTCACCGGGCAGGCGGGCTTGGCAAGTGAGGCGGCGAAGGCCGCAGCGTCGGTCAGGGCCGGAGGCTCAATGTCCCTGACGAACCATGGAGTTGCACAGTCACGATCTTCGTGGAACTCGCTCACTGCCGCCAGGAACGACGCCCGCAAGCGGACAGTCGGATCGATCAGCTCGGCCATCTCGACATGATGCCGTTCCGCGTTCCGTGGTTCCCAGCCGCTTTTCAGCTTACGGACGCTTTTCAGTTCACAGCTGCTCTCCAGACTCCCGCGGGTTTGTTGGCGGCGTAGTGGATGATCCGCCACACCGGAGTGCCCGCCGGGGTGCCACAGGCACTCGTGAAGGAGGGGTCCACCGAGTCGGCTGCGCCCGCACAACCTCCACGTCGTCTCGGGAGTCACATGCAGAGGCTCTGTATCCACTGCCGACGGCAGCGGGGCCTCCAGGGCACCCGCCGGAACCCGCCGAGAACCGCCGGAACCGCCCAGGACCTACCGAGGAGATGGATTGTTCAGAACCGTCGTGAGCGCCGCGGTCGTCACCGCCGTTGCCGCCCTCACGCTCGCCCCCCTGCCCGTCGCCGCAGCGCCGTTCCACGGCGCGAACACGGCCGCCGTTCAGGACGACTTCAACGGTGACGGCTACCGCGACGTGGCCGTGGGCGCGCCCGGCGCTGCCAACGGCAGCGTGCCGTACGCCGGGTCCGTGGTCGTGCTGTACGGCTCGGCCTCGTCGGTGGGCACGGCCCGCCGTACCGTCGTCACCCAGGCCAGCACGGGCGTGCCCGGCGACCCGGAGGACGGGGACCGGTTCGGAGCCGCGGTGGCGGCGGCCGACCTGGACCGCGACGGGTACGCGGACCTGCTGGTCGGCGCCCCGGGTGAGAGCGTCGGAACCGAGCCGGCCAGAGGGTCGGTCACCGTGGTCTGGGGCGGGCCCGCTGGACTGGCCGGCGGGGTGAACCTCTCCCCGCCGGCGGGATACAGCGAAGGTCGTGTCATCTGCGGATTCGGCCTGGCGCTGGCCACCGGCGACATGACCGGCGACGGAGCCGCCGAGGTGAGCGTCGGCTCGCGCTGCGACGGCGTCTCGTACACCGGCCCCTTCACGCGGTCAGGCCAGGCCGCCGGCTCCTATCGCGAGTGGCGGCTCGGCACCATGCGTAGCGTGGTGATGGGCGACGTCGACGGTGACGGACTGGCCGAACGGTTCTGGCTCGCGGGACCGACCGACGGCGACGTCCGCGGCCCGGTGCACGTCGACCAGGGCCCACCGGTCACCACCGATCCCACCGAGAACGCGCCGCTGGACCTGCCCTACGCGGACGGCTACAACGGCCAGATCGGTGACATCGACGCAGACGGATACGGCGACCTGGTCACCGGCATCAGCAACGACGACTACCTCAGCGGCACCACGGGCGCTGCGCACCGCGGCGGCGAGATCCAGGTGCTCTACGGCGGCCCGGACGGCATCACCGCGGACCAGCACCCGCAGGTCTTCCACCAGGACACCGCCGGTGTCCCCGGCAGCGCGGAGGACTCCGACCAGTTCGGAAATGCCCTCAGCGTCGCCGACACGGACGCCGACGGGTATGCCGACGTGCTGATCGGCGTCCCCGGCGAGTCCATCGGCTCGATCTTCGCGGCGGGCAACATCCTCCTGCTGCACGGTTCGGCAGCGGGCCTGACCACCGCGGGCGCCACAGGCTATTCCCAGAACAGCACGGACGTGCCCGGCGCGGCGGAGGGCAACGACGACTTCGGCTTGGCCGTCCACCTCGCTGACGTCGACGGGGATCGCCATCCGGACCTGGTCGTGGGCGTGCCAGGTGAGAACGGCGAGGGGTGCGTGTGGGTCGCCCGCGGCACAGCCACCGGCCCGGTGCCCGCTGGTTCGGCCAATCTCTGCGGCCAGAGGGCCGGAATCACCGTCAGCGAGGGTGTCCCGGGGCAGTTCGGCGCGGCGCTGGACGACCCGCACACGGCTCTGTGAGCCTTCTCCAGACGAACCCCTCCACAGTGTGGCGCCCCCGGTACTCCTGCCACACACTGCGCCGGCCCGGGGGTAGAGGTCCCCTTCCCCTTTCACGACCAGGCCCTCGACCCCGACCGACGTCCACTCCAGCCAGCAGCGAGCGACCTCCGGGTCGGTCGCGGCCGGGCACAGCGTCCACGAGGCACCCAGCCACTGCCGGCCGAACAGCTCCTCCAGCAAGGTGCGCCGCTCCCGATACGGTCGGCTCCGCGAACTGCCGTGTGCGGTGTGCACAAGCTCGAAGGCCACGAAGTGCGCCGGGACCAGGGCGGGCAGGCGGGCAGGCGGCCGAGGGAGCATCCCATGCTCGCGATCGGTCAGGCACCGGAACCCGTCCCACTTCATCTCGGCGGCCCACCCCGGACGCAGCCCCCAGAGGGCTGGCCATCGGGACGGCTGGCATCGGCTCGGACGGCAGTAGGAGAGATTCCTCGAGGGGCATGTCGTGCGGCGCTCGGGTGCTGCGCCCTACGCGGAGCGTCGCCGTCGGAGTCCGCAGGCCTTCTTCGACTCCTACACCAGCGGTGGCAGCCGCAGGCGCGAAGGCGCCGGCGGCGCCAGGCGGCCACCACGGGCGGGATCACAGTGGAGACGAGGGCCCGGTTCCGCTACACCGCGCCGATCGGCACGACCGACGACGGACGGTTCCGCCGCCTCACTGTGCACCCGCCTCCGGAGTACGCACAGCGCCTGTTCGATGCCCGCAACCAGGGCGCCAACGACCAGCAGATGCGCCAGATCATCGCGAAAGGATTCAACGAATCTACCTCCAAGATGGCGGTGTCCGCGCTGTGGGACTGTCAGACGTACCCATCAACGACATTGATTATCTGGATCTCGACTACTAATTGCTGCCTGTTTGTAACAGGCAGCAATTATCCGAGACCGGAATCTGCTGTCGCTTGTCTTCGCATTCGGTCTTGGCGAGCACGCCGTCGTTACTGTGTCTGCGGGTGTCAGGCTGAAGGGTGTGCGGGCGTGTTGTGTTTTTGTGGCATAATTGTTGGCTGCCGCTGACTCGATGAGAGTATTTGTTTTTCCTTGTGTGGTGTGATTTGGGCGATTTCCTGGGCTGGAATTTGTATAGCGGCCGGCATGCGGGCCGCTATGATCCTTTGGAGTGATGTGTGTGTTGGCCCAGGCGAGCAGATTCCGGCGCTGGGTAAAGATGCTGTTGCGATGAATGGCCCCGTAGAAGTCGCGACGTGCCATAGCCGGCTCAGCTCCCGTTAGCCAGCCCAGACTCGCCTTCCGGATGGGCTTGGAAGCGGGTCAGGATCTGGGTCCGGGCCTCCCCGGACGGTGATCTGTCCAAGAGCGCACGGGACGGATGTGTACCAAGAGCGGGAGGTGTCTGGGTCTGCGCCTCGATCTGTATGTGATCGCTCTGGATGCCTGACCGGTCACCCGCGCAAGGCGCTGGTCGCGAGACACCCCGGGCCCTTGGTGGGGACCGAACTCAAGGGCAGGCCATGGCAAGGGCCAAAAGACGAGACCTGTCGGTGGCCTTCGAGGGCTACTTCTGCAGGAAAGACTGCAACATGGCCGTCACTTCCTGCGGCTTCTCCTCCGTCACGAAGTGTCCTGAATTATGCAGGACTTGTCCCTGGACGTTCACGGCGTAGTCACGCCATTGTTCGGCGACCACTTCGTCAAGGGAATCCTGGCCGCCGACGGCAAGGATGGGCATCTTCAGTTTGCCCCGAGCCGAGAATTCCTTAGTGTCTCGAATGTTGGTATGGAGCTGCCGGTATACATTCATCCAGGCCGTCGTACGGCCGGGCTCCTTCAGATAGTGGGCGTAGAAGTCGTAGTCCGATGCCGTGAACGGCGACTTGTTGCCTACCAGGTACTCAGTGATCATGTCTTCGATGAAGACACGCTCATGACCGGCGATGAGGTGTTCAGCGAGAGACATCTGAAACATTCCGTAGTGCCATACTGCGGGCTTGTCCGGGTCAGCGTTGAGAACGGGGAAGTTATAGACGTTGTCATCCGGGATGGGGCCTTCCATCACAGCCATGCTCACCACCTCTGACGGCCATTGTGCCGCGTAGGCGTAGGCGACCCATATACCTATATCGTGGGCGACTACCTGGACGCCGTTGTTGAGTCCCAGCTGCACCAGTAGCTGATGCACATCCTTCGCCAACTGTGCTGCGTGGTAACCAGTCGACGTAACCTGGGAGTTGCCAGTGCCACGCAGGTCTACGGCGATCACGGTGTGAGTCTTGGACAGTGGGACCATCTGCTGCCGCCACTCGACCCATGACTGTGGGAACCCGTGGATCATTACCACAGGTGAACCTTCGCCACCCCGCATGTAGTGCATACGAAAGCCGTTCACTTCCGCGTACATGGATTGAAAACCGTCGGGTGGTTGCGATTGCGAATAGGAGGGCGGTGACGGCGCCGTCGCTGAGTCGTGCTCGTCACTCTTGCCCCGCGATTCCGAACTCGAAGTCGTGGAGGCCATCAGGGAAGAGACGAGGGCGTAGAGCTCGTTGACCTTTCCGATTCCGATTCCCATGGTTTCACCTACCCGAAGTCGGTATCTCGCTGTGCGTCCCCAGACGGGTCAGTACGGTGAAGCGACCCACCTCGGTCATCTCACTTCCCATGCTAAGCGCCCAAGAGGAGTAATCTCTTCCCTCCGGATCTCGGGTAGCTACCGTCGTGTCCGTCTTTTCGGGGTAGGCGGCGGGTGCGAAAGGCTCGGCGATGCGGCCACACTGCAAGCTCCTTCGGCGTACGCGGCGGTGTGCAGGTGGGCGAGTCCGACGCCGGCGGGTTCTTGCACCCG
>NZ_JAMJWG010000010.1 GCF_024435355.1 Streptomyces odontomachi
CCGGTTCCCCAGGCTCCTGCTAGCCGGCCACCGGATACATCGTTCCCCGGCGCCCCTCCGGCGAGGTCAGCCACTGGAGCTTCTCGGCCGTGTCGGTGCCCTCCCGCGGGGTGTGCAGCGTGAGGGTGAGGTCGGGCCTGGCCGGCACGCGCAGGGAGGTGGACTCGAAGAGCAGCGGTCCGACGAGCGGGTTGTCGAGCTCCTTGTTCATCACCCCGCTCGGGGCGATGTCCTGCCGCTCCCACAGCGCGGCGAACTCGTCGCTCTCCCGCCGCGCGCGGGCCACGACCTCCTCGAAGCCGTCGTCATGCGGGCGCTCGGAGCAGGCGGCCCGGTACTGGGCCACCACCTGGGGGGCGTTCCGCTCCCAGCTGGTGGACCTGGCACGGTAGATCGGGTCGGTGAAGAACATCACCAGGCAGTTGTTGTCCGCCTCGGGACGCATGCCGAGCACGAGGGCCGACGCGTCGTTGTACCGGATGTTGTTCCAGTACGGGTCCATGATGTGCGCCGGGTACGGCATCCAGGTGTCGATGAGCCGTTGGAGCCCCTCGCACATGTCCTCACCGGCCGCGGCGGCCTCCATCGCGGGCGGGTTGAGCCCGGCCAGGACGTAGAGGTGGCGGCGCTCGGTGTTGTCGAGCCGCAGCACCCGTGCGACGGAGTCCAGCACCTGCGGCGAGACGGAGATGTCCCTGCCCTGCTCGAGCCACTGGTACCAGGAGGCGCCGACTCCGGCGAGCACGGCGACCTCCTCGCGGCGCAGGCCCGGGGTGCGCCGCCGGCCACCCGCCGGCAGGCCCGCCTCGGCCGGGGAGACCCGGGCCCGACGGCTCATCAGGAACTCGCGCAGTTCGCCGCGGCGCCGCGCCTTGGCCTGGTCGGAGACGACAGCGCCGGCGATGGACGGGACCGCCGCACCGGCGGGGGCGGCGCCGGTCGCACCGGCCGGCCCGGCGCCGGCAGCGGTCCGCCCACCGGGGCGGCCCGCGGCCGATCCTGTGCCCCTGCCCGAAGTCCGTCCGCCCCGCTCCGCAGCCGCCACTTCTCCCCCTCGGTCCCTCGGTGCCCGTCGTCCGGCCTGCCAGGTCCGCACCCCCGTTGCGGTGCCGGCTGCCTGGTGGTGCGACCACCAGCATAAGTTCCCGCTCCCCACGTTCATTCCGAGCGCACGATGCTCATGGTCATGCCGACAGAGACCCACACGGACATCGCTTCCGATGTCGCCACCGACATCATCACCACCGCAGACCTCTCCGACCTCACCGAGCTCACCGAACCCGCCGACGTCAGCAGCGAGGGCACGGTCGTCCGGGCCGCCGCCGGCCGCGGCAGCACCGCCGCACGGGGCGCGGCCGCGTCGAACCCGTCTGCGCCCCCGCTCTCCCGCCGCGACCGTCTGGTGCTGTTCGTGCTGTGCGCGGCGCAGTTCATGGTCGCGCTCGACTTCTCCGTGCTGAACGTGGCGCTGCCCGTGCTCGGACCCGACCTGGGCATGAGCCCGGCGGCGCTGCAATGGGCGGTCACCGCGTTCGCCCTGCCGTCCGCCGGGTTCCTGCTGCTCTTCGGACGGATGGGGGACCTGTTCGGGCGACGCACGCTGTTCCTTTCGGGCCTCGCCCTGTTCGGAGCGGCCTCGCTGCTGGCGACGTTCGCCTGGGACCCGGCGTCGTTCCTGAGCGGACGGGCCCTCCAGGGTCTGGGGGCCGCGGCCATCGTGCCGACCGGGATGTCGTTGTTGACCACGGCGTTCCCCGAAGGGCCGCTGCGCGAGCGGGCCCTGGGCCTCAGCGGCACCCTGCTCTCGCTCGGCTTCACCGTCGGCATGGTCGCGGGCGGCGTCCTCACCGACGCGCTGGGCTGGCGCTCCACGATGGGCCTGCTGACGCTGTTCGCGCTGATCGTGCTGCCGCTCGCGCCCGGTCTGCTGCCCGGCCCGGCACGGTCGGGTGCCGACGGCACGGCACGACCCCGGCTGGACGTGCCCGGCGCGGTGACCGTCACCGGCGGGCTGCTCTCGGTGGTCTACGCGCTGTCCACGGCCGCCGACCGCGGCTTCGGCGGCACCGATGTGATCGCCGCCCTGGTGGCCGGCGCCGTGCTGCTCACCGCGTTCGTCCGCATCGAGTCCCGCCCGCACGGTGCCGCAGGTGCCAAGGGCGCGCCCGAACCGCTGCTCTCGCTGTCGATGCTGCGGCGCCGCACGGTCGCGTTCGGCAACCTGGCCGGTCTCGTCACGTTCTCGATGATGCCGGCGCTGGTGTTCGCACTGACCCTGTACTTCCAGGAGGTGCTGCGGCTGTCCGCCTTCCAGACGGGTCTGGTCTTCGGGGTGCAGGGCGTGCTGTCGGTGCTCGCCGGCACGTTCGCGCCCCGGGTCATCGGCCGCCTGGGCGCGCACCGGGCGCTGACCGTCGCCCTGTTCAGCCAGGGGCTGCTCACCGCCACGCTGCTGTTCCTCGGCACCGGTGGCCGGTCGGTCGTGCTGGCCACGGTCGGCGTCGCACTGGCCAGCATGGGGCACCTCGGCGTCATCGTCGCCTACGGCGTGACGGTCACCTCCGGAGTGCCGGACGACCAGCAGGGCCTGGCCTCCGGCCTGGTCACGTCCACCCAGCAGATCGGCATCACGCTCGGCATCCCGCTGCTCGGCGTGCTGGCCACGACGGCGCCGGACCTGTCGGTCGGCGTGCACACGGTGGTGGGCCTGGACGCGGCGGTCGTCCTGGCGGCCGGCGTGCTGGTGGGCCTGGGACTGCGGCGGCGCGGCTGAGGCCGGCCACCCGCCCGACCGTCGGGTTGCGCCCCGGGGCGTTCCCGTGCCCGGGACCTGCGCGTGCCGGGCTTGCGTGGGTGGCGCGTGGCCCGCCCGGCGGCTTCAGCTGACGATCGCCCCCGCGCTGGCCAGGAGCTCCGGCAGCGTGCCCTCGAAGTCGGGCATGAGGCGCACGGCCAGGGCCCATGCCTCGACGTCGTCGCCGAGGTGGGTGCGCACGAGGTCCGTGACGGTCGTTCGGGCCTCGCGCAGCTCCGCGGCGACGGTGGCGTCGGCACGGCCGTCGACGGTGCGGGCGGTCTCGTCCTCGGGCCCCGTGAGTGCCGTGCCGAGGAAGGCCGTGCCGAGGAAGGCCGTGCAGGCCCGGGCGGGGGACGCGTCCCGCAGCACCTCGGCGAAGCCGACCAGGCCGGCCCGGTAGACGTCGGACAACCAGGGGCACTTGCCGCCGTGCATCGGCAGCGGAAGCTTCTTCAGCATCTCGGGCACCGTCGGCGGCCGGCTGCCCCGGCGCGGGGTGTAGTGCCGGTGCGACAGGCGCAGCTTCGCCTCACGGGCGTCCCGGGTGATCTCGGGTGGGCACTCGGCCAGTCCGGCAAGTCCGACCAGGAGCCGGTCGTGCAGTGGCCCGGTGCGGTGCGCGGCGAGCAGGAGGTCCCACGGCACCGGTGCGGGTCCGTTCTCCTCGGCCCACAGGTCGAGTGCCCGGGTCAGCTCGTCGCCCCCGGGGCCGTAGCCGTTCGCCTGGAGGAACGCCGCCTGGCCGGCCGGGCTCGCGGCCTCGGCCTGCGCGGTGCGCAGCAGGGTGAGGCCGTCGGCCGCCTCCAGTGCCCGGCCAGCCGTCTTCACGATGTCCCGGGGCAGCGGGTGCCGGCCCGGTTTGCGCCCCGGGAAGCGGGTCTCGTCCAGCAACGCCCGTACCTCGCCGGGGCCGTGCCGCTCCCACAGGCGAATCAGCATCAGCAGGTACTGGGCGTCGGTGTGGACCTTGACGCGTGGGCTGCCCAGGAGCACCCGGCACAGCAGCGGATCACCGGAGTCGCAGGCCGGCAACAGCCAGTTGCGCCGGGCGCTCTCCTTGAGGCCGTTGACAAGGGCTGCCGTGAGCGGCAGACGGTCGTCCTGGGGAGTGGCCTCTTCGGAGGCTGCGCCGGCACCTTCGGTGGGGGTGGTGTCCGGGTCGGCCCAGTGGCGGCCGGAGAGGACGTGGCGGCGCTGGGCGGCGGTGAGGTTGGTGTACAGGAAGAGCGCGGCGTTGACCTCGGGGTCGTCGTAGCGGATCAGTTCCTCGATGACGTCGGCGGGGGTCGTCCACTGGCCCGCGAGACCTGCGAGGACGGCGGCGCCGTGCGTCTGTACGAGGTGGTCGCGCAGCTCGGGGGCCGGATCGTGCCACAGCAGCAGGTACTGGATGGTGCGGGCGTCCATCTCCGCGCCGACGGCGCGTTGGGTGGCCGGATCGGCCCGGTCGAAGAGGTGCAGCCAGGCGGTTCGACCGAGCGAGTTGCCGCGCGGGGGGAATTCGGGACCCACCGGCTTGGGCCATCCCTTGCCCCGGTGTCGGGATGCTGCGTCCAGCGCGGCGTCGACGGCCTCGGACACCGTTCCGCTGAAGCGCGGCAGCAGGGTGTACAGGGCCCGCCAGGGCGCGAAGTCGGCGCCCAGCCGGGCCACCTGGGCGGCGAGGGCGGAACGCACCCGTCCGTCGTCGTGTGGCAGCCCGTCCAGGACCTTACGAGCCGGCCGGACCTCGCCCAGCACCCGCGGCACGGGGAAGGCACCCGAGGCGATCCCCGGCGGCAGGACGTCGCGCAGGGTCTCCTCCTCGGCGGAGAAGTCGACGGCCGACAGCATCGGCCAGTGCAGCGCACCGACCGGTTCCGACAGGCCCCGGTGCCAGACGAAGGCCTCGACGGCGAGTTCCTCCGGGCAGCCCTCCTGCTGCCACAGCAGGCGCAGGCCCTCGGACGAGAACCGCTTCTCGCGGTGGGCGGCGAGCAGCGCGTGCCAGTCCAGCGGCGTTCCCTCCGGCAGCGACGTGTAATGCCACTCCGTGTCGTACATCAGCTCGATCAGCTCGTGGAGCGTGGCCGGGGCGTGCTCCCGATGGCCGGAGGTGTGGCCGGTGACCGGTGGGAACGCGGTGTCCGCCGCACCCTGGCGTGCGCCGGAGCCGGTGACCGGCTGCTCGGCCGCCGCGTGCCGCGCCTCCTGGGCCACGCGGATCGCCTCGTCGAGCAGCGCCGCCGGATCGGCCGACGCACAGGCCAGCCGCACCTGCTCGGCGACCTGCCGGCACAGGGCGGGTGGTTCCGTCTGGGCCAGCACGGTCGAGCGGAGCGTCTCCACGCCCCCGTGCGCCAGGACGTTCCGGCAGGCGCGCAGCTCGTCCTCGGCGGTCCGGTCGCCCACGGTCTTGACCAGCGCGTGCCGGACCAGGTCGGGGAAGGGGCTGTGGAGCGCGGGCAGCAGGGTGGGCGCGCGGTCGTCCTCGAGCAGCTTGGCGACCAGCCCGTCCGGGTCGCGCCAGCCGGGTGCGTCGGCGGTGGCGGCCGCGCCCTGCCAGACCTTGGCGCGCTCTTCGGCGGTCCTGAGCCTGCCGGTCCAGCTGGTGAGCCCGTAGAGCGCGACGGCCAGATCCGGGTCGCCCAGCGCCGCCAGCCGGTCGTAGAGGGCGCCGCGCCGGGTGGCCGCGCCGGCGAGGACCCTGCGGAACTCCGGATCCGTCGTGTCGAAGACCTCGTCGACGAGTACCGGGGGCAGTGGCTCGTCGCTGCCCAGCAGCGCGGCGGTCTCCTCGGGTAGCCGGGTCAGGAGCGCACGGGTGAGGGCCCGGTCGGCGAGGGCGTAGGCGGCCGAGGTGACGGGCGGATCGGCGAGTTGCATACGGGACTTTCCGGGGTGGTGGTGCCGGACAGGACGTGCGGGGGCGGGGTGAACGCTATCCGGCGGGCGTCCGGCTGTCAGACCCCGCCGGTAACTTGGGAGTTGGGAACGAGGGGGACTAGGTCCTGTCGTCAAACTCCCGTCTGCCTGGCGACGCCATGCACGCACTCTCGCCGCACCTGACGCCGCCAGGCCGCCCTTCGGGCAACGACGGGAGTCTGACGACAGGACCTAGCGGGGCCCGCGCCGGTGGACGTGCGTCAGGTCCGCGGTGCCGCGCCCGGGCCCGCCCCCCGCCGAGCCGGGATCACGCGACGTGCGCAAGGAGACAAGCAGCCGATGACCACAGGTCCGACGCGGAAAGCCACCGGTCGATGACCCGGCCCCCGGCCGAAGGCCGCGCGCAGCCGCCCGCCCTCGCCGGCGCCACCGATGCGCACGTGAGGCGGCGCCCGGTCATCGACGTCACCGACCGGCGCGCCCTGCTGGCCTGCGAGGCCGGCCCCCCGGAGGTGACCGAAGCGGGCCGCCGGCTGAAGGAGGCCGCGCTGCTCGACTTCGGGGTCAAGGAGAGCGTGATCGCCTCCTGGCTGTACGCCAAGTGCCACCACCAGATCCCCACCGCCGCCGTGCCGACCGCCGCCGTGGTGGCCAGCGGCGACGGCACCTGTCTGCTGCTGTACAACCCCGCGTTCTTCGTGGAGATCGGCGCCGGCGGAGTGCGGTTCGTCCTCTTCCACGAGGCCCGCCACCTGATCCACCGGCACCTTTACGTGGCGGACGACCTGCTGGCCGACCCGGTCTTCGAGCTGGCCACGGAGGTGTCCATCAACCATGTGGCCATGGTCCGGCTCCGCCAGGGCGTGCCGACCCGCAAGGTCCCCGACGGCAAGGGCGGCACCGTGCGCGAGAAGGTCGGCGTCGACCCGCGCGACATCCACCGGCGTTACCAGGAGGATCTCGAGAAGCAGGGCCTCGACCCGCTGATGTACGACGACTTCGTCCGTACCGACCTGACGATCTACGGCGAGTTGCAGCGCATGCGCAATCCCCCGGTGCCGCCCCCGGAGCTGTGCGTGCATCTCGTTCCGGACGGCGGCAAGGGCGAGGAGACCGGAGTCAGCCGGCTGCCGATGGACGCCGAGACGGTGGCCTCGGTGGTGGACGCGGCGCTGAGCGAGACGATGCGGGCCGCGCTGCGCCGCGGCGGCCTGGCCCGGGACGAGCTGCTGGGACTGGCGGACCGCTCGGAGTCCGGCGGCGATCGGCTGACCAAGATGTGGGGCCGCCTGGGGCTGTCCGCGCTGCGCGGCCGGACGCCGAAGACCCGCCGCGTTCAGTGGTGGAAGCGCTGGCTTTCGGACACCTTCGCATCCAAGCTGCGCGAGGGCGAGCGGCTGATCTACCCGAAGAAGCAGGGCGCCGTGCTGCTGGCGCTCGGGCACGAGCCGATGCTGTCCCGGCGCGGCGCCGAGCGCACCAAGGTCGTGGTCGTCGCGCTCGACACCTCAGGGTCGATGCCGGACGAGGTCATCGACTGGGTCACCAAGCTCGTCGGCAGCACCGAGGGGGTCGAGACCCACTGGCTGAGCTTCGACGGTGTGGTGATGCCCTTCGTCCCGGGTGAGCGCGTGCTCGGTGGCGGCGGCACCGACTTCAAGAACGTCGTCGACTACGTGGAAGGCCGCCTGGAGGTGGACGGCAAGCGCTTCGAGGAGAACGCCGACGCCGTGATCATGGTGACCGACGGCTACGCCCCCGCGGTCACCCCGTCCCGTCCCGACCGCTGGATCTGGCTGATCACGGACGGTGGCGACGACTGGCCGGAGCGGCATGATCCGCCGATGTCCTGCCACCGGGTGGTCACCGGCGACGGCTGACACCGCCGGGTACCGCCCCGCCCACCGCCCTTTCCCTCACCCGCACCCCCCTTGAGCCAAGGAGACGACACCACCGTGAGCAGCGCCAGCATCAAGCAGGACGCCAGGACGGCGGTACCCGCTGACAGCGCGACGGACCCGGCGGCCGGCGCGGCGGACCCGGCGGCCGGCGCGGCGGAGCAGCTGGACGGCAGGGCGGACCCGGCGGCCGGCCGCCGGCTCTGCCAGTTCATCGACGCCATGATCGCCATGGGGCAGACCGGGCAGGTGTTCGGGGAGCACGGCATCGGGAAGACCTCGACGTTCCTCTCCCACATCCCCGAGGCCCACCCCGGCACCCAGGTGGTGGTCGTCCCGGCCGCCAACCTCACCCCGGACGACCTGCTGGTCAACGCGCCGGTGCGGGACCGGGACAGCGGCGAGCTGATGCTGACCCAGCTGATCATGCAGCAGCTCACCCCCGGCACCCCGTTCGTGCTGCTGATCGACGACTCCTTGCAGGCCGGCGAGACCATCCAGTCGCAGCTGATGCAGATCGCGTGCAACTGGACCCTGGGCGAGCACGATCTGCGCAAGCTCGGCTGCACGGGAGTCTTCCTCGCCGACAACGAATCGCTCTCCGAGACCAGCGCCCGCCGCAGCGACCTGGCGGTCCTGGACCGCATGGTCACGGTGCGGATCACCGCCAACGACACCGCCTGGCGCGCGAAGCTCGCCGAGCGCTACCCGGAGTGGAACCTGACCGGCGTCTTCCGCCTCTGGAGCGCCCTGCCCCCGCGGCTGCGGTCCGCGCTCTCCCCGCGCACCCTGCAACACGTCCTGGACTGCGCCCGCGCCGGGTTCCCGCTGAGCTGGGGGCTGCCCCTGGTGGGCGGGCATCGACTCACCCTGAGCGACGTCAAGGCGGACGGCAAGCCCGGCCCCGACCGCACGACGGAGATCCTGGACGGCATCGCCGCGGCGGTCGGCTGCGCCAACCCCGACACCGTCCCGGACCCGGTGCGACGCATCCTGCGCACCGCCGTCCGGGAGAACTGGGCGGTGCTCCTCCAGGGCCCGCCCGGCTGCGGCAAGACGGAGCTCACCAAGGCCGTCGTGCAGGAGGAGACCGGGCGTGACCCCGTCTACTTCTCGTTGCCGGTCACCAGCGTCGAGGATCTCTGCGTGCCCATCCCCACCCCGGACGGCACCTTGGACACCCTCCTCACCCGTGCCCTGGCCGGCTCCGACCCCAAGATCATCATCTGGGACGAGTACAACCGCCCCAAGGACAAGGCCACCTTCGCCAAGCTCATGGAGATCACCCAGGAGTGGACCCTGGCCGGCCGCCCCATCGAGGGCCTGACCGCCCAGGTCGCCCTCCAGAACCCGCCGTACCACCTCGGCCGCAGACTCCAGGTCAGTGGTAACAACGTCGCCCAGGCCAGCCGCTTCACCATCAGCTACGAGGTGCGCCCGGAGGACATCCCGGCCAACGAATGGCTGATCGCCACCTACGGCGAGGTCGCCGAGACCGTCCTCGAATGGTGGAAGAACGACATCGACGACGAGGGCCGCGAGTGGATCTCCAAGCGCACCCTGGAGCGCCTGATCAAACTGCATCTGTGCGGGCAGCCCCTGGAGACCGGCCTGATCTACCTGGGCGAGGGCGAGTACGCCCCCGTACCGCTCACCCAGCTCGAAGCCCGGCTGGCCGACACGGACGACCAGCCGCGCATCGGCCTGGCCGAACTGGCACAGGACGTGGCGGCATGGGAGGCCCGTCTCGCCGCCGCCACGGAGACGTCCGCCGAAGGCACCAACGACACCGACCTGGTGCACCAGATATTCGCCAACGCCGAGGTGTCCCAGCTCCAGCGGCACGCCGAGGTGGTCGCCCGGCTGCTGCGGCACCTCCCGCCCAAGCTGCGCGCCACCCATCTGGTCGGCCAGACACCGGAGCGCCAGCGCTTCTGGGTGAAGGCGCTGGCCCGCATGAGCGAGTTGGCGAACACGCCGGCGTCGTCGCGCAAGGCGGGCAAGGCGAGCACGGCGGGCAAGGCGAGCACGGCGGGCAAGGCGAACAAGGCGCGTAAGGGGTAACGGCCGGCGCACCGTGACGGCCGCGCCCCTGCGCGGCACCGCACTCGCCCCTTTCCCTTCCCCGGCGCGTCCCCTTTCCGGCGTCCCGCTTCCCCGTCCCGTCCGCGCACCCGTCCCCGTCCTCGTCCTCGTCCCCGCACCCGTCCCCGGAGCACCCCATGTCCGAGCTGGGCTTCCTCTCGGCCGCCTACCGGCTGGCCGAGCCCTCGTTCGTCCCCACCTTGGTGGCCCGGCTGCGGGAGGACACCGGCGCGCTGCTGGCGGGCGAGGCGGAGCCGCCCCGCCGGCTGGTGCGCGCGCTCCTCGACTCCGGCGACCATGACCTGCTGGAACGCCTGACCCGCTGGGCTCGAGGGTTCGGAAGCGGACGCGCCGGGATACTGCTCGGCCTCGCCCGACGCTGCGATCCCGGGCTTGCCGCCACGCTCTACTCGATGATCATGCCCTACGCATCACTGAACGAGGCGGTCGACGACATCCGAGCCGCCGTGCTCCTCAACGCCGCGGACCGACCGGACGACCCCGGCTGGCGGGAGCCGGGCGGTCTCGTTCCCGCCCTGCTCGCGACACGCGACCCTGACCTTCTCATCCCGGCGCTGCGCGCGCCGTTCCCCGAAGTCGTGCGGCACGCGCTTCGGACCCTGCTCCCCGGCGTCGATCGGCTCGACCAGTACGCGGCCTGCCGGGCGGTGCTGGCCCACGGCGGCGCGGAGCGGCTCGCCGAGCTGGCCACGCTGCCCGGACTCCGTCCCGATGTGGCGCGGGCGGCCACCGATCCACATCGCCTGACCGCCCATCACGAGCAGCCGACAGACCGGCTGATCGCACTGTTGCGGCGCCAGTCCGACTGGCGGTCCACCAGACCACGGACGCTGCCCCGTAGGGAGGCGGCGCTGCTCGGCTGGGACGCGGTCCTCGCCGCGCACCGCGAGGAGCCGCTGCCCGGCGGGGCGCTGCGCATGCTGTGGACACATGACGGTTGCCCGGCGGAGCTGATCCTCGCCGGCTATGAGCTGGCCGGCCGGCAGGTGCCGCCCGTCATGGCGAACGCGCTGCCGTGGGAGGTGCTGACCGGCGAGCGGTGGCGGGACGCCTACGATCCCACCAAGGCCCCCAGCGTGCTGACCGAGGGGGTCCTCAAGGGCTGGTTCCCCGTGGAGCGCGTCCTGGCCGAGGTGGGTTCCGCCCACTCGGTGCTCGGCATGCTGCCCCACACCCCGGCCGTCCAGGATGCGTTGGCCTCACTTGTCACCCCCCTGGGAGCGGACGCCCGTGCCTGGCGAGCGCTGCTCCAGCTGGGTCCCACATTCCTCGGCAGCTGCGCCGAGTGGGTGGCCACCGCCGTGGAACTGGCGCCCTCCCAGAGGGGCTCGGTGTGGTGGCGGGGCGGCGACACCTTCGTACGGCTCCTGGCCGCGGCTCCGACGGAGGTGCAGCATGCCCTGCTCCCCCTGCTCCACCACAACGACCTGTACCGGCTGTTCTGCGTCCACGAGATCGCCGACGAGACCCGTGACCGCGTCGTCGCCATGCTGAGCGAGGACGCCCTGCCCGGGTCGGCCCGGGATGCCGTCACCAGCGACAGCGTCCGCGACTACCTGTTCGGTCGCGACCTGCCCGAGGTCAACGCGATCCTCTTCGAGCGCTGGCAGCTTCCGCTGACCGTGCACCGTGCGCTGCTCGCGGGCCTGCCCCAGCGTCCGGGCCGCACCGAACGGCTGCCGCTGGACGAAGGCGTCGTCAGGGCGGTGGGCGGTTCAAGCACCCGCAGCAAGGCCGAGCGGCGCCCCGCGCTGCTGCGAGCCGTGGGCTGCGGAGATCCGCGCCTCGTCCGGCTGGTGCTGGGCCAGACCCCGCTGCACACCCCTGCCGCCCAGCTCACGCTGCTGATCGGGCTGTGGGAACGGCACGGGCCCGAGGAAGTACGGGCGCTGCTGGCCGACACGGACTTCCCCGGACGCACCGGCAAGACGCATCCGCTGCCGGCCCGACTGCACAAGCTGGCGCACACCGCACTGAACGCGCAGGACGGGCAGGACGCACAGGACGGGGCCGACGGGCAGGACGGGGCGGACGGGCAGGAGGCGCAGGCTGGTCTGCGGATCCTGCGCCAGCGGCTCGGAGAGGAGCTGAGCCCGGCCGGGAAGGTGACCTTCCTGCGGTCCTACGGCGCCACGTCACTCCAGCGGGCCACCAGCGGAGTCACCAGGCTCCTCGAAGAGACCGAACCCGAAGGGCTGCCCTGGGCCGAACTGGCCGCGGCGCACCGGACACGTCCGCTGCCGGAGCCGCTCCTTGCGGCCCTGAGCAGGCAGGACGACTGCCCTCCCGAACTGCTGGGCGAGGCACGCGCCGCCTGGCTGCGCATGTGCCTGAGCGGCTATGTGTCCAACGGGACCGGCCCCCACCCCGGCCTCCTCGACCTGGTCCGCTCCCACCCGCTCGAAACCCAGGACCCGATCGGCTGGCTGGCGGAGGCCGTCGAGCACCGGTTGCTCACCGCACAGGACGTGCTGCGCGAGATACGGCCCGCGGCCCACGCCGCACGGTTCCTGCTCACCCGGCCGCCGCAGCGCCGCTGGCTCCCCGCACACCGGGAGGCGCGCCGGCTGACGGCCGAGCACCTCGGTACCCACCCGGAGGCGTGGGCCATGGCCGTGACCCTCCTGCCGGACTTCGGCGGCACCGTTCCGGAACTCCTGGCCACGGCCGCTGCGGTGGTCGCCTGACCGGGCGGACGGCCCTACGGCCCTACCGGCCCGCCACCGCGTCGGGAGAGTCGGCGGGGCGGTTCTCCCGCGGCTCGACGAGTACCGTCACGATCTTGTTCCGCCGACCGGCCGCCGACTCGGCGGTGAGCCGCAGCCCGCGCCCGTCGGGAAGCTCCACCATCGCGCTCGCGCCGGCGATCGGCACCCGGCCGAGTGCCTTGGCGAGCAGGCCGCCGACGGTCTCCACGTCCTCGTCGTCGAAGGCCTCCAGGCCGTACAGCTCGCCGAGGTCGCCGATGTCGAGGCGGGCGGTGACACGGTGCCGGCCGCCGCCGAGGTCTTCCACGGGCGCCTGCTCGCGGTCGTACTCGTCGGTGATCTCGCCGACGATCTCCTCCAGGATGTCCTCGATGGTGATGATGCCCGCGGTGCCGCCGTACTCGTCGATGACGACCGCGACGTGGGTGCGCTGCTGCTGCATCTCGCGGAGCAGATCGCCGGCGTTCTTGGTGTCGGGCACGAAGAACGCCGGGCGCATCGCGGTGGAGACGGGCTCCGACTCCGCGTCGCGACTGATGTGGGTACGGCGCGCCAGGTCCTTGAGGTACACCATGCCGACGATGTCGTCCTCGCTCTCGCCGGTCACCGGGATCCGGGAGAAGCCGGAGCGCAGCGCGAGCGTGGTGGCCTGGCGGATGGTCTTGTACCGCTCGATGACGATCAGGTCGGTGCGGGGCACCATGACCTCGCGTACCAGCGTGTCGCCGAGTTCGAAGACGGAGTGCACCATGCGCCGCTCCTCGTCCTCGATCAGCGACTCCTGCTCGGCCAGGTCGACCATCGCACGCAGCTCGGCCTCGGAGGCGAACGGGCCGCGGCGGAAGCCCTTGCCGGGGGTCAGGGCGTTGCCGATGAGGATCAGCAGTGGCGGGATGGGGCCCATGATGCGCGCCAGCGGCAGCAGGACGTAGGACGCGGCGGTGGCCGTGTTCAGCGGGTGCTGGCGGCCGATGGTGCGCGGGGAGACACCCACCGCGACATAGCTGACCAGCACCATCACGCCGATCGCGACGAGCAGCGCCTGGGCGGTGGAGGAGAAGGCCCGCAGGCAGGCATAGGTGACCAGCGCTGCGGCGGCCATCTCGCAGGCGACCCGCACCAGCAGGGCCACGTTCAGATACCGGGTGGGGTCGGCGGCGACCTGGGCGAGCTTCTCGCTGCCGCGGCGACCGGAGCGTGCCGCCTCCTCGGCGCGGAAACGGGTGGTGCGGGCCAGGCCCGCCTCGGCGCAGGCCGCCAGCCAGGCGATGACGATCAGCAGGACCGCGCCGAGGATCAACTCGATACTCATGGCTGCAACAGGCCTACGAGACGGTGGGGGCGGGCGACGGGCCGCTGACGCCCTGCTCGGCGCGCCAGCCGTCCACGATGGCCGACTGGAGGCCGAACATCTCGACCTTCTCGTCCGGCTCCTCGTGGTCGTAGCCGAGCAGGTGCAGGACACCGTGCACGGTGAGCAGCTGGAGCTCCTCGTCCATGGTGTGCTGGGTGGACGCTTCCTTGGCCTGCCTGGTGGCGACCTCGGGGCAGAGCACGACATCGCCGAGCAGGCCCTGGGGCGGCTCGTCGTCGTCCTTGGACGGCGGGCGCAGCTCGTCCATCGGGAAGGACATGACGTCGGTGGGGCCCGGCAGGTCCATCCACTGCAAGTGCAGTTGCTCCATGGCGTCGGCGTCGACGACGATCACCGAGAGTTCGCTGAGCGGGTGGATGCGCATCCGGGCGAGGGCGTAGCGGGCGATGTCGAGGATCGCCCGCTCGTCGACCTCGGTGCCGGATTCGTTGTTGACGTCGATCGACATGGCTGGTGCCGTTATCCACTTTCCGTGTCTGGTCGGGCCGCGGGCCGTGACCGGCCCGCCCGTGGCCCGGGGGCCCGGCGCGCCCGCCGCTCCGTGCGGGCGTGGGCCCGCCGGGCGGCGGGCGGCCGGCTCACTTGCCGGTCCGGCCGCGGTCGGCCGTGCCGTTGCGCTGGTCGTACTCCTCGTACGCGTCGACGATACGGCCAACCAGCCGGTGCCGGACGACATCGTGCGAGGTGAGCCGGGAGAAGTGGACGTCGTCGACGCCCTCGAGGATCTCCTGGACCTGGCGCAGACCGCTCTTGGTGTTGCTGGGCAGGTCGATCTGGGTGACGTCGCCGGTGATCACGATCTTCGACTCGAAGCCGAGGCGGGTGAGGAACATCTTCATCTGCTCGGGATTCGTGTTCTGCGCCTCGTCGAGAATGATGAACGCGTCATTGAGGGTGCGTCCGCGCATGTACGCGAGGGGCGCGACCTCGATGGTCCCGGCGGCCATCAGCCGCGGGATGGAGTCGGGGTCGAGCATGTCGTGCAGCGCGTCGTAGAGCGGGCGCAGATACGGGTCGATCTTCTCGTAGAGGGTGCCCGGCAGATAGCCGAGCCGCTCGCCGGCCTCCACCGCAGGCCGGGTCAGGATGATGCGGTTGACCTGCTTGGACTGGAGGGCCTGCACCGCCTTGGCCATGGCCAGGTAGGTCTTGCCGGTGCCGGCGGGGCCGATACCGAAGACGACCGTGTGCTTGTCGATGGCGTCGACGTAGCGCTTCTGATTGAGCGTCTTGGGGCGGATGGTGCGGCCGCGCGAGGAGAGGATGTTCTGCGTCAGGACCTCGGCGGGGCTCTCCGGGATGTCGCTCTCGCCGTTCTCGCTGGCTCTGAGCATGGCGATCGAGCGTTCCACCGCGTCCTCCGTCATCGGCTGGCCGGTGCGCAGCACCAGCATCATCTCGTCGAAGAGGCGCTGTACCAGGGCTACCTCGTGGGCGTCGCCCACGGCGCTGATCTCGTTGCCCCTGACGTGTATGTCGGTGCGCGGGAACGCGTTCTCGATCACGCGCAGCAGGGCGTCTCCGGAACCCAGGACGGTCACCATGGGGTGCTTGGCCGGGACGGTGAAGTGGGCTCGTGCCTGTCCCTGTGCAGGGTCGTGAGCTGTTCGTGTCTGAGTCATGGGCCGGCTCTTGGGCCTTGCGTGTCCTCCTCCTTGAGCGCCGCCCTCGTCCGGGCGGCCCTGGCACGCTCAAGGGTACGTCGGGCCACCGACAAGACCGAGACCTTTTCCCACCCGGCTGCGGACGCGAAGTCGGGGTAACCGAATCGTGTGCGACCGGTGACGCAGGGTCCCGCCACGGACCCGCGCCGGCGCGCGGAACAGGTCTGAGGACGAAGGGAAGTGGCGTGCCGTGACCGAGCAGCAGCAGAAGCCGAGGGTGACGGACCGGTGGTGGGCGTTGGGCGCGATCGTGGTGGTGGCCTGGGTGGTCGTCGAGCTGATCGTGCAGGGCGCCGACGGCGTGGTCCCGGGCCTGATCAGCGGCGTGGTCTACGGTGCGCTGTTCACCGGCGCGCTGCTGTACCGGCGGTACACGGACGCCCGGAAGACCGGGGCGGACTCTCCCGACGACGTCCCGGTGCTCGACCGGCGCATCCGCACGGAGGACATCCCTCAGGATCCCGAGCAGCGTGCGGTGATGCGCCGGCTGGTGTGGCGGCGCCGCAAGCAGCTGCGCATGGGGCACCCCTGGGTGATCCCGGTCGTGGGCGCGCTCTTCCTCCTCACCGCCGTGCTGTGGTTCGCCGCAGGACGGTACGGCCTGGGCGCCACCTGGCTGGTCGGCGGCGCGTGCTTCGACGGGTGGCTGTACTGGCTACGCGGTCGGGAGGCGAAGCGGCTGGCCCGGGTCGAGCAACGGCTCACCGACGACCCCCGTCAGCCGGCCTGATCGCCCCCGCGCCCGGTGCACGCTCCCCCACGCCCCTGCGAGCGCCCGCACGCCTTCTCCGGCCCGCACGGCCGCAGGCTCCCCGGCGCACCGCCACGCTCCCCGCGCCCGGCCCGTGCGCTCAGCGTGCGCAGGCTGCCCCCTGCGTGCGCAGGCTGCGCTCAGCGTGCGCAGGCGCCGAAGCCGATGGTGGGGACCGCGCGCCGCAGCGGCCACGGGCGGGCCGTGGTGGGCAGCAGGGTGTCCAGGAAGGCATAACGCCGCAGGGCGGCCGGTTCCTGGTCGTCGTACTGCTGGACGTGCCGCCACCAGGCGGCGATCTCTGACCACCCGGGTGCCGACAGCGAGCCGCCGAACTCCTGCACCGACAGCGCCGCCGTCAGACCGGCGAAGGCGAGCCGGTCGGCGAGCGGCCAGCCGGCCAGGGTGGCGGTGACGAACCCCGCCACGAAGACGTCCCCGGCGCCGGTGGTGTCCATCGCCTCGACGTCGATGGCGGGCACCTCGGCGGACTCGCCGGTGCCGCCGTCGACCGCGTAGGCCCCTTCGGCGCCGAGCGTCACCACGGCCGTCGGGACCCGCTCGGCGAGCGCGTGGGCGGCGGTGCGCGGGCAGGAGGTGCGGGTGTAGCGCATGGCCTCCTGCGCGTTCGGCAGGAACGCCTCGCAGTGCGCCAGGTCGGGGAGGCTGTCGAGGTCCCAGCGTCCGGTGTCGTCCCAGCCCACATCGGCGAAGATCCGGGTGCCGCGGCGGGCCGCCTCGGCGATCCACGGCGCCGGTTCACCGGGGGTGAGCGCGGCGACTGCGGCGCGTGCGCGCGGTGGGCAGCTGGGTGCCGGTTCCTCGGGCGGTGGCTCGTGACCATGCGAGATCATCGTGCGCTCACCCTCGTAGGCCATGGAGACGGTGACGGGCGAGTGCCAGCCGGGCACGGTGCGCGACGGCGCTAGGTCGATGCCCTCGCCCTGCTCGAGGGCGTCCCAGCAGTACTCCCCGTAGTGGTCGTCGCCGAAGGCGGCGGCGAGCGAGGTGCGCAGGCCGAGACGGGCGAGCGCGGTCGCCATGTTGGCGATGCCGCCGGGGCTGGAGCCCATGCCACGCGCCCAGGACTCGGTGCCGCGCACCGGGGCGCTGTCCAGACCGGTGAAGATGATGTCGAGGAAGACGGTGCCGGTGAGGTACACGTCGATCGCGGGGTCGTCCGGGGTGCGCAGCCCGGTGAGCGGGTCGACCGGAATCGACTGCCGCAGTAGCTCTCCCTTGTCTTCCGTCACGGCTTGCTCCCTGGATGGTGCGGATCAGCTCAGTGTGCCTGATCCGCTCATCCGCGTGCCCGCCAGCCCCGGTGAGCGCCCTCGGAGAATCGGCGGGAGCCGCCCCGGGGACCGCGGCAGGGGGATGCGCCCGGACGGTCCTGCCGTCCGATGAGGTACGTTCCGGCCCATGAGGCTGACGATTCTGGGCGGCGGTGGTTTCCGCGTTCCACTGGTGTACCGGGCGCTGGCCGGCGGCGACGTATCCGAACTGACCTTGTACGACACGGATACCACCCGGCTCGGCGTGGTGCGCTCCGTCCTCGCCCAGCTGGCCGCGGACGCGCCCGAAGGCAGCCGTCTCCCTGCGGTGCGGGTCACCGAGCGGCTCGACGACGCGCTCCGGGGCGCTGACTTCGTCTTCTCGGCCATCCGGGTGGGCGGCACCGCGGGCCGGGTGCGTGACGAGCACGTACCGCTGGCCGAGGGCGTGCTGGGGCAGGAGACGGTGGGCGCCGGCGGCGTGCTGTACGGCCTGCGCACCGTGCCCGTGGCGCTGCACATCGCGGAGCGTGCGGCGGCGCTCGCACCGGACGCCTGGGTCATCAACTTCACCAACCCGGCCGGCATGGTGACCGAGGCGATGTCGGAGGTGCTGGGCGATCGGGTGATCGGCATCTGCGACTCGCCCGTGGGCCTGGTGCGCCGTGCCGCGCGGGCCGCCGGCGCCGACCCCGACCGCTTCCTCGGCGCGCCCGGCGTCTCCGACGGCTCGGGCGCCGCCGCCTCGTTCGACTACGTGGGCCTGAACCACCTCGGCTGGCTCCGCTCGCTCCACGACGGCAGCCGCGACCTGCTGCCGGCGCTGCTCGCCGACGCCGACGCGCTCGCCGGCTTCGAGGAGGGCCGGCTGTTCGGCGCCGGCTGGCTCCAGGCCCTGGGCTCGCTGCCGAACGAGTACCTGCACTACTACTACTTCCGCCGCGAGACGCTGGCCGCCGTGCAGGCCGCCGACGTCACCCGCGGCGCGTTCCTCCAGCGCCAGCAGGGCGAGTTCTTCGACACCGCCGCGCGCGAGCCGGATCGGGCCTACGAGCTGTGGGAGACGACGCGACGCGGCCGCGAGGAGACGTACATGGCGGAGAGCCGCGCGGCCAGCGGCGGTTGGCAGCGCGACACCTGCGACCTGGACGGCGGCGGCTACGACCAGGTGGCGCTCGCCCTGATGCGGGCGCTCTCGGGCACCTCCGGCGGGACGGCCGGAACGGGCAGCGCCGACGACGCGGTGGGGGCGTCGGGCCACCGCACCCGGCTGATCCTGAACGTGCGCAACGGCACCACGGTCCCCGCGCTACCGCCCGAGGCGATCATCGAGACGGTCTGCGAGGTCGGCAGGGACGGCGCGCGCCCGCTGCCCGTCGCCCCGCTGGGCGCCGCCGAACTGGGGCTGATGCTCCAGCTGAAGGCGGTGGAGCGGGCGACCATCGACGCGGCCCTCTTCAAGGACCGCACCGCGGCCCTGCGCGCCCTCGCCCTGCACCCGCTGGTCGACTCCCCCGCGGTGGCCGCCCGCATCCTGGAGCGGGCGGCGGCGGTCTGACGGCGGTCGGGCACCGTCGGCCGGCCGACACCGCACGGCGGGGCGGCCCACCGGCCCACCGGCCCACCGGCCCACCGGCCCACCGCGGGGCATGACCCGCCACCAGCACGGCGCGACCGGCTACCAGCGCGGCATCGCCGGTGACGTCCAGCCCGGCTGGGTGACCCGCATCGCGGCGGCGTCGTCGCGGTCCCGCATCGTGCCGTCGTCGTCGCGCCAGCGCCGGTGCAGCAGGGCGAGCCGGTCGCGGTCCACCTCGATGCCCAGGCCGGGCGTGTCGGTGACGGTCACCTTGCCGCCGTCGAAGGTGATCCGCTCGGTGAGCACGTCCTCGGACTGCCAGGGGTAGTGCGAGTCGCAGGCGTGGTGCAGGTTCGGCACGGTGGCGGCGACGTGGGTCATGGCGGCGAGGCTGATGCCGAGATGGGTGTTGGAGTGCATCGAGACCCCGACACCGAAGGTGCGGCAGATCGCGGCGAGCTGCTGGGTGTTGCGCAGGCCGCCCCAGTAGTGGTGGTCGGAGAGCACCACCTGCACGGCGTCCCTGGTGAACGCCTCCTTGATCTCCGCGAAGGTCGTGACGCACATGTTGGTGGCCAGCGGCACGCCGGTCGCGCCGGCGACCTCAGCCATGCCCGGGGTGCCGAGGGTGGGGTCCTCCAGGTATTCCAGGATCCCGCCGACCTCTTCGGCGACCTTCAGCGACGTCGGCACGGACCAGGCGCCGTTCGGGTCGAGACGCAGCGGGTGGCCGGGGAAGGCCTCGGCCAGTGCGCGGATCGCGGCGATCTCCTCGTCGGGCGGGAACACGCCGCCCTTGAGCTTGAACGAGGTGAACCCGTGCCGCTCGGTGAACTTCCGGGCCTGTGCGACGATCCCCGCCGGGTCCACCGCCTCGCCCCAGTCCTCCGGCTCGCTCGGCACGCCCGCGGGGTGGGCGGCGTACTTGTAGAAGAGGTAGGCGCTGTACTCGACCGCGTCACGCACCTTGCCGCCGAGCAGGGTGTGCACGGGCAGCTCGAGGGCTTTGCCGAGCGCGTCCAGGCAGGCCACCTCGAAGCCGGAGACGACCGACAGGCGCAGCTTGTCGGCGGTCTGCACGCCGCGCAGCCCGCCCACGTCGACGGCGTTCTCCACCCGGGCGGCGTCCACGGCCACCGCGTCGGCGACGGTGAACAGCCCGTTCAGATCGTTCACCTGCCGCCCCGCGAGCCGCTCGGCGAACGGCTCCGCCAGCTCCAGGTACTTGGCGTCGCCGTAGGTCTCGCCGAAGCCCGAGACGCCGCCGGCGGTGACCACCTCGATGATCAACCGCGGTGTGTAGGGCTGGTGGACGCCCTGCGTGTTGAGCAGTGGCGGATCGGCGACGAGGATCGGCGTCAGACGCACCTCGGCGATGGTCAGGTCACGGCTCACGGTGGGGACTCCTCGGCGTCATCGGCCCTGCCATGGACATCTACGTAGGACATCTACGTATGAAGATGAAGGTTACGTACGCGAACCAAAGGTCGTCAACGGCCCCCGGCGCCGGCGGATCACCGCCGCACGGGCGCCGTTACGATCGCCCCATGCGCGAGACAGGGGACGCGACCGCCACGGGCGGGGGCGGGGTGCGGGAGGTGAAGTCCGCGGCGCGCACCGTCGATCTGCTGGAGGTGCTGGCCGCACGCGGCGACCGCCCGGCCCGGTTGCAGGAACTCGCGGACGGGCTCGGCGTGCCGCGCAGCTCCATGTACGCGCTGCTCCAGACCCTCATCGCACGCGGCTGGGTACGCACGGACGTGACCGGGTCGCTCTACGGCATCGGCATCCACGCGCTGCTCACCGGCACCGGCTACCTCGACTCCGACCCGCGGGTGCGGGCCGTCCGCCCGTATCTCGACGAGGCGTCCGACGCGGTCGGCGAGACCATCCACCTGGGCCGGCTCGACGGCTTGAACGTCGCGTACCTGGCCACCCGCGAGTCGCACGAGTACCTGCGCACCATCAGCCGGGTGGGGCGGCGGCTACCCGCGCACGTGGGCGCACTCGGCAAGGCGCTGCTCGCGGAACGGGACGACGGCGCACTGCCCGATGGCCCCTACGAGCGGCACACGCCCCACACGCTCACCGATCGGGACGCGCTCGTGGCGGACCTCGCCGCGACGCGGCGGCGCGGGTACGCGGTGGACCGCGAGGAGGGCGTGCTCGGGATCGTCGGGTTCGGGTTCGCCCTGCGGTACGACCGGCCGGCGCAGGACGCGATCAGTTGCTCGGTACCGGTCTCCCGGCTCACGCCGCGGCACGAGGAGCAGATCATCGAGGTGATGCGCGGCGTGCGCGACCGGATCGAGTCGGCGGCACCGGGCGGCCGCACCGAGCCCCAGTGGCGGTGAGCCGGACGGAACGGGCCCGAGCAGTCGGGGGTCCGCCCCTCACTGCCCCCTCACCGACCCCTCATCGACACTTCACCGACGCTTCGGCACGGGGATGCGCATCAGGTCCTCCGCCACCGTCAACTCACCCGCGTAGCCGGCCGCCCGGGCGTCCCGGGTGAAGGCGGTGGGGTCGGTGTAGCGCTGGCTGAAGTGGGTGAGGACCAGATGGCGAACGCCCGCGTCACGGGCCACCCGAGCGGCCTGCCCCGCCGTCAGATGCCCGTACTCCTCGGCGAGCGCCTCGTCCTCGTCGAGGAACGTCGACTCGATGACCAGCAGATCGCACCCGTCCGCCAGCGCATACACCGCATCGCAGAGGCGCGTGTCCATGACGAACGCGAACCGCTGCCCGCGCCGTGTCTCGCTCACCTCGTCCAGCGTCACCCCGCGCAGCTCCCCGACGCGCTGGAGCCGGCCGATGTCAGGGCCCTCGATGCCGTGCGCGGCGAGTTCGGCGGGCAGCATGCGGCGTCCGTCGGGCTCCACGAGGCGGTAGCCGAACGCCTCGACGGGATGGGAGAGACGGCGGGTCTCGAGGCGGTACGCGGCGGTGTCGGCGAGCACGCCGTCCCCGCCCGCCGGGACCTCGGTCAGGGGCACCGTCTCGCGGTACGCCGTGGCGTACCGCAGCCGTTCGAAGAAGCGCCGGCCGCTGGCCGGGTAGTGCGCCACGATCTCGTGCGGCACCCGGTCCAGGTTGATGCGTTGGATCACCCCGGCGAGCCCGAGCGAGTGGTCGCCGTGGAAGTGCGTGACGCACAGCCGGTGCAGGTCGTGTGCGGCGACCCCGGCGCGCAGCATCTGGCGCTGGGTGCCCTCGCCGGGGTCGAAGAGGATGCCCTGGCCGTCCCAGCGCAGCAGATAACCGTTGTGGTTGCGCTGCCGGGTCGGGACCTGGCTGGCGGTGCCGAGCACCACCACTTCACGTACGGACACGGCATCCCGCCCCGGCTACCCCGGCCACTCGCCTATCCCGGCGGCCACTGGAGGCCGCGGCCGCCCAGGACGTGCGCGTGGGTGTGGAAGACCGTCTGGCCGGCGCCGGCGCCGGTGTTGAAGACGATGCGGTACCCGCTGCCGTCGACCTTGTCCTCCGCGGCGACCTCGGCGGCCTCGCGCAGTATGTCGGCGGCGATCTGCGGCTCGGCGGCGGCGAGCGAGGCCGCGTCCGGATAGTGCACGCGCGGGATGACGAGGACGTGGGTGGGCGCCTGGGGGTTGATGTCGCGGAACGCGACGGTGGTCGCGGTCTCCCGGACGACGGTCGCCGGCACCTCCCCCGCGACGATCTTGCAGAACAAACAGTCCGCCTGCCGCTCTCCGGCCACTTGCCACGCCTCCTAGACGAGCGTTTCCTTCTCGTACCGGTCGGCCCTGTCGGGCCGTTGGTCACGCGTACGGCATGCTATCGGCCCTACGTCGTTCTTCGGGCCGGTCCTACGGCTGCGGGGTCGCGGCCGGATCCCACCCACCGGCTCGGTGGTCCCGCCCCGGACACGACCGAAGCCCCCCTCCGGCCGGTGACGACCCGACGGCCTCGTCGCGGCTTGTCGCGCAGTTCCCCGCGCCCCTTATCAGGCGCCTTCGGCGCTGTAGGGGCGCGGGGAACTGCGCGACCAACCCACCACCGGCCGGTGGCCCGAACACGACAGAAACAGCCCCCTCAGACCGGTGACGACCCGACCGCCTCGTCGCGGCTTGTCGCGCAGTTCCCCGCGCCCCTTATCAGGCGCCTTCGGCGCTGTAGGGGCGCGGGGAACTGCGCGACCAACCCACCACCGGCCGGTAGTCCGGACACGACCGAAACAACCCCACCGGGCCGGTGCCAACCCGGCGGCGCCACGCCCTGGGTGGGCACCGCTCACCCCACCGGCGGCAGTGCCGGTGGGGTCTTCGCCGGGGTCTCCTCGAGCGCTGCGAGCGCGATGCGGATCGCCTCGTCGAGTTGCGGGTCACGGTTGGCCGTGTGGTCCTGGGGTGTGACGATCACCTCGACGTCGGGCTCGACTCCGTGGTTCTCGATGCTCCAGCCGTAGCCCTCGATCCAGAAGGCGTACTTCGGCTGGGTGACGAGCGTGCCGTCGACGAGCCGGAAGCGGCTGTCGATGCCGATGACGCCACCCCACGTGCGGGTGCCCACCACGGTGCCGATGCCGAGCGCCTTGATCGCGGCGTTGACGATGTCGCCGTCCGAGCCGGAGTACTCGTTGGCGACGGCGACGACGGGGCCGCGGGGGGCGTCCTCGGGGTAGCTGTAGGGGCGGGTGCCGCGCGGCACGTCCCAGCCGACGATACGGCGGGCGAGTTTCTCGACGACCAGCTGCGAGGTGTGCCCGCCACGGTTCTCGCGCACGTCGACCACCAGGCCGTCATGGGCCACTTCCACCCGCAGGTCGCGGTGGATCTGGGCCCAGCCGGGCGCCTGCATGTCGGGCACGTGCAGGTAGCCGAGCCGGCCGCCGGACTTCTCGTGCACGTAGGCGCGGCGGTCGGCGACCCACGCGTGGTAGCGCAGCGGCTCCTCGTCGTCGAGCGGGACGACGACCGCGTGCCGTGGATCGCCGCCGCCGGACGGCAGCACGGTCAGCTCGACCGGCTTGCCCGAGGTGCCGACCAGTAGCGGGCCGGGACCGGTGACCTGGTCGACGGGCTGCCCGGCCACCGCGATGATCGCGTCACCGGCGCGCACCGCGGCGCCGGGCGCGGCGAGCGGCGAGCGTGCGCCCGGATCGGACGTCTCCGAGGGCAGGATCCGGTCGATGCGCCACAGCCCGTCCTCGTGCCGGGACAGGTCGGCGCCGAGCAGGCCCTGCCGGCCCGACGAGCCGCCCCAGCCGCCGGACGGCGAGACGTAGGCGTGCGAGGTGCCCAGCTCACCGTGCACCTCGTAGAGCAGGTCGACCAGGTCGTCGTGAGTGGCGATGCGCTCCACCAGCGGACGGTAGCGGGCGAGCGCCCCGTCCCAGTCGACGCCGCCGAGGTCCGCGCGCCAGAAGTGATCGCGCATCAGCCGGCCCGTCTCGTCGAACATCTGGCGCCACTCGGCGACCGGATCGATCTTCTGCCGGACCCGGGACAGATCGACGGTGATGTTGGTGTCGCTGTCGTCGTCGTGGGAGGCGCGGCGGTCGCTGGGCACCACCTTCAGCTTGCTGTCGGTCCACAGCAGCAGCCGCTTGCCGTCGCCGCTGACCGCGAAGTGGTCGGCGCCGGACGCCAGGTGCTCCATGCTCAGCTGCGCGAGGTCGTAGCGTTCCAGGTCCGACTTGGGGTCCTGGTCCTCGGGTTTGGCGCGCGAGGAGCCGAGCACGCCGAGCACCGGGTGCCGCAGCCACAGCAGCCCGTCCTTGGCAGCCCGCAGCGTCGAGTAGCGACCCGCCTCGACGGGGAAGGGCACGATGCGGTCGGCGAGGCCGTCCAGGTCGATACGGGTGACGGGGGCGCCCTCGCTGTCCGGGGTCTCGTCCTTGTCGGGCGCCTCGAAGGGGCGACCGTGCCGCTGCGGCCCGAAGGGCGCGGGCGTGGTCGCCGACAGCGTGATGAGGTGCGGCCGGGATCCGTCGACGAAGGCCAGGTCGAAGACGTGCTCGTCGTAGATCGGGTCGAAGGAGCGCTCCGAGAGGAACGCCAGGTGCTTGCCGTCAAGCGTGAACGCGGGCGAGTAGTCGCGGAACCTGAGCGGGGTGGCCTCGCTGACGGTGAGGTCAGCGGTGCCGGCGAGCTTGAGGTGGCGCAGCGGGCGCGGCCCGGGGTGCGACCAGGCGAGCCAGGCCGAGTCGGGCGAGAAGACAAGACCGGACGCCTCGCCGTGCTCGCTGCGGTCGACCTCGCGCACCTCGCCGGACTCCCGCTCGATCAGCAGGATCCGCCCGTCGTGCGAAGCGACGGCGGCCCGGCTGCCGTCCGGCGCCATGGCCAGGGACATCACCCGGCCGAGCCGGCCGGCGGCGAGCCTGCGCGGGGTGGCGCCCGGCGCCAGGCCGGTGGCCGGCGCGAACTCGAGTGCGTCGTCGCCCTCCGCGTCCGTCACCCACACCACGTGTTCCTCGCCGTCCACCCGGAAGGTGCGCGGCAGCCTGGCCCGTACGCCGGGCGTGGTGGCGAGGGCGCGGGCCGGGCCCTCGCGGTGGGTGACCCAGTGGATGGTGCCGCGCACCGACAGGGCGCTGCCGCGCCCGGTGTGGTCGGGCGCGGCGGCGCCGAACCAGCGGGCCGCGTTCAGCGCGTACGGCTGGAGGTCGGTGCGCTGGCCGCCGAGCCGGATCTCGAGCCGGCGCGGTCCGGCGTCCGGGCCGCCCTCCAGGTCGTCCAGGACGTACAGCTCGCCCGCGCGGGAGTAGACCACGCGACGGCCGTCGGTGGAGGCGTGCCGGGCGTAGAAGCCGTGGACGGGTTCTGCGGCGGGCCCGTCGGACGGGCGGGCGGCGGTGTCCTCGGGCGCGCGCTGGCGGGAGGCGCCCTCCTCGGGTGCCCCGTCGTCGGAGGCCGCGTCGTCGGAGGCCGCGTCCTGCGGCTCGGGTGCCGAAGACCGCGGCGCGTCCGCGGCGTCGGCTCCGGCGCCGAGGTCGGTGTGCCGGCGCAGGTCGGAGCCGTCGGGCAGGGACGAGTAGACCGCTCCGACGCCCTCGTGGTCGGAGACGAACGCGATCCGCTCGCCCACCCACATGGGGTCTTCGATGTTGCCGTCGATGTCCTCGTGGACGCGGACGAAGGTGCCGTCGCCGTCGCGGTCGATCCACAGCTTGCCCATGCTGCCGCCGCGGTACCGCTTCCAGTAGGCGGCTTCGCGGCCCATCGTCACCGACAGCAGCAGCACCTGCCCGTCGGGGCCGTGGGCGACCGCGTCGACCGGGCCGTACGGCAGCGTCTCGGCCGGGCCGCCGTCGAGCGGGACGGCCCGCGCCCAGGTGCGGCGGAAGGACGCCTGGTCGTAGGGGCTGATGGCGAGGACACGACCGTCCGGGGTCCAGCCGCGCACGCCGGTGCGCACGCTGCCCCAGTGGGTCAGCCGCCGCGACGGGCCGCCGTCGAGGGGGGCGACATGGACCTCGGGCGCCCCGTCACGGGTGGAGGTCCAGGCCACGCTCGTGCCGTCCGGGGAGATCCGGGGATGGCTGACCGGCATGTTGTCCGCGCTGACCCGAAACGCGCGGCCGCCGTCGAGCGGGGCGACCCAGACGTCGTCCTCCGCGGTGAAAGCGACATGTTCGCCGTGAAGATGAGGAAACCGTAGGTACCCAGACTGTGTCACACGATCAGCCTAGGAGCCCGGACCGTCCCGGTCAGCGGTTTGGATCACTTCCGGGCCGGTTGGCCGTGTCGCCGGGGGGTGCGGCGGGCCCGGTCGGGGCGTGCGCGGTCGGGGCGTGATCCGTCGGAGGCGCCATGCGTCCGGGGCGGCCGGGGGGCGCCCAGGCGGCGTTCCTGGCGTCGTCCAGTTCGGCCGCCAGCACCTCGACGAGGCGCCCGGCGGGCAGTGCGCGGGCCATCCGGTGGCCCTGGCCCGCCCAGAGGGCCATGCCCTGCGGATCGCCGGCGTCCGCCGCGGCCCTGCGCAGCGGCGTGGTGAGGAAGTGGACCTGCGGGTAGCCGGCGGGGGCGTAGCGGCCGTGCTCGCGCATGAAGCGGTTGACCAGGACGCGGGCCGGGCGGCCTGTGAAGGCGCGGGTCAGCTCGGTGCGGGCGAAGATCGGGCTGGTTATCGCTTCTTTGTGCAGGCTGTGAGCGCCCGACTCGGGGGTGACGAGGAAGGCCGTGCCGAGCTGTCCGGCGTCCGCCCCCGCGGCGATGGCCGCCGCGACCTGGGTGCCGCGCATCAGGCCGCCGGCCGCCAGGATCGGCAGCCGGACGCTCTCGCGCACCTGCGCGACCAGGGTGAGCAGCCCGAGGCCGGCATGGTCGTGCTCCGGCCGGTCGCGGTGGGTGCCCTGGTGGCCGCCCGCCTCGATGCCCTGCACGCAGAGCGCGTCGGCGCCCGCCTGCTCGGCGGCCCGGGCCTCCTCGGAGCTGGTCACGGTGACGATCGTCAGGGTGCCGGCGTGCGCGAAGGCCTTCAGCACCTCCGGGGAGGGGCAGCCGAAGGTGAAGGAGACGACGGCCACCGGGTCGTCGAAGAGGACGGCGAGTTTGGCGTCGTAGCCGTCGTCACGGTCCCCGTCGGGGTCGCCGAGTTCCGTCTCGTACCAGGAGGCCTCTCCCGCGAGCTGGTCGCGGTAGACGCCGACGGCGGGCCAGGCCGCGCTCCCGCCGGACACGCCGGCGGGGCCGGGCCGTACGCCGGCGTCGGGCTGCGGCACCAGCAGGTTCACTCCGAACGGTCGGGTCGTGAGCTGCCGCAACTGCTTGATCTCGTGGTACATCCCGTCCGCCGTCTTGTGGCCACCGGCGAGGAACCCGAGTCCACCGGCTTCGGACACGGCTGCGGCAAGCCGCGGACACGAGGCGCCACCGGCCATGGGCGCCTGCACGATCGGCAGAGGGAAGAGATCGGCCAGTGCGGAGGACATGACCGCATGTTGTCACGTCCCCCGCCCGCATTGGACAGCAGCCTTACGCCTGGCATATGACTCGGTCACCGACTGCTATCAGGCGCGGTCACCGGCCGTTGAAGGCGTCCTTCAGACGGGAGAAGAGGCCCTGCTGGCCCGGCTGGAACTGACCGGTCGGACGCTCCTCGCCGCGCAGCTTCGCCAGTTCCCTGATCAGTCGTTCCTGCTCGGGGTCGAGCTTGGACGGGGTCGTCACCTCGACGTGCACGATGAGGTCACCGCGCCCGCCGCCGCGCAGGTGGGTGATGCCGCGGCTGTGCAGCGGAATCGACTGCCCGGACTGCGTACCCGGCCGGATGTCGACCTCTTCGAGTCCGTCCAGGGTCTCCAGCGGCACCTTGGTGCCCAACGCACCGGCTGTCATGGGGATGGTGACGGTGCAGTGCAGATCGTCGCCGCGGCGCTGGAACACCCGGTGCGGCAGCTCGTGGATCTCCACGTACAGGTCGCCGGCGGGGCCACCGCCGGGGCCGACCTCGCCTTCCCCGGCGAGCTGGATGCGGGTGCCGTTGTCCACACCGGCGGGGATCTTGACGGTGAGGGTGCGGCGCGAGCGGACCCGGCCGTCGCCGGCGCACTCGGGGCACGGGGTGGGCACCACGGTGCCGAAGCCCTGGCACTGCGGGCAGGGCCGCGAGGTCATGACCTGGCCCAGGAAGGACCGGGTGACCTGCGAGACCTCGCCACGGCCGCGGCACATGTCGCAGGTCTGGGCGCTGGTGCCGGGCGCCGCGCCCTCGCCGTTGCAGGTGGCGCAGACGACGGCCGTGTCGACCTGGATGTCCTTGGTGGTGCCGAAGGCCGCCTCGTCGAGCTCGATCTCCAGCCGGATCATCGCGTCCTGGCCGCGCCGGGTGCGGGACCGGGGGCCGCGCTGGGACGCGGTCCCGAAGAACGCGTCCATGATGTCCGAGAAGTTCCCGAAGCCGCCCGCGCCGAAGCCACCGGCGCCACCGCCGCCGGTCTGCGACAGCGGGTCACCACCGAGGTCGTAGACCTGCTTCTTCTGCGGGTCCGACAGGACCTCGTAAGCGGCGTTGATCTCCTTGAACCGCTCCTGCGTCTTCGGATCGGGATTGACGTCCGGGTGCAGCTCGCGTGCGAGCCGCCGGAACGCCTTCTTGATCTCGTCCTGGGACGCGTCGCGGCGCACGCCGAGTACGGCGTAGTAGTCCGTGGCCACTTACGACTCCGCCAGGATCTGTCCGACGTAACGTGCCACTGCGCGTACTGCTCCCATCGTTCCCGGATAGTCCATGCGGGTCGGTCCGACCACGCCGAGTTTGGCGACTGCCTCGCCGCCCGAACCGTAGCCGACGGAGACGACGGACGTGGAGCTGAGTCCCTCATGGGCGTTCTCATGACCGATCCGTACGGTCATGCCCGAATCCGTCGACTCGCCAAGCAACTTGAGGAGCACGACCTGCTCCTCCAGGGCTTCGAGCACCGGCCGGATGGTGAGAGGGAAGTCATGCCCGAAGCGGGTGAGATTGGCGGTGCCGCCGATCATCAACCGCTCCTCGGTCTCCTCGACCAGGGTCTCCATCAGGATGGAGAGCACAGTCTGGACGGTACCGCGGTCCTCGGCCTCGAAGGCCTCCGGTAGATCCTGCACCAACTGCGGCACATCCGCGAAACGGCGGGATCCGACCCGGCTGTTCAACCGGGCCCGCAGATCCGCGAGAGCGGTCTCGCCGAACGGCGCCGGGCAGTCCACCATGCGCTGTTCGACCCGCCCGGTGTCCGTGATCAGCACCAGCATCAGCCGGGCCGGGGCGAGCGCCAGCAGTTCCACGTGCCGCACCGTGGAGCGGGTCAGCGACGGGTACTGGACGACCGCGACCTGCCGGGTCAGCTGCGCCAGCAGCCGCACGGTACGGGCCACGACGTCGTCGAGGTCGACGGCGCCGTCCAGGAAGTTCTGGATGGCACGCCGCTCGGGCGCGGTCATGGGCTTGACGTCGGCCAGCCGGTCGACGAAGAGGCGGTAGCCCTTGTCGGTGGGGATGCGCCCGGCGCTGGTGTGCGGCTGGGCGATGTAGCCCTCCTCTTCGAGGACCGCCATGTCATTGCGCACGGTCGCCGGCGAGACGCCGAGCTTGTGGCGTTCGGTGAGCGCCTTGGAGCCGACCGGCTCCTCCGTGCCGACATAGTCCTGGACGATCGCGCGCAGCACTTCAAGCCTGCGTTCGCTGAGCATCGCGCGCACCTCCAGCTCTGCCTGCGGGTCCCCGACCGGCACCGGTGCACCGGCCCCGTCCGGCCCGTGTCCGGTCTACGGTCTCTGCGTCCCGTCGGTACGCCTCCGCGTACCGCCGTCTCGAACGTCGCTTACGTCTCTTACATCTCGAACGTCCATGTTCTGTTGCCTCTGCACCGCCGACCGGAGCCGCCGCATCCGCTGCCTTGGCACTGTTCGCCGCCGGTGCTTGGCACTCACGGCGTAGGAGTGCCAGTCTCCCCGTTCAGTGTACGGCCGGAGGGTACGGCCGCGGCAAGAGTGCTCACTGCGGACGGCGGAAGGCGGAACGGGAGTTACCGGGCGGGTGGGTCGGGGGTTGGTCCCGGGTGAGGATGATCACAGGGCCGGCGAACTGCGTGTCGCGCCTCCCACCGGCCCTGGTCGCCGCCTGGCACCGGGGCGCAGCACGGGTGGGCGCACGGCACGGGACGACGCGCGGCGAGTGAGGACGCACGGAGTGAGGACCCACATGGGAGAGCGAATCGACTGGGACGCGGCGGGCTGGGAGCGGCTGGCCCCCGGGGTGGGCCGGATCCGGCTGCCCGGGCTCGACTGCACCGTGGGCCTCGTCGCCGGGCCGGCCGCAACCGGCGGGCTCGACACGGCCACCGTCTTGACCGCGGCCTCCGCGTCCGGCACGGCCTCCGCGTCCGGCACGGTCCTGCTGGTCGACGCGGGCGGCACCCTGAGCGAGGGCGCCCGGCTGCGCGCCGACGCCGTCCGGCTGCTCGGCGCCGGGACTCCGGTGACCCACGTGGCGCTGACCCACGCACACTTCGACCATGTGTTGGGCGCCGCGGCCTTCACGGGAGCGGAGGTGTACGGGGCGGCCGGCGTCGGGGCGCTGATCGCGGCGGACCGTGCGGCGCTGCGCGCGGACGCGGTGCGTTACGGGGTCGACGAACGGGACGCCGCCGAGGCCGTCGACGCGCTCGTGGCGCCGCGGCACGAGATCGACGCCGAACGGACGCTGGACCTGGGCGGCGGCGTGCGCGCGGTGCTGGTGAACGCCGGCCCTGGGCACACGGCGCACGATCTCGCCGTCCTTGTGACCGGCGCCCCTGGCGACCCTGGTGGCAAGGCAGGGCCCAAGGTGGTCTTCTGCGGCGACCTCGTGGAGGAGTCCGGCGAGCCGCAGGCGGGGCCCGACGCGGTGCCCGCCCGCTGGCCCGACGCCTTGGACCGGCTGCTCGCTCTCGGCGGCGAGGACGCCCTGTACGTGCCCGGTCATGGCGCGGCGGTGGACGCCGCGTTCGTCCGTCGGCAACGCGACGAGTTGGCGGCGCGGTTCGGGGTGGGGTAGCGGTGGGGCGGCGGGGGCGCCACTCCACTCGGCGGGTGCCTGACGGGTCAACTGGCGGATCAACTGACGGGTCAACTGGCGGCCGGATCCGTCCCGGCACCCCGGGGCGGCGTCGGGGCCGCTATCGTCGCCGGATGCGCCACTACTCGCCGGATCTGACGCCGCCGTGGAAGAAGCAGCAGCCCGCGCCCGAGGTGCCCGCTGAGCCAGGTCTCGTGGTGGAGGAGCCGGGGTCCGGGTTCTGCGGGGCGGTGATCCGCTGCGAGGCGGGCACGGTCACGTTGGAGGACCGCTTCGGCAAGCACCGTGCGTTCCCGCTCCAGCCGCGCGGCTTCCTGCTGGAGGGCCGGCCGGTCACCTTGGTCCGTCCGGCTTCCGGTGCGCCTGCGCGTCCGGCCCGTACGGCGTCCGGGTCCGTCGCGGTGCCGGGGGTGCGGGCGCGGGTGGCCCGAGCGAGCCGGATCTATGTGGAGGGCCGCCACGACGCGGAGCTGGTGGAGCGGGTGTGGGGCGACGACCTGCGGATCGAGGGCGTGGTCGTGGAGTACCTGGAGGGTGTCGACGATCTTCCGGCGATCGTCGCGGACTTCGCACCGGGCCCCGACGCCCGGCTCGGCGTGCTCGTCGACCACCTGGTGGAGGGCAGCAAGGAGTCCCGCATCGCGGCCGAGGTCACCGACGCGCACACCTTGGTCGTCGGCCATCCGTACATCGACATCTGGGAGGCAGTGAAGCCGTCGTCGGTGGGCATCCCCGGCTGGCCGAGCGTCCCGCGCGGCCAGGACTGGAAGACCGGTGTCTGCCGTGCCCTGGGCTGGCCGGAGAACACCGGCGCGGCCTGGCAGCGGATCCTGTCCCGCGTACGGTCCTACAAGGACCTGGAGCCGGCACTGCTGGGACGGGTGGAGGAGCTGATCGACTTCGTCACGGCCAACGGTGCGGCTTGACGTTGGGGAGTGTCCCGAACTCTTCGGTTTCCAACTCGATGCCGAGCCCGGCCAGCGGTACAGGGTCACCGAACTTGCTGACTCGCTGAACCTGGTAGTCGGCGTCCTCACCCGCACTCGCGGGTTCCGTGAGCAGCACGCACTGACCCATGATCGGGTCGATGATCAAGTAGGCGGACACACACCCTGCCGCATAAATCGAACGTTTGGTGCAGTAGTCCCGTTCGATGCTGGTCTTTGAGACGACCTCGACCAGCAACGTGATCAATTCAGACGGGATCAGTCGGCCGGACTCCGGGCCGACACCGCGTTCCAGGACCACCAGGTCAGGCTGAGGCTCGCTGGCCTCGCTCAGAATGGCGACGTCCTGGGTCTGGAGCCGGCTCCACTGCTTGCGCGGGATCTGATCCTGCACTGCCTCCACGATGTCGTTGTGGACCCGGTCCGGCCCCGCCATCATCACGATTTCCCCCCGGAGGAGCTCCACCTTGAAGCCTTCGGGGGGCTCAAAGTGCTCGAAGAAGTCGGTCATCCGGCGGGTCGTCGGGCGCTCGTCCACAGTGGTCATCTCCGTGGCCTCCGTTTTCTGCCGCCGCTGTAAACGACAGCAGCGTAGGAACAAGCGTATGCGGAGTGCCCCGATCTTGATATTGATTCACTCCAACGGGCGATTAGTCCTCTATGTCATCCCGCGGCATCAGTCCACCAGGTCCCTGACCACCGCATCCGCCAGCAGCCGCCCCCGCAGGGTGAGGACGGCGCGGCCCGCGTCGAACGGGGCGGCTTCGAGGAGTCCGTCGGCCAAGGCCCGGCGTGCCGCCGCGAGGCCGTCGGGGCGCAGGATCGACAGCGGGCAGCCGTCGCCCAGCCGCAGCTCCAGCAGGACGCGCTCCACGCGGCGGTCCTCGGCGGCCAGGACCTCGCGCCCGGCGCCCGGTGAGCGCCCCTCGGCGAGCCGGGCCGCGTACGCGCCGGGATGCTTCACGTTCCACCACCGCACGCCGCCCATGTGGCTGTGCGCGCCGGGGCCCGCGCCCCACCAGTCGGCGCCGCGCCAGTACAGCTCGTTGTGCCGGCAGCGGGCCGCCGGGGACGCCGCCCAGTTCGACACCTCGTACCACCGGAAGCCGGCCGACGCGAGCGCTTCCTCGGTCATCAGGTAGCGGTCGGCGTGCACGTCGTCGTCGGTCATCGGTATCTCGCCGCGCCGGATCCGGCGGGCCAGCCGGGTGCCCTCCTCCACGATCAGGGCGTACGCGGAGACGTGGTCGGGGCCGGCGCCGACGGCCGCGTCGAGGGAGGCCCGCCAGTCGTCGTCGGACTCCCCCGGGGTGCCGTAGATCAGGTCCAGGTTCACATGGTCGAAGCCTGCCGCGCGTGCCTCGGCCACGCACCGTTCCGGGCGGCCGGGGGTGTGCCGGCGGTCGAGCACCCGCAGGACGTGCTCGCGTGCGCTCTGCATCCCGAACGAGATCCGGTTGAAGCCGCCGTCCCGCAGCGCGGCCAGGTACGCGGGGTCGACGGACTCCGGATTGGCCTCCGTGGTGATCTCCGCGTCGTCCGCGAGGCCGAACTCGGTGCGGATCACGTCCAGCATCCGCACGAGGTCGGCGGCGGCCAGCAGGGTCGGCGTGCCTCCGCCGACGAAGACGGTCTGCACGGCGCGCGGGTCGTCGCCCAGCACCTTGCGGGCCAGCCGGACCTCGTCGGTCAGGATGCCCGCGTAGGTGTCCCGGGAGGCCAGCACTCCGCCGGTGCCGCGCAGCTCGTCGGCGGTGTAGGTGTTGAAGTCGCAGTACCCGCAGCGAGTGGCGCAGTACGGCACGTGCAGATAGAACCCGAGCGGCCGCTTCCCCGCGCCCACCAGGGCGGACGCGGGCAAGGAACCGTCCTCGGGCACGGGCTCACCGTCGGGCAGCAGGGAAGGCATACGGCCCATTGTCCCGTATGCCCCGGGTTCCCAGGGAACGGCTATCCCGCCCGGCCAAGGGCCACCGCTAAGGGGCGCGGGGAACTGCGCGACCAACCACAACGAAACCGGCAGACCGCCACCGCCCCCAGCGGGCCTGTCTCTTCCACACGGGGCCACCGTGGGCAGGGGATGGTGCCACCGGAAGGCCCCCCGGGCGCACCGGGTGCACCGGACGCGCCACACCCCGGGGAAGCCGGGGAGACCGGGGCCCTCAGGCCCCGGTGGGCGCCGGGCGCCGCCCGGTCACGACTCCCGCGTGCCCGCGTACATCTCGTCGAGCAGATACCCGTACTCCCGCTCGACGACCGGCCGCTTCAGCTTCAGGCTCGGCGTCAGCTCACCGTGCTCGATGTCGAGGTCCCGCGGCAGCAGCCGGAACTTCTTGATCGTCTGCCAGCGCTGCAAACCCTCGTTGAGCTGCTGGACGTAGCCGTCGATGAGCGCGACCGTCGCGGGCGCGGCGACGATGTCGGCGTAGGGCTTGCCGCCGAGGCCGTTCTCCTCGGCCCACTCGGTGATCGCGATCTCGTCGAGCGCGATGAGCGCGGTGCAGAAGTTCCGGTTGGCACCGTGCACCAGGATGTTGGAGAGGTACGGGCAGACCGCCTTGAACTGGCCCTCGACCTCGGCCGGCGCGATGTACTTGCCGCCGGAGGTCTTGATCAGGTCCTTCTTGCGGTCCGTGATGCGCAGGTAGCCGTCCGAGGACAGTTCTCCGATGTCGCCGGTGTGGAACCAGCCGTCGGACTCCAGCACCTCCGCCGTCTTCTCGGGCAGCCCGTGGTAGCCCTGCATGATGCCGGGGCCGCGCATCAGGATCTCGCCGTCGTCCGCGATGCGCACCTCCGTGCCGGGCAGCGGTTTGCCGACCGTGCCGGTGCGGTAGGCCTCGCCCGGGTTGACGAAGGACGCCGCGGAGGACTCGGTGAGGCCGTAGCCCTCCAGGATGTGCACACCGGCGCCGGCGAAGAAGTAGCCGATCTCCGGCGCCAGCGCGGCGGAGCCGGAGACACAGGCGCGCATCCGACCGCCGAACGCCTCGCGCAGCTTGGCGTAGACGAGCTTGTCGGCGACCTTGTGCTTGATCGTGAGGCTCGTCGGGGCCGAGGCGGTGCCGGTGCGCTGGAAGTTGTCCTGGGTGACCTTGCCGTACTCGCGTGCCACCTCGGCGGCCCACTGGAAGATCTTGAACTTGGCGGCCCCGCCGGCCCGCGCCTTGGCCGCGACGCCGTTGTAGACCTTCTCGAAGATGCGCGGCACGGCCGCCATGTACGTCGGCCTGACCACCGGCAGATTCTCGATGATCTTGTCGACCCGGCCGTCGACGGCGGTGACGTGGCCCACCTCGATCTGCCCGCTGGTGAGCACCTTGCCGAAGACATGGGCGAGCGGCAGCCAGAGGTACTGCACGTCGCTCTGGAAGACCAGGCCGGTGGCGGCGATGGCCTTGGCCATGTACGACCAGTTGTCGTGCGGCAGGCGCACGCCCTTGGGGCGGCCGGTGGTGCCGGAGGTGTAGATCAGCGTGGCCAGCTGGTCGGCGGTGATCGCGGCGACCCGCTCCTTGACCACGTCCGCGTCCTTCTCCAGGCGGGCGGCGCCACGGGCCTCGAGCTCGTCGAGGCTGAGTACCCAGCCGTCGGGCTCGTCGGCGGGCGCCGGGCCTATGCCCTGGGCGTCGATCACCACGACATGGGCGAGGTCGGGCAGCTCGAAGCGCCGCTCGCGTGCCTTGGCGAGCTGCTCGGCGTTCTCCGCGACCAGCACCTTGCTGCCGGAGTCGGAAAGGATGAAGGCCGACTCCTCGGCGTTGGTCTGCGGGTAGATGGTCGTCGTGGCCGCCCCGGCGCACAGGATGCCGAAGTCGGCCAGGATCCACTCGAGCCGGGTGGCGGCGGCGAGCGCGACCCGCTCCTCGGGCTGCACGCCGAGCTCGATCAGCCCCGCGGCGATGGCGTAGACGCGTTCGGCCGACTCCGCCCAGGTCAGCGTCTTCCACTCGTCGGGCCCCGTCCCGGAGGCGGGCGGCACCGGATACTGGAAGGCAGGCGCGTCGGGCGTGGCGGACACCCGCTCAAGGAAGAGCGTCGCCACGGACGGCGGGCGGTTTTCGATCTGGGGCTGTGTGTCGCTCACGACTTCCTCCGGGCCCGCGACAGTGTGCACCGTGCGTCTGCGACGTCTTCGCTGTGCGGCTGCTGCTTGAGGCGGTTTGCTTGGGGGTGTTGTTTGCGGCGCCTGCGCGGCGCGTTGTTTAACTCGTGAGTAACCAACGAGTTGTGATCAGACTAGAGCCCTGCCGCGCCCCACGTAAGAGGCTACGAACAGAGTCTTTACACGGAACTCCGTCTCTTTGCACACAGTCCGGCTTCTGTGCACAGCCGACACGTCTTGCGACCGGTCCGGGGCCGGCGAGCGGTACACCCGACGCCGGCGGAACCTCACGGGCACACGGGGGGGGCACACGGCGCGGGGGGCCCGGCGGCACCCGTTCGGATCGGACGCGAGGCCGACGCACGGACGGATACGACGTAACGGATGTAACGCGCATAACGGCACCCAAACGGATAGGAAAGGCTCCCCGCCCGCCTTGGGGGCGCGGGCGGGGAGCCTGGTACGCGCAGGTGTACCCGGGTCCGTGGACGCCATCGGCGTCATGCGTGCCGTGGGCGTCATGGATGGCATGGGCGTCATGGGTGCCGTGGGCACGTCATGGGCGCCGTGGACGTTACTTCTTCGCCTTCGCCTTGCCGCCGTCGTCACTGGAGAGGACGGCGATGAAGGCCTCCTGGGGCACCTCCACCGAACCGACCATCTTCATCCGCTTCTTGCCTTCCTTCTGCTTCTCCAGCAGCTTCCGCTTACGGGAGATGTCACCGCCGTAGCACTTGGCGAGGACGTCCTTGCGGATGGCGCGGATGGTCTCGCGCGCGATGACCCGGGAGCCGATGGCGGCCTGCACGGGCACCTCGAAGTTCTGCCGCGGGATGAGCTCCTTGAGCTTGGCGACGAGCCGCACCCCGTACGCGTACGCCTGGTCCTTGTGGGTGATCGCCGAGAAGGCGTCGACCTTGTCGCCGTGCAGCAGGATGTCGACCTTGACCAGGTCGGACTGCTGCTCCCCGGTGGGCTCGTAGTCCAACGAGGCGTACCCGCGGGTCTTGGACTTCAGCTGGTCGAAGAAGTCGAAGACGATCTCGGCGAGCGGAAGCGCGTACCGGATCTCCACACGGTCCTCGGAGAGGTAGTCCATGCCTCCCATGACGCCGCGCCGGCTCTGGCAGAGCTCCATGATCGCGCCGATGAACTCGCTGGGCGCCAGGATGGTGGCCCGTACCACCGGCTCCTGCACCTCGTCGATCTTCCCCTCGGGAAACTCACTCGGATTGGTGACCGTGTACTCGGTGCCGTCTTCCATGCGGACCTGGTAGACCACGTTCGGCGCGGTGGCGATCAGGTCGAGACCGAACTCGCGCTCGAGGCGCTCGCGTACCACGTCCAGGTGGAGCAGCCCGAGGAAGCCGACCCGGAAACCGAAGCCGAGCGCCGCGGAGGTCTCCGGCTCGTAGACCAGCGCGGCATCGTTGAGCTGGAGCTTCTCCAGGGCGTCGCGCAGTTCGGGGTAGTCCGAGCCGTCCAGCGGGTACAGGCCGGAGAAGACCATGGGCTTGGGGTCCTTGTAGCCGCCGAGCGGCTCCTGGGCGCCCTTGGTCTGCGCGGTGATGGTGTCACCGACCTTGGACTGCCGGACGTCCTTCACGCCGGTGATGAGGTAACCCACCTCGCCGACCCCGAGGCCGTCCGCGGGCAGCATCTCCGGAGAGTTGGTGCCGATCTCCAGCAGCTCGTGGGTCGCACCGGTGGACATCATCCGGATCCGCTCGCGGCGGTTGAGCTGTCCGTCGACGACACGCACGTACGTCACCACGCCGCGGTACGAGTCGTAGACCGAGTCGAAGATCATCGCGCGGGCGGGGGCGTCGGCGACGCCGACCGGAGCCGGCACCTCGGCCACCACCTTGTCCAGCAGCGCCTCCACGCCGAGGCCGGTCTTCGCAGAGACCTTCAGCACGTCGGTGGGCTCACAGCCGACGAGGTTGGCCAGCTCCTCGGAGAACTTCTCCGGCTGGGCGGCCGGCAGGTCGATCTTGTTGAGCACCGGAATGATCGCGAGATCGTTCTCCATGGCCAGATAGAGGTTGGCGAGGGTCTGCGCCTCGATCCCCTGGGCCGCGTCCACCAGCAGGATCGTGCCCTCGCACGCGGCCAGCGAGCGGGACACCTCATAGGTGAAGTCCACGTGGCCCGGCGTGTCGATCATGTTCAGGATATGGGTCTGGCCCGAGGCCGCGCCGCTGGTCGGGGCCCAGGGCAGCCGGACCGCCTGGGACTTGATCGTGATGCCGCGCTCGCGCTCGATGTCCATCCGGTCGAGGTACTGGGCTCGCATCTGCCGCTGCTCGACCACCCCGGTGAGCTGGAGCATCCGGTCGGCCAGGGTGGACTTGCCGTGGTCGATGTGCGCGATGATGCAGAAATTGCGGATCAGAGCCGGGGCGGTACGGCTCGGCTGAGGCACATGGTTAGTGGTCGCGGGCACGCAGGGTCCTGTCTCTTGAGGCTGCTCAGGCCTCGGCTCGGATCTCGGGATCCACTCGGGATCGATACGTAGCCTCCATGGTCCCACGGGCCGGGCAGTGCGACCGGTTTGGGCTGCTCGGTCGCCGACTGCTAGATTGGGCAGCTGTGTCTTCGGACCTATCGGGCCGAGCCGGGAATGGACCTCGTTTGTCCGTCTATACCATCCCGGATTCCGGCGGATGACGGCCTGGAACGGTCCGAATCAGTCCGGATCGGCCCAGATCGGTCCGAGTCGGCCGGGAATCGGTACTGGATTGGTTCAGGATCGACCTCGGGTGGGTTCGAGACACGCACAAAGCACTTTCTTCCGTAACTGAACCTGTACCTGAAAAGGCTCATTCGTGGCGAACATCAAGTCCCAGATCAAGCGGATCAAGACCAACGAGAAGGCCCGGCAGCGCAACAAGGCCGTGAAGTCCTCTCTGAAGACCGCGATCCGCCGCACCCGTGAGGCCGTCGAAGCGGGTGACATGGAGAAGGCCACTGCGGCAGCGCGCGAGGCTTCGCGCAAGCTGGACAAGGCCGTCTCGAAGGGCGTCATCCACAAGAACCAGGCCGCCAACAAGAAGTCGGCCCTGGCTCACAAGGTCGCATCCCTCAAGGGCTGAGGCGCCCGGCGCCTCCCGGTAGCGGTCCCGACCCTGCCGTACGTGCGTGTGTGCACCGCTGTCCGTGCCCCGCGAGAACCGCGATATGCGAGGACCGCGATATGCGAGGACACGCACTACGTGTGCACTTGCGCGAGGTGAGGGTCGTGTGATCGACCGACCAACTGAATGATCGACCGCCGGACGGACCCAGAGCGGGCCCTCTCATCCGCTCCCTGCCGGCACTTTCGGGCTCCGCATATACCTCATATATCTCATATACCTCGAGGTGTGCCTCGCGTTCGCCACGACGCGGGGGCGGACCCCTCATGACAGTCCTGAGAACCCCTTCTCCGCCTTTCCCCGGGCGAGCAGGGGTTCTCGGCGTTTGGGGAGGAGTGCCTGATGTCAGGGCCCATGCGCCACGGGAGGGCCTATGCGCCGCGGGATCGGGCCGCGCGGGCGATGGCGACGACCGCCTTCTCCAGCGCGTACTCCGGGTCATCGCCACCGCCCTTGACGCCGGCGTCCGCCTCCGCGACGGCTCGTAGCGCCGCGGACACGCCGTCCGGTGTCCATCCCCGCATCTGCTGGCGCACCCGGTCGATCTTCCACGGCGGCATGCCCAGTTCCCGTGCGAGATCCGCGGGACGTCCGCCGCGCGCGGCGGAGAGCTTGCCGATGGCCCGTACGCCCTGCGCGAGGGCGCTGGTGATCAGAACGGGGGCGACGCCCGTCGCCAACGACCAGCGCAACGCCTCCAGGGCCTCCGCGGCCCGGCCCTCCACGGCGCGGTCGGCCACGGTGAAGCTGGACGCCTCGGCCCGGCCCGTGTAGTACCGCCCCACCACCGCCTCGTCGATGGTGCCCGCCACATCCGCGGCGAGCTGGGACACCGCCGAGGCCAGCTCCCGCAGATCGCTGCCGATCGCGTCGACCAGGGCCTGGCATGCCTCCGGCGTCGCAGACCGGCCGAGCGTCCGGAACTCGCCGCGCACGAACGACAGCCGGTCCGCCGGCTTCGTCATCTTCGGGCAGGCGACCTCCCGCGCCCCGACCTTGCGCGCGGCGTCCAGCAGGCCCTTGCCCTTGGCACCGCCGGCGTGCAGCAGGACCAGGGTGATCTCCTCCACGGGCGCCGCCAGGTACGCCTTCACGTCCTTGATGGTGTCCGCGGACAGGTCCTGCGCCTGGCGCACCACGACGACCTTCCGCTCGGCGAAGAGCGAGGGGCTCGTCAGCTCGGCCAGCGTGCCCGGCGTCAGCTGGTCCGGGGCCAGGTCCCGCACATCCGTGTCCGGATCGGCCGCGCGGGCCGCGGCGACCACCTCCTGCACGGCGCGGTCGAGCAGGAGATCCTCCTGCCCGACGGCGAGCGTGACGGGCGCGAGTGGATCGGACCCGCCGGACCTGCCGGAGGTCCCGGTGCGTGCAATGTTCTTGGCCATCGCGCCCCAGCATCCCACGCGGCACTGACAACCCGGTCCCGCAGGCCGGCGAGCCGACCACGGACGGGACGTCCCACAGGCCGGCGAGCCGGCCATGGACGGGACCCGTGGCGGGCACCCCCGACCGCCCATCACGCTCACCCAGGCTCCCCGAGGCACCCAGCCACCCCGCCACCCCGCCACCCCGCCACCCGGCCACCCGGCCACCCGGCCACCCGGCCACCCGGCCACCCGGCCACCCGGCCACCCGGCCACCGGGTATCGTCCGGCCGCCCCGGGATCGTCCGGCCGCCCCGGGATCGTCCGGCCGCCGCGGGATCGTCTGGCCGTCCCGGCTCACTCGGCCGTCACGGCTCCTCGCGCCAGCCGTCCCATTCCGCTGCGAACTCGTCAAGCTCCCGCGCGTCCAGCTGGTCCTCGGCGTCCTCGACGATCAGCAACCACTGGGCGTCCTCGGCGTCGTCCTCACCGGCGAGCGCCTCCCGCACGATCTGGGGTTCCTCGGACAGGCCCAGCCGGTCCACCAGCGCCTCGGCGGCCTCTTCCGCCGCGTCCCGATCCGGCAGCACGAGGACGTGTCTGACCTCGGACCCGTCCTCACTCATCTCTTCCACAAAGCTCACGCCCCCCACGAATCCCGAAACCATCCGGCACCTGCGTCGCCACTCGACTCAGGCACATCAGCATTTTCGGGCATTCGGCGCCGCACCCGGGGCCGGGGTCGATGACTGGCCGGCTCACCCCTTCGGGACGATCTGCACGTCCAGGTCGATCGCGATGCTGGGGCCGACGACCGCGATACCGCGGGCCAGCATCGTCTGCCAGCTGACGGTGAAGTCGTCACGGTGCAACTCGGCGGTGGCACGGCAGGCGGCGCGTTTCTCGCCCTCCATACCGTTGCCGAGCCCCTGGTACTCGGCGTTGAGGGTGACCGTGCGGGTGACGCCGTGCAGCGTCAGCGCACCCACGATCGCCCACTGGTTGCCGCCTCGGTGCATGAAACGGTCACTGTAGAACTCCACGGTCGGGAAGCGCGCCACATCCAGGAAATCGGCCGAACGCAGGTGGTCGTCCCGCATGCGGACATTGGTGTCGATGGATGAGGCGTCGATCACGACATGCATCACGGAGTCTTCCATGGAGTCCGCTATGCGGATCGCACCAGCAAAGCTGTTGAACCTTCCATGAATCCGCGCAAGGCCGATATGACGGGCCGTGAAGCCGATCGACGTATGCATCGGCTCGATCTCCCAATCGCCCTGCTCAGGAAGCGTCAGGGGCGGCGAATACTGGAGCGTCACATCCCCCAGAGCAGCGTACGCATCCTCGGCGACCGTGGCATCCGCGTGATGCGGCAGATAGCCGTCCGCGGTGACCGTCAGCCGGTACCCGCCGGCCGGCACGGTCGCCACGAAGTTGCCATACGGATCGGCACCACCTGCGACAACCGTACGACCGATACTGTCGGCCACGCTCACCTTCGCCTGCCGCACGGGCTCACCGACCGAATCCAGCACCCGGCAGCCCAACACTCCCGCATCCGGCGGCACGGACACCGCCGGGAGAACCCCATTCCGAAGCCCTCGGTTCATCCGTTTTCCCAGCAAGCGGCCGAACATCAGCAAGCACTCCCATGTCGTATGAAAACTTGTCAGTAACTGTGCGACGGCCGAATCGTGCGTCACGACCACCGGATGCGGTAATCAACTTTCGCGAAGGAACATTCGATCATTGTCGCCACATTCGGAGCAACTACTGGCCACTGTCGCAGAATTCACAGAGGGCCCTGCTGGATATGAGGAAGATCTCGCCAGTGATCATTCAGGAGGCTTCCGCACGGCGGCCCGAGACCGTCCGATCAGCCGGGAGACGCCCGCGACTGCGCCACACGCAACCCTTGTGGTGTGGTGCCGGTGACCGCGAGCGAGCCGTTCCGATCGGTCCTGAGGACCATGGCGCCGCTGGTCCGCAGCGCGGCCACGGTGCGCGGCGAGGGGTGGCCGTACGGGTTGCCGGCACCGCACGAGATCAGTGCGAGCCGTGGCGCCGCGGTCCGCAGCAACCACGGGTCCTGGTACGCCGAGCCGTGGTGCGCGACTTTCATCACGTCGACATGCGCGAGGTCCACACCGGCTGGGCTGCGCAGCAGCCCTTGCTGCGCCGGTGGTTCGAGATCGCCGAGCAGCAGCAACCGCAGTCCCGCGGTGTGCACCAGCAGCGCGATGCTGGCGTCGTTGGGGTCGTCGGGCTGGGGCGCGGGGCGCGCCGGTGGCCACAGCACCTGCCAGGTCAGCGCACCGGTGCGGCGCCGCTCTCCCGGCAGGACACGCCTGACCGGAATGTGCCGCTCAGCGGCGGTCCTGCGCACGAACGCCGCCTGGTCCGCGGGCTCTTGAAGCGAGGTCGTCTCGATGGCCGCGACCCTTCGCCCCCGCAGCACTCCGGTGAGCCCGGCCACATGGTCGGCGTGGAAGTGGGTGAGCAGCACCAACGGGATCCGGGTGATGCCCAACGCGCGCAGGCAGTGGTCGACCAGCGCGGGCTCGGGCCCCGTGTCGACCACCACTGCGCTGCCGTCTCCCACCGCCAGCACGGTGGCGTCGCCCTGCCCCACGTCGCACATCGCGAACCGCCAGCCCGGCGGGGGCCAGCCCGCCAGCACCCGCGGGAGCGGCGCTGGTTGCAGGACGAACAGCAGCAGGCCCGCCACGCACACCAGGCACACCCATGGATGCCGGATCAGCCTGCGGCCCACCCCGATCAGCACCACCATGGCGACCGCCAGCAGCACACCGCCCCGCCAACCGCCCGACCACGGCACACCGCCGCCCGGCAGGTCCGCGCCGGTGCGGGCGATGTCCGCCAGCCAGTTCACCGGCCAGCCCGCACACCAGGCGAACGCCCTGGCGAGCGGCATCGCCACGGGCGCCGTCACCAGGGCCGCGAACCCCAGCACGGTGGCGGGACCGACCACGCACTCCGCCAGCAGATTGCACGGCACCGCCACCAGGCTCACCCGCGCCGCCAGCATCACGACCACCGGTGCGCACACCACCTGCGCGGCGGCCGCGGCCGCCAGCGCCTCCGCCACCCGGGACGGCAGGCCCCGACTCCGCAGCGCCGCCGCCCACCGTGGCGCCAGCGTGAGCAGGGCGCCGGTCGCCAGCACCGAGAGCACGAAACCGGGGCTACGCGCCAGCCACGGGTCGTAGAGCGCCAGCAGCAACACCACCGCCGCCAGGGCCGGGAGCAGCGCTCTGCGGCGGCCCGTGGCCAGGGCGAGCAGCACGATCCCCCCGCAGGCCGCCGCCCGCAGCACGCTGGGCTCCGGGCGGCAGACCACCACGAACCCGAGCGCCAGCGCCCCACCGAGCACGGCGGTGCTGCGCAGCCCGAGGCCCAGCCGGCCGGCCAGACCACGCCGCTCGGCCCGGTGCGCCAGGCCCGGCGGCCCGACCAGCACGGCCAGCAGAATCGTGAAGTTGGCGCCGCTGACGGCCAGGACATGAGTGAGGTCGGTGGCCCGGAACGCATCCTCCAACTCGGGCGAGACCCCTGAGGTGTCTCCGACGACGAGCCCGGGGAGCAGCGCACGCGCGTCCGGTGACAGGCCGCGAACGGCCGTGCGCAGCCCCTCGCGCAGCCGGCCCGCGAACCGCTGCGGGGCCGACGGCGGCCTGACGACCCGCGGCGGCTCGCCGCGCGCCACCCGCACCACCGCGGCGATGCGGTCCCCTCCGTGCATCGGTGGGGCGAGCCGGGCCCGTACCCGCACGCGCGTGCTCGGCAGCAACCCCTCCCACCCGGGCTCCGGGGCGGCCCGGGACCGCGCCCCGGACGTGGATCGCACCCCGGACGGAGATCGCGCCCCGGACGGGGACCGCGTTCCGGACCGGCCGGGGCCGCCGTCGCCCTGCGGTGCGTCAACGATCACCAGGACCGGGGTCCTGGTTTCCCAGCCGCCGCCGTCTGCCGTCCTGATCCGCACGGCCCGTGCGTCGGCCACGACGGCGACCGGTGCCATGTGGTCGCCCGTGACGCGCGGACGGGTTCTGCGGGGGTCCGAGGTGATGTCCAGGTCCACGGTCACCCGGGCGTATCGGTGCGCCAGATCGGGCACGGGGCCGCGGTGCAGGTCGGCGCCGTGCAACCCGGCGGAGGCGGCCGCCGCGGCGACGCACAGCAGCACCGCCGCCGCGGACATCCGGCCCGCTGCGTACCGCCGGCCCGTCCGACGGCCGGCCGGCCCTCGGCCTCCCGCTTTTCTCGCCGGTACCGCGAGGAGGCCGACCGCGACCCCCACACACCCCAGTACCGCCACGATCACCCAGCTCGACGGTGCGTCCACCAGCACGGCCGCGGTGCCCCACGCGGCGAGCGCAGGCGGCACCAGCCGCAGATCCGCCGGGCCCTCCTGCCGGGGATGCGAAGCGCCGAGCCGACTGGCCGCGTCCCGGTGCACGGCAGCCCGCGCCGCAGCACCGGAAGCCGGCCGGGGCTCGCCCCGGCACGAACCACTGCCCGGCTCGGTGCCGCGGTACGGGTCGGGGGCGTGGTACGGGTCGGCGGCAGTGCTTTCCGGCGCGGTCCCGAGCCGGCTCCCCGCGTCGCCGGCGGGAGAGGTCGGCTGCCGGGTCTGGCGGGGCCCACCGGCCCGCCGCCCGGTCGCATCGGTGCTCATGGCCGTACCAGGGCGCGCAGGTCGGCGAACCGGCGGTCGCCGATGCCGTTGACCTCGCGGAGCTCGTCGACGGAACGGAAGCCGCCGTGCTGGGTGCGGTAGTCGATGATGTGCTGCGCCAGGACCGGGCCGACGCCCGGGAGCGTGTCCAACTGCTCCACCGTGGCGGTGTTCAGACTCACCGGGGTCACGGGCGTGCCCCCGCCCCCGCCTGCCCCACCGGCCGCAGATCCGCCCGTGCCCGGCGCGCCCGCTCCACCGGCCGGACCGGCACCCGCGCCCGTTGCCGGCTCGCCCACGATCACCTGCTCACCGTCGACGAGGAGGCGTGCGCGGTTGAGGTTCTCCGTGGAGACGCCGGGGGACACTCCGCCGGCCGCACGCAGTGCGTCAGCCACCCGCGAGCCCGCGGGAAGGTGCTGAAGTCCGGGCCTGCGCACCTTGCCCGTGACGTCCACGACGATCGTCGTGCCGCCGGTCTGGGGTGGGCCGCCGGTCGGCGTGGCGGGCGGGTCCTCGGGCTCCGTGCCGGCCTCCGGCACTGCGGCGCGCACCACGTCCGGTGGTGGGACCGGCTCGGTGCGGCCGGTCCAGAAGTGCTGGACCGCGAAGCCGGCGGCAACGACGAGGACCACCACCAGCGCGATCACGCTGCGGCGCTCCAGACCGCAGCGTGCCTGGAGGGCCTGGGCCCACAGCGGCATCCGCTCACGCACCGCGGCACCCGTCCTCGTCCGCCACGACGCCGACCCGCCGGCCCATCCGATGCCCCCTACACCGTCTGCGCCACCACGATCGCGTACCGCCTCGTCGTCGCCCTCGCCCGCGTCCTCGCCGTCACCGCCGCCGCCCACGACGACCGCCTCACCGCGATCCCACCCAGCCTCGGCAACACGACCAGCCGGATCCCGCCCGCTCGAACCGGCGCTGTTCCCTTCCCCCTCCCCCGGCCCAACGCGCTTCCCCACCCCCGAACCAGCACGACTGCGCCCATCCGAACCGCCACGACCCAGCCCGACCGAACCCGCACGATCACGGCGGCCCTGCCCGACGTCGCCCTCGCAGTCGCCGTCGCCTGGGGGCGTGGTACCACCTGCCGATCCCGCCCCAGCACCGCCGTCCGTCCTGACTCCGCCATCCGTCCCAGAGCCGCTGTCTGTCCCAGCGCCGAAACCCGACGCGGCACCTCGCCCCGCCCCAGCACCACGCTCCGCCCCGCCGCCATCACGCGCCCCGGCACCGATGGCCACCCCCATCCCGCCCCCGCCGTACGCCCGCGGCGCGGCACCCGGGGTCAGGCCAAGTGGTGCCGTAGCGTCCACCACACCCGCGTCCGGAGGATCACCACCCGGGCCCGGGTGGCCGGTCGATCGGTCGGCGAAGACCGCTTCGGTGCGTAATCTCAGCGTTTCCGTTCTCGCGCTGGTGCGGCGTGCGCGAGCGCCGGGTAAGCGGGCGCGGTGGGGGCGGACCCGGCTGTCCGACGCGGGGGCGCGGCCCGGGCCGCTGGTCGCGGGAGACGCGGTCCGTGAAACACGTGATCGAAGTGCCATGCAGGGGACGCTAGGCAGTTCCCCACCACGTTGTGGATCTTGGTCGATTCCCGTGGATTACTTACCGGTTGTGGACAACTCCGTCACCCACCCGAGTCCCAGGGCCCTCACCGCTCCCCCACTCCCCACTCCCCGGCGCCGGGGGCCGCGGCGCCCCGGCTCACCTCGGCGAGACCACCGCGCCCAGCAGGCCGGGCCCCGTGTGTGCGCCGATGACCGCGCCGACCTCGCTCAGATGCAGGTCGACCAGGGCGGGGATGCGGTCGCGGAGCCGGTCGGCGAGGAGCGCGGCTCGTTCGGGGGACGCGAGGTGGTGCACGGCGATGTCCACCTCGCTGTGGCCCGCGCGGTCGGCGACGATCTCCTCCAGCCGGGCGATGGCCCGGGACGCGGTCCGCACCTTCTCCAGCAGTTCGATGCGGCCGGCGTCGAGCTGAAGCAGCGGCTTGACTGCGAGAGCGGAGCCCAGCAGGGCCTGGGCAGCGCCGATCCGGCCGCCCCGCCGCAGGTAGTCCAGGGTGTCGACGTAGAAGTACGTGGCCGTGCCCGCGGCTCGTTTCTCCGCTGCGGTGACCGCCTCGTCGACGGTGCCGTCCGCTTCCGCGGTCTGAGCGGCCGCGAGGGCGCAGAAGCCGAGGGCCATGGCGACCATGCCGGTGTCCACGACTCGCACCGGAACGGGTGCCTCGCGTGCTGCGAGCACTGCCGCGTCGTAGGTTCCGGAGAACTCCGCGGACAGGTGGAGCGACACGATGCCTTTCGCGCCGGCCTCCGCCGCCTTGCGGTACGTCTCTGCGAACACCGCAGGTGCGGGCCGTGAGGTGGTCACCGGTCGCCGCTTCTGGAGCGCCTGGGCAAGGGAGCGGGCCGAGATCTCGGTGCCTTCTTGCAGTGCCCGGCCGTCCAGCACCACGGTGAGGGGCACGGAGATGATGCCGTGCCGCTCCATCGTCCGCTGCGGCAGGTAGGCCGTGGAGTCGGTGACGATGGCGACATGGCGGGACATGAGCTGGAGGTTACCCGCAGGTGCCGGTGGTCGGCAGCCCGGGCCCGTCCACCTGGTGACCGCTCATGTGGGCGCGTCTACCCACCGGACATCGCCATGAACCTCCGTTGTCCATGGGCCTTGCGCGCAGCCGGTGGGGATGCCGCCCCGGGCCTGCGCCCGCATCGCACGCCGGTGGGGGTCAGGTGGTGTTTTCGGGGCGGCTCTGCTTCTGCCAGCGGTGGGTGGGCGGCCGGACCGCCGGGGAGATCGCGGGGCGCGTCGCGTCCTGCGCGCCCCCTGTCGGGGGTCGTGGGGCCTGCTGGCGCTCGCGTCCGGGCCGCTCGCCGGCTGCTGATCCGGTTCCGCCGGAGGACGCACCGGATCCGCCGGTCGCCGGACGGGAGCGCGGTGCCCGGCGCGGGGGCGCGGAGTCGTGCACCCAGTGCCGCAACGCGCCCGCCTCCATGTCGATCTGTGCGCTGAGGTTGTCCAGGTCGTCGTCGGCGAACCGGTGGGCACGGTCGCGGGCGGCCCAGCGCAACGCGTCGGCGGAGTCGACGATGCGCCGGGTGCGCTCCCGCAGCTCGGGCAGCCGGCCGGCCAGTGCGGCCCGGTCGGGCTCGCTCTCCAGGCGCTTCAGCTCGTTGTCCAACTCGTGCCCGTGGACGCTCAGCCGCTTGAAGAGGCCTACCGACTCCTTCAGGGACTCGTCCTGCCCGGCCTCGGCGTGCAGGGCGTCCTGGGTGGCCCGCATCGTCGTGCGCAGCCGCAGCCGCAACTGGGCCAGCTCACCGGCGGGACCGGGCTGTGCGTACGACTTGGCGCGCAGCGCGGAGTCCTCGACCGTGCGCCGCGCCTGCGTGATGGTGCGGTCCACGCCGCGCTTGGCCGCGCCGACCGCCTTGACGGTGGCGTACGCACCGAGGGCCACGAACAGCAGGAACAGCAGCGCCATGACGGCGAGCACGGTCTCCATGACGCTCCTTGGGATACTCCCGGTGCTGACGATCCTGACGGTGCGGGGTGCGCGCGATCCGTCCGCGGGCGCCGGCCCCGCTCTCCTCCGGCATCCCGCCCGTGGGCGAGCGCACGCTTGCGGTACGCCGCCTGCGGATCCACGCGTGTACTGCGGGTCCAGTCTGCGGCTCCGGTGCAGAAATCCCTTGGACCCTGCCGGAACGGGTGGGTCGTGCGGCCCTCCCGCACGCCTCTCGGGTTCTTTCCGGGCTGCCACGGCCCATGCCGGCAACCCACCACTCCACGGTAAACGCAAACCGTGGTCAGGGAGTTCCGCCGGAACCCGGAACCTACCCGTAGGGGACCTCCCGGATCCGGTCCCTGCGACTGCCCCAACCCCGAAACGCAGCGAAGAAGCCCGACCCACAGCGAAGGCGACCTACCCCCGCACCATCCACGAGCAGATCGCCCTTCGACCACCTTCTGGGCCCAACGCAGTGCCCCTCGAACCTTGAGGCACCCCCGGACGGGCCACCCCCAAGGGGGCGCGGGTGGCAAAGCCCCCGCACAGCGCGGCGAAGCCGCGCAAAAAAGGAACGAGGCGAGGCGGCCCGCGCTGTCCGCGGGCACACCTCGCCTCTCGCCTCGTGGAGCTAAGGAGAATTGAACTCCTGACCTCTTGCATGCCATGCAAGCGCTCTACCAACTGAGCTATAGCCCCTTGCGACCGCCGCCCGACTGCTCGGCGGCGGAGCCAACATTACACGCTCCCCCAGGTGGATCACCAAATCCATTTCACGGGCGGCCGCCAGCGCGCGCCGCAGGTACCCGAGTCATGCCAGCCACGCCCGCCGGACGGCCGGGACGAGGGTGACGAGCGGTTGACCAGGGCGACCACGCGTCATGCCGTGGCGAAGGAGTAGAAACGCTTGAGCGTGCAGTGTTCGTCCAGGAGCCGTCCGTAGATCGGCTCGCCCTCCAGTTCCCGGTACGTCTCGATCGGGTCGCCCTTTATGATCAGCGCCCGCGCGCATTCCTCGCACCAGTACTGGTAGTCGGGGTTGACCGGCTCCATGTCGCGGACGATGGGGGTGCCGCCGCCGCACCAATCGCATTTCCGCCTGTGTGCGCCCATCCGTCAGCTCCAGTTGTGGCCGCAGGCCGTGCAGACGTAAGAGACACCGCCGTTGTCGCCGAGCATCTGGGCGACATGGCTGGAGCCGCAGGACGGGCAGGTGAGGTGGGTCTTGACGGCGGGGCCGGGGGGACGGAGGCCGGGGTGGCCGAGGAGGAGCCGGGCGGTGGGGAGGGTCCTGGAGGGGGTCTTCGGATGTCTCTTCACCGCTTCGGGGAGGTTGCCGGCCTCCCCAGGGATGCACGCAGGCATCGTTTCTCCCTCCCGTCGGGTGTCCCCTTCCGGCCCTTTTGATTCTGCCACGGAGGGTTGCTGGGGGTCATCGACGCAGGAGTACCAGTCCGGACACGACGTTCGACCACCAGGCACGACGTTCTAACAGAGGTCATCGGGTAGAACGCGGGCCAGTGGGACTTCGCGAGCGGGCCGCCCGGGCTCTCCGACCACCACCCAAGGGGGTGCGGGTGGCAAAGCCCCCGCACAGCGCGGCAAAACCGCGCAAAAAGGAACGAGGCGAGGACACCCACGCTTCCTGTGGGCACACCTCGCCTCTCGCCTCGTGGAGCTAAGGAGAATTGAACTCCTGACCTCCTGCATGCCATGCAGGCGCTCTACCAACTGAGCTATAGCCCCTTGTGCCCGTCCCGTTGATCCCGGGCGAACAACCAGAACTTTAGCCTGCGGGCTGCCGGAAAGTGAAATCCGCCCCCGGCTACGCCGCGCCGTGCAGCCGCGCCCGGTGCACGCCGGAGCGTGCCCGACATGACCCGGCGCGTCCGGCCGCCGGGCCGGCCTCAGTCGTCGTCGCCCAGCACCGGCGCCGGCAGGGTGCCGGCGTTGTGCTCCAGCAACCGCCAGCCGCGCAGGCCCTCGCCCACCACCGACCAGCAGCAGTTCGACAGGCCGCCCAGGCTCTCCCAGTGCGGGGGCTCGAGGCCGAGCAGCCGCCCGATGGTGGTACGGATGGTGCCGCCGTGACTGACGACCACCAGCGTGCCGTCATCCGGCAGCTTCTCGGCGTGTCGCAGCACGACGGGGGCGGCGCGGTCGGCGACCTCCGTCTCCAGCTCGCCGCCGCCCCTGCGGACCGGCTCGCCGCGCTTCCAGGCCGCGTACTGGTCGCCGTACGACGCGATGATCTCCTCGTGCGTCAGGCCCTGCCAGACGCCCGCGTAGGTCTCTCGCAGGGCCTCGTCGTACGTCACCTCCAGGCCGGTGACACGGGCCAGCTCGGCGGCGGTGGCCACCGCCCTGCTGAGGTCGGAGGCGATGATCGCGTCCGGGTGGAGGGAGGCGAGCAGCCTGGCGGAGCGGCGGGCCTGGCCGGCGCCCTCCTCGGTCAGCGGCACGTCCATGGAGCCCTGGAAGCGGCGCTCCAGGTTCCACGCGGTCTGGCCGTGCCGCCAGAGGATGAGGCGCCGGCCGCGGTGGCCGTCGCTCATCGAAGCTCCCCGCCGAGCTCACGCATCTCGGCGGCCTCCTCGGCGGCCTGCTCGCGCTGGGCGTACTCCTTGCTCTTGCCGCGGGTGGCCTTGGCGTCGGCCGGCAGCTCCATCTCGGGGCAGTCCTTCCACAGCCGCTCCAGGGCGTAGAAGACGCGCTCCTCGCTGTGCTGGACGTGCACGACGATGTCGACGTAGTCGAGCAGTACCCAGCGGGCCTCACGGTCGCCCTCCCGGCGCACCGGCTTGGCGTCCAGCTCCTTCATCAGCCGCTCCTCGATCTCGTCGACGATGGCCTTGACCTGGCGGTCGTTCGGAGCGGAGGCGAGCAGGAAGGCGTCGGTGATCGCCAGCACGTCGCTGACGTCGTAGGCGATGATGTCGTGCGCGAGCTTGTCGGCGGCCGCCTGCGCGGCGGTGGTGATGAGCTCGGAGGAACGGTCCGTTGCGGTCACTGCGCAGCTTTCGGTCGAGGAAACGGCATCGCCCGGCCCGCGGTGGCGCGCCGCGAAGGGCGGGTGCACCGGCGGTCGGACACCTCCCAGGGTCTCACGGACCGCCGACCGTTCCTCAAACGATTACTCCGGCTTCGAACACCCACCGCACACGGTCCAGGCGCCCTCGCTCCACGGCGGCAGCCCGCCTACGGATGCGGACGACGCCCACGTGCCCCGGCGCCCGCGCGGGAACCGGGGTACGCCGCGGGCGCCTACGACGTCGTGCGCTGGTAGTCGTAGTCCTGGCCGAGCACGACCGACACATCGGCGTTCGTGGTGGTCTTGCCCTTCTTGACGGCGCTGGTGGGCAGGCCGAGGGTCTTGGCGACCTCGACCGCGTCCTGCTTGCGCTTGTCGTCGGCATAGGTGATCTGCGAGGACACCTGCGCAGGGGAGGTCGTGCCGTCGACGAAGGTGTAGCCGCCGTTCACCAGGGTGACGCGGGCGCTCTCGGTGGCCTGCTTGGCGCCGGTGGCGTTCTTGACGCCGACCCGCACGGCATCGCCCTGCTCGGCCGGCTTGACGGTGCCTCCCAGGACCTCCTTGACGCGGTCCGTGGCCTGCTGGCTGAGCGTGCCGTCCTGCTGGACGGGCAGCATCGTGGTGCTGTAGTCGCCGCCCTTGGCGAGGTCGGCCAGCTTGGCCAGGAAGGCCCCGAGGTCCTTGTCGGTCAGGGACGGGTCAAGGATCTGCTGCAACGTCTGGATGGTGGTCGTGGCGGAGCCCGAGTCGGACGACATCTTGCGCAGCACGCCCTGCATGACCTGGCCGAAGCGATTCAGCTGGGCGGTCTCGGGCTCGCCGGGTGCGCGGTAGGTGGCGTAGGCCACGGCCATCGCGCCGCTGAGGGTCTGGTTCTCGCCCTTCTTCACCAGCGGCTCGGGCGTGCCCTTGCCGCCCTTGCCACTCTTGCCGCCCTTGGCGTCCGGGTCGGGCACGTCCGCGTCGGTGGTGATGTCGATGCCGCCGACCAGCTCGACGAGGTTCTCCAGGTACGGCGTGTCGAGCCGCCAGGTGCCCTGGATCTGGGTGCCCAGCAGGGTGTCCACGGACTCCCGGGTGCCGGTCGAGCCGTCGTCGCTCACCGACTTGCCCAGGGTGGTGGCGGTGCCGTCGTCGGCGGTCAGGGCGAGCGAGTTGGGCAGCAGGAGGGTGGCGCCGTGCTTGGTGGTGGTGTTGTCCACCAGCAGCACGGTGGAGGTGCCGCCCTTCTTGGTGTTGTGCAGGTGGACGACGATCACGTCGCGGTTCTGGGGGCCGCTTTCCTGGGCGGAGCCCGCCCCTGAGTCGGTGCCGGGCAGCGCGGGCAGCTTCCCCGCGTACCAGAGGTAACCGACCCCGCCGGCCAGGGCCAGTGCCAGGACGACGACCAACGCTATGACGCGACTGCGGGCCCGGCGTCTGGCCTCCTCACGACGCTCGGTGCGTGACTCGGTGAATTTGAGCCAGTCGATGACGTCTTCGGAGTCCTCGCTCTCCTCCTCCACGAAAGCGAACTGGTCGGGCCGGTAATCGGCGTCGGCGCCCGCTCCGGGCCGCCCGTCCGGGCCGGAGTCACGCGGCGGGCGCGAGCGCACGCCGGCGCCCGCCCCCCGGCCCGCCGGCTCGTGCAGCTCCTGGGCGGGCACCACGGGCTGCCGCGCCGTCTCGTACGCCCCGTGGGCCTGCTGATGCGGTACGGCGGGCTGCTGGCCGGTGCCGTGCGGGTCGTACGGGGGAACGGTGGGCTGCTGGCCGGTGCCGTAGGGGTCGTCGTGGCCGGTCTGGGGGTACCACCCGTCCGGCGACGGAGGAGGGTCCTGCGCGGGGATGACGGGCTGCTGGGCGGTGCCGTACGGATCGCCATAGGCGTAGGGGTCCTGCGGGGCGCCGTACGGCTGGGCCGTGCCGTACCCGTCGTACGGGCCGTGGCCCTGGTGCGCGCCGTGCTGGCCGCCGGACGGGCCGTTCTGCTGGTGCGGCGGACGCTGCGGCACCTGCTGGTACACGGGCTGACCGTTCGCGTCGTAGCCGATGAGCTCGTACTGGTCCCCCGCGTATCCGTCATGGCGATCGTTCACAGGTGGCCTCCCGGCTCAGGTGCCGCGGTAGAGCTTGCGCTTGTCGATGTAGCGCACCACACCGTCCGGTACGAGGTACCAGACGGGGTCGCCCGCTGCGACCCTCGCACGACAGTCCGTGGAGGAGATGGCCAGCGCGGGAACCTCCACCAGCGTGACGCCGCCCTCGGGCAGGCCCGGATCGGTGAGCGTGTGCCCGGGGCGGGTGCAGCCGATGAAGTGCGCCAGCGAGAACAGTTCGTCGGTGTCGCGCCAGGTGAGGATCTGCCCGAGGGCGTCGGCACCGGTGATGAAGAACAGGTCCGTGTCCGGATTGAGGTCACACAGCTCGCGGAGGGTGTCCGTGGTGTAGGTGGGGCCCGCGCGGTCGATGTCGATCCGGCTGACCGAGAACTGCGGGTTCTCCGCGGTCGCGATGACCGTCATCAGGTAGCGGTCCTCCGCGGCGGAGACCTCCGTCTCGGCCTTCTGCCAGGGCTGCCCGGTCGGTACGAAGACGACCTCGTCGAGCTGGAACTGCGCGGCGACCTCGCTGGCCGCCACCAGGTGCCCGTGGTGGATCGGGTCGAACGTACCGCCCATGACGCCGAGGCGGCGCTTGCCCGTGACCGACGAACCGGCCTGGGCGCTCCGGCTGTCGGCCGTGCCCGGCCGGTCGGTCCGGGGGTACCGCCCACGCCCTTCGGGGGGTGGGGGAATGTCCTGCTCTCCCATGCGTGCAGACCCTACCGGCCCGACGGTGGGGCCCCGGCGGGCCCCACCCGGCGGTCGGCGGCCGGGCGACGGCTCAGCGGTCGCGGTTGAAGCGGGTGGTGACCCACAGCAGCAGCAGGAGCACGAAGAGCGCGCCGCCGCCGGTGAGGTAGGGGCTGAGGCTTTCATGGTTGCCACCGCCCTCGCCATCGGCGGCGAGAGTGACCAGCTGGGTGGCGGTGCTGTAGGGGCTCATCGTCGACAGGACCTATCCGGAAGTGGTGGTTCGGGCAGTGGGGTGAAGTCTTTCCCGGGCTCATCGTATGCGGACGGCCACGGGACCCTCACGGCGACTCCGGTCCCGTCCTCTCACCCTGCGTCACGGCCGCCACGGTCGCCCGCGTGATGTTTCCCACTGTCGGCCTCCTCGCGGCCGCCGCCCGCGCCGCCGGGGCCCTCCTGTCCGCCGTCCTCCGGGTCCCCGGCGTCGCGGTAGCCGCGCAGCAGGAACCAGGCCATCAGGGCGGCGCCGACCAGCAGCACCACCAGCACGATGCGCAGCAGGGGACCGGGGCCCTGCTGCTCGGCTGCGCTCACGACGCCGGCCAGCGTGGTGGGGGACATGTGCTCCATGGGGGGCTGCTCCTGACGACTCCTGCGGCGCGCTCATGTAATGGAATGTGCACAGCCGCTGTGGTGCGCTGCTTCCGCCACGGTAACCCCGCATAGGCTGGTGCCGCCTTGGGGGAGTCGACTTCGCAATGGGGGATGGCATGACCAACGATCACGAACCTCAGGACCGCGTGCCCAGCCGGTCGCGCACACGTTTCCCGGGCATCTCCTCCCGGGCCTACGAGCATCCGGCGGACCGCTCGGCGCTGGTCGCGCTGCGCAAACTGAGCGGCTTCGACACCGTCTTCAAGACGCTCAGCGGCTTCCTGCCGGAGCGCAGCCTGCGGCTGCTGTTCCTGTCCAACTCGGTGCGGGTCTCCGACGCGCAGTTCGCGCACCTCAACGACATGCTGCGGGACGCCTGCTACATCCTGGACCTGGAAAAGGTTCCGCCGATGTACGTCAACCAGGACCCGCAGCCGAACGCGATGTGCATCGGCCTGGACGAGCCGATCATCGTGCTCACCACCGGCCTGGTGGAACTGCTGGACGAGGAGGAGATGCGGGCGGTGATCGGCCACGAGGTCGGCCACGCGCTCTCCGGGCACGCCGTCTACCGCACGGTGCTGCTGTTCCTCACCAGCCTCGCGATGCGGGTGTCCTGGATCCCGCTGGGCAACGTCGCCGTGATGGCGATCGTGACCGCACTGCGCGAGTGGTTCCGCAAGTCGGAGCTGTCCGCGGACCGCGCCGGGCTGCTGGCCGGCCAGGACCCGCAGGCCTCGCTGCGCGGCCTGATGAAGCTCGCGGGCGGCAACCACCTGCACGAGATGAACGTGGACTCGTTCCTGGAGCAGGCCGAGGAGTACGAGGCCGGCGGCGACCTGCGCGACTCGGTACTCAAGATCCTCAACGTGCTGCCGCGCTCCCACCCGTTCGCCGTGGTACGCGCGGCGGAGCTCAAGGCGTGGTCGGAGTCCCGGGACTACCAGCGGATCCTCGACGGCCACTACCCGCGGCGCGACGAGGACAAGGACGCCTCGGTCTCCGACTCCTTCCGCGAGTCGGCGGCGGCCTACGCCAGCGATGTCCGCAACTCCAAGGACCCGTTGATGAAGCTGGTGACGGATCTCGCGGGCGGTGCGGGCGACCTGGGCGGCCGAGTCCGCAACGCGTTCACCGGCTCGGGTTCCGGGCCGCGCGACCGAACCGACAAGGCGGGGCCGCAGGACGGCCCCGCACCGGAGGCGAACTGACGGCTTGTCAGGCAGCAGGTGGCGTTCCCCCCTTTCGCGGGTTTGCCCCTTTTTGCGGGTGCGCCACCCACTGCGGGTACGTCCCCTTTGTGGGTGCGCCGCCCTTTGACGGGCACGCAGCGTCAAAGGGGCGCGGGGAACTGCGCGAGCAACCCGCCACCGACCAGGTGGTCCGGATGCGACAGAAACAGCCCCTTCGGGCCGGTGACGACCCGACGGTCTCGTCGTGGCCGGTCGCACAGCTCCCCGCGCCCCTGAAGGCGCGCCGGGGCGCCCAGACGGCAGAGCCGCGGAAAGCCAAAGCCCCGTGCCCCTCAGGGCAGGGTCGGCTCCGCACTGGCAGACAGCGTGCCGCAGAGCTCTGCGGCACGCCCCGTGGCGTACGGATCCGTGCCCGCATGCGGCCCACCCGGCTTGGCCTTCTGGCCGGCGAGCAGCGGGCGCAGCCGGTCCGCGGAGTCGTCGGAGCAGGACAGCGGCCCGGCCTGGACGTAGGCGCCGAAGAGATCGGCCTGGTGCAGCCGGAGGTCGGCCCGGTCGAAGCGGAACACCAGCTGACGGCGGACGGTGAACAGCGAGACCGGGCCGTGGCTGCCGGCGGGCCGCAGGGCGTAGACGAAGGTGTGGTCGGAGGTGACCTCGAGGGTGCTCGGGCTGATCTCCGTGGCGTGCAGGGTGCCTTGGACGCGGATCTCGGTGTCGGCGAGTTCGGCCTTCGTGTGGTCGAAGCGGACCAGCCAGCCGGTGGGCGCGTGCCGGCCGTCCACCGCGGGGTGGTCGATGCTGCGGTCGAACTGGTCGAGTTGCTGCGGGTCGAGCAGCAGCCGCACCGACCCCACGGCCCGGCCGCTGAGCACGTCCGGGTTGAGCGAGGACTCGACGAGGTAGTCCTTGGCGGTGGACAGGGCGGTGACCACCTGGCCCTCGGAGAAGTGCACGGTGGCGCGTGAGGCGGGCAGGTTGATGCCTGCGGCACCGATCCTGAACTGCGCTGCGGGGCTGTGCGTGAAAAGCGTCCTGGCCTTGCCGGCGCCCGGTACCGGATGCACGGGGGCGAGCGGGATGACGGTCATCCGCAGGGGTTCGGCGCGCGGCAGCGGCGTCTGCCTGTTCGGCCGGTGTATGCCCATGTAGACGGCCGTGCCGAAGGCGACGACGATGAGCAGCACCAGGATCAGGGCCTGTCGTGACAGGCTGCGCTGGAGGCCGTGCCGGCGCCGTACGGCGGGCGCGTGGTCGGCGAGGCGCTCCTGGGCGGAGAGTTCCTGGAGTCGTGCAGCGCGGATGAACGACTCATCGAAGACGACCGATCGGTACTCGTCCTCCCCGCCGCCGGGCACGCCTTCAGATGCCCCGTCCGGCGGCTGTCCTCCTGGCCCACCCATACTTTCAGGGTAGGTCGCAGGACTGTCGGGTAAACGCACTGCCCCACTCGAGTTGCTCCGAGTTACTGAGGTTTTCCGCGCGATGTCCGTGCCGGTCACCCCGGCTGGCCTGCTTCTCCGGCTGCGGGTCCGGGGGTCGTCCCCCGGGAAAATGCAGTACCTGGCGTCAGGCGTGAACCTTGACGACGCCACAGATCCGTCAGGGCGTGTGCGGGGCGGCCGGAACGGGGGGACGGCTCTCCCGCCCACCGTCCGGGACGGTGTCGGGGGCGACGTGGGCCGAGGCGTGGTTGCGGGTGCTCGGGGTGTCGTCAGGGGTCTGGCCGGTGCCGTCGGCAGGGGCGCTGCCCTGCTGCTGGGGTGTCTTGTCGACCTTGGAGGACGCGGGCTTCGGAACGTGGTCCTGGCGGCCGGACGAGGCGCCCCGGTAGACGGCGACGAAGGCGAGGGCGACCATGCCGACGCCCATCACCAGGGCCAGCAGCCACGCCACGGGGCGGTGCCAGCGGGCCGGGCCGCCGTACCGGGGACGGCGTCCGTAACCGTCCTCCAGGAGGTCGGGGTCGTAGAGGTCGTCGTCGAATTCCTGGTCGTGCCCCAGGGGGCCGTCCGGGTCGAAGCCGTCGTCGAAGAAGTCGTCATCGGAGCGTGGGCGGCGGGTGCGGGCGCGGCGTGCTTCCGCTTCGGAGGCCTCGGCGCGTGCCTCGGCGGCGGCCAGCAGTCGCTCCACGGCGGTGGGCTCGTGGACAGGTGCGGCCCGGACGAACTCCTCGTCGAACACCACGGCGGCGAACTCTTCGTCCGCACCTCCGTGGTGGTCGTCGTCGGGCTCGCCGCCGTCAGCAAACGGCATGCCCCCCACGTCCTCCGGCACATGACCAGGGTAGACCTGAGGGGTCAATTTGGGCAGACGCCAAGGAAATTCTCCCGACTGGCGAGACGGTGTCTCAGTGCGTCATTCGGGCGCCGCCACAGTGGTCCGGGCGGCCCGTGGCAGGCCGCCCGGACCGTCCCGCAGCGCGCTGCGGGACGGTGCCTGCCGAGGTCAGCTGCGGATGTGCCCGTCACCGGTGACGATGTACTTGGTGCTGGTCAGCTCGGGCAGGCCCATCGGACCGCGGGCGTGCAGCTTCTGCGTGGAGATCCCGATCTCGGCGCCGAAGCCGAACTGGCCGCCGTCGGTGAACCGGGTGGAGGCGTTCACGGCGACGGCGGTGGAGTCGACCAATTGGGTGAACCGTCGGGCCGCCTGCTGCGAGGTGGTGACGATCGCCTCGGTGTGCCCGGAGGACCAGAGCCTGATGTGCTCGACGGCCCTGTCCAGGGAGTCGACGACGGCGGCGGCGATGTCGTACGACAGGTACTCGGTCTCCCAGTCGTCGGTGGTCGCCTCGACGACGGTGGCCTTGGAGCCCTCCGCGTAGTCGAGGATCTGCTGGTCGGCGTGGACGGTCACGCCGGCTTCGGCGAGGGCGTCCAGGGCGCGCGGTACGAAGGCGTCCGCGATGTCGCGGTGCACCAGCAGGGTCTCGGCGGCGTTGCACACGCTGGGCCGCTGGGCCTTGGAGTTGATCAGGATCTCGACGGCCATGTCCAGGTCGGCCTGTGCGTCGACGTAGACGTGGCAGTTGCCGACGCCGGTCTCGATGACGGGGACGGTGGACTGTTCGACGACGGTGCGGATCAGGGAGGCGCCGCCGCGCGGGATGAGCACGTCGACGAGGCCGCGGGCGCGCATCAGCTCACGGACGGACTCGCGGTTGTCGCCGGGGACCAGTTGGATGGCGTCGGCGGGCAGCCCGGCACCGCCGACCGCGTCCCGCAGCACCCGCACCAGGGCGGTGTTCGACTGGTGGGCCGAGGACGAGCCGCGCAGCAGGACCGCGTTGCCGGACTTCAGGCAGAGCACCGCGGCGTCGACGGTCACGTTGGGCCGGGCCTCGTAGATGATGCCGACGACGCCGAACGGGACGCGGACCTGGCGCAGGTCGATGCCGTTCGGCAGGGTGCCGCCGCGTACCACCTCGCCGACCGGGTCGGGCAGCGCTGCGACGTCGCGCACGTCGGAGGCGATGGCGCGGATCCGCTCGGGGGTGAGGGTGAGCCGGTCGATGATCGCCTCGCTGGTGCCGGCCTTGCGGGCGGCGGCGATGTCGAGCTGGTTGGCCTCGACGATCTCGCTGGTACGGACTTCCAGGGCGTCCGCGATGGCGAGCAGCACGTCGTCCTTGGTGACGCGCGGCAGCGGCGCGATCTCGGCGGCGGCGGCGCGCGAGCGGTACGCGGCCTGTGCGACGTGGGTCATGGTGTCGTACGGCGAGCCCGTGAAGTTCTCAGAGAGCGACGTCATGCTCGCAGGGTAGTGCGGCAGGGGCCGGCTTCCATGAGCTGTTTCACACCCCGAGACGGCGGATCCGGCGCCAGGCGGGCGGGAGGGCTCGCAGGTCGTGCGAGGGCTTGCAGGGGCTTGCGAGGGCGTCCGGCAGGGGCGCAGGGGCGCGCGCTAGGCGATCGGGTGGGGGTGCGGGTGTGGGTGCGGTCAGCGCTGAGGCCGCTGCCGGCGTCGACGCCGTCGGAGCGCCCGGGCGGGCGGTGTCACCCGAAAGCGGCAAACGCTCAGAAGGGGTGTACGCCGACCGGGGTGGCGGGCAGCGGACCGTGGCCCGCGGCGATGCGCTGGTGGTAGGTGTCGCGGTCGATGACCTCCAGGCCGACGATCTCCCACGGCGGCAGCTTGGCGGTGTGCCGGTGCTCACCCCACAGCCGCAGCGCGACGGCGGCGGCGTCGTGCAGGTCGCGGGCCTCCTCCCAGTACCGGATCTCCACGTGGTCGTCCGCGTAGCGGCTGGTCAGCAGGAAGGGATGGTCATGGGCGAGTTGTTCGAGGCCGCGGCGGACGTCGGTCAGGGGCGCTGCGGGTCCTGAGAGGCTCAGGGTGATGTGCCACAGCCGAGGCATCGGCTCGGTGGGGTGGCCGGTTTCGCCCGCCGGGGCCACCCCGTCCGGGACGGTGTGGTCGTCCGTCACCGCGGACAGGGGGCGGGGGTTCCCGCCGCCGCGGGACGTGGCCTCTGACCATGCTCGTCTCACCGGGGTCTCCTTTGTGCGGGGGGTGGAGTAGGTGGGCGATGGTCAAAGTTGACCATCGCACGTGTGGGGTGCGGGGTGGTTTTACAGAAGGTCCACCACCAAGAGTCCGCCGCCCCACCCGCCCACCACCGGTCCTGTGGCGTGCGCCCCCGCGTTCCGCAGGCCCGCTGCGACTACTACAGGAGGACCAGATCGTCCCGGTGGACGACCTCGCGTTCGTAGGCGGGGCCGAGTTCCTGGGCCAGGTCGCGGGTGGAGCGGCCGATGAGGAGGGGGATCTCCTTGGCGTCGAAGTTGACCAGGCCACGGGCGACCGGGCGGCCGGAGCTGTCGCACAGTTCCACGGGGTCGCCCGCCGTGAAATCGCCGTCCACGCCCTCGATGCCGGCCGGCAGCAGCGACTTGCGGCCGTGCACGACGGCGCGCACCGCTCCGTCGTCGAGGATCAGGGCACCCTGCGGGGTGGAGGCGTGCTGGAGCCAGAGCAGCCGGTCGGCGGAGCGGCGGCCCGCGGGGTGGAAGAAGGTGCCGGTGTCGCGGCCGGCGAGCGCGTCGGCGGCCTGGCTCGCGGAGGTGAGCACGACGGGGATGCCGGCCGCCGCCGCGATACGGGCCGCCTCGACCTTGGTGACCATGCCGCCGGTGCCGACGCCGGCCCGGCCGGTACTGCCGATCGGGACGCCGTCGAGGTCGCCGGGGCCGTGCACCTCGCGGATCCGTGCGCTGCCCGCGCTGCCCGGGTCGCCGTCGTAGACGCCGTCGACGTCGGAGAGCAGGACCAGCAGGTCGGCGTGGACCAGGTGGGCGACCAGGGCGGCGAGGCGGTCGTTGTCGCCGAAGCGGATCTCGTCGGTGGCGACGGTGTCGTTCTCGTTGACGACCGGCAGTGCGCCCATGGCGAGCAGCTTGTCGAGGGTGCGGGCGGCGTTGCGGTGGTGGGCGCGGCGGCTGGTGTCGTCCTGGGTGAGCAGCACCTGGCCGACGCGTACGCCGTAGCGCGCGAACGAGGCCGTGTAGCGGGCGACCAACAGGCCCTGGCCGACGCTCGCTGCGGCCTGCTGGCGGGCCAGGTCGGTGGGACGGCGGCGCAGGCCGAGCGGGGCGAGCCCGGCGGCGATGGCCCCGGAGGAGACCAGCACGACCTCGCGCTCCCCCACCGCCCGCCGGTTGCCGCCTGACCGGGCGGACCGGCCGGCGCCCTCGGCACCCGGGGCCGACGCACCGGGCAGTCCGCGGTGCTTGGCGAGTACGTCGACGAGCGCATCCACGCGGTCGGCGTCCAGGCCGCCCGAAGCGGTGGTCAGCGACGAGGAGCCGACCTTGATCACGACCCTGCGGGCGCCGGTCACCCAGGTCTCTCGGGCCGCCTCGTCGTGCTGTTTCACCCCAGACACGTGCTCCCCATCGGTTTCTTCAGCCCTGCCCCGATCCGTGCAGTCTCCAGCAATCTACGGGACGGACCGGTTCCGGTGACGGCTCGTCCAGTCGGTGGACGTGAGTCCATCACACACCGCGTACACAGGGTTACGCATCGAATTTAAGGAAAAGGTTGTACACGCGCCATATAGATATTGAAGTTTTTGATAACTAAAAGTTGACTTATGACTTCCATGCCTAGCGGCGTGCGGCGGATCCTCCTCCGGTCCGGCAAGAGCCCGTTCACCGTCCTGCCGATCGAGGACGCTCTCCACCAGAACGTCATCGCCACCAACGCCGGAAACCTCATATTCAGCGACGCTGCGCACAAGATCCTCTCCATGCCGGGCACGGAAGTCGTCTCCAACGGCATGTCGAAGGACGTCGCCGCCGCACACCGCATCAACGAGGAGTTCGACGCGTTCGTGGTCCCGCTGGCCAACGCGTTCCGGCCATCCTTCGAGCGCCAGCTGAAGGTGCTCACCCGGCTGATCTCGCGGCTGCGCATCCCCGTGGTGGTGCTGGGCGTCGGGGCCCAGGCAGGGCTGAACTACAACGCGGAACGCCTCGCCCCGATCGCGCCGACGGTCAAGGAGTTCGTCTCGGCGGTGCTGGACCGCAGCGCCAGCATCGGGGTGCGCGGCGAGTTCACCGAGCAGTACCTGAAGGACCTGGGCTTCAGGGACGTGGAGGTGATCGGCTGCCCTTCGCTGTTCCTGCACGGCGACACCCTCCCCATCCGCACCGGCGATGCGCTCACCCACGACTCGCGCATCTCGGTCAACGGCTCGCACAGCGCACTGCGCAACAAGCGCCTGGCGGCCCTGCTGAAGCGCACCTACGCCGACTACCCCGACCTCCGCTTCATCGGGCAGAACCTGAGCGAGGCCCGGCAGCTGCACTGGCGGGACATGTCGGATCCGAACAGCAGCGTGACCTCGATCCCCACCCACCCGTCGCACCCGCTCTACCGGGACGACAAGGTCCGCGTCTACGTCGATCCGATCACCTGGATCCGCGAGCTGAGCGCATTCGACTTCTCTTTCGGCTCCCGTATCCACGGCAATATCGCCGCCCTGCTCGCGGGCACCCCCAGCACGGTGATCTGCGCCGACGCACGGACCCTGGAGCTGGCACGCTACTTCGAGATCCCGCACTTCAAGATCAGCGAGCTGCCCGAGGACATGGCCGCGGCCGACCTGTACGCGGCGGCGGACTTCGGCCCGTTGGTCAAGGGCCACAAGGAGCGCTTCCTCCGCTTCACCGGGTTCCTTGCGAAGAACGGCCTGGCGAACACCTTCGAGCACGGCGACGGCGGCGCGGAGTTCGACGCCCGCATGGCCGAACTGGCCTTCCCGCCCGCGGTACGCCCGTGGAACACGGCCGACCTCGACTCGGTGAGCAACCGCTTCAACTGGCTGCACGCCAGGCTGGACGACGCCACCCGGCGTACCGACCACCTGGAGCGCGCCCTGGCCAACGCCCGCGGGTCCGGCAAGGCCGCCAAGGCCGTGGCCGGTGCCGCCCGGCAGTCGATGTACCGCCGGGCGCGGCGCGCCGTGGGGAGACCGATCAAGCGGGCGCTGCGGGGTGCGGCCGGGTCCTGACGGCCCCGAAGCGCACGGGCTCGCAGCGCCGAAAGGGGCGCAGGGTGACCCGCAGAGGGCACGGAACCGGGCGATCACCCACCAAACGGCCATAACCAAGCCGACGCACACGCGTTGATCCTTCGTGTCCGGAACGTCCGCGTACCGGACACGAAACCGTGGCCGCCCCCGCGTCGTACGCCCGAGTACGCCCGAGAGGCGGCTCATACGCGTCACCGCGCTTGGAGTCGTCCGGATGTCCGCCGTGCCTGCCCCGCCGTCCTCACCACGCCTGCGCCGCCTGGCCACGCATCTGCCTGCCCCGTTGCTGCTGTCAGGGGCCTTCGCCGGGCAGGCTGTCGGGGCGCTTCGGCCCAACGGGTTGCTGCTGGTCGCCGCCGTGCTGGCCGGCATGGCCGCTGAGGGGTTGCTGCACCGCCGGCAGCGGGTCGTGGCAGCCGCCCTGGCCAAGGTCCATGCGGACGCCGCGCTGCGCCAGGTGCTGCGTGACCTGTTGCTCGTCGCCGGCCTGGTCCGGCTCGACATCGGCACGGGGCACGTCCGGTGCCTGCCCCTGGTGTACGGGTTGCTCTGCTTCTACGCCCTGCACTTCGCCGGGCACGGCGCCGCGCTGCTGGTACGCCGCAGCCGCACCCTGCCCGTCGTCACCCGGAACATCGACACCACGGCCCTCGGACTGACGCCCGCTCCCCCGCCGTTGCTGATGCGCCGCCCGGGCCGGCGGATCCTGTCGTTCGGGCTGCCCGGCACCGCGGGGTTGCTGGTCGCGGCGGTGACGGGCGTGCCGGAGTGGGGCGCGGTCGGGGTCTCGGTGTCCATCGGATGCGCGGCGGCGACGCTGGGCGAGTTGCTGCTGCGGCTGCTGCCGGGGCGCCGGGCGCCCGGCGAGGAGCAGGTGCTCCAGTGGCTCGACGCCTGGCTCGCGGCCTACCGCCCCACGGTCGGCATGTACTTCTCGGGCGGGACGTCGTCGGCGTACCAGGCGAACATGTGGCTGGAGCCGCTGGCCCGGCTCGACGGGCGCCCCCTCATCGTGCTGCGGGAGCGCTTCATGGTGCAGAAGATCGCCGCGACCGACATCCCCATCGTGTGCATCCCCAAGGTCGCGCACCTGATGCGCCTCGAGCACACGACGCTCCGCGTGCTGATCCACCCGGCCAACTCCGGCAAGACCTCGCAGGTCCTGCGCATCCCCAGCCTCAAGCACGCGTTCGTCAACCACGGCGAGAGCGACAAGCTGTCGTCGTGCAACCCGTATGCGAAGGCCTACGACGAGGTGTGGGTCGCGGGTCTCGCGGCGCGCGCCCGGTATGCGCTGGCCGACGTCGGCATCGACGACCGGGACGTCGTGGAGATCGGCCGCCCCCAGCTCGCCGCCATCCGCCCGTACGCCGGTCCGCCCACCGGCCCGTACGTCACCGTGCTGTACGCGCCCACCTGGGAGGGCTGGGACGGCAATCCGGGCAACACGTCGGTGATCGACGCCGGCGAGAACATCGTCCGGGCACTGCTCGCCGAGCCCGGGGTACGGCTGCTGTACAAGCCGCATCCGATGACCGGTTCCGTGGATGCACGCGCGGCGGCGGCGAACGACCGTGTCCAGGCGCTGATCCACGCGGCGAACGCCGCATGGGACGCCGCACGGCAGGCGGACGGCCACCAGGGCGCAGGACGCCCGGGCGCCGTCCTGGAGCTCGCGCGGCGCACCGCGGCGCTGGACCGGCTCACCACCTGCGTCTTCCGGCGTGGTGCGGACGACATGGAGCGGATGGGTGTGCAGGGCACGCCCGAGCCGGGTCGGGCGGCCGCGGTGGCCGCGGCGACGGCGGCGTGGGAGGCGGCCTATTGGGCGTCGCTGCCTGCCGGACGGCATCAGATCGTCCCGGACGCCCGTCCCGCGCTGTATTCCTGCTTCAACCAGGCGGATCTGCTGATCAGTGATGTCTCCAGCGTGATCTCCGACTATCTGGCGAGTGAGAAGCCGTATGCGGTGGCGAACACCAGCGGGCTGACGGAGGACGCCTTCCGTATCGCCTTTCCGACGGTGCGGGCGGCCACCGTGCTCACGCCGGACGCGGTGCAGGTGCCGCTGCTGGTGCGGAGCGTGCGGGATCCGCGCCTGGACGAGTGGGCCGCGGCCCGTGCGGAGCTGAAGGAGGAGTTGCTCGGGCCGGCGGAGCCACCGTCCGTGGTCCGCTTCGCCGACGCGGCCCGTGCGCTGGCCCGGGCGGCGGCCGATCACCAGGAGCGGATGGCGCGCCGGATGGCCGCTGCCGTGCCGGGGCAGGCCGGCGCCCGGGATCGCGCTGCCATTCAGGAGGCTGCGGACATCCCCGGTCAGCAGGGCGCCGCGGTCCCCGCCCCGGACGCCCCGGGCGGCAGCCGGATCCAGGGGCGTGGGCCCACCGCCGGTTGACCTTCGGCTGGGCGACGTGACGGGGGTGCCCACCGTGAAGGGGCGCACCCGTCATGGCGTGATCACGACGCGGCCAGCCGCCGCCCGCGCGCCAGCACGCGCTTGGCGACGCGGAGGGCGCGCCGGGGTGGGCGGAAACCGTCGATGTGCGCGGTCTCCGAGCCGGACGCGGCGTAGATCGCGTCGGGCACGCCGGCCGTGCTGTCGCGGAAGTGGGGGTAGGCGAGATAGGCGCGGCGGCCGCGGCGCTCGAGGACCGTTTCGGGAGTCTTCTTCTCGCGGAGGAAGGCCAGTACGTCGGTGAGCAGATCGGCGCGCCCTGCTGCCACCAGGTGCAGCCGCAGCCGCTCCTCGACCTTGAGCCGGGCGGCGACGCCCTCGGTCCAGTACGTGTCCATCAAGGGCTTGGCCAGCTCCATCTTGTGCTGCCTGACCTTGTCACCGCGGTCCAGGAAGGACGGGCCGAACTGCGGGAGCAGCGTGATCACGAACGGCCGCACCATCAGGGTGTCCCGCTGCGGCCCGGCCGGCAGCCGGTCCGCGATGAGCCCCATCAGGGCACGCGCGGAGTCGAAGCGCCGGCTGTAGCTGCCGCGCTTGGTTGCGTGCTTGCCGTCGTCGCGTCCGACGAGGTAGTAGCAGGTGTAGTCGGCGACGATCGAGACTCCGTCGGCGCGCAGGTAGGCGTCCAGGGTGAACAGGGCGTCTTCACCGGTCGTGAGGGACTCGTCGAAGCGCATGCCGTGGGAGTCCAGTAAGGCGCGGCGGAAGAGCTTCTGGGCGCTGAGGGTGTACTTGATGTTGGAGGAGAACACGTCGGTGCGGCCGAGGTTGCCGTTGCGCCACATCGACTTCGGCGCGCCCCGGTTGACGCCTTCGACACGGCCGAGGACGACATCGGTGCTGTTCTCGTCGCCCATCGCGACCATGCGCTCCAGGGCTTCCTCGCCGAGGTGGTCGTCCGCGTCGAGGAAGAAGACGTAACGGCCGCGGGCGAGGCCGAGGCCGACGTTGCGCGGGCCGCTGGGGCCGCCGGAGTTCGACTGGCGGATCACTCGGGTCGGTATGCGGCTGCGGGCGGCGAACTTCTCCAGGTACTCCCCCGATCCGTCCGTGGAGCCGTCGTCGACCGCGATGATCTCCATGCGCTCGGCGGGCAGCGTCTGGGCCTCGACGGACTCCAGGCACTGGACGAGGTAAGGCATCGCCTCGTACGCACCGACTACGACGCTCACGTCAGGATCGCTCATTCCATGCCCCCTGTTTTGCCGTGCTCACTTGCGGTCACCAAGAAGACCGATCAGGGGGCGGCTTCGTTGCCGAGATTTCAGCCTTCCTTCACGTGACCTCCGTCACTCGGACACACATACGAAAGCCCGGCCCCGGGGCGGTGGCCTCGGGGCCGGGCGGGTGCCCGTCGTGCGGTGCCGCGGTCAGGCTGGGCTCAGCCGGGCAGCAGTGCCGGTCGGGCGGGGTGCGGGCGGCGGGTCAGGCGATCGGTGCCTCGCTCTCGGCGGACGCGGCCGTCGCCGACCCGGCCGGGGCGGCAGCCCCTGCGGAGGGAGCCGCGGTGCCGGCGGGCTCGGCCGCCGCGGCGGACCCGGGACCCGGCTCCGGGCCGGGCTCCACGGGGGCCTGGGTGCGCTGCACCGGGATGTCGGCACCGGCCGCACCCTGGCCCTCGTTGCGGATCTCGGCCTTGGCCTTGAGGGCGCGCACCGCGGCGTTGAAGCGCTCCATCGACGTGGGCTCGTCCGGGCCGAGCAGGTACTCCTTCAGCTCGACGCGGGCCTCGACCAGCGGGTCATCGTCGGTGTTGCGCACCGCGGCCAGCAGCTCGCCGAGCTCGACGGCGGAGTTGGAGAGGATCACGGCGGCGCGCACCGCGGTGTTCTGCCGCTTGAACTCCTCGGCGCCGAGCTCTGCGGAGTCCGTGACCGCGTACGGCTTGCCGCTCGCGATGAAGTCCGACACCACGCTGGAGATGTCCGAAACCATGCCCTCGCTGACGTTGAAGCAGTCGTACAGCAGGGGCGCGGGGCCGGAGATCACCCGGTGCTCCCAGGCCGGGAAGGAGCGCCAGTAGGCGGCGTTCCACTCCTGGCGCAGTCGCTTGGCGAGCGCCTCGCGCTCCGGGTCGGCGATGCCGTCGCGGGACGCCTCGGCCTCGTCACGCTCGTCGCCGCCGCCCACGAGCTGGGACAGCTGAGCCTCGATACGGGTCAGCTCGGCGCATGCCGCGGCCTCGGCGGCCTCGTCGCGGGTGAACGCCGGGTCGGCGGCACGCTGGGCCGCGTGCTTCTCGACGAGGGCCACGATGCGGTCGTGCGCCGCCTTGGCGACCTTGCTGCGGGTGCCGGTGAACGGGTGCGGCTTGTAGAGCACCCGCACGGCGGGGTCGGCCTTCAGCAGGCCGCGGATGATGTTCTCGCCGGCCAGCAGGAGCGAGGTGTTGCCCGGGGCGTCGTCCCAGCCCTCCCAGGTGGGCGCGTACAGCACGGTGGGAATGCGGTCGGCCGGAGCTCCGGTGGCGTGCTGGATGGGGGCCAGCTGGGGGCGGCCCACCTCGACGATGTCGTCGTCGCGCACGCCGACGTCGGCCAGGGCGTAGCGGTCGCGGCCGGCGCGGCCCGCGGTCCACACCTCGTCGTAGACCTTGCTGAACGGGTTGACGCTGGCGATCTTGTCGCTGTCGCCGTGGCCGATGAAGACGTGCTTCATGGTGGGCACGCGCAGCATGTGGATGTTCTTGCCGACGTTGGCCGCGTAGAGGGCGACACGGACGCTGGAGAGGTCCATGTTCATCAGGTGCACACCGCCGGGCACGCAGATGACCGGCACGCTGGTGCGGGCCAGCTTCTTCAGGATGACCCGCTCGCGCAGGATGACCAGGGGCCGGGTGTCGAGCTGCTCCATGGTCTCCAGCCACATGTTGACCTGGTAGGCGGAGTCCTTGGAGCCGGAGAAGTAGAGCACCGTCTCGGGGCGGTACTCGTGCAGCCAGTCGTCCACCCGGTCCAGCACCGTCTCCGCGCGCGCCGGGATGCGCTTGCCGCGGATGTAGGGCACCAGCGCGACCAGGTAGCCGAGGCCGAGCACCAGCGTCACGGCGATACCGGCGTAGCCCCATACCGCGGCCTCGGCCTCGGCCGCGACCAGCAGGCCCACCACGGCGAAGAGGTCCAGGTGCAGCATCTTCTCCGCGGCGCGTGAGGTGAGCCGCGGCGGGGCCGCGTTCGGGATGGAGACCCGGGACAGGTCCACGTTCCGGGTGGCCACCGGCAGCCTGCGGCGCAGCTTGATCAGCGTGCTCAGGGCGCTGTGCGGGGCCTGGAGGCCGAAGAAGAGGAGGAAGCCGGCGATCGCCGCGTAGAAGACCGGCTTCGTGGAGAGGTCGAGACGGGCGAGCAGCAGGATGAGCAGCAGCTCACGCACCAGGAACCGGATGGACAGACCCGCGCGGATCTTGCCCAGCCGGTTGATGAGATAGCTGCCGCGATGGTGCAGATATCTGTCCGCCAGGTAGGTCACGGCACCAGCGACTGCGAAGCCCCAGACGCTCGGTATCAGCGCGGCCACCGTGAGGCCGGGATAACCCAGCAGCAGGAGTACGGCTGCGGCGAGCTCGGCGCGACTGCCCACGCGGGCGACGCGGATGGCGGTGGATATCACGGGATGGGACCTACTTTTTCGGGGGCATGCCGACAGGTTCAGGTGTCAGAGCTCGAAGGAGCGAGCCCGGCGATATACGCCATACATACGACGCCACGTACGACGTCTTGTCGAATGTACTTTTTCGCGCTGGATTTCGGGTGGTGCTCAGGGTGCCGCAACGGCAGGACGGCACGGCGACACCGGGCGCGTTCAGCCGGTCCCGGGCGACGGGCGGCCGTGTGCGGACTGTGCGGAGCATGCGCATCGTGTGAAACCCGGCCTTGACGGACAGGGGCCCCCAAGACCGCCGCGAGAGCGGCCTCGAAGGCCCGGATCCAAGATGTCGAGTGATATTACATGGCCTCATGTCGGTCGAGGACGGCGGCCAGCGCCTGCTCGAAGCCGGAGGCCTCGTGTGCGGGCTTGGTGGGGTCCTGCTGCCGCACGTCGATGACATGGCCGGTCAGCTCGGAGATCAGTACGTCCAGCGAGGCGCGGGCCACGGCGTCGGAAGAGAGCAGCGACCCGGCGGGCTCCTGGCCGAAGGCCTTGGTGCGCATGGGGGTGGCGGTGCGCTCGGGGTTGATGCAGTTGACGCGTATGCCGTCGCCGGCCCACTCGTCGGAGAGCGCCTGGGTGAGGTTGACCATGGCGGCCTTGGTGGACGAGTACAGGCTGTACTCGGCGCGACCGCGCGTGTAGCTGCTGGAGGTGTACAGCAGCAGCTGGCCCTTGGTCTCCGCGAGGTACTTGTACGAGGCGCGGGCGATCTGCACCGGCGCGAGGTAGTTGACCTTGAGGGCTTCCTCGATGGTGGCGTTGTCGGTCTCGGCGAGCTTGCCGATGCGCAGCACCCCGGCGGTGTTGATCACGTAGTCGACGCGGCCGGTCTCGGCGTACGCCTTGGAGAGGGCGTCGTCGACGTGCTCCGGGTTCTCCACGTGCGTGCCGGTGGTGGAGCGACCCAGGGCGTAGGCCTTGGCGCCGTAGCTCTCGGCGAGCTCGGCGATGTCCTTGCCGATGCCGTACGAGCCTCCGAAGACCACCACGGTCTTGCCGGTCAGCAGCTCGCGGTAGGCCTCATCGCCGGACTGCTCGGGGGCGGCGCCGGAGGCGAGCTGGAAGAGCTTGTCGGCGATGAAGACGTCGACGGGCTGGGTGACCTTCATGTTGAACTCGTCACCGGCGACGACGTGGATCGGCACGTCCGGCAGGTACTTGAGGACCACGGAGCAGTCGTCGGTGGCCTGGAAGTTCGGGTCGCTCGCGGCGACCTCGTACGCCCGGCGGATGGTGGAGAGCTTGAAGGCCTGCGGGGTCTGGCCGCGGCGCAGCCGGGAGCGGTCCGGGATCTCCGTGATGAACTCGCCGTCCTCGCCATGGGTGCGGGTGACGATGATCGTGTCGGCGGAGGGGATGGCGACGTCGACGGCCTGGTAGCGCTCCAGGGCCTTGACGCAGTCGTCGATCACGCGCTGTGACAGCAGCGGGCGCACCGCGTCATGGAAGAGCAGATTGCGGTCCTCGCCCTCGGCCAGGCCCTCACCCAGCGCCTCGATGGCGCGCTCGGTGGTCTCGTTCCTGGTCGAGCCGCCCTCGATGATCTTGGAGACCTTCTGGAAGCCGGCCTTGGCGACGATCTTCTCCACGTCCGGCACGAAGCCCGGCGCCATGAGCACGATCACGTCGTCGATGGAGTCGGCGTGCTCGAAGGTGGTCAGCGTGTGCTCGATGACGGCCTTACCGGCGATCTTCAGCAACTGCTTCGGAATCGACAGACCCACGCGCTGGCCGGTGCCACCGGCCAGGATCACTGCGGTGGTACGGGGCTTGGCTATGACCTGGGACACAGAGCTTACCTACCTCGGGGCGACTGGGAACCCGGCGATCGTCTCACTCGGGGTTTCCGACATGCAAGGTGAGCGACGTGCACCGCACATGTGCACGCAAGGACCGGTTCACCTTGCCAGGAGCGGGGGTTCGCATGACGCCCTCTTTGAGGTGATGTGACCGATTCCATAAGGAGATTTCGCGTGTGATGTGCGGCTTCCCCGAAGACCCCGCCCGCGAACGTACGGCTCTGAGGCGCCTGGACGAGCGGCGCCCGGCAGGGGACAGCGGGCCGGCGGGGCACACCGCGTCGGCCACGGGTTGCGAGGTGCGGCACGCCGCGGTGCCGGGCGACGGGTGCGGGCCGGTGGACGGGGGCACGTCGGGTGGCGAGGACGCGCCGGGAACGTCCACCGGCCCGGGCCGACGCCGGGTGTCCCGGGCGGCCACCCCGGAGCCGATGTCCGGCTCCGGGGCACGACACGTGGCAGCGGATCAGGAGGCGAACTCCGAGCCGAGTCCGCCGCCGTTGTGCGCGGGGACGCCCAGCGTGCGGACGCCGAAGGTGAACGAACCGTCCGGCGTCACCCCGTCCGCCGTCGCCTTCAACACCCAGATCGAGCCGTCGGTGGTGTCCTCGTCGCCGCTCTCGCCCTCGCCCGACGCCCCGACGACCAGGTCGGCCATGCCGTCGCCGTCGGTGTCGGTGAGCTTGGTGGCCGACCCGAAGAAGTCCCAGGCCTGCGGGATGCCGGGCACGCCGGCGGTGTCCTCGCTGAAGACCTGCGCGCCCGCGCCGGTCAGACCGTCCGCGGTGCCCCGCAGCGTGACCGCGGCGCCGGTCATCTCGATGTCGTCGTAGGTCTCGGCGCGCACCCCGACGGACACGTCCGCATAGCCGTCACCGTCGATGTCGCCCACCGAGACACCGGCGCCGAACTGGTCGCAGGAGCCGTCGGCTTCGTCCTCCTCGGCGACGCCCGGCACTCCGGCGGTGTCCTGGTTGATCCGGGTGGCCCCCGCGGGAACGGGTCCGTCGGCGCTGCCCGGCACGTAGGTGACCATGCCGCCCTTGGCCGCCGGGAGCGGGTTCTCGCTGCCGAAGTTGCCGTCCGGGCGGCCGATGACGATGTCGGCGTGGTGGTCGCCGTTCACATCGCCGACGTCCAGGTTGTCACCGGCGCCGTCGAGACCGCTGACGGAGGCGCCGGCGGTGAGGCCGTCGGGGCTGCCCGCCCAGTAGGCGACGCGGCTTGCGTCGTCCCTGCCGGTGGTGGAGACGAGGTCCGTGACGCCGTCGCCGTTCACGTCGCCCGCGGCGAGGTCGGTCATCCAGTCGTCCCCGGCGGGTCCGTCGACCGCCCGGGTGCCTCCGGCCGGCGCGCCGGTGCGGTCGAAGGGGCCGGTCAGGACGTGCAGGCCGGTGTCCCCGAAACTGGTCACGACGTCGGGGGTGCCGTCGCCGTTGAAGTCGCCGGCCTCGGCTAGGTGACCGATCCCGTCGTCGTAGGCGTCGCCCTGGGCCAGCCAGGTCGAGTCGGACAGCCCGTCCGGGCCGCCCCAGATGACCGAGAGCGACCCGCGGCCCCCGTCGTCACCGCCGGCTCCGACGATCAGGTCCGCGTACCCGTCCTGGTCGAGGTCGGCGGAGGTGACGGAGCTGCCGTAGGCGTCGCCCTGCGCGGCGTCTCCGGGTATTCCGGGCTTCTCCTGGTCGAAGACCTGCTTGGAGGAGGTCTGGAGGCCGTCGGCCGAGCCGTACATGACGGCCACGTAGCCGTCGTACGCCGCACCGCCCCCGTCCTGGTTCCCCTCGTAGCTCTTCAGGCCCGCGGCGGGCACGGGGAAGGCTACGTCGGAGTAGCCGTCGCCGTTGAAGTCGTCCTGGAGTTCGGCGCCGGTCGTGGTGTCGCTGCTGGTGGGCTGCGCCGAGGCCGCGGGCGCGGTCACCGACAGGCTCACCGCGATCGCCGCCATCAGGCCGATGCCGCCTGCCGCCTTGCGTAGGTTCATCAATATCCTCCCGGACCGGACGTGATCGCCCGCAGGGCCCGGCCGGTGCTCACGGCACGGTGCCCACGGGCCTGAAAACGCCCATGACCACCGGCCCCCGCGACCCGCACGAACGGCGTCACGCTGCTCCTTGCTCCCTGGAACGCAGAACGTCGAAAAGGTGAAAGGCGTGTGACGCGTGTCAAGAGCGCGTCACACGCCTTTTCTGACCTGTCAGGAGCACGGAGGGTTGCACACCCCGGCGCAACCTCCTGTTCACGATTGAGTAACTCCCTTGGTGCACGGACCTGTTGGGCGGGTCTCGCGGCACGGCGAGGGCTCCGGCCGTATGCGGTCCGGGTGAACAAAGGGCGTCAGAACGGCCGGAACTCGTCGTACTCGCGCTCCACCTCGTCGCGTTCCGCCTCGCGGTCCCGGCGGCGTTGGGCGGCCGGGCGGGGGGCTTCGAGGCGGTGGTCCTCGCCGCGGCGGCCGAGCATTTCCGCGCCGGCCAGCATGGTCGGCTCCCAGTCGAAGACGACCGCGTTCTCCTGGGGGCCGATGGCGACGCCGTCTCCCGCGCGGGCGCCGGCCTTCGTCAGCTCCTCCTCGACACCGAGGCGGGCGAGCCGGTCAGCGAGGTAGCCGACGGCCTCGTCGTTGTTGAAGTCGGTCTGGCGCACCCAGCGTTCGGGCTTGTCACCGCGGACCCGGAACATGCCGTCGTCCTCGCACACGACCGTGAAGCCGCTGTCGTCGACGGCCTTCGGACGGATGACGATCCGGGTGCCCTCCTCGCGCGGCTGCGCGTCACGCGCCTGCGCGACCAGCTCGGCGAGCGCGAACGACAGTTCCTTCAGACCGGTGTGGGCCACCGCCGACGCCTCGAAGACGCGGTAGCCGCGCTGCTCCAGGTCGGGGCGGACCATCTCGGCGAGATCCCGGCCGTCGGGTACGTCGATCTTGTTGAGCACCACGATCCGGGGCCGGTCGTCCAGGCCGCCGTAGCTCTTCAGCTCCTCCTCGATGACGTCGAGATCGGAGACCGGGTCGCGGTCGGACTCCAGCGCGGCCGTGTCGAGGACGTGCACGAGGACGCTGCACCGTTCGACGTGCCGGAGGAACTCAAGGCCGAGGCCCCTGCCCTGGCTGGCGCCCGGGATCAGGCCGGGCACGTCGGCGATGGTGTAGACGGTGGCACCCGCCGTCACCACGCCCAGGTTCGGCACCAGCGTGGTGAAGGGATAGTCCGCGATCTTCGGCTTGGCGGCCGAGAGCACCGAGATCAGCGACGACTTGCCGGCGCTCGGGTAGCCGACGAGCGCCACGTCAGCGACCGTCTTGAGCTCCAGCACCACATCGCGCACCTCCCCGGGCACGCCGAGCAGCGCGAAGCCGGGGGCCTTGCGGCGCGGCGAGGCGAGGGCCGCGTTGCCGAGGCCGCCGCGACCGCCCTGCGCCACCACGAAGGACGTGCCGTGGCCGACCAGGTCGGCGAGGACCGTACCGTCCGGGCCGAGCACGACCGTGCCGTCCGGCACCGGCAGCACCAGGTCCTGCCCGTCCTTGCCGGAGCGGTGGCCGCCCTCGCCGGGCCGGCCGTTGGTGGCCTTGCGGTGCGGGCCGTGGTGGTAGTCGAGCAGGGTCGTCACGGACTGGTCGACGACGAAGGTCACATCACCGCCGCGACCGCCGTTGCCCCCGTCGGGGCCGCCGAGCGGCTTGAACTTCTCCCGGTGCACGGAGGCACAGCCGTGGCCTCCGTTACCCGCGGCGACATGCAGTTCGACGCGGTCCACGAAGGTGGTCATGGTGGAAACCTCTCGTGCTGACGGATGAGTGGGTGCCCGGTGTGCGGGCCGGTGCCGGCGGGTCGCCGCGTGGCGGCGCGCCGTCACATGCGGAAGGCGGACCCGCATCCCCGTGACCGGAGAGGAAGGTCCGCCTTCGGCAGTGGTCCCAGCTGGTCAGGTAACGGACTGATCAGGCGACGGGGACGATGTTCACGACCTTGCGGCCGCGAGAGGTGCCGAACTGCACGGCACCGGCCTGGAGCGCGAACAGCGTGTCATCGCCGCCGCGCCCGACACCCGAGCCGGGGTGGAAGTGCGTGCCGCGCTGGCGGATCAGGATCTCACCGGCGTTGACGACCTGGCCGCCGAAACGCTTCACGCCGAGGCGCTGGGCGTTGGAGTCGCGGCCGTTCCGGGTGGACGATGCACCCTTCTTGTGTGCCATCTCTTCTCAGTCCCTTACTTCGCGGCCGAGGGGATCTCGGTGACCTTGAGCGCCGTGTACTGCTGGCGGTGGCCCTGACGACGGCGGTAGCCGGTCTTGTTCTTGTAGCGCAGGATGTCGATCTTCGCGCCCTTGTGGTGGTCCACGACCTCGGCCTGGACCTTGACTCCGGCCAGCACCCACGGGTCGCTGGTCACGGTGTCACCGTCGACGAGCAGCAGCGTGGAGAGCTCCACCCCGTCACCGACCTTGGCCGTGGAAATCCTGTCAACCTCAACGATGTCACCGACAGCAACCTTGTGCTGGCGGCCACCGCTGCGCACGATGGCGTACACGCGGAACTCACTCTCTGTACTCGAAGCGGGACCTCTGATGCCAGCCACCCGCTTCGGGCCGGGGCCCGAAGCTCCTACGGGGACTGCCCGGGCGGAGGAAGTGGCCTCTCTGGGTGGGCGCAGATGCGGCCCGCCTGGAGGAAGGTGCTCAGAGGGGTGGCGAACAAACGCCGACGGTCAAGGTTACGGGGCCCCGTGCAAGTAATCAAACCGGGCCCGCCGCAGCCCCCCGGTGTGCCGACACCGGGGAGCCGGGCGATACGTCAGCCCTCGTCGGTCTGAGCGGTCACCGAGGAAGGTGACTGCTGCTCTGCCGCAGCGGTCTTCTTCGTCGTCGCCTTCTTGGTCGGGGACTTCTTGGCGGGTGCCTTGGCCGCCTTGCTGGCCGGGGCCTTCTTCGCCGTCGTCGCCTTCTTGGCCGCCGTCTTCTTCGTGGCGGTCGTCTTGGCGGCGGTCGCCTTGGCGGCCGTGGCCTTCTTGGCGGCGGCCTTCGCGGGCGCCTTCTTGGTCGTCCTGCGCGCCGTCTTGCGAGCCGGAGCGCCCTCCTCGGCGCCCTCGCCCTCAGCCGCCGCGACGGTCGCCTCGGCAGCCTCGTCGGCGGCAGCCTCCTCGGCGGCCTCCTCGTCCCGGCCGGCCGCTTCGTTGGCCTCGACGACCTGAGCGACCTCTCCGGCCTCGGCGGGCGGCGCGGGACGCTCGGACGCGGACACGACCACGACGGCCGTCTCCTCGGACGTGGTCGGCGCCGTGGCCTTCCGCACCGCGCGCCGGCGCGGACGCGCCGGCCCCGCACCCTCGCCCTCGCCCTCGCCCTCGCCCTCGCCCTCGCCCTCGGCAGCAGGCTCCGCAGCCGGCGCCGCGGGCTCCTCGGCAGCCGGGGCCGGCGGTTCCTCGGCCACGGCGACCTGCGGTTCGGGCGTCTCGGCGAGCACCGACGGCTCGGCCAGTACGGTGCCGCCCTCGGTCACCGTCACCTCGGCGACCTCCGGCGAACCCGCCGGTGCCGTCGCCCGGCGGCTGACCCGCCGGCGGCCACGCCCCGCGGAAGCGGCCTCCGCGGCGGGGGCCGCCGGGATCGTCTCAGCTTCGGCTTCGGCGAGGGGCTGGCCCGGCTCGGTCGCCGTCTCGACGGGCTCGGCGAGCGTGGCGGGCTCCCCCGCCGCGGGCGCGGCCGTCTCGACGAGCACCTCGGCGGGCGACTCCTCGGACTCGTACGTCCGGGGCGAGCCGGCGGGCGCGGACGCCCGACGGGTGGCGCGGCGGCGCGAGCGGCGCCCACCGCGTCCCGCGGCAGCCTCCGCCTCGGCGACGCTGCTGAACAGCTCCTCGTCGGGCTGCATCGGCTGGTACGCGGCCGCGGGCAGCTCGGCGGCCGCGGCAGCGGGCAGCTCGGCGGCCGCGGCAGCGGGCGCGGCGGCCGGTTCGACCTCGACGGGCTCCGGTGCGCGCTCGGCCGGCTCCGGCTCGGCGGCGCGCCCGCGCTTCTTGCGCTTGCCACCGCCCGCCGCGGGCGGCTGGTCCATGTGCACGATCAGCCCGCGGCCGTTGCAGTGCGCGCAGGTCTCCGAGAACGACTCCAGCAGGCCCTGCCCGACCCGCTTGCGGGTCATCTGGACCAGGCCAAGCGAGGTGACCTCGGCGACCTGGTGCTTGGTGCGGTCCCGGCCCAGGCACTCCAGCAGCCGCCGCAGCACCAGGTCGCGGTTGGACTCCAGCACCATGTCGATGAAGTCGATGACGACGATGCCGCCCAGGTCGCGCAGCCGCAGCTGGCGCACGATCTCCTCGGCCGCCTCCAGGTTGTTCCTGGTGACCGTCTCCTCCAGGTTGCCGCCCTGGCCGGTGAACTTGCCGGTGTTGACGTCGACCACGACCATCGCCTCGGTCTTGTCGATCACCAGCGAACCACCGCTGGGCAGCCACACCTTGCGGTCCAGCGCCTTCATCAGCTGCTCGTCGATCCGGTACGTGGCGAACACGTCGGTCTCGGACGTCCACCGCGACAGGCGCTCGGCGAGGTCGGGGGCGACGTAGGAGACGTAGCCGTGGATGGTCTCCCAGGCCTCGTCACCGCTGACGATCACCTTGGAGAAGTCCTCGTTGAAGATGTCGCGCACGACGCGGACGGTCATGTCCGGCTCGCCGTACAGCAGCGACGGGGCGCTGGAACCGCTGCCCTTGGCCTTCTTCTGGATGTCCGTCCACTGGTTCTGGAGGCGCTCCACGTCACGGCGCAGCTCGTCCTCGCTGGCCCCTTCGGCGGCGGTGCGCACGATGACGCCCGCGTCCTCGGGGACGATCTTCTTGAGGATGGTCTTCAGCCGGGCACGCTCGGTGTCCGGCAGCTTGCGGCTGATGCCGGTCATCGAGCCCTCGGGCACGTACACCAGGTAGCGACCGGGCAGCGAGACCTGGCTGGTCAGACGGGCGCCCTTGTGTCCGATGGGGTCCTTGGTGACCTGGACGAGCACCGACTGCCCCGACTTCAGCGCGGACTCGATGCGGCGCGGGCCGCCGGGCAGGCCGAGCGCCTCGAAGTTGACCTCACCGGCGTACAGGACGGCGTTGCGGCCCTTGCCGATGTCGATGAACGCGGCCTCCATGGACGGCAGCACGTTCTGGACCTTGCCCAGGTAGACGTTGCCGACGTAGGAGGTGGACTGCTCCTTGTTGACGTAGTGCTCCACGAGCACGTTGTCCTCGAGGACGCCGATCTGGGTGCGGTCGCCGTGCTGGCGCACCACCATCACGCGCTCCACGGCTTCGCGGCGCGCCAGGAACTCCGCCTCGGTGATGATCGGCACCCGGCGGCGACCCTGCTCGCGCCCCTCGCGGCGGCGCTGCTTCTTGGCCTCGAGACGTGTGGAGCCCTTGATGGACTGCACCTCGTCGGAGGGGGCGCTGGCGCGGTCCTCCTTCTTGCGGGGCTCGCGGACCTTGACGACGGTGCGCTCCGGGTCGTCGGTGGTGCCGTCGGCCTCGGACGAGCCTTCCCCGGCGCGGCGGCGCCGACGGCGGCGGCGCCGGCTGCTGCTCGACTCGCCGTCGTCATCGGCGGCGTCCTCGTGCCCCTGTGCACCGTCCTTGGACTCGTCGCCCGACTCGCCGTCCTCGGCGTGCCGGCCGTCGCCGTCCGCGGACTCGTCGACGTCGGACTGCTCCGCGTCGGCGTTCTCACCGCGCCGCCTCCGGCGGCCGCCACGGCGACGCCGGCGGCGTGCGCCGGAATCCTCCGACTCGTCGCCGTCGGCGGCGTCGTCCACGCCGCCCTCGGCGTCCTCGTCGCCCGTCCCGGACGAGTCCGAGGCGTAGTCGTCGGTGTCGTCGCCCGAGCCGCCGGCGGACCGCCGGGCGGGCTCGTCGGACTTGACGCGTCGCCGGCGGCGCCGGCGCGTGCGGCTCTCCGCCGCCTGCTCGCCCTCGTCCGGCTCGTCGAACACCTCGGGCTCGTCGTCCTCGTAGGCGTCCTCGGCGGCTTCGGCCGCGGCCTGCGCCGCGGCACGCTCGGGGGTCTGGAACTTCGGCTCGGTGAACACCGGCGCCTGGAAGACGGCGACGGCTGGACGCGCGGGCCGCGCGGGGGTCTCGTCCTCGGCCATCTCGGCCTCCTGAGGCTGTGCCGTCTGCGCGGACGACTGCTTGTCGGGTACGGATTGCTGGGGTACGGGCGGTGCGGACACCGCCACGGACTGCTGTGCCGTGGGCTCGGAGAACCCGGCCGCGGCCTTGCGGGTAGCCCGGCGTCGGACCCGCCGGGGCGCCTGCGGCTCGTCGGAACCGCCGGGGGCGTCCGCGGGCGGCGGCCCGGCGGGGGGCTCGTCGCCGGAGCCGGTACGCGGACCGGACGCGGCCTGCGCGGCAGCACCGGCCTCGGGAGCGTCGGCGGGCCCGGCGGTGGACTCGTCGGCGGAGGTGTCGTCGGCAGCGGACGCGGCAGGGTCTGCGGCGTCCGCCTCGGAAGCGGTCGCCTCGGTGCCGGTGCCGGTCTCCTCGGCGGTCTCGGTGGCCTCGGCTGCCGCGCTGGTCTCGGCGGGTCCGGCCGGCGCAGCCCGTTCCGCGGTCGGCGTCGCGTCGGCCGGCGTGCGGCTCGCGGGCACCGACACCGGCTCGGCGGCCTGGGCTGCGTCGTCCGCGCCGGCGCCGGGCCGGGTGGCCCTGGTGTCCTCGGCGCCCTGGTCGTCGGACGAGCCGGCGGTGGCGCCGGCGTCGGCGTCGGTGGTCGGCCGGGGCGCACCCGCGGGCGCCGATGCGCGACGGCGGGTACGACGGGCGGACCGGGCGGCGGAAGCGTCCGTGGCCGGCTCGGCGTCGGACGGGCCGGCGGCGGCCGGCTCGGTGCCGGGCTGGTCGGCGGGTGACGTCCCGTGGCCCGACGGCGCTGCTTCGGTGGCTTCGGCGGTCGACTGCGCGGTGGGCGCGGTCTGCTCCACCGGCTTCGGTGAGCCCGCGGGGGCGGAGGCGCGGCGACGGGTGCGCCGCCAGGTCGGTGCGTCCGCCGCGGCGGTGGTCTCTATGGCGGCTTCCGCGGCTGCCACGGCCTCGGCGACCTCGGCGGCGACCTCCGCAGGGGCGGCATCGGACGCCACGGCGTCCCCGGTCTCGGGGGCTGCGGTCTCGGCGGCGTCGGGCTCCGTGGCCTCCGGGGTCTCGGCCGCCTCGCCGGTCACGGCGTCGGCCGCGTCGGCGGTGGCCTCCACGGCCTCCGCGGTGGAGTCGGCCTCGGTGGCCGCCGGCTCCTCTGCGGCGCCCGTGTGGACCCCGGAAGTCGGGGCGGATGCCGGTGTGGATGCGGTTGTGGATGCCGCGAGGGTCCCGGCGTCGGTCTCCGGCTCGGAGGACTGCGCGGCGGGCGGGCCCGCGGGGCGGGATGCGGCACGGCGACGACGCGGTGGGAGCGTGTCGCTCGGGGTGTCCGCAGTGGTGAAGTTGTTGTTCTGCGAGCCCTGGGTGGGTTCGTTCGGCTCAAGCATGCGGGCGGTTCTCCCGTCAGGCTCCCGGGCGCCGCTGTTCCCCGGTGACGTCCGCGGTCCGCGCGGTGAGCGCGGGTCCGCCTTCCGGGGCGCGGGCGCCGCACGGGAGCTCTCTGTGTCTTGTCTCGCCGGTTCCGCACGCCATGTACGTGCGGCCTGGCGAAAGTCTTCTGGTCGGTGCGCTGCCCGACCCAGGTGGCTCCCGAGTGCAAGGGCGGCGCGTCGACGGGTCCTACGCGGAGCCTTCCGGCACCGTGCCCAGGTCCTGAAGGGCCTGGGAAGCGCCCCCAGCCTGCGCGGCGGCGAGTCCAGCGGCCCCTCGGCCTTCGGCCGGGGTGGCCGCGCTCGCCTCGCGGTCGGGCGCGAGCGGGTCGGTCACCGTGCCGTTCTCCTCGTCGAATGGCCCCTGCGCCAGCCTGGTCACCGCTACCGGGACCGGCGGCGCCAGGTCGGCCACTGCGTGGAGACCGGACAGGACGTCGTCGGGTCGTACGGCAGGCGTCACGTGCCGGACAACCAGCCGCAGTATCGCACAGGGCTGGTCCCCCGGCCTATCAGCCGCCGTGTCCATGCTGCCAGGCGGCCGGGTGGGGCCCGGGAAGCCCGGTCGTGCGGTTCCCGGGTACCCCGTGGAACGCGGTGCTCCCGCGGTGCTCACCGCGCCTGGGGCTGGCCGAAACGCCGCTGGTGATCCTGCGGGCACCGGCTGATCCGTGGGCGCCGTGCCGTCCGCGGGCGCCGGCTCGGCGGGCTGTGCCGTCAGGTCGACGACGGCAGCGCGGGCATCGAACGTGCGCATGCCGCTCTTCGTCCTGCGCTGCACCTCGACCGTCTGCGCGGCCAGGAAGGCCGCGACGGCCTGCGCGGCGTCCTCGTACCGCACGCCGGGCATCCGCAGCTCCCAGACCGAAGCGGCGAGCCGCTCGGCCAGGCCTGACGTGCGCGCCTCGACGGCCTCGAGGACGTCGAGCCCGTCCGGCAGCGACACGTCGACGAGCGTGCGCAGCGTCTCCGGGTCGCGGAACTCGGTGAGTGCGATCTCCAGGTACTCGGCCTCGCTGCCCGTGCCGGTGGGTGCGGCATTGGCGTACGACACCTTGGGGTGCGGAGTGAAGCCGGCCGAGTAGGCCATGGGCACCTCGGCACGGCGCAGGGCACGCTCGAAAGCGCGCTGGAAGTCGCGGTGGCTGGTGAACCGGAGGCGGCCGCGCTTGGTGTAGCGAAGTCGGATGCGCTGCACCGCGGGTGCGGGCGGCGGGCCTTCGGGCTGTCGCTTGCCCAGTGGTACGTCTCCTTGTGTGGCTCCACGGTCCGTGCGCCTCCCCGGCCGTCCGGCGGTCGGGCGGCTGACGCCCTTCCGTGCGGCCGGCCCGATGGCGGCTCCGCACCGGCGGAGCCCAGACGCGTTCGGACCTTCTCTCAAGAGTACGCGCCAGGTGCCCGTCGCGTTCCCCTCGGGCCTCGCACTGCGAAGCCGCCCCCGGCCGCGCCGGTCCGCACGACGGCCTGCGGCACTGCCCGGAACGGGCTCCGGGGTGCCGGCCATGCGCCGTGCGGGCCGGCGGCAGCGGGCAGGTGCCGTGGCCCACCGGCTGCGCGGTGCGGCCGTGACTACGGACGGCGACGGTGCCGTGCCGAACCGTGGCGGGGTGCGGTGGACCGTGGTTCGCGGTCGTCCGGGCGTGGGAAAGGGGGCGGCGCCGGCTTGGCCGGTGGCAGGCTCTGCGGCACCGCGTCCCGGGGCGCGCCGAACACCGTCGTGCGAAGGTCGCCGCCCAGGCCCCGCACGCTCGCCCGCGCCGCCCGCACCGCCTGCCGTACGCTCTCGGACGCCTCCTTGACGCTCGCGCGCCCGGCCCTGACCGCCCGCGCGGCCGGCCGCCACACGGCGTCGCGCACCCGGTGCCCGAGCGGCGTCAGCACGGCCCGGTACACCCAGCGCACCGGCACCAGCAGCGCCGACACGAGCCGTCCGAGGAAGCGGGCGAGCCATCCGATGCCGTCCGCCAGCTGCCGGAAGCACCAGGCGATCCCGCGGCCGACGACGAGCGACACATGCCCCGCGACGCGCCAGGCGTGCCCGACCGCCGCACCGATCTCCCGGGCGACCACCGCGATCACCCGCCCGACCGGCACCAGCACCCAGCGCCACACGGCCACGGCGGGCACCACGACCAGCACGGTCAGCACGCGCCACAGCGCGTTCCCCACCGGCACGGCGACGTACCGCCAGAGCGCCACCCACGGCAGCACGAAGACCAACCGGCCGAGCCACAGCAGCGCACCCGCCACGGCCCCCGCCACCCGGGCCAGCCCACGCCCCATCACCCGTACCGCCCGGGCCACCCGACGCCCCGTCGCCCGCCCCACGCGGCCCAACCAGCCGCCGATGGCGCGCGCCAGCCGGCCGGCCCGCCTCGCGAGCACGCGACCCCACCGGACGCATCCAGCGGCAACCCACCGCACCGCGCGGGCGAGGGCACGCCCGGTCGGTGCCAGCACCCGCCGGTGCAGCCAGCCGGCCGGACGGACGACCAGGGTCCGCACCAGCCACGCCACGCCCGCACCGAAGGCGCGCAGGACCCGGACGACGGCCCGCCCGGCCGGCGTGAGCACACGCCGGTACACCCAGCCGGCGGGCACGGTCACCAGCATCCGCGCCAGCCACGTCACGCCCCGGCCGAGCCCTCTGACGGATCGCACCACCGCCCGCCAGGCCAGCGCCAGGATCCGGCGGTGCGCCCACTGCGCGGGCTGGACGATCAGCCGCCGCGCGCACCAGACCACTGCCGCGCCCAGGGCCCCGGTCGGGCGTACCACCCACGTCCGCCACAGCCACGCGAGTCCTCGCCCCGAAGGCGCGAGCACCGTGCGCCACAGCAGCTGGCCGCCGGTCACGAGCGCGTCCCACACCATGCGCACCGGAAGGATCAGCCCGAACGCCACGATCCGCACCGGCATGCGGATCGCCACGACGAGGCATCCCTCGGGCTGCTGCGGGGCGGGCTGCGGGGCGAGCTCCGGCGACGTCGGATCACCCGAAGGCTCCAGGCCATCCGACGGCTCCGGATCGCCCGACGGCTCCGGCACCTTCTCAAGGTCCATACCCCTCCGGACGCACCAGCGGGCCGTCCGGATCCCTGAGGAGATCGAGCAGGGCAGCAATCGAGCGGGGCACCAAGGGAGCCAGCCGATACGCTGCCTACCGGCCATCCGGCCATCAGATCAGCGGTACAGGCAACAGGGGGGCGGCCGCCGATGACGCAGGAACCGTGGGCGGGACTGTCCGAGGCCATCAGTGCGATCCGGGCCGAGTTGGAACGGGCCATGGACGACGGTCGTGAGCACTCGATCCACTTCCGCACCGGGCCGGTGGAGATGGAGTTCGCCGTGGACGTCAAGAAGGACGCCCAGGCCGGGGCGAAGGTGTCCGTCCTGCCGTGGAGCGCCAGCGCGGAGGCGAAGGCCGGTCACGCGACCGGCAGCACGTCCCGCCTGAAGATCACCTTGCAACCGGTCGACGAGCACGGCCAGGACCAGCAGATCGGCGCGCACGCTCCGCAGCGTCCGCGGTGACGGTCCCTTCCGAGGGGAGGCAGCGTCACCGCGGACACCGCTTACGAAGCGAACACCGCTTATGAAGCGGCGTTCGAGCCGGTCGGCGAGTTGACGACGGTGAGCGGCAGCAGCTTCTTCCCGGTCGGGCCGACCTGGATCTCGGTGTCCATGGCCGGGCATACACCAACAGCACCAAATCCAGTACGGTGCCCTCATGGGAACCCGGACCAAAAAGCGAGCCGCAACGGGCTTACACCAGTACGAAGTTCAGGCTGAGTGGACCGAAGCCGACGTGGCCGTTCTTGAGGACTTGAAAAGGGCCGAGACCAAGCTGCCTAACGACGCCCCGAAGGCGTTGCTCTCCATACGGCTGTCGGTCCTGACCGACGAGACGACATCACCTGTACGGCAGGAACTCGATCTACGCAGGATGGCTCTGGATCGCGGCAGTCGAGTCGTCGGCGTCGCGAGCGACCTGAACGTGTCGGCTACGAAGGTCCCACCGTGGAAGCGCAAGGAGCTTGGCGACTGGCTCAACAACCGGGCGCCGGAGTTCGACGAGATCCTTTTCTGGAAGCTTGACCGCTTCGTGCGGCGCCTGACCGACCTCAGCACCATGATCGACTGGTGCCTGAAGTACGGAAAGAACCTGGTCTCGAAGAACGACGCGATCGACCTGACCACGACAGCCGGGAAGATCATGGTCACCATCATCGGTGGCATCGCCGAGATCGAGGCGGCCAACACGAGCACCCGCGTCGCCAACCTCTGGGACTACGTCAAGACGCAGACGGACTGGCTTGTGGGCAAGCCCGCGTACGGCTACGAAACAGCGGAGAACGAGGACGGCAGAACCGTTCTCGTCATCAACCAGGACGCATACAAGGCACTTCACTGGTGCCGCCGCGCCGCTCTGCGACCGAAGCCCGCTTCCGGACGACGCATGTCCAAGGTGCTCATCCGTGCTGGCCTCTGTGGGCCGGGCCTGACGACGACGACCATGCTGCGCCGGCTCCGGAACCCGGCACTCATGGGGTACCGCGTAGAAGAGGACAAGGTCGGGGGCGTACGTCGCTCGAAAGTGCTTCTGGGGAGCGACGCAAAGCCCATCCGGGTGGCAGATCCCATCTTCACGGAGGAGGAGTTCGAGACTCTTCAGGCCGCCCTGGACCGCCGCGGGAAGAACCAGCCCACCCGCGCGACTGGGGGCGCAACGAAGTTCCTCGGGGTCCTGATCTGCCACGACTGCGGCACCAACATGACGGTCCAGAAGACCAACCACAAGGGGAGGTCATACGAGTATCTGCGGTGTGGCAAGTGCAAGAGCGGGGGCCTCGGAGCACCCAATCCCCGCGACATCTACGGCCAGCTCGTCGAGGACGTCCTGAAAGTCCTAGGGAACGAGCCCGTCCTGACACGTGAGTACCGGCAGGGCGCCGAGGCCCGCAAGGAGCAGAAGCGCCTTGAAGAGTCCGTCAGCTACTACATGACCGGACTTGAGCCCGGGGGCCGATTCACGAAGACGCGGTTCACACAGGAGAAGGCCGAGAAGACCCTCGACGACCTCATCAGGCAACTGGAGTCCATCGACCCTGAGTCGACCAAGGACCGGTGGGTGGCCGTACACAACGGGAAGTCGTTCCGGGAGCGCTGGGAGGAGGGCGGCATGGAGGCCATGGGCGCCGATCTGCTCCGGGTCGGCGTGAAGTGCAGGATCAAGCGGACCAAGGTCAAGGGCGTGCGCGCGCCACACATCCAGATGAAGGTCATGATCCGGAAGGACGTCCGAGAGCGGCTGATCCTCAAGGAAGACGAGTTCGCCGAAGCGTTCTGAGCCAAGTCGTTCGCACGCGAACAGAGCCCCTCTTCCCGTGCAACACCGGGAAAAGGGGCTGCTCACCTCATGAGGACCACGCCCCAGGGTCGAATGGCTCTTCCGTCCCATCGTCGCTCACGATCACGATTTCGCTCTCTATGAGGGACTTCGCCCTGTCAGCAGCGGGAGGGAGCGAAGACGGGGAGAGATGTCGGGGACGCCGGGACGTGCCATCGGGCATTGCAGTTATCGACGCCACCCGCCCTCATCCCCTGCTTCTCTGGCCAACCGCCGGGACCGCGCGATGTCCTCAGCGACACCGGCAGCGATGAGATCGGCACCGAATGTGTGGCCAGAGCCGACGTAGCGCCAGCGCGCGTCCGTGGTCTCGTCTGGGCTGTCGGCATGCCCAATGTGGTGGGCTCGTTCGGCGCGCAGTGCCGCGTAAGTAGTGGAGTAAGTGGTTGTTGTCTTTCCGGTCTTGAAGCCTGTGTTTTCGCTGGTCGGGCATGGGATCGGTGATCTCGTGGGAGTGGTGGCCTGTCGTGTTGCTGCTCCTGCGGAGGTCGTGGATGGCGTCGGTTATGGGTCTGCTGGAACAGCGTGAGCTGGCCGCTCGCCGCCGGGTGGACGAGCTGCGGGAGGAAGCCGACCGCATCCAGGCCGAGCTGGCCCTGGCCGAGCGGGACTGGAAGGAATGGGCCATCGCCCGCTCGCGGGTCGGCCAGGTGCTGGCCTCTGGGGACGACACTGGTCCGGAGCCCGCGTCAACCGGCCAGGGGGCATTGGCCACCGAGGGGCAGGCTGTGAGCCCAGATGCGCCGGTGCCCGGTAAGACAAAGCCGAGAGCGCAGGTCCCGGTGTGGTGTGAGGGACTGGACGGGTCGGTGCTTTCGGCGGACTACCAGCACATTCTCATGGCGCTTGCAGACCGGTCCCGGCTCGGGCAGGGACCGATGACCTGCCAGGAGATGGCCGGAGGCTTCGGTATGGAGGTGGTGCCGGCGCGGGTGGAAGCGTTGCGGTCGAAGGCGAAACGGCTGGTGGCCCGCGGCTGGGCGGCCGAGCCGACACCGGGTGGGTTCACCCTTGCCCAGGGTGTGGCCGGGCCAGGCGGCGGATCATGAGCCAGGTCATCGACCAGTAGATCATCGCCTCGGCGCTGGTGGTGCGGCGTTCGAAGTCGCGCACCAGACGGCGGCTTCGCATCAGGTGGGCGAAACAGCGCTCGACGATCCACCGCTTGGGCAGGACCACGAAACCGCGCATGGTGTCACTGCGCTTGACGATCGCCAGGACCTGGCCGAACGCGGTCAGGCAGTGCTCGATGAGGCTGCCGGTGTAGCCGCCGTCGGCCCAGACCAGGGCGATGCGATGGTGGGTGGCGGCCACCTGGGCGAGCAGGACTTGCGCGATGGCACGGTCACCCATATCCGCGCTGGTGACCCTCACGCCCAGCAGCATGCCGAGAGTGTCGACCACGACGTGTCGCTTGCGGCCGTTGATCAGCTTGCCGCCATCGAAGCCCCGGCTGTCCCGTCCCACGACAGCATCCGCCTTGATCGACTGCGAGTCGATCACAGCGACCGTCGGCTCTGAATCCCCGCCCAGCCTCTCGCGCACCCGCCCGCGTAGCCGGTCGTGGAACTCGGTGATCAGCGCGTTCTCGCACCAGCGCCGAAAGAACGCGTAGACGCGGTCCCAAGGCGGGAAGTCGACGGGCATCGCCCGCCACTTGATGCCGTTGTCGACCAGGTAGCCGACCGCATCCAGCATCGCGCGGTGACAGTACGCCTCCGGCCGGCCACCGCGGCCCTGCATCCAGCCCGGCACCGGCAGCAGCGGCCGGACCGCCGCCCACTGCGCATCGGTCAGATCGGTCGGATACCGGCGCTCACGCATCGGATGATCCGCGGCGTTTCCGAACCGGTGAGCCAGGCAGTCACACTCCCGGGTGACCAAGCTGGACGGCCCGGACATCGACACGGAAGACTTCGACATCAGGGCCTCACACTGCTGGGTGATTCGACACCAACGAGCTGTTCAGGAAGCCCTACTCGCATGCACCCAGCACCCGTGACCACCCAATCGGGATGCGCGTTCGATCAAGAAAACCCCAGGATCGTTACTATAACGAGCACTTACGCGGGTGGAAGCATCCGAGGCCGGTGCCGCGGGAGCGTGTACCTGGCAGGAGGGACTGGTATGGGGCAGTTGCTCGCCGCTGGGACTGTCGAGGTTCTCGTGGAGAACAGCACGCTCGGCCTGGTCGAACGATCGCGAGAGAGCGACATCTACTACCCGGATGCGCCAGCAGGGCGCTGGTTGCGCCCTGCCGAAGGGTTGGTCCACGCGCACTGTCCCTCGGACGTGATCGATGCCCGGGTGCGCGTGGAACTGTGGCAGGGAGACCCACCCGGCATCGGAACGTGGTCGCACAGCGAGGAAGCCGAAGTGTTCTTCCCCGCAGGGGGCCTGTGCATCTACACGCTGGGCGAGATCCTCCCCACGGATATCGAGCTGGACGCTCCCGGGCGATACGGCATGCGAATGTCATGGGCGTTGAACCCAGAACACGGCCCGTTCCACTCTCCGTTCAACGGGCAGGATAGTGCCCTGGAGCATGCCGCAGCTGGTAACGAGGTCGGCCTGGAAGGCGTGGATCAGTACTGTCTGGCGCAGGTCTGGTATCTCGACTCACATATCGGGCTGCCGCCGACCAGCTGACGCGGCGGCAGCCCACACAGGAACTCGTCAGTCGCCGATGGCGATCACGAAGGCATCCTTGTCGATGATGCGGTTGTTCTTGTACCAGGCGTTGAGTCGGCGGAGCCGGCGTCCGGCTTCTTCGTTCTCCTGGCTGTCGATGTACTTCACCGAGTAGTCGTTTTCGTACTGGGGCCCCGTCGTACATGGAGCGGACCACTCCTTCGTAACTGGACACGAAGGAGAATTCCTCACACTGCACTCCGCCGCTTGGTCCGCCCGGCACATCACCGCTGTTGCAGTAGGCCCTGACGACCGTGCGGCTGTCCGCGACACGCGTGCGCTGGGAGGCGCCGACCGCTTGAGGGATGCGGTGCAGCGGGTCGGTCGACTCGGCGCCGGGTAGGGTCTTGTCGCTCTTTGGGGTGGAGCCGGGGTCGTTCCGGACGTCGGCGTACAACAGCGGCAACAGGGCCTCCTGGACCGCTCGTGGCTCAACAACCTTCGAGCTACCAAGAGGCCCTCTTTCCATGCCGACACCGGCCGCGATCACCCGAACGAGACTCCCATTCGACGAACACCCCTCAAGATCGGAAAGACAACAGCCTCTCAGCAAGACGGCCGTCTCGGGGGACAGCAGCCCTCAGACCCACTGCACCTCGGACTGAACCGCCGAGGAGCCCCTAGGGGGCGGCAGCGGCGTTCTAGGCGCTGTTTGGGCCAGCTGTTGCCGCCCCTTCTGCAAGCCGAGCGTGCTCAACACCGCCATCACATCTTCCTCTGTGACATCCGCCACAGCCTCAGCAATGCTTCGCAGCGACTCATCCACCCCAGCTCCCCCGTTTCAGCTGGTCGGAGGCGACTTCTTGACCGTCAGCGGCAGCAGCTTCTTACCGCTCTGGCTCAGTTGTGGCCATGTGTCGTACTGGGGGCAGACGCCGCAGTCGAAGCACGGTGTCCAGCGGCAGTCGTCGACCTCGGTCTCGTCGAGGGCGTCCTGCCAGTCCTCCCAGAGCCAGTCCTTGTCGAGGCCGGAGTCCAGGTGGTCCCAGGGGAGCACCTCTTCGTAGCCGCGCTCGCGTGTGGTGTACCAGTCGACGTCCACGCCGAAGGCGGGCAGCGTCTTGTCGGCGCAGGCCATCCAGCGGTCGTAGCTGAAGTACTCGCGCCAGCCGTCGAAGCGGCCGCCGTCGTCGTAGACGGCGCGGATCACGGCGCCGATGCGGCGGTCTCCGCGGGAGAGCAGGCCCTCGACGATGCCGGGCTTGCCGTCGTGGTAGCGGAAGCCGATGGAGCGGCCGTACTTCTTGTCGCCACGGATCTTGTCGCGCAGCTTCTCCAGACGGGCGTCCGTGCCTTCGGCGCTCAGCTGGGGCGCCCACTGGAACGGGGTGTGCGGCTTGGGCACGAAGCCGCCGATCGAGACGGTGCAGCGGATGTCGTTCGAACCGGAGACCTCGCGGCCCTTCTGGATCACCCGGGTCGCCATGTCCGCGATCTGGAGCACGTCGTCGTCGGTCTCGGTGGGCAGGCCGCACATGAAGTACAGCTTCACCTGGCGCCAGCCGTTGCCGTACGCGGTGGCGACGGTGCGGATCAGGTCCTCTTCGGTGACCATCTTGTTGATCACCTTGCGGATGCGCTCGCTGCCGCCTTCGGGGGCGAAGGTGAGGCCGGAGCGGCGGCCGTTGCGGGTCAGCTCGTTGGCCAGGTCGATGTTGAAGGCGTCCACGCGGGTGGAGGGCAGCGACAGGCCGATCTTGTCGTCCGTGTAGCGGTCGGCGAGGCCCTTGGCGATGTCGCCGATCTCGGAGTGGTCGGCGGAGGACAGCGACAGCAGCCCGACCTCCTCGAAACCGGTCGCCTTCAGGCCGCGGTCCACCATCGCGCCGATGCCGGTGATGGAGCGCTCGCGCACCGGGCGGGTGATCATGCCCGCCTGGCAGAACCGGCAGCCCCGGGTGCAGCCGCGGAAGATCTCCACGGACATCCGCTCGTGCACGCTCTCCGCGAGCGGGACGAGGGGTTGCTTCGGGTAGGGCCACTCGTCCAGGTCCATGACGGTGTGCTTGGCGACCCGCCACGGCACACCGCTGCGGTTCGGCACGACACGGCCGATGCGGCCGTCCGGCAGGTACTCCACGTCGTAGAACGCGGGGACGTAGACGCCGCCGGTGCGGGCCAGCCGCAGCAGCAACTCGGCACGGCCGCCCGGCCGGCCCTCCGCCTTCCAGGTGCGGATGACGTCGCTGATCTCCAGGACGGCCTGCTCGCCGTCGCCGACCACCGCGGCGTCGATGAAGTCGGCGATCGGCTCGGGGTTGAAGGCGGCGTGGCCGCCGGCCAGGACGATCGGGTCGTCGGCCGTGCGGTCCCTCGCCTCCAGCGGGATGCCGGCGAGGTCCAGGGCGGCGAGCATGTTGGTGTAGCCGAGCTCGGTGGCGAAGCTGACGCCGAGCACGTCGAAGGCCTTGACGGGCCGGTGTGCGTCCACCGTGAACTGCGGGACGTCGTGCTCCCGCATCAGCTTCTCCAGGTCGGGCCAGACGCTGTAGGTGCGCTCGGCGAGCACGCCCTCCCGCTCGTTCAGCACCTCGTAGAGGATCATGACGCCCTGGTTGGGCACGCCCACTTCGTAGGCGTCGGGATACATCAGCGCCCAGCGGACGTCACACTCGTCCCAGTCCTTGACGGTCGAGTTGAGCTCTCCCCCGACGTACTGGATCGGCTTCTGTACGTGGGGAAGCAACGCTTCGAGCTGCGGAAACACCGACTCGACGGGCATCTGATTGCGAACCTTCATCAGCGGACAAGGGCGATCCCTAAGCGTAACGCGTCCGGCTTCGCCCCCTGCACGACGATCGGAGCGGCCCCACGGCCGCCGTTCACGCGCCCCGTCCGTCACGCGCGGCTCACCCATCCGCCGTCAGCTTCGCCTCGTGCTCCGCGGCGCCGTGCTCTTCGCGGCCGTACAGCAGCCCGTACGTGAAGGTGGTCTCACCCGCGGCGTGGGCCTGGGCGGCCAGGTCACGCAGGGCGTGGCGGGCCATCACGCTGTCCTGGTGGTCGCCGAGCAGGGATTGCAGGCGCTTGGCGCGCGCCACGTCCTGCCGGGCGCGGGACCCGAGCGCGGGCCTGGCGGCCTCGGCCGCGTAGCGCAGCCGCTTGGCGGCCTTGCGTGCCTGGTGCAGCGCGACGTCCCGGCCGTCCCCCGGCGGCCGGCCCAGCGCCTCGTCGAGGCGGCGGCGAAGGCGCCGGCGGTCGCGTCGGACGGCCTTGCCGAGCACCACTTCGGCGGGTTTCGTCGCGGCCGCGCACAGCGGCGGGGCGGCGAGCAGGGCGTCCAGCCTGCCGAGCAGGGCCAGATAGCGCTCGCCGTCGAGCACCGCGACGACCCGGTGCCGCGCGTCCCCGCGCCGGCTCTCGGACCAGCTGTGCAGTCGTGCGCCGACCGGGCCGGCGCGCAGGTCGGGCGGCAGGGCGTCGAGCCCGGCGGTCAGCCGTGCGGTGAGCACCTCGCGGTCCCGGTCGGCGCCCAGCTCGGCCGCGAGCCATTTCAGGTCCACGCCGATCGGGTCGGTGACGGTGCGGTCCAGCACGCTGCGGTACGTCCGCAGCACGCTGCGGGCCCGACGGGTGGCCACCCGCATCCGGTGCACCGCGTCGGGCAGTTCGCGGCGGACGGCCGGGTCCAGTTCGACCAGGGCGTCACGCTGGGCGCCGAGGTAGGCGAGGACGTGGTCGGCGGCGGGCCCGTCGGGGGTCGGCTCCGGCTCGGCCGGGGCGCCGGGCCGCCGACCGGGTCGCCCGGGTGGGTCGGGGTGGTCGGACGGGTCCGCCCCGTCGGACGGGTCCGCCCCGTCGGGCTGGCCCGGCTGGTCGGCCTGTGTCTCGGAGGCGGTTTCCTCCAGGGCCCTGGCCAGCTTGGACGCGGCGCGCGACGGCCGCCAGCCGGCCTCGCGCAGATGGTCCTCGACCCGGTCGAGCAGCTCGGGCGGGCCGCCGTCCGCGAGCTCCACCTCGGTCTCGGTCCACTCCGCCGTGCCACCGGCGTCACCCGCATCGATGCCACCGGCGCCCTCCGTGCCGCCGCCTCCGGACCCGCTCAGCCGCTCCGCGTGCACCCGGTCGACGCTCACCTCGGCCAGCGGTTCGCCCGCGACGTCCAGGAGATCGCGCAGGTGGCGGGCGTTGCGCAGGCGGATCACGGGGATGAGCGGCACGTCCCGGGTCCGGGAGCGCACGAGTCCGGTGAGCGCGGCGGGCGGCTTGGGGTGCCCGGGCGACTCCTGGTCCAGCGGGGCGTGGATCTCGTCGCGTATCCCCTCCGCGAGGGACACCGGCAGCTTCAGGTGCCAGCCGGCGTCGGAGCCGCCGGTGCGGCGGCGCAGGGTGATCTTGTCGGCGGCGAGCCGGCCGTCGGGGGTGTCGTAGTAGACGGCGTCGAGGTGCACGACGCCCCGGTCGAGGACGGACGACACCCCTGGGACACGGCTGAGGTCGGGAAGGGCGTCCCCTTCCGTGTGGGACTCGTACTTCCGCTCGATCTCGCGCTTGGTCTCCACCATGGCCCGGCCTCACCGAATCGGCCTCGCACGCCCCCGCGGTCTGCGGGCTACCGTCCTTGTCGACGGTAGTCGCCTGGGACCGCGGGGTCAGCCCCTGGGCGGGCCGTCCGGGGCGGGGCCTGCCTGCGGAGCCGACGAGACCCGCCTGAGCACCGCCCTCAGCCCAGTGGCTCCTCAGCCCAGTGGCTTCTGCACCCGGATCGACTGGAGCAACCCCACCGCTATCCACACCGCGAACATCGACGATCCGCCGTACGACACGAACGGCAGCGGGAGGCCCGCCACCGGCATGATGCCGAGGGTCATGCCGACGTTCTCGAAGGCCTGGAAGGCGAACCAGGCGATGATGCCGGCCCCGACGATGGTGCCGTAGAGATCGGTGGCCTCGCGTGCGATGCGGCAGGCGCGCCAGAGGACGACGCCGAGCAGGAGCAGAATCAGTCCGGCGCCGACGAAACCGAGCTCCTCGCCCGCCACCGTGAACACGAAGTCGGTCTGCTGCTCCGGGACGAACTGTCCCGTGGTCTGAGACCCGTGGAACAGCCCGGTGCCGGTCAGGCCGCCCGATCCGATGGCGATACGGGCCTGGTTGGTGTTGTAGCCGACGCCCGCCGGGTCCAGCTCGGGGTTGGCGAAGGCGGCGAAGCGGTTGATCTGGTACTCGTCCAGGATGTGCAGCTGCCACACGGCGATCGCACCGGCCGCACCCGCGGCGAGCAGGCCGAAGACCCACCGGTTGGAGGCGCCGGAGGCCAGCAGCGCACCCAGCACGATGATCACCATCACCATCACGGACCCGAGGTCCGGCATCAGCATGACGATGAGGATCGGCAGCAGCGCAAGGCCCAGGGATTGCAGCACGGTGCGGTGGTCCGGGTGTTCCCGGTCGCCCGCGTCGACCCGGGCGGCCAGCAGCATCGCCATGCCCAGGATGATCGTGATCTTGACGAACTCGGAGGGCTGGAGGGAGAACCCGGCCGGGAAGACGATCCAGGCGTGCGCACCGTTGATGGTGGCGCCCAGCGGGGTGAGCACCAGCAGGACCAGCAGCACCGACACGCCGTAGAGGATCGGCACGGCGGTGCGCAGGGTGCGGTGGCCGAGCCAGATGGTGCCGATCATCAGGGCGAGCCCGATGCCCGTGTTGAGCAGATGGCGCATCAGGAAGTAGTAGGTGTCGCCCTGGTTGATCTCGGTGCGGTTGCGGGTGGCCGAGTAGACCAGGGCGCTGCCGATCAGCGAGAGCGCGACCGAGGCGAGCAGCATCGGCCAGTCCAGCTTGCGCACCACCGAGTCGCGCGCGAACAGCCGCGTCCAGGAGGACCGCTGGGGACCGTATCCGGAGACGGAGAAGCTCTGCGGGCCGACCATGTCAGATCCGCCTCCAGATCACGGGTTCGCCGGGCGGCGCGGCGTAGGGCCGCCCGGGGTCCTGACGCTCGCCGGACGGCCAGGCCGCGGCCGACCGGGCGTCGACCGCCCCGGCGCCGCCGCCGGAGTCGCCGGCCGGGGCCGCGTAGACGGCCGGTTGGACGCCGTCGGTCGTTCCGTCGTCGGCCGGCTGCTCGAACGCGGTGTTCTGTCCACCGGTCGCACCGCCCGCCGTCTGCTGGCCGCCCTGGTCCTGGCCGGTCGCGTTCGGGTCGGCCTGGTTCTGGTCCTGGCCGGTGTTCTGCTGGCCGCCCTGGTCCTGGTCGGCCTGTCGCTGAGCGGCCGACTCGTCGCCCTGCGGGTCGTAGGGCTTTATCTCCGGCGCATCGATCGAACCGTCCGAGGACACCTTGGGCAGGCTCTTCTCCGGGTGCGGCAGCAGGGCCTTCTTCGGGTCGATCTTGCCGTCCTGGCTGACGCCGTAGAGCGCGTCGTAGATCTTGCGCACCGCAGGACCGGAGGCACCGGATCCGGTACCACCCTGGGAGATCGTCATGACGACCGAGTAGTCCTTGCTGTACGTGGCGAACCACGATGTCGTCTGCTTGCCGTAGACCTCCGCCGTACCGGTCTTGGCACGCAGCGGGATCTTGTTCTGCGGCCAGCCGGTCTGCGTGAACCGCCACGCGGCGGTGCCGCGCTCCACCACGCCCTTGAGCGCGCCGTCGATCTCCTTGTTCAGCTTTGCGTTCATCGGCAGCTTGCCCTGCGCGTGCGGCTTGATCTCCTGGATGTGCTTGCCGTCCGGGCTGACGATCGCTTTGCCGATGGTGGGCTGGTAGAGCGTGCCGCCGTTGGAGATGGCCGCGTAGATCCTGGCCTCCTGGATCGGGGTGAGCAGGGTGTCGCCCTGTCCGATGGCGTAGTTCACCGAGTCACCGGCGCGCATCCGGTTGCCTTCGAGGCAGTTCTCGTACGCGATCCGCTGGACGTAGTCGCCGTGCTTCTTGCCGGTCTTGCACCAGGAGGCCTTGTTCGCCTCCCAGTAGTCCTGCTTCCACTGGCGGTCGGGGACCCGTCCGGTGACCTCGTTCGGCAGGTCGATGCCGGTCTCCTTGCCGAGGCCGAACTGGTGGGCGGTCTTGTAGAACCAGTCGCTCGGGTTCTTCTTCGGGTGGATGCCGCCGTCCTTCTTCCACTCGTCGTAGCCGATGCCGTAGAAGACGGTGTCGCAGGAGACCTCGAGGGCGCGGCCCAGGCTGATCGGGCCGAAGCTCTCCGACTCGTAGTTCTTGAAGACCTGGCTGCCGATGTTGAACGAGCTGGTGCAGGGGTAGTGGCCGTCGAAGGGGTGGCCGCCGTTGACCGCCGCGGTCGTGGAGATCACCTTGAAGGTCGAGCCGGGCGCCGACTGGCCCTGGATGGCACGGTTCAGCAGCGGGTAGTTGGAGTCCTTGCCGGTGAGCTTGGCGTAGTCCTTGCCGGAGATGCCGCCCACCCAGGCGTTGGGGTCGTAGGACGGGTTGGAGGCCATCGCGACCACCCGTCCCGTCTTGGCCTCCATCACGACGACGGCGCCCGAGTCCGCCTTGTACTTCTGGTGGGTGACCGGGTCGATCTGGGTGCGGGCCACCTTCATCGCGTCGTTCAGCTCGTACTCGGCGACCCGCTGGACCCGGGCGTCGATGCTGGTGACGACGTTCGCGCCGGGCTCGGCCTTGTCACTGTTGGCCTGGCCGATGACGCGGCCGAGGTTGTCCACCTCGTAGCGGGTGACGCCGGCCTTGCCGCGCAGCTGCGCGTCGTACTGCCGCTCCAGGCCGCTGCGGCCCACCATGTCGGAGCGCAGGTACGGCGAGTCGGTGTGCTCGGCCTTCTTGATCTCCTCGTCCGTGACGGGCGAGAGGTAGCCGAGCACCTGGGCGGTGTTGGCGTCACCGGGCGCCGGGTAGCGGCGCACCGCGGTCGGCTCGGCGGTGATGCCGGGGAAGTCCTCGGAACGCTCCCGGATCTGGAGGGCCTGCTTCGGCGTGGCCTCGTCGGTGACCGGGATGGGCTGGTAGGGCGAGCCGTTCCAGCAGGGCTGCTTGGTGTGGGCGTCGCACAGCCGGACGCGGTCCATGACCTCCTTGGGCTTCATCCCGAGGACCGCGGCGAGCTTGGTGAGCACCGCCTGGCCGCCGTCGTCCATCTTCATCAGCTTGGTGCGGGACGCGGAGACGACGAGCCGGGTCTCGTTGTCGGCGAGCGGGATGCCGCGGGCGTCGAGGATCGAGCCGCGCACGGCGGGCTGGACGACCTGCTGCACGTGGTTGCCGGAGGCTTCCTTGGCGTACTGCTGGCCGTTGCGGATCTGGAGGTACCAGAGCCGGCCGCCGAGCGTGAACAGCAGGGAGAGCACGAGGATCTGGATGACGACGAGCCTGATCTGGACCCGTGGGGTGCGGCCTGTCGCGGGGATGTTGGTCATGGGCGCAGCCCATTCGTCGGAGGGGTGGTGGGCTGGGGGTACCACCCACGCCCTTGAGGCAGTGGGGGAGGGCGGGGGATCACAGCCTCTTGACCCCCTTGATGCGTCCTGCGCGGGCCACCCGGGCCTTCACGGCTCTGGTCCGCAGCGTGCCGGCGCCGCGCTGGTCGCCGATGTTCAGGCCGGTCCCGGAGGCCAGCCAGCCGGAGGCCACGTCGGTCGCCTTGCTGGCGCCCACCGACTCGGTGACCGGGTCGTGCTCGGCGCGCCGGGCCAGCGCGATGATGAACGGCACGGTGAACGGCGCGAGCAGCAGGTCGTAGATGAGTGCCGTCAGCAGCAGGCTGCCGAGGCCGACGTGCCGGGCGGCGGTGTCGCCGACGAGCGCGCCCACTCCCGCGTAGAGCACGGTGGAGGCGATGGCGGCGGCGGCCACCACGAACAGCGGGCGCAGTACGGATTGCAACCGCCCGTGCTCCGGCCGGGCGAGGCCCGCCGCGTAGCCGATGATGCAGAGCACCAGCGCGTAGCGGCCCGCGGCATGGTCGGCCGGGGGCGCCAGGTCGGCGAGGAGTCCGGCGGCGAATCCGATCAGGGCCCCGCCCACGTGCCCGTAGACCAGGGACAGGCCGAGCACGGTGAGCAGCATCAGGTCGGGGACTGCGCCCGGCAGATGCAGCCGGGCGAGCACGCTGACCTGGATGACGAGGGCGACGACCACCAGGGCGGTGGCGAGCAGCATCCGGTTGACCGAGCGCATCGTTCCAGCTCTCTCCTGCTTAGGGCCGTTGGGGGCCGTCACCTTGGCCGGCGCCGCCGGACTGCTCGGCTGTCCCGTTCGCGTCCTGGTTCTGCGCGACGTTGCCCTGCGGATTCTGCTGGTTCTGCTGATCCTGGGGGTTCTTGGGGGCGCCGGGGGTGACGGTCACCGTGACGGTGGGGGTGGGGGTGGGCTTGGGTTTGGCCGGCAGCACCGCGTCACGGGGATCGGTGCGCGGCGGCAGGACGACGACTCCGACGATGTCGAGCTTGGTGAACGACACGAAGGGATCGACGTAGACCGTGCGGGTCAGGTCGCCTCCGGAGGGGTCCACGCGGACCACCTTGCCGACCGGGACACCGGGCACGAACGGCTTGTCCGCCTCGGAGCCGAAGGTGACCAGCCGGTCGCCCTTCTTGACGCGCGCCTTGCCGTTCAGCAGCTGGACGCGCATCGGGCGGTCGCCGCCGCCGGAGGCGAAGCCGAGTTCGTCCGTCTTCTCCATCCGGGTGCCGACGCTGAAGTCGGGGTCGTTGGCGAGCAGCACGGTGGCGGTGTCGGGGCCGACCGTGGTGACCCGGCCGACGAGACCGTCGCCATTGAGGACGGTCATGTCACGCTTTATGCCGTCGTTGCTGCCGGCGTCGATGGTGATCGTCCAGGAGAAGCTCTGGGCCGCGCCGATCGCGATGACCTGGGCGCCCTTGATGCTGTAGCGGCCGGTGCCGGCGGTCTTGAGGATCTTGTCGAGCTGGCGGAGCTGGCTGCGGGTGCGGTCGTTGCTCCCCAGCTTGGCCTTCAGCGCCGCGTTCTCTCGCTCCAGTTCGGAGACGCGGTCGTGCCGGTTGCTGGAGTCACGGACCGCGGAGATGGCGTTGCCGACCGGGTTCACGACGCCGGAGACGCCGTTCTCGACCGGTCCGAAGGCGGCGGCCGCGGCCTGCCGTGCCCCGTCGACCGGGGAGTCCTCACCGCCCCGGATATCCACCGTGATCAGCGCGAACGCAACGGCGATCAGCAGCACCAGGAGCAGCCGGCTCTCTCGTGTGTCCCTCACGTGCGGCGGCCGTGCCTTCCTCTTCGGAATTCTGCGGGGGGGGTGTGTCGGTCTGGTGGGTGGGTGGGTGGGTGGGTGGTGCCTCTATATCAAGGAATCAAGGAACTGCCGCACGGCAGGGCGCGTCCGTACTGCAATGGGGGTACTCCCCCATGCGTCAGGTCCGTCAGGTCCGTCAGGTCCGTCAGGCAAGGAAGTCCGTCCGAAGATGTCCCCGCAGAGGTCCGCACAGTCCTGGGGGACGGCGACGTGCTCATCGGCGCGGCTGTGCGTCCAGGACCTGCTGCAACGCCTCGAATTCCTCGACGCACCTGCCGGAGCCGAGGGCCACGCTGTCCAGCGGGTTCTCGGCGATGTGGACCGGCATGCCGGTCTCGCGGCGCAGCCGCTCGTCGAGACCGCGCAGCAGGGCGCCGCCGCCGGTGAGCACGATGCCGCGGTCCATGACGTCGCCGGAGAGCTCCGGTGGGCACTTGTCGAGCGTCGTCTTGACGGCGTCCACGATGGAGTTGACCGGCTCCTCCATGGCCTTGCGGACCTCGTCGGAGGAGATGACCACGGTCTTCGGGAGGCCGGAGACCAGGTCGCGGCCGCGGATCTCGGTGTGCTCGTCCTCTTCGGTCTCGAAGGCCGAACCGATCGTGATCTTGATCTGCTCGGAGGTGCGCTCGCCCAGCAGGAGGGAGTACTCCTTCTTGATGTGCTGGATGATCGCGTTGTCCAATTCGTCGCCGGCGACGCGGATGGACTGGGCGGTGACGATTCCGCCGAGCGAGATGACCGCGACCTCGGTGGTGCCGCCGCCGATGTCCACGACCATGTTGCCCGTGGCCTCGTGGACGGGGAGGCCGGAGCCGATGGCCGCCGCCATGGGCTCCTCGATGATGTGCACCTGCCGGGCACCGGCCTGCGAGGACGCCTCGATGACGGCTCTCCGCTCGACACCGGTGATACCGGAGGGCACGCAGACGACCACGCGCGGGCGGGCGAGATAGCGCCGCTTGTGCACCTTCAGGATGAAGTAGCGCAGCATCCGCTCGGTGATCTCGAAGTCCGCGATCACGCCGTCCTTCAGCGGTCGCACCGCCACGATGTTGCCCGGCGTGCGGCCGATCATCTGCTTGGCTTCGGCGCCCACCGCGAGGATCCCACCGGTGTTGGTGTTGATCGCGACGACGGAAGGTTCGTTGAGAACAATCCCCCGGCCCCTGACGTACACCAGCGTGTTGGCGGTCCCGAGGTCGACAGCCATATCACGGCCGATGAACGACATATTATTCCCCATGAGGATTCGTCTGGCCTTCCCAAGTAGCTTTTGATGGCATATCAGGTCGGCAAAGGTGGGTGCAGCGTGGCGTGCGTGGCGTGAAGGCTTCCATCGTAGTCCGGCCTGCACAGACCGCGCGCGAGGGTCTTCGCCATTGTCAGCAGAGGATCCGCCGCCTCGCTAATGCAGACGTGCCGATGGTGGCATGCGTTCCCCCAATCGGCACGCATATGCGTCCGCGGCGTCCGTTTTCTGTTCGGATTCCGTCTGGAGACGCTGGTCAGGCGTGGATAGAGGTGACCTTCCATCAGGAATTCGGACCCACCGGAAGTCCCGGGCACGTACCACCATCGGAGGTACGCGCAGTAGCTCGGACGAGTTACGGCGAAGGGGTGCGTCTTACGCCGTCGGTGCCCCTCCGGGGCGCGGGGGTGCGTGTCCTGGGAGTGCTTCCGGGGCAGCCCCATTCTCCTCGCGCCCCTTTTGGGGGCGGGGTCCCTGGCGTCAGGCCAGACCCGGGAAGAAGATCTTGAGTTCGCGTTGTGCGGACTCGTCGGAGTCCGACGCGTGGATGAGGTTCTCGCGGGTGACGGTTCCGAAGTCGCCGCGGATCGTGCCGGGCTCGGCCGCGATGGGGTCGGTCGGGCCGGACAGCCGTCGGAGCCCCTCGATGACCCGCTCCCCCTCGACGACCAGGGCGACCACGGGACCGGACGCCATGAACTCCACCAGCGGCTCGTAGAACGGCTTGCCGACGTGCTCGGCGTAGTGCTGCTCCAGCGTGGCCCGGTCGAGCGTGCGCAGCTCCAGCGCAACGATCTGCCAGTCCGCCTTGCGCTCGATGCGGCCGACGATCTCGCCGACCAGCGAGCGGCGGACGGCATCCGGCTTGAGGAGGACAAGAGTGCGCTGGGTCACGGGGGTGGCTCCTTCGATCACGTCAGGTTCGGGGCTCAGAGGTTACCGGGCGTGCCCGCCCACCTCTCACACGGCGTCAGCGCCGCGGGGTGCGGTCACCGGCCCACCGCACCCCGCGGCGCTCGAAGGACTCCTCCCCCACTGCCCGGAACGGGCGTGGGAGGTGCCCCCACCACAGCCCTGGACGGGCGTGGGAGGTACCCCCGCGCGGGCCTCCCGGCCGCTCGGAAAGCCCGCTCCACGGGTCCGCTACCCGGCGCCCGCTTCGGGCTCCGCGCCGGCCTGGGCGTGCTCCGCCGCGCGCGCCGCCTTCAGCTCGTCCACCTTCCGGCCGAAGTGCACCGAGCACCACCACAGCGCGGCGAAGGCGGCACCCAGGAAGAACATGGCGGGCACGGCGAACCCGGCCGCGATCAGGGCGATCTGGAGGACCCAGCCGAGCTGCACCCCGCCGGGGCGGGTGACCATGCCGCACAGCAGCAGGCTGAGGAGCATGGCGACACCGCAGACGGTCCACACGGTGGCCATGCTCAGGTCGGGGTCCTTCATGGCGACCAGACCGGCGAAGCCGACCACGAAGAACTCGCCGAGCAGGGTGGAGGCACAGAGCGTACGCACGGTAGGTCAGCCCTTCTTCAGGAGCAGTCGGGCCTCGCCCACGGTGAACACGGAGCCGGTGACGAGGACGCCCCCGCCCGCGTACTCACCCTCTTCCTCGGCGAGGGTGACGGCGGCCTCCAGCGCGTCGTCGAGACGTGGCTCGACCTGGACGCGGTCCTCACCGAAGACCTCCACCGCGAGCCCGGCCAGCTCGTCGGCGCCGATGGCGCGCGGCTGCGAGTACTGGGTGACGACGATCTCGGTGAAGACCGGCTCGAACGCCTCCAGCAGGCCCCGTACGTCCTTGCCGTCGCTGGCGCCGACCACGCCGATCAGCCGGCTGAACCCGAACACCTCGCTGACCGCCGCAGCGGCGGCGCGGGCGCCGGCGGGATTGTGCGCGGCGTCCAGGACGACCGTCGGCGAGCGGCGCACCACCTCCAGACGGCCGGGTGAGGCCGCCGACGCGAAGGCGGAGCGGACGGTGTCCATGTCCAGGGGGCGGTCGTGCTGCGCGCCGATGCCGAAGAACGCCTCGACGGCGGCGAGCGCCACGGCGGCGTTGTGCGCCTGGTGGGCGCCGTGCAGCGGGAGGAAGACGTCCGGGTACTCGCCGCCGAGACCGCGCAGGGTCAGCAGCTGACCGCCGACCGCGGTCTGCCGGGACACCACGCCGAACTCCAGACCCTCGCGGGCCACCGTCGCGTCCACCTCCGAGGCCTTCTTCAGCAGCACCTGCGCGGCGTCCACCGGCTGCTGGGCGAGGATCACGGTGGCACCGGGCTTGACGATCCCGGACTTCTCGACGGCGATCTCCCCGGGGGTGCCGCCGAGCCGGTCGGTGTGGTCGAGGTCGATGGGGGTGACGACGGCGACGGAGGCGTCGATGACGTTGGTGGCGTCCCAGGTGCCGCCCATGCCCACCTCGACGACGGCGACGTCGACGGGCGCGTCGGCGAACGCGGCGTACGCCATGCCGGTGAGCACCTCGAAGAAGGACAGGCGGTAGTCCTGCTGCTCGTCGACCATCGCCACGTAAGGCTGGATGTCCCGATAGGTCTCGATGAACCGCTCGGCCGGCAGCGGGGCACCGTCCAGGCTGATGCGCTCGGTGATCGACTGGACGTGCGGCGAGGTGTACCGGCCGGTGCGCAGCTCGAAGGCGGTGAAGAGGGCCTCGATGAGGCGGGCGGTGGACGTCTTGCCGTTCGTGCCCGTGATGTGGATCGACGGGTAGGAGCGCTGGGGCTCGCCGAGCACGTCCATCAGTGCGCTGATCCGGGCGACCGAGGGGTCCAGCTTGGTCTCGCCCCAGCGGGTGGCCAGCTCCGACTCGACGTCGCGCAGTGCCTGGTCCACGGCAGGGTCGGCGGGACGGGCCGGGACGTCCGCGTCCGGGGGACCGGCCTGGGTGCGCAGGGTGCGGCTGCCGGCCTCGATCACGGCGAGGTCGGGGCTTGGGGTCTCCCCTGGTCGAGGCCTCTTTTCGAGACCTTGGGGAAGGTCGGTCTCCTCGGCCACGATGTCCTCGAACCGCTCCAGTGGGTCGGGATCACGGTTGCCGTGATCCCTGTTGGGCGGGGGGTTGTCACTCACGTCCCCCAGTCTACGGACCCGGTCCGGTGTGACGGTGGCCCCGTCGGGGGGCCGCCCCGGGGTGGCGCCGAAGGCGCGCTCTTAAGGGGCGCGGGGAACTGCGCGCCCAGCCACAACGCGACCTTGCAGGTCGCCACCGGCCCGAAGGGGCAGTTTCTCTCGTGTCCGGACCACCGGGCCGGTGGTGGGTTGCTCGCGCAGTTCCCCGCGCCCCTTTGGGTATGTCGTGGGCGCCGGCGCCCAAGGGTTCAGGCTGACGGCAGGCGCTCCAGTTGGCCGCGGATCCGGGTGATGTCCTCCTCCGCCTTGGCGAGGCGGCCGCGGATCTTCTCGACCACCGGCTCCGGCGCCTTCGCGAGGAAGGACTCGTTGCCCAGCTTGGCCTCGGCCTGGGTGCGCTCCTTCTCGGCGGCGGCGAGGTCCTTCTCCAGCCGCCGCCGCTCGGCCGCGACATCGATCGCGCCGGACAGGTCGAGCGCCACTTCGGCGCCCGCGACCGGCAGGGTCGCCGTGGCGGTGAAGTCGTCGCCCTCCGGCTGGAGCCGCAGGAGCTGCCGGATGGCCGCCTCATGGGAGCCCAGCACGGTGCCGCCCAGGCTCAGCCGGGCCGGCACCCGCTGGCCGGGCTGGAGGCCCTGGTCGGCGCGGAAGCGGCGGACCTCGGTGATGACCTGCTGGAGCGTCTCGATCTCCCGCTCCGCCGCGGTGTCGCGGAATCCGCCCGGGGCGTCAGCCCCAGGAACCTGCACAGCCGCGGGCCAGTCGGCGATCACCACGGACTCGCCGCCGGTGAGCGCCGTCCACAGGGTCTCGGTGACGAACGGCACGATCGGGTGCAGCAGCCGCAGCGTGACGTCCAGGACCTCGCCCAGGACCCGCTTGCTGACGTCCGCGGGGGCGCCCCCCGCCTGGAAGGTGGTCTTGGACAGCTCCACGTACCAGTCGAAGACCTCGTCCCAGGCGAAGTGGAACAGTGTCTCGGTGAGCCGGGCGAACTGGTAGTCGTCGTAGTGTGCGTCGACCTCGGCGACCGTCGCGTTCAGCCGGGAGAGGATCCAGCGGTCGGTGGCGGACTGCTCCTCGGACGCGGGCAGGGGGCCGTCGACCGTGGCGCCGTTCATCAACGCGAAACGGGTGGCGTTCCAGACCTTGTTGGCGAAGTTGCGGGAACCCTGGACCCAGTCCTCGCCGATGGGGACGTCCACACCGGGGTTGGCGCCGCGGGCCAGCGTGAACCGCAGGGCGTCCGAGCCGTAGGCGTCCATCCAGTCGAGCGGGTTGACCGCGTTCCCGAAGGACTTCGACATCTTCTTGCCGAACTGGTCGCGGACCATGCCGTGCAGCGCGAAGGTGTGGAACGGCGGGGTGCCGTCCATCGCGTACAGGCCGAACATCATCATCCGGGCGACCCAGAAGAAGAGGATGTCGTAGCCGGTGACCAGCACCGAGTTCGGATAGAACTTCGCGAGGCTGTCGGTCTGCTCGGGCCAGCCGAGGGTGGAGAACGGCCACAGGCCCGACGAGAACCAGGTGTCCAGGACGTCGGTGTCCTGCGTCCAGCCCTCGCCGCTCGGCGGCTCCTCGTCGGGGCCGACGCAGAGCACCTCGCCGTTCGGCCCGTACCAGACGGGGATGCGGTGGCCCCACCAGAGCTGGCGCGAGATGCACCAGTCGTGGAGGTTGTCGACCCAGTCGAAGTACCGCTTCTCCATCTCCTGGGGGTGGATGGTGACCCGGCCGTCGCGCACCGCGTCGCCGGCCGCCTTGGCCAGCGGGCCGACCTTGACCCACCACTGGAGCGACAGCCGCGGCTCGATGGTGGTCTTGCAGCGCGAGCAGTGGCCCACGGAGTGGGTGTACGGGCGCTTCTCGGCGACGATCCGGCCCTCGGCGCGCAGCGCGGCGACGATGGCGGAGCGGGCCTCGAGACGGTCCAGGCCCTGGAACGGGCCGTGGGCGGTGATCACGGCGTGCTCGTCCATGATCGTCAGCGTCGGGAGGTCGTGCCGGCGGCCGATCTCGAAGTCGTTCGGGTCGTGGGCCGGGGTCACCTTGACGGCGCCGGTGCCGAACTCGGGGTCGACGTGCGGGTCGGCGACGACGGGGATGGACCGTTCGGTGAGCGGCAGCCGGATCTGCCGGCCCACCAGGTGGCGATAGCGCTCGTCGTCCGGGTGCACGGCGATGGCCGTGTCGCCCAGCATGGTCTCGGCACGGGTGGTGGCGACGACGATGGTGTCGTCGCCCTCGCCGTACTTCATGGAGACGAGCTCGCCGTCGTCGTCCTGGTATTCGACCTCGATGTCGGAGATGGCGGTGAGGCAGCGCGGGCACCAGTTGATGATGCGTTCGGCGCGGTAGATCAGCTCGTCGTCGTAGAGCCGCTTGAACATGGTCCGCACGGCGCGGGACAGGCCCTCGTCCATGGTGAAGCGCTCGCGGTTCCAGGCGACGCCGTCACCGAGGCGGCGCATCTGCCCGGAGATCTGCCCTCCGAAGTCGTTCTTCCACTGCCAGACGCGGGCGACGAACTCCTCGCGCCCGAGGTCGTGCCGGGACTTGCCTTCCTTGCCCAGCTCGCGCTCGACCACGTTCTGCGTGGCGATGCCGGCGTGGTCCATGCCGGGCTGCCACAGCGTCTCGTAGCCCTGCATGCGCTTGCGGCGGGTGAGGGCGTCGATGAGGGTGTGCTCGAAGGCGTGCCCGAGGTGCAGGCTGCCCGTCACGTTGGGTGGCGGGATGACGATGGCGTAGGCCGGCTTGTCACTGTGCTCGTCGGCCTCGAAGTAACCGCGTTCTACCCAGCGCTCATACAGCTTCCCCTCTACCTCGGCCGGCACGTACTGGGTCGGCAGTTCGGTGGTGGGCGCTGAGTGCTGCTGCTGGTCATTCTCGGTCACGGGACCATTTTAGGGGCGCCGCGGAAGTGCGGTGTCACGTCCCCGCATGAAAACCAGCGGGTTTCGTAACGGTAACCCCCCCGCCCGTCCACATCGACGCCGGTTGCGCCAGGATGTTCGGAACGCATAAGTACTGGAGGGGACCCTCGTAATGAGTCACAACCAGCCGGGCCCGTACGGCGGGCAGCCCCAGCAGCCCGGACCGTACGGCCAACCGGGCCCCTACGGCCAACCGCCGCAGGCACCCCAGCCCGGCTACGGCTACCCGCAGCAGCAGCCCCCGCAGCAGCCCGGGTACGGCTACCCGCAGCAGCCGCAGGGCGCCCCGCAGCAGCAGCCCGGCGGCTACGGCCAGCCGCAGCCGGGATACGGCCAGCAGCAGGGGTACGGCCAGCAGCAGCAACCGTACGGGCAGCAGCAGCAGCCGGGATACGGCCAGCAGCCTCCGGGCGCGCCGTACGGCATGCCTCAGCAGCCGGCGCCGGGGGGCGGCAAGAAGAAGACCGGTGTGATCGTCGGCGCCGTGGTGGCGCTGGTCGCGATCGGCGCCGGCGTGTGGTGGTTCACGGCCGGCGGCGGCAGCGGCTCGGACGTGGCCGACGACGGACCCCACAAGCTGACGCTGCCCGCGACCGTGCTCGGCGAGTACAAGAAGCAGAGCGGCGACAACAGCGAGATGAGCGACGACGACATCAAGGACGCCGCCAAGTGGGGCGTGACGAACCCCAAGGGCGTCACCGGCCAGTACCAGTCGGGGGGCACGGACAACCCGCTGGCCGGCAAGATGATCCAGTTCGAGGGTGTCTGGGGCAAGATCGCCGACCCGGAGAAGACGGTCGACGCGATGTTCGCCTACATGAAGAAGCAGTCGCAGGACGGCGGCGACGACGAGGACGTGACGCTGATCGGCGAGCCCAAGGCGTACACCCCGGACTCGCTGGACGGCGCCGTCATGAAGTGCCAGGACGTCAACATCGACAACTCGGACAGCACGGATCCCAGCGAGCCGAAGAAGATGACGACGACGGTCTGCATCTGGGGCGACTACAGCACGCTCGCCATGGTGATGCCGATGGTGCTCTCCGACATGGCCGCCGGCAAGACCGACGCGAACGGGGCGGCGGAGACGACCGCCAAGTTCCGCAACGACGTCCGCGTCAAGGTCTGACCGACCAGGTCCGGCCGACGGGTCCGCGCGGCACGAACAAGGGCCGCCCCCGGTACTTGGTACCCGGGGCGGCCCTTCCGTGTGGCTGCGGGTGAACGCCGGCCGCGCGGTTACGCGGACTTCTGCTCCCCCGTGCCCCGCCCCCGCGCCTCGCGCGGGATGAGGGTCGGGTTGACGTTGGAGTGGACGACGTCGGCGGTGATGACGACGCGGGCGACGTCCTTGCGGGACGGCACCTCGTACATCGTCGACATCAGGACCTCTTCGATGATGGCGCGCAGCCCACGGGCGCCGGTCTGGCGGAGGATGGCCTGGTCGGCGATGGCCTCCAGGGCACCGCGTTCGAAGTCCAGCTCCACACCGTCGAGTTCGAAAAGGCGTTGGTACTGCTTCACCAGGGCGTTGCGCGGCTCCACGAGAATCTTGAGCAGCGCCTCGCGGTCCAGGTTGTGGACCGAGGTGATGACCGGGAGCCGACCGATGAACTCGGGGATCATGCCGAACTTGACCAGGTCCTCGGGCATGACGTCCTCGAACTGGTCCTTCTCCTCCAGCTCCCGCTTGGAGCGGATGGTGGCGCCGAAGCCGATGCCCTTGGCGCCCGCCCGACCCTCGATGATCTTCTCCAGACCGGCGAACGCGCCGCCGACGATGAACAGCACGTTCGTCGTGTCGATCTGGATGAACTCCTGGTGCGGGTGCTTGCGGCCGCCCTGCGGGGGAACGGACGCGGTCGTGCCCTCCAGGATCTTCAACAGGGCCTGCTGAACGCCCTCGCCGGAGACATCGCGGGTGATCGACGGGTTCTCGCTCTTGCGGGCGACCTTGTCGATCTCGTCGATGTAGATGATGCCCGTCTCGGCCTTCTTGACGTCGTAGTCGGCGGCCTGGATGAGCTTCAGGAGGATGTTCTCGACGTCCTCGCCGACGTAGCCCGCCTCCGTCAGCGCCGTGGCGTCCGCGATGGCGAACGGCACGTTCAGCATGCGGGCCAGGGTCTGGGCTAGGAGCGTCTTGCCGGAACCGGTGGGGCCCAGCAGGAGGATGTTGGACTTCGCCAACTCAATGGCGTCCTCGCGTCCTTGGGAGCCGCCGTTCTCGCCGGCCTGGACGCGTTTGTAATGGTTGTACACCGCGACCGAGAGGGCCTTCTTGGCGGCCTCCTGGCCGACCACGTAGCTCTCCAGGAACTCGTAGATCTCGCGGGGCTTGGGAAGTTCCTCCCAGCGCACCTCGCTTGTCTCGGCGAGCTCTTCCTCAATGATCTCGTTGCAGAGGTCGATGCACTCGTCGCAGATGTACACACCGGGGCCTGCGATGAGCTTCTTGACCTGCTTCTGGCTCTTGCCACAGAACGAGCACTTGAGCAGATCGCCGCCGTCACCGATGCGTGCCACGAGGTGCTTCCCCAATCGACTGGGAGACGCCGTGGTCGGCGGCTCCTGGTGCCTCATATCCGACGGTACCCTGCCTGACCCCCTGTTCGGGCCCCCCTTGGCATGGTTCGCTTGACCGTGACCGCCGACGGTGTAGCCGAACCGGTGCCAAGGGGCGGCCGGGTGGTGTCGGCAGTCGCTCAGCCGAGCGTCGAGCTACTCATCTTCCGGGTGGAGATGATCTGGTCAACCAGGCCGTACGACAGCGCGTCCTCGGCGGTGAGGATCTTGTCGCGCTCGATGTCGTCGCGGATCTTCTCGATCGGGGTGGTGGAGTGCTTGGCCAGCATCTCCTCCAGCTGCGAACGCATCCGCAGGATCTCGTTGGCCGCGATCTCCAGGTCGGAGACCTGGCCGCGGCCGGTCTCGCTGTAGGGCTGGTGGATCAGCACGCGTGCGTTCGGCAGGGCCATGCGCTTGCCCGGGGTGCCGGCGGCCAGCAGGACCGCGGCGGCCGACGCCGCCTGGCCCATGCAGACGGTCTGGATGTCCGGCTTCACGAACTGCATGGTGTCGTAGATCGCGGTGAGCGCCGTGAAGGAGCCGCCGGGGCTGTTGATGTAGACCGAGATGTCACGGTCGGGGTCCATCGACTCCAGGCACAGCAGCTGGGCCATGACGTCGTTGGCGGAGGCGTCGTCGATCTGGACGCCCAGGAAGATCACGCGCTCCTCGAAGAGCTTGGCGTACGGGTCGTACTCGCGCACGCCCTGGGAGGTGCGCTCGACGAAACGCGGGATCACGTAGCGGGCCTCGGGACGCGGTCCGGTGTACTCGGCGCCGGGCGCTCCCGCGATACCCACAGGGCCGCGGGACAGGCCGTACTGGCCGCTACCGGGGAAGTCTTTCACTGGGTCTCCTTCAAGGGCGTCAGACGGTCGGCTACGGGGCTTCAACGGGGTGCTCAGGCCCCGGCCCCGGTGCCGCCGCCACCCGGCACACCGGCGGCCGTGTGCATGATTTCGTCGATGAGGCCGTACTCCTTGGCCTCGACCGGATCGAACCAGCGGTCGCGGTCGGAGTCACGGATGACCTGCTCGACCGACTGGCCGGTGTGCTGGGCGGTGAGCTCGGCCATCCGCTTCTTGGTGTGCAGCAGCCGCTCGGCGTGGATCTTGATGTCGGATGCGGAGCCTGCGAGGCCGGCGGAGGGCTGGTGAATGAGGATCTCCGCGTTCGGCAGCGCGAAGCGCTTGCCCGGGGTGCCCGCGCTCAGCAGGAACTGCCCCATGGACGCGGCCATGCCCATCGCGATGGTGACCACGTCGTTCTTGATGTACTGCATGGTGTCGTAGATCGCCATGCCCGCCGTGATCGAACCGCCCGGGCTGTTGATGTACAGATAGATGTCCTTGTCGGGGTCTGCGGCAAGGAGCAGGAGCTGGGCGGTGATCTTGTTGGCGATGTCGTCGTCGACCTGCTGGCCGAGGAAGATGATCCGCTCGTTGAGCAGCCGGTTGTAGACCTGGTCGCCGAGGCCACCACCGATGGAAGGCTCGCCGGCGGCGGAAGGCATCAGATTCGTCACGTATCCACCTGCTCGTCTTACGACGGCGCCGGGCCGTCTCACGTTTGGTGCTGGGGCGTGGGACCCCGCGGGTGTCCGCCTCCCCCCGGCGGCCCCGGGGACTCCCCTGCCCTCGTATTCATGGACCCTAACGCGATGGTGTGCGGGTGCCATCCCGCACAGGGAACTGTTCGCTGTCAGCGCAGGTCGTCCCGGGCAGCGGCCGGGACGACCCTGCGGTGCCGACCGGGGCCTGGCGGCCCACGGGAGCCGTCCACCTCCCGGCCGGCGGCCCGGCTCCGCCAGGAGCAGCCCCTTCGAACCGGTGACGACCCGACGGTCTCGTCGGAGCTCGTCGCGCAGTTCCCCGCGCCCCCCGAGGGCACTTCATGCCCACCCAACCCGGACGGAGCAACCCGGGTGCCCACCCGGGGCCTGACGGCCCACGACGCCCCCCAGGGGCGCGGGGAACCGCGCGAGCAACCCACCACCGGCCGGCGGCCCGACTCCCACAGGAACAACCCCTTCGAACCGGTGGCGACCCGACGGTCTCGTCGGGGCTCGTCGCGCAGTTCCCCGCGCCCCCCGAGGGCACTTCATGCCCACCCAACCCGGACGGAGCAACCCGGGTGCCCACCCGGGGCCTGACGGCCCACGACGCCCCCCAGGGGCGCGGGGAACCGCGCGAGCAACAGACAACCGGCCGGCGGCCCGGCTCCGCCAGGAACAGCCCGGACGGCTCGGGCCCCGGGGACGGTGTCCCGGGGCCCGGTCGTTGCGACGGTGTCGCCAGAAGGGTGGACGAGGGCTCAGGCCTCGGGCTTGTCCTCGGTGGGCTCGGCGGACGACTCGGCCGGGGACTCGGCGCCTTCGGCGCCTTCCGCGGCCTCGTCCTCCTCCTCGTCCGAGAGGTCGACGATCTCGCCCTGGGTGTCCTTGACGGTGGCGGCCTGGACCACGACCGCGAGCGCCTTGCCGCGGGCCACCTCGCCGACCAGCATCGGGACCTGGTTGCCCTCGACGACGGCCTTGGCGAACTGGTCGGGCGACATGCCGGAGGAGGCCGCACGCCGCATGAGGTGCTCGGTCAGCTCCTCCTGGTTGACGTTGAGCTTCTCCTTGGAGACCAGTTCGTCGAGGACGAACTGGGTCTTGATGCCCTTGATCGCCGCTTCCTTGGTCTCGGCGTCGAACTCTTCCTCGGACTTGCCCTGGATCTCCAGGTACCGGGCGAGGTCGAGACCCATCTGGCCGAGCTGGTGGTGCTCCAGGTTGTGCTTGCGGGTGTTGATCTCGTCCTCGAGGAGCTTCTCGGGGACCGGTACCTCGACCAGCTCGAGCAGCTTGTCGAGCACCCGCTCCTGGGCCTGCGTGGCCTGGTCGTACTCCTTGGTGCTCAGCAGCCGCTGCCGGCTGTCGTCGCGCAGCTCGTCGAGCGTGTCGAACTCGGACGCGAGCTGGGCGAAGTCGTCGTCGAGGTCGGGGAGCTCACGCTTGGCGACCTGGGTGACCTTGACGGCGACCTCGGCCTCCTTGCCGGCCGCGGTGCCGCCCTTGAGCTCGGAGGTGAAGGTGGACTCGCCACCGGCCTCCAGGCCCTTCACGGCGTCGTCGATGCCGTCGAGGAGCTCGCCGGAGCCGATGGTGTAGCTGACGCCGGTGGCGACGCCGTCCTCCAGGACCTCGCCCTCGACCTTGGCCTCCAGGTCGATCGTGACGACGTCACCGTCCTCGGCGGCGCGCTCGACGGGCGAGGTGGAGGCGAACCGCTCGCGCAGCTCCTCCACGGCCTTGTCCACGTCCTCGTCGGTGACCTCGATGGAGTCGACCTCGACCTCGATGCCCGAGTAGTCGGGGATCTCGATCTCGGGGCGGATGTCGACCTCAGCGGTGAAGGACAGCAGCTCGCCGTCCTTGAGCTCGGTGATGTCGACCTCGGGCTGGCCGAGGACCTTCAGCTCACCCTCGTTGACCGCGTCGGTGTAGAACTTCGGGAGCGCTTCATTGACGGCTTCTTCGAGTACGGCGCCCCGACCGAACCGCTGGTCGATGATCCGGGCAGGGATCTTGCCCTTGCGGAAGCCCTTCACCGTGACCTGCTGGTTGATCTTTGCGTACGCCGCGTCGAGGCTGGGCTTGAGCTCCTCGAAGGGCACCTCGACAGTGAGCCGAACCCGAGTCGGGTTCAGGGTCTCCACGGCGCTCTTCACGGTTCGGTCTCCTTGTGGCTGACATTTTGGGTTCTGCACGGGCCGCGGATGCGCGGCCCCAGCATTCGGCCCTGTGCCGGACGGCCTGCCGGCCTCCGGAGACTGCCGGACAGTCTGCGCGGCGGTCGTATGGTGATACGCAGGCACACGGGCTCGCAGCTTGCATAGTAACCGTGCGCGGGAGGAGACCCACAACGCGCTCGGGCCCTGCGCGGGCAGGTGGTCGGGGTGGCGGGATTTGAACCCACGGCCTTCCGCTCCCAAAGCGGACGCGCTACCAAGCTGCGCCACACCCCGTCGGTGCGACACGTAGGGTACATGCCCGCAGGCAGTGCGGCTGCCGCATTTTCCGGTGCGTTGCAGGGTCGCTGCGGTGCGTGGTAGGGCTCGCGTGGCGGCCTGGCACGATCCGGGGTGCCAGAAGAAGCGGTGTGCGGCGGGGGCCGACGACCCGCTAGGATGCTCTGCGTGCCGCACCGCTGACGTGCAGCGTCCCGCAGTGCATGATGTGGCTTATGTGATTGCACTGTTGCGGGTGCCGTTCTCGTGGTGGCACCGCGTGCGGGCGTAGCTCAATGGTAGAGCCCTAGTCTTCCAAACTAGCTACGCGGGTTCGATTCCCGTCGCCCGCTCCATTCCAGGTCCGGTCCGTGGTCATCACGGGCCGGACCTGGTTTTTCTTCTTCATACGGCTCTCCGGCTCTCCGGCTCCACGGTTCTCCGGCGATCCGGCGCGGGCGCCGGAGGCCGTCACAGTTTGATCGAGCCGATGGTGTCCGCCACCGCGTCCAGGAAGCGTTTGATGTCGGGGGCCATCCCCGTCGAGGCGAGGAAGAAGCCGAAGAGGACGGCGACGATGGCGGGACCCGGCTTGATCGATCCGCCGCGCAGCAGCACGACGAGGACTATCGCCAGCAAAAGCACCACGGACAGCGAAATGGCCACGACTGATCACACACCCTCGGTCGGTCACGCTCCCGGCCCGGGGGGTACGACCCCGCACACCCCCGCCAGGAACATCGTGCCACCAACCCGGCCGGGCTATGCGACAGCTGACACAACGTCGGACAGCCACCTGTGACGCCGCTCACCCCGGCACGGCGTACCACTCCGCCGAAGTCGCACGAAAGACCATGACCGACTTCTCCATCCGGGCAATTCGCATGGCATGCGTCACATTCTCATCGACTTCTCATGCGGCCTGATCGTTTCCCTGCCACATACCCCGCAGCGGTATTTTGGGATATTTCTCGTTGGCTACTACACAGACATCTCCACGGCACCCCGAGCCACCCTTGCACGATCTCCCTCACCGCTTGGACACAGAAAGGTCACGGGACCTACGCACCGTATTAGCACCGCCTCCTCCCCCACGCGGCCAGCGGAAAGGCCGGCCGGCACGGGGCGGCACAGCGCGGCGACCGAGGCCTGGCGGGGGCGGCGTACGGCGGCTCGGGCGGGCCCGGCGGGCGACGGCGGGGCGGCACTGGGTGCCGTAAAGCGTGTCGTCGCACGTCGGCCATAAAATCTTCGTCACGCCGGCTTCATTGAATCCATACGAGCCACAGGTCATAACCGGTAATCATCGACGGGGTTTTACGGATTCACCCGGCCGACGCTAAGCTGCATCAGATGTTCCACGCCGCCTCGACTTCCGCCACCGCGAGATCACGGATCGTTTCCCCCAGCTCTTGGTGGGAGGGACTGTGATGAACTCGCTGCCACCCTCCGGCCGGCGAAGCGCCCCCCTCCCGCCGGTTCAGGAGCACTCGGGCACGGTCCCGAAGCAGCGCACCGAGCAGTCCGCCACCTCCAGCGGCGCCCGGGACGCCCCCTCCTCCCCTGCCTCCGCCTCGGGCGGAAAACCCGCCAAGCAGCGTGACGCGTTCTTCGACAACGCCAAGTACCTGGCGATCGTCCTCGTCGCCATGGCGCACGCCTGGGAGCCGCTGCGCTCCGGCAGTCGCGCCACCACCGCTCTCTACCTGGTGGTCTACACCTTCCATATGCCGGCGTTCATCATCATCTCCGGCTACTTCTCCCGCAGCTTCGACTGGCGCCCCGACCGCCTCCGGAAGCTGGTGACCGGTGTCGCCGTCCCCTATGTGGTCTTCGAGCTCGCCTACTCGCTGTTCAAGCAGTGGGCGGACGATCCTTCGCACGACATCAGCCTGCTCGACCCCTGGTTCCTGACCTGGTTCCTCGCCGCCCTGTTCATCTGGCGGCTGACCACCCCCCTGTGGAAGATCGCCCGCTGGCCGCTGCCGGTCGCCCTGGCCATCGCGTGCCTCGCGTCGATCTCCCCCAGCATCGGCAACGACCTCGACCTCCAGCGCGTGCTCCAGCTGCTGCCGTACTTCGTCCTGGGGCTGTGCCTGAAGCAGGAGCACTTCCAGTGGGTCCGACGGCGCCGCGTACGGGTCGCCGCAGCGCCCGTCTTCCTCGCCGCTCTCGTCTTCGCGTACTGGGCCGCCCAGCACATGAACGCCGCGTGGTTCTTCCACCGGGACGCCGCGCAGGAACTCGGCACCCCCTGGTGGGTCGGCATCGTGATGACCCTGGCCACCTTCGGCTGCTCGATCGTGCTGACCGGCTGCTTCTTCGCCTGGGTACCGGGCCGGAAGATGTGGTTCACCGCGCTCGGCGCCGGCACGCTGTACGGCTACCTGCTGCACGGATTCGTCGTCAAGGCGGTCAAGTACGCGGGCTGGTACGACGACTTCCCGATCCTGCACAAGCCGGTCGGTGAGGTCCTGGCGACCCTCGTCGCCGGTGCGGTCGTGACGGTGCTGTGCACCGCACCGGTGCGGCGAGTGTTCCGCTGTGTGATGGAACCCGAGATGAAGTGGGCCTTCCGGCAGGACGCCGTCGAAATCGCCCGCGACCGCGAGCGCCGGCACCACACGGCGTCGGCCTAGGCCACAGCCGGACGGCTGTCTGACGAGCGTCGGATGAGCGGGGCTGCGAGAACGTCGCAGCCCCGCTCTCCGTTCGGGTCACTCCCCGTGCGGGTCACTCGCCGTTCATGTCACTCGCCGCTCAGGGTCCCGCTCAGGGACGCTCCATCGCCTCTTCCGGGCCGTCGCCGTCGTACGTCTCCCGGCATATCAGCAGGAGCGCCCGGTCGTCGTTGACGTCCCTGGCAACCGCCTCGATGAGGTGCCAGGCCGCACCGTGGAAACCGCCTGCGACATAACGCTCGGCCTCGCCGGTGAGGCGGTCGATGCCCTCGGACAGATCGCGGTCGGCCGTCTCGACGAGGCCGTCGGTGAACAGCATGAGCACATCACCCGGACGCAGCGTGCCCTTGGTCGGATCGAACTGCGCGCCGTCGTACACGCCGAGCAGCGGCCCCTCGGCGGTCTTCTGCTCCCAGCGGCCGTTGCCGGCGTTGAGCTGGAGGCCGGGCGGGTGTCCCGCGGAGTACAGCTCGTAGTCGCCCGACTCCAGGTCCAGGACGAGATGGATGGAGGTCGCGAAACCCTCTTCCCAGGACTGGCGCAGCAGATAGCCGTTGGCGGCGGGCAGGAAGGCGTGCGGGGGCAGCGAGCCGAGCAGGCCGCCGAAGGCGCCGGAGAGCAGCAGCGCGCGGGAGCCGGCGTCCATGCCCTTGCCGGACACGTCGGTGAGGACGACCTCCAGGCTGCGTCCGCCGTTGGTGCGGGCGGCCACCACGAAGTCGCCGGAGAAGGACTGGCCGCCGGCCGGGCGCAGCGCCATCTCGCGGTGCCAGCCGGGCGGCAGCGTCGGCAGCTTGCTCTGCACCCGGATGCGTTCCCTGAGGTCGAAGAGCATGGTGCCGCCGCGCCGCCAGGGCACGCCCACCCGGCTGCGGAACTGTGCGATGAGCAGTCCGAAGAAACCGCACGCGGCGACCACCAGCACCACTCCTGGTGTCACACGCGACGGTCCCTCGGTGTAGGGGCCCAGCGCCACGGACTCGACGATGAGGGCGGTGGCGGAGCCCGCGTACAGGCCGAGCAGGCTCGCCGGGCGCAGCAGCAGGCCGCCGGCGACGATGGGCAGCGCCAGCAGGGAGGGCGCGCACCACACCGAGTTCATCAGGGTGCCGGCGGCGATCAGCGGGATCGTGAGGAGCAGTCCGACGAGCGCGATCCAGTCGGAGCCGTCGCCGCGGAAGTAGTCCACGCCGGCCCGGCGCACGCCGACCCGGACCCGGTGAAGCTGCTTCTTCATCCGGGCCGGGAAGGTGTCGGCTGCCGCACGTCGTCCTGCCATCGCTTCGGGTGACCCTATCCAGCGAACCGGATGCTGCGCACGGGAGGCCCCGGTTGTCCCTCACCGGACAGCTGTCCGACGGCCCCCGGAGACACCGGGGTTGGGATTCGGCCGGGTGGTGCGGTCATGGCTGGACGCATGCAGGGACCGTACGTGGTGGAACCGCGGGCGTCACGTGGCCGGCCCCGAAGTGATCGCGGGGCCGTTGCGATACGGCCATTTCCGGGGCTGACGGGCTGCGGTCAGTCACCTCGCGGGGGACCGGGCCTCCTGGTATGGATGCCGTATGACACCAGAGGTACGAGTGCTGGACGCGTCCGAGTGGGATGTGTGGTACGCCACACTTGAGCGGGCGTTCGGCGGTGTGGAGGAGTCGCCGGAGGATCGCGCCCTGTGGAACGACCTCACGGAGTACGAGCGCTCGCTGGGTGCCTGGGACGGCAGCGAATGCGTGGGTACGGCGGGCGCGTTCTCGTTCCGTGTGGTGGTGCCGGGCGGTGCGGTGCTGCCCGCGGCCGGGGTCACCATGGTCAGCGTCGCCGCCACCCACCGACGGCGCGGTCTGCTGACGACGCTGATGCGGCGGCAACTCGACGACGTGCACGCCCGCGGCGAGGCGCTGGCGGTGCTGACGGCGTCCGAGCCGGCCATTTACGGCAGGTTCGGCTATGCCGTCGGGACGCTGGCGCTGAGCCTGGAGATCGACACCCAGCGGGTGCGGGTGACGGTGCCCGAGAGCGCCGGTGACGTGCGGCTGCGGTTCGCCGCGCCGGTCGCTGCGGGTGCGGTGTGCGAGGCCGTGTACGAGCGGGTGGTGACCCGGCGGCCGGGGATGCTGCGGCGGGAGCCGGGCTCCGGGTGGCAGCGGCTGCCGCTGCTCGATTCGCCGACCGAACGGCAGGGCGGCTCGCCCTTGCAGTGCGTGCTCGCCGAGCGGGCGGGCGAGGTCGTGGGCTACGCCCGGTTCCACAACAAGCCGTCCTGGGACCGGTCCGGGCCCACCGGAACGATCCTCCTGCGTGACCTGGAGGCGCTGGACCCGGGTGCGTACGCGGCGCTGTGGCGGTTCCTCTGCGAGATCGACCTGACGACGTCCGTGGTGGCGCGGTCCCGTCCGGTGGACGATCCCGTGCAGCATCTGGTGTCCGACATCCGGCGCTGCCGGGCCCAGGTGCGCGACGGGCTCCATGTGCGTCTGGTGGACGTGGGCGCCGCTCTCCAGGCGCGTGCGTACCAGGCGCCCCTGGATGTCGTCCTGGAGGTGGCGGACGACTTCTGCCCCTGGAACGCGGGTCGTTGGCGGCTGACCGCCGAGACCGGCAAGGACGTGTGCTGCGAGCGCACCTCGGACGCGGCGGACCTGGCGCTGTCGGTGACCGAGTTGGGCGCGGCCTACCTCGGCGGCAGCACGCTGATGTCGCTGGCCGGCGCCGGCCGGGTGCGGGAGTTGCGCGGGGGTGCGCTCGCGGAGGCGTCGACGGCGTTCGGCGCCGGTGTGGCGCCCTGGCTGCCCTACGGCTTCTAGGCCCTGTCGTCAAACTCCCGTCTGCCCGGCGACGCCATGCAGCCCTTCGGGCAACGACGGGAGTTTGACGACGGGACCCAGGGCGCCCGGGCGGGGCCGCGGCGGACGCGTCAGCGGGTCTGGCAGCCGGGGCACCAGAAGAGGTTGCGGGCGGCGAGGCCGGCGGTGCGGATCTCCGTGCCGCAGAGGTGGCAGGGCAGGTTCGCCCGGCGGTACACGTACACCTCGCCCCCGTGATCGTCGACGCGGGGCGCGCGGCCCATCGCCTCGGGGGTGTGCTCGGGGCGCACCGTGTCGATGCGGTTGGTGCGCACGCCCTCGCGCATCAGGGCCACCAGGTCCGCCCAGAGGGCGTCCCACTCGGCGCGGGTGAGGTCCCGGCCGGTGCGGTAGGGGTCGATACCGTGCCGGAAGAGCACCTCGGCCCGGTAGACGTTGCCGACGCCGGCGATCACCTTCTGGTCCATGAGCAGGGCGGCAACGCTGGTACGGCTGCGGGATATCCGCCGCCAGGCCCGATCGGCGCCGTCGCCCTCGACGTCGTCGGCGCGCAGCGGGTCGGGGCCGAGCCGGTCGTGCACGGCCTCCTTCTCGGCGTCGGTGACCAACGCGCAGGTCGCCGGGCCGCGCAGGTCCGCGTAGGCGTCCCGGCCGACGAGCCGCAGCCGTACGGTGTCGGTGGGCGGCGGTACGGGGTGGGTGCCGAAGCCGACCTTGCCGAAGAGCCCCAGGTGGATGTGGACCCAGTGGGCGGCCGGGGCGGACGCGCCGAAGCCCAGGAAGAGGTGCTTGCCGTGCGCCTGGGCATCGGTCAGCACGGTGCCGTCGAGCAGTGCGGCGGCGTCGGAGAACTTGCCCTGGGGACTGGTCACGCCCACGGGATGGTCGAGGAAGCGTTCGCTGTGGTCGGCCGCCAGCCGATGGATCGTGTGCCCTTCGGGCACGGCCCGACCTCCTCGTTCCCTTGTCCCGACTGTCTCTGCTTGTCTCCACGACGTCCCGGGTGGCGCCTCCAGGACGCCCCGGTGCGCCGCCGAGAAGGGGGCACCGAGGCGGGGCGCTACGGCTGTGGCAGCGGCGGCAGGTCGCCGGTGGTCTCGTAGGCGGAGAGCATCGCGATACGGCGGGCGTGCCGCTCGCCGCCGGAGAACGGGGTGCTCAGGAAGATCTCGACGAACTTGGTGGCCTCGTCGGCGCTGTGCATGCGGGCGCCGACGGCGATCACGTTGGCGTTGTTGTGCTCGCGGCCGAGCGCCGCGGTCTGCTCGTTCCAGGCGAGCGCGGCACGCACGCCCTTGACCTTGTTCGCCGCGATCTGCTCGCCGTTGCCCGAGCCGCCGATCACGATGCCCAGCGCCTCGGGGTCGCCGGCCGCGCCCTCGGCGGCGCGCAGGCAGAACGGGGGGTAGTCGTCGTCGGCGTCGTACACGGCGGGGCCGCAGTCGACGGGCTCGTGGCCCTGGGCCGTCAGCCACTCGACGAGGTGGTTCTTCAGTTCGTAGCCGGCATGATCGGAGCCGAGGTACACGCGCATGGCGTCGAGTGTGGCATGCCGCCGGCGCGCCGGGGCCCGAGGGTGGCCGGCGGACGCCTGCACGTGTCGTTCGGACCTGCGGCGACACGCCCGTCCCGGCCACGACGTCGTACAACGCTCCGGATTCATTTCTTCCGATCTTCCGCATCCGTACGAAGGCATACTGATACGAAGCGAGATGACCTGAGACGTAATGAGATGTACTGGGATGTCGGGTGGCATGTCGCGATGAGGGCGCTACCGGACGACCCGCGAGCCGACCCCCTCTGACGGCCGATGACCTGGCGGACTGATGACCCAAGGAGCCCCCATGCCCTCGCGGCCGTCTCCTGCGCACCCGGACACCGGCCCGGGAGACCATCGGACACCCACGGAGGCAGGGGGTGGCGACGCTCTGCGGCCGGGGCTCCGGAGCCGCCATCTGTCCATGATCGCCATCGGTGGGGTGATCGGGGCCGGCCTGTTCGTCGGGTCCAGCGCCGGCATCACCGCCGCGGGGCCCGCGATCCTCGTCTCGTACGCGCTGGTCGGCACGATGGTCGTGCTCGTGATGCGGATGCTGGGCGAGATGGCCGCGGCACAGCCGGCGTCCGGCTCCTTCTCGGAGTACGCCGACCGGGCGCTGGGCCACTGGGCGGGGTTCTCGATCGGCTGGCTCTACTGGTTCTTCTGGGTCGTGGTGCTGGCGGTGGAGGCGACCGCGGGTGCCGTGATCCTCAACGGCTGGCTGCCCGCGATCCCGCAGTGGGGTTTCGCGCTGGCCGTGATGAGCCTGCTCACCGTCTCGAACCTGGCCTCGGTGCGCTCGTACGGCGAGTTCGAGTTCTGGTTCGCCGGGATCAAGGTGGTGGCGATCGTCGCCTTCATCGCGGTCGGCCTGCTGGCCGCCTTCGGGATGCTGCCGGGGGCGCGGCACGGGGGCGCCGGATTCGGCCATCTCACCGACAGCGGCGGCTTCCTGCCGCACGGTCCCGGTTCCGTGCTCACCGGCGCCCTGACCGTGGTCTTCTCCTTCATGGGCAGCGAGATCGTCACCCTTGCGGCCGGTGAGTCGACGCATCCCCAGCGCGCCGTGACCAGGGCGACCAACAGCGTGATCTGGCGGATCGCCGTGTTCTACCTCGGCTCGATCTTCGTCGTGCTGCTGCTTCTGCCCTGGAACGAGGCGTCGATCACCACAGACGGCTCCTACGTGGCCGCCCTGGACTCCATCGGCATCCCGCACGCCGGCCAGGTCATGGACACGATCGTGCTCACGGCGGTGCTGTCCTGCCTCAACTCCGGCCTGTACACGGCGTCCAGGATGGCGTTCTCCCTGGGCAGGCGGGGTGACGCGCCACGGGCGATGGCTCGTACCAGTGCACGGGGCGTGCCACGCGCGGCGATCCTCGGATCGGTGCTCTTCGGGTTCCTCGCGGTGTTCTTCAACTACCGCTGGCCCGACACCGTCTTCGCCTTCCTGCTGAACTCCTCCGGCGCGGTCGCCCTCTTCGTGTGGCTGGTCGTCTGCTGCACCCAGCTGCGGATGCGGGGCATCGTGCTGCGCGAGACGCCGGAACGGCTGGTGGTGCGGATGTGGCTGTTCCCGTATCTGACCTGGGTGACGATCGGCATGATCGTCTTCGTCCTGGCCTACATGCTCACCGACGCCGCAGGCCGCACCCAGGTGCTGCTGTCCCTGCTGGTGGCGGCGCTGGTGGTGACGGTGTCGCTGGCGAAGAGGCGCCGCGGCGACAATGGCCCCGACGCACCCTGAGGCTGCTCGGGGTCAAAGGGCTGCGGGCACCCGCGCCCCCCAAAGGGGCGCGGGGAACTGCGCAACCAGCCACGACGAAGCCGGCAGCCCGCCACCGCCCCAAGGGGGCACCCCGGACCGCTCCGACCACCGGGCCCGCGCCCAACCGCGAACGCGGCACGCGGCACGCGGCACGCGGCACGCGGCACGCGGCACGCGGCACGCGGCACGCGCCCGACCGCACCCCAGGACGGGGCGCCAAAGGCGCCCCGTCACCGGCGGGCGAGTCGCCAGGCTCCCGGCAGCGCACCCATCGCGAGGACGGCCTTCACCGCGTCCCCGATGAGGAACGGGGTGAGCCCGGCGGCAACGGCCTGGGTGGCCGACATCCCGGTGGCCACCGCCAGGTACGGCACGCCGACCGCGTAGATCACCACGGACCCCGCCACCATCGTGCCGGCGGTGCGCAGCACCGAGCGGTCCCCGCCGCGCCGCGCCAGCGCACCGGTCAGCCCGGCGGCGAGCAGCATGCCCAGCACATAGCCGAAGGACGCACCGCCCGGCCCGGCCTGGCCGCCTGCGAACCACGGCATTCCGGCCATCCCGACGAGCGCGTACACGGCGAGGGAGAGCAGGCCCCGGCCGGGGCCCAGCGCGGTGCCGACCAGCAGGGCAGCGAAGGTCTGTCCGGTCACCGGCACCGGTGAACCGGGCACGGGCACCGCGAGCTGTGCGGCGAGGCCGGTCAGCGCCGCACCGCCGACGACGAGCACGGCGTCACGCGCACGGGCGCGCGCACCGGACGACGCGGGCAGCAGGTCGGCGAGGACCTCACCGGGACGGTAGGAGACGGCAGCGGTACTCATCGGGGCTCCGCGGGGTCGAAGTCGAACGGGACAGGGTCCTGATCAGGGTCGGGCGAGGCGGCACCCACCGCAATCACGATCATGATCATGATCACGGACAGATCGGGACAGCGTGACGTTATCCCAGGTACCGGGCGCGGCTCACCGTCAGTCGGTCACAAGTACGAACCGCACGCTTGGTGTCTTCCGCACAAGGACGGCACTCCAAGACCGCTGACGGCGTGATGCTCATCACAGGCGGTTCGCGTTCGCGTGTGTATCCCTGGGCGCAGCCCTCGGGACGCAGCTCGAACCCCTTGGGCGGCAGGGAAGTTCGCGGTGGTAAAGCAGGAGAAAGACGATTCCGGCGCCCGAGCCGGAGCGTCTGGAGATCACCCCTCCCCCGTTCCGGTACGGCGCCGAGCCGCTAACGTCGATCGTCCGACGCCGCAGCGGGCCCGGGCCGTCCGAGCGCGCGCGGCCGGCCGGTGCTGCCGTCAGGGCCGGCGCCCGGCCCAGCCGTCGGACCCCGCTGTCGGCCCCGTCCGCTCCCACCACGGCCCGGACGCCGTAGCACCGCACCACCACGGGACCGGGGCCCGCCCGAACCCGTCAAAAGATCACAATCAAAAGATCACACCCCCGATCGCGACCCCTCATCACCCCCCCAACCACAACCCCCCACCGACACACCACCGAAAGCGCACACCATGGACCAACAGGGACCAGACAGGTCCGCGCCCGAGACCACCGGATCCACTCGGGCCAGCGCGGCCGTCGCGGACGCCACCACCCCTCCCGGCGCCCCCGCCACGACCTCACTCACCGCCGGGAGCGAGCCGCTCTCGACCGGCCTCAAACAGCGCCACCTCACGATGCTGGGCCTGGGCGGCGTCATCGGCGCCGGGCTCTTCGTCGGATCCGGCGCCGGTATCACCGTCGCCGGGCCCGGCATCATCGTGTCGTACCTGATCGCGGGGATCCTCGCGATGCTGGTGATGCGGATGCTGGGCGAGATGTCGGCGGCGCTGCCCGCCTCGGGCTCGTTCTCCGTGCATGCCGAGCGCGCGCTCGGCCGCTGGGCCGGCTTCACGGCCGGCTGGCTGTACTGGTTCATGCTGGTCGTGGTGCTCGCCGTGGAGGCGACCGGGGCCGCGCAGATCTCGCACGGCTGGGCGCCTTCGGTGCCGCAGTGGGCCTGGGTGCTGATCTTCATGGTGGTCTTCACCGTGACCAACCTGGCGGCGGTGCGGAACTTCGGCGAGTTCGAGTTCTGGTTCGCCGCGCTGAAGGTCACCGCGATCGTGCTGTTCCTGGCGCTCGGCGTGCTGGCGATCTTCGGGCTGCTGCCGGACACCCACGCGGTCGCGCTCGACAACCTCACCGGTGCCAAGGGCGGCTTCCTGCCCGCCGGCTGGGACGGGGTGCTCTCCGGCGTGCTCGCCGTCGTCTTCGCCTTCGGCGGCCTGGAGGTCGTCACCATCGCGGCCGCGGAGTCCGACGACCCGGCCCGCTCGGTGTCGCGCGCGGTGCGCAGCGCGGTGGTCCGGATCGTCTTCTTCTACGTCGGCTCGATGCTGGTCATCGTCACGGTGCTGCCGTGGACCGCGCAGCAGGCCGGGATCAGCCCGTACGTCACCGTGCTCGACTCGATCGGGGTGCCGTCCGCGGCCCAGATCATGAACATCGTCGTCTTCGTGGCGCTGCTGTCCGCGCTCAACGCCAACCTCTACGGTTCCTCGCGGATGATCTTCTCGCTCGCCCAGCGGGGCGAGGCACCGAAGGGCCTGCTCAAGGTCTCCGGTGGGCTTCCGGTCCCCGGCCTGGCCGCCGCGGACGGCGCCGCCAAGGGCGCCCAGGACGGCGCCACCGGTTCCGGCGCTTCGGGCACTTCCGGCACTTCCGGCGGCTCGGGCGGCGCCGGCACGGGTGGCGTGCCGCGTCGGGCGGTGCTCGCCTCCGTGGCGTTCGGCTTCGTCTCGGTGCTGCTCAATCTGGAGTGGCCGGACACCGTCTTCCTCAAGATGCTCAACGCGGTCGGGGCCGTGCTGCTCTACGTGTGGGCCCTGATCGCGATCTCGCAGCTACGGCTGCGGCGCCGGCTGGAGCAGGAGGCCCCCGAGCGGCTGGTCCTGAAGATGTGGGCGTTCCCGTGGCTGACCTGGGCGACGCTGGCGCTGATGGCCGCGGTGCTCGGGCTGATGCTGAACGACTCGACGGCGCGGCCCCAGGTCCTGTGGTCCACGTATGCGCTCGTGATCGTGCTGGTCGGCGCGGGCCTGCGGGAGCTGCGGGCGCGCCGGTCGGGCGAGGCGCGCTCCCGTTGAGCCACCCAGCCACCCGGCCGCTCTGCCGCGGCTGCCCTGCCTGCGGCGGACGCAGGGATCGCTCCTGACCCACCCCTGAGCCCCGAGCCCTGAGCCCTGAAATCAGCCGGACATGCCGAAGGCCCCCGCGGTGATACGACATCCGCGGGGGCCTTCGGCAGGTCGGAGACGCAGGGGTCGAGAGGCCGGGCTCAGTCGAAGATGGGCCCGACCGTCCTCGTCCGCTTGATCTCGTAGAAGCCGGGGATGGAGGCGACCATCAGGGTGCCGTCCCAGAGTTGGGCCGCCGCCTCGCCCTTGGGAGCCGGCGTGACGACCGGTCCGAAGAAGGCGACCTCTTCGCCGTCCGGACCCGGCACCGCGATCACGGGGGTGCCGACCTCCTGGCCGACCTTGTCGATGCCCACCTTGTGCGAGGCGCGCAGCTGGGTGTCGTACTCGTCGGAGTCGGCGTAGTCCGCGAGGGAGGCCGGCAGCTCGGCGTCCTCCAGGGCGCCCAGGATCGCCTCCCGTGTGGGGCCCTCGCCGCGGTTGTGGAACCGCGTGCCGAGCGCGGTGTACAGCCGGCCGAGCACCTCCGGACCGTGCTGCTCCTGGGCTGCGATCACCACCCGAACGGGGCCCCAGGCCTGCTTCATGCCCTCCCGGTACTGCTCCGGCAGCGTGTCCAGCTTGGGCTCGTTGAGCACGGCCAGGCTCATCACGTGCCAGGTGACCTCGATGTCCCGCACCTTCTCCACCTCCAACACCCAGCGGGAGGTCATCCAGGCCCAGGGGCACAGCGGATCGAACCAGAAGTCGACGGGCGTCTTCTTCGCTGACGTGGCTGCCATGTCTCTCCTCAAGAATGCGCAAGACTCACAAGGCTCATATTCAGCCGTACGGTCCTGTACTCGCCTGTACTCGACCACGCCGCTGATCATGCAGGTGGTGAGGGTCGCGTCAGACCGTCGCTCGCGGTGGACGCCGCAAGGGCCGTCCCCCTCCACAGAACACCACTGGTCATCCGTGCCATTCCCAACTGTGCGGGAGAAGCCCCGCATGGCAGGATCAGAGCCGTCCACGCGCGTAACGCGCCACGTGCCGCACCCAGCGGTGCGCCATCCGTCGATGATCACACAAGGAGGGCCGCTCGTGCCCGGTGAGAACCTCTCCCGTGACGAGGCCAGGGAGCGGGCGGCGCTGCTGTCCGTGGACGCGTACGAGGTCGCGCTGGACCTGCGCTCGGCTGGGGACACCTCCCAGGCCCGCAAGACTCCCCCACTGCCTGAAGGGCGTGGGAGGCACCCCCAGGGGAAGGACGAAGCACCAGGCGGGGACGAGGACGCGCGTACCTTCCGCTCGGTCACCACGATCAGGTTCCGCTGCGCCGAGCCGGGCGCCACCTCGTTCGCCGACCTGATCGCACCGAGCGTCACCGCCGTGTCGCTGAACGGCCGGGACCTCGACCCCAGGGCCGTGTTCGATGGCTCCCGGATCGCCCTGGAGGACCTCGCGGCCGACAACGAGCTGGTGGTGGACGCGCAGTGCGCCTACAGCCGCACCGGCGAAGGCATGCACCGGTTCGTCGACCCGGAGGACGACGAGGTCTACCTCTACACCCAGTACGAACCCGCCGACGCCCGCCGCGTCTTCGCCAACTTCGAGCAGCCGGACCTCAAGGCGCCGTTCCGCTTCGAGGTGCGGGCGCCGGAGGGCTGGACGGTGTGGAGCAACGGTGCCGGTGAGCTGGTCGACTCCGTGTGGCGGTTCGCCGAGACCAAGCCGATCTCCACGTACATCACCACCGTCGTCGCCGGCCCGTACCACTACGTGACGGACTCCTACACGCGCACGCTGGACGACGGCAGCACCCTGGAGGTCCCGCTCGGCGCGGGCTGCCGCAAGAGCCTGGCGCGGCACTTCGACGCGGACGACATCTTCCTCGTCACCAAGCAGGGCCTGGACTTCTTCCACGACCACGTCGACTACCCGTACCCGTTCGGCAAGTACGACCAGTTCTTCGTGCCCGAGTACAACCTGGGCGCCATGGAGAACCCGGGCTGCCTGACGTTCCGCGAGCAGTCGTTCATCTTCCGCGGCCGGGTGACCCAGACCTCGTACGAGCACCGGAGCGAAGTGGTGCTGCACGAGATGGCCCACATGTGGTTCGGGAACCTGGTCACCATGCAGTGGTGGGACGACCTGTGGCTCAAGGAGTCCTTCGCCGACTTCATGGGCTACTTCTCGCTGGTGGGGGGCACCCGCTACACGGACGGCTGGATCACGTTCGCGAACCGGCGCAAGGTGTGGGCGTACCGCGCCGACCAGCTGCCGTCCACCCACCCCATCACCGCCGACATCCATGACCTCCAGGACGCCAAGCTCAACTTCGACGGGATCACCTACGCCAAGGGTGCCTCGGTCCTGAAGCAGCTGGTGGCCTACGCCGGGCAGGACGCCTTCCTGGAGGGCGCCCGGCGCTACTTCAAGCGGCACGCCTACGGCAACACCCGGCTCGAGGACCTGCTGGCGGTGCTGGAGGAGACGTCCGGGCGCGACATGCGGGCCTGGTCGCGGCTGTGGTTGCAGACCCCGGGGCTGGTGTCGTTGACCCCGCAGGTGGTGCTGGACGCGACGGGTCGGATCGGTGAGCTGGCCGTCGTCCAGGAGGCTCCCGAGGCGCATCCCACGCTGCGCCCGCACCGGGTGGTGATCGGACTGTACCGGCGCGCGGACGTGGACGGCGTCGAGCCGAACGCGCTGGTGCGCTACGCGAGCGCCGAGATCGATGTGGACGGCGCGCGCACCGTCGTCCCCGAGCTGGCCGGCGCCGACGCGCCGGAGCTGATCATCGTCAACGACGACGACCTGACGTACGCCAAGATCCGCTTCGACGAGACCTCGCTGGCCACCCTGCGCGACGGCCTCGGCGACATCCTGGAGCCGCTGCCGCGCGCACTGTGCTGGTCGGCGCTGTGGAACATGACCCGGGACGCGCAGCTGCCCGCACGGGAATTCATCGACCTGGTGCTGCGGTTCGCCAACCGGGAGGACCACATCGGCATGCTCCAGATGGTGCACTCCTGGGCGCACAGCGCCCTGGTGCACTACGTGGCGCCCGACTGGCGCGAGGAGGCCGGCCGGCTGCTGGCGCAGGGCGCGCTGGCCGAGCTGCGGCAGGCCGCGCCCGGCAGCGAGCAGCAGCTGGTGTGGGCGCGGTTCTTCGCCTCGGTGGCCGGCGAGAAGACCGAACTCGACGTGTTGCAGGGCCTGCTGGACGGCGGCGTCGTCATCGACGGACTCGACGTCGACCAGGAGCTGCGCTGGGCGTTCCTCCACCCGCTGGCGGTACACGGCATCGCCGACGAGGGCGTGCTCACCGCCGAACTGGCCCGGGACGACACCGCGTCCGGCAAGCTGCACCAGGTGCGGTGCCTGGCGGCGCGGCCGTCCGCCGACGTCAAGGCGGCCGCCTGGCAGTCCGTGGTCGAGTCCCGTGCGCTGTCGAACGCGATGGTCGGCACGGTGATCTCCGGTTTCGCGCCGGCGTCGCAGCAGGAGCTGGTCGCGCCGTACGCGAGCCAGTACTTCGAGGTGATCGAACGGGTGTGGCGGGAGCGGTCCATCCAGATCGGGATGGACGTCGTCCGGGGACTCTTCCCGATGCTCCAGGGTCAGGAGGGCCTCGAGATGGCCGACACCTGGCTGGAGTCACACCGGGATGCGCCGCCGGCGCTTCGACGACTGGTCCTCGAAGCGCGGGATGATCTGGGGCGGGCGTTGCGGGGGCAGTCCTGCGATGCCAGGGCGGACTAGGGGGTCCGTCCGCCCTGGCCGGGGGGGTGCCGGGGGCGCTTTGGCCGGGGTGCCCCCCGGGGGGTCTTTGGCCGGGGGAGTCCCCGGGGGCGCCTTGGCCGGGGGCGCCCGGGGCTAGTCTCGGGCGGGGCGCCCGGGGTTCCAACGGGGCTTCTCGGCAGGCTCGGGCTTCGCCCGTAGCCCGGTGGGTTCGGGCTTCGCCCGGGGATGGTGCCAGGCCGGTGGCCTGGATCGGTCGGGGGCGACCCTCTTGGACGGTGGCGATCTGCGCGATCGTCGTGGCTTGTCGCGCAGTTCCCCGCGCCCCTTCACTCCGGGGGCGTTGCCCCGTCGCGCCCGTGCGGCGGAGCCGCACATCAATATCGACCCGTGCCCCTTCACGTGCGCGGCGTCGCCCCCGCCACGCCCGCGCGGCCGAGCCGCCCACCATCACAGCCCGCGCCGCTTCACGCCCGCGGCGTTGCCCCTCCCCGTCGCGCGGCAAAGCCGCACGTGGACACAGGCCCCGCCCCTTCTCATGAGCGGCGTCACGCCCACGGCAATGCCCCCGCCACGCCCCCACGACGGAGCCGCACATCAAACCGGCACCCCGCCCCTTCTCGCCCACGGCATCACCTCTCCCGCGCCCCGCGGCAAGACCGCACACGAACCCAACCCCGTAAGCCTTCTCATGCTCGGCGTCACGCCCGCCGCACCCCGCGACAGAGCCACACACCAATACCGGCCCGCGCCCCTTCACGCCCCACGGCAATGCCCCCGCCACGCCCCCACGACGGAGCCGCACACCAATCCGCCCCCGCCCCTTCACGCCCGCGGCGTCACCTCTCCCGCGCGCCTTCACGCCCCACGGCAATGCCCCCGTCGCGCCCGCGCTGCAAGGCCGCGCACCATCACAGCCCGCGCCTCTTCACGCCCGAGGCGTCGGTCCTCCCCCGCCCCCGCGACGAGAGCCGCACACGAACCACAGCCCCGTGGGTCGCATCTCATTCGGGGGCCGCCGGTCCTGGCGCGGTGGGTGGTCTGTGGGGTGGGTTGTGGGAGGCGTATGGGTGTGCCGGGAACGTTAGTTTGGTGGGTTCTGTGGGTCTTGTCCGTGTTTGTCGACGGGTTTGTAACAAGGGTTCAAGGGGGGCGGGCGGGTGGGGACATTGGCGGGCATGAGCCACAACACTCCGGTTTCTCCCCGGCCCTTGAGTCATCTCAGTCAGGTGCAGCGGCGTGTGATGAACGCGGCGCAGTTGCGGGCGCACGGCGTCGCCGCTGCCGTGGCGCGTGAGCGGTGTCGGCCCGGTGGGGGCTGGCAGCAGGTGTTGCCGGGGGTGTTTCTGCTGCACCCGGCGCCGCCCGGCGCGGAGGAGCGGGTGCACGCGGCGCTCCTGTACGCGGCCCGCCCGCCGGCGCCCGGTGCCGACGGCGATGCATCGTATGGCGGGAGTGGCGATGCGATGGTCACGGGTCTTGCGGCGCTCGCCCTGCGCGGGTTCGCGTCGGTGCCCGCGCTGTCCGCGTTGGAGCGGATCGACGTGCTCGTGCCGCGCACCCGGCGGTTGCGGTCGGTCTCCTTCGCGCGGGTGCTGCGCGGGGCACGGCTGCCGGATCCTGAGCTGGTCCACGGCGTGGCGGTGGCCCCGGTGCCGCGTGCGGTGGCGGACGCGGTGGCCTGGCTCACCGACGCCGGCACGGTCCACGGCATCCTGGCGGAGGTGCTGTGCGGCGGGCACGGCGATCCGGCCGCCGTGATGGCGGAGCTGTGCCGGGGGCGGCTGCTGGACGCCCCCGTGATCGCCGAAGCCGTCGCGTCCCTGGTCGACGGTGACCGGAGGCTGGCGGAGGGGCTGTTGCACCGGATGGTGCACGACCACCGGCTCCCCGAGCCGCTCTGGAACGTCGACCTGCGCCTGCCCGGCGGCCCGCACCTGGGCCCCGTCGACGCCTACTGGCCCGAGCACGCGGTCGCCCTGGAGCTCGACACGCGAGCACCGCGCGCCGACGTCCGCCCCTGGGCGGAGGACACCCTGTGGTCCGACTCCGCGCACCGGCCCGACCACCTGACCCGTCTGGGCATCACGGTCGTCCAGCTCTCCCCGCAGGCCCTGTGCAGATCCCCGCAGGACCAGGCCACCCTGGTCCGGGCCGCCCTGATGGTCGCGGCCGACCTCGAACCGGCGGCGTACGTACGGGTCCTGCCCCGGTGACCGGGGGCCCTCACGGCTTGGCGAGGAGCAGTTCCACGTTGCGGTCCGCCGCGCTGCCCGCGAGGTCAAGACGCCGTCCGGGCGCATTGGCGCCCAGCTCCCGGTAGAGCGCCGCGAGCCCGGTCTGGGACAGGTCGGCGACGTCGGTGCGGTGCGGCGCGGCCGACTCCACGAGGGTGCTGAGCACCGACAGCGTGCCGTCCCGGTTGTCGACCAGCTCCACGACGCGCGCCAGCTGCGGATCGTCGACGTGCGAGGCGGTGGTGATCTCCCAGAACGTGCCGTGCGGGGTGATCGTGTTGCGGTGGCTGTGCCCGTTGACCCAGGCCAGCACGTGGGGATGGGCGCGCAGCATCTCGACGAGTTCGGCGCCGCCGTGCCGGTCCTCGTCCGGCCGGCCCGGGTCGGGCCGCCGGTTGTCCAGCGTCGTGCTGGTGTGGTGGCTGAAGACGAGGACGTAGGTGTCCCGGTGGTCGGCGAGGATCCTCTTCAGCCAGCTCAGCTGCGCGGTGCCGAGGGATCCCTCGTAGGAGCCGCCGGGGTCGGTGGTGTCCAGGCTGATGCCGAGCACGTCGTCGGCGATGCGGAACGTGTAGTACTGGGTGCCGGCGGCCACGTTGTCGGCGGTGTAGCCGTGGCCGACGGGACCGAGGCCCTGGTGAGCGGGGTCGAGGTGGGCCGTCAGGTACTGCTCGACGGAGTAGGGGGCGCGGGAGTCGTCGGGGGTGATGGTCCGCATGTGCCGTCGTGCGCCGCGTAGCACGCGTTCGAGGTGCGCGCCGGTGGGATCGGTGTGCTGGTAGATGCCCTCGTAGACGGCCGTGGTCTCGGCTCCGGGCAACGTGATCAGCTTGCGGTCGCCGACCGCGAAGTCCCGCAGGTAGGCGCTGGTGGCGCCGTAGCAGCCGCCGGCCAGGCTGTCGTGGTTGCCCACCGTCGCGTACCAGGGCAGGTTCAGGCCCGGGCTGTGCAGGCCGCGGACGGCGGCGTCGAGGAAGCCCGGGATGTGCGGGTAGCCGAGTTGTTTGTCGGTGTCGCGCAGGGTGGCGTCCTCGGGGTGCCAGTAGAGGGCGGCGCCGGAATCCTGCACGCCCTCGTAGCGGTGCGGGTCGCCGGTGTTGGGGGTGAGGGCGCCGCCGCTCATGACGGTGAGGAACCAGTCCAGCTCGCAGCGCGCGTTGTTGTCGGTGTTGTCGCCGGTGGTCATCACGAACTGGAGCGGGGCACCGGTGACGGGCGCACCGCGCAGCGCGTTGACCCGCTCCACCAGCGAGACGGCGCCGGCGACGGTCAGCGCCTCGTGCGGCCGCCAGCCGTTCGGCTCGCGTGATCGCAGGTACTCGAAGCGCAGCGGATGCTGGACGTCCGCCAGGTGCAGGTCGGTGAACTGCACGAACGCGGCCAGCGTGGTCCGCCGCCCGGACCGCCCGGCGTGCGGCGCCGCGAGTTCGGCGCGCACCACGCGCTGCCAGCCGGGGCCGTCGCCGAGTCGCCGGAAGCCGCCGGAGCCACGGGGCGCGGCCACGGTCTCCAGGGTGGTGCCGGCCTGGTAGGGCGCGAGCGGTGGGGGCGGGGCCTCGCGGGACATGGCGATGGGGGGCGTGGCCCCGGCTGCCTCGCCGCCGGAGGCGCCGACGGCGTAGCCGATGCCCGCGGTCAGGGCGGCGGTGCCGGCGGCGGTCAGGAGGGTACGGCGGTCCACTGCCTTGGTGACGGTGGTGGCGGCGGATGCGGCGGATGCGGTGGCGGATGCGGCGACAGAGCGTAGGCGCGGCATGGGCGCTTCTCTCCCCGAGTGCGAGCGCGTCGTCTTCAGGGCGCGGACGGCTCGGGGTGGCGAACCTCCGCTCTACGAGATGCTCGGCACCTGGGATGAGCTGCACGTGAACGCGACGGCAACGGGCAACGCCGATCGCCCGACGTGGATCACGGCCACGCCGATCGGCCACGGAGCCCTCGTTCCCCGGAGGGCGAGCGGTTACGGGGAGTTCACTTTTCGGGGTAGGTGAGCGCGGTGCCGCGGTCAGCGGTCGCGGTCAGCGGTCGCGGTCGGGCGTGCTGCGGCCGGCGGAGAGGGGGCGGCCGTCGGCCGGCCGGTCGCGCCACAGCGCGAGACCGGAGTCGACCAGTTCCACCCGGTCCAGCGCCGCCACCTCGTCCAGCGGGTACCAGGCGGCGAGGTCCGTGGAGCCGTTGGTCTCGTGGCGCAGGGTGCCGCCGGTGATCAATCCCTCGTAGACGAGGCGCAGCCCATGGAAGTCGGCGGTCACTCCGAGTGGCCGGGGGTAGCGGCGCAGCACCGAGTCGACGCCGAGCAGGACGGTGGGCCGGGCGGTGTACCCGGTCTCCTCCTCGACCTCGCGGATCACGGTGTCGTAGGGGTCCTCGCCGTGGTCCATGCCGCCGCCCGGCAGCGTCCAGCGCTTCTCGTCACCCTGCCGGCTGACCCAGCGGACCAGCAGCACCTGCCCGTCCCGTACGCATACGGCATAGGCGGCGACTCTGAGTTCTTTCCGCATCTGCATGCGCAGACAGTAGGCGGGCGACGGTGGCGACGCACGGCCCCCGGGAACGGGCCCTGGGAACGGGAGGCCCGCGCGGACGGCTCTCACGCGCACCCGCCGTGATGTTTCCCACCTGGCGGTCCGTCCCACCTGGCGGACAATTGATTGGACAGCACGACGTCGGAGATACGCATCATGGGGCCCGCACCGGACCGGGGCCAGGATGACAGCCAGGACAGCTAGCCAAGGAGAGTACTCGTGAGGGTCGGAATCGTCGGAGCGACCGGTCAGGTCGGCACAGTCATGCGCAGAATCCTCGACGAGCGGGACTTCCCCCTGGACGAGCTGCGCCTGTTCGCCTCGGCGCGGTCCGCCGGCACGGCACTCGACTGGAAGGGCACCCCGGTGACGGTGGAGGACGCCGCCACCGCCGACTACACGGGCCTGGACATCGTCCTGTTCTCCGCGGGCGGCGCGACGTCGAAGGCGCTGGCCGAGCGGGTCGCCGCGCAGGGCGCCGTGGTGATCGACAACTCCTCCGCCTGGCGCCGCCACCCCGAGGTCCCGCTGGTGGTCTCCGAGGTGAACCCGCACGCCGCGGCCGACCGCCCGAAGGGCATCATCGCCAACCCGAACTGCACCACGATGGCCGCCATGCCGGCGCTCAAGCCGCTGCACGTCGAGGCGGGCCTGGAAGCCCTGGTCGTCGCCACCTACCAGGCCGTGTCCGGGTCCGGTCTGGCAGGCGTGGCCGAGCTGCACGCCCAGGCGCAGAAGGTGGTCGACGAGGCGGACCGCCTCACGCACGACGGTGCGGCGGTGGACTTCCCCGAGCCGGGCGTCTACAAGCGGCCCATCGCCTTCAACGTGCTGCCGTTCGCGGGCAACCTCGTCGACGACGGCCTCGGCGAGACCGACGAGGAACAGAAGCTGCGCAACGAGTCCCGCAAGATCCTGGAGATCCCCGACCTGAGGGTCTCCGGCACCTGCGTGCGCGTACCCGTCTTCACCGGCCACTCCCTCCAGGTGCACGCACGCTTCGCCCGTCCGCTGAGCGTGGCCCGCGCCCAGGAGCTGCTGGCCGCCGCCCCCGGCGTGGTGCTCTCCGACATCCCGACCCCGCTCCAGGCCGCCGGCCAGGACCCCACCTACGTGGGCCGGATCCGCGCGGACGAGACGGTGGAGAACGGCCTGGCGCTGTTCGTCTCCGGCGACAACCTCCGCAAGGGCGCCGCGCTCAACGCGGTGCAGATCGCGGAGCTGGTGGCCGCGGAGTAGGACGCGGGCGCACGAGCGTGCCCATAACCGCGCATGAGCGGCCCATAACCGCCCATGGGCGGCCGATAAACGGCCCATGAGTGGGCGCATCAGTACGAAGAAGTAGTACGGCGTACTACGCCGTACGTGTGGCACGTGCCGGGCACTCGACACACCGAGTGCCCGGCACCGCCGTTCACTCGTCCGTTCACTCGTCCGCTCCGCCTCGTGGCTGTTCACTCGTCCGCTCCGCCTCGTGAGCGTGTCCACGGACCGCCCCGGCGCCCTGCGCTGGATGCTCCTGCCCACCCCCGGCGCACCGGGGGGATTACTCGATCGAGTGGCCATGACCGGCATGGAAGACTGTGCCCCAAGCGTCATGGCCCCCTGGGCAACGAGGACCAAGGAGAGGAAAGCGAGTGCCTGGCACCAATCTGACCCGCGACGAGGCACGGCAGCGGGCACAGCTGCTCACCGTTCACTCGTACGAGATCGACCTCGACCTCTCCGGCGCGCAGGACGTACAGGATGGCGGTACCTTCCCGTCCCGGACCACGGTGCGCTTCGACTGCGCCGAGGAGGGCGCGGAGAGCTTCATCGACCTGGTCGCGCCCACCGTCCACGAGATCGTCCTGAACGGCCGGTCGCTCGACCCGGCGACCGCCTTCGTCGACTCCCGCATCGCCCTGCCGGGCCTGGCGGCCGGTGCCAACGAGCTGACGGTCGTCGCCGACTGCGCGTACACGAACACCGGGGAAGGGCTGCACCGCTTCGTCGACCCGGTCGACCAGCAGACGTACCTGTACTCGCAGTTCGAGGTGCCCTACGCCCGCCAGGTGTTCGCCAGCTTCGAGCAGCCGGACCTCAAGGCCACGTTCCAGTTCACGGTGCGGGCACCGCGTGACTGGGTGGTGGTCTCCAACTCCTCGACCCCCGAGCCGCAGGACCGCGGGGACGGCTCCGGCGTCGTGTGGGCCTTCACACCGACGCCGCGCATCTCCTCGTACATCACCGCGGTGGTCGCCGGTCCGTACCACTCGGTGCACAGCGTCTACGAGCGGGGCGAGCAGCGCGTGCCGCTCGGCATCTACTGCCGGCCCTCACTCGTCGAGTACCTGGACGCGGACGCGATCTTCGACGTGACCCGGCAGGGCTTCGACTTCTTCCAGGAGAAGTTCGACTACCCGTACCCGTTCGAGAAGTACGACCAGCTCTTCGTGCCGGAGTTCAACGCGGGCGCGATGGAGAACGCGGGCGCGGTCACCATCCGCGACCAGTACATCTTCCGCTCGAAGGTGACGGACGCGGCCTACGAGATGCGGGCCACGACGATCGTGCACGAGCTGGCCCACATGTGGTTCGGCGACCTGGTCACCATGGAGTGGTGGAACGACCTGTGGCTGAACGAGTCGTTCGCCACCTTCGCCGAGACCACCTGCCTGGCCGACGCGCCCGGTTCGCGCTGGCCGCACATCTGGACGACCTTCGCGAACCAGATGAAGACCTGGGCCTACCGCCAGGACCAGCTGCCGTCCACGCACCCGATCATGGCCGAGATCGGCGATCTCGACGATGTGCTGGTGAACTTCGACGGCATCACCTACGCCAAGGGCGCGAGCGTCCTCAAGCAACTCGTCGCGTACGTCGGCAAGGACGCGTTCTTCAGCGGTGTGCAGGCGTACTTCAAGCAGCACGCGTACGGCAACACCCGGCTGGCCGATCTGCTCGGCGCCCTGGAGGAGGCCTCCGGGCGGGACCTGAAGACCTGGTCGAAGCTGTGGCTGGAGACCGCCGGCATCAACATCCTGCGGCCCGAGATCGAGACCGACGACCAGGGCGTCATCACGTCCTTCGCGGTCCGCCAGGACGCCCCGCCGCTGCCGCCCGGAGCCCAGGGCACGGCGGTACTGCGCCCGCACCGCATCGCGATCGGCCTGTACGACCTCCAGGACGACGGCGCGGACGGCAGCCGGCTGGTGCGCACCGAGCGGGTGGAGCTGGACGTCGACGGCGAGCTGACCGACGTGCCGCAGCTGCACGGCAAGCGGCGCCCCGCCGTGGTGCTGCTCAACGACGACGACCTGTCCTACGCGAAGATCCGCCTCGACGCCGAGTCGCTGCGCACCGTCGTCGACCACCTCAGCGACTTCGAGTCGTCGCTGGCGCGTGCGCTGTGCTGGGCCTCGGCGTGGGACATGACGCGTGACGCGGAGCTGCCCACCCGGGCCTACCTGGACCTGGTGCTCTCCGGCGTCGCCCGGGAGTCCGACATCGGCGTCGTCCAGTCGCTGCACCGCCAGGTGAAGCTGGCGCTCGACCTGTACGCGGACCCGACCTGGCGTGAGGCGGGCCTGACCCGCTGGACGGAGGCGACGCTCGCGCACCTGCGGGCCGCCGAGCCGGCCAGCGACCACCAGCTGGCCTGGGCACGCGCCTTCGCGGCGACGGCCCGCACCCCCGAGCAGCTGGATCTGCTCGAGGCCCTACTCGAAGGCACCCAGACCATCGAGGGTCTGGCTGTCGACACCGAGCTGCGCTGGGCGTTCGTCGAGCGACTCGCGGCGGTCGGACGCTACGACGAGGCGGAGATCATCGCCGAGTACGAGCGCGACCGCACCGCGGCGGGCGAGCGGCACGCCGCGACGGCACGGGCGGCGCGGCCGACCCCCGAGGCGAAGGCGGAGGCCTGGGAGTCGGTCGTCGAATCCGACAAGCTGCCGAACGCCGTCCAGGAGGCGGTGATCATCGGCTTCGTCCAGACGGACCAGCGCGAGCTGCTCGCCCCGTACGCGGAGAAGTACTTCGCCGTGGTCAAGGACGCCTGGAACGCCCGGTCCCACGAAGTCGCTCAGAACATCGCCCGAGGTCTGTACCCCTCGATCCAGGTGGCGGAGGAGACCCTGGCGGCGACCGATGCGTGGTTCGCGTCCGCGGAGCCGAGTGCGTCGTTGCGGCGCGTGGTGTCGGAGGCACGCGCCGGGGTGGAGCGGGCACTTCGCGCCCAGACGGCGGACCGTTAACGGCCCACCGAAGCGCTCCGGTTCAACAGCGCCCCCTTCGGGGCGCGCCCCGCGTCTGGGGTGCGCCCCGCATCTCGGGTGCGCCCCGCATCTCGGGTGCGCCCGGGCCACGCCTGGGGTGCGCCCGTCGGGGCGCGGGGAACTGCGCGAGCAACCACCCACCCGCCCGGTGGCCCGGACACGACCGAAACAGCCCCCTCAGCACGGTGACCACCCAACGGTCTCATCGTGGCTTGTCGCGCAGTTCCCCGCGCCCCCATTACCGCCGCCAAGCGCCCCCGGAGAGCACGAAGTGCCCAACAAGGGGCGCGGGGAACTGCGCGAGCAACCACCCACCAGCCGGTGGCCCTGACACGACCGAAACAGCCCCCTCGGCACGGTGACCACCCAACGGTCTCATCGTGGCTTGTCGCGCAGTTCCCCGCGCCCCTTCGGGGGCGCCGTGGTGCACGCCCCCGGAAAGGTCACGGAATCCGTGTGGCCTGCGTGGTCTGCGTGGCCGTCCACTGGGTCACCGCGGCCGTGACCGCCCCCCGCGCAGGGGTCTCCGCGGCCCACGCGACGTAGCCGTCGGGGCGTACCAGCACCGTGGTGCGGCGGCCGGTCGCCCAGTGGGTGGGGGTCACCTGGGCGGCGAGTTCGCCGAAGTCCGCGTCGGGCGGGGTGACCAGCACGAACCGGCCGTCGCGTAGCGCCTCGTAGAGTCGTCCGCCGCCGGTGAGCGGCACGTCCGGCATCCGCTTGCCGGTGAGCGGGTGGGCGCCGCGCGGGGCCCGGTAGGCGTAGCCGATGCCGGTGACCTGGCCGATCGCCTTGGCACGCGCCGGCGGTACGGCGTTCAGGAAGGCGGCGAGCGCGGCGCGTGCCGCCAGCGTCCAGGGGCGCTTGGCCATCGCGAGCCGCACCAGGCCCCCGCTGCTGCGCAGCACGGCCCTGCCGACCGGGTGCCGCTCCGCCTGGTAGCTGTCCAGGAGCCGCTCGGATGCCCGCCCGCCGAGCACGGCCGCCAGCTTCCAGCTGAGGTTGGCGGCGTCCTGGAGTCCGGTGTTCATGCCCTGGCCGCCCGCGGGGGTGTGCACGTGCGCTGCGTCCCCGGCGAGGAAGACCCGTCCCACCCGGTACTCGGGCGCCTGCCGCTCGTCGCTGTGGAAGCGCGACACCCAACGCGCGTCGTGCATGCCGTAGTCGTCACCGAGGGCCAACCGGGTGATCTCCTTGATCTCGTCCAGCTCCAGAGGCGCGGAGTCGGGCACGTCGTGTGCGCGGTGCCAGCCGATCAGGCGGTAGTAGCCGTCGGCGAAGGGGGCCAGGAAGGCGAAGGCGTCACCCTTGGCGTTCACGGTGAGCAGGGACTCGGGCGGCCGGGCGAGCCGCACGTCCGCCAGGACCACCGAGCGGATCACCGACTTGCCGGGGAAGGGCAGCCCGACGGCGTGCCGCACCGCACTGTGCAGGCCGTCCGTGCCCACGACGTAGGCGGCGCGCTGCGTCCGCTCCTGCCCGTCGGGCCCGCGTACCTGGAGGGTGACCCCGTCGGCGTCCTGGGTGAGCCCAGTGACCTCGGTGTGGTGGACGAAGCGCACCCCGGCGGCGACGGCGCGCCGCTCCAACTCCGCCTCCACCTCGTACTGCGGCAGCACCAGCACGAAGTTGTAGCGGGACGGCAGGGTGTCCAGTCGCATGGACAGCCTCGTGAACAGGCGCAGGCTGTCCAGGGGCTGCCCCTTGGCGACCAGTTCGTCGGCGATGCTTCCGGACGGGCCCGACACGGTGTCGGCCACGCCGTCGGCGGCCACGGCGGTGCGAGAGTCGAGCTGCTCCAGCGTGCGGGCGTGCAGGACCATCGCCCGGGAGAGGTTGCTGATGCCCGGCGCACGCTTCTCCACGAGGGTGACGGGCACGCCGGCCGCGGCCAGGTCTCCGGCGAGCAGCAGCCCGGTGGGACCGGCGCCTACGACGATCACGGAGCGGTCGGCGCCGCCCCCGTCCGGCGCTCCCCCACCGTGCGCCCCATGCTGCTGCGCGCCGCCCACCCCGGTCGCGCCGGCGCCGCCGGTCGCGTTCCCCGTGTCCGTCGCGTTCTCCGTGCCCGTCGTGCCGTGCTTGCCGCTCATGACAGCCTCCTGATGCCAACGGCTCTCCCCACGGCGCCGAGGGAGCGGGCGAGGGTCGCCCGTGTCCTGCCGGCAGCGCCGGGAACCAAAGTCAACACGCGTTGGTCAACGCTTGTTGGCTAACGTAGCGCCGACAGCATGGACGAGTCAACACGTGTTGGCATACAGTCGTTGGCATGGTTGATGACGATCTCGGCGTCCGCCCCCGACGCTCCGACGTGACCCGCAGCGCGATCCTCGCCGCGGCCCGCGAACGCTTCGCCGCCGACGGCTACGAACGCGCGACGATCCGGGCGATCGCCCGGGACGCCGGGATCGATCCGTCGATGGTCATGCGCTACTACGGCAACAAGGAGGGCCTTTTCGCCGCAGCCGTCGAGTTCGACCTGCACCTTCCCGACCTGGCCGGGGTCCCGCACGAAGACGTCGGGCAGGTGCTCGTGCGGCACTTCCTCCAGGTGTGGGAGGAGACCGATGTGCTGCCCGCACTGTTGCGGGTCGGCACGACCAACACCCCCGCCGCCGAACGCACCCAGGAGATCTTCAAGCTGCAACTGCTGCCGGTGGCCCGCACGGTCGGCCCCGACCCGGCCGAGGCACCGGTGCGTGCCGCACTGTGCGCGTCGCAGATCCTGGGGATGGCGCTGACCCGGTACGTTCTACGCTTCCCACCCGCGGAAGCGATGAGCCACGACGAGGTCGTGGCCTGGCTGGCCCCCACCGTCCAGCGTTACCTGACGGCTCCGAGGCCGTGAGGCCGTGAGGCCGTGAGGCCGTGAGGCCGTGAGGCCGTGAGGCCGTGAGGCCGTGAGGCCGTGAGGCCGTGAGGCCGTGAGGCCGTGAGGCCGTGAGGCCGTGAGGCCGTGAGGCCGTGTCGCTGCTTTGCCGTACCCGTTCGGCCACGGGAAGTGTCCCTGGGACGGGCACGACAACCGGGGCCACCGGCGGATGCCGGGGCCCCGGAGGAAGAACTGTCGTGTCAGCCCTGCTTCTGCTGCTTCTGGCCTCTGTTGTGTCCGAGCGTCACCAGCCCCGCGATGACCAAGAAGATCGCCAGCGGGATCAGCACGTAGAGGCCCAGCGTCTGGGCTACCGACAGACCGGAGCCCGGATCGTCGCCGTCGTCGCGGGTGAGCGCGAGAACGGGGGACGTCATGAGCAGCGTCATCAGCGTCGTGCCGGCCGCCAGGGCGCCGGCACGCAGGGCCGGCCGATGGCGCCGGGCCTGCTGGGCGTTTCTCTTCTCCACCCTGCAAACGTAGCGAACGCCCGCCGGGTCCACGCGCCCGGGGTGCCCCGCACCGCCGCGCGCCTCACTCCTCCTGCCGCAGCACCGACAGCAGCCCGTGCAGCCGGGACGAGGCGGCCAGCTGCTCCAGGGTGAGCGGGCGGCCGGTCGGATCGGCCACCGGGAGCCGCCAGTTCGGGTACTCCTGCCAGGTCCCGGGCACGTTCTGGGGGCGCCGGTCGCCCACCCCGTCCGGCAGCCAGACGCCGATCATGCGGGCCGGGGTCCTCGCCAGGAAGCGGTAGAGCGCACGGACGCGCTCCTCCTCTCCGGCGTACTGGAACGTCTCGGGGTGCTCGGCCTCTCCGGGCTGTGCTCCCGAGGCTTCCCCGGAGCCCTCGGCGGAGTCCTCTGCGCCCCCGGAGTCCCCGACGAGGAAGTCGTCCGTGTCCTCGTAGAGCAGGCCGAGCCGGGCGAGCAGTTCCAGCCACTCCGCGATATCGGTCGCTGCGGCGTTCTGCTCCTCCTCGAGCGGGTGGGTCAGCAGGTCGAGACGGTGTCGCAGGATCACGTCCGAGCCGGTCAGCCGGGCCGCGGTGGGGGGCAGGTCATGGGTGGTGAGGGTGGCCAGGCAGTCGGGGCGCCAGCGTTCCGGCGGCAGCGGTCGTCCCGCGCCGGTGCCGCCTTCGGAGCCTCCGGCGTCGACGTCCGCTCCGGCGGTCTCCTCGACCGTGGCGCCGGTGTCGTCGTCCGTCGTCCGTTCGAACCACAGCACGCTGGTGCCCAGCACCCCGTGCGCGCGCAGAGTCTCGCGCACGCCGGGCGCCACGGTGCCCAGGTCCTCGCCGATCACGACGGCGCCCGTGCGGTGCGCCTCCAGGGCGAGGACGGCGAGCATCGCCTCCGAGTCGTAGTGCACGTACGTCCCCTCGGTGGGCTCCTCCCCCTGCGGGATCCACCAGAGCCGGAACAGGCCCATGACGTGGTCGATACGCAGCCCACCGGCGCGCCGGAACAGCGCGCGCAGCAGACGTCGATAGGGGGCGTAGCCGGACGCGGCGAGCCGATCGGGGCGCCATGGGGGCAGGCCCCAGTCCTGACCGCGGCGGTTGAAGGCGTCCGGCGGCGCGCCGAGGGACGTGCCCCGGGCCAGGTAGTCCTGCTGCGCCCAGGCGTCGGCGCCCGACGGGTGCACGCCGATCGCGAGGTCGTGCACGATGCCCACCGGCATGCCCGCGGCACGCGCGGCGCGCTGTGCGGCGGCGAGTTGGCCGTCGGCGAGCCAGGCGAGCCGGCTGTGGAAGTCGACGCGGTCGAGCAGCTCACGCCGGGCGCGTGCGGTGGCCGCCGAGTGGGGATCGTGTAAGTCATCCGGCCACTTCGCCCAGTCGGGGCCGTGCACCTCGGCGAGCGCGCACCAGGTGGCGTGGTCCTCCAGCGCCTGGCCCGCGGCGGCGAGGAAGTCGGTGTACGCGGCCTGCCGGCCGGGACCGAGCGGGACCTGGCAGACCAGTTCCAGGGCCTGCCGTTTGAGCGCCCAGACCGCGTCGCGGTCGATGAGTGCGCCCTCGTGCAGCACCGCCTCGCGCAACCGGGCCGCGCGCCGCGCCAGGCCGTCGACCGTGGCACGCGCCCCGGCGTCCAGGTAGGCGTATTCGGGGACGTCCTCGATGCGCAGGTGGACGGGGTCGGGCACGTACCGGGAGGAGGGCCGGTACGGCGACGGATCTCCCGGCTCCCCCGGCACCCCGCTGTGCAACGGGTTGACCTGGACGAACCCGGCACCGCCCCGCCGCCCGGCCCACGCCGCGAGCTCGGCCAGATCGCCGAGGTCGCCCATTCCCCAGGACCGCTCGGACAGCACCGAGTACAGCTGCACCAGCAGGCCGTGGATGCGGGAGGGGTGGGCGGCTACACGGGTGCCGGCGGGGACCTCGTCGGGCCGGTGGTGAAGGGTGGCGCCGACGTCCGGCATCCGCGCCGGGGCGACGACGAGGTGGACGCGGACGGTGCGCCGATCGGGGGCGGTGGCGGTGAGGCTGTGCACCCCCAGCGGGAGGGGCGGGACGGCAGCCGCCGCGTCCAACCCGGACTGCCGGTCGGGGCCTTGCCGGCCGGGCTCCGGCTGGTCGGACTCCGACGGGCCAGGTTCCGGCTGGTCGGGGGGCTCCGGCTGGTCGGGGCCCGGCCGGCCGGGTTCCGGCTGCTGTTCCGCTGCCTGGGCCTCGCCCGTTTCGGGAAGCCGTTCCCGTTCTCCTTCTTCCGGGCCCTGGGCCGCTTCCCGAGGTCGGGCCTCCGCCGACGGCCGGCGTGGTGGGCCGGCCTTCGGGGTCGTCCAGGCGTGCGTGTCCCCCTGCTCGGTGTCGACCCGGAGTCGGGTGCCGGGCGGCAGGTCGGCGAAGGCCCACGGCTCGTGGCCCTGCCACCACACGACGGTGGGTGGCAGGAGCCGGGTGATGAGTTCCGTCTCGCGCAGCGTCAGGGCGCTCCGTACCGCCTCGGGCGTGCTCGCGTCGACGCCCAGCGCCGCCAGTGCCGCGATCACCGCGGCGTCCGAGACCGTGACCGTAGGGCCCGGGGACGGCGAGTACGAGGTGGCCACGCCGTGCAGCTCGGCGAGCCGGGTCAAGGGCATCAGTCCACCGACGGATCCGTGCCCGCGGCCGTACCGGCGGCGGTCGGCTCGCTGGTGAGGGGGGCGGCGTCGGCGAGCGGTGGCTCGCTGGTCAGGGGGGCGGCGTCGGCCAGCGGTGGCTCGCTGGTCAGGGGGGCCTCGACTTCGGTGCCTTCGGCGGTGAAGGAACCCGGCTCCTGCGGGGCGGAGAACTGGGCCGGTACGGCGGTCAGGGTGCGGGCGGGCACGCCGAGGATGGCGGGGGCGTGAGGGGCGGTCGGGCGATGCGGACGATACGGGCTGCCTGGAACCAGCGTCGGGTCCGTGCGGTCCGTACCGCCCGGGCGTTTGGAAGGTGCCGAGGGCAGAAGGTGCGCCGATGCGGCCACGGTGGGCCTCCTTGTCAGGGGCGGCAGGTCTGGTCCGAGGCAGCACCTACCCAGCAGGCTCCACCACAGACGTACTCCGCCTCTCAACGTGTTCCTGTTCACATTCTGTCTCACACACCGTGGTGGACCAAGCACGCCACGTGCCTATAACGTGCACTTCGCCTCTCCTGACGGCACATCAGTCACCCCCGTTGACAGGGTGCCGCCGGGGTGGTGGGCTCGACGGCCCACCTCCACATCACCCCATTGCCCCACCCCGCGGTGAGCATGCCGGCAGAGGTCGTCACCGCAGCGGTCAACAGGCCGCGTAGATCACCACACCACGGAAGGGGAGAAGACCTGTGCGACTGGGGCGCAGGAAGCGGGCGGCCGCCGTCGCGGTCGCCGTCATCGCGGGCGCGTTCGGCACCACCGGAAGCCAGGCGACCACGAGACCCACGGGCGCCCCGGCCGCCAGCCCCGACGGCTGGGCCGGCGATCCCGGCCAGGACGACGCATCGGGTGCGGCCCACGCGCCCGAACGGCCGGCCGCCCCAGCCGGCACCGCTTCCGGCGACCCCGCGCCCCGCAGCGGCTCCCCCGCGCTGCCCGCGCGCACGCACGCCGCCTCCGACACGCCCGCCGTGTGGCCGCGGCCGCAGTGGATGCGGGCCCGCGGTCACGCCATCCGGGTGAGCGACGACGTCGTCCTGGTCACGGACCGCGACCGGCGCACCGACCCGTACGCCCTGGACGACCTGCGGACCCTGCTGCGTGCTGCGGGGGCCCGGCGGATCACGGAGGTGTCCGACGACGCCCGACTGCCCGGCGGCACCGATCTGGTGGTCCGGGTCGGCGCTGACACGTCGAACAGCGGCTTCCCGACCAGCGCGCACGGTCCCGCGTCCCCGCTGGCCGATGCGCTGCGCGGGCTGCACGCCCCGGGCCGCGGCGATCTGCCGTCCGGCGGCTACCGGCTCGCCGTGGGACGGCTCGCCGGCCGGGACACGGTGGCCCTGGCGGGCGTCGGCCCGGACGGGCTCTTCCACGGGGTGCAGACGCTGCGGCAGCTGTTCGACGGCCGCCGGATCGCCGCGGCGGTGGTGCGGGACTGGCCGGCCACGCCGGTGCGCGGCCTGACCGAGGGGTTCTACGGCACCCCGTGGACCCTCGAACAACGCCTCGACCAGGTCGACTTCCTGGGCCGCAGCAAGCAGAACCGTTACCTGTACGCACCGGGCGACGACCCCTACCGCCAGGCGCGCTGGCGCGAGCCCTACCCCGCCGAGCAGCGCGCCGACTTCCGCACCCTGGCCGAGCGCGCCCGCCGCAACCACGTCACGCTCGCCTGGGCGGTGGCCCCCGGGCAGGCCATGTGTCTGGCCTCGGACGACGACGTACGCGCGCTGAACCGCAAGATCGACGCGATGTGGGCGCTGGGCGTGCGCGCCGTCCAGTTGCAGTTCCAGGACGTCAGCTACAGCGAATGGCACTGCGCCGAGGACGCCGACGCCTTCGGCTCGGGGCCCGAGGCGGCCGCACGGGCGCAGGCCCGGGTGGCGAACGCGGTGGCCCGGCACCTCGCGGAGCGCCATCCGGGCGCCGCGCCGCTCTCCGTGCTGCCGACCGAGTACTACCAGGACGGCGCCACCCCGTACCGCCGTGCGCTCGCCCGTCAGCTGGACGCCGCGGTGGAGGTGGCCTGGACCGGCGTCGGCGTGGTGCCGAGGACCATCACCGGGCAGGAGCTGGCCGGGGCCCGGGCCGCGTTCGGGCATCCCCTGGTCACGATGGACAACTACCCGGTCAACGACTTCGCGCAGGACCGGATCTTCCTGGGCCCCTACACGGGCCGCGCGGCAGCGGTCGCCGACGGCTCCGCCGCCCTGCTCGCCACCGCGATGCAACAGCCCGCCGCCTCCCGCATCCCCCTGTTCACCGCAGCCGACTTCGCCTGGAACCCGGACGACTACCGCCCCGACGCCTCCTGGCAGGCCGCCATCGACGCGGCGGCCGACGAGACGACTGCTGCCGCGCGGCAGGACGCGGCGGGGACGGGCGGCAGCGACCCTGCCGCCCGCCGGGCCGCCGTGCGGGGGCTCGCGGAGAACGACGCCTCCTCGGTCCTGGGCGCCACCGAATCGGCCTCCCTGCGCCCCCTCGTCGACGCCTTCTGGGCGCAGCGCACGACGCCGCCCCCGGCCACGCACACGCGTGCTGGCACCGACCTCGCCGCGACACGGCTGCGCACGGCCTTCGGTGACCTGCGTGTCGCACCGGACCGGTTGCGCGGCACCGCGCTCGGTGACGAGCTGCGGCCCTGGCTCGACCAGCTGGCGGCGTACGGCGCCGCCGGGCAGGCGGCGGTCGACATGCTGGCCGCCCAGGCGGACGGCGACGGCGCGGCGGCCTGGGCGCACGCGCAACGACTCGAACGGCTGCGCACCGGCATCACGGCCCGCAAGGTGACGGTCGGCAAGGGCGTGCTCGACCCGTTCCTGGACCGTGCCCAGCAGGCGTACGACAGCTGGACGGGCCTGGACCGGCTCCACCGGGAGCAGGGCGAGAAGCAGCTCACCGTCGACGGCACGACCGTGCACGTCGCCCACCCCCGTGCGCTGGGCACCGTGACGGTGCTGGCCGCGGCGGGCAGCACGGGACAGGTCGAGGTCCATGTGCCGGGCGGGGGCTGGCACCGCCTGGGTGCCCTCGCGGCGAGCGGCTGGACGGAACGGGACACGAAGCAGGCCGCACCCCGCCTCCCCCGGCACGCGCGCGTGGACGCCGTCCGGGTCGCCGGCGCCCCCGCGGGGGCGGTGCGGCAGGTCATCCCGTGGTTCACCGACGGCCCCGCGTCCCGCTTCGGCCTGGTCAGGGCGGAGGCGGACGCGGCGATCGGCGGGGACCCTGTGCAGCTGTCGGCGCGGCTGACGTCGCTGCGCCCCGGCACGGTGCACGGGAAACTCGTCATGCAGCGGCCGGAGGGCTTCACGGTGCACCTCCCCGCGGAAACGGTGCTCCCGCGCGGCGCCGAGGTCACCGTGCCCGTGACGGTGTCGGTGGCCCCGGGTACCCGCGCCGGGGCCTACCAGATCCCGTTCACCTTCGGGGACAGGACGCGGATCGTGACGGTACGGGCCTTTCCGCGCACCGCGGGACCCGACCTGGCGCACGGTGCACGGGCCGACTCGTCGGGCGACGAGACCCCGGACTTCCCCGCGTCGGCCGCCGTGGACGGCGATCCCGACACCCGCTGGTCGTCCCCGGTGCGGGACGACGCCTGGTGGCAGGTCCGCCTCGCCCGGCCGGCACGGCTCGGTGCGGTGGTGCTGCGCTGGCAGGACGCCTACGCGCGGGCGTACCGGGTGCAGGTCTCGACGGACGGCAGGACCTGGCGCACCGCCGCGACGGTACGGGACGGCGCCGGTGGCGCCGAGACGGTCCGCATGGACGCCCCCCACGTCCGCTACCTCCGCATCCAGGGCATCCACCGAGCCACCCGGTACGGCTACTCACTGTGGTCGGTACAGGCGTACGCGGTGGCCGACTGACCGGTGGCCCGGTCGGCCCGGGCTGCGCCTTCGGGGTCGTGACGATCTGCCGGCTTCGTGGTGGCTGATCGCGCAGTTCCCCGCGCCCCTTTTCAGTGCGCCTCCGGCGCCCGATAGCCAACCGGCGCCGGAGGCGCCCGAAAGGGGCGCGGGGAACTGCGCGCCCGACCACAACGAACCCGCAGATCGCCACCCGCCGAAAAGGGGCAGCCCGGACCGCCGGGCCACCGTCCTGCGGGGACGCGACCGCCGGGACCACCGCCCCGCAGGGGCACACCGCACCGCCCGCGGACCCGCGAACCGTCGTCCCCGGACCACCCGGAGGACGACAAAGGCCCGGATCGTCAGGCAGAAATGCCATCGATCCGGGCCAGGGCGTCGTCCGCGCCGTACGGCTGCAAGTAGGGCAACCAGCGCGGGTCCCTATGCCCCGTGCCGATGATGCGCCAGGCCAGGCCCGACGGCGGCGCCGGCTTGTGCCGTAGCCGCCAGCCCAGCTCCATCAGGTGACGGTCGGCCTTGACGTGGTTGCAACGACGGCAGGAGGCGACCACGTTGTCCCAGACGTGCTGACCGCCGCGGCTGCGCGGAATGACGTGGTCGACGCTGGTTGCGACGCCACCGCAGTACATGCACCGGCCGCCGTCGCGGGCGAACAGGGCGCGGCGGGTGAGCGGCACGGGTCCGCGGTAGGGGACCTTCACGAACCTCTTGAGACGGACGACACTCGGGGCCGGGATGCTGACGGTGGCACTGTGCATAAAGGCGCCGGTCTCCTCGAGGGCAACAGCCTTGTTCTCAAGGACGAGGACGAGCGCGCGGCGAAGCGGTACGACGCCGAGAGGCTCGTACGACGCGTTGAGGACCAGGACATGCGGCACGTATGCCTCCTTGTACGCCGGCGGCGCGTGGCTCGCGCCGGGACGATCTGTGCTTCAGTCTCCCCTCATGCCTGGTCGAAGCGCCAGCATGAACCGGTAACGGGCTGGAAGTGTTTTCCACCACACCACGTACATCCCCGTGTACGCACCTCATGCATCCCCAGGTGAACCCTGTCTCTCCCTCGAACATCACGACGACGTCCGCACAATGCCCCGTTAGTGTGGTTGTGCCCGTACGGTGCGGACCCCGTCATGATCCCGTGATGACATTGGGCCCGCGAGCAGGTGCGATGGCCGCGGGGGCCACCGCACCGGGTGAGGGCGGTGTGCTCGCTGTGGAGCGCGCCCGTCCGGTCGCCGTGGCTCACCGCGCCGCGCCCACGATGTCGTCCCGGCAGCACACCACGCCACGGACGACCGCACGCCTGCACGTCCACGGAGGTACCCGCAGTGATCTTGTCCGTCCTGCCGACACTTGGCTCGCCCACCCCGACGCCCAAGGCGAAGCTCCTCCAGGACGCCCACGAGAAGGCCACCCTCTCCGCGAGCTGGTTCGAGCAGAACGCCGGCACATGGCTCAGCACCGGGCTGCGGATCCTGCTGATCGTGGTGATCGCGGTGGTGCTGCGGACCCTGATACGGCGCACCATCACCCGCTTCATCGACCGGATGAACCGCACCGTGCAGGCCGTGGACGGCACCGCGTTGGGCGGGCTGCTGGTCAATGCGGAGCGGCGCAGGCAGCGGTCCGCCGCGATCGGTTCCGTGCTGCGCTCGGTGGCGTCCTTCCTGGTGCTCGGCACGGCCGCGCTGATGATCCTGTCCACCTTCAAGATCAATCTGGCGCCGCTGCTGGCGTCGGCCGGAGTGGCCGGTGTCGCCATCGGTTTCGGCGCGCGCAACCTCGTCACCGACTTCCTCTCCGGTGTCTTCATGATCCTCGAGGACCAGTACGGGGTCGGGGACACCATCGACGCGGGCGTGGCCAGCGGCGAGGTCATCGAGGTCGGCCTGCGGGTGACCAAGCTGCGCGGCGACAACGGCGCCATCTGGTACGTGCGCAACGGCGAGATCAAGCGCATCGGCAACCTCAGCCAGGGCTGGTCGACCGCCCACGTGGACGTGTCGCTGCGCCCCAACGAGGACCTGGAGCGGGTCCGCGAGACGCTGAGCGAGGTCGGCCGGTCGCTCGCCAAGGACGAGCCGTGGAACGAGCGGCTGTGGGGCCCGGTCGAGGTGCTGGGCCTGGAGAGCGTGCTGCTGGACTCGATGGTGGTGCACCTGTCGGCGAAGACCATGCCGGGCCAGTCCGTGGCGGTCGAGCGTGAGCTGCGCTGGCGCATCAAGAAGGCGTTCGACGAGGCGGGCATCCTGATCGTCGACGGGCCGCCCGAGGTGGTCGACGAGCCGGCCGCCGATCCGGCGGCCGGGGTCTCCGCACCGTCCGCCTTCGCCTCCGCCGCGTCCCCGGAGTCCGTGAGCGCCTCGCCGCTGCCGTCCCAGGGGACGACGCCGTCCACCCCGTCGTCACCGTCATCGCCGTCCACCAGGAAGTGACGCCGGCGACGCGGTCACGCTGATCACCACGTCGCTTGCGTACGACACCGCACCGCCCTGGCCCCACGGCCAGGGCGGTCGTTTGTGCGCTCTCCGGTGACCCACCGCCCGGTGGGCGGTTGCTCGCGCAGTTCCCCGCGCCCCTTTTGAGGCGCCCACGGCGCCCACCGAGGCGGGGCGCCCCCGGCCCACCCAGGGGCGCGAGGAACTGCGCGACCAGCCACGACGAAACCGCGCAGCCCGTCGCCGCCCCAAGGGGGCTGTTCATGTCGCTTGTAACCCACCGGCCGGTGCGTGGTTGCTCGCGCAGTTCCCCGCGCCCCCATGAGGCGCCCACCGGGGCGGCGCCCCAGGTCCCCGAGGTAACGACTTGGTCGCCCCACCCCCGTTTCACTCCCTGTGGGGCTTGACGGCCACTGGGCCCCTCTCTAGCTTGATCACTCAATAGGAAACCTTCCTAACAGTGAAGCGCGGTGCGGTGGGTGTGCCCACCGCGCGGTGGCAGCGGGAACGGCACGCGGCGGGACGGGAGTCGGCTGATGGCGGGATCCACCGGAACCCCGGGCACCCCGCGCGTGCTGCGCGCCATGAACGACCGTGCCGCCCTTGACCTGTTGCTCGCGCACGGCCCGCTGTCCCGTACCCGGATCGGCCATCTCACCGGCCTGTCCAAACCCACCGCCTCCCAGCTGCTGGCCCGCCTGGAGGCCGCCGGGCTCGTCCTGGCGACCGGCCGCAGCGCCGGGCGCCCGGGCCCCGGGGCGCAGTTGTACGAGGTCAACCCGGCCGCCGCATACGCCGCCGGGCTCGACGTCACCCCGGAGCGCATGGTGGCCGCCGTCGCCGACGTCACGGGCCGCACCGTCGGCCGTCATGAACTGCCCACGCCGGGGCGGAGCCGCGAGCGGCCCGTCGTGCGCCAGGTCGCCGAAGCCGTCGACGCGGCGGCGAAGGCCGCCGGGCTCGCCCGGACCGACCTGCACCGGCTGGTCATCGGCACACCGGGCGCCTTCGACCCGAACACCGGCCGGCTGCGGTACGCCTCCCACCTGCCCGGCTGGCACTCCCCCAGCCTGCTCGACGAACTCGCCGCCGCCCTGCCCATGCCGGTGGAGTACGAGAACGACGTCAATCTCGCGGCCGTCGCCGAGCAGCGGCTGGGCGCCGCGCACGGCCACGACGACTTCGTGCTGCTGTGGAACCAGGAGGGCCTCGGTGCCGCCCTCGTGCTCGGTGGGCGCCTGCACCGCGGCTGGACCGGGGGCGCCGGCGAGGTCGGCTTCCTGCCGGTGCCCGGCGTGCCGCTGGCCCGGCAGGTCACCCGGGCCAACAGCGGCGGCTACCAGGAGCTGGCCGGCGCCCAGGTGGTGCCCGGACTCGCCCGTGACCTGGGCATCGCACCGCTACCCCAGGGGCCGTACACGCAGGTGGCGGCGGCCCTGATCGGTCAGGCCGCCGCGCTGCGCGAAGGCCCGCACGAACGGTTGCTCGCCACCTACGCCACCGCGCTCGCCACCGGCCTCGCCGCCCTGGTGTCCGTGCTCGACCCCGAGTTGGTCGTGCTCAGCGGCGCCCTGTTCACGGCGGGCGGCGAGGCGCTGCGCGCACTGGTGCAGGCCGAGCTGGACGAGTTGGCCGCGTCACGGCCGCGGCTCGTCGTGGGCGAGGTGCAGGAGCACCCGGTGCTGCGCGGCGCCCTGGAGAGCGCCCTCGTCACCACCCGCGACGAGGTCTTCGACACCGCCCGCTGACCCCTTCCGCAACCCGTTCCCCGATCCTCCCGCCCATCCGCCCGCCGCTTCCCCGACCCACCGCCCGAAGCCGACCGACAGCAGCCCGCCGCCCGCCCCCAGGGAGATGCTCATGTCCGGAAACCGCCGTACGACAGCGGCCGCGCTCGCCGTGACCGCCTCGATGTCCCTGTTCGCCGCGGCCTGCACCGGCCAGTCGGGCGGCGGCGCCACCGACGACGCCTCGAAGGAGACCACGATCACCTTCTGGCACGGCTGGAGCGCGCCGGAGGAGGTGAAGGCGATCAAGGCGGACGTGGCGGGCTTCGAGAAGGCGCACCCGAACATCCATGTGAAGACCGTCGGCAACATCAACGATGACAAGATCAACCAGGCGCTGCGCGCGGGCGGCCCCGACGCACCGGACGTGATCTCCTCGTTCGCCACCGCCAACGTCGGGAAGTTCTGCTCGGCCGGCGCCCTGGTCGACCTGACCCCGTTCTTCGAGAAGTCCCGCATCGACCCGGCGAAGACCTTCCCGGCGGCGATGCGGGAGTACACCCAGTACAAGGGCGTGCGCTGCGCGGTCCCCCTGCTCGGCGACGCGTACGGGCTGTACTACAACAAGGACGCCTTCAAAGCGGCCGGGATATCCGACCCGCCGAAGACCTGGTCCCAGTTCGAGGCGGACGCGAAGAAGCTGACCAAGAGCAAGGGCGACTCGTACCGGCAACTCGGTTTCATGCCGCTGTACCACGGCTACGAGTCCACGCCCGAGCACTATTTCGGGCAGTGGTCGCCCACGTACTTCGACAAGAACGGCAAGTCGACCCTCGCGAAGGATCCGGCGGTCGCGCAGGGCTTCACGTTCCAGAAGAAACTCGTGGACGACCTCGGGGGCTACCGGAAACTGGAGCGTTTCCGGGCCACGTTCGGCGATGAATGGGGCGCCAAGCACCCCTTCCAGACCGGTCAGGTCGCGATGCAGCTGGACGGTGAATGGCGGCTCGGCATGGCCGAGGCCAGCCACCCGGACTTCGAGATCGGCGTCGCCCCGCTGCCCGTGCCCGACGGCCGGACCAGCCAGTACGGCAAGGGCTACCTCACCGGCACCATCGCGGGGATCGCCGCCACCAGCAAGAAGCAGAACGCGTCCTGGGAACTGGTCAAGTACCTGACGACGAACACCGACGCGGTGGTGGGCTTCGCCAACTCCATCCACAACATCCCGTCCACGATGGCCGCCCTTAAGTCCCCGAAGCTGAAGTACGACCCGCGCTTCAAGACATTCCTGGACATCGCCAGGAACCCGTACAGCAGCACGTCACCGAGCGCCCCCAACGGCGACCAGTACATCACCTCGATCGAGAACTTCGGCTACTCCTACGAGAAGGGCGCGGTCACCGATCTGAAGTCGGGTCTGGGGAAGACCGCCAAGGAAATCGACACGGACATCGCCCAGCAGAACTGACGGGCGGAATCCGCAATGAGCACCGAAACTCCAAGGGTTTCCCCGAGCGCCCCGGCCGGTGGTCCGCCACCGCGCAAAGCCCCGCGCAACGCCCCGACCGGCGGTGCCGTACGGCGCGGCGCACACGCCAACACCCTGCGCGCCAAGCACCGTCGCGCCGCGCTGCGCAGCCTCGTCTTCCTGTCCCCCTGGCTGATCGGCTTCTCGGTCTTCTTCGCCTATCCGCTGCTCGCGACCGGCTACTTCTCGCTGATGAAGTACGACGGTTTCCGGCCGCCGGTGTGGAATTCCTTCGCGAACTGGACGTATGTCTTCCACTCCTATCCGCTGTTCTGGCCGGCGCTGTGGAACACCCTCTGGCTGGTGCTGATCATGGTCACCTGCCGGGTCGTCTTCGGGCTCGGCGTCGGGCTGCTGACCACCCGGGTCAGGACCGCGAAGGGGGCCTTCCGCACCCTGTTCTACCTGCCGTACCTCGCACCCCCGGTGGCCGCCACGATGGCCTTCGCCTTCCTGCTCAACCCGGGCACCGGGCCCGTGAACGCGCTGCTCGGCGATCTCGGCCTGCCGACCCCGGGGTGGTTCAACGACCCGTCGTGGTCCAAGCCCGCGCTCACCCTGCTCGCCGTGTGGGGCGTGGGTGATCTGATGGTGATCTTCATGGCGGCGCTGCTGGACGTGCCCGTGGAGCAGTACGAGGCGGCGCAGCTGGACGGGGCGTCGGCCTGGCAGCGGTTCCGCTTCGTGACGCTGCCGAACATCTCGCCGATCGTGCTGTTCGCGGTGGTCACCGGCGTCATCCAGACGATGCAGTACTACACGCAGCCGCTGGTGGCCGGAAAGGTCGCCTCCGGGATCATCGGCGGCTCCGGGCAGCCGTTCGAACCGGGCTATCCGGAGAAGTCCACGCTGACCCTGCCGCAGCTGGTCTACAACCTCGGCTTCCAGCGCTTCGACTACGGCTCGGCGTGCGTCGTCGCGCTGGTGCTGTTCGCCCTGTCCATGGGGTTCACCGCACTGCTGATGCGCCGCAGGAGCGGCCTGGCCGGAATGGGTGAGTGAGGAGCGTGACCAACGTGATGACCAGCGATCCGACGGCCAAGACCCCCGCCCCCCGCGCGGTGCGCCGCCGGGCGTTGCTGGAGTGGCTGGGGGTGCATGCGCTCGGCGTGGCCGCCGCGCTGTTCTTCGTGCTGCCGTTCGTCTTCGTCGTGCTGACCTCGCTGATGACCGACCAGCAGGCGCTGACCCGTGACCTGGTCCCGCACACCTGGCAGTGGTCCAACTACCGCACCGTCTTCCACACGCCGGGCTTCCTCACCTGGTGGCGCAACACCCTCCTCTACGCGGGTGCGGGCACCGTCTTGACCGTGCTGTCCTCGGTGCCGGTGGCGTACGCGCTCGCCAAGTTCCGCTTCCGCGGCAGGCGTCTTGCGCTGCTGCTGGTGATCTCGATGATGATGCTGCCGCCCCAGGTGATCGTCATCCCGATGTACCTGTTCTGGGCCAAGCAGCTGCACCTGTCCGGCACGCTGTGGCCGCTGATCATCCCGATGGCGTTCGGTGACGCGTTCTCCATCTTCCTGCTGCGGCAGTTCCTGCTCACCATCCCGGACGAGTACCTGGACGCCGCACGCGTCGACGGCTGCGGCGAGCTGCGGACCCTGCTGAAGGTGGTGCTCCCGATGGCGCGCCCCGGCATCGCGGCGATCGCCCTCTTCCAGTTCTTCTACGCCTGGAACGACTACTTCGGACCGCAGATCTACGCCTCCGAGAACCCCGGTGCCTGGACGCTCTCCTACGGCCTGGAGTCGTTCAAGGGCGCCCACCACACCAACTGGAACCTGACCATGGCCGCGACCGTGCTGGTCATGGCCCCTGTGATCGTCGTCTTCTTCTTCGCCCAGCGGGCGTTCGTCGAAGGAGTCACGCTGACCGGAGTGAAAGGCTGAGTGCACCGCATGCGTCACGCCACCCGTCGACCGGACGCCGTCGCCCCGACCGCTTCCCCGACCGCCGCACCGAACCCCGCCCCCGAGTCCCCTCCCCCCGGACGCACGCCGCGCAAGATCGTCGTGGTCGGCGGCGGCTCCACCTACACCCCCGAACTGATCGACGGCTTCGCACGGTTGCGGGACACCCTGCCGGTCCGCGAGCTGATCCTCGTCGACCCGGCCGCCGACCGGCTCGACGTGGTGGGCGGCCTGGCCCGGCGCATCTTCGCCAAGCAGCAGCACCCCGGCACCATCACCGTCACGGACGACCTGGACGCCGCCGTGGTTGACGCCGACGCGGTGCTGCTCCAGTTGCGCGTGGGCGGGCAGGCGGCCCGGATGCAGGACGAGAGCTGGCCGCTCACCTGCGGCTGCGTCGGCCAGGAGACCACCGGCGCCGGCGGCCTCGCGAAGGCGCTGCGCACCGTCCCCGTGGTGCTCGACATCGCCGAACGGGTCCGCCGCGCGGCCCCCGACGCCTGGATCATCGACTTCACCAACCCGGTCGGGATCGTCACCCGCGCCCTGCTCCAGGCCGGTCACAAGGCCGTCGGGCTGTGCAACGCGGCCATCGGCTTCCAGCGCAGGTTCGCCGAGCTGCTCGGCGTCCGGCCGGCCGACGTGCACCTCGGTCACGTCGGGCTCAACCACCTCACATGGGAGACGAGCGTGCGGCTCGGCGGCCCCGAGGGCGAGGACGTGCTGCCCCGGCTGCTGGCCGAGCACGGCGAGACGATCGCCCGCAGCACGGGGCTGCCGCCTGACGTGCTCGCCGGTCTCGGCGTCGTCCCGTCGTACTACCTGCGGTACTACTACGCGCACGACCAGGTGGTGGACGAGCTGCGCAGCAAGCCGTCCCGGGCCTCCGAGGTCGCCGCCATGGAGCAGCAACTCCTGGAGATGTACCGCGACCCGGCGCTCGACGAGAAGCCCGCGCTGCTCGCCAAGCGCGGCGGCGCGTACTACTCGGAGGCCGCCGTCGACCTGGCCGCAGCACTGCTCGGCGACGCGCACCAGACCGGTGGCACCGGCGCCGGCCCGTACCAGGTGGTCAACGTCCGCAACGCCGGCACGCTGCCTTTCCTGCCCGACGACGCGGTGATCGAGGTGCAGGCGGCGGTCGGCCCGTCGGGCGCCACGCCGCTGCCGGTGGACGCCCTCGACCCGCTGTACGCGGGCCTGGTCGCCCATGTGACCGGCTACGAGGACCTGGCGCTCCAGGCCGCCCTGCACGGCGGCCGCAACCGGGTCTACCGCGCCCTCCTCGCCCACCCCCTGGTGGGCCAGCACGGCTACGCCGATCACCTCACCGACCAGCTGATCCAGCACAACCGGGAGCACCTTCCGTGGGCCTGACGCCACACCACGCGCCCCCCGCAGCGCCCCGAACCCCACCCGGCGCCGCCCCGGCGCACCAGGCCACCCACGCGCCGGCGCACCCGGCCGGCGCCGTGCTCGCCATCGACGCCGGCAACAGCAAGACCGACGTCGCCCTGATCGCCCCCGACGGCCAGGTCACCGGCACCGCACGGGCCGGCGGCTTCCATCCCGCCCGGCTCGGCCCGGCGGGCGCCGTGGACGTGCTGGCCGGCGCCGTGGCCGAGGTCCTCGGCGGTGCGGCGGGCCGACCGCACCCCGTCGCCCATGTCGCCGCCTGCCTGGCCAACGTCGACCTGCCCGTCGAGGAGGAGCAGCTGGCGGCGGAGCTGCACCGGCGCGGCTGGGCTCCGAGCGTCGACGTGCGCAACGACACGTTCGCCATCCTGCGCGCCGGGATAGCCGAGCCCCGCGGGGTGGCCGTGGTCTGCGGCACCGGCATCAACTGCGTCGGGATGCTGCCGGACGGGCGCACCGCGCGGTTCCCCGCGCTCGGCCGGATCTCCGGCGACTGGGGCGGCGGATGGGGCCTGGTGGAGGAGGCGATCTGGCACGCGGCGCGCGCCGAGGACGGCCGCGGCGGCCCGACGGCCCTGGCCCGCACCCTCCCCGCGCACTTCGACCTCGCATCGGTGTACGCGCTGATCGAGGGGCTGCACCTGAAGCGCATCAGCGAGGTGCAGTGCTACCAGCTGGCGCCGGTGGTGTTCGCCACCGCGGCGGACGGCGACCCGGTCGCCCGTTCGCTGGTCGACCGGCTCGCCGACGAGGTGGTGGTGATGGTGACGGTGGCGCTCGACCGGCTCGGGCTGCGCGACGCCGAGGTGCCGGTGCTGCTCGGGGGTGGACTGCTGGCGGCGCGCCATCCGCAACTGGACGGGCGCGTCCAGGCGCTCCTCGCGGAGCGTGCGCCCCGCGCGGTGCCGCGGGTGGTGACCGCGAAGCCCGTGCTGGGGGCGGCGCTGCTGGGGCTTGACCACACCGGTGCCCCACCGGACGCGCATGCGCGCGTCCGGGCGTATTTCGGGTTCCCGTCTGCCGGGTGAGCGGCGGGGGCGGTGCCCCCGGGCCCCGCACCAAAGGGGGCCTTCTGTTGTCTCCGGACCACCGGCCGGTGGGGGCTGGTCGCGCAGTTCCCCGCGCCCCTTAGGTAGGACGCCTACGGCGCCCAATAGGGGCACCGGGCGCGCCCGGTCGATGAGCGCGCCGCAGGCGCGCTCATTCAAGGGGCGCGGGGAACTGCGCGGCCAACCACGACGAAACAGTCAGGTCGTCACCGCCCCCCAGGGGCACCCCGAACCGACCCCGCCCAGAAAAACATCCGCACCCTTGGCCAAAGGAACCGAATCCGCCCGGTACACGTGTTCCAGGGCAGGGGGGACAGCGCACACCGGGGCGCGCTGTACCCCCCGTGTCCGTGAACGGGCCGGCGGAAGCCGGAAGTGGTACGGGAAATCGGACACGTCATACCCGCAAGATCGCGCCAACGCTGGTGTGAATGCCGCTCACGGCAGCCATACTTGCGCCCGTGGACTTCTTCCCGCGCACCCGCGCGCCGGGCGGAAGCAACCGCCCAAGGACCAGGGGGAGGTCAGGTGACACACCCGCCGAACGGGAGTGCGGCATCACCCGGCACGGCCGTACCCGGGCCGGCCGCACCGGGATCGGCCGTGCCCAGGCCGGCGGTGCCCGGACCGGGGGGACCAGCGCCCATGGTGCCGTCCCAGCCCCTGCCGCTCCCGTCCACGGCGACCACGCCCCCGGCGTCCGGACCGGGCGCCCCCGGCACCGGTGACCCGGCTGCCGGCGCGCCGCCCCGGCGGTCCGCCTGGTCCGAGGGGGTGGAGCGGCTGCGCGCGGGGGCGGGGACGGAACCCGGCCGGCTGCGGATCATCGGCGCCGCGCTCGCCCTGCTGATCGTCGCGTTCGGCGCGGTCACCTCCTGGCAGACCACCGCGCGGGCCGGCGCCGCCGACCAGGTGCTGAACCACAGCCAGCCGCTGAGCGCCGACGCGGCCGACATCTACCGTTCGCTCGCCGACGCCAACACCACCGAGTCCAGCGGTTTCCTCGCCGGCGGCCAGGAGCCGAAGGAGGTTCGCGACACCTACGCGCAGGACATCGCGACCGCCTCGGACAAGCTGGCCAAGGCCGCGTCGAACACCCAGGCCGACCCGGAGTCCGCCAAGGCCATCGCCAAGCTGAACGGGCTGCTGCCGCGTTACACCGGCTACATCGAGCGGGCCCGCGCCAACAACCGCCAGGGACTGCCGCTCGGTGCCGCGTACCTGCGGCTCGCCAACGACCTGATGCAGAAGCAGATGCTCGTCCAGGCCGAGCGCCTCTACGAGAACGAGAACGGCCGGCTGCACGCCGACTACGACGACGCGACCCCCTACCCGTGGGTGGCGATCGGCCTGGGCGCCGTCGCGCTGGGCGCCCTGGTCTGGGCGCAGCGGCGCACCTACCGGCGCACCAACCGGGTCTTCAACCGCGGTCTGCTGGCCGCCACGGCCGCCACCACGGTCGTCCTGCTGTGGCTGGTGGTCGGGCACACCGTCGCCCGCCTGGGCCTGAACGACTCCTACGAGCACGGCGTGCGTTCCCTGACGGTGCTGGACGACGCCCGGATCGCCTCCCTGCAAGCCCGCAGCAACGAGAACCTGACGCTCATCAGCCGCGGTGCGGAGACCGTCAAGGACGAGAACGGCACCACGGTGGACGCCTACGACCACGCGTTCAACAGCGAGATGAACAGCCTCGGGGGTACGGACGGCGGCGGCGGGCTGCTCGGCCGGGCCGCCGCCCTGGCGGACGACGCCGCAGGACGCGAACCGGTGGCCGACGCGATCGCGCAGGTGAAGGTCTGGAAGTCCCGCCACAAGGCGGCCAGGGACAGTGACAACGCGGGCGACTACGCGAAGGCGCTCAGCAAGATAGTGGGCGCACCGGGCAAGCCGCCGACGGGCGACACGACGGGCGACGCCTTCAACAAGGCAGACGACGCGCTCGGCAAGGCGCTCAAGCTGGAGCGGTCCGAGTTCAGGGCGTCGGCCGGGGACGGCCGGGGCGCGATGGAGGGCCTGCCGGTGGGTTCGGCGGTGTTGGCCGTGCTGGGTGCGGCGGGTGCGCTCAGCGGCATCGGCCGCAGGCTTTCGGAGTACCGGTGAGGGGGCGGCAGATGAGCGAGGCACCTGGGACGACGGAATCCTGCGATGGACGCGGGGCGACCACCGGGCGGAGCACGGCAGGCGGTGCCGGACGGGCCGTGGGCGAGCTGCGGTCGCGTGGCTCCGGTGGGCTCTCCCGGCTGCGCGGCTGGGGCGGTGTGGCGTCGATGGCGGTGGCCTGTGCCCTGACGGCGGCCGTCACGCTGGTGCCGCTGAGCCGCGCCCAGCACGGCACGGACCCGGCGGCGCCACCGGCCGCGGACCCGGCGGGCCCGGGCGTCACCTCGGCCGAGGCCGCCGACGCCGACTCCTGCAAGGACCCCGAGCGGAGCCTGCGCCCCTCCAGTGACGGCGGTAAGACGATCGACGCGATCAAGAAACGTGGTCATCTGATCGTCGGCGTGGACCAGAGCAGCTACCGCTGGGGCTACCTTGATCCGAACAAGGTCGACGCCAACAAGCCGGAGAGCTTCGACCCGGAGGGCTTCGACATCGATCTGGTGCACGCCATCGCCGACCAGATCCTGGGCAAGAAGGACGCCAAGGTGGTCTACCGCGCCATCCCGACCAACGAACGCGTCCCCGCGGTCCAGCACCACACCGTCGACATGGTCGTCCGCACCATGACCATCACCTGTGAGCGCGCCGAGGACGTCGCGTTCTCCACCGCCTACTTCAAGACCGGTCAGCAGATCCTCGCCCCGGAGCACACCGACATCACCGGCTACGACGAGAGCCTCCAGAACAAGCGGGTGTGCGCCGCCAGCGGCACCACGGCCCTCGACCTGCTGAGCGAGAAGTCGTTCGGCTCCCATCTCATCAAGGTGCCCAACCAGCTCGACTGCCTGGTGCGGGTACAACTCGGCCAGGCCGACGCGGTGGTGACCGACGGTGCACTCGCCGCGGGCCAGGCGGCGCAGGACCCGGAGGTCAAGCTGGTGGGCAAGCCACTCACCACCGAGTACTACGGCGTGGCGATGAACAAGGACGCGGACGACCTGGTGCGCCGGGTCAACCACATCCTGGAGGACTACCGCAAAAGCGGCTGGCAGAAGGCGTACGACAAGTGGCTGAAGGACGACCTGGGCCCCAGTGACGGCCCGCCCGCACCCCAGTACCGATAAGCCAAAGCCCACAACCGACCACCGACCACGACCAACCACCATCGATCACCCGCGACCGAGAATCGACCGCCAAGAACCACGACCGACCGCCCAGGACCCATGGCCGACGACCACGAGCGTAGGGGTGACGGAAAACGGTGGACGACAGCCCACAACTGCGGGCGACGACCCCGTCGACACGGAAGACTTGAGGCAGGCCACGGCCGCATCACAACCACACGACGAAGAACACTCGCACCGGATGACTCCGGCACGGCTGGAACCCACGGTCGCCGGGCAGGACTTCACAGCAGCCATCGGCAGGACCGAGAGCGGAGAGGTGATCGATGGGCGTCGCGGGACCTCCTGGGCCGGTGATGGACCGGGACGAGGTGGACCGTGCGCTGGCGCGGCTCGACGCGGAGCACGAGGCGATCGAGACATCGCTGCTGGCCCTCCAGGACCATGCCGGCCGCAGGCTCCTGGAGGGCGCCGAGCTGACCGGCGTCACCAAGGAGCGCTGGGCGAGCGCCGAGGCCTCGATCACCCTGCTGTGGACGTACTTCGACGCCTACACGGCAGCACTGCGCTCGGCACGCGAGCTGCGGGCCCGGCGCCGCTGGTTGAACCGTGACGACCTGGTGGAGCTGACCGACCTGCTGCGCGACGACGGCATCACGCTCGCCGGAGCGGCCGTGCCGGGCGCCGCCGTCCCGCCCCATGACCCCGCAGGACCGGCGGAGGTGGCACCCGCGCGCCTGAGCGAACGGCTCTCCTTGGACACGCTGGTCACCCGGATGAACGACCTGTATGCGAGCTCGCTCGACCTGGTCGTCGCCGCGGACAGCGTCTGGTCCGCGCTGCCCGCCCGTATCGATCTGCTCTCCGAGGAGCTCCGGCGCACCCGGCGCCTTGCGCACTCCGTCGGCGTGCGCCCCGGTGAACACCCGGCCGGTGACGACCTGGAGCGCATCACCGAGGCGCTCACCCGGCTGCGCGCCCAGGTGATCTCCGACCCGCTCGCCTTCTGGCGACCGGCCACCACCGGCTCGTCGGCACCGGGCGGCGGACGGCCGGACACCACGCGCTACGACCGCGAGGCGCGGGCGCTGGAAGACGTCCGCCGCGAGATCGACGCGGTGCTGGCGGTCCGCAAGGACGCGGAGGCCCGCCTGGTGAAGCTGCGCGACACGCTCTCGCGCGCCGACCGCACCCTCGCCGAGGCGCGTACCGCGCGCGGCGAGGTGCTCGCCAAGATCGCGGCGTCCGAGGTGCCGGCGGTCTCCGGCCCTCCGACGGTGCTCCAGGAACAGCTGGCGGCCGCGGCCGAGCACCGCAGGCACGGCCGGTGGCACCGTCTGCCACCGCTGCTGGAGACCCTGGAGGAGCGGGCCGAGGAGGAGTTGCTGCGGGCCCGCGAGTCGCTGACCGCGGTCACCGCGCCGCTCGCGGTCCGCGCCGAGCTACGCGGCCGGCTCGACGCCTACAAGGCGAAGGTCTCCCAGCACGGCATGGCGGAGGACCCCCTGCTCGTCGAGCGGTACGACACGGCGCGCCGGATGCTGTGGAGCGCACCGTGCGACCTGCGCGCCGCGGAGGGCGCCGTGCTGCGCTACCAGCACGCGGCAGCCGAGGCACTGGCCCTGGGGAGGGTCCCCGAGCAGGGCGCACCCGGTGGGCACAGGGGGGATTCATGAGCCAGCAGGCATGCCAGCGCCCGGGCTGCACGGGCAGTTACGAAGACGTCGGCGGCGGCGAGCTGTACTGCGACACCTGCGGCCTGGCCCCCGTCGTCTCGGCGAACGGCATGGTCGGCTCGTCGCCCACCGGCATCGCGGGCGCCTCGCCCGGCCTCGGCGGGAGCCAGGGTGCATCCGGTGCGTCCGCAGGGCACGCGCCGGGCTCGGCCGACAGCTCGGGGCGCACCTCACAGCCCAGCTCGGCCGGGTCGGCACGGTCCGCGACGTCCCGCCGTTCGGTGTCGGGGCGCCTGTCGCGCACCCTGGCCGGGGCGGCGACGGCGCGCTCGGTGTCGGTGCGCAGCTCGGGGACGGCCACCGGCGCCTCGGGGCGCGGCAGGCTCGGCGCCGGTCTGGTGAAGGTGCCCGAGGTACCACGACCCGACCCACGCTCCATGGTGCTGGAGCGGGCGGAGGTACCCGAGCGCAAGCGGTTCTGCTCGCGCACCGACTGCGGCGCACCCGTGGGGCGTTCGCGCGGCGGCCGGCCGGGCCGCACGGAGGGCTTCTGCACCAAGTGCGGCCACCCGTACTCGTTCGTGCCGAAGCTGCGCCCCGGCGACATCGTGCACGGCCAGTACGAGGTGGCGGGCTGCCTGGCGCACGGCGGGCTCGGCTGGATCTACCTGGCGGTGGACCGCGCCGTGTCCGACCGCTGGGTGGTGCTCAAGGGCCTGCTGGACACCGGCGACCAGGACGCCATGGCCGCCGCGATCTCCGAACGCCGCTTCCTCGCGGAGATCGAGCACTCCAACATCGTGCGGATCTACAACTTCGTGGAGCACCTGGACACCCGCACCGGCTCCATGGACGGCTACATCGTCATGGAGTACGTCGGCGGAAAGTCCCTCAAGGACATCGCCAACGGCCGCCGCACCCCGGAGGGCAGACGCGATCCGCTGGCGGTCGACCAGGCCTGCGCCTACGGCATCGAGGCGCTGGAGGCCCTCGGTCACCTGCACAGCCGCAACCTGCTCTACTGCGACTTCAAGGTCGACAACGCCATCCAGACCGAGGACCAGCTCAAGCTGATCGACATGGGCGCGGTACGCAGGATGGACGACGAGGAGTCGGCCATCTTCGGCACCGTCGGCTACCAGGCCCCCGAAGTCGCGGAGGCCGGCCCGTCGGTCGCCTCCGACCTGTACACGGTCGCGCGCACCCTCGCCGTCCTCACCTTCGACTTCCAGGGCTACACCAACGTATTCGTCGACTCCCTGCCCGACCCGGACAACATCGACGTCTTCCGCCGCTACGAATCCTTCTACCGGCTGCTGGTGCGCGCCACCGACCCCGATCCGGCGCGCCGGTTCGCCTCCGCGCAGGAGATGGCGGAGCAGCTCACCGGCGTGCTGCGCGAGGTCGTGGCGCTCCAGACCGGCCGACCGCGCCCCGCGCTGTCGTCCCTGTTCGGCCCGGAGCTGAAGGTCACGGACACCGAGCTGTTCAAGAACACCACGACCGAGGTCTCCCGCCTGGGCACCCGAGCCCTGCCGGAAAGCGGCCGCACGGCCCGGAACCGGCCGGCCACGGGCTCGCCCGCCACGGCCCCACCCCTGGCCGCCGCCCCCTCCCCCGGTCTGCCGGGCGCCGGCCTTCCGCCGGCTGAGGGGCACGCCTCGTACGCCCCCCTGGCTCCGGCGCCCGGGGGCCATCCCCAGGGCACCGGCGCGCCCAACGGGGCCCCCGGTGCGCTCCCGGCGCCCGCCCCGGCCACGGCACACGGCGCGTCCCATGGCACGCCGCCCCTGCCGGCACCGGAGGCCGTCGCCCTGGCCGGTTCCAGCGCGCTGGCCCTGCCGGTCCCGCGGATCGACCCCAACGACCCGAACGCCGGCTTCCTCGCCGGTCTCCTCGCCTCCGCGCCGAGCGAGTTGATCAGCGCCCTGCGCGCCGCCCCCGTCGACTCCCCGGAACGGCGCCTGTGCGAGCTGCGCGCCCGTCTCGCCATGGGCGAACTGGGCCAGGCCGGGCACATCCTGGACGCCCTGGAGCGTGACCACCCGGACGACTGGCGGGTGATCTGGTACCGCGGCGTGGTCTCGCTGACCACGGGGGACCACGCCGTGGCCGCGCTGTCGTTCGACGCGGTCTACGACGCCTTCCCCGGCGAACCCGCGCCCAAGATAGCGCTGGGTGTCTGTGCGGAGGTGCTGGGGCAGTTGGACAACGCGGCCGAGTACTACCGCCTGGTGTGGACCACCGACCCGAGCTACGTCAGCGCCGCGTTCGGCCTGGCGCGGGTGCGGTTCGCCGCGGGCGACCGGCGCGGCGCCGTCGAGACGTTGGAGTCCGTCCCGGAGTCGTCGATCCACTACACGGCGGCCCGGGTGGCGGCCGTACGGGCCCGGCTGCGGCAGCGGCTGCCGGTGGGCCCGGTGAGCGGCGGCGGCATCGGCAGCAACGGCACGGCGGGGCTGAACGACCCTGGCGGCGCGCCCCACAACGCGATGGCGGCCGGCGCCGACGCGTCGTTCCTGGGGGACCTGATGGCCGCCGCCGACCAGGTCCAGGCGCTGGACGCCTTCGGCCTCGACGCGGTCCGCAGGGAACTGCTGTCCACAGAGGTTCTGGGGACTGCACTGGACTGGGTACTCTCCGGTAACCATGGTTCTGCGCCACCCCATGGCGGCGGCAGACCCGTGCTGCTCGGCAGCGAGCTCGACGAGCGCGGTCTCCGCTTCGGCCTGGAGCGGTCGTACCGGACGTTGGCTCGGCTGGCGAACAGTGGCAAGGAGCGGATCGAACTGGTGGAGCGGGCCAACCGTCTCCGCCCCCGGACGTGGGTGTGATCATGTCGCAGATGCACCAGTGGGCCGCTGGTTCGACCTGCCCCAACCCCAACTGCAAGGAGCCGGTGGAGTCGGGCGACCGCTTCTGCGGCGGGTGCGGGCACGACCTGTCGGCGTCCCACCCGGCGGGCCCCGACCGCCCCACCCTCCCCGTCAACGGCGCCGGGGGCGAGCGCCCCGACCCGAACCGCGTCTCCGTGGACCCGGAGCAGCCTCCCGGGTCCACGGCGGCGGCCCCGGAGCCCCCCTCCGAGCGCGCCGCGCCGGACGATTCCGCACCGAGCGCCGCGGACCCGGTTCAGCTCGGCAGCCCGGACGGCACCCCCGCCGCGAGCGTGGAGTGGCCTGCCGCCGGTACGGACGCGTCCGTACCGGCCGGTGCGGAACACCGCGCCGCAGCCTTCCCCGACCAGCCGGAGCCGACGGGGGGCCTGCCCGCGCGGTCCTCCGCGACAGCCCGCCCCCCGCAGCCCGACCTGCCGCCCCAGCCACCGCCCGCAGCCGCGGCGGGACAGGCACCGCACCCCCAGCCCGCAGCCCAGACCCAACCGACGCACCAGCCCCAGCCGGCACAGCAGGCCCTGCCCGGGCAACGCGGCCCAGCCGAGACCGCTCCCTCCGGCCACCACCCGCAGCCCACCGGCCAATCCCCCCAAGCACCCCAGATGCCCCAACCGCAGCAAGCACCCCAGATGCCCCAGCAGCCCCACACAGCTCAGCAGGCCGAGCAGCCTCAGCCCTCCGGCCAGTCCCCCGAACCTCTCCAGCCGCCGCAGCCCCCGGCCTTCCAAGCACCCGTGGCGCCCGAGGCGTCCGCGATCTCCGCCCACGTCGGATCCCCCGAATCCCCCGAATCCCCCGAATCCGAGTCCAACTCCGACTACCGGCTCGCCGCGCCCCAGCCACCGGCCGGCCAGCCGATGCGTGACGACACCCCGCCCGGGCAGCCCTCGCACCAGCCGCACGGGACCACCGATCCGCGGACCGTCGAGCCGGGCGCGCTGCCGGCGCCCGCGGCCGAGGCGAAGCTGTGCGTCTTCTGCGGCACGGGCCGCGTCGAGCGGGACGACTACTGCGGGCACTGCGGCAAGGCGCAGCCGCGTGAGCGCGACCACATGGAGCAGGAGTTGGACGCGGTCGCCGCGGTCAGCGACCGCGGGCTGCGCCACCACCGCAACGAGGACGCTTTCGCCATCACCTCGACCGCGTTGCAGGACGGCGCACCGGCCGTGGTCGCCGTGGTCTGCGACGGCGTCTCGTCGGCGAGCCGCCCGGACGACGCCTCGATGGCCGCCTCCCGCGCCGCCACCGAGACGCTGCTGAACGCCCTGCCGCGCGGCACGCATCCCCAGCAGGCCCTGCACGAGGCGATCCTCGCCGCAGCGGAGGCTGTCAACGCACTGGCCCATGAACCGGCCACCGCACAAGAATCCGGCCAGCACGAGAACGCGCCCGCCTGCACCCTGGTCAGCGCCATCGTCGCGAAGGATTTGCTGATCGTCGGATGGGTCGGCGACAGCCGCGCCTACTGGGTGCCCGTCGACCGCGCCGCCCCGCCCGCCCGGCTCACCGAGGACGACTCGTGGGCGGCGCAGATGGTCGCTTCGGGCCTGATGAACGAGGCGGAGGCGTACGCAGACGAGCGCGCCCACGCCATCACCGGCTGGCTGGGCGCCGATGCCTACGAGCTCCTGCCGCACACCGCAGCGTTCAAGCCGGACCGACCGGGAGTGGTGGTGGTCTGCACCGACGGCCTGTGGAACTACGCGGAGAGCGCCGCCGACATGGCCGCGGTGCTGCCCGCCGACGCCGCGCAGCGACCGCTGAACAGCGCCCAGGTCCTGGTCGGTCACGCACTGGAAGGCGGTGGCCACGACAACGTAACAGTGGCCGTGCTGCCGTTCCCTGCTCCACCGGTGGGGGCAGGATCGGCCTGAGGCCCGGCGACCCCGGCCGGCGCCGTACCCGGCGGGGGTCATGGCCGAATCGGACGGTCAGGGCCAGCACATCGTTGACATCCAGCCGCCGTGGTAAGTCTGAGGGGGAGCGGAATCCATGGCCAAGTTGTCGAAGTCCCACGTACCGCAGTTCGCGGTCGACGTGTACCAGAACGAGTATCTGCCGCAGGGCGGCCGCGAGGTCAACGCGATCGTCACCGTGACGGCCACCGGCGGCGGCACCACCGGTGGCACCGCACACCTGCTGGGCGACGGGCGGGCCCCGGACGCGGGCGTGGTGATCATGGTGGACTGCTCCGGCTCGATGGACCATCCGGCGACGAAGCTGCGCGGCGCCCGGGAGGCCACCGCCGCAGCCGTCGACGCGCTGCGCGACGGCGTGCACTTCGCGGTGGTCGGCGGCACCCACCGGGCCTCGGAGGTCTATCCCGGCGGTGGCCGGCTCGCCGTCGCCGACACCCGGAGCCGCGAGGCGGCCAAGCAGGCGCTGCGCAAGCTCACGGCGGGCGGCGGCACGGCGATCGGCACCTGGCTGCGCCTGACCGACCAGTTGCTGTCCTCCGCCGACGTGGGCATCCGGCACGGCATCCTGCTCACCGACGGCCGTAACGAACACGAGATGCCGGAGCGCCTGAAGGCCACGCTGGACGCCTGCGCGGGCCGTTTCACCTGCGATGCGCGCGGGGTCGGCACCGACTGGGAGGTGAAGGAGGTCACCGGCATCGCCTCCGCGCTGCTGGGCAGCGCCGACATCGTCGCCGACCCGGCCGGGCTCACCGACGACTTCACGCGCATGATGGAGAAGACGATGGGCAAGGAGGTCGCGGACGTCACGCTGCGGCTGTGGACGCCGATGGGCGCGGAGATCACGTTTGTGAAACAGGTCGCCCCCACCGTCGAGGAGTTGACCGGCCGGCGCACCGAGGCCGGCCCGCGCGCCGGCGACTACCCCACCGGATCGTGGGGCGACGAGTCCCGCGACTACCACGTCTGCGTCCGGGTGCCGGCGGCCGGGATCGGCGAGGAGATGCTCGCCGCCCGGGTCTCGCTCGTGATCCCGCAGGACGACGGGGCGCACACGCTGGCGCAGGGCCTGGTACGCGCGGTGTGGACGGACGACATGGCCGCCTCCACCTCGATCAACCCGCAGGTCGCCCACTACACCGGCCAGGCCGAACTGGCCCAGGCGATCCAGGAGGGCCTGGACGCCCGCAAGGCCGGCGACCTGGACGGGGCAACGTCCAAGCTGGGCCGTGCGGTTCAGCTCGCCGGCGCGCTGGGGAACGAGGACACCGCGAAACTGCTTGCGAAGGTGGTGGACGTGGTCGATGTCGCTACGGGTACTGTGCGACTTAAGCCGAAGGTCGCGGACGCCGACGAGATGACCCTGGAGACACGGTCGACCAAGACGGTCCGCGTGAAGAAGTCGACGACCCGAGCGGAGCCGTAGCACCGACCAGTAGGACGACCTCACCAACCATCCGGACGACCGGGCCGCACGCCCGGACCGCCGCCCGCAGTGCCATGACGACCGGTCCGGGACCGGGCGGCGGCCAGCAGAGCAAGCGCCGGAGCACCCTTACAACAGGGAAACCCGAAAATCGGCAGAACCCCCAGGCACCGAAGTTGCGTCCTAGCTGTCGCGCCACCGACGTCGCGGCACCACGACCGGGCCTGGGAAGATGTCCGCAGATCACATCAGATGCGTCACGTCACAGTCATCCGGTCCGCACCGCGACACGTGCAGTGCACACTCGGACGGAGCATGCTCAAGGACGACGGGACACGTCCGAACCGCCCGGCCGACGTGCCGGAGAAGGAGAGGGGGAAGCGCCTCCATGCCGACCTGCCCGAACGGACACCAGTCGCGTTCCGACGACTGGTGCGAGGTCTGCGGTCACCGCATGGCCGCAGCCGTGCCCCCGCCTCCTCCGCCGCCTGCGGCCTACGGCTACCCGCAGGCCCCCGGCCCCGCACAGCCCGGCCCCGGCATGCCCGGTGCCCCCGGTATGCCGGGCGGCCCCGAGCCGGAGCTCTGCCCGCAGTGCCACACCCCGCGTGAGGGTGGCGCCCCGTTCTGCGAGGAGTGCCGCTGGAACTTCCTCACGAACACGGCGACCTCCTACACCCCGGCGGCCCCGCGCCCGACGGCGCCCGGCCCCGGCGGCAACCCGCCCATGCACTTCCAGCAGTCGGCGCCGGCCGGCAACGAGCCGTACGAGTACCAGAGTTCCGGCCCGTCGCAGATGAACCGCCCGGCGGAACCGATTCCGCCCGGCCCGCCGGACTTCGGCGGCCAGCCGGGTCCGGTACCTCCGCAGGGACCCGGCGGCCCGGGACCCCACGGCGGTCCCGGCTATCCCGGCGGCCCGGGGTCCCATGGCAGTCCCGGCTATCCCGGCGGCCCGGGGGGCCCGGGGCCCCAGGGCGATCCAGGCTTTCCCGGCGGCCCGCAAGGCCCGGGAACCCATGGCGGTCCCGGTGGTCCTGGTGGTCCCATGGGGCCGGGTGGCCCCGGTGGCCCCGGCACGGGCGGTGCCGGGATGCCGGGCGGGCCCGGCGGTCCGGGCGGACCACCTGGACCCGGCGGTCCGGGCGGTCCGGGCGGTCCCGGTGGCGTGCCCTCGGCGTTCCAGCAGCAGCCCGGCCAGCAGCCGGGACCGCTCCCTCCGCCGCCTCCCGGATTCTCCCAGGACAACGGCCACCAGCAGGGCCCGCCGCCTCCCGGTCCCGCGACCGGCGGCGGTGACGACTGGGTGATCTCGCCGCCGTCCGGCCCGATGGGACCGGGTGGACCTGGCGGCCCGGGTGGACCTGGCGGACCTGCTGGTCCGGGCGGACCGGGGGGACCGGCCGGTGGTCCGATGGGTGCCGCGGGTGGACCGATGGCCCCGCCGGCTCCTGGCCCCGGCCCCCAGGCGGGCGCACCGCCGGCGTACGGCTACCCGCAACCGACGCCACCGGGTCCGGGCGGGCCCGGCGGTCCGGGCGGACCTGTCCCGGGGATGCCGGGCGGACCCGGCGCACCGGGTGGGCCAGGTGCTCCCGGACCCGGCGGACCGGGTGCTCCCGGTGCCCCCGGCGGCTATGCGCAGCCCACGACCTGGACGGCGACCATCGGTCCCGACCGCGAGTACTTCATGTCGATGATGCAGCGCTCCGGACCCGAGGCCACCGGGCTGAACCTGCCGGCGTACTCGCCCGAGCAGCAACGACCGCTGAACGGCGAGCAGATCACCATCGGCCGGCGCCGGCACTCCACCGGCGACACCCCCGACATCGATCTCTCGGTGCCGCCGGAGGACCCGGGCGTCTCGCACCAGCACGCCATCCTGGTGCACCAGCAGGACGGTTCCTGGGCCGTCGTCGACCAGAACTCCACGAACGGCACGACGGTGAACGGCGCCGAAGAACCGATCCAGCCGTTCGTCCCGGTACCGCTCCAGGACGGCGACCGCGTCCACGTCGGCGCCTGGACGACGATCACCGTCCGGCGCGGCTAGGGGGTGTCTGACAGATGCCCGCGGCGTCGCGTCGTCTGGCACGCACGCTCGCCGCGTTGCCGAACACCCACGTGACTCCGCGACGAGGGCGCTCCGGCGCCTTGCGATCGCACGCACCAGACGCCGCTCCTTCTTCCACGCTCATTTGCCAGACACCCCCTAGACCGGCCGGCACGTACCCACCCGCCGCCGGGCGTCGGAACGTTCCGACGCCCGGCGGCGGTCCGTGTTCCCGCACGCCCTCTCCACCATGGCGACCCCGCTGCTGATCCGCCGTCGCCGTCGCCTCACAGCGGCCAGGCGTACGGCCCCGCGGGGTCGTCCAGCCATGCCCAGGACCGCTCCCCGTCCACCGTGATCCCGTACCGCTCCCGTTCCGGATGCCCCTCCCCGTCCCACAACGTCACGGCGTCCCGCGGCTCGAGCACACCGTCCGTGAGCACCAGCAGGAAACGGAAGCCGTCCTCGCGCAGCGCCCTGCGCGGGACCCCGCGGACCAGCTGGGGGCCGTCCTCGCGCCGCTCGCGGCGACCGGTGCCGCGCAACGGCACGAAGAACGCGGGCGTGGCCAGGAAGCGCCCCTCGGCACGGTCCACACCGCCCCCGACGTTTCCGCCCCGCCCGCCGTACCCGTCGCCCCCGTCACTCCCGGCGCTCCCGTCACGTACGTCCAGCGCGACGAGGCCGGTGGCGATCGGCATCACGATCCGTGCCCCGGGCCGGCACTGCGCGAGCCACGCCCGCGGCACGTCGTCCATCGTGCAGGTGGCGATGATCCGGTCGTACGGTGCGCGCTCCGGACAGCCGCGCGCCCCGTCGCCGGTGACGACGGCGGGGCGGTGGCCGGCCCTGGCGAGATGGGCGCGCGCCGCGTCGGTGATCTCCGGGTCCAGGTCGATCGTGGTGACCCGGTCGTCGCCCAGCCGGTGCGCCATCAGGGCCGCGTTGTATCCGGTGCCCGCACCGATCTCCAGGACCGTGTGGCCGTCCGCGACCTGGAGGGCGGTGAGCATCCGCGCCATCAGCGAGGGCTGGCTGCTGGACGACACCAACTCGCCGTCCCTTACCCGGGTGGCGAGCGCCGTGTCCGTGTACGCACCGCGCAGCCACTCCGCCCGCCGGGCCGGATCCGGGTGCTCGCCCCACCGCCGTTCGTATCCGCCCGGCGCGCCCACGTGGTAGGACGGCACGAACAAGTGGCGGGGCACGGCGGCGAAGGCGTCCCGCCAGGCGGGATCGTCGTCCCAGACCCCGCTGCCGCCGATCTCCCGCACCAACTCGGCCCGTGCCACGGCGGCCTCGCCGGCTACTTCGGGGGTGGCTGCATCGGTGGCGGCGGGGTCGGCGGCGGGGTCGGCGTCATCGGGCGCGTGGGAGGCCATGCGTCCACTGTGCTGCGGTCCGGGCGCGGATGCGAGACGCCCCGGCCACGGAGGCGGCGGCGGCCGGCACCACATCATCCGGAGCCGGCGTCTTCTCCCGTCGCGTCTGAGAGCATGGAGGGTGTGAACGAGATTCCGCGCGGCACGCTTCAGCAGCAGACCTTCTACGAGCAGGTCGGCGGCGAGGAGACCTTCCGACGCCTGGTGCACCGGTTCTACCAGGGCGTCGCCGAGGACCCGCTGCTGCGCCCGATGTATCCCGAGGAGGATCTGGGCCCGGCCGAGGAACGCCTGACGCTCTTCCTCATCCAGTACTGGGGTGGCCCCACGACCTACAGCGAACAGCGCGGCCACCCACGGCTGCGGATGCGGCACGCCCCGTTCGCCGTCGACCGGGCCGCCCACGACGCATGGCTGAAGCACATGCGGGTCGCGGTGGAGGAGCTGGGCCTGAGCGAGGAGCACGAGGCCACCCTCTGGAAGTACCTGACGTACGCGGCGGCCTCGATGGTGAACACGCCGGGCTGAACCCCCGAGAGGGCCCCGAGATGGCAGGCCGGTCGCCCTGCGGCGGCCGGCCGTCCGCTTGCCCTGTCCGAGCAGATGCCCTGTTTGCCCGACTTGTTCCACCCTGCCCGGATATCGCCTAGATACCGCCTAGGTGGGCGTCAGGCTCAGGGTGCTGCGCGCGCCCGGCCTGCGGACCGCGATCGAGCCGTGGGGCGTACGCAGCCGCAGCCATGCGCCGGATGCGAGCAGGGCCACGGCCACGGGTGCCGGCTGGCCCGGGGCGGCGGGAGCGGGGGTGGCGGACGCAGGGGACGAGTCGTCCGGGGAGCGCCCGGTGCCGGGCTCGCGCAGGAAGCCGAGAGCGTGCGCCGCGTGCGCCGCGCGGACGGGGAGGTCCGTGTCGCCGACGGGGCGGGACCAGATGTCGTGGCCGATCCGGTCCAGTTCGGTACGGGTGCGGCGGTCCGGCGGCAGTTCCGCGGTGCGGGTGCGGAACTCGGCGACCACGCCGGCCACGAGCCCGCGCAGGGCACCGGGCGCCGGCAGCCCCGGCTCCTGCTGCCAACCGCCGCGGGGCGGCAGGACGCCGGCCCAGGGCGGGCCGGTGACGGCCACGGGCACGATGGCCGTGGCCGCCCGCTCGTCGACGGCCTCCAGGAGGTCGCCCGCGGAGACGGTGACGTCGAGGGTCTCGTCGAGGCCGTCCTGGTAGGGCTTGGCGAGGCGGGCCGTGCGGATCGCCAGGACCTCGAAGGACGCCGGCCGCCCGAACACCCCGAGCGTGCTGCCGGCCGCCTGGAGGCGCACGGCTGCCGCGCGGTCGTAGTGGATCAGACGGGCCAGGTAGGCGGTGAGATCCGCCGCCTCCCCGGCGTCGCTGAACTGCACCGTCGGTCGTGGTGCGGTCATGTCACCAGCGCCCCGGACTGGGGGGACCGCCCGCGCTGCACGGTGGTGGTGGAGCCCTGGCGGGCGCCCGAGCCGGGACCGGACGGCCCGTCGTCGTCCCGGAAACGCTCCAGGAAGGCCCGCTCTTCGGCGGTGAGCCGCCGCGGCCGCTGGGCCGTGAGGTCATACGGAACGACGACGGTGCTGGCGCGTGCGTACAGCGTGCCGCTGCCCGACCGGGTGCCGGCATCGCCGTCCAGAGCGGCGCCGGGTGCCTCGCCGTCCTTGATCTCGTACGTGAGGGTGACCGTCGCCGCGGTGATCTGGGTCACCCAGGTCTCGATGACGACGGGTTCGTGGCGGTGGAAGAGCGGCTTGAGGTAGTCGATCTCGTGACGGGCCACGACGGAACCGCCGGAGAAGGACGGCGAACCGTCCGCCCGCGCCAGCCGGAACATGAAGTCGATCCGCGCCTCCTCCAGATAGCGGACGAAGACGACGTTGTTGACATGCCCGAAGGCGTCCATGTCCGACCAGCGCAACGGGCAGTGGTAGATGTGCCGAGCCACAGCTTCCGCCCGCCTCAGCCCCGGGTGAGCTTCTTGTACGTGGCGCGGTGCGGACGCGCTGCGTCAGGACCGAGCCGCTCGATCTTGTTCTTCTCGTAGGACTCGAAGTTCCCCTCGAACCAGAACCACCTGGAGTCACCCTCGTAGGCGAGGATGTGCGTGGCGACGCGGTCCAGGAACCAGCGGTCGTGGGAGACGACGACGGCGCAGCCGGGGAAGTCCAGCAGCGCGTTCTCCAGCGAGGAGAGCGTTTCGACGTCGAGGTCGTTGGTGGGCTCGTCGAGCAGCAGGAGGTTGCCGCCCTGCTTGAGGGTGAGCGCGAGGTTGAGGCGGTTGCGCTCACCGCCGGAGAGCACGCCGGCCGGCTTCTGCTGGTCGGGCCCCTTGAAGCCGAACGCGCTCACGTACGCGCGCGAGGGCATCTCGACCTGCCCGACGTTGATGTAGTCCAGCTCGTCGGAGACGACCGCCCACAGGGTCTTCTTGGGGTCGATGTTGGCGCGGGACTGGTCGACGTAGGAGATCTTGACGGTGTCGCCGACCTTGATGTTGCCGGAGTCCGCGGTCTCCAGGCCCTGGAGCATCTTGAACAGGGTGGTCTTGCCGGCGCCGTTCGGGCCGATGACGCCGACGATGCCGTTGCGCGGGAGGGTGAAGGACAGGTTCTCGATGAGGACCTTCTCGCCGAAGGCCTTGTTCAGCTTGTCGACCTCGACGACCACGCTGCCGAGACGCGGGCCCGGCGGGATCTGGATCTCCTCGAAGTCCAGCTTCCGCATCTTGTCGGCCTCGGCGGCCATCTCCTCGTAGCGGGCGAGGCGGGCCTTGGACTTGGCCTGGCGGCCCTTCGCGTTGGAGCGGACCCACTCCAGCTCGTCCTTCAGGCGCTTCTGGCGCTTGGCGTCCTTCGCGCCCTCGACCTTGAGACGGGCCGCCTTGGTCTCCAGGTACTTGGAGTAGTTGCCCTCGTAACCGTGCAGCCGGCCGCGGTCGACCTCGCAGATCCAGCCGGCGACGTTGTCCAGGAAGTACCGGTCGTGGGTGACCGCGACGACGGTGCCCTCGTACTTGGCGAGGTGCTGCTCCAGCCAGTTGACCGACTCGGCGTCGAGGTGGTTGGTGGGCTCGTCGAGCAGCAGCAGGTCGGGCTGTTGCAGCAGCAGCTTGCAGAGCGCGACGCGGCGGCGCTCGCCACCGGAGAGCTTCGTCACCTGCCAGTCGCCGGGCGGGCAGCCCAGGGCGTCCATGGCCTGCTCGAGCTGTGCGTCGAGGTCCCAGGCGTTGGCGTGGTCCAGGTCCTCCTGGAGCTTGCCCATCTCCTCGCCCAGCTCGTCGGTGTACTCGGTCGCCATCTGCTCGGCGATCGCGTTGTACCGGTCGAGCTTGCCCTTGATCTCGGCAACGCCCTCCTCGACGTTGCCCAGCACCGTCTTCTCCTCGTTGAGCGGGGGCTCCTGGAGGAGGATGCCGACCGTGTAGCCAGGCGAGAGGAAGGCGTCACCGTTGGACGGCTGCTCCAGGCCCGCCATGATCTTGAGGACGGTGGACTTGCCTGCGCCGTTCGGTCCGACGACACCGATCTTCGCGCCCGGCAGGAAGCTCAGGGTGACATCGTCGAGAATCACCTTGTCGCCGTGCGCCTTGCGCGCCTTGCGCATGGTGTAAATGAACTCAGCCAAAAGAAACCGTCCGGCAGCTTGGAACCTGCAGTATCAGTGTCGAATCTCGGTCGAGCCGCAGTATCGGCGCCCGCATCGACCTCGCGTCGACTCCGCCGCTTGAGGGCAGACACACCCATCTTGCCGTACGGCAGGCCCCCTGCGGAAACCGGTTAGCCCGCACGCCCCCGGCGCCGAGCGCCGCGACGACCCGCGATGCGGGTCGGACCGGGTACCGGCAACCCCACCGTAGGCCATACAGCACGACGATCCCACAGCGTGACGACGTCGTGACGGATCATGACCGTCCGATGGCGCACAACGGCCCCGGCACGTCCTCAGGCGGGCCGGGGCCGTCTGCTCACGGGGTGCCACGGGGCACCCGGTATCCGTCGCACTCAGCTGTGCGGGGCGGGTCCGCGGCACCGGAGCGCGCTGCCCGGTGCCGCGGACGCCTGCGCTCAGTGCTGCGCCGAGCTCTTCTTCCTGCGGACCAGGAAGACCGCCGCGCCGCCGACCACGACCAGGGCGACCGCAACGCCCGCGATCATCGGAGTGGCGCTGGAGCTACCGGTCTCGGCAAGGTCGCGCCCGGAGGTGCCGCCCGCCGACGCCGGGCTGGGCTGCGAGGACGGCTGGGTGCTCTGCGTCTTGCAGTCCAGGACGCCCTTGAAGTGCTTCTCCATGCCGTTCGGGCCCTTGATCGTGAAGTCGTAGGCCTGGTCTTCCTTCAGGGGCACCGTGACCGTCTCGGACTTGCCGGCGGCGATGGTGTGCTTCACGCCGAGCAGCGTGAAGGTGTACGGCTGGTCACCCTTGTTGGTCGCCGTGATGTCCACGCCGTTCTTCGCGCAGTTCTTCTCCGCGGACAGGGCCGGGATCGGGCCCTGCTTGGCCCAGGTGGCCGTGGCGATCGCGGAGACCGTCGACTCGCTGGAGCCGGCGAGGATCTGCGTCTGGCTGCGCGTCTCGGAGGCGAAGGCGCGGCCGACCGGGACAGTGGTGGACGCCTGGATCGTCAGCGCGGCGGTGCCGTCCTCGGCGCCCTGCGGGACGTCGAAGAAGAGCTCGCTGCCGTTCTTGGCGGTGGTGATCGGCTTACCGGCCTTGTCGACGATCTTCACACCGCTCGCCGCGGCGTCCGCGGGCGGGGTGACGGTGACCTGGCCGGCGTTGGTGTGGACGGTGACCGGGCCGAGCTTCTCCCCGGCGTGACCGGAGATCGCCGGCGGCTCCAGGCTCAGCGACGACTTGGGCTCGGCGACGTTCTGCGCGCTCTTCTGGAGGTAGTCGGCGAGCTTCTCGGCTGCCGGGCTGGACGCGTCCACGTCGGCGTGGTCCGAGTAGCGCCAGATGGCCACCTGGGTGCCGGCTGCCGCGTCCTTCTCGGTCAGGCTGCCAGCACCGGCCTGCTCGGCCAGCGCCGAGAGGTCGTTCACCTGCGGGTAGGAGTGCTGAAGGATCCAGCTGATCTTGCCAGCGTCGGGGTTGGCGCCCAGCGAAGTACCACTCCAGGGGGTCTCCTGGTACTTCGCCTCCTTCTGCGTGGGGTTGTGGATGTCGATGCAGTACGTCTGCAACGTGCCGCCGTTGTCCACCGTCATCTCGAAGAGACCGGCGGACACCTTCTCGTCCCGGCCGTGGTCGTGGATGACCGCCTGACCGAAGGTCTTCAGGCCGCCGATGGTGGCAGTGGCCCCACCGTGCTGCTGCGGCGCGTCATCCGCCGTCGCGGAACCAGCGGCCGCCACGGTGCCCGCAGCCACGAGGCCGGACACCAGAGTCGCTGCGGCGAGACGGGCTACGCCTCGCCGGTACACAGAGAGTGCAGAAAACAACAGAATTCCCCTCCGGGCGGGATCCGTTGACATGGGGGGTTAGTCGGCCCGCCAGCAGAATCAGATTCCCCGTGAGCTATGCCGGGCATCCTAGGAAGAGGGGCACATCAGGATCCCCACTCATACCATCGGATAACCGATCCGAATCGGAATCGTTATGCATGGCGGCCGCGAACACCCCGGCTGAACTGGCCTTATCGACAAATCAATGATTGTCCGGGCTGGCAATCAGCCACGATTTGCGACGCTCTGACGCCATGTCGCGCGATTCGTATCGTGCACCGCGTATCGCGCACCATGCACCGCATAACGCGCACTGCTTCACGTGGTGGCGGCATGGGCGGTGGCGGGTTCGGGAGTGGGTGCGGGCCATCCCTCGTCGGCGGTGGGATCCTCTTGTGCGGGGCGCTCCCACTGCACGGAGGGCTGCTCGTCCCCCATGCCGCCGGGCTTCGGCTCTCCGGACTGCACGGGGCGCGCTTCCGTCGGGACTCCGACCGTCCGCTGGGTCCTGCGGAACGCCGTCGTACCGCGCGAGAGGTCGTGGCCGACGGCGATGGCGTCGATGTCGGCCGACATCCACTGCTGGCCGCTGCCGCGGTCGTCCTGACGCACCTTGAGCTTGCCCTGGACGATGACCGGCTCGCCCACGGAGAGCGACGCCGCCACGTTCGTCCCCAGGCTGCGCCAGGCCCAGACCGTGAAGAAACTGGTGTGCCCGTCGACCCACTGCCCCGTCTCGCGGTCCCGGCGGCGAGCGGTCGCCGCCAGGCGGAAGCGCGCCACCGTACCGCTCGGCAACTCCCGGAACACCGGAGCCGTTGCCACATTGCCCACCACGGTCACCATCGTCTCGCTCACAGCGATCCCCCTTGCTCTTCCGACCTGCGGGTGCGGTCCCGGGCCGTCGGCCGGCCCGATCACGACCGCCGATCCAGAGTGCCTCCGGCGCGCAGTCCCCGCTGGAGCCTGTGGACGTCCACGGCATTGTGGATAACTCCGCCACCCGCAGGGGTGAACCACACCCGCGAGAGGCGAGCCGGGGACCTCGTGTGCCCACTGCCCGAAACACGGCCCTCACTTTTCGATATACCGAACATGGTTCGTGATATCGCAAGTTGGTGCTAGCTTGAGTGGGTCGTGTATCGCTCCTTCGGTCCTCGAGGAGGATGTCCGGTGGAAACATGCAGGATCACCCGACGCGCGGTGTTGACCGCGACGGCGGGGATGGCGGCCCTCGGTTCGGGTCTGTTGACCGGAACCGCCGAGGCGGCAACGGGATCGACGGCGAAGCCGGCCGCCGACCCGCCGACCGGGACGGTGCGAGTCTTCTGGCTCAGGCCCTCGGATGTGGCGTACGACCAGCGATACCCCGATGGCATCGCCGGTGTGATGCAAGAGGCACAGCGCTTCTACAAGCAGGAACTCGGCGTCACCTTCAAGCTCAACAACCCGGCGGTGGAAGTGGTCACGGGCGACCACCCGCGGTCCTGGTACGAGGACACCCCCAACGGCGACGACGCTTACTGGTGGGTTGTCTTCAACATGCAGCAGGAACTGCTGGCCAAGCTCGGACTGCGGGCCCCGGACTCGCGCTGGCTGTGCGTCGGCGAGATCAGCGCCGAGAAGCAGGGCGTGTCCGGTGGTGGCGGCGGTGGCGGCTGGGTGATCCTCAGCGGCCATGACGCCGACGGCGGCGCCGGGACCAACGGCGACATGAACCGGTGGTACGGCGGCATGGTGCACGAGCTCGGCCACGCCTTCGGCCTGCCCGACTCCACGTACACCGACGGCACGCCGATGTCCGCGTCGTTCTACAGCTACCCGAACTGCCATTTCAGCCAGGACCAGAAGAACGGGATCCTGAACGGCCCGTACCGCACCTTCCTGTCCTGAGCCCCCCGGCAAGGTCACTTTTTTGGTAGGGCTTGGCCGGTTTGGCGCTCCGCCAACCGCCAAGGCAGCCAAGCCCTGTGAGACCGTCCCCGCTAACGCCCCAGCGCCGCGCCGCCGTTGACGTGCAGCAGCTGGCCCGTCATGTAGGCCGCTTCCGGTGAGGCCAGGTAGCGGATGGCGGCGGCGATCTCCGCAGGGTGACCGGGCTGCTTCGTGAGGGACTGCGCGACGCGGGAGGCGACGAACTCCGGGGTCGCACGGTCGCCGAAGAACTCCGTGTCACCGACGAAGCCGGGAGCCACCGCGTTGACGGTGATGCCGTCCGCGCCGACGCGCTGGGCGAGGTCGTACGTGTACGTGTTGACCCAGCCCTTGGAGCCGCCGTACGAGCCGGGGCCGCGCAGCGAGGCGATGGAGGAGAGCTGGACGATGCGACCGCCGGGACGGCGAACGTGAGCCAGGAGTGCCTCGCTCAGCAGGACCGCCGTGAGGACGTTCGCGTCGAAGTTGCGGCGGTAGCTCTCGGCGATGGACTCCAGCGTTCCGTCGTGGGAAGGGGCCACGTTGCCGCCTGCGTTGGCGACGAGCACGTCCACCGGGGTCTCGTCCGCGGTGATGAACTCCCGCGCCGCCGCCACCTGTCCCGGATCCGACAGATCCGCGGCGTACCAGGTCGCCGTGGCCTCACCGTGCTGCTCGTTCAGCTCGTCGGCCGCCTTGCGGAGCACGTCCGCGCGGCGTCCGAGCAGCACCACGCGGTCTCCGTCCGCGGCGAAGGCCTCCGCCGTCGCCAGGCCGATTCCGGTACCGCCGCCGGACACCACCACGCGTCGCTGGGTCATGACCCACCCACCCCATTCTCACATGTGAATTCTGGTCACGTGTACGTACGATGGGGCACGCTACGGAGCGGGGTGACACGGCGTCAAGGGCAACTTTCGGGCGCTGTCGTGGTGCGCGGTGGTGCGCGGTGGTGCACGGTGGCGCGCAGCCGGACGTCGTAGTACGCCGTGATACGCCGCGAGGGCGGCCGATCGCCGGCCGCCCTCGAAGGTCCCTACGAACGTGCTTTACGGCTCGGTGCCGTAGACCACGGCACCGCCGATGTACGTGCCGATCTCTGGTGCGTCTTGGTAGGTGGTGTTGCTGCCGTGGCTGTAGTCGTCCGACTCGTCGAAGCTGGACCAGTCGCCCTTGCTGACGCGCAGCTGGATGTCGCCGGTGGACGAGCCGGGGGCGAGGCTGCCGGAGGAGAAGGAGACCTCCAGGTAGTGGTCGGCGCCCAAGACGGCGCCGGCCATCGTCTGCACGGAGGGCTTGACGGAGGCGCAGCCCACCGCGGCGTAGTCGCACCAGGCTCCGAACGAGCCGGCCGCGGAGTCGGCGGTGAACCAGTAGCGGACGGTGACGTCGGTGAGGTCGACCGTGCTGCTGCCGGTGTTGACCAGCTGGAGCGTGGGCCTGATCGCGCTGTCGTCCACCGCGGAGTCGGCGTTCTTGTACTGCACCTTCAGGGCGCCTGAACCCGGGTCACCGGGATCCCCCGGGTCACCCGGGTCGGTGGTGCCGCCCAGCTCCGTGTAGAGGGTGTCGTACGCCTCCTTGGTCTGGAGGTTCTCGTCCCACGGGCAGGCCGAGCCCTCGCCGTTGAAGGTGCCGGGCACCCAGGAGTACTTGTCCGTGTAGTCCCAGATGGTGATGCCGACGCAGCGCGAGATGCCGAGGCAGGCGTCCACGGCCTGCTTGTAGTAGCTGTTCTGGCTGGCCACCTTGGTGGCGTCGGCGGGCAGCTGCATCCGCACGTCGAGCTCGGTGATGGACACGTCGAGACCGAGGTCGGCGAAGCGCTGCATGTTGGCCTGCATGTTGTACGGGAAGCCGTACTGCACGGCCAGGTGCCCCTGGAAGCCGACCCCGTCGATCGGCACGCCGTCCGCGACCAGCTCGCTCACCAGGGCGTACATGGCGTCCGCCTTCGAGCCCTGGCCCTCGATGTTGTAGTCGTTGATGTACAGCTTGGCGTCCGGGTCCGCGGCGTGCGCGGTGCGGAACGCGTCGGCGATGTAGTCCTTGCCCATCGCGTTGTAGAACGCGTCGGTGCGGTAGGTGCCGTCGTCGTTGAAGGGCTCGTTGACCACGTCCCAGGCGAAGACCTGGCCCTTGTAGTGGGTGGCCTCGTTGGTGATGTGGTTCTCCATGGCCGCCTGGACCTGGCTGGACGGCAGCGACGAGACCCAGCTGGGCAGCTGGTTGTGCCAGACGAGGTTGTGCCCGCGCACCGCCTGGCCGTGCTCCTTGGCGAAGCTGACGACCGCGTCACCCTTGGTGTAGTTGAACTGGCCCTGGCTGGGCTCGATGGTGTCCCACTTCATGGAGTTGCCAGGGGTGATCTGGCCGAACTCGCTGCCCAGGATGCTGGTGTACGCGGCGTCCGAAAGCTCGGGGTTGTCCGTGGCGGACCCGAAGTACCGGCCCTTGGCCTGGGCGAGGTCGTCGAGGGTGCTCGCCTCGGCGGCGGAGACGGCGGTCCGTGCGGTGGCCGAGCCGGTCGCCACGGGGGCCGCTCCCGCGGTGGGCGCGAGGCCCACGGTGAGCGCGCCGAGCGCGACGGCCACCACCGCCGGGAGCACGCCCTTCAGCGCGCGCCCTCGGGCCTGCGGCCGTCCGGCCGGCTCGACCTCCGGTCTACTCGGTCCGATCCTTCTGATCCACGTCATGTCGGTCCCTTTGCATCGGCTGGCCACGGACTCCCGTCCGCGTCATGGGAGCGCTCCCAATCTCGCTGTGTTAAATGCACCTGTCAAGGAGTCGGACATGCACCGCCTGCTGCCGGCTCGCTACGGCCGGCCTGGACGGGAGAGGCCCCGGGCAGCCCGCCCCGGCTCAGTCGTCGACGGCGAATCCCAGCGTCGACGGGCGGGCCTCGCGCCGCCGTGGCGAGAGTTCGAGCACCGCCCAGATGGTCTTGCCTCCCGGGTGGTAGCGGGTGCCCCACTGGTCGGCGATGTGCGCGATGATGAACAGCCCGCGGCCGGTCTCGTCCACCGTACGGGCGTGTTTGACGCGCGGCGCGCTGGCGCCGGTGTCCCGGACCTCGCAGGTCAGGGACTGATCCAGGATCAGGCGCAGGCGCAGCGGTGGCTCGCCGTAGCGCACCGCGTTGCCGACGAGTTCGCTGACCACCAGCTCGGCCGTGAACGCGGTCTCCTCGTCAAGGCCCCACTCGGCCAGCTGGCGACGCGCCCCCTGCCGGGCCGCGGGCCCCGCCTCCGGACCCGCCGGCAGGTCCAGGTCCAGTACCTGCCCGGCGGGGAAGTCCGAGGTGCGTGCCAGCAGCATCAGGGCGTTGCCGCGACGGCTGTCGTCGGTGACCGCGTACGTCACGGTGTCGCACAGCTCCCGCAGCGGACGCAGGCCGTACCGTTCGAGGGTCCTGCGCAGTGCTCCGGTCTCCACGAGGAGGTCGGCGGCCAGGGCGGCGGTGCAGAACGCGAGGGTGCTGTCCGCGGGCACCGCGACGGTCGTCGCGGGGTACGGGGCGTCGTCACCGCCCCCCGCCAGCAAGGGCCCGGCCGGCGCGGAGAGGGTCCGCACGGAACCGTCGGGGAGGACGGCGACCGGCTCCGGGGAGCCGGCCCTGGCGATGGTGCACGTCAGCTCCACCGGGTCGTAGACCGCGACGATGCAGCCCGCGGTGACCGGCTCCCGGCGGAGCGGATCGGCCATGGGCAGCTCCGCCCGTTCGGCGGCCAGCCGGGTGGCGGTGTCGCTCAGCCGGGCCAGCAGCTCGTCCGGCTCCACGTCCAGGGCGGCAAGGGAGTGGATCACCGTACGGAGCTGCCCCATCGTGGTCGCCGCCTCGATGCCCTGGCCGCCGACGTCCCCGACGACCAGCGCCGTCCTGGCGCCCGGCAGGGCGATCACGTCGAACCAGGCGCCCGCGCCCTCGGTGCCCGGCAGATGGATGTGCACGGTCTCCAGCGCCGTCGTCCGGGACGGGGGCCGCTGCGGGAGCATCCGGCGCTGGACGGTGGCCGCGATGGTGCGCTCCCGGGTGTAGCGCCGGGCGTTGTCGACGCACAGCGCGGCGTGGGCGCAGATGTCCAGCGCGAGCCGGAGGTCGTGCTCGTCGAAGGCGTCGGCCGAGCCGTGCCGGTAGAAGCTGACCACGCCGAGCGCCTCGCCGCGCACGGCCAGCGGCGCCACGATCAGCGAATGGGCTTCGGAGGCGCGGATGGCCGAGGCCCGTGCGGGGTCGGCGTCCAGCCACGGGCTGTGCTCCTCGATGGGCACGAGCCGTGGCCGGAGGTCGAACAGCACCTGCGAGAAGGGGGTGCCGGCCGGGAGCTGGCGCACGTCGCCGACGGGGTGGGCGGACGTCACCCCGCGAAAGGCCGCGCGCCGCAGGGGGACGTCCGGCGCGAGGGGCACCAACGGTGGCGCCTCGCCCCGCACCACGTCGTCCACCACCTCGACCACCACGATGCTCGCGAAGGCGGGCACCACGGCATCCACCAGTTCCTGGCAGACCGCGACGACGTCCAGCCGCTGCCCGACCCGCTCGCGCACCGTGTCCAGCACGGCGAGACGGCCGCGGGTGGCCTCCCGCTCGGTGACGTCGACCGCCGACGCCACCAGGCCCAGCACCTCGCCCCGCGGGCCCTCCAGACGGAACAGGGAGGCGGAGTACACCGCCCGGCGGCGCCGGCCGTGGCGCACCTTCAGGGAGGCTCGCACCAGGTGGTCCATGGCCGGCTCCCCGGTCTGAAGGACACGGCGTGCGACGGCCTCCTGCACCTCGGGTTCGTCCAGCCGGTACGCGTCGGTGAACTTCCTACCGATCACGTCTGCGGCCGGCACGTCGCGCAGCGCCCGGGTCGCGATGTTCATCCGGACCACCCGCAGGTCCGGGTCGAGGATGTGCAGGCCGACCGGGGCCTGCCGGAACAGCGCCCCCAGGACGGCCGCGTCCCGGCTGCCCACCACCGTGGCCCGGGCCTGCACCTCCCACGTCACGGCCGCACCCGCGACGACCGGCCGGATCGCCACCTGGGCCGATGCGAGGGACTCCGCCTGCTCCCGCCCGGCGTCGGTGTCCGGGTCCGGGATCAGGGTGGCGACGGGCCGGCCGACCGCCTCGTCGGCCGACCACCCGAAGAGTTCCTGTGCGGCGGGCTCCCACCGCGTCACCCGGCCGCTGTCGTCGAGGAGCATGAGCGCCTCCGGGTCCGTCATGGCCTCACACCGCGGCCATCGCCTGGACGCGGTCCGGCGCCAGCGGGCGCAGCACGTCCCCACCGCGCGGCAGGGCACTGCCGATTCGTCGCATGGGGGCCTCCGGGGCACAGAACGCCGTGCGGACCTGACCCAGGGTATTCTGACTTACCCCTTATGTCCTGTTACATTCCGCTCGATGACGCCTCTTGGGTGGCGAGGACCGTGTCGATGGCGGCGACGAGTTGCCGGATCTCGTCGTCGGTGGTGATGAACGGCGGGCTGATCTGGACGGTGTTCCCGCGCAGCGGGCGGCTGACGAAGCCGTGCTCGACGAGTTCGTCGGTGACCCTTTCGGCGCTGACGCCGTCGGTGAGCGCGACGCCGCCGAGGAGACCGGCCACCCGGGTCTCGACGACCGAGGCACGGGCCGTGAGGCCCTGGAGCTCGCCGGCCAGGAGCCGTTCCAGTTCGGCCACCCGGGGCAGCAGCTTGTCCTCGTCGAGGATGTCGAGGTTGCGCAGGGCGACGGCCGCCGCGGTGGCGTGGCCTGCGTAGGTGGCGCCGTGCCGGAAGGTCGGCGTGTCGGGGGCGTCCCGGTAGAAGGACTGCCAGATGTGCGGCGCGACCAGGACACCGCCGAGCGGGACGTACCCCGACGTGATGCCCTTGGCGAAGGTGATCAGGTCGGGCTGGAGTCCGTAGCGCTCGGTGGCGAACATGTGCCCGGTGCGACCGAAGCCGGTGATGACCTCGTCGACGATGAAGAGGATGTCGTTCTCGCGGCAGATCCGCTGGAGGCCCTCCAGGTAGCCGGGGGCGGGCGGGATGACACCGCCGGTGCCCTGGATCGGCTCGGCCACCAGGGCCGCGATGTTCCCGGCGCCGATCTCGTGCACGGTGCGCTCGACCGCGTCGATGTCGTACGTGGAGACCCGGGCGGTCTCCGGGACCAGGGACTCGGTGCCGTAGCCGTCCCGGTTGAAGTCGAGCCCGGTGATGCTGGTGCCGTAGGCGTGCAGGCCGTGGTAGGCGAACTCGCGGCTGAGGATGACCGTCTTGCCGGTGCGGCCGGCGCGTTGCTGCCAGTGCCGGCGGGCGAGCTTGCAGGCGACGTCGATGGCGTCGCTGCCGCCGCTGTTCAGGATGACCTTGGGGTCGGAGACGGGGGAGAGCGCGGCCAGCCGCTCGGCGAGCTCGACGGCCTGGTCGTTCAGGTAGCGGCCGAAGATGTGGTACGTCTCCAGGCGCCGCATCTGCTCGTAGGCGGCCTCGGCGAGTTCGGGCCGGCAGTGCCCGACGTTGGCGTGCCACAGCCCTGCGGTGCCGTCGAAGAGACGGCGGCCGTCGCTGGTGAAGACGTAGCTCCCTTCGGCGCGTTCGACGGTCAGCTGTCGCCCCAGGACGGAGGGGAGATGGGCCTGGGCGCTCCACAGGGCGGGCCCGGACAGGACGGGGGCGTTCTCCTGGGTCATGTTGTCGATCTCCGTGGGGTGGTGCGGGGGCGGGACGGGGCAACGGGGTCGCGGGTCAGGCGCGCTGGCCGCTCCCCAGGCGCCGTACGAGCAGGTACGTGGCGAGGATGGCGGCCAGGCTCACCACGCTGAGGTAGAGCTGCGAGCGGGCGTCGGGGACCAGGAGCATGGAGCTCACCACCACCAGGATGGCCGCCAGCGTGATCCAGCTCAGGTACGGGTAGCCCCACATGCGCAGGCGGAGCAGCTCCGGGGACTCGCGTTCCAGCCGGCTGCGCATGCGCAGCTGCGAGCCGGCGATGATCGCGTAGACGAACAGCCCGACGGCGCCGGCGGAGTTGATGATGAAGTCGAAGATGGTGTCCGGGGCGACGTAGCTCATGGCGACGGCGACGTAGCCGACCGAGGTGCAGGCCAGGATGGCCTTCCACGGGACTCCCTTGCGGCTGCGGTCGGCGACCCAGCGGGGCGCCCAGTTGTTGCGCTGGAGAGCGAACAGCATGCGGGACGCGGTGTAGAGGCCGGAGTTGAGGACCGACAGCACGGCCGTGAGGACCACGACGTTGATGACGGTGGTCGCGGCGGGGATGCCCATCTTGCCGAAGGCCGCCGCGTAGGGGCTGGTCTGGGTCGGGACCTGGTCCCACGGGGTGATCATCACGAGCAGGGTCACCGAACCGACGTAGAAGATGATCACGCGCCAGACCGTGGAGGCGGTCGCCTTCGTCACCGACCTCACCGGGTCGTCGGACTCCGCCGCCGCGATGGTCACGATCTCGGTGCCGACATAGGCGAAGATCACCAGCACCACGCCGTGCAGGATCGCGGCGACGCCCTGGGAGGCGAATCCGTCCCGGGCGACGTTGCCGACCGTCATCTCGCCGTCGGGCCAGAGGCCGAGGGCGAAGAGGGTGCCGGTCAGCAGGAAGACGACGATCGTGGCGACCTTGACGGACGCCAGCCAGAACTCGGTCTCGCCGAAGGAGCGGGTGGAGACCAGGTTGGTCGCGGTGAGCAGCATCAGCAGCACCAGCGAGAAGACCCACTGCGGCACACCGGGTATCCACAGCAATAGCAGCTTGGCCCCCGCGACCCCCTCGAAGGCCACGACACCGACCCAGAAGTACCAGTAGAGCCAGCCGATCGTGTAGCCGGCCCAGCCGCCGAGCGCGGTACGGGCGTACTCCATGAACGAACCGAGCGTGGGCTGGGCGGTGGCCATCTCCCCCAGCATCCGCATGACGAGGATGACGAGGAGACCGCCGATGGCGTAGGAGAGGATCGCCGCCGGCCCCACGGTGTGGATGACCGCTCCGCTACCGACGAAGAGGCTGGCACCGACGATGCCGCCGAGGGCGATCATCCGGACGTGCCGCTGCCTGAGGGTGGTCCTGGGTGCGTCGGCATGCTGCTCTGGGGTGAGCTCGTGGGCTTCCTGCACTGTTCTGAGCCTTCCTGCGGCGTCGTTGCCGCGCGGTCGCAGCTGCGACGCGGCGTTCATGGCTGGGGTGCGCGTCCGGGCATGTGCGTGTGCTCGCCTGCCCCGGCCTGCGGGTTCGCATGCGGGGCAGTCCGGTCGCTCGGCATGGGCGGCTGGTGGGTGACCGCGCTCATGGGTCGCCTGCGACGGACGACCGGGCGCCACGGTCACAGGACGACATCGAGCGGATGGATGAATGGCCTGTTGAAGGCGAGACTGTAGAACAGTCCTACTGTTGTATGCCAGAGGCAGGTGCTGGTTACGATGCCGGCATGACGGCACTCGACGGACTGGTGGTCCGCCGGACCACCACCGCTCAGCAGGTCGCTGACGGGCTCTCGGACCGGATCCTCGCAGGGGCCTTCCGCCCGGGCGAGCGCCTTCGGGAGAGCGCGATCGCCACCGAACTCGGGATCGCGCGCAACACCGTGCGCGAGGCCGTCCGCCTTCTCGAACTCGGCGGTCTCGTCCGCTTCGAGGCGAACCGCGGAGCGATGATCATCTCGCCGACGTCCGAGACCGTCGCCGAGCTGTACGCGGCACGCGAGCACCTGGAAACGGCGGCGCTGGCACGACCGCTGCGCGACGGACGGCTCGCGATGGTCGAGGCGGCCCACGACCACCTCGCCGAAGTGGCCGCGTCCATGGAACGCGCCGCCATCGTGGCGGCGGACCTGGCCCTGCACGCGGCGATCGTGGCGACCCTCGGCAACCGTCGCATCGACGCCTTCTACGCGGGGCTGACCCGGGAGCTCCGGTTCTACCTGATGGCGCTCTCCGCCCACGAGCGTGAGTACGAGAACCCGAGCAGGGTGCTGGCCGAGCACGTACCGCTCATGGCGGCGATCCGGGCCGGCGACCCGCGGGGCGCACAGCGTGCGGCGAGCCACCACATCGCGACCAACGCCGACCAGGTCCAGCGGATCCTGGCGGCCGGCAACGGCCAGGGGTGACCGGGGCGAAGCGGCGCGCAGGCCGTCCACTTCCGGTCCCACACCGGCCGGCGGGAATCCGTCTCAGGGGTAGGATTCTCAGGGCTGAGGGATACGAACACGCCGGGGCCGTCGAGCGGGCGGGGTCGTGCGGGTCGGGTCGGGTGAGGGGACTGGGTGGCGCAGCGCAGGGCGACGGCCGATCGGGACGCCGTGGCGAAGATCATCGAGGACTGGGCACGCGAGCGCCCCGAGCTGGACACGGCTCCGCTGGACGTGCTGGCCCGGCTGCACCGCTCGTTCCTGCGCTACAGCACCCGGCTCACCGCCTCCATCGAACGTCACGGGCTCTCGGTGGCCGGTTTCGACGTACTGACCGCGCTACGGCGCTCCGGTGAGCCGTACCGGCTGACCGCGGGCCAGCTCGCCGACTCGGGCCTGGTGTCGTCGGCCGGTGTCACGCTGCGGATCGACCGGCTGGAGAAGGACGGGCTGATCGTGCGCGAGCGGGACGCGGACGATCGACGCGTGGTGTACTCACGGCTCACCGACGAGGGACTGGCCAGGGTGGACGAGGTGTTCGCCGAGCACCTCGACAACGAGCGCCGGATGCTCGGCGAGATGTCCCCGTCCGAGTGCCGCCAGCTCGCCCGGCTGCTGCGCAAGCTGGAGCACTCGATCCTCGCCTCCGACGAGGAGCCGGCCGGCTGAGCGAGCCGGCCGACCGGGAAACGTCGCTCACGCCGGCTGGGCGTTGCACCATCGGCTCACCCGGTCACCGCCGACTGCTCCTCCGCCTGCGCCCGGTACATCCGGCGCAGCCGCACCACGCCCAGGTCGTGCTGGTAGAGGTTCTCCCGCTGGTCGGCGTCGGCCGGCATGGCCTCCAGCATGACGCGGTCCTGTTCGAGCACCTCCCAGTGCCGCGCCTCGATGAGCGTCCGGTAGAGGAAGCGCCAGGTGTCACGCTGCCAGCCCTGCACGCGGCGGTAGCGCCAGAAGAAGACGCCGGTGCGCTCGGCGTCGACCGGGCAGGCCATGCCGACGATGCCGAAGGGGCCGCCGGGGCCCGCGGAGGGCGGGTACGGGATCGACAGGTCCACCCAGTCGACGCCGGTGCGGCACAGCTCGACCCAGTCGAAGTTGACGCCCCGCTGGTCGGTCTTCTCGAAGAAGTAGCCCCGGTCCGTCTCGCGGATGCGGAACTTCGCCGTGGTGTCCCCGTCGTACATGGTGTGCGAGTCGTGGTGCAGGAACGCGCCGTGCATGGGGTCGAGCAGGTTCTCCATGGCGTACCGCCACGGCACGTTCCACTCGGCGTAGCACAGGATCGGCTCGACGTCGGGGTCGGTCAGCGGCTCGGGGAGGGTCAGCTCGACCGGTTCCGGGTGCTGCTCGTCGCCGAAGTAGGCGAGGATCGCGCCGGCGACCTCGCGGACCGGCGGCGCGGCGACCAGCTTCCTGCCCTCCAGGTTGCAGCCCGGCAGGCCCGGCACCGAAGCGACGGTGCCGTCGGTCGCGACCTCGACGCCGTGGTACCAGCAGGCGACCCGGTCTCCGAGGTGCCTGCCCAGGGACAGCGGCGCGCCGCGGTGCGGGCAGCGGTCGGCGAGCATCGAAAGGGTGCCGTCGGAGCGGCGGAACAGCAGCCACCGTTCGCCGAGCGCGGTGACCCTGCGCAGGGCGCCGGGCGCGACGAAGTGGGACGGGACGACGGCGTGCCACTGGTTGCGCAGGCCGGTGGCGTAGATGTGCGCGGCGGTGGCGGCGGTGGTCAGGGCCATGGTCAGGCTCCCAGGCGGTGCATCTCGGCGCGGAAGGACTCCTCGGTCCAGGGGGCGCCGTCGGGGGTGCGGATCTGGCGGGCGTTCAGCCCGCGTACGACGTCGTCGAGTTCGTGGCCGTCGGCATGGAAGATCTCTTCGAGGGTGGCGGCCAGCTTGTACTCGTAGGGGGTGGGTTCGTGCGTACGGGACTGGTGCGGGTCCAGGTAGGGCCAGGCGGTGGTGGTCATCAGGGCCTCCCACGGTCGAACGGTCGGTCTCACAGGGCTGACAGGTCTGACGGGTCTGACAGGTCTGACGGGTCTCACAGGTCGAGCACGAGGCGGTCGGCGGCGCAGCGGGAGACGCAGATCATCATGGTCGCGTTCGCCGCCTGTTCGGCCTCGCTGAGCAGGAAGTCACGGTGCTCGGGGGTGCCGGCGAGCACCCGGGTCTCGCAGGAGCCGCAGATTCCCTCGCGGCAGGAGCTGGCGACGCTGATCCCGGCGTCCTCAGCGGCCCGCAGGATCGAGGTGCCGGCGGCGACGGTGAGCGTGCGTCCCGAGGTGCGGCACTCGACCTCGAAGGCCGAGTCGCCGCCGGAGTGCTCCACCGTCGGGGCCGCGAAGCGCTCCAGGCGTAGCAGCTCGGCGGGGCACCGCTGCGCCACGGCGGCGAGCAGCGGCTCCGGGCCGCAGGCGTAGACGAGCGTGCCGGCGGGCAACCCGGCGAGCGCGGCGTCCAGGTCGATGCGCCCCCGCTCGTCCTGCGGGACGAGGGTGACGTCACCGTGCAGCGCGTCCAGTTCGTCCGTGAAGGCCATCGAGGCGCGGCTGCGACCGCCGTACACCATGCGCCAGGCCCCACCGCGGCGTGCGGCCTCGCGCGCCATGGCCAGCAGGGGTGTGATGCCGATGCCGCCGGCCACGAACACGTACCCGGGGGCGTCCTCCAGCGCGAAGTGGTTGCGCGGCGCGCGGACCGTGACGGTCTGCCCGGGTCGCAGCCGGGTGTGCACGTAACGTGACCCGCCGCGCGAGGCGGCCTCGTGGAGCACCCCGATCCGGTACACGGTGGTGTCGCAGGGGTCGCCGCAGAGGCTGTACTGGCGGATCCGGCCGCCCACTTCGACGTCGACATGGGCGCCGGGCTCCCAGGCCGGGAGGGGCTTGCCCGCCGGGTCGGTCAGCTCGACGCTCAGCACCCCGTCGGCTTCCCAGGTCATGCGATGCACGATCAGCTGCATCGACGTCTCGCCGGCCTCGCTCATCTCGCTGGTCCCGCCGGCCTCGCTGATCCTGTTCATGTCGGGCCCTCCCCCTCACTGGCCGTGGATCTTCACGGGCGGCGTGAACGGGTTCTTCATGGGGCCGAGCGCCGTCAGGTCGACCTCGACGAGGCACGGTCCTGCCGAGCCGACGGCCTCGTCGATCACCGGACGGGCGTGCTCGGCCGCGGCGATCCGCAGGTACGGGAGCCCGCAGGCGGCGGCGAGCTGCTCGAAGTCGGGGGTGGTGAGGTCGACGCCGGAGCGGCGCTCGCTGTGCGCGTCCTGCATGTTGCGCAGCACGCCGTAGCCGGCGTCGTTGAAGACGACCAGGGTGAGCCGGGGGCGTTCCTGGGCGAGGGTGAGCAGTTCCCCGAGGTGGACGGCGAGGCCGCCGTCGCCCGCGATGACGACGGTGGGCGTGGCCGGCCGGGCGAGCGCCGCTCCGATGCCCATGCCCAGGCCCTGCCCGATGCCGCCGCCGCGTGGGAAGACGTTGGCGCGCGGGTCGTACATCTCCAGCAGCCGGTTGCCCCAACTGCTCGACGCGATGGTGACGTCACGGGCGACGACGGCTTCGCGCGGCAGCGCGGCACGCAGCGCGTCGCAGATCGCCGCCTGGGGCCCGATGTTCTCGTGCAGCACGGTCCGCACGTCCCCGCGTACCGTGCGGATCCGGTCCGTCCAGGCCTGTTCGGCCGGGCGTGCGTGCGGCAGCAGCGCGGTGAGGACGTCGGTCGCCGCCCCGTGCAGCGGGTGGGTCGTCGGGTAGACCCGGCCCAGCGCCGCAGCGTCGAGGTCGACCTGGATGTGCTTCTCGGGCAGCTTCAGGCCGTAGTCGGCCGTCTCGTTCGAGCGGAAGTGGGTGCCGACGGTCAGCAGCACGTCGGCGTCGCCGAGCAGGGCGCGCACCGCGGGGGTGGTGGCGAAGTTGCCGATGACCTGCGGGTGGTCCTCGGGCACCGTGCCGCGGCCGGAGTTCGACGTGAGCAGTCCGGCGCCGGTCGCGGCCAGCAGGTCGGCCAGCTCGGTACCGGCCCGGGTGGCGCCGCCGCCCGCCCAGACCAGGGGGCGGCGCGCGGACGCCAGCAGGGTGCCCGCGGCATCGAGTTCGCCCCGTGTCGGGGTGGGCACGTCACGCGTGCCGCGCTGCGTCGCCGTGTCGGTCTGGGCCGCGTACTGGAGGTCGATCGGCCACTCCACGCTCGCGGGCCCGCCCGGTGCGGTACGCGCCGCGTGCGCCGCCTCGCGCAGGACCCGGCCCGCGTCCTGAGCGGACGGCACGGTGGCGGCGTGCTTGGAGACCGCCGCCAGCATGCCCAGCTGGTCCCTGGTCTCGTGGATGAAGCCGCGCCCGCTGCCCAGGTACCGGCTCTCCACCTGCCCGGTGACGTGCAGCACGCAGGTGCCCGCGCTGAGCGCCTCGATCAGTGAGCCGGCGGCGTTGCCGGCGCCGGTGCCGGTGGAGGTCAGGGCGCAGCCGATGCCGCCGCGTGCCCGCCCGTAGCCGTCGGCCGCGTTCACGGCGGACGCCTCGTGGCGCACCGGCACGAACCGCAGCTCCCGGTCGACGGCCGCCACGAGCGGCAGGTTGTGCACGCTGACGACGCCGAAGACGGTGTCGACGCCGAGTTCCCGTAGGACGGCGACGAGGAGATCGCCGCCGTTGTCGTAACGCATGGTGAGATCTCCTCAGAGGATGGAGCGGCCGACGCCGCCGCAGACGTCGATGCTGGTACCGGTGATGTACGAGGCGCGCGGCGAGAGCAGCGTGACGATGGCGTACGCCACCTCCTCGGCCCGCCCGAGCCGGCCGAGCGCGATCCCCCGGTCGGCGGCGAGCTGCGCCTGCCACTGCGGATAGCCGAGCCGGGTGCCGGCGGCGGCGTGGCGGCGGGTCCACTGGCCGGTGTCGATCAGGCCCAGGCACACGGAGTTGACCCGGATGCCGTCGGCGGCGAGCTGGGTGGCGAGCGACTTGGAGAGGTTGAGGATGCCGGCGCGTGCGGCGCTGGTCGTGATGAGCCGGGGCTCGGGCTGCTTGGCGAGGACGGCGTTGACGTTGACGACGGACGCCGCGTCGGACGCCGTCAGGTACGGCCGGGCCGCCTGCACGGGGTGGAGCACGCCCGAGAACTTCAGGTCCAGCTCGTCGCGCCAGTCGTCCCGGGTGGTCTCGTCGAGCCGTTTCATGCGGGACTGCCCCGCGTTGTTGACGAGCCCGTCGATCCGCCCGTCGAACGCGTCGGCTGCGGCCCGCACGAAGGCCTGCACGGCGGCGGCGTCGCGCACGTCACAGGTGGCCGTGAACAGCCGGTCGTGGGAGCCGATTCCCGCGAGCCGGTCGGCGTCGCGCCCGCAGGTGGCGACGCGGGCGCCCTCGTCGAGCAGGGCGCGGACCGTGGCCAGGCCGACGCCCGAGCTGCCTCCGGTGACCAGGTAGGTCCGGTCGGCGAGGTCAAGGTCCATGGCGGTGTTCTCCAGTACGTCAGTTCATGGTGAAGCCGCCGTTGACGGCGATCACCTGTCCGGTGAGGTAGCGGGACTCCTCGGAGAGCAGGAAGGCGGCGAGGCCGACCAGGTCTTCGGGCTGCTGCGGCCGCGGGATCGCCCGGTTCGCCGCGTAGACGCCGTGCCGCTCGGCCGGGACGGCCTCGGTCGCCTCGCACTCGGTGAGCCCGGGCGCCAGCGCGTTCACGGTGATGCCGCGCTCCCCCAGCTCCCGCGCCATGGCCCGGGTGAGGGCGATGACGGCGCCCTTCGACGCGATGTAGTGGGCCAGCCGCGGGGAGCCGTACAGCGCCGCGTCCGAGGCGATGTTCACGATGCGGCCCACCGGCCCGAACAGCGGGTGCAGCGCCTTCGCGACGAGCCACGGGCCGCGCGCGTTGACCGCCATCAGGCGGTCCCAGGTCGCCACGTCGATGTCCTGGAACTCCTTGCCGCCCACGCCGTTGGCGAGCGCCGCGTTGTTGACGAGGCCGTACAGCGGGCCGAGTTCGGCCACCCGGGCGGCGAGTCGCGCGACGGACTGCGGATCGGCGACGTCGCACGGTACGCAGTGGGCGTCGATCCCCTCCGTCCGCAGGCCCTCCGCCGCGCGTGCGCCCCGGTCCGCGTCGACCTCGGCGACGACGACCCGGAAGCCGTCGGCGCCGGCCCGGCGCGCCATGGCGAGGCCCAGGCCACGGCCGGCGCCGGTGACGACGACGGTCCGGGGGCCGGTCGTGGCCTGCTCAGTCACGGGTGACGCCGTGCATCGGGGAGTGCTCGGGGTACGTCGGCACCTGCGGCTTCCGGGTGCCGATGACGACGCAGAACAGCGCGTCGGTGTCGCCCTCGTTCTTCAGCGAACGGGCCACGCCGGCCGGTACGACGATCATGTCGCGGTAGCCGAGGGTGCGGTACTCCACCTCGTCCCTGCCGCGGTGGATGCCGACCCGCACTCGGCCCTCCAGGACGAAGAACGCCTCCTCGACGTCGTGGTGGGTGTGCTCGGGGCCCTCGGCGCCGGGCGGCAGCAGCATGTTGGAGAACGTGAACCCGCCGGAGGGGATGATCCGGTTGTCGCCCTCGTGGTTGCCGGTGGCGCCGGAGCCGACATAGCGGATCTGCGCACGGCGGTACTGGTCACCGGCCTTCGCCTGGAAGGCGAGGGTGTTCCAGTCCGGCTCGCGGGAGTCCTTGGTCGCGATCAGCGAGTCGGTGAACGCGGCGAGGTCGTCGCCGTTGTCGTATGCGGTGCTGGTCAGGGGCATCGTGGCCTCCTAGTCGGGGATGCGTGCGGTGATGCGGAGGTGGGAGAGCACCCAGGCGTTGAAGCGCGCGGGCTGCTCCTGGTTGGCCAGGTGACCGGCGTCCTTGACGATCACGTAGGCGGACTTGTGGAGGGCGCCGGCGAGCACCTGGGAGGCGTCGACGCCCGTGACGCGGTCCTGCTCGCCGCAGAGCACGAGCGCCGGCGCGGTGATCCGGGAGAGCTCGCCGCGCAGGTCGGCCGCGGCCATCGACTCCGCGGCGTGGCCGTAGCCCGGCAGGCGGACGGCGTGCGCCATGGTGTCGGTGACCCGCCGGACCAGCGCGTCGGGCGCCTGCTCGGAGAGCAGCCGAGGGGCGCGCGCCGCGGCGAACGCGCGGGGCCCGACCTCGGCAAGATCGGTGACCCGTGCCCGCATCGCTGCCGCCTTCGCCGGGTCGGTGCCGGAGCCCGGGCTGGAGTCGGCGACGATCAGCGAGTCGACGAGCTCCGGGTGGCGGACCGCGAGCCTGAGCGCGATCACGCCGCCCCAGGACACGCCCAGCACGTGGGCGCTCCCGCCGCGCGCACGGATCAGGCCGGCGGCCGTGTCCGCGTAGTCGTCGAGGCCGAGCGGACCGTCCGGGTCGGGCGACCGGGCGTACCCGGGGGCGTCCCAGGCCACGACGCGCGCGCAGCGCCCGAGTTCGGCGAGCTGGGGCGCGAACGCGGCCGACGAGGAGCCGATGCCGTGCAGGCACAGCAGCAGGGGCCCCTGGTCGCCGGCCTCTGCGACGTGCACGGCCGCCGTCACAGGATCAACACCCGTCACAGGGTCGGCAGCCGTCACAGGATCAGCCCCGAACGCCCGGCCAGGGCCGCCAGGCTGCGCAGCACCGCGTAGGGCACGACCTGGCTGGTGGCCGGGTTGCCCGGGTCCGGCAGGTGCGCGACCTCGAACCGGTAGGAGCCGTGGGCGCCCGTGGCCTCGACGACGTGCCGGGTGTGCTCGGCCGCGGGATCGGCGACGACCCGGACCCGGACGGCGTCCGCGTCCCCGACGGCCAGCGCGACCGAGGCGGCCACGTTGGTCGACTTGGGGAACTTCGCCGGGACGTCCCGTGCGGTGCCCGACATGACCTCGACGGGACCGCTCGCCGTGCGCAGCCGGGTGCGCAACGCCTCCCCCATCCAGGGCTGTTCCAGGGTGGACGGCAGCTTGGTGGTGGTGAGCCGTACGTCGTCCAGCGGGCCGAGGGCGCGTACGGCCTGGAGGAGGTCGAGTCCGCCGACGGCTCCGCCGGTGAAGTACACCCGGCCGGGGCCCGCGTCGAGCAGCCGCTTGGCCAGCTCCTGGTCGGTCAGGGCGCCGGTGGAGGCGACCAGCAGATCGACACCGCAGGCCAGCACCCGTTCACCCCACTCGCGCACCACGCCCTGCCCGGCCGCCTCCACGATCAGGTCACAGCGCCGCAGGGCCTCGTCGAAGGTGGTCTGGGGTGCGGGGGCGCCGTCCCCGAGGGGGCGGTTGTCGACGATGCACTCCAACGCGGCGCCGGGGACGGCCTGTGCGGCGAGCGCCGAGCCGACGACACGGCCGATGGCGCCCCAGCCGACCACGCCGACCCTGCGGGCCGCTCGTACGGCGGCGGTGGTCATGCGGAGGCCTCCTCGGCGGCGGGGGCGGTGCCCTCAGGGGTGTCGGTGCGGGTGAGGGTGTCGGTGCGGGTGGCGAGCGGGCCGGGGTCGGGGGTGCCGGCCATGTGGCAGCGGATCTCCGGGGAGGGGGCGCCCGCGGTGCCCCACAGGTCGGACAGTTCGGGGGTGCGCCGCCACACCTTGGCGATCCAGCGGTCCTCGACCACCTGGGCGACTTCGGAGGTGTACTCGCACACCAGGCCCGTCGGGTCGGTGAAGTAGGAGAACGTGTTGTCGCCGGGACCGTGCCTGCCGGGCCCCCACTCGGGGGTGATGCCGTGGTGCCGCAGCCGGCCGAGCCCCCGCATGAAGTGGTCGACGGAGCGCATCTCGTACGCGACGTGGTTCAGCGACGCCCATCCGGCCTGGTTGAAGGCGATGCAGTGGTGGTCGGCGTTGCAGCGCAGGAAGGCCATCTGGTGCTCCGACCAGTCGGAGACGCGCAGGCCCAGGACGTCGCAGTAGAAGGCGACGGCGGCGTCGATGTCGCCGGTGTTGAGGACCGCGTGGGTCACGCCGACCGGCACCGCCTCGTCCCGGTTGCCGGCGCGCACGGCCCAGGTCTCGGCGGACAGCTCGATCAGCCGTCCTTCGTGGTCGGTGAAGCGCAGGCCGTAGCCGCCGCCCACCTGGTCGAGGCGGCCGGGCCCGGCCACCGGGGTGATGCCGCGAGCGAGCAGCCGGCGGGCCGCCTCGTCCACCTCGGCGGGGGTGGCGACCGCGAAGGAGATCCGGCCCAGGCCTACGCGGTCCGCACGCGTCAGGTGCAGGGCGTGGTGCTGCTCGCCGGTGCCCCGCAGCCAGGCGGCGTCGTCCTCGGACGCCACGACCGTGAGGCCCCAGGCTTCGGCGTAGAAGTCGGCGGCCTCGGCGAACTCGGGGGTGAGCAGCTCGACCGAGCGCAGCGCACGCAGCCGGGCGATGGGGGGATGGGGCATGGCCGTCTCCGGGGTCAGAGGGCGGGCAGGGCAGGGCGAGGAGGAGCGGGAGCGGGAGAAGCGCGGGAGAGGGCGGCCGGGCCCGACGGGCCCTGGGCGGGCGGGCCGAGCGGCGCCGAACGACCGGGCGAGCGGGCCGCGCCGGTCAACCGGCCCAGGGCAGCGGCGCGTCCGACGTGCCCCAGTACAGCGACTTCTGCCGCTGGTAGGCGCGGATTGCGTCACGGCCCTTTTCGGTGCCGACCCCGCTGTCCTTCATCCCGCTGAACGGGGTGGAGATGCTGAACTGCTTGTACGTGTTGATCCAGACCGTTCCCGCGTCGATCCGGCGCGCCAGTCGCCAGGCGGCCCGGTGGTCGCGGGTCCAGATGCCGCACGCCAGGCCGTACACCGAGTCGTTGGCCTGGCGGACCAGGTCGTCCTCGTCCGTGTAGGGCAGGGCGACCAGCACCGGGCCGAAGATCTCCTCCTGGCACACCCGGGCGGAGTTCGGCAGCCGGTCGATGACGGTCGGCAGGTAGTAGGCGCCGTCGCGGTACTCCTCGCCGTCCGGTACCGCACCACCGCACAGCACCCGGCCGCCCTCCTCGCGTGCGAGGTCCACGTAGGCGGCGACGCTGTCCCGGTGCCGGTGGTGCACGAGCGGGCCGACCTGGGTGTCGGGGGCGGTGCCGGGTCCGACGCGCAGCCGGCCGACCCGCTCGACGAGTTCGCCGACGAACGCGTCGTAGATCTCACGTGCCACGAACAGCCGCGACCCGGCGATGCAGGACTGACCGCTGGAGGAGTAGATCCCGAACATCACCCCCGCCAGGGCCTGCCGGACGTCGGCGTCCGCCCGGACGATGGTGGGGGACTTGCCGCCCAGCTCCAGCGTTGCGGGGATCAGCTTGCCGGCGGCGACCGCGGCGATGGCCCGACCGGTCTGCGTGCCGCCGGTGAACCCGATCCGGCCGACCAGCGGGTGGCCGGCGAGCGCGGCGCCGACCTCACGGCCGCTGCCGGGCAGCACCGACACCAGGGCCCTCGGCAGGTCGAACTCGTCCAGCGCCCGGGTGATCAGCCGGCCCAGCACGAGGGAGACCAGCGGCGTCCAGGCGGCCGGCTTGAGGAGGACGGCGTTCCCGGCAGCGAGCGCGGGGGCGGTCTTCTGCGCGTCGCTGGCGATCGGCGAGTTCCACGGGTTGATGGCCGCGACGACACCGATCGGCTCGTACACGCTCATCGTGACGTAGTCACCGCGTGACGGGGTGATCGAGTCCTGGGCCGTCTCCAGCGCCGCCGCCGTGTAGCGGAAGGTCGCTGCGGCGCTCAGGGCCAGGGCCCGGGTCTCGGCGAACGTCTTGCCGGTGTCCGCGGTCTGCACGGCGGAGACCTCGTCGGCGGCGTCCTCGATCAGCTCCCCGATGCGGTAGAGGAACCGGGCGCGCTGGTGCGGCAGCAACCCGCGCCAGCGCGGGTCGGCGGCCGCCTGCGCGCCGGCCCGCGCCGCCTCGTCGACGTCGTCCACCGATGCCGCCCGGAGGGTGGCGAGGACCGCCCCGGTGGCCGGGTCCACGGTGTCGAGCGGAGCGCCCGAGCCGGGGCGCTCCCGTCCTGCGATCAGGAGGTGGGTGGGGAAGCCGGGCACGACGGACCTCCAGGACGACGGCAGCGGGCAAGGGCGAAGAGGGCGGGCGCGAGGCACGCCGCGCAAACGGCGGGTGCGAGGGGCACGCCGGGGCACGTTGGGCCCGGACCGCTTACCCCTCAGCCTTTGATATCTAAGCCCTTAACTATCTCGAACCGCAAGACCTGGAGCGGATCAAATTACTTTTGCCCTTAACTATTGACCACTTAGGTAGCTCCTTCTACTGTCTCGGGAACTTGACCGTGTGCGGAAGGACTCTTCATGACGACTGTGGCCGGCCGGCCCGATGTGGGCTCCGTAGCCGCGCGGCTCGAACGACTGCCGCACTCCCGCTGGCACGTCAAGGTCCGCCTCCTGATCGGCACCGTCACCTTCTTCGAGGCGTTCGACCAGTTGCTGTCCGCGTCCGCGCTGCCCGTGCTGACCCGGGACTGGCACCTGAGCACCGGGCAGGGCACCTTCGCCGTGACCGCCGGTTCGGTCGGCATGCTCCTGGGCGCCCTGGTCGCCGGATGGCTGGGCGACCGGATCGGCCGGGTGCGGACCGTCACGCTCGGGGTCGCCGTCACCTCGCTCGCCAGCCTCGCGGTCGCCGCGTCCGGCGGCATCGAGGTGTTCTCGCTGTTCCGCTTCGTCCAGGGCCTGGGCATCGGCGGCGTCGTCCCCGTCGCCGCCACCTACATCAACGAGATCTCGCGCGCGGACCGCCGCGGCCGTTTCGTGCTCCTCTACGAGATGATCTTCCCCGCCGGTCTGGCCGCGGCGACCCTGGTCGCCGTGTGGGTGGTCCCGCACTTCGGCTGGCGGGCGATGTTCGTGATCGGCGCGCTGCCGGCACTGCTCGCCGCCGTGCTCCCCCGGCAGGTCGTCGAGTCGCCGCGCTGGCTGCTGGCGCGCGGGCGGACCGCGGAGGCCGAGCAGGTCATCGCCCGGATCGAGGGGGAGGTGGCCCGTGCCACCGCCGCGCCCCTGCCCCGGCTCCCCCAGCCGGCCGCCGCCCCGGCCGAGGACCCGGGAGCCTCTTCGGGACGCCTGCGGGAGCTGTTCACCGGGCGCTACCTGCGCCGCACCACCGTCCTTTCGGGCCTGTGGTTCGTCGCGTACTACGTCAACCACGGCATCTCCACGTGGCTGCCGTCCCTGTACACCAGGTACTTCGGCCTGGACCTGACCACCGCCCTGGTCTACACGCTGTGGAGCAACGTCACCGGGCTGCTCGGCACCCTGGTCGTCGCCCTGGTGATCGACCGGGCGGGCCGCCGGCCGACGCTGGCGGTCGCGCTCGGCGGCACCGCACTGACCCTCGGCTCCCTCGCCCTGACCGGTGCCGTCTCCGGCGGCCAGGTCGCGGTGCTGGCGTCCTGCACCACGTTCTTCGTGTACGCGATCAACGCCGGGCTCTACCTGTACTCGCCGGAGCTGTACCCGACGCGCAACCGCGCCAAGGGCGCCGCCTTCGGCGGACTGTGGAACCGGCTGGGCGTCATCATCGGCCCGATCACCGTCGGCGCCATCCTCGGTGCGGGCGGCAGCCTGTCGCTGGTCTTCACGCAACTGGCCTGCGTGGCCGCGGTGGGCGCGGTCATCGCCCTGTTCGCCGTCGAGACGAAGGGCAGGACGCTGGAGGAGCTCAACTCCTGACGCCCGTGCCCCGGGTCGTCACTTCTCGTTGTCCGCCCAGGCCATGATCCAGTAGGGCGCGTACAGCACGGCCAGGACCAGCAGGGCGAGCCCCGCCGTCCCCACGATGAGCACGATCTTCGTTCGTCGTGACATGTCCACCCTTCCCGCTGCCACCGATGGTGCGACGGCCACGCCGCTCGGTCGTCAGGAAGGAAGCCACGGCGCCACCGTCCGGTTCCCCCGCGCCGAAGGTTTGCCGTAACGGGTGGCCAGGTGCCCTGCTAGCGGGTGCCGAGGCGGTCGCCGAGCCACCGCAGCTGGCGCTGGGTGTGCACCGCCTCGCCGCCTTCGTGGTGGTTGAAGGGGTACACGTGGATGGTCCGCGCCGGGGACGCTTCCGTTGCGGCGGCCGTTGCCGCGCCGTACTGGTTGTACGCGGCGAACACCGTGCTGGGCGGGCACACCGTGTCCCGCAGCCCCGTCCCCGCGTGCACCGGCGCCGTCGCCCGGCGGGCGAACGACACGCCGTCCACGTAGGACAGCGTGTGGCGCACCTCCTCCTCCGCCTCCCGGTGCACGGCCAGGTAGCGCACGATCTCGCCGTAGGGATCCGCGTCGGTGATCTCCACGGCGCGCTGGATGTGGCAGAGGAAGGGCGCGGAGACCAGCAGCGCGGCGAGGTCCGGCACCAGACCGGCCACCGCGAGGGCGAGCCCGCCGCCCTGGCTGTTGCCCAGCGCGACCACCCGCGCCGGGTCGACGCCCGGCAGCTCCCGCACCGCGTCGACGGCCCGCACCGCGTCGGTGATCAGCCGCCGGTAGTAATAGGTGTGCGGCGCGTGGATGCCGCGCACCACCGCGCCCGGGCCACCGAGCGTGCCGCCGTGCGGATCGGGGGTGTCGCCGCCGCACCCGTACTGGTCGCCCTGGCCCCTGCTGTCCATCAGCAGATGCGCGTAGCCCGCCGCCGCCCAGGTCAGCCGCTCGTGCGGCATGCCGCGACCGCGCCCGTACCCCAGGTACTCGACGACCGCGGGCAGTGGCTCCGGCACACCGCGGGGCCGGGTGAACCACCCGCGGACCGGATCGCCGCCGAAGCCGGCGAACGTCACGTCCCAGGACTCCAGCATGCGCAGCCCGGTGTCCACCGGACGGACGTCGACGAGCACCGGATACGTTCCGGCCTCCTTCACCGTGGTGTGCCAGAACGTGTCGAAGTCGGCCGGTTCGCGCACCTCGGGGGCGTAACGTTCCAGCTGGTCGAGGGGGAGGTCGAAGAGCGGCACGTGCGGTGGCCTTTCGTGGACGTGCGGGGGCGGGAAGAAGGCGGGGTCAGCGGCCCGGGGCGGGCGGTGCGGTGCTCTCGCGTACGACGAGTTCGGTGCCGAGGTCGATACGGCTGCTCGTCAGCTCCACCTCGCCGGCGAGGTCGAGCAGCATCCGCACGGCGGTGCCGGCCATGTCCCTCAGCGGCTGGTCGACCGTGGTGAGCGGGGGCTCGATCCACGCGGACACCGGCAGGTTGTCGTACCCGACGACGGACAGGTCGTCCGGCAGCCGCAGGCCGAGCCGCCGGGCCGCCCGCATCACGCCCATGGCCTGGGTGTCGGAACCGGCGAAGATCGCGGTCGGCGGGTCGGGCAGCCGCAACAGCTCCATGGCGTGGGTGTATCCGGCATCGAGGTAGAACGTGCCGTACCGCACCAGCGCCGGATCCACCGCGAGACCCGCCTCGTCGTGCGCGGAACGGAACCCGTCGACCCGCGCCTTGCTGCACAGCAGGTCCTCGGGGCCCGAGATGACCGCGATGCGGCGGTGCCCCAGCTTCAGCAGGTGGCGGGCCGCGATGAGGCCGCCGTTCCAGTTGTTGGAGCCGACGGTGGGGACCGACGCGGAGGTCGCGCTGTCGGTGTCCACGGTGACGCAGGGGATGCGCTGCCTGCGCAGCTGGTCCTGCTGGGTGCGGGTCGGGCCGCACCCCACGAACAGGACGCCCAGCGGCTGGCGGCTGAGGATGGTGTCCAGCCAGGCGTCCGGCGGGCGGTGCCGTCCGCGCAGTTGGGACAGCACCAGCTCGACCTCGGCGGTGGCGCACGCGGCCTCCACACCGCGGATGATCTCCATCGCCCACACCGGGTCGAACTCGTGGAACACCAGATGGGCCGTGCCGGACCTGGCCGGATGGCGGCGCCGCGGACGGCGGTAGTGGTGGCGGTCCAGGCTGGCCTCAACCCGCGCCCTGGTCTCAGGCGCCACATGGGCGCGTCCGTTGAGGACCTTGGAGACGGTCGCCACGGAGACGCCGACCTCACGAGCGATGGTCGTGATCGTCGCTGCGCGAGGCTTGGCTGCTGGTTCGGAACTGGTCAAGGAAGCCCTTACGCTAGTTGACGAAAATTTTCGGTAACCCACCCCCCGGATCGAGGCACACTGTAAGCCAGGTTGGCGGCAATCCAACATGGCAGTTGACCTCGGGGGGCGAAGAAATTGCAGGGTCCGGCCTCTTGACACCCCTTCCGCTGGCTTTCTAGGCTCCCGGCACGTTAATCGGAACTTTCGAAACATTTCAGCCTGCCAGTCCTACGGCGCTTTCTGGAAGGTCTTCGATGCCACCCCAGGGAAAGCGTCGGCGTTCGCGTGTTTCTCCTGCTCCGGACGCCCCATACCCCATGAGAGGCCTTCGAGGTTGAGCACGATCAAGACGGCGAAACCGTCATCTGACGCGCCTCCGGGGCGGCCGGCGACCCCCGACGCGGCGCGTGCCCCGGTGCGCGGACGGCGCCGTACGTGGCGTCAGTCGCTGCGCCGCGACTGGCAGCTGTACTCGCTGGCGGTGCTCCCGCTCGCCTTCTTCGTGGTCTTCCGGTACCTGCCGATGGCCGGAAACATTATCGCCTTCAGACGGTTCCAGCCCGGCGGCAGCATGTTCGGCGAGCAGTGGGTCGGCATGCGGTACGTGAACATGTTCCTGAACGACCCCTCGTTCTGGACCGTGTTCACCAACACCCTGGTCCTCGGCGCGCTGACCCTGGTCGTCTGCTTCCCGCTGCCGGTCGTCCTCGCGCTGCTGCTCAACGAGGTCCGCACCCGCTTCCTCAAGCGCTGGGTGCAGTCGATCTCCTACCTGCCGCACTTCCTGTCCACGGTGATCGTGGTCGGCGTCGTGATGCAGTTCCTGTCCGCCGACGGTCCCGTGAACCAGGCCCTGGACGGATTCGGGCACGCGCCCATCCTCTTCATCCAGCAGCCCGGCTGGTTCCGCTCGATCTACGTCTCGTCCGAGGTGTGGCAGACGGTGGGCTGGGGGACGATCCTCTACCTCGCCGCGCTCACCTCCATCGACGACAACCTCTACGAGGCGGCCCGCATCGACGGCGCCAACCGCTGGAAGCAGACCTGGCACGTGACGCTGCCCGGCATCCGGCCGACCATGGTGACCCTGCTGATCCTCAACGTCGGCACGTTCATGGCCGTCGGGTTCGAGAAGATCATCCTGCTGTACAACCCCCTGACCTATCCGACGGCGGATGTGCTCTCGACCTATCTGTTCCGTCTGGGCGTGTACTCCAACAGCTACAGCTACGCCGCGGCCATCGGACTCTTCGAGGCCCTGATCGGCCTGGTGCTGATCTCGACGGCAAACTTCATCTCACGCCGCGTAACGGAGACGAGCCTGTGGTGACCCTGGACGAAACCAGCGCCGTGCGCGAGGTGCACAAGAGCTCGCTCCAGCGGCCCAGCCGTGGCTACCGGGTCTTCCAGGTGTTCAACGCGATCGCCCTGACCGGGGTGGTCGTGGCGACGCTGTACCCGATCGTCAACATCGTCGCCCGCTCCTTCAGCACGGACCACTACATCCGGGCCGGGCAGGTGCACCTGCTGCCCCGTGGGTTCACCCTCACGACCTACAAGGCCCTGATGCACGACTCGATGTTCTGGACGAACTACCGCAACACGATCGTCTACACCGTCGTCGGAACGGTCATCGCGCTCTTCCTCACGACCTGCTACGCGTACGTCCTGTCCAAGAAGGACCTGCGCGGCCGCAAGTTCCTGATCGGCGTCGCCGTGTTCACCATGTTCTTCTCCGGCGGCCTGATCCCGAACTACATCCTGATCAACAGCCTCGGCATGAAGAACACCATCTGGGCCATCGTGCTGCCCAATGCGATCAGTGTCTTCAACCTGCTGGTGATGAAGGCGTTCTTCGAGAGCCTGCCGTCCGATCTGGAGGAGGCCGCCTCGATCGACGGCCTGAGCACCTACGGCATCCTGCTGCGGATCGTGCTGCCGCTGTCCAAGGCCGTGATGGCCACGATGGTGCTCTTCTACGCGGTCTCCTTCTGGAACTCCTGGTTCAGCGCGTTCCTGTACCTGAACCGCTCTGAACTCTTCCCGGTCACGGTCTACCTGCGCAACCTGATCTTCGGGGCGACCTCGGGAACCTCGGTCGGTTTCGACAGGGCCGACTCGGTGACCGCCGCCGCCAGCCTCCAGTCGGTGGCGATCGTCCTCATCACCCTGCCGATCCTGGCGGTCTACCCCTTCGTCCAGCGGTACTTCGTCTCCGGGGTCATGCTCGGCGCCGTCAAGGGCTGATCCCTCCCGGCATCCACACCCTTTCGAATTCCCGTGTCAGTCGGGAAAAGGAGCTTTCCATGAACAACGTGTCCCGGCGTTCGGTGCTGTTCGCCGTCGGCGCCTCCGCCCTCGGCCTCGCCGGTTGCAGCAGCAGCAGCGACGCGAAGGAGCCGTCGGACCTGTCGAAGAACAAAGCCGACTCGATGAAGACGTTCAACGTCGGCGACCAGTTCAAGGCGACCTCCCCCATCACCTTCAGCACCCTCTACAACAACAACCCCAGCTACCCGACCAAGAAGAACTGGTTGCTGTGGGACGAGCTGAAGAAGCGCACCAACGTCACCCTCGACACGACCGTGGTTCCGCTCAGCGACTACGAGCAGAAGCGGAGCGTGATCATCGGCTCCGGTGACGCGCCGTTCATCATCCCCAAGACCTACTTCGGCGGAGAGATCCCCTTCATCGCCTCGGGCGCCATCATCCCCGTGAGCGACTACACGCACCTGATGCCGAACTTCACGGACAAGGTGAAGAGATGGAAGCTCGACGGCGACCTGGACCAGATCCGGCAGACCGACGGCAAGTTCTACGTGGTGCCCGGTCTGCACGAGGAGATCTGGCCCGACTACTCCCTGGCGATCCGTACCGACGTCCTCGACGACCTCAAGCTCGACATCCCCAAGACCACGGACGACCTGTACGACGTCCTCAAGGCCATGAAGCAGGCCCACCCGGACCTGTACCCCATGACCGACCGCTGGAACGTGCCCACACCAGGGGGTGCCCTGCTGAAGACCCTGGGCACGGCCTTCGGGACGCACGGCGGCTGGGACTATCTGAACCCGTTCTGGGACTCCAAGGCCGGCAAGTTCGTCCTCACCGGCGCCATGGACGAGTACCGGTCCATGCTGACGTTCGCGAACAAGCTGGTGAAGGAGAAGCTGCTCGACCCGGAGAGCTTCACCCAGACCGACGACCAGGCCGTCGAGAAGTTCACCTCTGGCAAGTCCTTCATGATCAGCGCCAACGCCCAGGAGCTGGTCAACACCTACCGCAAGGCACTGGCCAAGACGGTGCCCGGCGCCAAGATCCTCAAGATTGCCAACCCGATCGGGCCCGCGGGTCCGGTGAAGGAGGGCAGCCGTCTCGAGAACGGCATGATGATCACGAAGAAGGCCCGGGACAGCAAGGACTTCGTGGCCCTGCTCCAGTTCATCGACTGGCTGGTCTACTCCGACGAGGGCGAGGAGTTCACCAAGTGGGGCGTCGAGGGGGTGACCTACACCAAGGACTCCGCCGGGAACTACAAGCTCACCAAGGACGTCAACATCGTCGGCCTCAACCCGAGCGGCACGAAGGACCTCCAGCGCGACTTCGGCTTCAACAACGGCAACTTCTCCTACGGCGGCAGCACCAAGCTGCTGGAGTCGATGTTCCCCGAGGAGGAGAAGGAGTTCCAGAAGACGATGAGGGAGCGGAAGGCACTGCCGGTGCAGCCGCCCTACCCGCTCACCTCCGACGAGCGCGAGCAGGCGGACCTGTGGGATGCGCCGCTGAAGGACTACGTCTTCCAGGAGACCCTCAAGTTCGTCCTCGGCAAGCGTCCGCTGAGCGAGTGGGACAAGTACCTGGGCGAGCTCAAGGCCAAGAACAGCGAGTCCTACATCGATCTCGTCAACAAGGCCCACGACCGGTTCCAGAAGAAGAACGGCTGACCGGCCGAGTCCTTGAGGACCGGCTCGTCCGACGCAACGCACCCGCACCCGAAGGATGACCATGCAGATCTCCGTCCCCGACCAGCCCTCAGGACGGCTACCGGATGCGTGGCGCCGCTGCGTCGGCACGGGCCGGTTCGATCTCGCGCTGCGGCGTGACTACCAGGAGTCGCTGGCGCTCGTCCAGCGCGAGATCGGCTTCACGCACATCCGCGGCCACGGCCTGCTGAGCGACCAGATGGCCGTGTACCGGCCGTACGAGTACCAGGGCGTACGGCACGTACGGCACTCGTTCACGTACGTGGACCAGGTGATCGACGCCTACCTCGAACTCGGCATCAAGCCGTTCCTGGAGCTCGGCTTCATGCCGTCCGAGCTGGCCTCCGGCGACCAGACGGTCTTCTGGTGGCAGGGCAACGTCACCCCGCCGCGCGACCACAAGGAGTGGGCGGCCCTGGTGAAGGCCACCCTGGCGCACCTCGTCGACCGCTACGGGCTCGACGAGGTGCGCACCTGGCCCGTCGAGGTGTGGAACGAGCCCAACCTGGAGCCGTTCTGGGCGGGCGCCGACCAGGACGCCTACCACCGGCTGTACGAGGTGACCGCGCACGCCGTCAAGGACGTCGACGCATCGCTCCAGGTCGGCGGCCCGAGCCTGGCGCCCGGGTACGAGGAGCGGTGGCTGACCGGGTTCGCCGACTTCGTGGCGGCCCGCTCGGTGCCGGTCGACTTCGTCAGCCGGCACGCCTACACCAGCGGTCCCGCGCAGCAGGTCCCGTTCGGCACCCACCAGACGCTGGCGCCGGCCGCCGGGCTGCTGGAGCAGTTCGCCGCGCCCCGGCAGCAGCTGAAGGGCACGGACCTCGCCGCCCTGCCGGTGCACATCACCGAGTTCAACTCCTCGTACCGGCCCGACAACCCGCTGCACGACACGGCCCTGAACGCCGCCTACCTCGCACCGGTCCTGGCCGCCGGCGGGGACCTCGTGGACTCCTTCTCGTACTGGACCTTCAGCGACGTGTTCGAGGAGGTCGGGGTGCCGACCGCCCTGTTCCACGGCGGGTTCGGCCTGCTCACGCACCGGCAGGTCAAGAAGCCCACCTACCACCTGTACGCCTTCATGGCCCGGATGGGCGAGCTGGTCCTGGCCCGCGGCGACGACCACCTCGTCACCCGTGACGCGGACGGCCGGGTCACCGTGCTGGCCTGGGCGCCGGTGGACGTCACCGGTGAGGGCCCCACCGACAAACACTGCGCGCACACCGTCCGGCTGTCCATCCCGGTGGGCGGGCCCGAGAACGCCTCGGTGTACGTGCAGCGTTCGTCGGTGGGCGAGGAGGCCGGCAACGCCTGGACGGCCTGGTGCGAGATGGGCCGGCCGCGCTCGCCGCTGCCCCGGCAGCTGGACGCGCTGCGGGAGGCCGCGGAACCGGCCCGCAGCCACCACAGCCTGCCGGTCGTCGCCGGGCGCGCCGAGGTCGACCTCACCCTCTCCCGGCACGAGGTGACGCTGCTCGAACTCACCCCCGTCCGCGACGAGACGCCCGAGTGGTGGGACGAGCGCCGGCTGCTCGGCGCAGAGCCCGCGGAGCCCACGGACATACCCGACGCCGGGGTCCCGGCGTGAGCGCCGCGGCCGGGGCCCGCCGGGAGTTCGGCGACGGACCGCTGGCGCGTGCCGCCGCCGCGATCTACACGCTGCTCGTCACCGAGCTGCTGTTCCTGCTCGCCTCCGCACCCACCCTGGCCCTGGTGGTGCTGCTGGACCGCGACGCCAGCAACATCCCGCTGGCCGCCGTCTGCGCGCTGCCGGTGGGCCCCGCCTGGTCCGCGGCCCTGTACGCCTGGCAGCGCCGGGGCCGCAGCCTGACCGAGCTGCGCCCGGTGCCGGCCTTCTGGCGCGGCTACCGGGCCAACGCCGTGGACGCGCTGAAGATCTGGGCGCCCTGGCTCGCCGGGGTGGCCGTGGTCGGGACCGTCCTCACCCACCTGGGCACGGCGGGCATCCCCGGCTGGTGGGCCGTACTGCTGGGCCTGGTGGCCCTGCTGTCCGCCCTCTGGATGACCAATGCGCTGGTGATCGCGTCCCTGTTCAGCTTCAGAACCTCCGACACCGCCCGTCTTGCCGCGTACTTCCTGGTGCGCTGCGGCCGGGGCACCGTGGGCCACGTGTGCGTGCTGCTCGCGGCCGCCGCACTCACCGTGGCCCTGTCCGAGGCGGTCCCGCTGCTCCTGGCGCCGGTGCTCGCCGCCGGCGTCCTGCTCAACTGCCGTCCGATGATCAACGAGATCCAGGAGAAGTTCGTCGCATGAGCCTGCCCGCCACACCCAAGACGCCGTTCGGCGGGGACTACAACCCCGAGCAGTGGCCGAAGGAGGTGTGGGAGGAGGACTACCGGCTCTTCGACGCCGCGCACATCGACACCGTCACCGTCGGCGTGTTCACCTGGGCCCAGCTCCAGCCCTCGCTGGACGTCTACGACTTCAGCGTGCTGGACCGGATCGTCGAGCAGGCCGCAGCGCAGGGCCGCCGGGTCTGCCTGGCCACCGGCACCGGCGCCCATCCGGCCTGGCTGGCGCGCGCCCACCCCGAGGTGACCCGCACCGACTTCGAGGGGCGCAAGCACCGCTACGGGCAGCGGCACAACTCCTGTCCCAGCTCGCCGGTCTTCCGCAGGCTCTCCGTCGCGCTGGCGGGCCGGATCGCCCAGCGGTACGCGCGCCATCCGGCGGTCATCGCCTGGCACGTCGGCAACGAGTACGGCGGCGCCTGCTACTGCGAGCTGTGCGCGGAGGGCTTCCGCTCCTGGCTGCGTGCGAAATACCAGACGCTGGACGGGCTGAACACCGCCTGGAACACCGTCTTCTGGTCGCACACCTTCTCGTCCTGGTCGGAGATCGAGCCGCCGTCCGCCCTCACCGAGCACTGGCGCGGCCCCGACCACACCGCGTTCCAGGGCATCACCCTGGACTACCTGCGGTTCATGTCGGACGCGATGCTGGCCAACTTCCGCGACGAGAAGGCGGCGATCCGCCGCTACAGCCGCGACACGCCGGTCACCACCAACTTCATGGGCATGTACCGGCCCATCGACTACCACCGCTGGGCCGAGCACCTCGACTTCGCCTCCTGGGACAACTATCCGCCCGAGGACGCCCATCCGGCCTGGATGGCGCTCGCCCATGACGTGATGCGCGGCATCAAGGGCGGGCAGCCGTTCTGGCTGATGGAGCAGACCCCCAGCGTGACCGCGTGCCGGGACGTGAACCCGCTGAAGCGGCCCGGGGTGATGGCGCTGTGGAGCTGGCAGGCCGTCGCGCACGGCGCCGACGCGGTGCTCTTCTTCCAGATGCGGGCCTCGCGCGGCGCCAGCGAGAAGTACCACGGCGCGGTCATCGGGCACGCGGGCCGGTCCGACACCCGGGTGTTCCGCGAGGTCGCGGCGCTCGGGGAACAGCTCGAGCAGCTGGGCGACGCGGCGCTGGGCGCGCGCACCCCGGCCCGGGTCGCGGTGCTCTTCGACTGGGACAGCTGGTGGGCGCTGGAGCTGTCCGACGGTCCCTCCCGGCTGGTCCGCTACCAGCAGGTCGTACTGGCCTACTACCGCGCGCTGTGGGAGGCGGGCGTCGACGTGGACGTGGTGCCGGTCACCGCGGACCTGTCCGGCTACGACGTGGTCGTGGCGCCGGCGCTGCACATGGTCAAGGGCGACCTGGCCGAGCGCCTGGAGGCGGTGGCGCAGCGCGGCGGCAGCGTGCTGGCGAGCTATCTGTCCGGGCGGGTCGACGAGGACGACAACGCGTTCCTCATGGACGTGCCGGGACCGCTGGGCCCGCTGATGGGGATCCGGATCGACGAGTGGGACGCACGCGCCGCCGACGTCGTCAACCCGGTGCGCCTGGGCACCGGGGAGCAGCAGCAGGTGGCCTCCGGGCGGCTGGTCTTCGAACTGGTCATCCCGCAGGGCGCGGAGCCGGTCGGCACCTACCAGGCCGACTTCTACGCCGGGACGCCCGCCGTCACCCGGAACGCGTTCGGCGCGGGGCACGGCTGGTACGTCGCCACCGACCTCGATCAGGTCGGCGTCGACTGGGTGGTGCGCCGGGTGCTGGCCGAGGCGGGCGTGGCCGGTCGGCACGCCGACGCTCCGCTGCTGGAGACGGCGGTACGGGTCGCACCCGACGGGACACGGCTGCTCTTCCTGCTCAACCACGGCGTGGAGCGCATCGAGGTGGTGGCCGAGAGCGCCGGTACCGATCTGCTCGGCGGCGGGCGGGTCGAGCGCGGGCAGCGGGTCGGTCTCGAGCCGTACGGGGTGAGGGTGCTGCGCACGGACGGTTGACGGGGCTTACGGGCTTACGGGCTTACGGGGCTGAGCGGGCTGGCGGGACTAACAGGGGTTGACGGGGCTTGGGGCGGCGGCCGGCGCCGTCACGTGGCCCTCAGCCATCCCCCTCAGTCCTGGACGTTCGGGCCGCGTACCGCGTTCGAGGAGTCTGAGTCCCTCGGTGGCCATGAGCCGGCCGTGGCGACCAGCGTGCTTTTCCCGTGCCGGCGCGTGCCGGTGGTGGCGAACTCCGAGTAGCGCGGCACCCAGCGCAGCAGCGCCCCGGCCGCGACGATGCCCATGCCGCCCATCACCGCGATTCCGGCCGCCAGGCTGCCGAGCGCGGCGGCGGCCGAGACGACGAGCGGTCCGCCGGCCGACCCCGAGTCGGCACACAGTCGCCAGGCCCCGAGGAACTGCGCGCGGGTCTGCGGTGGTGCCACGTCCGCGCCGAGGGTCATCAGGATGCCGCTGCCGATGCCGTTGCCGAACCCCATGAGCAGGGCGACGGCGGTCAGCGAGGCATGCCCGTGGGTGAGCGGCAGGGTGGCCTGGGTCAGTCCCAGCACCAGCATCGAGGGCACGGCGATCCACAGCCTGCCCGCCCGGTCCATGACCTTCCCCGAGGGATAGAACGTCAGAGTGTCGACCAGTCCGGCGAGCCCGAAGACGACGCTGGTGGACGACGGGCTCAGGCCGAGGTGTTCGGCCCACAGCGGCAGGACCGTCTGGCGCGTGGCGCGGACCGATCCCACCAGGAGGACGGCGAGGCCGAGGGTCAGGAAGACCTTCCGATGCCGGTACACCACGGTGCGCACCGATGCGGGCGCCGCACCGCCGCGCGTCGCGTCGGCCGGCTCGGCGACGTCGGGCACGACGAGCAGGACCACGACGGTCACGGCCGTGCAGAGCAGCGCCAGCCAGTAGATGTCCCGCAGCGGGCGGCCGGTCAGGACGGCGGCACCGATGAAGGGGCCGACGAAGGCCCCGATCCGCGACATGCCGCCGAGCGTGGACAGCGCCCGGGCCCGCAGCCCGGTGGGAACCACCTCCGTGAGGTAGGACTGCCGGGCCAGCACGAACACGGCGTTGGTCGCCCCGGTCGCGGTCACCGCGACAGCGAGCTGCCACACGCGCGTGGCCAGCGCGCACCCGGTCAGCGTCACCATGGCGACGCCCGCGGCGACCAGCATCGCCTTGCGGTCACCGAGCCGCGCGGCCAGCGCACCGGCCGGCACGTCTCCGAGGATCTGCCCCACCCCGAGCAACGCCAGGACCAGGCCGGCGGCGCCGACGGAGGCGCCGAGCGCCCTGCCGCTGAGCGCGAGCACCGGAGCGAGTGCGCCCATCCCCGTCTCGAAGATCAGAGCCGGCAGGAAGACGGCCGGTATCAGGCTCCGGAGGGTGATGGGACGTGAACTCACCTGTTGCGGCCTCGCTTCGGGTACGGTGCCCAGGGCGGCACGGGGGCTTCTGGCTGTTCAGAAGGGTGAAGCCGCCGGGACCCATTGAACGCGCCGGCGCCGTCAGAAGATGCGCCGGCCCCCTGCGTCCGGTACCCCTGACTTGCGGAAGAAGTAGGCGTTGATCTGGTCGCGCCATTCTTCGGCGCACCGCACCTGCTCGTTCAGGCGGTCCAGGACGCGGGCGTGGAGCGCCGCGTCGACCGTCCCCGCCGCCGACTCCCACTCCCGCCGCTGGGCGGCCGCCTCCGCCGCGCCCGCGAAGTGGGTGTCGTAGATGTGCTGGACGACGGTGGACCCGGAGTGGAGCACATGCCCGTACGGGACGTGGTGGAAGAAGAGCAGCAGTTCGTCCGGGCAGGTGTCCGGTGACTCGTACCGGTCGGACCACGGCTCGGGGTACTGACCGGTGTATCCGGTGCCCGTCGCGCGGGTGCGGTCGACGCCGACGCCGTCGCGGTCGGCGAAGTGGTAGGTGCCCCACGGGGTGTACTCGTAGCCGTCCACGTCGGGCCCGTAGTGGTTTCCGGGGCGGACCATGAAGCCGACGCCGAGCGGTGCGGTGTACCGCTCGTAGGTGCGCCAGGAGCCGTCCATGATCGTGTGCAGGGTGCGGCGCAGGCTTTCGAGGCCGTCGGAGCCCACGGCGGCGAAGGTGAGGTCGATCCACTCGTCGAGGACGGCGAGCGGGTCGGCGTGCGGTGCCCAGGCGAGCCGGCCGAAGGCGTACAGGTTGGCCTGGGCGAGCGGATGGCCCGTCCAGTACGGGTCGTCACCCGCGTTGGAGACGGCGACGAGGCCGCCGCCGTCGCGTTCGACGCCCGCGGCCACGTCAGCGACCGTCGCCCCGTCGTCGCCCCACGGCCGGAAGCCGAGCACCTCGCTCCACATCGGCCCCAGGTAGCACACGTGCCGTTGCTGCCCGGTGTACTCCTGGGTCACCTGGAGCTCCACGGCGAGCCGGGTGGCCGGCATGCCCGCGATCACCGGGGAGACCGGCTCTCGCGTCTGGAAGTCGATCGGACCATGCTTGACCTGCACGATCACCGAGTCGTCGAACGCGCCGTCGAGGGGCACGAAGTGGTCGTGGGCGGCGCGGGCCCGGTCGGTCGTGCGGTCCCGCCAGTCCTGCTGGTGGTTGTAGACGAAGGCGCGCCAGTGGACCACGCCGTCGAACGGGGCGAGCGCTGCGGCGAGCATGTTGGCACCGTCGGCGTGCGTGCGCCCGTAGGCGAACGGGCCCGGCTGGCCCTCCGAGTCGGCCTTGACCACGTAGCCGCCGAAGTCCGGGATCGCCTCGTGGACCCGGGTGGTCGCCTTGGCCCACCAGGCGCGTACGTCCGCGTCGAGCGGGTCGGAGGTGTCCAGGGCGCCGAGCACGACGGGGGCGGCGAAGTTGACCGACAGGTGCACCCGGATGCCGTAGGGGCGGAAGGTGTCCGCGAGGGCGGCGACGTCGCCGAGCCGGTCGGTGAGCAGCCGGGTCTCGGTGGCGTGCACGTTGACGTTGTTCACCGAGACCGCGTTCACGCCGGTGGCCGCCAGCAGCCGGGCGTAGGCGCGTACGCGCCCCAGGTCGCCGCGTGGCCCGCCGTCCTGCCAGAAGAGGGAGCCGCCGGAGTAGCCCCGCTCGACCTGGCCCATCACCGGATGGACGTCGACGTTGTCCCAGTGGTCCAGCATCCGGTGGCGCGACGCGGGCGCGTGGTGCTCGACCTGCCGGTCCGGGCCGAACGCCGACTCGCCGAGCCTGACCAGGTGGAACAGCCCGTAGAGCAGGCCCGCTCCATCGTCCGCGAGCACCACGGTGACCCCGCAGCGCCGGGCGATCAGGAAGCCCTCCGCGCCGATCGGGCGGTCGGCTCCCGGTCCGGTGGCCCCGGCGCGGAACTCCGCCAGGGCCTCGGCCGCCTCGGGAACCGGCGGCTCGGACCCGGCCAGCGTGAACACCGCGTCGTACGGCCCGGGGGCGCCGTCGACCTCCGGGTCCTGCGCTTCGCGCGAGGGGCCGTACCACCCGCAGGCGTCGGCCACCTCCTGGCGCACCGTCTCCACCAGGAGCCCGGTGCCGTGGACGAGTACCCGGCGCGTGCCGAGCGCCGTGAATGCCTCGGGCGGCAGCCACGCCGCATGGACCTCGATCGGTTCGGATGGGGTCACGGTTCCTCGCCTCACTCACCTGCCGGACCGTTACGGCGCCGACGCCGGCTGAAATCTATCGAACGCGGGTGCAGATGGAGAGACGGAGTTCAGCCAGCGAGACAGAGATCAGCGGGGCAGGGTCGCCGGCGCCTCGCCTCCGGCTTCGCGCACGAGCCCCTCGGTGCCGAGCACGCATTCCCCCGGCGCAGTTCATGAAATTCCCCCGAATCCCCCGAGTAATAAGCGGTACAAGCGGGCGGCGAACACTCGCACACAGAGCCATTTGCCATTCGGTCACAGGTCTTCCACGTTATCCGCCGTCCGTTACACCCTTAGCCACTGATGACGGTCGAGGCACCGGCACTCGTGTAACGAATTACTCGGAGGCGACGCAGTGAGAGGGGAATCCTGGCCCCGCGGTCACGGCTGGGAATGCTTGCGCGGGGGGATGGCCCTGTGCCGTGACCGTCGTCCGTTTCACCGAGGCGTTGTTTCAGCGCCAGATTGGGACAGTCATGTCTGACACCGAACCCCTGCCCTATGGCCATGACCACCCTCAGGGCCCCGGTTACCGCTCTTCCGGCCCTGGCTATCAGCAGCCCGGCCCTGGTTACCAGCCTCCGGGACCCGGCTACCAGCCTGCCGGCCGCGATCGTGGCCGCCGGCGGTCCGGCGACGGTTCCGGCATCCGACGCACTGCTCTCATCATCCACACCATCGGCGATGTGGCCGCCGGGTTCCTGGCGCTGTGGATCGTGCTGTACATGTTCGAGGCCAACCAGGGAAACGTCTTCGTGCAGTTCGTGAAGGACGTGGCGGACGCGCTGGCCTGGTGGTCACAGGATATTTTCACCATGGACACGGAGCAGCTCCGCGTCCTTCTCAATTACGGCCTGCCCGCCGTGCTTTACCTGGGGCTCGGCCATGGCATAGCGGCCCGGATCCGGCACCTCTGAGAAGACCCGCACCGCTGAGAAGAATTGCCCGCCCGCCGGCCCCCGCCTGTTCCCGCGCAGGCGGGGGCGCCGTGTTTCCGGGCGAAGGGGACCCGGGGCCACCGCCAGGGGGACAGGGGGAGCTCAACCGCGGGGGCTGCTGATCCTGTCGGGTTCGACCACGAAGATCACCCGCACCTGGTCACGGCCGCCGAACCACGGATAAGGCCCCCCGAGGTACTTCTGCGCGAGCGCCTCGATGTGGTCGACGGCCCCCTCGGTGGTCACCCGCACCACGCGGCGACGGATCTGAACGTAGGAGGCGGGTTCCGCGGGGTCGGAGACGGCGACCGCCACCCGTGGGTCGCGCGCGATGTTCCGGGTCTTGTGGTGCGACTCGACGCTGTTGATCAGGACGTGCTCGCCACCGGACAAGGCAGTCGCCGCAGCTCCGCATGGCAGACGGTGTCCGACTCCGCTGGACAGGATCCTGCGACACTCCGCGTCGCCAAGTCGTCTCCGATGATCCGACAGATGACGTCTATCAGTTGGCGGGCCCGTCCAGGTCAGGCAGCCGGCCCCGTCACGCGGCCGGGTACACGTGCGTCTGCACCGCCTTGACCGCCGCCCAGACCGTGGCCCCCGGGTAGAGGTCGAGTTCGGCGGCGGCGGCCGTGGTGAGGTCGGCGGCGAGCGGGAGCTCTCCGGTGAGGCCGGTGCGGATCCGGTCGCCGTGCGTCTCCAGGCCGGCCACCTCGCACCGCCACAGGTTGCGGGCGCTGGCGGCCGTGGGACGCTCCCGGTACAGGGTCACGGCGCTCGGCGGGAACGCCACGAAGACCGGCCCCGTGAGGTCCTCCGTGACCGTGATCACCGGCCCTCCGTCGACCTGGACCGTGTGGCCTTCGGCCCGCCCCTTGTAGAGGTTCAGGCCGACCAGGTGGGCGATGTAGTCGGTGCGCGGGTGGCGGGCGATGTCGGCCGGCGTGCCCTCCTGGACGACGTGGCCGTCCTCGATGACGACGATGCGGTCGGCGAGCACCATGGCGTCCAGCGGATCGTGCGTGACGAGCACGGCGACGGCCTCGAACTCGGCCAGGTGCCGGCCGAGCTGGGCCCGCACGTCCAGCCGGGTACGGGCGTCCAGGGCGGCCAGCGGTTCGTCGAGGAGCAGCAGGCGGGGGCGGGTGGCCAGGGCGCGGGCGAGCGCGACCCGCTGGGCCTGCCCGCCGGACAGCTCGCGCGGCTTGGCCGCTGCGTGCTCGGCGAGGCCGAGACGGTCCAGCAGGGCGGCTGCCCGGGCGCGGGCGTCGGCCTTGCCGGCGCCGTGGCAGCGCGGGCCGAAGGCGACGTTGTCCAGGGCGGTGAGATGCGGAAAGAGCAAATAGTCCTGGAAGACGACGCCGACCGGGCGGGCCTCGGGCAGGGTACGGTCCAGCTCGGTGCCGTCCAGCCGCAGACGGCCGCCGGTGAGCGGGGTGAGGCCGGCGAGCGCACGCAGGGCGGTGGTCTTGCCGGCCCCGTTCGGGCCGAGGAGGGCGACGACTTCGCCGGGGGTCGCCGACAGGGCCACGTCGAGGCGGAAGGCACCGCGGTCGACGACGAGATGTGCGTCCAACCCCTTCGTCGGGGCGTCGGGCAGACCCTTGGCCGGCTGCGCGCGCCGCGCGTCACCGGCCGCGGCACGGCTCTCGACATCGGCCGCGGCACGGCTCTCGTCACCGGCCGTGAGACGGCCCTGGTCACCGGTCATGAGGCGGCCATCCAACGGTCGCGCAGTCCCGCCAGGACCGCGATGGACACGGCGAGCAGCACCAGGCTGAGGGAGATCGCGGCGGCCGGGTCCTCCTGGAGGGCGAGGTAGACGGCGAGCGGCATGGTCTGGGTCCGGCCGGGGAAGTTGCCCGCGAAGGTGATCGTCGCGCCGAACTCGCCGAGGGCCCGCGCCCAGGCGAGCACGGCGCCCGCCGCGATGCCGGGGGCGATGAGCGGCAGGGTGACCCGGCGGAACGCGGTGAAGCGGGACGCCCCCAGCGTCGTGGCCGCTTCCTCGTAGCGCGGGTCGGCGGCCCGCAGCGTGCCCTCCACGCTGATGACCAGGAACGGCATCGCCACGAACGCCTCGGCCACCACCACCGCCGTGGTGGTGAACGGCAGCGTGAGGCCGAACCAGGAGTCCAGCCACCGCCCGACGACACCGTTGCGTCCGAGCGCCATCAGCAGCGCCACACCGCCCACCACCGGCGGCAGCACCAGCGGCAGCGTCACCAGGGCCCGGACGAGGCCGCGACCGGGGAACTCCACCCGGGCCAGCAGCCAGGCCAGCGGCACCCCGAGCACCAGGCTCACGGCGGTGGCCGACGTGGCACACACCAGGGACAGTTGGAGTGCGTGCCAGACCTCGGCGCTGCCCAGCTGGTCCGGGAGGCTGTGCCACGGGGTGCGCAGCAGCAGGGCGACCAGCGGCAGCACCAGGAAGGCCAGCCCCACCAGCGCCGGAACGAGCAGCGGAAGCGGCGCCCCGCGGCGCATGCCCTTGCGGAATCGGCCGCGCCGTGGCCCGCCCGGTGGGGCGTCGGCGGCGTACCGGTCGTGCGCGGTGGTCACGGCTTCTGGAACCCTGCCTCACCCAGGACCTGCTGGCCCTGAGCCGACCGCACCAGCGAGACGAACGCCTTGGCGGCCTTCGCGTTGGGGGCGTCCTTGAGCAGCGCGATCGGGTAGTCGTTGATGGCCTTGGCCGACTCGGGGAACTCCACGCCCTCCACCTTGTCACCCGCCGCCTTCACATCGGTCTTGTAGACGACCGCCGCGTCGGCCTCCTTCAGCTCCACCTTCGTCAGGGCCGCCTTGACGTCCTGCTCGTAGGAGACCGGGGTGAGCTGGAGATCGCTGGCGGTCAGCGCCTTCTGGGCGGCCGCGCCGCACGGCACCTCCTTGTCGCACAGCACCACCTTCAGTCCGGACCTGGTGAGGTCCTTCAGGGAGGCGACCTTGTCGGGGTTGCCCGGCAGCGTGGCGATCTCCAGCTGGTTGCGGACGAACGTGGCCGGCGTGCCGGCCGCGTCGCCCTGGTCCGTGACGATCTTCATCGTCTTGGGGCTGGCGGCGGCGAACACGTCGGCCGGGGCGCCTCCGGTGATGCTCGCGGCGAGGGAGTCACTGCCCCCGAAGCTGAAGGTCACCTTCGTCCCCGGGTGCTGCTTCTCGAACTGCTTGCCCAGCGTCGTGAAGCTCTCCTTCAGCGACGCGGCCGCGAAGACGGTCACCGTGCCGGACAGCCGGTCCGACGAGCCCTTCGACGCGTCGGACCCGGAGCCGGCCGACGAGGAGTCGGCGGACGAGGAGCAGGCGCTCAGGGCCAGCAGCGCGGCGGCTCCCGCGCCGACCACCTGAAGGGTTCGGCGGGTCCGGCGCGTGACGGGTGTCATCAAGGATCTGCTCCCTCTCGTCCTGCTCTTCCTGCGACTCGCGGCTGCGCGCAGGCCGCTGCCGCTGCCGCTGCCGCTGCCGCGATGATACTTACCCAGCCATACGCAGATAAGAGGTGAACCCTCGATCTCTCACCGCATGAGCAAAGCCACAACCCAAGAGACTTGGTAAGTGCGTTTCTCCGCCGCACGTCTTCGGGTACCGTCGAACGGGAGGTGGTGGCCCGTGAGCCCGTCCCCAGCACCCGCCGGCACGGTCGCCGATCCGGGCTGGCCGACTTCGAACTCGACGCGGCGATGACCCACCTGGAGGACGACACGCTCCGGCACGGTCGCCGCCTGCCGCTCTACGAGGAGCAGTACGTCCTGCTGACGCCGGTCGACGGCCCGATCGCCGGCGTGGCGACGGCCAGCTGTGCCGCGACCGCCGCCCTCCCGCTGTGCCTGCTCAACCCCCGGATGCGCAACCGCCGCATCATCGACGAGTGCTTCGCAGCCGAGGGGGTGACCACCACCCCCGCCATCGGTCGGCCTGGTCGTCCCCCGCAGCGAGCCCCGGTCGGTCCTCGCCGAGGCACTGCTGACGGTGGCCCGGGGAGCGGGGGCTGCGGCGTGCGCTGGACGAACTGCTGCACCGGTACCTCAGCGCACGCTGAACGCAGGCCGATACGCGCGGGGACAGGTGAACAGTCGTGCGACACCCCGTTCAACGGCGGCCGTACGGGGAACCGTTGGTCTCATGCGAGCTTTGGTGATCAACTGCACGCTCAAGCCCTCTCCGCAGGCCTGCGCCACCGAGGCTCTGACCGACACGGTCATCACCGCACTCCAGGGCCACGGGGTGGACGTGGGCGTCGTGCGGGCGGTCGACCTGAGCCTCGAGCCCGGCGTGGGGACGGACAGGGGCGACGGTGGCGACTGGCCCGCAGTGCACGCCGGGTTGACGGCGGCCCGGATCCTGGTCATCGCCTCACCGATCTGGCTCGGCCGCCCGTCCTCCGTCGCCCGGCGGGTGCTCGAACGCATGGACGCCATGCGCGGTGAGAGCGACGGCGAGGGCCGGCCCGTCGCCTTCAACCGCGTGGCCGGCGTCCTGGTCACCGGTCACGAGAGCGCCGCGCACCACGTCGTCAGCGAGATCAGCGGCGCACTCGGCGACATCGGCTACACCATTCCGGGGCAGGCCTGGGCCTACGGGCACCTCAGGCCCGGTCACGGTCGCGACCGCCTCGACGAACGCGGCCAGGGCTGGTCGGTCTCCACCGGTCGCGCCATGGCCTCCAACCTCGTCCACGCGGCCCGAGCCCTGGCGGAGAGGCCCGTGCCGGCTCCGCCATCCTGACTCCGGCCGCCCCGAGCCGTCCTGCGCCCGGCTTCCGGGACGCATGAACGTGCGATGGGTCGCTGCCGAGCTTCGGCGCACGGGTCTAGGCCCTGTCCGGCCAGCCCAGCTCGCCGCGGTCGATACGGTCGGCCAGGCGGCGGAGCCAGGCGGCGTCGTGATCGAGGCGGGCGGCGAGGAAATGCGCCTCGATCATGTGGAGTTCGGGGGCGTCGAGCCGGTCGAGGGTCCTGGTCAGGGCTCGGCGGTCGGCCCGCAGCCGTTGCGCACGGTCGCGCACCAGTGCGGTGGCGCGCTCCGGGCCGAGGGCTCCGAGGTAGGCCAACGCGATCAGGAACCGCGGATCGGCGTTCGGGTCCGTCTCGGACAGGTCGTGCGCCACGCGCCGCTTCAACTCCGTGAACCCGGCCTCGGTCAGGCGCGCCTCGGCCCGCTCCCCGTCCGCGAGTTCGACCAGCCCGGCGCGCTGGAGCGATCCGACGAGCGTGTAGACGGTCGAGGTCTTGGGGCGGAGCACCGGATAGCGCACGCGGAGCTGGCTGAGCAGCGCGTACTGGTGGCAGGGGCGCTCGGCGAGGAGGCCCAGCATCGGCAACACGAGCGGATTGTCCAGGGCGTTCTGCGGCACCGCACCAGAGTAGCCCCCTCTATTCGTATACGAGTACGGTGTCCACGCCCGATCATTCGTATACGAATAGGAGACGGGATGGATTTCGGAATCTGGCCCGGTGTGGTGCGCAGCGACCTCGTCCGGTTCGACACGGAGATCGACGCACCGCCGGAGGACATCGAGCGCACCCGACTGGCGCTGACCGAACTGGCCGGGCAGGCCCGGCGCTTCTACGTGCGCTGCTACCGCGGCCACGGCGGCGGCCAGCCACCCACGCCGGCGAGTCCTCGGCCCTACCTCGGCGACAACCGCGTGGTGGACCTGGTGCTCGGCTACGGGTGCGAGGATCCCGCCGGTTTCGCGCGGGCTGCCGCGGCTGCCGTGCGGGAGGTCGCCGAGCTCGGCGGCGGCAAGATCCAGGTCTGCGAGGAGGTCAACGCGCCCGCCCCGCAGGACGGCGGCCGGGCCGGCTGCCACGACGCCCTGGCCCGGGGGCTCACCGCGGCACTGGCCGAGCGGGACCGGCTCGGCGCCGAGGTGCTCGTCGGGTTCAACGCCGCGGTGGCGCTGCCCGGCGATCCGTTCTGGGACAACGTGCGCTCGCACGTCCCGCCCGAGGTGCTGGCCCGGGTCGACTACGTGGGCCTGGACTTCTTCCCTGACGTGTTCCGCCCCCTTCCGGCAGCTCGGCTCCCCGGGGCGGTGCAGCACGTGCTGCGCGCGTTCCGCGACTCGGCCACGGACGTCGGCCTTCCGCCGCAGGTCCCGATCCACCTCACGGAGACCGGCTGGCCGACCGGGCCCGAGCATCCCGAGCACCAACAGGCCCAGCTGCTCGGCACGGTCGCGGGAGCGGTGCTGGAGATCGCGGCGGAGGTGAACATCGACGCCTACGAACTGTTCGGCCTGCGCGACGGCCTCACCACCGGCCCGCGCATGAACCGGTTCGGCATCCTGCGCGACGACCACTCCCCCAAACCCGCCTTCGAGACGTTCCGCCACCTCATCGCGGCGACCCGGCCGGTGCCGTCCGCCGCCAGGGGGGTGTCGGCAGGGACGCGGACGCGGGGGTGAGGGGCTGCTCCTGCGCCCGTGTCCGTGCGCCCACCTCCCTGCCAGCGGGCCCGTGGTCGCGGCCTGCGGCGAGGCGATGCCGTTCGCGGGCGGTGGAATGATGAGGGTGTGTCGGGGAGCGAGCACATTCACCAGGAGATCTCCGGGCAGGCTTCGATCCACGGCCCGGCGGTCCAGGCCCGCGACATCGGTGAGCTCCACATCCACTACGACGGGGGCGGGCGGGGGTGGGCCCGGACGCAGTCGAGCCGGCTGTTGGGCGAGGTGACCGACCCGTTCGACCTGGAGGTGCACCACTCGATCGACCCCCCGGCCGGCTCGGGGTCGCCGTCGCTCCCGGTCTACGTGCCGCGCGCGCACGACCGTGTGCTGGGTGAGGTCGTGGCGCAGGCAGCCGAGGGGGCCAGCCGGATCGCGGTGCTGGTGGGCGGCTCGTCGACCGGCAAGACGCGGGCGTGCTGGGAAGCCCTCGCAGCGTTGCGCCGGCGGGACGAGCCGTGGCGGCTGTGGCATCCCATCGACCCCACCCGCCCCCAGGCCGCCCTCGCCGAGCTGCCCGACATCGCCCCGCACACCGTGGTCTGGTTGAACGAAGCCCAGTACTACCTGGCACCGGACACGGTGGGCGAGCAGGTCGCGGCGGGCCTGCGGAATCTGCTGCGCGATCCGGGCCGGCGTCCGGTGCTGGTGCTGGCCACCCTGTGGCCGGAGCACTGGGTCACCCTGACCGGACGCACCGGCCCGGACCCGCACGCGCAGGCACGGGAGTTGCTGGTCGGGCGGAAGATCTGCGTACCCGACGCCTTCACCTCTCCCGATCTGGCGGCCCTGGCCGATCGGAGCGTCCGGGACGCCCGGCTGGCCGAGGCCGCCGAGCAGGCCGCGGACGGTGAGATCACCCAGTACCTGGCCGGTGTGCCGGTCCTGCTGGACCGTTACCAAGAGGCGCCGCCCGCGACCAGGGCCGTGATCCGCGCCGCTATGGACGCCCGCCGCCTGGGCGCCGGACCACACCTCCCGTGGGCACTGCTCGAGGAGGCTGCCCCCGGGTACCTCACCCGGTCGCAGTGGGACCGGACCGGTGACGGCTGGCAGGACCGGGCGCGCGACTACGTCACCCAGCCCTGCAACGGCGTGCCCGCGATCCTGCTGCCCGTCAAGGCCGACCGCCGCAACCAGCGCGGTTCGGGAACCCCCACCCCCGACTCGGCTGCCGGGAGCGGGACCGGCGCCGAGCACGGCGGGCTGTACCTGCTGGCCGACTACCTCGACCAGCAGGGCCGCCGCCCCCGTGCCGACCTGATCCCTCCGATCGACTTCTGGACCGCGGCCGCCGCCCACGCCCACCACGCCGACCTCAGAGCCCTGGGGAACGCAGCCCGGGCCCGTGGCCTGTACCGGGACGCGGCACAACTCCACCAACACGCCACCGCCCACGGCGACCCGTTCGCTCCCGGCACCCTCGTCAGGCACCTGTACGCACTGCACCCCGGCGACCCCCGCCCCGCCCGGTACGCCGTGACCCACGTCCCCGTGGACGATCCACGGGCCGTGGCCGACCTGTTGAACGCGCTGCGGACCGCGGAGTCGGACGAGGTGGCCGCACTCCTGGCCCACGACCCCGCCGGTCGCGCCCCCCTCGACGACCCGTACGGCGTGGCGGGGTTACTGGAGGAGTTGTGCCATGCCACCCTCAGCGCCCCGAGCAGGGCACGTAACCAGCGGGCCGCGCTCCTGGCCCGGGACCCCGCCCGCCATGTCAGCGTCGACAATCCGCTTGGCGTGTCCCACCTCCTCCACTGGCTGCGCTATGTCGGAGCGCGCGAGCAGCAGGCCGTACTTTCCGAGCGAGCCGCGGCGCACGTTCTCGACACGGCACAGGACGCCGACGAGCTGCTGGACTGGGTGCGGGCGATCGGCGCGCTGGAACTCGGCTGGCTGCGGGCCATCGATGCGCATCACACGGCGTTCGCGGTCCTCGCGCGGGCCGTCGAACGGGTCGCCCTCGACGATCCGGGCGCGGTGGGCGCACTGTTGGAGCTGTTGCAGGAGTTGAAGGCGGATGACCAGGTGGCGGCGCTGGTCGCCCGTGGTCCAGCAGGCCACGTTCCGCTCGACCAACCATCCGCAGTGGCCCAGGTGTTGCGCAGGCTGAGCGCGGTCGACGCACGTGACCAGGTGCTCTCACTGGCCGAGCGGGCTGCTCGCCACGTCCCCCTCGACGATCCGGGCGCGGTCGGCACCCTGATCATCTGGTTGTCGATGGTCGGAGCGGGCGACCCGTTGGCCACGCTGCTGGCGCGCATGCCCACCGCACAGGCGCCGACGAACGACACGTCCGTCCCGGGGAGCCTGCTCTCCACTCTGCGGCGCGTCGGAGCGTACGAGCATGCGGCCGCGTTGCTGGCCCGCGATCCTGCGGCGCACGTCCGCACCAACGACCCGGGACGCCTCGCCGACTTCCTGCACCACCTGCGGGATGCAGGCGCACATGACCAGGTGAGCACGCTGCTCGCCCGGGACCCCGCCGCCCACGTCACCCTCGACGACCCGTACGGCGTGACAAGCCTGCTCGACGCGCTGCGGGCGGCAGGGGCGAGGGATCAGGTGGCCAGGCTGCTGGCACGGAGCCCCGCTGCCCACGCCTCCCTCGACGACCCGTACCACGTGGGCCGCCTGCTGGGCGGCCTGAGGCGAGCCGGCGCTGATGACCAGGTGAGGGTGCTGCTCGCGAGGGATCCTGCCGCCCGTATCGCGCTCGACAGGCCGGGCGTGTTCCTGGACCTCCTCCTGGAGGAGCTCGAGCAGGCCGGGGAACGGGTCCGCGGGGACGCCGGAGCACAGCTCGCCGCGCTGGCCGAACGGCTTCCGGCAGTGGGGAAATTCGGCGCATTCCTCCAGATCGGTGAGCGTGCGGAGCGCTATTCGTTCGGGCGTGAGCCCGATGGAAGTCCCGCCGCCCCGTGGGGCTGGGACGATCTGACGCCGCGTTAGTCACGGAATAATCACACTCGCCACGCATTCTCCACATGCTGCCCCGGCAGGCACTACGGTCATTCCACCCGAAGCACACTGGGGGGACAAGATGGCCAATCCGCACACCACACCCATGCCGCCCACACCACCCCCGTCCGACATACGCCCGCTCCACAAGCGCAAGCGCATCTGGCTCGGCGGTTCGGGCCTGGTCGTCCTGGGCGCGCTGATGGTCGGCGTCGGCAACGGTGCGGAGCAACCGGCCGAGAGCAGGGTCAAGCCGTCCACGACCATCACCACGACCGTGACGGCCACTCCTAAGCCCGGCCCGACCGTCACCGAGACCGTCAAGGCCGCACCCAAGCCCGGCCCCACGGTCACGGTCACCAGGACCGCCCCCGCCAAGGCGGCCGACGGCGGCAGCGCCGACGACTCCGGCACGGGCAGCGGGAGCCAGGATGGCACCGGCACGTGCTCGATCGTCTCCAGCTCGGGGAACTGCTACGCGGCCGGACAGTTCTGCCGGAACAGCGACCACGGCGCCGTCACGACCACGGCGGCCGGCGCGAGGATCAAGTGCACGTACCGCTCCAGCGCGTGGCGCTGGACCTACGCCTGACCGCGAGCACCCGACGGACCCTCCAGCACCCGAGTACGCGACCCGCCACCTCCACCGCCCCTGAGGCCGCGACCGGCGCCTGGGCCGGTCGCGCACGCCTCCACCATGACTGCCTCACGGCTTCCTCACCGGAACATCACCCTTCTGGCCATAGAAATCTGAGTTTTCGCCAAATCCACCACCTCGGCCGGGATGCCTTATGCGAGTGAGGATGGGTGGATGTATGACGCAGTCACAGCATGCCCAGGGGCCCACCTGGCAGTTCGTCAACCACGGCCCTGTCAAGGCCATGTGGCGCAATTCACTCGCCTGAAAGCGGTGCTCTGTCACCATCAACGCCATCGCGAAACGAGGTATCCGGACTGCGGCGGGGGGCGTGGCCATGGGTCTTCTGGGCAATGAGCTGGCGTTCGCGCACGCGCTGACGGCCCAGGAACGGGAGAGCATGATGGCTCTCGGCAACCGGAAGAGCTACCCCGCCGACGCCCACCTGCTGACCGAGGGAGACCGGTCCAGCCACGTATTGATCATCATCCAGGGATGGGTCACCGTCTCCGTCGCCACGGACCGCGGCGCCACCCGGCTGATCCTCGGGCTTCGTGGTCCGGGTGAACTACTCGGCGAGATGGCCGTGCTGGACCCCCATCCCCGCAGTGCCACCGTACGCGCGCTCGGTCCCAGCACGGCCCAGGTCATCGCCGGGGACGCGTTCCGTCGATTCCTCGCCCTGCACCCCCGGGTCAGCGGGCTGGTGATCCGTCAGCTCACCTTCCGACTGCGCAGCGCCGACCAGGAACGGTCCGCGCTCGCCTCGCTCACCGTGCTCCAGCGCCTGGCCAGCCGGCTCACCGAACTCTCCAGAGCCGAATCGTCGGGCCCCTACACACCGTCCGGAACGAGCCCTCTCGCCGGCCCCTCGCCGGCCGGCCCCGTCATCCAGCTGGCCCAGGACGAGCTGGCCGCCACGATCGGAGCCACTCGGGAGGCCGTCGCCAAGGCCCTGCGCCTGCTGCGCGATCAGAACATCGTGCGGACCGGCAACCGGCAGGTGGAAATCCTCGACCCCGCGCTGCTCGCGCTCCTCGCGGAAGGACATCAGGAGTAGAGCCGCGCCCCGCCATGTGTAAACGGCTACAGACGGCCGGTGCCCCGGGCCTTGAGGCTGGGGGACACGGACCACCTCTTCGGCAACGGACAGGACAACAGGGGGGCAGGCGTGAACCACGACGCCGCGGAATCCGGCGAAGCCCACTACAAGTCGGTGATCAGCGTCGATGCCAGACGTTCGGGACAGTACGACGACATCGACAGGCCGCGGATGCGCGCGCAGATCTACCGGGTCCTGGAGACGGCGTTCGCCCACGCCAGAGTGGGACGCGACGCCCTCCACATGGAGGACCGCGGCGACGGCGTGCTGCTGGCGGTGGCGAGCCGGATCGCGGTGACCCGGCTGCTCGGCCTGTGGCTGGTGGAGGTGCACGAGAAGCTCCGGGCCGAGAACCGCGGTCTGCGCGTGCCCCTGGGGCTGCGCATCGGCATGCACGTCGGCCCGGTACGCCACGACGAGCGGGGCATCAGCGGTCGCGCGGTCGACCTCGCCTGCCGGCTGGCCGACTCCTCCGTCGCACGGGAACTCCTCGACGCCGAGGGCGCCGACCTCGTGATGGTGACCTCCCAGTCCCTGTACGAGGAGGTGGTCAGCGGCGGCGGCAAGTTCATCGAGCCCGCGCGCTACTCCTCGGCCCGGCTGGAGCTGAAGGAGGGGGAGGTCACCGCCTGGTTCCACCTGCCCGGCCGACCCGCCCCCGACATCCACGCGGGGTCGACCGCCGCCGGCCCCTTCGCCGCCGCCCTCGCCGAGGCCGCGCAGACCGCGGCCGACTTCGCCGCCGCCATGCCCAGGTCCACGGCCGAGTCCCCGTCCGAGGCCGCACCCGCACCCGGTCACCGATCCGACCAAGAGGGCACGCACTACACCGTCCACGGCGACATGTCCCAGCACCACGACAACGTCTACCAGCAGTCCGTGCACATCGGCCGGACCACCGACCGTGACACCGGGCGCCCGAAGGGCGGGACGACATGAGCGACGACCAGCAGGCGGGCGCCCCTCAGGACGCCCCCGACACACCGGACGAGGGCCGCTCCCCCGAGCCGGCGGACAGGAAGGGCCCGGACAAGAAGGGTCCCGGCAAGAAGGACTCCGACCGGAAGGGCCGCGACGGCAAGCCCCGCAAGGACGACGACCAGCCCCGCGACGACGACGGCACGCCCGACCCTGACGATGCGGAGGCCGGCGAGGACGAGGACGACGAGCGGGAGAAGGAACGCGAGCGCGCCGCCGGGCGGTTCAAGGCGTACACCCGCGACCCGCTCGCCGAGGACGAGGGGCAGGACGGGCCCACCGATCTCGGCGCCGCCGCACGTGCCCGCCGTGCCACCCGCATGCTGTTCGACGTACGCCGGGACCTGAACGCCTTCGACCGCTCGTACTTCAACAACGCCCTCATCGGCGACGTCAACCTGCGGCTCGACGGCCGCCAGACGGGTGCGGGGATGCGCAGCGGGCCGGTGCCCGAGGACGAGCTGCGCAGGCTCCGGCGGATCCACGTGGAGCCGGCGGGGTACACGCAGTTACGCCAGGCGCTCCGGGCCCGCCGGCTGCTGGTGCTCGGCGCCGCCCCGGGCACCGGGCGGGCCAGTACGGCACTGTCGCTCCTCGACGAGGTCACCGGCCCCGCGGCGGACGGTACCGACCCGGACTCCGCGGCCGGCTCCCGGATCCGGCGGGTCGATCCGGACGTCCCGGTGCGGCAGCTCGCATCCTCGCTGGAAGCCGACGACGACAAGGGCTACCTGCTGGAGCTGTCCCTCACCCGGCCCGGCGCGCTGCCCCCCGCCGAGATGGACCTCGACGAGCTGGCCGCCGCCCTGCACCGGAACGAGGCCTTCGCGGTGATCGTCGTCACCGTCGGATCGGCGGCGAACCCGCTGCTCGCCGGGCGGTACGGCATGCTCTGCCCGCCCGCGCCCACCCAGGACCTGCTGCACACCCGGCTCCGCGAGCGGCTGGAGCGCCATGCCACCACGGCGTCGGACGACCCCACCCGGGCGGACGACCTGCTCGCCCGCGCCCAGGAACTGGCGGAACGCGCCGAGGTCAAGGAGGCGGTCGGCCTCGATGACCTGCGCCCGGCCGAGGCCGAACTGCTCGCCTCCCTGCTGGCCGCGCAGGTGACGGGGGACGTCCCGTACGAGGAGTTGCTGTCCGGGTGCCGCAGCCTCGCCGCCAACCAGGCCCAGGAGTGGTTCGCCGGGGTCGACCGTGCGCTGACGGCGCAGCCGGCCGAGGCGGAGCAGGCGGGGCGGCCCGGCACGGCGACCCTGTTCCACCCGGTGGCGTTCCGGATCGCCCTCGCCGTGCTGGGCGGTGCCACCTACAGTGCGGTGGCCGCCGCCGCCCACCTGCTGACCTGGGAACTGTCCGTACAGTGCGATCCGGACAACACCCCGGCCCGCCCGCTGTTCTGCGACGACCCGGAAGCCGACCTGGCCCTCTCGCGGGCCGCGTCACAGGACGGCAAGGTCGAGGTGGAGGGCGTCGAGGTGCCGGCGCGGTTGATCTGGTACCGCGGTTCCGCCCTGCCGTCCGCGGTGCTGTCCGAGCTGTGGGACCGGCACTTCCCGGTCCGGGCGCCGGTGGTGCGCTGGCTGCGGCTGCTGGCGGACGATCCACGCTCCCAGGTGTGGATGCGCGCCGCGGTGGCCGCCGGGGAGCTGTGCGTACGGGACTTCGACCACGGCTACACGGAGCTGGTCCGACCGCTCGCCGAGGCCACCACGCCCCGTCGCAGGATCTTCGCGGCCACCACCCTGGACCAGGCCGCCGGTCATGACTCGCACCGCAGGACCGTGCACAAGCTGGTCGCCGACTGGAGCCGCAACGGCACCAAACCGCTGCGCTGGACCTCGGCGATGGCGCTGGGCTACGGAAACGCCGCGGCCACGATGGACGACACCCTGGACGCGCTGGCCCGGATCGCGGTGCGCGACGAGGGGGAACAGCTCGCCGTCGCCTCCTTCAACGTCGTACGGCTGCTCGCCCTGCCGGGCGCGGCGCAGGTGCTGGCGCGGCTGGCCGAGTGGACCCACCACAAGCGCGAGCAGTACCAGGACCTGGGCCTGGTGACCACCGTCCGGCTCGCGCTGACCACGGTGGACGACGTGCTCGCCGACGACCCGGACTCCCCGCTGGCCGACCGGGGCGACTGGCCGCTGCCGCTCGCCCTCGCCGCCGCCCGGCCCGAACTCGTCGACGCCATGGCCGACCTGATGTGGACGGCCCTGAACACGGCACGGGCGCGAGAGGTGGCGGTGGACGCGCTGGAGGGTCTGCTGCGTTCGGCCGTGCGCAAGGACGGCAGCGAGTGGACCCGGACCGGACTGGCCGCGCTGCTGCCCGCGCTGGTGGCCGAGGAGCGCGACCGGCGGCAGCTGGACCGGCTGCTGCGCCAGCTGATGAAGGACTCCGAGAGCCCCGTGCCCGACGCGCAGGCACGCGACCTGTGGTGGCTCGCCGTCACACCGCCGCAGCGCAGGCAGCAGGAACAGGTACGCCGGGTCAGGACCCGCGAGGAGGAGAGGCATGGCTGAGGAGAAGTCGGCGGGCGGCGGCACGGCGCCACCCGGACCGTTCCTGCGGGAGTACACCCCGGACGGGCCCCCGGCACTGAGCGCCCAGAAGGCCTCCGTGCTGTTCTACCGCAACGGCGGTCACAGCGTGGTCACCGTCTCGGGGGTGCGCCACGTCGACAAGCGGGCGCTGGCCCGGCCGTACGCCGTGTGCGAGATCGCGCAGGGCACCTATGTCTCGCCGCTGCGTCTTGAGCTGCCGGCCGCCGGCGGCACCAGCTTCTTCAAGGCCGAAGTGGACATCGAGTGGGAGGTCACCGACCCCTATCTGGCCGCCGTCCAGGTCGTGACCGACATCGCCAAGCGGCTCACCTCCCCGGTACTGGAACGGCTGCGCGAGGTCACCCTGACCTACCCGGTGACCGCCGCCGAGCAGGCCAACCGCGTCATCACGCGCGAGTGCGCGGGCGGACGCTGGAGCGACCTCGGATCCGACCTCGGACTGCGGGTACGGCTGTACGTCCGCCTGGGAGTGGACGACGAGGCCATCGGATACGCCAAGCAGCAGCGCGCGGTGCATGCCGACGCCACGGTCACCAAGATGCGTCAGGACGGGTTCCGCCACATGTTGCAGGGCGGTGACCTGGAGCAGCTCAGCTTCATGCTGGCCGCCGACCCCGAAGGCGCCAAGGACTTCCTGGAGAAGATCCGCCAGGAGGGCCGGCAGGACGAGCGGGACCGTGTCGACCGGCTCTACACCATGGCGCTGCGCGGCGAGCTCAACGCCGTCGACGTGGAGACCCAGGTACTCAACCTCCTCAACAAGGACAACCGCGGCCTGACGGGCCCCATCGGATCGGTGCCCGCCCGCCGTCCGCCCCGGGAGCTGGAGGCGTCCGGCGACGGCCCGTTCACCCCGGAATGGGTGTCGGACGAACCGCCTACGCGCCCCAGGCGCCGGCCCCGGCATGCGGACCCCCACCCGCCGGACGCCGTCGACCGTGAGCCTCCGCACGACGGGCCGCACCGCTCGGACCGGGCGTCGGACGACGACAACGACTGGAACGGTGCCCCCCTGAACGGGCGGACGTACCGCTCGGACGACGACGCGGACGACGACCTCGGGTGGGACGCTCCGCGCAGCAGGCGCCCCCGGCCGGAGCCCCGTCCCATGGACGACCCCGACCTGGATCCCGCACCCGGTCGCACCGACCTGCCCGGGAGCCACCCGGTGGAGGACGTCGACGGGCAGCCGCGCAGCCGCAGGCGTGCGCGGGACGACGGCTGGGACTGGGCGGACGAGGAACGATGACCGCCGAGGGCGCGGCCCAGGGCTCTGCCGACCCGGTCGGACCCGTGCCGGACGGGGGTCGGCACGGGTCCGACCGGGCGGGGGAGCGCGTCGCCGAACAGCTGCTGAGCAGGGTCAGGGAGGACCTCTCGGGGGCCGACTCCAAGGCTGCCGTGCTGCTGTCCGGGACGCTCGCCCTGCCCGCGTTCCTGCTGGGTTGGCACGGCGCACCGGGCTGGCACGGCCCCGCCGACGTGACGTTGGTGCTCGCCGCCGTGCTCTGGGCCGGCGCGGTGATCGCGCTGATCGGCGCGCTGATGCCGCGCACCGGCACGGTCCGGGCCCATGACGCGGTGACGTACTTCGGCGACCTGACGGGGGCCCGGGGCGCCTCCCGCGACCTCACGGGGCTCGCGACGCAGGTCGCCGAGGCCGGGCGTGAACCCGTCGAGTGGCTGCTCGTCCAGGCCGTGGACGTCAGCTCGATCCTGTCCGTCAAGTACCGGGCCATCCGCTGGGGCATGAGCTTGCTCGCCCTGTCGGCGGCCCTGGCACTGGCCTGGGGCCTGACCCCGCGTTGACGCGTGGCCGGCCCGCATCAAGCGCTGCATGGAGCAACGAACGAGGAAGCAGGGGGACTTCGGTGGGAAACGTCACGGGAAGACGGCAGACAGAAAGGGGCCGGGTGCGCCGCGCCACGGTCCCGGCACTGGCGGCCGCCGCGTTGCTGGTGTCCCTGCTGGCTCCGGCCGGTCGGGCCGCGGTGCCGGCGGCGGACTCCGTACCGGCTTTCCCCGCGGTCGACTACGCGGTGGCGGTGGACGAGTCCGCGAGTCTCGCAGCCGAGGACATGAAGGCCGAGAAGGCCGCCGCCGCACGGATCGCCCTGGGTGACGTGTCCTCGGACTCGCACGTCACCGTCTTCGGGTTCGCCGCCGCCGAGGCCGCCGGCCAGCGCGCGGTCGACCCGGTGTGCCCGCGCACCGGTCTGGACGCGGCGGGCCGCGAGACGGTCGGCAGCTGCGTCGACAGGCTGCGCAGCCGCTCGAAGCACGAGGGCACCGGCACCGACTTCCCGAGCGCGATACGCCAGGGGGTACACGACCTCACGGACGGCACCGACCCGTCCCAGCCCCGGGTGCTGTTCCTGCTCACCGACGGGTACATGGACGTCTCCGACAGCCCCAACTACGGCCCTCCCGAGCACCGCAAGGCCGAGGGCGAGCGGCAGCTGGACCTCGCGCTGAAGGCCGCCGCGGCCCAGAACGTGCAGGTCTGGCCGCTTGGCTTCGGAGCGAAGCCGCGCTGGGACGAGCTCAAGCGGATGGCGGCCGGCGGGTACCAGAAGGGCTGCGTCGACCTGCCCTCCGCCCGTCCGGCGCCGCACAAGGTCAAGGCCGCGGACATCGGCTCCACGCTCGAAGACATCTTCGCCGCCGCGCACTGCATGCGGCACGAGGACGGCACCAGCCAGCGTCCCCCGGCCACGTTGCAGGTCGGCATCTCGCCGCTCGCGACCGTGGGCAGCATCGTGGTCGACAAGGGCGACCCCCAGGTGAAGATCACCTACTACGACCCGAGCGGCGACAAGGTGCCCACGCACGGGACGTACCAGAAGTCCCGGTTCGAGCTGGCCGGCGGCAACGGCCCGGTGGAGGCGCTGAAGATCGTCGACCCGCTGCCGGGCACCTGGAAGGTGCGAGCCGAGGCCCCGGAGGGGCACCGTTCCCTACCGGTCTCCGTGAGCGTGCTGTGGCAGGGCGAGCTGCGCAGCGCCCTCACCATGGACCCGCCGTCACCGCAGGTCGGGGGCGAGGTGACGGTGACCATGCGGTTGCAGACGCGCGAGGGCTACCAGATCAAGGACCCGTCCGACTACGCCGGGCTGCGGGTCCGCAGCGAACTGACCGGTGACGGCTTCGACCCCGTGCCGCTGAAGCTCACCGACGACGGCACCGCGCCCGACCCCGCCGCGAGCGACGGCTCCTTCACCGGCACCGTGCGGATCCCCCGGAGCGCCACCGGGACGCTCACGGTGAGCGCCACCCTGACCGCCTCCGGACTCAAGGCCGACACCCGCAGCCTGAGCAACCCGATCGCCCCGGGCCAGCTGCCCGTCACCGCCGGCGTCGACCTGCCCGACGCGAACACCCACCCCGGCGCCACGATCACCGGCACCGTGTCCGTCCACAACACCGGCAGGACCGCGCACCGCCTGCGGTTCGCGGTGACCGATCTCCAACCCGGGCTGCTCTCGGTGCGCCCCGCCGAGATCACCATCGAGCCCGGCGAGTCCGGCACCCGGAAGGTGACGGTCGAGGTCGCCCCCGCTGACGTCTTCGGCGACCGCGTGGACGACGACGGGTTGCGGATCGCCGGCACCGTCACCGTCGTCGACGCCACCGACCACGACCGGGCCCTCGCGCACGCACCGCTCGCCGTGCGGGTGACGCCCGAGCCGGGCATCGGGGAGCGGTACTGGTGGGCCTTCGTGACCGCCGGCGTCGGGGTCGCGCTGGTCGCCGCCGCGGTCACCCTCTGGGTGCGGCAGCGCCGCCGGCGGCGCGACCCGAACGGACTCGTCCTGCAACTCGTCTCGTCGGAGGACGGCAGCGTCGTCAACGAGCACCGGGCCGGGCACGGCACCAAGCAGTGGTACGAGTTCGCCGTCGCCGAGGCGCACCGCAGCCCGCGCATCGAGCGGCGCCCGCACGGCCCGTACGCCGTCCGGCGCAACCCGGAAGGCGGCGCCGTGCTGCGCAAGCGGGGCAGCGGCCGGGTCCCGGTGCCCGCACGCGGACAGGTTCCGCTCACCGGCACGCTGCACCTGGCCCTCGGCGACGACGGCCGCCCCCCGAGGAACGACCGCCCACCGCAGCCGCCGTCCACACCCGGTGAGGGCGGCGGCAGCGGCACCGACAACAGCGCCTTCAGCTCCTACCTCTGACGATCCCGCCGGGGTGGGCGCCGCACGCCGGCGCCCACCCCGGCACACCCCACCGCGGCCACCGCGCCGCGCCCACCACGGACGTTCCCAGCACGCACCCGCGGCTGTCCGGGCCGCGCACGGGGAGGAAACCATGAAGATCTTCCAGCCGATGCTCTTCGTCGGCCTGGGCGGCACCGGAGGACTCGTCGGTGCCGAACTCGAAAGCCGGCTACGCGCCGAGATGTGCGGCCCCGACGGCATGGCGCTCAGCCGCCAGAGCGGCCACCACGCGCCCTTCCAGCTGCCGGACTGCCTCCAGTTCGTGTACGCGGACTACAGCGAGGCCGACCTGCAACGCCTGCCGCAGTTCACCGTGGACCGGTCGATGCGGGCCGCCTACGCCCGCACCTCCCGCGTCACGCACAACCTGCTGCCGAACTTCGACAGCTCCCCCGAGGTGACCAAGATGCTCCGGGCGAGCGTGCGCGAGGAGGTGACCGGCTGGCTGCCGCCGGTCACCGGCGAACCGGAGGTCACCCCGCTGCGCAGCGGCGCCGGACAGCTGCCCACGGTCGGGCGCGCCGCGCTCTTCGCCACCCTCCGGCACGGCCTCGCGCCGGTCCTGGAACCGCTGCTCCAGGCGATCGACGCGATCGCCAAGTCCGCGGGCGACCTGAGCGAGCTGGGCGGCAACCAGGTCAGCGGCTGTGACGTGTTCGTCGCGTTCTCGGTGGCCGGCGGCACCGGCGCCGGGATCTTCCTGGACTACCTGCACCTCATCAACCACGCCTTCCAGCTGCGCCGCTTCGACGGCGTGAAGATCTACCCGCTGGTCGTGATGCCGTCGTCGTTCTCCGCCGCCACCGGCGGCGGACGCGAGGCGGAACTCAACGCGGCCCGGTCCCTGATCGACCTGTTCCGGCTGGTGGACCGGCAGAACGCGCCGAAGGAGAACGCGGAGATCGGCGACCTCGACGCCGACTCCCGGTTCGGCATCCGCTACCCGGGCACCACCCCGGTCCGGCTGCGCACCGGCATCCTGCCCACGGCGTTCCTGTTCAGCCCGACCGCCGGCATCCGCGCGGACGACCTGCGCCGGTCCATCGTCTCCCTGGTGATGTCGCTGGTCGGCACCGAACTGGGCGACGGTTCGGTCCGGGGGCGCCGGATGGCGGGCGACGACGACTACCAGACGTTCGCGGCGAGCTTCATCAACCGGGGCGTGGCCCGCGGTTCGCTGTCCCCCACCGGCATCGGCCGGCAGGGCGTCTCCACCAGCCTGGTGGCCTCCATGACCGCCCCGATGGACCAGCTGGCCGACCTGGTGGCCGGGCGGGTCCTGTGGGAGGCGGTCACGGACCTCGTGGAGCGGCCACGGGCCGTGCTGCGGGACGGCGCTGTGCCGATGATCCGGCAGCTGTTCGCCGACGCACAGCTCGAAGAGCTGTGGGAGCGCCGGCAGCTGGAGGTGCCCGAGCCCGATCCGGTGCCGCGCGGCGCCAAGAACATCGAGCGGGCGCTGGGCGAGCGCATCGGCGACATGCAGCGGCTGGTGTCCGACCTGCGGGCCGAGGCGCACCGCCAGGCCGCCGTGATGGCCGACCGGTTCGCGCCGCGCCAGGCCATCGACAAGCTGCTCCAGCAGGCCGACCCGTTCCTCGTCGAGCGGATCGTCAGGGGCACCCCGGACAGCGACGACGCCATCGCCCGGCTCGGCTTCCTCGGCATGCTGGACAGCCGCGCCCGCACCCCGCAACGCCCGCCCGGGGTCACCGAGCCGCCGCCCAAGATCCCCGGGATCAAGGGGCAGCTGGCCGGCCTGGCACCGGCACGCTGGGGCGACGACGACGTGCAGGCGGCCCTGGCGGAGCAGGACGCCTGGTACCAGTGGCGCTGCCGGACGGTCTGGCACGAGGCCTGGCGGGACCAGCAACAGCACTGGCAGCCGCACGCGGACGCGGCCGGCGCCGACATCGACCGCCTGGTGCGGGCCTTTCGCAGCCACAGCGACCAGGAGCGCAGGAACACCGGGCGGAAGACCCGCGAACTGTACGACGACCGCACCGGCATCTCGTACCTGCTCCCGCCGCAGCGCAACCTCAGCCACTTCTACGAGGACGTCGTCACCCGGCTCATCCGCGGCGAGGGGCTGCGGGAGGGCGAGTACGAGTCCGCGCTGCTGCTCAAGCTGGTCGACGGGGACACCTGGCGCCAGGTCCACGCGCGCAGCCGCCGTGACCCGGAGGGTGCCGTGGCGCAGGTCAAGGGGCACCTGGAGGCCCGTATCACCCGGCTGTTCGCCGAGAAGGGCAAGCGGCTGGAGGAACGTCCGCTGCTGCCGTCCATGGGCACGCTGCTGGCCGCGGCGGCGGGCAGCCCGAACTTCACCGACCAGGCCAGCAAGGAGGCGCTCGACCTCTTCGGACGCAAGCTGGCCGGGCTGCTTCCCGTGGGGTTCACCCCGGAGGGCACGGGTCCGCTGCGGGTGCTGGTCACCCACCCGCGCGTGGAGGCCACGGCGGAGGTGCAGGAGTACCTCGCCAAGATGCTGCGGCTGCCCTCGGACGCGAAGAACTCCGTGGAGTTCCGCGGCGTGGACACCGACTCGATCACCGTGGTCCTCTTCCGCAGCGAGATGAGCCTCACGCAGGTGCCCGAGGCCCGCAAGGTGCTGCGCCAGTGGACCCGCGCGAAGGAGTCCGAGCAGGCACAGGACGTGCTGCGGTGGCGCCAGCGGCTCGGCTACCGCGACAACTGGATGGTCAGCACCGAGGAGGACCGCTGCACCATCCTGCACCGCCTGCTGTGCTCCCTGTGGAACGGCCAGGTGGATGTCGTGGACGGCGACCCGGCCTCGCCGGAGCGGGTGCGGCTGCGGCTGTTCCCCGAGGAGGGTGCGCACGTGCCCGGGGTCCGGCTCCGGCTCGGCATCTACCCGGACGGCGTGTCGAGCTGGGCGGAGCTGCTGCGCAGTTACGAGCGCTGGTCGGTCCTGGACGACGAGCGGATCGTCGAGGAGTACTGCGGTGTGCTCATGACGCAGGCGCAGCCGCTGGGTCTCGCCACGTCCGGCAGCGAACCGCATCCGCTCTTCGTCGACCTGGTCGAGAAGATCGCCCCGCGCCAGCTGGAGCTGCTCGCCGACCGCCGCAGGCGGGGCGGCGGTCGTGTCGAGGGGTGGGTACGGCCGCTGTGGGAGTTCTGGGCCGAGACCCTGCCGGCCGCCCTGGACATGGAGTTCGGCGACCAGCGCGCCGTCCAGCCCACGCTGCGCACCCTGCTGGACCATGTGCGCGGGAGCGCGCCGGGAGGACCACGCGTCCGCGGGGACGACGCCCGGGGACCCCGGCGCACGGCACCCGATGACGACGACTGGGGCACGGCTCCCGTCTCCTCCTTCGACTCCTACCGACGCGACGCCGACCGGGACGGGCCGGCCGGCGACGGCGCCGATGACTACGGCGACGAACGGCACCCCGGCAACGGGCGGCGGTACGACGACGACCGGCGCCACGACAGCGACCGCAGGTACGAGGACGACCGCCGGTACGACGACGACCGGCGCCACGACGACGGCAGCCGGTACGACGACGACCGCCGGTACGACGACAGGCGATGCGCCGACGACGGGCAGGACGGGCGCGACCGGCCGCCCCGCGGGGACGCGCCTCCGCCGCCGTGGACCGGGCCCGACGACCGCACGGCACCCGGCGGCGGCGCGCACGGCCCGTCCCGCCGTCCCTCCTGGGAGGACGAGTCCGAATGAGCACGCCGCAGGACATCGAAGCCGTCATCCACCTGGACCTGAGGGCCAAGGCGGCCGAACTCGACAGCCCGGCGGCGCTGCGCGCCAGGGTCGCCCGGCAGTTGGGCGCGGCCGGACTACCGGAACCCGACGACCCGCTCTTCCTGGTGGTCGACACTCCCGCCGGGCTGACGGACCACCAGCGGCAGTACGAGCTCCTCACCGGCTTCCGGGCCGTGGGCGAGGTCAGGCTGCTGGTGCTGCTGGTCGGCAGCGCACCGGGCTCGTACGCCGGCGAGGACGAGGCGTTCCGGCCGGACCGCCGGCTGGTGCGGCCCGCCGTACTGCGGACCTCCGGCACCGCGCTGCTGTGGGCCGGCGACCTGCGGTCCGCGCGCACCGCGCTGGAGCAGGCCGGGCCCGACGATCCGGACGCACTGGCGGTCCTGGTCGGCGTGCTGTCGGTCCCGGACCTCTACCGCAGGGTGCTGGACACGGTGGGGGCGTTGCCCGAGGCCGTGGCCGCGCCCGGGGTGCGGCTGCTGGAGCAGGACCTGCCGCCCGAGGTGCGCGAGCGGGCCTGGCGCGACGCGCTCACCCGGTTCGCGGGAGAGGACACCGAACTGGCCCCGGACGTCCACCCGGCCGACCCCGCCACGGCCGAACTGCCGGAGCCGCTCCGCGTGCTGGCGGCGCTCGGCGGCGACCGCGACCAGCAGCACCGGGACTCCGGCGGCAGGGCCGACGGCATCTACCGCGCCTGCGCGCACGCCCTCACCCGCGCCCAGGAAGCGCTTACCGGCCTCCAGGGCCTGCCCGGGCTGCTGCGACCGGCCCGCAGGGCGACGTTCGAGGTGGACGTCGAGGAGGCGCGCGAGGCGCTCGAAGCGTACCGGGAGCTGGTCGGCGCGGCCCTGCGCGGCGCCGGCACGGGCCTTCCGGCCGCCGAGGCGGCCGCCCGGCTCAGGGCCCTGGGGCTGCGGGTGCCGTCGGCCGAGGGGGTGGGCGAGCGGATCGGCGAGGGGCTGAAGGAGTTCGCCGGAAAGCTGCTGGACCAGGGGCTGCCCATGCGGACGGTGGCCCAGCGCTTCGCCGGCCTGGCCGGGTGGGTGGCGCCGGTACCGGGTTCGACGCTGCTTCCGCAGCTCGCCGACCTCACCCCCGGGCGAACCGACGCGGACGACGACACGCACGCCGCCCGCCGCGCCGACGCCGGGGCCCGATCGTCCGGCGGGGCCGGCACCCTGGCGCGCGGCCATCCCCTGGCGAGCGTGTCGGCGGGGTTCGCGGGGCTGTCGGGGGCGCTCTGGCAGGGCCCGTTGCTCGCGCTGGCCGTCGTCGTCCCGTTGCTGTTCACGGCCGTGGCGCTGCTCGGCGCGGCCCGGCTGCGGGGTTCCGGACGGCCCGGACGCTGGGCCGTGGGCCCGCGCGTCGGGGCGTTCGCGGGTGCGGCGGTCGGGGTGGGGGTGGCGCTTGCTACCGCGCCCCCGGTCTGGCTGGGGGCCGCCGCCCTGCTGCTGGGCCTCGGCGTCACCGGGGAGACGGCCCGCCGGCTCTGGAGGGCGGCGGCCGCCGCCTGGGCGCCGGGCCGTGCGATCACCGGGCTGCGGCGTCACCTGGACGAGCTCGACGGCCTGCTGGCAGCGGCGGTACGCGAGCAGTGGGCCGTCGAGGAGCGCCTGTACTGCGCCGACGCCGCCCGGTCGGTGGCCGGCATGTTGCGGGCGACGGCGGCAGCGGCGGAGTCCGAAGCCGGGTCCGAGCCGGCGCGTACGCCCGCGTCCGACGCCGTGGACGGGCCGGCCGTGGGCGCGCCCGCCGAGGACGACTGGCTCGACGACCCCTCGGCGCTCGAGCCGGACGAGGGCTTCGCGTCCGACGACGCCGAGGGCGACTGGGCGAGCGCGTACGCCTGGCAGGAAGGGGCCTCGTGGGACGACGAACCGGCCGATGAGGAGGGGCCGCTGCCGCTGAAGGTGCCGGAACAGCGCAGCGGCAGGGCGGGCTCCGACGCTCCTTGGGAGGGGCGCACCGAGCGGGTGCCGCGCTGGCTGGAGCGGGAGAGCGGGGAGGGCGGCCCGGAGCTGGTCGCCACCCTGGCGGCCGATCTGGCGGACGCGGCACGGGAGGCGATGAAGCCGTACTGGCGCGCGGTCGAACGCGGCCAGGCCGGCACCCTCGCCGTCCGGCGCACCGAGGAACGGGTGCACGAGCTGCTGTCGGCCGCCCGCAACCACCTGCGGCACAGCGGCGTGCTGGCGCCGCCCCCGTTCGCCGCCCGCCGTGCCCGCGGCTCGGCGGCGAGCCTGCTCGGCACCGACCCGTACCGCCCGGCCGAACTGGTCGGCGCCGAGGCCGACCGGCAGGCCGTGGTGCAGCTGTCCTCACCCGAGCAGGGCACCCTGCTCAGCCGCGACCCGGGGGCCGCGGTGTGGGTCAGGTTCGCCCCGCGTGCCGTGCGCGACGAGGTCGAGAAGGCCTGGCGGTCGAGCGGTGTCGTGGCACCGGAGGGCGTGCTGTGGACGTCGTCCGGACGCTACGCCGGCCTGGTCCGGCTCACCCCGTTGCGGATGGGCGTGGTGGACACCTTCCGGCCACGTCAGGGCTCCGTGCCCGGCGCCGGGACCGACGCCGATCCGGAGGCCTACGACCTCCCGGGCCCGCGCGGGCCGGCCGACTCCTACGACGCACCGGACCCGTATGACCGCCCGGAGGCGACGTACGACCGCGGAACTCCGTACGACCGCACGGACCGGACGTACGACGACACGGATCCGTACGAGGAGCCGCAGCGCCCGTACGGTGAGCCGCGTCCGTCCGACGGGACCGGCTCGCCGGACCGTCCGGGCCCGGACCGCCGCGGGGAGAGTGACCCCTGGTGACCGGCTCCATGCGCACCCCCGGGTCCGGGCCGGGCGGCGCGGCCCCGGACAAGCTCGCGTTCACGCTGGCCTCGGGCCGGCGCCGTACCACCCCGGCACGCTTCGGGCGCGCGTTCCCGCGCGACCGGCAGCTGCCCCACCTGATGCGCAAGTGCCTGCTGGACGGCAACGACGACAACCCGGAGCAGTGCGTCCAGGTCTGCCTGAGCGCCGCCGACGCCGCCGACCCCGCGGCACGCGCGCTGCTGGACACCGAGGCGGGCACCGCGCTGCACCTGCACCGCGCGCTCGGCGACACGGAGTACGCGGTGCTCTTCCCGCGGATCGTCGGCTACGAGCTGGACGCTGCCGAGCCGTACCTGCTCTACGCGGCACCGCGCGGCATCCCGGTCGCCCGGACCCCGGTGCTGGCGGCGACCGACCAGCCCGGCTTCACCCGTGATCTGTTCCTGGCCCTGTGCCTGCTGGAGAGCCAGGGCCTGGTGCCGCGCGGCGTATCACCGGCCACCGTGCTCTGGGACGGCGCCAGGGCCCAGCTGTGGGGCCTCGAGGCGGTGACCGGGGTGGGCGGGCCCCGCAGCCCGTGGGGCCGCCAGCCCTACTGCCCGCCCGAGCAGCGGCTGGGCGTGGGGGACAGCGATGCGCGTGACGCGGTGTGGAGCGCCGCCCAGGTGCTCTACCGGCTGGTGACCGGCAGGCCGGGGCCCGCCGACCGGGTCCCCGCCGACCTGCGTGAACACCGGGTGCTCGACCAGACGTTGCGGAACGCCTTCGCACCGCGTGCGACCGGCCGGCCGACGCCGGCCGAGGTGCTGGAACTCGTGGCGCCGGGCGTCGCCCGCCAGGTACGGCTCACCCTGCCCGCCGACGAGACGCGCCCGTACCGGGAGGCCTTCGAGGACACGCTGAAGGCGAAACGGCGGGCGGCTGCCGGGCCTTCCGCGCACGCGCCGGGGCAGGGGCAGGAGGGCGAGCGCGGCTCCGCCGAGGTGCTCTGCCCCTACTGCCTGGAGCCCCTCCGGCTCGATCTCAGCAAGCTGTACGTCACCGACAGCAAGATGCAGTACGAGCCGCTGAACCCCGCCCCCGTCAAGAACCCGTTCGTGCGGGACGACGTCATGCGCGGTGCGGTCCAGAAGTGCACCGCGAACGCGGAGTTCCCCGCGCACTTCATCCCGGTGCCCTACCTGATGTACGGCCGTCCCCTGACCGTCGCCATGGTCGGCCAGTCGTCCACCGGCAAGAGCCATCTGCTGACCCAGATGATCGCGGCGGTCACCGACGGCGGCCTGGAGCCGTTCGGCCTGAAGTGGCGCTCGGTCAACCCGGAGCAGCACGCACGGTTCGTGCGCGACCGGGTGCAGCCGTTGCGCAACGGCCAGGTCCTGGACCACACGGCCGGCCTGGGCATGGACGACTACGCCCGTTTCGTGGAGTCGCTCCTGATCACCGACGCCCGCGGGCAGGTGCGCCCGGTCGCCTTCTTCGACCTCGGCGGCGAGGACCTCGTGCGGACCGACACGGCGCTGCGGTTCCTGCTCGGGGTCGACGCCCTGGTCTTCGTCGTCGACCCGGCGCTGGCCCTCCCGCTGCCCCAGCTGGACCACGTCAGGGAACGCTGGGAAGTGGAGGTGAACCGGGACGGTGACCTGGCGTTCGGCACCGTCCTCGACCGGCTGCGGAAGGACGGCCCGTACCTGGACGTGCCGGCGACGATGGTGCTCGGCAAGGCGGACCTCCTGAGGTTCCAGCCGCCCGTCGACCGGTGGTTGGGCCGGCCGCAGGCCACCGCGCTCGACCCGGCGCTGGTGCACGAGGAGAGCCGGGACGTGTACGGGCTGCTGCGCCGGTACGCGGGGCAGGCGTGGCTGCGGCCGTTCGACGCGTTCCGCCGGTGCACCCTGCACATCGCGTCCGCCACCGGGGGCCAGGAGGCCGACGGCCGCTATCCGGCGGGCGCCGGGCCCCGGCGGGTGCTGGAACCCCTGCTGGCGCTGCTGGCGATGCACGGGTTGATCGAAGTGCCGGGCGGCGCCGAGGCGTTCGGACTGGGGCGGGGGTCCGCTGCGGCGGGAGCGGCCTCCCGGGCATCCGTGTCGCCCGAGGAGTCCATGCGGGACGAGGGAGCCAAGGGGAGGGAACGTTCGTGAGCGATTTCCGGGACCGTGAACCGGTCCACGCGGAACCGGCAGGGGTGCGCGGGCCGGCCGACGGTGACGCCGAAAGCACGGTGCACCAGGTCGTCTTCCGCTGGGAGGGCAACCACGGCCGGCAGGACACCGGTATGAACGCCGTCGCCCGCTCCTGCTCGGCCGAGCGCGCCGAGGAGGTGGGCCGGGACCTGGGCCGCCTGCTGTGGGTGTCCGGTGCGGCCGCCGAGCGGCACAGCGTCGTGCGCGCCCTGTCGCGCGACGGCGACGTCCTCCTCGTCCAGCGCTGGCCCACCACCGATCGGGCCGGCCGGCGCAGCACGGTCAGCCAGGTGCTGATCGGTGCTCCCAAGACCCTGAAGACGTATCAGTGCCTCGGGCTCTCCTACCGTGGCTGGGGCGATCGCGACGCCGCCGAGCGGGCGACCGGTCGGCTGGACCCGATCCCGTGCGCGGAACTCGACGCACGGGCCCGCAGACGGCTGCCGGGCATGGTGGATGCGCTGCCGACGGTCGAACACGCGCTGATCCTGGTCGCGGCGGAGTGGCTGCGCGATCCGACGCAGCGGGTCTCGCTGCTCACCCAGGAGCAGAACCCGCCCGGCTGGCCGGACCGGGACACCACTCCCCTGGTCTGCCTGGGGCTGTATCTGCTCTTCGGGTCCTGGCTGGGCGGGAAGTGGACCTTCGCCACCTACGACGCGGTGGACACGCATCCGCTGCGGCTGATGTGCGTGCCGCACTGGGAGGCGGAGGCGGGTGGCGCCGGCGGCCCGCTGGCTCGGGTCATGGGCCGCCAGCCCAGCAAGCCGGGGTTCGAGCACCGGGCGGCGGCCCGGTTGGTGGAGCACCTCCTGGCGCACCCGGACGCCGGCCCCGGGGTGCCGCAGCTGGTCGACGAGCTCAGGGACGGCGCACTGCTGGACTGGCCGCAGCGGCGCGCCCGGCTCCAGGAGATCATCGACGCCGACCGCACCGACCACGCCCATCGCACCGACCACGCCCATCGCACCGGCCACGCCGACCGCACCGACCGCACCACCAAGCACCCCACCGCGCGCGCCGCCGCGCCCGCGCACCATCCCCCGGCGCCCGCCTCCCCACCTGCGTCGTCACCGGCCCCGTACCCGGAGCCGGTGTCCACGCCTCCGCCTCCGCCTTCACCTCCGCCACCAGCGTCGCCGCCTCCGCCGGTCTCCCCGGCGACGGCGCCCTCATGGGCCCACCAGGAGCACGGCACCGGGTCCGCCGCGCCCGACGGCGGCGGGCCCGGCCCCGATGTCCGGGCCCTGCACAGGGCTCTCCTCGACCACCGGCGCGACGATCTCGTGCAGCGCAGCACCCTGCGGGCGCAGCTGGGCGGGCTGTCGGACGAGGTGCTGCTCGACGAGCTGTGCTCCGGCGAGCTGCCACAGGACTCCGTGGAGCTGCTGCTGGACGAGTTGGGGCTCCCCCGGCGCGTCCACGCACGCCGCAAGGACGTGCAGCGCGCGCTGTGTGCGGAGGTGCTCCGCAAGGGCCTGTACTTCCCCCCGTACGGGCAGGACGCGGAAGGCGCTTCGCGTATGGGCCTGGCCGTCCGGGCGGCCCAGCTCTTCACCTGGGCCGTCGCCCCGCTGGCACGGGAGGAGCGCTATCTGCTCGACCTACGGGAACTGGTCCATCGGATGGGCCGGGACCGCCACCCCACCGCGGGCACCTGGATCTGGCAAAGCATCATCACCCCGGCGAACGGCGAGGTCCCTGACCTGCCGCCCACCGTGTGGCAGCTACTGCTGCGCGACATGATCAGCCGCAACGACGGGCCGCCCGCGGACGCCCCACCCCCCGACGCCCCCGCCGCCCACGAGGCGACGACGTCCCCGGACACCGCCCCCGACGCGTCCGGACCGCACGCCGGCACGGGACGGCTCTCGGAGCTGATCTACCATTCGGGCTGCCTGGTGGGGGCCATCGTGCTGCTGTTCGCCATGATCATCACGATCATCGTGCTGCTGGCATGAGCTCGACGCCCGCGGCGTCCGGTGGCTCGGCGTGCACGTCGATCGCGTTCCCCGGTGCCGTGCCGGCCGCTTCCCGCCGGTCCGGTAGGCCGCCCGCTTCCTGCCGGTCCGGTACACCTCGTCCGGGCCCGCCGGCCAGTGCGTAGGCTGGCGACCGTGACCATCCTCGAGGACGCCCAAGCGGGCATGAACCCTGACATCCGGCCCCAGGACGACCTGTTCCGGCACGTGAACGGCCGCTGGCTGGACGAGACAGAGATCCCTTCCGACAAGTCGGGCTGGGGCTCCTTCGTGGCCCTGGCCGAGCTCTCGGAGCAGCGGGTCAAGGACATCATCGAGACGCTGGCCGGCCAGGAGCACGAGCCGGGTTCCAACGCGCAGAAGATCGGCGACCTGTACGCCAGCTTCATGGCGGAGGACCGGATCGAGGCCCTCGGCGCCCAGCCGCTGCACGAGCACCTCGACGCGATCACCGCGCTGGGGGACCTCGACGCGCTCGTGGAGTACGTCGGTGGCCTCGAGCGGCGCGGTGGCAACGGCTTCTTCGATTCCTACGTCGACACCGACGACCGGAACTCCGAGCGCTACCTCGTCAACCTCGTGCAGGGCGGTATCGGCCTGCCCGACGAGTCCTACTACCGCGAGGACAAGTTCGCCGACATCCGCGCGGAGTACGTCGTCCACCTGGAGAAGATGTTCGGCCTGGCCGGCTGGGCCGATCCGGCCCGTGCCGCGCAGCAGGTCATGGACGTCGAGACCCGGTTGGCCAAGGGCCACTGGGAGCGCGCCGAGACCCGCGACCCGGTGAAGAGCTACAACCTGCACTCGGCCGAGCAGCTGCGGGCGCTCGCGCCGGCGTTCGCGTGGCAGCGGTGGGGTGCCGCCCTCGGCGCGACCGACGCGACGCTGGCCGAGGTCAACGTGCGCCAGCCGAGCTACGTCGAGCACCTGGCCGGTGCGCTCGGCGAGGTGGCGCTCGACGACTGGAAGGCCTGGGTGGCGATCCGGGTGGTGTGGTCGGCCGCGCCGTACCTGTCCTCGGACTTCGTGCAGGCCAACTTCGACTTCTACGGCAGGACGCTGTCCGGCACGCCCGAGCTCCGGGCCCGCTGGAAGCGTGGCGTCTCGTTCGTGGAGGGCTCCGTCGGCGAGGCCGTCGGGAAGGAGTACGTCGAGCGGCACTTCCCGGCCCGGTCCAAGAAGCTGATGCAGGAGCTGGTCGCGAACCTGCTGGAGGCCTACCGGCGCAGCATCGAGGCGCTCGACTGGATGGGCGAGGAGACCAAGCAGCGGGCCTACCGCAAGCTGGAGACCTTCTACCCCAAGATCGGCTACCCGGACACCTGGCGTGACTACTCCAAGCTCGACGTCAGCGCCGACGACCTGCTCGGGAACGTCCGGGCGGTGGCGGCCTTCGAAACCGACCGGGAACTGAACAAGATCGGCCGCCCCGTCGACCGCGAGGAGTGGCTGATGCTGCCCCACCAGGTCAACGCCTACTACAACCCCGGCCTCAACGAGATCTGCTTCCCGGCCGGCATCCTCCAGGCGCCGTTCTTCGACGCCGACGCCGAGGCGGCCGAGAACTACGGCGGCATCGGAGCCGTGATCGGACACGAGATCGGCCACGGCTTCGACGACCAGGGTTCCCAGTTCGACGAGCACGGCAACCTGGAGAACTGGTGGACCGACGACGACCGGGCGGCGTTCCGCGAGCGGGCCGACAAGCTGATCGCGCAGTACGACGGTTTCGAGCCGGCGGAGCTGCCCGGCCAGCGCGTCAACGGCGCCCTCACCGTCGGTGAGAACATCGGCGACCTCGGTGGTATCACCATCGCGTTGAAGGCGTACCTGATCAGCCTTGCGGGGCGGGAGATCCCGGTGGTCGGCGGCCTGACCGGCCAGCAGCGGGTCTTCTACAACTTCAGCAACATCTGGCGCTCCAAGCGGCGCAAGGAGCTGGTGCAGCAGCTGCTCGCGACCGACCCGCACAGCCCCACCGAGTTCCGCGCCAACATCGTCCGCAACCTCGACGAGTTCGTGGAGGCGTTCGACGTGCGCCCCGGTGACGGCCTCTGGCTCGACCCTGAGGACCGGGTCCGCATCTGGTAGTCCCGCCGTGCGCCGGGGTGCGTGCGGCGTGCGCCCCGGAGGCATCGAGGTGACGCGGCACGCTCCGGTGAGCGGCCGACGTCACCTCGATGGGCGTGAGGCTCGCCCGGCGGGGATGGCGTGACGCCGGGAGCCCACGGCGCAGCCGCCGCGGCAGCCGTTGCCGGGAGCCCCGGGAACGGCGCCGCGCCGATGCCTGGTCAGCGCTCCGTCAGCAGATGCCGGACGACGTATCCCGCGGAGTCCACGCCTGAGCTGCCGCCCTCGACGAGGGCCGCCACCGCGATACGGGAGTCGTACGCGGTCAGCCAGCCGTTGGTGTGGTCCCCCTCCTCCGCGGTGCCCGTCTTGGCGCCGACGCCCGCGAGTCCACCCAGCCGTGGGGCCGCGGTGCCGCCGGTGGCCACGCTGCGCATCATCGATTGCAGGTAGCCCGCCGTGCGGGCGGAGATGGCCCGGGGAGCACTCTCCTGCTCCTGTCCCGGCAGGATGATCGGCTGGTGGAAGCCGACGCCGCGCACGGTGGCGGCGACGGATGCCATGACCAGCGGCGTGGCCGTGACCTTGCCCTGGCCGATGAACTGGGCCGCCTGGTCACCGCCCTGCACGTCCGCCGGAATGCTCGGGTCGGTGGTGGCGACCCCGCCGCCGATCGACCAGCTGCCCATGCCGAAGACGCTCACGGCCTCGTCGTGCAGGGCGGAGGCGTCCCCGTCGTGCACGAGGTAGTGGAAACCGTCCTTGATGAAGGAGGTGTTGCAGGACACCGTGAAGCCCTGGGCGATGGTGGAGCCGGGGTTCGCGCGCACGCCGGCATCGTTGTGGAACGACTGGCTGTTGGCCGTCAGCGTGTCCGTGCACGGGGCGGGGCTGCTCGGCGTGAGGCCCGCCTGGTCGAACAGGGCCGCCGAGGTGACGATCTTCATGGTGGAGCCGGGCGACTTGATGCCGTTGATCGCGATGTCGCCGTCCGAGCCCGCGTGGGCGAGGGCGAGGATGTGGCCGTTCGTCCAGTCGAGCGCCACGGTGCCGGCGGCCTTGTCCTGGAGGCGGGAGTCCTTCACCGCGTTCTCGGCGACCGCTTGGAGGCGTGCGTCGATGGTGGTCTTGATGGCGGCGGCGTGCCCCTTGGTGAAGACCTTCAGCGTCTTGACGCCCGCACCGCCGTCGTCGAGCACGGCCACGCCCGTGCCGGTGTTCCCGCCGGCAGGCGTGGCGTTCTTGCGGATCGTCGCCGCGATGTCGCGCAGCGAGGGGAACGTGGACAGGTCCGTCTTGCCGTCGCTCGCGACCACCTTGGCCGTGGACGTACCGGCGGGCAACTTGCCGGCGGTCAGCGACTGGTCGTCGCCGAGTCCCGGGTAGAGCACCGAGTTGTTCCAGTGCACCGCCAGCAAGTGCGCGTTGCTCTGCAACACCGCGACGGCGCTCGGGTAACTCCAGGTGCCGCCCGCGACGTGCGCGGTGACGTCGAAGGTGACCTTGGTGGCGCCGCGTGTCACCGACGAGGGTCCCGCGGAGTGGATGTGCTCGAACGAGACCTCCGTCAGGTGCAGCCCCTCCTTGTACGCCTGTAGTGCCTGCGAGGCCGCGCCCGGCGCGTCGGTGTCCCGCGCGGCTTCGTCGAGACGCCGGGTGGACCAGTTGTCCAGGAAGGTGCGCGTCAGCCTGATCGCCTTGGCGTCCGACGGCGGTGTACTCGACACCGCCGCGGGGTCGAAGCTCTGCTCCGCCTCGGGCCCGCCATCGCTGCTCGCCCCGGAGGTCAGCCCCTGCACGATGTTGTACGCGCCGCATCCCCCGAGGACGAGCAGTCCCGCACACGCACCGGCCATGCCGACCTTCGCCGCTCTATTCATACAAGAGATCGTATATTTTCACCTATCCCGCACATGCCGAATTCTTGTGAACCGTTATCGGAGTGTGGGCCATCGGCAACAGAACTCCGGGGCGGACGCAGGCGCCCCCCGGCGTCCCGTCCGCCCCGGCGGGGGCTGGCGTACCCCGGGTCAGCAGCGGTTGTTGCTGGTCTGGTAGCGCGTGGTGTAGTCGCTCCAGGTGACTCCCTGGACGACGGAGACGACCACGGCACCGTCGTGTATCTGCTCGTAGTGCAGGTGCGGCGAGAGGTCGTAGATCGCGGATGTGGCGCCCACCTTCCCGATCAGCTGGCCGACGCTCACGGAGGCGCCCGCTGCCACGTCACGTTCCTGAAGGTGCGCGTACCGGGTCCGCCAGCCGTCGCCGTGGCCGATCACGATCGTGTTGCCGTATCCGGTGCTCGTGTCGTAGTACGAGGAGAGCACCGTGCCGCCGGCGCTGGCGAACACCCGGCGGCCCAGGTCGTCCGGGGTGCCGCCCGCGTCGTAGTGGTTCCAGTCGATCGAGTGCGCCGGGCTGTGCCCCTGCCAGTTGCTGCCGCGCCAGCTCTGGCCGCAGTCGAACGGCATCTTGAAGGCGGGCCGGCCGGCCGCCAGCGCCTCGCTCGACGAGGCGTCCTGCGGGCTCGCGACGGCCGTCGGAGCCGAGACGAGGACGGCGGCGACCATGCCGATGGCCGCGAGCAGCCGGCGGGATCGTCTCTTCATGGTTTTCCCCTTGTGGTCGGTGGCCCGGCGATTCAAGGGGGCGGTCATACAAAGCGGATACAAACGACTGCCGGTCCCTCCGCGACGACCGCCGGCCCCTCTGCAAGGGCCCGACGGCGACCTGCGCCCGGCAGCCGGCGTTCACAGGCCCGGCACGTAGGACGCCATGAGCGCGAACGTCGAGAGTGCGAGCATGCCGAGACAGTTCAGCCAGAACTCGGACTTCAGGAAACGCGCCCGGACGTGCGCGTAGGACGCTGCGAGGAATTGACTTCCGCTCCCCGGCTAAAGCCGGGGGATTCCTACCACGGTCGGCTGACCGTCTCGGTGGGTTCCTGTTTCACTGCGCTGTGCCGGGACGAGTCCCGGTCTTACCTGCGCTCCGCAGGCTGACACGGCCAGTCCGGCCGCCTTCGCGACGTTGACCGCCGCGTTGATGTCCCGATCGAGGAAGGCCCCGCAGGCTCCGCACTCCCACACACGGATGTGGAGGGGCTTGGGGCCGTCCTTGACGCCGCACTGCGAGCAGACCTGAGAGGTTGGCTCGAACCGGCCGATGCGCACGAAGGTGCGCCCGTACCGGGCTGCTTTGTATTCCAGCATGGCCGTGAACGCGGACCATCCGGCGTCGTGGACGGACTTGGCCAGGCGTGTGCGGACGAGTCCTTTGATCGCCAGGTCCTCAACGGCAACCGCTTGGTTATCACGGATGATCTTCGTTGAGAGCTGGTGATGGAACTCGCGCCGTGCGTCGGCCACCTTCGCATGTGCGCGGGCGACCTTGAGCCGGGCCTTTCCTCGGTTGTTGCTGCCCCTCGCCTTGCGGCTCAGGGCCTGCTGCGTCTTCTTGAGGCGTTTCTCAGCCCGGCGCAGGAAGCGCGGACTGTCGATCTTCGTGCCGTCCGAGAGGATCGCGAAATGCGACAGGCCCAGGTCGATACCGACCTCGGACGTCACCTGGGGCAACACCGCGTTCGCGTCGGTCTCGACCACGAAGGACGCGAAGTACCTTCCGGCGGCGTCCTTGATCACGGTCACTGTGGAGGGCACGGACGGCAGCGTGCGGGACCACTTCACCCGCACGTCGCCGATCTTCGGCAAGGACAGGTCTTGGCCGGTCGTGATCTTCCAACGGGCGTTGGCGGTGAACCGTACGGCCTGCCGGTTGTCCTTGCGGCTCTTGAACCTCGGGGCGCCCATGCGGGGGCGCTTGCCCTTGAAGCCGTCGAAGAAGTTCCGGTACGCGGTGTCCAGGTCCCGCAACGACTGTTGCAGGACGACGGCGGAGACCTCGCCGAGCCACGCTCGCTCTTCGGTCTTCTTCGCCTCGGTGATCAGCAGCTTCGACAGGTCCCCGGTCTTCGGGAACGCCTCGCCGGCGCCGCGGGCGGTCTCACGGGCACGAAGCGCATCGTTATAGACCACCCTCGCGCACCCGAACGACCTGGCCAGCGCGGAACGCTGAGGACCGTTCGGGTACATCCGGAAGGCGTACCTGAGCTGCATAACGATCACCGTACTACAGTTGGTTTATGGCTGAGTATCAGAACATCAGAACAGGCAGACACTGCGAATTCGTCATGCACGCACACTTGGTTTTCGTGACGAAGTAGCGGCACAAGGTCTTCCACGACGCACACCTAACTCGCATGGAGGAGATCATGCGGGCCGTCTGCAAGGACTTCGAGTGCGAGCTAGTGGAGTTCAACGGTGAGAACAACCACGTCCACCTCTTGGTCAACTTTCCGCCGAAGGTCGCCGTCTCCAAGCTGGTCAACAGCTTGAAGGGCGTCTCCTCCCGGCGGCTCCGCCAGGAGTACCCGGAACTGGTTCGGCACTACTGGCGGGCTCAACGACTGCGGTCAGGCTCCTACTTCGCCGGATCAGTCGGCGGGGCTCCGCTGTCGATCGTCCGTCAGTACATCGAGCAGCAAAATCGTCCGCTTCAGCCCGCGGGTCAGAGCAGCACTCAGAATCGCTTCACCTCCCCCGTAAACGGGGGAGCACTGCGATTAGTCCCGGTAGCAGACGACGCCGGTGTTCGCCGCCTCGCCGATACCGGCCACGTAGATGCCGGTGACGAGGCCGGCGGCGGCGACGAGCTTGATCACGACGAGCGTCCACCACCAGTCCTCGGGGAACTCGACCCCGTTCAGGCAGGCGCGGATGAAGGCCGGGGGGCGGATGGACATCGCGGCGTCCACGGCGAGGACCCCCGCAAGGACCGCCTGCGGCCACCACAGGTCCGGTATGACGGTCATCGCTGCGCGCCCCTTCCTTCTCCTCGGCTCTCGGTGATGAACTCCACGACGGAGACGAGGTCTTCGACGGGCCCGCTCAGGTCGCTCCCGCCGGCCCCGGCACCGGCGAAGAGCGTGCCGAGATAGGCGAGATGGATCGCGGTCGCGCCACGCGCGGCGGCTTCCGGCGCGAAACCGGCGCGGGCGAGGACGTCGCCGATCTCGCGCCGCAGCACCACGGCGAGCTCGCCGAAGACGCCGGCCTTGTGCCTGCCGGCCACGAGGGTCGCCGCGTACTGGCGGGCGAGTTCGGGATCACCGGTGAAGAGGGCGACGAACGGCTCGAACAGGGCGAGGATCTCGTCGACCACCCGGCCGGGCGAAGGCGCCGTGCGGCCCGGTTTCCCCCGGTCCGCTCGCTGCTCGTGGAGGGCGGAGATGCGCCGGTCGAACAGCTCGACCAGGATCGCCGCCTTGTCACCCACCGCCATCACGGTCCCCACGCTCACCCCGGCGCCCGCGGCGATCTCCCGGACGGTGGTGGACTCGAACCCGCGGTCGGCGAACAGCCGCTCGGCGGCGCTCAGGACCCGCCGGCGGGTGGCTTCCCGCTGCGCGCTGCGCGAGGTCATGCCGACCCGACTCGAACCTGGTGCTGAACACGTTCACTGAACATGTTCAGCAAGCTAGCGCGCCCGACCGGCCGACGTCAACGTGCGACCGCCCCCGCCTCCCGGCACCCCGCCACCCCCTCACCGACCTCCCCGCCGACCCGTCACAGCCCGAACAGCCCCGCCGCGTTGTCGTGGCACACCGCCCGCAGCCAGTCCGGTCCGAGGTCCAGCCGCTCCAGGGCATGGAGCTGGTGCGCGTAGGGATAGGGGATGTTGGGGAAGTCGGAGCCGAGCAGGATGCGGTCGCCGAGCCCGGCGAGTCGCGGGAGGGCCCGGCGCGGGAACGGCATGAACTTCTCGGTGAAGTCGGTGAACACCATCGTCGTGTCCAGCCGCAGTTGCCCGTACCGCTCGGCGAGGTCGAGGAACTCCTCATACTCGGGCATGCCCAGGTGCGCGACGATCAGGCGCAGCCCCGGGTGCCGCGCCAGCACTCGCGCGATCGGCTCGGGGCCGGTGTGCTCGCCCGGCGCCGGCCCGGATCCGCAGTGCATCACCACGGGGATCCCGGCCTCGGCCAGCATCCCCCAGGCCTCCTGGAGAAGCTCGTCGGCCGGATCGTAGGCGCCCACCTGCACGTGCGCCTTGAACACCCGCGCGCCCGCTTCGATCGCCTCGCGGACGTATGCCCCGACACCCGGCTCGGGATGGAGCGTGGCGGTGTGCAGGCAGTCGGGGGTGCGGCCGGCGAAGTCGGCCGCCCAGGCGTTGAGCCACCGGGCCATGCCGGGCTTGTGCGGGTAGAGCATCGCGGTGAAGGCCCGGACGCCGAGCTCCCGCAGCAGGGCCGTCCGTTCCGCCTCCTGCCTGCGGTAGACGATCGGCCACTCGAGCCCGCCGATCAGCGGCCCTTGCGCATCGAAGTAGCCCCAGACCTTGTGCTGGACGCGCTCGGGCATGAAGTGCGTGTGCACGTCGACCAGCCCGGGGAGCCCCAGCCGCTGCCAGAAACGACGGACTTCCCCGACCTCTTCGCGGGGAGCGTCGGCGGAGGTGGTCGCGGAGGTGGTTCCCGTGGAACGGGCAGGGTCGGCGGATGCCACGCGGTGATCGTTCATACGTCCACCATCGGCCCGGGTGAAGGGATGGGTCCACCCCCTCCCGCCGCTCGCTCGTTCGGGTGCGCACCTCGTGCACGGTGCGGCCGCGACGCCCAGGATGGACTTCGCGGTGCACCTACTCGCGAAGGTGAACGAACATGGCAATGTATGTCATATTGCTGAACTGGACCGATCAGGGCATTCAACACTACAAGGACACCTCGAAGCGCGCCGAGACCTTCGGCGCGGCGGCCCAGAAGCTCGGGGCGAAGCTCCTCCACATCTACTGGACGGTCGGCCCGTACGACCTCGTGGCCATCGTCGAGGCGCCCGACGACGAGACCGCCACCGCGGCGCTCCTCCAGCTCGGCGGGGTGGGCAATGTCCGTAGCACGGCCCTTCGGGCCTTCGGCCAGGAGGAGATGGACCGCATCATCAAGAAGGCCGCCGGCTGACGGACCGGCTCATCGCTCCGGTGGTGAGCCACTCGACCACGGGACGGAAGTACCGTCGCACCGTCGACCACTCGTCGGAATACCACGTCTTGGCTATGGCCAGGTTTCGGTGAACGAGATCCTGGCGGTCTTCCGGCTGCATGACGAGTTCCGCGGCCCGGGTGACCAGCGAAGCATCGAACCCCGGCGTCTGCATGGAGACCGACGGGCTCTCGAACGGATCACCGGCGGCCATCGTGAGAAAGTCGAAGCCGCGCGGCAGGAATTCGTTCACCATCACCGGATAACGCGCCGCGAACAGCGGCCTTTGGGCTACGACGCTCTCTATGACCGGGTTTCCGAAACCCTCCGCCGTACTCGCGAACGTGATGAGGTCGGCGGCGAGGTAGGCATCGTTGACGCAGAAGTGACGCGCTGAAGCGTCGGCACGGTGCGGGCATGGTGGACACGCGGACAAGCCGCCGTCCATGAAGCGCAGCGCCACACCGAGCTGATCGGAGAGTTCGATGAGCGATGACTTGTAGTTTTCGAGATCACCCGGCGAGAGCCCGAAGCCACCTCTGACCGGTCCGGTGACAACGAGAACCGGGGTCCTGTCCACCTGCGCAGCGACCTGCGCCGCAAAGTGGACGGAATGCTGAATCCCCTTCATGGGGACGCAGCGGGTGGGTTGCACGAACACCAGCGCGTTGCTCGGCAGCTCCAGGCTCTCCCGGAAGGCCGCCGGGCGGTGCAGACTCTCCTGGACGTCGAACGAGAACATGTTCGGAACCGCGATACCGCCGCCCATGCCGCCTGGCCGCCGCTTCGCCAGTCCGCCCAGCGCGTGCGACGTCAGCGCGACATGGAGAATCTGATCGTCCACCGGCGGGAGGTTTCGACCGGCCGCATAATTGAAGTACGGAATGCGTGCGGGGAGACGCTCCCACACGTAGTCATGCTCCCTGCTGACGACACGGATAGGCCTGTTGCTCAGGAGGCGCGCTATCGCGGCAGTGAACGGGAGCGATATGGGATAGGACAGCAGCGCATCGACATGAATAGCCTCGATTCCGTGCCGGTCGACAAGTCGCACCAGTGTTGCGTGGACGGGTTCCGCCGCCTCCTGCACGAGCGCATCGACGTGAGCGAAGTGTTGCCGGGTTCTGGCGGCGGCAGCGGCTTCCAGGATGCGCCTGTTGACCGGGTGCCGCCGGGACAGAATGTCCAACGTGGCGATGTGCGGAGCCGACTCGGGCTGCGGCTGGCCTCGAATGGCCAACGTCTCCATACCGAAGGAGCGGTAGTAGCGTTCCCATTTCAGGATCTCCACCGCCGGCCCGACATTGGGGGGCCCACCCGATGCAATCGTGCACATCCTCATGACCGCACATCATGACCGAGCCGAGCCCGGCATGGACACCACCATGCCGCGTTCCTAGCCGCGAATGTCCCCGATTCCGGACTGAACGGGCTTCCAGGCCGAGGCGCGCATGGAGTCATGGACCGCCTCGATGGCGTCCACCAGGTGGTACGCGAGCTCGGGGCCCAGCCGGTGGTCCTCGCCGGCGCGAAGGGCCCGGCCGAGATCCCGCAGACCACTTCCGTACACCTCACCATCGCCCGAGGCGTCCTCGATGGTTTCGTCACTACCGTCTTCGCGCAGGAGACGGAGAGGTTCCGAGTAGTGGGTGGGATCAGGGAGCACCAGGGTTCCCTTCGTTCCATACACTTCGATCCTGGGGAGCACCGTCCCCCAGACGTCGAAACTGGTCACAATACTGGCCATGGCACCGGATTCGAACCTCACATGCGCATTGATGTGGGTCTCCGTCTCGACCGGGAATTCCGTTCCGGCGAGCGGGCCGGTGCTTATGACGCGGGAGGGAAATGTCGTTCCGCCCAGGGCGGATACCGCTTCGACGGGCGAGTTGAACATCCACAGGAGGGCGGACAGGTAGTACGGCGCCCGATTGAAGAAGGGGCCCCCGCCGACCGAGGCGTAATACGCGCGCGGGTCGGGATGCCATGACTCGTGCCCATGCGTCATCACGAAGGCGGTCGCAGCGAACGGTCGCCCTATGGCGCCCTCGTCGACCAGCCCGCGCGCGGTGGTGAGGGTCCAGCCGAGGACCTGGTCGGGCGCGCAGGCCACCCGCAGCCCCTGCCTCTTCGCGAACTCCAGGACCTCCGTGGTCTCATTCCGCGTGTTCGTGAGAGGCTTCTCGGAATAGACGTGTTTCCCTGCCAGCAGCGCCGCCTTGCACACGTCCAGATGCTGATCCGGTGGGGTCAGATTAAGGATGACCTCAACGGACTCATCGGCCAGGAGTTCGTCGAGGGACGCGGTGGTGGGCACCCCGTACTCCGAGGCGAGTGCTTCCGCGCGTTCCGGATCGAGGTCGGTGCACGCGACAAGCGAAAGGGCAGGGTCACGAGCTATACCCGCCATGTACCTGGGGCTCACCCTGCCGCAGCCGACCATCCCTATCCGCAGCGGCGGTGAAAAGAGCGCATCAGGGGAGCTGGACATACGGAACACCTTCCTACCTCGGCCAGTCGTTATCTTGGAATTCGGCGTCGGATAACATTCCGTGAGCAATTGCAATGGAGTCGTGTACGGTACATGCACTTGCTCGGCATGGTGGAATCTTCAGATCCTCACGCCGGAGCACGACCACATGAGCCTCCGGCTCATGCACGGGTAGGAGTAGGTGGGAGAATGCGCCGAGATCCACCGGCAACCGGGGACCGCAGGGAGTGTAGCCAGATCGCGACGAGCGGCGTCAAGTGGTCTTCCGTCACCAATCGTTGGCCGGGTCAGTGCCCCGAACTCATGTAGTGCCGGATCTGGCGATGCCAGAACCACAGAGCGACGCCCCACAGGACCGAACCCACCACAGGCGTGCACCAGGCAAAGGCCGCGGGGACGTATAGCTCACCCGTATGGTTCAACAACACCGTGGCCGGGAGATAAGCGACGAAGGCAAGAGGAAGCGCGAAGGTGAGGGCAGACCTCGCCACGCCGGGCAGAATGGACAACGGATAGCCGCCGAACGTGTTGATGACCCGGTCCACAAGCATCCGGAGCGAGCGGACCGACATCATACGAAAGGCAAAAGCCGACACGAACACCTGAATAGCCGCCTCCACCAACCCGCCGCCCAGCACGGCGAGAACGAGGAAGGCGACCGAGCCGGCCGACCAGTCGACCCGCACGAGATGTGCGGCCACCACCAGCAGCGTGGCTCCACCCGTCAGATCACCCAGGGACTGAAGCCTGATGCGGCGGGTCACCAACTGCACGAAAGGGCTCACCGGCCGCACCAGGAACCGGTCGAAGTGCCCGTCCCGCACGATGTAGTCGATCCCGAACAGCTCGGCAAAGGGGACGGTGAACAGAGCATGGGACATGAGCCTCATGCTGTAGAGGAAAGCGATCTCACCCAGCGACCAGGAGGCGATCGAGCCGAACTGGCGGATCACCACCCAGACGAAGGCAAGACCGACTCCCTGATACGCGACCCCGGCCACGATCCAGAGCGCCAGATTGCTCCGGTACTGCAACTCGCTGCGCAGCGCAGCGCCGAGAAGCGCCCGGTAGATCCGCAGGGTCCGCATTCCCTATCCCCCCTGGATGGTGACCCGGCGGAACACCCGCCGCCAGACCAGCCTGAGAATCACCCAGACCACCACCGCCCAGCCCACCTGCTGGCCGATCAGCACCCAGGCCCCCGAACCCTGAACCCTGCCCAGATAAATGGCGACAGGGGCATACGACGACGCCTGGAAAGGCAGCACCGAGGCCGTCTCCCGCAGCCACTCCGGCATGAACCACAGGGGAACCAGCGCGCCGGCCAGGAACTGGGAGATCGCGGTGTAGATCATGAACGGCCCCGACACCTCGAGGGTCCAGAAGGCGAGCATGCCCACCACGGCCTGAAGCAGCGTGGCAACGGCCCAGCCCACCAGGAGCGCGATCACGTACTCTCCCGCGGCCAGCGCCGATGCCGGGCCGACCGCGCCACCCGCCAGGACGGCGAAGGGCAGGCCGACCAGCGCGAACGGCAACAGCACCGCGGTGCCCCCGACCTGGCAGGCGATCACCTGATGGAGGAAGCCCAGCGGCCTGAGCAGGTCCATCGCAACGGTCCCCTCCCGCACCCGTTGAGGGATCTGCTCCGACGCCCGGGGCATGAACACCCAGGATTGCAGGCTCACGATGGTGGAGTAGGCGATCTGGAGCGGAAGGGTGACCCCGTGCACCGTGCGGTGCTCGCCGTAGACCGCCACCCACACCACCCGGAACAGGTAGATCTGGATGATCAGGCCAGCCAGGCCCAGCGCGTAGTCGGCCCGATAGACCGTCACGGCCCTGGCCTGGAGCCGGCAGAACGCGAGCCAGGAACGCACCTTCAGGGCCGTGCCGTTCACGGTCCCGTTCGCCGCCCCGCTCGCTGCCCCTTTCACGGTCCCGTTCGCCGCCCCGTTCACGGTCCCGTTCACGACAGCGCGCGCTGGGCGTAGATCTGGCGGATCACCGGCTCCAACGCGGGTTCGACGATCGACAGGTCCGACATGCGGTGTCGCTTCATCACCGCGGCGATCAGATCGGCGGCGGAGACCACCGCGGGGTCGAAGCGCAGGTGCAGCTCTCCCCGTCCCGCCGGCACCAGCTCCGCTCCGATCAGGTCGACCCAGTCGTCCGGTGCGTCATCCGCGTGATCGGCTTCGGCCAGCCGGAACACCAGCTGCCGGTAGGGCGCGTACCTCTTCTTGAGGGTCTGCACATCACCGTCGTAGAGCACCCGACCGTGGTCGATCAGCACGATGCGTCGGCACAACCGCTCCACGTCGTCCAGGTCGTGGGTGGTGAGGATGATCGTGGTGCGGTACTCCCGGTTCAGCCGTTCGACGAGGTGGCGGATGCGCTCCTTGGCGACCACGTCCAGGCCGATGGTGGGCTCGTCCAGGTACAGGACGCGGGGCCGGTACAGCATGGCGGCCGCGAGATCACCGCGCATGCGCTGGCCCAGGGAGAGCTGGCGCACCGGGGTGTCCAGGAAGTCGTCCATCTCCAGGATCTCCGTGAACTCGCCCAGGACCCGGTCGTAGTCGCGCGGGGGGATGTCGTAGAGCACCCCGACCAGCCTGAGTGACTCCCGCAGCGGCAGGTCCCACCACAGCTGGCTGCGCTGGCCGAAGACGACGCCGATCTGGCGGGAGTTGGCCTCCCGGTCCCGCCACGGAACGAGGCCACCGACCTCGACCTCGCCGCCGGTCGGCACCAGGATGCCGGTCAGCATCTTGATCGTGGTGGACTTCCCGGCCCCGTTCGGGCCCAGGTACCCGACCAGTTCCCCCTCCGCCACGTCGAAGCTCACGTCGTCCACGGCACGGGCCACCGTGTACTGCCTGGTCACCAGGGTCCGCAGGCCACCGAAGGGGCCGGCGTGGCGCTTCGGTCGACGGAACTCCTTGACCAGGTTGCGCACGCGGACCATCGGGGTTGAGTCTCTCGCCACGGGTGCCCCTTGCATGAGCTTGCCGTTGATCGTCATCCGGGATCCTAGGGAGCCGGACCGCGTCCTGGCTCACGCCCTCACGCCCTCACGCTCTCAGATAGGCCAGCACCGCCAGCACCCTGCGGTGCGTGTCGTCCGCCGGGGGCAGGTCCAACTTGGCGAAGATGCTGCTGATGTGCTTGCCCACGGCCGCTTCCGACACCACGAGTTCCCGCGCGGTCGCCCCGTTCGACCTGCCCTCGGCGATCAGGGCGAGGACTTCACGCTCGCGCGGCGTGAGCCTCGCCAGCGGGTCACGGCGGCGGCGCAGGAGCTGGCGTACGACTTCCGGGTCGACGACCGTGCCACCGTCCGCGACCTCGCACAGGGCGGCCACGAACTCCTCGACCTGCCCGACCCGGTCCTTGAGCAGATAGCCGACACCGGATCCGTCCCCGGAGTCGAGCAGTTCGGCCGCGTACCTGCGCTGCACGTACTGGCTGAGGACCAGGACGGGCAACGCGGGTGTGCGCTCGCGTAGACGTACCGCCGCGTGCAGGCCCTCGTCCTGGAATCCGGGCGGCATGCGGACATCCGTCACGACGATGTCGGGGGTGTCTTCCTCGACCGCGGCGACCAGCGCCTCGGCGTCCGCGACGGCCGCGACGACCTGGTGGCCGCACCGGGTGAGCAGGCCGATGAGCCCCTCCCGCAGCAGGACGCTGTCCTCGGCCAGCACTACGCGGAGCGACCGGTCGGCTCGCAGGGATCGCAAGGGAACTCCACACTCAGCAAGGTCGGACCGCCCGGCGGACTGGACAGGGAGAGTCTGCCATCGAGGACCGACACCCGGTCCGCGAGTCCGGTGAGCCCCGTGCCGGCAGCGGCGTCCGCGCCGCCTCGGCCGTCGTCGCGTATCCGCAGGCACAGCCGCCCCTCGCGGTGGCCGCCGCTCACCTCGGCGCGGCTCGCCCCGCTGTGCCTGGCGATGTTGGCGAGCGCCTCGCAGACCACGAAGTACGCGGCCGACTCGACGGCCTGGGGCAGGCGTCCCGGCAGTTCGAGATCGACGTCGACGGGGAGCGGTGACCGGTCCACGACATCGGCGACGGCGGCATGGAGTCCGTAGTCGGCGAGCACCTTGGGGTGAATGCCGTGAACGAGTTCGCGCAGCTCGGCGAGTGCCTTGCCGGCCTGGTCGTGGGCCTCGGCGAGCTGGTCGGCGAGCGGGCCCGGCGGTGCGTCCAGGCGGGCGAGGCCGAGCGTCATCGTCAGCGCGACGAGGCGCTGCTGGGCGCCGTCGTGCAGATCGCGCTCGATACGGCGCCGTTCCGTCTCGAAGGCGTCCACCAAGCGCACCCGGGAGCGGGTGAGTTCGACCACCCGGGCGCTCAGGTCGCCGTCGCGCGGCGCGATCAGCAGCCGGGTCAGCGCGGACCGGGCGCCGGCGACGGCACCCAGGACGTAACCGCAGAGGGCCATGAGGACGAGCCCGAGCACGGCCACACCGAGAGCCGCCGGCCAGCTGGTGACGGTCCACTGCTTGAGCACCTTCGTCTGCTGACCGTCGCCGACCGTGGCCATCAGCAGCGGCGCCGCGACCAGGGAGAGCGGGAAGAGCAGTCCGACGGTGATCGCGAGAGCGTCAACCGGCCACAGCAGGCCGGCGAACAGCAGGGTGTAGCCCAGCTCCCGCCAGGTCGCCGGCTCGCGCAGCCGGGTCGCCAGCCAGGCCCGCAGCCCCCCGACGGTGGGCGCGGCGTGCCGGCCGGGCGCCGGCTCCCGGTCGACCAGGCGCAGCCTGCGCCGTTCCACCCAGGCCACCGGGATGCCGGCGAGTGCCGTGAGGACGAGCAGCGGCAGCCCCACCAGCACGACGGCGAGCACGCCGCCGGCCACCGCCGCGGTCACGATCCCCACCAGCGCGACCATTCCGGTCACGGCGCCGGTGAGCAGGTAAGCCGCCGAGCGCCACGGCCACGGCGACACCAGAAAGCCGGGGCGGGACATGGCCTGCCACACGTTCCGAGGGTGCATGAAGTGCACCGTAGGAGGCCGGGCGGGACGAGCACCATCGGGCCAGGGGGAGGGCCCGGGGTAGGCCTGGCCCTACCCCAGGTCTCGGTCCTGCCGCACTGCGCCGGGCCGGCCCCGCACGGTTTCGTTGAGGCACCGAAGAGGCGGTGGCGGCGGCGTGACATCCGCCGCCGCCCCACCTGCCGTGCGGGTGGACCGACGACGAACGAGTGGGGACAGATGATCAACGATGCCGTCCAGGTGCGCTCCGTCAGCAGACGGTACGGGTCGGGCGACAGCGCGGTGACGGCGCTCGACCAGGTCTCGCTCGCCTTCCCCGAAGGGACGTTCACCGCCGTCATGGGACCGTCAGGATCGGGCAAGTCGACCCTGCTGCACTGCGCCGCGGGGCTCGACCGGCCCACCTCCGGCTCGGTCACCGTCGCGGGGACCGAGCTGACGCGACTGGGCGAGACCCGGCTGACCCGGCTGCGCCGGGAACGTATCGGCTTCGTCTTCCAGGCGTTCAACCTGCTGCCGTCCCTGACCGCCGAGCAGAACGTGGCACTGCCCCTGCGACTCGCCGGCCGCCGGCCCTCCGGGGCGCGGGTGCGCGAGGTGCTGCGGCAGGTCGGTCTCGGTGACCGGGCGCGGCACCGGCCGGCGGAGCTGTCCGGTGGCCAGCAGCAACGGGTCGCGCTGGCCCGTGCCCTGATCACCCGCCCCGCGGTGCTCTTCGGCGACGAGCCGACCGGTGCCCTGGACTCCCGGACCGGCCGGGAGGTGCTGGGCCTGCTGCGCGCCATGGTCGACGGCGACGGCCAGACGATCATCATGGTCACCCACGATCCGGTCGCGGCCTGCCACGCCGACCGCGTGGTCTTCCTCGTCGACGGGCGCCTGAACGGCGAACTGGCCGGCGCGGGCGCCGAGGACATCGCTGCGCACATGGCCAAGCTGGAGGCCGTGCCGTGCTGAGTGTCGCCCTGTGCACCCTGCGCGCGCGTTGGGTCACCTTCGTCGGCAGTTTCGTCGCGCTGTCGCTCGGCGTCGCGCTGCTCGCCGTGATGGGGCTGGCTCTCGCCTCCTCCCTGGACGCGCCCGACCGGGGGCCCGAACGGTTCGCCGCCGCACCGGTCGTGGTCAGAGGAGTGGACACCCTGCGGGTGTCGACCCCGGCCGGCGACCGCACAGAGCGGCTCGCCCAGCCGCGCGCCGTGCCCGCCCGGGTCGTCGCGAAGCTCAAGGAGCTGGGGACCGTAGTCGAGGACCGGTCGTTCGCCGTACGCGCCGCGCACGGACCGGGCGACCTGGTGGGCCACCCCTGGTCCACCGCGGCCTTCGCCCCGTACACGATCACCGCGGGACGGCCGCCGAAGGCCGCGGACGAGGTCGTCGTCAGCGGCGCCTGGGCCAGGCCGGGCGAGCGTGTCCGGACCGGACGCGGCACCGTGCGGGTCGTCGGCACCGTGGCCGACCGCGGCTTCGAGAACGCCGTCTTCTACACCGACGCGCGCGCCGCCCATCTGGCGCCGGCCAGCGTCCAGTTGGTCGTCGACGCGGACCCGGCAGCGGTGCGTGCGGCGGTGCGCGGCAGCGGCGACGGGGACGGCGTGCACGTATGGACCGGCGCAGCGCGCCGCTCCGCCGACCCCGGCCTCGCTCGCGACCGCGAGGCCGTCACCGCGATGAACGCCCTGTTCGGCACGGCCGGCGGCGTCTCGGCCTTCGTGTCGGTGTTCGTGGTTTCGTCCACCTTCGCTTTCGCGGTCGCCCAGCGGCGCCGGGAGTTCGGGCTGCTGCGCAGCGCCGGGGCGACGCCGGGGCAGGTCCGTCGCACGGTGTGCGCCGAGGCGCTCGCCGTGGGCGTGCTGGCGTCCGCCACCGGCTGCCTGGTGGGCTCCCGCTGCGCCCCGCTGCTGGCCGCCCGGGTGGTCGACACCGGGCTCGCGCCGGACTGGTTCGCCATCGGCGACGCCACCTGGCCGTATCACCTGGCCTTCTGGACGGGCCTGCTCGTCGCCCTGTGCGGGGTGGCCGCCGCTTCGTGGCGGGCCGGTCGGGTGGTTCCCACGGAGGCGTTGCGCGAGGCGTCCGTGGACGGCCAAGCGATGACGTGGGGGCGCCGGCTGGCCGGCACCGCGCTGCTGCTGACCGCCGCGGTCACGTTGGGCCTGGCGCTGATCGGCGATCCGGGCGAGCTGTTGCACCGCAAGACCTACGTGAGCCGGCCGATGCTGCTGATCACGGCGTGCGCGCTGCTCGCGCCGCTGGTGGTGCGCCCGTTGGCCCGGCTGCTGGCCTGGCTGCCGGCCCGGCTGCCCGGCGCCGTGGGCATGCTGGTGCGCGAGAACGCGGCCGCCGGGGTGCGCCGCACTGCGGCGATCGCTGCGCCCGTCCTGGTCACCGTCGCCCTCGCGGGATCGCTGTGGGGCGCCACCAGCACGCTGAACGCGGCGAAGGCCACCGAGACCCGCGAGCAGACCACCGCCGCCTTCGTCGTCACCCCGGCGGACGGTGCCGGCTTCGACGCGGCGACGCTGACCGCCCTGCGCAAGGTGCCCGGGGCCGAGGTCTCGGCGACCTCCTCCAGCGCCGTCTACGTCCTGGAGGACGGCACCGCGCTCACCGGGTCCGAGGCCCGTGCGGCCGAGCCTGGCCCGCTCGCGGCGACCACCCGCCTGCCGCTCGCCGCGGGTGACGTGCGCGACCTCGACGACGGCTCGATCATCGTCAACGAGGAGTGGCAGCGGCACACCGTGGGACAGCGGGTGCGGGTGTGGCTCGGCGACGGCACCCGGAGAACCCTGCGGATCGCGGCGGTGATGGCCACCGGCACCGGCGACAACGGCGTCTACGTCACCCCGCGCAACGCCCCCGGCGCGCACGTGGACCGGGTCGACGTCGCCCTCGCCGACGGTGCCGACGCGCGCTCCGTGGCCGCGGGGCTGCGCGCGGCGTTGCGGGACTCGGGCGGGCAGCTGCGCAGCAAGGCCCAGTGGGTGCGGGCCACTTCCCCGCAGACCGATCGCACGACCCGGCTCGGCTTCCTGCTGGTCCTGGGCATCGCCCTGCTCTACGCGGGCATCTCCCTGGCCAACACCATGGTCATGGCGACCTCCGACCGGGTGCGCGACCTGGCCGTGCTGCGCCTGGCCGGCGCCACCAGGGGGCAGGTGCTGTTGCTGGTGGGCACCGAGGCGCTGATGGTGGTCGCGGTGGGCGCGCTGCTCGGGGTGGTGGTCGCCGGCCTCAACCTGGCCGGCATGTGGGGCGCGCTGGGCCTGCTGTCGGTGTGGACCACGCTCGCGCTGCCCTGGGCCACGATCGGCGCGACCGTCGCCGCCTGCGCGGTACTGGCCGTGGTCTCGTCCGTCGCCCCCGCGGCACTCGCCCTGCGCCGCCGGGCCGTGGAGCTGGCGGGGATCCGGGAGTGACGCCTGGCCGGGCGCCGGCCGGTCCGGGTGCCCGCCGACGGTCGGCGCCGCGGGGCGGGCGTCAGAGCAGGACGCGTGAGGCGCGGTCGACGGTGGCCAGCAGCCGTTCGCCGAGGCCCTCCAGGCCGGCCCGGCTGATCCGGCCGACGGGGGTCGCGACGTTGAACGCCAGGCGCAGGGTGGAGGGTTCCGGCGGGAACGCCACGGCGACGGACACGACGCCCTCCTCGCTCTCTTCCAGTCCCGTCGCGTAGCCGCGCCGGCGGATGGTGGCCATCTCGTTCTCCAGCGCGGTGCGGCTGCGCAGCGAGTGCTCGGTGAGCCAGGAGAGCTCCTCCTGCGGGTAGAGGCGGCGGAACTGCTCCTGCGTCAGGGACGAGAGCATGGCCTTTCCCGAGGAGGTGCAGTGGGCCGGCATGGATCGACCGAGGCGTGAGGCCACGCGCACCGCCCGGGGGCTCTCGATGGCGTCGATGAACCGGACGGCTGCCCCGTCGAGCACGCAGAGATGGACCGTCTCGCCGGTCTCCTGGTTGAGCTCGTCGAGGAACGGGCGCAGCGGCTGGCGCACGTCGAACCTCTGGAGGATGGAGAACGCCACTCCGGTCAGCGCGGCACCGGGCACATACGCCTTCGAGCGGCCGTCCTGCCGGATGAACCCGCGGTATTGCAGCATGGCCAGGAGCCTGTGGGCGGTCGACGACGCGACGCCCAGGTACTTGGCGACCTCGGTCAGCCTCAGCTCACTGCGCTCGCCCAGCAACAGCAGGATCTGCATCGCGTTGTCGACCGACTCGATCGGATACTGCGGCTTTCCCGCGGAGGGCGCCTGCCCCGGAATCGGGGATTTCTTCATAGCAGAAATCGTAACCTCCGAAAGAGGCGTGCGCCGTCCACCACCGTCCTGTGCGGGACGATGACGCCGACGTGGCCGTGCCGCGGGCCCGCCGGCCGCCGCGACGCAGGCGGGTACGGAGGAGTCATGCCGCGCCGGCTCAGCTCGTCGCGCCCGCGTCCGGCAACTGCCGCACCAGGTAGTCCCAGACCGCCGTGATGGCCTGATCGTGGTAGATGTGCGCGCGCTTGGCCAGCGACTCCTCCTGGTCCGACCACGACGCCCAGCCGCCGGCGCCGTGCGTCAGCAACTGCTGCTGGCACGCCTGCTCCAGCAGGATCGCCGCGACGGTCGCCGTCTGGAGCGTCTCGCCGACCGCGACGATCCCGTGGTTGACGAGGAACACCGCACGGGCCTGGCCGAGGGTGAGTGCCAGGGAGCGGCCGAGTTCGCGGGTCAGGATGAGGTCGGCGGTCCGGGTGAACGCGGGTACCGCCGGGGGGACGAAGTAGTTGGCCGCATGGTTGACGGGCCGCAGCGGCTGGCCGGTCGCGGCGAGCGCGACCGCGTGCGGCGGGTGGGTGTGCACCACTCCCCCGACATCCGGCCGGGCGGCCATGATCTCGGTGTGGATGGCGCACTCGCTGTGCACGATGCCGTCGCCGCTGAGCAGCTTCCCGTCCGGGTCGACCAGGTGCACACGGTCGGGGGTGATCTCGTCGAGACCCCATGTCGCGGACTTGATCCAGACCCCCCTGCCCTCCGGGTCGCGCGCCGACGCGTGTCCCCAGATGAGGTCGCCGTGGCCTGCTGCGGCCAGGACGCGCGAGGACGTGGCAACGAGTTGTCGGACATCGGTGGTCATGGTCTGCGGTCCTCCGGTCGGTGCGCCGGGCCGGGCCCGTTCGCGCGGTACCTGTCGGGATTCGGGAGAGGGTCAGTGTGCGCTCGGCAGGATGAAGATCAGCCAGGTGAGCACGGGTGCGGTCACCGCCATGGCGAGGCCCCAGGTGAGCATCAGACGGAAGAGTCGGGGCCGTTCCTCTTCCGGCGTGGTGGCCAGGGTCAGCGCACCGACGGAGGAGAAGGGCGTGGAGTCCACGACGGTGGCCGAGATCGCCAGGGACACGATCACGGCGGTCACGCCGATCTCCCCCTGCACGAGGAACGGCACGGCGAGCGGGATCAGCACGCCGAGCAGGCCGGCGCTGGATGCGAACGCCGACGTGATGGCCCCGACCAGGCACAGCAGGAAGGCGGTCAGCAGCGGGGAGCCCAGATCGGCGATGCCCTTGCCGATGACCTGGATGGTGCCGTAGCGCTGGAGGGCGGCGACGAGGGTGACGATGCCGCAGATCAGGAGCACCACGGACCAGACGATCTGCTTGTCCGCCTGCGGGAACCTGCTCGGGAAGATCATGTGCAGCAGGGCGGCGGCGAACAGCGCGAGGAAGCCGATCTCCAGGTCGAAGCCGAGCGCACCGACGGCCACGGCGACGATCACGGCCAGGGTGCATCCCTGGTCGACGCGGAGCCGGGCGGGCGGGGACGTCGCGGCCTCGCTGCCGCCGGCGAAGGCCGACCCGAGGCTCGACGTGGCTTTCCCGCCGGCGTCTTCCCTGCCGATGCCTTGGCTGCCGGCGTGTTCCCTGCCGGCGGCGTCGCTGCCGGTCGAGTCGTCGGAGCCCACCCGGGCGAGCGGTGCGGCGACGTCCGCGCCCCCGACCGGACCGACGCCCGAGGCCGCCATGGCCGGGGCCGGTGCCGTGCGGCGCTCGCGCCACAGGGCGCGGCCGCCGAAGAAGAGGTAGATGATCAGGCCGAGACCGAGGTTGTAGGCGGCGTTGCCGAAGAACAGCTCGGCCGACGAGATCTTCAGGCCGTTCGACTCGGCCGCCTGCCGGACGATCACCGCGAGACCGTTGAGGGGCGAGAAGTTCCCCAGGCACGAGCCGTGCATGACCATCAGCGCGGACATCCGCCTGCTGATGGCGTAGCGCTCCCCGAGGCGCAGGCACAGCGGTGCGAGCATGGCGACACCGGCGGGGCCCAGCGCCCCGGCCATGGTCGGGACCGCCGAGAAGGCGAAGATCAGCCAGGGCACCAGTGCGCGCCGGTCGCCCAGGAGCCGGACCGCCCGGTCGATGATCCATTCGATGGTGCCGTTCACCGCCGCGAGACCGAACAGATAGGTCACGCCGACGAGCAGCACGAACAGGTCGGGCGGGAACCCCGACAGGACCTTGTCGATGCTCTCGTGGGCCGCCAGCGTCCCGAGGAGGAAGGTGCCGATGAGGGCCACGGCGCCCATGTTGACGGGTCTCAGTGTGCCGATGATGAAGACGAGCGCGACTGTCGCGACTCCCAGGACGTGAAGGGACATGGTGTTTCCTCTGGCCTCGTCGATGGGGCCGCCGGCGCGCCCGGTGGTACGGGGAGACACCGGCTCGGAATTTCTGTATTGCAGAGGCACCTTCTTGGCAGCAGTTCCCATGTGTCAAGACTCGTGCCGAAAGGAGATGGACCGGCCGTTCTCTCACTCCGGGCCGCCCTCCGTCACCCACCACCACCCCGCACCGGAATGTTGACCCCACGCAGGAGCCCCTCTAGCTTTCTGCTTATCAGAGGTACATTCCTCCTACGGGAGAGGCAATGCTGACACCCAGTGAGTCGATCGACACGGCGGTCACCGCGGTGGCAGACCGCACCTGGCACCTCGTCGTGGCGGGCCGCCCGCGACCGGCCGGCGGCGGCCGGACCTACGACGTCGAGTGCCCGGCCACCGAGGCCCCCCTCGCCCGGGTACCGGACGCCACGGACGAGGACGTCGACGCGGCAGTACGCGCGGCCGCCGATGCCGGTGCGTCCTGGCGGGCGCTCGACGTCCGCGAACGAGGCCGCAGGCTGCGCGCCCTGGCCGAGGCGGTGCGCGCGCACGCCGACGAGTTCGCCCTGCTCGACGCGCTCGACTCCGGCAACCCGTTGAGCGCGATGCGCGGCGACGTGGAGTGGGGCGCCGAGCTACTCGAGCTGTTCGCCGACTTCGCCCTCCGGCTCGGCGGTGCGGCGATCCCCGCCTCTCCCGGGAACCTGCACTTCACCCGCCGCTCCCCGTTCGGGGTCGTGGCCCGCATCGTGCCCTTCAACCATCCGCTGATGTTCGCGGCGTCGAAGGTGGCGGCGCCGCTCATGGCCGGCAACACCGTGGTCCTGAAGCCCTCGGAGATCACGCCGTTGTCCGCGCTCAGGTTCGCCGAGATCGCCAACGACATCCTGCCGCCGGGCGTGCTGTCCGTGATCACCGGCGACGGCCCGCCCGCCAGCAGGGCGCTGGTGCGCCACCCGCTCATCCGCAGGATCGGGTTCATCGGCAGCGAGCGGGTGGGCCGCACCATCCAGCGGGACGCGGCCGAAGTCGGCGTCAAGGACGTCAGCCTCGAACTCGGCGGAAAGAACGCGCTCATCGTCTGCCCCGACGCCGACCTGGACGCCGCCGCCACCGGCATCGTGGGCGGCATGAACTTCGCCTGGTCCGAGGGCCAGTCCTGCGGCTCGACCTCCCGTGTCCTGCTGCACACCTCGGTCGCCGAGCGGATCCTCCCGATGATCCGCGAGCGGGTGTCCGCGATCCGTATCGGCCCACCGACCGACCCCGACACCCAGATGGGGCCGCTCGCATCCCGCGCCCAGTACGACAAGTCGCGTCACTACATCGAGGTGGCCGCCGAGGAAGGCGCGACGCTCTTCCACGGCGGCCGGCGGCCCGAGGGCGATCAGTTCGCGCGCGGCTACTACCTCCAGCCGACGATCTTCACCGGCGTGCGACCCGGGATGCGGATCGCCCAGGAGGAGGTGTTCGGTCCGGTGATGTCCGTGCTCACCTACGACGACCTCGACGACGCCGTCCGGATCGCCAACGGCGTGGACTACGGGCTCACCGCCAGCGTCTGGACCCGTGACGTCTCCACCGCGCTCTCGCTCACCGACCGCCTCGAGGCGGGCTACGTCTGGGTCAACGGCTCGTCCCGGCACTTCTGGGGAATGCCGTTCGGCGGCACCAAGTCCTCCGGCCTCGGCCGCGAGGAGAGCATCGAGGAGCTGCTGAGCTACACGGAGCTCAAGGCGGTGAACGTCCTTGTCTGACCGGCCGCGCCTCGGCGCCGACCTCGTCGTCGAATGCCTCGCCGCCGAAGGTGTCACCCATGTCTTCGGGCTGCCCGGCACCACGATCATGGAAGTGATCGACGCGCTCGCACGCCAGGACGCGGTGCGCTACCTCGCCACCCGCCACGAGCAGGTCGCCGGCTTCATGGCCGACGGCTTCTCCCGTGCGGGGACGGGCCTCGGCGTCTGCCTGGCGTCACGCGGCCCCGGCGCCGCAAACCTGTCCATCGCCGTACAGAACGCCAACGACGAGTCGATCCCGATGCTCGTCCTGATCGGGCAGGTCTCCGGAGCCTTTTCCGAGCGCCGGGCGTTCGAGGAGATGGACGTCGTGTCCGCCTTCCGGCCGCAGTGCAAGTGGGCGGTCGAGATCCACCGGCAGGACCGGCTCCCCGAGCTGTTGCAGCGCGCCGTGCGCACGGCGGTCACTGGCAGGCCGGGCCCGGTCGTGGTCTCGCTCCCCCACGACATGCTCCAGGCACCGGCCACGGAGACGCCTGCGCGCCGGGTGTGGATCCACCCGCCGGCACCCGATCCCTCGGGCGTCGCCGAGGCGGCGCGACTGCTGGCCGCCGCCGAGCGGCCGGCGATCATCGTCGGGGGCGGCGGCGCGGGTGACGCCGGCGCCCACCTCGCCCTCGCGGAGGCCGCCGGCGCACCCCTCGTCACCACCTGGCTGCGCAAGAACGTGGTGCCCAACAGCCACCCCGCGTTCCTCGGCTCGCTCGGCTACGGTGCCCACGAGGTGTCCGACCAGCTCGTCCGCGACGCCGACGTCCTGGTGGCCCTGGGCTGCCGGTTCTCCGAGTTCAGCACCAAACGTTGGACGCTGGTGTCCCCCGGCACGCACCTCGTGCACGCCGACGTCGACCCCACCGAACTGGGCCGGGTCCACCCGCCCCGGGTCGGTCTCGTCTCGGACGCGACCGCGGCCGCACGGGCGCTGGCCACCGCGCTCGCCCCGCTCACCGCGGCCGACCCGACGCGCGCGGACCGGCGCACGGCACGCCTCGAAGGCCTGCGCAAGCAGTACGCGGAGGCCGCGGCACTGCCCCGGGTACCGCAGGGCGGATCGACGGTCACCTCCGCCGCGCTGACCCATGCGGTGCAGCGACTCGCCGGCCGCGACGACGTGGTGATCGTGCAGGACGTCCCCACCTTCGGCCCGTGGGTCCAGCGCCATGTCGCCTTCGACCGGCCACGCAGCTACTACGGCTCCGCGGGCGGGGCCATGGCCTGGGGCTTCCCCGCCGCGATGGGGATGGCACTGGCCCGGCCGGACGAGAAGGTCATCGCGCTCAGCGGCGACGGCAGCTTCTGGATGGTCGCCCAGGACTTCGAGACCTGCGTGCGCGAACGCATCCCGGTGGTCAACGTGATCGTGAACAACTTCGCCTACGGCAACACCCGGGACCGCCAGCGCTTCGCCCACGACGGCCGCTACCACGGCGTCTTCCTCGGCAACCCCGACTTCGCCGCGTTCGCACGCCTCCTCGGCGGCCACGGCGTCCGCGTCACCGACGACGCCGACCTCGTCCCCGCGATCGAGCAGGCGCTGACCCGGCCCGGGCCCAGCATCATCGACCTGGTCCAGGACCGGATGGAGGGCCTCCCCCACGGGCTCACTCCGCCGAAGGCACGCTGACCGCAAGGCCGGGTCGGCCGCCGGGGTGCCGCCGACGACGTCGGCCAGGATGGACCCATGCCGACGCCCGCCGACCTCGTCGCCCGACTCCGCGCCACCGCACGCGAGCGCCGTGCGACACGCCCCCGCGGCCCCGAACTCGCCTCCGTGGAGGACCTCTCCGGGCCCGGGGGCCTCGCCCTGCGCCGCTACCGTCCCGCGGCAGGGCACCGCCCCCTGCTGGTGTTCCTGCACGGCGGCGGGTTCGTCTTCTGCAACCTGGACACCCACGACCGCACCTGCCGCCGCATCGCCCTCGCCTGCGACGTCGACGTCCTCGCCGTCGACTACCGCCTCGCCCCGGAGCACCCCCACCCGGCCGCCGTCGTGGACGCGACCGCTGTCCTGCGCCGGGTGCGGCCCGCCGCCGTCGCGGGCGACAGCGCGGGCGGCTTCCTCGCCGCCGCGGCCTGCCTCGCACTCCGCGACGAGGGCGGCCCGCTGCCCGCCGTCCAGGCCCTGATCTGCCCCAACACCGACCTGACGCTCACCCAGCCGTCCATCGCCGAGAAGGGCACGGGCCACGGCCTGGACGCCGACGCGCTCACCGTCTTCGTCGAGGCGTTCGTCCCCGACCCCGCCGACCGGCCCGCCGCGTCCCCCCTGCACGCCGAGGACCTGTCCGGCCTGCCGGCGGCCCTGGTGGTCACCGCCGAGCACGACCCCCTGCGCGACGAGGGCGACGCCTACGCGCGGCGCCTCGCCGAGGCCGGCGTGCCGGTCCGGCACCGCTGCGAACCCGGCCTCGAACACGGCTTCATCCAGGGCATGGACCTCACCGACCCCACCGCCGCAGCGGCCCACGAACGCGTCTTCGCCGACCTGCGGGACCTGGTGCATGCGACTGCGTAGCGGGTAGCTCATGGCTGCGAAGTCCTGCCGGCCAGGCCGGATCGGGGTGAGATCGCCGGTCCTGCCGTTCCGTACTCATCGCCCGGTGGACACGGTCTCCGCGCCGCTGCCCAGGGCTCGTTCCTCTGCGTGTGCCAGCCAGAAGAAAACGGGCGGCAGACCGAGCTCGATCACCGCCAGCGGGATCTGGAACCACTGCGGCCAGCCGTGCAGGGCAAGCGAAAGCAGCCGCCCCACGCCACCCAGCAGAAAGACGCCCGCCAGCCACCGCACCGCCGAAGCCGGGATGGGCCGCTGCCGAGCAGCCCAGAGCCAGGCCAGCCCGTAGCCGGAGAAGCTGGCCCCCATGAAACGACCCCAGCTGTCGACCGTCGTGCCGGCGGAGGCCGCGCCGGGGATCGCCGCGTTGCCGAGAAGCACGTGAGACACGCCGATCAGCACGCAGGCCCAGCCCATCAGTTGTGTGAGTACCCGCAAGGCCCTTGCCATGACCCCTCGCAATCCGCCGCGACAAGACTTAAGTAGACACGTGTCTACTAGGTTGATGCTCTACTAGGTTGATGCTCTAGTAGACGCGTGTCAACTAGTCTGTGTGCGTGCCCCCTCGCCAGCGACTCAGCCCCACCGACCGCCGCGCCCAGCTCCTCTCCGTCGGAGCGCGATTCTTTGCGGCATGCCCGTACGACGAGGTGCTCATGGAGGAAGTCGCCAAAGCAGCCGGCGTCTCCCGAGCCCTGCTCTACCGTCACTTCCCCAGCAAGCAGGCGCTCTTCGCGGCCGTCTACCGACAGGCGGCGGACCGGCTGCTCGCCGAGACCCGGCTCGACCCCGCCGACTCGCTGGTGGAACAGCTCGTCCAGGGCATGGACGTCCACCTCGACTACTTCGTGGCGAACCGCAACACCGTTCTCGCCGCGAACCGGGTCCTCGCGGGCGACCCGGTCATTCAGTCGATCATGACCAACGAGCTGGACGCACTCCGTACCCGACTGCTGGCGGTACTCCCGCTTGCACACGGCAGCACCCGCGAGGCGGTGTCCGCCGTGCTGAAGAGCTGGCTGGTCTTCGTCCAGGTCCTCTGCGTCGACTGGCTCACCCATGAGACCTGCTCCCGCACCGAGCTCCGCGACAGCTGCGTCGGCGCGCTCCTGGGCGCTCTCCGGCCCCTGCTCGCCGACGGCCCGGGTCAGACCCGGACCCCCGCCGGGGGTGCCTGAAAGCCGCCGATCCTCCGCTCCAACATCTCGGCCAGCCGCAACGGGGTGCGGTCCTCGTACATCGGGCCGATGAGTTGCACTCCCACCGGGAGGCCCTCGGGGGACCTGCCCGCCGGTACGGCGGTGGCGGGTAGGCCGGGCATGGTGGCGACACCGGCCCAGACGAGCTGGTCGAAGTACGGGTACGTGGCACCGTCGATGTCGATCCGGCGCTCCATCCGAGCGGGGTTCTGGTCGTGCGGGAACGCGGGAGTGGGCGTGATGGGGCACACCACGGCGTCGAACTCGGCGAAGAGCCGGCGCCAGCGCTGGCGGTGGAGTTCGCGGCTGTTGTTCGCCGCGATCCAGTCGCGGTGGCTGAACGCGATGCCGCGCAGCCGCGCCGCGTCGAGACTCCGGTCGTCCGCGCTCAGCCCGGCGGCGCCGGCCCGCAGCTGCTCGTACGCTTCGTCGGAGAAACCCGCGACGATGCCCGAGAAATGCAACTGCGTGTAGAGCACCGCGGCTTCGGTCAGGTCGGGCAGCAGCGGGCTGTGCCAGGCGACGCGAGCACCGGCGTCGACGAGCGCGTCGGCGACCCGGTGCACGCCCGCCCGCACCGCGGACCCGGTCGGAATGAGCGGATGCTCCTCGATGACCAGCACCCGGAAGTCGCGCAGCCGCTCATGGCGCGCGGGCGGCAGCGCCAGGTCGTGCGCCACACCGAGGGTCAGCGGGTCGGGTCCGGCCATGACGTCGAGCAGGAGCGTGAGGTCGCGGGCGGTGCGCGCCATCGGACCGACGACGGCGAGGTCGTGATCGACCGGCAGGGCCGGCGCGGGCGGCGGGACCATACCGCGGGCCGACGCCAGCCCGAGTGTCGGCTTGTGTGCGTAGACACCGCAGAAGTGGGCGGGGGTGCGCAACGAACCGGCGATGTCGGAGCCGATGGACAGCGCGCCGAATCCGGCGGCCAGGGCCGCCGCCGATCCGCCGGAGGATCCACCCGAGGTGCGACCGTGGTCCCACGGGTTGCTGGTGGTGCCGTAGAGGTCGTTGAAGGTCTGGATGTCTTGCAGCCCCGCGGGCACGTTGGTCTTGCCGAGCACCACAGCGCCCGCGTCCTTGAGCCGCGCCACCTGCACCGCGTCCTCGTCCGGCAGGTGGTTCCGGTGCGCCGGCATGCCCCAGGTCGTGGGCAGCCCGGCCATGTTGTAGGACTCCTTGACCGTCACCGGTATGCCGAGCAGCGGCCGGTCCTCACCACGGGCACGAGCCTGGTCGGCAGCGCGCGCGGCGGCCCGTGCACGGTCGAAGTCCGGCACGCAGATCGCGTTGATCGCCTTGTCGTCACGCTCGATACGGGCGATCGCCTCGTCGGTCAGTTCCGCCGATGTCACGTCACCGGCTCGCAAGGCGGCCGCGATTTCTTCGGCCGCCTGAAGGTTCCACTCCATGAATCCGAACCGTACCGACCCCTGGAACGGGCCACGAAATGCCGTTTTGTGCAACCGGAACGGTGCCTGCCGGCATGAAGGGACTCGTAGGGTGAGTGGATGGCGGATTCCCCCCGGGAGATCTTCGGAGCCGCTGCGCTCCAGGACCTCTTGACCGGCCTTTGCGGCTCGCCGGTCGCTGTCGACCGCTGGCAGTCGCTGGAGCCGTGGTCCGTGGCCCGGGTCTGGCTTCGCGGTGCTTCGGAGCTTCCGTGCTCCGTCGTCGTCAAACGGGTTTCGGACGGGGAACGCGATGCCCGCACCGCCGCATGGCGGCTGCGTACGGAACTGGCGGCGCTCCGGTTCCTCAGCGAGGACAGGGGGACGGCGCTCGGCCCCCGCGTCGTCGCCGCCGACCCGGCTGCCGGATTCCTGGTCCTGGAAGACCTCGCCCCTCGGGTCCCGCTGGACCAGTTGCTTCGACGGGACGGTGCGGCAGCGCACGGCGAGCGGCTGGCGGCGTTCGCCCGCGCCCGCGGTGCGCTGAGCGCCGCCACCGCCGGGCAGGCCGAGGCCTACTACGCGCGTCGGGCCGCCCTGGGACCGGTTGACGCCGCTACGGACCGGGCCGGGCGGCTCGCCCCGCTCCGGAAGCAGGCGATCCAGGACGCGTCGGCACTCGGAGTACCGGCAAGCAGCCAGGCCGAACACGAACTTGCCACGGCGATGGCGGAGTTGACCGACCCGGGCCCCTTCCTTGCCCTGAGTAACGGTGACGCGGAAGCCAACAACGTCCTGCTCCACGCCTCCGGCCCGCCCGACGCCCGCCTCATCGACTTCGAATTCGCCGGCTACACCCATGCGCTGACCGACGCCGTGTGCCTGCACGTGCCCGGCCCGGCCTGGCTGGCCGTGGGCGATCCCGCCGCCGCGGGCCTCGCCGACCAGTACCGCAGCGCCCTGGCCCACGGCATCCCGGAGGCCGAGGACGACCGGCGGTACGGAGACGGCCTCGCCGCCGCCTGCGTGTCCTGGGCACTCGTTCGCCTCCAGCGCTTCGCCCGCCTCGACACCCGCCCGCCCGGTGACCACAGCCGACTCCAGCTCGTCGCCACCCTGGAGGCCACCGCACACACCGCCGAGACCCATCGGGCCCTGCCCCACGTCACCGGCTGGATCCACCGTACGGCCACGGCGCTGCGCCACCGCTGGCCCGACGCGAACCAGGACCTCGCCGACTCGGGGAGGTTCCCGCCGTACCGGCCCCGGGGCTGACGGCACCTTCGCAGTCCTGCGTTCTGCTGTCGGGCAAGACCGTCGCGATGGCGAGGGCATGGGCGACATGATCGTGACATGCAGCCGGTATTCGTTCTCGTACACAGTCCGTCCGTGGGTCCCTCGACCTGGCACCCGGTGGCCGAACGCCTGACGGCGGCGGGGTATCAGGTGCGGCTGCCGTCCCTGCTGCACGTGGGCGCCGGTGCTCCGCCCTTCTGGCCCCGCGTCGTCAGCGCCGTCCGCGACGACCTCCGGCAGGTACCGGCCGGCAGGGCTGTCACGCTGGTGGCACACAGCAACGCGGGCTTGTTCCTTCCGGTGATCCGCTCGGGCCTCGACCATCCGGTGACCGGCTCGGTCTTCGTCGATGCGGCCCTGCCGGCCCGGACCGGCCCGACCCCGGTCGCCTCACCCGAGTTCCTGGAGTTCCTCCGCCCGATGGCGGTGAACGGCGGGCTGCCTCGCTGGACCGACTGGTGGGACGAGGAGGACGTCGCCCCCATGTTCTCCGATCCGCTGACGCGGCAGAGGGTCGTCGAGGAGCAGCCCACCCTGCCGCTGTCCTACTACGAGCAGCACATCCCCGTCCCCGCCGGCTGGGACGACCATCCCTGCTCCTACCTGCTGTTCGGTCCTCCGTACGACGACGTTGCCGCCGAGGCGCGCGAACGCGGCTGGCGCGTGGCACGGCTGCCCGGCGCGCACCTCCACCAGATCGTCGATCCCGCCGGTACCGCCCGGCACCTCGTCAGGCTCGCCACGACGGCTTGATCGACGTCCGACGGGCGGCTCGGCGGCGCTTGCCTGGGCCGGTCAGGCGGGCCCGTTCGGGCTCCGGGAGAAGGCGGTGTCGCCGGCCATCGCCACGATCGCGTCCTTGACGAGCATCACTCGCGGCGGGTAGTCCTGCGCCTTGTCGCCGGGGTCGGGCAGTGCGGAGGTGCGCCAGACCTCCGCTCCGGTGCGGCTGTCCAGCGCCAGCAGACGGCCGAAGCGGTTGGCGAAATAGACCCGCTTGTACGTCGCCGACACCGCGGGCGCGGACAGGCTCTCCACGTCCGTCATCTTCTGCCAGAGTTGTTTGCCGCTGTCCGCCGACACCGCGGTGACCGACCCGTTGGACCGGACGAAGTAGACGACGCCGTCCACGAGGGTGGCCGCGCCGGTCAGCGGATGTGCCAGCGGGATCCGTCTGATCTGCCCGGTCTTCGGCGCCACCCGCAGCAGCGCGTTGTACGGCCGTTCGTACCCGGAGTCGTACACGTCCTTCGCGGTCTGCGGGGCGAGGAACAGGGGCTGCCCGCCGACAGCGCCGAGCGCTTCCGCCTTCTTGGGCAGTGTGGCGGTCTCGGTGAGGCTGCCGGGTCCGATCTTCATCAGCTCGACCGGGGCCTGGCCGGGCTCGGTGCCCTGCGAGCACAGGGCGTAGGGGGCGCCCCCCAGCGCTGTCGGAGTGCACAGCTCGTCCAGCGAGGGCGTCCGCCACAGTTCCTTGCCGGCGGGCCCGTATGCCACGAAAGACGCTTGATCGGGAGACATGGTCAGCAGTCCGCCGTCGTACAGGACCGCCTCCTCGGACGTGCTGATGTCGCGTTGCCACCGCCGGTGCCCGGTACCGGCGTCGAGGGCCACGACCCGCCTGGTCCTGTCGTCGGGTTGCTCGTGCACGTAGACCAGCCCGTCGCGAACGCCGATCGGCTGCGCCCCCTGGGGGCGGGTGCCGGTCCGCCACCGGACGTGGCCGGAGGCCGTGTCGACCCTGGCGGCCGTCATTCCCGTACCGCCGCAGAACAGGGCGCCTCCCCCCGCCACGCATCCGGGGCTGTTGTAGTCGAGCGGGATGCCCTTCACGTCGTACCGCAGTTTCGTCTGCCAGGGCCGCCAGCCGTCGGGCAGTGCGGCGGCACGGCCGGCGTCGTCGGAGGCGGCGGTGTCCGGATCGGACACGAAGACGCCCACCCCGATGCACAGCGCTGCGACGGCCAGCGCAGCGCCGAGGCCGGTGAGCAGCATCCGGCGGCGGCGCTTGCCGGTGCCGGCGCCGGTCGCGGCGCTCGCGTGGGTGGTGGTCTCGCTCCGAGATGTGGGACGGCGCCGTGCTTTCGCGGACTGCCCGGACTTCGGGGACCCGACGATGTCGGATTGGGGCAACGCCTGGAGCATGCGGTATATGTCCGTCAGCTCCGGTCGTGCGGCCGGGTCCTTGTCCAGGCAGCGTTCGACGATGTCCAGGAGCGCTTCGGGCACCCCGCCGAGGTCCGGGGTCCCGTGCACCACCTGATAGCCGGTGATGTACGGGCTGTCGGCGTCGAACGGTCCCGTGCCGATAGCCGCGAACACCAGCAGCGAGCCCAGCGAGAACACGTCCGAGGCCGGCGTGACGTCCCGGGGAGAGGCCAGTTGTTCCGGCGACATGAAGGGGGGAGTGCCGATCATCCGCCCGGTCGTGGTGTAGCTCTGGTTGTCGGCGGCGCGCGATATGCCGAAGTCGATGACGCGCGGCCCGTCCTCGGTCATCAGGACGTTGCCCGGTTTGAGGTCCCGGTGCACCAGGCCCACCCGGTGGATGTCGCGCAGCGCCTCGGTGAGCCCCAGCCCCAGCGCCCGCAGTTCACGCTGGCTCAGCGGGCCGGCCTGCTTGACCACTTCGGCAAGGTTGAGCCCCGGCACGTAGAGCGTCGCCATCCACGGCCGCTCGGCGTCCGGGTCGGCGTCCACGACGGGCGCGGTGAAGGCACCGCTCACCCTGCGCGCTGCCGCGATCTCCTGCCGGAAGCGCGTCCGGAACTCCTCCTCCTGAGCGTACGGCCCGTGCACGAGCTTGACCGCGACCTGCCGTCCCGAGGCGGAGACCCCCAGATAGACGACTCCCATGCCGCCCGCCCCGAGCCGACCGAGCAGGGTGTACCCGCCTATGGACTCCGGGTCCCCGGTGCTCAGGGGCGTCATCGCCGATCTTCCTTCCCAGCGCCTGCCTGCCTCACGGAGATCAGAGTAGGGCCTGCCGCCCCGGAAACGGAGCCGCGCACGCCACGCATCGCTGTCCCTGTGCCCCTGAGCCGTACGAGGGGTCATCCGGTCATCCGTCCAGGTGAGGGCGCGGCGCTTGGACCGATCCAGGCGCGAGACGGCTGACCAGCGGTCAGATGCGTCCAGTACGCACTTTATTGAGTGGCCGTCATTCCTCGGCCGGTCATTCCTCGGCCAGTCATTCCATGGTCGTCATTCCCTGGTCATCGTCGCCGTTGCGCCCTCGGCGGTGACGACTGTCAGGAATACAGTGATTCTGGCGTTCGCACTGGAGAGATCGATGGTCTCGCCCCCCTGCCCGCCAATGCATCCGAGGGTGACGCCGGTCTGCGCAGGGACCTCAAGGACGAGCGCATCCATCGGTCCCGTAGAACCGGGTCCCCGAAATTGACTTGCCGGCGTTATGAACGTGACGCCGCCTTCCGAGGTCTCGACATTCCTGGCCCAGATGTGCAGAAGAAAATCCGCGTCGCTGGTCACGTGCACGATTCGATCGTTATCGCCGAGACCGAAATAGCCACGCACGATGTGGTCGCTACCCGCCATAGGTTTTTCCCCTTTCCGGGACCAGACGACTGACCGATCCATGACTGTCCGGTTCGACCGGACGGGTTGCGGGACGGGCGACCGACGTCGGGGGCTGCCGAGCAGCCGGGGGCTGCTGAGCTACCGGGGTGGCTGCTGAGCTACCGGGGTGGCTGCTGAGCTACCGGCGGACTGCTGAGCTACAGAAGCGTGACGGCCATGAGAGACCTCCGGCTCCGCCTTCCGCGGCATGTCGGCTGCCGGAAGTCGATGAGTTTCGCCCAGACGAGCCGGAAACACTCTCTCCGAGTATCTTCCCCGGCATATCCCTGTCAAATGGAGCAGGTACGGATTACCGCTGCCGATGAGTCCCTGAAGCTTCGACAACGGATGAGGTGGCTGGCCTCGGATGAAGAGGTGACTGGTTCGGCGGGCTCAAGGTCGATCGCGCCCAATGCACGCTTCGATTCCATCCGGGAAAACCACCCGATCGCGCGATCAGAAATTCAGTATCCGAGGGATGGGGATATACTCATTCTGGTAGCGCTGGTTTTCGGCGGGGCAACGGCCGTTTTCGCTGCGGCGACGGTTCGCCACCGATGATTTCCCGGGCGGTATTCCCTCGCGCCGCACCGCCACCCACGATCTCGACTTCGCAGCCCCGGGTGCCGACGCATCTGGCTCCAGCCCGCCCCTTGGCCGCAGACACCCCTGCCCGGCGGGCGGGCAGCCGGCTCACACCGCCGCAGCAGGCCCGCCCGCCCGCAACCGGCTGCATCCTCAGGACCTCCGCCGGGGCGGCAACCCGGCATCGCGCCGGTGCTGTTGCCCAGCGGGAGGATGCCTCAGCACGCACCGGCCACGCGACGGGGAAGGTCGCCGCCCCGAACGGAGCTACGCCAAGGCGGCGCCTCGGAGGTGTCGGACGCCTCGGGCGCCTCCGGCGCGGGAGGTGGGGACGCGCGCATGGGGCGGCGGCTTCCTGGTGGTCGCCCCCACCGCTCACCCCCCACACACCACTCGCCCCCCACCGCACTCCCCCACCTCACCCCTCGCCTCTTCGAAGGCGCACCCGACTCGGCGATCGCCAGAGACATTCGACGCGCGTTCGATTCGACGCGACCGCCCGCAGGAAACCCCGCCGCCCGCCGGACACCATCGGGCCCGCCCCAAGATCGCCAGGGTCGGCACGGCGCCCCGGCCCGTCTCGCCAAACAGCCCCTGACCAGCAAAAAGGCCCTCCCCTAGGGAGGGCCTGACAGGGCGCCCCCGGCAGGACTCGAACCTGCGGCCAAGCGCTTAGAAGGCGCCTGCTCTATCCACTGAGCTACGGGGGCCGGGCGGGTGGCCGGTCGCGGTCCGGATGGGGGTGGGACCGTGATCTGCCGGGGCCGGGGACAAGGATAGGGCTACTCGGTCCTCGTCCCTGATGCTTCGCGTGCGCGCCACGTTGTGGAGGTTCGGTGAAGCGGTCCTGATAATCGCAGGCAGTTGCGAATTGTGCATCGCTTTTTGAGCCTCTGGACCCGGGTGTTGTGCAGTCGTTATGCCCCTGCCCCCCTCATTCCTTCCGCCTCGCGTGTCTGATCGGCACGCAGAAGCGCCCATATGCTTCAGAAAGCCGCCGAAATTGGGCATTCTTCGCATGTGGTGACCTTGGACGTACGGCCTCAGATGCTCAACGCGCTCTCCGCTCTGCGCGACCGCGTCGCCGCCGCGCGCTTTCCGCTGCCCCTTCCGGGCGCGCCACGTGCGCGTGCGAACCGTGCGGAGCTGCTGGCGCAGCTCGACGACTACCTGGTGCCCCGGCTGAAGGCGCCGGATGCGCCGGTGCTCGCGGTGGTGGGGGGTTCGACCGGTGCCGGTAAGTCGACTCTGGTCAACTCGCTGGTAGGGATGCAGGTCAGCGAGGCGGGGGTGTTGCGGCCGACCACGCGTACGCCGGTCCTGGTGTGCCATCCGGAGGACCAGCACTGGTTCAGCGGCATGCGCGTGCTGCCCGACCTCACCCGAATGTGGCCGTCCCGAACCGGTGGACCCCCGCACGGCGCGCCGGGCGGCGGCCGTCAGGGCTCCCCGGGCGGCGGCTCCGGTCCGGGCGGGGGTGGTGGCGCCCGGGGACCGGGGGGCGGCGGGGTGCGCAGGGGCGGGGTCCGGCGCCCCGCTACTCCGGATGAGGGGTATGACGCCGGTACCTACGGGGAGCCGTACGGCGCTTTCGGGGACTACGACGACCGTCGTGGCCGCGACGCTTCCGGCGTCGACATGCCGTACCCGCCGCATGCGCCGCACGCCTCGCACTCGCCGCACTCGGCCTTTCCACCGGGCGACGGCCCCTATGGAGACGGTTTCCGCGAGGGGGGCTATGACGGCCCCTATGGCGATGCCTACGGGGATGCGTACGGGGGGCCCGGCCCCTACGGGGGTGCCTATAGGGATCCCTACGAGGGCTCGCTCGGAGACGGGTACGGGGACCCCTTCAGCGGCGGTCGCGGTGACGGCCCTGCCGACGCCTACGAAGACGGGGCCTATGGACGTACGGGGCGGGCCAGGCGCTCGGACGCGCGGCGGGTCGTCGGGCACGCCTACCGCATGCACCAGGACGCCGGCCGGGCCCTCGTCGACGGGCCCGATGGGGACGGCGGCCACGGCGGCGTCCGGGGGCTGCCGCGGGAACCCGGCGCCGGCGGGAGGGGGCGGCGCCGAGAGGGGTCTCCCCAGGAGCCCGGCGGGCCGATGCTGCGGATCGAAGCAGTGCCCACCGTGCCCCGCGGGCTCGCCCTGCTCGACGCCCCCGACATCGATTCCCTCGTGGTCGAGAACCGCCTGCTGGCCGCCGAACTGATCTGCGCCGCCGACATCTGGATCATGGTCACCACCGCCGCCCGGTACGCCGACGCCGTGCCGTGGCACCTGCTGCGTACCGCCAAGCAGTTCGACGCCACCCTGGTCATCGTGCTGGACCGGGTGCCGCACACCGTCGCCGACGAAGTGACCCGCCAGTACGACGCGCTGCTCACCAAGGCCGGTCTCGGCGACGTACCGCGCTTCACCATTCCCGAGCTGCCCGAGTCCGCCGGCGGCGGCGGACTGCTGCCGGGCACCGCCGTGGCGCCGCTGCACGCATGGCTCACCCAGCTCGTCCAGGACCCCGACGTGCGGACGCACACCGTCGTCCGCACGGCCCGCGGCGTGCTGGATTCGCTGCGCACCCGGATGCCCGAACTGGCCAGCGCCGTGGCCGCCCAGCACGCCGCCGCGCTGCGCCTCACGTCCGCCGTGGAGGCCGCGTACGAGCACGAACACGCCCGCGTACGGGGGCGCCTCCAGGCCGGCGCCGTGCTCGCCGGAGACGCGCTGAAACGGTGGCGCAGCTACCCCCTCGACTGCGGTCCCGGCGAGCTGCTCGACGCCCTCGTCGAGAGCCTGGGGACGTTGCTGCTGTGCGCCGTCGCCGCGGCCGACGAGCGCATCGACGAGCAGTGGCGGCGCGAGCCGGCGGCCGAGGCGCCCGGCCTCGCGACCCGTGACGCCGGCCTCGAGCAGGCCGAGCACCGCATCGGGATCGCGGTGCGCCGCTGGCGGCGCGTCATCGAGGAGTACGCCGAGGACGAGGCACGTCGGGCGGACCGGATTCCGGCGCCCGACCCGGAGATCGTCGCCGCCCTGCTCGCCACCGCCCTGCTGGGCGGGCGCAGGGCGCGTTCCGCCGGGGAGAAGCTCGCCGAGCGGGTCGGGGCGCGCGGCGCGCTCCGGCTCCGCGACCGGGGCACCCGCCTGCTGCGCAGCTACGTCGACCAGGTCCTGAACGTGGAGCGCGAGCACCGCCTCGCCCCGCTCGACTCCCTGGACGTCCGTGCCGAGCCCCAGTCCGAACTCATCGCCGCGCTGTCCGTACTACAGAAGGAGAGGGGACCCCGGTGACTTCCGTGACGGACGAGGCGGGCCACAGCGATCCCGCCGGCGACAGCGATCCCGCCGGCAACAGCGATCCCGCCGGCGACGGCGACCGCTCCCGCGCCTGGCACCGCCGCGTCTGGCGCCGCCGCCCGAACCCCGCCGAGCCGGCCGACGCGGAGTCCAACGGCGCGGTGGCGGAGGCGGCCCATGCCGCCGAGACACCGCCACGCCCCGCGGCCGAGTCGCACCCCACGGCCGAGTCGCGCTCCGATGCCGTCGGGCCCCGCCTCGAAGGCGAATCCGGCTCCGCGCCAGAGCCTGAGTCCGGGTCCAAGCCAGAGCCCGGGTCCGGGTCCGGGTCCAAGCGAGAGCCCGGCTCCGCGCCAGAGCCCGGCTCCGGGTCTGCGGTCGGCACCGAGGCCGGATCAGCGACCAGGTCAGAGACCGGATCAGAGGCCGAGACCCGTTCCGAGGAACAGTCCACTGACGCGGCGTCATCCAGCCGGCCCAAGCAGCGTTCCAAGGCCATGTCTCGTTTCTCGCTGCGCCGCTCCAAGGCGGAGCGCAGCGCCGAACCGGATTCCGGGGCGGCGAAGGCGCCCACCGACCTGCCGCCGCAACAGCCCGGCCGGCACGACCGACCGGGCCGGCACGACCAACCCGGCCAGGAAGTGCAGTCCGGCCCTCAGGAGCAGTCCGCCCCTCAGGGTCAGTCCAGGCAGGAGGAACAGCCGGACGGCCTCAGCGCCCCCGACGCTCCGGACACCGAGGCCGCGCGCGATCACGACGCCAAGCCTGACCACCCGGTCGCGCCCGGCGCCGCCAGCGCCAGTTCCGAGACGGCTCCGCCGGTCGGGACCAGCTCGCCGGCGGATGGCGGCACAGCGGTACGGCCCACGGACGACGACGAGGCGGCAGCCGAGGCCGTCAGCGGTACGCCGCCCGACCCGGCCCGCGAAGACGACACGGCCCCACCGGACGCCGACGCCACTGCCCCTGCCGGCGACGCTCCCCCCTCCGCCGACACCGACACCAAGCCATCCCCCAACCTCGCCCCCGACCCCGACGCGCCGGACGCCGACTCCCGAGCCGACGCCGGGAAAAAGGACCTCCCCGACCCCGTTCCCGTGCTGATCCCGCGGGGGCAGACGGGGGCGCTGTTGCTGTCGAGGCTGTTGGCGTCGTCCATCGGCCGGTCCCGTTCGCCGGGGCTCTCGGAGCCTCCCGCGCACACCGCGACCTCCGAGGCCGCATCCCCAGGCGCCAAGCCCGAAGACAGCGCAGGCAACGAGCCCAAGGGCAAGGGAAAGGGAAGGGAGAAGGCACCAGGCCGACCCTCCGCACAGCCCTCCGCCTCGCCGTCCGCGTCCCCCTCCCCCTCCTCGTCCGCATCCCCCTCCTCGTCCGCATCCCCCGCCCCGTCCTCATCCCCCTGGGACGACGGGCTCATCGCTCGTCGTGTCGCGGGCGGTGAGGACGAGGACGACGTGGTGGACCTGGGGGGTAGTGCGGGTGGTATCGGGGGGAGCGTGGAGCCTGCCGGGGAGCCGGGGGCGCTGTATGACGCCGTGTATGACGCGCCGCTGCGGGATCGGCTGGACGCCCTGCGGGAGCTGGTGGGGCTCTCCCGTGCCCGGGTCGACAGCGACACGCTGGCCGAGGCGGGGCGGGTGCTGGACGAGGCCGTGGCCCGGGGCAAGATCTCCGGGGGGCACACGGTGGTGGCACTCGCGGGTGCGACCGGGAGCGGCAAGTCGTCGTTGTTCAACGCGCTGGCCGGGGTGACGATTTCGGACACCGGCCTGCGGCGGCCGACCACCGCGTTTCCCGTCGCGTGCAGTTGGACGGACGACGCGGGGCCGCTGCTCGACCGGCTCGGTGTGCACGCCCGGCTGCGTCGCAGACCGCCGCACAATCCGGAGGTGGACGCCCGGCTGCGCGGGCTCGTCCTGGTGGACCTGCCCGACCACGACTCGGCGGCGGTCGCGCACCGCGAACAGGTGGACCGGGTCCTGGGCCTGGTGGACGCGGTGATCTGGGTCGTCGATCCGGAGAAGTACGCCGACGCCGTCCTGCACGACCGCTATCTGCGGCCGATGGCGGGGCATGCCGAGGTGATGTTCGTCGTGCTGAACCAGGTCGACCGGCTTCCCGGGGAGGCCGCCGACCAGGTGCTCGACGATCTGCGACGGTTGCTCGACGAGGACGGGGTCGCCCTGGGCGAGCACGGTGAGCCGGGCGCCGCCGTGCTCGCGGTGTCCGCGGCGACCGGGCGCGGCGTCGGTGAGCTGCGCGACGCACTCGGGCAGTTCGTGGCGGAGCGCGGCGCCGCCGGCCGCCGGATCGCGGCGGACGTGGATGCCGCGGCGGGCCGGTTGCGGACCGTCTACGCACCGTGGCGGCAGCCGGGGCTGCGCGAGGAGGCGCGCGAGGAGTTCACGGACCGGCTGGCGGAGGCGATCGGCGCGGCGGCCACCGGCATCGCGGCGGAGCGCGCCTGGAACCGGCACGCCGGCAAGGCGTGCGGCTCGCCCTGGCTGCGGTTGTGGCGCCGGTACGAGGAGTGGCGGTTCCCGCGCCTCCGCAGAGCGGCCACGCAGTCCAACGCGGCCGAGGAGGCGACGGCCAGGCAACGGGTCGAGCAGGCGGTGCGCTGGATCGCCGACGAGGCGGCGGCCGGGCTGCCGGCCCCGTGGGCGCTGGCCGTCCGGGAGGCCGCCGTACGCGGCTCGCGAGGGCTGCCGAGGGCGCTGGACGAGCTGGCCGCGGACGCCGCCGTGCCGCTGGACAAACCGCCGCGGCCCGGATGGTGGCCGGCGGCCGTGGTGTCCCAGGCGGCGATGACGGTCCTCCAGATCTTCGGCGGGCTGTGGCTGGTCGGCCAGATCCTGGGGCTCTGCGCCCCGAACCTGGGCGTGCCGGTCACGCTGATGGCGGTGGGCGTCGTCGGCGGCCCGTTGGTCGAATGGGGGTGCAAGGTGGCGGCACGCGGACCGGCCCGCCGATACGGGCTCGAAGCGGAACGCCGGCTGCGCGACGTGGCGGCCGGCTGCGGACGCGCCCGGGTGCTGGATCCGATCTCGGCCGAACTGCTGCGGTACGCGGAGGTGCGTGAGCAGTACGTACGGGTGGTGGGCACGACGGCACCGGCCGCACGGGTGAGCTGAGCCGGCGGTGCGGCGGGGGCGGCGGAGGCGGCGTGGTCGACCTGGTCGGCGTGATCGGCCTGGTCGGCGGCGGCGACCGGGCGTTGAGGGGGCTCACGCCTCCCGGGACGGTCCGCCGTCCCTCAGGTGCGCCAGCACCACCGGGTCGATCTTGCCGGGGACCAGCCGGCCCTCCAGGTTCTCCACTCCGGCCCAGGTGTCCAACGAGGCGTAACCGCGCGCGCCGACCAGGCTCCGGACCTCCTCCGCCAGTTCGCCCGACAGGTCCAGCAGGGTGTCCGGGTCGGCCGTGCCGAACAGCAGCTCATGGGCGTCCAGCAGGCGCCGCAGTTCGCCGACCGGGTCGGGGTGGTCGTCCACCCGCAGGTCGCAGGCGGTGTCGCTGCCGCCGCCGTACCCCGCGCCCGGAGCCACCACGTACAGGGCCGCGCTCTGGCGGCCCCGGCGGTCACCGCCCGCGGTGTCGCCCGCGGCCAGCGCGGCGACCAGTCGCCGGTCCAGCGGGAGCTCCGGGGAGGCGAGCCAGGCCGCCGCCATGGCCTCGACCACCTCAGGGCCGGTGAGGATGTTGCCCTGGATCGCGTAGCCGTCGCCCGCCGTACCGCCGGCCCAGTCCAGGCACTCCGCGCCCGTGTACGTCGCCCCGGGGCCCTCGGTGCCGACCACGCCCAGCTGACGGTGTGCGTGCTCGCGATCGGTGGCCACCAGGCCGGCGACCACGTCCGCGGGAGGCAGGCCGGTGCGCAGCAGCGCGCGGCCCTGCGGGCGGTACCGCAGGTTGGCGGCTGCCTGGGTGGCGACGGCGCCGACGCCGGCCTCCGCGGCGGGCACCATGGCACCGACCGCCAGGAACTTGCTTGCCACGGCCACGCCCAAGGCCGCACCGGACCGACCCACGATCGAGAACGTCATGGGCATGGACAGTAGAACGGTCCGATCGCCGGGACCAGGACTCGGGGCGAACTCCGGTGCGCCGACCCATGCGAGCAACGACCGCATGCGGACCGCACGCCGCACACGACGGTTCACGGACGGTCCATGGGCGGTCCATGGGCGGACCACGGACGATCCACAGGCGGTCCGCAGATGACCGAAAACGATCCACGGTCGATCCGCGGAAGGTCCACGCCCTCGCCCGCCGGTCCCGGACTTCACCATCCCGACGGCGCACCCCTCGCGACCGCCGCGACGGGCCGGCTGTGATCTTGCCGGACCCTGTCGCATCGCATGCGGCACGACGCGAAAGAGTTCCGAAACTTTCGACAATGCTAGCGCTGATCTTGACTCCTGATCCCAGGCTCCCTTCCGCCGACCCGACAGCGACTCAGGTGACTGACGCTTTGACCAGGAATAACAGTCACTGGCCCAACTCCCAGTCATAGAACGGTTTTCGCGATCCCTGTCGAAACTGTTGACAGCTCGACGAGCCAGTCCAACACTGTTCGGCATGTCCAGGTCACGTACGCGTTACCTGGCCCTCCGGTCGACGCCCCAAGCTGACCGGCCACGCCCCGCCCCCTTGCACGACGCCGACGTGCGTCGGCGCGCCCTGGGCCACCACCGGCCCACCGGGTCGAAACACGACCCTCCCCTGGCGCCCCGCCAGCCTTCACAAGGAGGAAGCATGAACATGGACGACGCCCCGTTCCCCCAGCTCAGCCGCCGGGGCTTCATGGGGGCCAGCGCCCTGGGAGCCGGCGCCCTGGCACTGGGGGCCGGGTCCGGGCTGCTGCTGCCCGGCACCGCTCACGCCGACACGACGATCAACACGAACCAGACGGGCACCAACAACGGGTACTACTACTCGTTCTGGACCGACAGCCAGGGTTCGGTGTCCATGACGCTGGGCTCCGGCGGCCAGTACAGCACCCAGTGGAACGGCACCAACAACTTCGTCGCCGGTAAGGGCTGGAGCAACGGCTCCCGCCGTACCGTGAACTTCGGCGGCAGCTTCAACTGCGGTGGGAACGGCTACCTGTCCCTCTACGGATGGACGTCGAACCCGCTGGTCGAGTACTACATCGTCGAGTGGTACGGCTCCTACAAGCCCACCGGTACCTACAAGGGCAACGTCACCAGCGACGGTGGCACGTACGACATCTACGAGACGACGCGCTACAACGCCCCGTCCGTCGAAGGCACCAAGACCTTCAACCAGTACTGGAGCGTCCGCCAGTCGAAGCGGACCAGTGGCAGCGTCACCACCGGCAACCACTTCGACGCGTGGTCCCGTGTGGGCATGCCGATGGGTAGCTTCTCCTACTACATGATCATGGCGTCCGAGGGCTACCAGAGCAGCGGCAGCTCGAACATCACGGTGAGCTGACCCTTCTCCGGAGGCGGCTCCCCCGGAGAAGTACGGCAGATGTGGCGCGGCGGTCCGGCCGCTGCGCCACATCTGTCCGTTCCGGGCCCGGCCGGGCTTGGGGCCTGCTCGGCCCGGGCCCGGTCCGGGTTCCACGGAAGGATCAAGGGATCACGAGCGTGGCTTCCCGGTGAACGGCCCGCCCGCGCCGAAGACCCGTGCGGCGAAGCGTTCGCCGATGCGGCGGTGGGTGGCGGCGTCCGGGTGGAGCTGGTCGGGCAGCGGCAGCTCGGCGAAGTCCGCCGCGCCGTAGAGCTCACGCCCGTCGAGGTAGTACAGGGCCGGGTCGTCGGTCGCCCGCTGGTGCACGATGCGGGCCAGTTCCTCACGGATGACGTTGAGCGTCAGCTTTCCGGCGGCGACTTCGGCGGGGTCGCCGGTGGCCCGGAACTGGAGCCTGCCGGCCTTGAGGTTGCTGAAGTCCGGGGCGCAGGGCCCCGGGGTGTCCTCGTGGATGGGGCAGTAGAGGGGCGAGACGACCAGCAGCGGCGTGCTGGGATGCCCCTCGCGGATGGTGTCCAGGAAGCCGTGCACCGCCGGGGTGAAGGCGCGCAGCCGCATCAGGTCGGCGTTGACCACGTTGATGCCGAGCTTGACGCTGATCAGGTCCGCGGGAGTGTCCCGCAGGGCGCGGGCGGTGAACGGATCGAGCAGGGCACCGCCCCCCAGGCCGAGGTTGACCAGCTCCACGTCGCCGCCTGCGGCGGCCAGTGCGGGCCAGGTCGTGGAGGGGCTTTCGGCGTCCGAGCCATGGCTGAGCGAACTGCCGTGGTGCAGCCACACCGGGCGCTCACCGGCCGGCACGCTCTCCACGGGGGCGTCGGTACGCAGGGCGACCAGCTGGGTGATCTCGTTGTACGGCAGCCAGATCTCGACGTCCTTCGCATGGTCGGGCAGTCCGGTGAACCGGACGGTGCCGACCGGGCCCGGCTGGGTCTGCACGGCTCCGGTGGTCATGTCCATCGTCCTGACGTCGCCGCCGGTGACGCTGGCCCGCCCGGCCAGCCGCCCGTCGACGCGCAGGTCGTACTGGCCGTCCGGACGGGGCGGGGCACCCACGTAGGCCATCTTGGTGCGGAGGGTGTCCAGCTCGATGGCGGTGGCCCGGGTGCGGAACAGCAGCCGTACCCCGGAGGGCTGCGCCTCCGCCAGGGCGAGCTGCGGGTCGTCGCACTGCGCACGGGCCCAGGCGGGCAGCCGGTGCGGCAGCAGCCCGCGTGCCGTGCGCTCCAGGTCCAGCGCACCGCGCAGCAGGTCAGCGGTGAGGGGGGTACTGATCCAGTCGGTCTCCCCTCCGCGGGGCGTGGCGGTGGGATCGGGGACGGAGTCGTGCGGGTGGCTCATGCTCCCAGCCTGTCAACCGGATGCCGGCCCCGCACGCGCTTTTCCGCCGTCCCTTTCCACTGCCCTCCTCCCCTGTCAGCCCTGTCAGCGCCCCGGCCCGGGCCCGGCGAGGTGCAGTCCCGTGCGCCGCCTCCCTCGGCGGACGCCTCAACCGACCGGCGTGGTCCGCGTCTTGGTCGCGCCGGCCGCCTCGCCCGGCCCCTGACCGGCCAGCGCGAGCTTCTCGAACGGGCCGCAGACGAACAGGTAGGCGGCGGCGCCCAGGATGACGACGGCACCGGTCGACACCAGGGGTATGACGTAGCTGTGCGCGTCGCTGGTCAGGAAGAGCCCGAAGTAGATGGGGCACAGGATGCCGGCCAGGTTGGAGGCGAAGTTCTGCAGGCCGGCCACGGAGGCGACCTGGTGCTCGCCCGGCGCCACGTCGGCGGGCAGCGACCAGATACAGGCGCCGGCCACCGCCAGACAGGACATCGCGAAGGCCATCAGGGCGATCGCCAGCGCCGCGGACGGCACCACGGCAGCCAGCGCGATCGACGAGGCCAGGACCATGCTGATGACGATGGGCACCTTGCGGGCCCTGGTCACCCCCCAGCGCCGCGCCAGCCGGTCGGAGAGCCAGCCGCCGAAGAACTCGGCGAAGAACGCGCACAGCGGCGGGATCATGCCGTAGACGCCGACCTTGATCAGGTCGAGTCCGCGGGCCTCGGCGAGGTAGCTGGGGAACCAGGTGATGAAGAAGTAGAAGGCGAAGTTCAGCCCGAAGAAGCCGATCATCATGCCCCAGACGGTGCGGTGCCGGAGCAGGTCGCGCCACCGGGCCTTGACGGGCGGGCCCGCCGACGCATCGTCCTGCCGGCTGCCGCCGCTGCGGATGTAGTCCAGCTCGGCCCGGTTGGCGAGCCAGTGGCTGTCGGGGTCGCGGTAGAGCACGAACCAGCCGATGCCGAAGAGCACCCCGACCGCACCGGTGACGACGAACGACGCACGCCAGCCGAAGGCACCGATCAGCAGCGCGACCAGGGGAATGGCCAGCGCGGTGCCCAGCCGGGACCCGCTGTCGTAGACAGCGGCTGCCTTGGCCCGCTCGTTGACGGGGAACCACCGGCCGACGACCTTGGCGAACGTCGGAGGACCGACGGACTCGCCCGCACCGAGCAACAGCCGGAAGCAGAGCAGGGACCACACCCCGCGGGCGACGACGTTCGCTGCGGTGAAGAACCCCCACCACACCACCGCCGCCCCCGCCGCCAGCCGCGGGCCGATCCGGTCGGCCAGCCAGCCGCCACTGATCTGACCGGGTGCGTAGGTCCAGAAGAAGGCCGCCAGCAGGACACCGCTCATCTGGGTGCTGATGTGCAGGTCATCCTCGATGTAGGGCAGCGCGACGGAGATGTTCGTTCGGTCGACGTAGGAGATGGCCGTGCCCACCATCAGGAGGGTGCCGATGAGCCAACGAGCGTTCGTGCGCCCGTCTTTGCGTCCTGAGTGCATGCGCCTCTGATTTCGTATACGTGAACCTATGTTCAGAATATGAGAGGTGACCGTAGGGAGGGGTCCTTGCCGAGGTCAACAGGCATGCAGCGAGCAATCCGGCACCCGTGCCCCCTTGACGCGACAACCGCCCGACCGACAGGGTGTTCGAGAATTCGATATGAAGTTCTCATATGGGAACTTTTTTCGGAGTCCTGCGGAGCCCTCCGGTGGCCCGCCCACCGGTCCCGACAGCAACCGGCAGACCTACCCGCAGACCAGCCGACGGCACCTACCCACAGACCAACCGACAGACCAACCGACAGACCTACCGACAGGGAGAACTCATGGGCGTGGCGACGTCATCGGCGCCGGTACTCGTCCTGCACGCGGACGACGACGTTGCGGTCGCGACGGCCGGTCTCGCAGCCGGCGTACCGCTCACCGCCGCCGGCCGCTCCTTCCAGGTCGCCGGCGAGATACCCCGCGGGCACAAGGTGGCGCTCCGCGCGCTGCCCGGCGGGCACCCCGTGCGCAAGTACGGGCAGGTCATCGGCTTCACCACCCGCGAGATCGCGCCCGGCGAGCATGTGCACGTCCACAACATGGAGTTCCGCCCGTTCGAGCGCGCCTTCGAGATCGGCGTGGACGCCCGGCCCACCGCATACGTCCCGGAGGCGGAGCGCGCCACGTTCGACGGCATCGTGCGCCCGGACGGCACCGTGGCCACCCGCAACTACCTGGGCATCCTGACCACGGTCAACTGCTCGGCCACCGCCGCCAAGCTGATCGCCGAGCGGTTCCGCAGGCTCCCCGGGGCGCCCGGCGTGCTGGACGACTACCCGCACGTCGACGGCGTCGTGGCGCTGACCCACCAGACCGGCTGCGGCATGGCCGGCGAGGGCAGCGAGGCGCTGGAGGTGCTGCGCCGCACGCTCACCGGATACGCCCGGCACCCCAACTTCGCCGGCTTCCTCGTCCTGGGTCTGGGGTGTGAGGTCAACCAGGTCAGGTCGCTGGTCGACACCTGGGGGATACCCGACCACAAGAAGGTCGTCCCCATGACCATCCAGGAGTTCGGCGGCACCCGGAAGACGGTGACCGAAGGCGTGGCGAGGATCCGGGAGATGCTCCCCGAGGCCGACCAGGCGCGCCGCACCCCGGTGCGCGCCGCGCATCTCACCCTCGCCATGGAGTGCGGGGGCTCCGACGCCTACTCCGGCATCACCGCCAACCCCGCCCTCGGCGCCGCCGCCGACCTGCTGATCCGGCACGGCGGCGCCGCCGTCTTCGGCGAGACCCCCGAGATCTACGGCGCCGAGCACCTGCTGGCCCGCCGCGCGGTCAGCGACGCGGTCGGCGACCGGCTCGCCGAGCGGATCCGCTGGTGGGAGGGGTACACCCAGCGGCACGGCGGCTCCATGGACAACAACCCCTCGCCCGGCAACAAGGCCGGCGGGCTGACCACCATCCTGGAGAAGTCACTGGGCGCGGCGGCGAAGGGCGGCCAGACCAACCTCGTCGACGTGATCCGCTACGCCGATCCGATCACCCAGCGTGGGCTGGTCTTCATGGACACCCCCGGCTACGACCCGGTGAACGCGACGGGCCTGGTCGCCGGCGGCGCCCAGGTGCTGTGCTTCACCACCGGCCGGGGCTCCGTCTTCGGCTGCAAGCCCGCCCCCAGCCTCAAGCTGGCCACCAACACCCCGCTCTACGAGCACATGACCGACGACATGGACATCAACTGCGGCCTGGTGGCGGACGGCACGTGCGACGTGGCGGAGATGGGCCGGCGGATCTTCCAGCTCGTCCTGGACACCGCTTCCGGCAAGCACACCAAGAGCGAGGAACTCGGTTTCGGCGACGAGGAGTTCGTGCCCTGGCAGCTGGGCGCTGTGATGTGATCGGTGCCGTGCTCCCTGCCCTGACCAGGAATCGACGGGCGCCGGCCGGCGGCCGTCACCGTCCCAGCAGGCGCTCCAGCCGGTCCACCAGGGCCCGCAGCAGCTGAAGCTGCTCGGCCGCCCGCTGCTCGTCGCAGCGGAAGGTGGGCGTGGAGAGCGAGAGCGCGGCGAGGGTGCCGCCCTGCCGGTCGCGGACGGGTACGGCCACGCAGTGGCAGCCCGCCACGTACTCCTCATGGTCCTGCGCGTACCCGCTGGCCCGCACCTGCGCCAGTACGTCCATCAGGGTGTCGACGTCGGTGACGGTGCGCTCGGTCAGGCGCGGCAGCGGCTGGGCGGCCAGCCGGCGCCGCGCCTCCGCCGGGTCGAGGGCGGCCAGCAGCACCTTGCCCACCCCGGTGGCGTGCGCGTGCAGCCGTGAGCCGACGTGCGAGACCAGCTGCATGGGCTGCGGCGATTCGGCGATGGCGACGTAGACGTTGAAGATGCCGTCCAGGCGGGCGAGCTGCACGGTCTCGCCGCTGGTCTTGGCGAGTTCGTCCATCAGCGGCCGGGCACGGGCCTCCAGGTCGCCGTGGCCGGCGTAGGACTGGCCGAGCTGCCAGGCGCGCAGGCCCAGCGCGTAGTGGCGGCTGGCCTCGTCGAACTCCAGGTAGTTGCGTGCGGTCATGGTGGCCAGCAGCCCGTGCGCGCTGGACCGGGGCAGCCCGAGGGCGTTGACCACGTCCACGAAGCGTACGGTCCCCTTCTCGGCCAGCAGGTCGAAGATCGCCAGCACCCGGTCGGCCGACTTGATCGTCGCCCCGGACGACCCCGGCGACTCGCCGGAGCCGGCCTGCGACCGAGGCGGGGGCGGTGGGACCATGTGCGGCTTCTCCTTCGAGACGGTGTGCTGTGGACGCCGCTCCGGCGCAACGGCCACTCGGCGATGGGCGATTCGCCGATTCGGCCACTCGGTGATTCGGCAGTTCGGTGGTTCGGCAGTTCGGTGGTTCTGCGAGTGGCGGTCAACGGACGGTGCAGCGGTCGCGACGGTTCGCAGGGCGAAGAATGCTGTTCGAGTATACGAACGCTGCCGCCCGACCTCGGGCTCCGTCGGAGGCAAAGGAGCGTCGGCGGCCCGCGGACTCCCGAGCTTCTCCTGGAAGAACCCAGGTGCTCGGTGCAATGATCCCCGGCACCTTTCACCAACCCCGCATTGGAGCGTTTCAAGCGCCCGACTACCGGGAAAAGGTCCGATCACTGGGAGCGCTCCCATGATCCCTTGCTCCCCGCTCCCCCTCCACCCCCTCTCCCGGACGAGGAGTCGCAGTGTTGACGCTACGACACGATCGCACCGAGACACGTAGTTGGACCCTCCGCGCCCTGCTGGCGGTGCTGGCCGCCGCCACGCTCCTGATGGTGCCCTGGTCCAGCCCGAACGCCTCCGCTCACGGCTCCACCGCGGACCCCGTCTCCCGCAACTACCGTTGCTGGCAGGTCTGGGGCAACGACTTCCAGAACCCGGCCATGGAGCAGGAAGACCCCATGTGCTGGCAGGCGTGGCAGTGGGACACCAACGCCATGTGGAACTGGAACGGTCTGTACCGCGAGGGCACCGGCGGCAACTACGAGGCCTTCATCCCCGACAACCAGCTGTGCAGCGCCGGCCACACCGGAGACGGCCGGTACAACTCCCTGGACAACCCGGGCCCGTGGAAGACCAGCCAGAAGAGCACCAACTTCACGGTCGACGTGTACGACCAGGCCATGCACGGCTCCGACTACCTCAAGGTCTACGTGACCAAGCAGGGGTACGACGCCGAGACGGACGCCCTGGACTGGGGCGACCTGGAGCTGCTGACCACCACCTCCAAGGTGGCGCCGGCCAACCACTACTACGCCAGCGTCAGCGCACCCGGCCGCAGCGGTCACCACATCGTCTACACGGTCTGGAAGGCCTCGCACGCCGACCAGATCTACTTCTTCTGCAGCGACGTCGACTTCGTCTGAGCCGTCCCGCCGAGCCGCCCGGCCTCCGGCCCCGTTCCGAACGCCCGACCCGTCCGGAACGGGGCCTGAGTCAGCCGAGCAGCAGCACGGTCCACCGATCGTGCGCCGTGCGCCCCCTCATTCCCCGCCGTCGAGGAACCAGGCGATCACCTCGGTCGTGTCGTCGTCGACGGTCAGCAGGGCGCGCCCGTCGGGGGTGAAGGCGGCCGTACCCGGGCCGGATTGCGTCGTCTCCCCCGTCCACACTGCCCGGCCCGCCGCGTCGACCACGGTCAGCCGGTCTCCTTCGGCGACCAGGGCGCGCAGCGTGTCCGGGGACCAGTGCAGCGCCTGGCAGGTGCCCTCGATCGTGCGGGGCCCGGCGTCCTCGGGTCCGGGTCCGGCTCCGGTACGGATCACTTCCACGGCACCTTCGCCGCCGACGGCGATCGTCTCCCCGTCCGGGGCGAACACGAGGGTGCGGGCGGTCGGCAGACCGGTGCGGTGCCGGGTCAGGAGGGCGCCGGTGGCCACGTCGTGGACCAGCACCTCGCCCCCGTCCCCCACATGGGCCAGCCGCCGGCCCGACCGGTCGAGCACGGCACCGCCCCGCACCGGTGCGGTCATGGCGCACACCACCTCGCCGGTCTCCGCCACGGCCACGACGATGCGCCGGTCCTCGGCCTCCTCCTCATGCAGGGGAAGGGGAGCGCTGACCGCGACGAGCAACCGGCCGTCGCCGCTGAAGCCGATGTGCGAGAACGGCAGCCCGTCGGCCGCGTCCCGGAGGTACTCGCCGTCGTCCGTCGCCAGGTCACCGGTCCGCCAGGCCGCCGCGTCCCCCGCCGCCCACAGCCGCACCATGCCGTCCGTGCGCCAGACCAGCACCGGCAGGTTCGTCGTGCTCGCCACCGCGAGCAGCGCGCCGTCAGGGCTGAAGGCGATGTCGCCGCCCGCTCCGATCCACTCGTCCCCCAGGTCGTCGTCGCAGTCCCACGTGCCGGTCTCGGCGTCGAACAGCCATATCTCACCGCACTCGTGGTTGCCCTGGGCTGCGGTGGCGAGCGCCACCCTCCGCAGGTCCGAGTTGACCGCCAGGGCGTCGATCCCCGACGCGAAGTCGGGCTGCCTCTCGCCGTCGACCGGCGGGCCTCCGTCGCACTCCTCGTACGCGTCCGGATCGTCCAGCATCTCCGGGTCCACGTACACGACACGGTGGTCGGCCAGGCGGTGCCACGGATGCCGCTCGCCGCGGTGTCGTTCCTGCCACCAGCGGTACGGCATCGGGCGCCGCCCCGGCCAACCGGCCAACTCAGCGGCCAGCTCCTCGGCCTGCTCCTCGGGCAGGTCCTCGGCGAACCGGGTGACCTCCTGCCAGGCCCGGGTCTCGTCGCCCTCGCCCGCCATGGCCACCCACTGCTCGATCACGGCCGTCCCCTTCCGCAGATGTGAGGGGAACAGTGTGCCCGTGCCCACCGACGACGACGGGCAGGCGGTCAGCCGCCCGCCTGCCCGTACCGGGGCCGCCGAAGACCGGCCCGCGGCCCTGCGTCAGTAGCCGTAGCGGTTCTTCAGGTGGCGCCAGAAGTCACGGAGCATCCACTTGTCGAACTCGGTGATCTGCGTGGCGCTGCCCGCGTTCATGAGGAAGCAGCACACGCCGGTCGGGGTCCAGTCGTAGAAGTCGTCCAGGCCGAACGTGTGGCCGACCTCATGGAGATAGATATGGATGTTGTCCTGGTCCAGCGCGCCGGTGAAGTACTCCGATCCGACACGTTGGCCCCAGTCCCCGCCGGCACCGCCCGAGAAGCCCTTCGTGAGCCACAGCGACAGGTCGTAGTGGCGGGCCGCCCCACCGGGGCACTGCGAGTAGTTGTTGTCCTGGTGGAAGAAGCGGCCGCAGTCGGGTGCGCACTGCGGGGCGCCCTCGCTGTCGAGGACGCCGGAGTAGACGTCGACCGAGTTGTCGTTCCACTGGAGCGTGGAGCGGTCCTTCGCCGCCCAGCCGACGACGTTGACCGGGACGCTGGTGTACGGCCAGGCGTTCCAGCCCTGGCCGTTGTCCACCATGGCCGCGATCCACTTGGCGAACTGCCTCTTCAGCGCGGCGTCGACGCGGTCGCGCAGGTCGGCGCTGACGGGGGCGTCGGAGTCCCAGCGGACGCAGTAGTTGATGCTGCCCTTGTTGGCCATGATCTGGTCCCAGCCGTAGTTCTTGAACCCGTAGAGGTCGGGGTAGGTCGACTCGACGTGGCTCCAGACCTCGCTGAGCGGTTGGACCAGGTCCGAGGGCGGATTCCAGTCGTCGGCGGCCTGCGCGGGCGCCGCCGTCAGACCGGGCACCGCGAGCAACGCGAACAGGGCGGCGAAAACGGCAGCCAGGCGTGCGAGATGTCGTCGCACCGTGAACTCCTTCGAAAAGGGTTCCCGCCCCTCGAAGTCGCCACCCCGGCCGGAACGAGCCGCTGACCAGCGTGGCCGGCACGGACAGGGGAGACGGCGTGCACAGCGTGGACAGCGTGGACAGCACGGGACCGGCGGGCGACCGTGGCGCCCAATGTAAGCCCTCGGTGCCATGGCGTACAGGGCGCGTCCCGCCGGTCCCGCCGGTCTCAACGCGGCGGTGCGGAGGCGTCCTTCACGTCATCGGCGGCTCGGCGGCGTCCGTGCCGCCAGGATGCGGCGGGCACGCTCCAGCACGGGTCTGCCGACCATCTGCCCGTCGACCGTGGTGACCGCGATGCGTGCGGTGTCCGGGGCGTGCGCGCGTGGGCCGGGACGGTCGCCGGTGCCGTCGTCGCCGCGGTCGGTGCCGGCGCGGTCGGTGCCGGCGCGGTCGGTGCCGGCGCGGTCGGTGCCGGCGCGGTCGGGGTTCACGCGAACGTCACCTCTGCGGTGGCGTGCCGCGTTCCACCGCGGGTGGCGATGTGCATCCGGGCGGTTCCGCCGGACGGCGCGCCGTCGGCCAGGAGGGGCTCGCCGACGAAGACCGGTCGCCGCAGCCGGTAGGACAGCGTGCGCACCCGGCGCTCCGGCGCTTCCCGCCGGGCCAGTTCGAGCATCAGCAGGGCTAGCAGCGGCCCGTGGACGACGAGGCCGGGATAGCCCTCCTGTTCGCGGGCGTACGGCGTGTCGTAGTGGATGCGGTGGGCGTTGGCGGTGAGGGCGCTGAAACGGAACAGCAGGGTCGGGTCGGGGCGCAGCCGGAGCTGCCAGGGGCCCTCGGCTGCCGGCTCCGCCGCGTCGACGGAACCCGCAGGGTCGCCGGCGTCGCCCGCGTTTCCGGCGTCGGCGGTCGGGGTGGCGGGGCGCCCGGAGGCCTGGCTACGGCCCGAGCGGTAGACGAGGTCCTGCTCCTCGACCAGGCAGGGCTCGCCGTCCTGCCGTACCTCATGGCGCTCGGTGACGAACAGCATCTCCCCCGTACGGCCGCTCTTGGGCGTCACCGAGCCCAGGCTCCGCACGCGTTGGGCCGGTGCCCCGAGCCGCAGCGGGCGGAGGATCTCGCAGCGGCCTCCGGCGAACATGCGCTGCCGGTCGGGGACGGGCGGCAGGAAACGGCCCCCGCTCGGGTGGCCGTCGGGGCCGAGTGCGCGCTGGGCGGGCCAGCGCAGGAAGTAGAACCAGTGCCACAGCGGCGGCACCTCCTCGCCCGCCGCCGCCACCGCCTCGGGCAGGTCCAGCAGGGCCGAGACGGCCGCCACGGGACCGGGTGGCAGCGGGTCGTCGTCCGTGAGGGGCCCGGGGGTCCACGACTCCACGTAGGAGCTGAGCGGGGGCGACGTGTGCGACATGGTGTGCCAGTGCCTTTCTCGGGTCCGACGGGTCTTCCGGTACGTCAGCGCATCACGAACGGGTTGCCGGTGGGGGCGCCGGTGTTGATCCAGACGCTCTTGTCCGCCAGGTAGGCCCGCACGGCGCCGATGCCGTTCTCACGGCCGAGCCCGGAGCCCTCGACGCCCCCGAACGGCGTCGGGTAGCTGACCGCCCGGTAGAGAAAGACGTGATGGCCGTATGCGCGGGGTGCATGGTGGGGTGCCGCGTGGCGGGGCACGTGACCGGGCTCCCTACCGGGCGCCCTATCCCTGCCCCTGGAACCGGGCGGACGGCCACGTGCCCCGTTCCACGGCACGGTGCACCTGGCGGACCAGTTCCCGGGCGACGGCGTCCACGGCGGAGGGGGTCCGGCCGGTGCGTGGTGAGCCGAGGACGACGGAGCGCCGCACGTCGGGCTCGCACAGCGGCGCGGCGCTCAGGGTGCCGTCCGCGACGTCCCCGGCGATCCCGACGCCCGGCAGCACCGTCCAGCCGTGCCCGGCGCGTACCAGTTGCTTCTGGACCCGGAGGGAGTTGGTCTGCACGACGACGTCCAGGCGGGTCCCGGCGCGGGCCGCGCCCGCGTCGATGAGCGTGCGCAGCGCATGGCCGGCCGCCGGCATGACCAGCGGGTGCGCCGCGGCCTCGGCGAAGGAGACCGCGCGCGTGGCACGCAGCCCGGCCGACGGGGGCGCGGCCACCCACAGCTGTTCGTGGACCAGCGGCAGGGCGTTCAGGGACGGGGTGCTGTCCAGGTTGTAGAGCAGGCTGAGGTCCAGGTCGCCGTCGTCGAGCCAGCGTTGCAGATGGCCGGAGTAAGCGGTCATCAGCCGCAGCTCGACGTCCGGGTAGCGCTCGGCGACGGCCGTCACGAGCGGCTCCGCCAGCAGGTCGACGGTGCTCTCCAGCAGCCCCACCGTGGCGATGCCCGCCACCACGCCGGGGGTCGGCTGCACCTCGGCGCGGGCCCGCTCCAGCTCGTCCAGGGCGCGCCGGGCCCGCTCGACCATGATCAGCCCGGCTTCGGTGGGCTTCATGCCCTGCCGGGTGCGCTCGAAGAGCGCGGCTCCCAGCTCCTGTTCCAGTGCCCGGATCTGCCGCGTGACCGCCGGCTGGACGAGGTGCAGCAGCTCGGCGGCGCGCGTGACGCTCCCTATCTCGGCCACGGTGACCAGCGCTTTGAGCTGTTTGATGTCCAAGGCTTCTCGTTCCCATCCACACCCGGCATGACGCGATGACCCATCGCTATTTTACGGCCGTCAACATAAGCGCACATGATGGCTATCTGCCGGAAGGTCACCCGGAGGCTGGGAGGTCAGCATGCAGGAGCACCCCGAGGAACTGCCGCTCTCGGGCATCACCGTGGTCAGCGTCGAGCAGGCGGTGGCGGCGCCCTTCGCCACCCGGCAGCTCGCCGACCTCGGCGCCAGAGTGATCAAGGTGGAGCGTCCCGGCGGCGGCGACTTCGCCCGGCGCTACGACACCACCGTGCACGGCGAGTCCAGCTATTTCGTCTGGCTCAACCGGTCGAAGGAGTCGCTGGCCCTGGACCTGAAGTCGGAGCGCGGCCGGGCGGTGCTGGAGCAGCTGCTCGGCACGGCCGACGTCTTCGTGCAGAATCTGGCCCCCGGCGCCGCGACCCGCCTCGGACTCGGCGCCGAAGCCCTCGCCGAGCGGTTCCCCCGGCTGATCCCGTGTGCGATCACCGGCTACGGATCCAGCGGTCCGTGGTCCGACCGCAAGGCGTACGACCTGCTGATCCAGTGCCAGACCGGGCTGGTCTCGCTGACCGGGAGCGAGCAGCAGGCCGCCCGGGTGGGCGTGTCGGTCGCCGACATCGCGGCGGGCATGTACGCCTACTCGGGCCTGCTCACCGCGCTGTTCGTACGGGCCACCAAGGGCACCGTACGGGCCGTGGAGGTGTCGCTGTTCGAGGCGCTCGCCGAGTGGCTCAGCCAGCCCGCCTACTACACCCGCCACGGCGGCGGCCAGCCCGCCCGCCTGGGCACCCAGCACGCCACCATCGCCCCGTACGGCGCCTACACCGCCGCCGACGGCGTGGACGTGCTGATCTCCATCCAGAACGAACGCGAATGGACCGCCCTGTGCGAGCGGTTCCTGGAGCGTCCCGACCTGGTCGACGACCCGCGGTTCGCGACCGGCTCCGCCCGGGTGGCGCACCGCACGCAGCTGAACGCCGTCGTCACCGACCGGTTCCAGCGCTCGGACAGCGCCGCGGCGATGGCCCTGCTGGACGCGGCCGGCATCGCCAACGCCCGGGTCAACGACGTCGCGGACTTCCTGGCCCACCCGGTGCTCAGCGGACGCGACCGCTGGACGGACGTCCGGCTGCCCGGGGGCGCCGCCGTGTCCGCGTTGCTGCCGCCGGTGGACCTGGCGGGCGTCACTCCCCGCATGGGCGCCGTCCCCGGCCCGGGCGAGCACACCGAGCCGATCCTGGCCGAGCTGGGGTACGGCCCGGGTGAGGTCGCGGCCCTGCGGGCCGGCGGCGTCATCTGACCGGATCGGCCGGGCCCCTCGGCGCACCGCTCCGAGCGCTCCGGCGTGCGCCCTCCACCCAGCCCGCAACGCGCCAGCAAGGAGACTCGCCATGAGCACCCTCGACGTCCTCTCCGAGGACGAGCGGTTCATCGTCGCCACCGTCCGCGACTTCGTCGACAAGGGCGTCAAACCGGTCGTCCAGGAACTCGAACACGCCAACACCTACCCCGAAGCGCTCATCGAGCAGATGAAGCAGCTCGGCATCTTCGGGCTCGCGGTCCCGGAGGAGTACGGCGGCACGCCCGTCTCCACCTCCTGCTACGTCCTGATCACCGAGGAGCTGGCGCGCGGCTGGATGAGCCTGGCCGGCGCGATGGGCGGGCATACCGTCGTCGCCAAGCTGCTGCTGCACTTCGGCACCGAGCAGCAGAAGCGCCGCTACCTGCCGAAGATGGCCACCGGCGAGATCCGGGCGACCATGGCACTCACCGAGCCGGGCGGCGGCTCCGACCTCCAGGCCATGCGCACCATCGCCCGCCGGGACGAGGACGGGGACGGCTATGTGGTCAACGGCGCGAAGACGTGGATCACCAACTCACGCCGCTCCCAGCTGATCGCGCTGCTGTGCAAGACGGACCCCCACGCGACCCCCGCGCACCGGGGCATCTCCATCCTGCTCGCCGAGCACGGGCCGGGCCTGACCGTCTCGCGTGACCTGCCGAAGCTCGGCTACAAGGGCGTGGAGAGCTGCGAGCTGGCCTTCGAGGACTACCGGGTGCCGGCGGACGCGTTGCTCGGCGGCGTCGAGGGCAAGGGCTTCGCGCAGATGATGAAGGGCCTGGAGACCGGCCGCCTTCAGGTCGCCTCGCGCGCCCTCGGCGTGGGACGGGCGGCCTTGGAGGACGCGTTGGCCTACGCCCGGGAACGCGAGTCGTTCGGCGTGCCGATCTGGCAGCACCAGTCGATCGGCAACTACCTGGCCGACATGGCCACCTCCCTGACGGCGGCCCGCCAGCTCACCCTGTACGCGGCGCGCGAGGCCGACGCCGGTCGCCGCGTGGACATGGAGGCGGGCATGGCGAAGCTGTTCGCGTCGGAGACCGCCATGGAGATCGCGCTCAACGCGGTGCGGATCCACGGCGGGTACGGCTACTCCACCGAGTTCGACGTGGAACGCTACTTCCGGGACGCCCCTTTGATGATCGTCGGCGAGGGCACCAACGAGATCCAGCGCAACGTGATCGCACGCCAGCTGATCGCGCGCGGTGGCCTCGATGCCTGACCCTTGCGCCCCGCGCACCGTGGAACCCACGTGGTGAGCGGGGCGCTCGACCGCGGGAGCCGGCGCTCGACCACCGAAGCGGGCCGCGGCGGGGTGCCGAAGGGCCGCCTTCGGTGGGGTGGTGGGTCGGTGTCACGGGGGTATGTACGTGCTCGGCCGGCGCGATGGTCCTGGACCGCCAGTTCACCGGCACCCAGCGGCGGTCCTGCTGGGGGTACCTCCCACGCCCTCAAGGCAGTGGGGGAGCACATACCCCCACGACACCTCCCGTCTCGATCGCGGCTCTCCCCCGGCGGTCCTTTTCCCTCCTCCGCCCCTTCGGGATGCTCGGGATCGGGGGCCCGGATCGGGACCGGCCGGTGGTGACCCGTCGCGGTCGGCGGTGTCAGCGCGGGAGCAGCTTCAGCGTGGTGGCGCGGGCGCCGGCGGCCACCATGGGGGCCACGTACTCGCTGAACTGGCGGTACTTGCTGCGGTAGGCGGTGTCGACGCGGTCATTGACGGTCGGGTCGGGCTCTTCCGCGAACGTGACGTCCGTGTCGACGCCGTCGCAGGTGATGTGCCCCGCGTGGCTGGTCTGAGCGGTGCGGAACCAGTGGCCCGAGGCGCCGCGGTACGAGCGTACGTAGACGTCGTCCCCGTCCCGCACGACCCAGACGGTCGTGGGGCTGCGCAGGGTGCCGTCGTCCTGCTGGGGGGCGACCTGGAGTTCGTCGGTGGTGGCGATGCGGTCGAGATCCTCGCGGGACCAGGTGGTCATGGCCTTCTCCTTCGCGGTGCGGCTGGTGTCCGCCGTCTGCCGGCGGTACGGAGAAGTGATCGGCAGCTTTTCGACCTACCTCAAGCCCCCGCAGCGACGACCTGCGTCCCCGCTCAGCCGCGGCGTCGCCGCGCCGCTCCGGACCGGGTCACCGAGGAGTGGCGGATCACCAGCTCGGGCAGGACCAGCACGCGTTGCGGAGGGCGGCGCCGGCCCTCCAGCAGCCGGGACACCATCATCTCGACCGCCATCCGCCCGACCCGCGCCTTGGGCGGGCGCACCGCGGTCATGGCCGGCTCGGCCAGCTGTGCCACCTCGTCGTCATAGCTGACCAGCGCCATGTCGTCGGGGATGGTCAGGCCCTGCTCGGTGAAGTACTGGGCGATCGACATGGCGTCGGGGTCGCTGTGCACGATCAGGGCGGTGATCCGGCCGCGCCGGCACCGTTCGAGGATCCCGCCGATGATCTCCCGGTGGCCCGGCACGTCCAGGGCGACGCTCTCCCTGACCACGAACGCGTCCCGCAGCCCCAGCTCGGCACAGGCGCGGTGCCAGCCGACGGCGAGGTGGGCCGAGGTCGGGCTGCCCTTGGAGAGCACGATGCCGATCCGGCGGTGGCCGTGGTCGTGGAGGTGGCGCACGGCCATCTCAAGACCGAGCGCATGGTCGCTGCGCACCCACTCCAGCTGCTGCGGGGTCGGGGTCCAGTGCGGGGTGTGCCGCTCGACCAGGATCGTCGGCACCGGCAGCCGGCCGATCCAGTCGATCATCTCGTCGACGCCCTCCCCCTCCAGGTTGGGCGCCAGCAGCAGCCCCTGGACCTGGCGGGCGGCGGTCAGCCGGGCGATCTGCCGGCGGTCCTCGGCCGGGTCGTAACTCGACCCGCGCAGCTGGATGTGGACGCCGTGCGCGGCAGCCGCGGTGCGTGCGCCGCTCACGATCGACGGCCAGTAGAAGTCCAGCGACGGCACCACCATGCCGATGGTGAACGCCGTCGACGCGGGCCGCTGCCGGCGCACCGGCGGCTGGTGCAGCTCGGTCGGCAGGATGGCCCCGCCGTGCACCCGGGTGAGCAGCCCGCGTCCGGCCAGCGCGACGATGTCGCGCCGGATGGTCAGCTCGCTCACGTGCAGGGCCCGGGCCAGGTCGTGCACCCGGACGGCACCGTGCCGGCGCAGCTCGTCCATCAGCCGCTTCCGGCGCTGCGGGGCGAACAGCCGGTCGTCCGTCATCGAGGACCCCTCCTCTGCCCGATGTTCGAAGCTGAACGTTTGGCTTCGAATGCGTTCGGAGCCTAGTGAGGGTGCGTCGTTTGCCTCTATCCCTGTTCCAGCATCCGCCGGCCGGATCTGCGGTCACCGGCGTCGCATCGCCCCACGTCCGCCCCACCCCGCGCCGTACATGCCTCACTCGCCCCAGCGGAAGGACCCGTGCCGCATGCAGACCAAGCCCCACGCGCTGGTCGTGATGAGCAGGTCGAGCTTCGAAGCCCACTTCGACCCGGGCCGGTTCGCACGCCTCGCCGACCTGGCCACCCTGGGCGAGCCGTGCTGGACCGACGACCTCGACACCCCCGAGGTGCGCAAGCGGCTGGCGCAGGTCGAGGTGCTGGTCACGTCCTGGGGGGCGCCGCAGCTGACGCCCGCCCGGCTGGCCGCCGCGCCGGCCCTGCGGGCCGTGCTGCACTGCGCCGGCAGCGTGCGCGGCCTGGTCGGGGACGAGGTGTGGCGGCGCGGGATCCGGGTCACCAGCGCCGCCGACGTCAACGCCATTCCCGTCGCGGAGTACACCCTGGCGGCCATCATCTTCGCCGGCAAGAAGGCCCCCTTCCTCGCCACCGACGAGGAGCGCGCCTACCGGGGCTGGGGACCGATCAGCGGCTACGGCGACCTGTCCAACTTCGGCCGGACCGTGGGCATCATCGGGTTCTCCCGGATCGGCCGCCGGGTGGTCGAGCTGCTCAAGGTGCTGGGCGGCACCACCTGCCTGGTCACCGACCCGCACGCGGACCCGGCCGAGGTGGCACGGGCCGGCGCCACCCTGGTCCCCCTGGACGAACTCCTGCCGCGCGCCGACGTGCTGTCCGTGCACGCCCCCGAACTGCCCGAGACCCGGCACCTGATCGGCGCCGCACAACTACACCTGCTGCCCGACCACGCCACCGTGATCAACACCGCGCGCGGCAGCCTGGTCGACGCCGACGCGCTGGCCGCCGAGTGCGCCGCCGGCCGGCTGTTCGCCATCCTCGACGTCACCGACCCCGAGCCGCTGCCCGCCGCCTCACCCCTGCGCCGGCTGGCCCAGGTGATGATCACCCCGCATATCGCCGGCTCGCTCGGCAGCGAGATCGGCCGCCTCACCGACCATGTGTTGCAGGAACTGGCCCGCTGGGCCGCCCGCCGCCCCCTGAAAGCGGAGATCACGGCCGAGAGCTGGGCCCTCGGCCTGAGCGCATGAGCACATGAGCGCATGAGCACATGAGGCTCGGGCGCCATCTCGTCCGCCTCCCCAGACGCCCCCCGCACACCCCACCCACCTTCGCACCTGCCAGCCCGAAGGAGAGCCGCACAATGAAGAAGATCACCGCCAGACTGCTCCCCATGGCGCTCGCCGCCGCCCTGTTCGGCGTCACCGGATGCGGTGGCGACGGCGGCCCGGCCACCGACTCCAAGGGCCGGACCATCATCAAGATCGCCCTGTGGAACTACCAGACGACGCCCGAGTTCAAGGCCCTGATCGACGGCTTCGAGGCGAAGTACCCGAAGATCCACGTCGAGCCGGTCGACATCCTCGCCGGCGAGGACTACGCGCAGAAGCTCACCACCATGCTCTCGGGCGGTGACAAGACCGACGTCCTGACCATGAAGAACGTCACCGACTACAGCCGCTACGCCACCCGGGGCCAGCTCCGGTCGCTCACCGGCGACGTGCAGAAGATCGACAAGACGGCCTACGCGGGGCTCGACGACTTCAACCTCAAGGGCGAGTACTACGCCCTGCCCTACCGGCAGGACTTCTGGGTGCTGTTCTACAACAAGAAGCTGGTGGGCGACGCCGACCTGTCGCACCTGACCTGGTCCCGTTTCGAGGCGCTGGCCAAGCAGTTCACCAAGGGCTCCGGATCGTCCAAGGTGTACGGCACCTATCTGCACACCTGGCGCTCGGTGGTGCAGGCCATCGCGTCCGCGCAGACCGGCGGGAACCTGCTCGGCGGCGACTACGGCTTCATGAAGGACCAGTACGAGACCGCACTCGGCATCCAGAAGGCCGGCGCCACGCTGCCGTTCGCGAGCGCCATGAGCCAGAAGGTGACGTACGACGCGCAGTTCACCACCGGCAAGGCCGCCATGGTGCCGATGGGCTCCTGGTGGGCCGCCGCCCTGCTGGCCGAGCAGGCCCAGGGCAAGAACCCGGTGCAGTGGGGCATGGCCCCGATGCCGCAGATCACCGCGAACGGCAAGACCGTCACCTTCGGCTCGCCGACCGCCTTCGCGGTGAACAAGAGGGCCCGCAACGGCGACGCCGCCGAGAAGTTCGTCACCTGGGCCGCCGGCCCGGAGGGCGCCGCGGCCATCGCCAAGATCGGCATCGTCCCCGCGTACTCCAGCAGCGCCACGATGAAGGCCTTCTTCGGCGTCAAGGGGATGCCGTCCGACCAGCTCACCCGGCAGGCCATGAACCCCTCCAAGGTGCAGCTGGAGATGCCGGTCAGCGACAGGTCCTCGGACGTCGACCAGATCCTGAAGGAGGAGCACGAGCTGGTGATGTCCGGTGACAAGTCGATCGACCAGGGCATCAAGGAGATGGACGACCGAGTGAAGACCGAAGTCCAGTGAGCACGCCCGCTCCCCCGCCTCCGCCCCCGCCCCGGGTGCCGGCCGGGCGCCCCCCTCTGTCGGCCGGCGCGGGGGCGCCGGCGACGGTGGCCACGGCCGCCGCGCGGCGCCGCCGGCGGCGTGCCGCACTGGTCGGCTGGAGCTTCGTCCTGCCCAACTTCCTGGGCTTCGCCGCCCTGACGCTGATCCCGGTGCTCGGAGCGCTGGCGGTGTCCTTCACCGACTGGGACGCCTACAGCACGCCGCGGTGGATCGGGCTCGACAACTTCCGCCGGCTGTGGCAGGACGACAACTTCTGGACGGCCCTGACGAACACCTGCTGGTACGCGGCCGGCCACATCCCGCTGACCCTGGCCGCGTCCCTGGGCCTGGCCGTGCTGCTCAACCGCAGGCTCCGCGGCATCGGCGTCCTGCGGACCGCCTTCTTCTTCCCCTACGTCACGTCCCTGGTGGCCGTCGCGGTCGTGTGGAACATGCTGCTCAGCCCGGACGTCGGCCCGGTCGACCAGTTCCTGAAGGCGGTCGGTGTCGCGCATCCGCCCGGCTGGACGTCCTCGACGGACTGGGCGCTGCCCGCGCTGATCCTCACGAGCGTGTGGCGCGACATGGGCTACTACATGGTGCTGTTCCTGGCCGGGTTGCAGACCGTGCCGGCCGAGCTGTACGAGGCGGCCCGGGTGGACGGGGCGGGACCCTGGCAGCGCTTCTGGCATGTCACGCTGCCGTGCCTGCGCCCCACCACGTTCTTCGTCCTGGTGATGCTGACCATCTCCAGCTTCAAGGTCTTCGACCTGGTGCAGGTGATGACCGAGGGCGGGCCGGGCCGCGCCACGCTGGTGCTCTCCCAGCTGGTCTTCCGGGAGGGCATCACCCAGGGACGGTTCGGCTATGCCTCAGCGGTCTCCCTCGCGCTCTTCCTGATCTGCCTGATCGTCACGGTCGTGCAGTTCCGGCTGCAACGAAGGAGCGAGCGATGAACACCCCCGTGCTGCACGAGGACGGCACGCGCGCACCCGCTCCGCCCGGTGCGCGCAGCGCGGCCGACCGGGCGCAGGCCCGGCGCGACCGGCGGCGGCTGGCCGCCCAGGCGGTGCTGTACGCGGCGCTGGCCGTGGTCGCGGTGGCCGTGCTGCTGCCGTTCGTCTGGATGCTGGTCTCCTCGGTCAAGAACGACCGGGACGTCTTCACGGTGCCGATCCAGTGGATCCCGACGCACTACCAGTGGGACAACTTCCGGCGGATCTGGACGGAGATCCCGCTGGCCACCTATCTGGGCAACTCGCTGCTGCTGAGCGTGGTGATCACCTTCCTCCAGGTGCTCACCGGCAGCTTCGCGGCGTACGGCTTCGCCAAGGTCCGCTTTCCCGGCCGTGATCTGCTCTTCGCCGGCTATGTCGCGACGATCGCCGTGCCCTGGCAGGCGTACATGGTGCCGCAGTACCTCATCATGCAGAAGTTCGAGCTGGTGAACACGCGGCTCTCGCTGATCCTGCTCCAGGCCTTCGGCGCCTTCGGTGTCTTCCTGATGCGCCAGTACTACCTGACCATCCCGGACGAGATCAGCGAGGCGGCCCGGCTCGACGGGCTCAGCGAGTACGGCATCTGGGCCCGGATCGTGCTGCCGCTGTCCCGGCCGGCCCTGGCCAGTCTGGCGCTGCTGACCTTCGTCAACACCTGGAACGACTACATGGGCCCGTTCATCTACCTCACGGACAACAACCTGTGGACGGTGCAGATCGGCCTGCGCCAGTTCATCGGGCAGTACGACGCCGAGTACGCGATGATCATGACCGGTTCCGTGCTCTCCGTGCTGCCGATCCTGATCGTCTTCCTGCTCGGCCAGCGCCACTTCGTGCAGGGCATCGCCACCAGCGGATTGAAGGGATGAGGGGTGAGCGGGATGGCGGGAACGAGAGGGACACGGCCGCCGGCGGCACCGGTCGCCCGCCGCGGGGGCAGGATCAACGTGGCGTACGGCTCGTGGGAGCTCATCTGGTCGCATGTGCACCGGGTGCTGGTGGTGAACCTGGGGCTCACGGTCACCAGCCTGCCCCTGCTGACGGCCCTCGGGCTGTGTCACCGGCCGTGGCGCTACCCCGCGTTCTTCGCCGTGCTCGCCCTCGGTATCGGCCCGACGCTCGCCGGCACCTTCGGCTACCTGCACCGGGCCGACACGGACGACCGGGCACCGATCCGTGCGTTCGCGGGCGCTTACCGGCGGCTGTTCCGGGCCGCACTGCTGCGGTGGACGCCGTGCGCGCTGCTGGTGCTGGTCGCGGTGACCGACGTGGTGACGCTGCGGGCGTCCGCCGCCGGGCCCGCCCTGGTGCCGTGCTTCCTGGTGGTCGCCGCCCTCGCGACGTGCACGGGCGTCGTCGCGCTCGCCGACCTCGCCCGCGGTGCGTCCGGCGCCGGGCGGGGCACGTGGCGGGCGCTGCTGGCCGCCGCCCATGCCGCCGTGCGCCGCTGGCCGCTGAGCCTGCTCACCCTGGCCCTGCTCGCGGTGGGTCTGGCCGGCGTCAACCAGGCGCCCCTGCTGGGTCTCGCCGTGCTGCCCGGCTGCGTGCTGTTCGTCGTCTGGCGCAACTGCCGCGGCACGCTCGCCGTGGCCCCCGCAGAGCCGGCGGCCGACTCACCGGCGGGCGTCCCACGCCCGGCGCACGCCCTCGCAGCGGGCCGTGCGGGGGTCGGCGGCGCCGGTGACTGACGCCCGGCACATGGGGCACATGGCGCCGCTGGTGCGCACGGCCGCCCGCACGGCGCGCACCGGTACGCTCCCGCCGCTGACGTTCTCGCAGTACCGGCGGTTCGCCGACGAGGGCGACCGGCTCGGGTACGAGGAGGTCTACTTCCGGCGCCGGGCCCACGTCACGGCGCTGGCCGCTGAGCAACTCGTCGAGCCCGGCGCGGACACCGCCGCGCTTGAAGACGCGCTGTGGTCGGTGTGCGACGAGTACACCTGGGCCCTGCCGGCGCACGAGACGCATGCGACGGCGTTCGACCGCGGCATGGACCAGTGCCTCGACCTGTTCGCCGCCCTGACCGCCCACCTGCTCGCGGAGACGGTGCAAGGCTGCGGGGACCGCCTCGACGCCCGGGTCGCCGCACGGGTCCGCGGGGCCGTGGAGCACCGCGTGCTGACGCTGCTCGCCGACGACGACCGGCCGCTGCTGTGGGAGGACTGGCCGCACAACTGGGCCGCGGTCTGCGGCGGCGCTGCGGGCCTGGCCGCACTCGCGCTCTGGGAGCCCGGGCCACGGCTCGACCGGCTGCTGGCCAGGGTGCGCGCCGGCATGCGCACGTATCTGTCCGGGTTCGCCGCCGACGGCGGATGCGCGGAGGGCGTCGGCTACTGGGCGTTCGGGTTCGCCCACTTCGTCTACTTCGCCGAGGAGCTGCGCGAGCGCACCGGCGAGGACCTGCTGGACGAGCCGAGGGTGCGGGACGTGGCCGGGTTCCCGGCGGCGGTGCACCTGGGCGACGGGCTGTTCCCCGCATTCTCCGACGCGCAGGAGCGCCCGGAGCTCCCCGCCGGCCTGGCCCACCGGCTGCTCGAGCGGCTGGGCGTGCGGCTACCCGCCGTCCCCCGCGCCACCGCGCTGCCGCGGGACTGGGGCGACCTCAGCAGGACCCTGTGGTGGGGCGCTCCCCCGTTGCCGGACCCGGCGGGCGCCCCCGATCCGGGGGAGGGCACGCGCCGCCTGGCCGACCTGGAGTGGGTCGTGGACCGCGGCGCCGGGCGGGCGTTCGCCGCCAAGGGCGGCCACAACGCCGAGCCGCACAACCACAACGACCTCGGCCACTTCGTGCTGTGCGCGGCGGGCGAGGCGCTGCTGACGGACCTGGGTGCCGGCGAGTACCGCAAGGGCTCCTTCGACGACGCCACCCGCTACGCGTTCCTGCACAACTCCTCGCTGGGCCACTCCGTCCCCGTCGTCGCCGCACGCCCGCAGTCCCCCGGCCGACGGCACGCGGCCCGCGTGCTGCGCTACGAGCCGGTGCCCGACGGCGTCGACTACACGCTGGACCTCACCGCCGCGTACGACGTGCCCGGCCTCACCTCCCTGCGGCGCGGTTTCCGCTGGCGCCGTGGCCCCGGCGGGCTGGTGCTGACCGACGAGGTGACGCTCGGGCGCGGGCTGGCGCTGGACGAGGTGTTCATCAGCCGTCTGCCGCCGGAACGCGGCTCGGACGGCACGGTGGTGTGGCGTGGCAGCCGGGCCGAGGCCCGGCTGTCCCTGCCGGACGGGTGCACGGCGCACCCCGAGGCCGTCGCGACCACCGACCACGACGGCCACCCGGACACCGTGCACCGCCTCCGGCTCCGCTTCGAACTGCCGGTGGGCGTGTCGGTGCTGCGGTTCGCGTTCACGCTGCACGAGGCGGCGTGACGGGGCGGGGGTGAGGGCCGGGTGGGGCCGCCCGGCGAGGCGGAGGCCCCGCGCCGCCCGGGTCAGTCGCCGATCGGGTCCGGCTCGACCCCCGCCAGGGTGGGGGTCACCGGTTCCATCAGCCCGTCCGACGAGAACGTCAGCTTGTCGATGACGGTCTCCCGGTGGGTGCCGTCGCCGCCGGGGATCGCGAAGCGGTGGTAGGCGATGTACCAGTCGTCGGTGCCCGGCACCTGGATCACCGAGTCGTGGCCGGTGCCGAGGATGCCCTGGGTGGTGTCCTTCTTGAGGATCACCCCGTGGTACGTGAACGGGCCCGCGGGGCTGGATGCGGTGGCGTAGCCGACGCGGTAGTCCTCGCTGCGGGTGTCGTCGATGGAGTACGTCAGGTGGTAGGTGCCGCCGCGCTTGACCATGAACTGGCCCTCGCGGAAGTCCGTGAGCCCGGTGATCCGCTGGACGCGGTTCGGGTCGAAGGACACCATGTCGTCGTTCAGCGGCACCACCCAGGCGGAGCCGTTGCCCCAGTACAGGTACGACTGGCCGTCGGTGTCGGTGAACACGTCCGGGTCGATGGGCTGTCCGGCGCCGTCCGGGTTGGCGGTGATCAGCGGCTTGCCCGAGTCCTTGAAGGGCCCGGTGGGCGAGTGGGAGGTCGCGACGCCGATCCTGGCGTCGGCGCAGTAGTAGAAGTAGTAGGTGTCACCGCGCTTGGCGATCGTCGGTGCCCAGGCGCGGGAGTCGGCCCAGCTCACGTCGGGGCCGAGGTCGAGGATGGTGCCGCGGTCCGTCCAGTGCACCAGGTCCTTGGACGACCAGGCGTTGAACGTGGTCCCGCTCCAGTTCGGGTACCCGTCGTTGGTGGTGTACAGGTAGTAGGTGTCGCCGAAGGCGACGATGTTGGGGTCGGCGTGGTAGCCGGGCAGCACGGGGTTGTTGGTCGCGGCGGCGGTGGTGCCGGCGCCCCACTGGTCGGCGAGCCGGTCGTACTCGGCCTGGGTGACCGGCATGACGGTGCCGTGCCGCGGGGAGGCCGGCAGGTCGTAGCCCTGGGACAGGGTCCACTTGCCGGAGGCCAGGTCGGTGGTCTCGAACGGGACGTAGCCGCGGCCGGAGAACTCGTCGATGAAGGCGTACCACTTGTTCTCGGTGTTCGACTTGAAGAGGGTGGGCCCCTCGCCCTGGGCGATGCCGGGGCCGGTGTCGGTGGCCTTGCCGATGCACTCGGCCACCGGGTCCCACGAGGTGTCGAGCAGGTCGGTCGACTTCTCCTCGGTGATGAACTTCCCGCACGGGTTGGTGGACGTGGCGTCGCGCTCGTCCTTGCTGAGACGGTAGTAGGTGCCGCCGTCCGCGATCACGGTGGAGTCGATCACCGCGTGCCCCGGGTCGTTCCACACCTTGGCCGCGCTGAAGTGCGTGAAGTCCTTGGTGGTCGCGTACATCATGCGCTCGTGGCTGGTGGAGGTGTGGTCCGGGTCGTCCTCGGGGTAGAGCGTGGAGGCCCAGAACACCACGTACGTGCCGCGCTGGGCGTCCCAGTAGGCCTCCGGCGCCCAGGTGTTGCCGGCTGTGGGCGGTGAGACCTCGACGGAGCGCTGCTTCGACCAGTGCACCAGGTCGGGCGACTCCCACACCATGATGGACCGGCTGCCGTGCCGCTGGGCCGCGTTCCAGTCGCCGTTGCCGTACATCTTCAGGTCGGTCGCGAGCAGGTAGAACCTGTCGCCCTGGGGGGAGCGGATGACGAAGGGGTCGCGCACCCCCTTGTCACCGAGCGTGGAGGTCAGGACGGGCTTGCCGGCGTTGAGTTCCTGCCAGTGCAGCGGGTCGTTGCCGCGGCTCAGGGCCAGGTGCACCTGCTCGCCGTCGGCCTTTCCCTCCCCCGTGAAGTAGGCGAAGACGTAGCCGGCGTAGTCCTGCCGGGCGTGGCCCGGGTGTGCCGGTGCGGAGGCGTGCACGCCGGGCGCGGCCGACGCGGTGGTGAGCGGGCCGAGTGCGGTGGGCGCGGCCACCAGGGCGAAGAGGCCGGTGAGCGCGGTGAGCAGTCGGCGCAGAGAGCTGCGGCCAGCCATGTGTCTGCCCTTTCCTCAGGGGTCGACGTGCGCACGGCAGGCAGTCGACGTGCGCAGCGGAAGTGGTTTGCGTAAACATCGGCGGGTCTCGGGGGGCGCGGCCACCAACGTAGGGAGCCACTGACGCCCCCTCAAGGCTTCGGACAGAAGAAAGTTCGGCAATTCGGCCGGCGTTCGGGATATCGACCAACCGTCGTTCGGCGGTGGGCCGCTCGACCCCCTCGCCACCGTCGTGAGCACCCCACCGCCGCGGGGAAGATCTGTTCGGGACCCGCGGGCTCGTTTACGCTGTCGCACGCTCGAACGGTGAGCTTCGGGCGGGTGCGGCCGGAGGCGGGGACAGGACTGCGGTCGGCCGGTTCACCGCCGCCTCGGGCACCGGACTGTGCAACGTGGTCGGCAGACCAGCGAGGGGTGACGGGGAGCATGTCCCGACCGGACCAGGGGCGACCGGCGGTTCCACCCGTGGACACGGGGCGACGACCGGGGTGGCCGACGGCCGCGCCGCCACACCGTCCCCTGGGGTCTGCGGATCCGCGCACGGCCGGTCCGTACCGGCTGGAGGCGGTGCTCGGCGCGGGCGGGATGGGCCGTGTCTACCTGGGGCGCACGCCGGCCGGCAGCGCGGTGGCGGTCAAGGTCGTGCACCGGGAATACGCGGGCGACGCGTCGTTCCGGCGGCGCTTCGAGCAGGAGGTGGCCGCGGCCCGGCGGGTGCAGGGGCTGTACACGGTGCCGGTCGTCGACGCCGATCTCCAGGCGGACGAGCCCTGGCTGGCCACGGCCTACGTGCCGGGTCCTTCGCTCCAGCACGCGATCGCCGACGGTGGGCCGTTGTCGGCGGACGCGGCGCTCGGGCTGGTCGCCCGGGTGGCCGAGGCCTTGCAGTCCATCCACGCAGCCGACGTGATCCACCGCGATCTGAAACCCTCCAACATCATCCTCACCGCCGAGGGCCCCAAGGTCATCGACTTCGGCATCGCCCGGGCCGCGGACGTCACCGCGGTGACCGCCACCGGAATGCGCACCGGCACGCCCGCCTACATGGCGCCGGAGTACATCAGGGGGCAGACCGTCACCGAAGCCGGAGACGTGTTCGCCCTCGGGGTCATCGCCCACTTCGCCGCCACCGGACACCTCGCCTTCGGCGGGGGCACCGACCACGGAGTGGTCTACCGCATCCTGGAGCAGGCGCCCGACCTCGACGGCTGCCCGGAGCCCCTCAGGGCCATCGCCGCCCGCTGCCTGGAGAAGGACCCGCAAGCGCGGCCGACCCCCGCCGAGGTCATCGAGCAGTGCCGCCGCGCCGCCGACTCGGGAACGGCCGCCACCGACACCCTCGTCGCCACGTCCCCGCCGGAGGCCGAACGCGTCACCCCCTCCGCGCCCATCCCCCCGGGCGGGTCCGACGCCCACACCCGCACCGCGGCGCCGCCGGGACTCCAGCCCGCCGCGTCGGCCCCGCCCGTGGAGCCCGGCTCGCCCGACGCCCGCACCCGACCGGCGCACGCGCTGCACGCCCCGACCCAGGTCGTCGACCCCGACGGCGGTGCGGCAACGCCACCCGTTTCGGACACGGTGCCGTCCTCCGCGGGCCCCGATCCCGACCCCGCGCCAGGGCCGGGGCTGCCCGTGCTGCTCGGCGGGGTCGGTGTCGTCGTCCTCGCCATCGTCCTGATCGCCGTCTTCCTGCCGTCCTCGAAGCCCCCCAGCCGACCCGACTTCCGCTTTCCCGACTACGCGCCCACGGCCGCCCTCGCGCCCACGACCAAGGAGAAGACGGCCAAGGGCATGGCGTTCAGCCCGGACGGCAGGACACTCGCCACCGGAAACTGGGAGGCCAAGGTGCGGCTGTGGAACGTCGCCAGCCACAAGCTCAGCGCCACCCTCACCGCGCACGACTCCGTCGGCAACACCCTCTACGACGTCAGCGACCTGACGTTCAGCCGGGACGGCAGGACACTCGCCGCCGGACTCGACATCGAAGGGGTGGTGCTGTGGGACATGACCAGGCACCGCCAGATTCGCCGCCTCGACGCCGGCGGAACCGTCGCCTTCAGCCCGGACGGCAAGATGATCGCCACCGGCCACCACATCGGCGTGATAGACGTCTGGGACACAGCCGGCCACGCGGACGACTCCGTCGACCACTTCGACCACCGGATGAACGTCACCGACCTGGCCTTCAGCCCGGACGGCAAGACGCTCGCCTCCGCGGGAGACGCCACCGACACCAACTCCATGCTGGTGGACGGGCCCTCCGCACTGCTGTGGAGGATGTCGGACATCGACCGGGCGAACCCCAACGGCACCAAGGATCCACGCGCCACCCTCGACCACCCCCAAACCGTGCTGTGCCTGGCGTTCAGCCCCGACGGCAGGACACTCGCCACCGGCAGTTCCGACGGCAGGGTGCGGTTGTGGGACGTGGCCACCGGCCATCACAAGGCCACCCTCGACGACGACTACGTCACGTCGGTCGACGACCTGGCGTTCAGCCCGGACGGCAGGACACTCGCCACCACCGCAGAGCCCGGAGTGCTGCTCTGGAACGTGGCCACCCACAAGCCACGCGCCCTCCTGATGAACTCCACGGGCGACTTCAACGGCGACATCAAAGAGGTGGCCTTCAGCCCCGACGGTCGACTCGTCGCAGGCAACGACACCGAGCACCACAGGGTGGAGCTGTGGAAGGCCCCGCACAGCGGCTGACGATATCCGGCCGGTGGCGGCGTGCAGGCGAGGAAGGCCTGAGCAATCCTCGCAATAATGGGTGCAACGTCAGATGACAGCAGGCCGAAGACGACAACAGGCCGACATCCGGATTGGGGCCCCCTGTGCCTTCCGTGGAACCTGCCCGCACGTCAGGGAGTGGACCCACCGCTCCCGTACGCATTTCCGCGCGGATCGCCGCTCATCCGGCGCGCCGTGCAGCAGCCGTCCGATTATGTGAAAGCCTGCCCGAGCTGAATGCCGAAATCAGCTACGACCCGGAGCCGGACGGGCCACCGACGGATCTGCGTTCCAGCCTGCGCGCCTGGGCGGATGTCGATGGCGCAGCCACCCATCACCTTGTCCTCCAGGACGACGTCACGCTGTCGCGCCAGTTCGCCTCCCACCTCACCGCCGCGGTGTCCCAGCAGCCCACCATGCCGATCTGCCTGTTCATGGACTGGGGTACCCGAAGCGGACAGCTGGTCAGATTGGCGGCCGCGCACGGATCGTCCTGGGCCGAGATCAATTCGGTGGCGTCCGTCGCGCTGGTTCTCCCACGGGAAATGGCGACCGGTTACGCCTCGTTCCTGCGCAAGGTCATCGCCGGACCGCCTTCGATCAGGTCGACCGCGGGCTCACGCCTCATCGATTTCGCACGCATGGAAGGCGTCCCCGTCCTTTGCAGTGTGCCCAACCTCGTGGAACACGACCTGCCCTACGTTCCCAGCCTGCTCCCGGAAGGCCTCAGCAAAGGGGTACGTCGCGCCACCTGCTTCATCGACAACGTGGCGGACACCATCGCCTTCGACCAATCCACCTATTCCTGCGGCGCATTCCCGTATCTCGACGGATTCAGCACCTCGGCGGTACTCATGGAGGGCGCCGGTCCATGGCGGCAGTGGACCGAACGGCCCATGGTGCCGGCGCTGCGCGACCGCGGGGCGGACCTCCCGAAGCTGGCCGGCCGATTTCACGAGACCCTGGACTCACCGGACGTGAAAGAGCTGCAACAGGCCGTGGGACAACCCATCCTGTTCGAACTGTGGCTCGTCGCCTTCGCGCTGGGCATGGTGAACGAAGTGGACGCTTCTGCCGTGACCCCGCTGTCGCTCAGGTCCGAGGCGCTGCGCACCCTCTTCATGGGGGCGGTGCGAAGGTTCCTTCCCCTGCCCGACGTCGAGTCCCTGGCCGACGCGGTTCTCAGCATGGTGCTGTACGGCATAGCAGCGGGTCAGAGCCAGCGGTCCGCCTGAACCAGGTGACTACTCCTCCACCGGTCCGAGATCCGGAGTGTCCCGGAGGTCCACCGCGTGGCGGACCGTGGCGTGGAGTTCCAGGACCACGAGTTCATTGCTGCCGGGCCGCAGGACCGGGCCCGGCACGTACAGCCGGCGCTGCGGGCCGCGTGACCAGTACCGGCCCAGGGCGAAGCCGTTCAGCCAGGCGCAGCCCTTCGTCCAGCCCGTCAGGTCCAGGTAGCTGTCGGCGGGCTCGGCGATTTCGAAGACGCCCCGGTGGAAAGCGGGGCCGACCACCGGCCGGGGGTCGTCGGTCCGGTAGGCCAGGCCGGCGAGGTCGTCCAGCGGCAGGGGGCGGCTCCGCCAGCCGCCCGGTGCGGGCGCGCCGTTCACGGTCACGGGACCGGTGAGGCCCTTGCGATCATGGATGCCGGGGCCGTAGTTGACCCGGCCCTGGTTCTCGACGAGCAGGGCGAGGTCGGCGCCCCCGGGCGGCACGGTGAAGGCCAGCGCCTGCTCGTGGTTCTCACGCTCCAGCACCCCGACCGGCTGGCCGCCGACGAAGACCTGCGCACGGTCGTGCACACCCGGGGCGTGCAGCAGTGCCGGGCCTTCGGCCGTGAGCCGGGTCTCGTACAGCACGAACCCGAAGCTCTGCCCCAGCTCCTCCATGGTCATCGGGCGGTCGCCGAGGACCGCTGCGCCCAGCCGGTCGGCGCTGTCGAAGAGGGGTGCCTGCCCGGTCAGGGCGATGTCCGGCAGGGTGAGCTTCTTCGACGGCTCGGGCAGCGGCTCGTCCGGGACCGGCACGTACCGGGCGATCACCGCACGGAACGCGGCGAACTTCGGGGTGGGGTCGCCGGCCTCGTCCAGCGGGGCGTCGTAGTCGTAGGAAGTGAGCGTCGGCCGATAAGTACCTTTGTCGTTGGCACCGTTGGTGAATCCGAAGTTGCTGCCGCCGTGGAACATGTACAGGTTCACGTGGGCGCCGGCGGCCAGCACGGCCGCCAGTTCACCGGCCGCGTCGGCGGCGTCCCGGGACGCGTGCACCCCGCCCCACCGGTCGAACCAGCCGTTCCAGAACTCCGTGCACATCAGCGGCCCGGCCGGCTGCCGCTCCCGCAGTACAGCAAGGTGCCCCGCCGCTCCACTGCCGAAGTTCACGGTGCTCAGCACGCCCGGGATGCTGCCACGGGCCAGGTCGGCGGGCTGGTCGGAGGTGAACAGGGGCACGTCCACACCCCCGTCGCGCAACACGCTGACCAGATAATGCAGGTAGTGGGGGTCCTCCCCATAGGCCCCGAACTCGTTCTCGACCTGGACGGCCACCACCGGGCCGCCCCGGCTGCCCAGGAACGGTGCGATCCGCGGCAGCAACTCGCCGAAGTACCGGTCCACCGCGCCCAGATAGCGTGCGTCCGTGCTGCGCAGCCGGATGTCCGGCTCGGCCAGCAGCCAGGACGGCAGCCCGCCGCCCTCCCACTCCGCGCAGATGTACGGCCCGGGGCGCAGCAGCACCAGCAGACCCTCGTCCTGCGCGACCCGGAGGAAACCGGCTAGGTCCAGCGGACCGTCCCACCGGTGGGTGTCCGGGCGTGGCTGGTGCAGGTTCCACGGAACGTAGGTGTCCACCGTGTTGAGCCCCATCAGCCGCGCCTTGCGCAGCCGGTCCCGCCACTGCGCGGGGTGGACCCGGAAGTAGTGCAGGCCACCGGAGACGAGACGAAAGGGTGCACCGTCGAGGCGGAAGCCCTCCTCGTCGACGTGCAGAGCGGGCATGGCCGTGATTCCTCCACATCGGGCGCACCACGTCATCGATGTTTGCGTTGCCATCCTGTGGTTGGCGAGTCTGGCCAGGGGGGCCTTGATGTGTCAAGGCCCCCCTTATTCGGCCTTGACGGCGTCGTCCTCAATCTCCCCCAGCGCCTTAAGGGCCTGGGAGGTACCCCCAAGGGGCTTTGATTGCGCGGCGTGTGCCGGTGCGCTGGTGCGCGTTTGCGACTGCGGGTGCGTCTCTGGCAGGGGTCGCCTTCTGTTTCGTTGTGGGTCGGGGGCGTGGGGGATGTACGTGCTCGGCCGGCG
>NZ_JAMJWG010000100.1 GCF_024435355.1 Streptomyces odontomachi
GTGTTGGTGAGGGGCGTCCGCGTCGGGCGGGGGTGTCGTCGTTTGGGATCAGTGGGACTAACGCGCATGTGATTTTGGAGGCGGCTCCCGAGTTGGTGGCGACGGCTCCTGAGGGGGATGTGGCGCTCGACGCTGCTGCTGCTGGTGATGGTGCTGGCGACGCTGGTGGTGTGTGGGTGTTGTCGGGGCGGTCGGTGGGGGCGTTGCGGGGGCAGGCGGGGCGGTTGGGCGGGTTTGTTCGTCGGCTTGCTGGGCCAGGGGGTTCGGGTCCGGATGGGGTCGTGGCCGATGTGGGTGTGTCGTTGGTTGGGCGGTCGGGGTTTGAGTGTCGTGGGGTGGTGTTGGGGCGGGATCGTGGTGGGTTGTTGACTGGTGTGGATGGGGTTGCGGGGGGTGATTTTGGTGCGGTGGGGGTGGTGTCGGGTCGGGTGGTGGCGGGTGTTGAGCGTGGTGTGGTGCTTGTTTTTCCTGGTCAGGGG
>NZ_JAMJWG010000101.1 GCF_024435355.1 Streptomyces odontomachi
TGGGCGCAAGAACCGCACCGGCGTCGGACTTGCCTACCTGCACACCGCCATGGACGACCACACCCGCCTGGCATACACCGAAGACCTCCCCGATGAGAAAGCCGCGACCTGTGCCAGCTTCCTCATCCGGGCAACCGCATGGTTCGCCGCCCGCAGCATCACCATCGAACGCGTGCTGACTGACAATGCCTGGGCCTACAGCAAGAACACCTGGCGCCAGACCTGCCACGACCTGGGCATCAGTCCCCGCTGGACACGCCCCTGGCGGCCGCCGACCAACGGCAAGGTCGAACGCTTCCACCGAACCCTGCTCGAGGAATGGGCCTACCAGCAGCCCTACACATCAGATGCGGAACGCCAAGCAGCGTTTCCCGACTGGCTGGACTGGTACAACTACCACCGACCCCACACCGGCATCGGCGGCCACACACCAGCCAGCCGCGTCACCAACCTGTCCGGTCAGCACACCTAG
>NZ_JAMJWG010000102.1 GCF_024435355.1 Streptomyces odontomachi
AGGTGGGTGAGGGGCGTCCGCGTCGGGCGGGGGTGTCGTCGTTTGGGATCAGCGGGACTAACGCGCATGTGATTTTGGAGGCGGCGCCGGAACCGGAGGTTGCGCCTGAGGTTGGCAGTGGTGGTGCTGGCGACGCTGGTGGTGTGTGGGTGTTGTCGGGGCGGTCGGTGGGGGCGTTGCGGGGGCAGGCGGGGCGGTTGGCGGGGTTTGTTCGTCGGTTGGGTGGGTCTGCTGGTGGTCCTGCGGATCCTGCTGTTCTTGCCGATGTGGGTGTGTCGTTGGTTGGGCGGTCGGGGTTTGAGTGTCGTGGGGTGGTGTTGGGTCGGGATCGTGGTGGGTTGTTGGCTGGTGTGGATGGGGTTGCGGGGGGTGATTTTGGTGTGGTGGGGGTGGTGTCGGGTCGGGTGGTGGCGGGTGTTGAGCGTGGTGTGGTGCTTGTTTTTCCTGGTCAGGGT
>NZ_JAMJWG010000103.1 GCF_024435355.1 Streptomyces odontomachi
CGCAGGCAGGCCGCGGCGGGTCAGGATGCGGTGGGCGGTGGAGGCGGCGATGTTGCAGCGGGCGGCCAGTCGCACAGGGCCGATCCGGTGCTCACGTCGCAGGCGCACCACGTGTTCCTCGATGGTGGTCGCAGTGCGGCGGGGCTGGTGGTGCGGGCGGCTGGAGCGGTCATGCATGCCAGCGGCGCCCAGGGTCCGGTAGCGGCTTGCCCAGCGGGCGGTGGTGGTGTGGCTGACCTGGAAACGTTCCGCTGCCCGGCGTAGCGGCCAGCCGTCGTCCACGACGCACCGGGCCAGACGGAGCCTGCCCGTCGCCGTCAGCGGGGCATTACGGTGGAACACGAGGGCCTCCTGCGGTCAGGCGTAGATGTCGCAATCCACACCGAACCCAGAAGGCCCTCACCTGTTCAAGCACCCAGCACGCGTGTCACCAACGTCCCGGGACAGCACAC
>NZ_JAMJWG010000104.1 GCF_024435355.1 Streptomyces odontomachi
GTGGCCCTGGGCGGGTGCCCCGCCCGCCGGGGTGTCTGCCGCCGCGACGTTCGGCAGGAAGGCCAGAGCGGAGGCCAGGGCCATACCGAGCGGTATCGCCACGGTGCGGCGGGATGAGGCCAGGGGAGCGGTCATGAGTTCTCCAGTCTGAGCGAGGAAATCCATCTCTCTGAGCACTGCGGTCACCGTTGACGCAGGTCCGGGGCTTGGGTGGCACCTGGGCCGCCCTCCCACCGGAACCCGGGACCTGACGGGCGATCGGCTTCCGGGCCGCGCGCCGCGAGGTCGTGCCCCAAGGGTGAACACGGGTCCTTCGGACAGGTACGCGCGTCGTCGGCCGGTTGTATCCCCGCTGCTTGCGCCCGGCGCACCACTCGCGCCCGGGCGGAAGCAGCTACTTGCGCACCGCGTTCAGGGCGTCGGCGATGCCGACC
>NZ_JAMJWG010000105.1 GCF_024435355.1 Streptomyces odontomachi
CCGATCTGGAGGGCTTCGCGGACTTCGTCGGGGGTGTAGGGCTGCTTTCCGTCGAAGCCGTTGAGGGCGATGACGAAGGGCAGGCCGGAGTTCTCGAAGTAGTCGACGGCGGGGAAGCAGTCGGCGAGGCGTCGGGTGTCGACGAGGACGACGGCGCCGATGGCGCCGCGTACGAGGTCGTCCCACATGAACCAGAACCGGTCCTGGCCGGGTGTGCCGAACAGGTACAGGATGAGGTCCTGGTCCAGGGTGATGCGGCCGAAGTCCATGGCCACCGTGGTGGTGGTCTTGTCCCCGGTGTGTGTGAGGTCGTCGATACCGGCCGACGCCGAGGTCATGACGGCCTCGGTACGCAGCGGATTGATCTCCGAGACCGCGCCGACGAACGTGGTCTTCCCCACGCCGAA
>NZ_JAMJWG010000106.1 GCF_024435355.1 Streptomyces odontomachi
TTCGTGGAGTTGGCGTTGCATGCGGGGTTGGTTGCGGGGTTGCCGCGGTTGGTGGAGTTGACGTTGCAGCAGCCGTTGGTGGTGCCGGGTGAGGGTGCGGTGGAGGTGCAGTTGGCGGTTGGTCCGGATGGGGTGGTGAGCGTGCATGCGCGGCCGCGGTCCGAGGGCGGCGGCGAGGCGTGGACGTTGCATGCGACGGGTGTGTTGGATGCGCAGGAGGTGGCGGAGCCGGAGCGGGTGGTGGTGTGGCCGCCGGCCGGGGCGGGGTCGGTCGCTGTGGCCGACTTCTACGACGTCTTGGCTGGTCAGGGGTATGGGTACGGTCCCTTGTTCCAGGGGTTGCGGGCTGCTTGGCGTGATGAAGCCGGGGTGTATGCGGAGGTCGTTCTGCCGGAGGAAGCCGGTG
>NZ_JAMJWG010000107.1 GCF_024435355.1 Streptomyces odontomachi
TGGTGTGGTGAGTGGGTGTGTGGGTTCTGTTGGTGGGACGGTGTTGGTGTTCCCGGGGCAGGGTTCGCAGTGGGTGGGGATGGCTGGGGGGTTGTTGGGGGAGTCCGAGGTGTTTCGGGCTTCGTTGACGGCGTGTGGGCGGGCGTTGGCGCCGCATGTGGAGTGGGATCTGCTGGATGTGGTCCAGGGCGCTGAGGGTGCTCCTGGGTTGGACCGGGTGGATGTGGTCCAGCCGGTGTTGTTTGCGGTGATGGTGTCGTTGGCGCGGTTGTGGGAGTACCACGGTGTGGTGGCGGATGCGGTGGTGGGTCA
>NZ_JAMJWG010000108.1 GCF_024435355.1 Streptomyces odontomachi
GAGAACAGCACGAAGGCCGTGAGGTCCATCTCGCGGGTCAGCTCGTGCAGGTGCCAGGCCGCGTCCACCTTCGGCCGCAGCACCGCGGACAACCGCTCCGGGGTCAGCACCGACACCGTGCCGTCGTCCAGCACCCCGGCACAGTGCACCACCGCAGTCAGCGGACACTCCCCCGGAAGGTCGGCCAGCAGCTCGGCCACCGCCTCCCGATCGGCCACGTCACACGCCACCACATCCGCCTGCGCACCCAACCCGGCCAACTCGGCAGCGAGTTCCGACGCGCCGGGCGCCGCCATGCCACGCCG
>NZ_JAMJWG010000109.1 GCF_024435355.1 Streptomyces odontomachi
CGGGTGATGTGGATGTGGTGGAGGCGCATGGGACGGGGACTCGGTTGGGTGATCCGATCGAGGCGCAGGCGTTGCTTGCCACGTATGGGCGGGGGCGTGGTGGTGGGGACCCGCTGTGGTTGGGGTCGTTGAAGTCGAATATTGGTCATGCTCAGGCTGCTGCGGGTGTGGGTGGCGTGATCAAGATGGTGTTGGCGATGTGGCATGGGGTGTTGCCGCGGACGTTGCATGCGGATGTGTTGACGTCGCATGTGGATTGGTCGTCGGGTTCGGTGGCGGTGTTGACGGCGAATCGGGAGTGGG
>NZ_JAMJWG010000011.1 GCF_024435355.1 Streptomyces odontomachi
GGGGCCAGTCTGCGGCGAGGAGGCGGGGGGAGGGGGCCCTCCCGGGGGTCGTGGGTCGCAGGATAGAGGGGGGCGGCGATGCGAGGCGGTACAACGCCGCGCCGCCCCCAGCGGAAAAAGGCGGCGGGGGGGGGGGCGGGCTGCTCGACAGCCGGCCACCGCCACAGCAGGACGCGGGACGAACGGAGCCCCGGCCCCGGATGCGCCCGCTCTCAGTCGCGCGCCACCCGGAGCCCGCGCGGGACGAGCAACCGGCCGGCCAGCGCCAGCAACCCGTCGGCGATCAGCGCGAGGGCGGCCACCCACAGCGCGGCGGCGATGACGCCCTCCAGCCCGTAGTTGGCCTGGCCGAGCACGATGTCGCCCAGACCACCGCCGCCCGCGACGGTCGCCAGGGTGGCGCTGGAGATCACGTACACCACCGCGATCCGGATGCCCGAGAAGAGCAACGGCAGCGCGAGCGGCAGTTCCACGGTGAAGAGGACCTGCCGCGCGGTCAGCCCCATGCCGCGCGCCGCACGCACCAGGTTCGGGTCGACCTGGTCGACGGCGAGGTACGCCTGGCTGAGGATCGGCGGGATCGCACAGACCAGCAGCGCGACGGCGATGTTGGCGAAGTTGAGGCCGATGACGCCCAGGCCGATCGCGATGATGGCGAGGCTGGGCAGCGCCCTTCCCACGTTGGAGATGCTGGTGGTCAGGAACTCGCCACGGTGCAGGTGCCCCAGCCACAGCCCGGCGGGCACGGCGACGACCAGCGAGATGCCGATGACCAGGCCGCACATCCACAGGTGCTGGCCGGTCTTGTCCAGCAGCAGCGGCAGCTGGTCGTGCATGAAGGTGAAGGAGCCCACGAAGGTGTCCATTTATGCGCTCCTCCTGCGGTGCGACCACGGTGTGAGCAGCCGGCCGGCGAGCACCAGCAGACCGTCGGCGGCCAGTGCCAGCGCGACCGCCAGCGCCCCGGCACCGACGAACTGGGTGTTGAACGGCGACTGGAGCGCCTTGAGGATCAGGGAGCCGAGCCCTTCGTCGATGACGTAGGCCGCGATGGCGACGGTGCCGATGGTCATCACCGTCGTCACGCGCAGACCGGCGATGATCGCGGGCATCGCCAGCGGGATCTCCACCTTGAAGAGGATCTGCCGCCGGGTCAGCCCCATGCCCCGGCCGGCCCGAACGGCGTCCTGGGGCACCTCGCGCAGTCCGGTGAGCAGGGTGGTGAAGAGCAGGTACAGGCTGTAAGCGACGAGCGCCACCTCCACCGTCAGCACCGAGAACCCGGTGACCGGCACCAGCAGCTGGAACAGCGCGAGCGGCGGCACCGTGTAGAGGAACGACGACACCGCGGAGACCGGGGCGGCGAGCCAGCCCTGGAAGTGCGCGAGCACGGCGGCCGCCGACGCGATGACGAAACCGATGACGACCGCGATCAGGGTCAGCTCGATGTGCTGCGCCAGCGCCGGCCAGAAGAGGTTCGACCAGTGGGCGGTGAACCAGTCGGTGCAGAACGTGGCGTCGTCGGCCACGCACCTGCTGGGCTCGCCGAAGTCGGGGATGACGGGATGGCCGGGCCCGCCGGCGGCCACGGCCAGCGGGAGGAGCGCGGTCATCATGCCGCCCCCGCCTTCCGGACGGCGTCGAGGGTCGCGGTCCCCACCACCTGTCCCTCCGGGCCCGTCACGCGCAGCGCATCGGTGCCCTCGGCGATCATCAGGGAGAGCGCGGAGCGCAGCGAAGCGTCCCGGGGGAGCGAGGGCAGCCGGGCCGCCTCGTCCGCCGCTGCGTCCTGTGCCGCGCCGTCGGGTGCCGCCAGCTCCAGGTCGGCCAGCCGGATCAGGGTGAGCCGCTTCAGCCCCCGGTCGGCGCCGACGAAGCGGGCCACGAACGCGTCGGCGGGCTCCTTCAGCAGCGTGTGCGGGGTGTCGTACTGGGCGAGCCGCCCGCCCTGGCGCAGCACGGCGATCCGGTCGCCCATCTTCACGGCCTCGTCGATGTCGTGGCTGACGAAGATGACGGTCTTCCTGATCCGCTCGTGCAGCGCCAGGAACTCGTCCTGCACCCGCTCCCGGGTGATCGGGTCCAGCGCGCCGAACGGCTCGTCCATCAGCATCACGGGCGGGTCGGCGGCCAGCGCGCGGGCGATCCCGACGCGCTGCTGCTGCCCACCGGAGAGCTGCGCCGGATAGCGCTTGCCGTACTCGGCGACCGGCAGCCCCACCAGGTCGAGCAGTTCGGCCACCCGCCGCTTCGTACGCCCGCGGTCCCAGCCGAGCACCTTCGGCACGGTCGCGACGTTGTCCGCTATGGACAGGTGCGGGAAGAGGCCGACCTGCTGGATGACGTAGCCGATGGAGCGGCGCAGCTCGATCGGGTCCATGTCCCGGATGGAACGGCCGCCGATCCTGATGTCGCCGCGGGTGGGCTCGGTCAGCCGGTTGACCATCATCAGGGCCGTGGTCTTGCCGCTGCCGGACGGACCGAGCAGGACGCAGATCTCGCCCGCCGGGACGGTCAGCGACAGCTCGTCGACGGCCGGCGTGTCGGCGCCCGGGTAGTTCTTCACGACCCGGTCGAAGACGATCTCCTGAGCTTCGGGGGCAGGGGCGTCCGCGGTGGCGCTGGCGGTGGCGGTGGCGTCCGGTTCGGTTGCCGGGACCGCCGGGCTCGCGGCGCCGGACGCGCTTCTCGGTTCGTTGGTTTCCTGACTCATCGGGGTTCTCCTGGGAGGGCGACGGGGGTACGTGCAGGTGCGGGGTGCGCGCCGCCGGGGCGCGTGGCGCCGGGACGCGCTGCGCTCAGGTCATCCCGTTCGCCCGCAGGAAGTCCGTGGCGACCTCGGACGGCGCCAGGCGTACCTCGTCGACGGCGCGGTTCATCTCGCGCACGGCCTTGTCGGTGAGCAGGGCGTCGATCCGGTTCAGCACCTTCGCGAATCCGGGCCCCTGCTCCTTGAGGACGCCCTTGCGCAGTACGGGGGCGAGGTTCTGGTAGCCGTAGAAGCTCTTGGTGTCCGCCAGCAGCGTGTAGTCGCCGCGGGCGAGCTGCGGGTCGGTGGTGAAGACGTCGGCGGCGTCGACCTGGCCGTGGTCGAGGGCGGAGTACTGCAAGCCGATGTTGAGGGTCTTCACCTCGGTGTTCGGCAGGTGGTACGCCTTGACGAGCTGGTGGTAGCCCAGTGCTCCGGTGAGGTTGTCGGGGTACTCGGCGAACACGACGTGCGGCGCCTTGCGCAGGTCGGCGATGGTCTTCATGCCGTACTTCCTGGCGAAGGCGGGCTTCACGCCCACCGCGTCGCGGTTCTGGAACGGCGTCGCGGGCAGCATCGTCAGGCCGCGCTTCTCCTGGAACGCCTTCGCCTTGCGGAAGGTCTCCGCCGCACTGCCGGGGACCTCGGTCTCCTGGGCCAGCACCTGGAGGATGACGCCCGTGTACTCGGGGTAGAGGTCGATCTGGCCGGAGGTGAGGGCACCGTCGATGATGTTGGTGCTGCCGATGTTCGACTTGAGCTCGACGTGGTAGCCGGCGTGCTCGAGCCCCTGCTTGTACAGCTCGCCGATGACCCACTCCTCGGTGAACTCCTTCGCGCCGATCACCACGGTGGGCCGCCCGCCGGGCGCCGCGGCTCCGCAGCCGCTGAGCGCGGCGACGCAGCCGAGTACCAGCAGCACCGCCAGCGCGGCCCGCCGCCCCGCCTTCCGGCCGATGTGGCGGCCCACTCTCCGGGCGCTCACACCTGGTCCCTGGGGATCGAACGAGTCCACGTACGAGCGAACACCTCACGCTCCTGAGCGCCGGAGCCCTCGTAGGCGGCGAGATGGTTGACGACGAGGAAGTCCCGGTCGTCGGCGGTCATCCGGGACCGGGTGTGCACCCGTACCGCCCACTCACCCCGCCCGATGCGCTCCTCCCGCTCGCACTCGACGCTCGCGGACAGCGGGTCGCCCTCCACCAGCCGGAAGCGGTTGAGGTCGCGCGAGCCGTACGTCAGCCCGTCGGCGCAGTCGACCATCGAGCCGCCGGCCGGCGTGGCGACGATGACCTGCTCCCGGCTCACCGGGTCGTACGTCACCCGGCGCGCACCCGGCAGCGTCTCCGTCTCGATGGAGTGCGGCGGAGCCGGCGGCGGTGGCCCGAAGTCACCCAACGCGGCCTCCTCGGCCGGACGCGGCTCCCGTACGGGAAGGGTCAACGCACCGTGGCCGGTGTCCAGCTCCAGCGCCACGGATTGGGGCGAGGGCCACACCCACGGCCACAACGCGGCGGAGACGGCTACCCGGATGCGGTTCCCGGCGCCGAAGGCGTGGCCGACGGCGAAGAGCGGAACCGTCACGTCGTAGGCCCGGCCCGGCTCCAGCGGTTCGGGCGCGGCGTGACCGGCGCGGTGGGTGAGGTTGAGCAGCCCGGTGGTGACCAGCCGGGACGCGCCGTCCGGCGTGACCTCGCACAGCCGCACGGCGAGCTGCGCCTGCGGACGGTCGCTCGTGACGCGCAGGGTGACCTCGGGAGCGCCGAGGATCTCCACCCGCTCGGGCAGCTCAGGCCCGGTGAAGGAGCAGGCCAGCCCGTCGTCGGCCGCCTGGTCGGCGTACTGCCCGGGAACGTCCCCGAACTTGAGGAAGTCGCCCGTTCCGGCCCCGAGGGCGAGCGGCGAACGCAGCACGGCCGTGCCCGGGACCCCGCCCAGCTCGCTCAGCGGCGTACGGCGGGAGGTGACGCCCGGTGACGGCCAGGACGGCTCGGCGACCCAGCGCCCGGCACGGTGCACGCGGTCGGCGCCGAGCGGGGCGGGCTCCGGCATCCACACGCGCAGCCCGAGGTCGTCGTCGGTGGGGGCGGAGGAGCGCATCCAGCGGTCGAACCAGCGGACGCACTCGCCGATGAAGTCGATGGCGGGTCCGGGCACCCCTTGGTGCGGGTAGTTGTGCGCCCAGGGCCCGAGCAGCCCCTTGACCGGGACGCCCGCCTCCTCCAGGCCGGTCATCAGCCGGAAGACGGCACCGCGGTACTGGTCGAGCCAGCCGCCCACCGCGTACACCGGCACCTTGATCGCGGAGTAGTCCTCGCAGACCGAGCCGTGCTCCCAGTACGCGTCCCGGCGCTGGTGGCCGACCCACTCCTCGGCATACGGAACCGTCGCCGCCAGCCGCTCCAGCCAACGCTCCCGCCAGGACTCGCCGAGCACGGCGGGGTCGCCGGGGCGGGCGTTGTAGGCGAGCATCGTCGCCGCCCAGGGCAGCATCTCGGAGGCGAGCAGGGCGCCGCCCGCGTAGTGCACGTCGTCGGCGTAGCGGTCGTCCGTGGAGCAGACGGTGACGATGCAGCGCAGCTGGGGCGGGTCGAGCGCGGCGATCTGCAACCCGTTGAAGCCGCCCCAGGACTTCCCGATGATCGCGACCTGCCCGTCCGACCACTCCTGCCGCTCGATCCAGTCGAGGACTTCGAGGGCGTCGGACAGTTCGGTCGGGTGGTACTCGTCGAGCATGACGCCGTCGGAGTCGCCACTGCCCCGGCAGTCGACCCGCACCGAGGCGAACCCGGCCTGCGCGAAGGGCGCGTGCAGCGTGACGTCGCGTGGCGCCGTGGCGTCGTTCTTGCGGTACGGGATGTACTCCAACACGCTCGGCACCGGCCCTGAAGCGTCCGCCGGCAGCCAGACACGGGCGGCGAGCCTGGTGCCGTCCCTGAGCGGTATCCAGACATGACGCAGGACGCGGACGGGGTGGTGGGGGCGGCCGTGGGGGTGGTGGTGCGGGGGCTGGTGTGTGGTTTCTCCAGTGGAGGCTGGAGTTCCGGTAGTGGGCGGCATGGCCGGAAACTTTAGGCGAACGCGTATTCGCCGAATGTCCGCCTATGACTGATTTTTGATGTCATGTGAAAGGTGAATATCAACACACGAATGAGTCGGGAAAGATTGGGTATCCGCGGAGAGCCTCCTCTTTCTGATTGACATGCTCACGGAAACTCGCGATTCTACGGACCGGTAACCACAGCGGAGCGGGATCGTGTGCCGCGCGAGAGGACGTAGGAAAAGGGGCTATGAGACTTCGTCGTCGAATTTCCGGCATGGCGGCCTTCGCGCTGTCCGTCGTCCTCGCCGTCACGGCGTGCCTGGTGTCCGCCGGGCCGGCCGAGGCGGGCCAACAGGGCATCCAGGCGGCGGACCCGAGCGTCCTGCGCGTCGGCGGGACCTACATCTCGGTGCAGTCGACCGGCGGCGGTATCGCCGTACGGCAGGCCTCCTCGACGGACGGCCTGTCCTCGGCGACCGCCCGGCAGATCTGGTCCGACAGCCACGGTCTCGGCGAGGTCTGGGCCCCGGAGATCGTGCGGGACGGCGGTCGCTACTACGTCTACTTCTCGGCCGGCGCCGGATCCGCCCACCGGATGTACGTGATCAGCTCAGCGAACCCCGACAGCGGCTACACCGCCGAGACGAAGCTGGCCCTGCCCGACGACAAGTGGGCCATCGACGGCACCATGTTCACCTTCAACGGGCAGCGCTGGTTCGTCTGGTCCGGCTGGGCCGGCGACACCAACGTCGAGCAGAACCTCTACATCGCCCGCATGAGCAGCCCGACCACCCCGACCGGGGGACGCTCCATCATCTCCCAACCGAGGGAGAGCTGGGAGCGCGTGGTCGGCAACCCGTACATCAACGAGGCCCCCGAGGCGATCAAGGACCCGAACGGGCAGCTGCACATCGTGTACTCCGCCAACGGCAGCTGGAGCGACCAGTACTGCCTGGCCGACCTGCGGCTGCGGTCCGGCGGCGACCCGACCTACGTATGGGACTGGTACAAGTCCAACGGCTGCCTGTTCGGCTCCAACGCGGCGACCATGATGAGCGGTTGGGACCCGACCCTCTACGTGAACGGCCCCGGCCACCACACCTTCGTCCTCCTCGACGGAGACATCGCCACCAGCCCGCCCGCCGGCCCGACGTTCCCCCTGATGTTCCACGCGGTCGCGAAGGGGACCCCGTACTCGTGGGCGAACCGGCACTGGTACACGGGAACGTTCTGCTGGTGGGGGAACACCACGTACAGCCGCGCCAACGTGCCCGGTGACAACACCAACACCGGGTGGAGCCTGAAGTTCTTCGAGTAGGAAGTTCTTCGAGTAGGAAGTTCTTCGAGTGGACCGGGCGGGGTTCCGGCGAACCGGCCCACCGTTCCCGTTCCCGTTCCTTTTCCCTTCCCGTGCCCGGGGACCGGTCCCCGGGCACGGGTCGTGCCGGCGTCAGCCCGCGCGCAGTAGATAGAGGCCCGCCGCACCGGGTGCGAGGTCGACCGTGAGGGCGTCCTGGGCGTTCGTGGCGCGGTACTCCCCGCTGGACGGGTCGAAGGACGCGATCCGCGCCACGGAGGTGGGCCGCACCGCCACCGTCGCTCGGGCGCGTGCGTTGTGCCAGCGGTTGGCCACCAGCACCCAGCGGTCGGCGACGGCCGGGTCACGGCTGCGGAAGGTGCTCAGGATCACCGGCGCGCCGCTGACCGAATCCAGCTGGTCGTCGGGGGTGAAGGCGGTCGCCCCGGCGGGCAGCGGCGATTCGTTCGCGTGCATCACGGACTCGGGCACCAGCGGCTTGAGCTCCCGCCCGACGGGCCGCAACCAGGTCGTGTTGATGGCACGGGCCGCGTCGTACCGTTTCGTCCGCGCCCCGTCCACCGTGATGAGCGCCGGCTGGAAGCCTTCGCCGCGCGCGGCCTCCGGGGTCCAGTACGTGAAGTACTGGATGCCCTTGGCGCCGTAGGCGAGGCTCACGTTGACCTGCCAGAGCAGCTCGGCCGCGGTGGGCGTGCGGTGGTTGTTGAACGCGAGCGTCTGGATGAACGTCCATGCCGGCAGGTCGGCGCTGAGCGCCGCCTTGCGCACCACCGACCAGTTGAGGAAGTACTCGGCGTCCTCGCGCCCCTCGGAGAGCAGCGGATAGCGGTCGAAGGAGATCAGCGACGGCTTCACCACGTCCACGAAACCCTGGTAGTAGGCCGGATCGGTGGACGGCAGGAGGTTGACGTACGGCAGCAGGCCGGGCGCGACGTCGCGCGCCGCCTGAAGCGTGCGGGCCAGGGTGGCGAACCAGCCTGCCCCCGGTTCGTCGTAGTGGTTGAAGCCGGCGAGGGAGGAGTGCGGGCCGTACGCGTCGAAGGCGCGCTTGTACAGCTCGCGGGCCTCGGCCGGGGTGACGGACAGATGGTCGGCGGGATCGTCCGAGATGGCGAACCACCGCGACATGTTGCTCACCTGGATGTCATCCGAGATGAGCATCTTCAGGCCGGCGTCCTGCGCCAGGCCGAGCTGGTGGGTGAATATCTGGCCGTCCCCGGCGTAGTTGCCCGAGATGACGAAGGTGAACCCGGCGTCGGCGATCTCGGCGTAGCGGGCTGCGGTGCTGGCGTAGGGGTGCGGCGGCCAGAAGATGCCGATGGGGAAGTCGGGGCCGCCGGTGAGGGGGAGCTGGTCGGGGGAGGGGGCGGCGGTTTCTGCGGTGGTCCCCGTGGTGGTCCCTGCGGCCGTCTCCGCGGTCGGTGCCGCCGGGGTCGCGGCCGCCTGGGGTGCCCCGGCCATCCAGGGCAGGGCGCTGCCGGCGGCGACTCCCGCCGCGCCCAGTAGGCGGCGTCTGCTGACGGCCAGTGCCCGGTGCGGGCTCGGGCCCGGCTGATGTGGGCTCGGGCCCGGTGCGTCGTGTCTGGCAGGGACGTCCATGTGCGCTCCTTTGTCCGTTTGCGGGGCGGGGCGTCGAACTCCGGTCGGTGCAGCCGGAGTCCGAGTCGCCGCCAACGGCCGGCTCCGACGGCGTGAACACGTTTCATGCCGCTCGGAGCCATGCGGCTGAGGGCGTGGCAGCCGTGTCGTCGCACGTCCGATTCACCGCATGTCGGACGCGGCGAACCTGACGAACCGCTCCAGTGCCTCGCGTGCCTGATCCGAACGGGTGCTCAGCTCTGTCCTGTCGGATGCCTTGTGCAGGTCGGTCGCCATGTCGTAGGCGCCTTGGGCGGTGTCGATCAGTGCCTGCCCGCTTGCTACGAGTTGGACGCGGAACAGCGCGTGGAGGGCGATCCCGCGCAGCCGGTAAGCCTCCGTACGAGCGTCGACGAACGCGGGCCCGTCCCGATCCTCGTCGCCGCGATGCCAGCGATCCTGCTGGCTGCGCCGGAACTCCGTCAGCGCTCCGGCGAAGTCGCTGTACACGGCCATGCGATCCGAGCGGAGCTGCTGCTGGGCCGCGAACATGCGGTCATGTGCGGACACCCTGCGTTGGAACACGTACGTCACAGCGGAGCCGAGCAATGTCCCAACGACTGCGATCAAGGCGGAGAAGACACCGTCCACCGGAGTAGGACATCACAAGATCGTCGGTGCGCCAAGATGCGCGGACCACGCGCTGTCGGAGGCAGCCCTCCCCGCCACTGCGGTGAATCACCCGGGCATGTCCCGGCTCAGCTGCGGGCCGGGGTGAGCACCACGAAGTCCGCGTTCGACGGGTCGAGGCAGACGGCCAGGCGGCCGACGCCCGCTGCGTCGTCGGGCCCCATCTGCACGCTGCCGCCGTTCTCGGTGACCGCGGCGACCGCGGCGTCGCAGTCGGCGACCGCGAAGACCGGGTGCCAGTACGGTCGTCCGCTCGTCAAGGCGAGGTGCTCCTTGGGGAGTTGCATGACGCCGCCGTGCATGCGCTCCTCGGGAAGGCCGGCGGGGGTGATGAGGGAGTACGTGCCCCCGCCGCCGGGCAACTCCATGTCGCTGAACCGCCAGCCGAAGAGGGCGCCGTAGAACTCCTTGGCGGCCGCGGCGTCGGTCGTGTACAGCTCGGTCCAGGACAGCGAGCCCGGCTGGTCCACGAGCTCGACACCCTTGTCCTTGCCCGGCTGCCAGACGGCGAACTGGCCGCCCAGCGGGTCGCTGTACTGTGCCATCCGGCCCCAGTCGTCGAGGTCCATGGGCGCCACCCGCACGGTGCCGCCCGCGCGCTCCACGGCCTGGGTCGTGGCATCCGCGTCGGCGACGCTGTAGTAGATCATCCAGGCCGGGCGCGCGCCCTCCTCGGTGAGCTTGCCGAGGCCGGCGACGATCTTTCCGTCCTTGCGGAACATGCCACCTTCCATGTCCTCGCCCTCGCCCATGGACTGGTAGCTCCACCCGAGCACCGCACCGTAGAAAGCCGCGGCGGCGGGGACGTCAGGAGCGCCCAGGTCCAGCCAACAGGGCGAACCGGGGGCGAAGTCCGTGGTGATCATGGCGATGGTTCCCTTCCGCAGATCCCTGGTGGCATCAGGGTGGCACCGTGCACTGACACTCGCCTGTTGATCACTTTCCGTGACCGGCGTGGCGCGTTCGGTGGATGCCTTCGCCCGCCCCGTCGGAGCACTCCTTCGCAACTGCCACGGTGCCGTTCGCGCGAGGGACACTGGACATGAACGGGTGACGGCCGCGAGCCAGGAGACGCTTGCGACCAGCGCGTTTGCGCTCGCTTGCCGTGCATGGGCACGGGTCACCGCCTGCCGTGCACGGGCACCGGCCACGGAGAGGAGCAGGCGGTCACCATGACCAGCATCATTCGCCGAATCGTCGACCTTTTCCGGATCAAGGCGAACAAGGCGCTGGACCGTGCCGAAGACCCGCGTGAGGTCCTCGACTACTCGTACCAACGGCAACTGGAGATGTTGCAGCGGGTGCGGCGCGGACTGACGGATGTCGCGACCAGCCGCAAGCGGGTCGAGGTGCAGGCGGCGCAGCTGCGGCAGTCCGGCGACAAGCTCGAGAAGCAGGCACAGCAGGCGCTCGGCGCCGGCCGGGAGGATCTGGCCCGTGAGGCGCTGACCAGGCGGACGGCGGTTCTCGACCAGATCGAGGACCTGGACGGCCAGGGGGCGACCTTGCAGGAGCAGGAGGAGAAGCTCACCGTCTCGGCGCAGCGCCTCCAGTCACAGGTGGAGACGTTCCGTACCCGCAAGGAGACCATCAAGGCCGGCTACACCGCGGCCGAGGCCCGCACCCGCATCACCGAGGCGGTTTCCGGTATCGGTGACGAGATGGGCGATGTCGGCATGGCCGTGCAGCGCGCCCAGGACAGGACCGAGGAGCTCCAGGCCCGGGCCGGCGCCCTGGACGAGCTGATCGACTCCGGAGCTCTGGAGGACGCCACCCTCCCGGCCGGCCGCGACGACATCCAGACGGAGCTGGATGCGACGACGGCCGACCAGGACGTGGAGGCCCAGCTGGCGACGATGAAGGCCGAACTCCCCGGCTCCGCCACCCCGCCGGCCGTGACGGGCGGCGACAGCACACGTTCCTCGCGGCCCGAGAACCCCGAAGTGGAACGCTCACCGGACGGCCCGTCCGACGAGGGCCCGCCTGACGACGGCCCGCCCGATGAGAAGACGACGCGGTGACCCTGTGTTTCGGGCGATGGCGTGATGGCCCCACCCGGTGATGCCGCCGAACGTAAGGAGTGGGCCTGGTGAGTCCGAACGCGCATCCGGACGGAGCCACGGGCGAGTGGCCGGCACGCGTGGCCGCCGTCCGCCGCGAACTCGCCGAGCACGGACCACCGCGCACGCCCGACGGCGCTCCGGACTTCGCCACCGTCGCACTACCGGAGCGTGACTGCGATCAGGTACGTGACCTGCTGGTGGACGAGCGGGTCGGCACGGTCGTCGAGATCGGACTCGCCTACGCCCGTTCGGCGCTGGCGATCGGCGAGGCACTGCTGCGTGCTGGTTCGCGGACCCCGCGGCACGTGGTGATCGACCCGTTCCAGTACACGGCCTACGACGGTGTGGGGTGGGAGCTGCTGTGCAGCGCCGGCCTGGACGGCGTCGCCGAGCTGGTGACCGAGCCGTCGCAGCGGTTCCTTCCCCGGCTGGTCGCCGCGGGCTTCGCCGCGGACGCGGCGTTCGTCGACGGCAGCCACCACTTCCACAACGTGTTCGTCGACCTCGTCTTCCTGGGCGAGATCGTCCGGCCCGGCGGCATCGTGGTGCTCGACGACGTCTGGTGGCCGTCCGTCGGTGCCGCCGTCGCCTACTTCGAGACCAACCTGGGGTGGCGCCCGGTGCCGGGCGCTCTGACGGACGGGACGACCGACCCGGCCAGCGGTCGGCCACGGACCCGTGCCTACCGGCTGCCCGATCCACGCCCGACGTTGGACTTCAAGGAGTTCCGGCCGTTCTGCTGACAGATCTCGGTCACCTGCCCCGGGTGGGGGCGGACACCTCGGTGAGGCGTTCGGCCTCCCGCCACAGCCGGGCCGCGGTGACCTTGTCGCGGCCCGGGCGCGGCAGCGCGACGGGCTTGGTCGGGCCGACGAGTGCCCAGCGGGGCCCGTAGTAGCCGCCCGAGGCGGCGCCGGGGTCGGCTGCGGCGTAGAGCAGGGGTTCGGCGCCCTGTTCCGGGCCCTGCGAGGGGGCGATCCGGTAGGCCAGGGACTCGATCAGGCCGGGGCGGCCACCGTTCAGGTGCGGGCCGGAGGTCATCAGGTTGGTACGGGTGTAGCCCGGGTGCGCACCGATGGACAGCAGGGCCCAGCCGCGTTCCGCGGCGAGAGCGGCCAGGTGCGTCATCATCAGCAGGTCGGCCAGCTTCGACTGGGCGTACGCCCGGGTCGGGCGGTAGCGGCGGGCCGACTGTAGGTCGTCGAAGTCGATCCGCGCCCGGTTCGCCATGCCGCTGCTCATCGTGGCGACCCGCGGTGCGGGGGCGGTCAGCAGCAGGGGCAGGAGCCGGACGGTGAGCGCGAACGGGCCGAGGAAGTTGCTGGCCAGCTGGAGCTCGAAGCCGTCGACCGTCTCCGTGCGCGCGGGGACGTTCATCACTCCGGCGTTGTTCACCAGGACGTCCAGCGGCCGGCCGTCGGCGATCAGGCCGTCGGCGAACTTTCGCACCGAGGACTGGTCCGCCAGGTCCAGGCGGCGGACCTCCACCCGGGCACCGGGGTGCGTGGCCAGGATCTCCGCCCTCGCCTGCTCGCCCTTGGTCTCGGTGCGCACCGCGAGAACGACGTGGGCGCCGGCAGCGGCGAGACGCTTGGCCGTCTCCTTGCCCGTGCCGCTGTTCGCGCCGGTGACGACGGCGAGCTTTCCCTGCTGGTCGGGGACCTGGTACATGACGAGCTCCATAACGTACTGCCGGTATCTTGTCTCGCCACCCAACATAACGAACCACCGGTACCTTAGTAAAGTACCGGCGGTCTGTAAGCTGGAGGGGTGTCCTTCCAGCGAGCGAGAACCGACGAACAACGCAACCAGCGGCGGCGGCAGATCCTGAATGCCGCAGACGCGATGCTGACCGAGATGACGGTGTCCGAACTCAGCCTCAGCGCCCTGAGCCGCCGGGTCTGCCTGGCCAAGGCCAACGTGCTGCGCTACTTCGAATCGCGCGAGGCGGTCCTGCTGGAACTGCTGGATACCCAGGTCTCCGACTGGCTCGCCGAGCTGGAGCGCGAAGCCGTCCCCGCAGGTACGACCGAGGAACGCGGCGACCGGCTCGCCGCGCTCCTGGCCGCCTCGATGGCGCGCCGACCGGTGCTGTGCGACCTGCTCAGCTCGCAGGCCGCCGTGCTGGAGCACAACATCTCCACCGAGGTCGCGGCCCGGCACAAGCACACCGCCCGGGAGTCCCTGGAGCGCCTGGTCGCGCTCGCCGCCCGGTACCTGCCGGAGCTCGGCGACGAGGGGGCCGCGACCCTCGTGGAGACAACCCTGCTGATGGCCGTCGCGGCCTGGCCGTGCAGCCGCCCCCCGCAAGCCGTCCTCGCCGCCTATGCCTCCGATCCCGCGCTGGCCGCCCTGCGCATCGACTTCACCGACGTCGTGCGCCGGACAGTGGAAGTGACCTCCTCCGGCCTCCTCGCCCGCCGGGAAACCCTGCACGCGACCACCTCCTGAACGGACGTCCGCCCGACCGAAACGGCCACGCACAAGGCCTGAACGGCCCGCTCCTGAAGGCTCAGTGCGGGAATGCCCGCGGCGGGCGCTGACGGGGCAGCGTGCTGCGGAACTCCTCGATCACGGCACTCATTTGCCGCATCAGCACCGTCCGTTCCAGCAGATCGAGGGAGAGACAGCGGCGGGCCAGTCCGGGCAGGTCCACGCAGAAGTACAGGGCCATCAGCGGATTGACGAGCAACTCGCCGTCCCTGGTCCGCTCCGTGAACCGGAGGCAGGGATACGGGACACCGGAACAGGGAAAGCCGGGAAAGCCCCCTGCCCCCTGCCCCTGCCTCACTTCCTGTGCGACCCCACCGTATGGCGCCGGGTCCACTCCTGCCGGTGATCGGCCGCCATCTCCCGTGCCCGTTCGACTTCCCGGGCCGGGACCGGCTCGCGGCGCAGTGCCGCCAGGGCGGTGCGCATCCCGGTGACGAAGCGGCGGCCGAGCGGGGTGAGGTGGCCGCTGTCCAGCAGGACCCCGGTCGCCTCCCAACTGGCCTCCCGCCACCGGACGAACTCGAGGTGCGCGTAGGAGAGTGCGGCCGGTTCGGTCTCCACCCGCCGCTGCCGACCCCAGAACCCGGCCACGCCCAGGTGGGCGTAGGCGCCGTGGAACAGTCCGGTGAGCGGGCGCGGGTCGGACCGCCAGGGTGCGTAGAACCGTGCGCCGGAACGCACGGCGGCGGGGTCGACCAGGTCCAGGGCGTGCAGCAGGGCGGCGAACTTGGTGTGCTGGATCTCGTGGGTCAGGGCCAGCGCCAGGGCGCGCGGGGACGGGGGCGTGGACAGCGCCGTGCAGCCGTGCGTCTCGGACGAGCTGGCGCTGATGGTGGTGCCGTCCGGGCCGCGGGCCAGCGGCACCAGGACCCGGGTGCCCGCGCCCAGTTCCTCCGCGGGCCCCGGGTGGACCGCGCACAGCAGCCGCCACCCCTCGGCGACCGTGTCCTGCCAGTGCCGCAGGTCCCGCTCGGGGAGCCGATTGACGCACCAGGGGGACGCCGGGAAACGAAACGGGTCCACGTCGTCGAGCAGGAGCGTCGTGTCCGACCCGGGGGCGGCGATCCTGCGCAGCCCCGACCAGCCCGGCGCCACCCCGTCGAACGGGTCCCGCGGGACCCGCACCACCTGCTCGCCCGCGGTGACCGTCGCGCCCGAGCGCGTCACCCGCACCACCGCGGGCTCGCCCTCGGCCGCGTCGGGGAACCGAGCCGCCCCCAAGGAGGGCAGCGCCACCCACCCGCCTCGCACCCGCAGCACGACCGTGGTCGGCAGTGCGGCCCGCACCACGGCCGCTGCGGTCAGTGCGGCCAGCGGCTCCAGTGACGGCGCAGGCTGCCCGCCGGACAGTTCGCGCAGCAGGCGCAGGTTGGCAGGGCCGGCCGAGGGATAGCACAGCACCTGGCGCAGTGCCTCGGGCGAGCGCCGCTGCACCGCGGTCAGCGCGGCCCAGACCTCACCTGCCACGCCGCCGAGGTCCGGCCGGCGCTGCTGCGCCAGGGTCAGCACGGCACGCACCAGGGTCAGCCGCCGGCTGTACTCCACGCGGTGCAGCAGACGCAGCGCGGCGGCGCCGCCGTCGCCGGAGGCGATCCGGTCGAACAGCTCGCCGGGGACACGGTGCCGCGGCAGACTCATGCGGCGCCCGCCCCGGCGGTCCGGAGGTCGGCGATGTCGGCCGTCAGACGCCGGCGCACATGGCTGATCAGTGCGTACAGGTCAGGGCAGTAGACGGAGGGGTTGGCGAACCCCGATCCGGCACGGTAGCGGTGCACGTAGTGACCGCCGCCGCAGACCCGGTGCAGCCGGCATGCCCGGCACGGCGCGGCCAGCGCCTGGGCGCTGAGCTGCCTGGCGACGAACGGGGGATGGCGCAGCGCGGTGTCGAAGGCGTCACGGGCCACATGCAGGCCGGTGGCGGCGGCACCGGGGTAGGCGGTGCGCAGCGCGTCGTCCTGGCCGATCCGCCCGTCCGTCTCGACCACCAGGTACGCCGTGGGCTCCAGACCGAGGCCCTCGGGTCCGGCCCGGCCGCCGAGCAGCAGGGTGAGGATTTGCTCCAGCACCCGGACCCGCGTCTGCCGGACCGGCGCGCCGTACCACTCGTCGAACACCGCGGCCAGCCAATCGGCGTAGGGCGTGGCGGGGTCGTCGGGGATCCGACCGGGCGGGGGCGTGGTCCAGTTGCCGTGCGGGAGCAGGAAGTCGACCAGAGGCGGGCGGTGGCGCAGCAGTTCCCGGTAGGTGCCAACCGGGTCGTTGCGCAGGTCGATGGTGCACAGCAGGCCGCCGAACAGGGCGCGGTGCGGTCCGCCGGAGAGCCGGTGCAGGGCCTCGGTCACCCGGGCGTGGCTGCCGTGGCCGTCCGCGGTGCGCCGGTGCAGGTCGTGTGCGGCACGGTCGCCGTCCAGGCTGATCCCGATCCGCACCCCGTGCCGGGCGAACAGCGCCAGGTAGTCGTCGTCCAGTCGCGTGCCGTTGGTCTGCACCGACACGTCCACCCGGACCCGCGGACCGGCCGCCTCGCGGACGGCGGTGATCGTATGGGCGATCAGGTCGGGGCCCGCCAGCAGCGGCTCGCCGCCGTGCAGCACCACACCGACGCGGTCGAGACCGTGCGCCGCAGCGTGCTCGGAGATGCGCCGGGCGGTCCAGCCGACCACGGCACGGGACATCGCCCGTGGCTGGTCCCGCCAGCTCTGGTCGGGCCCGCGGTACATGTAGCAATAGTCGCAGTCGAGATCGCACCGGCTGAAGATCTTGAGAACGAAATTCCGGAAGGGCACCGGAGTCCAGCCCCCGGCCACGACCGCATCGACATCCAGACCGGACGGCCAATTCGAATCCGGTCGGTTCTGTGGCCGGATGCGCGCGCCGCGCGCATCGTCGTCTCCGCCGGTCAATGGCCCTCCATGCGCAGCGGATTCGGGGGGCCAAGTATTTGCCGCTGCGCACGGGCGAGTCAAGGGCGCACTATCGGCCCACCTATCGCATCTCGGCCAACATCGACGCTGGTCAGAACTGATCGAGTGCACGCGCACTGGCTGGTAAGTTGACGCCCCGTTAGCATGGCATGGCGGCCCGCGCTTATTTGCCGAGCCGTTTCCGGACAGGATTCTGGCAGGGATTCCCATGGACGGTGGCGACTTCCGTATGAGTGATGTCGAGGTAACAGGCGCGCGGGTGGCACCGGGCGATCTCGAATCCCCCCTGGTGGATCTGTCCGGCCTGTCACTGGAAACCATCGCGAACCTGCCGGACTCCGCGCTGGGTATCGCCTTGCGCCGCATCCACGAAGCGGCCGAGGGTGCCGACGACCTGTTCAACACGGACTACAAACAGGAGGCCGCGTAAGCCGGCCACCGTCACTTTCCGGTCGCCCGCTCACGCGGGAACGCGTCCATAGAATGAAGACTCCGGCGCCGGGGTGCATCCGGCTGGGAACGGAGCGGTCATGCCACAGCCCGAGATCGACCCGCGCACCGTCCGGGTGACGACGTTCTGCTCCACCAGGGAGAACATCGGCCAGACCACCACCCTGACCAACACGGCCCTGCTGCTCGCCGAGGCCGGGCGCCGGGTGCTCGTGGTGGACGCCAAACCCTCCGACGTGAGCGTCCCGCGCTATCTGCGCACCCTGCCGGGCGCCACCGTGGCCCCGTCGCGCAGTCCCGGCCACCCGGACCGGTGGCGGATCACCGGGCACACCGGCGGGCTCCGGCTGGACCTGCTCACCCTGGACGGCTTCGGGGAGTTGGACCTGCTGCCGGACCAGCGCGCCGTCGAGTCCGGCAGCACGCTCTTCGCAGGCTACGACGCGGTACTGATCGACGCCCCCCTGGCCCACGCCGACCGGCAGTTCGAGGCGCTGGCCCGGGTGTCGGACACCATCGCCGTCTGCTTCGCGCTCAACTCCTGGTCCGTCGAGAACGCCGCCGGCCTCGCCCGCCGGATCAGGAACCGCGCCGTGACACCCGTGACCGTGCTCGCCGTGGGCCTCCAGGCCGACGTCCGCACGCACGACCAGTTGCGCACCGCCCGCGCCCGGGTGCGCGCCGAGTTCCTGGACCTGGCAGACCCCGGCGACACGCCCCGTTACCTCGAAATCCCCTACGCGCCCGAGTACATGCAGAGCGACCGGCTGGCCGTCGCGGACGAGCCGCCCGGTTCCGATGACGGCCTGCGGCCGTGCCTGGCCCAGCTCGCCGAGGAGATCACGCGGACCCGCCCGACCGGGATCCGCCGCGCCACCGTGGTGCACACCCCGCGCGGCGTCGCCTGGGCCCGCTGGCTGGCCGAGCGCCTGGAGTTCTCCGGGGTGCCGACGACGCTGACGCCCTTCGCGCAGTTCACCGGCGAGCGTCCCGGGCACGGCACGGCGCTGCTCATCGTCTCGCCCACCGGTCTCGACGACGAGACCATGCAGCTGCTGGCCGCGTTCTCGCACCCGGACGTGCGTCTGGTCCTGGTGGACGAGACGCAGCCGCAGGTACTCCTCGCCCACCACGAACGGATCGACCTGCGGCGGCTGTCCGAGCCGCAGGCCGTGGCCCGGCTGCAACGCAGCCTGCACCTGGCCGCGCCGGTGGCCGGACCCGGCCCGCACCGCCGGCTGCCCCGGCTGCCGGAGCGGGCCGTCCTGCCGCCACGGGCCGTCGGGTTCATCGGCCGGGACGGGATCCTGGACGGGCTACGCGCGATGGTCGACGAGGCCGGACGGTGCCTGCTGACCGGTGAACCGGGCATCGGCAAGAGCGAACTGGCCCTGGAGTTCTGCCACCGCTTCGGCGGCGACTACGACGTGGTGTGGTGGCGGTCCGCCGCGTATCCCGGCCCGCTGCACCAGGGCCTGGCCGAGCTGACCGGGCAGCGCGGCGGCGACGGCCCGCCGGAACCGCCTCCGGGTGAGCGCTGGTTGCTGGTCTACGACGACGTCCGCGACCCGGCGGTGCTCCGGCAGCTGCCGCGGACCGGCGCTGGCGTGGACGTCCTGCTCACCTCCCGGCAGCCCGGTGACGAGGCGTTCGCACGGCACACCGTCACCGTCCCGCCGTTCACGCCCGAGGAGAGCCGGGCCCTGCTCGCCGCCCAGGTCCCGGGACTGCTGCCGGAACAGGCCGAGCGGGTGGGCCAGACGGTGGGCAACGTGCCGCTGACCGTACAGCTGGCCGCTGCCTGGCTGGGGATCGCCGTGGAGCAGGCGATGGCCGACAACCAGCTCTTGGCACAGGCGCTGCGGCAGGCGGTGGCCCGCTTCGGCGATGACTTCCGGCTCGCCCAGGCCCGCCTCCAGGCCCAGCCGGGCGGCACCCCGCTGACCCGGGTGATGCTGGAGGTGAGCCTGGCCTCGCTGATGCGGCTGCCCGGGGCGCAGGCGTGGGCCCGGGAGAGCGCGGGCAGCGCCGCCCTGGTGTGGCTGCTGGAGGCGTGTGCGCTGCTTGCCGAGTCCGATGCCGACGTGACGCTGCTCACCTCCCCGCAGATGCAGGAGGCACTGGCCCGCCGGCAGGCGCGGCCGTCCGCGGCCGACGAGCCGCAGCCGATGCTGAGCGATCCGCTGATGGTGGACGTCGCCCTGTGGTGCCTGGCTCGGCACGGCCTGATCGAGGTCGACTTCGAGCGCCCGGACCGGCCGGTGCGCCAGCACCGCACGCTGGCCGAGCTCATCCGCGCCCGCCTGGGCGAGGACCTGAGCGAGCGGGAGACCGAACTGCGAGAGGTCGTCGTCGGCTACACGGCCCACCCGGCGAGGCAGCTGCCCGGGAGCCTGATCGAGGATCGCCGGGCGCGGTATCTGACCGAGCTGCGCGCCTGGGAGGACGACCGCCCGATGGTCCGCCAGGGAGTCCTGGAGCACCTGAAGGCGCTGCTGGCCAACGGGGCGGAACGCGCCCTGCTCCAGGTGGTGGAGATCGGCAGCCGGGCCGAGCGGTCCTGGGGCTCCGGCGCGGCCTCGCCGCAGTACCTCAGGCTGCTCAACCTGATCGCCGGCGCGCACCGCCAGCTCGGCGACTACGCGGACGTGGCCCGGTACGACCGGCGGGCGCTGAGCGGCCAGCGCCAGCTCCTCGGGCCCGTTCACCCGCGCACCCTGCTCACGGGAGACTCGTACTGCGCGGCGCTGCGGGCCACCGGACACTTCGACGAGGCGGTGGTGGAAGGCCGGCACGTGCTGCACGGTCTCACCGAACTGCTCGGCAGCGGGCACTTCGCCACCGTCCAGGCCGAGTACAACCTGGCGCTCGCAGAAGCCCTGGCAGGCAACCCCAGCGGCGCCCTGGAGCTGCTCCAGAGCCGGTTCGACCGGCGCCGGGCGATCGGCGGCGAGGACGACAGGGACGGCTGGGGGCTGGCCAATGCGCTGGCCGCGATGCACCGCGCCGTCGGCGCGGACCTGGAGTCGTTCACCCTGCTCAAGGAGTATCTGGCCCGCCGCACCGTGCTGGGCCTCAGCGACCTCGCCGTGCTGAACGCGGAGGTGGCCCTGGCGGTCACCGAGCGCAGGCTGGGCCGGCCGCAGTACGCGCTGGACCGTGACACCCGGGCGCTCGGGGAGCTGCGCCGCCACGTCGGCGAGCGGTCCATCGCCACGCTGCGCTGCCGACTGAGCCGGTCGGCCGACCTGTACCAGTTGGGCAAGCACGACGAGGCCGTGGCCGAGGCCCGCCGCTGCCTCCAGGTGCTGGAGGACACCTTCGGCACGGCCCACCCCTACGCCCAGCTGTGCCGGGTCCGCCTGGCGGTGCACACCCGGGCCGCCGGGCAGCAGGCCGAGGCGCTGCGGATGGGCGAGGAGGCGCACCGGCGGCTCCTGGACCGGCTCGGCGCCGTCCACCCGTGGGTGCTCGCGGCTGCGGTGAACCTGGCCAACACGCTGGTGGAGCAGGGCGACTGGAGGCTGGCCGCACGGCTGGAGGCGGACACCCTGGACGGCTTCGACGCGGCGGGTATGGCCCAACACCCCAACCGCGATCTGGCCGCCCACAACCTCGCCGAGACCCGTGCTCGCGCCGGTGGCTCGTCCCCGCCACCGGACGCACCACCGCGTGCGGACATCGATCTGGAGCTGCCCGGGGTATGAACGACGGTGGACCCCCGAACACGGGTGCCGCCGCAGGAGAGGAGTGACGACAGTGGCCGAGAAGGACCCCGCGCTCTGCCGTGCGCGCGCCCGGACGGTGGTGCTCACCGAGCGGCACGACGACGGCCACCGGCCGCTCAGCGACCGCTGCCAGGACGCGTTCGCGGACTCCGCGGCCATCCGGTCGATCGCTCACTTCGGCAACGGGATCATCGACTTCGCGGTGCGTCCGGAGAACGCCCGGCCCCTGCCGAACACCACCCTGGTCACGGAGGACCCGCTGGAATCCGAGGGGGCGATGGGCCGTCAGCTCATCCGTTCCTTCCAGGACCTGGACGCCGAGCTGAACCGGTTCCAGACGGGCGACCTGATGCGCATGGTCGTCCAGACCCGGTCCTGCGGCCTCTACTGCGGGCGGGTCCGGGCGCGGCAGCACCTGGTCGGCGTCACCCTCGACAGCGATGTGCCCGCCCTGGACGAGGCGATGAACCGGCTGGTCACCCGGCTGCGCACCGAGGTCTACAACCTGCCCGACGAGAATCCGGGCGGCGCGGAAGGGGCGTCGCGCGCCGAGCTGGACACGGTGCAGAAGCTCACCTTCGAGGGCGGGCTGCGCCACGATCCGGCAAGGGTGGGGCAACTGCGCGGCATCTGGCACCGCTTCGTCAACCCGACCGACCTCCAGTACGCCTCCTACTTCCAGCACTGGACGCTCACCTGCGCCGGTGACGCCTTCGAGGACCCGGGGCTCAGCCCGCGCTTCCTCGACATGACGGCCAGTGCCCGGCGCGCCCTCTACCGCGACCTGGCAGGGCGGCTGCGCGGCACCGTGGCCCGTTTGCAGGACGTGCTGCGCCCGATCACCCGCGATCCCATCGACCGGCTGGTGCTCGACGTGCAGGAAGGCGCGGTGTACCTGCACCGGCTGCCCACGGGCCTCGACGACCTCGTCATCGGGGTGACGATGGACCAGTTCCTGGTCGGCAGGGCCGAGCAGCGGCTGCGTGAGCTGGTCAGCGAAATTCCGGCGCCGCCCCGCCCCTGACCACCTCGAGCACCCGTTGATTGACCCGCTCCGCCAGGCGGCGCAGCACGTCCTCGGCGTCCGCCCGCAGCAGGGCGTGCCCCGCGGTGTCCAGCGTGTCGTGCGACCCGTCGGCGGGGGCGAACAGCGGCAGGTGCCGTTCCGCCCGGGCCAGTGGCAGCACCTCGGTGGTGATCTCGAAGCTGCGGCAGAGCACGAACAGGTTCCTTATCTGGTCAGCGCCGGGGCTGGGAGACGGGTTCGCGACGCGTACCGCGGACAGCCAACCGGCCACACCGTCGCGGAACGCCGTGAGCAGGTGGCGCAGCAGGGTGGCCACGCCCATCGTCTGGAACTGCTCGGGAGTGAACCGCAGCCGCCGAGGCGCCTCGTCCGCCGTGACCGTGCCGGAGGCGTCCACGTCCAGCAGCTCCGGCAGACGGGGGTCGTAGAGCACGTCCAGGGCATCGAAGGCCCGGGTGAACTCCTCCGCCACCCGCACCGGCAGCTCCGCCTCCCCCGCCATCGGCTCCGGCACGGACCGTGTCGCCGCCATGAACGGTCTGGCGGGCCGCTGGGCGGTGGCCAGCACCCGCTCCAGACGGGAGTCGATCCGCTGGATGTGGTCCAGCAGGGCGTCCTGGTGACTGGACAGGCCGCCGATCCGCCGGCTCAGGCGCTCCTCGGCGGAGTCCCGGTGGACGCTCTTCAGCCGCTCGGCCAGGATGTGCAGCGCCTCGCGCACCAGCTCCTCGAACTGCCCCGTCTCGTAGACGATCGGCTGGGCGCCGCTGACCCGGGCGACCCGCTCCCGCATGCGCCGTGACAGGTGGCCGTTGACGACGACGAGCACCGCGCAGTGGCCCGGCTCGGACGCGGCACGGGCTGCTCGGACGACTCCGGCGATGACATCCACCTCCGCGTCCACCAGGACGGAGCCCACGGTGAGGACGGCGATCCTGGAGGTGTCGCTCACCCTGACCCAGAAGTCGACCTGTGCGGCGGCACCGCTGGAACCGGGTCCTCCGGGGGAGGGTTCCTCGGTGCGCCACTGGCCGGCGACGAGGATGGCTTCGATGACCCCGAGGACGTAGTCCTGGTTGGCGGTCCGGTACAGCCGGCGGACCGCCGCGTGCACGATGCGCTCGTCGACGACGGTGGCGCCCCGGGGCGAGCTCTCCATCAGGTTCCAGCACCACCAGCAGGTCTTGAGCACCTGCCGAGGAACGCCGCCGGCCAGCTGGCAGATCTCCGCGAGGGACCCGGCGGTGAACAGCGGGCGGTCCGCCTGCGGCAGGTAGCTCTGCACCAAGCGGGCCGTCTGCTGCTGGTCGAGGGGGGACGGCCAGATCTGCATGATGCGTTCGTGCAGGTTGGGCCTGAACCGGCTGAGCGGTGCGGGGGAGACGCAGAAGACCAGCAGTCCGCCCTCGTTGGTGTAGACGTTGACCAGCCGTTCGAAGGCGTCGACGAAGGAGAACTGATCGTGCTCCGGCCAGTCGAGGACCTTCTCCAGTGCGTCGAGGACCAGCGCGTAGGGTTTGCCGACCCGGCCGTGCAGGAACGCGAAGACGGCGAGCACGTCGAAGACCGCGTCGATGCCGTCGATACGGTCCCGGATGCCGCGGTCCACCAGGGGCTGGGCGGGTTCCGCGCCACCGAGCCAGTCCCAGACCAGGCGCTTGAAGTCACGGTCGAGCAGCAGCGTCAGTGCGGTGGCGAACTTGCGGTGCTCGGTGATGTCGCCGAGGTGCCGCTGGAGGTCGCGGTGGATGAGTTCCTCGTCGATCTGGAGCGCGTCGACGGCCTTGTGCGGGTCGATGGTGCGCAGCCGCAGGCCCTGGGCGATCTGCGCATGGCTGGACTGCGGCCCTCCGTCGTCCTGCTCCTCGATGCGGAGCGCGGCCACGTCGGCGTAGTAGTCGATGACCACGTCCTCGAAGGCCACCCGGCGGGTACGGTCGTCGCTCAGACGCATCAGCCGGTCGCGGTAGACCATGCCGAGGTCGACCACCGGCTCGTCGATCACCCACACCGGGGGGTCTTCCTCGCGCTCCCGTAGCTGGGTGGTGACCGAGTTGGCCAGATGGGTCTTGCCGATGCCCAGCGTTCCGACGAGGGCCACCGCCCGCCCGCGCAACCGGCCGCCCGCGGTTCTGCGGAAGTAGTCGTCGGCCTGCTCGCGCAGATGGTCCAGGGCATCGGTGTCGATGGTGACCGGTTCGTCGTCGCTCCGTGCGCTCGCGCCCGTCTCGTCGGCGAACCCGCCCAGCCGCGCCGCGGGTATGGGCGGGAAGGGGTTGCCCACTTGGAATAAACGGTCTGCTGCGCTCATCGGGGTGCCTCCGGGCAGGGGCGAATCGGCGTTAACGTCCAAGAGCTCCGAGGTTCGGTCTCCTGCGGTCCTGGTACACGCGCAGGTGGTCCAGGGTGATCTCCTGGCGGTGGTGCTGGCTCCTGATCACTTCTTGCGAGACTCGGTAGTACATCTCCTGTAGGTCCCGCACGGTCCGGCCCCAGCTGTGCGGTGAGTCCCCACCGATGGCCTCGTCGGCCACGGTGACCCGGGGGCTGGGCAGCCCTGGGGCGGCCATGCGCTTTTCGACGAACCGTGCGCAGTCCTGATCGTGCAGCTTTCCGACAATAAGATGAGTCATATTCGTACCCAGCTGAATATCGCCGAACTCGTCTTCTATGTCTTTGTCCAACTCGCTGTTGGAACTTTCCACGAAGAAGACCATACCTGCCGGCACATTGCTTGAGCAGGCGCGAAGAAATCTCTTTTGCAGATCCGAGCTGCGCCATCGCATGTCGGGAACCACCACCAGGACACAGTGGGCAAGCTCGACCAGAACTTCTCCCAGGGCCCGGTAGGCGTTCCACAGGGCGGATGAGTGCAGAGCGGCGTGTTCCTCGGAGGCGGCCAGACCCGAGAAGTCCTTCACCGCTCCCAGCCTGCGCTTGACTTGGTCGAAGATGCGTCTGTTGATGTCTTCGAGCGGGGCGAACTGCCCGTTGTTGTCCCGGCAGATTCCATCACCCCGGTTCTTCACGTTGCCGAGCAGTACGACGCTCACCTCCTCCATCCCCCGCTTCAGCGACCACAGTTCTTCCTCGTCGGTCTCGTGCCGCTGCCTGACTTCACGGATGCCCTCGACGAGCCCGGCCACACAGCGGTGGATCAGTGACGTCTTGCCGCAACCCTGCGGCCCGCTGACCACCACCACATGGCCCGAGGTGGCCTGGCTGTCGGTGACGTCCAACGCCTGGGGGCCCTCGTCGACGAAGTACTGGAACTGCTCGTCGGTATGGTCCACCGGGGCGTACAGCTCCGCGTGCCCGTGAATCATCCAGGGGACCAGGGGCCAGTCCCCCGTCCAGTTGTAGACGGGCCGGCTGGTGCCGGAAGGCTCGTAGGCGGCGCGTATGGCGAACGGGTTGTGGACGGTCCTGGTCAAGCGTGATCACCTGCATCCTGGTCCTGGCTGCCGGGGACCTGATCCGGGCCGCGCACCAGCCTGCGCAAGTGCCACACTCCGGCCGAACGGGTCAGACGGAGTGCCGCGTCGACATGGGCCTCCAGGAGGCTGTGCTGTTCCTCGGCCAGGGCGGGCCGCTCGTGCGCGGGCAGGGCGCGCGGCCCGGTGGCCGTGGCGCCCACCGCCACGGGTGGCTGCGCCAGCGGAAGGCTCCGGGCGAGTGCCTCGGCCTGCCGGGAGCGCTCTCCGGTCACGGCGAGCCCGCGCAGTGCCGCGGCCAGGGCGGCGCGGGCGGCGGCCGTGGGCTCGTGCGCGGTGTCGGTGTTGCGCTGCCAGGCGTCGAGGTACTCACCGGCACTGACCGCGAACCCGGTGGCGGCGGTGACCACGGCACGCGCCCGCTCGCGTCGCCCGCCCGTGCTCCGCTCGAAGAGCTGGCCGGCCAGCGCGAAGAGGGCACCTCCAGCGGCCACCGCAAGGCTGGTCAACAGGCCGCCGGAATCCCCGCCGCCCGCGCCGCCGCCGGATGGCCGAGCGGCGGCGTCTGCGGCCATCAGCGCGGTGCAGGTACGCCGGAACGCGGCCGGGTCGTGGCCCGCCCAGGTCGGGGCCGTCATCGTCGGCCCCGAGGCGGTCACGCGCACCAGGGACGGATCGCCGGGCACGGTGCGGGCCACGCCCAGCGCTGCGGCGGCCTGGACCAGGGCGGCGCGGCGGGAGGGCGTCAGGCAGTAGACGGTCTGCACGTCGTCCTTGCCGGAGTCGGCCGCGAGCGCGTTCTGCGGCGCGCACACGGCACCCAGGCAGGCAGCCGCCACGGCCGCCAGCACCGCCTCCCGTAACACCCTCCCGATACCCCGTTCTGCTCACAAGGACGACATGCCGTCGGCCAGGGTGGCTGATGCGGACTGCGGGCCCCCGGGCTGCCGGGTGGCCGCGCGCCTGACGCTACACGGCCGCGCTCCGGCGGCGGGTGGCGAGTGCTGTCCGGCCACCGCTATCGGAGCAGGAGTCACGGCGGGCTGCTCCGGCGCGGCCTGGGCAAGCGCGGCTTCGGGCGGGGCTGCTGACGGCTCCTGCGGCTGCCGGCGCCGGCGCGTCCATGCTTCGTTGCCGGCGTAGTACAGGAGGTTGATGGTCACGATGGCGGGCGCCACGATGCCGACGGTGCCGGGGAAGTCCCGCTCCAGGGTGAGCGCCAGGATGATCGCGGTGATCCCGTTCTGCTGGCCCAGGGCCAGGTGGACGAGGTCGGTGCGGGCAAGACCGGGCATCAGCCTGGGCACGATCAGCAGCGCGATGACCGCTTGGGCACCGAACGCGGCCAGCCCGAGCACCACACCGCGCCACGGCGAGAATCCGCCGACGACCAGCAGCCCCAGGCCGAACGAGGCGACCAGGAAGGCCACCGGCACCGCCCGGCCGATCACCTTGCGGACCAGGTCGACACGGAGGAAGAGCCCGGCCAGCGCCACCGCCAGCATCAGCATCCAGACGGCGGCGACCACCAGCAGTGCCGCCAGCAGAAGCAACGCGGTCACCTCCTGCACCCGGCTTCGACCTGCCGCCTTCGTCCGCCTGCGCCGCAGCCGACGCGGCAGGAACCAGGCGGCGGCCACCGCGGCGAGCAGCAGCGCGTTCCAGCCGAAGCCCAGGGCGTAGGCCGCCAGGCCGTCCCCGGCCGGTCCCGTGCTCGGCGCCCCGGAACGGCCGGAGACCTGGTAGGCGAGGACGGAGGCGTAGAGGGTGAGCAGGACGGTCATCGGGTCGTCGAAGGACGCCCACGCCGACAGCAGCGATTTCGCCCGCGGTGACATGCGATGACGGTTGTTCATCGCGGCCACCGACAGCGGGTCGATCTGGGCGACGGCGATCCCCAGGACGAGGTACTCGGGCCGGTGGAACGCCAGCACCATCACGGCGGCGATCAGCGACGCCTTCACCACGACACCGAGGGTGACGGCCACGAGCACGGTGCGCAGGTCCTGCCGCATCTCGCGCGGCGCTATCTCGTAGGTGCTGCCGAACAGCCCGACGCCCAGCAGCAGTCCGGCCAGGAACAGGTACCAGGAGTGGTCGGTGAGGCCATCCGGTCTGGTCACCGCCCCTGTCACGAGCCCGAGCACCAACGCGCCCAGCGACCCCGCCACGATTCCGGGTAAGCCGGGTAACAAAGACACCTGGCCACGGCGTAAGAACCGCGCGCCGAAAGCTGCACTGCGCCGCATATGCACCGCCTGATCCCCCGCCTCGGTGAGTCCACCCCACTTTCCATTGTAGAAATGACCCGCCATCACGGGAAGAACGGCTCACCGCCCGGCTGAAAACCGACAATCATCCCGGTGGGGGTGGGGAATCCCGTATGCATCGTGGGCCTCATACGGAAGCCTTGCCGGTTGGGGATCGTGGGGGTGCCTTGCCGGTTGGGCATCGTGGGGGTGCCTTGCCGGCTGACGGAGCCCGCGGTACCGGATTCGTTGTTCGGCAACGCGGACGAGCAACGTTCCCAAGCCGCGGGACTGCGGCGCCGGCAGCACGGCGAGCTGCCACAGGGTTCCGGCTTCCTTGGAGACCTGATAGTCGATGCCGCAGATCGCCACCGGCAGGTCCGCAGGAGTGCATAGCGTTCACCACATACCTCACGGCCATGCGCGCGAACCAGAAGCGCAAACGCAACCTGATGCGACTCCTCGACGAGAACGGTCTGTAAGGGCGGCCGGTCCCCGAGGACCCCGGCGGTCAGTGCGTCCGGTCGAGGAGGGAACCGATCAGTGTGCGCAGTTCTCGGACCGGGCCCGGTCGCAGCCCGGCCTGGTCAAGGAGACCGGTGGCCCGGGCGAGGTGGTCGCGGGCCTCGGCCCGGCCGGCCGCCTGCCCGCCGGCTTCGGCCACAAGTGCCGCCGCGCGGGAGGCGGAGGGGGCGTCGAGCGGCCCGGGCGCCTGAAGGAGTGCGAGCAGCTCGCGGGCGGCCGGGCCGCCGGTCGCGAGAGCGGCGAGCACCGGGTAGGTCTTCTTGCGTTCCTTGAGGTCGCCGTGGACGGGCTTGCCTGTCGTGTGCGGGTCGCCCCAGATGCCGAGCAGGTCGTCCACCACCTGGAAGGCCACGCCCAGGTGGCGGCCCGCTTGGTCGAACGCCGCCACGGTCGCGTCCGGTGCGTCCCCCAGTTCGGCACCGAGCGCGGCGGCACAGCCGAGGAGCGTGCCGGTCTTGTGCTCGGCCATGGTGCGGTAGTCGTCCAGCCGCACGGCGGTCGGCCCGCTCCAGGGCAGCCGCGCGAAGCGCAGGTCGTCCGCCTGGCCGTGCACCAGCGCGAGCAGCGTGTCGGACAGCCGCCGCACCGCCTGCGCGGTGCGCGGGCCCGGTGTCCGGGCGAGGCACTGCACCGCAAGGGCGTGCAGGGCGTCACCGGTGAGAATCGCGGGTCCGATGCCGTAGGCCGACCACATCGCGGCACGCCCGCGGCGGGTCGGATCGCCGTCCATGATGTCGTCGTGCAGCAAGGAGAAGACGTGCACCAGTTCGACCGCGACGGCCGCCGGACGGGCGACGAGAGGATCGGCACCGACCGCTTCGGCAGCCAGCACGGCCAGGGCCTGCCGCAGCCCCTTCCCCTGGGAGGCCGCTCCGTCCGGGGTTCCGGAGGTGTCGCACCAGCCGAGTGCGTACGCCGCCTTCTTGCCGGTCCATGGGTCGAGCCGGCGGATCGTGTCCACGAGTACGGGGCGCACGAGGCTGCGGCAGCGCGCGAGGGTGTCGGGGACGGGGACGGGGACGGGGACGGGGACGGGGGTCGGGACCGGGGTCGGGGTCAGTCTCGGGGCCTCGACGGCGGGCGTGGCGACTTGTGTGGAGGGTGCGGTGCCTGGTGTGGCCGATGCGGCCTGCGGGTGCGGGGTGGTGCCTGGTGCGGCCAGTGCGGCGGCTGGCGGGTGCGGGGCGGTGGAGGCGGGCCCGGTCGGCGGGGAGAAGAGCTGAGTCATGGAACTCATCACCACGCATCGACCTCCGCGGTCCTGGCCACCGTACGGGCTGCCGACGGAAGCACGCCGGCGTCGGCGAGCGCGGCGAGACGGCCCGCTCCGGCCGGTGCGAGGGGCACGTCCGCGGCCGGCGTGCCGTCGCTCCGGTCATCGCGCGGGCCAAGACCAGGGCCAGGGTCGGGCAGCGGACCCACGCCGAGCTCGGCCGCAGCTTTGTCGACCATCTCCCGGGCGTGATGCAGTCCGATGACCCGCAGCCGGGCACGTAGTTCGGCCAGGTCGGCGGCGGTCCGGGCGGTGTCGCGACCCAGCCGGGCGAGCGCCTTGGTCAGGCCGAGACGGGCCAGCGCGGTGCCCCGGGGCTCGGCGATCCCCTCGAACTCCGTCAGGGCGTACGCGTACGTGTCGCGGGCCTCGGCATAACGTCCGGCACGGTAGAGGACGTTGCCGCGCATCTTGTGGTTGAAGGCGAGCGCGCTGCGCAGGTCCATCGCGCGACAGGTCTCCTCGGCCTGCGACAGCAGCGACAGCGCCTCCTCGGTGCGCCCGTCGCGTGCGGAGAGCACGTCGGCCATGCCGCGCATCGCCCATGCCCAGCCCCGCCGGTCGTCGGCCGCGCGGGCCGTCTCGGCCGCCTCCTCGAAGAGGGCGAGAGCCCGGTCGTAGGAGCCGTTGTTGCGGTGCATCTGCGCGATGCCCTCCAGGGCCCACACCGTGTGCCGGGCCTCACCGCGTCGGCGCGCCTCAGCCAGCAGTTGCTCGTGGAGGCGCTCCACGGCCGCGTAATCTCCCTGTATGCGGCCCGTCTCGGCGAGTCCGGCGAGGGAGTAGCCGAGGGCCACGACGTCACCGCTGCGCTCGCCCCATTCCGACGCCAGCCGCAGCAGCCGGTACGCCAGCCGGAACCTTCCCGTCTGCCGGGCCAGCGTGCCGCCGCTCCACAGCGCCCAGGCCATCCCCGCCTGGTCACCCGCCGAACGGGCGGTCCGGTAACTCGACTTCCAGGCACCATCGGCCTGAGCCGTCCGGCCGAGCCTCCGGTACGCCTCCGCAACGGCGAGCCCGCACCGCGCGGCCTCCCGCAGGTCCCCGGCGGACTCGGCGGCGCGCAATTCCTCGATACCACGGGCCAGCACGTCGCTGACCGAGGCGTTCACCGAAAGGGACCCGAGCACTCCCTGGTACTCCGGCGCCGAGGCCCGCCGTGCGCCGTCCGTCTCCGGGGACCGCGAACTCCGCGCCCCTTCGGTCTCCACCTGACTCATGTGGCCGATCATCAGACTCTTCCTGCCGGTTGTGCTGGATGCGACGTGAGGCAAGATGCGGCGGCGGCTGAAGGAGGTTCAGGCAACGGCCCGATTTCCGTCCACAAGCGGACCCTCGTAGTCCTCAGGTACCACCCCGCCCGGAGGGAAGGCCCACGGCAGGGGCTTGCCGTCCGAGTCCGAAGTGGTGTACCTCCCGCACCGGCGACGCCGACGGGCCGCCGCCGTCGATTGCCCTGTCTGCCCCATCTCGCTTCGATCACCCTGGCCGGTGTAGCGGACGCCACAGGAATGAATGAGCGAATACGGGAGAGGGGCACTGCCACCTACGGGAAGGCACCCTTGTGACGACGGCTGCACACGATTCACGAGACACGGCTCCGGCGAGCCCCGGAACACGCCGCTTCCTGCGGCGCCTCACGGCTGCCACCGGCGGCGGTATGTTCATCGACGGGTTCGTCTTCGCCTCGGTGGCGTCGGCCCTGGCGGGCACCGCGATGGCTCGTGATATCGGTGTCACCTCGACGTGGAACTCGCTGATCTCGTCGTCGACCCTCATCGGCACGTTCTTCGGGGGCCTGTTCCTCGGATACGTCACCGACAGGCTCGGTCGCCGGCCCATGTTCACCATCGATCTGTCAGTGTTCCTCGGCTGTGCTGTGCTGATGTTCTTCGTGACGGCGGCCTGGCAGGTGTTCGCCCTGGGCCTGGTCATGGGGCTCGCGGTCGGTGCCGACTACTCCATCGGGTCGCCGCTGCTCGCGGAGTTCGCGCCCACCCGGAAGCGCGGAAACTACCTCGGCATCCTGGAAATCCTGTGGAACGTCGGCTACGTCGTCGCGTACCTCATCGGTTACCTGGTCAACACGAACTGGCCTGACGCCTGGCACTACACGCTCGCCGCCAGCACCGTCCCCGCCGTCGTATGCCTGCTCCTCCGGCACGGCCTGCCCGAATCGCCCCGCTGGCTGATCTCCAAGGGGCGCCACAAGGAAGCCGCCGACATCGTCGAGCAGGACCTCGGGGTGTCGATGGACACCGAGGACTGGCGCGACGAGCAGGCCGAGGAGACCCGCTACCGGGAGCTGTTCTCGCCCGACTATCTCCGGCGCACGGTGTTCACGTGCGTCTTCTGGATCTGCATCGTCCTCCCGTACTTCGCGCTGACGTTCTTCCAGCCAACCGTGCTCAGGGCGATCGGACTCGGCGGCAGTGCGCTCGCTGGCGCGCTGCTCGGCACCTTCGTAGCGCTGGTCGGAGCCGCTACGGGGTGGTTCCTGGTCGATCGGATCGGCCGGCGGACCATCCTGATCTGGCCGATGTTCGGTTGCGCGCTCGCGCTGTTCCTGGTGGCGCTGGGCTCGCTCCTGCCGGTATGGCTCGCGACGGCGTGCTTCTTCGGCTATCTCTTCTCGTACGGGATCATGAGCATCCTGCCCGGCATCTACCCCGAAGAGGTCTTCCCGACGTCCATACGCACCTCGGGCGTGGGCCTGTCCTCCGCGGCCAGCCGAATCGGCGCCGCGCTCGGTACCTTCGTGCTGCCGCTCTCCCTCGACCACCTCGGCCTGAGCTGGTCGATGGTGTTCATGGGCGTCGTGTCGCTCATCGGCGGTGTCACGTCACTGATGTGGGCACCCGAGACGAACAACGTAGTGCTGACACGGTCCGGCCACCGCCAGGCGGACGGCAAGGGCTGGTGGGTGAAGGGCGCACTGATTCCGCAGCGGCAGGGCTGACCTGCACAGGGGCCGGCTCTTCGGTCCCGGCGGGCTCTCCGGCGCCGGCGCGCCCCCGTCCCCTCAACTGATCCCGGAGAGACGGACACGGAGCAAAGCGCCGCCATGGTCTCGAGACGCGCCGTGCGCCTGAAGGAACGCGGCTGCTGCAAATACGCCCCAGGGTATGAACCTGCGCAGGTCCGACCGCGAGGGAAGGCAGTGATCAGAGGCGGTGCAGGTCCTCGCGGGACCTGGCGGAGGGCGGGGGATGTGGGGCAGGGGAACAGGGGAAACCACCGAGCGTTGGTCAACTGGTGATTCAGATGATCTTCAGTTGAAAAGGGCAAGCCTCACTTCGCCTAGCGCAGCTTGCGGTCCTGCCTGCCACAGTTGGGCTGCGGCGACTTCTTGCGCTTGGTGCCTCGTGCATCCGTCAGCTTTGGGGCACCTCCGGTGCGAGGCGTGCGATCGTCTCGGCGAACAGCCGCTGATCGGCCGTGTAGTAACGGGTACGGATCCACCAGAGCGCGAAGAACTGGCGCTGCGTCGGTGTCGTCAGCGCGATCAGCAGCTCCCGCTTAACGGCCTCATCCCGCTCCGACAGCACCACACCCCGGGCGTTGGCTGCATAGGCGACGGCAAAGTCCTTGAGCCGTTGTGAGGGCCAGCTACCGGCGTATGTGAAGGCGTTGTCGACCATCCATCGTGTGGCGTCGTCGAGTTGCTGTAGCCACCGTTCTCGCTCCCCCTTCACCCGGTCCCGAAGGCTGCGACTCCAGTCGGAATCGTCCACCGGGGTCTGCTCCAGGAGCGTGCATGTCGCCAAGACCGTCATCAGATGTGTGCCGAAGGTGTCGCGTGCGGCATGGGCCTCGCCAATCCGCTTCTTGCGGGCGTCCAGCCGGGGGGTGGCGACCAGGCCAACGGTGATTGTGGTGACCAGGGCGGTGATGGTGGCCGCCAGGAGGGTCCACAGGAGGTTCATGGCACAACATGCTCCCGTATCGGGCAGGAAGTCCTGGGCGGTTGGCCCGGGTGGCTTGTCAGCTTGGCGACAGGTCCCAGGAGCCGATGACAAGGTTCCGCGAAGTTGGGCTCCAGATAGAGACTTAACATCTGCCGAGCGGCTTCTCGCCCCAATTGGTCTTGTGATTGTTCGGCTTGCGAGGGCCCTGCTCCACAGATCACCGTCTGCGCACGAATACCCGTTGCCCCGAGACCAGTGGGCATCCGTGCGTAGGCTGAGCTGAGCCAGGCAGAACCTTCAAAGGTTGCTCGTAGCCGCTGCCGGAGTAGATCAGTTGACGGCCGAGGCTGAGTCCACGGGAAGAGACAGTAGACCGTCCGCAAACAGCCAAATCCGGAGCGCGATCGAGGCTAGGTAGCTGCCGCGCACGCGGATGCGGTGTTCGTCCCAATGAGCGGCCCAGTCGGTGATACCGCTGTCCTCGGGAGAGTTGAGCAGGGTGCCATGAGTGAGGCGCAGCAGACTGTGCTCGCCGAGCAATTGCTTCTTGCTTTCCCAAGCCATGTTCCCCAGGGCGGGGTTGAGCCGGCCAGTCAGCAAGGTGAGATTGCCGAGTGTATGTACCAACTCATCGCGTTCAGCCCCTTCCTGGAGGTCGTCCTCAAGCACTGGCCAGTTGTCGCGCCAGCTCTGCGGCATGACGTGCTCGATGGTCAATTTCGCACTGACCTGTTCACCGACAGGGGGAACGAGCTGCTCGGTGTGGTCGGTGCGTAGTGCGTCCTCCAGCGCTTCGAGCAGAATGCGGACACGGCTGCGGTACAGGCGGGAGTAGAGCGGGGCCTGTTCCAGCGCGGTACGGAATTCTGCGTCCGTGGGCCACTGCCGGTGAGGCCCCTGCATGGACGAAAGGGTTTTGATGACCGCTTCGTCCGCGTACTCGGGCTGCCTGGCTGCGGCCGTTACGAGCTCCCGGAAGACATGGTTGTAATCGCGGTTGGTCAGGTTGAGGATCGTCCGGCGCATGAGGTAGCTGTCGACCGCACGGATCGCTCGAAGCCTGCGCTCGCTGGAGAGGACGCCCTCTTCCAACCCGTAGAGGAACAGTAGTAGGGGCATCGGGGTGGAAGTGTCCATGACCTTCATCCGGTACAGGAAGCGGCCTTCGACTCCATCGGTGGGGTGATGGTCAATGCGCTCGTAGATGTCGGCGTACCGGGCGAGTTCGGCGAAAACGTCCTCTGTGGAGGCGGACGATGCTGCGAGCCAGCGTTCGAACTCCTTGAAGAGGGCGGATGAGGTGAAGTCACGCCGGCTGCGCATGATGAGCCAGTGGGTCAGGAAGACATCCAGACGGCTGCGGGTGATGCGACCGGTCCTCTGCTCGGTGCGCCACTCGTCCTGGTCGAAGGGGAACCAGTACGTGGTGTAAAGCCGATCGACGTCTGCCCCGGCGTGCTCGGCAGTGCGGAACAGCAGGTTCTTGATGAGGTCCGCCTTCTCGAGCGGAGTGCCACGGCTGTTCAGCGTCTCGAAGACAACCTGAGCGTCGTCGTGCTTCTCCAGGTCGATGATCACCAGACGCAAATGTTCCCGCATCGTCTGTACCAGTGCGCCGAGACGCTCCTCGGGATCAGTTGCCTCGGCAAGCCAGGAGCTTATTTCCTGCTGGAAATAAGCGACGGCCTGCGCGAGCCGTCCGGTACCGCCATGCCCCGTCATCACGGTGCGGAATTCTTCTCGGTCCGCGTTGGTGGGCCAGATTTTGTAGAGGTGGTCGGGGTGGCCGTCCCGGTCGAACAGATCCTCGTCGTTCTCCAGGAATTTGCTGAGCAGCCGTACGGAGCGTTCGTGATCGAGGGCCGTGGCGGAGATTCGGGCAGCGAATAAGAAGAGTTGCAGTGTCGTCAAGCGCTGCTGGCCGTCGATGACCTGCCGGGTCTCCAGGTTCGACGATAGGTAGGGCGTCTCGTCGAAGACAAGGGCGCCGAGGAAGTGCGGCGCCACAGTCTCGTTCTCCGTTGCTTGTTCGGCAAGCTCGATGGTTCGCCGGATATCAGCCCACAAGGGAGCCCAGTTTTCGTCCCGATCCCACACGTAAGGCCTCTGAAACAAAGGCACCGTATAGCGGATGTCTCTGCCGAAGATCCGTCGCAGATCGACTGTGTCTGCCCGCACGTGCTCGCTCCCTTGTGGCTCAGCAGTAACCGCAATAAGATCGGCCCTGCACAACTATCGATATCGTCGTGTGTCGAATGCAGTCCCGGGCTGACCCGGCTCCTCGAATCGGTCAGCCGCGACGGCACCCTCCGGTCACTTACTCATCCCCGGCGCCGTCTGTATCCGACGGATTTCCTCCGGATGTGAGCGTCGCGCCGAGAAACGGGCTGGGCGCTCCGTGCCAAAATAGATCGACACTGTCCCGAGCCCTGGTGGCCGCCACGAAAAGCAGGGACCTCGCCCGCTGGATCTCGTGTCGATAGCGCACCGGATCCGTAGCGCGCAGGCGTTCGACGACGTCGCGCGGCACGATACCGTCCGCCACTCCTGCGATGATCATCCGCTGGTATTCGAGTCCTTTGAAGCGGAACATGGTGCCGACGTGCACTCCGTCGGCGCCGTGCGGGCCGTCCGAACGGATTTCGACCGAATGGATACCGTGCAACCTGAGCGTGTAACCCACCTCGGTTGCCATCTGATTAGTAGGGACACAGATGGCGATCTGTTCGTGCGGAATGCTCAGTTCTGAACTGGCATCCCAATCCTTGATCAGGGCAGCGATGCCGTCCCGTTCTGCCGCCCAGTCGACGAACGCGTGTCCGACCGGCTTACTCCCGCTGAGCACCGAGCGGTACCCGGCCAGGGTCTCCTCGCTGCCGTCCAAATCGTCGTACTTGGTGTCGCCCAGTACGCCGAGAGCCGAGCGCAGGATCTGCCGCGTCGTGCGGTAGCTCAGGCTCAGCTTCGAGGCGCGGCCACGGATGTTGATGCCCAGGCTGCCAAGCGTCACCTGGTTCTTATAGATGCGCTGATGGGTGTCGCCGACCAGGAACAGGTCGTTCTCGCCGCGAGGAGTCATCGCGCGCAGCATCTTCCAGTGGGCGGGCCGCAGGTCCTGCGCCTCGTCCACGACGACGTGCCGATACCGGAATCGCAGCCATCCCCCCGAACCGTCCTGGAGATGGATGTTGTCAAGGCCACCTGCCTCCTCACGCTGCTGCGCGATCCTGAGGATGCGTTGCTCGCGTTCCATCTCCAGACGGGCGGCGCGCTCGGCCACCTGGTCCCAGGTTTGCCGTCCGAGGCGGTCGAGACGTTGGGTAAAGCGGTCGGCCAGCTGCCATATATCCGCGCGTTCTTGACGGCTGACGTTCTTGCCACGCCCAGCACGGCGCGCCCGGAAATACTCGGTGCGGGTGCCGACGGCCTGGCCGAGGATGACCTGCGTCCATTCGTCGTGGAGGAATTCAGGGTCCCAGTTGTTTTCCCCGAGCTCATCGAGGAGCCCTCGCCATTCCCGTACGGCTTGGCTGTCGTCGATCGTCTGCTTCCTGTTGCCTGGTTCAGCTTCTCGGACGATGCGCAGCGCCAGCTGGTCCACATGGCTCACCTCGACGCGGGCCAGCAGCTCCTCGCCGCCCAGTTCCAGCAGCCGGGAGCGCAGGTCGGCAGCCAGGTTCTTGTTGTACGTCGTCAGCAGGACTGGTTTGTCGCGGCCGGCCGAGAGCTGCCCCACGAGGAATCGCACCCGGTGCAGGGCGACGATGGTCTTACCGGTACCAGGACCGCCACCCACCCGGGCGGGGCCGTTGTAGTGCCGCTCGACCAGCTTTGCCTGTGTGGGGTGCAGAAAGACCTTCCACCGGCCGAAGTCGCCGCTTTCCAAGGCCTCCTTCAGGGCGTCATCGGTCGTGGTGACGACGGTTGCCGGGCGCTGAACGGCCGCCTCGAAGTCATCCGGGTCGACCGGTTCGGTGGCGGCGACCGGCCTGGTCACCTGGTCGAGTACGGCGTCGTACGATGCGCCGTCGAACAGCGCGAGCAGGACCTCGCCGGTGAGCTGCGGGGCGTACTCGATCAGGCCGAGGAGTTGGTCCTCCGTGGTGAGCGTGCGGATGACCGGCAGCAGGGGTTCGGCGACTCCAAGGTCCGAGAGCTGTTCGTCGGACCATGCCGCGAAGAGGGTCTGGGCCGTTTCCGGAGGAGTCGGTGCTGCTGGCGCGGTATCCGTGGGGGACGGTGGCGGTGCTGGAAGGCGGCGGAGGATGCTGTCTTCCACCACCTCCAGGTCCACGTATTCGATTCCGCCGGTGATCTGGTTGACGCCATAGGACAGACGGTCGTAGACGTCTTTGCGGTGCTTGACGGAGACGATCAGCCAGTCGTCGTCGGCGAGCCGCAGGAGCAGCGCTCGGTACTCGTCGTTGACCCGTGCTGACCACAGCCTGCTGTCACCCTTGAGCTGCTGGAGCTTCAACCCTGCTGTGTTCGGGTTGGTCCTGAACTTGTGCTGGAAGTCGAAGAACGCCCCCTTGACCGTGCGGGGGAGTTTGCGGATCTCCTTGTCGGCCTTGTCGAGCAGGCGCAGTGTGACGCCCGAGGTGTTCATCGCTTCCGCTCTCCGTCGCTCGTGGTGCTGCCGTGCTGCTGTCCGGTGAGCCGGGCTATCAGTGACTCCTGGCCCCATTCGGTCGCGGTGCGGACCTCCCAGCCCGCATCCGCGAATGCCTTGTCGCGGTCCTCTGCCTCGTGGTCCGGCTCGACCCCGTGTGCGAGGGGCGCGAGGACCACGCCGACACGGGCATCGGGCCAGGCCAATTCGGCCTGCCAGCCGTGCTCGTCGAGTTCGTAGCCATCGCGTGGGGCGGGCACCCCGGCGTCGGCCAGCGCCTGCGCGAGGCCGGCAAGGCCCGGTTCCTCCGGATCGAGGTACTCGATGACCCGCTCCCAGCCCGCATCCTGCTCCGAGGCTGCGACCGTGGCCTTGTCGGCTGCTCCTGGTACGGGTGTGACGCGCGCGCTCGCGCTGTGCGCCGGCACGATCGGTTCGTCGACGGTGGCGGGTGCATCCTCGGCGCGCGGGGAGGCCGGGGTGTGCACCGACGTCAGCCAGCCGGTTCCGCCTGTGACGGTGAGCAGCTCGGGGGCGAACCCGTCGAGCATGCTGGTGGTCAGCTGAGCACTGTCACCGCCGCCGTACTCCAGGAACTGCAGCACGTTGCTCCAGTACAGCCAGGCCTGCCAGCGCCGCTTGTGAGCCTGCTCATCTGCCAGGGCCGCATCGCCGTCGTCCAGGACGCTGAGTCCTGTCCAAACCGGCGGCGTGCGCCTGCCGTCCGCAGCCAGCACCAGACGGCAACCCGACGTATCGGCGCCGAATAGCAGCCGCACCGGTCCCGAGGCCCCCCGCACCGCACCGCCGCCCAGAGCCTCTCGGATGCCATCGGTGACCTCTTCACCCGCGAGCGCGATGGCACGGACGCCGTCAGTCCCACTCAGACCGGCGGCGACCGCTTCCGCCCGGTGCTGCCACCGCCCGGGGTCGGGGGAGCGGAGATAGGAGAGGAGCAGCCTGACGGGATTGACCCACACTGTTTCCGCCAGCTCGCCGGGTAGACCCCCGCCCACGCGTTCGTAGTAGTCACGGGCCCGTTTGCGGCCGCTCGTGCCGTACGGTTCCCACACCGGATTGTTCGACTTCGCTGCCGCGTACCCCGTGTCCTGGACCCGCTGACGCCACTCCTTGACGTCGTAGAAGGTCAGCTGGAACACCCGCAGGCCCTCCGCCCTCAGCCGTGTCCGTTTCATGGCGTCGTCGGCGAGCCGGTTGTGTTCGCGGGTGGCGTGGTAGGCGTAGCCGTCCAGATACAGAGCCACGCGCGGGCCAGGAGCGTCGAGTCGTTCGAGGAGTACATCGGGCCGGGTGCCGTCCAGGACGCGCTGCTGCGAGACCCGCCAGCTCACGGTCGTGCCCTCCGCCGCCGTCAGCCGCAGGTCGAGCGCGTAGGTGCCTGCCGAGGTGGTGTACGTGTCCGCGGCAGCCCCGGACTCGGTGAGTTTCGCCCAGTCCTGAAGGGTGTCGAGGAAGAGGATCTCCAGGTCACTCTCCGCCTGCCGCTGGAGCGGGATGTGCCGTGTGGTCGCGACCGGTGAGGTCTTCCAGCGCTCACCGTCGGTGCCGAGCAGCTCGTCCAGCATCTGCCTGACTTCGTTGCGGCTCACCCTGTCGTAGTCGGCGGCGGGGACTCGTCGCAGGAGGCACTGGTGGCAGCCGTCGAGTCCTTTTTCCAGGCATGCGCACCCCTCGATGACCTCGCGTGCCATCAGGAGCACCTCGCGGAAGCCATCGGCGGACGCCAATCGGTGCAGATACCCGGTGCCGCCTGGAAGGCGGTCGTAGACGACGAGAAAGCGCCTCGGCCAGTCGGCGCTCGAATCGCCCGCATGGTCCGGCATCGTCGCCTCGGCGATGTCGATGTGATCGGGGTCGCCGCCGTAGCGGGCGGCTATGCCGGCGAACAGCGCAGCGGTGAAGGAGGCGAGCCGCTCCTTGGCACGGGCCACTGACGCGGGCAACAGGATGCGCACTGCCTCCGTGGTCAGCTCGTGGGCGAGCAGGAGTGGGACGTCCTGTCCTCTGCCTGGGCCGCTTGCGGCGTCCCTATCCGTGCCTTTGCCCCGGCGTCGGGGGCACCACAGCAAATGATGCTTGGCTGCCGGGGAGCCCACTGCTCCTGATTCGGTCAGCGCGTGCTGCGGCACGTCTGCCACCGGGCGGCCGTCGGCCGTCGCGCCGCCGCAACTGGTACAGACGAAGAAGGGGTTGAGACGCACATCGCGCCCCGCCACCGGCACCGTGCTGCTACCGTCCTCGCGGTCGAGTCCCAGGTTGAGCGTCCGGATCTTGGCCTGGCGGGTGAAGTCGACGCCGAAGACAGCGGTGTCGTGCCGCCAGGAGCCGGGTGCCAGGCGTTCGGGGTCGATGTCGACGGTGGTCAGGGTCGCATAGTGCCTGCGATCGCGCTCGTCACGGTCGTCCCGCACCCGGGCGTCGTCCCGCTTGTCTCGTGAGAGCACCCTCCTCGGCTGGAGTACGTACTGCACGCACCCCGCATCCGCGATTTCCCGCCCGCCGCAGCGCGGACACGGCCCGGTGTCATGCTCGGCGCCGCTGGTACGCACATAGCCGCAGCCGGGACAGAGCCGCCAGACCGACCACGCCCGGCGCTCGGGGCTGCCGATGTCGAGGGCGCGCACCACATGGCGGTAACCGTTGACGTAGAAGCTGTTGCCGGGGGCGAGCTCGGTGAGCGCCAGCTTGCGGGAGCGTTCGTATCCCCGCGTTTCACTGCGGTAGACCTTGCTGGGCGGGCCGTCCTTTGCTCCTGTGCCCTCGGCGCTCTCGTCGTCGCCCTGGGCCTCGTTCCAGTAAAGCGTCGCTTCCAGTTGCGTAGTGGTGTCGGTCAGGCTGTAGTTGGGCAGCAGCCCCAGCTCCACCAGCGTGGCGTGGGCGCTCGACTGGCTCAGTTCGCGCAGCAGGTCACCGGTGCCACGGCGCTCGGCCAGCAACTCGCGCCTCTCACGTTCCTGTGACTCGTCTGACCTGGCCAGCTGCTCGGCGGCCTGGTCGATGGCGGCGATCCTGCGACGTAGTTCTTCACGCCGGCCCGTCCAGTCCTCTTCGGCCTCCTGAAGCGCGCGGACAATGCCGTCGGTCGCATAGGCCCTCAGTTCTTCGGCTGCGTACGCCGATATGCCGGCGTCGCTCGGGTCCTCTCCGCCGCTGCTGGGGGGGAACAGGGTCAGGAACCCATCGACGAGTTCCGCGCCATGGGTCTGTGCGGCGTCGGCCAGGTCCTGGCACCAGCCGCTGGTGCCAAACAGGGCAGACGACAGTCGAGGGAGGGGCGCCAGCACCTCCCCGTCAGAGGTGTGCAGTGCGCCCCGGGCGGCGAGGTCGATCAGCCGGGCCGTGTACTGGCGGCGCAGAATCTCCACCGCGGACAGGTAGCAACCCGGCGGCAGGATGGTCCCGGCGATCATCTCGCGCGGCTCGTCCAGGTAGTACAGGTCGCGTGCCCTGCGTCCGCCGAAGGCGACCACCAGCGCGTTGCCCGTCTGGCGGCCGGCCCGTCCGGCACGCTGGACGTAGCTGGCCGGTCCGGCCGGCAGGGAGCCGAGCAGGACGGCGGACAGTTCGCCGATGTCGATGCCGAGTTCCAGTGTCGGCGTACACGAGAGCACGTTGGGGTCGGTGTAGTGCGTTCCTGCTCTGAAGGCGCGCTCCACGCGTTCGCGTTCCGGGCGGATGAGCATGCCGGTGTGCTCGGCGGTCACGACACGGAACGTGCCACCGGTGAGATAGAGACGCCGGTAGTAGTCGCCGGTGTAGTCCCGCTCCTCGGCGGCGTCGCCCCTACGGGAGAACGTCGGCTCGCCGCGCTGTGCGCCCGGTTGCGGTGCGGTCAGCCGCCCACCGCAGCGGTACCGCGGGCAGGGGTGCCCGTACCAGCGGGTTCGGCGCTCGGGCGCGACGATCTGCTGCCATCCGCAGTCCTCGCAACTGACGAAGGCCTTGTTGACGACGGCGTCGCCGAGCAGCCGCACTTCGATGTGCCCCGGTTGCAGCCCGTAGACGCGGGTCTGCCGGTCGCGTGACGTGCGTACCGCCAGGGCACGCTCCTCGGCGAGGGCGGGCAGTAACCTGCGCAAGTACTCGACAGCTCCCGCCGCGTCCAGGCCCAGGCACCTGCGGGTCCAGTCCTGGTACCAGCCCAGGCGTCCCGTGATGGCATCGAACTCGGTCCTGTCCTTCTGCCCGTCCAGCAGGAAGCGCGGAGGGGCCACCCCCTCCGGGAACGCAGGCATACCGTCGGGCCTGCGCCCCCATATGACGTAGCGGTTGGCACCAGCCTCCTTGATCCAGGTGTCCAGCCAGCGGTGTCGTATCGCGCCGCGCATCCGCAGCCGCTCCAGCAGCCCCCGTACATAGGCCAGATAGCGCTCCGGTGTGGGCAGGCCGCCTCCCACCAGGAGTTGCCCCGGCAGGGACAAGTGCAGATCACGGGCGAGGTCCGTGATGCGGTCGGGCTCGGCCACGGCCACCTCGGCGGCGGCGGTGCGGGTCAGCTCCAGGGTGCGGCCCATGCGGCTGCGCAGCCCGAACTCCATCACCGTCGCGAAGGCGAGGCGCTCTCCGATCAGCTTCCAGGTCCGTGCGTCGCCGGTGCCGCGGCCGGACAGCAGGCGGTCGACGCCCGGCTCGTCGTGCAGGTCAGGAGGGACTACGGCGGCCAGCGCTTCCGCGTCGTCCACTGAATCCAGGACATGGCCGATCAGGTCGTTCAGCGGGACGGGCGCCCCTGACTCGTCCAGGTTGTGAGCGAGCAGCGAACGCAGCGAGAACTTGTACGAAGCGTTGGCGACGTAACCCGCCCGGTGCGCCGCGTCCTGCGTGGAGTCGTTGAAAAGCAGTGTCTTGCGCTCTTCCGGGACGAGCGCGATGTCGCCGCCGGTGAACAACTGGGTCACCGTCGCTGAGGCGAGGGCCGCCTGTGCCGTGCCGAGGAAGCGGATGCCGTTGTCGGTGTGGCAGGCCGGGCAACGGTCGTCTTTCGCGGCCCGGTCGGCGGTGTTCTTGTCGAGCAGGGCTCGCGCGAACCACGCGTCGACGAGTTCGCCGTCGTCCGCCGAGGTGGGTAGCCGGTAGGTGCCCTGGCCGCCGTCCAGTACCACGACCGACAGCGGGTCGGTCTTGCCGTCAGTGGGCCGCGCCCCCGTCAGCGCGTCCAGTGCCTGCTGCCGCTCGCCTTCGGTGGCGGAAATGAAGTAGCGGATGCGTCGCTTGTCCCGCCCGACAGCGGCCCGCCAGATGCGGTCCTGTGCAGTCACCAATTGCTGCGGGTCAGTCTCCGGGGACAGCGCCGCCCACCCGGAACGCCCGCAGTGACGGCAGTACACGGCCGGCAGGTGCACCTGCGCCGGTCGAGGCGCCGTGTCCGTGCCCGGCAACGGCTTCGGTCTGCTCGCCGAGGACGACGGCCAACTGCCGGACGACGTATCCGAGTCGTCGTCGCCGGCGGGTGCGGCGTGCAACGCGGCCCGCCGCGCTGCGGTCCGGTCGTCCGCGTACCAGCGGAATTCTGGCGTGTGCCCCACTCCGCGCAGCACCCGCGTCACTGGTCGCACCCACAGATGTGCCTCGATGTGCAGCAGGGACCGGGGCCTACGCTCGTCGGAGTCCGGGTCGCGGGCCGCGGACAGCAGCGCCACGAATCGGCCCAGCGCCTGGAGGACCAGCCGCGGGTTCTCCCGCGCGGTGCGGCCCCAGGAATACCCGAACCGGGCCAGACGGTCCTGTAACGCCCACTCGTCAAGGGGCTCCCCGCTGAGCAGGGACAGCACACCGTGGGTGAAGTCATGCCGCTTGAGCAACCGTCCGATGCGGAACGCATCGAGGCCTGCCCGCCCCAGCATCACGGTGGCGAGCGCGTCCAAATCCAGCTGGTCGGGCCGGGCCTCCACGTCCGGACCACCGGACACGGCCACGACCTCCTGCGGGGTGGGCGGCTCGGGCAGTTCGTAGTCCACGGACCCGGTGAACTCGTCCGCGGTCAGCCGCTCCTCGCCTATGACCGCGTTCGCCGGGAAGGGCATCCCGAACACCCGCGCAGCCACGTCGAGGACGCCTCCGGCCTCCTTGCCCGGCGCCCCCTCACCGAGCGTTGCCGAGGTAGCCACCGGGCATATCGACCCCAGCGGCCTGCCGGGCCGGGACGCACCGGTGGCGGCGCCCAGTCGCCGCAGCAGCATCGCGACGTCGGTGCCCTGCGCGCCGTCGTACGTGTGGAACTCGTCCAACACGACGTAGGCCAGGTCGGCGCCCTCCCACAGCTGCCGGTCCTCCCCGCGCTGCAACAGCAGGTCGAGCATCTTGTAGTTGGTGATCAGCACGTCCGGCGGCGACAACCGCATCTCGTCCCGGCGTGTCATCACCCGCCGGAAATCCGTATCGGGCCGATCCCCGATGTAGAGGCCTGCGGTGAGCTGTGCCAGTTCCGGCCGCGCCAGGTACTCGCCAATGCGCCCCGCCTGGTCGGTGGCGAGCGCGTTCATCGGATACAGCAGAACGGCCTTGACTCCGCTCCGCCCCTCGGCCTTCTGGCGTCGGCAGTGGTCCAGCACGGGTATCAGGAACGACTCGGTCTTGCCGGAGCCGGTGCCGGTCGTCACCACCGTCGGCTGGGCGGGACCGCGCAGCGTGGACAACCGAGCCCATGCCTTCGCCTGGTGACGCCAGGGCACGAACCCCGGAAAGCCCGGGAACCCCGGATGCCCCGTCGACCACTCGATGTCCTGCCGCCAGTCGTCGTCGGCGACGTGGAAGGGTGTCCTGATCCGCAGGTACGGCCCCCGGAATATGCCGGTCTCCGGATGCCCGAGGAAGCGTTCGAGGGCGCTGCGGGTGTCCTCGTCGGCGAGGGCGTACGTCGTCGTGAGGTATTGCGTCAGACTGCCGCGTAACTGAGCGGCGGCCAGGGTGGGCTTCAGGACGGTCCCCCTCGTACTGCTCTGTACTTGCGTACCGGTGCCCTGGTTAGGCGTACCACCGTATACGGCGCGACTGACAGATGACGCCCGTTCTCACTCGAAATGTCTGACCACCGAGGATCACGAATCGAACCGTCTGTGTCACATCGGCATCACATACACACTCGTCTTGGTCGTTACGGCTGAAAAGGCCCTCTTTGCTGACGTCCTGACATCCGGCCACCCTGCCCAGGAGGGGAAGCGCGCGGGCACTGCCAAAGGGGAGCCGATGTCCGAACCGCTCTACGTTCCCGTCCTGTCCGTCCGGCAGTACCAGCGGAAGGCCTACGAAGACCTCCGGCCTCGGATTCAGGCTGCGGTGGCCCCGCTGTGGAACCTTCCGGCATGCCCCGGTGTGGCCCCGGCGGAGCTGAAGAAGCTCTGGCGGCGGGAGCTCAGCTGGGTGAGTGGAGCACACGGAAGCCACCCGGCCTGGGTTGACGCCCCGTTTGCTGAGGACGAACAGGCGGTCCTCCTGCCGGAGCTCCTCTTCGAGTTCGGTGGGCTCTTCTCCGAACTTCGCCCGGTGACCGGACCCGAACGGTGCGCGGCGCAGCAGGCCGCCGCCCTGGACACGGCCCGCCGCAACGGCTGCGGGATCGGCGTTCGCGTCAGCGTGCCGGGAGAGTGGGGAGCCGGCACGACCGCCCGTACGACCGGAGATGTCCACCGACTTCTGACCCAAGTCCCGCCGGATGCCCGAGCCGATCTGCTCCTGGACCTGGGCAGCGTCCTCCCTGACCGCCCCAACGCGGGGAAAGAGGCCGTACGGGCACTGGACGCCCTGCTCCCTCTGGCCAAGTGGCGGACCACCGTCGTCATCGGAGGTGGCTTCCCCCAGGTCACGGGCGACATGCTGGAGCTGGGGGAGTTGCGCGAGGAACCCCGAACCGATTGGCACACCTGGCACGAGATACAGACGACCGGCCGTGCATACGTGCCACAGCTGACGTACGGCGACTATGGCGTGCTGCCTGCCACGGCCCTTGCCCGGAAGCCCGGCGGCGGGCCCGTGCCGTGGGGCGTCCTCCGGTACACCATCGATCGGTGGTTCGTGCTGTGCAAGGTGCGGAACGAGGGACCTGAACGTGCCGCGGACATCCGGGCGGCGGCCCGCCGCATCTGTGACCTTCCCGAATTCAGAGGGGCAAGGGCCAGCGCAGGGGACACCTGGCTGTATGACTGCGCTGAGGGACCCGACTCCTCCGGCGACGGCACAGGGCAGGTCGGGCCCTGGCAGTGGGCGGGGAACATCCAACACATGACCTACGTGGCCCAGTGCCTTCGCCGCCCCTGACCCGGGCGCTGCACCCTCCCGTGAAGGTCACTCGTTGGTTCAGTCGAACAACGGCGCCAGCATGCGCTCGCCCGCCAGAATCCGCCACGCCGGTACCCGCACCGTCCGACTGACCTCACACGCTTTCGCCCCCTGGCCGCCGGAAGGCAGGCCGGCCAGCAGATCGCCCCGCACGTGGGTCAGCCTCAAGTGCCGTGCCGGATCCTGGCCGGGCGGCGGGCCGGTGTCGATCAACACCGCCGTGTTCTCCCCTTCCGCGGTGAACAACAGGTCCACCGGGTGACCGCCGACCACGGCCGCACGCTCCAGCTCGGTGATGCCGCGCTCGCCGAGGTATTGCTGGAGACGGTCCGCCAACTCCTCTCGGAACGTGCTCACCGGCCCCGCGGTGCGGGTCGCTCCTGCTGCTCCCGCCCCGGTACTCGCGGTGCCGCTCCCTGCTCCCCACCCGCGGAACTGCTCGGCGCCTGCTCCCAGCGCGACCGAGCGCCCGGCGAGGAGCGCCGGCAGCCCGCTCTGCGCCTGCCAGAACGCATGACTGCCCACCGTGATCAGCTGTGACTTGGCCCGCGTGACCGCCACGTTCCACAGGTTGACCTGGCTCGCGACCCAGTGCGTCGTTCTCGACGGGGTGTTGTCCGTGGCAACGGGGCTCAGCACCATCACGTCACGCTGCCCACCCTGGAACGCGTGCACCGTCCCCACCCGCACCCGGTCGTCGTCGCGCCACACCCGCGCCAGCATGTCCTTCTGCGCCCGGAACGGGGTCACCACACCCAGCGTCGCATCCTGCGGCAGCCGCGCCAGCAGCTCGTCGACGACCCGCCGCACGGCGGCGGCCTCGGTGTCGTTGCGCCAGGACTGCCCTCCGCCGCCCCGTGCGGAGGCACCGCCCGGTGCGTCCACCCAGCCCAGCACCGGAGCGGGGTCCTCCTTGCCCACCGGGTCGAGCGCCGGCACCTGCCGCCGCACATCGGTCAATACCTGCAACTGTCCCGCGTAACAGTGACCGTTGACGACACCGGCGATCTCCGGATGGCAACGGTAGTGCTCGTCGAGCAGCAGGGCCTCGTCACCGTGCTGTGCGGCTGCGTGGTAGGCCGAGTACACGTGATGGGTGAGCCGGTGGTCCTCCAACTGCGCGGCGCTCAGCCCGGCCGCAGTGCGCGCCTGCCGCTCCTGTTCCGGCACGAGGTTGGCGATATGGCCGAGCTGCATCGGATCACCGATGATCAGCGCTCGCCGCGCCCGGAAGAGCAGCGGCAGCACCGACGGTATGGAGCACTGGCTGGCCTCGTCGATGACGACCAGGTCGAACATCTTCGGGACGAGGTCCAGCTGCCGCACCGAGTGGGTGCTGATCGCCCACCCCTTGACGTGCGCCATCAGGTTCCGCTGCGTCTTCCGGTACCCCGACTGCCCCCGCAGCGCCTGGAGCCGCTGGCCCATCAGCACCCTGCCCTGTGTCAGGACCTGAGCTGAGACTGCGCGGGACAGTTCCGCGGACAGCCCGGACAGGGCCTGAGCCATCGCAAGGCGTGACTGCTTCAGACCGTCCTCGTCCCATGTGGTGTGAACGGGTACGAGCCCTCGCAGCAGGCGCTCTACGGCCACCGTGTCAGCCAGAGAGCGAAGCAGCTCAGGGGAGACGGGACGCTCGTGCGCCCATCCCGGCCACGACGGGCCGTCGCTCTGGACTGGGCCGGCCGCCGTGACGAGCGCGGCCAGCGCCCGCGCCCGGCGCCAGGAGCCGAACAGCCACCAACGGGCACCGGCGGTCGCACGGGCCCTGTCCTCCCAGCGCTTCAGGGCTGCCACTGCGTCGTCGGCCGCCGAAGCCGACCAAACGCGTTCGAGGAGCGTCAGTGGCAACTCCGCTTCGGCTGCCCGCTCCTGGCGTTCCCGAAGCAACTCCAGCAGCTGTTCTTCCTCGCCGACCCGGAGTGCCGCCTCGGCCTGCTGTTCGGCGGCCCGCACACGGGTGTTGCGCAGCTCCCCTCCCACGGTCGCCGCACTCCGCCGCGGGGCTTCCGCTGGGGCGCCGAGCAGCCGCTCCAGCTTCGCAGCCTCCTGCTCCCGCGCGTCCTTGTTGCCGGTCCGCATCAGCAGCCCCGGCGCTATGGCGTCGCAGCGCTCGGCGACGACGTTCACCGCCTCATTGTTCGTGGAGGCGACGAGTACGGATTGCCCTGCGGAGACGCAGGTGGTGACGACGGCCGTGACCACCTCGCTCTTGCCGGTTCCTGGCGGACCGGTCGCCACCGTCAGCGCGCGAGTCATCGCCGAGGAGACCATCAGCTCCTGGCTCTCGTTGCAGGGCCCTGGCGCCACCACGACCGGCGCGGAGCCCTCGCGCCCATCCACCGTATTGCCGCTCAGCAGCGCCTCAAGGGCGGTACCGGGTATCTGCCCCGTCCGGGTCGACATCTCCAGGATGTTCTCCACCAGCCCCTGCGTGGCGTTCGCCGCAGCGCCCGACAGCACCAGCAGGACGGCTGCGTTGTGCGCACCGGTGCGCAGTGCTTGGTCCACCGTCCGCTCGCTGAGCGCGGACGGATCCAGCGGCTCCAGCTCCGAAAGACCCAGTTCCTCAAGCAACTGCCGCACAGCCTGCACCATCTGTGCGTCGTTGCCCTCCTGCCAGGTCGGCTCCCAGCGCGCGATCAGCTCGGCGGCGTCATCCGCGTCCAGCAGCCTCGCGACGACCCCGGTGTGCAGCGACGGCACCCCGGTGGGACGGAGCACGTCTCGGCCGTTCTCGTCCGGAACGAGCTCCATCTGCTGGATCAGCAACGGGGCGATCTCCACCGGAGCGCGACGCCCCCGGGTGTCCTGCTCACGGAGGGCGAGGGTGACCGCCGGATAGCCGTACCAGTATTCCTGCTGCGTGCCCGCGTCGCCGCCTGCCCCGCGCGGCCGGGCCTGAGGCTTGGACCGCCCTCCGGGCGCCAGGATCGTCGACTTGCGTCCTGACTGGATGGTCTCCTCGCCTTGGTTCAGCAGGAAATACCCTTTGTTCCGCTCCTTCTCGCGGTCGGGCAGCATGCCGGCCGCGGCCTCGGCGGTGAGGCAGTGGGCGTAGTACCGCAGCAACCGCTGCCAGTCCACGCCGTCCCGCGCGTCCCGTGCCGCCATTTCCCTGGCCTTCACCAGGGCGGGGGAGCGCTGGGCCGCTTCGGCGGCGCCCTGCGGCGGTGCGGGGAGGCGGACGGGACGTGCCACCGACCGTGCGAAGTGCAGCGTGTGCGTGGCCCGGATGGTGGACTTGGTGGGCCACTGCTCCTTCGGCACGCCGTCGCGCACCATCTGCGCCGTCAGATAGGTGAACAGGTCGTCGGGCGAGATCCACCCGCCCTCCTTGATCCGCCCGTTGCGCAGTCCCTCCACGATCTCACCGGTGAACCGGGACGTGCCGAGCGTGGACCCGGGTGGCGCCATCGCGGATGCCGACTGCAAGGCGTCGGACGCGGTGATGAAGTACACGCCGGTCGGCCGCAGCAGGGTGCTGGGCGCAGGCTGCTGGTCTGCGCCCTGGGTGCCCTTGGCCGTCCAGCCCTGCACGACGGAGCCGCTGGAGCAGCAGTCCAGCAGCACGATCTTCGACGATGCACGGCAGGCAGTGAGCATTCGCTCCAGGAATTCGGCCGGTACCGCGGTGCGCGGCAGATCGTCCGGATCGGCGTCGCAGGTGAGGAAGTAGAGCTGGCCGTCGTCCTCGCAGAACTCGCCGTGCCCGCTGAAATACACCAGCGCCGTCTCGCTTGGCTGCCGCGTTTTGAGGAACGTCTCCACGGCGTGCAGCATTTCCGCCCGGGTCGGCTCCGGGACCATCGCGCACTCGTTGTACATGCCGATCTCGGTGTTCTGGAGCACGGCCTGCATGTAGTGCAGGTCCGCGCGGACCGGCGGCAGGTCGGGGCAGGCGTCGTTGTCGTACGTGGAGACGCCGATGAGCAGGGCGTACCGGTCGTTGTCGGTCATCGGTGCTCAGCCTGCCGCCGGTCCGGTGCTGTCGCCTGGGGTGACGCCCGCCGCGTCGCCGTCGGGTCCGGCGCCGTCCGTACCGCGTGCGGGCCCGAGGGCGTCTGGGTCGTGCGCCGGCCGCCCGGCACCGTCCGCGAGGAATCGCGCGATCCGCTCGTCGTCCTCGGATGCCTCCTTCCCGGTGATGTGGAGGGTCGCCCCATCGGGCCGGGTCACGACGATCGTCCGCTGCGGCACGCGAGCCAGCCAGGCCTGCACCCCAGCTACGGCCAGGGATCCGGCGCTGATCAGCACGCCGACCGTATCGACGGACAGCGTGCCCTTGTCCGAACCGTCACCGGACGTGCGCCGCCCCGGAACGTCCAGCGCGGCACCCGGATCGGTACCGCTGACCTCGGCGAGGAGCTCGCGCGCCTCCTTGCGGGCACGCAACGGGTCGTCGTCGACGATCGAGATCCGGTATCCAGGCCGGTCGTGGGGCATGGTGGTCACGGTGCTTTCCCTCGGTCTTCCGCGGTGGGGGCGGGGCGAGGCGTGCGTGTGCACGGTCGCAGAACTGCACGAGGCTAGTCCGCGGATCCGGAACCGAGTGGGCCGTTACCGAAACCAGCCTGGTCATTGACGCAAAAACGACTTACCGGCGGCGCCGGGCGCGCATCGGGCGTGCGGTTGCCCCGGGCGGTTTTGTGCGGTGCGCAGATGCGTGGCGCGATCCCCCAACGGGGCGCCACGCGGGCGACGATCAGCGGGCCGCGGCGCGCTTCGGCGTCTGGGGGTCTGGGGGGTGCGCGGAGCGGTCGTACGGGCGGCCTCATGTATCGCGCCGATGCGAGATGAGCCGGCGGGCGAGACGGCGCCGAGGCGGGAGGACCCGAAGCGCATGGCGAACTCGGGTGGTGGGGATGGACCGTGGCCGACGGAGTGCTTGGCGGTGGGGTGGGCCGCGGACCGGAACTTCGCGTTCGGGGGACATCTCGATGTTTATGAGGCTTACGCCGCTGTTGTGGACCTAACGTGACGAGAACGGCGCGCACACGGAGGGTAGCTGTATGCGGTCGGTGCGCGAGTGTAGGCGGGGTGGAGCGTGACGGCTGGCGCGGGGGTGCGTTGGTCGGTGGAGGTGGTACGGGATGAGTGAACCGATGGGTGAGACGGGCGACGTGACGCCCGAGTTCGGGGAGCAGCGGCAGGAACCGGAGACGGAGGCCGGGGCGGATACGGATACGGGCGCGGGTGCGGAGGCAGGCTCGGGCATCGTGCGGGTATTCGGGCGGCAGTTGAAACGGTGCCGGGTGCGGGCGGGGCTGGAGCGCCCTGAGTTCGGGGCGATGGTCGGCTACTCGGCCTCGACGATCGCCGCGTTCGAGCAGGGGCGACGGATTCCGCCACCGCGGTTCATCGACCAGGCGGACGAGGTGCTTGACGCGGGCGGTGTCCTCCTGGAGATGAAGGACGAGGTTGCGAAGGCGCAGTACCCGCCGTTCTTCCAGGACGCCGCACAGTTGGAGGCGAAGGCGGTCGAGCTGCATGTGTACGCGACGAAAGCTGTGCCAGGCCTGCTACAGACTGCGGATTACGCGCGTGCGGTGTGCACGATGTGGCGGCCCCTGCTGTCGGAGGAGATCATTGAGCAACGGGTCACGGGGCGTCTTGCACGACAGGAGATCTTCTCACGGGCGCCACTGCCGACCATCAGTTTCGTCATTGAGGAGTCAGTGCTCCGAAGGCCACTGGGTGGTCTGTCGGTGATGCGGGGCCAGCTTGAGCAAGTCATGCTCTGTGGACTGCGTCGGAACGTCGAAATCCAAGTGGTGCCCAATGCGTTGGAGGAGCATGCTGCACTTGAGGGCCCCTTCACCTTGATCGAGAACCGTGATGGGCGCAGGTTCGCCTACGTAGAGGGATACAAAGATAGTCGAATGTTCAGCGAGCGTAAGTACGTTCGGGAAATTGAAGATCAGTACGGAATTCTCAGGGCGCAAGCCCTCAGTCCGCGAGCCTCTCTCAACTTTGTCGAGAAATTGCTGGGAGAATTATGAATACCGAGCCAATGACTATCGTCGTCTCTGATTCAGCGTGGTTCAAGAGCAGCTACAGCACTGGGTCGGGTGGTGAGTGTGTCGAAGTCGCCTTTCCCTGGCGTAAGTCCAGCCATAGCGCTGGCGATGGCGGCGAGTGCGTCGAGGTGGCCATGTGCCCGCACGTCGTCCACGTACGGGACTCAAAGAACATAGCTGGGCCCAGACTCACGATCGACGTCGGCACTTGGACAACATTTGTTGCATTTGCGTCCCGGTAGTGGACGCGTTAGGTCGTAAAGGTCTGCCCCTGATACTTGATGTCCAGGGGCAGACTTGCCTTCATCGAGCTCGGCGCTCTTCAGCTACACCTCTACCTCTGCGTGAGCGGGTGGTACCCAGCGTCCCGCGGCAATCTCGGTATCTAGCCGGTCCTGGAAGTGCGCGTGTGCGGCTCGCATTTCGGCCTCCCGATCCACCTTGTAGAAGGGGGCTCGGTAACCGTCGGGGGGTGGAGTGCGGTGCGGGTCCTCCAGATGGTCCATGAGATCGAGATAATCCTGCTTGGTCTGACCGTGACCGAATGTGTTGAAGTCGGCGGCTATCTTGCGCCCATTGACGTCAAAGTAAGTGGCGGACTCGTAGTCGTACAACTGCGGATATCGCGACTTGAAGATCGCGACGAGCTGGTCCGCGGTGATCCCGAGCCAGACAGAGACGAGTGCGTCAACCTCGACGAGGGCGGCCCGGCGCTCGCATTCTGTGCGGAGTGGGGTCTCGTACCGCCAGGCCGGTTTGAGACCGGCTGAGAGGGGCCTGAGGTGGGGCCAGTTTCGGTTGGCCCAGTCCTCGTATCCAGCCCACTGCGGGTCGAAGAGTTCTTCCCAAAGGGGTGCGTAATGGGAAGTTAGGGCGTTCAGGCGGAGGGTGCGAAGAAGCAGAGCGGGGGCGAGAGGGTGCTTGGAATCGGGCGCGGGCATCCTACGGGCGTCAGCAGCATGGAAGTTTGAGCGTCCGGTGATACGCAGGAGGTAATCGAAGGGCAACGACGCCCAGAAACCCGTACTGAGAACCGTGAGTCGATTATCTGTTAGTCCCATTGAGTAAACACTGTCGATGTGCGCTGGGCCAGGTGGGATGAGAGCGGCATGCAGGCTGCGACTATTAGCAAAAGGGATCATCTTTCGCCAGGCGAGTCGGTAATAACTGGTGTATGGCCTCCCGAGCCAGGAGTCTTGGGCCGATACATAGGTCTTACGGTCGGTGGACCGAACATAATTAGTTGCAGGGGTAAAATTATCAGGTAGCTCTGTAGGTGCGATAAGGTTCCAGTCCCTATTGCTTCGACATGGGATTCTAGGTGTCTTCGAGAATGGTAATGCCGTAGTGAAATGTCCCCCTTGGAGAATGACATCCCTGAAATCGGAAACAGTTTGACTGTCCCAGCAGATCAGCCCTTCTTTCTGTGCGCCTGTTTCGTGATATCCGCTTGAAGTCATTGGATTATGATCGGCAAGAGTGCTCGGATGAGAAGCAAGTGCTTCGATCACTCCCTGCTCGCCGACGAGTACGGGGTAGAGTAAAGGTGGTTTAATTGATGCATCCGTTAATCCCGTTATTGCCTGCCAGCTGGTTAGTAGTGCGGCATTTACGTGCACTACACGTTTTTGGTGCGGTCGAATATCCCATGTGCCGTTATGTTTGATTCCGGGTGTGGCTCCTTGCCCGTCGTGGGTAAGTGAATCGGTCAGGACGTCAGCGCCGCGAAGTTCGCTGAGGTGCAGAAAGTCCGGCTCTTGGGGTTGTCCGTAGATGTGCACACCGAACTCTTGGGAGCGGTGGAGGTCCTCAAACGCCCAGTTCGCGGAGTTCACAAAATGCGCATGGATGCGGAGATGGTGATAGGCGGCTACCCGAATTAATCCCTCACGTGCTCCGCCGAAATGCGAGTCGGGATGAATCAGGCCCGCAGTGCCGTGCGGTGCGAGGTGCTGCCACACTTGAGCCATAAAGGCTCGGTAAAGATCGCCTTGCGTGCCGACAAGAAGTGGATAAGCGGCTGAGCTAGCCAATATAGAGACGACCCCGGCATGCGCAGCAAGCTCCCCTAGAAAGAATTGCCCACCACCCGCGTCCGTGGCCAGTACATCTTCCTTACGTAGTCGCCATTCTGCAACGCTGGGCTTTTCTGCCATCACGAACCAAGGCTCTAGCTCTGCCAGAACCAGGTCCTCCTGCCACTGTGGCCGAACCCAAGGCGGATTCCCCACCTGCAAGTCAAACCCGTCCCGCACAAAGACCTGCCCGAACTCTAGCTCCCAGTGAAAGAACCCTTGCCGCTTCGCCACGTCCTCCGCGACCGCCGTCCAAGGAAAGCGTGTCGCCACCCACTGGAAACGGTCCATGCCCATCCACTCAGGCAGTTCGTCCTCGTAGGCGGACAAGTCGTCCAAAGTCTTGAACGTCGGCACCAGAGACTCCTCCGGCACATCCTCCGTCCCGACCAACGCCTCCGCGAAGTCCAGCCAGTCGTCCAGATCAGCCAGCGGAATGACCGCCCGCCGCTCTCCCCGCACCTGCTCCGCACGACGGCCCACGCGACGACGGGACACCGACTCCCGCGTCAGCGTCAACTGCTTGGGCTCCGCCGCGAACCCAGGCAACGCATCCGCTTCCCAGGCCAGCAGCACACCGTCACCCTCGTCCTCCCCACCGGACCCGCCACCGCCCGCCGCCCCGATACCCGCACCCGCATCATCGGCGCCGCCCCCGGCCACCGCACCCCCGGCCGTCCCCGTCTCCGCGTCCCCCCCCGCCCCCGCCTCGAACTCCGCAGCCCGCTCAGCCAACGCCTCAGCCCGCGCATACCGCTCGTCCGAACCGTTCAGCAGCCCAGCCTCCTGCACCGGCCAGAACCACAGCGCGCACCACGCGTCCATCAGCGTCTTCAGCCGCCAGTACGGAGTATCGGCCGCCGTCAGGTCCGCCAGTACCTCGTCCCGTTGCACCGCGACCTCTGGCCGTCGCAGCCACCCCTCCTCGGCGCCCCACACCGCTATCCGCCGGGAAATGTCCCGTTCGGACAGCTCAAGCCGCCGTACGACCAGCCCCCACAGGTACTCGACCCGCCGCGCGAGCCCCTGAAGCCGAACCGTCTGCCGGGCCGTCGGCGACTTCACAATCGCCCGTCGCCAGGCACCCAGCGCCTTCGCCGCCTCCGGCGCAAGCGCCTTCGCCTCCTTCTCGGCCGCGACCGAGCCCCACTCCTTCGCGGGGAGCAGGAAGTGGTGCACCGCGCCCTCGGGCAACGTGGCGCCCCCCACTGCCTCCGCCAGCGGGAACCGTTCAGGAGTGGTCCCCAGCCAGCCGCCCTTCTTCAGCCGGTCGGCCGCGTACACCTCCCTGCGTCCCCCGATGAGGGAGTTGCCGCGCCGCAGGTGCAGGCCGAACCACGGGGCCTCCATGCCAGGGTGCATGGTGTTCAGCCACAGGGAGACCTCGGCCAGCTCGACCGCCGTCTCGTTCAGGTCGACGCCGTAGGAGTTGTGGAGTGCGATGTACGCCTTGGTCTTCAGCAGCTCGACGGCGTACTGCTCGGTGTCGATGGTCCGGCCCGTCTCGCGCTGCCTGCGCCGCAGGTACTCCGCTGCGACCTGGTTGATCGCCTCGTTGAGGAACGCGCCCGAGCCGAGTGCCGGCTCGCAGATCTTCCAGTCCAGCAGCTCCCGCGCCTCGGTGGTGGTGCCGTCCTGGTCCAGGCGGTACTGGAGGGCGAGCTGCACCGTGACCTTCGTCAGGGACTCCGGGGTGTAGTACGAGGCCGAAGTCTGCCGGTCGCGGCCCGACAAGCGGTACACGAACGAGCCCGGGGCGTACGAGACCCGCAGGTCCTCGCCGGTGTGCTTGTCCCGGCGGCGCACGAACACCGAGTCCGGGTATTCGTCGATCCTGGACTTGGGCACCAGCCAGGAGCCGTCCTTCGGGTCGCCGCCCTTCGCGACCTCGTACAGCTCCTCGCCCGCGATGAAGCCGCTGTACGACATCAGACCCTCGTACACGGCGCCGAGCTGGTTGATGCCGAGCTGGGCGTACGAGATGAAGCCGCCGCGTTCGCCCTTCTTGCCGCGCGTGATCATCAGGCGGTGCAGCACCTCGTACAGGGTGGCGTTGCGCAGCCGGGTGTCGAGGTAACGGACCGACTCGCCGCGGGCCAGGGCCTCGTCGATGTCATGACGCGGGTCGGGAAGGGAATCGGCGCCTATCAGGCGGATCGCCTCGGGCTCGAACAGTTTGCTGTGCAGTGCCTCGAAACGCAGGCCGACGTCCTCGCTGGTCTTTCCGGCGGAGTCGGCGGCATTCATGGCATCCGCGTCGGCCACGGTGTCCGTGCCGGAGTCGGTCGTCACACCATGTGTGCGACGCGTCCGGTAGCCGACCTGGACCTTGCGGAACAGCAGGTCGAGGGACTCGTACAGGTAGAAGCCCGCGCGGGACTTCTCGCTGACCGGTTCCCGGTCGGCTATCAGCTCGCCGAGCCGACCGAGGCCGTAGCCCTGCTGGTACTCGGGGTAGTCGGCCGGCAGGATGCCCAGTTCGGGGCGTGCCTCGGCGTACAGCAGGAACAGGATCCGGTACAGGTAGCGCAGCGACTCGCGGGTCAGCTGGCGGCCCAGTTCCGGGAGTTCACCGATGTCTTCGGGCCGGACGCCCTGCTCACGCAGGCGGGCCAGCACCTCGCCCGCTATCAGCTCGACGCTCGCGCGCAGGCCGTCGCGTAGCTCGCTGGAGACGCCCACCGCATGCTTCGCCGACTTGCCGACGAGGGCGGCGAGAGGGTTCTCGCCGCCCTCCTCCGGGGTGCGCAGCGAGTCCGCGCCGAAGAGCGCCGCCACCGTGTCGAGCTCGCCGCCCACCTTGGTGTCGTTGCGTTGCAACGCGGTGTCCAGCGAGACCGCGAGATAGCGGCCCTCGCCCCACACCGCACGGTCGGCGAGCACGATCACCCCGCCGCCCAGGAGCAGTACGTAGCGGGGCGGCTCCTCGCAGGCGAACAGGAACGAGGCCAGCTTCGAGCCGGTGGCCAGGGCGGCGGTCGGGCCGTCGAGCGGGACCTCTTCCAGTAGCCGCCCGCGACCGTCGGCGTCGAGGGCGGCGTCCGGTTCCGCGGCCCAGCCGCAGTCCACGGCCACCAGACCCCGCTCGGCGTGCGCCAACGGGATCTCGTGCACCTGCCCGGCGCGTGTCACCGTGAGCGTACGGGGCTTGGCGTCGTAGCCGAAGGCGCGCAGCACCTCCGTGTTGAGGGACCGCACCCGCTGCCGCCACTCCGGCGAGGCATACGTCAAGGCGTCGTCGTCGGTGTCGCGTACCGCGATGATGCCGTCCTCGTCCTCCGGGAGGGCGAAGAAGGACCGGGCCCTGAAGTAGAGGCGGCGCAGATCCCGCAGCCCGGCACGGGGCGTCACGGGCAGCTCGCCGCGCCCGGGGACCGCCACATCCGGCTCCTCCGGCTCTTCAAGCCCTGGAGAACCGGCAGTCCCGGCGGCGGGCTTCGCGGCCTCCTCGCGTTCCTTCCAGGTCTGGAGCAGACCCGACTTGAGGTCCTTCGGCAGCACCTCGGCCAGGTAGTGGGCCGAGAAGTAGTCGCCGCGGTTGACCAGGGAGTCGTACGTCATGACAGGGCTTCTCTCAGCGGGTCAGGGGCGGCACTTCGGTCACGGGGTGGAAGGCGTCGGCCCGGAGGCGGACGAAGATGTGGACGCTGGTAGCTCCGGCGCGCCGAGGCTGACGGGCGGCGGCGCGTCCGGGGTGCGGTGGCCGTCCCGTTCGCCGTCGGGATCCGGCACGAGCACGGCGAGGACCCGCAGCAGCGGACGGCCCGTCGTCAACAGCGAGTCGGCGAGGTCGGCCAGGCGCTTCTTCGCACGCTCGCCGCGATCCCCGGCGAGGGTCGGCTGGTGCCAGGTGGCGAGCCGGCGCTTGTATTCGGCGATGGGCTCGCGCAACGGCTCGTCCCAGGCGTCGCGACGCGCGTCCAGGAACGTCTCGGCTACGCGCAGGACGGCGGAGAGATCCTCGCACAGTGGTCCGGGATCGTGGTGGTGGCCTTTGTTGGCCATGCTCGGGCCGACCCCGCAGCGCCGCAGCAGGGACACCATGTCGTCATCGACCGCGCCCCGGCCCGTCACGCCCATCCACTTGACGACGGTGGGTCTGCCGAGGCTGTTGGAGTACACGCCCTGGATGAGGTAGATCGGCGCCGCCACGTTCGCGGTGATCACGGGGGCCTCCTGGCGGCCCAGGCGGACCAGGACCTTGTCGGTGAGCCACTCGACCACCGGATGCAGGTCCGTGAGCAGGGAGATCTCCGGCCACACGGAGTCCGACGACTCCCGCGCTCGTTGGAGGGAGTGTTCGGCGAGCCGACGGTTGAAGGTGACCAGGAGCCGCTCGCGCAGCCGCTGCTCGCGAAGGTAGTCCGTGGGCAGTGCCTTGAGACGGTGGACGAGGTCAGCGGGCGGACGGAAGGAGAGCAGGCCCGACTGCGGGTCGCGGTCCAGCTCCAGACGGTCGTGGGCGTCGGGGTACACCTCACCCAGCGCCTCGTCGAGGAAGTGCGCGGTGGACTCGAAGAGCCGAGGGAGCACGGGGGAACCGCTCTCGCTTCCCGTCGTTGGAGAGGGAGAGCCGGGCACGCCTGGACCTGCGGAGCTGCCCGGTCCGACCGGGTCCACTGCCTCAATCTCAGCCGTGGGCTCCTCGCCGACCGCGCCGAAGAACTCGGCGAGGAAGTCATCCATGCCCGCGTCTGCATGGCCGCTCCCGCCGTCCCCGTGGCCCGCGCCGGAACGGCGGGAGTCCAGCGACTCGTCCACGGACCTGCCGCGTAGCAGATCCTGGATGAGGGACTTCTCCTCCGCCTCAGCCCGATACAGACCGGTCACGGCCTCCGCCGTGCCCAGTGAGCGGTGGGCCTGGTCCTCGCGGTCCAGTAGCCGTTCGGCGACGACCGTGTCGTCCTTGGCGCCCTCGACCTCGCTGGTGAGGAGCATCGCGCGGAACTCCGGGGGCCTGGCCTGCCCATACCGATCGATACGGCCGTTGCGCTGTTCGATGCGGATCAACGACCACGGCACGTCGTAGTGCACCAGCTGGTGGCACTGGCGGTGCAGGTTGACACCCTCGGACGCCACGTCACCGGTCAGCAGGACGCGTATCGGAGCATCGGCCAGACCGAACTCCTCCACACAGGCCATCTGCTGCTCGTCGGAGAGGCCGCCGTGCATGACCCGGACACAGTCGCGTGCCGCGCGGCCGGTGAACCCGAGCGCCGCCGGGAGCACCCCGGCGAGCCATTGAAGGGTCTGGACACGCTCGGAGAAGACCACCACGCGGGCATCGGAGCCGGGACCGACACCGATCTCCTCACGGAGCTGGTGCACGAGGGCGGTGAACTTCGCCGAGTCGACTTGGGTGAGGTCGGCGGCCAGTTCCGACAACCGGTGCAGTGCGGCCAGTTCGCCGGCCGTCGCCCGAGGATCTTCTTTCTTCTCCAACGTCTTGATGCGCGCGGAGACAGTGGCCTTCAGGGCCGCGTGGGAGGAGAGGAACGACTTCAGCAGCGTGTACGGGAAGAGGGGGACGGCGCTCACCGATGGGCGCCCGTCGCCGGGCAGCCAGACGCTCGCCAGTTCCTCGAAGATCTTCTCCTCGGCGGGGGTCGCCGGACAGTGCACCGACCGGGACGGACCGCGGTCCGCCCACTGGCCCTTCATCTGCTCGCGGACTTCTGGGCTGATCTTCGTTCGGCGGATGAACAGGTGCCGGATGTCGTCGGCGCGATAGCTCTCCGGGTCGCGGATCGCCGCCGGGTCGAGCAGGCCGATCAGCTCGGCGAACGACCTCGCGTCGCCGTTGTGGGGGGTGGCGGAGGCCAGGATCAGGGCGTCTGTGCGGGGAGCGAGGATCTGCGCGAGTTGGTTGCGCAACGATCCGCGGTTGATCAGGTTGTGCGACTCGTCGATGACGACGGCGTCCCAGCGGATCTGCTCCAGGTGATGCCGGTACTGATCAGCGTTCTTCAGGGTGTCGATGGAGACAATCACCCGCTTGAACGAGGTGAAGGGGTTGCGGCCAGCTGGTATCTCCCGCTGGATGCGCTCAATGCCGACCGAGTCCAGACGCACCAACGGGATCGAGAACCTCGTCCACAACTCGTGCTGGAACTGCTCCAGCACATGTTGCGGCGTGACGACGAGGATGCGCTCGCCCCGGCCGCGGCGGATCAGCTCGGCGAGGGTTAACCCGATTTCCAAGGTCTTGCCCAGGCCCACCACGTCGGCTATCAGCAGGCGCGGGCGGAGGTTCGCACCCGACAGCGCCAGCTCGGCGGGGCGACGCTGGTAAGGGAGGGAATCCAGCAGGAACGAGTCGGCCAGCGCGAGGCGGCGCTCGGACTGGGGCAGCGCGGTGCGGCGCAGCACGGCCTCAAGGAACAGCCGGGAACGCCGGTAGTTCGGCGAGTCGTCCGGGACCAGTCGGGTGTCGCGTGGATCCAGCAACTCGATCCGGTCCAGGCCCGAGAAGAACACGGCCTCCTGATCGCGGACGAACTCCGACACCCCGACGACGTCCAGCCGGGTGCCGTCGTCCGTCGTCGGCACGGAGCTCCTGATCAGCCACTCCTCGTCCCGCACAAGGACCTGGGCGCCGGCTGGATACTGCTCCTGCACCGCCCTGTGCGCAGTGGCGCTGCTTTTCTCTGCGCTGGTGTGGACGGTGGTCACCCATGGCCTCCCGGGGCGGTTCGCTCGGACGTTTGGCGGGCGTCCTCCAACGAGCCGCCCACCAGTTTCGCGGACTCGAAGAGAATAATTGAGTAATTGTCAGAAAGGAGCATCGGCGGCGTAGGCCTCGCGCAACCGCTGTGCGGTGATACGGGCCTGAGCGCTGTGCAGCAGCGAGCGCTGACCCGAGCTGCCGTGAACCCTGGGGCGGGCGAGAACCTGTCCGGCGGCCTGACCCTGCACCCCCTCCTCGTCGACTGCCGCATCACGGGAAGCGTCGGTGAGCGGCGCCCCAGACGTATGGCCGGGAGAGGTAGGACGCTGGTCCGGGGAGCGCTGCGATGAGGGGTCGGGAGCCGTGGGCTGCTGGTTCCCCGGTGAAGTGCTGCCCGAGACGTTGGCGATGTCGACCGGGACAGCAGCGACATCTGAAGAGGCCGACGGAAGACTATTGCCCCGTGGAACGGCGAGCAGTTCGTCCAGGAGATGCGCTTGAGCGGCCGTGTAGCTGGTGAGCCTGCGGCGCGCTTGGGCCACCTTCAGCCCCTGAGCCTCGATCAGCGCCCTGCACTGCTGGACTACATCGTCAAGCGCTGGCCGGTCCTGTGTCCGATGCGCCAGCATCGTTGCCAGCAAAGGGACCAGTTCGTCCGGCGCCCCGGACAGGTCCGGAGCGGTCGTCGGATCGATTACCTGGTGGAAAAGAACTTGGATGTTGTCGGCCCGATAAGGGGGATGACCCGAAGCGGCGAACAACAGCACGGCACCCAGCGCATACACGTCGACCGCTGGGGTCAGCGGCTTCTCGCCTTTCGCCTGCTCGGGAGGCATGCAGGAAGGGGTGCCCACGACGGTGTTCGGTGCGGTCAGCGAAGCACTCGACTCTGCGAACACAGCCAGTCCGAAGTCAATGATCTTCGGACCATTGGGACCGAGGAGTACATTGGCCGGCTTGAGGTCGCGGTGCAGCAGCCCCTGCTTGTGCACGGTGGCCAGCGCCTCCGCGAGCGTCGCGCCCAGCGAGGCGGTGAGGAGGGCAGGCAGCGGGCCGTGGGTGCCCACATGCCTGCTCAAATCCAGCCCTTCGACGTACTCGGTGGCCAGCCACGGCGGGTCCGCTTCGGAGTCGGCGTCCAGCAGGGCGGCGATCCGCGCTCCCCACACAGTCTTGAGGATCTCCACTTCTTGCGCGAACCTCTGCCGCGTGGCCGAATCCACGACAGATGGCTTGATCACCTTGACGGCGGCTGGCTCCCCGCCCGGCGACTCTCCTAGATACACCTGGCCCATGCCGCCATGCCCGATCCTGCCCAGCAACTCATAGCCGCCCAATTCGCTCGGATCATCCGGGCTGAGGGGCGCAATGTGCACGTGAGGCTCTCCTTCGGGGCAGGGCGTGCGGGAACGTCGTTGACCGTGACGTTAGACCACTTGTCGGATCGGATGTCGCGACCACCTCTGCCGACGCCGTGTCTTGCTCGCCTGTTGTCAGCGAGCCCTCGATGTGGAGGCAGCAAGAGCCGGCCAGCTGACGAGCTACTTCCGCCCAGGCGTCCACTTCATGCCAAGCCGATATGCTCGTGAGATCACGTCCTGGACACCTGGTCCGTCCTGCGGGGTGAACCATCTCACCTCGCGTCCCACGATCAACTCCCCCTTCTGGCGCTTGATCAAAGCAATGGCGCAGGCGTGAGCGCACGGTGGACAGTCATCGAGACGCACTTCAAATCCTTGACCCTGATCAGACGTAAGGGTCACTACTGCATCAAGCCCACGGAAGTCCCCGGACCCGTCATAGATATAGGCGAAGAGCAGGAGCTTCGAGAAATCGGCCTGGTGGTCGAGATTGATGACAAGGTTCTCACCCGCGGCTCGGGCGCCGGTCCTGTCGTCTGCATCCAACGCAACATAAGGGAAGCGATCCACTGCGCCGAACGCGTCACCAAGGGCCTGTACCACGGTCTTGCTGCCGTCGCTGAACCTGATCATGCATCCCAAATCGAGATCCACATCCTTCAGCGTACTAGCACGCAAGGAGGCTTGCATTTTACGAAACAGCCCGCCACGCCCTGCTCGGGCTTCGCGTTGTGCTACTGCTCGGGGTGAGGTCCAGTTCAGGTTGACCCGGATAAGTCCCGAGGCCACGCCATGCTTGGCCAGCGAGACCGTAGGCGATGCCTTGGTTAAGACCACTGCCATTTTTGCGTCCTATCTGGCAATGCGGAAACTTAAAGGTTGAGCCCAACACCGCGTGTATCTCGGTGGAGCCGGAAGGCACATTGAATGCCATTTTGAGTTGATAAGTGCACTGTTTGCGAATCTGTGACAATCTTGTCACCGCATTGCGCTGTGACCTGTCGTGCCCCCTTGGCCCTCGCGCTTCGCGCACGCTCAGCGGTCGTGAGCAGCCGCGGGCGCAGACCGCTGTCGGCATGTGGCTTGGCGGATGGTTGCCGCGCATGGACACCGTGCTGAGGCCGGATGCGGCCACCGCAGGTTTGCTGCTTCCTTCGGCCTGGGGTCGCCTGGAAAGTGCCGGACCGCTGCGGTGGATGGGTGGATGCGGGGCTGACCGCTGAGTGGGGCTCGGGGGAGTGCGGTCCAGCTCGGGCGAAGTAGACCCACGGCTGGTCGCCAATCCCGTGCAGGTGCGAAGCTTCCTCGTCGCCGTCTCATACGTCGGCGGCTACAAGCGAGCCCGCGGCCGGCGCCTGGTCGGCCTGTTCGCAGCGATGTACTTCGGAGGTTTCCGCCCGGCTGAGGCGGTCGGCCTTGCGGAACCGGATCTCGTGCTGCCCGCCACGGGCTGGGGCTCTGCTCTCCTCCACCGCACCCGACCCACCGCGGGAAAGCTCTGGACCGATTCGGGAGAGACGCATGACGACCGCGGGCTGAAGAACCGACCGGCCGAGGACGTCCGGCGCGTGCCCATCCCTCCGCAGCTCGTGGTCGTGGTGCGGGAACACCTCGACATATTCGGAACCGCTCACGACGGGCGGCTGTTCTTCAGCGAGAAAGGGGCCGTGGTTTCGTCCTCGACGTACTTCCGCGTGTGGCAGGAAGCGCGGTTCCTGGCCTTGCCGCCGACCTTGGTTGCGTCCCCGTTGGCTGCTCGGCCGTACGATCTGCGGCACTCCGCCTTGTCGACCTGGCTCAATGCCGGAGTCGACCCCACCGCGGTCGCTGAACGAGCCGGAACTCCATTGAGGTCCTGCTGAGCCGCTATGCGAAGTGCATCGACGGGCGCCAGGAAGTGGCGAACAACCGCATTGAGAAGCTGTTGAGCGAGTACGAGTAGCGGCTTCACTACCTACCTCAGAAGCAGAGAACTCATTTGGCGCTGTAGACGTTGTGATCTGACTGCAGTCTGGGCGCCGTTCCGCAAGGATAGGACCGTTCCGTCTGTCCGAGGCGGTGGCAGGGGGGACTGACATGCGCGTCATTCGAGCAGTGGCCACTCTCGTGGTCGTCACGCCGTCGATGCTGGCTCTGCAGGGCTGCAACCCGCATCAGTACGACTCCGTACCTTCGGTGTCGAACGCGAAACGCTCTGAGATCGTGGGTGTGTGGCGTTGTGTGGAGGGGACGGAGGTCGTGCTGAATGTCGACGGGTCGGCCGCCGTGGCGCACCTTGACGGGCAGGAGTTCGACTTCGACGATGGCTGGCGCATGTCGGGGATCGGGACCTGGCGACTGACCGATGCGAAGTCGGGTTGGGGAAATGGTCAGCATATCTCTGTGAGAGTCACGCAGCGGATGTCATGGGAGGAACGCCACGACACGGAACCCGGGGGGCGAGTTCCCGCAGATGCCAGGCGACCTGCACCGAAGACGTACACGTGGACGCTGGAGATGCAGCGGGGTGCGAAGGGGCTGCGTCTGTTCTTCCTGTTCGGCGACCCCGATTCTCGCAGTTACTACTACCTGGAGAAGGAACGCACCGAGCACGGCTCGTCGCCATCGGCCAGCCGACGGTAGGCGTATGGGGGTGCGCTCCACACCCTCAACCCCCTGATCCATTTCGGGGGGCGTCAGTTGTTCGCGGGCCGACCTGAGGGAACGCCCCAAGATCCTGTCCACGAATAGTCCACAGCACCCGTCACAGGGCCGCTCAGCGCTGCATACGCCTGCACATACAAGAAGACCCCGGCCTCACGTTTCGCTGCTGACGGGGTCTTTGGGCACCTCAGGAGAGGTGCCCCCGGCGGGGGGCATGGAGCATGGGAACGGGTGGAAGGGCACCCTGGGGTCGGTGGGCTGGTGATTGAGGCGGCCGTCCCGGTCAATCGTGGGGGTACATAAGCAATCGGGAGTTCGGCCGGCAGCGTACGGGAGCCGCACATCGCAGCTCCTGTCGTGCTTGGCAACGGCCATGGTGACGGAGAATGTAATCCGGCGCATCGGGGCGCAGGCAAGTGTGTATACCGCGCGACAGTGCTGATCAGGTCGGATCGGGACCAACGTGGCCAGCGGTGCCGGAAGTCAGGCCAACGGCACGGAGAACTGCACTCCGGACGTGAGCTCGGCGCAGTCCTGTCCGACGCTGAGGCGGGAGGCCGGATCGCTGGGTCAGTAATGAGCGTCGGTTCAACGGTCTACCGGGTCCATATGCACGTCGCCGGGGCAGCGCCAGAGAATGATGGGGATTGGAAGAGCGCGAGGAGGGAGACCGACGCGGATCGGCCAATCTCACTGGATGAGGGTGGTCTGGGCGCGTTCGCCTGTGTGACGGAAGCGTGAGCGAAATACCATGTCAGAAGCATCCTTGGATAACACCGGGAGACGTTGCTGGTCGAATCCCCGGAGGAGGAGTACCGGTCGCCCGGCTCAAGCCTCAGTGAGCACAAGGGCGCTTCGGAAGAATGTTTGGCGGTTGCAGGCGCAAGGTGAACGGGGGGCTCTATGGGTGGTGGGGGCAAGGACGACGGCAAGGTCCTTGACATCAAGATCTCGGACATCAAGGCGGCGGCGCCGGCTTTTCACACGCAGGCCCAGAACCTGGGCAAGGCGCTGACGCAGCTGATCAAGACTTTGGATCATTTGGGCAAGCCATGGGGTGAGGACAAGCAGGGCAAGGAGTTCGGGGAGAAGTACTCACCGCTGCAACACTCCATCGAGACGTCCGCGGGGATCCTGGTGCTTGGCCTGACGAGCATCCATGAGGCGCTGGTCGACATGGCGGATGGGCATGTCGACAACGACCTATTGATCCAGGGGATGTTCAAGAAACTACAGATCCCGAAGCACGGCGGCCACGATGACGCCGGGGGCGCGAAGTGAGCGTCGAGGATGAGGCCAAGAAGATCCTGCTGAAGATGGGTCTGTGGTGGCCGGACGCGGACTCGGGCAAACTGAGGGATGCCGCTGGTGCCTGGCGGACGTTCGCCGATGCCGTGGATGACGTACGCGGGCCGGTGAACAGTGCTGCACAGTCGATCATTCACCACAACAAGGGTGAGGCGATCGACACGTTCGACAAGTTCTGGGGCCGGTACGCCAAGGGCAAGGATGCCGGCTGGCTGAGCGACTTGTCGGATTCCGCTCGCAAGATGGCCAAGGCTCTGGATGATTTCGCTGATGCCATCGATGACGCGGTCAACAAGTTGTGGACGCAGATCGGTATCGACGCTGCGGTGATTGCGGGCGGCATCGCGCTGGCGTTCTTCACTGCGGGGCTTGCCTCTGGCGCCGCTGCCGCTGCTGCCGACGCGATCATCGAGGTGGGCGCGGGCCTGGGCGTAGGTGTGTCCGCGACGGTGGCTGAGATCGCGGCAGGAACCTTCGTGGCCGCCGCGTTCGGTGGCGTGGAGTCGGTGACCGTGGACCTGGCGGTCGCCCAGCCTCTGAAGATAGCCACCGGGCTGCAGACGGGCATGAGCCTGGACGAAGTCAACAGGGCGGCCAAGGACGGCATGATCTACGGTGCGGCTTTCGGCGCAGGCTTCGGCGTCGTGAAGAACGGCCTCGACCCAGCTCTGGGCGAGTCACCGTTCCTGACCCGTCCGCCGTCCCTGCGCCCCGACCTCGTCGACCTGGGGCCGGCTGCAAGGAGAGCCGGGAAGACGCCCTGCGTGGGGGAGCCGATCGACGTGGCGACCGGCGCGATGCTGATGACGGAGACAGACCTGTCGCTGCCCGGGAGCCTGCCACTGGAGTTCACGCGTACCCATCTCTCCTCGTACCGCGGTGGTGTCTGCTTCGGGTCCACCTGGATATCGACCCTCGACGAGTGCCTTCAGATCGACGGTGAGGGCGTCGTCTTCGCAGCGGCGGACGGCATGCGCTTGGTGTACCCGGTCCCCGAGCCGGGTGTGCCCACCATGCCGGTGAAGGGCGCCCGATGGCCTCTGGAGTGGGACGGCAAGCCGGACGGCACGATGACGGTCACGGACCCGGCGACGGGCGTGGTCCGCGCCTTCGCCGCGCCGATCCCGTCTCCGACCTTCGGCGTGTTCCACCTGGCGCTGGAGTCTTGGACAGACCGCAACGGCAACCGCATCGACGTCGAACGCGACGACGAAGGCATCCCGTACGGAATTCGCCACTCCGGCGGCTACTACGTGGCCGTGGACACCCAGGGCCCGCGCATCACGACCCTGCGCCTCCTCGACGAGCCGCCTCCTCGCTACGCCCCGCAATCCCCGCAGGGCGGCGAGGGCACGGTCGTCATGCGCTACGGCTACGACGCCTCCGGCAACCTCATGGAGGTCATCAACTCCAGTGGCGAGCCCTTGCGCTTCACCTACGACAACGAGGGCCGGGTCACCCGCTGGACCGACCGCAATGGCACGTGGTTCTCGTACCTCTACGACGAGCGCGGTCGCGTGGTTCGAACCGAGGGCACCGACGGCATCCTGTCCGGGACGCTGACGTACGAGGACGCGGCACGCACGACGACGTACACAGACTCGCAGGGTCGGGCCTCTCTGCACCGTTACAACGCCGAGGGCCAGGTCGAGGAGGAGACTGATCCGCTGGGGCACACCACCCGCACCTGCTGGGACGCGTACGGAACCCAGCCCGTCGCCGTCACCGATCCCCTACAACGCACGACCCGGTACGCCTATGACGCCGCAGGTAACCTCACGGAACTCACTCTGCCGGACGGATCGGTCGCGCGGGCCGCGTGCAACGCATTCGGGCAGCCAACCGAGGTCGTCGAGCCAGGCGGAGCGGTGTGGCGGCACAGCTACGACGAGAAGGGCAACCTTCTCACGACCGTCGACCCCACCGGGGCCGAGACGCGGTACACGCACGACGCAGCGGGCCGCCCGACCACGATCACCGACGCTCTCGGCCACACCCGCACCATCGCGTACGACCCGGCCGGCCTGCCCGTCGGGACGACCGACGAGCTCGGCCACACCACGACAATCCGCCGGGACTCCTTCGGTCGGATCGTAGAGGTGACCGACCCGCTGGGGCACACCACCCGCCTGGGCTGGACCCCTGAGGGCAGACAGGAGTGGCGCCAACAACCGGACGGTACGCGCGAATCATGGGCCTGGGACGCGGAAGGTAACCTCCTCAGCCACACCGACGCCGCCGGCAACACGACCCACCACACACCGGGCCCCTTTGACATTCCTGCCACACGGACGGACCCGGACGGCGCCCGTTACGAGTTCGCCTACGACACCGAGCTTCGCCTGATCGGTGTCACCAACCCGCAGGGGCGCACCTGGTCGTACACCTACGACGAGGCGGGCCGGCTGACTTCGGAGACGGACTTCAACGGTCGAATGCTGAGGTACCTCCACGACGCGGCCGGGCGGCTGACTTCCCGGACCAACGGCATCGGGGAGACCCTGCACCTCACGCGGGACGAGTTGGGGCGGGTGGTGGAGCAGCGGTCCACAGCGGGCTCCATCGCAACGTTCGCGTACGGTCCCGACGGAGGCCTCGCGCAGGCGGCCAACGCTGAAGCCGAGGTCGTACTGGAGCGGGACGGCGTGGGCCGTGTGCTGTCGGAGACGGTGAACGGCCGCAAGACCACGTATGCCTACGACGTTCTCGGCCGCCGTGTCAGCCGGGTGACGCCGTCCGGACTGGCCTCACAGTGGACGTACGACCCGGCGGGCCGCCCGCTCACCCTGCACTCGCTTGTGGGCGAACTGCACTTCGCCCACGATTCCGCGGGCCGCGAGACCGAGCGCCGCATCGGTACGGAGGTGAGGCTGACCCAGAACTGGAGCCCACGGAACCGTCTCGCCGGTCAGACCCTGACCTCCGGCCCGGACGCGGACGGTGTGGACCACCTCCTCCAACACCGCACCTACACACACCGCGCCGACGGCTACCTCACCGAGATCCGAGAGCTGACCTCCGGCACCCGGCGCTACATCCTCGACGGCGTGGGGCATGTCACCGGAGTGCGCGCCCACGGCTGGACCGAGACGTACGCGTACGACACGGCGGGCAATCTGGTGGACGCCACCGCACCCGCCCACGACGCCCCCGGCGAGCGCGAGTTCGAGGGCACCCTCATTCGTTCGGCGAGCGGAACCACCTACGAGCACGATGCGCAAGGTCGCCTGCTCCGCAGAACCCGCAGACTCTTGAACGGCCAGAAACGTAGCTGGACCTACGCCTGGAACGCTGAAGACCGTCTGACAGAAGTGACCACCCCGGACGGCGACCGTTGGCGGTACACCTACGACCCATTGGGCCGGCGCATCTCCAAACAGCGGGTGACCGAGGACGGCTCGGTGCACGACCGCACGGAGTTCAGCTGGGACGACACCCTGCTGGCCGAGCAAACCACACCGGACGGCAGGGTGCTGACCTGGGAGTACAAACCGGGCACTCCCCGTCTGGTGGCCCAGACCGATCACGAGCCCTCGGCCACACGGTCGAATGCCTCGTTTTTGGCGCGCCTGGCCGAGGAATCGAACCCCGAGCGCACCGCTCGCTTCCACGCCGTGGTCACGGACCCCGTCGGCACCCCCATGGAACTGGTGTCCGCATCCGGAGACCTTAGTTGGCAGCGCCGCACCACCCTATGGGGCACGTGCTTGCCGGTCCCGGACGATAGCCCCGGCTCCGTCGACTGCCCGTTGCGTTTCCCCGGGCAGTACGCCGACGACGAGACCGGGCTGCATTACAACCTGCACCGCTACTACGACCCTGCGACAGCCCGGTACATCAGCACGGACCCGCTGGGGCTGGAGCCGGCGGACAACCACCACGGCTATGTACGCACTCCGCTCACCTGGATCGACCCCCTCGGCCTCTCCCCCTGCAACTACGGAGCCGACAACCTGTACAAGGCGGCCACCACCATCAAGAAGGGCCAGCTGTCGCCGGCGGGCAGGGCACTGCAGAAACACGGAGACCCCAGCCCGGGTAATCTGGCCAAACGAGGTCAAGCTCACGTTGATATGTATAACTTCGGCAAGCTCACCAACAGTGAGCGGACCGAGGTCGCCAATGAGATGATCCAGGAGATACTCACCGACCCGAACGTGGTCGAGAAGGTCAACACGTCAGCGTCGGCACAATACGGCGGCATCACCCGGGATTTCAGGGTTCCCGGAGGTTGGGGAGCCCGATGGAGCTGGCGTGGGGGCCAACTCACTTTCGAAGGATTCCTGTGATGGCGGGGCAGTACGGGGCCGAGCCGGCCTACCGGAAAGAGGACTTCGTCGCAGACGGAGCGCTGCGGGACCTCTGCGTCCTCGACACCACGATCGAGGACTGGCGGCGCATGTTCGACGCACTGCGCACAGCACCCGGGCCCCACGTCCTCACCTGGTCGCTCTCCGACACCACGGAGACTGACGCCTTGGACGCCTCCGCCGTATGGTCCCGACTAGAACAGGATCCGGAGGAGTCGGCGAGTCTGGCCGTCGATGTCGACGGTGTCTGGTTCACCTGCTACTTCTTCGACATCGAGGAGATCGAGTTCACCTTCGATCCCTCCGACGTGGTCGACGAGGCGACCTTCGCACCCGTTCGTGCCTTCGTGACCTGGCTGGGAATGTCGGTGGGCCGGGAGGTCATCGTGACCATGGAAGGGACCGACCACGCTGCCATGCCCGCGCTGATCCGATGGCGGCCGTGAAGTTCGTCAGCGCCGAGTGCGAGCCGTAGTCGGACGGTGCCCGACTGGATTGCGTGAGCCTGTTTCGACAAAACTGCGGTGATCGCGTGACGGGTATGAACCGTTGTCCCGCGGCAGCTCGGCCGAGGTAAGGCCGGCTGCCGCTCGGCTGTCCGGGGGTGAGCGCTCGGCCCCTCAACGGGCGGAGCGGTGGTCACGCGTCAGTCTCCGGTGCAAGCCCCGCCGCCAGGCCTGTGCGGTGGGTTTCGACGACCGAATGGGTTTCGCCGGTGCCCGGCGCAGGTGCTGTAGCCGACGCCGGCGTGGTTGTCTTCGACTTCGCGCCGCCGGTTGCGCACGACCGAGCAGGAGGCCGGAACCTCTACGGGCGACACGGGGTTGTGGTCTAACCGGCGCGCAGCCGGCTCGGCAAGGGATCGGTAGTGGGCCTCGTTTCCCACGTTCTGGAAGGCCCGTAAGGCTCGCACCTGCGCAGACTGCACGACATCCCGGTAGGCGTCACGTGTCCCCGAAGAACCTGCCGGTTCGGCGGCCTAGTAGGGGACAGCAGTCACGGCGTGTGCGGTCCCATGTCCGTGAGAGATGGTTAGGACACCCCTGACCTATGTAGATGATCCTATAGAGGCTCTCGGCGGGGGATGTGGGGTATGGGAACGGCGGAAACCGTTCAGCAACCAGCTGGTGATCCAGACGGTCGTTCGGTCGAACCGGTAAACGGCCTGCGTATGGCCGCGGGACCGAGTCCCGCCAGGAATGAGCCCCACTACATCCGCGCACCGGACTTCCTCGTGTTTGCTGAGGTCAGGGGTAGCGCGGACCACGGACCGGCTGCCAGGCACGACTGATCAAATTGGGCCGCGACGCCGCCGGCTGCGTGAGCCGGGTCGCACGGGCAGGTGGGGCTTGGGCAGCGCAGTACTCGGCGAGTCGTTCGGGAGAGGCAGTGGGCCGACGGGACCTGGTGGTCGGCCGTCGACTGATTCCATACCGGGCAGAAATGCGCAGTCAGGGCCGGTGTGGGCGCGTTTGGCACGCTCAGGTACCGGCAGGATGCGGCGCCGGGTCAGTTCTGCAACATCGATCAGGGGTGCCGCGACGACGCGATTGAGTAGCTCTTTCTGCTGTGGTTCCAAAGCAGTGAGGTGGCTGAGCACGGCAAGGACTTCGATGAGCTCCCGGCTCCAGTCGTGCTCCCAATGCTGGGAGCGTTCGCGGTCCAGTTCGCTGGTGACTTTTCCTGTGGTGCGATCACTGCGGTATGCGAGCCAACTGTCGAGTAGGTTGCGCCCGCCGGTGGTGTAGCCGCGCATGCGTGGCGTTACTCCAGTGAAGATGCCGCCCTCAATGACCAGGTGCTCGCGTTCGCTGTCGTAGGTCATGGTGGACGGAAGTCTGTCGGGCGCAACTTCTCGGGCGTACATGATCTCGGGGTTTATGCGTCGCCACCAATTTGATGTGCCTGCAGGACGGCGATCGCCGGGGTTGATGCAGCGTTTGCCGAAGGTGGATGCCCAAAGAATATGGCGACCCAGACTGATGGCCTCATGCCAGAGACCGCCATCTGCGGTCAGGGGAAGGCGTATGCCGAGGGAGTTGAGGTCATCTGCGTAGCGCTCGGTGAAGGCGGGGTGGGCGGCAACGGCGGCAATGTAGCAGAGCAGGTCCTCCGGGAAGACTTCTGGAAGACCGTAAGAGTTGGCGAGGTGGTGTAACAGTCCTGGGGCGATGTTGGGAGTGCGGTCGGGGTGCAGCATCGGTAAGACGCGGCCGCCGTTTCCATTGAAGTAGTGCACGTCGGGGATGATGGCTGTAAACAGCAGTGCCGGGCCGGTCTGTAGGCGTTGGGCGTGCTGTTCGACGATGAAGACCTGGTCGTCCAGGGCAGCGTGCCACAGTTCGGGGCGAGAGAAGTCAATGACGCGACCGTCGGGTATGAGCCACTGGCGGTCCAGAGCTCTGCGGGCGATGCGTACCGGAACAGGACACGAGCCGCGTTCTTCACCGAGAAGGGTCGGTGGGTGAGGATGGCCGGGGAGCTGGACGGCTTCCCTGTTCAGGGCGCGGTCGCGGGTCTCTTTGAACAACGCCTGCTTCGTGGCGGGGTCACGTTCCTCGATGAGACGGTCCCAGCGTCGGCGCAATGTGGCCTTGGATGGGCTGATGACCCAGTTCCGGTTGGTGGTAACGCCAGGTTTGTACCACGGCACGAGGTCGGTGATGGCGGGAAAGGAGTCCCAGTCGCTGCTGGATGTGGGCGTGAACGGGGCGTATTCGGCGCTGCGAGCGGTATGCCAGCCGGGACCGCTGATGTGTAGACGGTGCAGTTGCTGTTCTTTGTCTTGGCGGGTGCCCTGGACGGTCATGTAGTGGACAGGGGCCAGTTCGTCCTGCCGCTCACCTTGTCTGCGGACGAAGATGGCGATGGCTAATTCTTGCTGGACTCCGGGGAAGAACCGGCTGTTGAGCGGTGGTCTTTTGGTTTCGGGCGTGAGGTCGATGATCCAGCCCTCGGTGCAGGCGCGCCGCAAGTAGGAACGCATGCCCTGGAAGCCGGCACCGCGGATAAATCCAGCTGTGCTGACGAAGCAGACGACGCCGTGGCGGTGGTCGTCGTGCTGGTCGAAGACCTTGTGAGTGGCCCAGCGCCAGAAATAGGTGCACAGGCTTTTCAGCTTGTTCTCGTACACGCCTGCCGCACCGCGTAGCCGGAAGGCGTCCAAGGGTGGGGCACCACGGCCCGGCGAGCCCTTTTCGATCCACCCGCCTTGGCCCTCTGCCTGTTCGCGGTGAGGAGGGTTGCCGATGACGACGGTGATACGTCCGTCGCGCTGGATGGTGCCGGCTGCTTCGGCGTCATCCCGTAAAGGCCCCCATAAGGCGCCGTAGCGGTCGAAGAGCTTGTTGGGTCGCCATGGGTCGGCGAGTGTGTCCGCCAGGTGCAGGCGCATGTCGTGCAGCCGGACGCGGGCATTGAGATGGCGCAGCATCTGCCCGACGCGCATCTGGGCCACGGCAAAGGCGCCCATCTGCTTCTCGAAGCCAATCAGCCGACCAGCGATCTCCTGTACGGATTCGGCACGGAAGCCGTCGTTGCCTCCCTCGGACTGCTTGCGTGCGACGAGGTCGATGATGCCAGTGAGGAAGGTGCCGGTGCCCATGGCCGGGTCGATGATGGACACACTGGGGTCGGCGAAGCCGTCCGGGCAATCCAGCGTGGCGGCCAGTACCTCGTCTACAAGGCGGACCATCTCTGTCATCAGTGGGGCGGGGGTGTAATACGTGCCGGAGTCCTTACGCAGGTCGGCGTCGTACTCCTGCAAGAAGTGCTCGTAAAGATGGACATGGAAGCCGGGCTCGCTGGCCAGGGCACTTCTCCAGTCGATGGCGTCGATAACGCGGACGAGCATGTCAAGACTGTCACGGAATTCTCCCTCGACCTGGTCAGTGAGGATCTGCAGGGCGCGGCCCATGACGGAATGCTCCGCTCCCAACCGCCTACCTATCTCGTGCAGGCTCATACCGGCCAGCACCTTGTCGTCGCCTTCGGCGGCGTCGGAGCTGGCGAGCAGGAGGGCGAAGGTAACGGACTGGGCGTAGCGATCGGCAAAGGCCGTGCGTTTGTCTCGGTCGTCGGTGGTGGGAAAGAGGTCGACTTCGAGAGTGGAGGCCAGGTCGGTGAAGGGGCGCTGGTGCCGTGGGAGGTTGGATTCGGCGTCGAGGCGGTCGTGCACTGCATCACGTAGAAGAGTGCACAGAGGGGCTACCTGAGTCACCACCTCCCGCATCGACGTTAGAGGATGCGGCTGCCAGATGAAGAACGCGGTAAGCATCGCTTCGAATGCGGCCTCGCCAGCATTCGACAGACGTAATCGGGATCCGGCTGTGCGTAGATCGCCTTCGAGGTGGATGCTGTCGCCATGCTGTCGGCCTGAGCGATACATGATCCACGTCTGGCCGTTGGTGTAGATCAAGTTGGGGAGCTTTGCCATGCCCTCCCATTGACGACGGTCGCGCTGATTTAGCCCGCCAGGATGGATCACACTTTTCTCCGGGCTCTTCAGCTCGACGTAGCCGACGATGTTGCGGGGCGATTTCCCGATTCGCACTGCCAGATCAGGGCGGATCCGGTGCGCGGTAACCGCAACCTCGGCATGCAAGATGGCCTGCAACCTCAACACGGCCGCCGCGTCGACTAGAAGCGTCTCCACTGCCCGGCGTATCGCGGCTTCTTTCTGCCCATGCAATAACGCCTGCTTACAGGTCGCACCGAACTCGCTGACGATCCGCCGAAACGCTTCCCTGCGCTGCATGCTGCCCCCGATGCCGGCACGTACCCGCATCCGCCTCAACCCACGGTAAACAAGGCAGCACCCACCGTCGAGAGAGGCATCTCAGCCACGGCTAAGAACTATCGGAGCAGCCGCGGCGGGTGATTCATCGACGGTGCGCCAGCTTCAACGGCACGTGTTCGACGACTGTAGGCATGGCTGAAGACATGCGGTAGGGATGGCCCCTGTCGGTCGTGCACCCTCCACTGCCAATCGCTGTTCGTCTTAAGATCACTACTCTGCGTACGAGGGAGCGTGGCATGACAGCCGGTGGATCAGCGTCGCGGCGGGCGCAGGAGGCGCGGCGGCAGGAGCGGTTGCTTAGGGAGCAGTGGCAGGTGGCCCGGCAGCAGGCACGCCGTTGGGAAGCCGCCGGTGACGGCGAACGCAGGGTCGCCGCCCAGATGTTGGTTCTCACGGCGCGCGGGTGGCGCTTACTGGTTGACCGCAGGTGGCCGGGAACGCGCGCGGCCAACGTGGACATGCTGTTCGTCGGTCCCGGCGGTGTGTTCGTCATCGACGTCAAGAACTGGCGCTCTGGACCGGAGCCGGTACGCGAAGTGCCTGGACGGGCGCCAGGACGTGGCCAACCGGCGAGTAGAGCAGCTGCTCGGCGACGACGAACACGACGAGGAAGGGGAGACGTAAAGGTTCCACGACCCATCTGCGACCCACCTGCGGCCCTCGGTAATCTATCCCGGGGGTCGCTTTATGCGTGCCACTTGACCAGCGAAAACGGCTGGGATTCCATCCCGCGAATACGCCGCGGATGCTGACAACGGGCCGCCTCCAGCCGCATTCGGCTGCGCATACGCGAAGACCCCGCACCCAGCGAAGTTGCTGATGGCGGGGTCTTTGGACACCTCATCCAAGGTGCCCCCGGCAGGATTCGAACCTGCGCACACGGCTCCGGAGGCCGTTGCTCTATCCCCTGAGCTACGGGGGCGTGTCCGGCGCGGTTTCGCGCTGACGGGTAGAACCCTACCAGCTCTGTCGGGGTGTTCATGAACGGGTTTTGCGGGGCGTGGAGGGCCTTGGAGACGGTTCCCGCAGCACGGGGTGCGGGGGCTGGGCCTGCGGGTCCCTTGATCCGGTTGAGGTTGAGGTTGAGGTTGAGGGTGCGGCCGTGGTTACCGCGTCCTGGTCGGTTGCCCTGACCGGTCACCGGGCACCACCGGGCGCTGGCCGGAGTCCGGGCTCCACCTCGCCCTCCGCCTCGTCCACGTGGGCCACCCGGATCCACCTCGCGCACCGCTCCGCCCAGGCGGGCCACCCGGAACCACCCCGCCCCCGCTCCGCCCAGGCGGCGCCCGAAGCCACCCCACCCCCACCCCCGCCCTGCCCAGGCGAGCCCCCGGATCCACCCCTCCTCCGCCCAGCCGGCCACCCGGATCCACCCCCACCCCCCGCATCCCCCACCCGGGGCAGAAGTAGGGAAAACCCGGACGTGGCTACCCCGGTCGACCTAGGCTCGACTTGTGCCGCGGGCGTCTGGGCGGGTGCTTGTTGTGGACGACAACAAGGTCATCCGGCAACTGATCAGGGTCATTCTCGAATCGGAAGGGTTCGAGGTCGTGACCGCTGCTGACGGTGCCGAGTGTCTTGAGGTGGTTCACCAGGTGCAGCCCGACATGATCACCCTCGATGTGGTCATGCCTCGGCTTGACGGGCTGCGCACCGCCGCCCTCCTCCGTGCGGACCCGCGTACGCGAGCGCTGCCGCTGCTGATCGTCAGCGGCTGCACTCCGCAGGAAGTGGACAGCGGCTGCGAAGTCGCCGTGGACGGCTACCTCGCCAAACCGTTCGAGCCCGCTGAGCTGGTGCGTTTCGTGCGGCGGTTGCTGGAGCGAGGGTCCGAGGAAGTGTCGGCCGCCCGGCATCGCCCCGCGAAGCTCGGTGGGCTCGGCGCTGAGGCTCTTGGCCAGCGCAGTGACCTCGGCCAGCGCAGTGACCTCGACCACTGCCGCGACCTCGGCCAGCGCAGTGACCTCGGTGGGCTTGGAGAGGTCGGTGACCAGGGTGAGCGTGATGAGCGAGCTGACCCTGGCGACCCCGAGCAGCCGGCGACGGGCGGCCCGGCCGGGGCGGGGCAGGCCGGGCGTGGTGCGCCGGGTTCCCCCCGCCCTCCGGGAGAGGCCGAGCGTGCGGCCTGGAGGAGTGGAGCTTAGGGCGAGGGCGAGCGGCTGTTTGTCTCCGTCTCGCGTCGCGGCGGCGCTCGTCATTCCGGCATCCGAAACTGGTTCGCCTTCCCCTTACCGCTCTCCCATACGCTGGTGCCGTGACCCCCGTCGAACTCTCCCGTACCGTGCAGCACGCCGTGCGTCGTGCTGTCGACGAAGGGGAGCTGAGCGTAGGCGTGCCTGAACGGGTCGTGGTCGAAAGGCCCAGGCCCGGTGGGTGCGGGGACTACGCGACCGGGGTCGCCCTCCAGCTTGCTCGGCCCGCGGGCCGGCCTCCCCGGCAGGTCGCCGAGGTGCTGCGGCGACGGCTGCTGACCACCCCAGGGGTCGCCGGGATCGAGATCACGGGGCCCGGGTTCCTCAACATCTCGCTCGACGGGCAGGGGCAGGTCGTCGCGCTGGTGCGGGAGATCCTGCGTTGCGGTCCGGCGTACGGGCACCTGGAGCGGCCGGGGAGCGGGGTGCGTGATGCTGGTCACAGCAGTGCCACGCTGCATCTGCGTATCGCCCCCGGTGTCCGCGCCGCCGTCGTCGCCGACTCCGTCGCACTGATCCTGCGGTCCCAAGGGGTGACTGGACGGCTCCGTTACGAGGACGTGGCCGGGCCCGATCCGGCCTGGGCGGCGCTCGGAGTCGTCACCGTCCGTCACCCGGACGACGCCGGCCGCCCCAGTGACAGGAACAGCACTAGCAGTGACAGCAACAGCGCTAGCGAGGGCAACAGCGGCAGCGACGTCGCCCCCGCGCCCCCCGGCACCGTCGTCCTCATCCGTCCCACCCCCGCCCCCGCCGACCCCCTCCCGCTCGGTCGGGACGCAGGGCGGTGGGCGCTGTTGCTACCCGCGGCGCACGATCGGCCGCGGATCGGTGCCGAGCACCTGGCGCAGCGTGAGGACAACCCGCTCTTCCGGGTCCGGTACGCGCACGCCCGAACCCGTGCCCTGCTGCGCAACGCCGCCGACCTGGGCTTCAGCCCCGTCCCCGGCGACCCCGAGCCGATCGTGACGACGACCCGTTGCTCCGATTCGACGACGACCCGTTCTTCCGATTCCGTGACCGACGGACCGGACGACGGCCAAAGCGCCCCAGCTGGCCCAGCCGGAGATGCCGCCCCAGCCGGCATCGCCCGCCCGGGCAACCCGGCCGCACCGCCCCTCACCCCCCTCTCCACCGCCCTGGCCGACTACCCCGTGGCCCTGGCCGCCGCAGCCCGGCACCGGGCGCCCGATCGGCTCGCGCGGCACCTCATCCGTGTCGCCGACGCCTTCCTGTGGTTTCAGGGGTTCCAGGAAACGGTCCCGATCCTGCCGCGGGGGGACGAGAAACCCTCGGCCGCCCACCGTGCCCGGCTCGCCCTCGCCGAAGCCACCGGGACGGTGCTGGCCGGCGGCCTGGCCCTGCTCGGCATCGATGCACCTGACCACATCTGAACACCCCGGACCGTCCGGTCTGCTGCGTCGGTAGTCGGTTGCCGAACCCGACGGGCACCGGCGCGGGTCCACCGACCTACCGAGCGCCGGTGTGCCGACCCACCCACACCGGAACCCGTCTCACCGCCCCCGAGCCTGCCTACCAACCACTCGCCACCGACCACTCGCCACGAGCCACTCACCACCAACCACCCCGCGACCCACCACCCACCACCCATCACCCCCACCAACCACCACCACCCAAGAAAGACCCCACACCCCATGAGCCGTTCCGCACACCCCGCAGGCCCCCGGCACGCTGACGTGCTCCCCGGAGAGCATCACATCGCGCCGCCCGCCAACCTGGACCCGAACGTCCTGGACCCCAAGGTCTGGTCGCGCACCGTCCGGCGCGACGAGGACGGGATGCTCACCGTGGGCGGGATCGGTGTCGCGCAGCTCGCCGAGGAGTTCGGGACGCCTGCGTACTTCATGGACGAGAGTGACTTCCGCGCGCGGGTGCAGGACTGGCGGACGGCCTTCGGGCCGGATGCCGACGTGTTCTACGCGGGCAAGGCGTTCCTGTCGCGCGCCGTCGTGCGCTGGCTTGCCGAGGAGGGGATCAACCTCGACGTGTGCTCCGGTGGCGAGCTGGCCGTGGCGCTGGCCGCCGGCATGCCGCCCGAGCGGATCGCGTTGCACGGGAACAACAAGTCCGAGGGCGAGATCGAACGGGCCGTGCGCGCCGGCGTGGGGCGGATCGTGCTGGACTCGTTCCAGGAGATCGTGCGGGTCGCGCACATCGCCGAGCGGCTCGGCAGGCGGCAGCCGGTGTTGATTCGGGTGACGGTCGGTGTCGAGGCGCACACGCACGAGTTCATCGCCACCGCGCACGAGGACCAGAAGTTCGGGATCGCGCTGGCCGACGGGCAGGCCGCTGAAGCGGTGCGGCGGGCTCTCGCACTTGACGGGCTGGAAGTCCTCGGCATCCACTCGCACATCGGGTCGCAGATCTTCGACATGGCCGGGTTCGAGGTCGCCGCCCGGCGCGTCGTCTCGCTGCTCGCCCGAGTCCGGGACGAGCACGGTGTCGAGCTGCCCGAGATCGATCTCGGTGGTGGCCTCGGCATCGCCTACACCTCCGACGACGACCCGCGTGAGCCGCAGGAGATCGCCAAGTCGCTGGGCGAGATCGTGCGGCGTGAGTGCGAGGCGGAGGGGCTGCGCACGCCGCGGATCTCCGTCGAGCCCGGGCGTGCCATCGTCGGGCCCACCGCGTTCACGTTGTACGAGGTCGGGACCGTCAAGCCGCTGGACGGGCTGCGCACCTACGTCTCCGTCGACGGCGGGATGTCCGACAACATCCGCACCGCGCTCTACGACGCGGAATACAGTGTGGTTCTGGCGTCCCGCACCTCCGACGCGGAACCGATGCTGGCCCGTGTGGTCGGCAAGCACTGTGAGAGCGGTGACATCGTCGTACGGGACGCCTTCCTGCCGGGCGACGTGGCGCCGGGGGACCTGCTCGCGGTGCCTGCCACAGGGGCGTACTGCCGGTCGATGGCCAGCAACTACAACCATGTGCCGCGTCCACCGGTGATCGCCGTCCGAGACGGTGCGGCCCGGGTCATCGTGCGGCGCGAGACGGAGGAGGATCTTCTCCGGCTCGACGTCGGCTGACGGCCCGGCCGGGCGTCGGTTGACGGTCCCGACCGTGCGCATGACGGTCTCGACTGTGTGTCGGTTGGCGGCCGGATGTCGGGCGGCGGGCGGGACGGTTCAGAATTGACGGCACAGGTCAAAAATATTGCGGCGAAATGTCTCAGGATCCGGACGATGCACGGGAATTCCCGTCCGGTGCGTGAGACTGGAGTTTCCAGGATGGACGAGAGGCGAGGTCGGATGATGCGTACGCGTCCGCTGAAGGTGGCGCTGCTGGGCTGTGGGAACGTCGGCTCAGAGGTGGCGCGCATCATGACGACGCAGGCCGACGACCTCACGGCCCGCATCGGTGCCCCGGTGGAACTGGCCGGCGTCGCGGTGCGGCGGCCCGCTCTGGTCCGGGAGGGCATCGACCCCGCGCTCATCACCACGGACGCCACCGCCCTCGTCAAACGCGGCGACATCGACGTCGTCATCGAGGTCATCGGCGGTATCGAGCCGGCCCGCTCCCTGATCACCGCCGCCCTGGAGCACGGCGCCTCCGTCGTCTCCGCGAACAAGGCACTGATCGCCCAGGACGGCGCCGCCCTGCACGCGGCCGCCGAGCAGCAGGGCCGCGACCTGTACTACGAGGCGGCGGTGGCGGGTGCGATCCCGCTGATCAGGCCGCTGCGCGAGTCGATGGCCGGCGACGTGGTGAACCGTGTGCTCGGCATCGTCAACGGCACCACCAACTTCATCCTGGACAAGATGGACACCACGGGTGCCGGCTACCAGGAAGCCCTCGACGAGGCCACCGCACTCGGGTACGCGGAGGCCGACCCGACCGCCGACATCGAGGGCTTCGACGCCGCCGCCAAGGCCGCCATCCTGGCCGGAATCGCCTTCCACACCCGGGTCCGGCTCGACGACGTCTACCGCGAGGGCATGACCGAGGTCACCGCCGCCGACTTCGCCTCCGCCCGGGAGATGGGCTGCACCATCAAGCTGCTCGCCATCTGCGAGCGGGCTGCCGACGGGGAGTCCGTCACCGCACGCGTGCATCCGGCGATGATCCCGCGGAGCCACCCGCTCGCCTCCGTACGCGAGGCGTACAACGCGGTCTTCGTCGAGTCCGAGGCGGCCGGGCAGTTGATGTTCTACGGGCGCGGGGCAGGCGGCTCGCCGACCGCATCCGCGGTCCTCGGCGACCTCGTCGCGGTCTGCCGCAACCGCCTCGGCGAGGCCACCGGACCCGGCGAGTCCGCCTACAGCAGGCTGCCCGTCTCGCCCATGGGCGACGTGGTCACGCGCTACCACATCAGTCTCGACGTCGCTGACAAGCCGGGTGTGCTTGCTCAGGTCGCGACGGTCTTCGCCGAGCACGACGTGTCCATCGACACGGTGCGCCAGCAGAGCCGGCCCGACGGGGCCGCCGGAGCCGATGGAGCCTCCGATGCATCCCTCGTCGTCGTCACCCACCGCGCGTCCGACGCCGCCCTCACGGGAACCGTCGCTGCGTTGCGGGATCTCGACACCGTGCGTGGTGTCGCCAGCATGATGCGGGTTGAAGGAGAGTAACCAGCAATGACCCATCTGTGGCGCGGAATCATCGAGGAGTACCGGGACCGGCTGCCGGTCTCCGACACCACGCAGGTCGTCACGCTACGCGAAGGTGGCACGCCGCTCGTGCCCGCGCAGGTGGTCTCCGAGCGCACGGGCTGCGAAGTGCACCTGAAGGTGGAGGGTGCCAACCCGACCGGGTCCTTCAAGGACCGCGGCATGACCATGGCGATCACCAAGGCGCGGGAGGAGGGCGCGCAGGCCGTCATCTGCGCCTCCACCGGCAACACCTCCGCCTCGGCCGCCGCGTACGCGGTGCGGGCCGGCATGGTCTGCGCCGTGCTCGTGCCGCAGGGCAAGATCGCGCTCGGCAAGATGGGCCAGGCGCTGGTGCACGGCTCCCGGATCCTCCAGGTCGACGGAAACTTCGACGACTGCCTGACGCTGGCACGCTCGCTCTCCGAGAACTACCCGGTGGCGCTGGTCAATTCGGTCAACCCGGTCCGCATCGAGGGGCAGAAGACGGCCGCGTTCGAGGTCGTCGACTCGCTCGGCGACGCGCCCGACATCCATGTGCTCCCGGTGGGCAACGCCGGCAACATCACGGCGTACTGGAAGGGTTACCGCGAGTATGCGGCGGATGGCCCGGCCACCCGCACCCCCCGGATGTGGGGCTTCCAGGCCTCCGGTGCCGCGCCCATCGTGCGGGGCGAGATCGTGAAGGACCCCACGACGATCGCGACCGCGATCCGCATCGGCAACCCCGCGTCGTGGGACTTCGCGCTGGCCGCCAAGGAGGAGTCGGGCGGGCTCATCGAGGAGGTGACGGACCGTGAGATCCTGCGCACCTACAAGCTGTTGGCGTCCCAGGAGGGCGTCTTCGTCGAGCCCGCGTCCGCCGCTTCCGTGGCCGGCCTGCTGAAGGCCGCCGAGCAGGGCCGGCTCGACCCCGGCCAGCGCATCGTCTGCACGGTGACCGGAAACGGCCTCAAGGACCCCGACTGGGCCGTCGCCGGCGCACCGCAACCGGTCACGGTTCCGGTGGACGCCGCGGCCGCCGCGGAGAAGCTGGGGCTCGGGTAACGGGAGCACGGCAGAAACGGCGGCAAGGGACGGTCGGCGGCGGCCCGCCACCCGGCTCACCAGCCCGGCTGGCCCGCCGTCAGGCCGCCCCGCACGCCGCCTTGCAGTTTGCACGCACGCCGCGTTGCAGTTTGCATGCACGCCGCCTTGCAGTTGGCACGTGGCAGGGCGTGTCCACACCCCAGGACACGCCCCACGCCCGCACCGGAGGACCCACCATCCTCCCGCACTCTTTGCGCACACCCCTCGCGCACCGTCCCGCCACACCTCTCGCGCAACCCCCGCGATACCCACCGCGCAACCTTCGCGCTACCAAGCGACACGCACCGCGCAACCTCCGCGACGACAGCCACCCGTGTCCCCCGCCGTTCCCCCTTCGTTCCCCCCGTCCCCACGACCGTCCCCGCGACCCCGTGCGGCCGTGCACCCGCACGGCGCACACGGAGCGTCCCAGGTCACACACGCCGGGTGCAGGAGCCGCACACCGCCCGCCGGGAGCGGCAGGGGGTGCACGAAAGAGCACACGACACGCATCGTGCGCCTCCTGTGCGCCCTGTGTCGCCACAGAACCTTCCTTCGATAAGCTGTACCGAATCCCCGTCGCATATGCCGCGGTGCTGGTCCTGCGCGGGGCTCCGGGCTCCCCACACGTCGACTGCCGTTCCGGAGTATCGATCCACCACCCCACCTCGTAGAGACGTGATCCTTTAAGGCCCCTGCAGATGCCACAGATCCAGCGGACGGTGCAGATCCCACCGCACCGGAACGCTCCGGGACAGCCGGTCCCCGCAGGTTCGGCAGGCCCCGCACACTGACAGCACGCAGACCCACGCCCGCACAACCGCAGTACAAGGAGGGTCATCAAGCGATGGCCGGTCCCGCTTTTCGCGCCGCCGCCGTACGGGTGCGCACCCCCGCCAGCAGTGGCAACGTCGGCCCGGGCTTCGACGCCTTCGGTCTCGCACTGGGGCTCTACGACGACGTCGTCGTCCGCGTGGCCGACTCCGGCCTGCACATCGACATCGCAGGCGAGGGCAGCGACACGCTCCCGCGCGACGAGCGGCACCTGCTCGTACGCTCGCTACGCGCCACGTTCGACCTGCTCGGCGGGCAGCCACGCGGCCTGGAAGTCGTCTGCGCCAACCGCATTCCGCACGGCCGCGGCCTCGGCTCCTCGTCTGCCGCCATCTGCGCGGGCATCACCGCCGCACGCGCGGTGACCATAGGCGGCGACGCCAAACTCGACGACGCCGCCATGCTGGAGCTGGCCGCCGAGATCGAAGGGCACCCCGACAACGTGGCCGCCTGTCTGCTCGGCGGATTCACCATCTCCTGGACGGAGGGCGGGGCGGCGCGCGCGATCAGGATGGATGCCGCGGATTCCATCGTTCCGGTGGTTTTCGTACCGGGTAAACCAGTACTGACGGAGACCGCACGCGGGCTGCTGCCGCGCACCGTCCCGCATGTCGACGCGGCCGTCAACACGGGCCGGGCCGCCCTGCTGGTCGAGGCCGTCACCAGGCGCCCCGAGCTGCTGCTGCCCGCCACCGAGGACCGGCTGCACCAGGAGTACCGGGCGCCGAGCATGCCCGAGAGCGCCGCCCTCGTGGAGCGGCTGCGCGCGGACGGGGTACCCGCGGTGATCTCCGGAGCGGGCCCCACGGTGCTTGCGCTGACGCAGAGCGGCGAGGCCGACAAGGTCGCCCGCCTGGCGGGCGACGAATGGGCGGCGAACCGGCTCAGCATGGACTCGGCCGGAGCTAGCGTGCTGCCGCTGACACCGGCGAGGACCGAGTGACACGCGGCGCCAGCACACGGTTGCCGGATGTGGAGAGGGGGAATGTTTGTTGGATCCGGTAGTGTTAACCTCAAGTCTGCACCCGAACCCACAATGGCCCCTTTAACGGCGGGTGCGTTGTGTCCCCCTCCGGGACAGACATTCTTCCGGGAGCCTCCCACACCGTTCCGCGCACCGCACCGTACTGAGCGGAATGCCGAGCGGAGGCACCCCCAGCGATAGCTGGTGGGCCCACTCCCAGCATCAGCTGGGAAAGCTCCGGAGCCGGCGTGACCGAACCCCGTGACACCGAAAAAACTTCGTGGCACGGCCCGGGACTCGCCGATTACCAGTTGTTTCTCTTCCGCCGCTTTGGCGGACCACCGCCCCGGCAGGTCCCCACCGCGAGGACCATCGCCGGACAGCACAACCGGTCGCCGAGCCAGACAGGCCGACGTCCGCTCCAGGGAAGGACCCTTCGTGAGCGACACCACCGATCTGATGGGCGTGAGCGCCGACAGCACGGTCGAGACCGCTGCCGCGCCCGCCACGGACGCCTCAGGCGCGCCTGCCTCCGCATCGGCCGGCACCAGGCGGCGCCGCGGCACCGGCCTTGAGGGCATGGTGCTGGCCGAGCTTCAGCAGGTCGCTTCGGCCCTCGGGATCAGGGGGACGGCGCGGATGCGCAAGAGCCAGCTGATCGAGGTCATCAAGGAGGCACAGGCCGGTGGGGGCCAGGCCGCCCCCGCGAAGAGCGCTGCCCAGGCCGAGACCAAGCCGAAGCGCCGGACCACGTCCCGGGCGCGCACCGGCGACGAGGCGAGCGCCGAGCAGCCCGCCAAGACGTCCACGGCCGGCAAGGCCGACACCGACGCCCAGGCCGCCGCGCCCGCCGACACCACCGACAAGGCCGCCGGGCGGCCCACCAGGACCGACGGTGGCGAGGCCGGTGACGCCGCGCAGCGCGCCGGCGCCCAGCAGCAGATCGACATCCCCGGCCAGGGAGCCGGCGAGGACCAGCAGGGCGGCGGCGACCGCCGCAGGCGCCGGGCCACCGCCGACGCCGGCAGCCCCGACGCCAAGGCCGACGGCGACGCGAAGGCCGAGCAGAAGGACGGCGCCAAGGGCGACGGGCACGGCGACAAGCACGACGAGCACGGTGACGGCCGGCAGAACCGCCGGGACCGTGGCCGCCGCCGCGGCAAGGGCGACGACCAGCAGGGCCAGCAGGGTGGCGGCCAGCGCCAGCAGGGCGGCGGAGGCGGCCGTCAGGACCGCCAGGACCGCCAGGACCGTCAGGATGACGGCTACGACGACGACGGCGGCGGTCGTCGCGGCCGCCGGGGCCGCTACCGCGACCGGCGTGGCCGTCGCGGGCGCGACGAGGTCGGCGAGCCGCAGATCGCCGAGGACGACGTCCTGATCCCCGTCGCGGGCATCCTCGACATCCTCGACAACTACGCCTTCATCCGCACCTCCGGCTACCTCCCCGGCCCCAACGACGTGTACGTCTCCCTGGCCCAGGTCCGCAAGAACGGCCTGCGCAAGGGCGACCACATCACCGGCGCCGTGCGGCAGCCCAAGGAAGGCGAGCGCCGCGAGAAGTTCAACGCCCTCGTCCGCCTGGACTCCGTCAACGGCATGGCGCCCGAACACGGCCGCGGACGCCCCGAGTTCAACAAGCTCACCCCGCTCTACCCGCAGGACCGGCTCCGCCTGGAGACCGACCCGGGCGTGCTCACCACCCGCATCATCGACCTGGTCTCGCCGATCGGTAAGGGCCAGCGTGGTCTGATCGTGGCCCCGCCGAAGACCGGTAAGACCATGATCATGCAGGCCATCGCCAACGCGATCACGCACAACAACCCCGAGTGCCACCTGATGGTCGTCCTCGTCGACGAGCGGCCCGAAGAGGTCACCGACATGCAGCGGTCGGTCAAGGGCGAGGTCATCTCCTCCACCTTCGACCGCCCGGCCGAGGACCACACCACCGTCGCCGAGCTGGCCATCGAGCGCGCCAAGCGCCTCGTCGAGCTGGGCCACGACGTGGTCGTCCTGCTGGACTCCATCACCCGTCTGGGCCGCGCCTACAACCTGGCGGCACCCGCCTCCGGACGCATCCTGTCCGGTGGTGTCGACTCGACCGCGCTCTACCCGCCGAAGCGCTTCTTCGGCGCGGCGCGCAACATCGAGGACGGCGGCTCGCTGACCATCCTGGCCACCGCGCTGGTCGACACCGGCTCGCGCATGGACGAGGTGATCTTCGAGGAGTTCAAGGGCACCGGCAACATGGAGCTCAAGCTCGACCGGAAGCTCGCCGACAAGCGCATCTTCCCGGCCGTCGACGTCGACGCCTCCGGCACCCGCAAGGAGGAGATCCTGCTCTCCGGCGAGGAGCTGGGCATCGTCTGGAAGCTGCGCCGGGTGCTGCACGCGCTCGACCAGCAGCAGGCGATCGAGCTGCTGCTGGACCGCATGAAGCAGTCCAAGTCGAACGCGGAGTTCCTGCTCCAGATCCAGAAGACGACGCCGTCGATCGGCGGCAACGGCGACTGAGCGCTGCGCTTGGGCCCAGCCGACGTGAACCGGGGCCGGCGTCACCCTTGCGGTGACGGCGGCCCCGGTTTTTTGCGTCCCCCGGTCGGGGGGCGGCTGCGGGGTGCGTGTGGGTCCGTTGGCCGCCCGGGGTGGGGGTTCTGCCGGCTCCTGACCTGGCGGTCGGTGGTGGGTTGCTCGCGCAGTTCCCCGCGCCCCTTGAAGGGCACTGCGTGCCCTCAGGGGCGCCCGATGCGCCCCTCAAAGGGGCGCGGGGAACTGCGCGACCGGCCACGACGAGACCGGTAGGTCGCCACCCGTCGAAGGGGGCAATTTCAGCCGTTCAGGCCCCCCGCCGAGGGGAGAGCTTCACCACACGGCCCCCGCCGGGCAACCACGACGCACCCCCGCAACACCCCTGGTCACAGGCGTGATCCCAGGCAGGAGCCACGCTCAGTGGCCGAGGCATGACGGGGCGGCGCCCCGGCGCTGTGCAACGCTTCTGGCTGATTGCGCGGTTCGTGAGCGCGCACCGAGGACCGGGCGCGGGTGCGCCCCGAGGTGGCCGAATCGTGACTGACCCTGAGCGCAGGGGGTAACCGAGCACGACGACGACTGGGGAACACATGCCCGACGAGAACCTGCACGAGCCCGGCGGTGGGCGGCACCGCGCACACGGTGTGCAGCGCCGCCGCACACCGCGGCGGAAGGCGCTCGTGGCAACGGCATGGACCGCCGCGGCCGTGGTCGCGCTCGGCGGCGCCGGACTCGGCTATGTGTACTACAAGCTGAACGGCAACATCAGTGGCGTCGACATCGACGCCGCCCTCGGCCACCACCGCCCCAAGAACGTCGACGACGGCTCGATGGACATCCTCGTCCTCGGCTCCGACTCGCGCGCCGGAGCGAACGCGAAATACGGCAGGGACGACAGCGGTTCCCGGTCCGACACCGCGATGGTGGTGCACGTCTACAAGGGCCACAAGAAGGCCAGCGTGGTCTCCATACCGCGCGACACCCTGGTCACCCGGCCCGACTGCACCACGCAGAGCGGCAAGAAGGTCGAGGGCGCGCGCGAGCAGATGTTCAACAGCGCCTACGCGAACGGTGGCCCCGCGTGCGCCGTGAAGACGGTCGAGTCGATGTCCGGCATCCGCATGGACCATGTCGTCGAGGTCGACTTCACCGGCTTCAAGAAGCTCGTCAACACCCTCGGCGGCGTCGACATCACGACCCGCCAGGCCATCGACGACAACCAGAGCCATCTGCACCTCACCCCCGGTCACCACCGGCTCACCGGCGAGCAGGCGCTCGGCCTGGTCCGCACCCGGCACGGCGTGGGCGACGGCAGCGACCTCGGCCGCATCCAGCTCCAGCAGGCGTTCGTGAAGGCGCTGATCAAGCAGGTCGGGCAGGTCGGGGTGTTCAGCGACCCGAAGAAGCTCTACGACCTGGCCTCCGCCGCCACCAACGCCGTCACCACCGACTCCGAGCTGGCCTCCGTCAAGCGCCTGGCGGGCTTCGCAGGCGGCCTGAAGGGCATCGACGCGGCCCACATGTCGATGGTCACCCTGCCGGTCAAGTACGACGCGCAGGACGCCAACCGGGTCCTGCCGCAGCGCGCCGAGGACCACCAGGTGTGGACCGCACTCAAGGCCGACCGCCCCATCCCGGCCTCCGCCACCCATGACTCCGGCGGCGCCAAGGGATCCGCCGGGAAGGTCGTCAGCGGCGGCTGAGCCGCGGCGCCCGGGAGGCGCTCCGTGGACATTTCCGTGGACGTTTCCGGAGACGTTCAGGAGCAGCGGAAACCGCGGCCGGTGGGCGGCTCTCCTTGGACCCGCAGCAGAATCGCAGGTCAGCGAGGGTCTGGCCGGTCCGGAGCCGTCGGGGAATATCCGTCCCCCCGCCCCGGTTTTGGGGGAAGACGCCAGTCCTGGCAGACTGGTCCGTCGGCTCCGGTTCACGCACCCGCATCCCGCGGGCTGCGACCCGGCGCCCCCTGTGAACAGGAGAGACCCTTGAAGCGCGACATCCACCCCGAGTACGTCGAGACGCAGGTCAGCTGCACCTGTGGCGCGTCGTTCACGACCCGTAGCACCATTGGATCCGGCACCATTCGCGCCGAGATCTGCTCCGAATGCCACCCGTTCTACACGGGCAAGCAGAAGATCCTCGACACCGGTGGCCGTGTGGCCCGCTTCGAGGCCCGCTTCGGCAAGGCTGCTGCCGGCTCCAAGAAGAAGTAGCGAGCTACCTGCGCCGGTCCTCGGCCGCCCCCCAGCGGGGCGCCGGGGCCGGCGTTTTTTGCTCGCTCACCCCGCTCAAGCAGCCCATGCCCCCGCAAGCGGCCCGCCGTCGGGCGCATGCATCGCAGATCAGGAGCCCTTAGAGATGTTCGAGGCGGTCGAGGAACTCATCGGTGAGCACGCCGATCTCGAGAAGCAGCTCGCCGACCCCGCGGTCCACGCCGACCAGGCCGGCGCCCGGCGGCTCAACAAGCGCTACCACGAGCTGACCCCCATCGTGGCCGCCTACCGCGCCTGGAAGCAGACCGGCGACGACATCGAGACCGCCCGCGAGCTGGCCGCCGAAGACCCCGACTTCGCCGCCGAGGTGCGCGACCTGGAGGAGCAGCGCGAGGCGCTCACCGAGAAGCTGCGCCTGCTGCTCATCCCGCGCGACCCCAGCGACGACAAGGACGTCATCCTGGAGATCAAGGCGGGCGCCGGCGGCGACGAGTCCGCGCTGTTCGCCGGTGACCTGCTGCGGATGTACCTGCGGTACGCGGAGCGGGTCGGCTGGAAGACCGAGATCATCGACTCCACCGAGTCCGAGCTGGGCGGGTACAAGGACGTACAGGTCGCCGTGAAGGCCAGGGGCCAGAGCGAGCCGGGCCAGGGCGTCTGGGCCCGCCTGAAGTACGAGGGCGGGGTGCACCGCGTGCAGCGGGTGCCCGCCACCGAGTCGCAGGGCCGCATCCACACCTCGGCCGCCGGTGTCCTCGTCACCCCGGAGGCCGAGGAGATCGACATCGAGATCAACCCGAACGACCTGCGCATCGACGTCTACCGCTCCTCGGGCCCCGGCGGCCAGTCCGTCAACACCACCGACTCGGCCGTCCGCATCACCCACCTGCCCACCGGCACCGTCGCCTCCTGCCAGAACGAGAAGAGCCAGTTGCAGAACAAGGAGCAGGCACTGCGTATCCTGCGCTCCAGGCTCCTCGCAGCGGCACAGGAGGAGGCGGAGAGCAAGGCGGCCGACGCCCGGCGCAGCCAGGTCCGCACCGTCGACCGCTCCGAGAAGATCCGTACCTACAACTTCCCGGAGAACCGTATTTCGGACCACCGCGTGGGATTCAAGGCGTACAACTTGGACCAGGTGCTCGACGGCGAGATCGACGCCGTCATCCAGGCGTGCGTCGACGCGGACTCCGCGGCCAAACTCGCCAGCGCGGCGTCCGCGTAACCCGCAGCCGTCGCCCCGGGGCACGCAGGGCGCCGATCGCCGGACCACCCGCCTCGCCCCACCCGACCCAGCCCGCCCGCACATCGACCGCCCAGGCCCGGAGGAGACGCGTGCAGCAACATGTTGGGGAGCGGCCCCCGAACCGCCGCAGCGTGCTGCTCGCCGAGGTGGCCCAGGCCACCCAGCGGCTCGCCGACGCCGGCGTGCCCTCGCCGCGCAACGACGCCGAGGAACTGGCCGCCTTCGTGCACGGCGTCAAGCGCGGCGAGCTGCACACCGTCAAGGACGCCGACTTCGACGCCCGCTACTGGGAGGCGGTCGCCCGTCGCGAGGCCCGCGAGCCCCTCCAGCACATCACCGGCCGCGCCTACTTCCGCTATCTGGAGCTGTACGTGGGCCCCGGGGTCTTCGTGCCGCGCCCCGAGACCGAGTCGGTGGTCGACTGGGCCATAGCGGCGGTGCGCGCCATGGACGTCGTCGAGCCCCTCATCGTCGACCTGTGCTCCGGATCCGGGGCGATCGCGCTCGCCATGGCGCAGGAGGTGCCCCGTTCGCGAGTGCACGCCGTCGAGCTGTCCGAGGACGCGCTGGAGTGGACCCGCAAGAACGCCGGGCAGGCCGGGCAGACCGCCGCCTCCCGCCTCACCATCCACCAGGGCGACGCGCTGACCGCCCTGCCCCAGCTGAACGGTCAGGTCGACCTGGTCATCTCCAACCCCCCGTACATCCCGCTCACCGAGTGGGAGTACGTCGCGCCGGAGGCACGCGACCACGACCCGGAGCTCGCCCTGTTCTCCGGTGAGGACGGGCTCGAGACCATCCGGGGGATCGAGCGCACCGCGCACCGACTGCTGCGGCCCGGTGGCATCGTCGTCATCGAGCACGCCGACACCCAGGGCGGCCAGGTGCCGTGGATCTTCCACGAGGGGGCCGGCTGGGCGGACGCCGCCGACCACCCCGACCTGAACAACCGTCCACGGTTCGCCACAGCGCGCAAGGCACTGCCGTGATGGCCGCGTGCATCGCGTCGTCCATCCCGTTTTCCCCCGTTCACCCAGCCAGGAACGAGCGAGCCGAAGGGGCGCGCCTGTGCCGAAAGGGAGAGCGCGCGGAGGTCCCGACGAAGGAGGGACCGAGCACGGTCGACCGTCGGCACAGGCGCGCCCCGGAGGTGAGCCGAGTGACAATCAAAGGAGTGACCGCCCATGGCACGGCGCTACGACACCAATGACGCGACGGACCGCACCACCGGTCTGCGTGAGGCCGCGTCCGCCGTCCACCGGGGCGAGCTGGTCGTCCTGCCCACCGACACCGTGTACGGCGTCGGTGCCGATGCCTTCAGCGCCGAGGCCGTCGGGGAACTCCTCGCGGCCAAGGGCCGTGGCCGCAACATGCCCAGCCCCGTCCTCATCGGCTCCCCGAACACGCTGCACGGCCTGGTCACCGACTTCTCCGAGATGGCCTGGGAACTCGTCGACGCCTTCTGGCCGGGCGCGCTGACGCTGGTCGCCAAGCACCAGCCGTCCCTGACCTGGGACCTCGGCGAGACCCGCGGCACCGTGGCCGTGCGCATGCCGCTGCACCCGGTCGCCATCGAGCTGCTCACCGAGACCGGCCCGATGGCCGTCACCTCGGCGAACCTCACCGGCCATCCCGCGCCCGAGACCTGCGACGCCGCGCAGGACATGCTCGGCGACTCGATCTCCGTCTACCTGGACGGCGGCCCGACCCCCGGCAACGTCCCGTCCTCGATCGTCGACGTCACCGGGAAGGTACCGGTGCTGCTGCGCGCCGGGGCGCTCGACGCCGATGAGCTCCGCAAGGTCGTACCCGACCTTGAGGTGGCCAATTGACGACACCCAACTCCGGCAGCGTGCGGGACATAGGCGACTTCGGCAATGCCGAAACGTTCAGGATCCTGCACGTCAGCACGGGTAACGTCTGCCGCTCTCCGATCACCGAGCGGCTGACCCGGCATGCCCTGGCGACCCGGCTCGGCATGACCGGATACGCCTCGGGCGCGCCGATCGGCGGCCTGATCGTCGAGAGCGCCGGCACCTGGGGTCACGAGGGGGCGCCGATGGAGGCGCACGCCGAGACGGTGCTCGCCGACTTCGGTGCCGACGCCGGCGGCTTCACCGGCCGTGAGCTGCTGGACGAGCACGTCATCCGGGCCGACCTGGTGCTCACCGCGACCCGCGACCACCGCGCCCAGGTCATCTCGATGGGCCACTCGGCGGGGCTGCGCACCTTCACCCTGAAGGAGTTCACCCGCCTGGTCCGGGCGATAGACCCCGCGACGCTGCCGAACCCCGCCGACGACGGGATCGTCGAGCGCGCCCGCGCCCTGGTACGGGCCGCTGCGGCGCTGCGCGGCTGGCTGCTGGCGCCCAGCGTCGAGGCGGACGAGGTCTACGACCCGTACGGGGCGCCGCTGCCGTTCTTCCGCTCGGTGGGCGAGGAGATACGGGAGGCCCTGGAGCCGGTGGTGTTCGCCCTGACGGGCGTGAAGCAGTAGCACCCGCCGTGAGCCCGTGCGCCCGGTGGGCGAAGCGGGGGATTTATGCCGGTTATCCGTCTACATTGGATGGAGACGGATGCCATCGAGCCCGGAGCACGCCATGGTGCCGGTCAGCCAGGCCGCCGCAGGCCAAGCCGGTCACACCCCGGCCGGGGCCGCGCCCGCAGCAGGCGCCGTGGTGCAGGGCGCACCGGCAGTCCCGCCCGCACTCGTCGGCGGTGACAGCGCGGCCCTGTGGCGCCAGGACCCGGAGATGGCCGACATCCTTGCCGGTGAGATCGAACGGCAGAGCACCGGCCTGCAACTCGTCGCCGCCGAGAACTTCACCTCGCCCGCCGTGCTCGCCGTCCTCGGCTCACCGCTCGCCAACAAGTACGCGGAGGGCTACCCGGGCGCCCGCCACCACGGCGGCTGCGAGATCGTCGACGTCGCCGAGCGCACCGCCGCCGCGCGCGCCCAGCGGCTCTTTTCAGCCAGCCACGCGAACGTGCAGCCGCACTCCGGTTCGTCCGCCGTGCTCGCCACGTACGCCGCGCTGCTGCGCCCCGGCGACACGGTCCTGGCGATGGGGCTGCCCTTCGGCGGTCACCTCACGCACGGTTCCCCGGCGAACTTCTCCGGACGCTGGTTCGACTTCGTCGGCTACGGCGTCGACCCGGACACCGGGCTGCTCGACTACGCCCAGGTCCTCGCGCTGGCCAGGGCCCGGCGCCCCAAGGCGATCGTCTGCGGCTCGATCTCCTATCCCCGGCACATCGACTACGCCGCCTTCCGCGACATCGCCGACGACGTCGGCGCCTACCTGATCGCCGACGCGGCACACCCGATCGGCCTGGTCGCCGGGGACGCGGCGCCGAGCCCGGTGCCGTACGCGGACGTGGTGTGCGCCACCACGCACAAGGTGCTGCGCGGCCCGCGCGGCGGCATGGTGCTGTGCGGGACCGAGCTGGCCGAGCGGATCGACCGCGCGGTGTTCCCGTTCGCCCAGGGCGGCGCGCAGATGCACGCCATCGCGGCCAAGGCGGTGGCCTTCGGGGAGGCGGCGACCCCGGCCTTTCGCGGGTACGCCCACCAGGTGGTCGCCAACGCCCGGGCGCTCGCCAAGGCGCTCACCGCGGAGGGCATGGTGATCACCACCGGCGGCACCGACACCCACCTGCTGACCGCCGATCCGACACCGCTCGGCAGCGACGCCGGCACGGCACGCGGCCGGCTCGCCGCCGTCGCGATCGTGCTGGACACCTGTGCGCTGCCGCATGGTGCGACCCGGGGCCTGCGGCTCGGCACCGCCGCCGTCACCACCCAGGGCATGCGAGAGCCGGAGATGGCACTGATCGCCGCGCTGATCGGAGCGGTGCTCCGCGGCGAGTGCGATGTCCGACAGGCCCGTGCCGAGGTCCGTGAGCTGGCCGCCGCGCACCCGCCGTACCCGGGCGGTGGCGAACCGGCCTGACCCGGCGCCGGGGCGCCGTCGCCACCGGCTCCGGGCCGGTACGGTGTGGTGGGGACAGGCGGCTCACAGCCCGCCGTGCAACCATGCGCGTCGTCCGGCAGTCCATATCTTTATGGGCACGAATCCGGTCGGACATCCGGCGGTGTCCCCGCCGACCTGTGGCGCCTCGCACCCGCCGGGCCCGAACACCGCGAGGCCCGCCCCGTCGGGCGATCGACGCATCGCCGGACGTGCTCGTCTAGGGTGTGGGGCTGAGATGGCCAGCGATACCTGTGGGGAAGCCCGTGCGTGAATACTTGCTGACGCTCTGCATCAGTGCCGCGGTGACATACCTGCTGACCGGGCCGGTGCGGAAGTTCGCAATCGTGGCCGGGGCGATGCCGGCGATCCGGGCACGGGACGTGCACCGTGAGCCGACGCCGCGCCTCGGCGGTATCGCCATGTTCTTCGGGCTCTGTGCGGGCCTGCTGGTCGCCTCCCACCTGTCCAGCCTCAACGAGGTGTTCCAGAACACCAACGAGCCACGTGCCCTGCTCTCCGGTGCCGCGCTGATCTGGCTGATCGGCGTCCTCGACGACAAGTTCGAGATCGACGCACTGATCAAGCTGGGCGCCCAGATGATCGCCGCAGGCGTCATGGTGGTGCAGGGCCTGACGATCCTGTGGCTGCCGGTCCCGGGCGTCGGCATCGTCGCGCTCACCCAGTGGCAGGGCACCCTGCTGACCGTCGCACTGGTGGTGATCACCATCAACGCGATCAACTTCGTCGACGGCCTGGACGGCCTCGCGGCCGGCATGGTCTGCATCGCCGCCACCGCGTTCTTCCTGTACGCCTACCGCATCTGGTACGGCTACGGCCTTGAGCCGGCGGCCCCCGCGACCCTCTTCGCGGCCATCCTGATGGGCATGTGCCTGGGCTTCCTACCCCACAACATGCATCCGGCGCGGATCTTCATGGGCGACTCGGGCTCGATGCTGATCGGCCTGGTGCTGGCCGCGGGTGCCATCTCGATCACCGGCCAGGTGGACCCGGACTCCTTCAGGGTGAGTTCCGGATCCGAGCGGGCCGCAGTGCACCTGATGGTGCCCGCCTACATCCCGCTGCTGCTGCCGCTGACGATCATCGCGGTGCCCGCCGCCGACCTGGTGCTCGCCGTGGTACGGCGCACCTGGCGCGGCCAGTCGCCGTTCGCGGCGGACCGCGGCCATCTCCACCACCGGCTGCTGGAGATCGGGCACTCGCACAGCCGGGCCGTGCTGATCATGTACTTCTGGTCGGGCCTGATCGCCTTCGGTGCGCTGGCCTACTCGGTCAACTCCGCATCGATGTGGATCGTGCTGTCCATCGCCGCGCTGAGCGCGGTGGGCCTGGTGCTGCTCCTGCTGCCGCGCTTCACACCGCGCGCCCCGTACTGGGCCGAGAGCCTCCTCCCGCCGCGCTACCGGCGCTCCCGCGCGACATACGTTCCGGCAGAGCAGGACGGTGCGGAGCAGGACCCGGCGGACGACGACAGCATGGTGCAGGACCCGCAGGACCCGCAGGAACACGGTCGGGCAGCGGGGCAAAACGGTTCAGGGGAGGGTGAGATGACCCACCCCGAAACGGTGACCGCCACCGCCGACGCCACCGCCGAAGCGGACGGCGCACATCCGCAGCAGGCCGCGCTCGCCCACCACACCGCGCGCCCCACCGTCTCCGGCACCGCAGGAGCCAACGGGGCGACGGCCCTTGGGCAGAACGGATCCGGCCATCGGCACGGCCCGGGGCACCGCGGGCGCCTCCTGGACCGGCTGGACAGCCGGGAGGCCGGTACCTCGGGCTGAGGCCGGCGCAGCGCACCGAGGGTGCGTCAGCTGCGACAGCATGATCGGGCAAATGCGCCTTATAGCAGACAAATTGGTCACAGGGCATGCACAAGCGTGCAGCATCGCTCTCACGTGTGATGGTGCCCACACCGAATTGGTAAAGCTCTCATCAAATAGTTTGTGATACCGTTCACTACCAACGGGTGAAGGACCGAAAGACCTTGTGCAGGACGGTCTTCCGGCCTGAGGCACCCCGCCTCCTGACGCTACCCTCTGTTCAACATGGACCGTTGGCGAGTCACCGTCAGTCACCGGATGCACCCCGCCCCCAACTCCCGCTGGAGCTGCCCGCATGCAGTCGGACGACGCCCGGATTCTCCGGGGTGCGGCGATCATCGCTGCCCCGCTGGGAATTGCCGCCACCGTGGTCAGTGCGCTCGTCGCTGGTGAAAAGGGACTGATCGGCGCCCTCGTGGCGCTGGCCGTGGTTGCCGTCTTCTTCGGGCTGGGCACCTGGGCGCTGATGCGCATCACCCAGAACACCCCTCAAGTGGCGATGACCGCAGGGCTGCTGGTCTATTTCGTGCAGATCCTGCTCATCGGGGTCTTCATCATCGTCTTCCAGGACACCACCCTCTTCAACAGCAAGGCCTTCGCCCTCAGCCTGCTCGTGACGGCGCTGGCCTGGGTGGGCGGCCAGGTTCGTTACAGCCTCACCAGCAAGATGCTCTACGTCAGCCCGGAGCCCTCCGTGCCCGCCGGGAACGCCGGGAGTACCTCCGCCGGCGCCTCCCGCGCCTCCGAAGGCGGGGCGGCGGCCGTCGGTGCGGCGGGGGACAAGACGGCAGGCTCGGCGCGTCCGGGGTCTCGCGATGCGGCGTAAGGGCTGCGTTAAGACGCTCCATCCTGATCTGCTATCGTCCGGAATCGCTTCCGGCCGTGGGGGCCCCTCCCGGTCACGGGACGCAGGAGGGCACCGCCCCCTCGGCCAGCGGCGTACTCGGATGAGTGGCTGTGGTCGCAGCGCGGAATCCGGGATCTCAGGTCCCCGGCGGATGCCCTCGGCAGTCCGCGGCGGCACCGCCCCACCACCACGTCCTCAGTGCCGAACCGCGGCTCCACCAGCCGCGCTGACACACAAGGTTGCCGTAACTCATGCCTCACGACGAAGGAGCCACGGGTGAGTGCCCACACGCTGCTCGCTGAGAGCGGATGCCACATCAATGCTGGCTGTGGCTTCCCCGCGCCGGGCCTCCACTCATTCCAGTTCAAGCCGATCTTCAGCGTCGCGGGCTTCGACTTCACCAAGCCGATACTGCTCTCGCTCATCTGCACGCTGCTCGTGGTCGGCTTCTTCTGGGCTGCGTTCCGCAAGCCCCAGGTGCGGCCGAGCAAGCTCCAGCTGGTCGGCGAGATCGGGTACACCTTCGTGGCCCGCAGCATCGCGCGCGAAGTGATCGGTAAGAAGGGCGACAAGTACGTGCCCTTCCTCACGTCGATCTTCTTCTTCGTGTGGATCATGAACGTGATGTCGATCATCCCGCTGGCGCAGTTCCCGGCGACGTCGCGATTCGCCTTCCCGGTCGCGCTCGCCGCCCTGGTGTTCATCACCTACATGTACCTGACGTTCAAGACGCACGGCTTCAAGGGCGGCGTCAAGAACCTCGTCTGGATCCCGGGACTGCCCAAGTTCCTGGTGCCCCTGATCGTGCTCCTGGAGTTCATCCAGAACGTGATCACGCGGCCGTTCACCCTCGCGGTGCGGCTGTGGGCCAACATGTTCGCCGGGCACATGCTGATCGTGATGTTCAGCGTCGCCAGCTGGTACCTGCTCACGCCCTCGTTCCTGTCGGCCGTCGCCGGCGGTTCGTTCCTGCTGGCCGCGTTCATGACCGCGTTCGAGCTGCTGATCCAGTTCTTGCAGGCGTACATCTTCACGCTGCTCGCCTCGATCTACATCAGCGGTGCGCTCGAAGAGGGTCACTGACCCTGCCCGGTGCACCACAGGGCGTCACTCACATCCACCCACCGACTTCCGCTGGGAAGCCCCCCAACGGAGACGCATCACAAAGGAAGACAGGGAAATGTCTGCCGAGCTCGTTAACCTCGCCGCCGCCACCACCGCCGGCCGCCTGGGCGCCGTCGCCTACGGTCTCGCTGCCATCGGCCCCGGTGTGGGCATCGGTCTGGTCTTCGGTCACTCCATCGAGGCCATGGCCCGTCAGCCCGAGGCCATGCCGATCATCCGCACCAACATGTTCCTCGGCTTCGCCCTCTGCGAGGTGCTGGCCCTCCTCGGCCTGGTGGTCCCCTTCATCTTCCAGCAGTGACCTGGACGACCACCCAGTAGCCACTCGACGAAAGGTTCAGACATGATGACCTTCCTTGCGGAGGGGGCGCAGAACCCGCTCATCCCCGAGGGCACGGAACTGGTTGTCGGCCTGCTCTGCTTCTTCATCGTCTTCGGCATCCTCGGAAAGAAGCTGCTGCCGAACATCCAGAAGACCCTGGACGAGCGGCACGACGCGATCGAGGGTGGCCTGGAGCGGGCGCAGCAGGCGCAGGCCGAGGCCAACCGCACCCTCGAGGAGTACAGGACCCAGCTCGCCGAGGCGCGCCACGAAGCGGCCCGCATCACCGAGCAGGCCCGCGAGCAGGGCGCCCAGATCATCGCGGAGATGCGCGAAGAGGGGCAGCGCCAGCGCGAGGCCATCATCGAAGCGGGCCATGCGCAGATCGAGGCGGACCGCCGGCAGGTGACCGTGGCGCTCCGCCAGGAGGTCGGCACCATTGCGACCGACCTGGCCGGCCGTGTCGTCGGCGAGTCCCTGGAGGACAGCGCACGCCAGAGCCGCGTCATCGACCGCTTCCTGGACGAGCTTGACGCCAAGGCCGAGCAGACCCAGGGCGCCGCTACATGAGCAATGCCACCCGTCAGTCGAGCGCTGCGGCTCGCGAGCGCCTGGAGGCGCTGACCGACAACAGCTCGGTCGACACCTCCGCCCTCGCCGCGCAGCTGCTGGCCGTGACCGATCTGCTCGACCGCGAGGCCGGGCTGCGCGGCACGCTCACCGACCCGGGCATCGAGGGACAGCGCAAGGCCGACCTGGTCGCCGCACTCTTCCGGGGCAAGATCGACGCCGAGGCGCTCGACCTGGTCTCCGGCCTGGTGCGGTCCCGCTGGTCGCGGGCGCGTGACCTGACCCACACCTGTGAGCAGCTGGCCTTCCTCGCCGAGATCATCGGCGCGGAGCGGTCCGACGCGCTGGACGACGTCGAGGACGAACTGTTCCGGTTCGGCCGGATCGTCTCCGGGAGCGTCGAGCTGCGCGCCGCCCTGAGCGACCGCCGCGCCCCGGCCGGGGCCAAAGCGGAGCTGGTGCACTCGCTGCTGGGCAGTCGGGTCAATCCGGTCACCGACCGGTTGATCGTCCGCCTTGTGACCCAGCCGCGGGGACGTAGCCTGGACGCAGGGATCGACTCCCTGACCAAGCTCGCCGCCGCGCGCCGTAACCGGGTGGTCGCAGTGGTGGTCTCGGCGGTTCCGCTGAGCGATCAGCAGAAGCAGCGCCTCGGGGCGTCGCTGGCCAAGATCTACGGCAGGCAGGTGCACCTGAACCTCGACGTGGACCCCAGCGTCCTCGGCGGAGTCTCGGTGCGCGTCGGTGACGAGGTCATCACCGGAACCATCGCGGACCGTCTCGACGAGGCGGCACGGCGGATGGCGGGCTGAGCCCCGAGCACAGCCGCCACCCACAATGCGGAGAACGACGGCCCTGGTTGGGCCGTAGGCAGAGATCTCTGGGGGGAGTCCCCCAGGACCCCCCAGACATCGGGCCCAACAAGGAGAGCAGGAAACTCAGATGGCGGAGCTTACGATCCGGCCGGAGGAGATCCGGGACGCGCTGGCGAACTTCGTCCAGTCGTACAAGCCGGACGCGGCCTCGCGCGAGGAGGTCGGGACTGTCACCGAGGCCGGTGACGGCATCGCCAAGGTCGAGGGCCTTCCCTCGGCCATGGCCAACGAACTGCTGAAGTTCGAGGACGGCACGCTCGGTCTCGCACTGAACCTGGAAGAGCGCGAGATCGGTGCGATCGTGCTCGGCGAGTTCGGCGGCATCGAGGAGGGCCAGCCGGTCACCCGCACCGGCGAGGTCCTGTCCGTCGCGGTCGGCGAGGGCTACCTCGGCCGTGTCGTCGACCCGCTCGGCAACCCGATCGACGGCCTCGGCGAGATCGAGACCGACGGTCGCCGCGCCCTGGAGCTTCAGGCCCCCTCGGTGATGCAGCGCAAGTCGGTGCACGAGCCGATGGAGACCGGCTACAAGGCCGTCGACACCATGACCCCGATCGGCCGTGGCCAGCGCCAGCTGATCATCGGCGACCGGCAGACCGGCAAGACCGCGCTGTGCGTCGACACGATCATCAACCAGCGTGACAACTGGCACTCCGGTGACCCCAGCAAGCAGGTCCGCTGCGTCTACGTCGCCATCGGCCAGAAGGGCTCCACCATCGCCTCCGTGCGCGGTGCCCTGGAGGAGGCCGGCGCGCTGGAGTACACCACCATCGTCGCCGCCCCGGCGTCCGACCCGGCCGGCTTCAAGTACCTGGCGCCCTACACCGGGTCCGCCATCGGCCAGCACTGGATGTACCAGGGCAAGCACGTCCTGATCATCTTCGACGACCTGTCCAAGCAGGCCGACGCCTACCGCGCCGTGTCCCTGCTGCTGCGCCGCCCGCCGGGCCGTGAGGCCTACCCGGGTGACGTCTTCTACCTGCACTCCCGGCTGCTGGAGCGCTGCGCGAAGCTCTCCGACGACATGGGCGCCGGCTCGATGACCGGTCTGCCGATCGTCGAGACCAAGGCCAACGACGTCTCGGCGTTCATCCCGACCAACGTCATCTCCATCACCGACGGCCAGTGCTTCCTGGAGTCCGACCTGTTCAACGCCGGCATCCGCCCCGCGCTGAACGTCGGTATCTCGGTCTCCCGGGTCGGTGGCTCCGCCCAGCACAAGGCCATCCGCCAGGTCTCCGGCCGGCTCCGCGTGGACCTCGCCCAGTTCCGTGAGCTGGAGGCGTTCGCCGCCTTCGGTTCCGACCTGGACGCGGCGTCCAAGGCCCAGCTGGGCCGTGGCCAGCGCATGGTCGAGCTGCTGAAGCAGGCGCAGTACGCCCCGTACCCGACGGAGGAGCAGGTCGTCTCCATCTGGGCCGGCACCAACGGCAAGATGGACGACGTACCCGTAGCCGACATCCGTCGCTTCGAGCGCGAGCTGCTGGACTACCTGCGTCGCGAGGAGAAGCCGCTGCTCACCTCCATCCGGGAGGGCGCGAAGATGTCGGACGACACGATCCAGAAGATCAGCGAGTCGATCGACGCCTTCAAGAAGCAGTTCGAGACCTCGGACGGCAAGCTGCTCGGCGACGACACCTCCGCCTCCGAGTGACGACCGAAGGGACCTGACTCATGGGAGCGCAGCTCCGGGTCTACAAGCGTCGCATCCGGTCGGTCTCCGCCACCAAGAAGATCACCAGGGCGATGGAGATGATCGCCGCCTCGCGCATCGTCAAGGCGCAGCGCAGGGTGGCGGCCTCCACGCCGTACGCGACCGAGCTCACCCGCGCGGTCACGGCGGTGGCGACCGGATCGAACGCCAAGCACCCGCTCACCACGGAGGCCGAGCAGCCGCGCCGCGCAGCGGTCCTGCTGCTCACCAGCGACCGTGGTCTGGCCGGCGGCTACAACTCCAACGCCATCAAGACCGCCGAGCAGCTCAGCGAGCGGCTGCGTGGCGAGGGCAAGGAGGTCGCCACGTACATCGTCGGCCGCAAGGGTGTCGCCTACTACCAGTTCCGTGAGCGCGCCATCGCCCAGTCCTGGACGGGCTTCACCGACGACCCCGACTACGCCGACGCCAAGCAGGTCGCCGACCCGCTGATCGAGGCGATCCAGCAGGACACCGACGAAGGTGGCGTGGACGAGCTGCACATCGTCTACACGGAGTTCGTCTCGATGCTGACGCAGACGCCGGTCGACAACCGGCTGCTGCCGCTCAGCCTCGACTCGGTGAGCTCCGGCGCCCTGGAGGGCGGCTCCGAGGGAGCCGGCACCGAGGGTGCGCCCAAGACCGGTGGGGTCCGGCCGCTCTACGAGTTCGAGCCGTCGGCGGAAGGCGTCCTCGACGCCCTGCTGCCGCGCTACGTGGAAAGCCGGATCTACAACGCGCTGCTCCAGTCGGCCGCCTCCAAGCACGCGGCGACCCGCCGCGCGATGAAGTCGGCGACCGACAACGCCGGAGAGCTCATCGAGAGCCTCTCCCGGCTGGCCAACGCGGCCCGCCAGGCCGAAATCACCCAGGAAATCAGCGAGATCGTCGGCGGCTCCGCAGCCCTGTCCGACGCGACCGCGGGGAGTGACTGATCATGACCACCACTGTTGAGACCGCGACGGCTACGGGCCGCGTCGCCCGGGTCATCGGCCCGGTCGTCGACGTGGAGTTCCCCGTCGACGCGATGCCGGACATGTACAACGCCCTGCACGTCGAGGTGGCCGACCCGGCCAACGAAGGCGAGAAGAAGACGCTGACCATGGAGGTCGCCCAGCACCTGGGTGACGGCATGGTCCGCGCGATCTCCATGCAGCCCACCGACGGCCTGGTCCGCCAGGCCGCGGTGACCGACACCGGCTCCGGCATCACGGTGCCGGTCGGCGACTTCACCAAGGGCAAGGTGTTCAACACCGTCGGTGAGGTGCTGAACGTCCCCGAGGAGAACGCCAACATCGGCGAGCGGTGGTCCATCCACCGCAAGGCGCCCAGCTTCGACCAGCTCGAGTCGAAGACCGAGATGTTCGAGACCGGCATCAAGGTCATCGACCTGCTGACCCCGTACGTCAAGGGCGGCAAGATCGGCCTGTTCGGCGGCGCCGGCGTCGGCAAGACGGTGCTCATCCAGGAGATGATCTACCGTGTCGCCAACAACCACGACGGTGTGTCCGTCTTCGCCGGTGTCGGCGAGCGCACCCGCGAGGGCAACGACCTCATCGACGAGATGAGCGACTCCGGCGTCATCGACAAGACCGCGCTGGTCTTCGGCCAGATGGACGAGCCCCCGGGCACCCGTCTGCGGGTCGCGCTGGCCGGCCTGACCATGGCCGAGTACTTCCGTGACGTCCAGAAGCAGGACGTGCTGTTCTTCATCGACAACATCTTCCGCTTCACCCAGGCCGGGTCCGAGGTCTCCACGCTGCTCGGCCGGATGCCCTCCGCGGTGGGCTACCAGCCGAACCTGGCGGACGAGATGGGCCTCCTCCAGGAGCGCATCACCTCCACCCGTGGTCACTCGATCACCTCCATGCAGGCGATCTACGTCCCCGCGGACGACCTGACCGACCCGGCCCCGGCCACCACCTTCGCCCACCTGGACGCGACGACGGTGCTCTCCCGTCCGATCTCCGAGAAGGGCATCTACCCGGCGGTGGACCCGCTGGACTCCACGTCCCGCATCCTGGACCCGCGCTACATCACGCAGGAGCACTACGACTGCGCCTCGCGCGTCAAGACGATCCTGCAGAAGTACAAGGACCTCCAGGACATCATCGCCATTCTCGGTATCGACGAGCTCGGTGAAGAGGACAAGCTGGTCGTGCACCGCGCCCGCCGCGTGGAGCGCTTCCTGTCGCAGAACACCCACGTCGCCGAGCAGTTCACCGGCGTCAAGGGCTCGGACGTGTCGCTCGACGAGTCGATCGCCGCGTTCAACGCGATCTGCGACGGCGAGTACGACCACTTCCCCGAGCAGGCCTTCTTCATGTGCGGTGGTCTTGAGGACCTGAAGAAGAACGCCAAGGAGCTGGGCGTCTCCTGACGCCGGGCAGTACCAGCAGGGGGTCCGGGATCACCTCCCGGGCCGTCAGCGGCCCACGGAGCATGTGGAGTGACATCCACGTACATGCACCCGGCCCCCTGTCCGGCACCCCGTCCGCCGACCACTAGAATCCGAACCACACCCGGCACACCTGTCGGGTGCTGACCCAAGGAGCCGTTTTGGCTGCTGAGCTGCACGTCGAGCTGGTCGCCGCCGACCGCCAGGTCTGGTCGGGTGAGGCCACCCTGGTCGTCGCGCGCACCACCTCCGGCGACATCGGCGTCATGCCCGGTCACCAGCCGCTGCTCGGTGTACTGGAGTCGGGCCCGGTGACCATTCGTACGGGCGACGGAGGAACCGTCGTCGCCGCGGTGCACGGCGGCTTCATCTCCTTCGCCGACAACAAGCTGTCGCTGCTGGCCGAGATCGCCGAGCTGTCGGACGAGATCGACGTCCAGCGCGCGGAGCGGGCACTGGAGCGCGCCAAGTCCGACGCGGACGCGTCCGCCGAGCGGCGGGCCGACGTACGGCTGCGTGCGGTGGCGGTGCGGTGAGCAGGTAAGCACGAGGCGGTGACTCAGCCGCGGCCAGGACTGGAGCATCCGGACCGGGCCGCGGCTGAGGCAATGCAGGCTCGGAAGGGTTGATCCATAGGTGACGAGGCGAGGAGGTCGGTGCCGATGATCCTCGCCGTGGTGTGCGTCATCGCCGTGATCGTGCTGCTTCTCCTGGGGCTTTTCGCCTTCGGGGCGCGCCGAAGGATCATCCAGCGCTCCGGCGGCACCTTCGATTGCAGTCTGCGCTGGAACACTCCGGCGCACCGCCCCCATGGCGGCACCGAGCCCGCCGCACCCCACGAGAACGGCAAAGGCTGGGCCTACGGCATCGCCCGCTACAGCGGCGACCGCGTCGAGTGGTTCCGCGTCTTCTCCTACGCGCCCCGGCCGCGCCGCACCCTGGAACGCGGCGCCATCGTCGTCACCGGCCGGCGGACCCCCGAGGGCGAGGAAGAGCTGGCACTGCTCTCCGACGCCATCGTGCTCGGCTGCGACCACCAGGGCGCCCGCCTCGAACTCGCCATGAGCGAGGACGCCCTCACCGGCTTCCTGGCCTGGCTCGAGGCCGCACCTCCGGGCCAACGAGTCAATGTGGCTTGAATAAGCTCTCTCGTTGGATGGGGGTGCCCCCGCGCGGAGCGTGGGGGAGAGTCAATGTGGCTTGAATAGGCTCTCTCGTTGGATGGGGGTGCCCCCGCGCGGAGCGTGGGGGAGAGTCAATGTGGCTTGAATAGGCTGTCTTCCGCGCCCGTCAGATCCCCAGTTCCTGGGCCAGTACGGCCGCCTGTACGCGGCTGCGTAGGTCCAGTTTGCCGAGCAGCCGGCTCACATGGGTCTTCACGGTGGCCTCGGCCATCGTCAGCCGCGCCGCGATCTGCGCGTTCGTCAGGCCCTTGCCGAGGCAGGACAGCACCTCGCGTTCCCGTCGGGTGAGCACGTCGAGCACGGCCGGATCGGGGCGGCTCTCCTCAGGTACGGCCGCCGCGGCGAACTCGGCGATCAGACGGCGGGTGACCGCGGGCGAGATCAGCCCCTCGCCGCGGGCGACCGTGCGCACCGCCGCCAGCAGGTCCCGTGCCTCGGTGTTCTTCAGCAGGAATCCCACCGCGCCGGCCCGCAACGCCCCGAACACGTACTCGTCCAGGTCGAAGGTGGTCAGCACCAGGACGTCGGCCAGCCGTTCGCCGACCACGCGGCGGGTGGCCGACACCCCGTCCAGGACCGGCATCTGCACATCCATGAGGACCAGGTCGGGGCGGAGTTCACGGGCCAGCGCCACGGCCCGTTCGCCGTCGGCCGCCTCACCCACCACCTCGATGTCCGGTGCGCTGCGCAGGATGAGGACCAGGCCGGCGCGCACGGCCGACTGGTCCTCCGCGACCAGGACGCGGATGGTCATGCCGTGCTTCCTCCTTCGCTCGACGGCCTGCCGGCCGCGATCTCGACGGCGCCGAGGGGCAGGGTCGCGCGCACGGTCCACCGTGCGCCGGTGTCGCCGGCCGGCGCACCGTCCGCCGTTCCGGGCGGCCGCGCGTGCCTCACGTGCCTGGTGGGTCTTGCGGGCCTCGCCGGCCTTGACGGCCGGGCAGGCTGGGGAGGCGCGCCGTCGGGGCCGGCCGTGAACGTGCCGTCCAGCAGTGCGACCCGTTCCTGCATGCCCACCAGGCCGGCCCCCGAGCCCGGTGCCCGTGGCCCGTCCCGCCGGCCGCCCAGCGGACTGCGCACCCGTACGGTGAGCGCCCCGTCGCCCAGTTGGAGCGCCACGTCGACCCGGCCGGGTCCGGCGTGCTTGAGCGCGTTGGTCAGGGACTCCTGCACGATGCGGTAGGCGGCCAGCTCGACCGGGGTCGGCAGGGGGTGGTCCGGCGGCCGGGCGTCGTCGAGGTGGACGTCGAGCCCGTTGCCGCGGGCCTGGGCGACCAGGGCGTCGAGGCCGGCGAGGGTGGGCGCCGCGGTCGGCTCCCGGTCGCCGCCGGTCTCCCGCAGGATGCCGATCAGCCGGCGCATCTCGGCCAGGCCCTCGACGCTGTTCTCGCGGATGACGGTGAGCGCCTGGCGCGTGGTGTCCGCATCGTCCAGCGACAGCGCCGCGGTGGAGTGGATCGCGATGGCGGAGAGGTGGTTGGCCACCATGTCGTGCAGCTCGCGTGCCATGCGGGTGCGCTCGGCGCCCACCGCCTGTACCCGGTCGGCCTCGGCCAGCAGCGCCGTCTGCTCGGCCCGCAGCAGGGCCGTCTCGGCCGCTTGCCGGTGGCCGCGCACCACGACACCGGTGCCGGCCGGCATGAACGTGACCAGACCGCACACCGCCCCGGTCAGCAGCGCCTGCGGGGTACGCCACCAGGCCAGCAGTCCCAGGGTCACGGCGACGGTGATCAGTGCCGTGATGATCGGCACCCGGCGTGCCGTGCGGGGCGGACCGTACAGCACGGCCGCGTAGACGATGTCCGTGAACATCAGGACGGTGGCCAGGTTGCCCGGCGTGAACTGGTCCGTGACCACGGCCGCCGTGCCGATCAGCAGCGCGGTGCGCGGGCGGGTGCGCCGCAGCGGCTCCATGGCGGCGGTGGCGAGCAGCGGCGCGAGCACCCAGGCCGGCCCGAGCGGCCGGCCGGTCTGGAGGCCGAGGCCGAGCGCCCACAGCAGCAGGCCGCTGAGCAGTCCGCCGACCGCGATGAGCAGGTCGTCGCGGTGCGGGCGGGGCGGCACGTACGGGACCGGGAAGCGCACGGACCCATCCCAACACGGCCCGCCGCGTGGGCGCCTGGTACTGCGGGAGGAGGTTTCCCCGCCGGCAGTACATCGAAGGACGGACCGGACGGGGCGCTTTCCGGGTCCGCGCGCCCTGCCGGGAGGAGAGGGCGCCTGCGTCGTTCGATGCAGTGCCCCGGTCGCCGTCTCCGCAGCGTCGACGATGTGGCCGGCCGTCCCGCGGGGCGAGTCTGGAAGCGTCCGCTCGCGTGGGGTGGACGGGGGAGGGGAGAGCGGGCCGTGGTCGTGACGTTGGTCGTCGTGTGCGAGGTGGCGTTCTGGGTGCTGCTGGCCGTGGGGATGTTCCTGCGGTACGTGGCCCGGATGCCGCGCGCCGGTATCGCCGTCCTGCTGGCCGAGCCGCTGCTGGAGGTGGTGCTGCTCGTCGCCACGGCCGTCGACCTCAAAAACGGTGCCACACCGGACTTCAGGCACGGACTCGCCGCGCTCTACATCGGCTTCACCCTCGGCTACGGCCACGCCACCATCAGCTGGGTCGACAGCCGGGTCAACCACCGCATCGCCGGTGGACCGCCGCCCGCCGGGCCCCCGCGGTACGGCATGGCACGGGCCCGCCACGAAGGCCGGCTGTGGCTGCGGACCGTGCTGGCCGCCTGCGTCGCCTGCGCGCTGCTCCAGCTCGCCGTCTGGTACGTCGGTGCCGCAGGGGACGTGACGTCGCTGCGCCTGTGGCAGTGGACGGCGGTGCGGATCGCGGCGATCCACGGCGTGATCGCCCTCACCTATCTCGTCTGGCCGAAGAAACGGCCCGCCGGGCGCTGAACGACCTGGGCATCCCCACCGGTGGCGCCCCGCCCCCGTGGTCGTACGCTGACCGGACGGCGGGACGCCCGGGCGGGAGCAGCGGTACGAGCGGCGCGGTAGGGGGTGCGGTGCATGGGCGGGACGGCACGGCCCCGTTGGGTGCTGGTCGTCGACGACGACGCGGCCATCCGGCGCTCCCTCGCACGCGGGTTGCGGCTCAGCGGCTTCCAGGTCCGCACCGCCGAGAGCGGCCGGGAGGCGTTGGGCGCGGTGCGGGAAGCGCCGCCCGATGTGCTGGTGCTCGACGTGGCGATGCCCGGCATGACCGGCATCGAGGTGTGCGCCGCGCTGCGTGAGGACGGCCTGGACCTGCCGATCCTGATGCTCTCCGCGCTCGACGAGACCGCCGACCGCATCGCCGGACTCCAGGCGGGCGGCGACGACTACCTGGTCAAGCCGTTCGCGTTGCAGGAGCTCGTGCTGCGGCTGCATGCGCTGCTGCGTCGCCGGCCGCCGGTGGACCGCGACGTGCTGCGGGTGGCGGGCCTGGAGATCGACACGGCCGCCCGCACCGCGCAGCGGGACGGCGTCCCCGTGACCCTGACCCGGCGCGAGTTCGAACTCCTGGTGGTGCTGGCCCGCAACGCCGGCCAGGTGCTCACCCGCGACCAGCTGCTCGAACGGGTGTGGGGTTACGACTTCGAGGTGCGCACCGACGCCGTGGACACCTTCGTCAGCTATCTCCGCCGCAAGCTGGAGGCGGGCGGCCGGCCCCGGCTCGTGCACACCGTGCGGGGTGTCGGGTTCGTCCTGAGGTGACGAGGGGACCTGAGGGCCGGCTGCGTGCAGGGTCCGGGGTGCCGCACCCCCGGACCATTGCCCGTGAGCCGGGCGTGCGCCCCCGCGCCGACCGGTCCGTACGCCGCCGTTGGAGCTGCTGAGCCGCTATGAAACTGTCGACACGGATCGCTCTCGCCGTCGGACTGGCCGTCGTCCTGCTGGTGCTCGCCCTCGGGTGGCTGCTGCTCGCGTTCGTCGGCCGTGACCTGCAACGCGAGGAGGACGCTCAGGTGCGGGCACGGGCCACCGCGCTGGTCCCGGACGCCCGGGAACTGCTGCGGCTCACCGCCGCCGACCGGCCCAAGGCCTCCGACGCCCGGGAGCGCCGGCTCTACGACGCGGCCCTCGACATGGGCGTCCGCCTGATCGGGCCCGACGCCACCTTCACCGCGGGACCGCAGCCCGGCGCCTCGGTGCCGCTGCCGGACCGGGCCCGCAAGCCGGTCACCGTCCGGGCCGGCGAGCGCAGTTGGCGCACGGTGTCGGTGTCGGTGCACAGTGCCGGGCACCGGGCGTCCGGCACCCTGTGGGTGTTCTCGCCCGACACCGCCGACCGGGCCCGGCTCGCCGCGGTCCGCCGGCGGGTGGTGAGCACGGCGCTGCTGGCCGCGCCGCTGTCCGGGCTGCTCGCCGGCGGCGTCGCGGGCGGTGCCATCCGGCCGCTGCGCCGGCTCAGGCGGCGCGCCGCGGGCCTCGACCCGCGGCTCAGCCCGGCCCGGCTGCACCACGAACCGACCGGAGTGCGCGAGGTCGACGACCTGGCGGCCACCCTGGAGACGGTCCTCGCACGGTACGACGAGCAGGTCATCCGTAGCGCGCAGGCGCTGGACACCGCCCGCTCGTTCTCCTCCGCCGCCTCACACGAGCTGCGCACCCCGTTGATGAGCATGGGCACCAACCTCGACATCCTCACCGAGCACCCCGAGCTGCCCGAGCCCGACCGCGGCGAGGTCCTCGGTGATCTGCGCCGCGAGCACCGCCGGCTGCTCGGCCTGCTGGTGATGCTGCGCGAGCTGGCCCGCGGTGATCTGGTGGAGGCGGAGTCCTTCCGCCTCGTGGACGTCGCGGAGATCGCGGACGCGGCCATCGCCGACGCCCGGCGCAGCGCCCCGGGCGCAGGCATCACGCTGAGCACCGGCGCCGGCGCCGGTCCGACGATGCACGCCTGGGAGCCCGGCATCCGGCTGCTGTTCGACAACCTGCTGGCCAACGCGCTGGCGCACGGTCGTGGTGCGGACGGGTGCGCGGAGGTGGAGGTCAGCGTGCACCGTGCGGGATCCGCCGTGCTGATCACCGTTGACGACCGCGGTCCCGGCGTGCCGGCCGACACGCGCGCCGAGATCTTCCGACGCTTCCACCGGGGGCCGACGAGCACCGGGTCAGGGCTCGGCCTGACACTCGTCGCGCAGCAGGCGGCGCTGCACGGCGGCACGGTGGAGGCCGGCGCGGGGCGCGACGGCGCCGGGGCGCGCTTCACCGTGCGCCTGCCGGCACCGGGCGGCGAGCTGCCACGCCAGCGTGACTGGTTCGCGTCCGCGCCGCACGAACAGGTCGGTGACGCGGACCGGTGACGCCCGGCGGCGTCGTCGTGGCCGGCCGCGCGGCCCCGCGGGCACATGGTCACGCGTAGCCGCGCAGCTCTCCTGCGAACCACAAGGTTTCCACAAAGACGCTCCCTAGCCTCCCGGCGACGGGCGGGACGAGGAACCGAGGAACCCGTCCGGGAGAACGGAGGCACGACATGAAGTCACGTACACCGCGCACCCGCAGCGGCGCCGTGGTGGCCCTGTCCACCGTGGTGGCGTTCGCCGCCGGCAGCACCGTCGCCCTCGCGGACGGCGGCAGCACGCCCAGCGCCACCGCGAGCCCCACGCCCAGTGCCACGGCGAGCGCCACGCCGGGGACCGAGGCGCACGCGCCGAGCGGCGACGGCGCCCATGCCCTGTGCAAGCGGGTGCCGAAGATCGACCACCGTATCGACCGTGCCCTGAAGCGCCTGAACGCCGGCCAGAAGGTGCGCGGCTCGATCGCCCGGCTGCAACGGCGCGTGGACAACGCGGACAAGGCCGGACACGACGCCGTCAAGACGTACCTGGACGACAAGCTGACGTTCCGCAAGTCGCTGGTGCCCACGTTGCACCAGCGGCAGAAGGACCTCGACGACGTCAAGACCTGGTGCCTGTCCCACGACGACGGCAAGCAGGAGAAATGATGCGTACGCTCACACACCGGGCAGCGGCGGCCGCGGCGCTCCTGGTCCTGGGGTGCGCGCTCGTCGCGGGCTGCGGGAAGGACGGCGATGCGTCCGGCGGCGCCCCGGCCACCACCGGCTCCCCGTCCGCATCGGCCGGCACCGGGTCATCCGGTGACCGTGCCGGATTGGAGGAGATGCAGAAGAAGGTGGACGCGGCGGAGTCCGCCGCGGGGGCGGCGGACCGCGACGCGGCCGAGGACGACGACGGCTAGCGCTCCCCGCCCGGCACCCACAGCACGTCGCCGGTCTGCCGGTTCGCCGACCTGGCGAGGATGAAGAGCAGGTCGGAGAGGCGGTTGAGGTAGGTCGCGGCGAGCGGGTTCATCGTCTCGCCGTGCACCTCCAGCGCGGCCCAGGTGGAGCGCTCGGCGCGGCGGACCACCGTGCACGCCTGGTGCAGCAGCGCGGCACCAGGCGTGCCGCCGGGCAGGATGAAGCTGCGCAGCTTCTCCAGCTCGGCGTTGAACCGGTCGCAGTCCTCCTCGAGCCGGTCGACGTAGAACTGCTCGACCCGCAGCGGCGGGTACTCCGGTTCCTCGACGACCGGCGTGCACAGGTCGGCGCCCACGTCGAACAGGTCGTTCTGCACGCGGACGAGGACCTTGACGATCTCCTCGTCGAGCTGTCCGAGGGCGATCGCGGTGCCGATGACGGCGTTGGCCTCGTTCGCGTCCGCGTAGGCCGCGATCCGCAGATCGGTCTTGGCGGTCCGGCTCATGTCGCCGAGGGTGGTGGTGCCCTGGTCGCCGGTCCTGGTGTAGATGCGCGTCAGATTGACCATGCGGCAAGAGTAGGGCGAGCGGGCCGCCGGGGCGCGACCACCGGGTCGGCGCCGCCGGGCCCGCGTCCTGGTGGCCCCGGCGCCGACGGGCTCCCGCCCGCTCCCCGACGGGCTACGCGCCCGCCTTCCGGAACGTCCGTGTGCCGATCGTCACGGCCAGGGCCGTGAACGCGAGGGACACCAGCACGCCGTAGAGCATCGACGTGGTGGCGTAGTGGCCCACGTAGGCGTCGCGTACCGCGTCGACCAGGTAGCGCAGCGGCATGACGTGGGACAGCACGTCCAGCCAGGTCGGTCCGAGCGCCATCGGCAGCATCAGCCCGGACAGCAGCATCGAGGGCATGGTGACCGTGTTGACCACGGGCCCGAACTCCTGCGGGGTGCTCACCCGCATCGCCATCGCGTACGACAACGAGGACAGCGCGATGGTCAGCAGCCCCGTGAAGGCGAAGCCGATGAGCACCCCGGCGAGCGGCGCCCGCAGGCCCATCACCGTCGCGGCCACGACCAGCAGCACCGACTGGAAGAGGAAGAGCGCGGTGTCGCGCAGGGTGCGGCCGAGCAGCAGCGCAAGGCGGCTGACCGGAGTGACCCGCATGCGTTCGACGACTCCCCACCCCTTCTCCATGATGATCGCGAAGCCGGAGAACGAGGCACCGAACAGCCCGAGTTGCAGCAACAGACCGGGCACCAGCACCTGCCAGGAGCTGCCGTGCGAGGCCAGCCGCATGCCGGTGAGCAGCGGCCCGAAGAACACCAGGTACATCAGCGGCATGAGGACGCCGAAGAGCATCTGGAAGCGGGAACGAAGGGTCTGCCGGGCGTACCGGCCGAAGATCAGAGCGGTGTCGGAGAGCAGGGCGGTCATACGGGTCCTAGCGGTCGGGAGGGAACTGAGCGCGGCACTGAGCAGGGGGGTGCGTACCGGCGAGAGAAGTGGGCCGGACGGAATGTCGGATCCGGGTCAGACGGCCACCGGCGTCGTGTCGACCGGTGTGGGGCCGCGTCCGGTGATGGCGAGGAAGGCGTCCTGGAGCGTTGCGTCGATCGACCCGCCGTGTTCGAGCTTCAGCGCGCTCGGCGTGCCCTCGGCCGCGACGACGCCCTCGTCCACCACCACGATGCGGTCGCACAGGGCGTCCGCCTCGTCGAGGTAGTGCGTGGTGAGGAAGATCGTGGTGCCGTTCTCGGCACGCAGCCGGCGCACCAGGTCCCACAGGTCGGCGCGGCTGCCGGGGTCGAGGCCGGTGGTCGGCTCGTCGAGGAAGAGGACTTCGGGGCGGTGGGTGAGCCCCATCGCGATGTCGAGCCGGCGTCGCTGGCCGCCGGAGAGCGCACCGCACTTGCGGTCCATGAGGTCGGCCAGCCCGAGGTCGGCGGCCAGTTCGTCGGCGCGCGCCGTCGCCGCCGTCTTGGACAGCCGGTAGAGCCGGCCCTGCGTGACCAGTTCCTCGCGTACCGACACGGTGGGGTCGACGCCGCCGGACTGGGCGACGTAACCGCTCCTGGCCCGTACGCCCGCCGGGTCACCCGCGAGGTCGCAGCCGGCCACGGTGGCGGTTCCGCCGGTGGGGGTGAGGAGGGTGGTGAGCATGCGCAGGGTGGTGGTCTTGCCCGCGCCGTTCGGGCCGAGGAAGCCGAGGATCTCGCCGGCCTGGGCGGACAGGTCGATGCCGCGTACGGCCTCCACGGGGCCGCGCTTGGTCTGGAAGGTCTGCGCCAGACCCTCCGTACGGATGATTGCCATGACCGTAAGAAAAACAGAGTCACTGGAATTTTGCAATGACTCCAAAAATGCAGCTGGCCCAACGAGCGTTACGATGACCGCAGGTCGGACAGGCCGGGCAGCAGCAACGGGACGCCGGGCAGAGGACTGAGGGAGCAGCCGCATGGCAGAGGGGCTCAGGGAGCGCAAGAAGCGGCAGACCCGGCAGTACATCTCGGACGTGGCCACCGGCCTGTTCCTGGAGCGCGGGTTCGACGCCGTGACGGTCGCCGAGGTCGCCGAGGCCGCGAACGTCTCCGTGAACACCGTCTACAACTACTTCCCGGCCAAGGAGGACCTGTACCTGGACCGCCTGTCGGGCATCGTCGACCGCCTCTCGCGCTGGGTGCGTGGGCGCGACGCCGGCGAGGCGGCGGCCGCCGCCGTGCTGCGCGAGTTGCGCGACGAGGTGGAGGCCGTCTCGCCGCGGATCGGACTGGTCGCCGGCTATGCCCAGTACATGCGGGTCATCCAGGGTGCGCCGTCGTTGCAGTCCCGGCTGTGGAGCTTCGGGCAGGAGGTCTTCGAGAACCTGGAGGCGACGCTGCGAGAGGAGACCGGCGCAGCGCCCGACGATCCCATGCCCACGCTGATGGCCGGGCAGATCAACTGGATGCACCAGGTCGTCGTCGGCACCATCGGCCGTGAGATGGTCGCCGGGCGCTCACCGCGCGAGGTCTCGCGCGAGGTGCTGACACTGCTCGACGAGATGGAGGACATGCTCAGCGAGAAGGTCCTCAACTATGCGGTGTTCCCGCACGGTTCGAAAAACGCGGGTGGTGCCCCCGGCGGTGGATGACCGAACAAGGGGGCGGCGCGCAGGGCCACCGTTGCGCGCGGTGGGACCCCGCAACCGTGTGATGTCCGCCCAGGGGACGTGACACGCATCTCGTCAGCCCCCATCCGGGCTTGCCGGGCGCTAGGGTCCTGAACACGTCAATGACGTCATGACGTGTCGGCACGGCGACGGAGCCGCGTCGGCGGACAGGGACAGGGAGTCGCACAGTGGCACGCAAGCTCGCCGTCATCGGGGCCGGACTCATGGGATCCGGCATCGCCCAGGTCTCCGCCGTGGCGGGCTGGGAAGTGACCTTGCGTGATATCACCGATGCGGCGCTCAAGCGCGGCACCGACGGCATCAAGGCCTCGTACGACAAGTTCGTCTCCAAGGGCAGGCTGACCGCCGACGACGCGTCGGCCGCGCTCGCCAGAATCAGCACGACCACTGATCTGGACGCCGCCCAGGAGGCCGACGTCGTCGTGGAGGCCGTGTTCGAGAAGCTGGAGGTCAAGCACGAGATCTTCCGTGCGCTCGACAAGCTCGTACGGGACGATGCCGTGCTCGCCTCCAACACCTCCGCCATCCCGATCACCAAGATCGCGGCGGTCACCACACGCCCCGAGCGGGTGGTGGGCACCCACTTCTTCTCGCCGGTGCCGATGATGCAGCTCTGCGAGCTGGTGCGGGGCCTGAAGACCAGCGACGAAACCCTCGCCACCGCGCGGGAGTTCGCCGAGTCCGTCGGCAAGACCTGCATCGTCGTCCGCCGAGACGTGGCCGGGTTCGTCACCACCCGGCTGATCTCGGCCCTCGTCGTGGAGGCCGCCAAGCTCTACGAGAGCGGGGTGGCCAGCGCCGAGGACATCGACCTGGCCTGCAAGCTGGGCTTCGGCCACGCCATGGGCCCGCTGGCGACGGCCGACCTCACCGGGGTCGACATCCTGCTGCATGCCACCGAGAACATCTACGCCGAGACCAGGGACGAGAAGTTCGCCCCGCCGGAGTTGATGCGCCGGATGGTCGACGCCGGTGACCTCGGACGCAAGCGCGGGCAGGGCTTCTACCAGCACTGACCCCGCACCGCCCGGCATCGGTCGGGCGGCGTGCGGTCGGGCGCCGTGCGCTGCCGGGCCCGCCGTGGTGCAGGTGCCGGAGCGCCGCGTTCGATATCGGTTCGCTTACGACCGGCCACTCTGCGCACCGGTCGGCGTTTCGGTGCAGTGACATGACGACAGACCACGTGAAGAGGGACTCGGGACGGCAGCGCCGGTGATGACCGACCGGACCGGACCAGGGCCACCACCGGATGGTGGTACGGCGGCCACGACCACCGCCGTACGCCAACCGAAACACCGACACAGGACACGTGACACCACCATCTCGGGGAGCGCATATGCACATCAGGGGCGACCACGCCGAGCTGGTCGTCGGGGGCCGCCTCGACGTCCGCAGCGCGGCGGACGCCCGGACGGTCCTGCATTCGGCCGTCGACGACGGCGTCGGTGACCTGGTGCTCGACCTTTCAGAACTGGAGTCCTGGGACGCCACGGGGCTCGGCGTCATCATGGGCGTGCACCGCAGAGCGGGCCGCTGCGGGCGACGGCTCGTGCTGCGCGACGTACCGCCCCAGATGCAGCGTCTGCTGGTCGCCACGCGACTGCACCGGATCCTCGCCATCGAAGGCGGCATCGGCCTGGAATCGCTGCCGCGGGTCTAGAGCAGGGTGCTGATATTCGGACAGCCCCTTCCAGAGCCGCGTTACCCAGGTCTCCCGCGCGATGGCCGCGCCGGTCACCCCGGCTGGCCTGCTTTTCCGGCTGGGGGTCCGGGGGGGCATCCCCCGGGAAAACGCAGTCCGGCTGGGGGTCCGGCCCGTCGCGGAGCGACTGTGGACCGCAGCACCCCCCGGGGAAAACGCAGTAACACCGCCTCGCGTGCAATCCACGCGAGCCGGACGTCTCGGTCCGAGCGCCACCCCGGCTGTTCCCGGACACGGAGCGAAGGTTTAGGGTGCGGTCGGCCCGTTGTATGCAGAGACTCGGTGAGCGGCGGGCCCGGACCCGAAGTGACAGCGCGGTGTGCACCAGGCCGGGAGCGCTCGGTACACGACGCTTGTGAGGGCAATGACATGGACCCGATGGACCGGGGATCCGAAGACCCCAACATCCGCAACACCGCTGCCGGCCCTGGCGACGCGGCGGCCAGATCCCGTGCCGCGGAGGGCTCCGGCTTCGGCGGTGACGCGGCGTTGCCCGTTCCGCTCGGCCCGTCCGGCAGCGATCCGGCAACGTCCGCCCGGGCGCTTGCCGACAAGGGTGCGCGCCGGCCGGTCCAGATCATCGCGGGAGAGCTGCGCGTCACCGTCAACCCGATCGACGGCAGCGAGGTCGAGCTGTGCCCGCCCGACCTCCGCCCGCCCCTCCCCGTCCGGCGCTCCGCAGAGGAGCGTGCCGAGCTCGCCCGGACGGCCCGTCCACCGCTGCCGCCCGGCCTGGTGCCCAACCGTCCGCCGCTGCCGGAGTACCAGGAGGTCCGCAGGAGGCTGGTACGGCTGCTTTCCCGGGGGCGCTCCGTACGGCTCACCGGACCTCCCGGATCCGGCCGGACGACCCTGCTGGAGGGTGTCGCCGAGGACTGCGCCCATCTCGCGCCGGACGGCGTCATCCGGCTCTCCGGCCACCGCCGCACCGTCAAGGACCTGCTGTACGACCTGTTCTCCACCGTCTACGCCGCCGAGGGGTACCGGCCCGAGGACGGTCTGCTGCGCCGCCTGGTCGGTGAGATCGGGGCCGTGGTCCTCCTCGACGACCTGGAGTTCGGCGGTCAGGCCCTCGACGAACTCCTCGACGCCACCCCCGAGTGCGCCTTCGTGCTCGCCGCCACCCCCGACGCGCCGGCGCCCTCCTCCGACCTGCCCCTGGAAGAGATCTTCCTGAGCGGCGTGGGCCGCAACGACGGCATGGACCTGCTGCGCCAGACCGTCGGCCGTGAACTCACCGAGGAGGAGCGCAGCTGGGCCGGGGACCTGTGGTTCGCCTCCGAGGGGTTGCCGGCACGGTTCGTGCAGGCCGGCGCCCTGCTGCGGTACCGCGACCAGGCGCACGCCCGGGCCGCGCAGCAGGACCCGCTGTCGGGCCCCGCACCGGTGCCCGAGGTGCCGCTGCCCTCGCTCGCCGAGGGATCCGCACCCGTCGCGCTGCTCGCCTCGCTGTTGAGCCCGACGGCCCGCGCCCTGTTGCAGTTCGCGGTGGCGCTCGGCGGTGAGGTGCCGCACCGCGCCCAACTGCCTGCCCTGCTCTCCGACCCGCACGCGGACGGCGCCCTCGGCGAACTGCTGACCGCCGGACTCCTGACGCCGGTCGGCGCGCGCTACCGCCTCGCCGCCGGGATCCAGCCGCAACTGGAGGCGGCCGGATACGGCGAGGGCGCCGCGGCGCGTGCCGACGCCGCCGGTGAGCACTACATCTGGTGGACCGGGCACCGTTCCGTCGCGCCCGAGCGGGTGCTCGCCGAGTCGGACACCGTCCTGGCCACCCTCGCGGCCCTGGTGCCGAACGCCACGGTGCCTTCCGGGCCTTCCGGCACCGACGGCGAGCGCAACCGCGCGGTGCACCTGGCCCGCACCGCCGCGCCGGCCTTCGTCGCCGCTCTCGACTGGGGCGTCTGGGAACGCGCGTTGCGCTCCGGCCAGGAGGCGGCCAGGCGGGCCGGGGAGGTCGCCGAGGAGGCGTACTTCCACCACGAGCTGGGGGTGCTCGCGCTGTGCACGGGTCGACTCGACCGGGCGCGCGCCGAACTGGAAGCCTCCATAGGACTGCGCGGCGTCCTCGCCGACAAGCGTGGCACCGTCACCGGCCGCCGCGCCCTGGCACTCGTCGAGGACCGGGCGGCGGCCGGGGAGTCCGGCAGCGGTCCCGCGGCGCCCGTGGAGCCGCGCCAGGACGGGCCGAGCACGCGCAGCGGGCCGAGCCGGTCCGGCGACGACCCGATGCCGTCCGCCGCGCAGACGTCCTTCGGGGCCGGGGTGCCGTTCCTCGCTCCCGAGGATCCGCCCACCACCGAACTGCGGCAGATATCCGACCGGCCCAAGGCGCCCGCCGCAGCGTCCGATGCCGCGGGCGGGACGGGCGCCACCTTGCCCGGGACACCCGGGCACCGGCAGCCGGACGGCGGTTATCCGGATGCCGACGAGGCCGACCTGTACGCGAGGTCCGACGGCCTGTCGTACTCGAGGTTCGGCGAAGGCCCGTACCCGGGCCCCGCGGAGGATCCGGAACCGGAGCCGGGCGGTGATTCTCACGGGGATCCCGAAGGTCCCGCCACCCTGGTCGCGCGTGGCCCCGGCAGGGCGGCCGCCGACGAGGGGCCCGTGGTCCGCTCCGACGGTCGGCGCGGCACCGCGAAGAACACCAAGCGGAACCTGGTCGCCGCGGCCGGTGGCACCCTGCTCGCGGCGATCCTCGGCACCGTGGTCACCCTCGGCACCACGTCCGACCACGGCAAGCCGTCCAGCACGGTCGACCCGGACCCGTCCGTGAGCCAGCAGGACGGCGACGGGGTCCCCGCCGGCGAGCAGGCGTCGCAGTCCGACGACCCGTCGACGGCGAGCCCGTCGAGCAGCAGTGGCTCACCGAGCACATCGGGCAGCACCAGCCCGACCGCGAGCGGGACCACGGGCGTGCCGGGCGACGGCGGCCATGCGTCGAGTTCGTCGGGCAAGCCGTCCAACGAGGCGACGACCAAGCGGCCCACGCACCGTCCGCCGGCCACCACCAAGCCGCCGACGACCAAGCCCCCCACGTCCAAACCCCCGACGTCCAGCCCGCCCGCCTCACCGTCCGGGTCGACCACCCCGGACCCCGGTGCGCCCGATGCCACCGGAACGACCGCCGACCGGCTGTCCGCGGGGGCGTCTTCCACGGGGGCGCACTCTTAGGGGTTGCCGCCGGGCCGCGTACGCGTGGACGCGGAGCGGGCGTGGCCGCCGTACGCAGCGTGCGTACGCGTGACCACCGGGCTTGTGTACGCGCGTAGCGTGCGTTCCGGTACGCGCCGGCCCCCGGTCCCGGCCGCAAGGCGTTGAACGGGCGGCGGGGAAAGGATCAGGGCCCGGCCGAGGAAGGCCGGGCCCGTGGTGGTGGGTCGGAGGGGGTCAGAAGAGCCGGAGCTTGTCGTCCTCGATGCCGCGCAGGGCGTCGTAGTCCAGGACGGCGCAGTCGATGCCGCGGTCCGTGGCGAGCACCCGCGCCTGGGGTTTGATCTCCTGTGCGGCGAACACGCCGCGTACCGGCGCCAGATGCGGGTCGCGGTTGAGCAGCTCCAGGTACCGGGTCAGCTGCTCCACGCCGTCGATCTCGCCGCGCCGCTTGATCTCCACCGCTACGGTGCCGCCGTCGGCGTCCCGGCACAGGATGTCGACCGGGCCGATGGCGGTGGGGTATTCGCGGCGGATCAGGGTGTAGCCCTTGCCGAGGGTGTCGATGCGGTCGGCCAGGAGCTCCTGGAGGTGGGCCTCCACGCCGTCCTTGATCAAGCCCGGGTCGACCCCGAGTTCGTGGGAGGAGTCGTGCAGGATCTCCTCCATCGTGATGATGAGTTTCTCGCCCGATTTGTTGACGACGGTCCAGACGCCGGCATCGTCCTCCGTACCCTCCTTCAGGGTGCAGGGGGGCGACATCCAGTTGAGGGGTTTGTAGGCCCGGTCGTCCGCATGGATCGAGACACTGCCGTCCGCCTTCACCAGGATGAGGCGTGGCGCCGACGGCAGATGGGCGGTGAGCCGGCCCGCGTAGTCGACCGAGCAGCGGGCAATGACGAGACGCATGGTCGGCAACGCTACTCGACCGCCGGCACGCCCCGCGACGCGCCCCGGTCCTAACCCGTCCCCTGCTGTCACCCACATGAGTGACCCGTCTAGGCGTCCCTCTTGCCCCCGTTCGTTACTGGCCGGTTGTACGTACCTTCTCCTGGTGCGGTCGGGTCTGGATGCCTAACGTGTGCGCGAGAGGTCGCGAACCCTGCACTCTGCGTATCCGTCGGCCTTTCGTCCTGCCCGTCGGCCCCCGTGCGTCGTCATGGGGGTGTGAGAGGAGAACTCATGTCGCTCGACGTCTCACCGGCCCTCTTGGAACAGGCCGAGCGAGGCGAGGTCGACGAAGCCGCTTTCGTCGACTGCGTCCGTACCTCCCTGCCCTATGCATGGGAGATGATCAGTTCACTGGTGGCCCAGCTGAAGGTCGACGGTGGTGACTTCGCCGACAACCGGACGCCGCCGCCGGATGAGCAGGCGCGCGGTCAGCTGCTGCGTGCGCTCGCGAGTGACGCGATACGCGGCGCGCTTCAGCGGCACTTCGGGGTCCGGCTGGCCTTCCAGAACTGCCACCGGGTGGCGGTGTTCCCGCTGGACGCGTCCGCGGACGCCAGGTTAGTCAAGTTCACGTCCATACGCGGCCAGTTGCTCAACCAGTCGCCGGAGTTGCGGGACTGCTGACACGCCGCGCCGGATGGCCCGCCGCTTCGGACGCGCCGACCCCACTCGGGGCCGGGCGGCGGCCACCCCGGTCGGGGACGGGATGTCCGGCCGGGGCGCTCCCGGTTGCCGGGTCGCCCGGTCCGGCCTGGCGACCGGTCGTCGGATCGTCCGGTCCGGGGCCTGGTACTAGGGGAGCTGGGGCAGTACTTCCGCGCCGAGGCGCCGTACGTTCTCCTCGGTGGCCGCCAGGTCGCCGGAGCCCTCCACGAGTAGCGCGAAGCGCGTGATGCCGGTGTGCCGTGCGGTCGCGGCGAGCCGGTCGGCGCAGAGTTCCGGGGTGCCCACCGGGTGCAGGTCGCAGAGCAGTTCGGTGTACGGCAGGGGGTCGCGCATCGTGCGCTTGCGGCCGTCGACGGTGACGTGCGCGGCAAGGCCCTGGCTCAGCCAGCCGGGCAGGGCGCGGCGCAGCTGATCCTCCGCTTCCGCCGTGCTGTCGGCGACCTGGGCGACGCCTGCGGAGACATGCGCGGCGGTCATGATCTCTTCGTGCGATCGGCCCGCGTCGTGTGCGTGCGCCCGCCACAGGGCGACCATGTCGGCCTTCTCCTGGTCGTTGCAGTGCATGCCGAGCAGCATCGGCAGGCCGTGCTGGGCGGCGAGCCGGACGCTGGCGGGCGAGGTGCAGGCCACCACCACTTCGGGGCCGCCGGCCTGGTCTGGCTGCTCCGCCGGCAGCGGTACGACGGGCACGTCGCGGAAGGTGTACCGGCCGCCCGCAGCGCCCACCTGCGGCTCGTGCAGCCAGCGCAGCAGGAGGGCCAGCGACTCGGGGAAGCCGCTCTCGTACGCCTCGATGCCCATGCCGAAGACCTCCAGGTCCACCCATGGGCCGCCGCGTCCCACGCCCAGCGTGAAGCGGCCGCCGGAGGTGACGTGGAGCAGCGCGGCCTGCTCGCCGAGTGTCACGGGGTGCTGGGTGGGCAGCACGCTCACCGCGGTGCCGACGCGGATGCGGCGGGTGCGGCCCAGCAGCAGGGCGCCGAGCGTCGTGGCGGACGGGCAGGTGCCGTAGGGCACGAAGTGGTGCTCGGCGAGCCAGATCGTGTCCAGGCCCGACTCCTCCGAGACCTCGCCGATGCGCACCGCGCGGTGGAGCGCCTCCGTGTGTCGCTGGCCGGGGAATTGGGCGGCCAGGACGAAACTTCCTACGCGCATCGCACTCGTGCCTCCTCAGCGGAAGCGCTGTTCTGCTGGCCCCCTGCCGGCAACGCTCTCCTGCTGGCAATAACGCGTCAGCACGTGCCAAAGGCACGGCCGTGCAGGAAGATTGGCTGATTTGTTCTTCAATATGCGTGATATGTGCGTTGCTGGAGGGCGAGGGGGAGTGATGGGCGGTGTCGGCCGCGTTTGAGGTGCTGAAGTTTTCGGAAGTGCGGTAAGTGATCGAAATGCTGGAATTGCGGGAATCGCTGGAATTCTGACCTGGGAAGCGCGGACGCGTAGGCTTGATCCGGGCGGCAGCCCTTGAGTGTGTGCAAGACCGTTTCCGTATGAACGACCGTGAGGTGTGCTCGTGTCCCCGCGTCGAAACCGCCCCTCGTCCCGTCGGGCCCCGGACGGCAAGCGCACGACCGAGGAGCCCGGCGACCGGTACGGCGGCTTCCAGCGCACGGAGAGCTGGCAGGGCGAGGAGTGGAGCGTCCGCCATGTCGCGGGCGCCAGCGCGGCCGGCAAGACGTACCGCTGCCCCGGCTGCGACCAGGAGATCGGCTCCGGGCTGCCGCATGTGGTGGCCTGGCCGGAACACATGGGCGTCGACGAGCGGCGACACTGGCACAAGTCCTGCTGGAACGCCCGGGACCGGCGCACCACACGGGTGCAGCGGTCCAGGAACGCGCCCCGGTACTGAGCCCCGCCGTCCGCCGCGGCACCGTGCCTGCCAAGAGGCGGCTGGACCCTTGAGCGCCCCGTCCCCGTCCCCGTCCCCGTCCCCGTCACCGTCCCCGACGCCCGGCGCGCTCCGGCGGGTGGCAGGTGTGCTCGAGGGGATGGCGGGGGAGCCCGGGCGGGACGGCAGAGGTGCGTGGGTGTGCTCCTGTGCCGTCCTGAAAGTTCACCGCCGTGGGCAGGCTGATCCTGCACCCGTGCCGCCGTGACCCGCCGTGCCGGGATGCGAGGCGCGACCGCGCATGCACTGGACGTTCCGCAAACCCCCTGTCATTCACCCAGGAGGAGCCATGTCCCCTGCCGCCCCCTCTCCGGAAGCACCGCCCCCGCCATCCCGCTCCGCCCGACTCATTCCGCGGCCCGCCCTGTTCTGGGCCGGTGTCGTGCTCACCGCCGCGGGTGTCGCCGAGCACCTCTGGATGTTCACCCGCTCCGCCACCATGGACTACCGCATGAACTCCATGGGCATGACGCCGACGATGTGGGGTGCCATGGTGGCCATCGTGGTCGGCGTGGCGGCCTCAGGGCTGGCGCTGAGACGGCCGCCGGGGGCCATCGCGGCCGCTGCGACGCCGGTCCGGTTGACCCGCGCCGGCCGTCTCCGGCTCATCTGCATCCTGAGCTTCGGCCTGCTGGTCGACCAGATGAAGCCCGCCACCCTGGCGTTCATCGAACCCGGTATGCGCACCGAGTTCCATCTCACCGCGTCCGAGGTGGCCTGGCTGCCCACCGTCGCCCTGACCGGCACCGTCGTGGGGTCGCTGGTGTGGGGGCGGGCGGCGGACCGCATCGGTCGCCGGGCCACCATCCTGCTCGCCTCGCTGCTGTTCCTCGGTACGACCGTCTGTGCCACGATGCCCAGCTTCGCCGGTAATCTTGTCATGTGCGCGCTAATGGGCATGGCGGCCGGCGGCATGGTGCCCGTCGTCTACGCGCTGATGACCGAGATGCTGCCGCCCGGCCGGCGGGCGGCCATCATGGTGTTGCAGGCCGGGCTCTCCACCACCGGCGGCTACATCGCGGCGTCCGGACTCGCCGCGGTCTTCGTGCCGCTGGTCGGCTGGCGGATGCTCTGGTTCGCGCAGCTGCCGCCGGTGCTGATGCTGATCCTGCTCAACCACTGGATACCGGAGTCGGCCGCGTTCGCCGGCGGCCGGGCACGCGTCAAGCGCCTGCCGGCCACCGCGCTCTTCCGCGCGGACCATGTCTCCAGGACGCTCGTCGTCACCATCTACGCGCTCGCCTGGGGCCTGGTCTACTGGGGCTTCGTCACCTTCCTGCCCACCCTGTTCGCGAGCGGGCAGCACGGCATGTCCGCCGCCACCCTGCTCTTCTACTCGTCGCTGCTCTCCATCCCGACCTGTCTCGTCGCCGCCTGGCTCTACACCCGCTGGTCGGCCCGGGGCACCATGACCGGCTATGCCCTGCTCACCGTGGGCGCCCTGCTCGCCCTGGCGGTCATCGGCACGCACGGCAGCCGGGCCGCGACCCTCACCGCGATCATGGCGCTGTTCGCCGGCACTTCGGGGGTGATCGCGCTGCTCGGCCCCTACACGGCCGAGATCTATCCGACGCTCATCCGCGGTACCGCGGGTGGCTGGGCAGCCGCCGTCGGCAAGTCCGGCGGCGCCTTCGGGCCACCGCTCATCGCGCTGGTGCTCTCCGCACCCGGCGGAATGCGCAGCGCGGCGGTCTTCGTGGCGCTGCCCATGGCGGTCGCGGCCGTCGCCATCGCGACCCGCGGTATGCCTCGGACGGTCGGCGCCGACGACTCCTCGCTGGACGCCGAACTGGACGCCGCCCTCGCCGCCGACGCCACCCTGCCGCCCGCCTCCGCGGCACCCGCGTCGGACGGCGGCACGCCGACCTGGTGAACCCGTCCTGCCCACCCGTCGCATTGACGCGCTGAGGGGGCGCACCGCTGGGCGGTGCGCCCCCTTGAGCGTTCTTGCCCGGTTCTGGACCCGCCGGGCAGCCCTGGACGGCCCCGGCCCTAGACGTCGCGCCGTTCCAGCAGGGCGAACGCGCCGATGACGGCGGCAACCGTGACACCGACCAGCAGCCACAGCTGGGACGTGCCCTTCTGCGAGCCGCCGTCGAGATGGAAGATCATCGCGAGTGAGCTGGGCGCGTTGTACTTCGCCATCGTCTCGCCGATGTGACGGGTGCTGTCGGCGATCATGAGGAACGCCGGGAGGATCGACGGCACCAGCACCACACCCAGCATCGTGGTGATGGCGCCGGCCGAGTGCCGCAGCATCGAGCCGACGGCGAGCGAGAGCACCCCGAGCAACGATACGTACAGGGAGCCCTTGAGCGCCGACGGCTGCCAGGACTGGTCGGAGGCGCCGCTGTGCATCCCGGACACCGCCAGGGCCACCAGGCCGACGGAGACCAGCGAGACCACGAAGGCGAGCACGAAGTAGATCAGGAACTTGGCGGCCAGCACCCGGTAGCGCTGCGGTGAGGCGGTGAAGGTGGTGCGGATCATTCCGGTGCCGTACTCGGAGGAGATCACCAGCACGCCCAACGTGATGAGGCAGATCTGCCCCAGGACCAGTCCGAAGAACGCCGGGACCGTGTACGGCACGTCCAGGTAGTCGCTGTCGTGCGTCTGCGCGCTGACCAGCAGCCCGATGCCGATGACCAGGACGACGAAGACGCCGAGCGTCCACATCGTGGAGCGCACGGACTTGATCTTCGTCCACTCCGAGACCAGCGCATGGCCCAGATGGGTGCGCTTGATCGGGATCGGCGAGGCGTACGAGGCATCGGCGCCGGGCGACTTCTGCCAGGCACCGCCCTGGCCCGCCACGGGGCCCGCCGGGTGCCAACCGCCGGGCGCCGACCCCGGTACGGCGGCGGCGCCGGGCGCGGCAGGGTTCACGCCGGGTGCGCCGTGTGCGCCGGGTGCGCCGAACGGAGCGGTGGCCTGCGGGGGCAGCCCACCCGGCTGGGTCGCGTGCGGGGCGCCCGGGACCTGCCCGTGCGGCGGCGGTGGGCTCTGCGGCGTGGGCTGCACCGGGGGCGTGGGCGGGGTGGTCATCGGTGGTCCTCGCTGTCGCGCTGGGTCGGCTGGGAAGGAGCCCGGTGGTCGGTGGGAGAGGCGGCGGGCGGCATGGGCGGCGCGGAGTACGGGGCGGCCTGCTGCGCGCCCGGTGCGCCACCGGCGCTCGGCGCCCCCTGCGGCTGCGCGCCCGGTGCGCCCGGCGCTCCGTAGGCCTGCTGGCCGGGTGCGCCGGGTGCGGACCCCGGCGCACCGTACGCCTGGGGAGCCGGTGCGCCCGGTGCGCCCGGTGCCCCGTACCCGGGCTGCGGCGCCGCGCCGGGCGTGCCGTACGGGCCCGTGGGCGGCTGGGGCATCGCGAACGGCTGGCCGCCCTGCTGCGGCGGGGGCGGCGGGAACCAGCCCGGCTGACCCTCGCCCGGTACCGGCATCGCCGGCTGTGGCTGCATGCCCGGGGCGAGCGCTTGCTGGAGGCCGGCACGCTGGTCGATGGCCGAGCGGTAGTCGACGGCGCCCTGCGTCATCCGCATGTACGCCTCCTCCAGCGAGGCCTGGTGCGGTGACAGCTCCCACAGGCGGACGTTCGCGTCGTGCGCCAGGTCGCTGATGCGGGGCAGCGCAAGCCCCGTCACCCGCAGCGCGCCGTCCTGCTCGGGCAGCACCTGGCCGCCCGCCTCGGTGAGCGCGGCCGTCAGCTTCTCGCGCTGCTGCGGCTCGGTGCCGGGCGTACGCACCCGGGCGAAGCCGGCCGAGTTGTGGGAGATGAAGTCCCTGACGCTCATGTCGGCGAGCAGTTGACCGCGGCCGATCACGATCAGATGGTCGGCGGTCAGCGCCATCTCGCTCATCAGGTGCGAGGAGACGAAGACGGTACGGCCCTCGGTGGCGAGCGACTTCATCAGGTTGCGCACCCAGAGGATGCCCTCCGGGTCGAGGCCGTTCACCGGCTCGTCGAAGAGCAGCACCTGCGGGTCACCGAGCAGCGCCGCCGCGATGCCGAGCCGCTGGCCCATGCCGAGCGAGAACCCCTTGGAGCGCTTGCGGGCCACCTCCTGGAGCCCCACCACGCCCAGCACCTCGTCCACCCGACGGTCCGGGATGCCGGACAGCTGGGCAAGGCAGAGCAGATGATTGCGCGCGGTCCGCCCGCCGTGCACCGCCTTGGCGTCCAGCAGCGCGCCGACCTGGCGCGGGGCGTTGGGGACCTTGCGGTAGGGATGGCCGCCGATGGTGACATGACCGGCGCTGGGTTGGTCGAGGCCGAGGATCATGCGCATCGTCGTCGACTTGCCGGAGCCGTTCGGCCCCAGGAAGCCGGTGACGGCGCCCGGGCGCACCTGGAAGGACAGGTTGTCCACCGCTGTTTTGGCGCCGTAACGCTTGGTCAGTCCGACTGCCTCGATCATGCTTCGCACCCATCGACAGATCAGGTCGTCGGGGCGCACGCCCCCGTAAGGGTTAGGAGCTTAATCGGGCTCTGACGGTTCCGACGAAGTGGCCTCGAACGGGCCCTCGGCCACGGCGGTGCGGAGCACCGGCAGGCGTGCGCCACGACCGGAGCCGACCGGGCGGTCCCGGCACCTGAAAACCCCGGGGACCCGCCGCGGCACGGGACGCGTACGCCGGGCCCCGAAGCCCTACGCGTCCCGCGTCCTGAGCAGCATGAATCCACCCGCGAGCGCGGCGATCACCCACAACGCCATGATTCCCAGCCCACCCCACGGCCCGTACGGAGCATGATCGTCGAGGGGTCGCACCACCCGCAGGATTCGGCTGCCCGCCTGGTCCGGAAGATAGCGGCCCACCTTCTGGGTGGCCGACACGCTGCCCAGGATGTTGGAGATCAGAAAGAAGAACGGCATCAGAATTCCGAGCGAAAGCAGCGGGCCGCGCAGTATCGCCGCGATGCCCATGGAGAACATCGCGATGAGCGTCATATAGAGGCCGCCGCCGAACACCGCGCGCAGCACCCCGGGGTCGCTGATCGACGCGCGAAACGGACCGAGCAGTGCCTGGCCGAGGAAGAACGCGAGGAAACTGGTCACGATGCCCACCACGAAGGCCAGCACGGTGGCGACGGCGACCTTGCCGAACAGGAAGGCACCGCGCTGCGGCACCGCGGCCAGCGAGGCACGGATCATCCCGGTGCTGTACTCGCTCGACACCACCAGCACCCCGAACACGATCATGGCGAGCTGACCGAGGGTCATCCCGGCGAAGCTCACGAACGTCGGATCGAAGGCGATCTGCCGGTCGACGCTCATACTGCTGAAGTCCCGCCGGGCGAGATAGCTGATGAGCATGCCGAGCGCGATCGTCACGACCGCGGCCACGGACAGCGTCCACACGGTGGAAGCGACGGACCGGACCTTCGTCCACTCCGACCTGATGACCTGTGACACCAGCACGTCAGCCGTCCTTCCGCCGCCGCCACCCGGCGCCCCACTCCGGCACGGCACCCGGCGCCGGCGCCGGTGGCTCGGACTGGTCCGTATGGGCGTGGTACTCCACCGACGTCGCGGTGAGCCGCATGAACGCCTCCTCCAGCGAGGCCTGCCGAGGGCTCAGCTCATGCAGGACGACACCGTGCCGGGCCGCCAGCTCGCCGAGCTGCTGCGCACTGCCCCCCGTCACGTCCAGGGCGCCGTCCGCGGTCCGGGTGGCGACGATGCCGGCCTGGTCCAGCGCCGCACGGAGCCGCTCGTCGTCAGGGGAGCGCAGCCGGACGTACGAGTGCGAGTTGCGCCGGATGAACTCGGCCATCGGCAGGTCGGCGAGGAGCCGTCCCTGGCCGATCACCACCAGATGGTCGGCCGTCAGCGCCATCTCGCTCATCAGGTGCGAGGAGACGAAGACGGTACGGCCCTCGGCGGCGAGCGACTTCATCAGGTTGCGCACCCAGTGGATGCCCTCGGGATCGAGGCCGTTCACCGGCTCGTCGAACATCACGATCCGAGGGTCCCCGAGCAACGCCACCGCGATCCCCAGCCGCTGGCTCATGCCCAGCGAGAACCCCTTCACCTTCTTGCGCGCCACCGCCGTCAGGCCCACGGTGTCCAGCACCTCGCGCACCCGCGAGGTGGGCAGGCCGTTGCTCTGCGCGAGGCAGAGCAGATGGTTGAAGGCGTTGCGCCCGCCGTGCGCTGCCTTGGCCTCCAGCAGGGCGCCGATCTCCTTCAGGGGATCCCTGAGCCGGTCGTACCGCTTGCCGTCGATGCGGACCGCGCCGGTGGTGGGCCGGTCGAGCCCGAGGAGAAGGCGCATCGTGGTGGACTTCCCCGCACCGTTCGGCCCGAGGAAGCCGGTGACGGTGCCCGGGCGCACGGTGAACGTGAGGTGGTCGACGGCCACCTTGTCGCCGTAACGCTTGGTCAGCCCCGCCAACTCGATCATGCCCCAACGCTAGGGGCTGCGCCCCGGCTGGTCGGGGAGGCGCGGCCCGCGGAGCCCTTGCGGCTTGGGGTGCCCACTCAAGGGGCGCGGGGATGGGGGTACCTCCCACGCCTTCAAGGCAGTGGGGGAGCGACCAGCCCACCACCGGTCCGGTGGTCCGGACACGACAGAAACAGCCCCTCTGGGTCGGTGGCGACCCGCAGGGTCGTATCGGGCTGGGCGCGCAGTTCCCCGCGCCCCTTCAAGAACGCCGTGCGCACCCCGGACACGCCAGTGCCCCGCGACGTGGGAGACGTCACGGGGCACCGTGGACCACATGGGGGGCGCCGGCCGTCGCGCCCGACGGCTGGCGCGCGGCGTCAGCGGGTCTGCTGCGCGGGGACCCCACGGGAGACCGGCTCGTCCTCCGGCGTCCCACTGGCGGCGACAGCCGCCCCCGTGAGCGTCGCCAGCATCTCGCGCACGTTCGTCAGCTGGGCGTTGATCGAGTCGCGGCGGTTGGTGAGGGCGGCGAGCTCGCGCTCGGACTCGCTGCGGATCCGGTCCGCCTTGGCGTTCGCGTCCGCCACGATGTCCTCGGACTGGCGCTGCGCCGTCTCGACCGTCTGGCGGGCCCGGCGCTCCGCGTCGGTGCGCAGCTTCTCGGCCTCGAGACGCAGCTGCTCCGCGCGGTGCTCGATCTCCGCAAGCCGCTTCTCCGCCTTGGCCTGCCGCGACGCCAGATCACGCTCGGACTGGTCGCGCCGCTTGGCGAGGTTGGTCTCGAAGTCGGCCGCCGCCTGGGCCGCCTTGGCGCGCGTCTCCTCGAAGAGGGCGTCGGCCTCTTCCCGCTTGGACTGCGCGTCCTTCTGCGCCTCGGAACGCAGTGCCGCGGCGTCGCTGTTGGCCTTGTCGACGATCCTGACGCCCTCGTCCTCGGCCTTGGCCTTGCGCTCCGCCGCGAAGGCCTCCGCGTCGTTGCGCACCTGCTGGGCCGCCGACTCGGCGAGCTCGCGGTGCTGTTCGGCGGCGCGCCGGGCCTCCTCGCGCAGATCCTTCGCCTCTTCCTCGGCGAGCCGGAGGATCTTCTCGACACGAGCACCGAGGCCGGCGTACGACGGTTCAGAGTCGTTGACCGCCGCCTGGGCGTTCTGGGTTTCGAGGTGGAGTTCCTCGATGCGCTTTTCCAGGGCGGTGATTCGTGCCAGGGCACTGTCACGATCGGAGACGAGCTTGGAAATGCGTTCGTCCACCTGAGCGCGGTCGTACCCACGCCGCACTAGCTCGAAGCCATAGGGGGAAGTGTCGCTCATGGGGTTCCTGTCGAATGAGACCGGTGAGGTGATAGAGGGAATCCTAGGGGTCCAAACGCTGTGGCATCGAGCAGATGCCCGTTTGATCTGGAGATTGACACCCCTTTTGGGTGGCGAACCGTAGCAGCACTTGCCCGCACCGGCACCAAGGGCCTTCGGCGAGCACAGAATGCAGCGTTCTGCCTAGCTCTCCGACGGTTTGCCACTCGAAGGTGTCGCGCCGGCACCGGCCGCCGCCTTGACGCCACCGGCGTTCGCACCACCGGCCGGCTTGCCCTCCAGGGAGCCCAGCGCGTTCAGCACGTCCTGGACGCGGGAGATCTCGGCGTTGATGTCCTCGCGGCGGCGGGCCAGCACCTCCAGCTCGCGCTTGCCGTCCCTGACGATCCGCTCCGCTTCCGCCTCCGCCTCGGCACGGACCCGCTCGGCCTCCCGGGTCGCGTCCCGCTGCTTCTGCTCGGCCTCCTTGATGAGCGTCTCCGCCTTCTTGACCGCGGAGATGCGCACCTTGCTCGCCTCGGAGTTGGCCTCCGCCATCTGCTCGGCGGCCTTCGTCTCGGCCTCGACCCGCTGCTCCTCGGCGGCCTTGAGCAGGGCGTCGCACCGCTCGCCGGCGGACTTGAGCGCTTCAGCGGACTCCCGGCGGGCCTGCTCGTGCAGCGCCTCGATCTCGCGGGTGATGCGCTCGCGCAGCTCCTCGGCGCGCTCCCGGATCGCGGTGGCGTCCCGGCGGGCGCCGACCAGCAGTTCGTCGGCGTCCGTACGCGCCTTCTCCACCAGGGAGTTGCCCTCCACGCGGCCTTCGGAGACCAACCGCTCCGCCTCCCGGCGGGCCGCGCCCACCATGGTGTCGGCCTGCGCCTCGGCGTCCGCGGTGAGGGTGTGGGCGTTCTTGCGGGCCTCGGAGGTGAACTTGTCCACCTCGGCGGAGGCCTCGGCGATGAGGGTGTCGGCCTGCTCGGCAGCCTCGGAACGGCGCTTGTTGGCGTCCCGGCGCGCCTCGTCACGCATCCGCTCGACCTCTTCGCGCGTGGCGTTCCCGATGCGCTCGGCCTCGGTGCGGGCGTCGGCACGGATCCGTTCGGCGTCGGCACGGGTGCGCGCCGCTTCCTCCTCGGCCTTGGCGCGCAGTTCGGCCGCCTCCTGGCGCATCCGCTGGGCGTACTCGGCGGCTTCGGTGCGCACCCGGTCGGACTCGGTGATCGCCTCGTTGACGGTGCGCTCGGCGAGGGCCTTGCCGGCGTCGGTCTCCTCCTGCGCCTCGCGGCGCATCCGGCTCGCGTCCTCGGCGGCCCGCTCCCGCTCCGCGTAGGCGTCGGCGCGGATCCGGTCGGCCGCCTCCTGCGCCTCGGTCCTGGTGCGCTCCGCCGCGTGCTCCGCGGCCGACCTGAGCCCGGCGATCTCCTCCTGGGCCTGCTCGTGCAGCCCCTGCACGGAGTCGCGCACCGACTGCGCGGTCTGCTCGGCGGCCGAGACCATGTCCGAGGCCCGCTGGTCCGCCTCCTCGACCAGCCTGGCCGCCTCGGCCTGGGCCTCCTCCACGCGCTTGCGCGCGTTGGCCAGCAGCTCCTCGCTCTGCTCGCGGGCCCGCTCGCGCTCCTGGTCGGCCTCGCCGCGGGCCGCGCCCAGCAGCTCCTCGGCCTCCCGGCGGCGGCGCGCCGCCTCCTCCTGGGCGGCCGACAGCGCCTCGGCGGCCTCCTGGCCGACCCGCTCGGCGGCGGCCGCCGCCTCGCTGCGGATCCGGTCGGCGGTGTCCTGCGCCTTGGACTTCAGCTCCTCGGCCTCGGCGGCCGCCTCCGAACGCAGCCGTACGGCGATGTTCTCGCCCTCGGCGCGGGACGCGGAGGCGTCCGAAGCGGCCTCGTTCCGCAGCCGCTCGGCTTCCTCCTCGGCCTGGGCCTGGAGGGTCCTGATGCGCTCGGCGGCCTCGGTGCGCAGCCGGTCGGTCTCCTGGGCGGCCTCGCGGCGCAGCCGGTCCGCCTCGGCGCGGGCGTCCGTGAGCTGCTGTTCGGCGGCGGCCAGCCGCTCCTCGACCTCGGTGTCCTTGCGGGCCAGCTCCTCGGCCACCTCGGCGCGCTGCGCCTCGACGGCCTTCTCGGTGTCCTCGCGCAGCTTGCGTGCCGCCTGCTCGGCCTCCGCCTTGACGGTCTCGGCGTGCTCGGCGGCCTCGGTGCGCTGCTGGTCGGCCTCGGCGCGGCTGCGCTCCAGCGCGTCCGCGGCCTGCTTGCGCAGGGTGGTGGCGCGCTCGATGGCGTCGGTGCGCACCCGCTCCGACTCGGTCTGCGCCGTCTCGCGCAGCTCCTCGCTCTCGGCGCGGGCCTTGGTGACGAGCTCCTCGGCGTTCTTGGCGGCCTCTTCGATCTGCTGGAGCGACTCGCGGCGGGCCTCGCTGCGGATCCGCTCACCCTCGGCGAGCGCGTCGGCGCGCAGCTGCTCGGCCTCGCCGCGCAGCCGGCGCGCCTCCTCCTGGAGCTCGACCGTCTTGGCGCGGTACTCCTTGGTGTCGTCCTTCGCCGCGCCCTTGAGCTGCTCGGCGATGTCGTGCGCCTCGGAGCGCAGCCGGTCGGCCTCCGTCTCCGCCTCGCGGCGGATCCGCTCGGCCTCCTCGGTGGCGGCCCTGGTGGTCTCCTTCGCCTCGGCGGTCGCCTTGGTGACGGCCTCCTCGGCGGTGTGCGCGGCCTTGGCCAGCTGGGAGGCGGTCTCCTCGGCGGTGACGGTACGGGCCCGCTCGGACGCCGCGGCGATCAGCTTCTCGCCCTCGGCCCTGGCGTCGGCGACGATCTGCTCGGCCTCCGCCTTGCTGGCCTCCGCGTCCTTGGTGGCCTCGCTGACCAGGCGCGCGACCTGCTCCTTGGCGGTACGGGTGCGCTGCTCGCCCTCGGACTCGGCGCTGGCAAGACGCTTGGCCGCTTCCTCCTTGGCCTGGCTGACGACCTTGTCCGCCTCGGTCTGCGCCTGCCGCACCGCCTCCTCGGCCTCGGCCATCCGGGCCTCGGCCGTCCGGCTCAGCTCGGCCACCTGGCGGCGGGTCTGCTCGGACTCGCTCGCGGTGCTGCTGCGCAGCTGCTCGGCGTGCTCGGTGGCCTCCTGGGCCTGGGCGGACGCGGCGTTCAGCAGCCGCTCGGCGTCGGTGCGGGCCCGGCGCAGGATCGCATCGGCCTCGGCACGGGCGTTCTCGGCGTCCTCGGCGAGCCGGTGGCGGGCCTGGGCGGTGAGCCGCTCGGCCTCCGCGCGGGCTGCGGCGAGCGCCTGGTCGGCCTCGGTGCGCGAGTCGTCGAGCAGCCGCCTGGCCTGCTGCTCGGTGCGGGCGCGCAGCTGCTCGGCCCAGGCGACGTTCTCGTTGACGTGGGACTCGACGGTGGCGCGGCGATCGGCGAGTTCCTGGTCGAGCTGCTGGCGTCGGGAGACGGCCTCCGCGTGCAGCTCGGCCTGGAGCCGGGCCTGTTGCTCGGCGTGCTCCTGGAGGATGCGCTGGGTCTGGGCGCGGGCGTCGCGCAGCTCACGCTCGGCGTCCGCGCGCAGCTGGTCGGCCTGGGTCTGGGCGTTACGGAGCAGCTGCTCGGCGTGGTAGCCGACGTCGGCGCCGTCGAAGGCAGGCCGGACCGCCAGAGCACGGCGCGCCTCGTGCAGCTTCGCGCGCAACACCTCGACCTGATACCCGAGGTCCTCGGCGTGCTGGACGGCCTTGTCCCGCTCGGTCTTCAGCCGCTCCATCTCGGCCTCGAACCGAGAGAGGTGGTCGACCTCAGCCCGCTCCCGCTCCTGGCGTTCGTAGCCCCGCACTCTGCGGTCCCATCCGTCCCATGGTCGCAAGTTCACCGAACGAGCCCCGACCATCCAATGGATGGGGCCCCCGGGGAAATGGTGTCAGATCAACGGCGGAACAGAGGCTGCCGCCCCAACACCTGCCCCTTACCCACCACACCCCGGCCGTGGCCGCCACGTGTGAAGCTCCCAGCACTCCTGCCCGGGACGGCCGTCGCCCACACTACCGGCCCGGATCTGTACGGGTCAGTGCTCTTCGGTCGCAACGGGTGCGGACTCGGCCGAAGTCACCAGTTCGGTGAGCACACCGTGACAGTCCTTGGGGTGCAGGAAGGTGATGCGCGATCCCATCGAGCCACGCCGCGGCTGGTCGTACAGCACGCGGACGCCCTTGTCGCCGATGGCCTGGGAGTCGCCGTCCACGTCCGCCGTGCCGAAGGCGATGTGATGCACGCCCTCGCCGTTCTTCGCGAGCCACTTGCCGACCGCGCTGTCCTCCCGCACCGGCTCGAGCAGTTGCAGGTAGGAGGCGCCGCCGTCGTCCGTGCCGTTGATCCGCAGCATGGCCTCGCGCACCCCCTGCTCCTCGTTGACCTCGGTGTGGTGCACCTCGAAGCCGTAGGTGGCGCGGTAGAACTCGACGGTCGCGTCCAGGTCGAAGCACGCGATCCCGATGTGGTCGATTCTCGTCAGCATGGCCCCAGTGCAGCGCCTGTACGGCTGGTTACGCAACGTGCGCGCGATCACACTCTTGCGACGATGACGAACCGGACTACCGGCCAGTACATTCAAGTGAACCACCGTTCACATCTCCCAGACCGTGCAGCGCCGGCCCCCGGTCCCACCCCTCGGGCCTGCACTTCGGCCTCCGCCGGGCGGCGGAATGCGCCGATTCCGCGCCGCGGCGCCGGATCGCCGTAGCGTTCTTTCGTCGCCCGCCGGCCCCCGGAATTCCATCGTCCGTATTCGCCTCTACAACTTTCGCATCCGTGTCCACATTCGCATTCGCATCCGTGCGCGCATCGTGCTCGTAGAGCGTGCCTCCGCGGCTGCATCCGTCTCCGCCCGCAAGTCGCCCATTCGTCTCAGCCGTACGCTGGAAAGGGATTGCACGTCATGTCTGGAACCAACGGCACCACCTCAGTGATCGTCGCGGGCGCCCGTACGCCCATGGGCCGGCTGCTGGGCTCCCTCACGCCGTTCTCGGGCGCGGACCTCGGCGGCTTCGCCATCAAGGCCGCGCTGGAGCGGGCCGGCGTCACCGGCGACCAGGTGCAGTACGTGATCATGGGCCAGGTGTTGCAGGCCGGCGCCGGGCAGATCCCGGCGCGGCAGGCCGCCGTCAAGGCCGGCATCCCCATGGACGTCCCCGCCCTGACCATCAACAAGGTCTGCCTGTCCGGACTCGACGCCATCGCGCTGGCCGACCAGCTGATCCGCGCCGGGGAGTTCGACGTGGTGGTCGCCGGCGGCCAGGAGTCCATGACCAACGCCCCGCATTTGCTCCCGCAGGGCCGCCAGGGCGTCAAGTACGGCGCGATGCAGGTCCTGGACGCCATGGCCCACGACGGCCTGACCGACTCCTTCGAGAACATCGCCATGGGCGAGTCCACCGAGAAGCACAACACCCGCCTGGGCATCGCGCGCCCCGAGCAGGACGCGTTCGCCGCGCTCTCCCACCAGCGGGCCGCCGCCGCCCAGCAGGCCGGCCGGTTCAAGGCCGAGATCACGCCGGTCACGATCCCGCAGCGGCGCGGCGAGCCGGTCGTGTTCGACACGGACGAGGGCATCAGGGCCGAGACCACCGTCGAGTCCCTGGCCAAGCTGCGCCCGGCGTTCAGCAAGGACGGCACGATCACCGCCGGCTCCGCCTCGCAGATCTCCGACGGTGCCGCCGCGGTCGTCGTGATGAGCCGCGCGCGTGCCGAGGCCCTCGGCCTCACCTGGCTCGCCGAGATCGGTGCGCACGGCAACGTGGCGGGCCCGGACAACTCCTTGCAGTCCCAGCCGTCGCGCGCCATCCAGCACGCCCTGAAGAAGGACGGGCTCTCGGTCGGCGACCTCGATCTGATCGAGATCAACGAGGCCTTCGCCGCCGTCGCCGTGCAGTCAATGAACGACCTCGGCGTGACCTCTGAAAGGGTGAACGTCAACGGCGGCGCCATCGCCCTCGGTCACCCCATCGGGATGTCGGGGGCACGGCTCGCGCTGCACCTCGCGCTGGAGCTCCAGCGGCGCGGCGGCGGCGTGGGCGCGGCGGGCCTGTGCGGGGGCGGCGGCCAGGGGGACGCGCTGATCGTGCGGGTGCCCGGGGCCTGACGGTCCGGGGACGCCGGCCACTTCGGTGAGCCGGTCGGGTGCGGGTTCGATGGCCCGCACCCGGCCGGCTCGGTGGCACCGGACGATGAACGCGGTACTCGACGAACGCCGTCGAACCTGACGAAAACGGAGCTGAGATGCAGGATGTCGCTTCGCTGGTCGCCCAGGCCAGGGAGGGCCGGCCGAGGGCCGTGGCGCGGCTGATCTCCCTGGTGGAGGGTGCCTCAGGGCAGCTGCGGGAGGTCATGGCGGCGCTGGCGCCGCTCGCCGGGCACGCCTACGTCGTCGGCCTCACCGGATCGCCCGGCGTCGGCAAGTCCACGTCCACGTCGGCGCTGGTGACGGCGTACCGGGCGGCCGGCAAGCGGGTCGGCGTGCTGGCCGTGGACCCGTCGTCGCCGTTCTCCGGCGGCGCGCTGCTCGGTGACCGGGTGCGGATGTCCGAGCACGCCTCGGACCCGGGCGTCTACATCCGCTCCATGGCCACCCGCGGCCACCTCGGCGGCCTGGCCTGGGCCGCGCCGCAGGCCATCCGGGTGCTGGACGCGGCCGGCTGCGACGTGATCCTGGTGGAGACGGTCGGCGTGGGACAGTCCGAGGTGGAGATCGCCTCCCAGGCCGACACGTCCGTCGTCCTGCTGGCGCCCGGCATGGGCGACGGCATCCAGGCGGCGAAGGCGGGCATCCTGGAGATCGGCGACGTCTACGTGGTCAACAAGGCCGACCGGGACGGCGCCGACGCCACCGTGCGCGAGTTGAACCACATGCTCGGCCTCGGCGAGTCCCGGGCGGCCGGCGACTGGCGCCCGCCGATCGTGAAGACGGTCGCCGCGCGCGGCGAGGGCGTCGACGAGGTCGTCCAGGCCCTGGAGAAGCACCGGGCCTGGATGGAGGAGCGCGGCGTGCTCGCGGAGCGCCGCCGCGCACGCGCCGCCAAGGAGGTCGAGACCATCGCGGTCACCACCCTGCGCGAACGCATCGGGGATCTGCACGGCGACCGTCGCGTGGACGCCCTTGCCGAGCGCGTGGTCGCGGGTGAGTTGGATCCGTACGGTGCGGCGGACGAGCTGGTGCGGGGGCTCACTCAGGGGTGAGCCGGCGCCGCGGGTCCGGCGCGGTCAGTCGTCGTCCTGGTGCGGTCGATCGTCGTTCTGGTGTGGCTGGTCGTCGTCCTCGTGCGACCGGTCCTCGTTCTGCTGCCGTCGATCGTCGTCCCGGTGGGATCGGACCTCGTCGTCGGCCGTGACCGCGCCCGTCCGCGCGTCCACCATCGGCTCGTGGGTCGCGCCGTCCGAGCCCTTGATCTTCGTCTCGCAGCCGTGCCCCGGCCGGTGGTCGTCGGAGTCGAACTCCACCGACAGCACGGTGCCGGGCGTGGCGGCGCGGGCCCGGGTGGCGGCTTCGCGCAGGTCGATCGGTGCCTTGCGCGGCGCTGTGTCGTCGGCGTCGACGTCGTCGTCGGGGTCGGCGGCGACGTGCACCGCGCCGGTCGCCGAGTCGACGTGACCCACACCGAGAGCAGGCTGTTCGTGCTCGAACTGCCGTGTGTGGGGCTAGCGGGTGCCGTTCAGGAGGTGCCCGTCCTGCCCGTCCAGCCCGTCCTGTCCATCCAGGGGGTGCCCTACGGCACGGACGTCAGCCACGCCCCCGCTGAGCCCGCAGATGCTGCGCGATCGGCCCGAGGGAGGCCCGCAGGTCCGCCAGCGCCTCGGGTGTCAGCAGATCGATGAAGTGCCGCCGTACCGACTCGACATGGTGCGGGGCGACCTTCCGCATGGTCTCCAGGCCGTGCTGGGTGAGCACGGCGTACAGCCCGCGCCGGTCCGTGTCGCAGTTCTCCCGCCGTACGAGGCCGGCGTTCTCCATGCGGGTGATCTGGTGGGAGAGACGGCTCTTGGACTGGAGGGTCGCTGAGGCGAGATCGCTCATGCGCATCCGCAACTCGTCCGACTCCGAGAGATTCACCAGGATCTCGTAGTCGTTCATCGTCAGCCCGAAGGGCTGGAGGTCCTTCTCCAACTGGTAGGTCAGGAGCCTGTTGACCTCGAGGTGGGTGCGCCAGGCGCACTGCTCCGCTTCGGTCAGCCAGGGCGTGGCCGTCTCGGTCTCCATGGAATAGATACTACCTAAGAGGTTGAAATATGAACGAACTCTCGTGGCCGTGTGGCGGACGACACCTCATGAGGTACCTCTTCCGCCTTTGGTGTCGCTAAGGCGGAAGGACGGCCCTTGCGGTGGCGGGAGAGCATGCGTTCGACATCACACTGTGCAGGTTACCGCTCACAGCCCGAAGCGACGCTGGAGGTTGCCCAGCTGGCCGGTTAGGCCCCCTTGTCCTGCTGGTCCGCCCATGGTAGGCGGCGCCGACGGGCCGCCCGGTACGCCGGCCTGGTGCGGAACCTCCCCGGTGGGCTGGTCCGGCATCAGGGTCTCGGACGACTGCAGCAGCACCGTACCCGCCCCGGTGAAGTCGAACTGGTGCTCCTCGCCCGAGGCTCCGCCGATTCCGGTGAGCGCTCGAATCCCGCCCAGGACGCCGCTGAGGTAACCGTGATCGTAGTGGTGGCAGGGGCTGGGGCAGTCCGCCCAGCCGACCAGGGCCTGCGGATCCACCCGGATCGGGGGTTCCATGAAGACCACCGGCCCGTTCGAAGCGGCGACGAATCTGCCCGTACCGATCAGGGTGAGAAAGCCCGGAACAATTGACTGCTTCAGCGCGAGACTTGGCTGAAAAGCAAGCAAGTTGCCTGAGCGAATGGTCAGGTTGCCGTCGTCCAGGTCGTAGGAGTTGACGTCGAAGGCCCGGTCGGCGAGGAGCATCTTGCCCTGGCCCTCGGCGACCACCCATTCGCCGGCGTGCAATGGCGAATGGAACGAGGTCCGCAGGAGGTGGTCGAGTCGGCCATGTCCGACGCCGTTGAACTCCATCGCGCCGTAGTAGGCGATCATCTTGCCCTTCTGGAGGAACCACGGGCTGCCGGCCAGCTCCACGCAGAAGGTGTAGGCGTTGACGTTGTCGTCCACCGGCAGCGTCGTCGGGTCGTGCACGACAGGGCCCGCGGCGGCGGGGCCCCATCCGGCACCGTGGGCGCTCATAGCTTCTCCTCGGAGGCCTGGACGTAGACGGTGCCGCTGCCGGAGAGCTCCAGCTGGAACGCCTCCCCGGAGCCGCGGCCCACCATCTCGCGCCAGCCGATCGCGGCCGACAGCTTGTTGCGCACCTCGCCGTGGTGGGCGACGTAGGCCTGCGGGTCGACGTGGACGGGGTGGTCCGGGGCGATCGGCAGCTCGATGACGCCGCCGTGCGCCAGCACCGCGACCGCGCCGTGGCCCGACAGCGTCGTCGTGAAGAGTCCCTGGCCCGTCACCTGGCCGCGCACCATGCCCATGACGCCGCCCTGCGAGCCCATGAACATCGTGCCCTGCCGGAGGCTGCCGTCGAAGGCGAGCAGCCGGTCCGCCTCCACGTACAGGGTCTCGCCGGTCAGGGTGATCAGCTGGATGTGGTGGCCGCCGTGCCCGAAGAGGACGGTGCCCTCGCCCGCCACGGTCATCAGCGGGGTGGCCTCGTTCGCCACCCGGCGGCCGATCATCGACATCAGCCCGCCCTGCCCGCCCTGGATGCTGGGCGTGAAGGTCACCTCGCCGCGGTAGGCGAGCATCGCGCCGCGCTGGCTGTACATCGTCTGGCCGGGCAGCACCGTCGCCTCGACCATCTTGGCGTTGATCTCCCGGAAGGGCATCAGACGTCCCCCGCGATGGTGCTGCGCTCGCTGGGCTGGACGTAGACCACGCCCTCGCCCTCGAAGCGGATCTGGAAGGCCTCGCCGCCGCCCTCGCCCAGGAACGTGCGGAACGTCACCCCGGACTGGAGGCTCTGCCGGATCTGGCCCTGGTGGGCGATGTAGGCGCCGGGGTCCACGGTGAGCGGGTACTGCCCCGACACCCGGAGCGCCACCGCGGGGCCGTCCGACATGATGGCCGCCTGGCCGTGGCCCTCCACCGTGGTGGTGAACAGGCCGTTGCCCTGCGAGGCGCCACGCAGGCCGGTGAAGGTGGTGCCGGTGCGCAGGCCCGCCTCGGTGGCCAGCAGATTGCTCGCCTCCACATAGAGCTTGTCGCCGGACAGCCGCACCAGATTGATCTCCGTGGCACGGTCCGCGAACCAGCAGGTGCCTTCCCCCGTCACCTCCATCACGGCCAGCTGCTCGCCGGTCAGCCGGCGGGTGACCATGCCGCGCAGGCCCTCACCGCCGCCGGACCGCTTCTTGAAGGTCATCCGGCCGTCGTAGGCGACCATCGAGCCGGCCTTCGCCTTGACGGCGTCCCCGGCCAGCTCGACGGCCAGCACCTTGCTGCCCTGGAGTCGAAACACTGCCACCCGCCGACCGTAGCCGCCCCGGCGCCGCCGCACAGGGCAATCCGACCGGATGGGGACCCCTGCGTGCGGAGTTCCCGCGGGGCTGCGTCAGAATGGGTGTGCTTGTGCCTGTATTCACAAGTACGGTCCGCTGTCCTCCGCACCGTGGGCCGATCCCGACCCCGACCCCGACCCAAGGTGACCCGTGGACAACAAGACCGCCACCGCACTCCGCCGCCTCCGCCTGGTCTCCGCGCCCGAGGCCGTCTCGTTCCTGCTGCTGCTCATCTGCTCGGTGCTCAAGCGCACCACCGACTTCAACGCGGTCCCGGTGATGGGGATGGTGCACGGCGTCCTGTTCATCCTCTACGTGGTCTTCTGGCTGGACGCCTGGAACCGGACCAAGTGGACGGCCGGCACCGGCATCCTCTACTTCGTGCTCTCCGTGCTGCCCACCGGCGGCTTCTTCGCCGAGCGCAAGCTCCGGCGCGCCTGTGACGACCTGGCGATCGTCGCCCGGGCCCGCCGCGAGGGGGTCGTGAACACATGATCGTCGCCTTCTCCGTGACACCGCTGGGCGTCGGCGAGGACGTCGGGGAGTACGTCGCCGACGCCGTCCGCGTGGTCCGCGCATCCGGGCTGCCGAACCGCACCGACGCCATGTTCACCTCCGTCGAAGGAGAGTGGGACGAGGTGATGGCCGTGGTGCGGCGCGCCGTCGCCGTCGTCGAGGAGCGTGCACCGCGCGTCTCGCTGGTCCTGAAGGCGGACATCCGGCCCGGCGTGACCGGTGCGCTCACCTCCAAGGTCGACACGGTCGAGCGCCACCTGTCCGCTCCGCCGCCGGACGGCGCGGTCTAGTCACGGCTCAGACCCACCGCGGGCCCGGCTCGAATCCGGCTCAGGGCGCTGCCGGTGGTGCCCGCCAGTGGTCCCCCTCACCCGAACGCGCGCCCAGGCGCGAAACCCTCGCACGGACCTCCCTGGTTCGACAGGTCGTCATGTCTCCCTTTCTGTGGATATAGCGACTCATTCGTTCCACGGACCATGGAGGGCGTTGTGCGGCCTGAGGGGTACGACTACGACACCCACAGCACGCTCGCCGGACCCCTCACCGAACCGGACGGCAGCCCGTACCGGGTCAGGTACCGCTCGTTGCTCGCGAAGGAGCGACGGCGCGTGTCCGCCGTCCTGCTGATGACGCTGGCGCCGCTGCTCACCGGTGTGCTCCTCGGCTACCTGGTGTGGCCCTCGCACTGGACCCGACGCGACGGCGCCGCGCCCTGGCTGACCGCCCTCGATGCCACCATGCTGGTGACGATCGGCCTGATCGAAGTGTTCATGCTGGTCAACGTGGTCTCCATCGCGCATGCCACGCTCGTCGCCCGCGACCCGGTGCCGGTGTCCCCGGAGCCGGGCACCAAGGTCGCCTTCCTCACCACCCACGTCCCGGGCAAGGAACCCCTCGCCATGGTGCGCGCCACCCTGCAAGCCGCGCGGCGGGTGCGGCACAACGGCACGCTGGACGTCTGGCTGCTCGACGAGGGCGACAGCGACGAGGTCAAGGAGTTGTGCGCCCGGCTGGGCGTGCGGCACTTCTCCCGCAAGGGCGTACCCGAGTGGAACCGCACCAGGGGCCCCCACAAGACGGGCACCAAGCACGGCAACTACAACGCCTGGCTCGCCCTGCACGGCCACGCCTACGAGTTCTTCGCCTCCGTCGACACCGACCACGTTCCGCTGCCCAACTTCCTGGAACGGATGATGGGCTACTTCCGCGACCCGGACGTGGCCTTCGTGGTCGGCCCGCAGGTGTACGCCAACTACGACGTGGCCGTCACCAAGGCCGCCGAGTCGCAGCAGTTCCTCTTCCACGCCCTCATACAGCGGGCGGGCAACCGCTACCGGGCCCCGATGTTCGTGGGCACCAACAACGTCGTGCGGATATCCGCACTGCTCCAGGTCGGCGGCCTGTACGACTCGATAACGGAGGACATGGCCACCGGCTTCGAGCTGCACCGCTGCCGGAACCCGGCCACCGGCTTCCACTGGCGCTCCGTCTACACCCCGGACGTGCTCGCCAAGGGCGAGGGACCCGCCTCCTGGACGGACTTCTTCACCCAGCAGCTGCGCTGGTCGCGCGGGACCTACGAGACGCTGCTCAAGCAGTACTGGAGGGCACCGCTCAGCATGCCGCCGGGCCGGCTGTTCTCGTACACGCTGATGCTCGTCTACTACCCCATGACCGCGGTCAACTGGCTGCTCGGGGTGCTCAGCTCGGTGCTGTTCCTGTGCTTCGGCGCGTCCGGCACGCAGGTCAGCTCCGCCGTGTGGCTGATGCTCTACAGCGACGCGGCCGCGCTCCAGATCGGCCTGTACACCTGGAACCGGCGGCACAACGTCTCGCCGCACGAACCGGAGGGCTCCGGCGGGCTCGCCGGCATGGTGATGAGCGCACTGTCGGCGCCCATCTACGCAAGATCGCTGATCGGCGCGGTGCTGCGCCGCCCGAGTCGGTTCGTGGTCACGCCCAAGGGCGGCACCATCAGCACCGACCGCCTGGCCACCTTCCGCATCCATCTGGGCTGGGCGGTCGTGCTCTCCACGGCCCTGGCCGCGTCGGTGCCGCTCGGCCACACCCATGTGGCGATGCGCGTCTGGGCCGGCCTCGCGCTGGCCGTCTGCCTGGCACCGGCGGGGATCTGGTGCGCCTCGCTCCTCGCCCGCCGGGACAAGCGCCCGACGGCCGCCGCCACGGCCGAGGCGGAGACGCAGCCGGGATGGGTCGCCGGCGGCACCACGGGCGGGGGGTGAGCGGCGGGGGCGAGCGGCCCACGACGGCTGAGGGTGACCCGGGCGGGGTCAGGGCGACCCGGGCGCCGGCTCAGGGTGACCCGGGCGACGTCAGGGCGATCCGGGTGACGGCTACCGAGCCGCCCCGCGAGCGAGGTCCAGCGCGTACTCGGGCCACCACTTCCCCGCCGCCGGACCACCCCGGCAGGTGCCGTCCGACTCGCCCGGCCGCTTGATCCACAGATAGGCGTCGACGAGCGGATCGCCGGTGTGCAGCGTCGGCGGGGTGCCGAGGGCGCGGCCGGGCGGGTTGCACCAGGCGGTGCCCCGGTCGCCGGCCAGGGGGCCGTTGCCGTTGCGGCTGGTGTCGATCACGAAGTGCTTGGTGCCCAGGCCCTGCAACTGCTTCACCAGCCGGTGCCCGTACGCCACGGTGTCGGCGGTCGTCTGGAAGTTGGACACGTTCAACGCGAAGCCGTCCGCGCGCGCGATGCCGGCCTGGGCCAGCGGCTGGGCGAGCCGGGCGGCGTCGGTGATCCAGGCCGGGTTGCCGGCGTCCAGGTAGACCTTGGTGTACGGCTGCTGCTTGAGCCGGACGACGGCATCGGACAGCAGCCGGTAGCGCTCGTCCCGGAACTGCGGGGGCGTGCAGCCGTCCACGCTGTGCGCGACCGCGTCCGGCTCGAGGATCACCCACGCCCTGGCCATGCCGACGGCCGCCGCGAACCGGTCGACCCACCGCTCGTAGGCCGCGGCGTCCACGGCTCCCCCGGCCGAGTGCTGGCCGCAGTCCCGGTGCGGGATGTTGTACGCGACGAACAGCGCCGTACTGCCCTGCGCGCTCGCCCCTGCGGTGGCCGCCTGCATCATCGGGTACGGGTCGTCGCCGGCCGGCCAGACCGCCACGGGCTGCCGCGCGATCCGCTGCAACGTGGTCGCGTCGCGGTCTCGCCCCTGCCGCCGCCACTCGTCGGCCTGCCAGGCGGCCGGGCCGGCCGGGTCGACCCAGAACGGCGCCACCGCGCCGGAGCCCGCCGGACTGCGGTCGACGGAGGCCTTGGCCGCGGAGTCACCGGAACAGCCCGCGGTGACCCCGAGCCCGCCGAGCAGGAGCAGGGCGGCGACAGTACGGACCAGCCGTGACATCCAGACCCCTTGAGCGCGACGACAGCGGGACCGGCAATTCGTCCGGTCATCCTGGCACAGGCGTCCGTATTGCCCGAGCTGCGACACTTTGCGGCGCCGTGATGGGCTCGCCCGTGTGGGTGGGGGGCGGGGGCCCGTACAGTCCAGCCGGCTCCGAGCGCTCACCGCCCGTCAGATGCCGCCGGCCAGCAGTGCGTCGCCGAGCGCCGTCCGCTCGTACCGCACCTGGTGGCCGTGGCGCTGTGTGGAGAGCAGGCCGGCGGCGCGCAGCGCGGACAGGTGCGCCGAGACGGACGACGGGGCGAGGGAGAGGCGATGGGCCAACGCCGTGGTCGTCGCGGGCTCGTCGAGAACGGTGAGGACCTGGGCACGCCCGCGGCCCAGGACGCGCACCAGTGCTTCGGGCGTGTGGTCTGCGGGAGCCGTCCACAGCGCGCCGATGCCGCGCGCCGGGTAGGCCACCGTCGGCTGCCACGGCGGATCGAAGCCGCTGACCACGTCGGGCCAGGAGAAGACGCTGGGCAGCAGCACCAGGCCGCGGCCGTCGAGGCGGCGCGCGTGCTCGCCGTGCCAGCTGACGGTCAGCTGGCCGGCGGCCCACGTCAGGCGCGGGTCGAGCTCGCTCAGCAGCGCGCCGAGACCGGCGTCGGCCAGCCGGCGCGAGCGGTGGTGCACGTCGGCCTCCAGCAGGGTGCGCAGCCGCGGCCAGTGCGGCTCGACCAGGAGCTGCCACGCCGCCTGCAACAGTTCGGTGAGCTGCTGCACGGCCCCCGCCGGATCGGCGAGCATGGCCCGCCCGTGCGGGGTGTCGGCGGCGCCGGGGGTGTCCGCGAGGGAGTGGGCGATCCCGGCCCGTGCCGTGTCCGGGTCGGTCGCCCGGACCCGCGCGATCTCCTCGTCGAAGGTGGCCGACGGGCCGATCGGGGGCGGCCCCAGCCAGTCCGGGCTGTGTCCGTGGCCCGGCATCAGCAGCCACAGCGGCCGAAGGTCGAGCCCGGCGGCAGCGACCCGGGCGGCGCGCAGCCAGGGCAGGTGGTAGCCGTGCCGGCGGCGCATCTTGAGGGTGCGCACCGCCTCCTGCGTCTCCCACAGCGGTGACACGGCGAACCGGCAGAGCAGCAGGTCGTCCTCGCCGAAGTAGAGGCGATGCGGCATGGTCCCCCTCGGTTTTCCCGGGCGGGTAGCCCCCGGCGCCGCCCGCCCGCGGCCGCGGCGCCCCGGAACGGGCGTGCCCACGGACAGGGCGTCCAGGCGTCCGACCAAGGGCGGACCGGCCACCGGGAGGCCGATGTGCCCGTCAACATTCGGCTGGTGCCGAAACAATACAGCTGGGCGCGGCCGTCGAGCACGCTGCCGGCATGCCGGACCAGCCCGTCACCACAGCGCCCTCGCACACCTCGAACCCGCCCGCGACGAAGTCGTCCGACCACCCGCCCGAGGGTGCGACGGCCGACCCGGACCCGTCCCCGTCGAGGTCGACTGACCCGAAACCGGCCGGGCCGGGGCCGGCCGGCCTGAACCGCGCAGACCGGGCGGACCGAGTAGACCGGGCGTCGGTCGGGCTGAACCCGGCCGCGCCGGAGTGGGCCGACCACCCGCCCGAGCGGGCGACGGCCGACCCGGACCCGTCCGCGTCGAGGTCGACTGGCCCGAACCCGGCCGGGCCGGGGCCAGTCGAACACCCGTCCGGCCCGGCGGTCGCCGACCTGGACTCGGCCGCGCCGGAGCGGGCAGACCATGCGTCCCACCGGGCGACGGCCGGGCCCGAGCCGGCCGGGTACCGGCGGCTCTTCGCGGCCCCCGAGTTCCGCACCGTCTTCGTCGCCCACGCCTGTTCCCTGCTCGGCACCGTGGTCAGCGAGATCACGCTCACCGTGCTGGTCTACGGGCTCACCGGGTCGCCGCTGCTGAGTGCGCTGACCTTCGCGCTCGGGTTCCTGCCCTACCTGGCGGGTGGCACGTTGCTGGCCGGGATCGCCGACCGGTTCCCGCCCCGGCGCGTGCTGGTGCTGTGCGACCTGGTGTGTGCCGGGTGCGCGGGGCTGATGGCGCTGCCCGCGACGCCGGTCGCCGCGCTCCTGGCGCTGCGCTGCGTCATCGCGGCCGTCTCCCCGGTCTTCAACGGCACCCGGATGGCGACCCTCGCCGACATCCTGGGCAGCGGCGACCTGTTCGTGCTCGGCCGCTCGCTGCTGCGCATCGTCTCGCAGGGCGCGGTGCTCGCCGGGTTCGGCCTCGGTGGCGTGCTGCTCCTCGTCGTACCGCCGCGGGGCGCCCTGCTCATCACCACCGGCACCTTCCTCGCCTCCGCGACCCTGCTGCGCCTCGGCACCCGCCGCAGGCCGGCCAGGACGCCCGCCCACCCCGAGGGAGCGGACGGCGCGACGCTGGTGCGGTACTCGCTCGCCGGCGCCCGGAAGCTCCTCGCCGATCGCCGTGCACGTGCCCTGCTGCTCCTGCTCTGGGTGCCGCCGATGTTCAGCGTCGCCCCGGAGGCGCTGGCCGCTGCGTACGGGGACGAGATCGGCGCCGGCAGCGCCGGCGTCGGGCTGCTGATGAGCGCGCTGCCGGTGGGCACCATCGCGGGGGAGCTGTACGCCGGGGCGGTGCTGTCCGCGGCGGCCCGCGCCCGCGTCGTGCTGCCACTCGGCACCGTCGCCCTGCTGCCGCTCACCACCTACGCGCTCACCCCCGGCATCGCCCCGGCCCTCGCCGTCCTCGTGCTCACCGGCGCCGGCTCGGCCTACACCCTGGGCCTGGACCGCTGGTTCGTCGACGCGGTGCCCGAGGAGCTGCGGGGGAGGGCCATGGCGGTGTACACGGCCGGCCTGATGACCATCCAGGGCATCGGCATGGCGCTCGCCGGGGCGGCGGCGGAACTCCTCGCCGTGCACACCGTGGTGGCCGCGGCGGGCGCCCTGGGCACCCTCTGCTGCGCCCTGCTGGCCGCGGAGGTCCGCCGCACCCGCCCGGTGCGGCCGTCATGATCGGTCCCTGAGACGGAGCTGACCGGCATATGACCGCCCGGCTATGGTCGGACGCGTGCCGAAACCGCTGAGCCTTCCCTTCGATCCCATCGCGCGTGCCGACGAGCTCTGGAAGCAGCGATGGGGCTCCGTGCCGTCGATGGCCGCGATCACCTCGATCATGCGCGCCCAGCAGATCCTGCTCGCCGAGGTCGACGCGGTCGTCAAACCGTACGGACTGACCTTCGCGCGCTACGAGGCACTGGTGCTGCTCACCTTCTCCAAGGCGGGCGAACTGCCGATGTCGAAGATCGGCGAGCGGCTGATGGTGCACCCCACGTCGGTGACGAACACCGTCGACCGCCTCGTCAGGTCCGGCCTGGTGGCCAAGCGTCCCAATCCGAACGACGGCCGGGGCACCCTCGCCTCCATCACCGACAAGGGCCGCCAGGTCGTGGACTCGGCCACCCGCGACCTCATGGCGATGGACTTCGGTCTGGGCGTGTACGACGCGGAGGAGTGCGGGGAGATCTTCGCGCAGCTGCGTCCCCTGCGGGTCGCGGCGAAGGACTTCGAGGACGAGGACTGACCGCTGCCGCCGGCCCGGGAGCACGGGTCCGCCGGCGGCGGGGGCGCTGCTGGATCGTGCAAAACGGGCGGTTACGCTCGTCCCATGAAACGAAGCGTGCTGACCCGCTACCGCGTCATGGCCTACGTCACCGGCGTCCTCCTGGTGCTGCTGACCCTCGGGTGCATCGCCAAGTACGGGCTTCAGGCGGACGGGGCGGCCGGGTTCGTGACGGCCGTCGGCATCGCGCACGGCTGGCTGTACGTGATCTACCTGGTGTTCGCCTTCGACCTCGGCTCCAAGGCCCGCTGGCCGCTCGGCAAGCTCCTCTGGGTGCTGCTGGCGGGCACCATCCCCACGGCGGCGTTCTTCGTCGAGCGCAGGGTGACACGGGAGCTGGAGCCGGCGGTCGCGGGGACCTCCGGCGAGACCGTCGGGGCCTGAGCCGGACCCCTCCGGTCACGGTGTGACTTGTTTGACGCAGGAGTCCCGTACGCGTCGACAGTTACTAGGACGTCCTACTAAAATAGCGGGTATGCAGTCTGATGCCATCCAGGAGGGCCGCCGACGGTGGCAGGCCCGGTACGACGCCGCCCGCACCAGGGAGGCAGACTTCACCACGCTCTCCGGCGATCCCGTGGAGCCGGTGTACGGGCCGCGACCAGGTGATGCCTATGAAGGCTTCGAGCGGATCGGCTGGCCGGGGGAGTACCCGTTCACCCGCGGGCTGTATCCGACCGGTTACCGGGGCCGTACCTGGACCATCCGCCAGTTCGCCGGGTTCGGCAACGCCCAGCAGACCAACGAGCGCTACAAGATGATCCTCAAGGCCGGCGGGGGCGGCCTGAGCGTCGCCTTCGACATGCCGACCCTGATGGGCCGCGACTCCGACGACCCGCGCTCCCTCGGAGAGGTCGGCCACTGCGGCGTCGCGATCGACTCGGCCACCGACATGGACGCCCTCTTCGACGGCATCCCGCTGGGCGACGTCACCACCTCCATGACGATCAGCGGTCCCGCAGTGCCGATCTTCTGCATGTACCTGGTGGCGGCCGAACGGCAGGGTGTCGACCCGGGCGTGCTGAACGGCACCCTCCAGACGGACATCTTCAAGGAGTACATCGCGCAGAAGGAGTGGCTCTTCCAGCCCGAGCCGCACCTGCGCCTGATCGGCGACCTGATGGAGTACTGCGCCGGCCGCATCCCCGCCTACAAGCCGCTCTCGGTCTCCGGCTACCACATCCGCGAGGCGGGCTCGACGGCCGCGCAGGAGCTGGCGTACACCCTCGCGGACGGCTTCGGCTACGTGGAGCTGGGCCTCTCGCGCGGCCTGGACGTGGACGTCTTCGCGCCCGGCCTGTCCTTCTTCTTCGACGCGCACGTGGACTTCTTCGAGGAGATCGCGAAGTTCCGCGCGGCACGCCGCATCTGGGCCCGCTGGATGCGGGACGTGTACGGCGCGAGGACCGAGAAGGCGCAGTGGCTGCGCTTCCACACCCAGACCGCGGGCGTCTCGCTGACCGCACAGCAGCCGTACAACAACGTCGTACGCACCGCGGTGGAGGCCCTGGCCGCGGTGCTCGGCGGCACCAACTCGCTGCACACCAACGCCCTGGACGAGACGCTGGCCCTGCCCAGCGAGCGGGCCGCCGAGATCGCCCTGCGCACCCAGCAGGTACTGATGGAGGAGACCGGCGTCGGGAACGTCGCCGACCCGCTGGGCGGCTCCTGGTACGTGGAGCAGCTGACCGACCGCATCGAGGCGGACGCGGAGAAGATCTTCGAGCGCATCAGGGAGCGCGGCGCGCAGGCCCGCCCCGAGGGGCACGAGATCGGGCCCATCACATCCGGCATCCTGCGCGGCATCGAGGACGGCTGGTTCACCGGCGAGATCGCCGAATCCGCCTTCCGCTACCAGCGGGCCCTGGAGAAGGGCGAGAAGAACATCGTCGGCGTCAACGTCCACGAGCACTCGGTCACCGGCGAGCTGGAGATCCTGCGGGTCAGCCACGAGGTGGAGCGCGATCAGGTCCGCACGCTCGCCGAGCGGCGGTCGGCCCGGGACGACGCGAAGGTGCGGGCCGCGCTGGCCGGGATGCTCGACGCGGCACGGAGCGGGGCCAACATGATCGAGCCCATGCTGGACGCGGCCCGCGCCGAGGCGACCCTCGGCGAGATCTGCGGTGCACTCCGCGACGAGTGGGGCGTCTACACGGAGCCCCCCGGCTTCTGACCCGCCCCACGGCTCTCGGGTGCCCCCGTTCCGCCCGGGAGGCGCGCCCGACCACGACGAGAGGGTCGGGCGGCCACCGCCCCGAGGGGGCAGTTCCTGTCGCGCCCGGACCACCGGCGGGTGGTTGGTTGCCGGCGCAGTTCCCCGTGCCCCTTTTTTAGGGGCGCAGCGGTGCCCGTGCGGTCCAGGGGGACCGCTCAAGGGGCGCGGGGAACTGCGCGACAAGCCGCGACGAGACCGTCAGGTCGCCACCGTCCCAAGGGGGCAGTTCCTGTCGCGCCCGGACCACCGGCGGGTGGTTGGTTGCCGGCGCAGTTCCCCGCGCCCCTTTTTTTAGGGGCGCAGCGGTGCCCGTGCGGTCCAGGGGACCGCTCAAGGGGCGCGGGGAACTGCGCGACAAGCCGCGACGAGACCGTCAGGTCGCCACCGTCCCGAGGGGGCAGTTCCTGTCGCGCCCGGCCTCACGATGTGCCAAGCCGAGACCCGCCCGGGGCACGGGGCACCCTGCCCAAGGGTGCCAAGGGTGCCAAGGGTGCCAAGGGTGCCAAGACGACCGTCGGTCATTGCCCCGCCGCTGCCCCCAGCCCCCCAAGCAACAACGCCGTCAGGCCGTGGACCCAAGCAGCGTCCACGGCCTGCCCGCTGACCAACGTCCGATGCACCACCGCCCCGGCGACCACGTCGAAGATGAGGTCCGCGTTGCGCGCCGCGGCCTCCGGGGTGGCGGGGCGCGGCAGCTCGCCGCGTGCCTCCGCGCGGGCCCGGCCCTGGAGAACCAACCGCTTCTGCCGCTCCACGATCGACGTCCTGATCCGCTCCCGCAGCGGCTCGTCCCGTGTCGCCTCCGCGACCACCGCCATCAGCGCCGTCTTGGTCTCGGGCCGGTCGAGCAGCGCGGCGAACTGCCGCACCACCCCCTCGACGTCGGCCTCAAGGTTGCCCCGATCGGGCAGTTCCAGCTCGTCGAAGAGCACCGCCACCGCATCCACGACCAGCTCGTTCTTGCCCGCCCAGCGACGGTAGAGGGTGGTCTTGGCAACGCCCGCGCGCAAAGCGACATCGCCCAGTGTCAACTTTGACCAGCCAAGGTCAACCAGCGCCGCCCGAGTGGCCTGAAGGATCGCAGCGTCCGCCGTGGGATTGCGCGGACGGCCGGTACGGGTGGTGCTGCGGCGGGACATGCCAGGACCATACCGGCCGGTAGGCCGCAATCGGACGGCCCCGGCGGTGAGCAAGATCACGCGAAAAGGGGCAGGTGGAAGGCGCGCGGCGAGGCGCGTGCAGTTACGCTACGAGCCGTAGCGAAAGCGTGCACGAGCCCCGCGCGGGGGTTGGCCGGCGCCGACCGGCAGGGCCCCTGCCCCGGCCCGGGCACGCGGTGACAACCACGGGCGTCGCGGTGGGGACCCGGCGCAGATCGGACTTCTTCGTCATGCTTTTCACTGCGGCGCGCGGAAGGGGGAGGATGGACGCATGCAGCCACGGAACATGTCTATGAGTGGAGTCGTCGACCTCGGCGCGGTGAAGGCGGCCCAGGAGGCGAAGGCCAAGGCGGAACAGGCACGCGCGGAAGCCGCGCGGCAGGGCGGCGGGGGAGCCGTCTCACCCGCCAGCCTGGTGGTCGACGTCGATGAGGCGACCTTCGAGAGCGCCGTCCTCCAGCGTTCCACCGAAGTCCCCGTCATCATCGATTTCTGGGCCGAGTGGTGCGGCCCGTGCAAGCAGCTGAGCCCCGTTCTCGACCGGCTCGCCAAGGAGTACAGCGGTCGCTTCGTCCTCGCCAAGATCGACGCGGACGCCAACCCGATGCTGATGCAGCAGTTCCAGATCCAGGGCATCCCCGCGGTCTTCGCTGTGGTGGCCGGTCAGGCCCTGCCGCTCTTCCAGGGCGCCGCGCCCGAGGCCCAGATCCGCCAGACCCTCGACCAGGTCATCCAGGTCGCCGAGGAGCGCTTCGGCCTGGTCGGTCTGAAGGTCGACGCGGACGCCGTCGAGCCCGAGGAGGGCGCCGCCCCGGACGTTCCGGTCGGGCCGTACGACGCGGCGCTGGAGGCGGCCGTGGCCGCGCTGGACGCCGGCGACCTGGACGGAGCGGTCCAGGCGTACACGAACGTCCTGGCCGACGACCCCGGCAACATGGAGGCCAAGCTCGGCCTCTCCCAGGCCCAGCTGCTCCAGCGGGTCCAGGGCGTCGACCCGCAGCAGGTGCGTGACGAGGCCGCGCAGCACCCGAAGGACGCCGCCGCCCAAATCGCCGCCGCCGACCTGGACCTGGTGGGCGGTCACGTCGAGGACGCCTTCGGTCGACTCATCGACACCGTCAAGCGGACCGCCGGCGACGACCGCGACGCGGTACGCCTGCGACTTCTGGAGCTTTTTGAGGTGGTTGGGGCCGACGATCCCCGTGTCACCGACGCGCGACGGGCCCTGGCACGGGCCCTGTTCTGACCAGTCGATAAACCTCGGGTCATGTGATGCCCGAGTGAAAGTTCGACGAACGAGCGCTGCAGCGGCCGTACTTTGCCAAAACTTGGTAATTGCGGTCGCTGTTACTCGTAGTAAGAACGGACTGGTCTTCTGTCTGGATATGACCACTCTTGCACGTTGTGGGGTCACACCCTGCAACACTCCGTGTGGTCGCTTGGTGTCGGGCAGTCGTGAATCGGTTATGCAGCCGTTACCGATGAGTAATGAACCCCCTTGTGCCCGCGCCGAGAATGCACCACGATCGGCGACGCTCGGTCCATTCCCGTAAGCCCGGCAGCCGGTCGGGTAGCGGTGGTTGTGGGTCCCCACCGAGCAGGCGGGTGCCAACACGGCGCCGGCCTTGGACAGGGGGGTCCTTGTCGATGCGGCAGGGCCTGTCCGGAAAGGTTGCGTAAGTGCTTGACGGCGCAGCCAAAGTGGTTGTCGCTCGGGGGTGATCGCCGGTTTTTGGGCGCATGCAGTGCCTCCGAAGCGGGCGCTCTCCTTCCCGAGGACGTAGCACTTCTCCCATCCCTGCCCGGCTGAGCCGCCCAACAGGAGCAGTCAGGGCCGGAGATGTACGTCCGAGAAGGAGGAAAGTCATGGAGTCCGTGGCTCGTGGCGGAACCAGATGGAAGCGGTTCGCCGTGGTCATGGTGCCGAGCGTCGCGGCGACGGCCGCGATAGGCGTGGCCCTCTCGCAGGGTGCACTTGCGGCATCGTTCAGTGTGTCCGGTCAGCAGTTCAAGGTGACGGCCGACCACCTGGAAGGTACTGGCTTCGACCAGTACGGCGCGGTGGACAGTGGCAAGACGGGTGACCACCCGGTTGCCGTGGTCGGCATCGACCACGCCAAGATCACCAACCTGTGCCAGTCCGTGGTCGTCCCGGTACCGGTCTTCGGCGATGTGTCGATGACTCTGAAGGCGGGCGCCGCAGGCGGCCCGAAGGTCGAGGCGACCAAGCTCTACATCGACGCCACCGACCTTCGCACCACCGGTACCTTCAACAAGGTCGACATCGGCGTCTCGGTGGATGACACCACCAAGGGCCCTGGCCCGGACAAGGGTGACAAGTACCTGCCGGGCAGCTTCGCCCAGCAGGCCGAGTCCGTCGACTTCAGAGACGTGAAGCAGACGGCGTGGGCCACCACGGCGGGCACGTTCAAGCTCTCTGGCCTTCACATGCAGGTCCAGAAGGGCAAGCACGAGTGCTACTGAGCGGCTTGCCGCTGAGGCACCTGGGCTGAACGGTGGGGCGCGGGGGCACGGGTTCCTCCCCGGCGGTCCCCGTGCCCGCCCCTGGGACTCCCCCACTGCCCTGAACGGGCGTGGGCGGCGCCCCCGTCCGCGCCTAGGAGGCGCTGGGGGAGCCCGTCCCACGGGGGCCCGGGCGGTACGCGCCCACCACATGAAACACTGAACCGACGCCACCCCGAGGAGCTGTACTACATGAGCGCCGAAGCGCAGGCAGGGTTGGGCGACAGGCTCGGCCGGATGCGCCAATCGTTCCGAGAGTGGCGCTGGGAGCGCCCGTATTGGGGTGGTCTGCTGACGCTGCTGGGCGGCATCCCGATCATGTATCTGCCGTACGCCAATCTGACGCTCGGCACGATGACGATCCGGATGGCGACCACCGCAGGCGCCGGATCGCTCATCATCGGTGTGCTGCTGGTCGTGCTGGGTCTGACGATGTGGTTCCAGAAGCACTCCCGGGTATTCGCAGGCGTGGCCGCGATCCTGCTCGCGCTGGTGTCCCTCGTCGTCTCCAACTTCGGCGGCTTCCTCTTCGGCTTCCTGCTCGCCCTCATCGGTGGCGGTCTCGCCATCTCCTGGGCGCCCGGCAAGCCGCAGGCCGAGGCCGCGCAGGACGAGCCGTCCGCTGAGGACCCTGACGACGACGAAGCCCCTTCACCGGCGGTGGTCAGGGGCGTCGCGGGAGCCACGTACTCGGTGAGCGGCGGCGGCAGTAGCAGCAGCAGCGAGCCCACCACTGACCTGTTCGGGAACGAGGGCACGAGCGGGAGGCACCGTGCGCGCTGACAAGGGTCACCAAGAGGGGGCAGAGCCCCAGTCGGGGGAGAGAACCGGCCCCCGGCACGCGGCCCCGAGAAAGCCCCTGTTCACCCGGCTCCAGATGCCCGCGGGCAAGGCGATAGCCCTTGCGGCGATGCCCACCGCGGTGCTCATGGGCATGGGTCTGACCCCGACGCTCGCCTCGGCCAAGCCGTTGCCGAAGAACCCGTTCCAGGACGGGCCCTGCGTCACCCAGCCGGACGAGTCGCCCGAGGACAGCCAGAAGGACGACAAGGCCGGCAAGGAGAAGGACAAGGCCAAGGACGAGTCGAAGGGCGACAAGGCCTCGCCGTCGCCTTCCGCCACGTCGAAGCCGTCCTCCTCGCCCAAGCACACGTCGTCCGACGACTCGAAGGAACCCAGCCCGTCGGCCTCCCCCTCCGCCTCCGGCGACTCCGATTCCGGTGGTCTGCTGGGTGGGCTCGGCAGCGCGCTCGGCAGCGTGCTCTCGCCCGGTGAGAAGGAGTCGGCCAAGGCCTCACCCAGCCCCTCGCCGTCCGCCTCCAAGAGCTCCGGCTCCGCGGTGGACGATGTCGCGGGGGCGGTCGGGGACACGGTCGACAAGGTCACCGGTGGTGCCAAGGACACCGTGGACGGTGTGGCGGGCAAGGCGAAGGACGCCACCAAGCCGTCGCCGTCGGCCAGCGAGGACGAGAGCGGCAAGAAGGCGTTCCCGTGCGTGGAGGAGAAGAAGGCCGACGGCTCCGCAGAGACCCCGCCGGCTCCGATCCCGAACCAGCCGTGGCACCTCGAGGCCAGCTCGCTGACGCTCCAGGGCATGCACTACGAGGGCGTCGTGAACCTGACGATGCCCAACGGGCAGACCAAGCAGGCGCTGAAGTACACGGTGAAGGACGGCATCGACATCGGTGACCTGCACCAGATCCTGACGGGGCCGATGGGCAAGCAGTACCACGTCCAGGCCGCCAAGGGCTCCACGTCCACGATCCGCGGTGGCACGGTGACGCTGTACACGGAGAGCCTGTCGGGCAACCTCTTCGGGGTCATCCCGATCACCTTCGACCCCGAGCACCCGCCGCCCATCGACCTTCCGGCCGCCTACTTCACCAACGTGAAGCTCACCCAGGCCGGACAGTTCGGCGGCAACCTCACGGTCCCGGGCCTGCACAACTACATCACCGACTGACGGGGCGCCCCCCTCAGGGGCCCCCTCCGTCCGCCGGGAGCCGCACATGGCCGTGGCCCGCACCCCCTGTTCGGGATGCGGGCCACAGCCATGTCCGGACCGAGCGGGGCCCGGACCACCGGCCGGTGGTCCGGGCACGACTGGAACTGCCCCTCCGGGTCGGTGGCTATGTGACGGTTTCGTCGTGGTTGGTTGCGCAGTTCCCCGCGCCCCTGTGGGCGTGCGCCTCTGATGGCGCCGAAGGCGCCTGTAGAGGGGCGCGGGGAACTGCGTGCCCAGCCCACCACCGGCCCGGTGGTGGGCTGGGCACGACTGGAACTGCCCCTGCGGGACGGTGACGATGGGTGCGCCCGTGGTGCGGGCGTCTCAGGCCGACCCGGACGTCCCCAGGTGATGCACCCGGACCATGTTGGTCGTCCCCGGCACCCCCGGGGGCGACCCGGCCGTCATGATGACGACGTCTCCCGGGTTGAACCGATTGAGCTTGACCAGCTCCGCGTCGACGAGTTCCACCATCGCGTCGGTGTTGTCCACGTGCGGCACCACGAACGCCTCGACGCCCCAGCTCAGGGCGAGCTGGTTGCGGGTGGCCGCATCCGTGGTGAAGGCGAGGATCGGCTGGATGGCGCGGTTGCGGGAGAGGCGGCGTGCGGTGTCGCCTGACTGGGTGAAGGCGACCAGGCCCCTGCCGTCCAGGAAGTCCGCGATCTCGACCGCCGCACGGGCCACCGAGCCGCCCTGGGTGCGCGGCTTGCGGCTGGTCACGAGCGGCTGGAGGCCCTTGGACAGCAGCTCCTGCTCGGCGGCGACGACGATCTTCGACATGGTCTTGACCGTCTCGATCGGGTAGGCGCCGACGGACGACTCGGCCGACAGCATGACCGCGTCGGCGCCGTCCAGGATCGCGTTGGCCACGTCGGAGGCCTCGGCGCGGGTGGGCCGGGAGTTGGTGATCATCGACTCCATCATCTGGGTGGCCACGATCACCGGTTTGGCGTTGCGACGGCACAGCTCGATGAGCCGCTTCTGCACCATCGGGACCTTCTCCAGCGGATACTCCACGGCCAGGTCGCCGCGGGCCACCATCACGCCGTCGAAGGCCATCACGACCTCCGTCATGTTGGCCACCGCCTGCGGCTTCTCCACCTTGGCGACGACCGGGACCCGCCGGCCCACCTCGTCCATGATCGCGTGGACGTCCTTGATGTCGGCCGCGTCCCGCACGAAGGACAGGGCGACCATGTCGCAGCCCATCCGCAGCGCGAAGCGCAGGTCCTCGACGTCCTTGTCGGAGAGCGCCGGGACGTTGACGGCAGCCCCGGGCAGGTTGATGCCCTTGTGGTCGGAGATGACGCCGCCCTCGACCACGATGGTCCGCACCCGCGAGCCGTGGACCTCCAGGACCCGCAGCTCGACGTTGCCGTCGTTGATGAGGATCTGGTCGCCGTGCGAGACGTCGCCGGGCAGGCCCTTGTAGGTGGTGCCGCAGATCGTGTTGTCGCCCTCGACGTCCTCGGTGGTGATGGTGAACTCGTCGCCGCGCACCAGCTCGACCGGGCCTTCGGCGAAGGTCTCCAGGCGGATCTTCGGGCCCTGGAGGTCGGCGAGCACCCCGACGGCGCGGCCGGTGTCCTCCGCGGCCCGGCGGACACGGTGGTACCGCTCCTCGTGCTCGGGGTGGGAGCCGTGGCTCATGTTGAAACGGGCCACGTTCATTCCGGCGTCGATGAGCGATTTCAACTGCTCGTACGAGTCGACGGCGGGGCCCAGCGTGCAGACGATTTTGGAACGGCGCATAGGTCGGATCCTATCGGTTTGTTCCGGGGTGGAATTAAGCGGCGTCCCCCGGTCGGACGGGAAAACACATGGGCGACTCCCCGCTCACCTGTCGCTCTTTTTAGGCCTTCACCCACGTATATGTCTGCTGTGCGATCTCCATTTCCTCGTCGGTCGGCACCACGGCCACGGCGACCCGTGCGCCGGCGGGCGAGATCAGCCGCGCCGCGCCGGAGCGCGCCGCGTTCCGCTCTGCGTCCACGGCGAGACCGAGCCCTTCCAGGCCCGCCACGGCGGCCTCGCGCACCGCCGCCGCGTGCTCCCCGACACCCGCGGTGAACACCACCGCGTCGACCCGACCGAGCACCGCGTAATAGGCGCCGATGTATTTCCTCAGCCGGTGTACGTAGATGTCGAAGGCGAGCGCGGCCTCCGGATCGCCCTCGGCGCGGCGCCGGAGTATCTCCCGCACGTCGTTGTCCCCGCACAGGCCGACCAGGCCGCTCTTCTTGTTCAGCAATACGTCGATGTCGTCAGCGGACATTTTTCCGACCCGCATGAGATGGAAGACGACCGCAGGATCGATGTCACCCGAACGCGTACCCATCACCAGCCCTTCCAAGGGCGTCAGGCCCATGGAGGTCTCCACGCACCGTCCGCCGCGCACCGCCGCGGCGGACGCCCCGTTGCCCAGGTGCAGCACGATCACGTTGACGTCGGACGGCGCACGGTCCAGCAGCCGGGCGGTGGCCCTGGAGACGTAGGCGTGCGACGTGCCGTGGAAGCCGTAGCGGCGGATGCGGTGCCGGTCGGCGGTCGCCACGTCGATCGCGTAGCGTGCCGCGGCCGGCGGGATCGCCGCGTGGAAGGCGGTGTCGAAGACGGCGACCTGGGGCAGGTCGGGGCGGAGCCGGCGGGCGGTGCGGATGCCGGCCAGGCCGGCCGGGTTGTGCAGCGGCGCGAGCGGCACCAGCCGTTCGATCTCCGCGACCACGTGGTCGTCGATGAGGACCGGCTCGGTGAACGACCTGCCGCCGTGCACCACGCGGTGCCCGATCGCGGCCAGCTCCGGCGAGTCGAGTCCGAGCCCGTCGGCGGACAACTCCTCGGCCATGGCGCGCAGGGCCTCCTCATGGTCGGCGACCCGGCCGGTGCGTTCGCGGCGGGCCTCCTCGCCGGCGGCCGGGGTGTGCACCAGGCGCGAGGTGCTCTCACCGATCCGCTCGACGAGGCCCACGGCGAGCCGGGTGCCGGTCGCCATCTCGATGAGCTGGTACTTCACCGACGACGAGCCGGAGTTGAGGACGAGGACGTGGCCGGGCGAGCTGTCGCCGGCTTCGGACGCTGCGATCACGGGAACGGGGGCTTTCTGGGTGGGTGCGGGACGGTGCGGGACGGGACTGGCCGGGCGGAGCGCGGCACCGGGGCCTGTGAGCGCGGCTACGGCGCCGCGTGCGCCGTCGGCGGGTTCAGGGTGCCGGCCGGTGCCTGGGGGCCGCTCAGCCGGGCTCCTGGGCCTGGATGGCGGTGATGGCGACCGTGTGCACGATGTCGCCGACGAGGGCGCCCCTGGAGAGGTCGTTGACCGGCTTGCGCAGCCCCTGGAGGACCGGGCCCACGGCGAAGGCGCCGGCCGAGCGCTGCACGGCCTTGTAGGTGTTGTTGCCGGTGTTCAGGTCCGGGAAGATCAGCACGGTGGCACGGCCCGCGACCGCGGAGCCCGGCAGCTTGGTGGCCGCCACGACGGGGTCCACGGCGGCGTCGTACTGGATCGGGCCCTCGATGGGCAGGTCGGGCCGCCGGGCCCGGGCCAGTTCGGTGGCCTCGCGCACCTTGTCGACGTCCGCTCCGGCGCCCGAGGTGCCGGTCGAGTACGACAGCAGCGCGATCCGCGGTTCGACGCCGAAGCGCTCGGCGGTGGCCGCGGACTGCAACGCGATGTCGGCCAGCTGCCGGGCGCCCGGGTCCGGGTTCACCGCGCAGTCGCCGTAGACGAGCACCCTGTCCGCCAGGCACATGAAGAACACCGACGACACGATCGGGGCGGCGGCCGGCTCGCCGCCCGCTGCCGTGCCCGGCCCGGCCTTCGGGGTGGCCGTCTTGATGATCTCGAACGCCGGCCGGATCGTCGCGGCCGTGGAGTGCACCGAACCGGACACCATGCCGTCCGCCAGGCCCTGCTCGACCATCAGCGTGCCGAAGTAGTTCGCGTCGGCGACCACGTCATGGGCGAGGTCCAGGGTCACGCCCTTGTGGGCGCGCAGCTCGGCGTAGCGTGCGGCGAAGTCGTCCCGCAACTCGGAGGTGGTCGGATCGACCAGCCGGGCCCGGCCGAGGTCGATACCGAGGTCGGCGGCCTTCTTGCGGATGGAGTCCACCGGGCCGAGCAGGCTGAGGTCGCACACGCCACGCCGCAGCAGCACCTCGGCGGCGTGCAGCACCCGCTCCTCGGTGCCCTCGGGCAGCACGACATGGCGCCGGTCCGCGCGGGCCCGCTCCAGCAGCTGGTGCTGGAACATCATCGGGGTGATGCGGGTACTGCGCGGCGCCGAGATCTGGTCGAGCAGTTCGCCGGTGGCGGTGCACTGCTCGAAGAGGCCGAGGGCCGTCTCCACCTTGCGGGGCGTGGCCGCGCTCAGCCGGCCCTCCAGCGTGAACAGCTGCGTGGCCGTCGGGAAGCTGGTGCCGGCCACGGATATCACCGGCGTGCCGGGCGCCAGCCGATCGGCGAGGGCCAGGATCTCCTTGCCGGGCCGCTCGCCCAGGGTGAGCAGCACCCCGGCGATGGGCGGATTGCCGGCGCTGTGCGCGGCGAGCGCGCCGACCACCAGATCGGCACGGTCCCCGGGGGTGATCACCACGCAGCCCGGGGTGAGCGCCTTGAGCAGGTTCGGCAGCATCGCGCCGCCGAAGACGAAGTCCAGCGCGTCACGGGCCAGACCCGCGTCATCGCCCAGCAGCACCGTGCCCTGGAGCGCCTGGGCGATCTGGGCGACGGTGGGCGCGGCCAGCGCGGGCTCGTCCGGCAGTACGTAGCAGGGCACCGGGAGGTGGGCGGCGAGCTGGTCGCGCACCTCCTCGCGGTCGGCCGGCGTGACCCGGTTGACGAACAGCGCGGGGATCTCGCAGCCCAGCTGGGCGTAGGCACGGTGGGCGTTGCGAGCCTCGGTGTGCACCGACTCCGCGCTCTGGCCGCGGCCACCGACGACCGGGAGCACCGCCGCGCCGAACTCGTTGGCCAGCCGGGCGTTCAGCGCCAGCTCCTCGGGCAGCTGACTGCCGGCGTAGTCGGTGCCGAGCACCAGGACGGCCTCGTAGTCGCGGGCGAGGGCGTGGAAGCGGTCCACGAGCCGGGAGACCAGTTCGTCCGTGCCCTCCTCGGCCTGCACGGTGGACGCCTCGTCGTAGGACATGCCGTAGCCGGTGGCGGGGTCCTGGGTGAGTCGGTAACGGGAGCGCAGCAGGTCGAAGAGGCGATCGGGACCGTCGTGGACGAGCGGGCGGAAGACCCCGACCCGATCGACCCGGCGGGTCAGCAACTCCATGACGCCCAGCTCGACGATCTGACGACCGTCCCCGCGCTCGATGCTGGTCACGTACACGCTGCGCGTCACGGGGACTCTCCGTTCGTTCGTCGTTCGTCGTTCGCCGTGGTTCGTCGTGGTTCGGCGTGGTCATGTCGGTTCGTTTGTGCAGCGGTTCGTCGCAGTCGCTGCCCGCAACGGCTTTCCGTCCTTCCGATGATGCCGCTGGCGGTCGGCGACACGGAGGACATCGGGTGACGCCGCCGGTTCGCTGACGTGTCACCGGGCCGCCCCGTACCCGTCGCTTCCCTGCGGGAAGGTGCACGCGCGGCGGGGCGGACCGGGCGGGCATGCGGGCGGAGTGCGCCGGGGGCGCCCGGGTAGGCGTCCAGGCGGCTACGGGGCATCTCGTCGAGGGCCTGTCGTCGATGCGGCGATGCGGCCTCTGGGGCGTTACGGACGCGTACCCTCCGGCCTGGCGAGCAGTGCGTTCCTGACAGTACAGGGCCGGGCCATGACGGAGGCCGGGCGGCGTGCGGCCCGGGGGCGATGATGTCCGGCGGAAGCGTGAAAGAATCGGATCGGTCAACATCGACGGGGAGCAGGAGAGACAGACACGATGCGTATCGGAGTTCTCACCGCAGGCGGCGACTGCCCCGGCCTGAACGCCGTGATCCGGTCGGTCGTGCATCGCGCTGTGACGCATTACGGCGACGAGGTGATCGGCTTCGAGGACGGATACGCCGGCCTCCTGGAGAGCCGCTACCGTCGGCTGGACCTCGACGCGGTGAGCGGCATCCTGGCCCGCGGCGGGACCGTGCTCGGCTCGTCCCGGCTGGCCCGTGACCGCTTCCGCGCGGCCTGCGAGAACGCCCGCCAGCTCGCCACCGAGATCGGTTTCGACGTGCTGATCCCGATCGGCGGCGAGGGCACCCTGACCGCCGCACGGATGCTCGCCGACGCGGGCCTGCCCGTGGTCGGCGTCCCCAAGACGATCGACAACGACATCTCCTCCACCGACCGCACCTTCGGCTTCGACACCGCCGTGGGCGTGGCCACCGAGGCCATGGACCGGTTGAAGACCACCGCCGAGTCGCACCAGCGGGTGATGGTGGTCGAGGTCATGGGGCGGCACGCCGGCTGGATCGCGCTGGAGTCCGGCATGGCCGGCGGCGCGCACGGCATCTGCCTGCCGGAACGGCCCTTCCACCCGGACGACCTGGTCAAGATGGTCGAGGAGCGCTTCGCGCGCGGCAAGAAGTTCGCCGTGGTGTGCGTCGCCGAGGGTGCCCACCCCGTGGACGGCACCATGGACTACCGCAGGGGCGAGATCGACCAGTACGGCCATGAGCGGTTCCAGGGCATCGGCACCGCCCTCGCCTTCGATCTGGGCCAACGGCTCGGCAAGGAGGCCAAGCCGGTGATCCTCGGGCATGTACAGCGGGGCGGCACCCCGACCGCGTACGACCGGGTGCTCGCCACCCGGTTCGGATGGCATGCGGTGGAGGCTGCGCACCGTGGGGAGCACGGGATGATGACGGCGCTGCGGGGGACGGACATCGTGCTGGTGCCGCTTGCGGAGGCGGTCACCGAGTTGAAGACGGTGCCGAAGGATCGTATGGACGAGGCGGAGTCGGTGTTCTAGGGGCGCCCCGTCGCCCGGCCCTGGCCCGGGGTGGCCGACTCGGGGCTGCGCCCCGGACCCCTTCATCGCCCTTCGGGCTTGTCCTCAAACGCCGGACGGGCTGGATTGGTTGGGCTTGTCCTCGATCGCCGGACGGGCTGGATTGGTTGGGCTTGTCCTCGATCGCCGGACGGGCTGGATTGGTTGGGCTCGTCCACGATCGCCGGACGGGCTTGGTTGGACTGGCCGGAACGTCACCCCTTCACCGCCCCGCCCAGCGCGAACCCTCCCCCCAAACGCCGGGAGATGAGGACGTACAGCAGGACCACCGGTGTCGAGTAGAGCATGGAGAAGGCGGCGAGTTGGCCGTAGATCACCTGGCCGTGGTTGCCGAAGAAGGTGAAGATCGAGACTGAGGCGGGGAGCTGGTCGGGGGAGAGCAGCAGCATGAAGGGGACGAAGAAGTTGCCCCACATCATGATGAAGCTGTAGATCATGACCACGGTCAGGCCGGGGCCCATCAGGGGCAGGACGACGCGCAGCAGGGTCTGGACCCAGGACGCGCCGTCCGTCCAGGCGGCCTCTTCCAGGACCATCGGGACGCCGTCCATGAAGTTCTTCATCAGCCAGATCGCGAACGGCAGTTGCGAGGCGGCCAGGAACAGTGCCGTTCCCGACATGGTGTCGATCAGGTTGACCTGCACGAAGAGGCCGTAGACCGGGACCATGATCGCGGTGATCGGCAGGCAGGTGGAGAAGAGGATCGTCAGCAGGTAGGGACGGGCGAAGCGGGAGCGGTAGCGGGAGAGCGGGTAGGCGGCGAGGGCCGCGCACGCCACCGTCACCAGGGTGGCGCTGCCGCACAGGATCAGGCTGTTGAGCATCGGCGTGAAGGTGATCTCGTCCGTGAGCACGGCCGAGAAGTTGTCCATCGACGGCGAGGGCGTCTGGAGGCTCAGGGTCGCCTGGGAGTCGAACGAGGAGAGCAGCAGCCAGGCCAGGGGAAGGGCGAAGGCGGCTGCGACGACCAGGAGGGCGGCGCTGGCGCCGAGTTGGGCGCGGGTCCTGGGGGTGCCTCCCAGGCTCTTGAAGCGCTGGGGGAGCAGCCGAGGGCGGGTGCGGCCCGGTCTGGGCGGGGTGCTCGGCAGCTTGGTGGTGGGTTCTGCCGTGTGGGGGAGCTGGGACACCGGCGCTCACACCTCCGGTCGGAGCAGACGCAGGTACACCATGGAGAACACCGCGCCCACCAGCAGCAACAGCAGCGCGATCGCGGTGCCGTAGCCGATCAGGCTCTTGTTGAACGCCTGGTCGTACATCAGCACCGGAAGGGTCTCGGAGCGGTTGCCGGGGCCGCCGCGTGTCATCGCCCAGATCAGGCCGAACACCGAGAGGGTCTGGAGGGTGTTGAGCATCAGGTTGGTGCCGATCGAGCGGCTGATCATGGGCAGCGTCACATACCGTACGCGGTGCCAGCCGCTGGCCCCGTCGACCTCGGCGGCCTCGGTGATCTCCTTGGGGATGTCGGCGAGCGCCGCCGAGTAGATCAGCATCGAGAACGCCGTGCCGCGCCAGACGTTGGCGAACGACACCGCGATGATCGGCAGCGTGTACAGCCAGTTCTGGGTCGGCAGGTGCAGCCAGTCGAGGATGACGTTCAGCGTGCCCTCGCGGCGGAAGAACGCGTACAGGAGGAACGCCGCCACGATCTCCGGCAGGACCCAGGCGGCGATCACCAGGGCGCCGGTGAGCGTGCGGACCCATCGGGCGGCGCGCTTCATCAGACCGGCGAGCACCAGGCCGAGGGTGTTCTGGCCGAGGATCGACGAGATGACGGTGAAGACCAGCGTCAGCCAGACGGCGTTGCGGAAGTCCGGGTCCCTGAAGGCCCGGGTGAAGTTGTCGAAACCGACGAAGTCCGTGTGGGAAGCGCCGGTGAGCTGCATGTTCGTGAACGCGGCGTAGACGCAGTACGCGATCGGGCCGGCCAGGAACATCAGCAGCAGCGCGGTCGCGGGGGCGACGGGCAGCCAGCGCAGTCCGGGGATGCGGTGGCGCCGTGCCGTGCCGGGCGCCGCACCCGGTCCGGTGCCGGGTGCGGCGGTTTGTGCGGTGCTCATCGGGACCGACCCGCGGTGCCCGCCGGCCCGGGGACGGCCGGCCGGGAAGCGTCGCGGTGGGCGGCGCCCGGCACGTCGGCGGTCTGCTGACCCACCCGGATGGTGCGCCGGCTCACGGCTTCTTCACCACGGCGCCCTGGACGATGTCCTTGAGCTGCCCGTCGTAGGTCTGCGCCGCTGCTGCGGCGCCCTTGTCGCCGGTGGTGACCGACTCCATCGCCTCCCCGATCGCGGTGGAGACCTGGGGGTACACAGGCAGCGCGGGGCGGTAGTGGGTGTACTGCACGAGCTGGGTGAAGAACTCGATACCGGGCATGGAGTGCAGGTACTCCGGGTCGGCCGCGACGTCCTTGCGGACCGCGATCTGCGCGTCGACGACGTCCCAGTGCGCCGCGTTCTTCGGCGTCTGCATGGCCTTGACGAAGTCGAAGGCGAGGTCGGGGTTGCCCGACTTCTGCGGGATGGCCCAGGTCCAGCCGCCGGACATGGAGACCTTGCCGGGCGCCTGGCCGTGCTGGGTCGGCATCGCCGCCATGCCCATGTCGGTCTTCCAGGCTGGCCACACGCGCGGCCCGTCGGTGATCCAGTTCTGCCCGAGCCAGGAGCCGTCCAGCGAGATGGCGAGCTTGCCCTTGGGGATCCAGTCGTTGGTGACGGACGTGCCGACGTTGGGGTCAAGCGCGTCCGAGACGTCGGGCCCGAGCTTCTCGCCGTACACGGACTTGACGAAGCCCAGCGCGTCCTGGAAACCCTTGCTGCCCGTCACCCACTTCTTCGACGCGGTGTCGTACAGCGGGGCCTTGCCGTCGCCGGTGCCGTACAGCAGCATCTCGAAGCCCTGCATGACGGACGCCTCACCGGGGCCCTTGCCGGTGTAGACGTTCAGCGGGGTGACGCCGGGCACCTTCTTCTTGATGGTGCGGGCCGCGGAGAGGATGTCGTCCCAGGTCTTCGGCTGCCAGTCGGCGGGCAGGCCGGCCTTCTTGAAGATCTTCTTGTTGAACCAGAGGCCACGCGTGTCGGTGCCGTCCGGGATGCCGTACGTCTTGCCGTCCTGCGCCTTCGCCGCACTCTTGGCGGTGGGCACGAACTGGTTCCAGGTGTCCCACTTCGCGATGTACGCGTCGAGCGGGCGCAGATAGCCCGCCTGGATGTCGGAGTTGATCCGGAAGGTGTCCTCGTAGACCAGGTCGGGCGCGGTCTTGGGGGCGCGCATCATCTGCTGGACCTTGGCGGCGTAGTCGTTGTCCGCCGCCTGGATCGGGATGAGCTTGACCGTCTTGCCCGGATGGGCCTTCTCGAACTCCTTCTTCATCTTCTCGAGGAACTGGTCCTTGAAGCGGATGTTGTTGTCAGTGCTGCGGTTGTACGCGACCTTGACGGTGTCCGCGTCGCTGCCGGAGCCGCCGCCGCAGGCGGTGAGGGAGGCCGCGGCGAGCACGACGGTGAGCAGGGCGGGACCTGCTGACCGCACGGTGGAGCGGGGACGGGCGGTGGGACGCACGGGCACAACCTCCTGCGTGGCCGGACGTGGCCGTCGCCACGGGTGTGGCGGTGGCTGCTCGCTGAACGTAAGCGGCTGCCAAGAGCAGGGTCAATGGGCATGCGTCGACACGACAGGACAACATGTCAACTTGTTATCGGTCGTGAACGGTGTGGGTCCCCCGGAGACCGGAGAGGCCACACTCCCTGTCGGTGGACTCGCGTGGTCCACTGAAGAACACCGAGGTGAAGCGCCCCCGATCCCCAGGGGACCGCTCACGAACAGCCGGACGGCAGCACAAGGAGGCAACCCCCGTGACCGTTGCAAAGGCGGCACCCGCCGCCAAACGGGACAGAACTCACTTTCTCTACCTCGCCGTGATCGTGGCCGTGCTGCTCGGCATCGTGGTGGGCTTCGCGGCGCCGGACTTCGCCGTGGACCTCAAGCCGCTCGGTACCGGCTTCGTGAACCTGATCACGATGATGATCTCGCCCATCATCTTCTGCACGATCGTGCTGGGTGTCGGCTCGGTGCGTAAGGCGTCGAAGGTCGGCGCGGTGGGCGGCCTCGCGCTGGGCTACTTCCTGGTGATGTCGACGGTGGCGCTGGCCATCGGCCTCGTCGTCGGGAACATCCTGGAGCCGGGCAGCGGGCTGCACCTGACGGAAACGGTCCGGCACGTGGGTGCGGAGCAGGCCAAGGGGGCATCGGAGTCCACCACGGACTTCCTGCTCGGCATCATCCCGACCAGCCTGCTCTCGGCCTTCACCGAGGGCGAGGTACTCCAGACCCTGCTGGTCGCGCTGCTCGTCGGCTTCGCCCTCCAGGTGCTCGGCCCCGTCGGGCAGCCGATCCTCACCGGTGTCCAGCACATCCAGCGGCTGGTCTTCCGGGTGCTGTCGATGATCATGTGGGTGGCGCCGGTGGGCGCGTTCGGTGCGATGGCGGCGGTGGTCGGTGAGACCGGCGTCGATGCGCTGAAGTCGCTCGCGGTCATCATGATCGGCTTCTACATCACCTGCTTCCTGTTCGTCTTCGTGGTGCTGGGGTCGGTACTGCGGCTGATCACCGGCGTGAACATCCTCAAGCTGTTCCGCTATCTGGCCCGGGAGTTCCTGCTGATCCTGTCGACGTCGTCGTCGGAGTCGGCGCTGCCGCGGCTCATCGCGAAGATGGAGCACCTGGGGGTGAGCCGGCCGGTGGTCGGTGTCACCGTGCCGACCGGCTACTCCTTCAACCTGGACGGCACCGCGATCTACCTCACGATGGCGTCCCTCTTCGTTGCCAACGCGATGAACGCGCCGCTGAACGCGGGGGAGCAGATCTCGCTGCTGGTGTTCATGGTGGTGGCCTCCAAGGGCGCGGCGGGCGTCACCGGCGCCGGCCTGGCCACGCTGGCCGGTGGACTCCAGTCGCACCGGCCCGCGCTGCTCGACGGGGTCGGCCTGATCGTCGGCATCGACCGCTTCATGAGCGAGGCGCGCGCCCTGACGAACTTCGCGGGCAACGCGGTGGCCACGGTCATCGTCGGCACCTGGACCAAGGAGATCGACAAGGACCGGGTGGCCCGCGTGCTGGCCGGCGAGGTGCCGTTCGACGAGCGGACCCTGTTGAACGACGGTGCCGGTGACGGCGGTGACGGCGGTGACGGCGGTGACGGCGGCGACGGCGGTGATGGCGGTGATGGCGGCGAGGACGGCGTTGAGGGCTCGGTGCCCGTGCAGCGCCGGGACGGCAAGGAGTCGGCCGAGGGCGGCAAGGAGTCGGCCGAGGTGTGAGGCGCCGGCCGCGGTGGCGGGGTCGGCCGGGCGGGGGGTGCGGTTCCCCGGCCGGCCCGCCCCCTGCCCTTCCGCCGTCCTGCCTTCCGCCGTCCTGCCTTCCGCCGTTCTGCCTTCCGCCCCCTGCCCTTCCGCCGTCCTGTCGTCGTTGCCTTGACGTCGGCGTCAAGGATTACGGTCGCCGTCATGCGCATCGGTGAACTGGCTCGGCGGGTCGGCATGAGCACGCGGACGCTGCGGTACTACGAGTCCCGGGGGTTGTTGCCTGCCCGGCGGAACGCCAACGGCTACCGCGTCTATGACGAGCGGGATCTGCGGCTGGTCGAGCAGATCAGGACGTTGCGGGATTTCGGGTTCGAGTTGGAGGAGACCCGGCCGTTCGTGGAGTGTCTGCGGGCGGGCCATCCCGAGGGTGATTCCTGTCCTGCGTCGCTCGCCGTGTATCGGCGCAAGCTGGCCGAGTTGGACGTGCTGATCGGCGAGTTGCAGTCGGTGCGCGCCCAGGTGGGTGTGCAGCTGGCGCGGGCCGAGCGGGCGCGGGACGAGCTGGCCGCCGATGCCTTGGTTCCGGACGGTCCGGAACCCCGTTGCGAGCTGGGAGGGTGACGTGGTGATCAAGGCGGCTGGTGTGGCCGAGGTGACGGACGCGGACTTCGCGAGTGAGGTCGTCGAGGCGGCGGGTCCGGTGTTGGTGGAGTTCACGGCGGACTGGTGTGGTCCGTGCCGGCAGCTTGCTCCGGTGCTCAGCGAGGTCGCCGCGGAGCTGGGCGGGCGGTTGAAGGTCGTGCAGATGGACGTGGACGCGAATCCGGCGACGCCGGCGGCGTATGCGGTGTTGGGCACGCCGACGCTGCTGGTGTTCCGTGACGGTCGGCCGGTGCGCTCGATCCTGGGGGCGCGGCCCAAGCGGGTGCTTCTGAAGGATCTGGACGACGTTCTGTAGCGGCGCCCCGAGAACGAAGAAATCCCCCGGTGAATTGACAACCGGGGGATTTCTCTGCGTATATTGGCTTTCCATGTCTCTGGTGTCTCGTTCGGTATCTCATGCAATACAACTCATGGGATCCCGGGCGTTACCAGAGGAAAACTACTAGACGCAGTATATCGGGGTGGGAGTCGCATTGTCAAACACGGCAGACGCGGCGGGGCGTGATAATGTCCCGGACCGCGAATTGCAGGGCGAGCAGGAATTCGTCGACCATCTGTACCGCCATGTCGACGTCCTGCGCGGCGCGGCCGAGGAGGCCGTGCAGAGCGCGCTCGCCCCGGTCGGCAACGGTCGTCAGGCGCGGGTGGAGCGTGAGATCCGGGTGGCCGAGCGCTCCGGGCTGCTGGCGGCTCTCAACGCGGTCGACGGGTCGCTCTGCTTCGGCCGGATCGATCTGGCCGACGGCGACGACTACCACATCGGGCGCATCGGGCTGCGCGAGGAGGACCCGGACGAGACGGGGGAGCGGCGGCCGATCCTGATCGACTGGCGCGCCCCGGTGGCCCGCCCCTTCTACCTGGCCACCGGCCACACCCCGATGGGCCTGCGCCGCCGGAGGCACATCACCACCCACGGCCGTGCCGTCACGGCGCTCCACGACGAGTTGCTCGACCTGTCCGACCACGAGCGCACCGGCCACGAGGACCCCACCGGCGACGCGGTGCTGCTCGCCGCGCTCAACTCCGCGCGCACCGGCCGGATGGCCGACATCGTGCGCACCATCCAGGCCGACCAGGACCGCATCATCCGTGCCCCGCACCGCGGTGTGCTGGTCGTCGAGGGCGGCCCCGGCACCGGTAAGACGGCGGTGGCGCTGCACCGCGCCGCGTTCCTGCTCTACGAGCACCGTGAGCTGCTCGCCCGCCGTGCGGTGCTGATCGTCGGCCCGAACCCGGCCTTCCTGGGCTACATCGGAGAGGTGCTGCCCTCGCTGGGTGAGACCGGTGTGCTGCTGGCCAGCCTGGGCGAGCTGTATCCCGGGGTGCGCGCCACCGGTGTGGACACGCCGCGCGCCGCCGCCGTCAAGGGGCGCCGGGACATGGCGGACGTGCTGGCGGCGGTGGTCGCCGACCGGCAGGCGCTGCCCGATCCGGTGATCGCCGTCGCGCACGACCGCGAGGTCCTGATGCTCGACGCCGACCTGGTCAGGGTGGCGCGCGACCGTACCCGTGCCCAGCGGCTGCCGCACAACGTGGCCCGTGAGCACTTCGAGGGCCACATCCTCAACACCCTCACCGACATGCACGCCGAGCGCATCGGTACGGACCCGTACGACGGCGGCAGCCTGCTGGACGACAGCGACATCACCCAGATCCGTGACGAGTTGGCCGCGAACCCCGAGGTCTGGACCGCCATCGACCAGCTCTGGCCGCGCCTCACGCCCCAGCAGCTGATCGCCGACTTCCTCGCCGACCCCGGCCACCTGCCCGCCGAAGACGCGGCCGCGATCCGGCGCACCACCTCGGACTGGACCCCTGCCGACGTGCCGCTGCTGGACGAGGCGGCCGAACTCCTCGGCGAGGACGACCGCGAGGCGCGCGCCGCCGCGGCGCGGGAGCGGGGCGAGAAGGTGGCCTACGCCCAGGGCGTCCTGGAGGTCGCCTACGCCTCGCGTACCTACGAGTTCGAGGACCGGGACGACGAGGACTCCGAGGTGCTCGGTGCGCACGACATCATCGACGCCGAGCGGATGGCCGAGCGGCAGGACGAGACCGACAGCCGCAGCGCGGCGGAGCGGGCCGCGGCCGACCGGACCTGGGCGTTCGGCCACATCATCGTCGACGAGGCGCAGGAGCTGTCGCCGATGGCCTGGCGGCTGCTGATGCGGCGCTGCCCGACCCGTTCCATGACGCTGGTCGGCGACCCGGCGCAGACCGCGGAAGAGGCCGGCGTCGGTTCCTGGGACGGCATCCTCGCGCCGTATGTCGAGGACCGCTGGACGCACACCCGGTTGGCCGTCAACTACCGCACCCCGACGGAGATCATGGATCTGGCCGCCGAGGTGGTGCGCGCCGAGCGTCCCGGCTTCGAGCCGCCCCGCTCGGTGCGTTCGACGGGCGTGCACCCGTCGGTGCGCCGGGCGGATCCGGACGGGCTCGCTGCCGCGGTCGCACGGGCGGTGGCCGAGCTGACCCCCGAGGAGGGCCGGGTCGCCGTCATCGCCCCCCGCGAGTTGCACGCCACCCTGGCCGGCCGGCTCCCCGGCGTGACCGCGGGCGCCGAGCCCGACCTCACCCACACGGTCGTGCTGCTCGACCCCCGGCAGGCCAAGGGCCTCGAGTTCGACAGCGTCCTGGTGGTCGAACCGGCCCGCTACGGCACCAGCGACCTGTACGTCGCGCTGACCCGGGCGACCCAGCACCTGGGGATCATCCACACCGGGGACCTGCCGAAGGGGCTGGCCGACTCGTCCGGGGACGTATCGGATGCGCCAGGGATTCGCCTGACGGATTCAGCCCTGGACCCGATGGATTCAGCCCTGGAGGAATGACAGAAGGTCCGCGTTGAATTTCTCCTTGTAGCCCGGTACGAGCGCGAGTCCGTGTGAGCCGCCCTCGTACACCTTCAGGGTCGCGTCGGAGACGATCTGCGCCGTTTTCTTCCCCGTCGCATCGAACGGCACGATCTGGTCGTCGTCGCCGTGTGCGACGAGGGTGGGAATGTCGAACGCGCGTAGATCCGCCGTGAAGTCGGTGCGCGCGAATGCGTCCACGCATTTCACGCCGGCCTCGATGCTCTCCTGCATGGCCATGAGCCAGAACGCATCGCGATTGCCCTGTGTCGCCCGGCTGCCCGGTCGGTTTGCGCCCACGAACGACTCGGAGAGGTCTTTCCAGAACTGCGAGCGCTCCGCGACGATCCCGTTCTTGATGTCCTCGAAGGCTTTCTCCGGTACCCCCTCCGGGTTGTCGTCCGTCTTGATCATCAGGGGCGGGATCGCGGACAGCAGGACGGCCTTGCTGATCCGCTCGGTGCCGTGCCGGCCGATGTACCGGGCCAGCTCGCCGCCGCCCATGGAGTGCGCGACGAGGGTGACGTCGCGCAGGTCGAGCGAGGTGATCAGGTCGTTCAGGTCGTCCGCGAAGGTGTCGAAGTCGTAGCCGCCCCAGGGCTGCTCGGAGCGGCCGTGGCCGCGCCGGTCGTGGGCGATACCGCGGTAACCGTGGTCAGCGACCCATTTCATCTGGTCGTCCCAGGCGTCCCCGTTCAGCGGCCAGCCGTGGCTGAAGACGACCGGGGCCCCGCTGCCCCAGTCCTTGTAGGCGATCCTGACGTCGTCACGAGTGCTGACGAAGGGCATGACGATCCTCTCGATCGAGGGTGCGCGCGCCCGGCGGTGTCCCCAGGCGCGCGGAGGCACGCCAGGACGGGCGCAGCGAGGTGCGCGCAGGCCTGGGCACGCGGCCGGTCCCACCTCCCATGTAAGACGACATCGCCGGGTCGCGCGAGGCGAGCCGCCCGCAGCGCGCCCCAGGTGACCGCGCGTCCCGGCCCCGGACAGGCCCTACGCCGGCCGGAACCACACCGTGGCCAGCGGCGGCACCGTCACCTCCAGCCAGCCGGCACCGTCCGAGCCGCACTCCACCGGCTTCAGGACGCCCGCGTTGCGCACCCCGCCCCCGCCGTACCGCACCTCGTCCGTGTTGAGCACCTCACGCCAGCCGGCGTGCCGCTCCGGCACCCTGAGCCGGTAGCCGTGCCGCACCACCGGTGAGAAGTGCGAGACGCACAGCAGGGGCGAGCCGTCGGTGGCGTACCGGAGGAAGGCGAAGAGGTTGTCGTCGCCGGCGTCGCCGACCACCCACGCGAACCCGCCGGGGTCGCCGTCCCGTTGCCACAGCGCCGGCTCGGCGCCGTACGCCGTGTTCAGGTCGCGCACCAGGTCCCGTACCCCGCGGTGGTCCGGCTCGGCGGAGTACGACGGGTCGAGCAGCCACCAGTCGGGCCCGTGCCGCTCGGACCACTCGGCGCCCTGGGCGAACTCCTGGCCCATGAACAGCAGCTGCTTGCCGGGGTGGGCCCACATGAAACCGAGGTAGGCGCGGTGGTCCGCGCGCCGCTGCCACCAGTCGCCCGGCATCTTCGACACCAGGGCCTGCTTGCCGTGCACCACCTCGTCGTGCGAGATCGGCAGGATGTAGTTCTCGCTGTAGGCGTACACCATCGAGAACGTCATCTCGTTGTGGTGGTACTTGCGGTGCACCGGCTCGTGCGCCATGTACGCGAGCGAGTCGTGCATCCAGCCCATGTTCCACTTCAGGCCGAAGCCCAGGCCGCCGAAGCCGTCGGACCCGACGACATGGGTGGGCCGGGTGACGCCGTTCCACGCCGTGGACTCCTCGGCGATGGTCACCACACCGGGCACCCGCCGGTACACGGTGGCGTTCATCTCCTGGAGGAAGGCGACCGCGTCCAGGTCCTCCCGGCCGCCACGGCTGTTCGGGGACCACTGGCCGGGGCCCCGGGAGTAGTCCAGGTAGAGCATGGAGGCGACGGCGTCCACGCGCAGGCCGTCGATGTGGAACTCCTCGCACCAGTAGACCGCGTTGGCCACCAGGAAGTTGCGCACCTCGCGGCGGCCGTAGTCGAACTCCAGCGTGCCCCAGTCCGGGTGCGCGGCACGCGCCGGATCCTGGTGCTCGTACAGCGGCCGGCCGTCGAACTCGGCCAGCGCCCAGTCGTCCCGCGGGAAGTGCGCGGGCACCCAGTCCATCAGCACCCCGACGCCCGCCTGGTGCAGGGCGTCCACCAGGTACCTGAAGTCGTCGGGGGTGCCGAGACGGGCCGTCGGCGCGTAGAACCCGGTGATCTGGTAACCCCACGACGGGCTGAACGGATGCTCGGCGACCGGCATGAACTCGACATGGGTGAAGCCCAGGTCGGTGACGTAGGCGGGCAGCTGCTCGGCCAGCTCGCGGTAGCCGAGGCCGGGGCGCCAGGACGGCAGGTGCACCTCGTACACCGAGAACGGGGCGTCGTGCAGGGACCGCTGGGCGCGGCGGGCCAGCCAGGCCGCGTCCTGCCACGCGTAGCGCGAGACGTGCACGACGGACGCCGTGGCGGGCGGGGCCTCGGTGTGGCGTGCCAGCGGGTCGACGCGCACGGTGCGGGTGCCGTCCGGGCGGGTGATCTCGAACTTGTACAGCCGGCCCTCGCCGACACCGGGCACGAACAGCTCCCAGACGCCCGAGGAACCGAGGGAGCGCATGGGGAAGCCGGTGCCGTCCCAGTAGTTGAAGTCGCCGACCAGGCGCACCCCGCGCGCGTTCGGCGCCCAGACGGTGAAGCGGGTGCCCCGCACGCCCTGGTGCGTGAGGGGCCACGCCCCGAGCGCCTGCCACAGTTGCTCGTGCCGGCCCTCGGAGATCAGGTGCAGATCCAACTCCCCGAGCGACGGCAGGAAACGGTAGGCGTCGGCCGTCTCGTGCACGACGTCCGTGCCCGCCGGTTCCGACGCCGTCGCGGAGTCCGTCCCCGAGCCCGGCCCGGGATACGTCACGAGCAGCCGGTAGTCCGGCACGGTGGCCGGCGGCAACGCAGCCGAGAAGAACCCGTCGCCGTCGTCGTGCAGCTCGACCCGGCGCCCCTCCACGACCACGGTGACCGCCCGTGCGCAGGGCCGCAGCACGCGCAGGGCGACGCCGCCCTCGACCGGGTGGGTCCCGAGCACACCGTGCGGGTCGTGGTGCGTCCCGGCCAGCAGCCGATCCCGGTCCTCCGCCGGAACACCGACACCGGCGGCGACGCGTGCCGCGACGCCGGCGGGGCGTGGCTCCGGTGCGGGTGCGGGTGCGGGTGCGGGTGCGGGTGCGGTGGGCGGCACGGCCCGCCCGGTCCGGGTCCGTGCCGTGGCGGGTCGGCGGGCGGCCGGACCGCTGGTTCCGGTGCTCCGCCGGGCCCGTGTCGCCTTCGACGCGCGCGGGCCGGGCGGCCGGGACCCGGAAGCGGCCTCGGAACCGCCCGAGGCGGTGGCCGGCACCTGCGGAGTGGACGGGGCGGCCGGGGCGGAAGCGGCGTCAGAGGTCTTCGGGGCGGATGCGGGAGCCATGGACGGCGCTGGCGGGGGTGGCGGTGCGGAAGGCGCGGGCGGTGTGGGCGGCGTCGAGGGCGTGGGCGATGTGCCGGACGGCGGGCGGGTCACGGGGGCTCCTGGGCGGTGCAACGGTGCGGTGGGGGGAGGGGAGGGAGCGGGACGGAGATCGGGGGCGGGAGACGGTGCCGGGGTCACTGGTCGTCGGCACCGGCGAGGCGTTGTATCGCGGCGAGCGGCACCGGCAGCCAGTCCGGCCGGTGCCTGGCCTCGTACATCACCTCGTAGACCGCCTTGTCCGTCTCGTAGGCCCGCAGCAGTACCGGTTCGGCGCGCGGGTCGCGGCCCGACACCTCCGCGTACCCGGTGCAGTACGCGCCCCGGCAGCCGTGCGCCCAGGCGGGCGCCCACGGTCGGTGGGAGCGGGCCGCGTAGTCGAAGGAGCGCAGTATCCCGGCGATGTCCCGTACCGGGTGCTGTGGCAGGCAGCGCTCGGTGAGCGGACGCGCCGGCTCGCCCTCGAAGTCGATCAACGACCACTCGCCGGACGGGGCCCGCAGGCACTGGCCGAGGTGCAGGTCGCCGTGGACCCGCTGGGCGGTCCAGAAGTCGTCGCAGCCGCCCAGCGTGCCCAGTGCGTCATAGGCGGACCGCAGCCCGGGCGCGTACCGGCGCAGTGCGGGCACCGCCTGCACGGCGGCCTCCAGGCGCTCCGTCATGCCGGCCGCCAGCAGCTCCAGCTGGGCACGGCCCAGGGTGACGGTGGGCAGCGCGCCGGCCAGCGCGGTGTGCACCTCGGCGGTCGCACGCCCCAGCGCTCGGGCCTCGGCGCGGAAGTCCTCGCCCCTGGCGAGCTCGCTCAGCGCCAGCTGCCAGCCGTCCGTGGCGTCCTTGAGATACGGCTGGAGCACGCCGAGCACCAGCGTGTCCTCCGGCGCTCCCGGCCGGCCGGTGCCCGCGGGGGCGACCGGCGGCCGGGCGTCCGGCGCGCCGGACCTGGGCGTTTCGGGGGCGCCTGCGGGGCGGCGGTCCGGCGGGCCCGAACGGTGCCCGAAGGCCGCCGGCGTACGCCCGTGAGCCGCGGCGGACGCGATGCCCCGGGCGTCCGCGACGAACCAGGCCGCCGGCGGCGGCACCCGCGGGCAGCAGGTGCGTGCGAGGGCGTGCGGCAGCTCCAGGTCCGGGTTGATGCCGGGCACGATGCGCCGGAACAGCTTGAGGATGAAGGTGTCCCCGTAGACCAGGGAGGAGTTGGACTGTTCCGCGCCGAGCAGCCGTGGTGTCAGGTCGGGTGGGACGTCGGTGCCCGCGTCGCGCTCGAAGCGGAGCGTCCCGATGCGGGCCCGGCGGCGCAGCGCGTCCAGCAGCACCTCGGCCAGGGGCGGGTCGTACAGCGCCTCGTACACCGTGCGCCCCGCCAGCGGGCCGTGCGGCACCTCGCCGATCAGTGCGGGGGCCAGGTGCGCCGGCAGCGCCGGTCGCACGCCGAGCAGCAGTTGGTAGCAGTCCCCGGCGACGCGTGACGGGCCGCCGCGCCCGCCCCGCACCGGACGCCCGCTCTGCTCGGCCCGGACCAGCAGGTGCAGCAGGCCGACCGGTGCGGCACGGTCCCCGGCGCCGGGCGGGGGTGCGGCCAGCGGGAGCAGTTCGGTCGCGCAGACCAGGGAGAAGCCGGTGACGGGCCGGCCCTTGCCGGCGAACCAGCGCTGCCGCGGCAGCCAGTCCCGCAGCAGCGGGTCCAGCGAGTCGAGCAGCTCGGGGCAGGCAAGCGACGCCGGGGCCGGCTGTCTGACAGCTTCGGACATTTCGCGTCGCGTCCTTTCCCCAGGCACCACTCAAATTGCGCGTCAGTGTCCCCGAAGGCGGCCGCGGCTGTACGGCTGTGCGGGACGTGTCGGGTCAGGATGGTCCGTACGGACTCGGTCGGTTTGGCCCGGGCGGAACGGGGTGGGGCCGACCCGCCCGGGTGCGTGGCTAGCGGTCGATACCGGCCGCCGACGCCGTGGTCACCGCAGTGCCCGCCGCCGTCGCAGGGGTGTCCTTGCGGAGCCGGAACCAGTAGAAGCCGTGACCCGCGAGGGTGAGCAGATACGGCCATTCGCCGATCGCCGGGAACCGCACCCCGCCGATCAGCTCCACCGGGTGGCGGCCCTCGAAGGCCCGCAGGTCCAGCTCGGTCGGCTGGGCGAACCGGGAGAAGTTGTTCACGCACAGCACGGTGTCCTCGCCGGAGTCACCGTCGTACTCGCGCAGGTACGCCAGCACCGCCGGGTTGGTGGACGGCAGCTCGGTGTAGCGGCCCAGGCCGAACGCCGGGTTCTGCTTGCGGATCTCGATCATCCGGCGGGTCCAGTGCAGCAGCGAGGACGGCGAGGACATGGACGCCTCGACGTTGGTGACCTGGTAGCCGTAGACCGGATCCATGATGGTGGGCAGGAAGAGCCGGCCCGGGTCGCAGGAGGAGAAGCCGGCGTTGCGGTCCGGCGTCCACTGCATCGGGGTGCGCACCGCGTCCCGGTCACCGAGCCAGATGTTGTCGCCCATCCCGATCTCGTCGCCGTAGTACAGGATCGGCGAGCCCGGCAGGGACAGCAGCAGTGCGGTGAACAGCTCGATCTGGTTGCGGTCGTTGTCGAGGAGCGGGGCGAGACGGCGGCGGATGCCGATGTTGGCGCGCATACGCGGATCCTTCGCGTACTCCGCGTACATGTAGTCACGCTCTTCGTCCGTGACCATTTCCAGCGTCAGCTCGTCGTGATTACGCAGGAAGATTCCCCACTGGCAGCCGGACGGAATCGCGGGCGTCTTGGCGAGGATTTCCGAGACCGGGTAGCGCGATTCCCGCCTGACCGCCATGAAGATACGCGGCATCACCGGGAAGTGGAATGCCATATGGCATTCGTCGCCGCCCTTCGTGAAATCCCCGAAATAGTCGACGACATCTTCAGGCCATTGATTCGCCTCGGCCAGCAGTACCGTGTCGGGGTAATGCGCGTCGATCTCGGCGCGTACCCTCCGCAGCATGGCGTGGGTGGCCGGCAGATTCTCGCAGTTGGTGCCCTCCTGCGTGAAAAGGTAGGGCACCGCATCCAGTCGGAATCCATCGATGCCGAGGTCCAGCCAGAAGCGCAGCGCGGCCAGGATCTCCTCCTGCACCGCCGGGTTCTCGAAGTTGAGGTCGGGTTGGTGGGAGAAGAACCGGTGCCAGTAGTACTGCTTGCGCACCGGGTCGAAGGTCCAGTTGGAGGCCTCGGTGTCGACGAAGATGACCCGGGCGTCCTGGTACTGCTTGTCGTCGTCGGCCCAGACGTAGTAGTCGCCGTAGGGTCCGTCGGGGTCGGTGCGGGACTCCTGGAACCACGGGTGCTGGTCGCTGGTGTGGTTCATCACGAAGTCGATGATCACCCGCATGCCCCGTTGGTGGGCCGCGTCCACGAACTCCACGAAGTCGGCCAGGTCGCCGAACTCCGGGAGCACCGAGGTGTAGTCGGACACGTCGTAACCGCCGTCACGCAGCGGCGACTTGAAGAACGGCGGCAGCCACAGGCAGTCGACGCCGAGCCACTGGAGGTAGTCCAGCTTGGCGGTGATGCCCTTGAGGTCGCCCACGCCGTCCCCGTTGCTGTCCTGGAACGACCGGACCAGGACCTCGTAGAAGACGGCGCGTTTGAACCAATCCGGGTCCCGGTCCTTGGCGGGGGTGTCCTCGAAGGTGTCCGGGACGGGTTCATTGACGATCATGTGCTGGTGACCCTCCGATCGGCGGGGACGGTCGCAGGACGGTGAAGATGTGCGCCGGGGTACGTGCCGGCTCCAGTCGCACATAGTTGGTCCTGCCCCAGTGATAGGTCTCGCCGGTGAGCTCGTCGCGCACCGGCAGGGGCTCGTCCCAGTCGAGCCCGAGCCGCGGCATGTCCAATGACACCGAGGTTTCATGGGTGTTGTGGGGGTCGAGGTTGACGACCACCAGCACCGTGTTCGTGCCACGGTCACACGCAGCGGCTTTCGAATAGGCAATCACTGATTCGTCGTCGGTGTCATGGAAATCAAGACTTCTGAGCTGTTGTAGAGCAGGGCTACGGCGTCTGATACGGTTCAGGGCGGCGATCAGTGGTGCGATGGTGCGCCCCTCGCGCTCGGCCGCCTCCCAGTCGCGTGGCCGGAGTTCGTATTTCTCGGAATTCCGGTACTCTTCGCTGCCCGCCCGCAGCGGTTCGTTCTCGCACAGCTCGAATCCGCTGTACACGCCCCAGGACGGTGCGAGTGTCGCGGCCAGGACCGCGCGCACCTCGAAGGCCGGACGCCCGCCTTTCTGAAGATATTCGTGCAGGATGTCCGGAGTGTTCACAAAGAAATTCGGCCGTAGATACGAGGCGGTTTCCCCGGTGAGTTCCGTGAGATATTCCGTCAGTTCTCGCTTGGAATTGCGCCAGGTGAAGTAGGTGTACGACTGCGTGAAGCCGATCGCGGCCAGCGTCTTCAGCATCGCCGGACGGGTGAACGCTTCGGCCAGGAAGACGACGTCCGGATCGGTGCGGTTGATCTCGCCGATGACCTGCTCCCAGAACACCACCGGCTTGGTGTGGGGATTGTCCACGCGGAAGATGCGCACCCCGTGCGCCATCCAGAAGCGCAGAATGCGCAGTGTCTCGGTGACGATCCCGGGCATGTCACGCTCGAAGCAGAGCGGGTAGATGTCCTGGTACTTCTTCGGCGGATTCTCCGCGTGCGCGATGCTGCCGTCGGGCTGCTGCCGGAACCACTCGGGGTGCTCGCGCACCCACGGGTGATCAGGGGAGCATTGCAGGGCGAAGTCGAGGGCGACCTCGAGACGCAGGTCGGCCGCCCGCCGCACGAACGCGTCGAAGTCGTCGAGCGTGCCGAGATCCGGGTGCACCGCGTCATGCCCACCCGCCGGCGAGCCGATCGCCCAGGGCACCCCGACATCGTGCGGCCCGGCCGCCAGGGCGTTGTCCCGGCCCTTGCGGAACGTGGTGCCGATCGGGTGGATCGGCGGCAGGTACACCACGTCGAAGCCCATCGCGGCGATGGCGGGCAGCCGCTCCGCCGCGGTCCGGAAGGTGCCGCTCACCGGCGCCCCGCCGTCCGCGCCCGGCCGGGCGCCCTCCGAGCGCGGGAAGAACTCGTACCAGGACCCGAACAGCGCCCTCTTGCGCTCCACCAGCAACGACAGCCGCGGCGACGCGGTCACCATCTCGCGCAGCGGATAGCGGGCGAGCACCGCCGTCACCTCGTCGGCGAGCGCGACGGCGAGCCGGTCGGCGGCCGGGCGCGTGGTGTCGCGCAGCGCGTCGGCCGCCTCCAGCACCAGCTCACGGCGGCCCTTGCTCTTGGGCACCCCGGCCGCGGCACGCTCGAGCAGCGCGGCGCCCTCGGCCAGCACCAGTTCGGTGTCGACGCCGGCCGGGACCTTCACCGCGGCGGCCCGCCGCCAACTGGCCACCGGGTCCCCCCAGGCCTCCACCAGATAGCTCCAACGGCCCTCCACCGCCGGGGCGACCGTGGCACCCCAGCGGTCGGTGCCCGGGGCCAGCTCGCGCATCGGGATCCAGGTGCCGCCCCGGCCGTTCGGGCCGCGCAGCACGACATTGGCGCCCACCGCCTCGTGGCCTTCACGGAAGACGGTCGCGGTGATGTCGAAGGCCTCACCGGCCACCGACTTGGCGGGTCTGCGCCCGCGGTCGACGAAGGGGTGTACGTCCAGGACGGGGATACGGCCGAGCATGGGATCACCTGGGGGGAGGGTGGGGCGTGCACGGTGGGGGGAGGCGCGCGCGGCGCGGGCGGAGCGGCGCGCGGACCGGTGGGGGAGAGGACGTCGATCGGGCCGAGCCGACGCGGCAGCGCCGGCACAGCACACCGTAAAGGTTGTTTTGACCTTTTTATCGGTGCGGGCGGCGGCTGGCGGGTTTGCGGGCATGGCTGCTCCTGTCCGCGTTCGCTCAGTTCACTCCATCGGCGGCCGCGCCGGCGCGCCGCATACCGGGTGAGCCTTACCCGGGCGGCTCGGGCGCGCACCCGGTCGCTCTGACGCTTGCTCAGATCGCGAGCGATGCGCAGGGCGCGCGCTGTGACACGCCGTCCATCCGTGCGCCGTGGTCTGCCCCTGGCGGGGGCCGGCATCGGTGCCCCGTGCGCTGCGCGCCCCGTTGCAAGGTCCTAAATGGATTGCAAAGGTGGATATGTGAAGGCTATCCGTCGGATCACCGTACGCCCGGTTCTTCCTGAACCGCTTCGCCCCCTCAGTCGCCTGGCCCGCAATCTGCGCTGGTCCTGGCACCCCCCGACCCGTGACCTCTTCGCCGCAGTGGACCCCGACCGCTGGCATGGTGCCGGCGGCGACCCGGTGCGGTTGCTCGGCAGCGTGCCGCCCGCCCGGCTGGAGCGGCTCGCCACCGACGACGACTTCCTGCGCCGGCTCGCCGCTGCCGACGCCGACCTGACCGCGTACCTCGACGGCGACCGCTGGTACCAGCGACACCCCAGGGATCCGGTCGGCGCAGCCGGCGCCGGCGACACCGCGCTGCCCGCCGCCGTCGCCTACTTCTCCCCCGAGTTCGGCATCACCGCCGCGCTACCGCAGTACTCCGGTGGCCTCGGCATCCTGGCCGGCGACCACCTCAAGGCCGCCAGCGACCTCGGCGTCCCGCTGATCGGCGTGGGACTCCTCTACCGCCACGGCTACTTCCGGCAGAGCCTGGCCCGGGACGGCTGGCAGCAGGAGCACTACCCGGTGCTCGACCCCCACGAGCTGCCGCTCAGCCCGCTGCGCGAGCCGGACGGCACCCTCACCCGCGTCCGGCTCGCGCTGCCCGGCGGACGCGACCTGCGGGCCCGCATCTGGCGCGCCCAGGTCGGCCGGGTCCCGCTGCTCCTGCTCGACTCGGCCGTCGAGGAGAACGCCCCGCGCGAACGAGAGGTCACCGACCGGCTCTACGGCGGCGGCAGCGAGCACCGGCTGCTCCAGGAGATGCTGCTCGGCATGGGAGGGGTGCGCGCCCTGCGCGCCTACTGCCGGATCACCGGCCACCCGGCACCCGAGGTCTTCCACAGCAACGAGGGCCATGCCGGCTTCCTCGGCGTGGAGCGCATCCACGAGCTGGCCGGGCAGGGCCTCGACTTCGACGCGGCCCTCCAGGCGGTGCGCGCGGGCACCGTCTTCACCACCCACACGCCCGTACCGGCCGGCATCGACCGCTTCGACCGCGAGCTGGTCGCCCGCCACTTCGGACCCGACGCCGAGCTGCCGGACGCCGACGTCGAACGGATCCTCCGGCTCGGCCAGGAGAGTTACCCGGGCGGCGATCCCGCCCTGTTCAACATGGCCGTCATGGGCCTCAGGCTCGGCCAGCGGGCCAACGGTGTCTCGCTGCTGCACGGCCACGTCGGCCGTGCCATGTTCGCCGGCCTGTGGCCCGGCTTCGACGCCGACGAGGTGCCCATCACCGCCATCACCAACGGAGTGCACGCACCCACCTGGGTGGCACCCGAGGCGGACCGGCTGCTCGCCCGGGCCCTCGGCACCGCGGACGCCGGGCCCGGCAAGGCCGGCGGCGGTGCCGGCGAGCACCCGGACACCACCGACGCCGAGCGCACCGCGGCGTGCTGGGCGGACACCGACGCCATCCCGGACGAGGCCGTCTGGCAGCTCCGCCGCGAGCTGCGCGGCCGGCTCGTCGGCGAGGTGCGCACCCGGCTGCACGCCTCCTGGCTGGAGCGCGGTGCCGCCCCCGCCGAGCTGGCCTGGATCGACGACGCGCTCGACCCGTCCGTCCTCACCATCGGCTTCGCCCGCCGCGTCCCCTCCTACAAGCGCCTCACCCTGATGCTGCGCGACCGCGAGCGGCTCACCCGGCTGCTGCTGCACCCCGAGCGGCCGGTGCAGATCGTGGTGGCCGGCAAGGCGCACCCCGCGGACGAGAGCGGCAAGCGCCTCATCCAGGAACTCGTCCGCTTCACGGACGATCCAGAGGTGCGCCACCGCATCGTCTTCCTGCCGGACTACGGCATGGGGATGGCGCAGTCGCTCTACCCCGGCTGCGACGTCTGGCTGAACAACCCGCTGCGCCCGCTGGAGGCCTGCGGCACCTCCGGCATGAAGGCCGCGCTCAACGGGTGCCTCAACCTCTCCGTCCTGGACGGCTGGTGGGACGAGTGGTACGAGCCGGACTTCGGCTGGGCCATCCCCACGGCGGACGGCATCGGCAGTGCGCCGGGCGCCGGCGCCGTCGGGCCACCACCCGACCGCGCTGCCGACGGCTCCGGGATCGACGAGGACCGCCGTGACGACCTGGAGGCGAGCGCGCTCTACGACCTGCTGGAGAACGCCATCACCCCGCGCTTCTACGAACGCGGCACGAGCGGCCTGCCGGACCGCTGGATCGAGATGGTCCGCCGCACCCTGAGCGGACTCGGCCCCAAGGTGCAGGCCTCCCGCATGGTGCGGGCGTACGTGGAGCGCCTGTACGCGCCGGCCGCGCGGGCGCACCGCGCCCTCGACCCGGCGGCGGCCCGCGCGCTCGCCGCCTGGAAGGCCCGGGTGCACGCGGCCTGGCCGCGGGTCGCGGTCGACCACGTGGAGGCGCCGCTGGCCGCACACACGGCGGAGCTCGGCGCCACCCACGCCCTGCGGGTCCGGGTCCGTCTTGGCGACCTCTCCCCGGACGACGTGGAGGTGCAGGCGGTCACCGGCCGCGTCGACGCGGAGGACCGCATCACGGAGGCGTCCTCCTTCCCGCTGAAGCCGTCCTCCGGGCCCGACCTGGCGGACCGCTGGACCTACGAGGGGCCGCTCACCCTGGGCCGCACCGGACCCTTCGGCTACACGGTCCGCATCCTGCCCGCCCATCCGCTGCTGGCCTCCGGTGCCGAACTGGGCCTGGTCGCCCTGCCGGAGGACCAGGGCGGTGCCGCGGGCGGGGAGGCGGGGGTGCTGCTGCGGTAGGGCCGGGGCGCGATGTGCAGGGTAAGACGGCGGCGGGCGGTGCGCGTGACCTCGAAGGTCCCGCACACCGCCCGCCGTGTGGTGTTCCGGCGGCCCGTCATCGGGCCACGGGCCGCCGGGTCAGCAGGTGCTCACCCGCGGATGACGCTCAGGGCTCAGCTGACGTTCACCGCTGCCCAGGCGGCGTCCACGGCCTTGTACTCGGCCGAGCCCTCGCCGTACAGGTCGGCCGCCGCGCTCAGGGTGCCGGTGCGGGCGCTCGCGTACTTCGTGGTCGTGGTGAAGTACTCGGTCAGCGCCTTGTACCAGATCTGCTCGGCCTTGTCCCGGCCGATGCCGGTGACGGTCGAGCCGTTGGAGGTCGGGGAGTCGTAGTCGACGCCGTTGACGGTCTTCTTCCCGCTGCCCTCGGAGAGCAGGTAGAAGAAGTGGTTGGCGATGCCGGACGAGTAGTGCACGTCGACGCTGCCGGCGCTGGAGCTCCAGGAGTCCAGCGAGGCGCCGTCCTTGCTGGGCTTGTCCATGTAGCGCAGCGGGGAACCGTCGCCGAAGATGTCGATCTTCTCGCCGATCAGGTAGTCGCCCGGGTCCTCGGGGTTGTCGGCGTGGAACTCGACCGCGGTGCCGAATATGTCGCTGGTCGCCTCGTTCAGACCGCCCGACTCACCGCTGTAGTTCAGGCCGGCGGTGGTGGAGGTGACGCCGTGGCTCATCTCGTGCCCGGCCACGTCCATCGCCGTCAGCGGGGCCTTGTTGCCCTCGCCGTCGCCGTAGGTCATGCAGAAGCAGGAGTCGTCCCAGAAGGCGTTGACGTAGTTGTTGCCGTAGTGGACCCGCGAGTACGCGCCGACGCCGTCACCGGCGATGCCGCTGCGGCCGTGCACGGACTTGTAGTAGTCCCAGGTCTCCTGGGCGCCGTAGGCGGCGTCGACGCCGGCGGTGGCCGGGTCGTTGACGGTGCCGTCGCCCCACTTGTCGTCGGAGTCCGTGAAGAGCGTGCCCTTGCCGCTGGTGCCGTTCTTCAGGTTGTAGGTGCTGTGGCCACCGCGGGAGTCGTCGGTCATCACGTAACCGCCGCTGCCCTGCTTGGTGCCGATCGTCACCGAGCCGCTGAACTCGCTCTCGCCGGTGCCGGTGTGGATGGCGTCGTACTGGAAGAGCTTCTTGCCGGTGGCGGCGTCCGTGATGACGTGCAGCTTCTGGGGCGTGCCGTCCTTCGCGGTGCCGGTGACGACCTTCTCGTAGGCCAGCGTCGGCGTGCCGGAGGCGGCCCAGACGACCTTGCGGGCGCCCTCGGGTGCGGCCTTCGCTGCGAGCGTGCCGGTGCCGGTCGGCACCGCGATGTCGGCCTTCGTGGCGCGCGTGACCTGGCTGGTCTTGCCGGACTCGGTGGTGTGCACGACGAGGTCGCCGCCGAGTACGGGCAGGCCGTCGTAGGTGCGCTCGTAGCGGGTGTGGGTGGCGCCGTTGCGGTCCTTGACGACGTCCTTGACGACCAGCTTCTCCTTGGCACCCAGGCCCAGGGCCTTCGCCGTCTCGGCGGTCCTGGCGCTGGCGGCCTTGATGAGGTCGGTGTGGGCCGCGCCGGTGAGGCTCATCGGGGCGGCGGAGGGGGCGGCGGTCGAGGGGGCGGTCTTGGCGGACGCCGGCCCGGCGATGCCGGAGAGGATCAGTGCCCCGGAGGCGACGGAGGTGGCGATGGCCAGAACCTTGCCTCTGCGAGTGATGTGGGGGGTCACGCAGGCTCCCTTGTGAGGTGTGAAACCCGGAGACGTGGGGGTCTACCCGGGTAGAGGAGGCAGGTGTGGAGTGCTCCCGTCCGGGCAGCCTGTCATCGCCTCGATGTACATGTCATGAGTGTGTCCATATGTTGGCCGAAACTCGTCCGTTGAGCGATGATCGGTGCCCGTAATGCGAACGGCCCGTTCCGGATGGGGACGGAACGCGTGAAGACGGAGCAAGAGGGGCGCCGGACCGATCGGTTGACCCGACCGGCCCGGCGCCCCTTTGCGTTACCCGCGGCGTACCTGTTCCTGTGGTGTACCGCTAGAAGGTGATGCTCCAGCTGTCGATGTAGCCGGTGTCACCCGAGTAGTTGTCGACCACGTACAACTCCCAGGTGCCGTCCGCGGCTTCACCCGTCGCGTCGACCTGCCAGGAGGCGTCGATGTTCGGGGTCGAGTCGCTGGGGTCGTTCTGCACCAGCTGGGCGTAGTCCCCGCTCGGCGCGAAGAGGTAGACGTCCAGGTCACCGCTGTAGGAGTGGACGATGCTCACGTCGACCTGGATGATGCCCGCGGTGCCGATGCCGGAGACGTCGATGAACGAGGAGGCGTCGGACGTGTCCGGGATGTTGACGTTGGTGTCGTTGGTGAAGGTGCCGTCGCCCGGGTCGCCGGGGTCGCCCGAGCCGGAGCCGACGTTGACGCCTGCCCAGGCGTTCGCGACCGCGTTGTACTCGGTGGAACCCGAGCCGTAGAGGGCCGCCGCCGCGTTCAGCGTGCCGGTACGGGCGCTCGCGTAGTTGGTGGTGGACGTGAACTGCTCGGTCAGCGCCTTGTACCAGATCGCCGAGGCCTTGTCGCGGCCGATACCGGTGACGGTCGAGCCGTCGTAGGTCGGCGAGTTGTAGCTGACGCCGCCGATCACCTTGGCGCCGCTGCCCTCGGAGAGCAGGTAGAAGAAGTGGTTCGCCACACCGGACGAGTAGTGGACGTCCTTGTTGCCGACGCCGGAGGACCAGTAGTCCGCGGAGCCGCCGTCCTTGCTCGGCTTGTCCATGTACCGCAGCGGAGTACCGTCACCGTTGATGTCGATCTTCTCGCCGATGAGGTAGTCGCCCGGGTCCGCGGAGTTGTTCGCGTACCACTCGACCATGGTGCCGAATATGTCGCTGGTGGCCTCGTTCAGGCCGCCGGACTCACCGCTGTAGTTGAGTCCTGCGGAGTTCGAGGTGACACCGTGGGACATCTCGTGGCCGGCCACGTCGAGCGCCGTCAGCGGGTCCGCGTTGCCCGAGCCGTCGCCGTACGTCATGCAGAAGCACGAGTCGTCCCAGAAGGCGTTCACGTAGCTGTTGCCGTAGTGCGCCCGGGAGTACGCCGCGCGGCCGTCGTCGGCGATGCCGTTACGGCCGTAGGTGTTCTTGTAGAAGTCCCAGGTCTCCTGGGCACCGTAGGCGGCGTCGGCGCCCGCGGTCTCCGCGTTGCTCGCCGTGTGGTCGCCCCACACGTCGTCGGAGCCCGAGAAGAGGGTGCCGGTGCCCGAGGTGCCGTGGTTCAGGTTGTACGTCTTGTGGCCACCGCGGCTGGTGTCGTTGAGCGTGTACGTCGACCCGGACTGCGAGGTGCCGAGCGTCACCGTGCCGCTGTACTCGGTGTTGCCCGTACCGGTCTCGATGCCCTGGTACTTGTACAGCTGCTTGCCGGTGGCGGCGTCGGTGATGACGTGCAGCTGGTTGGGCGTGCCGTCCTTCTGGAAGCCGCCGACCACCGTCTCGTAGGCGAGCGTCGGGGTGCCGGAGCCGGCCCAGATCACCTTGCGCGGCGCCTTGGCGTCGGCCTGCTTGGCGCCCTGGGTCTTCGCGACGCCGAGGGCCTTGTCCGTGGCGGTCCCCGCGGAGATCTTCGCCGCCGTCTTCGGGCTGCCCAGGTGCTTCATCATCGGGTGGACGAAGCCCTGGGTCCTGGTGACGTCCTTGGCCTGCACGATGAAGTCGCCGCCCAGGACGGGCAGGCCGTCGTAGGTGCGCTCGTAGTGCGTGTGGGTGGTGCCGTCCTTGTCCTTGACGACGTTCTTGACGACCAGCTTCTCCTTGGCCGGGAGGCCCAGGATGGCGGCGGTCTTGTCCGTGGCGGCCTGCTCCTGCTTGATCAGGTCGGCGTGCTGGGTGGGGGTCAGATCCGCCGCCATGGCGCCGCGGTCGATGTCACCGAGCCGCGGGGTGGGGTGCTGGCTCGTGGCCTGCGACGCCGGCTTGTCCGCGGCGGCGGCGGTTCCCGCCTGGGCGCCGATGGACAGCAGCGCGGCCACGGCGACGAAGGTGCTGGCGGCGGTGAAGGCGGATCTGTGGGAGGCCGATCTGTGGGAGCTGCCTCTTCGGGAGGTGTGTCTCAACACTGACTCCTTCTGCATGGCCGCGAAGCGCGACCAGAGGGGGGCCGGGCGGCTGGGTGACCGTCCGGGCAGGGCTGGCGGAACCCGTGCGGGTACGTGCGGATACAGCGGTGCTTGGCCGGGGGGTCCCCGGCCGAGCGGGAGGATGCGGAGCCCGGCGAACCGGATGTGAGGAACGTGCGCCCGACTTGTGCACCCTGGCTAGCGTGAAGCGTCGCAGGCGGCCCGATGATTGTCAGGAGCGCGTCAGCAGGTTGGCCGGAAACGGTCCGGTGCCCGGAGAGTAATGTTCGATAGGCGAACCCGGGCGACGTGGTTGTCCTCCCGTTTCCCGTATGGGGTATTCGGATGTTCAGAACGCCAGGGGGCCGTTCCGGACACGTCTCAGAGGTATGTTCGCAGAAATGTGACGCGCGTAAACCTGGCTGAAAATCGACCCTCGGCTGAATGTCTCGCACGCGGGCGTGCGCGGCGGGGCGGACGGTTGGCCGCCCGTGACGAGCGAGTGCACGTGGGGGAGCGCGCGGCCGTGGGCTCGCGCCGTTAGGGGGTGGCCCCGGATGCCGGTGGCGACGTTTCGGTCTCGTTCCGCCTGGGCGCTCCCTCACTGCCTCAAGAGGTCGTCTCGTTCGGTGCCGAAGAGGCGGGAGCTGGGCTCGGCGGGTTTCGGCTGGTTATGGGCAGGGGGTGTCAACCAGCGGCGTGGGACGGTCCAGCCGCCAGACCGCGACGATCCTGCTGCCCGAGGGAACTGCTGGCGGTATTCCCTGTTCACGCAGGACTTCGGTGAAGCCCAACCGGCGCGGTACCCGGCGCTAGGTCCTGTCGTCAAACTCCCGTCGTTGCCCGAAGGGCGGCTCGGCGGCGTCAGGTGCGTGCTCTGGGGGTCCCCCCTGCTCGAAGAGCTTGGGGGAGTGCCGGGCGCGAGTCCGCGTACTGGATGTACGTGGGCTTGTGCCCGGTGCGGCGAGAGGGCGTGCATGACGCCGCCAGGCAGACGGGAGTTTGACGACAGGGCCTAGAGGTGGTGGACAGGTCGTGCGCGATGTCCAGGTACTCCACGTCCGGCAGGGTGAACATCTCGGTGACGATGGCCGCCGTTGCTCTGGTGGCTATGCCCTGGCCGGTGGCGGCACCCCGCCGACCGACGGCTGTTGCCGGGGCGGTCGGCGGGTAACCCGGGCGCTGCGGCCCGTCGGGCGCCGGCGCGGTCTCCGGCTCGCCCATCCCGTCCGTGCTGACCCCCACCACCCCGTCCCTCGGTTCCCTGGCAGGCAGCTCACCAGGGAACCGGGCCGTGCTCGTCGAAGAAGCCGCCGGTCGGCCCGTCATCGGGCAGCGTGGCGAGCCGGACGACCACGGCCGCGCCGTCGGCCGCGGTGCGGGTGAGGCCGGGGAACGCGGTGGTGAGGTCGGTCGCGCACGGCCCCGGATCGGCGGCGTTGACCAGGATGTTGCGGCTGCGCAGTTCCTTGGCGTACTGCACGGTCAGCGAGTTGAGTGCGGTCTTGGACGGGACGTACGCGGCCAGCGGGGGCCGGGTTGTGAAGTAGTCCTCGGGATCGGTCATCCGGGCGATGGAGCCCAGTCCACTGCTGACATTGACGATCCGGGCGGCGGGGGAGCGGGCGAGCAGCGGCAGCATCGTGGTGGTCACGCTGATCACGCCGAACACGTTGGTCTCGAACACCTCGCGTACAGCGGGCAGTTCGACACTGCCAGGGCTCTGGGCGGCGAGGTCGCCGGAGATGCCGGCGTTGTTGACCAGGATGTCCAGCCGGCCAAAGCGCTCCTCGATCCAGCGGGCGGCGGACAGGACGCCGGCGCGGTCGGTGACGTCCAGGGTGACCGGGTGCACCCGCGGGCCCAGGTCGGCTGCGGCTGCCGCACCGCGGTGCGGGTCGCGCGAGGCCAGCAGGACGTTCGTGCCGAGCGAGGCGAGCCGGGCTGCGACCTCGCGCCCGATGCCCTTGTTGGCGCCGGTGACCAGGGCAGTCGTGGTTTCTGTCATGCGTTCAGCCCATCACGGGGGCGGCCGGGAGTTCCAACACCGATCAGGTGCGCAGCGATACCGTGCGGGTATGGAAAGACTGGAGGTCCGCGAGCTCGTCTACTTCACCGCTGTCGCCGAAGAACTGCACTTCGGTCGGGCGGCCGCCCGGCTGGGGATGACCCAACCGCCGCTGTCCCGCGCCATTCAGCAGCTCGAACGACGGCTGGGCGTAGCCCTGTTGGAACGTGGCAGTCGCCGGGTCGCACTGACCGAGGCGGGGGCCGTCCTGCTCCGCGAGAGCCGTACGGTGCTCGACGCCGCGTCGGCCGCGGCCCGCCGCACCCGGCGGGCCGGCCGCGCCGACCCGCGTCTGGTCCTGGTCATCAAGCCGGGCGGCGACGGTGGCCTGCTGCCCGCGATCCTCGACGCCTATCAGGCTGAGCCGGGTGCGCTGCCGGTCGAGCTGGTGTGCAGCTTCGGCGAGCGTGAGAGCCTCCTGCGGGAGGGTCGTGCCGACGCCGCCCTGCTTCACCGCCCCCACCACGACCTCACCGGCCTGGACACCCAGGACCTCCTGACCGAGACTCAACTTCTCGTGGTGCCGAGTTCGCATCGCCTCGCGGGCCGTACCCGGGTCTGCCTGAACGACCTCGCCGGGGAGCCCCTGCCCCGCTGGCCGGGCGCATCTGAGGGCGGCTCACACGGACCCGAGGTCCACGACCTTGCGCAGCTTCTCCACCTCATCGCCTTGCGCCGCATGGTCGCCGTCCTCCCCTCCTCCATCCGCGACCAGCTCCGCGACGACCTGGTCGCTGTCCCAGTCGATGATGCCGCCCCCACCACGCTCGTGCTCGCCTGGCCCGAGCACGCCACCTCCCCAGCCCTGGCCGCCTTCGTCCGTGCGGCCGCCGCCGTGGCGGGCAAGGCGACGGGCCACGGCGGGTAGAGCGGGGAGACACGCGGGGTGGGAGGCGCCCTCGCCCATGCCCGCAGGCGTGCGAACACTCCAGGACGCCCCGACGGCCACCATCGAGATCACACCTGGAGGCAGAATGACGGGCATCGGACGGCGAACCAATTACGCGGTCGACAATCCGAGCCAAGCCGCTAGCTGGCAAGACGGCGGTAGCAGAGCAGGGCAGGGCTGTGGCGATCCCGGCGGAGGCCAGAGAGAGTTCTGCCTTGCACTCGTAGCAGCGGTGCATGAAGACGCTGCGGCTACGGGCCGGACTCGACCGCGAGCAGTTCGGCAAGCGCATCGGCTACGCGCCCTCAACGGTCGCCGCGTTCGAGCAGGGCCGGCGGGTTTCGCCGAACGCGGTGACCACGCCTTTGCCGGCCTGGCCATCGGGGCGCCGCGCGGCACCGTCCTCGTTCTCCCAACCGTCCCCGACCTGCACGGCCGTTACTTCGTCCTCCTCCGGAACGGCCTCCGGTCCCCTACCCATATCCGTACCCGCATGCTCTGCCATCGTCCACCGCCTTCCCTGGCCTAGCGCCCCCGCCGGGACGCTGTAACGCCGCACCGCTCGTACCCGGCACCGCACCCCGTGTACAGCGTGTCCGCGTCGGTGCGTCACCATTGGTCACGCTATGCGGTCACGAGGAAGGCGGTGGCCATGACCAGCAACCTCGGCCATCCCGTCGGCATCACCCACACCGGCCGCGCTACCTTGCGCGCCGTCTCCACCACCGCCGTGCGAAACGCGCACCCCCGGCACCAGGCGATGTCTCCCACTGATCAGCCGGGGCGAGACCGAGAGGCCGCCGCCGGGGGTACGGGGGCGCCCCGGACCGTACGGGGCCACTGACCCGGTGGAGGGGGGCGGGGTGCGCCCGTCCAGGGCGTGCCCCCCTGGGCGCACCGAGAACGTCAGCCCGCCACGCTGTCCCGCCAGGCCCGGTGCAGGTCGGCGAAGGCGCCACCGTCGGTGATGAGCGTCGCCGGCGGGCCGTCCTCGACGATGCGGCCGTCCGCCATGACCAGCACCCGGTCGGCGATCTCGACCGTGGACAGGCGGTGCGCGATCACCATGGCGGTACGCCCGTGCAGCACGGTGTGCATGGCGTGCTGCACCGCGCGCTCACCCGGGATGTCCAGCGAGCTGGTCGCCTCGTCCAGGATCAGCACCGCGGGGTCGGCGAGCAGCGCACGGGCGAACGCCACCAACTGCCGCTGCCCCGCCGAGATACGCCCGCCGCGCTTGCGCACGTCGGTGTCGTAGCCCTCCGGCAGGGAGGTGATGAACTCGTGCGCCCCGATCGCCTTCGTGGCCTGCTCGATCTCCGCGCGGGTGGCGTCCGGGCGTCCGATGGCGATGTTCTCGGCGACGGTGCCGGAGAACAGGAACGCCTCCTGGGTCACCATCACCACCCCGCGCCGCAGATCCGCCGTCGAGAGGTCGCGCAGGTCGGTGCCGTCCAGCAGCACGCGCCCCTCGGTGGGGTCGTAGAACCGCGCGAGCAGCTTGGCCAGGGTCGACTTGCCCGCGCCGGTGGCACCGACCACGGCGACCGTCTCGCCCGCCGGGACGGTGAGGTCGAAGCGGGGCAGCACCTCGCCGCCGGTGCGGTACGCGAACCGCACGTCCTCGAAGACCACCGCCCGCCCCGGGAGGCCGGGGTCACGCTCCGCCAGCGGCTTGGGGGACTCCGGCTCGGGCACGGACGGGGCCTGCGCCAGCAGCCCCGCGATCTTCTCCAGGGAGGCCGCCGCCGACTGGTAGGAGTTGAGGAACATGCCGAGCCGGTCGATCGGGTCGTACAGCCGCCGCAGGTAGAGCACCGCGGCAGCCAGCACCCCGAGCGCCAGGGAACCCCCGGCGACCCGGTAGGCGCCCCAGAGCACCATCGCCGCCACCGCCGTGTTGGCCACCAGGCGTGAGCTGACCACGTAGCGGGCCATCTCCACCGTCGCATCGCCGTTGTAGCGCTCGTGGCGCCGGTTGAGCAGGTCGAAGGCGGTGTCGTTGACCTTCTCGCGGCGGAAGGCGCGCACCGGGCGGATGCCGTTCACCGTCTCCGTGAACTTCACGATGACCGCGGCGATCGCCGTGGACCGCTTCCCGTAGATCTCCGCGGCCCGCCGTCGGTACCGCCGCACCAGCAGGAGCAGCGGGAGGAAGGAGACCAGCGCGGCGGCGCCGATGCCGAGGTCGAGCCAGAGCAGCAGCACCGCGATGGAGACGAAGGACAGGATGACGGTGATCAGCTCCTGGAGCCCCTCGCCGAGCAGCTCGCGCAGCGACTCCACGTCGGTGGTGGAGCGGGCGATCAGCCGGCCCGAGGTGTACCGCTCGTGGAAGTCCAGGCTGAGCGCCTGGGCGTGCCGGAAGATCCGCCCGCGCAGATCCAGCAGCACGTCCTGGTTGACCCGCGCCGAGGTGACCGTGAACGCGTACTGGAGGGCGCCGGAGGCCAGGGCGCAGAACGCGTAGCCGGCGCCGACGGCGACAAGCGGTCCGTAGTCGTGCCGCCCGGCCGCGGGCACCCCGCGGTCGATGGCGTAGGCGACCAGCAGCGGCCCCGCCTGCACGGCCGCCTGCTGGAACAGCAAGAGCACGGTGGTGAGCACCACTCGGGGGCGCATCGGCGCGAGCAACGAGCGCAGCAGCGCGCCCGTTGCGCCTTTCGGGACGGGCAGGGTGTCGCGGGTGAAGGAGTCGGTGGGGTCGGTGGGGTCGGCGAGGTCCTGGAGTTTTTGGGGTTCTTGCGGGTCTTGGGGTTCCTGCGGGTCTTGGGGTTCCTGGGGTTCCAGGGGCTGCTGGGGGGTGGCGGTGCCCCGTGCGACCGGCCCGGTGGTGCCGTCGGGGCCGGTGGCGGCGTTCCTGTCGTCGCCGTCGTCGGCCTCCGGGGAGGTGCTGGTGGGCACCGTGGTCATGGGTCGGTCCCCTCTGCGGGTGCGAGCGCCGGGGGCGGGTCCCCGGGCAGGGCGGGCGCGGGTGTGGCTGACGTGAGCGCCGCCGGCGACCCGTGGGCCGCCCGGTCTGCCCGGTCCGTGGGGTTCACAGGGTTCACGGGGTTCACGGGGGTCACAGGGTTCACGGGGTCCGCGGACATCAGCCAGGCGTACTGGGCGTTGTTGCGCAGCAGCTCCTGATGGGTGCCGACGGCGACGATCCGGCCTTCGGACAGCAGCGCCACCCGGTCGGCCAGCAGCACGGTCGACGGTCGGTGCGCGACGATCAGGGCGGTGGTGTCCGTGAGGACCCGGCGCAGCGCCGCCTCGACCAGCGCCTCCGTGTGCACGTCGAGGGCGGACAGCGGGTCGTCCAGGACGAGGAAGCGCGGGCGGCCCACCACGGCCCGGGCCAGCGCCAGCCGTTGCCGCTGGCCGCCGGACAGGCTCAGGCCCTGCTCGCCGACCTGCGTGCGGGCCCCCTCGGGCAGTGCGGTGACGAAGTCCGCCTGGGCCACCGCCAGGGCGTGCCGCAACGCGTCGTCGCCTGCCGTGTCCGTGCCGCCCATCAGCACGTTCTCCGCGACGCTCGCCGAGAACAGCGTGGGCTCTTCGAAGGCGACGGCGACGAGGGTGCGCAGTCGCTCGCGTGAGATCGCCGTGATGTCCTCGCCGTCCAGGGTGATACGGCCCCGGGTCGGCTCGTACAGCCGCGGCACGAGCGCGGTGAGGGTCGTCTTGCCCGACCCCGTGGCGCCCACCAGGGCCATGGTCTCGCCCGGGGTGATGTGCAGGTCCACGCTGCTCAGCACCGGGGCTGCACCGGCCGGGGCATCGGGGTAGCGGAACTCGACGTCTTCGAAGACGAGGCCCGGGCGGGACGAGGCGGTGACGGTCGCGGCGACGGCCGGAGGCGCATGAGGGCCCGCCCCCTCCGCCTTCTCCATCCCGTCCGTCCGTTCCCTCCCCTCCGCCTTTTCCATCCCGTCCGTCTGCTCCGTCCGCTCCGTCTCGCGTGGCTCGTCCATCACCTCGAAATACCGTTCCGTGGCGGTGGCCGACTCCTGGGTCATGGCGAGCAGGAAACCGATGGATTCGATGGGCCAGCGCAGGGCGAGTGCGGTGGAGAGGAAGGCCACCAGGGTGCCGGCGGACAGCTCGCCGCGGGCGACCTGGAGGCAGCCGAGCACCAGCGCGGCGCCGATGGCCAGCTCCGGCAGCGTCGTGATGGTCGCCCAGATCGAGGCCAGCAGACGCGCCTTCGCCAGCTCCGTGCCCCGCAGGGTGTGCGCCTGCGCGCGGAAGGCCAGCGCCTGGCTGCGGTGCCGGCCGAAGCCCTTGATGATGCGGATGCCGAGCACGGCTTCCTCGACGACCGTCGCCAGATCGCCGACCTGGTCCTGCGCCCGGCGCGCGACCTTGGTGTAGTGCCGCTCGAAGAGCGCGCACAGCACGATGAGCGGCGCTGCCGGGGCCAGCAGCACCAGCCCGAGTGACCACTGCTGTACCAGCAAGATGATCATGCCGATCAGTACCGTCGTGCCGTTCACCAGCAGGAACGTCAGGGGGAAGGCAAGGAACTGGCGCAGCAACATGAGGTCGGTCGTGCCGCGCGACAGCAACTGGCCCGAGGCCCAGCGGTCGTGGAAGGAGACCGGGAGCCGCTGGAGGTGGCGGTAGAGATCGGCCCGCATCCGCGCCTCGACACCCGCCAGCGGGCGGGCCACCAGCCACCGCCGCAGCCCGAACAGCCCCGCCTCGGTCAGACCGAGCAGCAGCAGGTACAGCGCCCCGAGCCAGACGCCGCCCGGGTCGCGGTGGGCGACCGGGCCGTCCACGATCCACTTCAGGGTGAGCGGGATCACCAGACCCACGCAGGACGCGACCGTCGCGACCACCGCCGCGCTGAACAGTCGTATACGCACGCGGCGCACATATGGCCACAGCCGCAGCAGGGAGTGCGCCGTGGAACGCCTCCTGCCGGGCACCTGTTTATCGGACATCAGGAGCGAGCCTACGGATTGCAGCTGACGCCGCCCACCGAGTTTTCCTCGGCCCTTGGGCGGATCGGGCTCGTCCGCCGGTCTTAGGCCGTTCTGGGGCAGGTGTGCCGAAAGCCGCTGGGTGTGGGCGGTTTCCGGGCGACTGGGCCCCGGTCCGGAGCACCGGGTGGGACCCTCCGGGCCACTGCACCGGAGGCGTGGTCGGGGCGGCCGAACGGGCGGTTGCCCGGCAGCGGTCGGCGACGGCCGACGGCGACCGGCGACCCGACCGGCCCACCGTCCGCGCCGGGGCCATCAGCGTCGGACCGGCGTGCCACCGGCGTCGGACCGGCGTGCACCGCCCGGTCCGGCCGTTCGTGTGTCGCCCGCTCCGGTGTCGCCGCTGGTCCGCGGGGGTGCACGCGCGTTTCCCCGCCGGACCGCTGTCGTTGGGTCAGGCGTGAAACGCGTAGTGAGGCGCGCGCGGCGCGCAGGACTCGTACTGGTGGCCCCCCTGCTCGCCGGGGGCGCGTTGTTGGCGGCGGCTTCGGGATGCACGTCGGGCACCTGGTTCGGCGGGGCGCACGCGGCTGCGGACACCATCGTGGTCGCCCCGCTCGACGGCAGCCGGAACGTGCCGTTGGGGCGGCGGATCGGGGTGCGGGTGCGCGCCGGGCGGCTCACGTCGGTGCGGGTCGTGCGGCACCAGGACGCCCGGACGGTCCGCGTGCCGGGTCGGGTCTCGGCGGACGGCCTGTCCTGGCGGCCGGCGGGCGGCAGGCTCGCCACGGACGCGCGGTACACCGTGGACGCGGTGGCGCTGGACGGGCACGGGCGGCGGTCGGCGCGGCACGTCGCGTTCCGCACGATCGTCCCGGCGCACCACTTCACGAGCGAGGCGATTCCCGTGGACGGCGCCACGGTCGGCACCGGAATGATCGTCTCGCTGCGGTTCGACCACCCGATCCGCAACCGTGCCGCCGTGCAGCGCGCCATCCGCGTCACCGCCCACCCCGCCGTGCCCATCGCCCCGCACTGGTTCGGCCACGACCGGCTCGACTTCCGTCCCGAGAGCTACTGGCGGCCGGGCACCCGGGTCAGCGTGCGGCTGCGGCTGCGCGACGTGGTGGCGGCGCCGGGCGTGTACGGGCGGCGGAACCGCACGATCGCGTTCACCGTCGGGCGCGACCAGGTGAGCCAGGTGGACGTCGCGGCGCACACCATGGAGGTGCGCCGCGGCGGCCAGCTCGTCACCATCCTGCCGATCACTGCCGGCGCCTCCGGGACCAGCACGTACAACGGCAAGATGGTGGTCAGCGAGATGCTCGACGAGACCAGGATGGACGGCCGCACGGTCGGCTTCGACGGGGAGTACGACATCCCCGACGTGCCGCACGCACTGCGCCTGACCGCCTCCGGCACCTTCGTGCACGGCAACTACTGGTCGGACGACGTCTTCGGCAACGACAACGTCAGCCACGGCTGCGTGGGCCTGCGGGATGTGCAGGGCGGGGACTCCGAGACGCCCGCGGGCTGGTTCTTCGAGCGCAGCCTCATCGGTGACGTGATCGAAGTGGTGCACTCCGACGACCGCGAGGTCGCCCCGGACAACGGCCTCGGCGGCTGGAACATGAGCTGGCGCGCCTGGCGCGAAGGTACGGCCTGACCTGGTGTCCCACCCGTCCGCCGTGCCGCATGCGCCCCGGATGGTGCGGGTTCGCAGGCAACCACCCGGTCCCTCGCCCGTGTTGAGACTGAAAGGTGACCATCGCGGGGAGTCATCGAGGGGAGCCGATGTGATTAATTGACGCGGAGTGCGTTGCCGTGTGCGGTGCGCACGTGCCTGGTCAGGCGTGCGAGGGGAGAAAAGACGTGAACGGGCGGGCGATGTCGGGGATATCGGTCGACGCAGGGCAGGACGCACCCCACCGGCATCGGATACCTGCCCTGATACGGCTGCGCAAGCAGCGCACCACGGGCACCGCAGGCACCACCCCGCGCCGGACCGCGGCCCGGCGGCGCGCCGTGGCCCTGCCGGCCCTGGTGTGCGGGATGCTCCTGCTGGCCACCGCGTGTGGCGGCGACGACTCGGACGGCGGCGGCAAGAACGGCAAGGCCTCGCCGAAGCCCGTGCCGAAGGCAGCGGTGACGGTCAGCCCCAAGGACGGCGCGGACTCCGTGGACACCACGGGCGCCCTCAAGGTCAGCGCGTCCGGTGGCCGGCTCACCCAGGTCGAGGTCGAGGACTCCAAGGGGCACCCGGTCGACGGCATGCTGTCCGAGGACGGCGCGAGCTGGCGCCCCTCGGGTCACCTGGCGCTGTCCACCACCTACACGGTCCACGCCCGGGCCAAGAACTCCCAGGGCCGCGAGACCGTCGAGCAGACCACGTTCAAGACGCTGAAGGCGCAGAACACCTTCATCGGGAGGTTCACGCCGGAGGACGGCTCCAAGGTGGGCGTCGGCATGCCGTTCTCGCTGAACTTCACGCGTGGCATCACGCACCCTGAGGACGTCGAGAAGGCCATCACGATCACGACCGAGCCGAAGGTGGAGGTCAAGGGCCACTGGTTCGGCAACGACCGTCTCGACTTCCGCCCCGAGGAGTACTGGGAGCCCGGCACCAAGGTCACGGCCAAGCTCGACCTGGACGGCGTCGAGGGCCGGTCGGGCGTCTACGGCACCCAGGCCAAGTCGGTGACGTTCACCATCGGCCGCGCGCAGATCTCCACCGTCGACGCCAAGACGCACCAGATGAAGGTCGAGCGCGACGGCAAGGTCATCAAGAAGATCCCGATCACCTCGGGCTCGCCCGGCCACACCACGTACAACGGCCAGATGGTGATCAGCGAGAAGTACCACCAGATCCGGATGGACAGCCACACCGTCGGCCTGGGCGGCGCGTACGACATCAAGGACGTACCGCACGCGATGCGGCTGTCGACCTCCGGCACCTTCATCCACGGCAACTACTGGGCGGGCGGCGCCTTCGGGAACTACAACGCCAGCCACGGCTGCGTCGGCATCCGGGACGTGAAGGGCGCCTACGACAGTCACCAGCCGGCCGCGTGGTTCTACAACAACTCGCTGATCGGCGACATCGTCATCGTCAAGAACTCCAAGGACAAGAAGATCCAGCCGGACAACGGCCTGAACGGCTGGAACATGTCCTGGGCTGACTGGACGAAGTGATACCCCTTTTTTTGTGGCTCGGTTCGCCTCCGGGCGCCTCAGCCGGTGGTGAGAGACCGATCGTGCTCAGCCCGACTCCGTCGGGCCTCCGCGCGTTCGGCCTCTCACCACCGGCGCGCCCTTCGGCTCACTCGCTGAGATGGGGCACCCGCGCGCCCTTCGGCTCACTCGCCGCCGGGGCACCCGGCCGTCGTTAACGCCCGCTAACCTGCTCTGCATGACTGTGCATCTGGAAGTCGCCGACGGCGTCGGGACCCTGCGCCTGGACCGGCCGCCCATGAACGCGCTGAACATCGCCATCCAGGACCGTCTCAAGGAGCTCGCCGAGGAGGCCGCGGAGCGCGCGGACGTGCGGGCCGTGGTCGTCTACGGCGGCCCGAAGGTGTTCGCCGCGGGCGCGGACATCAAAGAGATGCGAGACATGGACCACGCGGCGATGGTCGAACGCAGCCGTGGCCTACAGGACTCCTTCACGGCCGTCGCCCGCATCCCCAAGCCGGTGGTCGCCGCCATCACCGGATACGCGCTCGGCGGCGGCTGCGAGCTGACGCTCTGCGCGGACTACCGCATCGCTGCCGACAGCGCGAAGATCGGGCAGCCGGAGATCCTGCTCGGCCTCATCCCGGGGGCCGGGGGCACCCAGCGGCTGGCGCGGCTGATCGGCCCGTCCCGCGCCAAGGACCTCATCTTCACCGGCCGCCAGGTGTCCGCCGACGAGGCGCTGACCCTCGGTCTCGTGGACCGTGTGGTGCCCGCCGCCGAGGTGTACGAGCAGGCGCACGCGTGGGCCGCCCGGCTGGCCAAGGGCCCAGCCCTGGCGCTGCGCGCCGCCAAGGAGGCCGTCGACACCGGCCTGGACGCCGGCATCGACACCGGCCTCGCGGTGGAACGCACCTGGTTCGCCGGCCTGTTCGCCACCGAGGACCGCGAGCGCGGCATGCGCAGCTTCGTGGAGGAGGGGCCCGGCAAGGCACGGTTCAGCTGAATGCCTCTTTCGGGTTACCCGGGCTGCTGAGGAAGATCTTGTCCGGGAGCTCGTGAAGGCCGTGCAGAGCGGCCTTCGAAAGAGGGGTGGTCCACACAGGTCAGGGCTCGAACATCGGAATGTGTCATACCAGTGGCATATGCCATACGAGAATCCGGACATCGGGGACCACCCCTCGGTGATTCCTGCGAACGGCCGCGGCGGGTACTCCGGGCGGCCATGATGGGGGGCATGGCGGGCCTGGAAGGTGTGGAGCAGCCGAGGCGGCACGCGGGTGCCGTCGCGGCACGCTGGTCGCCGGCGGTCGAGGACGAACGGGCGCTGAAGGCACTGGAGTTGTACGGCAACCCCGCCGAAGGCGAGGTGCGACTGCCGTCGCGCCCGGAGTCCGCGGCGACCGCGCGCCGCCTCGCCCAGCTCGTGGTGCTCCGTCAGTGGGGCCTCGGTCCACGGCTGACCGAGGAGACCGTGCTGCTCGTCTCCGAACTGGTCGGCAACGCCGTGCGGCACACCGGCGCCCGCACCTTCGGCCTGCGGATGCGATACCTGCGCGCCCGTCACTGCATCCGTGTCGAACTGCGTGACCCCTCGCGCGGGCTGCCCTGCCTGATGCCCGTCCAGGAACTCGACGTCTCCGGCCGGGGCCTCTACCTCGTCGACGAGTTCTCCGACCGCTGGGGCGTCGACCTGGAACCGCATGGCAAGGCGACGTGGTTCGAGATGCGCATTTCCTGAACGCGCCCTGCGCACGCAAACCCGGATGTGCACGGCAATGCCAGCAGCCCCCGTGCGCCTTCGTGGGGCGGGCGGGGGCTGCTGTCGGGATGCCGCGGAACTCGGGGGATGGGGACCGCGGCGGCCGGTGGGCCCCCAGGGGTCGCCCTGACCCGGTGTGCATCCGGGCCGCGGGAGCCGTGATCTCGACTATGGCAGACCGACGCCCTCCGACCAACCTCGTTAATCGGTCAAAAGGCATTAAATGCCTCATCTGTCGATGGATTCGTAGGTGAGGTGTGTCACTCGCCTGGGAATAGTTGGTAGGACTTCCTGGTTTCTGGTGCGATCGGAAGGCGCTCGATCGTCGTGGGCGTCGGAGTGGCCGTTCGGGTGGCCCGGACGGCGTGCGCGGACGGTGTTCACGCGGATACCCCGCACCGTTCGCCGAACGTCGCATTCCACGCCAGTCTGCTGACTGTGTACCCGGAACGTATTCAGCGCGCCGCAGCCCTGCTCGCTGGTGTGCTGCTCGTCGCCCTCGCCGGCTGCGGCACGTCCGCGCAGGACCGGCACCCGCAGGGCCACGGCAGTGGCACCCCGTCCGCCCCACCGGCCCGGCGCAGCGCAGGGCCCGACCCGGAGGGCGGCCTGCCGGGCATGCCACCGGTGCTGGACCCGACGAACGTCTACGCCGCCGACCGCCCCGGCATGCTCGCTCCGGAGGTCAGGGACTTCCCGTCCCGGATCTACGTGCCCAACACCAACTCCGACACGGTGACCGTCATCGACCCCACCACCTACCGGGTGCTCGAGACGATCCCGGTCGGCCACCAGCCGCAACACGTGGTGCCCTCCTGGGACCTGAAGACCCTCTGGGTCAACAACGACCTGGGCAACACGCTCACCCCCATCGACCCCAGGACCGGCAAGGCCGGCAAGACCGTCGACGTGCACGACCCGTACAACCTCTACTTCACGCCCGACGGCCGGCACGCCGTCGTGATGGCCTCGAAGGACCACGAGCTGGTCTTCCGCGACCCGCACACCATGAAGGTGCAGAAGACCGTCCCGGTCGGCTGTGCGGGTGTCAACCACGCCGACTTCTCCAAGGACGGCCGGTACTTCGTCGTCTCCTGCGAGTTCTCCGGTGAGCTGCTCAAGGTGGACACGGCCAAGATGGCCGTCGTCGCCCACCAGAAGCTGCCCTTCGACGGTGCGATGCCGCAGGACGTGAAGCTCTCCCCGGACGGCAGCACCTTCTACGTCGCCGACATGACGGCCAACGGCATCTGGGTGCTGGACGGCGACCGGTTCGGCCAGCCGGCGCTGCTGACCACCGGGCGGGGCGCACACGGGCTGTACGTGAGCCGGGACGCCCGCGAGATGTACATCTCCAACCGGGGCGAGGGCACCATCTCCGTCTTCGACTTCGGCCGGCGCGAGCTGACCAGGAAGTGGCGGCTGCCGGGCGGCGGCAGCCCCGACATGGGCGGCGTCTCGGCCGACGGGCGGGTGCTGTGGCTGTCGGGGCGCTACAACGCCGAGGTGTACGCCATCGACACCCGCACCGGCGCCCAGCTCGCCCGCATCCGGGTCGGCGACGGGCCGCACGGACTCGCCGTCTACCCCCAGCCGGGACGCTATTCGCTCGGCCACACCGGAGTCTTCCGCTGACCCGTGCACGCGGGCGGAGCACCTCGGCACGCACCTGCTGTGCGGTACGTGCTTGAGTCTCCACCCACTGGAAGGTCCAGACTCCTCGACATGATCGATGACGGCACGGAGCTGCTCACCATCGGGCAGCTCGCCCGGCGTACCGGCCTGTCGGTCCGCACCATCCGCTACTGGTCGGACGAGGGCGCGCTGACGCCCGTGACCAGGTCGGCGGGCGGCTACCGGCTGTACGACACCGCGTCCGTGGCACGTCTGGAACTCGTCCGCACCCTGCGCGAGCTGGGCCTTTCGCTCGCCGACGTGCGCCGGGTGCTGCACGGCGAGACGACGGTGGCCCAGGTCGCCGCCACCCATGTGACGGCGCTCGACGCGCAGATCCGGAGCCTGCGGATCACCCGGGCCGTGCTGTCCACCGTCGCACTGCGCGGTTCGACCGCCGAGGAGATGACTCTCATGAACAAACTGGCCCGGCTGTCCGCGGCCGAGCGCCGCCGGATCATCGACGACTTCGTGACGGAGGTCTTCAGCGGTCTCGAGAACGTCGATCCCGCCATCCGCGAGCGGATGAGCCACCGGGAGGTCGACCTGCCCGACGACCCCACGCCCGCACAGGTGGACGCCTGGGTGGAGCTCGCCGAGCTGGTGCAGGATCCGGGGTTCCGGGCGCGGATCCGCGAGATGGTGGAGTTCAACGCGCGGGACCGCGGCCCGAACACCCCCTCCGGCGCCTCGGTCTGGTTCGCCCGGCGGCTCGTCGAGCTGGTCGGCGCGGCACGGCAGCAGGGCATCGCACCGGAGGACCCCGCCGCGGACGCCGTCCTGGACGAGCTGCTCGGCCCGGACACCGACCGGGCAGCGGTCCTGCAACGCATGGAGTCCGGCACCCAGGCGGACGCCGCGCGCTACCGGGAGCTGGTGGCCATCGTCAGCGGCCGCGAGCCCAAGTCCGCACACCGCGAGGAGTTCGCCTGGACGATGGCCGCACTCCGCGCTCGGCTGGACGGGTGCTGATTCTCCCGGGGGGCACAGCAGTCCACAGTCGCTCCGCGACGGGCCCGACCCCCGGCCGAAGAGCAGGCCACGCGGCGTAACCGGAACAGACATCGCGAGGTGAACCTGACCGAACACCGCGCCACCGGCTCCCGTTACGCTGGCCTGCGACACAGGGCCAAGAGCCAAGGGCACAAGGGGAGGAACCCGGTGGCGGACATCGAGGAAGCACGCAAGGCGTTCCAGCGGTTCGACAAGGACGGCGACGGATTCATCACCGCGGCCGAGTACAAGAGCGCCATGGCGCAGATGGGCGACTTCCATGTCACCGAGGCAGTGGCCGAGGCCGTGATAGGGGCCCAGGACGCCAACGGCGACAGGCTCCTCTCCTTCGACGAGTTCTGGGCGCACCTGAACAAGTCGTGACGGCGTGAACCCGCCGCACCCCGGGCCCGGCCCGCCTCCCCCGGCGTGCCGGGCCCGGTGGTCGTCATACCGCATTCCAGGTGGTTCTCCCCGCACCGCGCACGTCCGGTGGCCGGCCGGCGGGGGCTGCGGTGCCTAGGGTGGCGTGCACCGACGGATCCCGCCAGCATCGCCGGAGGCACCGCATGCGGCTCACCCTCAACACCTTCCTCACCCTGGACGGCGTGATGCAGGCACCGGGCCAGCCCGGTGAGGACACCCGGGGCGGATTCGAGCACGGTGGCTGGCAGTTCCCGCACTTCGACGACGACGCGGGCCGGGTCGCCGCCGACTGGTTCGCCGAGGCCGACGCGTTCCTGCTCGGCCGCCGGACCTACGAGATCTTCGCCGGATACTGGCCCAAGGTGACCGACGAGTCGAACGTGTTCGCGCTGCGCCTCAACACCCTGCCGAAGTACGTGGTGTCCACCACGCTCTCCTCAGCCGACTGGCAGAACACCACGCTCATCAGCGAGGACGTGGCCGGCAGCGTCACCCGGCTGAAGGCGCAACCGGGCAACGAACTCCAGGTGCACGGCAGCGGCCGACTCGCCGCGACCCTGGAGGCGCACGACCTCATCGACGAGTACCGGCTGTGGTTCCACCCCGTCATCCTGGGCACCGGGCACCGCCTGTTCACCGGTGCCGGGCCGCTCGGACTGCGGCTGACGGGCGTACGGACCACCGGCAGCGGCGTCATCATCGCGTCCTACGAACCGACCGGGGCCCCGCGCCACGGCTCCTTCGCCGAGGAGTAGGCGGGGCTAGGGCGCCTGCGGCGGCCCGCCGGTCGAGGCCTCCGCCCGCACCTGGCCCTCCACCTCGTGCAGCGCGAGGCTGTGCTCCCTGGCGAAGTCCGCGACGGCGGTGTGCAGCTCCCGCTCCAGGTCACGCCAGGCCCGTAGCGCGGTCTCGTACGTCTCCGCCTGCTGCTCCGTCTGCTCCGCCGCCGCGGGGGGACCGTACTGGTGCCGCAGCTCATCGACCTTGTCGCGCGCTTCGTTGGCCACCTGTTGCTTCTCGACGAGTTCGGCGAAGGTATGTGCCACGAGCGGATAGTAAGCGCGCAGGTACGAGCTTCGGCATCGACTCGCGGGACGGTGGTGGCGGCACCGACCCGGCTCACCCGGGCGTCTTCACGCCCCGCGCACGGCGTGCGCCCGGCGGGGTGACGCCGGTAGGCCGGCCGGGCGCAAGACGCCGCACGGCCGGGAGCCCGCTGCGGCCGCGGGGTACGTAACTGGCGCACCGCCCAGGGGCAACCGCCTTGCGGTGCTGCCCCCTGCCCCGCGTCCTTGCCCTACGAGGAGCTGACTCTTCATGGCCGTCTGCGAGGTCTGCAACAACGACTACGAGATGTCGTTCGAAGTGCATGCCGCGGGAGCGGTCCACACCTTCGACAGCATCGAGTGCGCCGCCCAGAAAATGGCCCCCGTCTGCGACAACTGCCAATGCCGCATCCTCGGCCACGGCCTTGAGTCGGACGGCCAGTTCTACTGCTGCGCACACTGCGCGCGCGAGCAGGGCGTCGGGCGGCTCATGGACCACGCCTGACGCAGTGACGCTCTGCCGCTCTGCTGCCCGGGAGGGCGCCCTGCCGGAGCGATGGGCGCGGAGCGTGCGCCGGGTGGCACGGTGAGTCAGCACGGCCGGGCGTGGGCGCCGCCGGCCGAGCGGAGAAGCGTGGCCGTCCGCAGTACGTTGGTGCAGGAAGCCGGTGCCGCCCTGGCTTCTCGCACCTCGCGCACCTCGTCGAGGAGGGGCCCGCATGCGTAGCCGGACAGCCCGCTCCGACGTCCTGGCCGACCTGATCTCGGCGAGTCATGTGATGACCCTGGAGCAGATACCGGACAAGGTCGCGGAGCACGCTGCCCGTGGCGGTTGGTCGCCCGTCCGGATCTACCTGGCCGACCTCCAGCAGAGGTTTCTGCACCTGCTGCCCTCCGGCCGCGCAAGTCGGACCTCCGTGCGGGCGCCGATCGAGCTGCCGGTCGAGGGGACCGCGGCGGGCCGGTGCTTCCGGACCGGTGCGGTACTCCCCGCGGTACCGTCTCCGGCTGCTCAGTGGTGGGTCCCGTTGATCGACGGCACGGAACGGATCGGGACGGCACTGATCGGCGAGTCGGACCCGGAACCCGGCGGGCCCGTCCCCCTCGAGGACCTCGACGCGCTCGCCGGACTCATCACCCTGCTGCTGGTCAGCAAGCGCGCCACCAGTGACTTCCATGCCCGCCTGATACGGCGCCGGGACATGAAGGTCGCCGCCGAGATGGAGTGGCGCCTGATGCCGCCGCGTACCTGCGCCGCCGAGCGGGCCTTCATCAGCGCGGTGATGGAACCCGCCTACGAGGTCAGCGGTGATGCGTACGACTACGCCGTCGCCGCGGACGCGATCGACCTGGCGGTGTACGACGCCATGGGCCACGACACGGCGGCCGGCCTGACCGCCAACCTCGCGGTCGCCGCCGGACGGAAGTACCGGCGGCAGGGCGCCGGGCTCATCGAGACCGCCGAGGGCATCGAGCGGACGCTCGTCGAACAGTTCGGCGGCAACCGCTTCGCCACCGGGATCCTGGCCAGACTGGATCTGACCGACGGATCACTCGACTGGATCAGCCACGGTCACTTTTCCCCCGTCGTGCTGCACCCCGGCGGCACCGCCGAGCAACTGCCCGGTGCGCCTGCACCGCCGATGGGCACCGACCTCGGGGTGACCGCCGCCGTCTGCCGGCACCGGCTCGGCCGCGGTGACCTCCTGCTGCTCTACACCGACGGGATCACCGAGGCGCGCAACCGTGCGGGTCAGGAGTTCGGCCTTGAGCGGCTGGTCCACTTCCTGGTGAACCAGGGCCGCAGCGGCCTGCCCGTGCCGGAGCTGCTCCGCAGCCTCATCGCCCACCATCACGGCTACCACGAGGGAAAGCTCCCCGACGACGCCACCGTCATGATGCTGGGCTGGAACGGCCCGGAACCCTACGAGCCGCACCGCCTCGAACGCCTCGTCGGCGTCACGCACGCCGGCTATGACTCGGGTCGCTAGGACCTGTCGCCCTCAGGTCACCAGGTCCTCTCACCGGACTCCCGACGCCGCCCGAAGGGCGGGTTCACTCCTCGACGGCCACCCGGACCGTGCCGAGCAGCGGGTCCGACGCGTCCGGTAGGAACATCCCCGCGTCGACACCGGTGCGCAGGTAGCGCAGGACGTCCTCGTCGAGCCGTTCACCGGGAAGCACCGCGGGGACGCCCGGCGGGTAGGGGGTGATCATTTCCGTGCACACCCGGCCGGCGGCACGGTCCCACGGCACCGTTTCGCCGGCACCGAAGAAGGCGTCTCGGGGGAGCATGGCCTGCTCCAGTCGCAGGTCGCGTGGGGCAGGCAGGTCGACGGGCGGCCCGTGGCCCAGTTCGGCCGCGTGTGCCGCGAGGTCGCGCAGGCCGTTCAGCAGTGCCTGGGTGGTGGTCTCGTCGTCGGCGTGGGTGAGCTGGGCGCTGATCCGGCGGTGGTCGGCGATGTGGGTGTTGATCCGGTGCCGGGTGCGGAGCCAGTCGGCGGCACGGTATCCGGTGGTGCCCAGGGCGGACAGGTCGATGATGATCTGCAACGGGTCCAGGTCGTGCGCGAGGCCCGGGCCGCAGAAGTCCTCCGCGCCGTGCACCCGAAGGCCGTCGATCGCGTCGATCAGCCGCCGCGTCCGGTGGGCCAGCGCGAGTGCGCGGTCGTACAGCGCGCGGCCGTCCTCCACCATGTGGCGACGCCAGCCGTCGAGCGCCGCGTAGATCAGCACCGACGGGCTGGTGGTGCCCAGCAGGTCGGCGCAGGTCCGCAACCCGATCGGGGTGACGAGGTCGCCCTGGCGGTGGAAGACGGACCCCTGCTCGAGGCCGGAACCCATCTTGTGCACCGACGTCACGCACACGTCGGCGCCGGCGTCCATGGCCCAGGTCGGCAGGTCGGGATGGAAGGGCAGGTGCGCTCCCCACGCCTCGTCCACGATCAGGGGTTTGCCGCGGTCGTGGCAGATGCGGGTGAGCGCCCGCAGATCCGAGCAGGTGCCATACGGCGTGGGGGTGGTGACCACGGCCCCGGCCGCGTCCGGGTGCGCGTCGAAGGCGGCGGCGAAGGCCGCCGGCGACGGAGCGTGGGCCAGATGCCGCTCGGCGTCCCAGCCGGGGTCGACCCAGACGGGTCGGATGCCCGCCAGCACCAGACCCGAGACGACCGACTTGTGCACGTCACGGCCGATGACCAGCTTCTCGTGGGGCCGTACCACCGACAGCATGGCGGCCTTCACGGAAAGTGAGCTGCCGCAGGTGGAGAAGAAGGTGTGCTCGGCGCCGACGGCATCGGCCATCAGCTCTTCCGCCTCCTCCAGCACGCCGGCCGAGGTGGTGCGGTCGTCGAGCCCGTGCACGGCCAGGAGATCGGAGCGGAACACCGCGTCCCCCAGCACGGACCTCACCCGTGGGTCGGCGCCCCTGCCCTGCTTGTGCCCCGGCGGGGTGAAGGGGATCTGCCCCTCGTCGTGGTAGGCGGCCAGGGCATCCAGGACGGGAGTGCGTGAGTGGTCCATGCGACACAGGTTTCCTCGCTCGGGCCTGGGAAACGGCTCCGTCCCGCGGGCCGCTCCGGCGAAACGGTGACGTTAGGAACGATGACGCTCGGGAACCTGACGGTGACGTATCGGCGCGGGGCGCTCGGACGAAAGGGATGATGATCATGACCCAGACCGTTGTCGTCACCGGTGCCAGCGCCGGAATCGGCCGGGCCACCGCACGGCTGTTCGCCCGGCGCGGTGCCAACGTCGTCCTCCTTGCGCGCGGCAAGGGCGGCCTCGACGCCGCGGCCGCCGAGGTCGAGGAGCGGGGCGGGCGGGCGCTCGCGGTCCCCACCGACGTGGCCGACCATGCGCAGGTCGAGGCCGCCGCCGCCGCGGCCGAAGAAGCCTTCGGACCGATCGACGTCTGGGTCAACAACGCCTTCACGTCGGTGTTCGCCCCATTCATGGAGATCGAGCCCGAGGAGTACCGTCGGGTCACCGAAGTGAGCTACCTGGGCTTCGTGCACGGCACACGGGCCGCCCTCAAACGGATGACACCCCGGGACGCCGGAGCGATCGTGCAGGTCAGCTCGGCCCTCGCGGAGCGGTCCATCCCGCTGCAATCCGCCTACTGCGGCGCCAAGCACGCCATCAACGGCTTCACCTCGAGCGTCCGCACCGAGTTGCTGCACCAACGCAGCCACGTCCACGTCACCGTGGTGGAGATGCCCGCCGTCAACACGCCGCAGTTCTCCTGGGTGTTGTCCCGGCTGCCCAGGCGTCCCCAGCCCGTGCCGCCGATCTACCAGCCGGAGGTCGCCGCGCGCTCGGTCGTCCAGGCGGCGGACCATCCGCGCCGCAGGCAGTACCAGGTGGGCGCGTCCACCACCGCGACGGTCCTCGCCAACAAGCTGGCCCCCGCCCTGCTCGACCGCTACCTCGCCCGGACCGGCTACGCGTCGCAGCAGACGGACGAGGCCGCGTCCGGCAACGGGCCGGAGAACCTGTGGCAACCGGCGGACAGGGCCGAGTGGGACGACTACGGGGCGCACGGGGAGTTCGACACCCGCTCCCATGCGCACTCGGTGCAGACGGGGCTGGCCCGGCACCCCGCGCTCCTGTCGGCCGCCGTCACCGGTGCGGCGGCAGCGGGCCTCGGAGCGGTGCTCCGCCACCGGCGGCGGTAGCCGGCGTCCCCGTACCGGGGCGATCGTCGTGCGCGCCCGCTGCGCCTTTCGTGTAGTTCGGCGGTTCGCGGGTTACCCGGAGAGGGTGACTTGTCACCCGCGGTGGGGATCGGCTGCGACGGTCGTCCCTCACCAGCGGTGATGATCGCCGGGGGAGGACGCGTGCCGCAGCGGCGCCGGCGTGGTGGGCCGGGAGGCTGCCGGCGGAACAGCCCGGCTGAGTACCCCGTGTGCGGCACTGCGAAGGGAGAGACGCCCGTGAAGGCTCTCGCCGAAATCATGGCCTGGACCGTCGTGTTGTGGGCCACGTATGTCGTCTTCATCTCCGGCATCGGGCCGGTGGACGTCGCCGTCGGTGGCGCCACTGCGCTCGCCGGAGCCGTCGCCGCGCGGGCCGTGCGCAGAGCGAGCGGCGCACGCGTGGGCGGCTGGGGCGGACTGGGGCCGGCGCTGCGCCACTGGCCGGGTGCCCTGCTGCGGGAGACCGGGCAACTCGCCACCGCCGCCGTACGCCGTGACGAGGGGACCTTCCGGACGGCACGGATCGCCTTCGGCACCGGTGCCGGCTGGGCGGTCGGCCTGCTGTCCGCCACCCCGGCCGCCTTCGCCGTGGACGCCCACGACGACGTGGTGCTGCTGCACACCCTGACCGACCGGCCCTCCGCGGTCGAGCGGGCCATGACCACGGGAGGCGAACGGTGAACGCCTGGCTGCTCGCCGCCGCATTCCTCGTCCCCGGCGGTCTCGTGCCACCCCTGTGGCTGGCCTGTCGTGGCCCCGTGGAGCAACGCATCGCGGCGATGTCCCTGGCGTCGACCGTCATGGCGGCGGTGTTCCTGCTGCTCACCGAAGGGTTCGGCAGGCCTGCGTACATCGACGTCGCGCTGGTGCTCGCGGTGCTCGCACCCGTCGGCACGCTGGTCTTCGCACGCTGCGTCGAAGGAGACGACTGATGCCGGCCCGCCATCTCGCCGCCCTCGTGCTGCTCGCCGCGGGCTGCGCCGTCCTGGTGCTGTCATCGGTCGCGTTCGTGCGGCTGCCCGGCCCGTACGCGCGGCTGCACGCCCTGGCCCCGGCCGGCTCACTCGGCGCCCCGCTGGTCGCCCTCGCCGCAGCCGTGCAGACCGGGCCCGGGCGGGCGGCCGTGAAACTGCTGCTCATCGGCCTGCTGCTGGCCGCCGGCGGCTCGGTGTGCGCCATGGCCGCCGGGCGCGCGCAGGCCAGGCGGGACGGCCTGCTGACGACGGAGGCGCACCGGTGATCGACTCCTTCCTGATCGGGTTCGCCCTGCTGCTGGTCGTCGGCGTCGCCACGGTGGCGGCGCTGACCCGCGATCCGGTGCGGCAGGCGGCGGTGCTCGCCGTCCTCGGCCTGTGCCTGGCGCTGCTGTTCGTGGTGCTCCAGGCGCCCGACGTGGCGCTCTCCCAGCTCGCGGTCGGCACCGCCATCACCCCCTTGCTGATCCTGCTGACGGCGCGCAAGGTCCGGCGCAAGTGAGCACGCGGCTGCGGACGGGACTGTTCCTCACGGCCGCGCTGGCGGTCGCGGTGTGGTTCGCGCGTGCCTGCTTCCAGCTTCCGGCCTTCGGTACGGCCCGCCATCCCTACGGTGACCGCGCGGTGCGGGCGGCGCTGCGCCACCACACCGCCAACGTGGTGTCGTCCGTCAACTTCGACCTGCGCGCCATCGACACCCTGGGCGAGGAATCGCTGATGTTCGCCGCCGTGCTCGGCGCGGTGGTGCTGCTGCGCCGGGCGCGCGACGAGCGCCGCACCGGGCCACGGCCGGCCAGGGTGCTGCCGCCGGTACTGCTGTTCGGCGCGCTGTCGCTCCCCCTGGCGCTGGTCACCGGCGGCTATGTCGTCGTGCACGGCGGGCTGTCGCCGGGCGGCGGGTTCCAGGGCGGGGTGGTGCTCGCCACGGGCCTGCACCTGGGGTACGTCGCCGCCGACTACGCCGTGCTCGAACGGGTCCGGCCGCTCGCCGTCCTGGACGTCACGGACGCGGTCGGCGCGTGCGCGTTCACCGCGCTGGGGCTCGCCGGGCTGCTCAGCGGTGCGGCGTTCCTGGCCAACGTGGCGCCGCTGGGCACCTTCAACACGCTCACGTCCGGCGGTCTGGTCCCGCTGCTGAGCGTGGCGGTGGGCATCGAGGTCGGCTCCGGAGTCATCGTGCTGCTGGCGCAGTTCCTCGACCAGGCCCTGGAAGTGCGGAGCAGGGACGCCTCATGACCGTACTGCCGTTCCTGGCCGCCGGGTGGATCTTCCTGGTCGGGCTGTACGGGATGATCACCAGCCGCAATCTCATCCGGACGATCGGCTGCCTGTCGGTGGCCCAGTCCTCCACCTACGTCCTGCTCCTGGCCATCGGCTACCGGCGGCACGGCACCGCCCCGGTCTTCTCCGACGTCACCCCGCACCGCCCCGTAGTGGACCCGGTGGTGCAGGCGCTGGTGCTCACGGACATCGTCGTGGGCGCCACCGTGACAGCGCTGCTGCTGGCACTCGTCATCCAGCTGCGTAAACGGCACGGCACGGTGGATCCGGACGACCTCGGCGAGATCCAGGGCGAGGAGTCGTGAGCCCGGAGCATCTCGTGGCCCTGGCGGTGGCGTTGCCGCTGCTGGGCTCGGTGGTGCTCGCCGTCTGCGACCGCTGGCTGCCCCGGGTCGCGTTGGACGCCATGGCGCTGGGCTGGGCCGCCGCCACCGTGGCCGATCTGGCCCTGCTCTGGGCGAGGGCGGGAGACGGCCATGTCGTGGCCTGGATGGGCGGCTGGCGTCCGCACGCCGGGACGAGCGTCGGCATCGTCCTCGTCGGCGACCGGACCGGCACCGGAATCGCGCTGCTCGCCGCGCTGCTGGTGCTCGCCGTGGTGGCCTACTCCTGGCGCTACTTCGACGAGCCGCCACGCGGACACTCCGGCATCTTCCCGGCCCTGGTGCTGCTCTTCGAGGCGGGCATGACCGGCTTCGCGCTGACCGGCGACCTCTTCAACGCGTTCGTCTTCTTCGAGCTGATGAGCGTCGCCGCCTACGCCCTGACCGGGTACCGCGTCGAAGACCCCAGGCCCCTCCAGGGCGCCCTGACGTTCGGTGTCGTCAACTCCCTGGCCGCCTACGCCACCCTGCTCGGCATCGGCCTGCTGTACGCCCGCACCGGAGAACTCGGCTTCGCCCAGATCGGCACGCGCCTGGCGCGGCACCACGCGGATCCGCTGCTGTGCTGCGCCTTCGCGTTCGTCCTCGTCGGACTGCTGGTCAAGGCGGCGATCGTGCCGTTCCACTTCTGGCTGCCCGACGCGCACGCGGTGGCTCCGACGCCGGTGTGCATGCTGCTGTCGGGGGTGATGGTCGAACTCGGCGGCTATGGAACGGCCCGGGTCTACTGGATCGTGTTCTCCGGCCCCGGCGGGATCCCCGCACCGCTCTTCCGGCAGGTGATGGTCACGGCGGGGGTGCTGACGGGCCTGATCGGATGCCTGATGTGCTGGCACCAGCATCACATCAAGCGCCTCCTGGCCTTCTCCACGGTCGCGCACAGCGGCCTGTTCCTCGTCGGCATCGCGCTGCTCACGCCCGAGGGCACCGCCGGCACCGCGCTGTACGTGGCCGCCCACGCGGGCATCAAGGCGGCGCTCTTCGGGCTCACCGGCATCCTGCTGGACCGCTACGGCAGCGTCGACGAGCACGAGCTGTACGGCCAGGGACGTGAGCTGCCGTTCGTCGGCGTGCTGTACACCGCCGGAGCCCTCGGCCTCGCAGCCCTCCCACCGTTCGGCACCGCCCTGGGCAAGGCGGTCGCGGAACACGCGGCCGGCCGGCTCCACGGGTGGCTGCCCGCGCTCTACGTGCTGGTCTCGGCGGTCACCGGCGCGGCCGTCCTGCGCACCGCACTGCGGGTGTTCGTGGGAGCCGGGCCCGCGCCGCCCGCGGAACGCGATCGCGAGGAGCCGGAGACCGGTGAGCCCGCCCGGCGCGTTCCGCGGCCGATGATCGCCGTGCCGCTCGTGCTGCTGGCCGCCGCGCTCGCGGCCGGCCTGGTCCCGGCCTGGGAGGCGGCCCTCACCAGGGCGGCCGACGTGTTCACCGATCGCGAAGGCTACGTTGCGGCCGTCCTGCACTCCGCGCGGCCGGTGCCGCCCGTCACGCCGGTCTCCGGCTGGACGGCCGAAGGCGTGCTCCTGGGAACGCTGTCCACGCTGCTGGCAATCCTGCTGGCCGCCGTGGGGGTCTGGGGTCCGACCCGGCCGAAGGCGTCCGCCCGGGCGCTGCGTCATGTCATGGGCCGACTGCGCGCCCGGTGCGTGCTGCCCCTCGTCCGGCTGCACTCGGGCCGCCCGGGCGACTACCTGGCCTGGCTTGTCGTGGGCCTGGGCTCCCTCGTTGTCTGGGTGGGCGTGCGGACGGGGTGACCGGGTGACCGGGTGCGTGTGCGGTGCGCGGAGCCGGTGGCGGCCGGACGCGCGAGGGGAGTTGGCCGGCCTGCCCCGGGCCGGTCGTCGGCTGCCGTCCCCAACTCCGTCCCCAACTCCGCTGTCCCGGCGGACGGAAGCACCGTCCGGCACGCCGGACGGTCGCCGGACGACCGGGTTTCCCCTGCCGGATTCAGGCAACTCGGAACGTGGACGGCGCACCACCACCGCACGGCATCCCACCCCCGTCGGCCGCCGGTGAGCGGCGCGGCGGTCCGCCGTACGTCGAAGGGACGAGGCAGGCCGCGGGCTCGACCGTGCGCCGGTGCGCGTGGCGCCGATGACCGGCGCGCCAGCCGTTGCGCTGGTCCCGTCACACCGAAACGACCGAAAGGATGAGTTGATCATGCTCACCGCTCTCGCCGACGGCCTGCGGATGATCGGCAGCGCCATCGCCACCGTCGTCACCCTGCCCTTCCGGCTGGTGGCGCGCCTGCTCGGCGGGGCCCGCTGAGCGGCCGGTCACGGAGCCGGAACCGGCGGCACGGCCCGCCGAGCGCCCGGCGGCGCTGCTACCGGCCGCCGTGGCCGGCCGAGCCGGGATCGAGGGTGTCCGGACGCCGCGAGGCGGGGTACCCGCCCCCTGTGGACCAGGCCTCCCCGTAGACGACCCGCCGTGCGCGGGGGAGGCGGAAAAGAGGTAAGGCGATGAGCCCGAAGGCGAAAGAGTACATACGCATCGGTAACCGCAGCGTGCCGCTGTCCAACCCGGACAAGGAACTCTTCCCCGAGGACGGGATCACCAAGGCCGAGCTCGTCGACTACTACCGCACCGTCAGCCGCGTGATCCTGCCGCACCTGAGGGACCGGCCCCTGGTCATGGAGCGGTATCCCGACGGATACCGGGGCAGGTCGTTCTACCACAAGGACGTCCCGGACTACTTTCCCGACTGGGTCCACCGCCACGAGGTGCCCAAGGAGGACGGCAGCCTGACCATGGCGTCCTGCGATGACGTCGCCACGCTGGCCTACCTCGCCAACCAGGCGTGCATCACCCTTCATCCCTGGCTCAGCCGCACCGACCATCTCAACTGCCCCGACCGCGTGGTGTTCGACCTGGATCCGCCCGACCATTCCGGCGGACGTGGCGGGCAGGCCGCAGGAGACGGCTTCGAGGTCGTGCGACGGGCCGCGCGGCAACTGGGCGACCTGCTCACCGAACTCGGTCTGCGCCCGGCGCTGATGACCACGGGGTCCCGGGGGCTGCACCTGGTGGTGCTGCTCAACCGGCGCACCGACTTCGACACCGCACGCGCCTTCGCCCGCCGCGTCGCCGACCTGCTCGCCGCCCGCCACCCCGACGCCCTGACCACCCAGGCCCGCAAGGACCAACGCCACGGCCGCCTCTACCTGGACACCCAACGCAACGCCTACGCCCAGACGTCGGTCGCCCCGTACGCGGTCCGAGCCCGGCCCCATGCGCCCGTCGCCACCCCCCTGGACTGGGCCGAACTCGACGATCCCGACCTCCACGCCCAGCGCTGGACGCTGCGCACCCTGCCCGAGCGGCTTGACGCACAGGGCGACGCGTGGAAGGGCCTCAGCCGCTGTCGGCGTTCGCTCGACGGGGCACGACGGCGCCTCGACGACCTCCGGCAGGACGCGGCGGCCTGAGCCACACCGGTGCCGGTGCGCGATAGCGCACGGCAAGGGTGGCCACGCGGCGCTGTCCGGTGTGCCCTATGCGGTGCCGGAGTCGTCGAGGAAGCGTTGGAGCACGGCGGCCTCCGCACGGAGCTGCGCGGCCCGGTCGGCGTGCGCAGGGGCGGTCAGCTGCGCGGCGGCCTCCAGTCGCTCGGCGGCCTCGGCGCGCACGACGTCGACGACACGGCGTTCGCTCAGCTCGCGCCGTGCCGCTTCGGTGACGCCGACACCGACCGGCGCGTTCTCGAGCGCCGAGTCGCGGGAGGCGGCGTCGTCCACGGGTACCGCCTCCGCGTTGTCCAGCGCGGCGAGCGTGGCGCGCAGGGCGCGCACCGTGACCTTGTCACGGGCGCGCATGGCTTCCGGCAGGGCTTGACGCATACGGAGACGCAGAGACATGCCGCCGACCGTAGGGTTTCCCCGGTGCGCCCGCAACGCGATAACCGTGGGCGTCATCCGCAGCGGTCACCGGCTGCGGATGACGCGGTCGACGTCAGCTCCAGGTCATGTTGATCTCCCGTCCGAAGTTGAGGTACCCGGCGCGCCGGAAGGCGTTCGCCATCGGGACGTTGCCGAGGTCGGTGGAGGCGCGGATACGGTCGACGCCCTGCTCGGCGAGGACACGGGTGCCTTCGGCGAGAACGTCGTCGATGTAGCCGTTGCCGCGGTGCGCGGGCAGGACTGCGAGGTACGCGATGACCGGGTTGTAGCCGTTGTGGGCCGGGACGACGAACCCCACGGGCTCGCCCTGGGGCAGGGTGGCGATGCGCCACCAGTCCCGCGGGCTGTTGTAGCGCGCGAGTTCGTCCTCGTAGTGCCGGACGGCCACCTCCGCGGCGGACATCCGGGTCAGGTCGGCACGGCTGTGTGCGTCCAGCGTCCCGTCGAGGACCGAGGTCATGAGGGCGACGAGTTCCTCGCTGTCGCCGACCGGCCGGAAGACGAGGCGCCCGCTGGGCTCGGGCAGTGGCGGTCGGGGGCGCCACTCCAGGCGCAGCCGTTCGACGAAGAGCCGGGCGCCGGCACGTTCCAGTACCGTCATGCGGTCCTCGACGACGCGCGTGGTCGTCGCGTTCTCACGCCAGTCCGGCGGGACGTGACGGCAGTACTCGGGGCGAGGCGCCCCGTCCGGGAGGACGGCGGCCATCGCGGTGCGCAGGAGGTGCGCCCCGGTGTCCAGGCGATCGGGCGCCCCGTTGTCGTCGTCGACGTCGAAGATGTCCAGGAGCAGCGGTGTGTCGCGCCCCGGTCGGCTCCACCAGGCAGCCCGGGCCAGCAGGTGGTCACCGCGCAGCGCGACCCACATCCATTCCGGCCGGCGGCGGCCGGCGGTCAGGTCGCCTGCCAGTTCGTCGTTGTAGGGGTATGGGAGTCGGGAGAAGAGGTCGAGTTCGTCGCGTCCGGTGATCGGACGCATGGTCAGGTCGTGCGTTTCGTTCGTTTTCACGGTGTAGGCACACTCCGGTGAAGGCGCCCGTCCGCTCCGGGGTCAGATGCGGTCCGCACCCCGGGAGGACACAAGCGCGGTGATCATGCGGATCATGGGCTCGTCCCTCCTCTCGCTCTCGGCGTTCCCCACCCGTCCGGTGGGGGTCCAGCGGTAACGTCTATCCGATCCAGAGCCCGTACGGCAAACCCTTTTTTCGCGCGACGAGCCCGTGGGGCGGCCGATTCTCGACGGCCGACTTTGCCCCGGTCGGTAATAGGTATAAGGCTTAGCGGGCCCTTACTTTCCTCCCGTGTCGTGGAGCCCTGTCATGTTGCGCCTGCTTCCTGAGACCGGACCGCAGCGCGTCCTCGCGGCCTCGAACCTCGTCTACACGGTGGGCAGCGGGCTCTATCTGACCGCCGGAGTCCTGTACTTCACGCAGGCCGTTCACCTCCCGGCCGACCAGGTGGGACTCGGACTCGGCATCGCCGGTCTGGTCGCGCTGGCCGTGGGGGTCGCCGTCGGCCATCTCGCGGACCGGTACGGGGCACGCGGCGTCTACCGAGGCACCCTCGTGGTCCAGGCGCTGGCCACGGCCAGCTTCGTACTGGTGGACAGCTTCTGGCCATTCGTGGCCGCGGTCTGCGTGGCCGCCGGTGCGAAGGCGGCCGGAACGGCCGCCCGTTCCCCGCTCATCAGGCACTACGGAGGGGACCGTCCGCAGGAGTTCCGGGCCCACCTGCGGGCGGTGACCAACATCGGCATCTCCCTCGGTGCCGTGCTGGCAGGGTGGGTCGTCCAGGTGGGCACGCTCACCGCCTACCAGATCATGGCGATCGGCAACGCGATCACCTTCCTGGCCTGCCCCGTGATCCTGGCGTTGCTGCCTCCGGTCGCGCCCCTGCCCGCCACCGGCGGCCCCCGCTGGATCGCCCTCCGAGACCGCCCCTACCTGCTGCTCACCGCCATCGACGGCATCATGGCCATCCAGTTCAAGGTCCTCACCGTGGCCATCCCGCTCTGGCTCGTCGGTACCACCACCGCCCCGCACTGGCTCATCTCCGGCACCATGCTCGCCGACACCGTCATGGTCGTCGCCCTCCAGGTCCGGGCCAGCCGCAACGTCAACTCGCCCACCGCCGGGGGCCACGCCTACCGCCGGGCGGGTGTCGCCTTCCTCGTCTCCTGCTCGATCATCTCGCTGTCCGCCGGCGTACCGGCGTGGGCGGCCGCGACCCTGCTCCTCACCGGCGTGTTGATCCACACGGTCGGCGAACTGTGGTGCTCCGCCGCGGGCTTCGAGGTGTCCTTCGCCCTCGCACCGCGGCACGCCACCGGCCAGTACCTCGGCGTGTTCGGCCTGGGTGTGGGGCTGGCCGAGGCCTTCGGACCAGGTCTGCTCATCGCCCTCTGCATCACCTGGGGCCGCCCCGGGTGGTATGTCGTCGGCGCCCTGTTCGCCCTGACCGGCCTCACGGCGCCGCTCGCCGTCCGCTGGGCGCAGGCCCACCGAGGCGAGCGGCGGACGCCCCCGCTCGAACCCGCGGAGAAGGCGCCGGCGGCCTGATCGCCCGGGGTCCCTGCACGGCGGAACCGGCCGGTGGCCGGGGCGCCGGCCGGGCGTTCGCTACGCGCTGCGCCGGCAGCTCGCCGCCGCTATCGCGCGCCGTGCCTCGGCCACCACATCGGCATCGGTGACGAAGTGGGTGTCCTGCTCGGCCGAGTCGCCCCGGGCGCCGAGTGGTACCCAGCCGCCGCCGCGCCGGGGCAGCGCCCTGGTCTTCGCGGAGAGGTGAACGGCTGCGGCGCCGGCGCGGACCAGGGCCGGGATGTCGGCGGGGCGCACCCCGCCGCCCGCCATCACCTGCACCCCGGACGCGGCGCCGGCCATGGCGGCGATCGTCTCCAGGCCCTCGGCGGCGGTGCGGGCGCCGCCCGAGGTGAGGACCCGGGTGAAGCCGAGCGAGGGCAGCAGCGCGGCGGTGGCCACCGGGTCGGCGGACTGGTCGACGGCGCGGTGCAGGGTGACGTCCACCGGGCGGTCCGCGGCACGGGCCGCCTCGGCGAGCCGGGCGAGCGCCCCGGTGTCCAGGGCACCCTCGGCGGTCAGCGCACCGATCACCACACCGCTGGCGCCGGAGGCGATGACGGAGCGCACTTCCGCGACCATCAACGCGATCTCCTCCGCGCCGTGGACGAAGTCGCCGGGCCGGCACCTGACCAGCACCTGCACCGGCAGCCCCGCCGCGGCGACCGCCTCCACCAGGGCCGCCGACGGGGTCAGGCCGCCCAGCTCTAGGGCGGTGCAGAGCTCGACCCGGTCGGCGCCGTGCTCCCGGGCGGTGCGGGCGCCGGCCGGTGAGGTGACGGCGATCTCCAGGGCGGGGCGTACGGTCACTCGTCGTCCCCGGTCAGCGGCGCGTCGGAGGCGGGGACGAGACGGGCCGACAGGTCCGGCTCCGCCATCTCCCGGTCGAAGGGGAACAGCGGGCGCCGGATCCGGCGGTGGCCCAGACGCACCAGGTCCTGGTCGACGCCGCCGGGGGTGAGCGCCATCTTCCAGCCGGCCGACATGGCGAAGAGCTCGGGCTCCAGGTAGCCGATCTTCACGATCACGATGTCGGCGCCGCGCGGGTCGAGGTCCAGGTCCGTGAAGTCGTGCTCGTGGTGGTAGGGCTTGCGCAGCCTGGTCAGGATCGCGTACACGCTGCCGACCCGGATGACGACCTCGGTCTCGGCGTCGCGGTCGCCGTGCCGGATGGCGTGCACCACACCGGTCAGGGTGAGCGGGCCCGCGTGCCGGTCGTCCACCTCGGCACCCGCGGTGACCGTGACGGTGGCGCCGACACCGGCGGAGACGGCGGTCTCGACGGAGGCCGGGCCCGGCACGGAGGCGTAGATGACGGTGGGGCCGTCGTCGTCCTGGAACTCCGCGCGTGCCAGCAGCCGGGTCAGGCCCCAGGTCACGTCGCCGGCGCCGCCGGCGGTCGGGTTGTCCCCGGTGTCGCTGATGAAGTACGGGCGCTCGGCGGAGGCCAGTGCCTCGTCGAGGATGCCGTCGAAGGTGCCGGTCGGGGCGACGAAGTCGAAGTCGTGGCGGGCCTTCCAGAAGCCCTGGGCCAGCCGCTCCGCACCGGCCGACACGGCGTCGCGGTCGGTGCCGGTGACCACCACGGCGGCCCGGTTGCGCGGCTCGTCGGCCCAGGCGTAGCCGACCCAGATCGCGGCGTCGATCACGCCGTCCGTGGCCTCGACCTCGTCCACGGCCGCGTACACGCTCCTGGCCGGCTCGATCCGGGTCGAGGTCTGCTCGCCGGCCAGCAGCACCGGCACCGGCACCCAGGCCTTGACCGGTCGGGGCGCTCCGCAGGCTCGCACGTTCAGCAGGTCCACCAGGTTGCGGACGGCCCGCTCCTTGGTCTCCATGTGGTCCTCGTGCGGGGCCATCCGGTAGCAGGTGATCAGGTCGCTGCGGTGCACGAGCGCGCGCGAGACGTTGCCGTGCAGGTCCATCGAGGTGGAGACGAGCACGTCAGGGCCGACGGTGGCGCGGATGCGCTCCAGCAGCACCGCTTCGGCGTCGTCGACGCCCTCCACGGTCATGGCGCCGTGGATGTCGTACCAGAGGCCGTCCAACGCGGGCAGTGCGGCGAGCCGTTCGATCAGCTCGTCGGTCAGCTCGGCCCAGGCGGCGGCGGTGACGATGCCGCCGGGCAGCGACTTGCCGACCAGGGCGCCATGCCAGTCGGCCGCCTCGCGCAGCTCCGCACCGGGGGCCAGGAAGGGGTAACGGTCCAGCACCTCGGCGCCGCGCGACGGGTGGAAGGCGGACGCCTGGGTGCGGGCGGGGGAGAAGGTGGACGACTCGATGCCGAGTCCGGCGATGGCGATGACCGGGCGGGCTGCGGCGGTGCGGGATTGCGGCATGGCTCCTCGTGAAGGGTGGGGCGTCAGGCGGGGTGGCGGGGCGCGGGGGGACCGATGGGGCCGGTGGCCAGGTCACCGCCGCCGACCTCGTGCAGGGCGCGGGCCAGGGCGCGCTGGAGGGCGAACTGTCCCGCGCCGACCAGGCCGGCGTCGGCGCCCAGGCTGGCCCGCTCGATGGTGAGGTGCTCGGTGACCAGCGGGTGGCAGCTCTCGTAGAGCTGGCTGCGCACGGCGGCGACGAACGGCTCCAGGGTGGAGAGGATGCCGCCGAGGTAGACGGCGTCCGGGTTGAAGAAGTTGACGTTGGCGGCGAGCACCTGGCCGAGGTAGTCGCCGGCCCTGCGGACCGCGCGGGTCGCCTCCGGGTCGGCGTCGCGGGCCAGCCGGGCCACGTCACCGACGCTGCTGACGTCGGCCCCGCGCTCGCGCAGGATGCGGACCAGGGCGGCGCCGGACGCCACGGTTTCCAGGCAGCCGGTGTTGCCGCAGGAGCAGGGGATGTCGGCGCCGCCGTCGATCCGTATGTGGGTGATGTCGCCGGCCGCGCCGGTGGCGCCCCGGTACAGGCGGCCGTCGGCGATGACGCCGGCCCCGATCGCGGAGCCGATCTTCACCATGATCGTCTGCCGGTGCTCGGCGGGCCGCACGGTGTGCTCGCCGATCGCCATGCAGTTGGCGTCGTTGTCCACGGCGGCCGGGACGCCGAAGTGCTCCTCCAGCCAGGCGGTGACCGGGAAACGGTTCCAGCCCGGCATCCGGGACGGCAGGACGACCGAGCCCGAAGCGACGTCCACCGGGCCCGGCAGGGAGAGCCCGACCCCGCGCAGCCGATCACGTCCGTGCTGCTCGGCCAGTGCCTGAAGGGTCTCGGCGAGCCGGGGCAGCGCCGCCTCGGGGCCGTCGGCGATCACGAAGGGCACGGTCGAGACATCGGTCAGACCGCCGCCGGGCAGCACCACACCGATCCGGGCGTGCCGGCCACCGAGGTCGGCGGCGACGGCGAACTCGTCGCTGCCGCCCAGCCGCAGCACCTTGCGGGGGCGCCCGCCGGTGGAGGAGTGGGTGCCCTCCTCGGCGATCAGCCCGCGCTCCACCAGCTGGGCCACGGTGAGGGAGATGGTGGAGGCGGCGGCGCCGAGCAGTTCGGCGAGTTCGGCGCGCGAGGACGCCTGGCCCGATGCGACGAGCTCCAGGACGCGCACGGCGAGGCCGGAGGCGCCCTTCGCGGGCCTGCGGTCCCCTGCACTTATTCCAGTCATGTACGAAGTAACTTCCGCAACGGTGTGTGTGGCGACGACAGTACGCCAGCACTTCGCGTAGGGGAACGGTTCGATGGGGTAAGTAGACCACTTCTGAATCAGGGCAAAACGCCCTAAATATCTTCGCAAATCCCCGGAGATGGCCGCGAGAAGACTTTTGCCAGATTTGCTGTAACTTACTTTTTACTGATTCGTGTTTGTTTCTTCAGCGTGTCCGGCGTTAGCTGTCGTGAACCGCCAGCTGTCGTGAACGCAGTGCCGGTCCTGCCGTGCCCGCCCCGGTTCCCGGGACATCTACGGGTCCTTTCACTCTGAGGAGAGTCATGTTCCTTGCTCACCGGGCGAACAGCCGCCGCTGGGCCCTCGTCGCGGGCGCCGCCGTCACCACGGGTGCACTGCTCACCGGCTGTTCCGGCGGCGGCACCGCGTCGTCGGGATCCGGCTCGTCGGACACCATCAACTACGCGCTGCCGGCCAACTTCACGCCGAACTGGATCCTCCCGGTCGGCACCGCCGCGCATCTGAACACCAACAACGCCTCCATATCCCAGTCCCTCTGGGAACCGCTGATCGCCTACGACGGCTCCGCCGGCAAGGTCGGCTGGAACAAGGACAACTCGCTGGCCACCGCCGCCGACTTCGCCAAGGACAGCAAGAGCGTCACGATCACGCTCGGGAAGCGGCACTGGAGCGACGGCAAGCAGATCACCTCCCGTGACGTGCAGTTCTGGTTCAACCTGATCAAGGCCAACAAGGCCGACTGGGCCAGCTACAGCCCGGGCAAGGCACCGGACAACTGGACCTCGCTGAAGATCGCCGACGACACGCACTTCACGATCACGTTCGACCGCTCCTACAACCAGGAGTGGATGCTCGCCAACGAGCTGAGCATGATCCGCGTGATGCCGCAGCACGCCTGGGACAAGACGTCCGACTCGGGCGCCGTGTCGGACCTCGACCGCTCCGCAGCGGGCGCCAAGAAGGTCTGGTCGTACCTGAACGACGCCGCGAAGAAGATCTCCGGCTACGCCACCGACCCGCTCTGGAAGACGGTCAGCGGCCCGTACACCCTCAAGTCCTTCGCCACCTCCGGCAAGGTCGAGCTGACCGCCAACGCCAAGTACGACGGTGGCGGCAAGGCGCACATCAAGAACGTGAACCTGCTGCCGTTCACCACCACGGACGCCGAGGAGAACGCGCTGCGGGCCGGCACGGTCGACTACGGCTACATCAACGCCACCGACCTCGGCCAGAAGTCGTCCTTCGCCGCCAAGGGCTACTCGGTCAAGCCGTGGTCCGGCTGGGCCGTCACCTACATGCCCTACAACTTCAACAACCCCTCCATGGGCGCCGTCTTCAAGCAGCTCTACGCCCGCCAGGCCATCCAGATGTCGGTGGACCAGGCCACCCTTGCCAAGGTCGTCTTCAACGGCACCGCCGTCCCCACCTACGGGCCGATCCCGCAGGGCCAGAGCTCGTCCTTCGTCTCGGCCGAGCAGAAGAAGAACCCGTACCCGTTCTCCACCGCCAAGGCGAAGAAGCTGCTGACCGACCACGGCTGGAGCGAGCAGGGCGGCACCATGGTGTGCACGAGCCCGGGCGGCGGCGCGGGCCACTGCGGTGCCGGCGTGGACAAGGGCACCAAGTTCAAGATGCAGGTGCTCTCGCAGTCCGGCTCCACCGTGACCGACAACATGATGAGCGCCCTCCAGTCGTCGTTCGCCAAGACGGGCATCGCCTTCGGCATCAAGACGGCCCCGGTCAACTCGGTCCTCTCGCAGGCCGGCCAGTGCAAGGCCGACCAGCCGAGCTGCAAGTGGCAGCTGTCGTTCTTCGGCACCGCCGGCAGCTGGTACTTCCCGGCCTACCCCAGCGGTGACGCCCTCTTCGCCACCGGTGGCGGCTCCAACTTCGGCAACTACTCCAACGCCGCCGTGGACGAGCTGGTCAACCAGACCACCACCTCCTCCTCCGACGAGGCGGTGCAGAAGTACAGCGCAGCCCTGGCCAAGGACCTCCCGGTCATCTGGCTGCCGGAGCCGGACTACCAGGTCTCCGTGGTCAAGAACGGCCTCGGCGGCTTCGCCCAGGACTCGCTGGCCAACTTCCACCCCGCCATGTGGGCGTGGACCGGCAAGTGAGGCCGGCCGGTGACCACCTGGACCACTGAGCCGAAGCGACCGGGAAACCCATGAAAACCCTGAGTACCTCTTCGTACCTGATCAGGCGGGTCCTCCAGGCCATCGCGGTGATCTTCATCGTGACGATCGTGGTCTTCGGTCTGCTGCACGCCCTGCCCGGGGGTCCCGCTCGCGGGATCCTCGGCCCGCAGGCCACGGCGCAGCAGATCGCGTCCTTCAACCACGAGCAGGGCCTCGACAAGCCCCTCCCCGTGCAGTACCTCTACTACCTGAACCAGCTGCTGCACGGTGACCTCGGATCCTCGTACACCCTCAACGAGCCGGTGTCCCAGCTCATCGGCGAGCGGCTGGCCAAGACCCTGGTCCTGACCGCGCTGTCGGCGCTCATCGGCCTGCTGCTGGCGATCCCGCTGGGCATGTGGCAGGCCGTCCGGCGCAACAAGCCGGTGGACTACCTCATCACCACGCTGAGCTTCATCGCCTACTCCACGCCCGTGTACTTCCTCGGTCTGATCCTGGTGCTGGTCTTCAGCCAGCTGCTGCCGTGGTTCCCGTCCCAGGCGCCGCAAGGGGAGACGCTCTCCCAGGTGTTCGCGCAGCCGCAGGCGCTGGTGCTGCCGGTCGTCGCCGGCGCCGCCTCCATGGTCGCGGTCTTCAGCCGCTACATGCGGGCGGCCACCCTGGAGAACCTCTCCGAGGACTACGTCAGGACGGCGCGGGCCGGCGGCTCCCGCTCGCGCGCCATCCTGTGGCGGCACGTGTTCCGCAACTCGCTGACGCCGGTGATCGCCATGCTCGGCTACTACGTGCCGGTGATGTTCGGCGGCGCCCTCGTGGTGGAGCAGCTGTTCAACTACCCCGGCATGGGGCTGCTCTTCTGGACCGCGGCACAGTCCTCCGACTACCCCGTGCTGCTGGGCTGTGTGCTGGTCATCGCGGTCGCCACGGTCGCGGGCACGCTGCTCGCCGACATCGTCCAGCGGATCGTCGACCCCCGAGTGAAGGCAGGTCGGGCATGAGCGCCGTCCTCCAGCCGGGCCAGACGCCCGGCACGGCCACCGCCACCGGCGCGGCGTCCGGCTCCCGGCTCGCCGTCCGGCGCTTCCTGCGCAACCGGCTCGCCGTGGTCGGGCTCGGCGTCGTGGTCTTCTTCGTGCTGTTCTGCTTCGTCGGCCCGCTGGTGCACCCGACCGACCAGACCCACACGATGCTCCACCAGGTCAACCTCGCCCCCAGCGGTGCGCACTGGCTCGGCACCGACGCGGTCGGCCACGACGAGCTGGGCCGGCTGATGTACGGCGGCAAGGTGTCGCTGGTCGTCGGCCTCGCCGCGGGCGTCCTGGCCACCGTGATCGGCACCCTGTGGGGGGCCGCAGCCGGCTATGCGGGCGGCTGGATCGACGCGGTCATGATGCGGGTCGTGGACGCGGGGATCGCCATCCCCGCACTCTTCATCCTGCTGGTGGTCTCCGCCATCACCACCCCGGACCTGTCCGGTCTGATCGTCATCCTGGGCTTCGTCTCCTGGCTGGTGCCGTCCCGGCTGATCAGGGCCGAGACGCTCAGCCTGAAGAACCGCGACTACGTGCTGACCCTGCGGGCCATCGGCGGGACCCACGCCCGGGCGATCATCCGGCACATCCTGCCGAACTCGGTCTCGACCATCATCGTCGCGGCGACCTTCCAGATCGCCGACGCCATCCTGCTCGTCGCCTACGTCTCCTACCTGGGCCTCGGCGTCCAGCCGCCGGCCACCGACTGGGGCGGCATGCTCTCCGCCGGTCTCACCGCCGCCTACTCCGGCTACTGGTGGCTCATCCTGCCGCCGGGCCTGGCCATCATCCTGGTGGTGTGGGCGTTCAACGCCATCGGGGACGGACTCCGTGACGCATTCGACGTGAGGGGACGCGGATGACCGCCACCCAAGGCCCCGCCACCACCCCGCCGGCCGGGCCGATCCTCGAACTCGACGACCTCGGCGTCGTCTTCACCACGCAGACCGGCGAGGTACCCGCCGTACGGGGCGTCCGGCTGCACGTCAGCCCCGGCGAGACGCTCGCCCTGGTCGGCGAGTCGGGGTCCGGCAAGTCCACCATCGCGCTGGCCGCGATGGGCCTGCTCGCGGGCAACGCCCGCGCCACCGGCAGCGCCGTCATCGCCGGCACCCAGGTGGTCGGCGCCTCCGAGGCCGACCTGGCCGGGCTGCGCGGCCGGACCGTCTCCATGGTGTTCCAGGAGCCGGCCACCGCACTCGACCCGCTGACCCGGGTCGGCAGGCAGATCGCCGAGGTGATCCGCAACCACCGCCGGGTCTCCGCCAAGGACGCCGCCGCCGAAGCCGTCGAACTGCTGCGCAAGGTCGGCATCCCCGAGCCGGAGCAGCGGGCCAGGGCCTACCCCTTCCAGCTCTCCGGCGGACAGCGCCAGCGCGTGGTCATCGCCATGGCCATCGCCAACGAGCCCGCCCTGCTGATCGCCGACGAACCCACCACAGCACTGGACGTCACCGTGCAGGCCGAGATCCTCGACCTGCTGCGCCGGCTCGCCGCCGAGACCGGCACCGGCGTCCTGCTGGTCACCCACAACATGGGCGTGGTGGCCGACTTCGCCGACCGGGTCGCCGTGCTGCACCACGGCGAGGTCGTGGAGAGCGGACCCGTCGAGGACGTGCTGCTCCGCCCCAGTCACGACTACACCAGGCGGCTGCTGGCCGCCGTGCCCCGGCTGACGGTCGCCGAGACGGGCCAGGCCGCGGCACCGGCCGCCACCCGCCGCCGGGAAAGCGAACCGGCGGTGGAACTGAAGGACGTCTCGGTCGTCTTCGGCCGGGGCAAGGGCGCCGTACGGGCCCTGGACGACGTCTCGCTCGTCGTGCACGCCGGGGAGACCCTGGGCCTGGTGGGCGAGTCGGGCTCCGGCAAGTCCACCGCGTCCCGGGTCGCGCTGGGCCTGATCCCGCCGACCTCCGGGACCGTCCGGCTGTTCGGCACCGACCTGGCCCGCACCCGGTCCCGGGCCCGCCGGGCGCTGCGGGCCGGCATCGGCGTGGTCCTCCAGGACCCGGTGGCCTCCCTGGACGCCCGGATGACGGTCGGCGAGTGCATCGCCGAACCGCTCAGGGTGCACGCGCGGGGGATGGGCGCCAAGGAGCGCCAGAGCAAGATCGACGCCGTCCTCGACCGGGTCCGGCTGCCGCGCGAGGTCGCCCGGCGCGCCCCTCGGGAGCTCTCCGGAGGCCAGCGCCAGCGGGTCAGCCTGGCCCGCGCCCTGGTCCTCGAGCCCCGGCTGCTGGTCGCCGACGAGCCCACCAGCGCGCTCGACGTCAGCGTGCAGGAGGCCGTGCTCGACGTGATCTCCGAACTCCAGGACGAGCTGGGCTTCGCCTGTCTCTTCGTCTCCCACGACCTGGCCGTCGTCCAGCACTTCGCCCAGCGCGTCGTGGTGATGCGGGCCGGGCGGATCGAGGAGCAGGGCGCCACCGGCACGACCCTGCTGCACCCGGAGACCGACTACACCCGCCGGCTGCTGGCCGCCGTGCCGGTGCCCGACCCGGTGGTCCAGCGCAGCCGCAGAGCCGAACGCCTGGCCACCCTCGCGGCCGGCCGGACGGAGGCCCAGGCGTGAGCTCCGGTGACCGTACGCTCTTCGCCGGCCTGGACATCGGCGGCACCACCACCCAGGTGGTGCTCTGCGCCGACGACCTGACCGTGCTGGACCGCGCCGAGGTGGCGACCCCGGCGGCCGACGGCGGCCGGGCCATGGTCGGCGCGGCCCTGGGTGCGCTGGCGCCACTGCTCAGGCGCACCCCCGGGCGCCTCGCGGGCGCCGGGGTCGGCGCGGCCGGCGTGGTGGACTCCGCCGCCGGCCGCATCCTGGTGGCCAGCGACTCCTTCACCGGCTGGGCGGGCTTCGCGGTGACGGACGCCGTCGAGGAGGCACTGGGCGTCCCGGCCTTCCTGGACAACGACGTCAACGCCTTCCTCTACGGGGAGGTGTTCGGCGGCGCCGTGCGCGGCGCGTCGGACGTCCTCGGGATGACCCTGGGCACCGGGGTCGGCGGTGCCCTGTGGACCGGCGGCGCGCTGTTCGCCGGGCCGCACGGCGCGGCCGGCGAGATCGGGCACATCCCCGGCTTCGGCGACCTGCCCTGCTCCTGCGGCGGCCGGGGCCACCTGGAGACCCTCGCCTCCGGCCGTTCCATCGGCGCCCGTTACGCGGAACGCACCGGCCGCCGGCTGACCGCACGCGAGGTCGCACACGCCGCGCGGCACGGCGACCAGGACGCCCTCGCGGTGTACCAGGCCGCCGGCGTGGGGATCGCGCGGGCGATCGTGATGACGGCGGGCGTCGTGGACATCACCACGGCGGTCGTCGGCGGCGGCGTCGCCCGCTCCTGGCCCCTGCTGGAACCCTTCATCCGTGCGGCACTGGCCGCCGAACCGCCGGTCAGCGGCCACCCGATCCGGCTGGTCAGGGCGGCCCTGGCCGGCGACGCGGTACCGGTCGGCGCCGTGGCCAGGGCCCGCCGGGAGCTGACGGCGGGGGTCGGGGTCTGAGGGAGGCCGGGCGGGGCAACGAGTCTCGCGGTGCGGGCACTTCACCGGGCCACCGCGGCCCCGATGACCGTGCCCCCGCCGGCCAGCAGCACGAACTCGCCGCTGGCCGCGCCCCAGTCGGCCGCCGCGGAGGCCACGGCGGCACCCGCCGCCACCCGGACCAGCACCAAGGAGGTCGCGTCGTTGACGAGGCTCTCCGCCTGGACGAGGACCTGGACCCCCGGCGGCAGCGCCGGCCGCCGGCCCAGCGCCGTGACGGCGACCGGGGCCGTGCGTCAGGGGTGCCCGGGAGCAACGCGACGCCGAGCCCGTCAAGACACAGTCAAGGTCCTTGTGATCAGCGGCAAGGGAGGGCTGGTGAGCGGGCGGGGCGGCCTGCGGGAGGCTTACGCGGGCGTACGCTCGGCCGCCCCGTCGATCGCGGCTGCCGCACCCGGGACCGTGGCTCCCTGCGCGGCGCGGGCGTCGGCCGCCGTGGTCAGGGCCCGTCCCTCAGCACTCGATGATGTTCACCGCCAGCCCGCCCCGAGCCGTCTCCTTGTACTTGACGCTCATGTCGGCGCCGGTGTCCCGCATGGTCTTGATCACCTTGTCCAGGGACACCTTGTGGCTGCCGTCGCCGCGCAGTGCCATCCGGGCGGCGGTGATCGCCTTGACCGCGGCCATGCCGTTCCGTTCGATGCACGGGATCTGCACGAGGCCGCCTACCGGGTCGCAGGTCAGGCCGAGGTTGTGCTCCATGCCGATCTCGGCGGCGTTCTCGACCTGGGCGGGGCTGCCGCCCAGCACCTCGGCGAGGGCGCCCGCCGCCATCGAGCAGGCCGAGCCGACCTCGCCCTGGCAGCCGACCTCGGCGCCCGAGATGGAGGCGTTCTCCTTGAAGAGCATGCCGATCGCGGCGGCCGCCAGCAGGAAGCGCACGGTGCCCTCGTCGTCGGCGTCCGGGACGAAGTCGTGGTAGTAGTGCAGCACCGCGGGGATGATGCCGGCCGCGCCGTTGGTGGGCGCGGTCACCACCCGGCCGCCCGCCGCGTTCTCCTCGTTGACGGCCATCGCGTAGAGCGTGACCCATTCCATGGCGCGCAGCGTGGGATCGCCCTCGGCGCGCAGCTGCCGGGCCACGGCCGCCGCCCGGCGCCGCACCTTCAGGCCGCCCGGCAGCACGCCCTCGCGTGTCATGCCGCGCGCCACGCAGTCCCGCATGGTCCGCCACAGCTCCAATAGGCCTGCGCGGATCTCCGCCTCGTCGCGCCAGGCCCGTTCGTTCTCGAGCATCAGCTCGGAGATCGTCAGGCCGGTCTCGTGGGTCAGCCGCAGGAGGTCCTCGGCGGTCCGGAACGGGTACTTCAGCGGGGTCTCGTCGGCGCGTACGCGGTCCGGGCCCGTCGCGTCCTCGTCCACCACGAAGCCGCCGCCGACCGAGTAGTACGTCTTCTCCAGCAGCGCCGCGCCGTCCGCGCCGTACGCCCGCAGGATCATGCCGTTGGCGTGCCGCGGGAGCGTGGTGCGGCGGTGCAGCACCAGGTCGCGGTCGGCGTCGAAGCCGATCTCGTGGCGGTCGAGCAGCCGGATGCGGCCGTCGGTCCTGATCCGGTCGACCCGGGTGTCCGCGTGGTCCACGTCGACGGTGCGCGGCGAGGCGCCCTCCAGGCCGAGCAGGACCGCCTTCGGGGTGCCGTGCCCGTGCCCGGTCGCGCCCAGCGAGCCGTACAGCTCCACGCGCAGGGAGACCGTCCGGGCGAGCAGGCCGGCGTCCGCCAGGCGTCGGGCGAACATCCCCGCCGCCCGCATCGGGCCGACCGTATGGGAACTGGAGGGTCCGATACCGATCGAGAACAGCTCGAAGACCGAGACGGCCACGGGGACTCCTTGTGGGGGACCGGCGCCGGTCGCACGGGACCGGCGGTGGGTGTCCGGAGCGCGGGTGCGCCGTGGTGGGGCGCGCCGCGTCGCTGCGGAGGGGCCCCTTGTACGTAAGGGGCCTGCGGGACGCCGCGGTGGTGGTGCGGCGTCCCGCTCAGCGTACGTTCCGGACGAACCGGTGACGAACTGGCGACGAACTGGTGCACGGGGTGTTTGTCAGGCGGAGCATCGGGAGGCTGCGCGGTGCGGCAGGGCGCTGCCGGCACCGGCCGCCCGGAAGGGTGTTCCTAGCGCTCGTCGAGCCCTGCGTACAGCGGGTGCTTGGCCGTGAGCGCCTCGACCCGCGCGGCCAGGGCGGCCCGGATCGCGTCGTCGAAGGCCGGCTTCAGGGTCTCGGCGATGATGTCGGCGACCTCGCGGAAGTCGTCGGCGGTGAAGCCGCGGGTGGCCAGCGCGGGGGTGCCGATGCGCAGGCCCGAGGTGACCATGGGGGGACGCGGGTCGTTCGGGACGGCGTTGCGGTTGACCGTGATGCCGACCTCGTGCAGCCGGTCCTCGGCCTGCTGCCCGTCGAGCTCGCTGTTGCGCAGGTCGACGAGGACCAGGTGGACGTCGGTCCCGCCGGACAGTACGGAGACGCCCGCCGCGGCCACGTCGTCGCGGCCGAGCCGCTCAGCGAGGAGCTTCGCGCCTTCGAGGGTGCGCTGCTGGCGCTCCTTGAACTCCTCGCTCGCCGCGACCTTGAAGGCCACCGCCTTGGCCGCGATCACATGCTCCAGCGGGCCACCCTGCTGACCGGGGAAGACCGCAGAGTTGATCTTCTTGGCGAGCTCGGCGGTGGACAGGATCACGCCACCGCGCGGGCCGCCGAGCGTCTTGTGGGTGGTGGTGGTCACCACGTGGGCGTGCGGCACCGGGCTCGGGTGCAGCCCGGCGGCGACCAGGCCGGCGAAGTGCGCCATGTCGACCATCAGGTACGCGCCGACCTCGTCGGCGATCCGGCGGAAGGCGGCGAAGTCCAGCTGCCGCGGGTACGCCGACCAGCCGGCCACGATCAGCTGCGGCCTGGCCTCCTTGGCCAGCCGCTCCACCTCCGCCATGTCGACCTGCCCGGTGGCGTCGTCCACGTGGTAGGCGACCACGTTGTAGAGCTTGCCGGAGAAGTTGATCTTCATGCCGTGGGTGAGGTGGCCACCGTGCGCCAGGTTCAGGCCCATGATGGTGTCGCCCGGCTTGAGCAGCGCGAACATCGCCGCGGCGTTGGCCTGCGCACCCGAGTGCGGCTGGACGTTGGCGTGCTCGGCGCCGAACAGCTCCTTGATGCGGTCGATCGCGATCTTCTCGACCACGTCCACGTGCTCGCAGCCGCCGTAGTAACGGCGTCCCGGATAGCCCTCGGCGTACTTGTTGGTGAGCACGGAGCCCTGCGCCTGCATGACGGCGGTCGGGGCGAAGTTCTCCGAGGCGATCATTTCGAGCGTGGACTGCTGGCGGTGCAGCTCGGCGTCGACCGCGGCGGCGACGTCCGGGTCGAGTTCATGGAGCGGCATGTCGAGGAGCGAGTGCTGCGAGTGAAGCGACATCAGGGTCCCTAGGGAAGACGATGGTTCCGGGGCGTGTCCGGTCGGACGGTGGGCCGGGCGCGACCCGATGCGGGCCGGCACGGCTCTGCGCGGCGGCGACCGAGGTCCCGGAGCGGTCCAGAAGTGGGCGGGCAGGGGTTGACCGGGCAGGGGTGCGCGGTGCGGCCGGGGAGCGGGAGTCGTCGGTGGCGACGGCGCACCCTGCCGCCCCGCTCAGCTGCCCGCGAAGTCGGCGTACTCGTCAGCGGAGAGCAGGTCGTCCGGCTCCTGCGCGACGCGCACCTTGAACAGCCAGCCGCCCTCGAAGGGAGCGGAGTTCACCAGCGACGGGTCCTCGACGACATCCTCGTTGATCTCGGTGACCTCGCCGGTGACCGGCGCATACAGGTCGCTGACCGACTTGGTGGACTCCAGCTCGCCACAGGTATCGCCCGCGGTCACCGTGGAACCGACCTCGGGGAGCTGGGCGAAGACGACATCACCGAGCGCGTTCGCCGCGAACTCGGTGATCCCGACCGTGGCGACACCGCCCTCGGCGGCCGACAGCCACTCGTGCTCCTTGCTGTAGCGCAGCTGCTGGGGGTTGTTCATGACTGAATTCTCCTGTACGCGGGGGAGTGCTGGGGGACGGGCGGTCTTGCGATACGAGACGGAGTGCGGGAACGCGGTGTGGGTCCCGTCACGTCCGGACGACGATGACTTCTCGCGGCGATGGTGCGGTCACACGGCGCGGCGGCGGACGCTCACTTCTCGCGGCGGTAGAACGGCAGCGCCACGACCTCGTACGCCTCACGGCTGCCCCGGATGTCCACGGCGACGCCTGCGGTACCGGGCGCCGCATGGGCCGCGTCCACGTACGCCATGGCGATCGGCCGGCCGAGGGTCGGCGACGGCGCGCCGGAGGTGACCTCGCCGAGCACGGTGCCGTCGGCGGCGGACACCACGGCGTATCCGGCGCGCGGCACCCGGCGGCCCTCGGCGACGAGTCCGACGAGCCGGCGTGGCGGGGTGCTCTCGGCCCGCCGGGCCGCCTTCTCCAGGGCGTCGCGCCCCACGAAGTCACCCTGCTTGTCGAACTTCACGATCCGGCCCAGGCCCGCGTCGAACGGGGTCAGCGCGGTGCTCAGCTCGTTCCCGTAGAGCGGCATGCCCGCTTCGAGGCGCAGCGTGTCCCGGCAGGACAGGCCGCACGGCGTGAGCCCGGCGGGCTCGCCCGCCTCGGCGAGCGCCCGCCACAGCCGCTCGGCGTGCTCCGGCGCGACGAACAGTTCGAAGCCGTCCTCGCCGGTGTAGCCGGTGCGGGCGATCAGCGCGGGCACCCCGGCGACCGTGCCCGGCAGGCCCGCGTAGTACTTCAGCCCGTCCAGGTCGGCGTCGGTGAGCGGGGCGAGGATGCCCGCGGCCGCCGGGCCCTGGAGGGCGAGCAGGGCGTACGCGTCGCGGTCGTCGCGCACCGTCGCGGTGAAGCCGGTGGCGCGTTCGGCGAGCGCGTCGAGGACGGTCTGCGCGTTGGCGGCGTTGGCCACCACCAGGTACTCGGACGCGTCCTGCGCGGCGTCCGCGGTGCCGTCCGCCTCGGGGCTCCGCTCGAGCCGGTAGACGATCAGGTCGTCCAGGATGCCGCCGTCCGCGCGGCAGATCATCGTGTACCGGGCGCGGCCCGGCCGCAGCCCGCCGATGTTGCCGACCAGGGCGTGGTCCAGCAGGGCGCCCGCCTGGGGTCCCGAGACGGTGATCTCGCCCATGTGGGACAGGTCGAAGAGGCCGGCCCTGGTGCGCACGGCCTCGTGCTCCGCACGCTCGCTGCCGTAGCGCAGCGGCATGTCCCAGCCGGCGAAGTCGGTCATGGTCGCGCCGAGCGACCGGTGTAGGGCGTCAAGGGCCGTACGGCGGGTGCGGGCGGTGTCGTGTGACATGAGCGGGGCTCCCGGGCGAGACAGGACCGGACCGGGACGGACCGGGCCGGTGTACAGGATCAACGAGGACGGGCGGGGGACGGGCGGCGACGCACGGCGACCTGCGTGATGTGCACGACCGGGCGTGCAGACGCCACGAGGACGCGTCCTCCCCCTCTGTCATCGGAACCTGAGAGGTTCGCCAGCAGCCCGTCCCGCAGTCCCGCACCGTCCCGAACGGACGGTTCATGGGGATCTCCCCTGCGGGACGTCCCGCAGGGATGTTTCGGACAGCCTGGCTTGCACCTTGGGTGGGACCACCGCACGCGACGGCCCGCTTTCCAGAATTGCCTCGCCCGCGCGGTATCGGGGCCTGAGAGATTCAAGGGAGGTACTTGCTCCTTCGGCGCCCCGGTCAGATGACCGGGAACTCTCCCGCGCGGATTCAAACGGCCGGTATGGAGTTGGCGCGCACATCATTGCATGGAGGGCGCGTGCGGCGGTGGGGGGCGCGTGAGGGTGTCGGGTTGATGGTGCATGCCCGCCGTGCGCCGTGCGCGATGTGCCGTGTGGGGTTCGGTGCGTGAGGTGAGGCGTGCGGGGCGCGGGGTGCGCGGTATGGCGGGTTCGGGACGGGCCAGGCCGGTAAGGTGCTTGCGTCGCATTACCTTTTCTTTACAGTTGGTGGGATGGGTGACACGGCGACGGGGCATCGCGGGCGGCAGCACGGGCCCCGCGGGAGCAGCACCCCCCACGCCGGAGCACCGGGCGGCGAAGCCGGGGAGCCGTGGAACCGCACGCCGCCCGGGACCGTGAAGACAGGCAGCATGATCGTGACCGCTTGGGGGAGGCAGATCACGGTGAACACTTCGATCACGGTGCACGGCACGGCACGGGCCGGCGGCACGGCGAGAACCACGGGCACGGCGCGCACCACGGGCACGTCGCGAAGCCAGGGCACGGCACGGACGAGGGGCGCGGCACGGACGAGGGGCGCGGCCCGGGACCGGGGCGCCGGTGGCCCGCCGGCGCTGCCGGCCCGCGCCGCAGCGCACCGGCGCAGCACCGGTGGGGCGGGCACCGTGACCGATCTGCGCCGCCGCGCCGGCCGCAGTCCACGCCAGCTCCGCTTCGCCACCGGCGACCTGGTGGTCGTCTCCGGCCTGCCCGGCAGCGGCAAGTCCACCCTGATGCGGCGCGCCGTCCCGGGTGCCCGCGTCGACTCGCAGGACATGCGCGACCAGTGGGCCGGGCGCATGCCGCGGTTGCTGCCCTACGGGATCTACCGCCCCCTGGTCCGCCTCGCGCACTACCTCCGGCTGCGCCGCCTGCTGCGCACCGGCACCGGTCTGGTGGTGCACGACTGCGGCACGCAGGCGTGGGTGCGCCGCTGGCTGGCCCGGGAGGCGGCACGCCGGCACGCCACCTTGCACCTGCTGCTGCTCGACGTGGCGCCGGAGACCGCCCTCGCCGGTCAGGGGGCACGCGGCCGGCGCGTCTCGCGGTACGCCTTCCTGCGGCACCGCAGGACCGTCGCGCAGCTGGTGCGCGGGCTGACGGCGGGCCGCCTGCCGGCCGGCTGCGCGTCCGCGGTGCTCCTGGACCGGCCCGCCGCCGACGCCCTGCGCAGCATCGGGTTCGGCACCGACGGGGCCGGCCGACCGCGCTGAACCGGTGGGGGCGCGCGGCCGGTGACCGGACCACGGGGGCGCACGGCGGATGACCGCACCCCGCCACGGGCTAGGGTGCGGCGTGCCGCGACGGCAGAATGGGGTCCGGCAGGCGACGGCGACCGCCCACGGACGGACGCGACCCGAACGGCCCGACCGGCCGGGCAGGTCGGCCGCAGCCGGTACGGCCGCAGGAGTCGGGAGCGTGCCGGCCGCGGGCGTCGCGCGCGTGCGGGCACAGGCCGTTGGTCAGAAGGGCGCGGAAGCGCGGGTGAAGCAAGGGTTGAGAAGTATGGACATACCGGCACAGGCCATGCCGCATCCCTACGTGGGATGGCCCGGCAACGAGCTGGAAGAGGTCCTGGCCGCCTCCCTGGGCAGCCCGGGGGCGTCCTCGGCGAGCGCCCGCATCCTGGAAGTCCTCTCCCGCAGCGCGCTCTGGGTGCCGTTGCCGAACGGCGGCGGCCCCGACCGCCCGGTGTTCGACCTGCCCACCATCGAACTCCAGGGCCAGGCCTACGTCCCCGTGTTCAGCTCCGAGCAGCAGTTCAGGCATGTCGTGGGCGACCACATGTCGTACACGGTCGCGCCCGCCGTCGAGTTCGCCCGTGGCCTGCCGCCGCAGCTCGGCATCGCCGTCAACCCGGACGGCACGGTCGGCATCCCCCTGCCGCCGCGCGCCGTGGCCGAGCTGTGCCGGGCCGGGCGCACCGCGCTGGACGGCCCGAGCGGTGGCCGCGTCCGCCTCTTCGAACCCGACTGGCAGGACGACCCGGTGGACTTCCTGGCGGCGGCGGCCGAGGAGTTCGCGGGCGCCGGGGCGGCGTCCCCGGCACCGGGGCCCGCGGCCGACCCGGCACAGGTCCCCAGCACGGTACGCACCGCACGCCGCTGCCTGGCCAGCATCGAGGGCGACGACCCCGTGCTGTTCATCGGGGTGGAGCTCACCCACTGGGAGGGTGACACCCGGGAGGCGCCGCTGGCCGCGCTGGGCCGTGCGCTGGGCCGCGTCCCGGTCCGCTGGCCCGTCAACCTGGTCCTGCTGGACGTCACCCAGGACCCGGTGGCCGAATGGATGCGGGAGAAGATCGTCCCCTTCTATGGACACGCGCCGTGACCTCGCGACGGTCACGGCCGGCGCTCCCGCGCCACCGGACCCGCACCCGGGAACCCTGTGACGCTCGCGGACGGCCACACCGACCGCCGGAATGGATCACGCCCGTCGGTCGGTGTCAAGAGAGTCACCGGCCAGCCGGGTCGCAGCGCCGCTGAACGATGCCTCACAGCGGTGTCAGGCGCTGCCGCTTAAGGTGGTTCCATGACCTGCTAGGGCCGCCGCACGGCGCGGTGGCGCGCTGTTCCGGCTGGAGGTCCGGGGGTCACCCCCCGGGAAAGTGCAGTACATACGGTCATATCCGGCCGGATCGGATGGACCGGCGGAGAGCAGGACTCGGCCCGGATCCGGCCGCACGGCCGGAACAAAGCCGGGTGCGTCACGAGTTGCGTCAGGCGAAGGCTTCACGAAGGGGCGGTCAAGGGTGAGTGCGTCGGGCACGGCAGCGGCCGGCCAGGTCGAGCAGATGCTGCGCCAGGTGACGCCCGGGCGCTATGACGCCTACGAGGCGCTGCTCCAGGCGCTCGCCGATCCGGCCGCGGGGCAGGTGTGGATGCTGCTCTGGCACGGCCAGGCCGGCTCCCCGGACGCCCAGTACGGCTACCTGGAGGTCGACGGCCTCGGCTACGCGCCCTGCGTCACCTCCGCCCAGGAGCTCACCGCCAGCGGATGGACCAGGGCCTACGAGGTGACCAGCGGCATCGAGGTGGCCCGCACCCTGTACCCCGACCACTACGGCCTCTGGCTCAACCCGCACCAGCCGGGCGGCGGCCTGGGCATCCCCTGGCTCGACCTGCGTCGTCTCGCGTCCGGGCTCGACCAGCAGCCCGCAGGACCGTTGCGGATCTCCGACCCGACGATCGAGATCCCGCAGTTCTACGCCCTGCTCAGCCAGCACGCGCACCGCACCCCGGCGGTGCGCTCGCTGCGCCGTGCCTGGGTGCAGCCGGCGCTCGGCTCGCCCTACCTGGCCATCGGGCTCGACGTGTACGACACGAGTCCGCCCGCGGTGGAGGCGGTGCGCATGATGATGCGCCAGTCCATCGGCGCGGTGCCGGACGGGTTGTCCGTGTCGACGGTCGCGCTCTTCGACGAGCACGATCCGGTGGCGATGTGGCTGCGGGCGCTCGGGCGGCCGTTCTACGACCGGGAGGGCGGAGCGGTGGCGGCCGCGCCGCCGCCGACCACGGGCTACGGGTACCCCCCGCCGCACGGCACGTACTGACCGCCCTCCGGGCGCGTTCCTGCGCTCTCCCCGGTTCGTACTCTCCCCGGTCCGCGCTCTCCCCGGGGACGGTCCCCGGGGACGGTCTCCCGGTTCCTCAGGCCCCGGGGGGCCTTACGCCCGGGCCGGGCTGGATCTTGTTGAATTGTTTCGCGAACCGGCCAGATCTTGCCGGTGTCGCTGCGACCGACAGTAACATTTGCGTGCTTCGTCCTGAGGTGGCGGCTATGCTCGCGGACCGCCGTCCGTACGCAAGTGGCTGGAATGGTGCGGGTTTCCTTCTTGCCTGTGCGGGGCAGGTCGGGTCTCCCTTGGCCGCCGTGTCGGACAGGACGGGTTTTTCCGTCTTCACGTTTCCAGGGGGGACGGGCGGTTTTTGCGACGACTTGGTTCCTCGGGGTCGTCACTGCGAGCAACATCGCCTACGGTCGGCGCGGCGGATCGGGGTGTCGGCTGGTGAACGTTACTGGCGAGAAAGTTGTCTACTCTGGTGAGATTTGCTCACACATTGTGAACACGAGAGTGCGTTTTCCCGCTGCCTGGGCGGAATGTCCTGAATCATTCGTGTCCGACCCTCGGCAGCCGCCGTCCGGATAACGGAACTCCCCAGACAGCATCACGGTTACGCATCCATTCCCTGCCAAGTCTGGCAACAGATCGCAACCGCCATGAAGACTCCCGGTCCAAGGGGCGCTCGCCCCTGCCTTACGACGGACGGATCACGCCGCCACAGCGGCATGTGCGGGCCGGCCACCGCCGGTTGAGAGGGGTCCCTGCCACAATGACGGCACCACTGCACGAGCCGACTGCGGACGCGGCCCCCAGCGCAACCGCAGAAGCTGCCGTTGCCACGGCTCCAGGAAAAGCGGTGACGGGCCGCTCGCTGGGCCGGATCGCCTGGGAGCGGCTGAAACGCGACCGGCTGGCACTGACCGGTGGCGCGGTGGTGCTGGTGCTGATCATCATCGCGGTGTTCGCGCCGGTGATCACGCATCTGGTGGGCCAGTCGACCACCGAACACCACGAGGACCTGATCGACCCGCTCTTCTCCACCCCCAAGGGCTCCTTGGGCGGCATCAGCGGTGAGCACCTCCTCGGCGTCGAACCTGTCAGCGGTCGCGACGTGTTCGCGCGGACCGTGTACGGTGCGCGGGTCTCGCTGCTGGTCGGGTTCCTCTCCGCGCTGGTGGCGATCGTGGTGGGCAGCGTGCTGGGGGTGCTCGCGGGCTACTTCGGCGGCTGGCTCGACTCGATCATCAGCCGAATCATGGACATGCTGCTGTCCTTCCCGCAGCTGCTTTTCATCATCGCGCTGGTCTCCGTGATGCCGAACTCCATGCTCGGCCTGACCGGCACCGGCGTGCGCATCTTCGTGATGATCCTGGTGATCGGCTTCTTCGGCTGGCCGTACGTGGGTCGGGTGGTGCGCGGGCAGACGCTGTCCCTGCGTGAACGGGAGTACGTGGATGCGGCGCGCAGCCTCGGAGCCGGGCGGATCTACATCCTCTTCAAGGAACTGCTGCCCAACCTCATCGCTCCGATCATCGTCTACGCCACGATGATGATCCCCACCAACATCCTCACCGAGGCGGCCCTGAGCTTCCTGGGCGTCGGCGTCAAGCCGCCCACCGCCTCCTGGGGCCAGATGCTCTCCGCGGCGTTGAGCTACTACGAGTCCGACCCGATGTACATGATCGTTCCGGGTCTGGCCATCTTCATCACCGTGCTCTCCTTCAACCTCTTCGGCGACGGCGTGCGTGACGCGCTCGACCCCAAGGGGACGCGCTAACTGCTGTATGGCCCGTGCCTGCACGGGCCGCCCTACTCAGGAGGATCCGTAACGTGACTACCCAACGCACCAAAGGGCGGCGCAAGCAAGCCGCGGCAGCAGCTGCCGTGGTCGCGGCGCTGCTGTCCACGGCGGCGTGCGGCGGCAGCAAGGACGACGGCGGCGGGGGAGCCGGATACGACGCCGCGAACGGCAAGGTGGCCAACGCGTCGACCAAGACGGGCGGCACGCTGAAGTTCGCAGGCACCCAGGACGCCGACTCGTGGGACACCACGCGTGGCTACTACGGCTTCGCCTGGAATTTCATGCGGTTCTACTCGCGTCAACTTCTCACCAGCAAGACGGAGCCGGGCAAGACGGGCGCCGAGCTCACGCCGGACCTCGCCACCAGCCGTGCCAAGATCACCGACGGTGGCAAGACGTACTCGTACACGCTGCGTCCCGGGATCACCTGGGAGGACGGCAAGCCGATCACGTCCCAGGACATCAAGTACGGCATCGAGCGGGTCTGGGCGCAGGACGTGCTCTCCGGCGGTCCGGTCTACCTGAGGGACGTGCTCGACCCGAAGAAGACGTACAAGGGCCCGTACAAGGACAAGGCCAAGGACCACCTGGGCCTGAAGGCGATCGACACGCCGGACGCCACCCACATCACCTTCCACCTGCCGAAGCCGAACAGTGACTTCGAGGAGATACTCGCGCTGACCTCGGCGTCCCCGGTGCGCCAGGACAAGGACACCAAGTCCAAGTACGGCCTGCACCCGTTCTCCTCCGGCCCGTACAAGTTCCAGTCGTACACGCCGAACAAGTCGCTGGTGCTGGTCCGCAACCCGAACTGGAAGAAGTCCTCGGACCCGGTCCGCAAGGCGTACCCGGACAAGGTCACGGTGACCCTGTTCACCAACGCCGACGACCTGGACAACCAGCTCATCGCCGGCAAGTACGACCTGGACCTGTCCCAGACCGGTCTGTCCCCGCAGGGCCGCACCAAGGCCCTGAAGGAGCACCAGGACAGCATCGACAACCCGATCTCCGGCTACATCCGGTACGCGGTCTTCCCGCAGAACGTGAAGCCGATGGACAACATCCACTGCCGCAAGGCGGTCATCTACGGCGCCGACCACAAGTCGCTCCAGACCGCCCGTGGCGGCCCGAAGGGCGGCGGTGACATCGGCACCAACATGCTGCCGCCGTCCGTGCCCGGCTCCGAGCTCCAGAAGTACGACCCGTACGGCACCGCCAAGAACGACGGCAAGCCCAACGTCGCCAAGGCCAAGGAAGAGCTGAAGGCCTGCGGCAAGCCGAACGGCTTCAAGACCACCATCTCGGTCCGCAACAACAAGCCGGTCGAGGTCGCCACCGCCGAGTCCCTCCAGGCCTCGCTGTCGAAGATCGGCATCAAGGCCGACATCGACCAGTGGGACGGCGCCGAGATCGCGTCCATCCCCGGCAACCCCGACGTGGTCAAGAAGCGCAACATGGGGATCATCATCCTGGGCTGGGGCCCGGACTTCCCGTCCGTGCAGGGCTACGGCCTGCCGCTGTGGCACAGCAGCTACATCCTGCCGAACGGCAACAACAACTACGCGCTGATCAACGACAAGGGGATCGACGGCGACTTCGCCAAGTTCACCACCGAGTCGGACCCGGCGCAGAAGGCCGCGACCGCGCGGGACATCAACCACAAGGTCATGGAAGGCGCGTACTACCTTCCGTTCGTCTTCGAGCGCTTCATCAACTGGCGCTCGGACCGGCTGAGCAACGTCTACACCACCGATGCCTACAGCGGTATGTACGACTTCATCAGCCTCGGCGTGAAGTAATCCGCACACCGGCAGCGCCGTACGGCTTGAAAGGCAGGTGAAGGCCGGCGCGGCGGGAGTCGCGGGCCACCTGGGGCGTCCCCGGAACCAACCGGGGACGCACCCAGGGGCCCGTGTCCCGCCGCCGGGCCGAGAGCAGTGCTCGCATACCTCATCAGGCGGCTGATGTCCGTCGTCGTGATGCTGATGGTCATCATCGTGGTGGTCTTCTGCATCTTCTTCCTCATCCCGAAGTGGACCAATGTCGACCCGGCCACCCTGTACGTCGGCAAGCAGTCGGACGCCGCCGCCGTGGCAGCCGTACGCGAGAAGCTCCAGCTGGGCGACCCGATCTACGAACAGGTGCTCCACTTCTTCAAGGGCCTGTTCGTGGGTCGTACGTACTCCGCGGGAGGCGATGTCACGCACTGCCCCGCGCCGTGCTTCGGGTACTCGTTCAAGAACGAGCAGCCCATCTGGCCGGTGCTCACCGACCGGCTCCCCGTGACGCTGGCGCTGGCGATCGGCGCTGCCGTGCTGTGGCTGCTGTTCGGCCTGGCCGCCGGTGTGCTCTCCGCCCTCAAGCGGGGCACCATGTGGGACCGTTCCGCGATGGTCGTGGCGCTCGCCGGCGTGTCGCTGCCGATCTTCTTCACCGCGATGCTGTCGCTGGCCGCCTTCGACTACGGCCTCGGCTGGATCGAGTCCGGCTACCATCCGATCTCGGACGGCATCGGCCCCTGGTTCCAGGGCCTGCTGCTGCCCTGGGTGACCCTGGCCTTCCTGTACGCCGCGATGTACGCCCGCATCACCCGGGCCACCATGCTGGAAGTGCTCGGCGAGGACTACATCCGCACCGCGCGCGCCAAGGGCCTGAGCGAACCGATCGTCATCTCCAGGCACGCCATGCGCTCGACGATGACGCCGATCCTCACCATGCTCGGGATGGACCTGGGCGCCCTGGTCGGTGGTGCGATCCTCACCGAGACCGCCTTCAGCCTTCCCGGACTCGGTGCGGCGGTGCTCAAGGCGATCTACGTCCGCGACCTGCCGGTGATCCTCGGGGTCACCCTGATCACCTCGATCGCGGTGATCATCGCCAATCTCGTCGTGGACATCCTGTACGCCGTGATCGACCCCCGAGTGAGGCTCGCATGACCGACCTCAGCAAGAGCGGCACCAGCCTCAGCAGCAGCGAAGGGGCGCTCGGCGAGCCCGTCGCCGCCTCGCCCGAGCCGACCGCGTTCCTCGAGGTGCGCGATCTGAAGGTGCACTTCCCGACCGACGACGGCCTGGTCAAGTCCGTCGACGGGCTCAGCTTCAAGCTCGACAAGGGCCAGACGCTGGGCATCGTCGGCGAGTCCGGCTCCGGCAAGTCGGTCACCTCGCTCGGCATCATGGGTCTGCACACCGCCGGTCAGTACGGCCGGCGCAAGGCCCAGATCTCCGGCGAGATCTGGCTGGACGGCACCGAGCTGCTGGCCGCCGACCCGGAAGACGTGCGCCGGCTGCGCGGCCGCGACATGGCCATGATCTTCCAGGACCCGCTCTCCGCGCTGCACCCGTACTACACGGTGGGCCGGCAGATCGTCGAGGCCTACCGGGTCCACCACAACGTGGACAAGAAGACGGCCCGCCGGCGCGCCGTCGAGATGCTCGACCGGGTCGGCATCCCGCAGCCCGACAAGCGGGTGGACAGCTATCCGCACGAGTTCTCGGGCGGTATGCGGCAGCGCGCGATGATCGCGATGGCGCTGGTCAACAACCCCGAGCTGCTGATCGCCGACGAGCCGACCACCGCCCTGGACGTGACGGTCCAGGCGCAGATCCTCGACCTCATCCGGGACCTCCAGAAGGAGTTCGGCTCCGCCGTCATCATCATCACCCACGACCTCGGCGTGGTCGCCGAGCTCGCCGACGACATCCTCGTGATGTACGGCGGCCGGTGCGTGGAGCGCGGCCCGGCGGAGAAGGTCTTCTACGAGCCGCGGCACCCCTACACCTGGGGCCTGCTCGGCTCGATGCCCCGGCTCGACCGTGCGCAGACCGACCGCCTCATTCCGGTCAAGGGCTCCCCGCCCTCGCTCATCAACATCCCGTCCGGCTGTGCGTTCAACCCGCGCTGCCCGTACGCGGACCTGCCCAAGGACAACGTCACCCGCACCGTCCGGCCGGAGCTGAAGGAGGTCGGCGGCCGGCACTGGGCGGCCTGCCATCTCTCGCAGGAGCAGCGGGAGCGTATCTGGACCGAAGAGATTGCGCCGAAGCTGTGAAAGAGACTTCCACCGGCACGACGAGCGGCGGCACCGGCACGCAGGCGGGCGAGACCCTCCTCAAGGTGACCGGGCTGCAAAAGCACTTCCCCATCCGCAAGGGGCTGCTGCAACGGCAGGTCGGCGCGGTGAAGGCAGTGGACGGCATCGACTTCGACGTGCGCTCCGGAGAGACGCTCGGCGTGGTCGGCGAGTCCGGTTGCGGGAAGTCGACGATGGGGCGGCTGATCACCCGGCTGCTGGAGCCCACCGGGGGCCGGGTCGAGTTCGAGGGGCGGGACATCACCCACCTCGGCGTCGCCGGGATGCGCCCGATGCGCCGCGACGTCCAGATGATCTTCCAGGATCCGTACTCGTCGCTGAACCCCCGGCACACCATCGGCACCATCGTCGGTGCCCCGTTCCGGCTCCAGGGCGTGACGCCGGACGGCGGCATCAAGAAGGAGGTCCAGCGGCTGCTGGAGGTGGTCGGGCTCAACCCCGAGCACTACAACCGCTACCCGCACGAGTTCTCCGGCGGCCAGCGGCAGCGCATCGGCATCGCCCGTGCGTTCGCCCTGAAGCCGAAGCTGGTGGTGGCGGACGAGCCGGTGTCGGCGCTCGACGTCTCCATCCAGGCGCAGGTCGTGAACCTGCTCGACGACCTCCAGGACGAACTGGGCCTGACGTACGTGATCATCGCCCACGACCTGTCCGTCGTCCGGCACGTCTCGGACCGGATCGCGGTGATGTACCTCGGCAAGATCGTGGAGCTGTCCGACCGCGACGCGCTCTACGAGACGCCGATGCACCCGTACACCAAGGCGCTGCTGTCCGCGGTGCCGATCCCGGACCCCAGGCGCCGTTCGGCCGAGAGCGGCCGGATCCTGCTCAAGGGCGACGTTCCGTCCCCGATCGCGCCGCCCAGCGGATGCCGCTTCCACACCCGGTGCTGGAAGGCGACGAGGATCTGCACCACGCAGGAGCCGCCCCTCATCGAGCTGCGGCCCGGCCAGCGGGTGGCCTGCCACCACCCGGAGAACGCGCCGGACCAGGCACCCGAGGACACCGAGCTGCTCTCCGCGGCGATCGAGGCGATCGAACTGGTCACCACGGACGACGTCGCGCCGGCCGGTGGCGGTGCCGCGGCCGAGGCCGGTTCCGGGCCCGCGACGAAGGCGGTCACGAAGGACGCCGCGAAGGGTGTCACGAAGGACGCCGCGACGACCGACGCGGCTGCGGAGGAACCGGCGGACGGCACGACGTCCGACGAGTGAGCCGAGGGTGGCCCGGTGGGGCGGCGGCGCGTGGCTGCCTCACCGGGCATCGCCGTTTCCGGACGTCGCCTTGTGCCACCGTACGGGCCGCCGTCGGCAAAGCTACCGCTTAGTATTCTCTTGTTGTACGGTGCAGCCATGGCAGAACGTGCTCCGGACCCGACCGCAGGCCAGTCGCAGGCCGCCGCACCGGCACCCGAGGTGACTCCCGTGGCCGCGCCGCCCGCGTTCGACAGGCCGGTCGGCGACGGCGAGCTGGACCGGGACACGGCGCTCGTCCCGCGGGGGCCGGGTGTCTACGACGCCGAACTCTCCGCCGGCTGGACCATCCTGGGTCCCGTGCACGGCGGATACCTGCTGGCGCTGCTGGGCCGTGCGCTCGCCGACACGCTGCCGTACCCGCACCCGTTCACCATCACCGCCCACTACCTGACCGCGTCCCGTCCGGGTCCCGCCGTGATCCGCACCGAGACCGCGCGCTCCGGCCGGACCCTCGCCACCGGCACCGCCTCGCTGTTCCAGCTCGAGGACGACGGCACGGAGGTCGAACGCGTCCGGGTGCTCGCCTCGTACGGTGACCTGGAGACGCTGCCCGACGATGTCCGCACCACCGCGAAGCCGCCCGCCATCCCGCCGGTGGAAGGGTGCTTCGGCGCGGAGGACGCACCCGAGGGGCTGCCCTCGCCGATCACGGCACCGCTCACCGACCGGCTCTGGATGAAGCTCGACCCGGCCACCCTCGGCTGGGCGATCGGCGCGCCGTCCGGAAAGGGCGAGATGCGGGCGTGGTTCGGCCTCGCCGACGGACGTGCCCCGGACCCGCTCGCCCTCCTCGTGGCCGTGGACGCCCTGCCGCCCACCGGATTCGAGCTGGGCGTCAAGGGCTGGGTGCCCACGGTCGAGCTGACCGCACACATCCGGGCGCTGCCGGCGCCGGGCCCGCTGCGGGTGGCGATCACCACGCGCAACCTCGCGGGCGGCTTCCTGGAGGAGGACGCCGAGGTCTGGGACAGCACGGACCGCCTGGTGGCGCAGTCCCGGCAACTGGCGCGGGCCCGCGTCTGATCGAGCCCGCGGAGTCGGCCCCCCGACGGCATGCGCGAGCCCGTGCGGCGCCGTGGCGGGGCGGGCGCCCTGACGGTCAGTCGAGCCAGTGGCGGCGGCCCAGGCTGACCAGTCGCATCTGGCGGCGGGTCTGGGCCGTCACCTGTTCCTCCGTGCCCGGTGGGGCGTCCAGGATGGCCGCGGTCGTCATCACCATGAGTTCCACGTAGAGCCGGGCGAGCATCAGCAGGTCGTCGTCGTTCCAGCCCCGGGATTCGGGCTGCCGCGCCAGCTCGGCGCGTACCTCATGGGCGAACTGGGCCAGTTGCTTGGCGATCGCCTCCCGTACCGGCTGTACGCCTCCGTGCAGCTCGCGGGCGATGAACCGGACGTGCGCCGGATACTGCTGCACGTGCCGGGTGAGCAGGTCGACGCTGCGGGCGATGCGCTCGTCGAGCCCGCCCGGCGCGGCGAAGGTCACCCCGATCATCTGGTGCAGGCTGTCCAGCGCCTGGTCGACCAGCGCGACACCCAGCTCGGGGATGCCGGGGAAGTGCCGGTAGAAGGCGGTGGGTGCGATGCCCGCCACTCGGGTGACCTCGCGCAGCCCCAGGCTGCTCAGGCTCTGGTCCTCCAGGAGCACCAGCGCGGCGTCGAGCAGGGCCTGCCGGGTCTGCTCCTTCTGGGCCCGCCGCTTGCCGGTGGTGTGACTCATGCCATGTAGTTAACAACTGTTCTCTGTAGTTGCAAAGCGGGGGAGCGGGTACTCTGGAGCAAGTCGGTGAACAGTTGTAGTCACAAGTGTTCGCCGAATAGGTTCGCCGAACCTTGGATCCGACTTCCGAGAGGGGCCCTCATGCTGTTCCTCGTCGTGGCCCTGCTGATGCTGGGCGTCGTGCTGGGCGCCGTCGCCCACGCCCCGCTGTCCGTCAGCGCCGTCGCCGCCGCCGTCATCGCGGTCTGGCTCGCCGTCTTCGCCGTGCGCGAGCGACGCGCCCGCCGCCAACGCCACTGATCCTGCTGCCGACCGGCGACGGGTACGAGCCGGTTCCGCACCGGCCCGCGTAGCCGTGTACGGGCGGGGCCCGTGCTGACCGCACCGTTCCCACCGCCGCTGATCCGCACCGATCCCTTCTGACATCCACCCTGATCCGACTGGAGTCCGCACCATGGCACTCACTGCACCGCGTCGCGGCACCGAGCCGGCGCCGCGGGGCCGGGACGCCGACGGCATGGCCGTCGCCTCGTTCGTGCTCGGCCTGCTCGGTCTGCTCGTCGCCAACCTCTTCCTCGGCCCGGTGTCCGTCGCCCTGGCCCTGCTCGCGCTGGCGCGCGGCACCAACCGCCGGGGGCGCGCGATCCTCGGGCTCGCCCTGGGCGTGGCCGACCTCGTCGTCCTTGCCGTGCTCGTCCTCGGCGACCACACCCTGTCCTGGGGCCTCACGGGCTGACGGTCCCGGGTTCCCGCCGGGCGCACCGGGGCCGCGGTGGCGAGGCGGTCGTGCCGCGAGCCGGCCGGCGATGGCCGAACGGCGACCGAGCGCCCGACGGTCGAGCGCACCGGGGCCGTAGAATCGAGGCCACCATGGCTTACCTCGACCACGCCGCGACCACGCCCATGCTCCCGGAGGCGGTCGAGGCGATGACCGCCCAGCTCACCCGCACCGGAAACGCCTCGTCCCTGCACGCCGCCGGACGCCGGGCACGGCGCACCGTCGAGGAGGCGCGGGAATCGCTCGCCGAGTCACTCGGGGCCCGTCCCAGCGAGGTGGTGTTCACCTCCGGCGGCACCGAGGCGGACAACCTCGCGGTGAAGGGTCTCTACTGGTCGCGCCGTGCGGCCGACCCGGCCCGCACCCGCGTCCTGGCCAGTCCCGTCGAGCACCACGCCGTCCTGGACGCCGTGCAGTGGCTCGCCGACCACGAGGGTGCGACCGTCGAATACCTGCCGGTCGACCCGGTGGGCCGGGTGCACCCCGAGGCGCTCCGCGAGGCCATCGAGCGAAATCCGGACGACGTCGCCCTGGCCACCGTCATGTGGGCCAACAACGAGATCGGCACCCTCCTGCCGATCCGTGAACTCGCCGACGTCGCCGACGAGTTCGGCATACCCCTGCACGCCGACGCGGTGCAGGCGGTCGGCCAGGTGCCGGTGGACTTCGGCGCCAGTGGCCTCGCCGCGCTGACGGTGTCCGGCCACAAGATCGGCGGCCCGTACGGCATCGGGGCGCTGCTGCTCGGTCGCGACCACAGCCCCGTGCCGGTGCTGCACGGCGGCGGCCAGGAGCGTCACGTGCGCTCCGGGACCCTGGACGTGCCCGCGGCGTGCGCGTTCGCGGTGGCCGCGCGGTTGGCCACCGAGCGGCGCGCGGAGTTCGCGCGGGACATCGGCGCGCTGCGGGACGAGTTGATCGACGCGATACGCAAGGCGGTGCCGGAGGCGATCCTCGGCGGCGACCCCGTCGACCGGCTGCCCGGCAACGCCCACTTCATCTTCCCCGGCTGCGAGGGCGACTCGCTCCTGTTGCTGCTCGACGCGCAGGGCATCGAGTGCTCCACCGGCTCCGCGTGCACCGCCGGGGTGGCCCAGCCCAGCCATGTGCTGCTGGCCACCGGCTGTGATCCCGACCTGGCCCGCGGCACCCTGCGCTTCTCGCTCGGGCACACCTCCACGGGCGCGGACGTGGCAGCGGTCGCCGAGGCGATCGGTCCGGCGGTCGAACGCGCACGGTCCGCCGGGCTGACGTGACGGCCGGGCGCGGCACGGCCGGGAGCGGCACGCGGCGAGCGGCCGGCCGGCCATCCGGGCACGCAGCGAACGACCGGTGATCCGGCGCGCACGAACGCGTCGGATCACCGGCCCTGGCCCTGCCGGGAGCTACTGCACGTTCAGGTCGATGCAGTTGTAGAACGCGTTGGGAGTGTCGTAGACGTTCCACACCGCAAGAATCGTCACATGCCCGGACGTGGGCACCGTGACGGTGTGGGACAGCGTCGTCGGCGGCTGCTTACCGCCGTCGTCGAACTGTGCGATCTTCTGGCCACCGAGGATGAAGTACTGCCAGTCGCGGGTGGCGTGGTTCGCCTGGATGGTCCAGGTGAACGTGACCGAGCGGCCGACGTTCGTGTAGACCCAGGGCTTGCTGTTGTCGTTGAGGTCGGGGAACCGGGAGTTGCCGCCGCTGCACGTCGTTCCGCCCTTGGGGGCCTCCACGCTCCAGGGCTCGTACTGGATCTGGCCGCAGCTCACGGTGTGGTTGTAGCACTGGGCCGGGCGGCTCGGCGGCGAGGAGATGTAGCCGTGGGCGTCGGCCGAGGCGGCCGGCAGGCTGATGGCGATGATGGGCGCAAGTGCGGTACCAGCCAGCACGGCCAGTTTGCGGGTCTTCTTCAACGTGGGCTCCTTCACGGGAGCCGCCTGGTCAGAGCCCGAGCGGCACACGGACGGCGCGCTCGGCGGCCGGGCGGATCCTGTAGCCGGGAAGTGGGGGAACGGATGGATCGCATGGCTGCGTTACGCCTGCCCCCAGGCGTTCGTCGCCCGCAAAAGCGCGGCCTGCGTCCATCTGACCGGCACCCTAGCAGTTGTCTGCACACGGTCAAAAGCTGGTATTCGGACGGTCATCGAACGGCATGCGGAGGTGCTCGGACGGGGCGCATGAGGCCAGATGCGCACGATGGGCCGACCCCGCCCCGGGGGCCCGCACGGACCCGGAGGACGGGGGCGTGGCACGATGGGAGGCCCTAGGTCCTGTCGTCAAACTCCCGTCGTTGCCCGAAGGGCGGTCCGGCGGCGTCAGGTGCGTGCTCTGGGGGTCCCCCCTGCTCGAAGAGCTTGGGGGAGCGCCGGGCACGAGTCCGCGTACGCATGGGGGCACCTCCCACGCCGTTCAGGCAGTGGGGGAGTACGTGGGCTTGTGCCCGGTGCGGCGAGAGTGCGTGCATGACGCCGCCGGGCAGACGGGAGTTTGACGACAGAACCTAGTCGCCGCGTGCCGCGTCCGCTGCCTGCCTGACCAGCCGTAGGTAGTGGTCCCAGTCCCAGTGCGGCCCCGGGTCGGTGTGGTCGGCGCCGGGGACCTCGGAGTGGCCGATGATGTGCGTACGGTCGACCGGGATGTCGTACCGGCCGCAGATCCGTGCGGTCAGCCGCGCGGAGGCCCGGTACATCACGTCAGGGAACGACGGGTCCGTCACGTAACCCTCGTGCTCGATGCCCACGCTGCGTTCGTTGTAGCCGCGGTTGCCGGCGTGGAAGGCGACGTCGAGCTCGCGGACGAACTGCGTGATGTGGCCGTCCCTGCCGACCAGGTAGTGCGCGGACGCACGGTGCTGCGGGTCCTGGAAGGCCCTGACGGCGCTGCGGTAGCTGCCCTGGGTGACATGGATGACGACGCGGTCGATGGCGTAGTCGTCGGGACGGTCGGCGCGCCGCCAGTTCGCCGGGGAGGCGGCGGTCCATGCGGCGCCGGAGAAGTCCACGGCGCCCGGGGTGCGGGGCTTGTCGATGCCGGGCAGCCGCCACCACACGCGCCGTAGCTCCTCCATGGCGAGTCCGGCCGCGGCCAGCACGCCGAGGCCGCCGGCGATCACCGCGGTGCGGCGGCCGATGCCCTGGGTCTGCGCCCCGGAGCCGCCGCTCTGCCCGGGCCCCCGCGCGGGGCCCCCAGGCTTGGTCGTCATGTCCTTGTCCGTTCCCCCGGCTTCGGGACGGTGGCGCCCTGGGTCTCGTCCCTGGCGGTAACCCTCGACGCTGCCCCTCCGTCTGCCCAACGGATATCCGGCGGCACCGGTTCCCCCGCGCCCCGTACCCTGGATGCGTTATGACTGAGATCCCGCAGCACCCGGCACCGGACCCGGCCGCCTCGGCCCCCACTCAGGACCGGGCACGGGTCCGAGCGCCACAGCGCCCGCTCCGTGTGCTCGCCGCCATGTCGGGCGGCGTGGACTCCGCCGTCGCCGCCGCCCGTGCCGTCGAGGCCGGGCATGACGTGACCGGGGTGCACCTCGCGCTGTCGGCGAATCCGCAGTCGTTCCGCACCGGCGCACGCGGCTGCTGCACCATCGAGGACTCCCGCGACGCCCGGCGGGCCGCCGACGTCATCGGCATCCCGTTCTACGTGTGGGACCTCGCCGAGCGTTTCCGCGAGGACGTGGTGGAGGACTTCGTCGCCGAGTACGAGGCCGGCCGCACCCCCAACCCCTGCCTGCGCTGCAACGAGAAGATCAAGTTCGCCGCGCTCCTGGACAAGGCGCTGGCCCTCGGCTTCGACGCGGTGTGCACCGGCCACTACGCGCACGTCATCACACGTGAGGACGGCTCCCGCGAGCTGCATCGCGCCTCTGACCTGGCCAAGGACCAGTCGTACGTCCTCGGGGTGCTCGACGAGCAGCAGCTCGCGCACGCGATGTTCCCGCTCGGTGACACGATCACCACCAAGGAGGAGATCCGCGCCGAGGCCGAGCGCCGCGGACTCGCCGTGGCGCGCAAGCCCGACAGCCACGACATCTGCTTCATCGCGGACGGCGACACCCAGGGCTTCCTGGCCCGCCGCCTGGGCACGGCCCCCGGCGACATCGTCGACGAGTCGGGCACCAAGGTCGGCAGCCACGAGGGCGCCTACGGCTTCACCATCGGCCAGCGCAAGGGCCTGCGCATCGGCAACCCGGCGCCGGACGGCAAGCCGCGCTACGTCCTGGACATCTCGCCCGTGAACAACCGGGTGACGGTGGGCCCCGCCGCCGCCCTGGACGTCAGCGCCCTCACCGCCATCCGGCCCCGCTGGTGCGGCACGCCCCCGACCGGCCCCGGCACCTACACGGCCCAGCTACGCGCCCACGGCGGCGAGACCGAGGTCACCGCCCACCTCGACGCCGGCGACCTGAAGGTCACCTTCACGGAACCGGTCCGCGGTGTCGCCCCCGGCCAGGCGATCGTGCTCTACGACGACACGCGGGTGGTGGGGTCGGCGACGATCGCGTCGACGACGCGTGCCCCGGCACGGGTCTGACACCCGCGCGGAGTGCGGCCGCCGTTCAGCCGGCCGCCACCTCCACCTCGTAGAAGCACAGGTGGTCCTTGATGGCCGCCACCTCCGGCTTCGGGTCCGGGTAGGCCCAGACGGTGTCGGGGGCGCCCGGCAGGGACCAGTACGAGGCGGTGCCCTTGAAGGGGCAGTGGGTGTGGGTCTCCGAGGGCGTCAGCAGGTCCGTGCGGACGTCCTGTGGGGGCAGGTAGTAGCGCGGGGGACAGCCGGTCTCGTGCAGCACCAGGGGGCGCTCGCTCTCCGCGACGACCTGGCCGTCCCGCAGCACCCGCACGCGCTCCGTGCCCTCTTCGATGGTGATCGTGTGTCCTTTGGCCATACCCGTAGAGCACCGTGAGGGCCGGATCTCTTCCCCCGTACGGTGGTCGCCATGAACATCTGTGTCTTCCTCTCCGCCGCCGAGCTCGATGAGCGTTACACCCGTCCCGCCCGCGAATTCGCCGAACTGATCGGGAAGGGTGGCCACACCCTGGTGTGGGGCGGCTCCGACGTGGGCCTGATGAAAGTGGTCGCCGACGGGGTGGCGGAGGCCGGAGGGCGGCTCCTGGGGGTGTCCGTGGAGTTCCTGGCCGACCGGGTCCGCAAGGTCTCCGACGAGATGGTGATCGCCCGCGACCTCGGCGAGCGCAAGAAGTTCCTCCTGGAGAAGGCCGACGCCGTCGTCGTCATGGTCGGCGGCACTGGCACCCTCGACGAGGCCACCGAAATCCTGGAGTTGAAGAAGCACGGCCACCACATCAAGCCCGTCGTACTGCTCAACACGGCCGGTTTCTACGACGGCCTCAAGCAGCAGTTCCAGCGCATGGAGGAGGAGGGCTTCCTGCCCCTGCCACTGACGGACCTGGTGTTCTTCGCCGAGGAGCCGGTGGGGGCGCTGGCCTATCTGGAGGAGTCGGCCGGCACGCAGTGAGGCCGGGGCGGGCCGGGGATCGGAGCCGGTCGTGAGAGGGGTGGGACGGGGGTGATGCGACCATGTCTGCCATGGCTACTCATGTGATCACCGGAGCCGGTGCCGGCATCGGCGCGGCCGTCGCCCGCCGGCTCCTGGCGCGCGGCGACGATCTGGTGCTGCTCGCGCGGGACGCCGGCCGTGCGAAGGAGCTGGCAGGCGAGTTCGCCGGCGCCCGTACGCTCGTCGGTGACCTCGCCGAGCCCGACCGGCTGTCCTGGGCCTTCTCCCACCAGAGCCTTCCCGAGCGGGTCGATTCACTGCTGCACATCGCGGGCGTCGTCGACCTCGGACCGGTCGGCGACCTGACCACGCGCACCTGGCGTCACCAGCTGGAAGTCAATCTGATCGCGCCCGCCGAGCTGACCCGCCTCTTCCTCCCGCAGCTGCGCGTCGCCCGCGGTCACGTGGTGTTCGTCAACTCGGGCGCCGGCCTGTCCGCGAGCGCCGAATGGGGCGCGTACGCCGCCTCCAAGCACGGTGTGAAGGCCCTCGCGGACGCCCTGCGCCAGGAGGAGCACGCCGCCGGCGTCCGCGTCACCTCGGTCTACCCGGGCCGCACCGCGACGGCCATGCAGGAGAAGGTGCACCGCCAGGAGGGCAAGACGTACGACGCCGCCCGCTGGATCGACCCCGACTCGGTCGCCACCACCATCCTCACGGCCCTGGACCTGCCACGCGACGCCCACGTCACCGACCTGACGGTCCGCCCCGGCCACTGAACCCGGACGGGCAGGGGCACGCACGCTGCACTCCTCCAGGCACGACAACCCATCGCCCAGCGAAGGGCACGCACGGCGCACCTGAAAAGGGGCGCGGGGAACTGCGCGACCAGCCACCCACCGGCCGGTGTTTCCGGACGCGACCGAAGCACCCCTGAGGGACGGTGGGCCACCCGAAGGGTCGCGCCGCGCCGGGCGCACCGGAGCGCGGGTCACCGACCCCACCGGAACCCCTACCGTCGGCTCAGCCCAGCGCAGCGATTCCGTACGCTTCACGCGTGAGCGAAATCAGTGACTTCAGCGTCCGCGGCGCATCCGGTGTCGGGTCGATGCCCGGCACCGACGCCCGGGAGGCCGTCAAGACCGTGACGGGCACGTTCGAGGGCGCCGCGGCCGGTCAGGGGCTGCCGTACCTGCCTGAGCTGCCCGCCCGAGGGCCCGGTGCCGACATGATCGGCAGGACCACCGGCCTGCTCGTCGAGCTGTACGCGCGCGTGGAGCCCAGCGGCTGGCGCATCGGCGACCGGCCGGGGCGGGACACCCGCCGGGCGCGGTCCTGGCTCGGCGAGGACCTGGACGCGCTGGAGGAGTTCACCCAGGGCTACGAAGGCCCGCTGAAAGTGCAGGTCGTGGGGCCGTGGACACTCGCGGCCACCCTGGAGCTGCGGGGTGGCGAGGTGGCGCTGTCGGACCCCGGCGCCTGCCGTGACCTGGCGGAATCGCTGTGCGAAGGGCTGCGGGCGCACCTTGCCGAGGTGCGCCGGCGGGTGCCCGGCGCCGAGGTGGTGCTCCAGCTGGACGAACCGTCGCTGACCGCGGTGCTGCGCGGGCAGGTGAAGTCCGCCAGCGGCTACCGCAGGCACGGCGCCGTGGACCGGCAGATCGTGGAGGGCACGTTGCGCGACGTGATGGGGGTACAGCACCGGCACGGCGGTCAGGTCGTCGTGCACTCGTGCGCCCCCGACGTCCCCTTCGCGCTGCTGCGCAGGGCCGGTGCGGCCGGGGTCTCCTTCGACGCCGAGCTGCTCACCGAGCGTGACGACGAGGTCATCGGGGAGGCGGTGGAGGACGGCATGAAACTGTTCGCCGGTGTCGTTCCCGGCACGGACGGCCCATTGTCAGACCCGGCAGGTAGCGTCATGGGTGTCAGGACGCTGTGGCGCAGGCTGGGGCTGCACCCGGGGCTTCTTGAGAAGTCCGTGGTGATCACCCCGGCATGCGGTCTCGCAGGCGCGTCGCCGCACTATGCGCGCCAGGCGCTCGCCCATTGCGTCCGGGCGGCGAGATCCCTCGCGGACAACCCTGAGTAACGGGAGGACAAGGTGGCCGGCGAACAGCAAGCACAGCCCGCAGAGGTGCCAGCCGAGGCACGGGAGAAGCATGCGCAGCTCGCTGAGCAGGTCGAGGAGCACCGCTTCCGGTACTACGTGAAGGACCAGCCGGTCATCAGCGACGCCGAGTTCGACCGGTTGTTGCGCGCGCTGACGGCCCTGGAGGACGAGCATCCGTCGCTGCGCACACCCGACTCGCCGACCCAGAAGGTCTCAGGCGCTTATGAGACAGATCTCGCCGAGGTCGAGCACCGCGAGCGCATGCTCTCGCTCGACAACGCCTTCGACGACGCGGAGCTCGAAGCCTGGGCCGACCGCATCGCCAGAGACGTCGGTACCACCGACTACCACTTCCTGTGCGAGCTGAAGGTCGACGGCCTCGCCGTCAACCTCACGTACGAACACGGCAGGCTGACCCGCGCCGCCACCCGCGGCGACGGCCGCACCGGCGAGGACATCACTCCGAACGTGCGCACCATCGCGGAGATCCCCGAGCGACTCAAAGGCGACCGCATTCCCGCGCTCGTCGAGATTCGAGGCGAGGTCTTCTTCCCGATGGAGGCCTTCCAGGAGCTGAACGCCGGCCGGGTCGCGGCCGGCGAGAAGCCCTACGCCAACCCGCGCAATTCGGCATCGGGCTCACTGCGCCAGAAGGATCCCAAGGAGACCGCCAAGCTCCCGCTGCACATGGTGGTGCACGGCATCGGGGCCCGTGAGGGCTTCGACATCGACCGCCTTTCGCACGCGTACGAGCTGCTGCACGAATGGGGCCTGCCCACCACCCCGTACAGCAAGGTCGTCGACGACATCGAGGGCGTCCGCGCCTTCATCGAGCACTACGGCCGGCACCGCCACTCCGTCGCCCATGAGATCGACGGTGTCGTGGTCAAGTTGGACGAAATTCCGTTGCAGGGCCGCCTCGGCTCCACCTCGCGCGCCCCGCGCTGGGCCATTGCCTGGAAATACGCCCCCGAAGAGGTCAACACCAAACTCGTCAACATCCGGGTCGGAGTCGGCCGCACCGGCCGGGTCACCCCGTACGCCCAGGTCGAGCCGGTCACCGTCGCCGGCTCCGAGGTCGAGTTCGCCACCCTGCACAATCAGGAGGTGGTGAAGGCCAAGGGCGTCCTCATCGGGGACACCGTGGTGTTGCGCAAGGCCGGAGACGTCATCCCGGAGATCCTCGGCCCGGTGGCCGACCTGCGGGACGGCACCGAGCGGGAGTTCGTGATGCCCGCCAAGTGCCCGGAGTGCGGCACTCCGCTGCGGCCCGCCAAGGAGGCCGACGTCGATCTGCGGTGCCCGAACGCGCGAGCCTGCCCGGCACAGTTGCGTGAGCGGCTGTTCTACCTCGCCGGCCGCAGAAGCCTGGACATCGAGAGCTTCGGCTATGTCGTAGCGGCCGCCCTGACCAGGCCTCTGGAGCCGGCCGACTCACCCCTGACCGACGAGGGCGACCTGTTCGACCTCACCCTGGAGCAGCTGCTGCCCATCAAGGCCTACGTCCTCGACCAGGACAGCGGCCTGCCCAAGCGCGATCCGAAGACCGGTGAGGAGAAGATCGTCACGCTCTTCGCCAACCAGCAGGGCGAGCCCAAGAAGAACACCCTCGCCATGCTGGAGAACATCGCCGCGGCCAAGCAGCGCCCCCTGGACCGCATCATCACCGGCCTGTCGATCCGTCATGTCGGCCCGGTCGCGGCGCGTGCGCTGGCCAGGGAGTTCCGTTCCCTGGACCGTATCGAGCAGGCGAGCGAGGAGGAGCTGGCCGCGGTCGACGGCGTCGGCGGGATCATCGCCGAGTCCGTCAAGCAGTGGTTCGAGGTGGACTGGCACCGCGAGATCCTGCGCAAATGGCGTGCGGCCGGCGTCCGGATGGAGGAGGAGGGCACCGGCGAGGACGAGGGCCCACGCCCCCTCGAGGGCCTCACCGTGGTCGTCACCGGCACGCTCCAGCACTACACCCGGGACGTCGCCAAGGAGGAGTTGCAGAACCGGGGCGCCAAGGTCTCCGGCTCCGTTTCCAAGAAGACCTCCTTCGTGGTGGCAGGGGAGAACCCCGGTTCGAAGCATGACAAAGCAGTGCAGTTGAAAGTGCCGGTCCTGGACGAGGACGGCTTCCGCATTCTGCTCGAACAGGGACCCGATGCGGCGGCGGAAATCGCACGGCAGACCGATGAGTAGCGGTTGAACGTCACTCGATCGGCGCATATCAGATGCAGGTGGGTGGCCGGGGCGCATTCGGGCAACCACTGTCGACGGCTGCCCCTGAAAGCCTTCGGCGGCCTACTGTTGAGAAGTGCGCCTGCCGTGCCCAGCGGTTGGGGCACCCCGGTTCTCTTCAGGCACGGGGAAGGCTTTTCAGGCGCGGATACCGAGAGCGAGGGCGGCGCACGGCGACTGGCTCACCGGTAGCTGCGCTGAAGGGCGCGGGCACCGCCGGCTGTGAGAGGGACGCGAATGGGACCGACCGAGAGCTCCGCGCCCGGTGCACCGCTGCGCCGGGACTGGGGTCTCTGGCGTAGCGCCGGGCGGACGGCGCGCTCCGTGTTGCGCCGCGCCGGCGCCGCCCGGTCGCGCCCCCGTGGCGCTTTCGTTCCGGAGCCCGGCACCCCCGTCGCCGAACCCCGCGCGGCCACAACGCAGTCGGGCCACGGCGCCGGCGGCCGGCCGTGGCGGCCCGCGGGGCAGCCGAGCGCGCCGCCGGGACCTGCCGAAGCGCCCGCGCGGCACCCGGACCCGCACACCACCGAGGGCCTGACCGACACCGAGGGCCTGACCGGCCCCGAGAGCCTGACCGCCACCAGCTCCGCCACCCCTGTCGCCGCTGCCACCGCTCCTGCGGCCACTCCGCCGCCGCCGACCAGCCCGCGGGACGCAGCGACGCCGGACAGTGCGGAACCGATCCGTCCGCCCGCCTCCCGGGAACCCGAGCCCCCGACCGGATCAGCCGCACCACTCAAGTCCGCCGAACCATCTGCCGAATCGGTGGAACCGCTGCCGCCGTCAAGTGCGTCGCTGCCCTCAAGTACCGTGATCTCCACAGGAACTGACGCTGACTCGGCTGGTGCGCGGCATCCGGTGCCGGCTTCCGGGCGACTGGATGCGCCGGCACCGGGAAGAGCGGCACCGCCGGTCGGCACACCGGAGCCCACGGGGCCCACCGGGTCCCCGATTCCGGCGTTGCCGACCGGATCGGTCGGAGCGACGGAATCGGTTGGCGTGGCAGCACCTGCCGCAGCGACGGGATCTGCCGGAGCGAAGGGATCTGCCGGGTCGGCAGATCCCGTTGGCCCGGCAGGACCCGCTGAGCTGAAAGGTTCTGTCACTCCGGCCGGACCCGCCGAGCCGACGGGTTCTGCTGGTTCGACAGGTTCTGTGGGATCGAGGGGTGTTGCGGGGCCGACGGGTTCTGCGGACCTGACAGGACCGGTGGACCCGACAGGACCGGTGGACCTGGCGGACCTGCCGGATCTGACGGGACCGGCGGACTCGACGGCACCGTCGGCTTCGGAAGGCTCGGCGGGCTCGGGTCCGGTGGACCCGGTGGCAGGGCAGGGATCGGCGGACGGTGTTCCGAGGGGGCGGGGGGCCCACGGGCACGGTTCGGGTGGGCCGACGGAGGACACCGAAGCGCAGCAGGCCACGGCGCCCGGTGCCACCGGATGGGACACCGCGGAAGCCGGGGCGAACGGCCAGGGCCCGACCGGGTCCGGTGCGGTGGGTCGCGATGCAATGGGGCAAAGCGTGACGGGGCGGGGCGTGAGCGGAAACAGCGGGACGGAACAGGATACAGCGCATCCGGGAGGCACTGGCCGGCGGCTCCCGGGGCAGGGCGCGACGGGGCGCCGCATCGCCGTGCCCGCGTCGGGTCGCGATGCGCCCGGCTCATCGGGGCAGAGCCCGGGAAGGACGTGGCCCGCCCGGCGCTCGTCCGGACCCGGCACGGCCGGCCCGCACGGGGACGACACCTCCGACGCCGCCGGCAGGTTCACCCTCACCAGCGCACTACCGGTCGTCCTGGTCGCGCTCGCCGCTGTGGTGCTCGGCGCCGGGATCTACCACGCGGTCGACGGCCACCACGCGCTCTTCCCGTCCGGTGCCCCCGGTTGGTCGCTGGCGGTCCTGTCCGGCCTGATAGTCGGTCACCTCGTCTCGCTCGGCCGGGAACGCTGGTCGAGCGGCACCGGCTCCGGACCGGCCCTCACCCTGGCCGTGCTGCTGCTGTACGGGTGGGTGCCCGCGGGCATGGTCAGCCTCATCGTCATCGTGCTGGTCGGCGTCGCGCGTCGACACGGCTGGCGGCAGGGGGTGTTGCACGGCGCGGCCGATGTCCTCGGCATCGGCACCGGCGCCCTGGTGCTGTGGGCCTGTGGTCGGGTACCGACGGTCGAGGAGCCGTGGCGACCGGAGACCTGGAACCTGCTGACGGCGCCCGAGGCGGTGCTCGTCGCCACCGCCTACGTCGCCGTCACCTGGCTGCTGGTCTGGTACGTGCACACCCCCCGCGCCGACCTGCCCACCGTCGTGCGCACCGCGCTGGTCCGGCAGGGCCTGGTCGGTGCGGCGCTGCTCGGCATCGCCCCGTTGATCTGCGTGGTCGCCGTGGCGCGCCCGGTGCTGCTGCCGCTCTTCGCGGTGCCGTTGATAGCTCTCGACCGCACCCTGTGGATCGCCCGGGCCCGCGCCGAGGAGCAACTGCGCGACCCGCTCACCGGGCTGCCCAACCGCCAGTGGCTGCTGGAGCGCACCTGGGCCGCGTTGGACGAGGCCGAGCCGGCCGGCGCTCGGTCGGCGTTGATACTGATCGACCTCGACCGCTTCCGGTCGGTCAACGACACGCTCGGGCATCTGGCCGGTGACCGGCTGCTGCTCCAGATCGCCGAGCGGCTGCGTCTGGCGCTGCCCCGCGGGGCGGAGGTCGCGCGGCTCGGCGGCGACGAGTTCGCCGTGCTGCTGCCGATCGCGGACTCCACCACCTCGGCCAGCAGGATCGCCCGGTCGCTCGTCTCCGAGCTGGGTTCCCCGCTCGACCTGGACGGCCTGACGCTCGTCCTGGAGGCCAGCGCGGGCCTCGCCGTCTACCCCGACCACGCGCTCGACGCCGAAGGCCTCCTCCAGCGCGCCGACGTCGCCATGTACCAGGCGAAGCGGGACCGCACGGGCGTCGAGGTCTACGAGTCCAAGCGGGACTCGAACACGCCCGACCGGCTGGGTCTCCTGGGGGACCTGCGGCGCGCGTTGGACGCACACGAGGTGGAGCTGCACTACCAGCCGAAGGTCCGCTTCGACGGTGAGGTGGCCGGCCTCGAGGCGCTGGTGCGCTGGGTGCACCCCGAGCGCGGCAAGGTGCCGCCGGACGAGTTCATCGCCATCGCCGAATCGTCCGGACTGATGCCGCACCTCACCGAGTACGTGCTGGAGACCGCCCTGGCCCAGGTCGCCCGCTGGCGCGCCCAGGGCCTGAAGGTCCCCGTCGCGGTGAACGTCTCACCGCGCGACGTGCACACCCCCGGCTTCGCCGGCTCGGTCGCCGCGCGCCTGGCCCGGCACGGTGTGCCACCGGGCGCACTCCAGTTGGAGATCACCGAGCATGTGCTGCTGGAAGACCCGCAGCGCGCCGCCGACACGCTGGCCGGGCTCACCGGCCACGGCGTGAAGATGTCCCTGGACGACTTCGGCACCGGCTACTCCTCGCTGGTGCACCTGCGGCGACTGCCGGTCAGCGAGCTGAAGATCGACCGCTCCTTCGTGGCCCGCCTGGCGGTGGACAACGAGGACGCGGAGATCGTCCGCTGCACCGTGGACCTCGCGCACTCCCTGGGCCTGGTGGTGGTGGCCGAAGGGGTCGAGGACGACGAGACCTGGGAGCGGCTGCGCGACCTGGGGTGCGACGCGGTACAGGGCTGGCTGGTGGCCGCGGCCATGCCGCCGGAGAAGGCCACGGCCTGGCTGCGGGCCCGCGAGGTCGGCCCGAGCGGCCCGGCGGAGCCGACCGGCGTGGCCGGCGGCCCGGCCCCCGGAGACACCCCCTAGCAGGTCCTGAGCGGGCCCCGGCGTCGGTAGGTCCTGCCGTCACCGCCCGTCGTCGCCCGACGGGCGGTTCAGCGGCTCACCCACCGCCGCCGCCGCAAGACGTGGGAGGCACCACCGCGGCGTGCGCCCGGCCCAAGCTCTCCGAGCAGGGGACCCCCAGAGCACGCACCTGACGCCGCCGGGCCGCCCTTCGGACGACGACGCGACTTCGGACTTACTCGTCTAGCCCAACAGGGTCACACCCGACCGCAAGACGCCGTCCCCCGGTGCGTGCTGCCGTCTCCGGGGTGGCCGCTGGCCGATCGTGGACGTCATGGCGTGCCGTGCGGTACGCCTGCGCGACCGAGGAGACCGGCCATGGCTGACCTGTTCATCGACGGCGAATGGACCGGCACCGCGGCGGGCGGACGGCGCGAGGTGATCAACCCGTTCGACGGGAGCGTGATCAGGTCCGTCGACGAGGCGGACGCCACCGACGCCGACCGCGCCGTGCGCGCCGCCCGGCACGCGTTCGACAGCGCCGACTGGGCGTACACGCCGACCCGCCGGCGCGCGGACATCCTGTACCGGGTCCACGAGTTGCTGCTCCGTGACACGGAGGAGATCGCCCGCACCGAGACCCAGGACACCGGCAAGACGCTCACCGAGGCGCGCACCGACGTGGCGGACGTCGCCGCGGCGTTCCGCTACTTCGCGGAGATCGCCGACAAGGACGCGGGGCGCGTCGTCGACGCCGGACCCGACGTGCTCAGCCGGGTCGTCCACGAGCCCGTCGGTGTCTGCGTGCTGATCGCGCCCTGGAACTATCCGCTGCTCCAGGCGTCCTGGAAGGTCGCACCGGCGCTCGCCGCCGGCAACACGTTCGTGCTGAAGCCGAGTGAGATCACCCCGCTGAGCACGATCATGATGGTGCGGCTGATCGAGGAGGCGGGGGCGCCGCGCGGCGTGGCCAATCTCGTCCTCGGCTCCGGCGCCACCGTGGGCGCGGCCCTCACCGCGCATCCGGAGGCCGACCTGGTCTCCTTCACCGGTGGCCTGGCCACCGGGCGCGCCATCATGGCGAGCGCCGCCTCGGGCGTGCGCACCACCGCCCTGGAGCTCGGCGGCAAGAACCCCAACGTGATCTTTGCGGACGCCGACTTCGACGCTGCCGTCGACCACACCCTGGAGGCGTCCTTCCTGCACCAGGGCCAGGTCTGCTCGGCCGGCTCGCGCCTGCTGGTGCAGGACTCCCTGCACGACCGCTTCGTCACCGCCCTGGCGGCCCGGGCGGACCGGATCCGGCTCGGCGACGGCCGCGATCCCGACACCGAGAGCGGACCGCTGAGCTCCGCCGAGCATCGCGCCAAGGTGGAGGCGTACATCGAACTCGGCAGGTCGGAGGGGGCCCGGCTGGTGACCGGTGGGCACCGCCCGGACGACCCGGGGCTGTCCCGGGGCTTCTTCCTGCTGCCGACCGTCTTCGCGGACTGCGACCGGACGATGCGCATCGTCCAGGAGGAGGTCTTCGGACCCGTCGTGACCGTCGAACGCTTCCGCACCGAGGACGAGGCGGTCGCACTCGCCAACGACACCCGCTACGGGCTGGCCGCCGCCGTATGGACCGGTGACGCGAGCCGCGCCCAACGGGTGGCCAACCGGCTGCGGCACGGCACGGTCTGGATCAACGACTTCCACCCGTACCTGCCCCAGGCCGAATGGGGCGGATTCGGCCAGTCGGGCGTGGGCCGCGAACTGGGCCCCACCGGGCTGCGGGAGTACCAGGAGACGAAGCACATCTACCAGAACCTCCGGCCGGCACCCTCCGGCTGGTTCAAGGGCTGAGCGGACCGCTGGGACGTGCACATGAACGACACCACGGCAGACGACACCACGGCATTCGACTACGTCATCGTCGGCGGCGGCACGGCCGGCTGCGTGCTGGCCGCCCGGCTGACCGAGGACCCCACCTGCCGGGTCTGTGTCATCGAGGGCGGCCCCAGCGACGTGGGCGACGAGCGCATCCTGCGGCTGCGCAACTGGATCAACCTGCTCGACTCGCCGTACGACTACGGCTACACCACCGTCGAGCAGCCGCGCGGCAACTCGCACATCCTGCACTCGCGGGCCCGGGTGCTGGGCGGCTGCTCCTCGCACAACACCCTCATCAGCTTTCTGCCGATGCCCCAGGACCTGGACGACTGGGTGGCGCGCGGCTGCGCCGGCTGGGGCCCGGAGACCGTGCTCGCGTACCGGCACCGGCTACAGAACATGATCGTCCCGGTGGCCGAGAAGGATCGCAATCCGATCGCCAAGGACTTCGTCACCGCCGCAGCGCAGGCGCTCGGCGTCCCGGTCGTCGAGGACTTCAACGCACACCCGTTCGCGTCCGGCACCGGGTTCTTCTCGCTCGCCTACCGTGCCGAGGACAACACCCGCTCCTCGTCGTCCGTCGCCTACCTGCACCCCGTGCTGGACCGCGCCAACCTCACCCTCCTGTTGCGGACCCGGGCCATGCGGCTGCTGCCCGACGGCGACGGCCGGCTCACCCGCGTCGAGGCGCGAAGTGCCGACGGTGCGCGTACGACGGTACGGGCCGAGCGTGAGCTGCTGGTGTGCGCGGGCGCCATCGACACCCCGCGGCTGCTGATGCTCTCCGGCGTCGGACCCGCCGACCAGCTGCGCGAGCTGGGCATCGAGGTCCGCGTCGACCTGCCCGGGGTGGGCGAGAACCTGCTGGACCACCCGGAGTCGGTGATCGTCTGGGAGACCGTACGGCCGCTGCCGCCGAACTCGGCCATGGACTCCGATGCCGGCCTCTTCCTGCGACGGGACACCGGCGACCCGCGACCCGACCTGATGTTCCACTTCTACCAGGTGCCGTTCACCGTCAACACCGAACGCCTCGGCTACCCGCCCGTGGAGCACGGGGTGTGCATGACCCCGAACGTGCCGCGGGCCCGGTCGGTGGGCCGCATGTGGCTGCGCGACGCCGACCCGGAGACCAAGCCGGCCCTGGACTTCCGGTACTTCACCGACCCGGAGGGCCATGACGAGCGCACCGTCGTCGACGGCCTGAAGATCGCCCGCGAGGTGGCCGCCACCGCCCCGCTGCGGGACTGGCTGCGCCGCGAGGTCGCCCCGGGGCCCGGGGTACGGGACGACGCGGCGCTGTCCGAGTACGGCAGGCGCGCCGCGCACACCGTCTACCACCCGGCCGGCACCTGCCGGATGGGCGCACCCGACGACCCGTTGGCGGTGCTCGATCCCGAGCTACGGCTGCGCGGCGTGGACGGGGTGCGGATCGTGGACGCCTCGGCCTTCCCGACGCTGCCCACGGTCAACCCGATGGTGACGGTGCTGCTGCTCGCCGAGCGTGCGGTGGACCTCGTCACCGGTGCCGCCGGACCACGGACCGCGACCTGATGGCGGGCACCGCGAGTCCCGCACCGACCGGGGGAGCGGCGCCGGACGCCGAGCCGGGCTCGGAGTTCCGCAAGGAGATGGGGCCCTGGGCGAACTTCGCCCTCGGCTTCACCTACCTGTCGCCCGTCGTCAGCACCTACACGCTCTTCGGCACCGCCCTGGCCACCGGCGGGCCGCCGATGATCTGGGCGTTCCTGCTGGCCGGCGCCGGGCAGTTCCTGGTGGCGCTGATCTTCGGGGAGATCGTCGCGCAGTTCCCGATCGCGGGCGGCGTCTATCCGTGGGCGAGACGGCTGTGGGGGCGGCGCTGGGCCTGGCTGACCGGCTGGATCTACATGTGGGCCCTGCTGGTCACCATCACCTCCGTCGCCTACGGCGCGGGGCCCTTCATCGCGATCCTCTTCGGCTTCAGCTCCAACGTGCACACCACGGTCGCGTGCACCGTCGCCCTCATCATCGTCGCGGTCCTGATCAACTTCGGGGGCACCAAGGCCCTCTCCACGGCGGCCATCATCGGGTTCACCGGTGAGATCACCGGTGCGCTGATCGTCGGCGTCTTCCTGCTCACCACCCACCGCGAGCACGGCCTGGGCGTCATCGTCGACACCTTCGGCACCCAGGGCAACGGCAGCTACGCGCCCGTCTTCCTGGCCGCCGCGATCATCGGCTTCTACCAGTACTACGGATTCGAGGCCTGCGGCGACACCGCCGAGGAGGTCGCACGCCCGGGCACGGTGATCCCCCGCGCGATGCGCCGCACCATCTACATCGGCGGCGCCGCGGCCACGTTCACCTGTCTGAGCCTGCTGCTGTCGGTGACCGACTACCACGCGGTGATCTCCGGCCAGGACGCCAACCCGGTGGTGAACGTCCTGGACGACGCCATGGGCCACACCGGCGCCCGGCTGGTCATGGCCGTGGTGCTGATCTCGTTCCTGTCCTGCACCATCAGCCTCCAGGCCGCCGCCGGGCGGCTGATCTACTCGTACGCGCGCGACAAGATGATCATCGGGCACCAGGTGCTGCGCAGGTTCGCCCGCCACCGTGCCGTGCCGGGCCCCGCCCTGATGGTGTCCGCCGTGGTGCCCGCGGTGATCGCCTTCGCCTCGCTGTTCTCCGAGGACGCCCTCACGAAGATCGTCTCGTTCGCCATCCTCGGGATCTACGGCTCGTTCCAGATGGTCGTCCTGGCCGCGCTGCGGGCCCGGCTCAAGGGATGGCGGCCGACCGGCGCCTTCAGCATGGGCCGCTGGGGCCTGCCGGTGAACCTCGCCGCCCTCGCCTACGGCATCTTCGCCATCGTCAACATCTGCTGGGCCCGTACCCCCGAGGAACCTTGGTACTGGAACTACGTCGTCCTGCTGTGCGGCGGCATCGTCCTGGGGTCCGGGCTGCTGTACATGGCGGTCACCCACCACTACGGGCGCGGCGACGCTCCGTACAGCGACGCCATTCCCGGATCGGGTGGTCCGCGCGCCGCCGACGGGCCGGGGCGGCCCGGCTAGGGCCTGTTCGGCGGATCAGGCCGCATACGGGTGGCAGTCACCTTCCGGCCCAGACGGGCGTGCCCAGACCCCGCGACCGCGGCAAGATCCGCCGGACAGGCCCTTAGGCGCCCTGAAGCCCTGAAACCGTGTACGGCGGGCACCCCCGTAGCCCATAGGATTGGGTTCCGGACCACACACACTCACCCCCAGAGGATCGCCGCATGCCTGGCATCACGCGCGAGGAGGTAGCCCACCTCGCCCGGCTGGCACGTCTGGAGCTGCAGCCCGACGAGCTCGACCATCTCTCCGGTCAGCTCGACGACATCATCAGCGCCGTCGCCCGCGTCTCCGAAGCTGCCGCCCAAGACGTACCGCCGACCTCCCACCCGCTGCCGCTGACGAACGTCATGCGCGCGGACGAGGTCCGTCCGTCGCTCACCGCCGCGCAGGCGCTCTCCGGAGCCCCCGCCCAGGAGCAGCAGCGTTTCAAAGTGCCGCAGATCCTGGGGGAGGAGTAGGACATGACGGACCTCATCAAGCTCAGTGCGGCCGAGACGGCCGCGAAGATCGCCTCCGGCGAGCTCACCGCCACGGCCGTGACCGAGGCGCACCTCGCCCGCATCGACGCGATCGACGAGAAGGTGCACGCCTTCCTGCACGTCAACCGCGAGGGCGCGCTCGCCCAGGCGCACGAGGTGGACGAGCAGCGGGAGCGCGGCGAGCAGCTCGGCCCGCTCGCCGGCGTGCCCATCGCGCTGAAGGACCTCTTCACCACCGAGGGCGTCCCCACCACCGCCGGCTCCAAGATCCTCGAGGGCTGGATCCCGCAGTACGACTCCACCGTCACCCGGCGCCTCAAGGCCGCCGGCGTGGTGATCCTCGGCAAGACCAACATGGACGAGTTCGCGATGGGCTCCTCCACGGAGAACAGCGCGTGGGGCCCGACCGGCAACCCCTGGGACCTCACCCGGATCCCCGGCGGCTCCGGCGGTGGCTCCAGCGCCGCGCTCTCGTCGTACCAGTCCATGCTCGCCATGGGTTCCGACACCGGCGGCTCCATCCGCCAGCCCGCCGCCGTCACCGGCACCGTCGGCGTCAAGCCCACCTACGGTGGCGTCTCGCGCTACGGCATGGTGGCCTTCTCCAGCTCCCTCGACCAGGGCGGTCCCTGCGCCCGCACGGTCCTGGACGCGGCCCTGCTGCACGAGATCGTCGCCGGCCACGACCCGCTGGACTCGACCTCCATCGACGCCCCGGTGCCGCCGGTCGTCGAGGCCGCACGGCACGGCAGCGTGGCGGGCATGCGGGTCGGCGTGGTCAAGCAGTTCCGCGGCGAGGGCTACCAGGACGGCGTCCTGCAACGGTTCGACGAGGCGGTCGCGCTGCTGAAGGAGCTGGGCGCCGAGGTCGTCGAGCTGGACTGCCCGTCCTTCGACCTCGCGCTGGCCGCGTACTACCTGATCTCGCCGGCCGAGTGCTCCTCGAACCTGGCCCGCTTCGACGCCATGCGCTACGGGCTCCGGGTCGGCGACGACGGCACCCACTCGGCCGAAGAGGTCACCGCCCTCACCCGGGCGGCCGGCTTCGGCGCCGAGGTCAAGCGCCGCATCATGCTCGGCACCTACGCGCTCAGCTCCGGCTACTACGACGCGTACTACGGCAGCGCCCAGAAGGTGCGCACCCTGATCAGCCGCGACTGGGAGCGGTCCTTCCAGCAGGTCGACGTGATCGTCTCGCCGACCACCCCGACCACCGCCTTCCCCATCGGCGAGCGGGTCGACGACCCGGTGGCCATGTACCTGGCGGACCTGTGCACCATCCCGGTGAGCCTCGCGGGCGTCGCCGCCATGTCCCTGCCGTGTGGCCTCGCCCCCGAGGACCGGCTCCCGGTGGGTCTCCAGATCGTTGCCCCGAGCATGCAGGACCACCGGCTGTACAAGGTCGGTGCCGCCCTCGAGGCCGCTTTCGTGGAACGCTGGGGGCATCCCCTTCTGGAGGAGGCACCGTCCCTGTGAGCGCAATGACGAAGAAGGCCAAGAACTTCAAGAAGTCCAAGTCCGGCGTGTACCTGTCGATCGGCACCACGGCCTTCGGCGCCCTCAGCGTGGCCAAGCAGGCCAAGCTGGCCCGGCAGGACAGCGACACGCTCCGGCTGATCGACGCGGCCGTCTCCGCCGCGGCCATCGTCACCGGTCTTGCCATCCTCTTCCGCGAGCTGAAGCGCCTCGGCGACGACGACGTCCTGCTGGGCTGAGAGGGATTTCACCGTGACCGTCACACCCACCGCCCCGGACCTGCTGCCGTACGAGGAAGCCCTCGCGGTCTACGAGCCCGTCATGGGCCTCGAGGTCCATGTGGAGCTGGGCACCAAGACCAAGATGTTCTGCGGGTGCTCCACCGAGCTGGGCGCCGCGCCGAACTCGCAGACCTGTCCGGCCTGCCTCGGCCTGCCCGGCGCGCTGCCCGTCATGAACGCGTCGGGCGTCGAGTCCGCCATCAGGATCGGCCTGGCGCTGAACTGCAAGATCGCCGAGTGGTGCCGCTTCGCCCGGAAGAACTACTTCTATCCGGACATGCCGAAGAACTTCCAGACGTCCCAGTACGACGAGCCGATCGCCTTCGACGGCTACCTGGACGTCCAGCTGGAGGACGGCACCACCTTCCGCGTGGACATCGAGCGCGCCCACATGGAGGAGGACACCGGGAAGTCCACCCATGTGGGTGGCGCCACCGGCCGTATCCACGGCGCCTCGCACTCCCTGCTGGACTACAACCGCGCGGGCATCCCGCTCATCGAGATCGTCACCAAGCCGATCGTCGGCGCCGGGGACCGCGCACCTGAGGTGGCGCGCGCCTACGTCGCCGAGCTGCGCGAGCTGATCAGGGCGCTGGGCGTCTCCGAGGCCCGCATGGAGATGGGCCAGATGCGCTGCGACGTCAACCTGTCGCTGAACCCGAAGGGCAGCGCCACCTTCGGCACCCGTAGCGAGACCAAGAACGTCAACTCGCTGCGCAGCGTCGAGCGCGCCGCACGCTACGAGATCCAGCGGCACGCCGCGGTGCTCTCCTCGGGCGGCACGGTCGTCCAGGAGACCCGCCACTTCCACGAGGAGGACGGCTCCACCACCTCCGGTCGGGTCAAGGAGGAGGCCGAGGACTACCGGTACTTCCCCGAGCCCGACCTGGTGCCCGTCGCCCCGTCGCGCGAGTGGGTCGAGGAGCTGCGCGCGAGCCTCCCGGAGCTGCCGTTGCAGCGCCGCAACCGGCTGCGCGAGGAGTGGGGCGTGACCGCCCACGACATGCAGTCGATCCTGAACGCCGGTGCGCTGGACCCGATCGTCGCCACGATCGAGGCCGGTGCCGACGCCGCGGCGGCCCGCAAGTGGTGGATGGGCGAGCTGGCCCGGCACGCCAACGAGGCCGGGGTCGAGCCCGCCGCCCTGGCGATCACGCCCGAGCAGGTCGCCCGGGTCGCCGCCCTCGTCAAGGAGGGCTCGCTCAACGACAAGCTGGCCCGCCAGGTCATCGAGGGCGTCATCGCGGGCGAGGGCACGCCGGACGAGGTGGTGGAAAAGCGCGGCCTGAAGGTCGTCTCGGACGACTCCGCGCTCGCCGCGGCCGTCGACGAGGCCATCGCCGGCAACCCGGGCGTCGCCGACAAGATCCGCGGCGGCAAGGTCGCCGCCGCGGGTGCGCTGGTCGGAGCGGTCATGAAGGCCACCCGTGGCCAGGCCGACGCCGCCCGCGTCAAGGAGCTGATCCTGGAGAAGCTGGGAGCCGACGCCTCCTGACCGCTGGTCGCCGGCCCTGCGCCCGTCCTGGGCGCAGGGCCGTCACCTGCGATCGCCCCGGGCGCAGGGCCGCGACCTGCGATCGCCCCGGCGCGGGGCGACCCCGCCAGCGACCAGGGGCATGCGCTGCAATGCTGCAATAGGGGGCTTCCCCCGCAAGGGGGCTTTCCCCGCGTACATCTGAGCCGCAAAGCCGGCAAAGGGTGTATTCAGGAAGAGTGCGTATCCGGATCCCGCCCCTGGTCTTCGGCGACAGTGAGAAGTCCGGTGGGTCTTTGATCATCGCCCCGCTGGTGCTGATCGTGGCCATTCCGGTGAGCGACTACTTCCTGCCGTCCACGGTGCATCTCGCTCCGCTGCTCGCCGTCGCGCCCGCCTTCACGGCCGCGGTCGCCGGTCCCCGGGTGACCGGTCTGGTCTGCGCACTGGCGGTCGTCGCACAGGTCGTCGCCGGTGCCGAGCGCGACGAGCTCGGCACCGAGCAGGTCCTGGTGGAGGTCTGCGCGCTGATCCTGCTCTCCGTGCTGCTCGTGCTCTTCTGCTACGTCCGCGAGACCAAACAGGACCAGCTCAACCGCGCGAGACTGATCTCCGAGACGACCCAGCGGGCCGTGCTGCGTCCGCTGCCCCGGCACGCCGGACCGCTCGGCATCGCCACCGAGTACCGGCCCGCCGAATCCGACTCCCACATCGGCGGCGATCTCTTCGCGCTGGCCAGAACCGTCGGTTCCACCCGGCTGCTGATCGGCGATGTCCGCGGCAAGGGGCTCGACTCGATCAACGACATGTCGATCATGATCGGCGCCTTCCGCGCCGCGGCGCACCGCCAGTCCCCGTTGCCGGAGCTGGTGGCGTACCTGGAGGGCAGCGTGCACTGGGGCCTGGCGGAACTGGCCGGTGCGGAGTCCGACGTGGGCGAGCGCTTCGTGACCGCCGTGGTGGCCGACATCCCCGACGACGAACCCGTCATCCACCTGGTGAGCTGCGGTCACCCGCCGCCGTTGCTGCTGACCGACGGCACCAGCACCACGCTGACCGTCCGTCATCCGGCACCACCCCTCGGCCTGGGCGGCCTGGCCCGCACCGCGTACGTCGCCGAGACCTTCGCCTTTCCCGAGGGCGGCCAGGTGCTGCTGTACACCGACGGGGTCACGGAGGCCCGGGACAGGACGGGCACCTTCTACCCGCTCGCGGAGCGCGCGGAGGCGGCCGTCAAGGCCACCCGCGCGATGGGCCCCGAACTGCTGCTCGCCCGCCTCACCGACGACCTGCTCGGCTACGTCGGGCACAGGCTGGAGGACGACATGGCCATGATCGCCGTACGGCGCGGGTCGGGCCCCTGGCAGCGTGCGGGGGCCACGCGGGACAGGCAGGGCAGTCGTTGAAAGCGGCGACGGGCGACCGGGCGCGCCCAGGGGAGCACCTCCGTACGTCGTCCGCCGAACGCTGCTGTAGCGTGCCGCATACGCCGTGGCAGGCGCGACGCCCAGGACGCCGATGGTGCGGACGGACGGCACTCCCGGAGCACAGCCGTTCCGACCGCGCACTCGCCCCGGGTGGACCCCCGGATCCGGCCGGATGGACGGCCGGACCCGTCGTGCGCTGCTGCGTCGACCTCAGTCCCCGAGGGGATCGCGGCGCTCGCCGAAGACGTCGGCGAGATCGCGGCGATCATTAAGAGAGCTCTCAGACTCCGTCCGTACGGTCGCGGCATGGCATCACGAACCACTGATGAGACCGCGGTCGAGGCCCTTGCCGAGGGTCGCCCGGCGGACACGGACGAGGCCGCGAAGAAAGGGGCCGAGGGCATCCAGGACGAGCAGCAACACGAAAAGGGACAGCGCATGAGCAGGCCGGAAGGGCCGGACGAGCCGCAGGACCAGCGGGCCCAGGCGCCCGAGGACGGCGCGGCGGCAGCCGGCGCCGACAAGGCCCCCGAGGGGGCAGCCACGGGGCCCGCGAAGGAGGCTGCGAAGGACGCCGCCGCAGCCGAACCCGTGAAGGCCCCCGCGGGCGCCACGGACGCCGCAGGCGGAGCCGGGAAGACCGGAAAGGCCGACACCACCACCAGCACCGAGAAGGGCGCGGAGCCCACGGGTGCGGCGCCCTCGGCGGACCAGGGCCCCGACGCCGCAGCGAGCGGTGCGGACGCCGGCGCTGACGCCGCGGCGGACTCCGGCGACGACTCGGGCTACGTGTTCGACAAGGAGCCCCCGGCCCGGGTCTCCTCCGGTGTCGCCGAGGGTGCCGGTGCCGTGATCTCCGCCGGGCTCGGCGTGGTCTCGCTCACCGGTAGCTGGCTCGGCACCGTGGCCGGGGCGCGTGAGTCGCTCATCGGACAGCTCCAGACCTCCCAGGGCGCCAGCGTCGCCCAGCAGATCAAGCAGGTCTACGGCGACCAGTGGCACGCCATCGCGCTGGTCGGCGGCGTCTTCGCGCTGCTCGCGATGATCGTGGGCGTGGTTGTGCTGGCCAGGCCCGCCTTCGGCGTGCCGGGCATCTCGCAGGCCCCGTGGATCAAGTCGGTCTCCTGGGCGGGCGTCATCCTGGGCCTGATCGGACTGCTGCTTGCCGTGTTGAAGTTCTCCGACGCCATCCTGGGGTTGCCCTCGGTGGGCTCCTGACCGACAGCGTGGCAGCCGCCCGCGTGCGGCTGCATATGGTCCCGCGCCCCTGCGTGCCCCGGCACGCAGGGGCGCGGGACTGTCCAGGGCCGGCCCTCCTTATGCTGCCAAGGCGCTTCTCCACGCTCCTTATGACGCCCCCAGCGCCCTAAGGCCCGGTCCTGGCCCGTCTGAGCCGGCCGGGCGACGCGCCTGAGGCCCTCCCCACCAGCACAATGCGGCACTCTCCCGATGCGCCGGGACCCCCTGGGAGAGGAGTCTCGATCACATCGCGGCAAGCGATGTGATCGATCACTCTTCCCCGTCGTTCCCGTCTTCCCAGGGAGTCCGCCATGTACGACTTCTCGATGTTCCGGACCCGCGAGGCCGACCTGATCCGCGCCGTCGAGCACCGGCGCCTCATACGGGAGGCCGAGGCCGGCAAGGCGCGCCGGAAGGCACGCACATCCGGCCATGAGGCCGATACCGAGGCGCCGGCGGACGAGGACGCCGAAGGGCCGGCGCACGATTCCACCGGTCCGCACGGATCCTCGTTCAAGCGCGCGGCGTGAGGACGAGGCGCGAGCCCGCCGGCCGGCACCCGTGGCCACCGGCCGGTCCGACCGGTGCACCCCGTGTCCCACCCGTGCGCCCAGGTCACCCGGCAGGCGACGCGATAAGCAGTGCCGTCGTGTCGTACGGGTGTGCCATGCTCAGCGCTGTGCAGACGAGATCCGTGAGTCCGGTGTTCGTCGGCCGTGCCGACGAGCTGGGGGTGCTGAAAGCGGCGCTCGCACGCGCCACCGGAACCGCCGGCTCGGCCACCCCACGGGCGCGCGGCACGGCCCCGGACACCGCCGCCCAGCAGCCGCAGGCCGAGACGCTCCTGCTGGGCGGTGAGGCGGGGGTCGGCAAGACCCGGCTCGTGGAGGAGTTCGCCGCCCTTGCCCGTGCTGAGGGTGGCGTGGTGGCGATCGGCGGCTGCGTCGAGATCGGCGCCGACGGCCTGCCCTTCGCGCCGTTCTCCGCGGTGCTGCGGGCGCTGCGCCGACAGCTGCCCGACGAGATGGCCGCAGCGGCCGCGGGGCAGGAGGCCGAGCTGGCGCGGCTGCTGCCCGAGCTCGGCGAGGCGCAGCCGCGCTCCGGCAGCCTGCACGACGAGGAGGCGATGGCCCGCCTCTTCGAACTCACCGCCCGGCTCCTGGAGCGCATGGCGGGCGAGCACACCCTCGTCGTGGTGCTGGAGGACCTGCAATGGGCGGACGCCTCCACCCGGCATCTGCTCGCCTATCTGCTGCGCACCCTGCGCGGTCCCCGCCTCGTGATTCTCGCCACCTACCGCAGCGACGACATCCACCGCCGCCACCCGCTGCGCCCGCTGCTCGCCGAGCTCGACCGGTTGCGCACCGTGCACCGGCTCGAACTGCGCAGGTTCAGCCATGCCGAGGTCGGCTGCCAGCTGGCCGGAATCCTCGCCCACACACCCGATCCTGCCCTCCTCGACGACATCTTCGAGCGCTCCGACGGCAACGCCTTCTTCGTGGAGGAACTCGCCTGCGCCGCCCACGAGGGCCGTGCCGCCGGGCTCACCGACACGCTGCGCGACCTGCTGCTGGTCCGTGTCGAGCGGCTCCCGGAGGATGCCCAGCGGGTGGTGCGGATCGCCGCCGAGGGCGGCTCCACCGTCGAGCACGCACTGCTGGCGGCCGTCGCCGGGCTCGGCGAGGACGAGCTGATCGAGGCCCTCAGGGCCGCCGTCGGCGCCAGCATCCTCATCGCCTCGTCGGACGGCGACGGCTACCGCTTCCGGCACTCGCTGGTCCGCGAGGCGGTACGCGACGACCTGCTGCCCGGCGAGCGCTCCCGCCTCAACCGCCGGTACGCGGCGTCCCTGGAGGCCGACCCGGCACTGGTGTCGGCCGACACCTGCGTCCCCCGCATCGCCAGCTACTGGTACCACGCGCACGACGCCGCCAAGGCGCTGCCGGCCGTGCTGCGCGCCTCCGTGGTGGCCCGCCGCCGGCACGCGTACTCCGAGCAGCTGTGCCTGCTGGAGCGCGCCATGGAGCTGTGGGACGCCGCCGGGGAGCCGGTGCGCGCCGGCCTGCGTCCGGTCGACTACACCGAGGCGTACCTGCCCTGTGGCGATCCGGACAGCACCCCGCTGAGCTTCCTCGACCTGATGGCCGAGGCGGCCGTGGCGGGCCGGCTGTGCGGGGAGCGGGACCGCGCGCTGACGATCACCAGGCGGGCGTTGCACCTGCTGGAGAACGAGACCGCCGGGCGTGACCCGCTGCGTGCCGCCTGGTTCTGGGTGCAGCGCTCCCGGCTGGTGCAGGGCCTGGCACGCGGCGACGGCTGGCAGGAGCTCGGCACCGCACAGGACCTGGTGCGCGGCCTGCCCCCGTCCGAGGTGCACGCCGAGGTGCTCGCCGGCGTCGCCGGCTGGTCGATGACGCACGAACCGGGCCCCGAGAGCCTGGCCGCCGCGGAGCGCGCCGTCGAGTACGCCCGCATGCTGGGCGCCCGTGACATCGAGATGGACGCCCGCACCACGCTGGGCGGTCTGATGGTCGACGCGGGCCAGGTGGAGGCCGGACTGGCCGAGATGCAGGAGGTCACGGACCGGGTGCGGGAGCTCGGCAGCCCCGCAGGGATCGGCCGCAGCTATGTGAACCTGCCGTCGGCGCTGGAAGGCGTCGGCCGCTCCCGGGAGGCCGTCGACGTCCTCGAGGAGGGCATCCGGCTCAGCCGGCACTACGGTCTGCTCGACTCCCAGGCCTGGATGTGGGGCAACCTCGCCGAGTCGCTGTACGCCCTGGGCCGCTGGGACGAGGCGGCCGAGGCCGCGGCCCAGGCCGAGCGCGGCGGCCAGCACAGCAAGCCGCGCGGGGCCGGCGCCGCCCGGCTCGCCTGCCTCGCGCTGGCACGCGGCGACCTGGCGGAGGCGGCCCGCCGGCTCACCGAGGCCCGCAGGCACTACGGCACCCATGACCCCAGGCCCGAGCAGTCGCTGCCGCTGGCCCGTATCGCCCTGGAGCTGGCCGCGGGGGAGGGCCGCCTCCTGGACGCCCGTACCGAGTTGGCACGGGCCATCGAGGTCGGCTTCCCGCCCGGCACCCAGCGCTACGGCTGGCCGCTGCTGCTGGCGGCCGCCACCGCCGAGGCCGACGCGCGCACGGTGCCGGTCGCCGGGCCGGGCCGGGCCGACGCGGTGGACCGCATCAGGACCGCCGCCAAGCGCCTGACCACCTGCGTGCCGGTCTGGGCGGCGCATGCCTCGTGGGTGCGTGCCGAACTGCTCCGCGCGGAGGGCCGGGCCGCGCCCGACGAGTGGCTGGATGTCGTCGCCGCGTTCGGTCCTCTGGAACGGCCCTACGATCTGGCCCGGGTCCGTCACCGGCTGGCCCAGGCGCTGCTCGCCTCCGGAGCCGGGACGCCGCGCGGTTGCCGGGGGCCGGGGGAGGGCGACGACGACCGGGACCGCGCCGCCGAACTGCTCCGGCAGGCCGGTGCGGTGGCCCGGCACCTGGGTGCACGCCCGCTCGCCGAGGCCGTCGCCACGCTCGCCCAGCGCGGCCGCCTCGCCCTCACCCGTGGCGCGGCGCCGGACCCCGCCGACCCGGCCGAGGCGCTCGGTCTCACCAGCCGCGAGCGCGACGTGCTGCGGCTCGTCGCCGCCGGCCGCAGCAACCGCCAGATCGCCGAGGAGCTGTTCATCTCCCCGAAGACCGCCAGCGTGCACGTCTCCAACATCCTCGCCAAACTGGGCGTCTCCGGCCGCGGCGAGGCCGCTGCGCTGGCCCACGAGCGCGGCCTGTTCGCGGCGGACGAGGCCGTGGCGCACTCCGGCGGCCCGCGTCGCTGAGGCGGCCACATGCGCCCCGCCACAGGCACCTGCGGACCCGCCCCCGGGAGGGCAGGCGGTGACCGGAACCCGACGGTCCGGCCCGTGGGCGACGGGGCAACGGGAGGCGACGGGGCCCCGGCCCGGACCTACCGCACCCGTACCTCCAGGATCCGGTCGTCCCCCTTGCCGGGCGTCCCTCGCCCGTCCGTCTCGCTCGTGGTGAGCCAGATCCGGTCACCCCCGGCCGGGGCGACCGTCCGCAGCCGGCCGTAGGTGGACCTGAAGAAGGCCTGCGGCGCGGCAGCCGCCTGCGTGCCCTTCAGGGGGATGCGCCACAGCCGTTCGCCCCGCAGGGCCGCCATCCAGATGGAACCCTTGACGTAGGCGATACCGCTGGGCGAAGCCTCCGACGTGTGCCACACGGCCACCGGGTCGTGGAACCCGGACCGGTGCGCCGTGCCCTCCACGGTCGGCCAGCCGTAGTTGTCACCGGGCTCGATCAGGTTCAGCTCGTCCCAGGTGTCCTGCCCGAACTCCGAGGCCCACAGCCGCTTGTGGCTGTCCCAGGCAAGGCCCTGCACGTTCCGGTGCCCGTACGAGTACACGTACGCCGCATGAGCACCCGAGCCGCTGAACGGGTTGCCCGGCGCCGGACGGCCGTCCGGGGTCATGCGCAGGATCTTGCCCCCCAGGTCGTCCTTGTTCTGGGCCCGGCCGCGCTCGCCGCCCTCGCCGGTGCCGGCGTAGAGCATCTTGTCCGGACCGAACGCGATCCGGCCACCGTTGTGGATCTGGCCCTTCGGGATGCCGCGCAGGATCGTGCTGGGCGCGCCGAGCTGCTGGCCGGAATCCCGTGTCTCGTCGTACGGCATGCGGACGATGCGGTTGTCCGAGACGCTGGTGAAGTACGCGTAGACCATGTGGTCCTTGGCGAAGGTCGGGGAGAGCGCGATGCCGAGCAGCCCGCCCTCGCCGGCCGGGGAGACGCCCGGAACCTGGCCGATTTCGGTCTTCTTGCCGGTGTCCGGGGCGACCCGGATGATCGTCCCGTCGTCCCGTGACGAGACCAGCAGATCGCCTCCCGGCAGCTCCGCCAGGCCCCAGGGCGACTTGAGGTTCTCGGTGACGGTGCGCAGCACCTTCGCCGAGCCCTTCGCGGGGGGCGCCGTCTCGGCCGGCGTCGCACTCGCCGACGGTGCGGCGTGCCGGGTGGGGCTCGCCGTGCGCTCCGGCGTGCGCCCCGGTTGATCGGCTCCGGAGGAGCACGCGGCGGTGAGCAGGAGCACGGCAGCGGCCAACCCGGCCGGCACAGCTGGACGTTGCACGATCGATCCCTTCGACGCAGCTGGTTCACCTGTTCCTACACTGCCGCGGCCCTTCAGGTTCCCTCTGACGCGCTTTCACATCCGTATCTCTTGCCTCTGCCACTCCCTCTGCCCCTGCCCCTGCGTCCGTCTCGCTCGGCCGTCCGCGTATCCGTGCCCCCGGTGGGCGCCGGGGGCCGGTACGCGGCGGCCCCGATGCGAGCCGCCGGGTCTCAGGTCATAGCCTCCTGACCATGACTGCTGATGTGTGGCTCCCCATTCCGCCGGACGAGATCGACGGGCTTCCCGAGGGTTTCACCTACCGCTTCTGGGACGGCGGTGACCGAGGTGAGCAGGAGTTCCCGGGGGATCCGGCGGACTGCGTCTGCTACGTGGTGCCCTATATGAAGTCGATGCCCGCAAAGATCCGGCCACTCGCGGAGATGGTGCACCTCGATGTGATCCAGACACTCACGGCGGGCGTCGACGACATCCTCGCGAACCTGTCGTCGATCGCGCCCGGCGTGCGGCTCTGCAATGCGCGCGGCGTGCACGATGCCAGCACCGCCGAGCTCGCCCTCACCTTGATCCTCGCCTCGCTGCGCGGTGTCCCGGACTTCGTCACGGCCCAGCAGGCGGGTCACTGGGCGGCGGGCTTCCGGCCGGCTCTGGCCGACCGGTCGGTGCTGATCGTGGGCTACGGAGCCATCGGCGCCGCCGTGGAAGACCGGCTTGTGCCCTTTGAGGTCGCGCGGGTCGCGCGCGTCGCGCGCTCTGCACGCACCACTGAGCGCGGCCCGGTACACCCGCTCGCCGACCTGCCCGCTCTGCTGCCCGACGCCGACGTGGTGGTGCTCGCCACCCCGCTCGACGCCAGCACCCGAGGCCTGGTGGACGCCGACTTCCTGGCCCGGATGAAGGACGGCGCCCTGCTGGTGAACGTGGCACGCGGCGCGATCGTCGACACCAAGGCGCTGCTGGCCGAGCTGGACACCGGCCGGATCACCGCGGCGCTGGACGTCACGGACCCCGAACCGCTGCCGCCCGGGCATCCGTTGTGGCGCGCCCCCGGAGTGCTCATCAGCCCGCATGTCGGCGGCCCGTCCTCGGCCTTCGAGCCGCGCGCCAAGCGTCTCCTCGTGTCCCAGCTGTCCCGGTACGCCGCTGGAGAACCACTCGACAACGTGATCCTGACCACCGGGGAGTGAGGCGGACACGGAAGGCCATCCGCCCAGTTGGGACATGCCGTGTAAAGCCTGAGTATTCCCATGAATACGGGGCGTGTTCGTATCGCGGTGAACGACTACCCTCCGTAGATCGCCTATGTCCCTGAGTGACCAACCTGGTGTATGGTCCCGAACAGGGGGCTGCGCCGGACCGTTCGGCGCCGACGGAGAGGCCCCATGACCTGCGAGGGGGGCGACGGGCGATGCACGGCCTATGGACAGACGATCCAACGCGGCAGAACCGACGACCACGGCCCTGGCGCGCGGTGCGACCCATACCCGGCAGCGCATCCCGCTCCGGTCGCGCTCGGTACGCCGGCACCCGCCGGCCGCCGGGCGCACGCCCCTGCCACGCCTCGCTCGCCGTCGCGCCGGTCGTGCGCGGGGCCTCCCGGGCGGGAGCGGAGCGGTGAGCTCGCCCGTGCTGTGGGCCCGGCGTCCCTTCCTCGGCGGGGGAAGCGGCCGGTTCCCGCAGTGCGCTCTGGCCCTGGTCTGCGGCGGATACGCCATCGGCGCCACCCTCGGGTGGGGCTCGCGGTGGTTCGCCCTGGTGATGGGCGACTTCGGGCTGAGCGCCGCCGCGCTCGCCGCCTCGGTCTCCTGCCTGCTGTACGCACGCGACCGACGCAGCGGCCTGCGGCCCGCCTGGCTGCTCTTCGCCGTCTCCTCGCTGATGACCTCGCTGGGCAACGGCGTGTGGGGCTGGTACGAGGTGGTCCTGGACCGCCCCGTGCCCAACCCGAGCTGCGCCGACCTGTTCTTCCTGTGCTTCGCGCCGTCCGCCATCGTCGGCCTGCTGGTGCTGGCCAAGCGACCCCAGTCCAAGGCCGGCTGGATCTGCCTCGGCCTGGACTCCTGGCTCATCGGCGGGTCGCTGCTGACGCTCTCCTGGAGCCTCGCACTGGCCCGCACGGCCCGTGTCGGGGGCCAGAGCGTGCAGCACGTCGCGCTCTCGCTGGCCTACCCCATGCTGGACATCGTCCTGATCAGCATGGTGCTCGTGCTGCACTTCCGCCGCACGTCCGTCAACCGCTCCGCGGTGAACACCGCCATCGGCGCCCTCGGACTGACCGTGCTGTCCGACGCGCTGTTCACCTCGCCGCTGCTGCACGCCAACTACCACTCGGGGCACCTGCTGGACGCCGGCTGGTTCGCCGGCTCCCTGCTGCTCGCCTACGCGCCCTGGGCGGGCGGCATCCGCACCGGCCAGCCCCTCGGCCCGGCCTCGGAGACCCGCTATGTGCGCGGTCCGGCCCTCGCCGCCGGCTTCGCGCCGGCCACCGGCCGCACCGCCGGGGTCACCACGACCGCCGCCGCGCACGGCAGCCCGGCGAGCATCCCGCCCGGCACCTTCGCGAGCCATGAGCGCTATCCGGTCAGCCGCCCCAGCGTCGGCTCGCTCACCGCCCTCACGCCCTACCTGGCGGCCGCCGTCTGCACCCTCGGCATCCTGTCCACCGTCCTGGACGGCCGCAAGGTCGACCGCGTGGTGCTCTTCACCGCCTGCCTCGTCGTCCTCGTCCTGATCGTCCGCCAGGGCATCATGCTCCTGGACAACATGGCGCTCGCCCGGGAGCTGGCCGAGAAGGAGAACCACTTCCGCTCCCTGGTGCAGGGCTCCAGCGACGTCATCATGATCGCCGACCCGGACGGCGTGCTCCGCTACGTCAGCCCCGCCGCCGCCGGTGTCTACGGCCGCGACGCCGAGGAGCTCATCGGCTCCGAGCTGTCCGCCCTCATCCACCCGGACGACCTGGGCAGCGTCCTGCACGAGATCCGCCGCTTCCTCGCCGCCAGCCCGCACCAGGAGCCCACCACCCGCATCGAGTGCCGCTTCCGATCCGGCGGTCACCAGTGGCTCAACGTCGAGTCCACCGTCAACCGCCACGAGGGCGGCCTCATCCTGAACAGCCGCGACGTCACCGAACGCGTCCGCCTCCAGGCCCAGTTGCAGCACAACGCCGAGCACGACCCGCTCACCGACCTGCCCAACCGCGTCCTGTTCACCCGCCGGGTCGGCCTCGCGCTCAGCGGGCGACGCGCCACCGACCGGGGCACCGCGGTGCTCTTCATCGACCTGGACGGCTTCAAGGGGATCAACGACACCATCGGTCACCAGGCCGGCGACGAACTGCTCGTGCAGGCCGCCCGCCGGCTACGGGAGGCCGTGCGCCAGTCCGACACGCCGGCCCGCCTCGGCGGCGACGAGTTCGCCGCCCTCGTCCTCGGTGACGGCACCCCCGGCACCGCACGCGAGCAGCACATCTACGAGCTGGCCGACCGCCTGCGAGCCGCCCTTTCCCGTCCCTACACGGTCGACGGCCACACCGTGCGGGTCGGCGCCTCCATCGGCGCCGCCTTCGCCGAGCCCGGCCTGACCGCGGGCGAGCTGCTGCGCAACGCCGACCTCGCCATGTACCGCGCCAAGGCCGGCGGCAAGGGCCGCGTGGTGCTCTACGCCCCCCAGATGCGCGCCGAGGCGGTGCGCAAGGCGACGTTCACCTCCCCCCGGCCGCGCACCTGCCGCCACGACAGCGAGTTCACCCTGCTGCACGAGCCCGTGGTCTCCCTGACCAACGGCCGGATCGTGACGGTCGCCGCCCAGGCCCGGCGCCGCTCCCCGCAGGGCGCGCTGCTCGCACCCGCGGACTTCCTGCGCGCCGTCGACGACGCCGACCACACCGCAGACCTGGGCCGCTGGACCTTCGAGGCCGCCGTCGAGCAGGCCGTCGAGCGCAGCAGGACCGGGCACCCGGTGCCCGTCGTCGTCCGCACCGCCGCGCGCCGCCTCATGGACCGTTCCCTGCCGTCCGGCACCATCGAGGCGCTGCTCACCCGGCACGGCCTGCCCTCCGGCTCTCTCATCATCGAGCTGGCCGGCAGCGACCCCCACGTCCCGCTGGACGATCTCGAACGCCGCCTCGCCGCACTGCGGCGGCACGGCGTCCGGATCGCCCTGGACGGCTTCGGCAGCGGATACGCGGCCTTCAACAGCCTGCGCAGGCTCCCCGTCGACTGGCTCAAACTCGATCGCGCCCTCATCGAAGGCGTCGTCGACTCCGCCCGGCTGCACAAGATCACCAGCGGGCTGCTGCGGATCGCGTCCGACCTCGGCCTGTGCTCCGTGGCGGACGGCGTCGACCGCCCCGAGCAGGTGGCCGCCCTCCAGGCCATGGGGTGCACCTACGGCCAGGGGCTGGCCTTCTCCGGGCCCCTGGACGAGTACCGGCTGCGGCGGGCGCTGGCCGTGGGGCGGTTCCCGGTGCCGCGCGTTCCCGTGGAGGCGGTCCTCACCGGCGGTGCAGCGGGGGTGTACTCCGGACAGGCCGCCACTCGCTCACATAGTGAGACGCCCGTCCCACCTCCTTGACAGCCAGAGCGCGGCGGGGAGAAGGTCAGAGCCATGCGCACCCGAATTCTCGTACTTGGCCAGCGCGTCGGCTGAGCCGGGCCCATCAACCCGGCGACCACATCCGGCGCGCTCCCCTCGCTTGCCTCACGGCCGCGAGGGTTTTTTGTTGCACCAGTGCCCTCGCGGGAGTGGCACGGCGCACCTGCCGCCCCCCTGGCACCCCGTCCCCCGTATCCGTAACCCAGCTTCGCACCCCCAACCACGCACCAACCCTCGCATCGAGAAGAGACGCCGATGACCGAGCAGGCCTCCGGGGCCCACCATCCGCAGCCGCGGCCCCGATCCACAGGGCAGCCCTCCACCCCCCTCGTCGAGCACGTCACGGGCGCGCAGTCGCTCATTCGCTCGCTTGAGGAGGTCGGCGCGGAGACGGTATTCGGAATCCCCGGCGGTGCGATCCTTCCGGCGTACGACCCGCTGGTCGACTCCTCGCGGGTCCGCCACATCCTGGTCCGTCACGAGCAGGGCGCGGGGCATGCGGCCACCGGTTACGCGCAGGCCACCGGCAAGGTCGGGGTCTGCATGGCCACCTCGGGTCCCGGCGCCACCAACCTGGTCACCCCGCTCGCCGACGCCCACATGGACTCCGTCCCGATGGTCGCGATCACCGGCCAGGTGGCCAGCAAGCTGATCGGGACCGACGGCTTCCAGGAGGCCGACATCGTCGGTATCTCCATGCCGATCACCAAGCACAACTTCCTGGTAAAGAACGCCGAGGACATCCCCCGGACGATCGCCGAGGCGTTCCACATCGCCTCCACCGGCCGCCCGGGACCGGTGCTGGTCGACATCGCCAAGGACGCCCTCCAGGCGCAGACCACGTTCAGCTGGCCGCCCGTCATGGACCTGCCCGGCTACCGTCCGGTGACCAAGCCGCACGCCAAGCAGATCCGTGAGGCGGCCCGGCTGATCACGCAGGCCAAGCGGCCCGTGCTGTACGTGGGCGGCGGTGTGCTCAAGGCGCGCGCCACGGCGGAGCTGAAGGTGCTGGCCGAGCTCACCGGCGCCCCGGTGACCACCACCCTGATGGGTCTCGGCGCCTTCCCCGACAGCCACCCGCAGCACGTGGGCATGCCCGGTATGCACGGCGCGGTCACCGCGGTGGCCGCCCTCCAGAAGGCCGACCTGATCGTCGCGCTGGGCGCCCGCTTCGACGACCGGGTCACCGGCCAGCTGGACAGCTTCGCGCCGCACGCCAAGATCGTGCACGCGGACGTCGACCCGGCCGAGATCGGCAAGAACCGCGCCGCTGACGTCCCGATCGTCGGTGACGCCCGCGAGGTCATCGCTGACCTGGTGCAGGCGGTCCAGCGCGAGCACAGCGAGGGTCACGAGGGCGAGGCCGCCGGCAGCCGCTACGCCGGATGGTGGCGCGATCTGAACCGCTGGCGGGAGACCTACCCGCTCGGCTACGACCAGCCGGAGGACGGCAGCCTGGCCCCGCAGCAGGTCATCGAGCGGATCGGGCAGCTGGCACCGGAGGGCACGATCTTCGCGGCCGGAGTCGGCCAGCACCAGATGTGGGCGGCCCACTTCATCGGCTACGACCAGCCGGCGACCTGGCTGAACTCCGGCGGTGCCGGGACGATGGGTTACGCGGTGCCGGCCGCGATGGGCGCCCAGGCCGGCTGCCCGGACCGCACGGTCTGGGCGATCGACGGCGACGGCTGCTTCCAGATGACCAACCAGGAGCTCACCACCTGCGCCCTGAACAACATCCCCATCAAGGTCGCCATCATCAACAACGGCGCCCTCGGGATGGTCCGCCAGTGGCAGACGCTCTTCTACAACCAGCGCTACTCGCACACCACCCTGCACACCGGCGCGGGTGGCGCGACGGACAGCCGGGAGGCCAAGGGCACCCGGATCCCCGACTTCGTCAAGCTGTCGGAGGCGATGGGCTGTGTCGCGCTGCGCTGTGAGTCCCCGGACGAGCTGGACAAGGTCATCCAGGAGGCCAACGCGATCAACGACCGCCCGGTCGTGATCGACTTCATCGTCCACGAGGATGCGATGGTGTGGCCGATGGTCGCAGCCGGCACCTCGAACGACGAGATCATGGCCGCCCGGGACGTCCGCCCCAACTTCGGCGACAACGAAGACGACTGAGCGAGAGAGACGAAGGAACCATGTCCAAGCACACGCTCTCCGTCCTGGTCGAGAACACCCCCGGCATCCTCGCCCGGATCGCCGCCATGTTCTCCCGCCGCGGCTTCAACATCGACTCGCTCGCGGTCGGTACCACCGAGCACCCCGACATCTCCCGCATCACCATTGTGGTCACCGTCGAGGACCTGCCGCTCGAACAGGTCACGAAGCAGCTCAACAAGCTGGTCAACGTCCTGAAGATCGTCGAACTGGAGCCGGGCGGCGCCGTACAGCGCGAACTCGTCCTGGTGAAGGTCCGCGCCGACAACGAGACGCGCTCCCAGATCGTGGAGATCGTCCAACTCTTCCGTGCCAAGACGGTGGACGTCTCCCCGGAGGCCGTCACCATCGAGGCCACCGGCTCCAGCGACAAGCTGGAGGCGATGCTGAAGATGCTGGAGCCCTTCGGTATCAAGGAGCTCGTCCAGTCCGGCACCATCGCCATCGGGCGCGGCGCCCGTTCCATCACGGACCGCAGCCTGCGGGCCCTGGACCGCAGCGCCTGACCTGCGGCCGGCGGCGTCCCACCCGGACCCGCCGGCCGGCTGCTGCGTACGGGTCGACGACGCCCCGGCGCGCACACCCCCTCCCCCTCCCGCCCTACGGTGGGACGCAACACGAGCCATACCGGCGTGCTGCAATTTCCCGGGGGATGCGGCAGTACACAGTCGCTCCGCGACGGGCCGGACCCCCCACCCAGAAAAACAGACGACGCGGTGTAACCAGCACGGACATCGCGTGGCAAACCTGAGTAATTCAAGGAGACACCCAGTGGCCGAGCTGTTCTACGACGACGACGCCGACCTGTCCATCATCCAGGGCCGCAAGGTCGCGGTCATCGGCTACGGAAGCCAGGGTCACGCGCACGCGCTGTCGCTGCGCGACTCGGGCGTCGACGTCCGCGTCGGCCTGCACGAGGGTTCGAAGTCCAAGGCGAAGGCCGAGGAGCAGGGCCTGCGCGTGGTCACCCCGGCCGAGGCCGCCGCCGAAGCCGACGTGATCATGATCCTGGTGCCGGACCCGATCCAGGGCCGCGTCTACGAGGAGTCCATCGCCGGCAACCTCAAGGACGGCGACGCCCTGTTCTTCGGACACGGCCTGAACATCCGCTACGGCTTCATCAAGCCGCCGGCCAGCGTCGACGTCTGCATGGTCGCCCCGAAGGGCCCGGGTCACCTGGTGCGCCGGCAGTACGAGGAGGGTCGCGGCGTGCCCTGCATCGCGGCCGTCGAGCAGGACGCCACCGGGGGCGCGTTCGCGCTGTCGCTGTCGTACGCCAAGGGCATCGGCGGCACCCGCGCCGGTGTCATCAAGACCACCTTCACCGAGGAGACGGAGACCGACCTCTTCGGTGAGCAGACGGTGCTGTGCGGTGGCGCGTCGGCGCTGGTGAAGGCCGGCTTCGAGACGCTGGTCGAGGCCGGCTACCAGCCGGAGATCGCGTACTTCGAGTGCCTGCACGAGCTGAAGCTGATCGTCGACCTCATGTACGAGGGCGGCCTGGAGAAGATGCGCTGGTCGATCTCCGAGACCGCCGAGTGGGGCGACTACGTCTCCGGCCCGCGGATCATCAACGACGGCACCAAGGCCGAGATGAAGAAGATCCTCGCCGAGATCCAGGACGGCTCCTTCGCGCAGAACTGGATGAAGGAGTACGAGGCCGGCCTGCCGAAGTACAACGAGTACAAGAAGGCCGACCAGGAGCACCTCCTGGAGACCACCGGCAAGAAGCTGCGCAAGCTGATGAGCTGGGTCGACGAAGAGAACTGACGGCGTGCGCCGCGGGGCCGCTCCTACGGGGGCGGCCCCGCGGCCGTAAGGCCGGATGCCACCGCGCCCGGCCCGCCCGCACGACCGGATCCCGTCGGCGAAACCGTCCCCACACGGACGGGCCGGCGCCGCCCGGCCCCGCCGGGTACCCGCCGGATGACCGCCCGCCGTGCCCCTCACATCCCCCGGATCCCTCGGATCCAGCGGATCCGCCGGGCCCGGCGAGGACCCGTCAGGCCGCGTTTGCGCTGCTGGTCAGGGTGCTGTCGTCCGGCTCGTCCGGGTGCACAGCCGTCCGCCCGTCCTGCCACGGACGGGTGATCCTTTCGCCGCGCCGGCAAAAATCCGCACTTCGAATTGTGCGGCCCGCACCGCCACTACACTTGGCTGAACATACGCGTCAGGCCCACAGCGTCGTGCGTCTTCCACGCGGCTAGCACTTCTCCACCGCATGCGGCCGTCGGGACGGGCGGCCCGTTCCCTGCTCCTGCACGAGGAGCATGGGCAGGGACCCACCAGGGACTTGTGAGGCATACGTGAGCACTGAGTCGCAGAAACCCGTTGTACTCATCGCCGAAGAGCTGTCGCCGGCCACCGTTGACGCGCTGGGGCCCGACTTCGAGATCCGGCACTGCAACGGTGCAGACCGCGCCGAACTCCTCGACGCCATCGCGGGCGTCGACGCCATCCTCATCCGCTCGGCGACGAAGGTGGACGCCGAAGCGGTGGGCGCTGCGCGCCGGCTGAAGGTCGTCGCCCGCGCCGGCGTCGGCCTCGACAACGTCGACGTGGCCGCCGCCACCAAGGCCGGCGTCATGGTCGTCAACGCCCCGACGTCCAACATCGTCACCGCCGCCGAGCTGGCCTGCGGCCTGATCATCTCCTCGGCCCGCAACATCCCGCAGGCCAACGCCGCGCTGAAGAACGGCGAGTGGAAGCGCTCGAAGTACACCGGTGTCGAGCTGGCGGAGAAGACCCTCGGCGTCGTCGGCCTCGGCCGGATCGGCGCGCTGGTCGCCCAGCGGATGGCCGCCTTCGGCATGAAGATCGTCGCCTTCGACCCCTATGTGCAGCCCGCGCGTGCCGCCCAGATGGGCGTGAAGGTGCTCTCCCTGGACGAGCTGCTCCAGGTCTCCGACTTCATCACCGTCCACCTCCCCAAGACCCCCGAGACCCTGGGCCTCATCGACGACGAGGCGCTGCACAAGGTCAAGCCGTCCGTCCGGATCGTCAACGCGGCCCGGGGCGGCATCGTCGACGAGGAGGCGCTGCACTCGGCGCTCAAGGAGGGCCGGGTCGCGGGCGCGGGCCTCGACGTGTACAGCAAGGAGCCGTGCACCGACTCCCCGCTGTTCCAGTTCGACCAGGTGGTCGCCACCCCGCACCTCGGCGCCTCCACCGACGAGGCCCAGGAGAAGGCCGGCATCGCGGTCGCCAAGTCCGTACGGCTGGCCCTCGCGGGCGAGCTGGTGCCCGACGCGGTGAACGTCCAGGGCGGGGTCATCGCCGAGGACGTGCGCCCCGCGCTGCCGCTCGCCGAGAAGCTCGGCCGTATCTTCACCGCCCTCGCCGGCGAGGTGGCCGCCCGGCTCGATGTCGAGGTGTACGGCGAGATCACCCAGCACGACGTCAAGGTGCTGGAGCTCTCCGCCCTCAAGGGTGTCTTCGAGGACGTCGTCGACGAGACCGTCTCCTACGTCAACGCCCCGCTGTTCGCCCAGGAGCGTGGTGTCGAGGTACGGCTCACCACCAGCAGCGAGTCCCCCGAGCACCGCAACGTGATCACCGTCCGGGGCACCCTCACGGGAGGCGAGGAGGTCGCCATCTCCGGCACCCTCAGCGGCCCCAAGCACCACCAGAAGATCGTCGCCATCGGTGACTACACCGTCGACCTCGCCCTCGCCGATCACATGATCGTGCTGCGGTACGAGGACCGGCCGGGTGTCGTCGGCGCGGTCGGACGGGTGCTCGGCGAGGCCGGCATCAACATCGCCGGCATGCAGGTGTCCCGCTCCACGGCCGGCGGCGAGGCCCTCGCGGTCCTCACGGTCGACGGCACGGTGCCGGCACCGGTGCTCGCGGAGGTCGCGGCGGAAATCGGCACCGCCTCCGCTCGGTCGGTCGACCTCACGGAGTAGTCCTTGTCCGGCCCGGCCTGGGCCGGTGCCTGTTGGGGGTGCCCTCCCAGGGGTGCCCCCTGGGCCGTTCACCGTCCGGGTGGGGTGGTTGGTGTTGTGCCCGGAGCGCCGGTCGGTGGATGGTTGCTCGCGCAGTTCCTCGCGCCCCTTGGTGGGCGCGTAGCGCCCGCTGACAAGGGGCGCGGGGAACTGCGCGACCAGCCACGACGAGACCGTCAGGTCGTCACCGACCTGAAGAGGGCAGCTTCTGCCGGTCCGGACCACCGGGCTAGCGGGGGCTAGCGGGTGGTCGCAGCCGAGGCCGACGCCGGCGAACCGGGCTCCGGGGCAGCGCCCCGGCTCACGAAGCGCGCGGTGAGCACGGCCGCCGCAAGAAGAACCACCGCACCGACGATCGCAACCACGTTCATCCCTTCGGTGAACGCGGCCCGCGCCCCGTGAAGGAGATCCGCCGCGGCACCGGACGGCAGCCGTGCCGCCTCCGCCAGCGCGCCGCCCAGCGTCTCCCGCGCCCCGGCGGGCGCCGCCGCAGGCACCTCGTGGCGGTAGACGGCGGTGCCAACGGAGCCCAGGACGGCCATCCCCAGCGCGCCGCCGAACTCCTGCCCGGTCTCCAGCAGGGACGCCGCGGCACTCGCCCGGGCCTCCGGAGACGCACCGAGCGCCAGGTCCGTCATCTGGGACATGACGGTCACGATGCCGGAGGCGAGCACACCGGCGCCCGCGAGCACCGTCCACAGCGAGTCCGTACCGGCCAGGGCGAGCAGGCCGTAACCGACCGCGGCGGTACCGAACCCCATGGCGACCACCACTCCGCGGTTCACCCCGCGCTGCACCAGCGCCGTACCGGCCGGTGCGGCGAAGCCGATCAGGACCGAGGGAAGCAGCGCCCACAGCGCCGCCTCCATCGCACTCTTGCCGAGCACCGACTGTAGGTACTGGGTGGTGAACAGCGCCGAGCCGAGCATCGCGAACGAGGCGATCAGGTTCAGTACGACGGCGCTGCCGAAGCCGCGGTTGCGGAACAGCGCGGGCGGGATCAGCGGTGTCGCCGCGGTGCGCTGCCGGCGCACGAACAGCACGGCGAACACCAGCCCCACGGCGAGGGAGAGCCCGTAACGGGCGTGCCAGCCCTCGGAGGGGATCTCCTTGATGCCGTAGACGATGGGCAGCACCGTCGCCAGCGACAACGGCACGCTCACCAGGTCGAACTTCCCGGCCCGTGGATTTCTGGACTCCGGCAGCAGCACCGGCCCGAGCACCAGCAGCAGCACCATCGCGGGCAGGTTGACCAGGAACACCGAGCCCCACCAGAAGTGCTCGACCAGCAGCCCGCTCAGTACCGAACCGAGCGCGATGCCGCCGGTCATCACCCCGGACCAGATACCGATGGCCCGGGCCCGCTGGCCGGCGTCCTGGAACATCTGCCGCACCAGGCCCATCGTCGACGGCATCAGCGTGGCGCCGCCGACGCCGAGCACCGCACGGGCCGCGATCAGGGTCTCGGCGCTGTTCGCGTACGCCGCGGTCAGCGAGGCCGCGCCGAAGGCGGCGGCGCCGATCAGTAGCAGCCTGCGCCGGCCGATCCGGTCACCGAGCGAGCCCATCGTCATGAGCAGCCCGGAGAGCACGAAGCCGTAGATGTCGAAGATCCACAGTTGCTGGGTGCCGCTCGGCCGCAGGTCGGCGCCGATCGCCGGGACCGCGAAGTAGAGCACCGACACGTCCATGGACACCAGCAGCAGCGGAAGCATCAGCACGCTCAACGCCACCCACTCCCGCCGCCCGGCGCGCGCGGGGTGCGGTGCCTGAGGGGGTTGAGGGGTCTGAGAGGGCTGGGTGGTGGTGCTGGGTGAGAGGGGCGGGGTTGGTCGGGCCGCGGGGACGGCTCGGGCCACGGTCGCGCTCGACGGCGCCTTGGAGTGCGTCATGCAAGGAAATGTACGCACGTATTAAACGTATGTCTAGGGCGAACGTATGAGACGTGCGTATGAGACGCTTGTACGGGGCACTGGCGCTGGGGTGGATATCTCGATCTCCCGGGTGAATGCGTGCACCTCGGCACGCGTACACGCGTCTGAGACGGATGTATGGCACGGCATAGGGTGGCTTCATGGGACACCGCGAGGATCTGCTGGAAGGCGCGAAGCGCTGCTTGCTGGAGAAGGGCTTCATGCGCACCACGGCCCGCGACATCGTCAAGGAGTCCGGGACCAACCTGGCGTCGATCGGTTACCACTACGGATCCAAGGACGCCCTGCTGGTGAAGGCGTACGTCGCGCTCATCGAGGAGATGGGGGAGGCCTTCGGTGAGCCGGCGGGTGCGCCGACCGAGGCGCCCCCGGGGTCACTGGAGCGCTTCCGGGAGGTCTGGGCGAACGTCATTCGCGCCGTGCCGCAATCCCGCGCGATCTGGCTGCTGAGCTACGAGTTCCTCTTGCAGGGCGACCGGATGCCCGAAGCGCGCCGGCTGCTGAGCGAGGCGCAGAGCGAGGGGCGGGCGGGGATCCTCCCCTTGTTCAACGGTGTGCCCGAGGAGGACCTCGACAAGGAGACCGTCGAGACCGAGGGGCGCTTCTACCAGACGATCCTGAGCGGCCTCATGGTCCAGTGGCTCTTCGACCCGGACACGGCGACCGACGCCGACCAGCTCACGGAGGGGCTGCGTCGGGTGGTTGCGGGCTTCAAGGCGGCGGGCGACGTGCCGTAGGCGGATGGCGTGCGATAGACGACGTGCAATAGACGTGGGACAGGCGCGACGCGGCACCAGAGTCGAGCTTCCCGGCGCCACGTTTCGCAGGGCCGCGTTCCCTAGAGTCGTGCGCCCTTCAGTGTCATGTGCAGCAGCAGGCGGTCCTCGCCGTTGGCCAAATCGAGGCCGGTGAGCTGTTCGACGCGGGACAGCCGGTAGTAGAGGGTCTGGCGGTGGATGCCCAACTCCGCCGCGGTGCGTCCGGCCTGGCCCGCGCAGTCCAGGAACGCCTCGGCGGTCCGGGCCAGTTCGCGGTGCGCCGGCCTGAGCAGGTTGTGGACGACCGGGTCCAGGGCGGCGGACGCGGGCAGCGCCGTCAGCAGCCGGTACGGTCCGATCGCGGACCACTGGGCGATCGGTCCCAGCCTGCTCTCCGCGCGGGCGGCGCGGGCCGCTGCGCTCGCCTCGCGCCAGGAGCGGGTGAGTTCGGCCAGGCCCCGACGCGGTGCGGCCACCCCGGCCGCCGCGCCGCCCGCGGGGCGCCGCCCGCGCTCACCGTGCTGGCCCTGCTCGCCCCGTAGCCTGCGCTCGGCCGTCTCGTGCATCCGGGTGGCGGCGGACAGGGCGGGCGTGAGCACGTCCGGGGCGCGCAGCCGGATCAGGACCGCGAGACTCTGCCCGCCGTCCGTGCCGCCGGCAGCGCCGGGCGCGTGGGTGGCCTTGCCGGGGGCGGCGAGGTTTCCGGCCACCCCGGCGGTTGCGTCCCACGGCACGGTGCACACCGCCGAGGCGCCCGGCAAGGTGCGCGGTGCCGGGACGTCGTCCGGGTCGGCCGAGGGCCACGGGGTCACGCAGACGATGGTGTGCAGGCCGTCCGCGTCGGCGCCCAGCTCGGCGCGGAGGGCGGCGAGATCGGCGGCGACGAGGGCCGCGGCCTCCGCGGCACCGGCCGCCCCCGCGTGCCGCGCGGCACGGCCGCCGGCGGTCAGGACGGTCCGGAACTCCCTGGTCAGATCCGCTCCGGCGCGCACCTCCGCAGCGAGCAGCGCACCGATCCGGGTGGCCACCTCCATGGCGGCGGACAGTTGCTGCTCGTCCGGCCTGTCCCCGCCGGGCGCGTCGAGCAGCCATACGTAGCCCAGGACGACACCTCGATGGCGTACCGGGAGGCAGGTACGACCGCGGTGCACGCCCGCCTCGGGCGCCACGGGGATATGCACCGGGCCGGTGGCGCGGGTGATGCCGAAGGCCTCGAACCAGGTGCGGACCGCCGCCGTGGAGTGCCGGGTCAGGATCGAGTGGGTGCGTACCGGGTCGAGCGAGGAGGCGTCGAAGTCGCTGCCGCTGCCCTGTGCACCATAGGCGATCAGGCTGAAGTCGCGGTCCTCCAGCGTCGCCGGGGTGCCGAGCAGGACCGAGATCTCATCTACCAGCTCCTGGTAATCGCCTTTCACGCCCCCATTACACCCCCTTTCACTACGGCGCCTGCCTCGTGTCCCCGTCGCGCTCCCTGCCCCACCCTTTCAGACATATGTCTGAGATCCAGGCCACGGATGCGTGACAGCTGTCGATGGCGGACGATCAGAGAGATCCTTAGATTTCACGGTGGTTCTCCGTATTGCGTCCCGGCTTATTCCGAACCATCCGCATATAGGGCGTGAGCTCGACGGCGGGCACTGGCTCGAAACGGCCCGGTCGTACCCGCGGCCGTCCGCGCAGGGCGGCGTCCATGTGGCCATGGGCGTCCGGCCGGCACGGGCCGCACACGGCGACGGTCCTACTCCCGTGGAGGTGCCCCGTGCTGGGTCCCGTGATACTCGCCGCTTCGCGCAGCGGCGTCACCCGCCGCGTCCTGACCACCGCGCCCCTGACCAGGCCTGTCGTCAGCCGTTTCATCGCGGGCGAGACCATCGGCGCGACCTTGCCGGTCGTCAAGGACATGACCGACCGGGGTCTGGACGTCACTCTGGACGTGCTCGGTGAGGACGTCACGGACCGGGCTGACGCGCTGCGCGCCCGGGACGCGTACCTGCGGCTGATCGAGGCACTGGCGCCGCTGGGGCTGGAGATGCGCGCCGAGGTGTCGGTGAAGCTCTCGGCGTTCGGGCAGACGCTGTCCGGTGGCCATGACCTCGCCCTCTCCCATGCCACGGAGGTCGCCGAGGCTGCCGGGCGGATCGGCAGCACTCTCACCCTGGACATGGAGGACCACACCACGACCGATTCGACCCTCGCCGTCCATGCCGCACTGCGTACCCGCTTCCCTTCGACGGGCGCGGCCGTCCAGGCGTACCTGTTCCGCAGCGAGGACGACTGCCGGGCGTTGGCGCGGGCAGGTTCCAGGGTGAGACTGGTCAAGGGGGCCTACAAGGAGCCTCCTGCCGTCGCCCACCAGGACAAGGCGGAGGTCGACAAGGCGTATGTCCGCTGCCTGAAGATCCTCATGGCGGGTGAGGCGTATCCGATGGTCGGCTCGCACGATCCGCGCATCGTCTGCGTGGCGCAGGATCTGGCCCAGCGTGCCGGTCGCGGCCCGGACGGGTACGAGTTCCAGATGCTCTACGGCATCCGGCCCGACGAGCAGGCCCGGCTCGCCGCCCAGGGTCATCGGATGCGCATCTACACCGCCTACGGGACCGACTGGTACGGCTATTTCATGCGCCGCCTGGCGGAGCGCCCGGCCAACCTGGCGTTCTTCCTACGCTCGATGGTCACCCGGGGGTGACCCCGGGCCCACCCGGCACCCCGGGCCCACGCCGACTGATTCACACCGCCACATCACCGACCGACTCACACCACCCCACACACCTGACTGACTCACGCCGCCCACGCCGGCGACCGACTCACACTCACACCACCCCACACCACCGACTGATTCACATCGCCCACCCCGGCGACCGACTCACACCACCCCACACCGCCCACCGACCCACAAAGCCCCACGCCACCGGCTGATTCACACCACCCACGCCGGCGACCGACTGATAACGCCCCACTACAGCAACCATCAATTGAGCAACCCCAACGGCGATCAACCAGGTCCGCGAAAGCGGCGCCGGTTTAGGCGCAAAGAAAGGCATCACCATGGACGCTGTGACCCAGGTCCCCGCGCCGGTCAACGAGCCGGTGCTCGGCTATGCGCCCGGCTCCCCGGAGCGCACCCGGCTGGAGGCCGCCCTCAAGGAGCTGGCGGACAACCCGACCGACCTTCCGATGACCATCGGGGGTGCGCGGCGGCTGGGTGGTGGCGAGCCTTTCCGGGTCGTGCAGCCGCATAACCATCGCGCCGTGCTCGGCACCGCTCGACAGGCCACCCGGCAGGATGCACAGGATGCCATCGACGCGGCGCTTGCCGCTGCACCCGGCTGGCGTGCGATGTCGTTCGACGATAGGGCTGCGATCTTCCTGCGCGCCGCCGACCTGCTGTCTGGGCCGTGGCGGGAGACGATTGCCGCCGCGACGATGCTCGGGCAGTCCAAGACCGTGCAGCAGGCGGAGATCGACGCGCCGTGCGAGTTGATCGACTTCTGGCGCTTCAACGTCAAGTATGCCCGTGACCTGCTTGCGGAGCAGCCGGTGGCGCAGTCGCCGGGGGTGTGGAACCAGCTTGATCACCGGCCTCTCGAAGGTTTCGTCTACGCGATCACGCCGTTCAATTTCACCGCCATCTCCGGCAATCTGCCCACCGCGCCGGCCCTGATGGGCAATGTGGTGATCTGGAAGCCGTCGCCGACGCAGACGCTGGCGGCGGTCCTGCTGATGCGGTTGTTGGAGGAGGCGGGTCTGCCCAAGGGCGTCATCAACCTGCTGACGGGTGACGGCACCGCTGTGTCCGAGGTGGCGCTGGCCCACCGTGATCTCGCGGGTGTCCACTTCACCGGTTCGACGAAGACGTTCCAGTACCTGTGGAAGACGGTCGGCGAGAACATCGGGACGTACCGGACCTACCCGCGCATGGTCGGCGAGACCGGCGGCAAGGACTTCCTCGTCGCCCATCCGAGCGCGGACCGTGCCGTGCTGAAGACGGCGCTGATCCGTGGTGCCTTCGAGTACCAGGGCCAGAAGTGCTCGGCGACCTCGCGCGCGTATGTGCCGGCGTCGATCTGGAACACCGGCTTCCGTGAGGAGTTCGCGGCCGAGGTGGATGGCATCGCGATGGGTGACGTCACCGATCTGTCGCACTTCATCGGCGCCGTCATCGATGAGCGGGCCTTCGCCAAGAACAAGGCGGCCATCGACCGCGCCGAGGCGGACCCGTCGTGCACCGTGGTGGCCGGCGGCAGCTACGACGACTCGGTCGGCTACTTCGTCCGGCCCACCGTCGTCACCTGCACGGACCCCGAGAACGAGGTCTTCACCACGGAGTACTTCGGCCCGTTCCTCGCCGTGTACGTGTACGACGACACGTCCGGTGACGCGGCTGCGGCGTACGAGGCGATGCTCGACCAGATGGAGTCGGTCTGCGACTACGCCCTGACCGGCTCGGTCGTCGCGGGGGACCGTGCCGCGATCGCCCTCACGCGCGAGAAGCTGCGCTACGCGGCCGGCAACTTCTACATCAACGACAAGTCGACGGGCGCCGTCGTCGGCCAGCAACCCTTCGGTGGTGGACGGGCCTCGGGCACGAACGACAAGGCGGGTGCCCCGCAGAACCTGATGCGGTGGACGCTGACCCGGGCGATCAAGGAGGCCCTGGTGCCGCCGACGGACTACACGTACCCGCACATGGGCTGACGACCGCCCTTCCGCGACCCGTTCCACCGCAGGGCCGGCCCCACGACCGGGGCCGGCCCTGCGGTGTGCCCGGGCGGCTCTCGCGTGCCCCGACACCACCCCGGGGCAGGCTTTCGGGTGATGTCCGTCTCAGATAGTAGGAAGTCCGAATACTTGTGGAGACAGGAGCGCGTTCCTCGCCTAGCTTTGTAGGAGCCGAACGTCTCGCTGATCCAGCGAAGGCGGATGTGGGCCACCGCCCGATGCAGGCGATCCCTGCGGCGTGCGCCCCCCGCCCCTCCGGCCACCCCTCTCTCAGCGCTCCCTGATTGCACCGAGGAGTCGATCAGCATGGCCGAGACGACCGTCCGCCGAGTCCGCCGCACCCGCACCCGTCTCAGTGAGGCGGAGCGCAAGAACGCCGCCGCTGCCCTCCAGCGCGCCCTCGACCGCCGGGACAACGGCGGCGTATGGGGCCACGGCAGCTGAGCCGGCGCCGCGCCGCACGCCGCACCACCCGCGTCGCTCCAGCCCGCCCCGTCGTTTCAGCGCACCGGCCGCCCGGTTCCGCGGCGTTGCACGTCACCGCAGCGCCGTGAACCCGCATCGCACTGCTGATCGGTGCGCCCCGCGCGCCCCGCAATCACCGGTCGCCGCCCGCCGGCCTGCCCGTCTCCGGCAGCCGGAGCAGGCCACCGCGTCCTCGCCCCACCCCACCCGCACATCACCGCCCGGGTCGCCCCGTGCCGCGCTGCCGTGCTCGCCGCCTCTGACGCGGCGCACCGGCCATGGCGTGGTACCGGGTGCACGTGCCCGGCACGCACACACGTCCCGTCGGTCGTCCGCATGTTGGACCTCCTATGTCATTCCCTGGGACGGGGAGTAAGGTTCGCGGCATGTCTCGCAGCATCAATCTCGCAGTGATCCCCGGCGACGGAATCGGCCCCGAGGTCGTGGCCCAGGGGTTGAAGGTCCTCCGCGCCGTGCTCCCTCAGGAAGTGAAGCTGGAGACCACCGAATACGATCTCGGCGCCCAGCGCTGGCACCGCACCGGTGAGACCCTGCCGGACGCCGAACTCGAAGCCCTCCGGCAGCACGACGCGATCCTGCTCGGCGCCATCGGCGACCCGTCGGTGCCGTCCGGCGTCCTGGAGCGTGGCCTGCTGCTCAAGCTGCGGTTCGCCTTCGAGCACTTCGTGAACCTGCGCCCGAGCAAGCTCTTCCCGAAGACGCCGACCCCGCTCGCCGGCCGCCCCGACATCGACTTCGTCGTCGTCCGCGAAGGCACCGAGGGCCCCTACACGGGCAACGGCGGCAGCCTGCGCACCGGCACCCCCGCCGAGGTCGCCACCGAGGTCAGCGTCAACACCGCCTTCGGTGTGGAGCGCGTCGTGCGGGACGCCTTCGCGCGTGCCCAGGCCCGCCCCCGCCGCAAGCTGACCCTCGTCCACAAGAACAACGTCCTGGTGCACGCCGGCCACCTGTGGAAGAACATCTTCGACCGGGTCGCCCAGGAGTACCCCGAGGTCACCACCGACTACCTGCACGTCGACGCCGCGACGATCTTCTTCGTCACCCAGCCGGAGCGCTTCGACGTCATCGTCACCGACAACCTCTTCGGCGACATCCTCACCGACCTCGCCGCCGCCATCACCGGCGGTATCGGCCTGGCCGCCTCCGGCAACATCAACCCGACCGGCAGCCACCCGTCGATGTTCGAGCCGGTGCACGGCTCGGCACCCGACATCGCGGGCCAGGGCAAGGCCGACCCGACCGCGACGATCCTGTCCGTCGCCCTCCTGCTGCGCCACCTCGGCCACGACACCGAGGCCACCCGCATCGAGGACGCCGTCTCCGCCGACCTCGCGGAGCGTGACGGAGCCCGCAGCACCGACGCGATCGGTGACGCCCTCGCCAAGCGAGTATCCGCCTGAACCGGCGGACCCACCTGAAGCCGCCGGGACCTCATGGCCCCCGGCGGCTTCTCCATGCGGCGCCGGGTGCCACCACCATCCGGGCCGCATCCGAACTCTGCCCTTTCGCACCGTACGCGGCGACAATCGAACGTAGTGCCGCAGGCAGGGAAGCTCGGACGTCCTAGTATTTCCGTGCCTCCGCTCGCCCCGGGACGGCCTTGAAGGCCCCGCGAGGCGGCGCAGCACCGATGCAGGGACGTACGGGCGTAAAGGCGCGGCCGTCATCATCACAGTGAAGGACAAGACTCATGACGACGCCCACGATCGAGCTGAAGCCCTCCGCACACCCGCTGGCCGACGCGGAGCGGGAGGCGATTCTGGCCAACCCCGGTTTCGGCCGCCACTTCACCGACAACATGGTGACGATCCGCTGGACCGAAGGCCGTGGCTGGCACGACGCGCAGCTCGTCCCGTACGCGCCGCTCTCCATCGACCCGGCGAACATGACCCTGCACTACGCGCAGACGATCTTCGAGGGCCTGAAGGCCTACCGGCGTCCCGACGGCAGCGTGGCGACGTTCCGGCCGGAGGCCAACGCCGAGCGGTTCCAGACCTCGTCCCGCCGGCTGGCGATGCCCGAGCTGCCGGTCGAGACGTTCGTGGCCGCCTGTGACGCCCTGGTCAAGCAGGACAAGGCATGGGTGCCGCCGCACGGCGAGGCCTCCCTGTACCTGCGCCCGTTCATGTTCGCCGCCGAGGTGGGCCTCGGCGTCCGGCCGGCCAACGAGTACCTGTTCATGGTGATCGCCTCGCCCGCCGGGCCCTACTTCGAGCGGGGCGTGCAGCCCGTCTCCGTGTGGCTCTCCGAGAACTACGTGCGCGCCGTCAAGGGCGGCACCGGCGCCGCCAAGACCGGCGGCAACTACGCCGCGTCGCTGCTCGCCCAGAAGGAGGCCCAGGACGAGGGCTGCGACCAGGTGGTGTGGCTGGACGCCGTCGAGCACCGCTGGGTGGAGGAGATGGGCGGCATGAACCTGTACTTCGTGTACGGGGACCGCATCGTCACCCCCGCGCTCACCGGTTCCCTGCTGCCCGGCATCACCCGTGACTCGCTGCTCACCATCGCCCGGGACCTCGGCTACACCGCCGAGGAAGGCCGCATCTCCACCGAGGACTGGCGGCGCGACACGGCGAACGGCACCCTCACGGAGGTCTTCGCCTGCGGCACCGCGGCCGTCATCACGCCCGTGGGCACCGTCAAGTCCGAGGCGGGGGAGTGGACCCAGGGCGACGGGCAGACCGGCGAGGCCACCGCCCGGCTCCGCAAGGCCCTCCTCGACCTCCAGACCGGGGCGGCGCCCGACCCGTACGGCTGGATGCACGAACTGGGCTGACGCCCAAGGCCTGCCATTGCGGTCTGGGGCCGCCCCGTCGACCCAAAGGGCGCGAGGAACTGCGCGCCCAGCCACGACAAGGCCCCCGGGGCGTCACCGTCCCGAGGGGGCTGTTGCTGCCGTGTCCGGACCACCGGCCCGGTGGTGGGCTGCTCGCGCAGTTCCCCGCGCCCCTTTGGGGCGCAGAGCGCCCTGTCGGCGGCGCGGGGAACTGCGCGCCCAGCCACGACGAGGCCGTCGGGTCGTCACCGGCCTGGAGGGGCCGCCGGGGTCGCCTCCGGGCCACCGGCCGGTGACGGGACGCCCGCGCCCGCACCGGTCCGCAGCCCCGCATCCCGGTAGGCGTGCGGGGCGAGTCCGGTGACCCGGTGGAAGACGCGGCTGAAGTACGCACGGTCGTGGAAGCCGACGGCGCGGGCCACCGTCTGCACGCTGTCGTCGCTGTGCTCGAGCCGCTGCTTGGCCCGCTCGATGCGCAGCCGGGTCAGGTACTCCCACAACGTCACGCCCATCTCGCGGTGGAACAACCGCCCCAGGTGGTCCTCGCTCAGCCCGGCCGCCTCGGCGACCTGGCGCCGCGAGAAGCGGTGGCGGTAGTGCTGCTCCAGGTAGGCCAGGGCGTAGCGGACCGGGGCGTAGGTGCGCTGGGTGGCCGAATCGGTGCGCTGAAGCATCTGGGTGAGCAGCTGGGCGGTCTCCGCGTCGGTGAGGACGTCACGGCCCAGCAGCACCACCTCCGGATGGCGCACCGCGCGGCGCGCCTCGGCCCAGGTGAAGCCGGACGAGCTGAGCATCAGCACCGGCACTCCCGGCTGCCCGGCCACCTGCCCGGTCGTCTCGCGCAGCCGCTCCACCAGCTCGAAGCCGTCCATGTCGGGCAGTGTCTTGTCGACGACGAGCAGCGCCGGCGGGTCCTCGGCGAACAGGGCGCAGGCGGTGGCGCCGTCGGCGGCGGCCCGTACGCCACGCCCGGGCAGTACCCGGCCGGCCAGCCGGCGCAGCCACTCACGGCAGCGCGCCGAGCCGTCCACCACGATCACCGGCTCGGTCGGCCCCGGCGGGCGCAGCGCCCGCAGCGCCTCGCCGAGCGAGTCGCCGGTGACCGGCCCGTACAGCAGGAACGGCACGTGCTTCAGCGCCGGGTGGGTGGCCAGGCGGTTGACCGTGGCCCACTCCTGCGGCCGGACCTCGCAGGCGTCCCAGGCGACCGCGGCCGGCGGCTGCTCCGCGACCAGGGCCGTGATCTCGTCGTCCGGATGCAGCACCCGCACCTGCAACCCGTGCTGCCCGGCCAGCGCGGTGATCTCGGCGGGCGGTTCGGCCGGCGCGGCCACCAGCACGGTGCCGCCGGACGGCACGGAGTGTCCGGTGGGGGTCGGCAGCGGCAGGTCGAGCCGGAACTCGGGCGGGTCGACGGCACGGTGCAGCGTGACGGTGCCCCCGTGCAGCGCAGCGAGCCGCCGCGCCATGGCCAGGTCGAGCCGGCTGCCCGGCACCTGCGCGGCGAACGGTGCGAAGAGCCGCTCGTCGAGGTGCTCGTCGTCCTCCGGCAGCCCGGAGGCGACCAGCAGCTCGGGAGCGGCGACGGTGACCCGGACCCGGAGCGCGGCGGGCCTGGCCTCCGCGGTCAGGCTGGTGTCCGGGCCGGCCGCCACGGTGAGCAGATTGACCACGATCTGGCGCAGCCGGGCCGCGTCCGCCTGCAACGCGGGCAGCCGCCGCGGCAGCGCCAGCCGCCAGTGCTGCCGCCCGGGTGCGGCGCCCGCCACCGCGGTGAAGGCGTCGGACAGCACCGACCGTGGATCGAGCAGCCGGCGCGTCACGTCCAGCGTCTCGATGCCGGACCGGGACAGCACCAGCAGGTCGTCGATGAGCCGCAGCAGCCGCGTGGCGTGCTCGGCGGTGGCCGGATCGCGGTCCTGGGTCTGCCGCCAGATCGCCTCGACGGGGGTGCGCAGCTCGTCCGCCGCGTTGTCCAGCAGGCTGGTCTTGAACTGGCTGGCCTGCTCGGCCGCGTCCCGGGCGCTGCGTACCTCCTCGAAGAGGCGTACGCCCTTCAGGGCCGCGCTGATCTGGTCGCCGAGCGCCCGGAAGAGCGCCCCCTGCCGGGCGGCCACGGTACGCGGCCCGGTGTCGAACAGCGCGAAACCGAGCCGCTCGCCACCGATCGACAGCGGCTCCAGCACCAGCGTGCGGCGCCGCCCCTGCGGCGGCCGGAGCGCCTCGCCGTCGTCGGACGCCGTGAGCAGGGTGCAGCCGGGCACGTCCAGGCTCGGCAGATGGCGTTCGAGCGCGGCGGTGATCTCCGCGGTGTCCGCTGCCGTGGTCAGCGCGGTGCCCAGCGCGCGCAGCCGTCGCGACTCCTGCTCCATGCCCCAGCGCTCGTACTCCAGCAGCCGCTGCGACTTGTCGGCGACGAGCAGCCGGCCTTGGCCGACGAGATGCTCGGCGCGCGCCCGGGTGGCGTCGTCGGGCAGCGCGGGCAGTGCGCTCGCGCGCAGCCGCAGCAGGGCGCGGTCCCAGGCGGCGGCGGACGGTGAGGTACTCAACAGCCCGCTCAGATGCTGTTCCAGCAACCCCAGGAAGTCCGCGCCGTCCGTGTCGAGCGGGTCGCGGGTGGCGTGCGCGCGCAGGGTCGCGGCGAGCTCGGCGTCCGCGACGGGCAGCCCCTCCTGCGCCGGCTCGTCTCCGGCGGGGGACGCCCCGGCGCCGGTGTCGTCCGGTTCCGCCGGGGCGGCGCCGGGCGCGCCCTGGGCGACCAGGGGCGAGGGGCAGCCGCACGAGCGGCGCACGACGAGCTGGCCCGGCACCACCCGGCGGGCCGGCGGCGCGGTGCCGCGCAGCCGGGCCAGCAGCGTCTCCACGGCCAGCGCGCCCAGCTCGGCGAAGGGCAGCGCGACCGAGGTGAGCGGCGGATCGCTCAGCCGGGCCTCGGTCGAGTCGTTGAAGCTGATCAGCGCCACGTCCTCGGGCACCCGTACGCCGCGCTCGGCGAGGATGCGCAGCGCATCGGCGGCGAGCACGTCACTGCACGCCACGACCGCGTCGAAGTCCCGGCCCGGCTTCAGGCCGCGCACGTCGAGCAGCACCCGCATGGCGGCGGCGCCCGCCCCGCCCGCGAAGTCCACGGACGCGGCGACCAGCGACCGGTCGTACGGGATGTGGTGGCGGCCCAGCGCGTCGGTGTAGGCGCGGAAGCGGTTGACCGAGACCGGGTGGGCCAGCGGCCCCCGGATGCAGGCGAGCCGTCTGCGGCCGTGGTCCTGGACGAGGTGGGTGATCGCCTTGCGCATGCCGGCGTAGGAGTCGAGCAGCAGGGTCTCGTGGTCGCCCAGCTCGCGGTTGAGGCTGATCACCGGCAGCCCGCGCAGCCGCCCCGCCAGCCGGTCGGCGGCGCGCCGGGCGGCGTCCTCGGTGCGGTCGTCCGGCGCGCCGGGTCCGGGGCGCTCGGTGCCCGTCTCCGCGGGCAGCCCCAGCGTCGACGTCCAGCAGATGACGCCGTCCAGGACCCGGTCGTCGACGAGGTCGTAGGCGGCGTTGCGGGTGCCGCTCGCCGGGCTCAGGGGGTCGCCGGGGAAGCAGATGAGATGCGCGTCGGCGCGCTCGGCGGCCGCCAGCACGCCGGACCAGAGGCTGACGCCGACACCGAGGTGGATGTTGGCCGCGACCAGGCCGATGGTGGGACGCCGGGAATCCCCGGGCGGTTCACCTGGCGTGCCCCGCGGGCGGTGCGGCGGCCGAAACGGCGGAGTGGGTTCCGCCATCGTGAAGTCCTCGCTGCTCGTGGAACGCCTGGCGTGCGGTGCGAGGACGATAGCCGGGGGCGCCGAACGGGACAAGGGCGCCGGAGCCCTTGTCCCGTGGTGGAACGTTGTTTCTCGGCGCGCCGCAGCCGGTCTCAGATGTGTCCCACTCCGGAGCCGCCCGTCACGATCGACTTGACGCTGTCCGCCGAGTCGAGCGAGTAGTTGTACGACGGGGTGCTGACCGAGCCGCCGGTCTGGCCGGAGCCGGAGTTCACCAGCTTGTTGTTGCGGGCGACCAGCGAGCCGGGGCCGGAGTCCGCCTCACCCAGGTGGTACGGGTCGTCGACGTTCTCGAAGTAGTTGCCCTCGACGAGCACGCCGGCGTTCTCCGTGGAGGCCACGCCGTAGCCGCTGTTGTTGTTGAAGTAGTTGTTGTACACGTGCACCGGGTTGCCGAAGCGGACCCGCGGGTTGCGCTGCACGGTGCCGTCGAACCAGTTGTGGTGGTACGTGACGTGCAGGTGTCCGATGTCCTCGGAGCCGTTGTCGTCGCTGTGGCCGAGCAGGCAGTTCTTGTCCTGGTTGTGGTAGTGGTTCCACGAGACGGTGACGTTGTCCGAGGCCCGCTTGACGTCGGTGGCGCCGTCGTAGGCGTTGGAGATGTCGTTGTGGTCGATCCAGACCTTGGTCGAGTACTGGACGTTGATCGCGTCGTCGTTCGACCCGGTGAACGTCAGGTTCTGGATGATCACGTTGCTGACGCTCGCCACGTTGAGACCGCTGCCGGTGATCTTGCCGCTGGTGCCGACACCGACGATGGTCTTGTTGGACGCCACCTTCTGCATGGAGGAGAGGTTGATGGTGCCGTTCACCTGGACCGTCGTCGCACTGCTGCTGGTGACCGCCTTGATGAAGTCCGTGGCGTTCGACACGGTGACCGTGGAGCCACCGGCACCTCCGGTGGTGCCGGCGCCGTAGCCCACCGCGCTGCCGGCCGTGATGCCGGGCTGCGACGCGGTCTCGGCCGCGGCACTCTGCCACGCGGTGAATCCGGCGACCGCGGCCACGGCCGTCGCCACCGCCAGCGCCTTGCCTGTCTTGGTCCGCGCGCTCGTCCTGCGCATGTCAATCTCCATCCGGTGTGTGGGGTTGGTGCGGGCTGCATAGAGCTACGTGCTACGTGCTACATGGAGCTGTTTCCTGCCTGGAGCTGCGTGCCTGGAACAGGAACCGCGTGCGTGTACGTGCGTCTACGCGTGTGCGTGCGTGCGGCGTCTGCGTCCGCAGTGGCCCAGGTAACGGGCAAGGAGCGACGCGTCGTGAAAGGGGCCGTACATGCACCCGCCGAGCCGCGCGGATCCCGGCGTGCTGACGATGCTAGGCAGAGCCCTGTGGACGATGACGGGGCGTGTGTGGACTATGACGCGCGACACACTCCGCCGACACCCCGGCAGCCACCCCGCACACCGCCGGCCGCTGCCACCCCCCTCGCACCACCAGCACGATCCGGCACCACCAGCCTCCGGCACCCTCAGGCCCACCTCCGGCACCACCACCCCGCCTGGCACCCTCAGGTCCACCTCCGGCACCACCAGCCCGCCTGGCACCCTCAGGCCCACCTCCGGCACCACCAGCCCGTCCGGCACCCTCAGGCCCACGTCCAGCACCACCAGCCCGTCTGGCACCCTCAGGCCCACGTCCAGCACTACCAGCCCGTCCGGCGATTGAGGACGAGGCCGTCCAGGCCGAAGGGGGGTCTGGGGGCGCAGCCCCCAGGGGGACGGCAACCGATTCAGGACGAGGCCGTCCAGGCCGAAGGGGGATCTGGGGGCGCAGCCCGCAGGGGGACGGCAACCGAACGCAACCGGCACCGAGTCATCGGCGAACCCCAGCGGAGCGCCCCGGCTCGCATTTTGAGACACACCCCGCATCCCGCCCAGTCATGTGGTTGACTGCCTGCGTGTCCTCGTACGCCATGATTATTGGCAGCAGGCGCGCCGGTCCGCAGTGACCGCTGCACCGTGAAATCCCACGGCAGCGGCACCGTGCCCCAGACCCGCGCGCAGACCTCTCGCACCCGCGAGGGGTCTTTTCGTTATCCGGGGAGACCTCCCGGACACGAGGCGCACGCGGCCCGGGGTGCACATGGAGCCAGGCAAGGTCCAAGGCCAGCCAGCCACCATCCGACAGGAGTCACGACAGCATGAACGCCACCGGTCAGGTCACCGGCACGAGCCCCACCGGGTCTGACGACTTCCATGTGTTCGACACCACGCTGCGCGACGGCGCACAGCGTGAGGGCATCAACCTGACGGTCGCCGACAAGCTGGCCATCGCTCGCCACCTTGACGACTTCGGCGTGGGCTTCATCGAGGGCGGCTGGCCGGGTGCCAACCCGCGCGACACCGAGTTCTTCGCCCGCGCGCAAGCGGAGATCACCTTCCGGCACGCCCAGCTGGTGGCCTTCGGCTCGACCCGCCGGGCGAACGCCAAGGCCTCCGAGGACCCGCAGGTCAGGGCGTTGCTCGAGTCCGGCGCTCCGGTGATCACCCTGGTGGCCAAGTCGCATGACCGGCATGTCGAGCTGGCGCTGCGCACCACCCTGGACGAGAACCTGGAGATGGTCCGCGACACCGTCTCCCACCTGTGCGCCCAGGGCCGCCGGGTGTTCGTCGACTGCGAGCACTTCTTCGACGGCTACCGCTCCAACCCCGCCTACGCCACCTCCGTCGTACGCGCCGCCAGCGAGGCGGGCGCCGACGTGGTCGTGCTCTGCGACACCAACGGCGGCATGCTGCCCGCCCAGGTCCAGGCCACCGTCGCCACCGTGCTCGCCGACACCGGCGCCCGGCTCGGCATCCACGCCCAGGACGACACGGGCTGCGCGGTCGCCAACACCCTGGCCGCCGTCGACGCCGGCGCCACCCACGTGCAGTGCACCGCCAACGGCTACGGCGAGCGGGTCGGCAACGCCAACCTGTTCCCGGTCGTCGCCGCCCTGGAGCTGAAGTACGGCAGGCACGTACTGCCCGAGGGCAGCCTGAAGGAGATGACCCGCGTCTCGCACGCCATCGCCGAGGTCGTCAACCTCACCCCGGCCACCCACCAGCCGTACGTCGGCGTCTCCGCCTTCGCCCACAAGGCCGGCCTGCACGCCTCGGCGATCAAGGTGGACCCGGACCTCTACCAGCACATCGACCCCGAACTCGTCGGCAACCGGCTGCGCATGCTGGTCTCCGACATGGCCGGCCGCGCCTCCATCGAGCTGAAGGGCAAGGAACTCGGCATCGATCTGAGCGGCGACCGCGAGCTGGTCGGCCGGGTGGTGGAGCGGGTCAAGGAGCGCGAGCTCAAGGGCTACACCTACGAGGCGGCCGACGCCTCCTTCGAACTGCTGCTCCGCGAAGAGGTCGAGGGCCGCGCCTGCCGCTACTTCCGCACCGAGTCCTGGCGCGCCATCGTCGAGGACCGCCCCGACGGCACGCATGCCAACGAGGCCACCGTGAAGCTCTGGGTGAAGGGCGAGCGCATCGTCGCCACCGCCGAGGGCAACGGGCCCGTGCACGCCCTCGACCGCACCCTGCGCGGCGCCCTGGAGGGCTTCTACCCGCAGCTCGCGGAGCTGGAGCTGGTCGACTACAAGGTCCGCATCCTGGAGGGCAAGCACGGCACCGAGTCCACCACCCGCGTCCTGGTCACCACCTCCGACGGCAGCGCCGAGTGGTCCACCGTGGGCGTCGGCGACAACGTGATCGCGGCCTCCTGGCAGGCCATGGTGGACGCCTACACCTACGGACTGCTCCGGGTGGGCGTCGAGCCGACGGAGTAACGGCCGCGGCACGGCCGGGCGCCCCGGCCGGCCGGTGTGACCGATGGGGACATCGCGCGTCAAATCCGGGTACCTCGGATCGGCGGGCACCACCCCGCCGTGATCTGAGGGGCCATCACCTCGGCCGGCGTTCACGACTTGAACGCACATCGCCCCCGGAGCCCCGGCCGACCCCCAGCGGAGCGCACCGTCACTGGTCTGGACCGAAGCCTTGACGCTGGAACGGACAGAGACTTAACTCAAGGCGTGAATGGGCCTGTTCGATGGTCTTCGAGGGGTACGGAGACCGGAGGGCAGGCCTCCGCCATGAGCGCGGGCGGCGGGCGCAGACCCGCACCACTCAGACGCCCGCAGTTCCGCCGAAGGGACGACCATGCGCACCAGAGCCTTGCTCATCTCGGCCGGCCTGCTCGCCGGCCTCCTCCCTTTCGCCTCGGCCGCCACCGCGACCGGGGCCGGCGACGCCACGGCCGGCGTCGCCACCGATGCCGCGGTGTACCCCGTCACGGGTGGGGACGCCGCACAGGTGAAGATCTCCCTGACCACCTCGGGCGACGCCCCGACCAAGGCGCCGGTCACCGTCGCGTACCGCACGGACGGCGGTACCGCGGCGCCCGGCACCGACTACCGCCCGGTCTCGGGGACGGTCACCTTCCCGGCCGGCTCGTCGCCCGGCGCTTCGCGCACCGTCACGGTGCCCACCGAGGCCTCCGACCACGCCCGCACCGCCCGCACCATCGCGCTGGAACTGGACGTCACCGGGGCCACGGCGCCACGGCAGACGCCACGCGTCGTCGTCGACGCCCAGCACATGCCGTATCTCGACGCGAGCCTGCCGATCCGGGACCGCGTCTCGGACCTGCTGGGCCGGATGTCGCTGGCCGACAAGGTCGGCCAGATGACGCAGGCCGAGCGTGCCGCGATCAAGAACCCCGCGGACATCACCACCTACAAGCTCGGCTCCCTGCTCTCCGGCGGCGGTTCCGTACCGTCGTCGAACACCCCGCAGGGCTGGGCCGACATGATCAACGGCTACCAGGACCGTGCCCTGGCCACCCCGTTGCAGATCCCGATGATCTACGGCGTGGACGCGGTGCACGGCCACAACAACCTGGTCAACGCCACGATCACGCCGCACAACATCGGCATCGGCGCCACGCGTGACCCGGCCATCGCCGAGCAGACCGGCGAGGTCACCGCCGCCGAGACCCGTGCCACCGGCGTCCCCTGGGCCTTCGCGCCCTGCCTGTGCGTCAGCCGGGACGAACGCTGGGGCCGCTCCTACGAGTCGTTCGGCGAGGACCCGGCGCTGGTCGTGTCGATGGAGACCCTCATCCAGGGCCTCCAGGGCCCGGCCGACGGTTCCCAGCTCGCGCAGAACGACAAGGTCCTGGCCACGGCCAAGCACTACGTGGGGGACGGCGGCACCATCTACGGCACCTCCACCAACGGCACGTACACCATCGACCAGGGCATCACCAAGGTCACCCGCAAGCAGCTCCAGGACATCCACCTGCCGCCGTTCGAGGAGGCCGTCAGGCGCGGCGTCGGCTCGGTCATGCCGTCGTACTCGTCGATGCAGATCACCGACGAGGACAACAAGCCCCTGAAGATGCACGCCGACGGTGACCTGATCAACGGCACCCTCAAGGGCGACATGGGCTTCAAGGGCTTCGTGATCAGCGACTACGCGGGCATCGACCAGATCTCCCCGGACTATCCGACCGACGTCCGCACCTCGGTCAACGCCGGCATCGACATGGTGATGGTCCCCAACAAGTACACCGACTTCGTCAAGGCGCTCACCGACCAGGTGAACGCCGGGAACATCACCCAGGCACGTATCGACGACGCCGTCTCGCGCATCTTGACCCAGAAGTTCCAGCTCGGCCTCTTCGAGCACCCCTACGCGGACACCAGCGGCGCCGCCGACATCGGCTCCACCGCACACCGCGAGGTGGCCCGCAAGGCCGCGGCGGAGTCCCAGGTGCTGCTGAAGAACGACGGCGGCGTGCTGCCGCTGAAGAAGGACCAGAAGGTGTACGTCGCCGGGTCCAACGCCGACGACATCGGCAACCAGACCGGCGGCTGGACCGTCACCTGGCAGGGCTCGTCCGGCAACATCACCAAGGGCACCACGATCCTGGCGGGGATGCGCCAGGCCGCCCCGAACGCGCAGATCGACTACTCCAAGGACGCATCGGCGTCGACCAGCGGCTACGACGTCGGCGTCGTCGTGGTCGGCGAGACGCCGTACGCGGAGGGCATGGGCGACGTCGGCAACGGCAACGACCTGGCGCTCACCGCAGCCGACAAGGCCGCCGTCGACCGGGTGTGCGGTGCCATGCCGTGCGCGGTGCTGGTCGTCTCGGGCCGTCCGCAGCTCATCGGCGACCAGCTCGACGAGATGGACGCCCTGGTTGCCTCCTGGCTGCCGGGCACCGAAGGCGAGGGCGTCGCCGACGTGCTCTACGGCAGCCGGCCCTTCACCGGCCAACTGCCCGTCACCTGGCCCAAGTCCGAGGCCCAGCTGCCGATCAACGTCGGTGACCAGACGTACGATCCGCAGTTCCCGTTCGGCTGGGGTCTGACCACCACCGGGGCATCGCTGCGCGGTGGTGAGCACACCCTCAAGGCGCTGCGCGACGCGGCCAGGGCCGCCGACCGCGGACACGCCACGAAGGCCGGGCGTACCGCCGTCGCCCAGGCCCGGCAGCTGGTCCAGCAGACGGTCGGCGACCAGCTCACGGCAGCCGTCGCGAAGCCGTTCGCCGAGGCCGACCATGCGCTGCTGACCGGCCACTACGAGACCGCGGTCGCCAAGCTGACGACCGCGTACGAGGCGGTGGGGCGCTAGCGCGCCCCGCCTGCAAGGGCGCCCTACAGGGGCGCGGGGCTGGTCACATCGTGCGGCTACCGCCGCGTGGGCGCGACAAGCCACGACGAGACCGTCGGGTCGGCACTGTCCCGAAGGGGCTGGTCCTGTCGTAGCCAGACCACCGGCCGGTGGGTGGTTGCTCGCGCCCGCGCGGCGGAGCCGCACATCAATACAGCCCCGCGCCCCTTTCATGGGCGCTGCGCGCCCAAACCGGCCCGGCGGCCAGCCATGTCCGCCGATGCACCTCCGCGAATCCCCCCATTCGTGGGATATCGGGTAGCGTCGAAGTATGAACGAGCGTGTCTCCGGCACCCTCTGGACGCCCGGGCAGGGCGCCCGGAAGGGCGCCGGACACCCGCCGTCGGGCGCCCCGCGCCCGACGGTGCCGCGCCGCCTCGCCCGGCTGCTGGTCGCCCTGATGGCGGCCCTCCTGACCGCCCTCGCCGCCCTGACCGCGACCGCCGCCGCGTCCAGCGGCCCCGCTCCGGCCGCCCCCGCTCCGGCGTCTCGTACGGCCGTCGCCCCCGCGGCGCTCACGGCCGCCGATGTCTCCCGGATCGCCGACTCGCTGCGCAAGAACCCGGTCTACGTGGACCCTGCGGCGAGGTCCCAGCTCTCGCCGTCCGACGCGCAGGCGCTCGCCACGAAGATCAAGAAGGCGGACAAGCCGGTCTTCGTCGCCGTCCTGCCGGCCGGGTTCCCCACCCAGAACCTCTTCCGCGATCTGCGCACCGAGACCGGCATCACCGGCCTGTACGGCATCCGCCTGGGCAACGCCTTCGACGCACGCGCCGACAGCAGCGTGCTGACCGGCCGAGCGGTGACCAATCTGGTCGACTCGGTGCAGGGCCAGAACGCCCGGACCCAGCTCACCTCCTTCGTGGACCAGGCCGTGCGCGGCGCCCACGGTTCGGCGCCGTCCTCCTGGGGAGACGGCTCGGGCGGTGACGGCGTGCCGACCGGGGCGCTGATCGGCATCGGTGCCCTGCTCGTGGCGGGCGGCGGCGCCGCGTACACGATCAGCCGGGTGAACCGCAACCGGCGCGTGGCCGAGCAGCGCGCGGCCCTGGAGAAGCTGCGGGTCGTCGTCGACGAGGACATCACCGCGTACGGCGAGGAGTTGGACCGTCTCGACTTCCACCCGGCCGAGCCGGGCGCCGACGACGCGATGCGCACCGACTACGAGCACGCCCTGGACGCCTATGAGACGGCCAAGTCCAAGATGGCGGCCGCGCAGCACCCGCAGGACGTGCGGGGCGTCACCGAGGCCTTGGAGGACGGCAGGTTCTCGTTGGCCAGGCTCGCCGCCCGGCGGACCGGTCGGCCGCTGCCCGAGCGCCGTCCGCCGTGTTTCTTCGACCCGCGGCACGGCCCGTCGGTGACGGACCTGGTGTGGGCGCCGCCCGGTGGTGCGGAGCGCGAGGTCCCGGTGTGCGCCGCGGACGCGACCCGGCTGCGGGAGGGCGCCGAGCCCCTGGTGCGCACGGTGGACACCGACTACGGGCGGCAGCCGTACTGGCAGGCCGGCCCCGCCTACGGACCGTGGGCGGGCGGCTACTTCGGCGGCGGCCTGCTGCCCGGCCTGCTGGTCGGCACGCTGCTCGGCAACATGATGGCCGCCCCCTCCTACGGCATGTTCTACGGCGACGGGTACGGCGACTTCGGCGGCCCCGGGTTCGACGGCGGCTACACGGGCGGCGACGACTCCGGAGGCGACTTCGACCCGGGCGACTTCGGGGGCGGCTTCGGCGACGGTGGCGGCGGCTTCGGGGGCGGTGGCGACTTCGGCGGGGGAGGCGACTTCGGAGGCGGCTTCTAGGGCCTGTGCGACGCAAGACCCTAGTCCGCCGGTGCCTCCTCCACCCCGGCCAGCCGCTCCATGAGCGCGCCGGCCAGCCGCAGCACCTCACGTTCCGTCTCGGTCAGCGTGTCGAGGGCGGCGGCGAGCCAGACGTCGCGGTTGGCCATGTCCTCGACCAGCACCCCGCGGCCCCTGGGCGTGACGCTGAGCAGCGACTGCCTGCGGTCCTCGCGGTCAGGTGACCGTACGATCAGGCCCTCCGCCTCGAGCTCGGCGAAGGTCCGGGTGAGCGACTGTGGGCGCTGTCGCTCGGCGGCGGCGACCTCGCCGGGGGTGGACGGTCCGTGCCGGCCGAGATGGCTGAGCACGCCCAGCTGGTTCGGGGTGAGGCTGCCGGCGGGGCGCTCCTGCCGCAGCCGCCTGCCCAGCCGGACGATTCCGCGCCGCAGCGCAACGGCCTGCGCGTCATGCGGCCGCGCATCCGAGGAGTTCACCGAGACCATGCGCTCAGCGTAGATCCACGGTCGCTGTATCCAGTAGATCCACGGTTGCTGCATCTATACGCGGAGCGTATGAATATCACGGCACGCTGTCCGGGAAAACTCCAGCTACGATGGCCATCATGCCGCGAGCACCAGTAAGCGATGCGTATGAAATGGCCCTCACCATGGCCGCCACGCTCCTCTCCTTCACCGCTGCGCTGTTCATCGAGCGTGCCGCGCATCTGCACGCCGACGTCCTGGTGCTCGCCGTCGTGCTGTCGCTGTCCCTGGCCAGGGCCCAGCGCCACGCGGACACCCGGCAGCGGCTCAGCGCCCTGGTGCTGATCCCCGTGGTGGCAGCCGGTGCCACCCTGCTCGGCAGGTTGATGTCGGTGCACCTGGCCTACGGATCTGCCGTGTTCACCGTGCTCATGGCCGTGCCGATCTGGATCCGCCGCTACGGCCCGTACGCCACGAGGATCGGCACCCTTGCCACCCTGCCGCTCGTGGCGCTCCTGGTCCTGCCGCGCCCTGCGCTGCCACCCCGTGCGGAGGGCGCCCTCGCAGGCTGGGCCTGGTCCGTGCTGGTCGGGCTGCTGGCGGCGGTGTCGGTCTGGTCGGTGCAGGGCGCCGCTGACCGCTTCGGGATGGGTGGGCCCGAAGGCGTCGCGGCCGCACCCCGTCGTCGTCGCAGCAGCCGGTTGCGGCCGCGGCCCAGTACCCGGATGGCCGTGCAGATGGCGCTCGCGGTGGGTGCGGGCTTCGTCGTGGGGAAGGCGGTGTTCGGCACGCACTGGCCGTGGGTGGTGTTCACCGCGATCCTGGTGGGCAGCGGCAACCGCGGACGCCGTGATGTGCTCCGCAAGGGCCTGGAGCGGCTCGCCGGGGCGTGCGGGGGCACGGTGCTGACGGCGGTCGGTGCCACGCCCTCCGGTGTCGGCGGCACCCCGTGCGTGGTGCTGATCTTCCTCGTGCTCGCGGTGGCCCTGTGGCTGCGTCCGCGCGGCTACGCCTACTGGGCGGCGGGTGCGACGGCGGCGCTGGCCCTGCTCTACGGATACTTCGGCCAGGATGCGCAGGACCTCCTGCCCACCCGGCTCGGCGCCATCGTCGTGGGCGCTGCCCTCGCGGTGGCGGCGGCCTGGTGGGTGCTGCCGGTGCGGGGGCGGGGGAGCCGGGCGGCAGGCGACGGCACCCCGCCTGCCGCCCCCGCCGCGCCGGTTACGCGGTCTGCTTGATCGCCGAGAGGTCGAAGTTCAGCTTGATCCGGTCCGAGATGAGCACCCCGCCGGTCTCCAGGGCGGCGTTCCAGGTCAGTCCCCACTCGGAGCGCAGCAACTCGCCGGTGCCCTCGAAGCCCACGCGCTCGTTGCCGAACGGGTCCTTCGCGTAGCCGTTGAATTCGAGGTCGATGCTGATCGGCTTGGTGGTGCCGAGGATCGAGAGGGCGCCGGTGATCCGGTAGGACGTGCCGCCAAGCGCCTCCGCCTCGGTCGACCGGAACGTCATCGTCGGGTACTGCTCGATGTCGAAGAAGTCCGAGCTCTTCAGATGGGCGTCACGTTCGGCCGATCCGGTCGTGATGCTGTCCATCCGCACGTCGAACGATGCGTTGGAGGCGGTCGGGTCGGCGCCGTCCAGGTGCAGCGTCCCTTCGAACTCGGCGAAGCTGCCCTTGACGTTGGTCACCATGGCGTGACGCGCGGTGAAGCCGAGTGAGCTGTGTGCCGCGTCGATCGTGTAGTCGCCGGTCAGGGCGGCCGCGTCGACGCCCGTCGGCTCGGGTGCGGTGTCCTTGCTGCGACCGAAGATGCTCATGTCGTCCTCCTTGGTGCGGGTCTCCAGTGGACAGGGCCCGGCTCGATGGAACGGGTGCCACGCGTCGGCGCCGCCGCTCCAGGAGTCGTATGTTGAACATTGAACAACTTCAACTCTAGAAAGCTTCCCGGCCCGTTTCAACATCAACGCGGCGTGTCGCCACGGTGACATCAGGGCGCTTCGTCCCGCCCTCTGGCCAACGCGCGTAGAACCGGGCACCATCTCTTTGCTCCGCCTGCACGACCGCTCCAACGGCCCCCTTCGCGGGGAGGGTTGATCGCGCCACCCGTGTGCAGGAATGCGCACGGCGATGCCATCGGCCCGTGCGGCCGTCCGGAGCACGTTCCAGCGGCACCGGACGTACTCGGTCGTGTGTGGCAGCACGGGTACGACCCGGCGTTACCAACGGTACGGCCGTACCGGGTGACACCGGCAACACCGGCAGCATCCGGAAGTGCACTCGGCAACCTGAGCAGGGAGGAACCCCCCTCATGAAGAAGTACGGCAGACTCGGCACGGCCCTCGGCGCGCTCGCCCTGGTCCTCGGCGCCCTCTTCGCCCCCGGCGTCGGCGTGATCACGGGCGCGTCGGACGCCTCAGCGCAGGCCACGGTCACCAAGCTCACCCAGGCACAGGCGGAGTCGATGTTCCGCGCCGCGGGCATCACCTGGTCGTCCTCCGGCGGCTGCACGAACCGGAACAACTCGACGTGCACCTCGTTCGACGGGCTCAACCAGGCGACGGCGCAGGGCGCGGTGACCCTGAAGGGCGCGTGCGGCTGCTCGATCAACATCACCGGTGGCACCGAGGTCGGCCACGCCAGCGGAACCTACTCGCACTACAACGGCTACAAGCTCGACTACAGCGACTACTCCGGCGTCAGCAGCTACATCAAGGGCGCCTTCACCTACATCGGCCTGCGCGGCGACGGCTACCCCCAGTGGCAGGCGGCGTCGGGCAACCTCTACGCGGACGAGGGCAACCACTGGGACGCCACCTACTACAGCTGCGGCTGCTAGAGGGACACCGAGGGACACATCGCACGGGCGAGTTTTGTGCGACCCCCACAATCCCTCCGGATCTCGCGGGGCCGGAGGGATGCTCGTGACAGGCCCCTGAGCAGGGGATTCGACTGTGCTCCGAAAGGGTTCTGTTAAGGGCTACCAGGAAAACGGGCCGGAGACTGTGCAGAGTCGACGGCCCGTTTTGCTGTCTGACTTCGTATGGTCACTACATGACCGTTATGGACGAGACCGCTGTCCCGGGGGGCGAGCCCACGGACGCGCGCGGGCGTGTGGCGG
>NZ_JAMJWG010000110.1 GCF_024435355.1 Streptomyces odontomachi
ACGGCCCGGACGCCCAGTTCACCCCGCCCGAATTGTGATAGTTGACGCTGCGGGTTGCGCCGCTGCCGCTGGTTGACCTCCGCAACATGCCGCTGACCTGCAAAGTTGCAGGGTTGCGCTGGTTTCCGGGGGAGGGGCTCCACGCGCGCGTGCGCGAGGGAGCGCGAAAACACCGTCACGCGGCGCCTCCACGGCGGCATAGGTGGCCGTTCACTACGCGGAAGGCCTTCCACCCCCACGAGAGGGGTTCAGGCGCCCTACGGGCCGTCTACGGCTTCCCCACTGTCCGGGGCGGAC
>NZ_JAMJWG010000111.1 GCF_024435355.1 Streptomyces odontomachi
CACGGTGATGCCCAACCCGGGCATGTTCGTCGAGTTCAGCAGGCAGCGCGGACTGGCGGCCGACGGCCGGTGCAAGGCCTTCGGAGCGGGCGCGGACGGCACCGCCTGGGCCGAGGGTGTGGGTGTGCTGCTGGTGCAGCGGTTGTCGGACGCGCGTCGCGAGGGTCGGCGGGTGTGGGCGGTGTTGCGGGGCAGTGCGGTCAACCAGGACGGCGCGAGCAACGGTCTCACCGCACCCAACGGCCCGGCCCAGCAGCGGGTGATTCGGCGGGCGTTGGTGCAGGCGGGGTTGGGGT
>NZ_JAMJWG010000112.1 GCF_024435355.1 Streptomyces odontomachi
GACAGTCATGTCCCACCCGGGGACCTTCGTGGAGTTCAGCAGGCAGCGCGGACTGGCCGTAGACGGCCGGTGCAAGGCGTTCGGCGCAGGGGCGGATGGGTTCGGTCCCGCTGAGGGTGTGGGTGTGCTGCTGGTGCAGCGGTTGTCGGACGCGCGTCGTGAGGGTCGGCGGGTGTGGGCGGTGTTGCGGGGCAGTGCGGTCAACCAGGACGGCGCGAGCAACGGCCTGACCGCCCCCAACGACCTCGCCCAGCAGCGGGTGATTCGGCGGGCGTTGGCGCAGGCGGGGTTGGGGC
>NZ_JAMJWG010000113.1 GCF_024435355.1 Streptomyces odontomachi
GCCTGTTCGATGATCACGTGGGCGTTGGTGCCGCTGATCCCGAACGAGGACACCGCCGCCCGCCGCGCCCGACCCACCTCCTCGGGCCACACCTGATCTTCGGTCAGCAGCCGTACCGCTCCCGCACTCCAGTCGACATGCGGGGTCGGCTCACCCACGTGCAGGGTGCGCGGCAGCACCCCGTGGTGCAGCGCCATCACCATCTTGATGACCCCGCCGACACCGGCGGCGGCCTGGGCGTGCCCGATGTTCGACTTCAACGAGCCCAGCCACACCGGCCGATCCTCCGG
>NZ_JAMJWG010000114.1 GCF_024435355.1 Streptomyces odontomachi
GTGCTCGCTGCCGTAGGTGGCCAGGAGCGCCTGCGCCTCGATCGGGTCACCGAGCCGCGTACCGGTGCCATGCGCTTCGACGGCATCGACGTCGGAACCGGTCAGGCCGGCGCTGGCCCAGGCCTGCCGGATCACCCGCTGCTGCGACGGACCGTTCGGCGCCGTCAGACCGTTCGACGCACCGTCCTGGTTCACCGCGCTGCCCCGCACCACGGCCCACACCCGATGCCCATGCCGCAGGGCATCGGAGAGCCGCTCCACCACCAGCAGCCCGACACCCTCCGACCAA
>NZ_JAMJWG010000115.1 GCF_024435355.1 Streptomyces odontomachi
ATGCTCGCTGCCGTAGGTGGCCAGAATGGCCTCCGCCTCAATGGGGTCGCCCAGCCGGGTGCCCGTGCCATGGGCCTCCACCGCGTCGACGTCGGAACCGGTCAGGCCGGCGCTGGCCCAGGCCTGCCGGATCACCCGCTGCTGCGAGGGACCGTTCGGCGCCGTCAGACCATTGGACGCACCGTCCTGGTTCAGCGCGCTGCCCCGCACCACGGCCCACACCCGATGCCCATGCCGCAGGGCATCGGAGAGCCGCTCCACCACCAGCAGCCCGACACCCTCCGACCAG
>NZ_JAMJWG010000116.1 GCF_024435355.1 Streptomyces odontomachi
CCGGCCGCGGTGGGCGACGCCGCCCCCGGTCGCACCCTCGCCGAAGGACCCGCTTTGAGCTACGTCGTCAACGTGAGCCCCGGGCAGGGCACGGCCCGCGCGGTGCGCAAGGCGATAGCCGACGCGGACGGCACGGTCATCACGTCCTACGACCACATAGGCGTGATCGTCGTGCACTCCACGAACCCCGACTTCGCCGACCAGATACGCAAGGTGCACGGCGTCGACTCGGCCGGCGCCACCCGCACCGCCCCGCTGCCCGCCCAGACCACCGGCGACCAGGGCG
>NZ_JAMJWG010000117.1 GCF_024435355.1 Streptomyces odontomachi
GGCCTTCTCGGGCTTGTCGGCGACGACGGCCTCGGTGGTGAGGAAGAGACCGGCGATCGACGCGGCGTTCTGCAACGCCGAACGGGTCACCTTGGCGGGGTCGATGATGCCCTCGGCGACCAGGTCGACGTACTCACCGGTCGCGGCGTTCAGACCGTGGCCCGGGGTGAGGTTGCGGACCTTCTCCACCACGACGCCGCCCTCGAGGCCGGCGTTGACGGCGATCTGCTTCAGCGGGGCTTCCAGGGCCAGCTTCACG
>NZ_JAMJWG010000118.1 GCF_024435355.1 Streptomyces odontomachi
GGGTGGGTGGGTCGGTGTCGCGGGGGTATGTACGTGCTCGGCCGGCGCGATTGCCCTGGACCGCCAGTTCACGGCACCCAGCGGCGGTCCTGCGCGCGCACATACCCCCACGACACCTCCCGTCTCACTCGCGGCTCTCCCCCGGCGGCCCTTCTTTTCCTTCCTCCACCCCTTCGGGGTGTCGCCCCCCTACGGGCATGGGGCAAGGCCCACCGGGGTGCGGGTCGCGTACGAGACGGA
>NZ_JAMJWG010000119.1 GCF_024435355.1 Streptomyces odontomachi
GGTGGGTCGGTGTCGCGGGGGTATGTACGTGCTCGGCCGGCGCGATTGCCCTGGACCGCCAGTTCACCGGCACCCAGCGGCGGTCCTGCGCGCGCACATACCCCCACGACACCTCCCGTCTCACTCGCGACTCTCCCCCGGTGGTTCGTTATTCCTTCCTCCACCCCTTTCGGGGTGTCGCCCCCCACGGGCATGGAACAAGCCCCACCGGGGTGCGGGTCGCGTACGAA
>NZ_JAMJWG010000012.1 GCF_024435355.1 Streptomyces odontomachi
CCAGCTGCCCGTGTGGGTTGCTCGCGCAGTTCCCCGCGCCCCTCAGCGTGGACGCCATGCGTCCATCACCCATCCCGAGGGTGGTCCTGGCGTCTTCGGGCCAGCTGCCCGTGTGGGTTGCTCGCGCAGTTCCCCGCGCCCCTCAGCGTGGACGCCATGCGTCCATCACCGGTCCCAAGGGGTGGTCCTGGCGTCTTCGGACCAGCTGCCCGTGTGGGTTGAGTCGGTGGTCAGCCCTGGTACGGCTTTTGGGTTGGGTGGAAGGTCACTTCGACGGTGAGTCCGCCTTCTGGACGGGGGTGCGGTGCCAGTTCGGCGCCGTGTGCCTGGGCGATGGCCAGCACGATCGCGAGGCCCAGGCCGTGGCCGTCGTGGTGGACCCGTTGCGTGCCGGTGTGGTGGAGGGGGCGGAAGAGGCGGTCGAGATCCTGGTGGGGGATCGTCGGGCCGGTGTTGCTGATCGCGATGGTGGCGTGTTGCGGCGATGAGGTGGTCGTGACCGTGACGTGGCCCTCGGCGATGTTGTGGCGGAGGGCGTTGTCGAGGAGGTTCGCGATCAGGCTGGTGGCCAGTCGGGGGTCGCCGACGGTTGGTGCGGGGGCGAGGCTGGCGTCGATGTGGATGCCGCGGCGGTCCGCTTCGCGCTGGTGGCCCGAGAGGACGACTCGGGTGATGTCGGCGAGGTCGATCGGGTCCCAGCGTTCGACTCCCCGCTCGCTGGTGGCGAGGGTGAGCAGGGCCCCGATGAGTCGTTCTTGCTGGTCTCCGAGCTGGAGCGCCTCTTCGCATGCGGCCCGCAGGCTTGCGGTATCGGCCGCGGGGTCGGCGAGAGCGACCTGGAGAAGCGTGCGCTGGCCGGCGAGGGGGGTGCGCAGTTCGTGGGAGGCGTTGGCCACGAAGTGGCGCTGGGCTTCGAAGGTGGCCTGGAGCCGCCCGAAGAGATCGTTGAGGGTCCTGCTGAGGTCGGTGAGCTCGTCAACGGGACCGGTGAGGTCGAGCCGTCGGTCCAGGTTGGTGGCGGAGATCTCCCGAGCGGTGGTGGTGATGACGCGCAGCGGGCGGAGGAATCTGCCGGCGAGCCACCATGCCCCGGCTATGGCGAGGGCCGCGGCGCCCAGGCCGATGGCGGCGGGACCGGCGTCAAAGGCGTGGCTGCCCGACGCAGGGGCGGCAGGGGTGCCGGCCGGGGCCCTTTGTTCGCTGTGGCCGTAGAGGAGGTTGGTGGCCAGCAGGACCGCTGCCAGCAGGCCGAGAGCCAGACCGGAGTAGAGCAGGGTGAGTTGCACCCGCAGGATGGGGCGGCGACGCAGGACGGACAGGGCGTTCTTCACCGGGTGCATCATCGGTCTCCGATCCGATAGCCGGCCTCGCGGATGGTGTGGATGACGGGCGGGTCGCCGAGCTTGGCCCGCAGCCGGCGGATGGTCGTCTTGACCGCGGTGGTGAAGGGGTCGGCCGCCTCGTCCCAGACCCGTTCGAGGAGGTCTTCGGCGGACACCACCCGGTCTCCTGCGGCGAGGAGGCACTCGAGGACGGCGAACTCCTTCGGGCTCAGCTCCAGTCGCCGTCCGGCACGGAAGGCGACCCGACGGCTGGGGTCGAGCGTGACGTCACCACCGTGGAGGGTCGGTGGTGTCGCGGGCGCGGCTCGCCGCCCGAGCGCGCGGATGCGGGCCACCAGTTCGGAGAAGTCGAACGGCTTGGGCAGGTAGTCGTCGGCGCCCAACCCGAGGCCGTCGACACGGTCCTTGACGGTGCCGGCGGCGGTGAGCATCAGTACGCGGCTGTTCGACCGTTCCGCGATGATCCGCCGGCACACCTCGTCCCCGTGGACCCCGGGCAGGTCCCGGTCGAGGACCACGACGTCGTAGCGGACGACGGCCAGGTGATCGAGGGCGTCGCTGCCGTCGAGGACGACGTCGACCGCCATGCCCTCGCGGCGCAGGCCGGTCCCGATCGAGCGTGCCAGGACCTCGAAGTCCTCGACGACGAGCACTCTCACGACCGTTCTCCCGTTCTGCCGTTCTGCCGTTCCCCGTTCGGCTTGCGTCGCTCCTCACGATGACAGGCACGAGGTGTCAGCCCGGTGTCGGCAGCTGGCACCGGGCTGACACCTGCCGTGCCGTACAGCTGGTGGAGCAGACCATCCCCGGCTCCAAGGACGGACGAACACGTGAGTGACGCAACGATCGAAGTCAGCTGCCTACGCAAACGCTTCGGGTCGACCGTCGCGCTCGACGGTATGACCTTCACGGTCGCGCCCGGCGCGGTGACCGGCTTCGTCGGCCCGAACGGTGCAGGCAAATCCACCACCATCCGGGTCGTCCTCGGCCTGGACGCCCCCGACGAAGGCCGCGCCCTGATCGGCGGAAAGCCTTACGCGCGACTGCGGCACCCGCTGCACCACGTCGGCGCGCTGGTCGACGCCACCGCCCTCCAGCCCAGCCGCACCGGACGGAACCAGCTGCTGTGGCTGGCCCGTTCCCAGGGCATGTCCGCCCGCCACGTCGACACCGCCATCGAGCTCGTCGGCCTCGGCAGTGCGGCGCGGCGTAAAGCCGGCGGCTACTCCCTGGGCATGCGCCAACGCCTCGGCATCGCCGCCGCCATGCTCGGCGACCCCCCGGTGATCGTCATGGACGAGCCGTTCAACGGCATGGACCCCGAAGGGATCATCTGGATGCGCGGGTTGCTGCGCTCCCTCGCCGCCGAGGGGCGCGCCATCCTCGTCTCCAGCCATCTGATGGGAGAGCTGCAAGGGATCGCCGATCACGTCGTGGTGGTCGGCCGCGGCCGGGTACTCGCCGACGCCCGTGTCGAGGACCTCCTCGCCCGTGCCTCGGGCGAGGAGGTCCGGCTGCGCACATCCGCACCGGCCGACGCGGCCGCGGCGCTGCACCGCCACGCGACCGCCGCGACCGTCACCGGCGCCCACGCCGTCACCGTGTCCGGGGTCCCGGCGCAGCACGTCGTGGAGATCCTCGGCCAGGCGGGCGTGCCCTTCTCCGAGGTGACCACGCACCGGGCAACGCTCGAAGAGGTCTACCTCCACCTCACCGGCAGCGAGTCCGAGTACCAGGCCGGCGCCTCGCACCGGGAGGCGCGGCGATGACCACCACCGCAGCTCCCCGCCCGACCACCCGACCTCAGCGGGAGAGCTTTCGGCTGGTCCTTCGGTCGGAGTGGACCAAGTTCCGTACGATCCGGGGCTGGCTGATCGGCCTGGGTGTCGCCGTCGTGCTGTGCACCACATTCACGTTCCTCGTCGCGAACGGCACCCACGAAGGCACCTGCACCGGCACCGGCTCGACCTGCCGGTCCGGTCATCCCTACGTGGCGACGGGACCGGACGGCGAAGCCGCCGCCGACAGTTACCAGTTCGTCGAGCGACCGCTCACCGGCGATGCCACGATCACCGCACGGGTCCGCTCACTCACCGGGGTGACCTCGACCAACCAGACGAGTGTCGCCCCGTCGCTCGCCCATACCCGACCGGGACTTGCGGCCTGGGCGAAGGCCGGGATCCTGCTGCGGCCGAGCACCAAGCAGGGATCGCCCTACGCCGCGGTCATGGTGACCGGCGCGCACGGCGTCCGCTTCCAGTACGACTACACCCACGACCGGGCCGGCCGGTCCGGGCCGGTCTCCGACACCGCGCCACGCTGGCTGCGGCTGACCCGCACCGGCGCCACGCTCACCGGCTACGACTCGGTCAACGGCACGGCCTGGACCAGGATCGGCACCGCGCACCTGGCGGGGCTCCCCGCCACCGTGCACGTCGGGCTGTTCGTCACGTCGCCCGTGTCGTTCGATCGTGCTGGCAGTGGATTCGCCACCCGGGCCACCGCCACCTTCGACCACGTCACCCAAGGCGCCTGGCACGAGCAGAGCATCGGCGCCCGGGACTTCTACCCGAAACTGCCGGGCGGCGGCTACCACCGTGTCGGCAGCTCTTACGTCCTGAGCGGCTCCGGTGACATCGCCCCCGCCGTGGTCGAAGGGCTCCTCAGCACCGGCACCCCCTCCAGCACGCTCGTGCTCGGGATCGTCGTCGGCCTGGTCGTGATCACCGTCATCGCCACGATGTTCATCACCGTCGAGTACCGTCGCGGCCTGATCCGCACCACGTTCGCCGCCACCCCGCTCCGCCACCGCGTGCTCGCGGCCAAGGCGGTCGTCATCGGCGCCGCCGCCTTCGTCATCGGGACACTCGCCGCCGCGGTCGCGGTCCCGCTCGGCGAGCACCTCCTGGAAGCGAACGGCGACTACGTCTTCCCGGTCGGCACTCCTACCGTGGCGCGTGTCATCGCGGGCGCCGGAGCGCTGGTGGCCCTCACCGCCGTCGCCGTGCTCGCCGTCGGCACCATCGTCCGCAAGAGTGCCGGTGCGGTCACGGCGGGGATCGTCGTGTTCGTCCTGCCGTACGTCATCGGCTCCTCGCTGTCCGGAGCCGCTGAGCGGTGGCTGTTCCGTCTGACGCCGGCCGCCGGCTTCTCCGTCCTGGGTACGCTCCCCAGATCCGCGCAGGTCGCCTACCCCTACACCATGGCGAACGGCTACTACCCGCTCTCCTGGTGGGCGGGCCTTGCCGTGCTGTGCGGTTACGCCGCCCTCGCCCTCGGCATCGCCGCCGTCACGCTGCACCGGAGGGACGCATGATCGACGCGCTGCGCGCCGAATGGACCAAACTGCGCACCCTGTCCGGCACCGCCTGGCTCCTCGCCGGCGCCGTCGTCCTGACCGTCGCGGTCAGTGCCGGTATCGCCGCCACCACCCACGTTTCCTCCGACCGCGGACAGGACCCCACCAGACTCGCCCTGACCGGCATCACCCTCGGCCAGGCGGTCGTTGCCGTCCTCGCCGTCCGCACCGTCTCGGAGGAGTACGGCACCGGAATGATCCGCCTCACCCTCACCGCCATGCCGCGCCGCGCGGTCGTCCTGGCCGCCAAAGCCGCCAACGTCGCCGCCCTGACCCTCCTCGCCGGCCTCCTCACCGTCGCCGGTTGCCTGCTCGTCGGGCGACTGCTGCTCCCCGGCGCCGGCCTCGACCCGGCGCACGGCTACGCGCTCATCTCGATCAGCCACGGGCCCACGCTGCGGGCCGCCGCCGGCGGCGGGCTCTACCTCATGCTCGTCGCCCTGCTCGCGCTGGGCGTCGCCACCGCCGTCCGCGACACCGCCGTCTCGATCGGAGCCGTCCTCGCCCTGCTCTACCTGCCACCGATCCTCGCCCAGGCCGTCGGCGATCCGCTGCGACGGCACCTGGAACAGCTCGCCCCCATGACCGCCGGGCTGGCCGGCCAGGCCACCACCAACCTCAGCTCGCTCCCCATCGCCCCGTGGACCGGCCTCGGAGTGCTCGGCGCATGGGCGGCCGCCGCGCTCCTCGTCGCCGGAGTCCTGCTCCGGCAGCGCGACGCCTGACACGTTCACCGGGTCGTGAAAGGGGCGCGGGGAACTGCGCGAACAACCACGACGAGACGGTCACATCCCCACCCACCCAACGGGGCAACCCCAATAGGGGCGCGGGGAACTGCGCAAACGACCACGACGAAACCGTCACATCCCCACCGGCCCGAACACCCCCGAAAAGGGGCGCGGGGAACTGCGCGAACAACCACAACGAAACCCCCACATCCCCACCGGCCCGAACACCCCCGAAAAAGGGGCGCGGGGAACTGCGCGAACGGGCGCGACGGGACCGTCGCCTCGCCGGTGACCGGCCCAACTACACCGGCTGCGGCTCGAAGTCCCAGAACGGGCGGCGGTGGTCCGCGACGAAGCGGGTGACGGGGGCGTCGGGACCGAGGAGGTGGGTGAGGTGGGTCAGGGCCTGGCGGTGCAGTTCCGCCGCCTCCTCGCGCTCCTGGAGCTCGGCCAGATCGAGCGCCAGGCCGGCCTTGAGGCAGCTGGTCAGGACGTGGTGCTCGCCCAGGGCCTGCACAGACCGGGCGAGCGCGTCCCGGCCGAGCGCCGCCGCGCCGGCCACGTCCTCGTCGCCGGCGAGCGCGGAGGTGCGGTTCAGGGCGCACCCGATCGTCCACGGGTGGGTGCGGCCGACCGCCCGTTCCATCCCCTCCACGGTGTCCTGGGACAGCAGTACCGCGTCATGCTGCTCGCCCATCTCACCCATGAGCACGGCCACGTTGTCCCGGGCACCGATGGTGTACGGGTGGGTGGTGCCGAGGAGTTTGGCGTAGCCGTCGGCGGTGCTCTCGGCGAGCTCGCGGGCCTCGTCGGTGCGGCCGAGGTGGCGCAGCAGCATGGCGTAGTCGCAGGAGACCAGCAGCGTCTGCGGGTGCAGGGCGCCGTAGCGGTAGAGCAGCTTCAGGCGTACGGCGCGCATCATGGCGTGTGCGAACTGGGAGTCGCCGACCCGGCGGGCGCACAGCGCGAGATTGTGCTCGGCGGCCAGGGTGTCGCCGTGGTCGCGGTCCAGGACCTGGCCGAACAGCCGGGAATTGTGCTCCTGCTCGGTGAGGGCCTCGCGGTACCGGCCGAGCAGCCGCAGCATCCTGGCGGTGCAGAGCGCGGAGTACAGGGTCAGCGTGTGCTTGCCGCCGAGGAGTTCGACACGGGCCTCCAGGATCCTGCGGTGCAGTGCGAGCGATTCGGTGTAGCGGCCCTGGAGACCGATGGCGACGGCGAGGTTGCTGCGGATGGAGAGGGTGCGCGGGACGTTCTCACCGAGTTCCGCTGCCGCGCGCTCGGCCGCTGACGCGAACAGTTCGCGTGCCTCGTCGAAGCGGGCGAGCGCCATCAGGGTGCCCGCGAGGGAGTCCTCCGCGCGGATCAGCTCGATCGTGCGCACCCCGGCCACGGGTACCGTTCCGGTGCTGTCGAGGCTGTTGATGCCGCCCGCCGGGGTGTGCCCCTCCACCGTGCCGGCGGTGGTCCCGTGCGGCGGGGTCTGCTCGCCCGTGCCCTGTCCCGTGGGTGGGGTGCGCACCGCTTCCCTGAGCCGGTCCAGGGTCTGCCGGCCGAGCGCCTCCGACTCCGTGTACCGGCCCACCCTGCGCAGCATGCCGGTCAGCTGGTGGACGGCGACGAGGACCCGGCGGTCGGTGTGGCCGGACGTCGCACGCCAGTTGTCGACGGCCTGGCGGCTGAGCCACAGGCCGTCCTCGTGCTCGCCCCGGACGCGCTGGTACTCGATGCAGGTGAGCACCAGGTCGCGCACGGGTCGGTCCTCGGCGGCCAGCGCGCCGGACGGCTCCAGATGGGGGATCAGCTCGGCGTACCGCGCCCAGTTGGCCGGTGCCGCGGGTTCCCGCGGGTCGGCGGAGACGAGGACCTGGCGGGCGATCGCCGAGTAGGCGGCGGCGTCCTGGGGCGCCTGCACGGAGCGCACGTATTCGTGGAAGAGGCGGTGCATCCGCAGCGTGCCGACGGTCTGGATGTCCATCCGCGGGCCCTGTTCGTACTCCACGCGCATGGAGGTGATCTGGGAGAGCCGGCGCAGCGCGTGGTTCCAGCTGCTCGGCTCGGAGACCAGCTCCTGGAGGTCGTCCGGGAGGTCGCCGGGGCGTGCGGTGGCCAGCAGGCGCACCGGCACCGGGTCGGGCGAGAAGTGCGCCAGCAGGTTGAGCAGCTGCCAGGCGGGCGGGGAGTTCTCGCGGAGGGTGTTGAGCAGCTTCGCCCAGGCGACCTGGAAGCTCTCCGGGTAGTTCGGTGAGGCCACCACTTCGAACCGGGCGGGCTTGCCGTACTGGATGTCGCCGATGTACGCGCTGACGGACGCGGCGGGATTCAGGTCGAGCCAGGCGGACGTCTGGTCCAGCAGCAGCGGCATGTCCTCTACGGCGGAGGCGAGCCGGTCGGCCTGGTCCTCCGTCAGGCGCCGGGTGCGGCGGGAGACGAAGGTGACGGACTCGTCGCGCCGGAAGGTGGGTACGGCGATCGTTTCCGCGTGCGCCGCCCAGTCGGTGGTCTGGGTGGTGATCAGGACGTGGCCGCGCTCGCCGGGGATGAGATCCGCCAAACGCTCGGGGCCGCTCGCGCCGTCGAAGACCAGCAGCCAGGGGCGCTCGGTGCGGTTCAGCTCGGCCTTGACGGCCTTGATGGTGGTCTCCAGGCGGCCGTGTTCGTCGAGGCCGAGGTGCGGCGCGAGCCGGGCGAAGTACTCGCGGGCGGCGGCGGAGCGCCCCGCGGCGCCCACCCACCAGACGATGTCGTACTCGCCCTTGAAACGGTGTACGTACTCCAGCGCCAGCTGGGTCTTGCCGATACCGCCGGGGCCGTACAGGGCGACGGCGTCGCCGGGCCCGGTCAACCTGCCGTAGATCTCCTCGAGGAGCTCGGCGCGGCCGACGAAGTGGCGGTTGCGGCGCGGGGCCTGCTCGACGGCGAGCGGGTCGTCGGGGAAGCGGGGGCCGCGGGCGAGGGAGACCAGGGTCTCGGGGGCGGGGATGCCGGCGCACTCCAGCACCCGGGCCCTGGCCACTTCGGGGCTCAGCCCGCGCAGGCCCACCGGCGCCAGCGCGACGACCTCGCCCGGCATCGGGCGGGTGGTGACGCTGACGGCGGCGATCCGGCCGCGGTACCGCGGCAGTACGTCGCGCAGGACGTGCGCCCAGGCCTCGAAGCGCGGCGTGCCCAGCTGGTCGTACCAGTCGTCTATCACCAGCAGGATGCGGCCGGGCGCGGCGAGCAGGTCGGTGAGGCCGTCCGGAGTCGGGGGCCGGCGCAGCGGGTTCCAGCGGACCAGCGCGCTGGGGCGGCCGGCGCGCTGTATCTGGTGGTCGATCCACTTGGCCCAGGATTCGCTCTGGCCCGCGAAGACCACCGTGACGTGGGAGGAAAGGTCCGCTGGTCCTGCCGTCATGTCGCAGTCTCCTCCGGCCGCCGGGCCCGGTGACGGTTCGGTGGCCCGGTGCGCGGCTGTCGAGCTTGGTACGGGTAAGGGGGTCGGTGCCGTCCGGCCGGGGCCGGGCGCCGGATCCTCCGGTGACGTCAATTGTGCGTCAGATTTCCGTCAAAGAGGGGACGTTGGCGGGTTGGGGCGCGGTTGCGTGGTGTGACTCAGGCGGTGCGCGACATGGCGTATCAGGCGTTCCAGATCGGCACAGTAGACGCTGGGATGGCGGAAGCCACTGCCGGGTGCGTACCGGTGGACGTAGTTGCCACCGCCGCACACCCGGTGCACCGGGCAGCGGCGGCAGGTGCCGGCCAGGGCGCGTTCGCCGAGCTGCCGGGCCGCTATGCCGGGGTGCCGCAGGGCGTCGTCGAAGGGGTGGCGGCGTACGTCGAGACCGGTGGCGGGGGCGCCCGGGTAGGCGGACTTGAGCGAGTCGACCTGCTCGATGGCGCCGTCGGTGTCGACGACCACCGCGGCCAGCGGCGACAGGCCCACCGCCTCAGCGGTGCTGGGCGCGCCGAGCAGCAACGCGACGATCTCGTGGAAGAGCCGGATCCGCACCGGCGCACGCTCGGCGTCCCACCATGCGTCGAAGAGCGCCGCGAGCCAGTCCCCGTACGGCGTGGGGCGCGGCCGGTGGCGTCCGGGGCGCGCACCGGGGTCGAGACCGGGCGGGGGCGCCGCCCAGTTGCCGTGCGGCAGGAGGAAGTCGACGGCCGGCGGGGCGAGGTCCAGCAGCGAGTGGTAGACCCCGCGCGGCGCGGCGCCGAGGTCGATGGTGCACAGGATCCCCGCGTAGGCGTCGCGGCGGACCGCCAGCAGCCGGGCCGCCCGGTGCGCCGCGGGCCATGCGGGACGGCCGGCGTGGTCCCGGCGGCGGGCGTTGTGGGCGGCCAGACCGCCGTCGAGGCTGAGGCCCACCCGTAGCCCGGCGGCGGCCAGCCGGCCGACGGTGTCCTCGGTGAGCAGGGTGCCGTTGGTCTGGACGGTGGCGGTGATCCGGCAGTCGGTGGGGACCGCGGCGCGTACCGCGCGGGCGTAGGCGAGCACCGGGCCGGGCCCGGACAGCAGGGGCTCGCCGCCGTGCAGCTCGATGCGGATGCGGCGCAGCCGGTGTGCGGCCACGTGCTCCCCGATCCGTGCGGCGGCCGTCCGCATCGTGTCCTCGCCCACCCGGACGGGCCGGTGCCGCCAGCTGCCGTCCTGGCCTTCGTAGACGTAGCAGTACGTGCAGGCGAGGTTGCACCGGCTGTGCACCTTCAGCACGAACTGCCGGAACGGGACGGGCCGGTGTCCCCGGGTGTCGAGGGTGGCGTGCGGCCAGCGCGGGTGGGGGTGCGGGTGCGCCGGGTGTGCGCCCGGGGGCACGGCGGTCGTGGGGAGCGTGGGGGACGCGCCGGGTATGCCGTCGGCGGTCGTCATGGCGCGTCCTCGTAGTCGGCGACGGCGGGGGGCGGCGCGGGGTCGTCCGGGTCCCAGGGCGTGGTGCGCGCACGCAGGTCGGCGAGGACGGCCGCGAGCACGGGGTGATCGGTCCGGGCCGGGAACGCTATCCCGGGCAGCGGTGCGTCGCAGTCCTCCTGGGGAGCGGTCACGCCCCGCCCGCCTCGGACTCCAGGCGGGTGATCGCCTCGCGCAGTTCGGCGACCAGCTCCGGTTCGTCGGTGGTCTCCAGGGCTTCGCGGTAGTGGTGCAGGGCGCGGTCGGGCACGCCGCGCCGCTCCAGGAGCATGCCGCGCAGCTGCCGGGCACGGGCGATCCTGGTGCCTTCGCCGCTCTCCCTGGCGAACTCCACGGCGGTGCGCAGATGGTCGTCCGCCCGCTGCAACAGGGCGGGCGACGCGAGCCGGTCGGCCAGCTCCATGACGACGGCGCCGCGCTGGAGCCAGCAGTCCTGGGCGAGCCCGGGGTCCTCGGCGCCGCGCGCGGCCTCGCCCAGTATCCAGTCCGCCTCGTACAGGTCGGCGAGCACCTGTTGCGCCATGAACCGCAGGTAGTGGGCGATGCCGAGGGTCCGTCTGCGGTCCGCCAGTTCCGGATCGTCCTCGGACGTCCAGTCCACGGCGAGCCGCAGCAGGCGCACGGCGGAGTCGATGTCGTCGGACGCGTTCCGCTGCTCGCCGCGGCGTACCAGGGTGGCGCCGTACTCGGTGAGGATGCCGGGGCGTCGCGGGTCGTCCTCGGCGGGCAGCGCGGCCGCGCGCTGCCAGGCGGCGACGGCGCGGTCCAGGTCGGCGGTGTTGCCGGCGGCCTCGTAGCGGTCGCGGTGCAGCCGTGCGGAGAGCACGTGGCACTCCAGGCACAGCTCCTCGTCGTCGCCGGCGGCGGCCAGGGCCTGGTCGACGGCGTCCATGATCCCGGGGCGGTCGCCGGGCGCGCGGAAGGTCTCGATGGCCGACGCCATGTCGAGCCAGGCGCGGCAGCGTTCGGCGGCGGGCAGCGCGTCGGGCCGGCCGAGGGCCGCCATCAGGTGCTCACCGGCGTCCCGGCCGGCCTGCGCGGCACGCGCCTCGTCGATCCAGCCGGTGCCCTCGACGGCGCCGCGCCCCAGGTACTGGCGGGCGAGGTCGAGCAGGATGCGCCCGCGCAGCAGGTGGCCGCGCTCCGGGTCGGGGTACTCCAGCCGCACCCTGGCGGCGCCGGCGGCCCGCACCAGGCCGGTGACGTACCACTCCTCGGCGTTCGGTGCCTGGAACGGGCCCTGCGGGCGGGCGAGCCGGGCGCCGGACTCGGCCAGCGCGCGGCGTACCGCAGGCAGCGTCTCGGAGCCGAGTCTGCGCAGGTCGGGGCCCTCGGGCGGCGGGGTGCCCCGGGCGGTGCCGGGCGACGTGGCGCTACCGGCGACGGTGTCGGGCAGGGTGGATCCGGGGTCGGTGGCCGCGGTTCGGGGTACGTCACGGCCGGCCGGGGTGTCGTCCGGCCACGGTGGGTCCGCGGGGCCCTGCGGTACGGCCGGGGGCGCACTGCGCGCCGGCCACCTGGGCCAGCGCGGCCGGCGCTCGCCCTGCGGGTCCTGCGGGCGGGGCGTCGGGGCGGGTGCGGCGGCTCCGTCGCCGCGCGGCCGGGGCCTCAGCCGGGTGGTGGAGAGGGACTCCACCGCATCGCCGAAGACCACGCGGGTGAGGTCGGTGTCGGCCCTGCGGAGCAGTTCGCAGTAGGCCCAGGCGGTGGCAGGGTGCCCGCTGCGGCCGCCGGCGGCGTGCTCACGGGCGAACCGGCGTACGTCGTCGGGCAGATCGTCCAGGCCGAGCCAGGAGCTGTGCAGCTCCCCGGCGAACAACCAGCAGATGGTGCCTCTGAGGAGGCTGCCGCGCACCGAGGCGACCCGGTCGGCGCTCACCACGGCCAGCGCCTCGCGCAGGTCGTCGCCGACGCGGCGGACCCGCCAGCGGGCGAGGAGCGCGTTGGCCAGCTCCTCGGCGGCCCGGTCCCGCTCGGCGGCCTGGGCGGCGAGCGCGTCGGCCTGCTTGAACAGCACGACGGCCTCGTCCAGCTCCCGGATGAGTCCCTGTGCCTCGAACCTGCGCAGCGCCGAGCGACCGCGATCGAGCAGTTCGGCGGCGCCCAGGCGCGGGTCGGGCGGTCGGGGCAGCGGCCACGGGGTGCGCTGTCCCAGGTCGCGCAGCACCTCCGAGGAGACCTCGGCGAAGGCCCGCAGCCCGGCGTGCTCCTCGGGCAGCGGTACGGAGCCGGCCTCGCCGTGCCCGCCGACCTGGGCCGTCGCCGGGTCGACCGCGCCGCGCAGGAAGGCGGCCGCCAGCGCGGGGAAGTTGCGTGCGGTGCGCCCGAAACTCCGCTCGATGTACTCCGAGCAGTGCTTGAACAGCAGTTTCGCCTCGTCGGCCGTGAGCCTCTTGCGGAGCTCGACGGCGACGCCGGGCAGGAAGTCGTAGCGCACCTCGCGCGGGTCGGCGGCGTCCTCGCGCCGCTTCAGGAGCCCGCCGAGGAGCACTTCGGAGAGCACGTCAGGGCCCGTGCCGGCGAGCATGGCGTGCTGGACGAGCTGCATCACGGGCAGGAACAGCGGCACCGCCGACAGGTAGGTGGCCAGCCGCCGTGCATCGGGCGAGGCCTGCCGGAGGAAGGCCCGTACGCGGTCTTCGCCGGAGACCTCCTCGGCGGCCCTGACCGGTGCGGTGGCGGCCGCGTGCCGGGGCCGTGCCCAGCCCGCGGCGGCCGACAGGCTCTGCCCGGTGGAGCCGGCCACGAGCCGGGCCCAGCCCTCCACGGAGGACCGGCGCAGGGCGAGCACCGGCACCGGCAGCGCGTCACGCTCGGGGCGCCCGCGCTCGGGTGTGAACACCAGGCGCCCGGCGGGGCCTTCACGCCGGTGCAGCAGCCCGCGCCGGGCGGGCAGGTGGGTGCGCAGCCACATGCGCTGGGGCAGCGGCTGGACGACGGCGACCGGCGCGGTCGCGCCCCAGCGGTACAGCAGCCGCTGGATGCGGCCGCTGCGCCACATGGGGCCCGCGCAGTCGCTGAGGACGAGGGTGAGACGGCGCCCGGTGGGGTCGCTGAGCTGCTCGGGCGCGTGCAGTGCGCCGGTGCGCTCGGGGGTGGCGGCGTAGCCGGGCAGTCCGTCGTCGGTGGCGTGCAGGTACTGGACCTGTACCTCGCGGAAGGCGCCGGCCCGCTCGCAGACCTGGCGCAGTTCGTCGAGCGCCTGCTGCCACACCACCGTGGAGGTGGAGACGTCCATCACCAGCAGCAGGCGGGCCTCGCGGCGCCGTTCGGGCCGCAGCACGGGCTGGACGAGTCCGGACTCGGCGGCCCGGTCGGCGGTGCGGCCCTCGTCCAGCGTGCGGCCACGGACGGGGCGCACGGGTGCGCGGTAGCGCTGGAGGATGCGCAGTCCGCGCTGGAGCGCGAGGGGTTCGGGCAGTGCGGGTGCCGCGGGCACCTGGACCCGGCGTAGCGGCGCTCCCCCGTCGTCGGGGGTGGGGCGCATGTACAGCTGGGTGTGGTCGTCCTCGGCGGTGCCCTCCGGCTCGCCGTGCTGTGCGGCCACGGACAGCGGGTAGGGGCTGATGCCGCGGCCGTCGCTGTCGCCCTGCCGGACGCGGCGCGTGCGTTCCCCGGACGCCGTGGTGGTCTGCGGGGTCCGCTCGGGCGCGGGCAGCCAGCGGGCGAGCCAGAGCGCGTCGGCCATCTCCTCCACGCTCGGCGCGATCTCCGCCTCACGCATCCGCGCGATCAGCGCGGCGAGCGCCTGGCTCGCAGCGTCGTCGCGCGCCCCGTCGGGGGCGTTCTGCGCCCCCCGGGCAGGCCTGGGCTCCGCACCGCTCACCTCGGATCACCTGGGTCCGCGGTCCAGGGGCTGCATGAGCAGCTGGGCGATGTCGGCGCGCTGCGCCGCGGGGTCGCGGGAGGCGTCCCGGGCGGCGTGCTGGGCCAGGAAGATCGCGTTCAGCAGCTGGTCGGTGGGGCGCAGGGCGCCGTCGGTCTCGGCCTCGGTGAACTGGTCGACGATGTCGTGGTTGTCCTCGTAGGAACCGGCGCCGAAGTGTGCCTGGACGAGCGCGGCGAGGCGCTGGTCCCGCGGGGCCTCCAGGTCGAGCGGGATGCAGCGGCGCAGCAGCGGGGCGGGGAACTCCCGCTCGCGGTTGCTGGTCATCACGACGAACGGGAAGGCGCGGCAGCGCACCTGCCCGTTGGTCACGGGCACCCGGCGCCCGTCGTCGGTGAGGATCTCCACCGTCTCGAAGCCGGGCCGGTCGGCGATCCGTTCCAGCTCGGGAATGCCGAACCTGCCCTCCTCCAGGACGTTCAACAGGTCGTTCGGCAGGTCTATGTCGCTCTTGTCCAGCTCGTCGATGAGCAGCACACGGGGCCGCTCCGCGGCGATCAGGGCGGTGCCGAGCGGGCCGAGCTTCAGATAGCGGCCGATGTCCGAGGAGCGCGTGCCGTGCGCGGACGTGTCGCCGTCCGTCTCGCCGGGCACGTGGGCGCGGTCGAGCTGGGCGTCCTGGAGGCGTCCTATGGCGTCGTACGTGTAGAGGCCGTCCTTGAGCTCGCTGCGGCTGACGATCGGCCATTCCAGGACGCGGCCGAGGGCCAGCTCGTAGGCGATGGAGTGGGCGAGGGTGGACTTGCCGGCGCCCGGCGGGCCGGTGACGAGGAGGGGGCGGCGCAGGTACAGGGCCGCGTTGATCAGTTCGAGCGTGTCGTCGTCCTGGACGGGCAGCGGCACCCGGCGCGCGCCGAGTCTGCGGCTGCTGGACGAGTCGAGCGGCGGCACCTCGTACGGCACCGCCGGCACGTCGAAGTGGCGCCACGGTGGAGGATCGGGGAGGTCGTCGATCTTGTCCGGATCCGGCCCCCCGGTGCCCCGGTAGATGAACCATTCACTCATGGGGTGCTCCTCGTCAACGGTCGGTGGTAGACCACGTCCTGGCCGACCGGGGCGATGGGTACCCGCAACGGGCCCCTGAAAATGTACCCAGGCCAGACATCGCATACAGGCCTTTTCGGCCAGCCTGTTGCGGTGCGGTCGGTGCCGCAGCTGCCACTGGTGCGTCCCCTGCCCGCCGCGTCACTCCGCTGCGTGCGGGCCGGCGGGGCGGTGCGTACGACCGCCGGGCGCGTCGGTCCGAGGGCGTACGGAGGCGGCGGGACGCCTCGCAAGGGCGCGGCGCCTTGGAGGGATCGGGCGGCGAGCCGCGGGGCGTGTCCTGGCGGGGTGGCGGGTGACCCGCCTCGTGGCCGGGTGCACGGCTCGACGGGCCGGCGGGCGGGTCGCCTTCGACCAGACGGGTCACCGGGCACCTCCTGAGGACCGGGTACCCCTCGAACGCGCCGGGACGCCCGCGGTGCCGGGCACAGCGGCCCGCGCCCCGTGCGTGCCGCGACGCGTACGGGGCCGGCGGCCGAGAACGGCACACGGGCGTTCACAGCGGTGCGTCCAGGGGTGAGGTGTCCTCGGCGGGCAGGGGGCGCCCGGGGTCGTCGTAGAGCAGCGCGAGCGGCTCCGCCCAGCGTCGTTCGGGACGCTGCTCGGCGACCTCCTGGCGCAGCTGGCGCAGCCGGTCGGGCAGCTCGGTGACGTTCTCCACCCGCTCGAAGAGCCATTTGGTCCTGGTGCGCAGGTCGTCGCAGGAGTCCGCGCAGTTGCTCCCCGCGTGCCCGTCGACGCGCCACAGGGCGACCCCGTGACCGCCGTCCAGGGCGAGCTTCATGGCCGTGTGCCCCAGGCCGCGGCCGACCGAGCGGCAGATGACGGGGACGGCGTCGTGCGGGGCCTGTTGGAACTGGTGGGCGTTCGGGTTGACGCCGGGTTCGGGCACGCGCCAGCCGCTGAGCCGCCCCTGGGCGACCATCGCCTGCCAGCGGTCTGTCCACAAATTGTCCGGTTCTCCCCGGCGCTCGAGGGAGCGCAGCACAACGCGGCGCTGCGCCCCCAGGTGGTACGTGTCGTCCAGCGCGGCGATGTCGTCGAACCGCCAGCGGTGCACGGCGGTGTCGAAGTGCTCCACGGGCAGCGCGACTTCGAGCGGAACCGGCCGTCCGGCCCGGTCCCTGGTGTGGAAGACGTCGGTCAGCGAGGGCCGCAGCGCCTGCACCAGATCACCGAGCCGGTGGCCGTGCGTCGTGCGGTCCGCCGCGTAGAGGGCGGGTTCGCCGTCCCCGTCGTCGATCCAGATCTGCCAGAAGAAGTGCAGCGGATCGGAGCCGATCACGGGATCGAGCAGCACGGCGACGGTGGTGCCCTCACCGGCCCTCGGGTAGGGGATCACGGCCCGTACCGAGTCCTCGGGTCCTGGCTTGAGCCATTCGGGCAGGTTGGCCTCGCGCACGAAGTCGGCCATGGCGGACAGCGGATGCTCGACGAGCCGTTCCTCGACCCAGCCGGTGAGGGCGTCGACCTCGCCGCCCCGGGCGTGCACGTAACACGCCACCAGCCGCAGATACCGCAGCATGATCATCGCGTCCTGCGGCTGGGCGCCCTCATAGAGCAGCCCGTGGCCGTCCCGCCAGGCGTACAGCTTGGGGCTGCGGTCCTGGCGCTGGGGCCACTGGTTGCCGCTGACGGCCTGGCGGGCGAGGGCCTCCACGGTCGGCACGTCGGGGGGCGGCGGCAGGGCGGCGAGCAGCTTCAGGGCGGTGCGCCGGTCGTGCGGGGTCCACTCGGCGCCGTGCGCGGTCCTGCCCCGGACGAAGTCACGCTGCTGGACGTTGATCCAGGTGCCGGCGCCGCGGGCCCGGCCGTGCCAGGTGTCGTGCTCCCGCATCACCTCGCCGTACACGGCACCGAACCGGCGCAGCGTGAGCATCGACACGGCGAGGCCGCCGTCCCGCTCCCCGCGGCGCGCCTTGATGAGCGCGACGACGGAACCGGTGTCCGGGTCGAGCAGCGGTCCGCCCGAGACACCGGGCGGGAACTCGATGTCAGGTTTGGAGCGCAGCCCGTACTCGGCCTCGCGCACGTTCATCTCGGTGTCGCCGCTCCAGGACAGCGCGCAGGGGCGCCCGTCCGCGACACCGGGGCGGTAGCCGTACGCCCACAGGACGCCGACGTGCTGGACGGGCCGGTCGGCGAGCCATACGCACTCGTGCTCGACGGTGTCGTCGAGCAGCCGCACCAGGGCGAGGTCCTCCCCGGTGGACGGGGCCTCGCCGCGGCCCTCGTCGACCAGCCAGTGTTCGAGCCGGGCCAGGACCGGGATGCCGGCGTTGACCTCCATGCCGCCGCGCACCGCGAAGACGCGGTTCCGGTCCCGCGCCAGGTGCGGGAGGAGCACGTGCGCGGCGGTCAGCACCCGGCCGGGCGCGACGAAGAACCCGCTGCCCCACATCGCACCGGACTCCTCGTCCGGCAGCAGATGGACGGTGGCGGCCCGAGCGAGCGCGTCGAGCCAGTCGTTCAGCTCAGGCATGAGGGGTGTTCCCTGGGGTGGGGTCGTCGGGTGCGGCAGCGGGGGCGACGTCGGCGGGGGCGCGGGGCCCGGGCGTGGCCATGGACGCCTCCTCGGGTCGGCCGGCGGGCGCGCCGGCGGTCTGCCCGGCGGACGGCGCCCGCTGTGCCGTGCGCCAGGTGAGGGTCACCTGGACGGACGCCTTGGCCTCGCCGTCTGCGAGCACGGCCAACGCCTTGCCCGACTTGGCGGTGAGCTCCACGCCGAACGTGATGGCGGCCTCGTCGGGGCACACGGCGCGGGCGGCGGTCAGCACGCTGGTCCCGACCGCGGTGATCAGTTCGCCGAGCTGCTCGACCTTGGCGGCGGCGCTGTCGAGGACGCCGACGTCGAGGTCGTCCGCGCCGTAGCCGCCCGGGGTGCTGAGCCGGGCCAGCACGACGGTGCCGTCCGGCAGCTCGATCTCCTGAATGTGACTCATCCCGACATCACCCGCTCCCCCGTCGCATGTCCCCGCCCGGCATCGGTGGCCCTTGGGCCAACCCTTCCGCATCCGGGCCCACTTGAACCGCGACGAGACCGGAGCCCTGAGCGGTTGCGGCCGGGGCGGCATTGTCGCATTCGTCGACGTTCCGGTACGGGCGCGACGGCCTACGCTGTCACCACAGACAGCGGGGTTCGCACCCCATCCGTATCAGGAGCAACAGTTGTACTTCACCGACCGAGGCATCGAGGAACTGGAACAGCGGCGCGGCGACGAGCAGATCACTTTCGAGTGGCTCTCCGAACAACTGCGTACGTTCGTCGACCTCAACCCCGACTTCGAGGTCCCGGTCGAGCGGCTGGCCACCTGGCTGGCACGGCTCGACGACGAGGACGAGGAGTAAGCGGCGCGGAACGGGGCTCCATCCCTGCCTGAGCCCCGGGCACAGGGGTCGGCAGGGGTGGAGTGCGGCACTGTGACCTGGGGGTACCTCTGCGGGGGTGCCCCCAGGTCCGTTGTGGCGGTGGTGAGGCGGTGGTGCACACGGCGGGGCAGCGGGCCGTCGTCGCGGACGGTCGTCCCCGCGCTGCGCGCCGCGCGTTCCGACGGCCTTGCGCCGCTTCGTCGGTACCGGGGGCCGGGTCCTTCCGAGCAGCGCTCCTGATCGCACGGGCATCCGACGGCCCTGCGGGGCGATTGCGCGGGCGTATGCGCCGTTTCACCACGTGCGCCGCCATCCACCGCACCCACGTGATCACATGCGTGTCTTGACTTTGGCGAGGCACGATATATCGTGTTTGGCAGAAGACGCGATATGGCGCGTCCAGGCGTTCGCAGGGAGGTCGCCCCCATGCCCAGGTGGTCCGTGGCAGAACCACAGAAACTCGTCTTCGACGCTCCGGTCACGGACCTACACGTGCGCATAGTCCACGGCATGGTCAACGTCGTGGGTACCGACGAAAGTGCCCCACGCCTCCACGTGTCGGACATCAAGGGCCCGCCCCTGATCGTCACCCAGCAGGGCGGCACCCTGACGGTCACCTACGAGGGCCTGCCCTGGAACGGCTTCCTGAAATGGCTGGACCCCAAGAGCTGGCAGCGTTCCGCGGTGGTCTCGCTGGCCGTGCCGACGGACACCCTGGTCGAGGTGGGGGTGGTCGGCGCCGGCGCCGTCGTCTCCGGCATCGAGGGGCGCACGGAGGTGAAGGGCGTCAGCGGAGACACCACCCTGGTCGGCCTCTCGGGCCCGGTGCGCGCCGAGACCGTCTCCGGCAGCGTCGAGGCCCAGAGCATGACGGGCGACCTCAGGTTCAACTCCGTCTCGGGCGACCTCACCATCGTGGACGGCGCCGGGACCTCCGTACGGGCCGACTCGGTGAGCGGTTCCATGATCGTGGACCTGACGTCGGACAACACCAGCCCTGAAGGCCGACCGACCGACGTCAGCGTGGCCAGCGTCTCGGGCGAGATCGCCATCCGCCTCCCGCACCCGGCCGACACCCAAGTGGAGGCCAACACCACCAGCGGCACCGTCTCGAATGCCTTCGAGGACCTTCGCGTCGCCGGCCAGTGGGGCACGAAGCGGATCACCGGGCGACTGGGCGCCGGCCAGGGCAGGCTGAAGGCGACCACCGTCTCGGGCTCCATCGCACTCCTGCGCAGGCCCCCGGCCGACGAGCCACCGGACGAGGACGTCCGGGTCCCCCCTCAGGCCCCGGCCCCATCCGGCCAGCCGGAGAGCGGCGACCCGAAGGACATCGGCCCGACCGACAAGAAGGTGCTCTGACATGCCCCCCGTCTTCGCCCATGGCCGCCTACGGTTGTACCTGCTCAAGCTGCTCGACGAGGCGCCGCGCCACGGCTATGAGGTGATTCGACTCCTGGAGGAGCGTTTCCAGGGCCTTTACGCACCCTCGGCCGGCACGGTCTATCCGCGGCTGGCCAAGCTGGAGGCGGAGGGCCTGGTCACGCACACCACCGAAGGCGGGCGCAAGGTCTATTCGATCACCGACGCCGGCCGCGCCGAGCTCGCCGACCGCAGCGGTGAGCTGGCCGACCTGGAGCTGGAGATCCGCGAGTCCGTCGCCGAGCTGGCCGCGGAGATCCGTGACGACGTACGGGGCGCGGCGGGCGACCTGCGCCGCGAGATGCGTGCCGCGGCCTCCGAGGCCCGGCGCTCCTCCTCCGGCCGGCAGGGCGACCGCACCGACTTCAGCGACCTCATGGACCTGGGCAAGCTCGGGGACAAGGAGGCCTGGCGGGCGGCGAAGGAGGAGATGCGCCGGGCCAAGCAGGAGTGGAAGGAGCAGGCGCGCCGCGCCAAGGACGAGAGCCGCCGCGCCCGCGACGAGGCACAGCGCGCCCGCCGCCAGGCCAAGGAGGCCCAGGAGCGGGCCCACGCCCAGGCCCAGCAGGAGGTGCAGCGCATCGCCCGCCAGGTCCAGGAGCAGGTGCAGGACCACTTCGCGCGCGGTGACTGGCCCACCGGCGTCCGCGAAGGCCTGACCGAACTCGCCAAGCAGTTCTCGGACTTCGGCTGGATCTCCGGCAAGGACGCCGGCGCCACGGGGAGCACGGACACCGCACAGCACACCCGCACCGGCCAGGCCCCCCGCTTCGAGAAGGTCACCCGTCCCGGGAAGGGCACGGACACCGAGGGCGGTCCCGGCAGTGGCGAAAGCGGCGCAGGAGCCGGGCTCCCCGAGTTCGAGTTCCCGTCCGAGGAGGACGAGTCCCGGGTGACCTACCAGCCGGCCTGGGCCCATGAGGCCTCCACCGGCAACCCGGCACGCGACCTCGACCGCCTCCTGGACCGCTTCCGTGACGACATCCGCGACGCCGCACGCGACCATGGCGTCACCGAGGACCAGCTACGGGACGCGCGCCGCCACCTGTCGACGGCGGCAGCGCACATAGGGGCGACTCTGCGGGGGCCGAAGCCGACGACACGGGAGTCGGACGGCTGAGCTGAGGCTCAGGCGGACCGGCGGGGGCAGCGGCACACGCCGCCCCCGCCCCACGGACCTACCGCTTGGCTCAGCCCACCGCCCGGCACGGCCCGCCGCCCGGCTCACCCCGTCGCGCGGAACCCCCCGGCCTCGTCGCCGGAGAGGATGCGCTCCACCTCCGCGTAGGTGACGCCATGGTCGGCCAGGACTTCCGTGGGAATGCCGGGGCGGGCGAGGAGGGCGAGGAGGAGGTGCTCGGCGCCGATATGGCGGTCCCGGCGAGCGACGGCGATCCGCAGTGATCTCCGCAGGATGTCCTTGGTGTCGTCCGCGAGGGGCTGGTGCCCCGTCAGCCGGCCCTTCTCCCGGTGGCCGCGACCGCCGGCGCCCGCCGCCATCGCGCCCACGCCGTGCACGTCCTCCACTCGGGAGACGATCGCGGCAAGGTCGATACCGAGCCCGGCAAGGGCTTCCGCTTCGGCCTGCGACAGCCCACCTCGGCGCCGCGCCTCCTCCAGCGCCCCTACGATCCCCTCTCGGCGATCACGCGCCCCGAGCGCCGCGAGAACGGACGACGCACGGCCGGTGGATGCGTCCAGCAGGGCGAGCAGAAGGTGATCGGCGCCGGTCTCGGCGGCCCGGGCCTGCGTCGCATGCTCGACGGCGCTGGCGACCACGGCCCTGGCGTCCTTGGTGAACCGTTCGAACATCACTGCCCCCTGTACTTCTTGTGCACGGCCTGCCTGCTGACGCCCAGTTCCTCGGCGATCTCCTGCCACGACCAGCCCTGCTGACGGGCGGCGCGCACCTGAACCGCCTCCAGTTGTTCCGACAGCCGCCGCAGCGCGACCACGGCTCGCAACCCGACCCGTGGGTCACGGTCGCCGGCGCGCTCGACAAGATCCGTTGCTTCGGTCATGACGTCAACTTACATTGACGCCTGCGTCCGCGTCAACCGTGGTTGACGCGGACGCAGGCGTCACGACAGAAGCCCCAGGGCACCTGGGACCTGGGCCCCTGGGCACAGCCCGGCCGTCAGCTCACACCGTCAGCACGATCTTGCCGAACTGTCCGCCCGTCGCCATCCGCTCGAATCCCGCACGGGCCTGGTCCAGGGGCAGGACCTCGTCGATGACGGGGCGTACGCCGGTGGCGGCACAGAAGGCGAGCAGGTCCTCCAGCTCGTCCTTCGAGCCCATGGTGGAGCCGATCACCCTCAGTTCAAGGAAGAAGATGCGGGTCAGCTCGGCCTGCGGCGGGTTGTTGCCGCTGGTGGCGCCGGAGATCACCAGGGTGCCGCCGCGGCGCAGCGACTTGATGGAGTGCGACCAGGTGGCCGCGCCGACCGTTTCGATGACGGCGTCCACGCGGTGCGGCAGTCGTGCACCGGGCTCCAGTGCCTCCACGGCGCCGAGCTCGACGGCGCGCTTGCGCTTGGCCTCGTCGCGGCTGGTCGCGAAGACCCGCAGACCCGCCGCCTTGCCGAGCACGATGGCGGCCGTGGCGACACCGCCGCCGGCCCCCTGGACCAGTACCGAGTTGCCGGGGCGCACACCCGCGTTGGTGAAGAGCATCCGGTAGGCGGTGAGCCAGGCGGTCGGCAGGCAGGCCGCTTCCTCGAAGGAGAGTTCCTTGGGCTTGGGCAGTACGTTCCAGGTGGGCACCGCGACCTGTTCGGCGAAGGTCCCCTGGTAGCGCTCGGTGAGGATGCTGAGGGGTTCCTTGGGGCCGACCCCGTGGCCGGACTCGCCGACGACGGAGTGCAGGACGACCTCGTTGCCGTCCTCGTCGACGCCTGCGGCGTCACAGCCGAGGATCATCGGCAGCTTGTCCTCGCCGAGACCGACGCCACGCAGCGACCAGAGGTCGTGGTGGTTGAGCGAGGCGGCCTTCACGGTGACATTGGTCCAGCCGGACCGCGCCTGAGGAGCGGGGCGCTCCCCCAACTCAAGTCCGGAAAGCGGCTGGTCACGGTCGATACGGGCAGCATAGGCAGCGAACATGACCTTGACGATAGGCCCGCCCTCGGCACCGCGGAACCACCCACGTCTGTGACACGCCACGCACCGGCCGTCACCCATGACGTCCGGCACGCAACCGGCACGCGCCCGCCCCGCAGAGGCATCGACGGGCCCGGCACCGGCCCAACACAGGGCAACCAAACAGGGCGAACCAAGCAGAGAAAACAAAGAAAACAAAGAGAACAAGCCGGGAAAAGCCGGGAAAAGCAGAGACAAGCAGAGACCCAAGCAGGGAAAAGAAGCAGGGCGAACCAGCAGGACAAGACAAGGGGACCGCGCCAAGGAGGCGGAGCCTCCGGGCGCGGTCCCGGTCCCAGGGCGGAGGAGCCGGCCGACGAGAAAGCGGCCGGCTCACCGCAACCTCAGCGGCGGGCGACTCCTTCGGCCCGTGCCGCCGCGGCCACCGCCGCGGTCACCGCCGGCGCCACCCGCTCGTCGAACGGTGACGGAATCACGTAGTCCGCGGCAAGGTCGTCCCCGACGACCCCGGCCAGCGCCTCCGCCGCCGCGATCTTCATGCTCTCCGAGATCCGGGACGCGCGCACCTGGAGTGCACCCGCGAAGATGCCGGGGAACGCGAGCACGTTGTTGATCTGGTTCGGGTAGTCGGAGCGACCGGTGGCGACCACGGCGGCGTGCCGGTGGGCGACGTCCGGGTGCACCTCCGGGTTCGGGTTGGCCATCGCGAAGACGAAGGAGTCCTTCGCCATCGAGGCGACCGCCGACTCGGCGACCGTGCCGCCCGAGACGCCCACGAACACGTTCGCGCCGTCGAGCGCCGACTCCAGGGAGCCCCGGAGCCCCGCCTTGTTGGTGATCTTGGCGAGCTCCTGCTTGACCGGGGTGAGGTCCTCCCGGTCGGTGCTGACGATGCCCTTGCGGTCCGTCACCACGACATCGCCGATGCCGGCTTCCAGCAGGACCTTGGCGATGGCGACGCCGGCCGCCCCGGCGCCCGAGATGACCACGCGCAGCTCGCCGAACGCCTGTCCGGTCAGCCGCGCCGCGTTGCGCAGCGCCGCGAGCGTGACGACGGCCGTGCCGTGCTGGTCGTCGTGGAAGACCGGGATGTCGAGGCGCTCCTGGAGCCGCCGCTCGATCTCGAAGCAGCGCGGTGCTGCGATGTCCTCCAGGTTGACCCCGCCGAAGCTCGGCGAGAGCCGGACGACCGTCTCGACGATCTCGTCGACGTCGGTGGTCGCCAGCGCGAGCGGCACCGCGTCCACTCCGCCGAACTGCTTGAACAGGATCGCCTTGCCCTCCATCACGGGCAGGGACGCTTCCGGCCCGATGTCACCGAGTCCGAGCACCGCGGTGCCGTCCGTGACGACGGCCACCACCTGGGACTTCCACGTGTAGTCGTGGACCAGTTCGGGCCGGTCGGCGATGGCGCTGCACACCTTGGCCACGCCGGGCGTGTAGGCGAGGGAAAGGTCGTCCCGGTCGCGCACCGGGACGGTGGACCGCACGGCCATCTTGCCGCCGCGGTGCAGCGCGAAAGCGGCATCGAAGGGGTCCGCACCCCCGTCGCCCGTTTCCGCACCCGGGTCCGTGCCGGTCACCGCGCCGGGCGGAACCGACCTGGTGTCTGCTGTGCTGGGAGCTGCCGACCTGGCGCCGTTGCAAGGATTGACGATCTCCGCTGCCACTGGTTTGTACCCCTTAGGTTTTCAAGGTTGAGGGTGAACCACTCCTGATTGAGGGGTGGGCGGGCACCGCGTGTGCCGTGATGGTGGGTCCCTGCGTACGACACATACGCGATGGGCGCGCCGCACGCGCGCCCTGAGCCCCGGATGAGGGGTGTGGGTCACCTTCATACCTGAAGGGCGCCGCCGCCGACGAGTCCCCATGAGCCGGGTGAGAAGTGTCATAGGAGACGTATGACCCACGGCTGGCGCAGCATCCGAACCAGACGCCAGCTTCCCGCAAGAAGGCGCAGATTCTACGGCGTGAAGGGGTAAGTGCCGCAAATGCAACGGTCACGGGGGGCGGGTTCATGGCGCTTCTGGGATCACCCGTTATCCGATTTTGACAAGGGTGGCCCACGGATTGATGGGGTCCGAATGGCAAGATGCCCTAATCACACAAGGTCGCGTCACTCGATGGTGTGTGCCCGTCGGCCATTGGCAACACCCTCACCGCCGGAGGACCCCGCATGACCCCCAACCCGACCCCACGTACCGCCGCCGTGGACGCCGCGTCGGCCCACCGGATCCCCGGTCGCGCAAGGTACCGGCTGGCCGCGCTCGGCGCGCTCGTGGTGACCGGCGCGCTGGTGCTCTCCGGCTGCGGCGACCAGACGAAGTCCAAGGACAAGGCGGACGACGGCGGCAAGTCGGGCTCCAGCAGCTCCGCACCGCTCGCCGACAAGCTGCCCCAGGAGATCCGCGACAAGGGCGTGATCCGGGTCGGCTCCGACATCGCGTACGCCCCCGTGGAGTTCAAGGACAAGGACGGCAACACCGCCGGCATCGACCCGGACCTGGCCGACGCCATGGGCTCGCTGCTCGGGGTGAAGTTCGACTTCCAGCGGGGCACCTTCGAGACGCTGCTCACCGGCCTGCGCTCCAAGCGGTACGACATAGCGATGTCCGCGATGACCGACAGCAAGGACCGGCAGAACGGTATCGACTCGGAGACCGGCAAGAAGGTCGGCGAGGGCGTCGACTTCGTCGACTACTTCAACGCGGGCGTGTCCATCTACACCCTCAAGGGCAAGACCCAGGGCATCAACGGCTGGGGCGACCTGTGCGGCAAGACGATCGTGTTGCAGCGCGCCACGATCTCCGACGACCTGGCCAAGGCCGAGGCGAAGAAGTGCCCGGCCGGCAAGAAGCTCACCATCGAGGCCTTCGACACCGACGAGCAGGCCCAGACCCGGCTGCGTTCCGGCGGCGCCGACGCCGGCTCGTCGGACTACCCGGTCGCCGCGTACGCGGTGCAGACCTCCGGTGGCGGCAAGGACTTCCAGATCGTCGGCAAGCAGGTGGAGGCCGCGCCGTACGGCATCGCGGTGGCGAAGTCGAACACCCAGCTGCGGGACGCCCTGAAGGCGGCCATGGACCAGCTGATCAAGGACGGCACCTACGCCAAGATCGTGCAGCGCTGGGGCGTGGAGAACGGCGCCGTCAAGCAGGCCGGCATCAACCTCGGCAAGTGATCGGCCGCCCCACCGGCCGGCGGTCGCCCGACCTGCCGGCCGCTGGGACCGACGGCGGCCGCGGTCCCCGCCGGTGACGACCTGGGGCCCGGCCGGTGATCGCCGGGTGGGTGCGGTCACGCATCCGCCGGCGGCAGGCCGTTCCACCCCACGAAGGCGCGCCGCGCGCACCGCCCGGGCAAGGAGACACGCGCCCCGGACGACCACCGACACTCCGGACACCGGACCACCCCCCGGATGCCCCGGCACCCATCAAACCGTGCCGACGTCATCGAGCAGTTGAAAGGCATACCCCCGTGTCAGACGAGATCGACAAGGCGGACGGCGCCCCGGAGGGCGCGCCGGCGGCCACGGCGCCCGCAACCGGGGTGCCGGCGGCCGGGCACGAGGCCATCAGGGCCGTCCCGGTCCGCCACTACGGGCGCTATCTCGCCGCCCTGATCGCCATAGCCGTCCTGGTCTCGATCGTCTACGCCTTCGCCCAGGGCAAGATCAACTGGGGCGCGGTCCCCGACTACTTCTTCGACCACCGCATCCTCAAGGGCGTCGGCCAGACGATGCTGCTGACGGTGCTGTCGATGCTGATCGGCGTCGCGGGCGGCATCCTCCTCGCGGTGATGCGCCTCTCGCCCAACCCGGTGACGTCGGGGATCGCCTGGTTCTACATCTGGTTCTTCCGCGGCACACCGGTCCTCGTCCAGCTGTTCGTCTGGTTCAACCTGGGCCTGGTCTTCGAGTACATCAACCTCGGACCGATCTACAAGAACTACTGGTCCGACTTCATGACGCCGTTCCTGACGGCACTGCTCGGGCTCGGCCTGAACGAGGCCGCGTACATGGCCGAGATCTGCCGGGCGGGCCTGATCTCCGTCGACGAGGGCCAGACGGAGGCCGCGCACGCGCTGGGCATGAGCCACGGCAAGACGCTGCGTCGCATCATCATCCCGCAGGCCATGCGGGTGATCGTGCCGCCGACCGGCAACGAGGTCATCAACATGTTGAAGACGACCTCGCTGGTCTCCGCGGTGCAGTACTACGAGCTGCTGCGCTATGCGCAGGACATCGGTCAGACCTCCGGCGCCCCGGTGGAGATGCTGTTCCTGGCCGCCGCGTGGTACCTGGTCATGACGTCCGTCCTGAGTATCGGGCAGTACTACATCGAGCGCCATTACGCCCGCGGCTCCAGCCGCAGCCTGCCGCCCACCCCGTGGCAGCGGGTGCGCGCGAACCTCACCTCGCTCGGCCGCCCGAACGGAGGCATGGCATGACCACCGACATGATCAAGGACGACGGCGCTTCGGCGGAGGCCGCTGGGCCCGCGATGGTCAAGGCCGAGGGCGTCCACAAGGCGTTCGGCAACCTCGAGGTGCTCAAGGGCATCGACCTGGAGGTGGCGTCCGGCGAGGTCTGCTGCCTCATCGGGCCCTCGGGCTCCGGCAAGTCCACGTTCCTGCGCTGCATCAACCACCTGGAGAAGATCAACGCGGGACGGCTGTACGTGGCCGGGGACCTGGTCGGCTACCGGCAGCAGGGCGAAAAGCTCTACGAGCTGCGCGATCACGAAGTGGCCCGCAAGCGCCGCGACATCGGCATGGTCTTCCAGCGCTTCAACCTCTTCCCGCACATGACCGCCGTCGAGAACATCATCGAGGCGCCGGTGCAGGTCAAGGGCATGAACAAGGCGGCGGCCCGGGAGCGCGCGCACGAGCTGCTGACCCGGGTCGGCCTGGCCGACAAGGCGTCCAGCTACCCGTCGCAGCTCTCCGGCGGCCAGCAGCAGCGGGTGGCGATCGCCCGCGCGTTGGCCATGGACCCCAAGCTGATGCTCTTCGACGAGCCGACGTCGGCGCTCGACCCGGAGCTGGTCGGCGACGTCCTGGACGTGATGCGCGACCTCGCCGAGTCCGGCATGACCATGATCGTGGTCACCCACGAGATGGGCTTCGCCCGAGAGGTCGGCGACTCCCTGGTCTTCATGGACGGCGGCGTGGTCGTCGAGTCCGGCCACCCGCGGGAGGTCCTCACCAACCCGCACCACGAACGAACCCAGTCCTTCCTGTCAAAGGTCCTGTAACCCCCACACACGACGGTCCCCCAGGGCCCACCCCCGAACCACCCGCCTGGCAGCGATCCGTCCCCCACCGCCCCGGTGGACACCGCTCACACAGTTCCCCGCACCCCAGCCCCACACGCTCGAAAGGGGCGCGGGGAACCACGCAACAAGCCACAACGCACCGACAGCCAACCACCACCCGCACCCCCACCCCCCTCTCAGGGGCGCGGGAAACTGCGCGACAAGCCACAACGCACAGACAGCCAACCACCGGCATACCCCACCCACTCCCTTCCAGGGGCGCGGGGAACTGCGCAACAAACCACGACGCACAGACAGCCAACCACCGACAGCCCCCACCCACCCCCCAGGGGCACGGGCCAAAGGCCAGAGGCCAAGGACCGGGCCCCCCCAGGCCCAGGCCCAGGGTCAAGGACCAGGGCCGAGCCCAAAGACCCAGGGAACCGCCGGCACCCGGGGGCCCGGGGCACCCCCCCGGCGGCCCTGACGACGACGTCAGCGCAGCGCGAGCACCACCGCATCGGTAGCCGAACACCACACCCCCCGCACCTCCCCGAACCCACTCTCCCGCAACACCCGCACATGCCACCCGACCGGCGCCGCCTCCCCATCCGCATGATCACCGTAGATCTCGAAGCGTCGAGCCGTCGGCCCGGCGAGCACGGGGTCCTGCGCGGCCAGCGCCCACCATTCGGACCAGTCGAGCGCGCCGGCCGCCTTGGCGCGCTCCCTCGCGGCGTGCCGGAACGTCCGCTCGGCCTCGTTGATCCGCGGCGTCGTGGGGTCGGGCATGTGGTCGGCGTTCATGAAGACGCCGCCCTCCCTGACCAGCCCGGCGAGCTGGCCGTAGAGCGTGGTGAGCGGCTCGCTGTGCATCCAGTGCAGGGCGGTGGCGGTGAGGAAAGTCCGCTAAACGCAGGTGTGTAGAGCGGAGGTAGACCATCATGGTGCAGGTGATCACGACCGAGTACGACGGGTGCGGCAAGTGCCTGGTAGGCGTGCGCCGGCTGTCGCGCATGAAGGACGCGAGCAACAGCCCCGAGAAGCAGGAGAACCACGTCCTCAGTGCTACGGAAGCGATCGGCGGCCACGTCATCGCCTGGGCCGACGACTGGGAGGTGTCCGGCGCCACGGACCCTCTCACGCGGCCCGGACTCGGTCCGTGGCTGCGAGGCGAGGCAGGCCCCTACTCGGGCATTGTGGGGGCCGCCGTGGACCGCATCGGCCGCAATCAACGGGACGTACTGAACACCGCTTACACCATCCACGAGTCCCAGCGCCTTCTGGTGACTTACGGGCACGATGGACCGTGGAACCTGGACGACCCGGCCGACGAGATGCGGCTTTCCATGGAGTCGTTTGGCGCACAGATGGAGCTACGAGCCATTCAGAAGCGAAACCGAGACGAGACGAAGCGCGCCCGCGCCGCCGGGCAACCGAAGCAGAAGAACCGGTACGGATACCGATTCGTTCGGCTCGTGCCGAACGGCAAGGTTGATCATGTCGAGATTGACCCTGTCGCAGCGGAAATCATTCGAAACGTCGCGGAACGCATTCTCCAGGACGAGAACGGCAAGGTGACTCTACACACGGAAGCCGCGAGGCTTAACCGCGAAGGTGTTCTCTCTCCGGCCGACTATCGATCCGTCATGTACGGACGAAAGCCGAAAGGAACACTCTGGAACGCGAAGACCCTCAATCGGCTACTAACGGAGGAAGCCTCGTTGGGGTATCTGATGCACGAGGACCGCCCCGTAATCGGAAAGGACGGCCACCCCGTACGCCTGGCCGCTCCTTTGTGGGATCGCGCCACCCGCGATGCACTAATCTCGAAGACCAAGCCGAAACAGAAAGGAGCCCGAGCACAGAAGGGGACTTACATGTTGACTGGCTTGTCTTTCTGCGGGAACTGCGGACAACGGCTGTATATTCTCGGCAGGGTCAACCAGTACAGCGCCTACGGTTGCACGGCTCGGGTACGAGGCATCCCCTCGTCGAAGGATTGCAAGCCGGGTCCGGTCATGTCGGTTCTCGAGCTGAACAAGAGGGTGGAGGAATGGTTCCTCGTGCGGTACGGCTCCGGTCAGCTCATGCGACGCGAGTTTGATCCGGGCACCGGCTACGCCGCACGAATCGCCGAGATCGAAGCGGACCGCAAGCGGCTGCGGAGTGACCGGTCAGCAGGGCTCTACGACTCTGACGACGACGCTGAATGGTACCGGCAGGAATACGGTCGCATGAGCCGTGAGATTGCCGAACTCAAGAACTTGCCGGACAGGCCCCCGGGCATGTGCATGGTACCGACCGGGAAGACCGTAGCGGACGAATGGCACGCCGCACACGACGACGCCGCACGTCGCGAACTCCTCAGCGGATTTGACATCCGGGTGACGCTCTTCGCCACGAGCGCAGAGCGGCGCTTCCAGGTGACCGGGGCCAACATCCACCAGCAGATCATGTAGGGGCATCACATGCTGAATAGCCCCGGAATGGGTCCATCCATCCGGGGCTATTCTATATCCTCAGAGCCTACCGCTGGAGTGCGGATGCACTCACAAAAGGCAACCGATAAAGGACCGTAAGCCCTGTGCGGGTTTTGAACTCCACAGGTTTGATCGAAAGAACGCACCGATCCCGACACGGCCCCAGAAGTGAAAGACGTCCCGCAACTTCCTCTCGACTCCAGACACCAAAGGGAAAGAAAAAGACGCCGACATCACAGTGATCAAAAAGACGGAAAGCTAGCCGGTCATCATCCAAGTCTTCAGCGAGAACCGGGATTTCTATCGCTTTGGTCACTATTTCCCACTGTCCGCCACGCCTCGCCTGTGAGTCAGATGGAGCACCGCCAAGAATACGAGAAACGTCACGCGCGACGCTCGGAGAATCGACCTTTACGCACCAGGTACTCGATTCTTCGTAGCGTCCGTCCACCAGGCGAACGGAAGAGAATGAGCCGACAACCGCATCAACCACACGGCCCCCGATCAGCGATCTCCTTTCGGACCTCACGCAAAGCCGCCAGATCCGCGGCTATCCCGGCAGCGATCTCCACCCCAGCGACGCTGTGACCAGAGCCGACGTATCGCCAGACCGCATCCGTGACGGTGCCGGTTGCGTCCATGTGGCCGACATACTGCGCACGCTGGGCACGGAGCGCGGCATACGTCGTCGAGTAGGCGCGGGATTTGGTTAGGATGTGCCCCCGGTAGCCGAGGGTGTGAGCCCAAGAGCGCAATCGAAGGTTTTCAAATTCCGGTAACCCACCCAGAACCCAGCAACTTGACATGAGAGTCTTCACGTGGCGTGACAGCGGCAGTAGGGAGATTTCCCCCAGTGACGTAATCGGACGGTCAATGCCGCCTGCATCGCCCACGCTTTTCGTGACGTACTTTGCTACATACGCAGCGACAGCTTCATCGGATATAGCGTCATCACACTTGAATGCGTGCCAAATTTCGTGCACATCGAACTGTGTGCCCCATTTGAAAATGGGCTCTCCAATCCCTCTCGCGTAGGCAGCGGTTACCTGTGTGGTGCGGACAACGGCATCTATCACGTCTATGAGCAGCTCTACGGTTGCCCAATGCGGGGGGTGGGAGACGGAGCCGTCGGGCCCATCTAGACGAATTACAGCGTGGAAATGGATCGCCCCACGCCGCTGATATTCCGCGACCTTAGCGAAAGACACGCGAGCATACTCGCCCAGGCGAGATTGTGTGATGCCTACCGCGGAGGCCAGGTGCCGGCGGATAGCCCGACAGGTCCTGTTCCAGAGTTCACCGGCATGCGCGTGCCACAGAACATGGCCTGTGTAGTCGTAGCAGGTCGAGCACAGCGGTTGCCCTACGAGCGGGTCACTGTCGGCATGTGTCTGCCCGCAGCCGATCCGGTGGCCATGCTCACACGTAGCACTATTGCGACGAGGCGTGCACGGGGCCCCTTTTCGGTGAGCGCGGTGCACAGGCCCGAATGAGGGAGCAGTCAGGGTGAGAAAGACCCGAGGATGCTCAGCAACGCTGTCAGGCGTGCCCTTGCCGCCTAGGAGGCCCGCACGCACGAGATGGAACGTGTCCCCCGCATAGAGTCGCGAGCAGGGCTGACAGCGCGTCTCACGCCGATTCCGACAGCGTACGGCCAGCCGACCGCCCGGTTCGTGTGTGGTGTCGTAGTGGTGCAGTACAGCACCGGTCGACGCTTCCAGGATGGTGGTGTGCCCGGCGAGGTAAATAGGGTGGGCGCAGCCACCGATTGCCGTGATCTGTTCCAACCAGCGGGGAAACAGTGGTTCTTGCGCGAGCCGGATCAGGTCTTTTTCTGTGTCGGTCAAACGGGGGCGCCCCGCAATCGAGGTCACGGGGCGCCGGGTTTCGTCTTTTGCCATGGGTGGTGATCTTTCGTTCTGGGCAGTGGCGAACACCGCCAACCTGGGATGGGGGAACACTGGATCTCCCTTCAAATGCGGGTTTTGGGTGGCTAGTCAGTTCTTACGGCGCGGTGGTCGAGGTGTGCTCCGGGGGCGACTACGGGAGCGACAGGAGGGGCAGGGCCGCTGGAGTCCGCCTTTTCGGAAGGGCCGAGGGTGGAGGCAGCGCGGGCAGTACACGTATTTCCTAGGCTTCATACTGCGTGTTCCTTTTCGGAGGTAGTCACACGAGCCGGGCGAGAACCCAGGAAACGAGTTCAGTTACGGTGAAAACCACCGGGGTCAATGCCGTGTAGATTCCGAAGAGGAAGACCAGCGCCGCTTGCCACCAGGCCATTTCGCGTGAGCGGACCAGTAGAACGGTGAATGCGCCGAAGACGATCATCAGCATCATTGCGCCGCCGTCGGTAACGCCCGTTCCCTCGATCATTCGGTGCCTCCTTTTGCGAGGGAGATGCTGACGCTGGGCAGGACCGGAGTGGTGCGCACGTGGCGCAGGGCCGCCGCTCGAGCGTCATCCCGTGTGGTGAGCAGGGACCGAGCCCGCATCCACTGGCCGTCCACGGACGTCACCGACATGCCGTGATCGTCAGTCTGAATGGTCAGTGCCGTTGCTACGGCGTCGGGCGAGAGGTCACCGAGGACCATTTCCGCACTGGCGGAGTCCGATACCCGGTGACAGACCCGTCCGGCCAGCTGTGCCCGCAGTGCGGTTGCTCCCGGGCCGAGTTCGGAGCCGAACCGCTGTGCGGCGACGACCAGGTGAATGCCCAGGGCCGCGCCCAGCTGTGCAAGCCGTAGTAAGGCCGAGGCACACTCCGCTGTCTCTGCCTTGGTCTCCCGGCTCCCATCGGACAGATACAACTCCGCGATCTCGTCGACCAGGACTACGACCGAGACTGGCCGCTCACCCTCCGGGAGCTCCCAGATGGAACGTGCAGCCGCTTCCTGGCACAGGGCCATGCGATCCTTTGCCTCTTGCAGCAGCCCCCGCAACACCCGCAGTGCTTGCGACCGGTCCGTAGCCAGGGCCGACAGCCGGGCCCGGATCAGACCGAGTTCCATGCCGCCCTTGCAGTCGATGCCCACCAGGGCGACAGGCTGCGAAGCCAACGCCCGCGCAAGCCGCAGCAGCCAGTTGGACTTACCCGACCGTGTGGCACCGACCACCAGCCAATGCGGCACCATCCGGAAGTCGATCACCCAGGCCGCGCCGTCCCCGAGCCGACCAAGCACCGCCTCCAGGAGGCGAGTCCGTACCTGTGGCAGCGCGCCCGGTTCCGTGCTCAGAGGGTCCCGCACGACGGCCACCACCAGGAGGTGACCGCGGGTGGGGGAGGTGATGCGTACCGAGTGCATGCGCCAGGCGTGCGTGATCGCATCCAGGGCAGCGACGAATTCGGCCGGAGTCTGCCCAGGGTGCAGCTTGATATGCACCGCCAGCCCGTTCCTGGTGGCCTTGATGGCTCCCAGGCGCGGGGGGATCGGTCGCAGCGATTGCCCCCTGACGTACGTGTCGCGCCCGATAAGTGTGTGTCGCGGTCGACGGACCACGCACAGGTCAGCCGTCTGACACAGCCGCCGCCACGTGAAGCGAATGCGCACGTGAGCCGCAGGATAGGCCAGCAGATACCAGCACCATCGGTTGCGATTGAACTTGTCTTCCCATCGCCGTTGGGTGAGTAGCGCGACGAGTACCAGGACCAGGACCACGAGGAGAATCACGCCCGGTCACCCCCCGCCGCCTTACCTCGCGCAGCAGGAGCCGCCCCGGCCACATGCACGGCCGCAGCCCGGAACGAGGTCCCCTTACGGCCGTCGATCTCCCAGGAGGTAGCCACCAGGTCGACCACATCCACCCGGGCGCCCTCACTGATCACGGCCGGCTCGCCGGAGACCGTCACGTCGATCACGTCAGCCCGCCGACCGTCCTTCTGACGCACGGCTAGCCCCACCGTCCACGTGGGGTTGCCCTCACGGTCTTTGCGCACCTCCCCGGTGTCCCGGTTCACCCGAGGTTCCGGAGGTACCACGCACATGACAATGCCCAGCCGTGCCACATCTACCGGGATGCTCTGCACAGAGCCCCACCTCTTCCACTCCAGCCCGGATCACCCATCCGGACGTTACTTATCCTGATGAGTTATGAGTATGAAGGGGTGGATCGCCAGTGCGCAAGCACTTATGCTGACGAGTAGCAAGCTGATGACTGACCTGAGATAGAAGGGGGACCCAGTGCCGGGTGACATCAAGCGCCCTGAACCGCTCTACAAGCAGCTCGCCGCCGCCCTCGCCGAGGCCATCGCCGCAGGTGAGTACGCGCCCGGGGAGCTACTGCCGTCCGAGACCCAGCTGATGAGCCGGTACGACGTTTCCCGGCCGACCGCCCGGAGCGCAGTCGCGGAGCTTCGGAACATGGGTCTTGTCACGAGCCAGCACGGCAAGGGGACGTTGGTCCGTGGAGCGGAGACCACCACGCCCAGGTCCACCGTCGCCCGAGGCATCAACCGCGCCGGCAAGGCCCTCCAGCTGACCGACAGCCTGATTGTTGTGGAGGCTGGGACCGTGACGCGCACGCACCTGGAAGGGATGGTGGGCGAGTTGCTGGAGAGGCCCGACGAGGCCGCGTTCACCTGCGACCGCTTGCTAGCCGATCCGGAGACCGGCGACCGCACCGCCCACCGCCTGTACATCCCGTTCGACGTCGCGGAGAAGGTGCCGGCCCTTGCCGAAACACCCGACGCTGAGCCCGCCGACATCTACAACAGGCTGGTCGAAGCAGGCCATGCCTTGATGTGGACCGAGTACCCATCCGCACGGAACCCCGTGCCGGACGAGCGTGCCGCCCTCAACGTGCCCGATGGTGCTCCGATCCTGGTCAGCCACCGGGTCACGCTGACGGACAACGGACACCCGCTGGTCTGCGAGGAGTTGCGGACCAGCGCCGCACACACGCGTCTTGCGTTCCGGATCACCCCGGAGAAGGTCCCCGCCCGCCGTAAGGCTCGATCGGTCTAAATCCGCTTCACTTACTCAAGGGCGCGCCTACGGCGCGCCGGGCGCCAAGCCGCTTCCGGCCGGGCTGCGGCGCAAGCGCCGGTCCCGGCCGAGCGACAGCGCCCAACCCCACCCGCACCCCGAGACGTGACGATGCCCCGCGCGCCACCAGGCGTACGGGGCATCTTCACGTCTACCGTCAGCGATCACATGTGTCGGCATGCTGCCGCGCCATCGCATCCACGGACCCGAAACCCGCAGCGTGCCGGTCCATCCGGCATCCGGAGCACACGATCCACTTGTGCCCCTTCTCGTCCTCCAGGACCTGAACCTTGCCCCGGCGACGTGTCCTGTAGGGACGACCGACTACCCGACGCTGCATACCTTCCCCCGTCCATCTGATCCGTGCGCGGTGTGTGAGGTCAAAGATGCTGTGGCTGGGGCGGGCGGCGACGGAGGCTTTAGGCAGCCACCATGGGGCGAGCCTCTAAGATCATGGCCCCTAGCCGGGCTGTTGCGGGCAGGCACAGTGCTGCCCGGCCCGCGGCAAGCGTAAGGGGCCATGATCACTCGCCCCATGGCAGCTCCCGCCCAAAGCCTCCGTCGCCGCCCGCGTGCCCACAGCGAGGCCACGTCCCCTCTACCTCACCCATCGCCGAGCCCCCAGCGACCTACCGCCCAGCCGCAGAAGCTCTGTCACTGTCCGAATGCCCTCCACCGTCGCCCGCAGACGCACCACAGGCACGCCCCCCGCCCCGGTCGAGGCAACCGCCTTCAAGTCGACGGACCGTAACCCCGCCTCTTCAACCGCGTTGTTCCAGGCCATCGCGGCATCCCGAGCCTCAGCCCAGCCTTTGACGTAGGGCACCTCCCGCACCCAGATTGCATCCTCAAAGGTCCGGTCAACGCCCCACTCTCCGGTTTCCCGAGGATCATCAAACCCCGTCATCGCGCCTCCACCCCGCACTGCGCATTCCGCAGAAAATCATTCAAGATCGCTAACGCCAGAACTTCCGAGGGTACCTAGACGCACACGCCCGGTCACGACGGAACAGGCCGCGCAGCCGCCATTCCTCCATACGGGTGACACGCCGACGGCGGCCAGCACCCCAACCCAAAGGGATACCGACCGCCATCAGCACCGACCCGACACGACGGGCCGTCAGCAGAGCCAGTTCAGATACAGCTTGGAGACGTAGCCGGACCACCCAGCCGCCGGCCCACTGGTCACCCGCACACGCGTCCACTCGCTGTTCACCGGGTAGAGCGGATCCATCGTGGTGCCCGGATACATCAGCGCCAGGACCGCCCCGTCATACCCCGGCCGCGCCCGCAGCCTCAGGCCGCTGACCTGACTGGTCACTCGGTGACACGAGCCCCACCCAATGGTGGATACCGGTACCGCAGCGCCGGCCCCCTGACTCCCGTAGTCCCCGGCCGAATCAGAGTGCCCAGCCGAGCACGTGGCCAGCAGCAGCCCGAGCGCCACACCGACCAGGCCGAGCGAAAACGCGTGCCTCTTGAAGAAGATCATCAACCCACACCTTCCTACTCCAGCCACAAGCCGCCCGACACATTCGGACGTGCCTTGTTCTGATGAGTCATGAGTATGGGAGGGGCGACTCCCCGAGTGCAAGCACTTGTCATGATGAGTAGCGAGTCGAGAGCGCGCGACAGCAGTCACACACCCCGGCCGCGCGCCGCACTCTCCACGCTGTCGACGCGCATCGTGATCACACGCACGCGTGGAACCACCAGCCCCACCGTGCCTCTGACGCCCCGTCAGGCGTTGGTCAGCGCGTGAAAAAGATGATCTATACGGCAATCGGACTGACCGCTGTTCTTGGCGTCCTCCCGATGGCCGGCTCAGCAGCAGCAGACAGCAGCGATTGCACGCACAACTGGGACGGTCCGCAGATCTGCATCAAGCTCGAAGGCAACAACGGATGGAACTCGGTCACCGGGAGGTGGACGAACCCACCCTCAGACGTCAAGAGCAGGCCCATGACGATGTGGCTGAATGGGAAGAAGGACGACACCCAAACCGCCAAGCGGCACGGTGACGAAATCAGCTACCACTGGACCGGATTTCAGCAGGGCACCGGCGTGGAAGTCTGCGTGACCATCAAGGGCAGCGAGCGCAAAGCCTGCCAGACCACCGAATACAACGGCTAAATAACCATAAATAGCAAAAAAGCCCCGTCCGGTGCAAATGGAGTGCACCGGGCGGGGCCCCTCTTTGTAGCACACGAATGAGCACGATGAACCCCGCCCCGTGCCGGGTGTGGGGACCTGGGAAAGTCTCCGTTGCGTCACCGGCAGGGGGCGGGAGGTCAGGGATTCAGGTGGTGGGCTCTAACGCGGAGTCCAAGGGTTTCGCCAGTAGGTCCCGCATTGCTCGTTCCGCTTCCTTGCTGTCCTGCTGGCGAAGTGCCTGGACGACAGCTTGGTGACGTTCCACCGAGGCTTCCGTGTAGTCACACGTGGTCGACTCCGTGCAGGTGATCAGACCTCGGGGAACGATCGCGGAGAGGTGGTTAACCATGACGCTGCCAGCGGCGCTTATCAGGTGCCGGTGAAAGCAGGCATCTGCATGGTCGAACTGGTCCGCTTGGTCGAGGCGTACGGCATCATCCATGTCCATGACGGACTCGGTCAGGAGCTGCCATGCGGTCGGGTTTTCCGTTGCAGCAGCGAGACGTGCCGCGAAGAGCTCAACGACCTGCCGGAGTTCATTTAACTCCTTGCGCTGGTTGTGTGCCTGTGGTCCCAGCGCCCGCCACTCCATGACCTCAGGATCAAGGAGGTTCCACTCATTGACGGGGCGAATGACGGTGCCCACATTAGGGCGAGCGGAGATCATTCCTTTGGATTCCAGGCAACGGATTGCCTCACGAATGACAGTACGCGATGCCCCAAAGTGCTGCACCAGATCGTCTATAACGATGGGACTGTTAGTCAATCCCTCGTTTGTGACAATCATCTGCCCCAGCTCGTTGACGACTTCGCCATGAAGACCACGCCTGCGCTTGGGTCGGTTGAGAGAACTGAGTGGCAGACTCACGCCCCAGCCTCCGCGTGTTCCTGAGAGTTCCGGACCACGGCCAGAAGTGCTCGGGCCGTACTCAGGTTACAGCGCCCCAAGTCGATAAGAGGCCGCAGGTCAAACAAAGCGTCTCCCTTAGGTTCCACCCATAGCGACGGGAGCACGACTCCCCGGCTCTTCAGCGCCTCGTTGAGTTCATTGCACACCGCCTCAGCTTCACCGCGATTTACCCTTGCAGCCTGCGGGTCAGGACCATTCGTCATTTCTGTCCGTCTACTTTCCGTTCAGGGGTGGCGGGTAAATCTGGCTCCCGCATTTCTTGCACTTGTTCGTTTCCGGGTCCAATTCCGCATGGTTGCATGGCTCGTTCTTCTTTTTCGCCATGCCCCGTCAACCCTTACCGAGGAAAAACACTGAGGTAAGGACGACCCCGAGGGCGGTGCATAGCCCGGTCATGCACAGCGGTCCGGCCAACCAGCCGACAAACGCCATCGCGCGTGTGACCCAGGCAGGAACCCAACGACGCTGTTGTGAGCGCGCGGCGGCATGGCGGGCCGATCGACGCTGCGGCTGGTCGGGGCCTGTGCCGGTCGTTTCCGCATCGCCGGGGCGCGGCTGGCCGGTGTGGACGGGGACCGGTGAGGAGGCGGGCTGGCTGATCCTGATGTCAGGGTCGACGCGCCACTGTGTGCGCACGACGGAGACGTAGTTTCGGTGGTTCGGGTTGGCGCGGGTGTGCTCGACCGCCCACGCCCCAACGGAGCGCGCCACATCGGCGCCCTGCCCGGACGTTTCCCGGCACGTGGTGCACTGCGCGCCGTAGACAGCCTCCCGCCCACCCAGGTCGCCGACCGCCCGGAGTACCCACTCGGCCCCGGTCAGGACCGCGTATGCGTCGCTCATAGCCACGCCCCCGGTACAGCGCGGTAGGGGCGCGTGATGAGCTCCCGGTAGTCGAGATGGGTCGGGTTGTCTTTGAAGTGCTCCACAGCCCACGCCATGCCATCCTCACCGTCCTCGACGGTGGGACCCATCGCGCCGCAGGTGCCGCAGTACATCGTGTACGTGACGAGGAAGGCTTCAGGGCGGTAGTCCGGACCGACAGCGTGTTCCTGGCTCCGGAACACCCCTCGCGCCCGACCCTCTCCGCTGGCCGTCGTTCTCGCCGCCACTTGCTGTGAGGCGGATGCTGAGTTGCCGCTCATCCCGCCACCCGCATGCCGTGAATCATCCGCGGACCGACGTCGATACCGTGCACGGCCAGCCACAACGCCCGCCGCCGCTCCCGCTGCCGCCGCACTTCCGACTCCCGATCAGAAGCAGTCACATACGGCCGGACAAGCTGTACGTCTTCCCCCTGCAACACCAGCTCGCTAGAGCGCGTAGCCGGCACGGTGCCGTGCTGGATAGCGGGGTATCGGTTGGCAGGCATGCGGACGGCAGCCGTGTCCGGCCGGTGACAGCCCAATGAAGGCGGTAACGCGCGTGCCAGCACCTGAACGATCCAAACGCCCCATCGGATAGGGTCCATCTGTTCAACCTCTCAGCCAGGTTGGGCAGTGCCCTCGGACCGCGACTTCGCCAGAGCGGTTCGAGGGCTTCTGACTGTCAAAGGATGCTCAGTGCAAAACAAAGGAAGTACCCCATGTAGGGGTACTTCCTGAGTGCCGGTCAGCTTGACAGAAGGCTCACCTTCCCGTCAGGCCACGGCTTGGCCCATCCAAGTTGCAAGCGTTCGTACCTCCTGGCCAGCGTGGCGGTATCGCTCGGCGAGGAGCCGCACCGCTTCGCGGGCCATCGGGTGGTAGCGGGTCTGTTGTGGCGCTACTTGGCGAGCATCTTGCAATGCCGTGAGAGCTTTGTCCCGATCGCCGACGGCGAGGAAGGCACGAGCGGCGTCGATGTGATGATGTCCCCGCCGGGTACGCGGAAGCGACGAAGGCAGACGCAAAACACTTGCCCTCTTCGCCGCCTCTTCTGGGTTCTTGAGTTCCACCTGAGCGGCGATTCCGTGTACAGCGACATTGACCGGGCCGAATGTGAGGTGGTAATGGACACGATCATTTTTGTCTGGGATTTGCTCGGCGAGCCGGGCAGCCTCGCTCAGGTGGTGTTCGGTGGCTTGGTCGTCTCGGGCACGAGAGGCCAGGGTGGCCTCCCGCAGACGCAAGCTTCCCAGTAGCGTGACCGCCGCAGGCGAGGATGTTCCAGTCTCTTCAGCGAGTTGAGCACGGGCGCGTGCCAGCAGTCGGAGCCCGGCATCGTATTCGTGAGCGGCTTGGAATCCACCAGCACGTGACCACTGAGCGAGCGCGACTGTCAACGGGTCTCCGGAGAGGTCCGCCGCCCAGCGTTGCCGATCATCCAACTGTCCGGCGAGATCTGCATACCCGAGACGGTAGGCCAAGCAGTGCGCCATGTAGTAGGAGGAAGCCAGCATTTGCGCAGCCCGCCGCTTCCTGTCACCGTCCAGCGTATGGACTACCGCTGTGAGTTCCTCCAGCAGTTCAGGCAAGGCTTGCCCAAGGCGGGTGTACCGAGCTGCGGCACGGTGCCGCGTCGCTTCCTCTACATCGTTGGCAATCTCCCCTAGAGGGCGTGGCGTGGGCCGCCACTCTGGAGGAAGATCGAATGCACGTACAACTGTCCGGATGGCAGCGATAGGGGCGTGTGCCCTCTCGTCGGATCGTTGTTGTCCGCGGTAGGGCTGGCCGGTCAGCTCCTCCACACTCACTGCAAGTGTTCGTGCTGCCGTAGTGAGGAAGCCATGGGTGGGCAACCGCTCACCCCGCTCAACTTTGCGGATGTTTCCGAGGGAGAGGTGAGAGTGTTCCGCGAGCTCGCGCTGAGTGTAGCCCGCAAGCTTTCGGTAAGAGGCGATCCTGGCCCCGACGCTCTCTTCGACATGGTTACTAGGCATACTGGACTCCGTTTCGACTTCAGCAATCGAAACGGTACTCCGCAGACTTGGGTCTCGGGTACACGACGACCCTCGCGAACGCGGGGGTCGTCATCATGTCGGCACGCTGTCGCGTCGTCCGGTTCCGTGGCCCCCTCCTGCCCGGAAACGTGGGTTGCCACCTCTGGAGTTGCTTCCTAATCGCCACCCATCGGTCGACAGACGAGCCGCATGTGGATCAACTAACACTCTGGCGTGCGCTCATGCCGTTCCCTGCACTGCCTCTGACGGGCTGTTTGAACAAGGCTTGACAGAAACAGCACCCTCAGCAAGGCAAGCAACGTAGAGTGTGTTTAGCGAACGTTCCCGGTGAGCACGGCGTCGTACGAGGAGTGCGGGAGCCGGCGGGTCCAGCCGGGGTCCTTGAGGTCGGCGGTCACCAGGGTCACCCGCTCGTCCGAGGCGAAGGTGCCCTCGGCGATGGTCAGCAGCGCCGGATCCTGGTCGACGCCGACGCTGGTGGCCCCGGGCAGTCGCCGCAGCAGCCGGGCCGTGATGCTGCCGGTGCCGCACGCCAGGTCGAGCACCCGGGGTTCGGGGCCGACCAGCGCCTCGACCATGTCGAGCATCACCCGGAACCGCTCCTCGCGATCGGGCATGTACCACTCCTGCTGGCGGTCCCAGCTGTGCTGCCAGGCCTGCCAGTCGGACCCCGCGGTCGTTTCCGTCATGGGCCGTCGCCCCTCCTGCGTCCGAGGCATCGAGGCATCCCCGCTGCATCTGCCACGCATCCCGGCGCGGGCACAGCCCCGGGTAATACCCTTGCTGCCGGTGCACTCATTACCCCATCGTGCCGTCACCCTAGACGGCACCCAGTAAGGACTACAAGTGGAACTGGCCTCTTACTCGGATTTCGCCCTGCGCCTCGTGAACAGCGAGGAGCCCAGCCGTGGCGTCGACACGCTGACCTCCGTCGAGGCGGTGCGCGCGCTGTTCGGCGGTAACCACTCCGCGGCCCGCCGGGCCACGGACGCCGACGTGACCCGCTTCCGCTCGGTGCGGGCCCGGTTGCGCGCCGTCTTCGAGGCCGCCGACGACGGCGACGCACGGCTCGCCGTCGACCTGCTGAACTCGCTGCTGATGGAGTTCCCGGTGAGTCCGCAGATCTCCGGGCACGACTTCCTCGACGAGGCGGGCCACCCACGCTGGCACATGCACCTGGCCGACCATCCGTCCAACGCCACCGCGGGCTACGCGGCGATCGCCGCGATGGGCCTGGCCTTCCACCTCACCGAGCACGGCGCCGACCGGCTCGGCCTGTGCCAGGCGGCGCCATGCCGCAACGCCTACCTGGACACCTCGACCAACCGCTCCCGGCGCTACTGCTCCGACCGGTGCGCGACCCGCGCGAACGTGGCGGCCTACCGCGCCCGCAAACGCCAGGAAGCGGGCCGCGGGAACCGCCCTGAGGGCACCGGCCGCACCGCGGACAGCAGCCAGACGACGGCACCCAGCACCCGCCACTGACCCCGTTCCCGGGGCCGCGGACGGTAGCGTGCGACGACCCGCCCCAGGACCAGCTCGTCGGGCACGACCCCGTACACGGTGCTGTCCGCACCGGCACCCGGGTTGTCCGCGCGCACCCACCAGCCGCCCTCACGGCGCTGCACCGCCCGCTTGACGATCAGCAGGTTCTGCTGGAGCGGGTGGCGCAACACCACCACCTGCCCCTCCCGCACCCGCGCCCCGTACCGGACGAACACCTGATCGCCCTGGTACAGCGTCGGCACCATGGAAGGCCCCTCCACCTCGGCGACCCCGAACAGTGCCCGGACCTCCCGCCCCTCCGCGGTCTCCGGCATCAGACAACCTCCCGGTGCGTTCCTCGGTCATCCACGGTCATCCACAGTCATCCTCCAGGGTTCCCAGTCTCGCCCCGGACTTTTGGCCTAAGCCCCTGGGGGCACCCGAGAAAACACGTCTCCTACGGAGTAATGTCCCACCTGAGAAGACGATCACGAGGAAGGACAGCTGAATGCTCTCCCGCCTGTTTGCGCCCAAGGTGAAGGTCAGCGCCCACTGCGACCTGCCCTGCGGCGTTTACGACCCGGCCCAGGCCCGCATCGAGGCGGAGTCGGTGAAGGCCGTCCAGGAGAAGATGGCCGGCAACGACGACCCGCACTTCCAGACGCGCGCCACCGTCATCAAGGAGCAGCGTGCGGAGCTTGCCAAGCACCATGTCTCGGTGCTGTGGAGCGACTACTTCAAGCCTCCGCACTTCGAAAAGTACCCCGAGCTGCACCAGCTCGTGAACGACACCCTCAAGGCCCTGTCGGCGGCGAAGGGCTCCACCGACCCGGCGACGGGCCAGAAGGCGCTCGACTACATCGCCCAGATCGACAAGATCTTCTGGGAGACCAAGAAGGCCTGATCTTCGATCATGCCGTTTGACCTGCGATTTCCTTAATCGTCTGGTCTTCCGGTCCGCACCCGGTCCGCAGGCCGCCGAGAACGGCGTCCATGACGGTCCGGGTGCGGTCCTCTTCACCCGGCCACAGGTGGGCGTAGATCCGCAGTGTGATGACGGCGGACGCGTGGCCGAGGACCAGCTGGACCTGCTTGACGCTTGCTCCGCCGGCGATGAGGGCGGAGGCGTAGAAGTGGCGCAGGTCGTGGGTCACCATGTGCGGCAGCTCGACGGGCCTGCGGCCCTCGCGCTCGGCCGCCTCGGTCTCCGCTGATTGGAGCGCCCTGCGAGCGCAGTTCCACTCCGTCTTCCAGCGACGGTAGTTGAGAGGCTCGCCCTCCTCCATCGTGAACAGCCACTCCTTGGAGGGGCGTGCGGCGAGGTGCTGGAGGAGCGCGTCCGTGACGACCTCGCCGACCGGGACCGTACGCCGGGACTTGGCGGTCTTCGGCGGACCGATCTTCCCGGACTGGAGGCGCTGACGCTCGACGCGGATGGCGCCAGCCTTGAAGTCGACGTCGGAGACCTTGAGGCCGAGCAACTCGCCTATTCGCAAGCCTGATCCGGCGAGCGTGACGATCGCCGCGCGGATGTACGGCGGCATCGCGCGGGCCATGGCCTCGACCTGCGCGACCGTGGGCGGGGTGACCTCCTCGTCCGGCATGGGCGGGAGGGTGATCCGGCGGCACGGGCTGGAGGCGATGACCTTGTCCTCGACGGCCGCGGTCATGAGGCGCACGAGGACGTCGTAGACGTTGCGCACGCTGCCGGGGCCGAGCAGCTCGGACAGGCTCTTGAAGAGCACCTGGAGGTCGTTGCGGCGTATCGCCGCCATCGCGCGGGAGCCCAGCGCCGGGACGAGGTGGAGTCGGAGCGCGTTGTCGGTGATGCGCTCCCCCGCCTCGCTGGCGATGAGTGACTCCTCCCACTTCTTCGCGTATTTCTCGAACGTGATCCGTCCGGCACGAGGGTCGACGTATTGGCCCGTGACGATGCTGGCCGTGACCTCGTCGATCCAGCGCTGGGCGTCGATCTTGCGGTCGAAGTGGCGGGCGTGCTCCTTGCCGTCGAGGTCTCGGTAGCGGGCCCGCCATCTGCCGTTGGGGCGCTTCTGGACGTTCGCCAAGTGGCTTCTCCCTTGGGTTGGTTATCGGTGGTAGCCGCCGCCCTCGATGAGCTCGGTGAGGGTGCGGGCGTCGCGCTCGTCGCCCATGAGGCGAAGGCACTGTTCGTGGATGGCCCGTGAGCTGTCGGGGTGGGCCTGGATGTACTTGGCGATGCCGACGACCGCGTGGTGCAGGCGGTCCTCGGCGTCGCGTGTCTCGTAGTACGCCTCGACGGCTTCCTGGACGAGCCGTCTGCTGTCGAGGTCCAGTCCCTCCAGGGGCGGGGACATCAGCTCTTCGAGGGGCAGCTCGAAGACGCGGGCGAAGGCGAGGGCCTCGTCAACGTTGATACGGCGGCGTGGGGTGCCGTTCTCGATGCGCCAGACCGCGGTCTGGTTCATCTTGACGCCGGCCTTGGACACCCGGTCCGCCAGCTCGATCGTGCTCCATCCCCTGACCTCGCGCTCCAGCGCCACCCGCGCGGCAATGTTGCCCTCGCTGTAGAGCAGCGGCACCTCAGCGCCGTCGGCCTTGTCGCCTGTCATCGGGCCTCCACCATGACCATCACTTTCCTAATTGAAACATTAGCTTCCCGATTTGGGTAACCGGTGATCGTCGAGTACAACTATGCATATCGAAACGTTATCTAGTTGATTGGGAATGTATGCGATACCTGACCACCGCGGAGGTCGCCAAGCGCTACCGCACAACAGAGAGCACCGTCCGCTACTGGCGCCAGATCGAGAAGGGCCCGCGCGGCATCAAGATCGGCAAGCGGGTTCTGTACCCCGAGGCCGAGCTGCTGCGCTACGAGCGGGCGCTGATCGAGGGCCGAGACGAGTGGGGTCTGGCCTCCTGAGCCGTCGGGGGCCCGGGACACGGAAACGGCCCTCGGCGCGCCAACGCCGAAGGCCGGAGAGTTCCCCCGCACACCGCCCATCCCTGAACGAACAAGCCGACGAGGGGCTGGAACTTGCCCGTCCTACCCCTCGTCTGGGAGGAACGCCTATGGAGGACTCTACGTCCCCCACCAACCCGAACACGGTCCCCAAGGTCAGCTGGCCCGAGGTCGCGGTCCCCGGCCAAGGCGTCACCGGACGCCGCGGGGACGAGCATTCTGCTGCTGCGGTATCAGGGGACCGTCCCCGCGATACATCCGGTCCCCTGACGGCGCGAACCATGGTCCCCATACCTAATTCCGTTGGAGACATGCAGGTCAGCGGCATCGGCACGCCCACGGGGACCGGTCCCCAAGACTCTGGAGTTGCACCAGGGGACCGCACTGGGGACCGGGACAACGGCCCTCACCTGTTGCCTGGGACCGACGTCCCCGTGGAACGGGCCGAGCAACAAGAGATCGCTGCCATCGATGGCGGGACCCGCGCCGCCGGCCATGAAGGCGCTGGTGCTCAGGTAGTCGCTGACGGGGTCGCGCTGCTGGATGAGTTGCGGGCAGCGATCGGCAAGTACGTGGTGCTACCCCACGAGGAGGCGCTGACCGCGGTCGCCCTGTGGGTGGCGGCCACGCACATCCAGACGGCTCTGCAGCACGCGCCACGTCTGGCGGTGGTGAGCCCGACGAAGGGATGCGGCAAGTCCCGGGCTCTGGACGTGCTCCACGAAACCGTGCACCAGCCGATGATGACGGTGAACACCTCTCCCGCGGTCATCTTCCGGGTCATCGGCAAGAACCCGCCCACCCTGCTGGTGGACGAGGCGGACACCATCTTCGGCCCCAAAGCGAGCGGTGACAGTGAGATCCTGCGCGGCCTGCTGAATGCCGGGCACCAGCGCAACCGGCCCGCCTGGCGGATCTCCGGTCCGGATCACAAGCCGACCCCGTTCCCCACCTTCGCCATGGCCGCCATCGCGGGGATCGGCGACCTACCGGACACGGTCATGGACCGGGCAGTCGTGCTGCGGATGCAGAAGCGCAAACCGGGCGAGAAGGTCGCCCCTTTCCGCTCCCGGTATTCGGTGCCGGAACTCAACGCGCTGCGTGACCGGCTGACCGCCTGGCTGGGTCCGCTGCGCGGGCAGGCTGCCCGCACGGTGCCGCACATGCCGGTGGAGGACCGGGCCGCGGACACCTGGGAGCCTCTGGTCATCATCGCCGACCTAGCTGGCGGCCAGTGGCCCGCTCAGGCTCGTGCCGCCTGCCTGGCCATGACCCGTCACGAGGCGGCCCACGACGAGCAGAGCAGCCTGAAGACGCGGCTCCTGCGCGACATTCACCGCATCTTCGCGCAGGCGGACAACCCCGAGGCTCTGGCCACCCAAGATCTGGTCGCCGCGCTGATCCTGGACGCCGAGGCCCCGTGGGCGGAGCACGGCACCAAAGGGCTGAATGCCTACCACCTGAGCAATCTGCTGCGGGACTTCAACATCAGCCCGGCCAACTACCGGTTCGACAAGGGCAGGCAGGCCAAGGCGTACATGCGTAACCGGTTCCTGGATGCCTGGGCCCGCAACTGCCCCGATCTCGTCAAGGCGGCACCCCAGCCCGAACACGGCGCTGCCCCCGCCCGCAGGGCCCAGGGCCAACCACCCGCCGCCCCGGCGGGGACGCTACCTGTCAGCCCGCCCGGTGGCCCCGCCGGACCGAGGCGCGCTCTCTGATCCCACCGGGGTCCGTATCACTTCGTCGCATCCGTCCCCACACAGGTCAGCGCGGGGACGGACCCTGTCGCCGGGACAGAGTTCTCCGTACCTGCCCGCGGCTCCGTACCTGTGCTGACCAGGCATGCGACGGATGCGACGGACGTGACGCAGTCCCATCCTCCTCTGCACCGGAGCACCCATGCACGCCAAGAAAGACACGAGCCCCTCTTCTTCCCGCCGCTGGGGTTGGTTCAGCCCGGACCGACGAACAGCAGCAAGCTGGAGCGAACGAGCCCCTAAAGAGGCTTCGTCCGCGCATATCCCCGCCCCTGGGGTGGCGGAGGGGGAGGGTGCCGGGCGCCAGCGGGCGCCCGAGCCTGAGGAGGGGGTGAACGAGCCCCGCACCGCGTCTGCCGCCGACAGCGCCGAGCAGTCCGTCGCCGACTCCATCGCCCCGCGCGCCGAGCCGTCTGCCGATCCGCAAGAACCCACCGCCGTTGAGCAGCCGTCGTGGCGTGAGCCCGACGCCCCCGCGCTGCCCGCGCGGATGAACCGCAAGCGCACCATCGAGAAGCGCGACCAAGAGAAGAAGATCCGCTTCACCCCGACCGCGGTCCGCCTCATCGACGCCGAGGCCAAGCGGCGCCATCAGAAGTTCGCCGGCTTCGTCGGCGACGCCGCCCTCGCCGTCGCGCTCGGCAAGGCCAGAATGGTCGGCAGCCCGGAGGACGACCCCATCCGCCCGCTGGTGGAGGCCGTCGAAGCTCACACCAAGGCGCTGAACCGGATCGGCACCAACCTCAACCAGATCACGGCAGCCATCCACTCCGGCGCGATCCCCGAGCGCGCCGAGGCCGTCCTCGACCGCATCGAGCAGGCCGCCGAGGCCAGTTATGCACTGATGGACCAGTTCCTGACGGAAGGGGCCGATCATGGTGCCTGACGTCTCCACCGGCTCCAGCACGCCCGGCCTAATCAACTACCTCTTCGGCAAGGGACGGCGCGACGAGCACACGGACCCCCACATCGTGGCCGCCTGGGACATGGCCGGCGCCCCCGACCCCGGCCGCGACCCCACCGCCACCTACACCCAGCTTGCCCGGCGCCTGGACCACCACGTCGACCTCCGCACCCGGGAACTGGGCGGAAAGCAGCCACCGCAGCATGTGTGGCACTGCCCGGTGCGCACCGCGCCCGGCGACCGCTACCTCACCGACGCCGAGTGGGCCGAGGTCGCCCGCCGCATCGTCGCCGCCACGGGAATCGCCCCCGAGGGAGACGACAAGGCGTGCCGCTGGATCGCGGTCCGGCACGCCGACGACCACATTCACATCATGGCCACCACCGTCCGAGCCGACGGCCGCCGCCCTCGTACGAACCGGGACGGCTGGCGGGCACAGCGCGAATGCCGAGAGATCGAGGCCGAGTTCGGACTGCGTCGCCTGAAGTCCGGTGACCTCACCGCCCCGCGCACCCCGACCGGCGCCGAGCGGGCCAAGGCCGAGCGCCAGGGCCGGGAGGAGACCGCACGGGAGTGGCTACGCGAGCAGGCGTACGCGGTCGCCGCCGCCGTACGCACCATCGACGAGTACTTCACCGTGCTGCGCTCTCTCGGCATCCAGGTCAGGCCGCGCGTCGGCCCGGAGACCGGCGAGGTGACCGGCTACAGCCTGGCCGCGCCCAGCGACACGGCCAACGGCGAGCCGGTCTGGTACGGCGGCTCAAAGCTCGCCCCCGACCTGTCCTACAACCGCCTATGCGAACGCCTCCCCACCCAGACCCTGGTCGACCACCCCCAGCAGGTGGCGGACCCGGTCGAACCGTGGCACCGCGCCGAAGCCGCCATCCGCCACACCCATGCCGTCCTCGACTCCAGCGACGACGCCGTGGCCCAGGGATATCTGAACGCCTTCGGCGACGCCCTCCACAACGTGGCCCTCGCCACCAATGGCAGGCGCCGAACCGAACTACAAGCAGCAGCACAGATGTTCAACCGCGCCCGCCGCTCGGCGATCCGGGCCGACCACCAGGCAGCCATCGCCCTCCGGGGAGCCGCCAAGGAACTCGCCTACGCCACTCACGATCCGGGCGGACTCGCCATCGCCCTGCTCTTCGCCGCGCTCCACGTGACGCGCGCCGCCGCCAAGTGGCATGAGCAGCGCGGCCACGAGCAGCAGGCCGCAGCGGCCGAAGAAGCCTTCCGCCACCTGCAGACCGGTTACCAGCAGGCCGCCCAGCCAGTCTTGGCTGATCTCGCCCGTCGCGCACCGCGCGCCACAACCGCCAGCCGCTTCGAGCAGGATCTGCGTATAGCCCTCCCCGATCACGCAGACCGCGTCCTCTCCGATCCCGCATGGCCAGCCCTGACCACGACCCTCGCCCGTGCCGAGACCGCCGGCCACAACCCGCGACGCCTCTTGGCCGAGGTCGCCGCACGGCGAGAACTTGACACCGCTGATCGCCCCGCAGAGGTTCTCAACTGGCGCATCACCGTGCAGCCGAACAGGCGAGCCCAGGCAACTCGCAGCCGGATCACCCGCAACACCACACCCGTGGCGCCGACACCACAGCCCACGTCCACACCCACGACGGTGAGCGAACGGCCTGCGGAACGCGGTCGACGGCGATAGCGCTCTCAGCGACGGCAGACAAGGATGCCGCCCAGACACGTGACCTCGAAGGCTCCATGCCGGACGATGTGATCGACGAGGATCGCGCGGGCCCGCTCGATCGTGGCCTCGAAGGGCACGTCGTGCTGGTCCGCCCACGCCCGGTAAGAGGCCATGTGCGCGATGACCGGTTCGGGATCGTGGACCGTGATGGTGCCGGGCAGTTCGATCGTCTCCACGCGGGAGAACTCGTCCCCCAGGAAGGCCGGGGCCTTCTCCAGAGAGAAACGGGCGCTGAGCGAGATGCGGGCCGGGCCGCGTCCGGTGCCGAGGACGTCGCCCGCGGCACGCTGCCACAAGTCGTCTAGTTCGGCCTTGTCCCGGTCGCTGTTGGTGGAGGTGATCACCACCCCGTCACGGGCCGCAACGCGGGACAGCTCCCTAACCGCCTGCGGGATGTCCGGGACGTGGTACAGCATGTGCAGCGCCAGGGCGGCGTCGACGCTCGCCGTGGCCAACGGAAGTCGGGTGGCATCCGCCACAGCGACGGGCCCGGGCACGTCGGCGAGGATGCCGGGAGCGATGTCCAGGCCAAGCAGGGCCAGGTCGGGCCGGTCGTCGCGAAGCCGCTGGATGAACTTGCCGTTGCCGCAGCCGACATCGACCACACGCCCACGTACGCCGCTCAGCTGTTCGGCGACGATGCCGGGCAGGTCGTAACGGGGCGTCTGCCACCGGTAGAGCGACTGGCGGGCGGCCAGGTCCCGGTCACCGTTGTAGGCGCTTCCGACGAGGCGGCTCCGGTCGGTGACGGCGGCGTCGTGTGCGGCGGACAGTTCGGTCACGTCGGCAGCTCCGGGGGGTGGGCGGCGGGTGAGGCCGCGAGGACGACCGTGTGCTGGAGTCGTTCGCGTAGGTGTGCGGCCTGCGCCGCTCCACCGTACTGCGGCCCTCCTAGCTCCCGGCCCAGAGCCGTGAGCCGACGCACGATGCTGGCCGACATGCGGTCGGGCGGTGAGTCGAAGACGAATCCGAGCATCGCCTGAGTGCCATCCAGGTCACCCAAGAGCAGATGACCGCGGGCGAGATCAACGTGGGCGGCGAACAGGTCGCCGACCGACTGGTCGTCGTCCTCAGCGCTGCGGTAGAGCCGGATCGCGCTGCCGGCGCTGGCGATGGCCTGCTGCACGTGCTCCCGCCCGCCCACGGCCAGGTTGGTCGTCCCTGCGTACGCGAACTGCTTGGCGGCCGGGAAGGCGAAGATGCCCGGCACCTCGTCGTGGCCGGACATAGCCTCGCGAGAACGCTCGGCATCGGCAAGGGCGGCCACCGCGCCCACCCGGTCTCCGGCTATGGCCAGCGCACGTGCCTCCAGGCTCGCCAGCCGGGCTCCGATGCTGCCGGGAGCCCAGTGGCGGCGGCCGGCCTGCGCCAGTCGTGCTGCCTGCTCGTACCGCCCGGTCCAGTAGGCGATCAGGGATTCCACGGCCCGCACCCAGGCCAGCATCCCCTCGTGCCCGACCGCCTCCGCACACGCCCGAGCGGGAGTCGTAGTCGCCCAGGTCCAAGCAGACGTGCGCGGACAGCCCACACAACCGTGAGGCCGCGACGTACAGGTCAGCGGTCTGCCGTGGATGCTGACGCCCGCGCAGCAACTCAAACGCCCCGTCCCGCAGCCGCTTGATCTCGACGTACAGCTCCAGCAGCGGATGGCTGACATAGACGCGGGCGAGCCGGGCGACATCGGCCTCCAACTGCTCGACGACGAACTCGTCGGCGTTGCGCTGCGCGATGAACCGGGCGAAGTCCGCAGACATCGCCGCGTCCGCAGACACGGCACCCGAGCGCGAAGGCGCCACAGACCGCGCCGGAGCGGTCTCCACGTCGTTGACTCCGTCCTGGCGGCCCTTGCTGACCACCACAGCACGGTCAAGCACTCCGATGTCGACACCGAAAACCTGCGCCAGATACCTGCGCGTGTACGGAACCGGGATGCGCGCCTCGCGCTCGTAACGCCCAATCTCTTTCCCGGTCTTGGCGGCCCGTCCCTCCAGGGCGTTGTACTCGTCGGCCACCCGCTGCTGGGTCCAACCACGCCCAGTGCGCAGCCGGATGAGCAACGCGCCGATTCCTGTGTCGCTCATCCCCTCTCCCCGGAACATGCGAACTCTGGCCCCCATAGTGGCCCCCCGCGTGGCCCCCTCGCTGGCTCCCGACCCAAACGAGTGACTGCGGTTGGCTGTTGGCCATGCCCAGCAGACCGCCCGACGAGACGGACACCCTCGCACCGGACCAAGCCCTCGACAGCGCCGTCGAGCACGAGACGATGCTCTTCTACCGGCCCCGGACCAACCCGGGCACCGCCCGCTCCTTCGTCGTCGAAACCCTTACCCAATGGGGCTGGACCGAACGCCTCGACGACATCCGGCTGTGCACTCCGAGCTCGCCACCGACGCTGTCCTGCACGGAGCCCCCTGCGGACGGTCAGGTCCTCGTACGCGTCGAACTGCACGCCACTGTGCTGCGCATCGAGGTGCACGACGGCGGCAATGGCATACCCGCCAGGCGGGAGCCACGGGGCACCACCGACGGCGGCCGCGGTCTGCAGCAGGTTTCCGCAGTCGCCGACCACTCGGGCGTGGAGGAACGCCATGCCCCTGGCAAGTGTGTGTGGGCCGCCTTCCACCACAGTGCGGTGCCCGCATGGTGACCCCTGCCCACGCTGAGTCCTTCACACCGTCTGCCGGGCTGATCGCCTCCCTGGCCACCACCGCGTGGTTGGACACCGCGCCGACCGGTGCCACTCTGTGCTGCCTCCTGCTGGTGCCCCAACAGCCTCACACCCTCTACGAGACGCCGACCGTCATCGAGCAACACATGCGGGCGGTCGCCAAGGCTCTGCGCCTCGGCCCCGCCACCGCGCCCCCGCCGGACATCGGGCCACGCCTGCGTCTGATCACCCCGACCGAGGTGACACTGCGCTTCGACGGCAGTCCCTACCGCAAACGCATCCCCACCGGCCGCCACTGGCCCCTACTGCTCCGCCAAGGAACCCCGGCAGCCCTCATCCTCGGCCTCGACCCGCTTTCCCGCAGCGCCGCACCTGCGGAGATCGACTCCTACCTGGACTGCGCTACACCCCGCGGACGCCTCCTCTTCGGGCACACCCGAACCGAATGAACTCCAACCCACGCCAGAGGGAGATCCCGTGACGACCCACCCCGTCTCACCGAACACCGTCCTGGCCAACGCCCTCCACCACGCCGAGGACGTCCTGACCCCACGCATCCTGGCCACCCCACCCGAGCGGATCGTGCTGGTTGTCGGCACCCAGATCAACGGCGCCCCGCACATCGGCACCTCACTCGTGCAGTCCCTGGCCTTCGCGATGGCCGCCCGCCTTCGCAACCGCTTCGGCATCCCCACCGAAGTCCTCTTCAGCGCTCTCGACAACGCCCCCTACGAACTGACCACCGACCCGGTCAGCGGTCACCGCTACCAGCGCGCCTACGCCCAAGCCCTCGGCCACAAGGCCCTGACCGACCTCGTCACCGCCCTCTACCAACCCCTGTTCACCGCACTGTCCCGGCGCCTCGGCATCCCGCACCGGGTCGAGACCTACAGCCAACAGCAGGCCGGTGCGCACTTCCGCCGCACCTGGCTCCGCCTCCTGCCCCGCCTCGACGCCGCCCGCTGGTGGCTCGCCCCCTCCACCGGCACCCCACACTTGCGCATCCCCTGCCCGTATCCCGACTGCGGCTGGACCGAGAAGCACTCCGAACGCACCCGCGTCCACCTCACCGACCCGGAGACCGCACAAGTCACTGCCGTATGCCTCCAACACGGCCCATACCAGGCGACCATCACCCCAACCGCAGGCGCCTACCTGGACCTGGCCACCCTGTACCGCAACGCGGTCAAGGAGCTCGCCCTGTCCAACCCTCACGGCACTCTTCACGTCATGGTCAAGGGCGGCGACTGGGTCTTCGGCTCCCACCTGGTCGACGAAGCGCTCCAGGCCGTCGGCCTCACCCGCGCCCAGCTCCCCGCCCGCTTGTTCTGCCCACAGGTCGTCACCGACACCGGCGCCAAGCTGTCCAAGTCATTGATCCGTGAGGGCCGCGCTCCCTTACCCGAGGGAGCAGACGACTGGATGCTCGATACCCGTCAGTGGCCCGGCACCATCGCGGAGTACGCCGAGCAACTGCTGGCCATGACCGCTACCTTGCTGTCCGACCCCCGCCATTTCTTCCGCTCGTACTCGGCCGCCGAGATCGGCCGCATGATGACCGCACCAGCTACCAGGAGCGTTCCCGCCCCATGACCGACGCCACTGCCCGCGTCCGCGAACTGAACCTCTACCGCCAGTACTTCGACCTCGTCGCCGCGGGCACCAAGACCATCGAGGTGCGGGTGAAATACCCGCACCTGGCCGACCTCGCCGCAGGCGAGGTCATCCGCTTCCGCATCAAGGACACGGACGAGACCTGCGAGGTCAAGGTCAAACGCGTCACCGAGTACCCAAACTTCGAATCTCTGCTCGACGGCGAGGGGCCAGCGAATGTCAACCCGACTGCCACCCGCGACGAGCAATTGACCAACATCCGCTCCATCTACCCGCAGGAAAAGGAAGCGCTTGGCGCCCTCGCCATCGAGATCGAGCCTTCACACATCAAAATTCCCACTTAAAGGCGATACAGCAATAAAATAGGACTATCCGCCCTGATTCAGGCGGCTGTAGCCAGCGCGGGCCTCGCGCCCGCCACGAGACGCGGCGTCTCACTGTCAGTGCCATGCCTCACCATGCTGGCCATGACCGACTACGCCCTCACCCCGCTTGGGCCCTACCGGTTCGAGGAGCTGTCCCAGGCTCTCGCCCTCAAGACGCTTGGGGCGACTGTGGAAATCTTCGGAGACGGCCCTGACGGTGGACGCGAAGCCTCGTTTCAGGGCCTAACGCGCTTTCCTACGCCCGATGCTCCTTGGAGGGGCTACGGGGTACTACAAGCCAAGTTCCGCAAGCGCCCAGAAGGCACCGCCAAAGACGCCGAGTGGCTGATCGATCAGCTCAACTCGGAGCTGCGCGCTTGGGCCGATCCCCACTCAAACCGCGTCAGGAAGGGGCGCCTGCCGGAGTACCTGCTCATCACGAGCAACGTAGTCCTCTCCTCGGTTCCGGGCAGCGGAGGCATCGACCGCGTCCAAAAGGCGCTGCAGGAGCGTGTGCAAGAGCTGCAGCTCCCGCTCAAGGAGTGGGAGATCTGGCACTACGACAAGATCTGCCGACTGCTGGACAACAACGAGGACGTTCGGCATGCCAACGCCGATGCTGTGCTGTCAGGCGACGTTCTGGCACGCCTACACGAGCACGTCCAGCAAATGGAAGCCAGCCATCGTCTACCCGGTGCGCAGGCGGTTCCGGGCCTCCCAAGAGAGTTGCGCCCCCTCTTCGGGCGCGAGGCGGAGATCGACGAGGGGCGAAGGCTGCTGGGGAGGCCAGACGGTGACCGCAGGCCAACGGTGGTGGTCACCGGACCACCCGGGATCGGGAAGAGTGCCGTCGCACTGCGTCTCTCCCGACTCGTCGCAGACATCTACCTGGACGGGCAGTTCCACATCGATCTCGCCCTGACTGCCGGGGAGGGGGAACCCGCTGATCTCGCACTCGCGCTCTTGCGCACACTCCGGCCCGGAGAACCGCTTCCCGAAGGCCGTGCACAACAACTCGCTGCACTTCGCTCGACGCTGTCCGGCAGCAAGGTCCTGCTGCTAATCGATGACGTGGTCTCCGAAGAGGCGCTTCTAGACGTCATCCAGATGGACGGGCCCTTCGCCTTGGTGTGCACCAGCAGGACAAAGCTCAGCGGCCTGACCGGGCTGGTCCACCTTATCGAGCTCGATCCGTTGCCGGACCGCCACAGCGAAGAGCTGGTGAGGGCCGTCGCTGGACCCTCTCGGCTGACCGACGAACAAGCTTCCTCGCTGGCGCAAGCATGTGCCGGACATCCTCTCGCGCTGCATGTCGCGGCCGCTCATCTGGCACGTCGCCCCAAGGTCAATGTCGACCGATTCCTCGACGACATCTCCAACCCTGATCGGGGTGTGAGAGCTCTGCGGGCTGGCCAGACCGCAGTGGAGCCCGTCTTGGAGCGTAGCTTTGCCGCGCTCAGCCCGGAACAGGCAGAACTCTTCACCACTCTCGGGATCCTGCCGCACATGTCCGTCACCTCAGACGTGGTCACGGTGACTACCACGCCCGAGGCTGAACTCGACGAAGTCCACCTCGACGCCTCAGCTGAGCTGCTGGACTCGCTGTTCGAGCTGAGCCTCATCGAGCAGATTGACGAGGACCGGTATGTGTTTCACGAGATCCTCCACCGCTTCGCCCGCCTCAAATCAGCCTCGATCACAACCGAGCGTCGGGAGACCGTGATTCGGCAGACCTGCCTCATGCTGGCTGTTCGGGCTCAATCCGCGACGGAATCGATCGGCTTCGTGGACAAGGAAGCGAAAGTGCCTGCACAGGGTAATGCGGGCGCCCTGCACCAGTTGAATGCAGACCGCCCAGGGGCTGTTTCCCTGATTGAGATGGCTCTGTACCACCAGATGTGGGGGCCACTTGTCCTTCTCGCTTCGAACCTCACTGCCGCACTGTGGCACGGCAGCCACTGGAAAGACCTGGATCGCGTCTATCAGTCCGTCCTTGAAGCTGGCGCTCAGTCCGACAACCCTGAGTGGACGGCATCGGCTCTGTACAACCTGGGCATGGTTGCCAGTCACCTTGGCGACACACAGCGCGCCGCTGACCTGTATCAGCGCAGCGCCGAGACCGCTCACAAGGCCGACCACCCGTACCAGATGCATATGGCGCAGCTCGCGCTGGGATCATTGCTCATCAACCTCGGACGGGCCCGCGATGCGATTCCGTACCTGCGTAACGGATTGCCATTCTGGCGGGTCATCAAGGACAACCAGGTGCTAGCCCATGCTCTGGGGAACCTGGGTCAGGCCCACCTGGCCATCGGTCAGCTGCGGCGAGCCGAGCAATACCTGCAGAACAGCACGAACCTGTCCCGTACCGACGATCGTGCGGACCTGTGGAATCGCGGAGCACTCGCGGCACTGCTACGCAGGACGGGCCGGTTCTCTGAGGCTGCCCAGGAAGCATCCTTGGACATCGAGCGGGCACGAGCTGTCGGGAGCCGGGATTGGGAGGCAAAGGCGCTCATGGAGCTCGCCGAAACCCCCCTGGACGAACGGCCGGACTCTGCGCCCTGTCAACCCCTTGAGACCGCACTTGCCATCTACCGGGACACCGGCGACGTTCAGGGACAGGTTCGGGCGCTGTTTCGACTCGGTGCTCGGTCTGCGAAGCAAGCAGATATCCACGAGGCAGCCCAATACCTCCGCGAATGCGCCGATCTCGCTGCCGGGATCGGCGACTACGAACATGCAGCTCGGGCACTGGCATACCTGGCTTCTTACCACGGCGGCGTGGGTCATCTCGACGAGGCGGAGACGTATTTTGCCGAAGCCCGGGACATGGCCAACCACCTCGGCAATCCCATTGTTGTCGCCCAGACTCTGCAGAAGAACGCCGAATATCTGTGGCACCGAGGCCGAATCGGTGAGGCAGTCACCTATCTGACAGAGGCGGTTCGACTACTGGAAGGGACCGAGGAGAAAAGCGGTTTGGCCCAAGCCAGGACTGCGCTGGGGGAAGCCCTTCTCGTCGCGGGTCGATGGCAGGAGGGTGCTCAGGCCCTGGAGTCGGTGGTCTCTGTGATGTCGGACGATGCATCTCCCGCCACCAGAGCTCAGGCATCTCGTGCGCTCGCCGTCCTCTATTCGCGCCGGGGTCTCCACAGGGAGGCTATGTCGACGATCACCAAGGCACTCGACCAGTGCGAGCGGGCTGGCGACAAATCGGCCGTCCTGCACTGCAGGATGGCCCTGGCCAATGCGCACGCCCGGAACGACGAGTGGAGCGAAGCACTCGATCAGTACGACAAAGCCACCGATCTCGCTAGGGAACAGAAGGACCTTCATGTGCTCCTCACCGCCCGCGGTATGGCCGCGGTGTGCCAACTGCATGGCGAGGAGAAGGAGCAGGCTATCGCCGAGATCGCCAAGCTCGTACCAATCACCGAGCAGTTGGGAATGCAGTCACTCAAGGCCGCCCTGCACGTCAACGTCGGAACACACCACGCATACTCCCGAGATCACGAGAAGGCGGTCGCTGAATTCTGCAAGGCGTTGGACCTCATCGAGCAGCTCAATGACGACACCCTGCGCGCCCCCTGTTTGCTGAACCTGGCTCGCTCCTACCGAGCGCTCGGTGACAGTGAGCGATCGCGCGTGCACGCACGCAGAGCCTTCGCTGTCCATCACGAACTCGGCAGCTGGTCAGAGGCCGGCGAGGCGCTCGTCTTGCTCAGAGGGCTGCACTTGGACACAACGTCGGACGACCCCAAAGAGCCAATGATCAACGAGCTAGTTGGCACCGGGCAGAAAGTCGACGACCGTGTCCTGGAGGCCATCGGCTCTCGTCTCCAGGCTGTCAGCAACGGATCTGTCGTGAAGGCCAATCACGAGGTCAGCCGTTCCACTGCCGCCATCGCTGTCGGAAGGAAGATCAACGTCTCGGATGCCGTACGACGGGCACTAGCTGGGATCAGCATCGAACAGCTCACAGCCCACCTTGGGAACTCCCGGCAGACATGCGCGGCTTGCAATCTCCTGATCGACGAGACAGGAGAAGCCGAACTACTCCTGATGGACCACCCGGGGATGGACCACCTCATGCTGCGGCTGGCACACCCCCACTGCGTAGCCTCCAAAGTGGTCCGGCTGAAGGGTAAAGCGCCGAAGGAACCCAAGGTCATCTTCGAAGTGGAATGCATTCTATTCGGCGGGGACCGGGCCGGGATCATCGTTGACTGCTACGGCGGTTGGGGCTCGCATAGTGACGGGCAATTCCGAGATCTTGTTCTCGCGAGCTACCGCAAGGACGGATTCACCGACCTTCAGACCCTGTTCCAGATGGAGGAAAGTAAGCCGCTGGACCTGCGTGACCTCCCCGGTGTCGATGGTGGCGTTCAGGCTCGACTCGAAGACAATAACCTCGCGATCACCGGCCCGGATGGCCAGCTCCTGCACCGAATGCCGTTGAACTTCCTCCCCCGCTGGTACCGGAGAGCGGCAGAGGGGTCGCTGATCGTTGTGGTGGGCAGGAACCTACAGGGGATGGCAGCCGATGATCCCTCCTACCTGGTGCGCGCCATGGCCTCGGGAAATGCGGTTGGCGGCGCCGTTCCGCTCACCGTGGTTCGGCCCGGCAGGAACCGCACCTGCCCATGCATGATGCGCACCGGACGCAAGTTCAAGCACTGTTGCGGGCGCAGCACCGCCTCAAACTAGTTGCTCCCAGAAGGGATACACATAGGAGGCCGTATCCGGCTTCCGAGGCCTGCGGAGCACGCTCCCGACGGAGCCCCGCGGACCGGCCACTCGCATGGCGACTTCAGGTGCCCAACGATCGGCAACCCAAGTTCCAGCGGTCCGCACACAGTCCGCAAGACACCCAGTCAAGACCGTCGCACCCCATCGCCACCAATCACCAAAAGACCAGGTCAGTGCCCCACAGGAAACATCCCCACAGGTCACCGACCTGGCCCATTACTAGGAGACCAAGAAGGCCTGATCCCGTATCAAGCCTTCTGACCCTGCGGTGCCCTTCACTGTCATCGCCTGGTCGTTTCCTTCCGCACCCGGTCCAGCGGGCGCCCAGCAGGGCGCGTCACTGGACCGGGTGCGGTGTTTTCGGGCGTCGGCCCGCCCGCCGCGTGGCCGCCCCGTTTCGTGTCGCCCGCACGTATCGATGTCCGGTCACAGAGGTCAGCGTCCTGTCACGGGTGTCAGGATCACGTCACAGGGTGGCGCTTCGACGCCCCGACACCGGACCGCGCGGTTCCTCAACCCTCCCGGTCATGGCAGGGTTTGAAGCAGGGTCACGGCACGGGGGACTCAGGGGGAGGGTGACGCGGCATGGGCGACAACGCTCCGACCGGCCGGAGAATCAGACCGCTCAGCGGCGACGACCCGGTGCGCCTGGGTGCCTACCGGCTGCTGGGTCGGATCGCCTCCGGCGGTATGGGCCGGATCTACCTGGCGCGCCCCGCGGCCGACGGTCCCCTGGTCGCCGTCAAGACACTGCTCGACGAGGGCGTGGTGAGCGAGACCGACCGGCGTCGGTTCGCCCGTGAGGTGACCCTGGCCCGGCGGATCGACAGCGCCTACACCGCCCGGGTGCTCGATGCCGACCCGGACGCCGAGCGGCCCTGGATGGCCATCGAGTACATCGCCGCGCCCGCGCTGTCCGAGCTGGTCGGCACCGCGGGACGGCTGCCCGGCTCGGCGGTGCGCTGGATCGCGGCGGGCACCGCGCGGGCCCTGGTGACCCTGCACGACGCGGGCATCGTGCACCGGGACGTCAAACCCCAGAACATCCTGTTGCCGCAGGACGGCCCGCGCCTGATCGACTTCGGCATCTCGCACGCCAGTGACATCACACGCACCACGCTGACCCTCGGCACCATCGCCTTCACCTCGCCGGAGCAGGCACGGGCGGAGCCGTCAGGACCGGCGTCGGACGTCTACTCGCTGGGCGCGACGCTCTTCCACGTCGCGGTGGGCCGCCCGCCCTACGCGGACACCGGCGACACCATCCGGCTGCTGACCCTCGTCCAGCGCGGGGAGTTGGACCTGACGGGCCTGCCCAAGGAGCTGGCCCCGCTGATCCGCCCGTGCCTGGCCGCCGACCCGACCGCACGTCCGGCACCGGGCGACGTTCTCCAGAACTTCCTGGACGACCTGGACCGCTTCGCCACCTCCCGGCGCGGCGACCGCTGGCTGCCCCCTCGCTGGACGTCCCTGATCCAGGAGTACGAGGCACAGGGGCGCGCCCTGCGGGCGGCCGGGGCGAGCGGTGCCCCCGCCGCGAACCAGCCGGGCGCTCGGCCCGTGGACCCCGAGGCGCTCACGATCGACCAGCGCACCCGCCAGGTGCCGCCGCCCACGCCCACCCGGGTCTACACCGATCTGTGGCGCTCGGCCCCCGGCGACGGGGAGCGCGGCGACGCCTCGGGAGGCGCCGACCGGGCCGCGGCGGACCGGGCCGAGGAGATACGCAGGGAGCAGCAGGAGCGGGCCCGTGCGGAGTGGGAGCGCGAGGCGCGCGAGTCCCGGGAGCGGCAGGCACGCGAGGCCAGGCGGCGCCGGGAGCAGGAGCTGCGCGGTCAGCCGGGCGACAGCGCGTCCGGCGGCGCTGCGGGGGCCTCCTCCGCGGCGGGCACGGGCAAGGAGGGCGCGGGCAAGGAGGGCGCGGGCAAGGAGGGCGCGGGCAACGCGGGCACGGGCAAGGCGGGCACGGGCAACGCGGCCTCGGGGGGCGCCCATGAGGACGCCGCGCAGCGCATGGCGGACGCGCTGAAGGCGGCGGAGGCGCGCCGGGAACGCACGGAGCAGGGACGCGCACCCAAGGCGGACCAGAAGCGCCCCGGCGCCGCGGCCGGCGGCACCGCGCGCCCGTCCGACGCCCGCTCTGCGAAGCAGCAGGGCTCCGCCGCCCAAGGGAAGAAGAGCGCGCAGGCGCCGGGGAAGAAGTCCTCCGACGCGTCGGGGAAGAAGGGCTCCGGTGACTCGGGAAAGCCCAAGGGTGCGGCCCGGAGCGGCGGCACGGCTGCCGGGAAGCCCTCGGGCTCGGCATCGCGGAGCAGTGCCGCGACCGCCGGGAAGTCCTCGGGAGCCAAGGCGAAGGCAACCACGCCGAAGGGAGCGGCGGCGAAAGGTGCCGGTTCTCAGGGCGGCACGGCCAAGCCCAAGCCGCCCTCGACCGGTTCCGGTTCCGGTTCGTCGTCCTCGTCCTCGTCCGAGAGCGGTTGCTTCTGGATCGTGGCCGTGATCGTCGCCATCGTCCTTCTCATCTGGCAGCCGTGGAAGGACGACTCGTCGGACTCCGGGTCGTCCGGATCGTCCGATGGTTACTCCAGCAGCACGTCGGGGGATCTGTCGGGCGGCTCGTCGGACGACACGGCCAGCAGCGGCGGCACCGATTCCCTGACGGCCGGTGACACCTCGGGGTCGTCGAGCGGCCTGGACGACGATGACGACTCGGGCACCGACTCCGGCTCGGGGTCGGATGCGGATGACGGTGCGTCCGAGACGAGCTCCCCGCCGCCCGACCCGGTCGACACCGCCTTCGGCGCCGTGAGCAGCGGCGACTGCCTCGACGTCTACCAGAACGGCTACGGTCAGTGGAGTCGTACGTCCCCGGAGCAGGTCTCCTGCGGATCAGCCGACGCCTATCTGCGGGTCACCCAGACCGGCGACGGTGCGACGACCTGCTCATCCGGCGGGGGACGTGGCAGCTGGGAGCACACCAACACGGACTTCTCGTCGACCACGCTGTGCCTTGAGCGGCAGTTCCGCACCGGCCAGTGCTTCCTCGCCAAGGCCAACGGCGACCAGCCGGGCGGCGCCGACCTGCTCACCCTGTGGAGTTGCAGCGCCGACAAGGTGCCGCAGGGCTTCAACTACATCATGCAGATCACGGCCATCATGGCCTCCTCGGCCGGCACCAACGCCTGCCCCGGGGACGGCCGCCACTACACCTACTCCTGGAATGTCTACGACGGCGGAACGATGATCTGCACCAAGGTCGCCTGACGGAGGCCGCCTGAGGCCGTCCCTATTGCGGGTCCCGCCACATGGGCCACATGGCGGGCCCGTCCGGCAGGACGAGTGTGTATCCCATGTCCATGAACCCGAGCCGCTCGTACAGGCCCCGGCTGCGCTCCGTGCTCGCCTCCAGGTAGACCGGCTGGCGCTCGCGGTCGCAGCGATCGAGGGTGGCCCGGATGAGCGCACCGCCCAGCCCCTCGCCCTGGCGGTCCGGGGCCACGGCCACCAACTGGAGGTACTCGTGCGCCCGCCTCCTGGGGTGCGCGGCGTCGACCAGGCGGCCCACCAGTTCGATGCGTTCGTTGCCCGGGTCGACGGCCTGGCGGATCAGCGCGGGGCCGTCCTCGTCGCAGGGGTGACCGGTGGGCACCCAGATCCACAGCGCGGCCGCGGCACCGTCCTCCGTCATGTCGACGCGGCCGTCATGGAGGGTCTGGTCGAGGAACGCGACCATCATGGTGGCGTTCTTGGCGCGGCGGTCGGCCTCGTCCGGGAAGAGCCAGAGGGTCACCGGATCCTCCAGGAAGGCCTCGTCCAACAGCCGGGCGACGATCTCCCGGTCTTCCTGCCGGGCCCTGCGGATCGCCACGCCCATTCCCTGCCCGCCTCTCGTCCCCAACGGCCTTGTCGCACCGGACTCCTGGAGTGGGTCGCCCCGTGTCCGGCCGGAGAAGCCTAGGGGATCTTATGCGGACACATACGGCGGGCTCCGCAAACCAGGTCTTCTCGGTCGCACCCGGTCCGGCCTCACGCGCTGCGCCTGGTCACGAACTCGGCGAGGGAGAGCAGACCGCCGGCCGCCACCGGGTCGGGTATCGCACGGGAGAGCTGCTGCACCGCCCGTGCCATGCGGTCGGCCGCATGCGACTGTGCCCAGTCGCGACCGCCGGCCTCCTCCACGGCGAGCGCCGTACGCTCCAGGTCCTCGACGGTCGGGGCGGCCTCGGCCGAGTACAGCCTGACGAGTTCGGCCGCCGCCGGTGTCCTCGACTCCAGGGCGGCCACGACCGGCAGCGACTTCTTGCGGGCCAGCAGGTCGGCTCCGGCGGGCTTGCCGGTGCGCCGCGGGTCCCCCCATATGCCGATCACATCGTCGATCAGTTGGAAGGCGAGCCCGGCCTCCCGGCCGAAGGCGTCCAGCGCGGCCACGGTCTCCTCCTCGGCACCCGCGTACAGGGCGCCCACGGCGCATGCGCAGCCGATCAGGGCGCCCGTCTTGGCCTCGGCCACGACGAGGCACTCGTCAAGGGTGACCTGGTCGGGAGCGCGCTGCTCCAGCGCCGTGTCGACCTGCTGGCCCTCGCAGAGCTCGATGACGCAGAGGGCGATCCGGGCCGCCGCTGCGGCCGCCGCGGGGTGCGGATCCTCGACGAGCAGCCGCTGCGCCAGAGCTTGTAACGCGTCTCCGGCGAGGATGGCGTCCGGCACGCCGAAGACCGTCCATGCGGTGGGGCGGTGCCGCCGCGTGGTGTCGCGGTCCATGACGTCGTCGTGCAGCAGCGTGAAGTTGTGGACCAGCTCCACGGCCGCCGCGGCTCGGGCCACGGATTCGGTCCTCCCGCCGAGGGCCCGGGTCGCCGCGAACACCAGCGCGGGCCGGATCGCCTTGCCCGCACCGCCGCCGGAGGGCACGCCCCGGCCGTCAGCAGGACCGTCCGACCAGCCGAAGTGGTGCAGCGCGACCCGGCGCATCGCGGCGGGCAAGGTGCCGATGGCCCGGTGCAGTTCGGGGTCGACGGTGGCGCGGGCCGCGGCGAGGATCAGCGCCGCGTCATGCCGGTCGGCGGGCACGGCCTGCTCAGCGGACGGTGCCCGGTGCTCCGGGGCGGGCTCCCTGCGCGCCGGGCCTGGAACCCGGCCGGGGATGGCGTCGGTGGCCGCCGGGCGGGTACGGCCCGTCGGGGTCCCTGCCGGTCGGGGCGGGGACGAGGAGTCGGGCGCCGGGGCGGTCACGGCCGACGGCCGATCTCGACGTTCCCCGGGACGCCCGGCACGTCCGGTACGAGCACGGCCGCCGAGCAGTACGCCGTCACCGGGTGGGAGCTGATCGCCTGCATCCGCGGTGCCGGCTTGGTGGTGGTGGCCGGACTCCGCGCGGCGGCCGTGCCGAGACTCTGCTGCGGCTTCGCTTGCCCGGCGCGGGCCTCTTTCCCTACCGACATAAAAATGCCCTCCCGATCATGCAGTGATCTGCACGGGCAAGCCTTCCAGTACGGAGCGTGCCGAGGCCATTACACAAAAGAGCGGGATTGCCGGGAAGGAGATGGGGCAGAGGCGCCCGTTACCTGCGGGTTACCCGGCGCTCGCCTCATTCCCGTGCGCCCCACTGATCCGCCGCACCACCTTCTCGACGTCCCTGAGCGGCAGTTATCCGCTCCGCACTCCCGCGCCCCCGTTCGCAGTCACCCGATCGGGTGCACCCGAGGGAACCCAGGAAAATGTTCGAGCGTTGGTCAAATGGGAAGTCGTACAGTCCGTCCATAGCTGTTTTCCGGAGTTTCGATCCGGCATTCCCGATGAGGTGATGGTGCGGATTCCGCGAAGCGGGAATGCAGGAGACGTCGAGTCCGCAGATCGGCGGCCACCGGCCCGGCGGGCCACCGATCGGTCGATCGACACCGACCATGGCCACCGCCGGCACTCCCGTACGCACCCCGGCCCACCCCCGGGGCCCGACCCCCCAGCCCGCCGTCCGACATTCCGACCACGCACCCACCGACAGGAGAGACCCATGGCAGGCTTCCTGGACCGCGCGAAGGAACAGGCCCAGCGCGGCATCAATCAGGGCAAGCAGCGGATCGACGAGGTACAGGCCCAGCGCGCGGGCAACGACCTGCTGCGCAAGCTCGGCGCCGCCTACTACTCCGAGCGCCGCGGCAGCGGCTCCGCCGAGGACACCCAGCAGGCCCTCCAAGCGCTGGAAAGCCACATCGCGACCAACGGCGACGGCTTCCTGCGCGGCCGGGAGTGACCGCCCACCCCCGGATACCCTCCCCGCTCACCCCCGTCGACGACGAGCGATTCGCCCGCCGTGGCGTCCGGCTGCTCCTCAAGCGCGACGACCTGATCCACCCGGACCTGGTCGGCAACAAGTGGCGCAAGCTGCTGCCGAACCTCGCCGCGGCACGCGGACGGGCCCTGGTCACCTTCGGTGGCGCCTACTCCAACCACCTGCGGGCCACCGCGGCCGCGGGCCGCCTGCTCGGCCTGCCCACCATAGGCGTGGTCCGCGGCCACGAACTGGCCGAGCGCCCGCTCAACGCCTCGCTGACCCGCTGCGCCGCCGACGGCATGCGACTGCACTTCGTCGACCGGACGACCTACCGCCGCAAGACACACCCCGACGTCCTGGCCACACTGCTGCGGGAGCTCGACGTCGCGGACGCCTGCGTCATACCCGAGGGCGGCAGCAACGCCCAGGCGGTGCGCGGCTGCGTCGCGCTCGGCCAGGAGCTGCGCGGCCAGGCCGACGTGGTAGCCGTGGCCTGCGGCACCGGCGGCACCCTCGCCGGGCTCGCCGCAGGCCTCGACAGCAGCCAGCGCGCCCTGGGTGTGCCGGTACTCAAGGGCGATTTCCTGAACGCGGAGATACGCACCCTCCAAGAGGCCGCTTTCGGCGGCCCACGCGGCACCTGGTGGCTCGACGAGCGCTTCCACTTCGGCGGCTACGCCCGTACGGACGCCACCCTGGAGGACTTCGCAGAGGACTTCGAGAACCGCCACCGCCAGCACGACGTACCCGACGCCCTCTGCCCCAGCTCCAGCCCCAGCCCCAGCCCCAGCCCCGAGCTGCGCATAGAGCGTCTCTATGTCGCCAAATTGCTCTATGGACTCGTCACCCTCACCGAGGAGGACGCTTTCGCGCCGGGAACCACCGTCGCCGCGGTCATCACCGGCCGCCCCTTCCCGGACGAGGACCGGGCTCCGGCCCAGGCTCAGGTCGCCTCCCGGTAGGCCGCCGCCTCCTCCAGGTCCAGCCTGCGCAGCAGCGTCCGCAGCATCTCGTCGTCGATGTACCGGGCGTCCCGCAGCCGGACGAAGACCGACCGCTCGGTCTCGATCATCTTCCGGGCCAGTCGCCGGTACGTGTCGTCGGCGGTCTCCCCCGTCTCCGGATTGATCGCGCCGAGCCGCTCCCAGACGGCGTTGCGGCGACGCTCCAGGACGGTGCGCAGACGGTCGGCCAGGGGGCCGGGCAGGGCGTTGCGCTCGTCGCTGAGCAGTTCGTCGAGCTTCCGCTCGGCCGCCCGGGACGCCTGCGCCTGTGCCTGCGCCTCGGCCAGCGTCTGCTCGTGTACGTCGCGGCCCGTCAGCCGCAGGGTCCGGATCAGCTTCGGCAGCGTCAGGCCCTGGAAGACGAGGGTGCCGATGACGGTGGTGAAGGTCAGGAACAGCACCAGGTTGCGGGCCGGGAACGGGCTGCCGTCATGCCGGGTGACCGGGATCGAGAAGGCGATCGCCAGCGACACCACCCCGCGCATGCCCGCCCAGCCGATCACCAGCGGACCGCGCCACGTGGGGTCGGCCTCCCGCTCCCGGATGCGCTCCGACAGCGCACGCGGCAGGAACGTGGCGGGATACACCCACGCCAGGCGGCTCACGACGGCCACCAGGAACAGCGCCACCGCGTACCACAGCGCGGTCACACCCGCGTACCGGCCCAGACCGCGCATCACGACCGGAAGCTGGAGCCCGATCAGCGCGAAGACGGCCGTCTCCAGGATGAAGGCGACCATCTTCCAGACCGCCTCCTCCTGGAGCCGGGTCGCGAAGTCGACCTGCCAGGCGCGGTGGCCCAGATAGAGCGCGACGACGACCACGGCGAGGACCCCCGAGGCGTGCAGCTGCTCGGCCACCCCGTAGGCGAAGAACGGGATCAGCAGCGACAGGGTGTTCTGGAGCAATGCCTCTTTGAGATGCGTACGCAGCCAGTGCAGCGGCACCATCAGCAGCAGCCCGATCCCGATACCGCCGAGCGTGGCCAGCACGAACTGCTCGATGGCGGCGCCCCAGCTCGCGCCCGCCCCGACGGCCGCGCCGACGGCCACCCGGTAGGCGGTGATCGCGGTCGCGTCGTTCATCAGGGACTCGCCCTGAAGGATCGTCGTGATCCGGGAGGGCAGCCCGATCCTGCGGGCCACCGCGGTCGCCGCCACCGCATCCGGCGGCGCCACCACCGCCCCCAGCACCAGGGCCGAGGTCAGCGGCAACCCGGGCACCACGAGGTACGCGACCCAGCCCACCACTACGGCCGTGAACAGCACGCACCCCACCGACAGCAGCAGCACGGGCCGCACCTGGGCGCGCAGGTCCAGGTACGAACTGTCGGTCGCCGCCGTGTACAGCAGCGGGGGGAGCAGCAGCGGCAGCACGACCCGTGGCTCGAGGGAGTACGTGGGAATGCCCGGCAGATACGAGACGGCGAGGCCCACGGCGACCAGCAGCAACGGAGCCGGGACGGCCAAGCGCCGAGTCGCGCCCGCCACCGCGGAACCGCCCGCGACCAGCAACAACAGAGGCAATGCGTCCATCGACTACGCCCGTCTTCCTCGGTTGCGCCGCGCGCCGGCAGCCCGGCGGAGCGGGTACTCCACACCGCGCCCGACGGGGTGCGGCTCCGTGGCCGCGGCAAGCCCAGGTCAGGCATCGTAACCTGGCTATTCACAGGTTCTTGGAAGTGCCTGGGAATGCGCGACGGAGAAGACGATGAGAGAGTGCACGCACCTGGCGGCGCTGCCCGTGACCGAGCCGACGCCGCAGAGCGAGACATGTCTCGAGTGCCTGGCCGCCGGAACCCACCCGGTGCAGCTGCGGCTCTGCCTGGAGTGCGGCCACGTCGGCTGCTGCGACTCCTCGCCCTTGCAGCACGGCACCGAACACTTCAAGCAGACCGGCCACCCGGTGATGCGCAGCTTCGAGCCCGGCGAGTCCTGGCGCTGGTGCTTCGTGGACTACGTCCTGGTATGACGATGTTGGATACGGGACACCAGGGGGCGCGTGGTGACGATTCGAAAGCCCGGCGCATGGGTACGTCAACCCGGCGTGCGCTCTTGAGAATTGACTCCCGCACACCCCTAGCCACTGAGCGTACCCATTGACTTACTATGAGTTACAGCATGGCTTCGGGGTTCCAGGACACGGGGCTCGCGCGCGCGATACCGTCACCGCTGACCATGTGTTGCGTTGCCCGAGGACCGACCTCGGGCCCGAAAGAGCTTGTACCACCTTGGAGGTGAGGGTGTCCGAAATCGCAGGCGAGCCCGGGACCCAGGACTTCGTGGAAGTCCGGCTCCCCGCTGCGGGTGCCTACCTGTCGGTGCTGCGGACGGCCACGGCCGGACTCGCGGCGCGTTTGGACTTCACTCTCGACGAGATCGAGGACCTACGCATCGCAGTGGACGAGGCCTGCGCGATCCTGCTGCAGCAGGCCGTGGCCGGCTCCGTGCTCAGCTGCGTCTTCCGCCTCATCGACGACTCCCTGGAGGTGACGGTCTCGGCGCCCACGACCGACGGTCGCGCCCCGGAGCGCGAAACCTTCGCCTGGACGGTGCTGTCCGCCCTCGCGGGCAAGGTCGACTCCTCGGTCGCCGAGGACAACACCGTCTCGATCAGCCTCTACAAACAGCGCGGCGCGGGACCCGGGCCGGCGTGAGGAACGGGGACGGGCCGGTGCGGAACGAGGAGCGCGGCAAGCACATCACACAGAGCCTTCCCACCGATGACACGGACGGCACGGGCAACACCGGCGGCAGCGGCGACACCCCCGGAGCGCAGGATCGCACCGGGGCGAGCCGCTCCGCGGGCGCTGCCCCGACCGGTGACCACGCGGCGGAGGGCACACCGAACGGCATCCCCGAGCAACAGGCCCGGCCGCACCCGCAGGACGTCTCCCCTGCCCCGGCCGGCGCCTTCGGGCCCGGTGGGCAGCCGGGGCCGAGCGACAAGGAAGAGCGCGATGTACCGGCCGGACAAGGCGGCGACCTCGGGACACCTCTGGGAGGTGCCCCCCAGCGCCATGCTGGAGAAGGCAGCCGGGGGAGGGCGGGACACATGAGCGAGCACGGGCAGGGCACCCAGCAGGACGCGGGCACCGCGCGTGACGCCCGGCGGGCCCACCAGACCCCCGAAGCCGACGAGCGGCACGCCGCAGGGCAGGCGCGTCCCGCCCCCCGACGGCAGGAGGCCGCCCAGGCCCCCGCTGCGCCGGCGGAGGAGCACGCCAAGCCCACACAGCACGACGTGCACGACCGCAGCGGCGCACGGGCGATGTTCATCCGGCTGCGCACCTTGCCGGCGGGCACGCCCGAGTACGCGGAGCTGCGCAACCAGCTGGTCCGCATGCACCTGCCGCTCGTCGAGCACCTGGCACGCCGCTTCCGCAACCGCGGCGAGCCGCTGGACGACCTCACGCAGGTGGCCACCATCGGACTGATCAAGTCGGTGGACCGCTTCGACCCGGAGCGCGGCGTCGAGTTCTCCACGTACGCCACCCCGACCGTCGTCGGCGAGATCAAACGGCACTTCCGTGACAAGGGCTGGGCGGTCCGGGTGCCGCGCCGGCTCCAGGAGCTGCGTCTCGCGCTGACCACGGCGACCGCGGAGCTCTCCCAGCTGCACGGCCGCTCCCCCACCGTGCACGAACTCGCCCAGAAGCTGAACATCTCCGAGGAAGAGGTCCTGGAAGGCCTGGAGTCGGCGAACGCCTACTCCACGCTCTCGCTGGACGTCCCCGACACCGACGACGAGTCCCCGGCCGTCGCCGACACCCTCGGCGCCGAGGACGAGGCTCTGGAGGGGGTCGAGTACCGCGAGTCGCTCAAGCCGCTCCTTGAGGACCTGCCACCGCGCGAGAAACGCATCCTGCTGCTGCGTTTCTTCGGCAACATGACGCAGTCGCAGATCGCCCAGGAGGTCGGCATCTCGCAGATGCACGTCTCCCGGCTGCTGGCCAGAACCCTGGCCCAGCTCCGCGAGAAGCTCCTGGTGGAGGAGTAACGGCCCGCACGTGCCCGTGACGGCACCGTGCCACCGTGGGCCGCGAGGGGCGCCCGCCTCTCGCGGCTACGCGGACTCGCCCGGCCCGCGGATGCCCAGGGCCTCCGTGGTGGCCGGGTTCACCAGCAGCACGAGCGCCGTCACCGCGACCACGGCGAGCACGATGCCGCCGGGAATCAGCAGGCTGTCGGCCTGAAGCAGGTTCCATGCCACCGGCAGCGCCAGGATCTGCGTGATCACCGCGGGGCCACGGCTCCAGCGGCGACGCAGCAGCAACCCGCGCGCCGCGAGCAGCGGCAGCGCAGCGAGCACCAGCAGGGTGACTCCGGCGGTCACCGCCTGCTGGTTGTCGTCCGGGTTCCCGGCGACCGTCATCACCAGCAGGTACCCGCCCCCCGCCACCAGCGCGAGACCTTCGAGCCCGGCCAGCGCGGCGGCCAGGGTCAGCCGCCCGGGGCGGGGGTCGTCCTCGGGTGCCGGTGCGGAATTCTGCTTCGAGCTCACCTCAGCAGGGTATCCCCCGGGCCGCACGGTGCCCGGTCCTGGGGACGGTACGGGCGGCTCCGACAGACACCGTTCGCGCCCCGTCAGGAGGTGGGAGAACGGTCCGCGACCCCGAGGAGACGGCGTGCACGTCGAGTCGGAGACCACCGGCCGGTGGTTCTCCGCGCCGGCCGGTATGTACCCTGCTGCGCATGCGCGCTCTTCTCGTGGTCAATCCGGCAGCAACCACCACGAGTGCCCGCACCCGTGATGTCCTCATCCACGCACTGGCGAGCGAGATGAAGCTCGACGCCATCACCACCGAGTACCGCGGCCACGCCCGTGACCTCGCCCGGCAGGCCGCGGAGCGCAACGATGTCGACCTGGTCGTCGCACTCGGCGGCGACGGCACCGTCAACGAGGTCGTCAACGGTCTGCTGCACCACGGCCCCGACCCGGACCGACTGCCCCGGGTGGCCGTCGTCCCCGGCGGCTCCACCAACGTCTTCGCCCGCGCCCTCGGCCTGCCCAACGACGCCGTGGAAGCGACCGGTGCGCTGTTGGACGCACTGCGCCGCGGGAGCGAACGCACTGTGGGCCTCGGCATCGCCGGTGGCGGCGCACCCGGCACGGCGGACGAGACGGTGCCCAGCCGGTGGTTCACGTTCTGTGCAGGGCTCGGATTCGACGCCGGCGTGATCGGCCGCGTCGAACAGCAGCGGGAGCGTGGAAAGCGGTCCACACACGCCCTTTACATCCGGCAGGTGCTCCGCCACTTCCTGGACGATCCGCACCGCAGGACGGGCAGCATCACGATGGAGCGGCCCGGCGAGTCACCTGTCAAAAACCTCGTTCTTTCCATAGTTTGCAACACATCCCCGTGGACCTACCTGGGTAACCGACCCGTGTACGCGACTCCGCGCGCGTCCTTCGACACCGGCCTTGACCTGCTGGGATTGAGCCGGCTTTCGACGGCGGCGGTGACGCGGTACGGCACGCAGCTGCTGACCTCGTCGCCGGAGCGGGGGCCGCGTGGCAAGCACGCGGTGTCGCTGCACGACCTGACGGAGTTCACCTTGCATTCGAAGGTGCCACTCCCCCTTCAGGTCGACGGTGACCACCTGGGGCTGCGAAAGAGCGTGACGTTCACAGGCGTACACCGTGCACTGCGTGTGATTGTGTGAGTGGAAGGCCCTAAAGTCCTTTCACTCGAACGTTTAGCCCACACTCCACCCGATGGAAGTACGGCTGTGACCGAGTCGACACCGAGGAATCAAAAAAAACTTTCCGGAAGGGGTTGTATCCGCAGCCGAGGTTTGCGAATCTCTACGTGGCGCTCAGGAAGCCGCCTCACCGGCAGCACGGAGCGCAGGATCCCTCCTCACATCCCAGGACCAACGCCGGTCGCCCGGTAGCTGGCCCTTCCCTTGACGAGGGATTCGTGAAAGCGTTCACATTCACAAGCCCCGCACGAGTATGAAGACCAAGAGAGGTAGCAGCCATGGACTGGCGTCACAACGCCGTTTGCCGCGAGGAAGACCCCGAGCTGTTCTTCCCCATCGGCAACACCGGTCCCGCGCTGCTGCAGATCGAGGAAGCCAAGGCCGTGTGCCGGCGCTGCCCCGTGGTGGAGCAGTGCTTGCAGTGGGCGCTTGAGTCCGGTCAGGACTCTGGCGTCTGGGGTGGCCTCAGCGAGGACGAGCGCCGCGCGATGAAGCGCCGTGCCGCTCGCAACCGGGCGCGCCAGGCGAGCGCCTGACACCCAAGCCCCCGCACGAGCCTGAGCCCGGCGGCGCGTGTGCCAGCAACGGCACGACTCGCGTTCAGCGAGGTACGCATCCCCCGCCCCCGAGCAGCAGCGCGTAGTACACACAAGTGTGATGAAGAGATGGTCAGTCAGCCCCGGACCGGGTGGTCCGGGGCTTTGACTGTCTACGGTCCATATGACCGTACAGACCATAGGGACCGTACGGACCCTCCACACCCGCGCGCTACTTCTCCGCGCGCACCGGAATGTCCAGCAGCGCCTGCGTACCGCGCTCCGATGCGGGGACCAGGTCGAACGTGCCGTTCAACTCCCCCTCCACCAAGGTGCGCACGATCTGTAGGCCGAGGTTCCCGGCCACGCTGGGGTCGAATCCTGCCGGCAGACCCACACCGTCGTCCTGGACGGTGACCAGCAGCCGGGCCTCCTTGGCGCTGCCACCGCGGACCGCGGCGACCTCGACGGTGCCGTGGTCGCCGGTGCCGAACCCGTGCTCGATGGCGTTCTGCAACAACTCGGTGAGGACCATGGAGAGCGGGGTGGCGACCTCGGCGTCCAGTACGCCGAAGCGGCCCGTGCGGCGGCCCGTGATCTTGCCTGACGCGATCTCGGCGACCATGGACAGCACCCGGTCGGCTATCTCATCGAACTCCACGCGCTCGTCGAGGGTCTGAGAAAGCGTCTCGTGCACGATGGCGATGGAGCCGACGCGCCGCACCGCCTCTTCGAGCGCCTCACGTCCGCGCTGCGAGTCGATGCGCCGGGCCTGCAACCGGAGAAGCGCGGCCACCGTCTGGAGGTTGTTCTTGACCCGGTGGTGGATCTCCCGGATGGTGGCGTCCTTGGTGATCAGCTCACGTTCGCGGCGGCGCAGTTCGGTGACGTCGCGGAGCAGTACGAGGGAGCCGATCCTGGGACCCTTGGGCTTGAGCGGGATCGCACGGACCTGGATCACACACTCCTCACCCTCCACCTCGAACTCACGCGGCGCCCATCCGCTGGCCACCTTGACCAGCGCCTCGTCCACCGGTCCCTGCGACAGGGCGAGTTTCGCGGTGGTGGTGCCGAGGTGGTGGCCGACGAGGTCGGAGGCGAGACCCAGGCGGTGGTAGGCGGAGAGCGCGTTCGGCGAGGCGTACTGCACGAAGCCGTCCGCGTCCAGGCGGATCAGACCGTCGCCGACGCGCGGTGAGGCGTCCATGTCGACCTGCTGGTCAGGGAACGGGAACGCCCCTGCCGCGATCATCTGGGCGAGGTCCGACGCGCTCTGCACATAGGTGAGTTCGAGCCGGGACGGGGTGCGCACGGTGAGCAGGTTGGTGTTGCGGGCGATGACGCCGAGCACCCGGCCCTCCCGGCGCACCGGGATCGACTCGACCCGCACCGGCACCTCCTCGCGCCACTCGGGGTCCCCTTCGCGCACGATGCGGCCCTCGTCGAGCGCGGCGTCCAGCATGGGACGTCGCCCGCGCGGCACGAGATGGCCGACCATGTCGTCCTGGTAGGAGGTCGGGCCGGTGTTGGGGCGCATCTGCGCGACGGAGACGTAGCGCGTGCCGTCCCGGGTGGGTACCCACAGGACGAGATCGGCGAAGGAGAGGTCGGAGAGCAGCTGCCACTCCGAGACCAGCAGGTGCAGCCACTCCAGGTCGGTGTCCGAGAGTGCGGTGTGCTGGCGTACGAGGTCGTTCATGGAGGGCACATGTGCGAGCGTACCCGTGCCGGCCGGGCGGCTCCGCGCCGCGCACCCCCCGGGCCGCGCGCCGGTCACCCGCGGGCCGCGGCGCCTGGGAGGGACCCTCAACCCTGTCCCGAGCTCTTGACGAGCGGGAACGCCCATGGCACCGCAGCCCCGAGCAGAATCGGCCGCCGGGTGTGCGGGCCCGACCGCCGATGGCGAGGACCGGCGCGGTCAGGGCAGAGAGCACCGGCTCCTCGGTCCGTCCTTCTGTGCGGGAAGGACGGAAGCCCGAACCGATTGTGGACTAGACCATTCTCCGTTGTCTATGCGTTCACAGATGTTCGTTCTCGTTATTTTGCGTCTCAGATTCCACAGAAGTGCTCAGATGTGTTGAGAGACGCTCGGCTGGTCGTGTCCGCTGCGCGGTCGCGACCCCGGTCACCAGTGGGCGGGGCGGGCGAGGGCGGGTGGGATCCGGGTGGTCGCGTCACCGCGGGCGGCGTTCAGCTGGGCCTGGGTGAGGAAGAGGCTGCCGGTGAGGTCGGCGCCGCGCAGATCGGTGTCGCGTAGATCCGCTCCGATGAGATCGGCGCAGGTCAGGTCGGCACCGCTCAGGTCGGCCGCGATGAGGCGGGCGCCGCGCAGACTGGCGCCGCGCAGATCGGCGCCCTTCAGACGGGCGCCTATCAGGTCGGCGCCCCGGTGGTCATGCCGCGGACCCGGCACGGTGGCCCGGATGTGCTCGCTGACGCGCAGCAGGAGGGTGGCGACGGTGTCCCAGTGCGCTTCGACGTCGAGGTTCACGAGGTCTTCGGGGCCGCCGTGGGTGAGGCGTTCGGTGCGCTCCAGCAGGGGGCGCAGCTCGCCGTGGAAGGGGCGGGCGCGGGGTGCGGCGAGCGCCTCTGCGAGGTACCACAGCAGTTCGTGCAGCCGACGCATGACGGGGAACACCGCGAACATCCGCCGGGCCACGGCCGGGCCACCGGTGCGCCAGTCGCGGCCTGCGAAGGTGCCTTGGGAGACCTTCTGACCGGCACCGAAGCAGTCGAAGACGGTGCACCCCTTGAAGCCGCTCGGCCGGAGCTCGTCGTGGATTCCGCACCGGAAGTCGGTCCGGAGATGGCGGCAGGGCGTGCCCGCGCTCTTGTCGTACGCGAAGTCCGCCGAGCCGGCGAACGGCAGGGCCACGCAGCACAACGCGAAGCAGTTGCCGCAGTCCGCGTGCAGGTCGGGACGGGCGAGGTACGGGGGGTGCCCCTCTGAGGGCCGGGCGTCCGGAGCCGTTTCCGAGGCGCGGGCCGTCGATGCCGTGTCCGCGACGGTGCCGTGCCGCGGTCCTTCCGGGGCCGCTCCGGGGCGGGGTGCGGCACGCCGCGACGGGCGGGGTTTCCGGGGGTGCGGCACGGGTTCTCCCAGGTCGGACGGGATCTTGCCCCGGCGTCGGCGGGACTGCGGGAACTGCGGGAACTGCGGGAACTGCGGGACGGGGGCGTGGCGGCCTGAGCGAGCCGCGGGACGCCGGGTCTTCAGTGTCGCAACCGGCGGATGCCTGCTGCGCCGCGGGCCGCGACCGCGCGCGTGCACGCCCCTGGACCGCCGTCACGGCACCGCGCGAGGAGGCACCGTCGCGCGCGCCGGGCACGAGCGAAGCGAGGAGGCACCCTGGCGCACGCCGGGCACGGCTGACGGGCGCTCAGTGCGTCTTCGTCACCTTCGCCAGCGCCCGGGGCGCGTCCGGGTCGAACCCGCGCGCCAGCGTGACCTCGTACGCGAGACGTTGCAGCGGGATGATCTCCAGGATCGGCTGGACCTCCTCCGCCACCCCCCGGGTGGGCAGCGCGAAGCCCGCGGAGGCCCGCTCGACCTCGGCCCGTGGCCCGACCACCACGAGATCGGCGCCGCGCCCGCGGAGCCGGTCGAGCACGGGTTGCAGGGCCTGGCCACCCTTGCCGTCGCTGACCACGGCGATGACCGGGGAGATGTTGTCGACCATCGCGAGCGGGCCGTGCATCAGATCCGCGCCGGAGTACGACAGCGCAGGGATGTACGCCGTCTCCATGAGCTTCAAGGCGGCCTCGTTCGCCGTCGCGTAGCCGTAGCCACGCGACGTGAACACCATGCGCTCGGCGAACCGGTAGCGGGCCGCCAGCGCCCGGATCTCGCCATGCCGGTCCACCAGGTGCTCGGCCAGCCCGGGCAGCTCGCGCGCGACGGCGACACCGTCCGCATCGCCGCCCAGGCCCGCCACGAAGAGATGGAGCGCGAGCAGCGTCGCGGTGTACGACTTGGTGGCGGGCAGCGCCTGCTCGGCGCCCGCCATGATGTCGAGGTGCTGCTCGGAGACGGCGGCCAGCGGGGAATCCGGATTGTTGGTGACCGCCAAAGTGATGGCCCCCGCCGCACCCGCCGCCTTCGTGGCGGCCACCAGGTCGGGTGAGCCACCGGACTGGCTGACGGTGATGAGCAGCACGTCCCGCAGGTCGGGCCGCGCCCCATAGGCCGTGATCGTGGACATGGAGACCAGCCCGCACGGCATGCCGAGCCGGATCTCGAGGAGGTACTTGGCGTACAGGGCGGCGTTGTCGGAGCTGCCGCGGGCGGTGAGCAGCACGAAGCGCGGTTGCCGCGCGGCGATCCGCCGGGCCACCTCGCGGATGCGGCCGGCACCGCGGGTGAGGATCCGTTCCAGGACCGCGGGCTGCTCGGCCATCTCGCGGCGCATCAGGTGGCCCGGCTGCTCCTCGGCCGCGGCCGCTGTGCCGGCGCTCATGCGGACCTCCCGGTTCTCCGGTTCTCCTGCGGCGCCACGGCGCCGGTCCCCGTGGTGGCTCCGGCAGCCATGCTCGGCCGCGCTCACACGGCGCGCCCGTGCTCCTCCTCGCTCCTCCTCCCTCCCCCGGTCCTGCACTCCTTCCTGCTCCAGACGCTTGGGCTCCGTCCGGCTCCCGTCCCTCGCACTCCTCCCAGTCCCTCGCACTCCCTTCCATTGCACTCCCTCAGACCGGACCACGCAGCCGGGAGCCACTCTGGTAGATTGGTCTAGTCCACATGGTGTCGCTTTGGCATGCGCCGTGACCTGCCTGTCGGACCGGTCGCGCCGGCATGCACCATGAGTCGTGAACCCTTCAGATCGGCAGGATCAGCGTGGAAGTTGTCATCGTCCCGGACGCCAAGACCGGCGGTGAGCTGATAGCCGAGGCCATCGCCCGGCTGCTGCGCCGCAACCCCGCCGCCGTGCTCGGCGTCGCCACCGGCTCGACGCCGTTGCCCGTCTACCAGGCGCTGGCCGCCATGGTCCGCTCCGGTGCCGTGGACGTCTCCCGGGCACGGGTCGCCCAGCTCGACGAGTACGTGGGGCTGCCCGCCGACCACCCCGAGTCGTACCGCTCGGTGCTCGGGCGCGAGGTGCTCGAACCCCTCGGGCTCGACAAGAAGGCCTTCCTGGGCCCGGACGGCAGCGCCTCGGACGTGCCGGCCGCGTGCGAGGCGTACGAGGCGGCCCTGGAGGCGGCGGGCGGGGTGGACCTGCAACTGCTCGGCATCGGTTCGGACGGGCACATCGGCTTCAACGAGCCCTGCTCGTCGCTGGCCTCCCGGACCCGGATCAAGACGCTGACCGAGCAGACCCGCATCGACAACGCCCGCTTCTTCGACGGCGACATCGCGCAGGTGCCGCACCATGTGATCACCCAGGGCATCGGCACGATCCTCCGGGCCAGGCACCTGGTGCTGCTGGCCACCGGGGCGGCGAAGGCGGCGGCGGTGGCGGCCAGCGTGGAGGGGCCGGTGGCGGCGGTCTGCCCGGCGTCGGCGCTCCAGCTGCATCCGCACGCCACGGTGGTGGTCGACGAGGCGGCCGCGGCCGGTCTGAACTTCGCCGACTACTTCCGGCAGACCTACGCCGACAAGCCGGCCTGGCAGGGGCTCTGACCCGCCTCCCGGCCGCCTGACCGCGGGCACGACGCTCTGATGGGGCGCGCGGGCTTTGCCAGCGCGCCCCATCAGCTATCAGAGCCATCGCGAGGGTGCCGCCAGGCCATAGCGCCCCCGCGCCGCTACGCGCCCCGGCCCACCAGTACCTCCGCCGCCGCGATCCCGCACACCCGGGCCGCACCGTGCGTCGCGATGTGCAGGGCACCGCGTGCGGGGGCCTGGGGAACACCCATCTCGACGATGACGGTGTCCGGGCGGGCCGCGAGCAGCGCGTCCAGGGCCGCGGACATCCACGGGTGGCGGTGCTCGTCGCGGACGACGGCCACGATGCGGCGGCCGTTCGCGGCGTCGAGCGCACGCTCGGCGGCTTCGGGACCGCTGAAACCGGCGGTCAGGGTGCCGGGCAGCAGGCGCTGGAGTTCCGCCGCCACGCCCCACGGGGTCTCGTCACCGACCGCGATGTTCGCCACCGGGGTGAAGGCGGCGACGAACGGCGCCTCGGTGAGCGGCCCGGCAGGACCCGCGCCCGGCGTCACCCGGAGCGCACGCCGCGCCGCCACAAGCCCCACGTCACCGTCATGCGCCTCCCATGCGCTTGCGCCGTGCGCGGCCCGCACGCCCGCCTGCGCGGCCGTCCAGCGCGCCAGCTCCCGTACCCGGGCCGCGGCGTCCGCGAGACGCTCCTCGGGCAGCTCACCGGTGCGCACCGCGGCGATCAGCGCGTCGCGCAACCGGCGCACGGTCTCGTCGTCCGCGAGCCCACCGCCCACGCAGATCGCGTCGGCCCCGGCGGCGATCGCGAGGACGCTGCCCCGCTCGATCCCGTAGGCCGCGGTGATGGCCTGCATCTCCATGCCGTCGGTGACGATCAGGCCCTGGTGGCCGAGCTCCTCGCGGAGCAGGCCGGTGAGGATGCGGGGGGAGAGCGTCGCGGGCCGCTCGGGATCGAGCGCCGGTACGAGGATGTGGGCGGTCATCACCGCACGGGTGCCCGCCGCGATGGCCGCCCGGAACGGCACCAGCTCACGGGCGTGCAGGGTGTCCAGGTCCGCGTCGATGCGCGGCATGGCGTGGTGCGAGTCGACCGCGGTGTCGCCGTGGCCGGGGAAGTGCTTGGTGCACGCGGCGACGCCCGCCGCCTGGATGCCCGTCACGTAAGCGGCGGTGTGCCGGGCGACCAAGTCGGTGTCGGCGCCGAAGGAGCGCACGCCGATGACGGGGTTGGCGGGGTTGGAGTTGACGTCGGCGGACGGCGCCCAGTTGAAGTTGACGCCGCACTCGGCGAGACGGCGGCCCAGCGCGTACGCCACGTCGCGGGTGAGCGCGGTGTCGTCGACAGCGCCGAGCGCGTGGTTGCCCGGGAAAGAGGAGCCGCTGCGCACCTCCAGACGGGTGACGTCGCCGCCTTCCTCGTCGATGGTGACCAGCACGTCGTCGCGTTCGGCGCGCAGCTCGGCGGTGAGCGCGGCCAGCTGGTCGGGCGAGGCCACGTTGCGCCCGAAGAGGGCCACCGAAGCGAGGCCCTGGCCGATCCGGCGCAGCAGCCAGTCGGGGGCACGGGTGCCGGTGAAGCCGGGTTGCAGGACCGTCAGCGCGTCACGGGTCAGGGTGTCCGTGTGGCCGGCGAGTGTCGTCATCGAGAGCTCCTTGGACGGATGACCGCGGCGCGGGACGGCGACCCACCGTCGGCCGGTGCGGCGAGTGGAGACGCCCCCTGTTCCCGGGGGTCCCCCCGCTCGAACGAGGTCGGGAGTGGGGGAGAGGTCGAGAACGTGGGGGACGGTGCCGGAATCAGTGTCGGCGCGGGCGGTGCCCCCGGCATCGGCCGGGGCGGCGCCGGTGCCGGCGGGGTGGTGGGCCGGGTCATCAGCCCTTCACCGCGCCCGCGGTCAGGCCCGCCGCCATCTTGCGTTGGACGAGCAGGAAGAGCACCACCATCGGCACGGCCATCAGCGTGGCACCCGCCATCATGGGGGCGTACTCGGTGCCGTGCTTGGTGGTGAAGTTGCCGAGCCAGACGGTGGCCGTCTGATGCCGTTGGCTCAACAGCATCAGCGCGTAGAGGTACTCGTTCCAGGCCTGGATGAAGGCATAGACCGAGGTGGCGACCATACCGGGCGCGAGCAGCGGAAAGACCACGCGCAGGAAGGCGGCGGTGCGGCCGCAGCCGTCGACCATGGCGGCCTCCTCGAGTTCCCGCGGGATGCCCGCGATGAAGCCGCGCAGCGTCCACACCGTGAAGGGCAGGACGAAGGTCAGATACGTGATGATCAGCCCGCTCAGCTTGTCGTACTGCCCGAGGTCGTTCAGCAGCAGGAAGATCGGGATGATCATCGCCACCAGCGGCACCGTCTGGACCGTGAGGATGCCGACGATCACGATCTTGCGCCCGCGGAAGGCGAAGCGGGAGATGGCGATCGCCGCCAGCAGGCCGACCACCATGCCGATCAGCACGACCGCGAACGACACGATCAGGCTGCGGGTGACGGGCCCCCAGAAGTCCGCGATGTCCAGTGCCCGGCGGAAGTTGTCCAGGGTGAGGGCGGTGGGCAGCAGGTGCGGGGTCGGGTCGATGGCGTCCCGGGCCGGCTTGAAGGCGGTGTCGAGCATCCAGTAGACGGGGAATCCGATGGCGACGAAGACACCGAGCCCGAGCAGGTTCCAACCGGCCTTGGTGCGGCCGCGCCGCCGCCTGGCCGGCACCGCGGGCCGGGCCGCCCCCGTCCCGGTACGCACACCGCTCACCCTGCTCACCCCGCTCATTCGACGTTTCCGATCTTCAGCATCTGGCGCATGTACACCGCGACCACGCCCAGCATCAGCAGGACGGTGAGCAGGGCGATCGCCGAACCGCCCGAGTAGTCGTTGACCACGAACGCCTTGTCGTAGGAATAGGTCGTCAGCAGCTGGAACTCCGCCTCCGGATGACCCCCGCGCATCACGAACACCTGCGGGAAGACGCCGATGTCCCAGATGACCGAGAGGGTGGTGAGCATGACCAGGATCGGTTTGAGGATCGGCACCGTGACATGCCGGAAGACCCCCCAGGAACCGGCGCCGTCGAGCCGGGCCGCCTCTTCGAGCTCCCTGGGTACCTGGGTGAGGCCGGCGGTCAGCGTGATCACCACGAACGGCACCGCGCCCCACACCACCAGCAGCATGATCACCGCAAGGCCCTGGGTGCCGCTGGCGAACCAGTTGTGACCGACGAGATCGACGCCCGGGAGCTTGCTGAGCAGGTAGTTGAGTACGCCGTAGTCGGAGTCGAACATCCACTTGTAAATGGTGGTCGCGACGATCACGGGCATGCCCCAGCTCGCCACCAGCGCGATGTTGACGAGCGTCCGCACCCAGCCGGACACGCGCTGCAACAGCAGGGCGATCAGCATGCCCGGCACCATCGTGAGCAGGACCGAACCCAGCGCGAAGACGACGGTGCGCACGACGACCGCCCAGAACTCGCCGTCGCCGAGCACCTTGGAGAAGTTGGCGAAGCCGACGGACTCGGCCGGCTTGAAGCCCCACAGCTGGGACTGCCCGTAGCTCTGGAACGACAGCGTGAACAGCCGCACCAGCGGATACCCCAGGACCAGCAGCAGGATCAGCAGGCAGGGCGCCAGCAACGCCCAGGGCACGGCGGTACCGCCGCCGTGCCCCGGGAGGCGGCGCCCCCCGCGGGTCCGGCCTGCCGGCCCACGGCTGCCGCGGGGCCCCGGGGGGCGCGCGGTTGCGGGGGCCGTCGGCGGTGCCCCCGCGGTGGTGGTCTCTGCGGCACTCATGCGCGCTCCTCAGCGGTCTTCGTTCCGGCGGGGGCGCCGAAGGCGCCTTTCAGGGGCGCGGGGAACTGCGCGGGCAACCCACCACGGGCAGCTGGTCCGGAACGAACCGAACTGCCCCTCCGGGCCGGTGGCGACCCGCAGGGTCGTATGTGGCCGGGCGCGCCCCGCGGCGGAGCCGCTGATCGATACAGCCCCGCGCCCCTGCCAGGCACGACGTGGCGCCCGTAAGGCACAAGACGGACGTCAACGGTCACTTGACGTTGATCACCTTGTCGATCGCGGCGTCAGCCGTCTTCGCCGCGGCCTCCACCGACTGCTTACCGGTGCCGATGGACTGGAGCATGGTCTGGAGGACCTGCGCCTTCTCGACCTGGCCCCAGCCGGGTGCCATCGGTACGAACCAGCTGCTCTCGGCGGCGATGGCGGGCACCGCGGTCGCCGGGTCCTTCTTCTGCACGGCCAGGTCGGCCTTGTTGTTGGGCAGGTTGCCCTTGGCCATCAGGCCCTTCTGGCCCTTGGCGCCGGTGAAGTCGTTGATCCACTCGGTGGCGAGGTCCTGCGCGTCGGACTTCACCGGGATGGCCAGGTCGCTGCCGCCCAGGAAGACCGGCATGTTCTTGCCCGAGGGACCCGGCATCACGAAGTTGACGGCGTTCTCCTTGAGCTTGCCGGTCTTGTCGTTCTTCGGGTCGGCGGCGGTGCCGCCCTCCCAGGCCGCGGCGAAGATCATGCCGGACTTGCCCTGGCCGTAGACGATGTAACGGTCCGACTCGTCCTTGGTCTTGTCGCCGTGCATGTAGGCGTCGATGACCTTCTTGTACTCCTTGAGGCCCTTGAGGGACTCGGGCGAGGAGAGGGTGGCCTTCCAGGTGTCGCCCTGCTTCGTCGCGATGGCGCCGCCCGCGTCGTAGACGAAGGACATGCCGGCGTACCAGTCGCGGGTGGGCTGGTACCAGGCGCTGAACCCGGAACCCTGCTTCTTCTGGATGCGGTCCAGGTCCGAGGTCAGTTCGTCGTAGCTCTTGGGGGTGGTCCTGATGCCGGACGCGGCGGCGATGTCCTTGCGCCAGTTGGCGACCCGGCCGCCCGCGTAGTACGGCACCCCGTAGACCTTGCCGTCGTAGGTGACGGACTGCCTGAGGCCGTCGAGCCAGCCGTCCGCGTGGTCGAACCTGGTCGGGTCGACCTCGGCGAAGGCGCCCTTGACCATGTAGCTGAGCATCTCGGTGTTGCCCATCTCGACCACGTCGGGGACCTTCTCGGTGGCGAGGACGGCGTCAAGCTTGGAGTTCTTGTCGGGCCAGCCGTAGTACTCGTGCTCGATGGTCACGCCCGGGTGCTTCTTCTTGAAGGCCGCGTCGGCGGCCTTGATGAGTCCGGGCCAGTTGTTCTGGGCGTCGACGGCGAGCCAGACCGTGAGCTTGTCGGAGCTGCCGGCCTTGTCGCTGTCGCCTCCGCACGCCGCGACGGAGACCATCATGCCCGCGACACCTATCGCCGCGATGAGCCTGCGCTTCACGTCATCCTCCTCAGGGATGCCCGCAACCCCCCACCCGCAGCGAGGCATCAGGCGTGAGCCGAGGGCGCGCCTGGGTCCTGGGTTCGGTGTAGTGCACTGGTGCGGAGCATTGGTGTAGACCATTACGACCGCTATGCAGCTTGGCCTAGACCTATTGGAGTGTCAAGCATGGCACATGCCGCCCGTACCCTCCTTTACCTGACCGACATCTGCACGCCGCGCCGGCGCCGGGCCGTACCGCACATACCTGTTGGGCACGTGCACCAGCCCCCGACCAGGGGTGGACTAGACCACGCCTGGTCCCCACGGTGTATAAGGAAGAGCAACGGCTCCCGCAGGTACGCGGAATCGGCCGTGCCACGATGTGAGCTGCGGCCGGCACCAGCGCCGGCCATCCGCAGGGAGCCCGGAAGGCGGAGCATGAGCACCGACGCCACCAGCGCGGAGACCGAGGCCGGCAGCACGGTCCGCACCGCGCGCGTGCCCAAGTACTACCGCCTCAAGCGGCACTTGCTGGACATGACGGAGACGCTGGCGCCCGGCACCGCCGTACCCCCGGAGCGCGCCCTGGCCGCCGAGTTCGACACCTCGCGCACGACCGTGCGGCAGGCGTTGCAGGAACTGGTCGTCGAGGGACGTCTCGAGCGGATCCAGGGCAAGGGCACCTTCGTGGCCAAGCCGAAGGTCGCCCAGGCGCTCCAACTCACCTCGTACACCGAGGACATGCGCGCCCAGGGCCTCGAACCCACCTCGCAGCTGCTGGACATCGGATACGTGAACGCCGACGAGCCGCTCGCCGGGCTGCTCGACATCGCCGCCGGCACGCGCGTGCTGCGCATCGAGCGGCTACGGCTGGCCAGCGGCGAGCCGATGGCGATCGAGACGACACACCTGTCGGCCAAGCGCTTCCCCGCCCTGCGGCGCAGCCTGGTGAAGTACACCTCCCTCTACGCGGCGCTCGCCGAGGTGTACGACGTCCGGCTCGCCGAGGCCGAGGAGACCATCGAGACCTCCCTGGCCACGCCGCGCGAGGCGGGCCTGCTCGGCACCGACGTGGGCCTGCCGATGCTGCTGCTCTCACGGCACTCGCTGGACGGCGAGGGCAAGCCGGTGGAGTGGGTCCGCTCGGTCTACCGGGGCGACCGGTACAAGTTCGTGGCCCGGCTGAAGCGGCCGGCCGACTGAGGCGGTCGAGCTGATCGCACCGAGCTACCCGAGCCCGGGCGTGCCGAGCCCAGACGTGCCGAGCCCGGGTGTGCGCGGCGGCACGGGCGTGGACTGGACGATCGAGGTGGTGGTCTGCCCGTACCGCAGGAACCGGTCCAGGACCTCCTCGAAGGCCGTGATGTCGCGCGCATGCACCTTGATCAGGAAGCAGTCCTCCCCGGTGATGCGGTGGCACTCGCTGACCTGCGGAAGGCTCTGCACCAGCTCGATGATCTTCGGTAGCTGGCTCGGGCCCGGCCGCACGCGGACGAAGGCCGCCACCGGAAGGCCCAGCGCGGCCGGGTCCACGTCGAGGCGGTAGCCGCGGATCACCTGCTGCTCGTGCAGCCGCCGCACCCGCTCGCGCGCGGTGGGCACCGAGACCTGGACCCGCCGGGAGAGCTCCGCCGTCGACAGCCTGGGGTCGGCGTCGAGCTCGGCCAGGATGGCCCGGTCCACAGCGTCCACTTTTCACCATCGCAAGATCGAAGGCGCCGTCGCGGCATCATGCGCCAAGCAATCGGCCGTCGTGCTTGCCGTTCCGGCATGGTTTCCGGCGTTGTCCGGTTGCGACCATACCTCGCGTGGTCAACTCTGCCGAACACTCCGCCGACCCTACGGATGCCACCGCCCCTGCGGACGCCACCGCCGGTGCCCCGCCCTCGCGATTCATGACCGTGGCCGAGCGCGTGCCGTCCCCCGCCTTCTTCTTGACCAGCGCGGTCTTCCACTACCTCGGGCCCGCCTTCGCGGTCCTGCTCTTCGCCCGTATCGACGTCCTCGGGGTGGCCTGGCTGCGCATCGCCTCCGCCGCGGTCGTCTTCGCCCTGTGGCGCCGCCCGTGGCGGGTGTGGCGTGCCGCCACCAGGCGTCAGCGCCGGCTGCTGCTGGCCCTGGGCTCGGTGCTGGGGGTGATGAACACGGTGTTCTACCTGGCCCTGGACCGGCTGCCGCTGGGCACCGTCGGCGCCATCGAGTTCGTCGGTCCGGTGCTGCTGGCGGCGCTCGGGGTACGGTCGCGGCGCAACGGTGCCGCACTGGTGCTCACGGTCGCCGGGGTCGCCCTGCTGGCCGACGTGCACCTGGTCGGCGAGCCGCTCGGGCTCGTCCTCGCCTTCGGCAACTGCGTGCTGTTCCTGCTCTACGTGGTCCTCGGGCACCGTCTCGCGGCGGACGGCGGCGCCGAGGGCATCGACCGGCTCGGCGCCGCCATGCTGATCGCGATGCTCGTCGTGGCCCCGGTGGGAGTCGCCGACGCCGCCGACGCGCTGACCGCCCCCGCCCTGCTGGCGGCCGCCTTCGGCGTGGGCGTCTGCTCGTCCGTCATCCCGTACGTCTGCGATCAACTGGCCATGGCGCGCATCCCCCGGGCGACCTTCGCCCTGATGCTCGCCCTGCTCCCCGCCACCGCGGCCGTCATCGGCGTCCTGGTCCTGGCCCAGGTCCCCGGGTGGCCGGAGGCCACGGGCGTGCTTCTGGTCGTCGCCGGGGTCGCCGTTCACGAGGAGCGGGGCAGGAGTGCGTGACGCCGGACACGGGGCGCCCGCTATGACCGTTTCGGTGCGGGCACCGTACACAGAACGCAACATGTCCGTTATGCGGACTGGGGTTCCCTCGTGCAGGACCGTCGCTTAGATTTCCTGCGCATCACATGCGATCAACCATGTCCCCCGATGGTCGACGAGCCGACGGAGCCCCGTATGCCAGGTCCAGACGTACCCGAAGTGAGCAGGCCGGTCGTGACGCCGGCCCGCGTGGTCATTGCCCTGTGTCTGATCGCCCCGTTCGTGGCGATGCTCTGGGTCAGCTCCTACGCGAAGGTGGACCCGACCTTCATCGGCATCCCCTTCTTCTACTGGTACCAGATGCTGTGGGTGCTGATCTCCACGGCGCTGACCGGCACCGCGTACAAGCTGTGGCAGCGGGATCAGAAGGCCCGCCGTAGCGCGGCCGGCGCGGGCGCGGCGCGCGCCGAGGGCACCAAGGGCACTGCGGGCTCCGACGGGGGTGACGCCTGATGGGTGGCGTGAACGGTGTGGCGCTCGGCGTCTGCATCTTCTTTTTCCTGGCCGTGACGGTGATGGGCTTCTGGGCGGCGCGCTGGCGCAAGGCCGACAACGCCCAGAGCCTCGACGAGTGGGGGCTCGGCGGCCGCTCCTTCGGCACCTGGGTCACCTGGTTCCTGCTCGGCGGTGACCTGTACACCGCGTACACCTTCGTGGCCGTGCCGGCGGCGATCTACGCGACCGGTGCGGCGGGCTTCTTCGCGGTGCCGTACACGATCATCGTCTACCCGTTGATCTTCACCTTCCTGCCCCGTCTGTGGTCGGTCTCGCACCGGCACGGATACGTCACCACCTCGGACTTCGTGCGGGGCCGGTTCGGCTCCAAGGGTCTTTCGCTGGCGGTCGCGGTCACCGGCATCCTGGCCACGATGCCGTACATCGCACTCCAGCTCGTCGGCATCCAGGCGGTGCTGGACGTGATGGGCGTGGGCGGCAGCGGGAACTGGTTCGTGAAGGACCTGCCGCTGTTCATCGCGTTCGCGGTGCTGGCCGCCTACACGTACTCCTCCGGCCTGCGGGCGCCCGCGCTGATCGCGTTCGTCAAGGACGCGCTGATCTACCTCGTCATCGCGGTGGCGATCATCTACATCCCGATCAAGCTGGGCGGCTTCGACGACATCTTCGCCAAGGCCGGCCACGCCCTGTCCCAGCCCGGCCCGGTGCCCGGCAAGCCGAAGGGTGCGCTGGCCCCGAACTCCGCCGGGACCTGGGGCTATGCGACGCTCGCACTGGGCTCGGCGATGGCGCTGTTCATGTATCCGCACTCGATCACCGCCACGCTCTCCTCGCGCAGCCGCAACGTGATCCGCCGCAACACCGCGATCCTGCCGCTGTACTCGCTGATGCTGGGCCTGCTGGCGCTGCTCGGCTTCATGGCGATCGCCGACGGCGTCAACGTCAAGAACGGCCAGCTGGCGATCCCGCAGCTGTTCGAGAACGTCTTCCCCGACTGGTTCACGGGTGTCGCGTTCGCCGCGATCGGCATCGGCGCGCTGGTGCCCGCCGCGATCATGTCCATCGCCGCGGCGAACCTGTTCACCCGCAACATCTACAAGGACTTCCTCAAGCCGGACGCGACCCCGGCGCAGGAGACCAAGGTCTCCAAGCTGGTCTCGCTGCTGGTGAAGGTGGGTGCGCTGGTCTTCGTGCTCACCATGGACAAGACCGTGGCGATCAACTTCCAGCTGCTCGGCGGCATCTGGATCCTCCAGACGTTCCCCGCGCTGGTCGGCGGCCTGTTCACGCGGTGGATGCACCGCTGGGCGCTGATCGCCGGCTGGGCGGTCGGCATGGTCTACGGCACGCTGGCGGCCTACGGTGTGGCCAGCCCGACCCAGAAGCACTTCGGCGGCAGCTCCGACGAGATCCCCGGCATCGGCGAGATCGGCTACATCGGCTTCACCGCCTTCGTGCTGAACGTCCTGGTGTCGGTGGTGCTCACGGTGATCCTGCGGGCCGTGAAGGCCCCCGCGGGCGTCGACGAGACCTCGCCCTCCGACTACACGGCGGACGTCGACGACCCGGGTGTCGAGCCCGAGTTGCCGCCGGCCACGGCGGGTGCCAGTCACTGAAGTCCACGCGATCGCCGCACATGACGACGGCGGGTCGCCGGGGTTCCTCCCGGTGACCCGCCGTTTGTCGTGGACGCGGGCCGGTGGTGGCTCAGCGCCGTTCGACTCGCATCAACGGCCGCTTGGGGTGCAGCGTGATGCCGATCTTCGCCGAGGTGTCCGTGCCGGTGACCGGAGTCAGTCGCCAGCGGGGCATGATCGTGCCGAGGATGATGGCGAATTCGGCCATACTGAAATGATCACCGGGGCATTTCCGATTGCCGGTGCCAAACGGAATCATCGCCGCCGCCGAGAGTTCCCCCGCCCTTTCCGGAAGCCAGCGATCCGGATCGAACTCGAGAGGGTGCGCGAACGACCGCTGATCGCGCTGCATTGCATACGTGGAGTACACGATGTCGGCGTTGGCCGGAATGGCATACCCGCCCAGCTCGGTTTCGGTCACCGAGCGGCGGGTGAGAATCCACGGCGCGGGACGTATACGCAACGCCTCGGTGATGACATTGCGGGTGTGCGCGAGCCCGCCGATGTCGGCGAAACCGACCGGCCGGCCGCCGGTCGCCACCGCCACCTCCTCGACCAGCCGGCTTTCCTGGTCGCGGTGTTCGGCCAGCAGGCAGAGCGTCCAGGTGAGGCTGGACGAGACGTTCTCGGCGCCCGCGACGACCAGGGAGACCAGGTGGTCGTGGATCTCCCGATCGCTCAGCGGTGCCCCGGTCTCGTCCGTCGCCTCCAGCAACATGCTGATCAGGTCCTGCGGCTTCGCGCCCGAGGCGTGCCGCTCGGCGAGGATCTCGTCGACGAGCGCGTGCAGATGGGCGAGCGCCTTGGCGAAACGCCGGTTGGCCGGGGTGGGCAGCCGGTAGAACGGTCCGACGGAGAGCACCATACGGCGGTAGAGGCCCTCGAAGACGGTGTGCAGCGCATCGCTGACGGCATCGGCCTTCTGGGCGATCGAGTCGACCTCGAGCAGGGAGCGGGAGATGATGCGCACCGACGTGCGGAACATCTCGGCGCCGATGTCGACGGTGTCGCCGTGCTCCCAACGCGCCACGGTGGCGCGCGCCTCCTCCTCCATCACGGCCGCGTAGTCGGCGATCCGCTCCGCACGGAAGGCCGGCTGCATCATGCGGCGCTGACGGCGGTGCGGTGCGCCGTTGCTGGTCGCCACCCCCTTGCCGAGCAGCACCTCCAGGGTCTCCCAGAGCGGGCCGCCGACCTCGTAGTCGGGGCTCTTCAGCAGCTGTCCGACCAGCTCCGGGTCGCACACCGCGTAAGCCGTCTTCGGGCCGAGTCGCAGGCGGACGAGGTCACCGTCGTCACGCAGCCGGGCGAGGAAGGCCAGCGGATCGCGCACCAGCTTCCACGCATGCCCGAGCAGGGGAACGCCGCCGCCGGCGTACGGCGGCGTCAGCAGCCGCTCCCGTTCGGTGGCCGGGGCCTGGGCTGCGGTGTCGGCGCTCATCTCTCACCTGCCGGGTCGCTGATGTACGGAGGGGTGGAGCGGTCGTCCCAGGTGTCCACGCGGTAGCGCCCCGACTCGTGGTGGAACCAGTACACCGAGGAGAACCAGTTCCGCATGTTGAACAGGCAGCCGCGTAATCCGGCACCGAGCGCATGTCCCGCTTCGGTCCCGTCCTCGGCATCGTCGGCCATTTTCAGAACGTCACGTTCGGCGGCCAGGAATTCCGTGATACGCGATATCGTCCGGCGCCGCACTTCCGTGACGGCTGCCTCGAGTGAAAGGCCCTCGTGGTGAATAAGGCTGATCCCCAAATTGTGGACCTCGTCCCCCGCAATTTCCTTGGGCAGTGAGCAGAGGTCGTTATACCAGGCCGAGAAGTCCTGCGACGCCAGTGCGGCCTTCCGGTATTCGGGTCGGCGGCGTATGGAATCCGGGAGCTCCCGGCCGGCGGCGAGTTCCAGGAGATCGAGCCATACCCAGTGGGCGAAGGTGTGCCGCCGGAGAGCTATGTAGGCGTCGACGCCGGGCACCGTGCCCGTGCGGCGGTTGGCGAACTCCCGGTCGTACGCCTCGATCACGGCGTGGAAGTGCTCGGCGAAGCGGGCGTTCCAGGCCGGGCCGAGATGGGAGAAGAGCCGCATCACGCACTCGGAGAAGGCTGCGACCAGCGGATCCTCGTGCCGCAATGCCGACTCGGGGGCGTCCAGGGCGGCGTGCAGCCGGTTCCGCAGCACCCGCCAGGAGGCCACCCGGCCGTGCACGGCCTGCCGGTCGTGCCGGTCGTCCCAGACGAAGAACCAGGTACTGAAGTCCGCGATCGCGGCGACCACCTCGTCGGCCGCACCGACGTAATAACCGGCGACCAGATCCGTGTAGCACAGCGCGTCGGCATATCGGGCCACCTTGTCGGCGGACATGAGCCGCTTTTCCACCAACCAGGACCTAGCTCTCTGTTGAAGCTCTGGCCAGTACTCATGTCGATGCCGCGGGAACTCCGCCTCGATCATCGGCAGTCGTAGCGCGCCCGGCACGGAAACCTCCACCGTGGCAGCCGGCGCCGCCCGCGCCGTCCGAGACGGGCCATTTGGGAAAGCAGCCACCAAAACCTCTCTCACCGTCTGCCGACGCGAGCGCCTCCCCCTGATACCAGGCGCGCGCCGGTGCGTATCCCCGCGCATTCCATTCAGCACTACCGGCACGCATCAGGGAATAGATTCGGCGCATCTGCCAGGTCGAGATGCCGAGAACAATCGCCAGTTGACTCATTTTGATTGCCGAGTCCCCTGGCATATGCCGATGGATCTTGACAGACCCCTCGTTCCATCGTTGAACAAGCCATGCATGTCCGGCGTTTCGGACAGATCCGGAGAGGCGGGAGGATACCCGTTCGGACAGATCAAGCCGCCCGGGGATGGCTGCGGAAGCCCTCAGCATGGGGCGCCCGAGGTGTTACCTGAGGGGTTATTCGACAGCCGTGTCGTCAGGCGTGCTCCTGGCGAGCGTCGCGAGGGTGTCCAGGGCCGTGGCAAGGACCTCCTTCGCGGGTGCGGAGAGGGCGAGTCGTACGGCGTTCGGCGCGCGGCTCGGCGTGACGGCGAAGGCGGCGCCCGGTGTGACGGCGATGCCCCGGCGGGCCGCGGCGGCGACGAACATGTCGGCGCGCCACGGCTCCGGCAGCTGCCACCAGCAGTGAAACGCGCATGGATCGGCCTGGACGGCGAACTCGGCGAGGCTTTCGCGAACGATGGCCTGACGCGCGGCGGCGTCCTCGCGCTTGATCTTCTGGAGTCGGGTGGCGGCACCGTCGGTCATCCATCGGGTGGCGACGTCGGCCGCGAATCGGGAGGCCGTCCAGCCGCCCGAGCGCGCCGCGGAGGCGACCCGATCGGTGATCGCCGCCGGAGTGACCACGATGCCGACGGTCAGGCCCGGAGCCACCCGCTTGGACATGCTGTCGACGTGGATCACACGCTCCGGGGCGAGGGCGGCCAGCGGCGGCAGATCGTCCCGCAGGAACGAGTAGATCCCGTCCTCGATCGCGTACATGTCGAGCCCGTGCAGCAGCGTGACCAGCTCATGGCGCCGCCCCTCGGGCATGGTCACGCCCAACGGGTTGTGCAGGTTCGGCTGGAGGTAGACGGCGCGCAGGGGGCCGGCGGCGCGCAGGGCTTCGGGGATCAGGCCGAACCGGTCCATCGGCAGCGGGACCAGGGTGAGGTTGAGGCGCGTGGCGAAGCCCTTGACCAGCGGGTAGGTCAGCTCCTCCACGCCGATGCGTTCGCCCGCCGGGGCGATTGCCGCCAGTGCCGCCGCGATCCCCTGTCGACCGTTTCCGCAGATCAGCAAGGTGGCGGGGTCCGGTGACCAGCCGGCCCTGGAGAGCAGCGCCGCCGCCGCGTCCCGGATCGCCGGGGTTCCGGCGGCGCCGATCGGGGCGAGCGCCGCCGCCAGCACGTCGGGGCGCTGCATGCCGGCGAGGCTCTCCGCGAGGATCGCCGGCTGCTCCGGCGGCAGGGAGAAGTTCAGCTCCAGGTCCACCCGCGCCAGCGCCGGCTCGGACAGGGCGGGTTCGCCGTGCGGCGCCGACGCCCGGATGAACGTGCCCCGCCCGACCTCGCCGACGGCCAGACCCCGGCGGATCAGCTCGCCGTACACCCGGGCCGCCGTCGACGCGGCGATCCCGTGACTGCGGGCGAACCGCCGCTGCGGCGGTAGCCGGTCCCCTGCCCGCAGGTGACCGGTGGCGATCTGCTCGGCCAGCGTGTCGGCGATCCGCCGGTAGTCGTCCATGACACCCCTCCTGAATTGCACCGAGTGCATTATAAATATTGCACCGAAAATGTTCTGCTCATAGCATCGATCGGGTCAGCCTCTCCGAGAGCAAGGGGTGCCAGGTGGTCAGCGTTTCCCTCAGCGGGCGCAACGGGGTCCGTGGGGCCGACGAGGTCGACGGGCTCACGATCGGGTACGACGACGCCGGCCCGGACGGTCCCCTGCCGCTGGTCCTGGTCCACGGCCACCCGTTCAACCGGTCGATGTGGGCACCGCAGCGCGAGCACTTCTCCCGGGCAGGCCGCCGGGTGATCGTTCCGGACCTGCGGGGCTACGGGGAGAGCACGGTCGTCGCGGGCACCACACCGCTGGACGTCTTCGCCACCGACATCGCTGCCCTCCTCGACCATCTCGGCGTCGGCGAGGTGGTCCTCGGCGGGCTGTCCATGGGCGGCCAGATCGTCATGGAGATGCACCGGCTCTTCCCCGAACGGATCCGGGGACTGCTCCTCGCCGACACCACCGCGCAGGCCGAGACCCCGCAGGGCAGACGCGCGCGCAACGCCATGGCCGACCGGCTGCTGCGCGAGGGCATGTCCCCGTACGCGCACGAGGTGCTGTCCACCATGGTGGCGCCGGCCAACGTGCGCCGACTGCCCGCGGTCGCCGAGCATGTGCTGGGCATGATGCGGGGCACCTCACCGCAGGGCGCCGCGGCGGCGCTTCGCGGCCGCGCCGAACGCCCCGACTACGTCGAGACGCTGTCGCAGGTCGCCGTGCCGACCACCGTCGTGGTGGGCAGCGACGACGAGTTCACCCCGATCGACGACGCGCGCCTGATGCACAAGGTCATCCCTGGTGCCACCCTCGCGGTCGTCGAGGGTGCCGGTCACATGCCCAACCTCGAACGGCCTGCCGAGTTCAACCAGGCGCTGGCCGACCTCTTCGACTCGATCGACCGGAAAGGGTGAACGTCTGGGCCTGCCAGGGGCGTTCGCCTCCGTGCAGCGCCCGCCCGCTGGCCGACCACCGGCCCCGCCGGAGCGGGCTCAGTCGTTGGGGACGACGGGGTACCGCGGCGTGCCCTCCGCCATCTGACGCAGCGCGTCCTTCCGCTCCCGCTTGGAGAGCCGGTCGATGTACAGCGACCCGTACAGATGGTCCGTCTCGTGCTGGAGGCACCGCGCGAAGTACCCGGTGCCGCGCACCTTGATCGGGTTGCCCTTCTCGTCGAAGCCGTGCACCACCGCGTAGTCGGGCCGCGGCAGCGGCGCGTAGGCGGTGGGCACCGACAGGCACCCTTCGTTGGAGTCGTCGAGTCGCCGCTGCTCCGCGGGCAGTGACTGGAGCACGGGGTTGCAGACCACGCCGACGTGCCGGGTGTTGTCGTCGTCCGGGCAGTCGTAGACGAAGACCTTCAGGTCGACGCCGATCTGGTTGGCCGCCAGGCCCACCCCTTCCGCGGTGTGCTGGCTGGCGAACATGTCGTCGACGAGCCGGGCCAACTCGTCGTCGAAGGCGGTGACGTCCTTGCACTCCCTGTGCAGCACCGGGTTGCCGACGACCGTGATGGGCCGTGACGTGCCACGCTCGCGGGAGGCCGTCTCGCGCTCTTCGCAGTCCTCCGTGTCGATGACGAAGCCCTCGTCGTCGACGGGGAGCACCGCCGAGTCCGCGCCCGCCCCGGCCCGCTCCTGCTCAGTGTCCTGCTGCGCCATCTCTCGCCGTACGCCTTCCTCGAAACCATCTGGTGGGGTGCCGGTACAGCCTACGGGGCGCACGGCACGCACCGGTCGGGGATCCGCTTTCGCCGGTCGGGATCCGCTTCCGTCCGGGCCGTCGGGAAAGCGTGCGCGGTGTCGGCAGGCCTCAGCAGACCTCTTCGAGGTCCCGCCAGGCGCGGGAGTCCGGACTGTCCGCGACCCAGCCGTCCAGCAGCCCGCTGACCAGGGACGCGGGCGCCGCGATGCCGCACTCGCGCTCCGGCACCCACAGCTGCCCGTCGGTGCGGTGGCCGAGCGGCCCGGGATGGCCCGGCTCGCTGTGGTCATGCGGATCGAGATGGTCACCGTCGCCCTCGTCACTGGGCATCCGGCTCTCCGAGCACATCCGGCACAGCAACCGCACCGACGACGACCAGTCCTCCGCGGCGAAGCCCGCGTCGGCGGCCAGCTGCTCCAGGGCGTCCCGGTCGTCCTCGCTGGCGGCCTCCAGCAGCACCACCCAGGTCGGCACCGGGGAGGGCGCCCACAGCTCGATCTCGTCGAAGACCGGGTAGGCGTGCCCGGCGGCGGTGGTCCGCTCGCCGTGCGGCACGCCGTCGTGCAGCACCACCTCGCCCCAGCGGCGCCCGGACGACGGCAGTGGCACCGACAGCACCTCGATACGGGCCGGGTCGAGCCTGCGGCCCCAGACGACCTCCGCCTCGCCCTCCGGAGAGAGCCGGACGGCGGCGCTGCCCAGCTCCATCCCGAGCGGCTCACCGGCCCCGGCGGCACCGCCGGGCACCTTCAGCCCGTACGCCTGCCAGGAGCGGCGGGCCAGCGGCCAGTCCTGTAGTGCGGTGGCTGCGATGCCGACGTTCCACCAGTCGGGGGCGCCTTCTTCACGCTCCAGGAGGGCGACGGCGCGCAGTCCTGCGGCGCGCGCCTGCTCCCAGTCGTGCCGGAACTTGTGCAGCAGGGCGAGGTTGAACCAGGACTCGGACAGCGCCGGCTCCAAGTCGGCGGCGCGCGTGAGCAGGGCGCCCGCGTCCTCGTAACGGCCGTCACCGATCAACGTGAACGCACGGTCGGTGGCCTGCCGCCAGGAGGCGGAGGGCCGGTGCCGTCCCTTGCCGAAGATCCTCACGATTCCCGCCTGCCGTCTGGACCGGTGAACGGTGACCGGTGGCTCGGGGGAATGTCCCCCGCATCGCGCGGCCGACACGGCCCGCACCCCCGGAACACCTTCTCCTTCGCATCCAACCACGTACGGCCGGACAGCCGCTCATTACCCATGGGTTACCCAGCATCGAGCTCACCAGACGCGACCGGACCCTGTGGTTCCGGCCCGCTGTCACGGGGCGTGGACCACTTCTGTCACGGGGCGTGGACCACTTCCCGTGGCCGGTTGCCCCGGCGGGGGCGGCGTATGCGTACGACGGGGACGAAACACGGTGCGCAAGCGGCTGGTCACCGCAGGGGGGGGCTCATCAGGGCCGACGGCACCCGGTGCGGGGCAGGGCCCCGCTCAGCCGCCCTCCGCCGGTGCCGTCACATCCGCATCCGTGACGTCGCGGTCGGGCACCGCCTGCCCCGACCGGATCAGGTCGATGCGGCCCATCACCTTGGCCCGCAGGTCCGCGGGCACGTCGTCATGGCCGCAGCAGCGCTTGACCAGCTTCTTCACGGCCTTCTCCAGGCCGTACTTCTCGAGGCACGGCGAGCACTCCTCGAAGTGGTGCTCGAACTTGGTGCAGTCGGCGTCGGGCATCTCATGGTCGAGGAACTCGTAGAGATGATCCAGTACTTCACTGCAGTCCGTCTCGTGCGGCTCTCCGCAGCTCATGAGCCCGAGCCTTCCGTTCCGTTCGACTCTCCGGCGCCGGCCGGGACCAGTCCACGGTCCCGGGCGTAGTCCTCCAGCATGCCGCGCAGCTGACGGCGGCCGCGGTGCAGCCGGGACATCACCGTACCGATGGGTGTACCCATGATGTCGGCGATCTCCTTGTAGGCAAAGCCCTCTACATCGGCGAGATAGACCGCGATGCGGAACTCCTCGGGGATCGCCTGCAACGCCGCCTTCACATCGGAGTCCGGCAGGTGGTCGAGCGCCTGCGACTCGGCGGAGCGCAGCCCGGTGGACATGTGGGACTCCGCACGGGCGAGCTGCCAGTCCTCGATGTCCTCGGCGGCGCTGCGCTGCGGCTCACGCTGCTTCTTGCGGTACGAGTTGATGAACGTGTTGGTGAGGATGCGGTACATCCAGGCCTTGAGGTTGGTGCCTGCACGGAACTGGTGGAACGAACCGTAGGCCTTCGCGTAGGTCTCCTGCACCAGATCCTCGGCGTCAGCGGGATTGCGCGTCATGCGCAGCGCCGCCGAGTACATCTGGTCCAGGAACGCGAGCGCGTCCCGCTCGAAGCGGGCATTCCGCTCGGCAGGCGTCTCCTCGGGCTCTTCCGCCCCGCCGTGATCCGTTCCCGCGTCGGTCCCAGTGACCGGACCCACCTCCTCCGATGCCGTGGCGGAACCGAGTGTGGTCCCACTCGAATCGGAGAATAGTCGACCCTGGCCCCCCGGCGTTCGCACATAAGCTCCGGTGGGAGCCGGTGCCGCGGACTGCTTCGCGGCCTGCAGCACGGTCCACTCCAGCCCGGTCGTGTCCTTGCGGCTCGAGCAGGTGATCGAACCCATGCGGCGGACTCCTCTCGTAACGGCACCGTCGGCCGGTGCCACGTGCCTCACAACAGCACCTGGGGGCCCGTAATTCCCCGGGGCGATGCGGCGCGGCGCGCCGTGTGCGCCCGTACCCCGGACGAACGTCCTGGTGGTGTGGGTGTCGAGCGGTCGGCGCAGATCGCCGTGAGCGGAGTCACATCAATCCGGCGGTCCATCCCGTGACGGCGTCCGTGATGATCCGCAGGACGTCGTCCGGCCCGATCGAGGCCTTCTTGGGCACGGCGAAGCCATGGTCGGCGAACGGCACCACGACCCGGGAGTACGGACCGTCCGGGAACTCGGCGGGCTTGCCGAAGGGGTCGTTGCCGCCCTGCACGACGAGGGTGGTCAGGCCGGTGCCGAGCAGCTCGTCGGCGCGGGACCGCTCCGGCTTGCCCGGCGGGTGCAGCGGAAAGCTGAGCGCGAGCACGGCCGAAGCGCCCAGCTCGCGTGCGGTCCGGCAGGCGACCCGGGCGCCCGCGCTACGACCTCCGGCGATCACCGGCAGGCCGGGCTCGGCGAGCGCGGGCCACAGCCCCCGCCATGCCGTGTCCAGCGTCTTCGGTGCGGGTGCCAGCTTGCGGCCCGCCACCCGCCAGGGCTGCTCGACCAGCGCCACGCTCACCTCGTGCGCGGGGAGCCGTTCGGCCAACGCGGCCAGGTCGCGGGACTCGATGCCGCCCCCCGCACCGTGGCCGAGGGCCAGGACGAGACGGGGGCGGTCGGCCCGGTGCCATGTGATCCGTGCCTCGCCCGCGTCGGTGTGGACGGGCTGGATCTGCTGGGAGCCTTGGGTGGACGTCACATGCGTATCCTGCCGTGCCGCACGGGGCGCTCCCACCGTGACGCGCGAACACCCGCGCTCCCACGCCGTTGTACCTACGGGCGTACCGCCCCGTCACCGCGCACGCCCTCTCACCGCCCCGGGCGCCGCACTCCCCCTCGCACGCCGCTCGCACCTCCTCCTCACATCCCCAGCAGCCAGCTGCCCCCGCCCAGGAGCGAGCACACCGAGACGACGTGGAAGAGGAAGAGCCACAGGGCCGGCGGGACGTGGGTGAGGCGGGAGAGCTGGTCGGCGTCGGAGTCGCCGGCCTGTCCGCGGCGCCGCTTGGCCTGGAGTTCGAAGGCCGGCCGTACGCCGCCGAGCAGCAGGAACCACACCACCGCGTAGGCGAACGCGGCCTGCACCTGCGGGCCCGCAAGCCATGACACCACCAGGAACCCGCCGCCGGTGAGCACCACGGTCAGCACCCCGTAGGCGTTGCGGATCATGAAGAGCATCGCGATGAGCAGGGCGGTCGCCAGCCACAGGAAGGCGGTGATGTGCCCGGCTGCGAGCAGCGCCGCACCGCCGAGGCCGATCAGCGGCGGCGCGGTGTAGCCGGCCCCCGCGGTGAGGATCATGCCGGCACCGGTCGGCTTGCCCCGGCTCACCGTCAGCCCCGAGGTGTCCGAGTGCAGCCGTATGCCCTGGAGGCGGCGCCCGGTCAGCAGGGCGACGAGCCCGTGGCCGCCCTCGTGCGCGATGGTGATCGCGTTCCGGGCCAGCCGCCAGGCGCCGTGCGGCACGACCACGGCCAGCGCGAGCACGGCGGTGGCCAGCACCACCCAGGTGTCGGGGGGCGGCTGGTCGCCGAAGACCCGGTCCCACAGGGACGCGGCGGACGCGGACGCCAGGCCCGCCCGGACCCCTTCGGCGGCCGGGGCGGCGAGGCTGACCGTGCTGATCATGGAAGCGCTCCTCGGAGGGACGAAAATGGCGGTACGGCTGCGTTTGCGATGGTGGTAGACGGCGTATGGAGGGGTGGCGGGGGCCCTGGAGGCCCCGGTCGTGGCAGGGTGGCATGCATGTGCGGACGGTATGCAGCGAGTCGTAGCCCAGAGGATCTCGCAGGAATCTTTGAGATCGAGGTGGGGGTCCCCCCTGCTGGAACGCAGTCGAGCGCTTGGGGGAGGGATCCCCAGGAGACGTTCACTCCGGACTGGAACGTTGCCCCCACCAAGCAGGTCTACGCGGTCCTGTCCCGCCCACCCGTCGCCCGCCACCACCCTCAACAGAGGCCCTCCGGGCCGCCCCACTCTGAGGACGCCGCTGAGCCCGCCCCGGTTCGCCAGCTGCGCCGGTTGAAGTGGGGGCTCGTGCCGTCCTGGGCGAAGACCCCGGAGGGCGGCGCGCGGATGATCAACGCCCGTGCCGAGACGGTGCACGAGAAGCCGTCGTACCGCCGCGCCTTCGCCGCCCGGCGCTGCATCCTGCCCGCCGACGGCTACTACGAGTGGGTCACCGGGACGGCCGAGCGCGATCTGGAGGTCGAGGGCAAGAAGAAGCGGCCGCGCAAGCAGCCGTACTTCGTGACCCCGGCCGACGGATCGGTCTTCGCGATGGCGGGCCTGTACGAGTTCTGGCGGGACCGCACCCTGCCGGACGAGCATCCGAACGCCTGGTGGGTGACCTGCTCCGTGATCACCACGGAGGCCGAGACCACGCCGCTCGCGGTGGCGCCCGCTGACGGTCCCGGCTCGCTGTCCGACATCCACCCCCGGATGCCGCTGATGCTCACCCCGGACCGCTGGGACGCCTGGCTCGACCCGTCCCACACCACCCCCGACGAGCTGCTGCCCCTCCTGGCCCCGCCGCCCCCGGGCCTCATGCGGGCGTATCCGGTGTCGACCGCGGTCAGCAATGTGCGCAACAACGGGCCCGAGCTGCTCAAGGAGCTGGCGGCACCGGAGGAAAGCACCCTGTTCTGATCACGCTGTACCGATCACGACCGGATCACGAACTCCTGGGCAGCCCAGCAGCCGGGTCCGCTGCACCGTGCGACGCGGTCGTCGAGCCAGCCGCACGGCCCGTGACGCTCCTGTCATGCCTGGGTTTCCTGCGGATTTCGGCGCATTTGAACAAGATTGGCGATCGGCGGCAGCCACTAAAGTGAGAGTCATGACCGCTACCCCAGCGCTTCCCGCCCTCTGGCCCGCCCCGCACGCGGGCGACGCCGTCGACGCGACGGTTCACGTGCCCGGATCCAAGTCGGTCACCAACCGTGCCCTGATCCTGGCCGCGCTCGCCGCCGAACCGGGCTGGGTGCGCCGTCCGCTGCGTTCCCGCGACACCCTGCTGATGGCGTCCGGGCTGCGTGCGCTGGGGGTCGGCATCGAGGAGACGGTGTCGTCGGCGTCCATGATGGCGTCGATCTCGTCGCTCGCCCCGCAGGCCACCGCGGAGGCCGCCGCCGGCGCGTCCGGTGAGGCCTGGCGCATCATCCCGTCCGGCCTGCACGGCCCGGCCACCGTCGACGTCGGCAACGCGGGCACGGTCATGCGCTTCCTGCCCCCGGTCGCCACGTTGGTGAACGGCCCGGTGCGGTTCGACGGCGACCCGCGTTCCTACGAGCGGCCGCTGGGCGGCGTCATCCAGGGGCTGCGCGCGCTGGGCGCCCGGATCGACGACGATCGCGGCGCGCTTCCGATGACGGTGCACGGTGGCGGGGCACTGGTCGGCGGTCCGGTCGAGATCGACGCCTCGTCCTCCTCGCAGTTCGTCTCCGCACTGCTGCTGTCGGCACCGCGCTTCAACCACGGCGTGGAGGTCCGGCACATCGGCGCCGCCCTGCCGTCCCTGCCGCACATCCGGATGACCGTCGACATGCTGCGCCGCGCGGGCGCACAGGTGGACAGCCCCGAGTCGGGCGGCGAGCCGAACGTCTGGCGGGTCACCCCCGGAGCGCTGCTCGGCACCGACCTGACCGTGGAGCCCGACCTGTCGAACGCGCAGCCGTTCCTGGCCGCCGCCCTGGTCACCGCGGGGCGCGTGGTGATCCCCGACTGGCCGGCACGCACCACCCAGCCCGGCGACCGGCTGCGGGACATCTTCACCGCCATGGGCGGTTCCTGCGAGCTGACCGATCAGGGCCTGGTCTTCACCGGCTCGGGCCGTATCCACGGCATCGACGTCGACCTGAGCGAGGTCGGCGAGCTCACCCCCGGCATCGCCGCGGTGGCCGCGCTGGCCGACTCCCCCTCCACACTGCGCGGCGTGGCCCATCTGCGGCTGCACGAGACCGACCGGCTCGCCGCCCTCACCAAGGAGATCAACGAGCTCGGCGGCGATGTGAACGAGACCGCCGACGGCTTGGAGATCCGCCCCCGTCCGCTGCGGGGCGGCACCTTCCGGACGTACGACGACCACCGCATGGCCACCGCCGCCGCGATCATCGGCCTGGCCGTGCCCGGCATCCAGGTCGAGAACGTGGCGACGACGGAGAAGACCCTGCCCGACTTCCCCGCACTGTGGACCGGGATGCTCGGGATGTGACGGGCGGATCCGGATCATGCGCCGCTATGGCAAGCACACCGACGAGGACGACATCCGCATCCGCCCCGGCCGCCGGGGCACCCGGCCGCGCACCAGCATCAGGCCCAAGCACGAGGACGCCGCCGAAGGCATGGTGCTCACCGTCGACCGGGGCCGCCTGACCTGCCTTGTCGAGGACCGGATCGTGATGGCCATGAAGGCCCGTGAGCTGGGCCGCAAGGCCGCCGTGGTAGGCGACCGGGTCGCCCTCGTGGGCGATCTGTCCGGCGCCAAGGACACCCTGGCGCGCGTCGTGCGGATCGGCCGGCGGGACTCCGTGCTGCGCCGCACCGCCGACGACGACGATCCTTTCGAACGGGTCGTCGTCGCCAACGCCGACCAGCTCGCCATCGTCACCGCACTCGCCGACCCCGAGCCGCGTCCGCGGCTGATCGACCGGTGCCTGGTCGCCGCCTACGACGGCGGCCTCGACCCGCTGCTGGTGCTCACCAAGTCCGACCTCGCCCCGCCCGACAAGCTGCTGCCCACCTACGAGGCGCTGGGCGTGCCGTATGTCGTGACCTCACGCGAGGAGTTGGAGACCGGCGACGCGGCCGACCAGGTGCGCGCCCTGCTGGACGACAAGATCACCGCGTTCGTCGGTCACTCCGGCGTGGGCAAGACCACGCTCGTCAACTCGCTGGTGCCGAAGGAGCGCCGGCGCACCACGGGTGTGGTCAATGCGGTGACCGGGCGCGGCCGGCACACCACCACGTCCGCGCTCGCCCTCCCGTTGGCCGAACCGGGGGAGGACGGCCCGCGCGGCTGGGTGATCGACACGCCCGGGGTGCGTTCGTTCGGGCTCGCGCATGTCGACCCGTCCCGCGTGATCCACGCCTTCCCCGACCTGGTGCCCGGCACGGCGGAGTGCCCGCGTGCGTGCAGCCACGACGAGCCCGACTGCGCCCTGGACGACTGGGTGGCGGAGGGCCACGCCGAGCCGGCCCGGCTGTATTCGCTGCGCCGGCTGCTCGCCACCCGCGAGCGGCGCGAAGGCGACTGACCGACCGCCTGTCCGGCCCCGCCGCGGGCAGCCGTGGCGGGCCGCGAGGTTTGCGCTGGTGCCCGGAAGGTAAGGGCATAATCGCACCGAGCGGGAACGTGCGATCGAGCCCGGACCTCGCGCGCGACGGCGGGCCGGTCGGGAGGCAGCGGCCACGGCAGGCGGAAGTCGGGAGGCAGGACATGGCGTGGCTGCTGGTGATCGTGGCCGGGCTGCTGGAGACCGGCTTCGCGGTCTGCCTGAAGCTGTCGCACGGCTTCACCCGGCTGTGGCCGACGGTCGCCTTCTGCGCCTTCGCGCTCGGCAGCTTCGGCCTGCTGACGCTCTCCCTGAAGCGCCTCGACGTCGGCCCCGCGTACGCGGTGTGGACCGGCATCGGCGCGGCCGGCACCGCGATCTACGGCATGGTGTTCCTCGACGACCTGGTGTCCGTGCTCAAGGTCGTGTCCATCACGCTGGTGATCATAGGAGTGATCGGCCTGCAACTCTCCGGCTCGGCCCGCTGAGCACGCGCGGGGCGCCGGCCCTGCGGCGCTGCCGACGTATCGCTCAAGGGACGGTCCGCCGCGGCAGCCGGGGTAGGGCCGTCCTCACGAGGTGCGCCGCGCCCTCCGGGCCGGGCGGGACCAGCAGGCAGGACAGCGCGAGACGCAGCGTCAGCTCACACAGGCGGGCCTGCTCCACCGTCTCGGTCCGGGCGGCCGTGGGCCCGCAGAGTGCGTGCACCGCGCGGTCGCGCACCATCCCGAAGAGGTCGCCGGGCGCCGGCAGCGGCCCGTCGGCACGGCGCTGGGCGGGCACCACAGAGGTGGACGGCACGGCGGAGAGCGTGGGGGTGGGCAGCCGACGGTTCCACAGGCCGGTGAGCACCGCGCGCACCAGGGCGTTCGAGGCGGCCGACGTGACCGTCCACTCGGCTAAGGCCGCCAGGCGTTCACGGGGTTCGGCGGGAACGGCGAGCGCACGGTCCACGCCGGCGAGATAGGCGTCGGTCTGCCGGCGCACCAGGGCGCGGGCGAGCCCTTCCTTGCTGCCGAACTCGTTGTACAACGTCTGCCGGGAGACTCCGGCCTTGGCGGCCACGTCCACCATGCGGACTCTGGACCACGGCATCCGCGTCAGCGCGGCCTCGGCCGCGTCCAGTAAGGACTCCCGCGCTCCAGGCATCATCGCCTCCCCGGCCTTGCGGCGAGCGGGCACCGCCGTACGGGCGCACGTGCCGACGGCGTTGCGGACCTGACGCCAGAGTTGACGCGGCCGTCCTGACTGTCAAGGCCTCCGACACGCGCCCTTGGCCGCAGATGCGACACCACTGCACGGCAGGGCGCGGTGGCTCCGGAGCAAGGGAGATCGCTACTGTTCGCTTATGCCCGACTATCACGATGATCTGCGCCTCTGCCATGTCCTCGCGGACGCCGCCGACGCGGCGACCATGGACCGCTTCCGGTCGCTCGACCTGAAAGTGGAGACGAAACCGGACATGACGCCGGTGACCGAGGCCGACAAGGCAGCGGAGGAGCTGATCAGGGGCAACCTGAAGCGGGCCCGCCCCCGGGACGCGATCCTCGGCGAGGAGTACGGCATCGAGGGCACGGGACCGCGCCGCTGGGTGATCGACCCGATCGACGGCACCAAGAACTACGTCCGTGGTGTGCCGGTCTGGGCGACCCTGATCGCGCTGATGGAGGCCGGCCCGAGCGAGGACGGCGGCGAAGGGGGCTTCCAGCCCCGGGTCGGCGTGGTGTCGGCCCCTGCCCTGGGGCGCCGCTGGTGGGCCGCGAAGGGGCACGGCGCGTACACGGGGCGCAGCCTGTCCTCCGCGAGCCGGCTGAAGGTGTCGGGTGTCTCCCGGCTGTCCGATGCCTCGTTCGCGTACTCCAGCCTCGGCGGCTGGGAGGAGGAGGGCCGGCTGGACGGCTTCCTGGACCTCACGCGCGCGGTCTGGCGCACCCGTGGCTACGGCGACTTCTGGCCGTACATGATGGTCGCCGAGGGCTCGGTCGACCTCTGCGCGGAGCCCGAGCTGTCCCTGTGGGACATGGCGGCTCCGGCGATCATCGTCACGGAATCCGGCGGACGCTTCACCGGCCTCGACGGCCGCCCCGGCCCGCACAGCGGCAACGCCGCCGCGTCGAACGGCCGACTCCACGACGAACTGCTCGGCTACCTCAACCAGCGCTACTGAAACCAGCGCCACTGATCAGCGGTACCGTCGCACCGCGGTAGCGCCACACCGCGGTGCCGCGGGCCGGGAGGGCCCTTGCGGGCGGCGGCGCGACGGCGCGCACACGCCACGGACGCGGGGCCCTCACACGCTGAGAGGGCCGGACCCTCGTAGGGGGCCCGGCCCTCATGGTTCGGCAAGCAGCGATCCGTCAGCCGCGGAGGGCCTGGACCGCGGCGACCAGCCGCTTGCCGAAGTCACCGTCCGCCAGGCGGAAGTTGTCGTTCCGCTCTCTGGCGACGCTCCATGCGGGAGACCGGGGACGGGGAGCCTGTGCGGATCTCGCTGCGCGGGGCGACTTCGCACGTGAGGAGCGGTGCCTTCGCCGTCACAACCGCCTCCTGCGTCATTCCCGCACGTCATGTCCCTGGGCGAAGCGCCGACCACGATCCTACGATAGACAATGTCTAAGTCAAGGGGACTTCCAGATTCACACCTATTCGGGAACTAGTCCTCCGCTACTGCTAGGCTGATGTTATGAGTGACCTGTTGGAGCGACTACGCGGACGCGGATGGCGGATGACCGCACAGCGCCGCGTCGTGGCCGAGGTCCTCGACGGGGACCATGTCCATCTGACAGCCGACGAGGTGCACGCTCGCGCCGTGGCCAAGCTCCCCGAGATCTCCCGCGCGACGGTGTACAACACGCTGGGCGAACTGGTCTCGCTCGGTGAGGTGCTCGAAGTCACCACGGACAGGCGGGCCAAGCGGTACGACCCGAACGCTCACCGTCCGCATCACCACCTGGTCTGCTCGGGCTGCGGGGCGATCCGCGACGTCCACCCGGGCGGCAACCCGCTCGCCGATCTTCCCACGTCGGAACGTTTCGGCTTCGCCGTATCGGATGTCGAGGTCACCTACCGGGGCATCTGCCCGGACTGCGCCGACCACTGGCCCGCAGAACTGACTCATCGCTGACGCGGCGCCCTGCCGTCGATGCCGGTTGGCCGGCCTTGGCACCTTGCGGAAGCGTGTTTTCCGGACACGTCTGAGGCCGGGCTCCGATCTCTCGGAACCCGGCCTCAGACCTTCAGTAGCGGGGACAGGATTTGAACCTGCGACCTCTGGGTTATGAGCCCAGCGAGCTACCGAGCTGCTCCACCCCGCGTCGTTGAGATCAACCCTACGCGACGCTTCAGACCAGCGCAAATCGATTCCCGCCCGGGCTCTGTCCCAGCCCAACAGGCCACCCCCGCAAGGCATCCCCCGGCGCAGAAGGGCGCCCTCGGCGCCGCGTACGGTCCAAGGGGGCGCGCTCTCGGCTCCGGCGCGCGTACAGCCGCCCTGGACGGCCTTCCTAGGCCGTCAGTTCCTGACGCAGCGCATCGCCCAGGCGCTGGGCGCGGGCCGTCACCTCGTCGGGGCCCAACTCCGCGGCGCGCGCACTCCAGCGCTGCGCCTCCGCCAACTCCCCGCGCCGCGCGAACAGCAGCGCAAGCCGGAGCGCGGCCCGACCGTGCCCGGCGTCCGCGGCGCGGCGCCACCACAGCGCCGCCTCGGGCTCGCTGCCCTCGCGGGCCAGCAACAGGCCCAGGTTGAAAGCGCCGTTGCTGCTGCCCGCCTCGGCGGCCCTGCGGTACCAGCCGGCCGCCTCGACCACGTCACCGCGCGCAGCGGCCAGCATGCCGACCCGGACCTGGGCGCGCCGGTGCCCCTGCTCGGCGGCCCGTTCGTACCACTCCTCGCACTCTGCCCGCTCCACCACGGGCTCGCCCAACTCGTGGGCGGCAGGGGGAGGGCGTCGGGAGTCGAGCAGGGCGGCCAGCCGGTACGCGCCCTCGGGGCTGCCGCCGCCGGCGGCGCACCGCAGGTGCCGCTCGGCGCCGGCCTCGTCCCCGTCCCGCAGCAGCGCGATGCCGACCTGGAGGGCGGCCTCGGTGTGGCCGGCCGCGGCGGCGCGCGCGTACCAGGCCAGGGCGCCCTGGTCGTCGTCCCGACCGGCGTGCAGGATGCCCAGGTTGAACGCGGCGTCGACGCTGCCCGCCTCGGCGGCCTTGGAGAACCACGGCTCCGCACCCGCCGCGTCGCCCCTCTGGAGGAGCAGCACGGCGAGCGCGTTGGCGGCCTCGCGGTGGCCGGCGTAGGCGGCGTGCCGGTACCACTGCTCGGCCTGCCGGGAGCGGCCTCGCCCGACGCTGAGCAGGGCGAGGTTGTACGCGCCGTTGATGTCGCCGGCGTCGAGCGCGGTGCGGTACCAGCGCTCGGCGGTCTCCGGCTCGCCGCGCTCGGCGTGCAGCGCACCGAGGGCGTTGGCGGCGTTGCCGTCGCCTTCCTCGGCGGCCTTGCGCCACCAGACGGCGGCGCTGTCCACGTCGCCCGCGTCACGCAGCAGGAAGCCGAGCGCGCACGCCGCGCGCGCCTCCCCGTCCTTGGCGGACGTCAGGTACCACCGTCCGGCCTCCTTGAGCGCTCCCCGCTTCTCCAGGATGCGCCCCAGGTGCAGGGCGGCGCGCCGGTGGCCACGCGCTGCGGCCTGCCGGTACCACTGCTCGGCCTCCTCGGCCGGGGAGAGCCGCGCGGCCCCGGATTCGTCCGGGGCCGCGGACGCGCCGTCACCCGAGGGTGGCGCGCCTTCGGCTGTGGCCCGTCCGGGCCGGGCGCCGGTGGCCTCGGGCTCGTTGAGCTCGGTCTGCTGGTCCAGGAGCCGGGCGAGCCGGTAGGCGGCCTCGCGGTGGCCGTGCTCGGCGGCGACACGCATCCAGTGCTCGGAGCCCGGCTCCCCGCGGTGCTCGAGGAGGTCGGCGAGCGCGTAGGCACCGAGGACGTGGCCCTGCTCGGCGGACTGGCGCAGCCAGTACTCGGCGGCCGGCTCGTCGCCGCGTTCGCGGTGGTGCCGGCCGAGGGCGTGCGCCGCGGCGGCCGAACCGGCGACGGCGGCGATGCGCCACCACCCGGCGGCCTCGTCCTGGCAGCCGCGCTGGTGCAGCAGCACCCCGAGGTTGTTGGCGGCGGCGCGGTCTCCGGCGGTGGTGGCGGCGCGCAACAGGGGCTCGGCTCCGTCGAGGTCGCCACGGCGCAGCAGTGTGGCGCCGAGGACACTCATGGCCTCGACGTCCCCGGCCTCGGCGGCGAGCCGCCGGCGGGCCTCTTCTGCGGCCACCCCGGGCTCGTCCCGGTCGACCGACTGCACAAAACGCCCTGTCTCCAACAGAGTTGCCTTATCCCCCATACTGTCCATCGTCGCACCACCTGCAACCTTGGTACACCTGGTATATCGCAGGCGGGCAGGTCACTTCAGCGTTTTGTCGACATGCCCACAGAGAGATAAGTCAAACGCGTGATTCTCAAGTCGTAGCCGTCGGACACATCACCCTCACGGGGTAGGCGCATGCTCACCCTGGTCGGACGGGACCCCTCCCAAGGCCGCGACACCGCGCAACACCGCTATCTGAACCGACACTTCACAAGCGGAGGCGGGCATTACACAAGACCAAGGCCCGGATCCTGAGTACGGATCCGGGCCTTGGTCTGCCGTAGCGGGGACAGGATTTGAACCTGCGACCTCTGGGTTATGAGCCCAGCGAGCTACCGAGCTGCTCCACCCCGCGTCGTTTCGAACAACCGTACCACGACGCGGGGTCACCCGAGGTCAACCGCTGCTGCCGCCTGTGTTCTTGCCGCCCTTGTCCGTGCTCCCGCCGGCCTTGCCGCCCTGCGTGGCCTTGTCGGCGTCCACGGCACGCTTCAGGGCGTCCTTGAGTCGCTCCTGGGCCTTGCCGTAGGCGTCCCAGTCGGTGGGCTTCTTGTTCAACGCCTCCTGGCTGTCGTCCATCGCCTTCTGCGCGTCGTCGAGAGCGTCCCGCACCGTCGGGTTCTCGGGTTGCTGATGCTGCCCGGGTTCCTCTGGTTGGGCGGGCCCGGTGCCGTCCACCCCGAAGGCCTGGTTGAGCGAGGCACTCAGGGTGTCGGCAAAGCCGGTTCTGTTGCCGTAGGAGACGGCGACCTTGCGCAACAGCGGAAACTCCGAATTACGGCCCTGGGCATAGATCGGCTCCACATAGAGGAAGCCGTCGTCGAGCGGCACCGTGAGCAGGTTTCCGTAAAGCACGGTGGAGTCGGCGCCCTTCATATCCCGGATGAAGTCCGCCACCGGGGTTACCGAGTTCAGCTTGTTCTGCACCTGTTCGGGGCCGTCGACACCGTCCTCGGTCACTCTGAGGAGCTTGATGGTGCCGTAGTCCTTGCTGGTGGCGTCCGCGTCGACGGCCATGAAGGCCCGTAGGTTGGGTCGGCCGCTCGGCGTGAAGGTGGAGGTCAGCGAGAACTGCCGGTTGTCCTGGCCCGGCATCTCCAGGGACAGGTAGTACGGCGGAACCGCGCTGTTGTCCCGCTTGGTCGGGTCGTTCGGGACCTGCCAGGCGTCACTGGCGTTGTAGAACTGCTGGGGCTGCGTGACGTGGTACAGGGCCAGCAGCTCCCGCTGCACCTTGAACATGTCCTGGGGGTAGCGCAGATGATCGCTGAGAGCCTTGGGAATGTCGCTCTTCGGCAGCACCGTGCCCGGGAACGCCTTCTTCCAGGTCTTCAGGACCGGGTCCTTCTCATCCCACGTGTACAGCTTGACCGTGCCGTCGTAGGCGTCGACGGTGGCCTTCACCGAGTTGCGGATGTAGTTGACCTGGTTCTGCTGGGCGACGACGGCACGCTGGGTGTCGCCCTCGTTCAGCGAGTCGGTGGTGGTGTCGCCGAGGGTGGTGCGTGAGGCGTACGGGTAGCCGTTGGACGTCGTGTAGGCGTCGACGATCCACTGGATGCGGCCGTTGACGACGGCCGGGTAGGCGTCGCCGTCGATCGTCAGCCAGGGGGCCACGGCTTCGACGCGCTCCTTGGGCGTGCGGTTGTAGAGGATCTTCGAACCCTCGCCGATGGCGCCCGAGTAGAAGATCTGCGGCTCGCTGAAGGCAACCGCGTAGGCGGCGCGGTTCAGCGGGTTCGACAGGTCGACGCCGCCCTTGCCGTGGTAACTGGTGGTCTTCTGGGTGCCGCCGTCCTGCTCGTAGTCCAGCTCCTTCTGCGGACCGCCGACGATCGAGTACTGGTGGGTCTTCTCGCCGTAGTAGATGCGCTGCTCGTAGGTGCCGAGGTCGCCGTTGGCCGGCAGGCTCGACTCGGTGAAGTCGGGCGCACCCTTGCGGTTCGCGTCCGTCTGGGTGCCCTTGGCGGCGATCATGCCGAAGCCGTGGGTGTAGGTGAAGTGATCGTTGATCCAGTTGCGCTTGTCGACTCCGGACAGGTTGAGCTCGCGCAGCCCGACGATGGTGTCCTGACCCTTGTAGCGGTCGACGTCCAACGTCTTCGGGAACTGGTAGTACTTACGCTCCTGCTCCAGCTGCTGGAAGGTGGGCGAGACGATGTTCGGGTCGTTCAGGCGGTAGCTGGCTGCGGAGTCCGCGTCCGTGCGCTGCTTCTCGGCGTCCTTGACGGCGCCCTTGCCCGAGTAGTCCGCGGGGTGGACCCCGTCGATGCCGTACGCCATGCGCGTGGCGTTGATGTTCTTCTGGATGTACGGCGCTTCCTTGGCCTGCTCGTTCGGCTGGACCTGGAACTTCTGGACGATGGCCGGGTACAGGCCGCCGATGAGGATGGCCGAGAGGACCATCAGGCCGAAGCCGAGCAGCGGCAGCTGCCAGGTGCGCCGCCACAGCGTGGCGAAGAACAGCAGCGCGCAGATCACGGCGATGCAGAAGAGGATCGTCTTCGCCGGGAGGTAGGCGTTGGCATCGACGTAGCGCAGGCCGGTCCAGTTGCTGGTCGCCTTGAAGTCGCTGGACTTGACCGCGAGCCCGTAGCGGTCGAGCCAGTAGGCGACGGCCTTGAGGGCCACGAAGAAGCCGAGCAGCACCGAGAGGTGTCCCGTGGCGGCCGCGGTGGCGCGCGCGCCTGGGCTGGTGACCCTCAGGCCCCCGTAGAGGTAGTGCGTCAGGGCGGCGGCGATCACGGACAGCACGGCGGCCGCGAAGCCGAACCCGAGCAGGAAGCGGTACCAGGGCAGGTCGAAGGCGTAAAAGGACACGTCGAGGTGGAACTGGGGGTCTTTCTGGCCGAACGGCACGCCGTTGACCCACAGCAGCCAGGTGCGCCACTGGCTGGTGGCCGACGCGCCCGCGACCAGGCCGACCAACGCCGTGATGCCCAGCAGGATCCACTTCTTGAAGGGCGCGATGCCCATGCGGTAACGGTCCAGGCTCTGCTGCTCCACCGACATGGCACTGAGCGGCGGGCGCAGCCGGTGCGCCAGCCACACGTTGATCCCGACCGCCGCCGCCATCAGCAGTCCGAAGACGAAGAACAAACCGATCTTGGTCCACAGCGTGGTGGTGAAGACGGACGAGTAGTGAACCGTCCGATACCAGAGCAGATCCGTCCAGAACCCGGCGAACATCGTGAACGCCATGGCCAGCACGGCCAGCACGCCCAGCGTCATGAGCAGGGTGCGGACGCGCCGGGACGGTCGGCCCACTCTGATCCGTGGCCCTGTCGGGCCTGAGCCGCGGTCCGGCATCTGGAAAGCCAAGGTGTGTACCTCGAAGTTCGGTGAGTAGCTGGGAGCAACTGGCGAGTAGCTGGCAGCAGCGGTGGGCGGTGGTGGCGGTCTGTGCGGCGGTTCACATCTCGCGGGTCACATCTCGCGCGGATCATGCGGCCTTTGGGATGGCGGCAGGGTGCGGCGACCTCCAAATGCAGCTAAGAGCCTGGTATTGTCCGGAATTGTCTGGTCGTGTGTCCGGGCCCTGCTTTCACAGCGCCCACTGATGCAACTTACTGAGGCTTTACGCAGTTCCCGTTCCGGCCCCTGAACCAGGCAGGATATTGACCATGTCCAACGATTCCGCCGTGACCCCTCCACCGGCCGCGCGCCCCCTGACCCGAGCCGTGCTGGAGATCGACGACTACGTCGGCGGGCTGGGCTGGGACCAGCCCGCCCGCCTGTTCGCCCTCGTCGACACCGCCCAGCTACGCACCCAGGAGCCGGAACTCGCCACCCGCCTCGGCCTCTCCGACGACGTCACCAGCGCTCTGACCCCCGTCGAGCAGGAGGAGATCCCGGCCACCACGCCGCTGGACGAGTTCCTCGGCACCATCGCCTGGCCCGAGGCGGTGAGCGGCTGCGCCCTGACCGTGGAGCGCCTGATGCTGCCACCGTCGGCGGAGGCCTCGGTACCGGAGGGCCTCGACGGCCCGCGCCTCGCCCAGTGGGTCGCCGAGCACCCGGAGCGCCAGGAGGTGCGCATGACGGTCGGAGTGCTCCGGGACGGGGCACGCGAGTCGGCGCTGCGGCTACGCGAGAAGGACACGCCCACGGAGGTCCTCACGGGCCCAGGCTTGGTACCGGGCCTGGCGGACGCACTGGCGGCCACGTTCGCTGACTAGCGCGGCCTGGCGGCCGGCGGCCAGCGGGCGGCGAGCCGGGAGGTCGGCAGGCGCTCGGAGCGCAATGAGGCGCTTCGGATTGCAGTGGGGCGCCCCTCGTCGCAGGGGGCGCCCCGGGTGTGTGCGGGGTGGCGCAAGGCATCCCGGCGTTCCGGCAAGGCATCCCGGCGTTCCGAGCGTCCGGCATCGGGTGTCGGGCGTCGGGTTCCCTCAGCCGGACCGGGTCACCCCTTGGCGCAGAGGGGCAGGTCCGCCGTCTTCCCGCCGCGGATGTCGGCGAGCGCGTCCAGCGCCCCGTGCAGCGTGTTCACCTTGACTAGCGTGAGGCCGCCGGGGGCGTTCTTCTCGGCCTCCGCACAGTTCCCCGCCGGGGTCAGGAAGTACTTGGCCCCCTTGTCGTGCGCACCGATCGTCTTCATCCCGATCCCGCCGATCCGGCCCACCGTGCCGGAGTCGTCGATGGTGCCGGTGCCGGCCACGAAGGCGCCGCCGGTGAGGTCCCCGGGGGTCAGCTTGTCGATGAGGCCGAGGGAGAACATCAGTCCCGCACTCGGGCCGCCCACGTCGGCGAGCTTGATGTCGATGGCGAACGGATACGTGTGGTCGGTGCCGGCCTGGATGCCGACGATCGCCCGGTGGTCGTCCTCCGCACTGCGGGTGGTGATCTTGACGTTCTTCGTCGTGGTCGCCGTCCGACCGTCCTTCTCCGCGTCGGCCTGCGCCTGGGCCGGGACCACCGTGAAGACCACGGCCTGCCCCGGCTTGTGCCGGGTGACCAGCTTCGCCACGTCGTCCGGCTGCTTCACCGCGGTGCCGTCCACGCTCTTGATGACGTCGCCGGCGTGCAGCCTGCCCTGGGCGGCGCCGCCCTTGATCACCGAGGAGACGACCACCCAGGTCTTCACGGGGATCTTCAGCTCCCGCAGCGCAGCCACCTTGGCGCTCTCCTGGGACTGGCTGAACTCCTCGGCGTTCTCCTGATTGGACTGTTCCTCGGTCTGGCCGTCCGGATAGAGGGCCTGGTGCGGAACGACGAGCCGGTCGTCGGCCAGCCAGCCGTAGACCGCCTCTATGAGGTTCATGTTGTACTCGGCGCTGGTCACGCGGACCGTCGTCATATTGAGATGACCGCTGGCCGGGTAGCTCTTGTGACCCGAGATCTGCAGGACCGGCTCACCACCGTGATCGGACAGGGTGTTCACCGTCGGCCCCGGAGACATCTCCGAGTACGGCACGCTGATGAACACTCCCGCGCACATCAGCGCGATCAGGATCAGGGTTGACGCGAGCATCGTCGCGGTCCGGCGTGGCATGGCACGACAGTACGTGACCAAGCTGAGAGCGCACGGCCGGGGCCTCCCGTGGAGGTACGGAAGGCCCCGGTGCAGTACGTCGGGCGCGAGTGGTCAGACGGCGTCGGCAGGGTCCGGTTGGGACTCCTGCAACGCCGGCCTCTCCATCGCCGCCCGGAACCGGGCGTAACCCGCGAGTTCGGGACCGTCGCCGATCTTGCGGTGGCGTCCGGCCCAACTGCCCCACAGCCCCGCACCGACCGCACACACAAGCGGAATCAGCAACCAAGCAAGTGCCGCCATGCCGACCTCCCAACCCCAAGAGCAACCGCAACTGACTGATCAGCAGATTAAAGATCTACACCGTCAACGCTCACCGGCCTGCTCCGGTTACGCAACCGGAATCCTCCCGAGGCCACTCTTAGATCATCTGCCGACACTCGCCGGGCTGCTCCGAGGCGAGCGGAGAAGAAGGCGCTACGCGCCCACCCATTCCTCGGTGCCGTCCGTGAATGTCTGGTGTTTCCAGATCGGGACCTCCTTCTTGAGGTCGTCGATCAGCTTGCGGCAGGCCGCGAAGGCCTCCGCGCGGTGCGGGCAGGAGACGGCGACGATCACGGCCAGGTCCCCCACCTCCAGATCACCCACTCGGTGGACCGCGGCCAGGGCGCACGCCGGATACTCGGCGGCGACCTTCTCGGCGACCCGGCGCATCTCGGCTTCGGCGGTGGGGTGGCAGGAGTAGCCGAGTCGCTCGACACCGGCTCCGCCGTCGTGGTTGCGCACCGTTCCCACGAACAGCGCGGTACCGCCCGCCGCGGCGTCACCCACGGCGCCGAAGACCTCGTCGATGGACAGCGGCGCTTCGCGTACGGCTACCAGCCGGACGACCTCAGAGGTGATTGGCATGGCCTCATCCTAAGAAACCACGCGATCGAGGGAACCCGTCCGCCCGCCTACCGTCGTCGTGCCTTGCGCGCCCTGCGCACCAGTGCCGCCGTGCCCAGCAGCGCCACGGTCGCCCCTGCGGCACCCGCCGCCGTGGCGTCCTTGCGGCCGAGCCGCCGCCCGGCGACCGTGTGGCGTCCGGCGACCTCCTCGAGGAGCTGCGCGAGCACCTCCTCGTTGGTCCACTGCGGCCGCCACCCGGCGTCGTGGAGACGGCTGACGCTGACCACCCAGGGGTACATCGTGTACGCCAGGTCGCCCGCGGGCGAGGGCGTGAGGCCGATGCGGTGCAGCCGGGCGGCGGCGCCCAGGGCGACCGCGGAGGGCAGCTCCATACGGCGGATGCCGCTGAGCTCCTCGACCTCCTCCTGCTCCAGCCAGCCGTCACAACCGACCGCCAGCTCCCCGTCGACCTTCTCCAGGACGGCATACTCCAGGGCGCAGCACAGGTCCTCCACGTGGCAGAACTGCCAGGCGGGCCGGGACCCGGCGACCACCAGCAGCCGGGGTGACTCGAAGTAGCGGGTGAGCGCGGTGTCCGTGCCGCCCACCAGGACGGCCGGCCTGACCACGGTCACGTTGAGGCCGGGGTGCGCGCGCGGTGCACGGCGCGCGAGACGTTCGATCTCCAGGAGGTCGCCGACGCCGGTGGCCTCTGCCGTCGCACGTAGCTCGGCGTCCTCGGAGAGCGGCAGAGGGTTGTCGGCAAGCGCCCCGTAGACCATGGCGGAGGTGCACAGCACCACCCTGCGCACCCCGGCGGCGGCAGCGGCGGTCAGCACGGTCTGCGTGCCGCGGACGTTGTAGGCGCTGCGCGCGACCGGGTCGGTGCCCAGGTCGAGGTCGACGGCCAGGTGCACCACCACGTCCACGCCGCGCAGCTTCCCGGCGATGGCCGGATCGCGTACGTCCAGCACGTGCCAGCGCGCCGCCGCACACTCCCCGCGCCGCTCGTCGACCGCCACGACCTGGGCCACCGCGTCACTGGCGGCGAGCCGCTCGGTGAGCAGGGCGCCGACGCCGGTGGCGGCGCCGGTGACGGCCACCACCGGCCCGTCCGACCCGGGCGGCGTGCCAGGGTTTCGCGCTGCGCGAACCTGTGGATCTGGGGAACTCACCAGGTGTCTCCAGCGGTTGTCATCGGTACGTACGCCATCGAAAGCACACGAGCAGTGGCATCCATCCTGCCGCAGCCAGCGAGTCGGCGGAGCACCGAGCCCCGAAGGGCGCGGGGTGTCTACGCTGGACGGTGACGCAGGGCACCCGCCGTCGGACGGTACCGGCGGCCCGACGAGCCGAGGAATCCCGTGAGTGACACCCCATTCGGATTCGGCCTTCCGCCGGAGGAGCCGGACGACGGCGACGAGGGCAAGAAGAAGGACCAGCAGGACGGGGGTGGCCAGGGACCTGCCAACCCCTTCGGTTTCGGGTTCCCAGGGGCCGGCGGCCCGGGCGGGGACAATCCGCTGGCCGCCATGTTCGGCTCGATGAACCCGTCGGACCTCGGTGCCGCCTTCCAGCAGCTCGGCCAGATGCTGTCCTACGAGGGCGGTCCGGTGAACTGGGAGATGGCCCAGCAGATCGCCCGCCAGACGGTCGCCCAGGGCACCGCGGACGGCACCAAGGACTCCAGCGTCGGTCCCACCGAGCGCTCCGCCGTGCAGGAGGCCGTCCGCCTGGCCGACCTCTGGCTGGACGACGTCACCTCGCTGCCCTCCGGCTCCGGCTCGGCCGTGGCCTGGAGCCGTGCGGAGTGGGTCGAGGCGACCCTCCCGGTGTGGAAGGAGCTGGTCGACCCGGTCGCCGAGCGGGTCGGCTCGGCGATGGGTGATGTGCTGCCCGAAGAGATGCAGGCCATGGCGGGCCCGCTCATCGGGATGATGCGTTCCATGGGCGGCGCCATGTTCGGCAGCCAGATCGGGCAGGCCGTGGGCGTGCTCGCCGGCGAGGTGGTCGGCTCGTCCGACATCGGCCTGCCGCTCGGCCCCGCCGGCAAGGCCGCGCTGCTCCCGGTGAACATGGCGGCCTTCGGTAAGGACCTCGGCGTGCCCGAGGAGGAGGTGCGGCTGTATCTGGCCCTACGCGAAGCCGCTCACCAGCGGCTTTTCGCCCATGTGCCGTGGCTGCGTTCGCACCTGTTCGGGGCTGTCGAGGGGTACGCGCGCGGGATCAAGGTCGACACCCAGAAGCTGGAGGACGTGGTCGGCCAGCTCGACCCGCAGAATCCCGAGCAGCTCCAGGAGGCACTCCAGCAGGGCATGTTCCAGCCCGAGGACACGCCCGAGCAGAAGAACGCGCTGGCGCGCCTGGAGACCGCCCTGGCCCTCGTCGAAGGCTGGGTGGACGCGGTGGTGCACGCGGCCGCCGCCCCGCGCCTGTCGTCGGCCGGTGCGCTGCGCGAGACGCTGCGCCGCCGCAGGGCCAGTGGTGGCCCTGCCGAGCAGACCTTCGCCACCCTGATCGGCCTGGAGCTGCGCCCACGCCGCCTGAGGGACGCCTCCCGGCTGTGGGCCTCGCTCACCGACGCCCGAGGTGTCGACGGCCGGGACGCCCTGTGGTCCCACCCGGACATGCTGCCCACCGCGTCCGACCTGGACGATCCGGACGGCTTCGTGCACCGTGAGCAGCTGGACTTCTCCGAGTTGGACAAGATGCTGGGCGAGGCGGCCGGCGGCACCGCCACCGGCAAGCCCGACCTCACGAAGGACAAGGACACCGGCGCCGCGGACTCCGGCCCCGAGCCCGGCACCCAGACCCCCGAAAAGGACACGGACGCCGACGGTGACGGCCCCGAGGGCGACGGTGAGCGGTGAGCCCGCATGACCACGCAGACGTCCCTGACGACACGGCCCTCCATGGGGACACGGTCCTCCCCGACGACACGGTCCTCCATGAGGACGCCGTCCTTGTCCTGAAGGCGTATCCGGCGCAGGACGAGCTGCGACAGGCCTACCTCGACCATCTCGCCGCCCGCCCGGACGGCATGTGGAAGGCGTGCTCGGCCGGCCACATCACGGCCAGTGCCCTGGTGATCGACCCCGAGCGCGGCCGGGTGCTGCTGACCCTGCACAAGAAGCTCCGCATGTGGCTCCAGATGGGTGGCCACTGCGAGCCCTGCGACCGCACCCTGGCGGGCGCCGCCCTGCGGGAGGGCACCGAGGAGTCCGGCATCCAGGGTCTGACCCTGCTGCCGGGTGGGCCGGTCCGCCTCGACCGCCACCAGACGCCCTGCGCCTGGCACCTCGACGTGCAGTACGCGGCCCTCGCCCCGCCCGACGCCGTCGAGACGATCAGTGACGAGTCCCTCGACCTGCGTTGGTTCCGCTACGAGGCGGTGCCGCAGGTCGCCGACGACTCCGTCAGCCGGCTCGTCGAGGCCACCCGGGAGCGCCTGGGAGTCTGAAACAGCCGAACGGTAAGGGGCGTCCGCCATGGCGGATGCCCCTTACTCGAACGCGGTGGACGTCAGTTCCAGACGTTGCCCTGGTTCACGCCGTGGGCACCCTGCTGACCCATGCCGTACTGGGCACGCAGCCCCTGGCCGATCATGGCCTGCTGCGGCGGCAGCAGCTCGCTGGGCTGGACGAGCGCATAGCCCTGCCCCATGAAGCTGAGCTCCCATCCCTCGCCAGTGCTGCCACGCCGCCGCCACACGCCAGAGGAGTGCGTCTGCGCCTGCATCTGCACCCGGAGGCCGTTGGACCAGGCGACGATCGCGTCGGCGTCGGCATTGACGTAGCGGTCCGGGGTGACCTGGAGCATCAGGGGCTGGCCCGATGTCATCAGGGCGACCTTGCCGCGCCCCGTGATGACGAGCTGGTACTTGCCCGAGCCGGAGATCCCGTACTGGCTGTCCACGGCGATGACGTCGTGGTGCAGGGAGGAGTCCATGGCCAGGACGTAGGTGCTGTCCACGGTCAACCCGTCCTGGTCGACGTCGACGACATGGATGTGCTGGCCGAGGTTGGCGAAGTAGACGGTGCCCTGCCCGTGGCAGCGCATGAGGTCGAGGCCCTCGCCGGTGAAGTAGCGCGCCTGTTGCTGGTTGTTGTTCTGGTACTCGGCCTCGAACTCCAGCAGCCCCTGGTAGGCGACCATCGCCCCCTTGCGGGCGAGCACGTCATCGTGGCCCTCCAGAGTCACCCGCAACATCTGCGGGTTCTGCAGGGCGTAGCGTTCCTGGGTCTGCTGCTCGGTGAAGCCGAAAAGCGAGCTCTGCATGTCCTTCTCCCCCTCAGTGCCGGATCCGGAGGCGGTCGCTGGAGTCCTCGCTGGGCTGGACGACGACGATGCCCTGCCCGGAGAAGCCCATCTGGTAGGCCTCGCCGCTGCCGCGTCCGATGAGCGAGCCGGCCTTGAAGCTGCGCTTGCCCTTCACCTTCAGGTTCGGCGACCAGGCGACGAGCGCATCCGGATCCACGTAGGTCTCGTCCTCGCCCCGACCGCAGTCGACCACGATGGGCGTGCCCCGGGAGGTGAGCGCCACCGAGCCGTGGCCGGAGATCTGGATGTTCCACAGACCCTGCCCGGCGAACTTGGCCAGTCCCTTGACCCGCTCCACCCCCCATTGGAGGTGGGCGTCGAAGGCGAGCAGATTGGTGCCGTTCACGGAGAGGGCGTCCCCATTGAGGTTGATGATGACGACGTCGGCGCCGTAGTCCGCCAGATAGAGCAGGCCGTCCCCGGTGCACTTCATGAGCGGAGTGCCCTCGCCGGTGATCCAGTCCCGGGCGATCTGGCGCACCGCCGGCGGGTTGGGCTCGTACTGCACGAAGCCCTCGTAGGCGACCATCGACCCTACGCGTGCGAGGAGGTCCTGACCGCTCTGCATGGCGACCTTGACCATGTGGCTGCCGTGGTTCTCCATGCGAGCGGCCACCGGTGCCGGGGCGAAGCCCGCGAGCTGCTGATTCATGACGGACCTCAGACCTCGTACGGCTGGACGACGATGAAGTTCCCGGGCGCGCCCCGGAACTGGAGGTTCACGCTCTCCCCGCTGTCGCCGGGGTAGGCGTTGCGACGCATCCGCACCTGGCTGGAGACGATCACCTGGGAGGCGGCCGACCAGGCGACGACCGCGTTGCAGTCGGCGAAGGTCGTCGGCGTCACCGGGAGCACGACAGGGGTGCCCTGCGTCTTCACGACGACCGTGCCGGTGCCCTGGAACTGCATGGTGAACAGCGCCCCGCCCGGAATGCCGTGCCCCTCGATGCGGCGCACCTCGTACTGGAGGGTCTCGTCGAAGGCGAGCACGTTCTCCGACGAAATGCAGATCGCGTCGCCCTGGAGCTCCACGGGGTGCACATGGGCGGCGTTCTCCGCGAGGAAGACCTGCCCGGTGCCCGAACAGCGCATCAGCTGCATCTCCTGGCCGGTCGCGTTGCCCACGATCCGGCCGGCGAACCCGGCGCCCTTGTAGCTGAAGTCGACCTTGCCCTGGTACAGCACCATGCTGCCCTGGCGGGCCAGTACCGACTGCCCTGAGACGCCCAGGTCCACCCGGACCAGCTTCTTGTTCTGGAGCGTCCAGCGCTGGCCGGTGGGGGCCTCCTTGTAGGCCTCGAGTGCCCCCATGACCCCTGGTGCGGACGGTCCCGTCGGCACCACGGTGGCCGGCCCCTGCTGGGCCATCGCCCCGGCGAACCCCGGCTGCGGCATCGCTCCGGCCGGTCCCGGCTGCCCGGGCGGCTGTCCGTACGGGGAGGGCGCCGCGGGCTGCCCGGGGAAGGCGCCACCGGGCGGCTGACCGTACCCCTGCGGTGGCGCGCCCTGCGGGTACCCCTGCGGTGGCGCGCCCTGCGGCTGGCCGTAGCCGGGCGGCGCGGCGGGCGGCGCCCCCTGCGGGTAGCCGTAGCCGGGCGGCGGCGCACCCTGACCAGGCAGCTGACCGCCCTGACCCGGCATCGGGCCGCCCTGACCCGGCGTTTGGCCGAACGGTGGCTGCGCGCCGGGATGCGGCTGCGGCTGGCCGGGGGGTGCCGTCTGCGGCTGGCCGGGAGGAGGCGGCTGGGGCTGCCCCGGGACGGGTGGCGGCCCTGTCTGGGGGTGCGGAGACGGTGCCGACGGCGGCGGTACGACACCGCCGGGCGCGACGATGGTCGGCGCGGCGTGCACAGAGGGTTGGCCGGGGCCCGCCGGGGGCGCGTAGCCGCCCTGCTGGGCGGGCGCGGGCGCCTGCTGCGGGTCTGGAGTGGTCGGTGTGCCGGGTGCGCCGGGTGCGCCGGGTGCGCCGGGTGTGCCGGGTGTGCCGGGTGTGCCGGGTGTGCCGGGTGCAGGCTGCGTCGTCTGGGCCGGCGGGGCGAACGACGGGGCGCCACCGCCCTGCGTGGGGGCTGCGAACCCCGGAACGCCGGCCTGCGGCTGCGGGGCCTGTGCGGCAGGCTGCTCCTCGGCGACCTCTCCGCCGAAGTTCCTGAGCAGCGCGTCCAGACCGCCGTCGAAGCCCTGGCCCACCGCGGCGAACCGCCAGACGTCCTTCAAATAGACGTCGCCCAGCATCACGGCGCGTTCCGTGGAGAACTCCGCGCCGGTGAAGGAGTACCGGGCCACCTCATCGCCGCCGGCAACGATCCGCAGATAACCGGGCCCGACCTGCGACATCTGGCCGGCGCCGTCGATGGTGGCGGTGAACGACAGCTTCTGGATCTGAGACGGAATCCGGTCGAGCGTGACACGGAACGACTCGGTGTCGCCGGCCTGCGGCCCGAGGAGCTGGATGGACTCCTCGGGCGACTTGGGCTGGTTGAAGAAGACGAAGTAACGGTCGTCGGAGAGCCGTTCGCTCGCGTCCAGTCCGAAGCAGCTGATGTCGAAGCTCAGTCCGGGACCGGAGATGTACACCCCCACGTACAGATCGGTCCCAGCCGTCAGGTCGCTGATCCTGGCCTTGTGGCCGCGTTGGAATTCCCGTGTCATGCGCTTACGACCGTCCCCCATCCCGATGGTGTGTGCGTCGCGCCAGGCTAACCGCAATTCCCGGCCACATACGAAGCCGGTACAGAGCCGCTACACAATCACCGGGACGGGTGCGTGTCCTCAGCGTGCGGCGGGCACATGAGGCAGCCGGTCAGCGGCCACCACGCCCTCGAGATAGCCGCGTGCGCGCTCGGTACGCGGATACGCCTCCAACAGCCCCCAGAACCGGGGGCCGTGCCCCGGGACGAGCAGATGAGCCAGTTCGTGGACGAGTACGTAGTCGATGACGTACTCGGGCATGCCCTGGAGACGGTGCGAGAGGCGGATGCTGCCTTCGGCGGGGGTGCAGGAGCCCCAGCGGGTGTTCTGGTTGGTGACCCAGCGGACCGAGGTGGGTCTGGCCCGGCCGTCGAAGTACTGTTCCGACAGCTGACCGGCGCGTTCGATGAGCTGTGCGTCGCCGAGGACCCGCTTGCTCTCCTGTGCGGCGAGCTTGTCGAGCATGACGGTGACCCAGCGCTGCTCCTCCGCCTTGGACATGCGGGCCGGGATGAGCACGACGGTGCGATCGCCCTCGCGGTACGCGGAGACCGTCCTGCGCCGGCGGTTGCTCCTGCGGACCTCGACCGCGCTCACCCGCGAGCCGCCGGGCGGCTGGCGTGTCGTACTGCGCTGCGGTTCTCCGGCGCGGTGCGGTCGATCGGCGGGCACGCCTCGACGTTACCTGCTCCACCTGCGGGAAGTCCCGCCTCATGGGCGCTTCCTCACGCGATCTACGCCCCGACTGAGCGATTCGCCGTCTTTGTCCGGCACTTTTACCGGCGTATTCATATGACTAATCGCGGAGCCTGTGGATAACTTTCTGCGGCCCTGCGGCTCAGCGGTCAATCTGGAACCCGGTCGGCGCCGCGACGGGGGACGGCGCCGACCGGCCGGGCACCCGTTGTGCCCGGCCACTGAGCCAGAATCCGCGGGAAGGTACGGGGGACGCCATGCACACGGTCGACACCATGCATCCGGTCTTGAAGCCCGCGCTACGGCGCGGCTGGCGTGATCTGAACACGGTCCAGTTCGGCGTGGCACCGCCGCACGCGGTGGTGCTCGGCCCGGTCGATACGGCCACCGGCGCTTTCCTGACCTTGCTCGACGGCACGCGCGGCCTATCGCTGCTGCGTGCGGAGGGCCGCCGCATGGGCCTGCCCGAGGGGCATGTGGACGGGCTCATCGAGCGCCTCGTCCAGGCGGGCCTGCTGGACGACGCCACGGGCGGCGGACCGGCCGCCGACGCCCTGCGCCGCAGCGGCGACGTGATCGACCGGCTACGCCCGGACCTCGCCTCCCTGTCGGTCGTCGATACGGCACCGGGCGGGGCCATGCGGCGACTGGCCGCGCGCCGTGCGTTGCGCGTCCAGGTCCGCGGCGCCGGTCGGGTCGGGGTGGTCGCAGCGGCCATGCTGGCGGCAGCGGGCGTGGGCATGGTCGACGTGCAGGACGGCGGCCGCGTCGAGCCCTGGGACGTCGCGCCGGGCGGGCTGCCGCCCGAGGCGGTGGGCGAGCGCAGGTCCGAGGCAGCGCGCCGGGTGGTCCGCAAGGCGGCTCCGGACCGGCCGCCGCGAGCCTCCGGAGGCCGCGCGCAGCCCGCTTCGGCCGGGCGCGCCGAGCCGGGACCGAGCCGGTCCGAGCTGTCGCTGGTGCTCCTGGCCCCACGGGACGGCCTCTATGCGCACACCCCCGATCCGGCCACCGCGGCCGACTTGATCACGGCCGGCATCCCGCACCTGTACGCGGGAGTCATGGAAGCCACGGGTGTGGTCGGTCCGCTCGTGCTGCCGGGATGGACCGCCTGCGCGGGCTGTCTCGCGCAGGAGCGCACGGACGCGGACCCCACCTGGCCCCGGCTGTTGGCGCAGTGGCGCTCGGGCCGGCAGCGCCAGGTGATCGCGGGTGACACGGCGTTGGCCGGCATGGTCGCCTCCCTCGCCGCCGCGCACGCGCTCGCCTTCCTCGACGGCGAGGCTCCGGCCAGCGCCGAGGCACGCTGCACCGTGTCGTCACCGCGTCTGGAGTGGCGAGCCGAGCCCCTGCTCCCCCACCCCCACTGCCCCTGCGGTGCCCACCACGCCACGGCCCGCGAGCGCCACGCGGGCTTGAGCCCGGCAAGCCCGGCGAGCCCGGCACCGAGCAGCCGACGCGCCACGAGCCGGCCGCCCACGGACCACCGGGACCATCGGGCCACGGCGCTCACTCCGGAGGTCTCCCACACCACAGATCCGCACGCCACGGCCCATGTCGACGCGTGTCGTCAGATCAAGCGGGTACGCACCGCCGTGGTCGGCGAGCGACACGAGACAATGACTCGGTAATCGCCGCACGCGGCACGGCTGTCTGGGTTATGGAGGGGTGCATGTCCGATCTTCCCCGCAAGGCGGTCACCCGTACCGCGAAGCTGGCCGCGCTACCGCTCGGCTTCGCCGGACGCGCGACCTGGAGTATCGGCAAACGGATCGGCGGCATGTCAGCGGAGCTCGTCGGCCGAGAGCTACAGCAGCGTACGGCGGACCAGCTGTTCCGGGTGCTCGGTGAGTTGAAGGGCGGTGCGATGAAGTTCGGGCAGGCCCTGTCCGTCTTCGAGTCCGCGCTTCCGGAGGAGATCGCGGGCCCCTACCGTGCCGCGCTCACCAAGCTTCAGGAAGCCGCGCCGCCGATGCCGACCAGCACGGTGCACTCCGTGCTCGCCGAACGGATGGGTGACGACTGGCGCGAGCTGTTCCTGGAGTTCGACGACAGGCCCGCGGCTGCCGCTTCCATAGGGCAGGTGCATCGGGCGGTGTGGCACGACGGCCGCGAGGTCGCGGTGAAGGTCCAGTACCCGGGAGCCGGCGAGGCCCTGCTGTCCGACCTCGGCCAGCTCAGCCGGTTCGTCAGGCTGCTGGGCCCGCTGATCCCCGGCATGGATATGAAGCCGCTCGTCGCGGAGCTCCGCGCCCGCGTCTCCGAGGAGCTCGACTACGCACTGGAGGCCGAGGCCCAGCAGACTCACGCGGAGGAGTTCGCCGACGATCCCGATGTGCGGGTGCCCGAGGTGGTGCACCAGAGCGAGCAAGTGCTGGTCACCGAGTGGATCGAGGGAACGCCACTGTCCGAGGTGATCACGCAGGGCACTCCGGAGCAGCGCGACAGGGCCGGTCAGCTGCTGGCCCGGTTCCTGTTCTCCGGGCCGGCCCGCACCGGTCTTCTGCACGCCGATCCCCACCCGGGCAACTTCCGGCTGCTGCCCGACGGCGACGGCGGCTGGCAGCTGGGCGTGCTCGACTTCGGCACGGTGGACCGGCTGCCGGGCGGGCTGCCGCCGACCATCGGCGCCTGTCTGCGGATGACCCTCGACGGCGAGGCCGACGCCGTCTACGCCCTGCTCCGCGGGGAGAACTTCGTCAAGGAGGACATCGAGCTCGACCCGGCGGCCGTGCTGGACTACCTGCTGCCCATCATCGAGCCCGCCCAGGTGGAGTCCTTCGAGTTCACCCGGAGCTGGATGCGCAGCCAGGCGGCCCGCATCGCCGATCCCCGCTCCCCCGCCCACCAGTTGGGCAGGCAGCTCAACCTCCCGCCCTCCTACCTCCTGATACACCGCGTCACCCTGAGCACCATCGGCGTCCTCTGCCAGCTCGGCGCGACCGTGCGGTTGCGGGAGGAGCTGGAGGACTGGCTGCCGGGCTTCCTGGACATGGAGGAGTACGAGGACGAGCTGCTCGAAGAGGAACTGTCCGAAGACGAGGTGTCCGAAGACGGGCTGTCGGAGGGCGAGCCGGTCGGGGACGGAGCGGCCGAGGACGAGCCATCCGAGAAGGAACCGATCGAGAAGGAACCGGTCGAGAGCGAGGCGCCCGGAGGTAAGCCGGCCCGGGACGAGTCTGTCGACGACGTTGCGGACGATGGCCGGTTCGAGGCCGATGGCCGATCCGCCGGGCGCAGCGCCACCCGGGAGCCGGCAGCGGAGGCCTGAGTCCGTCCGCAGCGGACGTACAACACGGCAGTGCCGCCCCCCGGAACTCCGGGAGACGGCACTGCCGTGACGATCGTGACGCCGTCGCGCGATTCTGGACGGGCCTGTCGGCGGTTACTGCATGACCGCCATGGCCAGTGCCCGGCGGGCACGCAGCGACGCGCGTTCGGCGCGACGCTGCATACGGCGGGCGGCTGCCAGGCGCAAGGCCCGACGCTGTCCGTCCGCGTCGCGCAGCTGGTCGTGCAAGTGCGCACGAGCCAGGGCTTCTGGGATGAGTTGCATTTCGCGGGTCCTGTTCTGACGCGAGTCGCTCGCGCCGATGGTGCGGGTGTCCGGTGTCGCGGAACCCAGGGGTTCAGAGTGGGTCGGCTGCATCGGGGCCTGCTTCATGGGGTCGTGCGTCGCTGGACGATCGATGGTTCCGATGGTGCTCATGCCGCCACCGGGTTCTTGCGCGGGCGACCACGCGGCCGCTTCCGGGCGACGACAACACCCTGGACGAACAGCTCGCCACCCCAGACGCCCCAGGGCTCACGACGCTCCTTCGCGCCGGCGAGGCAGGCCTCGACCAGCGGGCAGGTGCGGCAGAGGGACTTGGCGTACTCGACGTCTGCCGGGGACTCGGCGAAGAAGACCTCCGGGTCGTAGGAGCGGCAGGGGACGGGTACGCCGAGGTTCTCGATGGCGTCGTCGAGCGCGGTGAGCGTGGTGAGCGGAGTCACGGTGGAGTCCTCTGTCAGGCCGGGCGGTGGGATCGTGTCTGAAGGCGGTACGGACGGGGCGTGCGCTTCGAGTTGCACGGTTCGTCTTCCTCGTCTGGTCGTTCCGGCCGGTGGGCCGGGTGGCTGGTACCGGATCTGTTCCTGTCCCGAGGCCCCCTCGCTCTGTCTTCCGGTGAGGAAAACAGAAGGGCCGCGGATCCCTTATGTGGGTTCCGCGGCCCTGAAGGCGCCGGCCTGATCGATCAGGCTGGATCTCTCCAGGGTTCGAGCCCACGGAAGGCCCACATCGTGTGGTGCTGCTGCGTCTGCTTGGGGTATCCGGCACCGGCTGCCGCAAAGGCATAGACCGTGGTCTCTGCCTTTGCTACTGCTTCCGGTGCCAGGGTCGGTCGCAGATTGCGCTCACGGACGCCGAGGCCCGCGAGGGACATGGAGGACGCCGACCGGACGGCGGGAATGCCGGACAGGCCGGTGCCCAGGGGCGAGGTACCGAGCAGGCAGGAAACGGCGATCGAACGATCGTCGAGTTTCGTGCTGATGGAACCGGTGTTGATGCTGATCACTTCAATCGCCTCCTCTCGGCGTCTCGGGGACCGGCCGGAGCCGATCCAACGACTGTCAAGTACACCACGAAACCGGGGCTTCGGAGAAGCATCCGTTTCCGATGGCAAGAACCTATGGGGATGGATGGCGCCTACGCAAACTATTTTTTCGACGAGTTTGCATCAGTCGTCCGAGCCGTCCTCCGCACGCTCGTCACCTGCACAAAGGGCCAACACCTGGGCTCCGAACCGGCGCGTCTTGCGGATGCCGACCCCCGGGATGCGGGCCAGATCGCTCTCCTGTTCGGGCATGGCCTCGGCGATCGCCACGAGGGTCTTGTCCGTGAAGACGCAGTACGCGGGCTGTCCGGCCCGCCGGGCCTGCTCGGCACGCCAGGCGTGCAAGCGCTCGTACAACGCCTCGTCCATGTCGGAGGGGCAGTCCTCACAGCGCATCAGCTTCATCGCGCCCGCGTCGGTCAGGGTGCGGCCGCAGACCCGGCAGCGGGCAGGCGTGCGCTTCCTGGGCCGCGGGGGTGCGGTGTTGCCCCACTCGATGCCGCCCGCCGCGCCCGTACCGCGCGCCGCCGTCGGACCGGGCTTTCCTGACCTGGGACGCAGACCCTCCAGAAACGGACTCGGTATACGGCCGCCACGGCCGCCCGGCGTGCGGGACAGCGACCACGAGAGGGCGAGGTGCCGGCGGGCCCGGGTGACGCCCACGTAGAGAAGGCGGCGCTCCTCCTCGATCTGCTCGGCGGTCTTGGCATAGCTGATCGGCATCATGCCGTCGACGACGCCGACGACGAAGACCGCATCCCACTCCAGGCCCTTGGCGGCGTGCAGCGAGGCGAGGGTGACACCGTCGACGGTGGGGGCGTGCTGGGCACCGGCGCGCTCGTCGAGCTCGGTCATCAGGTCGGCCAGGGTCGCGTCCGGCCGGGCGCGTGCGAAGTCGTCGGCGAGGCGGACCAGGGCCGCCAGTGACTCCCACTTCTCCCGCACGGCGCCGGATCCGGCCGGCGGCTCCGGCGCCCATCCTTTGGTTCGAAAAACTGCCCTGACCTGAGCGGACAGGCCTTCCGCCGTGCTGAGCACCGCATCGTTCTGCCCGAAGCGGGCGGCGGCCCGCAGGGCGGCGCCCGCCTCCCGCACCTCAGGGCGGTCGAAGAACCGCTCGGCGCCACGCACCTGGTACGGGACGCCTGCGTCGGCGAGCGCCTGCTCGTAGGTCTCCGACTGGGAGTTGGTGCGGAACAGGATGGCGATCTCGCCGGCCGGCACGCCGGAGGCGATCAGATCGCGGATACGGCGGCCGGTGCCCTCGGCCTCGGCCGGCTCATCCGGATACTCCACGTAACGGGGCTCGGGGCCCGGGTCGCGCTGGGAGACCAGCTCCAGCCGGTGCTCGGCGGCGCGACCGCGGGCCTGGGCGAGCAGGCCGTTGGCCAGGTGGACCACCTGGGGGGTGGAGCGGTAGTCGCGGACGAGCCGGACGAGGGTGGCGCCGGGGTGCCGGGCCCGGAAGTCCAGCAGGTGGTCGGGGGTGGCGCCGGTGAAGGAGTAGATGGTCTGGCTGGCGTCCCCGACGACACAGAGGCTGTCGCGCTCGCCGAGCCACAGGTCCAGGAGACGCTGCTGGAGGGGGCTGACGTCCTGGTACTCATCCACCACGAAGTGCTGGTACTGGTCGCGCACCAGGTGGGCGATGTCGGCACGGTCCTGCAAGATGCCGACGGTGAGCAGCAGTACGTCCTCGAAGTCGATGACGGAGCGGTCGCGCTTGACGTCCTCGTAGGCGGCGTAGAGCTGGGCGATCTCGGCGGCGGATCGGGGCAGCAGGCGGCCGGACGCGGTGGCGGCGGAGGTGTAGTCGGTGGGGGCGGTCTGGGTGACCTTGGCCCACTCGATCTCGGACGTGACGTCCCGCAGCTCGGTGCGGTCCAGGCGGACCCGGCAGGAGGCCGCGGCCTCGGCGACGAGCTGGCTCTTGCGGTCGACGAGCCGCGGCATCTCCCCGCCGACCGCCCGGGGCCAGAAGTACTGGAGCTGGCGCAGCGCAGCGGAGTGGAACGTGCGCGCCTGGACGCCGATGACACCGAGCTGGCGGAGCCGGCCGCGCATCTCGCCGGCGGCGCGGTTGGTGAACGTGACGGCGAGCACCGTGGCCGGCTGGAGGATGCCCGCATGCACGCCGTAGGCGATGCGGTGCGTGATGGCGCGGGTCTTGCCGGTGCCGGCACCCGCCAGGACGCATACCGGCCCGTGCAACGCGGTGGCCACCTCGCGCTGCTCCGGATCGAGCCCGTCCAGCACCGCGTCGGCACCCTGAGGGGGCGCCGTGACCTGGCCGAAAGAGCCTGAGCCGGGCGGGAAGAGGGTCGAATGCGTCGCTGATGTCACCCCGCCATGCTGCCAGGTCGCTGTGGCGCGGGAGCCAGTTGTCCACAGGGGGGCGGAGATAGTCATACGAGTTGCCCTGGGTTCGCGCGGAAGCCGTAATTCCGGCGTGCAGCAGTGGCCGGCGGTGCTCGCGTGACGCCAGAGAGGACGGGGCGTGATCAAACCTTTGCCTTACCGGGCTACAACCCCATGACGATCCCGGCGGTCTAGGCAGCGCCAGAACCTTCCGTACGTCGGAAGTTTGCTTCGCCGTCGTCCATCGTTCGCGTACGTCGCCCGACCGGCGTACGCCCCCACCGATCGAGGAGAGTCGCCGTGCGTCAGCGCCAGCGCCAGCCCCGTCGTCCGTCCACATCCCTGCGCACGGCCGCAGTCCTGGCGGCCGCTGTGCCTGTTCTCGCGTTGGCCCCGGCCGTCCAGGCCTCCGGCGATTCGGCGGACGGCCACGCCCAGCCCGATCTGGTGGTGTCCGAACTGCCGGCGGTGACGCTGCAACCGGGAGAGGTCCGCCACGACACGGTGACCGTCACCAACAACGGCACGGCGCCCGCCGACGGCTTCCTCTTCCGCATCCGCCTCACCCGCGGTCTCGCCTTCCCCGGATCGGACTCAGGCTGCACCTACTCGACCGCCTCCGACCAGGAACATCAGGCCCTCTGCCGGCTCGATGTCACCTTGCAGCCGGGCGCGAGCACCACCGTGCCCGTGCCGATCAAGGTGCTGTCGAAGGCGCTCATGGAGGCCGTGGAGTACGGCACCGGCGCCACGGGCGCAGACCCCGGCGCCTCCGGCGGGGGATCCGCCGAGAGCTACCACCAGACGCTGCTGAAGGCGGACAACTCGGCCGACTTCGTCGCCGTGGGCGACCAGGCATGGGCCCACCCGGGCCGGACGGTGACCCTCCGGGCCTCGCTGCGCAATGCGGGCCCCGGCTGGGTGCGCATCAACGACAGCGACGACCAGCCCGCGCTCATGGTGACCGTCCCGCCGGGCACGGTCGCCGTCCGGGTGCCTTCGGACTGCCAGCCGTTCGACATCGACGGGCCGAGCGGCCCCTCGCAGCCCGGCAAGCCGGTGTACGTGTGCTACCCGAGCGACCACACCTTCGAGGTGGGTTCGGTCCACTCGTACACGTTCCAGTTGAAGGTAAACCGAGGCACCCCCACCACCTCGGGTGAGGCGAAGGTGACGTCCGTCTACGGCATCCACCCGGACTTCGACCACAACGCGGCCAACGACAAGGCCGCACTCACCGTCTCGGTGCACGGCCACGGTCACGGGCACGCGCAGGGCTCCGGCTCCGGTGCGAGCCCGACGCCCACCCCCGAAGCGAAGGCCGGTGCGGCCGGCACGCACTCCCCCGCCGCCGCCGGCAGCGGACGGGACCAGGCAGGGGATCACGCGGACACGGCACTCGCCGCGGACTCCGCCGCCGACGCCACCCCCGCCGGCAACGGCACGGGCGCCACCCCCTACGTGGCCGCCGCAGGAGCCCTGACGGCCGCAGGTCTCGGCGGGCTGGCCTTCCTGGCCGTCCGGCGGCGCCGCCGGGAAGGCTCCTCCTGAGCATGGGGAATGGCGCGACGTCCCCGAGCGTTCCGTCCAGTGCATGACGCGCCCCACCCATGAAGGAGTAAGAGACATGCCGGGCACGGTGAAGATGTACAGCACCACGTGGTGCGGCTACTGCCGCCGCCTCAAGGGCCAGATGGACCGCGAAGGCATCGGCTACGAGGAGATCAACATCGAGCTGGACCCGGAGTCGGCGTCCTTCGTGGAGAAGGCGAACGGCGGCAACCAGACGGTCCCGACCGTGCTCTTCCCGGACGGCAGCACGCTGACCAACCCCTCGCTGGCCCAGGTCAAGCAGAAGCTGGGCGTGTGAGCGACGCAGGGGTGTGAGCCACGCGGTGCGTCCGCGCCGCTCACACCCCGAGCGCTCCCTCGCTCGAGAACGCGCCGGGCCGGGTACGGGCCGGCTGCCCGGGACGAACGTCCGGGCAGCCGCTATATGGCGGCTGTGGTCGGCTTCGGGAGGGGCTTGCCGTACCAGAGCTCGATGAGGCGGGCCGCGATCGAGATCCCGTAGGGGGGCAGCACCTCCCCGGACTCGAACGCGGCCCCCAGCTCGTCCCGGGAGAACCAGCGGGCCTCGGAGATCTCCTCGCCGTCCACGGTGATCTCGGACGAGAGGGCGCGCGCCATGAAGCCGAGCATCAGACTCGACGGGAACGGCCACGGCTGGCTGGCGACGTAGTCGACCTCGCCCACGACCACACCGGCCTCCTCCAGGACCTCGCGGCGCACGGACTGCTCGATGGACTCACCGGGCTCGACGAAACCCGCCAGGGTCGAGAACCGGCCCTCCGGCCAGTGCATCTGGCGGCCCAGCAGCGCACGGTCCTCGTCGTCCGTGACCAGCATGATCACCGCGGGGTCGGTACGCGGATAGTGCTCCGCGCCGCAGGCCGGGCAGCGACGGACGTGGCCGGCCGCGGCGATGACGGTGCGTTCGCCGCAGCGTGAGCAGAAGCGGTGCAGGCGCTGCCAGTTCTCCAGAGCGACCGCGTGCACCATGAGACCGGCGTCACGGGGCGACAGCAGCAGGCCCGCCTCGCGCAGCCCGGCGGGACGCGCGGACTGGTCCATGCGACCGGGCAGGGAGTCCTTCTGCAATGCGAAGTAGCTGACGCCGTCGTCGTCGGTGCCGAGGAAGTAGCGGTGCGACTCGGTGAGCGGGGCCTCGAAGGAGGGCGTCATCACGAGTTCGGTGCTGCCGTCCGAGGTCTCGTCGATGAGTACCCGGCCGCCTGAGACCACGAAGACCCGGGTCGTCGGGTGGCTCCACGCGGCGGCCAGCCATGCCTCGTCCATCCGGTGGTGCGCCGCGCGGTCGATGCCGCTCGGGGTGGCGAGCGAGAGCGGGCGGTCGCCGATGCGGCCGTCGATGGGATCGGTCCAGGTGGTCACGGTTGCTTCCAGCTCCCCCGGTGCAAAGGTCGATTCGGTGGCGTGGTGCGGCGAGGCATGCGGCAGGACGTGTCGGGACGGCGTGCGCCGTGGGCGGACGGGACGGCGCGTCCTGTGTGACGTGCGCCGCCGGGCGCGCGGTCCGGGGCGTGAGAGCCACTCGGTACGCGGCATGGGGCGTCTGTGCCGTTGTGCACGCCGTCCCGGCGGAGGGTCGCGGGGGGTGCGGGCGGAGTGGGGGGCCGCTGCGTGGTGGCGGGACGGAAGCGGGCACGACGCTCCCGTGGAGGTGGATGGGTGGTGTCGACGGCGCTGTCAACGGGCTTGCTCATGGCTTCGAGCCTAACGGCCCGTGGAAGAGGGCCTCCGTCCCGTGGGCCGCCTCAGCCGCTGACCACCGTCTCGCTGTGACAAGGTTCACGAGGCCGTTTCGTCCGGTGCCCCTGGTCCGTCCACCAGGAGGCGCTCCAGTTCCGCCCGGCCCGGTAGCCGCTCGGGGCGGACGATCCGGCCCGTGCGTATGTGCACGAACGCGGCCCGTACGGATCGCAGCGGTATGCCGTGCCGCTCGGCCCAGGCCAGCCGGTAGATGGCGAGCTGGAGCGGGTCGGCGGGTGCGGTGCCCTCGGGCCCCTGGCTGCGGCCGGTCTTCCAGTCGACGATCTCGTAGGTGACGTCGGCGCCGTCGCCCTCCTTGTCCCCCTTCTCCTCCTTGTAGACCGCGTCGATACGGCCGCGTACGACACGGCCCGCGAGGTCGATCTGGAAGGGCACCTCTACGCGGTACGGCGCGCGATGCGCATAGGGGGTGCGTTCGAAGGCCTCCTTGAGCACCTCCAGGTCGTGCTCGTCGGCGATCTCGGCGTCCTCCCCTGGGAGCTCTTCGGGGTCGAGCAACGGCAGTGGCAACGCCTCGAACCGGGACTCCACCCAGGCATGGAACCGGGTGCCCCGGCGGGCGGCGGGCCGGGGCGGCCTCGGCATGGGACGCGCCAGCTCCCGGGCGTACCCGTCGGGGTCAGCGGCCAGCTGTACCAGTTCGGTGGCCGTCAGCGACGGTGGCAGGGGGATCTCGGTCACCGCTTCCCGGCTGCGGAGCAGTTCCTCCGTGAGGGCGTCGAGGTCCCGGTCCCAGGAGGCGATGGTGCGGGCTTCTTCGGGGGTGGGTTCGCCCGGGTCCACGCGGCTCTCGGAGGGTACGGGGCCTGCGGAGGAGGGCGGGCCGCCGCCGGCGCCGGAGGCGTCGGGGCTTGCAGCGCCGACGCCGTCGGGACGTGCAGAGGCGGCTGCGCGCGCACTGCGGGCGCCGGGGACTGCGGTGCTGTCCGGCGGGTCCTCGGCGGCGTCCGGCGCGGTGGTGAGGGCGGCGACGTGCTCCAGCACCCGCGCCGCGGCGGCCCTGCGGTGAGCCAGCGCGGTGGGATCGAGCGGCAGCGGCCAGGCCTGGTCGGCGGCCACGTCCTCGAGGGCCGGGTTCTTCTCGTCCTCGTCCGGTTCGGCGGCCCAGGCCTCGATCTCGCCGTGTCCGGCGACGCAGTGCTCGTAGAGCGCGAGGAGGAACTCCGAAGGCCCGCGTGGCCGCTTCTGCGACGGCCCCCACCAGTGCCCCGAGCCCAGCAGCAGGGACCGGGGACGGGTGAACGTGACGTAGCCGAGGCGTAGTTCCTCAGTGTGCTGGTGGTCCTTCATCGCCTCGTGGAACGCGCGCATGGCCGGGGCGTCGAAGACCTCGCCGACGTCGGGCAGGGTGGCGGCGTCACCGCGCAGGGAGTGCGGCAGCACCTTGCCCTGTGCCGTCCACTTCTCACGTCCCTGGGTGCTGGGGAAGGTCCCCTTGACCAGTCCTGGGACGGCCACGACGTCCCACTCGAGGCCCTTCGCCTTGTGGGCGGTGAGCACCTTGACGGTGTTCTCACCGCCCGGCAGGGCGTTGTCCAGGCCTTTTTCGTACTGGGCCGCGGTGTGCAGGAAGCCGAGGAAGGCGAGCAGGGTGGCCTCGGTGTCGTGGGCGGCGAAGGACGCCGCGATGTCCAGGAAGTTCGACAGGGTCTCACGACGGCGCGCGGCCAGGGCGTGCGGCGAGGCGGAGAGCTCCACTTCCAGGCCGGTGACGGCCAGCACCCGGTGCAGTACGTCCATCAACGGGTCGGCGAGCGACCGGCGCAGGTCACGCAGCTCCGCCGCGAGGTACGCGAACCGCACCCGCGCCGCGGAGGAGAACGGCAGACCGTCGTCCTGGTAGTCGGGCCCGAACGGCGTCTCCAGGAAGGTGTCCAGGGCGTCGGCGAGCGAGACCACCTCCGCGGGGTCGACCCCCTCGACGGCCTCGGCGAGCCTCCGGTCGGCGTCATCGGGGTCGCCGGGCGCCGTGTGCTCGTACCGGACGAGCAGCCGGGCCCGGCGGCCCAGCAGGGCCAGGTCGCGCGGGCCGATACGCCAGCGCGGGCCGGTCAGCAGGCGCACCAGAGACGCGTTGGCACCGGGGTCCTGAAGCACTTCGCAGACCGCGACGAGGTCCGCGACCTCCGGCAGGTGCAGCAGGCCGGACAGGCCGACCACCTCGACCGGGACTTCACGGGCGACGAGCGCCTTCTGGATCTCGGCGAAGTCGGTCGCGGTGCGGCACAGGACGGCGATCTCGCCGGGTGGGGTGCCGGTGCGCACGAGGTGGGCGAGGGAGTCGGCGAGCCAGCCGATCTCCTCGGCGTGGGTACGCAGCAGCGCGCAACGGACCGTGCCGTCGCGCTCGGCGCCGGGGGCGGGCCGCAGGGCCTGCACGCCCGCGTGCCGGGCGCGCAGGGGCGCGGCGAGGCCGTTGGCGAGGTCGAGGAGGCGGCCACCGCTGCGGCGGTTCTCGCTGAGCGCGTGGCGGGTGGCGAGGCCGCCGTCGGCGTACGGGAAGTGGCGGGGGAAGTCGTCGAGGTTGGCGACGGAGGCGCCGCGCCAGCCGTAGATGGCCTGGCAGGGGTCGCCCACGGCGGTGACGGGATGTCCGGTGCCGCCCCCGAAGAGGCCCGCCAGGAGGATGCGCTGGGCCACGGAGGTGTCCTGGTACTCGTCCAGGAGGACGACGCGGAACTCCTCCCTGAGGATGCGGCCGACCTCGGGGCGGGTACGGGCGAGCGTCGCCGACAGGGCGATCTGGTCACCGAAGTCCATCAGGTCCCGCTCGCGCTTGACGGCGCGGTAGCGGGCCACGAGTGCGGCGAGGTCGCGGCGGGCGGCCGCGGCTTCGGGAACCTTGCGCAGGTCGGCGTTGCTGAGCTTGACGTTCTCCAGGGTGTGCAGCAGCTCGGCGTCGTGGGCCCGCAGGTCCTCGGGGTCCACGAGGTGTTCGGACAGCTCCGCGTCGAGGGTCAGCAGGTCGCTGACGAGGTCGGGGAAGGAGCGGGTCAGCGCCGGGTACGGGCCCGGGGCCTCCCTCAGGACGCGGGCGGCCAGCTGGAACCGGGTCGCGTCGGCGAGCAGGCGCGTGGTGGGTTCCAGGCCGATGCGCAGGCCGTGGTCGGTCAGCAACCGCCCGGCGAAGGCGTGGTACGTGGAGATGACGGGCTCGCCCGGGTGGAGGCCGTCTTCAGGTGGCGGGGGGAGGCCGGCGGCCGGGGGGTCCCCCGCACGCTGCTGAGGCAGCCCGGGAGCGTCGGGGTCGGTGACGCCGGCCTTCACCAGGGCGGCGCGCACCCGCTCGGCCAGCTCACCGGCCGCCTTGTTCGTGAACGTCAGGCCGAGCACCTGCTCGGGCGCCACCTGGCCGGTGCCCACCAGCCAGACGACCCGGGCCGCCATCACCGTCGTCTTGCCGGATCCGGCTCCGGCGACGATCACCTGCGGCGCAGGCGGCGCGGTGATGCAGGCCGTCTGCTCCGGGGTGAAGGGGATCCCCAAGAGCTCCTTGAGCTGCTCGGGGTCGGTGATACGGGCATTCACGTCGAAAGAGGCTAGCGGGGCCCACTGACAGCCGAACCGGGCGCCCACCAGGGCAAGCTCACACGCCGGCGGAACCGGTCGTACGCCGGCACCACGAAAGGGCTACGCGCCGGCTGGACGACGGCGGTCACGCGCCGGCACCGTGCGCCCCGCGCGCAGGACCGTCGCCGGGGTCGGCCCAGGACCGTGGCGATGCGCCTATTCCACCACGTGATGCCCCTCGGGTCGGGCGCTGCACGCCGCCTGGAAGGCGCAATGGGTGCAGTGCTGACCCGTACTGGGCACGAAACGTTCGTCGAGGACCTTGCCGGCGGCCGTGGCCAGCAGATCACCGACCCACTCGCCCGACAGCGGCTCCTGGGACTGCACCTTGGGGAAGGTGTCGCCACCGCCCTTCTTGGGAGCGCCCTGCCGCAGCTGTACGAGCTCTGCGCCACCCGGTTCGGGGGACGCCCCGTCGAAGACGTCGTTCACGGCGCCCTCGCGCACGGCGAGCTGGTAGACGGCGAGTTGTGGATGGCGCGCCACCTCGGCCGCGGTGGGTGCCTGCTTGCCGGTCTTGAAGTCGACGACGTAGGCGCGTCCTTCGGTGTCCCGCTCCACGCGGTCCATGGCGCCCCTGATGCGCACCTCGAAGGAGCCCGCCTCCAAGGTGACGTCGAAGCCGTGCTCGCCCACCACCGGGGTCCGACCGCCGCGGTCGGTGACATGCCACTTGAGGAAACGTTCGAGCGCGGCGCGGGCGTGCTCCTTCTCCTGAGCGGACTTCCAGGGCGCGTCGAAGGCGAGCGCGTCCCAGACCGAGTCGAGCCGTTCCATGAGGACGCCGAGATCGGCCGGGGTGCGCCCGGAGGCCACCTCGTCGGCGAGGACGTGCACCACGTTGCCGAAGCCCTGGGCGGCCGTGGCCGGGCTGTCGGCCTTGACCTCACGGGACAGGAACCACTGCAAGGCGCAGGTGTTGGCGAGTTGGTCCAGCGCGCTCCCGGAGAGCACGACGGGCCGGTCGCGATCCCGCAGTGGCACCTTGCTCTCCGTCGGCTCCGCCATGCCCCACCAGCGGTACGGGTGCGCGGCGGGCACCATGGGGCGCCCCTCGGTGTCGTCGAGCGCTGCGAGCCGGGCGAGGCGGCGCGCAGCGGCCTCCCTGAGCGTGCTGGAGGCCTGCGGGTCGACGGTGGTGGCGCGCAACTCGGCGACCAGCGCGGCGACGGACAGCGGCCGACGCGGCCGGCCGGTGATGTCCTTCGGGGTGATGCCGAGTTCGGTGAGGAAGCGGGAGGGCTGGTCACCGTCGTCGGCGGCCGCCTTGACCGCGGTGACGACGAGCCGGTCCGACGCACGCGTGGCCGCCACGTAGAACAGCCGCCGCTCCTCGGCGAGCAACGCGCCGGGCGTCAGCGGTGCGGCGAGACCGTCGCGGCCGATGCGGTCGGCCTCCAGGAGCGAGCCACGGCGGCGCAGATCGGGCCACAGGCCCTCCTGGACCCCCGCCACCACGACCAGGCGCCATTGCAGCCCCTTGGCGCGGTGCGCGGTCATCAGGCGTACGGCGTCGGGGCGCACGGCGCGCCGGGTGAGGGTGTCGGCGGCGATGTCCTGTGCCTCCACCTCGGCCAGGAAGTTCAGTGCGCCGCGTCCCCCGGTGCGCTCCTCGGCGCGGGCCGCGGTCGCGAAGAGGGCGCACACGGCGTCGAGGTCACGGTCGGCGTTGCGCCCGGCGGGCCCGCCGCGGCGGGCCGCACGCTCCAGGCGCTGCGGCCAGGGGGTGCCGTCCCACAGGGCCCACAGCGCTTCCTCCGCGCTGCCGCCGCCCGCGAGCAGGACTCGGGCGGTCCGCAGCAGCGCGCCCAGGCGCTGGGCGCCGCGCGCGTACGCCGGGTCGTGCGCGACGAGGCGTTCGGGCTCGGTCAGGGCGCGCGCCAGCAGCTCGTCGGAGGGCGGGGGCACCGGATTGCCCGCCGCGCGCTCCTCGTCGCGCAGGGCACGGCCGAGCCGCCGCAGATCGGTGGCGTCCATGCCGGCCAGCGGCGAGGCCAGCAGGGTCAGCGCGCTCTCGGCGTCGAGCCAGGCCCCGCCGGTCCGTCCCGGTGATCCGGACCCGTCCTGGGGAACCGCCTCCCGAGCGCTCTCCTGGAGACCGTCCTGCGCCGCAGCCCGCCCCCCGGGAACGTCTTCCGCATCGCCCTTCGGTGAGGACGCACCCATCGTCCCGCCCGAGCCGGACCTCTCCCCAGCCGCGGCCTCCGGCTCCGCATCGTCCTCATGGAGAACGTCCTCCTGCTGGCGGGGAACGTTCTCCTGGGGCTCGGCCTGCGCCGCAGCCCGCCCTTCGGGAGCGTGCTCCTCGGTGTCCCCCTGGGCAGGCTCCGGATCGTCCGCCGCCTCCTGGAGCCGCCCCCGCTGCCCACCGTGCCGCTCCGCGTCGCGTGCCGCCGCCGTGGCCACCGCCTTGAGGGCGGTCAGCAGCGGCGCCACCGCGGGCTCGTGACGCAGGGGGAGGTCGTCACCGTCGATGTCCAGCGGGACGCCGGCGGCGGTGAGGGCGCGGCGCACCCCGGGAATGGTGCGGGATCCGGCGCGCACCAGGACCGCCATCTCGCTCCAGGGGACACCGTCCTCAAGGTGTGCACGGCGCAGCAGATCGGCGATGTGCTCCAGTTCCGCGCCGGGCGTGGGGAACGTGCAGACCTCGACCCGTCCCCCGTCACGTGCCGGGTCGGGCTCGCGGTGTGCACGCACCTGCCGGGCCGGCAGCCGCGTCAGGGGCATCCGTCGGGTGAGCTCGCGCGTGGTGGCGAGCAGGCGCGCCCCAAGGCGCCGGGACGTGCGCAGCACGTGCACCGGCGCGGGGCTGCCGTCCGCTCTGGGAAAGGCGTCCGGGAAGTCCAGGATGCCGTTCACATCGGCGCCCCGGAACGCGTAGATGGACTGGTCGGGGTCGCCGAACGCATACAGGGTGCGTCCGCCTCCGGCGAGCGCGTCCAGCAGCCGCACCTGGGCCGGATCGGTGTCCTGGTACTCGTCGACGAACACCGCGTCGTACTGCGCGGCGAGCGGTGCGGCGACCTCCGGGCGGTGCGCCAGCAGCACGGCGCGGTGCACCAGCTCCGCGTAGTCGAGCACGCCCTGCATGTCGAGCACGTCCAGGTACTCGGCGAGGAAGGCCGCGGCGGCGCCCCAGTCGGGCCGGCCGAGGCGGCGTGCGAAGGCACCCAGGGTGTCGGGGGCGAGGCCCAGCTCGCGGCTGCGGGCGAGGACGGCGCGGACCTCGTCGGCGAATCCGCGGGTCGTCAGGCAGGCGCGCAGCTCGTCGGGCCAGCGCACCTGCCCCAGGCCCGCGCGCTCCAGGTCGATCTGGCCGGCGAGCAGCTCGCGGACGGTGACGTCCTGCTCGGGCCCGGACAGCAGCCGCAGCGGGTCGGCGAACAGATCCGCGTCCTGGTGGGCGCGTACCAGCGCGTAGCAGAACGAGTGGAAGGTGGTCGCCCTGGGCGCCCGAGCGGCCCCGGTGCGCAGCGCCATGCGGTCACGCAGGTCCACCGCGGCCCGGCGGCTGAACGTCAGCACCAGGATGCGCTCCGGGGCCGTGCCCTGGGCGATGCGCGCGGCGACGGCCTCCACCAGGGTCGTCGTCTTGCCCGTGCCGGGCCCGGCCAGGACGAGCAGGGGGCCACCGGCGTGATCGACCACGGCACGCTGCGCCGCGTCCAGACGGGGCGGGCGGGTCTGCGCCGGCGGTGTGCGCACGAGTCGGTACGCACCGGGCATCCCCTGTCGAACCCCCGGGTGCGACGGGGGACGGGTGGAGGAAGGGGAGCTCACGTGTATCGCCGGTTCTGGTGGGTGTGCTGGTGGTCGTGCGGCCCAGGATGCCGCGCGGGCGCCGCGGGGCGAGTGGGGACCGCGCCCTTGACGCTACGCCGGACCCGGCCGGCACAGAGCGGCTTCCCCCGTACGGGCGATCGGCGGCTGCGGGGCGCTCGATCGCGGAAGCTTTCAGGTGTGACTCTCTGCGCGACGCTCGCCGTCCCAGCGCGCCCGGCGTACGTCGATACGCGGCAGGTGCCCCTGGGAGCCCTGCCGGGTCCTCCCGCCGCTCCCGGCCGTCCCGGTCCGAGGGTGCGTCGCCACGTCGCGCAGCGGGGTGCCCTCGGCCCGGTAGTGGTCCAGCGCCTCCAGTTCATGGCCGGGCAGCAGCACGCCGTCCGCGCGCACCACGCGCCACCAGGGCACTGCGGCTCCGTAGAGCGCCATCACCCGGCCCACCTGGCGCGGGCCACCCTCCTCAAGCCACTCGGCGACGTCTCCGTAGGTCATGACGCGGCCCGGGGGAATCAGTTCTGTGACTTCCAGCACCTGGTCCGCGTACTCGGGGTACTCGGGATACGCAGCAGCGGCGGACGCTTCGCCCTCTGGACGGCTCTCCTTGCTCATCCACCTCATCCTGCCGTACCCCTACGACAACGGAACGGGATCCGGCACCGAGACCGGACCGTGACCTGGGATGGGTCGTGTCCTGGGGGGCATGGGGCACACTGTGGGACCCCGCACGCCCCCCTGATGCCCCGGGCTGTCAGCGGGACATGCCACCATCATGCGGGCGGTGACAGGTGATACGAGATCAAGAAGACACATCGGAAGAGCAGGGCGTGCACCCCGGTAAGGCGGCGGGCACCTCTGCCGATGCGTCGCGCCCGGAGGCTCCCGTCGCGTCCGCCGGCTCGCACGCCGACAGTCCACGCGCGGACGCGTCCCGGGGGGAGGGTCCCCGGCACGGCAACGGTCAACAGCACTCCAAGGGACACCCCTATGAGGGCGACACCCGGAAGCGTCTTCCTGAAGGCCGGACGGACGGTCCCCACGGGGCCCGTGACGCCGGCGCGGGCGGGGCGCACGAGGCGGGGCGCGGGGGGAGCGAGCGCCCCGCGGACAGGCCCACCGGTCCTACGGTGAGCGGCTCCCACATCGACCGGGTGGAGGGTGACGAACCCCTGCTGCCCGCGCGCGTGCACCGCCCCCTGGACCTGATGCGGCTGCTGCTCGGTCTCCTCGCGATCGCCGTCCTGCTCGCGATCGCCGCGTTCGCACACGGCACCACCTCCGGATTCGAACAGGACATTCACAAGGGCACCGGACAGGCTCCTGACCTGCTCATCAGGTTCGCCGGTCTGGCATCGAGCATCGCCGTGCTCCTGGTGCCGGTCGCGTTCGCCGTCGAGCGGTTGATCAAGCGTGACGGGCTCCGGATCGCCGACGGCGTGCTCGCCGCGGTGCTGGCGCACGGCGTGACCCTCGCGACCGACCTGTGGGTGGCCAGGGCCGCGCCCGCCTCCATCAAGGAGGCGCTCACCCAACCGTCGCCCGGCGACATCCACGCCCTGACCGACCCCGTGCACGGCTATCTCGCACCCGTCATCGCCTATATGACGGCGGTCGGCATGGCCCGCCGCCCCCGCTGGCGTGTCGTCCTGTGGGTGGTGCTGCTGCTCGACGCGTTCGCCATGCTCGTCACGGGCTACACGACACCGTTCTCGATCATCCTGACGGTGCTGATCGGCCTGACGGTGGCGTACGGGACGCTGTACGCGGTCGGTGCACCCAACGTGCGGCCCACCGGGCGGACGCTGCTGGCGGGGCTGCGGCGCGTGGGGTTCCACCCGGTGAGCGCGGCACGCCAGGAGCCGGCGCACGGCGCCCAGACGGGCGGACCGGGCGGCCTGCGCGGCCTGCGCGCCGTCTTCGGCGCGGAGGCCACCGAGAACGCCGACCGCCCCAGGCGGTACTTCGTCACCTTGGAGGACGGCGCCCCCCTGGACGTGACGGTGGTCGACCGCGAGCAGCAGGCACAGGGCTTCTTCTACCGGGCCTGGCGCCGGCTGACGCTGCGTGGCATCACCACCCGCAGCAGCCTCCAGTCGCTCCGCCAGGCACTGGAGCAGGAGGCCCTGCTCGCCTACGCGGCCACCTCCGCAGGGGCCAACGTGCCGCAGCTGATCGCCACCTCCGAGCTGGGCCCGGACGCGGTGATGCTGGTCTACGAGCACACCGGCGGCCGCACCCTGGACACCCTGCCCGACGACGAGATCACCGACGCGCTGCTGCACGACGTCTGGCACCAGGTGAAGGCCCTTCAGGGACGCCGCATCGCGCACCGGAGACTCGCCGGCGACGCCATCCTGGTGGACCACTCCGGCCGGGTCGTGCTGACCGATGTGCGCGGCGGCGAGATCGCGGCCGGCGACCTGGTGCTGCGCATGGACATCGCCCAGTTGCTGACCACCGTGGGGCTGCGGGTGGGCGCCGAGCGCGCCGTCGGCTGTGCGGTGCGCGTGCTGGGTCCGGACGCCGTCGCCGACTGCCTACCGCTGCTCCAGCCGATCGCGCTGACCCGCAGCACGCGCGCGACGCTGCGCAGGCTGGCCCGCGAGCGGTCCCAGCGCGAACGCGAGGCGGTACTGGACGCCGCCCGGCGTGCGAAGGCGCTCCGCCTGGAAGAGGCCTCCCAAGCGCCTGCCGAGACATCTGAGGAGACCTCCGGGGAGCGCCAGGAGACCGGCGAGACCGGCCGGGCCGTCCCCGCCGAGGAGGGCGCCAAGCGCTCCGTGAGCACCCAGCGCACGGACCGGCTGCCGCTGTTCGGCAACCGCGCCCAGCGCGCCGAGCGGGCGGCCGAGCAGCGGGCCGTCGACGAAGCGCTGGAGGAGGCACGCGAGGAGGCGCACGAGGAGGATCTGCTCACCCAGATCCGCCACGAGATGCTGCGCATCCGGCCGCAGGCACCGGTCGAGCCGGCCCGCCTGGAGCGCATCCGGCCGCGCACCCTGGTCAGCTTCATGGCCGGGGCCTTCGGCGCCTACTTCCTGCTGTCGCAGCTGACGCACATCGAGTTCGGCAGCCTCTTCAGCGAGGCCCACTGGGGCTGGGTCGCCATGGCCGTGCTGTTCTCCGCGCTGAGCTACCCGGCGGCGGCGATGAGCCTGCTGGGCTACGTGCCCGAGCGGGTGCCCTTCATGCGGACGGTCGCCGCGCAGGTCGCAGGGTCGTTCGTGAAGATCGTGGCGCCCGCGGCGGTGGGCGGCGTGGCCCTCAATGCGCGCTTTCTGCAACGCGCCGGGGTACGCCCGGGGCTTGCGGTGGCGAGCGTCGGGGCGTCCCAGCTGTTCGCGCTCGGCAGCCACTTCGTGATGCTGCTGGTCTTCGGCTATCTGACCGGCACGGAGAAGACACCGTCCCTGACGCCGTCCAGGACCGTGATCGGCGGTCTGCTCACGGTCGCGGTACTGGCTCTGGTGGTGGCCTCGATCCCGTTCCTGCGGAAGTTCGTGGTGACCCGGGTGCGCTCGCTGTTCGCGGGTGTCGTACCGCGCATGCTGGACGTGCTCCAGCGGCCGCAGAAGCTGCTGGCCGGCATCGGCGGCTCCGTGCTGCTGACGGCCGCTTTCGTGATGTGCCTGGACGCCTCGATCCGCGCGTTCGGCAACGACAGCACCCACCTGAGCCTGGCCAGCGTGGCGGTCGTGTTCCTGGCGGGCAACGCGCTGGGGTCCGCGGCACCCACACCCGGTGGCGTCGGCGCGGTCGAAGCCACCCTCACGGTGGGTTTGATCGCGATCGGCCTGCCCAAGGAGGTCGCTGCGCCGGCCGTGCTCTTGTACCGGCTGCTGACGCTCTGGCTGCCGGTGCTGCCCGGTTGGCTGTTCTTCAACAACCTGACGCGCAGGGGCGCGCTCTGAACGACCGGGGCTCCTCGCCCGGGTCGACGCGCCCCCTTCCAGGACCACCCGAGCGGTCACCGACGACCAGGGAAAGCGGCCCATAAGGCACCCGTGTGGCCCTGCGGCCCGGCACGCCACCCGGGGGTGACCGAGCGTGCGGACGTCACCCGCACGGCCTCCGGTCCCGAGCGCCGTGCGCCGGCCCGCCGCACGATGGGCACATGCACACGCCGATCCAGCTGCGCGGCGCCGCCCTGGCCGCCACCACCGTCCTGCTGTCCGCCTCCGTGGCAGGCTGCGGCGAGGCCAGGGGCAACGGTCCGGGCGACCGGGACGTCCAGGAGGACTCCCTCACGTCGCAGAAGCTCAGCTGGAAGGAGTGCCCCGCGCCATCGGAGTCGGAGGGCGGCGGAGGCGCACCCTCGCCGCTGCCCGGCGGCACCAAGTGGCAGTGCGCCACCCTGAAGGCGCCGCTCGACTGGCAACACCCCAAGGGGAGCACGATCGGCATCGCGCTCATCCGCGCGACGGCAAGCGGCCCGAAGAACCGGCGCATCGGCTCGCTGATCTTCAACTTCGGCGGCCCCGGCGGCTCCGGGGTCACCACGCTGCCCGCCTTCGGCACCGAGTACAACAAGCTCCGCACCCGCTATGACCTGGTCAGCTTCGACCCTCGCGGGGTGGGCAGGAGCGCGGGGGTGCGGTGCAAGAACGACAAGCAGCTCGACGCCTACTTCCAGCAGGACTCGACTCCCGACACCAGCGCCGAACGCACCGCGTTCGTACGCTCCACCAAGTCCTTCAACGCGGCCTGCGAACGCAACTCCGGAAAGCTGCTCCCGCATGTCGGCACCGAGGACGCAGCCCGCGACATGAACCTCATGCGCCAGGTGCTCGGCGACGACAAGCTGTACTACTTCGGCATCTCCTACGGCACCGAGCTCGGCGGCGTCTACGCCCACCTGTTCCCCCGCAAGGTCGGCCGGGCCGTGTTCGACGCCGTGGTCGACCCCACCGAGACGCCGGAGCAGAGCGCGCTCGCCCAGGCCCAGGGCTTTCAGCTGGCGCTCGACAACTTCGCCAAGGCCTGCGTGGCGCAGTCCGGCGGCTGCCCCATCGGCGACAGCCAGCAGGACGTGGAGAACCGCATCGCACGCCTGCTCAAGAAGTTGGACAGCAAGCCGATCAACGGCCTGGGCGCGCGCAAGCTCACCCAGAGCGCCGCCATCAACGGCGTCGCCCAGTCCCTGTACTCCAAGGACTTCTGGCCCTACCTCACGGAGGGCCTCGACGACGCCTACCGCGGTGACGGCCGCATCCTCATGATGCTGTCCGACGCGATGAACGGCCGCAACGAGGACGGCCACTACAGCAACATCCAAGCCGCCAACATCGCCATCAACTGCGCCGACGACAAGGCGCGTTACACGACAGCGGACGTCGAACGGCGGCTGCCCGCCTTCCGCAAGGGCGCGCCGCTGTTCGGCGACTACCTGGCGTGGTCGATGCTCAGCTGCACCGGCTGGCCCGTGCGCGGCGCCGTGCAGCACCCCGACGTGAGCGCCCCGGGCGCCCCGCCGATCCTCGTCGTCGGCAACACGGGCGACCCGGCCACCCCCTACCGGGGAGCCCGGAGGATGGCCGACCAACTGGGCCCGGGCGTCGGTGTCGAGTTGACGTGGAAGGGCCAGGGCCACGGCGCGTACGACAGCGGCGACAAGTGCGTGCGCAACGCCGTGGACGGCTACCTGCTCGACGGGAAGGTGCCGCGGGACGGCACCGTCTGCTCGTAGGCCGGCTCCCCCGCCCCGTCCCCTCGCTCGCCCGGCAGCGGATCACTCTGCGTGACACGCGCTGTCAGTGCCGCCGCCTACTATGTCGTGACTGGCCATCCGTGGGGGATCCAGTGCGAGGGGGGCATACCGATGGTGCGATTCGGGCGGGCGGCTGCGATCACGGTCGCCGGGGCGCTGCTGGTCGCCGCGTGCGGCTCGGGCGGCGGCTCGGCCGACGATGACGGTTCGCCCACCCGGCGGGAGCACCCCTCCGCGTCCTCGAGCCACTCCGCGGAAGGCCCGTCCGACCGGGCCAGGGCGACGGTCGCGTTGCCGGCCTCGTTGACCGGGCAGCAGTTGCACTGGGGACCGTGCAAGGCGAGCGACGGCGGCGCTGCGCCAGGCGGCGGATGGCAGTGCAGCACCATGAAGGCCCCGATGGACTACGCCAAGCCGGACGGCAAGACGATCGGCATCGCCCTGATCCGCGCCCGGAGCACCGGTCACGGCTCCCGTATCGGCTCCCTGGTCTTCAATTTCGGTGGCCCCGGCGGCTCCGGTGTCTCCCTGCTGCCGCCCTTCGCGGGAATGTACGGCGCATTGCAGGAGCGGTACGACCTGGTCAGCTTCGATCCACGCGGGGTCGGCGCCAGCGAGGGCCTGCGCTGCCGCAGCGACCGGCAGATCCAGGCCGCCGAGTCGGTGGACCTCTCCCCGGACACCTCAGCGGAGGAGAAGGCCTTCTTCCATGACGCGGCGGACTTCGGCGCCGGCTGCGCACGCGCCGCCGGCCCCCTGCTGTCGCACCTGTCCACCGCCGAGACGGCCCGCGACATGGACCTGCTCCGCCACCTCCTGGGCGACGACAAGCTGCACTACTTCGGCATCTCCTACGGCACCGAGCTCGGCGGCGTCTACGCCCACCTCTTCCCGCAGCACGTGGGCCGCCTCCTCCTGGACGCCGTCGTCGATCCCACAGCGGACTCCATGACGCAGGAGAAGAACCAGACCCGCGGTTTCCAGCGCGCGCTCGACAACTACCTCACGTCCACCGGCCAAAACGCCGACAAGGGCACCGAAAAGATCGCCGACCTGCTGAAGCGGCTGGACGCCAAGCCGCTGCCCACGTCCGGCGGCCGGAAGCTGACCCAGTCGCTGGCCGTGCTCGGCATCTCCGGGTCGCTCTACAGCAAGCAGTCCTGGCAGCAGCTCACCGAAGCCCTGCGACTGGCGGAGGAAGGCGACGGAACCACCCTTCTGCGGCTCGCCGACGCCTACAACGAGCGCACGGCTGCCGGCCACTACAGCACCCAGAGCCACGCCCAGCGCGCCATCTCCTGCCTCGACAGCAAGGAGCGTGACACGCCGGCGCGGGCCAAGCAGGAGCTCTCAGCGTTCCGCGCGATATCGCCGGTCTTCGGGGACCTGATGGCATGGGACTCGGCGGGCTGGTGCCACGACTGGCCGGTGCCCGGCCTCGAGGACACTCCCGCCGTGAGCGCCCCCGGCGCCCCGCCCGTGCTGGTCGTGGGCAACACGGGCGATCCGGCCACCCCGTACGAGGGCGCCCGGAAGATGGCCGACGAGCTGGGCAAGGGCGTCGGCATCGAGCTGACCTGGAAGGGCCAGGGCCACGGCGCCTACGGCAGCGGAAGCAGCTGCGTGGACGGCACGGTGAACGCATACCTGATCGACGGCAAGGTGCCCGAGGACGGGAAGGTGTGCGCCTCGTAAGGGGCACCATCGAAGGCCGACCTGGGTTGTCGTCCCTGAGACGGGGCAGGTGCCCGGACGGCGAAGGGCCCGGTCCCTTGCGGAACCGGGCCCTGCCCGATCGATTCGGTGCACCGCGTCTCGCCGGCAGATCCGGCCGATCAGTACACCGGCTTCTGCGGCTCGATCTGGTTGACCCAGCCGATGACGCCACCGCCGACGTGCACCGCGTCCTGGAACCCGGCGGACTTCAGGACGGCGAGGACCTCCGCGCTGCGGACACCCGTCTTGCAGTGCAGGACGATCTTCTTGTCCTGCGGCAGCGACTCCAGGGCGCTGCCCATCAGGAACTCGTTCTTCGGGATGAGCCGGGCGCCGGGGATGGAGACGATCTCGTACTCGTTCGGCTCGCGGACGTCGATGATGTCGATGTTCTCGCCGTCGTCGATCCACTCCTTGAGCTGCTTGGGAGTGATCGTCGACCCGGAGGCCGCCTCTTGGGCCTCCTCGGACACGACGCCGCAGAAGGCCTCGTAGTCGATGAGCTCGGTGACGGTGGGGTTCTCACCGCAGACGGCGCAGTTCGGGTCCTTGCGGACCTTGACCTGGCGGTACTGCATCTCCAGCGCGTCGTAGATCATCAGCCGGCCGACCAGCGGCTCGCCGATGCCGGCGAGCACCTTGATGGCCTCGTTGACCTGGATGGAGCCGATCGAGGCGCAGAGCACACCGAGCACGCCGCCCTCGGCGCAGGAGGGAACCATGCCGGGGGGCGGGGGCTCCGGGTAGAGGCAGCGGTAGCACGGGCCGTGCTCGGACCAGAAGACCGAGGCCTGGCCGTCGAATCGGTAGATGGAGCCCCACACGTACGGCTTGTTCAGCAGCACGCAGGCGTCGTTGACCAGATAGCGGGTGGCGAAGTTGTCCGTGCCGTCCACGATCAGGTCGTACTGGCTGAAGATCTCCATCACGTTCTCGGCCTCGAGCCGCTCCTCGTGAAGGATGACCTCCGTGTACGGGTTGATGCCCTTGATGCTGTCCCGGGCGGACTCGGCCTTGGAACGGCCGATGTCGGCCTGGCTGTGGATGATCTGGCGTTGCAGGTTGGACTCGTCGACCTCGTCGAATTCCACGATGCCGAGCGTGCCCACACCTGCGGCTGCCAGGTACATCAGGGCCGGCGAGCCGAGGCCGCCGGCGCCGACACAGAGCACCTTCGCGTTCTTCAGCCGCTTCTGTCCTTCCATCCCGACATCGGGGATGATCAGGTGGCGGGAGTACCTGCGGACCTCGTCTACGGTGAGCTCATCTGCTGGCTCTACCAAGGGTGGCAGCGACACGGAGACCTCGATTGGGGGCTGGTCGGGCGTTCAGTACGAATCTCCCCCGCCCCTACGCATGCGGGAGCCGGGGAAGCTGTCAGTCGTTCAACACTGCCATGGCCCGTTTCATTCCGAGACACGTTGTCCGCTGACCGAGACGCCCGGATCCACCAGGCGGGCAGCATCACGGGCGCCCTTCCGCCTGGAAGGAGGGCCTGCGCACCGGTGACGACGCCTGTCCGTCGCCACCGGTCCGCCCCCGCCGCCCCGGGACCGCCCGGGCTTCGACCGGCCGCCGGGTCAGATGCGGCAGGCGGCCTCCATCCAGATGTCCGCGAGCGACTCCTCCAGGGTGATGCGCGGCCGCCAGCCGAGCCGGTCGCGTGCGGTGCGCACGTCCGCCTGCTGCCAGCTCCCGCAGCCGTCCGGATACGGGAAGGCGGCGGGCAGGGCGTGGTCGTGCTCGGTGCGCGGGTGGCCGATGCCGGGACGCATCGGTCCTGAGCCGGCGCCCGGATGCATGTCCAGCTCGTGTAGCGACCCGCCGTACCCAGCGACCCGGGCGAGCACGGCGGCAGCGTCGCGCAGTCGGACGGCGCGGCCCGAGCCGATGTTCACGATGCCCTGGGCGGCGGAGAGCGAGGCCGCGTGGACGGCACGGGCGATGTCGCGTACGTCGACGAAGTCGCGCTGCACCCCGAGGCCGCCGAGTTTCAGCTCGGCGTCGCCGGCCTGGATGGCGCGCCGCATGGCCTCCGCGAGGCGGCCGAGTGGCGCGCCGGCCGGGGTGCCGGGGCCGGCCGGCGAGAACACCCGCAGTACCACCGCGTCCAGGCCGGAGCCGAGCACCAGCTCCGTCGCTGCGAGCTTGCTCACACCGTACGGCCCACCGGGCCGCGGCACGGCGTCCTCCGCCGTGGAGGAGCCCGGCTGGCTGGGCCCGTACTCGGCACCGCAGCCGAGGTGCACCAGCCGCGCCCCGCAGCCGCTCCGGCGCAGCGCCTCGCACACGGTGGCGACGGAGACCGTGTTGTGCCGGATCAGCTCGCGCGCACCGCCACGGATCGCCCCCGCGCAGTTGATGACGACACCGGGGTGGACGGCGTCCAGGAAGCGGGTGAGCGCTCCGGGGCTGCCGGTGGCGAGGTCGAACCGTACGTCCGCGTCATCACCGCGGCCGAGCGCGGTGAGCTGGACGGCGGGGTCGGCCAGCAGCCGGTCGGCCACGAACCGGCCCAGGTATCCGCCCGCTCCGATCAGCAACACCCTCACAGGGCGACCCCCCGTGCGCGGGCTCGGACAAGGGTGGTGGTCATCTGGCGTTTCTCCTTCGGGAAGGTACGTCTTGTTCTTGCTGTTTCGCATTGGTTCTTGGGAGTGCGCCCTGCCGGATCACGAGGCCGGGTGGCCCGACGGAGGACGGGCCGGGACCAGGTGGCTCGACGGGGGATGGGCGGAGGCACGGGTCAGTGCGTGGGTGGCGTACGTCAGGAGAGCCAGGGCGGCTGCTCCGCAGACCACGCCGGGCACCGCGCCGGGCCCGACCGCGCCGACCGCGGCCTCGAGGGCTGCGGCGGGTCGACCGCAACCCGGCAGGTGGGCGGCGCAGACGACGCCGAAGGTCAGCGCCTCCGTGGCGCCCGCCGCGCCCAGCAGCAGCGCCGGCGCACGGGTGCAGCCGTGCACCGCGAGCAGCCTGGCCAGCATCAGCAGCACACCGAGCGCGCCCACGCCCACGTATCCGGTGTCCTGGTGGACGACGCTCGCGGCCAGCGTGAGCAGCGCGGTGAGGCTCCAGAGGAACAGGGCCAGCGCGGCGAACAGCAGCGGCCGCATGGTGGCGGTGAATTCGGTCAGACAGCGGCTGCGGGCCAACCGGCGCCGGGCACCGGCGACGAACAGCCGCGCGCAGCAGGCCGCCGGGACGGCGGCGAACGCCAGCACCAGCACCGTGACCTGGGCCGGCGCATGCATGAAGGGCTGGATCGGGTCCGTGTCGGGTGCGGCGCCCGCGGGCCAGGGGCTTGATGCGCCGGCGCCGTGCGCCGCGGACGGCGCCCATGGCGTGCCGGTGCCACCGTCGGAGGGCGCCCGAAGCGCGGAGAGCATGCGCCGGAGGGTACGGACCACTCCGGGGCCGCCGTCCGCGAGAGCGGCGCGCAGCAGGCCGTCGCCCACGAGCGCGTAACCGAGAAGTACGCAGGTCCACGCGCGGGTGGCGATGCCGGTACGGCGCCGGGCGCGCAGGGGCCCGTACCGCAGGACGAGGCAGGACGCGGCCGTCGCGGCGAGGATCCCGCCCGATCCGACGGCGAGCCGTACTCCTCCCGTGCTGAGCCGTAGCCCGGCCAGGAGCAGGACGCCGGCGGCACCGGGCAGCAGCGCCACGACGAACCAGCCGGCGTACGCCCACAGGGTGCGCAGCCGCGCGCTGTAGGCGGCCGCGATGCGCGCGATACCCGACCATGCGCGCTCCCACCTGGCGCACAGGCGCGCCCCCGGACCCGCCTCGCTCCACACCGCCGGCGTGCGCCCGGCCATGGACGCCGTCCCCGTGTCATCGGCGTGCGCCACGCGCGCGTACATCTCCTCCGCAAGCGAGAACACGTCCCGGTGCCGGAAGCGCCCCACGGTGCGATCGGTGATCCCGGCCGCTTCGAGCCCCACGGCGACCTCCAGCGGATCGACGGCACGCTCGCACAGCTCACGGTGCTGGTGCAGCAGCGCCCGCACCGGGTCGGCGGGTCCCCTCCGCGCCGGCGCGGAGGCCGCTCGCCAGGCCGGCGGACGGGCCGGCGGAACGGGGCGGGGGGCAGCGGCAACCCGGGCGCGGGGCGAGGGTGGTGCGACCACGGTGGATGCGGAGCCGCCCACCGCGCCGGCTCCGGATCCTTCCCGTGCGACGGCCACCGCCGCCGGCACTGCCGCCGTGGGAGTACCCGGCGGACGGGCCACCGCCCCATGCGCCGAAGCCGGGGTCGGGGTCGGGGTCTGGTTCAGGTTCAGGTTCGGAACCGGCGGGCAGGGCTCCGCGCTCATCGGGCATCCTCCCGCGCCGCCACGCCGGCCGGCGCAGCTCCCAGCACCACCCGCTCCTCGTGGACCGCGCGCCCCGCGGAAGCCGCCAGCCCCGCGGAAGCCTCGTGTTGCGCGGAAGCCGCCTGCATCACGGGAGCCCTCTGCCCCGCGGACGGCGCCGGCCTCTTGGGCGGCCCCGCGGGCGCCGCCCACGCCGCACGCCGCGTCAAGGCCTGAGCCTGCCCCCGCCCGGCCGACCCCGCGCGCTCGGGCTCGCCGCGTCGCGTGCGGCAGTGCGCCGCAAGGTCCGCGTACATGCTTTCGTAGGCCCTGATGTTCTGCTCGACACTGAACAGTTCGAGCGCCCGCGCACGCGCTGCGGCGCCCAGGCGGGCACGTCGGACGGGGTCGCGCAGCAGGGTCAGGCATGCGTCGGCGAGCGCCCGCGGATTGCGTGGCGGTACGACGAGCCCGGTGCCGCCGATGACCTCGACGACCGCACCGACATCCGTGGACACCGTGGCCCGACCGCTGAACATGGCCGCCACGAGGCTGACCGGAAAGCCCTCCACGGTGCTCGACAGCACCACCACGCTGCCCGCCGCACAGGCGTCGGCGAACCGCCCGACGCCCAGTGCGCCCTCCACCTCACCCGCCGCTCGCGCGCCCATCCGCGCGCCGGCGCCGTCCGCCGCGTCCGGGACCTCGAACGAGACCGGGTTCTCGCCGGTGCTGTACGCGTCCGCGGCCTCGTCCGGGAAGAGCTGGGCAGCGAGTGCCTTGCAGCGTGCGGCGTAGTCGGCCGCCTCAGGGCCGGGCGCGGGGACGCCGACGATACGGAGCCGGGTGCCCGGCTCCGCCCGGTGGACCTCGGCAAAGGCGTGCAACAGCAGGACAAGGTCCTTGCCGGGCTCGACGCTGCCGACCCAGACGAGCGTGCCGCTCTCCTCGGACCCGCCCTTCACCCCGGGCGCACCACCCTCACCGCGCGCACCGCTCTCGCCAGGCCCACCGCGCCCTCCGAACGCACCGCCCTCACCGACCTCGGCGAAGCACGTCGCGTCCAGGCCGGGGTGTACGGTGCGCAGCTTCCCGCGTGCCGCCCCGCACCGCTCCTGCCAGTGCCGCACCCGGGCGCCCGGGGAGGCGATGCAGGCGGCCTGGCGGTAGGTCTCGGCGGCAAGCCGGCCGTAGAAGGCGGTCAGCAGTCCCCGGACCGGGGCACTCGCGGCGGGGCGCGCCAAGTACCGGGCGCAGAGTGCGCCGCCGTATTCGCTGAGCAGCAGGGGAACGCCCGAGAAGTGCCGGGCGAGCAGGCCGGGCACGGCGGCCGCGCCGCCCGAGGTGACGTGGCAGACGTCGGCCGAAGCGAGCGCGGGGGCGTCGTACCAGTCGAACGACAGGGGCCGGAGGGCACGCTCCATCGCTGCCGCGACGGCGAGCAGGTCGCCGACCCGGGCGAAGTGCGCGGGGCGTAGCGCGCCGGGGGCGCGGCAGGCGTGCTCCAGGACGCGCAGTGCGGCCTCGGATCGCAGCAGGGCCGACGGTGCGCCCTCCTCGCGCGCGAAGCGGGCCAGCGCGTACAAGGCGGCGGCGAAACGGTCCGCCTCGACCACGCCGGTCGCACCGTCTCCCGCGCCCGTGCCCGCGCTCGCTCCCGCGCCCCCGGCGCCCTTCCGCCCCGTCGCGCGCCCACCGCCGCCACCGCGTTCGTGAGCGCCCCACCACGCTCCCCCGCCCCGCAGGTGGCCTTCCCCCGCGTCCCGCGCACCGCTTCCTCCCATGGAGCCGCCGGCGCACACCGCCGCCACCAGCTCCGCGTAGCACTCGAGGAAGCGTCGCCGGGCCCGGCGGCCGTGCCGCACGGCGGGGAACGCGTCGGTCGCCGGCCACAGCGGAGCGGTGTACACCCTGCGGACGGTGCCGGGCAGTTGAACCCAGCCGGCCCGCTCCTGCCGGGCGTCGGCGCTCAGGGCGTAGATGTCGAACTCGTGCTGCCCGAGCCCGCGCACGAGCCGGTCACACCAGAGCAGATCGTCACCGAGCAGGTGCGGGTACCCACTCTCGGTGATCAATCCCACGCGCATGCGTCCGCCCCCGACCTCGCGTCCGGTGAGCCACCGTCGGATCGGCGGCTCGCAGCGCGACGACGGTATGCGGACGCGGTGGTGGTGCGACGGACGGTTGTCCATCGCACCACCGGAAGGGGTGAACGGGCGTAACCTTCCCGCCCGTTCAGCGTTGGTTCACGCGCGTGTGGTCACGCTCGGCGGCGCAGAGCCCCATGGCCCACCGAGCGGCAGCCCCGTGGCGCAGGCCGGACGGTGCGCTCGACGCCGGTCACTTCTCCGGGTAAGGCCACGCGTTGGGCTTGCAGGTGATCCCGTTGTAGGTGAGGAACTTCGTCTGCTGCTGCATGATCGGGGCGAGTGCGCCGTTCTGCGTGCAGACGACGTGGTTGTAGCCGAGCCGGTGGCCGACCTCGTGGTTGATCAGCATCTGCCGGTAGGCGTGGATGCGTTCGTCACCGTAGGTCTTGGCGCCCTTGGCCCACCGGTAGGCGTTGATCACGACACGGTCGGTGGCCGCCGAGTCGCAGGAGACGTTCTCTTCGGAGGTGTCGAGGCCGGACTTGGCGCACCAGGCCGCGGTGGTGCCGGGGCTGGCCAGGGTGATGACGAAGTCCGGCTGCCCGGAGGAGACCCGCTCGAAGGTGCGACCGCCGCCGTGCGCCCAGCTCCGGTCGTCGTTCAGGGTCTTCTGGACGGCCTGTGCGAAGAGCTCGCCGTCCAGGCCGAGGCCCTTCTCCACGTCGACGCGGTAGCGGTAGACCCGGCCGTGCCCGGGCGCCTTGTCGTGCCCGGGGACGGTCGTGAACTTCCCGGACGCCTTCAGATGCGGATCGAGCGGGTAGATCTTCGCCATCTTCTGGGCGTACGTCAGCGGGGCCTGCGCCGGGGCGTGTCGGGCCGGGCCCTCGGGGCGCCCGTCGGAGTCGGGGGATGTCGCGCTCCGACTGGGGCCCTCGCCCAGCGGCGGGGCGTCGTCGGATCGCCCGTGCGTGACCTGTCCCGCGACGACGACGGCGAGCACCGTGGTCACCGCGGCGGCGGCGATCCCGGTGAAGGTACGGCCCTTGCCTCCCGTGGTACGACGCGCCGCGTCGTCCCTGCCCTCGTCCCCGTCGGTCGACGGGTCGTCCGTCACGTCGTCGTCGAACCCACGACCGCCGGGTCCACGCCCCGACACGCCGGCGCTGGCGAGCCGCGCCGATCCGGCGCGCGTCTCACCGCCGGGTGCGCCCGGCGCACCGTACGCGTCCGGGCCACCGGTGCCGTCCGGGCCGTCGGCGCCGGGGAAGAGCCTGCTCGAGCCGGTGCCAACCGTGGTTCCGGCCCGTGGGGTGCGACGGGGCGTGAAGACATCCACGTCGTCATCCATGCCATGGCCGTAGGCGTCATCATCGTCAAAAGCGTCGATGTACTCCTGACGGGGGCCCGGTATGCGCGAACCCGGGACCTGCGGTCCCGTGATGCGCGGGCCCGGCAGCGGGTGCGCTCCGGTGTCCGTCCAGCGCGAGCCCGGCCCTGCCTGCGGGCCGCCGGGCGTGCCCTCGTGCGGGCCGGGCCTGGAGCGCATGCCGTACGTCGGACTGCTGATGGTGCCGGGACCGCCGAACGGACCCCCGGGTCGGCCGCCCGACCTCGGCGGCGCCCCCGGTGCCGTGCCCCAGCCGCCGCCCGGTTCATGGTGCTCCGGATGGCCGCCCCGGGCCTGCGGTGTGCCCTGGGGCGGGGTGACGGGACCGGCGAGGCGCGCTGTTCCGCGGCCGGGGGTGCCGTCCCGTGGCACGCGGGGGGTGCCGTGCTGGGGAGTGAGGTCGTCCGAAGGGCCGCTGCGCGGGCCTGCGCCGGGCAGGCCCGCGGTCGTGCGCCCGGTCGGTCCGCCGTCGGACGCCTGCCCGCCGAAGAACCGCCGGCGCCGCACGGGTTCCGACGGGGCGGGAGTGCCTGGGGTGCCGGGGACGACTGGTGTGCTCCCGGTGTCGACGGGTGTTCTCCCCGTGTCGCCGTCGTCGGCCGGTCCTCGGCGGCTGTGGCGTCCCACGCGTCCGGTCAGCTCCCTACGCCGGTGCGCCCCGGCTCTTCGGTTTCGTCGGTGTGCGCGCGATCCGCCAGGAACTCCCGTACCGCCCTTGCGACCGTGTGCGGGTACTCCATCATCGCCACGTGCCCGGCGTCCGGCAGGGTCAAGAGCCGTGAATCACGGAACGCCCGCGCTGCCTTGTGGGCCATACGGTACGCCACGAGCTGGTCGCGACGCCCGTACACCAGCAGGGTCGGTGCGAGCACCCGCTCGGCCTGCCGCCACAGCCCGTGCTGGCCGCCCAGCGTGTAGGCGTCGACGATGCCGCGTGCCGAGCGGGCCATGGCGTCCCAGAAGTACGGGAGGGTGAGCCGGTGCTCCATCTCCCGCACCGCGTCCCTGAAGCCCTCCGGTGAGACCCGCGAGGGGTCCCCGTAACACAGTTCCATGACGCCGCGGACCCGCTGCTCGGGCGTCCAGTCCCGGCTGAGCCGGGTGAACAGCCGCGCGACGCCGGGCACCGCGAGCAGCGCGGTGGGCACGGCGCCGCGCTGCACCCGCCACTCGGGCAGCGCGGGCGAGACCAACGTGAGCGTGCGGACCAGATCGGGCCGGAGTGCGGCGACCCGGGTGGTGATCGCGCCGCCCATGGAGTTGCCGAAGAGATGGACGGGGCCGCGTCCCTGTGCGTCGAGATAGCGGATCACGGCCCGTGCGTGACCGGTCATCGAATAGTTGCCGTCGTCCGGCGGCGGGGAGTCGCCGAATCCGGGCAGGTCCAGGGCCTCGCTGTCGACGGTCCCGTCGAGCAGCGCCATCAGGGCCGACCAGTTCTGCGAGGAGCCGCCGAGGCCGTGCACGTAGAGCGCGGGCGGCAGTCCGCTCGCCGCGGGCGGCCTGGAGCGCACCGCGAGGGTGAGCCCTGCCAGCTCCAGCGAGCGGATCCGCTCACCGGCCGCGGCCCTCGTGGTCCCCACGAGAGGAGTGACGGAGGCGACGGCGGGCAGCTCGGTCGAAGACATGCCGCAATGTTACGAGACGATCACACCACGGCTGATGTGTTCGGCGTCACAGGACCACATGGCATGTGGACGACGCGTCTCCTAGGCTCGGAGGAGCGGACGGGCCGGCGACGGCGGGCCGGCAGCTCCGTACGCAGGCTTCAGGCCCAGGCCCGCGGGTCCGGAAGCCCCGGGGCGTCGCCCGCAGGAGCCCCTCCCCCACCCGCCCCGCCCGGCCCGTCCTGGCCCGTGCACGGAGGGCGAGGGTGACGATGCGACGGCGACGGTCCGGCTCCCGGAGCTGGACGGCGTGCCGCCCGCGGCGAACGCAGCAGTACGGGCCGTTCACGCATCAGACGGGAGGTTCCGGGGCACCCACGCACGAGAAGGACGGGAACCACGGACGGACCGCCCCCGGATCGGGACGGTCGAGCGCACGGAGAACGAGAGCACAAGGAAGCCGACGGAAGAAGGAAGAAGACGGAACAAGGGAGCCCCACCAGCCGGCAGGCGCACCGGAAAGCCACGCGAGGAGCCACGCACACGCACTCGGCAAGGGAATGAGGACTGATGACGGTCGACCCCACCGACCCCGACACCATCGACATCGAGAACCGGACCGACATCCCTGAGAACGAGGCGAACGAGCAGCTCGGCGAGGTCTCCGTGGAGGCCCCCGAGGCGGACACCGCCGAGCAGCGCGCGGATCTCGCACCCCGCCATGACGACCTCCAGGCCGCGGACCCGGACAACGCCAACGAGGCCGACCTGGCGGAGCAGGCGCGCATCGTCGAACTCGACGAGGACGACTACCGCTGAGGCCCCGACGCACCGGACCCGGCGGTACGGAGCCCGCGAAGGGTCGGATCACCGATGCCCTCCATCCAGATCCAGGCCAGTGCACGAAGATCGGTCACCGACGGCGATCGTTCGGGCACGACCGCACGGACGCACGACGGCCCGAGGCACCGGCCGGAGACGGCCCGGCGCCCGCGGGTCCTGCGCAGGTCGAAGGCGGTGTGGACGGGGACGGGAACCGGGACCGCGACGCGAAGCGGGACCAGGGCCGGAATCGGGACACAGGCAGGTCACAGTGTTCGCACAGCCGAACAGCACTCGATGTTCACAAGCGGCCTGACCTGCCCACATTTCATCCTCTCTATCCTGCTTTCCGTGCTGTCCGGTACGTGAAATTCTCGACTCTCACCACGCACATCACGGTTACCGAAAAGTACGATGACGGGGCGGCGCATAGAGCGCTGGAATGAACTTGGGAGGCGGCGTGACAGCCATCGAGCAGACAGAGGCGGCTCGTCCGCGCGGGACACGCCTGCCGCGCCGCGCTCGGCGCAACCAGCTGCTGGGCGCCGCACAGGAAGTCTTCGTCGCACAGGGCTACCACGCGGCCGCCATGGATGACATCGCCGAGCGCGCGGGCGTCAGCAAGCCGGTGCTCTACCAGCACTTCCCCGGCAAGCTCGACCTGTACCTGGCCCTGCTCGACCAGCACTGCGACGCCCTGCTGGACTCCGTGCGCACGGCCCTCGGCTCGACGACCGACAACAAGCAGCGCGTGGCCGCCACCATGGACGCCTACTTCGCGTACGTGGAGGACGAGGGCGGCGCCTTCCGGCTGGTCTTCGAGTCCGACCTGACGAACGAGCCCGCGGTGCGCGAGCGCGTGGAGCGGGTCAGCATGCAGTGCGCCGAAGCCATCTCCGAGGTGATCGCCGAGGACACCGGTCTACCGAAGGACGAGTCCATGCTGCTCGCCGTCGGCCTCGGCGGAGTCTCGCAGGTCGTCGCGCGGTACTGGCTCTCCAGCGAGAGCGTGGTGCCCCGCGACACGGCGGTCCAGCTGCTGACGTCGCTGGCCTGGCGCGGCATCGCCGGCTTCCCGCTGCACGGGAACGAACAGCACCGCTGAGCCCCTCCGCACTGGGAGCGGTCCCGCTCCGTTCACCGTCGGGCGCGCTGTTCGCTACCGGCGTGCCCGGCGCGCGGTTCGGTGGTCCCGCTCCGGGCTAGTGTGTGCTGGTACCGCGCGGACGGCCGCGCACACACTGACCGTCGGAGGGACATAAGCCGTGGAGGTCAAGATCGGCGTGCAGCACGCGCCGCGCGAGATCGTTCTGGAGAGCGACCAGAGCGCCGAGGACGTGGAGAGTGCGGTGGCCGAGGCGCTGTCCGGCAAGGCCCAGCTGCTCAGCCTCGTGGACGAACACGGTCGCAAGGTCCTGGTCCCCGCCGCCCGGCTCGCCTACGTCGAGATCGGCGAGCAGACCGTGCGCAAGGTGGGCTTCTCCACCCTGTGACGGGCACCGGCCGCGGGCCGGGCGGGGAGACAGGGACAGACGCATGGAAATGGGGAGCGGTCCGGCTGGTCAGCCGGACCGCTCCCCATTTCTGCGCGCCCGATCGGGTCGAACCGCGCCGCATCTCCGACGGCGTGCCCTCGGGCGCGCTGCGCGCGGCCCGCGCCCCAACGTGCGCCACACCGCCCCGCGTTCACAGTGGCACCACATCTTCCGCACAGAGCAGGGTTGGCTTCCGGGGCGCCTGGGTAGACCGGCTACGACCGATTTGCACCTGCCGTTGGCCGTACGGAAAGGACAGTCGATGATCTTGGAAGCGCTCGGTTCCGGAGTCCTGGGTCTGGCACTTGCCTGGGCTGCGGCCCTGCGCCTGCCACACCGTCTCCCGTCCCGCGCCCTGGTGCTGTCGACCGGTGCGGCGGGCGGGCTCTTCGGCGCGTTCCTGACGCACTCCGTGCTCGGTCCCGGCCATGCGATGGTCACCGTCATAGGCGCGCTCGCCATCGCCGCGGCGCTGCTGTCGTTGCTCCTGCGTACCGGCAACCGACTGGGCCCGTCGGCCCCGGCCTGATCCGGCCGGGGCCCGCAGCGGCTGCTACACCGCCGGATTCGCCACTATGCCGCCAGCCCCAGCGCGGCCATCCGCTTGGTGTGCGCCTCCGTGATGCGGGAGAACATCTTGCCGACCTCGGCCAGGTCGAAGCCGTCCGCCACCCCACCGACCAGCATGGTCGACAGGGCGTCGCGCTCGGCGACCACCCGCTGCGACTGGGACAGCGCCTCCCCCATCAGTCGCCGCGCCCACAGCGCAAGACGCCCGCCCACCCGCGGCTCCGCCTCGATCGCCGCCCGTACCTTCTCCACGGCGAAGCTGGCGTGTCCGGTGTCGTCGAGCACGGCCAGCACCAGCGACCGGGTGTCGGAGTCGAGCCGAGCGGCCACTTCACGGTAGAAGTCGCTCGCAATGGAGTCACCGACATACGCCTTGACCAGGCCCTCCAGCCAGTCCGACGGAGCGGTCTGGCGGTGGAAGCCGTCAAGCGCGGCGACGAACGGCTCCATGGCCTGGGTCGGCTCCTCACCGATCGCGGCCAGTCGGTCACGCAACTGCTCGAAGTGGTGGAACTCGGCGGACGCCATCTTCGCCAGTGCCGCCTTGTCGGCGAGCGTCGGCGCCAGCTTGGCGTCCTCCGCCAGCCGCTCGAACGCCGCGAGCTCACCGTAGGCGAGCGCACCGAGCAGATCCACGACCGCGGCGCGGTACTGCGGATCGGCCGAGGCACGGTCCCAGCCCTGGGCGGCGACCGCGGTGGATTCTTCAGGGGCGTCCGCGGCGTCGGCCGCTTCGGCGCTGCTGTCAGGCTGCTCAGGGTGCTCCGGCGTCGTCATGGACCGCACAATAACCCGACCGCTGCACGGCGGAAGGCCCCTGGTCAAGGAGGACCGGAAGAGGCTTGACCGGGGCCGGTGTCCATGCCGCCGACGACGAGAGTGAGCCATTCGGCCATGGCGAATGCATGATTACGCGGTATGGTGTATTGAGCCCCGCTACATATCAGGCGGAGCTCGCCTCGTCAGAGGATGCGCGGATGCGCGCGGACATGTCGTCCTGCGCAGCGTCCTGCCGCGTTCGCGTACGAGGATGCACAGGATGCCCGGTCGGTGGCCCGATCGGCTCCGACCAGACAGCCCTCCGGGCGGCGCGCCATGCCGGTGTGCGGCAGAGGAGGGGCCCTCAGCGGTACGAGCGCTAGAGCCTCGGCAGTGGTCCCGTGCCACCCGGACCGGCTCATATGCGGCCGGTGACATTCAAACCGGCACGGTCACGACCCCCAGCGTTCGCCTCGCGCCGCGTTCACAGAAGAGGCATCACCCTGAGTACACAGTCTACAGAGCCCACGCAGACCGTCACGTTCCGTGATCTCGGCATCCTGCCCGAGACCGCCGAGGCCCTGGAGGCCGTCGGCATCACGCATCCCTTTCCGATCCAGGAGATGACGCTTCCGGTCGCCCTGTCCGGTACCGACGTCATCGGCCAGGCCAAGACGGGCACCGGCAAGACCCTCGGCTTCGGCCTTCCGGTCCTGGAGAGCGTCACCGTCCCCGCCGACGTGGAGGCGGGTCGCGCCCAGCCCGAGCAGCTCACCGACACCCCGCAGGCCCTCGTCGTCGTCCCCACCCGCGAGCTGTGCACCCAGGTCACCAACGACCTGCTCACGGCCGGCAAGGTACGGAACGTCCGAGTCACCGCGATCTACGGCGGACGCGCCTACGAACCCCAGGTGGAGGCCCTGAAGAAGGGCGTCGACGTGGTCGTGGGCACCCCCGGGCGGCTGCTCGACCTGGCCGGCCAGAAGAAGCTCAGCCTGCGGCACATCAGGTGCCTGGTGCTGGACGAGGCCGACGAGATGCTCGACCTGGGCTTCCTGCCCGACGTCGAGAAGATCATCGACATGCTGCCGACGCGGCGCCAGACCATGCTGTTCTCGGCCACCATGCCGGGCGCGGTCATCTCGCTGGCCCGTCGCTACATGTCCCAGCCCACCCACATCCGTGCCGCCGCGCCCGACGACTCGGGTGCGACCGTCGCGAACACCGCACAGTTCATCTACCGCGCCCACTCCATGGACAAGCCGGAGATGGTCGCGCGCATCCTCCAGGCCGAGACCCGCGGGCTCGCCATGATCTTCTGCCGCACCAAGCGGACGGCTGCGGACATCGCGGAGCAGCTCCAGCGGCGCGGCTTCGCGGCCGGCGCGGTCCACGGCGACCTCGGGCAGGGCGCCCGCGAACAGGCGCTGCGCGCGTTCCGCAACGGCAAGGTGGACGTGCTCGTCTGCACCGACGTCGCCGCGCGCGGCATCGACGTCGAGGGCGTCACCCACGTGATCAACTACCAGTCGCCCGAGGAGGAGAAGACCTACCTGCACCGCATCGGACGCACCGGTCGTGCAGGTGCCTCCGGTACCGCGATCACGCTCGTCGACTGGGATGACATCCCGCGCTGGCAGCTGATCAACAAGGCCCTCGACCTGGGATTCCACGACCCGCTCGAGACCTACTCCACCTCTCCGCACCTCTACGAGGACCTGGGCATCCCCGAGGGCACCAAGGGTGTGCTGCCGCGTTCGGAGCGCACCCGGGCCGGGCTCGCTGCGGAGGAGGTCGAGGACCTCGGCGAGACCGGGCGCGGGCCGCGTGGCCGCGGTGGCCGTTCCGCCCCGAGCGAGCCAGAGAAGCGTGAACGCCCAGCGCGCACTCCGCGTCGTCGTCGCCGCACGCGCGCCGGCGCACCGCTGGATGCGTCCGAGACCACCGGCGCAGCGGAGCAGGCCGGCACCGGCGACGGGGCGCAGAAGGGCGCGGAGCAGGCCGCCACCGTGACCGATGCGGCCGCCGCTTCCGACGGTGCCGTGGCGCCCGCCGCCGACCGTCCCCGGACGCCGCGCCGTCGGCGTCGTACCCGTGCCGGTGCGCCCGCCGGCGACGCAGGCACGGAAACCGTTGCCCCCGTCGCCGAGGAGAGCCGGCCGCGTCGGCGGCGGACCCGTAAGCCCGCGGTCGTGGAGACCGTGCCGGACTCCGCGGAGAGCTGACCGCACACCGGGGGCGGCACGCCCGTCGTCCCCGGTCGACCGTCACATCGCGGGTGACCCTCCCCCACTGCCTCAAAGGCGTGGGAGGTGCCCCCACACTGCCTTAAAGGCGTGGGAGGTGCCCCCAAGCCCACCGCCACCCTCAACCGGGGCCCTGCGGACCGCCCCGGCAACCCGTTCCCGCGGTCCCCGCGGGACTCACCCGAGGGTCCGGGTGCCGATACGCTCGGTGCATGAGCAGGCCCCCGACCTTCGTGCCGCCGCCCGGTGCCATGCCGCGGCGGCTACGTACCGACCGCGGCGACTTCGCGGTCATCGACGCGTCCGCGGGCATGGACCCGCCCAAGGGGACCGTTCTGCTGCTGCCCGGGTACACCGGCAGCAAAGAGGACTTCATCGCGCTGCACGCGCCCCTCGCCGCGGCCGGCTACCGCAGTGTGGCCGTGGACGGACGCGGCCAGTACGAATCCGACGGGCCCGCAACGGACGAGGCCCCCTACGCGATGGACGAACTGGCGCGGGACGTGCTGGCGCAGGTGGCCGCCGTCGGTGCACCCGTGCATCTGGTGGGCCACTCGCTCGGCGGTCTCGTCGCCCGGGCCGCCGTACTCCGTGATCCGGCGCCGTTCCGTTCGCTGACCCTCGTCTCGTGCGGCCCGGGTCGGATCTCCGTGGCACAGCAGCAGCGCGTCCAGCTGCTGCGGGACACCCTCGCCGTGCACAGCATGGCCGAGGTGTGGGAGATCATGCGGAGTCTCGAACCGCCGGAGGAAACGGACACCGACGGCTCGGCCGACCAGGCGGACGTGCTGCGCCGCCGCTGGCTCGGCACCCAGCCCGCCCAGCTCATCGCGACCGGGCGGCACCTGTGCAACGAACCGGACCGCACGGATGAACTGGCCGCTCTGCGCCTGCCCACCCACGTACTGTCCGGCGAGCGCGACGACACCTGGCCGGTACCGGACATGGACACCGTGGCCCGGCGCATCGGCGCCCACCGCACCGTCGTCCAGGGAGCCGAGCACTCCCCCAACACCGACCGCCCCAAGGAGACCGCCGCGGCGCTGACCGCGTTCTGGGACCGTCACTGAGACGGCGTCACCCGGTCCGTCCGGCGACACCCCCACGGCACGGGGCCCCGACGCCCGCGCCGGACCCGTATCAGTGCCGGGCCCGTATCAGTACTGCGCCCGCAGGTGCTCCCAGAAGCCGTCGCGCAAGGCCCGTCGCAGGTCCGCGTGGCCGCGTAGGGAGTACTGGAGCATGCCTTCCGCTTCCACCAGCAGGTCCTGATCGACGGAGCCGGGCAGGTACGGGTACCCGGGCAGCAGCTCCGCGAGGGCGTCGCGGCCACGGGATCCGAGCCAGGTGGCGGCTATCCGGGCGCCGGTGAACCACACGTCCTCACGGTTGGGCCGTGCGACGCCCGTGCCGTCCTGCGTCACCACGGTGCGCCGGGTGACGTACGGTTTGAAGAAGTCCAGCTCGAAGGTGCGCTGGCTGTCGACCTCCCAGAGCAGCGGCTCCGCCTGGTTGCGGCCCTCCGGGGCCTCGACGCCCCACAGGTGGACGCGGGCGCCGTACCCCTGGGCCGCCTCGACCGCGGACACCAGGTCCTCGTCGCCGCCGAGCAGGGCTGCGTCGCTGATGGCGCGGTGCCTGGCCAGCGACTCCAGATCGGACCTGATGAGCGAGTCGACGCCCTTCTGCTGGTTGTTGGCGTTGAGGTTGCCGAGTCGGACCTTCACGTCCGGCAGTTCCGCGATCGACTGCTGCTCGGCGGTGTGGATGCGGCGCCGCGCACCGTCGTACCAGTAGACCCGCAACAGCCTCGAGTCCGCGAAGATCGTGCGGGCCTTGTCGATCAGTGCGTCGATCAGCCCTTCGGTGTCGAGCTCGAAGGAGCGGCGGTCCTCGGTGCCGGCGACCAGCCGACCGGCCGCGGCGTAGAGGTACCCCGCGTCCACGAAGATCGCATGGGTCGACGGGGTCTTCGCCACCTCGGCAAGCATGCGCTCGAGCAGCGCGTTCGTACGCTCGAGGCGCTCCGCGAGCGCCGCGTACGCCGGCTCGGGTCCGATCGGTTCATCGTTCATATGGGGTCATTGTCCGGGCCGCCGCACGGCGGGCACAACCCGGAGCCAGAGCAGTGGGGGCACGGCCACGTTTCGGTATCAGTAATTAGATACTCGAAAAATTTCCTTAGGACAGGGAATGATTGCGTGGGACAATCCGTTGTACAGGTACGAAACGCGATCCACACTGACCTGTACAACTCTTGTACACAAAGTCACGCAATCCGGATGTAACGGACGGGATACGTCCTGGCTTCATACCAGGACAAAACTTCGATCCCGTATCAGCAGTTCTCCTTCAGGAGGATGACCAGACGAAGGGAGAAGCCTGTGCGCTTCGAGATCATGCGCCTGGACGATGTGGACGGGACCGCCGTGGACAGCACGGTGGTGGACGCCGACACCGTCAGCCGGATCGTTCAGCAGGCTGCCGCCTCAGGGCAGCGGCTCTACATCCGCCCCGCCGAATCTCCCGCCACCGCCTCGTAGTACCCACGTCGAGCACCCACGGGCGGGCCCGGTACGCCGGCCCGGAACACGGTGCCCTTACCTGCCGCAGCCCCGCACCCACCAAGGGTGCGGGGCTGCGGCACTCTCGGGCCGCGCGCCTAGGCGCGCGAGGACAACGGACGCGCGCCGGTGGCACGGCGCACGATCTCCTCGTACGCCTCCGGTGCCGTGGTGTGCTCGCCCAGCACGCAGGTCTTCCGGCTGCCGTGGTAGTCGCTGGACCCGGTCACCAGCAGTCCGAGGTCCCCGGCCAGGCCGCGCAGACGGTCACGGGTGGCCTCGTCATGGTCCATGTGGTCGGCCTCCAGGCCGTCCAGACCCGCCTCCGCGAGCTTGGCGATCGACTCCTCCGGCACCACCTGACCGCGCTTGGCGGCACCCGGATGGGCGAAGACGGCGACCCCTCCAGCGGCCTTGATCAGGCGGATCGCCTCGAACGGGTCGGTTTCGTGCTTCTCCACATGGGCGCGGCCGCCGTCCGCCAGCCAGTCCTGCGTGAACGCGTCCGAGACGGTGGCGACGACCCCGTGCTCGACCAGCGCCTCGGCGATGTGCGGCCGGCCCACCGAGCCGTCACCCGCGATCCGCTTCACCTGCTCCCAGGTCACTGGCACACCGAGCGCCTGGATCTTGCCGATGATGGCGTGCGCGCGGGGGGTGCGGTCATCGCGCACCAGCTCACGTTCGGCCAGCAGCGCGGGCTCCTCGGCGTCGAAGAGGTAGGCGAGCATGTGCATGCTCACCCCGTCCAGCCGGCAGGACAGCTCGGCCCCGGTGACCAGCGTCAGCTCCCGGTCGAGTCCGGGCAGGGCGGCTATCGCCTCGGCATGGCCGCGGGTGGTGTCGTGGTCGGTGAGCGCCATGACGTCGAGGCCGGCGGCGGCGGCGTTGCGCACGATGTCGGCCGGGCTGTCCGTACCGTCGGAGGCGGCGGAGTGAGTGTGCAGATCGATGAGCACGACAGGCGCTCCAGGCTCTGACGGGGACATGGGTACCTGAAGAATAGCTGCCCGGAGTGACGGGTCGGGCCGGGGTCCGTGACCGGTCGGCACGGTCCGGGACTGCGCTCGACCAGGAGGGCCCCGGGCGCGCCGGGGTCCACCGGTGCCGACCGCAGGCGGCCGGTCAGTCGCTGTCGGGCGACAGGATCCGCGGGCTCAGCGCGCCGCACGGCAGCAGGTCCACCTCGGCGCCCGCGTCCCGCAGATCGGTCAGCACCAGTTCGTCGTACATCAGCAGGCCCGACTGCTCGGGCCAGACGATCGCCCACAGCCACAGGCCGCACGCCTCGCCCGCGAAGACGGCGCGGTCCTCGGGAGTGCCGTTGAGCAGCCACAGCGGGGTGGGGCGGCCGGCCGCGAGCACCTTGGCCTGGGGCGGCTTCTCCACGTTCAGATACGTGCCGGGGTCGGGCCCGCGGATGCCGGCGTACCGCGCACCCAGGCCCACGCCCAGTTCCTCGGCGACGAGCACCAGCTCACCGACGCCGCCCAGCGGCCCCGGGCCCGAGCAGGCGACAGCGGTGGCCCTCCCGCCGCTTCTGTCGTCGCCGGCGCAGGCCACCCCGGTGAACAACCAGCCGACGGGCAGGGGCCAGGGCATCCAGACCGGGACCCGCGCTCGGTGCACCACGACGCTCAGGCCCTCGACGCTCGGTGGGATGACCGGTTGCAGCGGATGCACCGTCCCGTGCACGTCGCACTGCCAGGAGTCGTCGAAGAGTCCGGGAGCCCTGACCCGGCCACCGCACTTCGGGCAACTGGGTTCGCCCCTCATAAGGCCCAACGGTCCTCCCCGGCCGTCCTCCCGTCAAGGACGATCAACCGAATGCACACCCGTCCGTACGCCGGATCAGCGGACATCGTTACGTGCAATTTGCATCTATTAGCCCACCTAACTTAATGTGTGTATACACCAACCATTTTTGGATCGACCATCGGACGCCGTCCGGCCCGACCGGCCGGTCACCCGTCCGGTGGACTCTGGAGGGCCCAAGATGAGCTACAGGCCGGGAGGGACCACGCACGCGGAAGCCGCAGCCGGGGTCGAAGGCACCGCGAGGGCCCCGCATCCGGGAGGAGCGGTCGCAGCGGCCGAGGACGAGGACCCGTTCGACGCGGGAGCGACCAGCATCCTGCGCCAGCCGAAGGCGGTGTGGGTCACCGCGGGCGCCTCCGTCGTCGCCTTCATGGGCATCGGGCTCGTCGACCCGATCCTGCCGTCCATCGCCAAGGGGCTCCAGGCCAACCCCAGCCAGGTCTCCCTGCTGTTCACCTCGTACTTCCTGATCACCGCCGTCGCGATGCTGGTGACCGGATTCGTCTCCAGCCGGATCGGCGGCCGCAAGACGCTGCTGGTCGGACTCGCGCTGGTGGTGGTCTTCGCGGCGCTCGCCGGCACCTCCCACTCGGTGGGACAGCTCGTCGGCTTCCGCGCCGGCTGGGGACTGGGCAACGCGCTCTTCGTCTCCACCGCCCTCGCGGTCATCGTGGGTGCGGCAGTTCCTATGGGTGCCGCGCGCAGCGCGTCGGTTGAGGGTGGTGGTGGGCGACGGGCGGGAGGCAGCGCGGCGGCGATCCTGCTCTACGAGTCGGCGCTCGGCCTCGGCATCGCCTGCGGGCCGCTGGTGGGTGCGCTGCTGGGCAACATGAGCTGGCGGTACCCGTTCTTCGGCACGGCCGTGCTGATGGCGATCGGCTTCCTCTGCATCACGGCGTTCCTGAAGGACCAGCCACGACCTGCGCGCAAGACCTCGTTGCTCGCCCCGATCAAGGCGCTCGGCCACGGTGGCCTCGCCGCGACCGCGTTCTCGGCGTTCTTCTACAACTACACGTTCTTCACCGCACTGGCCTTCACGCCGTTCGTGCTGAACATGACCCCGTACCGGTCCGGAGCCGTCTTCTTCGCGTGGGGGCTGCTGCTGGCGGTCTTCTCGGTAGTGGTCGCGCCGCGCATGCAGGCCCGGTTCGGGTCGCTGACGGTGCTCGGCGGGTCGCTGGTGCTGCTCGCCGTCGACATGGCGGTGCTCGGATACGGGGACCACACCACGGCGGTGGTGTGCACCATCGTCTCCGGTGCGCTCATCGGCGTGAACAACACGGTGTACACCGAGCTGGCGTTGGGCGTCTCCGACGCGCCGCGGCCGGTGGCCAGCGCCGGGTACAACTTCGTGCGGTGGTTCGCCGCGGCGGCCGCGCCGTTCCTGGCGCCGAAGTTCGAGGAGTGGTTCGACATCCACATCCCGTTCGTGGTCGCGGCGGCGACGTCGCTGGTGGCGGCGGTGATCGTGGTGGTGCGCCGCAAGGCCCTCGTGCACGAGGCGGAGGAGCTGGCCCAGCACCCCGCGCCCGCCGTGCGCTCCTGACCGGGGCGCCGGCGCACCCGGCCCGCCACGCATGTCGATGGCTGAGCCCCGCCCGGTCGGACGGGGCTCAGTCCAGCCGCACGGAGCGGCGCAGCGGATCGCGCAGGTCCACCTCGTGGTCGAGCCACCGGGCGTGCAGCGCCTGCGCACCGTGCACCCGTTTCCAGGCGGCCTCGTTCGGCGTCATGGGCAGCAGCGGCAGGAACCGGACCGGCTCCATGGGTGCCGGCAGCTCCAGGTCGGCAACGAGCCCGCCGGGCTCCGCGACCAGGACCGACTGGAACGGTGCGCCGGACCACAGCGGTCCGCCCAGGTCGAGCGAGCCGCCCGGGGCCACCACAACACCCTCGACCTGGGGCGATGCGGCCAGCACCGCGAGCGGGCGTAGCACCTCGTCGGTGTCGGCGACGCCCGCACGCACCGACAGCAGCAGCTCCGCACGCGGGCCCTGCACCGGATCGGCGAACCCCGCCGCGGGATCGGTCATCGGCTGCGCGGACATGCCCAGTGTGGCGTAGCGCACGATGCCCGACGCGGAAGCGTCGCCCGCGCCGTCACCCGGGCCCGCGTCTCCCCCGCCCGAGGCCGTCCCGGCGGAGTGGAAGCGCAGCACCTCGATGCGGTCCGTACCGAGGAACGTCACCGACGCACGCGCGTCCGGCTCGCCCAGAGCGGCCCGTAGCCGGTCCTCCACCAGCGCCAGAACTTCAGCCATCGCCATGACGCGAGCATATGCAGCACCACGGAAACGCCGCCGGGGGAGGGCGCCGCCAAAGCCTCCCGCCAGGGTCCGCCACGCCCGCCGGCGAGGACTCGCCCTCGGCCCGGAGCGGTATACAAATCAGCAAAGCCGGGATGTGGCACCTCTGACGGCTGATAAGCTTGAGCGCTGGTCGGGGCAGTACGCGACAGAGGCGCAGTGCACGCCCTCCCTTGCGAACCCCGACAACGCGTCCGGCAGGCCCGGCGCACCAAGACTCCCCCACGGGGGACCGGCCGGAGGAGGTGGGGCTGTCATGGATCGAAGTCGACCGTGCAGTACCACCCGCTCTTCCGACCGCTGAGTCGCGCAGCTCCGCACCCTCACGTACGCCCGTACGTCACGTACCGTCCGTACACGGCGGCTGCCCCCTGCACATGCGTCACAAACATGCGGCGCACCACGGAAGAGCGCTTCGTGCCCACCCGGTCCTTAAGCGATCGGTTTGATCTGCATCAGTAGCGCAGCCGCCCACCGTGACGGTGCGGTGCTCCCCGCTTTGTGGACGTGCCAGTCCCCCAGTGCCGAAAGCGCCCTGGAAGGCCCCCCGGTGCCGAACGACCGGGTGGGGCCCCAGTACGCCGGACGTCCTCATTCCGGGTAGTTCCAGCCGGCCGCCGGCGGCCCCGCCCGCGAAGGAGCCTGCCCATGTCGATGATTCGCGACCTGCGTTCCGCCGTCCGTCCCACGCTCCGCAGGGACGGCGCCCTCGCCCCGTACGGGGCCACCAGTCACGCCTCCGCCGCCATGCCGTCCGCCATCGTGGACTGCGCCGTCTACCGGGACGGGCACCGCGTCGCCGCCCTGGGCGCCGTCACGCCCCGCCAGGCGATGCTGGACGTCCGCAGCAACGGCGGCTTCGCCTGGATCGGGCTGCACGAGCCCAGCGAGGACGAGTTCGCCGGGATCGCCGCCGAGTTCGGCCTGCACCCGCTGGCCGTCGAGGACGCCGTACACGCCCACCAGCGGCCCAAGCTGGAACGTTACGACGACACCCTGTTCACCGTCTTCAAGACGATCCACTACGTCGAGCACGCCGAGCTGACCGCGACCAGCGAGATCGTCACGACCGGCGAAGTGATGTGCTTCACGGGCCAGGACTTCTTCATCACCGTCCGGCACGGCGGCCAGGGCTCGCTGCGCGCGCTGCGGCACCGGCTACAGGACGAGCCTGAGCTGCTGGCCAAGGGGCCGTCCGCGGTGCTGCACGCCATCGCCGACCATGTCGTCGACGGCTACCTGGCGGTCGCCGACGCCATGCAGGACGACATCGACGAGGTCGAGACCGAGGTGTTCTCGGCGCCCGGCAAGAACGGCCGGGGCACCTCGCGCGGCGTGGACGCCGGCCGGATCTACCAGCTCAAGCGCGAAGTGCTGGAGTTCAAGCGGGCGGTGGCACCGCTGGCGCGACCCATGCAGTTGCTCAGCGAGCGGCCGATGCGGCTGGTCGACCCGGACATCCAGAAGTACTTCCGTGACGTGGCCGACCACCTCACCCGCGTACAGGAGCAGGTCGTGGGCTTCGACGACCTGCTGAACTCCATCCTCCAGGCCAACCTCGCGCAGGCGTCCGTCGCACAGAACGAGGACATGCGCAAGATCACGTCCTGGGCGGCGATCATCGCCGTGCCGACGATGGTCTGCGGCGTGTACGGGATGAACTTCGACCACATGCCCGAGACGCACTGGCGGTTCGGCTACCCGCTGGTCATGGGGATCACGGTGGCCATCTGCTACACGATCCATCGCACGCTCAAGCGGAACGGATGGCTCTGAGTGCCCGTGCGGGCAGCCTCACTACCCTGGTCACATGAACGCTGAGCTGCTCGGCCGCGCCCTCGTCGAGGAGGCCACGAAGAAGTCGGCGCTGATCTGGGTGACCGGCACCGGCCCCTGCCGGGCCCTGTGGCACGTCTGGCACGAGGGCGCCGCCTGCCTGGTGGGCGACGGCCCCGGTGAGCAGCCGCTGCCCGGACTCCCCGACCAGGGCCGCGCCACGGTCACCGTGCGCAGCAAGGACAAGGGCGGCCGGCTCGTCGAATGGGACGCGAAGGTCGTGGAGCTGGCCCCCGGCTCCGCGGCGTGGCAGGCCGCGGTCGCCGAGCTCAAAGGGAAGCGGCTGAACGCGCCGGACGGCGAGGCGATGGTGGAGCGATGGGCCCGGGAGTGCCGTGTGGTGCGCCTGGAGCCCCTGCCGGAGCCGGTGCGGACGGATTTCCCGGCCGAGTCCCTGGCGGCGCCTCCGCCCGCCACCTCGGCCACCACACGGGTGCCGCTGCCCGCCGGGGTACCGCGGCTGCTGCTGCGGGGCCGGCGCAGGCGCCGCACCCCCTGACGGGCCGGCGCACGCGCGCCCTGCGCGGTCCACGCTCCGTGCGGCAGCGGTCCGGGGCGACGCACACGCCCTCGGTCGGGCTCAGGACGTCGGCAGCTGCTGCCCGTAGTCGACCATGTCGCCCTTGGCCGGCTCCTCGAGGGAGAACGACTTGTTCCACTCCGTGAACGTAAGCGTGCCGGCGCCGCCGGCGCGCTGGAGGCGGATCGGGACCGGGGTGTCCTCCAGGGAGACGTCGAGGATGCCGCCCGCCCCGTCGTCGCCCTTGATCTCGATCGTGCGTATGCCCTCCGTCTCGCCGTGGTCGCCCTTGCCCAGCGAGCCGTGCAGGGTGAGCACCCCGTCCAGCAGCACGTCCTTGTCGGTGAAGCCGGACAGCTGCTCGTAGGACGCGTCGCCCTTCGGCACCCGGACGTACTTGCCGCCCAGCGCCTTGGCGGCGGCCGTGTCCGTACCGCCCTTGCCCCCCTTGTCCTTCCACCAGCTCGCGTCCGCCTTGAGGAAGAGGTGGTCGCCGACCCGCAGCAGCCGGAAGGTGCTGCCCTTGGTGGTGACGGAGCCGGTGCCACCGCTCGCCTTGAGCCGCATGTCGAGCCGGTAGGTGCCGTCCTTGCTGACCACCGTGCCGGCCAGCCGTACCGCTGAGGCGGCCTTGGCGGCCTTCTGGGCGTCCTTCTGGATCTGCGCGGGCTCCAGCTTCCCCTCGCCGTTGGTGTTCGCGTCGGGGTCGCCGGAGCAGCCGGCGAGCACCATCCCCGCAACGATCAGCCCCGCCCCCAGCACACCCGTCCTCAGGCGTGCGACAGGACGAAGACGGCGGCGGGAAATCGATGTCACGTGAAGGCTGCCTCTCGTCCGGATCGATCAGGAGCGGCGTGGTCCGGGCGGCGACTCGGGGCACCCGCGCCCGGCGGCAGTACGGCAGCGTACCGGGGCGCCCCGAGCCCGGCCGCAGCAGCATGACCAGCGCTCTCGCGGAACGCCCGCCAAGGCGTACCGGACCAGGACGGACTAGCCTGAAGCGCGTATTGGTCGACAATGCACCGATGTGACCCCGCCCCGCCCATCCGGCCGGCCCGGACCAGCCCGGCCGCCGACCCACCGCGGCAGACCGCCGCGGCACCGCGCATCGCCCGTGGCGGAAGGAGGCGTGCAGCATGGCGGCAGGCGCCACCCGGATCTTCGTCTCGCACCTGGCCGGCATCGCCGTGTTCGACCCGAACGGCGATCAGGTCGGGCGGGTACGGGACCTGGTCACCATCCTGCGCCACCAGGAACCCCGCGGCGTGCCCGCCGTGCCCGCCGCCGACGGCACCCGCCGGGAGGCCCTGGCGCGCCGGCCGCCCCGACTGCTCGGCGTCGTCGTCGAGCTGGTCAACCGTCGACGGATCTTCCTGCCCATGACCAGGGTGACCAGCATCGAGGCGGGCCAGGTCATCACCACCGGCGTGCTGAACATGCGCCGCTTCGAACAGCGCCCGGCGGAACGGCTGGTCTTCGGTGAGCTGCTCGATCGCCGGGTGCGCCTGCTCGAGACGGACGAGCAGGTGACCGTCCTCGACCTGTCCGTGCACCAGGTCTCGGCCCGCCGTGACTGGGAGATCGACCGGGTCTTCGTCCGTAAGGGCAAGGCCGGCGCGTTCCGGCGGCACAAGGGCGAGACGCTGACGGTGGAGTGGTCGGCGGTGACCGGGTTCTCGCTGGAGGAGCAGGGCCAGGGCGCCGAGAACCTGCTGGCCACGTTCGAACAGATGCGCCCCGCCGACCTCGCGAACGTGCTGCACCACCTCTCGGCCAAGCGCCGTGCCGAGGTGGCGGCGGCCCTCAACGACGACCGGCTCGCCGACGTCCTCGAAGAGCTCCCGGAGGACGACCAGATCGAGATCCTCGGCAAGCTCAAGGACGAACGCGCCGCCGACGTCCTGGAGGCGATGGACCCCGACGACGCGGCCGACCTGCTCGGCGAGCTGCCGGACGACGACGTGGAGCGGTTGCTGACCCTGATGCGCCCCTCCGACGCGGCCGACATGCGGCGCCTGATGGCCTATGAGGAGCGCACCGCGGGCGGTCTGATGACCACCGAACCGGTGGTGCTGCGACCGGACGCGACGGTCGCCGACGCGCTCGCCCGGGTCCGCGAGGAGGAGCTGTCACCGGCGCTCGCCGCCCAGGTGTACGTGTGCCGGCCGCCGGACCAGACCCCGACCGGCAAGTACCTGGGCACCGTGCACTTCCAGCGGCTGCTGCGCGACCCGCCGTTCACGCTGGTCGGCTCCCTGCTCGACCAGGACCAGGACCTCCAGACGCTCGGCCCTGAGACACCGCTGCCCGCGGTGGCCGGCTTCTTCGCCACCTACGACATGGTGGCGGCGCCGGTCGTCGACGAGAGCGGGGCGCTGCTCGGCGCGGTCACCGTGGACGACGTGCTGGACCACATGCTGCCGGACGACTGGCGGGAGAGCGAGTACACGTGGCCCGAGGAGGTGCACGATGGCCCTTGACCGCGACCTTCGGGATCAGCGCGACGTACGCGGTGAGCCGGTGCGCCCGTCGCGGGGCCGCATGGACCAGCCGCTCGTGCCGCGCCGCCGGCTGTTTCCGGAGTACGACCCGGACGCCTTCGGGCGGCTGTCGGAGCGGATCGCCCGGTTCCTCGGCACCGGGCGGTTCCTGGTCTGGATGACCTTCACGATCATCGTCTGGATCGCCTGGAACGTCCTCGCCCCGCCCTCGTGGCGCTTCGACGAGTACCCGTTCATCTTCCTGACCCTGGCCCTGTCCCTCCAGGCCTCCTACGCCGCCCCGCTGATCCTGCTGGCCCAGAACCGCCAGGACGACCGGGACCGGGTCAACCTGGAGCAGGACCGCAAGCGCAACGAGCGGTCCATCGCGGAGACGGAGTACCTGAGCCGCGAGATGGCGGCGCTGCGCACCGGCCTCGGCGAGGTCGCCACTCGGGACTGGATACGGTCCGAACTGGAGGACCTGGCGAGGTTGCTGGAGACGACCGGGGCAACCGCGGACGGAGCCGGTGCCGACGCCCCGTCCGCACCCCCCGGCGGGGGTGCGGAGCGGCGTGGATCACCACGCCGTCCGTGACCTGGGACACAGGCGTCACTGCTCCCTCCACCAGCCCCGAGGACATGGCCGGCCCTCCCCGGACGTCCCCAGTTCCCACCTCCCCATCGAACGCACTTCGAGCCACGTACCGCCCACCCGTCGCCCACCACCACCCTCTACAGACGTGCTTCGCACGCCGTACCCTGTTTCGTATGGTTACGGAAGACGCGGTGCGCGAGGCGCTGGCTACGGTGAAGGACCCCGAGATCCAGCGGCCCATCACCGATCTGGGGATGGTCAAGTCCGTGGAGGTCGGCGCCGACGGCGCCGTTGCCGTCACGGTGTATCTCACGGTCTCGGGATGCCCGATGCGGGAGACCATCACCCAGAACGTGACCGATGCCGTCGCCGCCGTCGAGGGCGTCACGCACGTGGGCGTCACGCTGGACGTGATGAGCGACGAGCAGCGCCGCGAGCTGGCGACGTCGCTGCGTGGCGGCCAGGCCGAGCGCGAGGTGCCGTTCGCCAAGCCGGGCTCGCTGACCCGGGTGTACGCGGTGGCCTCCGGCAAGGGCGGCGTCGGCAAGTCGTCGGTGACGGTCAACCTGGCCGCAGCGATGGCCGCCGACGGCCTCAAGGTCGGCGTGGTCGACGCGGACATCTACGGGCACAGCGTCCCCCGCATGCTCGGCACCGACGGCCGTCCCACCCAGGTCGAGAACATGATCATGCCGCCGTCCGCGAACGGTGTGAAGGTCATCTCGATCGGCATGTTCACGCCGGGCAACGCGCCGGTCGTCTGGCGCGGCCCGATGCTGCACCGCGCCCTCCAGCAGTTCCTCGCCGACGTCTACTGGGGCGACCTGGACGTGCTCCTGCTCGACCTGCCGCCCGGCACCGGCGACATCGCGATCTCGGTGGCCCAGCTGGTGCCGAACGCCGAGATCATCGTCGTCACCACCCCGCAGCAGGCCGCTGCCGAGGTCGCCGAGCGGGCCGGCTCGATCGCCGTGCAGACCCACCAGAAGATCGTCGGTGTGATCGAGAACATGTCGGGCCTGCCCTGCCCGCACTGCGGCGAGATGGTCGACGTGTTCGGCACCGGCGGCGGCAAGACCGTCGCCGAGGGCCTGACCAGGGCCACCGGTGCCGAGGTGCCGGTGCTCGGCGCCATCCCCATCGACGTACGGCTGCGCGAGGGCGGCGACGAGGGCAAGCCCGTCGTGATCACCGACCCGGACTCCCCCGCGGGTGCGGCGCTGCACGAGATCGCCGCCAAGCTGGGGGCCCGCGAGCGCGGGCTCGCAGGGATGTCCCTGGGCATCACGCCGCGGAACAAGTTCTAGGGCTGTTCCAGAGCCCGTCTCCCGGGCTCTCGCGCGGGTTCCGGGCTCTCGCGCGGGTTCCGGGCCCGCTCCGGTTCGCCCGCGCCCTCGACGGGGCGCGGGGAACTGAGCGGGCCACCCGTCAGCCGTAGGCCCTGATGTCCGTGATCACCGAGAAGCCGACGCCGTACGCGCTCATCCCGCGCCCGTACGCGCCCAGGTGCACACCCGCTTCGGTGGATCCGGCCAGCACCCAGCCGTACTCGGACTCGCGGTAGCGGAACGGCGTCGGCTGGCCGTCCACCGGGAGCGAGAGCACGGCCCAGTCGGGGCCGTGCAGGTCGTCGGCGAGCACCCAGGCGGTCTCGGTCTGCTGGTCCAGCCAGTCGTCGCGCAGGGTGTGGTCCATCTGGCCCGGCCAGGTCATGGTGAGCAGCCCGACGCCGGCGAGCCAGGCCGCCGAGGAGACCGAGGTGGCCTCCAGCACCCCCGATCCGTCCGCGCTGCGCCGTACGGGGTTGGCGGCTACGGTGACGACGACGGCGAACCGCTCTCTGTCGTCCCCGCTGCCCTCGCTGCGGACGAGGGGCTCGTCCCCGTGCCCGATCGAGCCGTGCTCCACGGAACCGTCCGCCGACGTGCCGACCTGCATCAGCCAACGCGGTCCGGTGAACGCCTCGTCCAGGCCGTACCAGGGGAACGTCGCCATGAGGAAGCCGTCGGCAGGGCGCCGGGCAGCCGTGGAAATGTCCGGTCCGCTGCGTGTCGTGGGCGACTGATCGCCCCATCGACTCGTCATTTCCATCTGGCCGCGTGCCTCCTTGTTCACGTTCGGAGCCCGGCGGCCCGCCCCTCTCGGGCGTTCCCCCGTCAGCTCCACACACCAACAAGGCAGAATAGCCACCCGAAAGAGCTGATCAAGGAAAACCGGTCGGCCGGTGACCAGCTCACCCGGTCGCCGCCACGGACCGCCGCCGGCCGGGTCATAATGCCCCCCCCGATCAGCCGGGGCGCCTTCCCGAACGGTGGCTCGGGCGCGTCAACCGGCGACTCGGGACGTCAACCGGCGATTCGGAACGTCAACGGCGGCTACCTATGCCGTCGACGGGCCGGGCCCGGTCCCAGGCCTCAGGTGGCGTCGGCGTCGAACGGCGGGGGCTCGCCGTGATCCGGCTTCTTGGTCATGTCCACGCGTCCGCCTGACCCGCCGGAGCCCGTGGCCCGGTCGTCGCCGCCGCGCCCGTGCACGGCGTCCGCGACGTCGGCCATCTCCTTCTTCAGGTCGAAGCCGTTGCGGAGTTCCTTGAGCCCGAGGTCCTCGTTGTCCAGCTGCTTGCGGATGAACGTCTTGGGGTTGAGGTCCTCGAACTCGAAGTCCTTGAACTCCGGCCCCAGCTCGTTGCGGATGTCCTGCTTGGCGCTCTCCGAGAACTCCCGGATCTTGCGGATGGTCCGCGAAATATCCTGGATGACCTTGGGTAGCTTGTCCGGACCGAAGACGAGCACGGCGAGGACGATGAGCGTCACTACCTCAAGTGCGCCTATGTCATTGAACACCTTGCAGCTCCTCGCGATGTCCTCGGCCCGCTGGAGGTACCGCCCACGCCCTCAGGGGTGGGGGAAGGTCGTCCATGGCGGTCGTCCGTGACAGCTCTTCTTCATGGTCTTCTGACAGCGTCTTCGGACCAGCTCCACGGTACCTGGGGAGCCGGCCAGTCCGGTACTGCCCCGGGCCTCGGCCCGGGGCAGGATCGCCACCACATTCTCGGATGATTCATAACTGAATCTCCGAATTTTCCGTTTCAGACACTTCAACTCTTGATTCCGTTATGCCGCCATAATGGCATGTGCGAACGCGCGTCTCAGTCGCCCTTCTCGGTGCCCAGCACCAGCGTGACCTCGTGCGTCGAGCCGCCTCCAGCCGTGTCGCCCCCGTCGCCGGTGGCGTCGTGCCGCAGGGTCAGCTCCAGCTTGTCGCCGGGGCGGTGGGCACGGATCCGAACGATGAGTTCCTCGGCCGAGTGCACAGGCACGCCGTCCACCTGGGTCACGACATCGCCGGCCCGGATGCCGGCCTGGTCGGCAGGGCCGCCCTCGGTCACCGCCGGGCCACCGCTGTTCCCCTGGTCGGCCACGCGGGCGCCGTCGCCGGAGTAGTCCATGTCGAGGGTGACACCGATCACGGGATGTGTGGCGCTGCCGGTGTTGATCAGCTCTTCGGCGACGCGCTTGGCCTGATTGACCGGGATGGCGAAGCCCAGGCCGATGGAGCCCGCCTGGCCGCCCTCGGAGCTCTCACCGCTGTCGGCGGAACGGATCGCGCTGTTGATGCCGATCACCCGCGCCTTGCTGTCGACCAGCGGGCCACCCGAGTTGCCCGGGTTTATCGGGGCGTCGGTCTGCAAGGCGTCCACGTAGCTGACGTCACTGCCGTCGCTGTCCTCGCTGCCCGCGGTGGTGATCGGACGCTCCTTGGCGCTGATGATCCCCGACGTCACCGTGTTGGCCAGGTCGAACGGGGCTCCGATCGCCACCACCGGGTCGCCCACCTGGACGTTGTCCGAGTTCCCCAGGGGCAACGGCTTGAGCCCCGAGACACCGGAGACCTTGATCACGGCCAGGTCGTAGCCGCTGTCGTGGCCCACCACGCTGGCCTTCGCGGTCTGGCCGCCGCTGAACGTCACCGAGATCTCGCCGTGGGAACCCGCGGGCTGTATGACGTGATTGTTGGTCAGGATGTGCCCCTTGCCGTCGAGCACGAACCCGGTGCCGGTGCCCGCCTCGGTGTCACCCCGGACGTGGATCGTCACGACGCTCGGCAGTGCGCTGGCGGCGATCCCCGCGACGCTGCCCGGGGCCCGGTCCTTCGACTCCGCGCCGGCCTGCGGCAGCGTGATGTCCGAGTCGCCCGTGCGCTCCAGGTACGACCCGAGCGCGCCACCGATCAGCCCGGCCACCAGCGCCACGATCGTGAGCACGAGCACCGCGCTGCGGCGCCCACGCTTCGGATCCCGCGGTGCGGCCCCCGTCTGGTGCAGCGGCGCGGCCCACGGATCGTACGCGGGCCAGCGCCCGCCGGACATCACGTCCTGCTCCTCCGGCACCCCGGCGGCCTGCGGATCCGCGAACCCGGGCGTTGCGCCGGGCGCATACGGGATCGCGGGGGCGGGTTGCGGTGCGCCGGGGTCCGGGAACTGGGCGGGTGGCGCCGCCCCCGGGTCCACGAACTGCTGCGGTCCGGGGGGCTGGGGCGGCGCGGCCGGGGCGTGTCCGGTTGGCGCTTGTCCCGTCGACAGGTGTCCGGTTGGCATGGGTCCGGTCGGGGCATGTCCGGTTGGTGTGTGTCCGGTCGAGGCGTGTCCCGCGGGTGCGTGTCCCGCCGGTGCCTGCGGCGGGACCGTGGCGTACGGCGCCGGGGCGGCGGGGGCGGCGCCGACCGGCACGCCGGTGTCGTACGACGGCGCCGGGCCGGGCACCGGTGCGCCGTGCGTGGTGGTCGTCGTCAGCTGCGGCGGGAGCGTGGTCCCCTGGGCGGGCGTCGCCCCGGGGTGCTGCACCGGGGGCGCCGGCGCCCAGGGCCCCGGCTCCCCGTACGGCGGGGTGCTGTACGGGTCGGGGTCGTGTACGGGGCGGGGGCGCTCCGCCGGGGCCGCGGGGGTTCCCGCCGCAGCTGCGGGGTTGTCCGGGACGTCCCGGGCACCGGCGGCTTCGTGTGCGTCCGTCGGGGCCGACGGAGCCGGCGGAGCCGGCGGGCCCACCAGGGCCGTGGAACCGGTCGCATCGGTCGCGCCGGTGGACTCGGCAGCATCCGCTGATTGGCTGGAAACCGCCGGTTCCGGTGCTGTCGCGGCACCGGTCGCGGTCTTGCTTGTCCCGGGTTCCCCGGTCCCGGACTCGTCGGTCCCGGACGCGTCGGTCCCGGATGCCTGGGTGCCGGACGCGACGGAGGTGGGCCGTGCCGGCGCCACGATGTAGTCCCCGGAGGCGTCCGGGGCTTCCGGGGCGTTCGAGGTGTGGATGTCCGGGGCGACCAGGGTGTCCGGAGTCGTCGGACCGTCCTGTGCCTCGGGCGGGCCGGAGGGTCCGGCGGGCCCGCTCCCCTGCGGGGCGTCGTCCGGCGCGCTCGGCCGGGGACGGCTCCACCACTTTGCTTTCGTGGGCTTCCCCTCGTTCATGATCTCCCCAGGGCCTGGCCTGCGGCACGGCTTCGGCCGGCCGCTCGGCGGTCACCGCTTAAGCGACTGCGGACGCCGCGCGCGGGCGAAGCCGCGCGGCATATCCACGCAGGATTCAATCAGGTCCGCGCCACCCATCGGTACGTCCCTGGTCCGGACCTCGCCCTGACCTCGATCCGGACCTCGTCCCGACCTCGCCTGGTCCTCGTCCTGCCCGCCGCCCACGACCAGTTCGACCCGCGGCGTGCGCCGGTGCACACGCCACGGGTCACTGGTACGGGCTCATCCGCCACGGGTCACACGGTCGGTGTGACCACCTCGCGGTGACAGGAACTCAGCCCGCGATGTCGCCGTACTGGATGCCGCGGCCGTTGGTCGCGACGTACACCCGCCCGTACACGCGCGGGTCTCCGGTGATGGCGGCGCCGGTCCAGCCCCACTGGTGCTGGTCGTCGTTGATGCGCTGCCAGGTCGCGCCGGCGTCGTCGGAGCGGAAGATGCCGCGCACGCCGCCGATCTTGGCGCTGGTGTAGAGCGCCGGATAGGTCTTGCCGGGTGCCGCCTTGCCCAGGCCGATGGCGTCCGCCGCGTCCACCCCGCTGACCTTGGTGAACGTGGCCCCGGAGTCGGTGGAGTGCCACAGGCCGTAGGTGGCGTCGTCCGCGCCGCCGGCCAGCCAGACGTCACCCGCCGTGCCGGGAACGGCCGTCATGCGCACCTTGCCGCTCGACGGGAGGCCGGACGCGGACGTGGCGGTGAAGCTCGCGCCACCGTTGGTGCTGACGTAGAACTTTCCGGCGCTGAAGCCGTAGAACACGGACGCGTCGGTCCGGTCGGCCTCCACCGTGGCTCCGTTCGGGATGCCGCTGGCGGCCGTCCAGGAGCTGCCGTAGTCGGTGGAGCGGTAGACGCCGGTGCCCTCCGGGCTCCACACCACCGCACTGGCGTTGGCCGCGATGGCGACGGTGCCGCCGCCGGTCACGCCGGACGGCTCGCTGCCCTGCCACCAGTTGTTGCCGCCGTCGGTGGAGAACCCGATGCGGTGCACGGCGGTGTCGTCGGAGTTGCCGACCCGCACGATGGTCGCGGGGGTGGACTCGGCGTAGTCGAGGCTGGTGGTGGAGTCCAGCGTCGGCTGCGTGAACATCAGGGACGGGACGGTGTCCAGGTCCTTGTGCACGAAGCCGCCGATGTCGCCGAGGGCGCTGATCAGCGGGGCGCCGGACGGCGGGCTGATGAGGTCCTGGACCGCGGTCTCCTCGAGTCCCTTCACCATCGGCTTGATGGTGATCTTCCCGCCGCTGTCCCAGGTGGTGAGGTTCTCGGTGCCGAACAGGGTGGCACCGGTCCCGTACATCATCCGGTTGGAGTCGAACGGGTCGATCTCCAGCGACTCCGTCATCCAGCCGAGCTTCGGCGTGGTCTCGGGCGGCTGCGGGTTGGCGCCGAAGGACAGCCAGGGCACCGAGGAGGTGTCGAGGGTGTAGCGGAAGCTGCGGTCCGGGTAGCTCGTCCAGTTCCACGCCTGGGTCCAGGTCGCACCGTTGTCGGTGCTCCGCCAGATCAGGGTGTCCGGCCACCAGGAGCTGTAGCCGGTGGCCATCAGGGTGCCGGGGTGCTGCCGGTCCACGCTCAGGCCGCTGAACCCGTAGTAGTCGTCGTCGCCGGTCGCCGGGCTGACGTTGGTCCACTCGCCGGTGGCCGTGGCGTAGCGCCACACCTCGCCCTTGGCACCGTCGTACGGGCCGCCGGTGTCGCTCGTGGCCAGGTACAGATAGCCGTTCTTCTCGTCCAGGACGCCCTTGTGGGCGATGTAGCCGGTGGGCTGCCCGGCGATCCGCTCCCAGCTCGAACCGCCGTCGGTGGTGCGGTAGACGGTGTTCTGCTTGTCCGCGACGCCCACGTAGAAGGTCTTGGTGGCGCCGCTGGACGCAGTGCCGGAGCTCTTGTCGAACGTCACCCAGATCACGCCCTGGTTGTCGCTGGCGTAACCGGTGGTGTCGCTCGGGTCCTGCGCGTAGTTGCCCACGTTGGGGAAGTTGGCCACCTGGGACCAGGTCGCGCCCGAGTCGGTGCTCCTCCACAGGCCCTTGCCGCTGGGGGCACCGAAGTACAGGACCTTGTCGTCGTTCGGGTCGACGGCCAGGCGCTCACCCATGCCCCGGCCGGGCATATTGCCGCCGATCTTGAACGGCAGCGTGGTGGACTTCCAGCTGTCGCCACGGTCGCCGGAGCGCAGGATGGCGCCGTTGCCGGGGTCCCAGTCATTGGTGTAACTGCCGACGGCCGCGTAGACGTTGTCCGGGTTCACGGGGTCGCTGGCCAGGCTCGCCACGCCGGTCCAGCCCCAGTGGTCCCAGTCCACCCAGTCGAGCAGCGGCTTCCACTGCTTGCCGGACTCGTCCCAGCGGTAGGCGCCGCCGACGTCGGTCCGCGCGTAGACCAGGTCGGGCTCCTTCTGGTTGAACACGATGCCGGGAACGAATCCGCCCCCGTCGATCCGCACGTTCTTCCACGTGTACGCGGCATCCGCTGCGGTCGCCGAGGCCGCTGCCCCCTTGGGCGTCGCCGCCGCGGCCGATGCCGCGGTGGTGGGCGTGGCCACCAGGCCCACGAGGCAGGCGGCAACCACCGCCAATGTTGCCGTCAGCGCACCGACGGGTCTCCTTCGCATGGGTCTCTTCCTCTCCGAGCCGTCCGATTCTCCAGACCAATCAGGAATGGGAGCGCTCCCATAGCATGTTCAACGGTGGATGCTAGCCGGTTGGTCGGGCCATGGAAACCCAAGGGACTTGAATTCCCGGGAGGTTGTTGTTCTGCCTGGTCGCACCAGGGGCGGCGGCGATTCGCCCGGGCGGGACCGGGGTGCGGGCACGGGGTCGAACCGGGTCGGACCGCGGGCCGCGACGGGTGTCGAATTCGACGGCGAATCGACAAATTGGTCGGACCTCTTGGCGGCGAAAGTCGAAACGGCTTGGTGGATTCGGCCTTGGGGTGAGCGGGTTCGGCCCTGGGGTGAGGAGGTTTCGGCCCTGGGGTGAGGAGTGGGGGCGCTCGGAGTCTTCGGCGCTGCGGGGCTCCGGGTCTTCGAGGCTCCGGCGTTTGAGGGCTTTGACGCGCCGGCTCACTGGCGCACCGGGGCTCCGGCCCTTCGGGCTTCGACGTCCCGTCCCTCTGGCCGTCTGGCTCACGGGCCCTTCGGGGCTTCGGGGCTTCGGAACTCCGGGTCTTTGGCGCGATGGCTCACCGGCGCGCCAGCGCCCCGCCGCTCCGGATCTTGGTACGGGAACGTCACCGAGGGTTCGACGCGGTGGGCCCGGGCGCTTACCGTGCCGCGGTGGCGTGCTCCGGCCCGTGCCCGTGCCCGGACTCGGGCTCGGGGCTTCGGGGCCGGGGCACGGTGCTCGGGCCGCAGCCCCGCTCCAGGTCTACGGAGTGGCCGTGTCCGTGACCCAGGACGCGTATGGCGTGCTGGTGGACGTGGGGGTCGCCTGTATCAGGGGGGCGTAGGGGGCGGCGCCGAATGAGGTGACGGGGATCTCGGAGGACGCCGCGGCTCCGCCGTGGGGTGTGGGGACGCTGGGGAGCAGGGGGGCGTTGGCCGCGATCGGGGTGACCGATTGCGGGAGCGTGCCGCGGCTGTCTGCGCTGCGTGCCACGGACGTACCGTTCCTGCGGCGCGCAGCGTCGGCCGCCGCGGCGGGTCCGACGGTGCGCAGCGGCGTGGCATTGCTCGGCACTGCGCCTCCCGTGCTGCCGGCGGCTGTGGGTACGCCGGTGGAGAGCCCCCCGAGCGCCATGGCGGCCAGCGAGACGGCACCGGCGGCCACGAAGGCGAAGCGTCGGCCGCGTGATGCGGCGGAGCGCTCCGCTTCCTGCCGGCTCACGTCGTGGATACGGAAGCCGCGCTCGCTGTCGGGGAGCACAGGGGTGTGGGGACCGGACGGGCCGTAGCCGAAGGGGGCGCGCGGCTTCGGGCGGAGCGGCAGCCTTGCTGCGGCGTCGCCGGTCATCCGGAAGACGCCGGTGCCGCCGAGTCCCTCGCCGCGAAACGGGTCGGAGTCGTCGCCGGCGTCGCCGTCACCGGCGGGCAGGCCTTGGAGGCGGGCGAGCAGGCTTGCGGAGGGCGGCGGTGGTGCCGTCTCGGCGAAGACACTCTTGAGGCGCCGCTGCGCGTCGGCCTCGGCCTTGCACTTCGGGCAGGTCGCGAGGTGCGCGAGGACCCGCTCACGGGCGTCATGACCGAGTTCGCCGTCCACCAGGGCGGCGAGCCGGTCGCCGAGATGCTGTTCGACGGGTGTCGGCTGTGATCCACTCACGCGCTGGCGCCCCCTCCGGATGCGGGGCTGACGGTGGCGAGCCCCCGACGCTCGGCACGGGCTTCAGGCGACCGGTGCGAGAGGGCCTTGCGCAGCTGTGAACGGCCGCGGTGGATACGACTGCGGACCGTGCCCAGCTTGACGCCGAGGGTGGCGGCGATCTCCTCGTACGACAGGCCCTCGATGTCGCAGAGCACGACGGCGGCGCGGAACTCGGGCGCCAGGGTGTCGAGCGCCTGCTGGACGTCCGCGTCGAAGTGGGTGTCCTGGAAGATCTGCTGCGGGGATGGCTCGCGGCTGGGCAGCCGCTCCGCGGCGTCCTCTCCGAGCTGGTCGAAGCGGATGCGCTGCTTGCGGCGGACCATGTCCAGGAAGAGGTTGGTCGTGATGCGGTGCAGCCAGCCCTCGAAGGTGCCGGGGGTGTAGGTCGACAGCGAGCGGAAGACGCGGACGAAGACTTCCTGGGTGAGGTCTTCGGCGTCGTGCTGGTTACCGGTGAGTCGGTAGGCGAGGCGGTAGACCCGGCCGCTGTGCGTGCTGACGATCTCCTCCCAGGTGGGAGGCGTCCACGCCTGCGAGTCCGCGTCGGCGGCAAAGGTCGCGGTCTGTGCGGATTCGGTGGAGTGGAAACGGTCAGCGTTCTTGGTCACGGATCTCGGCTCATCTGACGTCCCGAGGAGTCGCCGTAGCACTCCCCTCCGGTCGCCAGTCGTAGCCGCACCTCCCCTATCGGCTCTGGCGGTGTCCAGTAGAGCCCCTACCATAACCACCTCGCCCGTTAGCTCCGGATAAGTGTTTTTACCGAGATTTGCCTGTCGGCTTTCCGTTACGCACTGCGGCCGCCTCGCCCTCCCTCCCCCACTGCCTTGAGGGCATGGGAGGTGCCCCCAGCCCACCGCCGCCCTTCCGAGGTTGGCGCTGTGCGCCCTTACCGTCTCCCCGTCCGTCTCCGCGCTCTCGGCATCCTGCATTCCCCCGCCCGCCTTCCTGCCTCGTCCCCCGCGGACGCGCCCTGAGGCCCTCCGCAAGGGTGTCCCCGCTCAGTAGAACGTCCGGTCCGACCGGCGGGTTCCCGGTCCGCGAGGGCACCTCCTGTCCGACCGCGGCCGGGGGCGGGGGAGGATACAGTCACGGCCAGGCCACTAAGGGGACGGGAGAGGGTCATTACCGGCAACGGGCAGACGAGCTGGGCGTTCGCCGACGCCTTTGTCGCCGAGGACGACGCGCTGCGCTGGGCCCGCGACCGGGCCCGGGACGCGGGGCTGCGCCCGGTGTCACCCAGCACGGGCGCCGCGTTGCGCCTGCTCGCCGCCGCGGCGGACGCGAAGGCGGTCGCCGAGATCGGCACCGGCACCGGCGTCTCCGGAATCCATCTGCTGCACGGCATGCGTGCGGACGGCGTCCTGACGACGGTCGACCCCGAGCCGGAGCGCCAGCAGTTCGCCCGGCAGGCCTTCCGTGCCGCGGGCTTCGCGAGCAATCGCGCACGGTTCATCCCGGGCCGCGCCCTGGACGTGCTGCCGAGGCTCGCGGACAGCGGCTACGACCTCGTCTTCTGCGACGGCGACCGGATGGAGTGCCTGGACTATCTGGACGAATCGTTGCGGCTGTTGCGGCCAGGTGGGCTGGTCTGCTTCGAGGGGATCTTCGCGGGCGGCCGCACGGTCGACTCGGGGCCGCAGCCCGCAGAGGTGGTGCGGCTGCGGGAGCTGGTGCGGGCGGTCAGGGAGAGCACCGAGCTGGTGACCTCGCTGTTGCCGATGGGGGACGGACTGCTCTGCGCGGTCAAGCGCTGATCACACGGCTACCCGAGGGCCCTGCCCTGCCGGAGGTGGCTCCCGTTGACACCAGTGCCCCGGTGCGCGCGGCACCGGGGCACTGGAGGGTTCTCGGCCGCTCCGCGTCAGCCGACGACCTTCTTTAGGGCGTCGCCCAAGGCGTCGGCCTCGTCCGGGGTCAACTCGACGACAAGCCGACCGCCGCCTTCGAGCGGAACGCGCATGACGATGCCCCGCCCCTCCTTGGTCACCTCGAGCGGGCCGTCGCCCGTCCGCGGCTTCATGGCCGCCATGCTCGTTCCCCTTCCTGAAACCAGCTCATCTCAGCCGACGGCCCCTAGCAGGGCGCGCACTGCCCGTCACGGACAGGCGTCACCGGCATCGAACACATTGCTTCCTGGCCATTATCCCGCATCGCAGGACCCGATGAACAACATCGTTCGGCATCGCTTAGGCAACGCGCTTCCGCAAAACCACTCAATTCGGCGATGTGGTCGCAACGGATACCAGGAGCCCCGTTCCCGGTGCTTTTCGCACCGTCCGACCGCGGTGACACGCTTTGACGCAGGTCACATGTCGGCCCTGCGTCGCCGAAGGTGACCTGGGTCATGCTGTCCCGGGTAAGCCCCGGGTAAGCCCCTGGGTAGGGCCGGTAAAGGGCACGACACCCGTGCCGCCGTGGGACCACGCGTTCCTGGGGCCACCCCCCGCGGATCGATTCGATAGCTCGAAAGGACCGTCATGGCCGATTCTGTGCTGTACGAGGTGAACGATTCTCTCGCCACCATCACGCTGAACCGCCCCCGTGCGATGAACGCGATGGACATCGAGGCCAAGAACGCGCTGCGCGACGCGGTCGAGGCGGCGGCGGCCGACGAGGCGGTGCGTGCGGTGCTGCTGACCGCGGCCGGGGATCGGGCGTTCTGCGTCGGCCAGGACCTCAAGGAGCACATCGGCCTGCTGGCAGCGGCGCGCGAGACCAGCGGCGGCGAGGCACGCGCGAGCGTCATGAACACGGTGCCCGAGCACTACAACCCGATCGTGCGCGCCCTGGCCGGCATGCCGAAGCCGGTGGTGGCGGCCGTGAACGGGGTCGCGGCGGGCGCGGGCTTCGGCTTCGCCCTGGCCGCCGACTACCGCGTCGTCGCGGACACGGCGAGCTTCACGACCGCGTTCGCCGGCGTGGCGCTGACCGCCGACTCCGGACTGTCGTGGACGCTCCAGCGGGTGGTGGGCCCGGGGCGCGCCGCCGATCTGCTGCTCTTCCCGCGGAGCATCACCGCCCAGGAGGCGTACGAGCTGGGCATCGCCAGCCGGGTGGTGCCCGCCGCCGACCTGGCGGCCGAGGCGGGGCGCGCGGCCCGGGCGCTCGCCGAGGGCCCGACGCTCGCCTATGCGGCGCTCAAGGAGTCCGTCGCCTTTGCGGCCGCCCACTCGCTGGAGGAGACCCTGGCCAAGGAGGCGGAGTTGCAGGCGCGTGCGGGTGCCTCCGAGGACCACACGATCGCCGTCCAGGCTTTCGTGGACAAGCGCCGGCCCCGCTACCTGGGTCGGTAGTCCTACCCGGGTCGGCAGTCTCAGCCAGCGCACGCCGGCACACGGCAGCCCACGCGACCCCGGCGGGCGCGGACCTCACCGGTCAGCGGCCCACCGCCCGCGCGCCGCGCAGCCGACCAGGTGGTCGTCGACCAACCCGCACGCCTGCATCAACGCATACGCCGTGGTCGGGCCGACGAAGCGGATGCCGCGCTTCTTCAGCGCCTTGGACAGGGCGGTGGACTCGTCGGTGGTCGCCGGCACGTCGCCGATGCTGCGCGGGGCGGGGCGCGCGGCCGGGTCGGGGGCGTAGGACCAGATCAGCTCGTCGAGCTCGCCCGGGGACCACTCGGCGAGCTCCCGGGCGTTGGCGAGCGTCGCGTCGACCTTGGCGCGGTTGCGGATGATGCCGGGGTCGGCGAGCAGCCGGGTGCGGTCGGCCTCGGTGAAGGTGGCCACGGACGCGATCTTGAAGTCGGCGAAGGCGGCGCGGAAGCCCTCCCGGCGCCTGAGGATGGTGATCCAGGACAGGCCCGACTGGAACGCCTCCAGGGAGAGCCGTTCGTAGAGCGCGTCGTCGCCGTGCACGGGACGACCCCACTCCTCGTCGTGGTAGACCGCGTAGTCCTCGGTGGACAGGGCCCACGGGCAGCGCAGGACGCCGTCGGACCCGGCCACCGCGGCGCCGTTCGTCGGTGTGTCGTCCGCGCTCATCGGGGGTCCCCCGGCATCTCGCCGTTCGACATCGGGTAGCCGCTCGGCGGTGCCGTCGGGTAGCCGGGGGCGGGTGAGGGGTAGCCGCCCAGGGTGGCCGGCGGTGGGGCTGCCGGCGCGGGCCTGAGCATCGCCTCGAGGTGGGCGATGCGGGCGTCACGCTCTTCCAGCTCGGCGCCGAGCCGGCCGAGCGTCTCGTCGACCTCGGCCATGCGGTAGCCGCGCAGCGCGGTCGGCAGGCGCAGCGCCTCGACGTCGTCACGGCACAGCGGGCGGTCCCAGGGCAGCGGGTCCGTCCACTGCTCGGGTGCCGCCTCGGGCAGCGCTGCGCCGTCACCGCCGCCCACTGCGGCCAGCGTCACCGCGGCGACGACCACCACAAGGGCGACGACCAGGAACAAGAACACGACCATTACTCCCAGGGCCCCCACACTCGGCTGCCGACGGTCCGTCCCTGCGAACCGTCGCCTCCGATCGTGCCATGCCGCACCGACAGTCAGGCCCTGTCCGGCGGATCTTGCCGCGGTCGCGGGGTCTGGCACGCCCATCTGGGCCGAAAGGTGGCCGCCACCCGAATGCGGCCTGATCCGCCGGACAGGCCCTAGGGACACGGACGGCCGGATGGCATGATCGGTCGGATGACCTGAGCGGCCCATATCAGCGACAAGACGGCGTGGTCGGCCCACAGCAGCAAGAAGGAGGCCTCTGGGGATGTCAGAGGGCACACCGCAGGGGACGCTCCGGCTGGGCGGCCGGGAGTTCGGCCCGCACGAGCCGGTGATCATGGCGATCGTGAACCGGACCCCGGACTCGTTCTACGACCAGGGCGCCACGTTCCGTGACGAGCCCGCGCTGGCACGGGTCGAGCAGGCGGTGTCGGAGGGTGCCGCCATCATCGACGTGGGCGGGGTCAAGGCGGGTCCGGGCGAGGCGGTGACGGCCGAGGAGGAGGCGCGTCGCACGGTCGGTTTCGTGGCCGAGGTCCGCCGCAGGTTCCCGGACGTGATCATCAGCGTGGACACCTGGCGGCACGAGGTGGGCGAGGCGGTCTGCGCGGCCGGCGCCGACCTGCTGAACGACGCGTGGGGCGGGGTCGACCCGAAGCTCGCCGAGGTCGCCGCGCGGCACGGGGCGGGTCTGGTCTGCACGCACGCGGGCGGTGCCGAGCCGCGTACCCGGCCGCACCGGGTGGCGTTCCAGGACGTGATGGCCGACATCCTCGAGGTGACCGTGGGGCTCGCCGAGCGGGCGGTGGCGCTGGGTGTGCCCCGTGCGTCGGTGCTGATCGACCCGGGGCACGACTTCGGCAAGAACACCCGGCACAGCCTGGAGGCGACCCGGCGGCTCGACGAGATGACCGCCACGGGCTGGCCGGTACTGGTGTCGCTCTCCAACAAGGACTTCGTCGGCGAGACGCTCGACCGCCCGGTCAAGGAGCGGTTGCTGGGCACGCTGACGACGACGGCCGTCTCGGCGTGGCTGGGCGCGCGGGTGTACCGGGTGCACGAGGTGGCGGAGACGCGGCAGGTGCTCGACATGGTCGCGTCCATCGCGGGCCACCGACCGCCGGCGGTGGCCCGCCGGGGGCTCGCCTGACGGTGCGCGCCCCCTCCTGAAGCCCCCGTCCCCGTGCCCCTTGCGGGGCACGGTGCACCGCAGCGAACGTCGGCGGGACCGCCTAGCCGGAGACCTCCTTGGACACCAGGGCCACCGCCTCGTCGACGTCGTCCGTGACGTGGAAGAGCAGCAGGTCCTTCTCGGACGCCTTGCCCTGGGCGACCACCGTGCCGCGCAGCCAGTCGACCAGGCCGCCCCAGTACGCGGACCCGAACAGGACGATCGGGAAGCGGGTGACCTTGCGGGTCTGGACGAGGGTGAGCGCCTCGAAGAGCTCGTCCAGGGTGCCCAGGCCGCCCGGCAGGACCACGAAGCCCTGCGCGTACTTCACGAACATGGTCTTGCGGACGAAGAAGTACCGGAAGTTCATGCCGAAGTCGACGTGCGGGTTGAGCCCCTGCTCGAAGGGCAGCTCGATACCGAGGCCGACGGAGATGCCCTTGCCCTCGCGCGCGCCCTTGTTGGCCGCCTCCATGGCGCCGGGGCCGCCGCCCGTGATCACCGCGAAACCGGCCTCGACCAGCGCACGGCCGATCCTGACCCCGGCCTCGTACTCGTCGGACCCCGGTGGCGTGCGGGCCGACCCGAAGACGCTGATCGCGCTGGGAAGTTCCGCCAGGGCGCCGAAGCCCTCCACGAACTCGGACTGGATGCGCATGACGCGCCACGGGTCGGTGTGCACCCACTCCGAGTCACCCTCGGTGTCCAGCAGCCGCTGGTCCGTGGTGCCCGGCTGGACCTGCTCCCGCCTGCGGACCACGGGTCCCAGGTACTGCTCGCCAGGTGGGCCACCTGCTTCCGGACTGCCCATAGACGTCCCCTTCCGCTTCAGACTCAAGGCCTCTTCAGCGTAGATCCATGGACGTGGCCTGCACCGGAACTCCGGATGACCTGCGAGAAACGCATGACCACCGGCGGGCGCGGAGCGGGTGAGCGAGCCGCCGACACGCGGGCGTGCGCCGTGGGCATACGCCGTAGTCGGCCTGCGGCACCGGCCCCCGCTCGGGTCAGGCGCTCAGCCAGGTGCGCAGCCGTTCCTCGCAGGCCAGGATCCGGGCGGTGTCGACGTGCTCGTCACGCTTGTGGGCGAGCAGCGGATTGCCGGGTCCGTAGTTCACGGCGGGGACGCCGAGCTCGCTGAAGCGGGCGACGTCGGTCCAGCCGAACTTGGGCTGCGGGGTGCCGCCGATCGCCGCCACGAACGCCGCGGCGGCCGGGTGGCCGAGGCCGGGGAGCGCACCGCCGTTGTGGTCGTCGACCACGAACTCGGTGACGCCGCAGTCCGCGAACACCTTGCGGACGTGGGCCAGGGCATCGCCCTCGGAGCGGTCGGGGGCGTACCGGAAGTTGACGGTGACCGTACAGGCGTCCGGGATGACGTTGCCGGCCACACCGCCCTCGATGCGCACGGCGTTCATGCCCTCCCGGTACTCGAGGCCGTCGATGACGGGCCGGCGCGGCTCGTAGGCGGCGAGCCGGTTCAGGATCGGTGCGGCGGCGTGGATGGCGTTGGAGCCCATCCAGGCGCGCGCCGAGTGCGCCCGCTCCCCCGCGGTGCGCAGCAGCACCCGCAGCGTGCCCTGGCAGCCGCCCTCGACGAGTCCGTCGGAGGGCTCCAGCAGCACGGCGAAGTCGCCGGCGAGCCAGTCCGGGTGGGCGGTGGCCACATGGCCGAGGCCGTTGAGGTCCGCCGCGACCTCCTCGTTGTCGTAGAAGACGAAGGTGAGGTCGCGGTTGGGCGCCGGCACGGTGGCGGCGATCCGCAGCTGGACGGCGACACCGGACTTCATGTCGGAGGTGCCGCAGCCCCACAGGATGCCGTTCTCGTCGAGCCTGGAGGGCACGTTGTCGGCGATCGGCACGGTGTCGAGGTGGCCGGCGAGCACCACTCGATCGGGGCGGCCGAGGTGGGTGCGGGCCACCACGTTGTTGCCGTGCCGGTCGACGGTGAGGTGCGGCAGGGTGCGCAGCGCCGCCTCGACCGCGTCGGCAAGCGGCTGCTCGCTGCCGCTCACCGAAGGGAAGTCGACGAGCCGCGCGGTGAGCTCAGCGGCATCGAGCGTGAGGTCGAGGGAGGTGGCGTCCATGCCGACGACCCTAACGCGCGCAGCAGCCGGCCAGGCGCGCGCAGCCACCGGCCCGACGCGGGAAGCCACCGGGCGCCCCCGAGACCCCGCGTGCGAGCCGATACCACCATGTCCACCGGAGCGTGCACGGACGTGAGTTCGCCCTGGTGAAGCTCCAGTACCGTGGACGCGTGTCCGCGCGTCCCAAACCCCCCGCACCCTCCCTGTCCGGCCGGCTGCTCCGTACCGGGGTGGGTCTCGCGGTGCTGCTGGCGCTCGCGATCTACCTGGCGGTGCGGTACGGCCCCGAGGGCAGCAGGGCTCCGGGCCGCTGCACCGTCGTCTCCGGGAAGGGCGACGGCGCGGTGTTCCGCTTCGCGCCCGAGCAGGCGGCCGACGCCGCCACCATCGCGGTGGTGGGCACCTCGCGCGGGATGCCGGAGCGTGCGGTGACCATCGCGCTCGCGACCGCCATCCAGGAGTCGGGCCTGCGCAATCTGGACCACGGCGACCGCGATTCGCTCGGCCTGTTCCAGCAGCGCCCCTCGCAGGGCTGGGGTACCGCCGAGCAGATCATGGACCCGGCGTACGCGGCCGGGCGGTTCTACGAGCACCTGGCCAAGGTGCCGGGCTACTCACGGCTGCCGCTGACGGTCGCCGCGCAGCGCGTGCAGCACAGCGCCTATCCGCAGGCGTACGCGAAGCACGAGCCGGACGCCACGCTGCTGGCCGCCGCCCTCACCGGCCGCGCCGCCGCCACGCTGACCTGCGAGGGCGGCTCCGGTTCGGGACCGGGTGACCCGGCGAAGGTGCGCAAGGCGCTCGTCCACGACTTCGGCGGCGACGTGCTCACCTCGACGGCCTCCGAGGTGCCGGTGGGCGGGTCGACGGCGCCGGCGGACCCGGCGGGGCACGAACCGGCTGCGGCGGATCGTGCCGCGAGCCGCGGGGAGGCCTCGCGCACGGTGACCGTGCCGGTCCGTGCGGCGGCCGGCTCGGCCGGTCCGGACACCGAGCAGCGCGGTTGGGAGCTGGCGCACTGGGCGGTCGCCAACTCGTCCGGACTGCACATCGAGCGTGTCGCTTACGCCGGCCACGACTGGTCCGCGTCGTCCGGCGACGCATGGCACGCCGCCCACGGTGAGGGCAAGGACGGCTCGCGTTCCGCAGGCTCCGACCGGGTCGTCATCGTCACGGCACGCTGACCGCGGGTGCGCCGCGGTCCAGGGTCGCCATCACCGTCACCGTCCGCGTTTCATCCGTTCGGGGCCCGGTGACGACGCCGAGGCCAGGCACCGGACGCCCGTGCGATCTCCCCTTCGAACGAGGGATGGCGGCTTCGGTGCCACGAGGTCGGCGACTCCGGGCGCGCGGGTACGGACGGTCCGTCCGGCGGCCTTGGGAACACCCGGAGGGAAGGATTCCGCAGCCATCCGCTGCGACGAGGTTCCCGAGCTCGCGGCCCGCGCCCGGCCGGCCTCCGCATTGCGGACTCTTTACCTCCGCCCACCGCAACCTTCGCGGTGATCGAGCGGTAGTCACGGCGTCCGAGTACGCCGGACAGGTCACCGTTCCCTCCGCCGTAAGGAGCAACATGTCCCTCCCCCTGACCCGCCGGATCGCCCGCACCGCGCTGCTCGTCGCGGCGGGCGCGGCTCCCGTGATCGGTGCGGCGGGCTCCGCGAGCGCCACGGTGCTGCCCGAGATGTCGACGCCGGTCGGACTGAGCACCCTCGACCACGCACCCACCGGCGTGGTCGACTCGGCCTCGAAGGAGGTCACGCGGACCGCCGACGGCACGGCTGGCAGCCCCGTGACCGCCGCCCAGCGGATGGCCGGTGGCGCGGCGGGCAGCGCGGGCATGGCCGCGGGTGGCACGGCCGCCCACACCATGCACGGCCTGCCGGCGGCCTGACGCCCTACTGCACCCCCCTCGGAAGTGCGACGCTGCGGCATCCGCCGCTCACCGCGCCCCTGAGGGGGGTGCCGTCGTGTCAGCCGCGCCGCACCGCGTCAGGCCAAGCGGTGGACCGCCGCCGCGACACGTTCGTCCGTCGCGGTGAGCGCGACGCGCACGAAGCGGTCACCGGCAGGGCCGTAGAAGTCGCCGGGCGCGACCAGGATGCCGAGGTCGGCCAGGTGCGCGACGGTGTCCCAGCAGGACTCGTCCCGGGTGGCCCACAGGTAGAGGCTGGCCTCACTGTGCTCGATCCGGAAGCCGTGCTTCAGCAGCGCGTCCCGGAGCGCAGCGCGCCGCGCGAGATAACGCTCGCGCTGCACGCGCACGTGCTCGTCGTCGCCGAGCGCCGCGATGACCGCGGCCTGCGTCGTGGCGGGCGTCATCATGCCGCCGTGCTTGCGGATCTCCAGCAGCTCGCCGAGCACCCGCTCGTCACCGGCGAGGAACGCGGCACGGTAGCCCGCCAGGTTGGACCGCTTGGAGAGCGAGTGCACGGCCACCAGGCCCTCGTGGGAACCACCGCAGACGTCCGGGTGCAGCACCGAGACCGGCTCCGCCGCCCAGCCCAGTTCCAGGTAGCACTCGTCACTGAAGACCAGCACGCCGTGCTCGCGCGCCCAGGAGACGATGCGGGTCAGCTCGTCCTTGCCGAGCACCCGGCCGGTCGGGTTGGAGGGGCTGTTGAGCCAGAGCAGCCGCAGGTCCGTCGGGTCGAGTTCGGTCGGGTCGTCGTAGTCGACGGCCTCGGCGCGCGCCAGCCGGGCGCCGACCTCGTACGTCGGATAGGCGAGCCGCGGGTAGCCGACCCGGTCGCCGGGGCCCAGGCCGAGCTGGGTGGGCAGCCAGGCGACCAGTTCCTTGGAGCCGACGATCGGCAGCACGTTGCGGTGGGTCAGGCCGCGCGCCCCGAGCCGCCGCTCGCACCAGTCGGTGAGCGCGTCACGCAGCTGCGGGGTGCCCCACACCGTCGGGTAGCCCGGCGAGTCCGCGGCCTCGGCGAGGGCCTTCTGGATGAGGTCGGGCACCGGGTCGACCGGGGTGCCGATGGACAGGTCCACGATGCCGTCCGGGTGAGCGGTCGCGGTCGCCTTGTACGGCTCCAGCCGGTCCCAGGGGAAGACCGGCAGCCGGTCGGAGACCGCCAGGAAGGAGGACGGAGGGGTGGAAGGGGAGTCAGGGGTGGACGCGGAGGCGGTGCTGGACACGGTGCTCACTTTCCTGTTCCTGCGGATCGGTGCCCGCGGTCCTGTTCGTGTTCCGGTTCGTGTTCGCGTTCCGGTTCGTGTTGGCGTTCCGGTTCCGAGTGCTGCGGATCGGGGCCGCGAGCCTGCGATCGGTGCCCGCGCGGGACCGCGGGCCGCGGGCGGCTCGGTACCCGGGCGGTCGGCCGCCGCTCGTCGGGCGGCGGGCGCCCGGGGACCACGGCCGGCCACCACCCCCATGATTCCAGCCAGCCGCTCCCACCGCCCCGCCACATGCCTCGGTCCCGCACGGCGGCGGGCCGTACGGGACCGATGCGACGCTCCCCGGTGCTGCACAGCGCCCGGAACTGCCGGGCCGCTCACTGCCTCGGCCGACGATCCGGGTGGCCGAGACCTGCGTGGTCCGAGGGACTCAGGCCAGCGGCACCGGGTCGGGCGTGCGGGGCGCGGCTGCCTGCGCGTTGCGCGCCTGCTCGCCGGCGGGGCGGAAGCCCGCCGGATGGGCGGGTGCTTACTGGTTCTGCGGCGGCAGCGCGGCGATGAAGGGGTGGTCGCGCTCGATGAGACCGAGCTTGCTGGCGCCGCCGGGCGAGCCGAGCTCGTCGAAGAACTCGACGTTCGCCTTGTAGTAGTCCTTCCACTCTTCCGGAGTGTCGTCCTCGTAGAAGATCGCCTCGACCGGGCAGACCGGCTCGCAGGCACCGCAGTCGACGCACTCATCCGGGTGGATGTAGAGGGCCCGCTGGCCCTCGTAGATGCAGTCGACCGGGCACTCCTCGATGCACGCCTTGTCCTTCAAGTCCACACAAGGCTGCGCGATGACGTAGGTCACGCTGTCGTTCCTCCTCGATAGGGCGCTTGCGGGCCTCCTCAGGCCCGCCGCCTGGCGCGCGGGAGCGCGGCTCGTCGATGCCCGCACCTAGTATCTCCGGTCTGGGACCGGATCCGAACACGAGGGGTGGGCCAAGCCGTGGAATTCGCCGCCAAGGGGCGCCTTGCTGTCCGCATTACCGCCGCTGACGTGGGCAAACGCGTTTCCGTGCGCCGCCTGGTGGGGTCCCCCGATTCCGGCGCCACATTCACGGACGCGGTCGGTGTTCTCACATCGTGGGACGATGGTGTGCTGATCATCACGCGCCGCTTCGGTGACCGGGTCAGGATCGAGGAATCCTCGCTCGTCGCTGGCAAGGTGGTACCCGCGGCACCGGCCAGACGCCGCGGCCCCGCCGCATCTTACGAGGAACTGGCCCGGATCACCGCACGCGCCTGGCAGCCGGTGGAACGCGAGCGCCTCGGCGACTGGGAGCTGCGCGCCGCGGTGCGGACGGTACCGGGGGACGGTGCCGGTGCGCAGGTGCGGCGCGTGGCGTTCACCCGCCGGGCCAACTCGGTGCTGCCGCTGGGGGATCCGGGGCTGCCCCTGGATACCGCCCTGTCCCGGGTGCGTGCCTGGTACACGCAGCGCGGCCTGCCGCCCTACGTCCAGGTCTCGACCGGTGCCGAGGGCACCCAGGAGTTGCTCGGCGCCCGGCTGGAGGCGGCCGGCTGGGTGCGTGAGGTGTCGTCCGAACTGCGGATCGCCCCGCTGGCGCCGCTCGCCGACGCCGGCGAGGGCGGCGACGCGGACGCACGTGAAGCGACCGTGCGGCGGGTGCGACTCGCCCGGGAGATCGACGCCGGATGGCTGCGGCAGTACAACCGGACCGGCGACGCCGCGGCCGAACCGGACCCCGTGGTGCGGGCGGTGCTGACCGCGGGGCCTTCGGTGTGGTTCGCCTCCGTGCCCGAGACCGACGGCACGGACGCCGGGGTGCCCGCGGCGATCGGGCGGTGCGTGGTGGACGGACGCTGGGCGGGCTTCATGGCCGTCGAGGTGGCGCCACACGCCCGGCGCCGTGGGCTCGCGACGGCCGTGATGACAGCGCTCGCCCGGCAGGCGCTGGCCGAGGGCGCGTCGGCGGCCTGGCTCCAGGTCGAATCGGACAACACGGTGGCGACGACGATGTACGGCGGAATGGGATTCGACGTGCACCACCTCTACCACCACTATCGGGGGTGACGGCCCGTACGCCGACCGCCCGAAAGGCCAGCCGCATGCCCTCGTCGCACCCCGACCAGCCCCCGCACGACCCGCACGACCCCCAGTGCACGCCGCGGCCCCCGGAGCCCGAGCGGGCCGCCGAGTGGCGGCGGGCGTTCGCCGTGGAGGCCCGGTCCGAGCGGCCGGACCTGGCCCGGCTGTGCCTGCTGGTGGCCGCGCAGGCGGACGGTGCCCTGGACGAGGCGGGCATCGACGCGGCCCAGGTCGAGCTGGACCGGCTGGCGGGCGAACTGCCGTTCCGACCCGGCGGATCGCACGCCTGGGCGCGCGCGCTGGCCGGGTTGCTCGGCGGACGCTACGACTTCCGTGGCACACCCGGCGACTACCGGCGGCTGGACTCCTCGCTGCTGCACACGGTGCTGCGCCGGCGCCGCGGTCTGCCGATCCTGCTGTCCGTCGTCTGGATCGAGGTGGCGCGGCGGGCCGGGGCGCCGGTGTACGGGGTGGCGCTGCCGGGCCACTTCGTGGTGGGCATCGGACCGTACGGCGAACGGGCCGCCGAAGCGGGCGCGGAGCACGCGGCGTCGGGGGCGGAGTTGTCCGGTCAGGTACTGGTGGACCCGTTCCACGGAGGACGGGTCCTGACCGACGTCGACACGCAGCGGATCGTCGCCGGGGCGGCCGGGACGCCGCTGGAGGCCTCGATGCTGCGGCCCGCGGATCCGCTCGACGTGGTGGTGCGCATCCTCAACAACATCCGGGCGTGGGCCGCGGCGCGGCCGGAGCACAGTGACGTGGCCCTGTGGGCGGTGGAGCTGATGCTGCAACTGCCGTCGCACCCGGCCCGGTTGCGGCAGGAGCGGGCGGAGTTGCTGGTGCAGCGGGGGGAGTATCTCGCCGGGGCGGCGGAGTTCGAGGCGTATGCGAAGGTGGTGGGCGCGGTGGATCGGGGGGCGGCGGACGTGTTGCTTCGGCGCGCGCGGGCGGCTCGGGCGATGCTCAACTGACGCCCGAGCCGGGTTCTTGCTTCCGGGGCGCGCCCGGGGCGCGGTCATCGCCCTTCAGGCTCGTCCTCAAACGCCGGACGGGCTCTCTTGCTCACAACCACCCCTTGTCCCTGGCTATCCGTACCGCCTCCGTCCTGTTGCGGACGGCCAGTTTCTGGATGGCCGTGGAGAGGTAGTTGCGGACGGTGCCTGGGGAGAGGTGGAGGGTGGTGGCCAGTTCGGCGTTGGTGGAGCCGTCGGCGGCGGCGCGTAGGACGTCGCGTTCGCGTTCGGTGAGGGGGTTGGCGCCTTCTGCGAGGGCTGCGGCGGCCAGGGTGGGGTCGATGACGCGTTCGCCGGTGAGTACCTTGCGGATCGCCTCGGCGAGCTGGGCGGCGGGGGCGTCCTTGACGAGGAAGGCGTCGGCGCCGGCCTCCATGGCGGTGCGCAGGTAGCCGGGGCGGCCGAAGGTGGTGAGGATGACCAGCTTGAGGCCGGGGAGCGCGCGGTGGGTCTCCGCGGCGGCCTCGATGCCGCTCTTGCCGGGCATCTCGATGTCGAGCAGCGCCACGTCCACGTCATGGGCACGTGCCGCGGCCAGCACCTCGTCGCCGCGGGAGACCTGGGCGACCACCTCGATGTCCGGTTCCAGGCCGAGCAGCGCGGCCAGGGCCTCGCGGACCATCGACTGGTCCTCGGCGAGGAGGACCTTGATCGTGTGGCTCATGCACCGGATCCTACGGGGGCCGTTTCGGCGGACGGGGTGGTGAGGGGGACGTTGGCGAGCAGGCGGAAACCGTTGCGCCGCCGGGACGCCGCCTCCAGGGTGCCGCCGACCGCTTCCAGGCGTTCGGTGAGGCCGGTGAGACCGTTGCCTGGGGTGGCGGAGCCGCCCGTGCCGTCGTCCTCGACGGACAGTTCCAGCCAGGGGCCGTCCAGGGCCTGGCGGCGCTTCACGTCGATCGTGCAGCGCCGGGCCCCGGAGTGCCGGACGACGTTGGTGACCGCCTCGCGCAACGTCCAGGCCAGGGCCGACTCGCGTTCCTCGGTGAGGTCGGCGGGGAGTTCCAGGTCGGGTTTGGCCGGGACGACGGGGGTGATGCCGGCTGCGGTCAGCGCCACCTCGGCGCCGGCGAGTTCGCTGAGCAGCCGCGGGCGGCGGTAGCCGGTGACCGCCTCGCGGACGTCGGCGAGGGCCTGGCGGCTGACCTGCTCGATGTCCGTGACCTGCTGGGCGGCCTTGTCCGGCGCGCCGGGCAGCATCCGGCCGGCCAGCTCGCTCTTGAGCGTGATCAGGGAGAGCGAGTGCCCGAGCAGGTCGTGCAGGTCGCGGGCGAGCCTCAGGCGTTCCTCGTTGGCGGCGAGCTGGGCGACGGTGGCGCGTGCCCGGCGCAGCTCCACGGTCGTCAGCACCAGCTGTCGTACGCCGGTCATCGCGAAGCCGCCGAGCAGGATGGCCAGCATGGTGCCAGGGTTGAAGCCGTGCTTCGGTTCACCGTCGGCCAGCATGCCGAACCCCTCCGCCATGAGGGCCACGGTCAGGATCGCGTACGCGGCGAGCGGGAGGGGCAACGTGGCGCCGCAGGCCACCGCGACGTACACGTACAGCACCACCCAGGCCTGGCCGAGGGTGCAGGTCAACGCCGTCGAGAGGGCGCAGAGCCCGACGAGGATCCACCAGACACGGGGGCGCTCCAGGGCGCGGCTGGTGTGCCGGAACACCAGCGACATGTACGACACCACGAAGATCGCGAGCCCCGTCCACCCCCAGACGGTGCCTGCGGTGCCGTGTTCGCCGCGCACCAGGCTGCTCGCCGGCTGGCTCAGGTACACCAGCCAGATGACCATCCAGAACAGCTTGCGGACGGCCTCGCGCCGGTTCCTGGGGGGCCTGCCGTAAGGAATCTGCAGGCCCCCTGGGCGGTCCTCGGACACGACCGTCGCCGCGGGCGCCTGCGACCCCGACCGCGACTGTGGCACGTCCTCGTGCACGACGCTCATGCCGTCCGGGTGTCCTTGCGGTACAGCCAGGCGGCGGCGCCGGCGAAGACGAGGAAGTAGACCACGAGGATGGCGAAGTCCTTGCCGTGCGGGACATCGCCCAGCTCGATGGCCTGCCCGACACCGGCGTAGGCGTGCGTGGGCAGGTAATCGGCGATGTTCTGGAGCCACTTCGGGAACGTGGTCGTGGGCATCCACAGGCCGCCCAGGATGGACAGCACGAAGTAGATGATCATCGTGATGGGCCGGACCGCGTCACCGGTCGCCAGGTAGCCGATGGCCACCCCGAGCGCCGCGAAGACCAGGCTGCCCGCCCAGATCGCACCGGTCAGCGCGAGCCACTGCCCGGCGCCGAGCCGTACGCCCTTCGCAGCGGCCGCGACGACGAAGACCACGACGATCGAGGGCAGGCTGACCACCGCGGCACTGGAGATCTTGGCGAACACGTAGCCGCGGCCGGGCAGCGTGGTGAGCCGCAGCTGGCGCACCCAGCCGTTCTCGCGCTCCTTGGCGATGCGTTCGCTGTTGCCCATCAGGACGGCGGTGAGCGCGCCGAACGACGCCATCGACACCATGAAGAAGGTCACCAGGGTCAGCCCGGTCCCCTTGACCTCGGTGTCGCTGCCCGCGCTGCCCGCGATGATCAGGAACAGCACGCACGGGTAGGCCACCGAGAAGAACAGGAACTTGCGGTTGCGCAGGGCCCGGGTGAGTTCGAGCCGGATCAGGCTGGTCATGCGGTCTTGGCCTCCTCGGCTGCGGTGATGGCGACGAAGGCCTGCTCCAGGCCGAGCCCGGCCACTTCGAGATTGCGGGGGTACAGGTCGAGCCCGTAGACGGCGTGCATGGTGGCGTCGGCGTCCGTGGACTGGATGCGCACGGTGCGCCCGGAGACGTCGATGTTGCTGAGGAACGGCAGCTCGGCGAGCCGGCGCTCGAGTTCCTCGTCGAGGCCCTCCAGGTCGAACGAGATCCGGCGGGCGCCCGCCTTGGCCTTGATCTCGGCGGAGCTGCCGTCGGCGAGCAGCCTGCCGCGGTGCAGCACCAGCACCCGGTCGGCGATCGCGTCGGCCTCCTCCAGGTAGTGCGTGGCGAAGAGCACCGTGCGGCCCTGGTCGGCCTGTTCGCGCATGGTCGCCCAGAAGGCCTGGCGGGCGGAGACGTCCATGCCGGTGGTGGGCTCGTCCAGCACGATCAGGTCGTTGGCGCCGGCGGTGGCCAGCGCGAACCGTACGCGCTGCTCCTGGCCGCCGGAGAGCTTGTTGACCTTGCGGTCGGCTATCTGGGAGATGCCGGCCTGGGCGAGCACCTCGTCGACCGGATGCCGCTTGGGGTGCAGATCGCAGGCGAGCCGCACCAGCTCCCTGACCGTGACCTCGTCCATCAGGCCACCGCTCTGGAGCATGGCACCGACCCGCCCGGCGGCGATCGCCTCACGCGGCGTGCCGCCGAACAGCCGGACCGTGCCCTGGTCCGGGTTGCGCAGCCCGAGCAGCAGCTCCAGCGTGGTCGACTTGCCCGCCCCGTTCGGCCCGAGCAGGGCCACGGTCTGGCCGGCGGGCAGGTCCAGGGTGAGCCCGTCCACCGCCCGTACGTCCCCGTACGCCTTCGCCACCTGCTCGAAGCGGACCACCGAGGTGGCGGCGCCCGAGGTGGCGGCGGTTGAAACTGTCGTCGTCATACCCCCATCCTGACGGGCGCAGCGCCCCAGCATCAGTGTCGGAGGTCGTGCCTTGGGGATGACAGATGTCATGGGTGAAGGCATGACAGGAATACGCCGGGGCACGCCGGCGTATTCGAGTCGACCTCCTGACCACCGCGTACGGGGTGCCCGACGGGCGCCCCACGCGGTCAGTTCGGGTTGAGGTCGATGACGCCGATCCGCTCCTCGGCGGACCTGCCGAGCAGGGCCTTGCGCATGACGCTGATCACATCCTCGGGCTGCACCGGCGTCTTCTTGCCGTTGGCCCGTGTGATGAGGATCCCGTCGAAGATGTTGCCGTAGAGCCGCTTGACGGCGGCACGGTCGTAGGTGTCGACGAGCTTGCCGTTGACCGCCTGCACGCCGAGGATCTGCGGCAGCGACCGCTCAGGGCCGAACGGGATCTCCTGGCCGCCGGCCCTGATCTTCACGATGCCCGACATCGCCGGCACCGCGAACTCGCGCATCATCCGGTCCACTTCGCTGTCGGAGACGGTGGGCTTGCGCTCGGTGAGCGGGACCTGCACCGGGTCGACGTGCCCCTTCTCCACCAGTGCCTCGTACCCCTGCTCCACGGCCGCGGTGGACCGGCCGGCGTCGATGCCCTTGCCGCTCTTGCCGTAGACCGCCACCGCGCGGCCCTTCTCGAACTTGATGGTGCCGTCGACCGCCGAACCCGCACCGCCCGCGGCACGTTGCAGGGCGGCCTGCAACTTCTCCTCGTCGACGGGCATCACCGGCTGCACGACACGGGTGCTGCCGAACAGCGAGCCGATGACGGTGACCGGGTTGTAGTCCCGCTCCGCGGCGGCCTGCACGGTCGCGTCCATGTCCAGCGCGAGCCCGGCCTGGTCGGGCTTGAGCGGGACGGTCTTGCCGGCCACGGAGAGCGGGAGGGTCTGCTTCGTGTGGTCGCCGAAGGCCGCGTCGAGCTTCTTGACGGCTTCGTCGCGGGTGCCGCCACCGATGTCGACGCCCAGCACGGTGGTGCCCTTGGGGACGTCGGAGTGGCCCACCAGGAGCCCGGCGCCGTACGCGCCGCCGGCCACCACGATCAGGCCCGCACCCAGCAGCACCAGCTTGTTGCCGCCCTTCTTCTTCGGCGGGGCGGCGGCGGGCTTCGGGCTGCTCTTGGCCGGGGCCGGCTCGGGAAGCTTAGGCGGGGTGTGCGTCAGCGCGCTCTCGGAGGGCTCCGGCGGTTCGCCGGAGGCACCGAACGGTGAGCTCTGGTTGGCCGGGACGACCGGGATGCCGCTGGTGACCGTGTGCCCTGAGACGTTCTCTTCGGGTCCGCGTGCGGGCTTGACCGGCGTCAGCTCGGCCGTGTCGTCGCTCATCCGGCGCGGCGGGCCGGACGGCTCGCCGCCCATCGGGCCGCCGCCCACGGGGCCACCGGCCGTCGGGGCGCCGGTCGCCGAGCCGGCGCCCCCGGTGCGCGTCCGTGTCGGCAGGGCGCTGTCGCCGGTGACGGGCCCGCCGGTGGGGCCGGCAGGGCCGGATCGTGCACCGTCCTCCGAGAAGTACGCGAGGTCGGAGTCGCGCGGGCCACGGCCGGTGCCCATCGGCCCGGTGGCCACGGCGCCGGCTGACCCCGGGTCGTCGGCCCCGGGGACTCCGCCGGCCGGGCCGGAACGCCTGTGCGCCCCGGTGGACTCGTCGGTGGGCACGTCGCCGAACAGGTCGTACAGGCCGCTGCGCGGGGTGGTGTCGGGCCCCTCGGGCGCCGCGGGAGTTCCCCCCGGGCGCGGCGCGCCGGACGTCGGGTCGATCGGGGTGCCCGCCGAGGGGGTGGGGTCGGCGAATCCGCCGCGCTCGGAGTAGTCCCCGAACGCATCGCCGCCGGTGCCACCGCTGTAGGAACTCGGTCCGTGGTCCGTGTGGCGGCGCGGCAGCCCGGCCGGGGTGGTGGAGCCCCCGTCCGCACCGGTGCCGTCGAAGGCCGAACCGGAGCCCGCGCCGAACCCGGACGCCCCGTGCGAGCCCGTGTCGAACGCCGCCTGGGAACCCGTGTCGAACGCTGCGTGGGACCCCGTGTCGTAGGGCGAACCCGCGCCGAGACCGGATCCCGTGCCGGAGCCGATGTCCGCACCCGACCCGAAGGAGGTGCCGGGGTCGAAGGATGAGCCGGTGTCGAAGGAGGTGCCTGCGCCGTCCGTGCTCCCGGAGGACGGGCCCCCGCGTGACCCGCTCTGCTTGCGCGGGGGTGGTGCGAACCAGTCGCTGGTGCGCTGCTCCTGCCCGCCCGGCGCAGCCCCTGCCGCCTGGGCGCCCGTGCTGTCGCCGGCACCGGCCGCGGCGGGATCGACGGGGCCTGCGGCACCCGGTGCGCCCGGGCCGCTCCCCGCGTCGCCGGCCCCGGTCTGCGCGGCGTCCTTCGCGTCGGCCGCGGCGCCGGAGCCGTCCAGGTCTGACATCGGGGTGCGCATCACGACCGGCGGGATGGGTCGGGATCCGGGAATGTTGATCCGGACCCTGGTGGTCAGCCTGGTCTCCGTCTTGCGCTGCTGCGGGGGTGCACCCTCGGTGCCGGAAAGGGCCGGGGAGGCACCTCCGGCGGCCTGCCCTTGCGCGTCCGCGCCGTCCGCGCCGGGGGCGGTGCCCGGCGCCGGCGTGCCATAGGGCGGTGTCCCCGAGGGGTAGGCGCCCTGGGGTCCGGAGGACGAATTGTCAGTTTCTCGACTCAAGGCAGGTTCTCCTGTTTGGCTCCGCCGCCCGTTCTCCCCCTGGGCACGCCCCGGGCGTTGGGGTCCCCCCGCCGGGGCAGGAGGAGGCTCGACGGCGCGCACCACCTTACTAACCACTCTCGGACCGCTTCCGGCGCCGGTGAACGAACGCCGCCCGCAGGCAAGATCGGTCAGGTCACAGCGAAGTGGTGGGTCACTCACCTGGACGGGCAGATCCGCCGCCCGGTTTCCGGGGCACCGGGGATCAGCCCTGGCCCTGGATGTCTCGGGGGAGGGTGGCACAGATCACCGCGGCTGCCAAACCCCCGAGGAGGAACACGTACGAACCGACTCCGGCGCCGAAGAGGAAGTCGCCCTCGGGACGGGTGGCCGTGAGCAGCAGCACCGCGATCAGCCAACCGGCACCGGGAGCGACGGCGCCCGCACGGGTACCGATGGCCCGCTCACCGCCCAGGAACAGGCCCGCAGCGCCCGCCAGGGCGAGCAGCAGACCGCCGGGGAACCAGGCGTCCTGGATGAGCGCACCGGCCGCTCCGATCACCGCGCCGAGCACGAACAGGCCCAGGTACGCGGCGATCCGGGCGGGGTCGGGCGGACGGGTGAGGTAGCTCCCGGGGCCCCCGGGGACCGTCGGTCTCTTCGCCGTGTTCATCAAGCCCTCACCAATTCCGTCCGTACGTGTGCGTGCTCACGCGCCACCAAGGGCGCCCACCGCGTCGTTCGCCCCGCGCCGGAGCACCCCCTCCTGGCCCCCGGGCGCCGTTTCATACTGCGACGCCCTCGAAGAGGTCCGTCTCGGGGGCCGCGTCCGGCGGCCGGTGCTCGCCGCCGCGCACCAGTTGGTAGTACTCCACCGGGAAGATCGGCTGGGCGAGGTGGTTCGAGAGCGCGAACCAGTCTTCGACGACGTCGATCTGGGTGGCGTGCGCGCGCATCGCGGCGGCCTTGGCGGCGACGTGGGCGGTGCCGTCGATCCGCGTGGTGATCTCGGAGTCGTCGATCAGCCCGGGCACGTCCGCGTGAGTGGCCACGGCGGGGAACGGCAACCGGTCGAACTCGGCGGCCAGCCGGGCGAATCCGTCCTCGACGACGGAGCGCGGGGCACGGTTCCAGTAGACCTTCTGAACGGTGTGCGCGGCGCCGGTCGCCCCGGGCTCGGCGGCGAGTTGCACGGCGCGCATGGCGACCCGGTGGGCCTGGATGTGATCGGGGTGGCCGTAGCCGCCGTTCGGGTCGTAGGTGACGAGGACCTGGGGGCGCACCTCGCGGATGACGTCGGCGAGGAGCGCCGCCGCGGCGTCGACGTCGGCGCTGAAGAAGGCGTTCACCCGGGTGTTCTGGGCGAGGCCCATCATCCCGGAGTCACGGAAGCGGCCGAGGCCGCCGAGGAAACGGTGGTCGGTGACGCCCAGTTCGCGCATGGCCACGGAAAGTTCACCCGCACGGTACGGACCCAGGCGATCGTCGCGGTCGGCGGCGAGATGGGCGAGCGCGGGCGGGATGACCTCGCCCTCCTCGCCCAGCGTGCAGGTGACCAGGGCGACATGGGCGCCTTCGGCCGCGTACTTGGCCATGGTGGCGCCGGTGGTGATCGACTCGTCGTCCGGGTGGGCGTGGACCAGGAGCAGACGCCGAGCGGGCAACTGTGTCATGGGCCCACCCTATGAGGCCCGGAAGCCCGGCCGGACCACCGTGCCCAAGAGACACGGCCCGGGAGACGCACCAGGGCCGGGGGTGCGCCCAGCCTTGCGTACGGAGGCATGGGTGGACCCTCGGGGGTGCTCGGGTCACGCGACGGCGGACGGGCGCGCCGCACCGCGCGTCGGTACGGGAGCCGGGGCGCGCAGGGCGGTCAGAACTTGATGTTACTGATCATGCCTGCCACGTTGTTGGTGAGTTCGGTGATGGTGGGTGCGATGGAGGAGCTGGCCAGGTAGAAGCCCAGGAGCATGCAGACGATGGCATGCACGGCGTTGAGACCGGACTTCTTGATCAGGATGAAGACGATGACCAGCAGCAGCACTACCACCGAAATCGAGAGTGCCACGGCGGCCCACCTCCAGGATCAGTCGTAACACACGCAAACATGACGACACACAACATGACGAGCCAAGAGAGATTTTGCCCGAGGGACGTGCCCCCGGGGTACCCACCCAGCGCAACTGATCATAACTATCCGTTCGCCGGGCTTGAATCGCACATACGTGGTGCACGGCAGCACGAGGGGCGCATGGCGTGCGCCGTCCCCTGACCCGGCGAGCCGCACTTTAGTCTCGGAGGATGAGCACCCAGCCAGCACACCCCCCGCACGGCGGCCCCGGGCACGGCCCCGCCTCGCACCTTCGCCCGGCGACCGGTACGCAGGGGCCGTCCGCGCCCGCTTCGCGGGACCCGCAGGACTCCTTTCCGCGCCGGCAAGCCCGCACCCAACGCTTCACCCTCGGAGCGCCGCGAGCGTTCACGATCGCGCCGGACGGCGAACGAATCGCCTTCCTCCGGTCGCGTTCCGGCACCGACCGCGCCCAAGTGCTGTGGGTCCTCGACCTGACCGAGGGACCGGAGGGCACGGAGCGGGTGGTGGCGGATCCGCTGGCGTTGCTGGGCACCGCGCCGGAGCGGCTGTCCGCGGCGGAGCGGGCCCGGCGCGAACGCAGCCGGGAAGGCGGCGCCGGCATCGTCGGCTATGCGACGGACGGGGCCGTGCGGTGGGCGGCGTTCGCGCTGTCCGGCCGGCTGTTCGCGACGGACCTCACGACCGCCACGACGCGCGAACTCCCGGTGTCGGGCCCGGTGCTCGACCCGCGCCCTTCGCCGGACGGCCGGCAGGTGGCCTACGTGTCCGTTGGCGCCCTGCGCGTCGTGCCGGTCGCCGACGCCGCGGAAGCGGAAGGCGACGGGGGCACCGCGGCCGACCGGGCGCTCGCCGAGCCGGAGTCGGAGGGCGTCGGCTACGGTCTCGCGGAGTTCATCGCGGCCGAGGAGATGGGGCGCCAGCGCGGCTTCTGGTGGTCGCCCGAGTCCGACCGGCTGCTGGTGGCCCGCGTCGACGACACCGCGGTGCAGCGGTGGTGGATCGCGGACCCCGCGCAGCCCGAGCGGGAGCCGGCGCGCACCGCCTACCCGGCGGCGGGCACGGCCAACGCGGACGTCCGGCTGTTCGTGCTGGATCTGGCCGGTTCGCGTACCGAGGTGACCTGGGACCGGGCGCGGTACCCCTATCTGGCCCGGGTGCACTGGTCGTCCGACGGGCCGCCGCTGCTGCTGGTGCAGGCCCGCGACCAGCGCAGCCAGCTCTTCCTCGCCGTGGACCCGGAGACCGGCTCGACCCGGATGGTCCACGCCGACGAGGACGAACGGTGGCTCGACCTCTTCGCCGGGTCGCCCTGCTGGTCGCCGAGCGGCCACCTGGTGCGGATCGCGGACGAGGGCGGCGCCCGGGTGCTGTCGGTGGGCGACCGGCCGCTGACCGGGCCGCAGTTGCAGGTGCGTGCGGTGCTCGACGTCTCGGACGACGACGTGCTCGTCGCGGCGTCCGCCGGCGAGGCCGCGGAGCTGCCGGAGATCGGCGAGGTGCATGTGTACCGCGTCAACGAACTGGGGGTGGAGCGCGTCTCGCAGGAGCCCGGGGTGCACGGTGCGGTGCGTTCCGGCGCGCTGACGGTACTGGCGTCGGCGACGCTTCGGACGCCGGGTGTCGCGGCCCAGGTGCTGCGCGACGGCAAGCGGTTGACCACCCTCGCCTCGGACGCCGAGCGCCCCGGCCGCACGCCCCGGGTGACGCTCACCGAGGCGGTGGCACCGGCCACCGCGTCGGAACCGGCCGCCGACGGCCCGGTCCCGGGTGCACAGACCGGCGGTGAGCAGGCCGTACGCCCCGGGGGCGCACTCAATCCTCCCCGCGCGGGCGCACGTGATCACGCGGGTGCACGGGCAGCTGAGGACGGCGCGACGATCGGTGCGGGCGGCCGGAGCGCCGCGGGTGCGCGCCGGATTCCGTGCGCCGTTCTGCTGCCCGGTAACTATCGCGAAGGCGACGGCCCGCTGCCGGTGCTGCTCGACCCGTACGGCGGCCCGCACGCCCAGCGGGTACGGGCCGCGCACAACGCCCATCTGACCTCGCAGTGGTTCGCCGACCAGGGATTCGCGGTGCTGGTCGCGGACGGCCGGGGCACGCCGGGGCCCTCGCCGGCCTGGGAGAAGGCGATCCACGGCGACTTCACGGTCACGTTGGACGACCAGATCGACGCCCTGCACGCGCTGGCCGGCCGCTTCCCGCTGGACCTGGACCGGGTGGCGATCCGGGGCTGGTCGTACGGCGGGTACCTGGCGGCGCTGGCGGTACTGCGCCGGCCGGACGTGTTCCACGCGGCCATCGCGGGCGCCCCGGTGACGGACTGGCGGCTGTACGACACCCAGTACACGGAGCGCTACCTGGGCGATCCGGGGGCGGAGCCGGCGGCGTACGCGCACAGTTCGCTCGTCGCGGACGGCACGCTGGTGGCGCCCGCCGAGCCGCACCGCCCGATGATGATCATCCACGGCCTCGCGGACGACAACGTGGTGGTCGCGCACTCCCTGCGGCTCTCCTCTGCGCTGCTCGCGGCGGGCCGCCCGCACGAGGTGCTGCCGCTGTCCGGGGTGACGCACATGACGCCGCAGGAACAGGTGGCGGAGAACTTGCTGCTGCTCCAGGTCGACTTCCTGAAGCGGTCCCTGGGCCCGACCGGACCGGCTGCCGGGTCCTGAGCCGGGGCGCCCCCCCGAGGGGCGCGGGTGATCGGCCGGGACATGCCGCGCCTTGGCATTCGCGTCCCGGCCGATCTCAACGGCACCCGCACGGCCGTACGTCCATCAGGATGGGACGTACGTATATCGCCGTGACGTCGGCGGCGTTGCATCGTCGTTAAACGGTTCCGGGTTCGCCGCGGGGCGCCCTGCGGGGCGGTTGCCGGCCCGGTGGGGCGGTATCCGTCGCGCCCGGACCACCGGCCCGGTGGTGGGTTGCTCGCGCAGTTCCCCGCGCCCCTTGACGGGGCACTACGTGCCCCCCCAAGGGCGCACAGCGCCCGCATCAGGAGCGCGGGCAACTGCGCGACCAACCACAACGAGGCCGCGAGATCGCCACCGACCGAAAGGGGCCGTTTCCGTCGCGCCCGGACCACCGGACGGTGGCCGGAAGCCGTATCCGCCACCGTCCCGCCCCCTAGCCCCGCTCCACGCAGTGGCACGCCGAAGGATGGGCCGCGGGACCGGCTGCCGTGCCGAAAACCGCCGGCACCGCAAGCCGAGGTTCCTCCCGCGCGCAGCGCTCCACCGTCTTCCAGCACCGGGTGCGGAACCGGCACCCGGACGGGATCGCCGCCGGCGACGGGACGTCACCCGCCAGGATGATCCGTTCCGAGGCGTTCCGCGCATCGGGGTCCGGGACCGGCACCGCGGACAGCAGCGCCTGGGTGTACGGGTGCGTCGGGTGCTCGTAGATCTCCTCGTCGGTGCCGGTCTCGACGATCCGGCCCAGGTACATCACGCCGACCCGGTCGGAGATGTGCCGCACGATCGACAGGTCGTGGGCGATGAAGACGAAGGACAGCTCGAACTCGTCCTGGAGGCGCTCCATGAGGTTGATGACCTGTGCCTGGACGGAGACGTCGAGCGCGGAGACGGGCTCGTCGGCGATGATGATCTCCGGCCGTAGGGCGAGCCCGCGCGCGATGCCGATGCGCTGCCGCTGACCGCCGGAGAACTGGTGCGGGTAGCGGCCCGCGCAGTCCGGGTCGAGCCCCACGACCTCCAGCAGCTCCCGCACCCGCTGCCGCCGTGAGCCCTTGGGCGCGGCCTCGGGATGGATCTCGTACGGTTCGCCGATGATGTCGCCGACCGTCATGCGGGGGTTCAGGGAGGTGTAGGGGTCCTGGAAGACCATCTGGATGTTGCGGCGCACCGCCCTGAGGGCCCGTCCGCTCAGCCGCGTGACGTCCTCGCCCCGGTATGTGATGGTGCCGGCGGTGGGGCGCTCCAGTTGGACGAGGAGCCGCGCGAGGGTCGACTTGCCGCAGCCGGACTCCCCCACGATGCCGAGCGTCTCGCCGTGCGCCAGGCGCAGGTCGACCCCGTCGACCGCGCGGACCGCGCCGATCTGCCGCTGGAACACCACGCCCTGCGTCAGCGGATAGTGCTTGACGAGGCCGCGCACGTCGAGCAGCGGCTCTCGGTCGGCCGCCGGGGCGCCCCGGGCGTCCTCCCGCGGAACCGCGGGCGGCGTGGGCGGCGCGGGCGGGCCGGGCGGCGCTGCGTCAGCCATCGAGCGTCTCCCTCCAGAAGTGGCAGGCGCTGCGCCGGGCCGGGCCGGATTCGTGCAGCGGCGGCTCGGTGGCGCAGACGTCCTGGGCGAGCGGGCAGCGCGGTCGGAAGGCACAGCCGGTCGGGACGCGCAGCGGGTCGGGCGGTAGGCCGCGGATGGCGGTGAGGCCCCTGCCCTTGCGGTCAAGCCGCGGGATCGAGTCGAGCAGCGCCTTGGTGTACGGGTGCGCGGGCGCCTTGTAGATGTCGTGCACGGCGGCGGTCTCCACGATCCGGCCGGCGTACATCACGGCGATGTGGTCGGCGACGCCGGCGACCACCCCGAGGTCGTGGGTGATGAGGACGAGGCCCATGGTGGACTCGCGCTGGAGCTCGGCGAGCAGCTCCATCACCTGCGCCTGGACCGTGACGTCGAGGGCGGTGGTCGGCTCGTCGGCGATGATCAGCGCGGGTTCCAGGGCGATCGCCATCGCGATCATGATGCGTTGGCGCATCCCGCCGGAGAACTGGTGCGGGTAGTCGCCGACGCGCTGCTTGGCCGCCGGGATGCGGACGCGGTCCATCAGTTCCACGGCACGGGCGCGGGCCTGCCTGCGCGTCAGGCCCTGGTGCACGGTGAACATCTCGCCGAGTTGCCGGCCGACGCTGAGCACCGGGTTCAGGGCGGAGAGCGCGTCCTGGAAGATCATGGCAAGCTGGGCGCCGCGGACCCGGCGTCGGGCGTCCTCGCCGAGCCGCAGCAGATCCTGGCCGCGGAAGTGGATCTCGCCGCCGGTGATCCGGCCGGGCGGCGTGTCGAGGATGCCCATGACGGCCTGTGCGGTGACGGACTTGCCGGAGCCCGACTCGCCGAGCACGGCCAGCGTCTCGCCGGCCCCGACGCTGTAGCTGACGCCGTTGACGGCACGCGCGACGCCGTCCCTGGTGCGGAACTCCACGTGCAGGTCGCGCACGTCCAGCAGCCGTGACCCTTCGGGACGGATCATGTCGGGCCTGGTCAGCACGGCGGCTCCTCAGCGCAGTTTCGGGTCGAGGGCGTCACGCACCGCGTCGCCGAGCATGATGAACGCGAGCACGGTGACGGCCAGCGCGCCGGCCGGCCAGAGCAGCATGTGCGGGGCGCCCCGGATGTAGGGGGAGGCGGCGGAGATGTCGATGCCCCAGCTGACGCTGGGCGGCTTCAGGCCGACGCCGAGGAACGACAGGGTGGCCTCCAGCGCGATGTAGGTGCCCAGCGCGATGGTGGCGACGACGATGACGGGCGCGATGGCGTTGGGGGCGATGTGCCGCAGCAACAGCCGGGAGTGCGAGGCGCCCAGGGCGCGCGCCGCCTGGACGTAGTCGTTCTCCTTGGCGGTGATCACCGCGCCGCGTGCGATACGGGAGACCTGCGGCCAGCCGAGCAGCACCATGAAGCCGATCACCGGCCAGACGGTGTTGCTGGTCACCACGGAGAGCAGGACCAGGCCGCCGAGGACGACGGGGATGCCGAAGAAGATGTCGCTGATCCGGGAGAGGACCGCGTCCCAGACCCCGCCGAAGTATCCGGCAAGACCGCCGAGCACGGAGCCGAGCAGGGCGACCCCGGCGGTGGCGCACACGCCGACCGTGACGGAGGCGCGGGCGCCGTGCACGGTGCGCGTGTAGACGTCGCACCCCTGGCCGTCGTAGCCGAAGGGGTGGCCGGGCGACGGGCCCTGCTGGGCCTTCATCAGGTCGCAGTCGAGCGGGTTGCCGGAGGCGATCAGCGATGGCCACAGGGCGATCAGGACGAGGAAGCAGATCACCAGGGCCGCGGTCACGAAGACCGGGTTGCGGCGCAGGTCGTGCCAGGCGTCGGACCAGAGGCTGCGTGGCCTGCCGGTCGGCTCGCCGGCCGCCGGCGCCGGCGGGGTGGACTCCGGCGCGTCGATCCCGGAGGCGGCCGGGTCTCCCGCGGACTCGGGCGTGGCGGAGCCGGGCTCAGCCATAGCGGATCCTCGGGTCGAGCACCGCGTACAACAGGTCCACCAGCAGGTTCGCCAGCAGGAACACCAGCACGAGGACGGTCACGAAGCCGACGACGGTCTGGGTGTTCTGGCGGAGGATGCCCTGGTAGAGCTGGAAGCCGACACCGTGGATGTTGAAGATCCGCTCGGTGACGATGGCGCCGCCCATCAGCGTGCCGATGTCGGTGCCGATGAAGGTGACCACGGGGATGAGGGAGTTGCGCAGCAGATGCCGGGTGATCACCCGGTGGCGCGGCAGGCCCTTGGCGATCGCGGTGCGGACGTAGTCGGCGCTCCGGTTCTCGGCGAGAGAGGTCCGGGTCAGCCGGGTGACGTAGGCGAGCGAGAGCGCGGCGAGCACCAGGCCGGGGACGATCAGCTCGTCGAAGCGGGCGGCGGTGGACACCGCCGGTGCGATGATCCCCCACTTCAGGCCGAGCAGCAGTTGCAGCACGAGGCCGGTGACGAACGTCGGCACCGAGATGACGACGAGGGTGACCAGCAGCGCGGAGGTGTCCAGCCAGCGACCGCGCCGCAGCCCGGTGAGCACCCCGAGGGTGACCCCGATGACGACCTCGAAGACGATCGCGACGAGGGTGAGCCGGAGGGTGACCGGGAACGCGGTGGACATCAGCTCGGTGACGCGCTGCCCGTTGAAGGCGGTGCCGAAGTCGCCGCTGAACAGGTTGCCGAGATAGGTGAGGTACTGCCGCCACACCGGTCGGTCGAGCCCGAACTCTCGCTTGAGCTGGGCGGCCGTCGCCGGGTCGCACCGTCGCTCGCCGCAGAGTCCGGCGACGGGGTCCCCCATCACGTTGACCATCAGGAAGATGAGCAGGGTGGCGCCGAAGAAGACCGGGATCATCTGGAGCAGCCGCCGGATCAGATACCGTCCCATGCCGGGCCGCCTCAGCTCTTGACCGTGATCCGGTCGTAGACGGGCACGCTGAACGGGTTCAGGGCGACGTGCGAGATCTTGTCGGAGTAGCCGGCGCTGCCGTTCTGGTACCACAGCGGGATGGCGGCCATCTGGTCCCGCACCACGTCCTCGGCCTGCTGGAACTTCTTGACCGCCGCGGCGGTGTCGGGTTCGGCGTTGGCCTCGTTCACCAGCCGGTCGAAGGTCTTGTTCGACCACTTGCCGTCGTTGGACGAGGCGTCCGTGTAGTAGAGGGGCTCGAGGAAGTTCTGGATGAGGGGGTAGTCCATCTGCCAGCCGGCCCTGAAGGGCCCGGTCGTCTTCCCCTGGGCGATCTTGCTGCGGAAGTCGGCGAAGGTGCCGGTGGGGCTGCCCACGCAGGCGGTGTCCTTGCCGAGGGCCCGGTTGATGTTGTTGCAGACGGCGTCCACCCACTCCTTGTGGCTGCCGCTGTCGGCGTTGTAGGCGATGGTCAGCCGGCCGCCCGGGATGCCGCCGCCCTCCTTGACCAGTTGCCTGGCGCGCTTCGGGTCGTAGGTGCAGGCCTCGCCGCAGAGCCCGGCCCGGTAGCCGCCTTCGGCGCCGAGCACCGGTGAGGTCCAGTCGGTGGCGGGCGTGCGGGTCCTCTGGAAGATCTTCTCGGTGATCTCCTTGCGGTTGATGGCCATGGACAGGCCCTTGCGGACCTTCCAGCCGTCCTTGGTGTTCCACCGCTTGTCGTGGAACGGGAAGGCGAGGGTCTGGATGATGCCGGCGGGGGTGTTGAGGTAGCGGCCGCCGAGGTCGGCCTTGACGTTCCTGAGCTGTGCGGCGGGCACGTCGTCGACGAGGTCGAGGTTGCCCGCGGTCAGGTCGGTGTAGGCGGTGTTGTTGTCGGTGTAGACCTTCAGGTCCACGCCGCCGTTGCGCGCCTTGTCCCGGCCCGGATAGCGGTCCCATTTCCGTAGGGACATCTGGGACCCTTTGGTATAGGACGTCACGGTGTACGGGCCATTGCCCACCGGCCTTTTCAGCCAGCTGGAGTGATGGGTGAAAAAGCTACGCGGCAGTGGTGCGAACGCCGCATAACCAAGCGTCGTCGGCCAGGTGGAGAACTTCTGGTTCAACCGCACGGTGAGCGTAAGCGGCCCGGTGACCCGCAGGCCCGACAAGGTGTTCGCGCGCTGTTTACCCGAAAGTGGGTGGACCTTCTCGTAGCCGTCGATATAGCCGAAGAAGTAGGCGTTCTTTTGATTGTGCTTCAGGCTGGCGCCGTAGTTCCAGGCGTCGACGAAGGAGCGGGCGGTGACCGGCTCCCCGTCGGAGAAGCGCCAGCCGGGCTTCAGCGTGATGGTGAAGTTCCGGGAGTCCGCCGTGGTGATCTTCCGGGCGAGCATGTTCTGCGCCCGTCCGGTGCGTGGGTCGTAGCGGACCAGGCCCCGGAAGATCATGTCGAGCACTTTGCCGCCTTGGACCTCATTGGTGTTGGCGGGTTCTAGCGGGTTCTGGGGGTCGGCCCAGGAGGCTCGCACCACTCCGGAGGAGTCCGTTCCAGCACCGTTCTGCCCGCTCGCGCCGCAGGCCGTCGTGGTGAGCGCGACCGCCATCAGGCATCCGCCCCAGGTGACAGGCGTGGCTGAACGCATGGCAGTCCTCCTCGAAGGCTGAAAGCGGACGCACTGCCCTGCCTCGAACCGGGGGGCCGGACGGCGTGGGCCCACTATCACTCGCACCCGGACACCGCGCATATCCAGCCACCCGTATGCGCGGCGGCCGAGGGGCCCCTCGAGGGGCCGTACGCATTCCGAGACCCTCGTCCCGGCTATCGAACTCAATGCCGGTTTCGCTCCGAAACCACCCAAAGATGTGGATTAATCTACCCCCGTAGATATAACGGCCAGGTAGAGACTTGGTCATGTAATCGCCAAAAGAACAAAGAGCGGGCCAAGGCCGCCTGCGATTCATTGACCCTGGACGAACGTGGTTGAAAAGGTCCGCGTAGCCCGTGGGTGCATCCTGCGGAGTTTGTGATGACCCCCCTTCGGGCCAGGAGTGCCATGACCTCCCCAACGCCATCCGCCGCCGCCCCTCTTGAGGTGGTGGCAGACAAGTCGATGCTCACGCCGGACCCCGGAGGGGCCAAGGGCGCTGAGGGCCGCTCGCCGGGACGCCTGGCGTGGCGGCGATTCAAGCGTGACCGCACCGGCGTCATATCCGCCTATGTGGTCATCGCCTACTTCGTCATAGGACTCTGTGCGCCGCTGATCGCCAAGCTCTACGGAAAGGACCCGTACACCACCTACGGGCAGAACCAGGACGGCCTGCTGAACGATTTCGGCTCACCCATCAAGCCGAACGGCGGCATCAGCAGCGATTTCTGGTTCGGTGTGGAACCCGGACTCGGCCGGGACGTCTTCACCTTCCTGCTCTACGCAATCCGGAACAGCCTGCTCATTGCGGCTGCCACGACGCTGCTGGTCACCACTATCGGCATCATCGTCGGAATCACCGCCGGATACCTCGGCGGTAAGACCGACTACCTGATCAGCCGCATCATGGACATCCTGCTGGCCTTTCCGCAAACGCTTTTCTTCATCGCCTTCTGGCCGGTGATGATCTCCGTGCTGGTTCCGCCGGAGAACGAGACCCCGGTCTGGCTGACAGTCGTCAGCCTCATCACGGTGATGACCGCCTTCGGCTGGGCGTCGATCGCCCGTCTGCTGCGCGGTGAGGTGCTCGCCCTGCGCGAGCGGGAGTTCGTGGAGGCGGCCAAGGTGACCGGCGCCTCCCCGACACGGATCATCTTCAAGGAACTGCTGCCCAATCTCTGGACGCCGATCCTCATTCAGGCGACCCTCGCGCTGCCCCTGTACGTCACCGCGGAGGCGGGCCTCGCCTTCCTCGGGGTCGGGCTCACGTCACCGACACCGGACTGGGGCGTCATGATCTCGCGAGGTGCGGAGGTCTACCAGAGCGACATCACCTTCATGCTCTTTCCGGGTGTGACGATGGTGATCTTCGTGATCGCCTTCAACCTGCTCGGTGACTCCGTACGTGACGCGCTGGACCCCAAGACCCAGCGCTGACACAAAGGCTTTCTCCGGACGGGACGACGGGCCCTTCCGGCATCCGGATGGCGACGGGGCCTTCCGGAGCTTCCGACCAACGACCCAAGCAGGTAGACATGTCCATATCGCGCAGAAACTTCGTCATCACCGCGTCCGCGGTGGCCGGCGGATCCATGGTTCTCTCGGCGTGCAGCAGCGGAAGCTCCGGCGACGACGGCAACGGCGGGCACGCGGGCACCGACAAGTACACCGGCACCGTCACGGTCGGTACCAAGGAGGACTCGACCGGCCCGGCACCGGAGATCAAGGGCGCCAAGAAGGGCGGCACCATCCGCCCCATCGCCCCGGACGACTTCTCGCACCTGGACCCGCAGCAGATCTGGTTCTCCTGGAACGCGCAGGCGGCCAACCTCTACTCCCGCACCCTGACCGGCTACAAGATCGCCGACGACGGCTCGATGACGCTGGTCGGCGACCTGGCCACCGACACGGGCACCATGTCCAACGGCGGCAAGACCTGGACCTTCACGCTCAAGGACGGCCTCAAGTGGGAGGACGGCAGCGAGCTCACGGTCGACGACGTCCGGCACGGCCTGGAGCGCGGCTTCTCCAGCTACACCACCAACGGCGCGAGCTACCTCCAGAACGCCCTGACCGGCACCGCTGAGTTCCGCAAGGTCTACCAGGGCCCCGACAAGGGCAAGCACCTCGACGGGATCAAGATCGACTCGGCGAAGAAGACCATCACGCTGAACCTGAAGCTGGCCCGCCCGGACCTCAACTTCACCCTGGCGATGGCCTCCTACGGCCCCGTGCCGGTCAAGCACGACACCAAGGAGAAGTACGACAAGGACCCGGTCTCCTGCGGTCCGTACAAGATCTCCAAGCACGACATCGACAAGTCGATGACGATGGTGCGCAACGAGCACTGGGACCCGGCCACGGACTCGATCCGCAACGCGTACCCGGACCAGTTCGTCTTCGAGTTCGGCCCCGAGTCGCTGCCCGCCGCCGACCGTATGATCGCCGACGACGGCGACGACCAGTACGCCCTCATGGCCTACAGCGGTGTCCCGGCGGACCGCATCCAGAAGGTGCTGTCGGACCCCGAGCTGAAGAAGCGCTCCTGGAACGGCCTGCTGACCGGCTCGTACTACTACGGGATCAACTGCAAGCGGGTCAAGGACGTCAAGGTGCGCCAGGCGCTCAACTACGCCTGGCCGCTGGAGCAGATCCGGAAGATCTACGGCGGTCCCTCGGCCGGCGACTTCGCCACCAGCATCCTCAGCCCCGACCTCCTCGGCTACAAGAAGTACGACGCCTACGGCAAGCTGACGAAGCCGAAGGGCGACCCGGAGGCCGCGAAGAAGCTGCTGAAGGAGGCCGGCAAGGAAGGCCAGAAGATCGTCTACGCCTTCCCGCAGGGCCAGAACTACGACAAGACCAAGGTCGTCATCAAGAACGCCCTGGAGGCGGCCGGCTTCACCCCGGTCCTCAAGCCGCTGGACTCCACGAACTACTACGACCAGATCCAGCAGATCGACAACCAGTTCGACGTGATGTGGTTCGGCTGGGCACCGGACTGGCCGACCGGCTTCACCATGATCCAGCCGCTGTTCGACGGCGCCACCATCGCCGACGGCTCCAACAACATCTCGCAGCTCGACGTCGACTGGGTGAACGAGGCCATCAAGAAGAACGCCCTGATCGCCGACCAGCAGAAGGCGGGCAAGGCCTGGCAGGCCCTGGACGAGCGGATCATGAAGGAACTCGCTCCGATCATCCCGGAGACCTTCCAGCGCCGCTTCTACCTGCACGGCTCGAAGGTCGGCGGTGCGCTCTTCGACCCGAACTTCTCCGCGGCCATCCTCTACAAGCTCTACGTCAAGGCCTGATTGCGCCACGGGTGGGGCACCTCACGGGGTGCCCCACCGTGGGGTGCCCCACCCGTTCCGCTCCCCGCCGTAGGCGTCTGCCCAGGGAAACCCACCACCATGTCTCGCTTCCTCGTCCGACGGATCGTCGGCGCACTGGTCATCCTGCTGATCATCAGTGTCATCACCTTCCTCCTCTTCTACGTCGCGCCCCGCGACCCCGCGCGCGTGGCCTGCGGCAAGGTCTGCACGCCCGACACGCTGAGGCTGGTGCGGCACAACCTGGGCATCGACGACCCCCTGCCCGTGCAGTACTGGCACTGGCTGAAGGCCGTGTTCGTCGGGCGCAGCTACGGCGGGTTCGGCAACTGCCCCGCGCCGTGCCTCGGGTTCTCGTTCACCAACAAGGAGCCCGTCCTCGACACCATCCTGGACCGCTTCCCGACCACGGTCTCGCTCTCCGTGGGCAGCGCGGTGGTCTTCGTCGTCTTCGGTGTCGGCACCGGCATGATCGCCGCCGTCAAGCAGGGCAAGACGCTGGACAAGGTGGCCTCGTCGGCGTCCCTGATCTGCTCGTCGCTCCAGATCTACATCGTCGGTGTGGTCGCCATGTACTACCTCGCCGACCAGTGGCACATCCTCAGCCGCCCGAAGGACGTCCCGATCACCCAGGACTTCGGCGGCTGGTTCCAGGGGCTGCTGCTGCCGTGGTTCGTTCTCGCGCTCATCTTCACGGCGAACTACACGCGTATGACGCGTTCGCAGATGGTGGAGTCCATGAGCGAGGACTACGTGCGCACCGCTCGGGCCAAGGGCCTGTCCCGCCGGACGGTCTTCTTCCGGTTCGCCTGGCGCGGCGCCATGGGGCCCATCGTGACCATCTTCGGCCTGGACCTGGGCGTCCTGATCGGCGGCGCCATCATCACCGAGCAGACCTTCGGCCTGCACGGCATCGGCTCCCTGTCGGTCAAGGCGGTCCGGGACAACGACCTGCCGATGCTGCTGGGCGTCATCCTGGTGGCGGCCGCGGCCATCGTCGTCTTCAACATCATCGTCGACGCGGTGTACGCGCTCCTCGACCCGCGCGTCCGCCTCGCCTAGGAGAGCCATCATGAGCAGCACCCCCTTCCTCTCCGTGCGTGATCTGCGCGTGCACTTCTCCACCGAGGACGGCATGGTCAAGGCCGTCGACGGGCTCTCCTTCGACGTGGCGCACGGCAGGACGCTCGGCATCGTCGGTGAGTCGGGCTCCGGCAAGTCCGTCACCAACCTCGCCATCCTCGGCCTGCACAACGCGGAGCACACCAAGATCGACGGCGAGATCCTGCTTGACGGGCAGGACCTGCTCACCTCGACCGAGCGCGAGCTGGAACGGCTGCGCGGCAACAAGATGGCCATGATCTTCCAGGACGCGCTGGCCTCCCTGTCGCCGTACCACACCATCGGCCGGCAGATCGGTGAGACGTACCGCAAGCACACCGGCGCCTCCAAGCGGGAGGCGCGGGCGCGGGCCGTGGAGATGCTGAACAAGGTGGGCATCCCCCAGCCCGATCTGCGCGTGGACGACTACCCGCACCAGTTCTCCGGGGGCATGCGGCAGCGCGCCATGATCGCGATGGCGCTGGTCTGCAACCCCGAGCTGCTGATCGCCGACGAGCCGACCACCGCGCTGGACGTCACCGTGCAGGCCCAGATCATGGACCTGCTCAAGGAGCTCCAGCAGGAGACCGGCACGTCGATCATCTTCATCACCCACGACCTCGGGGTGATCGCCGACATCGCCGACGACGTCCTGGTGATGTACGGCGGCAAGTGCGTGGAGCGCGGCAGCAAGAAGGAGGTGCTGAGCAACCCCCAGCACCCGTACACCTGGGGCCTGCTCGGCTCCATGCCCTCCCTGGAGGGCTCCGTGGACGTACCGCTGAACCCGATCCCCGGCACCCCGCCGAGCCTGCTCAACCCGCCGACCGGCTGCCGCTTCCACCCGCGCTGTGCCTTCACCCGGGAGGTCGGCGGCGCGACCTGCTCCACCGACGAGCCGATCCTGCGGCTGCTGAAGGGCCGCGGTGCGGCCTGCCATCTGACCACCGAGCAGCGCGACCGGCTCGCCCCTGGCCTGACCGCGGTCGTCGAGGGCCACGGCGCCGCGGCGCAGCCCCACTGACGTACAAGAGACGGGACTTCACGACAATGAGCAGCACCACTCCCCTCCTGGACGTTGCCGGGCTCACCAAACACTTCCCGATCACGGGTGGGTTCCCCATCCGGCGGACGATCGGCGCGGTGCAGGCCGTGGACGGCGTCGACTTCTCGGTGAACGAGGGCGAGAGCCTCGGTCTGGTCGGTGAGTCGGGCTGCGGCAAGTCGACGACGGGCCGGCTGATCACCCGGCTGCTGGAGCCGACCGCCGGGAAGATCCACTACCGCGGCCAGGAGATCACGCACGCCTCGCGGCGCGAACTGGCTCCGGTACGCTCCGAGATCCAGATGATCTTCCAGGACCCGTACGCCTCGCTGAACCCCCGGCAGACCGTCGGCAAGATCATCTCCGGTCCGATGGAGATCAACGACATCAACCCGAAGGGCGGCCGGGAGGCCCGGGTCCGTGAGCTGCTGGAGACGGTCGGCCTCAACCCCGAGCACTACAACCGCTTCCCGCACGAGTTCTCCGGCGGGCAGCGGCAGCGGATCGGGGTGGCCAGGGCCCTCGCCCTGGAACCCAAGCTGATCGTGGCCGACGAGCCGGTGTCGGCACTGGACGTTTCGATTCAGGCGCAGGTCGTCAACCTGTTGCAGAAGCTGCAACGGGAGCTGGGCATTGCGTTTGTGTTTATTGCCCATGATCTGGCTGTCGTCCGGCACTTCTCGCAGCGGGTCGCGGTGATGTACCTCGGCCGCATCGTGGAGATCGCCGACCGCGACGAGCTGTACAGCAACCCGCGCCACCCGTACACGCGTGCGCTGCTGTCCGCGGTGCCGGAAGTGGTGCCCGACGGTGCGCCGGTGCGGGAGCGGATCCGGTTGATGGGGGACGTGCCGTCCCCCGTGAACCCCCCGTCCGGCTGCCGGTTCCGCACCCGGTGCTGGAAGGCGACGGAGAAGTGCGCGACGGAGACGCCGCCGCTGGTGCGGGCGGACGGCAGCAAGGAGACCCACCTGACGGCGTGCCACTATCCCGAGGCGGCCGGGGAGCCGGGCGAGGAGATCGTGGTGCAGGCCGTCGCGTCGGGGGATGACATGGCGCCGCCGCCGGTGTTGATCAAGGATGCGGATGGGGTGGTGACCAAGGACTGACGTCCTTGCGAACCTGTTCTTGGGGCGCCCTCCTTGGGGGCGCCCCCCCTTTTTTGCCCTGCGGGCGGCTTCCTTTGGGGGTGTTCTGTTGTCGTCTGGCCGCTGGTCGGGTGTGGTTGCTCGCGCCGTTCCCCGCGCCCCTTGGGTGCCTGCGGTTGCGGCGTGAGTCGGGGGCGCGGGGGGATGTACGTGCTCGGTCCGGCCCGCTCGGTGCGTCCGTGGGGTCACCGGCACTTGGTCCGGATCCTGCGCGCGCACATCCCCCCGCACCCCCTTCTGTCTCGTCGGCGACTGCGGGGCGGTGGGTTGTTTCGTCGGCGACTGCGAGGAGGTGGGGCTGTTGCGTCGGCGACCGCGGGAGGGCGGGGGCCGTTTCGTGGCGGCTGTGGGGACGGCCGATCTTTGTCGGTTCAGTCCTCGTCGGGGGTGTCCCGGCGGAGGTGGACCACCTTCACATCATTGCGGAGCGCGAGCCGGACCATTGCGAGGTTGGCCTTGGCGTCTGCGTCGCCGCGGTCCGCGGCCCGTTGCAACCAGGTCTCGGCCTGGGCGTAGTCCCCGCGCTGGAAGAGCAGCGTACCGAGGTTGTACATCGCATCGGCGTTGCCCTGATCCGCCGCGCGCCGGAACCAGGACATCGCCTCCGCGGAACTGCCGTTGTCCCGCAGCAGGACACCGAGGTTGTACATCGCCCTCGGGTGACCGTGCTCGGCCGCGCGCCGGAACCATTCCTCGGCTGCTGCGCTCTCCCCACGCTGTTGGAGGAGGATCGGCACGTTGTGCATGGCCTCCAGGTGGCCCTTGTCAGCCGCACGCCGAAACCACGTTTCGGCCTCGGACAGCCTGCCCTGCGAGTGGAGCGTCAGCCCCAGGCTGTTCATGGCCTCGACGTGGCCGTTCTCGGCAGCCCGCCGGCACCACGTCACCCCCTCGGCGACGGTGCGCGACCTGCCCAGCAGCAGAGTCGCCAGCTTGTACATCGCCTCTGGGTCACCGGCCTCGGCAGCCTGCCGATAGCCACGCTCCGACCTCGCCCGTTTGCCGAACATCATGCGGTCACGGTAGGTGCCCTGACCGGGGAGGGGTCCCGATGTGCACGGGGCCGGGCGGCTGTTGGGCGAGAGCGCCCTTGCGCTGCGCACTGTATGCGTAGTCTTTGGTGAGTTCAGCCCGGTCGGGCAGGGAGGGGCGGCACGTGGTGAATGATGGGGTCCTGGCGCGGCGTTGGGCCTGGCTGGTCGCAGGGGTCTGCGGGATAGCGGCAGTCGGGCTGGTTGCGGTGACGGTCCTTGTCGACCTGGACACGGGTGACCGGCTCGCAAGCGTTACGGGCTCCGTCGTGGCGCTCGTGGTGGCTGCGGTGAGCGTGGTGGTCGGGGTGCGGCAAGGCGGCGGTGGTGCCGCCGATGCTGGAACGGATGCCGGCGGCGGGGTTCGCGCGCACGGGCGCGGAGCAGTGGCGGCCGGGGGAAATGTGTCCGGTAACGCGGTCGGGGGGAGGTCCAGGGTGGCGAGACGGGCGTCGGCCCCGCCCACGTCCACCCCTGTGGCGGCGTCTCAGCCCCAAGTGACAGCATCCGGGCGCGGTGCCGTCGCGGCGGGAGGGGACGTGGCGGGAAACGCGATCGGCAACGGGAGCGAGGCCGAGGAACAGTGAGCTCGAATACCTCGGACGCCAACTTCGCGGACTTACCTGCCGGCGGGCCCGAGCGGGTGTCCGCGCGCGGCACCAGCGCCGTGGGAGCGGGTCACGACGCCTCCCACAACGCGACGGGCAGAGGCAGCACCGTCAATGACAACCGGCGGCTGATCGTCAACCTGGGCGGCCTGACAGGGCCCGCATGCGCCCCGCTGTCTCCTGAGGCGGAGATCTCTGAACTCGATGCCTACGCACGACAGATCCGCTCCATGTACGGCCGGCTGGACCTGGAAGTCCTCATACCGACGACCGAGGGCGAACACCCGCGCGTGGAGTTGCGCGAGGTCTTCGTGCCGCCGATGCTGCGCGCCGACCCGCCCCCGGTCGAACTCCCCGTGGAACTACACCGGCGTCTGGCAGAACGCGGCGAGCTGCCGAGCACGGCCGAGGAGACTCCATCGGTGCCCGGACTGGACCGGGAGATGTGGGTGAAGGCCCGTGAGACATACCGGGAGCGGCCGAAGGTGCCGCTCTTGGAAACCCTCGCCGCCGCTGAGTCCGGTCGGTTGGTGCTGCTCGGCGACCCGGGCGCCGGCAAGTCGACGCTCGCCCGCTATCTGGCACTGTCCCTCACCTCCCGTGCGCTCTCCGGCCCGCTGGCGCCCCTGGCCGAACTGCTGCCGGTGGTGATCGAACTGCGTCGTTACGCCGACGCGGACTGGCGGGAGCGCACCTTCGAGGACTTCCTCGCCCATCTCTACGAGCAGGAGCGCCGCGCGCCGCATCCCGCGCTGTTGCGCAGCCGTCTGGCGGACGGTCGGGCCCTCGTCGTCTTCGACGGACTCGACGAACTCTTCGACCCGGGCGTCCGGAATGACGTGACCCATCGCATCACCGGCTTCGCCGAGCGCTACCCAGCGATCCGCATCGCCGTGACGTCCCGGGTGATCGGCTACCGTGCGCACGCACTCGATTCGGCGGGCTTTCGTCACTACATGATCCAGAGCCTCGACGACGACCAGATCGCCGAGTTCGCCCGCCGCTGGTACGAGACCGTGTGCCCGGCGGACAAGGCAGCGGCAGAACGCCTTCATGGGCGCCTGTGCGAAGCCATCGACGTCTCGCGCCCGGTGCGTGAGCTCGCGGGCAACCCCCTGCTGCTGACGATCCTGGCCATCATCGCCCGCCGGCAACGACTGCCCCGGGACCGTGCCGGCGTGTACCAGCACGCGGTCAACGTCCTCATCGCCCACTGGGACGAGGACACCAAGCACCTGAACCTCACCCCTGAGGTCTGCGCCATCGCCGACCTCGACGACCGCGACCGGCGCGAGATGCTGGAACACCTCGCCCGCCACATGCAGAACGGCGAGAGCGGCATCGCCGGAAACCAGGTCCTCGGGGAGGACGTGGAGCAGGTCTTCACCACGTACATGCGGGAGACGCTGCAACTCGACCTGGCCCCGGCGAAGAAGGTCGCGCGCGCCATGGTCAAGCAGTTCCGCGAACGGAACTTCATCCTCAGCCGGTACGGCAGCGAGGTGTACGGCTTCGTGCACCGCGCCTTCCTGGAGTACCTGGCGGCGAGCGACATCGTCCGCCGCTACGGACAGCGCGACCTGAGCGACGAGGAACTGTTAGACGACGTCTTCGCCCAGCGCGCCCATGACTCCGCGTGGCACGAAGTGCTGCTGCTGGTCGTGGGTCAGATCGGCGAGCGGGTGGCGGGCCGGGCCGTCGACACCATCCTGAGCCTGAAAGGCAAGGACGAGGAGGACCAGGTCATTGCCGGGACCCGTGTCCTGGCGCTGCGTGCGCTGGCGGAGGTACGCAGGGTCGGCCTGTTGGAGGCGCAGAGCGTCAGGACCGCGAAGGCGTTGACGGAATTCGGGGAGGAGGCAGGGTACGTCAGGCCCCGGATCGAGTCGGACATCAAAGCCTCGTTCGCCCTGCTCGGCCATCAGTGGGCCGGACGCCGCCATGTCCTGCGCTGGCTTCTCACGACGGAGGACTCCAAACTGTCCTCGGCTGCGCTCAGCATGTACACCGACAAAGATGTCTTGGCGGTCGTCGCCTCGCGGTCGTGTTACCCGGCTCTGAGGATCAAGGCCTACAGAGAGCTCGTGCGGCAGCATCCGAGCTCAGGTACGGTTCGTGAGCTAGTCCAGAACGTCGCCGCACACGAACGCAACACCGACGTCAGAAGCGCTGCCATCGCCGTCCTGGCCACGCGGTGGACCGAGGATGCTGCGGTACGGGGGTTGGTCCTCGACGCTGCGCGCGACCCGAGCGCAGAGATCCGCGGCCGAGTCATCGGCATGCTTGCCGGCTGCTGGTCCCAAGATCCCACCGTCCGCGACCTCATCGAGGACCTCGCCAGCCACGACCCGGACAACGGCGTGCGTAGCAGAGCCATCGGCGAACTCGCCGCCCGTTGGCCCCAAGATCCCACCGTCCGCGGCTTCATCGAGGACCTCGCCACGCACGACCCCAACGCCGACGTCCGCAGCGAGGCGCTGGGGACGCTTATCAGGCACTGGTGCGACGGTCCCGGGGTACGGGAGTTCGTCTTCCGCTCGATGCAGGACCTCGACACCGACATCGGCGACACGGCTCTCGCAGCATTTTCCTTCTACTACAGGGACCAGCCCGCCACACTTGGTCTCATCCGGAACCGCGCCGCATACGACCCTCGCATCGACGCCCGCTCCGCGGCTCTCACTACACTCGCCTTGGACTGGGTTGCCCACCCTGCCACACGCCGATTCCTCCGGGACCTCGCCACACACGATCCCAGCCCCGGCATCCGCGGCATCACCCTGGTCTTCCTCGCGCTGTTACAGCCCCAAGATTGCGCTCTGCGCGACTTCATCCAGGACCGTGCTGTCTATGATCCCAGCGCCAGCGTCCGCGGTGAGCTCCACAGCACGCTCGCCCGGCGTTGGGGCCGAGATCTCACCGTGCGCGACTTCTTCCGGGACCGTGCGGCACACGACCCCGACGCCGGCGTCCGCAGCCGGGCACGCGATGCACTCGTGGCCCACTTGCCCGCTGAACCCACTGTTCAGGAGCAGGTCAAGGAACTTCGCGAGCGGGCGTGCCGCCACGACGCCCCCGGGTGTCCCGGCTTTCTTACCGTATCCCTGTCCAACTCGCCCCACCCCGAGGTGCGTGTGACGGCCGCCCGGTTGCTCGGGGCGCTCTGGTCGGCGGATCGCGCGACCGTTCCCGCGCTGCGCGCTCAGGCGGCCGTTGAGGAGGACGAAGGGGTCCGCGAGCAGATGGCGGCGGCGATCACCATGGCGGAGGGGTACGCGCCCGTGCACGACCGCCTCTTCTGAGGTAGGCGGTCATCAGATGCGGTCCTCCGCGCGGCGCTGTTCGCGGGGGATGGTGACGGTGAGGTGGGTCGGGTCGGTCGTGGTCCAGTGCGGGCCGGCGCCGTGCGGTGGGCGGAGGAGGTAGGTGCTGCCGTGCTGGACGTCGGTGATGATGGCGGCGCGGTCGGTTGCCGTGTCGTGGACCTGGTCGCCGACCCAGGGGGTGCGGCGGGGGGCGGTCATCGGGTGGTCCCGGTGGCGTCAGTCCGGCGGCCGAGTTCGGCCCAGACCCGTTTGCCCCACGGCAACGGGTCCACGCCCCAGCGGTGCGCCAGGCGCTCGATCACGGCCAGGCCGCGGCCCTGCGTTTCTTCGTCGGTCGGCTTGCACGGGACCGGAAATTTCTTGCTCTTGTCGACGACGCCGATGCGGATCAGTTCCGGTTCCAGGCGGGTGATGGTCACGCGCATGGTGCGGCTTGCGGTGTGCCGGATCGTGTTGGTCGTCAGTTCGGATGTGATGAGGGCGGCTGTGTCGGTCAGGTCGTCCAAGGTCCAGGCGTAGAGGGCGGTCCGCACGAGGCTGCGCGCCTCGGACGCGCTGTGCGGGGTGCAGCGGAACGTGTCGCTGTACGCGGGGTGCCCGGTGGGGCTGGGGGCGGCGGTCGCAGGCATCGGGACCTCGGGGTCGTGTGGGCGGTGGGACGGGCGCCCGCGCCCGGTCGGGAGGAGCCGGCGCGGGCGCCCTTCGGTGCCGCCGGGGGGAGAGAGGAGCTACGGCGGCCCTGGTAAGTCAACGTCCCGATGGTCACTCTGGGTAAGGAAAGTGGAATGGAGTGCGCCACCTCGCGGACCGGAAATTTCCCGTTCTGTCATTTCACTGTGGGCGACCGAGTGACTACGGTGCCTTCATGGAGGGGAACCAAAAACTCAGGCAGCGCATGACCGAGGCGGGTTTCACCCAGGCCGGCCTGGCGGAGGCGGTGAACGCGCGCCTGCGGGACGCGGGCCACGAAGGAACGGTCAGCGAGCGGACGGTGCGCTATTGGCTGACCGGAAAGACGCTGTGCCCGTACCCTCGGCAACGGGAAGCCTTAGAAGCGGTGTTCGGATGCACTGCTGCTGATCTGGGGTTCACCCCGCCACGCGGGAGGGGTGACCCGGCCACTTCAACGGAGGATTCCGTGCGGCGTCGTCACTTTCTCACCACGACGGCAGGCACCGGCGCTGCCGTTGCGCCCCTTCTGGCACGGCCTGGTGTGGGTACGTCCGATGTGATCAAGCTCCAGAAGGACCTTGACACAATGATGTTCCTCGACCAACGGCAGGGCGGGAACGGTTCGTTGGAACGCAGGGCCATGTCCGGCGCAGGAACGGCATTGGAGCTACAGAAGCGGGGGGCCACCCAGCGCATTCGACAACGTCTGTATGGAGTAGCGGCGGGATACTTGGCGACAGCAGCATGGTCCGCCATTGATGACCGATGCTTGGATCGGGCTCAGCAACACCTGGACCAGGCCCTGAATCTGGCGGGCCTGGCCAACGACTCCTCGACGGAATTTCAGCTGTGGAACCTGCGCGCCATGCTCGCTCGTCAGCGCTGCCAATACCCGTTGGCCGTGGACGCCGCCTACGCTGCGCAGTCGACGTCTGTGGCACGCCGAGATCCGTTCTTCGGGTCGCTCGCCCATGCTCGCATCGCTGTCGGCCACTCGTACCTCGGTGATCGCAAAACTGCCACGCGCTATCTCGGCCACGCAGAAGAAGCCTTCAGCAAGATCGACCCGCCCCTGCCCCGACCGGCTTGGAGCGGTTTCTACAGTGGTGCCGAGCTGTATTCCATCGGCACAGTTGTACATGATCGCGTGGGTGACCCTGTCACTGCTGAAGCATACGGGCACAGGGCATTGGCCAGCCTGCCGGAGCAGTTTCGTCGCAATCGCGCCCTGGCCACAACAGAAGTCGCGCTGACCCAACTCCACCAAAAAGACGTGGACCAAGCCTGTTCGACTGCCTCCGAAGTCTTTGCCTTGATGTCTGGGCAGCACCTTCCAGGGCGACTGCGTTCCAGGCTGGGTGACTACTACCGGGATCTCATTACCCTCGCGCCAACCAACGTCACCGCACGCGAGTGGGGCGACCGCTATCGAGCCGAATGGAGTCGAGCTTGACCACCGTTGAAGTGGACGTACGGCACTTCACCCACGGGGACCTTCCAAGAATCCGGCAGATCCTCTTGGACGTACATGCAGATACGTATGCGGAAGACCCCGATGAGTTCCACGACCGCTTCCCATGGTTCGTCGACCATTGGGGCAGCAACCCAGGTTTTTCGTGCACGCTCGGTTACGAAGGGAACGAGCCCGTAGGATTTGCCTACGGGGCCCCAGCTACTCCGGATCGAGAGTGGTGGCGCGAGCACATAAATCCTGCACCGGAGAAAAGTTGCACCTTCTCCGTATCCGAACTCATGGTCCGACCAAGGTGGCGCAAGACAGGAACGGCCAAGCTGCTGCATCACGCATTGCTGAACAGTCGGGAGGACGACCTGGCAGTACTTCTGGTGGACGCCACCCATCCCAAGGTCCAGAAACTCTACGAATCCTGGGGATACCGCAAAGTCGGCGAACAGCAGCCTTTCCCTGACTCCCCCGTGTACTCAGTAATGCTGGCCGAACTTCCGCTACCGACCTGAGCACCGCTCACACCACGAGGTGCCCGCTTGGCGGTTCAGCCTCCGGCGTGACTGACGCAGGTCAGGCGTCCGCCACCAGAAGCCGATACCCGACATCAACGCTGTCGAGCCCCAGCAGGTCTGCGTGACGGCGATGCCACCGGCCGGTTGCGAGGTCGTCGTTGAGCCTTGCCAGGCCGGGGGCGAGGGCGTCTTCCGGGGTCTGGGCGAGCATGGAGCTTCCGGCGCGTACCTGAGGATCGAGGTAGGCGTGGGGTCGGCGCCAGTAGGCCGCACCGAATCCGTCCCGGCAGTCGTGGGGGACGTGGAGGGGCTCTTCGTGCGCTCCGCCGAGCAGGGTGGCCAGCCGATCGATCGGGGTGGCGCGGGTGTCGTCGAAGGCGGCGACCTGGGGCAGGTACTCGCGCACGAGCCAGAACCGCTCGCGGAAGATCTGCTGGTCCCAGGTCAGGATGACGATGCGGTGGCGGGCGACCCGGCGGAGTTCGGCGATGCCGGCTGCGAGGTCACTCCAGTGGTGGACGGTCAGCAATGCCATGACGGCATCGGCGGCGTTGTCGCGCAGCGGAAGACGTTCGGCGCATGCGCGCACGGCGGGCGCGGAGCCGGGTGGGCGCTGGGCGATCATGACGTGGCTGGGCTCGACGGCGAGAACCGTCTGCGGTGGCTCGTAGGAGCCGGCGCCCGCTCCTACATTGATCACGTCCGTGACGTTCCCGAGCGCGGCGTGGATCTGAGCCGCGATCCGCGGATCCGTCTGTCGGGTCCGGCTGTATGTCGCGCCGAGCGTGTCATAGGTGGCCATGAGGCTCAGTATGCGGAGATGGCTCCGCGCCGGAGCCGCTCTTGCGCGGCAGCCGGTGGTTGTGTGGAGCCCGCGAGCCAAAGACCGCCCGCGCAAGGCGGAAACTCGCATCGAGGATAGTATCATCGATGATAGTTACATTGAGGATACTATCCAGGGTGAGGCGCGTGGACGGATTCATCGGGCGGCGGACCGAGCTCCGCATGCTGGACGACCTGCTCAGCGATGTCGCGGCGGGTGGGCGCAACGGGCGGCCGGGCCGCGCGGTACTGGTTCGGGGCAGGCGGCGGGTCGGGAAGTCACGGCTGGTGGAGGAGTTCCTGGACAGGGCGCGGGTGCCTCATGTCTTCTTCACCGCGGTCGGCGGGTCCCGGGAAGAGGACCTCGCGGGCTTTGCCTCGGAGGTGGCCGCGTCCGACCTGCCCGACGCGCACCGTTTCGAGGACTTCGCCGCCCCGCAGACGTGGGACGCGGCGCTGAGGCTGCTCGCCTCCGCGCTGCCGACCGACACGCCCAGCATCGTGGTGCTCGACGAGATGCCCTACCTCGTACGCGAGGACCCGAGCTTCGAAGGCGCCTTGCAGAAGGTGTTCGACCGGGAGCTCTCGCGGCTTCCCGTGCTGCTCGTCCTCATCGGCTCGGACGTCGCGATGATGGAGCAGCTGAACACCTACGGGCGGCCCTTCTACCAGCGCGGCACCGAGATGATCGTGCCGCCGCTCACCCCGCGCGACGTCGCCGACATGCTGGACCTGGCGCCGGCCGACGCCTTCGATGCCTACCTCGTGTCCGGTGGGCTCCCGCTCATCCTGGAGGAGTGGCCCCGTGGCGCCGGATTGTGGGACTACCTGGAACTCGCGCTGCGGCGGCCCACCTCCGCCCTGCTGGTCAGCGGCGAGCGCGCGCTGGCCGCCGAGTTCCCCACGGAGGCCCAGGCCCGTACGGTCCTCGGTGCCATCGGGCACGGCGAGCGTACCTTCACCCTCATCGGCCGCGCCGCGGGCGGGCTCCACCCGACGTCGCTCAAACGGTCTCTGGAGCTCCTCGTCGGACGGCGGGTGGTGGCCGCCGATGTGCCGCTGTCCACCCAGCCGAGCCGTGAGACGCGGTACCGCGTGGAGGACCCGTACCTGCGGTTCTGGCTCTCCTTCGTGGGGCCGGGCATCCCCGCCGTCGAACGGGGCCGCGGCGATCGGGTACTCGACACGATTCGCACCGGCTGGACGTCGTGGCGCGGGCGGGCCGTCGAACCCGTCGTCCGGGAGGCCCTGTGGCGCCTCGCCGACGACCTCCTCCCCCACGGCACCTCCGCCGTCGGCGGCTTCTGGACGCGGACCAACGATCCCGAGATCGACCTGGTGGGCGCGGACCGTGCCCCGATCGCGAAGAAGATCACGTTCGTCGGCTCCATCAAGTGGCTGGAGCGCAAGCCCTTCGACCACCGCGACCTTGCACGGCTCATCACCCACCGCGGCCAGTTGCCCGGCGCCGACGACGACACCCCGCTGTTCGCCGTCACCCGCAGCGGCTGCACCGCCGAGGGAGTCCGGGCGGTCGCTCCGGAGGAGTTGCTGTCGGCCTGGGCGTGACGGCCGTTGCGGCAGGACGGAGCGCAGGCCGGCGGGGGAGCGCGGGGACGGCGCCCGGGGCGGTCGCCCAAGGCGACCCTGGAGGCTCGGCGGCGGGGCTCACGTAATGGCGCCGCCGTGCAGGAGTACCGGTACCGCCCGGTGTCCGCTGGTGATGAACGACTCCGCGGGGCGCAGCTCGGACGGCGGTACCGCGAGGGTCATTCGGGGGAAGCGGGCGAACAGGCCCCGTAGCGCGGTGACGGCTTCCAGGCGGGCGAGAGGGGCGCCGAGGCAGGTGTGGACGCCGTGGCCGAAGGCGAGATGGGTCTTGAGGCGGCGGGTGAGGTCGAAGGCGTCGGCGGTCGGGCCGTGCAGGTTCGGGTGGCTGCTGGCCGCCGCGTAGGAGGCGAGGATGGCGTCGCCCTTGCGGATCACCGGGACGCCGGAGCGGCCGGGGAGCGGGATGTCCTCGACGGCGTAGCGCATGGGCACGTAGACGACGGGGGTGGCGTAGCGCAGGGTCTCCTCGACGGCGTCCTCCCAGGTGGCGCCTCCGGTGCGCAGCAGGGTGCGCTGGTCGGGGTGGGTGAGGAGGGCGGTGATGCTCTGGTCGAGGAGGTTGGCGGTGGTCTCGTAGCCCGCGCTGACGACGAGCAGCAGGGTGCCGATGAGTTCGGCCTCGGTGAGCGACGAGCCGTCCTCGTCACGGGTGGCGATGAGAACGGAGGTGAGGTCGTCGCCGGGCTCCGCCCGCTTCTCGGCGACCAGGTCGGCCAGCAGGTGCTGCGCCTCCGCCCTGGCTGCCTCGGTGACCGCGGGGGCGAGCGTGGTGTTGAAGACGGTGTCGACGGTGCGGCGGAATTCGGCACGGTACCGCTCCGGGAGCCCCATCAGTTCGCTGATGACCTGGATGGGCAGCGGGAACGCGAAGTGCTCGCGCAGGTCGACCGGTTCGCCGGCGGGCCGGGCGGCGAGTTCGTCGAGGAGGGCGTCGGTGATCCGCTCGACGCGTGGGGTGAGGTCGGCCATGCGGCGCGCGGTGAAGGCGGGGCTGATCAGGCGGCGCAGCCGCCGGTGGTCGTCTCCGTAGGCGGTGAACATGTTGTCCGTGGCGACCCAGAAGGCGAGCGGCCAGGAGCCGACGTCGTCGGGGAACAGCGGCCAGTGCCGGCGGGCGTCCTTGGAGACCCGGGGGTCGGTGAGCAGGCGTCTGAGCAGGTCGGGGTCGGTGACCGCCCACGCCTCGACCCCCAGCACGTCGACCTTGGCCAGCGGGCCGCGGGCGCGCAACGCGGCGTCCTCGCCGGCCCGGTCGGCTCCGGCGGGATCCAGGACGAGGGCGGGGGGCGTGTTCTCTTCGCTGCCGCGGGTCTCCGCGGCGTCGGTCCGGTCCATGACGGCTCCGTCCTCATGGCTTCGTACGGGGTGGGGCACTTCCCAGGATGGCGGTCGCGGCCGGACGGGGACAGCGGGCGTCGGCCGGCAGACGACGTCATCGGCCTCATGCTGCCTCTGGTGACGCGGATATGCCGCGCGAATGGCCGGATCCCGACGGCCCCGACCCCTGGGAAGGGGTATGGACAGATCGGCTGGGTCATCGGGTGGGGCGTGCGGGTGTCCAGCGGACCACAACCTGGAATTGATGGGGCGTCATCTTTCTGGAACCGTCGGGGGGCAGCGCGTGACGGAGGACAGAGACGAGCAGGGGTATCGGCGGCGGCACAACCAATGGATGGTCTTCTGGACCGCCATCGGTGCCGTGGCCACGATCGGCAGCGCGGTCGTCGCCGTGTACCTGAGCACGGCGGCCGGTGATCACGACCGAGGTGCCGACGCCGCGGTCACGCCGATCGGCACGGCCACCTCGCCCCCGCCGAAGTCACCGGAGCCACCGCCTTCGGAGTCCCCGTCGCCGTCGAACTCGCCGCCGTCCTCGCCGTCACCGCCGTCCCCGTCAGCGTCCGACGTGCCGCTTGCCGTGAGCGAGACCAGGCTGGCGGGGCGCCTGAAAGAGTCCGGATTCGAGTGCAGGACGATCAGCGATCGTGCGGGTCGGGCGCGGAAGGCGCTCGCCTCTCTGGTCTGCACCGACGGCAGGGCCGACCCGGGTGACAACGTGGACGCCCTCAGTTTCGGATCGCTGGCGGACCTCAAGGAGTTCATGGACCTGGAGAGACAGCGCGCGAGGGACTCCGCGGGGACGCCGGGCTCGTACCTGGACTCCTACACGTGGCAGACGGGCAATCGGGTCGGCGAGGAGGTCTACTTCTACGGCAACGTGGGGCAGGACTCCTGGGAGCACATCGTCGTGGCCGCCTACGAAGAGGACGAGTTCGTCGCCCGGTACGGCCAGTACTTCGCCATTCTGGCCGACGACCCCGACAAGGGCCGGCTGCGGTCGTGGTGGAGCGGTAAACCCATCTGACTCCGGGGCCGTGGCATCACGGTGTGCACAACCGGTCCAGTGCCGACTGGCTCTCGTCGTCCGCGGCGCGGAAGATCACCAATCGCTGATCCGGATCCTGCAACGGCGCGAGCACTTCGAAGTGCACGGCGAGCACGCCGACGTCAGGATGTCGCATCATCTTGTGCCCGCGGCCGTTGACCTCGATGTCCCGTTCGACCCACAACCGCGCGAATTCCTCGTCGCGAGCGATGCATTCGGTGATGAGGTCGGTCAGTGCCCGATCCTCCGGATGCGCGGCCCACGCGGCGCGCAGGTGGGCGATCCCCTCCCGCATGACGCGCTCCCGGTCGACGTACAACGCGCGTGTCTCCGGATGCATCAGGCACAGCCACATCGAGTTGCGCCGTACCGGGGGCAGGGTGTCGAAATCCAGCAGCAGCCTCGCCATTTCGCGGTTCCAGGCCAGGATGTCGAAGCGGTGGTTCATCAGCATGGCCGGCAACGGCGACAGGCCGGCAACCAGCCTGGCCAGCGGCGGCGCCGCGGTGGTGGCGGGCTGGTCGGCGCCGCGGGGGCGCTGCCGGGCCAGGTCGAAGAGGTAGGCGCGTTCGACGGGGGTCAGGCGCAGTGCCCGGGCCAGCGCCTCCACCACGTCCGCTGAAGGGTGCAGCCCGCGTCCCTGTTCCAACCGCACGACATAGTCGACGCTGACCCCGGCCAGTTCGGCGACCTCTTCGCGGCGCAGCCCCGGGGTCCGCCGGGCCTGCCGGCGCGACGGCAGGCCGAGGTCGCGCGGGTCCAGCCGCTCGCGCCGGCTCCGCAGGAACGCGGCCAGCTCCTGTGTCGTGTCCACCGTGTCGGTCATCATGGTCGTTCCAACAGCGAGGGTGGGACCGGCGTTCCCAGGAACCCCTTTCCCTTACCCAGGGATCACAGCCGTCGCAGCCTGTTCTCGACAACGGATCACGGGCACAGGAGGACACGATGTCGCTCACCCTCGACACCTACCGGCTACTGGGCCGTGCCGGGCTGCGGGTGTCACCGCTGGCGCTGGGCACGGCGACCTTCGGCACCGAGTGGGGCTGGGGCGCCGAGCAGGACGAGGCACGCAAGCTGTTCGACCGCTACGTCGAGGGCGGCGGCAACTTCATCGACACCGCCGACACCTACACCGAGGGCAGCTCCGAGCGTCTGCTGGGCGAATTCACCCGCGACAGGCGCGAAAGCCTGGTGCTGGCCACGAAGTACACCACGCTGCGCCGGCCCGGCGACCCGAACTCCGGAGGCAGCCACCGCAAGAACCTGTTCGCCTCGGTGGAGGCGAGCCTGCGACGGCTCCGTACGGACTACATCGATCTGCTCTACCTGCACGTGTGGGACTTCACGACATCGGTCGAGGAGATCCTGCGCGGCATGGACGACCTGGTCCGGCAGGGCAAGGTCCTGTACGTGGCGATCTGCAACGCCCCGGCCTGGCAGGTGTCGCGCATGCAGGCGATCGCCGATCTGCGGGGCTGGTCGCCGCTGGTCGCGCTACAGATCGAGTACAACCTGATCGAGCGCACCGGGGAACGTGACCTGTTCCCGATGGCGCGGGAGATGGGGCTGGGCGTGATCCCGTACTCGCCCCTGGCCGGCGGGGTGCTCACCGGCAAGTACAGCCGCGCCGACCTGACCGCGCCGCACGTCGCATCCGACGACGGCACCCGCAGGAGCTTCAACCTCGCCCTGGGCACGCTCACCGAACGCGACATCGCCATCGCCGATGTCGTCAAGGAGGTCGCCACCGAGCTGGGCCACACACCCGCCCAGGTCGGGCTGGCCTGGACCCTGCAAAATCCGGGCGTGACGGCACCGATCATCGGCGCCCGTACCCCCGCGCAACTGGAGGACAATCTGGGCGCCCTGGAGGTCGACCTCACCGCCGCCCAGCTGGCCCGCCTCGACGAGGCCAGCGCGACGGGGCCGGGCTTCCCGCACGCCATGCTCGCCAGCGACCACATCCGCAGGGTGACCGCGGGGGACCTGAAGATCGAAACCCGCCGCTGACGGGCCCCGCCACTGCCGAACCCTGCCGAACCCTGCCGCACACGCACCGGCGCCCGCCGTGCCACACGGACACGACGGGCGCTGTCAGGACGGGACGGGCAACCGTGGCGAACGGTGCCGACCCCCCTAGCCGTGCTTTGCGCGCGATGCTGCGCGCGCACGCTCGCGCGCGTCCAAGTTCACCTTGCGGATCCGCACCGCCTCCGGCGTCACCTCCACGCACTCGTCGTCGCGGCAGAACTCCAGCGACTGTTCGAGGGAGAGCTTGCGCGGCGGCACGATCGACTCGGCGATGTCGGACGTGGAGGAGCGGATGTTGGTGAGCTTCTTCTCCTTGGTGATGTTCACGTCCATGTCGTCGGAGCGGGAGTTCTCGCCGACGATCATGCCTTCGTAGACCTCGGTGCCGGGCTCCACGAAGAGCACGCCGCGCTCCTGGAGGTTGGTCATCGCGAACGCGGTGACCGCGCCCGTGCGGTCGGCGACCAGGGAACCGTTGCTGCGGGTGGTCAGCGTGCCGAACCACGGCTCGTGGCCCTCGTGGATGCTGTGCCCGATGCCGGTGCCGCGGGTGCTGGTGAGGAACTCGGTGCGGAAGCCGATCAGGCCGCGGGACGGCACGACGAACTCCATGCGGACCCAGCCGGAGCCGTGGTTGGACATGTTGTCCATCCGGCCCTTGCGGACGCCCATCAGCTGGGTGACGGCGCCCATGTGCTCCTCGGGCACGTCGATGGTCATGCGCTCGACCGGCTCGTGCAGCTTGCCGTCGACCTCCTTGGTGACGACCTGCGGCTTGCCGACGGTCAGCTCGTAGCCCTCGCGGCGCATGGTCTCCACGAGGATCGCCAGCGCCAGCTCGCCGCGGCCCTGCACCTCCCAGGTGTCCGGGCGCTCGGTGTCCAGCACGCGCAGGCTGACGTTGCCGACCAGCTCGCGGTCCAGACGGTCCTTGACCTGGCGGGCGGTGACCTTGCGGTCCTTGACGGCTGCCTTGGCGTCCGCGCCCTTGCCGGTGCCGCCACGGCCGACCAGCGGGGAGGTGTTGGTGCCGATGGTCATGGAGATCGCCGGCTCGTCGACGGTGATCAGCGGCAGCGCGACGGGGTTCTCCGGGTCGGCCAGCGTCTCGCCGATCATGATGTCGGGGATACCGGCGACGGCGCAGATGTCGCCGGGACCGGCCTTCTCGGCCGCCTTGCGGGTCAGCGCCTCGGTCATCATCAGCTCGCTGATGCGGACGTTCGCCACCGAGCCGTCCCGCCGGATCCAGGCCACCGTCTGGCCCTTGCGCAGCTCGCCCTGCTCGACCCGGAGCAGCGCGATACGGCCCAGGAAGTTGTCGGCGTCCAGGTTGGTGACATGGGCCTGGAGGGGGGCGTCCGGCTCGTAGGAGGGGGCCGGCACGGTCTCCAGGATCGTCGTGAAGAACGGCTCCAGGTTGGTGCTGTCCGCGGGAACGGTGCCGTCCTCGGGCTTGGTCAGCGAGGCGACGCCGTCACGGGCGCACGCGTAGACGATCGGGAACTCGATCTGCTCCTCGTCCGCCTCCAGGTCCAGGAACAGCTCGTACGTCTCGTTCACGACCTCGTCGATACGGGAGTCGGAGCGGTCCGTCTTGTTGATGCACAGGATGACCGGCATCCGCGCCTGGAGCGCCTTGCGCAGCACGAAACGGGTCTGCGGGAGGGGGCCTTCCGAGGCGTCCACCAGCAGTACCACCGCGTCGACCATCGACAGGCCGCGCTCCACCTCGCCACCGAAGTCGGCGTGGCCGGGGGTGTCGATGATGTTGATCGTGACCGGGTCGCCGCCCTGCTTGGGGTGGTACTTCACGGCGGTGTTCTTCGCCAGGATCGTGATGCCCTTCTCACGTTCCAGGTCGTTGGAGTCCATGACCCGGTCGTCGACCTGGTCCAGCTGGTGCGCGGCGAAGGCGCCGGCCTGCTTGAGCATGGCGTCGACCAGGGTGGTCTTGCCATGGTCGACATGGGCGACGATGGCGACATTGCGGATGTCGTGACGGTCGACGGTACGAGCCATGGTGCGGCGCTTCTCCCGGAGTGAGTGATCGGCTGCGCCTTGTGCTTCTCGTCGGCGCCAGTGCCGGGCGCGCACGCCTCGGCTGTCCTCTCCATGGTACGGGGCGTACCGGGACGCTCCGATCGGTGGAGCGGCATGGCGGTGCCGGGGCACCGGTGCGCTGCCCCGCCGGTGCCCCCGCCCCCTGCTCATGTGGGGCTCCGCCGCGGGTGCCGGGTGCCGGCTGCCGCGGCCCGGCGGGCCGGACGCGGCGGAGACCACCGGTTACGGACGGTGACCAGTCCGGGGCGTGCGCCGCCCCTTCAGCCGTCGTCCCCGTCCTCCGTCTCGTCCCCCGCTCCCTCCCCCGTCCTCCGTCTCGTCCCCCGCTCCCTCCCCCGTCCTCCGTCTCGTCCTCCGCTCCCTCCCCGTCTTACGCTTCCTCCTCGTCTTCCTCTTCTTCCTCCTCGTCGTCCCCGTCCTCGTCGTCCGTCTCCTCTTCCTCCTCCAGCTCGCCGTCCCGGTACTCCAGCTCGTCGGCCCACTCCATGAGGTGCTCCGCCAGCGTGCTCTCCTCGTCGAAGGCGAAGTCCTCCATCCACCACGGGGCCGACCGGCTGCCGCCGTCGGTGAGGCCGGACGTCAATTGGGAGTCGACGGCGCTCACCCAGCGGCCCCACCCTTCGTCGTCGCTCTCGTAACTGATCACGGGGACGGGCACGGTCGCCTGTTCGTGCTTGATCATCCAGCTGTTGCGGAAGAAGTCGAACCGCAGGTGGTAGCAGTCGCCGGAGTCGGTGAAGGTGATCGGGGGAACGAGGAAGTGGGCGACGCCGACCCTGGGCCCGACGTTGATGTAGGAGGGGGCGTCCTCGACACCGGACTGGCAGGCGGCGAAGTTCACCGGGGTCAGCGACTTCTTTCCGAGCACATGGATGGTGTCGCCCTGGACCAGGAACCTGTCCGGATCGATCAGCACGTCCTCACCGAGCATCAGCACCGGCGCCGGCATGATGTGCGCCTTCGCGAACGACTGGGCGTCCTCGTACAGTTCGATCACCTCCCACTCCCGGGTCTCGTGGACGTAGTCCTCCCCGGCCCCGGCGTGGAACGGGCAGCACGCGCCGCCGGTGTAGTCCTCCTGCTCCTCCGGTTCGGGAAAGAGCAACGCCTTGTCGAACGGCAGCACGGCCGGCCCGCTCTGCTTCCCCGCTTCGTGCTGCCTGGCCGCCAGGAACCCGGGGATCCAGTCGGCGTCTTCGGCCTCGACGACCTCGGTCGCACACATCGAGCGGAAGGCCTTGTCACCGAGCTTGCAGTTGAAGTGGTCGAGCAGCGCGAGCGCGGCGCACTCGGTGAGCGAGAGGGTGTCGCTCTTGGGAAACCAGAAGTCGTAGCCGTTGGCGACGAAGTGCACGCCGCGGAACTCCTTGTGGAGGAACGGCTCGGGACCGGCGGCCGGGGCCAGGCCATGCCAGTGGGCCTCGGCCACCCGGTTGTAGTACGCGTCCGCGTGCCGGGCCAGCTCCGGGGCGAAGACGCTCTCACCGGTCAGGTAGCAGGCCTTGCTGAACAGGGCGCCGATGCCCGGATCATGGCTGGTTTCGGTACCGGTGTAGATCAGTTCGGTGCGCAGGAAGACCTTGCGGCCGGCGAGGTAAGGGGCGCCCTCGTGCTCGTGACGCTGGTCGAAGAGCACGCAGGTGAACGCGTCGATGTCGGTCAGCGTGCCGCCCTCGCCCAGGTCGAGCACGGGGTCCCCGGACCCACCGGTCAGGTACACCAGCAGCGTGTAGCGCGAGACGTGCCCGCGTCCGGCGTCGTAGTAGGGCGTGTCGAGGTGGCGGTGGAAGTTGCTGTCGCCCGGCTCGAAACGATTGCAGCGGAACACCGGGTTCACATGCGAGAAGCCCTCTTCCAGCCGCTCGGGCAGCACCTTGGCCACCGCGCCGGTGAGCGCGTCGGCGAGCAGCGCGGAGTGGAAGATGAAGCGTTCGCCGCCGCGGGAGTTCGCGTTCAGCGGCGGGACGTAGAGCCCCAGGGCGTCCAGCCGGGTGAGGCGGGCACGGATGTCGTCCCCGAGCCGGAGCCGGAACGTGTACACGCCCTCGGCCAGCTCCGTGGGCTCGCTCGGCACCACGTCCAGCGGGACGGCCTCGAACAGCCGGTCCAGCGGCACGATGTTCTCGAACGTGCGGAACGACAGCTCACACGGGTCGACGAAGACCGCCGCCAGATACGGTGCCGCGGCGCTCGGCCGGGCGAAGAGATCGCGGACCTCTGCGGGTATGCGCTCCGCGGTCACGAAGCGCACCTGCTTGTGCCGCGCCGTCGGGTGCCAGCACACCCCGAGTCCGTCCAGGGTCGCGGCGGGCTCGGCGTCCGTCGCCGCCACCTCGGCACGGTACCGGGCGACCTCCTCCTCGGACGCCGCCCCGGCGGACAGGGCGAAGAAACGGTCACGAAGCTGCGTGCTCATACGCTCCTCCAGTAACTGCGCAGCACGGGCGAGAGCCGGCGGGACGACGCCAGCGCGGCCACGCCCTCTTCTCCGATGTCGTCGGGGTCGAGGAACAGCCGCTGTAGCGAGCCGGCGAACGGCGCCTCGGCCAGTGCCTTCGCGCCTTCCTCGCCGATCGCGTTGTACCGCAGGTCCAGGTCGGTGAGCTGGTCGAACAGCCACAGCAGACGCACACCGTCAGCGGTGACGCCGTTGTACTGCAACCGCAACCGCCGCAGGCGGTTGAACCGCGCCGTCGCGGCGAACGCGGCGAGGCCGGCGTCGCCGATGCCGCAGTACCGCAGGTCGAGCGCGGTGAGCCGGTCGGTGAGGAGCTCGGCGAGCAGGCTCGTGCCGGACTCTCCGACAGGGAGATAGGACAGGTCGAGCTCCGTGAGCCGATCGAGGCTGAGGCCCACGAGGGCGCCGATGTCGACGGGGCGCGTGCGCCCGTCGCCCTCGTCATCCTCGTCCGCATCGCCGTCGTCTGCGTCGTCCGCGGCGGGGGCGGCGTCGTCCGCCGGGCGGATCCGCAGCCCGGTGACGAAGCGCCCCTCCAGGGCCTGCTCGATCAGCTTCGGGGCCTCGTCCGACCACGTCACGCCGACCTTCGTGGCGAACCCGTTCCGGCGCGCCAGGACGGACACGCCCGGCGGCAGCTCGGCGTTCCACTCCGGCTGGTGCCGCTCCGTCAGCGCGGCCATCTCGGCCGACAGCGCCTCGGCGTCGGCCGGGCCGACATGTCTCAGGCGGTGCTCAAGCAGGATCAGGGTGCCGCGCGGGTCGCCCTGTTCGACGAGGGCGTCGGCGTACGAGTGCCATGCGGCGACGTCATCGGGGTCGTCCCGCAGCAGTTGTTCGAGAACCGCAACTTCCATGCGCCAGAGACTAGAAGGAGGCACTGTCAGGTGCCCTACAGGCCTGGCAGTAGGCGACGTCACAAACCCGGCAGTACGCGACGCCCCCGCGGCGGGCACCGGCGGCCGGAGGTCTGAGCCGTCGGCCGCCGGTACCCGCCGCGGGGTGGGCCGGTCACTCTCCGCCGCTGGACGGGGCCTTGCCGGGCGTCACGGACGCGCTCGGCGTCGCCGACCGGTGCTCGGCGTTCGGTCCTGCGGCGCCGTGCGAGGAGTGCGCCCGGGACCCGGCGGCGCCGCCCTTGCGGAAGCCGATGTCCTCGTACCGCGGGTCCTCGAAGCCGAACGCGCCCACGTTCGCGAGATCGGTGCGCACCGCCACCAGCTGGGGCCGCTGGTACAGCGGGATCGATCCGGCCTCCGCCCAGATCCGGGCGTCCGCCTTCTTGATCAGGTCGCGTGCCTTGCCGCCGTCGAGCTCGGTGAGCGCCTGGTCGAAGAGCTGGTCGATGTGGTCGGTGCCGACCCGGGTGTAGTTCTGCTCGACGTTCAGCGAGCCGTCGGCACCCGGCACCGGCTTGGCGAAGATCGGCCGGGCGTCGGTGGCCGGGAAGGCGGAGCCGGGCCAGGAGTACAGGGCCAGGTCGTACTGGCCGGCCGCGATGTGGTCGTTGAAGTAGCTGTCGTCGGCGACCCGGGTCGTCACCGTGCGGATGCCGATGCCGGCGAGCATCCGGGCGATGCGGTTGCCGACCGCCCGCAGCGCCTCGGATCCGGGGCCGGAGGGCAGCACCAGGCGCAACGAGAGCGGCTTGCCGTTCTTGACGAGCTGGGCCGCGCCCGCTCCCGCGGGGGCCGCCGTGCCCTTCGGGGCGTAGGCGCCGGCCGCGCCCTCCCGGTCGGGGTGCTGCCGGCCGTCCTGCCGTGCCGCCGCCTCGGTGTGGTCGATCTGCCCGGCGTCGGCTCGGGCAGGGCGGGCGGTGAGGGCCTCGGTCCAGGCCGCAGAGAGGGCCGCCGACTGGGCCCTGGCGCGCTCCGGTGCGGGCGACGCCGGGTGGCCCTGGGTGGCGTGCTTGCCGTCCTGGGCCGGGTGCTTGCCGTCCTGCGTGGACCCGTGCTCGCCGCCGGCGGCCTTCTTGCCCGGCTCGGCGGCCTCCTTCTTCTTGTCGTTCCGGGCGTTCTTCTCGGTCTCGCCCTTGACCGTGCCGCCGCGCTCCCAGCCCGCGTCGGCGAGCAGCGCCTGGGCCTTGGCCGTGTCCTGCTTGCCGAGCGCCCCGCTGCCGTCCGCGTACGCGTCCTGGCCGGCCAGTGCGAGGTGGCTGCCGACCGTCTTCACGGGCAGCCCGAGGGGCTTGAGGACGAGGCGGGCCAGCGCCTTGCGGTCGATGGCGCGAGCCACGGCGCGGCGCACCCGCTCGTCGGCGAGCGGGCCGCTGGAACCGTTGAGGGCGAGCTGCGTGTAGGCGGGCTCGAAGGATTTGCGGACGGCGAAGTGCCGCAGGGCGTCCTGCACGGCCGCCACCCGGCCGGTGCGGCGCCCCTTGCCGTCGTCGGAGCCGGCCTCGGTGCCCGACGACGCGGTGGCCTCGGCCGACGCGGTTGCCGACGCGGCGGTCGAGGCGGCGGTCGAGGCGGCAGCGGACGGCGAGACGCTGCCGCGGAGGCCGCCGCCCGTACCCTTGCCGTCCGCGGCCCGTGCGATGCGCCTGGCGTCGTCGGTGTCGACGTCGGCGATGTCGACGGTGCCCGCCGAGAGCGCCGCGACCCGCTTGTTCCGCGGTACCTCCTTGAACACGATCGTGGCGAGCTTGGCCCGCTTGCCCCACCACCGCGGGTTGCGGTGCAGCGTGACCTCGCCGTGCGCTGCGTCGAACTTGGCGAGCGTGAAGGGCCCCGCGGTCGCCTTGAGCTTCCGGCGCGCACCGTCGTTGAACGTGTCGGGGCTGCCCATCACCTGTTTGGGGTACAGCGGCGTGAACAGGGAACGCCAGTCCGCATACGGCTGGTTGAAGGTGACCCGGACCTCGCTGTCGTCCTTGCCGGGCGTGATCCTCTCGATACGGTCGTAGCCGGCGTTGCGGGCCGTCCAGAACGCGGTGTTCTTGCCGGACAGGGCGTGCCACTGGGCGGTGAAGTCCAGCGCCGAGATGCGCCGGCCGTCGCTCCACACCGCCTTCGGGCTGAGCTTGTAGCGCACCACCTGCTTGGGCTTGGTGTCGACGACCTCGGCGGACTTGAGGTAATCGGCGTTGCGCTGCGCGCGGCCCCGCTCGTCGATCCGGAACAGGGCCGGCAGTACGGCGCCGGCGACGCGCCCGGTGGCGGTGTCCGCGTCGGCCTGGAAGGTGTTGAGGGTCTGCGGCGTACCGTCGACGGCCCAGCGGACCGTCCCGCCGCCGCGCACCTCGCCACGGGCCGCCGGCGCGACGTCCTGGGCGGCAGCCGGGGCGCCGGAGCCGTCGTGGCCCGAACCGCAGCCGGCCAGCGTCGGTACGGCGAGCACGCCGGTCGTCAGAATCGCGACGGACCGCGGCAGCCGCGGTCGAGCGCCGTCGTGGGACATCTGTACTACCTCCGGGGCCGGGCGGTCCCGGCCGCCTGGGGTGCCAGGTCCTGGCCGGGTCGATCACGTTTGGCGGTATATGGAGCTGATCACATCTATGCGCCCACTGAAGGCGATCCGACGCCCCGCCCCGGGCCGACACGCGCCACGGGCCGGTGAACCCCACTCGCCCGGACCAATCCGGTTCGCCCGGGTCGCCCCTGACGGGGTGCCCCAAGGGGGCGCGGGGAACTGCGCGCGCCACCCACCACCGGCCCGGCGGCCCGGCGGCCCGGCGGCCCGGCCACGACCGAAACACCCCCTCCCAGCCGGTGACGACCTGACGGTCTCGTCGGGGCCGGTCGCGCAGTTCCCCGCGCCCCTTCAGGTGGACTGGGGGCGCCCCCGAACCGGGTGCGGCGCCCTCTCGTCGTCCTGCGCCATAGGGGCGCGGGGAACTGCGCGAACAACCCCCACCGGCCGACGGCCCGCCTACGACCGAAACAGCCCCACCCGGCCGGTGACGACCCGCAGGGTCTCGTCGGGGCCGGTCGCGCAGTTCCCCGCGCCCCTACCGGTGGACCGGAGTGAGGTGGCCGGGACCACCCCGGCCCACCGAGCGGTGCAAACGCGGGCGTACCCCCCGCGTGGCGCACGCTATGTGACGCGTGAGACACGCCCATTCGCTTGGAATCCGCGCAGATCCCTTCCCAATACAGGAAGTGACGCGCAACACTCGCAGGCGCATGCTTGACTCGCGGGTTTGTCTTGCGAACTGGCCACCTCGACGCGCGAGATCCGAGAAAATCAAGCAACTCGGCGACGCGGCAACGTCGCGGCCGGGGACAAGAGAAACACCCGAAGCAGCTCGAGCAACTCAAGAAGGCGACGCCAGACGACGACAAGAGAGCACGAAGCGAGCATCGAGGACGGGCACCGAGGACGAGCACCGAGGCGGACCGGACGCGGGGCACAGCGAGAGAGGCCGGAAGAGGGTACGTCGTGTCTGCACGTGAGGACTTGACCCTGGCCCAGCGCTACGTCGACGACCCGTGCCGGACCGTAGGGCGCGGCGCGCAGGAGATCGGTGACGGCCCGGACGTACGGCGCGTTGGCACCGGCACCGGGCGGCTACGCGAGAGCATCACCCTGTTGCGTGAGTCGACTGCGGCGGCCACCCCCATGGCCACCACCCGCAGGCCCGAGCCGGTCGTGATCCCTGACGGCCCGTACGACAGCTCGCAGTGGACAAAACGCGACAACTTGGACGGTCTGGACGACGAGGGACTCGGCGCCCAAGGCCGCCACGCACCCTGACCCGAGGAACCCCTGTTGGCCACTGGTACCGAATCCCGACCGACCTCCGGCGGTGTACGCGAAGGAACGCGCGCCGCCATCGACGCCCCGCATCTGCGCACCGACCGCTGGTGGCTGGCGCCCGCCGTGACCGCGGCCGGGCTGCTGGCCTTCATCGTCTATTCGACCTGGCGGGCCTTCTCCAACGCGGACTACTACTCCGCCCCGTACGTCTCCCCGTTCTACTCCCCGTGCCTGGCGGAGAACTGCAAGAACATGCCCGGCGGGCCGAACTGGGACCTGTTCGGCAGCTGGTGGGGCCTGTCCCCCGCGCTCCTCATCCTGATCTTCCCGTTGAGCTTCCGACTGACCTGCTACTACTACCGCAAGGCCTACTACCGGGGCTTCTGGGCGTCCCCGCCGGCCTGCGCGGTCGCCGAGCCGCACAAGTCGTACTCGGGTGAGACCCGCTTCCCGCTCATCCTCCAGAACATCCACCGCTACACGTTCTACCTGGCGGTGCTGGTGGCCGGGGTGCTGACGTACGACACGGTGATGTCGTTCCGCGACGAGCACGAGCACTGGGGCCACATGGGCCTCGGCACGATCATCTTCCTGATCAACATCGTGCTGATCTGGGCGTACACGTTCTCCTGCCACTCCTGCCGGCACATCGTCGGCGGGCGGCTCAAGCACTTCTCGAAGCATCCCGTGCGCTACCGCCTGTGGGGCTGGGTCGGGAAGCTCAACGCCCGGCACATGCAGTTGGCCTGGTCGTCGCTGATCAGCGTGGCCGTCGCCGACTTCTACGTGTACCTGGTCGCCAGCGGCGCCTTCAGCGACCCGCGGCTTTTCTAGCCCCGCGGCCGCCCGCGGGTCCACGATGGGCCCTGTGGGGTCCACGATGACGAGGGACCGGCCGGCGGCGGCATTCGTGACTGTTCTGGATGGGATGCGACACAAGCAATGGCTCAAGTGGAACGTCAGCAGTGGGACGTGGTCGTGGTCGGCGCCGGCGGCGCCGGACTGCGGGCCGCGATCGAGGCACGCGAGCAGGGCGCGCGGACGGCGGTGATCTGCAAGTCCCTGTTCGGCAAGGCCCACACGGTGATGGCCGAGGGCGGCATCGCCGCGTCCATGGGCAATGTGAACTCGGGCGACAACTGGCAGGTGCACTTCCGCGACACGATGCGCGGCGGCAAGTTCCTCAACCAGTGGCGCATGGCGGAGCTGCACGCCAAGGAAGCGCCCGACCGGGTGTGGGAACTGGAGACCTGGGGCGCGCTCTTCGACCGCACCGAGGAAGGCAAGATCTCCCAGCGGAACTTCGGCGGGCACGAGTACCCCCGCCTCGCCCACGTCGGCGACCGCACGGGACTCGAACTGATCCGCACGCTCCAGCAGAAGGTCGTCTCGCTCCAGCAGGAGGACTTCAAGGAGTCCGGCGACTACGAGTCCGGGATCAAGGTCTTCCAGGAGTGCACGGTCACCCGCATCCTCCAGGACGAAGACGGCCGGGTCTCCGGAATCTTCTGCTACGAGCGCGAATCCGGCCGCTTCTTCGTGATCGAGGCCCCCGCGGTGGTGCTCGCCACCGGCGGCATCGGCAAGTCGTTCAAGGTGACCTCGAACTCCTGGGAGTACACCGGCGACGGCCACGCGCTGGCGCTGCTGGCCGGTGCGCCGCTGCTGAACATGGAGTTCGTGCAGTTCCACCCGACGGGCATGGTCTGGCCCCCGTCGGTGAAGGGCATCCTGGTCACCGAGTCGGTGCGCGGTGACGGCGGTGTGCTGCGCAACTCCGAGGGCAAGCGGTTCATGTTCGACTACATCCCGGACGTCTTCAAGGAGAAGTACGCCCAGTCCGAGGATGAGGGCGACCGCTGGTACGAGGACCCGGACAACAACCGCCGCCCGCCCGAGCTGCTGCCCCGTGACGAGGTGGCCCGCGCCATCAACTCCGAGGTGAAGGCCGGCCGCGGCTCCCCGCACGGCGGCGTCTTCCTGGACGTGTCGTCGCGTATGCCGGCGGAGGTCATCCGGCGCCGGCTGCCGTCCATGTACCACCAGTTCAAGGAGCTGGCCGACGTCGACATCACGGCCGGGCCCATGGAGGTCGGGCCGACCTGCCACTACGTGATGGGTGGTGTCGCGGTCGACTCGGACACCGCGGCGGCGCGCGGCGTGCCCGGACTGTTCGCGGCCGGTGAGGTCGCCGGCGGTATGCACGGCTCCAACCGGCTCGGCGGCAACTCCCTGTCCGACCTGCTGGTATTCGGCCGCCGCGCGGGGCTGCACGCCGCCGAGTACGCGGCCGGCCTCACCGGCGACGGCCGCCCCGCGGTCGGCGAGGCCCAGGTGGACACGGCGGCGGCCGAGGCGCTGCGCCCGTTCTCCGCCGAGGCCGGCGAAGGCGAGGAGGGCGCCAAGGCCGGCAAGGACGGTAAGGACGGCAAGGGAGCCGCCCTGCCGCCGGAGAACCCGTACACCCTCCACCAGGAACTCCAGCAGACCATGAACGACCTGGTCGGCATCATCCGCCGGGAAGGCGAGATGCAGCAGGCCCTGGAGAAGCTGGCCGACCTGCGGGTACGCGCCCGGCGTGCCGGCGTCGAGGGGCACCGGCAGTTCAACCCCGGCTGGCACCTCGCGCTCGACCTGCGGAACATGCTGCTGGTCAGCGAGTGCGTCGCGCGCGCCGCACTGGAGCGCACCGAGAGCCGCGGCGGCCACACCCGCGAGGACTTCGCGACGATGGACCGCAACTGGCGCCGGGCGAACCTGCTGTGCCGGCTCGCCGACCCGACCGGTGGCCTCGCCGCCACCGACCCCCAGAGCGGGCAGATCGAGCTGACCCGCGAGGAGACCCAACCCATCCGAGAAGACCTGCTGGCCCTCTTCGAGAAGGAGGAGCTGGTCAAGTACCTCGCCGAAGAGGAGCTGTACGAGTGACCACCGCAACATCCCCGAGCTCACAGGGTTCCCCGTCCGAGGGGCCCGCGAGCGGCACCGCCTCCCCGGACACCACGCCCGGCGTGGCGACCGCCCAGTCCTACGAGGCGCACTTCCGGGTCTGGCGCGGCGACACCGACGGCGGCGACCTGGAGGACTTCAAGGTCGAGGTCAACGAGGGCGAGGTCGTCCTCGACATCATCCACCGGCTCCAGGCCACCCAGGCGCCGGACCTGGCGGTGCGGTGGAACTGCAAGGCCGGCAAGTGCGGCTCGTGCAGCGCGGAGGTCAACGGCCGGCCGCGGCTGATGTGCATGACCCGCATGTCGGTCTTCGACCGCGCCGAGACGATCACGGTGACGCCGATGCGTACCTTCCCCGTGGTCCGCGACCTGGTCACCGACGTGGGCTTCAACTACACCAAGGCCCGCGAGGTGCCCTCGTTCGTGCCGCCCAAGGACCTCGGTCCCGGCGAGTACCGGATGCAGCAGGAGGACGTGGACCGCTCGCAGGAGTTCCGCAAGTGCATCGAGTGCTACCTGTGCCAGAACACCTGCCACGTGGTGCGTGACCACGAGGAGAACAAGACCGCGTTCGCCGGGCCCCGTTTCCTCATGCGGATCGCCGAGCTGGACATGCACCCGCTCGACGCGGCCGAGGAGAACGGCCTCGACCGCAAGCGCACCGCCCAGGAGGACCACGGCCTCGGCTACTGCAACATCACCAAGTGCTGCACCGAGGTCTGCCCCGAGGGCATCCACATCACCGACAACGCCCTCATTCCGCTGAAGGAACGGGCAGTGGATCGTAAGTACGATCCACTGGTCTGGCTGGGGAACAAGATCCGCCGCCGGGGGGAGTAGGGCCGCCCCGCGGCCCTGGGGTGCCCCCTTCGGGGGGTGCCCCTGCCAGGCGGACCACGCCCTGGAAGGGGCGCGGGGACCTGCGCGACCAGCCACGACGAGACGGTCGGGTCGTCACCGGCCCGGTGGGGTTCTTTCTGTCGTGTCCGGACCACCGGGCCGGTGGGTGGTTGCTCGCGCAGTTCCCCGCGCCCCTTTTTTGGGCACTGCGTGCCCCTCGAAGAGCGAGCAGCGCCCCTATTCCCAGCGCCTTCGGCGCCCCACGGGAGGGGACACGTAGTGTCCCTATAAGGGGCGCGGGGAACTGCGCCACCAGCCACGACGCGACCCGCAGGCCGTCACCGACCCGCGCCCCCTTCCAGGGCACGCCTGTGCCAGACTCCGCGCATGCGGAAAACCCGGATAACCCTGTCGCCCCGTCTGCGCGTCGGCCGTCGCACGGTCGGACAACCCCGCGCCCGGGCCGGACGACCCGCCGTCCGGGCCGGACGGCGCCCGGCCAACCGTCCGGTGGCCGCGGTGTTGCTCACCGCGGCCCTGGCGGCAAGCGCCGCCTGCGGCTCGGAGTCCGCCGGCTCCGACGACACCGGCGGTACCGGCGGCAAGGACGGCACCACCTTCACCCGGGCCCTCGCCGCCGTACCCGCCTCGCTCGCCGGTGAATCGATCATGTTCCGGGACGTCGGCAGGGCGCGGCCGCTCGTGGAGTCCGGGAACCGGATGTACGCGGCGCTGGACACCTACGGGATCCCGGAGCTGGGCCAGTACGCCGCGCTGGACCCGAAGAAGGACATGGGCTTCGACCTGAAGCAGGTCAAGACGTCCTTGACGGTGAGCCAGACCCCCACGTCCTTCCTGACCGGCACCTTCGACCCGGACGCCGTCAGCAGCGCCCTGGCGAAGCACGGCTACCACGCGAGCAAGGACGACACCGGCACGCACCTGACGAAGTCCGGCTCCCCCACCGTCGACGTGACCGGCACCGTGCGCAGCGAACGCACCTCGGACGACTCGCCCAAGCTGCCGCTCACCCCGCCGAAGAAGTCCGTGCTCGACGACGCGGCATACCGGGCGGCGGCCGACTGCCTCGGTGACACCTACGAGGCGACGCTGTACGGGAAGGGCGCCGGGAAGAACAAGGACGTGGTGCTGCTCGCCATCGGCGGCCGGCTCAGCGGAGGCAAGGCCTCGACCGAGACCCTGTGCGCGGTGACCGCGTCGAAGGACGCCGCCGACGCGACCGCGAAGGCCCTTCGTGAGAAGGAGACCGCGGCGGGCAAGCGGTACGCGGGTTCCGAGGTCACCGTCGGCGACGGCGACACTCCCGTCGTGTCGATGACCTGGAAGAACAAGAACGCCTCGGGATCACGCCCGGGAGACAGCGACCGGACGCTTGAGCTGCCGTCGCTGCTGCTGAAGCTCTTCGGCACGTCGGGCTGACCGCCCCCGGGATCCGCAACCCGCCCGGCCGCGCCCGCCGCATCTGCCACCGCCCGACCGTCGAGGACTGCCCGCATGGACACCGACCTGATGCGGACCTGGTTCCGCGACACCTACCGCTCGATCGAGACGCTCACCACGGAGCACAGCCTCACCGCCGACGCCATGGACCTCTCCGGCTCGGGCCGGCCCACCCCCGTCCGGCAGACGTCGCCCACCAACATCGGCTGCGGCCTGTGGTCCACGGTGGCCGCGGCCGGGCTCGGCGTCATCGACCGCGCCACGCTGCACCGCAGGCTGTCCGGCACGCTGGCCGCCGTGGAGCGCCTGGAGCGGCAGCACGGCTTCTGGCTCAACTGGTACGACCCCTACGACGGTTCGACGCTCACCAGCTCCCCGGACAGCGGCGAGGAGGTGCGGCCGTTCCTGTCGACCGTCGACAACGCCTGGCTGATCGCCGGGCTGCGCATCGCGGCCGACGCCGACCCCGCGCTGCGGCCCCGCATCGCACGGCTGCTGGCCGGCGCCGACTGGTCGTACTTCCACACGCCGTACGACCCTGCCGACCCGGTGAACCACCCCGGCCAGCTGCGCGGCGGATTCTGGACCGACACCGGCGAGCCCACCCCGCACCACTACGGCTCGTTGAACACCGAGCCGCGCATGGCCAGTTACCTCGGCATCGCCGACGGCAGCCTGCCCGCCGAGCACTACTGGTGCCTGCTGCGCACCGATCCGCCCGGCCAGGTGCAGGAGCAGGAACCCGACGGCGAACACCGCACCGTCGGACGGGTGCGGATGTTCAACGGCCACTACACGTACCGGGGCCGCGCCCTCGTCCCGACCTGGGGCGGTTCCATGTTCGAGGCGCTGATGGTGCCCCTGTTCGTGCCGGAGCGCACGTGGTCGCCGCAGGCGTGGGGCGCCACCCACGGACGGTACGTGCTCGGCCAGCTCGAGCACGGCCTCTACGAGGCGGAGTACGGCTACTGGGGCTTCTCGCCGGCGAACGTCCCCGACGGCGGCTACGACGTGTACGGCGTCGCCGCCCTCGGCATGCAGACGGACGGCTACGACTCCAAGGGCGTCGTCACCCCGCACGCCTCCTTCCTCGCCCTGCCGTACGAGCCCCGGGCCGCCCTGGACAACCTCACCGCGCTCGCCCGCGACTTCGGCGCCTACGACGACGGCTACGGCTTCCGTGACTCCGTCGACGTGACCACCGGCCGGGTCAGCGACTTCGTGCTCGCCCTGGACCAGGGCATGATCGCCGCCGCGCTGGCCGAGCAGCTGCACCCGGGGCTGCTGCAACGCACGTTCAGCACCGGCGGTTTCGCCTCGCGGGTGCGTCCGCTGCTGGCGCAGGAACGGTTCAGCATCTAGCGGGGGACCCGGTGCCCGGCGGCCGGCCGGCTCGGCTTCTGACGGCCGGCCCAGCGTCGCCGACCGGCCCGCTCAGCGCACCCACCCGGCCCGGTACGCCGCCCAGTCCTCGTCGCGTGCCGTGAAGTCCACGTACAGGGCGAGACCGAACCTGGCCCGGTCCGGGTCGGTGCGGCCGAGGCCGAGCCGGGCGCCCCGTACCGCGGCGGGCACGGTCTCGGCGAAGCCCCAGTGGCTGGGGTTGTTCTCCTGGTAGAAGGGCAGCCCCATCAGCAGGTCCGTGGTGCGCGGCGTGACCTCCAGGGCGAGCGTGGTCTGTTCGGCCACGTAGCCGCCGTAGAGGCTCTCCAGGGGCATCGCGGTGTCGTACGACATGACGGCGATCTGGTCGACGCGGCGTGCGACCCGCCCGAAGAACGCCTGCGACCACCACTTCGGGTGCCCCTTCACGGCGCCGGCCACGGAGTGCAGGTGCGGCAGCGGGTCGATCTGGTGGGCGGCGACGGACAGCACCGCGCTTCGGGAGCCCGTCAGCGGGTGCAGCCGATCCAGCAGGGCCAGGTAGTCGGCGTCGTCCGAGTGCAGCGGCTCCAGGTCGAGGTGGACGCCGTCGAAGCCGGCGTCCAGCACCTGACGGGTGGAGCCGACCATGCGGTCCCGGGTCGCGGCGTCCTCCAGGTGCAGCCCCACCGGGCCCTCGGTGGCCAGTTCGTCGCCGAGCCAGGCCTGGACGCGCACGCCGGGCAGGGTCCGGTGCACCTGCCGGATCAGCCACCGGGCCTTGGGATACCGGTTCCCCGGCAGCGTTCCGTCGTGTTCCCAGGGGCCCGTGTGCACGTACAGATCGCGGATGCCGGTGCCGTGCAGCCGTTCGGCGAGCGCCTCGAGGTCGGCGTCGTCCTTGCGGCCGTCGACCCAGGCGTGGCCGAGCCACAGCGCGTCGCGGTCACGGGTGGTCGTACCGGCGGCCGGGTCACCGCCGTAGTTGATCCGCAGCGCGATGCCCGCCGCGGCGAGCGGCAGCACGATCAGCAGGACCAGGGCGAGCACCAGGCGCTTCGGCCACTTCAGGCGTGGGCTGCGCCAGCCGCTTCGCATCCCTCGCCAGCCGCGCCGCAGCCGGCCCACTTCGCTGCCCGCCTGCGCACTCCCCGTCTCGGCCGGTGCCTCTTCCCGCACATCGTCCATCGCCATCCCCCGCCTTCGCCCTTGACCGTTCTTCCCGGCCCGTCCCCCGATGTCCTGAACGAGAAGGGTAAAGGGTCGCGGCGAGGTCACGGCCGGGCAGGGTCGGAGGGGCGCGGCCGGCCGGGCGGGGTCAGAACAGGCTCAGCAACGCCTCGGACGGGTCCTTCATCTTGGCGTTGCCGTCCGGCAGCGGCATCTCGAACCAGACCGTCTTGCCGCGGTGCGTCCGGCGTGAGCCCCAGGCGGAGCTGAGCAGCTGGACGAGTTGGAGCCCGCGACCGCCTTCGTCGGTGTCACGGGCGCGGCGCCGGCGCGGCTGGACCAGGTTGGCGTCCCAGACCTCGCACACCACCGTGTGGTCGAGCAGCAGCCGTAGCCTGATCTCGCCCTCGCCGTACCGCAGGGCGTTGGTCACCAACTCGCTGACCAGCAGCTCCGCGGTGTCCACCAGGGGTTCGAGGTCCCAGGTGAGCAGTTGGGCGCGGGCGTACTCGCGGGCCCGGCCGACGCTGAGTGCCTCGCGCGGCAGGATCCAGTCGCCCACGGCGCCGGACGGCAGCCCCTGGATGCGTGCCATGAGGAGCGCGACGTCGTCCTCGCCGTGCGCGGTGTTGAGGGTGGTGAGGACGTGGTCGCAGACGTCCTCCAGGGGGCGGGACGGCTCGGTGAGGGTGCCGAGGAACGCCTGGAGGCCCTCGTCGAGCGGATTGTCGCGGGACTCCACGAGCCCGTCGGTGTAGAGCGCGAGCAGCGCGCCCTCGGCGAGCTCGACCTCGACCTCCTCGAACGGTTCGCCGCCCACGCCGAGCGGCATGCCGGGCGGCACGTCGAGCATCAGAGCGTCCTCGCCGGGCTCCACGACGACCGGCGGCAGATGGCCGGCGTTGGCGAAGGTGCACCGCCGGGTCACCGGGTCGTAGACCGCGTAGATACAGGTGGCGAGGTAGACCTCCAACAGGTCGGCGTCCTGCCGCTCGTCGGACTCCCGGGTGTCGCCGGCGCGCGACCGGGACCGTGCGGCATGGGATCGCTGGACGCCTCCGGGGGTGCCCAGGCCGCTGGCGATCTCGTCGAGCGCGGAGAGCACCTCGGCGGGCTCCAGGTCGAGCAGGGCGAGGGTGCGCACGGCGGTGCGCAGCTCGCCCATGGCGACGGCGGCGCGCAGGCCGCGCCCCATGACGTCGCCGACGACCAGGGCGGTGCGGTGTCCGGGCAGTTCGATGACGTCGAACCAGTCGCCGCCGACCTCGGTCGCCGCGTTGCCGGGCAGATAGCGGCAGGCGATGTCGAGTCCGGAGGCCTCCGGGTCGCCGGGCGGCAGCAGGGAGCGCTGGAGGATCAGGGCGCGCTCGTGCTCACGGCGGTACAGGCGCGCGTTGTCGATGCACACGGCGGCGCGTGCGGCGAGTTCGACGGCGAGCGCGCGGTCCCGGTCGCCGAACGGCTCGCTGCCCTTCGTACGGGAGAACTGGGCGAGTCCGACGACGGTGTCGTGGGCGACCATCGGCACGGCGAGGGTGGACTGGATGAGGCCGCCGTCGGCGGGGATGTGCCGGGGGCGGCCGATGCGCAGCGCCTCGGCGCACGGCGAGGCGAACGGGTAGTGGTGCACGGCGCCGACGCTGACCGGGGGCGAGCCGCCGGAGCTGTTGGCGAACGGGGCGTCGGAGACGGCGCTGGCGTAGGCGACCCGGCGAAGTTCGGCGCTGCCCGAGCCGGACTGCGGGCCGGTCGCCGCCCAGCGCCCTGACGGCGACTCGTCGCCCTGGAGCAGGCCCTGGTAGAGGTCGACGGAGGCCAGGTCGCAGAAGCCGGGGACGGTGACGTCCAGCAGTTCGCGCGCGGTGGTCTCCAGGTCGAGGGAGTTGCCGATGCGGGCGCCGGCCTCGTTCAGGAGGGCGAGATTGCGGCGGGCGTGGGCGGCCTCGCGGGCGGCGGCGTGTCTGCGGGTGACGTCGGTGCCGATGCCGGCGACGCCGATCGGGGCGCCGGAGCCGCCGTGCACCCGGTAGAGGTTGATCGCCCAGTGCCGGCGCTCGCTGGAGCCGGGGACCGGGCCGACCAGTTGCATCTCGTTGACCGGGTCGCCGGTCTCCAGGACGCGGCGGATGGCGGCGGTCAGCCGGTCGGCCTCGCCGCGCGGGAGGTAGTCGTGGACGCTGCCGCCGCGGTGGTCGTCGGCGGTGCCGCCGAAGACGGTGGCGAACCGGTGGTTGGTGCGCCAGACGCGTAGGTCCGTGCCGAACAGAAGAAAGCCAAAAGGAGATTGGCCGAAAATCGCCTGCGAGGCGGCGAGCTCGGTCTCGATCCCCCGCAGGATGCGGACGTCGATGACGATACAGACGGCGGAGTGCTCACCGTCCGCGTTCTCGGTCGGCATCACATAGATCTCGGCGACTCCCTCGCGGACGGCGTCAGGGCGGCCTTCCTGCGTGCCGTCCTCGCCGGCTGCTGCCTCGTCACCGTCCAGGGTGTGCTGTACGTACCCGGCCTGCTCGCCGTCGCGGGGCGCGGGTAGCCGGAACGGGACGGACCCGGTCCACTCGCGGCCGTCGAGGATCTCCGTCATCTTGCGCTGGCCGCGCTCGCGCAGGTCGGCCGGCACGAAGGCCTCGATGGGGTCCTTGCCGAGCGCCCGGGCCGCGGGGATGCCGAAGAGCCGCTCGGCCCGCTTGCTCCAGTGGTCGACCAGCCCGTCCGGGCCGATCGAGAACGAGGCGACCTTCAGATAGTCGTAGAGCGAACCGGGCGGGGTGCTCTGCCAGGTGGCGTCGGCCGGACCGGTACTCACGGCCGCATCAGCGGATTCGTACGGTCCTTGGCCCAGGGCTCCGTGGCCGGTGTCGCCGCGCGTGCTACGCGCGCCGTGGTGCGCCGGGCGGTCCTCCGCATCGCCCGAGCCGCCCGCGGCGCCGGGTGGCGCGCCGGGCGCACCGCCCCGGGATCCGTCCGACGGCGATCCGGGCGCCGTGGACTTCGCTGGTATCTCGCTCACGCGAACCGTCCCCTCCAGCTCACCGCGTCCGGTACCGGCCACCGAGTTCAGCCGTAGGCAGTATCCAGCACTTCCGGCCCACACGACACGGTGTTCACGATCACAGCACGGTCCCGACTCGTTTCGGCCGCCGGGACCTGCACACCCAGTCTTCTAACCAGGCAGGGACAGCTCGAACCACACCATCTTCCCCGTGTCGATCCGTTCGGTCCCCCAGCGGAGCGCCGAGCAGGCAAGCAGCTGGAGCCCGCGGCCGCCCTCGTCGTCGACCCCGGCGGCATGGGCACAGGGCAGGTCAGGGCGGGCGTCCGAGACCTCCACCAGCAGGGCGCCGGGGATCACCGCGGGGTACACCAGACGGATGCCTATGGGGCCGCCCGCGTACCGCAGCGCGTTCGTCATCAGCTCGCTGACCAGCAGGATGGTGATGTCGACGAGGGGGGTGAGCCGCCAGCTGTGGAGCTGCCCGCGGACCTGCGTACGGGCGGTGTGCACGGCGCAGGGGTCCGCGGGAAAGGTCCACTGGACACAGTCCCCGGCAACATCGGTCATGCCGATCACCTCGCTAGCCGGCTCACCCCCGAGCGGGTAGGAACATGGCGACGACGTCAAGCCAAGGTCAACTCGTGGTCGAGATCAGAGGGATATCCGGAGTGTCAGAGGGGTGCGGCGATTTAGCATGATTTAGCACTTGCTAGTACCCATATGCCCTATTACTCATATACCCTTCATCACCCTCCGTATTCCCCCTCCCTATTCGCCGCTTGGCGGGCTGTGGGAAACGGGTCTGGCCCCGGTGCCGTGACGCCCCGGTGCCTCGGCACTCCGGTGCCGTGGAAGTGAGGCCGGGGCGGCCGGGGCGCTCAGGTCAGCTGGCTCGCGGCCTTGAGGTCGTCGAACAGCAGCTGGTCCACGGGGGGCACCAGGTCGCGGTGCGCGTACGAGAACCAGGCGATCTCCTCGATCTCGCTGCTGACCGCCAGGGTGCCGCGGTACTCCGCGGTGTAGCAGCTCATGCGCACCACGGAGCCGCCCGGGTGCCCGGGGGCGGCAGCCTCGTACGTGCCCACGTGCGTGACCGTGCCCGGGTCGAGGTGCACGGTCAGCTCCTCCTCGATCTCGCGCAGCAGGGTGTCCAGGTCGCTCTCCGCGCCCTCACGCTTACCGCCGGGGATGTAGAAGACATCCTTGCCGCGCGGGCGCGCGCAGAGGATGCGTCCGTCCTCGATACGCACCCATGCCACCGTGTCGATCAGCCCAGACAATGTCCGATTCCCGTCATTCGCCGCCGGTCGGGCAGGACCCTACCGGGGCACGGTGACGGCCTCGCACCCTGCGCTCCACTGCGGTGCAGGCTCCGCCCGCGGGCCTCCACGCCTACGGGGTGCTGCTCGACTCGAGGCGCTCGACCAGGTACAGCTTCCGGGCGCCGTGACCGTCGAGTCTGTTCGCCATCTTCTCGGCTTCCCGCTCTGCTTCCGCCTTGGTCGCGTAGCTGCCGATCCGGTAGCGATTGCCGTTGTCATCCTTGCGTATAACGAGCCAGACGAGCTGGGTCGCGCTCTCGCTCATGGCGTCTCTCCACCCCCTGTCTCTCTGTGCCTCGCCCCTGGCTGTGCCTCTGGCCCGCAAGCGATCTCGGCATCCACGGAAACCGCACTGCGCATATGCCCGAGCCTACGCCCGACCTTTACACAGCGGATACGAAATTGCACGAAGAGGTACGCAACCAGCCATGACGTGACGCACATCCGTGCATCACGTCGTCAGGTGTTCTCGGTGCCGGCAGCGACGGGGGCGCCGGGGGCGCCCGGGGCCTAACCAAGGGCACGGGGAATGGCGGGAGCAACCCCACCCGACGGCCGGTGGGCCGGACACGACAGGGGCTGCCCCTTTGGGGCGGTGACGACCTGACGGGCCCGCCGGGGCTTGTCGCGCAGTTCCCCGCGCCCCTTATCAGCAGCGGCGCCGAAGGCGCCCAACAAGCAGGGGCACGGGGAATGGGGCGAGCAACCCCACCCGACGGCCGATGGGCCGGACACGACAGGGACTGCCCCTCTGGGGCGGTGACGACCTGACGGGCCCGTCGAGACTCGGCCCGACGGGCCGGGGCGGTGGTGGGTCAGTCGTCGGAGAGGACTCCGGCGCGTAGGCGGGTCGTGATGCGGGTCAGTAGGCGGGAGACGTGCATTTGTGAGACGCCCAGTTCGGCGCCGATTTCCGCCTGGGTCATCTCCGCACCGAAGCGGAGTTGCAGGATGCGGCGGTCCCGCTCCCCGAGTTGCTCCACCAGCGGCTTCAGGGCCTGGACGTTCTCCACGATCTCCATGTCGTCGTCCGGGACGCCGAGCACGTCGCCGAGGCTCTCGGCGCCCGGTTCGCTACCGCTGTCCAGGGGTGCGTCCAGGGAGGACGCGGTGTAGGCGTTGGCCGCCACGACGCCCTCGGTGATCTCTTCCTCGTCGCGGCCGAGGTACTCCGCGAGTTCGGCGATGTTGGGCGAGCGGTCCAGCCGCTGGAAGAGTACTTCCGTGGCCTTGGCCAGCTCGATCCGCAGCTCCTGGAGACGGCGCGGGACGTGCACGTCCCAGCTGGTGTCACGGAAGAACCGCTTGATCTCCCCGATGATGCACGGCATCGCGAACGACGCGAACTCGACCTCCCGGCTGAGCTCGAAGCGGTCGATCGCCTTGATCAGCCCGATGGTGCCGACCTGGACGATGTCCTCCATCTGGTCGGACCGGGCACGGAACCGGGTGGCGGCGAACTTCACCAGGGCGAGGTTGAGTTCGATGAGGGTGTTGCGTACGTCCTGGTACTCCTGGGTGCCCTCTTCCAGTTCGTCGAGCCGGGCGAAGAACAACTTCGACAGCTCGCGGGCGTCCTTCGGGGCGACCTCGGACGGATTCGCGATGTGCGGGAGCTCGCCCTCCACGGGGGAAAGCCCGTGCTCCGGTGGTTGCTTCGGCCGTACGGCTGCGGGCGCAGCCTCGTCGAGCGCGGTGTGGTGCTCCCCCACTGCCTGAACGGCGTGGGAGGTACCCCCATGCCGGTCGACGTCACCCTGCGCGAGTCCAGTCGGGACCCCAGCTGCCATGGACACTGTGTCCTCCCCTTCTCCGTGGTGCCAGTGCGCCTACCCAACGGGTGCGTTGACATGCCACCCGTTCTGCCGGCGTCCCGGAGTGCCGTGGATTCGCCGGCCGGGCCCGGTCACTTGACGGGGAGGTGGTACGCGATGCGGTAGCGGTCGGCCGGGACGATGACGTCGGCCGTCTCCACTGCACGTCCCGAGGCGAAGTAGGTGCGCCGGATGTCCATCACGACATGCCCGGGGACGCCGCCGAGCATCAGCAACTCGTCCGCGAGGCCGGGGCGGGCGCCGACTTCCTCCGTGACGTTGTCCACCACGAGGTCGAGGGCGGCCATGCGCTCGACGACGCCCATGCCGCCGAGCGGGCCCTCCTCGGGGAGCATGACCGGGCTGCGGCCGGTGAGCGCGAGGGGCTCCCAGGAGGTGGAGATCATGAGAACGTCGGAGGCGTCACGGAAGACGTAGCGGGTGCGCATGACGGGGTCGCCGACGGGGATGTCGAGGCGCGCGGCGATACAGGCGGAGGCCTCGATCTGCTCGCTGCGCGACTCCCAGGTGCCGCGCACGGCGGGGTCGGCCTGCTCCTGGCGGAAGGGGGTGGCGCCGCCGGCCGGCCGGAAGCCCGAGCGGGCGATCCGGCGCGGCTCGGGCCGCTCGCGCACATAGGTGCCGGAGCCCGAACGCCCCTCGACAAGCCCCTCGGCCATGAGCACCTTGCGTGCTTCCAGCGCGACGGTGTCCGAAACGCCGTACTGCTCGCGGATTCTGGCTTGCGAGGGGAGCCGGGTGTGAGGAGGCAGCGAACCGTCGACGATCTTCCTGCGGAGATCACCCGCGACACGCAGGTATGCCGGCTGCTCACCGAATGTCACGAGCCACTCCCATCGGATGGACAGACAGCAACAGCGTGGCAACCGTGGGTTGTTACGGCAAGTAAAGGCCTGAGAATCACTCGATGTGATGACAGCCCCGCGCACCAGGGACTTTGCCATGGGCGGGATCGTTCGCCCCCGAGACGCATCCACCCGTTCGGACCGACGGCTGCCGCGGGACCGGACTCCGGTACGGACCACGGCGCCGCTCCCGGCGATCCGCCCTCCCCCACCGCCGGTTCCGTCCCTGCGCCCCGTCACCGCGTCCCGCCCCCGCCTCCGCCTCCGGCCCCGCGCCCCGTCACCGTGCCCCGTGAATCGTGATTACGCTGCGGCCATGACAGCCTTGCCGGATCGCTACTGCCCCACCGACGGCACCCGGGTGCCGACCGACGCGCCCGCCTGGTGCTGCCCGGTCTGCGGGGGCCCGCTGGACCTGGACTTCACGCCCACTCCCGCGCCCCTGAAGTCCCTGGCGGGGCGGGTCGGGTCGCTGTGGCGGTACGCCGAGTCGCTGCCGCTGGCCACACCGTCCGTCTCCCTGGGTGAGGGGCGAACGCCCCTGGTGGAGCTGCGGGACGGCGTCTCGGCCAAGCTGGACTACCTGATGCCGACGCTGTCCTTCAAGGACCGAGGCGCCGTGCTGCTCGCCGAGCTGGCCCTGCGGCTCGGCCCGCGCCGGGTGATCGCCGACAGCAGTGGCAACGCGGGCACCGCCGTCGCCGCGTACTGCGCCCGTGCCGGGCTGCCCTGCACGGTGTACGTGCCCTCGGGCACCTCGCCGAAGAAGCTGGAGCAGATCACGGCGCACGGGGCACGCGTCGAGGTGGTGCCGGGCGACCGGGAGGCGACGGCGGACGCCGCCCGCCGAGCCGCCGACGAGCCCGGCACCTTCTACGCCAGCCATGTCTACAACCCGTACTTCCTGCACGGCACCAAGACCTACGTGCACGAGATCTGGGAGGACCTCGGCGGCCGGCTTCCGGAGGTGCTGGTGGTCCCGGTGGGCAACGGCACCCTGCTGCTCGGTGCCGCGCTCGCCGTCGAGGAACTGCATGCGGCGGGCCTGCTCGATCGACGCCCTGCGCTGTACGCGGTGCAGTCGGCGGCCGTCGCCCCGCTCGCCGAGGCCTGGCAGCAGGACGCCGAGGACCTGCTGGACGGCTCGGGGACACCGGCGCCGACCCTCGCGGAGGGCATCGCCATCCCCCGCCCGCCCCGCGCCCGGCAGATCCTGCGCGCGGTGCGCACCTCCGGCGGTGCGTTCCTGACCGTGACGGAGGACCAGATCCGCCACGCCCAGCGCGACCTGGCCTCCCGCGGCCTGTTCGTGGAGTCGACCGGGGTGGCCTGCTGGGCGGCGATACGGGACCACGAGGCGTTCAAGGACGGTGCCGGGGGCCGCACGGCGGTGGTGCCGCTGTGCGGGGCCGGGTTGAAGACGGGCCTCGCCACGTCACCCTGACCTCGGGGTGGCCGGGGACCTGCGCTACCGGGCGGCCAGCCGGCGCTGCTCCTCCTCGACGATCTGCCGGGCCAGCGTCCGGTCGGAGACGTCGACGGCGTCCGGGGTGGCGTCGGCGATGTCGCTGCGGCGGGCGTAGGCGTCGAAGAGCCGGGACTTGTTCTCCAGGATGTCCAGCATCCGCTCGTCGACGCTGTGCGTCGCGAGCAGCCGGTGCACCTGCACGGTGCGGACCTGGCCCATGCGGTGCGCACGGGCCACCGCCTGGTGTTCGAGGGTGGGCTTGACCTGCGGCTCGCAGAGGATCACCACGGACGCGGCCTGGAGGTTGAGCCCGACACCGCCGGCCTCGATCTGGCAGAGCAGCACCGCGTGGCCGTCGGCGGCGGCGAACTCGTCGACGAGGCGCTGCCGGCGCGCGGCGGGCACCTCCCCGGACAGCGGGCCGAAGACGGCGCCCCCGGCCGCGTTCTCCGCACTCGCCCCGTTCGCTGCGTCCCCCAGGGCGCCGGTGACCGTGGCCAGCACGTCGCGGAAGTACGAGAACACCACGACCTTCAGGCCGTTCTCGGCGGCGTCGGCCACCAACTCGCGCAGCCGCTGGAGCTTCGCCGAGGTGGCGGGGCGCGCGTACGCGGCCCGGCGCATCGCCATGAAGTTCCCTTCGGCGACGGCCTGGCCGTAGGCGGTCTGGTCCTCGGCGGAGAACTCCTCCCACTCGTCGACGTGCACCAGCGCCGGCAGTTCCGTGAGCACGTCCCGCTGGTTGCGGCGCAGGTAGGCCGGGGCCACGGCCCTGCGGAAGGCCTGGGAGCCGGCGGCCGCGTCGCTGCCCTGGAGGGTGGTCAGCAGCTCGGGCTTGAGGTGGCGGACGAGGCTGCGGAACTCCTCCACGCGGTTCTCCATCGGGGTGCCCGTCAGGAACAGCACCCGCTCGCAGTGCCGGCTCCAGGCGGCGACGGCGCGGGCCCTGCGGGTGGCGGGGTTCTTCACGTAGTGCGCCTCGTCGACTACGAGCAGCCCGGGCAGCACCGGGCGGTCCCCGTCGGCGCCGCTCCCGCGGCCGGCAGCGGCAGGCCCGTGCGGTGCCGGCAGCGCGGACAGCACGTCGAAGGTGGTGATCGCGACGCCACCACCGGAGCGCCACTCGGCATGCGCGTCATGGCGCTCGGGGCCGTGCAGCGGCACCGCCTTCAGCGCGCTGCGGGCCCTGATCTCCCGGGTCCAGTTGATCAGCACGCTGGCCGGGCACACCACCAGGAAATGGGTGTGACCCTGGGCGGCGAGGTGCGCGAGTGCGGCGATGGCCTGCACCGTCTTGCCCAGGCCCATCTCGTCACCGAGGATGACGCGGCGTTGCGCCAGGGCGAAGCGGGCGCCGAAGGCCTGGTAGCCGCGGAGCGAGACCCGGCAGTGCGTGTCGTCGAGGTGCTGGGCGCGGACCCGCTCGGCCACCTCGGACGGCACGAAGCCTTCGGCGGCGGCGATGTCGGCGCTGCCGGGGGCCTCGCCGACCTCGGCGAGCAGGCTGTAGTACTCGGCGGAGCGCAGCTCGAAGTCGACCCAGGACTCGATCTCGGACCCGGGCTCGCGCAGCAGGTCCACCAAGGCCTGCCCGAGCAGCAGCGGCAGTTCCCGCTCGGTGGCCTCTTCGGTCAGCTCCCGCAGCCGGTCGACGGCGGCGAGCGCCCGGGTCCGCTTCGTACGGCCGGTGAGCAGCATCCGCAGGCGGCCGGTGGCGGGCCGGACGGCCGGCAGCAGGGTGTCGAGTTCACGGTCGATACGGGTGGCCTGGTCCACGGCCCGGCGCAGTTCGGGGCCGGCGGCGATGAGCCGGTGCAGGGCCGCGACGAGGGCGGTGGTGCGCGGCTCGGGATGGTCGACGTCGACCCGTACGGCCACCGTCTCGCCGACCGCGTGGGCGATCTGCCGGGCCGCGGCGAGCGCCTGGTCGGCGGTCTGCACCCCGACGCCGGGGATCTGGCGCAGCTCGTAGCGGGTCGACTCGTAGACGCGGCGTACCGAGTCCAGGCCGGCTTCCTCGAGTGCGGCGAGCCGCAGCCGGCCTTCGGTGACGTCCTTCAGGCGGGAGACGGGTATGGACTCCAGTTCCCGTACGACGAGTTCCTCGCGCAGCGGTGCAACGGCGGCGCGGACGGCATCGCAGGCGCGGGTGTGGTCGGTGAGCAGGGTGCGGGCGGTGGTGTGCAGGTCGCGGGCGGTGCCGACCAGCTCCTTGACCCGGCCCGCTGCCGGCCGGCCCGCCGACCGGTCCCGTTCGTCCGCCACCACGCCCTGCTCGCTTCCGTGTCCGCCCCCATGCGGCGGGTGGACCATCCTTCCACACGGCCACCGTCGCGGGGACGCCCTGCGCCCCGGGACGTCACGGGGCGTCGGACGGGGGACGGCAGATGGCGACGACGGCGGCGTCGTCGCCGAGCCGACCGCCGGCGTGGTGGAGCAGGTCGCGCCGCAGCTGCCGCAGGAGCGCCTCGGGTGAACGGTTCGTCCACTGCGCGGCCCGCTCGGCGAACGGGTAGAACACGCCGTCGTGGTCGCGTGCCTCGATCACCCCGTCGGTGTAGAGCAGCACCGTGTCACCGGCTTCGAAGGCGCGCACGTCAGGCGGGCCGCCGATCCCCCCGAGGCCGATGCCCAACGGTGGTGCCGGGTTCACGTCGAGGTGGCCGACCGACTTGCCGGGGCTGAGCAGCAGGGGCGGCGGGTGGCCGCAGCTGGTGATCCGGATGATCGGTTCGTCGTCGGGGATCTCCAGCAGCAGGACGGTGGTGAAGCGTTCCTCGGCGTCGTCGCGCGACCGGAAGTCGGCCAGGTAGCGTTGCACGCTGCATTCGAGGGCGCCGGCCAGGCGCGCCAGGGTGGCGTGCTGGTGGGCGGCCTCACGGAAGGCGCCGAGCAGCAGCGCGGCCTCGCCGATCGCGTGCATGCCCTTGCCCCGTACGTCACCGATGATCACCCGGGTGCACCCGTGCTCGGTGCGGGTCGCCGCGTACAGGTCGCCGCCCATCAGCGCCTCGTCCTCGGCGGCCAGGTACATGCTGGCGACTCTCAGCGGCCCGAGCCGTGTCGGCAGCGGCCACAGCACCACTTCCTGCGCCGTCTCGGCCACCGACCGCACCTGCGCGAGTTGCCGGTTGCGTCGCTCCCGCACCACGGAGAAGAACACGACCAGGATCGACAGCATCGCGATGGTGGGGATCTGCACGAGATGGTTGGTCGTGGCGATCCCACCGTGCGCGGCGGCGATGATCACTTGGGACACCACCGCGAGAGCGCCCACCAGCGCCGTACGCCAGGGACCGGCGAAGGAGAGGGTGATCGCGGGCGCGATGGCCAGAGCCGGGCCCAGGTGGATGTCGTCAGGCGCCAGGACGTCCACCACGGTGATCGCGACGATCAGCAGGATCGGGAACAGCAGCATCCCCCACCCCGTGGGCCGCTGCCGCCGCAGACGGCCGACGCACTGCCGGACGTTCACGCCTTCTACCCTGCACCGTTCGACATGGACCAACAAACCAGACGAAGCATAATGAATCACTCACAGTCTGGCGGAACGGGACACCCACGGCGCGCACGAGCGGGCGGTGCCGCATCGACACCGCCCGCCCTCGCACATCCGCGCCCCGGGACCGGCCGCCGGGCTCGAGTGCGGCCGGGCCCGGACTCGCCGGGTCCGCGTGGTGGGGGTCAGCGCGGGCCGACGCAGTCGCGCGGGATGTACGCCCACAGGTCACCGGCGTCCCAGCGCACCACGGCCGACTGCCCGTCGGAGGTGGTCCAGCGCCAGCCGACCGGCGTGTTGACGGGCAGGTCGACGCGGTGGGTGAGGTGGTGCCCGCCCCGGTAGTTGCCGTACATGCCGGCGCTCTGGCAGGTGACCTTGTATTCGAGGGTGAGCCGGTCCGGCGTGCCGTCACCATTGGTGTCGTATCCGTCGGCCGGGGCGTGCGCGGAGTCCGGCAGGGCGATCCGCTGCGGCGCGCCGCAGTCGGGGGCGCTGGAGGCGCTCGTCCCCTTGTCCACGGAGCTGGCCACGATCCAGGCGCACCCGTTGAAGTCACCCTGGGCGTAGCCCCAGTAATAGCCGCTCTGCTCGCCCTGGACGTCGAAGTGGTCGCCCTTGAGCAGGGTGCCGATCATCCAGCTCTGCGCGTAGGTCCGCAGGTAGGCGTCGTTCGCGGTGACCACGCCGGCGGTGCCCGTGGCGCTGGCCGGGCTGCCCACGGCGAGGGTGGTGAAGGTCAGCGCGGCCGCACCGAAGGTCGCCAGAGCTGCCCGCACCGCCGTGCCGGCCCTTGCCTTGCGCATGATGCTCTCCTCCCGTTGGATCCCCCGTCGCATCACGAACGAGGGCACTGCGCGTGTTCTCCTGTGTCGGCGACGTACTCTTAAAGTACGGTAACGATATTTAAGATAACAACCCCACCTCCACTCCCCCTCCCGGGTCGATGGCGGTCAGCGGGACGTACCCGAGCCGCGGGAGGCAGGGGGGAGCACATGGCCGAAGGACCAGCCGGACCGGGCTTCTTCCTGGTGCCAGACCTCGGTCCGGTCGACCGGAGGCAAGGTGTCGATCGAGCCGGCACGTACCGGCGCAGCCTGCACGGCGCAGTAGCCCGCACCCGCCTCCGCGGCACCCCCGGTGGCGGCCCCGACGCCCAGTAACGCCAGCGTGGCGGCGCCTGCCGCGCAAGCGGCCCTCGCCTTGCTCACGTCGCTCCCCTTCCGCTTCCGCACCTCCCCCGTCATCTACGGGGGTAGATCTGAATGTTTTGTGAGATTACAGATACGACCTTTGAGATAACAAGGCATCGGCAAGCCCGATCAGTAGGCTGAGTTCATGGCAAGGGAAGCGGCACCGCGGGAGACACCTCGGCGCGCACCGCACGCGTCGGCCAACACGGCCGGGCCCGGCCGCACGGCCGCCACGGCAGCGGTGCTGGCGGCAGCCGACGCGCCGGCGCCGGCACCGCGCCGCCGGCACTACGGCATCGCCGAGATCGCCGACGCGCTCGGCCTCAACCGCCAGCTCGTCACGGTGTGGCGGCGGCGCCGGAGCTGGGGCATGCCCGAGCCCGACGACGAGCTGGCCTCCGGGCCCCTGTGGCTGGGCAGCACCATCGAGCCCTGGATCGACACCACCCGCGCACGCCTTGCCGGCGGCGAGCCGGGCGCGGACGCCATCAGCACCCACGACCTGCGGCGGGCCGGCCGCCGGCTGTTCCGGCTCACCGCACTGCTCCTGGCCGAGGAGCCGCGCGCCGACCTCGTCATCAAGGCCTACGCCGACCTCGAGCAGATCACCACCGGCGTCCGTGAGGCCGACCAGGGCGAGCTGCGTCAACGCCTGCTGGAGACCCTGGAACCGGTGCTCGCCGCCGCCCGCCCCCCGTGGCCCGACCGCGCGGCCCACACCCACCGCCGCCTGCTGGCCGCCTGCCTGGCCGCCGCCCCCGGCATGGCCGGCGCCCTCGCCGACGCCCCCGCGGACGAGTCCGGCACCACGGAGAGCGGCACCCGTGCCCGGTCCCGCCGCACCACGCTGCGATCGTCCGGAACCCGCACCGGCTGACCCTGTCCGTCCTTATACTCACCCCCGTGCCCGACAGAGTCCGCGTGCCCGGATACACGCTCGGACCGGAGCTGGGACGCGGCGGCATGGGTGTCGTCCACGAAGCCGTGGAGGACGCCACCGGTCACCGTGTCGCCATCAAGCTGACCCGCGCCGCTGGGGAACAGCCCACCGCCCGGCGTACTTTTCTCCGCGAAGCGCGCGCCGCGCGCGCCGCCCGCCATCCCGGTCTGCTGTCGCTGCACGCGGCCGGTGAGCACGAGGGTTGGCTGTACCTGGTCATGGACCTCGTCGAGGGCGACAACCTGCAAGAAGTGCTCGACCGCGGCGGTCCGTTGCCGCCCCGGGAGGCGGCCACCCTGGTCGCCCAGGTGGCCGCCGCCGCCCATGCGCTGCACCGGGCCGGGGTGGTGCACGGCGACATCAAACCGGCCAACGTCCTGTTGCGCTCCGACTCCGGCGAACGCTCCCCGCTGCTCTCCGACTTCGGTCTCGCCGGCACCCCGGTGGCCGCGGACACCTTCTCCCGGCTGAGCAGCGACCCGCAGTGGCTGCGCTCGGCCGACAGCACGACCGGCTCCGGACGCCCGGGTGGCGAGCTGTTCTCCGGCGGCACCTACACCTACATGGCCCCCGAGCAGTGGCGCAGCGACCCCACGGACGGGCGCTGCGACGTCTACGCGCTCGGCGGGCTGCTGCACGCCGCGCTCACCGGCCACCGGCCCTACCACGACCGCGTTCTGCTGCCGCAGTTGATGCACGCGGTGCTGTTCGCCGAGCCGCCGCGGCCCTCGGCGGTGCTGCCGAGGCTGCCGGTGGAGCTGGATCGGGTGGTCGCCACCGCGATGGCGAAGGAGCCCGAGCGGCGGTACGCCGACGCCGCCGAACTGGCCGCCGTGCTCTCCTGCCTGGCGGATGGCGCCGACTGCGCCCCGACCGCTCGGGGCGCGGCGGCCCGCCGGTTCCGGCTGCGTGGCCTGCCGACGCAGGTGCTGCGCCCGCCGCGGCGGCTCGCCTGGACGGCGGCGCTGCTCTTCGCGGTCGCGGCCGGCTGCGTCGGCACGTATCTGCTGCTCGGTCCTGGGCACGTGCCGGCCTCCGCGCCGCGGTCGGCCGGCGCGGCCACGGGGCAATCGCCCGCCGTCGACCGGCGGCGCACGGTCTGCGCGCGCGACCTCGACCTGCGGGCTGCGCCCGGGCACGGTGGCCACGTGGTCGGCGTCCTTCGGCATGGCCAGCCCGTTACGGTGCTCCGCACCGACGAGCGCCAGGTGTGGGTGTACGTACGGGCTGCGCAGAGCCGGGGTTGGGTGCTCGCGCAGTGGCTGGGACGAGACTGCTGACGCGGCGGGGCCGTTGTCCGGGGTGCGCGGGTCGCACGTGACCGTGCGGTGTGGCTACGCCGTTCGTCCGGGGGCCCGGTGCCGTTGCACGTGACCGTGCGTCGTGGTCTGTGCCCACCCGTTCCGCCCTGCGGAACGACTGCCCACAGAGGGGTTGGGTTGGGGTGCCCCCGTCCGCAGAGGGTAGGGGCGGTGCGGTGTCCCCCTTGTCCCTGGGGTGCCGAAGGGCCGCGTTCGGTGGGGTGGGTGGGTCGGTGTCGTGGGGGTATGTACGTGCTCGGCCGGCGCGATTGCCCTGGACCGTCAGTTCACCGGCACCCAGCGGCGGTCCTGCGCGCGCACATACCCCCACGACACCTCCCGTCTCAGACGCGGCTCTCCCCCGGTGGCCCTTCTTTTCCTTCCTCCACCCCTTTCGGGGTGTCGCCCCACACGGGCATGGGGCAAGGCCCACCGGGGTGCGGGTCGCGTACGAGACGGGAGGGGGCGTGGGGGATGTGCGCGCGCAGGACCGCCGCCGAGTGCCGGTGAACTAACGGTCCACGATCATCGCGCCGGCCGAGCACGTACATCCCCCACGCCCCCGACCCACAACGAAACAGAAGGCGACACCAGCCACAGGCGCACCCGCACTCGCCAACGCGCACCAGCACACCGGCACACGCCGCGCACATCAAAGCCCGTCCGGCGATTGAGGACGAGGCCGTCAAGGCCGACAAGGGGGGCCTGGGGGCAAAGCCCCCAGCGGGGCAACCACCCGACGGGGGGGTAGCGTCAGGCGCCGCGCGGTGCCGAGGTGGAACCTCGGGCCTGAATATCGGCGTCGATGACAACCGTCTCAACCGGCGCCGCCGGCTCCGCAATCCGCGCCAGCAGCCGATCCATCGCCGCCTCGCCGAGAGCCACCGCATCCTGCGCCACCGCAGTGACACCAGGCGTGACCATGCTCATCCAGGGCGCATCGTCGAACGACACCACGCTCAGGTCGGCCGGAACCCGGAGCCCAAGGTCGTGGGCGGCCCGCCAGACGCCCTCCGCCAGTACGTTGTTGGCCGCGAAGACGGCCGTCGGCGGATCACGACGGGCCAGCAGGTCCACGGCCGCCTTGCGCGCCGCGCCGACGTCGGAGCCGGCCGAGACCAGAAGTTCCGGGTCGGCGGGCAGGCCCGAGCGGGCCAGGGACTCGCGGTAGCCGCGGAAGCGTTCCCGGCCGGTGGTCCAGTGGGTCTCGTCGATGAGCAGCGCGATCCTGCGGTGTCCCAGCGCGATGAGGTGCTCGCTGAGCCGCTGCGAGGCGGCCATGTTGTCCACGATCACCCCGTCGCACCGGTCGGGCGCGAACTGTCGGTCGACCTCGACCACGGGAATGCGCTGCTGGAGCAGGTACGAGGGGACCTCCGCGGACAGCGGGGTGACGATCACGCCGGCCACCCGCATCGCGACGAACGCCCGCGCCGCCTCCATCTCGTCCGCGGCGGAGCCGTTGTCGTCGCCGAGCATCATCGTGTACCCGTGGGCGCGGCCCTGCCGCCCGGTGCCGGCGGCCAGGTCGGCGTAGAAGGCGTTGCGCAGGTCGGAGACGAGCACGCCGACGGAGCGGCTGACCTGCTTGCGCAGGGAGCGGGCCAGCACGTGCGGCACGTAGCCGAGCTCGTCCGCTATGCCCGTGACGCGTGCGCGTACCGCGGCGGCGACATAGCCCTCACCGCTGAGGGCGCGTGCCGCCGTCGAGTGGGACACCCCCGCCGCCTGCGCAACGTCCTTCAGGGTCGGCCGCCTCAGCGGCTCCTGATCGACCACCCGCCCCGTCACCATCCGTCCTTCACCCGCCGGCACGCCGATGCAACCGCCCCCGGCGATCCGGGGCGGCCGGCCGTCGTGTGCGGTCGGCCGGGCGCCGTGGCCGATTCTAAGTCCGGGTTCCCGGCCCGCCTATCGCCGTACGGGGTGGGAGGCGTCTTCCGTGTGCGTGCGACGCCGTCGTGTGGCGCGGTCTCATACGGTCAGGCGGCGGATGGTGACCAGGCCGCCGGCGAGCAGGACGGCGACGACGGCGGCGAGCACGCCGGTGATGCCGATGGCGGTGACGGTGGTGAAGTAGTGGCCGATGTCCGTCCAGCCGTGCAGCCAGGTCGCGACGATGGCGGCGAGGGCGAGCGCGCCGAGTTGTGCCGCGCCGAAGAACGCGGTGCCGAGCAGCCCGGCACGGCGGTAGATCAGGCCGTACCACATCCCGTAGACGAACAGGAGGAGGAACGTGGTCGTGGCGGTGAGCCACGACTGGTACCAGGTCCCGTCGAGGAGGTAGGGGAGGCGGAAGTAGGCCATGTTCATGCCCCATCCGCCGGTCGCGCGTTCCACGCTCTGGCCGACCGCCACGACGAGGCCGAAGGACGCGGCGAGGGCGAGGGCCAGTGAGCTGGCGCCGAGGAAGTAGGTGCGCCGGCTGATCCCCAGGGTGAGGGCGAACGGCAGGGCGCGGGCGACGGACTGCACGCCCAGGACGAGTACGACCAGGAAGACCGCGGCCAGGCCGCCGACCCAGCGCTTGTCGGTGTCGCCGGCTGGGGTGAGTTGCAGGACCACCACGTCGAGGACGAAGCCGAAGGCCGCCCACGCCCAGGGCAGCACCAGGTAGGTGACGCGGTCGAGGAGCAGGTAGCGGGCGACGGTGACGATCGGGGCTGGGCGCATCAGGATGCCTTCGCTGTCATGAGGCCGGGCTGGTCGTGGTGTTCGGTCGCGTAGACCGCGAGTTGCTGGAGGGTGACGCCTTCCAGGTGCAGGTGCAGGTGGCGGGCGAGTTCCCGGTCGCGTTCGTCGAGCCGGCCGACCATCACCGCCCTGGTCTGCGTGCCCAGCGTGCGCCGGCTCAGGATCGTGCGCTCGGCGGCGAACCGGTCCACGCCCTCGGCAGGACCGGTGACGGTCGTGGCGGTGCCGCGCAGGTCGTCGGTCTGCTCGTCCAGGACCAGCCGGCCGTGGTCGAGGACCAGGACGCGGTCGAGGAGTTCGGCGGCCTCGTCGATGAGGTGGGTCGAGAGCACGATGCACCGCGGGTGAGCGGTGTAGTCGGCCAGCAACTGGTCGTAGAAGAGCGTGCGGGCGACCGCGTCCAGGCCCGCGTACGGCTCGTCGAAGAGGGTGAGCTCGGCCCGTGCGGCCAGTCCGATGATGATGCCGAGCGCGGTCCGCATGCCGCGCGACAGCTTCTTGACCGGCCGGGCGGGCGGCAGTTCGTACGCGTCCAGCAGCGTGCCGGCCAGGTCGGCGTCCCAGTTCGGGTACATCAGCGACGCCGCCGCGATCGCATGCCGAACTCGCAGGTCAGGATAGGTCTGGTCCTCCCGCACCAGGATCATCCGACGCAGCACCGCATCGTTCTCCAACGGCCCGGTCCCGAACACGTGCACCCGCCCGGCGGTGGCGAACTCCTGGCCGGCCAGGATGCGCAGCAGTGTGGTCTTCCCCGCGCCGTTACGGCCGAGCAGTCCGGTGATGGACGGCGTGCCGACGTCGAAGGTGACGTCGGTGAGCGCCTGGTGGTCGCGGTAGCTGCGGCCCAGTCCGGACACCGAGATCGCGGGGGTCATCCCTTGCCTCCCGTCGTGACCTCGGCCGAGGTCAGCTCCGCACGCACGAGGTCGAGCAGTTCGTCCTGCTCGATCCCGAGCCGTGCCGCCTCGATCACCAGGGGTCGTACATAGCGGTCGGCGAAGCGCCGCCGCCGGGCGCCCACCAGTTGCTCCCGCGCCCCCTTCGCGACGAACATGCCGACGCCGCGCCGCTTCTCCACCAGTCCCTCCTCCGAGAGCACGGTGAGACTGCGGGCCGCCGTGGCCGGATTGACCCGGTAGAACGCGGCGAGTTCATTGCTGGACGCGACTCGTTCTCCCTCGCCCACCGTGCCGTCGGCGATCTGGTTCGCCAACTCGGCGGCGATCTGGGCGAAGATCGGCCCGCCGTCATCGAGGAGTGACATCATGCCTCCATTGCTCAACTGGTTCCCCACCGTACTAGGGAACCAGTAGAGCAAGCAAGGAGACCGGTCTTGGCGGTGACGGTGGCGGTGGCGGTGGCGGTGGCGGTGATGGTGATGGTGATGGTGCTTTGTCAGGTGGCCTCGGTTACGTGGTCTCGGTGCGCGGTCTCGGTGCGCGGTCAGGGTGTGCGGTCAGGGTGTGCGGTCACGGTTGCGCGGTCACGGTTGCGCGGTCTCAGTCAGGCCGTCTCAGTCAGGCCGTCTCGGTCAGGTGGTCTTGCCGTTGCATCCGCCCGCGTCCTCGACCCGTCTGAGCAGCACGTCCGTCACCCCGTAGGGGTCGATGCGGACCGCGAGCGGGGCACGGTCGCGGGCGAGGATCGCGTCCGTCGGTCGTGCCGCGTTCCGGGGCAACGCACCCATCGCTTCGAGGCCGAGGCCCGAGCCGACGCCGGCGACCTCGACCGCGGACGGGCCGGACCAGGTGAGGTCCACTGCCAGGGGGCGGGGGCGGACGGACCGCAGCCGTACCCGGACCGCACCGTCTGCCCCGTCCGTGCCCGTGTCCGTGTTCGTGTTCGTGTTCGTGTCCGTGCCGGTGGCGACGGGGCGCAGGTCCACCAGGACGTCGTCGGGGTGCGACACCACGAGCGACGCGGCGCCGTCGTCCGGCAGGGGACCGGCGTACTGGCGGGCGGTCAGGTCGAAGAGGACGTCGTCGCCGAGCAGGCGGACGGCCGCGGGGTCGACGGGGGCGCCGGTCGGGATCAGCCGGTAGCGGTAGGTGTCGACGCCGTGTTGCTGGCGGCGGAAGTTGGTGAAGTGCAGGTTGTTGGCGATCCAGGAGTTGAGGTGCCCTGCGGGGGCGTCGAGGGTGCGCGCCCAGCGGCCGGTCTGGAAGCCGCCGAGCTGCACCAGCGGCGCGTCCCAGGTCGCCCAGAGGACACCGGCGGGCGCGCCGTCGGGCGCGCTGCCGTGCACGGCAGCGGCGTGCTGGATGGAGTACCAGTCCTTGCTGGTGTCGGGCAGTTGCTCGTGCTCGGCCGTGAAGACCGCGCCCGCGGTCTCCAGCAGGAAACGCGGGTCGGCCAGCGCGAACGGGAAGGCGATGAACACCGATTCGGGGGTCAGGGCCTCGTCCTTGCCGACGGTCACGCTGATGTCGATGCAGTCGAGATCGTGGTAGAGGCGCAGGGTGGACTCGACGGCGAGGGTGGGGGCGTGGCTGGTCCAGGTGAGGGCCACGTGGTCGCGGGCCTCGGTGATGGCGGGCCGCTCCCGGCCGGTCGCGGCCGAGCGGACGAACTCCGGGCCCGGGTCCTCGGGCCGGAACCGGACCGGCTCACCGTGGACGAACGGGTGCGTCGAACCGGGGGCCACGTCCTCGTGGACCACCGCTGCGAGCCCGTGCCCGGCTTGCCGGTCCACCAGCTGGCGACCGGTGCGGCGGTCGACGAGCGAGACGACGCCGCCGCGCGCCGGGTCCACCACGGCCTCGTACCGTTCGGTGGCGATCCGTTCGCCGGTGCCGGCCGGCCGCGGCGCCTGTGGCGCGTCGATGCGGACGAAGCCGAACGGCGGCACGTCACGGGCCACCACGGTGCGCTGGTGCAGCTGGTCGACCTCGACCGTGACGGGCGCGGTGCGGGTGCGTGCCGTGGGGTTGTGGACGACGACGGGGTCACCGGCGCGCACCGGCACGGCGCTACCCCCGGGGAGCGGACGACCGAGCGCATCCCGCACCGGCCCGCGCTCCGGCGCCGACCCCGATTCCGGCGCCGACCCCGATTCCGACTCCGGTGCCGGCACCGGCACCGGCACCGGCACCGCGGTCGCGCCCGGTCCCGACGCCATCAGCCGGAACAGGCCCTCTATGGCGAGGTCGCGGCCCAGGTCCAGAGCCGTGTACGCCATCGCCGACTTCGCGTTCCACGAGGAACGGGTGAGCTGGGAGTGCGGCTTGGAGAAGGACTCCCACGCACCCCAGGTGTGCTCGCCGAACAGCAGCAACTGCTCGTCCACGGCCGCCAGGTCGGCGCGGATCTCCTGCGCGGTGCGGGAGCGCACCGGGCCGCGGCGGTAGCCGATGACCTCCGCGTGGTCGACGTCGCCCGCGCCGCGCAGGGCGGCCAGGCTCAGCGTGGTGCCCGCGGTGAGCGCATGGGTGCGGGCGGCCCGGTGGACGGCGAGTTCCTGCGCGGTGGAGCCGTGGCCGTGCGACCACCAGTCGGCCCACTCCCCCGACAGCTCCGGCAGCGCGCCCGGTCCCGCCGCCCGGGCCCGGGCCTGGAGGAGGTCCAGGGCGGAGTCGACGGTGACGGTGCGCATCGGCAGCTCGGGGTGCCTGTCGTTCCAGGCCCGCACGGCGTGCAGGAAGGTGGCCGTCGGCCAGCGGTTGTCGTTGGCGGCGTGCACGACGGAGACGTCGAAGGGGTAGTCGTCGCGGGCTTCGAGGCCGGCGACGAAGCGTGCCACCTCGGGTTCGAACAACCCCATGTCGCCGTCGATGAAGCCCCAGGACTCACCGAAGCCGTAGTGCGTGCTCAGCCAGACGAAGACTCCCCTGTCCCCGTCGGCGCCGCCCGCGGAGCCATCGGATCCATCGGAGCCATCGGTGCCGCCGGTGTCTCCGGCGCCGCCGGCATCGTCGCCCGGTGGCAGCCAGCGGAAGGCGCTCGGCTGGGCCAGTGGGGGCCGGCCGTGGTCGGGGTTGAGCGCCATCACCAGCCGGTCGATGCCGCGCCGGCGCATGGCCTCGACGGCGCCCCAGGCGATGCCGTTGACGTCGCCGTGCTGCTCGGTGCGGACCGTGAGGCCGAGCGCGCGCAGCCGGTCGACCAGCTCGTACCCGGTGTCCAGCTCCTGGCTGCCGGGCAGCTGGGTCATGTTGAGGTAGCCACCGGTGACGCTCACGAGGTCGGCGGCGGCCAGGTCACGCAGCCGGGCCAGGTCGCGCGGCGTGGCGGTGGCGACGAAGTCGAGCACGGGCCGGGCCACTTCGAACGTCCAGCGGAAGCGCGTCTCCTCGGGCCCGGGGCCGGAGGCGGACTCCTCGCACAGGTCGAGCACGCGGCCGACGATCCGCCGGTGCATGGGGCCGACGATGCGGGGGCTGTTGGTGTAGCCGACGTCGTGGTGGGTGTGGGACAGGACGAGGATTTCGCGGATGCTGCTCACGCGTGCGCTCCGGTGTCGGGAACCGCCGGGGGCGGCGGCCTGGGGTTTCCGGGAGTGAGGTGCCGTGCCTGGACTGGGCTTGACTGGGCTGGGCGGTGACAGGGCGAAGACTTGAAGGCTGACGCGACCCGCTGTGGTATCGATCCCAGATCGGGACCCTACGAATCCGTACCGACGGGGTCAAGGGTCAGCGCGGCACTGCCCCCGGACCACATCGAAACCGCGCGCACACGGTTGACACCGGCACATCGCCCGACCACCATGAGCCGGGCCTGGGAACGATCTCACAGGCAGCCGCCAGAGCCGACCGGCCCCACGCCTCCGCTCCCAGCTCCCACCACCGCCACGCCCACCCACCCACCCCACTCACCCGGGGACAGCACGGGGACGACGCCATGCTCATCGACGTTGATCAGGTACACCGGCGGCTGGCGCGCGCCCGGCGCGGGTATCTCGCCGAGGCGATGTATCCGCTGGCGGTGCCGCTGGCGGTGGCCCGGTGGGATGTGCCGGGCGAACCGGTGCCGGTCGGCGAGGCGTTGGCCGCGCGGTACGAGCCGGCGGCGGTCGGGGACACCTGGGGGCCGGCATGGCGCACCTCCTGGTTCCGTTTCACCGGCACGGTGCCGGCCGCGTTCGCCGGGCAGCGTGTGGAGGCCCGGGTCGACCTCGGCTTCACCGGGGGCGGTCCCGGCTTCCAGGCCGAGGGGCTGGCGTACCGTCCGGACGGTTCCGTGATCAAGGCGGTGCAGCCGCGCACCGCGTACGTCCCGGTCTCCCCTTCGGCCTCCGGCGCCGACGAGCCCGTCGAGTTCTACGTGGAGGCCGCGGGCAATCCGAACATCGACCGGCACCCGGGTACCGGCGGGGGCCTCGGCCCGTTGGACCGTCCGCTGTACACCCTCGCCCGCGCCGAGCTGGCCGTCTTCGACCCCGAGGGGTACGCGCTCACGCTCGATCTCGACGTGCTCGACGAGTTGATGGTGGAGCTGCCCGGCACCGACGCGCGTCGCTTCGAGATCGCCGCCGCCGTCAGCGGCGCCCTCGACCTGCTGGACCGGCACTCGGTCAGGGCACGCGCCGCCGAGGCACGGGCCCGGCTCGCCCCGGCCCTGCGGGTCCCGGCCCGGGCGAGCGCGCACCGCGCCGACGCGGTGGGCTCCGCCCATATCGACACCGCCTGGCTGTGGCCGATCCGGGAGACCGTCCGCAAGGCGGCGCGCACCGTCGCCAACCTCGCCGACCTGGCCGAACACCATCCCGATCTGGTCTTCGCGATGCCGCAGATGCAGCAGATGGACTGGCTCAAGCGGCACCGCCCCGAGGTGTTCGCCCGCCTGCGCCAGCTGGTCGCCGACGGCGTCGTGGTGCCGGTGGGCGGCATGTGGGTGGAGGCGGACGGCAATCTGCCCGGCGGGGAGAGCTGGGCGCGGCAGTTCTACTACGGCAGGACGTTCTGCCGTGCGGAGTTCGGCCGTGAGGTGACGGTGGGCTGGCTCCCGGACTCGTTCGGCTTCAGCGCCGCGCTCCCGCAGCTGCACCGGCTGGCCGGCATCGACTCGTTCATGACGCAGAAGATGTCGTGGAACGAGACGAACACCATGCCGCACCACACCTTCCGCTGGGAGGGCATCGACGGCAGCCGGTTGTTCACCCACTTCCACCCCGTCGACACCTGCAACAGCGTGCTGTCCGCACGCGAGCTGCTGCACGGCGCGGCGAACTTCCTGGACAAGGGGCGGGCGAGGCGTTCCCTGACGACCTTCGGCTACGGCGACGGGGGCGGCGGGCCGACCCGGGAGATGATCGGGCGCGCCCACCGGTTCGCGGACCTGGACGGGGCGCCGCGGGTCAGGATCACCACGCCCGAGGACTTCGTCTCGCGTGCCCGGGCCGAGGACGAGTGCCCGCCGGTGTGGGTGGGCGAGATGTATCTGGAGCGGCACCGCGGCACCTTCACCACGATGGCCGAGCTGAAGCAGGGCAACCGCCGCAACGAGCACCTGCTGCGGGAGGCCGAGCTGTGGGCGGCGACGGCCGCGGTCACCCGCGGCGCCCCGTACCCGTACGAGGAACTGGACGAGATCTGGCGGCTGCTGCTGCTCTACCAGTTCCACGACATCCTGCCCGGTTCGTCGATCACCTGGGTGCACCGGGAGGCGGTCGAGGGCCATGCGCGGCTGACCGCCCGGCTCGAGGCGCTCGTCGACGGCGCACTGCGCACGCTGGTCACCGACCCGGCCGGGCGCACCCTCTTCAACGCGGCGCCGCACGCCCGCCGCGGGGTGGCGGCGCTGGGTGCGGCGGCGCCCGAGGCGGTTCCGGGCACGGTCGACGTGGCCCGCACGGGCACCGGCGGGGTGCTGCTGGACAACGGGATCCTGCGGGTCGAGGTGGCCGCCGACGGGGTGGTGCGCTCGGTGCGTGACCTGGCGGCGGGCCGGGAACTGCTCGCGCCGGGCGGCGCCGCGGGACTGCTCCAGCTCCACTCCGACCAGCCCAACGACTCCGACGCCTGGGACATCGACTCGTTCACGTACGACATACCGCCGAGCGACCTGGCCGGGCCCGGCGCGCTGCTGGAGGTCGACGCCTCGAATCCGGCGGCGCCCCGGGTCACGGTCCGCCGCAGGTTCGGGGCGGCGGCGTCCACGGCGCCCGTGGGATCCCCGGCGCGCACGGCGCTCACGCGACCCACGGAGCTCACGGGACCCGCAGCGCCAGCCGGACCCGCAGCGCCCGACCGAGCCTCGGAAGCCGCCCAAACCATCACGTTGCACGCCGGGGCGCGGCAGGTGGACTTCACCACCGAGGTCGACTGGCACGAGCGCGAGCTGCTGATGAAGTCCCGCTTCGACCTGGACGTGACCGCGCGTGCCGTGCAGGCGGAGGTCGCGTACGGATTCGTCGAGCGACCCACCCACACCAACACCAGCTGGCAGCGCGCGCACTTCGAGGCGTACTGCCACCGCTTCGTCAGGATCGCCGAGCCCGGCCACGGCGTCGCCCTGCTCAATGCCGGTGTCTACGGCTACGACCTGGCCCGGGACGTGCGCGCCGACGGGGGCGTCACCACGACGGTCCGCCCGACGCTGCTGCGCGGCACCCGCTTCCCCGATCCCGAGTCCGACCTGGGCCGGCACACCTTCCGTTACGCCCTGGCGCTCGCCCCCGAGACCGCGGACGCGGTGCGCGACGGTTACCGGATGAACCTGCCGGAGCGGGTGGTGGACGGCACCGCCGAGGTGGCGCCGCTGGTCAGGGTCGACGGCGACGGGATCGTGATCGGCGCGGTGAAGCTGGCCGGTGACCGCTCCGGCGATGTGATCGTGCGTCTCTACGAGGCGCTGGGCGGGCGGGCCACCGGCCGGCTCCACACGTCCTTCCCGCTGGCCGGAGCCGAGGTGGTGGACCTGCTGGAGGACCCGTTGCAGCAACGACCACCGGCGGACCGGCGCGCCTTCGACGGAATCGACGCCACCGACGGCGCCTACGGGGCCGATGGCATCGACGGAGCCACCGGAACGGCCGGAACGCCTCTCGCCCTGCGCCCGTTCCAGATCCTCACCCTGCGCCTGCGCCCGCGGTGCCGACCGGCCGGCCCGGCGCCGCACCACGACTGACCCGTACCCGGCCGCGGCGGCGGCGGCGGCGATGGGGCACCGCCCGCATGAGAAGGTTCCCACACCGTCGTCGTGGCACCGCCCGCACACCCGCCCCAGTCCCTCCCAATCCAGTCCATCTCAGTCCATCGCAATCCACTCCATCGCAGTCCAGCCCGGTCCACTCCCATCCACTCCCTCCCTGCCCGTCGACAGAGGCGGACGACGTTGTCCAAGCCGAAGGGACCCGCCATGATCACCCGACGCAACGCCCTCTCCCTCGCGCTGGTTCCCCCGCTCCTCGCGGCCACCGGCTGCGGCGTCGGCGCTGCGCGGCAACGCGCCTACACCACCGACCTGCGCGGCAAGCTGAGCCTGTACGGCTGGCAGGCCACCGACGAGGTGGGGCAGGCCCGCGAGGGCTACGCCGCCCACCAGCTGTCCCACATCCCGATCACCTACGACAGGGCCAACTTCGACCCGCAGAAGTTCACCGCGCTGCTGGCCAGCGGCAGGGTCCCCGACATCGTCGTCATGATGCGCACGTTCATCGGCACCTACGCCGCGAAGGGCCTGATCAGGCCGCTCGACGAGGCGTTCGACATGGCCGGGTTCGATCCGCGCGCGCACTACTACCCCGCCACGTTGGACGACGTCACCATGGACGGCAAGATCTACGGGATCCCGCAGTTCTGGCAGCCGTTCGCGTTGCTGCTGAACAAGCGGGTGATGGAACGGTCCGGGGTCACCGACGAGGACATGGACCTCTCCGACACCGAGCGGTTCCTCGACGCGGTCAGGAAGATGTACCGCGGCCGGCACGGCAAGCCTCAGACGCTCGGCCTGTATCCGTCCATCACGGACAGCATGCCCGACTGGATCACCGCGTTCGACGGCCGTCTGATGGACGAGTCGGGGCGGCCCACCCTCGACGATCCCGGTGTCGTGGCGGCGGTGCGCTTCCTGAAGTCGGTCTACGACGTTCAGGGCGGATACGCGGTGGTGGAGAGCTACTTCCAGTCGTTCGACCAGTTCGGCAACGGCAACCAGTACGTGCGTGACCAGGTGGGCGCCCAGTTGTACGCCCAGTGGTATCCGAACGTGCTCTCCGCGACCGCGAAGAAGGTCAGCATCATGGCCACGCCGCTGCGGGACCGTTCCGGCAACCCGTTCGCCTGCTCGCAGGGCACCGCGTTCGTGGTCCCCAAGACCGCGCCCAATCCCTCCGCGGCCGTCGCCTGGGCGCGCGCGGTGACCTCCGACAGCGCCTGGCTCGCGGCCGGCGTGGCCCGCGCCAAGACGGTGCACGACACGCCGGGCGGCATCAACACCGGCCTGTTCACCGGCGCACGCTCCGCGGACGACCTGGTACGGCGCAAGTACGTCAAGCCCAGCGGCAACGCCGACTTCGACCAGGTCATCCAGGCGTACTACCAGGTGGTCCGGCACGGCCGGTCGATCGGCGCGTCGGCAGCCGGCCTTGCCATCCGGCGGGAGCTGGCCAATGCGGTGGTGCAGGCGTTCACCGGGAGCAAGCCGGTCGCCGATGCGTTGCATGATGCGCAGACGGCGGCGTTGTACGGGTACGACAAGGTGTGACGGCGGGGGTGGGGGCGGGTGCCCCCTTCCCCGCCTCCCGGAGCCCCCTCAGGGGGTGGTTCGCCGCGTGCGGGGGCTTCTGGAGCGGGGCTCCGGCCTTTGCCGATTGGCCGTGGGAGGCTGAGGCGCATTTCCGGCTGCGGGCGGTGGGACTTGTTGCGCAGTTCCCCGCGCCCCTTAGCAGTGGGTACTGAATCGGAGCACGGGTGTCCGGTCTCGGCGGTGTATTTTTGCGGGCCGGTGATCGGGCTGGGCGGGGCCGGCGGTTATGTACCTCGATAAGAGGGAGGACGAGTCTGTCGTAGGCTGCATTTCACGGCTGTGGGACAGGAGGCTGAGGTGGCCGGAACAACGCTGACCGAGGTGATGGCGGAGCTCGCTGCGCTTGAGGATCCGAAGATTCGCGCGGTGAACGAGAGGCACGGCGACCACCACGGTGTGAACCTCAGCAAGTTGCGCGCGCTCGCGAAGCGGTTGAAGACGCAGCAGGATCTCGCGTGCCGGCTCTGGGCGACGGATGACGACGCGGCGCGGCTGCTGGCGCTCCTGGTCTGCCGTCCGAAGGCGTTCGAGCGTGCTGAGCTGGACACCATGCTGCGCGAGGCGCGCACGCCCAAGGTGCACGACTGGCTCGTGAACTACGTGGTGAAGAAGAGCCCGCACGCCGAAGAGCTGCGCTTGGCCTGGTTCGCCGACCCGGATCCCGTGGTCGCGAGCGCCGGCTGGGCGCTGACCACCGAACGCGTGGCGAAACGGCCGGAGGGCCTCGACCTTTCCGGACTGCTCGACATCGTCGAGACGCAGATGAAAGACGCCCCCGAGCACCTCCAGTGGGCCATGAACCACTGCCTGGCCCAGATCGGCATCGACCACGCCGAACACCGCGCCCGTGCCATCGACATCGGTGAGCGCCTGGAGGTACTCAAGGACTATCCGACTTCCCCGGGCTGCACGTCTCCGTTCGCCCCCGTCTGGATCACCGAGATGGTGCGCCGACAGGGCGTGGGCTGACCCGCACGCCCGCCGGGTTCCGGCGACGGTTCAGTGCTCGCACAGGGAGAACTCTCGCTCGAAGAGTTGCTCGTTGTGCTCGTCGACGAAGAACTTGCGTTCCCGCATGAGTTGTTCGCGGTAGCCCTTGGCCTCTTCCAGCGTCATGGTCGAGGTGGCGGACCAGGGCTGCTGCGGCGGCACATCGGACGTCGAGACGATCGTCGCCGACGGGTCCACCAGGAAGAACGCAAGGATTTTGCGATATCCAGGCCGCGTGGGGTCCGAGAGGCGAAACGCGCCTACGCGGTGTTGCAGAACGTTCGGAAAGGCCAGGCAGCGGCCCGCCGGGGTCGACGCCGATCCCAGCACCTGGTTCAGCGGGTCTTCGTTTTCCAGGCCGTAGACCTCACTCACGCCGTTGTCGTCATTCTGCTCGTAGTTCGGGTCGTTGACCGCCGTCCGGAAACTCAGCCCGCTCTCGGTGATGTTCTCGCTGTCCCAGTAGTAGATGCCGGTCGAGACGATCCGCTCGTTCATCATCCCCTCGACATGCCAGGAACCGCCTTGGTACTCGGGCTTATCCGGGGTGAGATGGATGGTGGCGAGCTTGACGATGACCTGGAGACGACGGCCGCGCAGGTCGACGCGGGCGGAGTCGTCGGGCAGCGTGGGCGGGGTGAAGACCGGGGCGTCCGGGACGACCGGGCGGCGGTTCTCCCACCACCTCTCGTCGGCCTCCTCCCATGCCTCGTAGGCCTCATCGTCGTCGCCGGAGGGCTCGACCGGCTTGTCCGGGGCCTCGTCGTACCACGCGTAGGGGTCGGCCACGATCCGCAGGGGCCGCGGATGGCGCAGATCGGTGAGCACGTTCTCCAGCAGCGGGCGCAGGCGCGCGAACAGGTCCGGCAGGACGGCGGCGAGTTCGCCATGTGCCACGGGGTGGACGTTGTTGACGTACGAGCGGAAGACGACATCGCCGTCGTCACCGACCTCGACATCCGTGGGCAGCCACTGGAACTTCTCCGAGAATTCGTACCGTGACCTGCCGGCCGCCGGATTCCGCCAGGCCCCCTCGGATATACCGCTGACCTCACGCACGAGGCAGAACAGCGAGGGGTGAACGAGATCCAGTACCTGGCCGTCGGAGCCCGGATGCCAGTCCCGTTCCGCCTCGGGGACCTCTTCCAGCACCCGAACCGCCGCACGCAGCCGGGACCTGAGCTCGTCGTCGACCAGGGTGTCCGACTGCCACACCCCGTCGACGGCGGACACCTCCACGCCGGTTCGCCCGTCGCGCAGTCCGGCGTAATACGCGAGTTCTTCGAGCACATAACGGATCTGCGCTTCGGTCAGGCCCTGGGCGACCGCCTCCCGTGTCCACCTGGCGACGATTCCGGCGTCGTTCATCTTGACGAACCATTCCGGCTTCGCCCGGATGTGGGCGCTGCACCGCATCATCTGAAGTTCCCGCAGTGTTCGGGGCTCCTTGGACGATCCGGTGCGGGAAGCAAGAAAAGGCAGCGGGAATGCAGCCAGCTCGGTCAATTCTCTCGGTCCTCCCAGTCGGTGTGTGGCGGCGGGAAGGATACTTCAGCGGACTGACAACGCAGCCGTGGCTCCGGACGCCACCGGCGCCGACCTGCACCTCATGGCCGGCCCGGGCCTGAGTGCGCACGGCGCGCCCGCCGCGGCCGGCCACGCCACCCGCCGGTCACGCCGTCCGCCGGCAACCGCGCGTCGTACGCCGGCAACCGCGCGTCGTAGGGCTGTGGAAAGGCGTGCCCCAGCGCATGGAAAGGCGTCCCCAGCGCCTTCCGGCTCACCCCGGGAGGGGAAGGGGCGTGCACCGGCGCAGGGGGCAGCGGCCCGCCGCGTAGGCGGCCGGGGTGATGCGCTGATCTGGCGCGGGGGCGCCGGGACGCCCGAGGAGCTACCCCTTGCGACCCTGCGTGGCGATGCCGTCGATGATGTACCGCTGGCCCATCGCGAACAGCACCACCATGGGAAGGGTGACCAGCAGGGCCGCCATCATCACCCACTGGTAGTCGCCCTGGCCGCCCGCCGTCGGGCTGAACTGCGTCATGGCGTACGAGATGCCGAGCGGCACCGTGAAGTCGTCCGGGTTGGCGAAGTTCAGGTAGATCAGCGGGGCCTGGAGATTGCTCCAGCTCGCCTGGAACTCGAAGAGGAAGACGATGATCAGGGACGGCACCGACAGGGGTAGGCAGATTCTGCGGTAGAGGCCGAAATAGCCGCAGCCGTCCAGCCGGGCCGCTTCGAAGGTGTCCCGGGGCAGGCCCATGAAGAACTGCCTGAGCAGGAAGATGTAGAAGGCCGAGCCGAAGAGGTTCTGGCCCCACAGCGGCACGGTCGTGCCGATGGCGCCGAGCGACTGCCAGACCAGGAAGTTCGGGACGAGGGTGACCGCGCCCGGCAGCATCATCGTGCCCAGCAGCAGGGCGAACAGGGTGCGTTTGAAGGGAAAGCGGAAATACGCGAAACCGAAGGCGACCAGCGAACTCGATATCGTCACGAATCCGGCCGCAAGTACCGCGATGTAGAGGCTGTTGAACAGCCAGTGCTGCACCGGCAGCTTGTCCCAGACGTCGACGAAGTTCGCGAAGGTGAGGTGGTCCGGTATGAGCTTGTTGTCGAACACCTCGCCGCGTGGCTTGAGGGAGGCCGCCAGCAGCCAGGCGAACGGGTAGAGGAAGAGGATCGCGAAGCCGATCAGCAGGAGCCAGCACAGCACCTGGCCGGCACCGGGCCAGCGCAGCCGCCGCGGCCGGTGCTGCCGGGGCTCCGCCGGGCGCTCCGCGGATCGCGGGCGGTCGACGGGCGCGGGCTCGGTGACCATCACGTCGGCGCTGCCCATCAGTCGTTCCCGCCCTCGTAGTAGACGAACCTGTTGCCCAGCGTGAACTGGAGCGAGGTGATGACCAGGATGATCAGGAACAGCAGCCAGGCCATCGCGGCGGCGAACCCCATGCTGAATTCCTGGAAGGCCTGCTGGAAGAGGTACACGCCGTAGAACAGCGCGGACTCCGGTGCGAGATTCGTGGCGTCCCGGAAGAAGAGCAGATATGCCTGGTCGAAGATCTGGAGCGCGGCGATGGTGAGCACCACCACGCAGAAGAACAGCGGCCCCGAGATCATCGGCACCGTCACCTGGAAGAACCGCCGCACCGGTCCCGCACCGTCGATGGCCGCCGCCTCGTAGAGGTCGGTGGGCACCTGTTTCAACGCGGCCAGCAGGATCACCACGGTCCCGCTCACGCCCCAGAGCGTCATCACGACGACGGAAGGCTTGATCCAGGCGGGGTCCACCAGCCACTGCGGGCCGTCGATGCCCACGAACGACAGTGCCTTGTTGATGGCGCCCGTATTACCGTTCAGGAGGATGAGGAAGACCGAAGCGGTGGCCACGGTCGGTGTCATCTTCGGCAGGTAGAACAATGTGCGGAAGACGCCGGAGCCCCTTTTCACGCGATGCAGGAGTCCGGCGAGGAACAGCGCCAGGCAGATTTCCAGCGGAACGGCCATGATGGCGTAAAAGAGCGTGTTCCCGAGGGAAGTGGCGATCTTCGGGTCCTCCAGCAGACGCCGGTAGTTCTGCAGTCCGACGGATTCGCCTGCGCCGGTGGCGACGTCGTAATCGGTCGTCGACACATAGAGGCTGTAGAGCATCGATCCCACGGTGAAGAGCAGGAATCCGATGATCCACGGCGATATGAACAGGAGCCCCGCGCGGGCTTCCCGGCGGCTGTTCACAGTGGACCACCGGCCACGCCTCGGTCGGCCTCCTGACCGACCGGGACGCAGGGTCGAAGGTGCTGTCACGTCACGGCTCCCAACTCGTTGAACCACGCCCGCAGGCAAGAATGTGGGATCGATGCCACAGTCGTGGTGGCCGGGACTATAGGACACGGTGGTGGAGGCCACAAGGGATGCGGCGAGGAGCCGGAGGCGGGGCCGGCGGAGGTGTCGCTCAACGCACCGTCGGCGAGGGGGGGTTGGGTCCCGCCGGTGGGTTCGGGCACCGCCGTGGCGACCACGGCACCGCCACCGGCAGCCGGCGGGTACGTCTCATCAGCGTTCGCCGAGGTACGCCGCCAGCTCGGCGGCCCCGCCCAGCATCGCCCGCCCGCGTGCGGACAGCCGGTCGCGCCAGTCCCGCAGGGTGGCTTCCAGTGGTTCGAGACCGCCGGCGGACCGCACCTGGGCGATGACCGGTGCGATGTGCTCCAGCAGGTAGCCGCCCCGCCTGAGTTGGTGGGTCAGCCGGGCGTCCCGTACGTCGGACTCGTCGTAGACGCGGTATCCGGTCCGCGGGTCGCGGCGCGGGCGCACCAGGCCGGCGCGCTCCCAGGTGCGCAGCGTCGCGGGCCGGATGCCGAGCCGTGCCGCCAACGGCCCGATGAACGTGCCGCCGGGCGCGGACACCGCGGCCGGCCCGGACCCCGCACCCGGCTCGGCCCCCGTCCCGGTCTCGGTCTCCGTCCCGGTCTCGGTCTCCGTCCCGGTCTCGGGCGCCGTCGTGGGCTCCAGGTCGCGCAGGGCCCGCTCCACGGCCTGGAGGGTCCGCCGGTCGTCGAGGAGTTGGGCGTGGCTCTCGTCGATGAGCCGGAACGCCTCGTCGACGGCGCCCCGGTGCACGGCCCGCATGATCGACGTCGCCGTCTGGTGGCCGTGTCCGGGCACCAGGGCGAGGAACGCGCGCAGCGCCCCCGCGTGCAGCGGCGTGTAGGTGCGGTAGCCGTGGGGGGTGCGGTCGGCGGCCGGAAGGATGCCGGCCGCCTCGTAGTTCCTGACCGCCTGCGTGGAAAGACCGTGCCCGCGTGCCAGATCGACCGGCCGGAGCCGCGCACCGCTTTGAAGGTTTCTCCCCATGAATGCCCCGTGCGCCTGCCGTTGTCGCGGAAAAGTTTCAACCGGATCTTCAACGATACCGTTGACGGCATGGTTACTGACATCAGGGACACCATGCATGCCGTCGAGGCGGCCGTGGTCATGAGGTTGCTCCCGGCCCGGCCCCGGCTGCTCGCCCTGGGCGAGCCGACGCACGGCGAGGACACGCTGCTCGACCTGCGCAACGACCTGTTCCGGCAACTCGTCGAGCAGGAGGGGTACCGGACGATCGCGATCGAGAGCGACTGCGTGAGGGGCCTGCTCGTGGACGACTACGTCACCTCGGGCACGGGCACCTTCGAGGACGTCATGGAGCGCGGCTTCAGCCACCCGGACCTCGGACTCGGGGCGTCCGCGGCCAACCGTGAACTCGTGCGCTGGATGCGCGCCCACAACGACGGCCGGCCCGCGTCCGAGCGGGTCCGCTTCGCCGGTTTCGACGGCCCGCTGGAGATCACCGGCGCCGCGAGCCCCCGGCAGGCCCTCACCGGGCTCCACCACTACCTTTCGACCTGGGTGGACGCGGACCTGCTGCCCTGCACCGCGGAGACGCTGGACCGGCTGCTCGGCGCCGACGACCGGTGGAGCGATCCGGCCGCGATGATGGACCCGGCCCAGTCCGTGGGGCGGTCGGCCGAGGCCGGCCGGCTGCGGCTGCTCGCCGACGATCTGGTGGCGCTGTTCGACGAGCAGACGCCGCACCTGCTCGCTTCGGCCCCGCGGGACGCCTGGGACCGGGCGCGCCTGTACGGGCGCACCGCCACCGGCCTGCTGCGCTACCACTCCTGGATGGCCGACACCTCGCCGGCCCGCATGACCCGGCTGGTGGCCCTGCGGGACCGGATGATGGCCGACAACCTCCTCGCCCTCGCCGAACGGGGCCCGGCGCTCGTCCACGCCCACAACTCCCATCTCCAGCGCGACAAGAGCACGATGCGGATGTGGCAGGGCGCGGTGCAGTGGTGGAGCGCCGGTGCGCTGGTCAGCGCCCATCTCGACGAGGGGTACGCGTTCGTGGCCACGGCCCTCGGCACGATCCGGCACCGGGGAGTGGACACGCCGCCGCCGGACACGCTCGAAGGGCTCCTGTACGCGCTCCCGGAGGACCGCTACGTCATCGACGCGCCCCGGCTGGCCGGCGCCCTCGGCGACACCCGGCCCGCACCCCGCGAATCCCCCTGGTTCGGCTACGCCCCGCTCGATCCGGCCCACCTGGCGGACAGCGACGGGATCGTCTTCGTCAAGGACGTCGCACGGAGCTGATCCCGACGGACGCGAGGCAGCCGTGGACAGGGGCGCCCCCGTGGATCAGGGGCGCCCCGGGTGCCGGTCAGCCGGCCGGAACGGTGCGGTGGGGTGGGGTGCGGTGGGGACCCGTCACCCGCCGAGCGACGACGCCGCCGCGTCGATCGCCGAGGCGAAGGTGCTCACCTGGCTGTACACGCCGGGGTAGCCGGGCTCCGCGCAGCCGTTGCCCCAGCTCACGATGCCGACCTCGATCCAGGCCCCGTTGCCGTCCTTGCGGAACATCGGGCCGCCCGAGTCGCCCTGGCAGGTGTCGACGCCGCCGGTCGAGAGGTAGCCGGCGCAGATCTCGTCGCTCGGGATCAGGTCACCGGAGTACGCGTCGTTGCAGGTGGCGTCGTCTACGTAGGGCACGGTGGCCTTCTGGAGGTAGCGCTGCTGCGGACCGTTCTCGTACGTCGAGCCCCATCCGGAGATGGTGAACGTGCCGCTGTCGTACGCGGTGGAGTGCGCGATCGGCAGCGTGGCCAGGCCGGTGACCTTCTGGGACAGGCGTATCAGCGCCCAGTCCTTGCCGTAGCCGTCGTACCCGGGCGCCTGGTAGACGTAGTTGGACTTGACCTTGATCGCGCTGCTGCTCTGGAGGTCGACCACGCCGAGGGTGGCGGTGATGCCGGTGTTGGAGCCGGTCCCGTCGACGCAGTGCGCCGCGGTCAGCACCAGGTCGGACGAGTACAGGGCGCCGCCGCAGCCCATGGACAGGCGGACCATGAAGGGGAATTCGCCCTGGGCGGCCCGGGTGCCGCCGACGACGGCGGGGCCGGGGGTCGGGTCGGCGCTCTGGGCGTGGGCGGGCGCCGGCAGGATGAAGGCAGCCAGGACGACCGCCAGGACGGCCATGGGTCTCTTCCAGGCGGTCAGCAGCCACTTCAGGACATGGGTCTGCATGGGGGGTTCCTTCCTGTCGAGCCGTCCCGCCAGGTATTGGCAGGGGCACGACAAATGAGACCGTGACGTGGCCCGCTCGGAGCGATGCATCAGTGGTGCGCCGTGGACGCGGTCACGCGCCATGGCCTGCGGGGTACGCCCCGCACGGGTCACGCCGGGTCGGTGGGAGCCGGTCAGGCGGTGACGGCGTACGCCACGCGCTTGCCGGCGGTGGGGGAAGAACGCGCCGTACTCGTCGCCGAGGCCGCGATCCGCCGTGCTCCGACGGTCCTCGGGACACGCGTCCCCGAAGGGTCCGCGATGAGGCGAGTATGTGGAGAGGGCCGGTTCCTGACAAGAGGGCCTCGGGTGTCCAGGCCGGTCGTCGCGCATCATCACCGGTCAGCGCAGGTCACCGCCGATCAACGCGCGTCACCGCCGGCCGGCGCGGGGAGCCCCGGGGAAGCCCTCTGCGCCGGCCGGCGCACGCCCCGGCCTCAGCCCGTCATCCCGTATCCCGTCCTCCGTACCTCATCCTCCGTACCTCATCCTCCGTATCCCGTCCCTCCGTGTCCCGTCGCTCCGTCACCCCGCCGTCCGGTACAGCCCCACCGTCGCCAGGTGCGGCGTGGCGCGGGCCGCTTCGATGTGCACCCGGATGCGGGTGGTCGTCACGGGGGACGGCAGGACCAGGAGGCGTTCGTGGCCGATGGTGGTACCGGCGCCGGCCGCGGTCCACCGGGCGCCGTCCCAGACGTCCACGGAGAAGCGTTCGACGTGCTGGCCGCGGGTGATGTCCTCACCGAGGGCCAGCTGGTCGAACGTGGTGGGGTGCGGCAGCGTGAGCGTCAGGGTGCCGGTGTCCGCGCCGCCCGGTGGCGACCAGCCCGTGTGCAGGTCGTCGTCGGCCAGCGCGCGGGGGGCGGTGAGCAGGTTGCTGCCGTAGGTGTCGCGGATGGTGGTGCCGAAGGAGGTCAGCGCCGCCAGGTCGGCGTCGGCTATCCGGCCGTCGGTGCCCGGCGGCACGTTCAGCAGCATGACCGCGTTGCGGCCCACGGACTGCTGGTACTTGGTGACCAGGGTGGCCGGGGACTGCGGCGACTCGTCGGGGTGGTAGAACCAGCCGGGCCGTATCGAGGAGTCGGCCTCGGCCGGGAACCACTGGAGGTAGCGCACGTCGGGACCGGTGAGCACGGTGCGCGAGCCGATGTCCTCGGCCTGCGGACCGCCCGGGATCAGGCCCTCGTTGTGCGCCGTGGCGGGGTCGGCGGTCGCCGGGACCACGCTCCACTCGCCGGTGCGGGCCACCCCCGACTCGTTGCCGACCCAGCGGGTGCCCTGCGGCCCGGCGAAGACCACGGTGTCCGGGGACAGCGACCTGATCAGCTTGAACCAGGTGGTGAAGTCGTAGGGCTCGCTGACGCCGGTGCCCGCCCACGGGTTGGCGCCGTCCAGCCACAGCTCGTCGATGGGGCCGTACTGGGTGAACAGCTCGTAGAGCTGGTTGAGGTAGTAGGTGTTGTAGTCGTCCTCGGTGACCTCGAAGCTCGGCAGGGCGCCGCTGGCCACCCGTGCCGCCCGGTCGTCACCGGGCACGAGGGTCGGGATGGTGCGGGGCACGGCCTTGCTCTCGTTGCCGTACCGGCCGCTGCCCGCGGGTGGCGCGGGCGCGTCCTGGAGGGTGGCCACCTCGGCGATGGAGCGCTGGGCGGGCGGCTTGGCCTGGATCGCCGGGATGTAGGTGTCCCGGTGCCAGGCGTGCGGCAGTTCGGCGCCGTCCGTCGGCGACAGGTACACGCCGACGCGCAGCCCGGCTTCGCGGGCGGCGCGCACATAGCTGCCGAGGATGTCGCCGTCCGGGTTCCGGCAGCCGGTGTCACGCACCTGCCAGTACGCCGACGGGTCGGTGTCCCGGCGCTGTTCGGCGGCCGTGCGGGCGGCGGAGGACGCGTCGTCCGAGGGGCAGCCGTGGATCCACCAGGGGCTCGCGACCACCGAGTGGTCGGTGTAGCGGGTCGGGTAGAGCACGAAGCCGTCGTGGTGCTTGGCAGTGAAGATCACTTCCTTCGCACCCATCGCCCGGTATGCCCGCATCCACTGCGTGACCTCGGCCGACGGCGGATCGAAGCGGTCCTCGTCCTCCATGCCGGAGCCCCACTCCCGGTCGGTGAAGGTGTTCATCCCGAAGTGCGTGAACGCGATCACCTTGCGCTGCTGCCAGGCCACCTGCGAGGCCCGTGGCACGATCTTCGCCGCCTTCTCGACGATCCGGTCCGGGCTGTCGCACGGCTCGACGGGCAGGACGGAGGCGGGTTGGACGGGTGTCCGGCACGGGTCCGCGGCGGCTTGGGCGGGGGCGGTGGGGGCAGCCCCGGCGCTCGCAGGTGGCAGGAGCGCCACCACGGCGAGCGCGGCGGCCGCGGCCAGTACCCGGCGCGCGGACGCGGTACCGCGCCGGTGCCGGCTTTCCGGCTGCGGGCAGGACACTGCTGGCTGACGCGGTTTCACGGGATGCGGCTTCATCGGATTCGGCTTCCCCGGTGCGGCTTCGTGGGATACGGCTTCGCTGGTGCGGCTTCGTGGGATACGGCTTCGTCGACGTGAGCCGGTGTCCGGCCAACCTTGACAGCGCTTCGAGCCGATGAGAATAGTTACCGCATCGGAAGATGGAAAGAGGTAAATATTTTCATGGCCACGGGAGGGCTCATCCCCCGGCTGCGCGCCCTGCGTCCGGAGTTGAGCGGGGCCGCCGGCCGGGTCGCCGACCGCCTGCTCGCCGATCCGGCGGGCGCGGCCGCGCTGACCATCCAGGAACTGGCCGCCGCCGCCCGCACCTCGACGTCGACGGTGACCCGGGTGTGCCGCCGGGCCGGCGTGGACGGGTATGCGGAACTGCGCATCGGGCTGGCCACCGAGTCGGGTCGGGAGGCCGGCGACGCCTGGCGTGCCGACCTGGGCGAGGACATCGACGTGGCCGACCCGCTGGAGCGGGTGCTCGCGGTGATCGCGAAACGTGACGCCGCCGCGTTGTACGACACCGTCGCCGGTCTGGACACCACCGCGCTGGAAGCCGCCTGCGACGCGCTGGCCACGGCGCGCCGGGTGGACCTGTACGGCGTCGGCGGCAGCGCCCTCGTGGCCACCGAGCTGCAACTGCGGCTGCACCGCATCGGCTGTGCCGTGTGGGCCTGGCCCGAAGTGCACTCGGCGCTCACCAGCGCGAGCCAACTCGGCCCGCAGGACGTGGCCGTCGGCATCTCCCACACCGGCGAGACCGCCGAGACCTGCCGCCCGCTGGCGGTGGCCGGCGACCGCGGCGCCACCACCATCGCGCTCACCAACGCGCCCGGCTCCACGCTGGCCAGGGGCGCCGGCACGGTACTCACCACGTCGGTGCGCTCCGTCAGCCTCCGGCCGGACTTCCTGGCCGCCCGCCACTCCCAGCTGATCGTGCTCGACGCGCTCTACATGGGCGTGGCGCAACGGACCTACGACCGCACCGTCGAGGCCCTGGAGACCACCGCGGCGACCATCGCGGACCACCGCAGGACCTACCCGGCCAAACGCGCCGCCCGCGGCACCGGCGGCACCGGCAAGAAGCGGAACGCCGACCCCACCCCCCATGGAGAGGAACCCCCTCGATGACGTCCCAGCCTTCAGAAACGTCCGCCGCTCCCGGCACCCCGTCCGGCGCCCCCTCCGGGACCGCCTACTGGGAGAGCGTCTCGCGGGCGCTGCCCGAGACGATCGAGGGGGCGCGGGAGAGCATCGCGCAGGCCGCCGACCTGATGGCCGCGGCGCTGCGGGACAAGGGCGTGATCCAGGTGTTCGGCACCGGCCACTCGCAGGCGCTCGCCATGGAGGTGGCCGGCCGCGCCGGCGGGCTCGTCCCCACCAACCAGCTCTCCCTGCGCGACCGGGTGCTGTTCGGCGGCGAGGACCCCGACGACGCGCTCGACCCGTTCGCCGAGCGGGACCCCGCGGTCGCGGCGAAGGTCCTGGCGCTGGCCGAGATCCGGGATGCGGACATCTTCGTGATCGCCAGCCAGTCCGGCGGCAACGGCGCCATCGTGGAGATGGCCCGGTTGGTCAGGGAACGCGGCCACAAGATCATCGCCGTCACCTCGGTGACCCACTCCTCGCAGATCACCGCACGGCACCCCAGCGGCAAGCGGCTGTTCGAGCTGGCGGACGTGGTGCTGGACAACGGCGCGCCGTTCGGCGACTGCGTGCTCCAGCTCCCGGACGGCACCGGAGTGTGCGCGCTGAGCACCATCACCGGCGCCCTGCTGCTCCAGATGACCCTGGCCGAGACGGTGGCCCGGCTGCTCGCCGCCGCTGTCACCCCGCCGCTCTACCAGTCCGCCAACGTGCCCGGCTCGGACGAGCGCAACGCCCGTCTCGAGGCGGAGTACGCGGGCCGCATCCGCCGGACCGCATGACGACATGACCGCCGGACGGCATCACGGCCTGGCCGCCGAACGGCATGACCGTATGACCGCCTGAGCACCTGACGGGCCCGGACCGTGCGGGCACCGCACCCCCGTACAACGTGAGGAGAACGCCGCATGCGTCACCATCGACCACGGAGACGGTCCCGGCCCGGCCGGCCGGCCGGAGCCCTGCCGGGCCGCCCCGGCCGCCCCGGCCGCGTCTTCCTCACCCTCCCCACCGTCCCCGCCATCCCCGTCCTCCTCGCCCTTCTCGTCCTGCTCGTCCTGCTCGTACCGGCGGGCCTCCCGGCCACCGCCTCCGCGGCCACCGCACCGCCCCGCACGACGTCGGCGGCGGCGTCCTCGGGCACGCCCCAGGTGATCCCCGCCCTCTCCCGGTGGACCCCGCGCCCGGGCACCCTGACCCTGGGCCGGGGCTCCGCCGTGGTCGCCCGGGACCGCGCGCTGCGCGCCGACGCCCGTGCCCTCGCCGACGACCTGGCCACCGGCGCCGGGCTGCGGCCGGCCGTCACCGCCGGCGCTGCGCCGCGCCCCGGTGACGTGGTGCTGCACGTCGACCCGTCCCGCACGGACCTGGGCAGCGAGGGCTACGAGCTCGACGTCGCCGGCACCGCCCGGATCACCGCCGCCACGGAAACGGGCGTCTACTACGGCACCCGTACCGTGCTCCAGATGCTGGCCGGCGGGCGGGCGCTGCCGCACGGCACCGCCGTCGACGTGCCGCGCTACGCCGAGCGGAGCGTCGACGTGTGCGCGTGCTACATCCATGTCTCGCTGGCGTGGTTCGAGCGGCTGATGCGGGACATGGCGTACCTGAAGCTCAACCAGCTCCAGATCGAGGCCAAGGTCGCCAGCGACGTGGACCCGGCGACGAAGTTCTGGGGCTACTACACCAAGGACGAGGTCCGTCAGCTGTCGGCGATGGCCCGCCGGTACCACATCACCCTGGTGCCGGAGATCAACTCCCCCGGGCACTTCGACCCGTACCTGGAGAACCACCCGGAGCTCCAGCTCACCGACGCCGCCGGCACCAGGTCCCCCACCCGCCTGGACATCACCAAGCCGGAGGCGTTCACCTTCTACACCAAGCTGGTCGACGAGGCGCTGGGCGTGTGGGACACGCCGTACTGGCACATGGGCGCCGACGAGTACATGCTCGGCTCCGACTTCGCGAACTACCCGCAGATCGCCGCCTACGCCAAGGCCCGGTACGGCGAACAGGCCACCCCGCAGGACGCGTTCGTCGACTTCGTCAACCGGGTGGACGCGCACGTGCGCGCCGGCGGGCGCACCCTGCGGATCTGGAACGACGGCCTGAGCGGCGCGAACACCGTCCCGGTCGACAAGGACGTGGTGGTCCAGCACTGGCTCACCGAGCCCGAGGAGCAGCCCTCCGACCTGCTCGCCGCCGGCAACACGGTGATGAACTCGGCGTACTCGCTGTACCTGGTGCGCGGCGGCTTCCACATGGACACCGCCCACCTCTACGACAGCGACTGGACACCGCTGGACTTCGAGGGCCAGACCCTGACCGGGGCGCAGCCCGGGGTCGCCGGTGCGCAGGTCTCGATGTGGCCGGACTCGGCCGCCGCCGAGACGGAGAACGAGGTCGAGGCGGACGCGTTCATGCCGCTGCGGTTCCTCGCCCAGGCGACCTGGGGCAGTCCGAAACCGGCCCCCGACTACGCCGGTTTCACCACCCTCGCCCAGCACATCGGGCACGCGCCGGGCTGGCAGAACGTCACCCGGCTCCCGCTCGCCGACGGCACCTATGCGCTCGCCCTCGGCGACGGCGCCACGGACGACCGGCTGACCACCGCGTCCGACGCGGCAGGGGCCACCGCCCGGTTCGCCGCCGACCCGGACGCGACGTGGTGGCTGACGGCCACGGAGGACGGCTACTACCGGCTTCGTGCGGTGCGGGGCGGCACTCCCACCGGGGAGTGCCTGGACGTGGTGGGGGGCAAGCACTATCTCGGTGCGCCCCTGGAGGTGGGCGCGGCCCTCACGCAGGAATCCTGCGCGGACGGCGTCCGCACCCAGCGCTGGCAGGCGATCACCGCCCCCGACGGCGCCGTGCACCTGGTCAACGCCATCTCCCAACTCGGCGTGGCCCGAGGCCCGGACGGCACGGCGATCCAGACGGCGCCGGATGTCCAGCCCGCGGCCGGGTTGCACCCGATCCCGAGGGCCCGGTAGGGGCCCTCGGACGCCGCCAACCCCGGGGTGGCTGCCGCAGGCGCCCGTAGGGGCGCGGGGAACTGCGCGACCAGCCCACCACCGGCCCGGTGGCCCGAACACGACAGAAACAGCCCCACCCGGACGGTGACGACCCGACGGTCTCATCGCGGCCGATCGCGCAGTTCCCCGCGCCCCTAAGCGGATGAGGCCACCGCGCGTCGCCGACGGGCACGAAGTGCCCGTATCAAGGGGCGCAGGGAACTGCCCGACCAGCCCACCACCGGCCCGGTAGCCCGAACACAACAGAAACAGCCCCACCCGGCCGGTGACGACCCAACGGTCCCGTCGGTGCCGATCGCGCAGTTCCCCGCGCCCCTCTAAGTGCGCCGGACGCGCCCACGCGGCGGAGCCGCACAATGTCACAGCCCCGCGCCCCTCCAGGCGCGCCGGACGCGCCCACGCGGCGGAGCCGCACAATGTCACAGCCCCACGCGCCTATCGGGGCGCCGCCAACCGGCGGGCGTACCGGATCGCTCCCAGGGTGCCGTCGGCGACGGGCGTCGGGCGCAGCCCGAGCGGGGCGAGGCGGTCGGTGAGGCGGGGCAGCAGGGGGCCCGCGGGTCCCAGCAATCCCCCGGTGGTCACCAGTGTCTCCCCGGCGACGGGGTGCATCGCCCGGACGGACTCCGCCAGCGCCGCGACCGCGTCGTCAAGGAGGGCGACGGCCACCTCGTCGCCCTCCTCCGCGGCCCGCACCACCAGCGGGCAGAGCCGGGCGAGGGCGACGGGGCCGTTCGTGATCAGGGGTTCCAGCAGGCGGGCCCGGGCCCGTTCGCACTCCAGGCGGTCGGCGGGGCGGGTGGCGACGGGGGTGCCGAACCGGGCGGTGAGCGCGGGCACGAGTGCCGTCCACGGGCCGCGGCCGTCCAGGGCGCGCAGCGCGGCCCGGCCGGCGTGCCGGCCGATCCAGTGCCCGCTGCCGGCGTCGTCGAGCAGCCAGCCGTGCCCGTCGACGGTGGCCACCACCCGCCCGGCGACGAACCGGACGACGGCGCTCCCGGTCCCGGAGAGCGCCAGCAGCCCGTCGGCCGACGTCCCGGGGCCGGAGGCGAAGGCCACTTCCACGTCGCTGCGTACGTCCAGGGGCACGTCTTCGGGCACCCCGAGCCGGTCGAGCGCGATGCGCAGCGCCTTCACCAGCGTGCCGCGTCCCGTGTCGTCGGGCAGCAGCCACGACACCCCCGCGACCCCTGCGGCCACGCCACGCACCCGGGGCGCCGCCCCTGCGGGCAGCGCCTGGGACAGGGCGGCGGTGAGGTGGTCGGCCAGGTCCTGCGGGGGCACGGAGAGGGCGTTGCCGGGCCCGCCCGTGCCCTGGCCCAGCAGGTGCCGGCCGTCGGCTGCGACCGCGCGGGTGCGGGTGCCGCCCGCGTCGATGCCGAGGCAGAGGGCGCCGGCACCCGGCGGCTCGTGGGGTTCGGGGGGTTCAGGCGGTTCGGAGGGTTCGTTCACCATCGGTCGTTCAGGCCCCGCCGTCTCTTGCCGTGTCCCCTGGCCCCGAGACGGTCGTGGGCGCGTAGTCGAACCAGTCGAACGCAGCGCTGCCGTCCGTGACGTACATGCCGATCACCCGGCCGGTGAAGCCGCCGCCGACCTCGGTGGACAGGTAGCGGCCGTCGAGTTCGGCCAGCGGCACGGGGTCGGGCCCGCCGAGGGAGAAGGCGAGGGTGTCCGGGGCGTGGGCGCCGACGCCGAGGGGTTCGCCGGTTGCCTGGTCGGCTGTGGTGACGGTCGGCGGGAGTACGTCGCCGGTGCGGATGTCGAGGGTCAGGGTGAGCGGCCCGGGCGGCACCGGGTGGCGGGCGACGACCTGCCGCAGCGGCCCGATGCGGGCGATCACGCTCGCCTCTCCCCCGTGCACCTCCAGGTCGTAGTGGTGCGCCTCGTCCATGCGCACCGAGAGCCCGCAGCGTGCCGTGCCGGGCTCCAGGCGTACCGCCGCCCGGCAGTCGGGGTGTTGCTGGCGGCGTCCGACGAAGGTGTGGCCGGGGCGGTCGAGGCTGGGCCCGGTGGCGGTGAGCGTCAGCGTGCCCGGCCGCTCGTCCAGGGAGAAGGAGTTCGCCGGGCGGCGGCGTGGCGAGATCCAGTGCGGCGCCAGCTCAGGTCCGTCGAAGTCGTCGCGCTCCGGTGCGGGCGGCAGCGGGTGCCAGGCGGCCGGCGCCGGGTGCCGTTCCTGGACCGGGCCGACCTCGGGCCAGCCGTCCCGCCACTGCACGGGCGTCAGGAACGTTTCGCGGCCCAGTACGTGGTACCGGGGGAAGCCGCCGCGTGGCCGGGTGCCGAGCAGCACCATCCACCAGGTGCCGTCGGGTGCGCTGACGAGGTCGGCGTGGCCGGTGCTCTGGACGGGCAGGTCGGTGCTGCGGTGGGTGAGGATCGGGTTGGCCGGGCAGGACTCGAAGGGGCCGCGCGGGGTGCGGGCGCGGGCGATGGAGACGCCGTGTCCCCGGTCGGTGCCGCCCTCGGCGATCAGCAGGTACCACCACTCGCCGATGCGGTACAGGTGCGGCGCCTCGGGATGCTGGAAACCGGTGCCGGACCAGGACCGGAACGGGCCTTCCAGCACCCGGCCGGACAGCGGGTCGATCCGGGCGGTGCTCACTCCGGCGAGGGTGCACCAGCAGGTGCCGTCCTCGTCCCAGGCGAGGTCCGGGTCGATGCCGGGCAGCCCGAGCGGGATCGGGTCCGACCAGGGTCCCTCGGGCCGTTCGGCGGTGACGATGAAGTTGCCGATGTCGCCCACGGCGGTGGTGATCATGTAGAAGCGGCCGTCGTGGTGACGGATCGTGGGCGCGTAGATGCCGGCGGAGGCCGGCACGTCGTCCGCCAGCTCCAGTTGCCCGGGCCGGTCCAGGACGTTGCCGATCTGCCGCCAGTGCACCAGGTCCCGGCTGTGGAAGAGGGGCACGCCGGGGACGTACTCGAAGCTGGAGCAGACGAGGTAGTAGTCCTCCCCCACCCGGCAGACACTGGGGTCGGGGTGGAACCCGCCGATCACCGGGTTGTCGTACATCCGCATCTGCGACGGTCCTGCCTTTCCTGACATGGCTGTGGTCGCCCCGCCCCGCATGCTCATGAGGCGTGACCCTTCACCCCGACCGGGACCGGATCGAAAGGTTTCGACTACTCGACGGAACGCTACGGGCGTGCACTGTAAGCAGGGCCTTGAGGGGGGTCAAGAGCGTGGAGCTTGGGTCTCGTGACGCGTAAGAACACGTAACCGCCGAGCCGGTGACGGTCAGGCACCAACGGGCGACCCTGGCAACGGCCGAGTCCGGCGAAAATTTCGGTGCCACCGCGCCCTGACGACCCCAGGGTTCGCCGGTCCGACCACGGGGAGCGGGGACGTGCGAAGTTGCGCGGGAGGCATTGACGCCGCCCGCCGCCACCCTTACCGTCAGGTTCGATCTTACGACCAACGTACGACATATCGAACGCGCGGAACGCACCCAGCGCCCGGAACGACACGATCGAGCGCCGATCGGCCACGGCCGCCGCCGCGCACGGACCGTACGACCACCGCGCCCCACCGTTCGGCCTCTTGCTCCACCGGCCGGCAGCACCACGCTTCCCCGCACCGCACCCGGGTGCGCGCCGCGCTGTGACATGCGCATGACCGTTGCCGGGGCGCGCCCGACCGCCCGTACCTCCCCAGTGCACGGAAGGACCGGACACCAGCCATGAGATTCCCCGTACGCCTCACGAAAGTGAGACACGTGCTGCTGTCGATGGGGGCGACGGTCGCCCTCGTCTTCGGCCTGCTGGCCGGCGGCACCGGCACGTCGCAGGCCGCGTCGTCCCTGCCGTGCGACATCTACGCCGCGGCCGGCACCCCCTGCGTGGCCGCGCACAGCACCACGCGCGCACTGTACGCGTCCTTCAACGGCCCCCTCTACCAGCTCAAGCGGGCCGACGGGGCGACGAAGGACGTCGGGGTGCTGTCCACCGGCGGCTACGCCAACGCCGCCACGCAGGACTCCTTCTGCGCCGGCTCGACCTGCATCATCAACGTGATCTACGACCAGTCGTCGCGCAACAACGACCTGCCCATCGAACCGGCCGGCACCGCGGGCCCGGCCAACTCCGGTGTGCCCGCCGACGCGTTGCCGGTGACCGCGGGCGGCCACCAGGTCTACGGGGCGTCGTTCTCCGGAAGGATGGGCTACCGGCATACCGCCGCCTCCGGTGTCGCCGTCAACGGCCAGCCTGAGGGCATGTACATGGTGACGTCGGGCACCCACGTCAACAACCTGTGCTGCTTCGACTACGGCAACGCCGAGGTGAAGATCGCCGACACCGGCAACGGCCACATGGACGCCCTGAACTTCGGCACCGAATGCTGGTTCTCGCCGTGCAGCGGCGCCGGCCCATGGGTCCAGGCGGACCTGGAGAACGGCCTGTTCCAGTCGGACGACGGCTACAGCAAGAACTCGTCGAACACCGGCCGCACGGAGCCGTTCGTCACCGCCCTCCTGAAGAACAACGGCCAGGACCACTTCGCCATCCGGGACGGCAACGCCCAGTCCGGCGGGCTCACCACCGAGTACTCGGGCGGGGAGCCGAACCGCTCGGGCTACTCCCCGATGCAGCAGGAGGGCTCCATCGTCCTCGGCACCGGTGGCGACAACAGCAACGGCTCCATCGGCTCGTTCTTCGAGGGCGTGATGACCAGCGGCGTCCCGTCCGACTCCGCCGACAACCAGGTGCAGTCCAACATCGTCTCGGTGGGCTACGGGGCGGCCAGCCCGGTCGCCGGCGGCACGCTGAACCCGGGCTCGACGATCTCCCTGCGGGCCACCACCAGCGGCTACACCGACCGCTACATCCGCCACCAGTACAACGCGGCGGTCACCTCGGTGGTCTCGTCGAGCAGCTCCTCACTCGACAAGAACGACTCCTCCTGGATCGTGCGCCGCGGCCTCGCGGACTCCTCCTGCGTGTCCTTCGAGTCACGGAACTACCCGGGCGACTTCCTGCGGCACTACGACTACAAGTTGCAGCGGCAGCCGATGGACGGGACGTCGGTCTTCCGGCAGGACGCCACGTTCTGCCCGCAGACCGGCAAGAGCGGCTCGGGCACCTCGTTCGCCTCGTACAACTACCCCGACCGGTTCATCCGCCACTACAACAACACCGTCTACATCGCCTCGAACGGTGGATCGAACGACTTCGACAGCGCCACGTCCTGGGCAGCCGACGTGACCTGGCAGGTCTCCACCCCCTGGACGCCGTAGCCGTAACCAACCTCCCGCCCCGGAACGGCGACGGTGAAAGGCACCGCCCGCGCGGCCACCCGGCCCGCGGGCGGTGTCGCCGTCCGGGCCCATGGGGCGCCGGCCGCCCGGCCGTCAACCCCGCGTCGAGACCCGCCGCAGGGCCGGGTCCAGCAGGATCAGGTCCGCCTTGGTGAGGGTGGTGGTGATGAGCAGATCGCTGATCAGGTTGTGGTTGAGGGCATTGCCCACCGGAGGCGGGACCTCCTCCTCGACGAGGCCGTAGACGCCGTCCCGCTTGCTGAGCCGCTGGCGGACCTTGGTGACGATGTGGGCGGCCTTCTTGCGGCTCCAGCGCTCGTCCGGCCGCAGCTCCTGGAGCTCGTCGGCGACCTGTGCCCAGGTCAGCGGCTGCGGCTGCGGGTCGCCCTGGAGATAGCGCTGGGCGAGGCAGACCAGCACCAGCTTCTCCTGCGGGTCGAGTTCGCGCTCGTCCCCGTCGAACGTCCGCTCCGTGTACACGTCCCCCACGCCACCGGGACCCGCCGCGGGGTGCGCGGAGATCCGCACCTCCAGCAGGTGCTCCTGCCGGGGCGCCACGATGAACAGCGGCGTGTATCCGCTCGTCAGCTCGATCCGGTCCCCGCTGAGCACCAGCCGGGAGCCCGGGAAGCGGATGGGCAGCTTGCCGGTGTTGCGCAGCATCCAGCGCGAGTACTCCCGGGTGATCAGCCCGTGCCGGCGGCTGACGCGGGTGTCGCCGACGCCGACGCAGACGTGCACCTCGGGGGCGTTGCGCCCGAACAGCAGCGGGAAGTCGGCGTCCGGCGCGACGCTCATGCCTCCGTTGGAACCCAGGACGAAGAGGGTGCCGGGCAGTGCCGCGGGGACCCCCTGGCTGAGGCTTCCGATCTCCTTCGGCAACACGCCGACCTTGCTCGCCGTCTGCGTCATCCTGTCCCCCTTCTCCGCGCTCCGCGAGCCCTGTCCGCGCGAGGCTGCTTTCCAAGCTAGCCCGCAAAGCCCGGGAGGGGTCCCGGGATGGACAAGGCACCTCCGGCGTCCACGTCGCTGGGGTAGTACCGGAACTGCGCCGGCACCTGCGGAGCCGTACCGTGCACCAGCTGGCGCCCGTCCGCGGTCACCCGGTAGGTGACCTCGCCGCGCGGGAAGTTGAAGAGCAGCCGCACGTCGACACTGCTGCCCGGCACCCGCGGCACCTCGACGGTCTTGCGCCAGGGCAGTTGCGCACGCTTCAACCTGACCATCCGCTCGTTCACCCAGTACGCCACGTCGCTGAGCGGTGAGCCGTCGCCCTTCACCTCGAACGTGACCACGATGGGCGGCCCTGAGGGGCTCGGGGAGGCCGGCGGGGTGGACGCTGCGGTGGAGGCGGCGGGCGTGGCGCCCTGGGACGTCGCCGAGGGGCTCGGACCAGGCCGCGGAGGCGGGTCGTCGTCCGAGCCGGTGGCGAGGAAGGCGGCCAGGGTGCCGGTCCCGGCCACGGCGGCGGCCGCCGCACCCGCCAGCAACAGCCGCCGTCGGGGTGGCGCGGCCAGCGGCTCCGGCGGGTTGTCGGCGGCCCCGGCCTGAGCCCCGATCGCCGCCGTCACCTGCGGGGGCAGCCAGCCGGCCGTGGACCGGCCGACGTCGTCAGCGGCCGCTGCCAGCCGGCCCGTCAGCTCCACGGCCGTCGGCCTGCTCCGGGGATCGGGCCGCCGGCAGTCCGCGACCAGCGAACGCAGCATGTCGACATCGCTTCGGTGGTCGGGGCCGTCCTCGCCCGGCCGGGCCCGATCGCGCCGGGCGCCGGCGGTGCCGGCCGGGTCGAGCGCGTGCTCCAGCGTGGCGCCCAGGGAGTAGACGTCGCTCGGCGGTCCGGCGTCACCGGCGACCTGTTCCGGCGACATGTAGCCCCAGGAACCCGCGGGTTCCGCGTCGGAGCCGGGCTCCGCGGGGCGCACCGCGGTGGCGATGCCGAAGTCGATCAGGCGTGGCCCGTCGGCGGCCAGCAGCACGTTCGCCGGGGTGACGTCCAGGTGCGCGATGCCACGGCGGTGCAACGCTGCCAGGGCCTCCGCGAGACCGGCGGCGAGCCGCCGCACCGAGGCCGCGGGCAGCGGCCCGAACCTGTCGACGGCCTCGTCCAGCGACACCGCCGGCACGAACGCGGTCGCCATCCAGGGCGGCGACATCTCCGGGTCGGCGTCGAGCACGGGCGGGCTGTGCACGCCGCCGGCCGCCCGGGCCGCCGCCACCTCGCCCCGGAACCCGTCCCGCACCCCCGGCCGATCGGCGAACGCGGCGTGCAGCACCTTGACCGCCACCGCCCGGCCGCCCCGCGACCGCCCCAGGTACACGGTGGCCATGCCGCCCGTGCCGATGCGCGCCAGGATCCGGTACGGGCCCACCGCCCGCGGATCGCCCCGGTCAAGCGGCTGCACGCGTGCCTCCGTCGCTCTGCTCGCTCCGGCCGGGCGGTTCGACGGCTTCGACGTATCCGCCGTACGCGGCGAAGCACACCCGCCCGGCGAGGGACAGCGCGCCGCAGGTGTCGGCGAGCCCGGAAGCGTCGCCGATCGGGCTGCCCGCCCGGTACGTCCACCGCACCCGGCCGTCGGTGGTGTCGAGCGCGTACACCGTCGGATCCATGCCGGTGACCCACAGCGTCCCCTCGGACAGGCCCAGGGTGGACCGGCCCGCCTGCCCCGTCCACGCCGCCTTGCCGGTGTCCGCCCGCAGCGCACGGCACTGCCCCTGCGCGTCGTCGACGAAGAGCAGGCCGGAGCCCGCACGCCGCACCGAGCTGCGATGGTCGAGGGCGGCGTGCCAGGCGGACGCGCCGTCGTCGGCGTGCACCACGAACAACCCCCCGTATGTGTCGCGGTAGCTGACCAGGCCGTCGGCGATCAGGGGGGACTGGGCGGGATCCTTGGTGCGGGTCTTCCACCGGACGTGCCCGGTGCCCGCGTCGAGACCGGTCAACGTGGACTCGTCCGCGGCCACCACGAGCCCGCCGGCCGCGGTCAGCGTCATGGCGTCGGTGTCGAACGTCCACCGGGTCCGCCCGTCGGCGGCGTCCAGTGCCCGCAGCCCGCCGCCGGCGATCACGCAGACCACCGATCCGGTGGCGGCCAGCTCCCACACGAAGTCGTCCCACGGCGGACGGTACGTCCAACGGGTGTGGCCCGACCCCGGGTCGAGGGCACGCAGCACGGAGACGTCGTCCTTGCGCGGATCGACCACGTACACCGCGTCCGAGCCGACCGTGACGTTCCCCGCCGGCCCTTCCTCGGAAGACCGCGACCACCGCCTCGTGCCCGTCCGCGGATCGACGGCGTGCACCTTGTCCTCGCTCCCGCCCGCGACCACCAGCATGCCGCCGGTGCCGTACAACTCCGGGTAGCCGGCGCTGCTCTTGCCCGTCTCGACGACCCGGGAACGCCACTGCCGGACCGCCTCGGGCGGCTCGGCCGGCACCGACGGCGAAGGCGACGCCGACCCCGACCCCGACCCCGTCCCCGGCGACTGCGCGGCCGTCCCGTCGCCGTGCCCCGACCGCTCCCGCAGCACGGCCACCGTGACTCCCGCCACCACCATCGGCACGGCGGCCGCGGCCAGCAACAACGTACGGCGTGGCAGGCCACGCACGGTCCTCCGGACACGCGATCCGCCCACCCCGTCGTCACCACCCGCGGACCGGTCCCGGTCCGGGCCGGGATCGCCACCACGTCGCGGGGTGGGCGCGGCGTGGGGCACTGCCGAGGTGGCGGTGGTCATGTCGGTGGGGGCGGCTTGGGGGTCGTCGGTGGGGGCGGCGTGCGGGTCGGCAGGGGGAACGGCGTGCGGACGGGCGGCGGGAGCGGTGGGGGCGTCGGCGTGCGGGGCGTCGGTCGAGGCGGCGTGGCGGTGGCCGGCCGCCGGGCGGGCGGGAGCCAGGGCCGCCGGCAACCAGCGGTCGAGCGTGGCGCGCGCCGCCAGGGCCGCGCGTTCCACCCGTGCCCTGGGGGACAGCACGTCGGCGGGCGGCGGGGGCGGCGCGTGGATGCCCGCCGGAGGGCGCGGTGGCGCGGGGTGCGCCGGCTGTGCGCGGGCCACCGCCGGGAGCGCGGGCTCGTCGGCCACCGAAGCCGTCGTGCTCCCCGGGGGCCCGGCTGCCACCGCCCGCCCGGGGGCCGACGGTGCCGTGGGGGCGAGCCGGCGGTCGATCTCCTCCGCCACGGGTGCGGGGAGCCAGCGGGTGCCCTGGACCGAGGTGGTGGGGTCGCCCAGCCGGTCGAGCAGCGCGACGGCGGAGGGGCGGTGTTCCGGCGCGCGGCTCAGGCAGTCCGCCACGAGGGCGCGCAGCCGGCGGTCGGTGATGCCGCGCAGGTCGGCGCGTGCCTCACGCACCCGGGCCAGCGTGGCCGCCCGGTTCGCGGCCTTGAACGGCTCCCGTCCCGTCGCGGCGAACACCAGCACCGCACCCAGCGCGAACACGTCGCCGGCCGGTCCTGCGGTGGCGCCCGACGCCTGCTCGGGCGACATGAACCCGGGCGTGCCGAGCCGGGCGCCGGGCAGCGTGATCACGGTGGCCTCGTCCGGCCGGACGATCCCGAAGTCGATCACCCGGGGACCGCCCACGGTCAGCATGATGTTCTCGGGCTTCAGGTCCCGGTGCGCGAGGCCGGCGCGGTGGATGTCGGCGAGCGCCTCGGCCAGGGCCGCCGCGAGCAGGCGCACGGTGCCGGCCGGAAAGGCACCGAAGGCCCCGATCGCCTCCCGCAGGGACAGCCCCGGCAGGTACTCGGCCGCCAGCCACGGCAGGTCGTCGTCCTCGGGGTCCGCGTCCAGCAGCGCCGCGGTGAACGCGCCGGTCACCGTGCGGGCGGCGGCCACCTCCCGCCGGAAGCGGGCGCGGTAACGTGCGTCGCGCGCGAGGCCCGCGAGCACGGTCTTGACGGCGACGATCCTGCCGCCCGGCGACTGCCCGAGATAGACGACGCCCATGCCGCCCTCACCGAGCCGGGCCAGCAGCCGGTAGCCGCCCACCCGTTTCGGGTCGCCGGGCTCCAACGGCCGCACGATCCTCCCCCTTCGCCGGCCCGATCACGACGCGCGGCCCGCACGACGGACCGACCGTCTCGCCGCGCGTCTCGCCGCGCTGGGCGCAACGTCAGCCCGACTCTAGCGGCACCGGTGCGACGCCATGTGGGGATGCGCCGGCGCCGCCCCGCTCGGCCGGACCGGGCGACACATCCTGGATGGACGTATCCGTACTGCTCACCTAGCGTTCGGCGCATGACAGAACGACGCGCGATCCTCAGCGGCTCGACCTTCGAGGAGCAGATCGGCTACGCCCGTGCCGTGGTGGACGGCGACTGGGTGCACGTGTCGGGGACGACCGGGTTCGACTACGCCACGATGACGATCTCCGACGACGTGGTCGAGCAGGCCGAGCAGTGCCTGCGCAACATCGGGGCGGCGCTGGCCGAGGCGGGCTGCGGCTTCGCGGACGTGGTGCGGGTGCGTTACCTGCTGCCCGAACGCACGGACTTCGAGCCCTGCTGGCCGGTGCTGCGCCGCTGCTTCGGCGACGTCCGGCCGGCCGCCACGATGCTCGTGTGCGGTCTCGCGGACCCGCGGATGAAGATCGAGATAGAGGTGTACGCACGCCGGACCGCGTGACGGCCCGCCACGACCAGGCAGTTGCTCGACACCCAGGTGCGGGCGTGGTGGACGCTCAGGAGCGGGCGTGGTCGACGCTCAGGTGCGCGCGACGAGCACCGGCTGGAAGAAGCCCGTCTCGTCCGGCGTGTGCCACCGGGGCGCCACGAACCCGGCGTCGGCGGCGAAGCCGGCCAGCAGGTCCTGGCGCAGTGCCCAGTACGTCGCCGTACGGACCCGGACCCGCCAGTCGCCGCCGTCCGCCGGAACGAGCTGGAAGTGCTCCAGGTCGTAGCGCTCGCCGTCGTCGTGCCAGTGCCAGAGCTGGAACGTGAGGGTGCGGCTGCCGCCGTCGGCGAGCCGGTGGACCTGCGGGGGCGTGGCGGTGGGCCTCTCGCGCAGGAGGGTGTCGTAGGGGCGGGTGCTCAGCAGCAGTCGCCCCTCGGGACGCAGCACGCGGCGCATCGCGGCCAGGGCGACGCGCACGTCGTGCTCGGTCAGCAGGTGGGGGATGGCGTTGTCGGCGCAGACGACGGTGTCGAACCGCCCGGAAGGGAACGGGAGTCGGCGCATGTCGGCGGCGGCCGTGGACACCGTGACGCCGCGGCGGTGGGCTTCCTGCGCGGCACGCGCGGCGGCCCGGACGCTGAGGTCGGTACCGATGACCCGGTGCCCGCACAGCGCCAGCCCTATCGCCTGCGTGCCGATGCCGCAGGAGCAGTCGAGCACCTCTGCGCCGTCCCGCCCGATCAGGGCGTGCAGGGCGACACCCTGGCGCCGGAGACTGGTGTCCCAGTCCGGGTAGATCAGGTGGTAGTCGTCGGCCAGCGCGTCGTAGAAACGTGCCACCGCTTCCTCGGCCATCGTTCGAGGTTAGCGAGCGGGGCCGGGCGGTGCAGCACCGCGCGCCGCCGGGCGACGGCTTCAGGCCGCGCTGCCTTCACACGCCGCCGTCAGGCGGACCGCCGTGCGAGGGCGTCCAGCACGGCGACGGCCTGCGCGGCGTGCTCGTAGGGCACGAACAGCTGGTCGTGGTGGAATCCGGCGACGACGTTGCAGCTCAGGCCGGCATCGGCGAGTTCCTTCGCGACGGCCGCGGTGAGCCCGACCGCCTCCAGCGCGGAGTGGACGCGCAGCGTGATCCAGCCGGCCACGTAGTCGTACTCCAGGCCCGCCGCGTCCGCCTGCTCCTGCCGCACGACCAGCGTCAGGCCCTCCTGCTCGGCGACCGTGACGACCGGGGTGACGCCGGCGGGCACGCCGCCCGGTGCGGCGCCGCCCGGGACGGTGGCGCCCGGGACGGTGGCGCCCGGGACGATCGTGAACACGTAGCGCCCCGGATTCAGCTCGGGACGCATCCCGCTCAGCAACTGCGGAAGATCACGTTCACCAGGCATGGCCAAGACACTAGGTCACCGACCAGCCCTGACCGCCACTGACCGCCGCCCACCGACACTGACCCCGATCGGCCGGCCAACCGCCCCTCCGTAGAAAGCGCTTGCCACATCCGCTATCCTCCCGGCGCCCCGCGCACCGCAGGGCCGTCGAACGGCGCAGGAGTGGTGTCGAACGGCGTGGAAGCGGAGTCGGGCCGCAGGGACGTGGAAGGACACAGCGTGAGGATCAAGCGGTTCATGGCGGTCGCGGCCGGGCTGGCCGCCGTCGTCGGCACGGGTGCCACGCAAGCGCATGCCACGGCGGCGGCGACGGTGATCGTGGTGGCCACGGACGGGGACGACGCCGCCGCCGGCACCGTGAGCGATCCGCTGGCGACCATTCAGGCGGCCGTCGACCGAGCGGGCCCCGGCGACACCATCGAGGTACGCGGCGGAACCTACGCGCTCACCGAGAACATCACCATCACCACGTCGGGACAGGCGGGCCAGCCGATCACCCTGACCGGCTACCAGGGGGAGCACGTCGTCATCGACGGCGAGCAGCTGCCGGCCAGCCACACCCCGGTGGGCGGCAGCATCCCGAGCGGCCAGCGCGGCACCATCCACCAGGAGGCCTCGTACTGGCACATCCAGGACCTGGAGCTCATCCGCGGCCCCTACGGCATCTACTGCGACGGCTGCAACGACAACGAGTTCACCGGGCTGACCACGCGGGACAACTACGAGACGGGTTTCCAGTTGCAGGGCGAGTCCAGCCGCAACGTGATCACCGCGCTGGACTCCTACGGCAACCACGACCCGCGCAAGAACGGTGAGAGCGCCGACGGCCTCGGCATCAAGGAGGGCGGCGGCGAGGGGAACCGGGTCATCGGGGCCCGGCTGTGGAACAACGCCGACGACGGCTTCGACGCCTGGGAGTTCACCTCGCCCATAGCGCTCGAGGACACCATCGCCTACGGCAACGGCTTCAACCGCTGGGACTTCCCCGACTACACGGGCGACGGCAACGGCTTCAAGATGGGCGGCGGCGACGTGGACCCGGCCGCCGACCACACGCTGACCAACTCGATCGCCTTCGGCAACTCGGCCGACGGGGTGACCGACAACGGCAACCCCGGGTCGCTCACCGTCTCCCACACCACCACCTGGGACAACGACGGCACCGGCTTCGACCTGGGCGACTCGACGTCCACCCTGGCGGCGAACCTGTCCGTGGCCGACGGCACGGCCGTCAACCCCGGCGGCGGCCGGTCGTCCGGCAACTCCTGGGACATCGGCGGCACCTGGGACGCCGGCTCGGTCCGCAGCACCGATCCGTCGACGGTGACCGGGCCACGCGCCACCGACGGCTCGATCCCGGACTCGGACTTCCTGGTCCCGGCCGACGGGACGGACATCGGCGCGCGGTTGTGACGCAACGGGGCCCGGCCTGCGCACCGTCACATCCGATGGTGCACAGGCCGGACCCCGCCCCTCCCCGCCCGATGGCCGACGGCCGACGTCAGCCCATCGGCCCGGGTTCCTCACCCCAGTCAGCGGGCCCGCTGTCGGCCACGGCTCCTCGGTAGAACCACTCGCGCCCCGTCTGGCCCATCATCACGCTCGCGATACCGAAGGCGAGCAGCAATCCGAGCACGGCGGTGGGCACGCCCGAGGAGACGAGATTGATCAACGAGATCACCACGGCCAGGCCCTCGACCCAGAGGATCGTGACCCGCACCCAGGCGAAGCGCTTCCCCGCGAAGACCCCCGACAGGAGCAGTGCGGCCGCCACCGCGTAGGACACGTAGATGGCGAAGTGCACCAGGCCGAGGTTCTGGACCTCCTGACCGTGCGCCTGCCGGTCGTCCACCTCACTCTGGACGAGGGACGCAGCGAAGAGATTGACGACGGCCTGGAACCACACACCCGTCAACGCGAACTTGACATTCCGCGGCATCCGTTCCGGCACACCGGTAGCCATGGCCCCCTCCTTTCCTGCACCAAGCCGTCGATCCTGATGGACCGACTGCTCCCTCACCGTGCCGGAAAGGTCCCGGGACCCCTCCCCCGGTCCACTCGAGGCCGCCGTAGGCGCGCTACGCGGGGAGGAGGACGAGCAGGAGGGTCAACCGTGGCACCGGTGAAGGCCGCTCAGGCCGCCCGGGTCCGGGGGAACACCCGGGTCCGGGGGAGCCCAAGTGCACATCGGACGTCTCGTTTTCAGGGCCGGCTAGCCTTGCGGAGGACGGTGGTCAGACGCGCCAGCCCCTCGGGCCCATGGCCGTCCGCGACAGCATGGTCAATGGTCCTCTTCGCCGCGGTGAGCATCCCCGCATCGATTCCATGGCTGGTGGCGGTGTTGATGACGTGCGTGATCCCGGATGCCGCCGAAGCGATCGTGGACCGCTCTCCGGGGTAGTGGTCGGCCCTGATCTGCTGGGCGAAACGTGTGATCATCTCCGGGAGGAGTCCGCCGATACCGGTGGCGAAGGCCGCGAACCTTGCTGGCTCGATGCCCTCGGCCGACGCGAGGGCGAAAGCGTGCACGATGCCGTTCACCGAGGTGGCGAAGATGTCCAGGAGCGCGACCTCGTAGGCGGACGCCCGGCCGGGATCGTCGCCGAGATGCACCGCGGTGCCGCCCAAGGCGGCCATCGTCTCCTGAACGGCCTCATGGACGTGGCGGGCACCACTGAGGAGGATGGCGGCCGATGAAGTGCCGATCGCCTCAGTCGGCGTCAGGACGGCACCGTCCAGATAGTCGATCCCCCGCGAAGAGGCCCACCGCGACATCTGACGGGCCTGGGCCGGCTCTCCGCTGGTGAGGTTGACCAGCCGTCGGTTCTCCCAGCCCGCCGGGGCTTGTTCGAGCACGGCCTGCACCGCGTCGTAGTCGATCAGACAAGCAACGGTCACCTCACCGGCCCGCACCGCGTCCTGGACCGAGTCAACGGCCACCGCACCCCGGTCGAGAAGGTCTCCGGCCTTTCCGGGCGTACGGTTCCACACGGTCACCGGATGGCGGGCATCGAGGAAGGCGGCGGCCAGAGCGCGGCCCATCGGGCCGAGGCCGAGGACGGTCACAGGCGTGAGTCGGGTGTTCCCATCAGAGGTTGTGATCATGCGCCGACGCTAAACCTTCACATTGACGTGAAGGTCAAGCGCTGCTGCACTCTTCCCCATGAGGATCGGTGAACTGTCACGACGCACTGATGTGAGCCAGCGCTCTCTCCGCTACTACGAAGAACAAGGACTGCTCACCCCGACACGCCTGCCGAACGGATACCGCGACTACGACGAACGCGCCGTCACCACCGTGCGGCGCATCCAGATCCTGCTCTCCGCAGGACTCGGCACATCCGCCGTCGCAGAAATCCTTCCTTGCGCCGTCGACGAAACCGTCGTCCTGTCCGGGAGGTGCCCGGAACTCATCGACGGCCTGGCGCGAGAGCGCCGCCGGGTCAACGCGGCGATCGACGACCTGATCGCCGCCCGAGACATCCTCGACTCCCTCATCGGACGCCCGCTACACGCCATCCCGTCGCACTGAGGACGATGGGCCCGAGCGCCCAGCCGTCATCAACGTCAGTTCAGACCCCCAGAGAAGTCCGCACGGCTGACGACGGCCGAGTAGTTCACGTACCGCGCCATCGAAAACCGCCCGCCCCGACGGGACCGTCAACACGTGGGGGCGGGCGGCGGTCTACGGCATGCGCATGTTCCGCGCGCGATCAGTTTCCGCTACACATCCCCCCTGCTGTTCAACTCCGGGCGTTAGTGCGGCGACGAGTACGCCCGGGGACTGCACTACGCGGAGATCGGTCACCACCAGGCGGCGGTTCCGTATCTGCGCGCCGCCCTGGCCCACCAGAACCGGGTCTACGGCCGCAACCATGCCCTGTACCGGATGACACTGGCCCGCAGCCTTGTCCTGGCCGGAGAGGTCGATGAGGGAGCAGCGGAGGCCGTTGGCAATCTGACCGTGCTGGAGGAAGTGGAGTCCGGACGTGTCACCAACCGGCTCACCGAGGTGCGTGACCTGCTGGCCGGTGTTGATGCCGCGAGCGCACGCGAGGCCTCGGAACGGCTGACCGATTACGTCCTGAGACATAGGGAGGAAGCATGACGGTGACCTTCGAACGCTTCGAGGGAACGGACGTGGTCACGCGGAAACTCGACGCCTTCCTACCTGCATATGAAGAGGTGTACGTGGAGCCGCCCTACCGTGAAGGCCCCCGGGATATCGCTGACTTCATCGAGCGCTACCGTGTCCAAGCCGAACGGAAGGGATTCCGGCTGGTCCTGGCATCGGAAGGAAGCGAGGTTCTAGGATTCACTTTCGGCTTCTGGCTGCCGCCCGACACCGGGTGGTGGAAAAACACCCTCAAGCCGCTTCCAGACGAGTTCGCCCACGAAACAGGAACACGCACCTTTGCCGTGATCGAGCTAGCCGTGCGTAAATTTTGGCGCAGGCGGGGAATCGCCGCTGAATTGCACAGCCGCCTCATTCAAGGGCTCAAAGCAGAGCGGATCACCCTCACGCAGCGCCCGGAGCCCGAGACTGCCCCCGCACAGTCGGCTTACGTTTCCTGGGGGTATCAGAAAATCGGCCAGTCAAGACCGTGGGATGAGGCACCACTGTACGACGTTATGGTGCTGCAACTGCACTGACGGCAGGCTCACGTGCACTTCACCATCGATCGCGAACGGACCGACGGTTCACTCAAAACGAGAAGGAGATTCCCAGTGACGACGCCGACTCCAATGCCATGGGGGTTAACACGGATGAGGCCGTTCCCCGAATCGTCCGTGGTCACGGCGGAACCGCCCGCCGCCGCAGCAGACCCGGCCGGGAACGGGCACCGCCACCATGAACGGCGAGAGACAGACTGGCCATCCCTCGCCGCTCTCCCACGCCTCCACGTCTCTGGATGGGCGAGCCCACCCAGAGACGCAAGGGCCACCACACTCAGCCGATCGCCAACTCGTCGTCCGTGAACGTCCCGTGCGACGGGTTGATGTCCGGCTCGCCGCCGCCGCCGTCGCAGCCGCGGTCCGGGGCGAACAGCAGGTACGTGCCCGAGGAGCACGAGATGGCCAGCTCGGCGTCGCCACCGACCACGACGTTGCCGGAGAGGTTGGCACCCCCCTGGACGATGGCGCTGTCCTTCACCACGACGTTGTCGCGGATGGTGGCGCCGGAGTTGACCCAGGACAGCCCCTCGATGCGGGCGTTGCCCGACACGGTGGAGTTGCCGTAGACCGCGGCGCGCGGGCCGACGTAGACGCTGGCGGCGACGTTGGCGCGGTTGTCGACCCAACCGCCCCCGTTGGAGTGCCAGTGCCCACCGCCGGTCGCGGTCGGCTTCTGGTAGCCGGGCTCGTAGCCGGACGGGGTGGCACCGCTGACCCGGAACTCGTACGGGTAGCGGTAGTTCTTGGTGTACCCGTCGAGGAAGGCGTAGTGGTGCACGCTGGCCGGGGTACCGGTGACGACAAGGTAGACCTCCTTCTCGCCGGACTGGGTCTGGAAGCTGACCTGGCCGTCGGCGCTGCTGGACACGGCGCCGTAGCGGGGCGTGCCGCTGCCGTTGACCGCGACGAACCCGTAGGACCAGCCGGAGCCTGCGGCGCTGTTGACATGCCCCTTGAAGTGCAGCTTGATCAGTGCGCCGTCGCTGGCCGGCACCAGCTTGATCTTGTTGTAGCCGTAGTCGGACGGGGCCATCGCCTCGGGGATGGCGTAGTGGCCGGTGGACTGGTTGACCGCGTCCACGGGCACGCCGTTGTAGGCGTTGATGAACCCGGCGCCGTACACGTTGTTGATGAACGGCATCAGGTGGCTGCGGTTGGAGTAGTCGTAGGTGACCTGGTGCTGGGCGTACTCCGCGATCCGGGTGTTCAGCTGGGCCTGGCTCAGGCCCGCGATGCGCCGGTACACCTCCAGCGGGTGCTCGCTGCTGGTGGCCTGGTTCCAGATGTCGGTGAAGGTCTTCATTCCGCCGTACTTGTCGACCAGGTACTGCACCAGCATCCAGTTGCCGTAGTGGTGGCGACTGGAGGAGTACGCGAGGTTCTCGGTGCGCAGGAAGCGCGTCAGGTCGCCCGCGCCGCCGTCCGGGTACACCTGCATCGCCATGTACTCGGCACTGGTCTCCCAGAACGTCCCGGCGGAGGCGTCGGTCATCCCGGCGTTGCCGCCCTTGCCCAGGAACGTGTAGTTCTGGAACACATGGCCGAGTTCATGGGCAAGGCCCCAGGATCCGGGCAGTGCCGCGCCGGGGGCGACGTTGATGACCCCGACCTTGCCGTCGGCCGAACCGCCCGAGGCCCAGGCGTTGAGGTCGCTGTTGTTCCAGGTCTGGGTGACGATCACGTCGATCTTGTACTGGGTGAGCAGCCCGGTCTCCGGCGTGAACTTCATCGTGTTCACGTAGAAGCCGTACAGCGACTCCAGCTGGCTCAGGATGTCGTCCGGATCGAACTGGTACGGCGACGGCGCGCTCTTCGGGTCGGTGCCCGACTTCTCGCCCCACAGCAGGATGAAGTCGGCCGACTCCCTGGTCCGGTTCTGCGCCCACGGCACCTCGCCGGTGGCGGCCCAGCTCGACGGGATGTAGACGGACTTGGCGTCGGCAGCCGAGGGGGTGTCCGGCACCGCCGCGTGGGCCAGGGAAGCGGGGGCCATGCCGAGCACGGCGGCCAGGAACAGGGTCATGGCCGCGAGTACAACATGTCGCGGACATGCCAATAATTGATGATGCACTCTCACTCGCGATCCTCCGTTTCGACGAGCGGGACGAGCAGGAATGGCCAGGATGAGCAGGGGTGAGCGGGGGCGTGCGGGCATGAGCGGGGATGAACAGGATGAGCAGGGCGAGCGGGGCACTCGAATGTTCGATACTCCGAACGTCATTCGAAAGACCGACCGCGCAACCCAGCATGCTCCCATGGGACCGCTCCCATGACTAGGCCTTGGAGCCATCCGCGCCGACCCGGACCGGATGGGCTTCGACGGCGACGGGTCCCGGTCGTAACGTGGGCGCCGTACCGGCCGGTCGCGTGCCGTGTCCGGCGCCATCCCGCGTCCCGAGGAGTTCCGCGTGTCCAAGCCGCCGCTGTCACCCGAGGCCATCGAGCTGCTGCGCCGGCCCAACCCGTCGGTGATCGCCACCCTGCGCCCGGACGGGTCGCCCTCCACCACGCCCACCTGGTACCTGTGGGACGACGGCCGGGTCCTGGTGAACATGGACGAGGGCCGCCGCCGTCTGGAGTACGTGCGCAACGACCCCCGGGTGAGCCTCACCGTCATCGCCATCGACAACTGGATCACGCACGTCAGCCTGATCGGCCGGGTCACCGAGCTGTACGAGGACCAGGGGTTGACCGACATCGACCGGCTCTGCCGGCACTACACCGGCAACCCCTACCCGCAGCGGGACCGCGCCCGCTTCAGCGCCTGGATCGAGATCGACCGCTGGCACGGCTGGGGCGCCGCGAAGGACGCGGCCAACACCCAGGTCGGCGGCTGAGGGACGGACGCTTCCGCAGGCGGCGCGTCCGAAGGCGGCGCGTCCGAAGGGCGGCCACGCCGCGCCGCGCACCGCACGGCCCCGCCCCCCCCCCCCCCCCCCCCCCCCCCCCCCCCCCCCCCCCCCCCCCCCCCCCCCCCCCCCCCCCGGAAGCCGCCCCCCCCCCCCCCCCCCGCCCCCCCCCCGCCCCCCCCCGCCCCCGCCCCCCCCCCCGCCTCACTCCACCACCC
>NZ_JAMJWG010000013.1 GCF_024435355.1 Streptomyces odontomachi
CGATAGCAAATATACAAATACGTACAGAAACCAAAACAACCTAATACACACGACCTATATCAACTTGACAACGTCAATAAACGCACATCCAGCAAACTTGTTTATTTTTTTTTTTTTTAAATGACCGGCCCCCCCCCGAGATCTACCCCAGGACGTCCCCTCTTCCCCTCCCCGCCGCTCTCCCGATCCCCCCGCAACCGCCTCCAGCACCGCCTCCGACCCGCACGCCGCGCTGCGTGACCGGCTCGCCGACGCCCGGCTCTACCTGTGCACGGACGCCCGCACCCGGCAGGGCGACCTGCCCGCGTTCCTGGACGCGGCCCTGGCCGGCGGGGTCGACATCGTCCAGCTCCGGGACAAGCGGGCCGGCGAGCCGATGGAGGCCGCCGAGGAGCTGGCGCACCTGGAGGTCTTCGCGGACGCGTGCCGCCGGCACGGCAAGCTGCTCGCGGTGAACGACCGCGCCGACATCGCGCACGCCATCGGCTCCGACGTGCTCCACCTGGGCCAGGGCGACCTGCCCGTCCCGGCGGCCCGCGGCATCCTCGGCGCCGGCGTCCTCATCGGCCGCTCCACGCACTCCGCGCCCGAGGCCACGGCCGCCGCCGTCCAGGAGGGCGTCGACTACTTCTGCACCGGTCCGTGCTGGCCCACCCCGACCAAGCCCGGCCGGCACGCCCCGGGCCTCGACCTGGTGCGGCACGCCGCCACCCTGGACACCCACCGCCCCTGGTTCGCGATCGGCGGCATCGACCTGGGCAACCTCGACCAGGTCCTGGACGCGGGCGCCCGACGCATCGTCGTCGTCCGCGCGATCACCGAAGCGGACGACCCGCAGTCGGCGGCGGCTCAGTTCACGAAGCGGCTGCGCGCGGCATGATCCGGCGGGGCGGGCCCGGCCCCGCCGCACGGCTGGAAGCACCACTCACCTGGCGCAACCTGAACCGCAGATGCACCCTGTCCGATCCGTGGACGGCAACCGGCCAAATAATCCGACATTTAATCCTGTAAATAATTCTATAAACGAGACAATCGTCCCGGCTCTGCTTTGTGACCCGCGGCAGCCTGGCTAACCTGCCCGTATGGCTTTCGGCATCGCATCGGTCAGGTCGGATCGCGCACCCACGGTGCGCGACATGCTCACGTCCGGCACCACCACGTACTCGTTCGAGTTCTGGGCGCCGAAGACCCCCAAGGGTGAGCGGAACCTGTGGAACGCCCTGCGCCGGGTCGAGGCGGTCGCGCCGAGCTTCGTCTCCGTCACGTACGGTGCCGGCGGTTCCACCCGGGCGGGCACGGTGAAGGCCACCCAGCAGATCGTCGCCGACACCACCCTCACCCCGGTCGCCCATCTGACCGCCGTCGACCACTCCATCGCCGAGCTGCGCAACATCATCGGCCAGTACGCGGACGCCGGGATCCGCAACATGCTCGCGGTGCGCGGCGACCCGCCCGGCGACCCCATGGGGGACTGGATCCCGCACCCGTCGGGGCTCACCTACGCCGCCGAGCTGGTCGAGCTCATCAAGGAGTCCGGCGACTTCTGCGTGGGTGTCGCCGCGTTCCCGGAGATGCACCCGCGCTCCGGCGACGTGGACTCCGACACCCGGCACTTCATAGCCAAGTGCCGGGCCGGCGCCGACTACGCCATCACGCAGATGTTCTTCCACCCGGAGTCCTACCTGAGGCTGCGGGACCGGGTCGCCGCGGCCGGCTGCGACACCCCGATCATCCCGGAGGTCCTGCCGGTCACCAGCGTGAAGATGCTCGAGCGGCTGCCGCAGCTCAGCAACGCGACCTTCCCCGCCGAACTCCGCGACCGGATCCTCGCGGTACAGGACGATCCCGCGGCGGTACGCTCCGTAGGTATCGAGTTCGCAACGGAGTTCTGCGCGAGCCTCCTGGCGGAGGGTGTTCCGGGGCTGCACTTCATCACGCTCAACAACTCCACGGCGACGTTGGAAATCCACGAAAACCTGGGCCTGCACCCGTCGGTGGCCTGATACCGGCCGTACTCTTGCCGCACAGGGCGCAGCGGTCGTACGAGACGAGAGCGCATGAGAGGGGCGGGCATGGGCTGGACGGTCCTCTACATCGCATTCGGCATCGTTGCGCTCTGGCTGCTCGGCGAGGTGCTGTTGCAGTACAAGGCCCGGCTGCGCTGGCGGCTGCTCGCCTTCGTCGGGTTCCTCGGCGTGGTCACCGGCGTGTTCCTGGGCTCGGTCGTGGTCATCGTGCTCGGCGCGGCCGCCTTCGCCACCGGGCAGACCTACGTCACGCTCTCCTTCCGGCGGGGTTTCTCCACGGGTTGGGCACTGGGCGGCAGGCCGGGAGCGAGCAAGCGCCGCAAGACCGATCCCGGACGCCCTGAGGCCTTCCAGGACCCCACCCTCCAGGTCTCCGACGTGGAGTACGAGCCGGCCCAGCCGCCGTTCCCGTCCGACCCGCCGCCGCACCAGCCGGACCCGGCCGCTTTCCCCGCGGACGCGCCGCCGTATCCGCCGGAGACGTCGGCGTATCCGGACTCCTCGGTGTACGAGGACCCGTCGGTGTTCGAGGCCGATCGAGCGTCACGCCGGCCCGAAGCGCCGGTCTACGCGCCGGAGCCGCTCCCGGAGGACACAGGCTCGTACGGCATCTACGGCCGTGACACCGCTGCCGCCGGCGCCGGCTACGACACCCCGCCCCCCGCGCCCGACACCACCGCCTACGGCTACCCGCACCCCGACCAGCCGGACTACGTGCCCGCAGGCGCCGACACCGCCTACGCCCCGCCGTCCGCCCCGGCCTGGGACGCCGCCGCGGCGGGCGCACCGTCGGCCGACTACGCCACGGGTTACGGCTACGACGCCTACGGGGGCCACGAGGACCGTCCGTACGGCGAGGACCACCAGTACGGTTACGACAACGGCCAGCAGTACGCCGCGTACGCCGCAGACCCGTATGCCGCGGCGCCGGCCGGCCCCGGCATGGCCGACGGGGGCATGGGCGGCGTCCCGGGGGACACGCAGGGCTACGGTGCCCAGCCGCCGTATGACCCGTACGCCGGCCAGCAGGGGTACGACTACCCGTCCCAAGACCCGTACGCCGCCCAGGCCTACGACATGCAGCCCCAGACCCCCACCCCGCCCGACGGCGTCTGGATGCCGCAGCAGCGTGCCACCGAGGACCCGTACGACGCCGGCCAGCAGCCCCCGCAGCCGTACCCCTACCAGGGCGAGCCCGACGGCTACGACCCCGCGGGAAACCAGGGGTACGGGTACGGCCCGAACGAGCAGCAATACCGGTACTGACCCGGGCACTTGAACCGGTACTGAACTGAGCCGGCACTCGAACCGGTACTGACCCGGTGCTGACCCGCCGGCCGTGCCGCGCGATCCGCTGCCCGGCGGGTCACTGCGATCCGCGGAACTCCGGCCCCTCCACGATCAGTCCGGCGACCAGGGCACCCGACATGCCCGCATGCGGCAGCCCGCCGCCGGGGTGCGACCAGCCGCCGACCGTGAACAGGCCCGGCAGCCGTGTGGTGTTCGACGGATGCAGCAGCCGGCCGGCCGCGGCGGCCAGCGCGGGCGGCGGCACCGCACCGCCCGCCGCGCCCGTCGCCTCCGCGACGTCCGCCGGGGTGCGCACCTCGTGCCAGAGCAGGCGGTCACGCAGCCCCTCGATCGCGCGCTCCACGCGCGCCAGCACCCGCTCCACGTCGGCATCGGTGATCTCGGCGCCCGCCGGCACCGTGGCCGTGACCGTGACGGCCTCGTGTCCGGTGTCGGGCACCAGGGACGGGTCGGCGGGACGCAGCACCGTGACCGTCGGCGACACGGGGGCGCCGGGGCGGTCTCCCGGTGCCGGGGCGGACGGGGAGGCGCCCGTACCGAACAGCGCGTCGAGTTCGGCGGTGCGGTCCGCCGTGTGCACCACCGTGCGGTGTGCGGTGCCTTCGGGGCGCGGACCGCGCAGGGCCAGCAGGAGCGTGAGCCGGCTGGGCAGCCCCGACCTTGCCGGCACATCACCGGCCGTACGTGCCAGGCGGCCGGGCAGCAGAGCGTCGAGCACCTCCGGGGCGACACCGGCGACCACCAGATCCGCTTCCTCGACCGTGCCGTCCGCCGTCTCGACACCGGCCGCCCGGCCGTCCTTCTCGACGATCCGGGTCACCGCCGCACCGAAACGGAACTCCACCTTCCGGGCCTGGCATCGCTCGTACACGGCCCGCGCCAGGGCCCGCACCCCGCCGCGGACCGCCCACGTTCCGAAGGTCTGCGCCACGTACGGCAGCACAGCGGCGGACGCGGGGGTGCTGCGCGGGTCGAGACCGGCGGCCAGCGCATGGTGCTCCAGCACGGCGCGCAGCCGGGGGTCGTCGCCCAACTCCCACTCGGCGATCTCGGCGACGGTGGTCGCCGCACGCCTGCGCAGCAGTCCGCGCCGCACCACCGGTGCCGGGTACGGGTCGCGGTCGGCGAGCACCTGCCAGTTCGGCCACAGGGGTTCCTCGAGCAGCGGGCGGCGGCTGCGGTCCCAGGCCTCCCGGGCGCGGTTCAGGAAGGCCGCCCACCGCTCGCCCGCGCCGGCGCCGAGCGCCTCGTCCAGCGCGTGCGCCACGGCGGCGCGCGAGGCGTTCGCCAACCGCACGTCGGTGCCGTCCGCAAAGACATGCCGCACCGCGGGCTCCACCTGCGTCAGTTCGACGCTCTCCTCCAGCGGTTCCTTGCCGGTCTTGACGAGCAGGTCCCGGTAGACCGCGGGCAGTCCGAGCAGGCCGGGGCCCGTGTCGAAGGTGAAGCCCGCACGCTGTACGGCGCCCAGCGCCCCACCGAACGTGTCTCCCCGCTCGTACACCACCACCCGGTGGCCCGCGACGGCCAGCCGAGCGGCGGCCGCCATCGCGCCCATCCCGGCGCCGATCACCGCAATCCGTGCCATGCCAGGGACCTTATCGGCCGCCGTCACCAGCCCGTTCCGTGACCGGTCTGATGTGGCCGGTGCTCAGGGCCCGGTGTGCCCGGCCCCCAGGAACTGAGTACGGGTACCCAGGTGCACAGATGAGTAGCCAAGCGGATGGGGCCGATCCGGCGAAGACGGAAGAGTGAGGGCACGGAAGGGCGCGCGGCGCCGGACCGCCGACACGGGGCGGCGGAACGGCGCAGCGCCCTTGGCCACCGCTCCCGGAGGTTCCGGCGGCGGCCCGGCCCGGTCGACCGATGCGGCCCACGGGGGAGTGCGGGCCGTCGGGGGGACGACGGGCCGGACGCCACGGGCCGCGGGTCACGGACCACGGGAGCCGGTGGAGGGATACGGGGGGCGCCGGTCCGGTGCGGTCTTGGCAACGAGACCGCGGCGGACCGGCGTTTCGTGTGTCGTGCGCCGTTTTCCTGAGCCCGCTGCCTTCGTTCTCCAGCTTCCACCCGACCTCCGGCTTCCACTTGCCTTCCGAACGTGCGATCGATACATAAATGCAGGTCAGAGCCGATTGTCAGTGGCATGGTCCACGATGAGCACTGATGGCCACCGGGCCGTCACGGAGACGACAGGAGGTTCGCCATGGCCAGTTCTTCCGCAGCAGCCGCAGCCCGGCGCCGCGCCGCCGGCCCTGCTCCCTCGCTGACCGGCCCTGCCACCGATGTGCACCCCGTACTCCGCCGCGCCACGGCCCCGCCCGCAGCGCTCGACCTGCTCGCCAAAGCCCGCACCGGGCTCGACGAGGCCACCCTGCTCGACCCGCCGAACGAGCGCTACGCCACCGCCCACCTGGCCGCGCTGCGCATCGCCGCCGCCGTGCTCGCCGCCCGCGGCCGGCCGGAGACCCACCCGCGCCGCCGGGCCCGCATCCGGAGCGCATGGGAAGTACTCCCCGAAATAGCTCCCGAACTGACCGAATGGAGCGCCCTGTTCGCCTCGGGCGCCCGCCGCCGGGCTCGCGCCGAGGCCGGCATACCGGGTGCGGCGAGCCGCCGGGACGCCGATGACCTGCTGCGTGACGTGGCGATGTTCCTCCGTCTGGTCGAGCGGATGCTGGTGCTCCAGCCGGTGCTCCCGCACCCTTCCGGTGATCACCCGACCCGGCAGCACCGTGAGCACCAGGGCGACCCGGCGACCGACGCGCGGTGGCCCTCCCGCACCGAAGGGGAGGAGGACGTGAAGCAGGCGGAGCCGATGCCGGACGCGGGCTGACCAGCACGGGCTGACGGGCTCCCGGTGCCGGGCTCCGGGTGGCCGGGCGTACGGCGGGCGCGGGGACGTACCGACGGCCGGCCCGGGGCCGTACCAGCACACGGCGCAGATCGGTGCCGGGTAGGCCATACCGAAGCGCAGCGCGGGCAGGCAATAGGGTGGAGGCGCCTGCACCGTCCCTGCCCTGGGGCGGCAAAGGCGCACTGTTCGCCCATCGCTCCGCCGACGTACAGGCGGTGCCGCGCCGAGGAGTCACCCCGTGCCGGACCCGATGCGTCCCCGCGCTTCTCTCCGTACTGCCGTGGTCTGGGATGTTCTCCAGAACACCTTGGACCACCGGGTCAAAACCACCGGGCAGGCGCAACTCGACGTCCTCGACACCGGGGGCGGCAGCGGTCACTTCGCCGTGCCGGTCGCCCGCCTCGGCCACCGCGTCACCGTCGTCGACCCCAGCCCCAACGCGCTGTTCGCGCTGGAGCGCAGGGCCGTGGAGGCCGACGTCGCCGACCGCATCCAGGGCGTGCAGGGCGATGCGCTCGGCCTCTTCGACGTGGTCGAGCCCGGTGGCTACGACGCGGTGCTCTGCCACGGCGTCCTCGAGTACGTGGACGACCCGGCGGAGGGCCTGCGCAACGTGATCGGCGCGCTGCGCCCGTCCGGGGTGCTCAGCCTGCTGGCCGCGGGGCTCGGTGGTGCCGTGCTCTCGCGCGCCCTGGCCGGTCACTTCGCGGAGGCCCGGCAGGCCCTCGCCGACCCCGAGGGCCGCTGGGGTGAAGGCGACCCCGTGCCGCGGCGCTTCACCGTCGAGCAGCTGACCGCCCTCGTCCAGCGCGCCGGCGTGCGCGTCAGCGCGGTGCACGGCGTCCGGATCTTCGCGGACCTGGTCCCCGGCGCGCTCGTCGACACCGAACCAGGCGCCGTGGCAGATCTGCTCAGGCTGGAGGCGGCGGCCGCCGAGGTTCCCGCGTTCCACTCCATCGCCACGCAGCTGCACGTGCTGGGCGAGAAGGAGGCCGAGGCGTAGGCCTGAGCCCTGCCGGACCGCGCAGGCGCGTGCCTGGACCCGGGCAGCGGGTCGCGCAGGCCCGGGCCCGGGCCTGGGCATGGGCAGCGGTCGCCGCCCAGGCGCCGCGCAGGCGCCGGTGCCTGGATCGGCCGCGGCCCGGGATCGGGCACCGCGCCGGGGACCCGGCCCGGTACCGGTGCCGGAGGCTGTGAAGCGGCCCACGGCAGTACCATCGGGCCCCACCCGTGACCACCGGTTTCGGGGTCCGTGGCCGCTACCGGCCAGCACACGGAGCCCGCGCCCGCGTTGCCGCCCGGTGCGCGCCCGGATCCTCGCCCGCAGCGATGTCCTGCCCGACATGGACCAATCCGCTGATCAGCGACGCAGCCGCAGATGGAGTACTTCACAGGACACCCGATCGGGCGGCCGGCGCCGTATGATCGAAGGAGGCCGTCCGGCATGACGGACCGAACGCTGGGTAATGCACGTGTCAGCGACTCGGATCGCATGGCCTTCCGGGTGGCGAACTGGCGTAGAAGGGCGGGTTTCACGGGGGCGATTCCCTGCCTATCCTGAAGGGAACCCCCGGTCGTCCCGGCGACCGCAGATGAGGAGGGACTCCGTGCCGCTCTCGGAGCACGAGCAGCGAATGCTCGAGCAGATGGAGCGAGCGCTGTACGCCGAAGATCCCAAGTTCGCGACAGCGCTTGAGAGAAGCGGGCTGCGCAGGTACACCCGGCGGCGGGCCTACCTGGCGGTCGTGGGCTTCCTTGTGGGTATCGCCCTTCTCATGGGCGGCATGGTCGCCCCGCTGATCTGGCTCAGCGTAGTGGGCTTCCTGGTCATGCTGGCCTGCGCGGTGCTCGCCGTGACCGGCTGGCGCAAGGCACCGAAGTCCGGCGAGCAGCCAGCCGCCGGCACACGCGAGGTGCCCCAGGCGCGACGGCAGGGACGGCAACGGCGCTCGATGATGGACCGCATCGAGGAACGGTGGCAGCGACGCCGTGACGAACAGGGCCAGTAGCGGGCCCACTTCTCCACCGGGCCGGCAGGCCCTCCAAGCTCCAAAGGGCGACTCCGCAAGGTGTCGCCCTTCGTCATGTCGAAAGCACCGCCCTTCGCCAGGCCGGTGCGCATACGGCCGCCGCCGCCAGGCCGGCGCGCAGGTGGCTGCCGCCGGCGCCCGGCGGGGTCCGGGTGGACGCCGCCCGGACCCCGACCGGAGCCCCGTAGGCGGCGCCCACCCGGCGCCGACACCTACCCCTGCTGCCCCGACGTACGGGTGACCGGGGTACGCAGGCGGCGGAACAGGCCCGCCCGCACCCGGGCCGCCAGAGCCCGCCTACGCGCCCGGGCAGCCCACACCACCCGCGCCGCAGACCGTGGGGCGAACCGCGCCCGGATCCGGGCCGCGCGCCCCGCCGAGACGCCGATCGCCGCCGACAGCCGCCGCACATCGTCGGCCAGCCCTGCCGCCGGACCCGGCCGTGGCGCGAAGAGCACCTGCTCCACCGCGCTCGCCACCCGGTGCACGCACTCCGCGGCACCGGTGTCGAGCCGGGCCGCCCGCACGATCCGGGCGGCAGCCCTGCGCGGCGTCTCGGACTCGTTGGGCGCGATGCCGTAGTCCCAGGCCGTGTCCAGCACCTCCGCCCAGGCCGCCAGCGTGCGCGCCGCCGCATCGGCCGGGGCACGCGCCGGGGTGCCCAGACGCCGTGCCCGCACCCGCATCCGCCAGAACATCGGCAGCAGCGGCAGCGCGAGCAGCACGAGCGCGGCGCCCACCGCACCGGCGACGATCCACCCGAGCGGCCGCCCGTCGCCGCCGGAACCCCCGGCGGCGTGCGGCGCGGTGCTCCCGCACACATCCACCCGCTTCTCCTGCGCACTACAGCTGTCCGAGGCCGACGGCTCGGCCGACGGGACGGACGGATCGGGCTTGGCGGGCAACCCCGGGTCGCTCGAACTGTCGCTCGGCTCGTCGGTACGGGTGTAGTCGGGCAGGCTTCCGCGGTTCGGCGTCGGCTCGAAACGGATCCAGCCGACGCCCTCGAAGTACAGCTCGGGCCAGGCGTGCGCGTCCTTCAGGCCGACCGACATGGTGTCGGCACTCGACGGGGTGCCGGGGGTGAAGCCGACCGCCACCCGCGCCGGTATCCCCAGGGTGCGGGCCATGGCCGCCATCGCGAACGAGAAGTGCACGCAGAAGCCCTCACGGTCGCGGAGGAACTTGGCGATCGCCTTGGCTCCGCTGCCGGTCTGCACCGTGGTGTCGTAGGTGAAGCCGCCGTCCTCCGTGAACCAGGTCTGTAGCTTCACCGCCCGCTCGTAGTCGTTCCGAGCGCCGCGGGTGACGTCGCGTGCCGTGCTGGCGACCACCCCGGGCAGCGACGCGGGCACCTTGGTGTACTCCCGCTGCACCTCGGGAGGCGCCGGCGGCGCGTCGGCCAGCTGCTCGACGGTCGGCTGCACCACCAGGCTGGTCACCTGGTACCGCTCGCCCCGGGTGGTCTGGCCGTGGTCGCCCACCAGGGTGCGCCCCACCGGCTCGTACCGCCACCGTCCGGAGATGCTCACCTGGCTCGCCGGATACGGCATGGGCAGCCAGTCCTGGGCGTACCAGCTGGCCGCCGTGATGGAGGTGTGGACCTCCGTCCTGCGGACATCCGGCCCGAGGCCCTGCGGATCCGGGAAGATGTCCGGTACATCCGTGATGCGCCGCACCGACGGCCGCCAGCTGGCGCCGTCGAAGTCGTCCAGGGCCACGATCCGCAGGTACTGCTCGGTGCCCGCACTGGAGTCCGTGCGGTACGACATGACCTGCCGGTCCTCCGGCTGGTTGAGGCTGTTCTGGAGCGAGACCAGCGGGTTCACCGCCGAGATGGTGCCCCCGCCGCCCCGGCCGACGCCGCGGCCCTGCCCGGTCGGGTCCAGCAGCCCGCCGTCCAGCGTGGGCAGCGCCACCGGGATGAGGAGCGCCACGCCCAGCGCGACGGCGCCGATCCGACGGCCGGCGCGTACCGGCGCGACCGCCGAGCCACCACCCCCGTCGGCATCCGGCACGGAACCGAAGACCCGGCCCCACCGGGAGAGCCGGTCCCGGCCCTCGGCCAGGAGCAGCAGCAGGTAGCCGGCGGCCGCCAGCAGGAACCACAGCCAGTCCGCCGCGTTGTCCGACAGGCCGGCGGCGACCGAGTACAGCGCCAGCAGCGGCAACCCGGCCGGTGCCGCGTTACGGAAGGTCACGGCGAGGGCGTCGACGGCGAGTCCGATCAGCAGCACCCCGCCGACGAGCATCAGCCGTATGCCGTCGGTGAGCGGCGCCGGCGTCGCGTACTGGGCGACGTCGGTACTGCCCGTCTGCATCAGCAGGCCGAACCGGTCGAAGACCTCAGGCGTCGGCACGATCCCGGCGACCGCCTGCATCCGGGCGAACGTCAGCGTCAGCAGCAGCAGCGTCACCACGGCCTGCGTGAGCACCGTCAGCGGCCTGGCCAGCGGCACCCGCCGGGCCACCGCGCCCACGCAGGTCTGGATCACCAGCAGGAAGGCCGCCTCCAGCAGCCAGGTCGACGGATCGACCAGCGGCAGCAGCGCACACGACGCCAGCAGGGTGGCCACGGTCGCGCACACCGCCAGCCGCGTCCGGCCGCTCATGACCGGCCCCCGCCCCTGATGCACCCGTTCACGACCAGCCCCCCGTCACCTTGCCGGCGGCGGCGCTCTCCGACGCCCGCAGCCGGTCCGCCTCTCGCCACATCCGGGCCACCCCTGCGCCGGGCGGCACCGCGATCGCCGTCCAGCCCGCCTCACGCAGCTGCCGCAACCGGTCCTCGCACCCGGGCGAGGGCACCGCACTGCCGCCCGACCACATGGCGGGGTCCAGCAGGAACGCCACCGCGGCGCCGGAGCGCCGGCGCATGGAGGCGACCACGGTGGCCTGTCCCTCGTCCATATCGCCCAGATAGGCCACGAGCAGGCCCTCGGCACCGGTGCGCAGCACGTCGTACGCGGCCGACAGGCCCGTACCGTCGGAGTGGTCGAGGACCGCGAGGGTGTCCATCAGCAGGCCCGCCGCGTCCGCCGACTCCTGGCTGGTGCCCGCGAAGCCGTCGGACCCCTCACCGGGCACGGAGGCGCCGGTGTCCGTCAGCAGCCGCACCGAGAAACCCCGCTCCAGCATGTGCACCAGAGCGGACGCCGTGCCGGAGACGGCCCACTCGAAGGCCGAGCCGGGGCCCGCACCCTCGAAGCCGATCGCACGGGTGTCCAGCAGGACCGTGCAGCGGGCCCGCTGCGGCTGCTCCTCGCGGCGCACCATCAGCTCGCCGTAGCGCGCGGTGGAGCGCCAGTGCACCCGGCGCAGGTCATCGCCGTGCCGGTAGCCGCGCGGGATGACGTCGTCCTCGCCGGCCAGCGCGAGGGAGCGCTGCCGTCCGTCGCCGTACCCCAGGGCCGCGCCGGTCAGCCGTACCGGCGGCAGCGGCTCGACCCGCGGCACGACCGTGAGCGTGTCGTAGGTGAGGAAGGATCGGGTCAGCTCGCACATGCCGAACGGGTCGGTGAGACGGAGCTGGAGCGGGCCGAGCGGATAGCGGCCGCGCAGGTCGGAACGGACCCGGTAGGACACCTCGCGCCGGCCGCCGGACTCCACCCGGTCCAGCACGAAGCGGGGCCGCGGCCCCAGCACGTACGGCACCCGGTCCTGGAGCATCAGCAGCCCGGTGGGCAGCCGCGAGACGTTGTCCACGCTCAGATGGACCCGCGACTCGGCGCCGGCGGGCACCCGCGCGGGGGACAGCCGGCGGCTGCTCGCCACCCGGTACCGGGTGCGGTACAGCACCAGCGCACAGATCAGCGGCAGCGCCGCGAGCAGCAGCCCGACCCGCAGCAGATCGCTCTGCCCCAGCAGGTAGGCACAGACCGCCGCTGCGATGCCGGCCGCCAGGAAGGACCGGCCGCGGGTGGTCAGCCCGGCCAGGGCGACGCGCAGCGCACCACCCGTGCCCCCCGACGCACCGGCCTCACCGGGCCCCGCAGGCCCTGGCGGGGTGTGCGGGCCCGACGCCGGGGGTGCGCCCCCACTGCCCTGAACGGGCGTGGGAGGCGCCCCCACCCACGGCGGCGCGGCGCTGGGGGAGGACGCCTCGGTCATCCCAGCCCCCGGCCGCCCGGCTGCCCGCCGGACACCGAGGCGCCGCCGCGGCCGGTGGCGAAGCCGCCGTTCGGATGCGGCGATGCGGGGATCCGGGTGTGCTGGAGGATCTCATGGACGACCTGCTCGGCCGTACGGCGATTCAGCTGGGCCTGGGCGGTGGGCAGCAGGCGGTGGGCCAGCACCGCCACCGCGAGTGCCTGCACATCGTCCGGCAGCGCGTACTCCCGGCCGGACAGCGCCGCAGCAGCCCTGGCGGCCCGCACCAGGTGCAGGGTCGCCCGCGGTGAGGCGCCGAGCCGCAGGTCCGGGTGGTTGCGGGTGGCCGCGACCAGGTCGACCGCGTAGCGCCGTACCGAGTCGGCCATGTGCACCCGCCGCACCGTGTCGATGAGCTTCACGACGTCCTGGGCGTGCGCCACCGGACGCAGGTCGTCCAGCGGGGAGACCCCGCCGTGCACGTCCAGCATCTGGAGCTCGGCCTCCGGGTGCGGGTAGCCGATCGACACCCGGGCCATGAAGCGGTCACGCTGCGCCTCGGGCAGCGGGTAGGTGCCCTCCATCTCGACCGGGTTCTGGGTGGCCACCACCATGAACGGGGCGGGCAGCTCGTAGGTCTGGCCGTCGATGGTGACCTGGCGCTCCTCCATGGACTCCAGGAGCGCCGACTGGGTCTTGGGCGAGGCCCTGTTGATCTCGTCGCCGATGACGATCTGGGCGAAGATCGCGCCCGGTTTGAACTCGAAGTCCCGGCGCTGCTGGTCCCAGATGGACACCCCGGTGATGTCCGAAGGGAGCAGGTCGGGGGTGAACTGGATACGCCGCACCGAGCAGTCGATGGATTTCGCGAGCGCCTTGGCGAGCATGGTCTTGCCGACGCCCGGCACGTCCTCGATCAGCAGGTGGCCCTGGGCGAAGAGGACCGTGAGGGCGAGCCGGACGACTTCCGGCTTGCCCTCGATCACCCCTTCGACCGAACGGCGGACCCGCTCCGCCGTACTGGTCAGATCGTCCCCCGCTCGCGCAGCAGGACCCCCCTGGCTCGCTCGCTCGTCATAGGTCGTCACCGGCCCTCCTCGGCCCATCCCCGCACCCGCCAGGGCGCGGGGGAAACCCACATCAGGGCCGACGTATCTGCGTCACCGGCCCCACCCCGATTCACGGACACCGAACGGCAACGATCGGTTCCGCTCGACTGAATATCAGCATTCTTCTCCCGTCACTGGTTCGTGTCATCAAGTCTCCTTCGAGGACGGCCCCGACTTCGGCCGAACGCTGCTTCCAGGGCGAAACCCCGCCCGCACGGTCGGGTACGCTGACCCTCGTGCGTTGCGAGAACCAAGCACGCACAACGCGCTGAGCGAGAGCCAAGCCAGCGCTTCCTCCTTGGGCCTGTTCCAAGACCCCGGGCTGGTTCCAACCCGGCTGGTGTTGAGGGTGCAAGACCTTGTCGGTTGCCGACCTGCGAGGCTTCCTGAGCCACGAATCCCCCTGCTTCGGCTGGGAGAGGGTTCAAATCAGCATTCTTGTTGCCGTCACTGGCTCGTGTCAGCTGGCTGTGGATGCTTCGTGCTCCCGGGGGTGGCCCCCGGGAGCACAGCCATGGGCCACCCGGATCGGGCACGCCAGGACCGTCGCCGGCGTCACGCCGGGTCGATCTCCCGCAACGCGCCCGAGTGCACGTCGAACACGAAGCCGCGGACGTCGTCCCGATGCGGCAGGAACGGCGAGGTGCGCACCCGTGCCATCGACTGCCGCACGTCCTGGTCGACGTCGCGGAACGCCTCCACGGCCCACGGCGGCCGCTGTCCCACCTCCATCTCCAGGTCGTGCCGGAAGTCCTCGGTGATGGTCTGCATGCCGCAGTTGGTGTGGTGGATGAGGATCACCCTGCGGGTACCCAGAGCGCGCTGGCTGATGGCGAGGGACCGGATGACGTCGTCGGTGACCACGCCGCCGGCGTTGCGGATCGTGTGGCAGTCGCCCAGGGCGAGACCGAGCGCCGCGTGCAGGTCGATCCGGGCGTCCATGCAGGCCACGACGGCCACGTGAAGGACGGGCCGGGCGTCCATGCCGGGGTCGGTGAACGCGGCCGCATAGCGTTCGTTCGCTTCGACGAGCCGGTCCGTGACGGTTCCGGTTATGCCGCCGGGCGGGTCTGCCACGGTCTGGTCCTGAGGAGAAGTGGAAGTCGACATACCCCTGAAGGTACTGGGCCTGGCATGCGGCGTCCCGTTGTACGACCCGACAAACCCGACAAAGAAGATCAAGAATCCGTGGTGTGATCCGGTCCACAGGAGGCGTGCGGATCCACCGGGTGGGTGAACCCGAGGGGAACGTGCGGGTGATTTCGGACCGGAAGGTCCCCGGGCGGCGCGGGCCGTGCGGGCCGCGCGAGCGGCCCCGGCCGGTTGGCCGGACGACGCGCAGGCCGGTTGATTGACCGGGCGACAGTGTGGACTAAAGTGACGCGAAGCGGGAGGCCGGACGCGCTTCCAGCTCGGCCGTCCGCTCGGTCCGCTCGGTTCGTTTCCGCTGAACCCGCTGTTTCTGCTTGAGTTCCGCAGGGGGTTTCCCTTCCGGGACACATCCCGCGTGCGTGGGCGCGCACGTACGGCTCGGCCTCCTCCCGCCTCCGGTCGGCTGACGGCATCTCCCCGGCGGGCCCTCCCCCTTGCGGGGGGCACCTCCCGGCACCGGCCGAGGGAGGGCGGGGACCCGGCGGTGCGTGCCGCCGCGCCGGACCTGAGAGGGCCAATGCAAGGGCGCGAGGAGCACCACCCCGCCGACCGGGACGACCATGGCCCCCACGAGGCCGGCGATCAGCCGGCGGGCCGGGAGGAAGCCGGCGATCAGCCGGCGGGCCGGGAGGAAGCCGGCGGTCAGCCGACGGGCCGGGAGCGGCACGTTCCCGTCATGCTGCAACGCTGCCTGGACCTGCTGGCCCCCGCGCTCACCCCGCCCGGCGCCGTCGTGGTGGACTGCACCCTCGGCCTCGGCGGCCACAGCGAGGCCCTGCTGGGCACCTTCCCGGCCGCCCGGCTCATCGCCCTCGACCGTGACAAGGAGGCCCTGCGCCTGGCGGGCGAGCGGTTGGCCCGTTACGGCGAGCGGGCCACGTTGGTCCATGCGGTCTACGACGAGTTGCCGGACGTCCTGGCGCGGCTCGGCGTGCCGCGGGTGCAGGGGGTGCTGTTCGACCTCGGGGTCTCCTCCCTCCAGCTCGACGAGGCCGAGCGCGGCTTCGCCTACGCCCAGGACGCGCCCCTGGACATGCGCATGGACCAGTCGCACGGGATCAGCGCGGCCGAGGTGCTGAACACCTACCCGGCCGGTGAGCTGGTGCGCATCCTGCGCACCTACGGCGAGGAGCGGCAGGCCAAGCGCATCGTGTCCGCCATCGTGCGCGAGCGCGCGAAGGAGCCCTTCACCACCAGCGCCCGGCTCGTCGCGGTGATCCGAGAGGCGCTGCCGCAGGCCGCCATGCGCACCGGCGGCAACCCTGCCAAGCGCACCTTCCAGGCGCTGCGCATCGAGGTCAACGGCGAACTCGCCGTTCTGGAGCGTGCGCTGCCGGCCGCCGTCCAGGCGCTGGCCGTCGGTGGCCGGATCGCCGTCCTGGCGTACCAGTCGCTGGAGGACCGGCTGGTCAAGCAGGTGCTGACGGCCGGGGCCAGCAGCACGGCCCCGCCCGGCCTGCCGCTCGTCCCCGAGCGCTACCAGCCCCGGCTGAAGCTGCTCACGCGCGGCGCCGAACTGCCGACCGAGGAGGAGGTCGCCGCCAACCGCAGGGCCGCCCCGGCCCGGTTGCGCGGCGCCGAGCGGGTACGCGAGGAGGTCGCGTGAGCGGCACGGTCGAACGGAGCCCGGACCCGGCAACGTTCACGGTGTTCTCGTGCCCGTCCCGCGGCGCCGGTATGGGAAGCGTGTTGTGTTTCGTCCGGGCAGCGGGAACCTGGAAGTGGGGGAGGCACCCATGAGACGGAAGACCGAACTGCGGGGCAGGGCCGCCCGACTGGCCCGGCTGCTGCCGGCCGGCACCGGCCGGGCGGCCCGTACGCCCTTCGTGGTGTTGATCGTGGTGCTGCTGAGCGGCGGCCTGCTCACCCTGCTGATGCTGAACTCCTCCCTCAACGAGGGCTCGTTCGAGCTGAGCAAGATCGAGAAGCAGACCACCGACCTCACCGACGAGGAGCAGGCCCTCCAGCGTGAGGTGAGCGGCTACGAGGACCCGGGCGCCCTGGAGCGCCGCGCCCACGGCCTCGGCATGGTGCCGGGCGGTGACCCGGCCTTCATCAGCCCGGACGGCACCGTGCGCGGCGTCCCCGGTGCCCCCGCGCCGGCTCCGGAGCCCTCGCCGACCCCCACCGCCACCGGCGGCACCACCGGCCCCGGCGGCACCGCAACGTCCGGCGCCGGCACCCCGAGCGCCTCGGGGACCGCGTCGCACGGGACCGCCGGCGCCGGCCCCGAACCCACCACTTCGACCTTGGCCAGGTGACGCCGTGACCGACAGGGAAGCCCCGCGCCGTCGCGTACCCCCGCCCGCCCGGGCGGCCGGTCAGGCGGGCCGGGACGGCCGCCGTGCAGGCGCCGGCCCGGGCGCCCGCCCCACGCGCCGGCCGCGACCCGCCGGCAGCGGAGCCCGCCCGGGTGGCCGCACCATCCGGCTGGGCAGCCCCCGGCCCCGGCTGCGCATGGTGAGCCTCGGCCTGACGCTGATCATGCTGGCGTTCGTCGGGCGGCTCTTCCAGGTGCAGGGCCTCGACGCCAGCGCCTACGCGGCCAAGGCCGCCGAGAACCGCTACACCAGCCAGCCGCTGACGGCGGAGCGCGGCGGCATCACGGACCGCAGCGGCGTCGACCTCGCCATCAGCGTGGACGCCTACGACATCACCGCCGACCCGTCGATGTTCACCGCCGAGGCCACCAAGGTCCCCGGTGCGCCCCAGCAGGCGGCGGCGCTGCTCGGCCCGATCCTCGGCGAGTCCACGGCCACCCTGACGAAGAAGCTCAGCCTGCCCAGGACCCGTTACGTGCTGCTGGCGCGCCGCCAGACCCCGCAGGTCTGGAACCAGATCAAGGACCTCAAGAACGCCCTCGCCGACAAGGCGGCCAGCGACCCGAAGGCCGGCAACGTACTCGCCGGCGTCTTCCAGCAGCCCAGCAGCAAACGCGTCTACCCCAACAACGACCTGGCCGCCGGGATACTGGGCTGGGTCAACGCCGCGGGCAAGGGCGCCGGCGGTCTCGAACTGCAACTCGACAAGCAGCTGGCCGGCCGGAACGGCAAGATCACCTACGCCCAGTCCGGCGGCCACCAGGTGCCCACCGCAGGCAGCAGCGTCACCCCCGCCGTGCCCGGTGCGCAGGTCGAGCTCACCATCGACCGCGACATCCAGTGGGCCGCCCAGCACGCCATCACCGAGCAGGTGAAGAAGTCGAAGGCCGACCGGGGCTACGTGATAGTGCAGGACACCCGCACCGGTGAGGTGCTGGCCATGGCCAACTCCCCGGGGTTCGATCCGAACGACCTGGACAGCGCCAAGGACGCCCCCCTCGGCAACGCCGCCCTCCAGGACGCCTACGAGCCCGGCTCCACCGCCAAGCTGATGTCCATGGCCGCCGTCCTGGAGGAGAACGCCGCCACCGCGCTCACCCATGTCACGGTGCCGAACCGGCTGCACCGCGGCGATCGGCTCTTCTCGGACGACATCGAGCACCCCACCTGGTACCTCACGCTCAACGGCGTGCTCGCCAAGTCCAGCAACATCGGCACCATCCTCGCCACCGGACAGCTGGGCAAGACCCAGGCCGAGGCGGACCGGGTGCTGTACTCGTACCTGCGCAAGTTCGGCATCGGACGGCCCACCGGACTCGGCTTCCCCGGCGAGACGCAGGGCATCCTCGCGCCCCCCGACAAGTGGTCGCTCTCCCAGCAGTTCACCATCCCCTTCGGGCAGGGCGTCTCCGTCAACGCGCTCCAGGCCGCCTCCGTCTACTCGACCATCGCCAACGGCGGGGTACGCGTGGAGCCGACCCTGGTGCGCGGCACCAAGACCGCCGACGGCACCTTCACCCCCGCCGCCGCGCCCGCGAAGACCCGCGTGGTGAGCGAGAAGACCGCCAAGACGCTCGCACGGATGCTGGAGTCCGTCGTCGGCGACGAGGAGGGCACCGGCACCCTCGCCCGCATCCCCGGCTACCGGGTCGCCGGCAAGACCGGTACCGCCGACCGCGTCGATCCGGAAACCGGCCGCTACCACGGCTACACCTCGTCGTTCGCCGGCTTCGCCCCCGCTGACAAGCCGCGCGTCACCGTCTACTGCGTACTCCAGAACGCCACCAAGGGCAGTTACTACGGTGGACAGACCTGTGGACCGATCTTCAAACAGGTCATGGAGTTCGCACTGAAGACCCTCCAGGTGCCGCCCACCGGTGCAAAGCCGGACCGGCTGCCCGTCTCCTTCGACCCCGCCAGGGACTGACGCGCTCCACCGGTCCCCGGCCGGACTGCACCAGATCCGGGACTGCACAGAACCAGGAACCGCCCGTGACAACGATCACTCCCAACCCAGGGAACGCCCCCGAACCACAACCCACGCCCGACCCCGCCGCCCCCGTGACAACGCCAGGTCCCACCGCTACGGACGCCCCGGGCACCGCCCCCGTGGGCCCCGCCGAACCGGACGCGCAGCGACCCGATCACGCTGCGCAACGGCCCGGCGCTTTTGACTCACGGACCGTGGTGACCGGTACGCTCACCGCCGTGCGAAAGGCTGATCACACCCTCTCTTCCCAGGCCGTGCCCGGGACGCCGCGACCCGAGCAGGTCGGGGCCACTCCCCTCACGTCGCTGGCCGACCAGGTCGGGGTGCGCAGCACCGCCGCCCCGGCCGCCGGCTACCACGGCATCATGGTGACCGGCATCACCCATGACTCGCGCGCCGTGCGCCCAGGCGACCTGTACGCCGCGCTACCCGGCGCCCGGCTGCACGGCGCCGACTTCGCAGCGCAGGCCGCCGACCTCGGCGCCGTCGCCGTCCTCACCGACCCGGCGGGCACCGAGCGCGCCATGGCCACCGGGCTGCCCGTGCTCACCGTCGGCGATCCGCGCGGCCGGATGGGCGAGCTGGCCGCGACGGTCTACGGGCATCCCGGCCGCGATCTGCTCCAGATCGGCATCACCGGCACCTCGGGCAAGACCACCACGGCCTACCTGGTGCAGGGCGGCCTGACCGCGACCGGCTCGCTCGCCGGTCTGATCGGCACCGTGGAGACCCGCATCGGGGAGCAGCGCATCAAGTCCGAGCGCACCACCCCGGAGGCCACCGACCTCCAGGCGCTCTTCGCCGTGATGCGCGAGCGCGGCGTCGGCTCCGTGGCCATGGAGGTCTCCAGCCATGCGCTGGTCCTCGGCCGGGTCGACGCCTGCGTCTTCGACGTCGCCGTCTTCACCAACCTCAGCCCGGAGCACATGGAGTTCCACTCCGGCATGGAGGACTACTTCCGGGCCAAGGCGCAGCTGTTCACCAAGCTGCGTTCCAGGGCCGGCGTGGTCAACCTGGACGACGAGTACGGCCGCCGGCTGGTCCACGAGTCCGAGGTGCCCGTCACGACCTACTCGGCCGAAGGCCACCCCGACGCCGACTGGCGGGCCGCCGACGTGCAGGTGGGGCCGCTGGAGTCGACCTTCACGGTGATCAGTCCGGACGGGCGGCGCATCGCCGCGCGATCACCGCTGGCGGGCACCTTCAACGTCGCCAACGCGCTGGCGGCCATCGTCGCCCTCTCGGTCGCCGGGATCGACCCGCAGACCGCCGCCGACGGGGTCGCCGGCGTCCCGGGGGTGCCCGGCCGCCTGGAGCGCGTCGACGCCGGTCAGGAGTACCTCGCCGTGGTCGACTACGCCCACAAGACCGACGCCGTCGAATCGGTGCTGCGTGCGCTGCGCAAGGTCACCGAGGGCAAGTTGCACATCGTGCTCGGCTGCGGCGGCGAGCGCGACCAGACCAAACGCGGCCCCATGGGAGCCACCGCGGCCCGGCTCGCCGACGAGGCCGTCCTCACCTCCGACAACCCGCGTGGGGAGGACCCGCTCGCGATCCTGGCCGCCATGCTCGCCGGCGCCGCGCAGGTCCCGGCCCACGAGCGCGGCGAGGTCGCGGTCTTCGAGGACCGGGCGGCCGCCATCGCCGCCGCCGTGGCCCACGCGGGCCCCGGCGACACCGTGCTGATCGCGGGCAAGGGGCACGAGCAGGGGCAGGACATCGCCGGGGTGATCCGGCCCTTCGACGACCGCCAAGTGCTCCGCGAAGCCATTCAGCAGACCCAGGGATGAATTTGTGATCGCCCTCTCCCTCGCCGAGATCGCCACCATCGTCGGCGGGCAGACCCATGACATACCGGACCCCAGTGCCCTCGTCACCGGATCCGTCGTCCATGACTCCCGCGCCGTGCAGCAGGGCAGCCTGTTCGTCGCCTTCGCCGGCGAGCGCGTCGACGGGCACGACTACGCCGCCGGGGCCGTCGCGGCGGGCGCCGTCGCCGTGCTCGCCGCCCGGCCCGTCGGCGTGCCCGCCATCGTCGTGGACGACGTCCAGACCGCGCTCGGGGCCCTCGCCCGCACCGTCGTCGAACGACTGGGCGCCACCGTGGTGGCGCTCACCGGGTCCGCCGGCAAGACCAGCACCAAGGACCTCATCGCCCAGGTGCTCTCCAGCAAGGCCCCCACCGTGTGGACGCCCGGCTCCCTCAACAACGAGATCGGGCTGCCCCTCACCGCGCTGACCGCCACCGGCGACACCCGGTTCCTCGTCCTGGAGATGGGCGCCCGCGGCATCGGCCACATCCGCTACCTCACCAGCCTCACCCCGCCCCGCATCGGCCTGGTCCTGAACGTCGGCAGCGCCCACATCGGCGAGTTCGGCGGCAAGGAGCAGATCGCCCAGGCCAAGGGGGAGATGGTCGAGGCGCTGCCCGCCGCCGACGCGGGTGGCATCGCCGTCCTCAATGCGGACGATCCCCTCGTACGCGCCATGTCCGCCCGCACCACCGCACGCGTCGTCTTCTTCGGAGAGTCGAACGAAGCCGGCGAAGCCGACGTACGTGCCGAGAACGTCCGTCTCACCGACACCGGACAGCCCGCCTTCCGCCTTCACACACCCTCCGGGTGCAGCGACGTGACCTTGCGCCTGTACGGTGAGCATCACGTGTCGAACGCGCTTGCCGCGGCCGCCGTCGCCCATGAGTTGGGCCTGTCCGCATCCGAGATCGCCCAGGCGCTCTCCGCGGCCGGCACCCTCTCCCGTTGGCGGATGGAGGTCACCGAGCGCCCGGACGGCGTGACGGTGGTCAACGACGCCTACAACGCGAACCCCGAGTCCATGCGGGCCGCCTTGCGCGCGCTCGCGGCGATGGGCGAGGCCCGGCGGGCGAAGGGGGGACGAACGTGGGCGGTGCTCGGTGCGATGGCCGAGCTCGGGGACGAAGCTCTCGCCGAGCACGACGCGGTCGGACGGCTCGCCGTCCGGCTCAACGTGAGCAGGCTCGTGGCGGTCGGGGAGCGGGAAGCGGCCTGGCTGCGGGCGGGCGCCTACAACGAGGGTTCGTGGGGTGAGGAGTCGGTGCACGTGTCCGACGCACGGGCGGCGGTCGACCTGTTGCGCAGTGAGTTGCGCCCGGGGGATGTCGTGCTTGTGAAGGCATCAAGGTCGGTGGGTCTCGAGCGGGTGGCCACCGCCCTGCTGGAGGCGGACGGCGGATCGGGCCGGGCGGGCCTGGGCGAGGGCGAGGTCGTCGCCGGATGATGAACCAGATCCTGTTCTCGGGAGTCATCGGCCTGTTCCTGACTCTCGTGGGCACGCCTCTGCTGATCAAGCTGCTGGCCAGCAAGGGCTACGGCCAGTACATCCGCGACGACGGGCCGCGCGAGCACCACGCCAAGCGCGGCACGCCGACCATGGGTGGCATCGCGTTCATCCTGGCGACGATCATCGCCTACTTCCTCAGCAAGGTGATCACCGGCAAGCCGGTCACCTTCTCCGGCCTGCTGGTGCTCGGCCTGATGGCCGGCATGGGCCTGGTCGGCTTCCTGGACGACTACATCAAGATCGTCAAGCGTCGTTCGCTCGGGCTGCGCGCCAAGGCGAAGATGGCCGGCCAGCTGATCGTCGGCATCGCCTACGCCGTGCTGGGGCTGATGTTCGCGGACGTCCGCGGCCAGACCCCCGCCTCCACCAAGATCTCCTTCACGGAGGACATCGGGTGGAGCATCGGCCCGGTGCTGTTCGTCGTCTGGGCGCTGTTCATGATCCTCGCCATGTCGAACGGCGTGAACCTGACCGACGGCCTCGACGGCCTGGCCACCGGCGCCTCGGTGATGGTCTTCGGCGCCTACACGTTCATCGGGGTCTGGCAGTTCCAGGAGTCCTGCGCCAACGCGCAGACCCTCACCAACCCGCACGCGTGTTTCGAGGTGCGCGATCCGCTGGACCTCGCGGTGGTCGCCTCCGCGCTGATGGGCGCCTGCTTCGGCTTCCTGTGGTGGAACACCTCGCCCGCCAAGATCTTCATGGGTGACACCGGCTCCCTCGCGCTCGGCGGCGCGCTCGCCGGCCTCGCCATCTGCTCCCGCACGGAACTGCTGCTCGCCCTGCTCGGCGGCCTCTTCGTCCTGATCACCATGTCCGTGGTCATCCAGGTCGGCTCGTTCCGGCTCACCGGGCGGCGGGTCTTCCGGATGGCGCCGCTCCAGCACCACTTCGAACTCAAAGGCTGGTCCGAGGTCCTGGTCGTGGTCCGTTTCTGGATCATCCAGGGCATGTGCGTGATCGTCGGGCTCGGCCTCTTCTACGCCGGATGGGCAGCCAAGAAATGACCGACTGGCAGGGTAGGCGCGTCACCGTCGCCGGACTCGGCGTCTCCGGTATCCCGGCGGCCAAGGTGCTCCACGCGCGCGGCGCGATCGTCACGGTCGTCAATGACGGCGACGACGCACGCGCGCGCGAGCAGGCCGCCGAACTGGAGGCGCTCGGCGTCACCGTCCGCCTCGGTGACGGCGCCACCCTGCCCGAGGGCACCGAACTCGTCGTCACGACGCCCGGCTGGAACCCCGGCAAGCCGCTGTTCACGGCGGCACGCAAGGCCGGTCTGGAGATCTGGGGCGACGTGGAGCTGGCCTGGCGGCTGCGGGGCCCCGACTCGGCACCCTGGCTCGCGATCACGGGCACCAACGGCAAGACCACGACCACCCGGATGCTCGCCGCCATCCTGACGGCGGCGGGCCTGCGCACGGCCGCCGTCGGCAACATCGGCATCTCGCTCCTCGACGCGGTGCTGGGCGAGGAGCAGTACGACGTCCTGGCCGTGGAGCTGTCCAGCTACCAGCTGCACTGGGCGCCCTCCCTGCGGGCGCACTCCGCCACGGTGCTGAACCTCGCCCCCGACCACCTGGACTGGCACGGCTCCATGGAGGCCTACGTGGCCGACAAGGGCCGCATCTACCAGGGCAACAAGGTCGCCTGCGTCTACAACGTCGCCGACAAGGCCACCGAGGACCTGGTGCGCGCCGCCGACGTCGAGGAGGGCTGCCGCGCCATCGGATTCACCCTGGGCGCCCCCGCACCCTCCCAACTCGGCGTGGTGGACGGCGTCCTCGTCGACCGCGCCTTCGTCCCCGACCGGCAGCACCGGGCCCAGGAGCTCGCCGAGGTCGCCGACGTCCGCCCGCCCGCCCCGCACAACATCGCCAACGCCCTGGCGGCAGCGGCCCTGGCACGCGCCTACGGCGTGCCGGCCAGCGCCGTTCGGGACGGCCTGCGGGCGTTCAACCCCGACGCACACCGCATGCAGCACATCGCCGACGTCGACCGCGTCGCCTACGTCGACGACTCCAAGGCCACCAACACCCACGCCACCGAGGCATCCTTGGCGACCTACGAATCGGTGGTCTGGATCGCCGGTGGACTCGCCAAGGGCGCCGCCTTCGACGAACTCGTCGCCGGGGCGGCCCGCAGGCTGCGGGGCGTGGTGCTGATGGGTGCCGATCGCGCCCTGATCCGCGAAGCGCTTGCGCGACACGCGCCCGAAGTCCCGGTCGTCGACCTCGACCGGACCGACACTGGGGCGATGGCGGTGGCGGTCCGGGAAGCGGCACGGCTCGCCGCGCCGGGAGACACCGTGCTCCTCGCGCCGGCCTGCGCCTCCATGGATATGTTCACCAACTACAACGTGCGCGGAGACATGTTCGCGGAGGCGGTCCGCACGCTCCCCGCACAGGGCGCCTGACGGCACCGGTCGGCCGGATCACGGCCCGCGCCGGAACGCCGTGGTCCGTGGGGCGCCGGATGCTCTTTGGGAGGGACGCCTTGGCTCGGTTGGGGCTCGCAGCTCGTCGGGGGCCGCTCGGCACCGCGTACCACCGGAGGGTCCGTGCCCGGTAGGGGTGAGCGGATGCCGGAGCGCCGCGTCGGACGACCACCCGCCCCCCGGCGCGCCCCTGCGCCGCGGCCGGTGCCCCGTTGGGTGCCGCTCGGGGGGCTCGTGGGGCGCGTGCGGCGGGCGTGGGACCGGCCGCTGACGGCTTATTATGTGATCCTCGGCAGCTCGTTGCTGATCACCGTGCTCGGTCTGGTGATGGTCTACTCGGCTTCCGTGATCCGGGCGTTGCAGCTGTCGCTGCCCGCCGCGTACTTCTTCCGCAAGCAGTTCGTCGCGGCCCTGATCGGCGGAGGTCTGATGTTCGCCGCCGCCCGGATGCCGGTACGGCTGCACCGCGCCCTGGCCTATCCGCTGCTGGTCGGATCCGTCTTCCTGATGGTGCTGGTGCAGGTGCCCGGGATAGGGATCGCGGTGAACGGCAACCAGAACTGGATCTCGTTCGGCGGCCCCTTCCAGCTCCAACCCAGCGAGTTCGGCAAGCTGGCCCTGGTGCTCTGGGGCGCCGATCTGCTGGCGCGCAAGCAGGACAAGCGGCTGCTGGCGCAGTGGAAGCACATGCTGGTCCCACTGGTGCCGGCCACTTTCCTGCTGCTCGGACTGATCATGCTGGGCGGCGACATGGGCACGTCGATCATCCTCGGCGCCATCCTGTTCGGCCTGCTGTGGCTGGCCGGGGCGCCCACCCGGCTGTTCGCCGGGGTGCTCGCCGGCGCCTCGCTGATCGGCCTGCTGCTGATCGCCACCAGCCCCAACCGGATGGCCAGGCTCGGCTGCCTGGGCGCCACGGTGCCGGGCCCGGACGATCAGTGCTGGCAGGCGGTGCACGGCATCTACGCGCTCGCTTCCGGCGGCCTGTTCGGCTCCGGGCTCGGCGCGAGCGTGGAGAAGTGGGGCCAACTCCCCGAAGCCCACACCGACTTCATCTTCGCCGTCACCGGCGAGGAACTCGGCCTGGCGGGGACGCTGTCCGTGCTCGCACTGTTCACGCTGCTCGGCTACGCGGGCATCCGGGTGGCCGGGCGCACGGAGCAGCCGTTCGTGAGGTATGCCGCGGGAGGCGTCACCACCTGGATCACGGCCCAGGCCGTCATCAACGTCGGTGCGGTCCTCGGTCTGCTGCCGATCGCGGGGGTGCCGCTGCCGCTGTTCTCCTACGGTGGCTCCGCGCTGCTGCCGACCATGTTCGCCATCGGGTTGTTGATCGCCTTTGCCCGCGACGACCCGGCGGCGCGGATGGCCCTTGCGAGCCGCCAGAAGGCCGCCAAGCGTTCCGCGTCCTCGAAGGGCCCGGGAGATGCCCCCAGGGGGACCGTCTCGGGCAGGCCCATCTTTGGTAGAAAGTGGGCGGCACGAGGCGCCGCCTCCGACCGGGTGGACCGGACGGAGCAGGAGCCTCGTAGATGGCACACGATGCGACGGCGCGCAGCGGCGCGCTCGTCCGGAGAGCGGTGAATTTCGGTGCATGTCGTACTCGCCGGCGGGGGGACCGCCGGCCACATCGAGCCCGCGCTCGCCCTCGCGGACGCCCTGCGCAGGCAGGACCCGACCGTGGGGATCACGGCCCTGGGCACGGAGCGCGGACTCGAAACCCGTCTGGTGCCCGAGCGGGGCTACGAACTGGCGCTGATCCCCGCGGTACCGCTACCGCGCAAGCCCACCCCCGAGCTGATCACCGTGCCCGGGCGGCTGCGCGGCACGATCAAGGCGGCCGAGCAGGTCCTGGAGCGCACCAAGGCGGACGCCGTCGTCGGGTTCGGCGGCTATGTGGCGCTGCCCGGCTACCTGGCGGCCAAACGGCGCGGGGTGCCGATCATCATCCACGAGGCCAACGCGCGCCCCGGCCTGGCCAACAAGATCGGCTCCCGGTACGCGGCGCAGGTCGCGGTCTCCACCCCGGACAGCAAGCTGCGCAACTCGCGGTACATCGGCATCCCGCTGCGCCGCTCCATCGCCACCCTGGACCGCGCCGCCGCGCGCCCGGAGGGGCGCGCCGCCTTCGGGCTCGACCCGAACGCTCCGACGCTGCTGGTCTCCGGAGGCTCGCAGGGCGCACGCCGGCTCAACGAGGTGGTCCAGCGGGTCGCCCCCATGCTGCAACGCAGCGGCATCCAGATCCTGCATGCGGTCGGCCCGAAGAACGACATGCCGCACGTTGACAACATGCCGGGAATGCCCCCCTACATCCCGGTACCGTACCTGGATCGTATGGATCTCGCCTACGCCGCGGCCGACATGATGCTCTGCCGTGCGGGCGCGATGACCGTCGCCGAGCTGTCCGCCGTCGGACTGCCCGCCGCCTACGTCCCCCTGCCCATCGGCAACGGCGAACAGCGGCTGAACGCCCAGCCGGTGGTCAAGGCGGGCGGCGGCCTGCTCGTCGACGACGCCGAGCTGACGCCCGAGTGGGTGCAGGCCAACGTGCTGCCGGTGCTCTCCGATCCGCACCGGCTGTACGAGATGTCCCGCGCCGCTTCCGAGTTCGGCCGGCGGGACGCCGACGAACTGCTGGTCGGCATGGTGTACGAGGCGATCGCGGGACGCCGGGCAGCGTGACCGAAGGCCCATGGGGCCGCGGCCACGCGCCCGGCCGGAGACATCTCCCGGCAGCAGGTCGGGGGGAGTCACAGGAGGCATGACGACGTGTCCGGACCGACCACCGCCGATCCCGGCGAACGGCAGCGGCCCCAGGGCGACGGACCCGCGCGGCGCCGCGGCCCGCTCGGCAGCACCCGGCTGCCCCGCCTGCTGCGCGCCTGGCGGTTGCTCGGGCCGGTGCGCCGGCGCCGGCTCGCCGTCCTGGTCGCCGTCCTCGTGCTGGTGCTGGGAGGGTTCTCCGGCTGGGCGCTCTACGGCTCGTCGTGGCTGCGGGTCCGGCAGGTGAGCGTGACCGGAACCCAGGTGCTGAAGCCGGTGCAGGTGCGGGCCGTGGCGGCCGTGGGGCTCGGCACGCCCCTGGCGTCCGTGGACACCGACGCCGTGGCCGGTCGATTGCGGGCGGCGTTGCCGCGTATCGACTCGGTCGCCGTGGTGCGTTCCTGGCCGCATGAAATCCGCCTGGAAGTGACCGAGCGGAAGCCCGCCCTGCTTATCGAGAAGGGCGGGAAGTTCACGGAAGTGGATGCAAAAGGAGTGCGATTCGCGACGGTCGCGACGGCCCCGAAGGGTGTTCCCAGGCTGGAATTGGCCACCCGCCCGCAAGGGGGCAGCGCCACGAGTCTGCGCCGCTTCGGTCCCGACCGTCTGGTGCGCGAGGCGGTGCGGGTGGCCCAAGCCCTGCCGCCGGTCGTCGCCCACGATGTCCGGCTGGTCAAAGTCCGCTCATACGACAGTATCTCCGTGGAGTTGACCCGAGGCCGCGTGGTTCTCTGGGGGAGTGGCGAGCAGGGCGCCGAGAAGGGCAGAACGCTCACCGCTCTCATGAAAGCAGCTCCGCATGCCCGGCACTTCGACGTGACCGCCCCCAGCGCCCCTGCCGTATCGGGGAGTTGACGGCCGTCGTCGCAGGCCAGCACCCTGGTTGTGCAGCGCTACGGGTGATCACATAGGGTGAAAAGAAAAACGGGAGGTTCGGCGTGTTCATTGAACGGGCGCCACTTGTCGACTTAGTGTCCTGTTCCGAAGGGTCCACGTAACCCTGCACGGGACACACTGGTAACCCTAAACTTCACGGTTAGGGTTCGGGTCGGCGTTCGGAGCCAGTTCGAACCGGCCCATTCGGCATCGCTGTCGTGGTGCAACGAGCGCACGACGGCACGTAATCGAGGCGAGAGGCCTTCGACGTGGCAGCACCGCAGAACTACCTCGCAGTCATCAAAGTCATCGGTGTCGGCGGCGGTGGTGTCAATGCCATCAACCGGATGATCGAGGTCGGTCTCAAGGGCGTCGAGTTCATCGCCATCAACACCGACGCGCAGGCCCTGTTGATGAGCGACGCCGACGTCAAGCTCGACGTCGGCCGGGAACTCACCCGCGGCCTCGGCGCCGGTGCCAACCCGGCCGTCGGCCGCAAGGCCGCCGAGGACCACCGCGAGGAGATCGAGGAGGTCCTCAAGGGGGCCGACATGGTCTTCGTGACCGCCGGCGAAGGCGGCGGCACCGGCACCGGCGGCGCCCCCGTCGTGGCCAACATCGCCCGCTCGCTCGGCGCCCTCACCATCGGCGTGGTCACCCGCCCGTTCACCTTCGAGGGCCGCCGCCGCGCCAACCAGGCCGAGGACGGCATCGCCGAACTGCGCGACGAGGTCGACACCCTCATCGTGATCCCGAACGACCGGCTGCTGTCCATCTCGGACCGCCAGGTCAGCGTGCTGGACGCGTTCAAGTCCGCCGACCAGGTGCTGCTCTCCGGTGTCCAGGGCATCACCGACCTGATCACCACCCCGGGCCTGATCAACCTCGACTTCGCCGACGTCAAGTCGGTCATGTCGGAGGCCGGTTCCGCGCTCATGGGCATCGGCTCGGCGCGCGGCGACGACCGCGCGGTGGCCGCCGCCGAGATGGCGATCTCCTCGCCGCTGCTGGAGGCCTCCATCGACGGCGCCCGCGGCGTGCTGCTCTCCATCTCCGGCGGCTCCGACCTCGGCCTGTTCGAGATCAACGAGGCCGCCCAACTGGTGAGCGAGGCCGCCCACCCGGAGGCCAACATCATCTTCGGCGCGGTCATCGACGACGCACTCGGCGACGAGGTGCGGGTCACCGTGATCGCCGCCGGGTTCGACGGTGGCCAGCCGCCCGCCAAGCGCGAGGGTGCGCACGGCTCGTCCGGCGTCCGACGCGAGGAGCAGTCCTCGACCCGCGCCGGCGGCGAGTCCCGCACGGCCTTCGGGAGCCTCGGCAGCGTCACCCCGCGCGAGGACCACGTCCCGGAGCCCGTCTCCGCGAGCGACCTGCCGTCCGGCGGCACGCCCACGCAGGTCCCGCCGGCGCCCCGGTCCTACCCGGACAGCGCGGCCGAGGAGCTGGACGTTCCGGACTTCCTCAAGTGATCCGGGGTTCTTCGAGGTGATAGCTCGGCACGAGGACGCCCCCGCCACGGGCCGCCCGAGCCCGGTGAGCGCCGGGTCGGCGAGCCCGTCGGCCGGGTTCGCCGGCGACGCCGCGGGTACGAAGGCGGCCCCGACTCCGGCGGCGTCGGCACCGAAGGCTTCGGAGCCGGCGGGCGCGGCGCGTCCAGGACCCTCCCGGGCTTCCGGTGCACCTGGCATCGGCGAGGGCCGGCACTCGTCCGTGGCGGCCGCACCGCGGCGCACGCACTTCGCCTTCACCGACCGGTGGGGCGGCGTGAGCACCGCGCCGTACGCGGAGCTCAACCTCGGCGGTGCCGTCGGTGACGACCCGGACGCCGTGCGTGCCAACCGCGCAGGCACCGCCGCCCGGTTCGGGCTCGACCCCGCCCGGGTGGTCTGGATGAACCAGGTGCACGGGTGCGACGTGGCCGTGGTGGACGGCCCGTGGGGCGACCGTCCGGTGCCCGAGGTGGACGCGCTCGTCACCACGTGCCCGGGTCTCGCACTCGCCGTTCTGGTGGCCGACTGCACCCCCGTCCTGCTGGCGGATCCGGTCGCCTCGGTCGCCGCCGCGGTGCACGCCGGCCGTGCCGGCATGGTCGCCGGGGTCGTCCCGGCCGCGGTGCACGCCATGGTCGAACGGGGCGCCGACCCCGCCCGCATCCAGGCCCGTACCGGACCCGCCATCTGCGGCCGGTGCTACGAGGTGCCCGAGGCGATGCGGGCCGAGATCGCCGCCGTCGAGCCCGCCGCAGGCGCCGTCACCTCCTGGGGCACCCCCGCCATCGACGTGACCGCCGGGGTGCACGCCCAGTTGGAGCGGCTCGGCGTCCGCGACCGGCAACAGTCCGCCGTGTGCACACGGGAGTCGGACGATCACTTCTCGTACCGTCGCGACCGCACCACCGGGCGGCTCGCGGGATACGTCTGGCTGGACTGAGGGACATGACGCAGGACCGCAGGGCGCAACTCGCCGCCAATCTGGCGCAGGTGGAGGACCGGATCGCCGCGGCGTGTGCGGCGGCCGGCCGCAGGCGCGACGAGGTGACCCTGATCGTGGTCACCAAGACCTATCCCGCGAGCGATGTGCGTCTCCTCGCGGAACTCGGCGTCCGGCACGTGGCCGAGAACCGTGATCAGGACGCCGCACCGAAGGCCGCCGAGTGCGCAGATCTGCCTCTCACATGGCATTTCGTCGGTCAATTGCAGACCAATAAAGTGCGTTCCGTAGTCAGTTATGCCGATGTCGTGCAGTCGGTCGACCGGCCCAAGCTGGTGGACGCGCTGTCGCGGCAGGCGGACGGCGCGGGCCGTGAACTCGGCTGCCTGATCCAGGTCGCGCTCGACGCCGAGGTGCGCGGAAGCGGGGATTCCGGGGTGGCCGCCACGGGGGAGCGCGGGGGTGTCGCGCCCGAGGCGATCGAGGAGTTGGCCGACCGGATCGCGGACGCGCCGGGGCTCTGGCTCGGCGGCCTGATGACCGTCGCACCGCTCGCCGGACCGTACGCCGGCCGGGAACGCGCGGCATTCGAGCGGTTGATGGACTTCTCAACCACCCTGCGCGCGGCGCATCCTGCTGCAAACATGGTGTCCGCAGGGATGAGTGCGGACCTTGAACACGCCGTGGCCGCCGGAGCGACACATGTACGCGTCGGCACCGCGGTACTCGGAGTCCGCCCCAGGCTCGGGTAACGTCGCCAAGAAGTCGGACCACAGCAGAAAATATGGTCTTTCCGGGGCAAGCGGAGTAAATCAGAGTTAAGCGCGAAAAACCGCAAAACCGGGACAGATCACGTGGATCGCGGGCACATTGGTTGGCGTCAGCCGATCCACCACGACGATCCACCACAGAGCGGAGGATGCAGAGCATGGCCGGCGCGATGCGCAAGATGGCGGTCTACCTCGGCCTCGTGGAGGACGATGGGTACGACGGTCGGGGGTTCGACCCCGATGATGATTTCGAGCCCGAGCTCGATCCGGAGCCGGAGCGGGACCGTCGGCGGCACGAGGCGCCGCTTCCGTCGCACCAGTCCCGTCAGCCTCCTCATTCACAGCAGGTCGAAAGGGGCGAAACGGCTCGTTCCGCTTCGTCGCCGGTGCATCGTGAGCCGGCCTCGCTTTCGGCGGAATCTGGGCGTCCGGCACGAATCGCTCCCGTGGCGTCCATCACACCTGAACGTCAGAGCATGGAGAAGAACGCACCGGTGATCATGCCCAAGGTCGTGTCCGAACGAGAGCCGTACCGGATCACCACACTGCACCCCCGGACCTACAACGAAGCCCGTACCATCGGGGAACACTTCCGCGAGGGCACGCCGGTGATCATGAACCTCACGGAGATGGACGACACGGATGCAAAGAGACTTGTCGACTTTGCCGCCGGTCTGGTCTTCGGGCTTCATGGCAGCATTGAGCGGGTGACTCAGAAAGTGTTCCTGCTGTCTCCTGCTAACGTCGATGTCACGGCGGAGGACAAGGCCCGCATCGCAGAGGGCGGGTTCTTCAATCAGAGCTGAGACACAGGCACCTGCCACACGGCACGACACGGGGAGAGGTAAGCGCGGAGATGGGCGTGGTCTTGGATGTGCTCTACATCGCGCTGATGTGTTTCCTCATCGTGCTGATCTTCCGGCTGGTGATGGATTACGTGTTCCAGTTCGCCCGCGCATGGCAGCCCGGCAAGGCGATGGTGGTCGTCCTGGAGGCCACCTACACTGTGACGGATCCACCGCTCAAGCTTCTGCGGCGGTTCATTCCGCCGCTGCGTCTCGGGGGCGTGGCACTGGACCTGTCCTTCTTCGTACTGATGATCATCGTCTACATCCTGATCTCCATCGTGAGCCGGCTGTGAACGATACGGTCTTGCCGATTGCCGACGACTACGTTGAGGTGAAGAGATGCCGTTGACCCCCGAGGACGTGCGGAACAAGCAGTTCACGACCGTCCGCCTCCGAGAAGGCTATGACGAGGACGAGGTCGATGCCTTCCTCGACGAGGTCGAAGCCGAGCTCACCCGCCTGCTGCGGGAGAACGAGGACCTGAGGGCGAAGCTCTCCGCGGCGACTCGCGCCGCGGCGCAGAGCCAGCAGCAGGCCGCCATGCGGAAGCCTCCTGAGGCACAGGAGCGACCAGGCGGGCCGGTACCAGCTGCCATATCAGGACCACCGCAGCCGGTGCAGCCGCAGCAGCAGCATCCGATGGGCGGTCCCCCTCAGCTGCCCGCAGGACCCGGTGGTCACGGCCCCGGCCCGCAGGGCCCGCACGGCCCGATGCAGGGTGGCCCGATGCAGGGTGGCCCGCTCGGTGGCCCCGGTGGCCAGATGGCCCCGGTCGGCCCGATGGGCCACGGCGGCCCGGGTCACGGTGGCCCGCACGGCGGTCCCCAGCTGCCCGGCCAGGGCGGCGGCGCGCACAACGACGGTGCGGCCCGCGTCCTGTCGCTGGCCCAGCAGACCGCCGACCAGGCGATCGCCGAGGCCCGCTCCGAGGCGAACAAGATCGTCGGTGAGGCCCGCAGCCGCGCCGAGGGCCTGGAGCGCGACGCCCGCGCCAAGGCGGACGCGCTGGAGCGGGACGCGCAGGAGAAGCACCGTGTCGCGATGGGCTCCCTGGAGTCCGCGCGCGCCACGCTGGAGCGCAAGGTCGAGGACCTGCGTGGCTTCGAGCGCGAGTACCGCACGCGCCTGAAGTCGTACCTGGAGAGCCAGCTGCGCCAGCTGGAGACCCAGGCGGACGACTCGCTGGCCCCGCCGCGTACCCCCTCGACGGCGTCCCTGCCCTCCCCGGCGCCCTCCATGGCACCGGCCGGCGCGGGTGCCCCGTCCTACGGCGGCAACCAGTCGATGGGTGGCGGCATGGGCGGCGGCACCATGGGTGGCGGTATGCCCAGCCCCGGTCGTGCACCGGCGCCGGGAGCGTCGCCGTCGTACGGCGGGCAGCAGCAGATGTCGCCCGCGATGACGCAGCCGATGGCACCGGTGCGGCCGCAGGGCCCCGGCCCGATGCAGCAGGCGCCGTCGCCGATGAGGGGCTTCCTCATCGACGAGGACGACAACTGACGTAGGCACCTAGCCGTCCGGCAATCACGAAGGGCGGGACCCCGGATCAGGGGTCCTGCCCTTCGCCATGTCCTGACCGCGCGCTTCTTCCGCGCCGTGGGGCGCGGAAACGGACGGCTCAGGCTCCGGCGCGAACGGCGGTGGCCGCCAGCGTGGTGTACGGCAGGGTGAAGCCGCCGCCGATGCGGTCGATGGCGGCACCGACGCACTCCAGCACCTCCGCCAGCGCCTGCGGCGCGAGCCGCGTGAGGGTGCCGGTGGTGGGCAGGTGGTCCAGCCACTCGTCCCGGGTGTAGGTCTGCTCCCAGTCGAACCGCCACAGCTCGGGCTCGTCGAACCCGCCCGCCTGCCGGATCCCCTCGGCCGCCTTCGCGAACATCGTCTGGTAGATCTCCAGGGCGGTCGGCACCGGCTGGCCGGCGGCATGCTGCTGGGCCAGCGGCGACTCGGGTGCCACCCGCCGGAAGACCGCGGAGAAGGCCTCGTTCACCTCCGGTGGGGCGTCGAAGGCATGTCCGAACACCGCCAGCCGGCCACCGGGCCGTAGCACCCGCGCCGCCTTGGTCACGCCCCCCACCGGGTCCACCCAGTGCCAGGCCTGTCCCGCGACGACCGCGTCGAACTCCCGGCCGGCGGGGTCCCATGTCTCGAACGTCGCGACCTCGGCGCGGATCCCGGTCCGGCGGGCGAACTCGACCATCCGCGCGTCGGGATCGACGCCGAGCACCGTGCAGCCGGCCGCCTGGAACTGCCGGGCGGCGATGCCCGTGCCGCAGCCGACGTCGAGGACGTCGGGGCCGGGGCTGGTGGCGGCGATCCGCTCGACCAGGGCGTCGGGGTAGGAAGGGCGGGCACGGTCGTAGCGCTCGGGGTCCATGCCGAACGACTCGGCCATCTGCCGATACTGGTGGGGCTCACGCTCGGGAGGGCGTGGCTGGTCCCGCGATAGAGTGGGCATGCGCCCACCTTAGTGGGCAAGTGCCCACTCGTGCAACCGATGAGTGGCCTTCGAGGCTGGAAAGGACGTGCCCGTGCCGACCGGGGTACACATCCGCGACCCGCGCCAGCAGTTGTTCGACGCCGCCGAGCGCGTCCTGCTGCGGGCTGGGCCGAGCGCGCTGACCAGCCGTGCGGTCACCGACGAGGCGGGCTGCGCCAAGGGCGTCCTGCACCGGCACTTCGCCGACTTCGACGACTTCCTCGCCGAGCTGGTGCGGGGCCGTGTCGCGCGGGTGGAGCAGCAGGCCGCGCTGCTGCGCGACTTCGCCGGGATCGGCACGGTGGTGGGAAACCTCACCGGTGCGCTGGAGGAGCTGTTCGACGCGTTCGCCCTGGCGCTGGTCGGTCTCGTCATCTTCCGGGACGAGCTGCGCGCCCGCCTGCGAGGCGCTGCGCCGGGGCCGGGCCTGCCGGTCTTCACGGAGGCCGGTGCCATGATCGCGGCCTATCTCACCGAGGAGCGCGCGATGGGCCGCATCGCGGCCGACGCGGACGTCGACACGCTGGCGCTCTCCCTCGTCGGCGCCGGGCATCTGCTCTTCGCCGGCCGGGCGGCGGGAGCGCCCGAGACCGACGAGGTGGAGCGGGTGGTGGCCACGGTGGTCGCCGACGTCGTACAGCGCCGGCTGCTCTGAGGACGCGCTGAGGGCGCCCCCGGCGGGGCACCCTCGGCGCGGTTGGATCCGGTTACGCCTTGCGCAGCGCGAACGTGAGGGACAGGGGCTCGTCCCGGAACGGTGCGCCGTACGTGTCGTCGGCCTCGCCCTCGGCGAAGTCCGTGGCCAGCACCTCCTCGGCGATCAGGTCCGCATGCCGGGCCAGCGCCGCCGCCACCTCGGACTCCGCCGACGTCCACCGCAGCGCGATCCGGTCGGCGACGTCCAGGCCGCTGTTCTTGCGGGCCTCCTGGATCAGCCGGATCGCGTCACGGGCGAGGCCGGCCTGCCGTAGCTCCGGCGTCAACTCCAGGTCCAGGGCGACCGTGGCACCCGCGTCGGAGGCCACCGACCAGCCCTCGCGCGGCGTCTCCGTGATGATCACCTCGTCCGGCGCGAGCGGCACCGTCTCGCCGTCCACCTCGACCGACGCGGTGCCCTCGCGCAGCGCCGACGACAGTGCGGCCGCGTCCGCTTCGGCGACGGCCTTGGCGACCGCCTGCACCCGCTTGCCGAACCGCTTGCCGAGGGCCCGGAAGTTGGCCTTGGCTGTGGTGTCCACCAGCGAGCCCCCCACCTCGGAGAGCGTGGCCAGCGACGTGACGTTCAACTCCTCGGTGATCTGGGTGCGCAGCTCGTCCGAGAGCCGCTCGAAGCCGGCCGCCGCGACCAGGGCGCGCGACAGCGGCTGGCGGGTCTTGACGCCCGACTCGGCGCGGGTGGCCCGGCCCAGCTCGACCAGGCGGCGCACCAGCACCATCTGCTGCGACAACTGCGGGTCGATCATGGACAGATCGGCCTTCGGCCACTCGGACAGGTGCACCGACTCCGGGGCGTCCGGCGTCACCGGTACCACCAGGTCCTGCCAGACCCGCTCCGTGATGAACGGCGTGAGCGGGGCCATCAGACGCGTCACGGTCTCCACGACGTCGTGCAGGGTGCGCAGCGCGGACTTGTCGCCGAGCCAGAAGCGTCGGCGCGAGCGGCGCACGTACCAGTTCGACAGGTCGTCCACGAACCCGGACAGCAGGCGGCCGGCGGTCTGCGTGTCGTACGCGTCCAGGGCCTGGGTGACCTGGTCGGTCAGCGCGTGCAGCTCGGAGAGCAGCCAGCGGTCCAGCAGCGGGCGCTGGGCCGGTGCCGGGTCGGCGGCCGACGGCGCCCAGCCGGACGTACGGGCGTACAGGGCCTGGAAGGAGACCGTGTTCCAGTACGTGAGCAGGACCTTGCGGACCACTTCCTGGATGGTGCCGTGGCCGACCCGCCGCGCGGCCCACGGGGAGCCGCCGGCCGCCATGAACCAGCGCACGGCGTCGGCGCCGTGCTGGTCCATGAGCGGGATCGGCTGGAGGATGTTCCCCAGGTGCTTGGACATCTTGCGGCCGTCCTCGGCGAGGATGTGGCCGAGGCAGACCACGTTCTCGTAGGAGGACTTGTCGAAGACCAGGGTGCCGATCGCCATCAGCGTGTAGAACCAGCCACGGGTCTGGTCGATGGCCTCGCAGATGAACTGGGCGGGGTAGCGGCTCTCGAAGAGGTCCTTGTTCTTGTACGGGTAGCCCCACTGCGCGAACGGCATCGAGCCGGAGTCGTACCAGGCGTCGATGACCTCGGGGACGCGGGTGGCGGTGCCGGAGCACTGCGGGCAGGGGAAGGTCACCTCGTCGATGAACGGGCGGTGCGGGTCGAGGCCCGACTGGTCGACGCCGGTCAGCTCGGTCAGTTCCGTGCGGGAGCCCACGCACGTCAGATGGTCTTCGGCGCAGCGCCAGATGGGCAGCGGGGTGCCCCAGTAGCGGTTGCGGGACAGCGCCCAGTCGACGTTGTTGTTCAGCCAGTCGCCGTAGCGGCCGTGCTTGACCGAGTCGGGGTACCAGGTGGTCTTCTCGTTCTCCTCGAGGAGGCGGTCCTTGATGGCCGTGGTGCGGATGTACCAGGACGGCTGGGCGTAGTACAGCAGCGCGGTGTGGCAGCGCCAGCAGTGCGGATAGCTGTGCTCGTAGGGGATGTGCCTGAACAGCAGACCGCGGGCGTCGAGGTCCTCGGTGAGGCGCTCGTCGGCCTTCTTGAAGAAGACGCCGCCGACCAGCGGGACGTCCTCCTCGAAGGTGCCGTCCGGGCGGACCGGGTTCACCACGGGCAGGCCGTAGGCACGGCAGACCTTGAGGTCGTCCTCACCGAAGGCGGGGGACTGGTGGACCAGGCCGGTGCCGTCCTCGGTGGTGACGTACTCGGCGTTGACGACGAAATGCGCCTCTTCGGGGAACTCGACGAGCTCGAAGGGGCGCTGGTAGGTCCAGCGCTCCAGCTCGGCGCCGGTGAAGCGCTCACCGGTGGGCCGCCAGTCCTCCCCGAGCGCCTTCTGAAGGAGGGGCTCGGCGACGACCAGCTGCTCGCCCGTCCCCCCGTCCTCCGTGACCCGCTCGGCGACGACGTAGGTGACGTCCGGGTGCGCCGCCACGGCGGTGTTGGACACCAGGGTCCACGGGGTGGTCGTCCACACCAGGAGGGCGGCCCGGCCGGCGAGCGGGCCCGAGGTGAGCGGGAAGCGGACGTAGACGGACGGGTCGATGACCGTCTCGTAGCCCTGGGCCAGCTCGTGGTCGGACAGGCCGGTGCCGCAGCGCGGACACCAGGGGGCGACGCGGTGGTCCTGCACCAGCAGGCCCTTGCCGAAGATCTCCTTGAGCGACCACCAGACCGAGTCCACGTACTCGGGGTCCATGGTCCAGTACGCGGCCTCCAGGTCGACCCAGTAGCCCATGCGGGTCGTCAGCTCGGTGAAGGCGTCGGTGTGCCGGGTGACGGACTCGCGGCACCTGGCGTTGAACTCCGCGATGCCGAACGCCTCGATGTCCTGCTTGCCGTTGAAGCCGAGCTCCTTTTCGACGGCCAGCTCGACCGGCAGGCCGTGGCAGTCCCAGCCGGCCTTGCGCGGCACGTGGTAGCCCCGCATGGTGCGAAAGCGCGGGAAGACGTCCTTGAAGACGCGGGCCTCGATGTGGTGGGCGCCCGGCATGCCGTTGGCCGTGGGCGGGCCTTCGTAGAACATCCACTCGGGGCGGCCCTCGGACTGCTCCAGGCTCTTGGTGAAGACCTTCTGCTCACGCCAGAAGTCGAGCACGGCGTGCTCGAGCGCGGGCAGGTCCACCTGGGCGGGTACCTGACGGTACTGGGGCGGATTCGACGGCTTCGACGACATCACTGACGCGCTCCTCCAACGGACTGCTGCCTTCCGTCGGAGGGACGAGAGTCGCTGTCACCAGGCGACGCCCGCGGTACCACCCTCCTTGGCCCGCCGGCACCACATGTGGGGCGAGCCCTCTCATTGAGATCACGATGCCGGGTCTACGGACCGTGGACCGGGCCCGATGCTGGGCCCGCCGACGGCTTTCTTCCGGCGGCTCCGGGGTGATCTTCGCGATGCGCTCGCCCCCGGGCTCACACCGTCCCCGGGTCGCTCGTGGCTGCGTACGCCGCTACTCGTCCCCATCCATGCCTTTTCGCTGCGCCCAGTGTACGGGGCCCGGCAACCGGAGCCGACCCGAATTCCGCGGGGCCGGGCCGGCCGGCAGGTGCCCGGGGAGCCGTCCCGGCACCGGCACCCCCCGGTGCCCGGCCGATCGCTCCGCGTGACCCGAACGGCGTGACGGCGTGCCGCGGATCGGTGGCGCACCCCGGTCCGGCGGATTACCCGGCGGTGAGCTGGGCACAACGCATGCATGCCTGCCGCGTGGTGGCGGGGGATCCCGGGCCGTTCGGCGCCAGGAGCCCTCCGGGCGCGGGCGGTACCTCCAGGGGAGGGGTGGCCGAATCGGGCGGCGTGCCCCGTTGCCGCGGGCCAGGAGTCGATTTATCGTCCCAGCACGATTCGCGAACAAGATCACAAGGTGTGAAGGGGTCGCGGCCATGGTGGCGAAGAAGACCGCCGGACAGCACTCGGCGACCAGCAGTTCCCCCAGCGACGCGACGACGACCGGCGACCGTGCCGTGCGCCAGGACCGACCGATGCCCGTCACCGGGGCACCGGCCGAGACCTCCGCCGAGGCACCGGCCACCACGACATCGACCACCACGACATCCACTACGACATCGACCACCGGGGCATCAGCCAGCAGGCAGCACGCCGCCGGACCATCGGCGGGACCGGCCAGCCGGCCGGCCAAGCGGACGCCCAGGAGACCGGCGCCCCGGGCGCCGGCGAAGAGGGCGCCTGCCGGGCCGGCCGGGGCCAAGGAAGCACGGGCCGGGAAAGCGGCCGTGGAGCGGACCACGGCCGGCAGGAAAGGCGCGGTTGACGAGGCGGTCGCCTCGGCGGCCGAGGGTGCGGCGCGGGCCGCGGACAAGACGGGAGCCACGACGGTGGCGGGTAAGAAGACTCCGGGGCCGGCCACGGCGGCGCAGCAGCCCACCGCGGTGCCCAAGGCACGCCCGGGCGCGGTGGCGCCCGAAGACCTTCCGGTCCGGCCGGGAGAAGACCCCTGGACCCAGGAAGAGGTCGACGAGGCCCGCGCCGAGCTGACCGCGGAGGCGCTGCGGCTACGCAACGAGATCGAGTCGTCCGAGCAGTCGCTGGCCGGCCTGATGCGGGACTCCGGCGACGGAGCCGGGGACGACCAGGCGGACACCGGCACCAAGAACATCACCCGCGAGCACGAGCTGGCCCTGGCCGCCAACGCACGCGAGATGCTGATCCAGACGGAGCGCGCCCTGGAGCGGCTCCACGCGGGCACGTACGGGCTCTGCGAGGTGTGCGGCAACGCCATCGGGAAGGCCCGCATGCAGGCGTTCCCGCGGGCCACGCTCTGCGTGGAGGACAAGCAGAAGCAGGAGCGCCGCTAGGCCTGTCCGGGCCCCGGCCCGGCGGCCGGCCCCGGAGCCGCAGGCGGTGCTCGGTGCGGGCTGCTGACCAGGTCCTTCGGGGCGGGCGGAGGCCCGGTGGCGGGGTCGGGGCGTGCGGTGCCGTGCGGGTGATCATCGTGGGGCGGCTGTGCCGCGAAGGGCTGTGGGCGCGTGCCGTACTCTCGTCCTCAGTCAGGTATCTAGGGCCGAGGGACACACGTGGCAGAGGCGGAGCGCATCATCGGTACGCCGGACACCTCCGCGGCGCCGGGGGCCGGTACGGAGCGGTCGGACGCGGACGCCGCGCCCGGATCGCCCGGCACGGACCGCCGCATGCCGGGAGAGCGGAGCGCGCCGGACCGAGCGGGCGGGCCGGGCCGCACGGCGGGGCCGGACGGCGCCACGGAGGCCCGGCGCACGGGGGAACCGGACAGCTCCGAAGCCGCGAAAGCCGCTGATGACGCGAAGGCCACCGATGACGCGGAAGCCGCCGATGGCACGGCCGCACCGGGCGGTGCCGAGGGCGGGCCGGAGCCTGCGGGCGAGGAGCGCCCCCGGGGCCCCCGGCGGATCGCGGTGCTGTTCGCGGTGGCCGTCGTCGCCTATCTGCTGGACGTGGTCAGCAAGGTGATCGTGGTAGCGAAGCTGGAGCACCACGAGGCGATCGAGCTGATCGGCGACTGGCTGCGGCTGGTGGCGATCCGCAACCCGGGTGCCGCATTCGGCATGGGAGAGGCGTTCACCGTGATCTTCACGCTGATCGCCGCCGCGGTGATCTTCGTGATCATCCGACTGGCCAGGAAGCTCTACAGCGTGCCCTGGGCGGTCGCCCTGGGCCTGCTGCTCGGTGGCGCGCTCGGCAATCTCACCGACCGCCTCTTCCGCTCGCCCGGTGTCTTCGAGGGCGAGGTCGTGGACTTCATCGCGCCCAAGTACTTCGCCGTCTTCAACCTCGCCGACTCGGCCATCGTGTGCGGCGGCATCCTGATCGTCCTGCTCTCCTTCCGCGGTCTCGACCCCGACGGCACGGTGCACCGCGACTGAACGCGGCGCGGGTGCGGCCGGCCGCACCTCCTCGCCGGCCCGCGGCATCGGCGCACCCCTCGGGTCCGGCATACTCGACGGGTGAGCACGATTCCCGAGACCCGTACCCTGCCCGTGCCCGACGGCCTGGAGGGCGAGCGCGTAGACGCCGCCATCTCCCGGATGTTCGGCTTCTCCCGCACCAAGGCGGCCGAGCTGGCCGCCGCCGGCAAGGTGCTCGTGGACGGCACGGCGGTCGGCAAGTCCGAGCGGGTGCACGGCGGTGCCTGGCTGGAGGTCGAGATGCCCCGGCCCCCCGCTCCGGTCCAGGTGGTGGCCGAGCCGGTCGAGGGCATGGTGATCGTGCACGATGACGACGACGTCGTGGTGATCGTCAAGCCCGTCGGGGTGGCCGCCCACCCCAGCCCCGGCTGGAGCGGCCCGACCGTCATCGGCGGTCTCGCCGCCGCCGGATACCGCATCTCCACCTCCGGCGCCGCAGAGCGCCAGGGCATCGTGCACCGCCTGGACGTCGGCACCTCCGGCCTGATGGTGGTCGCCAAGTCGGAGCGTGCCTACAGCTCGCTGAAGCAGCAGTTCCGCGAGCGCACCGTCGACAAGCGCTACCACGCGCTGGTGCAGGGCCACCCCGACCCCACCAGCGGCACCATCGACGCACCCATCGGGCGCCACCCCACCCATGACTACAAGTGGGCGGTGACGGCTGACGGCAAGCCGTCCGTGACGCACTACGACCTTCTCGAGGCGTTCCGCGCGGCATCGCTGCTCGACATCAAGCTGGAGACCGGCCGCACCCACCAGATCCGGGTGCACATGGCCGCGCACCGCCACCCCTGCGTCGGCGACCTGACGTACGGTGCCGACCCCACGCTCGCCAAGCGGCTCGGGGTCACCCGGCAGTGGCTGCACGCGGTACGGCTCGGCTTCGAGCACCCCGGCGACGGCCGCTGGGCGGAGTTCGAGAGCCCCTATCCCGAGGATCTCCAGCGAGCGCTGGACCGCGTACAGGAAGAGAGCGCATGACCGGCAACGACGACCTGACGGTACGCGTGGCCGACGACCCGGCCGAGCGCGAAGCCTGCTTCGCGGTGCGCAAGGAGGTCTTCGTCCGGGAACAGGGCATCGCCGAGGACATCGAGTACGACGCCCACGACGCCGTTGCCCTGCACGTGATAGCCATGGGCGCCGACGGGGTCCCGGTCGGCACCGGCCGCCTGCTGCACGGTGCGGCGGCCCAGGAGGGGACCGGCGCGGGCCCGGACGTCGGACTGCTCGGCCGGCTGGCCGTGGCACGCTCCGCCCGCGGCAGCGGCGTCGGCGCGGCGCTGGTGCGGGGCATCGAGGACGCGGCCCGCGGGCTCGGGCTCACCGCTGTCGACCTGCACGCCCAGACGCAAGCGCTGGGTTTCTACCAGCGGCTGGGGTACGCGGCCTACGGCCCGGAGTTCCCGGACGCGGGCATCCCGCACCGCTCGATGCGACGGGAACTCTGAGCCCGGCTGACGCCCTTCACCCCGCGGCGCTGACGAGGTACCCCCGACGGGGCCCCTGACGGAAGTACGCCCAACGGGCCGGCATTCCGTGGCGGCATGCCTGACGGGGCACCAAACGGGGCACCCTGACGCGGAGCGGAAGGCCTTCGGCAGGTGTCCTCGACGAGGTGCCCCGCTGTACCGCCGGCCCGACGACCCGCTCCGGTGGCACCCGGCGCGGGAGTCCGGGGCCGGCACCAGGGATCGGAGCGTCGCTTGGTGGATCAGCTCGTGCTGCTGTTCGTGCTGTTGCTCGGGGCCGTGCTGTGCGTCCCCCTGGGCGATCGGCTCGGCCTGCCGTCCCCGGTCCTGATGACGCTGCTCGGGATCGCCCTGGCGCTGCTGCCGTTCGTGCCGAACGTCAACGTACCGCCGGAACTGATCCTCCCCGCCGTGCTGCCACCGCTGCTGTACGCCTCCGTGCAGCGCACCTCCTGGCGGCAGTTCACCGCCAACGTCCGACCGATCTTCCTGCTCGCGGTGGCCCTGGTGTTCGTCACCACCGCCGCCGTCGCCTTCGTGGCCTCCGCCCTGGTGCCGGGGATGCCGCTGGCGGCGGCCCTGGTGCTCGGCGCGCTGGTGGCACCGCCCGACCCGGTCGCCGCGACCGCCGTCGCCGGTACCCTCGGGCTGCCGCGCCGGTTGGTGTCGATCCTGGAGGGCGAGGGCCTCTTCAACGACGTCACCGCGATCGTGCTCTACCACATCGCCGTCGCCGCCGCCGTCAGCGGCACCTTCTCGGCGACGCACGCGGTGCTCGACTTCGTGGTCTCCGCGGTCGTCGCGGTGGCCGTCGGCCTCGCCTTCGGCTGGGGCGCCAACAAGCTGATGAGCCTGCTCGGCGACCCCACCCTCCAGGTCGGCCTGACCCTGCTGGTGCCCTTCGCCGCCTATCTCACGGCGGAGGAGCTGCACGGCTCCGGGGTGCTCGCGGTGCTCACCACGGCGCTGTTCCTGGCCGAGTTCGCGCTCGGCGCCGACGACGTCACGGCCCGGTTGGTGGGCAGCACCTTCTGGGACGTCGTCGACACCCTCGTCACCGGAATCGCCTTCGGCCTCATCGGCCTCGAACTGCACATCGCCGTGGGGACCGCGTCCGGACGCTGGGGCGAACTGCTCGGCTCGGCCGCCGGTGTGGTCGGCGTGGTCGTCGGTGTCCGGCTGCTGTGGCTGCTGCCCGCGGGCTGGCTCACCAAGCGGCTGCACGCCCTGCGCGACTACGACGAGGAAGTGCCCACCAGCGTGCGCGAGACCATCGTCATGTGGTGGGCGGGGATGCGCGGGGTGGCCTCGGTGGCTCTGGCGCTCGCCATCCCGCTGACGACGGACACCGGCTCGCCGTTTCCGAAGCGGGACGAGATCGTCTTCATCGCCTTCGCCGTGATCATGGCCACCCTGGTGGTGCAGGGGCTCACGCTGCCCTGGCTGGTCAGGCTGCTCGGGGTGCGCGCCGACCGCGAGGTGGGGCAGGCCTACGAGCGGGAGCTGGCCGTGCGCGCCTCCCGGGCGGCACGGCAGCGGCTGAAGGAGATCGAGTCCGAGGAGGAGCTTCCGGAGGAAGTGTCCGAGCAGCTGCTCCGCCGCGCCTACGAGATCGGGCTGCGGATCAGCCCCGCCATAGGTGACGAGGAGCGGCGCGCCGCACAGGCCCGCCGGGTGGAGCGGCTGAAGCGGATGCGGAGCCTCCAGGGCGAACTGCTGTCCGCCGCCCGCCACGAGGTGCTCTCCGCCCGCAGCGAACCCGGCGCCGACCCGGCCATCGTCGACCAGGTGCTGCGCCATCTCGACGTCCGCAGCCTGCGCTGAGCGGCGCCGGTGCCGGTGCCGGTACGACCGCGGCACCGACCAGGAGCCGCCCCCGCTCCTGCGTCAGCCCGCCGCGATCCCGACGACCGGCCTCATCCCAGCCCCGTGCGCGGCACCCGGCCGTCCTTGAGCAGCGGATGGCGGTGGCCGAAATCCGGCGGGGAGTCCGCCTGGTTGGTGTTGATGCGCGGCAGGGCGTACGGATGGTGCTCCGCCAGCCAGCGGATGAGCTGCTCGCGCACGGTGACCCGGACCGACCACAGGTCGCCGGAGTCCTTGGCGGTCATCAGCGCACGCACCTCGATGGCGCTGGGGGTGGTGTCCGTGACCGCCAGGCCCCAGTCGCGGCCGTCCCACGCGGGGCAGTCGCGCAGGATGTCCCGCAGCTTGTCGCGGATCTCGGGGATCGGCGCGTGATGGTCCAGGTGGAAGAAGACGGTGCCGGTCATCTGCGCACCGCCGCGTGACCAGTTCTCGAACGGCTGGCTGGTGAAGTACGACACAGGCATCGTGATACGGCGTTCGTCCCAGGTGCGGACGCTGAGGAAGGTGAGCGTGACCTCGTCGACCACGCCCCACTCGCCGTTCACCACCACGGTGTCGCCGATCCGCACCATGTCGCCGAAGGCGATCTGGAACCCCGCGAAGAGATTGCCGAGCGTGCTCTGCGCGGCGATGCCCGCGACGATGCCGATGAGACCCGCCGACGCCAGCATCGACGTACCGACCGCACGCAGGTCGGGGAACGTGAGCAGCATCGCGGCGGCGGCGACCACCCCGACCACCGCCGTCACGATCCGCATGATGAGCGTGACCTGGGTGCGCACCCGGCGCAGCCGCCCGGTGTCCCGCGACGAGGCCGCGTACTTCGCGTAGGAGGCTTCGGCGACGGCGGACGCCCCGCGGATCACCAGCCACGCCCCCGCGCCGATCAGCACCAGCGTGAGGATCTGGCCGACCGCCGCGTCGTGGTGGCGCACCCGGTCGTAGCGCAGCCACTGGTACGAGGCGCGGAGCGCGGCGGCGAACAGGACGATCATGAACGGCTGGCGGCATCGGCGCAGCAGGCCCCACAGGGGTGTCTCGGGGTGGCGGGTGTCGACCCGCTGCAACAGGTGGTCGACGGCCCAGCTCACGCCGAACGCCACCACGGCCGAGCCGCCGACGACTATCAGCGGACGCAGTACGGTCTCCATCCCACGACCGTAACGGGCACCCATGGCCTGGCACGATGGACCCCATGGACATCATGCTGTGCCACTCCGTGTACGGGCTCAGGCCCGCGGTCCACGCGGCGGCCGACCGGTTGCGGGGCGCGGGCCACCAGGTGTGGACGCCCGACCTCTTCGAGGGGCGCACCTTCGACACCGTCGCGCAGGCGGCCGAGTTCCGCGCCGAGGTCGGCAAGGAGGAGCTGCTCAAACGGGCGGTGCTCGCCGCTGCGCCGTACTCCGAGCGGGGCCTCGTCTACGCGGGCTTCTCGCTGGGCGCCGCCGTCGCCCAGACCATGGCCCTGGGCGACGAGCGCGCACGCGGCCTGCTGCTCCTGCACGGCACGTCCGACGTCGCCCCGAACGCGCAGGCGGCCGACCTGCCGGTACAACTGCACGTCGCCGAACCCGACCCCTTCGAACCGGACGACTGGCTTAGCGCCTGGTACCTCCAGATGCGCCGTGCCGGGGCCGACGTGGAGGTGTACCGCTACCGGGGCGCCGGGCACCTCTACACCGACCCCGGTTTGCCGGACCACGACGCGGACGCGGCGGAGCAGACCTGGCGTACCGCGCTCGGCTTCCTGGAGAGCCTGGAGAGCCCGGAGAGTCCCGAGAACGACTGAGGGCAACGAAAAGCGGGCGAACGTATAAACCGCTCGCCCGCTTCGTGGACGGTGCCGGACCGTGTGGCGCCGGGTGGTCACCGGGCCCGGCCGCGCACCGCCGCGACTACTTCTTGACCAGCTTGTCGACGGCCGTGTTGAACTCCTGGACCGTCATCGGGGCGTTCTGCCCGTCCGAGCCCGTCAGCTTCTTGCCGTTCATGAACAGCGTCGGGGTGCCGGTGACGCCGTCCTTGTTCTTGTCGAACTTCGCCGACATCTCCAGCGCCCACTTGTCGAAGGTGCCGTCCTTGACGTCCTTCTGGAACGCCTTGTTGTCCTTCAGGGCGTCGACGGTGTTCGCGACCTTGATCAGGTAGGCGTCGTCCTTGAACTTGTCCACCTTCTCGTCGGGGTGGTACTTCGTCGAGTACAGCGCCGACTTGTACTGGAGGAAGGCGTCCGGGCTGACGTTCAGGGCCGCGCCCAGCGCGCTGAGGGCGTTCTTCGAACCCTCGCCGCCGTTGCCGTCGATGAACGTGGCGCCGATGTACTCGATCTTGTACTTGCCGTCCTTGACGTCCTTCTGGACGGTCTCGCCGACGCTCTGCTCGAACTGCGCGCAGATCGGGCAGCGGGAGTCCTCGTACTCCTTGAGGGTGTTCTTCGCGCTGGACTTGCCGACGACGACCGTGGTGCCGTTCGAACCACTGGTGTTCTTCGGGGCGACCAGCTTGTCGTTCTTGGCGGACTCCCAGTAACTGGGCTTGTTGGCCTGCATCACCAGGTAGCCGATGCCGCCGACGATCGCCAGCACGACGATCACGGCCAGTACGACGAGTGACTGCCGCTTCGCCTTGGCGCGCTTGGCCTCACGCTCACGCTCCTGGCGGAGCCGCTCACGGGCCGCGCTCTTCGCTGCCTGGCTGTTTCTCTTGCTCATGGTCTCGTTCATCTCCGGGGACGAGCGCACGTGTGTGCATGCGCGGGGTGCTGGGGCGGATGTGCCGTGCTCAGGCGGGAGTGACGGCCAAGCGCGGCGGTCCGCGCCGCCCCGTGGAGTGCACCCATGCGCGGGCGCGCACGCCCCGTGGCCGGTGCGCGGTGCGCGGCAGGCGCAGTACCGGAGAGTGGTGTGGCGTGACCGTGGCCATCACGGCCAGCAGCGGCCGGAAGGCGACGCAGGCCGCGGCCCGCAGCAACTGGCCCAGGGCCCGCTCGCCGCGCCGTAGCCAGGCCGCGGCCAGCAGCCCGACGGTGACGTGCGCGGCCAGCAGCAGCCAGCAGGAGGCCGGACCGGCGTCGGCGAGCAGCGCCGGCGCCCGGTCCTGGGCGCCCCCGGCCATCCCGGCCAGCGGCGTTCCGACGTCCGAACCGCCGCACAGCACGTCGAAGCCGACGGAGCGCAGCGTGCCGCGCACCGGCCCGCCCGCCTGGCCGTAGCAGAGGTGCTGGCCGGAGGTGAAGACGGTGTCGGCCGCCAGCTCCAGCGGGATCAGCAGCCCGGCGATCCCGGCGAAGCCGCGCTCCCGCCCCGCCAGCGCATAGGCCACGACGAAGATGGCCACCGCCGTCGCGGCGACCGTGGCCGACGGCAGGGCGACCTGCGAGAGCAGCACGTGCGAACCGGCCGAGAGGGTCACCACGAGTGCCGTGAACAGCGCGGCGCGTAGCGCTCGGGGCGTCGACGCGGGCACACCCCCACCGCGCTGAGCGGGGGAGGGAGACGCCCCCACCCACGCCCTCAGGGCGCTGGGGGTGGCTATCTGCGCTCGGGTCACGGGTGGACTGCTCTTTCGACGGAAGGCGGGCTGTGCCCCAAGAGGGGGCGGCGTACGCGGGCGGGCGGTGTGCGGCCGGACAGTGTACGAGGGCCGTTGCCGAGTGTGCCACGAAGGCCGTAGGGACCCCCTAAAAGGTACCTGTGTACCCGGGGGTCCCCATGGGCGCCGTGCAGCGGTGATCACCTCACAGCGTGCCCTCCAGACCCGGGATGCGGCCGTTGCGGAACAGGTCCACGAAGATCTGGTGATCGGCGCGGGCCCGGGCGCCGTAGCGGTGGGCGAAGTCGACCAGCAGGTCACCGAAGCCGTCCTCGTCGGCCGCGATCGCCGCGTCGATGGCGCGCTCGGTGGAGAACGGCACCAGCTCCGAGTGACCGCTCTCGTCCGCGGCGGCGTGCATGGTGGCGGTGGCGCGGCCCAGGTCGGCGACGACCGTGGAGATCTCCTCCAGGTCGTCGATGTCGGACCAGTCCAGGTCGACCGCGTACGGCGAGATCTCCGCCACGAGCTGTCCGGCACCGTCCAGCTCCGCCCAGCCGAGCCACGGGTCGGCGTAGGCCTGGAGCGCCCGCTGGGAGATCACCGTGCGGTGGCCCTCGTGCACCCAGTAGTCCCGGATCGCGGGGTCCGTGATGTGCCGGGAGACGGCCGGCGTCTGGGCCTGCTTCATGTAGATGACGACGTCGTTCTCCAGGGCGTCGCTGTTGCCCTCCAGGAGGATGTTGTACGACGGCAGGCCCGCGGAGCCGATGCCGATGCCGCGGCGGCCGACGACGTCCTTGACGCGGTAGGAGTCCGGCCGGGTCAGCGACGCCTCGGGCAGCGTCTCCAGGTAGCCGTCGAACGCGGCCAGCACCTTGTAGCGGGTGGCCGCGTCCAGCTCGATGGAGCCGCCGCCGGGCGCGAAGCGGCGCTCGAAGTCGCGGATCTCGGTCATCGAGTCCAGCAGCCCGAACCGGGTCAGCGAGCGGGCGTCCCGCAGCGCGTCCAGCAGCGGGCCCTGGGCGGAGTCCAGCGTGAACGGCGGCACCTCGTCGTGCTTGGCGCCGCTCGACAGGGCCTGGATGCGCTCGCGGTAGGCGGCGGCGTAGATCCGCACCAGCTCGGTGATCTGCTCGTCACTGAGCGCCTTGGCGTACCCGATCAGGGCCACCGAGGCGGCGAAGCGCTGGAGGTCCCAGGTGAAGGGGCCGACGTAGGCCTCGTCGAAGTCGTTGACGTTGAAGATCAGGCGGCCCTTGGCGTCCATGTAGGTGCCGAAGTTCTCCGCGTGCAGGTCACCGTGGATCCACACGCGTGCCGTGCGGTCGTCCAGGTAGGGGCCGCCGCGCTTGGCGCCGAAGCCGATGTCGGCCGTCAGGTCGTGGTAGAAGAGGCAGGCCGTGCCACGGTAGAAGGCGAAGGCCGAAGCGGCCATCTTCCGGAACTTGACGCGGAAGGCGGCCGGGTCGGCGGCCAGGAGCTGGCCGAACGCGGTGTCGAAGACGGCGAGGATCTGCTCGCCGCGCTGCTCGGCGCTGGGCTGCGGTACCGGCATCGGTGGGTGCCTCCAGGTGCGGTGGTGTGCAGTGGTCGGTGATGTGCGGTGGTTTGTGGTGGTCGGTCGTTTGGGCGGCGTGCGGTCGGTGATGTGCAGGGACGAACGGGATCGGATCCGCCGGTGCGAACGACCTGGCGGAGACGATCGGTCCGGCGGGAACAAGAGGTACCGGCGCGGCGGGCGCGCAGGCAACCAACACGCCACACCCGGCCGAGAAACGCCGGGCGACGCGTGGAAGAAGCCGCCGGCGGCCGGAACCGCGACCGCGCGGCCCGTCGGTCACCGCACGAACCTACCTGCCGCCCGCCCGCGCCCACCCGACCGGTGCGCCACACGCCGGCGCGCGTCTTCCCTGACCGCTGTGCCACCATGCGCTGCCGTGCACCGCATCGCCGTGCAGGTCCACGCCGTGCCCCGGCGCGCCGGACCGCGTCCCGGTTTCCGTGCGTCGCCGCATGTCACCGCGGACGAGGCCGGGTCGGGAAACCGATGGCCGAACACACCCGCCGCTCCGGGTTCACTGTCGGCGCCGGGTCGTAGACTGCCACGCGACCCTTCCCAGGCCTCATCCGACGCCTGGCGTCTCCCTTTTCGTCTTCTTTTCGTCTACCGGTTCCGTTCGCTGGAGGTCCCCCGCCGTGGCGTCACCGTCCCAGAAGCCCCCGTTCACGCACCTGCACGTTCACACCCAGTACTCGCTGCTGGACGGTGCCGCGCGGCTGAAGGACATGTTCGCGGCCTGCCAGGAGATGGGCATGTCGCACATCGCCATGAGCGATCACGGCAACCTCCATGGGGCGTACGACTTCTTCCACTCCGCCAAGAAGGCCGGCGTCACCCCGATCATCGGCATCGAGGCCTACGTCGCCCCGGAGTCCCGGCGGAACAAGCGCAAGATCCAGTGGGGCCAGCCGCACCAGAAGCGTGATGACGTCTCCGGTTCCGGTGGCTACACGCACAAGACGATCTGGGCGGCCGACAAGACCGGCCTGCACAACCTCTTCAAGCTGTCCTCCGACGCGTATGCCGAGGGCTGGCTCCAGAAGTGGCCCCGGATGGACAAGGAGTCCATCTCCCAGCACTCCGAGGGGCTCATCGCCTCCACCGGCTGCCCCTCCGGCGAGCTCCAGACCAGGCTGCGCCTCGGCCAGTACGACGAGGCCCTGAAGGCGGCCGCCGAGTACCAGGACATCTTCGGCAAGGACCGCTACTTCCTGGAGCTGATGGACCACGGCATCGAGATCGAGCGCCGGGTACGCGACGGCCTGCTGGAGATCGGCAAGAAGCTCGGCATCCCGCCCCTGGTGACCAACGACTCGCACTACACGTACGCCCACGAGGCCACGGCCCACGACGCCCTGCTGTGCATCCAGACCGGCAAGAACCTCTCGGACCCCGACCGCTTCAAGTTCGACGGCACCGGCTACTACCTGAAGTCCACGGACGAGATGTACGCCATCGACTCCTCGGACGCCTGGCAGCAGGGCTGCGCCAACACCCTCCTGGTCGCCGAGCAGATCGACACCACCGGGATGTTCGAGAAGCGCGACCTGATGCCGAAGTTCGACATCCCGGAGGGCTACACCGAGGTCACCTGGTTCAAGGAGGAGGTGCGCCGCGGCATGGAGCGCCGCTTCCCCGGCGGCATCCCCGAGGACCGCCAGAAGCAGGTCGAGTACGAGATGGACGTCATCATCCAGATGGGGTTCCCGGGGTACTTCCTCGTCGTCGCCGACTTCATCATGTGGGCCAAGAACAACGGCATCGCGGTCGGCCCCGGCCGTGGCTCGGCGGCCGGCTCGATCGTCGCCTACGCCATGGGCATCACCGACCTGGACCCGATCCCGCACGGCCTGATCTTCGAGCGGTTCCTCAACCCCGAGCGCGTCTCCATGCCCGACGTCGACATCGACTTCGACGAGCGCAGGCGCGTCGAGGTGATCAGGTACGTGACGGAGAAGTACGGCGCCGACAAGGTCGCCATGATCGGCACGTACGGCAAGATCAAGGCCAAGAACGCGATCAAGGACTCCGCACGCGTGCTCGGCTACCCGTACGCGATGGGCGACCGGCTCACCAAGGCCATGCCCGCCGACGTCCTCGGCAAGGGCATCGACCTGGACGGCATCACCAACCCCTCGCACCCGCGTTACAACGAGGCGGGCGAGATCCGCGGGATGTACGAGAACGAGCCGGACGTCAAGAAGGTCATCGACACCGCCAAGGGCGTCGAGGGCCTGGTCCGGCAGATGGGCGTGCACGCCGCCGGCGTGATCATGTCCAGCGAGCCCATCGTCGACCACGCCCCGATCTGGGTGCGGCACACCGACGGCGTGACCATCACGCAGTGGGACTACCCCCAGTGCGAGTCGCTGGGCCTGCTGAAGATGGACTTCCTGGGCCTGCGCAACCTCACGATCATGGACGACGCCATCAAGATGGTGAAGGCCAACAAGGGCATCGACCTGGAGATGCTCGCGCTCCCGCTGGACGACCCCAAGACCTTCGAGCTGCTCTGCCGTGGTGACACCCTCGGTGTCTTCCAGTTCGACGGCGGCCCGATGCGCTCCCTGCTCCGCCAGATGCAGCCCGACAACTTCGAGGACATCTCCGCCGTCTCGGCCCTCTACCGGCCGGGCCCGATGGGCATGAACTCGCACATCAACTACGCGGAACGCAAGAACGGCCGCCAGGAGATCACCCCGATCCACAAGGAGCTGGCCGAGCCCCTCGAAGAGGTCCTGGCCGTCACCTACGGCCTGATCGTCTACCAGGAGCAGGTGCAGAAGGCCGCCCAGATCATCGCCGGTTACTCGCTCGGCGAGGCCGACATCCTGCGCCGTGTGATGGGCAAGAAGAAGCCCGACGAACTGGCGAAGAACTTCACCATCTTCCAGGCCGGCGCGCAGAAGAACGGCTACAGCGACGAGGCGATCCAGGCCCTGTGGGACGTCCTGGTGCCGTTCGCCGGCTACGCCTTCAACAAGGCGCACTCCGCCGCCTACGGCCTCGTCTCGTACTGGACCGCCTACCTCAAGGCCAACTACCCGGCCGAGTACATGGCGGCGCTGCTGACCTCCGTGAAGGACGACAAGGACAAGTCCGCCGTCTACCTGAACGAGTGCCGCCGCATGGGCATCAAGGTGCTCCCCCCGGACGTGAACGAGTCGCAGCACAACTTCGCCGCCCAGGGCGACGACGTGATCCTCTTCGGCCTGTCCGCCGTGCGCAACGTCGGCACCAACGTGGTCGAGGCGATCATCCGCAGCCGCAAGAGCAAGGGGAAGTACACCTCGTTCCCCGACTACCTCGACAAGGTCGAGGCGGTGGTGTGCAACAAGCGCACCACGGAGTCCCTGATCAAGGCCGGCGCCTTCGACACCATGGGCCACAGCCGTAAGGGCCTCACCGCCCACTACGAACCCATGATCGACAATGTGGTCCAGGTCAAGCGCAAGGAGGCCGAGGGACAGTTCGACCTCTTCGGCGGTATGGGGGACGAAGGCGGCGACGAACCCGGCTTCGGCATGGACGTCGAGTTCTCCACCGAGGAGTGGGAGAAGAGCTATCTCCTCGCCCAGGAACGCGAGATGCTCGGCCTGTACGTCTCCGACCACCCGCTCTTCGGCCTGGAGCACGTGCTGTCCGACAAGGCCGACGCCGGCATCGGTCAGCTCACCAGTGGTGACTACTCCGATGGGGCGATCGTCACCATCGGCGGCATCATCTCCGGACTCCAGCGCAAGATGACCAAGCAGGGCAACGCCTGGGCGATCGCCACCGTGGAGGACCTGGCGGGCTCCATCGAGTGCATGTTCTTCCCGGCCACCTACCAGTTGGTCTCCACCCAACTCGTCGAGGACGCGGTGGTCTTCGTCAAGGGCCGGCTCGACAAGCGCGAGGACGTGCCGCGCCTGGTGGCCATGGAACTGATGGTCCCGGACCTGTCCAACGCCGGTACCAACGCCGCCGTGGTGATCACCATCCCCACGGTGCGGGTGACCCCGCCGATGGTCTCCCGCCTGGGTGAGATCCTCAGCCACCACAAGGGCAACAGCGAAGTGCGCATCAAACTCCAGGGCGCCCGGAAGACCACCGTGCTGCGCCTCGACCGCCACCGTGTCCAGCCCGATCCGGCTCTCTTCGGCGACCTGAAGGTGCTCCTGGGACCCGCCTGCCTGGCGGGCTGAGCAGGGGTTCGACGAATCGCGCCCGCCCCCTCCGGGGGGCGGGCGTTCGGCGTACGTCCCGAGGGCGGGCGACGGCCCGCGCGGGGCCGTCTGGTCGCCGGCCCGACGAGGCGTTCGGCAACACACGAGGGGCGCACCCGACGCCGGGTGCGCCCCTCGCTGTTCGGGCCGTTGCCAAAACGGCACCGCGGGACGGCTCAGTTGTGGCCGAATCGCCGCTGTTTACCGCGTCCGGTACCCGCGGCGCCGCCGGATGTCGACCCGGGCGCGTCCGACTCGGCCTCGGCCACCGCGGACTTGGCCCGACCCGCGCCCGCCGCAGCGGTGGGGGTGCCGGCCACGCCCTTGAGGCGCTGGGGGAGTTGCTGCCTGCCGGCCTGCTTGCGGTTCCTGTTCTTGGCCATGGTGATCAGCCTCCTATGGGGGATCTGGGGCCGGATCCAGATTCACATACGGCGCCAAGGTGTGCATGCCGGACAATTACCGTGTGTAATAGGTCCTGTAGGGGTGCCGGCCATCGATGCGCCACGCCGAAGATCGAGTTCAAACCGTTAACCCTCGTACGGTCGGGCAGACTCGCAGGGAACGGGAGCGGCGCCCGTGCGGACCGGCGCGACGGGCTCGGGCGGCCCGCACCCGGCGGACCGGGCCGGGTTCGGCCGGGGTGCGACCGAGGGTGGAGACCCGGAGCGCCCCCGGAGAGACGAAGGAAGAAGGTGGATCGCGTGGACCGCTGCATCGTCCTGGTGGACGCCGGCTATCTGCTGGGGGCAGCCGCGAGCCTGCTCGCCGGTGAGCCCTCACGGTCCCGCATCTCTGTCGATCACGCCGCCCTCATCCAGGGGCTGCGGGAGCGCGCCGAGTCGGACACCCAGTGTCCACTGCTGCGCATCTACTGGTTCGACGGCGCCCCCGACCGGGTGCCCCAGCCCGAGCACCGCAGACTGCGCGTGATGCCCCGGGTGACCGTCCGGCTGGGCGCTCTGACCCGCAGCGACGGCCGTTGGGCGCAGAAGGGCGTGGACGCCGCGATGCACGCCGAGCTGACCGAACTGGCCCGTAACCGCGCCTGCGCCGACGTCGTCCTGGTGACCGGCGACGGCGATCTGCTGCCGGGCATGATGGCGGCCAAGGAGCACGGCGTCGCCGTCCACCTGTGGGCCGTGCAGGCCGCCGACGGCGACTACAACCAGTCGGAGGACCTGGTCGCCGAGGCCGACGAGCGCCGGGTGCTCGACCGTGCCTGGATCATCCGCGCGGTGCGGGCGAAGGAGATCGGCGGGGTCTGCGCGCCGCCGCCCGCGCCCCGTCCCGAGATCGCCGCGATCCTCTCCGCGCCGCTGCCGGAGGCTGCGCTCGCCGGCCCGGCGGAACCGTCCGCGGCCTCCGACGCCGACACCGACCCGCACCGCGGCCCGGCCGCCCCGGCGGCGAACGGTTCCGCGGCCCGCGGCCACGGCACCAAGGGCGTGCCCACCCCCAAGGACCTGGCCGTGCTGCGCGGCCCCACGGGCCACGGCCCGGCGCAGCCGGCGAGCGCCACCCTGCGGTGGTCCTCGGACAAGGGCTGGGTCGACCGCCCCGCCGCCGAGTCCCAGGAGGCGGCGGCGCTGCCCGTGCTGGCCCAGCTCACCACCGCCGAGCAGCGCTGGGCGGACCGCGAGGAGGACATCACCACGGTCGGCGGCGACCCGCTCGAGGTCGGACAGGTCTTCGCGCGCCGCTGGATGGCCCGGCTGCCCGAGCCCGTCCACCTGGCGACGCTCTCCGCCCTCTACCCGCGCATCCCGCACCGCATCGACGGCGAGCTGCTGCGCTACGCCGCACGCTTCGGGCTGCTCGCACACAAGGACGACCAGATCGACGAGCGCGATCGGTACGCCATCCGGGCGGGGTTCTGGCGCGAGATCGAGGCGCACGCACCGGGGCAGACGGCGGCGGGGGAGTAGGGCCTTCGGGGCTCCCGGGGAGGCGAGCGCGCGCTTCCAGGGGCGCGGTACCGGGTGGTCACCGCCCCCGCCGTCACCCGCCCCCGTCACCCACCCCCGCAGACGGGAGCGGGGCGTCAGCCCCGGGACCGGACCCCGTAGGCTCGTCCTTTGTGAGTACGCGCACCGCACGGCCCGAAGACGACACGGACGTCGTGTGTACCGTGCGGGATCTCGTGAAGACGTATCCCGCCCCACGCACCCCCTTGCGTGGCCTGCGCGGCGGCGGCCGCGGCGCCCCCGAAGCGCTCCAGCTCCAGGGGAGCGCCGGCGTGCGCGCCACCGACGGGGTGGGCCTGGACGTTCGGCGGGGCGAGATCTTCGGGCTGCTCGGGCCCAACGGCGCGGGCAAGTCCACCCTGGTACGCCAGCTGACCGGCCTGCTGCGGCCCGACCATGGCACCATCCGCATCCTCGGCCACGACATCGTGCGCCACCCCGAGCGCGCCGCGCGCATCCTCGCGTACCTGGGACAGGAGTCCACCGCGCTGGACGAGCTGACGGTCGCCCTCGCCGCCGAGACCACCGGGCGGCTGCGCGGCCTGACCACGGGCGCCGCGCGGGCCGCGCGGGACGCGATCCTCGACGAGCTGGGTCTCACCCCGCTCGCCGCCCGCCCGCTGAAGAAGCTCTCCGGCGGTCAGCGCCGGCTGGCCTGCTTCGCGGCGGCGCTGATCGGCGAGCGGCCCCTGCTCGTGCTGGACGAGCCGACCACCGGCATGGACCCGGTGGCGCGCCGGGCCGTGTGGGCGGCCGTCGACCGCCGCCGGGCCGAGCAGGGCACGACGGTGCTGCTGGTCACCCATAACGTCATCGAGGCGGAGACGGTGCTGGACCGGGTCGCGGTGCTCGACCGCGGCCGGGTCATCGCCTGCGACACCCCCGCCGGCCTGAAGGAACGGGTGGCCGAACAGGTCCGGGTCGAGCTGGTGTGGCGCTCGGACGCACCCCTGGAGGTCCCGGAGGTCGCCGCGCTGCGCCCGGCCGCCGTCGTCTCCGGGCGGCGTTGGGCGCTGCGGCTCGGCCCCGACGAGGCCCGCGCCGCCGTCGCGGCCGTCACCGGAGGTGCCGCCTTCGCGGCCCTGGACGACTTCACCCTGGCCACCCCCAGCCTGGAGGACGCCTACCTGGCGCTCGGCGGCAGCGAGAGCGGCGTGAAGGGACTGGTGAAGGCATGACCCGGGCCCACTCCACCGGCGCACCCGGCCGTACCACCCACCCCGACCACGCGACGCCGCCCGACCACCAGGCCGACAGGGCTTCCGTCCCCGGTGACCGGTCCGCCGGAACCGTCCGCCGGGACGCTGCCGCCGCCACGGAGCAGTCCCCGGAGGCCACCGCGCCCGGGGGACCGGCCACACCCGAGTCACCGGCCGGACCGCCCACCCCCCAGGCACCCCCCGCCCGCCAGGCGCCGCTCGGCCCGCGGGCCAGGCTGCTGCCCGCGCTGGACGCCGTGTACCGCGCCCAGCTCTCCCGCGCCCGGGTCGCCCGGATCCCGCTGCTCTTCGTGGCCACCTTCCAGTCCGTGGGGATCATGATCCTGATGCGCGGTGTGGTGGACGACGCCGCGGGCGCCCGGGCCGTGGTGGCCGGCTCGTCCGTGCTGGTCGTGGCGTTCGTCGCGCTCAATCTGCTCGCCCAGTACTTCGGCCAGCTGCGGGCCGGCGGCGGGCTCGACCACTACGCCACCCTGCCGGTACCGCCCGCGGCCGTGGTGCTGGGGGCGGCCGCCGCCTACGCGTCGTTCACGGTGCCGGGCACGGTGGTCACCGCGGCCGTCGGCTGCCTGCTCTTCCAGCTCCCGCTGGCGCATCTGTGGGTGCTGGTGGCCGTGATCCCGCTCGCGGGTGCCGCGCTCTCCGGCCTGGGAGCCGCCCTCGGACTGCTCGCGCCGCGCCCCGAACTCGCCACGCTCCTCGGCCAGCTGGGCATGTCGGCGGCGCTGCTGCTCGGTGTGCTGCCGGCCGGCCGGATGCCGCTGCCCATCCGGTACGCGCGCGACCTGCTCCCGTCGACCTACGGCGTCGAGGCCTTCGAGCGCACCTTCGGTGCCCACCCCGACTGGCCCGTGGTCGGACTCGACCTCGCCGTGTGCGCGGCCGTCGGTGTTGTCTCGCTCGCCGCCGCCGCCTGGGCCTACCGCCGGGCGGCCGTCCGGTGACGCGCGCCACGAGGGCGTTTGGCACGATGTGAGGGTGACCGCACCGTTGACTCCATCACCGCATCATCAGCCCGCGCACGACTCCTGGCCCGTCCAGGACCCCTATCCGGGCGGAGCCGGGCCCGCCGAGCCCCACGGAGAGGACGGTCCCGGATTGAAGACCGAGGTACGGCAGGCCGCAGTGATCGCCGTCGCGCTGGCGGTGTGCGGTGCGCTGCTCGGGCTGCTCTGGCTGTGGCTGGCCCCCCACGTGCCGCTGATCTCCGACGACCATGCGGTGTACCTCAAGGACAGCGAGGGGGAGCAGGCCGTCGGGGTGGACGGCATGTTCACGCTGCTCGCCGCCGGCTTCGGGGTGCTCAGCGGTCTCGTCGTCTTCCTGGTGCGCCGCGCGGGCGGCATCCCGCTGGTCGTCGGGCTCGCCCTGGGCGCCCTGCTCGGTGCGGTGGTGGCCTGGCGGCTGGGGGTCTGGCTGGGGCCCGAGCAGGACGTGGCGGCGCACGCCCGGCAGGTGGGCAAGGGCGTCACGTTCGACGCCCCGCTGGAACTGAAGGCCAAGGGTGCGCTGCTCGCCTGGCCGGTGGTGGGCCTGCTCGTGCACCTGGGGCTCACGGCACTCTTCGGGCCGCGCGACCCGGAGCCGGAGTTCGTGGCCGGACCGGAATTCTCGGACGGGCCGGCGCCGGCCCCGCATCCCTCGCACGGCGAGTCCCAGAAGTAGCCCCACCGGAGTCCCCGGGGCAGGCGCGCGGCGCGGCACGCCAGCTCCCGGGCCCCGTCAGCGCTTGCTGATCGGTGCCACCACCGCCCCGGTGAGGGACGCGAGGTCCTTCGGGGCCAGCTCGACCTCCAGACCGCGGCGGCCCGCGGAGACGCAGATGGTGGGGTGGTCGTGCGCGGAGGCGTCCAGCACCGTGGGGAGCTTCTTGCGCTGGCCCAGCGGTGAGATGCCGCCGCGCACGTAGCCGGTGGTGCGCTCGGCGGCGGCCGGGTCGGCCATGGTCGCCCGCTTGGCGCCGACCGCGGCGGCCAGCGCCTTCAGGTCGAGCGAACCCGCAACCGGTACGACGGCGACCGTGAGCGCGCCGTCCACCTCGGCGACCAGGGTCTTGAACACCCGCTCGGGCGGTACGCCCATCGCCTCGGCGGCCTCCTCGCCGTACGAGGAGTGCGCGGGGTCGTGCTCGTAGGAGTGCAGCGTGAAGTCGGTGCCGGCGGCCGTCAGCGCGACCGTGGCCGGCGTGCCGCCCGCCTGCTGGGCCTTGCGTGCCTTCTGTGCCTTCTTCGCCATGGTCCTGGGAGTTCTCCGGGGTCTGCGTTCAGTTGAGGCTGGTCGGACCCCGGGTCAGGTCGATCGCGGGCAGCGACGGCAGGTTGCGGATGACGGCCGTCTCGGCGCGCAGCAACCGCAGCTCGTCGCGCAACCGTGAGGCCGTGTCGGGCGCCTGGAGCAGCCGTTGCTTCGTGGGAGTGTCGAGCACGGCGGCCGCGGCCACCAGGTACGACACCACCGACGGCTCGTCCGGCAGGTCCGCGTCGGTCGACAACGAGCGTTCCCGGGCACCGGCCAGCCGCTTCTGGTAGGTCCTGAACGCCCGCAGCACGCCCTGGGCGAGCGCCCCTGCCTCGTCGCCCGGCTCCTCCGGCAGCTCCTGGAGCTCCGCCGTCAGAAACGCCCCGGAGGCGTCCACGGACTGCAACCGGACACGGGTGGTGCCCGTGGCGAGCACCTCGAAGCTGCCGTCGGCGCGCTCCCGGATGGTCGCCGCGTCCGCGATGCAGCCCACCCCGTGGAAGGCCTTGGCCGGGTCCGCGCCGAAGCCCGCGGCGGGGCCGCGCTGCGGCGGTGCCGTCTGGTCCGGCATGCCGGGGGCACTGGGCGCCACCTCGTGGCCGTCCCGGATCGCCACGACGGCGAATCGGCGGGGTTCGCCCTCGGGAGTCTTGAGCAGTTCGCGCATCATGGCGCGATAACGCTCCTCGAAGATGTTCAGGGGCAGGACGAGCCCAGGGAAGAGCACCGAGTTCAGCGGGAAGAGCGGCAGCCGGAGGGTCGTCACGAGCGGCAAGCCTAATGGCCCACGGCCCGGTCCGGTGCGGTGTCCACACACGGGTGACGTACGGCTCGCCGAAAACAGGACGTTCGTCGTGCCCCGGGCGGTTCCCGACACGCCCCTCCGGCGGTGGTGTCCCGAAGCGCGGGACGCACCGCCGGAGCGCGCTGGGGTCGCCCGCGCCTACCCCCGCCGCAGCAGCCGCGACGCACCCGCCGCCACCGTCGTCGCCAGGATCCAGCCGAGGGAGATGACGACCGAGGCCGCCCACTGCCAGTGGGCGGGCAGGTCCCAGTGGCCGTCCTGGCCGAAGTCGATCACGGGGATGAGCAGGTCGAGGGCGAACAGCGGTGCGTTCCAGGTGGGTTTCTCCTGGGGGTCGATGGGGTGGTGCGGGGCGTGTGCGAAGGCGATGGCGCCGGCCGCCCATATCACCGCCATCCACAGTGCGGCCCGGCCCGGACGGTAGCCGTAAGCCACCGTCCAGTCCTGGGCGTAGCCCCACAACTTGGCCGCGATCGGCAGGGTCGCCCGGCGCCGGCGCTGCTTGGCGAGCAGCACCCGCCGGGCGTCGGCGTCCTCGCCGCTGCTGCGCAGCACCGCGGCGAGCTTCTCGTACGGCTCCGGGTTGTACTCGGGGGTGGCGGCGGCCAGCCACTCCAGGCGCAGGGAGAGCGGGAAGAAGCCGTGCGCGACCAGGTTCTCGTAGTTGAAGCCCCCCATCCTCAGGCCGCCGGCCAGCGGCCAACTCGCCGAGCGGTCGATGAGGGTGATCACCCGCGCACCGGAGAGCACCACCTGGCCGCGCTCCGGGCGCTCGCCCAGGAAGCGCAGCTCCGGCGTCTGGATGCGGCGCAACGACAGCTCCTGGTCGTTCTCGAAGAAGAAACGGGCCTGGCTCATGTCGATCGAGTCGCCGAACCTGCCGTCGTCGAGCCGGATCCCGCCACGGCACTCGAAGCGCTGCACCCGGGTGCCGCGGGCCGGAGTCGCGCCGCTGGTGAGCGTGGGGTTGGTGGCGCTCGCCGGAGTCAGGTAGAGGGTCCGCTCGACGGACATCTGGGGGGCGTTCAGCGCACGGCGGCCGTAGGCCTGGGTGAGGCGGCTGCCGCGCAGGCTGAGCGAGACGCCGACCTGGGCGCCGCGCAGGCTCAGCTCGCCGTGCGACTCCATCAGCTCGGCCGTGAGGTCCTGGCCGACGGTCAGGCCGTCGCCCATGATCGACCTGCCGTGCCGGTCGCGGTAGATGACGGCCTGATTGAGCAGCAGGTCGGTGCCGATGTGCGCGTCCGTCAGGCGTATGCCGTTCTGCAGGCGGCAGCGGGCCAGGTGCAGATCGCCCTCGGTGTGCAGCCGGGCGGCCTCCACGCGCGGTATGGCGCAGTCGATCAGGCGCAGGGTGGTCAGCCGGGCCTCCGGGAGCAGCATCTCCTGCTCGAAGCGGCACCCGCGCAGCTCGATGTACGGCGTCACCTGGCCGCCGGCCAGGTCGAGGACGCCCGTGACCTGTACGCCCCCCAGCTTCAGCGAGGACACCCGGCCGGGCAGCGCTGGCGGCCCGTCCAGCAGCAGCCAGGCCACGATCCGGGCCCGCACGCTGCGTTCGGGACCCCAGGGGTGGGCGCCGTGCGGATCGTCGACCGCTTCATCGCCGCTGCGCAGGTCGTAGACCGTGCCGTTGCGGAAGGCCTGCCACATGCCGACCTCGGCGCTGGTCAGTCCGTCCGGTGGTTCCCCGGCGGTGGTGATGGTGGCGGTGGTGCCCTCGGCCACGACGTTTCGTCCTCTCCCCGTTCGATGTGGCTGTGTCGTTGGTGCCTGCGCCCGCAGTGTGCCCGCCCTCGGTGTGGAGGGGTCCGTGCCGCGTCGGCACGGGCGCTCGTGCCTGCGGCGTGTGGGTGGACGGGTGCCTGTGTCCTGCGACGGTGTCGTGCGGTGCGTGCGGTGCGTGCGGTGGACTGTGGTGTGGTGCGCGCGGTGGACTGCGGTGCGGTGGGTGTGCGGCTGCGTGCGTGAAAAGGTGCTTCACCTCTGCATGTGGTGCATGTGGTGCATGTGGTGCGTGTGGTGCGTGTGTCTGGTGCGCGTGGTGGGTGCGGGGGCCGGGTGGCGGCCGGCGGGGTGCGGGTGTGCGCCGGTGCGCTCGGCTCCGACCGGCCCGACGGACCGGCCACCTGTTCGCTGACCCGTCCGCTTGCGTCACTCTGTCGCATCCGGACCGTTCGCTACTAGGCACCTTCGTACATCGTTCATGCCCGGAGCGTGACGATTTGAACATCAACGGTCACCATCCGTGGAGAATTCGACGAAACTCTGGGGCGCCAGGCGCGTGTGTCGATCAGTGAGGCGCGTTTCACTCAGTGATACGGGCGCCCTGAGCTGCCGAGCGGTCTGAGAGAATTGGCCATGTGATCTCCCGAATCGATCTGCGCGGTGACGCCCTTCCTGACGGCGACGCCCTGCGCGACCTGCTGCCACGAGCCGAGTTCGACGTCGAGGCCGCCCTGGAGAAGGTGCGGCCCATCTGCGAGGACGTGCATCATCGCGGTTCGGCAGCGGTCATCGACTGGGGCGAGAAGTTCGACGGGGTCCGCCCGGAGAGCCTGCGGGTGCCGGCGAAGGAGATCGAGAAGGCCCTGGCCGATCTGGACCCGGCCGTGCGCGCCGCCCTGGAGGAGTCCATCGCGCGGGCCCGTCGCGTCCACCGCGACCAGCGCCGCGCCGCCGTCACCACCCAGGTCGTGCCCGGCGGCACGGTCACCGAGAAGTGGGTGCCGGTCGACCGCGTCGGCCTCTACGTGCCCGGCGGCCGGTCCGTCTACCCGTCCTCCGTGGTGATGAACGTGGTCCCCGCGCAGGAAGCCGGTGTGACCGCCGTCGCCGTCGCCTCGCCGCCGCAGAGCGAGTTCGACGGCCTGCCGCACCCGACGATCCTCGCCGCGTGCGCCCTGCTCGGCGTCGACGAGGTCTACGCTGCCGGCGGCGCCCAGGCGGTCGCCATGTTCGCCTACGGCACCGCTGACTGCCCTCAGGTGGACCTGGTCACCGGCCCCGGAAACATCTACGTGGCCGCCGCCAAGCGCCTCCTCAAGGGCCGCATCGGCATCGACGCCGAGGCGGGACCCACCGAGATCGCCATCCTCGCGGACGCCACCGCAGACCCGGTGCACGTCGCCGCCGACCTGATCAGCCAGGCCGAGCACGACCCGCTGGCCGCCGCCGTCCTGGTCACCGACGCCACCGAGCTGGCCGACGCCGTCGAGCGCGAACTGGCGCCCCAGGTCGCCGCCAGCAAGCACGTCAAGGACCGCATCGAGCCCGCGCTGGCCGGCAGGCAGTCCGCGATCGTGCTGGTCGACGGCCTGACGGAGGGCCTGCGCGTGGTCGACGCCTACGCCGCCGAGCACCTGGAGATCCAGACCGCCGACGCCGTGGCCGTCGCCCAGCGGGTCCGCAACGCCGGCGCGATCTTCGTCGGCCCCTGGTCACCGGTGTCCCTGGGCGACTACTGCGCCGGGTCCAACCACGTGCTGCCCACCGGAGGCTGCGCCTGCCACTCCTCGGGCCTGTCCGTGCAGTCCTTCCTGCGCGGCATCCACATCGTCGACTACACCCGGCAGGCGCTGGCCGACGTCGCCCACCACGTGGTGACGCTCGCCGAGGCGGAGGACCTGCCCGCCCACGGCGCGGCCATCAAGGCAAGGTTCGAATGGAAGGTGCCCACCGAGTGACCAGCGACGCCACCACCGGCGCCCCGGCCGGCGCCGCCCGCGTGACGCACATCGACGACCTCCCGGTACGCGACGAGCTGCGCGGCCAGTCCCCCTACGGGGCACCCCAGCTGGACGTCCCCGTGCGGCTGAACACCAACGAGAACCCCTACCCGCTGCCCGGGCCGCTCGTCGAGCGCATCGCCGAGCGGGTACGCGAGGTCGCCCGCGACCTCAACCGCTACCCGGACCGCGACGCGATCGCGCTGCGCACCGGGCTCGCCGACTACCTGAACCGCACCGGCGGCGTCGAGCTCGGCGTCGAGCAGGTCTGGGCGGCCAACGGCTCGAACGAGGTCATCCAGCAGCTGTTGCAGACGTTCGGCGGCCCCGGGCGCAGCGCCATCGGCTTCGAGCCGTCGTACTCGATGCACAGCCTGATCGCCCGCGGCACCGGCACCCGCTGGATCGCCGGACCCCGCGAGGCCGACTTCACCATCGACGTCGAGGCCGCCACCCGAGCCATCGCCGAACACCGCCCGGACGTGGTCTTCGTCACCACTCCGAACAACCCGACCGGCAACGCGGTCCCCGCCGAGACGATCGTCGCGCTCTACGAGGCCGCACAGCGCGCCAAGCCGTCGATGGTGATCGTCGACGAGGCGTACGTCGAGTTCAGCCACGGCACCTCGCTGCTGCCGCTGCTCGCCGGCCGGCCGCACCTGGTCGTCTCGCGCACCATGTCGAAGGCGTTCGGTGCGGCCGGGCTCCGGCTCGGCTACCTGGCCGCCGACCCGGCGGTCGTCGACGCCGTCCAGCTGGTGCGGTTGCCGTACCACCTCTCGGCCGTCACCCAGGCCACCGCGCTCGCCGCCCTGGAACACACCGACACGCTCCTGAAGTACGTCGAGCAGCTGAAGGCCGAGCGCGACCGGCTGGTGGCCGAGCTGCGTACGATCGGCTACGAGGTGACCACGTCGGACGCGAACTTCGTGCAGTTCGGCCGCTTCGAGGGGCCCGGTGGAGCGCACGCCGCCTGGCAGCGCATCCTCGAGAGAGGCGTCCTGATCAGGGACAACGGCGTACCCGGCTGGCTGCGCGTCTCGGCAGGCACCCCCAAGGAGAACGACGCGTTCCTCGACGCGGCGCGCGATCTGATCAAGGAGCAGGAGCACAACGGATGACCCGCATCGGACGCGTACTGCATGTCCCGGGGGGCACCCCCCGGACCCCCGGCCGATCGCGTGGCGACGGTTCGGCGGGACGGCGAGCCGCACAAGGAGACCCCCGATGACCCGCATCGGACGCGTACTGCATGTCCCGGGGGGCACCCCCCGGACCCCCGGCCCATCGCGTGGCGACGGTTCGGCGGGACGGCGAGCCGCACAAGGAGACCCCCGATGACCCGCATCGGACGCGTGGAGCGCAGCACCAAGGAAACCTCGACGGTCGTCGAGATCGACCTCGACGGCACCGGTCAGGTCGCCGTCTCGACCGGTGTCGGCTTCTACGACCACATGCTCGACCAGCTCGGCCGGCACGGTCTGTTCGACCTGACCGTGAAGACCGAGGGCGACCTGCACATCGACTCGCACCACACCATCGAGGACACCGCACTCGCCCTCGGTGCCGCCTTCAAGCAGGCGCTCGGCGACAAGGTGGGCATCTACCGCTTCGGCAACTGCACGGTTCCCCTGGACGAGTCGCTCGCCCAGGTCACCGTCGACCTCTCCGGTCGCCCCTACCTGGTGCACACCGAGCCGGACAACATGGCGCCGATGATCGGCTCCTACGACACCACCATGACCCGGCACATCCTGGAGTCGTTCGTCGCGCAGGCGCAGGTCGCGCTGCACGTCCACGTGCCCTACGGGCGTAACGCCCACCACATCGTGGAGTGCCAGTTCAAGGCGCTGGCCCGGGCGCTGCGGTATGCCAGCGAGCGTGACCCGCGGGCCGCGGGCATCCTCCCCTCGACGAAGGGCGCCCTGTAGCCATGAACGCCGGATCCACCGCACTGATCGTCCTCGGCCTCTTCTTCGTCGGCGGGATCATCTCCTTCGTGAAGCAGGGCATGCCGAAGGGCCTCATCGTGCTGGTCTCGCTCGGCTCGGTGGCCTGCCTGGTCCTCGGCTTCATGCGGCTGGAGGTGGGGAGTTGACCGCAGCCAAGAACGTCGTGGTCTTCGACTACGGCTTCGGCAACGTGCGCTCCGCGGAGCGTGCCGTGGCCCGCGCCGGAGCCGACGTCGAGATCACCCGCGACTACGACAAGGCGATGAACGCCGACGGCCTCGTCGTCCCCGGCGTCGGCGCCTTCGCGGCCTGCATGAAGGGCCTGACGGAGGTGCGCGGCGACTGGATCGTCGGGCGGCGCCTGGCCGGCGGGCGCCCCGTGCTGGGCATCTGCGTCGGCATGCAGATCCTGTTCGCCAGCGGCATCGAGCACGGCGTGCAGACCGAGGGCCTGGCCGAGTGGCCCGGCACCGTCGAGCCGTTGCAGGCCGACGTGGTCCCGCACATGGGATGGAACACCGTCGAGTCACCCGAGGACTCCCGGCTCTTCGCCGGCCTCGACCCGGAGGACCGCTTCTACTTCGTGCACTCCTACGCCGTCCAGCACTGGACCCTGGAAACCGTGAACCCGGCGATGCGCGCCCCCCAGGTCACCTGGTCGACCCATGGCGCGCCCTTCGTGGCCGCCGTGGAGAACGGCCCGCTGTCGGCCACCCAGTTCCACCCCGAGAAGTCCGGCGACGCCGGAGCCCAGCTGCTGACCAACTGGATCGAGACCCTGTGACCATGGCCGAGACCCGTACGCTCGAACTCCTCCCCGCCGTCGACGTCCGCGACGGGCAGGCCGTGCGCCTCGTGCACGGCGAGTCCGGCACCGAGACGTCCTACGGCTCCCCCCTGGAGGCCGCTCTGGCCTGGCAGCGCGCCGGCGCCGAGTGGCTGCACCTCGTCGACCTGGACGCCGCGTTCGGCACCGGCGACAACCGTGCGCTGGTCGCCGAGGTCACCCGCGCGATGGACATCAAGGTCGAGCTGTCCGGCGGCATCCGCGACGACGACACCCTCGCCGCCGCGCTCGCCACCGGCTGCACCCGGGTCAACCTGGGCACCGCCGCGCTGGAGACCCCGGAATGGGTCGCCAAGGTCATCGCCGAACACGGCGACCGGATCGCCGTCGGCCTCGACGTGCGCGGCAGGACCCTGCGCGGCCGTGGCTGGACCCGCGACGGCGGCGACCTCTTCGAGACGCTCCACCGGCTCGACACAGAGGGCTGCGCCCGGTACGTGGTCACCGACATCGCCAAGGACGGCACCCTCAAGGGTCCGAACCTGGAACTGCTGCGTTCGGTGTGTGAAGCAACGGACCGGCCCGTGGTGGCCTCCGGAGGCGTCTCGTCCCTGGATGACCTGCGGGCCATCGCCGCGCTGGTGCCCGCGGGCGTGGAGGGCGCCATCGTCGGCAAGGCCCTGTACGCGAAGGCGTTCACCCTGGAGGAGGCCCTGGAGACGGTGGCCGGGACGGGGGCGTCATGACGCAGGACGTGCGGCGGGTGCAGAGCGGCTCGCCCTGGGAGGACAGCATCGGGTTCGCCCGGGCGGTCGCCGCGGGTGACCGTGTCCTCGTCGGCGGCACCACCTCCTTCAAGGACAGCGTGCTCTACGGCGAGGGCGACCCGTACGAGCAGACCAAGGTCGCCTTCGGTACCGCCCTGGACGCCATCGCCGGTTTCGGTCTCGGCATCGACTCCGTCATCCGCACCCGCATGTACCTCACGCACCTCCGTGACGTGGACGAGGCGGGCCGGGCGCACCGGGAACTCTTCGACGCGGTCCGGCCGGTGTCGACGCTGGTGGTCGTCTCCGGCTTCGTCGACCCGCGCATCCTGGTCGAGGTCGAGCTGGAGGCGTACCGGGGCCCGGCACCGGCCGGGCAGGAGCAGTCCGCTCCGGCCGAAGGAGGGACGACGGCATGACCCTGGCGGTCCGAGTCATTCCCTGCCTTGACGTGGACGGTGGCCGGGTCGTCAAGGGCGTCAACTTCCAGAACCTCCGCGATGCGGGCGACCCCGTCGAGATGGCCAAGGTCTACGACGCGGAGGGCGCCGACGAGCTGACGTTCCTCGACATCACCGCGTCGTCGGGCAACCGCGAGACGACCTACGACGTGGTACGCCGCACCGCCGAGCAGGTCTTCATACCGCTCACCGTGGGCGGCGGCGTACGCCGGACCGAGGACGTCGACCGGCTGCTGCGCGCCGGCGCCGACAAGGTCGGCGTGAACACGGCCGCGATCGCCCGCCCCGAGCTGATCCGCGAGATCGCCGAGCGGTTCGGCCGCCAGGTGCTGGTGCTCTCCGTCGACGCCCGCAGGAACCCGGCGGTCGGCGGCAGCGGCTTCGAGGTGACCACGCACGGCGGCCGTCGCGGCACCGGCATCGACGCCGTCGACTGGGCGCACCAGGCCGCCGACCTCGGCGCGGGCGAGATCCTGCTCAACTCGATGGACGCCGACGGCACCAAGGACGGCTACGACGTCGAGATGATCGCCGCCGTCCGCAAGCACGTCACCGTGCCCGTCATCGCCTCCGGGGGAGCCGGCCGGCTGACCGACTTCCCGCCCGCCGTCACCGCGGGCGCCGACGCGGTCCTCGCCGCCTCCGTCTTCCACTTCGGTGATCTGCGCATCGGCCAGGTCAAGGAGACCCTCCGGGAGGCGGGACAGCCGGTGCGGTGAAGCGGCGTTCCGTGTGAGCCCCGGCCACCTGGTGGCCGGGGCTTTCGTCTGCGCAGAAGCGAAAGGAAACTTGCACAAATAATATTGCGCAAGTTTTCTTTCGCTTCTAGGGTCAGGGGCATGGCAAGCAAGGAGAACCGCCGGATCGACGATCTGGACACCCTCAAGGCGCTCGCCCATCCGCTGCGCCTCCAGCTCTACCGGCTGCTGTTCATGGCCGGCTCGGCCACCGCCTCACAGCTCGCCGAGCAGGTCGACGAGGCCGTCTCGCTGGTCAGCTACCACGTGCGCAAGCTCGCCGCACACGGGCTGATCGAGCAGGCCACCCCGCCCCGCCGGGACGCCCGGGAGCGCTGGTGGCAGCCGGCGTCGGAGGGCGTCTCCATCCACGACGAGGACTTCCGGGACGCACCGGAGAAGGTCGCCACCCACCTGGCGGCGTCCCGGCTCTTCCTGGAACAGCGCGCCGCGATGTACCGCACCTTCCTCGACGAGCGCGCCCACTGGGGTCCGGAGTGGAACAAGGCCGCGTCCGACAGTGAGGCCCTGCTCCAGCTGACCGCCTCCGAGCTGGCGGGTCTGAAGGAAGAGTTGCTCGCCGTGGTCAGGAAGTACGACGAGCAAGGGCGGGCCCGGGCGGACGCCGGCGCCACCGAAGGCCGCGAGCACGTGGCCCTGCACATGTACGGATTCCCGTTCCGCGTCTGAGAGGACCCGCCCGTGACCGCCGCCCTCACGCCCTCGGCCACCTCGGCCCCCGGCAGACCGGCCCACCGCGATCGCAACGTGCTGCGCTGGCTCGCCGGCTACACCTCGTCGATGGCCGGCGACAACGTCTACTACGTCGCCCTGTCCTGGGCCGCCGTCCAGGCCGGGTCACCCTCGCAGGCCGGTCTCGTGATGTCCGCCAGCGCGCTGCCGCGCGCCGTGCTGCTGCTGGGCGGGGGAGTGGTCGCCGACCGGTTCGGGCCGCGCAGGGTCGTCATCGCCAGCGACGCCGTGCGCTGCACGGCCGTGCTCGCGGTGGCCGCTCTGCTCTACACCACCCGCCCCGGGCTGTGGCCGCTGGCCCTGCTCGCGCTGGTCTTCGGCATCGTCGACGCCGTGTTCCTGCCCGCGGTGGGCGCGCTTCCGGCCCGCATCACCGGCCGGGAGCAGCTCGCCCGGGTGCAGGGCATGCGCGGCCTCGGACTGCGGTGTGCGACCGTCGTGGGCGCCCCGCTCGGCGGGTTGTGCGTGGCGGCCGGCGGCGCGGCAGCCGCCTTCGGACTCGCCGGACTGCTGATCGCCGCGTCCGTGCCGTTGCTGGTCCTGGTCAGGGAGCGGCAACCGGCTCCGGACGACGACACGACGGCCCCCCGCCCCGCCGACACGACGGCCCCCCGCCCCGCCGGCACGGCGGCCGCCCGCCCCGGCACCGCCTGGCGCGATCTGCTCGCCGGCGTGCGCTACATACGCGGGCACCGGGTCCTGGGCCCGCTGATGGTGGCCATCGCGCTCGGTGACCTCGGCTTCGTCGGCCCGCTGAACGTGGGCCTGACCCTGCTGGCCGACCAGCGCGGCTGGGGCGCCTCCGGCGTGGGCTGGGTGCTCGCCGGGTTCAGCGTCGGCGCCGGGGGCGCGTCGTTGCTGCTGGCCGTGCGGGGCCGGCTGCCGCACGCCGGGCAGCTGGCCGGGTACACGATCCTGGCCGGCTCGGTTGCGATCGGGGCCCTGGCGCAGCTGCCGGGAATCGCCGGCGGTGTCCTGGTGGCCCTGCTGATCGGGCTGTTCACGGGCCTCAGCGGCGCCCTGTGCGGCGCCCTGCTCCAGACCCACGCCGACCCCGTCTACCTGGGCCGCGTCACCTCCGTCGCCAGCCTGGCCAGCCTGGGCCTCGCCCCGCTCAGCATGCCGCTGGCCGCCGCGGCGATCGGGACCTGGGGCACCGGGCCGGTGTTCGCCGGGAGTGCGGCGGTCTGCGGGCTCGGCGGGGTCGTGGCGCTCTGCGTCCCCGGCCTGCGCCGTGCCGAACTACCGCGCTGACCTGCCGTCGCGCCCGGTTCCGGCCCATGCGCCGCACCGGCACGGCACGGGCCGCCGGCGGGGCGCGGTCTCAGAACCCCAGTTCCCTGCTGTCCTGGACCTTGGCGATCGCGTCCTTGTCGCCCTCCAGCTCCACCGAGGCCGCGCTCTGCCGGCCGTACGTGAACAGCAGCAGCTCCGACGGCTCACCGGTCGCCGTCACCACCGGAGTGCTCTTGTTGGCGACCGCCGTCCGGCCGTCCGGGCGGCGCAGCACCAGACCGGTCGGGCTGCCGCGGCCCATCAGACGGGCACTGCGCGTCAGCCGGGACCACAGGGTGTCCTGGAAGACCGGGTCGAGCTCGCGCGGTGTCCAGTCCGGCTGGGCGCGGCGGACGTCCTCGGTGTGCACGTAGAACTCGACGGTGTTGGCCGCCTCGTCGATCTGCTTGAGCGAGAACGGCGAGAACCGGGGCGGTCCGGTGCGGATGAGCTGGATCAGCTCCTCGTACGGCTTCGCGGCGAATTCCCCCATCACCCGCTCCAGGCGGGGCGCGAGCTGCTTGATCAGCACGCCACCCGCGGCGTCCGGGCGACGCTCGCGCACCACCACGTGCGCCGCCAGGTCACGGGTCCGCCAGCCGTCGCAGAGGGTGGGTTCGTCCGGCCCCGCGGTCTCCAAGAGATCGGCGAGCAGTAGCCGTTCGCGCTTGGCAAAGGTCGACATGCGGTCAGCCTACGACCGAGTAGGGGGTCCGCCCAATGGACACCCCCGGAGAGGAGTGCACGGACCGCGGCACAATGGCACCCATGACGTGCACGCCCCCACCCAGCGGCCTGGACCCGGCCGTCGCCGCCCGCCTCAAGCGCACCGCCGACGGGCTGGTGCCCGCCATCGCCCAGCAGTACGACACCGGTGAGGTGCTGATGCTGGGGTGGATGGACGACGAGGCCCTGCACCGCACGCTGACCACCGGCCGCTGCACCTACTTCTCGCGCAGCCGGCAGGAGTACTGGGTCAAGGGCGACACCTCCGGGCACGTCCAGTACGTGAAGTCCGTCGCCCTGGACTGCGACGCGGACACCGTCCTGGTACAGGTCGACCAGGTCGGCGCCGCCTGCCACACCGGCGACCGCACCTGCTTCGACGCCGACGTGCTGCCCCTCGCGCCGGCGGCCACCGACGCCGCGGGTGACCGCACGGCGCAGCCGCGCGGCACCGGTGTCACAGGTGCGCCGGACCCGGCCCGCCCGCGCCGGTAGGGTCCTCGGCCATGGATCTCGACACCTTCCGCAAGCTGGCCACCGACCGCCGCGTGATCCCCGTCAGCCGCAAGCTCCTCGCGGACGGCGACACCCCGGTCGGGCTCTACCGCAAGCTCGCCGCCGAGCGCCCCGGCACCTTCCTGCTGGAGTCCGCGGAGAACGGCCGGTCCTGGTCGCGGTACTCCTTCGTGGGCGTGCGCTCCGCCGCCACCCTCACCGCGCGTGACGGCCAGGCCCACTGGCTCGGCACCCCACCGGTCGGCGTGCCGGTCGAAGGCGACCCCCTGAAGGCGCTGCGCGCCACCGTCGAGACCCTGCACACCCCGCACGACCTGGCCGCCGGCATGCCGCCCTTCACCGGCGGGATGGTCGGCTACCTCGGCTACGACATCGTGCGCCGCCTGGAGAAGATCGGCCCCGGCGACCACGACGACCTGAACCTGCCCGAACTGACCATGCTGCTCACCTCCGACCTGGCGGTCCTCGACCACTGGGACGGCACGGTGCTGCTCATCGCCAACGCCATCAACCACAACGACCTCTCCACCGGCGTCGACGAGGCGTACGCGGACGCCGTCGCCCGGCTCGACGCCATGGAGGCCGACCTGTCACGCGCCGTGGTCCAGCCGCCGGCCGCGCTGCCGGCCTCCGAGCTGCCGGAGTTCACCGCACGCTGGGGCGGCCCGGACTTCCGGGCGGCCGTGGACGACGTCAAGGAGCGCATCCGCGCGGGCGAGGCCTTCCAGGTGGTGCCCTCCCAGCGCTTCGAGACCGAGTGCACCGCAAGCGCCCTCGACGTCTACCGGGTGCTGCGGGCCACCAACCCGTCGCCCTACATGTACCTCTTCCGCTTCCCGTGCGAGGACGGCGCGGCCTTCGACGTCGTCGGCTCCAGCCCGGAGGCCCTGGTGAAGGTGGCGGACGGGCAGGCGCTGCTGCACCCGATCGCCGGGACCCGGCCGCGTGGCGCCACACCCCAGGAGGACCAGGCCCTGGCCGAGGAGCTGCTCGCCGACCCCAAGGAGCGTGCCGAGCACCTGATGCTCGTCGACCTCGGGCGCAACGACCTCGGCAGGGTCTGCACCCCCGGCTCGGTCGAGGTCGTCGACTTCATGTCCGTCGAGCGCTACTCCCATGTGATGCACATCGTCTCCACGGTCACCGGGCGGGTCGCCGAGGGCCGCACCGCCTTCGACGTGCTGACTGCCTGCTTCCCCGCCGGCACCCTGTCCGGTGCGCCGAAACCGCGCGCCATGCAGATCATCGACGAGCTGGAGCCGGCCCGCCGCGGCCTGTACGGCGGCTGCGTCGGCTATCTGGACTTCGCCGGCGACTCCGACACCGCCATCGCCATCCGCACCGCCCTGCTGCGCGACGGCACGGCATACGTGCAGGCCGGCGCCGGGATCGTCGCCGACTCCGACCCGGTCGCCGAGGACACGGAGTGCCGCAACAAGGCGGCGGCCGTGCTGCGCGCGGTGCACACCGCGAACCGTCTCGCGGGACGTCAGCGGTCCGCCGGCTGAGCCGCCCCGCAACCCCGCCGGCCGGGCCTACCCACCCCGGCCGAACGGTTCGCACCGGGCGTGAGGGATAGTGGGGGGGTGACTTCCGCAGTACCACAGCCCCGCACCAACTCCCAGACCGGGTCCCCGCAGACCACGGCGCGCTGGGGGCGCCTGCCACGCCGCTCGGCCGGCGGGGGAGGGCGCCGCAGTCTGGCCGCCGCCCTGCTGCTCGGCTCCGCCGGCGCGGCCGTGGCCCTGCTCGCCACCCGCCAGGGCTGGGCCGAGGGCACGGCCGCGGCAGGCGGCGGACAGGTCTCGCTGACCGCCAAGGGCAGCGATGTCACCGGCGTGCCGGCCGCCCTCGCCATCGTGGGCCTCGCCGCCCTCGTCGCGGTCTTCGCGGTCCGGCGCACCGGGCGCACCCTGGTGTCCGCACTGCTCGTGCTGAGCGGCGCCGGCACCGTGGCGGCAGCGGCCTTCGCCGCCACCGGCGACCAGGCCGGCTCGGCGCTCGACGAGGAGGCCGCACGGGTCTCCGGTGACGCCGCGGCCACCGTGCACGCGCTCAGCCACACCGCCTGGCCGTTCGTCGCCGCCGCGGGCGGTGCCCTCATCCTCTGCGCCGGCCTGCTCGCCCTGCGCTACGGGCGAGGCTGGCCCAGCATGTCAGGCCGCTACGAGCGGGACGGCGCGCCACGCGCCCGCGCCCAGCGCCCCCTGGACCCCGACCGCCCCGAGGACCTGTGGAAGGCCCTCGACCGCGGGGAGGACCCGACGGAAGGGAGCTGAGGCTCCCGGCCGTCCGGCAGAGGCACTGCGTCCGGAGTCCGGCACGGCGCTCCTGCGTCCGGCGTCCGGCGCGGCTCCAGCGGCCGGCATCCGGCCCGGCCGCGGCAGACATCCCGCACGTCCCGCACGTCCCTCCCGCGCCCGGTACCGCCCTCGGGAGCCGTTCGTCCTGGCCACCCCGGAATCGTGTGCCGCCCGCCGTGCGGGACAATGAGCGGCAAGCGGCCACGCCCGCGCCACAAGGGCGTACCGGGTGGGACGCCCGGGGCATCACGCCCCAAGCCGATCGCCTACGCAACAGCTACAAGGAGCACGTCATGGCGGGCAGTACCAGCCACGGACACGGACACACCCCGGCCGCCTGGACCGGTGTCATCATCGCCTTCCTCGGGTTCTGCGTCGCGGGCGCGTTCATGGTCATGGACAACCCCGTCGGCTTCTGGGTCGGCATCGGCGTCATCCTCCTCGGCCCGATCGCCGGCGGCGTCATGCGCCTGGCCGGGCTCGGCCAGGAGCGCAAGTCGGCACCGCACACCGCCGTGTCGGAGAGCTGACCCGGCACCCCCCCCCCCCGCGCGTCCGGGCGTCGCGCCGGGTGCGGGCCGCGGTGTCCGAGAGGCGACCTGGGCGGGAAACCCGATGGGCTGAGAGACTGCACCGGTGTCCCCCTTTTTCAGAGCTCGGTTCGCCTCCGGGCGCCTCAGCCGGTGTCGAGAGGGCGATCGTGCTCAGCCCTCCTTCGTCGGGCCTCCGCGCGGTCGCCCTCTCGACACCGGCGCGCCCTTCGGCTCACTCGCTGCCCCGGACCCACGGGGTATGCACCCGGTACCGTCGGACCGCCCCGGCTCAGCTCTCCGCCGGCTGCTGGTTCCCGGTGGCCTGCTCGTCGTGGTGGGCGCCGCGCTGGCCTATGTCGGCGCCGTCGATCCGAACCGGCCGGGCCACTACCCCGTCTGCCCGTTCCGGGCCCTCACCGGCCTGTGGTGCCCCGGCTGCGGCGGACTGCGCTGCGCCCGTGCGCTGGTGCACGGCGACCTGCCCACCGCCCTGGGGGCCAACGCCCTCGCGGTCGCCGGATTCGCCGCCTGCGCGGTGCTGTGGATCGCCTGGGTGGTGCGCTCGGCCCAGGGGCGACCGTTCGCCGTCCGACTCCGGCCCGGTCACCAGTGGACGGTCGGCACCCTGATCCTGGTCTTCACGATTGTCCGAAACTTTCCCCTGGGTGGCTGGCTCCATCCTTGATCAGCTCGTGATCGTCCAGGTAGTGAGCCGGCGACCGCCCGGATGCGGGGCCGGCGCCTTCCTGCGGATACCATCGCAGTGACCACGGTGTCGCCGCGTCGAGCGGGCGACCCAGTGCACGGTTCGCGGCCTCGGCCGCCGGGCCGTCGGCGACCCTCACAGCGCTGTGGGGGCGTGGCAGTGGCCTCCCACGGCCGGAGTACCGCCGGACAGCGGCCGGAAAGCCGAGGGAAGGCCGTCAGAAGCGTCAGAAGGGACCGCTCGCGTGAGTGTGCTCGACGAGATCATCGACGGAGTCCGTGCCGACCTCGCGGAGCGGCAGGCGCGCGTCAGCCTCGACGAGCTGAAGGAGCGCGCCAAGCAGGCGCCCCGTGCCAGGGACGGGGTCGCCGCGCTGCGGGGCGCGGGCGTGAAGGTGATCTGCGAGGTCAAGCGGTCCAGCCCGTCCAAGGGCGCGCTCGCAGCGATCGCCGACCCGGCCGCCCTGGCCGCCGACTACGAGGCCGGCGGCGCGGCCGTCATCTCCGTGCTGACCGAGCAGCGCCGGTTCGGGGGCTCGCTCGCCGACCTGGAAGCGGTGCGCGCCAGGGTCGACATCCCGGTGCTGCGCAAGGACTTCATCGTCACCTCGTACCAGCTGTGGGAGGCCCGGGCCCACGGCGCCGACCTCGCGCTGCTGATCGTGGCCGCCCTCGACCAGCCCGCCCTGGAGTCGCTCATCGAGCGCGCCGTGTCCATCGGACTCACCCCGCTCGTCGAGGCGCACGACGAGGACGAGGCCGAGCGTGCCGTGGCGGCCGGCGCCAAGGTCATCGGCGTCAACGCCCGCAACCTGAAGACGCTCCAGGTCGACCGATCGACCTTCGAACGCGTGGCGCCGGAGATTCCCGCGAACATCGTCAAGGTCGCCGAGTCGGGCGTACGCGGCCCACACGACCTGATCGCCTACGCCAACGCGGGCGCCGACGCCGTCCTGGTCGGCGAGTCCCTCGTCACCGGCAAGGACCCCAAGGCCGCCGTCGCCGACCTCGTCGCGGCCGGGGAGCACCCGGCGCTCCGGCACGGACGGGGCTGACGCCCCGTGCTCGCCCGCCTGGTGGTACGCGGTGCCCCCGTCGCCTCCTTCTGGCCCTTCGGGCAGCTGACGGTGGGCTCGCTGCGGCAGGGGCAGCCCCCTGGTGCCGGTGACGACGCGCGGGTCTCTCCTCGGTTGCGCGCGCAGTTCCCCGCGCCCCCTATGGGCCTGCGGCCCCGACTGGTTCCCCCTGTCTCCCTCGGGGCTCCGGAGGGCGCCGAAGGCGCCTCTGAAAGGGGCGCGGGGAACTGCGCGCGCAACCACGCCGAGACCCGCGCGTCGTCACCGGGCCCAGGGGGCTGCCCCTGCCGGAGTGCGGCCACCGGCCCTCTGCACAACTCAGCAGGCCGCAGGCCCGACGGCCCGGCCGCGGCACGCAACCCGTACGCCCGGCTCGCCCGCGGCTGCCGTCCCCGGGGCTGCCGCGCGCCCGCGCGGCGGGTCCACGGCAGGCGCGTTCGCTATGTGATCGGCGACGAGCCCGGCCAGGTCAACGGGATGCGATGGCACCGGCGCACGCTGCGCCACCATCCACAGCGCTGATCGCCGTGGCGGCCCCCACTCCGGTGGCCGCCGACGGTCCGCGCCCGCACCGGTCAGGCCCGCCCCGTCGTCGGGGCGCCGACCGGTGGGTGAAACCGTTGACCACAGATCACCGACAGAGCGGTCTCGCGGCCCTGGCCTGCGACGGACCGCCGTGAGGTAACCACATGCCAAGCGAGTTCTTCTTCCCGGACCCCCAGGGTCAAGTCCCCAGCGCCGAGGGCTACTTCGGCGCGTTCGGCGGCAAGTTCATCCCGGAGGCGCTGGTCGCCGCCGTCGACGAGGTCGCCGTCGAGTACGACAAGGCGAAGTCCGACCCGGTGTTCACCGCCGAGCTGGACGACCTGCTGGTGCACTACACCGGCCGGCCCAGCCCGCTCACCGAGGTGCCCCGGTTCGCCGAGCACGCCGGCGGCGCCCGGATCTTCCTCAAGCGCGAGGACCTCAACCACACCGGCTCACACAAGATCAACAATGTGTTGGGCCAGGCCCTGCTCACCCGCCGGATGGGCAAGACCCGGATCATCGCCGAGACCGGCGCCGGCCAGCACGGCGTGGCGACCGCGACGGCCTGCGCACTCTTCGGGCTCGAGTGCACCGTCTACATGGGCGAGATCGACACCCGGCGGCAGGCGCTCAACGTGGCCCGGATGCGCATGCTCGGTGCCGAGGTCATCGCCGTGAAGTCCGGCTCCCGGACCCTCAAGGACGCCATCAACGAGGCGTTCCGCGACTGGGTCGCCAACGTCGACAGCACCCACTACCTGTTCGGGACCGTGGCGGGGCCGCACCCCTTCCCGGCCATGGTGCGCGACTTCCACCGCGTGATCGGCGTCGAGGCCAGGCGCCAGCTGCTGGAGCGCGCCGGGCGACTGCCCGACGCCGCCGTGGCCTGCGTCGGCGGTGGCTCGAACGCCATCGGCCTCTTCCACGCCTTCGTGCCCGACGAGGGGGTACGCCTCATCGGCTGCGAGCCCGCCGGGCGCGGCGTCGACACCGGTGAGCACGCCGCGACCCTGACCGCGGGCGAACCCGGCATCCTGCACGGCTCGCGCTCCTACGTCCTCCAGGACGACGAGGGCCAGATCACCGAGCCGTACTCGATCTCCGCCGGGCTCGACTACCCGGGCATCGGTCCCGAGCACGCCTACCTCAAGGACATCGGCCGCGGCGAGTACCGCGCCGTCACCGATGACGCCGCGATGCAGGCCCTGCGGCTGCTGTCGCAGACCGAGGGCATCATCCCGGCCATCGAGAGCGCCCACGCGCTGGCCGGCGCCCTGGACATCGGCCGGGAGCTGGGCGAGGACGGGCTGATCGTCCTCAACCTCTCCGGCCGCGGCGACAAGGACATGGACACCGCGGCCCGCTACTTCGGCCTGTACGACACGGACGCGGTGGTCGACGAGGATGCCTCCACGGCACCCGGCGACACCGCCGAGATCCGCCAGGACGCCGGTGCCCAGCCGGCCGCCGGGACCGGCACGGCCGCGACGACCGAGAGGGACGCCAGGTGAGCGGGAACATCCAGCTGCTGAACGACACGCTCGCCCGGGCCAGGGCCGAGGGCAGGTCCGCCCTCATCGCCTACCTCCCGGCCGGGTTCCCCACCGTCGACGGGGGGATCGAGGCGATCACGTCGGTCCTGGACGGCGGCGCGGACATCATGGAGGTCGGGCTGCCGCACAGCGACCCGGTGCTCGACGGCCCCGTGATCCAGACCGCCGACGACATCGCGCTGCGCGGCGGGGTGAAGATCGCGGACGTGATGCGCACGGTGCGCGAGGCGCACCAGACGACCGGTAAGCCGGTGCTCGTGATGACGTACTGGAACCCCATCGACCGCTATGGCATCGAACGGTTCACCGCCGAGCTGGCCGAGGCGGGCGGCGCCGGGTGCATCCTGCCCGACCTGCCCGTGCAGGAGTCCGCGACCTGGCGGGAACACGCCGCCAAGCACGACCTGGCCACCGTCTTCGTCGTCGCCCCCAGCAGCAGGGACGCACGGCTCGCCACCATCACCGCGGCGGGCAGCGGCTTCGTCTACGCGGCCTCGCTGATGGGCGTCACCGGCACCCGGGAGTCCGTCGGCGCACAGGCGCAGGACCTGGTGACGCGCACCCGCGCCACCACCGACCTGCCGGTCTGCGTGGGTCTCGGGGTCTCCAACGCGACACAGGCCGCCGAGGTCGCAGGCTTCGCCGACGGCGTCATCGTCGGCTCCGCCTTCGTCAAGCGGATCCTGGACGCGCCCGACCACCCGACGGCCCTGCGCGCCGTCGCCGACCTGGCGGGCGAACTGGCGCGAGGAGTGCGCGGCGAGGCATAGGGCCCCAGCCACCACGGCCCCGGGATCCCGCACGGATCCCGGGGCCGTTTGCGCGAGAAGGCGCCGCGAGAAGGCGCCGGGTACCGGGCGGGTGCGGCGGCGGCATCGCCCGATCGGGTGGTTCCCAGGACGGAAGAGACACACATCGGCCCATCTGGTTCGTTTGCGGAGTGTGAACGACAAGCACCCTGATAACGGACATGACAACGGGTCCGGTGGCAAGAAGCCGAACGGAAAGCGGTCCGCCCGAGAGCGGCTGGCCGTGGAGCGGGAGCGGCTCAAGGCGCGGGACAAGCGCCGGCGGTCGCTGATCACGGGCGGCGCCGTGCTGGGCATCCTGGGCCTGGCCGCCGTCGCCGGCGTGCTCGCCGCCAACGCCGACGGCGGCCGGAGCGACTCCGAAGGCCCGATCGTCGCGCCCACCGGAGCCACCGGCGAAGGCGGGCTCGCCATCCCGGTCGGGCGGCCCGACGCGAAGTCCACCCTCACCGTCTGGGAGGACTTCCGCTGCCCGGCCTGCAAGCAGTTCGAGGGCGGCTATCGGTCCACCGTCCACGAGCTGGTCGACAAGGGCCAGCTCAAGGTCGAATACCACCTGGTCACGCTCATCGACCACAACATGGGCGGCAGCGGCTCGCTGCGCGCCGCCAATGCCGCCGCCTGCGCCCAGGAGGCGGGCAGGTTCACCGACTACCACGATGTGCTCTACACCAACCAGCCCGAGGAGACCAAGGACACCTTCGCCGGCAACGCCACGCTGATCCGCCTCGCCGGCAAGGTCCCCGGCCTGACCACACCCGCGTTCAAGAAGTGCGTCGAGAGCGGCCGGCATGACAGCTGGGTCGTCAAGTCCGACCGTGCCTTCACCGACAAGAAGCTCTCCGGCACCCCGACCGTCCTGCTGAACGGCACGAGCGTCTACGGAAACCCGCGTATCCAGTTCACCCCGCAGAAGCTGAAGACGATGGTCGAGGAGGCCGACCGCAAGTGATCGGGGCGCGGGCGTCCGGGCGCCGTCGGGCGCCGCGCGAGGCGGTGCCCGGGCCGGCCGAGCGGCACCCCGTTATGGAGCCGTAGCCAGCGGGATTCCCGTCAGCACGGTCCGGCGCGGTAGCGTCACTCTTGCCATGGACCTTGCCTTCATCCCCAGCCCGTCGCGCAGTGTGCTCTATTTGGGCCCCGTCCCGCTGCGCGCCTATGCGTTCTGCATCATCATCGGCGTCTTCGCGGCCGTCTGGATCGGCGGCAGACGTTGGATCGCCCGCGGCGGAAACCCCGGCACCGTGGCCGACATTGCCGTCTGGGCGGTGCCGTTCGGCCTGGTCGGCGGGCGGCTCTACCACGTGATCACGGACTACGAGCTGTACTTCAGCGCGGGCCGTGACTGGGTCGACGCCTTCAAGATCTGGGAGGGCGGCCTCGGCATCTGGGGCGCCATCGCGCTCGGCGCCGTCGGCGCATGGATCGGCTGCCGCAGGCGCGGCATCCCGCTGCCCGCGTGGGCCGACGCCGTCGCCCCCGGGGTGGCGATCGCGCAGGCCTGCGGCCGCTGGGGCAACTGGTTCAACCAGGAGCTGTACGGCAAGGCCACGGACGTGCCGTGGGCACTGAAGATCACGTCGTCGGAGGGCGGCCGGGTGCCCGGCACCTACCATCCGACGTTCCTCTACGAGTCCGTGTGGTGCATCCTCGTCGCCCTGGCCATCATCTGGGCCGACCGGCGCTTCAAGCTCGGGCACGGTCGGGCGTTCGCGCTGTACGTGGCGCTGTACTGCATGGGCCGCGCGGGCACCGAGTACCTGCGCGTCGACACCGCGCACCATGTGCTCGGGCTGCGTCTCAACGAGTGGACGTCGCTCCTGGTCTTCCTGCTCGCCGTCGTCTACCTCGTCCTGTCGGCGCGGCTACGGCCGGGCCGCGAAAAGATCGTCGAGCCGGATCCGGCCCAGCTGAGCGCCTCCGGTGCGGATGCGGATGCGTCCGCCGACGCGGCCACGACCGACGGGGCGGCCTCGGCAGACCAGTCCGAAGACAAGCCCGACGCCACGGATACCCCGGACACGGCCTCCACGGAATCGACCACCGACTCCGAAGCCGCCCCGGAGTCCGGCACGGCGGCGACGAAGACCGACACGGCGACGAAGACCGACACCGTCACCGATGCCGACCCGGCCGACGCACCCACCGAGGACCGCGCCGAGGCGGAGTCCGCCAGGAAGGCCTGAGCCAGTCGTACCCAGCGGCCGACCCGGCGTACGGGTCGGCCCGCGGTGTGTGGTGCCGCGGTCGCCATGAGTGCCGCAGACTCGACGCGTGTCGAAGCCGCCACCACCGGCCCGGTGGTCCGGACACGGGCGGCGGCCCCTTCATGACGTCCCCCACGCCTTGAGGGCGCTGAGGTACCCCCATCGACCCGACGGTCTCGTCGTGGCTTGTCGCGCAGTTCCCCGCGCCCCTGGGAGGGCGCTGCGCGCCCTCCTCAGACGTTGCAGGCACCCGCGCGTCCCCGCCGTCCAGGCGCAGCCCGGCGCCCTCGACCGCGTCGGCCAACCCCCCGCGTTTGCGCAGGTAAGTACGGCCTTCCTTGCTAGCGGCAAGAGAAATTCGTGCGTACTTTCGTCTGTGTCGGGGGCGAGCCGGGGATGGGCCAGGGCGCACGGGGCACCTGAGCCCGAAGCCATGGGCCCGAGGAGAAGGAGCACCACACACATGTCCCTCATCGAAACCGAAGCGTCGCTGCACGTGGCACACCGTGACAATCACACGCATCGCGATGTGAACGGTGGTTGGCTGCGTCCCGCGGTGTTCGGTGCGATGGACGGCCTGGTGTCCAACCTTGCCCTGATGACCGGCGTCGCCGGCGGTGCCGTAGCCCCGCACACCCTGGTCATCACGGGCCTGGCCGGCCTGGCCGCCGGCGCCTTCTCCATGGCCGCCGGTGAGTACACCTCCGTGGCCTCGCAGCGCGAGCTGGTCGAGGCCGAGCTGGAGGTCGAGCGCCGGGAGCTGCTGGGTCACCCGAAGGACGAGGAGGCCGAGCTGGCCGCCCTCTACACGGCCCGGGGCGTCGCGCCCGAGCTGGCCCGCGAGGTCGCCCGGCAGCTCTCCCGCGACCCCGAGCAGGCGTTGGAGATCCACGCCAGGGAAGAGCTCGGCATCGACCCCGGCGACCTGCCCTCGCCCATGGTGGCCGCCGCGTCGTCCTTCGGCTCCTTCGCGCTGGGCGCCCTGCTGCCGGTGCTCCCGTATCTGCTGGGCGCCACCACCCTGTGGCCCGCCGTGCTGCTGGCCCTGCTCGGGCTGTTCGCCTGCGGCGCCGTGGTGGCCAAGGTGACCGCGCGGACCTGGTGGTTCAGCGGTCTGCGGCAACTGGTGCTGGGCGGCGCCGCCGCCGGTGTGACCTACGCACTGGGCAGTCTCTTCGGTGCGGCCGTAGGATAGAGCAAGAGGAGGCGCTTCGGGTGTCTCCTCTTCGCTCGCCCGGACGCAAGGACGGCAAAGTGACCGTTACAGCGCGGTTTCAATGCATTGACCTCGGGGCATGAGCGTTAAGCGCCGCGGGCAATGAAGCTCGACGAGCGCACCGGGCCGACGGCCAATGATCTGTCCGTGCTGGTCCTCAAGTGGTTTAGGGCGGTGCTGCACTGTCGGGCCGTACCCTGGCCCAACAGTTCAGTCGTTGTCCATTGCTGCCGGTATACATGCGGTGCCGGTGCGTAGCTGTAGTCGATACGAGGCTACAGCCGGTATCCGACCTCGCCGTGGGCGTACGTATCGACAGGCGCTCGGCCTGGTTCGCGCGGACCGTCGCACGACGATGGATACCACCTGACGTCGCCCGATCGGTGGACGCCGATCACCGGCGACGTCCATATGTTGGAACGTGTATTCCGATTTGTGAGAAGCGTTCCATCATGTAACCTGCCGAAAATTTCTCCCGGCCTCGGCTCCGTCGAACGGGAGGTACCCCCGGAGGGCCAGCGTCGTCCCTCGGTAACCGCACCCCAGGCCAGTTCTGGGAGGTGCCCATAGCCACGACGACGACGGGAGAGCCGATGCGCACGCCGCGCCAGCCGTCCCAGCATTCAGCGCCCTACGGGGCCTCCCCCCGGGAGGTGCCCGCGACCTGGTCGCACATGGATGCTCGGCCTGCCGCCCAAGGGATGTATGACCCGCGCGCGGAACATGACGCCTGTGGCGTCGGTTTCGTGGCCACCCTCACCGGTGAGGCGAGCCACGCGCTGGTCGAGCAGGCGCTGACCGTGCTGCGGAACCTGGAACACCGAGGTGCGACCGGCTCGGAGCCCGACACGGGCGACGGTGCGGGTCTGCTGTCCCAGATCCCGGACGGTTTCCTGCGGGAGGTCGTCGACTTCGACCTGCCCGAGGCCGGCAGCTACGCGGTCGGCATCGCCTTCCTGCCCGTCACCGACGGCACGGGCGCCGACCCCGAGGCACCGGTGGCCACTGACATCGTCTCGCAGGTCGAGACGATCGCCGCCGAAGAGGGCCTCACCGTGCTCGGCTGGCGCGAGGTGCCGGTCGCTCCCGAGATGCTGGGCAGCACCGCACGCGCCACCATGCCCGCCTTCCGCCAGCTCTTCGTCGCGGACAGCGCCGGCAAGGGGACGGCCGCGCAGGGCGTCGCGCTGGACCGCAAGGCGTTCGTGCTGCGCAAGCGCGCCGAGCACGAGGCCGGTGTGTACTTCCCGTCGCTGTCGGCACGCACCATCGTCTACAAGGGCATGCTGACCACCGGGCAGCTGGAACCTTTCTTCCCTGACCTGTCGGACCGCCGCTTCGCCTCCGCCATCGCGCTGGTGCACTCGCGGTTCTCGACGAACACGTTCCCCAGCTGGCCGCTGGCCCACCCCTACCGGTTCGTCGCACACAACGGCGAGATCAACACGGTGATGGGCAACCGCAACTGGATGCGGGCCCGCGAGTCGCAGATCGACTCCACGCTGTTCGGCGAGGGCGGCCTGGAGCGCTCGTTCCCGGTCTGCACCCCCGGTGCATCCGACTCGGCCACCTTCGACGAGGTCCTGGAACTGCTCCACCTCGGCGGCCGCAGCCTGCCGCACTCCGTGCTGATGATGATCCCGGAGGCCTGGGAGAACCACCCCTCCATGGACGCGTCCCGGCGCGCCTTCTACCAGTACCACTCCACCCTGATGGAGCCCTGGGACGGCCCGGCCTGCGTCTGTTTCACCGACGGCACCCAGGTCGGTGCGGTGCTCGACCGCAACGGTCTGCGCCCGGGCCGCTACTGGGTCACCGACGACGGCCTCGTCGTGCTCGGCTCCGAGGTCGGCGTGCTCGACATCGACCCGGCGAAGGTGGTCCGCAAGGGCCGTCTCCAGCCTGGCCGGATGTTCCTCGTCGACACCGCCGAGCACCGCATCATCGAGGACGACGAGATCAAGGCCACGCTCGCCGCCGAGCACCCCTACGAGGAGTGGCTGGAAGCCGGCGAGATCGAGCTGGAGGACCTGCCGGAGCGCGAGCACATCGTGCACACCCACGCCTCGGTGACCCGCCGCCAGCAGACCTTCGGCTACACCGAGGAAGAGCTGCGCGTCCTGCTGGCGCCCATGGCGAAGAGCGGTGCCGAGCCGATCGGCTCCATGGGCACCGACAGCCCCATCGCGGCCCTCTCCAGCCGTCCGCGCCTGCTGTTCGACTACTTCACCCAGCTGTTCGCGCAGGTCACCAACCCGCCGCTGGACGCCATCCGCGAGGAACTGGTCACCTCGCTGCGCTCCTCGCTGGGCCCGCAGGGCAACCTGCTGGCGCCGACCGCCGCGTCCTGCCGCAGCGTCACGCTGCCCTTCCCGGTGATCGACAACGACGAGCTGGCCAAGCTCATCCACATCAACGCCGACGGCGACATGCCCGGCATGAAGGCCGCCACCCTCTCCGGCCTCTACCGGGTGGGCGGCGGTGGCGAGGCACTCGCGTCCCGCATCGAGGAGATCTGCGCCGAGGCCGACGCCGCCATCTCCTCCGGCGCCCGGCTGATCGTGCTCTCCGACCGGCACTCCGACGCCGAGCACGCGCCGATCCCGTCGCTGCTGCTCACCGCGGCCGTCCACCACCACCTCATCCGCAACCGGCGCCGCACCGAAGTGGGTCTGCTGGTGGAGGCCGGTGACGTGCGTGAGGTGCACCACATCGCGCTGCTCATCGGCTACGGCGCCGCCGCGGTCAACCCGTACCTGGCGATGGAGTCGGTCGAGGACCTGGTGCGGGCCGGCACCTTCCTGTCCGACATCGAGGCCGAGCAGGCCATCCGCAACCTCATCTACGCGCTCGGCAAGGGTGTGCTGAAGGTGATGTCCAAGATGGGCATCTCCACCGTCGCCTCCTACCGCGGTGCGCAGGTCTTCGAGGCCGTCGGTCTCGACCCGGAGTTCGTCGCCCAGTACTTCGACGGCACCACCACCAAGATCGGCGGCGTCGACATCGACGTCATCGCCAAGGAGGTCGCCGCCCGGCACGCCAAGGCCTACCCGGCCTCCGGCATCGCCCCGGCGCACCGCGCGCTGGAGATCGGTGGCGAGTACCAGTGGCGCCGCGAGGGCGAGCCGCACCTGTTCGACCCGGAGACCGTCTTCCGTCTCCAGCACGCCACCCGGTCGCGCCGCTACGACATCTTCAAGAAGTACACGGACCGGGTGAACGAGCAGTCCGAGCGGCTGATGACGCTGCGCGGCCTCTTCGGCCTCGCCTCGGGCCGCGAGCCGATCTCCATCGACGAGGTCGAGCCGGCCAGCGAGATCGTCAAGCGGTTCTCCACCGGCGCCATGTCGTACGGCTCCATCTCCAAGGAGGCCCACGAGACCCTCGCGATCGCCATGAACCAGCTGGGCGGCAAGTCCAACACCGGTGAGGGCGGCGAGGACGCGGACCGGCTCTACGACCCGGCGCGGCGCTCCTCGATCAAGCAGGTCGCCTCCGGCCGGTTCGGTGTGACCAGCGAGTACCTGGTCAACTCGGACGACATCCAGATCAAGATGGCGCAGGGCGCCAAGCCCGGCGAGGGCGGCCAGCTGCCCGGTCACAAGGTGTACCCGTGGATCGCCACGACCCGGCACTCCACGCCCGGCGTCGGGCTGATCTCGCCGCCGCCGCACCACGACATCTACTCGATCGAGGACCTGGCCCAGCTGATCCACGACCTGAAGAACGCCAACCCGCAGGCCCGCATCCATGTGAAGCTGGTCTCCGAGGTCGGCGTCGGCACGGTCGCCGCGGGCGTCTCCAAGGCGCACGCGGACGTGGTGCTGATCTCCGGCCACGACGGTGGCACCGGTGCCTCCCCGCTGACCTCGCTGAAGCACGCGGGCGGCCCCTGGGAGCTGGGCCTCGCCGAGACCCAGCAGACGCTGCTGCTCAACGGCCTGCGGGACCGGATCGTCGTGCAGACCGACGGCCAGCTGAAGACCGGCCGTGACGTGGTCATCGCCGCGCTGCTGGGCGCCGAGGAGTTCGGTTTCGCCACCGCGCCCCTGGTCGTCTCCGGCTGCGTCATGATGCGCGTCTGCCACCTGGACACCTGCCCGGTCGGCATCGCCACCCAGAACCCGGTGCTGCGCGAGCGGTTCTCCGGCAAGCCCGAGTTCGTGGTGAACTTCTTCGAGTTCATCGCCGAAGAGGTCCGCGAGCTCCTGGCCGAGCTGGGCTTTAGCACCCTGGAAGAGGCCGTCGGGCACGCCGAGATGCTGGACGTCACCCGCGCCGTCGACCATTGGAAGGCCGCGGGTCTGGACCTGGAGCCGCTGCTGCACGTGCCGGACCTGCCGGCCGGCGCGGTGCGCCACCAGGCCATCGAGCAGGACCACGGCCTGGAGAAGGCGCTCGACAACCAGCTGATCAAGCTGGCCGCCGACGCGCTGAACGCCGGCTCGGGCACCGAGGCCCAGCCGGTCCGTGCCCAGGTCGCCATCCGCAACATCAACCGCACCGTCGGCACCATGCTCGGCCATGAGGTGACGAAGAAGTTCGGAGGCGCGGGCCTGCCCGACGACACCATCGACATCACCTTCACCGGCTCCGCCGGCCAGTCCTTCGGTGCCTTCGTGCCGCGCGGTGTCACCCTGCGCCTCGAGGGCGACGCCAACGACTACGTCGGCAAGGGCCTGTCCGGTGGGCGGCTCGTGGTCCGCCCGGACCGCGACGCCGACCACCTCGCCGAGTACTCCACCATCGCGGGCAACACCATCGCCTACGGCGCCACCAGCGGTGAGCTGTTCCTGCGCGGCCGCACCGGCGAGCGGTGCTGCGTGCGCAACTCGGGTGCGACCGTCATCACCGAGGGCGTCGGCGACCACGGCTGCGAGTACATGACGGGTGGCCGTGCGGTCGTCCTCGGCCCGACCGGGCGCAACTTCGCTGCCGGCATGTCCGGTGGCATCGCCTACGTCGTCGACCTGGACCTGGACAACGTCAACCCGGGCCTGCGGTCGGCCGTCGGACCGCTCGACGACACCGACAGGCAGTGGTTGCACGACGCCGTGCGGCGCCACCACGAGGAGACCGGCTCCACGGTGGCCGAGAAGCTGCTCGCCCAGTGGGACGATCCCACGGGCGGGGTCGGGCGCTTCAGCAAGATCATCCCTGCTACGTACCAGGCAGTGCTCGCCGCCAAGGAAGCCGCCGAGCGAGCCGGTCTCTCCGAGACCGAGATCACCGAGAAGATGATGGAGGCGGCGACCAATGGCTGATCCGAAGGGCTTTCTGCAGCACGGCCGCGAGGTCGCCCAGTCGCGCCCCGTCGCCGAACGCGTCAAGGACTGGAACGAGGTCTACGTCCCCGGCTCGCTGCTGCCGATCATCAGCAAGCAGGCCAGCCGGTGCATGGACTGCGGCATCCCGTTCTGCCACAACGGCTGCCCGCTGGGGAACCTGATCCCCGAGTGGAACGACTTCGCCTACCGGGAGGACTGGACGGCGGCCGCCGAGCGGCTGCACGCCACCAACAACTTCCCGGAGTTCACCGGGCGGCTGTGCCCGGCGCCGTGCGAGACGGCCTGCGTGCTCGGCATCAACCAGCCGCCGGTCACCATCAAGAACGTCGAGGTCTCCATCATCGACAAGGCCTGGGAGAACGGCACCGTCGCGCCGCAGGCCCCGGAGCGGCTGTCCGGCAAGACGGTCGCCGTGATCGGCTCGGGCCCGGCGGGCCTGGCCGCCGCCCAGCAGCTCACCCGTGCCGGGCACACGGTCGCCGTCTACGAGCGCGCCGACCGCATCGGCGGCCTGCTGCGCTACGGCATCCCCGAGTTCAAGATGGAGAAGCGGCACATCAACCGCCGTATCGAGCAGATGCGTGCGGAGGGCACCAAGTTCCGTACCGGTGTGGAGGTCGGCCGGGACATCGACGCCGCGAAGCTGTGCAAGCGCTACGACGCCGTGGTGATCGCGGCCGGCGCCACCACGGCACGCGACCTGCCGGTGCCCGGTCGTGAACTGGGCGGCATCCACCAGGCGATGGAGTACCTGCCCTACTCCAACAAGGTGCAGGAAGGCGACTACGTCACGCCGCCGATCAGCGCCGAGGGCAAGCACGTCGTCGTCATCGGCGGCGGTGACACCGGCGCCGACTGCGTGGGCACCGCCCACCGCCAGGGCGCGCTCTCCGTCACCCAGTTGGAGATCATGCCCCGTCCCGGCGACGAGCGCAGCGACAACCAGCCGTGGCCGACCTTCCCGATGCTCTACAAGGTGACCTCCGCGCACGAGGAGGGCGGTGAGCGCATCTACTCCGCGTCCACCAGCCACTTCGAGGGCGACGAGGACGGCAACGTGCAGTGGCTGCATCTGACGGAGGTCGAGTTCGTCGACGGCAAGATCACCCCGAGGGAAGGCACCGAGCGGAAGATCCCGGCCCAGCTGGTCACGCTGGCGATGGGCTTCACCGGCACCGACCAGGACAACGGCCTGGTCGAGCAGTTCGGCCTGGAGCTGGACGCACGCGGGAACATCGCGCGTGACACCAGCTTCCAGACCAATGTGCCCGGAGTCTTCGTCGCCGGTGACGCCGGCCGCGGCCAGTCGCTGATCGTCTGGGCGATCGCGGAGGGCCGGTCAGCTGCGCGTGGGGTGGATCGGTACCTTGCCGGTACCAGCGACTTGCCGGCGCCGATTCGGCCGACGGATCGGCCGCTGACGGTCTGACGGCAGGGCCGTCGGCCTGGCCTTGCGGCCTGCGGCCGGCACGACGCACCCCCCTGCGGGGCGCCACCGGCCGGGAGGGGCAGTCTGCGTCGGGTCCGGACCATCGGCCGGTGGGTGGTTGCTCGCGCAGTTCCCCACGCCCCTCCGGGCGAGGACCACCGAAACATCCCGTACAACCAAAAATCGTCCCGTACAACGGCGTACGGAACTGAAACGCGGCGCCCGCCGTCCCCGACCGGACACAGCGGGCGCCGCGATGCGTCTCCGTCACGCAGCCGGGGCAGACGGGGTCGCCGGGGTCAGCAGACCCCGTCACCGGCCTTCGGGTTCGCCAACCCGAAGACGGGCCGCAGCTTCAGACCCGCCCAGGTACCGACCAGCGCGCAGGCACCCCACACCCAGCCGTGCACGCTGCCGGAGGCGATACCGGCGAGGTAGGCGCCGATGTTGCAGCCGCCCGCCAGCCGGGCCCCGATGCCCATGAGCACACCGCCGAGCACGGCTGCGACGGCGGTGCGCCACGGCACCGAGCGGTGCAGCATCCAGACGCCGCCGGCCGCCGAGGCGAGTGCGGCGCCCACCATGACGCCGATGTCGGTCAGGCTGGTCTTGTCGGCGAGCACCGGCCCGGCCAGCATGGGCGCGTTGTTGGGCTGCTGCCAGAACGTCCAGTGCTCGGGGTGCCCACCGAACCACTCCACGACGTGGCTTCCCCACAGCGCGAACGCGCTGGTCACACCCCATGCGCCGCCCGACACCAGCAGGACGCCCGCCCCCAGCACGGCCAGCACCAGCGCGCCGGCGGCCAGCGGCCAGGAGCCGCGCACCACGCGTGCGATCCGGCCGCTGACCGACGGCACCGCGTCCACCGGCGGCGGCGTACGGCGCCGCTGGACGATGCGGGAGACGGCCACGATCACCGCGAGCGCCGCGATGGTCACCGCCCAGGAGCCGAACCAGCCGATGTGGTCGGAGAGCACGTACGGGGCGAACTTGGGCAGGCCGTTCCACAGGTCGAACTGCCAGGCGGCAACGGTCGAGCCGATGATGAAGCCGCCCAGCGTCAGCACGATCGAGCTCTGTCCCGCGCCGACCGCGAACAGCGTGCCCGACGCGCACGCCCCACCGAGCTGCATCCCGACGGCGAAGAGGAACGAGCCGACCAGCAGCGCCACGCCCAGCGGCCCGGCGGAGGGTGCGGGCACCGAGCCGAACAGCCCGCTTCCGGTGCCGATGATCAGGGCGAACAGGGTTGCGGTGGTCCCCAGCAGCAGGGCGTGCGAGCGCAGCCCGGCGCCGTTGCCGACGGCTATCAGCTGCCGCCAGGCGGAGGTGAAGCCGAACCGGGAGTGGAACAGCGCGAAGCCGAGCCCGAGGCCGAGCAGCAGCAGGACGCCCGGTTTTGCGCCGTTCGCGGCGAACACGTAGGCGTCCAGTGCGATGCCGATCACCGCCGATACGGCGAGCGGCACCCACCGCACTCCGGGTGCCTCGGGCGCCTCGGGAGCCGGTGCGCTGGTGGGGGAGGGGGCGAGCAGCCCCGCGGGCGACAGCCGTGGCCGGGTCGCGGCGGGGGAGGGCGAGGAGGTCGTCACGAGCGTCTCCTGGACGTGCGGCGGTGGGCGGATATGCGGGGGGTACGGGGATGGGACCGGGGGTAGGGCATGGGGGTGTGCTCTGGGACGGGGCCGCAGGGGACGGCACGGGGCGGGACAGCGGACGCGGCCGGGGCAGGGCGCTGCGGGGCGTCAGGCAGCATTGCCGGGCACTCTTCAGACGCGCGGAACCACGGCCGCGTAAGGGGTCAGCGGTGACAGAGACCGTCGTCGACGCACCATGCCGAACTCGCGAACAACGCGAGGCACAGAAGGCGGGCGGGTGCGGACATGGAGCCATCGTAAGCGACCGCGTCCCGTGGCGGAGTCCCCCGGTCCGCTTAAGCGGCGCATGAGCACTGCCCGTGCGCCGGTCCCTGGCGTCAGGGTTCGAGGGTGTCAGGCTGCCGCGCGCCGGTCGGTCAGGTGTCGCACTCCAGGACCGTGCGACACAGCCCACACCGTGCGCGTACCCGGCCGCGCACCGGGATGCGGATCCGCTGCTGGCAGGTGGGGCAGGTGAACGACACCCGCAGCGGTGAGCGGCCGTCGAAGATGTACGGACCGCTCGGCGGGTACGGCGTGCCGTGCTCCTGGGAGTAGCGCCGGTCCTTCGCGTAGCGCCGGCGGCCGGCCCACCCGGCGGCGGTCAGCGGCGGCTGCTGCGCGTCGCGCTGGGCCATCGCCCGACCCTTGGTGTACGCGGTGTAGGCCTGCGGGCTGGTGAACCAGATGGAGGGGTCCTCGCCGAAGGCGTCGGCCCGCTTGGCCAGCACGTAGCCGAACTCCTCCGGGGTGAGGTAGCCCAGCTTCTGCGACGAGACGTCGTCCTCGCGGAACGCGTCCAGCAGCAGCCACCCTGCGCCCAGGTAGGTGGTGGCGGTGTCGGTGAGCACCTCGTTGTCCCAGGTGTCGGGGCAGGTCAGGTCGAGGCGGTGCAGGTAGACGTGCATCACCTCGTGTGCGAGTGCGGCGCCGATGTCGCGGCGGTGGGTGCGGAAGCGATCGTTGAGCTCGATGAAGTACTCCGGGCCCGCGGCCAGCTCCACGTTGGCCGCGTGCGTCATCTCGCGGAAGCTGACGATCACCCGGGCGTCCGGCAGCCGGAAGTGCCGCACCAGTTCGCGCGCCACCCGTTGCACCCCGAGGTGCAGGTCGTCCTGGTCGCTGAAGGCCACGTCGGCGGGGACCACGCTGGTGGCGAAGGCGTGCACGGTGTCGTACGAGAGGCGCCGGTACAGCGCGGTCAGGGCGGAACGCACCGTGTCCAGGTGCGGAAAGCCGTGCTCCACCGGTCCGCCGTCCGCCATGCCGCACCCCCTGTCGGTCATCGGGCCGTGCCACCGCGCCGCCTCCACCTTACTCAGGTCGGCCCCCGCGGCATCCGTGCCGGCCGCCCCGGCTGACCTGCTTTTCCGGCCGGGGTGCGCGGCCCGGGGGCGTAAGGTGCCCGGCCGGGCACGTCGGGTAGCGGGGCCGACAGCGACCGACCCGGGGATACGGCACCGGTGATTCCGGTCCGTGTGCCGCCACGGACTAGGGTTTGCACCCATGACGACCAGCAACGCGCACGACGCCGAGCCGATCCCCGGGTCCGGCCCCGACACCGGCCGGGCCCAGCACGAGGAGGACCCGGCGGCGTCCGGTGCCGCCGTCGACCCCGAGGTACGCGCCGAGCTGACCCGGCTGCGGGACAGCATCGACAACATCGACGCCGCCGTCGTCCACATGCTCGCCGAACGCTTCAAGTGCACCCAGCGGGTCGGCCACCTCAAGGCCGCCCACCGGCTGCCGCCGGCCGACCCGGCCCGCGAGTCCCAGCAGATCACCCGGCTGCGCGCGCTCGCCGAGGACGCCAAGCTCGACCCGGCGTTCGCCGAGAAGCTGCTGAACTTCATCATCGCCGAGGTGATCAGGCACCACGAGCGCATCGCGGACACCGCCCAGCCGCAGCAGGACGGCCGATGACCGGAGCCGAGCCGTCCCCCGTGGCCCCGGACGACCCCCGCTTCACCGTCACCCGCGCCACCCTCGACGACTGGGCGCCGGTCAGCGCCTGGGCGGCCGACGAAGGCTGGGACCCGGGTCTTTCGGACCTCGGCCCGTTCTTCGCCCAGGACCCGGACGGCTTCCACCTGGGCCGGCTGGACGGTGAGCCGGTCTCCGCCGTCTCCGTGGTCCGCTACGACGCCGGGTACGCCTTCCTCGGCTTCTACCTGGTCCGTGCCGACCTGCGCGGCCACGGCTACGGCCTCGCCACCTGGCGCACCGCGCTGGCCGGTGCGGCCGGCCGCACCGTCGGCCTGGACGGCGTGGTCTCCCAGCAGCACAACTACCGGAGTTCCGGCTTCGTCCTCGCGCACCGCAACCACCGTTACGTGGGCGTCGCCCCCGGCTACGTCCCGCAGCCCGAGGGCATCGTGCCCGCCGGCTCGCTGCCCGCCGAGGCGGTCGCGGCCTACGACAGCGCCTGCCACCCCGCCGACCGGCCCCGTTTCCTGGCCGCCTGGCTCACAGCGCCGGGGCACCGCGCGCTGGCCCGTGTCGCGGGCGACCGGGTGACGGGGTACGGCGTCATCAGGCCGGCCCGCAGCAGCTACCGGATAGGTCCGCTGTTCGCCGACACCCCCGACGACGCCCGCGCCCTGTTCGACGCGCTGACCGCCGGCACCGGCCGCACCCCGGTCGCCCTCGACGTGCCCGAGTCCAACCCGGCGGCCGTCGCGCTGGCCGAGGAGCGCGGCCTCGTCCCGTCCTTCGAGACCGCCCGGATGTACACCGGACCGGTACGTGCGACGGCCGAGGAGCGCGTCTTCGCCGTCACCACCCTCGAACTGGGCTGACCTGCGCACGCCCGGGCGGCCCTGCGCGTGCACCTGCCCTGCGCCGTCCGGGCACCATCGGGCAGCATGTGCCCCATGTCCGTACTGACGCGCAACGAAGCGCAGACCCGCGCCCAACTCCTCGAAGTCCAGCGGTACACGATCGAGCTCGATCTCACCCGTGGCGAGGAGACCTTCGACTCCCGCACCACCATCCGGTTCACCGTTCGCGCGGAGGGCGCGCAGTCCGCTTCAGACACGTTCGTGGAGGTGAAACCCGCCGAACTGCGCTCCGTCACCCTGGACGGGGAGCCTCTCGACGTGGCCCTGCTCGACGAGAACCGGCTGCCGCTGACCGGCCTGGCCCCGGGGCCGCACGAAGTGTGCGTCGACGCCGCGATGCGCTACTCGCGCACCGGTGAGGGCATGCACCGCTTCACCGACCCCACCGACGGCGAGGTGTACGCGTACACGCAGCTGTTCATGGAGGACGTGCAACGCATCTTCGCGGCCTTCGACCAGCCCGACCTGAAGGCCGTCTTCGAGGTCTCCGTGACCGCCCCCGACGGCTGGACCGTCCTGGCCAACGGGGTCACCCAGCACCTCGGCGACGGCCGTTGGAAGGCGGCGCCCACCCCGCCGATCTCCACCTACCTGGTCGCGGTCGCCGCCGGGCCCTGGCACTCGGTGCGCACCGAGCACGGCGGCCTGCCCTTCGGCCTGCACTGTCGCCGCTCCCTCGCGGTCCACCTCGACACCGACGCCGACGAGCTGTTCGAGATCACCAAGGCCTGCTTCGACCGGTACCACGAGAAGTTCGAGGAGCCCTACCCCTTCGACTCCTACGACCAGGCGTTCGTCCCCGAGTTCAACTACGGGGCGATGGAGAACCCGGGCCTGGTCACCTTCCGCGACGAGTTCGTCTACCGCTCCGCCGTCACCGACACCGAGCGGCAGACCCGGGCCATGGTCATCGCCCACGAGATGGCCCACATGTGGTTCGGCGACCTCGTCACCCTCAAGTGGTGGGACGACATCTGGCTGAACGAGTCCTTCGCCGAGTACATGGGCTACCAGACCCTCGTCGAAGCGACCCGCTTCACCGGCACCTGGGTGGACTTCGGCGTCACCCGCAAGGCCTGGGGCTACGAGGCCGACCAGCGCCCCTCCACCCACCCCGTCGCCCCGGAGGGGATCGACAACACCGCCGACGCCCTGCTCAACTTCGACGGCATCTCCTACGCCAAGGGCGCTTCCGCGCTGCGCCAGCTCGTCACCTGGCTCGGTGAGAAGGACTTCCTCGCCGGCATCAACACCCACTTCGCCCGGCACCGGTTCGCCAACGCCACCCTCCACGACTTCATCGACTCGCTCGCCCACCACACCGACCGCGACATGCACGCCTGGGCCGCGGCCTGGCTGGGCACCACCGGCGTCGACACCTTCACCCCCACCCTGACCGGCACCGACGGCCGCTGGACGCTGGACGTCGGGCACGCGGGGGAGCGTCCGCACCGGCTCTCCATCGGCCTGTACGACCGCTCCGCCGGCGAACGGACCGCACGGGACGAGCCCGCCCGGCTCGTGCTGCGCGACCGCATCGAGCACGACTTCCCCGCCGAGGGCGGCCAGGCCCGCATCACCGGCGACGGCGCGCGCCCCGCCCTCGTCCTCCTCAACGACCAGGACCTCAGCTACGCCAAGGTCCGGCTCGACGCGCAGTCCTGGGACACCGCGGTGGACGCCCTGTCCTCGCTGCCCGACCCGCTGAGCCGTGCGGTCGTCTGGAACGCCGCCCGCGACATGGTCCGCGACGGTGAACTCGCCCCCACCGCCTACCTGGACGCCGCCCGCAGCCACCTGCCGCGCGAGAGCGACCTCGCCATCGTGCAGGGCGTCCTGGCGTTCGCGGCGCGCCAGGTCACCGGCCGCTACCTGGCCGGCGACGCGCGCGCCGCCGGACTGGCCACCCTCACCGAGCTCAGCCGCGATCTGCTCCGGCGCACCGAGGGCGGCGAGAACCCGGGGCTGCGGCTGACCGCGGTACGGCACCTCATCGCCGCCGCGGCGCACCCGGACACCATCAGCGCCTGGTTCGCGGACGGCACCGTCCCCGGCGGGCCCGAGCTGGACCCGGAACTGCGCTGGCAGATCCTCACCCGGCTCGCCGTGCTGGACGCCGTCGACGAGTCGACCATCGCGGACGAGCTGCGGCGCGACCCCAGTGCCACCGGCCAGGAGGGCGCCGCCCGCTGCCGCGCCGCCCTGCCGGACGCCGCGGCCAAGCGCCACGCCTGGGACAGCATGTTCCACGACGACGAGCTGTCCAACTACCTGTTCATCGCCACCGCGGTCGGCTTCTGGCAGGCCGAACAGCAGGAACTGCTCCAGGAGTACGTCGCCCGGTACTTCCCCGACGTGGTCGCCCTCGGTGTCCGGCGCGGGCCCGCCATCGCCGAGGCGGCGGCACGTTCCGCCTTCCCGGTGTACGCCATCGACGCCGAGACCCTCCGCCTCGGCGAGCGGTGCCTCACCGAGTCCGACCCCGTGCCGGCCCTCCGCCGCCATCTCGCCGACCAGCTGGACGACCTGGCGCGGGCGTTGCGGGTCCGGGGGGCCTGAGGTCCCCCGTGCGTGAGGGTGCGTGGGGGAGGGGCGCCGGCCGGTGTGCTACCGGCCGGCCACCCGCACCTCGACCCGGTGCACGGCACCCGTCTCCCGGGGGCCTGCCCGCCGGTTGCCCACCTCGGCAGGCACCGGCGCCGCCGCGCTGAGCGTGCCGCCCAGCGCGGTCACGAACGCCTCGCCCGCCGGCTGGCCCACGGGGACGGTCGCCGTCACCCGTCGGATCCCCTCGTCCGCGGCGCGCTCCAGCAGCAGGCCGGCGAGCCGGGTGCCCAGGCCGGTGCGGCGGGCCTCCGGCGCCACCAGGAACAGGCCCACCGCTGCGGTGTCGGGCCGTGGATGGTGCAGCACCACGTCGACCACGCCGACCACGGCACCGCCGGCCTCGGCGAGCAGGATCCGCTTGCCGTCCGGGTCCGCGCCCTCGGGCAGCGCGTAGAAGAGGCTCTGTAGGTCGCCCGGCCCGGACGGCAGCCCGGTCGCCGCCGTGAACCAGTCCCCGCAGGCCTCGAACAGGGCGAGGACGGCGGGCTCGTCGGCGGGTTCGGCATCGCGCACCACGAGGTGGGGCGGTCGCCCGGCGGGGTCGCGGGGCGCTGCGCCCTGGTGGCCCCCGGCGTCCTCGGCCGCGCCGGCGGCCCTGCCTCCGTGCCCCGTCCCGGTCCTGTCTTCGTGCGTCATCCGAGGGACGGTAGGCCGGTCCCGTGCGGCACGCCACTGTTTGTTACCACACGAGGGCTCGTTCCGCGGAACGATCGTCCCTCTTTCGGGCAGGGTTGTCCCGTTCTGGGCCGGACGGCCGGGGCGGCGGGTCACGCTGGACATCCCGAAACACCCGCACCGAAGGACGCCCTGATGAGCCCCCCGCAGCCCCTTGCCTCGGGCGCCCAAGGCCCCGCGGCCCTCCGCCCGTTGCTCGCCACCGTGCTTGACGCGCTGCACGAAGGCGCCGTCATCCGTGGCGGCCCGCTGCCGGAGGGCGGACCCGAAGCCGTCGCCGCACGGGTGCGCGAGACCGTCGCCGTACCGTTGCCCCGGCACGGCGCCGGAGCCGACGCCGCCCTGCGTGACCTGGTCCGTCTGCTGGCCGAGGGCGCGGCCGACCCCGCGGACCCGCTGTGCGCCGCCCATCTGCACTGCCCACCGCTGGCCGTGGCCGCCGCCGCCGACCTCGCCGCGTCCGTGCTCAACCCCTCCATGGACTCGTGGGACCAGGCCCCGGCCGCCTCCGAACTGGAGGCCCTGCTCACCCGGGCCCTCGCCGCCGAGATCTATCCGGCCCGGCCCGGCGCCGCCACGTCCGGCACGCACCTCGGCGACCCGGTCACCGGCGCCCCCGAGGCCCCCGCACCCGACGCCCTGGTCACCACCGGCGGCACGGAGGCGAACCAGCTGGCGCTGCTGCTGGCGCGGGAGCTGACCGGTCCCGTCCAGCTGGTGTGCGGTGCGAACGCCCATCACTCCCTGCACCGTGCGGCCTGGCTGCTGGGGCTCCCCGCGCCGGTCATCGTGCCGGCGCCCGCCGGAGTCCTCGATCCGGTCGCGTTGGCCGAGGAGCTGCGGGTACGCGGCGGCGGGCACCTGGGCACCACCGGGTACCCCGTGCTGGTGGCCGCCACCGCGGGCACCACGGACGCCGGGCTGGTCGACCCGCTGCCGAGGATCGCGGAGATCTGTGCCGCCGCGGGCGCCCGGCTGCACGTCGACGCCGCCTACGGGGGCGCGCTGCTGTTCAGCGAGCGCCTGCGGCCGTTGCTCGCCGGGCTCGACCGGGCCCACACGGTCACCCTCGACCTGCACAAACTCGGCTGGCAGCCGGTCGCGGCCGGTCTGCTCGCGGTGCGTGCGGCGGGCGACCTCGCCGTGCTCGACCACCGCGCCGACTACCTGAACGCGGACGACGACACCGAAGCCGGCCTGCCCGACCTCCTCGGACGATCCCTCAGGACCACCCGACGCCCCGACATCCTGAAGATCGCCGTCACCGTGCGGGCGCTCGGCCGCAGCGGGCTCGGCGCGCTCACCGAGGCCGTCTGCGACCAGGCCCGCGAGCTGGCCGCGATGGTCGTCGACCACCCCGGCCTGGAACTGCACGGCCCGCCCGTCATCAGCACCGTCCTCTTCCGGCCCGTCGACGCCGACGACCACCAGGTCGCCGCGGTACGGCGCCGGCTGCTCACCGAGGGCCGCGCCGTCATCGGCCGTGCCCGGCTCGGCGGGCGGCTCTGGCTCAAGGCCACCCTGCTCAACCCCCACACCGGCACCGACGACTTCGCCGCCCTGCTGAAACTGGTGGAAGGACCTCACCCACGATGAGCGCGACGACCCCGGCGGCCCACCGTCCCCCCGCGGGCCACCAGCCCCCCGCCTCCCGGGCCCCGGCACCCCGCGGCCCCGGCGCGCCCTTCTCCCGCGCCTCGGCCCCCCGCGCGTCCGCCTCACGCGCCGTCGCGCCAAGCGCCTGTGCCGCCTCCGACGACACCGCCCCCCGGGACCTGGTCGGCGTCGGCATCGGGCCCTTCAACCTCTCGCTGGCCGCCCTCGCCCATCCCCTCAGCGCCCTCGACGCCGCCTTCTACGAGCAGCGGCCCGCCTTCCGCTGGCACCCGGGGCTGCTCATCGACGGCGCCACCCTCCAAGTGCCGTTCCTCGCCGACCTGGTGACGCTCGCCGACCCGGCCAGCCCGTGGTCGTTCCTGGCCTATCTGCGCAGCATCGACCGGCTGTACCCGTTCTACTTCGCCGAGCGGTTCCACATCCGTCGGGCCGAGTACGACGCCTACTGCCGCTGGGTGAGCGAGCGCGTCCCCGGGCTGCACTTCGGCCACCGGGTCGACACCATCGGCTGGGACGCCGAACGTGCTCTGTTCCGCCTGGACCTCACCCGGCTCGGCGGCGCCGGTGCGGCGGGTGCGCGCGGTGCCGTCCACGCCCGGAACGTCGTCCTGGGCATCGGCACCACCCCCGATGTGCCCGCGGCACTGGCACCGCTGCTGACCGGCGACACCGGTGCCCCGGTGCTGCACTCCGCGGACTACCTGGAGCACCGTGCTCGCATCCTCGCCGCCGAGCACATCACCGTCGTCGGCTCCGGCCAGTCCGGCGCCGAGGTCTTCCTCGACCTGCTCCGGCACCGTCCCGCGGGCGCCGAACGGCTGCACTGGCTGGCCCGCACCGAGGCCTTCGCGCCGATGGAGTACTCGAAACTGGGCCTGGAGCAGTTCACGCCCGACTACACCCACTACTTCCACGCGCTGCCCGAGCGCACCCGCGAGGACCTGGTGGCGCGCCAGTGGCAGCTGCACAAGGGCATCGACGCCGACACCATCGCCGCCATCCACGACGAGCTCTACCAGCGCACCCTGCACGGCGGCTGGCCCGACGCGGTCCTCACCCCGGGCGTACGGGTGCACGCCGCCGGGCGCACGGCGCACGACACCGTCGAACTCCACCTGGAGCACACCCAGCAGGGCACCCGCACCCGTCTCACCACCCACGCCGTGGTGCTCGCCACCGGCTACCGCGAGCGCCCCCTGGACGGTCTGCTCGCCCCCCTCACGGCGCTGCTGCGCAGGGACGGCGCCGGGCGCCCGCTCGTGGACGCGCACCACCGCCTCGTGCTCGATCCGACCCGTACGCACCCCGGGTGCCACGTCTACGTGCAGAACGCCGAGCGGCACACGCACGGCGTCGGCGCCCCCGACCTGGGCCTGGCGGCCTGGCGCAGCGCCGGCATCCTCAACGACCTCACCGGCAAGAACCCGTACCCCCAGCCGCCCCGCACCGCCTTCACCACCTTCGGCCTGCCCGCCGAAGGACCCACCCGCCCCTGAAGCGGCTTCCCCCGCCGTGCGCCGTCGGGCCGGCACGGCGGGGGAAGGCAGGGCCGACGCCCCTACCGGCCGGCCGTCTCCGCGTCGTCGAAGACCGGCACACCGTCCCGCGTGAGCTGCCAGTCCAGGGTGAAGAAGTCCGCCGGGTCCAGCGCGCCCTTGGCCTGCACCCAGGCGATCATGGTGTTCCGGATCTCGTCGGAGTTCGCCCACACCTGCTGGGCGTTCGGCACGTGCGGGAAGTTGCCGCCGCCTCCGGCGCGGTAGTTGTTCACCGCGAGGACGAACTGCGTGCCGTCGTCCAGCGGCTTGCCCTGGAACTGGAGGTCCTTGATCCGGGAACCGGTCGGCTGTGCGATGTCGATGGTGTAGGTCAGGCCCGAGACGACGTCGTAGTTGTAGTCCGGGGTGTCCTCCGCGTTCGTCAGCTTCGCCGGGTCCACCGGTGCGTCGGGTGCGGTCTGCACGTAGTACTTCGCCGAGTACTCCAGGTAGGCGCGCACCTGTGCGCCGGTGATCAGCCGGGCCTCCAGCGTGTTGTCGAACGGGTAGAGCCCCGCCGCGTCCTTGATGGTCACGTCCCCGGCCGCGACCTTCGCGGTGCGGGAGAAGCACGACGCCTGCGACAGCACCGGCAGGTCCGCATACTGGCCGCCGGCCAGTGCCGCCCGTACCGTGTCCGTCTGCACCTGGTTGATCAGGTCGATGAGCGGAACGTCCTTGTACGGGCCCTCGGCGGTGTCCATCGCCACCTTCGAGGTGCCGATGACCTGGTTGACGTAGGCGACGACCTTCTGGTGCTCCGCGGCCAGCAGCCCGGTGATCTTCGGGTCCTCGGCCGCCGTGTTCGAGTTGAGGACGCTGGCCCCCACGCGCTCCACGGTCCAACGGCCCCTGGACCACACCAGGTCGAAGTCGAACAGCGTCAGCCGCTGCCCCCACTTCAGCGGTTCGGAGAGCACGACCTGCTGTCCGGTCTGCTCGTTCGTCACCAGCCGCTCGGGGATCTCGACGTGCGCATGGCCCACCAGGACCGCGTCGACCCCCGGCACCTGCTCCGCCACCAGGGTGGCCGCGTTCTCCACGTACGGCAGTTGGTCCCCGTACGACGAGGTGCCGTCCGCGCCCGAGTGCGCGGACACGATCACCACGTCCGCGCCCATCGAACGCAGCTTCGGCACCCAGATGGCGGCCTGCTCGGGCAGCCCGGGGAACGTCATCTTCCCGGAGACGTTCGCCTTGTCCCAGATCGCGATGCCCGGATTGGTGAGCCCCAGGATCCCCACCCGCACCGGCCGTCCGTGCGGGGTGCGCAGTTCCTTGATGACGTACGGCGGAAAGGCCGGCCGCTGCGTCTTCGCGTCCAGCGCATTGGCACCCAGCAGCGGGAACTCGCACTGCTCCTGGAATTTCCGCAGAAGCGGAATGCCGTAGTTGAATTCATGGTTGCCGAGCGCCGCCGCCTGATATCCCATCGTGTTCATCGCCCGCGCCATCGGATGCACCGGGCCGTGCTCGGCGGTGATCGGGTCGACCCGTGCGTAGTAATACGACAGCTGGGTGCCCTGAATGGTGTCACCGGCGTCGATCAAAAGGGTGTTGGCGCGCCCGCGGTCCGCCCGGATCTGCTCGACGAGCGTGGAGATCTTCGCCAGGCCCACGTCATTGTGGGCGGCGTCGTCGAATTCCCGGTCGGTGAAATAGTCCCAGTTGTAGACGTTGCCGTGCAGGTCCGTGGTGCCCATGACGGTGAACGAGTACCGCTTGGCCGGCCGGGCGCCGCCGGGTCCGCCGGCCGGCTCCTCGGCGACGGCGGGTGTGGTGGCGGCGCCCGCCAGGGCGACCGCGGCTCCCGTCGCGGCGGACCGGCCCAGGAACGTCCTTCGGTCGAGCGGCATCTCGTCTCCTCGTGGTGGCAGGGCGCGTGGCATGTGCATGCGCCAACGCGCGTAGATTCTGCCGCGCATGGCACGTACGGGACCAGCCCTGCGCGCTCCCCACCGCCGACCCGGCCTGCCCTGGGGGCGGATGGCGCCCCGCGGGACCGCCTTCCGCCGGGCGGTCTCGAACGGGGCCCGAGCGGTTCGCGGTATTCCCACGAACTCTTAAGGAAACTGCAAAGTAGCAGGTCGGATAGCGTTTGTGGATCGGTGGACCGCAGAGTCGTCGCCTCTCGGACACCTCGCGTTCGCCTGGTCCCCCTGGGATGGCGACCGGGGGAGGCGAACGAGCCGGTTGCACCGGTCGCCCTGGCGGCGGCGGACCACGGTGGCGTCCGGCAGGCAACAGCGACAGAAGAGGTGTCGACGTGCACAAGCAGCGGATGTCCTCCCTCGGCAAGGGACTCAAGCGCCGCGGCAGACTGATGGCCCAGGCGGTGCGCCCGCCCCGCCGGCCCGCCCCGTGCGCCGCGGACCGCCGCGTACACCCGGACGCCGACGGCCATCACCCCGTCACCGGCTATGTCGCGCCGCGCGCCCCCCGGCTCGTCGAGTCGCCCGTCTTCGTGCTGTCCTGCGTGCGTTCCGGGTCCACCCTGCTGCGCGTGGTGCTGAACAGCCACAGCCGGATCCGCGCACCGCACGAGATGCACCTGCGCACCCTGCACGTCCACCTCTCGCGCGGCTTCACCGCCGAGGCCATGCGGGAACTGGCCCTGGACAAGGAGGAGCTGGAGCATGTGCTGTGGGACCGGCTGCTCCACCTGGAGCTGACCCGCAGCGGCAAGGAACTCATCGTCGACAAGACTCCGCCGAACACCCTGATCTGGCCCCGGCTGCACCGATGTTGGCCGCACGCCCGCTACATCGTCCTGCTGCGCCACCCCGGCGCCGTCGTCACCTCCCTGACCCACCGCCGCGCCGACCCCGACCCGGCCGGGATCCGCGCCGAGGTGCTGGAGTACAGCGAGAAGCTGGAGGAGGCACGCCGGGCCCTCGACGCCCATGTGGTCAGGTACGAGGACCTGACAGCGGAGCCCGCTCGGACCACCCGCGACCTGTGCGACTACCTCGGCGTCCCCTGGGAGCCCGGCATGCTCGACTACGGCAGCACGGACCACGGCGCCTTCCGGCCGCAGCTGGGCGACTGGAGCGACGACATCAAGTCCGGCCGGATCCACTCCGCACGCGGCGCCGATCCCGGGGTGCGGCTGCCCGTCCGGCTGACCGAGCTCGCCGAAGCCTGGGGGTACCGCACGGCCTGACGCGCGCGGCAAGGGGGAGCGAGTGCGCGCCTACCACGGTCCGAGCGGCCCGCGGCCTTCGGCTACGGGCGTCCGCGGGCACCCGGTGCGGCCCGCGGCGGAGCTCCCGGGGATTTCTCGCTCATCAGAGCAACGGGGCGCACAATTCAACACTTGTCAATAACCTTTCATGCAAAGGTTGTTGGGTAGTCATGTGCGGCCAATTCTTTACCCACCGGTAGCCCCTAGGCTCGACGCATGCGCCGAGCAAAGATCGTCTGCACTCTGGGACCCGCAACAGACTCGTACGAGCAGATCAAGGCACTCGTCGAAGCTGGAATGGACGTGGCCCGCCTTAATCTCAGCCACGGCAGCTATGCCGAACACGAGGAGCGCTACCAGCGCGTACGCAAGGCCGCCGAGGAGACCGGCCGCAGCATAGGGCTCCTCGCCGATCTTCAGGGCCCGAAGATCAGGCTCGGTCGTTTCCTCGAAGGTCCTGTACTCCTTGAACGCGGCGACAGCTTCACCATCACGGTGGAGCGGGACGCCGAGGGCGACCGGCAGTGCTGCGGCACCACCTACGAGGGCCTGGCGGCCGACGTCACCGCAGGTGAGCGCATTCTCGTCGACGACGGCAAGGTCACCCTCGAGGTGACCGACGTGGACGGCCCGCGGGTGCGCACGGTGGTGATCGAAGGCGGCATGGTCTCCGACCACAAGGGCCTGAACCTTCCGGGCGTGGCGGTGTCCGTCCCCGCGCTCTCCGAGAAGGACCAGGACGACCTGCGCTGGGCGCTGCGCACGGGTGCCGACGTCATCGCCCTGTCCTTCGTACGCAGCGGCCGCGACATCGACGACGTGCACCGCATCATGGACGAGGAGGGGCGCCGCGTCCCCGTCATCGCCAAGGTGGAGAAGCCGCAGGCGGTCGAGAACATCGAGGAGATCGTCGCGGCGTTCGACGGCATCATGGTGGCCCGCGGCGACCTGGGCGTGGAGATGCCGTTGGAGCAGGTCCCGATGGTCCAGAAGCGGGCCGTCGCCCTGGCCAAGCGGAACGCCAAGCCGGTGATCGTCGCCACCCAGATGCTGGACTCGATGATCGACAATTCCCGGCCCACCCGCGCCGAGGCCTCCGACGTGGCCAACGCGGTGATCGACGGAACCGACGCGGTGATGCTCTCCGGGGAGACCAGCGTCGGCAAGTATCCGGTCGAGACGGTCCGCACGATGTCCAAGATCGTCACCGCGGCGGAGGAGGACATCCTCGCCAAGGGCCTGCCCCCGATCAACGAGCGCACCAAGCCCCGTACGCAGGGCGGCGCCGTCGCGCGGGCCGCGGCCGACATGGGTGACTTCCTCGGCGCGAAGTTCCTGGTGGCCTTCACGCAGTCCGGCGACACCGTCCGGCGGCTGTCCCGCTACCGCTCGCCGATCCCGCTGCTCGCCTTCACACCGGACCCGGCGACCCGCGCCCAGCTCAATCTGACGTGGGGCGTGGAGACCTTCCTCGGACCGCACGTGGACTCCACCGACGCGATGGTGCGGCAGGTCGACGAGGAGCTGCTGAAGATCGGACGGTGCGCCAAGGGCGACATCGTGATCATCACGGCCGGCTCCCCGCCCGGCGTGCCCGGTTCGACCAACCTGGTGCGGGTCCACCACATCGGGGAGGACGACTCTCCGCGCTAGCACGACGACGGCCGCTGGCGGGGCGTGGTGCCCGGCAGCGGCCGTGGTGTGAGGCCTGCGCGACAGTGCGTCGTGGAAAGTAAGGGGAAGTGCCCCAGGTGGGATTCGAACCCACACTGTCCGCTGTTTGAGAGCGGCCTCTCTAACCAATTGGAGTACTGGGGCCTTGGAAAGGAAGGGCGTGGCCACCCCCCTCGGCCCACTACCCTACCGCAGCTCGGTAGGCTCTTACGAGCAGGAACCTGCCCCGCACCGAGGAGCCCACGTGACCGCCCCCGAGTCCCCTCAGCCCGACGCTGCCGACGACAAGGCGCATGTCCCTCCGCAGACGACCCGGGTCGTCATCGCGGAGGACGAGGCGCTGATCCGTCTCGACCTCAAGGAGATGCTGGAGGAAGAGGGCTACACCGTCGTCGGCGAGGCGGGGGACGGTGAGCAGGCCGTCGATCTGGCCCGCGAGCACCGGCCCGACCTGGTGATCCTCGATGTGAAGATGCCCAGGCTGGACGGCATCTCGGCGGCCGAGAAGATCGCCGAGGAGTCCATCGCCCCCGTGCTGATGCTTACCGCGTTCTCCCAGCGTGACCTGGTCGAGCGGGCCCGTGACGCGGGCGCCATGGCGTACCTGGTCAAGCCGTTCAGCAAGAGCGACGTGGTGCCCGCCATCGAGATGGCAGTCTCGCGCTTCACCGAGCTGAAGGCGCTGGAGAAGGAGGTCGCCGACCTCACCCAGCGCCTGGAGACCCGGAAGCTGGTGGACCGCGCCAAGTCGATCCTCCAGACCGAGTACGGCCTGTCGGAGCCCGCGGCCTTCCGCTGGATCCAGAAGACGTCGATGGACCGCCGCATGTCGATGCAACAGGTGGCCGAGGCGGTCATCGAGGACTCGGCCGAGAAGAAGGCCAAGGGCCAGGGGCAGTAGAGCCCCTGGCCGAGCCGGCACCTTGGCGGGCAACGGTAAGTACGTCGCACGTAAGGGGCGCGGGGAACGGCGCGAGCAACCACCTACTGGCCGGTGGTCGGGGTGCGACGGGAACTGCCCCTTCGGGCCGATGGCGACCGGCAAGGTCGCGTCGTGGCCGATCGCGCCCGCGCGGCGGAGCCGCACATTGACACAGCCCCGCGCCCCTGGGTGGGCGCCCCCTGGAAGGGGCGCACCCCGACATGACTCGGCGACGCTAGTCCTCGCCGAGGTACGCCTTGCGTACCGATTCGTCGTGGAGCAGGTCGTCCCCGGTGCCGGAGAGGACGATCTTGCCGACCTCCATGACATGACCGTGATCCGCGAGCCTGAGCGCCGCCTGGGCGTTCTGCTCGACGAGCAGGATGGTCATGCCCTGACCCTTCAGCTCGGCGATGGTCGACATGATCTTCTGCATCATGATCGGCGAGAGGCCCATGGAGGGCTCGTCGAGCATGAGCAGCTTGGGCCGGGACATCAGCGCCCGCGCCATCGCGAGCATCTGCTGCTCACCGCCGGACAGGGTGCCCGAGGTCTGCTTCCGGCGCTCACCGAGGATCGGGAACAGCTCGTAGTACCGCTGTATGTCCTTGTCGATGCCCTCCCTGTCGGTGCGCAGATACGCACCGAGCCGGAGGTTGTCCTCGATGGTCATCCGGGGGAAGAGGTGCCGACCCTCGGGGGAGTGGGCCAGGCCCAGGGCCACGATCCGGTCGGCCCGGTAGCCACGCAGCACCTTGCCGTTGAACCTGATGTGCCCGCTCACCGGCTTGAGCAGGCCGGACAGGGTGCGCAGGGTGGTCGTCTTCCCGGCGCCGTTGGTGCCGATGAGGGTCACGACGGAGCCGGCCTCGACACTGAAGGAGATGCCCTTGACGGCCTCGATCTTGCCGTAGGCGACTCGGAGGTCCTCGACCTCGAGGAGTGCGGTCATCGGTCGTTCTCCTTGGCTGTGTGCCCGACCTCGGCGCTGGTGATCACACCGGTCTCGGCGTCGTCCGCGGCGTCGGCGTCGTCACCGGGAGCGCCGTCGAAGGGTTCGCCGAGATAGGCGGCGATGACGCGGTCGTCCCCCTGGACGGTGGCGCTGTCGCCTTCCACGAGCTTCTCGCCCTGCACGAGCACCGCGACCCGGTCGCAGAGATTGAAGATGAAGCGCATGTCGTGCTCGATGACGAGCACCGCGATGCCCCGGTCCCGGATCGCGAAGACCAGTTCCTCGGTGGCCCTGGTCTCCTGCGGGTTCATGCCGGCGGTCGGCTCGTCGAGCAGCAGCAGCCCCGGCTCGCTGGCCAGTGCGCGGGCGATCTCCAGCTTGCGCTGCTCGCCGTAGGGCAGGTTGCGGGCGAGGTGCTCCGCCTTGTCGTGCAGGCCGACGAAGGTCAGCAGTTCCAGCGCCCGGGCGCGGCTGCGCGCCTCGGCCTTGTGGAAGCCGGGGCCGCGCAGCAATGCCGACCAGAGCCCTTCCTTCGTCCGGGTGTGCCGGCCGACCAGGACGTTCTCCAGCGCCGTCATGTTGCCGAAGAGCCGGATGTTCTGGAACGTCCGGGCGATGCCGGTCGCGGTCACCTTGTACGGCTTGGACGGCAGCACGCTGCCCTTGAAGCGGACCTCGCCCTCGGTCGGCGTGTACAGGCCGGTCAGACAGTTGAAGAAGGTGGTCTTGCCGGCGCCGTTGGGTCCGATCAGACCGACGATCTCGCCGCTGCCGACGGTCAGGTCGACCGAGCGGACCGCGGTGAGCCCGCCGAACCGCATGGTGACGCCGCGTGCGTCGAGCACGGTCCGCGCGGCCGGGGCGGCCGTGGAGTGGGCCTCGGGGATGGTGGTGTCGGTGGTCATGGCTCAGGCCCCTGCCTTGCTGAGGACTGCGGGCGTCTCGGCGAGCGGCGGCATCTCCGCCTCGTGGAACTCCAGCTGACGGCGCCGGTTGGGAATCAGGCCCTCGGGCCGGGTGCGCATCAGGATGACCAGGGCGAGACCGAAGGCGAAGAGCTGGTAGTCGCCGAGGAACTGGAGCTTGTTCGGGATCAGGTAGAGCAGCGCGGCGCCGACCAGCGGGCCGCTGATGGTGCCCATGCCCCCGAGCACGACGGCGGCCAGCAGGAACGCCGAGTTGGGCGGCACGGAGTTGGCGAACTGGTACTGCTCGGGCGTCACCGTGTACGTCACGTGCGCCTGGACGGTGCCGGCCAGGCCGGCGAGCGTGGCGCCGAGCGCGAAGGCGACCAGCTTGACCCGGAACCCGTTGATCCCCATGGCCAGCGCCGCCGTCTCGTCCTCACGGATGGCGATCCAGGCGCGCCCGATCCGGGAGTCCCCGCTGCGCCGGAAGACGAGCACCACGACGAGCGTGATGAGCAGCATCAGCAGCATGTAGTTGGCGAACCGGCCGATGGTGAAACCGACGATGTCGTGGGTGACGCCGAAGTCGAACCCGAAGATCTTCAGGTCCGGGATGGAGGGGATGCCGTTGGAGCCGTTGGTGATGTCGGGACCCGAGGTGCCGTCCAGGTTGTTGGCGGTGATCCGGAAGATCTCACCGAAGCCGAGGGTCACGATCGCCAGGTAGTCGCCGCGCAGCCGTAGCGTCGGCGCACCGATGAGCACCCCGAACACCAGCGAGGCGGCGCCGCCCACCAGCAGCGCCCCCCAGAACGGCAGATGCACGTGGAAGGGCGAGTACGGGGAGCCGGACACCATGGAGGCGGCGTAGGCGCCGACCCCGAGGAAGGCCACGTAACCGAGGTCGAGCAGGCCGGCGAGGCCGACGACGGTGTTCAGGCCGAGCGCGACCGTGGCGAAGATCAGGATGTACACGCCGAGGGTGGCGTACTGGTCGTTGCTCTGTGTGAAGGGGAAGAGCGCCGCGGCGACGAAGGCGCCGACCAGGGTGACGTTGCGGTGCCGCCCGGTGATCGTGGACACGTGCGAGATCAGCCCGGACTTGTTCACGGCAGCGAAGCCGAAGCCGGCGGTGAGCAGGAACCCGACGAACGCCTCGTCGTACTCCGTGCCGATGCCGTAGGTGAAGACGCCGAGGCCGACCACCATCGCCGCGACGATGACGAGGATCTCGGCGACCGCCGGGAGCGAGCGCAGCGGGCGCGCGGCCGGGGCGGCGAAGGAGGCGCGGAAGGTCTCCCAGGACTGCCGGACCTGGTGCCGGAAGCGTTCCCAGGCGGTTGCCTCCGGGTCCGCGGGATGCCGCTCGGGTGGCTGGAAGGGCAGTGCCATGGCGCCGAGCAGGGTGGCCAGCGAGACGACGGCCACGACCCAGCCGCCGGGCTCCAGGTTCGCCAGGCCGCCCAGCTCGACGGCGATGGCCAGAACCGTGTACCAGGCGGTGGTGAAGGCGCCCAGCGCGGCGAGCCGGAGACCGGGGTCGGCCGACGCGGGGGCCAGGAAGCGCAGCGGCTTCACGCCGTACGAGGCCAGCCCCAGCAGCGTCGTCAGGGCGCCGGCGACCAGCACCAGCCATTGCAGGCCGCCCGGGTAGGCGTAGACGGTCAGATCGCCCGGGAAGGCGGCGGTCCAGGTCCAGGACAGGAAGCAGGACAGCACCGTCAGGAAGCCGCCCGCGGTGGCCGTGGCCCGAGCCGCCTTCTCGGGCAGGGGTATCAGTCGGTGCCCGGCGGGCGCGGTGCCGGCGCCCTTGCTGCGGTCCTTCGCGGGGGTGCTCTGTGTCGGCTGTGTGGTCATCGTGATCTCACGCCCTGTCCGCGACGCGCTCGCCGAAGAGACCCTGCGGCCTGACGAGGAGTACGACGATGAGGAGTACGAAGGCCCAGACGTCGGCCCAGGTCTGGCCGCCGAGTTGCTCCATGCCGGGCACGTTGGAGATGTAGGCGGTGGTGAGGGTCTCGGCGACGCCGAGGACCAGACCGCCCACCATGGCTCCGTAGATGTTGCCGATGCCACCGAGGACGGCCGCCGTGAAGGCCTTCAGGCCCATCAGGAAGCCCATCCGGTAGTTGATCTGGCCGTACTTCAGACCCCAGGCGACGGCGGCGATGCCGGCGAACGCGGCACCGAGGGCGAAGGCCACCACGATGACCCGGTCGGTGTTGATGCCCATCAGCTTGGCGGTGTCGGGGTCCTGCGCGGTGGCCTGCATGCCGCGCCCGATCCGGGTGCGCATCACGAACCAGCCGAGGAACGCCACGCACAGGACGGAGGCGACGATCAGGAAGACGTCACCGGTCTGGATGTCGGCGCCGAGGATGTGGAACGGCCCGCCGGCGATCTGCGGGAAGGTCCGTGACGACTTGGCGCCCGGGTACCACGCCCAGACGGCCTGCTGGAGGGCGAGCGAGAGGCCGATCGCCGTGATCAGCGGTGCCAGTCGCGGTGCGCCGCGCAGCGGCCGGTAGGCGAAGCGTTCCGCACCGATGCCGATCAGTCCGGCGATGACGATCGCACCGATGATCATCAGGGGTAGGGCGACCCACATGCTGGTGCCGGACGGTAGCCACAGCCACACGGTCAGGGCGCCGAAGCCGCCGGTCATGAAGATCTCACCATGGGCGAAATTGATGAGCTGGACGATGCCGTAGACCATCGTGTAACCGATGGCGATCAGGCCGTACATGGCTCCCAGGAGCAGGCCGTTGACCAGCTGTTGCGGCAGTTCGTGCACCGCGGTCCCTCCGACTTTTCGGGGTGCCGGGCACCGTGGCCCGGGGTGACGCCGCGCGGGCGCCATGGTGGGCGTCCCGCGCGGCCGGTGGGTTGTGGGTGTTGCTCGGGGGCTTGTCAGCCCTTGAACACGCCCGAGTGCACGGCGACGAGCTTGCCCTTCTGCACCTCGTACACGGTGATCTGCTTGTTGGTGGTGTCACCGAACTCGTCGAAGGCGACATCGCCGGTGACGCCCTTGAACGACACGTCCTGCGCGGCCTTCGCGATCTTGGCGCGGGCGTCGTCGGGCAGCTTGCCGTCGTTCTCCTCGACGACCTTCTTCACGGCCTCGATGACCGTCCAGGTGGCGTCGTACGAGTAACCGCCGTAGGTCTCGTACGGGTCCTTGTAGCCGGCCTTCTTGTAGTTGCTGATGAACTCCTTGGCCGAGTCCAGCTGCTCGACGGGCAGGCCGACCAGGGTGGCGAAGTCGCCGTTGTTGTTGCCGCCCGCGAGCTTGATGAACTCGGGGGACTCCAGGGCGTCGCCGCCCGCCAGCGGGGCCTTCACGCCGGCCGCCTTGAGCTGCTTGCTCAGCGGACCGCCGGCCGGGTACTCGCCGCCGTAGTAGACCAGGTCGGGCTTGGCGCTCTTGATCTTGGTGACCACCGCCGAGAAGTCCCTGGCCTCGGGGTTCACGTGGTCGGTGCCGACCACCTTGCCCCCGAGCTTGGTGAACTCCTGCTTGAAGGTGCCCGCGAGACCGGCGCCGTAGGTCTTCTTGTCGTCGACGACGAAGACCGACTTCAGCTTCCTGGTCTTGTAGTAGTAGTCCGCGGCGAACGGGCCCTGGACCGCGTCGGTGGTGCAGGTGCGGAAGTACGTGGAGTACGTGCGCTTCTTCTCGCCCTTGCTCCAGTTCTGTCCCTGGGACAGGGAGGGGTTGGTGTTGGCGGGCGAGACCTGCAGCATGTTGGCGGTCGAGTAGACCTTCTGCATCGACTCGGCGACGTTCGAGTTCAGCGGGCCGACGGCGGCGAGCACCTTCGAGTCGCCGGTCATCTTGGTGGCGTTGGTCTGGCCCGAGGAGGCCTGGGCCTGGTCGTCCAGCGGCTCGATCTTGAACGTGACGCCGTCGACGTACTTCTTGGCGTTGGCCTGCTTGGCGGCGAGGTCCGCGGAGTTGCGGATGCCGATGCCGACCGCGGAGAGGTCGCCGGTCAGCGGGGTGTCGACGCCGATGACGACCGTGGTGGTGTCGCCGCCGCCTCCCGACGTGTTCTTGTCGTCGCGCGAGCCACAGGCGGTGAGGGTGAGTGCCCCCGCGGTGAGAGCTGCGGTGATGGCTATGAGCGAACGTTGGCGCACGATCAGTCCTTTCGGGGACAGCCGTCCCTTCCTGGGAGGCCGGGTCGAGCGCTGGAACCGAACTGACAAAGAATCCGGTGGGCGCGGTGACTGGCCGTGACTCTAAACGCGCGTTTGTGGATAGTGGAGTGTTCAGGCCAATGCTGTGACGCTCTTGTTATGAGTCGGACTATTACGACGTTAAGCCAGGGGTGGCTGGGGGTTGATGACTCCTAGGGGCCAGTCTGGCGGGTGTGAACCGGCAGGAGCGTCAGTGTAGTTTGCTCATGACACCGCCGGTCGGGAGCGCGCGGCGGTGTCCGTCGTGAAAAGACCGGACGGGTATGCCGAGTGGCCGGAAACTCGGCGCCAACTTTGCGCGCACATTACGCAGTGTTACTTCCAGGAAAAGAAGTCCGTCATTCCGTGGTGCTTTTGCACATTCCCGTCCGTGTATCACTCGGGCCGGAAGCGGCGGGTTCACGATATTCCGGCGAGCCGGCACCCGCCGCGCCGGGGGCTGCTCAGCCCGCTGCGCCGTTCGCGGTGCCGTTTGCAGAGCCGTTCGACGCGCTGTTCGACGCGCCGTTCGCGTGGGCCTCCCGCAACAGGCAGGTGAGACGGGCCGTGCACACCCGCCGGTCCTGCTCGTCCGTGATCACGATCTCGTAGGTGGCCGTGGCGCGACCCCGGTGCAGCGGCGTGGCGACACCGGTGACCCGGCCGGAGCGGACGCCGCGGTGGTGCGTGCAGTTCAGGTCGACGCCGACGGCCACCCTGTGCGGGCCGGCGTGCAGCATCGCGCCGATCGAACCGAGCGTCTCGGCGAGCACCGCGGACGCGCCGCCGTGCAACAGCCCGTAGGGCTGGGTGTTGCCCTCGACGGGCATGCTGCCCCTCACCCGGTCCGCCGCGGCATGGCTGACCTCGACGCCCATCCGGTTGCCGAGCGCGCCGGCGGAGAACAGCGCGGGCAGGTCGACGCCGAGCGTCGCGAACTCGTCGATCACCTCCTGCGGGAACGTCACGGAATGCTGCGTGGCGTGCTGCTCCGCCATGGGTCGGGCTCCATTCGTGGTGCGTGGCGCATGGTGCGTGGTGCTGGTCGGGGGTGTGCGGATCCATCTCATACGCACCGGCCCCGACTGAGCAAATGCTTAGCCGCCGGCCGGCTGCTCGAGACGCACCACGACGGACTTGCTCGCGGGGGTGTTGCTGGTGTCGGCGGTCGCGTCCAGCGGCACCAGCACATTGGTCTCCGGGTAGTACGCGGCGGCGCAGCCGCGCGCGGTGGGGTAGTGCACCACCCGGAACCCGGGCGCCCGGCGCTCCACGCCGTCCTCCCACTCGCTGACCAGGTCCACGTACGACCCGTCGGCCAGGTCGAGACCGGCGGCGTCGTCCGGGTGGACCAGCACCACCCGGCGCCCGCCGCGGATGCCGCGGTAGCGGTCGTCCAGGCCGTAGACGGTGGTGTTGTACTGGTCGTGCGAACGCAACGTCTGGAGCAGCAGCCGGCCCTCGGGGAGCTTCGGGAACGTCACGGGAGCGGCGGTGAAGAGGGCCTTGCCGGTGGCCGTGGGGAAGCGGCGCTCGTCGCGCGGGGCGTGCGGCAGGGCGAAGCCTCCCGGGTTCGCCACCTTGGTGTTGAAGTCCTCGAAGCCCGGGACGACCCGGGCGATGCGGTCCCGGATGGTGCCGTAGTCCTTCTCGAACTCCTCCCAGGGCGTGGCCGACTCCGGGCCCAGCACGCGGCGCGCGAGCCGGCACACGATGGCCGGCTCGGACAGCAGGTGGGCGCCGGCCGGATCCAGCCGGCCCCGTGAGGCGTGCACCATCCCCATCGAGTCCTCGACGGTGATGAACTGCTCACCGCTGCCCTGGAGGTCGCGCTCCGTGCGGCCCAGGGTGGGCAGGATCAGCGCCCGTGCGCCGGTGACCGTGTGTGAGCGGTTCAGCTTGGTGGAGACGTGCACCGTCAGACGCGCCCGGCGCATCGCCGCCTCGGTGACCTCGGTGTCCGGAGAGGCCGACACGAAGTTGCCGCCCATCGCGAAGAACACCTTCGCGTGACCGTCCCGCAGCGCCCTGATCGCGTTCACCACGTCATAGCCGTGCTCTCGCGGCGGGGTGAAGCCGAACTCCCGCTCCAGGGCCGCCAGCAGCGCGGGCGTCGGACGCTCGACGATGCCCATGGTGCGGTCGCCCTGCACGTTGGAGTGGCCGCGCACCGGGCACACGCCCGCGCCGGGGCGGCCCACGTTGCCGCGCAGCAGCAGGAAGTTCACCACCTCGCGGATGGTCGGCACCGCGTGCTTGTGCTGGGTGAGGCCCATGGCCCAGCAGACCACGGTGCGCCGGGACGCCAGCACCATGCCGAGCGCCTGCTCGATCGCGGCGCGGGTCAGGCCGGTCGCGGCCAGCGTCTCGTCCCAGTCGGCGGCGCGGGCCGCGGCGACGAACGCGTCGTAGCCCTGCGTGTACGCGGCGACGAACGCCTCGTCCACCGCGCCGTCCGTCTCGATGATCAGCTTGTTCAGCAGCCGGAAGAGGGCCTGGTCGCCGCCGAGCCGGATCTGGAGGAAGAGATCGGTGAGCGGCGCGCCCTTGGTGAGGCCCTTCGGCGTCTGCGGGTTCTTGAACCGCTCCATGCCGGCTTCGGGCAGCGGATTGACGGTGATGATCTGCGCACCGCCCGCCTTCGCCTTCTCCAGCGCGGAGAGCATCCTGGGGTGGTTCGTCCCCGGATTCTGCCCTGCAACGATGATCAGATCTGCCTCGTAGAGATCCTCCAACGACACGCTGCCCTTGCCGACCCCCAGCGTCTCGGTCAGTGCGGAGCCGGACGACTCGTGGCACATGTTGGAGCAGTCCGGCAGGTTGTTCGTGCCGAACTCGCGGGCGAACAGCTGGTACAGGAAAGCCGCCTCGTTGCTGGTCCGGCCCGAGGTGTAGAAGACCGCCTCGTCGGCCGACCCGAGCGCGCCCAGCTCCTCGGCGACGATGTCGAACGCCTGCTCCCAGCTCACCGGCTCGTACCGCTCGGCGCCCTCCGCCAGGTACATGGGATGGGTCAGCCGGCCCTGCTGGCCCAGCCAGTAACCGCTGCGGCGGGCCAGGTCCGCCACCGGGTGGGCGGCGAAGAAGTCCGGCGTCACCCGGCGCAGCGTGGCCTCCTCGGCGACCGCCTTCGCGCCGTTCTCGCAGAACTCCGCCGTGTGCCGCTCGGCCGGCTCCGGCCAGGCGCAGCCCGGGCAGTCGAAGCCGTCCTTCTGGTTGACCCGCAGCAGGGTGAGCGCCGTGCGGCGCACGCCCATCTGCTGCTGCGCCATGCGCAGCGAGTGCCCGATGGCGGGCAGCCCGGCGGCCGCATGCCGCGGCTGGGCAACCTGCGGGGCGTCCTGCACCGGATCGCCCTTCGGCGGCTTACTGGCCATCTCGGTTCCCTTTCGCGCACACTTCTGTCCTGCCGGCCGCCACGCGCGACGCCACGATGCCGGCGCCGCGGCCCTACGGGTACCCCGACCCCGTCCATCCGGGGTCCGCCACCACCGGCAGGGCACTCACACCAACGACCCCGTGGCACCGATCGTGCCACGTCGGACCCCGTTCCGGGACGCGGAGCCGCCGCGCACGGCAACGGGCTCCTGACGGCCCCAGCCGCTTGCCCCCCGGCGGGCTGGGAGCGCCGTAGGGGCACGGGGTGCCCCATCCGCCCGGTGGCGACCTGCCGGCAGCAGGGGGATGGTCGCGCAGTTCCCCGCGCCCCTTCTCGGGACCGCCGTTGCCCCGGCGCCGCAGGATTCACCGTTTGCCCGTTGCTCGCCATACGGCTCGGCCGCGTGAGCGCAAGCAAACTCACGCTCGCAGCGGGTGGTGGGGGGCGCCGGAGGCGCCTGAATGAAGGGGCGCGGGGAACTGCGCGAGCAACCACCCACCGGGCTGGCGTCCCGAACGAGACCGCACCCACCCCCCGGCCGGGGGGCGCCGCGAGGCGCCCGCACAAGGGGCGCGGGGAACGCCGCCCGGCGCCAACCCCGAGGGACCCCGGGCACCCGGGCCACCCGGCGGCCGCCGGGTGGCCCGCGGTGTCAGTGCCGCGTGGCAGGATCGACCCGTGGCAGAGAACGCATCGAAGCAGAGCAAGAAGTCGACCGGGAAACCGTCCGGCGGGACCCCCTCGCGCCCCCGCCTGATGCTCATGGACGGACATTCCCTGGCATATCGCGCGTTCTTCGCGCTGCCCGCGGAGAATTTCACGACCGTCACGGGCCAGCCGACCAACGCGATCTACGGCTTCGCGTCGATGCTGGCGAACACCCTCCGTGACGAGGCGCCCACCCACTTCGCCGTGGCGTTCGACGTCTCCCGCAAGACCTGGCGCTCCGCGGAGTTCGCCGAGTACAAGGCGAACCGCTCCACTACCCCGGACGAGTTCAAGGGCCAGGTCGAGCTGATCGGCGAGTTGCTGGACGCGATGCACGCGGACCGGTTCGCCGTCGAGGGCTTCGAGGCCGACGACATCATCGCCACCCTCGCCACCCAGGCCGAAGAAGCCGGCTTCGAGGTGCTGATCGTCACCGGCGACCGCGACTCGTTCCAGCTCATCAGCGAGCACACCACGGTGCTCTACCCCACCAAGGGCGTGTCCGAGCTCACCCGCTTCACGCCCGAGAAGGTGCAGGAGAAGTACGGCCTCAGCCCGGAGCAGTACCCCGACTTCGCCGCGCTGCGCGGTGACCCGTCGGACAACCTTCCGGGCATCCCCGGCGTCGGCGAGAAGACCGCCGCCAAGTGGATCAACCAGTTCGGTTCGTTCGACGAGCTGGTGGCCCGCGCCGACGAGGTCAAGGGCAAGGCCGGTCAGAACTTCCGCGACCACCTGGACGCCGTCAAGCTCAACCGCCGCCTGACCGAGCTGCACCGCACCGTCGAGCTCCCCAAGGTCGTCGCCGACCTGGAGCGCGCCGCCTACGACCGCAAGGCCGTCGCGATGGTCCTGGACACCCTGGAGATCCGGAATCCGAACCTGCGCGAGCGGCTGCTGGCCGTCGACCCCGGCGCCGCCGAGGCGGAGGCCACCCCGGTCACCGAGGGCATCGAGCTGGACGGCGCCGTGCTGGGCACCGGCGAGCTGGCGCCCTGGCTAGCCGAGCACGGCAACGCGGTCCTCGGTCTCGCCACCGTCGACAGCTGGCGGCTCGGCACCGGCGCGGTCGCCGAGGTCGCCCTGGCCGCCGCCGGAGGCGCCGCCGCCTGGTTCGACCCCACCCAGCTCGACGAGTCCGACGAGAGCGCCTTCGCCGCCTGGCTGGCCGACCCGACCAAGCCCAAGGTGCTGCATGACGCCAAGGGCGCCATGCGGGTCTTCGCCGAGCACGGCTGGCACGTCGAGGGCGTCAGCATGGACACCGCCCTGGCCGCGTACCTGGTCAAGCCGGGCCGCCGCAGCTTCGCGCTCGACGCGCTCTCGCTGGAGTACCTGGGCCGCGAGCTGGTGCCCGCCGCCGAGGCCGACGGCCAGCTGGCCTTCGGCACCGATGAGCACGCCGAGGCCGAGACCCTGATGGTGCAGGCCCGCACCATCCTCGATCTGGGCACCGCCTTCGGCGACCGGCTGAAGGAGGTCGGCGCCGCCGAGCTGCTCACCGACATCGAGCTGCCCACGTCCGCCCTGCTGGCCCGCATGGAGCGGCACGGCATCGCAGCCGACCGCCCGCACCTGGAGACCATGGAGCAGACCTTCGCCGCGGCCGTGCAGCAGGCCGTCAAGGAGGCCCACGCCTCCGTCGGCCACGAGTTCAACCTGGGCTCGCCCAAGCAGCTCCAGGAAGTCCTCTTCGGCGAGCTGGCCCTGCCCAAGACGAAGAAGACCAAGACGGGCTACACCACCGACGCCGATGCGCTCGCCTGGCTCGCCACCCAGACCGACCACGAGCTGCCGGTCATCATGCTGCGCCACCGCGAGCAGGCCAGGCTGCGGGTGACCGTCGAGGGCCTGATCAAGTCCATCGCCGCGGACGACCGCATCCACACCAGCTTCAGCCAGACCGTCGCCGCGACCGGCCGTCTGTCGTCCACCGACCCCAACTTGCAGAACGTGCCGGTCCGTATCGAGGAGGGCCGCGCCATCCGCCGCGGCTTCGTCGTCGGCGAGGGCTTCGAATCCCTCATGACCGCCGACTACAGCCAGATCGAGCTGCGCGTCATGGCCCACCTCTCCGAGGACGAGGGCCTCATCGAGGCGTTCACCTCCGGCGAGGACCTGCACTCGACCGTCGCCTCGCAGGTGTTCGGGGTGGACCGCTCCGCCGTCGACGCCGAGATGCGCCGCAAGATCAAGGCCATGTCGTACGGCCTGGCCTACGGCCTGTCCGCCTTCGGCCTCTCCCAGCAGCTGGGCATCGAGGCGGCCGAGGCCCGTGCCCTGATGGAGACCTACTTCGAGCGCTTCGGCGGTGTGCGCGACTACCTGCGTCGCGCCGTCGACGAGGCCAGGGCCACCGGATACACCGAGACCATGCTCGGTCGCCGCCGCTACCTGCCCGACCTCAACAGCGACAACCGCCAACGCCGCGAGATGGCCGAGCGCATGGCGCTGAACGCGCCCATTCAGGGCACGGCCGCCGATATCGTCAAGATCGCGATGCTGAAGGTCGACCAGGCCCTGACGCAGGCCGGGTTGAAGTCCCGGATGCTGCTCCAGGTCCATGACGAAGTCGTCCTGGAGATCGCCCCCGGCGAGCGTGGCGCGGCCGAGGAGATCGTCCGCCAGGAGATGGCCTCAGCGGTCGAACTGCGCGCCCCGCTGGACGTCTCGGTGGGCGTGGGCCCGAACTGGGAGTCGGCGGCGCACTGAGGCCTTTCGTCACCTTGTGACCCCATGGCCCCATATGGGGTCGCGGGGCCATCGGCTCATGTTCGCGTGCCGGGCCAAGAGTCCGGCGCAGGCAGTGCGCGCGCCGGGGCGGGCCTCTCCGCCCCTGCCCCCGCCCTGGCGTACTGGCGTTCGGCCGCTAACACGCCTGGGCTACGGTGGGAGTGCATCCCCGGCCAGCACCGTACGAATCCCGTCGGCATGATGTCGTGTATGTAGCCAATCGGTGAAATCCGGGCAGTAACAGGTGTCTCTGCATAGGAAGTTGCCGTAGGGTCACTGGAATTGTCGTGCCGGGAGCGCACGGCGAAGACGACCGGTCGAACGGAGGGGTTGGCTGCAATGGCGGCGCAATTCGGCAGGAGGCTTCGCAGGGGAGCGGCGACGACCGCGCTGGCCGCGGCCGCGATCGCGGCACTCTCCGCGTCCCAGGCCCCCAGCGTGATCGAAGGCTCCCATCACGGGCACACGTCCGACTCGATACCTGACGACGACTCGTCAGCGACGGGCGATTCGCCCTACTACACGGACCTTCCCCCGCTCAACAGCCCCACGGCGCCCCCCTCCGTGGACCATCCGCCGACTGCCGGCGGCACCGAAGCGGGCATACCCGCCACGCTGCTCGACGCCTACAAGAAGGCGGAAGCCTCGCTGGGCCGCTCCCAGCCGGGCTGCAACCTCCGCTGGGAACTCCTCGCCGCCATCGGCAAGGTCGAGTCCGGCCAGGCGCGTGGCGGACAGGTCGACGCGCAGGGCACGACCCTCGCCCCCATCCTCGGTCCGGTGCTCGACGGCCATGGCTTCGCGGCGATCCGTGACACCGACGGCGGTCGCTACGACGGCGACACGGTGCACGACCGTGCCGTCGGGCCGATGCAGTTCATCCCGTCGACGTGGGCCCGGGGCGGCCCCAACCACCAGGGCTGGGGCGCCGACGGCAACGGCGACGGCAAGAAGGACCCCAACAACATCTATGACGCTGCGCTCGCCGCAGGCCACTACCTGTGCGCTTCGGGCCGTGACCTCTCCCAGACCGGCAACCTGCACGCGGCGATCCTCAGCTACAACCGCTCGCAGGACTACCTGAGCACCGTCCTGTCCTGGTACGAGTACTACCGCAAGGGCACCCACGAGGTGCCGAACGGCTCGGGAGCCGTGCCGCAGGACCGCAGCGACGGGTCCACCGGCACCGATCCGGGTTCCAAGGACAAGACCCCCGCCAAGCCCCACAAGCCCGGGAACGACACGGGCGGCTCCCCGCCCGCCACCCACGAGCCCGGTGACCCGGATCCCGGCTCGTCGGACCCCGGGGACGGCTCGAACAGCCCCCAGACCCCCGAGGAGACCGTCACCGGCATCAAGAACGCGGGCACGGGCACGCTCACCGCAATGGCGGGCGACGCGTTCACCGAGCGGGTGAAGGCCCGTACGCAGGACGCCGACGGCGCTGCGGTGAGCCGGGTCCGGGTGCAGTTCGCCATCGTCGGCGTCACGGACGCCAGTTTCGAGGGCGGCGCCACCACCGCCTCGGTCCTGACCGGCACCGACGGCATCGCCACGGCACCCGTCCTCCAGGCCGGCGACGAGGTGGGCGACTTCACGATCCGTGCCACCGTCGTCGGAAGCACCGTCCCCGCACTGGACTTCGACGCGAGCGTGACCGCGCGCCAGGCCGACGCGCTGGCCCGCACCAGCACCGACGAGCTGGTGTGCAAGCCGGGCGAGCAGTTCGAGCAGGCGGTGGAGGTCAAGGCCACGTACAAGGGCGCTGTCGCACCCGGTGTCGCGGCCACCGCCACGCTCATCAAGTCCGCGGACGACCCGTCGACCAACGTCAAGGGCCCCTACTTCAAGAGCGACGCCGGGCTGACGGTGCGCACCCTGGACGACCTGAAGACCGACGCCAACGGCGTGCTGAAGCTCCCGACCCTGTACGCCGACGACACCACCGGCACCTTCCTGCTCCGCATCACCACCGAGGGCGGTGCCCAGCTCGACGTCCAGCTGAAGGTCGAGGCGGACTCCGCCACGGCGACACCGACGGCGACGTCTTCGGCGACGGCGTCCTAGGACGGATGACGCACGCGGGTTCGTAAGCCGAGGTACGAACGCGGCGCCCGGCATCCCTGGAGGGTGCCGGGCGCCGCGTCGTTCTGCGGGAGTACCGGGGCTACCGAGGTCCCGCGCGCCCGCCCGCTCACGGGCGCTTGGCCTTGGTGAAGCGGGTCGCCTCCGCCCGCGAAGGATCCTCCGGCCAGGGATGCTTCGGATACCGGCCGCGCAGCTCGGCCCGGACCGCCCGATAGCCCTCCTGCCAGAACGACGCGAGGTCCGTGGTGACCGCTGCCGGGCGGCCCGCCGGCGACAGCAGATGGACCAGGACCGGCACACCGGCCACCTCCGGCGTCCGCGCCAGACCGAACATCTCCTGCACCTTCACCGCCAGCACCGGTTGCCCGGGGTCCGCGTAGTCGACCCGGATCCGGGACCCGCTGGGCACCACGAGCCGTTCCGGCGCCAGGTCGTCCAGCCGGGCCGCCTCACCCGACGCCCAGGGCAGCAGCCGCCGCAGACAGGCACCCGCGTCGATCCGCGCCAGGTCCGCCCGCCGCCTGGCCTGCCCCAGCTCGGGCTCCAGCCATGCGCCGGCTCGCGCGACGAGCGCCCCATCCGACACATCGGGCCACCCCGGGCCGACGCCCCCTCCGCCGGCACCTCTGCCGCTTCCCCTTCCCGCGCTCGCGTTGCCCGCATGCTGCCCGCGGCCCTCGCCCACCTGCCCACCGGCGTCGCCCCGCTTCCCGTCATCGTCGTGGGCCACCGCCCGCCGGTGCAGGAACGCCAGCCGTTGCCGCAGTTCCCGGGCCTCCCGGGTCCAGCGCAGCAGGCCGAGGCCCTCGCGTTCCAGACCGGTCAGCAACGCGTCGCGTACCAGGGTGGGATCCGGCTCGCGCAAGGGGCGGGCCGCCAGCTCCACCGCGCCGAGCCGTTCGACCCGGCGGGCCACCACGTCGCCGTCGATCCAGCCGACCTCCTCACCCTCGCCGTACAGGGTGACCGCGGCCCGGCGCGCAGTGTCCTCGTCCACCGGCGCGGCCAGTCGCACGCGGGCGTGCGCCCGGTCCACGGGCCGGTCCGCCACCGCGACCGCCAGCCACGGCGCACCCCGCAGGGGCGACCCGTCCAAGAGCTCGGCGCCGGTACCGGACACCATCAGATAGGCGGCACCGCCCCGCGCCCTGGCCAGCCGCTCGGGGAACGCCAGAGCGGCAACCGCCCCGGCCGCCCGGTCGTCCCCGGGGCCCGGGCCCGGCCCATGCCCGGTGCCGTCCCCGGACTGCGGCTCGACTCGTGCCCGCGGCCCGGGAGAACCGGGTCGGGCGGGCGCCGACGCGGGTCCCTGCGCGCCTCGGTCGTCGTCCTCGCCGCGCAGCGCCGCGGTCGCCGCCGACCTCAGCCGGTCCGCCTCCCGGCGCCAGCGGGCGGCGTACGCCTGGTCGCCAGGGCCCGCGCCGGGGCGGGCGGCGTCGCGGCGTGCGGTGCGCCAGGCGGCCGTCAGATCGTCGCCGTAGGAGCGCGGCGGCTCCTCACTCAGAAGGGCGACGATCTCGGCCGCGCGCCGCACCCCCACCTCGCGCGCCCCGTCGAGCAGCGCACGTGCCAGCCGGGGCGGCAGTCCGATGCGGGACAGTCGCACACCGCGCTGAGTGGCACGGCCCCGTTCGTCCACCGCGCCGATCGCCGTCAGAACCGCGCGGGCCGCCGCCAGCGCACCCGCGGGCGGCGCGTCCAGCAGGCCGAGCCCGGTGGCATCCGGGTCGCCCCAGCACGCTGCCTGGAGCGCGAACGCGGTCAGATCCGCCGTCCGGATCTCCGGTGTGGCGAACCGTGCCAGCCGGGCCTGCTCCGCCTCCGCCCAGCAGCGGTACACCGTGCCCGGCGCCTCACGGCCGGCCCGGCCCGCCCGCTGCCGCGCCGACGCCTGCGACGCCCGCACCGTCGTCAGCGCACCGAGTCCCCGCGCGTGATCCGTACGTGGTTCACGGGCGAGTCCCGAGTCGACCACGACCCGCACGCCCGGCACCGTCAGGCTCGACTCCGCGACGGACGTGGCCAGCACCACCCGCCGGCCCGTGCCACCGGTCAACACCGCGTCCTGCACCGCAGCGGGAGCCCGGCCGTGTACCTGGAGGACCTCGACGTCCGGCAGCGCCCCCAGCAGCCCGGCCACCCGGCCGATCTCGCCGACGCCCGGCAGGAAGCAGAGCACGTCGCCGTCGCGTTCCACGAGCGCCCTGCGCACCACCGACGCCACATGCGCCAGCAGCGCCGGATCCACGGCCATCCCGTGCGGCGGCCGGACCGGCGCGGAGGGCGGTGCCCACACCGTCTCGACGGGATGCGCGACGCCCTCGGCCTCGATCACCGGCGCGCCGCCCAGCAGCCGCGCCCAGCCCTCGGCGTCCGTCGTCGCCGAGGCCGCCACCAGACGCAGCTCGGGCCGCAGCGCCGCCCGCACGTCCAGCAGGAAAGCGGCCACCGTGTCGGCGTCCAGATGCCGCTCATGGCACTCGTCGAGGACGACGGCGTCGACCCCTGCCAGCTCCTGGTCGTGTTGCAACCGTTGCAGCAGGACACCGGTCGTGACGACCTCCACGCACGCGTCCGGACCGACCACCCGCTCGCCACGGACCGTGTACCCCACCCGCCCGCCGACCCGCTCACCGAGCAGCCACGCCATCCGCCGGGCGGCGGCACGGGCCGCGATGCGCCGCGGCTCGGCTACGACGACGCGCCGCACCGGCCCGCCGTCCGCCAGCAGCCCGGCCAGCGCCAGGGGCACGAAGGTCGTCTTGCCGGTCCCGGGCGGCGCGCACAACACCGCGGTGCCGTGCCCCTCCAACGCCGCGTCGAGCGAAGGCTGGGCGGCAGCCACCGGCAACTGATCGAGAACGTCACGCCGTATCACGGGCCCCAGTCTTCCGGACCGCAGGGAGCCGGTTCACGACGGTGCACGGGCCGGCGCGACGACACCGCTGCTCGGACCGAACGGAACACCCGGCTGCGCACCGCCTGACCCTGCGGCGCCGTATAGACCCACGGTTCGGGATCCGGCCGGCCTGCGCCCCGCAGCGGCCCGCCCCGAGCCGGCCCCGGCCGCCTCCGGAGGCGGCCAGAATGCGTCAGCCTTCGCAGTCCTCGCACACGAATACGGCCGTCCCCGGGATCAGGTTCCCCCGCAGCGGCGACCAGCCGCCCCACTCCTGGCTGTTCCAGGCCGGCCACTCCGGTTCCACCAGGTCGACCAGGCGGAAGCCGGCGGCGACCACGTCCCGTACCCGGTCGCCGAGCGTCCGGTGGTGCTCCACGTACACCGCGCGCCCCTGCTCGTCCTGTTCCACATACGGCGTGCGGTCGAAGTACGACGCGGACACCGACAGGCCCTCGGGCCCCGGCTCGTCCGGGAACGCCCAGCGGATCGGATGGGTGACAGAGAAGACGAACCGTCCCCCCGGCCGCAGCACCCTCCGCACCTCCCGCAGCACCCGCACCGGATCAGCGACGAACGGCAGCGCCCCGTAGGCGGAACACGCCAGGTCGAAGCTGCCGTCCGCGAACGGCAGCGCCCCCGCATCCGCCTGCACCAGACGGACACCGGAACCTGCCGGGGCGCCCGCACCGGCGCCGGGGCCGCCCGCAGCGCCCGTTCCCGCGCGCTCCGCGCCGGCGAGCCGCAGCGCGTGCTGGAGCTGCCGGAAGGAGAGGTCGAGGGCGACCGGGCGGGCGCCCTGCGCGGCCAGCCAGCGCGCGCACTGCGCCGCGCCCGCGCCCAGCTCCAGCACGCTCTTGCCACGGAGCGTTCCGGCCGGCCCCAGCAGCCGTGCCGCCGCCTCGTCGAGGCCCTCAGGGCCCCACACGAAACGGTCGTGACCCAGGAAGTCGCCGTGCTCGCGCTGGTAGTCATCGGCGTTCTGATCCCACCAACCGCGGTTGGCGCGGCTGCTCTCCGTCGCCGTGGCGACACGGCGCGTGGCCTCAGGCTCGAACGGCTCGAACGGCTCGAAAGCATCGCTCGCGCGATCTTGGGGCACTTCGGTCACATCGCGCTCTTGGATGATGGGCTCCATCGTCGTATTCTCCGGTCGGACCCAGGCGGCCGTGCCCGTGGTGCGACGCGCCGGGGCCGGCGGCTGTTGTGTGCCCGTGCGGCAAGTGTGGCCTGAGGCAACGGGAAGTGTGCCGGGTATGCGGCGATCTGCCCCGGGTGTGCCTCTTCGTGCATTGACCCTGTCCGGCTGCCCCCGTATGCTACAAGTTGCGCTGCGGGCCTGCGCGCTTCAGACAGAGCAGGCTGCGCTCGCATCTGTTGTATGTCCCCTCGGTTGTCGAGGCGCATTCTGGTTCCTCCCGGTTCTTGGGCGACCCGGTGGGAGGTGGGAGCGCGTCTCCAGGCTGTCCGGCTTCTACAGAGCGAAAACGGCTCTCGGCGTAATGCAGTACCTACGACTTCAATGTCCGTACCGGAGCCCTTTCCCACATGACGAGCAGCACCGAGACCACCGCCACCACCCCGCAGGTAGCGGTCAACGACATCGGTAACGAGGATGCCTTCCTCGCCGCGATCGACGAGACGATCAAGTACTTCAACGACGGCGACATCGTCGACGGCGTCATCGTGAAGGTCGACCGGGACGAGGTCCTGCTCGACATCGGTTACAAGACCGAGGGCGTGATTCCGTCCCGCGAGCTTTCGATCAAGCACGACGTCGACCCGAACGAGGTCGTGGCCGTCGGCGACGAGATCGAAGCCCTTGTCCTTCAGAAGGAGGACAAGGAAGGCCGCCTGATCCTTTCGAAGAAGCGTGCCCAGTACGAGCGTGCCTGGGGCACCATCGAGAAGATCAAGGAAGAGGACGGGATCGTCACCGGTACCGTCATCGAGGTCGTCAAGGGTGGACTCATCCTCGACATCGGCCTCCGCGGCTTCCTGCCGGCCTCCCTCGTGGAGATGCGTCGTGTCCGCGACCTCCAGCCCTACGTGGGCAAGGAGCTCGAAGCCAAGATCATCGAGCTGGACAAGAACCGCAACAACGTGGTCCTCTCCCGCCGTGCCTGGCTGGAGCAGACCCAGTCCGAGGTCCGCCAGACCTTCCTCACCACCTTGCAGAAGGGCCAGGTCCGCTCCGGCGTGGTCTCGTCCATCGTCAACTTCGGTGCCTTCGTGGACCTCGGTGGCGTGGACGGCCTGGTGCACGTCTCCGAGCTCTCCTGGAAGCACATCGACCACCCCTCCGAGGTCGTCGAGGTCGGCCAGGAGGTCACGGTCGAGGTCCTGGACGTCGACATGGACCGCGAGCGCGTCTCCCTGTCGCTGAAGGCGACCCAGGAAGACCCGTGGCAGCAGTTCGCCCGTACCCACCAGATCGGGCAGGTCGTCCCCGGCAAGGTCACCAAGCTGGTGCCGTTCGGTGCGTTCGTCCGGGTGGACGAGGGCATCGAGGGTCTGGTCCACATCTCCGAGCTGGCCGAGCGCCACGTGGAGATCCCGGAGCAGGTCGTCCAGGTCAACGACGAGATCTTCGTCAAGGTCATCGACATCGACCTGGAGCGCCGCCGCATCAGCCTCTCGCTGAAGCAGGCCAACGAGTCCTTCGGCGCCGACCCGTCCGCGGTCGAGTTCGACCCGACCCTGTACGGCATGGCCGCGTCCTACGACGACCAGGGCAACTACATCTACCCCGAGGGCTTCGACCCCGAGACCAACGACTGGCTCGAGGGGTACGAGAAGCAGCGCGAAGAGTGGGAGCACCAGTACGCCGAGGCGCAGCAGCGCTTCGAGCAGCACCAGGCGCAGGTCATCAAGTCGCGCGAGGCGGACGCCCAGGCGGCCGCCGAGGGCGGCGAGGCGGCCGCTCCGGCTCCCTCCGGTGGCGGCTCCTACTCCTCGGAGGCCCAGGACAACTCCGGCGCCCTGGCGTCGGACGAGGCCCTGGCCGCCCTCCGGGAGAAGCTGGCCGGCGGCCAGAGCTGATCATCACCCGCCCGGGCGGGTGAGCGAGGGTGCCGAGATGCGTCCGGCACCCCCGCTCCGCCCCGGGCGGCGGCTCGTCGCCGCGTAAGCCACGAACCCATGGCTTGGCACCACCCGGGGCCCGTATCCACTGGATGCGGGCCCCGGGTGTTCTTGTGTACGGCCGAGGAAGGTCAGGGCGTGACGTCGACGTTCGTCAGGCCCTTGCCGCCGGTCACCGTGTTGCTGCTGTAGACCGTGGTGGGGCAGTCGCTGCTCTCGTTGGTGACATCGACGGCGAGCTGGTTCGAGCCGCCGGCGCCCGTCAGGTCCGAGGCATTGCCCTTGAAGACGGTGCCGCAGCCCCAGCCGTCCTGCTGGGTGTGCGTCTGGTAGCCGTCATTGCTGGTGTGCGTGCCCCTGTTGTTCTCGACGACGACGTCATTGCCCTTCACGTCGACCCAGGAGTCGTCGTAGTTGTTGCCGGTCAGGCCGCTGCCGTCGAACGTGTTGCCCGACACCACCGTGCCGGTCGTGCCCTCCTTGATGTCGATGTTCTCGCCGCCGACGTCCGGGCCGATGGTGTTGTCGAGGATCTGGACGTTGTCGCTGACGTCGGAGCCGACGCCGCCGGCGCTGCCGACGTAGACACCCTCGCCCATGCCGCTGTCGTCGTTGCCGGTGTCGTAGATCGTCGAGTTCCGGATGATGCCGTCGCTGCTCGACTTGCGGAAGTGCACGCCCTCCATGTCGAGACCGTGCACCGTCACCGAGTCGATGACGACGCCGCGCGCCGCGTCCATCACGATGCCTTTCTGGCCGCCCGTGATGGTGATCCCCTTGACCCGCCAGTACGACGCGCCGTTCAGATACAACCCGTAGCCACCGCCGGCGGTGAACACCACCTTGGAGGAGCCGGTGAGGGTGATCGGCTGGGCTGAGGTGCCCGCGACGGTGGTCTTGAAGTTGCCGGTGTAGGTTCCGTCGGCGAGCTGGATCGTGTCACCGGGGACCGCATCGCTGAGCGCCGTCTTGAGCTCTGCGGCCGTGCTGACCTCGATGGTCCCGGCCGCCCGGTCGGGCACGGCGGCGAGGGCGGCCGACGCGGCACCGACCACGGTGAGAGTGGCGAGCAGCGGGATGAGCAGCGTTCGGGTACGCATGGAGAAAGGCCTTCCCGTAGGCATCGATCGTGTCGACGGTCGAGGAACGGATGAGGAACGGATGAGGAACGGACGAGGGTGAGCAGGGACGATCTCATGGAGCGCCGGGAGGGGACCCGAAGATCGTTATGGGATGCTTTATCGTGATTTTTGTTCGCATATATGATCGATGAGCGCAAATGTGAACGGTTGGTAGGTCGAGACGGTAAAGGGGTTGCATGTTCGCGTCAAGGTCTGGACCAGATCCTGGGTGACCGGTTGCGTGAAGAGGGAATGATCCGGGCTGTGCGGCACGTTCTTCAGGGCGGATGTGAGGAGGAGCAGTCGTGCTTGATCCGCAGGGTTTGTACGAGTGGGATCCGAAGGGCCTGGCCGTCGTCGACATGGCCCTGGCCCAGGAGTCGACAGGCCTGGTCATGCTGTACCACTTCGACGGCTACATCGACGCGGGGGACACGGGAGAGCAGATCGTCGAAGGACTCCTTGACACGCTGCCCCAGCAGACGGTGGCCCGGTTCGACCACGACCGGCTCGTGGACTACCGCGCACGCCGGCCGATGCTGACCTTCCGTCAGAGCAGCTGGACCGACTACGAAGTCCCCTCCCTTGAGGTGCGGGTCGTCCAGGACGCCACCGGTGCGCCGTTCCTGCTGCTCTCGGGGCCCGAGCCCGATGTGGAGTGGGAACGCTTCACGGCCGCCGTGCAGGAGATCGTGGACCGGCTCGGTGTACGCCTGTCGGTGAGCTTCCACGGCATCCCCATGGGGGTCCCGCACACCCGCCCCGTCGGCCTCACCCCGCACGGCAACCGCCGGGAGCTCGTCCCCGGCCACCGCAGCCCCTTCGAGGAGGCGCAGGTGCCCGGCAGTGCCGAGGGCCTCATCGAGTACCGCCTCTCCGAGGCCGGCCACGACGTACTCGGCGTCGCCGCCCATGTGCCGCACTACGTGGCGCGCTCGGCCTACCCCGATGCCGCGCTGACCGTCCTGGAGGCCATCACCGCCGCGACCGGCCTGGTGCTGCCCGGCGTTGCGCACACCCTGCGCACCGATGCGCACCGCGTCCAGACCGAGATCGACCGGCAGGTCCAGGAGGGCGACGAGGACCTGGTCACCCTCGTGCAGGGGCTTGAGCACCAGTACGACGCCGCCGCAGGCGCCGAAGCCCGCGGCAACATGCTCGCCGAGCCCGTCGACATCCCCTCCGCAGATGAGATCGGGCAGCAGTTCGAGCGCTTCCTGGCGGAGCGCGAAGGGGACAACTGATCGGATACGCTGCCCGCCGTGCTCCGGTGGGTCCGGCCGGCAGGGTCGGAAGCGGTACCGGAACCGGGAAGCACCCCCGCGAGCGGGGGCGATGAGGTGGAGGCGCGGTCATGCTGTCCGTGGGGCTGACCGGCGGCATCGGCGCCGGCAAGAGCGAGGTGGCGCGACTGCTCGTGGAGCACGGCGCGGTGCTGGTGGACTCCGACGCGATCGCACGGGAGGTCGTGCAGCCCGGCACCCCGGGACTCGCGGCGATCGTGGAGACCTTCGGCACAGGTGTGCTCGCCGAGGACGGCTCCCTGGACCGCCCCCGGCTGGGCTCGATCGTCTTCGCCGACCCCGGCCGGCGGGCCGCGCTCAACGCGATCGTGCACCCGCTCGTGCGCGAGCGGTCCGCGGAGCTGGCCGCGGCGGCACCGCCCGACGCCGTCGTCGTCCATGACGTGCCGCTGCTCACCGAGAACGGGCTCGCTCCGCTGTACGACCTGGTGCTCGTCGTCGACGTGCCGCCCGCGACCCAGCTGGACCGGCTGGTGCGGCTGCGCGGCATGACCGACGAGGACGCCCGCGCCCGCATGGCCGCACAGGCCACCCGCGACGAACGACGCGCCGTCGCCGACATCCTGATCGACAACGACGTCCCGCTGGAGCGGTTGCAGCGCACCGTGAGTGACATCTGGGCGGAGCTGCGACAGCGGGCGCGTGCAAGCGTGCGGGGAGGCGCGCAGGCATGAGCCGCGTGGAATAGCGTCCGCGCGGTGCGGTGTTGAACGACACAGCGAGGGAAGGACTGAGCCGTGCCCGACAGCAGCGGATCCACCGGACGGACCCCCGAGACCGATGTCATCGACTTCCGCGCCGCCGAGCAACTGCTGGCCGCGCGCGACCCCCGGGGCGCGGTGAAGCTGCTCGACCCGGTGATCGCCGCACACCCCGAGAACACCGCGGCCCGCCTGCTGCGCGCCCGCGCGTTCTTCGCGGCCGCACAACTACGCTCCGCCGAGCTTGAATTCGGCGTCGTCCTGGAACGTGAACCGGACAACGCCTTCGCACACTTCGCGCTGGCCCGCACCTACGAGCGCGCCGGCCGCCCCGAGCAGGCGCTGCGCCATTTCAGACTGGCGGCCGCCCTCGACCCGCGGCCGCAGTACGTGCAGGCGGCACGCTTCGACACCTGATCCCATACAGGGCGCACCGTGTGCCCGGTCAGCGGCTCGACGGCGGCTGGTAGGGCGGGACGTCCGGGCCCGGCTGGAAGTGCGGCCCCTGGCGGATGTGCCGCACGATCATCACCAGATCCACGACGACGATCAGCCAGAGCACCGCGCACGCGGTGGCCCACTCCGCACGCCCGGTCAGCGCGAACGCCACGGTGCCGCCGGTGGTCCAGATCAGGCCCCAGATGCTCAGCCAGAAGCGCATCCGCAGCGGGCTGCGCGCGGTCATCGGCTCACTGCCCGTCCGCATCACGATCACCCTCCTCACGCCACTCCACCACCCAGGAGCGCGGTACCGCCCCGCCCCGTCACGTCGAAAGTGGCCCTGCCACCACGCGGAACGCGATGGTGCACGACCGTTCCGGCCTGCGTTCTCCTGCTCCCTTCGTTCCAGTGTGCGGCGCCGGCGCCGAGAGCGGAAACGGCGGACTCGCCGGGAGGAACCGTGGACGGGGGCCGGCCGTTGAAAGGGGTGGTGAGGTCGCAGCGACGCGACGCGACGAGCGTGCGGCGGCCGGGCAGGGCTTTGTCCAGCAAGGCCTACGAACAGGGGGCGGTCGGCGTCATGAGCAGCGTCACGCGTAAGGGGTACAAGGGCACGGGACCCGGTGCGATCACGCCGGACGGCTGTGCGGTGGAGCTGTACGCGCGGCTGTCCGCCGGCAGCGAGCCGGACGTCATCGCCGGTGCCGTGCCGGCCGGCGCCCGCATCCTGGAGCTCGGCAGCGGAGTAGGGCGGGTCACGCATCCCCTGGTCGAGCGGGGCTTCACGGTGACCGCGGTGGACGAATCCGCCGAGATGCTGGAGCACGTCCGCGGTGCGCGCACGGTCCTCTCACCCATCGAGAGGCTGGACCTGGGCGAGACGTTCGACGTGGTCATGCTCGGCTCGTTCCTGGTGCATGCCGGAGACCCCGACGTGCGCCGCGGCCTGCTCGCCACCTGCCGCCGCCACGTCGCCGCCGACGGCTGCGTACTCATCCAGCGCGAGGGCGCCGGCTGGCACACCGACCTGCCGCGCGAGCGGGTCGACCCGAGTGGATACACCGCGCGGATCGTCTCCGCGACACCGGCCGGCGACGGGGTGAACTCCGTGCTGGCCGAGTACCTGTTCCCCGACGTCACCTGGACCCAGACGTTCCTCTCCCGCCCGCTGACCGACGCCGCCTTCGACGAGGCGCTGGCGGAGGCCGGACTGAAGGTCGACCGGTACCTGACGGACGACCGGACATGGGTACGGGCCGTGGCGGCCGCCTGACACCCGGCAGGGTCCCCCGGCGGCGGCAGCCGCGTGGCGAACGGGCCGGTGAGAAAAGTGCGCGGACAGCGATGAGTTGCGGCGAGCGGGCCGGTCTGTATCCGTGAAAGCCGACGGGACTCCCGGCCGCTTCGGCGGACCTCCGGGGGACGGGCGCTCCGTGCCGTGGGCTTTCGCACCACAGCCGCGGGTGATCGATGCCCGCGGCGCCCGTGACGTCCCCACCGCACCGAGGAGACCACCGTGTCCGACACGCCCGCCGTTGCCGCCGTACCCACGACTCCCGCGTCGGAGAGCACTGGCACCCACGCCAAGGCCACTTCCGCCGCCAGCGCCAGCGCCTCCGAAGCCGGCGCGGCCCGACCCGGGCGCCGCGCGCACATCGCGCTGTATGCCCTGCAAGTCGTGCTGGGCCTGTTCTACGCGGGTGCCAGCGCGCTGCCCAAGCTGATCGCGCACCCGTCCGCGGTCCAGTCGTTCCATGACCTCGGGTGGGGAAGCGGCGCGATGTACACCATCGGCGCGCTGGAGCTCGCCGGCGGCATAGCCCTGATGATCCCGGTGCTCTCCGCGGTGTCCGCGGTGGCCCTGATCGCGCTGATGATCGGTGCCTTCATCACCCAGCTCACCGCCTTCGACGGGCAGAACGCGGCGACCCCCGCCCTCCTCGTCGTCCCCCTCGCGCTGATCGCCTGGGCACGACGGCACCGGACGGCGGAGTTGCTGCGGCTGCTGCGGTTCCGCCGGTAACCCACCGGAGGCCCGGGAAACCCGGGAGCCCCACCCGGGGCGGACCACGGCAAGGCACGTACGCGCGGCCGCGTACCACGGGGGTACACGGCCGCGCATACCCTTGCGTGAACCTCGCCCGCGCCGCGCACCTCGTGCGCACCGTGCGCACCGCGCGTGTCAACGGCTACCGTGCGTCGCCGGCCACCGGCTGCGGAGCGCTACCGGCCGCGGCCGGATCCGCCCGACCCGCCCGTCCCGCCGAGCCTGCCCGGCGCACCCGGTCCCGCCGGCCCGCCCACGCTCCGCAGGCGTTCCATCTCGCGGCGGTCGCGCTTCGTCGGGCGGCCGGCGCCGCGATCGCGCACCCCGGCCGGCGCGACCGCCTCGCGCGGTGGCGGCGGCGGGCTGTTGTCGATGTAGCAGAGCGCGGCGACCGGCGCGCCGACGCGCTTGCGGATGACCCGCTTGACCACCACGATCCGCTCCCGGCCCGCCTGGCGCAGCCGCACCTCGTCGCCCGAGCGGACGTTGTACGCCGGCTTCACCCGCTCGCCGTTCACCCGCACATGCCCGCCGCGGCAGGCGTCGGCGGCCATCGAACGCGACTTCACCAGGCGTACCGACCAGATCCAGCTGTCCACCCGCACGGGCCCTGACGTCTCCGCGTCGGCGGCCATCTTGGCCGCGGCGGCACGCTTCGGGTCCGCCGCCGACCCGCCGCCCGATGCGTTCGGCACCGGCTGCTCGCCGGCCGCGTCCGTCGTCCCTGCATCCGCGGCGGCCGAGGTCGCCACGGTCCCCGTCGTCGATGGCGTCCGTGCCGCCACCGTCTCGCTCGAAGCCTCTGAAGCCATGTCTCGACCTTAGCCGCCCGGTCGCGCCGACCCCGAACGCTTTCCGTCCGCGCGGTGTCGCACCCGGCGCCGGGGCGGGCCCGGCTCCCGGTTTGCCCGTACCGTGGGGGCATGGACCCCCTGGCAGCCTCCGCCGACTCCCACGCCGTGCCCCCCACCGGCGCCGGCGCGCCGGCCGCCTCCGGTTCCCCGGCATCGCTCCAGGAGCTGGACGCCCGTATCGCCGACTGCCGGGCATGTCCCCGGCTCGTCGCATGGCGCGAGGAGGTCGCCCGGACGAAGCGGGCCGCCTATGCGGACTGGACCTACTGGGGGCGCCCGGTGCCCGGTTTCGGGCCGCCCGACGCCCCGTTGCTGATCGTCGGCCTCGCACCCGCCGCGCACGGCGGGAACCGGACCGGTCGGATGTTCACCGGGGACAGCTCGGGCGATGTGCTGTTCGCCGCCCTGCACGCCGTGGGCCTGGCCTCCAGCCCCCGCGCGGTCAGCGTCGACGACGGCCTGACCCTGCACGGTGTACGCATCACCTCTCCCGTGCACTGCGCCCCGCCCGCCAACAAGCCCACGCCGACGGAACGGGACACCTGCCGGTCCTGGCTGGCGGCCGAGCTGCGGCTGCTGCGGCCGTCGCTGCGTGCCGTCGTCGTCCTGGGGGCCTTCGGATGGCAGGCGACCCTGCCCGCGCTGAACGCGGTGGCCTGGACGGTGCCGCGGCCGCGTCCGGCCTTCGCGCACGGTGCCCGGGTGACCCTGGACGCGAGGGACGACGGGCCGCCGCTGGACCTGTTCGGCTGCTTCCACGTCAGCCAGCGCAACACGTTCACCGGCCGGCTGACCCCGGCCATGCTCCGCGCGGTCCTGACGGACGCGGCCCGCACCGCCGGCCTGTCCTGACCCACCTCGCGGGCCTGGTCGGCGGCGCCGGTCCGGATCACCGGCCCGTGCACGCGAAGGCTCCCGCACCCACCTGCCCGGGCAGGTGGGTGCGGGAGCCTGGGACGGGAAGGACCAGCCCCTGGAGACGGACCCGTGGAGGCGGACCCGTGGAGAGGGTTCAGCGGGAGGTCAGCTTCCACAGGTGGTCGTCGGTGCCGTTGTCGTCCCACTGGAGGACCCGGGCGCCGGTGGCGGTGCTCATGTCGGTGACGCCCAGCAGGAGACCGCTGTTGTAGTTGGCGAGCTTGTAGTAGCCGCTGCCGGCCGAGATCGGTTGCCACAGGTGGTCGTTGGTGCCGTTGTCGCCCCAGATCAGCGCGGTGGCACCGGCGCTGGTGCTGGCGTCCGTGATGCCCAGCAGCAGACCGCTCGCCTTGTTGACGATCTTGTAGAGGCCGGAGCCCGCTGAGGTCAGCGTCCACGTCTGGCTGCTGCCGCTGCCGGCGGCGGCCTGGACGACGGCGGTGCCCTGCGCGGTGCCGGCGTTCTGGGTGTCCAGTGCCATGCCGCTGTTCTTGTTGGTGACCTGGTAGGTGCCGGCCAGCGAGGTGCCGGAGCCGCCGGGGGTGATCACCAGGTGGTAGCCGTCGGTGGCGTTGGTCGTCACCGGCACGGTGACGGAACCGTTCGAGACGGCGTAGTCGCTTTCGGAGACGGTCAGCGGGCCGGAGACGGCGGTGGTCCGGCCCTTCGACGGCGTGTACTCCAGCTTGACGTGCACCGTGCTGCCGAAGGCCGACAGGGAGCCGAGGCCGTTCACGGTCACCGCCGACGAGCCGCTGCCCCCGCCGAAGATGACGCTGACCTGCTTGCCGTCGCTGCTCAGCGCGGCGGCGCCGTCGATACCGGTCTGGGCCGGCGGGGTGGTGGTGAGCATGTTCCCGGACATGTCGCCGTACCACTTGTACAGCCAGTAGGAGCCGTTGGGCGAGCCGCCGGTGTCGGTGAGGGTGTCGCCGAGGGTGCCGTAGTGGTTCCAGAAGGCGAGTTCGGCGTCGTGCACACCGGCCCGTTCGAACTTGGCGACATAGCTCACCAGGGGGCCGGGCACGCCGACCTCGCTGGTCGTGCCGTACTCCTCGATGGAGATCGGGCGCGCGCTGATGCCGAGGCTGCTCTCCAGCGAGCGGTAGGCGGCGACGTGCGAGGCGATGTTCTGGCTGCCCCCGAGCTCGTGCCAGGAGACGATGTCGGGCAGGGTGCCACTGGCCTTGGCGGCGCTGAGGAACTGCTGCATCGCGCTCTGGTTCCAGGAGGAGTAGCTGGGGCCCTGGGTGGGGGTGGAGGTGTCCTTGGTCCGGATCTGCTTGACGGTCCTGGCCCAGCCGTCGTTGAAGCTTCCCGCGGCCGAGTTCCAGGTCCAGTCGGGCTCGTTCCAGGGCTCGTAGGCGCTGATGTTGCCGGCCCCGGAGGACTTGACGGCGGTGACCTGCTTGTCGACGGCGGACAACCAGTCGCTCCAACTCACCCATTTGTAAGGGAAGTTGGGATACCAGTCCGGCATCCGCACGACCACCTTGGCGCCGGCCCTGGCCGCCTTCGACGCCACCACCAGCGCATCGCCCGCGGGCTTGGGCTCGCCGTTGGGGAGCTGCGAGCCGCCCGGTGCCATCTGCACGAAGGTGTTCGGCTTCAACGCGCTGACCAGGCTGTCCGAGGGGGTGCTCGCGTCGGCGAGACCGTACAGGCCACCGCTGGCCGCATGGGCGACCGGGTGCAGGGTCCGGCTCGCGTCGACGACCAGGGTGGTGGCGGCGAGCGAGTCGGCGTGCGCGGGCGCGGTGGTGAGGCCGGCGGTGGCCGCGACCAGGGCGGCCGTCCCGAGCGTGGCGGCCAGACGGCCGGACGGTCGACGCCGGTGACGTCCGGGATCGAGGGTTATCGGGCGATTCATGGCAGGAGTTCTCCTGACGGGGACGGATAAGGACGGAGTCTCATGTGCTGGTGCTGGTGCTGGTGCTGGTGCTGGTGCTGGTGCTGGTGCTGGTGCTGGTGCTGGTGCTGGTGCGTGCGGATGCGGGTGCGGGTGCGGGTGCGGGTGCACGCGTGTCAGTCCTTGACGGCGCCCGCGGTCACGCCGGCGGCCACGTAGCGCTGTGCCAGGACGAGCAGGACGGCCGTGGGGATGGAGGCGACGACGGCCGTGGCCATGATCGCGTTCCATTCCTGGTTGTTGTTGCCGATGTAGCGGTAGAGGCCCAGGGTGATCGGGCGGAGCTCGCCGCCGCCGTCGAGCGTGCTGGCGAAGACGAAGTCGGACCAGGCCCACAGGAAGCTGAAGAGCGAGACGGTGACGACGGCGTTGCGGCTCACCGGCAGGACGACCGACCAGAAGGTGCGCCAGGCGCCGGCGCCGTCGATGCGGGCGGCCGCGGTGAGTTCGTCCGGGATGCCCGCCATGAACGCCGTGAAGATCATCACGCCGAACGGCACGGCGATCGTGGAGTCGGCGATGATCAGGCCCCACCAGAAGTTCAGCAGGCCGAGGTCGAGGAAGATCCCGTAGCAGCCCATCGCCATGACGACACCGGGGATCATCTGGGCGATCAGCAGCGCCAGGCCGAGCACGCCGGTGCCGTGCGGGCGCAGCTTCGCCAGCGCGAAACCGGCCGGCGCGGCCAGCACGAGGGTGACGGCGACGGTGCCCAGGCCGATGAGCAGGCTGGTGCCCAGGTACGGCACCTGGTCGTGCAGGACGGCCCGGTACCCCTCGAACGTCGGGTGCAGCGGCAGCAGGTCGGGCGGGGACTTGCGCATGTCCTGCTGCGGGGTGAGGGACACGTTCAGCATCCAGTACACCGGGAACAGCATCAGCGCGGTGAGCACCACTCCCAGGACGGTGGTGCGGCGCGAGCGCCGAACGCCCCGGGGGACCCGGGCGGTGCCACGTGGTCTCACGGTGCCGACCTCCTCTGGACGCGGATGTACAGCAGCCCGAAGACGAGGGCGATGAGGATGAGGATGTTGCCGACCGCGGCGCCCGGCCCGAACTGGGGCAGCAGGGTCCCGAAGCCGAGCCGGTAGGACCAGGTCGCCAGGGTCGACGAGGAGTCTCCCGGACCCCCTCTGGTCATGATCCAGATCAGGTCGAACACCTTGAGCGTGTAGACCAGCCCCAGCAGCAGGGTGATCGCCGACACCGGCCGCAGCAGCGGGAACGTGATCCGCCGGAACCGCTGCCAGCCGTCGGCGCCGTCCAGTGCCGCCGCCTCGTACAGCTCCGCGGGGATGTTCTGGAGGCCGCTGTAGAGGATGACCAGGTTGAACGGGATGCCGATCCAGATGTTGGCGATGATGACCGAGACCAGGGCCCAGTGCGGCGAGGTGAGCCAGCCGACCGGTGCCACGCCCACCAGGTGCAGGGCGTAGTTGACCACCCCGGACTCGCTGTTGAACATCCATGACCAGGTCGACGCCGACACGATGAGCGGCAGCAGCCACGGGACGAGGAACAGCGCCCTGAGCGTGGCGGCGAGCCGGAAGTGCCGGTTGAAGAAGACCGCGAGGGCCAGCCCGGCCGTGTACTGGAACGCGATCGAGACGAACGTGAAGACCATCGTGTTGCGCATCGCCGGCGCGAACGACGGGTCGTGCAGCACCTGGGAGAAGTTGTCCCACCCGGAGAACGGCGCGTCGCCCGCCACGAACGACCGTACGGTGTAGTGCCGCAGGCTCAGATCGAGGTTGCGGTAGAGCGGGTAGACGTAGAACGCGGCGAGGTAGCACACGAGCGGGGCGAGGAAGGCCAGCGCGGTCAGCCGGCCCGGCTGGAGCCGGCGGCGCGGCTGCGGGGCGTCGCGCCGGCCGTCGGCGCCGGCCGCCCCGGGCACGGCCGGCGGTCGCCGCGGGTGCGCGACTCTGGCGAGGGTCATGCGAACTCCTGAGTGCGGATGGCGGTGTCCGGGGCGCGCCGCGGGCGTGTGCCGCGGCCACGCACCGGTGACCGGGCCGGGGCGTCAGCCCTTGCCCTTGGCGGCGGTCTGCTGTGCCGTGGTGAGGGCGTCCTTGGGGCTCTTGCCGCCGGACAGGGCCGCCTGCACGGCGTTCCACATCGGCTGCGAGATGGTCGGGTACCTGGTGCCCAGGCCGCCGCTGGTGCGACCGCGCGCGGCGGCCACCGCCTTCACCCACGGCACGAGCTTCGGGTCAGCCTTGGTCTGCCGGCTCTGCACGGACTTGGTGGGGCCCACGTACATCAGCGTCGTGTCGGTGGCCAGCAGGCTCTTCGAGCTGGTCAGACAGGTGACGATCTTCTTGCTGACGTCGTAGCGCCCGGTGTCCTGCTGGACGGGCACGGTGACGAACTCGCCACCGGTCGGAACCGGCGCCGCGCCCCCGTGCTGGGCCGGGATGTTGATGACCCCGTACGGGAAGCCCGCCTTCTCGGCGTTGCCGAGCTGCCAGGTGCCGTTCTCGCCGAAGGCGTAGCTGCCGGTGGCGAACTCCTGCCAGGTGGTGGTCTGGGTGTTGTTCAGGACGTCTTTGGGCGCATACCCCTTGTCGACCCACTGCTTCCACAGCGACAGGGCGGCCACGCCCTGTGCCGAGTCCAGCTTGGTGAGGTCGCCGCCGGCGCCCCAGAACCACGGGAGGAACTGGAAGCTGCCCTCCTCGGTGTTGATGGCGGAGAAGGTGATGCCCTTCTTGCCGGTCGCTTCGACCTTGGCCAGCGCCGCCGTCAGGGAGCTCCAGTCCTTCACCGAGGCGGGGTCGACGTGGGCGGCCGCCAGGATCTTCTTGTTGTAGTAGAGGGCGAGCGTGTTGGCGCCGACCGGGATCCCGTAGGCCGCGCCGTCGAGCGTGCCGGCGCCGATGATGTTCTTCTGGAACGACGCCGTGTCCAGGCCGAGTTCGCCGGTCTTGGTGAGGATCCCGGCCTCCACCATCGTGGACACCACCGGGTTGTCCACCAGCATCACGTCGGGGGCGTTGCCCTGCTGGGCGGCGAGCAGCGCCTTGTTGCCCAGGTCCGTGGTGTCGTACGCGGTGCGCTTGAGCGTCACGCCGGCCGTCCGGCCGCACGACGTGACCCGCTTGCCCCACTCCGAGCCGGCGTCGAGCTGCGGATACGGGTCCCAGAAGGTGTACGTCGAGGACGAGCCCGACGAGGCGGAGCCGGAGCCGCCGGAGCAGGCGGCGACGGACACGAGCGTGCCCACGGCTGCGAGGGCGGCGATCAGGGTACGGCGTGGGTGTTTCACGGGAGCGACCTCGCTGTCGGCGGGTGGTGGCTGAGGGGGCGGACCGGGGCCTTCGAGGGCCGGGGAGCGCGGAACGGGGCGGGTCAGGAGGTGGGCAGCCAGACGCGCATGCTGCCGGAGCGCCGGTTGGCCCAGGCGTAGTAGGGGATCGCGGTCAGCTCGACGGGCTCCCCGGGGGCGGGCCCGCCGGTCGGCGGTGCGGGGTCGACGGCTTCGACGGTGCCGCCTGCGGCTTCGACGGTGCGGTAGGGCCACCAGCCGCCGGCCGGCGCGCTGCGGCGATGACCCGTGGCCAGCACGGTGGTGACGCCGCCGAGCAGGTCGGGACGGTGCCGCAGGGTCAGGCCGTGCGCGGTGTCGAGGACGATGTCGTCGAGCCCGCCGCCCGGGTGGTCCACCTGTTCCAGGCAGTACACGAGCGGACCGCGTTCGATCGCCACACAGCCGCGTACCGCGTCCACGCGCGGGTCCGCCGCGGTGAGCCGCGGAGCGAGGTCGAGTTCCAGGACGACCTTGTCGCCGGGCGCCCAGGTGCGTTCCAGCCGCAGCCAGCCGTCGGCGGCGGGAGCGTCGTCCTGGTCATGGCGGTCGTGCCGGTGGTCGGGCCGGTGGTCGGGCCGGGTGTCGCACCGCACCCGGTAGCTGCGGCACCACTGGGGGACGCGCAGCGACAGGGTCCACGGTGCGTCCCCCGGAGCCTCCTCGACGGTCAGGGTGATCGTGCCGTCCCACGGGTAGTCCGTCTCGGCCCGCACCACGACCGGGCCGCCGTCCGCGCCCTCGATGTGTCCGGTGTGGCGCCCGGTGACGTACTGGTGGATCCGCAGGCCCCGCCCGTCGGCGTCCGTGGTGCACACGTAGTGCTCCAGGCCGGCCAGCAGCCGCATGACGTTCGGCGGGCAGCAGGCGCAGCGGAACCAGCGGGTGCGGCGGGCCGACTGGTCGCCGCCGTGGTCGGTGTGGCCGTCCCTGACCTGGAGCGGGTTGACGTACAGCCAGCGCTCGCCGTCCAGCGAGACGCCCGCGAGGAAGCCGTTGTACAGGGTGCGTTCGATCAGGTCGGAGTAGCGGGCCTCGCCGGTGAGCAGGGCCATGCGCCAGCTCCACTGGATCGAGGCGATGGCGGCGCAGGTCTCGCAGTAGGCGCGCTCGTTGGGCAGCTCGTACGGGTCGCCGAAGTCCTCTTCGTCGTGGTGGGCGCCGACCCCGCCGGTCAGATGGGTCTTGGTCGAGGTCATCGCGTGCCACAACCGCTCCGTGACGGCGCGCAGTTCGGCGTCCGCGGTCTCGGTGGCCAGGTCCGTCGCGGCGGCCAGCAGGTAGAGCTGGCGGACGGCGTGGCCCTCGACGGTGGCGGCCGCGCGCAACGGCACCCGGTCCTGGCAGTAGGCCTCGCCGCCGAGCAGACCGTGGCCGTGCCGCTCGACGAAGTAGCCGGCGAGGTCCAGGTAACGCCGCTCGCCGGTCTCCCGGTACAGCTCCACCAGGGCGGTCTCGACCTCGGGATGGCCGTCGATGCCGTCGATGGGCCGGCCGCTGCCGGGCGCGCCGAAGACCGTGTCGATGTGGTCGGCGAAGCGCCGTGCGACATCGAGCAGTGCGGTGCCGCCGGTGGCACGGTGGTGTGCCACGGCCGCCTGGATCAGGTGCCCCGCGCAGTACAACTCGTGTCCCCAGCGCAGGTCCTGGTAGCGCTGGTCGCCCTTGCGCACCTGGAACCAGGTGTTGAGGTACCCGTCCGGCCGTTGGGCGTCGGCGACCAGGGCGATGATCCGGTCGACGTCGGCGGCGAGCCCCCCGGGCCCGGGATCGGCGCCGGAATCCGCGCCGGGATCCTCGGGCGTGGGGTCGCTCGCGAGGGAGGGCTGCTGGGCGAGCTGCCAGCAGGCGGCCTCCAGCCACTTGTAGACGTCGGTGTCGACGAACGGGTAGGCGCCCTGGTACTCGCCCTTGGTGGTGCCCGCGGCCAGCCGCAGGTTGTGCAGGTTGCCCGCGGCCTCCAGCAGGTCGGGGCCCTGCGGAATGGACGTGCGGGCGTTGACTTCGCGTCGGGTGTGCCAGAAGCCCGCGTCGATGCCGGCGCCGGCCGGACGCAGCGCGGTGCGGGCATCCGGGCCGAGGCGGACCGGACCCGTGGCGGACGACTCGGGGCGTGTGCGGGGCATGACCTCTCCGAGGAGTGGGGGAGGGAACGGGGCCGGCGGCGGCCGGTCGCCCGGGTGCGCGCGACCGGCGCGACCGGCGCGACCAGGCGTGGCGGGCGCGGTGGAGCGTGGGGTGGCGCGGTGTGACGGGGCGCGACATGGCGGTTGCCGTGGGTGTCGTGGCACAGCGGGTCGCGGTTTGCGCAAAGGTTTTCCTGCCCTGAGAGTACAGAGGAGCGGGGTAGGCGGGGTCAAGGGTGATGACGCAAGATTCTCTGTTTTCCCGCTAGTTGCCGGATGCTCAGGTGGTGCGGAGCCCAGGTGGTGGCCCGGGGTCTGGTCCTCGTCCGCGCCGGCTGCGACGATGAAGCGGTCGCCGGGGCAGCGGCGGCGCCGAGGAGGACAATCGAGGGCGACGTCGAGGGCGACGCAGGGAAAGTCAGAGAAAAGGATTGCTCGTGAGCGTTGCGCCAGGTTCTCCCCCCTTCGGCCGGGCCAGACTGACGGACGTCGCCGCGCTGGCGGGGGTCAGTGTGGGCACGGCATCGAAGGCACTGAACGGCAGTGGCCGGATGCGCCCCGAGACCCGGCAACGGGTCCTGGACGCCGTGGAAGCCCTCGGGTTCCGGCCCAACCAGCATGCGCGAAGCCTGCACACCGGCCGGAGCTGGACGGTCGGGCTGATGACCACGGACGGCATCGGCCGGTTCAGCACCCCCGTCCTGCTCGGCGCCGAAGACGCGCTCGGCCTGGGCAAGATCTCCGTACTGCTCTGCGACACCCGAGGTGACGCCCTCCGGGAGCAGCACCATCTGCGCAACCTGATGGACCGCCGGGTCGACGGCATCATCGTCACCGGCCGCCGCATGGATCCCCGCCCCCCGCTGAACGGCGTCGACCCGATCCCGATCGTCTACGCGTTCTCGCCCTCCACCGACCCGGCCGACACCTCCGTGATCTCCGACGACCAGGCCGGCGCCCACCTCGCCGTCGAGCATCTGCTGGCCACGGGGCACACCCGGATCGCGCACGTCACGGGCCCGGAACACCATGCGGCCGCGCGCGACCGCGCCCGGCACGCGGTCCAGCACCTGGAGCGCGCCTCGCTCACCCTGGCCACCGGACGGGTGCACTTCGGCGAGTGGAGCGAGGCCTGGGGCCGCCGGGCCGCCGGCGCCGTGCTGCGGACCGCACCGGACACGGACGCCTTCTTCTGCGGCAACGACCAGGTCGCGCGGGGCGTCACGGATGCGCTGCGGGAGCGCGGCGTGAGCGTGCCGGGGGACATCGCCGTCGTGGGCTACGACAACTGGGACACCATGGCCCTGGCCAGCCGGCCGCCGCTCACCACGATCGACATGAACCTCGCGGAGATCGGCCGGATCGCCGCACTGCGGCTGCTGGAGGCCATCGACACGGGGCCGGTGCCCGGGTTGCACACGGTGCCGTGCCGGCTGGTGGTGCGGGAGTCCAGCTGAGGCCGGGGCCGGGTCGGCGGCGGGGCGTGGGCCCGGCGACGGAGATGTCTGCGTCGACGCGACGCGGACGCCGCAGCACGGCGAGCTGATGTGAGACGTGCGGGGCGAGGCGGGGCGACCGCGACGCGCGTGGGAGCGGGGCGTCCCGTCGTGCGGCCCGCTACCGTGGGAGCTTCCAGGTGACGTGCCACGACATGCTCAGGAGGGGGCCATGGAAGCGGAGTTGGCGACGCTGGCCGCAGCGGGCGCGACGGCGCTGGTGCAGCGGATGGTCGGCGACGGCTGGGAGCGGGCACGCGGGCTGCTGGCCCGGGTGGTCGCACGCCGGCGCGGCAGCGCGGAGGGGGAGACCGACGGCGCGGACGAGGCCGTACGGGAGGCCGAGGGAGAGCTGGACGCCGCACGCGAGCAGTTGCTCGCCGCCCGCGACTCGGGCGACGAGGAGACCGTGGCCGACGTCCAGGCCGAGTGGCGCAGCCGGTTGCGCCGCACCCTGGAAGCGGATCCGACGCTGGCGGCCGAACTGCGCTCCGTGCTCGACGAGCTGACCCCGTCCGCCCCGCAGGACGGGGGCAACATCACCTACACGTACAACACGATGACCGGGGGCTCGCACGGCACCGTGATCCAGGCCGGTTCGATCGGCGCCACGCACCACCACCACACCGGTCCGCCGCCCCAGCAGCCGCCGCGATGAACGACGACGCGTTCCTCGCGCACGTCGCCGACCGGCTCGCCGCTCTGCCCGCCGTGCAGGCCGTCGCGCTCGGCGGCTCCCGCGCCCAGGGTGCTCCCGGGCAGGGCGGCGACGATCCGGGCGGCGGCCCCAGACCGGACAGCGACTGGGACCTCGCCGTCTACTACCGCGGCACCTTCGACCCGGACACGCTGCGTGCGCTGGGCTGGCCGGGCGAGGTGTCCGACCTCGGCGGATGGGGCGGCGGCGTGTTCAACGGCGGCGCCTGGCTGACGATCGACGGCCGCCGCGTCGATGTGCACTACCGCGATCTCGACGTCGTCGAGCACGAGCTCGCCGAGGCGCGGGCCGGGCGCTTCCACATCGAGCCGCTGATGTTCCATCTGGCCGGCATCCCGAGCTATCTCGTCGTCGCGGAACTCGCCGTCAACCGCGTCCTGCACGGGCAGGCGCCGCGCCCGGACGGCTATCCGGAAGCGCTGCGGCGCACCGCGCCGGAGGTGTGGCGCGGTCGGGCGGACACGACCCTGCACTACGCCAAGCACAACAATGCGCCCCGCGGAGGGCTCACCGAGGTCGCGGGCGCCATCGCCATCGCCGCCATGCAGACCGCCCACGCGGTGCTCGCCGCACGCGGCACCTGGGTGACCAACGAGAAACGGCTCCTGGAACGGGCCGGACTCCGCGACGTCGACGCCGTCCTGGCCCGCCTGGACACCGCCACCGACACGCTGGTCAAGGCGGTCGACGACGTGACGGCCCGATTCCGCGCCGCGCTGCCGGACTAGCACGGGGGCGCGCCCTGACAAGGACGCGCCCCCGAAAGGCGCCAAGGCGCAAAAGGTGGTGCCGCTACGCCGACGGCTTCGGCAGCGTGCAGCCCTCAGCGGTCAGGTCGATCTTGTTCCCGGTACCGACGCAGGCCGGGATGATGTACGTCTCCTCGGCGTAGTTGGTGCCCTGGTGAACGGTGACGTTGCCGCTCTCGTCGACCTCACAGGGGTTGTTGACGGTGCACTGCTGGCCGTCCTCGTTACCGGTGTTGTTGACGGCGATGACCTGGCCGGTGGCGTCGTCGACGACCGGGGAGCCCGAGGTGCCGCCGATGGTCTCGCACTCCGGGGTGTAGCGGACGGAGTCCTTCCAGGTCCAGTCGCCCTCCTTCAGCCGGTACACGAAACCGTCGATGTCGCAGCTGTAGGTCTCCTGCCAGTAGCCGGAGACGACGGTGATCGCGGTACCGGCCGTGGGGTGCTGGTCGGACAGGTCGAGCGGCTGGATGCCGGTCTGGTCGGCGATCTGCTGGTAGGTGCTGGTGAGCTGGTACAGCGTGATGTCCGTGTCGGTCATCGTCGAGTACGCCACCTTGCTCGCCCTGAGGGTCGCCACGGAGTCGGCGTTCGCGTCGAGCAGCTGGAAGGTGCGGGTGGAGGACTGGTCGACTATGACCTCACCGGGGTCGGGGAATCCGGTCTCGAGGCAGTGACCGTTGGTCAGCACCAGGGCCGGGTCGGTGGGTTGCGAGTTCGGCATCCGGATCAGCGATCCCGAGCAGTTGCTGAGCCCCACGGTGCCGGCGAAGTCGACCGCGCGGACGGTGGGGTGGTGGGCGTCCTTCGCGCGGGTGTGCGCCGGGGCGGTCGCGCTCGCGGACTTCCCGACGCCGTCCGCAACCCGGCTCAGGTCGCCGGACGGGCTGGTGGCGAACGCGGGGGCGGCCCCGGCGCCGAGCAGCAGCAGGGTGCAGAATGCGCCGACGAGAGGTCTTTTCATGTGGGGGGTCCTCTTCGGTCCGTGTTTCCCTGTGGATGCGGTGCTGTTGGCCCGCATTTGTCATGCGCATTCTTTACGGCGCGGCGGCGCAGGACAACGGTACGAAGGAAGACTCCGAACTCCATCGCGCCCGAACGGCCCGTCACCAGCGGTAAGACGGCCATCCGGCAGAGCGCGACTCGCCGGCGGTGCCCGGCGGACAGTGGCTCGCGGTGCGGAAGGATTGCTTCCGATCAGCTGTTACCGCGGCCGGGGCAACGGTGACGGCACGGCGCGTGGGCGGGCGTCACGCCGACAACGCACTCGACCACGCGGGTGTGACCCCCGTGAGGCGGCACAGTGCCAAGTAGAGCGGGATCGGCGGGGTGTACGGCACGGTCCCGTCCGGGCGGTGGACCAGGTGCGGCGGGCGGCGTGCGTCCTGGACGAGTGCGCCGGTGGCGTACCGCGCGGGAGCGGGCCATTCCAGGGCCACGTCCGAGTCGGACGGCACGATCCACCACCAGGAGGCCCCGTCGCCGTAGATGCAGCCGACCCGGGGCAGCCGGTCGAGGACGCGGCGACCGTAGACGGCGGGGAGGGCTACGGCGTCGTAGCCGAGCGGGGCGGTCATGCCCTCCGGCATGATCAGCCGGGCCGGGGCCGACTCCCGTGGCCGGCTTCTGCGTGAGAGGCCGACGAGCGTGTCAAGGCTCAGCAGGGACGGTGTCATGACACCCATTCGGCCCCCGTTCCGCGGACGGTGTCCGCTTCGATCCCCGTTCGATGGTCCGCCGTACACGGCAGCTCCGCCCACACCTGGAGGCCCGAGCCCCATTCCTGGGCGCCCCAGGCGCTGCACACGGCCGCCACGAGGAGCAGCCCCCGGCCGTGCTCCTCGCCGTCACGTTCGGCCGAGCGGCAAGGGGGCGCGTCCGATGTGCATCCCTCGTCGCCCACCGTGATGCGCACCCGGTCCGTCTCGTCGGACAGCTCGCACACGATCTGCCGCGACGAGGTGTGCACGATGGCGTTGGTGACCAGCTCCGACACCACCAGGGCCGCCGAGTCGCAGGTTTCGTCGGACACCTGCCAGGCCGTCAGCCAGGTCCGTGTCATCCGCCTGGCCTGTGCCGCCGCGCAGGGCTCGGCAACCAGGCCGAACCGTAGGCGGCGCGGGTTGACGTCGATGCCCACCGGACGCACCGCCCCGGCGGTATCACTACCGGTGCCGGAGTGGGGGGCTGCTGCTCTGGTCGACGCGGGCGGAGTCACGCTTGCCACTATCTCCCCGCCGTGAACACTTGGCAAGTGGCACTCTGAAAATTGCAGAGTGCACTGTGTCTGTGCGAAAGCCCATGGCACACTGCTCGCAGCAGCCCGCACGCGTGGGCGATCCCGGTCTGCTCACGGGCCTCCGGACCGCTCCGGCGGCCGGCGCGGATGCAGGTGGGCCTGACCTGAAGAGCTGACTAGGTGGAGGTGGGACGTGAGCGAGCCGCGGTCCGCACCGACGGTTGGGCAGGTCGTCCTGGGCAGGCGCCTACAGGACCTGCGTGAACGCGCCGGCCTCAAGCGCGAGGAGGCCGCGGGTGTGCTGCGTGTCGCCCCTGCCACCATCCGGCGCATCGAGATGGCCGAGGTCGCCTTCAAGATCCCCTACGTGCAGATGCTGCTCCAGGCGTACGGCGTCGGCGACGACGAGGCGGGGGCCTTCGTCAAGCTCGCCGAGGAGGCCAACAAGCCAGGTTGGTGGCAGCGGTTCCACGACATCCTTCCCGGCTGGTTCTCGATGTACGTCAGCCTGGAAGGTGCGGCCAGCCTCATCCGGTCGTATGAACCCCATTTCGTGCCGGGCCTGTTGCAGACCGAGGGCTACGCCCGCGCCGTGCTCCAGTCCGGTGCGATCGGCCAGACCCGGCCCGAGGACATCGAGCGGCATGTGGCGCTGCGCATGCAGCGGCAGGCGTTGCTCGCTCGTGAGAACGCCCCGCGGCTCTGGGCCGTCATGGACGAGACCGCCCTGCGCAGGCCGGTGGGGGATGCAGATGTGATGCGGGGGCAGATCGACCGCCTGTTGGAGGCATCGAAACTGCCCAATGTGACGATTCAGGTTGCCCAGTTCGCGTCGGGACCTCACCCCGGCACGTATGGGCCCTTCGTGCTGTTCCGATTTCCCGTGCCGGAACTCCCCGACATGGTTTACAGCGAGTACCTGACCGGTGCCGTCTATCTCGACGCGCGCCATGAGGTGGCAACCCATCTCGAGGTCATGGACCGCATGGCGGCGCATGCCGCCACAGCACATCGCACAAAGGAGCTCCTGAGGGATCTCCGCAAGGAGTTGTGAATGCATCAGCCCCCCAACCGCACCCCCATATACAACGGAATGCCATCCAGGGATCTGGGGACCGAGGGCTGGCACAAGCCCTGGAGCGGCGGCAACGGCGGAAATTGCCTGGAAGCGATGAAACTCGCCGACGGCAGGGTCGCAGTCCGCCAATCCGCCGATCCGGACGGTCCTGCACTCATTTACACCGTCGGCGAAATCACCGCGTTCATCCTGGGCGCCAAGGCCGGCGTCGCGGATTTCCTGTTGTCCTGAACGGGCCCTGAACGGCTCGCATCCCGGCGCCCCTGAAAGGGTGCGGATGCAGAAAACGGTCGGCTACGGAAAGCGGCCGGCCACGGGCTGACGGTGACGGGTAACGCGTCGCGATGGCGTACGGCAGAGCGTCGTCACCGTCAGTGAATTAATGATCACGATCGTTGTTTGTCGTTCTGTTTTCCCTGTCGTTGTGTTTCTCCTGTTGTTTGTGTTTCTCCTTGAGGTGCGTTGTTCTCGCTGCTCTGCCCTCGGGAGATGCTGCTTTGCCCCTCAGCGGGGTCGGTTCCGGCCGGCTCAGGCCGGTGGCAGGGTCGCGCAGAGTGCGTCCAGGGCGGCCTCGTAGGCGTGCTCGGGCGGGGTCGCATAGCCCACGACGAGGCCGTCGGGTGCCGGCCCGGTGGCCGCGGGGTGGCGGAAGTCGGCGAGCCCCGACAGGGCCAGGCCGCGGTGCTGCGCGGCCAGCAGGGTCGGCCGTTCGGTACCCGGCGGCAGCCGCAGTACCGCGTGCAGCCCGGCCGCGATGCCGGTCACCGCGACATGCGGGGTGCGCGCGGCGAGCGCGCCGACGAGCTGATCGCGGCGGCGCCGGTAGCGCTGCCGCATGCGCCGCACATGACGGTCGTAGCGGCCCGACTCGATGAAGTCCGCGAGCGCCAACTGGTCCGTGAGGTTCGTCCACATCTCCCGCTCGCCCTTGACCGCCAGCACCGCGTCGACCAGCCGCACGGGCAGCACCATCCAACCGATCCGGAGCGCCGGTGACAGGCTCTTGCTGACCGTGCCGACATGGATCACCCGCTCCGGGTCCAGGCCCTGCACGGCGCCGATCGGCCTGCGGTCGTAGCGGAACTCGCCGTCGTAGTCGTCCTCCAGGACCAGGGAGTCATGGGTGCGGGCCCAGTCCACGACGGCCGACCGGCGCTCCGGGTGCAACGGGCCGCCGATCGGGAACTGGTGCGCGGGGGTCAGCAGCACCGCGCGCTCCATCGCCAGCGTGGCCACCTGTGCGCCGTGCTCGTCCACCGGCAGCGGCCGACTGCGTACCCCCGCGGTCCTCAGCAGCATGCGGTGGTGGGCCAGGCCGTAGGACTCGACGGCGAGCGGGCCGCGCAGCACCTCCGACCCGGGCATCCCGAAGAGCAGCCGCAGCGCATGGCTGAAACCGGAACAGATCACGATGCGACCCGCATCTGCACGCACCCCCCGTACGCGGGCCAGATACTCCGCGAGCGCCTCGCGCAGTTCGATGCGCCCCTGGGGGTCACCGGGGCCGAAGGCGTCGTGGGGCGCGGCGTTCAGTGCACGGCGGTACGAGGTGAGCCATGCGGCGCGCGGGAAGGAGGCCGTATCCGGGCTGCCCGGCCGTAGGTCGTGCCGGGGGCGGTGGGTCGGGGCAGGGCCGCCCCCGGCCCCGGATGGGCGGTCGGCCAGCGGTTCGGCCCGCTCGGCGACCCGGGTGCCGGAGCCTTGCCGCGCGGTGAGCCAGCCCTCCGCGATGAGCTCTGCGTAGGCGTCGGCGACGGTGTTGCGCGCCATGCCGAGGTCGGCGGCGAGGGAACGGTACGGCGGCAGCCTGGTGCCCGGCGCGAGCCGCCCGGTGCGCACGGCGTCCCGCAACGAGTGGATGAGCGCGGCGCGACGTCCCCCCTTGCCGCGGGGGTCCGCCAGCTCGATATGCAGGTCGGAACCGAGACGTTCCGCGTAATTGACCCACGAGTCGGTCATGACCCGCACAGTATGTGGTGGTCTTTCAAGGGTCTTACGCGCCCCTGAACGCACCACCTTGGGCGCTGAGTGCGCCGTGGTGCGCCCCCTGCGAGCGCGGCGCACGTCGTACGTGTGCGCGCTCCCCGTGACGGGCTCCGACACCACGCCGTCGGCCACGCCATATGGGCGGTGTATGGGCGGTATGTGGGCGGTCATGCCGTCATGGGGCGGTCGTACGGACCGATCGGTGCGGGAAGCCGCCTCGCGCCCGTCAGCTCCCGGTCCACCGCCGAGGCGGCGGCGCGGCCCTCGGCTATGGCCCAGACGATCAGCGACGGGCCGCGTGCCGCGTCACCGGTGACGAAGACGCCCGGCGCGGAGGTGGCGAACTCCCGATCGCGGGCGATCGTGCCGCGTTCGTCGAGGGCGAGGTCCAGCTGGTCGACGATGCCGTCGGCGCGGTCGGGCCCCGAGAAGCCCAGCGCCAGGAGCACCAGGTCGGCGGGGAGTTCGCGGTCCGTGCCCGGCTGGGGCCGGCGCTCGGCGTCGACCTCCACCAGGTGCACCGCACGCACCCGTTCCGCCTCGTCGCCCGTGAACCGCAACGTGGACGCCGCGAACAGCCGCGCGTCCAGGTCCGCGGCCGGCGCGGTGCGCAACTCGCGCGCCTCCTCGTGCGCGGCCTCCATCCGGTAGATCTTCGGATACGTCGGCCAGGGCTCGGCGGCCTCGTCCCGCTCGACACCCGGCTGCGCGTAGATGTCGAGCTGGGTCACCGACCGGGCACCGTCGCGGATCGCCGTCCCCAGGCAGTCCGCACCCGTGTCGCCACCACCGATGATCACTACGTCCCGTCCGGCCGCGCACAGCGGCGAGACGTCCAGGTCGCCCTCCTGCACATGATTGGCCAGCGGTAGGTACTCCATCGCCTGGTGGATGCCGGCCAGCTCGCGTCCCGGCACCGGCAGCTCCCGCCAGGAGGTGGCACCCATCGCCAGGACCACCGCGTCGTAGCGCGCGCACAGCTCCCGTGCGCCCAGGTCCCGGCCCACGGCCGTGGCGGTGCGGAACTTGGTGCCTTCCGCGCGCATCTGCGCCAGGCGCCGGTCCAGGTGGTGCTTCTCCATCTTGAACGACGGGATGCCGTACCGCAGCAGCCCGCCCGGCCGGTCGTCGCGCTCGTACACGGCGACCGTGTGCCCGGCCCGGGTCAGCTGCTGGGCGGCGGCGAGCCCTGCGGGACCCGAGCCGACCACCGCGACGGTCCGGCCGGTGAGCCGGTCCGGGGGCTGCGGCGGCGCGTAGCCCTGCGCCCAGGCCTGGTCGGCGATGGCCACCTCCACGTTCTTGATGGTCACGGCGGGCTGGTTGATGGCCAGCACACAGCCCGGTTCGCACGGTGCCGGGCACAGCCGGCCGGTGAACTCGGGGAAGTTGTTGGTGGCGTGCAGGCGCTCCGCTGCGGCCCGCCAGTCGCCTCGGGCGACCAGTTCGTTCCACTCCGGAATGAGGTTGCCGAGCGGACAGGCCTGGTGGCAGAACGGGATCCCGCAGTCCATGCACCGCCCGGCCTGTGCTCGGACGATCGGCAGCAGTTCACCGGGCTCGTACACCTCGTCCCAGTCGCGCACCCGCTCCTCGACGGGGCGACGCGGCCGGTCCTGGCGCGGGGTCCGGAGGAAGCCCATGGGGTCGGCCATGATCGACTCTCCTGGCAGCGTGGCCCGTGACCGTGCGAGCCGACCGCGTCCGGAGGCGCCGGTGCCCCCGGTGGCCCACGAGCCTCGGCGGTCTCGTCGTGCACCTGGCGTGCCTCGGTGGTGCCCGCCTGCCCGCCTGCCCGCTTGCTTCGGCTGCCCGGCTGGCCTTGATCCTGTGGACGGTCCTGAGGGTCGTGGACGGTCCGGGTGGCGTGCCTGACCTGGCCGGCCGGCCTCGCCCGCCGGGGTGGCCCGGGTGATCTGCTGGTCCGGGAGCGGCGGCATCGGGGGCAGAGGTACGGGGCCTCGGTGTCCGCACGGTCCATGCGGTCGTAGCGGATATGACCGCATATCGGGCGTTTTCTCCACGGTACGCCCGAGGGGGGCCGGCACCGGAGGGCCCACAGGAGCGGATGCGGTGGCGTGCCGGGTCGCCAGGAAGGGGCGGGTACGGGCGGACGCCGGTTCGGGTCACGGTCGGCCTCCGGGCATCATGGGGCGGGTGCGACTGGAAGCGATCACCTGGGAACGGCTCGGTGACCTGCTCGCCGAGCGGCTGGCCGACGTACGGCCCGAGGACGGCGGCAGCTGGCCGCGGATCGCCTTCGACGGTGCGCCGGCGGCGCGGCCGGGCGAACTGGCCGAGCGGGTCGCCGGGGCGCTGCGGTTGCGCGGTCGGCCGGCCTGCACCGTCGACGTCGAGGGGTTTCTGCGGCCCGCCTCGCTCCGTCTGGAGCACGGCCGGGAGGACGTCGACGCCTACTACGCGGGATGGTTCGACACCGGTGCGCTGTGGCGGGAGGTGTTCGGGCCACTGGAGCCGGGAGGCGACGGACGGGTGCTGCCCGACCTGTGGGACCCCGATACGGACCGGGCGACCCGCAGCCCGCGCGTCACGCTGCCGCCCGGCGGGCTGCTCCTGCTGCACGGGCCGCTGCTGCTGCACCACTGGTTCCCGTTCGACCGGACGGTCCACGTGCAGCTCTCATCGTCCGCCCTGCGCCGGCGCACGCCCAGCGGTGCGCACTGGACCCTGCCCGCCTTCGAACGGTACGAGGCCGAGGCGGACCCGTCGGGCACGGCCGATGTGCTGGTGCGCGCGGACGACCCGCGGCGCCCGGCGTGGACGGGGTGGGGCGGGGACGGCGGTGGGGGATAGGCCGGAGCCCGAGCCCTGGTGGGGGAGGGGGTGGACCCGGACCCGGACCGGGCTGCGCGGCCGGGCAGCCGGTACGGGCCTGGCGGGGGCGTCGAGGAGCGGTGGGATGCGGGAATGGGGAGGGAGCGAACGGAGGGCGGCCTGGACGCGGGCCGAGGGTGCGCCGATATCATGACCTCTGGCGCGTACGCGTCAAGAGCGTTTCTTGTGACCGTAAGCCGGGGCGGGCGACAGGATCAGGAGACCATCTGTCATGAGTCCGTCCTTCATGCGGTCCGTTGTGCATTCCTTCCGGCGGCTCGTGATGCCGTCGTTCCGGCCGGCCGCACCAGCGCCGTTGCCGTCCGTCGTCCGGCCCGCGGGAGTGGCTCCCGCCCGCTCGCCGAAGCCCTTCGCGGCGTGGGCCGAGGCTTCCGCCGCCCGTGGGAGAAGCCCGCTGCTCGCCGGTGTCGCCGCGCTGTTGCTCGTCGCCACCGCGCCTGCCGCCTGGGGAGCCGCCGGCGGAGACCACACGCACCGGCCGGGCCACCCGTCGGTACCCCGGTCCGGCTGTGCCGGCACCTCGCTGCTGTTCTGCGAGGACTTCGACGCCCTGGCGCCCGGCACCGCCCAGAGCTCCGCCTGGGGCACCGTCGCCAACAACGGCACCCTCACCGTGGAACCTGTCGCCTCCGGGGGCAACGACCTGCACATCGGGACACAAGGGAACGGCAGCGCGTTCCTACAGGTCGACAACTTCACGGCGCCCGGCAACAGCTTCTGGGGACGAGTCCGGCTGCGCGTCGGCGCCTTCCCCACCGCCCCGGACTGGGCGCACTGGACGATCGTCGAGGCCACCGGCGACGGCGCGGGCTACATCCGTCCGCTCGGCGGCCAGTACGTGCCCGACGCGGGCACCGATCTGTGGGGCGTGGGCTCCGACGGTGGTCCGACCGGGGACTGGACGGCCTGGCAGCGGTCGGTCCCTGCCCAGGCGGGCGCCTGGCAGTGCGTGGAGTGGCAGATGGACGCCACCGACAACCGGATCTCGGTCTGGATCGACGGAGAGCCGAAGTCGGACCTCACCGTCGACACCACCCACCACGGCGGCAACCCCGTCGACTTCGTCTTCCCGACGTTCCACACCGTCAAGCTGGGCTGGCAGCTCTACCAGGGGAACCCCACGCCGGCCGGGTACGACGTCCGGCTCGACGACATCGCCCTGAGCAGCGAGCGCGTCGGCTGCGGGGACGGGACGACGAGCGGGCGATGAGGGCGGACCGCATCGAGCCGTGAGCCCCCCGGGCGTAGTGGTGGACGGCTGCTCCACCGCGCATGCATCTCAGCGGGGCACACCACACAGGTGGCGGGTGCCCCATGCCCCGACGGCCATGCGGGGTATTCGCCCGACAAGACGGTCACGGGCCGGTGGATACGTCATCGGACTACCGGCCCGTGACCGACTGACGAACGACCCCCCGGCCGCCACAATGAAGGGAGCCGGGACTCAGCGACGCGTCCCGCGCCGCGCCGGCCGTCCGGCAAGGGGAGGTAATACATGACCACCGCCGGAGACATCATGCACCGTGGCGCCCAGTGGATCCCCGCCACCGAAAGCCTGGACCGGGCCGCACAGTTGATGCGCGAGCTCGATGTGGGCGCGCTTCCCATCAGCGACACCAACGAGCGCCTGATGGGCATCCTCACCGACCGTGACATCGTGGTGGGCTGCGTCGCCGCCGGGCACGATCCAGCCCGGACCACGGCAGGTGACATGGCCAAGGGCACCCCGCGGTGGATCCCTGCGGACGCCGACATCAGCGATGTACTCCAGGAGATGCAGGGTCACCAGATCCGCCGGCTTCCGGTGATCGACGAGCACAAGCGCCTCGTCGGCATGATCAGCGAGGCCGACCTCGCGACCCATCTTCCGGAGGACCAACTCGCCCAGTGGGCCAGCAACGTGTACGCGGGACGCTGACGCGACCGATCAGGACGGTCGGCTGACTGCTTCGACGGTCGCCGCGCCTCGGGCGCCGGCGGCCGCCGGCAACGTCATGCGCCCCGCGCCGCCGTCACAGCCATCCGTTGCGCCGGAACCCCCGGTACAGCAGGCAGCAGGCTATCGCGATCACCACCATCACCAGCGGATAGCCGAACCTCCAGCGCAGGAGCGGCATGTGATGGAAGTTCATGCCGTAGACGCCGCAGACCATCGTGGGCACCGCGATCACCGCGGCCCAAGCGGTGATCTTGCGCATGTCCTCGTTCTGCGCGACGGTCACCTGTGCCAGATGGGCCTGCAAGATCGAGTTGAGCAGGTCGTCGAAGGACGCGGTCTGCTCGATGGCACGCGTCAGATGGTCGTCGACGTCGCGGAAGTACGCCCGGGTCTCCAGGTCGATCATGCGCAGCGGCTCCGTCGCGAGCATCCGTAGCGGCCTGCCGAGCGGCAGCACGGCGTGCTTGAGCTCCAGCAGCTCCCGCTTGAGCTGGTAGATGCGGCCCGGGTCGGTGCGCGCTCCGTTCGGCGCGAAGACATCGGTCTCGACCTGGTCGATGTCGTCCCGGACGGCGTCGACCACGGCCAGGTACTCGTCGACGACGTGGTCCGCTATCGCGTGCAGCACGGCCGCGGGGCCCTTGGCGAGCTGCTTCCGGTCGGCCTCCAGGCTCTCGCGTACCGGGCCCAGGGAGCCGTGCCGGCCATGTCGGACCGTGACGACGAAGTCCGGGCCGATGAAGACCATGATCTCGCCGGTGTCCACCACCTCGCTCGTCGCGGTCAGCTCCGCATGCTCGATGTAGCAGACCGTCTTGAAGACGGAGAAGAGGATCTCGCCGTACCGCTCCACCTTCGGACGCTGGTGGGCGTCGATGACGTCCTCCACGGCGAGCGGGTGCAGGCCGAACAACTCCGCCACCTCAGCGAACTCGGCCTCGCTCGGCTCGTGGAGACCCAGCCAGACGAATCCGTCACCGCTCTTGCGGACCCGCTCGACCGCCTCCCGCAGTCCCTTGCCGCCGGGCTGGCGGGTGCCACCGCGGTACGTCACGCAGTTGACCACCGCGGAGCCGAGTGGGGAGCGTGCCGGATGACTCAGGTCGACGGCGTGGCTGCGTCCCCGCGTGAGACGTGCCACTTTCCGCAGGCTGCTCACCCCGCGGAGGTGTCGAACCCTGCGCAGATTGCCCGCCATCGACATGTCTGCTCCTTGCCCTGGACTGTGCTGCCGGCGGGCCAGTCTGCCAGTCCGCGCTGATCCGCGCGGAGGCCTGTGGACAACCTCACGAACGGTGCACTGCCGCCCTGTGGTCCGTACCGGGATCTCACCCTGCGCGGTCGGGTACCTCGGGCAGTTCCGATGGCGACGGCGCGCGGCGGGGTGGCCTGCCGCCGAGTCGGGCCACGGCCTGTGCGCCCGCGCGGCAGCCTTCCGCCGCCGCCTCCTCGGGGTCCGCACCCGCGAGCAGACTCGCGAGGAAGGCGCCGGTGAAGGCGTCCCCGGCACCCGTCGAGTCCTGCGGTTGCACGGCGACCGCGGAGACCTGCGTAGGGAGGCTGCCGTTGCGGGCCACCAGGGCGCCGCCCGCCCCCTGCTTGGCCACCACCAGCGGGAAGGCACGGCTCAGCCGCGCCGCCGCCTCGCCCGCGTCGGGCAGCCCCGTGAGCAGCTGGGCCTCGTCACGGCTGGGCAGCAGTACGTCCACGCCGTCCAGCAGCGCCAGAAAGCGGGCGGCACCCAGCTCCCGTATGAAGCCCGCCGACGCGGGATCCACGCTCACCGGCACCTCGCGCGCCCGTGCCGCCGCCACCGCCGTGCGGACCAGCGCGCGGCCCGGGTCGGAGAACAGCAGGTAACCCGACAGATGCAGCCGGGCGATCCCGTCGAGCAGGGACGGCGAGAAGTCGGTGGGGGAGAGCCGCAGGGAGGCGCCGCTGTCGGTGAGGAAGGTCCGCTCGGCGCCGTCCGCCACGTCGACCAGGCAGATCACCGTGCCCGTCGACGCCTCGGGATCGACGACGAGCCGCGCCGCGACCCCAGCCGACCTGAGCGCCTGCCGGTGCCAGTCCACGGACTCCGCTCCGACGCAGCCGAGCAGGCGCACATCGGCACATCCCCAGTACGCCGCCCAGCAGGCGGCATTGGCGCCGGCCCCGCCCGGCAGCATCCGCACCTCGGCCGCCGTGTCGGTGCCCCGGGCAAGGGCGCCGCGGTGCCGGGCCACCACATCGGTGACGACATCGCCGACCACCAGCAGGCCCTTGGGCGCGCCGCCCGCTGCCGCCTTCTTGAACAGGCCGTCGGTGCGAAGGCCTCTCCTGGGGGAACGGTCGGTGTGCGGCTCCTTGAGGTGATCGTCGGCGCGCGGCCCGTCGGGCGACGCAACGGGGCGCGGGACGGCACCCGTTTCCCTCGCCCGCTCCGCGCCGGCCGGGCGCGTCGTGCCCGCCGTGCGCCCTTCGCTCACCCCGTCTCCCGGGTCCGTCGGTGTGCCGCTCACACTCCTGCCCATGCGGCCGCGATGCGCGCGGCGAGGCGGACGTTGCCGCGTACCGCGGCCAGGTTGGCGGCGAGGGAGGCGCCGCCGGTGTGCCGGACCAGGTGATCCAGCAGGAACGGTGTGACGGCCTGTCCGGTCACCTGCTGCTCGTCGCACGCGCGCAGCGCATCGGCCAGCACGCGCGCGTGCAGCTCCGGATCGAGCTGTTCGGACTCCGGCACCGGCTGGGCGACGATCAGTGCCGTGTCGGAGGTGCCCAGGACGTCCTGCGCCCGCATGACGTCGGCGACTTCAGCCGGTGTGTGGAGCGTCCAGTCCACCGGGAGGCCCGAGTCGGACAGGTAGAACCCGGGGAAGTGGGTCGAGCGATATCCGGCCACCGACACGCCCAGTGTCTCCAGGCGTTGCAGCGTCGCCGGGACGTCCAGGATCGACTTCACGCCGGCGCACACCACCGTGATCTTGATACGGGCCAGGAGCCCCAGGTCCGCTGACTCGTCCTGGGTGACCGTCCACTGCCGGTGCACGCCGCCGAGCCCGCCCGTCGCGAAGACCCGGATCCCGGCGCGCGCCGCCAAGAGCGCGGTGGCCGACACGGTGGTGGCACCACTCGCGCGTGTGGCGATCGCGAGCGGCAGATCACGGTGGCCCAGCTTGCGGATGCCGTCCTCGTTCGCCACCCGCTCCAGTTCCTTGGCGTCGAGACCGACGTGCGGCCGGCCGTCCAGGACGGCGATCGTGGCCGGTACGGCGCCCTCGTCGCGCACGGCCTCCTCCAACTCCCGGGCCACCTGCTCGTTCTGAGGGCGCGGCAGCCCGTGCGCGATGATCGTGGACTCCAGTGCGACGACCGGGCGCCCGGCCGCGAAGGCCTCCCGCACCTCTTCCGACACGATCAACACGAGCGTCCTCCCACCAGTAGAACCTGTTAGAGCTGTTAGAGCTGTTAGAGCTGTTAGAGCCGTTAGAGCCGTTAGGGGCCTGTGGACCGTCTCCCGCCCCCCGAAGTCGCCCCTGAGCGCTGGCCGAACGCTGCTGGGGCGGTCGTACACGCGCCGGCAGCCCCGCGCGGCCGGCCATCCACTGCCCTGGCCCTCTTCCCGCACGGGCCGTGCCGAGAAATCGCCTGCCACCGGACCGTGCCGGAGGAACTCGCCTGCCGCAGGAGCCGCCTGCGGTAGCCGCCCCGTAGGCCTTCCCCCATCCGCGGCCGTTGACGCACACGCCGCGCATCGCGCGCTGCAACCTCCACCTCCTGCGCGCCAGCGCGACGGGCCACAGCAGAGCTCCGTCCCTCGCTTGCTGTGGCCCGTCCTGTCGGGCAGGGCTACCGCCGTCCGGCCGCGGGGTACGCCGCTGCCCTGGCCGGTGGGTGCGCTGGTGGCGCGGTCCGGCTCAGGCCGCCTGGGCGCCCTGTAGCGCGCCGTGCGGATCCAGCACGTACTTGCGGCTTGCTCCCTTGTCGAACTCGGCGTAGCCGCGCGGCGCGTCCTCGAGGCTGAGCACGGTTGCGTTGACGGCCTTCGCTATGTGCACGCGGTCGTGCAAGATCGCCTGCATCAGTGCCCGGTGGTAGCGCATCACGGGGCACTGCCCTGTGGTGAATACATGGCTCTTGGCCCAGCCGAGTCCGAGGCGCATCTTCAACGTGCCTGCCTGGGCGTCGGGGTCGGCGCTGCCCGGGTCGTCGGTGACGTAGAGCCCGGGGATACCGAGCGCGCCGCCCGCGCGGGTGAGCGTCATCAGGGAGTTGAGGACGGTGGCGGGGGCCTCTTCGGCGTTCTTGGCGTGCTCCCGTGCCTCGAATCCGACCGCGTCCACGGAGGCGTCGACCTCGGGCACCCCCAGGATCTGGTCGATCTGCTCTTCCGGGCTCCCCTTGGTCAGGTCGACGGTCTCGCAGCCGAAGCTGCGCGCCTGGGCGAGCCGCTCGGCGTTGAGGTCGCCGACGATGACGACGGCGGCGCCCAGCAGCTGGGCCGATGCGGCGGCCGCGAGCCCGACGGGCCCTGCCCCCGCCACGTACACCGTGGAGCCGACGCCGCCGCCTGCCGTCACCACGCCGTGGAACCCGGTCGGGAAGATGTCCGACAGCATGGTCAGGTCCAGCAGCTTCTCGCGTGCCTGGTCGGGGTCGGGAAAGACCAGCAGGTTGAAGTCCGCGTAGGGGACCATGACGTACTCGGCCTGGCCGCCGACCCAGCCGCCCATGTCGACGTAGCCGTAGGCCGCGCCGGGACGAGCCGGGTTCACGTTGAGGCAGATGCCCGTCTTGCGTTCCTTGCAGTTGCGGCAGCGGCCGCATGCGATGTTGAACGGTACCGAGACGACGTCTCCGACCTGCACGAACTCCACGTCCGGGCCGCGTTCCACCACCTCGCCGGTGATCTCGTGGCCCAGGACCAGGCCGGCGGGGGCGGTGGTGCGGCCACGGACCATGTGCTGGTCGCTGCCGCAGATGTTGGTGGACAGGACCTTGAGGATCACCCCGTGACGGCACTTGCGGCCGACGTTCGCCGGGGCGACTCCCGGTCCGTCCTTGAGTTCCAGACCGGGGTAGTCGATGGTCTCGACCTCAACTTTTCCCGGCTCGATGTACGCGACTGCGCGGTTGCTCATGTGCCTTCGCCGTCCCTTCGGCTTCCGTGCGGATACGGATCCCCGTGGGGGGCACGCGCAGGGTGGTGGCCCGGCGGCTCTCGGTGTGCCCGGCCGTGCTGCCACCGGGACACCGGACATGCCGTCGGAAGCGCCGCCGACCGTGATCCGGTCGCCGGCGGGGCCTCCTCTGAGCGATCCCCCCACCGACTTCCCCGAGGCGCCGCATCCAGTCACGGCAGCCGGCAGGCGCTCGCGCCCGGTCGCTTCAGGCCTGGTCGCCCTGCCGGTCAGAACAGCGGCTCTGGCAGCACTCCCTCCAGCGCCAGCAGTCTCCGCTTGGTCTCCAGGCCACCGCCGAAGCCGCCGATCCCGCCGTCGCTCTCGACGACCCGGTGGCAGGGCACGACCACGGGGAGGGGATTCGCGCCCATGGCCGTCCCCACCGCTTGGGCCGCGCCCGGCTGGCCGACCCGACCGGCCAGGTCCCCGTAGCCCACGACGGTGCCGTACGGGACGCCGGTGGCCAGCTCGCGGAGCACCTCGCGGTGGAAACCGGTGATCAGCGACCAGTCGAGCGGCAGCGCGAAGCCCTGACGTGTCCCTGCGAAATAGTCCGCGACCTGGCGTATGGGCTCGGCCAGCAGCGGGGAGTCGGGAACCTCCACGGCCGTGCGGCCCAGCCGGGCGGTGAGGCGGTCGAGGGCCCGGTCACGCGCCCGGTCCGTGGCGTGGAAGACCACCTGGACCAGGCCGCGCTCGGTGGCGGCGAGCAGCAGCGGGCCGATGGGGGTGTCGACGATGGTCCACACCACCCTGGCCGGCCGTCCCTCCGCGTCGGACGGCGCACTGCCCTCCACCCCGGGCCCGTCCTCGCGCCGATCAGTATCCATGCCGTCACCCTACGACCGACCACTGACAACGCCCCCGCTCGTGGCCGCCGGCCTCAGGGGACGCAGGCCGGGAGCCGTTTGCCGGATGGGGCCGGCGAGGGGGTGCCGAGCGCCGCCCGGACGACGTCCGGGTAGTTGGTGATGACCCCGTCCACGCCGTGACCCGCGACGTTCCGTGCCGTGTCGGCGTCGTTCACCGTCCAGGTGTACGTCTCGAGCCGTGCGCCGTGCGCGCCCTTCAGGGCGTGCACGGCGGCGACGTAGTCCGCCGAGACCGTGGTGTGGTCGGGGTTGATCTGGTCGGTGAACGCCGCGTAGGCGGGCAGGTCGGCCACGGCCGGGGTTCCCAGGAAGCCGGTCTTGATGTCGGGTCGCAGCGTGTGCACGGTACGGACACTGTCCGCGCTGAAGCTCTGGATGATCAGCCGGTGCCTCAGATGGCCCGGGTCCAGCCAGTGCTCCCGGCCGAGCACCTTGAGGACGTCGCCTTCGAGGCCCGGATACAGCTCGGGGCTCTTGATCTCCATGAGCAGGTTCTGGCCGTTCTCGTCGATGCGGCGCAGGTACTGCGTCAGGGTGGGGATCCGGGTGCCTGCGAAGCGCCGGTCCTTCCAGCTGCCCGCGTCGAGCCGGGCGATCTCGGCGGCGGTGAAGTCACCCACACGCCAGGGCGAGCGGTCCGGGAAGACCTCTTCGGCATCGGTGGTGCGCTTGAGGTCGGTGTCGTGGATGATCACCAGTACGCCGTCCTTGGTGCGCTGGACGTCGTTCTCGACCCAGTCGATGCCCAGGTCATGGGCCGCGTCAACGGCCTTCAGGGTGTTCTCCGGGGCGTAGCCCGAGGCGCCGCGGTGCGCGACGACGACCGTTCTCGTCGGCTCCTGGGCGGCTGACGACGCGGACGGGACGGGCCCGAGCAGGGTGCAGATCCCGAGGAGAGCGGCGGTCGTGGCTCGGGTGGCGCGTGCGAACACAGGCACTCCTGAGGCGTGGGAGCCGTCATTCCCTACGAGCATGACGGGGAGGGCCTCGAGGAGACAGCTGTGGAGCGTCCTTAGAGTGAACGGGCAACTACGGAACGAAGGGCTCCATCTGTACCGGATCATCACACGGGCTACGTCTGATAAGCCCATTTTCTTTGCCGGAATATCGTTCATGTGTTCCGGGGCGGGCCGTACTCTCGCCTCACCGCGGTTTCTGATCGATCAACAGCCCACGGTGCTGGGCCGGCGGCAGGGAACCGCCCGCGCGCGTGAGAAGGGGCTTGCGACGCGCAGGGGCACCACATGCGCGTCGCGGGGCACGACAGGGATGGAGGGCTGTCACGCATGTACGCCACGGCCTGGGATTTCGGCCGCGAGCTGGGCACGTTCGCCGCGGCTTTCCTGGCGTCCTGCCTGGGCGGCGCCCTTGGCCTGCACTGCCTCCTGAGGTCCCTGCGGGCGGCCCGGCTCAGGCGGATGACGTGGCTGGTGCTCAGCGCCGCTGCCATCGGCGCCGGCATCTGGGTGACGCACACCGTCGGGATGATGCACTTCTCCGCCGACGGCAGGCCGGTCGGCTACGACCCGCTGACGCTCTACGCGAGCCTCGGTGTCGCCATCGTCATGATCGGCATCGGCATGTTCATCGTCGGCCACCGCGGGATCACCGGCACCGCACTGTTCACCGGCGGCACGCTCACCGGTCTCGGCATCGCGTCGCTGCACTACCTGAGCATGGCCGGCGTCCGGTTCGGCGGCCGCCTGGAGTACAACACCCTCGTCGTCGCCGCCTCCGTGCTGATCTCCGTGCTGGCCGCCACCGTGGCGCTCTGGGCGGTCGGACAGCGCAGGGGACGTCGTTGGGACGTGGGCGCGGCCCTGGCCATGGGCCTGGCCGGCATCGGCATGCACTACGTCGGCATGGCGTCCGTGCGTGTCCGGCTGTACACACCTGCGGCCGCGGGAGCCGCCCTGCACGGGGCGGGCTCGCCCGTGCGGACCCTCGCGGTGCTCCTGATCGGCCCCGTCGCCTTCCTGGCGCTGCTCACCGTGCTCCTGCTGACACGCTGGCGCCCGGCGTCGACCCTCCGGGCCGACGACAGGGACCCCGCGCCGGCACGCCGTCTCACCTTCCTGCCGGCCCAGCGCTCCGGCCAGCGTGCCGGCCGCGCTGACCCGCACCGCAGCCGCTCGGGCGCCGGGCAGAACCGCTGATCACAGCCCGCTGCCCGTCGACCGGAGCCCGTTGTCAGTGCAGGGTCGTACGGTTGATGACATGCGGCCCGTAACCGAGATCGAAGAACTCCGCCGGCACAGCGACAGGCCCTTCGAGGTCATCAGCCCCTATCAGCCGAGCGGAGACCAGCCGACGGCCATCGCCGACCTCGACCGGCGCATCCGCGCCGGCGAGAAGGACGTCGTCCTGCTCGGCGCCACCGGCACCGGCAAATCGGCCACGACCGCATGGATGGTCGAGAAGCTCCAGCGCCCCACCCTCGTCATGGCGCCGAACAAGACCCTCGCCGCCCAGCTGGCCAACGAGTTCCGCGAGCTGCTGCCGCACAACGCCGTCGAGTACTTCGTCTCGTACTACGACTACTACCAGCCCGAGGCGTACGTCCCGCAGTCCGACACCTACATCGAGAAGGACTCCTCGATCAACGAGGAGGTCGAGCGCCTCCGACACTCCGCCACCAATTCGCTGCTCACGCGACGTGACGTCGTCGTGGTCGCCTCCGTCTCCTGCATCTACGGCCTGGGCACCCCCCAGGAGTACGTCGACCGCATGGTGACCCTCCAGGTCGGCGAGGAGACGGACCGGGACGAGCTGCTGCGCCGCTTCGTCGACATCCAGTACACGCGCAATGACATGGCGTTCGCCCGAGGCACCTTCCGGGTCCGCGGCGACACCATCGAGATCTTCCCGGTCTACGAGGAGCTGGCCGTCCGCATCGAGATGTTCGGTGACGAGATCGAGGCGCTCTCCACGCTGCACCCCCTCACCGGCGAGGTGATGAGCGACGACACCCGGCTGCACATCTTCCCCGCCTCGCACTACATCGCGGGACCCGAGCGCATGGAGCGCGCGATCCGCGACATCGAGACCGAGCTCGGCGAGCGCCTGGGCGACCTGGAGAAGCAGAACAAGCTCCTGGAAGCCCAGCGGCTTCGCATGCGCACCACGTACGACCTGGAGATGCTCCGCCAGATCGGCACCTGCTCCGGCATCGAGAACTACTCGATGCACTTCGACGGCCGCCAGCCCGGCTCCCCGCCGCACACCCTCCTGGACTACTTTCCGGATGACTTCCTCCTCGTCATCGACGAGTCGCACGTCACCGTCCCCCAGATCGGCGCCATGTACGAGGGCGACGCATCCCGCAAGCGCACCCTCGTCGACCACGGCTTCCGGCTGCCGTCCGCGCTGGACAACCGCCCGCTGAAGTGGGAGGAGTTCCAGAAGCGCATCGGGCAGGCGGTGTACCTGTCGGCCACCCCGGGCCCCTACGAGCTGTCCCGCTCCGACGGCCATGTGGAGCAGATCATCCGCCCCACCGGCCTCGTCGACCCGGAGGTCGTGGTCAAGCCCACCGAGGGCCAGATCGACGACCTGGTGCACGAGATCCGCACCCGCAGCGAGAAGGACGAGCGCGTCCTGGTCACCACCCTCACCAAGAAGATGGCCGAGGACCTCACCGACTACTTCATCGAACTGGGCATCCGCGTCCGCTACCTGCACAGCGACGTCGACACCCTGCGCCGTGTCGAGCTGCTGCGGGAGCTGCGCGCCGGTGAGTACGACGTCCTGGTGGGCATCAACCTCCTGCGTGAGGGTCTCGACCTGCCCGAGGTGTCCCTGGTCGCCATCCTCGACGCCGACAAGGAAGGCTTCCTGCGCTCGGGCACGTCCCTGATCCAGACCATCGGCCGCGCCGCCCGGAATGTCTCCGGCCAGGTCCACATGTACGCCGACAAGGTCACTCCGGCGATGCAGAAGGCCATCGAGGAGACCAACCGCCGCCGCGAGAAGCAGCTCGCCTACAACAAGGAGCGGGGTGTCGACCCCCAGCCCCTGCGTAAGAAGATCAACGACATCGTGGCCAGCATCGCCCGTGAAGAGGTCGACACCGAGGCGTTGCTCGGCACCGGCTACCGCAAGACCGGCAAGGACGGCCGGGGCGCCAAGTCCCCGGTGGCGACCGCCACCGGAGCGAACGGCGCGGGCGGCAAGGCCAAGACGACCGCCCAGGCGGGCAAGGGCAAGGCAGGCAAGGCCAAGGAGCCGGTGCCCACCGACCGCCCGGCGGCCGAACTCGCGGCGCAGATCGAGGAGATGACCGACCGCATGCGCGCCGCGGCAGCCGACTTGCAGTTCGAGATCGCGGCCCGGCTGCGCGACGAGGTCTCGGAGATGAAGAAGGAACTGCGCCAGATGAAGGAGGCGGGCATCGCCTGACGGAGGTGGGACCGCGGGCGCTGCGCGCGGTACGGCACCCGGAGCCGGCAGCGCGGAGCCCGCGGTCCGGGCTCGGCCGGTGGGCGGCCGGCACCGGGAAGGCCGGCGAGCAGGAGGCCGTGGGCCTTTTCGTCCGGGCGCCCCTGCACACCCGGTGTGCGCCGATGCGCCCCCAGGGCGCGCTGCACCGCGCCGGGCGCGTGCGCTGCCGCCGCGGCATCCGTCCCGCCGAGCACACCGGCCACGTCCGTCGTATGCAGAACGCATGATCGGATCCGATGTGTTGCAAGAGCGACACAAAGTCCGGCCCATGGTGCGGCACCGTCAGCGCTCCTGCGTAGGGTTCTGGAACACCGCGCACCTACGCGGTACAGGGGAAACCGCGCTGCGCGCGGCATCAAGGGGACAGTCCGAGAGGGGAACAAGCGCGTGACGGTCAATTTGTCCAAAGGACAGGGCATCAGCCTGCAGAAGAACGACGGGGGCACCCTGACCGCGGTGCGCATGGGGCTTGGCTGGAAGGCGGCGCCACGGCGCGGCCTGTTCGGCAGCCGCACCCGGGACATCGACCTCGACGCTTCGGCCGTGCTGTTCGCAGAGAAGCAGCCCGTGGACGTGGTGTTCTTCCGCCACCTCGTCAGCGACGACGGCTCCGTGCGGCACACCGGTGACAACCTGGTCGGCGGCGCCGGCCAGGGCGGCGACGACGAGTCGATCCTGGTCGACCTCCAGCGCGTACCGGTCCACATCGACCAGATCGTCTTCACGGTGAACTCGTTCACCGGCCAGACGTTCCAGGAGGTGCAGAACGCGTTCTGCCGCCTCGTCGACGAGACCAACGGCCAGGAGCTGGCCCGCTACACCCTGGACGGCGGCGGAGCGTACACCGCACAGATCATGGCCAAGGTGCACCGCAACGGTCAGGGCTGGACCATGACCGCGCTGGGCAGCCCGGCCAACGGCCGCACCTTCCAGGACCTCATGCCGACGATCCTGCCCCACCTGTAACAGGAAGGCGGGCCCGTCGGCGTGCCCCGCCGCACCCGCGGTGCCGGGCGTCCGGGTACGGCCCGGCAACCGGCGCCGCCGGTCGCAGGGCACACGGCCTGTGGTCGCACCGAAGCGGTGCGGGCCCGGGGCATGGGCGTGCTCTGGCTGACCAGGGCGTGCGGTGGCTGCGTCCCACCCGTGGCGCGATGACCAGCGCACATGGGCACTGATCGGCCGTGCCGGGGCGCTGGGGTGTGGCACAGCGCCCTGTCGCGCCGTGCGTTCCCCGGCCGACCCACGCCGCCGCACCGGCCTCGGGCACCACACGCAGCGGCCCGGCACACACCGGCAAGAGCCTCGGCACGACCGGGGAGAAGCGAACAGAAGAGGGGAAGACGTCATGGCGGCCGAGCTGGTCAGGGGGCAGAACCATCCCCTCACCCAGACCCGTCTGGAGATCCGGATATCCGCCGGCAGACCGATCGTGGCAGGCGCCACCCTCGGGGACGTCCAGGGCCGTCTGCTCGGCCCCGACCAGGTGGTCCACCCCGGCTCACCCACCCTGCCGGGACTGGAGGTCTCCCAGCAGGCCGCAGCCGACCATCGCCTCGCCGTCGACCTCGACGCCATGAAGGACACCGTGCACCGGGTCAGCGTCCTCCTGGCGCTGCCCCAGGGTGTCGACGGGCCGGTCCGCTTCCGGGACCTGGCGGCCCCCTTCGTCGCCGTCACCGGTCTCGACGGCGCAGAGGTCGCCAGCTACACCATCATCGGCCTGGACACCGAGTCCGCCGTCGTCGCCGTGGAGCTCTACCGCAGGCAGGGCGCCTGGAAGGTGCGCGCCGTCGGCCAGGGCTACGCGGGCGGCCTCGTCGACCTCCTCGCCGACCAGGGCCTCCCGGACGCCCCCCGACTCGCCACCGTCATCAACGACGCCGTGGCGCAGGGCGTCGCCCGCTCCGTCGCCACCCCGCCGCCCCGTCCGTCGGGCGACACCCGCACCAGGGCCGTCCCCCCGGAGGCGCCGGACTCCCCGACCGTGGCCGGCCCCGGCGCGGGCCCCACCCAAGCCGCTCCCACCCCGCCACCACCCTCGCGCCCCCCGAACACCGCCCCGGACGGCGCCACGGGTCCAGGTGCCGGCAACGGCCACACGGCGGCATCCGGCGCAGACCCGGCCCAGACGGTCGACGCCGGCCGCGTGAACTACACCCACCCCACCCGCACCACCACCCCTCCGCCCCCGTCCTCCGCGCCGCCCACCCCACCGGACCAACCCGCGCCGCCCGTCGCCGGCGACGCCACCGGCTGGACCATGGAGGAGCGGCTCTACAACCAGGTGTGGGGCATGTTCGAAGACCTGGCCCGCAGCGCCGCCGCATACCGCAGCGCCGTCGACTTCGCCGACTCCCGCAGGGAACAGGAACTCGACAAGGTCCTGTCCGATCCCCGCAGCCGCATGGGAACCGCGGGCGACGCGGCCCGTGAAGCGGCCGGCGAGCGCTACGACGCCCTGGTCGCCCAGGCCCGGCAGGCCTTCGACCGCGACCTCGCCCAGCTCATCGCCGAGTCCGCGGTCGTCGAGCCCGCCCTGCCTGCTGCCTTCGCCCGATGGGACAGCCCCGTCTGGCACGCCTACCGCATCCCCACCGAGCCCCCGATGGCGCTGCGTCTGGGCGACCTCCAGCTGCCCGAGAGCACCGGACTGCGCATTCCGATGCTGGTACGGCTGCCCCTGGAGCGCGGCCTGTGGATCGACAGCGGCCGATCCGGCCTGGAGACGGCCATGTTCGCGGACGACGCCGAACTGCGGGGCCGCGCCCTGGACACCGCGACCGCCCTCGCGGCCCGGCTGCTCGCCGCGCACCCGGCGGGCGACTTCGCCGTGCACATCATCGACCCCGCCGGCACCGGCGCCACCGCGCTCGGCCCGCTGCTGCGCTCCGGCGTCCTGAACGAGCCACCGGCGGCCGGCGCCACGGGCGTCTCGGCCGTGCTCGCCCAACTCACCCGGCGCGTCGACCTCGTGCAGATGGCCGCGCGTAACGGCGCCGCCGACGCCCTGCCGCCCGATGTCGACACCGCCCAGCACCTGCTCATCGTCCACGACTTCCCGCACGGCTTCGACGACCGGGCGGTCAACCAGCTGCGCTACCTCGCCGACGAGGGCCCGCGCGTCGGCGTCCACCTGATGCTGATCGCCTCCCGCGAGGACACGGAGTCCTACGGGCCGCTGCTCGACCCGCTGTGGCGCTCGCTGCTGAGGCTCACGCCGGTGCCCGACGACCACCTGGCCGACCCCTGGGTCGGCCACGCGTGGACCTACGAGCCCGCGCTCGCCCCGCCCGGGAGCGACGTGCTCCACCAGGTCCTCTCCCAGGTCGCGACGGCCCGCCATCCCTGGAACCGCTGAACGGCACCCGGGTGCCGATGGGCGGTGCCCCGCCCGACCGTGCTCCTGAGGAGGACGGTCGGGCGGGTGGCACGGGCGGCGTGTGCCGCCCGGTCAGTAGGTCACCGTGATGCGCCGCGCCGGGCCGTCCACCCGCACCGCGCCCCCGTAGGGGATCACCACCTGGGGATCGGTGTGGCCGAGGTCCACGTCGAAGACCGCCATCATGTCCGGGGCGTAGTCCGCGAGGGCGCGCAGCACGGCCTGCCGTTGCTCCTCGGCGTGACGCGCCTTGGCGGCGGCGTCCTGGGGTCGTTCGAAGGACCAGGCCTTGGCACGACCCATGAGCAGCGCGGAGAACCGTGCGAGCAGTCCCCGCTCACCCATGGTGCGCAGGATCCTGAAGACCTCGGTGGCACTGGGCAGTTCCTCAGAGGTCTCCAGGAACAACACGCACCCGTCGTACGCGGTCAGGTCCGGCGCTATCTCGCGGTCCGCGGCCAGCAGCCAGGAGAGGATCACCAGCTCGCCGCCCCAGGAGCGGCCCTCCACCACCCGCTCCGGACGGTGCCACGTCCAGCCGCCGCCCGGCTCCGTCTCCGGCTCGGACTCGAAGGTCCGCGGGTCCTGCCAGGGGCGGTTGACGTCCGTGAAGCGTGCGGCGGGCCGCAACTCGTAGGGGCCGGTGGTGAACAGCGCCGCACGCAGCGACTCGGCCGTCAGCGGGGCCATCGCGCCTGGCCGGCCCAGCTCGAGCATCACCGAGGCGCCGTGGTACCCGACGATGCCGGTGCTCCAGAGGTACGCGAGCAGGTTGGTGTTGTCGCTGTAGCCGAAGAACGGCTTCGGGTTCGCCCGCAGCAACGCCCGGTCGAGCAGCGGCAGGACGGTGATCTGGTCGTCGCCCCCGATGGTCGCCATCACCGCCTTCACCGAACGGTCGGAGAAGGCCGCGTGCAGGTCGTCGGCCCGCTGCTGCGGCGAGACCGCCAACTTGCGGGTGCCGGGGTACTCGACGGGTTCGAGGCCGAAGTCCGTGCGGAGCCGTTCGAGTCCCAGCTCGTACGGCTGAGGGAAGAGCTCGGGCAGTCCCCTGGACGGGGAGACGATGGCGATGCGGTCGCCAGGGGACGGCTTGGGCGGCGTGACGAAGCCCTTGGTCAAGTCGGCGGCTGCGGTTGTCATACCCGGAGGTTACGGCCGCAGGGCGGTGGGTGACCTCTGAATTTGGATGCGTGCGTCCCTGTGCGCGGCCTGGGCCGCGCCGGTCGGCGCCCATCGGGTGCGGAGGCCGAAGATCGTCCGCGTGGGCACCGTGATAGACCGTCTGGGAACGCTGCCGAAAGCCCGGAGGTTTCCGTGCCCCGCACCCTCGCGACCGCTCCGATCATGGTCCTGAACGGCCCCAACCTGAATCTCCTGGGCAAGCGCCAGCCCGAGATCTACGGCTCCGACACGCTCGCCGACGTCGAGGCCCTGTGCGCCCGCACCGCCGAGGCCCACGGCGGCACCGTGGACGCCCGCCAGTCCAACCACGAGGGCGAACTCGTCGACTGGATCCAGGAAGCCCGCCAAGGCCACATCGGGATCGTGATCAACCCCGGCGCCTACTCCCACACCTCGGTCGCCATCCTGGACGCCCTGCACGCCTGTGACGGCATGCCGGTGATGGAGGTCCACCTCTCCAACATCCACCGGCGCGAGGAGTTCCGGCACCACTCGTACGTGTCACGTCGGGCGGACGGGGTGATCGCGGGCTGCGGCATCCAGGGCTACGCCTTCGCGATCCAGCGGATCGCGGCGCTGGTGGCGCCGGCGGAGGTGCAGGTCTGAGACCCCGGGGCGTCCGGAACCCGGGCGCTCCGGTCCACACGGCCCCGCCCCGTTCGGCGTGATCATCAGAATCCCCTGGTCACGGCCGTCGTCACGGCCGGGCGGGATCGATTGTCAGTGGCGGGTGCCACGATCGGGGGCATGGGACACGCACCGACGACCATGCGGAGACCGGGGCCGCACGGACCCCGACCGTCACCAACCGCGTTCGCGCCACTCGGGCAGATGCGGGCGCTCGGCGCCGAGCGTGGTGTCCTTGCCGTGGCCCGGATAGACCCATGTCTCGTCGGGCAGCCGGTCGAAGATCTTCGTCTCCACGTCCCGAAGGAGACTTGCGAAGGCATCCGAGTCGTCGAAGGTGTTGCCGACCCCGCCGGGGAAGAGGCAGTCGCCGGTGAAGAGGTGCGGGTGCCCGTGCGGGTCGTCGTAGAGCAGCGCGATCGACCCCGGGGTGTGGCCCACGATATGGCGGGCGGTGAGCTCCACCCGGCCGACCCGGATGGTGTCCCCGTCCTCCACGGGCACGTCCGTGGTCACGGGGATGCCTTCCGCGTCGTACCGCCCGGCGTAGGTGCGTGCCCCCGTCGCGCGGACCACCTCGTCCAGCGCCTGCCAGTGGTCGCCGTGCCGGTGCGTGGTGACGACGGAGGCGATGCCGTCGTCACCGATCAGCGACATCAGCGTCGGCGCGTCGTTGGCGGCGTCGATCAGCAGCTGTTCGTCCGTGGCACGGCAGCGCAGCAGATAGGCGTTGTTGTCCATGGGACCGACGGCAACCTTGGAGATCATCAGCTCCGGCAGCTCGTGCACGTCCGCGGGCCCGCCGACCCGTACCTCTCCGGTGTATGTCATGACACGCAGCCTACGCAGCCGGCAGGCCCCGGACGCGCTGGGTCACGGCATGATCCGCCGGGCGGCGCGCGGCTCGTGGGCCGCCTACAGCGCGGGCAGCTTCGGCAGCGCCCCGCCCGAGACCGTCAGCGCGCCGCCGTCCCGCCGGCCGCTGAGCCAGCCGAGCAGGTCGGCCGCGGTGCCGTCCACCGTCACGTGATCACCTGCGGTGCCGCCGGTGCGCCAGGTGTGGCCGCTGTCGTCGGCCAGTGCGGTCGGCGGCACGTCCGGATGAGCCTCGAACCGTCGCGCGAGGTAGCCGATGGCCCGCTCGGTGAAGTCGCCGGGCAGCGCCTCCAGGGGATATCCGGCGCCGAGGTCCACATGGTGCAGCTCGACCTCGATCAGCCGACGGAAGGGCAGGTTGGCAGCGGCATCGGTGACGCCGTTGCGCAGCAGCACGATGCGCGACCAGTCCGGCAGCGCGGCGGCCGCCTCCTGGAAGCGGGCCGCGGTGTCGCGTACGTCGGCGAGCTGGACGGCCGGCGCACGTGGCGCGTCCCGTCCGATGTCCGCGTCCCGGGCCGTGTCGGAGAGGTACATCGGACGGCCCTCGAGGACGTTCACCAGAGCGTCGGCGTTGCGCGCGATGTGGGCCAGGACGTGGCCGCGCGTCCAGCCGGGCAGCAGGGACGGACCGGCCAGCGCGGCATCGTCGAGCTCGGCCGCCGCGCTGAGCAGCCGATCGGTCGCGGTACGTACGGACGACAGGTCGCGGACATGATCACTCATGGGAATGACGATAGCCCCGCCACACGTTCGGGTGAAGGTAGGCGGGCACCGCCGCTAATCGAATGCACGTGCTATAGGCTCAGTCGAAGCATCGGGCATGCTTGGTAGTCCGGGTCGCCATCCGAGTGACGTTCCTGGACATGACAGGTGCCTCCACCGACCAGGCAAACCCACCCCATCATCGACGGCGGCCCCCCATAGTCTGTGGCAGACGGGGGCCGGCGCCCCTGTCGCTTCTCTCAAGAAAGGTGCGGACCGGCGTGGCCGACCGTCTCATCATCCGTGGCGCACGCGAGCACAATCTGAAGAACGTCTCGCTGGACCTCCCGCGTGATGCGCTCATTGTGTTCACCGGCCTGTCGGGCTCCGGCAAGTCCTCGCTCGCCTTCGACACGATCTTCGCGGAGGGGCAGCGTCGCTACGTGGAGTCGCTGTCCTCCTACGCCCGGCAGTTCCTCGGCCAGATGGACAAGCCGGACGTCGACTTCATCGAGGGCCTGTCGCCCGCCGTGTCCATCGACCAGAAGTCGACGTCCCGCAACCCTCGCTCCACCGTCGGCACGATCACCGAGGTCTACGACTACCTGCGTCTGCTGTTCGCCCGCATCGGCAAGCCGCACTGTCCCGAGTGCGGCCGCCCGATCGCCCGCCAGTCGCCGCAGGCCATCGTCGACAAGGTTCTGGAACTGCCCGAGGGCAGCCGCTTCCAGGTCCTCTCACCGCTGGTGCGGGAGCGCAAGGGCGAATTCGTCGACCTCTTCTCCGACCTCCAGACCAAGGGCTACAGCCGTGCTCGGGTCGACGGCACGACCATCCAGCTCAGCGACCCGCCCAAGCTGAAGAAGCAGGAGAAGCACACCATCGAGGTGGTCGTCGACCGCCTCACCGTCAAGGACGGCGCCAAGCGCCGCCTCACCGACTCGGTGGAGACCGCGCTGGGCCTGTCCGGCGGCATGGTCGTGCTCGACTTCGTCGACCTGCCGGAGGACGACCCCGAGCGCGAGCGGATGTACTCGGAGCACCTCTACTGCCCGTACGACGACCTCTCCTTCGAGGAGCTGGAGCCCCGCTCCTTCTCCTTCAACTCGCCCTTCGGCGCCTGCCCGGACTGCACCGGTATCGGCACCCGCATGGAGGTCGACCCCGAGCTGATCGTCCCGGACGAGGAGAAGTCGCTCGACGAGGGTGCCATCCACCCGTGGTCGCACGGTCACACCAAGGAGTACTTCGGCCGTCTCGTCTCGGCCCTGGCCGACGCGCTCGGCTTCCGCACCGACATCCCCTTCGGTGGCCTGCCGCAGCGTGCCAAGAAGGCCCTGCTGAACGGCCACAAGACCCAGATAGAGGTCCGCTACCGCAACCGCTACGGGCGCGAGCGGGTCTACACCACCCCCTTCGAAGGCGCTGTGCCCTTCGTCAAGCGGCGGCACAGCGAGGCGGAGAGCGACGCCAGCCGCGAGCGCTTCGAGGGCTATATGCGCGAGGTGCCGTGCCCCACCTGCGAGGGCACCCGCCTCAAGCCGATCGTCCTCGCGGTGACGATCATGGGGAAGTCCATCGCCGAGATCTCCGCCATGTCGATCAGCGACTGCGCGGAGTTCCTCGCCAAGCTCACCCTGAACGCCCGCGACAAGAAGATCGCCGAGCGCGTCCTCAAGGAGGTCAACGAGCGCCTGCGCTTCCTCGTCGACGTCGGCCTGGACTACCTGTCGCTGAACCGCGCGGCCGGTACGCTCTCCGGCGGCGAGGCCCAGCGCATCCGGCTGGCCACCCAGATCGGCTCCGGCCTGGTCGGTGTCCTCTACGTCCTGGACGAGCCGTCGATCGGGCTGCACCAGCGCGACAACCACCGGCTCATCGAGACCCTCGTCCGCCTGCGCGACATGGGCAACACGCTGATCGTCGTCGAGCACGACGAGGACACCATCAAGGTCGCCGACTGGGTCGTCGACATCGGCCCCGGCGCGGGCGAGCACGGGGGCAAGGTCGTCCACAGCGGCCCGTTGAAGAAGCTGCTGGAGAACAAGCAGTCCATCACCGGTGCCTATCTGAACGGCGAGCGGTCGATCCCGCTGCCCGCGATGCGGCGGCCCGTGGACCCCTCGCGCCGGCTCATCGTGCGCGGCGCCCGGGAGAACAACCTCCAGGACATCGACGCCGGCTTCCCGCTGGGTGTCTTCACCGCCGTCACAGGAGTCTCAGGATCCGGCAAGTCCACGCTGGTCAACGACATCCTCTACACCCACCTCGCCCGCGAGCTGAACGGCGCCCGCAACGTCCCGGGCCGGCACACCCGCGTCGACGGCGACGACCTGGTCGACAAGGTGGTGCACGTCGACCAGTCACCCATCGGCCGCACCCCGCGGTCGAACCCGGCCACGTACACCGGGGTCTTCGACCACGTCCGCAGGCTCTTCGCGGAGACCACCGAGGCGAAGGTGCGGGGCTACCAGCCGGGCCGGTTCTCGTTCAACGTGAAGGGCGGCCGCTGCGAGAACTGCTCCGGCGACGGCACCATCAAGATCGAGATGAACTTCCTCCCGGACGTCTACGTCCCCTGCGAGGTCTGCCACGGCGCCCGGTACAACCGGGAGACCCTGGAGGTCCACTACAAGGGCAAGAACATCGCCGAGGTGCTCGACATGCCCATCGAGGAGGCGCTGGACTTCTTCGAGGCGGTCCCCGCGATCGCCCGCCACCTGAAGACCCTGGATGACGTCGGCCTCGGCTACGTCCGCCTGGGCCAGCCGGCGCCCACCCTGTCCGGTGGCGAGGCCCAGCGGGTGAAGCTCTCCAGCGAGCTGCAGAAGCGCTCCACCGGCCGGACCGTCTACGTGCTCGACGAGCCCACGACCGGCCTGCACTTCGAGGACATCAGCAAGCTCATCTCCGTGCTGTCCGGCCTGGTCGACAAGGGCAACACGGTGATCGTCATCGAGCACAACCTCGATGTGATCAAGACTGCCGACTGGGTCGTCGACCTGGGTCCCGAGGGCGGCAGCGGTGGCGGCCTGATCATCGCCGAGGGCACTCCGGAGGACGTTGCCGGCATCCCCGCCAGCCACACCGGCAAGTTCCTCCGCGACATCCTCGACCCGGAGCAGATCAGCGACGCCACACGGGCCACCACGAAGAAGGCTGCCCGCAAGCGGACGGCGACCCGCAAGGCGTAGATCCGCACGGCACGGCAGGAAGCGGCCCGCCGCGGGGAGCGGTCGATCCCGGTGCAGCCTTCAGCCGTCGGGCTCAGACGTCGGACGGCACGGGAGATTCGGCGTCGGATGCCCTCTCCCGAGCTGGCGAGCGGGAATCGGCGGCGCGGGGGCCCGCGGCCACCACCGGCGTGGGCGCGGCGGGGGCCTGTGCGGCGCGGCGCAGCGCGGCGGTGGTGAGCAGCACCGACAGCAGCGCCAGCGCGGTGACGGTAGCGGCGTAGCCGACGGCTGTGGCGCGTAGCCCGGCAGCCGGTACCGCGAGCCCGGCTGCGACGGCCGGGACGCTGTTGGCCAGGTAGCAGACGACGTAGACCGAGGCGAAGAGCTGGGCGCGCCTGTCATGTGCGGTCTGCGCCAGCATGCGAAGGGCGCCGAGGAAGGCGGTTCCGAAGCCGGATCCGGCGACGGCGGTCGCGGCGAACAGCAGGGCCATGGACGGGGCGAGGAGCGCCGGCAGGGTCAGGGCGGTGCCGGCGGCCAGAGCCGTGGAGCCGAAGAGCATCATCCGCAGCGGGGTGAGGCCACGCAGCAGGACGCAGGCGACGGCGGCCGCTCCGGGAAGGAGGGCCACGACGAGCCCGGCGACGAGGTGGTTGCCGGTGTGGAGGATGTCGGCGGTGAGCGAGGAGCCCAGGGAGAGATAGAGGCCGCCTATCGCCCAGCTCGCGATCATGGAGGGTACGGCGGTCCCGAAGGCTTTGCGGTCGGCCTGCGGGACCGACACCCGGGGGCGCAGCGAGGCCAGCGCACCGGGGCGGCGCGGTGAGGTCTCGGGCACCAGCAGCACCGCCATGGCCAGGGCCACGGAGACGACCGTGAGCAGGCTGAAGAGCACGATGTGCGGGGACGGGGCGTACTGCGTGAGCGCTCCGCCGGCCAGGGCGCCGGCGGCCAGGCCGACGGTCGTGCCGGCGATGTTGAGCAGCGAGCCGAGCCGCGACCCCGGGCGTTGCAGGTCGATCAGTCCGGCGCTGATCGCTCCCAGGGCGGCGCCGGTGGCGAGGCCTTGCAGGGCCCGTCCGGCGACCAGCTGTCCCTCTCCTCGGGCGGTCAGCAGTACGGCCATCGCCGCGGCTTCGCCGAGGATGGCGGCGGCCAGGACCGGGCGGCGGCCGAGGTGATCGGAGAGGCCTCCGGCGACCAGCAGCGCGCTCAGCAGGCCCAGGGCGTAGACGGCGAAGACGATGGTGACGGAAGCGGGCGACAGGCCCCACTGCCGGGCGTACTCGGAGTAGAGCGGGGAGGGTGCGCTACTGGCTGCCATGAGCATGATCTGAGCGGTGCCGAGCAGCCAGAAGCCCGCTGCGGGCGAGAGGGTGGGCCCTCGGCCGGCGGAGATCGAAGTGGGCGGGAAAGGGGTGGGCATGAGGGGGCTCCCACAGGAAAGTTCCAAGAAACTCGAACGATGAGAACGTACGCCAGTCTCGCGCAAAGTTCCAAAAAATTCGAACCGTAACTGTTCCAGTACCCTCGAACCGTGAGTGGATCGACGCGCGAGTTCGCCCACCCCGAACCCGCCCACCTGGAACTGACCGCCGTGCTCTTCGCACTGAGCGACCCCGCCCGGCTGGAACTGGTGCGGCGGCTCGCCGACCGCGGCCCCCTGGAGGTGGCCGAGTGCCAGCCCGAGTCCGGGCCGGTGCCGAAGTCGACGCTCTCCCACCACCTGAAGACGCTGCGCGAGGCAGGCGTCGTCCGCAATGTCCCCCAGGGCCGCCAGCGCCTGGTCAGCCTGCGCCGCGACGACCTCGACACCCGCTTCCCGGGCCTCCTGGACGCCGTCCTCTAGGTCCTGTCGTCAAACTCCCGTCGTTGCCCGAAGGGCGGTCCGGCGGCGTCAGGTGCGTGCTCTGGGGGTCCCCCCTGCTCGAAGAGCTTGGGGGAGTGCCGGGCGCGAGTCCGCGTACGCATGGGGGCACCTCCCACGCCGTTCAGGCAGTGGGGGAGTACGTGGGCTTGTGCCCGGTGCGGCGAGAGTGCGTGCATGACGCCGCCGGGCAGACGGGAGTTTGACGACAGGGCCTAGCGCCCCACCCCACCGCCCCGGGGCCACGCGGCGGGTGGGGGCACCGTAACGGTCACACGCCCGCCTGCGCGGGTCCCGCTGCCACCTCCGACGCCAGTGGCGGCTGTGCGCCGGCCCGGGAGCAGGTGATCGCGGCAGCGCGCGCGGCGTAGCCGAGGACGTCGCGCCAGACGGCCTCGCCCAGCGCGCCCGCGGCGTCGACGGACAGCGCGCCGTGCGCGTCGAGCCGGTGCAGCAGGGCGGCGTTCACGGTGTCCCCGGCGCCGATCGTGTCCACGACCGTCACCTGCTCACCGGGGACCGACCACTCCCCGTTCCGTGTCAGCACGGTCAGCCCGTCGCCGCCGCGCGTCAGTACCACCGCCGCGGGCCCCGTCGCCAGCCATTCTCCGGGATCGCCGCCGAGCCAGTCCGCGTCCTCCTCGGAGAGCTTCAACAACCCCGTGAACGGCAGCCAGGAGCGGAACCGGGCCCGGTAGGCGTCCGCATCCGTGATCAGACCGGTGCGGATGTTCGGGTCGAGCGCCGTGAACACGCCCTGCTCGGCGGCGCTCCGCAGCAGTTTCTCGTAGGCACTCGCCCCCGGCTCGAGCACCAGGGAGCAGGTGCCGAAGGAGATCGCCCGGGTTCCCTCGGGAAGCGCGGCCGGCGCTGCGAAGAGCCGGTCGGCGGTGCCCCCGACATAGAACGAGTAGCCGGCGGAACCGTCCGCGTCGAGCGAGGCGACCGCCAGCGTCGTCGGCTCGGGGCCCCGCTGTACGCAGGACACGTCCACGGCGGCCGCCCGCAGCCCGTCGAGCAGCGCCTCCCCGAAAGCGTCCTGCGACACCCGCGAGCAGAAGGAGACCGAAGAACCGAGCCGTCCCAGTGCCACCGCGGTGTTGTAAGGACCACCGCCGAGCCGCGGTGACAGGGCGGCCAGCCGCCCCGGGGTCTCCGGAACAAGATCGATCAGGGCCTCACCTGCGACGACGATCACCAGCGGATCCTTTCAGGACGAGCCACGGTCATTGCTGACCCGAGCGGTACGGTGGCCTGGCCGGCGCGGGAGAGCAACCGGGCGAGCACCACCGACATGGATGGTGGTACGTCGCGCCACCGGCGTCACCAGCACCCCCCACCTCAGCCGGTGTGTCCGAGGCCGAGGCCGCGTGCCCCGCGCTCACCCCCACACCCAGCCGATGCCCAGCAGCCCGGCCGGTACCTCGGGCTCCACGATGTGCACGCAACGGTGCCCGCTGCTCAGGGCGAGATCCCGCTGGGCGTTGCGTGTCCCGGCCGCCGCATGCTGGGCGAACCGGTGACAGCGCACCGGCAGCGTCTCCTCGGCGAAGCGCACCTGGAGCACGTACTGGCCGCCGCCGAAGCCGAAACCGCGCACGTACTCGTGGCAGGGCCCGGCGGTGCCGTCCTCGAAGGAGTACCGGAACACATGCGTCTCACCCGAACGCAGCCGGACATCGAAGAGCAGCTCGGCCACCAGCACACCGGCCTCAGGGCACCAGTGCACCCGGCCCGTGCGGCAGTTCTCCAGGGCACGCACCGTCACTCGCTCCGGGGCGCAGCCCGGATCGCCGCGGTGCACGGCGACATAGCGGTCCACGCCGTCCGCGCGGGCGCGCACCACGTGTTGCGAGTCGTGACCGAGTAGTTCGCGCCGTGGACCTATGCGCACCCGCTCGTGGTGCCCCACGGTGTGCAGCCCGCCGTCCGGTGGCAGACCCAGCTCGTCCAGCAGCCGGCGCACCGTGTCGGCTGACCCTGTCAGGGCGCGGGAGGAGTGCGCGGCGGACCGCTGCGCGCCCACCGCCGGCGCCGGCTGCGCCAGCAGCCGGATCAGGGACTCCGCCGGCAGCCGCAGAATCTCCTCCAGGGCCCGCACCGCCCGCAGGGACTCGTTGCGCTGCGGGCGGCGGGCGCCCTGCTGCCAGTAACTCAGACTGGTCACCCCGACGTTGACGCCGCGGCGGGCCAGATGGTGCTGGACCCGTTGCAACGACAGGCCCCGCGCGTTGATGGCAGCTCGCAGGGCCACGTGGAAGGGGCCCGTGCTCAGCGTCGCATCCAGCTCCGCCGTGGCGGCGTCCGCGAGGTGTGTGCCGTGCCGCATGCAGGGGCCTCTCTGTGCGTGGTCGTGCCGCCAGGCCGGGCCGTTCGGGTCGGTCGGAAGGCCGGTGGGAGCGCAGAACCGGCCCGTGGGAAGGCCGGTCGGTCGATCCGTGCGCAGCGGCGCCGCCGAGTGCCGCCGGTTTCGGCCCCGGGCCACCCGCATTCAATCGCGTTGATCTGGACCCGACAACGCCTCCGAGGCTCATCCGCATCATCCGGCTCGCATCCGGCGCGATCCGTCCCATTCACCGTGCGTCCATGGGCTGGCGCGCAGTGGACGCGATGCGTAGAGATTCGAGCGACGCCGCCGCACACCGACGCACGCGGGCGTACGCCACTGCGGGCGTACGCCACTGCGGGCGTATGCCACTGCGGGTGTACGCCACTGCGGGTGTACGCCACTGGCGCCCGCCGCTGACGCCCGTCCGGGACGACCCGAGGGCTGGTTCCCCGGCCCGCGCCGGGCCACGACCCGGCGGCCGGCCGGGCCCTGCTCGCCGGCCAGGCGTCCGTTCGGGGCGGGGTCGTCCCGTCCCGCCCGTGCCGTGCGCCCGAGGGTGCGCCCTGTGGCGGGGTGACGACGGCATGTTGTCGGTGCCCGCCGTTAGGGTGTGAGACATGGCAGACCCCTCCAGCTACCGCCCCAAGCCGGGACAGATCCCCGACTCCCCGGGGGTCTACAGGTTCCGTGACGAGCACCGGCGGGTGATCTACGTCGGCAAGGCGAAAAGCCTGCGCCAGCGCTTGTCGAACTACTTCCAGGACCTGTCGGGACTGCACCCGCGCACGCGCACCATGGTCACCACGGCCGCCTCCGTGGAGTGGACCGTGGTCTCGACCGAGGTCGAGGCGCTTCAGCTGGAGTACTCCTGGATCAAGGAGTACGACCCCCGGTTCAACGTCAAGTACCGCGACGACAAGAGCTATCCCTCCCTCGCGGTGACGATGAACGAGCAGTTCCCGCGCGTGCAGGTCATGCGCGGCCAGAAGCGCAAGGGCGTGCGGTACTTCGGCCCGTACTCGCACGCCTGGGCGATCCGCGACACGGTCGACCTCCTGCTGCGCGTCTTCCCCGTGCGCACGTGCTCCGCCGGGGTGTTCAAGAACGCGGCCCGTACCGGCCGCCCCTGCCTGCTCGGTTACATCGGCAAGTGCTCCGCGCCCTGCGTCGGCCGGATCTCCCCGGAGGACCACCGGGAACTCGCCGAGGAGTTCTGCGACTTCATGGCCGGCCGCACCGGCGCCTACCTGCGTCGCCTGGAGCACCAGATGGCGGAGGCCTCCGAGGAGATGGAGTACGAGCGCGCGGCCCGGCTGCGCGACGACATCGGGGCCCTGCGCCGGGCCATGGAGAAGAACGCGGTCGTCCTGGCCGACGCCACCGACGCCGACCTGATCGCGCTCGCCGAGGACGAGCTCGAGGCGGCCGTGCAGATCTTCCATGTGCGCGGCGGACGGGTGCGCGGCCAGCGCGGCTGGGTCACCGACAAGGTCGAGGCGGTCACCACCGGCGACCTCGTCGAATCCGCCCTCCAGCAGCTCTATGCGGAGGAGAGCGGCGACGCGGTGCCCAAGGAGGTGCTGGTGCCCGTGGTGCCCGAGCCCGGGGCGCCGGTACAGGAGTGGCTCACCGGCCGGCGTGGTGCACAGGTGTCGCTGCGGGTGCCGCAGCGCGGCGACAAGCGGGCCCTCATGGAGACCGTGCAGCGCAATGCCCAGCAGGCCCTCGTCCTGCACAAGACCAGGCGCGCCTCCGACCTCACCACCCGCTCCCGAGCCCTGGAGGAGATCGCCGAGGCCCTGGACCTGGAGAGCGCCCCGCTGCGTATCGAGTGCTACGACGTCTCCCACTTCCAGGGCGACGACGTGGTGGCATCGATGGTGGTCTTCGAGGACGGGCTGGCCCGCAAGAGCGAGTACCGCCGCTTCCAGATCAAGGGCCGGGCCGGAGACCAGCAGCTCTGGCACGGCACGGGGCAGGACGACGTCCGTTCCATGCACGAAGTGATCACACGACGCTTCCGGCGCTACCTCGCGGAGAAGGAGCGGACGGGGGAGTGGGCCGAGCAGGACGCGGCCGGGGCCGAGGACCGCGCCGTGCCTGCCGAATCCCACCCCGGCGAGCCCGCCGAGCGTGCGTCCCACCCCAGCGGGCCGGCCGGGCCCACCGAGCCCACGACCGGCCAGGAGGCCCCCGAAGCGCCCTCCGACACGCCCCCGGCATCCGGTCCCGTCGAGGCCGACACTCCGGGCGACCGGCCGGCCGATGCGCTGGCGAACGGTGCGCAAAGGCACACTGACGCGCTGGCGAACGGTGCGGAACGACAGGCCGATGCGCTGGCCGATGACGCAGAGGCCGACGGCCCATCGGCGCTCACCGACGAGGACGGCCGCCCCAGGCGGTTCGCCTACCCCCCGCAGCTGGTCGTCGTGGACGGTGGGCAGCCCCAGGTCGCCGCCGCCCAGCGCGCCCTGGACGAGCTCGGCATAGACGACGTCGCGGTGTGCGGTCTCGCCAAGCGCCTCGAAGAGGTGTGGGTGCCCGGCGAGGACGACCCGGTCGTGCTCCCGCGCACCAGCGAGGGCCTGTACCTGCTCCAGCGGGTACGCGACGAGGCGCACCGCTTCGCCATCACCTACCAGCGCAACAAGCGCGCCAAGCGCTTCAAGGCGGGCCCGCTCGACAACGTGCCCGGTTTGGGCGAGACGCGCAAACAAGCGCTGATCAAGCACTTCGGGTCGGTGAAGCGACTACGATCCGCGACGATCGACCAGATCTGCGAGGTTCCGGGCGTGGGCCGCAAGACCGCCGAGACGATCGTCGCGACCTTCGCGCAGGCGGCTCCCGCCGCCCCCGCCGTGAACACGGCGACCGGAGAGATCATTGAAGACGAGGCGCCCGTCTCCACGGGCGTCCCGGACGACCCACGGGGCCAGGAGACATGACGGACCACGAAGAGAAGGCGGCACAACCCGCTCCCGGCGCACGCGGCGGGCACGACGACGCACGCGACGCCCGCGAGGGGCGCGACAACGGCCCGCCCGGCGAGCACCCCGATTCCGGGGCCGGCACACCGGACCCGCCCCACGCCCCGGACCCGGCTTCCGACGCGCCGACCACCCCCGCACCAGCGCCCGAGGAGGCCCCGGCCGGGGACACGGCGATCCCCGAACTGGTGATCATCTCCGGCATGTCCGGCGCCGGACGCTCCACGGCGGCCAAATGCCTGGAGGACCTTGGCTGGTTCGTCGTCGACAATCTGCCACCGGCGCTGATCCCCACCATGGTCGAGCTCGGCGCCCGCTCCCAGGGGAACGTGGCGCGTATCGCCGTCGTCGTCGACGTGCGCGGCCGCCGCTTCTTCGACAATCTTCGCGAATCCCTCGCGGACCTGGAGGCACGGCACGTCACCCGGCGCATCGTCTTCCTGGAGTCCTCCGACGACGCGCTCGTGCGCCGCTTCGAGTCCGTGCGCCGCCCGCACCCCCTCCAGGGTGACGGCCGGATCACCGACGGCATCGCCGCCGAGCGCGAGCTCCTGCGTGAGCTGCGCGGCGACGCCGACCTGGTGATCGACACCTCCAGCCTGAACGTGCACGAGCTGCGCGCCAAGATGGACGCCCAGTTCGCCGGCGACGAGGAGCCCGAGCTGCGGGCCACCGTCATGTCGTTCGGCTTCAAGTACGGCCTGCCGGTCGACGCCGACCTCGTCGCCGACATGCGCTTCCTGCCGAATCCGCACTGGGTCCCCGAGCTGCGCCCCTTCACCGGGCTCAACGAAGAGGTCGCCGCCTACGTCTTCAACCAGCCCGGCGCCAAGGAGTTCCTCGACCGCTACGCCGAGCTGCTCCAGCTCATCGCCGCGGGCTACCGCAGGGAAGGCAAGCGCTACGTGACGGTGGCCGTGGGCTGCACCGGCGGCAAGCACCGCTCCGTGGCCGTGTCGGAGCGGCTGGCCGCCCGGCTCGCCGCCGAAGGCGTGGAGACCGTCGTCGTCCACCGGGACATGGGCCGCGAATGACCGACCGCACACCGAGTCCCTCCCCGCTGCCCTCAGGACAGCGGGGAAGGCTCGCCAGGCTCCGCCGCGGGGTGCTGCCCGGGCAGAGCGAGACGGGCCGCATGAGCGTCCGCCCGGGGCGCATGGCGCGCGGGCGGCGCGGCACCCAGCCCAAGGTCGTGGCGCTCGGCGGCGGCATGGGCCTGTCCGCCTCGCTCGCCGCGCTGCGCCGCATCACCGGCGACCTCACCGCCGTCGTCACCGTCGCGGACGACGGCGGCTCCAGCGGCCGGCTCCGTGCCGAACTGGGCGTGCTGCCGCCCGGTGACCTCCGCAAGGCGCTCGCCGCGCTGTGCGGCGACGACGACTGGGGCCAGACCTGGGCCCGGGTCATCCAGCACCGCTTCCAGTCACAGGGCGAGATGCACGGCCACGCGGTCGGCAATCTGCTGATCGTCGCCCTGTGGGAGCAGCTGGGTGATCATGTGCAGGCCCTGGACCTGGTCGGCAAGCTGCTCGGCGCGCAGGGCCGGGTGCTGCCGATGTCCGCGGTCCCGCTGGAGCTGACGGCGCAGGTGCGCGGCCACGATCCGGCGCTGCCCGACGCCGTCGCGACGGTGCACGGCCAGGCCACCGTCGCGCTCACCCCCGGTGAGGTGCAGTCCGTGCATCTCGTGCCACACGACCCGCCGGCCGTCCCCGAGGCCGTCGAAGCGGTCCTGGACGCCGACTGGGTGGTGCTCGGCCCCGGCTCCTGGTTCAGCTCGGTGATCCCCCACCTGCTGGTGCCCGATCTGCTCAAGGCCCTGGAGGAGACCAAGGCGCGCCGGGTGCTCTCCCTCAACCTTGCTCCCCAACCGGGCGAAACCGAAGGCTTCTCCCCGCAGCGTCATTTGGAGGTTTTGGGGCGACACGCCCCTAAACTCGCCCTGGACGTGGTGCTGGCCGACAAGGCCGCCGTGCCCGACAGCGACTCCCTGACCGAGGCGGCGCGCGGGTTCGGTGCCGCGGTCGAGCTGGCGCCCGTCGCCCGGCCCGACGGCAGCCCTAGGCACGATCCGGAGCTGTTGGCCGCCGCGTACGACCGTATTTTTCGGATGCATGGAAGGATCGGCCCATGGCGATGACGGCAGCGGTGAAAGACGAGATCTCCCGGCTCCCCGTCACCCGGACCTGCTGCAGAAAGGCGGAGGTCTCGTCGATCCTGCGGTTCGCGGGCGCACTGCACCTGGTGAGCGGGCGGATCGTGATCGAGGCGGAGCTGGACACGGCGATGGCGGCGCGCCGCCTCAAGCGGGACATCCTGGAGATCTTCGGACACAGCTCGGAGCTGATCGTGATGGCTCCGGGCGGGCTGCGACGCGGTTCGCGTTACGTCGTACGGGTGGTTGCGGGGGGTGACCAGCTGGCCCGTCAGACGGGTCTGGTGGACGGCCGGGGCCGCCCCATCCGCGGCCTGCCGCCGCAGGTGGTCTCGGGGGCCACCTGCGACGCCGAGGCCGCCTGGCGCGGCGCGTTCCTCGCGCACGGTTCGCTCACCGAGCCCGGCAGGTCGTCCTCCCTGGAAGTGACCTGCCCAGGACCCGAGGCCGCGCTGGCGCTGGTCGGTGCCGCCCGGCGGCTCCAGATCTCCGCCAAGGCCCGCGAGGTGCGCTGCGTGGACCGCGTGGTGGTGCGCGACGGTGACGCCATCAGCGCGCTGCTGACCCGGCTCGGCGCCCATGACTCCGTGCTGGCCTGGGAGGAGCGCCGGATGCGCCGCGAGGTGCGGGCCACCGCCAACCGCCTGGCCAACTTCGACGACGCCAACCTGCGCCGTTCCGCCCGCGCCGCGGTCGCCGCAGGAGCCCGTGTGCAGCGCGCCCTGGAGATCCTCGGCGACGAGGTACCCGAGCACCTCGCGGCCGCCGGACGGCTCCGCATGGAGCACAAGCAGGCCTCCCTGGAGGAGCTGGGCGCCCTCGCCGACCCCCCGCTCACCAAGGACGCCGTCGCCGGCCGCATCCGCCGCCTGCTCGCCATGGCCGACAAGCGCGCCCAGGACCTGGGCATCCCCGGGACGGAGTCCAACCTCACCGAGGAGATGGCGGAGAACCTGGCGGGCTGAGCCCACGCCGGCCACCGGCACGACGCGCACCGCGCACCGCACGCCGCCGGCCGCGCCCACCCTCCGCCACACCCGCGCCGCGAGCCCCTGCCCACCCCGACGCCACCCGCACATCCCGCCGCGCGGCCACCGGCACCGTTCGCGCGCCCCGAGCGCGGGCCCCCCGCCCACCGGCGCTTGCGAAAGAGCGCCCCCATGGCATCACCCGGGCCGGGCACCACCCGGGACCCTGGACCCGACCACCCGACCCCCCCCACCCGCGCCGGGCACCGGAGCGCGGACCGCCAGCGGCCCCCTTTGCGTACCGTCAGCCGACCCTGGACCTCCCTTCACCTACTCGCCGGTAGCTCATGGAAGAGGGGATCCCTTCGGACATTCCGGGCGTTTCAGCGGCCTGTTCGATGTCACTCGGCGGCCCCGGGAGAGGTAGGGTCGTACCCGGTCGGGGACAGGACATCCCATACAACTCGCCGGCCCCGCACAACCGGCGCACCAACGAGGAGATCGGTACGTGACGATCCGCGTAGGCATCAACGGCTTTGGCCGCATCGGTCGTAACTTCTTCCGCGCGCTGCTGGAGCAGGGTGCAGACATCGAGGTTGTGGCCGTCAACGACCTGGGTGACACCGCGACCACCGCCCACCTGCTGAAGTACGACACCATCCTCGGCACCCTCAAGCAGGAGGTGTCGCACACCGCCGACACCATCACCGTCGGTGACAAGACCATCAAGGTGCTCTCCGAGCGCGACCCCGCGAACCTTCCGTGGGGCGACCTGGGCGTTGACATCGTCGTCGAGTCCACCGGCATCTTCACCAAGCGCGACGACGCCGCCAAGCACCTCACCGCCGGCGCCAAGAAGGTCATCATCTCGGCTCCGGCCAAGGACGAGGACATCACCATCGTCATGGGAGTCAACCAGGACTCCTACGACCCGGCGAAGCACAACGTCATCTCCAACGCCTCCTGCACCACCAACTGCGTGGCGCCCATGGCGAAGGTCCTCGACGAGAACTTCGGCATCGCCAAGGGCCTCATGACGACGGTCCACGCGTACACGAACGACCAGCGGATCCTGGACTTCCCGCACAAGGACCTGCGTCGCGCCCGGGCCGCAGCGGCGAACATCATCCCGACGACCACCGGTGCCGCCAAGGCCACCGCCCTGGTCCTGCCCCAGCTGAAGGGCAAGCTCGACGGCATCGCGATGCGCGTCCCCGTGCCGACCGGCTCGGTCACCGACCTGGTCGTCACCCTGGACCGCGAGGTCACCAAGGACGAGGTCAACGCCGCGTTCCAGAAGGCCGCCGAGGGCGAGCTGAAGGGCCTGCTGTACTACACCGCGGACCCGATCGTCTCCTCGGACATCGTCTCCACCCCGGCCTCCTGCACCTTCGACTCGCTGCTGACCATGGCGGACGGCAACCAGGTCAAGATCATCGGCTGGTACGACAACGAGTGGGGTTACTCGAACCGCATCGTCGACCTCACCGTCTTCGTCGGCGACCGGCTCTGACCGATCGCCGACACGGCAGGCAGACGGCAGGCACAGCAATGCACTAGACAGGGTCCGGACGTGCGCGATGGAGCGCCGCCCGGACCCTGTTCTCGTGTGTGCGGCCCGCCTGTTCGCCGGCCGCACCGCCGGCCGCACCGCGGGCCGCTCGGAACCGGTGACGGGCGCGGGCCGTCCGTGCGGTCCCGGCGCCCGGGTGGCCCGGAGCACAGCGCCACTCAGAGCCCTCCTAGGAGCTTAGGGAAGCCCACTCATGAAGACGATCGACGAACTTCTCACCGAAGGGGTCGACGGCACGCGGGTCTTCGTCCGCGCCGACCTGAACGTCCCCCTCGCCGACGGCACCATCACCGACGACGGCCGGATCCGTGCCGTCCTGCCCACCGTCAAGGCGCTCGCCGAGGCGGGCGCCAAGGTGATCGTCGCCTCCCATCTCGGCCGTCCCAAGGGCGCGCCCGACCCGGCCTTCTCGCTGCTGCCCGCCGCCGTGCGGCTCGGTGAACTGCTCGGCACCCACGTCGCGTTCGCCCAGGACACCGTCGGCCCCGCCGCGCACGACGCGGTCAAGGGCCTGGAGCCCGGCCAGGTGGCGGTGATCGAGAACCTCCGCTTCAACCCCGGTGAGACCAGCAAGGACGACACCGAGCGCGCCCAGTTCGCCGACCAGCTCGCCGCCCTCGCCGACGCCTACGTGGGCGACGGCTTCGGCGCCGTGCACCGCAAGCACGCCTCCGTCTACGACCTGCCCGCCCGGCTGCCGCACTACGCGGGCTACCTCATCGCCACCGAGGTCGGCGTCCTGAAGAAGCTCACCGAGGACGTCAAGCGCCCCTACGCGGTCGTCCTGGGCGGTGCGAAGGTCTCCGACAAGCTCGGCGTCATCGACCATCTCCTGGAGAAGGCCGACCGCATCCTCATCGGGGGCGGCATGGCCTACACCTTCCTCAAGGCCAAGGGCTACGAGGTCGGCGCCTCACTGCTCCAGGAGGACCAGATCCCGGCCGTCCAGGACTATCTGCGGCGCGCCGACGCGCGCGGCGTGGAGTTCGTGCTGCCCACCGACATCAAGGTGGCCGCCGAGTTCCCCGACCTGAAGACCAAGGCGCCCGCACACCCCACGACCGTCGCCGCCGACGCCATCCCCGGCGACCAGATGGGCCTGGACCTCGGCCCCGAGACCGCGAAGCGGTACGCAGCGAAGCTCGCCGACGCGGCCACCGTCTTCTGGAACGGCCCGATGGGTGTCTTCGAGCACCCCGACTACGCCGAGGGCACCAGGGCGGTCGCCCAGGCCCTCGTCGACTCCCAGGGGTTCACCGTCGTCGGTGGCGGTGACTCTGCCGCGGCCGTCCGGATTCTGGGCTTCGATGAGAATGCTTTCGGCCATATCTCGACCGGTGGTGGCGCCTCCCTCGAATACCTTGAGGGCAAGACGCTGCCCGGCCTCGCCGCACTGGAGAACTGACACCTCATATGTCGAACAACACCACCCGCACGCCCTTCATGGCGGGCAACTGGAAGATGAACCTCAACCACCTCGAGGCCATCGCCCACGTCCAGAAACTCGCCTTCGCCCTCTCCGACAAGGACTACGACGCCGTCGAGGTCGCCGTCCTGCCACCCTTCACCGACCTGCGCTCCGTGCAGACCCTGGTCGACGGCGACAAGCTCGGGATCAAGTACGGCGCCCAGGACATCTCCGCCCACGACTCCGGTGCCTACACCGGTGAGATCTCCGGCCCCATGCTCGCCAAGCTGAAGTGCAGCTACGTGGCCGTCGGCCACTCCGAGCGCCGCCAGTACCACGGCGAGACCGACGAGCTGTGCAACGCCAAGGTGAAGGCCGCCTTCAAGCACGGCCTGACGCCGATCCTGTGCGTCGGCGAGGCCCTGGAGACCCGCAAGGCCGGCCAGCAGGTGCCCTTCACGCTGAACCAGCTCGACGGCGCCCTCAAGGACGTCCCTGCCGAGCAGGCCGAATCCATCGTGATCGCCTACGAGCCCGTCTGGGCCATCGGCACCGGTGAGGTCGCCACCCCCGAGGACGCCCAGGAGGTCTGCGGGGCGATCCGCGGCCGGCTCGCCGAGCTGTACTCCCAGGACCTGGCCGACCAGGTCCGCATCCAGTACGGCGGCTCCGTGAAGTCCGGCAACATCGCCGCGATCATGGCGCAGGCCGACGTCGACGGTGCCCTGGTGGGCGGCGCCTCGCTGGACTCCGAGGAGTTCGTCAAGATCGTGCGGTTCCGCGACCAGTAGCACCCGACCGTCCCGGTCGTGACCACGGGTGCGTGCCCACTGGCTCAGGGTGCGCACCCGTGACGGCCCGACCGGTCACGACTACCGGCGGTGTGTAGGCGTTGACAGCGATCCGTCGTACCCTGTCGGGGGCCGGGCAGGCAGTGCGCCCCGAGAGGCACTGTCCGTGCGGCCCCGTGTCGTCCATCCTTATCCGAGGAAGTTGGTCCAGCCGTGGTTCTGGGGTTCTCGATCGCCCTGATTATCTTCAGCCTGCTGCTGATGCTGCTGGTGCTGATGCACAAGGGGAAGGGCGGCGGCCTCTCCGACATGTTCGGTGGCGGCATGCAGTCGTCCGTCGGTGGCTCGTCGGTCGCCGAGCGCAATCTGGACCGCATCACGGTGGTGATCCTGCTGCTGTGGACGGCGTGCATCGTCGTGCTCGGCATCCTGATGTGACACCACGGCCGCGGACGGCGGCCCGCGGTGACACGAGTGCACGCACCTACCCGCGTCCCCTTGTCACGTAGGCATCCCCAGGCGCGGCCTATGATGAGGCCCGCGTGCGGGGGACGGGGTAACTCCTCTCACTGGACGCGCGTTGGGCCTTACGTAGACTTGAGGCCCCGCAGTGGAGCGGAGAAGTGGACTCGCTCCGCGGCACCATCACGCAGGGAGTTACGACCGTGGCAAGTGGCAACGCGATCCGTGGAAGCCGGGTCGGAGCGGGGCCGATGGGCGAGGCCGAGCGCGGCGAGTCCGCGCCACGTCTCCGCGTCTCCTTCTGGTGCTCGAACGGGCACGAGACCCAGCCGAGTTTCGCAAGCGACGCGCAGGTCCCCGAGACCTGGGACTGTCCACGCTGCGGCTTTCCGGCCGGGCAGGACCGGGACAACCCGCCCGACCCGCCGCGCACCGAGCCGTACAAGACACATCTTGCCTATGTGCGCGAGCGACGCAGCGACGCCGACGGGGAAGCAATCCTCGCGGAGGCGCTCGCGAAACTCCGCGGCGAGATCTAGCCATTGAGGCCCGCCAGGACGCTTGGGCGTCCTGGCGGGCCTCCTGCGTTCCGTCTGCGCGCCTCTGTAGCCGCCGGAGCGCTACTCCTGCGTGCCCGTCCCGTGCGCCGCGCCCGTGCCCTCCTGAGGCCATGAGTCCGCGGTGCGGCGCAGTCGTGTGACCACGCCGCACCGTACGGCGACAGGCATGCGGCTCAGCAGGGGCCGAGGTCCTCCCAGTTGCCCCACTCGCCGGTGTCCTTCGGCGCGGTGCCGGTCGTCCACCACCGGGCCTGCCAGAGGTGACCCTCGTACGACACCTGGTCGCCGGCCGTGTAGACGGCGCTGGCCTCATAGGGGGCCGCCGTGCACGTCCCGTCGCCTCCGTCGTCACCGCCGTTCCCGCCGGTGTTGCCGGTGCCGCCGGTGAACGGCTCGAAGATGTGCGAGAAGGCCCAGGTGTCCTGCTCGATGCCGGAGCAGCCATCACTGGCGCCGCCGCCCGGGCAACCGCCGTTGTCGCGTTGCAGCGCCCAGAACGCGATCGTGTCGACGCCCTTGGAGACCGCCCAGTCGTAGACCTCGGTGGCGTCGGCCAGGGTGAAGGTCTCCGCCGGGCCGTAGTCGTCGACGCCCGGCATCTCCGTGATGCCGACCATGCCCCAGAGGTCGGCGGACGAGGTGTTCGGGTAGAGGCCGGCCAGTTGGTCGTGCAGCCCCTGGGCGGCCGACTGGGTGTCGTCCGCCATCTGGTGCGGGTCGGCGCCGTCGTAGTAGTCGAACGTCATGATGTTGGCGACGTCCACCCGGGTGCCGTTGCTCACGGCGTTGCGCAGGACGGCGAGCGCGTCGGAGGCCAGCCCGCCGGTCGTCGTCGGCAGGGTGTAGGAGACCTGGAGCGTGCGCCCGTTGGCCGCCGCCCAGTCCTCGACCTGCTTGATCGCCTTGTTCCGCCGGTCGATGCCCGCGCTGTTGTTCAGCGAGTCGGCCTCGATGTCCATGTCGAGTCGGGTGATGTCGTAGGCCGAGATCACCTGCTCGTACACGGCGGCGATCTTGCTCACGTCGGTGCAGCTGTCGGCGATCTCGGTGTTGGTGGTGTCCGCGGTGTAGCCGCCGAACGAGGGGATGACGTCGCCGCCCCTGTCCTGGATGGTCGCGATGTCGTCGCCGAAGGTGGCCGAGGTGAGCGGGGACCCGCTGTCACCGTTCCAGTAGGCCGTGCAGGATCCGGCGGACGCCGTCTGGATGAACGCCATCGTCAGGTGTGAGGCTCCCGACTCGGCGCTCAGCGCGGCGGGGCTGTCGCCGTTCCAGGCCTCGAAGTACGGGGCGAAGACATGGGCCGGCAGCGGCGTCGCCGCCTGGGCGGTGCCCGTGCTCAGCGCGGTCAGCCCCGCACCGGCCAGGGCCAGTGCGGCCGCCGTCAGCAGGGCTCTGAGCGATCGTGTGCGTCTCATGGCGTGTCCCAGCGGTGAGTGGGGGAGTGGGAAGTGCCCGTGGCCGCCCGCCGGCTCCGTGCGCCGACGGGCCGGGCGACAGTGCTCGACACAGAAGTAGGCCAGCGCCCCCGGGATGGTCAATGGTCTGGACCAAATTGGATGAGACCAATTTTCGGGCCATGTCGCTGACCAGCGGTTCACCCGTACGCCGGGGTGTCGCCGCAGGGGCCATGTGCCCGGCCGGGGCGCCATGCCGCGCACCCGTTGCGACACCTTCGGCACCTATAGTGTGTGGGCCCGCGGGAATGTGGGGACCCCGTTGCCCGGTGGCTCCTGCCGGGGTCGGTGGCTCCGGCGGGCGGGCGGTACGCACGGCTCGTACGAGAGAAGGCTGAAGTCCGACATGAACGCAGACAGCCGAGCCAGGCTCAACCAGACGCCCGCGTGGACGGCTCTGGTCAAGCACCGTGAAGAGCTGGGAGACGTGCAGCTGCGCGAGCTGTTCGACGCCGACCCCGAGCGCGGCACGAGGTACACCCTCCAGGTCGGCGATCTGTACATCGACTACTCCAAGCACCTCGTCACCGACGAGACGCTGGGCCTGTTGCAGGAACTGGCCGCCGCCACCGGCGTGGCCGAGCTGCGTGACGCGATGTTCCGCGGTGACAAGATCAACACGACCGAGCACCGTGCCGTGCTGCACACCGCTCTGCGCCTGCCGAGCGACACCGTCGTCGAGGTCGACGGTCAGAACGTCGTCCCCGAAGTGCACGCCGTGCTCACGAAGATGCGCTCCTTCTCCGACCGCGTCCGGTCGGGCGAGTGGACCGGCCACACCGGAAAGCGCATCAAGAACGTCGTCAACATCGGCATCGGCGGCTCGGACCTCGGCCCCGCGATGGCCTACGAGGCGCTGCGCCCGTACGCGGACCGGGGCCTGACCGTCCGTTTCGTCTCGAACGTGGACGGCGCCGACCTGCACGAGGCGCTGCGGGACCTGGACGCCGCCGAGACGCTGTTCATCATCGCCTCGAAGACCTTCACCACCATCGAGACGATCACCAACGCCACGTCCGCGCGCACCTGGCTGCTCTCGGAGCTGAACGCCGGTCAGGAGGCCGTCGCCAAGCACTTCGTGGCGCTGTCGACGAACGCCGAGAAGGTCGCCGACTTCGGCATCGACACGGACAACATGTTTGAGTTCTGGGACTGGGTAGGGGGCCGCTACTCCTACGACTCCGCCATCGGCCTCTCCCTGATGATCGCCATCGGCCCCGACCGCTTCCAGGAGATGCTGGACGGCTTCCACCTGGTCGACCGCCACTTCCGCGCGGCCCCGCCCGAGCAGAACGCGCCGCTGCTGATGGGTCTGCTCGGCATCTGGTACGACAACTTCCACGACGCCCAGTCCCACGCGGTGCTGCCGTACTCGCACTACCTGTCCAAGTTCACCGCGTACCTCCAGCAACTGGACATGGAGTCCAACGGCAAGCACGTCGACCGCGACGGCCACGAGGTCGACTGGCAGACCGGCCCGGTCGTCTGGGGCACCCCCGGCACCAACGGCCAGCACGCCTACTTCCAGCTGCTCCACCAGGGCACCAAGCTCGTACCCGCCGACTTCATCGGCTTCGCGGAGCCCGTCGCCGACCTCGCGCCGGCGCTCGTCCCGCAGCACGACCTGCTGATGGCCAACTTCTTCGCCCAGACCCAGGCGCTGGCCTTCGGTAAGACGCCCGACGAGGTCCGCGCGGAAGGCGTGCCCGAGGACCTGGTCCCGCACAAGACCTTCAAGGGCAACCGCCCGACCACCACCATCCTCGCGAGCACCCTGACCCCGTCCGTACTGGGCCAGCTCATCGCCCTCTACGAGCACAAGGTCTTCGTCCAGGGCGCGGTGTGGAACATCGACTCCTTCGACCAGTGGGGCGTCGAACTCGGCAAGGTCCTCGCCAAGCGCATCGAGCCGGCCCTCACGGAAGGTGCGGCGGTGCCCGGTCTCGATCCGTCCACCACCGCGCTGGTGGGGCGGTACCGGAAGATGCGCGGGCGGTAGGCGCAACGGCGCACGCGGGCCGCACGGCTCCTCGCCCGGCAGGTCGCTGCCGGGCGGGGAGCCGCCGCCTTTTCCTGGCCGGAAGGCGAAGCCTGGAGGGCGGCTCGAGCGTCCCCGCGGCCCCGGCCATCTTTACATCGTTGTAAACGACTCCTACGCTGACGCTGCCCCGGTTCCTCCTCCCCCCCCACCAACCGGAGTTCCCATGATCGTCGGCTCCCGGCGGATCACCGCCTCCGCACGCCTCACGCGTCACTCGGCCCTGACGGCGCTCCTGCTCGTCCTCGTCGCAGGGCTGCTCAGCTTCCACGCACCTCCCGCGTCCGCCGCGAGCGGCACGCTGCTACGGGACGGCACCGGGCTGTACCCGCGTGCCGTGCGGCTGGAGCACAGCGGTGCCGACAACGGGCGGATCCTCGCGTCCGTGGTCACCTTCGACGGCAACAACGGGTTGGGCGCCGTCTACGAGAGCACCGACGACGGCGGGTCCTTCCGCCAGGTCGGCACGGTCGGCGATCCCCAGGCGGCCGGCGGCCGGGGCCTGTGCTGCTCGACGCTGTTCGAACTGCCGCAGCAGGTCGGCGGGTTGCCGGCCGGCACGCTGCTGTGGGCCGCGTCCGTCGGACAGGACACCGCAGACCGCCGCATGTCGATCCGCGTCTTCGCCAGCACGGACGTGGGCCGCAGCTGGTCGTACCTGTCCACCGTCGCCACCGCACCGAACGACCGCGGGCTGTGGGAGCCGGAGTTCTCCGTCGACGCGCAGGGCAACCTGGTCTGCCACTACTCCGACGAGACCGACGGCACGCACAGCCAGAAACTGGTGGCCGCCCGCACGTCGGACGGTGTCACCTGGACCGGTCACCACGACACCGTGGCCAGCGCGCTCGGCTCGGACCGGCCCGGGATGGCGGTCGTGCGGAAGCTGCCGAACGGCAGCTACTTCATGACGTACGAGATCTGCGCCGCCGCGGGCCAGTACGTGTGCGTGGTGCACTACCGGACCTCGGCGGACGGCTGGGACTGGGGCGACCCGACCTATCTCGGCATCCGCCCCGAGACCGCGGACGGCAAGTACTTCAAGCACGCCCCGACGGTCGCGTGGTCGCCCGAGCCGGGCAATCCGCAGGGGAAGCTGTTTCTGGTCGGCCAGGTGATGTACAACCGGGACGGCACCGTGGCCTCCGGGAGCGGGCGCACCATCTGGACCAACAGCGCCGGTGGCACGGGTGCGTGGCGTGAGGTGGCCGCGCCGGTCGCGGTGGACTCGTCCACCGTCGACTACTGCCCCAACTACAGTTCCGCGCTGTTGCCCTCGGCGGATGGCACGCGGGTGTTGGAGATCGCCACGGACTATGCCGGTACGGTGTGCAAGCCGTACTTCGCCACGGGCGCCGGCTGAGGCCTGTCCGGCGACCACGTCGTCGGTCGCCGCCCTGCGGTCCGGGGTGCGCCCGTGCGGTCCGGGGTGCCCCCGGGGCTTCGTCGCGGTCTTCCCGCTACCTCGTGGCTTGTCGCGCAGTTCCCCGCGCCCCTTGTGCGTGGGCGCCCTTGTCCGCCGGTGCGGCTTGGCCGGTGCTCGGTCGCCAGCTGTTCGCCCTGGGGCGGGGGCGCGGGGGGATGCACGTGCTCGATCCGGCGCGGCACCGTACGCCGTCCGGTATGGGCCGTTCAGCGCCGGCTGCTGCGCGCGCACATCCCCCCGCGCCCCCTCCCGCCTCGTACGCGACTGCCCTCCCGGTGGCACCACCTGTGGCCCCGATCGGGGAAAGCCGCCGACGGCGAGGAGGGGACGTGGGGGTATGTGCGCGCAGGATCCGGCGCAAGTGCCGGGCTCTGAAACGGTCAACGTCCAGGTGCCGGACCGAGCACGTACATACCCCCACGTCCCCGACCCCCACCGCACAGCGGGCGCCCCCCGCAGAGGGACGGCCCACGGCGCCCACGAAAGAGGGGCGCGGGGAACTGCGCGACAGGCCACGACGCGCCGGTCAGACCGGGACGGGCCCCGGGGGGCACCCCGAGCCGCCCCCGGGCGAGGGCTCGTCGGGGCCTGCCCGGTGGCGCACGGCGCTCGCGAATGAGGGGCGCGGGGAACTGCGCGACAGGCCACGGCGTGGCCGTCAGACCGGAACGGACGCCAGGGGGCACCCCGAGCCGTCCCCGGCGTGGCCGTCAGACCGGAACCGGCCCGGGGGGCACCCCGAGCCGCCCCGGGAACGGGGTCACGGCGAAGCCGGCGGGTAGAGCCCCCGCGGCAAGCGGGCCGCTGCTGCCGCGTCCAGAAGCCACAGCGTGCGGGCCCGCCCGTACGCCCCCGCGGCCGGGGCGAGGATCTCGCCGGCCCCCGACAGGGCGATCTCCACGGCCCGTGCCTTGTCCTCGCCCGCGGCCAGCAGCCACACCTCGCGAGCCGCACGGATGGCGGGCAGCGTGAGGGTGACACGCGTGGGCGGCGGCTTGGGTGCGCCGTGCACCCCGACCACCGTGCGCTCGGTCTCGCGCACCGCGGGCAGCTCGGGGAAGAGGGACGCCACATGCGTGTCGGGGCCGACGCCCAGCATCAGGACGTCGAACGTCGGCACCGGCCCGTGGTCCTCCGGGCCCGCGGCGGCGGCCAGCGCCGTGGCGTACGCGGCTGCCGCGGCCTCCACGTCCCGCCCGTAGGCACCGTCGGACGCGGGCATGGGGTGCACGCGTGCCGGGTTCAGGGGCACCGAGTCGAGCAGGGCCTTGCGGGCCTGCGTGTCATTGCGCTCCGGGTCGTTCTCCGGGAGGAAGCGTTCGTCGCCCCACCACAGGTCGAGACGGGACCAGTCGACCGCGTCCCGGGCGGGCGCAGCGGCGAGGGCGGCCAGCAGGCCGTTGCCGTTGCGCCCGCCCGTCAGGACGACCGAGGCCGTACCGCGGGCGGTCTGCGCATCCACGATCTTCGTGATCAGCCGAGCCGCCGCGGCCTGCGCCATCAGCTCCTTGTCGCGGTGGACGACGAGCTGAGGAGCCGTGGTCACTTCGCCGCCGCCTTCTTCGAGCGCGGCTTGGCCTTCGTGTCGGACGCCGATTCCTCCACCGGGCCCTTCACGGGCGGCTCCGCCTGTGCCTGCGGGGCCTGTGCCGCATCGCCACCGGAGTGCCCCGGCGACATCGCGCCGCGCCCGGCGTCCGACAACCGTTCCACCCCGTACCGCAGGGCCGAGGCGTAGGTGTCGTCCGGGTCGAGCCGGCGCAGCTCCTCCGCTATGAGTTCCGCCGTCTCACGCCGGTGCAGCGCCACCGCCCGGTCCGGCTGGCCGTGGATGGACAACGTCGCCAGCGAGCCGTCCGCACGGTCCAGCACGATCGGCCCGCAGTCCGTCTCCATCCGGACGGCCGTCAGGCCGGGGCCGGCGGACAGCGCACGCTCGACGGGTACGGAGAGCCGATCCGCGAGCCACATGGCGAGCAGCTCCACGCTCGGGTTGAACTCCTCGCCCTCCACCACCGCGGCGGTGACCTGGCAGGCCACCTGGTCCAGGGCCGCTGCCAGCATCGAGCGCCAGGGTGTGACACGGGTCCAGGACAGATCCGTGTCGCCGGGCGTGTAGGTCCCGGCGCGTGCCTCCAACTCCTCAGCCGGTGAGGCGGCTGCGTAGGTGTCGGTGACACGGCGCTGCGCCAGGGCGCCGAGCGGGTCCTGGGCCGGGTCGAGCGGTGCGTTCACCGGCCACCAGACGACCACGGGGGCGTCCGGCAGCAGCAGCGGCAGCACCACGGACTGGGCGTGGTTGACCACCTCGCCGTACAGCCGCAGCACCACCGTCTCGCCGGTGCCGGCGTCCGCGCCGACCCGTACCTCGGCGTCCAGCCGGGAGTGGGTACGGTCACGGGGCGTACGCGAGACGCGCTTGACGACCACGAGGGTGCGCGAGGGGTGCTCGCGCGACGCCTCGCTGGCCGCCTTCAGCGCGTCGTAGGCGTTCTCCTCGTCGGTGACGATGACCAGGGTGAGCACCATGCCGACGGCGGGGCTGCCGATCGCGCGCCGGCCCCGGATCAGGGCCTTGTTGATCTCGCTGGCCGTGGTGTTCGTCAGGTCGATGTTCATGGCCGACGCCAGCTCCGTCCGTCTCGTTCGAGCATTTCGTCCGCCTCGGCGGGTCCCCAGGTGCCCGCCGGATACTGCGCCGGCTTGCCGTTCTTCTCCCAGTGCTCCTCGATCGGGTCGAGGATCTTCCAGGACAGCTCGACCTCGGAGGTGCGCGGGAAGAGATTGGCGTCGCCGAGCAGTACGTCGAGGATCAACCGCTCGTACGCCTCGGGACTGGACTCGGTGAAGGACTCGCCGTAGGCGAAGTCCATGGACACGTCCCGCACCTCCATCGAGGTGCCGGGCACCTTGGACCCGAACCGCAGGGTCACGCCCTCGTCCGGCTGGACGCGGATGACCAGGGCGTTCTGCCCCAGCTCTGCGGTGGCGGTGGAGTCGAAGGGGGAGTGCGGGGCGCGCTGGAAGACCACCGCGATCTCGGTGACACGGCGGCCGAGGCGCTTGCCGGTGCGCAGGTAGAACGGCACACCGGCCCAGCGGCGGTTGTCGATCTCCAGCTTCACCGCCGCGTAGGTGTCGGTCTTCGACTTGGGGTCGATGCCCTCTTCCTGGAGGTACCCGATGACCTTCTCACCGCCCTGCCAGCCCCCCGTGTACTGGGCCAGCACGGTGTCCTCGCCGAGGTCCTTCGGGAGCCGCACCGCACCCAGCACCTTCGTCTTCTCGGCGGCCAGCGCGTCCGCGTCGAAGGCGGCGGGCTCCTCCATCGCGGTGAGCGCCAGCAGTTGGAGCAGGTGGTTCTGGATGACGTCACGGGCGGCGCCGATGCCGTCGTAGTAGCCGGCACGGCCACCGATGCCGATGTCCTCGGCCATGGTGATCTGCACGTGGTCGACGTAACTGCGGTTCCAGACCGGTTCGAAGAGGGTGTTGGCGAACCGCAGCGCCAGGATGTTCTGGACGGTCTCCTTGCCCAGGTAGTGGTCGATGCGGAACACCTGGTCCGGGCCGAAGACCTCGTGGACGATCGCGTTCAGCTCCTGCGCGGACGCCAGGTCGTGCCCGAACGGCTTCTCGATCACGGCGCGCCGCCAGGAGTCCTCCGACTGGTCGGCCAGGCCGTGCTTCTTCAGCTGCTGCACGACCTTCGGGAAGAACTTCGGCGGGACCGACAGGTAGAAGGCGAAGTTGCCGCCCGTGCCCTGGGCCTCGTCGAGTTCGTTGAGGGTCGTCCGCAACTCCTCGAAGGCCGCGTCGTCGTCGAAGGTGCCCTGGACGAAGCGCATCCCCTGGATGAGCTGCTGCCAGACCTCCTCCCGGAACGGCGTCCGGGCGTGCTCCTTGACCGCGTCGTGGACCTCCTGGGCGAAGTCCTCGTGCTGCCACTCGCGGCGTGCGAACCCGACCAGGGAGAAGCCCGGCGGCAGCAGGCCGCGGTTGGCCAGGTCGTACACCGCCGGCATCAGCTTCTTGCGGGACAGGTCACCCGTGACACCGAAGATCACCAGGCCCGACGGCCCCGCGATGCGCGGGAGCCGTCGGTCTGCGGGATCACGCAAGGGGTTCGCCCTGGCGGAAGAGGGGACTGGATCTCGGAGGGTGCCGGTCACGGCGCTCAGCCCTCCGCGGGGGTGAGGCGGTTCAGCTCGGCCTCGGTGGATGAGAGCAGGTCGTTCCACGAGGCGGCGAACTTCTCGACGCCCTCGTCCTCCAGCACCTGCACCACATCGTCGTAGGACACGCCGATCTTCCCCAGCGCGTCCAGGTCGGCCTTGGCCTGCTCGTACGTGCCGGCGATCGCGTTGCCCCCGGCCTCGCCGTGGTGGGCCACCGCTTCCAGGGTGGCCTCCGGCATGGTGTTCACCGTGCCGGGCGCGACCAGGTCGTCGACGTACAGGGTGTCCTTGTAGTCCGGGTTCTTCACACCGGTGGACGCCCACAGTGGACGCTGCCGGTGGGCGCCGGCGCGCTCCAGGGCCTCCCAGCGGTCCGAGCCGAAGACCTCTTCGTAGGCCTGGTAGGCCAGCCGGGCGTTGGCCACGGCCGCCTTGCCCTTGAGCGCCTTGGCCTCGGCGGTGCCGATCTTGTCCAGGCGCTTGTCGATCTCGGTGTCCACCCGGGACACGAAGAAGGACGCCACCGAACGGATCTTGGACAGGTCGAGGCCGGCGGCCTTGGCCTTCTCCAGGCCCGCGAGGAAGGCGTCCATCACGGCGTGGTAGCGCTCCAGCGAGAAGATCAGCGTGACGTTGACGCTGATGCCGAGGCCGATGACCTCGGTGATCGCCGGGAGGCCCGCCTGGGTGGCGGGGATCTTGATGAAGGTGTTCGGCCGGTCCACCAGCCAGGCGAGCTGCTTGGCCTCGGCGACGGTGGCCCCGGTGTTGTGGGCCAGCCGCGGGTCGACCTCGATGGAGACCCGGCCGTCCTGACCGCCGGTCGCGTCGAAGACCGGCCGGAGGATGTCGGCGGCGTCCCGGACGTCCGCCGTGGTGATCATCCGTACGGCCTCTTCCACCGTGACCTTGCGTGCCGCGAGGTCGGCGAGTTGCTGCTCGTAGCCGTCGCCGCTGCTGATCGCCTTCTGGAAGATCGTCGGGTTGGTGGTGACGCCCACGACGTGCTGCTCGTCGATCAGCTCGGCGAGGTTGCCGGACGTGATGCGCTGGCGCGACAGGTCGTCCAGCCAGATCGCCACGCCTTCGTCGGAGAGGCGCTTCAGTGCGTCTGTCATGGAAATTGCATCTCCTGCTTCTGGGAGTCGGTGGTATAGCGGCGTTTCGTTGTGTAAAGCGTCGTAGCGTCCTATACCAGCGTCAGCGCTGGGCGGCGGCCAGGGATTCCCGGGCCGCGCTGGCCACCGCTTCGGCCGTGAAGCCGAACTCGCGGAACAGCACCTTCCCGTCCGCGGACGCACCGAAGTGCTCCAACGAGACGATCCGTCCCGCGTCGCCGACGAAACGGTGCCAGGTCAGGCCGATCCCGGCCTCCACCGACACGCGAGCCCGCACCGACGGCGGCAGCACCTCGTCCCGGTACCCCTGGTCCTGCTCGTCGAACCACTCGACGCACGGCATCGACACCACGCGGGTCGGCACGCCGTCCGCCTGGAGCTGCTCGCGGGCCGCCACGGCGATCTGCACCTCGGAACCGGTGGCGATCAGCACGACCTCCGGAGCCGTGCTCTGCCCGGTGGGCCCTTCGGCGTCCAGCAGCACGTATCCGCCGCGCACCACGTTCTCGTTCGGCTCGTACGCCGGCACGCCCTGGCGGGTCAGGGCGAGACCGTGCGGGGCGCCCTTGCCGAACTGCTTGGTGTAGCGGCGCAGGATCTCACGCCAGGCGATCACGGTCTCGTTGGCGTCCGCCGGACGGACCACGTTCAGGCCGGGGATCGCGCGCAGGCTGGCCAGGTGCTCGACGGGCTGGTGCGTCGGGCCGTCCTCGCCCAGACCGATGGAGTCGTGCGTCCACACGTACGTCACCGGCAGGTGCATCAGCGCCGACAGCCGCACCGCGTTGCGCATGTAGTCGGAGAACACCAGGAAGGTGCCCCCGTAGATACGGGTGTTGCCGTGCAGCGCGATGCCGTTCATGGTCGCGGCCATCGCGTGCTCGCGGATGCCGAAGTGGATCGTGCGGCCGTACGGGTCCGCGGTCGGCAGCGGGTTGCCCGCCGGCAGGAACGAGGAGTTCTTGTCCAGGGTGGTGTTGTTCGACCCGGCGAGGTCGGCGGAGCCGCCCCACAGCTCGGGCACGACCTCACCCAGCGCCTGGAGCACCTTGCCGGAGGCGGCACGGGTGGCGACGGACTTGTCCGTCTCGAAGACCGGCAGCGCCCCCTCCCAGCCGGCCGGCAGCTCGCCCGCGGCGACCCGGTCGAAGCGCGCGGCACGCTCCGGGTCGGCGGTGCGCCAGGCCGCGAAGCCCTTCTCCCACTCGGCGCGGGCCTCCTGGCCACGGTCGAGCAGGCGGCGGGTGTGCGCCAGCACCTCGTCGGGGACCTCGAAGGCCTTCTCCGGGTCGAAGCCGAGCACCCGCTTGGTGGCGGCGACCTCGTCGGCACCCAGCGCCGAGCCGTGCGCCGCCTCGGTGTTCTGGGCGTTCGGGGCGGGCCAGGCGATGATCGAGCGCATCGCGATGAACGAGGGCCGCTCCGTCTCCGCCTTCGCCGCCTGGATCGCCGCGTACAGCGCCTGCGGGTCGAGGTCGCCGTCCTCCTTGGGCTCGACGCGCTGGACGTGCCAGCCGTAGGCCTCGTACCGCTTTACGGTGTCCTCGGAGACCGCGGTCTCGGTGTCGCCCTCGATCGAGATGTGGTTGTCGTCCCAGAGCAGGATCAGATTGCCCAGCTTCTGGTGGCCGGCCAGCGACGAGGCCTCGGCGGAGATGCCTTCCTGGAGGCAGCCGTCACCGGCGATCGCAAAGATGTGGTGGTCGAACGGCGAACTGCCGGGCGCCGTCCGGGGGTCGAAGAGCCCGCGCTCGTAACGGGCGGCCATCGCCATGCCCACGGCGTTGGCGACGCCCTGGCCCAGCGGCCCCGTGGTGGTCTCCACGGCGGCCGTGTGGCCGTACTCCGGGTGGCCGGGGGTCTTCGAGCCCCAGGTGCGGAAGGCCTTGAGATCGTCCAGCTCCAGGCCGAAGCCGCCCAGGAAGAGCTGGATGTAGAGGGTCAGGGACGAGTGCCCTGCGGACAGTACGAAACGGTCCCGGCCGGTCCAGTTCGGGTCCGCCGGGTCGTGCCGCATCACCTTCTGGAAGAGGGTGTACGCGGCCGGGGCCAGGCTCATCGCCGTGCCGGGATGGCCGTTGCCGACCTTCTGTACGGCGTCCGCGGCCAGGACACGCACGGTGTCGACTGCTCGCTGGTCCACCTCGGTCCACTCGAGATCTGTGATCGTCGGCTTGGTGCTCACCCTGAGTCAGGGCTCCTCTCCGCAAATGCTCGGAACTACCGGCGCTCTTCGCTCCCTGCCGCTTCCTCGCGGTGCTTCGCGTTCACCGGCCGCGTCGAGCGTACCGCTGGGGGTGGCCCGCCCTTCGCCCCGTTCCGGCCTTCGTCCGATGGCCGTCGGGTGGCCCGGTCCGGGTCCCCGCCCCTCCGGTCCCGCTGGTCCCGGCGTGTCGGCAGGCCTGGTGGCGCGGCATCAACACGACGGACCCCCGCGAAGGGCGAGGGATGGGCAACGTCTACAGTGGCGTGGTACGCGCGAGCCTTCACCGGGACCTCACAAACCATGGCTCGCTGGAATGTGTCTTTCACAGGGGTGTGCGTGACGGCCGTTGAATCCCGTCCAGCGGGAGCTGAGTCCCGTCCTGGGGGTGCCTCCCATGCCGAAGAGGCCGCGGGGGAGCGCGGGACGAACGCGGTGCGCCGGTCGTTCGGAGCCCGGGTCAAGGCGTTCGTGGCGCTCACCAAGCCGCGCATCATCGAACTGCTGCTGATCACCACCGTCCCGGTGATGTTCCTCGCCGCCCAGGGCGTGCCGGACCTCTGGCTGGTCGTGACGACCTGCATCGGTGGCTACCTCTCCGCGGGCGGCGCCAACGCGCTCAACATGTACATCGACCGCGACATCGACGCCCTCATGGCGCGCACGGCGCAGCGTCCGCTGGTCACGGGCATCGTCTCGCCACGCGAGGGCCTGGTCTTCGGCCTGTCGCTGGCCGTCATCTCCACCGCGTGGTTCGGGCTGCTCGTCAACTGGCTGTCCGCCTGGCTGTCCCTCGGTGCGCTGCTCTTCTACGTCGTCGGCTACACGATGATCCTCAAGCGGCGCACGTCCCAGAACATCGTCTGGGGTGGCATCGCCGGCTGCATGCCCGTCTTCATCGGCTGGTCCGCGGTGACCGACTCGCTCTCCTGGGCGGCGGTCGTCCTCTTCCTCGTGATGTTCTTCTGGACGCCGCCGCACTACTGGCCGCTGTCCATGAAGGTGAAGGACGACTACGCCAGGGTGGGCGTACCGATGCTCCCGGTGCTCGCCTCCAACAAGATCGTGGCCCGGCAGATCGTCATCTACAGCTGGGTGATGGTCGCCGTCTCCCTTCTGCTGACGCCGCTCGGTTACACCGGCTGGTTCTACACGACGGTGGCGCTGCTCACCGGCGGCTGGTGGCTGTGGGAGGCGCACGCGCTGCTGAACCGCGCCAAGGCGGAGCAGTCCGGCGCGAAACTGAAGGAAATGCGCCTGTTCCACTGGTCGATCACCTATGCGTCGCTGCTGTTCATCGCGGTGGCGGTGGACCCGTTCCTGCACTGACGGGAGCGCATCGGCGCCCTGCGTCCGGTCCCGCCGAGCGTGGTGGTGAGCGTGACGCCCCACACGTCGACCCGCAGATTACCCGCCGGTAGCATCCTGTGCATGGCAGACACACAGCAGGCTGAGGACAACGGCGAGAACGGCACCGGCGGCGGCCTCCGCGGCGCGGATCGCCGAGCCGCGCGGGACGCACGTCGTGTCACCCGACTGGCCCGCGAGATCCGCGCCTTCGCCGGCGCGCACGGCGGCGCCGAGGGACAGATCGCCTACCTGGGCCGCAAGGGCGCCCGGATCGTGCTGGTCGGCGAGGACGGCAGGTGGGGCGACCTCGTGGCACCCAGCCACGCCCTCGCCCGGCAGGCCACGGAGAAGGCCGGCATCACCGTCCACGAGGACTTCGCGGGCGACCTTGCGGCCAAGGTGCGCACGGGCCCGTACGAGTGGTCCCGGATGGCGGGGATCCAGCTGGGCGGGGCGGCGGGGAAGTAGCGGGTCGGCGCGGCCGGGAAGAAGCGCAAGACGGGAGCAGGGCGCGGGACGGGGGTACCGCCCACGCCTTCAAGGCAGCGGGGGAGCGACCGGCAGCACGTTGCGGGTCGAGCAGGAAGCCGTGGTGCGCCCCGGCGCGTCCCCGCGGTACCGGATACCCGGGCTCACACCGCCGAGAGCTGGGAGTCCTGCTGCGCGGGCACGCCCGGCGCGGTCCAGGGGCGTTCGCGCATCGACAGCAGGACCCGCAGCGCCCCGACCCACACCAGTGCCGATCCGAGCATGTGCACCGCGACCAGGGCCTCGGGCAGGTCGGTGAAGTACTGCACATAGCCGATCACGCCCTGCGCCAGCAGCACCAGGAACAGCAGCCGGGTGCGGCGCAGCGGGCCGGCCGGGGCGTCGACGGCCTTCAGGGCGAACCACAGCGCGAGGGTGAGGATCACCACGACCCATGCCAGCGTCGCGTGCACCAGGCTGACGGCCTCCCAGCTCACGTGCATACGCGGCACTTCGCTGGAGTCGCCGGCGTGCGGCCCGGCGCCGGTGACCACCGTGCCCACGGCGACGAGCAGCCCCGTCGCCACCATCAGGACCCACGCCAACCGCACCAGGGACTTGCCGACCAGCGGCCGGGCCGGCTCGTCACCCTCGCGGCTGCGCTGCCACATCAGCGTCGCGACGGCCAGCAATGCCGAGGTCAACAGGAAGTGGCAGGCCACGGTGTACGGGTTCAGACCCACCAGGACGACGATGCCGCCGAGCACCGCGTTGCCCATGACCAGCCAGAACTGCGCCCAGCCGAGCCGGGTCAGGCTGCGCCGCCCGGGCTGCGCCGACCGCGCGGCGATGATCGCCCAGCCGACCGCGGCGCACAGCACGTACGTCAGCATCCGGTTGCCGAACTCGACGGCGCCGTGGAAGCCCATGGCCGGCGTGGCGGTCAGCGATGCGTCGGTGCACTTGGGCCAGGTGGGGCAACCCAGGCCGGAGCTGGTGAGCCGGACGGCGCCGCCGGTGACCACGATGACGATCGCCATGACGAGAGCGGCCAACGCGGCCCTCTGCACGGTCCGGGGGGCAGGAGTCCAGCGCTCGGCGATGAAGGCGAGCGGATTGCGTACGGCTTGCACGACGTCGTCTCGGGTCACTTGGGGCACCGAACCATCGTAAGGGGCTGCTTGTGCACGCCTTCACGAGGGGATGTTCCACGCAGAAGCCGCAGGTCCGCCCCCGGGTCCGGGCGCGTCAGCGCGGGCTGACGCGGGTCGTCCCGACGTCACTCCCAGCGGAAGAGCGCGGCCGCGGCGCCGAGGCCGAGGACGGCCCACACGCCGAGGATCCCGAGGTCCCCCCAGGGGGTGGAGGCCCCGTGCTGCAACACGTCCCGCAGCCCGTCCGAGAGCGCGGAGAGCGGCAGCAGCCCGAGCACCGCCTGGGCCGCGTCCGGGAACCTGTCGAGCGGCACGAGGACGCCGCCGCCGACCAGCAGCAGGATGAAGACCAGGTTGGCCGCGGCCAGCGTCGCCTCCGCCTTGAGGGTGCCGGCCATCAGCAGCCCGAGCCCCGAGCAGGCCGCCGTGCCCAGCACGAGCAGCAGCAGCACGGCAGCGGGGTTGCCGTGCGGCGACCATCCCAGGGCGAGGGCGATCAGCGTCAGGAGGATCACCTGAAGGGCCTCGGTGACCAGCACCGACAGGGTCTTCGCGGTCATCAGCCCCCAGCGCGGCAGCGGCGAGGTGCCCAGCCGCTTCAGCACGCCGTAGCGCCGCTCGTAGCCGGTCGCGATGGCCTGGCCGGTGAAGGCGGTGGACAGCACGGCGAGCGCGAGGATGCCGGGTGCCAGGAAGTCCACGGACCTGCCCGCGCCGGTGTCCACGATGTCCACGGAGCTGAACAGCACCAGCAACAGGGTGGGGATGACCACGGTGAGCAGCAGCTGCTCGCCGTTGCGCAGCAGCATCCTCGTCTCCAGGGCGGCCTGGGAGACGATCATCCGGGACAGGGGTGCCGCCCCGGGCTGCGGTGTGTACGTACCGGCGCTCATCCGCGCGGCTCCCTACCGGTCAGTTCCATGCTGTGTTCTCCCTCGGCCCGTTCCCTGCTGTGCGAGGGCCGGTCGACGGCCGCCCCGAGCGCTGTCATCCCCGCAGCTCCCTGCCGGTGAGCTCCAGGAACACGTCCTCCAGAGTGTGGCGTTCGACCGCGATCCGGTCCGGCATCACGCCGTGCTGGGCGCACCAGGAGGTGACGGTGGCCAGCAACTGGGGATTGACCTTTCCGGTGACCCGGTACGAGCCCGGGGTGAGCTCGGCGGCGGCGGCGTCCGTGGGCAGCGCCTTGAGGAGGGACGCCACGTCCAGGCCGGGGCGTCCGGTGAAGCGCAGGGTGTTCTCCGCGCCGCCGCGGCACAGCTCCTCGGGGGTGCCGTGCGCGATGACGTGCCCCGCGTCGACGATCGCGACATCGTCGGCGAGCTGCTCGGCCTCGTCCATGTAGTGCGTGGTGAGGATCACGCTGACGCCGTCGCCGCGCAGCTCCCGCACCAGGTCCCAGGTGGCGTGGCGGGCCTGCGGGTCGAGGCCGGCGGTGGGCTCGTCGAGGAAGACCAGCTCGGGGCGGCCGACCACGGCCATGGCGAGCGCCAGGCGCTGCTGCTGCCCGCCGGAGAGCCGCCGGTAGCCGGTGCGACCGCAGCTGCCGAGACCCAGGCGTTCGATCAGCGCGTCGACGTCCAGGGGGTGCGCGTGCAGCCCCGCCACATGGCGCAGCATCTCGTCCGCGCGTGCGCCGGAGTAGACGCCGCCGGACTGGAGCATCACGCCGATGCGCGGGTGCAGTGCGCGGGCCTGGCGGTGCGGATCGAGCCCGAGGACGCTGACCGTGCCGGCGTCCGGCTTGCGGTAGCCCTCGCAGCTCTCCACCAGGGTGGTCTTGCCGGCGCCGTTCGGGCCGAGTACGGCGGTGATGCCGGGGTGCACGGTCAGATCGAGACCGTCGACTGCGGTCTTCGTGCCGTACCGCTTGACCAGGCCGCTCACATGGACCACCGGCTCACTTCGCATGCCGGAAGTCTAGGTTCGTACCGCGGATGCGGATCCGGCGGGGCGGCCACCTCCTGCGGCATGTCGGGGCACACGGTGGCGGCCGGGCGCACGGCGTAGCGGCCCTGACCGGGCGTTCCCGCAGGTCCCGGACTGTGTGAGTTAGGTAACCCTAAGTGGCGCACGGCACGCCAGTTGGTCCCCAGTTGGCTTGTCACGCTCTGAAGAATTACGCAACAATGGCGTTGTGAAAAACGTCGGCGAGGGTCCGCAGGAGGAGCTCGCGGCCAGTGCACGTGTGGACATCTCCACGCGTGACCGGGTCGCGCGATCCATCCTGGACCACGGCCCCTCGACGGTGGCAGACCTCGCCCAGCGCCTGGGGCTCACTCCGGCCGCAGTGCGCAGGCATCTGGATGCGCTGGTCGCCGATAATGTCGTCCAGCCTCGTGACCAGCGGGTCTACGGCGCACGTGGCCGTGGTCGCCCTGCCAAGGTGTTCGCGGTGACCGACTGTGGCCGCGATTCATTCGAACAGTCCTATGACAAGCTCGCGGCCGACGCGCTGCGCTGGATCGCCCGCTCGGCGGGCGGTGGGGCAGCAGGAGAAGCCGCCGTCGCCGCCTTCGCACGTGATCGTGTCGAGGCCCTGGCGAGGAGCTACCGCGTCGCCATCGAGGCCGTTTCCCCCGAGTCGCGCGTCGAGGCGCTGGCCCGGGCGCTCACGGCCGACGGGTACGCTGCCACAGCGCGCAGCACTCCGGGGCCGCGGCCTGGTGAGCAGCTTTGCCAGCACCACTGCCCGGTCGCCCATGTCGCGGAGCAGTTCCCGCAGCTGTGCGAGGTCGAGACGGAGGCGTTCTCGCGCCTGCTGGGTACCCATGTGCAGCGGCTGGCCACCATCGCCCACGGTGATGGTGTCTGTACGACGTTCGTCCCGGGCGACCCCGGTGAGAACCGCACGCCCGAGACCGCTCACACCGACGTTCATCCATCCGAAAGCACGGCCGGGAGGAACCCCGCATGACTCTCCCCACGGAGACCGCCCACCCTGAGCTGGAAGGCCTGGGCAAGTACGAATTCGGCTGGGCCGACTCCGACGTGGCCGGTGCCGCCGCCAAACGCGGCCTGAGCCAGGACGTCGTCAAGGACATCTCCAACAAGAAGTCCGAGCCGGAGTGGATGACCAAGCTCCGTCTCAAGGGCCTCAGGCTCTTCGAGAAGAAGCCCATGCCGAACTGGGGCTCGGACCTGTCGGGCATCGACTTCGACAACATCAAGTACTTCGTGCGCTCCACCGAGAAGCAGGCGGAGAGCTGGGAAGACCTCCCCGAGGACATCAAGGCCACCTACGACAAGCTCGGCATCCCGGAGGCGGAGAAGCAGCGCCTGGTCGCCGGTGTCGCCGCGCAGTACGAGTCGGAGGTCGTCTACCACCAGATCCGTGAGGACCTGGAGGAGCAGGGCGTCATCTTCCTGGACACCGACACCGCGCTCAAGGAGCACCCCGAGCTCTTCAAGGAGTACTTCGGCACCGTCATCCCCCCGGGTGACAACAAGTTCGCCGCGCTGAACACGGCGGTCTGGTCCGGCGGCTCCTTCATCTACGTGCCGAAGGGCGTGCACGTGGAGATCCCGCTCCAGGCCTACTTCCGGATCAACACGGAGAACATGGGCCAGTTCGAGCGGACGCTGATCATCGTCGACGAGGGTGCCTACGTCCACTACGTGGAAGGCTGCACCGCGCCGATCTACAAGTCGGACTCGCTGCACTCCGCGGTCGTCGAGATCATCGTCAAGAAGAACGCCCGCTGCCGCTACACCACCATCCAGAACTGGTCGAACAACGTCTACAACCTGGTCACCAAGCGCGCCGTCGCCTACGAGGGCGCGACCATGGAGTGGGTCGACGGCAACATCGGCTCCAAGGTGACCATGAAGTACCCCGCGATCTACCTGATGGGCGAGCACGCCAAGGGCGAGACGCTCTCCATCGCCTTCGCGGGCGAGGGCCAGCACCAGGACGCGGGCGCCAAGATGGTCCACATGGCCCCGAACACCTCGTCGAACATCGTCTCCAAGTCGGTGGCGCGAGGCGGCGGCCGTACGTCCTACCGCGGCCTGATCGAGATCGGCGAGGGCTCCGCCGGCTCGAAGTCCAACGTGCTCTGTGACGCCCTGCTCGTCGACACCGTCTCCCGTTCGGACACCTATCCGTACGTCGACGTCCGCGAGGACGACGTGTCCATGGGCCACGAGGCGACCGTCTCCAAGGTCTCCGAGGACCAGCTCTTCTACCTGATGAGCCGCGGCCTGTCGGAGGACGAGGCGATGGCGATGATCGTGCGCGGGTTCGTCGAGCCGATCGCCAAGGAGCTGCCGATGGAGTACGCCCTGGAGCTCAACCGGCTGATCGAGCTGCAGATGGAAGGCGCCGTGGGCTGACCATCCCGCAGCGCCCACAGAGGTCGCGGGGCTCGGAGGCTGGGCCCCGCGAGTGCCGCCGCAGGGCGGCGGGGACTTTCGGTGCGCACACCGCACCGACGGTGAGCGACACGTACCGACGGTGCGCGACAGCACGCGGAGAGTCCACAAGCCGCCATCGGCGGACGAGCACGACGAGGCAGAAAGCGAGCAGAACCCAAGCCATGGCCGAGGCCCAGAATCCCCCTGCGGACCAGCGACGTGCGACGGTCCAGGGAGGACCCCCACCGGTGGCGTCCGCCACCGCCGGCTCGATCGCGACGGCCGCAGAGTCGACTGTCGCCACGCGCATGAGTGCGCCGCCGTCCTTTGACGTGGCGGACTTCCCGGTACCGCACGGGCGCGAGGAGGAATGGCGCTTCACCCCTCTCGAGCGGCTCCGCGGCCTGCACGACGGCACCGCCGTCGCCACCGGATCCGGTGTGAAGGTCGAGGTCAAGGCGCCCGACGGGGTCATCGTCGAGACCGTGGGCCGCGATGACGAGCGGCTCGGCCGGGCCGGCACCCCGGTGGACCGGGTGGCCGCCCAGGCCTACTCCGCCTTCGAGAAGGCCTCGGTCGTGACCGTCCCCAAGGAGACGGTCCTCGACAGCCCGGTGCGCATCACGGTGCACGGCGAGCCCGTCGACGGGAAGCCGGCCACCGCCTACGGCCACCAGCTCATCGAGCTGGGCGACTTCGCCGAGGCACTGGTCGTCCTCGATCACACCGGTGACGCGGTGCTCGCCGCCAACGTGGACTTCGTCCTCGGCGACGGCGCCAAGCTCACCGTCGTCACCGTCCAGGACTGGGACGACCAGGCGGTACACGTCGGCCAGCACAACGCACTGCTGGGCCGGGACGCCACCTTCAAGTCGGTGGTGGTCACCTTCGGCGGCGACCTGGTCCGGCTGTACCCGCGGGTGACGTACACGGGTCCCGGCGGCGAGGCCGAGCTGTTCGGCCTGTACTTCACCGACCGCGGCCAGCACCAGGAGCACCGCCTCTTCGTCGACCACAACACCCCGCACTGCAAGTCCAACGTCGTCTACAAGGGCGCGCTCCAGGGTGACGACGCGCACGCGGTGTGGATCGGTGACGTCCTCATCGAGGCCGCCGCCGAAGGCACCGACACCTACGAGATGAACCGCAACCTGGTCCTCACGGACGGCGCCCGCGTCGACTCCGTACCGAACCTGGAGATCGAGACCGGCGAGATCGTCGGCGCCGGTCACGCCTCCGCCACCGGCCGCTTCGACGACGAGCAGCTGTTCTACCTGATGGCGCGCGGCATCCCGGAGCACGAGGCGCGCCGCCTGGTGGTCCGCGGGTTCTTCGCCGAGCTGGTCCAGCAGATCGGCCTGCCGGACGTCGAGGAGCGTCTGATCGCCCGCATCGAAGAGGAGCTGGAGGCGTCTGTCGGATGACCGGTTACGTACGAGTCTGTGAGCTGGGCGAGCTGGAGGTGGACACCCCGAAACGGGTGGAGATCGACGGCACACCCGTCTCACTGGTCCGCACCGATGACGAAGTGTTCGCGATCTACGACATCTGCTCGCACGCGAACGTCTCGCTGTCCGAGGGCGAGGTGGAGGACGGCCAGATCGAATGCTGGCTGCACGGCTCCTGCTTCGACCTGCGCACCGGCAAGCCGTCCGGCCTTCCCGCGACGCGCCCCGTCCCCGTATACCCCGTCAAGATCGAAGGAGACGGCGAAGCAGCGGCTGTGCTCGTCTCCCTCACCCAGGAGTCCTGAGCACCCATGGCTACGCTTGAAATCCGAGACCTGCACGTCACCGTCGAGGCCGAGAACGCCACGAAGGAGATCCTCAAGGGCGTCGACCTCACCGTCAAGCAGGGCGAGACGCACGCCATCATGGGCCCCAACGGCTCCGGCAAGTCCACCCTCGCCTACTCGCTGGCCGGCCACCCCAAGTACACCGTCACCGGCGGCACCGTCACCCTCGACGGCGAGGACGTCCTCGCCATGAGCGTCGACGAGCGGGCCCGCGCGGGCCTGTTCCTGGCGATGCAGTACCCCGTCGAGGTCCCCGGCGTCTCCGTCTCCAACTTCCTGCGCTCCTCCGCCACCGCCATCCGCGGTGAGGCACCCAAGCTGCGGACCTGGGTGAAGGAGGTCAAGGAGGCCATGGCGCAGCTCCAGATCGACCCGGCCTTCGCCGAGCGCAACGTGAACGAGGGCTTCTCCGGCGGTGAGAAGAAGCGCCACGAGATCCTCCAGCTCGAACTGCTCAAGCCGCAGATCGCGATCCTCGACGAGACCGACTCCGGCCTCGACGTCGACGCCCTGCGGGTGGTCTCCGAAGGCGTCAACCGGGTCCGGGAGTCCGGCGCGGTCGGCACCCTGCTCATCACCCACTACACGCGGATCCTGCGCTACATCAAGCCGGACTACGTGCATGTCTTCGCCTCCGGCCGGATCGCCGAGTCCGGCGGCGCCGAGCTTGCCGACAAGCTGGAGGACGAGGGCTACGAGGCCTATGTGAAGGGGGGCGTATCCGCGTGACGGACACCCGCGTGACGGACACCCGCGAGGCGCTCACCGGGCTGCTCGACACCGAAGCACTCCGCAAGGACTTCCCGATCCTGGACCGTCTGGTCCACGACGACCGCAAGCTCGTCTACCTGGACAACGCCGCGACGTCCCAGACGCCCCGCCAGGTCCTCGACGTCCTCGACGAGTACTACGAGCAGTACAACGCCAACGTCCACCGCGGTGTGCACGTCCTCGCCGAGGAGGCCACCGCGCTCTACGAGGGCGCCCGGGACAAGATCGCCAGCTTCATCAACGCCCCCAGCCGCGACGAGGTGATCTTCACCAAGAACGCCTCGGAGTCCATCAACCTGGTGGCGAACATGCTCGGCTGGGCCGACGAGCCCTACCGCGTCGACCACAACACCGAGATCGTCATCACCGAGATGGAGCACCACTCCAACATCGTCCCGTGGCAGCTGCTGGCGCAGCGCACCGGAGCGAAGCTGAAGTGGTTCGGCCTGACCGACGAGGGCCGTCTCGACCTGTCGAACATCAACGAGATCATCACCGAGAAGACCAAGATCGTGTCTTTCGTGCTGGTCTCCAACATCCTGGGCACGGTCAACCCGGTCGAGCAGATCGTGCGCCGCGCCCAGGAGGTCGGCGCGCTGGTCCTCATCGACGCGTCGCAGGCCGCCCCGCACATGCCGCTGGACGTGCAGGCGATCCAGGCCGACTTCGTGGCCTTCACCGGCCACAAGATGCTCGGCCCGACGGGGATCGGCGTGCTCTGGGGCCGCCAGGAGCTCCTGGACGACCTGCCCCCGTTCCTCGGTGGCGGCGAGATGATCGAGACGGTGTCCATGCACTCCTCGACCTACGCCCCCGCCCCGCACAAGTTCGAGGCCGGCACGCCCCCGATCTCCCAGGCCATCGGCCTGGGCGCCGCGGTGGACTACCTGAGCGCGATCGGCATGGACAAGATCGCCCAGCATGAGCATGCGCTCACCGAGTACGCGGTGCGCCGCCTGGCCGCGGTGCCCGACCTGCACATCATCGGGCCGACCACGGCCGAGGACCGCGGTGCGGCGATCTCCTTCACGCTCGGCGACATCCACCCCCACGACGTGGGTCAGGTCCTCGACGAGCTGGGCATCGCCGTCCGGGTGGGGCACCATTGTGCTCGACCGGTCTGCCTGCGCTACGGAATTCCTGCGACCACGCGAGCGTCGTTCTATCTGTACTCCACGCCTGCCGAGATCGATGCCCTGGTCGACGGCCTGGAGCACGTACGGAACTTCTTCGGCTGAGAGGCTGGCTGCCAGGTGAAGCTCGATTCGATGTACCAGGACGTCATCCTGGACCACTACAAGCACCCGCACGGTCGTGGTCTCAGGGATGGCGACGCCGAGGTGCACCATGTCAACCCGACCTGCGGCGACGAGATCACCCTGCGCGTGAGGTACGACGGCTCCCGCATCGCGGACGTCTCGTACGAGGGCCAGGGGTGCTCGATCAGCCAGGCCAGTGCCTCGGTGCTCAATGAGCTGCTGGTCGGCAAGGAACTGGACGAGGCACAGCGGATCCAGGGCGTCTTCCTGGAGCTGATGCAGTCCAAGGGGCGCATGGAACCGGACGAGGAGATGGAGGAGGTCCTCGAGGACGCGGTGGCGTTCGCCGGGGTCTCCAAGTACCCGGCCCGCGTGAAGTGCGCCCTGCTGAGCTGGATGGCATGGAAGGACGCGACGGCCCAAGCCCTGGGCACCTCAGAGGCTCAGGCACAGGAGGCAAGGACCGCATGAGCGAGAACGACTCGGCCACCATGACCCCGGCATCGGAGGAGGAACTCCGCGAGGCGCTCATGGACGTCGTCGACCCCGAGCTGGGCATCGACGTCGTGAACCTCGGCCTGATCTACGGCATCCACATCGACGAGGCGAACGCCGCCACCGTCGACATGACGCTGACTTCGGCGGCGTGCCCGCTGACCGACGTCATCGAGGACCAGGCCCAGGCCGCCACCGAAGGCATCGTCACCAAGCTGACGATCAACTGGGTGTGGATGCCGCCGTGGGGCCCCGACAAGATCACCGACGACGGCCGCGAGCAGCTGCGGGCGCTGGGGTTCAACGTCTGACCGGTCACCGGTCTTTCCCGAGGGCCGCTCTCCGCGCCCATCCGAGGCACGGGAGGCGGCCCTTCGGCGTCTCGGACGCGTGCTTACCCGCGGCATCGGGACCGGGCCGTCCTGTCGCTACCGCCGTCTCGCTGCCGTCCTGTCGCCCTGCCGCGCTGCCGTCCTGTCACGCTGCCGTCCTGTCACGCCACGCCCGACACAGGCCGTCCCGTCGCTCTGTGTACGCTCGCGAACCATGGGATATCTGCTGCTGACAGGGGCCATAGCCGCCGAGGTGGCAGGCACCACCGCGATGAAGTACAGCGCCGGGTTCACCAGGTTGGCACCCTCGCTGGTCACGGTCACCGGCTATCTCGTCGCCTTCTTCCTGCTCGCACAGACCCTCAAGACCATCGAGGTGGGCACCGCCTACGCCATCTGGGCCGGTATCGGCACGGCGGCCATCGCCGCGATCGGCATGGTCTTCCTGGGGGAGGCGGTGAGCGCGGTGAAGCTCGCCGGGGTCGTACTCGTCATCGCCGGGGTCGTCCTGCTGAACATGGGCGGGGCGCACTGAACCGGAGCCGGGGGAGGCCGTGCCGGTGCCGGGACGGGGAGTGACCGGCTGACCGGCTGGCGAGACACCAGGGTGCACCGTTCGCCTCGTCAGCGCCGTACCGGTTAGGTTGCCGGCATGACCGAAACGACTGCTCCTCGTTCCACCGGTGCCGTTGCCGCGGGTCTGGCCACCTTCGCGTCCGACGGTACCGTCCTCGACACCTGGTTCCCCGCTCCCGAACTCAACCCCGATCCCGGTCCGGCCGGCACCGAGCGGCTGAGCGCCGAGCGGGCCGTGGAACTGCTGGGTCCGAACGCGGCAGAGGCCATCGGCCCCGACGCGCGCCGCGGGGTCGAGATCGTGGCCGTCCGCACGGTCATCTCCTCCCTGGAGGACAAGCCGCTCGACACGCACGACCTGTACCTGCGGCTGCACCTGCTGAGCCACCGCCTGGTCAAGCCGCACGGCCAGAGCCTGGACGGCATCTTCGGCCTGCTCGCCAACGTCGCCTGGACCTCGCTCGGCCCCGTCGCGGTGGACGACCTCGAGAAGGTCCGCCTGAACGCCCGCGCGGCCGGCCTGCACCTGTCGGTGACGTCGGTGGACAAGTTCCCCCGCATGACGGACTACGTCGCCCCGAAGGGCGTACGCATCGGTGACGCCGACCGGGTGCGGCTCGGGGCGCACCTCGCCGAGGGCACCACCGTGATGCACGAGGGCTTCGTCAACTTCAACGCGGGCACCCTCGGCACCTCCATGGTCGAGGGCCGCATCTCCGCAGGTGTGGTCGTCGGCGACGGCTCCGACATCGGCGGTGGCGCCTCCACCATGGGCACCCTCTCCGGCGGCGGCAACGTGATCATCACCATCGGGGAACGCTGCCTGATCGGCGCCGAGGCCGGCGTCGGCATCGCTCTGGGCGACGAGTGCGTGATCGAGGCCGGTCTGTACCTCACCGCAGGCAGCCGTGTCACCCTGCCCGACGGCCAGATCGTCAAGGCCCGTGAGCTCAACGGCGCCTCGAACATCCTCTTCCGCCGCAACTCGGTCACCGGCACCATCGAGGCCCGCCCGAACAACGCGGTCTGGGGCGGACTCAACGAGATCCTGCACAGCCACAACTAGGGCCTGCGCGCCGCACCACCAGGGCCCCGCGCCGCCACGACGTCACGCGGGGCGGGGCACCAGGGGCGGGGCACCGGGCGTGGGGCGTCGTCCACGCCCGATCGCGGCCCTGCTGCTCGCCGTCGACTACGCGTTCCCGTCCGTGTGCGCCTGCGGCGCCTCGTCGTGCGGTGCCGAGTACCAGCGCCACTCGGTGCGCCGGGGGCGACCGTCGAGCGCGATCCGGCCGGTCGCCCACAACAGGGTGGGCCACGGTTCGGCGATACCGGCCGGGACCTGCGGGAACAGCCGGGCGATGACCCCCGCGCACAGGTCGGCGGGCGGGGTCCAGCCGATGCCCAGGCCCTCGGCGATGTCGTAGGTGTGCAGCAGCGTCTCCACGATGCCCATCGCGGCAAAGCCTTCGGGGTCCGCCACGCCGTAGACGTGATACGCACGGGTGGTCGGCGGCCGGCTGCGCAGCATCGCCGCCAGCATCCCGGCACACGCCTCAAGGCCCTGGAACAGTCCGGCGGTGCCGGCTTCGCGGTCCAGGAAGACGATGTTGACCGGTCCCTCGGGCCGGCGCTCGCCCCAGGCGAACGGAAGGGGCCCCGACAACGGCGGCCGCTCCGGAGCCAGCTGGGCGGCGTAGTAGAGCAGGCTGTCCGCCAGGTGTTCCACGGTCTCCCAGCAGTCCCAGCGCAGGGACCCGGCGGGAACGCTCCAGTCCTTCTCCCGTGCCGCGCCCAGCGCCGAGATCGCCAGCTGAACGGCCCGCTCGAGGTCGGACGCGGTGAGGGGGCTGCGGCCCGGCGCGTCGGACGAGTCCGGGTCCGACGAGTCCGAGTCCGACAAGGCGTGCGGGGCGGGCGGGTGCGGATGCGGGCTCTGTGAGGGGCGCGGGCCACGCGAGCCAGGTGTTTCGGCCGTTTCGGTCATGGCCGGGACGGTAACAGCGCCCCACGGGCATCCGTCGACCTTTTCCCGCGACCGGAACACCCGGTCGGCCGGGGCCGGAATGCCGGGTGGTGGTGCGGGGTTGCTTCCATGGCAGGGCCGTACGGAGTCCGGGAGGCGGCGGATGGGCGAGCAACAGGCGGTGGCCGACGGGCAGACGGCACCGGACGTCGAGCGGATCGAGCCGATCGCGCGCACCGAGCCCACGATCGAGCGGATCGAGCGGATCGAGCCGATCCAGCGGATCGAGCGGATCGAGCGCGTCGACCTCGGTGAAGTGCCGTACCCGGACGCCATCGACGCCATGCGTGGATGGGTGGACCAGCGGCGCGCGGGAGAGATCGGAGACCGTCTGGTGCTGCTGTCGCATCCGCCCGTGATCACCTACGGTTCCCGGACGCCGCCCGCCGAGTTGCCCGTCGGCTCGTCGATCCCCCTCGTCCCGGTGGACCGCGGCGGCCAGGCCACCTACCACGGACCTGGGCAGCTCATCGGATACCTGGTGCTCGACCTGCGCGACCGTGGTCCTGCCGACATCGTGCGCTGGGTGGAGCACGGGCTGGTCGAGGCATGTGCCTTGCTCGGCTTCGAGACGGTGCGCCGCGACACGCCACGAGGAGCGCAGAGCCTGGTCGGCGTGTGGACGCCGGCCGGCGAGAAACTGGTGTCGATCGGCATGCTCCCCCACTGCCCAAAGGGCGTGGGAGGTACCCCCAGGGCGGGCGTCACCAGCCACGGCTTCGCGTTGAACGTCACCTCGGACCTGACGGAGTTCACCCGGTTCACGGCGTGTGGGCTGCCGGACGTGGCCATGACGTCGCTCGCCGAGATGGCGGCGGCCCAGCAGCGGCCCGCGCCCGACGAGCGGACGGTCAGGGACGCGGTGGCCGCGGCGTTCGGCGCACGCTGAGAACGGGGCGGGGTGGGCCCGCGGCGCCTCCGACGGACCATCAGCCGGGATTTCGGGCAGGTGCTCGCTTCGGCGTTCACTCCGCTCCGGTCCGCTCCGGGCGCGGACATGGCTCCCGGTGCGGGCACCAGCGCGTCTCATGCTGCGGCGGGGAGCGGTCGGGGCACGACCTCGGCCTGACGAGACCGGCGGTGCGGTGCCCACCGGCGCCGCCTCGTCCGCCCCCGCCGCTCCCCGCAGCGGTTCAGCTCACCGACCAGACCGCGGTGATCTTGCTCCCCGGACCGGGCGGGGTGCCGAAGATCCCCATGTAGTGCGGCTTCTTGCCGGTGGGAACGAGGAACGGCTCGCAACCGGTGCGGGCGGTGCCCTTGCTCCACTTCTGGCCGAAGTCGTCCTCGGTCTTGAGGAAGCAACCGGCGACCTTCGGATCGTCTCCCAGATCGGGGATGACCACCGGGGTGTTCTCGTCCGCGTACAGCGCCAGGGCGTGCGCGGCCTCCTTCATGAGGTCCGTGTCGCCCTTCTCGTACGTGAAGTCGGCCTGGAGGTAGTACAGGGTCTGGCTGCGGACGGGCTTGCCGTCGTTGCCGGTCTCCAGCTTGTGGGGCTTGAGCGTGAACGTGACGTTCGTGCCGCCCTTCCAGAACGTCACACTCAGGGCTTCCTGGGAGGACGCGACGGCACCTTTCGGGACGTGGTTCTTCGGGTCGTCACCGGGGTTCCAGTCGCCGGCGGAGCCCCCGGACCCGTCCGAGCCCCCGGAGCCGGTGGACGGTGTCGCCGTGCCGGTGTCCCCCTTGCCGCCCGCGTCGGACGAGGCGCTGCCGCTGGAATCCGGTGCGGTGGAGTCCGCCGCGTCGTCGCGGCACCCGGTTAAGGCCAGTGCCAGGACGGCAGCGGGGAGGGCGATCTTGGATATCCATGCGGTACGCGGCACCGTTTTTCCCTTTGCTTCTCTGTGTCTTCATCGCTTGATCGTCATTGCCCGGGACCGCGATGCGGCGCTCTTGCCGGCTCGCTTCGTGGTCCCCTGCGGCACGGGACTGTAATCGTTTTCACGGAGGGCGTGCGGCGCGACGGGTCCGCCATGACAGAGCCGTTACAGGGTCCATACAAGGTCCGCTCAGCCGCCCGACGTCACCTGATTGCCCCGCCCGCGACCGGCCCCCGGCCCGCGCCTCGGCTCGCCGACAACTTCAGCAGGCTGGACAAAAATATTTTTCGGTGCGACGGTGGACACATGTGGGACGTGACCGTGATCGAGGACCCGGCGGCGGCTGCCGCCTCGCTCGACCCCATGCGGCTCAGGCTGCTGGCCGAGCTGGCGGCGGGGCCCGCCTCGGCGACCATGCTGGCCGGCAAGGTCGGGCTGGCCCGGCAGAAGGTGAACTACCACCTCAGGACGCTGGAGCGGCACGGCCTGGTGGAGCTGGCCGGGGAGCGCCGCAAGGGCAATGTCACCGAGCGGCTGATGCGGGCCACCGCCGCGTCGTACGTCATCTCACCGCTCGCCCTCGGCGCCGTGCAGCCCGATCCGGCCCGCGCTCGCGACCGGCTCTCGGCGCGCTGGTTGCTCTCCGTCGCCGCCCGACTCGTGCGCGACGTGGGCACGCTCATCGCGGGCGCCACCAAGGCCCGCAAACCGCTCGCCACCTACGCGCTCGACGGGGAGGTGCGGTTCGCGTCGGCCGCCGACCGGGCGGCCTTCGTCGAGGAGCTCACCCAGGGCGTGGGCGCCCTCATCCGCAAGTACCACGACGGTACGGCGCCGGGCGGTCGCGAGCACCGGGTCGTCATCGCCCTGCACCCCACCGTCAAGGGCGACCCCGCGACCCGGGCCAGCCGTCCCGCGGCCGGCGAGCCCCCCGCGGCTGAGGGGACCACGGCCGTGCAAGCCGCCGGGGCCCCGGAGGCCCCGGAGGTCGCGGAGGCCGCTGAGTCCTCTGGGAGTCCTGAGCCCCCAAGGGCCGCTGAGGCCCCGTAGTCCTCGACGGGTGACGCGAGCGTCCCCCGCTTCCCCTGCTGAACGTTTTGGAGACCCACCATGGAGAAGGAATTCGAGATCGTCCGCGAGTTCGAGGTGGCCGCCTCACCCGAGGAGGTCTGGGAGGCGGTCACCACCGGTACCGGCGGCTGGCTGTGGCCGATGGAGTACGAGCCGCGCGAGGGCGGCGCCGCACCGTTCGGCGGCACCATCGTCCGCTGGGACCCGCCGCACCGCCTCACCAGTCGTGTCGAGGACGTCGAGGGCATCTCCGTGCAGACCCTCAACCAGCTGGACCACACCATCGAGCCGCGTGAGGACGGCCGGCACGCCTGGGTGCGCTACGTGCACAGCGGCATCTTCACCAACGACTGGGAGAACCAGTACGACGGCGCCGCCAAGCACACCGACTTCTACCTGCACACCCTGCGCCAGTACCTGACGCACTTCGCCGGCCGTCCCGTCGCCTTCGCCACGCTGGACGGCCCCGGTGCCTCCAGCGCACCCGACGCATTCGAGGCCGTCGGCCGCGCGCTGGGTCTGCCGGAGAGCGCGCCGGCGGGCACCAAGGTGCTCGCCCACGGTCCCGGCGGGCAGTCCTTCGACGCGGTCGTCGACTACCGCGAGCCCCAGTTCATCGGCCTGCGCACGGACGGTGCCCTGTACCGCTTCTTCGGCCGCAACCACTGGGGCGCCCCGGTCGGCATCAGCGTGCACGACTTCACCGAAGGTGCCGACGCCACGCGCACGGGGCAGGCGTGGGAAGGCTGGCTGGCGCAGCTGTTCGGGTGATGCGAGAGCGGGTCGGCTCCGTCCAGAGCCGACCCGCCACGGCCGGCACCGACCGGCTACGGTCGGAACCGCAGCACCTGCGGATCGTGGTCGCTGTTCTGGTCCGCGAACTCGGCGTTGATGTGCACGCTGTCGTAGTCGAACGAGCCGCCTCGCACCGCCGGGCTCACCAGGATCTGGTCGAGGACCTGACTGTTGCCCTGGTAGTCGTAGGTGTAACGCTCCTCCTCGGGCAGCGACTTGATGGCCGACCAGAGTGCGCCGCCGGACTCCAGGAGCTGCGTGGTGTCGGAGAACTCGAAGTCGTTGAGGTCGCCGATGGCGAGTACCTCGGCGTCGCTCTGGGCGGCGAGGATCTTGCTTGCGAACGCGTTGACCTCGGTCGCCTGCTGGTGCCGCTCGGTCTCCGAGCCACGGGTGGGCGGCTGGTACTGCGAGGTCAGCGACTGGTCGCCGCCCTTGGACGCGAAGTGGTTGGCGATCACGAACACCGTGCGGCCCCGGAAGACGAACTCGCCGGCCAGCGGCTTGCGGCTGTCCGTCCAGGCGGCGCTGCCCGGATCGATCCGCCCCGGAGACGCGGTGAGCGCCGCCGTGCCGTCCGCCGCCTTCGTCACCCCCACGGCGGTGGTCGAGTCGCCGCCGGGCCGGTCGGTGAACGAGACCCGGTCCGGGTTGAAGAGGAACACCTGCCGGATGTTGCCGCCGGGCTCGCCGCCGTCCTCGTCGTTCACCGGATCGATCGAGCGCCACTCGTAGTGCGGCCCGCCGGCGGCGACCACCGCGTCGATGAACTTGCCCACCGTCTGGTCGGCGGCCACCGTGCCGTCGTCCGTGGCGCCGTTGTTGTCCTGGATCTCCTCCAGCGCCACGATGTCCGGCGAGGACAGATGGGTGACCACGCCGTCCGCGAGCCGGTCGAACTTCTGCTGGGCGTCCGTCGGCGCCAGGTTCTCCACGTTGTACGTCGCCACCGCCAGCTCGTCGTCCTGCTGCGGGCGGGTGACCTCGCGCTCGGGGCTCGCACCGGTGACCGTTCCGATGGTGCGCGCCACCAGCGTGTACCCGCCGTACTCGTTGTAGTCCAGCGGTCCCTCGGTGCTGCCGTCGAGCGTCTGGCCCACGTCGGCGGTGGGGAAGGCCTGCTGGGCGGTGGGGATCAGCGACTGGATCTGCAACCGCCCCGAGTTCTGCGCGGTGTACGAGCCGTAGACCGCGCCGCCGCGCGCATCGGGGTGCTCGTCCGGCTTGACCGTCACCCACAGCTCCGCGTACGGATCCGTGGCGGTGACCACGCGGGAGGAACCGATGCGGACGTCCATGCCCTCCAACGACTCGTAACGGTCCAGGGCATAGCTGCCCGGCTGCAACGCCAGGCCGTTGATCGAACCGTTCGCGGCCGGATCGCCCGCCGGCGTGTAGGCGTCGGGAACCGTGTCCGCGTCAAGGGTGACCGGCGCCGGCAGGGCATGGCCGGACGAGACCACCGTCACCGTCGGCTTCCCGATCTCCGTGATCGACTGGTTCCCGGACGAGGTACCGCCCGGCACGTACTCGGAGACCGTCCCCGAGACCCGTACCTCGTCGCCCACCGCGACCGTGGGCGCGGCGCTGGTGAAGACGAAGACGCCCTCGCTGGTGGCCGGGTCGGAGTCCGGCTCCGGGTCCTGGAACCAGAAGCCCTTCGACGAGCCGTACGTCCGTGTGCCCGTCACGATGCCGGGCACATCGGTGACCTGCGTCCCCGCGAGCGGCGAGATCCGGGTGCTGCCCTGGACGTCGTGGATGCGGACCTGGGCGTCCGGGTGCTCGGGGTGCGCCGGGTGTCCGGGATGACCGGGGTGCAGAGAGTCCTGCTGTGCCGAGCCGACCGGGAGCGCCTGCGCCGCCGCGGGCGTGGTGAGCGCCACACCGGTCACGGTGGAGCAGACGGCGGCGACGGTGAGTGCGGCGATCCGCGACGAGGTCTTGAGCGGCAAGGTGTGCCTCCGGGACGGGGGATCGGGGGGATCGGGGGAGCTGGCTGAGCGGTGGCGTGACGGCGCCGGTAGCGGGGGCGGTACCGGTGGGGGGCGGCGGGTGCGTTGCCGGTGGGGGTGGGGCGGGCGCATGGCTGCCTCTACGCGCGTCAATCTCTTCCGTTGCCGGGGTGTTGTCAAGGTCTCCCTTATGTACAGGCGTTGACGAGGACGTGAAACGGGGGACGGCGTCGTCCGTCTAGGCTGAGGGCGGCGGGCGTACGTACATCCCGAGGAGGCCTGGCCGATGTCGGACAACCCCCTGCCCCCGGTGCGGCTGCGCCCCGAGGCGGAGCTGGCGCGGGACGCACTCGCCACCGAGCTGATCGCGCGTGCCGCGCGACTCGCCCTCTGGGCGAGCCCCGGCACCCCCGTGACGCCCGGCGGTGCGCTCGACGCGACCCGGCTGCACGCCGCGGCCGCGGAGCTGGGGCTGGCCGACGACGCGGACGGCAGCGCGGCCGCCGGCCGGGCGTGGCGGGTGGCGCTCGACGCCGGCCTGGTGCTGGCCGGGCCGCGCAAGGAGGGCGGGGGAGACACCGTCATCGCAGGTGGCAGCCTGTCCCGGCTGACCAGGGGCGCCCCCGGGGAGATCCTGGAGCTGTGGCTCGACGTACTGGAGCGGGTGGTCGCCGACGCGGGCCGAGGGGAGGCCGGTACGGAGGATTCCGCGGGTGCCGCGGGTACCCGGAATCCTGGGGGGCTCGACGGGTTCGAGGGAACCGACGGACTCCACGGGCTCGGCGGATGCGATCGGCCTGCCGGCCTCGACCGGGCCGGGGCGGGAGAGTTCCTCGACGGGGTGCTCGGCAACCTCTACCTGCTCACTGCGGGCGAGGGCGGGCCCGACGACGGGCCGGTGCCGCTGCCCGCGCTGGCGGCCTCCATGATCGTCCCCGAGGGCATGACGGAGCCCACCGATGACGTCCTCGAACAGGTCTCGGAGGCGATGCTCCGGCTCGACGGCCCGTTCCGGGCGTTGCAGTCCGTGGGACTCGTGGAGTACCGGCCCGTCGACGAGGCGCTGAAGGCGGAGGGACACGCCGAGGTGCCGGACGGTTCCGCGGGGACGTCCGACGCTCCTGCGGGAGGCGAAAAGGGCGCAGGTGAGCGGGGGACGGCCACGCACGCCGGAGCGGACACCGTCGACGACAGCGACGTCGTCCGGTACGGCATGGTGCGTCTCACCCCGCTGGGCCGCTTCGGGCTGCGCAGGCGTCTGCTGAAGGCCGGGTACGACGCGCCGGTCGTCGGCGCCCTGGCGGACCGGGACGCCGATGCGCTGCTGCACGGCACCGCAGGCTTCCCGCCGGCCGCCGCGCACGACGAGATCGAGCAGTGGCTCGCCCGCCGCGTGCCGCTCGACGGGGCGCGCGAGCTGCTGGCCGCGGCGCGTGGCGGCGACGACGGGGCGCCGCTGCGGCGGCTGCACTGCCAGCAGGCGCTCTCCCTGGTCGGCCGGGAGGCCGAGCCCGCGCTGCGGGACGTGCTCGACGACCCCGAGCTGGGCGGTCTTGCCCGGGTCTGGCTGACCGAGCAGGGCGCCGCCGACGTGCCGCCGCCCACCGAACGGATGATCTTCTGGCTGACCGTCGACACCCTCGCGGCGCAACTTGCCGCCGAAGGCACCTCGGCGGAGCTGGAGGACCTGGTGGAGGGTCTGGCACGGCAGCACGGCGGCTTCTTCGACACCGCCTGGCGGGTGGACCATCCCGCGACGGCTCGGGTCCTGGACGTGATGGGCCGCCTGCACCCCGACAAGCGGATCGCCAAGCAGGCCCGCACGGCGGCCTTCAAGGCCCGGTCGCAGCACGGCGGCTGACTCTGGCCGGATCCGGCACGGCGGCTGACTCCGGGCGACGCTCCCGGGTCGAGCGTGCGCTGCCGTAGCGCATCCCTGTGCCCCATCGGACACCCCTGCGTCCGTATCGGACACCCCTGCGTCCGTATGACACGTATGACACGTACCCCTGCGTCCGTGCGGACACGGGGCGTGCGACGCCCCGTGTCCGCACGGTGTTCATGTGTCCGTTCGGTGCGTTCACGTCCCCGCGTGGGGCCCTCGCGTGAGTTTCGACGCCGTTCAACCGCCGTTCTCCTCGGCACGCGAACGTGTGGCCGTACCACCCTTGTGCCGCCCCTCACGCGTCACCCTCAGTCCCATGACTGAAGATCACGACTTCACAGGAGCTGTCATGTCGCTCACCCGCAGGGAGTTCACCAGACGTTCCGCCGCCACCGGGGCCGGCGTCGCGCTCGTCGGCAGCGCCGGCGTGCTGGCCACCGCGCCCGGGGCGCTGGCCGCGCAGGAGCCCCGGCACGATGGTCACGGGCAGGGGCACGGCGACCACGAGGTCGGCTACGGGCCCCTCGTCGACGACCCGGACGGACTGCTCGCGCTGCCCGCCGGCTTCACCTACCGGGTGATCACCCGCACCGGCGTCACCACGCTCGAATCCGGCGAGTCCACCCCGTCGAACCACGACGGCACCGCCACCTTCGCCGGCCCGCGCGGCACCACCCTGCTCGTCAACAACCACGAACTCGCCGGCCCGCGTGCCTCCTGGCCCCACCCGGTGCCGTTGACCGACGGCCTGGTCTACGACCCGGCCGCGTCGGGCGGCTGCACCGTCGTCGAGGTGCGGCGCGGCGGCGCGGTCGCCGAGTGGGTCGGCCTGGCCGGCACGAACACCAACTGCGCGGGCGGGCGCACCCCGTGGGACACCTGGCTGAGCTGCGAGGAGACCGAGGACCGCGCCGGTCAGAACGGCATGACCAAGGACCACGGCTATGTCTTCGAGGTCGATCCCGCCGACCGGCGCGCCAACCGCGCCCCCAAGCCCATCAAGGCCCTCGGCCGCTACGCCCACGAGGCCGTCGTCGTGGACCCCGCACGCGGCCGGCTCTACCTGACCGAGGACGCCGCCGGGCCCAACGGGCTGTTCTACCGCTGGACTCCGCCGCGCGGCTTCCACCACGGCCGCGGCCGGCTGCGCACCCTCGCCGACGACGCGGGAGTGCTCCAGGCCTTCAAGTGCTTCGACTCCGGCGGGCGGTTCGTCGACGACCTGTCGCGTGCCACGCGGATCGGCACGGTGTACGGCGTCGACTGGGTGGACGTGCCCGACCGGGACGCCACCTCGGTGTCCGTGCGCAAGCAGTTCGGCGACGGGGAGATCACCCGGGCCCGCAAGCTGGAGGGCCTGTGGTGGGCGGACGGCGGTGCGTACGTCGTCTCCTCGTTCGCCCGTGAGGAGAGCCCGGTGCAGCACGACGGGCAGGTGTGGTTCTACCACCCGGGCCGGCGCACCCTCACCCTGAAGGTGCTCATCGGCCGCAACCCCGATCCGGCCCTCGAGGGCGCCTTCGACGGCCCGGACAACATCACCGTCTCCCCGTACGGCGGCCTGGTCATCGCGGAGGACGGCGAGGGGCTCCAGCATCTCTTCGGCGCCACGGAGAGCGGCCGTACGTACCCCATCGCGCGCAACCAGCTCAACATCGGCACCGCCGAGGAGCCGGAGTACAGCGAGTTCACGGGCGTGACGTTCTCGCCCGACGGCAGCACGCTGTTCGCCAACATCCAGGTGCCCGGCATCATGCTGGCGATCAGCGGCCCCTGGAAGCGCCAGCCGTCCGGCTGACGCCACGGGCGTGCCGCCGGGAGCCGGGAGCCGGGATCTGAGATCTGAGATCTGAGATCTGGGATCCGGTGGCCGGGAAAAACCTTTGGCGGCATCCGCGCCCGTGCACCTACAGTCATTCTCGTCCAGGTGCGAAGGCAGGACCTACTTCCACTCTTAATGGGGAGGTCGCAGGTTCGAATCCTGTCTCGGGCTCACCTGCCCGAGTAGCTCAGTGGTAAGAGCACCTTGTCGGTTCCGCCGATCTCGATCTCTGGACGCTCAGGACTTCTTTGCACCACAGCACCTCCCGGTGCGCAGGCCGCGGTTACTTCGTTTGGGTCGAATCCGAACCGCTGCCGAGGAGATCTCGGGAGGCCACGGCATCGGGTGCCCGGTGCGCAGGCAGCGGTTACTTCTTCGGATCAAAGGGTTGCGGGTTCGAATCCCGTCACCGGCTCAGGGCCGGTGTAGCTCAATCGGGTAGAGCATTTGACTACAAGTCCGCAGCCGACACTGATCTCGGGCACCTTCTTCGTGGCGTCTCCCGAAGCACCACCAAGGAATTCGGGGGAATTCTCATGACTCGTTTCAACAGCAAGTCCGCGAAGGCGCGCACCGTGTCGCCGGTCCGTACGACCGGCGCCCGCACCCGCACCCACCAGGGCGGTACCGGATATGTGCGGGACGCGCGCAGCGAACTCTTCCTGCTGGCCGTCTCCAATCTCGTCGCCCAGGAGACGTACTACGAGACCGGGCAGGCCCGTGACGACCGGTTCGCCAAGCTGGTGCGCCGGCTCGCGGTGACCGACCCGGCGTGGACCGCCGGCCTGCTCGGCTGGCTGCGCGGCCCGGGCGGCATGCGCACCGCGGCGCTGGTGGGCGCCGCCGAGTACGTCAAGGCGCGGCTCGACGCCTCGACGGCCGAGGACGCGACGTCCGGCGCGACGCAGCCCGGCGCCGTGTCGAACCGCCAGGTCGTCGCCTCCGTGCTGCAGCGCCCCGACGAGCCCGGCGAGTTCATCGGCTACTGGACCGCGCAGTACGGCCGTGCCCTGCCGAAGCCCGTCAAGCGTGGCGTCGCCGACGCGGTGCGCCGGCTCTACAACGAGCGGACGCTGCTGAAGTACGACACTGCCTCCAAGGGCTACCGCTTCGGGGACATCCTCAACCTGGTGCACGCGGCACCCGACCCGGACAAGCCGTGGCAGGGCGCGCTGTTCAGCCATGCCCTGGACCGGCGTCACCACCCGGAGACTGCCGTGCCGCCGGCGTCCAGCCCGATGCTCGCGGCGCACCGCGAGCTGATGGCGGTGCCGGTCGCCGAGCGGCGCGCGGTGCTGACCGCGCCCGGCGGGGCCGAGCGGCTCAAGGCGGCGGGCATCACATGGGAGGCGCTGGCCGGGTGGCTCCAGGGGCCGATGGACCGGGCTGCGTGGGAGGCCGTCATCCCGTCGATGGGGGCCATGGCGCTGGTGCGCAACCTGCGCAACTTCGACGAGGCCGGGGTGAGCGACGAGGTCGCCGCCCGGGTGGCCGCGCAGATCGGCAACCCGGTACAGGTGGCGCGTTCGCGGCAGTTCCCGTTCCGCTACCTCGCGGCGTACCAGCACGCGCCGTCGCTGCGGTGGGCGTATCCGCTGGAGCAGGCGCTCGGGCACTCGCTGGCGAACGTGCCGGCGCTGCCGGGGCGCACGCTCATCCTGGTCGACCGTTCCGGTTCGATGTTCTACTCGCGGCTGTCGGACCGGTCCGAGCTGAACCGGGCCGACGCGGCGGCCGTCTTCGGGACGGCGGTCGCGATGCGGGCCGCCCGGGCGGACCTGGTGGAGTTCGGCAGCACCAGCGCGCCGGTGAAGTACCGCACGGGCGAGTCGGTGCTGAAGGTGCTGGAGCGCTTCGGCGATCTGGGCGGCACCAACACCGCGCAGGCCGTCCGGTCCCACTACCGCAAGCACGACCGGGTGCTGATCGTCACCGACGAGCAGGTCTCCGGCCACGGCGACGACCCGACCGGGCAGGTGCCGGCGGACGTCCCCGTCTACACCTGGAACCTGGCCGGCTACCGGCCGGGGCACGGCCCCTCCGGGGACGGCAACCGGCACACCTTCGGCGGGCTTTCGGACGCGGCGTTCCGCATGGTGCCGCTGCTGGAGGCGGGACGCGACGCACGCTGGCCGTGGCAGGAGGGCGGCTGACCGGCCGTGAGGAGGCGCCGCCGCCGGATGGTTCCGGCGGCGGCGCTCCAGGCCGTCAGCCCCACCAGAAGGCGGTCGCGATGATCCCGTAGAGGACGACCAGGGCGGCGCCCTCCAGCCAGTTGGACTCGCCGTCCAGCACCACCACGACGGTCACCACGACGGCCAGCAGCAGCGAGACGAGCAGCAGCGGCGGCAGGACCAGCGTGAACGAGGCGCCCACCAGCGGGGAGAGCAGCACCAGCGCCGGAGCGACCATCAGCGCGATCTGCAACGGGCTCTGAAGGATCACCGACAGGGCGTAGTCGGCACGGTTCTGGTAGGCGAGCTGGATACCGACGACGTTCTCCACGGCGTTGCCGGCGATGGCGACGATCACCAGACCGGCGAAGGCCTGCGAGATGCCCAGGGAGTCCATGGCCGGGGTCAGCCCGGCCACGAACCAGTCGGAGACGAACGCCGCGCCGACGCCGGCGACGGCGAGCATGGTGAAGGCCTGCCACAGCGGCCACCCGGGCCCCTCGTGCGCGGGCTCCGCGGCCTTCGCCGCCCCGCCTTCCGCCGTGGGGCCGTCCTCTCCGGCGCCCGCGGTGCCGGCGGCAGCGCCGTCGCCCGCGCTGGTGTCCGAGCGCTTGAGCGCGGCCGGCAGGGAGGCGACGAACAGCAGCAGGAGCAGGATGGAGACCACCACGGACAGCGCCCGCTCGTGCCCGGCCGCCGGGGTGTGCAACTCGGCGGTGAGGGCCGGGACGGCGAGTGCGGCGACCGCGAGGACCAGCAGCATCGAGATACGGCGGGCGGCGGACTTCTCGAAGTGCTGGCTGCCGTGCTTCAGCCCGCCCGCCAGGAAGGCGATGCCGAGCACCAGCAGGACGTTGGCCAGGATCGAGCCGACGATGGTGGCGGTGGCCACCTCGTAGAGCTTGCTCTTCAACGCGAACAGCACCACGAACAGCTCGGGCAGGTTCCCCAGCGCACTCTGCACCACGCCGGTCGCGCCCGCCCCCAGCCGGTCGCCGAGCGCCTCGACGCTGTGGCCGACCAGGGTGGCCAGCAGCGCCAGGGCGACCGCCGACAGGACGAACGGGGCGATCGTGCCACCTATGTTCCCGTAATACGTGACCGCGGCGACCAGCACCGCGAGCACCGTCAGGCCGACCAAACGCACATCAGATCGCGTGAAGACCATGGGCAGATCATGCCGTACCCGGAAACGGGGCCTTGAGGCGGCCTGTCGTAGGTGCCGCCCGTGATCGTGACCGCCGGCGGGCGACAAAAGACGAAGGCAAGGAGACAGCTCTCCTTGCCACTCTCAACTTATAGCGCCATGGGGGGCTTGCGGCAAGCCCCGGGGTGCGGCGCACAATCGTCGGCCGAAGCCACCACCAGCGAAAACGGGCGCACGACGGGCGTGTGTTGGGTCGACGTACGGGGGATGCGGTGGGGTCGAATCAGTGGGTGGGACTGGCAGTCGGTTGCGGATGCTCGGGGTGCCGGGGCTTCGATCGGCCACTGCCGTGCAACGGAGCAAGGCTGCCGCGAAGGGATCGCAGTGATCGAGCAGTACGTGTTGGACCTTCAAGCGACGGACGAGACGCAGGTCGCGATCGTGGGGGGCAAGGGCGCGCACCTGGGCGGGCTGTCGGGGATCGAAGGCATTCGCGTGCCGGGTGGCTTCTGCGTGACGACGGACGCCTTCCGGCGGATCATGGCGGAGGCGCCGTCGATCGACGACCGGCTCGACCGGCTGTCGGGCCTGGCTCGCTTTGATGAAGAGGGGGACGACCGGGAGGCGGTCCGCACGCTCAGCGCGCAGGTTCGCCAGGACATCGAAGGGATCGCCATCCCGGACGATCTGGCAGCGGAGATCACCGGTGCGCTCGCCCGGTTCGGCGAGCAGGCCGCCTACGCCGTCCGCTCCAGCGCGACCGCGGAGGACCTGCCGACGGCATCCTTCGCCGGCCAGCAGGACACCTATCTGAACGTCGTGGGGCCGGCGGCGATCCTGAAGCACGTGAGCCGGTGCTGGGCCTCGCTCTTCACCGAGCGGGCCGTGATCTACCGCCTGCGCAACGGTATCGACCACCGTACGGTCCGGATGGCCGTGGTCGTGCAGCGGATGGTCTTCCCGCAAGCGGCCGGCATCCTGTTCACGGCCGACCCCGTCACGGGCAACCGGAAGGTCGCCACCGTGGACGCCGGCTTCGGCCTCGGCGAGGCCCTGGTCTCCGGCCTGGTGAACCCGGACGTCTTCAAGGTGCGCGACGGGGAGGTCATCGCCAGGACGATCGCCGCCAAACAGCGTGCCGTTCGCGCCCTGCCGGCCGGCGGTACGCAGGAAGTGGCGGTCGACTCGGAGCGGCAGGAGCAGCCGGCGCTGACGGATGCGCAGGTGGTGCGGCTCGTGCAGCTCGGGCGGCGGCTCGAAGCGCACTTCGGCAGCCCGCAGGACATCGAATGGTGCCTGGTCGACGACGGTTTCCAGATCGTTCAGAGCCGGCCGATCACGACGCTGTTCCCCATCCCCGAGAGCGGCGACCAGGAGAACCACGTCTACCTCTCCGTCGGTCATCAGCAGATGATGACCGACCCCATGAGGCCCCTGGGGATCTCCGTGTGGCAGCTGACGGCCATGGCGCCGATGCACGAGGCCGGCGGAAGGCTGTTCGTCGACGCCACCCGGCGGCTGGCCTCGCCCGCGAGCCGCGCCGGCCTCCTGGACCTCGTCGGGAGGGGCGACCCGCTGATCAAGGACGCGCTGGAGACCGTCCTCGACCGCGACGACTTCGTCCCGTCGCTCCCGGACACGCCCCCCGCCGCGCCGCCGGCCGGCCGGGCGCCCGCACCGATCGAGACCGATCCGGCGATCGTCACGGAACTGATCGAGCGCAACCAGGCGTCCCTCGCCGCGCTGCGACGCGACATCCGGACGAAGACCGGACCGGCGCTGTTCGACTTCCTGCTGGAGGCCTTCGCGGAGCACAAGCGGGTCCTCGGGGATCGGCAGAGCATGCAGGCGATCATGGCGGGGATGGAGGCCACGTGGTGGCTCAACGACAGGTTGCAGGAGTGGCTGGGCGAGAAGAACGCGGCTGACACGCTGACGCTGTCCGCCCCCGACAACGTCACGTCGGAGATGGGCCTCGCGCTGCTCGACGTCGCGGACGTGATCCGGACGCGGCCGGAGGTGGTGGCGTTCCTGGAGGGCGTCGAGTACGCCGAGGACGCAGCGTTCCTGGAGGAGCTGCCGAAGCTCGCGGGCGGGACCGAGGCGCGCGACGCCATCGAGGAATACCTCGACCGGTACGGCATGCGCTGCGTCGGCGAGATCGACATCACGAGGCCGCGTTGGCGCGAGCGCCCCGCCACGCTCGTGCCCGTGCTCCTCGACAACGTCAGGAACTTCGAGCCGGGCGCCGCCGAGCGGCGCTTCGAGGAAGGCCGGCAGAGGGCGCTGAAGAAGGAACAGGAGGTGCTGTCACGCCTGCGGGCCCTGCCGGACGGGGAGCAGAAGGCGGACGAGACCAAGCGGATGATCGACCGGGTGCGCACCTTCATCGGGTACCGGGAGTACCCGAAGTACGGCATCATCAGCCGCTACTTCGTCTACAAGCAGGCCCTGCTGGCGGAGGCCGAGCGGCTCGTGCGGGCCGACGTGCTTGCCGAGCCGGAGGACGTCTTCTACCTCACGTTCCAGGAGTTCCACGACGTCGCGCGCTCGCACCAGGCGGACGATCGGCTCATCCAGCAGCGCAAGGACGCGTTCCGGTCGTACCACGCGCTCACCCCGCCCCGGGTGCTCACCTCGGACGGCGAGGCCGTCAACGGGGCGTACCGGCGCGACGACGTGCCTGCCGGTGCCCTGATCGGCCTGCCGGTCTCCGCCGGGACCGTCGAGGGGCGGGCCCGCGTCGTCCTCGACATGGCGGACGCCGAGCTCGAAGCGGGCGACATCCTGGTCACGACCTTCACGGACCCCAGCTGGTCGCCGCTGTTCGTCGGCATCACGGGCCTGGTGACGGAGGTGGGCGGCCTGATGACGCATGGCGCGGTGATCGCCCGGGAGTACGGCCTGCCGGCCGTCGTGGGCGTGGAGCGGGCCACCCGGCTGATCCGGGACGGGCAGCGGATCCGCGTGCACGGAACGGACGGGTACGTCGAGATCCTGGCGTGACCGACCGGTGGCGGTCCCGCTCCGGCGCCCCTTCGGGCCTGCCGGAGCGGGCCGGAGCGGGACCGCGGCCTGCGTGCGCTTCACAGCGCCTCGGCCGCCGGCGCGATCATGTTCCGTACCGTGCGGGCCTTGACGAAGTCGCCGAGGGCGGTCATGTCCCACTCGCCGGAGGGCTGCTTGACCAGTTTGCACATCAGGACCCCGGTCTGCGGCTCGGCCTGGGTGAGGTCGAAGCGGACCAGCTCCTCGCCGGTCGCGTCGTCCAGCAGGCGGCAGTAGGCCTTCGCGACCTCCGTGAACTTCTGGCCGGAGAAGGAGTTCACCGTGAAGACCAGGGCGGTGGCCTCCGGGGGGACGCGGGCCAGGTCGACGGTGATGGTCTCGTCGTCGCCGGCGCCTTCGCCGGTCAGGTTGTCGCCGGAGTGCTGCACCGCGCCGTGCAGGATCGTGAGGCGGCCGAAGTAGCAGCTGTCGAGGTGGTTGCGCTGCGGGCCGTAGGCGATGACCGAGGCGTCCAGGTCGATGTCCCGGGAGTGGAAGGCGGGCTCCCAGCCGAGGCCCATCCTGACCCGGCTCAGCATCGGACGGCCGCCCTTGACCAGCGACACCGTCTGGTTCTTCTGGAGGCTGACGCGGCCCTTGTCCAGGTTGATCTTCCCGGGACCGGGGGCCGGTGCGGGGGCGGGCGGCGTGGGTGCGGCGGCGGGCGCCGTTTGTGCGGCGGCCAGGGGCTGCGGGGGCGGCGGGGGGATGGTGGGCGCCGCGGGAGTGACGGCGGGGGCGGCGGGCTCCTCCACCGTGACGCCGAAGTCGGTGGCGATGCCCGCCAGGCCGTTCGCGTACCCCTGGCCGACGGCGCGGGCCTTCCACACGCCGCCGCGCAGATAGATCTCCATGACCACCAGGGCGGTCTCCGCACCGAGCCCCGGCGGCGTGAAGGTGGCGAGCACGGACTGGTCCCCGGTGTCGCGGAGGGTGGCCGTCGGCTCGATGCCCTGGAACGTCCGGCCCGCCTCGTCCGGGCTCGCGGTGACGACGATCTTCTCGATGCCGGGCGGCACCGCGACGGTGTCCACGGTGATCGCGTCGGGCCCGGCCCCGCCCCCGGAGCGGTGGGTGACGCCGGGGGCGGCCGGCTGGTTGTAGAAGACGAAGTCGTCGTCGCTGCGTACCTTGCCGTCGGAGGTGAGCAGCAGGGCGGAGACATCGAGGCGGGCGGGGGCGGTGACATCCACCGTCACCCGTGAGGCGGTCAGGGGGATGTTCGAACCGGGGGTCATCGCTGTCATGCCAGAGGTAACGAGCGAGACACTTTTACCGTTCCCTTACCTAGTCCGTTGGAGCGGCCAGGGCCACTGTGCCCGCGGCCCGCGGCCGGTGCGGTGCGCTACGGCACCACCACGATCTTGCGTCCCGACCCCGCGGCGAACCGTTCCAGCGCCCGGGGGTAGTCGGCGAGCGGCAGCCGGTCGCTGATGAAGACCTCCGGGTCCAGGACGCCGGTCGCGAAGAGTTCCGCGGCCCGCTCGTAGCTGTGCAGGACGGCCATCGAGCCGGTGATGGTGATCTCCTGGTTGTAGATGCGGTACGGGTCGATGGTCACCCGGGTCGCATAGTCGGCGACGCCGAACTGGAGGAACGTGCCGGCCTTCGCGACCCGGCCGAGGCCGTCCTGGATGGCGGCGGCGTTGCCGGTGGCGTCGATGACGATGTCCCAGCCGCCCGGCCGGTCGAGTTCGTCCGGGCTCGCGCCGGCCGCGCTGACGCCGAGCCGGCGGGCGGTCTCGAGCCGGTCCGCGTTGATGTCGACCATGTCGACCGCCGCCGCTCCGGTGCGCTTGGCCAGCTCCAGCATCATCAGGCCCATGGTGCCCGAGCCGTAGATCAGGACATGGGCGCCCAGCCGGGCGCGCAGCACGTCGTAGCCGCGTACCGCACAGGACAGCGGTTCGATGAGGGCGGCGTCCTGGGTGCGGATGTGCTCGGGCAGTGGTACGCAGTTCGCGGCCGGCGCGAGGGCGTACTGCGCGGCACCGCCCGCCGTGGTCACCCCGATGGCGGCCCAGCGCTCGCACAGGTTGTTGTGTCCGGTGCGGCAGTAGCGGCACGCGTAGCAGTACAGCGAGGGGTCGACCGCCACCCGGTCGCCGACGGCCAGCCCGGTGACCTCGCTGCCGAGGCCGACCACCGCACCGGCGAACTCGTGCCCGGGCACCAGCGGCAGGCTCGGCGCGAACTCGCCCTGGAGGATGTGCAGGTCGGTGCCGCACAGGCCGCATGCGGCGACCTCGACGACCACCTCGTGCGGTCCGGGGGTCGGGTCCGGCAGCTCGGCGAGGACGGCGGTGCCCACGCCCTCGATCACGGCGGCCTTCATTTGACGGCTCCCAACGACAGGCCCTGGACCAGCTTGTCCTGGGCGGCGAACCCCGCGGCGAGCACCGGCAGGGAGATGACGAGCGACGCGGCGCACACCTTCGCCAGGAACAGGCCCTGGCTGGTGATGAAGCCGGTCAGGAAGACGGGCGCGGTCTCGGCGACGACACCCGTCAGCACCCGGGCGAAGAGCAGCTCGTTCCAGCTGAAGATGAAGCAGATCAGCGCGGTGGCGGCGATGCCCGGTGCGGCGATCGGGGCGACCACCCGGGACAGCACGGTGGGCAGCCGGGCCCCGTCGACCCGGGCCGCCTCGATCACGGCCACCGGCACCTCGGCGAGGAAGGACTGCATCATCCAGACCGCGATCGGCAGGTTCATCGAGGTGTAGAGGATGACGAGCAGCCAGATGTTGTCGAGCAGGCCGGCTTCCTTGGCGAACAGATAGACCGGCAGCAGGCCCGCCACGACCGGCAGCATCTTCGTGGAGAGGAAGAAGAACAGCACGTCCGTCCACTTGCGCACGCGCCGGATGGACAGCGCGTAGGCGGCAGGCAGCGCCAGCACGAGGACCAGCAGAGTGGAGACGACGGACGCCACCGCGGAGTTGACCAGCGCCGGCCAGGGGCTGGCGCCGCCGCCCACCCCGAAGAAGTCGCGGTAGCCGTCCAGGGTCAGGGCGGCGGTGAGCGAGGGCGGGTTGGTGGCCGCGGCGGCCTCGGAGTGGAAGGACGTCAGCGCCATCCAGGCGATGGGCAGGAAGAACAGGATCCCGGCCAGCCAGGCGACCACGCCCAGCACGGCACCCTTGTGCTTGCGGACCGCGCCACCGGTGGTGCGGGGCACGGCGGTGGGGGCTACGGCGGTCATGCGCGGGACACCTCCTCGCGGAACAGTGACGACACGACCCGCAGGGCGAGGGTCGCGATGATGATCGAGCCGATGACGACGAGCACGCCCGCGGCGGAGGCGAGGCCGTTCTCGTGTGCCTGGTAGAAGCTCTGGTAGACGGTGTAGGGCAGGTTGGCGGTGCCCAGGCCGCCGGACGTGATCGTGAAGACCGCGTCGAAGTTCTGCACGATGTAGATCGAGCCGAGCAGCGCACCCAGCTCCAGGTAGCGGCGCAGATGCGGCAACGTCATATGGCGGAAGATCTGCCAGGTGCCGGCGCCGTCGACCCGGGCGGCCTCGATGAGCTGCGGATCACGGCTCTGTAGCCCGGCCAGCAGGATCAGCATCATGAACGGTGTCCACTGCCAGACCAGCGAGGCCTCGACGGCGAGCAGCGGGGTGTTCGACACCCAGTCGGGCTGGGCCGCGCCGCTTCCGCCGACCCAGTGCAGCAGGCCGTTGAAGAGCCCGTACTCGGGGTTGTACAGCACGTGCTTCCACAGCAGCGCGGCGGCGACCGGTACCACCAGGAACGGGGCGATGAGCAGGGTGCGCACCAGCCCCCGGCCGCGGAACCTGCGGTCCAGCAGCAGCGCCAACGCCAGCCCGAGAGCCAAGCTGACCAGCACCACGGCGACCGTCAGCACGATCGTCGTCAGGACCGACTTCCTGAGGTCGGGCTGGCTGAGGACGTCGTGGTAGTTGGCCAGGCCGGTGAAGTGCCGGGCCTGGGGGTAGAGCGCGTTCCAGTCGAAGAACGAGATCACCAGGGTCGCCACGAACGGCAGTTGGGTCACCACGATCATGAAGATCAGGGCGGGCAGCAGCGGCGCCCGGGTCACCCAGGAACGCAGCCGGTGGGCCGGTGTCGAGGTGCGCGAGGGCGCGGTGGTCAGCGGTGCGGTGGTGGTGGCAGTCATCGCCCCTCGTACTCCTTCGCGATGGGCTCGGCGAGTTGCTGGGACTTCCTGAGCGCCGCGTCGACGGACTGCCGGCCCGCGACGGCGGCGCTCAGCTCCTGGGACACCTTGGTGCCGAGGTCGGTGAACTCGGGGATGTCGACGAACTGGATGCCGGGCACCGGCCGTTGCTGCACGCCCGGATCGCGCGGGCTGGCGCTCTCGATGGCGGCCCGGGTGACCTCCTCGAAGGCCGCCGCCTCCTTGCGGTACTGCGGGATGCGGTACGTGGAGGCGCGCTTGCCGGCCGGTACGTCGGCCCAGCCGAACTCCCGCCCGACCAGTCGCTCGTAGTCCTTGCCGGACGCCCAGGAGACGAACTTCCAGGCCTTGTCGGGGTTGCGGGAGGCCTTCTGCATGCCCCACGCCCAGGTGTAGAGCCACCCGGAGGCCTTCGTGCGTACGGTGGGCGCTGCGACGTAGCCGATCTTGCCCTTGACCGGTGACTTCGCCGCTTCGAGGGAGCCGGCAGCGGAGGTGGCGTCGTACCACATGGCGGTCCTGCCCTGGGTCATCGTGTTCAGGCACTCGGCGAAGCCGGACTGCGCGGCGCCGGACTCGCCGTGGCTGCGCACCAGGTCCACGTAGAACTTCACCGCGTCCTTGAAGCCCTTGCCGTCCAGCCGGGCCTTCCAGTCCTTGTCGAACCAGGTGCCGCCGAAGGTGTTCACCACGGTGGTCAGCGGTGCGGCCATCTCGCCCCAACCGGGCAGCCCGCGCAGGCAGATGCCGCGCATCCCGGGCCGCGCGCCGTCCGCCCTGGCCGCCAGGTCGGCCACCTGCTGCCAGGTGGGGTGCGCCGGCATCGTGAGGTGCTTCGCCGCGAAGACGTCCTTGCGGTACATCAGGAAGGACGACTCGCCGTAGAACGGTTGCCCGTAGGTCCTGCCGTCGTCCCCGGTGAGCGACTGGCGCATCGGCGGCAGGATGTCCGGCTGGTCGAAGCCGGGGTCCTTGGCGACGTACCCGTTCATATCGCGCAGCCAGCCGTTCCTGGCGTAGATGGGTATCTCGTAGTTGCTCAGGGTGGCGACGTCGTACTGGCCGGCCTGGTTGGCGAAGTCCTGGCTGATCTTGTCGCGGACGTCGTTCTCCGGCAGCACGGTGAAGTTCACCTTGATGCCGGTCTGCTCGGTGAAGTACTTCTTGGTGAGCTTCTGCAACTCGACCATCTGCGGGTTGTTGACCATCAGGACGTTGATGGAGTCGCCGCCGGAGCCGGCTCCACCGGCTCCGGCCCAGCATCCGGAGAGCGACGTTCCGAGTAGCGTCCCCACGGCCACCGCGACAACCGCCGCGCGCGGCCTGGGTCGACTCTGGGTTCGCATGGGTGCTCCTGGGGGTTGGGGCGGGTTACGGCGGTGGGGGTGGGGGAGCGGAAGGCACCGGTCGCCTGGCGGCGCCGCTCCTGGGCGCTTCGGTTGGCATGTGAGGGAAAAAGGGGGCGCCGGTGGGGCGCGGGAGTGGGGGATGGGGGGCGTCCGCCGGCGGGCGGGGCCCTCAGGCTCTGATGACCTGGGGTCCTTGGAGCGAGTAGCGATGGGCTTCGGGAGCGGGCAGCAACTGGCTGGTGACGATCGCCTCAAGATCGCTGACCTGCGCGAACCGGCAGAAGCTGACCGCGCCGAACTTGGTGTGCACCCCGGCGAACACGGTGCGCCGCGCGGCCCGCATCGCCTGCGCCTTCACCTCGCTCACCGCGGGATCGGGCGTGGTCAGGCCGTGCTCGCGGGAGATGCCGTTGGCACCGATGTAGGCCAGGTCGATGACGAAGCCGGCGAGCATCTTCGTCGTCCAGTGGTCGACGGTGGCGAGCGTGCCGGGGCGCACCCGGCCGCCGAGCAGCAGCACGGTGGTGTCGGGGACCTCGGCGAGCGCGCCGGCGGTGGCCAGCGAGGCGGTGACCACGGTCAGCGGCCGGTCCCGGGGCAGCGCCTGTGCGATCAGCTGCGGGGTGAAGCCCTCGTCGACGAAGACGGTCTCGGCGTCACCGAGCAGCTCCGCGGCGGCCGCGGCGACGCGGCGCTTCTCGGGGACGTGCATGGTGGTGCGAAAGGCGAGCGTCGTCTCGAACCCGGCGCTCTCCACGGGGTACGCCCCGCCGTGCGTACGACGGATCAGGCCGTGGTCCTCCAGGGCGCGCAGGTCGCGGCGTACGGTCTCCTTGGCGACGCCCAGCTCGGCGGCGAGCGCGTTGACATCGACGGAGCCGGCGCGCCGGGCGGCACGGACGATCTGCCGCTGTCGTTCCTCCGCGCTCACTGCTGCCACCTCTTCCCTCACGCCGTCGTCCGGACCGATCCGGACCAGGCCGGACCGTGTCGGTCATCCCGGGGCAGCGGTCCGCGTCGCTGCCCGTTCGGGCTCCGGAGGCATTTCTACTGCGGGAGGACGGCAGTGACCAGGTCTGTTGCCCGGTGGTCTGTGCCCGCCTTCGCCCGTTCACGTGAGACGGGGGGTCGGACGACCTGCCGGGGTGAGGGGGAAACGGGCAGCGCGATGCCCGTTCTCGGGGGTGCGAGCGCCCGTTTCCTGCCCGGGTGCGCCCGCACCACCGGTGGCAGCGGCAGCGGTGCGGGTGTGGTGCGGTTGCGGGAGGTGGCGTGACTCGGCCGGCGGCGTTGCCGGCGCGCGTCAGTGCGGCCAGATGGGCGGCTTGGTGACGAACTGGCCGCCCAGGTACATCTCATCCGGATTCGTGGGGTCCAGCTCGCCGCGCTCGGCGAGCAGGTCGGCGGCGAACCGCTCGGAGTCGTCCTGGGGCTCGTAGCCCAGCGCGCGCGCCGAGCTGAGGTCCCACCACACGCGGGTGTTGGCCGACGAGCCGTAGATCACCGTGTGGCCGACGTCCTCGGCCGTGAGCGCGGCGTGGAAGAGCCGGGCGCCGTCGGCCGGGCTCATCCAGATCGACAGCATGCGCACGCTGGTGGGCTCGGGGAAGCAGGAGCCGATGCGCACCGAGACGGTTTCGATGCCGTGCTTGTCCCAGTACATCTGTGCCAGGTCCTCGCCGAAGCTCTTGGACAGGCCGTAATAGGTGTCAGGGCGGTGCGGGACGTCCACCGGGAGCAGCCGGTCGGCGGGCAGCGGGTAGTCGCCCGGTGGGAAGGGGTGGTAGCCCACGGCATGATTGGACGAGGCGAAGACGACGCGGCGCACCCCCGCCTCGCGGGCGGCCTCGTAGAGGTGGTAGGTGCCCTCGATGTTCGCCTTGAGGATCTTCTCGAACGTCGACTCCAGGGAGATGCCCGCGAGATGGATGATCGCGTCGACGCCGTCGACGGCCCGGCGCAGCGCCGCACGGTCGGCGAGGTCGGCGGTGATCGCCGCGGGCTCGTCCTCGAGTGGCGCCACGTCGAAGAGGCGCAGCTCGTAGCCGTAGCCGGGCAGCAGGCTGCGCATCTGGGTGCCGACGCCGCCGGCGGCGCCGGTGAGCAGGACGGTGCGGGGAGCGGGCATACGACTCTCCTCGGGGCCGGGCCGATTGGGCGGTCTCATACACGTTCATGCACGGAATTCACAAGCGTGGACAACTTAGAGATCGCTCGCGGGCTCCGTCAAGTAGCCCCCGGCCTGCGCACTTCTCCCTCCGCCGGGCAGATTCCGCGCTTGACCTTCGCTGGGCGCGGGCCTTAGCGTGAGGTGTTCAGAAATATGGACGAGAATCAGAAACGTGCACAGCTTGCGCGTCAGGAGCGTGTACGACCCGTTCGCTAGCTCAGGGAGAGCCCGTGACGTCAGTCCCCCTCGCCGGCCGCCTCGACGGACTGCTGTTCTTCCCCGTCACCGCCTACGGGCCCGATGGTTCGGTCAACCTCGCCGGCTACCGAGCCCATGTGCGGCGCGGCATCGAGGCCGGCGCGGCCGCCGTCTTCGCATGCTGCGGCACCGGGGAGTTCCACGCGCTCACCCCTGAGGAGTACCGGGACGCCGTCGCCGCCGCGGTGGCGGAGGCCGACGGCCGGGTGCCGGTGATCGCCGGTGCCGGCTACGGCACCGCGCTGGCCGTGCGGTACGCGAAGCTCGCCGAGGAGGCCGGCGCCGACGGGCTGCTCGCCATGCCGCCGTACCTGGTCGTCGCCGGCCAGCAGGGCCTGCTGCGGCACTACCGCGAACTGGCCGCAGCCACCTCGCTCGACGTGATCGTCTACCAGCGCGACAACGCCGTCTTCACCCCCGAGACGGTGGTCGAACTCGCCCGCACCGACGGCATCATCGGCCTCAAGGACGGCCTGGGCGACCTCGACCTCTTCCAGCGCATCGTCAGCGCCGTGCGCACCGAGGTGCCGGGCGAGTTCCTCTACTTCAACGGACTGCCCACCGCCGAGCAGACCAGCCTGGCCTACCGCGGCATCGGCGTGACCCTCTACTCGTCCGCCGTCTTCTGCTTCGCGCCGGAGATCGCCCTCGCCTTCCACAAGGCGCTCGTCTCCGGCGACGACACCACCGTCAACCGGCTGCTCGACGGCTTCTACCGGCCGCTGGTCGAACTCCGCGCGAAGGGCCGTGGATACGCGGTCTCGCTGGTCAAGGCGGGTGTGCGGCTGCGCGGTCTGGACGTCGGCGAGGTCCGGCCGCCGCTGCACGAGCCGGCCCCCGAGCACATCGAGGAGCTCGGCGCACTGATCGAAAGGGGCTACGCGCTGCTGTCCGACGGCTGACCGGCGGCCCAGCCCCGCCTCCCTCCCTCACCCCTCGTCCCTCCCTCCCGTCCCCTGGCCGCGTGCCGCCGCCGCGCCCCCCCTCGCGCGGGCCGCAGCACCCGCGTCCCCTACTCCCGTTACGGAGCCGTGGTGAAGACCTCCGCGTTCGTCTACCCCTGGGACGTCGTCGGCGATCCGGACGCCGCCGGGCGGCTGGCCGCCCTCGGCGTGCCGCAGGTGACGCTTGCCGCCGCCTACCACTCCACCCGCGCCCTCACCCCGCGCCACCCCCGGCACCGCATCGTCACCGCCGAGTACGCGGCGGTGCTGTATCCGCCCGGCGCACCCTGGCGGGACCGCCGCCTGCGCCCGCACCCGGCCGGGGACTGGGCGCCCGGCGACGCCTACGGTGAGGCGGCCGCCGCGCTCGCCGCCGCCGGGCTCGAGGTGCACACCTGGGTGGTGCTCGCGCACAACTCCCGGCTGGGCGCCGAGCACCCGCAGACCTCCGTCGTCAACGCCTACGGCGACCGCTACCCCTGGGCCCCCTGCATCGCCCAGCCGGACACCCGCCGCTATCTGCTCGACCTGGCCGTGGAGGCGGCGGTGCGCCCGGGCGCGGCCGGCTGCGAACTGGAATCGCTCGGCTGGTACGGGCTGGCCCATCTACACGCGCACGACAAGATCGCCGGCGTGCCGCTCGGTGACGCCGGCCAGTACCTGATGTCGCTCTGCTTCTGCCCGTCCTGCCGCGCCGGGTACGCCGAGCACGGCCAGGACCCCGACGCCCTCGCGGCCGCCGTGCGCGACGCCCTCGCGCCCTTGTGGTGTGGCGCGGCGACCGACAGCGGCTGGGAGAGCGTGGCGAAGCTACTCGGCGAGGAGCGGGCCGCGGCGACGCGGGCGTGGCGGGACGGCACCGCCGCCTCGCTCCAGCGGGCCGCCGTCTCAGCGGTGCGGGCCGCGGCGCCGGACGGTTTCCAGGTCGTGCTGCACGCGGATCCCGTGACGTACCACTGCGGCGCCAACGCCGGGGTCGATCCCGCGGGGATCCTGGCCGTGGCCAACGGTGTGGTGGTGCCGTGCACCGGTGGCGCCGGCCTGCTCGCGCCCTTCGCGGCACACCGCGGCGAGCGTGGTGTGCTCGCCGCGAACTTCACCGTGGTCTCCGGCATGGGCGGCAGCCCCGCGACGCTGGCCACGGATGCGGCTTGCGCCGCGGAGCTCGGGGCCACCGAGCTTCGGCTGTACCACGCCGGGTTGGCGTCCGACGCCGATCTGGTGACGGTGGGTGAGCAGTTGCGGCGGGTGGGCTGCCGTTGAGCCCGATTCCGGGGGCTGCGCCCCCGGGCCCCCCTTGTCGGCCCTGACGGCCTCGTCCTCAATCTCCCCCAGTGCCTCAAGGGCCTGGGAGGTACCCCCAGAGGGCTTGATTGCTGGCCCGGGCTCAAGCGCCGGACGGGCTTGATTGCCTCAAGCCGGACGAGTCGGTGGTGACGCCGGCGTGGATCACGTCACCGGCGCCTCCTCCGGTGTCACGGTGCGCGCCGGCCGCAGCAGGGCCGCCGCCACGAGCAGCCCCGACACGCCCAGCACCGGGAGCGTGAGACGGATGTCGACGAGCTCCACCAGAGCGGCACCCGCCGCGAGGCCCACCGCGTTCGGGGCGAACATCAAGGTGTTCGCGGTGGCAGCGGTGCGGCCCAGCAGCGCGTCCGGCGTGCTGCGTTGCACCGCGGTGAAGGCCGCGATCAGCGGGCACGGCAGTCCGAGCCCGCGCGCAAGGCTGCTGGCCAGCACCACGGCGTCGGACGGCACCGCGGTCGCCGCCATGCTCACCGCGGTCAGCGCGATGCCGTACGCAGCGAAGCGCCGCTCGCCCAGCCGGCGCAGCAGGGCGCCCGAGGCCACGCCCATCACCACGGAGCCGGCGCCCTGCACCGGGCCCAGCACTCCGGCGAACGTGGGCGGGCGGCCCAGGGCGTCGAGCACCGCGTAGAGCATGGAGCTGCTGATCGAGGCCAGCATCATGATCGCGCCGCCCGCGGTGACCAGCCGGCGCAACGCCGGCCGGCCCCACAGGTACCGGGCGCCCTCGACGCTCTGCGCCCACCAGCCGGCGGTGCGCGGCGCCGGCCGCTCCTCGCGCGCCCGCAGCAGCAGGCACAGGCCGGCGGCGCTGGCGAAGGTGACCGCGTCCAGCAGCGCCACGCACGGGCCGCCGTAGGCCGCGAGCAGCCCGGCGCCGGCCAGCGGCGCCACCAGCTTCATGCCCTCTCTGAGGGCCATCTGGAGGCCGTTGAAGTCGCCCAGCAGCTCCTCCCCGACGATGGTCGTGACCAGCGCGTTCTCCGCCCCGTCCTGGATCGCGGCGACCGCCCCGTACACCACCAGAACGGCGAAGAGGAGCCACAGCCGGGACGCGGAGTCGACCACGAGGAGGGACGTCAGCAGTCCGGCCATGCCGAGGTTGGTCCACACCAGTAGTGGTCTTCGCCGGGTGCGGTCGGCGAGGGTGCCCAGCACCGGTCCGGCGAGGCTGGGCGCCCACACGGCGAACGTGCACAGGGCGGCGAGGCCGTTGGAGCCGGTCAGCTCCTTCACCCAGATGCCGCTCGCCAGGAACAGCGCCGACGTGCCGAACCCGGACACCAGCAGGGTGCCCAGGTACAACCGTGCGTCGCGGTCCCGTAGAACTCTTCTCATCGAGCCTGTCATGCCTGGTCATCGTGGGTCTAAGGACCCCCTGTAGGGATCGGGCGGGTGCCGTATCCCGGGGGCTGCGCGCATCATCTGGTGCGCTCGCCGATGAGTTCTCGGCACGCCGGCGGTCCTTACTCGTACGCAGCCTTACCTGCGCCCACCCGTACGCAGCCGTACGCAGCCGTACGCACCCGTGCGCAGTCGTACGCAGTCGTACGCCAGCCGTGCGGAGGTGTCCGCAGTCGTGCCGACACGCCGCACATCCAAGGAGGAGCACCACCATGACCGATGACAGGACTGCCGCAGCCGAGACCACCGATGCGAGCGGCGCGGTGCCGGCGGAGCCGGCGCCCGCCGTCGACCTGCGGCCGCAGGCACGGCTGGTGGCCCGGCTCGCGGAGCGCGTCACCGATGAGCAGCTGTCCGCGCGCACCCCGTGCCCCGAGATGCCGGTGGACACCCTGCTCGCGCACTTCACCGGCCTGGCCACCGCGTTCCGTGACGCCGCGCGCAAGGACTTCGGGCCCACCACGGACACCCCGCCCGAGGTCGCGGCGATGGAGCTGGCGCCCGAGTGGCGCAGCGCCCTGGCGAAGGTGCTCGGCGAGCTGGCCGACGCCTGGTGCGACCCCCGCGCCTGGCAGGGTGAGACACGGGCGGGTGGAGTCGCGATGCCGGGCCTGGTCACCGGTCTCGTCGTCGCCGACGAACTCGTGGTGCACGGCTGGGACCTGGCCCGTGCCACCGGCCAGGAGTACCTGCCCGACGACGCGGTCCTCCAGGCGGTGCACGGCTTTCTCGCCCGCGCCGCCGAGGACCCGGGGTTCGCCGGGCTGTTCGGCCCCGTGGTGCCCGTGCCCGACGACGCCCCGCTGCTCGACCGGGTCATCGGCCTCGCCGGCCGCGACCCGCACTGGGCGCCGCCGCGGGCGTGACCGGGCGGGTGCCGTGCGGCCGTGCGGCCATGGGGGAGGGTGGCCCGTGCGGGCCGCGGCCCTGTCGGGCTACGGGAGCACGCCCGGTCAACGGCGGGGGACGGTGGCCGGCCAACGGGAGTCCGCCGTGGCCCAACGGGAGTCCGCGGTCGGCCAACGGGAGTCGGCGGTCGGCCCACGGGAGACGGCCGGCAACGGGTGGACGGCCCGGGGCCGTTCGCGCGGTTCTCCGCGCTCCCTACGGACCCGGTGTACCGCAGCGAACCTCCGCGAGTCCGCTCAGCCGGCCGCCCCCGGCCCGTACTCCGCCAGCAGCCTCCGCTTGTCCGGCTTGCCGCTGGGGGCCACGGGCACCTCGGGGACCAGCGTGATCGTGGCGGGCACGCCGGCCTCGCCGAGCCGGTCGGCCACCAGGGCGCGCAGGGCGCCGAGGTCGGGGGTGCGCCCCTGCGCCGCCACGACGAACGCGTGCGCGGCTTCGCCGGTGCGTTCGTCCGGGGCGCCCACGACATGTGCGGTGTCCACATCGGGATGGTCGGCGAGCACCCGCTCCACCGGGCCCGTGTAGTACACGACCGCGTTCACGATCACCACCTCGCGGGAGCGCCCGGTCAGCCGCAGGAAGCCCTGCGCGTCCAGGTGTCCGAGATCGCGGGTGCGTACCCAGCCGTCGGCCGTCAGCACCTCACGGGTCTCCTGCTTGTCCTCCCAGTAGCGTGCCAGGGTCGCCGGGGTCCGCACCCAGATCTCACCGGTGGTCCCGGTCGGTACCTCGGCACCCTTGTCGTCCCGCACGCTGATGTGGACATGCGCCCAGGCGCGGCCGACCGAGTCGAGTACCGCGGCGCCGCGCTCGGCTATGTCGTCGCTGCTCAGCACGGTCAGCAGGCCGGCTTCGGTCTGCCCGTACCCGGTGTAGACCGCTCGCCCGAGGCGGGTCACGGCCTCGTGGAGCCGATGGGGGGTGAGCGGGGACCCGGCGACCTGGACGGCCCGCAGGCTGCTGGTGTCCACCGTCCGGTCGCGCAACTCGTCGAGTATCTGGTGCAGTCGGGGGACCGTCAGCAGCAGCGCGGTCGGCCGGTGGCTCTCGAGCACGTCGGGGAAGCGGAACGGTGCGGCGGGGATCACGGCGGTGCCGCCGCTCATCAAACAGAAGCCCAGGTGTTTGAACATCACGCCGCTCGTGAGCGTACCGAAGAGCAGAAAGCGTCCGTAGTCGGCGGCGAGCGCCCTGACCTGCGGCGTCCACCCGGCCGGCTGCCAGGCCCACTCCTGGGTGTACGAGCGGTAGGTGCGCTCGACGCCCTTGGGGGTGCCGGTGCTGCCGCTGGTGAGCGTGATCAGGGCGATGTCGTCGGGCCGACCGCGGGCCACCAGGGCAGCAGGGTCCGCCCGGTACGAGCCGGGCGCGGGGGTGGTGGAGAGGAGGTCGACGCGGGTGCGGAGCAGCGGGAGGTCGCCGGCCGCCTTGACCAGGTCGCTGTCGTCGTCGGACGCGGCATCGGTGAGCACCGCATCCACCCCGGAGGCCAGTACGTGGGCGAGCTGCCCCGGGGTGAGGCCCGGGCGCAGGCCGATCACCCGGCACCCCAGCAGATGGGCCGCGATCTGGAGGGCGAAGCCCTCGGGGGTGACGCCGGTGCGCAGGGCGAGGGTCCGGCCGGGTCCGAGAGCGGCGGCCCGCAGCCCGTGCACGCCCGCCGCTATCAGGTCCAGTACGGCGGCGCGTGTCACCTGCCGCCCCTCGCACTCGAAGGCGGCTGTCTCCGGTGCGGCGCTCAGCGCCGCGATGAGCGCCGAGGGGAAGACCGGTCGGGGTTCGCCGGGCGCACGGCCGTCGTTGTCCACGTGGTGTCCGCTTCGTTCCGCTTCGGATGGGGGACGCCCGGTCGCCGGTCCTGCGGGTGCCGGGCCGTACGGGAATGGGCGCGGCCGCCGGGGGCCCTGTCGTCAAACTTCCGTCTGCCCGGCGACGACAGCACCTGGCGGGCCGCAGAAGAATTCCACGAAAAGCGGCCGTTTCGAGACGTGGGGCAGATTGCCGACCGTTTTCATGGGCTCTCGATGGTAGTCCTGGACATGTCACGAAGGGTGTGTGATAGATGTGTGATATAGGTCACAATGAAGGGGGTCTAGAACGTTCTTGAAAGATCAAGTACCGTGGTCGCCCAATCTGATCACTGGGGCCTGAAGGTAAGGGGAGCTGCGTGACCGGCAGCGATTCTCTGGACTACTTGATTGTGGGCGCGGGACCGGCTGGGGTGCAGATCGGATATTTTCTGCACAAGGCCGGTAGAAGCTATCGGATCGTCGAGGCAGGGGACGCTCCGGGGACCTTCTTCACGCGCTTTCCGCGACATCGCACCATGATCTCCAACAATAAGGTGAACACCGGTTGGGATGATCCGGAACTGAACCTCCGGATGGACTGGAATTCGCTTCTCACGGATGAGTACGAGCCACTGTTCACCAAGGTCACACCGCGGTACTTTCCACCCGCTGACGACTTTGTGAGATACCTGGCCGACTTCGTCGAGCAGCACGGTCTGCACATCGACTACCGCACCCGGATCACCCGGATCACCAGGCCTGACGACTTCGTCGTGGAGGCCGATGACGGCCGAGTCCTCCGGGCTCGGCGCCTCGTCATGGCCACCGGGGTCACCAAGCCGTACCTGCCGGACATCGAGGGCATCGCAGACGCGGAGTCGTATGCCGAGGTCTCCGTGGAACCGACCGATTTCACCAACAAGCGGGTCCTGATACTGGGGCGCGGAAATTCCGCCTTCGAAACGGCGGACAATCTGGTGGAAACCGCGGCCGTGATCCATGTGGCGGGCCCGGGATCGCTCCGGCTGGCCTGGCAGACACATTTCGTGGGACATCTGCGAGCGGTCAACAACAATTTCCTCGACACGTACCAGCTCAAATCGCAGAACGCGCTGCTCGACGGCCGTGTGACGGCGATACGCAAGCAGCCGGACGGCACCTACCGGGTGTCCGTTGCGTTCGACCGGGTGAACGAGATCGTCAAGGAAATTCCGTACGACCGGGTCATCATCGCGACCGGATTCAGGTTCGACGCCTCCATTTTCGCCGAGGAATGCCGACCCGAACTCACCATCAAGGACAGGTTCCCGAACCAGACCGAGGCATGGGAATCCACGAACGTACCCGATGTGTACTTCGTGGGAACCATCACCCAGGTGCGTGACTTCAAGAAGTCGACCAGCGGTTTCATCCATGGCTTCCGGTACGGCGCCAAGGCCCTGTACCGCATTCTGGAGACCCGCTACCACGACACGCCCTGGCCGGCGCGTGCCCTGCCCCTGGAGTCCGAGGCCGTCGCCGACGCCATCGTCGCCCGGGTCAACCGCAGCTCCGCGCTGTGGCAGCAGTTCGGCTTCATCGGCGACGCGGTACTGCTCACCGCCGACGGCACGCCGCGCTACCTGGAAGAAGTCCCCCTCGACTACCTGCACAGCGCGGTCCGGGCCGGTGCCTTCGGCGCCGTCGACAGCTACTTCGGCATCACCCTGGAGTACGGCCCCGACCACGACCGGGTCAACCCGTTCGAGGTCACGGTGGCCCGGCCCGCCCAGCAGGAGGGCGGGGTCGACGGACGCTACCTCCACCCCGTCGTGCGGCACTTCCGCGCCGGGGAGGTGATCGGCGAGCACCACCTCACCGAGAACCTGGAGAACGAATGGGACAGCGAGGAGGTCCACCGCGCCCCGCTGCGTACCTTCCTGAGCGGCGAGCTGGACGAGCCGGCCACCGCGACGGTGAGCCCGGCGTGACCTCCGCCCTGCGTGACCTCCGGCGGCGGGCCCGCCGGTCGCTCCGGGCGGCGCACTACGACTACTACGCGGGCGGGGCGGGCGACGAGACGGCGCTCGGCGAGAACGAACGGGCCTTTCGCAGGCTCGCCCTGCTCCCGCGGGTACTGCGCGGCGCCGAACACCGCGACACCGGGGTCACGCTCTGCGGCGACCACACCGCCGCGCCACTGATCGTCTCGCCCACCGCCTTCCACCGGCTCGCCCACCCGGACGGCGAACGGGCCGTGGCGCGCGCCGCCGCGGCCACCGGCACGATCCTGACCACCGGCATGGCGGCCACCACCGCGGTGGCCGAGGTCGTCGACGCCGCCCGCGGCGAACGGGCCGACGCCGCCGTCTGGTTCCAGCTGTACCTCCAGCCGGAGCCCGAGGTCACCGAGGCCCTGGTGCGGCGCGCGGAGAAGGCCGGCTGCTCGGCGCTGGTCGTCACGGTCGACTCACCCGTCTTCGGCCGCCGCGAGCGCGACGACCGGCACGGCTTCCACGAGCTGCCCGACGGACTGGCCGCCGAGAACATGCGCGATTTGCCCGGCACCGAGCCGGGGGGCCTGCGCCCCATCGCGATGTCCCCGGCGCTCTCCTGGCGCGAACTGCGCCGGCTGCGCGCCCAGACATCGCTGCCGGTGCTGCTCAAGGGCGTCCTGCACCCCGAGGACGCCCGGATCGCGGTCGCCGAAGGCGTCGACGGCCTGATCGTCTCCAACCACGGCGGGCGGCAACTCGACGCCGCGCCCGCCACCGTCGAGGCACTGCCGCGGATCGCCGACGCCGTCGCCGGGGGCGCCACCGACGCCGGTTCAGGGCAGCGGGGGAACATCCCCGTGCTGCTCGACGGAGGCATACGGCACGGCAGCGACATCGCCGTCGCGCTCGCCCTCGGCGCCACCGCCGTCGGCATCGGGCGGCCCGTGCTGTGGGGACTCGCCGCCGACGGGGAGGCCGGGGTGCGGCGGGTGCTCCGGCTGCTGGCCGACGAGTTCGACCACACCCTGTCCCTGTGCGGGGGCCGCAGCCCCGCCGACCTCACCCGCGACATGGTCGTGCCCCGGGGAGTGCCGGTACGAGGGGTGGGGGAGGAGGGAGCGTCATGGTGAAGCGTGCCGCCCTCGTCACCGCCGCGGCGGCGGCCGTGCTCTCCACGCCCTGGTGGCTGCCCCGCTCCGTCGTCGCCCTGCGCATGAAGATCTTCGCCAGGGTCAACGGCGAGGAGAGCCTCACCGTCCCGAACCCCGCCCTCGGCCCCGACCGCTTCGAGCAGCTCTACGGCCATCCGGCGGCGAACGGCCGCAGCAAGGGCGCCGTGCTCTCCGACCTGTTCTGGTACTGGCTCTCGCCGGGCCCGCACGTCCACCAGGAACACCTGGAGGCGGGGGAGCGCTACGCCGAGGTGGCCGCCTGCACCCAGGCCGTGCTCGCCGGCACCAGCCGCGACCTCACCCGCGCCGCGGCCCGCTGCGCCGCGGCCGCGCTGGACGAACTCGGCACCCGCCGGCCCCGGCTGGTGCGGCTGCGGGACCTGATGATGCCCATCTGGGCGTCGTTCTTCTACGAACTGGTCTTCCAGGAACCCTGCCCGCCCGCCGTCCGCACCCTCATCACCGACAACGCCGACGACGTGGTCAGCGCCCTGAAGTGCACCCGTCCCCGGCGCATGTACCGGCGCGCGCCGCTGACCCGCCATCTGCTGCGCCGGCTCGCCGCCGGTGACGTCCCGCACCGGCTGCCGCGCGGCCTCACCCGGCGCGAGCAGGCGTACTACCTCCAGGGCACCTTCTTCAACACCGCCGTCGTGCAGATGTCGGAGGCCATGGCCCACCTGCTGCTGGTACTGGCCGAACACCACGACGTCCAGGGCAGGCTGGCCGCCGACCCGGCGGACGACCGCTACCTCGATCACGTCATGAACGAGACGCTGCGGCTGTATCCGCTGTTCGGCATCGCCCACCGCATCGCCACCGACGAGATCGACCTGGGCACCGGCGCCCCCATCCCGGCCGGCTCCGTGCTCTGCTTCAGCTATCCCGACTACCACCTCACCGGCCACCGCGACCCGCACGCCTTCGTCCCCGAACGGTGGGAGACGCTCTCCACGAAGACCGCCCACCACATCCCCTTCGGGGTCGCCGCCAACCGCCCCTGCCCGGCCTGGCGACTGGCACCGCTGGTGATGCGCGCGGTCACCCGCGAGGTGCTGACCCGCTTCACCCTGGACAGCGCCGTGGCCCACACCCGTTCCCTGCCGCACCGTGCCCCCTGCCTGCTGGTGCCGCGCGAGCGGCCGCTGCCGGCGCCGGCGGCCCGCGCCGTACGGGCGTTCCTGTGGGCGCGCGACCGCTGCGAGGACGTGGGGCGCGCCCCAGCCCAACTCGTCCTCGGCACCTGGATGGTGCTGGCCGCCCGGCGCCGCCGGATGGCCGAGACCTACTTCGCCACCCATGACACCGAGGGCCGGCCGCTGCCCCGGCACCCGCGCACCGCGGCCACCGCCGCGGACGGCACGGCCGCCACCCCGCCCGACGCACCGGCCGACCACGACGGTGTCGCGCCGGCCCCCGAGGACGGCGCAGGACCGCAGGACGGCACCGGCCGGCCGCGCTGTCCGTTTGACCCCTGACACCGCACTCCTGGTGGTCTGATGCCCTTTCGCATCCGGGGCCGGCTCGGTTAGCGTCCGTCTGCTATGAGGGTCCACCTTCCAGAAGGGCACACATGTCCACCACCGAACTCGGGCCTGCGTTCTTCTTAGCGGTCGTCCTGATCCTGCTGGCATGCCGGCTCACCACCCTGGCGCTGCGTCCGCTGCGCCAACCGCCCGTGGTAGGCGAGATGGTCGCCGGAATGCTGCTCGGACCGTCCCTGCTCGGCCTCGTCGCGCCCGGCGCCGAGCGTGCCCTGTTCCCCGAAGACCTCCGTCCCGTGCTGTACGTCGCCGGTCAGATCGGACTGGTCATCTTCATGTTCGAGGCCGGCTACGAGTTCCGCGTGGCGCGGCTGCGCCAGGCGCTGCGGCCGGCCAGCGCGATATCCATCGCCGGCATCCTCGCGCCCCTCCTCCTCGGTACCGCGCTGACCTGGGCCGCGAGTGGTCAGCCCGGGATCACGCCGCCCCATGTCCCGCTGACCGTCGCGACGCTGTTCGTCGGTGTCACGCTGGCCATCACCGCCTTCCCCATGCTGGTGCGGATCATCGGTGAGCTGGGCCTGACCGGCACCCACGCAGGTTCCCTCTCGCTGGCCAGCGGGGCCATCGCCGACGGCGTGGCCTGGGTGCTGCTCGCCGGTGTGCTCGGGCTCGCCCACGGCAGCCCCAAGGCGGTGCTGATCGTGGTGGGCGGCATGGCGGTGCTGGTGGTTGCCCTGGTGGTGGCGGCGCGCACCGGTCACCGGGTGATGGCGCGCCTGGCCCACCGCTCGCCCGACGCAACGCTGCTGGTGACCGCGGTGCTGATGTTCCTCGCCGCCTGGTTCACCGACAGCATCGGGCTGCACGCCGTCTTCGGCGCCTTCAGCCTCGGCCTCGTCTTCCCCCGTACCCAGGCCACCGAGCGGGTGCTCAAGGTCCTCGGGCCGCCCGGACGGTTGGTCTTCCTGCCGCTGTTCTTCGTCCACTCGGGCCTCAACACCGACTTCGGCGAGTTCGCCGACACCGGGCTGCTCGTCTTCGGCGTGCTGTGCCTGCTGGCCGCCACCGTCGGCAAGTTCGGCGCCTGCTGGCTGGCGGCGCGGGCGACCGGCGAGTCGCAGGGGCAGGCGCTGCGGGTGGGCACGCTGATGAACGCGCGCGGACTGACCCAGCTCATCGCCATCAACGTCGGCCTGGCCGCCGGGATCGTGACCCATGAGCTCTTCACCGTGCTGGTGATGGTCGCCGTGGTCACCACCATGATGACCACCCCGGTGATGTTGTTCCTGGACCGCCGGGACGCCCGACGCGGCGTGGTCGAAGACGACACCCCGGAACCGCTGCCCGACGAGACGCCTCCGGTGGCCGCCCTCGACTGAGCCGCTCCGGACGGTTGACGAACCGGCACGGGCCTCTTACCTTCATCCGCGTCGTACTTCGTACGTCATATATGAGACGCGATATGTGAGATCCGAGGCCCCATGACCGCAGTGCCGACGCCGATCCCCTCTCGCACGCAGTACGTGCTGGAGGGGATCAAACATCGCATTCTGACGGGGCAGCTCACCCCGGGCCGGGCCCTGGTCGAAAGCGAACTCGCCGCCCACTTCGGGGTCTCCAAGACCCCCGTGCGCGAGGCACTGAAGACGCTGGCCGGCACGGGTCTCGTCGTGATGAACCAGTACAAGGGTGTCGCGGTGCGCACCGTCGACGCGGACATGGCCCGCGAGGTGTACGACGTGCGGCTGCTGCTGGAACCGGAGGCGGTGCGCCGTACCGTGCGGCGCCGCGCCTGTCTGGACCAGGCCAGCGCCGCCCTGGAGCGCTCGGACGCCGCCGCCGACACGGCGGAACGCTCCCTGGCCAACCGTGAGTTCCATCGCGCCCTGTACCTGCCGTGCGGCAACCCGCTGCTCGGCCGGATGCTCGACGAAGTGCGCGACCAGGCCGCGCTGGTCTCCGCCGTGGCCTGGGCGGCCGATCCGTCCTGGCAGCGCGAGGCCGCCGAACACCGGGAGATCCTGCGGCTGGCTCTCACCGGAGACGCGGACGGCGCGGCCGCCGCCCTGCACGACCACATTGCCTCGTTCGTGACGCGGGCCTTCCCGCCGGGGCCCGACCCGGCCACCGAGGCCGTCGCGCACGAGGCGGAAGAAGGAGGTGCCGTCGCATGACGTTCGCAGCCCAGCGGGCCGCCCTCGCCGATGTGGTGGCGATTCCCGTGACCCCGTTCGCCGAGGACGGCTCGCTCGACCTCGCCGCCCACCGCACCCTGCTGCACCGCCTGCTCGACGGCGGTGTCACCACGCTCACCCCGAACGGCAACACCGGTGAGTTCTACGCCCTCGACCCCGACGAGCGGCGCACCATCACCGAGTTGACGGTCAAGGAGGCCGGGGAGCGGGCCACCATCCTGGTCGGCGTCGGCCACGACGTGGCCACCGCCGTGTCCGCCGCCCGGCACGCCCGTGACACCGGGGCGCACATGGTGATGGTGCACCAGCCCGTGCACCCCTACGTCTCCGTGCGGGGCTGGATCGACTACCACCAGGCGATCGCGGCGGCCGTGCCCGAGATCGGCGTCGTGCCGTACGTGCGCAACACCGCCCTGCCCGGCGCCGCGCTCGCCGAACTCGCCGACGCCTGCCCCAACGTGATCGGGGTGAAGTACGCGGTGCCGGACGCGATGCGCTTCGCGGGCTTCGCACGGGACGCGGGCCTCGACCGGTTCGTGTGGGTGGCCGGACTCGCCGAGCCCTACGCACCGTCGTACTTCTCGGCGGGGGCCACCGGGTTCACGTCCGGCCTGGTGAACGTCGCACCGGCGGTGTCACGGCGGCTGATCGAGGCGCTCCGCGGCGGTGACTACCCGGCCGCCATGCGCGTCTGGGCGCAGATCCGCCGCTTCGAGGAACTGCGCGCCGCCCAGAACTCCGCCAACAACGTCTCGGTCGTCAAGGAGGCCCTGGCCTCGCTCGGCCTGTGCCGCCGCGACGTGCGGGCGCCGAGCAGCACCCTGCCCGAGGCCGAACGCGTCGAGGTCGCCGCGATCGTCGCGGAGTGGTCGCGATGAACGACTCGCCCGGAACCGCGTCGTCCCGGGGGACGCCCCCCGGATCCCCGGCGCCCCAGACCGCGGGCGGTGGCGACGCCCCCGCCGCCGCCCGCCACTCCCCGCAGCAGCAGCAGCTGCGCAGCCACCAGTGGTACGGCAGCGAGATCAGCTCGGGGCTGCGCTCCTTCAGCCACCGCGCCCGCACCCGGCAACTCGGCTACCTGCCCGAGGAGCACCTCGGCAAGCCGGTCATCGCGATCCTCAACACCTGGTCGGACATCAACCCGTGCCACGTCCACCTCAGGGACCGGGCACAGGCCGTCAAGCGCGGAGTGTGGCAGGCCGGCGGATTCCCGCTGGAGTTCCCGGTCGCCACGCTGTCGGAGACGTTCCAGAAGCCGACCCCGATGCTCTACCGCAACCTGCTCTCGATGGAGACCGAGGAACTGCTGCGGTCCTATCCCGTGGACGGTGCCGTCCTGCTCGGCGGCTGCGACAAGTCGACCCCGGCCCTGCTGATGGGCGCCGCCACCGTCGACCTGCCGACCGTCTTCGTGCCCGCCGGGCCGATGCTGCCCGGCCACTGGCGCGGTGAAGTGCTCGGCTCCGGCACCGACATGTGGAAGTACTGGGACGACCGGCGCGCCGGGCTGATAGGCGACTGCGAACTGTCCGAGCTGGAGAGCGGCCTGGCCCGTTCGCCGGGCCACTGCATGACCATGGGCACCGCCTCCACGCTCACCGCGGCGGCCGAGGCGCTCGGCGTCACGCTGCCCGGTGCCTCGTCCATCCCCGCCGTCGACTCCGGGCACGACCGGATGGCGGCGGCGTCGGGCATGCGCATCGTCGAACTGGTGCGCGCCGATCGCCGGCTGTCGCAGATCCTCACCCGGGAGGCCTTCGAGGACGCGGTGACCTGCGTCCTCGGCCTCGGTGGCTCCACCAACGCGGTGATCCACCTGATCGCCATGGCGGGCCGGTGCGGGGTGCGGCTCACCCTCGACGACTTCGACCGGATCGCCCGGACGGTGCCGGTGCTGGCCAACGTCCGGCCGGGCGGCGGTCCGTACCTGATGGAGGACTTCCACTTCGCCGGCGGGCTGCCCGGCTTCCTGTCCCGGATCGCCGACCTGCTCCACCTCCAGCGGCCCACCGTCGCCCACGACCGCCTCGGCGACCAGATAGCCGGCGCCCTGGTGCACGACGACGACGTCATACGCCCCCGTGACAACCCGGTCGCGGACGAGGGCGGCGTGGCGGTGCTGCGCGGCAACCTCTGCCCGGACGGCGCCGTGATCAAGCACATCGCCGCCGACCCGAAACTGCTCAGGCACACCGGGCCCGCGGTCGTCTTCGACGACTACAGGACCCTCCAGCGCACCATCGACGATCCCGCGCTCGGCATCACCCCCGACCACGTCCTGGTGCTGCGCAGCGCCGGCCCCAAGGGCGGGCCCGGCATGCCCGAGTACGGCATGCTGCCGCTCCCCGACTACCTGCTGAAGCAGGGCGTACGGGACATGGTGCGGATCTCCGACGCCCGGATGAGCGGCACCTCGTACGGCACCTGCGTGCTGCACATCGCGCCCGAGTCGCACGTCGGCGGCCCGCTCGCGCTGGTGGAGAGCGGCGACCTCATCACGCTCGACGTGGCGGAGCGCACGCTGCGGCTCGAGGTGCCCGACGAGGAACTCGCCAGGCGGCGCGCGGCATGGGTGGCACCGCCCGAGCGGTACGAGCGCGGCTACGGGGCGCTCTACAACGAGCAGATCACCCAGGCCGACACCGGCTGCGACTTCGCCTTCCTGGCACGGCCCGGGAAGGTGCCCGACCCGTACGCCGGCTGACACCCCCGCGGCCTGCCGACGCCGCGTCGGCATCGGCCCGCTCCGGCCGGCATCGGCCCGATTCCGCCGGGATCGGCCCGCTTCAGGTGGGCCGATCCTCCGCCGACCGCCCTGGTCCCGTCGGAAAAGTACACAGTGCCAGCGGCATCGTCGAACCGCTTCACACCATCATCGTGCCGAGTGCTGTGTTCGTCGAAGTGTTGCCGACCCGAGAACGGAGATCAGGCATGGCCCAAGCCGCAGCCGTGGCACGAGAGTCGTCGGGGGCGCCGCCCCCGCGGCCTGGCGGGCGCCGGCGCCGGACCTCCGCCACGCCGCGCCGCCTGCCGTACCTGCTGATCGCACCGGCCGTCCTGCTGATGCTGGGCTTCATCGCCTACCCGGTGCTCAGCGTCTTCTACTACAGCCTGCAGAACTACAACCCCACCAAGCCCTGGCGGAACGGCTTCGCGGGCCTGGACAACTTCGTGGCGATCTTCACCACGGACACCCGGTTCTGGGGCACCCTGGCCTTCAGCCTGAAGTGGGTCGTCGTCGAAGTGGTGTTGCAGCTGGTCTTCGGCCTGGTGCTGGCGCTGATCGTCAACCAGACCTTCGTCGGCCGGGCGTTGGGGCGGGCGCTGGTGTTCTCGCCGTGGGCCGTCTCGGGCGTGCTCACCTCGGCGATCTGGGTGCTGCTCTACAACTCCCAGACCGGTATCACCCGCTACCTCGCCGACCTGGGCATGGGGGACTACGGCACCTCCTGGCTGTCGGAGCCGGGCACGGTCTTCCCGGCCGCGGTCGTCGCCGACCTGTGGCGCGGCGTGCCGTTCTTCGCCATCCTCATCCTCGCCGACCTCCAGTCCGTCTCGAAGGACCTGTACGAGGCGGCCGAGGTCGACGGGGCGAGCCGCTTCCGGCAGTTCCTGCACATCACGCTGCCGCACCTGAAGAGCGCGATCGTGCTGTCCACGCTGCTGCGCGCGGTCTGGGAGTTCAACAACGTCGACCTGCTCTACACCCTCACCGGCGGAGGTCCCGCGGGGGAGACGACGACGCTCCCGCTCTACATCGCCAACACCAGCGTCGACGCACACGACTTCGGCTATGCGTCCGCACTGACCACGGTGGCCTTCGTGATCCTGCTCTTCTTCTCGGTGGTCTACCTGCGGCTCAGCAAGTTCGGAGGGGACGAGAAGTGATCACCAAGGAAGCGGCGGCCGGCGCGCCCGCGTCGGTGGCGCACGCTCCCGGCCCCGATGCGGACCGGTCGCGGCCGGCCCGGGCCCGGCGGCGCGCCTGGGACGAGGTCCCGCGCTGGCAGATCTACCTCCCCCTCGGGATCTACCTCCTCTTCACGCTGATCCCCTTCTACTGGATCCTGCTCTTCGCGCTCCGCCCCGCCGGATCCACCTCGCTGGTGCCCTGGCCGGTCACCTTCGAGCACTTCCACAAGGTCTGGACGGAACGCAGCTTCGGCGTCTACTTCCAGAACAGCATCCTGGTCGGCGTCGCCACCCTGGTGATGACCACCGTGGTCGCGCTGGCCGGCGGCTATGCGCTGGCCCGCTTCGACTTCAAGATCAAGTCCGGTTTCCTGCTGGCGCTGCTCTGCTCGCAGTTCGTGCCGGGCGCACTGCTGCTGGTGCCGCTCTTCCAGGTCTTCGCCAACCTGCGGATGATCAACTCGCTGGGCAGCGTCATCATCGCCGAGACCGTCTTCCAGCTGCCGCTGTCGCTGATCCTGATCAGCGGCTTCATCAAGAACGTGCCGTACTCGCTCGAAGAGGCCGCCTGGGTCGACGGGTGCAGCCGGTTCACCGCCTTCCGGATCGTGGTGCTGCCGCTGTTGCGACCCGGCCTGATCGCCGTCGGCTCCTTCGCCTTCGTGCACGCCTGGAACCACTTCCTGTTCGCCCTGATGTTCCTCAGCGACCAGAGCAAGCAGACCATCCCGGTGGGCCTGAACACGCTGATGAACGCGGACAGCGTCGACCTCGGCGCGCTCGCCGCCGGCGGCATCGTCGCCGCGGTGCCGGTCGTGATCGTCTTCGCCTTCATCCAGAAGTGGCTGATCACCGGATTCAGCGCCGGGGCGGTGAAGGGATGAGGACCGACAAGGCCATGATCCGTAGGAGGACCGGGAGCACCATGCGCAGCGCGCAGACCACAGAGCCCACCCCCCGTGCCACGCGGCAGCCGCGGCGTACCGTGCGCCCGGCCACCGGGGCGGGCCGGCCGGCCGCCCCCGGCGTCCCCGCGCCGGCCCGGTCAGGTGACCGGGGCTGCCGTCCGAGCTCAGGTCAGACCCCTGACCACATGCCGCACGGCCCCATCGACAGCACCGCGCAGGCGGACCGCGCCGCGGCGCGCGAAGCGGGCGCCGGGAGGCTCGGATGACCACCACCCCCACACCGTTGCCGCTGCCCGTGGTCCTCGCGGGCGGGCGTGGCCACGGCCACTGGCATCTGAGCAACCTCCGCAGGCTCCAGGCCGAAGGACTGGTCCGGCTCGTCGGGGTGTGCGACCTTGCGCCGCTCACCGACGCGGAGCTCGACGGGTTCGGGCCGGTGGCCCAGTCCACCGACTTCGCCGGGCTGCTGGAGTCCACCTCGGCGGCCGTCGCCATCGTGTGCACCCCCATCCACAGTCACCGCGACCTCGCCCTGGCCGCCGCGGAGCGCGGGGTGCACCTGCTGCTGGAGAAGCCGCCGGCGCCGTCCTTCGCCGAGTTCCAGCGGATTTCCGAGGGGATGGCGGCGGCCGGTGTCGCCTGCCAGGTCGGCTTCCAGTCGCTGGGCTCGCACGCGCTGGCCGGCATCGCCGAGGCGCTCGAGGACGGGCTGATCGGCGAGGTCAAGGGCATCGGCGCAGCGGGCGCCTGGGCTCGCGACGAGGCGTACTACCGGCGCGCGCCCTGGGCGGGCCACCGCCTGCTCGACGGCACGGACGTCAACGACGGCGTGCTCACCAACCCGCTGGCGCACGCCGTCGCGACCGCCCTCGCCATCGACGGCAGCACCCGCGCCGAGGACGTGGCCCATGTGGCGGGAGAGCTGTTCCGCGCCAATGACATCGAGTCCGACGACACCTCCTGCCTGCGGGTGACCACCGCACGGGGCACCACCCTCACGATTGCCGTCACGCTCTGCGCGGAGCAGCCGGGCGAGCCCTACGTGCGGGTGCACGGCACCCGCGGCCAGATCACGTTCTGGTACAAGCAGGACCAGGTGCTGCTCCAGCGTGCCGGGCACGGCCCCGTCGAGACCCGGTACGCCCGTACCGACCTGCTCCACAACCTCGTCGAGCACCTGACCCTGGGCGCCGACCTGCTGGTCACCCCGGAGCACACGGGCGCCTTCATGCGGATCGTCGAGGCGATCAGGCTGATGCCCGCGCCACGCCGGCTGCCACCCGAGGCATGGCGGAGCGAACCCGGGCCGTCGGCGCCGCGCCGTGTCGTGCTGGGTGTCGACGCGCTGGTCGAGAAGGCGGCCGACTCGCTGAGCCTCTTCTCCGAGCTGGGTGCGCGCTGGGCGCGGCCCGAGGAGGTGCCGGCGCGATGAAGGCTCCCGAGACGGATGTCGCGCCCCTGGTGCTGCGGTGCGCCGGGCAACCCGTCGCACGGTACGTGACCGCACCCGAGGTGGCGCCGCGGCTCGCGCCGCGTCCGTATCTGCATCCGGTGACCACCCGCTCCGGCACCACGGTGACGGAGCTGTGCCCCCCGGACCACCTCCACCACTTCGGCGTGTCGATCGCCGTCCCCGACGTCGATGGCCACAACTTCTGGGGCGGGCGCACCTTCGTACGGGACCGGGGCCCGACCGAGCTCGACAACCACGGCGCCCAACTGCACCGCCGCTGCACGTCGAGCGGCCCGGACGGGTTCGCGGCGGAGCTGGGCTGGGTCGCCGCCGGCGAGGAGCTGCTGCGCGAGCGGCGCACCGTCACCGCGGTCGCCCTGGACGACTCGGCCTGGGCCCTGGACCTCACGTTCCAGCTCACCAACGCCACCGACCGGACCCTGTCGATCGGCAGCCCCGCCACCAACGGGCGCCCCGGCGCGGCGTACGGGGGCTTCTTCTGGCGGGCCCCCCAGCAGGCCGTGACACCCGAGGTGTACACCGCCGACGCCGACGGCGAGGACGCCGTGCACGGCACCCGGGCCGACTGGCTGGCGCTGCGCGGCACCGACTGGACGCTGGTCTTCGCGCCCGGCTCCGAACGGACCCGCGAGGACCCGTGGTTCGTGCGCGCCGCCGAGTACCCGGGCGTCGGCTCCTCGCTGGCCCACGACGGCCGGCTGCCGATCGCGCCGGGCGAGAGGGTGGTGCGGCGCATCGTCACCGTCGTCGCCGATGGCCGGCTGACGAAGGACCGTGCGGCGCACCTCGCCGGGAAGGCGGTGCGCAGATGAGCGGCGGGCAGGAGCGGGCCGACCGGGGGACCGAGCGCCGTGCCGGGCGGCTGCGGCCTGCTGGGAGCGGTCCCAGGCGCGGGGCGGTGCGCCGCGGTGCGCGCCCGCGTGCCCCCTCGAGCGGCGGCCCGCGTCCACGGGGCAGGTGGGCGCGGGCCGCTGGACGGCATCGACACGGCGCGCGGTCCGGGATGCCGGCCGGTTGCCCGGACGGGCCCGGCACGGGCTGACACCTCGGTCCAACCCACCTGCGACCCCCCACAGTCAGCGCACGACGCACCATCCAGCAAGAGAAGAGAGCCGACCATGACCAGTAGTCGCACCAGCAGCGGACGCCGTCGCACGGCCGCCGCCCTCGCCCTGTCCGCCGCGTTCGCGCTGACCGTCACCGCCTGCGGTGACGACGGCAGCGGTGCAGCGGGTGACAAGGGGAGCGAGGGCTCCGGCAAGGGCGAGATCACCTTCTGGGACAACAACGGGGGTGTCCGCACCGATGTGTGGAAGGACATCATCGCCGACTTCGAGAAGGCGCACCCCGACATCAAGGTCACGTACGTGGGCGTGCCCGCCGAGAGCGTCCAGTCCAAGTACGACACGGCCATCCAGGGCGGCGGCCTGCCGGACGTCGGCGGGGTCGGCGCCGCCTACCTCGCCGAGGTCGCCGCGCAGGGCGCGCTGGAACCGCTGGACAAGCGGCTCGACGGCGATCCGCTGAAGGGCAAGCTGAACGCGAGCATGGTGGACAGCGTCCGCTCGGCAGGCGGCGGCGACCAGCTCTACTCGATCCCGCTGTCCGCGAACAACGGCACCCTGTGGTACCGCACCGACCTGTTCAAGGCCGCCGGTCTCGATGCGCCGACCACCTGGGACAAGTTCTACAAGGCGGCCGACAAGCTGACCGACTCGGGCAAGAACCGCTTCGGCTTCACGATGCGCGGCGGTGAGGGCTCCATCGCCCCGGCCCTGGACGCGATGTACGGCCAGTCGGGGATCACGTCGTTCTGGGACGGCGACAAGACCACCGTCAATGACCCGAAGAACGTGGCGGCCCTGGAGAAGTACCTCGCCCTGTACAAGAAGGACACTCCGTCGGCCGACGTCAACAACGACTTCAAGAAGATGGTCGCGCAGTGGGACAGCGGCCAGATCGGCATGATGAGCCACAACCTGGGCTCCTACCAGGACCATCTGAAGGCGCTCGGCGCGGCGAAGTTCCGCGGCCTGCCGAACCCGACGCTCGCCGACGGCACCCGGGTGCAGGTCTCCAACCCCGTGGACGGGCTCGGCATGTTCAAGTCGAGCAAGAACAAGGCGGCGGCCTGGACGTTCATCGAGTTCGCCGCCTCGCACGCCTCGGCCAGCAAGTGGAACTCCTCCGCCGGCCAGATCCCGGCCAACACCGAGGCGATGGGCGATGACTGGGTGCAGAAGTCCGAGGCGACCAAGCTCGCCGCCGACGCGCTGAACGACCACACCATCAAGATCGTCCAGCTGCCGTACTACCTGCCGGACTGGAACACCATCAGCAAGGCCGACAACGAGCCCAACCTCCAGAAGGTGATGCTCGGGAAGATGTCCACGAAGGACTTCCTGGACGGCCTTGCCGAGCAGCTCAACAAGGCACAGGCCGAATGGAAGGAACAAAAGGGATGACGACCTCCCGCCGTGCCGTGGTCGCGGCCTTCGCGAGCCTCCCGCTCGCGCTGGCCGCGGCCCCGTCCGCGCTCGCCGCGCCCCGGGTCCGCGCGGACCGCACCGTCTACCTGGCGGGTGACTCCACCGCCGCCCAGAAGTACGCGGACGCAGCGCCGGAGACCGGCTGGGGCATGGCCCTGCCGTTCTTCCTGACACCATCGCTCGCGGTGGCCAACCACGCCGTGAACGGCCGTAGCTCCAAGAGCTTCGTCGACGAGGGGCGGCTGGCCGCGATCCTCGGCGTCATCAGACCCGGTGACCTGCTGATCGTCCAGTTCGGGCACAACGACGAGAAGTCCGACGACCCCACCCGCTACACCGAGCCCTGGTCGACCTACCAGGACTACCTGCGGCAGTACCTCGACGGGGCGCGCGACCGCGGCGCGCAGCCGGTGCTCGCCACCCCCGTCGAGCGCCGGAAGTTCGACGCGAACGGCAACGCCGTGCCCACCCACGGGGACTACCCCGCGGCGATGCGGGCCCTAGCGAGCGAGGAGGGCGTGCCGCTGCTCGACGTGCAGGCCCTCTCCATCGCGCTGTGGCAGCAGCTCGGCGAGGAGGGGACCAAGGCGTACTTCAACTGGACGGGCACGGTCCAGGACAACACCCACTTCCAGCCGCGCGGGGCGATCGCCGTGGCCCGGCTGACGGCCCGCGCACTGCTGGACGGCGCCGTGCTGGCCCCCGGCGATCTGCAACGCCTGGACGAGACCGTGCCCGAGTCCTGGATCACCTGGCCGGAGGCCGGCGCGCCCACGGCCGACGGGGCCGTCTGATCCGATCCGAGGAGGAAACGCAGCATGCAGATCCGTGGACGGCTATGTCATGGGCATGATCAGCAGCGCGGCCGCCACCGGTCCGTGCGCCGAGCCGCGGTCACGGCACTGCTCGCCTGCCTGCTCGCGCCGACGAACGCCTCGGCGGCGCCCGCACCGGCGCCCATGGGCTGGGCCTCGACCACCGGCGGCACCACGGGCGGCGCCGGCGGCACGACCTGGACCGTCCACGACCGTGCCGAGCTGAAGGCGGCGCTGGCCAACTCCGGGCAGCCCACCGCACCCAAGGTCATCCGGGTGGTCGGCGCCGTCGACGGCTTCCAGGGCGAGAACGGCACCCACCTCGGCGAGCAGGACTTCGCACCCGGATACGACCTGGGCCGCTACATGTCCTGCTTCGGCGACGACGGCACCGCCTGGTCCGACACCCGGTACGACTACTGCGGCGAGCAGCGCCGGCTGCGCCAGACCGGCTCGAACAACGAGAAGGCGCAGATCCAGCTGACCGTGCCCAGCAACACCACCCTGGTCGGCGCGGGCCGGAGCGCGGCCCTGCTCGGCGTCTACCTGACCGTCAACACCGGCACCAACATCATCGTGCGCAACCTCCACCTCGAAGCGCCGGTCGACTACTTCACCACCTGGTCACCCGACGACGGGTCCGAGGGCAGCTGGAACGCCCGCTTCGACGCGATGTCGGTGGTCACCGGCAAGCACCTCTGGGTCGACCACTGCACCTTCACCGACGGCCGTCACCCGGACCGCGCGGCGCCCGTCGGCTTCCACGGCGAGCACGTCCAACGGCACGACGGACTGCTGGACATGGAGGACGGCACGGACTTCGTCACGGTCTCCGACAGCGTGTTCAGCGACCACGACAAGGCCATCATGATCGGCTCGGGGGACGGCCACGGCGACCGCGACCGCGGGCACCTCAAGGTCACCTTCGCGCGGAACCTCTTCGCCGACATCGTGCAGCGCGGCCCACGGGTCCGCTTCGGACAGGTGCACGTCGTCGACAACGTCTACCGGGGGCAACCGGACGCCACGTTGTACGCGCTCGGCGTCGGCGTGGAGTCCGCGATCTTCTCCGAGCACAACGTGTTCGACTACCCCGGCGGCACACCGGACCTGGCCGTCGCCGGCTACGGGGGCGAGCACATCCGCGACACCGGGTCCTGGTTCAACGGCCGCCCCGCACGGCTCGACGCGGTCGCCGAGGGCCTCGGCCTCACGGACGACGTGGGCTGGGACCCGGCCGACGCCTACCCGTACCGGCAGCTCACGTCCCGGGCCGCGATCGAGAGCCACGTCCAGCACCACTCGGGAGCCGGACGGCACTGACCTCCCGCACGACCAGCCGAAGGGACCGCACACCGTGACTCGCCGCATCCGTCGTACCGCCGGCACGCTCACCGCCACCCTGCTGCTCGGCGCCGGCCTCGCCCTGCTGCCGACGCCGTCCCAGGCGGCGACCGTGGTCGTCAGCACCACGGCCGATCTGACCAGCGCCCTCAAGAACGCCACGGCCGGCACCGTCATCCAGGTGCGCGCCGGCACGTACTACCCGACGGCCACCCTTCAGTCCACGGCCAACGGCACCTCGTCCAACCCCGTCACCCTCCAGGCGTACGGCTCCGAGACGGTCAAGATCGACGGCTCCAGCCTCCCCGCCGGCGACTGGATCTTCAAGCTGACCGCCGACTACTGGAACGTCTCCGGCATCACCTTCCAGAACTCCCCGGACAGCGCCGTCGTCTGCCAGTCCTGCACCGGAACGGTGTGGAACAACATCAAGACCATCAACGGCGGCGACTCGGGCTTCACCCTCACCGGCGACGGCACGGTCGACAACACCGTCAGGAACATCGACTCGTACGGCAACTACGACGCCGCCGAGCACGGTGAGAACGCGGACGGGATCGCCGTCAAGTTCGGCTCGGGCACCGGCAACCTGATCACGGGGGCCAGGCTCTACAACAACTCGGACGACGGCATCGACTTCTGGTCCTTCTCGTCGCCCGTCACGGTCGAGCACACCTGGTCGTTCGGCAACGGCAAGAACCGCTGGGGCGACTCCGCCTTCGCGGGCGACGGCAACGGCTACAAGCTGGGCGGGGACGGCGAGGTCGTCGCGCATGTCGTCAACAACTCGGCGGCCTGGGACGACCAGGGCAACGGCTTCACCGAGAACAGCAACACCGGCTCGATCGTCATCAACCGCACCACCGCGTACGGCAACAAGAACGCCGGCTACTACTTCGCCACCAGCTCGGCGAGGCTCGGCAAGAACCTGGCCGTCGGCAACGGCACCGCGGTCACCAAGGGCGGCTCGGTGGTCTCGCAGGGCAACAACTGGGACAGCGGGATCGCCACCCCGTCGTTCGTGTCCACCTCCGCGACGACCTGCTACAACGCCCGCAAGTCCGACGGTTCGCTGCCCGACACCACCTTCCTGACCACGGGCAGCACCACCATCGGCGCAACGATGGACTGAGCGCTCCGGACGAGGGCAGCACGCCCGACGGCCTGACTCAAAGGCGGAGGAACCGCCTGATCCGATGAGGAGTCGCACCATGCACATCCACAGAACCCTGCGTCACGCCCGTGCCCTGGCGCGTATCCCCGCGACGCGCACCGCACTGGTCGGCTGCACCGCCCTGGTGCTCGCCGTGACGGGCACGCTGGGCATCGCGCAGGCCTGCCCGCAGGTGCGGGACCTGAGCCATGAGACGCTCGCCGATGGTGACGGTTGGGGCTCGGAGGGCGACGGGACCAGCGGCGGCGCCGCCGCCGACGCCGCGCACACCTACACCGTCACCAACCGGACGGAACTGGTCGCCGCCCTGGAGTCCGACCCGGGCCAGCCGCGCATCATCCAGGTCAAGGGCACCATCGACTTCAACACCGACGCCTCGGGCGCGCCGCTGACCTGCGACGACTACGCGACGGACGGCTACAGCCTGGACGCCTACCTGGCCGCCTACGACCCCGACACCTGGGGCCGCGACGAGGTGCCCAGCGGCCCGCAGGAGGACGCACGCGCCGCGTCCGCCGCCAACCAGGCGGCCCGGGTCGAGGTGAAGGTGCCGTCCGACACCACCATCGTCGGCCTCGGCACCGACGCCCGCATCCTCAGCGGCGACCTCCAGGTCAAGGCCGTGGACAACGTCATCGTCCGCAACCTCACCTTCGAGGACGCCTTCGACTGCTTCCCCCAGTGGGACCCGACCGACGGCGACACCGGCAACTGGAACTCCGAGTACGACAACCTGGTCGTGTACGGCGCCTCGCACGTCTGGATCGACCACGACACGTTCACCGACGGCCGCCGTCCCGACAGCGCGCAGCCGTACTACTACGACCGGATCTACCAGCAGCACGACGGTGAGCTGGACGTGGTCAAGGGCGCCGACGACGTGACCGCGTCCTGGAACACCTTCGCCGACCACGACAAGACGCTGCTGTTCGGCAACAGCGACAGCGCGGCGTCCACCGACGAGGGCCACCTGCGGGTGACGCTGCACCACAACCTCTTCAAGGACCTCGGCGAGCGCGCCCCGCGGGTCCGCTTCGGCCAGGTCGACGCCTACAACAACCACTACGTGGTGAGCGACGCCGCCTCCTACGTGTACAGCCTGGGCGTCGGCGTCTCGTCCCATCTGGTCGCCGAGGACAACGCGTTCACCCTGCCCGACGGCGTCGACCCGAGCCGGGTCATCGCCTACTGGAAGGGCACCGGGCTCACCGCGGACCACAACCATGTCAACGGCCACGAGGTGGACCTGCTGGCCGCCTTCAACGCCGCCAACCCCGACACCCCGCTCGGCGACGACGCGGGCTGGACCCCCACCCTGCGCACCGAGGTCGACGACCCGGGTGCCGTACCCGGCATCGTCGACCGGGGCGCGGGCGCTGGAAACATCGGAAAGGCAGGATGAGAGTCATGTCCGGACTTCCCTGGCACCGTTCACCAGAGCCTTCCCCGGAGCAGGCGCCGACGTCCGCCGAGCGCACCTCCGCCCGCCCCGGGCGCCGCGCCCTGCTGACCGGCGCCGCCGCGACCGCGGCAGCCCTGGCGCTCGCGCCCGCCGCGGGCGTCCGCGCCGCCGAGCAGCACGCTCCGCGCACCCGCAAAGCCCGCACCCTGCGGGTCGACCCGTCCGGTGGGGCCGGTGTCGACGCCACCACCGTGCAGGGCGCCATCGACGCGGCCTCCAGCGGTGACACCATCACCCTCGCGCCCGGGACGTACCGCGAGATCGTCACCGTGCCGTCCAGCAAGACGAACCTGACGCTCGCCTCCCAGAGCGGCCAGGCCACCGACACCGTCATCGTCTACAACAACTCGGCGGGCACCACCAAGCCGGGCGGCGGCACCTACGGCACCAGCGGGTCCGCCACCGTCACCGTGCAGGCCGACGGGTTCACCGCACGCGGCATCACCTTCGCCAACGACTGGCTGCGCAAGGACCACCCCGGCTGGTCCGGCACCCAGGCGGTGGCGATCCTCGTCAAGGGCGACCGCGCGGCCTTCCTGAACTGCCGTTTCCTCGGCCACCAGGACACGCTCTACGCCGACAGCGCCTCCCTGTCCACCTTCGCCCGGCAGTACTTCAAGAACTGCTACGTGGAGGGCGACGTCGACTTCGTCTTCGGTCGCGGCACCGCCGTCTACGACGGCTGCCACTTCCACACGCTGGTCCGCACGGACCTCTCCGGCGCCCCGTTCGGCTTCGTCTTCGCACCGAGCACCGCGGTGGCCAACCCGCACGGCTACCTCGTGATCAACTCGACCATCACCAGCGCGGCACCGGCGGGCTACTACAAGCTGGCCCGGCCCTGGGTGCCGTCGTCGGACACCACCGCACGCCCGATGCTGACCGTCCGCGAGACCGACATGGACCAGGGCATCGACGCCAAGACGCCGTACGCCAACATGTCCGACTCCTACCCCTGGCAGAACCAGCGGTTCGCCGAGTACCACAACACCGGCGCCGGCGCGCAGATCTCGGTCCCGGCGAACCGGCCCCAACTCACCGACAGCCAGGCGAGCCAGTACACGAAGGCGGTGTACCTCGGCAGCTGGACCCCGCCTTCGGGCTGACGCCCGAACCCCCCGACGGGCACGTAGTGCCCAGCAAGGGGCGCGGGGAACTGGGGGTACCTCCCACGCCTTCCAGGCAGTGGGGAGCGACCAGCCACGACGAGACCGCTGGTTCGTCACCGACGCGAAGGGGCTGTTCCTGTCGTGGCCGGTCCGCCGGGCCGGTGGGTGGTCGCTCGCGCAGTTCCCCGCGCCCCTTTTCGTGGTGGCCGTTGGGCGCAGGGTGCCTACGGCGCACTTGGGGGCGCGGGGAACTGCGCGACAAGCCCCGACGAGGCCGTCAGGCTGCCTCCGGCGCAAAGGGGCCAGGGCACCCGGTCACAGGCGACGAGTCGCCAGGGTCAAGCGGTCGCGGGCGTCGAACAGCGCGTCCTTCACCGTCTGCTCATGCGCCGGCGTGAGCCGAGCCACCGGCACCGAGCAACTGATCGCGTCCCGCGCCGGGGTGCGGTAGGGGACGGCGACGCCGAAGCAGCGCAGACCGACGGTGTTCTCCTCGCGGTCCACCGCGAAGCCCTGCTCGCGCACCTGGTGCAGCTCGGCGATGAGCTTCTCGCGGTCGGTGATGGTGTGGTCGGTGAGCGCGGGCAGCGTCTCCGGCAGCATCTTGCGGACCTGCTCGTCCGGGTACGTGGCGAGCAGCGCCTTGCCCAGGGAGGTGGAGTGCGCGGGCAGCCGCCGGCCGACCCGCGTGAAGGGACGCAGATAGTGCTGGGACTGGCGGGTGGCGAGGTACACCACGTTGGTGCCGTCCAGGCGGGCCAGGTGGATCGTCTCGGTGGTGTCGTCGGAGAGCCGGTCCAACGTCGGCCGGGCCGCGGCCACCACTTCGTCACCGTCGATGTAGGAGGTACCGACGAGCAGGGCGCGCACCCCGATGCCGTACCGTGTGCCTGTGGCGTCCGTCTCGACCCAACCGAGGTCGACGAGGGTACGCAGCAACATATACAGACTTGACTTGGGATACCCGACGGCTTCCTGTACAGCGGCCAGTGAGTGCATCCCGGGGCTGCCGGCAAAGAACTCCAGCAGTTCCACGGTGCGCACAGCGGACTTGACCTGCGCTCCGCCGCCTGTCTCGACTGCCGACATGCCCTTGACCCCTTCGTTCGCCGAGAAATAGTCTCCGAACGGAGAATTCATCATCAGAGACAGCGTTCAGCATATCGAACGGCCTGGCGGGGGTGCATGTCTCCTGGTGATATCTCCGATGAGACGCATACATCTGGAGGAATCCGCGGTGGCAGCAGCACCAGTCTGGAGTGTCGACCCCCGAACCGGGAAGCAGCGCGAGCAGGTCGCGGTGGAGGCGAGCGCCGAGGAGGTCGACCAGGCCGTCCGGGCGGCGCACGCGGCGCGCGGCGCCCTCGCCGACCGCACGGTGCGTGCGGCCTTCCTGCGCTCCGCCGCCGACTGGCTCGACGGCGCGAAGGACCGTCTGGTGGAGGCCGCCGACGCCGAGACGGCGCTCGGCCCCACCCGGCTGATCGGCGAGCTCGCCCGCACCTGCTACCAGCTGCGGGCCTTCGCCGACATCGTGGCGGAGGGCGAGTACCTCGGCGTCATCATCAACCACCCCGACGCCACGGCCACACCGCCCATCCCCGACCTGCGCCGCTACAAGGTGCCGCTCGGCGTGATCGCCGTCTACTCGGCGTCCAACTTCCCCTTCGCCTTCTCGGTCGCAGGCGGCGACACCGCGAGCGCGCTGGCCGCCGGCTGCCCCGTCGTCGTCAAGGCCCACCCCGACCACCCGGCCCTGTCCGAGCTGGTCGCCGCGCTGCTGCGGAGCGCCGCCGCCGAGCACGGCATCCCCGAGGGCGTGGTCGGCCTGGTGCACGGCTTCGACGCGGGCGTCGAGCTGGTCTCCCATCCGCTGGTCGCCGGCGCCGGGTTCACCGGTTCGGTGCGCGGCGGTCGCGCGCTGTTCGACGCCGCGGCCGCCCGGCCGACGCCGATCCCCTTCCACGGCGAGCTGGGCTCCCTGAACCCGGTCGTGGTCACCGAAGCGGCCGCAGCGGAGCGCGCCGAGCAGATCGGCGCCGGGCTCGCCGGCTCCATGACGATGGGCGTCGGGCAGTTCTGCGTGAAGCCCGGCCTGGTGCTGGCGCCCGAGGGCGCGGCCGGAGACCGGCTCGTCAAGGCGCTCACCGACGCCGTCAGCAACACCGAGGCCGGAGTGCTGCTCGACCACCGGATGCGGGAGAACTTCATCGCGGGCGTCGCCGAGCGTGCCGCGCTGCCGGACGTCGAGGCACCGGTCACCCCCGGCAACGGCGGGGAGCACACCGTCGCCGCGGGCTTCCTGACCGTGCCCGCCACCCGGCTCGCCGCCTCCGGCGCGCACGACCTGCTGCTGGAGGAGTGCTTCGGACCCGTCACCGTCCTGGCACGCTACGCGGACGACGCCGAGGCCACCGCCGTGCTGTCCCGGCTGCCCGGGAACCTCACCGCGACCGTGCACCTGTCCGCCGACGAGGCCGCCGGCGAGGGCCACGGGCCCGCGCTCATCGCCGAGGTCACCCCGCTGGCCGGCCGGGTGCTGGTGGACGGCTGGCCCACCGGCGTGGCGGTCGCCCCCGCCCAGCACCACGGCGGCCCCTACCCGGCCACCACGTCGACGTCCACCTCCGTGGGCGGCACCGCGATCGAGCGCTGGCTGCGCCCGGTGGCCTACCAGGGCGTCCCCGAGGCGCTCCTCCCGCCCGAGCTGCGCGACGACAACCCGCTGGGCCTGCCGCGCCGCTTCAACGGCCGGCTGGAGCGCTGAGATTCGGGACATAGCCGACAAGCGGGCCGCCGGTGCCACCGGCGGCCCGTCCGGTTCGCCGGGACCGACGCCGGCACGGGCCCGATGGACCCGCCCCGGGCGAGGGCGCCGCCGCGGCCCGTCCCCGGGTCGCCGATCGTGGCGGTGCCCGGCCTCGGCCACCGCCAGGACCAACTGAGCCGTGCGGGCATCCGGGTCTCCGACCGCGCGGGCAACCTGCGGGCCGCCTTCCACCTCTACAACTCGACGGCAGACGTGGACCACCTGCTGAACGCCCTCGCGGGCTGACCCGAGGCACGTTCCTGTGCGAGGCACGTTCACATGCGAGGCACGTTCATATGAACGCGGTGTTGCCATGTGGTCCGTTCGTGCCGGTCGGGGATTAACCGGCCGGGGCCGTGGCGTTGGGGACTCTCGAACCGTCACACAGAGCCCTGGAGCGTCCATGACCACCGCGTTCGACCCCATCGATTTGGGCGGCGTCCCGCTCGCCAACCGCATCGCCATGGCACCCATGACACGCAGCAGGGTGGGCCACGACGGCGTGCCGGACGAGCTGACCGTCGAGTACTACGCGCAGCGTGCCACGGCCGGCCTCATCATCAGCGAGGGCGTCCAACCCTCCGCCGTGGGCCAGGGCTACCCGGGCACACCCGGGTTGCACACCGCCGCCCAGGTGGCCGGCTGGCGCCGGGTGACCGATGCCGTGCACCGAAGAGGCGGCCGGATCTTCGCCCAGATCATGCACGCCGGCCGGATCGGCCACCCGGACGTGCTGCCCGAGGGCCTGGTGAACGTGGGGGCGTCCCCCGTCGCCGCCCGGGGCCAGGTCTTCACCGGCCGGGCGCTACAGGACTTCGTCGTGCCGCGCGAGCTGACCGGCGCCGAAGTCCGGACGACCATCGCCGACTTCGCCGCCGCGGCGCGCCGCGCGGTCGACGCCGGATTCGACGGGGTCGAACTGCACGGTGCCAACGGCTATCTCATCCACCAGTTCCTCGCCCCCGGCTCCAACCGCCGTACGGACGAGTGGGGCGGCTCGGTCGAAGGACGGATCCGGTTCGCGGTCGAGACCGCCAGGGCGGTGGCCGCGGAGATCGGCGGTGACCGCACGGGCATCCGGATCTCGCCCGGCAACCCCTTCAACGACATCGACGAACCGGAGCCGGAGCCCGCGTACACCGCGCTGGTGAAGGAGCTCGACCAGTTCGGCCTCGCCTATCTGCACGTCGGCGAGGTGTCGTCGCAGCTGCGCGACCTCACGCACACCCTGCGCGGCCTGTTCTCCGGCGCCTTCCTGCTCAACCCGGCGACGGCTCCCCGGCACACCGGTCCGCAGGAGCTGGCCCTGATCGAGGACGGCACCGCCGACGTCATCACGTTCGGCGCGCTGTTCCTGGCCAACCCGGACCTGCCGGCCCGACTGCGCCAGGGCGGACCGTACAACGTGCCTGACGCGGCCACGTTCTACGGTGGCGGCGCGCAGGGGTACACGGACTACCCGACGCTCTGACGCCGAGGACGCCTTTATGGGCGTGAAGTACCCAAAAGGGGCGCGGGGCTGCGTTTGACATGCGGCTCCGCCGCGGGGCGCGACCGGCCACGACGAGACCTTCGGGTCGTCACCGTCCCGAAGGGGCTGTTTCCGTCGCAGCCGGCCCACCGGACCGGTGGCGGGTTGCTCGCGCAGTTCCCCGCGCCCCCATAGGGCGCTACCGCACGGGCGTGAAGTCCCGCGCCCCGATGTAGTCCGGTCGGGGAACCGGCGCCGCGAAGGGCGCAACCGCCTCGTTCTCCACGCTGTTGAAGACGATGAAGACGTTGCTGCGCGGGAACGGGGTGATGTTGTCCCCGGAGCCGTGCATGCAGTTGCAGTCGAACCAGGTCGCCGAGCCCGCCCGGCCGGTGAACAGCTTGATGCCGTGCTTCTCGGCGAAGCCGGTCAGCGCCTCGTCGGACGGGGTGCCGGCGTCCTGCATCTGGAGGGACTTCTTGTAGTTGTCCTGCGGGGTGGCGCCCGCGCAGCCGAGGAACGTCTTGTGCGACCCCGGCATGATCATCAGGCCGCCGTTGGTGTCGAAGTTCTCGGTCAGCGCGATCGACACCGAGACGGTGCGCATGTTCGGCAGCCCGTCCTCCGCGTGCCAGGTCTCGAAGTCCGAGTGCCAGTAGAAGCCCGACGCGCCGAAGCCCGGCTTCACATTGATCCGGGACTGGTGCACGTACACCTCGGAGCCCAGGATCTGGCGGGCCCGGCCCACCACCCGCTCGTCGCGCACCAGGTCGGCGAAGACCTGGCTGAGCCGGTGGATCTCGAAGACCGAACGGATCTCCTGGGACTGCGGCTCGATGATGGAGCGGTCGTCGGCGCGTACCTGCGGATCGTTGATCAGCCGGTCGAGTTCGCGCCGGTAGACCGCCACCTCGTCCGGGCCGATGAGCTCGTCGATGGCGAGGAAACCGTCACGCTCGAACCCCGCAAGGTCGCTCGCGGTGATCGGCCCCGGGGCACCCGGCTCGCTCCACACCACCGGGTCCCGGCGCGGGATGGAGACCTCCGTCGCGCCACGGCTCGGGTACAGGTCGTCGGTCTTCTCGGGGGTGACGGTCATCTCTCAGCCCTCCTCGGTCAGAAGTGGGTACACACCATTCTCGTCGTGGTCCTCCCGTCCGGTCACGGGCGGGTTGAAGACGCAGACACACCGGAAGTCCGTCTTGGGCCGCATGGTGTGTCGCTCGTGACCGTTCAGCAGGTACATCGTGCCGGGCGTGATCATGTGCTTCTCGCCCGTCTCCTCGTTGGTCAGCTCGGCCTCGCCCTCCACGCAGAGCACGGCCTCGATGTGGTTCGCGTACCACATCGTGGTCTCAGTACCCGCGTAGAGAATCGTTTCATGCAGCGAGAAGCCGACCCCTTCCTTGGCGAGGACGATCCGCTTGCTCTCCCATGTGCCCGACGCGGACTTGATGTGCCGGTCGGTGCCTTCGATGTCCTTGAAAGATCGGACGATCACGTCTGCTCGACGCCTCTTCTCTGTGCTCTGCCCGCCCGTCCGCGTCCGACGCCTCGGCCGACCGCGGAGCGTGCGGGTCGTGATTCTCGTGGTGCGGCCGGCGGTTCGGGCCCGGCGCGGTCCGCAGTGCGGGGGTGCCGGGTGCGCCACCGGCAGGCGGATGGGGGCGGAGCCCCGCCCGGCCGCCGGATGGTGCGACCCGCACACCCCCGTGTTGGTGCCGTGCGGTTCAGTTGGTCTCGCGTACGGCACGGGCGAGGGTCCGCAGGCCCTCGTCCAGCTCATCCGGGGTGATCGTGAGCGCGGGCAGGAGCTTGACGACCTCGCTCTCGGGGCCCGACGTCTCGACGAGCAGCCCGAGTTCGAAGGCCCGCCGGGCGACCGCGCCGGCCCGTGCCTTGTCGTGGAACTCCATGCCCCACACCAGGCCCCGGCCGCGCACCTCCTTGATCTCACCGCGGTGCTCGTCCTGCACCGCACCCAGCGCCTCGGCGACCTGCTGCCCGCGCGAGAGCGTCTGCTTCTCCATGGCGGGCCCGTCGCTCCAGTAGGTCTCCAGGGCGGCGGAGGCGGTGACGAAGGCCGGGTTGTTGCCGCGGAAGGTGCCGTTGTGCTCGCCCGGCTCCCACACGTCCAGCTCGGGTTTGAACAGGCACAGCGCCATCGGCATCCCGTAGCCGCTGATCGACTTCGAGACGGTGACGATGTCCGGCACGATGCCCGACTCCTCGAAGGAGAAGAAGGCACCGGTGCGGCCGCAGCCCATCTGGATGTCGTCGACGATCAGCAGCATGTCGCGGCGGGCGCACAGCTCGGCGAGGGCGTGCAGCCACTCCGGGCGTGCCACGTTGATGCCGCCCTCGCCCTGCACGGTCTCCACGATCACCGCGGCGGGCTGGTTGAGACCGGAGCCCTGGTCCTCCAGCAGCCGCTCGAACCAGAGGAAGTCCGGCACCCGCCCGTCCAGGTAGTGGTCGAACGGCATCGGTGTGCCGTGCACCAGCGGGACGCCCGCACCGGCCCGCTTGAAGGCGTTTCCGGTCACCGCGAGCGAACCCAGCGACATGCCGTGGAAGGCGTTGGTGAAGGACACGATGGACTCGCGGCCCTTGACCTTGCGGGCCAGCTTCAGCGCCGACTCCACCGCGTTGGTGCCGGTCGGGCCCGGGAACATGACCTTGTACGGCAGGTCACGGGGCCGCAGCACGAGGTCCTGGAAGGACTCCAGGAAGGCGCGTTTGGCGGTGGTCGACATGTCGAGACCGTGCGTGACACCGTCTCGCTCCAGGTAGTCGATGAGGGCGCGTTTGAGCACCGGGTTGTTGTGCCCGTAGTTCAGTGACCCGGCTCCGGCGAAGAAGTCCAGGTAGTCGTGGCCGTCTTCGTCGTACATGTGGCTGCCCTGCGCCCGGTCGAAGACGGTGGGCCAGCCGCGGCAGTAGCTGCGCACCTCCGACTCCAGAGTCTGGAAGACGCTCAGGTCCGGCTGGGTGATGGTCACAGCATTCTCCTGGGAGATCAGGGGTGAAGATGTCGCCTGAGAGGGGTGGGGGACCCGGTCCGGTTGTCCGGCCGGGTGCACGTGAGCCGCTCAGAAGTCGAAGGGGCCCATGCGGTACAGCACCTCGGGGTCGTGCTCCGCGCCCTTGGGGAACACGCCCGCGGGGAACAGCACCTCACGCTCCAGTGGCACGGAGTGCCGCTTGGCGAACGAGGTGAACAGCCGCTCCGATGCGGTGTTGCCCGGGGTGATGGTCGTCTCCAGGCCGATCAGGCCTCGCTCTGCCGAGACCCGCGCGGTCAGGCCGTCGAGGAGGGCGGCGGCCAGGCCCTTGCCACGGTGCTGCTGGTCCACGGCCACCTGCCACACCAGCAGGGTGCGGGGTCGGTCGGGTCTCAGGTAGCCGGTGATGAAGCCGACCGGTTCGCCGTCGGGGCCACGCCCCACGACCGATGTACCCGCGAAGTCGCGGCACCACAGCAGATAGCTGTACGACGAGTTCACGTCGAGGGTCTCCGAGTCCCGCGCGATGCGCCAGAGCTCGGCTCCGTCCGCGACGCTCGGGTGGTCGATCCGCAGGCCCTCGGGCATTTCCAGGAATTGCGGTTGCAGGTCTGCCTGTGCAGCGGTCATGTTTATTTAACTTACCCAGGGCTTTTCGAAAATGCATCGCGAGGCGGGGTTACGAAGGAGCCGCCGATATGTTATCGCGCGTGCGCGTGATGTCGCGCGCTGAGCCGGTTAGTCGGGTGGCTTTGCCCGGAAATGATGGGGCAAAACGGGCGAGATGTGGAGTCGGTCACATGTGTGTAACGTGATCGAGAACCGCTCGAATTGCTTGGTGGGGCCATCTGAAACAGGGGCGTTTAGGCCCGCGGAAACGGGGCAGAAGAATACGGGAAGCTGCGATGATTCGCATTTCCGAATTCCGTCTGTCGAAATGACGCTGAATTCTCTGGAAAGAGCGCTTCGGGGCGGGGTGGCGGAAACGGCCCGACGAGGGCGGCGGATCGGGCGGCAACCGCCGCCGAAATACGCCGCCGGGTCATCCGCCGTTCGGGTGAGAACCGCACCGCTGCCCCACCCCGACGCAGCCCTACGCCGTCTTCTCGCTCTCCTTCTCGCTCTCGTTCTCGCTCTCCTTCTCACCCTTCTGCGTCTCCGCGGTCTTCGCCGGCTCGCCGCCGATCGCCGCACTCTCCGTGGCCTGACCGGCACGCAGTGCCGCGTTGCGGGCGCCGTCCACATCGACCCTGGCCCCCGAGTCGGCCAGCACCACGCCCAGCGCCGCGAGGGCGGCGATCACCACCTCGGGCCGTGCGTCCGGTCCGTAGTGGTTCACCCGGATCATCTCCCGCGCCAGCGCGCCGCCCCCGGCGACCAGCGGGAGCGTCGGATCCGTGGCCCGTGCCCGCGTCACCAGGTCGGTGGCGTCGACATCCGGCGGGGTGCGCAGCGTGGTGGCCACCGGCGCCGCGTCGCCGGCCTCGTGCACGAAGGGCTCGAGTCCGCCGCCGAGCGCGAGCGTGCCGGCGCGCACGGCCGCCGCAGCGGCGGCGTGCCGGGCCTGCACCGCCGCGGGGCCGGCCTGCTCGATCCGCTCCAGACAGGCGTCCAGCGCCAGCATCTCCAACTGCGCCGGCGCATGCGGCAGCGCGCGACGGCCGGCGTCGATCCAGCGTTCCTTCCAGTCCAGCAGCGACAGGTACGAGTGGCGCGGCGCCCGCGGGTTCGCGGCCATCCGCTGCCAGGCACGCGCACTGACCGCGGCCGCGGAGACCCCGGCCGGGCCGCCCATCGCCTTCTGCCCGCCGATCACGCACAGGTCGATGCCCCATGCGTCGGTCAGCAGCGGCTCGGCGGCCACCGAGGCGACCGCGTCGAGCATGAACAACGCGCCGTGCGCCCGAACCACCTCGCCGATCGCGGCGACCGGGTTGGTGTTCCCCGTCGCGGCCTCCGCGTGCACCAGCGAGACGAAGTCGATCTCCGGATGCTCCTCGAGGGCCGCGGCGACCTGCTCCGGCCGTACCGCGGCGTGGAACGGCACCTCGAGGTCGATCACGCGCGCGCCGCAGTCGCGCAGCCAGCCGCCGAAGGTGTGCCCGTACGGGCCCGTGATCACGTTCAGCGCGGTGGTGTCAGGACCGGCGACGCCGCGGATGCAGCCCTCCAGCGGCAACAGCGCCTCGCCCTGCATGATCACCACATCGTGCTCGGTGGACATCAGCCGGGCGAGCCGTCGCTCGACGTCGGCGAACTGCGCGGCGGTGTAAGGGGCCAGGTCCAGATAGGGATGCGTCACGGGTGTGCCTTTCGAATGCGTCTTGGCCGCCGACGGACCCGGCGGCCACCCATGCGGTCAGGGCGCCGTCCCGAGGAGCCTAGGGTCTTTCTGCCGGATCAGGCGGGATCAGCGAGCGGTTCCGCTGGGTTCCCCTGAGACGTCCCCCGCCCGCAAGCCTCTCCCACGCCCGCCGGACCGCGGCAGGTGCCCCCGGGTGGTACCGCACGGCCACGCCGCCGCAGGCGCTCCAGGGCGTGGCTCTCGTCCCCCCTGAGGGAGTTCCAGGGCGTGGCTCTCGTCCCCCTGAAGGTCCCGCTGAGGGAGGTGCACCCGGATTCCGCGGGGGCAGCCCTGGAGGGGACGTCCCGGCCGGGGGCGGCGCCTCCTAAGCTGCGAGACATGAGCGACGAGGCTGCGCCGGGACGGCGAACGGGCGGGACGGAAACGGTGGACACGGACGGCCGCACGACGGTGGTGACGGGACGGGTGGACACCGCCCCGACCACCGTCGGGAGCGCGCGGAGCGCCGTGCCGACGGGCGGCGTCGCGCTGCATGTGAAGGGCCGGATCCTGGCCGGGCCCGAGGACGTACGGGACGAGTTGTGGGTGGTCGGCGGCCGGATCACCTACGACCGGCCGGCCACCGTCCGCGACGTGCGCACCGTCACCGGCTGGGTGCTGCCGGGCCTGGTCGACGCGCACTGCCACGTCGGCCTCGATCCGCACGGCCCGGTGCCCGCCGAGATCGCCGAGAAGCAGGCCCTGACCGACCGGGACGTCGGCGCCCTGCTGCTGCGCGACGCCGGCTCCCCGACCGACACCCGCTGGGTGGACGACCGCGCGGACCTGCCGAAGATCATCCGCGCCGGCCGGCACATCGCGCGAACCCGTCGCTACATCCGCAACTACGCCCACGAGATCGAACCGCCCGAGCTGGTCGCCTACGTGGCGCGCGAAGCACGTCGCGGGGACGGCTGGGTGAAGCTCGTCGGCGACTGGATCGACCGCGGAGTGGGCGACCTCACCGCCTGCTGGCCGCGCGACGTCGTCGAGGCCGCCATCGCCGAGGCGCACCGGCTCGGGGCCCGGGTCACCGCGCACTGCTTCGCCGAGGACTCGCTGCGCGACCTGGTCGAGGCCGGCATCGACTGCATCGAACACGCCACCGGTCTCACCGAGGAGACCATCCCGCTCTTCGCCGAGCGGGGCGTGGCCATCGTTCCCACGCTCATCAACATCGCCACCTTCCCGGATCTCGCCCGGGGCGCAGAGTCGAAGTTTCCGCGCTGGTCGGACCATATGCGCCAGCTCCACGAGCGCCGCTACGCAACGGTGCGCGCCGCCTACGACGCCGGGATCCCGATCTACACCGGCACCGACGCCGGCGGCGGCCTCGCACACGGGCTGCTGGTCAGCGAGGTCATCGAACTGGTGCGGGCCGGCCTCCCGGTGGTCAGCGCCCTGAACGCCGCCACGTGGGGCGCCCGAGACTGGCTCGGGCGCCCGGCGCTCGATGAGGGCGCGCCCGCCGACCTCGTGGTGTACGAGGAGGATCCACGGGTGGAGGTGCGGACCCTGGCGGACCCGCAGCACGTCGTGCTTAACGGGCGTGTGGTGGGGTGACGGGGTGCCCCCCGGCGCGGTGCCCGCGGGGTGTGGCGCCGGGGGCGCCTGCATGGGGGCGCGGCTGTGCCGTGAGCTCCGCGATCCCCGAGGGGGCGCCGGGGGCGCCTGTTTAGGGGCGCGGGGAACTGCGCGAGCAACCACCCACCGGCCGGTGGTCCGGATGTGGCAGGGGCTGCCCCTTGGGGGGCTGGGGGCGGTGGTGACCTGACGGTTTCGTCGTGGCTGGGCGCGCAGACCCCGCGCCCCTACGCGGCACCGCCGCGCGGCCGCAGGCGGTGCGAGGCGGGCAGGACGTCCGCCAGGGCGTCCAGGAAGTGGTCCGTGGTGGCGCGGTCGCGGACCGCGATGCGGAGCCAGTCCGGGGTGAGGCCGGGAAACGTGTCGCCGCGTCGCACCGCCACGCCCCGCTCCCGCAGCCGCACCCGTACCTCGTCCGCGCCCGGCAGCCGTACCAGGACGAACGGCGCTCGGGCCGGGCCCACCACGGTGAGGCGGCGGTCGGCAGGGGCCGTGGCGCCCAGCCGGGTGAGGCCCGTGACCAGGTGGTCCCGGTGCGCCGTGAGCGCCGTGGCGGCGCCCTCCGCCTCGGCCAGCGCGGTGGGCTCCATGCACGCCTCGGCGGCGGCCAGGGCGGGGGTGGAGACCGGCCACAGCGGCTGGGCGCGCGCCAGGTCCGCGATGGTCTCCGGGGCCGCGAGCACGTAACCGATGCGCAGCCCGGCGAGGCCCCAGGTCTTCGTCAGGCTGCGCAGGACCACGAGGCCGGGCAGGTCGGTGCGGCCCGCCAGGGACTCCGGCTCGCCCGGCACCGCGTCCATGAAGGCCTCGTCGACCACCAGTACCCGTCCCGGTCGGGCCAGCGCTGCCACCACACGGGCCGGGTGCAGGACGGACGTCGGGTTGGTCGGGTTGCCGACGACGACCAGGTCGGCGTCCTCCGGCACGGCGGAGGCGTCGAGCCGGAACCCGTCGGCCGCGTGCAACAGCGCGCGCCGCACCGTGTGCCCGGCGTCGCGCAGCGCCGCCTCCGGCTCGGTGAACTGCGGGTGCACCACGACCGGCGCGGTCACCTTCAGGGACCGTGCCAGCAGGACGAACGCCTCCGCGGCACCCGCGGTGAGCAGCACCCGGGCCGTCGGGACACCATGGCGTGCCGCGACCGCGGCCCGTGCGGCCCGCCCGTCCGGGTACGCGGCCAGCCCGTCCAGCGATGCGGCGATCCGCCGCCGCAGCCACGGCGGGGGAGTGCCGGTGCGCACGTTCACGGCCAGATCCACGAGGCCGCCCCCGCGCACCTCCGCATCGCCGTGGTGCCGCAGGTCCTGCCACGGTGCGCCGCTCGCCTCGGTGCCTCCGCTGCCGTCGCGGGGAATCACGGGTCCTCCTCGGGGATCGTCACGGGTCGGGTCCGCACGCCTCGCCGGGGGCCGCTGCCGGGTGGCGTGGGCTGGGGGCGGCAGGCGATCGCGCAGGTGGCGCGTGGCGGACGGCACGCAGAGGGGCGCTTGGGCACGAGCAGCCGGCCGCCGCGTGCCAGGGCGGCAGCCTCCGCCACCGACGGGGTGCCCACCGCCGCCCGCGCCCGGGTCGACGGATGCGGCACCGGGACCCGGGCCAGCTCCGGGGCCGGGTACGCCACCAGCGGCACCCCGAGACGGGCCGCCGCCCCCCGCAGCCCCGGCTCGGCCGCCCGGGCGTCGAGGGTGGCCAACTCGGCGACCGCGTCCACCGGGAGCCCCGCCGTGCGCAGCGCGTCGAGGACGAGACCGAGGACCTCGGCTTCGGACACGCCCGCCCGGGCTCCGACGCCCACCACCAGGCGCCGTCGCACGGCGGCTGTGCAGCGTTGCACGGCGCCGCAGCACCGTTCGCCGACCCCGCGTGTGCACCGCCCGGGGGGATCGGATACCAAAGGACCATGGTCGTGCTCGTGGCCCTGGGTGCCTTTCTGATGACGCTGGCCGGCGGCTGGACGGCCCAGTACGTCGCCGACCGGAGGCACTTGGTGCTCGGCTTCGCCGGCGGGCTGATGCTCGGGGTGGTCGGCTTCGATCTGCTTCCCGAGGCGCTGGACGGCGCGGGCGAGCACGTCCACGGCGTGCCGGCCGCGTTGCTGCTGTTCGTCGGCGGCTTCCTCGCCGCCCATGTCGTCGAGCGGCTGCTCGCCCTGCGGCAGGCCGAGCACGGGGCTCACCAGCCGGACCAGGTGCCCCAGGTCGGGCTCGGCGCCGCCGCGGCGATGGTCGGCCACAGCATCGCCGACGGTGTCGCCATCGGTGCGTCCTTCCAGGTGAACGATGCCGTGGGGCTGACCGTGGCGCTCGCCGTGGTGATGCACGACTTCGCCGACGGCTTCAACACGTACACGGTGACCCGCGCCTACGGCGGCGCCCGCCGCAGCGCGCTGGCGATGCTGTTCGCGGACGCGCTGGCGCCGGTGGTGGGCGCCGCTTCCACGGTGTTCGTCACCATTCCGGAGCAAGCCCTCGCCTGCTACCTGGGGTTCTTCGGCGGCGTGCTGCTCTACATCGCGGCGGCCGAGATCCTGCCGGAGGCCAGCCACCGCCACCCGGCCCGCTCGACGCTGCTGTGCACCGCCGCCGGCGTGTGCCTGATGTGGCTGGTGGTCGGCGCCGCCGGGCACTGACCCGGCCAACACGCCTGACCCGGCCAACACGCCTGTCACGCCCGTCAGCCCTGTCACGCGCGTCAGGCCCGTCACGCCCGTGCCGTCCGGGCGCACCGCTGTGTGAAGCGCTGGACGACGTCGGGGCGCGCCGCCCAGTGGGTGTGCAGATAGCTGGCGTGCACGCCGCCCTGGACGAAGCCCTCGACGCGCCGCTCGGGCCCGGTGATGCCCCACGCCGGGGCGGCTCCGGCGCCCGGGTCGAGCGCCGTGCGGTGGAACTCGTGCCCGCGCATCCGGGTGCCCACGGCCGCCAGCACCCCGTCGCTCACCGCGACGGCCTCCCGGTACCCGAGCGTCAGCCGCTCCGTCATCCGGGCCTCGGCGTCGAGCACCCCGCACATCGGCGCACCGTCCAGTGACCGCGCGAGATACAGCAGCCCGGCGCACTCGGCCGCCACCGGCGCACCCGAGCGGGCCAGGGCGGCGACCGCCGTGCGCAGAGCGGTGTTGGCCGACAGCTCCGGCGCGTACACCTCCGGGAACCCACCGCCGATCACCAGCCCGCCGGTGCCCTCCGGAAGCCGCTCGTCGCGCAGCGGATCGACGTGCACCACCTGCGCACCGGCCGCCGTCAGCAACTCGATGTGCTCGGCGTACGAGAAGGTGAACGCGGGACCGCCGGCCACCGCGACCACGGGCCGGGCGGCGGGCCCGGTCCCGCCGCCCGGACCAGGCACCACCGCCGTGGACCCGTGCGCCGCCCGTGCTCCGTCCACCCGTACCGTCCGCCGTCCGTCCGCGACCTCCGGCGGCACCCCACCGGAGCTGTCCGTGCTGGCCGGCCCGGATCTGCCCGTGCTGTCCGTGCTGTCCGGCGGCGCGCCGGGCTGCCGCGCGCCCGCCAGGGCACCGGCCGCATCCCAGGCGCTGCCGGGCACCGGCCCCGCACCCCGGGCCAGCGCCAGCAGCGCCTCCAGGTCGCATCCCGCGCGCACCTGCTCGGCCATGGCCCGTACGGCGTCCAGTGCCGCCGTGCGCCGCTCGGCGACCGGCACCAGACCCAGGTGCCGCGACGGGGTCCTGACCTGCTCGGAGCGGTGCAACGCGCCCAGCACCGGCACGCCCGACGCCTCCAAGGCGTCCCGCAGCAGCATCTCGTGCCGCTGCGAGCCGACCTTGTTCAGGACCACGCCACCGATCCGCACGCCGGGCTCCCAGGTGGCGAACCCGTGCACCAGCGCGGCCACCGAACGGGACTGCGCCGAGGCGTCCACGACCAGTACCACCGGCGCCCGTAGCAGGGTCGCGACCTGCGCCGTCGAGGCCAGCTCGGCGCGACCCGAGGCGCCGTCGTACAGCCCCATCACGCCTTCCACGACGGCGAGGTCGCAGCCGGCAGCGCCATGCGCGAACAGCGGCGCGATCAGGTCGGGGCCGCACAGGAACGCGTCCAGGTTCCGGCCCGGACGCCCGGTCGCCAGCGCGTGGTAGCCGGGGTCGATGTAGTCGGGACCGACCTTGTGCGGGGAGACCGCCAGGCCCCGCTCGGCGAACGCCGCCATCAGCCCCGTGGCGACGGTGGTCTTGCCGCTGCCGGAGGCGGGGGCGGCGATCACCAGCCGCGGCACCCCGGTCACCGCGCGCCCTCCTTCGCCGGCCCGGGCGGCCGCCTTGCGGCCGTGCTCCGGGCGGTGCGCGCGACGGCGCCGTGGCCGCTCACCACTCGATGCCCTTCTGGCCCTTCTGGCCGGCGTCCATCGGGTGCTTGACCTTCGTCATGTCGGTCACGAGGTCGGCGCAGTCCAGCAACGCCTGCGGGGCGTTGCGGCCGGTGATGACCACGTGCTGGGTGCCGGGGCGGTCACGGAGCACGGCGACCACCTCGTCGGTGTCGATCCAGCCCCAGTGCAGCGGGTAGGCGAACTCGTCGAGCACGTACAGCCGGTACGTCTCGGCGGCGAGGTCGCGCTTGACCTGCTCCCAGCCCTCGCGGGCCTTCCACTCGTTGGTCTGCTGGGCACTCGCACCGTCGTCGCCGGCGCGCTGGATCCACGACCAGCCCTCGCCCATCTTGTGCCAGGCCACCGTGCCGCCCTCCCCGGATGCGCCCAGCACCTTGAGTGCGTTCTCCTCGCCGACCCGCCACTTGGCCGACTTGACGAACTGGAACACCCCGATCGGCCACCCCTGGGTCCAGGCCCGCAGGGCAAGGCCGAACGCGGCGGTCGACTTGCCCTTGCCGGTGCCGGTGTGGACCAGCACCAGGGGGCGGTTGCGGCGCTGGCGGGTGGTGAGGCCGTCGTCGGGGACGACGGAAGGCTGTCCCTGGGGCATTACGCGGCCCTCCTGTCGGATCGGTTCATGGTCCGGAAGCGGGCTCCGCCGGGGCCCGCGGTGTCACTGCCGCCGACCGTCCGCGCGCCGCGCGCTCCCGGCGCCCCGGCGCTGCGGACGTCCCTGACGAGCCCGCTGAGCGCCTCGGCGCGCAGCTCGCCCAACGTGACCGTGGCGCCGCCGAGTTGCCCGGCGAGCCGGCCGGCGAGCCCCAGCCGTACCGGGCCCGACTCGCAGTCCACCACCACCGACGCCGTGCCGTCGCCGGCGAACAGCCCGGCCGCCCGGCCCGCGCGCCCGAGCGGGTCCGCGCCGCCGGTGGCCCGGCCGTCCGTGACGACCACCAGCAGCGGCCGGCGCGCCGGGTCCCGCAGCCGCTCCACCCGCAGCACCTCGTGGGCGCGCAGCAATCCGGCCGCCAGCGGGGTGCGGCCGCCGGTCGGCAGCGACGTGAGCCGTGCCGCGGCCGTGTCCACGGACGACGTCGGCGGCAGCGCCACCGCGGCGGCCGTGCCGCGGAACGTCACCAGGCCGACCTTGTCGCGCCGCTGGTAGGCGTCCAGCAGCAGGGACAGCACCGCGCCCTTCACCGCGCTCATACGCCGCCGCGCCGCCATCGATCCTGAGGCGTCGACGACGAACAGCACCAGATTGCCCTCGCGCCCCTCACGCACCGCCTGCCGCAGATCGTCACGGCGGACCAGCAGACCGGTGCCGGTGCGCCCGCGGGCCCGCTGGTGCGGTGCCGCCGCCCGCACGGTGGCGGCCAGGTGCAGGGCCGTCAGGGCACCACGCGGGCGGCGTGCGCCCGTCGTGCGACCCTGCTCGGTGCGCGCACGCGACCGCCGCCCGGCCGCGCCCTCGCCGATCCCCGGCACGGTGAGCAGCTTCGTGCGGAACGGCTGCGCGGCCTGCACCGGCGGCTGGTCCGCCCCGTCCGTCCCGGGCGGCGGGCCCTGCGCGGGGACGGCGGGGGCGTCACCGGCCCCGGCGGGTTCGGGCGGCGGCCCGGTGGTGTCAGGACCGGCGGGCGGCGCGGCACCGTCCGGGGGCGACGTGCCCGGGCCGGGAGGGGCGGCGCCCCCGCCAGGGCCGTCGGGGTCGTCATCGGGACCCTCGGGGCCGTCGGGGTGGTCGCCAGCCGTGTCCCGGCCGTCCTCGGACGTGCCGTCCTGACCGTCACCGCCACTGCCACCCGGCGGATCCTGTGGGGGGTCGTCCGGGCCGAACTCGTCCAGGACCTCGTCGAGCCGGTCCTCGTCGAGTCCGGGCGCGTCGAAGGGGTTACGACGGCGCCGGTGCGGCAGCGCCAGCAGCGCGGCCTGCCGGACGTCCTCCCGGAGCACTTCAGTACGGCCCGCCCAGGCGGCCAGGGCGGTCGCGGTGCGGGCCATCACGATGTCCGCGCGCATCCCGTCCACCTCGAACGCCGCGCAGGTCGCCGCGATCTGCCGCAGCACCCCGTCGCCGAGGCGAACCTCGGGCAGCAGCCGTCGCGCGGCCATGATCCGGGCGCGCAGCGCGGCCTCCTCGTCGGCCCAACGGGCGGCGAACGCCCCGGCGTCCGCGTCGAAGGCGAGCCGGCGCCGCACCACCTCGGCCCGCTCGTCGGGTTCCCGGGACGCGGCGACCTCCACCGTCAGGCCGAACCGGTCCAGCAGCTGCGGACGCAGCTCGCCCTCCTCCGGGTTCATGGTGCCGACCAGCAGGAAACGCGCCGCGTGCCGTACCGAGACACCCTCACGCTCCACGTACGAGGAACCCATCGCGGCGGCGTCCAGCAGGACGTCGACCAGGTGGTCGTGGAGGAGGTTGACCTCGTCGACGTAGAGGATCCCGCGGTGTGCGGCGGCCAGCAGGCCCGGCTCGAAGGCCTTCACGCCCTCCGTCAGGGCCTGTTCGATGTCCAGCGAGCCGACCACCCGGTCCTCGGCGGCGCCGACCGGCAACTCCACCATCGGCGTGGGCCGCTCGACGCCCGGGCCGCCCTCGTGCGGGCCGTCCGGGCAGCCCGGGTCCGGGGCGGCGGGATCGCAGCCGAACCGGCAGCCGGCGACCACCCGCACCCCCGGCAGCACCGCCGCCAGGGCGCGCACCGCCGTGGACTTCGCCGTGCCCTTCTCGCCGCGCACCAACACGCCGCCGATCTGCGGCGACACCGCGTTCACCAGCAGCGCGAGCCGCAGGTCCGCCATGCCGACGATCGCGGTGAGCGGATAGGGGGCGTTCACGGGGGATCACTCCATTCGGTGGTGAGGTCCGGCTTGCGGCTTGCGGGGTGTGGGTGGCTGGGGCGCGTGCGCAGCCTGCCGGCGCGGGTGGGCGTGCGCCGGAGTGCGCGTGACGGGACGCCCCTCACGGCACCCCGGGTGGCACGAACGGCAGCCCCGGTGGCGGTCCCGACTCGATGAGCCGCCACAGCGCGTCCGTGTCCGCGTGCTCCTCGATCAGGTCGCCGAGCAGGTCGAGCTGCTCCTCCCGCAGTGCGGCGAACGAGGTGTCGGGGGCCGGTACGAATCGCCGTCCCGCAGCGGCCGCGACGGCCCGCAGGAAGGCCCGCCGAAAGCCGTCCGACTCCAGGGAGCCGTGCCAGTGGGTGCCCCACACGGCACCCACCCGGCAACCGTCCAGGAACGGCTCGCCGCCCTGCACATCGGCCACCCCGTGATGGATCTCGTACCCGTCCACCGGTGCGCCGAGCGCCTGCCCGGACGGCCGGGCCAGGGTCTTCTCGGGCGCGAAGCGCACCCGGACGGGCAGCAGACCAAGGCCCTCCACGGTGCCCGCGCGGGACTCCACCCGGTCCTCGATCTGCTCGCCCAGCACCTGGAAGCCGCCGCAGATGCCCAGCACCGGCCGGCCCTCGGCGGCCCGCCGGGCGAGCTCGGCGGCGAGACCGCGCTCGCGCAGCCAGTGCAGTGCGCCGACGGTGCCGCGGGTGCCCGGCACGATCACCAGGTCCGCGTCGGCGAGCTCCGCGGCCCGGTCCACGAAGCGGACCACGACCCCGGGTTCGGCCGCCAGCGCGTCCACATCGGTGAAGTTGGACATCAACGGCACCGCGCACACCGCCACCCGCAGCACGTCCGCACCGACCGGCGAGTCCACCGGCGACTCGCGGACCGCACCCCGGAGCGACACCCTCAGCCCGTCCTCCTCGTCGATGCCGAGGCCGTGCCGGAACGGCAGCACCCCGTACGTGGGCCGGCCGGTGAGGTCGCGCAGGGTCCGCAGGCCGGGGTCAAGGAGGGTCACGTCACCGCGGAACTTGTTGATCAGGAATCCGGCCACCAGCTCCTGGTCGGCCTTGCTCAGCAGGGCGAGCGTGCCGAAGAAGGAGGCGAAGACGCCGCCGCGGTCGATGTCGCCCAGCACCAGCACGGGCAGCCGGGCGGCTCGCGCCAGGCCCATGTTCACGATGTCGGCACGGCGCAGATTGATCTCGGTCGGCGACCCGGCGCCCTCGCAGACCACCACGTCATGGTCGTCCCGCAGCTGTTGCAGGCAGTCCAGGACGGTGGGCAGCAGCAGCTCCCGGCGCCCGCCCCGGAGCATCGGACCGGGCCCGGCCGGCGCGCCCTCGGACGCCGCCGGCCCCGTCTCCGTCCCCGCAGGGCTCCCGAAGAATCCGCGGGCGCTCAACTCACCCACCGGCCGGCCCATCAGGACCACCTGGCTGCGCTGGTCGCCGCCGGGCTTGAGCAGGACCGGGTTCATCAACGCGGTGGGTTCGACGCGGGCCGCCTGCGCCTGCATCGCCTGCGCCCGGCCGATCTCGGCGCCCTCCCGGGTGACGAACGAGTTCAGCGACATGTTCTGCGCCTTGAACGGCGCCACCTTCACCCCGCGCCGTACCAGCCACCGGCAGATCCCGGCGACCACCACGCTCTTCCCGGCGTCCGACGCGGTCCCGGCCACCAGCAGCCCGCCGCTCATGCGTGCACCCCCGCCGTCATCGCGCCTGGCCTGCGGCCACCGCGGATCGTCAGGCCGGGAGCCGCCGGCAGGTGCGCCGTCGCGCGATGGGCGTCCCGGCGCGCGGTCGCCCATGCCCACCCGAGTCGTGCCACGGTGAGCGCCAGTAGCGCGGCCCAGTTCACCCGCCGGGACAACCGCACCGCCCGTGTGATGTCCGGCACGTCGACGTCCCGCCCGGTGCCGTTCAGCACCGGCCGCTCCTCGACGCGGCCGCCGTACGAGAGGGTGCCCCCGAGCCGTACGCCGAGGGCGCCGGCGAAGGACGCCTCGACGACGCCCGCGTTCGGGCTGGGATGGCGCCCGGCGTCGGCGCGCCAGGCGCGCAGGGCTGTCGCCGGGCGTGCGCCGGTGAGCGCGGCCAGCACGGCTGTCAGCCGGGCGCCTGGCCACCCCGCGAGATCGTCGAGCCGGGCCGCCGCCCAGCCGAACCGCCGGTAGGTGGGGGAACGGTGACCGACCATGGCGTCGAGGGTGTTGACGGCGCGAAAGCCCACCAGGCCCGGCACCCCGGCGACGGCCCCCCACAGCAGGGCGCCCACCACCGCGTCGGAGGTGTTCTCGGCGACCGACTCCACGACGGCGCGCGCGATCTGCGGCCCGTCCAGCGCCTGCGGGTCCCGCCCGCACAGATGCGGCAACCGCTGCCGGGCGCCCTCGACGTCCCCGGCAGCCAGCGCGGCGCCGATCGCCTGCGCCTCCCGGGCCAGGGAGGTGCCGCCGACGACCGCCCAGGTCGCGGCGGCCGTCAGCGCGGTGGACGCGACGGGGGAGCGGCGCACGGCGCGGACGGCGAGTGCGGCGAGGCCGATGGCGCCGCCGGCGCATACGACGGTGTGCAGGGCGCCCCATCCGCGGTGGTCGCGCCACAGGCGTTGCTCGACGGCACCGGCGGCGCGCCCGAACGCGGCGACGGGGTGGCCACGGCGCGGATCGCCGAGCAGCAGGTCCCCGAGCAGCCCCGCGCCGGCACCGGCGACAGGGACGAGGGTGACGGGGGAGACGAGGGTGGCGGGGGAGGGGAACCCACGCCGGCGGCAGAGCGCGCGCCGTCCCGGCATCGCTTTCGTGTCCTCACTCAGGGTCCGCGCCCTGGATCGACGTCAGCGACGGCGAGAGTCTCCTGGCTCCCGGATCCGCGGCTCCTCCGGCCTTCCAACCCTGGATCCCCCCGGCTTTTCAGGGCGCTGGGGGTAGGGGTCGTGGCCTTCGTTGGGGGAGCGCTCCCCGGTGACAGTGGCGGGACCGCGCCGGATTCGCACCGGCTTCCTCTCTGCCGCCGTAAGTGGCCCCGGCAGTTCACCATGCCCGGTGAACACCCGTCAACCAGCCGTTGACCTGCGACGAAGCCAAGGGCCCGGCGTACCTGCGGATACGCCGGACCCTGGGTCCACGCTGTTCCCCGGCGAGCTCAGCCGACGTGCGGAGCTCAGCCGACGATGAGGAAGATCCCGCAGCCGACCGCCGCCACGCAGAGCGCGAAGCACGCGTACGCGCCCACGGCTGCCAGCGGTGCCGTGCCGCCGTTCGCCGTTGCCGCCTCCTGTTTGGACAGGCCGGCGACTCCGAGCGCGAACAGGCCCACGAGGGCGACGGTGGTGATGAGGCTGACTCCGAGTACGGAGCCGAGTGCTGCCCAGTCGATATGCATGGCGGTCCTGTCGGTCGAGCCCTACACGGGGGCGTGATCGGAGGATTCGGACGGTGAGTCGGTCCGGGCGGAGGCGGGGGAGGGGAGCAGGCCGCCGGGGGTGCCGGCCGGCTGCTCGGTGGTGGAGGACGGGAGGGGGCTCTGCGGCGCCCGGTCCTGCGCTGTGCTGACCGGCGGCGGGGTGACGGCGGCGATGGCGGTGGTCACCACTCCGGGCGCCTCCTCGGTGTCGGTCACCGGGGCGTTGACGTTCTTGCGGTCCACCGGCTCACGGCGGGACAGGACGTAGATCACGACGGCCCCGGTGACCAGCAGGACGCCGGTCACCGCCACGCCCCAGCCGCCACGCCGGGTCAGGAACTCCGCGCCCGCGCCGACCAGGCCCGCGGCGGGCAGCGTCAGGACCCAGGCGACCAGCATCCGGGTGGCCGTGGACCAGTGGACCACCCCGCCCTTGCGGCCCAGGCCCGAGCCGAGCACCGCACCGGAGCAGACCTGCGTGGTGGAGAGGGTGAAGCCGAGGTGGGACGAGGCCAGGATGGCGGTCGCCGCGCTGGTCTGGGCGGCGAAACCCTGCTGCGGCGACAGCTCGGTGATGCCGCGGCCCAGGGTGCGGATGATGCGCCACCCACCGAGGTAGGTACCGCAGGCGATGGCCACTCCCGCGGCGGTGATGACCCAGATCGGCGGAGCCGAGCCGGGTGCGAGGACGCCCTGCGTGACCAGGGCGAGTGTGACGATGCCCATGGTCTTCTGGGCGTCGTTCGTGCCGTGCGCGAGCGCCACCAGAGCGGCCGAGGCGATCTGTCCGGCCCGGTAGCCCTTGGAGGTGGCGTCAGGCTGACCGGCGGTGGCGTCGGTTCCGCTGCGTTTCCCGACGGCGTAGGTGACCCGGGTGGCGAACATCGCGGCGAGTCCCGCGACGAGTGGGGCCGCAGCCGCCGGCAGCAGCACTTTGGTGACGACCGTCGAGCCGTTCACGGCGGACCAGCCGGCGGACATCACGGCCGCGCCGATCAGCCCGCCGAACAGCGCGTGCGAGGAACTGGACGGCAGGCCGAAGAGCCAGGTGACGAGGTTCCACAGGATGGCCCCGACCAGCGCGGCGAAGATGACTTCGGTGCGGATGCCCTCTTCGCGGACGATTCCGCCTGAAATGGTCTTGGCGACCTCCACGGAGAGGAATGCCCCGGCGAGGTCCAGGGAGGCGGCCATGGCGACGGCCGTCATGGGCTTGAGGGCGCCAGTCGAGATGGTGGTGGCCATCGAGTTGGCGGTGTCATGGAAACCGTTGGTGAAGTCAAACGCGAGAGCGGTGACGATGACGATCCCGAGGAGAAGCGAGAAGTGTTCCATTTACCCAGGCTTCTGTCGTGGGTCACAGGCTCGTTGAACGTAAGTAACCAGGGTGAACATCAGATGAACTGAGCACGGCGCGAGGATGTCCGAACGGTGGCATGCGCCTGCGGGGCGAGTCGGGGCCGGAACAGCTGTTTCGCTTGGTTCTCGAGCGGCGGGCGGGGTGCCGGCAGCCCGCAGGGTGTCCGAAACCCGATCGCGTTCCCGTAGACGACGATATAGCCGATTCCGGGCGTTTCCCTCCGCCGAAGATCAACGTGCTGACGCACTCAGCGCTCGCTCGGCGCTTCGGCTGCGGATACGTGCGCGGGGTCGCCGCCGGGGGTGTACGCATGATCCCCGCCCGGCGATGGCAGGATCACCCGCATGGTGCACACGACGGCCGGTGGGCCGGAAGAGGACACAACCGCGGCCGCGGCCGCGGACCCGGCCCTGCTCACGGCGGAGCTGGCGCGGGCCTGGGACGCCCTGGTCGCCACCGCGCGCAGGACCGTCACCGACGGACTGGTGGTCGGCACGTCGGGCAACGTCTCGGTACGGGTCGGCGACACCGTCCTCGTCACCCCCAGTGGCGTACCCTACGACCGGCTGGCCCCGGAAGACGCCCTCGGCGTCGACCTGAACGGCACACGGGTGCTCGGCACCCTCAAGCCCACCAGCGAACTTCCGATGCACCTGGCGGTCTACCGCGCCACCGACGCCGCCGCCGTGGTGCACACCCACGCCGTGCACGCCACCGCGGCCTCCACCCTGGTGACCGAGGTGCCGTCCATCCACTACATGACCGCGGCGCTCGGCGGCCCCGCCCGGGTCGCCCCGTACGCCCTGTACGGCACCGAGGAGCTCGCCGCGAACATGCTCCGCGCCCTTCGGGACCGCACCGGCTGCCTGCTCCAGAACCACGGAACCGTCGCCTACGGCGCCACCCTCGACCAGGCCTACGACCGCACGGCCCAGCTCGAGTGGATGTGCCGCGTCTGGCTCACCGCCAGCGCCCTTCCGGACCGTTCGCCCTCGCTGCTGACCGCGGAGCAGGTCGAGGCCGCCGGGAACCAGCTGCGCGGCTACGGCCAGCAGGACCGCTGACGGCCACCGGGATGACCGGCCGTCGGGCGCTCAGCCGGGCGGCCGGCGGCCACTCGGGCGGCTGACGGCCCGTCGGGCCGCGACCGGAGCACCCCGCTGGCCGCGACCGCCCCGAACGCGGACACTGGACGGGTGCGCACCGCCAGAGCAACGACCGGGACCCGGACCCCAACGGCCATCGGAGCGGGGGCGAACGGCCGTGCCCGCCCCGGCGCGGCGGCGTCGGCGAGAACGGCCGCCGCCGGGCTGCGGGCCACCACGGGCCCCGGCGCCGTGGCCGCGCGGCTGACGGCCGCCGCCGTCACCGCCGTGCTCGGCGCGGGCGCCGCGGCCGTCGCCGCCGGCCGGTACGCCGGCGACGCCGTCCTGCGGATCCGCCCCGACCGGCCGCTGCCCACCGAGCCCCGCCTCACCGTGCACGCCGTCACCGCCGACCGCATCACGCTCACCCGCGACCTCGCCTCGGTGCGCCGCGGCGTGTACGGCGTCATGGCCGGCGTCCCCGGCGGCAGCCACGCCGTCGTCGGCCCCGTCGACGAGAAGGCCCCGCACACCGCCGACACCGTGGTGCGCCGGCTCGAACGCACCACCCGCGGCAGCCTGGCACCGGGCACGAAGGTCTGGTTCACGCCCCAGGTGCACACCGGCGACCCGCGCAGCGCACTCGGCATCGACCACACCGACGTCGACATCCCCGGCGAACTCGGTCCGCTGCCCGCCTGGTTCGTGCCCGCCGCCCGCGCCACCTGGGTGATCACCGTGCACGGCCTCGGCACCACACGCGAACACCCCATGGCCGTCATGGAGTTCCTGCACCGCCACAAGTTCCCGGTGCTCACCCCGACCTACCGCGGCGACCCCGGCGCGCCGCGTTCCCCGGACGGGCGGGGCCACCTGGGCGAGACCGAGTGGCGGGACGTGGACGCGGCGCTCGGCTACGCGGTGCGCCAGGGCGCCCAGCGCGTGATCCTCTACGGCTGGTCCACCGGCGCCACCATGGCCCTGCACACCGCGGCCCGCTCCCCGCTGCGGGACCGCATCGCCGGTCTCGTCCTGGACGCGCCGGTGCTCGACTGGGAGGCCACCCTGCGTGCCCTCGCCGCAGCCCGGCACACCCCGCGTCCGCTGCTGCCGCTCGCGGTGCGCGCCGCCCAGGGCCGTCGGGATTCGGCCGTCGACCGCGTCCCGCCGGCCATCGCCCCCGACGCCGTCACCGTGCCCACCCTCCTGGTGCACGGCCCGGACGATGCGATCGCCCCCTGGGAGCCCTCACTGCGGCTCGCCGACCGCCTTCCCACCCTGGTCAGCCTGCACACGGTGCGCGGCGCACCGCACGGCGCCTCATGGAACGCGGACCCGGAAGGCTACGAGGAGGCGCTGCGACGCTTCCTCATCCCGCTCACCTAGGCCCGGTGTCCGGCGCCGGCCCGCTGCCCCGCCGCCCGAGCACGTCACCCGCACACGCAACGGACGGCTCCGGCGTCCCTCCTGGCGCGTCGGGCACTGCCCAGCAGGCTGTGTCGCGCTCTGTCAGGGCCTTCCGCTTAGGTTCGGTACATCCCGCTTGATGCGACTTCACCAGCGCGTTGTCGCCTATGGCCTCCCATTCCGTTTGGGATTTCCGAGCGTCAACAGGAAGACTGCTCTTGTGACGTCCCGAACTCCGCGCGACTCCCGGCTTCGACTCGTCCGCTCACGACCGCTGGGCACCGCTTCTCGCACGGTGTCCGAAAGGCGCTCACGGCGCGCGGCGCCCCCGCCCCCGGAGGGCACCCCGCCCCCCGCGGAACTGGCCCGCATGGCGCGCCGCGGCCTGGCCGGTGCGGTACGGATCGCCCTCTGGGCCGACCGCGCCCTCGGCCCCGGCCGGAGCGACACCACGGACGGTTCGGGCACCCTCGGCGACGTCACCGCCGAACGGGCCGCCGCCGACCTCGGCCTGACGCTGCGGAAAGTGCGCGCCGACTGGGACACCGCCCGCCTCGCCGGCCTCGTCGAAGTGCACGGCGGCTGCGCCCGCCCCGGCTGGCGGCTGCGCGCCTGGGACCGCGACGACAGCGCCGTGCTGCGCGGCTGGGTCGCCCTCTTCGACGCCTGGTCGCTGACCGGTACCGCACCCGACGGCCTCTCGCCCGCCACCGTCGCGGAAGTCGTCGAGGCCATGCCGCAACTGCTGTCGCTGCTCCAGCTCTCCGCGGGTCCCGTCCCGGTGACCCAGCTCCTCGACCTGCTCGCCCAGCGCGTCACCGAACTGCGCAACGAGCGCTGCGAGATCCCCTACGGCCCGCAGCCGCAGCCGGCCACCGACCCCGACGCACCGCTCGCCCCGCTGCTGGACTGGGCCCTCGACGCCCTCGCCGGGGTCGGCGCGCTGACCTCAGCGGAGGGACAGGTCACGCTCACCCCGCTGGGCAGCTGGGCGGTCTGGGTCAAGCTGGAGCAGATCTGCGTCGCGGCCCAGAGCCCCGCGGGCAACATCGAGCGGCCCGCCGAGGACATGCTGCGCGGCTGCGCCGGCCTGCGTCCGAACGCGGCACGCGCCGAATACCGCGCCTGGCTCGCCGCCCGACCGGTGGGCAGCGCCGTGACGGACCTGCTGACCGCGGCACGCGGCGAGGACGCCCTGCTGCGCGGCCTGGCCTTCGACTGCCTGCGGGTCGTCGGCGCCCCCGCCGAACCGGACGTCAGAGCCGTCCTGGAGGAAACCTCACTGCGCCCCTACGCCCTGCTGTGGCTCGCCGAGCACGAGGGCGCCGACCCCGAGGAAGCGCACACCGTGCTCACCCGTGACGAGGCGACCTGGCTGTGGGTGGACACCGCGGCCGCCGTCGCCGACCACGGTGAGGCCCCGCTGCTCGTGCGCCACCTGGAGTCCGCCGTCCAGGGCACGGTGCCGGCGCTGCTGGACGACGTACGGGCCCTCGGTCACCCGCGCACCGTGCAGGTGCTGGTCGCCCTGGCCGCCGCGCACCCGGACCCGGCCCTTGCGAAGGCGGTGCGCCGTGCCGCGTTCCAGGTCCACCACGGAGGGGTGTAGCACCCCGTGAAGGCGGCGTCTCACGCCATCCTCGGGCTGTAGGTGCCGAAGCTCCACACGTTGCCCTCGAAGTCCCTGACCAGGTAGTCCCGTGAGCCGTACTCCTGATCGGTCGGCGGCATCAGGATGTCCAGGCCGTGCTCCGCCGCCCGCCGGTGGTGCGCGTCGACGTCGTCCACGACCACGTACACCCCTGCGGGCCCGGCGCCGCCCATCGACGCGTCGAAGACCCCGCCGCGGCCCCGGGTGCCGAGCATCACACCGCCGTTGCCCTGGGCGAGCTCGGCGTGCATCACCGCGCCGCCGCCGTCCTCGTACACGTTCACCTCGGTGAACCCGAGGCCCTCCGTGAGCTGCTGGATGGCCGCCCGCGCGTCGTCGTACAGCAGCGTCGGGAAGACGGTCGGGCGCCGGTGCGCCCCGATGTCCTTCAAGCCGGTGTCCGCCATGCCCCTCACTCCTCCTGCGCATCGCGCCGGGCCGCCGCCCGTCCCGTTCATCCTGGTCCGTGGGGCGCACGGCGGCGCAGGGCGGCGGTCCGAACGGGCGAGGCGGACGCCCGGGGCGATGGCTCGGTGCGCCGGTGGACCGGAGCCGGGAGGACGGGGCGCCCGGAGGGCTCGACGGTGACGCGCGTACCGGCCCCTGGAGGCCCGCACCGCCACAGGATGAGACGTGGCTCACGGCGGCAAGGCCGGCCGATACCGAAAAACCGTTTGCCAAGGGCCGTTAGAATTCTCGACATGGCCATTCTCCTCGCGCACTAGACGGCGTGACCCCCGCCCGTCGCCGTTCCCGGCGCGTCTTCGCGCGCCCGGCCGCGGCGGCACGTGCGGTACCGCCCCCGCCACGTCACGTCCGCCTTCCCCCTCTCGCCCTGGAGTCTGTCCGTGATCACCGCTTCCGGTATCGAACTGCGCGCCGGTGCCCGCATCCTCATCGAGTCCGCCACCTTCCGGGTCGCCAAGGGCGACCGCATCGGCCTCGTCGGCCGTAACGGCGCGGGCAAGACCACGCTGACCAAGGTGCTCGCCGGTGAGGGCATCCCCGCCGCCGGCACCGTCTCCCGCGGCGGCACCATCGGCTACCTCCCCCAGGACCCGCGCACCGGCGACCTGGAGATGCTGGCCCGCGACCGTGTCCTGTCCGCCCGCGGCCTGGACGCGCTGATCCGCAAGATGCGGGAGAACGAGCAGCGCATCGCCACCGGCCAGGGCGCCACCCGTGAGAAGGCCCTGAGGCAGTACGAGCGCCAGGAGACCGAGTTCCTCACCAAGGGCGGATACGCCGCCGAGGCCGAGGCCGCCACCATCGCCGCCGCGCTGAACCTCCCCGACCGGGTGCTCGGCCAGCCGCTGCACACCCTCTCCGGTGGTCAGCGGCGCCGGATCGAGCTGGCCCGGATCCTCTTCTCGGACGCCGACACCCTGCTCCTCGACGAGCCCACCAACCACCTCGACGCCGACTCGATCGTGTGGCTGCGTGACTACCTGAAGAGCTACCGCGGCGGTTTCATCGTCATCTCGCACGACGCCGACCTCGTCGAGACCGTCGTCAACAAGGTCTTCCACCTCGACGCCAACCGCTCCGTGATCGACATCTACAACATGGGCTGGAAGCTCTACCAGCAGCAGCGCGAGTCCGACGAGAAGCGCCGCAGACGAGAGCGGCAGAACGCGGAGAAGAAGGCCGCCGCGCTGAACGCGCAGGCCGACAAGATGCGCGCCAAGGCCACCAAGACCGTCGCCGCGCAGAACATGGCACGGCGCGCCGAGCGGCTGCTGTCCGGCCTGGAGGACGTCCGGCAGGCCGACAAGGTCGCCAAGCTGCGCTTCCCCGAGCCCGCACCGTGCGGCAGGACCCCGCTCATGGCCGAGAGCCTGTCCAAGTCGTACGGCTCCCTGGAGATCTTCACCGACGTCGACCTCGCCATCGACAAGGGCTCCCGCGTCGTCATCCTCGGTCTGAACGGCGCCGGGAAGACCACCCTGCTGCGGCTGCTCGCCGGCGTCGAGAAGCCCGACACCGGTGCCGTCACCGAGGGTCACGGCCTCAAGCTCGGCTACTACGCCCAGGAGCACGAGACCCTCGACCCGGAGCGCACGGTGCTGGAGAACATGCGCTCCGCCGCGCCCGACCTGGACCTGGTCCAGGTGCGCAAGGTGCTCGGCTCGTTCCTGTTCTCCGGCGACGACGTCGACAAGCCGGCCGCAGTGCTCTCCGGCGGCGAGAAGACCCGGCTCGCGCTCGCCACCCTCGTGGTCTCCTCGGCCAACGTGCTGCTGCTCGACGAGCCCACCAACAACCTCGACCCGGCCAGTCGCGAAGAGATCCTCGGCGCACTGCGCACCTACAAGGGCGCGGTCGTCCTCGTCACCCACGACGAGGGCGCCGTCGAGGCGCTCCAGCCGGAGCGGATCATCCTGCTCCCGGACGGGGTCGAGGACCTGTGGGGAGCCGGGTACCAGGACCTGGTCGCCCTGGCCTGACGGCGCCCCGGCAGGCGACCGGCCGCCGTGCCCGTCGCCCGGCACGGATGGGATCCGGCCCGCCCGGGCCGCCCACCACGCCCGGCGCCACCCGCCCGACCTGGCCGGACCGGCGGGGCTGACCAGCCCCAGCCGGTCATCCTGGCTGATCCATAGGCCTGATCACTACGGATTGGATCATTCGGCCGATCGGTGATCCACCATCTGTGTGAGATCGCCTCGTACAACGGTGTGTCGGTCACAGAGAGCATCCTGGACGCTTCCCGGCCCCGTCCCTTCCTTCCAGCGACCCCGCTGAGCTGGGGTTATCCTGGTAACTCCGTTCCGTTACCGCCCATCGAGGCTTCGGAATTGATCGCTCCGGTTGTGCTGATCGTCTTTTCTGGCCCGAACCTTGTCGTACGGACCTTGCCGAATGGGTGGCCAGGAAGCGCGGTAGGGGTGATCATGAGAGTCCAGAGCGCACTTCCCATGAGGAGGCACGGGTGGCCGAGACTCTGAAGAAGGGCAGCCGGGTGACCGGCGCCGCGCGCGACAAGCTCGCGGCAGACCTGAAGAAGAAGTACGACTCCGGTGCGAGCATTCGGGCGCTGGCCGAGGAAACCGGCCGCTCGTATGGCTTCGTCCACCGGATGCTGAGCGAATCAGGCGTCACGCTGCGGGGACGCGGCGGCGCCACACGGGGTAAGAAGGCCGCCGCCAGCTGACGGCGGACGGCACCCCTCCGACGGTGCCACCCGGACGGCCCTTCCCCCCCCGGGGCGGCTCCCAGGTCCACACGGCCCTGGGAGGGCTTGGGGGACCTGGAAGGTCCACAGGTTGACCGGGTGGTTACTGTTCAGTACGCGCGGGTTCGCCACTTGGGATCCCGCCCGGCTGTAGCGCATCGGAGGAACCCGTGGATTCGCTCGACCTTGACCCAGTAATCGACAAGGACGGCGTACGGCTCACCGTCGACGACGCGATCGCCACGGTGACGCTCAACAATTCGGCCAAGCGCAATGCCCAGAGCTTCGCCCTCTGGAGGGCACTTGCCGAGGCCGGTCGCGCCCTGCCGGGCAGTGTCCGTGCCGTGGTGCTCCGGGCTGAGGGGGTTTCCTTCTCCGCGGGGCTCGACCGGCAGGCGTTCACGCCGGAGGGTTTCGACGGTGAGCCGTCGTTCACCGATTTCGCCCGTGGCTCGGACGCCGAGCTCGACGCGGTCATCGCCGCCTTCCAGGAGGCTTTCACCTGGTGGCGGCAGCCCGACGTGATCTCCATCGCCGCCGTTCAGGGGCATGCGATCGGGGCCGGGTTCCAGCTCGCGCTCGCCTGCGATCTACGCGTCGCCGCTGACGATGCGCAGTTCGCCATGCGTGAGACCAGCCTTGGCCTGGTGCCGGACCTCGGAGGGACGCACCCGCTCGTGGCGCAGGTCGGCTATGCGCGCGCCTTGGAGATCTGTGCCACCGGGCGCTTCGTGCACGCCGATGAAGCGGCTCGGATCGGCCTGGCCAACCTCGTCGTGCCCCGCGCTGAGCTGGACGACGCCGTCGCAGATCTGACGGCCGCACTGCTTGCCGCCCCGCGAGGTGCCCTGATCGAGACCAAGGCCCTGCTCCAGGGTGCGACGGCACGCTCCTACGACGAGCAGCGTGCGGCGGAGCGTGCCGCCCAAGGCCGCCGCCTCCGTGAACTCGCAGGCCTCGGCGACTGACCCGGCGTTGCGGACGGGTTCCGGCGGACGGATCCCGGTGGTCCCGGTGGGTCGGCCGGTCAGGACGGGCCGGGTGATCCCCGTCGACCGAAGGGCAGCGGACCTCTCGAACGGGTGCGCCATGGTCAGGGCAGGTCGGTGATGAGAACCGCCACCGTGGGCCGGTCCGCGAGCGCGTCGGCCGCCGCACGGCGTACCGCGCGGGCCACGTCCAGGGGATAGCCGTCGCGGGTGACCGCGATCTCCACGCGTACATGGCGGGTCGGCAGGGCGGCACCCCCGGCGGCACCGGCATCGGGCCGGTCGTCGATGCGTACCGGGTGCCCGAGCCCCCCGAGCCGGCCGGTGAGCCCCGCCACCCCGCGCACCGCCCGTACCGCGGCGGCCACCCGCTCCTCGTCACCAGCGTCGTCCTCGCCGGCACCCGCCGTGCCCGAGCCGGTTGCGGCACCGCCGTGCGACCCGTGGCCGTCGGGCCCGAAGGTGCCGTGCGATCCGTGCGTGCCGTGCCGGTGCGGATCCCAGTCGGACGTGCCGGGCGGCCCGACCACGCCGGGTGGCGGGCCGATCGGGCCACCGCCTCCGGCGCTCCGGGGCCGCGTCGAGCCGGCTCCGACCTCCTCCGCCCGTGCGGGAGGCTGGTCGAGAAGCGCGGTCACCCGCAGATCGACCTCGTCGACGGCCAACCCGAGCCGCTCCGTGGCACCCGCCCACAGCACCTCGCGCAGCCGCCCCGCCACCTCCGGAATCGGCTGCCCGGCCGGGACGGCGAACGCCGCCTCGACGCGCAGCGGACCGTGCGGCAGGGCGCTCGGCGGCGGCGGGACGGTGGATCGGTGTGCAACGGGAGCTTCCGGGTCGGCCAAGGCGATCCGGAGCGTGCCGAGGCGCGCTTGCGGCACCGTACGCGCTGTCCGACGCAGCGCGGCGCGAGCCGCAGACTCCGTCAGCCAGGCGCCGTCCTCAGGGCCGCCGAGCGGCAGCAGCCTGCCCAGGCCGAGCTGTTCCCGCACCACTTTTGACCACCGGTCGCGTGTCATTGCTCCAGCCTGCCGTATCCCCGGCGCGCAATGGGGTAAGGGCACCTAGTGTGGTCAAAGAGGCAGATTTCCCATAGAGCGGTATGTATCCCGTTGAAAGGGGCGAATCGCAATGACTGAGACCACGGGACTGAGCCGGGGGCAGCGTACCGAGCAGGGCGACAGGTCGGCCGAGCAGCGCAAGGGCGACCAGGGCCGGCGCACCGTCGCCTCCGGCACCCGCGGGCGCACCACCATCGCCGACGGTGTGGTCGAGAAGATCGCCGGTCTTGCCGCCCGGGATGTCTTCGGAGTGCACGCGATGGGCAGCGGCATCGCCCGCACCTTCGGGGCGATGCGCGAGCGGGTGCCCGGCGGCGGCACCAAGTCCGTCACGCGCGGCGTCAAGGCGGAGGTAGGCGAGGTCCAGACGGCGCTCGACCTGGAGATCGTCGTCGACTACGGGGTCGCGATCTCCGACGTGGCACGCGATGTGCGGGAGAACGTGGTCGGAGCCGTGGAGCGCATGACCGGCCTGGAGGTCGTCGAGGTCAACATCGCCGTGAGCGATGTGAAGCTCCCGGACGAGGAGGACGAGGAGGAGGGCGAATCCCGGTTGCAGTAACACACAGCGCACGCCGCGCATCGTGCGCACCTGCGTACCTCGCGCGCCGCGTTGCACCGCGCCGGGTCCCATCTGCCGCGACGTCGGGGAGACCTCCCCGAGGGGCGACCCGGCGCGGGCACAGTGACAGCGACTCACAAGGAGCGCACGATGATCATGGCCATGATCGGCATGGTGGCCGGTATGGCCCTCGGGTTCGCCGGGTACTTCGGCGGGTTCGGGGCTTTTGTGCTGGTGGCGGCGCTGGGCGCGATCGGCTTCATCGCCGGACGTTTCGTCAGCGGAGACCTGGAGCCGGGAGACTTCTTCCGCCCGCGCGGCGGTAGGCCGAGGTGACGCGGATGCCCGACGGGAGCGTCGCCGCAGCCGAGCGCGGCGCCACCCGGATCGCGGATCGGGTCGTCGCCAAGATCGCATCGCATGCCGCACGTGAGGCCGTCGGCCCCCTGCCGCTCGGCGGTGCCGCACCGCACGCGAGCGTCGCCGTGCACCAGCACCTCGCCCGGGTGCGCGTCAGCATCGACCTGGACTTCCCCACGGACATCGGTGCCCGATGCGCCGCCGTGCGTCGTCGGGTGATCCAGCGGGTAGAGGCGTTGGCAGGTATGGCGGTGCCCGAGGTCATCGTTCAGGTGGAGCGACTGCACTCGGCCAGGACGCGCGGCGAGGGCCAGGGGAGGACACGATGAGCGAGCCCGGCGGTATGCGGAAACACGGTGATCCCGGGGAGGACGCTTCCCCGGGCCAGCCCGGATCCGTCGATCCCGCCGGCTCCCCGGCCTCCGGCACGACCCAGCGGCTGCCGGTCCTGGACAAGCCCCTGCCGGCCCCCGCCACCGCCTACAACCCGCTCGACGGCGCGAACGCCGCACGCCGGTTCTGGTCGGCGCGCCGGGTCCCGTCGGGTATCGTCGCCACTCTCCTCCTCGCCGGCTCCGGACTGCTGCTGTACGACATCGCCGCGGTACGGGCCGGCCGGTCCGCCCTCCAGTGGCGGAAGTCCCTCGCCGGCGACCTGGCCAGCCGCCCCCTGAACGACGTGGCCGTACTGGCCGGCGCTGCGGCGGCGGCCGCCCTCGGCCTGTGGCTGCTGCTGCTCGCCGTCACGCCCGGCCTGCGCCGCCTGCTGCCGATGCGCCGCACGCACGCCGACGTGCGCGGCGCACTGCACAGCAAGGCGGTCACGCTGGTGCTACGCGACCGCGCCATGGAAGTGCCCGGTGTGCAGTCGGCCGCCGTGCACACCACACGCCAACGGGTCAGGGTCCGGGCCCTCGCCCACTTCCGGGAACTCGACGACGTACGGGCCGATCTGCACGCCGCGCTGGTCGAGGGCGTCAGGGATCTGGGTCTCGCGCGCGCACCGGCGCTGACGGTGCGGGTGGCGCGGGCCGGAAGGAAGGGGTGAGCCGGGTGGCCAAGACCGTCAACCGCGTCCTGCTGGCGCTGGTCGGCCTGGTGCTGTTCGCCCTGGGCGGGTCCGTGCTCGCGGTGGGCCTGGGCGCCACGCCGCCGTCCTGGTGGATCCACCAGAGCACCCACGACGTCCTGCTCACCCGGCACGAGCGGACCCGCTGGCAGGGCACCGACTGGTGGTGGCCCACCGTCTTCGCGGCACTGGCGATCGTGCTGCTGGGGGCCCTGTGGTGGCTGTCCGCCGTGCTGCGCAGGCGGCGGCTCTCCGAGGTCCTGGTCGACACCGGAGACGGCGAGGAGGGGCTGCTGCGCGGCCGGGCCATGGAGGACGTACTGGCCGCCGAGGCCTCCGCCGTGGACGGCGTGGAACAGGCCGACGTGACGCTCACCGGCCGGCGCGGGCGACCGGAGACGCGGGTGCGGTTGCAGCTCGGCCCGGCGGCGGCGCCCGGCGACACCCTGCACCGGCTGACCACCGGCGCCCTTGCGGTGGCCCGTGAATCGGCCCGGCTGGACCAGTTGCCGGCCGTCGTTCAGCTGCGTGCGGTCAGACATCGCGCTCAGCGGGTGCTCTGACCGCTCGGCGGGTGCTCAGGCCTGGGTGAGGCGGTTGCACACAGGCCCGAGGGGCCATGGGAGGTTCCGTCCCCACGACCCCTCGTCGGCCCGGCCTCCTTCGAGGCCGGGGCAGGTCAGAAGCCGCGGAGGGCGCCGCCGTCCACCGGGAGCATGATCCCGGTGAGGTACGACGCCGCGGGCGACAGCAGGAATGCCGCGGCGCGGCCGAACTCCTGCGGCGTGCCGTAGCGGCGCAGCGGGATGTGCGACTCGTGGGTGGCACGGGACGCCACGGGATCGGCGGCCAGGCCGTCCAGCTCCCGCACCCGGTCGGTGTCGATCCGGGCCGGCAGCAGACCGAAGACCCGGACGCCCTGCGGGCCCAGCTCGTCGGCGAGCGACTTGGCGAAACCGGCGAGACCGGGGCGCAGCCCGTTGGAGATGGTGAGCCCGGCGATGGGCTCGTGCACCGAACCGGACAGCACGAAGCCGATCGCGCCACGCTCGTCCGCGCCGTCCGCGCCGCCTTCACCGGCGCCGTCCGCACCGTCCCGGGTCAGTTCCGTGGCGACCGCACGCGCGAGCCGGACCGCGCCGAGGAAGACCGAGTCGAAGGCGGTGCGCCACTGGTCGTCCGTGTTGCCCAGGCCCGAGCCCGGGGGCGGGCCGCCGACGCTGATCAGTACGCCGTCCACCCGGCCGAAGTGCTCACGGGCGGCCGCGATGAGCCGGCCGGGTGTCGCCGGGTCGGCGTTGTCGGCCACGACTCCCACCGCGCCGGCGCCGAGTGCCGCTGCCGCCTGTGTCGTGCGCTTCTCGTCCCGGCCGGTGACGATCACCTTCGCGCCGTCGGCCACCAGCTCGCGCGCGCTGGCGTTCCCCAGGCCGCGGGTGCCACCGGTGACGATGTACACGCGTCCTTGCAGTCCCAGATCCATGCGGCCCATCCTGCCAGCCGGTCCCGCTGCCGCCGCCCGGGCCCCCGGCCCACCGGCACCCGGCGGCGGTGGGTCACCGGCCGACCGCGTCCCCGTACAGCACGAACGCCGTCCCCACGAGGCCGATGTGGCTGAACGCCTGCGGGAAGTTCCCCAGCTGGCGGCCGGAGACCGGGTCGTACTCCTCGGCGAGCAGCCCCACGTCGTTGCAGAGCCCGACCAGCCGTTCGAAGAGCGCGCACGCCTCGTCCCTGCGCCCGGCCAGGCACAGCGCGTCGGCGAGCCAGAACGAGCACACCAGGAAGGTGGCCTCGCCCCCCGGCAGACCGTCGAGGTGCGCGGTGTCGCCCTGCTGCGTGCTGTACCGGTGCAGGAAGCCGTGGTGTGACAGCTCGGCGGAGATCGCGTCGATGGTGCCGAGGACCCGTGGGTCGTCCGGCGGCAGGAAGCCGGTGCGCGGGATGAGCAGCAGGGCGGAGTCCAGCTCCGTGGAGCCGTAGTACTGGGTGAAGGTGTTGCGGCGCGCGTCGTAGCCGTGCCGCAGCACGTCGCGGCGGACCTCGTCGCGCATCCGGCGCCAGCGGTCGACGTCGCCGGTGAGCTCCGCGTTGTCCTCCATGGCCCGCACCGCGCGGTCCGCGGCCACCCACGACATGATCTTGGAGTGCACGAAGTGCCGGCGTGGGCCGCGCACCTCCCACAGCCCCGCGTCCGGCTGCCGCCACGCGGTCTCCAGGAACTCCAGCAGGGCGTTCTGGATCCGCCAGGCGTGTGGCTTCGAGCCCAGACCCGCCCGGGCCGCCAGGGTGAGGGAGTCGATGACCTCGCCGTAGACGTCGAGCTGGACCTGCTGGACGGCCTGGTTGCCGATCCGGACCGGGGCCGACGCCTCGTAGCCGGGCAGCCAGGGCAGCTCGAACTCGGGGATGCGCCGCTCGCCGGAGAGCCCGTACATGATCTGCAGGCCGGCCGGGTCGCCGGCGACCGCGCGCAGCAGCCAGTCGCGCCAGTCCCGTGCCTCGTCCAGGTGCCCGGCGGCGAGCAGCGCGTCGAGGGTCAGGGTGGAGTCACGCAGCCAGCAGTAGCGGTAGTCCCAGTTGCGCACCCCGCCCAGCTCCTCCGGCAGCGAGGTGGTGGCCGCGGCGACGATGCCGCCGGTGGGCGCGTAGGTGAGGGCCTTCAGCACGATCAGCGAGCGCATCACCTTCTCCTTGTGGGGGCCCTGGTAGACGCAGTGCTTGGCCCAGGCCTGCCAGTCCGCCACGCTGCTCTCCAGCGCCTCGAACGGGTCGATGAGCGGGGGACGCGGCCGGTGGGAGGGGTGCCAGGTGAGGACGAAGGCGACCTTGTCGCCCGGCTCCACGGTGAACTCGGAGTGGGTGCCGAAGTCCTTGCCCCAGGTGCGCACCTCCGGCTCGCTGCGCAGCCAGATCGAGTCGGGCCCGGCCACGGCGACGCGGTGCCCGTCGGCCCGGCGCATCCAGGGCACCACCGAGCCGTAGTCGAAGCGCAGCCGGATCGTGCTGCGCATCGTCACCTGACCGGCCAGGCCCTCGACGATCCGCACCACGTCGGGGTGCTCGTGGCGCTGCGGCATCAGGTCGGTGACGCGGACCGCGCCTTCGGGGGTGTGCCACTCGGTGTCGAGGACGAGCGTGTCGGGCCGGTAGGAACGGCGGGAGCAGGTGTCGTGGTCCGTCGCGCCTTTCGGCGCGAGCCGCCAGTGCCCGTTCTCCTCGTCGCCGAGCAGTGCGGCGAAACAGGCCGCGGAGTCGAAGCGAGGCAGGCAGAGCCAGTCGATCGAGCCGTTGTCGGCGACGAGCGCGGCGGTCTGGTGGTCGCCGATCATCGCGTAGTCCTCGATGCGTCGCTGCATCCTCTCCGGGTGCCCGCGCCTGCCTGTGGGCATTCCGCGCTGGTCGGGTGGCTGGCCGGATGCCTTGCGAACGCCGCGGCCGCGAGGCAGCGGCGCCGGGAGGCTGCGGGGGCCTGGAGCCTGCCCGGCGGATCAGGCCGCATTCGGGCAGCGGCTCCCTTTCGGTGCAGGTAGACGGCAACGTCGCTGGGGGTACCTCCCACGCCCGTTCAGGGCGGTGGGGGAGGGCGTACCAGACCCCGCGACCGCGGCAAGATCCGCCGGACGGGCCCTAGACCGTGGCCGGGGTGTCCGACCGGGCGTTCGTGGCCTGGCTTGCCGCGGCGGCCCGGTCGCGCCGTTCGCGGCGGGCCAGGACGACCCACCCCACCGGCACTCCCGCGGAGAACAGCCACCACTGGATCGCGTACGCCATGTGCGGGCCGATGCTGCTGTGGTCGGGGGGCGGGATCAGCTCGGGGGTGTCACCCTTCGGCGTGGGCGTGGTCTGTTCGATGTATCCGCCCAGTACCTGCCGGCCCAGCGTCTCGGCCTGCTGTGCGCTGTTGATCAGCATGACCTGCCGGTCCGGCAGGCCCTTGACGTCCTTGATGCCGCTCGCCGCGGTCGTCTCGTCGGCCATCAGCCGGCCCGTGACGGTCACCTCGCCCCGCGCGGGGGCCGGGATCTTCGGGAACGCGGTCTGGGCGCCGTTGGCCGGAATCCAGCCGCGGTTGACCAGGAGGACCCGGCCGTCCCTGAGGTCGAGCGGGGTCAGGACGTGGAAGCCGACCTGCTCGTCGGCGTTGGTGCGGCGCCGCACGACGACCTCGTGCGCGGTGTCGTACGTGCCGGTGGCGGTCACCCGGCGGTACAGCTCGTCGTGCGAGACGGCGTGCCCGGGTGAGGTGAGCCGCTCCGCGGGCACCGGGGGAGCGCCCAGCGCGTCGGAGATCAGCTGGTTCTGAGCGACGCGGTGCTCGTGACGGTGCAGCTGCCAGAAGCCCAGCCGGATCATCACCGGGATGAGGACGAGGGCGACGAGGGTGAGGATCACCCACTGCCGGGACAACAGGAAGCGGTACACCCCATGACGGTACCCCCGCGCCCTGGCACGGCCGCGGTCAGGGGTTGGGCGTCCGGCTCGGGGCGGCGGCCGGTCACGATCCGGTGCCGGACGATCCGCCGCTGCCCGCTGCCCGCTGCCCGCTGCCCGCTGCCCGCTGCCCGCCGTCAGGCGTTGTCGACGATGCCGGGCTGCCCCTCCGCGCGTGAGCAGTGCGCACCGCAGTACCAGTGGCCGTCGACCTCGACGCCCTGCCCGATGATCTGCACTCGGCAGTGCTCGCAGATGGGCGCCATGCGGTGGATGGCGCAGGCGAAGCAGTCGAAGACGTGCACGGCGCCCTGGGCATGCACCTCGAAGGACATGCTGTAGTCGTTTCCGCAGACCTCACAACGTGCCATGCGCCACAGCGTGCGGGCCCGGCGCACCGCAGGGCCGGCGCCGGACGGCGAGTCGTGCGGCAATCACCCGTCTGACGCCGGGGCGTGCGCCGGCAGCGAGGGTGGCGCCGACCCGGCGCAGGGTCCCGAGACGGGCTCCGAGGCGGGCTCCGCGCCCCCGGCGGGCTCCGCGCCCTGCGCGGGCGCGACGTCCCGCAGCAGCTGGCCGAAGGCCGCCTCGTCGATCACCGGTGTGCCGTACTCCCGGGCCTTGACGGTCTTGGTGGTGCCGGAGTCCGGATCGTTGGTGACCAGCAGGCTCGTCACACGGGACAGGCTGGTGGCGACGTGCAGCCCGGCCTCGACCGCGCGGTCCTCCAACAGCTCGCGCTCGACGGAGGTGTCACCGGAGAACGCCACGCGCATGCCCTGCTTGAGCGGCTGCCCCGGCACGTAACGGCCCGGATTGGGATACGGGCACGGCGGGCGCTTGCGGGACGGGCGCCAACTGGTGGGCCGGTACCCGGACTGACGCCCGATCCGGCCCTGCACCGGCACCGCTCCGCCGCCACCCGCGCTCTGCCGCGCATACCCGCCCTCGTACCACTCGGTGAGCGGCCGGCACTCCAGCAGGGGCAGCCGCACTCCGCCGCGCGCCGCCGCGTGCAGGCTGGGCCGGAAGGCCTCGGCGAGCACCCGCGCGTCGTCCAGCGCGTGGTGCGCGCGCCGCTGGACGACGCCGAAGTGTGCGGCGAGCGTCTCCAGCTTGTGGTTGGCCAGCGGCAGGCCCAGCTCCTTGCTGAGCGCGATGGTGCACAGCCGCTGACGCACCGGAACGGCGCACTGCGCGCGGGCGTACTCGCGGGCGATCATGGACCAGTCGAAGACCGCGTTGTGCGCGACGAGTACCCGGCCGTCGAGCCGGGCCGCGAACTCCTCGGCGATGTCCCTGAAGAGCGGTGCGCCCTCGAGCACATCGCTGGTCAGGCCGTGGATCCAGACGGGGCCCGGGTCGCGCTCCGGATTGACCAGCGTGTACCAGTGGTCCTCGACCTCGCCGCGTGCGTCGACGCGGTAGACCGCCGCCGACACGATCCGGTCGTCCCTGGCGAGCCCGGTGGTCTCCACGTCGACGACTGCGTAGCCCTGCGGGTAACCGTCCGGCCAAGTCGAGGCGGCAGCCACGGAGTCGACCGGAACCGGGGCGAGCGCGGACGCCGGAGTCGAGGGATCTTCGAGCATGGTCACTGAGGATACGGGGCAGGTCTGACACCGCCGCTACGGGCCGGCGGCCCCCTGGCGACGCACCCCCACGGTGCCCACCGCGGCACCCGCCGGTCAGCCGCGCCGGACCACCTGGACGAACCCCCGCGAAGAACCACGGGGGCGAACCACCGGGACGAGCGACCGTACGAGCGACCGTACGAGTGACTGAACGAGCGACTGAACGAACGGCGCCGACGCACCGTTTGACGAACGACGTCGAGGGGCGACGTGCGACGGACCGCTCCGACGGGCGAGTGGCCGTGGTCGGACGCCCGCTCAAGGTGAGACCCTCACCTGGTGAGTGACGAGGCATCCGAGAACGGACCTGAAGGCGAAGCGCACGACGACCACCCGGGCGTCGACCACCCCGGGGAAGAGCACGGCGCATCGCTCGGCAAGCGGCTCAACTGGCTGCGCGCCGGCGTGCTGGGCGCCAACGACGGCGTGGTCTCCACCGCCGGCCTCGTGGTCGGCGTCGCAGGGGCCACCGGCAACCGCGGCACGCTGCTGACCGCCGGCATCGCCGGGCTGCTCGCCGGGTCGATGTCGATGGCGGCCGGCGAGTACGTCTCCGTGTCCACGCAGCGCGACACCGAGCGCGCCGCCCTCGCGCTGGAGCGCCGCGAGCTGCGCGAGCAGCCGGAGGAGGAGCTCGAAGAGCTGACCGAGCTGCTCCAGGAGCGTGGTCTGGACCGGTCGGTGGCGCTCGAGGCGGCCCGGCAGTTCACCGAGCGGGACGCCCTGCGCGCGCACGCCAGCGTGGAACTGGGCATCGACCCCGACGCACTCACCAATCCCTGGCACGCCGCCTTCGCGAGCTTCCTCGCCTTCACGGTGGGTGCGCTGCTGCCGTTGGCGGCGATCGTGCTGCCGCCCCCCGCCTGGCGGCTGCCCGTCACGGTCGTCTCCGTGCTCGTCACGCTGGCCCTCACCGGCTGGACCAGCGCCCGCATGGGCGCCGCCCCGGCGCGCGCCGCGATCGTACGCAACGCCGCCGGCGGCGCCCTGGCCATGGCGCTGACGTACGCCACGGGTTCGCTGCTGGGCGCCGCCGGGGTCTGAGCACGGATCCGGTTCCTTTGGTGGAAACCAACAAAATCAAGGATGCCGGCCTCGAGAATACTTGTCAGTAACAACATCTAGCCGTCACCGGACACTGCTCCTACGTTCGATGTATGCCGAACCTGCCCGATGCCGTGCTCTGGTCCATCCCGGCCTTCGTGCTGCTCACCGTCGTCGAGATGGTCAGCTACCGGCTGCACCCCGACGAGGACGCCGCGGGCTATGCGGCCAGGGACGCCGTGACCAGCATCGGCATGGGGCTCGGCAGCCTTGTCTTCGACGCGTTGTGGAAGATCCCCATCGTGGCGATCTACACGGCCGTCTACGAACTGACACCGCTGCGGGTGCCCGTGCTGTGGTGGACCGTGCTGCTGATGCTGCTCGCACAGGACTTCTGCTACTACTGGTCGCACCGCGGCCACCATGTCGTCCGCATCCTGTGGGCCTGTCACGTGGTGCACCACTCCAGCCGCAAGTTCAACCTCAGCACGGCGTTGCGGCAGCCCTGGACATCGCTGACCGTGTGGCCGTTCTACCTGCCCCTGATCGCATGCGGGGTGCATCCCGCCGCGCTCGCCTTCTGCTCGTCGGTGAACCTGGTCTACCAGTTCTGGATCCACACCGAACGCATCGACAAGCTGCCCGCCGCCTTCGAGTTCGTCTTCAACACCCCCTCCCACCACCGTGTCCACCACGCCTCCCAGGGCGGCTACCTGGACCGCAACTTCGGCGGCATCCTGATCCTCTGGGACCGGATCTTCGGCTCCTTCGTACCGGAGGTGGAGCGTCCGGAGTTCGGCCTGACGAAGAACATCAGCACCTACAACCCGCTGAAGGTGGCCACCCACGAGTACGTGGCCATCGCCAGGGACCTCAAGCAGGCGGCCGACTGGCGGGAGCGGGCGGGCCGGTTCCTGCGCGGCCCCGGCTGGCAGCCCACGCTCGCGCCGGCCGTCGCCGCGCAGGCTTCGGCGTCCGCCCCGGCGCCGGGCACGGCCGCGACTCCGCTTCCGGCGTCCGCCCCGGCGCCTGGCACGGCTGCGGCTTCGGTCTCGACCGCGGGTGAGGTGTCACGGGCCGGTGTACCCGACGAGGCGCACTGACCTTCGCGTTCACCCTCGCGTTCACCATCTGATCGGCACCGGCAACGCCGTCAGCAGGGCCGACACCGCTACCACCACACCGAGCACCGCGACCTCGGCACGCGCCGGCGCGCAGGCCGTGAGGGGGTCGCGGGCGTCGGGTGGATCGCCCGTGCGCGGCTGGTCGTGGAGGCGCGCGGAGCTCCCTGGGCGCGGTAGCGCCCGCGGCAGCGCCGCCGCGAGCCGGAACCGCGCCGTGAGCGCCAGCGCGCAGACGCCGGTCACCAGGACCAGCTTGGCGAGCAGGGCCCGCCCGTACGCCGTCGTCACCAACTGGTCCAGCAGGGTGGCCGGTGGCATGCGGCGCACCGTGCTCATCGCCCCGGTCAGCGCCAGCGCCGCCAGCAGGATCGCCGCCCGGCGCGCATAGGCGGCAAGCAGCGCCGCACCGTTCGCCGAACCCGCGCCGGCGGCTGTGCCATCCCCGTCAGACGCGCGCCACAGCCGTACCGTGCGCAGCACCTGCCACAGACCGCCCAGCCAGAGCACGGCACAGGTCAGATGGACGGCGGTCAGGGCGGAGCCGAACAGCGGCCAGGACTCCGTGTTCGGGTGGGCGCGCAACGCCTCAGCGGCGACGACCGCCGCGGGTGGCACCAGCCGGCACACCGGGTACCGGGTGCGTGCCCACAGCAGCGCCAGCAGGAAGGCGTTGACTTCGACGAGCGCCAGCACGCCGTCCCGAGTCCGGTACAGCCCGGCGGTGTCCAGGTCGGCGAGCCGATGCGGGATCAGATTGCCCGCAGCGACGACGCAGGCGAGCCCCAGCGCGGCCAGGAAGCCGGCAGCGGCCGCGGGCACCGCCCGGCTCGGCGGCGGGCGCACCGGCGCACCCGGCACCCGGCGCGCGAGCCACCCCGCGTACGCCTCCCCGACCGGTACGCACAGCGCCGCACAGAGCACCGTCCGCAGCACCGCGATGCCGCCGGCTCCGGGCGCCGCCACCTCTCCCGTGCCGTGCAGGGCGAGCGACGGACCGAGCAGGGGCACGACGAAGGCGGCCAGGGCCAGCAGGACGACGTAGCCGAGGGAACGGTCCAGTGGTGCCGCCGGACGCAGCAGCACCGGTGCGCGCGCGGCAACCCGGGCCCGGTCGGGCGGTCCGGCGCCGGCGGGCCCCGGCGCGCCGTCGGCCCTGCCGGCGTCGTCGGCCGGTCGTGTCCCACGCGCACTCACGCCACCCAGCCGACCAGGCATCCCGCACCCGGGCAACCCGGGTGATACGCCCGGCTGACCCGCGCAGGGGCACGCCACGCGCCGGAGCACGCCACGGGCCGGACACCACGGCGCAGGCGGTGGCGTACCACGGAGCGCGGGGCGTGGGGCGCGGCGGGTCGCTGGCCGGGCGTGCTTCCCCACCCGGCCAGGACCCCGCTTGCGCCTGGCGCGCTCATCGCACGCCTGGAGCGGGTGCGCTACTTCTGCACCGTCTTGCGGGCCGTTTTACTTCTGCACCGCGTTCAGGGCGTCGGCCAGGCCCACT
>NZ_JAMJWG010000014.1 GCF_024435355.1 Streptomyces odontomachi
CCACGCCGTTCAGGCAGTGGGGGAGTACGTGGGCTTGTGCCTGGTGCGGCGAGAGGGCGTGCATGGCGTCGCCGGGCAGACGGGAGTTTGACGACAGGGCCTAGCGGAGACGGGTCCGGACGACGCCAGGCCGCGGCGACAGCAGGTGCCGTCTCGCCGCTCGGGCAGCCACGTCCTCGCGGCGCCGCGCTGGCTACCCTGTCCGCAGAACGACCCCTCCGCCAGCAAGGCCATCAGGACCGCAAGGGACATTCGCCCATGAGAACCGCGCTCGTCGTCGGCACCGGACTGATCGGCACGTCCGCCGCCCTGGCCCTCGCGGGGCGCGGTGTGCACGTCCACCTCGCCGATCACGACCCCGAGCAGGCGCGCACCGCCGCGGCGCTCGGCGCCGGCACCGACACGGCGCCCGAGGGCCCGGTCGACCTCGCCGTCGTCGCCGTACCGCCCGCGCACGTCGCCGCCACCCTGGCGGAGCTGATGCGGCGCGGTGCGGCACGCGGGTACATCGACGTGGCCAGCGTGAAGGCCGGCCCGCGGCGGGAGCTCGACGCCCTCGGCCTGGACGCCGCCACCCTGGCGGCCTACATCGGTACGCACCCCATGTCCGGTCGGGAGAAGTCCGGACCGCTGGCCGCCACCGCCGACCTCTTCGAGGGCCGGCCCTGGGTGCTCACCCCGGGCCGCGACACCGACACCGAGGTGCTGAACCTCGCCCTGGAGCTGATCGCCTTCTGCCGCGCCGTGCCGGTGGTGATGGAGGCCGACGCCCACGACCGTGCCGTGGCCCTCGTCTCCCACATGCCGCACCTGGTCTCCGGCATGGTCGCGGCCCGGCTGGAACACGCCGAGGAGAGCGCGGTACGGCTCTGCGGCCAGGGCATCCGCGATGTCACCCGGATCGCCGCCTCCGACCCCCGGATGTGGATCGACATCCTCTCCGCGAACCCGGGACCGGTCGCCGACGTGCTCTCCGACGTCGCCACCGACCTCGACGAGACGGTGCGGGCGCTGCGCGCCTTGCAGTCCGCCGACGAGGACAAGCGGCACGGCGGCGCGAGCGGCATCGAGTCCGTCCTGCGCCGCGGCAACGCCGGCCAGGTCAGGGTGCCCGGCAAGCACGGCACCGCGCCCGCGGTCTACGAGAACGTGGTCGTGCTCATCGACGACCAGCCGGGCCAGCTCGCCCGGATCTTCGCGGACGCCAGCCAGGCCGGGGTGAACATCGAGGACGTCCGTATCGAGCACGCCACCGGCCAGCAGGCCGGCCTGATCGAGCTGACGGTGGTGCCCGGGTCCGTCCCGGTGCTCACCGCGGCGCTGCGGGAGCGGGGCTGGGCGATCCGGCAGTAGCGCCCCGGGGCCGGAGTGAGGGGGATCACCTTCCCCCTGGCCTACGGTCAGGGGTACCACGTGGCTCCGGTGCCGCGGGCCTGTGCACCGGGGTCCGGCACCGTCCGGGGGCATCGGCTCGAACCAGTAACCTTGTGCTGGGCGCTTTCCCCGTGCTTGAAAGGCCCGGGGGTACGTCGAGTGCTCCCGGCCAGATCGCCGCCCGTCATCCCGTAGGCGTACGCGTACGACACCGGCGTCGTGTGCCGCGTACACCCACCCGTCACCAGGAAGGTGCCCGTCTCCTGTGGAAACCGCAGCCACCGCCGCAACCTCCGACCGCACCGCCCCGGCTGTGATCGTCGCCATCGACGGCCCCGCGGGCACGGGCAAGTCGAGCACCTCACGGGCCGTGGCGGGGCAGCTCGGCCTGAGCTACCTCGACACCGGGGCGCAGTACCGGGCGATGACCTGGTGGATGGTCAGCAACGGCGTCGACGTGAGCGACCCGGCCGCGATCGCCGCCGCGGCGGGCAAGCCGGAGATCGTCTCGGGAACCGACCCGGCCGGCCCGGCGATCACGGTCGACGGAGTCGACGTGGCGGGCCCCATCCGCACCCAGGAGGTCACCTCCAAGGTCAGCGCGGTCAGCGCGGTGCCCGAGGTGCGCACCCGGATAAGCCGGCTCCAGCGGTCGATCGCCGCCGCGGCCGAGCACGGCATCGTCGTCGAGGGCCGGGACATCGGCACGACGGTGCTGCCGGACGCCCACGTGAAGATCTTCCTCACCGCGTCCCCGGAGGCCCGGGCCGCCCGGCGCAGCGGCGAGCTGAAGGGCGTCGACCTGACCGCCACCCACGAGGCCCTGATCAGGCGTGACGCGGCGGACTCCAGCCGCAAGGCGTCACCGTTGGCCAAGGCTGCCGACGCGATCGAGGTGGACACCACCGAGCTCACGCTCCAGCAGGTCGTCGAGTGCGTCGTCACCCTCGTCGAGGAGAAGCGGGCCGCCAAGTGACCGGGGCCCGCACCGCACGGGGCCAGGACCGGGCACCGTCGATACGCGGTGCCGAAGTGGGCCGCCGGATCGGGGTCGGCCTCATGTACGGGCTGTGGCGGCCGCGGGTGCTGGGCGCGTGGAGGGTGCCGCCGCGCGGGCCGGTGATCCTGGCCGTGAACCACTCGCACAACATCGACGGACCGATGCTGATGGGCACCGCGCCGCGACCCGTGCACTTCCTGATCAAGAAGGAGGCGTTCGTCGGCCCGCTCGGCACCTTCCTGAAGGGCATCGGCCAGCTGCGCGTCGACCGGTCCACCACCGATCGCACGGCCGTCACCCAGGCGCTCGGCGTCCTGGAGAACGGCGGCGTCCTCGGTATCTTCCCGGAGGGCACCCGCGGTGTGGGCGACTTCGCGGACCTGCGGTCCGGCCTCGCGTACTTCGCGGTGCGCAGCGGGGCGCCGATCGTGCCGGTCGCGGTGCTGGGTACCGCGGAACGGATGCCGGGCGGGCGGGAAGAAGGCACGGGGGGCGTGCGGTTGATACCAGGGCTGCCGCCACTGCGCAGCCGTGTCGATCTCGTCTTCGGCGACCCGTTCGACGCGGGCGACGGCAGCGGGCGGCGCACCCGCACGGCGCTCGACGAAGCCACCGTGCGCATCCAGGAACGTCTCAGCAGCCACCTGGAAAACGCGAGGCGTCTCACCGGCAGGTGAGGCCAGACTCAACAGCAGTGGACGTGCCGGTGCCACCAAGGCGCCGGCACCGGGGACCGCCGACCGGCCCATGCGACACCGGTGCGGCACCCCACCACCGACCACCACCACGATCGAGGTAAGCACGCCATGAACGACCAGATCCAGCCCGGCTCCGCGGGCGGGGACGCCGGACTAGACGGCGACGGACACGGCGCGCTCGGCGACGCCGAGTTCGACCGGTTCATGGAGCTCGCCGCCGAGGAGGGCTTCGACGTCGAGGAGGTCGAGGACGCCATCGAGGCGGCCGGGCACGGCCCGCTGCCGGTGCTGGCCGTGGTAGGCCGCCCGAACGTCGGCAAGTCGACTTTGGTGAACCGCTTCATCGGCCGCCGGGAGGCGGTCGTCGAGGACACCCCGGGCGTCACCCGGGACCGTGTCACCTACGAGGCGGAGTGGTCGGGCCGGCGCTTCAAGGTGGTCGACACGGGCGGCTGGGAGCAGGACGTCCTCGGTATCGACGCCTCCGTGGCGGCCCAGGCCGAGTACGCCATCGAGGCCGCCGACGCGGTGGTCTTCGTCGTCGACGCCTCCGTCGGCGCCACCGACACCGACGAGGCCGTGGTGCGGCTGCTGCGCAAGGCGGGCAAGCCGGTGGTGCTCTGCGCCAACAAGGTGGACGGCCCGAGCGGCGAGTCCGACGCGGCGATGCTGTGGTCGCTCGGCCTCGGCGAGCCGCACCCCGTCTCCGCGCTGCACGGCCGCGGCACCGGCGACATGCTGGACGCCGTCCTGGAAGTGCTGCCGGAGGCACCGCAGGAGACGTTCGGCGGCGGTGTCGGAGGTCCGCGCCGGGTGGCCCTCATCGGCCGCCCGAACGTCGGCAAGTCGTCTCTGCTCAACAAGGTGGCCGGCGAAGACCGCGTGGTCGTCGACGAGTTGGCGGGCACCACCCGTGACCCGGTCGACGAGATCATCGAACTCGGCGGGAAGACCTGGCGGTTCGTCGACACCGCCGGCATCCGCAAGCGTGTCCACCTCCAGCAGGGCGCCGACTACTACGCGTCGCTGCGCACCGCGGCCGCCGTCGAGAAGGCCGAGGTCGCCGTGGTCCTCATCGACGCGTACGACTCGATCAGCGTGCAGGACCAGCGCATCATCACCATGGCGGTCGACGCGGGCCGTGCCCTCGTCCTCGCCTACAACAAGTGGGACACCCTCGACGAGGAGCGGCGCTACTACCTCGAACGGGAGATCGAGACCGAGCTGGGCCAGGTGGCGTGGGCGCCGCGGGTGAACGTCTCGGCACGCACCGGCCGCCACATGGAGAAGCTGGTGCCCGCGATCGAGACGGCGCTCGGCGGCTGGGAGACCCGGATCCCGACGGGCCGGCTGAACGCCTTCCTCGGCGAGCTGGTCGCCGCCCACCCGCATCCGGTGCGCGGCGGCAAGCAGCCGCGGATCCTCTTCGGCACCCAGGCGGGCACCAGGCCGCCGAGGTTCGTGCTCTTCGCCTCCGGCTTCATCGAGCACGGTTACCGGCGCTTCATCGAGCGCCGGCTGCGCGAGACGTTCGGGTTCGAGGGGACGCCGCTGCACATCTCCGTGCGGGTGCGGGAGAAGCGCGGGCGTAAGAAGTAGCCCGGTACGGGGCTGGACGAGCAGCCTGGTGCGGGAGCGGGAGAGGTGGCCCGAGCGGGCGGGGCGCGGCGATCGCCGCCGTCCGAGCGCAGGCGTGCCGAGCCCTCACCCGTTGCCGTGCCGTCGGGTCGGCAGGACGGCCGGCAGGAGGTCCTCGGGGCCGTACGGGCGGCTGCCGTACCGCCAGGTGCCCGTCTGGTAGCCGCCGGTCCGCTCGGTCTGCGCCGGCGTATGGCGCATCGCGGGGGGTGCGGCCGGCGGGGAGGGTGCGGACCGGGGCGCCGGCGCCGTCTGCCCGCTGCCGGCGCCGGACGGCCCGGGCAGCTGCCGCAGCTCGCGCTTCGGGCCGTGGAACCCGCCTCCGGTCATCGCCCCGGGCTGGGCTCCGGGCTGATAGGGGACGACGCCGTGCAGGCCGGTGACGAAGCCCGTGACGCCCGAGAACGTGGCGAAGGCCTTGAACCCGAACTCCTCCTCGCCGCTCCGATCGCCCGGCAGGGTCCGGAACGTCCTGCGGTACTCGGCGTAGAGCGCGTCGTAGATGGGCGTGGGCGAAGGGCTGCCGGTGCGTTCCGGCGCGTGGCGCATGGCGGGGATCGCGCTCTGGTAGGGGGAGCGTCGGGCGAGGTCGTATGTCACGTAGGTGCCAACGACCTCGCGGCCCGACGGATGCGGTTGCGGCTGCTGCTTTCGCAGGTCGCCGGGGTGCCGGACGCGCGGGGCACCCGGGCGGCGGCCGTTCAGCCGTCCGACAGCGGCATCCGGCAGGCGACGAGGCGGCCCGTCGCGGCGGCGTGGTCCAGGGCCTCCCGCAGCAGGTCCTCGCGCGGCTGGCGGCCGATCGAGCCGACCGGGGCGGCCAGCACCAGGACCTGCTGGAGCCGGGTCGCCGCGGTGTGCCATCCGTCGGTGACCTGGAGCGGCTGGTGCGCCTGCCACCAGGCCACCGGGGAGCCGCCGCCGAGGCCCGGCTGGAGCACCGCGTGCAGCTGACCGCCGGCGAGCAGCACGGCCCAGCCGGGCAGCACCGGGGCGTGCTGCTCCACGTTGCTGACCGGCACGAAGCCCTGCTCCATCAGGAGCGGCAGGAAGTCGTCGCCGGGCCCGGCGGCACCGGGGCGCGCGATGGGTCCGGTCGGTTCGACCACCAGCGCGGGGTGCAGCTCGCCGGCGACCAGGACCAGACCGCTGGTGACGCCGAGCACGGCCTGTCCGGGCGTGGCGTGCGTGGGGGCGCCCTGGCCGGTGATCGACCGCACGGCGCCGCGTAGCTGCTCCTCGCTGACCTGGACGACCTGCGAGGGCAGGCAGGTGGCGTGGGCGAACGCGAGGACGGCGGTCTCCTCGCCCACGAACAGGACCGTGCTGGTGCGCTCCTGGTCCGAGTCGCCCGGGGTGCGGCAGGAGGTGCAGTCGTAGCTGCCCGGGGCGTTCTCCCCGGCGAGCAGCCGGTCGGCTTCGTCGTCGCCGATCTCAGCGCGTACGTCGTTGCTCACGTCGAGCATGCGCGGCACGGTGGCTCCTCGGAAATCGTGGTGCTGGGGGTATCTCCCACGCCGTGCAGCCGGCGGGGGAGACCGGGCGTGTCCCGGGCTCGAGCCGGGCCAGTCCCGGCTCACGTTCAGGACAACGGCCGATGCGTGGCGGAGTCACGCCCGGAGAGGCGGGGAATCGAACCGCGGCCGAGCGCACGGCAGAGGTGGCGTGCCTGACTCCGCGGGACCCCAACCGGCGCTCGTGACTGGGCCGTTGACGGGCGGCCAGGTGCGCGGAAGAGCTTCGTCGATGGGTCGACAAAACGCGACATCATGGAATGAAGGGGATGGCTGAAAACTGGCCTTGGGGGAAGGTCGGGCGGAGCGGGGGAGCGGAACGCTGCGGTCCGCTGGGCGTGGCGTCTTGCGAGAGGGTGCCTTGGGGGTGAAGCGCTGCGAGGCGACGACGCCGATGATAGAGTCCGATAAATCCCACTAACCCATCCTATGGATGAGTCCTCTCTGCGGGCCGGCTTATTGGCCATTTCGGTGGCCGGATTTCATGCCGGCAAAAGTTCCCGCCCGTGGCTATCGATGGCGCAACTGTTCCGGCACAAGACAGTGAGGATGCCCAACCCTGGCCCGTGCCCGCAGGTCCCACCAGTGCAGGACGGATCGCGAGATCCTCCGCAGGGCCGCTGAGAAGCGAGAGACAGGGACGCATGCATATCTCATTCCTCATACACAACGCCTACGGGATCGGCGGGACCATCCGCACCACGTGCAACCTGGCGAGCACGCTCGCCCAGCAGCACGACGTGGAGATCGTCTCCGTCTTCCGTCACCGGGACCGCCCCCTGTTGCCACCGGGCCCCGGCGTGCGGCTGCGTGACCTCGTCGACCTGCGCCCCGACGCCCCCGAGAGCGATGTCGAGCACCCCGAGCACCAACGCCCCTCGCGGGTGTACCCGCGTGGGGACGGCCCGTACCAGCAGTACAGCGTGCTCACCGATCGGCGTATCGCCGCGTACCTGGCCGGCACCGAGGCCGACGTGGTGATCGCCACCCGGCCCGGCCTCAACGTGCACCTCGCCCGGCAGACCCGGCCCGGTCCGGTGCGGGTCGGACAGGAGCACCTCACGCTCGACAGCCACACGCGCACCCTGACCCTGCAACTGCGCGCCGTCTACCCGGCGCTCGACGTGCTCACCACCACCACCGAAGCCGACGCCCGCGCCTACCGCTCCCGGATGCGGTTGCCCGGGGTGCACGTCGAGGCCTTCCCCAATCCGGTGCCCGCGCCCGCTGTCGACCCCTCCGACGGCTCGGGCAAATGGGTCGTGGCAGCCGGGCGGCTCGCGCCCGTCAAGCGGTTCGACCTGCTGATCAAGGCCTTCGACACGGTACGCGCGCAGCGCCCCGACTGGCGGCTGCGGATCTACGGCGGCGGCAAGGAGAAGGCGCAACTGCGCGCCCTCGTCGAACGCCTCGACCTGTACAACCACGTCTTACTCATGGGTCCGGTGCACCCCATCGAGTCGGAGTGGGTCAAGGGCTCGATCGCCGCGGTGACTTCCACCATGGAGTCGTTCGGCATGTCCATCGTCGAGGCGATGCGCTGCGGCCTGCCGGTGGTCTCCACCGACTGCCCGTATGGCCCTGGCGAGATCATCGCCGACGGGGTCGACGGCCGTCTGGTGCGGGTGGGCGACGTCGACGCCATCGCCCGCGGCCTGCTGGAACTGATCAACGACGACGCGCTGCGGCTGCGGATGGCCGACGCCGCCCTCAAGGCCTCCGAGCGCTTCGACCCCGGCCGGATCGCCGAGCGTTACGCGGCCCTCTTCGAGCGTCTCGTCGTGGGGGGCGGTGGCCGGCGGGGCAGCGGCTGGCGCGCGCCCCTGTACCGCGCTGGCGGTGCGCTGGTCGGCGGTGCCTTCGCGGCACGGGACGCCGTGCGCACCGCCATCGGAAAGGAAAGCGTCGCATGACCACGACCCCTTCCACCCCCGCTCCCGACCGCGACGCCGCAGCCACCCAGGACGCTCACCCGGCACCGCAGGGCCCCGTGGAGCCCGAGGCCGCTCCCGCCGCACGGGCCAACTGCCGTGCCGACGCGGCCGGCACCCTCACCTTCGTGCTGCCGAACCCGGCGGCCGGTCCGGTGCCCGCGCACCTGGTGCTGTGCCGGCGCCGCACGGACCCGGCCGAGGAGGTGCTGCTGCCGCTCGATCCCGGTCCCGAAGGGCACCTGGTGGCCCGGCTGGCGGCGTCCGCCGACTTCGCCGAGGGCCGCTGGGACGCGTTCCTCCAGGACCCGGACGGCACTCGCCGGCGCCTGACGCCCGGCGTCAACGACCTGCGTGCGCTCGTCGACCGGGAACCGGACGCCGCCGACGGCCGGATCTGCGTCCGCATCCCGTACGGGACCAAGCAGAACGAGCTCGCCGTCCGCAGCTGGGTGCGCGCCCCGCACGTGGAGGTCGGCGAACTGCGCATCGCGGGGGACACCCTGACCGTGCGGGGCCGGGTCCACGGGACACGGCTCACCGAACAGGCGTGCGTGGAACTGCGCGGCCGTACGGCGCCGCGTCCCCTGGTGCGCTTCCCGGTCGACGTCGACGGTGACGACTTCACCGGCAGCGTCGGCTACCCGGCGCTGCTGGACGCGGCCCGCCAGGAGTTCTGGGACCTGTGGCTGCGTCCCGCCGGCGAGGACAACCCGCGGGTGCGGATCGCGCGGCTGCTCGACGACATCGCCGACAAGAAGCCGATCTTCAGCTTCCCCCCGGTACGCATCCCGGCTCGCCCGGCGACCCCCGCCCCCGTGACCGTCCGGCCGTACTACACCGTCGACAACGACCTGGCGATCCGGGTCGAGGCGGTGCCCCCTGAGGAGTCCGAAGGGCCCGCATAGGCCGGACGCCCGGGACGCTGCGAGAGGTGCGCTCCACGCGGCACGGACCGACGTGGAGCAGCAGCCTTGCGGACGGAAGCTGTCCGCAAGGCCTGGCAGACTCGCCACCATGCTGGACACCTCCGCGCGACTGCTGCGTTTGCTCTCGCTGCTCCAGGCGCACCGTGAATGGCCGGGCCAGGACCTGGCCGACCGGCTCGGCGTGACCCCCCGTACGGTACGCCGTGACGTGGAGCGGCTGCGTGAGCTGGGCTATCCCGTGCACGCGAGCCCCGGCACCGGGGGCGGCTACCGGCTCGGCGCGGGCGCCCAGCTGCCACCCCTGCTGCTGGACGACGACGAGGCGGTGGCCGTCGCGGTGGGTCTGCGGACCGCGGCCGGCCAGGGCATCGAGGGGATCGGCGAGACCTCGGTGCGCGCCCTGGCCAAGCTGGAGCAGGTGCTGCCGCACCGGCTGCAACGCCGGGTGAGCGCCCTCAACGCCTTCACCGTCCCCATGCTGCGCGGCGCGGGGCTCTCGGCCGTCGACCCGGCGGTGCTCACCGAACTCGCCCACGCCTGCCGCGACAGCATGCGGTTGCGCTTCGACTACCGCGACCACACCGGCGCCGTCACCTCACGCGCCGTGGAACCGCACCGCCTGGTCTGTACCGAGCGCCGCTGGTACCTCGTCGCCTGGGACCCGGCCCGTGAGGACTGGCGCACCTTCCGCGCCGACCGCATCACCCCACGTCCCCCGCACGGGCCGCGCTGCGTGCCGCGTACCCCGCCCGATGAGGACCTGGCCCGCTATGTCTCCCGCGGTGTCTCGACACGCGCCTACGTGACCCAGGCCGTGCTGCGGCTGCTGGTGCCCGTCGAGCAGGCGGCCGAGCGCATCTCGCCCTCGGCGGGGGTGCTGGAGCGGGAGAGCGAACGCACCTGCCTGCTGCGGACCGGAGCGGTCAGCTTCGATGCGATGGCGTTCCACGTGATGATGCTGGGCTTCGACTTCGAGGTGCTGCAACCGGCGGAGCTGACCCACTCGATCGCAGCGCTGCGTGACCGGCTCACCCGGGCGCTGGAGCGGTCCCCGGCCCCGGCCGAGACGGGCCCCGGGCACCCCACCGGTGGCGCACCGCAAATGTAGGTTGTGCCGCTGCGCCCCGGCGCCGGGTGGCATCAATCCGATGAGCACCGGCAGAAGGATGAGCACCGGCAGAAGTACCGGCAGAAGCGCCGGCGAAGCAAAAGAGTCGACACATAAATATGTTCATGCAGGGAACGGAAAGATCGTGCTGGGCGGGCCGATCCCTATCGGGGCGCTGATCTTCCGTACGGAATGATCTAGCCGGTGAATCAGGCGACGGGACGTCCTCGGAGCGTGGGTCGGACTCCACCTGCGGCCGGAATCCGAACATGTGATCAGGGGTGCATTCAGGGGGTTGACTGATCCGTTTACCGGCGGTGTCGGCGGGTGCCTGCCGGCGGGCCGATGGTGCCTACCGACGGTGGTGGTCGTGTCGCCCCGAGCGCCCGCCCGGCCGTCCGGCAGACCAGGACCCGGCGAGCGCCCGCTCCCTGATGTCATGCGGTGTGCCGGGCGCCCGCCGCGCCCTCGGCGGTGTGCCGGCAACCCGGGCGCGCGCCGCCGCGCCGGGTCGGGTGCGGCCGGAAATGTGGGCGTCCGGAGCCGGATCAGGGAAGTTTCCGTGCCGTCGGATTGCGGGGTCGATAATTCGTTCCCCAGGAATCCCGCAGATATTCCGAAACAAATGCCGGGCCGTTGCGCGCGGCGCGCGAATTTGACCTGGACGTGTCGTGATCCTGTGACAAAGATGTGACCGATCGGGGATCCGGGAAGGGAACCGGAGCCGCGAACAGAAGGCCGTCCCGAAGGCAACGGGAGCGCGGAAGGGAACCGAGGACGGTGACGCGGGGTGTACGCGGCCGGGGCTTCGCCTTCGCGGGATGTCGCCGGGACCGAGGAAGAACGGGGCTTTGCGGTACCGGAATTGCGCCGGCTGGCCGGAGTACCGCCCGGCTGGCTTCCGTCGGCCCGTTCGGGGCGCCTACCGTGGCCGGTATGGCACCCATCCCTCCGCCTCCCGCGGAACCAGAGGACGACCCCGAGGCCTACCTGGGCCTCGCCGCCGACGAAGCCGAGCGCAGGGCCCGCGAGCGCGGCTGGTCCACCGTCAGGTCACTGGCGCCGGGCACCGTCATCACCATGGAGTACCGCTTCGGACGGCTGAACTTCGAGGTCGAGGACGGCACCGTGCGCCGCAGTTGGAAGGGGTGAGCCCGGTACGCAGGACGGGTAGGACGTAAACCATGGGGCGGGGCCGGATGCCACGGCATCCGGCCCCGCCCCATGTGCTGCCCGTCGGGCCTTCGTGTCGTCCGCCGGACAGGGCCTAGGCGCCCGTCAACGGGCGTGCCGTCGTCGAGCTGCGCTGGCTCCGGTCGGCGTGCGGTGGGCGCCGGCTTCCGGCCGGGGTGACGGGCGGCCGCTCGGAGCGCGTGGTGGGCCGGGTCTGCGCCAGGTGGGCCGTGCTGCGGCCCGGGCGTACCGGCAGCGGTTCACGGCTCGGCTGCGCGCTCTGCTCCGGGGCGGGCGACCGCAGTGCGGATGCGCCGACCGGGAACGGGGCGGTGGCCCTGGCGCCCGGACGGCGCCGGCGCCAGGCGTCACGGCGGGCCAGCAGCCAGGACTCCGCACGGGCGATGAGCGGCTCGCACCAGGGCAACGCGAGCAGCACCAGCAGCCCGGCGGCCCAGCCGAGCACCACATCGCTCAGCCAGTGCGTACCGAGGTAGACGGTGGTCAGCCCGACGCCGAGCGCCACCACGGCCGAGATGGCGGACAGATAGCGGCGGGCCCGCGGGGTGGACGCCAGGTAGGCGAGGATGCCCCAGGTCACGACGGCGTTCGCGGTGTGTCCTGAAGGGAATATATCGCCGCCGAGCCACATCTCGTTGGAGCCGACGACGGTGGCGTAGTGCGGTCCGAGGCGGCCCATGCCGATCTTGGCGGCGCCGACGGTGGTGTTCAGCAGCAGCAGTGCCGCGCCGAGTGCGAGCAGCGGGCGCAGCGTGTGCTGCCGCCAGGAGCGCCAGCCCAGCCAGGCCGCCACCATCACCGCGGTGGGACCGCGCTGGCCGAGGACGACGTAGTAGTCGAGGAAGGCATGCACCTGCGGCCACTGTTGGTAGGGCCGGAAGAACATGACCTCCCAGTCGAACTGCACCAGCCACGAGGTGGTGACGATGGCCCAGACGATGGCCATGTAGAAGGCCAGGGTCGCGCAGAGGAGCACGATCCTGTGCCGGCTCATGTGCGGCACATCGATGTGGGCCGGTCGTGCCGGCTCACGGTCCAGGCGGGCGAAGAGCCGGCCCAGACGTGTGAGGCTTCGTTCGGTAAGCACTCAATCGACGTTACAGCGAGTGAGGTGGAGTGCAGGTCGAATCCGCCGGTTTGTGATAACGATGTGATGTGGGATTGCTCTCAACCGGTGGTTTATCCTCGGCTTATTCACAATCCGCCGATCGGCTTCTCGTTCCATTCCGCTGATCATTCTTATGGCGCCTTTATGGGTGGGTTGAATTCCGTTCACCGGCTGCTCGTTCGGAATTCTCCTGACGCTCACCAGAGAAGCGCCGCGCTCACCTGGGATCTCTCCGGAGGTGAGCGGTGCGGGCGCTCACGGCGGGCCCGAGCCGTTCAGCCAGATCGCCCCGTATACCGCCGATGCCGCTGCCGCGCATCCCAGCACCAGCGCCCAGCGGGTCGGACGCAGCCGCGCCAGCGGCACGGCGAGCGGCAGCAGCAGGGGGAAGGCGGGCAGCAGCAGGCGCGGCTTGGACCCGAAGTAGCTCTCGGCGCCCAGGGCCAGGGCGACGATCACGCCGGTGTACACCAGCAGCGGCACCGGCTGGCCCTGCCGCACCCCCCGGACGTACAGCCACACCACCAGCGCGACCCCCACCAGCAGGCCGATCCCCGCGAACACCGCGGGGAAGGCGGTCAGCCGCGCCCCGACGAACCGTGCGAAGGCCCACCCGCCGTCGAAGCCGTTGCCCCACTGCCCCTGCACATCGAGGTAGCCGACGACGCCGCGGCCGGTGCGGTGGCCCACCCACAGCACGTAGCCCGCGGTGCCCAGCGGGGCAGGCAGCACGCCCAGGGCGGTGCGCCAGGACAGCCGCCGCTCGCGCACCGCGGTGATCCCCGCCGCCGTCCACACCGCCGCCGCCACCGCCATCCCCACCGGCCGGGTCAGACCCGCCAGGCAGGCCAGGGCGCCGGCCACCGCCCAGCGGCCGGTCAGGGCCGCGTACAGCGCCCAGGCGGCCAGCGCGGTGAACAGCGACTCGCTGTACGCCATCGACTGCACGATCCCGACCGGCAGCACCGCCCACAGCAACGCGGCACAGACCCCCACCCGGCGGCCGTGGCAGTGGTCCGCCACCGCGAAGACCCCCCAGGCCGCGGCCAGCGAGGCGAGCCAGGAGACCAGGAGGCCAGCGTCGGCGTACGACAGCGGGGTCAGCGCCGCGCCGAGCCGTTCCAGCCACGGCAGCAGCGGGAAGAACGCGAGGTTGGTGTGCACGGTGCCGTCCGGCAGCCGTACCTGCCAGCCGTAGCCGTGTGCGGCGACGCGGGTGTACCAGAGCGAGTCCCAGCGGGCGGACAGCAACTGGTGGGCGCTCTTGCCCGCAGCGGCGCTCCACAGGGCCAGCACCGCCACGCCGAGGGCGCGCACCGCGGCGTACCCCAGCAGTGCCGGGGCGGCGTGTCGCAGGGCGTGCACGGCGCGCGCCCGCACACGCACCGTGGGGCGCCGTGCGTGTGCGGAGGGCGATGGAAGGCCCGGATCAAGGTCGGTCACGCGCTCGATTATCTGTGGTGTTCCGGCAGCTCGTGCGCCGGTTCCCGGTCGTCGACATCGGAACGGACGACTCCGCCGGAGGTGTGCCGGGATCCGGAGAGGTACGTGGCGTACACCACACCATGTCCCGACATCGGGTGGGGTCCGCCACATGACACCGCGGAGATCTCGCGTACGCTGGCCGCTCACATGCCTTTCGTGACCGGGCCCCCAGGGTCCCCACGAGGAGGGGCTCCGCCGGATGGACGCGCCACCACGCGCCCCGCGGGCCCACCGGGCGCGAAGGCCGTCTGTGGAGGTACGCACTCATGTCCGGGACGACCACCGCTGCGGCGCGTGGGCCTGGGGCTGCCTCCCACGTCCCTGGGACAGTGGGGGAGGACGCCCCCCGACATCGCCGCTTCGCCCGCCCTGGGCCCGATGGCCGGGACACCAGCCGCTGGCTCGTGCTCGTCGTGCTCTGCGTCAGCCTGCTGCTGGTCGCGGTGGACGCGACCGTGCTGCACGTCGCGGTGCCCGCGGTCAGCGAGGACCTGCGGCCCGGAGCGATGGAACTGCTCTGGATCGTGGACGTCTACCCGCTGGTCTGCGCCGCGCTGCTGATCCTCTTCGGCACGCTCGGCGACCGCGTCGGACGCAGAAGGATCCTCCTGCTCGGCTACGCCCTGTTCGGCATGGCCTCCGCGGTGGCCGCCTTCGCGGGCAGCGCCGGACTGCTCATCGGGGCGCGTGCCCTGCTGGGCGTCGGCGGCGCGATGATCATGCCGGCCACGCTGTCGATCCTGCGCCAGGTCTTCCCCGACCGGCGTGAGCGCGCCCTGGCCATCGGCATCTGGAGCGCGGTGGCCGCGGTGGGTGCGGCCGTCGGGCCGCTGCTCGGCGGCTTTCTGCTGGAGCACTTCTGGTGGGGCTCGGTCTTCCTGGTCAACATCCCGCTGATGCTGGTCAGCCTGCCCGTCGGCCGCTGGCTGCTGCCGGAGTCGACCGGTGACGGCGAGGGGCCCTGGGACGTCTTCGGGGCGCTGATGGCCGCGGCCGGCCTCTTCTGCGTGGTGCTGGGCGTGAAGTACCTCGGCAACGGCACCTTCGTCCTCTCGCAGACCCTGCTCCCGCTGCTCACCGGAGCCGGGCTGCTGGCCGGGTTCGTGCGGCGGCAGCGCCGGCGGACGCATCCGCTGGTGGACCTGCGGATGTTCACCAAGGCCGCCTTCACCACCTCCGTCGGCTGCATCGTGCTCGCCATGCTGGCCCTCGTCGGCCTCGAGCTGATCGCCGCGCAGTACCTCCAGCTGGTGCTCGGCCTCTCCCCGCTCCAGACCGGGCTCAGGCTGCTGCCGCTCACCGTCGCTGCGATGGCCGCGGGGCTCACCGGGTCGAAGATGCTGTGCCGGTTCGGGCCGCGCGCCATGGTCGTGTTCGGTTTCTGCCTCACCGCGGCCGCGGTGGCCAGCCTCACCCTGCTCGGCACCCACGACAACGCCGCGGTGATGCTCACCGGCTTCGTGCTGCTCGGCTTCGGCCTGGAGACCACCCTCTTCGGCGCCTACGAGTCGATGCTCAACGAGGCGCCCACCGCGCAGTCGGGCGGCGCGGCCGCCATCGGTGAGACGTCGTACCAACTCGGCGCCGGCATCGGCATCGCGCTGCTCGGCAGCGTCATGAACGCGTCGTACGCGCCCGGGCTCTCCTCGGTGCCCGGCGTGTCCACGTCGGACGGCAGGCGGGCCCGCCACTCGCTGGGCGAGGCGTACGAGGTCGCGCACCGGCTCGGCGGCCATGCGGGCGCCGCCCTGCGGTCTGCCGCGCGCACCTCCTTCGTCCATGGCCTGCATGTGACGCTGCTGGTCAGCGCGGGTCTGCTGCTGCTCGGCGCGGTGGCTGCGCTGCGCTTGCCGCGGTTCATGGAGGACCCGCGGGGCCGGGTGGACGGTGTGCCGAGGCCGCGGGCGGCGGGCGACGCGGCCCAGGGATCGGCGACGGGTGCCGATACGGCCGGTGCGCCGGCGGCGACCTCTGCGCCCTCGGCGACCCGCCGGGGCGGGGGACGCGATACGGCGGTCACCGCGGCGGAGCGGGGCTGACCCGGCCGGCGGTGCGCCCGCCGGGCGGTCGTAAGGTGCGCCGAAAAGGGGCGCGGGGCTGTGACACTTTGCGGCTCCCGCCGCGTGGGCGCGCTCAGCCCCGACGAGACCGTCGGATCGTCACCGACTCAAAGGGGCTGTTTCTGTCGTGTCCGGGCCACCGGCCCGGTGGGTGGTTGCTCGCGCAGTTCCCCGCGCCCCTTGCCTGTGCCATGCGGGCGGGCTCGCCTTCGGCGTGACAGAACTCCCCCTGCCCCCGCCCCCTCCGTGGTGCGATAGGCCCTGAAGGGTACCGTTTCGCCCCTTTCGCGGAGGCGCCGTGAGCCCCGTGGGCGACTCCGAGCGCTCGGTGGATTGCGGGGGACGGCGAGAGGACCGTAACGTCGGTGGGGCATAAATTATCGGTGCTAGTTTTTGTCGGAGGTCGTCATGTCCGCATCCCCGAAGCTGCCGCCCTTCGACCCGGGCGACCCGCTCGGCATCGACGACGAGCTCGCTGCCGAGGACCTCGCGGTGCGCGACACCATGCGTTCCTGGGCCGCCGACAGGGTGCTGCCGTATGTGGCCGAGTGGTACGAGGCGGGGGAGCTGCCGGGGATCAGGGAGCTGACCCGGGAGCTGGGCGCGCTGGGGGCGCTGGGGATGTCGCTGGAGGGCTACGGCTGCGCGGGCGCCAGCGCCGTGCAGTACGGACTGGCCTGCCTGGAGTTGGAGGCCGTCGACTCCGGCGTGCGCTCCCTCGTCTCCGTCCAGGGGTCCCTGGCCATGTACGCCATCCACCGGTTCGGCTCCGAGGAGCAGAAGCAGCGGTGGCTGCCCCGGATGGCGGCGGGCGAGGTGATCGGCTGCTTCGGGCTCACCGAGCCCGACCACGGCTCGGACCCGGCCGGCATGCGCACCTTCGCCAAGCGTGACGCCGGCGGGGACTGGGTGCTCACCGGGCGCAAGATGTGGATCACCAACGGATCGATCGCCGGGGTGGCCGTCGTCTGGGCGCAGACCGACGAGGGCATCCGCGGATTCCTGGTACCGACGGACAGCCGCGGCTTCTCGGCACCCGAGATCAAGCACAAGTGGTCCCTGCGCGCCTCGGTCACCAGCGAGCTCGTCCTGGACGAGGTGCGGCTGCCCGCCGACGCCGTGCTGCCGGAGGTGACCGGCCTGCGCGGCCCGCTCAGCTGCCTCAGCCACGCCCGCTACGGCATCATCTGGGGTTCGATGGGCGCTGCCCGCACCTGCTTCGAGACGGCGGTGGAGTACGCCAAGAGCCGTGTCCAGTTCGGCAAGCCCATCGGGGGCTTCCAGCTCACCCAGGCCAAGCTCGCCGACATGGCGCTCGAACTGCACAAGGGGATCCTGCTCGCCCACCACCTGGGGCGCCGTGTGGACGCCGGGCGGCTGCGGCCCGAGCAGGTCAGCTTCGGCAAGCTCAACAACGTACGGGAGGCCGTGGAAATCTGCCGCACCGCCCGGACGATTCTCGGGGCCAACGGGATCTCGCTGGAATATCCCGTGATGCGGCACGCCACCAATCTGGAATCCGTACTGACGTACGAAGGAACGGTGGAAATGCATCAGCTGGTGCTGGGCAAGGCGCTCACCGGTCTCGATGCCTTCCGGTGAGCCGCCTCACCTCAGCTCTGGTTGAAGAATCCGTCGGTCGGGCGACCAAGCGTCTGACCGTTGACGATCTGCGTGTGGGCGGGTGTGAGCAGGAAGACGCGGGTGGCCACCCGGTCGATGGAGCCGCGTAGACCGAAGATCAGGCCTGCCGCGAAGTCCACCACGCGCTTGGCGTCGGCGGGCTCCATCGCCGTGAGGTTCATGATCACCGGAACGCCGTCGCGGAACAGCTCGCCGATGATGCGGGCGTCCCGGAAGCTGTCCGGGGTGACCGTACCGATCCGGCGGCCCTGTGCCTCGGCCTTCTCGTCGGCGATCCGCACCCGGGGGTCGGTCACCCAGGCGTCGCCGGATTCCCTGTCGGATCCGTCTTCCTCGTAGCCGTCGTAGTAACGCTCGTCGTCGCTGTCGTCGACGAGGCCCAACCAGGCACTCGCCTTGCGCACCGATCCCATGGACGCCTCCTCTCGCCGCGGTCATTCTCCTCCGCATCCACCCCTATGGTTGTCCATGATGCGGATGCCGCGCCAAGGGGATAGTCGCCGCGCGGGAATTTCGTGACGGTACTGGTGCACACACATTCCCTCTTTGCGCCTTGATACTCAAGCTTCTTACCGTGCAGAGTTGCTGACTGAGAGTGAAATAATATTCTTCCCGGCGTACGGGTGACAGCCGCGGCGTACGGGTGAACCCGCCGAGGTCGGTACGATGCCGCAGGTCATGCGGTAGTCGTCGGCGGCGCGCCGAACCGCCGCTGGTATACGCCGCGTCACTGCCACGGGGTGGGTGAGGGCACCGAAACGCGGCTGAGAGTACGCGGTGATCGAACAGCGCGCCTATGCCGTCCAGGAATTGGGACAACACCACGGGGGAGCAAGTGTTCGGAATCGTCAGGCCGTGCGGTCATCGTCTCGGCGCCGGCATGAAGGCCCAGTGGACGGCGCACCTGTGCGGTCTCTGTCTGGCGCTGCGTGCCGACCACGGCCAGTTCGCACGCGTGGTCACCAATTACGACGGGCTGCTGATATCCGTCCTGACGGAGGCTCAGTCCGCCACGCCGGGCGATGCACGGCGCACCGCAGGACCGTGCCCCCTGCGCGGCATGCGCACCGCGTCCGTCGCCCGCGGCGAAGGCGCCCGGCTGGCTGCCGCCGTTTCCCTCGTCCTCGCCGCCGCCAAGGTGCGCGACCATGTGGCCGACGGCGACGGACTGCTGGCGCACCGTCCGGTCGCGGCCGCGGCGCGCCGGGTCGCGGTGGGCTGGAGCCGGGCGGGGGAACGCACCGGTGCCGCGGTCGGCTTCGACACGGCGGTGCTCGTCGAGGCGGTCGACCGGCAGCTCGACGTCGAGGCCCTGGCGGGACCCGGCACCCCGCTGCTGCACCTCACCGAGCCGACCGAGACCGCGACCGCAGCGGCCTTCGCGCACACCGCCCGGCTCGCCGGCCGGCCGCACAACGCCGCACCGCTCGCCGAGGCCGGCCGGCTCTTCGGACGGCTCGCCCATCTGCTGGACGCCGTCGAGGACCGGACCGTCGACGCGGCTACCGGCGCCTGGAACCCCCTCACCGCCACCGGCACCGGACACGCCGAGGCGCGCCGCCTCGCCGACGACGCACTGCACGGGATCCGGCTCGCCCTGCGCGACGTGGAGTTCACCGACGGCCGGCTCACCCACCTGCTGCTGGTGCACGAACTGCGCCGCTCCGTCGACCGTGCCTTCGGCACCACGACCTGTACCCATCAGGGCGCCCGGCCGGGCGGCCCGATTCCGGCTGACCCGGCCGGCAGCACGTACCCGCCGCCCGGGCCGGGCCGGCACCCGCACCCGTCCGGCCCCGGTGGCAGCCCCTACCCGCCGACTCCCGGCGGTGGGTCCTGGCCCGGGCTGCCGGAACCACCGCGCCGGTCACGCGGCTTCCTCTCCGGGTGCGCCATCGGACTCGGGCTCTGCTGCACCTGCCAGGTGTGCTGCGCCAATGAGTTCGAGGGCCCCTGGTCGGGCAGGAAGCGCGAAGGCGTGTGCCGCGACTGCGACTGCGACTGTTCGATATGCGACTGCGATTGCTGTGACTGCGACTGTTGTGACTGTGATTGCGACTGCTGCGACTGTTCTTGCGACTGCTGACTGCTGACTGCTGACTGTGTGACTGCTGGACGACAACGGCGGAGGGGAGGGGGTGCAGCCGTCGCGCGCCGCGAATGCGGCGCGGCCGGGCCGGCGGGACGTGTGAAGGCACAAGGGATGTGACGACGCAGAAGAAGCGCGTGCCGGCGCCGGAGAAGCAGCGTGTGACGACACGGCAGGAACGGCGCGCGGGGGCGCCGTCGGATCGACCAGGAACGCAGCGGGCCACGGGACGAAGGCGTCACCCCAGGGCGGGCGTCGCGGGTCGGTCCGCGACGGGACCGGCCACCGTGGGTAGCCCGCAGGGCGGCCTCAGACCGCAGCGGGCGGCCGGGAGCGTGGTCCGCTCACGCGCGCATCAACAACACGATGCCGACCACACGCGACCGAAGTCGATGTGGGAGCGCGAGACCAGCCACAGCTGCGGATACATGAGCACAGTGGAACAGGCATTCGTGTGCACGTCAACCCGCTCCTGAGACGGACTGCCCACACTCTGGACACCGTTGACAAGCCCTGTGAGGAGACGCGTAATCTCAGCGTGACGGACCGTCGCTGAGGGGCTTCGGTCCGCCCGTGCCGTGTGAAGGCCACCACCCGTGTGGGATCAAGAATCCACGGAGCCTTCGCATGCCCCCGAGCACCCTCGTCCGCGCCCTTCCCGATGCCGCCCGCCGCCACCCGGCACGCCAACGGGACGTGGCCGACGGCTACTTCACCCCCGCCATCGTGGATACGCGCGGCCAGCGGCACGGCGTGCGCGGCCCGGAGCGCAGCCGATGAGGAACACCGTGGTCATCGTGGGCGCGGGGCCGCGCGGCACCGGGATCCTGGAGCGGATCGCGGCCAACGCACCGGCAGGCCAGGCAGGCTGGGACTTCGCCACCGGCACCCCGCTGGACATCCACCTCGTCGACCCGTACCCGCCGGGCGGCGGTCGCATCTGGCGCCAGGACCAGTCCCCGCTGCTGTGGATGAACTCGCAGGCCGAGGACGTCACCATGTTCGGCGACGAGAGCGTGCGGCTCGCTGGCCCGCTGCACACCGGGCCCACCCTGCACGAGTGGGCGGGCATCGCCGGACGGACCTTCGCCGACCGCCGGCTCCAGGGCGGCTACCTGAACTGGGTGTACGAGAAGTCCCTGGCGGCGTTGCCGTCCGGCATCACCGTGCACTACCACCCGCGCCGCGCACTGCGGGTGACGGGCCCGCGCAAGGGCCGCCAGCAGGTCTGGCTCGACGGCAGTGCGCAGCCGCTCAGCGCCGACCTGGTGGTCCTCGCCCTCGGCCACCTCGACGCCGCACTCGACGAGGAACAGCGCGCGCTCGCCGACCACGCACGGCGCCACGGCCTGACGTACCTACCGCCGGACTACACCGCCGACAGCGACCTGACGGCGCTCGCGCCGGGCGAGCCGGTGCTGGTGCGCGGCTTCGGACAGGCCTTCGTCGACCTCATGGTGCTGCTCGGCGAGGGACGTGGCGGGCGCTTCGAGAAGCAGGGCGGCGACCCGGCCGAGCTGACCTACCGCCCCTCGGGGCGCGAGCCCGTGCTGTACGTCGGTTCGCGCCGCGGGGTGCCCTACCACTCCAAGATCGGCTACGCCCTGGCCGGCGAACGGCCGCCACTGCCGCGGTTCTTCGGCCCCGCCGAGGTGGCAGCCCTGCTGGCGCGCCGCGGGCAGCCGTCCGAAGCGGGCGGGTCCGGTGGCGGGCTCGACTTCCGCCGCGACGCCTGGCCGCTCGTCGCCAAGGAGCTGGGTTTCGCCCACTACCACCGGTTGTTCACCGCCCACCCCGAGCGCACCCGGGCCGGCTGGACCTGGGCCGCCTTCGAGAAGGCCTATGCGGAGGCGAATCCGTACGGGCCCGACCTCGGCGTGCTCGCGGCGGTGGCCGTGCCCGCCCCGGCCGACCGGCTCGACCTCGCCGCGCTCGACCGCCCGCTGGCCGGGGTGCGGTACGCCGCGCTCCCCGCGTTCCAGGAGCGGCTCCGCAGCCATGTCCGCGCCGACCTCGCGCGCCGGCACCACCCCGCGCACGACGCCGACCTGGCCGTGTTCTTCGCGCTGCTGTCGGTGTACGGGCAACTGGTCAGGCTCGGTGACATCGGCACGTGGTGGCACGGGTTCTTCAGCTTCATGGCCTCCGGCCCGCCCGGACCCCGGCTGCGGCAACTCCTGGCACTGTCCCGGGCGGGCCTGGTGCGGTTCCTCGGCGCCGGCATGACCGTGACCGCACGCCCCGGCGCCTACGCGGCCACCAGCAGGACGGTGCCGTGCAGTGTCACGGCCCGCGCCCTGGTCGAGGCCCGGCTGCCGGACCCGGCCGGCAACCGGGTCCGCGATCCGCTGCTGGCACGGCTGTACGCGGACGGGGCCGCCGCCACCCCGGCCGGGCTGCTCGCCGTCGACCCGGACGACTTCCGGGTCCTGGACCGGACGGGGCGTGCGCATCCGCGGCGGTTCGCGCTCGGCCCGTACACCGACGCACGGGGCGCCGCGACGTTCAGCAGGCCCCGCACCGACAGCCCGGTGATCCGGCAGAACGACGCCGTGGCCCGGGCCGTGCTCGGATTCCTGCGCGACCAGGGCTGTCCGGCGGCCGCCTGAGGGTGGCGCCTGCCGCGGACGCCCTCAGACGGCCCCGCAGCCACGTCCGGCACGCGCACCGACCACCCGGAATCCGCGAACCGGCACCCCTCCTTCCTGACACCCCACCTCCCGCGGCACCCCCCGCAAGAGCAGCACCGCACCGCACCACACCGCACCCACCGCGAAACCCATGACGACGCTCCGGCCCGGCAAGAGAGAGGACGCACACCATGACCGCAAGGACCGGTCGGAGACGGCTGCTGCACCTGGCCGTCGCCCTCGACCGCCCCGGGGCGTACGACGCGACCGGCCCCGTGGCGATGGCCCGCCTCGCCGAGCAGGGTGCGCTGGACTTCGTGACCCTCGGCGACTCCTTCGTCCGGCCCGGCCTCGACGCGCTCGCGGTGCTGGCCCGGGTCGCGCCCGCCACCACGCGGATCGGCCTGGTGCCGACGGTGACGACCACGCACACCGAGCCCTTCCACGTCCAGGCGGCGGTGGCCACCCTCGACTGGGTGAGCCGGGGCCGGGCCGGTTGGCAGGCCGAGGTGTCGGCCACCGAGGAGGAGGCCCGGCTGTTCGGACGCCGGCACGCCGTCCCCGTCGACGCGCTCTGGCAGGAGGCCGCCGACGTCGCCGACGTGGCCAGGCGGCTGTGGGACAGCTGGGAGGACGACGCCGAGATCCGCGACGTGGCGACCGGGCGCTTCATCGACCGCACCAAGCTGCACTATGTCGACTTCCACGGCGGCACCTTCTTCGTGAAGGGCCCCTCGATCGTGCCCCGGCCTCCGCAGGGCCACCCGGTGATCGTCGTCGACGCCGCCCAGCCCGCGGCCCGTGACGCCGCCGCACGCCATGCCGACGTGGCCCTGATCCCCGCCACGTCGGGCGCCGAGGCCGCGGCGTCCCGCACCGAGCTGCGGGACGCGGCGCGGGCGTACGGCCGGGACCCGGACACCCTGCGGGTGCTGGCCTCGCTCGCCGTCGACCTGAGCGGTGGCGAGCACTCCGCCGCACGGGGCCACGGCGGTGGCGGACCGCGCCGCACCGCCGACTGCCCCTTCTACCGGGGCGGCCCCGTCGACCTGGCGGAGCTGATGACCGACTGGCACGCCGCCGGCGCCGTCGACGGCTTCCACTTCAGGTCGGCCGAGCCGCACGGTGACCTGGAACGCCTCGTGAACGGCACCGTGGCGCTGCTCCAGCACCGCGGGACGTTCCGCACCTTCTATCCGGGCAGCACGCTCAGGGAGCACCTGGGCCTGGCCCACCCCGCCAACCGGCACGCCCGCGCCGGGGGAGCCGCATGAGCAGCGCGCCGAAGAAGCAGATGCACCTGGCCGCCCACTTCCCGGGCGTCAACAACACCACCGTCTGGTCCGACGCACGCTCCGGGTCGCAGATCGACTTCGCCTCCTTCACGCATCTGGCCGCCACCGCGGAGCGCGGCCTGTTCGACTTCTTCTTCCTCGCCGAAGGGCTACGCCTGCGCGAGCACAAGGGGCGCATCCACGACCTGGACGTGGTCGGCCGTCCGGAGTCCCTCACGGTGCTCAGCGCGCTGGCCGCCGTCACCGACCGGCTCGGCCTCGCGGCCACCGTCAACGCCACCTTCAACGAGCCGTACGAGCTGGCCCGCCGGCTCGCCTCGCTCGACCACCTCAGCGGCGGCCGGGCCGCATGGAACGTGGTCACCTCGTCGGACGCTTTCACCGGCGAGAACTTCCGGCGCGGCGGCTTCCTGAACCGGGCGGAGCGGTACACGCGCGCCGCCGAGTTCGTGGCCACCGCCCGCGAGCTGTGGGACTCCTGGCCGCCGGACGGCCGGCAGCGGCCCTTCGCGCACCGTGGGCAGCACTTCGACATCGAGGGCACCTTCACCGTGCCCCGCTGCCCGCAGGGCCACCCCGTCGTCATCCAGGCCGGCGACTCACCCGAGGGCCGTGCCTTCGCCGCCGCGACCGCCGACGTCGTCTTCACCCGGCACGGCACGCCGGAGGCAGGCCGGGAGTTCTACCGGGACGTCAAGGGGCGGCTGGCCGGACACGGGCGCCGGTCCGAAGACCTGAAGATCATGCCCGGGGTCGGCTTCGTGCTCGGTGACACCGCGGCCGAGGCACAGGAGCGGGCCGCCGAGATCCGGCGGCAGCAGATCTCCCCGCAGAACGCCATCGTCGCCCTCGAGCAGGTCTGGGGCGTGGACCTGTCGTCCTACGACCCCGACGGGCCGCTGCCCGACTTCGACCCCGACCCCGGCGCGACGGTCGTGCAGGGCAGGGTCAAGGGGGCCGACCCGATCGGCACCGCGCGGCGATGGCGAGCCGTCTCCCGTGCGAAGGGCCTGTCGATCCGGCAGACCGTGATCGAGACCACCGCCCGTCAGGCCTTCGTGGGTACCCCCACGTCGGTCGCCGAACAGATGGACGCCTTCGTGCAGAGCGACGCCGCGGACGGCTTCATCCTGGTGCCGCATCTCACGCCCGGGGGCCTGGACGAGTTCGTCGCGAAGGTGGTGCCGCTGCTCCAGGAGCGCGGTGTCTTCCGTACCCGGTACACGGGCACGACCCTGCGTGCCCACCTCGGGCTGCGTGGCCCCGGATCGGCGGCAGCCGGAACCGGCTGAAAGCTGTAAAACTGGCACTCTAGGGGATGATCGAATGTAAGGGCGAATTGCAAGGTCGCGTTCCAGCCATTCGCGGTGGCCGGGCTCGGGCTGTCCTCGATGGCGCTGCGGTCGCGTTCACCGTGACCGCAGCGGGCCGGTTCCGCGGGGCGAGCGAGCGGCCGTTCGCCGTGGTCCGGCCGGGCGGCGCTGGACCGGCACCGGCGGACACGCGGCCTGTGCGGTGCTCCTGCACGCGTGGCAGACGGCCGGAACTGCACGCGTCGGGTGGTTGCGGGGCGGGCGGGCCGCGGTGTGCCGTCTTCGCAGACGGGACGGACGGTAACGGGAGCTTCCGCTTCCGTTGCGTGCGGGTCGCCGGTCGCGCGGCCACGCCGGTCGACGCCTGCCGGGCCGGCCCGGAGCCACGGGTGATGCGGCGTCCGAAGCCCCCGGCTGACCGGGTGTTCGTCGCCGGTCGCCCGACCCGGCGCCCGAAGCCCGCTGTGCCGGTGTGTCCGGGAACCCCTTTGGCCGCCTGCACGTCACACGGTCGGTTGATCACGAGAACCCCGGTGGCGCGCGCAAAGGCGCAGGCAGGCCAGCGGGGCCGGGGTGTTGTCTGCGCGCAGACGGCCGAAAGGCGCCCTTGTGGCCGGGTGCCAGGCGAACAAATACTCCGATCAGCGCTTGTCAGGAGCACGGCGCGTTCGCAATCCGGACACCTCTCCTGATGCGAATGCATCTCCTGGCTGCGCCTCACGGGCCCCAAACCCCACGAAAGCGGGCCCCCGACGTCCCCCAGGAGGGAACGAGCAGTGAGGATCAAGCGCAACACCCCCCGCAGTGGTATTGCAAGACGGACTCGCCTGATCGCTGTTGCCACCGGTCTGGTGGCGGCCGCCGGCTTCGCCGTCCCCGCGGCGCACGCCGCCGACGGCAGCACCTACAGCGCGTCCCAGCTCGCCGTGACGAACGACTCCGTGCTGAAGGCGGACGTCGCCGGCACCGCCTGGTACACCGACCCGGCCACCAAGAAGGTCGTCGTCAAGGCGGACGAGCGAGTCACCGACGCGGACATCCAGAAGATCAAGGAGGCCGCGGGCGCCAATGCGGGCGCTCTCGAGATCAAGCACGTGTCGGGCACCTTCAAGCCCCTGCTCTCCGGCGGAGACACGATCCAGACGACCCAGTGGCGCTGCTCGCTGGGCTTCAACGTTCGCAGTGGCTCCACCTACTACTTCCTGACCGCCGGTCACTGCACCGCGGGCGCAGGCACCTGGTACAACTCCTCGGGCAGCGTGATCGGCTCGACCGCCGGCTCCACCTTCCCGGGCAGCGGTGACTACGGCATCGTCAAGTACGCCTCCGGTGTCACCCACGACGGCACCGTCGGCAGCCAGGACATCACCAGCGCGGCCACCCCGTCCGTGGGCACGACCGTCTACCGTCGCGGCTCCACCACGGGCACCCACAGCGGCCGGGTGACCGGACTGAACGCCACCGTCGACTACGGCAGCGACGGGGTCGTCACCGGCCTCATCGACACCACGGTCTGCGCCGAGCCCGGTGACTCCGGTGGTCCGCTCTACGGCGGCACCACGGCCTACGGCCTGACGTCCGGTGGAAGCGGTGACTGCACCTCCGGCGGCGAGACCTTCTTCCAGCCGGTCACCGAGGCGCTGAGCGCCTACGGCGTCTCGGTGTACTGACGGGCGTCGTGCGCTGACACACGTCGGGTACTGACGGGCGCCGGCACCGTGTGCTGACGCACCCGGTCGATCCGCACGGCCGGTCCACGCGGTGGATCCGACGCCCGTCGAGCCCGGCCCGTCATGCCCGTCACGAAGGAAACGCAGGCCCCCGCACACCCTCGCGGTGTGCGGGGGCCTCTTCTGTGCCCGCGTCCTGCTCGGGCCTGTCCCCGGCGCGTGGCGTCTCGGCGCGTGGCGCATCACGTTTTCGGACAACGACCTGTCCGTCCGTAGGTACCCGTCACATCCCGCTTTACGGTGATGAACCGGTCGCATTTGCCCGGTGCGGCCGATCAAATGGGACCTTTCAGTGGCCGTCTTGGATCCATGGCCGGGCTGAAGGGGTCAATTTTCGGACAGCTGTGACTATCATCTGTCGCCAGGCATCCAGCCGGACTCATCGTTTGCAACGGGAATCGACGTGGTGTGACCACAGCGGGTCAACCCTGTGCATACGCAGCGGACTTGCCGTTCGTTCGACCTGAAGTCGACCTTGTGTGCCGGCTGTGCCCCTCGGAATAGTAGGGGTCACCAACGGGCACGGACGCGGTTTTTTACCGTATGTCGGGTCCGTGCTCGAACGCCTTCCGGTTCCGGGGACCCCACTCCACGGAATCGACCCCCCACAGGAGGACGTGAATTGAAGCACCGACGCATACCCAAGCGGCGTGCCGTCATTGCGGGCGCGAGCGTCATCGCTCTGGTGAGCGCTGGCATCGCCTTGCAAACTGCGAACGCGAGTACGAACACCCCCACCGCAACCCCCGCCACCCTCACCCTGGCCAAGGCCGGAAAGCTCGCTTCGTCGCTGACATCGGACCTTGGCGCGAAGGCGGCGGGCACGTACTACGACGCCCAGACCAAGAGTCTCGTCGTGAACGTCCTGGACGAGGCCTCCGCGCGCACCGCTGAGTCGGCCGGCGCCAAGGCGAAGGTCGTCCAGAACTCCCTCGCCGAGCTGAAGAGCGCGCAGCGGACCATCAAGGGCCACAGCACCCCGGGCACCTCCTGGGTGATGGACCCCGCCTCCAACAAGGTGGTCGTCACCGCGGACCGCACCGTCACGGGCACGAAGCTGGAGAAGGTCACCCAGCTGGTGAAGAGCCTCGGCGGCAAGGCCGAGCTCAAGCAGACCAAGGGCCAGTTCAAGCCCTTCATCGCGGGTGGCGACGCCATCAGCGACCCCTCCATCGGCCGCTGCTCGCTCGGCTTCAACGTGGTGAAGGACGGCGAGCCGTACTTCATCACTGCGGGCCACTGCACGGAGGAGATCACCACGTGGTCCGACTCCAGCGGCAACGTGATCGGTGAGAACGCCGACTCCGACTTCCCCGGCAACGACTTCGGCCTGGTGAAGTACACCGGGGACGTCGAGCACCCGAGCGCGGTCGATCTCTACAACGGCAGCACGCAGTCCATCACCGAGGCGGGTGACGCCACCGTCGGCGAGAAGGTGACGCGCAGCGGTTCGACCACGCAGGTCCACGACGGCACCGTCACCGGCCTGGACGCCACGGTCGACTACGGCAACGGCGACGTCGTGGAGGGTCTCATCCAGACCGATGTGTGCGCCGAGCCGGGTGACAGCGGCGGTTCGCTGTTCGACGGCTCCACCGCGCTGGGCATGACCTCGGGTGGCAGCGGCGACTGCACCTCCGGCGGGGAGACGTTCTTCCAGCCGGTTCCCGAGGCGCTCTCCACCTTCGGCGCCGAGATCGGCTGACCCGGCCGATCACCCTGAGCGGGTTCGGCCGGCGCGGCCGGGAGTGAACCGCTTCGTCCGACCCCCGGTCGCCTCGGCCAGACCGTGGCGACCGGGTGGCCGGACGGCCGGAGTGGTCACATCGACGAAGGCGCCTTTGCCGGTGTCCCGGCCGTGCGTGCCCTGTGCCGTCCGCTGATCCGTACGACCCCCGAAGGGCCGGTCCGTCTGAGACGGGCCGGCCCTTTCGCCTGCCCTGACCTGCGCATGCGGCCGGGACGCGGCGGGCGGGGCATCGACCGTATCGACTCGTACGCACGTTCGAAGTTGGTCTATGGTGGGGGAGGGGGCGAGAGTGGATCGGATCGGAGGTGCGGGTGCCCGGCTTCACGCATCTGCATATCGCGTCCGGGTTCTCCCAGCGGTACGGGGCCTCGCACCCGGAGCGGCTGGCCGAGCGCGCCGCCGAGCGCGGCATGGACGCCCTCGCCCTCACCGACCGGGACACCCTCGCGGGTGCGGTCCGCTTCGGTCGGGCGTGTGAGGCGGCGGGGGTGCGCCCGCTGTTCGGAGTGGAGCTGGCGGTGGCGGAGCAGAGCCGCACGGAGCAGACCCGGTTGGGGCAAGCAGATGCTTTCGGCGGAGAAAGCGCGATAAGCGCCCATACCGGGCGAACGGGTGCGGGTCACGCCACTGCTGCCCGGCGTACGCCGGTGCGAGGCGGCGCTTTCCGGGATGAGTCCGCGCCGCGCGTCACCTTCCTCGCGCGTGAGGGTGCCCTCGGTTGGAGCGAGCTGTGCCGGCTCGTCTCCGCGGCGCACCAGGCCGAAGGCGAGCCGCTGCTCACCTGGTCACAGCTGCCGGCCGAGGGCCTGACGGTGCTGCTCGGGCCCGTGTCCGACGTGGGCCGTGCGCTGGCCGCCGGCCGCCCCGACCGCGCCGCTCGCCTCCTCCGTCCCTGGCGGGAGCTCTACGGCGACGCCCTGCGCCTGGAAGCCGTCTGGCACGGCCGGGACGGCACGGGGCCCGGCTCGCTGCGGCTGGCCGCCCGCACCGTGGGCTTCGCCGCCGACCAGGGCGTACGTCCCGTGCTGAGCAACGCCGTGCGCTATGCCGATCCGGGCATGGGCCCGGTCGCCGACGTGCTCGACGCGGCCCGCCGGCTGGTCCCGATCGACCCCCGCAGGGAACTGGACTGCGGCGAGCGCTGGCTCAAGGGCCCCGCCGAGATGCAGGCCGTGGCCGAACGCGTCATGACGGCCGCCGGCTACCGCCCGGACACCGCGCACCGCCTGCTCGAGCAGACCCGGTCCACCGCAGCGGAGTGCCGCGTCGACCCCGAGACCGACCTGGGCATCGGCTCCGTGCACTTCCCCGAGCCCGCTCTCGTCGGGGCGCGCCGGCGCACCGCCCAGCGCGTCCTGGCCTCCCGCGCCGCCGGGGGCATGGTGCTGCACGGGTATGACCGCCGCCCCGACGCCCGCACCTACTGGGAGCGCCTGCACCACGAGCTGGACATCATCGCCCACCACGGCTTCGCCTCGTACTTCCTCACCGTGGCCCAGGTCGTGGACGACGTGCGGGAGATGGGCATCCGGGTGGCGGCACGCGGCTCGGGCGCCGGCTCGCTCGTCAACCACCTGCTCGGCATCGCGAACGCCGACCCCGTCGAACAGCACCTGCTGATGGAGCGGTTCCTGTCCAAGCGGCGGGCCGTGCTGCCCGACATCGACATCGACGTGGAGTCCGCGCGCCGTCTGGAGGTCTACCGCAGGATCATCGACCGGTTCGGCGCCGAGCGCGTCGCGGCCGTCTCCATGCCCGAGACGTACCGGGTGCGGCATGCGATCCGAGACGTGGGCGCCGCGCTCTCCATGGACCCGGCGGACATCGACCGGATCGCCAAGTCCTTCCCGCACATCCGTGCCCGTGATGCGCGCGCCGCGCTTCAGGAACTGCCCGAGCTGCGCGGACTGGCCGAGGAACAGGGCTGGACGCCGGGCGCGTCCCGGTCGGACGGGCACGGTCCTCACGACCGGTTCTGGAGCCTGGTCGAGGCCCTGGACGCGCTGCCGCGCGGAATCGCCATGCATCCGTGCGGGGTGCTCCTGTCGGACGCGTCGCTGCTCCACCGCACCCCGGTGGTGCCGACCAGCAGCGAGGTCCCGCACGCCGGCCCGGGCGAGGGGGGCGCCCCTTTCCCGATGTCCCAGTTCGACAAGGACGACGTGGAGGAGCTCGGGTTGCTCAAGCTCGACGTGCTGGGCGTGCGGATGCAGTCGGCGATGGCGCACGCGGTCGGGGAGGTCGAGCGGGCCACCGGCGAGCGGATCGACCTGGATGCGGTCGCGGGGGCGGGCGCCAGTGGCAGAGGGGATGAAGAAACGTATCGTCTGGTTCGCTCGGCGGAGACGCTGGGCTGCTTCCAGATCGAGTCGCCGGGGCAGCGCGATCTCGTCGGACGGTTGCAGCCCGCCACCTTCCACGACCTCGTCGTCGACATCTCGCTCTTCCGGCCGGGCCCGGTCGCGGCCGACATGGTGCGCCCGTTCATCGAGGCCCGGCACGGCCGCGCACCGATCCGCTACCCGCATCCCGACCTGGCCGGTCCGCTGGAGGAGACCTACGGCGTGGTGGTCTTCCACGAGCAGGTCATCGAGATCCTGCACATCATGACCGGCTGCGGCCGCGACGAGGCGGACCGGGTGCGACGCGGCCTGTCCGACCCCGAGTCCCAGGGGCGGATCCGGGTGTGGTTCGCCCAGCAGGCGGCCGCGCAGGGCTATGACGCCGAGACCGTCGCCCGCACCTGGGAGATCATCGAGGCCTTCGGCTCCTACGGCTTCTGCAAGGCGCACGCCGTCGCGTTCGCCGTGCCGACGTACCAGTCCGCCTGGCTGAAGGCCCACCATCCGGCCGCCTTCTACGCGGGCCTGCTCACCCATGACCCCGGGATGTACCCGAAGCGGCTGCTGCTCGCGGACGCGCGACGCCGGGGTGTGCCGGTGCTGCCCTTGGACGTCAACCGGTCGGCGGTCGCTCATCATATCGAACTGGTGTCTGATGGCGTGAGGGTGAAAGACGCTCAACACGGGAGCGGAACGGGACCATCTGGACGAAAAGACCAGGAGGCCGCGACGCCCGGTCGCTGGGGGCTTCGGCTCGGGCTCGACGACGTGTACGGCATCAGCGAGGCCGAGGCGGCCCGGATCGCGGACGGGCGGCCGTACGCCTCGCTGCTGGACTTCTGGCAGCGTGCGAGGCCCAGCAGGCCGGTCGCCGAGCGGCTCGCCCAGGTGGGCGCGCTGGACGCGTTCGGCGCCAACCGGCGCGACCTGCAACTGCACCTGACCGAGCTGCACCGGGGCGCGCGGGGCGGCTACGGCCCGCAGCTCCCGCTCGCCGGCGGGCGGCGCACCGCCGGGGCCGGACTGCCCGACCTGAGCGACGCCGAACGGCTCAGCGCCGAGCTGGGCGTCCTCGGCATGGATGTCTCGCACCACCTGATGGACGATCACGCCGCGTTCCTCGGCGAGCTCGGCGTGCTCTCGGCGCGGCGGCTGCGCTCGGCACGGCACGGTGAGACGGTGCTGGTCGCGGGCGCGAAGGCGGCCACCCAGACGCCCCCGATCCGCTCCGGCAAGCGGGTCATCTTCACCACGCTGGACGACGGCACGGGCCTGGTCGACCTCGCCTTCTTCGACGACGCGCACGCCGCGTGCGCGCACACCGTCTTCCACTCCTGGCTGCTGCTGGTGCGCGGAGTGGTGCAGCGGCGCGGACCACGCAGCCTCAGCGTGGTCGGCGCGGCGGCCTGGGACCTCGCCGAACTGCTCGAACTGCGGGCCGACGGGGGCCTGGACGCGGTGGCCGCCCGGCTGGCCGAGCCGTCCGGCCCCGCTCCGGACCGGCCGGACGGCGGCGCCGGCGCGGAACCGCCGGACGGTACCGGCGGGCGGCGCATCCGGATGGGCACGGGATACGAGATGCACCCCTGGGCGGACCTCCGCCCGGCGGGGGAGGGCGCCGACCCCGCGCGGAAACCGAGGAAGCTCTGGCACCAGAGTCCGGGGAGCGCGGGATGACGGCGGCCGCCCCTTGCCCGGGCGTGTTCCATGTGCGCCTGGCGGCGCCGAGGTCAGCTGCCGCGGCCGCGGCGTCGACGCCCGACGCGCTGCCCGGGCTGCTCGAACTGCTCGGGGAGTTCACCCCCGTCGTCCAGGCGCTGCCGCCCGACGCGGCGCTCGCCGACCTGACCGGGGCCGTGCGGTACTTCGACCGGGACGCCGTGCACCTGGCCGCGATGATCCGTGTCCGCGCGCTCGCCCGGTACGGCCTGGACTGCACGATCGGGATCGGTCCTGGGCCGATGGCGGCCGGAGCCGCGGTGCGCGCCGCCGTGCCCGGCGGCACCCTGGCGGTGCCCGGCGGGCAGTACGCCGTCGCGGAGTTCCTGGCCGATCGGCCCGTCACCGCCGTCCCCGGCGTGGGTGCCAAGGCCGCCCGGGTACTGGGCGACTACGGACTCGACACCGTGGGCAGCGTGGCCGCCGCGCCGCTGTCGACCGTGCAGCGGCTGATCGGCGCGCGCGCCGGGCGTGAGCTACGGGACAAGGCGCGCGGTATCGACCGCACCCGGGTGGTGCCGAACGCCGCGGCGCGCTCGATCGCCGCCGAACGGTCCTTCGACCGCGATGAACTCGACCCGTATCTGCATCGGCGCGCCCTGCTCTCGATCACCACCGAGCTGGGGGCGCGACTGCGTGCCGAGGGCCAGGTGTGCCGCTCGCTGACCCTCACCGTGCGCTGCGCCGACCGGTTCGGGCGCGCGCCGACCACCCGTGGCCGGAGGCTTCCCGAGCCCACCGCCCACACGGTCGCCCTCACCACGGCCGGCTACCGGATGTACGAGGCGCTCGGACTGCAACGCGCCCGGGTGCGGGGGATCGCGCTGCGCGCAGAGGGGCTCGGAGCCGCCGATCGCGCCGCCCACCAGCTGAGCCTCGACCCTGCGGACGACAAGGCCCGCAGGGTCGAGGCGGTTGCCGATCGGATCCGGGCGAAGTTCGGCGAGGGGGCGGTGAAGCCGGGGACGCTCGCGGCGTAGCGCCCCAGGGGGCGCGGTGAGCCGACGGGGTTGGTGAGCTGTGGGGCGTTCTGTGTGCGGGAGGGGGTGGGTGCGGCAGGGGTGGCCCCCTGGGGTGGGTGGCGATGTGGCGGGTTCGTTGTGGCTGGTTGCGCAGTTCCCCGCGCCCCTTTTGCGCAGTTCCCCGCGCCCCTCATTGGTGCTCCCGGCCTCTCATCGGGGCCCTCTGGGCGCCGGTGCGCGTCCTCGTTCTGCGGGCGTAACCCTTTCGGGTTGTTCGCGTCCGCCGTTTGCAGTTTTTACTGACGCGTAACTTCAATCCTTTGCTACTCGCGCGTAAGTTAGCGGTCGCGTCGTCAGTCCGTGATCCGGATCACAGGGCATCCCTTTTCTCATCGCCCCCTCGCGTTTCTTCCGTCGCAAGGAGTTCGCACGATGTTGCCCTGGAAACGTGTGTGCCGGTCGCTGGCCGCTGCGCTGCTGCCCGCGGCCCTCCTCGCCGCGTTCACCCCCCTCACCACCGGTTCGGCTGCCGCCGCCCAGACCACGAGCAGCGGCTGGAACGACTACTCCTGCAAGCCGTCCGCCGCCCACCCCCGCCCCGTCGTGCTGGTGCACGGCACCTTCGGCAACTCCGTCGACAACTGGCTCGTGCTCGCTCCGTACCTGATGCAGCGCGGTTATTGCGTCTTCTCGCTGGACTACGGGCAGAAGCCCGGTGTGCTGGGTATCAACGGTCTCGGGCCGATCGCCGAGTCGGCCGAGCAGCTCTCGACGTTCGTCGACAAGGTGCTCGCCTCGACCGGCGCTGCCGAGACGGATGTCGTCGGCCACTCGCAGGGCGGCATGATGCCCCGCTACTACCTCAAGTTCCTCGGTGGCGCCGCCAAGGTGAACACCCTCGTCGGGATCGCGCCCAGCAACCACGGCACCACCCTGGACGGGCTCACCGGTCTGCTGCCGGACTTCCCCGGCGCCGAGGAGTTCCTGACCATGCAGACGCCGGGCGTGGCCGACCAGATCGTCGGGTCGGACTTCCTGACCAAGCTCAACTCCGGTGGGGACACCGTGCCCGGCGTCCACTACACCGTCCTCGCAACCCGCTACGACGAGGTCGTCACGCCGTACCAGTCACAGTTCCTGGTCGGGCCCGACGTGCACAACATCGTGCTCCAGGACCTGTGCGCCGCCGATCTGTCCGCGCATGTCCTGGTGGGCACCGGGGACCTCGTCGCCTTCCACGAGGTCGCCAACGCCCTCGACCCCGCCCATGCCACGCCGACCACCTGCGGATCCACCATCGGCTGAGACCCCCAGCCGGGACACCACGCGATGCGGCGCCGGCGCGCTGGCCGGCGCCGCATCGCGGTGCAGGGGTGGAAGGCGGTGTGACGACGGGTCGGTCCTAGGGCCGGCTGACGTCGTCCGCCGCGTCGGGCCACCAGATCCGGCGGATGTCCCGGCGGACCTCGGGGCGCTCCATGGGCTCGTCGGCCTCGAGGGCCTCGCCGTGCGCGCGGCGCCGACGCTGCCCGACGGGCGTCTTGTGCACGGTGGTACGGCGCATGACGTCCTCCTCGCGTGCCGGGTTCCGCACGGGTGCCGAGATACGACCCGCTGAGCCGGGGTCTCTCATCGGCGACCGGCCGGTGGGTACGCGGTGTCCGGCGGGTCGTGGCGTCCCGTTTTGCGGTTCGGGGCGCCACGACGTGGCCGAATCACCGTGTGCCCTTCGGCGGGAACACTGTGTCTCGGCAGCCTGCCCACAAAACAGCGGTCTAGAACTCGCTGATCTCGAAGACCCCGATGTCGTCGGCCGACGTGCCCTGGGCCGGTGCGGTCTGGTTCAGCGACGCCTCCACCCCGACCCAGCCGTGGAACCCACCGTCGTTGTCGATGATCTCCATCATCGGCTTCACGTGGGAGTTGCCCGTGTAGCAGTACTCACCGCGTGCGTCGGCCAGCGAGGTCCGCCAGTGGTACAGGGTGTCCCGGCGGTCGGTCGACGAGGTGTTCGCGGTGGATATGTAGTACTGCGTGGTGTCCGTGCCGCTGCCCGTCAGACCGCCGACGCACCGGCTGCTGGAGCAGGCCTTCCAGTCACGGTTCCAGAACGGGTTGCCGGAGGCCTCGTCCAGGTACGGCTTGGCGTCGGCGTCGGTCTTCCACAGGTGGTAGTCGTGGTGCAGCCCGTTGCTCCAGTCGGCCGCCGCGATCTGGGCCATGGTGGCGCGCTGGCTCCACTGCGCGTTGCTGCCGTATCCGTAGCCGTAGTTGCCGCCGTAGGAGCTGCTGAGGAAGGTGAGCTTGGCCAGCTTTCCGGGGAGCGGCTCGCTGACGGTCCACTCCTCCCAGCCGTTGCCCGTCCAGTCGATGTGCAGCACCGAACCGCTGACCGTGTAACTGCCCGAGAGATGCTCGGGCGAGCTGGTGGCCTGGTAGCCGTTCGCGGTGAGCACGGTGCAGTTGCGCGCCCCGCAGTCGGAGGCGGCCACACCGGTGCTGCTGCGGGTCACCCTGGTGCGCTGGGTCCAGTGGAAGTGCGACTCGCTGGCGGAGCCGTCGGCGGTCAGGGAGACGGTGCCGAGCCGCACCCAGTTCGTCCGTGAGCCGGTGCTCAGTCCGCCCACCGCGGTCACGAAGCGGTACATCCCCGCCGGAGCGGCGTCCGCGGTCGCCGGTGCCGGAGTGGCGGCCGGTGCCGCCTGGCTGCCTAACACCAGTGCGAGCACCCCGGTGACGATCAGAAACGGAACACGTGACAACACGCGCATCAGCGGCCTCCACGAAGTCGGGTCGACAGTGGGCCCATCGTGCGACCGCGTCAAGCTACGCGGGCGAACATCCCGCGAACAGCGGTCAACGTCTTGGTATCCGAAAGCGTCACCCGGATGTGGAGCGACGCGGCAGGACGCGGGCTCAGCCGAGCTCGCGGACGTACCGCACCTCGGTGGCCGCTATCGCGTAGCCGCACCACCCGTTGATCGCGAGCATGGCACCGTTGTCCGCGTCGTTGCTGGTGAACGCGACCGTGTAGCCCGCCGAACGGGCGCGGTGCAGCGACTCGCTCTTGCACAGCCGGGCCAGACCGCGTCCCCGGAAGGCCCGGGAGGTGCCCGTCATGACGGTGGCGTACTGGGTGCCGGCGTCCGTGCGGGCCAGGGTGAAGGCGGCCGGGCGGCCGTCCACCAGGGCGACGGTGGTCAGTTCGGGACTGGCCAGCGGGTGCCGCCAGGTGTCGGAGAGCCACTGCTCGTACCGCGTGAACTCCACGTCGACATCGCTCGGCTCGTCGGCGATGGTCTCCGCGTCCAGGTCGAACAGCGGCCGGGGGTCGTCGGCGAAGTCGGCGCCGGTCGCCAGCGTGACGTCCGCTGCCGGTGCCGGACGGGGCGGCAGGGCGCCGTCGGTGAGGTCCAGGCGGAGGAAGTGTCCGGCGCGCCGCGGCTGGTAACCCCGTCTGGCGGCGAACGCGCGGTAGCCGGGTTCGTCCAGCACCCAGCTGAAGACGCTGCGTACCCCGTGTGCCGCCAGGTGCTCCTCGGCCGCCCGGACGATCAGCGAGCCCGCGCCCCGGCCACGGCGCTCGGGGTGCACGTACACGTTGGCCATCCCGACGCCGGGCGTCGGGCTGAAGTCGGCGACGGCGGCGGTGGCCGCGCCGATGATCTCGCCGTCCTGCTCCGCGACCAGCAGCACGAAGTGCGCCTCGGGCGCGGCGTGCACCAGGTCGTAGGTGAGGGCGACGGCGTTGCTGATCATGTGCGGGAGGACGGCGCGCCGGACGCGGGCGAAGCCCTCGGCAGCCGCGCCGTCTTCGGGCCGGACGGCGCGGACGATGACGGTCATGGAGTGGCACGGTACGCGCGGCACGGGCCGCGGTGCCTCCCCTTTTCGCGGCGTGCGGGACAATCACCCCCGTGACACTGAAGATCGGCATCGACCAGGACGGCGGGATCGCCCCGTACGAGCAGCTACGCGCCCAGATCTCCGAGCAGGCCCGCTCCGGGGCGCTGCCCGTGGGGTACAAGCTGCCCACGGTGCGTGCGCTGGCGGAATCGCTCGGACTTGCCGCGAACACGGTGGCCAAGGCCTACCGGGTCCTCGAGGCGGACGGCGTGATCGAAACGCGTGGCCGTGGCGGCACCTTCGTCGCCGCTGCGGGAGATGCGGCCCAGCGCGAGGCCGCCGCTGCCGCGCAGTCCTACGCGGATCGCGCCCACCGTCTCGGCCTGTCGGAATCGGCGGCGTCGTCGCTGGTCAGCGACGCATTGCGGGCGGTGTACGGCAGGGCGTGAACCACCCTGCCGCGCGCCTACAGGTACAGGCCGGCGTCCGCTCCGCCCCGGGCGCTCGGTATCGACGCCGGGAGCGCACCCCGCCGTAGCGCGTACAGCTCGGCGAGCGTCGCGCCGTCCCGGCCGACGCCTTCCGGCGTGCCCAGCCAGGCCACCGCCTCCGAACGGGACAGCGGCCCGACCTCGATCCGGGCCAGGCTCCGGCCCGGCCGCACCACCGCGGGGTGCAGTCGCTCCAGGTCCTCGTTGGTGGTGACGCCGACGAGGACGTTGCGGCCCTGGCCGAGCAGGCCGTCCGTCAGGTTCAGCAGCCGGGACAGCGCCTGGCCGGCCTGGTGCTTGGCGTCCCCGCCGATCAGCTCGTCGCAGTCCTCCAGGAGCAGCAGTCGCCAGCGGCCCTTCGCCGTGCCCTCCTCCTCACCGATCGCGATGTCCATCAGATAGCCGACGTCGTGGAACAGCCGCTCCGGGTCCAGGACGCAGTCCACCTGGCACCAGTCGCGCCAGGCGCGGGCCAGGGTGCGCAGCGCCGAGGTCTTGCCGGTGCCGGGCGGGCCGTGCAGCAGCAGGAGGCGGCCGGCGATGTCCTCGGGCGTGATCTTCATCAGGCCGTCCAGCGCTTCGGCGACCGGTGCCGTGTAGTTCTGCCGCACCTCGGCCCAGGTGGCGGCGGCGATCTGCCGGGTGGTGCGGTACGGGCCACGGCGCTGGGAGGCGTACCAGAAGCCCATGGTGACGTTCTCCGGCTGGGGCTCGGGATCGGCCCGTGCGCCGTCCGTGGCAGCCTTGAGGATCTGCTCGGCGAGCTCCGGGTCCCGTGCGGTCACCGAGACGTCCGCACCGCGCTTCCAGCGGGAGACCAGCACGGTCCAGCCGTCGCCCTCGGCGAGGGTCGCACTGCGGTCGTCGTCGCGTGCGGCGCGCAGCACGGTCGCGCCGGGCGGCAGCAACGAGGCGTCCTTGCGGACCCGGTCGATGTTCATGCTGTGTGCGTAGGGCTGCTCGCCCGCCGTGAAGCGGCCCAGGAACAGTCCGTCGACGATGTCCGTAGGCGAGTCGCTGTCGTCGACGGTGAACCGGATCGGCAACGACTCGTGCGGGTTCGAGGGCATGCCGCCATGATCCGGCACGTCCGCACCCCGTGCATCCGGGTTTTCCCGGCGTAGGCCTGAAGCCGCCGCATCCGTCACCGTTTGGCGGCATGTGATGTCCCGTGATGTCCCTCGTTGCCCGGGAGGACACGGCGATCGAGGGAAGCAGGCCGAGCGGCGATCCGGAGCGCGGGCGGGGCGCTCGACGAAGAAGCGGTGGTCCCCGAGCGGGTGCGCGCCGCGCCGCCCATCCGTGCACCCGATGCCCGCAACGCACATCGGTCGGCGTCTTACCACACGAGCCCCACCATCCGACTGTCATAATCAAAGGAACCAGCCGAACGAGTGTCCGTGGTGCGCGGCCCGGCGGTCGGACGGTGTCTGCCCACCCCTGCACGGGCCCCGGCTCAGCCGGTTTCCGGGCGGGCGGCAGGTGGCCTCGTGGTGCCGCGGTGGTCGTCAACACCCTTACGAACCAGGTGAATCGTGCGACCGGGATACACGAGTGTCCCCGTGGGGCGATAGGGTTTAACCTGCCCAGGCCGGGTGCCCCGTACGGCGGGCGATCGTGACGAGGGTACGGTGCGCGGATGAGGGTACGGTGCGCGAGTGACGGTGGGAAAGAGACGGTGGGGAGTGACATGGAACGGATAGTGCGCAGCAGGGCGCGCGTACCCGCGGTGAACTGCGGGAGCGGCGCAACCAGCTCGCGTCTTGATCGGCATCTCGCCGTGCTGGGCGGCCCCGCCGCCGCACAGCACGAGACGGCCGAAGCGACGTCGCTGATGCGCGAGATCACCACACACGACGCCACACGGCACAGTCGTGGCCGGACCGAGCGGGTCTCCCTGCTCGCGCCGCTGCGCCGACTGCGCCGCACGCTCTTCGGCGGCCGCTGACACCACCGGAAGACCCGGTGCCGCCCACCGGCACCCGTCCGCCTCCCCGGTGCGCACGGGCCGGGCGCCCGCCCCTGCCGCACCGGCCTGCGGTCTGCCCTGCGAGCGCTTCGAACGACCCTCTTCTCCGCCACGCCACGGTCTCTGTCCCTTGCGCACCAGCATCTCTTGCGCACCAGCCCCCGCCGCTGAGCCCCGCACCCTCACCCGCGCGTCCCCACCACGCCGGCGCTCGTCACGCGCCCGCCCCGCGCCTGCGCACCACGCGCGCTCGTACACCTGTCGCACCCGGCGCCGCTACCTGCCGCACCGGACACCCAGCGCCGTCCTAGAGCAGCGCGAACTGCCCCTCGGGCCCCTCCTCGTGGTGATCGAGCACCGAAGCCGGCCGCCGGGTGGTGGCCGGGATCGGTAGGACTCCCGCAGCGTGCAGCTCACCCGCGCCGACCGTCGGTGCCGACGAGTGCGCCAGCGCCGCCTGCTCGTCCCCCAACTCGGCGAGCAGCGTCAGCACGGTGATCAGCTCCAGCAGTTCCGAGGTCCACGCCTGCGGCCAGGCCGCCGGGCCGATCGCCTCCAGAGTGCCCGGCTCGGGCCGCCGCATCCGGCGCGTCAGCCACAACTCCACCACACGCACCCCGCTCACCTGGAAGTCCCACGCCTCCGGTGCCACCGGCGCGATGCGCCCATCGTCCAGATACAGGCTCTCCTCGTCGCGGTCGTAGTCCAGCCGGGCGGGATACGGCGGCAGGGCGGCGCGCACATACGGGCGTCGGCCCCCCGGCAGCTTCGGCCGCTCGGTGCCGCCCCGCACCAGCAGCCGCAGCATCCGTCGACCGAGTGCGGTGCCGAGCGCCCAGGTGTCCGGGTCGGCGGTGAGCGGAACGGCGCACCGGCCGTCCCGCCAGCCGGCCGCCGCCAACGCCCAGGCCAGCAGCGACTCGGGTTCCGGACGATGCCCCAGCCGGCCGGCAAGATGGTCCAGCAGACCCGGCGCCACATTGGGCTCCCGGCCACCCGGCCTGCGGTACAACGGGTGGATACGGCCCGGCCGTCCGGCGGGGGAGCGGCCGTCCGGCAGCAGTGCGGTGGCCAGCAGGGCAGGCCCGTCGCCGCCGGGCACATGGCCCTGCTCGACGGCGAACACCTGGCCGGCGTCCGCCACCCGCCACAGCTCGGGCCGGGCCGCGTCGATCAGCCGGTGATCCGGGATCAGCCACTGCTCGTCGAACGGACCGTGCACCACCCGGACCGGCGCGGGGCACGGGCCCGTCTCCCGCAGCAACCGCCCCGTCCCGGTCGACTGCCCGGGCAACTGGGCGACCGCGGAATGCACCGAACGCGACCGGCTCGGTTCGAACAGCGCCGCGCGATCCGCCTCAGGTGCGCCGGTGAACGCCGTCCAGCGGGCCTTCAGCCACGCCGGGTCCGCAGCCAGCGGCCAGGCGCGCCCCAACCGCAGTGGTGCGACGGACCACGGCAGGAGATCCGCGAGCAGCGGTGCGTCGTCGTGCATCACGCCCGGCATGGTACGCGGGCCCCCTGACAGACCATTCCGTTCACCCTTTCGGCTTACGCGGCATTCGACCCCGAGGGACGAGAACACCCCGGGCCCCGCCCTCAGTCCGCGTCCAACGTGACCGTGAACGAGAACCGGTCACCCCGATAGTGGATCACCGCCACATCGAGTACCTCCCCCTGCTCGTCATAGGTGATGCCCGTGTAGTGCAGGATCGGGCTGAGCAGCGGCACGTTCAGCAGGCCGGCGGTCTCCGGATCGGCCAGCCGGGCCTGGACGGTGTCGGTGATCCGGCTGATGGCGACCCCCACCCCGTCGCGCAGCACCTTCGTCATCGGACGACGCTCCAGGTCCGCGGGGTCGATACGGCGGGCCACGTCGGGGCGGACGTAGTTACGGGCGTGGTTGGTGGGCTCACCGGTCGACTCGTCGCTGCGCAGCCGGTGGTACGTCGCCACCTCGGCCAGACCCGGGAAGTGCCCGGCGAACACGGCGGGCACCGGCCCCGGGCCGTGCGCCAGCAGCCGGGCCGTCATGCCGGACTGCTGCGCCACGATCGCGTCGACCGAACCCAGCAGCCGCACCGGGGAACCCGGCTGGGCGGCCGGCTCTATGAAGGTGCCGCGCCGCCGGTGCCGGCTGATCAGGCCCTCGTCCTCCAGCTCCTTGAGGGCCTGGCGCATGGTCAGCACGCTGACGCCGTAGTGGGTCGCGAGCCGCTCCTCGGTGGGCAGCCGGAGCGGTGCATCGGGGTCGCGGCCCAGTATCGAGGCCCGCAGCGACTGCGAGACCTGGTACCACAGCGGCAGCTTGCGGTTCAGGACGACCGAGTCCGGGGCGAAGACGGTCACGGCAGCTCCGATTCGTTCCTGTGGCGGCCGGCCGCCCGGCACCCACCGGCACACGCGGCCGACCGGGTGTTCGGGTCATCTCATCCGGTGCCGAAGAGGCGCTCAAGACCCTGCCACACGTCGTCATAGCCGCGCTGAAGGTGGTCCGCACCGGCCGCCTGGGCGGTGAGGGTCATGGGCCAACGGGTCTCGAACATGAAGGCCAGATCCTGCTCGATCTTCTGCGGCCGCAGCTCGGCGGAGCTGGCCCGCCGGAAGGACTCCTGGTCGGGGCCGTGCGCCGACATCATGTTGTGCAGCGAGCCGCCGCCCGGGACGAAGCCGCCACCCGTCTTCGCGTCGTAGGCCCCCTCGATCAGGCCCATGTACTCGGTCATCACGTTCCGGTGGAAGTACGGCGGCCGGAAGGTGTCCTCGCCCACCAGCCAGCGCGGCGCGAACACCACGAAGTCGACGCCCGCCAGGCCCGGGGTGTCCGAGGGCGAGGTGAGCACCGTGAAGATCGACGGATCCGGGTGGTCGAAGCTGATCGTGCCCATGACGTTGAAGGTGTGCAGGTCGTACACGTACGGCAGGTGGTTGCCGTGCCAGGCGACGACATCCAGGGGCGAATGGTCGTAGTCGGCCTGCCACAGCGTGCCGCAGAACTTGTTGATCACCCGCACCGGTCGCTCGACGTCCTCGAACGCGGCCACCGGCGCCCTGAAGTCACGCGCGTTCGCCAGGCCGTTGGCGCCGATGGGGCCGAGTTCGGGCAGCTCGAAGGGGCGGCCGTAGTTCTCGCAGACATAGCCGCGCGCCGCACCGGAGGTCTCCGCGGCCGAGTCCGGAGCGAGCAACTCGACCCGGAACCGCACCCCGCGCGGAACCAGCGCCACCTCGCCCGGGCGGGCGCACAGCAGGCCGAACTCGGTGTGCAGCAGCAGCGCGCCGCGCTCGGGCACGATCAGCAGCTCCCCGTCGGCGTTGCCGAACACCCGGTCCGTCATGGAGGCGTTGGCGTGGTAGAGGTGCACGGCCATGCCGGTGCGCTGCGTGACGTCGCCGTTGCCGCCGAGGGTCCACAGGCCGGCGACGAAGTCCGTGCCGGGCGCGGGCTCGGGCAGCGGGTCCCAGCGCAGCCGGTTCGGATCCGGCGCCGTCTCGGTGAACGGTGCCGTGCGGATCGTGCCGCTGTCGATGCGGGTGAAGGCCGGATGGGCGGCCGACGGGCGGATCCGGTAGAGCCACGAACGGCGGTTGCGAGCCCGCGGCTCGGTGAACGCGGTACCACTCAGCTGCTCCGCGTACAGGCCCAGCGGGGCTCGCTGGGGTGAGTTGCGGCCGAGCGGCAGGGCACCCGGGACCGCTTCGGAGCTGTGCTCATTGCCGAACCCGGCCAGATAGGTCAGGCCTTCGGCCCGCTTACGTGCGTCGTCCCCGTGCATGAAAGGGCCCCTTTTTTTTGTGGCTCGGTTCGCCTCCGGGCGCTTCAGCCGGTGTCGAGACCCCCACCGTGCTCAGCCCTCCCTCGTCGGGCCTGCGCGCGCTGGGGATCTCGACACCGGCGCGCCCTTCGGCTCACTCGCCGGGTGGGCACCGGGCTTGTGGGTCGGCCGTGCGTCCGGCGGAGTCTTGCGTGTGGTCGGAGGATGCTGAATGTTCGGCAATCCTATGCTCCACCATAGGATTGTAGAATCTCCCGCGCAAGACGGGGCTTCAAGGGCTACGCTCGGCGAACATGTGGTCGGACAGGTCGTCGCATGGGCACCGGATCGCGCCCGTCGTACGCGTTCTCCTGATCGGTGCGCTGGCGGGCACCCTGGGCTGCTCGGGTGCCGCCGGTGCCAGCGGTACGCCGGGCTCCGGCGGCGCCTCGGGCTCCGCCGCGGCGGGTCGTCTCATCGACGCCCGTGACGCCGAAGGGCACCAGTACCGCGAAGTGCCCGAGCAGCGCGCGCCCGAGGCCGACCTGGTGGTGAGCCCGGCGGCCCGGAGCGGCTGGGACCTGCACCTGACCTTGCACCACTTCCGCCTGACACCCGCCCGGGACGGCGCCCGTACCGCGGTCGTCGGGCGCGGCAGGGCCGAACTCTCGCTGGACGGGCGACCCCTGGCCGTCCTGCACGACTCCCACTACCACCTGCCCGAGCAGCTGCTCAGCCGCGGCACGCACCAACTCACCGCCCGCCTCTACGCCGACGACGGCACCGTCTGGGCGCTGCACGGCGAGCCGATCGAAAGCACCGCGGACCTCACCGCATCGGAGCCCGGCGTCGAGGGCCCCGGTCGTCCGTCCGGCAATCCGTCCGGCCAGCCTGCGCGCAAGCCGTCCGACCAGGCATCCGCCCCGCCCTCGGCCCCGAGCCACGACCACCCGGCCGGCGAGCCCTCCGGGCCGGCGGTCGGAAGCGCGTCTTGATGACCGAGCGGCCGGGGCACTCCGGGCGGCCCGGAGCGTTCGGGTACTCCGGGCCCCTCCGCCAAGGGGTGCTTCCGGCGTCCGAGGAGCACGACACGCTGCGTCGTGCGCCCCGGCAGCGCCGCAGCGCCGAGCGGCTCGGCCGCATCCTCGACGTCTGCGCCGCGCTCCTCGACGAGGTGGGCTACGAGAGGCTGACCACCCGCGCCGTCGCCGCGCGCGCCGGGGTCGCCATCGGCTCCGTCTACCGCTTCGTCGGCAACAAACGCCAGCTGGTCGACGCGCTCGCCGCCCGCAACCTGGACCGCTACGCCGACCGTGTCACCCACCGCCTCGCCCGTGTCGCACCGGAGGACTGGCAGCGTGCGCTCGATGCGGCGCTGGACGAGTACCTGGCCATGAAGCGCACCGCGCCCGGCTTCGCCCTGGTCGACTTCGGCAACCAGATCCCGGTCGGCGCCGATGCCGGCCCCAACCTGCGGGTGGCCGGCCGGCTCGCCGAACTGCTCGGCGGGCACCTCGGCCGTGCACCGGACGCCGCACTGCGCCGTACCGTCCTGGTCGCGGTGGAGTCCGCCGACGCGCTGATCCGCCTCGCCTTCCGGATGGACCCCGCCGGAGACCCGCAGATCATCGAGGAAGCACGCAGGCTGCTGCGGGCCTACGCCGGTGAGGTGCTGGCGCATGCGACGGCGCAGAGCGGGTCCGGGGGGCTGCCCCCAGACCTTACTGGTGGGTAAGCTCGGGGGCCGGTACGGCCACGCCGTTTGGCCGGACGACGCCGAGCCGCCACGGAGGGAAACACCGCATGACAGCCCATGACGTCGGATCCGCGCAGACCGCCGGCGACGGGGCCCCGCACGCCGAGGGCGCCCCACGCGACGGCATGTACATCGACGGCGCCTGGCGCCCCGCTGCCGGCGCGGAGACGATCGCGGTCCTGGATCCGGGCACCGAGCAGGAGATCGGCCGGGTCCCCGCGGGCACCGCCGACGACATCGACGCCGCGGTGCGTGCCGCGCGCGCCGCGCTGCCCGGCTGGGCCGCCACCGCACCGGCCGAGCGCGGCGCCCGGCTCGCCGCCCTGCGCGACGTGCTCGTCGCACGCAAGGGCGAGATCGCTGCGACCGTCACCGCCGAACTCGGCGCACCACCGGCCTTCGCGCAGAAGGTGCACGCGGCCCTGCCGATCACCGTCGCCGGCAGCTATGCGGAGCTGGCGGCCACCCACGCCTTCGAGGAGCAGCTCGGCAACTCGAGGGTCCACCACGAGCCGGTCGGCGTCGTCGGGGCGATCACGCCCTGGAACTACCCGCTGCACCAGATCGTCGCCAAGGTCGCACCCGCGCTCGCCGCGGGCTGCACCGTCGTACTCAAACCGGCCGAGAACACCCCGCTGGTCGCGCGGCTGTTCGCCGCAGCGGTGCACGAAGCAGGGCTGCCCGCGGGAGTGTTCAACCTGGTCACCGGCCTCGGTACGGTCGCAGGGCAGGCGCTCGTCGAGCACCCGGGCGTCGACATGGTCTCCTTCACCGGCTCCACCGCGGTCGGCCGCGCCATCGGCGCCGCGGCCGGGGCCGCCGTCAAGCGGGTGGCGCTGGAGCTGGGCGGCAAGTCCGCCAACGTCATCCTGCCCGGCGCCGACCTGGCCCGTGCGGTCAACGTGGGCGTGGCGAACGTGATGTCCAACTCCGGCCAGACCTGCAACGCCTGGACCCGCATGCTGGTGCACACCGCGCAGTACGACGAGGCGGTCGAACTCGCCCGAGCCGCCGCCGACAAGTACGCGGACCGCATCGGGCCCGTCGTCAGCGCCGAACAGCGCGCGAGGGTGTGGAGCTATATCGACAAAGGCATTGCCGAGGGCGCCCGGCTCGTCACGGGCGGCACCGAAGCGTCCCGCACCCCCGGCTACTACGTGCGTCCCACCGTCTTCGCCGACGTCACCGAGGAGATGACCATCGCCCAGGAGGAGATCTTCGGGCCGGTCCTCGTCCTGATGCGGTACACCGACGAGGCCGACGCCCTGCGCATCGCCAACTCCACCGCCTACGGCCTCTCGGGCGCGGTCTGGGCGGCCGACGAGGCGGCGGCGGTGGCGTTCGCCCGCGGGATGGAGACCGGCCAGGTCGACATCAACGGCGGCCGTTTCAACCCGCTCGCCCCCTTCGGCGGGTATAAGCAGTCCGGCGTGGGCCGAGAGCTGGGCCCGCACGGTCTGAGCGAATACCTTCAGACCAAGTCCCTGCAACTCTGAGCCAGCGCCACACCCCGGGCGCGGAGCCGGCGCCCCACGCCGGACCCGCCAGCCCCCCGAGCCCGCCAGTCCCCGACCCCACAAGCCCCGCCGCTCCCGGCCCGACCCGGCGCCCCGACCCGCGCCCGTCCCCGGCCCATCGACCCTTCCGGCCCTCCGGCTTCGCCGTCGTCCCTCCAGGAGTACGAGATCGTGGTCCGCGCCGCCGTTCTGCCAGCCGTCGGCTCTCCGCTGGAGATCGCCGAGATCGACCTGCCCGAGCCCGGGCCCGGCGAGGTGCGCGTCCGCCTCGCCGCTGCCGGGGTGTGCCACTCCGACCTGTCCCTGTCCAACGGCACCCTGCGGGTGCCGGTGCCCGCCGTGCTCGGCCACGAGGGTGCCGGCACCGTCGTCTCGGTCGGCGAGGGCGTCGACCACGTCCGGCCGGGCGACGGCGTCGTCCTCAACTGGGCGCCGTCCTGCGGGACCTGCCACGCCTGCCAGCTCGGTGAGGTCTGGCTCTGCGCCAACGCCCTCGCCGGCGCCCAGCGGGTGTACGCCCACCGGGCCGATGGCGGCGAGCTGCACCCGGGCCTGAACGTGGCCGCTTTCGCCGAGGAGACCGTGGTCACCGCCGGCTGCGTGCTGCCCGCACCGCATGGCGTACCGCTCACCGACGCGGCCCTGCTCGGCTGTGCCGTGCTCACCGGCTACGGTGCCGTGCACTACGCGGCGCAGGTGCGGGTCGGCGAGTCCGTGGCGGTCTTCGGCGCCGGAGGGGTGGGGCTCGCCACCCTCCAGGCGGCCCGGATCGCGGGTGCCGAGCGGATCATCGCGGTGGACGCCTCGCCGGCCAAGGAGGAGCTGGCCCGCGCGGCCGGTGCGACCGACTTCGTGCCGGCCTCCGACCAGACCGCCAAGGACGTCCGCCGGCTGACCGACGGGCACGGTGTCGACGTCGCCGTGGAGTGCGTGGGCCGCGCCGCCACCATCCGGGCCGCCTGGGAGTCCACCCGGCGCGGCGGGCGGACCACGGTGGTGGGCATCGGAGGCAAGGACGAGCAGGTCACCTTCAACGCCCTGGAGATCTTCCACTGGGGCCGCACCCTGACCGGCTGCGTCTACGGCAACGCGGACCCGTCCCGTGACGTGCCCGTGCTCGCCAGCCACATAAGCGCCGGCCGGCTGGACCCGGCGACGCTGGTGACGGACCGCATCGGCCTGGAGGACATCCCCGCCGCGTTCGACAACATGCTGGCGGGCAAGGGCGGGCGCGCGCTGGTGGTGTTCTGAGGGCGGCGGACGCGGGGCCGGATACCCGTTCCGGCCTCAGCCGTGGCCCGCCCTCTGCTCCGCCGCCAGCTCCCGGTACTGCACCTCGAGGCCGTCGAGCAGGGCGCTCAGCCCCGTCTCGAAGGCGCGCTGGTCGATCTTCTGCTGCCGTTCGGCCAGCAGGTGGGCCTGGCCGAGGTGCGGGTAGTCGGCGGGATCGTAGGCCGCCGCGTCGTCGACGAAGCCACCGGCGAACGAGCCGATGGCGGCGCCCATCACGTAGTACCGCATCAGCGCGCCGATCGACGTGGCCTGCGCGGGCGGCCAGCCGGCGTCCACCATGGCGCCGAAGACCGCGTCGGCGAGCCGGAGCGCGGCCGGGCGGCGGCCGGGCCCGGCGGCCAGCAGCGGCACGATGTGCGGGTGCCTGGACAGCACGGCGCGGTAGGAGACGGCCCAGTCGTGCAGCGCGTCGCGCCAGGGCCGGCCGTCCTCGAACATCGACAGGTCGACCTGGGCGCTCACCGAGTCGGCGACCGCCTCCAGGATCTCGTCCTTGGTGCGGAAGTGGTTGTACAGCGAGGGTCCGCTGACCCCGAGCTCGGCGGCCAGGCGGCGCGTGGAGACCGCCGCGAGACCCTCGGTGTCCACCAGGGCACGGGCCGTGGCGACGATGCGTCCGGTGCTCAGCAGGGGCTTGCGGGGGCGGGCCATGCGGGACATGGTAGGTCGGGCGCCGCCCCGGCAGCACGGCTGATCACGGCCGCGGTCCTCGGGCCGTCGAGCACCGCCGGTCCCAGATGAGTACGCCCTGAGTATCCGTACGGATGGTGTGCGTGCGGGGGGCGGTCGACCCTTGCGGTATGAGTGACACACCGGTCAAGCAGCAGAACACCGTGGCCTTCTACGGGCAGTCCGTCGCATCTTTCGCCGTCGCCCTGGCGGCCACCTCGATCGGCATCTACAACCTCAGAACCGACGCATGGGTGCGTGCCTTCCTCAGTATCGCCATGCTCTACCTCGTCACGTCCGCCTTCACCCTGGCCAAGGTCATCCGGGACCGGCAGGAGGCCGGGCAGCTGGTCAGCCGGGTCGACCAGGCCCGGCTGGAGAAGCTGCTCGCCGAGCACGACCCGTTCGAGAAGCTCTGACCCGACCTGACGCCGTCGCGACGCCTTCGGCGCCGCCCGGGCCCGTACGCGCAGCACGATCCGAAGGAACGACCCTAAGCGCTCGCTCAGTGTTCGGGTATCGTGTGCGTCTTGCCGGAGCCTGTCAGGGAAGGGGCTGGGATGAGTGCGGTGGAGCAGACGGCCGACGAGGAAAGCAGGCCGTGGGGCGAGGTCAGCCCCGATGCCGCACGACGGCTGCTGATCGCCGCCGTCGAGGCGTTCGCCGAGCGTGGCTACCACGCCACGACCACCCGAGACATCGCCGGCCGTGCCGGCATGAGCCCGGCGGCGCTCTACATCCACTACAAGACCAAGGAAGAGCTGCTGCACCGCATCAGCCGGATCGGCCACGAACGGGCGCTGGAGATCCTCCAGGCCGCCGCCGACGGGGAGGGCGGCGCGGCCGAGCGGCTCGCCGTCGCGGTGCGCTCGTTCGTCCGCTGGCACGCCGCGCAGCACACCACGGCCCGTGTCGTGCAGTACGAACTCGACGCGCTCGGCGGTGCGGCGTACGAGGAGATCGTGGCGTTGCGGCGCCGGACCGACGCGGTCATCCGGGGGATCATCGAGGACGGGGTGCGCAGCGGGGAGTTCGACGTTCCGGACGTCCCCGGCACCACCCTCGCCGTGCTCTCCCTGAGCGTCGACGTCGCACGGTGGTTCAAGGAGTCGGGCCGGCGCACACCCGACGAGGTCGGCGCGCTCTACGCCGACCTCGTGCTGCGGATGGTGGGACACGACGGGGCGGACGCCGTCGCCTGAGGCGGGCCCGCCGTGCCCTTCGGGCCTGGCGCCGCCCGGTTCCGGGCGGCCGGCCCGCGGTCGTCAGAAGTGGTAGCGCGTGACCGACTCCGCCACGCAGACCGGCTTCTCCTGCCCCTCGCGCAGCACCGACACCACCAGGGTCACCTGAATGCCGTCGCCGGGCCCGCCGACGTCCTTGACCTCCGTGACGACGCCGGTGGCGCGCACCCGTGAGCCCACCGGCAGCGGGGCGGGGAAGCGCACCTTGTTGGTGCCGTAGTTGATGCCCATCGTGATGTTGTCCATCAGCATGAGCTGCGGCGACAGGATCGGCAGCAGGGACAGCGTCAGATAGCCGTGCGCGATGGTGGTGCCGAACGGGCCGGCGGCGGCCTTCTCCGGGTCGACGTGGATCCACTGGTGGTCCCCGGTCGCCTCGGCGAAGAGGTCGATCCGCTTCTGGTCGATCTCCAGCCAGTCGCTGTATCCCAGCTGCTCGCCGATGGCGGCGCGCAGCTCGTCGGGCGAAGTGAAGATCCTCGGCTCTGCCATGTTCCCGGCCTCCCGGCGACGTACGTCCGATCAGCGCTCGGGCGGTAAAGCTGCCTAAGCGCTTGCTCAGCATGCTGGGACGCGCGGACTATGTCAACGCGGGTCGCGGGCGGCCACGGCGGCGCGGACCGCCGGCAGGGCAGCCTCCGACGGCGCGTCGTCGGGAGACGGCCGGCGCGAGCCGCCGTCGCGGGCAGGAGCGGCACCGCCGCCCGGTGCGTGCCGGGCGGAACTCGCAGGCTGCCGTCGCCTGCCGCCACGCCCGCCGCGGCGTTCGGAGCCGAACTCCGTGCGCCGTACGCGGACGGCCGCACGTCGCACAGGACGACGCCGGGCGCCGTACCTGCGGATGCCGCGTTCCCGCACGCCACGGTGCCGGCCGCTCGTGCCCGTTTCTGCGCCGGTCCCTCGGCCGGCCCCGTGTCGGTCTCGCGACCGACCAGGTGCCGGTTCTCACCTCCGGCCGGTGTCGGGTGACCGGCCGGATGGGTGTGTCGTGGGTGGTGTGGTGCCGGTCAGGCCGACACCAGCAGGCGGGCCCGCCGTGCCTCGGCCAGTGCCGATCGGGTCAGGACCGGTCGGGGGACCACGATGCCGCAGCTGGTGCAGACCGGTCCCGAGGACGGCTCGTGGGCCAGTCCGAACTTCCAGACCAGCTGGGTGCCGTCGCACACCGGGCAGCAGTCGCCCGGTTCGCGTTCCAGGCCGGCTATCAGGCGGCGGAGCACCTCCGCCAGCGGCTCGTGCGGGTGTACGCCGGGATTGTCGCACCAGGCCACTCCGCAGCCGCCCCAGGTCAGCCGGTGCCAGTCATCGATGCTGCCCGGGCTGCGCAGCCCGTCGTGCTTCTCGCGCTTGCGGCGCTCGGCGAACTGTGCCTCATAGGCCAGCCACACCGCCCGCGCCTCTTCCAGTTCGTCGAGCGCGGCCACCAACCGGGCCGGGTCGGGGGACCGGTCCTCCGGATCGATGCCGACCCGGGAGCAGAGATGGTCCCAGGTCGCCCGGTGGCCATAAGGGGCGAATCTTTCCAGGCACTTCCGTAGGGAATACCTACGTAGCGCCATATCACTCAGGGGATCGCGCACCTGTCTCGCGAGGCTCCGAAAACCGGCCATCGCCCTGCACCTCCGTCACAGCTGTGCTTGCGTCGTCATACAGACGGCGTCGCAGCCGACGTCGTCGTCGAACGTCGACGAATAGACGTATCGCGACGCGTATCGGCTCCCTCCGGTTTCCCGCAGGTTCGCAAGGCACACGTGCGGTCTGTCACCTGCGTTGTCGCGGCCTCGACAAAAACGTGACGTATGTTCATCTTCACCGCCTCACCTACCACCGGTAACCTCCGGCTCACCATCTCCCCACCGCCTTGAGGGCGTGGGTGGCACCCCCAGGAGGAGCCGCAATGCGTCGTCGCCGCACCGCACGTGTCGTCATCGGCGCTCTCTTTGCAGGGACGCGTCGACGGCGACCGGACCGACCCCACGGGCATCGGACCCGCGGGCGCCGATCGCACGGGCTGGTCACCGCTGCCGTCCTTGTGCTCACTGTGGGCCTTGTGGCACCGCTGGGCCAGGCAGCCGCGGCCAATCCGGCCGGGTCCGCCGCCCAGGCCGGCACGGCGGCGGAGGGTGACTACTGCGCAGGTCAGTGCGCGGACATCCTGCCGCCGGGCAACAACGGCAGCGCCACGTTCGCCGAGATCCTGGCCAACCAGGCGCTGGGGACCCAGCCGGCCCACGCCGACGATCAGCTCGGCCGCTACGACGCCCTGTCCTCCGGTTACCCCTCGCTCACGAATGACACACTCACGCACTTTTACAATGATTCATCCTTCGGAGTCCCCTCCGATCAGGTCGCCTCGGTCACCCGGCCGCGCGACGACGTCACGATCACCCGCGACAAGCAGTTCGGCGTGCCGCACGTCCAGGGCACCACGCGGTACGGCACCGAGTTCGGTGCGGGGTACGCGGCGGGGCAGGACCGGCTCTGGCTGATCGACCTCTTCCGGCACGTCGGGCGCGGTGAGCTGACGTCCTTCGCGGGCGGTGCGGCCGCCAACCAGGGCCTCGAGCAGCAGTTCTGGCCGCAGGCCCCGTACACCGAAGAGGACCTGCAAGCCCAGATCGACTACATCAAGAACCACAACGGCACCCGTGGCGAGCAGGCCCTGGAGGACGTCCAGGCCTACGTCGACGGTCTGAACGCCTACCGCGTCAAGGCCAAGAACGACCGCACCTTCCCCGGCGAGTACGACCTCACCGGCAAGATCGATCCGATCACCAACATCGGCGAGATCGAACCCTTCAAGGTGACCGACCTGATCGCGCTCGCCTCCGTGGTCGGCGCGCTCTTCGGCAACGGCGGTGGCGGCGAGGTCGACGCGGCGCTCTCCCTGCTCGCCGCCCAGCAGAAGTACGGCGTCGAGGAGGGCACCCGCGTCTGGGAGTCCTTCCGGGAGCGCAACGACCCCGAAGCGGTGCTGACCATCCACGACGGCAGTTCCTTCCCGTACGCCGGCAAGCCGGCCGACGCACGGGGCACGGCGCTGCCCGATCCCGGTTCGGTGGAGCCCGAGCAACTGGTCTACGACCGCACCGGCTCCGCACAGCAGGGCGCCCGGAGCACCAAGGACCCGGTCGCGGCACCCGCGAAGTTCAAGCCGGTGCAGGGCCTGTTCGACGACGGTGTGCTGCCCTCCGACCTGTTCACCACGGGGGGCGACGGCAGCGCGGTGAAGGGCATGTCGAACGCGCTGCTCGTGTCCGGCAAGCACACCGCCAGCGGGCACCCGGTCGCCGTCTTCGGACCGCAGACCGGCTACTTCGCCCCGCAGCTGCTGATGATGCAGGAGCTCCAGGGCCCGGGGATCAGCGCGCGCGGCGCGTCCTTCGCCGGGGTCAGCATGTACGTCCAGCTCGGCCGTGGCCAGGACTACGCGTGGTCGGCGACCAGTGCGTCCCAGGACATCGTGGACACCTACGCGGTCGAGCTGTGCGAGCCGGACGGGTCCGCGCCCACCAAGCAGTCCACGAGCTACCTCTACCGCGGCGCCTGCACGCCGATGGAGAAGCTCGAGAGGACCAACTCCTGGAAGCCCACCCTCGCGGACTCCACCGCGGCCGGCTCCTACCGGATGCAGGTCTACCGCACGAACTACGGCATCGTGACGCACCGCGCCACCGTCGACGGCAAACCGGTGGCCTACGTCCTGGAGCGCTCCACCTACCGCCACGAGGCCGACTCGATCCTCGGCTTCCAGATGCTCAACGACCCGTCGTACGTCACCAACGCCACGACCTTCCAGCAGGCCGCGGCGCACATCAACTACACCTTCAACTGGTTCTACGCGGACTCGCGCGACATCGCCTACTTCAACAGCGGCGCCAACCCGGTGCGGGCCACCGGCGTCGACCCCACCTTCCCGGTGCGGGCGGAGCAGGCCTACGAGTGGCAGGACTTCGACCCCACCGACAACACCGCCGCCTACACCCCGGACGACCAGCACCCGAACTCGGTCGACCAGGACTACTACGTCTCCTGGAACAACAAGCAGGCGAAGGACTACTCCGCCGCCTCCTTCAGCTGGGGCGCCGTGCAGCGCGCCGACCTGCTCGACGCACGGGTGAGGAAGCTGGTCGCCCAGGGCGGGGTCACCCGGGCCTCGCTGACCCGGGCGATGGCCGACGCCGCGGAGACCGATCTGCGTGGCGAGCGGGTGCTGCCCGAGCTGATCAAGGTGCTGCGCGGCAAGCCCATCGACGACCCGGCGAGCGAGCAGGCCGTCCAGCAGCTGGAGTCCTGGCAGGCCGCGGGCGCCCAGCGCAAGGAGACCTCGGCCGGCTCGCACACCTACGCGCACGCCGACGCCGTACGGATCATGGACGCCTGGTGGCCCCAGCTGGTGGAGGCCGAGTTCCGGCCCGGGCTCGGGGACGACCTGTGGACCGCGCTGACCCGCAACCTCACGGTCGACGAGGCCCCGTCGGCGGGCCACGGCGCCACCGGCGGGCACGCGGGCTCCTCGTTCCAGTACGGCTGGTGGGGATATGTCGACAAGGATCTCCGTGCGGTGCAGGGTGAGCCCGTCGAGGGACCCCTCGGGCACACCTACTGCGGCGACGGCACGCTCGACGCCTGCCGCAGCGTCCTTTTGAGCACCCTCGCCAAGGCCGCCGCCGAGCCGGCGACGACCGTTTACCCCGGCGACGACAACTGCGACGCCGGTGACCAGTGGTGCGCCGACGCGATCATCCAGCGTCCGCTGGGCGGCATCAAGCACGACCCCATCCAGTGGCAGAACCGGCCCACGTACCAGCAGGTCGTGGAGTTCCCGAGCCACCGGTAGCAGCACGGGCGGGCCGGGGCCGTGCTGCCCCGGCCCGCCACCGGTCACCCGTGCTCAGCGGTACAGCAGGTACTGCCGGCGCACCGCCCGGAAGGCGGCCAGCTCGTCCTGCCAGGCCGCCACGATGTCGTCGGTTCCGGCGCCCGCGTCGACCATCGTGCGCACCAGCGTGGAGCCGGTCAGCTTCTCGATGTGGTCGTTGTCCAGCCAGGCGAAGCCGTCCCACACCTGCTTCGCCGTGACCAGCAGGGCGATCCCGGTGCGCACCGCGTCGTAGGCGGCCCGGTCCCGCACGTGGATCTGCACCCCGCCGGCCGTCTTGCCCTGCCACTTGCTGAACGTCGGCGCGAAGTAGGCCTCGCGGAACTCCACCCCGGGCAGGCCGACCCCGTTCGCCGCCTCGGCCCAGCGGCCGTCGATGCCCTCGGCGCCCAGCAACTCGAACGGACGGGTCGTGCCGCGGCCCTCGGACAGCACGGTGCCCTCGAACATGCAGGTGCCCGGGTAGACCAGGGCCGAGTCGGTGGTCGGCATGTTCGGACTGGGCAGCACCCACGGCAGACCGGAGTCCTCGTAGAAGTCGGTGCGCCGCCAGCCCGTCATCAGCACCGTCTCCAGCGGCACGGGCTTGGCCAGGAACTCGCCGTTGTACAGCCTGGCCAGCTCCGCCACCGTCAGGCCGTGCTGCTGCGAGATCGGCTTGCGGCCCACGAACGAGGAGTACTCCTCGTGCAGGATGGGCCCGTACGCCTCGCGCCCGGTGATCGGGTTCGGCCGGTCCAGCACGACGAACCGCTTGCCCGCGAGCGCCGCCGCCTCCATGCAGTCGTACAGGGTCCAGATGTACGTGTAGAAGCGGGCGCCGGCGTCCTGGATGTCGAAGACGACCGTGTCCACGCCCGAGGTGGTGAAGACGTCGGCCAGCTTCTGCCCGCTGACCTGGTAGGTGTCGTACACCGGCAGTCCGGTGGCCGGGTCGTCGTAGCGGCCCTCCGAGCCGCCCGCCTGTGCGGTGCCGCGGAAGCCGTGCTCGGGGCCGAAGACCGCGACCAGGTTCACCCGCTCGTCCGCGTGCATCACGTCGACGATGTGCCGGATTCCCCCAGTCTCGACTCCGCTCGACCGGGAGGTACCCCCACGCGTGGTCACCCCCGTGGGGTTGGTGACGATGCCGACCTTCTCCCCGTCCAGCAGCGCGTAACCGTCCGCGGCAAGCCGCTCGAATCCGGTGCGCAACTGGTGACCGCGTGCGGTGTCGGATGCCGCAGCGGCGGGCGTGGCGGCGACCGCTCCCGCCGTCACACCGGCCACGGTGGCCGCGAGCAGGCTGCGTCTGTGCAGGTTCATGGGGTGACCTTTCGACCGGGACCGTCCGGTGGTCGTGATCGCACGACCACCGGGGACGCACGCTAGCGCGCGGTTTCCGGCCCGGGGAAGGATGGTGCAGCGAGGGAACGCCGTCACCTCGCACTCCGGGAAAGTCCCCTTCCCGCACTCTGACCAACCGCTTAGTCTGTAGAGATCGAGTCTGTAGAGATCGCATCTGTAGAGAACGCAGTCGAGCCGAAACGCAGTCGAGCCGAAGGAGAGCGATGGTGGACAGCCCGGAAGGCGGCCTGAGCGGCAGCCGCGTGGTGGTCACGGGCGCGGGCGGCGGCATCGGTGCCGCGCTGGCGCGCGCCTTCGCCGCACGGGGGGCCCGCGTCGTCGTCAACGACCTGGACACCGCCAAGGCGGAGGCGGTGGCCGCCGAGATCGGCGGCACCGCGGTCCCCGGCGACGCGTCGACCACCGTCACCGAGGCCCGGGACGCCCTCGGCGGCACGGTGGACGTCTACTGCGCCAACGCGGGCCTCGGCAGCCCCGGCACCGAGGCCGCCGACGAAGAGGTGTGGGCCAGCGCCTGGGACGTCAACGTGATGGCGCATGTGCGTGCGGCCCGCGCCCTGCTGCCCGACTGGCTGGACCGCGGCAGCGGCCGGTTCGTCTCCACGGTGTCCGCGGCCGGCCTGCTCACCATGGTCGGCGCCGCCCCCTACAGCGTCACCAAGCACGGCGCGTACGCCTTCGCGGAGTGGCTCTCGCTGACCTACCGGCACCGCGGCATCAAGGTCCACGCGATCTGCCCGCAGGGGGTGCGCACCGACATGCTCACCTCCGCCGGATCCGCCGGTGATCTCGTGCTGGCCCCGACCGCGATCGATCCCGAGGACGTGGCCGACGCGCTGCTCGCCGGCATCGCCGAGGACCGGTTCCTGATCCTGCCGCACCCCGAGGTCGCCGCGTACTACCAGGCCCGGGCGGCCGAACCCGGGCGGTGGATCGCCGGCATGAACAAGCTCCAGCAGAAGTGGGAGGCGTTCCCCGCATGACAGCAAGCCCGTCGTCCGCCGCGTCCGGCTCCCCGCCGGCCCAGGAGCCCGACGCCACGGCCGCTCCGCCGCCGCCCCCGTCCCCGCCGGCGTCCTCGTACGCCGACCGTCCCTGGCTCGCCCGGCTCAGCGACGCCCAGAAGGCCCCCATCACCCCGCCCGAGTCGCTCGTGCAGGCCTTCGCCGCCGCGGTACGCGCGGCACCGGAGCGCACCGCGCTCGCCTACTTCGACGGGCGGCTGAGCTACCGCGCGACCGACGCCCTCAGCGACTCGGTCGCCGGGTACCTCGCGGACCGTGGGATCGCCGCCGGTGACCGGCTCGCCCTCATGCTCCAGAACACCCCGCACTTCGTGGTAGCCCTGCTGGGCGCGTGGAAGGCCGGCGCGGTCGTCGTCCCGATCAACCCCATGTACAAGTCGGCCGAGGTGCGCCATGTGCTCCAGGACGCCGAGGTGGCCGCCCTGGTCTGCGCCGACCGCGCCTGGGAGGGGTATCTGCGCGAGACGGCCGCCGGCAGCGGCGTCCGTGTCGTGCTCACCGCCTGCGAGAAGGACCTCCAGAGCCGCGACGACGCCCGGGTGCTGGCGTTCGAGCGCACCCGGCCTGCCGAGGACGCCGACGACCTCGTCGCCGTCGCCCGCCGAGGCCTTCCGGCGCCGGGCGGCCGGCTCCCCGCGGGCCGGGACACCGCCCTGATCAGCTACACCTCGGGCACCAGCGGCACCCCGAAGGGCGCCACGAACCTGCACCGCAACATCATGTACAACGCCGAACGGCAGCGCACCGGGCACGACCTCCCGCCGGGCTCCGTGTACCACGCGCTCGCGCCGCTGTTCCACATCACCGGCATGGTCGCCCAGCTCGCCGCCTGCGTCACGGCCGCCGGCACGCTGGCGCTCACCTACCGCTTCGAACCCGGTGTGGTGCTGGACGCCTTCGCCGAGCACCGGCCCGCGTACACCGTGGGGCCGGCGACCGCGTTCATGGCGCTCGCCGCCCATCCCGCCGCCACCCGCGACCACTTCGCCTCGTTCCGCGTGATCTCCTCTGGCGGCGCCCCGCTGCCGCCCGCCCTGGTGGAGGACTTCCGTGCCCGCTTCGGGCCCTACCTCCACAACGGCTACGGCCTCACCGAGTGCACCGCGGCCTGCGCCTCGGTGCCGCCGGACAGCCGCGCCCCGGTCGACCCGGCCTCCGGCACCCTCGCGGTGGGCGTGCCGGGGGCCGACGGGATGATACGCATCGTCGACGACACCGGGCACGAGGTGCCGTTCGGCGAGCACGGCGAGATCCTGGTACGCGGCCCCCAGGTGGTGCCCGGGTACTGGCGCCGCCCCGAGGCCACCGCCGAGACGTTCCTCGACGGCGAACTGCACACCGGTGACATCGGCTTCATGGACGCCGACGGCTGGCTCTACGTGGTGGACCGCAAGAAGGACATGATCAACGCGTCCGGGTTCAAGGTCTGGCCGCGCGAGGTGGAGGACGTCCTCTACGGCCATCCGGCGGTGCGCGAGGCGGCCGTCGTGGGCGTCCCGGACGGCTATCGCGGCGAGACCGTCAAGGCGTACGTGAGCCTGCGCCCGTCGGCCACCGTGGACGCCGGCGAGCTGGTCGCGCACTGCCGTGAGCGGCTGGCCGCGTACAAGTACCCGCGGCAGGTGGAGATCCTGCCCGAGCTGCCGAAGACCGCGAGTGGGAAGATCCTCCGGCGGGACCTGCGCTGAAGCGCAGCCGACCGAACGCCGCCCGGCACACCCCGGGCGCCGCGCGGCCGGGCCGACACGACGAGACGGGAAGGCAGGTGGCGACAAGTGCCCAGGACGACGGACAGAACCGCAGAAGGCGATCCGGCCGGCGCGCCCGTCCCGCGGCGTCTGCTGGCGGCTGCCACCCGGCTGTTCGCCGACCGCGGCTACGACCGCACCTCCGTACAGGAGATCGTCGAGGCGGCCGGGGTGACCAAAGGCGCGCTGTACCACTACTTCGGATCCAAGGAGGACCTGCTCCAGGAGATCTACGCCCGGGTGCTCCGCCTCCAGCAGGAGCGCCTCGACGCGTTCGCGCACGCCGACGCCCCCGTCGAGCAGCGGCTGCGGGACGCCGCGGCGGACGTGGTCGTGACCACCATCGAGAACCTCGACGACGCGGCGATCTTCTTCCGCTCCATGCAGCACCTCAGCCCCGGGAAGAACAAGCAGGTACGGGCGGAGCGGCGGCGCTACCACGAGCGGTTCCGCGCGCTCATCGAGGAGGGGCAGCAGTCAGGGGTGTTCTCCACGGCCACCCCGGCGGACCTGGTGGTGGACTACCACTTCGGGTCCGTGCACCACCTGTCCACCTGGTACCGGCCCGCGGGGCCGCTCAGCCCGCAGCAGGTCGCCGATCACCTGGCGGACCTGCTGCTGCGCGCGTTGCGCCCCTGACGGGCCGGCGAGCCGATCGGAACGCGTCCCGACGCGGCACGGTCACGACCGCGGCATGCTCACGACGGTCCGCCGGTCTCCCGCTCCAGCTCCTCGCGGGTGTGGGAGCCGTAGACCCCGGACGGGTCGCCCTGGATGGAGCGCCACTGCTGGAAGGTGGCGACGGCGTCGCGCACCCCGTCGTCGTAGACGCCGTCCGCGTCGTCGTCGTACAGGCCGCCGACCTGCTTGAGGCGGCGTTGCAGGTCGGCCACCTCGGGCCCGGTGCTGCCCTTCTTCAGCACCGGTGGTGCGTCGTCGTCCGAGGAATCCGCGTCGCCGCCGGAGGACGCGGACGACGTCGGACCTGCGGAGCCGTCCGCCGATGCGCCGTGGGACGAGGTGGCGGTCGGGTGGCCGGTGGCCGAAGCGGAACTGCCCGCGCTGGGCGGCGCCGAGGTGCCGTGGGCGGCGGACTCGCTCTGCGAGGGGAAGACGGACGGGTGTGCGCCGTCATCGGTCGGCATGATCAACGTCGGGGCGGCCGCGTGCCGGTCGGGGCCCGCGTCGCTGAAGCTGTTCTCCGCGATCAGCCAGGTGCCGACCAGCGCTGCGGACACCGCCAGCACGGCCACCGAGACGCCCGCCACGGTGCCTGCCCGCCGCCTGCGACGCCCCTCGCCCGCCGGGGTGCGGCCGGCTCGGCCCGCGGTGCCCGGTTGCCCCACCGCGATGGTGGGCTCGCTCCCATCGTGGTCGCCGGAGCCCGCCGGGCCCTTCGACTGCCCCTCGGCGGGCGCGGCTTCGGGCATGCCGGTCACGGACGACGTGTCCTGGTCGTCGGATCCGGGCGCGTGCTCCCCGAGCGCGGCGGTCCCGGCGCCCGGCTCCTCCTGGTCGGCGAACTCCCGCACCTTGATGTGCGGACGGATGAGCAGGGGCGAGAAGTCCGGTGCGGTGGCCCGCTCCTTCGCCGTGCAGCCGCAGCCCGGCCGCCCGTCGTCCTGGTGAGCGGTCTTGCAGGTGGGGCAGCGCCGCACGGTCACAGCCGAGTCGCCTCCTTCAGTGGCCAGCTGATTATGCATACCGGGTGAACCGCATGCACAGGCGTGCGTCGGCCGTTCAGGAGGCACGGTGGCCGCCCCGGTGCGCAGGAAGCAGCCCGGGCACTCTACGCCATGCGGACCACCGTCATCGCCCGCCGCTCGCCGGACGACCCGCACCCCACCGGTACCTCGCCGGCCGGCCCGCCGCTCACTGGTACCTCTTCAACTCGCGCCGCGCCAAGGACCGCTGGTGCACCTCGTCGGGCCCGTCCGCAAGGCGCAACGTGCGCGCCCCGGCCCACAGCTCGGCCAGCGGGAAGTCCTGGCTCACCCCGCCGGCGCCGTGCAGCTGCACCGCCTTGTCGAGGATGTCCACCACGGTGCGCGGCGTGGCGATCTTGATGGCCTGGATCTCGGTGTGGGCGCCCTTGTTGCCGACGGTGTCCATCAGCCAGGCGGTCTTCAGGACCAACAGCCGCAGCTGCTCCACGGCCACCCGGGCGTCCGCGATCCACTCCCGGACCACGCCCTGGTCGGCGAGTGGCCGGCCGAACGCGGTGCGCGCCACGGCCCGCCGGCACATCAGCTCGATGGCGCGCTCGGCCATGCCGATCAGCCGCATGCAGTGGTGGATGCGCCCCGGGCCGAGCCGGGCCTGCGCGATGGCGAAGCCGCTGCCCTCTTCGCCGATCAGATGGCCGGCGGGCACCCGGGCCCGGTCGAAGACGACCTCGGCATGCCCACCGTGGTAATGGTCCTCGTACCCGTACACCTGCATCGCGCGCCGCACTTCCACGCCGGGCGTGTCCCGGGGCACCAGGATCATGGACTGCCGGCGGCGGATGTCCGGGTGGTCCGGCTCGGTCTTGCCCATCACGATGAAGATCCGGCAGTCCGGGTGCATCGCGCCGGAGATGTACCACTTGCGACCGGTGACGGCGTAAGAGTCGCCGTCCCGTTCGATCCGGGTGGTGATGTTGGTGGCATCCGAAGAGGCCACCTCCGGTTCGGTCATCGCGAAGGCCGAACGGATCTCCCCGGCGAGCAGCGGCTCCAGCCACCGCTTCTTCTGCCCGTCGTCACCGAACTGCGCCAGCACCTCCATGTTGCCGGTGTCCGGCGCCGCGCAGTTGAGGGCGGTGGGGGCGAGCTGGGGGGAGCGGCCGGTGAGTTCGGCGAGCGGAGCGTACTGGAGGTTGGTGAGCCCGGCGCCGTACTCCGCGTCGGGCAGGAAGAGGTTCCACAGGCCCTGCCGACGGGCCTCGGCCTTCAGCTCCTCCACGACCGGAGGGGTCGCCCACGGCGAGTCCTGCTGGGCACGCTGCTCCCGCGCCACCGGCTCGGCCGGGTACACATGCTCGTCCAGGAAGGCCAGCAGCCGCTGCCGCAGCTCAGCGGTGCGGGCATCGAACGCGAAGTCCATGAGGGATCAGCCTTCCTTGGGTGCGCTGAGGGTGGCCAGGCCGTGCTCGATGAACACCGGCACGAGCTCGCCGATGCGGGAGAAGCCGTCGCCGACGGTCTGGCCGAGCGTGTACCGGTAGTGGATGCCCTCCAGGATCACGGCGAGCTTGAACCACGCGAACGCCGTGTACCAGGAGACCCCCGAGACATCGCGGCCCGAGCGTGCCGCGTACCGCTCGACGATCTCCGCGGGCTTCGGGTGGCCGGGCGCCGTACTGGTGGTGCTGATGGGGGAGTCCGGCAGGTCGAGGGGCTCGCTGTACATCGTCAGCAGACCGAGGTCGGTGAGCGGATCGCCGAGCGTGGACATCTCCCAGTCGAGCACGGCGGTGTTTTTTTGTGGCTCGGTTCGCCTCCGGGGCGCAGCTGTACTCGATATGCGCCTACCGGCGCGTGGTGGTGTCGAGAGTTCGATCGTGCTCAGACCTTCGGGCCCGCGCGCGTTCGAGCTCTCGACACCAGCGCGCCCCTTTGGCTCACTCGCCGCCACGTCGACGAGGACGTTGTCCAGGCGATAGTCGCCGTGGACGATGGCGGGCGGGGGAGAGGTCGGTAGGGCACGGGCCAGGCCTGCCTGGAGTTCCGCCATGCCGGGCAGGGCGCGGCTGTGGGAGGCGTCGAGTTGCTTGCCCCAGCGGCGTAGCTGACGGTCGAGGAATCCTTCCGGGCGCCCGAAGTCGCCGAGGTCGACCGCCTGCGGGTCCACCGCGTGCAGGTCGACGAGGGTGTCGACCAGGCCCAGCACGACGGCTCTGGTCCGCTCAGGACCCAGCGGCCGAAGCTGCTCCGCCGTGCGGTACGGGGTACCGGTGACGAACTCCATGACGTAGAACGGGGCCCCGATCACCTCGTCGTCCTCGCAGAGCAGCACCGTGCCCGGCACCGGTACCGGGGTGTCGTGCAGGGCGGTGATCACCCGGTGCTCGCGTGCCATGTCGTGCGCGGTGGCCAGCACATGGCCGAGCGGGGGGCGTCGCACGATCCAGCGGCCGTGGCCGTCGGTGACCTCGTAGGTGAGGTTCGACCGCCCGCCCTCGATCCGCCGCCCGCTCAGCGGCCCCGCCAGCAGGCCGGGGCGCGTGCGCTCCAGGTACCGGCCGAGCCGGTCGAGATCGAGACCCGGTGGGTGCGGTTCTCCCATGCTTCGCTCCTCGTACTCGCCGTGTGGCTGCCGGGCCCGCGATCGCGCGGTACCCGGTCCTGTCTCGGCACCCTGTCCCTGCCCGCGGCACCTGTCCACGCTTCGGCGTTCCTCGCCGCGCCGTAGCCATCATGCCGACCGGTCGGTATGTCGTCCAGTGCCGTTCACCGCCGTTCAGTACCGTTCACCGCCGTTCCGTGCACACCACACTCGGGCAGCACGGTTCCGCGCGTGCCCTCACGCGATGATCACGGCTGCCGCACACAGCGCGAGGGCCACCGTGCACAGCACGGCCGTCGCCGCGACCCGCGGAGCGAGCTGGCGTGGCACGGACGTGGCCAGGGCACGCACCCGTAGATGGGTGGCGGCGACGAAGGCGAGCCACAAGAGCAGGCACAGAGCGCAGGTCAGGAGGGCGCCCAGCGTCGAATCGGCGCGCAGCGCCGCCTTGACGCCGAGCACCGTGACGCCCGTGGCGGTCAGCGTGGTGCGGCGCCAGGCGAGCCGGGTCCGCTCCGGTTGCAGGCCCCGCTCACCGCCGCCCCCGCTGCCGCCCTGCCCGTCGTGGCCCTGGCCGTCGTCGCCCCCGCCGCCGCCGTCGTGCCGCTCGCCACTGCCCGGGCCCGGCCGGCCCCGGGCCGCCCGTACGGCCGGCGTCATCCCGCCCAACCCGCGAGGACGATCACCATCATGGCGAGCGCCACCACCGCGATGACCACGCTCAGCAACGCGGGGAAGTGGGACGCCGGCAGGTCCTCGCCGCGCCGTATCGCGCTCTCGCACCGCACCCAGTGGTTGACGGCACGCAGGGCGCAGAGCACACCCGCGGCCAGTAAGGCGAGTGCAAGGCCGATCCGCCAGACGGAGCGCAGGTGCGGCAGGAACTGGTCCACCGCGAACCCGCCGCCGATCAGCGCGAGCGCGGTGCGCAGCCAGGCCAGGAAGGTGCGCTCGTTCGCGAGTGAGAACCGGTAGTCGGGGGTCTCGCCCTGGGCGGCGACGCGCTCGGGGGCGAACCAGAGACGGACGGATTGTCGAATATCGATCATCCGTTTCAGCCTATATCCGCCCGTCCGACCGCAGCTTCCGGAGTCGTCGGTACGCGGCGAGGCCGTCCGGCACCCAGGGCAGGCCGTCGAGCCGCCGCTCCACCTCCTCCGGCGGCCAGAAGGCGTGCCAGGCCACCTCCTCGGCCTGCGGATGCACCGGCATCGTGCACTGCACCTCGTAGACGGACGACCACCAGACGCCGCCGCCCGACGGGGCACCGTCACCGCTCGTCGCGTCGCCGCCGGCCGGGGCCTGCCCGTACAGGAACTTGAACAGCGGGACCGGCCGGGGCAGACCGGTGACGCCCAGCTCCTCCTCGGCCTCGCGCAGCGCCGCGTCGTCGTAGGACTCGCCGGCGCCCACGACACCCCCGACGAACAGGTCGTACATCGAGGGAAAGACCAGCTTGGTCGGCGTCCTGCGGTGCACGAAGATGCGGCCTTCGGCGTCCCGGGCCTGGACGAACACACACCGGTGCGGCAGCCGACGGGCGTAGGCCTCGCCACGCCGGGCCTGGCCGATCACCCGATCCTGCTCGTCGACGATGTCGAGCAGCTCATCGGCGGGGTCCACGGGACCGTCGGGACCAACGGGGCCGACGGAGCCCTCGGAGACCGGGCCACCGGGGTGTGAGGCATGGGGATGCGCAGACTCTGCGGGATTCACGGCACTCATACGCCCCATCCCATCAGGAGCCCGGGCCCATGGCGACCGGCTGGCGGGGGCCGCGGTGGGGTGGGGGAACGTCGAGGAGGGCGGCCCCATGAGGAGCCCCCTTGGAGCCCCCTGAGGGCGGTGGCGTACGACGGGCTCGTCGTGGCTTGTCGCGCAGTTCCCCGCGCCCCTTTCAGGGCGTCCTTCGGACGCGCCCTCCCGCGCGCCGAGGCCGGATCGCCGAAGGTGCCCCCGCCACCCCAGGGGCGCGGGGAACCGCGCGACCAGCCACGACGAGCCCGTCATGTCGTCACGGACCCAAAGGGGCTGTCTCTGCCGCGTCCGGAGCGCCGCAGGCGATCCGCCGGGCAGCGCCCCCGCGCCGGGCAGCGCCCCCGCGCCGGGCAGCGCCCCCCCGCGACGATTCGCACCCCCGCGCCAGACCGAGCGCCCAGCCACCCCGTCAGCGCGACTGTAGGTCAGGAACCTGTTCCACAGGGGCGCAGCCCCGAGGCATCGCCGGGTGCAAGCCGAGTAGGACGATCCCGCCGACGATCGCGGCAAGACCGGACGCCTCCCACGCCAGCGCTCCGGTGTCGGTGCGCAGCACATCGCCGAGGAAGCCCACCCCGCACGCGATGCCCGCCAGCGGCTGGGCGGCCGTGAGCGCGGGCAGCGACATCCGTAGCGGTGCCGTCTCGAAGGCGCTCTGTACGAGGATCAGCGAGACGATCCCGAGGGCGATCATGGCGTAGGGCTGCCAGCTGCCGAAGACCGCGGACCAGCCCCCTTCCTCCAGCCGTTCGCCGCACACCCGCGTCAGTGCGTCCTGCACGCCGTACAGCAGGCCACCGGCGATCGCGAGCAGCACCGGGCCCACCGCCAGCGGTCGGCGCTTCGCCACGGCTGCGAGCACCAGCGCGCCGCCCACCATCAGGCCGATGATCAACCAGTGCCGCAGGGGGTCGGTCACCGCCGTGCCGCCGCGCGGCTGGCCGGCCATGATGAAGGCCGCGACGCCGCCGGCGAGCAGCAGGAGTCCCGCCCAGCCCTGGTGACCCACCGCCTGCTTCGTCTGGTGTCTGGACAGGGCCAGGGCGAACAGCAGATTGGTCGCGAGCAGCGGCTCGACCAGCGAGATCTCGCCGCCGCCCAGGGCCATCGCACCCAGTGCCATGCCGCAGACCATCAGGCCGATGCCGCCCAGCCAGCGGGGCATGTGCATCAGGTCGAGCAGCAGCCGCCAGGAGAGGAAGTCGCGCAGCGGTGCGCGCTGGGCCGCGTTCTGCTGGAGGACGAATCCGATCCCCGTGCAGCAGGCGGCGCAGACAGCCAGGAAGAGGACGAGAGCGGGCACGCGACGCACCTCACGACGACAGGGTCCGAAGACCCGGGCGGGGGATGTGTACCTGAGCCGACCATAGCGTGGCGGGGATCGGACCGCGCTCCTGTGTGACAGGACCGGCACATTGACGTGGGTGTCCTGTGTCATCAAGGATCGGACCTCGACTGACTCACCGGTAACCGGCCGATCGGGGCCCAGTGCGACCCCTCGGAAGCAGCACGAGAGGGACGTAGCCATGGCCTACGACGCAGACGCCATCGTGATCGGTGCGGGCCTGGCCGGCCTCGCGGCGACCGCAGAACTCGTCGACGCGGGCCGGTCGGTGATCCTGCTCGACCAGGAGCCGGAGCAGTCCCTGGGCGGCCAGGCGCACTGGTCCTTCGGCGGTCTGTTCTTCGTCGACTCGCCCGAGCAGCGCAGGATGCGGATCAAGGACAGCCATGACCTCGCGCTCCAGGACTGGATGGGTACCGCCGCCTTCGACCGTGACGAGGATCACTGGCCGCGGCAGTGGGCGGAGGCGTACGTCGACTTCGCCGCGGGCGAGAAGCGCGCCTGGCTGTACCAGCAGGGGGTGCGCTTCTTCCCGCTGGTGGGCTGGGCCGAGCGGGGCGGTTACGACGCCACGGGACACGGCAACTCGGTGCCGCGCTTCCACATCACCTGGGGCACCGGCCCCGGCCTGCTCGAACCGTTCATACGCCGGGTCAAGGAGGGTGTCGCGCGCGGCCTGGTCCAGTTGCGGTTCCGGCACCGCGTCACCGGCCTGTCCGGTAGCGGGGGCGCGGTGGACACGGTCACCGGCGAGGTCCTTCAGGCCTCGATCATCGAGCGCGGCCAGGAGAGCAGCCGCACGGTCACCGGCGGCTTCGAGCTGCGCGCCCAGGCGGTGATCGTCACCTCCGGCGGCATCGGCGGCAACCACGAGCTGGTCCGTGCCAACTGGCCCGAGCGGCTCGGCACCCCTCCCGCACACCTGATCTCCGGCGTGCCGAAGCACGTGGACGGGCTGATGCTCGGCGTCACCGAGCGGGCCGGGGCGCGCCTGATCAACGGGGACCGGATGTGGCACTACACCGAGGGGATCCAGAACTGGAACCCGATCTGGCCGCAGCACGGCATCCGCATCCTGCCGGGACCGTCGTCGCTGTGGCTGGACGCGTGCGGCAACCGCCTTCCGGTGCCGCTCTTCCCCGGCTTCGACACCCTCGGCACGCTCGACCACATCATGCGCACCGGCCACGACCACACGTGGTTCGTGCTCAACAAGAGGATCATCGGGAAGGAGTTCACGCTCAGCGGATCCGAGCAGAACCCCGACCTGACCGGCAGGTCCGTGCGGGGTGTCATCGACCGGGCGCGCGCCGACGTCCCCGGGCCGGTCAAGGCGTTCATGGACCACGGCGCCGACTTCGTCGTCGAGGACGACCTCGCCGCCCTCGCCCGCGGCATGAACGCGCTCACCGACAAGCCCCTGATCGACGAGGACGACCTGCGCCGCACCGTCACCGCGCGCGACCGCGAGATCGCCAACCCCTACACCAAGGACCTCCAGATCACCGCGCTGCGCGGCGCCCGTGCCTTCCTGGGCGACCGCCTCATCCGCGCCGTCGCCCCGCACCGCATCCTCGATCCCAAGGCGGGCCCGCTGGTCGCCGTGCGGCTGCACATCCTCACCCGCAAGAGCCTCGGCGGCCTGGAGACGGACCTGTCGTCTCGGGTGCTCACCGACGACGGCACACCCCTGCCGGGGGTGTACGCGGCCGGGGAGGCCGCGGGGTTCGGCGGCGGCGGTGTGCACGGCTACCGCTCCCTCGAGGGCACCTTCCTGGGCGGCTGTCTCTTCTCGGGCCGCACCGCTGGCCGGGCGGCGGCCAAGGCGGTGGGGTGACGCATCACCGCACGTCTCGCGGTGTCCGCGTGCGTCGCCGTCGATCCAGAGTGACCCTTTCCCCGGAACATCTCGACCGGGTCAATTCTTGCGCGCAGCGACCTCGTTGACACGTGTAGGCACTGTTGGGGACCTTGACGGAAACGGTCCCTGAGGGTTTGCTGTGCGTGATCATCTGCTCGCTAGCCGCGTCGTGAGGAAGTTCCGCGGTGTGCCCACCCCCGCCTCCCCTCGGTCGCTCGCGCAAGCGCTCCGCTCACGCCTTCGACGCCGCGCTCGACGACACCGAGCTCACCGCCGCGCGCAGCGCGCTGGCAGGAGGACGCTGGTCCGCGGTCCGCTCACTGCTCGCGGCGACCGGTGACGACTGGGACCGCCGCGGTCACCGGCTCCATGTGCTGGCCCAGGAGCCCGGCACCGCCGCATGGGCCGGCGACTGGCGGCTCGCCGAGCCCGACTCGGTGGACGCCGCCGTGCTGCTCGCCTTCGCCACCGTGCACCGCGCCCTGGCCGACAAGGCCCGACCCGAGGCGGCCCGTGACGCCTGCCACGAGGCTGCCGGCCTTGCGCCCTCGGACCCCAGCCCCTGGCTGGCCCTCCTGGTCCTGGAGCGCGCCATCGGCCGGGAGGAGGACGTCGTGCGGCTCTTCGACGAGGTGCGCCACCGCTACCCGGAGCACCACCACGCCCACCACCTGATGGTGGCCCGGCTCGCGGAGCGCCACCCCGAGACGGGCCAGGACCCGCTGCACGAGGTGTACGACTTCGCGTCCTGGGCCGCCGAGCAGGCCCCGGCCGACTCACCGCTGGCCATCCTTCCGGTGGTCGCGCACGCCGAGCGCTACCGCGTGCTGGCGACCGCGGGCAGCGAGCCGTCCGACCCGGCCGCTTCCGGCCACTGGCTCGGCCGGCGGGCCCGTCTGGTGATGAAGGCCGCCTTCGACTGGTGGCTGGAGTGGGAGCGCGAGGACCACCCGCGCAACCGCGTCGACCTCAACTTCCTGGCGCACGCCAAGTTCTGCGAGGGCAGACCGGCCGAGGCCGCCGCCCTCTTCCAGCGCATCGGACCCCACGCCACCGGCGCCCCCTGGTCGTACCCCGACCGGGACCCCTACGAGGCCTTCCACGCCGCCCGCCGGGCCGCACTCGGCACCACCTGAGCGGGCCTCGGGCCCGGGGAGCCGCCCGTGCGGCCCTCGAAGCGACCCCGCGCAGCACGGCACCACGTCCCCCGCCCGCCGCCTGCCGGCACGGAGGCACTCGCGAAAGGAATCCCCCGCTCATGCCGACGGGCCCCACGAGCAGCAGCAGGGACGCACGCCAGCAGCACGTCGCCGGCGGTGGCCGGTCCCGTGCGTTCGGCTGGGGGCGGGCGCTGCACGCCGGGCGGCTGGGTACGGCCAGCCTGCTGCTGTCCGTGCTCGCCGCGACCGCGCCGCTGATGGTCGTCGCCGGCGTCATGCCGACCACCTTCGGCGTGATGGGCGTGGTCGGCCTGCCGCTGCTGTTCGTCATCCTCGGGGCGGTGCTCGGCCTGTTCAGCCTCGGCTATGCCGAGCTGAGCCGTCACGTGTACAACGCGGGCGCCTTCTACTCCTACATCGCGCGCGGCCTCGGCGGCACCGCGGGCACCGGTGCGGCCCTGGTCGCCCTGGTCACGTACAGCGCGATGCAGATCGGCCTGTACGGCATCTTCGGCTACGAGTGCTCCCGGCTGTCCGCGGTGTACCTGCACACGAGCGTGGCCTGGTGGGTTCCGGCGCTGGCCGGTCTGGTGGTGGTGGGAGTGCTGGGCTGGTGGAAGATCGACTTCAATGCGCGGCTGCTCGGTCTGCTGCTGATCGTCGAAACGCTGCTGATCGTCGTGTTCGACGCCGCCGCGTTCACCGGGCCCGGTGCGGAGGGGCTGTCGCTCCAGGCCTTCGACCCGCACACGTTGAACGGCGCCGGGGTCGGCACCGCGCTGTGCTTCTGCCTGGCCGGCTTCGTCGGATTCGAGCAGGCGCCCGTCTACGCGGAGGAGACCAGCCGCCCGCACGTCGTCGTGGCCCGGGTGATGTTCCTCGCGGTGGGCTGCGTCGCCGTGTTCTTCGCCGTCAGCAGCTGGGCGCTGACGGTGGCGGCAGGGCCGTCCCAGATCGTGCCCATGGCCCGTCAGGAGAGCGCCGGGCTGCTCTTCCTGCTCGCCGAGGGGCGGCTCGGCGGCACGTTCACGGACGCCCTGCACGTGCTGTTCGTGACCGGGATCTTCGCCTCCGCGCTCAGCTTCCACAACGTCGTCGCCCGGTACGCCTTCACCATGGGCCGCGAACGGCTGCTGCCGGCCTTCCTCGGCCGCACCCACAACGCCAGCGGCGCCCCCGCGCTGGGCTCGCTGTTGCAGAGCCTGCTCTCGCTCGTGGTCGTCCTCGTCTTCGCGGCGACCGACCACCGGCCCGTCGGTGATCCGACCGGGCCCGTGCTGCACCTGTTCACCTGGCTCGGCAACGTCGGCGCACTCGGCATCATGCTGCTGATGGCCGTCTCCTGCCTCGCCGTCATCGTCTTCTTCGCACGCCGCGGCGCCGCCCGTGCGCAGCGCTGGCGGCTCGTGGCGTCCGCGGTGGCGGGCATCGCGCTGAGCGTCATCGCCACCTACACGGTCAAGGACTTCGGCGTCCTCCTCGCCGCGCGCCCCGGCTCCCCGCCCGCCTGGGTGCTGCCGGGCGTCATCGCCCTGGCCGCCGCGGTCGGCCTGCTCCAGGGCGTGGTGCTCCGGACGGTGCGTCCCGAGCTGCATGCCCGGATCGGCCTGGGCAACCAGGCCTTCCAGCCGGAACGGGCGACGCCGGGCAGCGCACAGCGGCCACCGCGGACGACGCCGCGACGCCGCGAAGTATGACGGAATTCCGACGGTGTTCCCCGAACGCTGGCCACCGGTCGACACCAGTGCTCGAATCGTGGTGTGACCTCAGAACATCCCATAGAGCACGAGGGCCGGGGAGCGCCCGTCGGGCGCCGCATCCTGCTCGGCACGCTCGCCCTGGGCGCCCTGGGCGTGGCCGCCGCCCGGCCACTCCAGGACGGCCTGGACTCGGCCCTCGGCGCCGCATCGCAGAAGGACCCCACGGGCCTGACCGGGCTGCTGCCGGGCGCCGGCGGATTCCGGTACTACTCGGTCACCGGCTCGGTGCCGGCGAAGGGCCCGGACGACTACCGGCTGACCGTGGGCGGCCTCGTCGACCGTCCCGACGTCTACAGCCTGGCCCGGTTGCGCGCGCTGCCGCAGACCAGACTGGTCCACGATGTGCAGTGCGTCACCGGCTGGCGGGTGCCGAGCACTGCGTTCGAGGGCGTACGGCTCTCCGCGCTGCTGGACGCCGCGGGGGTGCGGCCCACCGCCAAGGCGGTGCGGTTCACCTGCTTCGACGGTGAGTACAGCGAGAGCCTCACCCTGGCGCAGGCCCGCCGCTCCGACGTCCTGGTCGCGCTGCGCATGCAGGACAAGCCGGTCAGCCACGCGCACGGTGGCCCGGTCCGGCTGTACGTGGCCCCCATGTACTTCTACAAGTCGGCGAAGTGGCTCTCCGGCATCACGGTCACCGACCGGGTCGAGCCCGGCTACTGGGAGCGCTACGGCTATGACGTGGACGGCTGGGTCGGCCGCTCGAACGGACGTGACGATGCGCCCACCGTCTGACCCGCCGCCGACGGGCGCATCCGAACGGCTGCCGGCCGACGCATCGGAAGCACGCGACAGGCCGGTGCCGGAGGCCGCCGCGGAATCCGGTCGGCTGCGTCGCTTCACCCGGGCCGAGCGCTGGGTGCACCGCGCGACGGCCGTGCTGATGGGCCTGTGCGTCCTGACCGCCGGCTGCCTCTACGTGCCCATGCTGGCGGAACTCGTCGGCCGTCGCAGGCTCGTGGTCACCGTGCACGAGTGGTCGGGCCTGCTCCTGCCGGTGCCGCTGCTCGCCGGGCTGGCCTCCGTCGCGTTCCGGGGGGACCTGCGGCGGCTCAACCGCTTCGGTGCGCACGACCGCGTCTGGCTACGGGCCGCGCTGCGCCGCGACCCGCGCCCCGAGTCGCGGCCGGCCGGGAAGTTCAACGCCGGGCAGAAGGTCTACGCGGCGTGGCTCGCCGGCGCCACGCTGGTGATGCTCGGTACCGGTCTGGTGATGTGGTTCACGCATCTCGTGCCGCTTCAGTGGCGCACCGGCGCGACCTTCGTCCACGACTGGCTGGCGTTGACCGTCGGCATCGTGCTGGCCGGCCACATCGGCATGGCCCTCGCCGACGACGAGGCCCGCCGGGGGTTGCGCACCGGCTGGGTCGACCGCGACTGGGCGGCCCGCGAGCACTCCCTGTGGCGGCCCTAGGGGGTGTCTGCGGGGGAGACCGTGGCCCGGGCATGCCCCGGGCGCGGGTCCGTGGGGGGAGGACGGACCCGCGCCCGGGAGATTCGATGCGCGTATCGGTGGTGTACCCGCGCTAGATGATCAACGACAGGAGCATGACCAGGGCGCCCGCGACCACGGAGATCAATGTCTCCATGATCGACCAGGTCTTGAGCGTCTGCCCGACGTTCAGCCCGAAGTACTCCTTGACCAGCCAGAACCCGGCGTCGTTGACATGGCTGAAGAAGAGCGAGCCGGCGCCGACCGCCAGGACCAGCAGGGCTGCGTGGGAGCTCGACATGTTGACCGCGAGCGGTGCCACGATGCCCGACGCGGAGACCGTGGCGACGGTGGCGGAACCGGTCGCCAGGCGGATCACCACCGCGATCAGCCAGCCGAGCAGCAGTGCGGGGATCGACCAGGCCTTGGAGATGTCCAGGATCATGTCACCCACGCCGGCGTCGACCAGCGTCTGCTTGAAGCCGCCGCCCGCGCCGACGATCAGGATCACACCGGCGATCGGCATGAACGACTTGTCCACCGTCGACGACAGCCGCTCCTTGGTGAACCCGGCGGCCTTGCCCAGCGTGAACATCCCGACCAGCACGGCCGCGAGCAGCGCGATCAGCGGGTTGCCGATCACGTCGAAGGTGCGCTGCACGGGGTCCGTCACGTCGTCCACCACGATGTCGACCAGCGCCTTGGCCAGCATCAGCACGACGGGCAGCAGGATCGTGGAGATGGTCGCGGCGAACCGGGGCCGCTGGGCCAGGTTCTCCGACGCGCGCTGCGGGATCATGCGCTCCGGAACCGGCACGTCCACCCAGCGCGCCGCGTACTTGGAGAACAACGGGCCGGCAATGATCACGGTGGGTATCGCGACCAGGATGCCGAGCGCCAGCGTGATGCCGAGGTTGGCCTTGACGGCGTCGATCGCGACCAGCGGGCCGGGGTGCGGCGGCACCAGGCCGTGCATCGCGGACAGACCGGCGAGCGCCGGGATGCCGATGCGCATCAGGGACAGGTTGCCGCGCTTGGCGATCAGCAGCACGACCGGGATCAGCAGCACGAGGCCGATCTCGAAGAACAGCGGCAGTCCGATCACCGCGGCGATCAACACCATCACCCAGGGCATGGCCCGGCCACGCGACTTGGCGAGGATGGTGTCGACTATCTCGTCCGCGCCGCCGGACTCGGTGAGCAGCACGCCGAGCGCCGAACCGAGCGCGATCAGCACACCGACGCCCGCGACGGTGGTGCCCAGGCCGGTGCTGAAGCTGGTGATCACCTTGTCGAGCGGTGCGCCGGCGACCGCCCCGAGCGCGAGGGACCCGAGGGTGAGCGAGAGGAAGGCGTGCAGCTTGAACTTGGTGATGAGCAGGACGATGACGGCGATGCCCACGAGGACGGCGATCCCCAGCTGGGCGTGGCCCGCCGAGGAGATCGGCTCGGGGGCGTCCGCTGCCAGCAGCTCGACGCTGAGACTGGTCACGGTGGTTCCCTACGTTGTGGTGGGTGGTGGGGGTGGTGGGGGTTGCCCGGTGTGTTCCTCCGACCCGGCTGGGCCGTGACGAGGAAGGTCACCGGACGAGCGGGGACGAGGAAGTGCACGCATGGGGTGCGTGCGCTCCCTGTGCTGCACGGGGCCCGTGTTCCGATGGTTCAGACGAGCGGGCCCATGATGTACGGACCGACCGTGGCCATGTCCATACCTTCGCTACGCACCGTGCGAGCAAGAGATGCTGCGCACGGTGCCAGCGACGTTCCTTGAGGTCTGCGCGATGTGCGTGATGTCACATTTCAGTCAGTTCAGTCTTTTCGGTCGGTTCGGCCAGTTCGGATGGTCTGGCCGGACCTGGTGGGTGTGACGTGCACGACGCATGCGCGGGGTGCGATGTCTACTGCGCGTCCTGCGTGCGGCCGGCCAGCTCGTTGAGCGCGAGGAGGGCCCGGTCGGTGATCTCCTCCGGGCTGCCGGAGACATCGACCGCAACACCCGCCTCGTCCGTCTGCAACGGCTGAAGCGTGGCGAACTGCGAATCGAGCAGCGCCGTCGGCATGAAGTGGCCCGCGCGGTGCGCCATCCGGTCCTGGATCAGTGCCCGGTCGCCGGAGAGGTGGACGAAGACGAGGTCGGGCGCGGCAGCCCGCAGCCGGTCGCGGTAACTGCGCTTGAGCGCCGAGCTGCTGACCACGCCGCCCCGCCCGGCCCGGTCGTGCGCCCAGGCGCCGATCGCGTCGAGCCACGGCCACCGGTCGTCGTCGGTGAGCGGGGTTCCGGCCGTCATCTTGGCGATGTTGGCCTTCGGGTGGAAGTCGTCGCCCTCGGCGTAGGGGACGCCGAGCCGCTCGGCGAGCATCGGGCCGATCGTCGTCTTGCCGGTCCCGGCCACGCCCATGACCACCACGACCAGAGTCTGCATACTGCCTCGCTGTCTGTCCTGGAGGATCTCCAGAGCTGCCATGGCCACCGGCGTCCGATCCGCACGTCGGTGCGAGGTTACTGAAACTCATAAGGTCTGATGAATTCAAGAGAGTGTGATGTAAAAGTCTGACCTTTAAGTTGTGAGGGACGCCTCGTAGGCTGAGCGCATGACCACCACGTCCCGAGGGCTGCATGCACGCGTACTGGACACCCTCGGGCCCGCGATAACGGCCGGGGAGTACCCACCGGGCAGCGTGCTGCGCACCGACGAGCTGGCCCAGCGCTTCGAGGTGTCGCGCTCGGTGATGCGGGAGGCCGTGCGGGTCCTGGAGTCCATGCACCTGGTGCACGCCCGCCGCAGGGTCGGGGTCACCGTCTGCCCCACCGCCGAGTGGAACGTCTACGATCCGCAGGTCATCCGCTGGCGGCTGGCCGGCGCCGACCGCCCACGCCAGCTGCGCTCGCTGACCGTGCTGCGCTCGGCGGTCGAACCGGTCGCTGCGGGCCTCGCGGCACGCCATGCCACCGCCGCGCAGTGCGCCGAGCTGACCGAGTGCGCCCTCGGCATGGTCGCCACGTCACGCGGCCAGCAGCTGGAGGCCTACCTGGTGCACGACATCGCCTTCCACCACACGGTGTTGAACGCCTGCGGCAACGAGATGTTCGCCCGCCTCGGCGACGTGGTGGCCGAGGTACTGGCGGGCCGCACCCACCACCGGGTCATGTTCGAGGATCCGGACCCGGCGGCCGTCACCCTCCATGTGCAGGTCGCCGAGGCGATACGGGAGGGCGACGCGCAGCGCGCCGAGGAGCTGACCCGGGAGATCACCGTCGGCGCGCTCCAGGAGTTGGACATCCTGGTCCCCTGACCGACCACCCACCTCCCGTCCCGCAGCTGACCGGAGAGCGGCCCCAGATCACGGGTCACATCCAGTTTCTGAAGGCAGGTTGGTTGAGGCGGGGGAGGCGAGGGAGGATGTGTGACAGGCGGTCAGCATGGGGTGCGAGGCGAGCGCGTCCCCCGGCAGAGCGTTGGCCGGTGCTGCCGGAAAGACCCCTTCGAACAGAACAGAGGACTCGCGTAACCCATGACCTCAGAGCCCCCCTCCTACCATTTGCTCCCCGGGTCCGACGACTCTCCGGTACTCCTGCACGTTCCCCACTCCAGCAGGACCATCCCCGCAGCGGTGCGCGACGGGATACTCCTGGACGACGCGGCACTGGAACGGGAACTCGACCACATCACCGACGCCCATACCGCCGAACTGGCCGCCGAGGCCACGCGGGTGGCCCGGCGCCGGCCGTGGCGGTTCGTCAACGCGCTCTCACGACTGGTCGTCGACCCCGAACGATTCCCCGACAAGCGCGAGGAGATGCGCGCCGTCGGCATGGGCGCCGTCTACACCCACACCACCCACCGTGCCCCGCTGCGCCCCGCCGATACCGACCCCCAACCCCTGCTCGAGCGGTACTTCGACCCCTATGCGCAGGCCGTGGCCGACGCGGTCGACGACCGGATCGCCGCCACGGGCCGTGCCGTCCTCATCGACGTCCACTCCTATCCCACCCACGCACTGCCCTACGAACTGCACGGCACCGTCCCGCGCCCTCCGGTCTGCCTGGGCACCGATGACTTCCACACCCCGGCCGGCCTGCTGGACCTCGCTCGTACCGTCTTCGCCGACTTCGGCGGCACGGACCTGAACAGCCCGTTCGCCGGCACCTATGTCCCGCTACCGCACTATCGCACGAACCCGCAGGTCAGCAGCCTGATGATCGAGATACGCCGCGATCTGTACATGTCGGAGCCGGGTGGTCCGGCGGGCCTCGGCCTCGCCGCCCTCGGCACCGCGCTGGCGGAACTGGTGGACGCTGCGTCGATGACCGCCGTGGCGTGAGCAGCACCGCGACCGGTTGGAGCGGTCGGAGCACGGGGCGGGGGATCGCGGTACCCCACCCGCACGCTCCGACCGGCGCGGACGGCCCGGCCGCGTTCGGCGGCCGGGCGGATGTGCCGGCATGCCTCGGGCGCGCCGGCGCGCCGATACTGCGGCATGCCGGCGGGTCGGTACGTCGGCGCCGCGGTTAGCCGGGCGTCGACCCTTGCGGGCGGTCAGGCGGAAAGGCCGGTGGGCCGGTTGGGGGCGGCGGCCCGGGCTACGGCTTGCGGGCCACGAGCGCGTAGATCGCTGCCCGGTCGATGTCGGGGCGCTGCTCGTCGCCCAGCTCCGGGTGCCACTCGTCGAGCAGGACGATGCCGGGGTCGACCAGTTCGAGCCCGCTGATGATCCCTTCGACGTCGGCGCGCGAGCGCAACACGAGGGTGATGCCGCCCGCCGAGTAGATGTCCACGGCCCGCTGCATGCTGTCGCCGTACAGATCGGCCGTCAGCTGCGTCAGGACGAGGTAGCTGCCGGACGGCAGGGCGTCCACCAGGGTGCGCACGTGCTCGATGGCGCCGTCCTCGTCGGTGACGAAGTGCAGCAGCGCGACCAGCGACACGGCGATGGGCTTGCGGAAGTCGAGTATCTCCCGCGCCTGGCTGATGATCGAGTCCGGGGTGCGGACGTCCGCCTCGATGTACTCGGTGACGCCTTCGGGCGTGCTCTTCAGCAGGGCGCCGGCGTGCGCGAGGACGATGGGGTCGTTGTCCACGTAGACCACGCGCGTTTCCGGGGCGATGGTCTGGGCGATCTGGTGGAGGTTGGGCTCGGTCGGGATGCCCGTGCCGATGTCGAGGAACTGCCGTATGCCCGCGGGGCCGGTCAGCCAGCGGATGGCGCGGCGCATGAAGTGGCGGTTGTCCTTGGCGCCCTGCTTGGCGTGTGGGGAGAGGGTCAGCATCTGCCGGCCCAGTTCTTCGTCGACCGGGTAGTTGTCCTTGCCGTCGAGCATCCAGTCGTAGACCCGCGCCGGATGGGGCTTGCTGGTGTCGATCCGCTGAGCGGAAGGCTCAACTCCGGTCATTCGCTGCTCCCTTGGGGCCGTGGTCTCTCTTGAGTGTGCCATCGACCGCGCCGCGTCGGGGGCATCCATGCGGGTCGGGCCGGGGTGCGGCGCGCCGAACCCGCGCCCAGCGTACTCGGGGCCACGGTGACCGCAGCGGAGAACCAACGGCCCGATGGTTGATACGTTTCACTAAGCTCCCGGAGCTGGTGGTGCCGTCTTGCGCTCCCGCCGTGACGCCGGCGGCGAAAGGTGTGTCGGTGCCGCCGTCGGGCGGCGCGCATGGCGCAGGTCTGCTGCTGGAAGCGCTTTCTCTCCGCGGGGTGTCTGGTGCTCGAGTCGAGGGCTGACCTCCTCGCAACGTTCGCGATTTCGAACGCTATTCGATATGCGGGTGATTGAGTCGGGAACCTAGGGGAGCTCCGGCACCCCGTCAACCCCTGTCGCGCCGGTCTGCCGCGGGGGTTTTCGCAAGGTCGCGGTGGGATGGCTGTGCCATGGCGGCGGTGGGCCGGAATCGATGGGGCGGCGAAGCGCCCCATGCGTGCTGTTTGTGCTTCCCGGTGCGGTGCCGTACGGAAGCGGTTGCAGAAATACGGCCGGCAAGTTGTGCCGGACCCTTGCTGAAGGGCTCGACGGGCCCCTACCGTAACGGCTTGGCAACACGGGTCACGCTCGCGTGAGGGATTAAAACGTATCAATCCCGCGATCCCGCACCGAGAGCCCCGGGCGAAGCAGAGTGAACCCGTCGGAGAGCTCCGGCGCGGCCGTGCGGTGTGGTGAGACACCGCCCCGCATCAGCTCCCGAGCTTGGACCGGAACCCGAGCGTCACACCGGATGGGCTTCCGGCCCGAGCGTACGTCCCGTCATATGCATCCACGGCATGGATAGCGGCGACCACATGGCCGCACGGAGGTTGACATGAAGCGTTTCCATATGCACGTGCGAGCCAAGGGTGGTGGCCCGCGAAGCCGGGTGCCGTCGTTAAGAGCAGGCACCCTTGCCGCCTGCGCGGCGCTGGCCATGGGCGCGACGGCGATCCTGGCGCCCAACGCCCCCGCCGCCACGGCCATCGCCACCGACGCGGCGGCGGCGCCACGCGTCACGCCGCTGGCCACCACCGAGAAGCTGGACCACGCACCCGTGAGCGTGCACACCAGCAAGGGCAACCTGGTGAGTTGGCGCTGGCTGGCCACTGACGCCGACAACGTGGCCTTCAACGTCTACCGGGCGGACACGGCCACCGCGGCCCCCGCGAAGCTCACCTCGGCGCCCCTGACCGGCGGCACGGACTTCTTCGACGCCGGCGCTCCCGCCGACGCGGACTACACGGTCCAGCCGGTGGTGGACGGCGTCGCCGCGGCCTCCGCGGAGCACGCCATCCCCATGGCCGACGGCTACCTGGACGTGCCGATCCAGCCACCGTCCAGCAGCTACACGGCCAACGACGCCTCGGTGGGCGACCTCGACGGGGACGGCGACCTGGACTTCGTCCTGAAGTGGGACCCGACCAACTCCAAGGACAACTCGCAGGCCGGCGTCACCGACGACACCATCGTCGACGGCTACACCCTGGAGGGCACCCGGCTGTGGCGCATCGACCTGGGCCGCAACATCCGCTCGGGCGCGCACTACACGCAGTTCCAGGTGTTCGACTACGACGGTGACGGCCAGGCCGAGGTCGCCATGAAGACCGCCGACGGCACGAAGGACGGCACCGGCAAGGTCATCGGCGACTCCTCCGCCGACTACCGCAACTCCGACGGCTACATCCTGAGCGGCCCCGAGTACCTGACCATGTTCAACGGCAAGACGGGCGCCGCCATGGACACGGTGGACTACGTCCCGCCGCGCGGCACCGTCTCCTCCTGGGGTGACAGCTACGGCAACCGCGTCGACCGGTTCCTCGCCGCCACCGCCTACGTCGACGGCAGCCACCCGTCGCTGATCGAGGCGCGCGGCTACTACACCCGGACCGTGATCTCCGCCTGGAACTTCACGGGCGGCAAGTTCGCCCGCCAGTGGACCTTCGACACCAACAGCTCCACCAACGCCGGCAAGGGTTACGACGGCCAGGGCAACCACAACCTGTCCGTCGCCGACGTCGACGGCGACGGCAAGGACGAGATCGTGTACGGCGCGATGGCCGTGGACAACGACGGCCGCGGGCTGTGGACCACCAAGAACGGCCACGGCGACGCGATGCACGTCGGGGACCTCGACCCGTCCCGCTCGGGCCTGGAGGAGTTCAAGGTCGACGAGGACAGCTCCAAGCCGTCGTCGTGGATGGCGGACGCCAGGACCGGCCAGATCCTGTGGTCGACACCGGCCAACGGCGACAACGGCCGTGGCGTCAGCGACGACGTCTGGTCGGGCAGCGCGGGTGCCGAATCCTGGTCGTCCCACGCGGACGGGCTGCTCAACACCAAGGGCCAGAACGTCGGCCGCAAGCCGGGCAGCATCAACTTCCTGGCGTGGTGGGACGGTGACACCACGCGTGAGCTGCTGGACGACACGCACATCGACAAGTACGGCACCAGCAGCGACACCCGGCTGCTGACGGGGTCCGGCGTGCACTCCAACAACGGCACGAAGGCCACCCCGTCGCTGTCCGGCGACATCATGGGTGACTGGCGCGAGGAAGTGGTCTGGCCGACCACCGACAACAAGGCGCTGCGGATCTACTCCACGCCGTACACGACCGACACCCGCATCACCACCCTGCTCCAGGACCGCCAGTACCGTGAGGCGCTGGCCTGGCAGAACACCGCCTACAACCAGCCCCCGCACCCGAGCTACTTCATCGGCAGCGGCATGTCCCTGGCGCCGCGTCCTGCGGTGACCACCAAGGACTGACCTGACCCGGGGACTGACCGAACGGTCGTCGTAGCAACCGCCCGCCCCCGCCCGGTCACGCCGGGCGGGGGCGGTGGGTGTGCCGGGGCGGGCGACGCCGCGGGGTGTTCAGCTGCCGTCGAACTGCTTTCCCAGGGCGAGCGCGTCGGGCAGTCCGACGGTGCCGAAGAAGTCCTGTAGCCCGGGCAGGCCCTGGACGGCCTCCTCGGGTGTGCCCACGCGCCGGATGTCGTCGAGGACGCCGGTCACCGCGCGGGTCGCGGCGAGCAGGTTGGACAGCGGGAAGATGACGAGCCGGTAGCCGAGGGCGGTGAGCCGCTCCAGGCCGATGGGCGGCGTCTTGCCGCCCTCCGCCCAGTTGAACAGCAGCGGCACGTCGGACAGCGCCAAGGAGGCCGCCTCGATCTCGCCCTCGCTCTGCGGCGCCTCGATGAACAGCAGGTCGGCGCCTGCCTCGCGATAACGGCGGCCGCGGTCGAGCGCCGCCTCCAGGCCCTCGACGGCGCGGGCGTCGGTACGCGCGATGATCACGAAATCCGGGTCGGAACGGGCCTGCACGGCCGCCTCGATCTTGCCGACCATGGTCTCGACCGGGACGACCTGCTTGCCCTCCATGTGTCCGCAGCGCTTCGGCGCGACCTGGTCCTCCAGATGGATGCCGGCCACGCCGGCCGCCTCGTACTCGTGCACGGTGCGGATGACGTTGAGCGCGTTTCCGTAGCCGTCGTCGGCGTCGGCGATCACCGGGACGCCCACCGCCGAGACGATCCGACGGGCGGTGTCGACCATCTCACTCATCGTGAGCAGCCCGATGTCGGGCCGGCCCAGCAACGAGGCCGTGACCCCGAACCCGGTCATGTAGACCGCGGGGAAACCGGCCTGTTCGACCAGCAGGGCGCTCAGCGCGTCGTACGCGCCGGGCGCCAGCACCGGGCCCTCGCTCTCCGCCAGCAGCTCGCGCAGGCGCCGCGGACCGTCCGGGCGCCGGTGAAGCAGATCCGCCATGGTGACACTCCTCCGCCGCTCGCCCCACGACTACCCGTACGCGTCGCACGTGAACAGTACTCGTCAGCTTTGGTCAGCTGATCTTCGGACGTCGTGAGGCGCGGTGATCCGGGTGCGCACGACCTTCCCCCAGCCGGCTACGGTAAGTCACCGCTGCGACCCGTACGGCCCGGAGTGACCGGAGCGACCGGAGCAGCAGCAAGGAGACACCCGTGACGCCCGCACCCACCGCGATACGGCTGATCGAGACGGCCGACGCCGCCCCGCTCGCGGCCCATCTCGCCCACGACGCCGAGCAGCTGAGCCGCTGGCAGCCCGCACGCCCCGAGGGCTTCGCCACGGCCGCCCACCAGGCCGAGCGCATCGAGGGGCTGCTCGCCGGCCACGGTGCGGGCGGCGGCTGGCCCGGCGTGATCCTGGCCGGGGACACCGTCATCGGGCAGGTGACGGTGAGCACCGTGCTCCGCGGTCCCTTGCAGAAGGGCTTCCTCAGCTACTGGGTGGCCGCCGCGCACCAGGGGAGCGGGCATGCGGGCCGGGCGGTGGCGCTGGTGCTGGACGTGATGGCGGGCGAGCTCGGCCTGTGGCGGGCCGAGGCGCACACCCGGACGGAGAACCTCGCCTCCCACCGCGTCCTGAAGAACAACGGGTTCTCCGCCTGGGGCATCGCCCACCGGCACATCTTCCTGAACGGCCAGTGGCACGACGAGATCTTCTGGGAGAAGACGCTGCGGGAAGGGGCGCCGCCGCAGTGACCCGCGGCCTCACTGGAGCCGGAGCCGGAGCCTGAGCCGGAGCCGTACGGCGGTCGGGGCTGCCGGGGCTGCTGGGGCGGCCGGGGCGGCCGCACGTGCGCGGGGCGTCTCACGGGAGCAGCCGTCGCTCCTTGACGGCGGCGACCGCCGCGGCCCGGTTCTCCACGCCCAGCTTCCCGTAGATCCGCCCCAGGTGGGTCTTGACGGTGGCTTCGCTGATGAACAGGGCGCGGGCGATCTCGCGGTTGCCCAGGCCGCGGGCGAGCTGCGTGAGGATGTCCCGCTCGCGGTCGGTCAGCGCGGGGCGGGGGCTGCGCAGCTGTGCCATCACCCGCTCGGCGACCGGTGCCGACAGCGCGGTGCGGCCCGTCGCCGCGTTCCGGATCGCCGTGAACAGCTCGTCCGGGGGGTCCGCCTTCAGGAGGTAGCCGGTGGCGCCGGCCTCGATGGCGCGGGCGATGTCGGCGTCGCTGTCGAACATGGTGAGCACCAGGACGCGCGGACCCGGAGCGTCCGGGGAGGCCGGGGAGCCCGAGGCGCCGTCACCGCCCGGGTCGTGCGGCACCGTCAGTCGTCGGATGGCGCTCACCCCGTCCATGCCCTCGCCCAGTTGGAGATCCATCAGGACGACGTCGGGACGCAGGTGCGCCGTCATCGCGAGTGCCTCCTCGCCGCCGCCCGCCTCGCCGACCACCTCGATGCCGTCCGCGCTGGCCAGCAGGGCACGCAGCCCGGCGCGCACCACCGCGTGGTCGTCGCAGAGCAGTACCCGGATCGGCCCGCCGGCTGCCGGACCGGCGGCCGGACCGACGGCCGGGCGGGTCACGAGGCGGCTCCGTGGCGCCCGTGGCCGGGGGAGCGGCCGGATGCGCCGGAGCGCACACCGTCCTCCGTGACGTCCGGTACCCGGTGCCGTGTGCCGGCGTGCACCTGTCCGGGCGCCGCGTCCCGCGTGCCGTCGTCCTCGGAGCGTTCCCCGTCGCGTGCCTCGTCCCGCACCCCGTCCCGTACGTCGATCCGCACGTCGGCTGGTGCGCCGGCGGTCAGCGGGATCGCGGCGGAGACGACGGTGCCCTCGCCCGGCGTGGACTCCACCGTCAGGGTGCCACCGAGCTGGCGGGCCCGTACCCGCATGGCGGGCAGGCCGTGGCCGCGGTCCCGTGCCGTGCCGCGTGCGGGCGGTGCGTCCGGGTCGAAGCCGCGGCCGTTGTCGGCGACGTCCAGGCAGAGCTGGTCGCCGAGGAAGGTCAGGGTCAGCGCCGCCCGGGTCGCCGCCGCATGCTCACGGACATTGGCCAGCGCGCCCTGCGCGATGCGCAACAGCGCCGTCTCGACCCGCTCCGGCAGCGGACCGCCGGCCGCTTCGGAGGCGTGTCGCGGCTCCGGCGCGGCCTGCTCCCGCGGGCCGAGGACACCGTCCTGCCGGAAGGCGACCCGTAGTCCCGGCCCGCTCTCCCGGCCGGCGAGCGCGCGCAGCGCCTCGGGCAGGCCGCGCCCGGCCAGCTCGGCGGGGGCCAGGTCGTGCACGAAGCGACGGGCCTCGGCCAGGCTGCGGGCCGCGATGCCCGCCGCCTCCTGGACGTGGGCGTGCGCCGCGTGCGGGTCCGTGTCCCACACCCGGTCGGCCGCCTGCAACAGCATCTGCTGGCTGGACAGGCCCTGCGCGAGCGTGTCGTGGATCTCCGCCGACAACCGCTGCCGCTCTGCCAGCACGCCGGCCCGCCGCTCGGTCTCGGCGAGATCCCGGCGGGTGCGCACCAGATCGTCGATGAGCAGGCGCTGCCGTGCGCCCTGGCGCCGCAGATGGACCAGGACGGCCATCGCCACCGCGGCGAGGGCCGGCGGGGCGATCACCAGGTTCGGGTTGAGCGCGCCGTCGGCGACCCGCAGCTCGGAGAGGACCACCAGCGCGGTGAGCGCGGCGGCGAGCGGCACCGCCAGCCGCGCCGGCAGGGTGTGCAGGCCGGTGAAGAACAACGGCATGGCGCACCAGGTGGCGCTCGGCGCCAGGGCGAGCAGCACGGCCCACAGGGCCACCAGCGCGGCCAGCCAGACGAGGTGACGGGAGGTCGGGCGGGCACCGGGCGCCGGCGCCGGTGCCAGCAGCCGGCCGCCGAGGTAGACCATCGCGACGAGCACGAACAGGGCGACGACCCAGCCGGCCGGCGCGTCCTGCCGGTCCCGGCTCACGAAGCGGACCAGCGAGGAGCAGAGCAGCAGCAGGAACGCGGCGTCCATGACGAGGGTCAGCCACCGCCCGTCCGGGTCGGCCGCCCTCGTCCGTGCGTCCGTGCCACCGGCACCGGCGTCCGCTCCCTCGGTCCGCGGTCCCCCGCTCGGGGGAATCCGGCCGCCCCACCCCGAAAGCGTGCCGCCGGCCCGTCCCGGCGCGTCGTACCCGGTGGGCCCCGGAGCGCGGGAGCCGGTCGCCGCGGTCACCGGGCGCCCGCTCGGCCCGGGCGCCCGCCCTGGCGCGCCCCCGCCGTTCCCGCCGGCGTCCGTCGTCCCCACGGCCGTCGCCCGCTCGGCCTCCTGGCCTTGCCGACCTGCCTCATGCCTCACCCCCGGGTGGTGTCCCAGGCCAGTCCTAACGCGCACACCAGCGCGTCGCAACATCCATTCGGCTGATACCGCCGTCCTCCGAACGGCCCGCACACCCCAACCGGTTCACCGAGCCGGATCCGCGCCGAAGCCCCGAGGCTGGCTACGGGACGGGCGGCGGTGGCCGGTGCGCCACCGATCGGCACCGCGCCCCCACCCGACCCGCGCCTCCACCCGACCCGCACACCCTCCCGACCCGCACACCCGATCACCCGCACATCCGCCCGCCCCATCCGAACGGGGAGACCACCATGGCCTCGAAGAACGTCACCGCCAACCGCGCCACCCTCGGCCACCGCGTCGCCTACGCCCTGCGCCATCCCGGACGGGTCCCGCGCCACCTGGCCCGGGCCACCCGTGACGCCTGGCTGCACCACCGCGCGTCGGACCACATCGCCTACTACCGCGCGGTGATGCGCCACGACACCCGCGCCGACCCGGACGCCGCGGTCGGCAGCCGCAACCGGGAGCGCTGGCTGGCGCTCGGCGCGATGCAGTTCGACTACCTGCTCGGGCACGGCCTGCGTCCCGAGCACCGGATGCTGGAGATCGGGTGCGGCAACCTGCGGGCCGGCTGGCGGTTCATCAGGCACCTGGACCCCGGCCACTACTACGGCGTCGACATCTCGCCCGACATCCTCATGGCCGCCCAGGACACGCTGGTGGAGATGGGGCTCCAGCAGCGGCTCCCGGTGCTCACCCCGGTACGGGACCTGACGCTGCGGTTCCTTCCCGACGCGCACTTCGACGTGGTCCACGCGCACAGCGTGTTCTCGCACTCGCCGCTCACCGTCATCGACGAGTGCCTGGCGCACGTCGGACGGGTGCTGGCGCCGGGCGGCTGGTTCGACTTCACCTTCGACCGCACCGAGGGCGAGGAACACCATGTCCTGCGCGAGGACTTCTACTACCGTACCGAGACGCTCCTGGCACTGGCAGAGAAGCACGGTCTGACGGCACGCTTCATGACCGACTGGGAGCAACTGCCGCACGGCCAGTCCAAGATCCGCGTCAGCCACGGACCGGATGCCGGGCCGCCGGAGGCCGCGGCGCCGGAGGTGGCGGACGCGGGGGTGAGGGAGGCGCGCTCGCGGTGACGGACGTCGAGGGCGGGGGAGGGAAGTCCCCCGCCCCGTTCCCGTTATCCGACCGGGCCGGCTGGCCGACTGCTCATTTGTAATCGTTTTCTCCCCCTCATGTGGCGGCAAAGCGGGCACATGATCATGGTGGCCTTCAGGAACCGCCGCCCCCGTTTCCCAAGGGTCTGACAAAGGTCTTCCTGGCGCATTGACAGGAACATGTGGCCTCCGTACCTTGTGGCGCGTGAAATCGATTCCGTGACTGGCTGTCACCGGGGCTCATGCGCCATGCCCCTGCATGGCCGCCCTGTTCACGGCTCAGCACAGCGCACCGAGCGCCGGTGCCTCCTCTGCCTGACGTACCGGGCCCGGCCGCGGCCCGCGGGCTCGTCGGGCCGGGTCGGCGCCGGACGGGGCACGGCAGTCACGGAGGACGACAATGACCGGTCAGGCACCGCCGCTGCTGGCCATGCGGGACATCGGCAAGACGTTCCCCGGGGTCAGGGCGCTGAGCGGCGTGGACCTCACCGTGCACGCCGGTGAGGTGGTCGCCCTGCTCGGCGAGAACGGCGCCGGCAAGTCGACGCTGATGAACATCCTCGCCGGCGTGCACGCCGACTACGCGGGCAGCATCGAGCGGGACGGCCACGTCGTCGACATCCACTCGCCCAGGGACGCGGCGCGGCACGGCATCGCCATGATCCACCAGGAGCTGAACCTGGTGCCCGAACTGTCGGTCGCCGAGAACGTCTTCCTCGGCCGCGAGCCCACCACCGCCCGGGGCACCGTCCACCGCAGGCAGATGGAGGCCCGTACCGCGGAGCTCCTCGCCGGTCTCGGCCTGGACGTGCCGCCGCGCCGCGCGGTGAAGCACTGCCGGATCGCCGAGCAGCAGCTCATCGAGGTGGCCAAGGCGCTCAGCCTGGACGTACGGGTGCTCGTGATGGACGAGCCGACCTCGGCGCTCGCCGACGCGGAGGTACGCAGGCTGTACGCGGTGATACGCGGCCTGACCGCACGTGGCGTCGGCGTCATCTACATCTCGCACCGCCTGGAGGAGCTGGAGGAGATCGCCGACTCGGTGACGGTGCTCAGGGACGGCACCTGCACCGGGCGGCGCCCGATGTCCGGCACCAGCCGGGCCGAGCTGGTCCGTCTGATGGTGGGCCGGCCGCTGGACGAGCTGTATCCGCGCCGCTCGGCCCAGGCCGCGCAGGAACCGCCCCGGCTGACCGTGCGCGGCCTGACCCTCCCGCCGGCCGACGACCGCCCGGCCCTGCACGGTATCGACCTCAGCGTCGCGCCCGGCGAGATCGTCGGCATCGCGGGGCTGATGGGCGCGGGCCGCAGCGAGGTGCTCCAGTCGCTGTTCGGCGCGTACGGCGGGCAGGCGCGCGGCGAGTTCCTGCTGAACGGCCACCGCTACCGCCCGCGCAGCCCCGCCCATGCCATCCGGCAGGGGATCGCGCTGGTCGCCGAGGACCGCAAGGGACAGAGCCTGGTGCTCGGCAACACGGTCCGCTTCAACAGCTCGCTGGCGGCGCTCGCCCGGTTCGCCACGCCCTGGCGCACGGTGCGGCGGCGCACAGAGAAGGCCGCGGTGCGCGCCCAGATGACCTCGCTGGCGGTCCGTACGCCGAGCATGGAGACCACGGTGGGGCTGCTGTCCGGCGGCAACCAGCAGAAGGTCGTCCTCGCCAAGTGCCTGCTGACCGAGCCGGAACTGCTGCTGATGGACGAGCCCACGCGCGGTATCGACGTCGGCGCGAAGGCCCAGATCCACGCCCTGATGGACCAGCTCGCCGCGCGCGGCACCGCGATCCTCGCGGTCTCCTCCGAACTGCCCGAGCTGATCGGGATGTGCGACCGGATCCTGGTGCTCTGCGAGGGCCGGCTCACCGGGGAGTTCCACCGCGACGCCGCCCGCGGTCCGGTGGCCGAGCAGGAGGCCATCCTCACGGCGGCCATGGCCCGCCGAACGGTGGCCGACGCCCCGGACGCCCGCGCCGTCGACCCGACGGCACCCCTGCACGACGGAGCGACGGCGCCCGCCGACGACGACCCGTCGGCAACGCCCGCGCACGCCGAGCCGGACCCCGCGTCCGGCACGCACGCCGACGCCGACGCCTCGACCCCCGCACCGGGCCCGCGGCCCACCGCGCCGACCGATGATCACCCCAAGGAGGAGCCCGGCGCATGACAAGCACTCTCGATGCCGCCCCGGAGGCCGCGGGAGCGACCGCACCCGGGCGGCTACGCCGTCTGCTGCCGCTCTTCGGCTCGGTGCAGAGCTACATAGGACTGGTCCTGATCTTCGTGGTCGGGGTCACCACCAAGGGCGACATCTTCCTTAACCAGACCAACCTGACCAACGCGGTCGGCAACTTCGGCTCGCGCGGCATCCTCGCCGTCGGGGTCACCCTGGTCATCATCACCGCCGGGATCGACCTGTCGGTCGGCTCGCTCATGGGCTTCTCGTCGATGGCCGCCGCGATGCTGCTCTTCTACCACGACCTACCGGTGTGGCAGATCGTCCCGTTGTGCATGCTGATCGGCGCGGCCTTCGGCTTCGTCAACGGGGCCGGCACCTCGTGGCTGCGCATCCAGTCCTTCGTGATGACCCTGGCGATGCTCTCCATCGCCCGCGGCCTGGACCGGCAGATGTCGGACAACGCCTCGGTCGGCACCACGGTCGCCGGCCACGACGGCAAGCTGACCGCGAACTCCGCGTCCTTCGAGAGCCTCGGCACCCCCGGCCACAACGTGCTGGTCGGCATCCTCGGACCTGACGGCGTGTACTTCCCGGTCCTCGCCTTCGTGATCGTCTGCGTGGTCTTCCACCTGATGCTGTCCCGGTCCCGGTTCGGCCGGCACATCTACGCGGTCGGCGGGAATCCCACCGCGGCGCGGTTGTCCGGCATCAACGTCACGTTCGTGATCATCGCCGTGTTCACCCTGTCCGGGATGCTCGCCGGCTTCGCGGGCCCCATCGACGCCGCCTACAGCACCTCGGCCGACCCGATGGCGGGCAACGGCTACGAACTCGACGCGATCGCCGCGGCCGTCATCGGCGGGGCGAGCCTGTCGGGCGGCAAGGGCACCATCGCCGGCACCTTCGTCGGCTCGCTCATCCTCACGCTGCTCGACAACGTCCTCGGCCTCAACGCGGTCAGCGACAACTGGCAGCTGGTCATCAAGGGTTCGATCGTCGTCGTCGCCGTCGTCCTGCAGCGCCCGGACCTGGTGCGCTCGCTCGGCCGCCGCCTCACCCACCGTTCCCACCCGGCGACCGGGACCGGGCAGCAACCGCAGCCGGCAAACAAGGAGAAGAAGGCATGAAGCGCGTCATGAACAACAAGGCGTCCGCCGCTCTGGCCGGCGTGTGCCTGGTGGCCCTGCTCGCCGGCTGCGCCTCCAAGACGGAGACCGGCGACAGCGGCGGCAAGGGCAGCGGAGGGCAGTTCGTCATCGGCTACTCGCAGTCCAACAACGCCGAGCCGTACCGCCAGCAGCTCAACAAGCAGCTGGAGTACTACGTGAAGCAGCACAAGAACCTGAAGCTGCTGCCCATCACCGACGCCAAGCAGGACAACGCCACCCAGGTCAGCCAGGTGCAGAGCTTCATCCAGCAGAAGGTGGACCTGCTGATCGTCTCGCCGAACGAGCCGGCGCCGCTCACCCCGCCCGTCGAGCAGGCCTGCAAGGCCCACATCCCGGTGATCATCCTGGACCGCACGGTCAACACCGACTGCTACACCGCCTTCATCGGCGGGGACAACCTGGAGATCGGCAGGAAGGCGGGCGAGGCCGCGGTCAAGGCGCTGCCCGACGGCGGCAACGTCGGCGAACTGCGCGGCACCCTCTCCGACCAGCCGCAGATCGAGCGCGACAAGGGTTTCCGGGACGCCATCAAGGGCCACCACATCACGATCGTGGAGGCCCGCGAGGCCAAGTGGACGCGGCCCAACGCCATCAAGGTGATGAACCAGTGGCTGGCCCGCGGCACCAAGATCGACCTGGTCTACTCGCACAACGACGACATGGCCATCGGCGCGTACGGGGCGGCGGCCGGCGCGCACAAGGCGCAGAGCATCAAGTTCCTCGGCATCGACGGCCTCGCCATCCCCGACGGCGGCATCCGGGCCGTGCAGCAGGGCCACCTGCTGTCCACCTTCGTCTACCCGACGGGGGCCGAGGAGGCGGCGGACGCGGCGTACGCCCTGTCCCAGGGCAAGAAGATCGAGAAGAAGCAGACGCTGGGGACGGAGCAGGTCACCAAGTCGAACGCGGGTGATGTGTACGACCGCTACGACATGAGCGGCAAGACGGGCTGACGCCCGTCGGCCCACCTGGCGCGCCCCTGGCGGCGCTCGCGTATCCGACTCGGGGCATTAGACCTTGATGACGGTGATGCGAGAGCCGCACAGGGCGGTCAGATCCTCGGGGTCAGAGGTGAGAACCGTCGCTGGACCGGGGGCGGCGAGAGCAGTAGCGCCGAGCATGGCGTCGATGGCGTACTTGTGGCCGTGCAGGTCGGCGTCGGCGAGGAGAGCGGCGGCGTGACGGGCAATGGGCTCGGTGACCGGCTCGATGACGAGGCGGGAGAGGGTCCACTCGAGGGCCGGGCGGTTGATCCGGGGGTGGATGACTTCCACGAGGGTTGCCGCGGAAGTGATCACCCGCAGGTCGTCGGCGCGGGCGAGGGCGAGCCATCCGGTGACGGTGCGGTCGCGACGGACGGCCTTGGCCAGCCCTTCGCTGTCGAGGACCAGGGTGCCGCCGGGCGTAGCGGTGGAGGAGCGGGTCACGCGGCGTTCGCCCCGCCTTGCGTTTGCTGCTGTCGGGCCTGGTGGAGCTGGTCGCGCAGGGCCTGGATTTCTTCGTCGGTGATGGGCCCGTGCTCGGCCTCGGCGACCTGGATGAGTTCGTTGAGATTGTCCCGCTCGATCTGGCGCGCGACGGCGGCGGCAACGTAGGCAGACAGGCCCGAAGGGCCGCTGCGAGCCTTGGCGGCTTCGGCGATGTCGCGGGGCATGGTGATCGAGTACTTACCGGTAGGGTCGCCCATGCTACCTATCCTACCTGCAATCCTCCCTCTGTGGGGGTGCGCGGTATTGGCAGCGGTCCGCACACTCCACACGTGGCGCCGTATCCGCCGTGGGCCCCGCTCTTCTCTGGCTCCAGGCAATGGTGCGAAGGGAGCTTCCGCAGCGGAGGTAAATTCTCGTTCATACACCATTCCCGAGATGTGTTGACTCCTGATTCAACCGCCCGCCCCGACGGATCGTGCACAGGTGGGGGCGGGCGGCGGTCTGCGTCAGTCCTGCGTTTCGACTCCAGGCGTCAAGACAGCGACGAGTTTCACCGCCGTTCTGAGATTCACGCGTCCCAACTCGATGGGCTGGTGAGGATCCCCGACGTTGCAGTACCCCACACGCTCGATCTGCACGGACGGCAAAACGATGCCGTGGCTGCCGAGCGCCGCTTTCAGATCTGTAAGGACGCCCTCAGCCTTCCACTTGGCCTGAAGTGGGGTGGTCGGCCACCATTCGGCGGCCGTTTCCGTGTCTTCCACAGCTCTCCTAGTGTTGCTTTGCTGCGGCTACTCCTCGTCGGGAAGCCACCCGCTTCCGCCGCAGTCGCCACATGGGTACTCCCTGAGCACGTTCAGTTTCCGGATCACGTATGACTTCTGAACGTTGCTCCACTCGCGTTCCTCAGCGGGAACCAACTTGAACCGAGTTCCGCTGTTACAGGAACACTGTTTCTCGCCCATCGGGATCCTCTGGGGAGACCCCTCCCCGGGCTTACTCGCGTTGGTTTCCCGTAACGCCCGGGGCGAGGAGCCTTTGAGAACGGGCTGAAAAACGACTGGCAGTCACGCCACGTGAACTGGGCGATCGCAGCGACCACCTCAACGCGTGGGCGGCCACGTCTGGCCACCACCCCTCGGGCAGCTCCGTGCGCTTGAGCATGCTCTGTGCAAGCGCACGGGCAGCGTCCACGGCGATCACCAGCCCGTCCGGGCTTACTGACACCCGGGACAGCGCCCCGGTAGCGTCGTCCATGTCGACGAACCTCCTAGTTCACGTCGGCCACGCCCCCGGACGCTCCCTGGCAGTTGCGTCGCGGGGGTCCCTGCCGTTCTGGGGCAGGGATGCGGCTGTGCTGTTGTGGGCCCCGCTCCCTCGACATCGCGAGGCGTGGTCAGGAAGGGAGCTGGTCCCGCCCAGCACGGGTCAACCTGCGCTGGTCCTTGGCGCAGCCTCCGTGCCCCTGTGACCTGTGGTCGTGAGTGGGCGGGTGCACACAGCAAACCCGTGCACGCTCCGGAGCGGTACCGTTACAGGAGCGCAGGTTTTCAAATGCGTTCAATTCCGCTGAGCGGAGGGGGAGGTGCCGAGGTGACGAATCGTGAGCCCAACGCGTCACTAGCGCGTTTGTTCAGTGAGACCGGATGGACGCTCGATCGCTTCGCGCGCGAAGTCAACAAGATCGGTACCGAGCGGGGCACCCCCACCAGTTACAGCGCGTCAACGGCGCACGCGTGGCTCGGTGGCACGTTACCGAGGGAGAAATTCCGGCCGCTTATCCTCGAAGCGTTGTCACGTGTACTGGGGCGCCCAATCACGTTCAATGAAGCGGGGTTTCCTGACCCTGCCAGGGGGGTGAACGAAAGTGCGAGCGCTGCTGAAGGATTGATTGACCTGGGAATAAGTGACATGGACCCATCGCGACGCAGCGTCCTTGGTGCCACTCTCTTTTCGGTCGCGCTCACGGTGCCGGACTGGCAAGATGTCGTAGGTCGCATGGAAGCCGTACAGACGGGTCGTATTCGGCGTATAGGGATGCAAGATGTTGACACTGTCGTAGCCATGACTGAGCGCATCTCGGAGCTTGACGACCAATTCGGTGGACGTCACGCGCGCCCAATGGCAGCTGCATTCCTGGTGAATACAGTGGCCCCATATCTGAGCGTCGACGCTTCAGACCCCGTTCGCAAAGCCATGATGTCCGCGGCGTCGGATCTGTCGTATCTGACCGGATACATGGCTGTAGACGAAGGTTTTCACGGACTGGCTCAGCGTTATTACTTGAAAGCGCTCGAACTGGCGGGTGCATCAGAGGACCACCTGACGTATTGCACGACCCTGCGGGGAATGAGTGTGCAAGCGGTAGACCAGGGGCACGGCTCCTACGCAATGCGGCTAGCTGACGCTGCGGCTGCGGCATCGCCGCAGGCTGGACCGCGTATGCGAGCCTTTCTGGCGGGGCAGCAAGCGCATGCAAGCGCGCAAATCGGCGATCACCGCGGCGCCATGATGTATATGCAAGAAGCCGAAAAGGCCATGGATAAAGCGGAGTCGAGGCAAAAAGCTTTCGGGTCCTACGATCCCGCGTCGCTTAATTATCACATGAGTCAAGTACGTTATGAGATGGGTGATCTCGCGGGTGCCGTGAAGGCCATGCAGGAATCAGATAAATTGCGATACGACATCTATCGTCGCACGCGGGTCAAGGAACGTGCAATTCTAGCGGAGCGGCAAATCTCCATTGGTAATCTAGAGGAAGCCTGTGCGACGTGGAATTTGGCGCTCGACGATTATCCGTTTGTGCAATCCGGGCGAGTCGATAAGCGACTTGGAGAGATGTTCAAGCTGATTCGGCCCCACTTGAAGAACCAGGTCGCACGCGATCTACGCGAGCGGGCACAGGTGCTGGCCCCTGGACTTGCCTCCTAATGGCCGAATAGAGGGGCCCGTCGCGCCGTCCCACGGCGACACGGGTCCCTCTTTACACGCTGACGGTTGCAGCGAGTATGCGATCGGTGCCATGGAAGTCACACTTGCTGGGACCGCAGAGCAGGGACAGAAACCGCAGCAGATCGTGCGCCGCGGCAGCACCGGTTCGGTGCGCTACCGGCGCGCGATGATGCTCCCGGCCTCGGGCTGCGGGAACCGGGTCCCGGTCATCGCCCGGCTGGCCGAGCCCCGACGAGGACAGCGTCCGGGCTGTGCCCCGACCACGCAAGGAACGCACCCGCATCCGCAGCGAGAAAGGCATTCGCTGGGGCGGGCGCCCCCTCAAGACGGCAGCCTGAACAAATGCGGCGAACCCATGCGATCACCGCACTAGGTTGGCGAGATGAACCTCGATATTCCTGACCAGGTCCGCAAGAAGGTCATCACCGACGGGAACGAATCCTGGCTGGACGAGGTGCCGGGCGTGGTCGACTCGCTGGCCCAGGAGTGGTCTTTGGTGATCGGGTCCAGCTTCGCGGGCGGTCACGCCGCCCTGGTCGTCGAGGTGACCCTTGCTGACGGAACTCCGGCGGTCCTGAAGATCGGTGTACCAGGTCACGACGTGGGGCGGGAAGCCATGGTGCTGCGCCTGGCGAACGGAGGGGGATGCGCCAGGCTGTTGGGCGAGGACGTGGGGCGACAAGCCCTTCTTCTGGAGCGCCTTGGGGCTCCGATGTACGACATCGTCGCCGACCGCGCACGCCGCCACGACTTGCTGTGCGAAGTGGCGGTTCGCCTGTGGCGTCCGGTCGGTCCCGACATCGACCTTCCCACCGGCGCGATGCTGGCTGAGCGGTACGCCGATCGGCTGCCACGACTATGGGAGCAGGCGGGACGACCGTGTTCGCCGGCCACTGTGGCGGACGCGCTGAATTGCATGCATCGTCGTCGCCTTGCCCACGACGATCGGTCCGCGGTTCTGGTCCACGGTGACATCCACGAGATGAACGCCCTGCGGGCGAGCGACGGCAGCTACAAGCTCATCGATCCAGCCGGGCTGCGGGCCGAACCGGCGTGCGATCTCGGCACCATCGTGCGGTGCACCCCGGATCTCGGCGATGACCTCTGGGCGCGGACCGAGCAACTGGCGTCTCGCACGGGCGTGGATGCCACCGCCATCTGGGAATGGGGAACCATCCACCGAGTCTTCAGCGGCGTCTACGCGTGCAGTATTGGCTTTCAGCCCTTTGGCGATCTGCTGCTGGCCGAAGCGGACCGCCTCACGGCATAGTCGCCTGTGGGGGGACTGGCCCACTCGCCCCGCCGGCCTCCGGGCATGGACCGGACGGTGCGCACGACCGGCATGGAAGCAGGCGTCGTAGGCCAGGCCGCCAGGCCGCCATCGGCACCTTGATGCGGTCACAGCACCAGACCGCCTGCCCGATGCGATGATCGGGCCATTGCGAGGAGGGGCCCGTCCCGCCGTCCCACGGCGACACGGGCCCCTTTCGGCGCACCGCCCGTCAGGGCGTGAACGTCAGGGCGCGAACGTCAGCGCGAACAAGTGCGCGCTGCCCTCCGCGCCGGTCACCGGCAGGGTGAGGGACGCCACCGTCTTGCCGGCGTCGAGAGGGACCTGCGTGGCGAAGACGTACGCCTTCACCGGGTCCCGGCCGCCGTCCGCCGTGTTCCGGTAGGCCGTGGTGACGGCCGTGGTGTTCCCCTCGACCGGAGTGCCGCTGCCGCCGCCCAGGGTCCAGTCACTGAACGTGATCTTCTCCTTGGCCGTGCTGCCGTCGGTGTAGGTGATGGTGAGGGTGCCGGGCACGCCCTCCGCGCCGGCGTTGACCGCGGCGCCGAGCAGGCCGAGCGCCGAGCCCTTCGTGCCGTCCGGCTCGGGGATCGTCTGGCCCGCCATCGCCAGGTTGTCCGGCTGGCCCTCGGCCATGGTGGGCCAGGTGTAGGTGATCCCGTCCGCCGTGACCTTCGCGCCGCTGGTGACCCCGGCGGCCGCCAGCGCATCCTGCGAGTAGGCCCAGCCACCGTCGTCGAAGCCACCGGTGAAGGTGGCGCCGTCGGCGTACTCACCCTTGTTCGTCTCGTACGGCCACAGCTCGCCCGGCTGCGCCACGGCCACCCGCAGGGACGTGCTGCCCAGGTCCTTGCCGGTGTCGTGGTCGGTGAGCGCGAAGGCCACCGGGTAGGTGCCCTCCTTGTCGCCCGCCGTGACCGCGACCTTCGCCTGTGCGCTGCCGGAGGCGGGCACGGTGAGGGAACCCGACGCCGGCTCGACCGTCACGCCGGACGGGGCCTGCGCGGTCCAGTCGACGGTGACGGGCGAGGCGCCCAGGTTCGTCAGGGCCAGCGTGCCCTCGCCGCTGCCGCCCGGCGTCATGATCAGCCCGTCGCTGCCGGGCCCGGTCGCGGCGAGCAGCTTTCCGCCGCCGGTGGTGTCCGACGGCGGCACCGCGTCCGGTGCGGACGCCCACGAGGTGTTCGGCGTGGTGCCGAGCGTGAAGTCCAGCGAACCGGCCTTGCTGAAGTCACCGAACGTCAGCCAGGAGCGGTCCCACTGCTGGTGTCCGACGCTGAGCGACTGCACGTACGGTGCGTCGGGGGCCGCCTGCGGGGCGTCGACGGTGAGCTTGTGACCGTCCGCGAAGGTGATCTCGGCGCTCGGGAAGGCGGGGCTGCCCAGGACCAGCGTGTCCGTCCCCGGTGTCTCCGGGTAGGCGCCCAGCATCGACCAGACGTACCAGGAGCTCATCGCGCCCAGGTCGTCGTTGCCGAAGGAGCCCACCGGGGCGTTGAAGTACAGCTTCTGCTGCGCCTCGCGCACCGCCGCCTGGGTCTTCCAGGGCCGGCCCAGGTAGCTGTACTCCCAGGGGATCTCCACGCTGGGCTCGTTGCTCAGGTTGGCGTCGGTGCCGGACGGGTCGGTGATGTCGTCCAGCAGGCTGTCCAGGTAGGAGGCGTACGCGTCCGTGCCGCCGCGCGCCGTGATCAGCTCCTTGAGGTTGAACGGCACCATCGGGGTGTACTGGGCCGAGGTGCCCTCCACGAAGCCGGTCGAGGTGCCCGGCGTGAAGCCGCCGGCGAACCCGCCGTCCGCGTTCCTGGCCTGGAGGTAGCCGGACTGCGGGTTGAACACGTTCTGCCAGTCCTGGGCGCGGGTCGCGAACTTCGTGTAGAGGTCGTCCTTGCCCAGCGACTTCGCGAACGACGCCAGCGCGTAGTCGGCGCTGTCGTACTCCAGCTGCGTGGAGACCGGGCCGTAGAAGTTGCAGCAGCCGTAGTCGGTCTCGTCCAGCGGCAGATAGCCCTTGGCGTCGCGCACCGCCTCACCGGGACGGTCGTCGTTGGGCTCCGTCGCCTCGTGCACCATCGCCTCCAGGGCGTGGCCCGTGTCGAAGCCGCGGACCCCGAAGGCGTAGGCGTCGGCGATGATGGCGGCGCCCGGGTCACCGACCATGACGTAGCTCTCGCCGTTGTTCGAGGCCCACTTGGGCAGCAGCCCCGTCTGGTCGTAGCCGTTGAGCATCGAGGTGACGATGTCCCCGGTGACGTCGGGTTCCACCATCGCCATCAGCTGCGTCTGGGAGCGGTAGGTGTCCCAGCCGGAGTAGTTGGCGTACTGGGCCCGCTGGCCCTTGGCCAGCTTGTGGACCTTGTCGTCCATGCCCATGTACTGGCCGTCGACGTCGGAGAACACGTTCGGGTGCAGCAGCGCGTGGTAGAGCGCCGTGTAGAACTGCACCTGCTGGTCGTGGCTGCCGCCGCCGACCCGGATCCTGCCGAGCACGTCGTTCCAGGCCTGGTGGCTCGCCGTGCGCAGCGTGTCGAGGTTCCAGCCCTTGACCTCGGCCGTGCGGTTGGCCGTCGCGCCCGCGTCACTCGTGTACGAGATGCCGACGGCCGCCGTCACCGCCCGGTCGGTGCTGGTGTCGAAGGTCAGGTACATCCCGTTGGCGTCGGTGACCGGCGCACCGTCGTCCTTGTGCGAGCCGCCCGCGCCACCCTGCGCCGAGCCGGTGGACCGCAGCGTGCCGTGCACGGTCGGGGAGGTCCGGTCGGGCACGGTGAAGTGGCGCTCGTGCGACGGCCCGGTGCCCTGCGCCGGCCGCGTCGGGTCCGCCGGCCGGGCCCGGCCCAGCTTCAGGGCGTCGGCGCCCTGGTGAACGGTGTCGCCGGCCCAGGTGCCGGACTCGGTGAACGGGTGGTCGAACTTGATGTCGAAGTGCAGCGTGTAGGCGTTCTTCGCGCCGCAGAAGTGCCCGCTGTCGACCGAGCCGACCACCTCGCGGTCCCCGACCACGCGCACCTGGGTCCCGTCGACCTGGGTCGCCCCGCCGCTCAGCTTGAGCAGCAGGCTCGACTTCGCCCCGGCCGGGAAGGTGAACCGGCCGAGACCGGCGCGAGCGGTGTCGGTCAGCTCGGTCGTGACGCCCGCCGAGTCCTTGACCGTGTACGAGCCGATCGTGGACTGCTCGTCGGCATGGCTGAACCCGACCGAGCTGCCGGACGGGTCCGCCGGCAGCTCCCCGCTCACCGGCAGGATCGGCACGTCACCCGCGACGTTGCAGCCCGGACCCGAGACATGCGTCAGGCTGAAGCCGGAGATCTTGCTGCTGTCGTACTCGTAGCCGCCGCCCTGCGCACGGCTGGGCGTGGTGTCGGGACCCCACTGCATCATGCCGAACGGCACGTCGGGGCCGGGGAACGTGTTCACCGCGCCGGACGTCCCGATGAACGGATTGACCAGCGCGGCCGGATCCCGCACCGGCTCGGGTCCGTCGGCGGCGGCCGCGCCACCGGCCGCCTGGAGCGACAGCGCCACGACGCCCAGGACGGACAGCACGGCCCACGGCCGTCGGAATCCTCTGAAACTCGGCGCGCTCTGGCGCCCTGAACCAACCATCGTTGCCTCCGCGGTTCGTGCCTCGCACACGGCGGTGCTGGGGGGACGGCGACCGATCGGCTCCGCCGCCCCCGCGCTCCGCGGTCCGCGGTGTTGACAACGTTGCCATCGCCCGCACGGGCGATGAGTAGATCGCTTGGGTGAGGACATGTCAATGACCGCGGCGGGGACCTTCACAAGGTGTGGCGGGGGGAAGGCGCCGCCCGAGCCCCCGGGCCGGGTCAATCCCCCGGGCCCGGCTCAGTCCAGCAGCGCCGCCGCCAACTCGCGCCAGTCGTCCCGCGGCAGCTCGGTCGCCCGGTCCGCGGGAGGCAGCGCCTGGAGGGCGACGTGGTCGGCGCCCGCGGCATGGAAGGCGGCCACGCGCTCCTTGACCTGCTCCACGTCGCCCCGTACGAACAGCGCGTCGAGCAGCCGGTCGCTGCCGCCGGAGGCGAAGTCGTCCTCGGTGAAGCCCAGGCGCAGCAGGTTGCTCGTGTAGTTGGGCAGCTGGAGATACATCCCCAGGACGTTCCGGGCGGTGGCGCCGGCGCTCTCCCGGTCGGTGTCGAGGACCACCTTCAGCTCGGGCGCCAGCAGTGCCTTGGGCCCGAGCGTGGTGCGGGCCTGTGCCACGTGGTCGACGGTGACGAGATAGGGATGGGCGCCGAGGGTGCGTTCGGCGGAGAGCTTCAGCATCTTCGGGCCGAGCGCTGCCAGGACGCGCTGGCCGGCGCTCACCGGGTGCCGTGCCGCGTCGAGGTCGTCGAGGTAGGCCACCATGGTCGAGTACGGCTTGGCGTACCGCCCCGGCGCCAGCGCCTCGTGGCTGGCTCCCAGGCCGAGCACGAAGCGTCCGGGGGCGCGCTCGTCGAGCTGTGCCACCTGCTCGGCGACGTCCTGGGCCGGGTACTGCCAGATGCTCAGGATCCCGGTGGCGACCGTGGTGCGGCGCGTGGCGGCCACGACGGCCGCGGCGTCCGCGACGGACGGACTGCCGCCCAGCCAGATCGTCCCGTACCCCAGCTCGTCCAGCTCGGCGACGGCCTCCTCGACCTCGCCGCGCCGTGCCGAAGCGTCGCCCGTCGTCTTCAGGGCCGGGCTCCAGATGCCCACCCGCCCGAATGCCTCACGATTGATCACAGTCATGTTCGGACCAGCGGTCTCACCCGTCACGGTTATTCCTGCTCCTCGGCTGCCTGGTGACATCCTATCGGGAAAAACGGAGTAAATGGGGTGAATGCCCTCCGTGGGGCGGGTGGGGCCTTCGCGCGCGGGCATCCCGCCGGTCCGCACCGAGGGGGCCTTCCATGATCGCCCTTTCGGCGTCACACTGGCACCCGGAAAGATCAGCGGTCGGGCGGCGAGGAGATCGTGACTGGGACAGCGGATGCCCGGCGTCCTGCGGCGTGGCGACCCGTGGCGGCCGCGGTGGGGAGCCTCAACCCCGGCGCGTTCGCCTTCGTCATGGCGACCGGCATCGTCTCCACGGCACTGGCCACGGCGGACACGCACGCCGCTTCGACGGCGCTGCTCTACATCGGCGGCGCCGGCTACGTCGTCCTGTGGGCCGCCTACGTGTGGCGTCTGGTGAGCTGGCGGCAACGCTTCCTGCACGACCTCGCCGGGCCCAACGGGTTCGCGTTCCTCACCGTCGTCGCCGCCTCCGACGTGCTGGGCACCCGGCTGTCGGCCGACCACCACTACCAGGCGACGGCCGTGCTGCTGGCGATCGGCGTGGCGGGCTGGCTGATCCTCGGCTACGGCGTCCCGATGCTCCGCATCACCACCGAACAGGCCGTCTCACTCGGCCAGGTCAACGGGACATGGTTCCTCTGGGTGGTGGGCACCGAGTCGGTGGCGGTCGCGGCCGCCTCGCTGGCGCCCCATGCGTTCGGCCGGGCCCTGGGCGCCTTCGCCTCGGTGTGCTGGGCGGTCGGCCTCATCCAGTACCTGCTGACCGCAGCCCTGGCCCTGGCCCGGCTGCTGCTGGAGCGGATCACGCCCCACGAGCTGATCCCGCCGTACTGGATCTTCATGGGAGCCGGGGCGATCAGCGTGCTGGCCGGCGCCAGGATCCTCCAGTTGCCGGCGGGGGCGATCCTGCTGCCGCATGGCTTCGCGCTCGGCCTGTCGCTGCTGCTGTGGTCGTTCTGCACCTGGCTGATCCCGCTGCTGCTGTGCCTCGGGGTCTGGCGGCACCTGCTGCGGAGGGTCTCCCTGCGGTACGAGACGGGGTTGTGGGCCATGGTCTTCCCGCTGGGCATGTACGCGGTGGCCACCCGGGAGTTGGGCCATGCCTCCGGGAGGCACTGGCTGGTGACGGCGAGCGGTGCCGAGGCCGGCGTGGCGGCGGTGGTCTGGCTCGCCGTGTTCCTCGGCATGCTCGTCGCCCTGGTGCGCGCGGCGCGACAGTTCCGTGCGGCGCCGACCGGAGCGGACGGGCGGTAGCCCCCCCGGCACCCTGGGGGCGTGTCCCCGTCCGCCTGGACGATTCGCGCGATTGGCCGCTTGCGGGCCGGGTGACGCACGCCGATCCTGATCACATTGGTGCGTCCCGCGGGCCGTGCCGCCGGGGTGTGCCGCACGGCGCGTCCTGCCCCGGTCCCGGTCGACGCACGTCCCCCCACGGCGCCCAGCCCGGCACCCCGCCGACACGCTCGGCACCCGCCCGCCCCGCCCCGGACCGACCCGCCCACCGATCGTCGAGGAGGTGCGTGAGGTGACGGTGGACCGTGCCGCCGACGCAGCCGAACGGCTGCTGCGCCGCGCGCAGTACTTCTTCCCCGGCGAGCAGTCCCCCGACCGGCGGGTGCTGTACCGCAGGGGTGGCCGGGCGGCGGAGGAGTTCTCCCATGAGCGGTGGCGGCACGACCGGGAGATCCGCTCCACCCACGGCGTCAACTGCACCGGTTCGTGCTCATGGCAGGTGTACGTCAAGGACGGGGTGATCACCTGGGAGACCCAGGCCACCGACTACCCGTCCGTCGGGCCGGACTCCCCGGAGTACGAGCCGCGCGGCTGCCCGCGCGGCGCCTCGTTCTCCTGGTACACCTACTCGCCCACCCGGATCCGCTACCCCTACGTCCGCAGCACCCTGCTCCAGCTGTGGCGCGAGGCACGGGCCCGGCACCCGGACCCGGTGGAGGCATGGGCGTGGCTCACCGCAGACCCGGAGCGCAGCGCCGGGTACAAGCGGGTGCGCGGCAAGGGCGGCTTCGTGCGCTGCACCTGGCCGGAGGTGACGGAGCTGGTCGCCGCCGCGCAGGTGCACACCGTCAAGCGGTTCGGTCCCGACCGCATCGTGGGGTTCTCGCCGATCCCGGCGATGTCGATGGCGTCCTACGCGGTCGGCACCCGGTTCCTGTCGATGATCGGCGGCACGATCGCGTCGTTCTACGACTGGTACGCGGACCTGCCGATGGCCTCCCCGCAGGTGTTCGGCGACCAGACCGACGTGCCGGAGTCCGGCGACTGGTGGAACGCCGGCTACCTCATCGTCTGGGGCACCAACCTGCCCATCACCCGCACCCCGGACGCGCACTTCATGACCGAGGCACGCTACCGCGGTCAGAAGGTCGTGGTGGTCTCCCCGGACTACGGGGACCACACCAAGTTCGCCGATGACTGGCTGGCCGCCGCACCCGGTACCGACGGGGCGCTGGCGATGGCCATGGGGCATGTGATCCTCACCGAGTTCCACCGCGACCGGCAGGTGCCCCGGTTCACCGAGTACGCCAAGACCTACACCGACCTGCCGTTCCTGGTACGACTCCGGGCCCGCGCCGGCGGCTACCTTCCCGAGAAGTTCCTCACCGCCGCCGACCTGCCCGAATCCGCCGCCGACGGGTCCGACGGCCCGGGGGACGCCGCCGCGTTCAAGACGGTGCTGTGGGACGCGCGCACCGGCCGCCCGGTCGTCCCCAACGGCTCGGTGGGCTTCCGCTGGACCGACTCGGGACGGGGCCGCTGGAACCTGGATCTCGACGGCGTCGACCCGCTGCTGACGCTGCACGGGCAGCCGGGCGCCGAGGCGGTGGAGGTGGACCTGCCGCGGTTCGACACCGGGCCGTGCGAGTCCGGCGGGGTGCTGCGGCGCGGCGTGCCGGCGCTGCGGATCGGCGGGCACCTGGTGGCCACCGTCTTCGACCTGGTCCTCGCGCAGTACGGGGTGGCCCGTGCGGGGCTGCCCGGCAGCTGGCCCACCGGGTACGACGACGCCACCCAGCCCTACACCCCGGCCTGGCAGGAGGCGATCACCTCGGTGCCGGCGCGGGCGGCCACACGGGTGGCGCGCGAGTTCGCCCGCAACGCCGAGCGGACCGGCGGCCGATCCATGATCGCCATGGGCGCCGGCACCAACCACTGGTTCCACTCCGACCAGATCTACCGTGCCTTCCTGTCGCTGCTCCAGATGTGCGGCTGCCAGGGCGTGAACGGCGGCGGCTGGGCGCACTACGTCGGGCAGGAGAAGGTGCGCCCGCTGACCGGCTGGTTCCACCTCGCCTTCGGCCTGGACTGGCAGCGGCCCACCCGGCACATGGTGGGCACCCCGCTGTTCTGGCTCGCCACCGACCAGTGGCGCTACGAGGCGTTCACCGCCGACGCCCTCACCAGCCCGCTGGGCACCGGACGGCTCGCCGGGCGCACCCTGCCGGACTGCAACGCGCTCGCCGCCCGGCTCGGCTGGCTGCCCTCCCACCCGGCCTTCGACCGCAACCCGCTGGACCTGTGCGACGAGGCCGAGCGGGCCGGCAAGGAGGTGCCGGAGCACATCGTCGACGAGCTGACGGCGGGCCGGCTGCGCCTCGCCGCCGAGGACCCGGACGATCCCGCGAACTTCCCGCGGGTGCTGCTCGTCTGGCGGGCGAACCTGTTCGCCTCCTCCATGAAGGGCCACGAATACCTGCTCCGGCATCTGCTGGGCACCGACCATGCCGTCACCGCCGCCGAGACCCCGCCGCAGCTGCGCCCGAAGGACGTCGTCTGGCGCGAGACGGCACCGGTCGGCAAGCTCGACCTGTCGGTGGCGGTCGACTTCCGGATGACCAGCACCTGCCTCTTCTCCGACGTGGTGCTGCCCGCCGCCACCTGGTACGAGAAGCACGACCTGTCCTCCACCGACCTGCACCCCTTCGTGCACTCCTTCAACCCGGCGATCGCCCCGCCCTGGCAGACCCGCACCGACTTCGACGCCTTCCACACCATCGCCGCCGAGTTCTCCCGGCTCGCCGCCACCCACCTCGGGGTGCGCCGGGACGTGATCGCGGCGCCGCTCGCCCATGACACCCCCGACGAGCTGGCCCAGCCGCACGGCCGGGTGCGGGACTGGAAGGCCGGCGAGTGCGCGCCGGTGCCCGGCCGGACGATGCCCAAGCTGGTCACGGTCGAGCGTGACTACCCGGCGGTGGCCCAGAAACTGGCCGCCGTGGGCCCCCTGCTGGACACCCTCGGCACCACCACCAAAGGCATCACCTGGCATCCCGACCAGGAGATCGACGAACTGCGCCGCAGCAACGGCACGGTGCGCGGCGGGGTGGCCGACGGACGGCCGTCGCTCGCCCGCGACGACCAGTTCTGCGAGGCGATCCTGGCCCTGTCGGGCACCACCAACGGACGGCTGGCGGTCGCATCGCTGCGCGCCCTGGAGCAGCAGACCGGGGTGCAGCTCGCCGACCTGGCCGAGGAACGCGCCGGCGACCGGATCACCTTCGGCGACACCCGGGTCCAGCCGCGCGCCGTGATCACCTCGGCGGAGTGGTCCGGCACCGAGGCGCACGGCCGCCGCTACTCCCCGTTCACCGTCAACGTCGAACGGCTCAAGCCCTGGCACACCCTCACCGGACGGCAGCACTTCTACCTCGACCACGACTGGATGGCGGAGTTCGGAGAGCAGTTGCCGACCTACCGGCCGCCCCTGAACATGCTCGCCCACTTCGGCGATCCGACCCGCGCCGCCGACGGGCGCCCCCAGCTCGTGGTGCGCTACCTCACGCCGCACTCGAAGTGGTCCATCCACTCCGAGTACCAGGAGAACCCCCACATGCTCACGCTCTTCCGCGGCGGCCCGGTGATCTGGATGAGCCCGCTGGACGCGGAGCGTATCCAGGTGGGCGACGACGACTGGATCGAGGCGTACAACCGCAACGGGGTGGTGGCCTGCCGCGCCGTGGTGACCCACCGCATGCCGCAGGGCACGGTGTTCATGTACCACACCATGGACCGGCACCTGAACGTCCCCAGGACGGAGACCTCCGGGCTGCACGGCGGCGGTGACAACTCCCTGACCAGGCTGCTCATCAAGCCCACCCACCTGATCGGCGGCTACGCCCAGTTCTCGTACGCGTTCAACTACACGGGACCCACCGGCAACCAGCGCGACGAGATCACCGTCATCCGGCGGCGCAGCCAGGAGGTGGAGTTCTGATGCCCCGCGACCGCCCCGCCATCGGGCGGGTGATGGCGCAGGTCGCCATGGTGATGAACCTCGACAAGTGCATCGGCTGCCACACCTGCTCGGTGACCTGCAAGCAGACCTGGACCAACCGTCCGGGGGCCGAGTACATGTGGTTCAACAACGTCGAGACCAAGCCAGGCACCGGCTACCCGCGCCGCTACGAGGACCAGGACCGCTTCAAGGGCGGCTGGACGCTGGACCGCCGCGGCCGGTTGCGGCTGCGCGCCGGTGGCCGGCTGCGCAAGCTGCTCACCCTCTTCTACAACCCCGAGCTGCCCGCACTCGACGACTTCTACGAGCCCTGGACGTACGACTACGACCGGCTCACCACCGCCCCGCTGTCCGACTCCTTCCCCAGCGCTCGCCCCAAGTCCCAGCTCACCGGCCGTGACATGACGCCCTCGGCCGGCCCGAACTGGGACGACGACCTCGCCGGGTCGGCCGGGTACGCCGCCCGTGACCCGAACTTCCAGGGCATGTCCGAGCAGGTGCGGATGGAGTTCGAGCGGGCGTTCATGTTCTACCTGCCGCGGATCTGCGAGCACTGCCTCAACCCGTCCTGCGTCGCGTCCTGCCCGTCCGGGGCGATGTACAAGCGGGCGGAGGACGGCATCGTGCTGGTCGACCAGGACCGCTGCCGCGGCTGGCGGTTCTGCGTCTCCGGCTGCCCGTACAAGAAGGTGTACTTCAACCACCGCACCGGCAAGGCGGAGAAGTGCACGTTCTGCTATCCACGCATCGAGGCCGGGCAGCCCACCATCTGCTCCGAGACCTGTGTCGGCCGGCTGCGCCACCTCGGCGTGCTGCTCTACGACGCCGACGCCGTGCAGGCGGCCGCCTCCGTCCCCGACGACAAGGACCTCTACGAGGCACAGCTGTCGGTCTTCCTCGACCCCGAGGACCCCGAGGTGCGGGCGGCGGCCGAGCGTGCCGGCATCGCGCACGACTGGATCCAGGCCGCCCGGCGCTCCCCGGTCCACGCCCTGATCGCACGGCACCGGGTCGCCCTGCCCCTGCACCCGGAGTACCGCACCCTGCCGATGGTCTGGTACGTGCCCCCGCTCTCCCCGGTCACCGACGCCGTGCACGCCACCGGCTACCACGACGACGACCCCGACCGGGTCTTCGCGGCGATCGACGCGCTCCGCATCCCCATGGAGTACCTGGCGAACCTGTTCACCGCCGGGGACACCGCCGTGGTCGAGGGCGTGCTGCGCAAGTTGACCGCGATGCGCGGGCACATGCGCCGCCGCCAGCTCGGCGACGGAGTCGACCAGGAACTGCTCGACTCGGTCGGCATGACGGCCGACCAGATCGAGGACCTCTACCGGCTGCTGGCCATCGCCAAGTACGACGACCGCTATGTCGTGCCGCGGGTCCATGCCGAGGACGCCGGCGCCCTGCTGCCCCAGCACTGCGCGGTGGGCGATCCCGGCGGTGTCCTTGGCCACGGGGTGGGTCACGGGGCCCGGCAGCACGGCGACCGGCCGGCCGGGGCGCCGCCCGCCGTGCCGGGGGCGGCCGGGCCGTCCGCTTCCGGTGACGGCAGCACCTTCCGCGACAGCGACGGCCGGACGCGCTTCAACCTGCTGGGCTGGAACGGCAAGGGTGACGCGCCGGGGCTGTTCGGCGACGGGAGCGGTTCATGACCCGTCGCCGTGTCGCCCCCGACACCCCGTTGGTGCACCGCATCGCCTCGATCCTGCTGCGCTACCCGGACGCGGCGACGCTCGCCTCGCTGGCCGACGTGACCGCCGCGCTCCCGGCGATCCACGACCGGGCCGACCGGGAGCGGCTCGCTGCCGTCGCCGGCCGGTTGCGCGGGCTGCCGCCGACCGGTGCGGAGCAGGCCTACGTCGTGACGTTCGACCACACCCGGCGCCGCAGCCTGCACCTGACGTACTACCGGCACGGTGACACCCGCGCCCGTGGCATGGCGCTGCTCGCCCTCAAACACGCCTACCGGCAGGCCGGCCACCGGCCGCCGGACGGCGAGCTGCCCGACTTCCTGCCGCTGATCCTGGAGTTCGCCGCCGTCGCACCCGAAGACGGCCACCGGATCCTCCTGGAGCACCGGGCCGGCCTGGAACTCCTCCGCCAGGCCCTGCGCACGGCGGCCACCCCACCCGCGGCCGTCCCCCATGCCGCCGGTCGTCCTCCGCCCGACCAGCCCCCGCCCGACCCGTCCGCGGCCGATGCGTACGCGGCGGTCCTGGACGTGGTCTGCGGGCGGTTGCCGGTGCCGGGTGCGCGGCAGCGCGCCCTGCTGCGCCGGTTGGCGGCGGACGGGCCGCCCCGGGAGGAGGTGGGACTGGAGCCGTTCGCCCCACCCGCGTACCTGACGACCCCCGCACACCACCGTTCGACGGAGGAACGCCGATGAGCTCCTGGAACCTGTGGTGGTGGGTGATCCTGCCGTACACCGCCCTGGCCACGTTCGTCATCGGCCATGTCTGGCGCTGGCGGTACGACCAGTTCGGCTGGACCAGCCGGTCCACCCAGCTCCAGGAGAGCAGGATGCTCAAGTGGGGCGGACCGTTGTTCCACTACGGCACGTTCGGCGCCATCGCGGGACATGCGCTGGGCATCCTCGTCCCCGAGTCGTTCACCCGATGGCTCGGCATCCCGGAGGAGGCCTACCGCTGGTTCTCGTCCGTCGCCGGCGCCATCGCCGCCCTGGGCGTCCTCATCGGTGTGGCCGTGCTCGCCCTGCGCCGCACGGCCGTGCCCCGGGTACGGGCCACCACCAGCGCGGTCGACTGGCTCGCGCTGGTCCTCCTCGCCGTCGTGATCGTGCTGGGCGTCATCCCCACGGTGGGGATCAACCTCTTCGGCGCCGGCTACGACTACCGGAGCAGCGTCGCCCTGTGGTTCCGCGGCCTGTTCGCCGGCAGCCCGGACGTGACCGCCATCGACCACGCGCCGCTGATCTACCAGATCCACGCCACCGCCGCCTGGGCCATCCTCGCCGTCTGGCCCTTCAGCCGGCTCGTGCACGCCTGGAGCTTTCCGCTGTGGTACCTGTGGCGGCCCTTCATCGTCTACCGCAGCCGGGTCCCGGCACCCCCCACGGAGCCGGGCACCAGCGACCGCCGCTGGCGCAGCATCGGCGTCCGGTACTGAACGGCCCAGGTCGAACGCGGTGGCGTCGGTGTCGGCGCCGGGTTCCTGGGTACGCCGCCAAGGGTGCGGAGGGAACCATTCCGTGCCGCGGCCCCGGTGCACCCACGCCGGGCCCGCGCCACCCGAGCGCAGCCGTGCGTGGGGAGGCGACCACGATGACTCTGGCACTGGGCAGCGGGCCCCTGGGCCCCGGCGGCGGAACGTTCAGTTTCGGCCGGCCTCCCGACGACGTCTGGTACCTGGAGGACTGGCCCCGGCGGATGCGGGCCGTCCTCGGCGGGGAGACGGTGCTCGACAGCCGACGCGGCAAGGCGCTCTACCACCGGGGCGGCCTGCAACAGCAGTGGTTCCCGATCGCCGACCTGCGGACCGATCTGCTCGTCCCCGCGGACGGCGGGCGGCCTCCGGACGGCATCCGGCGGTGGAGCGTGGTCGTCGGTGACCGGGCGGCGCCGGAGGCCGTCTCGGGCCCGCCCACCGGGCAGCCCGGTGCACCGCCCCTGGACGATCACGTGACCGTCGAGTTCGGCGCGATGGACCGCTGGTTCGAGGAGGACGACCCGCTCTACGGCCATGCGCGCGACCCCTACCACCGGGTGGACGTGCGCGCCGGGTCACGCCATGTGGTGGTGCGGCACGACGGCACGGTGGTGGCCGAGACCCGCCGGCCGAAGCTGCTGTTCGAGACATCGCTGCCGGTGCGCCACTACCTGCCGTTCGCCGATGTGCGCATCGAGTTGCTGGAGAAGAGCGACACGGTCAGCGAGTGCCCGTACAAGGGCGACGCGCAGCACTGGCACCTGGTCGTCGCCGGCAGCCGGGTGCCGGACGCCGCATGGAGCCTGCCGCACCCGCTGGCGGAGGGCCTGCCCGCAGCGGAACACGTCTGCTTCTACGACGACAAGGTCGAGGTGCTGGTCGACGGCGAACGCATCGGGTGAGCCTGCGGCCCACCCCGCCTGACCGCCCCTGCCGCTGCTCCCGCGCAGTCCCGCAACCGCCCCTCCTGCCAGCGCGCTCCGTGCCGCACAACCGGCGCGCAACCACCGCGCTACGTGTCTGCGGTACCCATGGGCCGTTGTGATCGTCAGGAAGTCTCCGAGCCGATCACGGAACGAGGCGCCCCGGGCGGGCTCGATCGACCCCGGTGGGCCCGCCCGGCGGCGTCGTCTCCGGACGGAGCGGGGCCACACGGGAAATGGGGCCTTCGATGCACAGACCTGTCTGGCAGCGGGTGCTGGTCGCGCTCGCCGCACTCGCCGTCGCGTTAGGCACCGGGCTCGCGCCGGCCTGGGCCGCCGACGCGCCGGCCTGGCCGGCGGTCAGCAACGGCCAGCAGAACGTCAGCGTCCTCACGGCACAGCACCTGCTGCGGCAGACCGGTGAGACGATCACCGCGGACGGCATCTTCGGCTCGAACACGCTGGCCGCGGTGAAGCGCTTCCAGACCGCGCACGGGCTGACCGCGGACGGTGTCGTCGACGCGGACACCTGGCCCGAGCTGGTCGTCCCGGTGGACTCCGGTGCCACGGGCGAAGCCGTCCAGGCCCTCCAGGTGCAACTCAACCGCTACGGCTACGGCCTCTCCGTGGACGGCGACTTCGGCACGCTGACCGCCAAGGCCGTCACCGCCTTCAAGGCCTTCTACGACCTGGGCAGCGGCACGTCCGTCGACACCACCACCTGGCAGTGGCTGGTCGGCAGCACGCCGGCGGGCGAGCAGGTGGCGCCGGGCGTGACCTACAAATCGATGCAGGTCTCCACCTCGCACGGGCTCGCCGTCGGCTACGTCCTCACCGTCGACCTGACGAGGGCGGGCGTGCACGTCGGGCTGATCTCGCCGGGCAAGGTCGCCCAGACCGCCACCATCACCACGCAGGCCAACCGGGTCGGCGCGGTCGGCGGCGTCAACGGCGACTTCTTCAACATCGGCGAGACCGGCGCCGCCACCGGCCCGGAGATCGGGGACGGGCACGAGCTAAAGGCGGCCGTACCGGGCAAGCAGCGCTACGGCCCGACCCGGCCAGCCGGTACGGACAACCACCACGTCTTCGGGATCACCAACTCCGGCGCGCCCACCATCACGACGCTGGACCTCGACGGCACGGCGACCACGCCGGACGGCTCCTTCGACCTGACCGGCCTGAACCAGTACGCCATCCCCGTCGACGGAGTGGGCGTCTTCAACGCCGACTGGGGCGCCACCTCCCGCAAGCGCGCCACCTGCGGCACCGAGTCCGACCGCGATGCCGCGTGCAGCACCCAGACGAAGGAGGTCGAGATCGCAGACGGCAAGGTCACCCGGGTCGCCACCGCTCCGGGCTCCGGGCAGATCGCGGCCGGCGCCACCGTCCTACTCGCCCGTGACGCGGGCGTCTCCCAGCTGAGCGGGCTCGCCGTGGGCGACCCGGTGACCGTCGACTACCACCTGGTGAGCGGCGACGGCAGCACCTTGCAGACCGCGATCGGCGGACTGGTGCTCGCCATGGACGGCCAGCGGCTGAGCCTCGACGACAGCACGTCCACCCTGGCCCCCCGCACCGCGGTGGGTTCCAACGCCGACGGCAGCAAGCTGTACATGGTGGCCGTGGACGGGCGCAACGGCTCCAGCGTCGGCGCCACCCTGAAGACGATGGCCGACATCATGGCCGGTCTGGGCGCCACCCAGGACGTGATCAACTTCGACGGTGGTGGATCGACGACCCTGGTGGCCCGCAAGCCCGGCGCCACCACCACCAGCGTCCGCAACAGCCCCTCCGACGGCTCCCAGCGCTCGGTGGCCAACGGGCTCGGGGTGTTCAGCACGGCCGGATAGCCGGCCGGACGGCCGGCCCACCACGCGGATCGGCCGCGGCACCCGCCGCGGCCGATCCGGCGTGGAAGCCGCACTCGCACGGCACCCGACGGCCCGTCATGACCAGCTCGTGAACTCCTGGTCCAGGGCGATGGCGGCGGCCACGATGTCGGCGCCCTCGTTCACGGCGGGCAGGCTGCTCGCGTAGTAGATGGACCCCGACGTCAGCTCACCCATCGCGTACAGCCCCCTGGTCCGGCCCGCGGCCGTGCCCGGACCGGTCGGGTCGTGCAGCTGGTTGGTGCGTCGACTGACACGCAGCCCGCCGTAGTAGTCCCAGCTCGCGTAGCCGTCCCTGGTCAGTGCGGACATGAGCTTTCCCGGCGCGCCCTTCGACTCCGCGGGGCTCGTCTTGGTGGCGTCGATCACCGTGTCACCGGGCGGGACCTCGGTCTGCGCCGTGACATGGAAGCGGGAGCCCTCCAGACGGACCCCCGTCACTCCGGGAACGATGCTGAGCTGTCCACTCTCCATGGCCGACAGCAGGGTCCGTGCCGTGGTCGAGGGCATGGGGCACTGCAAGCTCTTCAGGTGCGTCCGGTAGTCGGTGCGGATCTTCTCCTGCTCCTGGGGGACGAGCAGGGAACGGATCACTTCCTTGAGTTCGTTGGGCACGTTCTGGAAGAGCGACCGGACCGGGTTGGCGTCGGGGTTGCGCAGCTGGTGGCGGAGGTGGTCCATGGGGGACGACTCGGGGAGCAGCCAGGACAGTTCAGCGTCCGCGTCGAAGCCCGCCGCGGTGAGTTCGCCCTTGAACAGGTTCCACAGGTCCGCCAGGTAGAGGCCCTTGGAGCCCCGGGCGTACTCCCTGATCCGTGGCGCGGTGAGGTACTGCATCTCGTACAGCGCGATGCCGGAGCTGATCTGCGGCAGGATGCCGTGCCGTGACGTCATCGTGAGGGGGCCCTGATGCCCCAGGTACAGCAGTCCCAGCGCGACGTCGATGGCGGTGAGGCCGGTGCCGAGGATCACCACGTGGTCCTTCGGATCCACCTGCGGCAGCACGGTCTTCAGGGGGTAGGGGCTTTCGAGGAACCCCGGTGCGTCCACCAGGTCGAACGGGTCGGCGGGGCTGCCCGGGCCGATGGCCAGGACGGCGTGGGTGTGCTCCCGGGCCGATTCGGAGGTGTGCAGCACGTATCCGCCGTCGGCACCGTCCGACACGGACAGCACGGTCTCGTGGTGGATACGGACCTGCCAGCCCTGGTCGGCGGCCGACTTCAGGCAGCGGTCGAACTGCTCGTCCAGGTAGCTGCCGAACACCTGGCGGGTGGCGAACGAGGTGGCCGGCGAGTCGCCGCCGGCGCCCGGGGAGTGCTCGGGGCGCGTGTTCAACCACCGCAGGAAGTGCGTGCAGTCGCGGTCCCGGATGGTCATGCGCTGGTTGGGCAGGTTGACGATCGCCGAATCCAGGTCCGGGGCGAAGGCGAGACCGTGGGCGAGCCGGGACGGGTCGGGTTCGTAGATCGACAGCTCACGACGCTGGTGCTGCCGGGCATCGGCAAAGGTTTCGAGCAGACTGTCCAGCAGGCTGACGGCGCCCACGCCGCCCCCGATGACCGCGATGCGGATGTCTCGTCTGTCTCGCAACGTCATTCCCCCTGTGCGCAGGTACGTACGCTGACCACGCCACCTCGGCGTGCGCGGTCGCCGCGATCCGCCGCTGGTGGCGGGCCCGGGCGAGAGGGACGGTACGCGAGCCGGCCGGCTGTTGACCACTGGCGGGAACTGGGGAGGAACGGCGCCACGAAAGAGCGGGCTGTGACCGTTGGGTCACAGCCCGCTTCGTCCGGGTACGTAAGCAATCGTCCGAGAGGGTGACGGAGCCGTCCCGGGGGAGCGCCGGGCTCACCGGACCGGCGCCGCGTCGGGTACCTGAGGGGAGGAGGGCAGCGCCTTGTGGGCGTTGCCGAGCAGTGCGGTGGTGCCCACCGCGACGAGAGCCGCCAGGGCCACCGCGGCGAAGAGGATCTGCGTGCCGCTGAACAGGTCGAGCAGCCACCCGCCGATGTACGGTCCGAGGATTCCTCCGACCCGGCCGAAGCCCAGCATGTACCCGGCACCCGTGCCCCGTGCGTGCACCGGGTAGGTCGCCGCGCACACGTTGTTCAGGAGGAACTGCCCGCCGATGATGAACAGCCCGGCGGCACCGACACCGATCACGTTGGTCAGGGTCGTGTTGGTGAACGCGACGACGACGGTGGACAGCGCGCCCAGCGTGCACCAGATCATCAGGCTCCGGCGCACGCCCAGGTAGCGGTCGGCGATGAAGCCGCCGGCCAGCGCGCCCACGACCGACATGCCCTGGAGCACCGCGCCGAAGACGTACCCGGTGGCGAAGCCCTCACCACGGTCGATCATGAGCTCCGGGGTCCAGGCGGAGAGGCCGTACACGCCGAACAGCAGGAGGAACGCCGACGCCCACAGGGCCAGCGTGCGGGTCCGGTAGGCCGGCGTGAGGACGAGGCGCCAGCTCGCCGCCGGAGGCCGGGCGCTCACGCGCAGGCGTGCGGTCTCGTAGAACGCCGCGCGGTCCGGGCGGATCCTGCCCAGCAACCGGGTGGCACGCTCCGGCCGGTCGTGCGCGACGAGGAACTCCACCGACTCCGGGAAGACGAAGAGGTAGATCACGCCGAGCAGTGCGGCGCCGCCGCCCAGGTAGAACAGGATCTGCCAGTTCCCGCCCGCGGTCAGGTTCACCCCCGTGATCGACGCGCACACCCCGCCGAGGGCGAAACCGCCGCCGCCGAGCGCCGCGAGTCGGTTGCGGGTCCGGTCGGGAAGGTACTCGTTGATGTACGCCGTCCCCAGCGGCAGCAGCACACCGAGCCCCAGGCCGGTGAGCGCGCGCAGCGTGATGAACGAGGCGAACGAGGTGCCCCACAGCCCGGTCAGCACGCTGAAGACACCCGCGACGAGCAGCCCGGCGATCAGGGTCGGGCGGCGGCCGATCCGGTCGGCCACCATGCCGTGCACCAGCGAACCCACGGCGAACCCGATCAGGCCGGAGGAGACCAGGAAGCCCGCGGAGCTGGAGGACAGGTGCCAGGGCTCGTGGACGAAGTGGATCACGTAGGACGGTATGAGCGTGTCGTAGCCGTCGAAGAGGGTCGCGAGCGCGACCAGGATGACCAGCATCCAGTGGAACGGGCGCAGCGGGGCCTCGCCCAGTTCCTGACGTACATCTGCGGTCGCCTGTGACACGGAGCCTCCTGAAGCCGTACTCCCCGGCTCGTCCGGCCGCGGGCTGCCTCACGGTAGGCGCGAAATTCTCCCTTGCGAACGAAGATGTGCAGAAATTCTGCTCTACGCAACAGTGCGCCGGGCCCGGACCGGTGTCCGCAGGCCGGAGGCGGTGTGCCGTCGGCCGCTCAGAGGTCCACCGTGGCGGCCCTGGCCGCGGCCATCACCTCGCTCGCCAGCTCGGGGATACGGGCACGCGGGACACGCGCGCTCGGCGCGGCGACCGCGAGGGCGGCCACCGCCCGCCCCGAACCGTCCCTGACGCAGGCGCCGACGGCGACGATGCCGCGCTCGCTCTCCTCCGAATTGACCGCGTAACCGCGCCGCCGCACGGTCGCGAGCTGCCGCCGCACCGTGGCGCGGTCCACCGCGGGGGCGCCCGGCGCACCCGGCAGGTTCCTCGGGTACAGGTCGGCGAACTCCTCGGCGGACAGCTCGGCGAGCAGGGCCTTGCCGCCCGAGGTCACATGGGCCGGCAGCAGCATGCCGATCCGGGAGCTGACGCGCAGCACCTGGGGCGACTCGGCGCAGTCGATGAACCGGGTGCCGTTGCCCTCCAGCACCATCAGGTGGCAGGTCTCGTCCACCTTGCGGTGCAGGGCCTCCACGTGTCCGTGCAGCAGCGTCCGCAGGTCGGGCGTGGCGGGGCCGCTGCGGATGATCCGCTCGAAGGCGGGGCCCGGGCGGTAGGCCCGGTGCGCGTCCTGCGTGGCGAAATCACGTGCGCACAGGGTGCGCAGCAGCCGGTGGGCGGTGGAGCGTGCCACCCCCAGATGCTCGGCGGCATCGCTCACGCGCAGCCGTTGCCGTTCGGACAGGAGGAGCAGCAGACGCAGCACGCTGTCGGCCGACTCGACGGGATACCAGGGTTTGTTGCGCACTGAAGAATTATAGAGCGTATCTGTTCTGCACACGCGAGCACCGTGCCTACCGTGGCCAGGTCGGAGCGAGCCGTGAAGAGCAGCCCCATGACCAGCGAGGACGCTCCGCCGGCCGGACACCCGAGGCCTCTTCACGACCCGGCTCGAAGCGGAGCGCGAAGGGCACCGACGGTGCGGTGCGTCCGACCGTGCCGCGGGCCGCTTCACCCCTCCCAGCAACGGCGGACGCAGAAAAGGACGCATGATGAAACTCGCCACCATCCGCACCTCAGCCGGCACCCGCGCCGTGCGCGTCGAGGACGACCACGCCGTCGACCTCGGGCTGCCCGATCTCGGCGCGCTGCTCGCCCAGCCGGACTGGCGCTCACGTGCCGCCGCTGACGGTGCCCGGCTTCCCGACCCCGGCCGCGATGTCGCTCCGGTGGTGCCACGGCCGGAGAAGATCGTGTGCGTGGGGATCAACTACCGCGCCCACATCGCGGAGATGGGCCGCGAGGTGCCGGAGTTCCCGACCCTGTTCGCGAAGTTCCCGCCCGCGCTCGTCGGCGCCTACGACGACATCGTGCTGCCGGCCGAATCCGAGGCGATGGACTGGGAAGCGGAGCTCGCGATCGTCGTGGGCAGCCCGGTGCACCGAGCCGACCTCGACACGGCCGCACGCGCCATCGCCGGTTACACCGTGCTCAATGACGTGACGGCGCGTGACTGGCAGTACCGCACCCTCCAGTGGCTTCAGGGCAAGACCTTCGCGACCACCACCCCGGTCGGCCCCCACCTGGTGGTGTCCGACGCGCAGGACGCGGCAGCCGCGGCCCTGGATGCACGGATGACCTGCCACGTCGACGGCGCGGAGATGCAGTCCGCCTCCACCGCCGACCTGGTGTTCGGCCCTGCGGAACTGGTCGGCTACCTGTCGCGGATCATGCCCCTGAGCCCGGGCGACCTGATCGCCACCGGCACGCCCGGTGGCGTGGGCCACGCCCGTACCCCCAAGCGCTACCTGACGGACGGCTCCGTCGTGACCACCCGGATCGAGGGGATCGGCGAGTGCCGCAACACCTGCCGGGCCGAGAAGTGATGGTCCGACCCGGCCGGCACCGCCCCACCGAACCCACCACGGCCACCCCCGTCACCCGCGTCACCGTGCCGAACGGAGTCTCATGAGCACCCAGCCCCACGTGGCCGTCATCGGAGGCGGCATCGCCGGCCTCACCCTGGCACTCGAACTGCACGCCGCCGACATTCCCTGCCGGGTGTACGAGGCGGTTCCCGAGGTGTCAGCGGTGGGCGTGGGCATCAACATCCTTCCGCACGCCACCCGCCACCTGACCCGGCTCGGACTCCAGGACGCCCTCGCCGCGGTGGCGGTGACGACCGAGAAGTCCCTGTACTTCAACCGGTTCGGCCAGCACATCCACACCGAGGCCGTCGGGCGCGCCGCTGGGTACGAGTGGCCCCAGTTCTCCATCCACCGCGGCGACCTCCAGAAGGTGCTGGCCGACGCGGTACGCGACCGGCTCGGCCCGGACGCCCTGCTGACCGGGCACCGGTGCACCCAGGTCGAGGACGACGGCACCGGTGTCACCCTCTCCTTCACCCACCCCGACGGCAGCACCTCGACCGCCCGCGCCGACGCGGTCGTGGCCTGCGACGGCATCCACTCCGCCGTCCGCAAGCAGCTCCACCCGGACGAGGGCCGACCGGTCTACTCGGGGTACAACATGTGGCGCGGTGTGGCGCCCTGGCCGGCGGTGCTCGGCGGTGCCTCGATGCTGCGGGCCGGCTGGCTCGACACCGGCAAGCTGGTCCTCTACCCGATCCGTGACCGTGTCGACGACCAGGGGCGTCAGCTCGTCAACTGGGTCGTCGAGATCGCCACGCCGCACCACGCCGAGCGTGACTGGAACCGGACCGGCCGGATCGAGGACTTCATCGACCACTTCGCCGACTGGCACTTCGACTGGCTGGACGTGCCCGCACTGCTGCGGGCCACCGACGACATCCTCGAGTACCCCATGGTGGACCAGGAGCCGCTGCCCTGGTGGGGCCGCGGCAGGGTCACCCTGCTCGGGGACGCCGCCCACCCGATGGTCCCGCGCGGGTCCAACGGCGCAGGACAGGCCATCCTCGACGCGGCGTGCCTCGCCGGCACCCTGGTGCAGCACCCTGACGTGACCGACGCGTTCGCCGCCTACGAGGCGGAACGTCGCCCCGCCACCGCGGCCGTCGTCCGCGCCAACCGCACCAACCCGCCCGACGCGGTGCTCCGCGAGGTGTACGAGCGCACCGGCGACCAGCCCTTCGAGCGCATCGAAGACGTCATATCCGCCACGGAGCTGGAAGGGATCATCGGCGCCTACAAGCGCGTCGCGGGCTACTCGCCCGGCGAGCTCCAACAGCACTGAGAACCCTCGATCGTTCGACCTGCCGTGCCGGCCGCACCGCCTGCGCGGCAGGTCGAACGCGCTTGTGGCATGGCGCCGGCATGGCGTTCGGGCCGTCCGCCAGGTTGACCGCGGTGTTCCGGTAGCCCAGCACGTGGATGAGGCCGTGCTCGGGGTGGTGCTGCCGTCCGCAGTGCACGATCGTGCCGGAGAACGCGGCCTCACCCGCCGAGATGCACCTGGCCGCACGGTACCGGCTCGCGCGACGACGCTCACGGGCCGGCCGTCGTCGCACCGGCCGCCCCTCCCGAAGCCCCGGAGGGCGAGCGGCTGGATTGCATCGCTCTTCTGCCGGTCCGATCCGATCGACGACGGCCAGGTGCGTCACACAGGTTTTACCAAAGCACCACCGGCCGTGTCCTGCCCCCGCGGCCGGCTGACGCGACGTCAGCAGGATGCGAGTCACTGAGAGACAGACCAGGTCAGCGGGGGTCTACGCGCCCTGAATCGCCGTGCGACGGCACCGTCCCCGCAACGCTCCACAGCGGGCGGTTACTTCGTTCCCTGAGCCCGGTAGGGCCGTCCCGCGAGGTCTGATTTTCGCCAGACTCGTTGACCTCGGCGCTGCGTTTCATTACCGTCCCGGCAACGTCAATGGAATCCAACTCTCAGTGAGTGGAAGTTGAGGTGAGTGCTGTGGACGTGGACGACCCGTCGGACCTCGACGCGCGGCTGACCGGCGTGAGCAAGATCTATCCGGACGGCGAGACCGCGGTCACGGGACTGGACCTCGGCATCAGGCGGGGGGAGTTCTTCTCGCTGCTGGGACCGTCCGGCTGCGGCAAGTCCACGACGCTGCGCATCCTCGCCGGCCTGGAGCAGCCGACCACCGGCACCGTGAGCATCGCCGGCAAGGACATGACGGGCGTGCCGCCGAACCGGCGGCCGACCAACCTGATCTTCCAGAAGCTGGCGCTCTTCCCGCATCTGACGGTCGCCGAGAACATCGCCTTCGGCCCCAAGATCCGGCGCATGTCGCGGACGGAGGTCCGCGGCACCGTCACCGAGATGCTCGAGCTGGTGGAGCTGACCGGTTACGCCGACCGCAAGCCGGCGCAGCTCTCCGGCGGGCAGCAGCAGCGGGTGGCCATCGCCCGTGCGCTGGCCAACCGGCCGTCCGTGCTCCTGCTCGATGAGCCTCTCGGCGCGCTCGACCTGCGGCTACGGGTGCAGATGCAGCGCGCCCTGAAGAAGATCCAGCAGGAGTCCGGCACCACCTTCGTCTTCGTCACGCACGACCAGACCGAGGCGTTCACCGTCTCCGACCGGATCGCCCTGCTGAACCAGGGGCGCCTGGAGCAGGTCGGCCGGCCCGACGAGCTCTACAACCGCCCCGCCACCGAGTTCGCCGCGACCTTCCTCGGCGACACCAACATCGTGCGCGGCACCGTCGAGGACCGGGTCCTGAGCGTCGACGGCGGGTTCACCTGCCGCACCCCGGGACCCGGCACGGCGCTGTCCCTGCGGCCGGAGGTCATCGCGATGCGCCACCGGCTCACCACCACCGGCTTCGACAACCACTTCCCCGCGCGCGTCGCCGACCTCACCTTCCAGGGCGCGAGCGTCCGCTTCCAGGTGGCCGTGGCCCGCACGGGTCCGGAGCTCGTCGTGCAACTCCCCGCCCACGAGGCGGCGGGGATCGCCCCGGGCGACGAGGTCGAGATCGGCTGGCGGGCCGACGCGGCCGTCATGCTCGGCGCGGACAGCTAGCGACAGCCAGGAGAGACCATGAACGGCAACACGAGCACCACCCCCAACGAGGGCCGCCGGGCCGGCACCGCTTCGGGCACCCGCGGCGCGTTCGGGGCCACGCCGGTGTCCCGGCGCTCCCTGCTGGCCGGTGGCGGTGCGGTCGCTGCGGGACTCCTCGTCGACGGGTGCGCACCGGCCAGCCAGCCGGGTGCGTCGGCGGGCGGGGGTGCCGGCAAGAAGCTCGTCATCACGATGACCCCGTTCGCCGGCGCCGATCTCGGCCTGATGCCGCGCGAGTTCGCGAAGGACTACCAGGACCGGCACCGCAACGTCCAGATAAAGATCGACGACACCCTCATCCTGACGAAGCAGACCGCGGCCTTCCAGGCCAATCCCCACCAGCCGCTGAACCACCTGGTGTTCTGCAACGGCGGCGCCACCGCCACCGGCAAGGCCACCGGCATGTACCTGAAGCTGGACTACTCCAAGATCCCGAACACCAGGCACCTGCACTCCCAGTTCGTCGAGCGCGACCACTGCGGAGTGGTCTTCGGCGCCGACCAGATGGGGCTGGTCTACAACACGAAGACCTACCCCGAGGGCTTCCACTCGTGGGCCGACCTGTGGTCGCCCGCCCAGCAGGGGAAGCTCTGCTTCTTCACCGTCCCGTGGTGGGTCATCGGCATGGCCGCGAAGGTCGGGGGCGGCAGCTGGGACCACATGGACCCGGGCTTCGAGCTGTGGGAGAAGCACGCCAAGAACATCCGCACCATCGTGACCGCCAACCCCCAGTTCCTCAACATGCTGTCCACCAGCGAGGCGCCCCTGACCTCGCACTACCTCGGCACGTCCACGGTGTGGCGCAGCCAGGGCGCGCCCCTGGGCTACAGCCGCCCCACGGAGGGCGCGTTCTTCGACCCGGTCGGGGTCAACATCAACTCCGGCGCCACCGACGACCAGGTCGAGGTCTGCTACGACATCGTCAACGAGATGCTCAAACCCCGCTGGAACCAGCGCTGGGTCGACACCTCCATCGAGATCCCCGCCGTCAGCACCTCGAAGCTGACCGCCAAGCTCAAGGGCATCCCCGCCATCGCCGCCGGCCCCGACCAGAAGTTCGTGCCCGTCGACTGGGACACGGTCGGCAAGAACATGGCCGCCTGGACCGATCGCTGGAACCAGGACGTCGTCTCCAAGATCTGACGCCCGCCACCACCACCGGAAGGAGACGCGAGATGACGGACGGCCGACCGGAGCGCACCCCCGCAGCGGCGGGTGCCGTGACCGCCACGGCGGAGCGCCCCACCACCGGGCACGGGCCGGCGGAACAGCCCGCCACGGCACCAGCCGGCGGCCCGGAGCAGCCGCCGCGGCCCACCCGCGGCCGAAACCGCCGCACCGCACTGCTCCTGCTCGGCCCCAGTCTGGTGCTGCTGCTCGCGGTGTTCGCGTTCGCCGTGGAATCGCTGGCCGAGTACTCGTTCCAGCAGTACCGGCCCGGCGCCCTGAACGTCCGGGGCACGCTGGCGTCCTGGGCGAAGGTGCTGGGGGACTCCTACTACTGGTCGGTCATCTGGCAGACGGTCCTGGTGGGGCTGCTGGTCACCGCGATCACCGCGGTCGTCGGCTATCTGACCGCGCTGGCGCTGCACCACACCAAGCGCGCCGGCTGGCGCAACACGGGCTACGCCGTGGTCTTCTCGTCCCTGGTCTTCTCCGGCATCGCCAGCGTGTACGCGTGGCAGCTGCTGCTGGGGCAGGCGGGGTTCCTCAACTCGGCGCTCGGCCTGGTCGGGGTGGGCCCGGTCCACCTGCTGTACGAGAAGAGTTCCGTCGTGCTCGCCCTGGTGCACACGCTGCTGCCGCTGATGGTCCTGCCGATCAGCAGCAGCCTGCGGCAGATCGACGGCACCCTCGCCGAGGTGGCCGACGACTTCGGCGCGTCACGCTGGCGCGCCTTCCGCACCGTCACGCTCCCGCTGAGCGCCCCCGGGCTGATAGCAGGGTGCCAGCTCACCTTCGCGCTGAGCATCTCCAGCTTCACCGCCCCCAGCCTGCTGGGCGGCGGACGGGTGGCGACGCTCTCCACCACCGTCTACTCGCTGGTGGGCACCACCGACTTCCCCGCCGCCTCGGTGTGCGCCCTGGTGCTCCTCGTCCTCGCCCTGGTCTCCACCGGGGCCTTCGTCCTCATCCAGCGGCGCTTCGCCGAGGCCGACCAGGGCGGCATCACCGTCAGCCCCTCGCTGCCCCGCGGCATCCGGGGACTCGGTGCGTGGCTGGCCGTCGTCTACGCCTTCCAACTGGTGCCGGCCGCCATCGTGGTGATCAGCTCGCTGTCGTCGGTGTCCTATGGCGAGTGGCCCCCGCCGGGCTTCTCCACCCGGTGGTACGGCAACCTGCTCCAGCAGGACGGGGTCATGCACGCCTTCCTCGGCAGCCTGTGGATCGGCGCACTGGTGGCCCTGCTCGCGGTGCTGCTCGGGTCGGCGGGCGCGGTGGCCCTGGTGCGGTACCGCTTCCGCGGCAGCGGGGCGGTGCAGTCCGCACTGTTCTCGCCCGTGGTGGTGCCCAAGATCGCTTTCGGGTTCGCGGTGTTCATGCTGCTGGCCAGGCTGGGTCTGGCGCCCGGCCGGTGGGCGGTGGTGCTGGCGCACACCGTGGCCACCGTCCCGTTCGTCATCGTGCTGCTGTCCGCCGCGCTCACCCGCGCCGACCGCACCCTCGACTACGCCGCCATCGACCTCGGCGCCCGCCCGCTCACGGCCTTCCTGCGCGCCACCCTTCCGCAGATCGCGCCGGCCATGCTGATCAGCGGCGTCTTCGCGTTCCTGGTCAGCTTCAACGAGATCGACCTGTCGATCTTCCTGCTCAACAGCGACCAGCAGACCCTGCCGGTCTGGATGTTCACCTACCTCAACAACTACCAGGACCCGACCCCGGCCGCCCTGTCCACCCTGATGACGGGTCTTTCGCTGGTCGTGGTCGGACTCGGTGCGCTGGTGCTGCGGCTCACACCGCGCGAGCGCCGCTTCACCATCTGACCGTTCCGCACCGGCCCACGCCCGAGCGCCCGCACCACTTCCGAGGGAGACACTCCATGGCCGAGCTGTTCCCGCGCCTGCGCCACGTCTGCGACCTGGACGCCGCCTACCTGCGCGAGTACTCAGGACTGCACGACGCGTACGACGGCACGATCGCCGACCTGTCACCGGCCGGCGTGGCCTCCTCGCTGGCCGCCCTGGGGGGCCCGACCCTGCCGGACGCCCACGACGAGGCCCAGCTGGCGGCCACCGAGAACGCCATGCGCACCCGCTTCGGCCGCCTGAGCCAGCACCGCTGGGACCCCTGGGTGCACGTCGAGGGGCTCGACCTGTCGCCGTACGACCGCCCCTACGCCGACGCCGCCCACCGCGCGCAGGCCCGGGCCCGCCACCTGAGCCGGTGGCCGGACGCCGTCGACAACGCGGTGGAGGCCCTGGACGAACTGTCGGCGCCCGTGGCCGCCATGTTCCTGCCCGCCGTACGCGGCCTGTCCAGCGCGGTACGGGACGAGGACGGTGCCGACGGCCGGCGCGGCCTGGCCGCCCTCGACCGGCTGGCCGACCATCTCACGCGCGCCACCAACGAAGGCGACCCCGCACCCGGCCTGGGCCGGGAGGACCTCGCCGCACTGCTCGGATGCGAGGACCGCGTCCCGGTGGACCTCGATGAGCTGGCCGCCCTGGCCGAGTCCGAATACGACCGGATGCGCGAGATCCGCCACGACGCCGCCGCCCGCCTGGACCACACCGCCACCGACCCCGCCGAGCGCACCGACCGGGTCAACGCCCGGATACGGGCCGACCACGGCACCTTCCCGGAGATCATCGCCGACACCCAGGCCGAGGTCGCCAAGGCGGCCCGCTTCGTGCGGGAACGCCGGCTGTTGCCGCTGGTGGACGAGGGGTGCGTCGTGGAACCCTCACCGCCGGCCCGCACCTGGGCCTCGGGACGGGTCAGCTGGATCGCCCCCTGGGAGACCCAGGGCCACTCCCTGTTCCACGTCACCGGGCCGTCGGTGGCGTGGTCACCCGACGACCACCAGGCCTGGCTCGACCGCTTCAACCGGCCGGCGATGGCCGTCATGGCCGTCCACGAGATCGGCCCGGGCCACTGCTCGCACGCCCTGATGATGGGCCAGGTGGACAACCCCGTCCGCAGGACCCTCTGGTCGGAGCTGTTCTTCGAAGGCTGGGCGCACTACGCCGAGGAGATGATGTGGGAGGCGGGGTACCAGGACGACACCCCGCGCTACCAGTTCGGCATGGCGCAGGAAGCGATGATCCGGACCGTCCGCGTCCAGGCGGTGCTCGGCATCCACACCGGTGCCCTCACCCTCGGCGACGCCGTCGAACTCTTCGAACGCAGGGCCTTCCTGGCCGGCCCCGCCGCACGCGCCGAAGCGCTCCGCGCGGTCTGGGAGCCCACCTGCATCCGCTACACCTGGGGCAAGGTCCTCATGCGGCGGCTGCGCGCGCAGGCCGAGTCCGCCTGGGGAGCCGACTTCTCCCTGGAGCGGTTCCACCGCGAGCTGATGGCCTTCGGCTCCCCGCCGGTCGGCATCGTCGCGGCGGCCATGGGCATCGACCACGCCACGGCGCCCTTCGGCTCCTGTGGCGCACGGTCATGACGGCCCGTTCCACCGGTCGCGGAACGGCCCGATCCGTAGCCGGCCGCGCGCCCGGCACCCGGCCGCGGTCGACGGCGCAGGGGCGCGCCGAAGATACTGCGCCCCGCGGCGCCCGGGACCGGCGTCCGGAAGGCGAACGGTCCGCGTGCACGGGCGACAGGGCGCCGGCAGCAGCCGACGGGACAACAGGAGACACACAGCCATGGCAGAGGCGACCGGGGGACGCGGCGTGACCCCCACCGACACCACCAAGTCACCCAGTTACATGGGCCGCATACTGAGCCTGCTGGAGCTGTCGGTCATCGCCGACCGCGCGCCGCTGACGCTGAGCGAGCTGGCGGCGGCGGCCGACGCCCCGCTGTCCACCGCGTCCAGGCTGACCGCCCAGCTCGTCACCTGGGGATTCCTCGACGAGACGCCCACCCACCGGTTCGTGCCGGGGCGGCGTCTTGTCGCGATGGCCACCGCCGTGGGCGAGCACCTGTACAGCAACGACCGCCTCCAGCAGGCCACCCGGCTGCTCACCGGCATCACCGGGGAGTCCACCACGGCGGGCCGCATCGTCGGCAACAGCATGTACATCATCGCGCGCACCGAGTCGGACCAGCCGCTGCGCGCGGTGAACCGGATCGGCGAGCCGATCCCCCCGGAGCGCTCCGCCCTCGGCAAGGCGATCATGTCCCACCTGCCACGCTCCCAGCAGCTCGCCCTGCTGGGCGGGGCGGGCTCCGGCGCACCCGAGGCGGTGCTGGCGGAGATGCAGCCCGAGTTGGCCGAGGCGCGTCGCCGCGGCTACGCGGTGGACGAGGAGACCTACGCCGTCGGCCTGCGCTGCCGGGCGGTCGCCGTGCTCGGCCCGGACGGCGTGGCGGTGGCGGGCCTGTCCATCAGCGGCCCCGCCGCCCGCTTCACCCACGACCTGGCCGAGGAGGCCGTCCCGGCGCTGCGCCGGGAGGCGGCCGCCATCGGCGACCTGCGGTGATCCGGGCCCGGCCAGCCGGGCTCCGATCCACCGCGCGCACCACTACCGCACCGAAGGGGACAACCCACCATGAGCGACACCACAGCCGGCACCGCCGAGCCGGGCCACACCATCGAGACCGTGCCCGTCACGCGCCTGGGCAACGGGCACACCCTCGAACTGACCGTCCACCGCGTGGTCGGTGCCCGGCCCGGACCGACCTTGGTCGCCTTCGGCGGCATCCACGGCGACGAGGCGATGGGTCCTGAGGAGGTGCGCCGGCTGGTGTCCTCCGTCGACCCGGCCGAGCTGTCCGGCACCCTCGTCGCCGTTCCGGTGGCCAATCCGTACGCCTACGACGCCATGTCCCGCTTCACGCCCCAGGACGGGCTCAACCTCAACCGCATCTTCCCCGGTGACCCGGGCGGGTCGGTCACCGAGCAACTGGCCGCCGCGCTCGCCGAGATCATGCTCCAGGGCGACCACTTCATCGACTTCCACTCCAGCGGCCTGTACTCGACCGTCGAGTACTCCTACCTCATGGACGACGGCCGGGAGATGGCCACCAGCTTCGGCGCCCCGCTGCTCTACCACCACGCGCCGTACGAAGGCACCTCGAACGCCTGGGCCATCAAGAACGGCATCTCCTCGACCGTGTGCGAGCTCGGTGGCGGCGGCCAGCTGACCGACGCGTTCCTGGCCAAGGCCGTGCGGCAGGGCCGCAACATGCTCAAGGCGCTCGGCATGCTGGACGGCGAGCCGGAAACCCTCGTCGAGCGCCAGACGGTGATGACCGAGCTGGTCACCCTGCGGCCGACCAAGGGCGGCGCGATGCTCTCCCACTTCACGCCGGACCGCCTCGGCGAGGTGATCAAGGGCGGCACGGTGCTGGGCCAGGTCGTCGACCCCTACACCTTCGACGTCGTCGAGGAACTCGTCGCCCCCTTCGACTCGAACATCCTCGTGCTCACCCGCGAGGGCTACACCCGCACCACGCCGGGCGACTACGGATTCATGGTCGGCAACGCCGGCACCACCACGACGGTGGCGGAACTCTTCGGACGCTGACGCAGGTCCCACCGCGGGCGCGGACCCGCTCGCCCCGGGCCCGCGCCCGCCTGCCCCCACCAGCCCCGTGCCGCACGGCGAAAGGACAGCACCCACCGATGGACATCAGGCACGTCAGCGTCGTGGACCCGGAGACCGAACGGGTCCACACCGACCAGCGGATCGTCCTGGACGGCGACCGGATCGTCGCCGTCACCGCCGACAGCACCGAGCCGCCGGCACCGGACGACCTGGACGGCACCGGCCTGTACGCGCTGCCTGGGTTCATCGACTGCCACGTCCACGTCACGTCGGTCACCGCCGACGAATGGGCCGACACCGGCATGGCACCCAGCTACGTCACCGCGCACGCCCTGCGCGAACTGGGCGCCATGCTGCGGCGGGGCTTCACCACGGTGCGGGACGCCGGCGGGGCCGACGCGGGGCTCGCGGACGCACTCGACGAGGGCGTGGCACCCGGTCCCCGTCTCCACGTCTGCGGCCGGGCACTGTCCCAGACCGGCGGCCACGGCGACCTGCGGCCACGAGGCCGCCACCACGCCGACGACCACCCGGCCGTCCCCGGCATCGGCCGGATCGTCGACGGCCCCGACGCCCTGCGGGCCGCGATACGCGAACTCGTCCGCAGCGGCGCCTCGTTCATCAAACTGATGCTCTCCGGAGGCATCGCCAGCACCACCGACCGGATCGACGGGCAGCAGTACTCCGACGACGAGATACGCGCCGCAGTGGACGAGGCGTCCCGGGCGGGGGTGTACTGCGCCGGGCACGCCTACACGCCGGCGGCCGTGGCCCGCGCGCTGCGGCTGGGAGTGCGCACCATCGAGCACGGCAACCTCATCGGGCCCGGGGAGGCGAAGCTGCTGGTCGAGCACGACGCCTACCTGGTGCCGACGCTGGTCACCTACACCGTGCTGGCCGAGGAGGGGCCCCGCTTCGGCCTCCCGCCCCAGAGCGTCGCCAAGGTCGCGGCGGTACGCGACGGCGGTCTTGACGCGCTCGGGCACGCGCACCGGGCCGGCGCCGCCATCGCCTTCGGCACGGACCTGCTCGGGCAGCTGCACGGCCGGCAGTCCGAGGAGTTCGCGCTGCGCGCCCGGGTGCAGCCCGGCTGGGCCGTGCTGCGGAGCGCCACCACCACCGGGGCCCGGCTGCTCGGCGCGGCCGGCGACCTCGGGGTGATCGCCGCGGGCGCCCGCGCCGACCTCGTGCTCAGCCGGCACAACCCCGGTACCCACATCGAACTGCTCGCGGACCCGGACGCCGAGATCGCCGCGGTGATCTCACGGGGGAGGACGGCCGTCAGACGGTAGCCGCGGTCGGCGGCACACGCCCGCATCGCCGTCCACCGTCCGCAGCCGGCCGGCTCGGGAAACCAGCCGCGCCGCACGGCGCTGAGCGCTGCCCGCAGCCGGAACCGCCCGCTGCTCTCCGCCCGCCCTCCGTTCCGACTGCGCCTCCCGGGCGACGGCCCGTCCCACCCACCCCACAGCCCGCCCGCACCCTACAAGACAGGCAAGGCATGCGACACACTCACCAACCCGTAGGCTCCCCCCGTTCGTGCGGGCCCTCGAAGGTCTTCCCGATCGGCCTGGGAGGCATGCTGCTCTCCATCGAAGGCCGGCCGGACCGGGCCCAGGCCATCGCGACCATCCACGCCGCGCTGGACGCCGGGGTGGCACTGATCGACTCCGCTTCGGCCTATCACGTCGGAGCCGACGAGGTGGGCCACAACGAGACCCTGATCGCCGAGGCCCTCGCCGGCTGGCACGGTGACACCGACCAGATCACGGTCGTCACCAAGGCCGGCAGGGTCCGGCCGGGCGACGGCCGGTGGCTCACCGACAGCAGCCCCGACCACGTGATCCGCACGGCGGAGGCGTCCAGGAAGCGTTTGGGCCGTGCTCGGATCGACCTGTTCTTCCTGCACGCGCCCGACCCCACCGTGCCGCTGGTGCGCTCCCTGGAAGCGCTGCGGTTCCTGGTGCGCGAAGGCGTGGCCGCCACGGTGGGGGTCTCGAACGTCACGGTGGCCGAACTCGACCTGGCCCGGGACACCCTGGGCGATGCCCTGGTCGCCGTCCAGAACGAGTTCTCGCCGAGCGCGACGCAACACGCCGCCGTGCTGCGCCGGGCGGAGGAACTGGGCCTGGCGTTCCTCGCCTGGCGCCCCCTGGGCACCATCGGGAAGCACGCCGACGACCTCACCGCCGCCTTCACCGGGGTGGGCCGTGCACACGGCGTGAGCCCCCAGCAGGTGGCGCTGGCCTGGCTCATGGCCACCAGCCCCGCCGTGATCCCCATACCGGGCGCCCGGCGGGCGGCCACCATCCGGGACTCCGCTGCCGCCGCCGCACTCGAGCTGGCCCCGGAGACGCTGCGCGACCTGGACCGGCTGACTGGTTGGGCCGCCTGAGGAATTCGGGCGACCCCTTGGGCCCGCGGTGTGCTGCGGACCGGTACGACGCCGGTCCGCAGCACCCTGGCTAATCCGGCTACCGCCCGGTGCCGAGGAAGCCGCCTCCGGGGCCACCCCCGGGGCCACCGCCGGCCGGGCCTGGCCCGCGGTGAGTGCCCCTGCGCCGCTGACCGTCAGATCGCCGGCGCTGAAGAGGGCGGCGTTGACCGGGGCGCCCGCCGATCTCCAGCACCTGGGCGTCCCCGGGAAGGGTGGCCGGGGACGCCGGTACGTCGCCGGTAGGCAGGACGTACTTGCTGTCCTGGGGGGTCATCAGTTCGGCGCGTGCGATCAGTTCGTCCGCTCCGATCGGGGCCAGCTCGCCGGTCAGGGCGGCGAGAGAGGAACCTGTGAGAAAACTGGCCGTCCCTGGTGTTTACAGACGGGCCCCGGGTGGGGGCAACCGTGACCGGCGATGTTCGAAAGGGCGAACGGGCGGTCCGCCCCGTGATGGCCGGATCGCGAGGGCTGCGCCGGTCGATCGAACATGATCACCGTTGGGCGCTCATGCGGGGGGCTCGCGTTCCAGCCGGTTACCGGCCGGTCACGCCCGCGGTCACGGCGGTGGGACCCATCCCGGCGAAATAAAGAAACCCCCTGCTCAGAGGGGGTTTTCCAGAGTGTCCGAGGGGGGACTTGAACCCCCACGCCCGATAAAGGGCACTAGCACCTCAAGCTAGCGCGTCTGCCATTCCGCCACCCGGACCAGGTGATGTCGTGCGGTTCACCGCGGCGACGTGGGAAACCATAGCAAAGAATCCGGCCCGTCCGACGCACTGCGATCACCACCCCGGACCGCTGCCGTGAACAGGGCATGACGGCCGGGTCCCGGCCTTGGGCAGCGGGGTCCGCCGAGGGAGGATGTCAGGGCAGTACCGGCAGCGATAGTGGGAGGTAGCAGCGTGAGCGAGCCGACAGCGGGCAGGGCCGGCGCACGGGCGAGCGGTGAGGACGAAGTCGTCGACCTCTGTCGCGATCTCATCAGGATCGACACCAGCAATTACGGCGACAACTCGGGTCCTGGCGAGCGCGAGGCAGCCGAGTACGTGGCCGAGAAGCTCGCCGAGGTCGGCCTGGAGCCGAAGATCTTCGAGTCACAGCCCGGACGGGCCTCCACCGTCGCCCGGATCGAGGGCGAGGACCCCTCGCGGCCCGCGTTGCTGATCCACGGCCACACCGACGTCGTGCCGGCCCATGCCGCGGACTGGACGCGGCACCCCTTCAGCGGCGAGATCGCCGACGGGTGCGTGTGGGGCAGGGGCGCCGTCGACATGAAGGACATGGACGCCATGACCCTCGCCGTCGTGCGCGACCGGCTGCGCACCGGCCGCAAGCCGCCGCGCGACATCGTGCTGGCCTTCGTCGCCGACGAGGAGGCCGGCGGCATCTACGGCGCGCGGCACCTCGTCGACAACCACCCCGACCTGTTCGAGGGCGTCACGGAGGGGATCGGCGAGGTCGGCGGCTTCTCCTTCACCGTGAACGAGAAGCTGCGCCTGTACCTCGTCGAGACCGCCGAGAAGGGCATGCACTGGATGCGCCTGACCGTGCAGGGCACGGCAGGACACGGCTCGATGACCAACCCCGACAACGCGGTGATCGAGCTCTGCGAGGCCGTCGCCCGGCTGGGGCGGCACCAGTGGCCGGTCAGGGTCACCAAGACCGTGCGGGCGTTCCTCGACGAACTCTCCGACGCGCTGGGCATCCCGCTCGACCCGGAGGACATGGAGACCACCCTCGCCAAGCTCGGCGGCATCGCCCGGATGATCGGCACGACGCTGCGCAACTCCACCGCCCCGACCATGCTGGGCGCCGGCTACAAGGTCAACGTGATCCCCGGCGAGGCCACCGCCCACATCGACGGACGCTTCCTGCCCGGCCACGAGGAGGAGTTCCTGGCCGAGATCGACCGGATCCTGGGACCGGGGGTGCGGCGCGAGGACGTCCACCACGACAAGGCGCTGGAGACCACCTTCGACGGTTCCCTGGTGGACGCCATGCAGAGCGCGCTGAGTGCCGAGGACCCCATCGCACGCGCCGTCCCGTACATGCTCTCCGGCGGCACCGACGCCAAGTCCTTCTCCGACCTCGGCATCCGCTGCTTCGGCTTCGCGCCGCTCCAGCTGCCGCCCGAGCTGGACTTCGCGGGCATGTTCCACGGGGTCGACGAGCGGGTTCCGGTGGACGGGCTGAAGTTCGGCGTGCGCGTGCTGGACCGGTTCATCGACGCGTCCTGAGAGCAGCGGGGGTACCTGCGGAAGCGAAGGGAGACCTGAAGGGAGACCTGCGGAAGTGTCCGGGGCGCCCGCGCGGCGCCCCGAACGCCGCTCTGCGCCGTCCTGCGCCGTCCTGCGGTTGAGATGACCGTCGAGTAATCGTGTGTACGTACGCAGCCCGCCCGGGATGAGTGAATACAACGATCAGGTCGTAGCTTGATTACTCCCTCCTCGTTACAGCTGATGCGATCCGCACTTGGGGTCGCTTGCCATACAGGAGGAATAATGATCAAGAAGATCGTCGCCGCCGCCGCGGTCACCAGCGGACTCGTCCTGGCGGGCGCCGGTATCGCCACCGCCGACTCCGGCGCCGGCGGTGCCGCCGTGCACTCGCCGGGCGTGGTGTCGGGCAATGTCGTCCAGGCCCCGGTGCACGTGCCGGTGAACGCCTGCGGCAACACCGTCTCGGTCGTCGGGCTGCTCAACCCCACGTTCGGCAACACCTGCGTCAACGACTGACGCCCTCTCCCGCCCCCTCACGGGCCTGAGCTCCGGTCCCGGAGCGGTGTGCCGCGGTACGCCGGCGCTCCGGGACCGCCGGGCATGGGGCGCATGTGCCAAGGATCCGTGCGCCCCTTCAGCAGGCATCTCCCAACGCTCTAAGGCAGGAACAGCTATGCGACAGGTCATGCGCAAAGGCCTGATCACCGTGGCGGCCGCGACCGGCGTGCTCGCCGTGACCGGCGGCTACGCCCACGCCGACGCCGGCGCCCACGGCGCGGCCGTCGGCTCACCCGGCGTGCTGTCGGGCAACCTCGTGCAGGCGCCGGTGGATGTGCCGGTGAATGTGTGCGGTAACTCCGTGAATGTTCTCGGTGCTGGTAATGCGGCGGCCGGTAATGGTTGCGCCGGTGGTTCTGGGCAGGGTGGTGGGTCGTCGGCGGGTGGCCGCACCGGTGGTTCTCCGGGTGTCGGTTCCGGCAACGAGGTGCAGGTGCCGGTGGATGTGCCGGTGAATGTGTGCGGTAACTCCGTGAATGTTCTCGGTGCTGGTAATGCGGCGGCCGGTAATGGTTGCGCCGGTGGTTCTGGGCAGGGTGGTGGGTCGTCGGCGGGTGGCCGCACCGGTGGTTCTCCGGGTGTCGGTTCCGGCAACGAGGTGCAGGTGCCGGTGGATGTGCCGGTGAATGTGTGCGGTAACAGCGTCAACGTGGCCTCCCTCGGCAACGTGGCGGTGGGCAACTCCTGCGTCCACACCGGCGGGCACGACAAGCCTCCCACCCACCCCACGCCGCCCCCTCCCGGACACCCCGGCACCCCCGGGGAGCCCGGAGAGCCGCAGCACCCCGACGAACCGGCCGACCACCACCCGCAGAGCCCGGTCGAGAGCGCCGAGCAACTCGCGGAGACGGGCAGCGGCCTGCCGCTGGGGACCGCCCTCACGGCGAGCGGGGGAGCCCTGCTCGCGGGCGCCGTGCTCTACCGGAGGGCGCGGGCCCTCCGCTAGGCGATCGCCACACGAGCACGGAGCGGGCCCCACAGCCATGGGGCCCGCTCCGGTTCGATTTGCTCCCGGGGGATGACACATCCCCGCCATATTGTTTTCGGTCAGCTTGCGAGGCCGCCGCTGCGATACCCAGCGGCGGCCCGTTCACCGTCGGTGTCCCAGCCGCAGGTCGTCGACCCGGTCAGGGCCCGCGCCGGGGGCGGTCACCAGGTGGCGCGGATCTGGCGGATGATCCGGCGGCGCAGCCGCACCCTGCGGCTTCCATCGGGGTCGAGCCTCAGTCGGTGCAGCTCCCAGTGCCCGTACTCGGCGTGGTCGGTCAGCAGGCGCGTGGTCTCCTTGCGGGACACCCCACGCGGCACATACACATCGACAAATTCGTATTCCGGCATCGAATCTATTGTGCGGCCACCGGCCCGATACGGATAGCGTCTGCACTATGTCTGATGCTGCGCAGCCGACCGCTGCCGAGGTACGGGCCGCCGCCGAGGCGGTCAAGGCCGCGCTGGACCGCCACCTGGCGGCGGTAGAGCGGAGGTCGGGTGAGGACGACCCGGCCGTGTACGAGGCGTTCAACGAGCTGGCCGCGGCGGCCGAGGAGTACGACGAGCTCCTCTACGACCGCTATGACGAAGTCACCCCCTTCGAGATCCCCGCCGCGGAGGACGCCCATCCGCCGTACACGGGCCCCGACGAGCCGACCGCGTTGAGCGTGCTGATCCGTCGTGACTACGCGGTGGTGGAGCCGCAGCGGTTGCAGGCCCAGGCCGAGCGGGTGGAGGCCGCGGACGAGGACCTGGCGGACGGCGTCGGAGCCCCGGAACCGGTCAGCGGCACCGTGCACGGCGCCCTCGGCATCCTCTTCGGCGAGTACGAGCCGGACGAGATCGCCGCCCGCCACACGGAGTTCGGGCTGGAAGAGGGCGACTCCACCCTCTGGGTGCTGGGTGCCGACGAGCTCCCGGACCCCGGCGACTGGCTTGACGCCCCCTTCGACCAGGTCGATCCGGAGTATGCGGTGTGCCGCTTCGACGTCAGCGCCGTCTTCGACGACGAGTCGGACGACGAGGACGCCGAGGACACCGAGGACCTGCTGGAGGACGCCGACCTGACGGACGACGACGATCTCGACGGCGCCCGCCGCGGCGGCACCGCCCGCGCCGCCCGGGACACGGACCTCTTCGACGACGAGCCGGACGACGTGGACGAGGACGACCTGGAGAGACTGGAGGCGGACCGCTGACGGACCGGCCGGGGCGCACGCGCCCCGGCCGGCGATCAGCGTGCGGAACGACCAACGCGTCACGAGCCGGACGGCCGCGTAACCCGCCCCGCGGACCGGCCCCGGCGATTCAGGGTGCGGGACGATCCCCAGCGTTTCCGGCGCTTGTGAGCTGCGGTCTGAGCAGGGTCACCAGGCGGGTCGTACGAGGCTTGGCCGGCACCTCCGCGACCGCGCGCGGCAGCGCCTGGTCGGCGCCCTGGACCACGGACAGATGCCGCTCGCCGCGGCCGAAGGCGGTGTACACCCAGGGCCGGGTCAGCGTTTTCGTGGCGTCGCCGGGCAGCACCACGACCGCGGCCGGCCGGCGTAGGCCCACCGCCTGATGCGCGGTGAGCGCCCAGCCGTGCCGCACCGAGTCCTCCACCCGCTCCTTCGGCACGACGACGGGGGAGCCGTCGCAGTCCAGGTGCAGCCCCTCGGCGTCGCCCTTCACGACGCGGCCGGGCAGCATGCGGCCGGGCGCGGGGACGTAGGCGACCCGGTCGCCGGCGTCGAACCCGCCGAAGCGGCCGGGGCCCGGATTGAGCCGTTCCTTGAGCGCCGCGTTCAGTACCCGGGTGCCGGCGGCGCCGCCATGACCCGGCGTGATCACCTGTGTCTCCTCGGCGGCCACCCCGAAGGCACGCGGTACCGAGTCCGCGACCAGCTGGACCGTGCGGTGCACCGCTTCCCCCGCGTCACGCACGGGGACGACCACGACCTCCTTGCCGGGCGCTTCGACCTGCTGGAGCTCGCCGATGCCGATCCCGGAGACCAGCTCACCGATCGGGCCCGGGTCGGGGATGCGGGAGACGACGCGCGGGCAGCCGCCGGCCGCGAGGAGGTCCGCGAACACCCGGCCGGGGCCGGCGGACCACAGCACCGCCGGATCGCCGCTCAGCACCAGCCGTGCGCCGTCCGACAGGGACTCGACGAGCATCGCGGCCGTCTCCACGTCCAGCTGCGGTGCGTCGAGGACCACCAGCAGGTCCACGGCCAGCGCGCCCTCGGACTCCCGGCCGGGCCCCTCAGTGGACGCCAGCAGTCCGGCGACGGTGGCGAACGCGGTGTCGGGGAGGGGAGCGAGCCCGGCTGCGGAAGCCTCATCGGCGGTTCCCGAGCCGGCGGCCGCGGCACTCGCCCCGGCGACCAGGGCGGCGAAGCGCTGGCGGCCGTCCACCGTGTGCGTGGCGGCACAGACCCGTAGCCCGAGGGTGTGCGCGGCGCGGAGCAGGGTCGCGGGCTCGGCCCGTGCCGCCTCGCCGCCGGTGTGCAGCACCAGGCTGTGCCCGGCGACCGCGCGCAGCAGCTCGGCCGCCGAACCGCGTGCCGTGGGCACCGCCGCTGCCCATGCCGAGGGGTCGGGGGCGGCGGCCGGCGCGGCGTTCACCACCCGGGCGAGGCCGTCGGCAAGGCTTTCCTCGGCGAGCGCGTAGCGTTCCAGGCCGACGAGGACGCGGACCGGGCCGGCGTCCGAGTCGGCCTCGCCGTCCTGGTCGTCCTCGGAGGGTGCTGCGTCGGCGTCGGTGCTGGGACCGGCGGGCTCGGGGCGAGCGGGCGCGGGCGCTGCCGTGCCGGCCGGGGCCCCGGGTGCGGCGTCCAGCGCGTCCTGGAACACCAGCACATCGCCCTCGGTGATGGCGCTCTGCACCGCGGCGTCGGGATCGGTCACGGTGTACCGGCCCAGGGTGTCGCTGAGCACCGGCAGGTCGAGCGCCGTGTGTCCGGCGACGGCCGCCTGGTCGAGCAGCCAGACCGTGAGGGCCCGGCCGCGCCGCTCGTCGTGCGGCCCGCACGCGGGGCCCAGCAGGGCCCTGGCGAACCCGTCGGCCTGGTCGGGGCGGACGCCGGTGACCCTGAGGAGCTGCCAGGGATCCTGCCGTAGCAGCTCGGCCGCCTCCTCGCCGAGCGCCTCGGCCGCCGGCCGGGCGAGGTCGGTCGGTGCGCCGCCCGCGGTCAGCACCTCCCGCACGGCGTCCAGGGCCGTGGCAGAGAACTCCGGACCGGGGGCCGGTGCCACGGGCGCCGAGCGCTCCACCGGGGCGGCCCTGCGCGGGGCGGGCTCCGATGCGTCGAAGACCTGTACCGGTCGCTCGCCACTCTCCACCGCGCGTACGGCCGCCAGGAGATCGGCAGCCGTTCCGTTGAGCTTGCCGCCGCTTCGGATGGGTTGCTGCCGGTCGGCCTTGCGCTGCGCGATCCGCTGTCGCAGCTCCCGCTGGGCGGTCAGCTCGGCCTGGGCCTCGGACATCTCCTCGGCGTCTGCGGCACCGGCCCCCTGCTCGGCTCGACTGCCTTCGGATCCGGCATCGTCGGCATCAGCGGATTCCCCGGACGCGGCAGCCTCGGACCGCCCGGCGTCGGATGCGGCAGCCCCTTCGGCAGCCCCTGACTCCGCAGCGGCAGAGCCGGCGGCGTCGGACCGGGCGGTCTCCAGCCCTGCATCGTCGGGGACGTCACCCTGCGATTGCACGCTCCCGGGTGTCCCGGCATCCGGGCCCGCCGGGTCGTCCGTGCCCTGCGGGGGCGCGGTCTGGGCGGCCCGTGCCTTCGGCTCGGGTCCCTCCGGGGCGGCAGGCCCCTCGGCGGGCTCCGTACTCACAGCGTGCTCCAGTGGTGATCGGGATAGCGGTGCACGGGCGCCGACACGTCGTCCAGCGCCTGGCAGATCTTGTCAGGAAGAGTAAGCGCCTCCACTGACAGGGCCGCCGTGAGCTGCTGCGCGTTGCGTGCGCCGACGATCGGGGCGGCTACTCCGGGGCGGTCGCGCACCCAGGCGAGCGCGACCTGAAGCGGGGTCACGGCGAGGCCGTCCGCCGCGGTGGTCACGGCGTCGACGATGTGGCGGGCCGCGTCGTCGAGGTAGGGCTCGACGAAGAGGGCGAGGTGCTCGGACGCACCGCGCGAGTCGGGCGGTATGGCGTTGCGGTACTTGCCGGTGAGCACCCCGCGGCCGAGCGGGGAGGACGGCAGCAGTCCGATGCCGAGGTCGAGCGCCGCGGGCAGCACTTCGCGCTCGATGCCGCGCTGGAGCAGCGAGTATTCCATCTGGGTGCTGGCCAGCCGGGTCCGCGCGCCGCCGCCCGCGAGCTGCCAGGTGGCCGCCTTCGCCAGCTGCCAGCCGCAGAAGTTGGAGACGCCCGCGTAGCGGGCCCGGCCACTGGCCACGGCGATGTCCAGGGCTTGCAGGGTCTCGTCCAGCGGCGTGGTGGGGTCGAAGGCGTGCACCTGCCACAGGTCCACGTAGTCCGTGCCGAGCCGGGCCAGCGAGGCGTCGAGCGCGGCGAGCAGATGGCGCCGTGAGCCGTCGAAGCGCCGGTCGAGGTCGGGCACGCTGCCCGCCTTGGTGGCGATGACGAGATCGCTCCGGGGCACCAGGCCCTCGGTGAGCCGGCCCAGGAGGTACTCGGCTTCTCCGTCGCCGTACACGTCGGCGGTGTCGATGAGTGTGCCGCCCGCCTCCCAGAACGTCTTGAGGAGATCAGCGGCGTCGTGCTCGTCGGTGTCCCGGCCCCAGGTGAGGGTGCCGAGGCCGAGCCGTGACACGCGCAGGCCGGTGCGGCCGAGATGCCTTTGCTCCATGAGCGCTGAGATTACTGGTCGTCCGTCGCGAGCGGGGAAGCCTGTGGACAAGCCGTCAACCCGCCGACCGGGCGACACCCCGCCTTCATCCGGGTGTACTCGTCCCGGACGGGCCGGCGTGCCGGCTTCGGCGCAGCGCCCCGACCCGCCGGCCCTGCCACCTCGCCCGACCCGCCGCCGCCCGTCTTTCCGCTCGTCCGGCGCCCTCACGGTGCCCTGTCGCTGACGCCCCGCACACCGGCGCGCTAGGGTCGGCAGCACAGACGTTACCGACGGGTAAGGGGACGTGGGCATGGAGATCGGGATCAACCTCGGATACTGGGGCGCCGGGATGGACGCGGACAACCTGGCCGTGGCCAAGGAGGCCGACCGGCTCGGTTACGCGGTCTGCTGGGCGGCGGAGGCCTATGGGTCCGACGTTCCCACCGTGCTGTCCTGGGTGGCCGCGCACACCGAGCGGATCGACGTCGGCTCGGCGATCCTCCAGATCCCGGCGCGGCAGCCGACGATGACGGCGATGACGGCGGCCACCTTGGACACCCTGTCGGGGGGCCGGTTCCGGCTGGGGATCGGCGTGTCGGGCCCGCAGGTGTCGGAGGGCTGGTACGGCGTCAAGTTCGACAAGCCGCTGGGGCGTACGCGGGAGTACGTGGAGATCGTCCGCAGGGCGATGAGCCGTGAGCGGCTCACCTTCGAGGGTGAGCACTGGACGCTGCCGTTGCCGGGCGGTCCCGGCAAGCCCCTGAAACTGATCGTGCATCCCGAGCGCGAGCGCATTCCGCTGTACATCGCGGCGATCGGCCCGAAGAACCTGGAGCAGACCGGCGAGATCGCGGATGGTGCGCTGCTGGTCTTCTCGGCGGCGGAGCACCTGGAGGAGACCACGATCCGGCATCTGCGTGCGGGGCGCGCGAAGGCGGGCGCCACCATGGAGGGATTCGACGTGGTGCCCACCCTGCCGCTTGCCGTGGCGCCCGAGGGTTCGGGCGACGGCGATGACGACCTGGCCGCGCTCGCCGACATCTTCCGCCCGTACACGGCGCTCTACGTCGGCGGTATGGGCAGCCGTAAGCAGAACTTCTACAACCAGCTGGCGCAGCGCATGGGCTACGAGAAGGAGGCCGCCGAGATCCAGGAGAAGTACCTGGCGGGCGACAAGGAGGGCGCCGCGGCCGCCGTGCCGCACCGGCTGATCGACCAGACCGCGCTGCTGGGCTCGGTGGGCCGTATCGCCGACCGTATGCAGGCCTACGCCGACGCGGGCGTGACGACGCTGACGCTGGCCCCGGCGGGTTTCACGCTCGACGAACGGTTGGCTTCCCTGCGGGCCGGGGCGGAGGCGCTGGAGCACGCCGGCCTCGCGTAGGCGGCGGGGCGCCGAGGCGGCGGGGGATCGGCCCAGGTCGCCCGCGGCCGTGGTGGGGGCTCGGGGTCTCCCCGCCACGGCCGTCACCGCGTCCAACGGGTGCTGCCCGCCGTGGTTACGGGCCGATCGGTTCCTCTCGTCCCTCTTTCGGATGAGTCGCCCCAACCTGCTGTTGCCGTGTGTTCCTGTCCGCATTTGACTCGTTGATTGCGGCACACTGCACGGAGGTAGCTTGATGCTCTCGGCCAAGACCCTGTTCCAGGAGATCCTCGACAACGACGAGTCGTTCCGGCTCTTCTGCTCCATCGCGGCCAGCGGCGAGGCCCAGGGCGGCTGGGAGAACGGCCGCATCGCAGCCCTCGTCCCCGAGTCGGAGCGCCCGCTCGCCCCCAAGGTGGCCCGGCACGGGGCGGACGAGGACAAGCACGGGCGGATCTTCCGGGGGCTGCTGAAGAAGCGCGGGCTGCGCCCCGTCGAGGTCCCCCTGGAGACCGACTACACGCTGCTCCTGGAGCGCTGCGGCATCGGGCTCGAGCACAACCGGCTGCGTCACGACGAGCCGCTCGACGTGGCCGACATCATCGTCTACCTGGCGCACAGCAGGGTCACCGAGCAGCGTGCCGCCGAACAGATGGCGCTGCTGCGCCGATACTTCGCGGACCATCCGGACATCGGCCGGGCCGTGCGGCTGATCTCCGACGACGAGGAGAACCACCTCGCCTACTGCCACGAGGAGTTGCTGCGGCTGGCGCACGCCGGGCACGGGCGGGCCATCCAGCGGATCCTGCACGAGAGCGCGCGGGCCGAGATCAGGGTGCACCGCGACGTCAGCCTCGCCGTCATGCGCCACATGGGCCGCATCCTGTCCTGGCCGCGGTCGAGGATGATGGTGGTCACCGCGGGCATCCACGCCGCGTACGGCTACGAACGGCTGGGCGGCTGGCGGCGCATGGTGTCCCTGCGGATGCCGGAGCGGACCGGCGCCCTGGACGGCGCGCCCACCACGGCACCCGAGTACGCCTGAGCTACGCCACCCGAGGCTCGCGGAGGTCCGCCCTGGTGCGGTCATGATCCAGACGGCGGGACCTAGAGCCAACCGCGCCGCTTGAACAGCCGGTACAGGCCGAACTCCAGCAGGACCATCACCAGGATCACCGCCGGGTACGACCACACCCAGTGCAACTCGGGCATGTGGTCGAAGTTCATGCCGTAGATCCCGGCGATCATGGTGGGTACGGCCGCCATGGCCGCCCATGAGGAGATCTTCCGCATGTCGTCGTTCTGCCGCACGCTGGTCTGCGCGAGATGCGCCGACAGGACGTCCGAGACCAACCGGTCCAGGCCGTCCACCGACTCGTTCACCCGGGTCAGATGGTCGTTGACGTCGCGGAAGAACAGCTGTGCCGAGCGGTCCACGAACGGCACCTCCGCCACGGACGGTGCCACGCCGGCCAGCCGCGACACCGGTACCGCGAGTGGCCCGGTGGCCCGGCGGAACTCCATCACCTGACGCTTGAAGCGGTAGATGCGCGAGGCCGTGGACCCGGCGCCGCCGATGTCCGGCGAGAAGACCTCCGCCTCCAGCTCCTCCAGGTCGGCCTGGAGCTCGACGGCGACCTCCAGATAGTGGTCGACGACCGCGTCGGCGACCGCGTACAGGACCGCCGTCGGGCCGTGCCGGAGCATGTCGGGCTCGGCCTCCAGGCGCTTGCGCACCGCGCTGAGCGGTGAGCCCTCGCCGTGCCGGACGGTCACCACGAACGAGTCGCCGATGAAGATCATCACCTCGCCGGAGGAGACCTCGTCACTGCGCGGCTCGTAGGTCACCGGTTTCAGGACCATGAACAGCGAGTCGTCGTAGATCTCCAGCTTGGGCCGCTGGTGTGCCTTGAGGGCGTCCTCGACCGCCAGGACGTGCAGTCCGAACTCCCGGCTGACATGATCGAACTCCTCCTGCGAGGGCTCGTGCACCCCGATCCAGACGAACGCGTCGTCCTGCGCGCGGGCCTGGTCCAGGGCATCGGAGAGATCGGCCGGGCGCTCGGTGCGGCGCCCATGCTGGTAGATGGCGCAGTCGACGATCACGGCGGGCATTCTTCCGCGCGCCGCGCCGGCGCGCATCCCTGGCGCCGGGCGCAGTGGCGCCCGGACGGGTCGGCAGCGTCGGTGAGGTGCACCCGGCGGCTCTCCTGGACCTCGTGAGCCCCGCATGCTGCGGCTCCCCCGCGAGCCCGGCATGCTGGTGCGAACGGCAGGCCCTAGCCCTCCGCGTCGCCGCCCAGCGCAGCGGTGCTCTGGCGTACCACGAGTTCCGTGCCGAGCTCGATGCGGGACTCGGTGGTGTCACCGCGGCGCAGTTGGAGCACCATCTGGGCGGCGGTCTCCGCCATCCTGCGCAGCGGCTGGTGGACCGTGGTCAGCGCCGGGCTCGACCAGCGCGCCAGGGGGATGTCGTCGTACCCGACCACCGAGATGTCGGCCGGCACCCGCAGGCCCCGGACCCGCGCCGCCTCCAGCACGCCGAGTCCCTGGAGGTCGCTGCCGGCGAAGATGGCGGTGGGCGGGTCGGCGTGGTCCAACAGCGCTTCGGCGTGTCGGAAGCCGCCCTGGACGTGGAAGTCGCCGAAGCGGACGAAATCGGGGTCGACGTCTATTCCCGCCATGCTCATGGCGGAGCGGAAGCCGTCCACCCGGGCCAGCGAGCACAGCATGTCCTCGGGGCCGGAGATGATGGCGATCCTGCGGTGCCCGAGCTCGATGAGATGCCGGGTGGCGGCGAGCCCGCCGGCCCAGTTGGCGGAGCCCACGGAGGGCACGTCGGGTTCCGGGTCGCCGGCCGGGTCGACGATGGCGAACGGGATGGCACGGGAGCGCAGTTTGTGCTTCAGCTCGTCCGGCAGGGTGGAGAACACCAGCACCACGCCGAGCGGCCGGCGGCGCAGCACGCCGTCGATCCATTCGGGTCCGGGGGCGTGTCTGGTGCCGGACTCGGTGAGCACGACACTGGCGCCGGCCGACTTCGCGGCGTTCTCCACGCCGCGGATCAGCTCCATCGCCCAGGTGCTCTCCAGCTCGTGGAAGACGAGCTCGATGAGGGGCGCCTCGGAGGCGGCGGCGGAGGTCCTCCGATACCCGTGCGCATCCAGCAGGCTCTCGATCTTCACCCGGGTGGGCGCCGACACATCTGGCCGCCCGTTTAGGACCTTCGAAACTGTCGAAAGCGATACCCCGGCTTTTGCCGCCACTTGCGCCAGGGTGACGCGCCCCGTCTGCTCATCGTCGTCACGCATGGTGGGAAGGATAGGACACCAGCTTGGGAAACGGTTCCCCGGATAACGGTTTGATAGCACCCTTCTCCACATGTTGACCACTATGCGCCGCAGCCATAGCGTCGCTCGGCAACAGACTTTCGGCGAAGCTGCCGAAACTTTCGAAGGGCAGATGATGAAAGCACCCGCACGATTCCCTCGCGCACTCGCTGCCGCGACAGCCATGGTCATGGGGCTGTCACTGGCCGCCTGCGGCAACGACTCCGGGAAGGACAAGGGCAACACCTTCGAGGTGCTGGTCTACGGAGACGCAGGCAACAAGGTGGAGAAGGACATCGTCGCGGAGTTCAACAAGACCTCCAAGGTGAAGGCTGTCCTGAGCACCATCCCGGGCGCCGACTACCAGTCCAAGTTGCAGACCATCATCAACACCAAGCAGGCGCCCGACGTCTTCTTCAACTGGGGCGGGGGCAGCATCACGCCCTTCGTGGACGCGGGGCTGCTGCTGCCCCTCGACGACATGATCAAGAAGCAGCCGAAGCTGCGCAGCATGTTCCTGCCGACAGTTTTGGACGCCGCCAAGGTCGACGGCAAGACCTACGGTGTGCCGATGCGCGGCACCCAGCCCGTGCTGCTCTTCTCCAACAAGGAAGTGCTCGACAAGGCGGGTGTCTCGCAGCCCAAGACCTGGGACGACCTGCTGGGCGCGGTGTCCAAGCTGAAGGCCTCCGGCGTCACCCCGATCGCGCTCGGCGGCGGTGACCAGTGGCCGACCCTGATGTGGTTCGAGTACCTCTACGACCGCATCGCGGGCCCCGGCCTGCTCAAGAAGGCACTGGCCGGTGACAAGGACGTCTGGGCCAGCGCCGACAGCAAGAAGGCGCTGAAGAAGATCAAGGAGCTGGTCGACACCGGCGCTTTCGGCAAGAATTTCGACTCGGTGAAGTACACCGACGGTGGTTCGCCCGCCCTGGTCGCCAAGGGCAAGGCCGGCTTCGAGCTGATGGGTTCCTGGTACTACTCCCAGCAGCAGGAGAACAGCCCCAAGTTCGCCAAGGGCGGCCTGCTGTACACCACCTTCCCGACCATCCCGGGCGGCAAGGGCAACGCCAAGGACATCGTCGGCAACACCAACAACTACTACTCGGTGACGAAGAACGCCGCGCACCCCGAGGCCATCGCGAAGTTCCTGGAGCTGATGTACTCCGACCGCTTCGTCAACTCGCAGCTGTCCATCGGCAACCTTCCCACCACCACCAACACCAAGGAGTCGCTGTCCACCTCGGACAACGCCCCCTACCTCCAGTACCAGTACGACCTGGTCTCCAAGGCGCCGGCCTTCCAGCTCTCCTGGGACCAGGCGTACACGCAGGAGAACGCCACGCCGATGCACCAAGCCGTCCAGCAGTTCTTCAACGGCAGCCTCGACGAGGACGGCTTCATCAAGGCCATGCAGGCCCTCAAGACCAGCTGACGCAGGCCTCGGCCCTGTCGTCAAACTCCCGCCTGCCCGGCGGCGCCATGCACGCCCTCTCGCCGCACCGGGCACAAGCCCACGTACATCCAGTACGCGGACTCGCGCCCGGCGCGCCGAGAGCACGCACCTGACGCCGCCGGGCCGCCCTTCGGGCAACGACGGGAGTTTGACGACAGGACCGGCACTGCCGAAGCCACCTGACCCCCCTTCGAAAGCGACTCACTCCATTGGTCACCCTCGCCGCATCCACCCGGCATGGGAAGCGGAGGCGGACAAGGCGCCCGGTCGTCACCTCGACCGGGCGCCCGGGCATCGCCTGGGCGTTGCCCGCAGCCGTCTTCTTCATCCTGTTCGCCATCGTGCCGCTGATACTCGTCGCCGTGCTCTCCTTCGCCAGCTGGAGCGGGCTCGGTGATCTGGAGTTCAACGGGCTCGACAACTGGACCAAGCTCTTCGACGATCCGGTCATGATCAAGAGCCTCTGGTTGAGCGTGCTGCTCACCGGGCTCGGCGTCGTCGTGCAGACCCCGTTGAGCATCCTGCTCGGGGTCTGGGCGGCGGGAACGCAGCGGAACCGGGCCGTGCTGTCCACCATCTTCTTCGTACCGCTGCTGCTGTCCGCCACCGCTGTGTCGATCCTCTGGCGCTCCCTGCTCGACCCGAACTTCGGTGTGCCCTCGCAGTTGCAGTGGCTGTTCGGGGACGGCAACCTCTTCGGCCACCAGACCACCGCCATCGGTGTGCTGGTGTTCGTCAGCGCCTGGCAGTACACGCCGCTGCACACCCTCATCTACCAGGGCGCCACCCGGGCCATCCCCGAAGTGCTCTACCAGGCCGCCGCCATCGACGGCGCGGGACGGGTGCGGCAGTTCTTCCACGTGACCATTCCGCAGCTGCGCAACGCCATCATCACGTCGATGATCCTGATGATCGTCGGTGGCCTCACCACCTTCGACACGGTGCTGATCCTCACCCAGGGCGGCCCCGGCACCGACACCACCATCAGCGCGTACTACATGTACGACAAGGCCTTCAAGAGCTTCGACTACGGCACCGGCGCCGCGGTCGCCCTGCTGCTCGTGATCGTCGCGACGGTGATCTCGCTGGTCGTGGTGCGGATGTCGGGCTTCGACAAGATGTCCGGCACCCAGGAGGGCGTGTCATGAAACAGCGCCCCAACTACCTGGCCGGCTTCGCGACCCTGCTGTGGCTGGTCCTGATCGGCCTGCCGGTCTACGTGATGCTGGGCGCCGCCCTACAGTCCCAGAGCGACTTCAGCGACAACGGCCCGCTCGGCTGGCCCGACCACCTCACGTTCCACAACTTCGTCTACGACTTCCAGAACGGCTTCGGGCAGTACTTCGTGAACACCCTGGTCGTCACCGTGAGCGTGGTGGCCATCGTGGTGCTGCTCGTCCCGCCGCTCACCTTCACGATCGTGCGCAACATCGGCCGGCGTTCCACCCGCGGTGTCTTCCGGCTCTTCCTGCTCGGCCTGGCCGTCCCCGCCCAGGCCGTGATCGTGCCGATGTTCTACGTGATGAGCCAGGTGGGGCTGTACGACAACCTCATCGGCGTCATCCTGCCCACCGCGGCCTTCTGCCTGCCGGTGTGCGCGCTCATCCTCACCGGCAGCATGCGGGAGATCGCGCCCGAGCTCTTCGAGGCGATGACCATGGACGGGGCCTCCACCCGGAGGGTCTTCTTCCAGCTGGTGGTGCCGCTGTCCCGCGGCGGCCTGTCCACCATCGTGGTCTTCTCGGCCCTACAGGCCTGGAACGGCTTCCTCTTCCCGCTGGTGCTCACCCAGTCCGAGTCCAGCAAGGTGATCACGCTCGGCCTCTACAACTTCCGTACGCAGTACGGCACGAACGTGCCGGCCCTGCTCGCGGCCGTCCTGATGTCCACCGTGCCCATCCTGCTCGTCTATCTGTTCGCACGCCGCGCCCTGATCCAAGGGTTGATGGGAGTGGGAGGAAAGTGACCACCGACGTGACCGCTGACGACACAGGGTCCCTTCAGGCACCCGATGCAGCCGCCCCCGCGCCCTCCGTTGCCTCCGCGGCCGCCCAGGGGAACCCTTTCCCCGCCCGGCGCCCGGTGTCGGACGCCGCCCTGGCCCGGGTCGACGAACTGATCGCCACCATGACCGTGGAGGAGAAGACCGCCCAGCTGTACGGGCTGTGGGCGGGCGCCTCGGCGGACGGTGCCGAGGTCGCCCCGCACCAGCACGACATGGAGGAACCGCCCTCCCTGGAGGAGCTGCTGCCACACGGGCTCGGCCAGCTCACCCGCCCCTTCGGGACCGTGCCGGTCGACCCGGCGCTGGGCGCGCTGTCCCTGATGCGCACCCAAGAGCGGATCATGGCCGCGAACCGGTTCGGCATCCCGGCGCTCGCCCATGACGAGTGCCTGGCCGGATTCGCCGCCTGGGGCGCCACCACCTATCCCGTCCCGCTCTCCTGGGGCGCCTCCTTCGACCCCGGCCTGGTGCGTGACATCGCCCATGCCATCGGCACCGACATGCGCGCGGTCGGCGTCCACCAGGGGCTCGCACCCGTCCTGGACGTGGTGCGCGACGCACGCTGGGGCCGTGTCGAGGAGACCATCGGCGAGGACCCGTACCTCGTCGGCAGCGTGGCCACCGCGTACATCCAGGGCCTGGAGTCGGCCGGCATCGTGGCCACCCTCAAGCACTTCGCCGGGTACTCGGCCTCCCGCGCCGGACGCAACCACGCACCCGTCTCCATGGGACCGCGCGAGCGCGCCGACGTCATCCTGCCGCCGTTCGAGATGGCGGTACGGGAGGGCGGGGTGCGCTCCGTCATGCCCGCCTACACCGACACCGACGGCATCCCCTCGCACGCGGACGAGGTCCTGGTGACCAGCCTGCTCCGCGACACCTGGGGCTTCACCGGCACCGTGGTCTCCGACTACTTCGCCGTCGCCTTCCTCAAGGAGCTGCAAGGCATAGCCGCCGACCTCGGCGACGCCGCCCATGCCGCCCTCCAGGCCGGCGTCGACGTCGAGCTGCCCACCGTGAACGCCTACGGCGCCCCGCTGCGCGCGGCCATCGCCGCCGGCACGGTGCCCGAAGAGCTGGTGGACGGCGCGCTGCGCCGGGTGCTGTTGCAGAAGGCCGAACTCGGACTGCTCGACGCCGACTTCACGCCGGTACCGGCCGCCCTGACGGCCCTGGGCGAGGCGACCTGGGGCGACGCCGAGCAGCTGCGCGGCAGCGTGGACCTGGACAGCCCCCGCAACCGGGAGCGCGCCCGCCGGCTCGCCGAGGCCTCCATCGTCCTCGTCCACAACGACGGTGCCCTCCCGCTGCGGCAGCCCCGCCGGATCGCGCTGATCGGACCGCAGGCCACCACGCCGACCGCCGTGCTCGGCTGCTACTCCTTCCCCGTGCACGTCGGCAGCCAGCACCCCGAGGTTCCGGTCGGCATCGAGCTGCCCACCCTGCACGAGGCGCTGGCGGCGGAGTTCCCCGACGCCGATATCGACGTCGTCGAGGGCTGCACCATCGACGGGCCCGGTACCGACGGCTTCGCCGAGGCGCTGCGGGCCGCCCTGAACAGCGATGTCGCCGTCGTCGCGCTCGGCGACCGGGCCGGGCTCTTCGGCCGCGGCACCAGCGGCGAGGGCTGCGACGCCGAGTCGCTCGCGCTGCCCGGCGTCCAGGGCCAGCTGCTGGACGCGCTGCTCGACACGGGCACCCCCGTCGTCCTCACCATGTTCGCCGGGCGCCCCTACGTGCTCGGCCGCGCAGCCGACGAGGCCGCCGCCGTCGTGGAGGCGTTCTTCCCCGGCCAGGAGGGGGCCGGCGCAGTCGCCGGCGTCCTCGCGGGCCGCATCAACCCGTCCGGGCGGCTGCCGGTGAGCGTGCCCGCCACGGCCGGAGTGCATCCGTCGACGTACCTCGCCGCCCCGCTCGGCAAGGCCACCGACGTCTCCAACATCGACCCCACGGCCGCCTTCCCCTTCGGCCACGGCCTGTCGTACACCACCTTCGCCTGGTCCGACCTGAGCACCGAGACCGCCTCCGCGCCCACCGACGGCACCCTGCGGATGTCGTTCACGCTCGCCAACACCGGTGAGCGGGCCGGCGCCGAGGTGGTGCAGCTGTACGTGCACGACCCGGTCGTCTCCGTGGTCCAGCCCGTGCAGCGGCTCGTCGGCTACCTGAAGGTCTCCCTGGAGGCCGGCGAGAGCACCCGGATCCAGGTGGCGGTCCCCGCCGACGTCACCTCCTTCACGGGCCGCGACGGCAGGCGCCGCGTCGAACCCGGCGACCTGGAGCTGCGGCTCGCCGCCTCCAGCGCCGACGTCCGGCTCACCGCCCGGGTCCAGCTCACCGGGCCGGTCCGGCACGTCGACCACACCCGTGCCCTGCACGCGGTGATCGAACGCGGTACGGCCACCGCGGAAGGAGGCGCCTGACCCTCTCCAGACCGGTGATGCACAGCCCCGCGCCCCACGCTTCCTTCCGGGGCACGGGGCTGTGGCCTGGGGCCGCTCCCAGGACACCGCCGCTGGAACGGCACCCGTGGCAAAGCCGCAGCCAGCGCCCCGCAGCCGCGCCATGGGCCGGCCGGCGCCGCACGGCCGGACCGCGAGCGGTGGTGGCCACCGCTCGCCACGGACAGGCTCTAGGCTGGCGCACATGCCCACGCTGATACTCCTCCGGCACGGCCGGTCCACCGCCAACACCACCGGTGTGCTCGCCGGCCGCACCCCCGGCGTCGGACTCGACGAGCGCGGCCTCGCCCAGGCCGCCGGCCTGCCCCAGCGCCTGGAGGGGATTCCGCTCGCCCTCGTCGTCAGCAGCCCCCTCCAGCGGTGCCAGGAGACCGTGGCACCCCTGCTGGAGGCACGGCCCGGCCTCGAGCTGCACACCGAGGACCGGCTCAACGAGTGCGACTACGGCGAATGGTCCGGCCGCAAGCTCGCCGAACTCAAGGACGAGCCTCTGATGGAGACCGTCCAGCAGCATCCGACCGCGGCCGCCTTCCCCGGGGGCGAGGCCCTGGCCCAGATGGCGTCCCGCGCGTCGGACGCGGTGCGGGACTGGAACGCGCGCGTCACGCGCGACCACGGGGACGACGCGGTCTATGCGCTCTGCTCCCACGGCGACGTCATCAAATCCCTCATCGCCGACGCCCTCGGGCTCCACCTGGACCTCTTCCAGCGCATCGCCGTCGACCCCTGTTCGGTCACCGTCATCCGCTACACCCGCCTGCGCCCCTTCCTGGTCCGCCTCGGCGACACCGGCGACCTCGCCTCCATCGCCCCCCGGCCGCCGGCGGAAGGCCACGGCGAGACGACCGGTGGCACGGGCGACGCAGAGGTGGGAGGTGGTGCGGGCGCACCGTGATCGTTCCGCGCAGTAGGGTGAGGCGATCACCCCGGCCGGCGGCCGGGCGCACGGCCGTACGCCCGACCTTGCGGCGGACCAGACGACCCGCCCCCGTCCACTGACCGCACGAACCGAACGCAGGCCCGACGACAGAGCAACCAGCACCGACCCCCCGCAGCCCATCCCACCGTCGACTCACATGGAGACAGGACGTGTCCCGTCAGGTGTTCCTCTACGACCCACCGGAACGTTTCGTGGCCGGTACGGTCGGGTTGCCCGGACGCCGCACCTTCTTCCTCCAGGCCTCAGAGGGAAGCAGGGTCACCAGCGTCGCCTTGGAGAAGACGCAGGTCGCCGCCCTTGCCGAGCGGATGGACGAGCTGCTGGACGAGGTCGTGCGGCGCAGCGGCGGCAGTGCGGCGGTGCCCGCGGTCGCGCCGGCCGAGGTCTCCGACACCGCCCCGTTGGACACCCCCGTCGAGGAGGAGTTCCGGGTCGGCACCATGGCCCTCGCCTGGGACGGTGAGGACCAGCGCATGATCGTGGAGGCGCAGGCCCTGGTCGAGCTCGACGCCGACTCCGAGGACGACCTCGCCGCCGCTGAGGAAAGGCTCCTCCAGGACGAGGAGAACGGCCCGCCGATGCTGCGCGTCCGGCTCAGCGGCGCCCAGGCCAGGGCCTTCGCCAAACGCGCCCTCGACGTCGTCAACGCCGGACGCCCGCCGTGCCCGCTGTGCAGCCTGCCGCTCGACCCGGAGGGACACGTATGTCCGCGCCAGAACGGATACCGCCGCGGAGCATGACCGCGGCCGATCTGCTCGCGCACGGCGAGCTGACGGTGCGCGGACGGATCCGGGAGGCGTCGAACGCGGTGCTGTTCTGCACCGTCGAGCAGGACGGCGAGCGTGCGGAGTGCGTGTACAAGCCGGTCGCCGGCGAGCGCCCGCTGTGGGACTTCCCGGACGGCACCCTCGCCCAGCGGGAGGTGGCCGCCTACGAGGTCTCCCAGGCGCTCGGCTGGGATCTGGTGCCCCCGACCGTGCTGCGTGACGGCCCCTACGGCGAGGGCATGTGCCAGCTGTGGATCGAGACCCTGCCGCCGGACGCGGCGCCCGAACTCCTCGCCCTCGTCGATGCCGAGGAACCCGAGCCGGGCTGGAAGGCCATCGGGCTCGCCGAGGCCGCCGAGGGCCGTACGGCCCTGCTCGTGCACGCCGACGACGACCGGCTGCGGCGGATGGCCGTCCTCGACGCGGTCATCAACAACGCCGACCGCAAGGGCGGCCATCTCCTCCCCGCCGCCGGCGAGCGGCTCTACGGCATCGACCACGGCGTCACCTTCCACACCGACAACAAGCTGCGCACGCTGCTGTGGGGGTGGGCCGGGGAACCCCTTCCCGAAGCGGCCCGCACCGCACTGACCGCGCTCGACGCCGACCTCGCCGACGGCACCCCGCTCGCCGGGCGGCTCGCCGAGCTGATCACGCCCGCCGAGCTGGCGGCCACCCGGGTGCGGGTGCGGGCGCTCCTGGAGAGCGGCGCCCATCCGGAACCGTCGGGGGAGTGGCCGGCCATACCGTGGCCGCCCGTGTAGGGCCACCGGGACCGCCGAACCGGAGGACCGGGTGCGCCCATGCACACCGGCACCCAGAACGCAAGAGGGCCCAACCGGTCATCAGTGCAGCTCCGGTTCGTAAGGGGAGCGTCCATCCGGTTAGGCTCATGACATGTATGCCTGGCCCGCTTCCGAGGTCCCCGCCCTGCCCGGCAGAGGCCGCGACCTCAGGATTCACGACACCGCGACCGGTGGTCTCGTCACCCTTGACCCAGGTCCCGTCGCCCGTATCTACGTCTGCGGAATCACTCCGTACGATGCGACCCACCTGGGTCATGCGGCGACCTACAACGCGTTCGACCTCGTCCAGCGCGTGTGGCTCGACACCCAGCGGCAGGTCCAGTACGTCCAGAACGTCACCGACGTCGACGATCCCCTGCTGGAGCGCGCCGAGCGCGACGGCATCGAGTGGGCCTCCCTCGCCGAACGCGAGACCACCCTGTTCCGCGAGGACATGACCGCGCTGCGGATGCTGCCTCCGCAGCACTACATCGGTGCCGTGGAGGCGATACCCGGCATCGTCCCGCTCGTGGAGCGACTCCGGGACGCCGGTGCCGCCTACGAACTCGACGGCGACATCTACTTCTCGGTCGCCGCCGATCCGCACTTCGGCGCCGTCTCCGGCCTCGACGCGGCCGCCATGCTCCCGCTCTGCGCCGAGCGTGGTGGCGACCCGGAGCGGCCCGGCAAGAAGAACCCCCTGGATCCGCTGCTGTGGCGTGCGACCCGGCCGGGTGAGCCCAGCTGGGACGGCGGCTCGCTGGGCCCCGGCCGGCCCGGCTGGCACATCGAGTGCGTGGCCATCGCCCTGGACCACCTCGGCATGGGCTTCGACGTGCAGGGCGGCGGCAGCGATCTCGCCTTCCCGCACCACGAGATGGGCGCCTCGCACGCCCAGACGCTGACCGGCGAGTTCCCCTTCGCGCGTGCCTACGTACACGCCGGGATGGTGGGTCTGAACGGCGAGAAGATGTCCAAGTCCAAGGGCAATCTGGTCTTCGTCTCGCAGCTTCGTCGCGACGGCGTCGACCCGGCCGCGATCCGGCTGGCCCTGCTGGCCCACCACTACCGCTCGGACTGGGAGTGGACGGCCGGCGACCTCGAGACGGCGGTGGCACGTCTGGCGCGCTGGCGCGACGCGGTGTCCCGCCCCGACGGGCCGTCCGCCACCTCGCTCCTGGAGGAGATGCGCAAGGCGCTCGCGCACGACCTGGACTCACCGGCCGCGCTCGCCGCGGTGGACCGCTGGGCGGCCCTCCAGCAGGAACAGGGCGGTCAGGACGAAGGGGCGCCCGGAGTCGTCTCCCGCGCGGTGGATGCACTCCTGGGGGTGGCCCTCTAGCGCGCACCCCCGCATCCCTCGCCCCTGCCGCGGGCGCCCATTGCTTGGCGGGCGCCCCCCTGGCAGGGGACGCAGGGGATGGCGGCACTACGCCGGTGCGGCCACCGTCCCGAGGAGGTTGCCCCCTGCGGGCGTCCCTGTGGCCAAGGGCACGCACGACGCACTCAAGGGGCGCGGGGAACTGCGCGACCAGCCACAACGGTGCCCGCTGGTTGCCACTGTCCCGAGGGCGCTGTTCCCCAAAAGGGGCGCGGGGAACTGCGCACAACGACCGCACCCCGCACACGACGGACAAGGCGCACCACGACGGACAAAAAAAGCCACGACGGGCCGACCGGCCGACGGGCCGTCAGGCCGGATCAGTCTTCTGACGTGTCCTCGCTGCCATCCGCCTCGTCCCCCCGCCGCGGCCGCTTAGGCGGCCGCGTGCGCCCGCTCGGGTTGTCCCGCAGGAACGACGAACCGTCCCCGCTGTCCGTGGCGTGTCCGCCCGCCGTGCCCGGGCCGCCCGCGGTGCCGGGTGCGCCCGGCCCTGCCGGGCCACCGCCGTCGCGCCGGCGCAGATAGCGCTCGAACTCGCGGGCGATCGCCTCACCGGACGCCTCCGGGAGGTCGGCGGTGTCCCTGGCCTCCTCCAGCGTCTGCACGTACTCCGCGACCTCGCTGTCCTCCGCGGCGAGCTGATCCACGCCGAGCTGCCAGGCACGCGCGTCCTCGGGCAGCTCGCCCAGCGGAATGCGCAGGTCGATGAGGTCTTCGAGACGGTTCAGCAGGGCCAGCGTGGCCTTCGGGTTCGGTGGCTGCGACACGTAGTGCGGCACGGCCGCCCACAGGCTCACCGCGGGCACCCCGGCATGGGTGCACGCCTCCTGGAGGATGCCGACGATGCCCGTCGGTCCCTCGTACTTCGTCTCCTCCAGGTCCATGGCGCGGGCCAGATCCGGATCGGAGGTGACCCCGCTGACCGGGACGGGACGGGTGTGCGGGGTGTCGCCGAGCAGGGCACCGAGCACCACCACCAACTCCACACCCAGCTCATGGGCGAAGGCCAGCAGCTCGTTGCAGAACGAGCGCCAGCGCATCGACGGTTCGATACCCCGTACCAGGACCAGGTCACGCGGCTTCTCGCCGCCCACCCGCACCACCGAGAGCCGCGTCGTCGGCCAGGTGATCTTCCGTACACCCGCCTCCATGAAGACGGTGGGACGGTTGACCTGGAAGTCGTAGTAGTCCTCGGCGTCCAGGGCCGCGAACACCTCGCCCTTCCACTCCTTGTCGAGATGCGCGACCGCAGTGGAGGCGGCGTCGCCAGCGTCGTTCCAGCCCTCGAACGCGGCCACCATGACCGGGTCGACCAGCTCGGGGAGCCCTTCGAGCTCGATCACCCAGCGCCTCCTTCCAACGTTCCCCCAGAGCCTTGGACGGCCTGGGGGTACCCCCACTCACGTACGCACCAACCTTACGGCTCCGGCCGCCACCCTCTGCAGCCCCTTTGCGCACCGGAGTGAAGACCTCACCACGTGCCACCACCCTCGAGCACGACGGCACACCGCGGCCGGGCACACGGGTGGGTGGAGGGACCGGAGGTGGGGACACCGCAGGGTGCCGCGGGGCGTGCTCGGAGGAGAGCTTCGTCACAGTGTGGAGCGGAGCCACTGCTCCACACTGGCGATGTGCACCGTCGCCCACGATCTGGCGGCCTCCCCGTCCCGCTCACGCAGCGCGGCGAGGATCTGGCGGTGCTCGTGCAGGGTGCGGCTGACCGCGTCCTCCTGCGTCAGGCCGCGCCAGATGCGCGCCCGGGTCGTCGGCCCCGACAGGCCGTCCAGCAGCGAGCAGAGCACCGAGTTTCCCGAGGTCTGCACGATGCCCCGGTGGAACTCCAGGTCGCAGGCGACCAGGTCCTCCACGGAGGGCGCGGCGCCGAGCGCATCCAGTTGCGTGGTCAGCTCGTCCAGCTGGGCCGTGGTGATCCGGGCGGCCGCCATGGCCGTCGCCGCCGGCTCCAGGATGCGGCGCACCGCGAGGAACTCCAGGACCGTGTCATCGCGGTGGAAGTCCACGACGAAGCTCAGGGCCTCCAGCAGCAACTGCGGATCCAGGCTGGTGACGTACGTGCCGTCGCCCTGGCGCACGTCCAGGATCCGGATCAGCGACAGGGCGCGCACCGCCTCGCGCAGGGAATTGCGGGACAGGCCGAGGTCCGCGGCCAGCTCGCTCTCCTTGGGCAGCCGGTCGCCTGGCCGCAGCGCACCGGAGACGATCATTCCCTTGATCTTCTCGATGGCCTCGTCCGTGACAGCCATGGGGACCCCGTCTCACCAGACATCCGATGTATGGCGAGATTATGCCGCCTCTCGCATCGTGCCCGCACCCCTATGCCGATCTTGCCGGCGGCGGCTGTCGGCGTGGCGGGCTTGCTCCGGGGTGGGCCGGGGCGGGCGCCGGCCGAAGCAGGCACCCGCCCCCTGGGTCAGCTCTCGTCGAGCCAGCCCATGGTCCGCTCGACGGCCTTGAGCCACTGCTTGTACTCCCGCTCGCGGGTCTCGGCGTCCATCCGGGGCGTCCACTCGGCGGCCCGGCGCCAGTTGGCGCGCAGCGCCTCGGTGTCCGGCCAGAAGCCGGTGGCGAGGCCGGCGGCGTAGGCGGCGCCGAGGCAGGTCGTCTCGGCGACCATCGGGCGCACCACGGGCGCGTCCAGGACGTCCGAGAGGGTCTGCATGAGGAGGTTGTTGGCGGTCATCCCGCCGTCCACCTTCAGCGCCGTCACCTCGACACCGGAGTCCTTCTTCATGGCGTCGGCGATCTCGCGGGTCTGCCAGGCGGTGGCCTCCAGCACGGCCCGGGCGATGTGCGCCTTGGTGACGTACCGGGTGAGGCCGGCGATCACACCGCGGGCGTCGGAGCGCCAGTACGGGGCGAACAGGCCGGAGAAGGCCGGTACGAAGTAGGCGCCGCCGTTGTCCTCCACGGAGGAGGCCAGCGTCTCGATCTCGGCGGCGGTGCTGATCAGGCCCATCTGGTCACGCATCCACTGCACCAGCGCACCGGTGACGGCGATGGAGCCCTCCAGGGCGTACACGGCCGGCTGGTCGCCGATCCGGTAGCCGACGGTGGTGATCAGCCCCGAGTAGGAGTTGATCGCCTTGTCGGCGGTGTTGATCAGCATGAAGGTGCCGGTGCCGTACGTGGACTTGGCCTCGCCCTCGGCGAAACAGGTCTGCCCGAACAGCGCCGCCTGCTGGTCGCCGAGCGCGGACGCCACCGGGATGCCGCCCAGCAGATCGCCGAGCGCGCCACCCGTGATCTCGCCGTACACCTCGGCGGAGGAGCGGATCTCGGGCAGCATCTGCTGCGGCACCCCGATGGAGTTGCAGATCCGCTCGTCCCACTCCATGGAGTGCAGGTTCATCAGGAGGGTGCGGGAGGCGTTGGTGACGTCGGTGACGTGCACACCGCCGTTGACCCCGCCGGTCAGGTTCCAGATGACCCAGGTGTCCATGGTGCCGAACAGGATGTCGCCGGATTCGGCGCGCTCCCGCAGGCCCTCGACGTTGTCGAGCAGCCAGCGGGCCTTGGGACCGGCGAAGTAGGAGGCCAGCGGCAGGCCCGTCTCGCGCCGGAAACGGTCCTGGCCGACGTTGCGGCCGAGTTCCTTGCACAGCGCGTCGGTGCGGGTGTCCTGCCAGACGATGGCGTTGTGCACCGGCTTGCCGGTCTTCTTGTCCCACAGCAGGGTGGTCTCGCGCTGGTTGGTGATGCCGATCGCCTTGATGTCATCACGGGTGATGCCGGCCTTCTCGATGGCTCCGGCGACCACGGCCTGCACGTTGACCCAGATCTCGGTGGCGTCGTGCTCGACCCAGCCCGGCTTCGGGAAGATCTGCTGGTGCTCCTTCTGGTCGACGGAGACGATGCGGCCGTCCCGGTCGAAGACGATGCAGCGGCTCGAGGTGGTGCCTTGGTCGATGGCCGCGATGAACGGTCCTACGCCATGGGAGTGGGCTGCGGTGGTGGGTGCGTCAGTCACGGTGTGCTCCAGGGGATCGTCGTTGGCTTCTTGGGCGGGTGGGGGTCCCGCAGGGGCCCGGGTCAGTGGCGTACGGCCGCTCGCCCGGCCTGGGCGAAGGTCCACCGGCCTCTGTGAGGTCCACGCTGCCTCAGGCGAAGGCGACGTTGTAGAGACCGGCCGCAAGGGCTCCGCCGATCAGCGGACCCACCACGGGTATCCAGGAGTAGCTCCAGTCAGAGCCGCCCTTGTTCGGCAGCGGCAGCAGGGCGTGCACGATGCGCGGCCCGAGGTCACGCACCGGGTTGATGGCATAGCCGGTGGGACCACCCAGGGACAGGCCGATACCGACCACGACAAGGGAGGTGATCAGGGCGCCGAGCGGGCCGAGACCATCGCCGTTGTTGTTCAGACCCTGCGTGAGGATCGCGATGAGCAGCACGAACGTGCCGATGATCTCGGTCAGCAGGTTCTGGACCACATGCCGGATCTCCGGTCCGGTGGAGAAGACGCCGAGGACCGGGCCGGCCGCGGGCGCCGACTTCTGGTCCACCAGTCCCTCCTCGGCCGGCTGGGCACCGACGATCTCCGGGTCGGTGAGGTGGGCCTGGAACTGCCCCAGGTATGCGAGCCAGACGAGCACGGCACCGATCATCGCGCCCAACAGCTCGGAAACCAGGTAGAGCGGCACATCGCTCCACTTCGTGCCGCCCTCGATGGCGAGCCCTATGGTCACCGCCGGATTGAGATGGGCGCCGGACACGCCGCCCGCGACGTAGGCGCCGGTCAGCACGGCGAAGCCCCACCCGAAGGTGATGGAGAGCCAGCCGGCACCTTGTGCTTTGGAGCGTTTGAGCGTGACGGCGGCGCAGACGCCACCGCCCAGCAGGATGAGTAGGGCGGTACCTGTGGTCTCGCCGATGAAGATGTCGGAGCTGGACACCCGCGACTCCTTTGTCCTTCGTCCAGGGAAGGCGAACCCCAGGATTCCCGCCCCGGTGGTCCGCGCCCTCGTGGTGAGGGCGTGACGGCCGCGGCGCCGCCGCACCCTGGCGAGTAATGCCGCAAAGCGTTCGACAATGCCGACCGTCGGGCGCGAGTCTCACTCCGGTGTTACTGGCTCGTCAAGAGCCCGCGTACCGAAAACCCGATCGTTACCCCGTGCGGGGAGCCCTGAACCGGGCCGGTCGACAAGGCGGTCGATGTGGTGCCCTGACGTGCCGCGGCGCGCCTTTCGGGGCGGCGCCCGGACCGTCAGAAGCGAGACGCGCCCAGGTCGCGCGAGACCGCGCGGGCGCAGTCCCGCACCGCCGCGATCAGCTCGGGGCGCAGTGCCTCGTCCGCCGCGCACACCCGCTCCACGGCACCGCTGATCCCCACCGCGCCCACCGGTATGCGGCGCCGGTCGTAGATCGGTGCGGCCACCGACGCGACGCCCTCCCAGGTCTCCTCTATGTCGATCGCGTAGCCCCGCGCACCGGTGCGCTCGAGCCCTGCCTCGAACGCGTTCGACTCGCTCACCGTGCGCGCGGTGAAGGTCTTGCGTGCCATCTGCGAGGCCTGGGTGCGGGCCACCGGGTCGTACGCGCAGAGCACCTTGCCCAGTGCGGTGGAGTGCAGGGGCTGCATGGTGCCCACCTCCAGCACCTGGCGGCTGTCGTCGGGCCGGAAGACGTGGTGCACGATGAGGACGCCGCGCTGGTGCAGCACGCCCAGGTAGGCGCGCTCACCGCTGGCGCGTGCCAGGTCGTCCGTCCACACCAGGGCGCGCGAGCGCAGCTCGTGCACGTCCAGATAGCTGTTGCCCAGGCGCAGCAGCTCAGCGCCGAGCTGATAGCGCCCCGAGGCCGGATCCTGCTCGACGAATCCCTCGTCGTGGAGGGTGCGCAGGATGCCGTGCACGGTGCCCTTGGCCAGCCCGAGGGCGGCGGCGATGTCCGACAGGCCCAGTCGCCGCTCGCCGCCCGCCAGCAGCCGCAGCACCGCGGCGGCTCGTTCGAGGGACTGGATGTTCCGCGCCATCGCCTGGCTACCTCCGCTTCCTTCCTCGACCACGGCCTCCCATGGCCCCCTACGGTCGCACGACGACCTCCTAGGAGGCGTTCGGCAATGCGGAACAGTATCGGTCGTTGTCGACCTGCTGCCAACAGTGTGGATCGCGCCTCCGGAGCGCCGGCCTTCCCGGCACCCACGGGCCCGACGTCGAAGAATGCAGCACCCACGGGGCAGGCCCCGACGCACCCACCCCCCCCGCCACCCGGACGAATCCCCGGGGCCCCGGTCGGCCGAACGCGCCGGCACCGGGCGCCACTGCCCCGGGCACCCCACCCGGCATGTCTGTTCCGTTGGTGTTTCGCCCTTTCGCCGGTCCGTCCGTTACCTGGACAACCCGGCGCCACCCGGCCACCCCCGGCTACCCTTGCGGGGTGCGCCTTCCGCGCGGGAGGCGCAAAGCCGACAGCCGTCGCATCCAGGGAGCACTCTCATGGCCTCGCTGCCCAGCCCGTCGTCCCCATCGGCCGATTCCACGCAGGCGGACCGTACCCCGCCGGAACCCGCCGACAGCCGCGACCGCATCCGCGCCCTGCGCTCCGCCCTCGCCTCGCGTGTCGTGGTCGCCGACGGCGCCATGGGCACCATGCTCCAGGCGCAGAACCCCACCCTGGAGGACTTCCAGGACCTCGAGGGCTGCAACGAGATCCTGAACGTCACCCGGCCCGACGTCGTCGGCTCCGTCCACCGGGAGTACCTCGCCGCCGACGTCGACTGCGTGGGCACCAACACCTTCGGCGCCAACCTCAGCGCCCTCGGCGAGTACGACATCGCCGACCGCATCGTCGAGCTCTCCGAGGCCGGCGCCCGCATCGCCCGCGAAGTCGCCGACGAGTCCACCGCCGCGACCGGCCGGCAGCGCTGGGTGCTCGGCTCCATGGGCCCCGGCACCAAGCTCCCCACCCTCGGCCACGCCGCCTACCCGGAACTGCGCGACGCCTACCAGCGCAACGCCGAGGGCCTGCTGGCCGGCGGCGCCGACGCCCTGCTCGTCGAGACCAGCCAGGACCTGCTCCAGACCAAGGCCGCGCTGGTCGCCGCACACCGCGCCCGCCGGGCCACCGGCTCCGACGCGCCGCTGATCTGCTCGGTCACCGTGGAGACCACCGGCACCATGCTGCTGGGCTCCGAGATCGGCGCCGCCCTCACCGCCCTGGAACCCCTCGGCATCGACCTCGTCGGCCTGAACTGCGCCACCGGACCCGCCGAGATGAGCGAGCACCTGCGCTACCTGTCCCAGCACGCCCGGATCCCGCTGACCTGCATGCCCAACGCGGGCCTGCCCGTGCTGGGCAAGGACGGCGCCCACTACCCGCTGACCCCGGGCGAGCTGGCCGACGCCCACGAGACCTTCGTCCGGGAGTACGGGCTGAGCCTGGTCGGCGGCTGCTGCGGCACCACCCCCGAGCACCTGCGCCAGCTCGTCGCCCGGGTGCGCGCCATGACACCGCGCGAACGCGACCCGCGCCCCGAGCCCGGCGCCGCCTCCCTCTACCAGGCCGTGCCGTTCCGCCAGGACACCGCCTACCTGGCGATCGGCGAGCGGACCAACGCCAACGGCTCGAAGAAGTTCCGCGAGGCCATGCTGGAGGCCCGGTGGGACGACTGCGTGGAGATGGCACGCGAGCAGATCCGCGAGGGCGCCCACATGCTCGACCTGTGCGTCGACTACGTGGGCCGCGACGGCGTCGCCGACATGCAGGAACTGGCCGGCCGCTTCGCCACCGCCTCCACGCTGCCGATCGTGCTGGACTCGACGGAGGTCGACGTTCTCCAGGCCGGCCTGGAGAAGCTGGGCGGGCGCGCGGTCATCAACTCCGTCAACTACGAGGACGGCGACGGCCCCGAGTCCCGCTTCGCGAAGGTCACCCGGCTGGCCGCTGAGCACGGCGCTGCGCTGATCGCGCTGACCATCGACGAGGAGGGCCAGGCCCGCACCCCGGAGAAGAAGGTCGAGATCGCCGAACGGCTGATCGCCGACCTCACCGGCAACTGGGGCATCCGGGAGGAGGACATCCTCGTCGACTGCCTGACCTTCACCATCTGCACCGGTCAGGAGGAGTCTCGCAAGGACGGCGTCGCCACCATCGAGGCGATCCGCGAGCTGAAGAAGCGCCACCCGGCCGTGCAGACCACCCTCGGCCTGTCCAACATCTCCTTCGGCCTCAACCCGGCCGCCCGTATCGTCCTGAACTCCGTCTTCCTCGACGAGTGCGTCAAGGCCGGCCTGGACTCGGCGATCGTGCACGCCTCCAAGATCCTTCCCCTCGCCCGTTTCGACGAGGAGCAGGTCAAGGCCGCCCACGACCTGATCCACGACCGGCGCAGCGAGGGCTACGACCCGCTCCAGAAGCTCATGGAGCTGTTCGAGGGCGCCACCGCCAAGTCCCTGAAGGCCGGCAAGGCCGAGGAACTGGCCGCGCTGCCGCTGGACGAGCGCCTCAAGCGGCGCATCATCGACGGCGAGAAGAACGGCCTGGAGACCGACCTCGACGAGGCCCTGGAGAGCCGCAAGGCCCTCGACATCGTCAACGACACCCTCCTGGACGGCATGAAGGTCGTCGGCGAACTGTTCGGCTCCGGCCAGATGCAGCTGCCGTTCGTGCTCCAGTCCGCCGAGGTCATGAAGAGCGCGGTGGCCCATCTGGAGCCGCACATGGAGAAGGCCGACGAGGACGAGGCCGGCAAGGGCACCATCGTGCTGGCCACCGTCCGCGGCGACGTCCACGACATCGGCAAGAACCTCGTCGACATCATCCTGTCCAACAACGGCTACAACGTCGTCAACCTCGGCATCAAGCAGCCCGTCTCCGCGATCCTGGAAGCCGCGCAGGAACACCGCGCCGACGTCATCGGCATGTCGGGACTGCTGGTGAAGTCCACCGTGATCATGAAGGAGAACCTGGAGGAGCTCAACCAGCGTGGGCTGGCCGCCGACTACCCCGTCATCCTCGGTGGCGCCGCGCTCACCCGCGCCTACGTCGAGCAGGACCTGCACGAGATCTACCAGGGCGAGGTGCGCTACGCACGCGACGCCTTCGAGGGTCTGCGGCTGATGGACGCCCTCATCGCCGTCAAGCGCGGCGTACCCGGCGCCACCCTGCCCGAGCTGAAGCAGCGCCGCGTCAAGGCCGCCGCCGCCCTCCCGGACGACGGCCCCGAGACGGGCGACGTCCGCTCGGACGTCGCCACGGACAACCCCGTCCCCACTGCACCGTTCTGGGGCAGCCGCGTCGTCAAGGGCGTTCCCCTCAAGGACTACGCGTCCTGGCTCGACGAAGGCGCCCTGTTCAAGGGCCAGTGGGGCCTGAAGCAGTCCCGCACCGGCGACGGACCCAGCTACGAGGAACTGGCGGAGACGGACGGCCGGCCCCGGCTGCGCGGCTGGCTGGAGCGACTCCAGACGGAGAACCTCCTCGAAGCCGCCACCGTGTACGGCTACTTCCCGTGCGTCTCCAAGGGCGACGACCTGATCATCCTCGACGAGGAGGGCAACGAGCGGACCCGCTTCACCTTCCCGCGCCAGCGCCGCGGCCGCAGGCTCTGCCTCGCCGACTTCTTCCGCCCGGAGGACTCCGGCGAGACCGACGTCGTCGGCTTCCAGGTCGTCACCGTCGGATCCCGGGTCAGCGAGGCCACCGCCCGACTCTTCGAGGCCGACGCCTACCGCGACTACCTGGAGCTGCACGGCCTGTCCGTCCAGCTGGCCGAGGCCCTCGCGGAGTACTGGCACGCCCGGGTGCGCGCCGAGCTCGGCTTCGGCGGCGAGGACCCCGCCGGCATCGAGGACATGTTCGCCCTGAAGTACCGCGGCGCCCGCTTCTCGCTCGGCTACGGTGCCTGCCCCGACCTGGAGGACCGCGCGAAGATCGCCGAACTGCTCCAGCCGGAGCGCATCGGCGTCCAGCTCTCGGAGGAGTTCCAGCTCCACCCCGAGCAGTCCACCGACGCCATCGTCATCCACCACCCCGAGGCGAAGTACTTCAACGCACGCTGACGCTGAGGCACGACACGCATCGCGGGGACCGCGTAGGCGGCAAAAGGCCGGCGAAAGGTCTGGACCGGTCGGGCGATCGAACACCGGGTATCGGACACTCGGACACACGGTATCGAACCCTCCACATGGAGTGATATCGCCCACGTCGGACGTTTGGTGATTATGCCGCCGAGCGTCCGGCGCGCCCCTCGTGACCAGGGCGGATGCGCCGGACATGATTGCCCAGACCCGGTCATCCGGCCCGCTTTCCCGCGCGTCCGGCTCCCGGGGGCCGTACACTGGTCGGTCCAGCGTTGGCCGGTTGCCCCTTCCGCAGTGAGGAGGCGACCGGCCTTCTCGTCCCGTACGGAGGTGCACGGATGACCAGTACGGTCCCCGCCGTGGGTACCCGGATGGCAGAAGGGCCGGCTCTTCAGGCCGTGCTGCTCGACATGGACGGCACCCTCGTGGACACCGAGGGCTTCTGGTGGGACACCGAGGTCGAGGTCTTCGCCCGACTCGGGCACACCCTCGAGGACGCCTGGCGCAACGTCGTGGTCGGCGGCCCCATGACCCGCAGTGCGGCCTTCCTGATCGAGGCCACCGGTGCGCGCATCAGCATCCCCGAACTGACGGTGCTCCTCAACGACGGCTTCGAGGAGCGCATCGGCCGCAGCCTGCCGCTGATGCCCGGCGCCGGCCGGCTGCTCGGCGAACTCGCCGCTCAGGGGATCCCGACCGCCCTGGTGTCCGCCACCCACCGGCGCGTCATGGACCGCATCCTCGCCTCGCTCGGATCCCAGCACTTCGCGCTGACCGTCGCCGGAGACGACGTCGCGCGCACCAAGCCGCACCCGGACCCGTACCTGCTGGCGGCGGCCGGACTCGGCGCCGACCCGGCCCGGTGCGCCGTCATCGAGGACACCGCCACCGGGGTGGCCGCCGCGGAGGCGGCCGGCTGCCGCGTCGTCGCGGTCCCGTCGATCACCCCCATCGCCCCCGCCCCCGGCCGCACCATCGTCACCACCCTCGAAGAGGTCGACCTGGCCTTCCTCCGCGACCTGGTGGCCCTGCCCGCCAGCGCATGAGCCGGTAAACCGGGTGCAGCAGATCACGACGGCACCGGACGGCCTCTGACGGCCCCGTGCGCCCCGTACCCAGGGAGGGGCGCGGGGAACTGCGCGCCCGGCCACCACGAAACCGCGAGACCGTCACCGGACCGACCGGACCGACCGGACCGACCGGACCACATCGCGACGCTTGAGGCCGCGGCGAAGCCGCCGGGCTACGGCTACGGCCGCGCGCTCGCGGGGCGGCTTTGCGGACCGGGTTGCTCTGTCGTACCGCGAGGGGCGGAGGGAACGGCGCGTCGACCCCGGGAGGGGCGCGGGGAACTGCGCGCCCGGCCACCACGAAACCGCGAGACCGTCACCGGCCCGTAGGGGCAAGTCCCGGCCGTTCAACGAGGCGCCGGCGGAACGCCGGTCCGCGAAGCGCCCCGCGCCAAGCGGTGCCCCCAACAACCGGTTCGCAGCCAACCTCACTGCGAACCGGGCCGCACCAGTCCGCTCTCATAGGCGTACACCGCCGCCTGCACCCGATCGCGCAGCCCCAGCTTCGTCAGGACATGCCCCACGTGCGTCTTCACCGTCGTCTCGCTGACGAACAGATCCGCGGCGATCTCCGCGTTCGACAACCCGCGGGCCACCAGCTTCAGCACCTCCACCTCACGCTCGGTGAGGGTGTGCAGGGTGTCCGGCACCGGCTCGTCCCCGGACGGCAGGTGCCCCGCGTACTTGTCCAGCAGCCGCCGGGTGACACTCGGCGCCAGCATCGCCTCGCCGGCCGCAACCACCCGGATCGCCTGGACCAGCTCATTGGCCGGGGCGTCCTTGAGCAGGAAACCGCTCGCACCGGCCCGGAGCGCCTCCACCACGTACTCGTCCAGATCGAACGTGGTCAGCACCAGTACCTTCGCCGGGCCGTCCCGCCCGGGACCGGAGATCTGACGGGTGGCCTCCACCCCGTCCATCCGCGGCATACGGATGTCCATCAGCACCACATCGGGCTGTAGCGCCCGCACCTGGTCCAGCGCCTGTAGGCCGTCCCCGGCCTCGCCGACGACCGCGATGTCCTGCTCGGCCTCCAGGATCATCCGGAACCCCGTACGCAGCAGCGGCTGGTCGTCCACCAGTAGGACGCGGATGGCCACGTGACTCTCCTTCGGCTAGTGGGGCCCCATTCTGCCCTGCGCCGCGTCATCCGGGTCAGCCGCCCCGAGGGGGAGGGCCAGCGGCAACGGATACGGCGGGGGAGTACCGCCGAACTCCGGACACACCGCCTGGTGATCGCACCAGCCGCACAGCTTGGTGGGGCGCGGCCGCCAGTCGCCGGTCTCGGTCGCCAGCCGGATCGCCTCCCACAGCGCGAGCAACTTGCGCTCGACCGCCTCCAGGTCGGCCTTGACCGGGTCGTGCGTCACCACATCACCGCTGCCCAGGTACACCAGCTGGAGACGACGCGGGATGACCCCCTTCAGCCGCCACACCACCAGCGCGTAGAAGTTCATCTGGAACAGCGCGCCCTGGGCGTACTCGGGGCGCGGGGCCTTGCCCGTCTTGTAGTCGACGATGCGCACCTCGCCGGTGGGGGCCACGTCGACGCGGTCGATGATGCCGCGCAGTCGCAGGCCGGAGTCCAGCCGGGTCTCCACGAACAGCTCACGCTCGGCGGGCTCCAGACGAGTGGGGTCCTCCAGCGTGAACCAGCGCTCCACAAGACCCTCGACCTCGGCGAGCCAACGCGCCAGATCGGCACCCGCCTGCTCCTCGTCCGCCCCCGGGAACAGCTCCGCCAGCTCGGGGCGCGTCCGCCTCAGTCGCTCCCACTGCCCCGGGATCAGCGCCTTCGCCCGCAGCGCGGTGCGCTGTGCGGCGGGCGCGTCGAACAGCCGCTCCAGGACGGCATGCACCAGGGTGCCCCGGGTGGCCGCTGCGCTCGGCTTCTCGGGCAGCCGGTCGATCACCCGGAAGCGGTACAGCAGCGGGCACTGCATGAAGTCGCTCGCCCGTGACGGCGACAACGAAGCAGGCGGCACCACCCCCGACCCCCGTCTGCCCCGCCCCGAACCGCCGGAGCCGCGCCCGTCTCCCGCACCCGCCCCGTCGTCGGGGACGACCCCGCTCTCCGTACCCGCTGTCCCGTCCGAGCCGGACCCGCCCACCGAGCCGGTCCCACCGGCCGCGCCGATCTCCATGACCCAAGACCCTACGACCCGCCACTGACATCCCGACGCATACCATCGACGTCAGACCCTCTCGCCCTGCATGATCAGGAGCGAGGGACGCTTCAGACGAGGGGACATCGTGGACGAGAGCGGCCGGAGCGGGCAGCCGCTGTCCGAAGACGCCGGCGACGACGACGGGAGAGACCGTCGCAGCGCCGGGGAACACGACGAGCCTCCCGCGAGTTCTCACACCACACAGCACCACGAGGACTCAGAGGGCACGGTGGAAAGCCTGAAGCGCCCACAGCAAGCGGAACGGCCCGAGCAGGCCCCCGCCGAGGAAACACCTGCATCCGACGAGCCGCCTGAGCAGCCCGAGCCGCCTGAGCAGCCCGAGCCGCCTGAGCAGCCCGAGCAACTCGTCGAGCCGCACCCCGACGACACCACACCGGAGCCGCACGCAGAGCCCAGGTCCGAGGCCGCCGAGCCGCCGAGTGAGCCCGAGCCGCCGAGCGAGCCCGAGCCGTCAAGCGAGCCCGAGCCCGGTGCGACGGAACCGCGACCCCAGGCCCCCGAGCCGCCCCCCGCAGCGGAATCCGGCGCCAGCGGGAGCACCCCCGGATCGGCACCCGCCCCGGCACCCGGCGGCTCCGGACACCCCGGACCACCGGCGCCCCCGCCACCCTCCGGCGGGCGCAAGCGGCCGCCGCCACCCCGCAAACCCGAACCCCGTGGCGGGATCCTCATGGGCCGGCCCTTCGGCGTCCCCGTCTACGTCGCGCCGAGCTGGTTCCTGGTCGCCGCCTTGATCACCTGGGTCTTCGGCGGGCAGCTCGACCGCGTGCTGCCCGAGCTGGGCGCGCTGCGCTACCTCGTCTCGCTCTTCTTCGCGGTCGCCTTCTACGCCTCCGTACTCGTCCACGAACTCGCGCACACCGTCGCAGCCCTCCGCTTCCGGCTCCCGGTACGCCGGATCCAGTTGCAGTTCTTCGGCGGCGTCTCCGAGATCGAGAAGGAATCCGAGACACCCGGCCGCGAATTCATCCTCGCCTTCGTCGGCCCACTGCTGTCCCTGGTCCTCGCCGGCGTCTTCTACGCGGGCCTGCTCGCCGTCGAGCCGGGCACCGTCCCCGGCGTGCTGCTCGCCGGCCTGATGATCTCCAACCTGCTCGTCGCGGCCTTCAACCTGCTGCCGGGCCTGCCCCTGGACGGCGGCCGCATGCTCCGCGCCGTGGTCTGGAAAATCAGCGGCAAACCCATGGCCGGCACCGTCGCCGCCGCCTGGGTCGGGCGCGCCCTCGCCATCAGCGTCCTCATCGGCCTGCCACTGCTCACCCAGTCCGGCGTGCTCGGCTCCAGAGCCGACGAGACCAGCGGCATGGACACCCTCACCGACGCACTGCTCGCCGCCATCCTCGCCGCCATCATGTGGACCGGCGCCGGCAACAGCCTGCGCATGGCCCGGCTGCGCCAGCACCTGCCCGAACTACGCGCCCGGAACCTCACCAGGCGTGCCGTGCCCGTCCAGACCGACACACCACTGTCCGAAGCCCTCCGCCGTGCCAACGAGGCCGGTGCGCGCGCCCTGGTCGTCGTCGACGCCGAAGGCACACCCCTGTCCCTCGTCCGCGAGTCCGCCATCGTCGGCATCCCCGAACACCGCCGCCCATGGGTCGCCGTCAGCGGGCTCGCCCAGGAGATCACCGAAGGCATGCGCGTCTCCGCCGAGCTGACCGGCGAAGAACTCCTCGACGTGCTGCGCGCCACCCCCGCCAGCGAATACCTGGTGATCGAAGAGACCGGCGAGATCTACGGGGTGCTCTCCGCAGCCGACGTCGAGCGCGCCTTCGTCAAGGCCATGGCCCGGAGCACTGCTTAAAACGCTCGGTTCGCCTCCGGGCGCCTCAGCCGGTGTCGAGACTCCCACCGTGCTCAGCCCTCCTTCGTCGGGCCTGCGCGCGGTGGGAGTCTCGACACCGGCGCGCCCTTCGGCTCACTCGCTTGTGTGCGGTGATCGCCCAAGGGTGCCCCGGGGCCGCCCGTGGTCGGCGAGCCTTCCGGGACCGGTACGCTGGTCACATGTCCGAACCGACCGGTGCCGCCCGCCGTCGCGGGCCCTTCAAGGTCGGGGACCAGGTCCAGCTCACCGACCCCAAGGGACGCCACTACACGTTCACGCTCGAAGCGGGAAAGAACTTCCACACCCACAAGGGCTCCTTCCCGCACGACGAGCTGATCGGCGCCCCCGAGGGCAGTGTCGTCCGCACCACGGGCAACATCCCCTACCTTGCGCTGCGCCCCCTGCTCCCCGACTACGTCCTGTCCATGCCCCGCGGCGCCGCCGTGGTCTACCCGAAGGACGCCGGCCAGATCCTGTCCTTCGCGGACATCTTCCCCGGCGCCCGCGTCGTCGAGGCAGGCGTGGGCTCCGGCTCGCTGAGCGCCTTCCTGCTGCGCGCCATCGGGGACCAGGGCATGCTGCACTCCTACGAGCGCCGGGCCGACTTCGCCGACATCGCGCGACAGAACGTGGAACGCTACTTCGGCGCCCCCCATCCCGCGTGGCAGCTGACCGTCGGCGATCTCCAGGACAACCTCTCCGACACCGACGTCGACCGCGTCATCCTGGACATGCTCGCCCCCTGGGAGTGCCTGGAGACCGTCTCCAAGGCCCTCGTCCCCGGCGGCATCCTCTGCTCGTACGTCGCGACCACCACCCAGCTGGCCCGCACCGTCGAGTCCATCCGGGAGATGGGCTGCTTCAACGAGCCGACGGCCTGGGAAACGATGATCCGCAACTGGCACATCGAGGGCCTGGCCGTCCGCCCCGACCACCGCATGATCGGGCACACCGGCTTCCTGCTCACCGCCCGCCGCCTCGCCGACGGAGTGGAACCCCCGATGCGTCGACGCCGGCCGGCCAAGGGCGCCTACGGCGAGGACTACGCCGGCCCCAACGCCGACGGTGGCACGCCCCGCTAGACGACCCACTCCAGGCCAGCCCGTCACCCGTACGGCAGGGGCACCGCCCGCGTGCGCATCGAGCCGACCGGTGACACCAGCGGCCGCCCACCGTCACGACCCAGCCCGCTCGCCCGCCGACCGGTCCCGGGCCGTGGACAACCCATCAGGGTCGCCGTCCAGTTCCTGCACCACGCAGAGAACTGGACGGCGACCCTTTCGTATTGAGGGACCCGCAGACCGCCAGGACAGTCCTCCACCCGCCCACCAGGCCGCCCTGAGCAGGTCCGAGGCACCGAAACGAGGCGCGCCCCGAGCGCCCGCCATGGTGTCAACCCGCCGCCTCGCCCACGCCAGCTCCGTGGTTTACCGCCGGCACAACCCGTCCTACCTGGCCGTTTCCCCCGGGCCACAGCAGCTGACAGGCACCCCGCCGTTCCCAGCGAGTGTGAGATATGGCACCATGCTGGCCACCTAGCCCTCCGCCCCCATCCCCCCACCGGCGCAGCTCTCACAGGAGACACTCCTAGTGCAGCCATCCGTTGTCCCGGAACTCGCCCTCGAACAGACCGCGACCCGCCCGATCCACTGGGTCGCCACCGCCACGGCGATCGCTGCGGTCGTCGCCGGTTCGTCGTTCGTGCAGACGGGCGACGCCACTGCCGCCCAGCCGGAGGCCCACGGCCACACCAAGGCGCACGCTCACACCAACAGCGCCTCCGGTGCCCTCCCCGCGCCCGACCCGCACGGTGTGACCTACCCCGTGGAGTGCGGACCGGCCAAGGTCCTCGTCCAGAAATCGGCCAGCGGAGACCTCGACGGCGACGGCCGTCCCGAAACGGTGTCCGTCGTGCACTGCGACGCGGGCTCGGGAACGCCCCCCAACGGCGTCTACGTCGTCACCGCGGCCGCGACGGCCGGTGCGGAACCCCGCATCGTCGCCACCCTCGTCGACCCGCAGGACCAGTACACGGTCAGCGACATCGCCGTACACAACGCCACGATCTCCGCGACGCTGCTCGGGTACTCGTCACCCGACGTGCCCAGGTGCTGCCCCGACCAGCAGCAGCAGGACGAGTGGCAGTGGCGCGACGGTGCGTTCCAGCGCTCCACCAAACCCCTGGCGCACTCCTCCTGAACCTGCGCCCCGGCGCCCCGGTACCCCAACGGGCCTGCGCGCTGCGCGCCGGCCGGCTCGTGGACGAGCCCACCCGGCGGACGATGCCCGGTCTCGGATTTCACCTTGTCCGAAATGCGTCGGTCGTGCGTACACTCTCAGGACACTCCCCTGTGGAGTCCTTGGCATCCCCAGAATGCCGTCGTCCTATGCGGCCCTGATCGACCGAGGCACCTCAAAAGCGCCGCCACGGAGCGCGACGACGGTACTCGCCGAACACCTCGTACACCCTGACCCCGAAGCTCCGTAGCAAACCCGTCCCGATCAAGTCCGGCCACCTCTGACGGGTGTTGACCGAATCTATGACGCAACCGCCGCCTTTCCGATGTTGTTCCGATGTTGTTGGGTGGGTATTCCCCTGGCGTGAGGGAGAGCGCAAGGGTGAAGATCGGACACACTCCCGGAGTCTTTGTGATCTAGGGGTTTCAATCGACACCCACCCAGGTAGGGTCAGGAAGCGTCCAGCTCCCCTTGGAGGAGGTGAGGACCGTGGCAGCCCACGACGACGACATGAACCGCGGCATCCGCCCGGGTCGCGGGTCCGAGGACCCCGCCGGTCAGATTGCCTATCTCGAGCAGGAAATCGCCGTCCTGCGACGCAAGCTCGCCGACTCTCCGCGGCACACGAGAATTCTCGAAGAGCGGATCGTCGAGCTGCAGACCAATCTGGCCGGCGTCTCCGCGCAGAACGAGCGACTCGCCAACACTCTCCGTGAGGCCCGCGACCAGATCGTGGCCCTCAAGGAGGAGGTCGACCGGCTCGCGCAGCCGCCCGCCGGCTTCGGCGTCTTCCTCGCGGCGAACGAGGACGGCACCGCAGACATCTTCACCGGCGGCCGCAAGCTCCGTGTGAACGTCAGCCCCAGCATCGAACTCGACGAGCTCAAGCGTGGCCAGGAAGTCATGCTCAACGAAGCGCTCAACGTGGTCGACGCCATGGAGTTCGAGCGCGCCGGTGAAATCGTCACCCTCAAGGAGATCCTGGAGGACGGCGAGCGGGCCCTGGTGCTCGGGCACACCGACGAAGAGCGGGTGGTACGCCTCGCGGAACCACTGCTCGACGTCACCATTCGCCCCGGTGACGCCCTGCTGCTCGAACCGCGCTCCGGCTATGTCTACGAGGTCATTCCCAAGAGCGAGGTCGAAGAACTCGTCCTCGAAGAAGTCCCGGACATCAGTTACAACGAGATCGGCGGTCTCGGCGGCCAGATCGAAATGATCCGCGACGCCGTCGAGCTTCCCTACCTCTACCCCGACCTCTTCAAGGAGCACGAGCTCCGCCCACCGAAGGGTGTTCTGCTCTACGGCCCGCCCGGTTGCGGCAAGACGCTCATCGCCAAAGCGGTCGCCAACTCCCTCGCGAAGAAGGTCGCCGAAGTAACGGGTCAGCCCGCCGGAAAGAGCTACTTCCTGAACATCAAGGGACCGGAGCTGCTCAACAAGTACGTCGGCGAAACAGAGCGGCACATTCGCCTGGTCTTCCAGCGCGCCCGTGAAAAGGCGAGCGAAGGCACACCCGTCATCGTGTTCTTCGACGAAATGGAATCCCTCTTCCGCACCCGGGGTTCCGGCGTCAGCTCCGACGTGGAAAACACCATCGTCCCCCAGCTGCTCGCCGAGATCGACGGTGTCGAAGGCCTGGAGAACGTCATCGTCATCGGCGCCTCCAACCGCGAAGACATGATCGACCCCGCCATCCTCCGCCCCGGCCGCCTCGATGTGAAGATCAAGATCGAGCGGCCCGACGCGGAGGCCGCCAAGGACATCTTCTCCAAGTACCTCACGGATCGGCTCCCGCTGCACGCCGACGACATGGCCGAGCACAGCAGCGACAAGGCTGCGACCGTCCAGGCCATGATCCAGTCCGTCGTCGAGCAGATGTACGCGGAGTCCGAGGAGAACCGCTTCCTGGAGGTCACCTACGCAAACGGTGACAAGGAAGTCCTCTACTTCAAGGACTTCAATTCGGGCGCGATGATCGAGAACATCGTCGGACGCGCCAAGAAGATGGCCATCAAGGCCTTCCTCGAGCAGGAGCAGAAAGGCCTCCGAGTCTCCCACCTGCTCCAGGCGTGCGTGGACGAGTTCAAGGAGAACGAGGACCTGCCCAACACCACGAACCCGGACGACTGGGCCAGGATCTCCGGAAAGAAGGGCGAGCGGATCGTGTACATCCGCACCCTGGTAACCGGAAAGCAAGGCGCAGACACCGGTCGCTCCATCGACACTGTGGCGAACACCGGGCAATACCTGTAAAAGCAGGGTGGCTGCGGGTGCCCTCCACGGGGTACCCGCAGCCAGCTGTTTTTACCGACCGTAGCCACCCTGACCAATGACCGAAATGATCTCCCCACCAGCGCAAAGGCGTTCTAGGCTCTTTCGTACCGCCGGGCAGCGCAGTGCGGGGACGGGCACCGCACACGCACGGCACCACCAGCGGTACACGAGCGCCGCCCCCATCCGGGGACGCCGCCTGGCAAGGAGGGCCGCATGACAGTACGGCGAGTAATGGGCATCGAGACGGAGTACGGCATCTCCGTCCCCGGCCACCCGAATGCCAATGCCATGCTCACCTCGTCCCAGATCGTCAACGCCTACGCGGCGGCGATGCAACGGGCCCGCCGTGCCCGCTGGGACTTCGAGGAGGAAAACCCCCTGCGCGACGCCCGAGGCTTCGACCTCGCCCGCGAAGCGGCCGACGCCAGCCAGCTCACCGACGAGGACATCGGGCTCGCCAACGTCATCCTGACCAACGGAGCACGTCTCTACGTCGACCACGCACACCCCGAATACAGCGCCCCCGAAGTCACCAACCCCCGTGACGCCGTCCTCTGGGACAAGGCCGGCGAGCGCATCATGGCCGAGGCCGCCGAACGCGCCGGCCAGCTCCCCGGTGCGCAGCCCATCCACCTTTACAAGAACAACACCGACAACAAGGGCGCCTCCTACGGCACGCACGAGAACTACCTGATGAAGCGGGAAACCGCCTTCTCCGACATCGTGCGCCACCTCACACCGTTCTTCGTCTCCCGGCAGGTGGTCACCGGCGCCGGCCGCGTCGGCATCGGCCAGGACGGCCGCGAGCACGGCTTCCAGCTGAGCCAGCGCGCCGACTACTTCGAGGTCGAGGTGGGCCTCGAAACGACGCTCAAGCGTCCCATCATCAACACCCGGGACGAGCCGCACGCCGACGCGGAGAAGTACCGTCGCCTGCACGTCATCATCGGCGACGCCAACCTCTCCGAGATCTCCACCTACCTCAAGCTCGGCACCACCTCGCTCGTCCTGTCCATGATCGAAGACGGGTTCATCGCCGTCGATCTCGCAGTCGACCAGCCCGTGCGCACCCTCCACGAGGTCTCCCACGACGCCACGCTGCAACGCCTCGTCACGCTCCGCAGCGGCCGCACCCTGACGGCCGTACAGCTCCAGATGGAGTACTTCGAACTGGCGCGCAAGTACGTGGAGGAGCGCTACGGCGGCGATGCCGACGAGCAGACCAAGGATGTCCTCACCCGTTGGGAGGACGTCCTGGGCCGCCTGGAGCGCGACCCCATGAGCCTCTCCGGAGAGCTCGACTGGGTGGCCAAGCGTGAACTCATGGAGGGGTACCGGCGCCGTGACAGCCTCGACTGGGACGCCGCCCGGCTGCACCTCATCGACCTCCAGTACGCGGACGTACGCCCCGACAAGGGCCTCTACAACCGTCTGGAGGCCCGCGGCAAGATGAAGCGCCTGCTGGACGAGGAAGAGGTCACGCGGGCCCGCACGGAGCCGCCAGAGGACACCAGGGCCTACTTCCGAGGACGCTGCCTGGACCAGTACGCGGACGATGTGGCCGCCGCCTCCTGGGACTCGGTGATCTTCGACCTGCCCGGTCGGGACTCCCTCCAGCGGGTACCCACCCTGGAGCCGCTGCGCGGCACACGTGATCACGTCAAGGAACTACTGGACCGCTGCCGCACGGCAGAAGAACTGGTCCGGGTCCTCTCCGGCGGCTGAACCGGCCACCGGCACGGACCCGGCCCGCCCGGGCCGACGGCCCGCTCACCGGACCGGGGCACCGGACCAGGGCTGAAAAAGCAACGGTCAGGGAATCATCGAGGTGGCTCCCGGACGTTGCAGAAACTGCAGGGCCGATGTCAGACCCGCCTTGTAGGGTCTGATCTTGTACGACAGTGACAGTGACGGCCGATTTGTCGAAGTCGAAGTCTCGAACCGAGCGGGGAGAGGGTCATGGCAACCAAGGACACCGGCGGCGGACAGCAGAAGGCCACGCACTCCACCGAAGAGGTGGAGGAGCAGACACAGGATGCGCAGGCATCGGACGACCTCAAGGAACGCCAGGAGAAGCTGAGCGATGATGTCGACTCTGTGCTGGATGAGATCGATGATGTCCTGGAGGATAATGCCGAGGACTTCGTGCGCTCCTTCGTTCAGAAGGGTGGCCAGTAAGGCCGTTTCCCCTTCGATGTGAAGGTGGTGCTGGCGGGCTGCGGTGGGATCAGGCCGCACTCCGACCGGCATCGCACTCGATCGTCCTTCGATGGCTCGGTGTCTCGGCACCGCCTTGCGCCGAGACGCCGAAGCTCGAGTCGGCCACTCACACGTCAGCACGGCGTCACCGAGGCCGAAGGTGACGAGACACCGCAATCCGGCAGGGGCTGTGTGATCTGTCTGGCAGCCCCTGCTGTGCATGTGGATCACTGCCACAAGACGGGTAGGGTCCGTGGCGTACTGTGCTTCAACTGCAATTCAGCCATCGGCAAGTTGGGCGACGATCCCGACGTTGTCCGTCGGGCAGTCGCTTATCTGGAAGGAAAGAAGTGGAAGCCAATCCTCGTAGCACCGGGCGTCTACCAGCTGCCTTCCTGACGCCCGGGTCATCGTCCTTCGTGGACTTCCTCTCCGATCACCAGCCCGAGATACTGCCGGCGAACCGTGCCCTGCCGCCCGTGAAGGGCGCGATCGAGGCACCGCACGGCACGACGATCGTGGCCGTGACATACCCGGGCGGTGTGGTGCTCGCCGGTGACCGGCGAGCCACGATGGGCAACATGATCGCGCAGCGCGACATCGAGAAGGTCTTCCCGGCGGACGAGTACTCCGCGGTCGGTATCGCCGGCACCGCGGGTATCGCCGTGGAGATGGTGAAGCTCTTCCAGCTCGAGCTGGAGCACTTCGAGAAGGTGGAGGGCACCACCCTGTCGCTGGAGGGCAAGGCGAACCGGCTCTCCACCATGATCAGGTCCAATCTGGCCATGGCGATGCAGGGTCTCGCCGTGGTTCCGCTCTTCGCGGGGTGGGACGTGGACCGCCAGAAGGCCCGGATCTTCTCCTACGACGTCACCGGCGGCCGTTCCGAGGAGCACCTGGGGTTTGCCGCCACGGGCTCGGGTTCGATCTTTGCGCGGGGGGCGATGAAGAAGCTCTACCGGGAGGACCTGACCGAGCAGGACGCATTGACGCTGGTGGTTCAGGCGCTGTACGACGCGGCGGACGACGACTCGGCGACGGGCGGCCCGGATGTGGCACGGCGCATTTACCCGCTGGTCACGGTGATCAACGAGGAGGGGTTCCGGAGGCTGACCGAGGAGGAGTCCTCCGAGATCGCCCGTTCGATCCTGGACCGGCGCCTGGAGCAGCCGGACGGTCCGCGGGCCTCGTTGCTCTGATATCCGAGCTGTCGGCTCCGATCGGGGCTGTCGCCGGTCGGCGAGAGCCCCGATCGACTCAACTCTGACAGAACTTCTGACTGAAAGGGACGGACAGCCGGTGTCGACGCCGTTCTATGTCTCACCTCAGCAGGCCATGGCCGACCGGGCGGAGTACGCGCGCAAGGGCATCGCCCGGGGCCGCAGCCTGGTCGTGCTGCAGTACGCCGACGGCATCGTGTTCGTCGGCGAGAACCCGTCCCGTGCGCTGCACAAGTTCAGCGAGATCTACGACCGGATCGGATTCGCGGCGACCGGGAAGTACAACGAGTACGAGAACCTCCGGATCGGTGGTGTCCGCTACGCGGACCTGCGGGGGTACACGTACGACCGGGCCGACGTGACCGCGCGCGGTCTTGCGAACGTCTATGCGCAGACGCTGGGCACGATTTTCTCGAGTGCGGCGGAGAAGCCGTACGAGGTGGAGCTGGTGGTCGCGGAGGTGGGGGAGACCCCCGATGCCGACCAGATCTATCGCCTGCCGCACGACGGTTCCATCGTGGACGAGCACGGTGCGGTCGCGGTGGGCGGCAATGCGGAGCAGATCAGCGGATATCTCGACCAGCGCCACCGGGACGGCATGACGCTGGCCCAGGCGCTGCACCTGGCCGTGCAGGCGCTGTCGCGTGACACCAACGGCAGCGAGCGGGAGATCCCGGCCGAGCGCCTCGAAGTGGCGGTGCTGGACCGGACACGGCCGCAGCAGCGCAAGTTCAAGCGCGTCGTCGGGCGGGAACTGGCACGGCTGCTGGAAGCGGGTGACGAGTCGTCGACCCCGTCGTCGGGCAAGAAGGGCGGCTCGGCAGACGAGGGCGGCTCCTCGGACGACGCTTCGGATGAGGGCTCGTCCGGCACGTCGGACGGTTCCGACTCCTCGGGCGAGGACTCCTCCACCGCCACGGACGACTGAGGTCGCATCCCGGCGACGGTTGAACCGCGCGGCAGGACACGCGAAAAGCACATGACCGGCGCCCGGTCACCCGGTTGGGTGGCCGGGCCTCGTCTGTCCAGGCGGGCCTCAGGTCCCGTACGGGGGCGGTCCGGTCGACGCGCGCGTGATCAGCCGGACCGGCAGGGTGTCGGGTGCGCCGGTGCGGCCCTCGAGGAGGCCCAGCAGGGCGGTCATGCCGTGTTCGCCGACGTCTTCCCCGGGCAGCCGCACCGTCGTGAGTTCCGGCTCGACGGCGGTGGCGAGCGTGAGGTCGTCGAAGCCGGTGACGGAGAGGTCCCCGGGGACGTGCAGGCCGAGGCGGCGCACGGCCTTGCAGGCCCCCACCGCGAGGATGTCGTCGTCGCAGACGACCGCGGTGGGCCGGGGCGCCGCGGCGGCGGTGAGCGCCGTGTGCACGGCTGCGCGTGCGTCGTCGATGGTGAGCGGCGTGTGCACGGTGCGCAGCTCGGCTCCGGTGCCGTCCAGGGCGCCGGCGAGGGTCCGGGCGCGGACCTGGAAGGTCCAGGAGTCGACGGCGGCCGCGAGGTGCAGGAAACGGCGGTGGCCGAGGTCCAGCAGATGCCGGGCCACCTGCCGCATGCCGTCGGCGATGTCGGGGTTGACGGTGACGGCGCCCGGTTCGCCGCCGGGGTCGCTGTCGAGCATGACCAGGGGGAGCCGGTCGCCTCGGATGGCGGTGAGCGCGTGGGCGGCCATGGAGGAGGCGATGACACCGTCGATGGCGGCGGGCGCGGACGCGAACGGGTCGCTGATCAGGGGCGCCGGAACCGACTGGCCGGCGTGCCCGGCGGGCGGGGAGGGGTGGCTGCGCTGGTCGCCGGGTGGGGCGGGGTAGAGGACGACACCAAAGGCGTGCTGAGCAGCCACACGGGCCGCGCCGGTGTGGACGCGGGTGAAGAATTCGCTGGTCAGCGCGGGGACGACCAGCAGCGCGGTGCGGGTCTCGCCCAGTCGTAGGCTCCGGGCCGCGAGATTGGGCCGATAGCCGAGGTCACGTGCGGCGGTGCGGACGCGGTGTGCGGTGGGCTCGGAGACCCTGCCGCGCCACTTGCCGCTGAGGACCAGGGAGACGGCGGCCTGGGAGACGCCGGCGGCGCGTGCGACATCGCGGCTGGTGGGCTTGGCGCCGGGCGGCGACGGCTGCCCTGTGCGGGGTTCTCCGGTGGTCACCGGGTGTGTGCCTCCGTGTGGTGCGGGCGGTCCGGGGCTGCGCGGGTGCCGGTTCCAGCCAGGTGGCCGGGGCGCGGGTGCGCGTGAGGTTATTCGGTGGACCGCGGACAGCGGAGATGATACGTATGACGCAAGACGTTATACGTAAAACTAACCCGATCGAACGGATCCGTCGCAGGCCGCCCGAGGGGGCGCCCGGCGTCGGCGCGCCGCCGCCCGCCGTCGTGTGAGCGGCCGTATGTCCAGGTGTGGGACAGGTGTGGGACAGGGAGGGGCACGGGCATGGCCGCCGGATACATGCGGATCCTGAGGACGAGACACGCCATGCGGCTGCTGGCGGGCACCCTGCTGGGGCGGCTGCCGAACGCCACGTCGTCGATCATGGTGCTGCTGTTCGTCCGGTCCGAGGGCGGCTCGTACAGCCTGGCGGGCGGGCTTGCGGCGGCGTACGGGGTGGCCAACGCGGTGGGGCAGCCGCTGCTGGGCCGGCTGGTGGACCTGTACGGGCAGCTGCGGGTGCAGTTGCCCGCCGCACTGGGCTCGGCGTTGGCCATGGTCGCCTTCGCGGTGGTGGGGACGGAGGTGCTGCCGGCGGCGTACGCGGCCGTGGTCCTCGGAGGGCTGGCGACGCCGCCGTTGGAGGGCGGATTGCGGGCGCTGTGGCCGAGCATCCTGCGGGACGAGTCGGAGGTGCACACGGCGTACGCGATGGACGCGGTGGCGCAGGAGGTGATGTTCACCCTGGGCCCGCTGCTGGTGAGCCTGTGCGTGTCGCTGTGGTCGGCCCGGGTGGCGGTGCTGCTGATCAGTCTGCTGGGGGTGCTGGGCGCCGTGTCGGTGCTGGTGTCCCGGCCGTCGCGTGAGTGGCGTTCGGCACCGCGGGAGGCGCACTGGCTGGGCGCGCTGCGCTCACCGGGGCTCCTGGCGCTGCTGGGCGCGTTCCTGTTCGTGGGTGTGGCGCTGGGTTCGATCGCGGTGGCGGGGGTGTCGTACGCGGACGGGCACGGTGGGGACGTGGTGTACGGCTGGCTGATGGCGGGCCTGGGCTTCGGGGCGCTGGTGGGAGGCGCCGCCTACGGGGCGCGGCAGTGGGCGGGGGCTCCGGAGCGCCGGCTGACGGTGCTCCTGGCGCTGCTGGCGGCGGGGTACGTGCCGCTGCTCGCGATGCCGGGGGCGGTGGCGATGACGGGGCTTGCGGTGCTGGCGGGGCTGTCCCTGGCGCCGGCGATCGCATGCGCGTTCATCGTGGTGGACCGTCATGCGCCGCGGGGCACGGTGACGGAGGCGTTCTCGTGGTTGGTGACGACGTTCACGGTCGGCGGGTCGCTGGGCACCGCGGCGGCGGGACCCGTGGTGGAGCGGGGCGGGGCGGGCTGGGGGTTCGCCGTGCCGGGCTGCGCCGGGGCCGCGGCGTTCCTGGTTCTGCTGGCCACGAATGGGGTCCTCGCAGCTACGCAGCGGGTACCCGGCGGTGAGGTGGCCGTGGAAAATGATCGAAATGGTGCCCCCGAAGCCGGTTTCAGTGCACGGCATCAGGCGTAATGTTCAGTCATGGACCGCCGCATTTTCGGGTTGGAGAACGAGTACGGCGTCACGTGTACGTTCCGGGGACAGCGCCGGCTGTCTCCCGACGAGGTGGCGCGGTACCTGTTCCGCCGTGTCGTGTCATGGGGCCGAAGCAGCAATGTGTTTCTGCGCAACGGTGCCCGTCTCTATCTCGACGTCGGGTCGCATCCGGAATACGCCACGCCGGAGTGTGACAGCGTGACCGAGCTGGTCACGCACGACAAGTCGGGTGAGCGCATCCTGGAAGGCCTGCTCGTGGACGCCGAGCGCCGCCTGCATGAGGAGGGCATCGCCGGCGACGTCTATTTGTTCAAGAACAACACCGATTCGGCAGGGAACTCGTACGGCTGCCATGAGAACTATCTGGTGGCGCGCCACGGCGAGTTCTCCCGGCTCGCGGACATTCTCATTCCGTTCCTCGTCACACGACAGCTGTTGTGCGGCGCTGGCAAAGTGCTGCAGACCCCGCGTGGCGCGGTGTACTGCGTCAGCCAGCGGGCCGAGCACATCTGGGAAGGCGTCAGCTCCGCCACGACGCGTTCCCGGCCGATCATCAACACCCGTGACGAGCCGCATGCGGACGCCGAGCGTTACCGTCGGTTGCACGTGATCGTCGGCGACTCGAACATGTCGGAGACGACGATGCTGCTGAAGGTCGGGGCGACCGACCTGGTGCTGCGCATGATCGAGGCCGGCACGGTGATGCGGGACCTCACGCTGGAGAACCCGATCCGGGCCATCCGCGAGGTGAGCCACGACACCACGGGCCGCCGCAAGGTCCGGCTGGCCAGTGGCCGGGAGGCGTCCGCGCTCGAGGTGCAGCGTGAGTACTTCGAGAAGGCCGTGGACTTCTGCGAGCGCCGTGGCATCCGCACCGGCACGGTGGAGCGGGTGCTGGAGCTGTGGGGCCGCTCGCTGGACGCGATCGAGTCGGAGGATCTCGACAAGATCGACACCGAGATCGACTGGGTGATGAAGTACAAGCTCATCGAGCGCTACCGCGCGAAGAACAACATGACCATGTCGCATCCGCGGGTCGCCCAGATAGACCTCGCCTACCACGACATCCACCGCCGTCGTGGCCTGTACTACCTGCTGGAGCGCAAGGGGCAGGCGGCCCGGGTCTGCGACGACCTGCGGATCTTCGAGGGCAAGTCGGTGCCGCCGCAGACCACCCGGGCCCGGCTGCGCGGTGACTTCATCCGGCGGGCCCAGGAGCAGCGCCGTGACTTCACGGTCGACTGGGTGCACCTGAAGCTCAACGACCAGGCGCAGCGCACGGTGCTCTGCAAGGACCCGTTCCGCAGCGTGGACGATCGAGTGGAGAAGCTCATCGCCGGAATGTGAGTCTTGTCACGCTATCCGCGTGATCTGGCATCTTGTCAGGAGATCTGTACAAGGGCCCCGTATGTACGCGCTACGGGGCCCTTGTGCATGCCGTGCTTCGTGAGGCGAGGCCTCGGCCGTAGAGTGTGCCCGCGGACACACCCCCACGACCCGAGGAATGCCACGTGCGACGCCGACTTGCTGCCCTGCTCATCGTGCCGGCCCTGGCGCTGACCGCCTGCGGGGGAGGGGACTCCGGGAGTACCAAGAAGTCCGCCGCGTCACCGAGCCCCGGTCAGTCCACCCAGGCCGCGGACCTCAAGCCGGTCGCGACGGCGCCGCCCATGCCCAAGGTGAACGGCAAGAAGGGCAAGGCCGCCGACATCGCCATCCCCAAGGGCTCGCCGAGCGGGAAGTTCGTCGTGCACTCCCTCCAGGAGGGCACCGGCGCCCAGGTGAAGAAGCAGGACCTGGTGGTCGCCCATTACACCGGGAAGGTGTGGCAGGGCGGCAAGAGCCTGGGCAGCTCGTACGACAAGGGTGCCGCCCCGCAGGTCATCCCGGCCGGCCAGAAGACCATCATCCCGGCCTTCTCGCAGGCGGTGCTGGGCCAGAAGGTGGGCGGCCGCGTCCTGGTGGTGGCGCCGCCCAGCGCGGGTTTCGGCAAGCAGGGCAACCAGAACCTCGGGGTGAAGGGCAGCGACACCATCGTGCTGGTCCTCGACATCGAGAAGATCATCCCGAACACGGCCGAGGGCAAGCAGGCCCCCATCCCGTCCGACCTGCCGCAGATCAAGGCCGACAAGCCGGAGCCCGCGGTGATCTCGGTGCCGAAGAAGAACCCGCCGAAGGACCTGGTGGACCGGGTCCTCATCGAGGGCAAGGGGCCCGAGGTCAAGAAGGACCAGACGGTGACCATGCAGTACAGCGGCGCGGCCTGGAAGATCAACGAGGGCAAGCCCAAGGCCACCCTCTTCGACTCCTCGTACAACTCGGGCGCACCGTTCTCCACTGTGATCGGTGAGCACCAGGTCATCGATGGCTGGGACAAGGGTCTGGTGGGAAAGAAGGTGGGTAGCAGGGTCCTGCTGGTCATCCCGCCGGAGCTGGCCTACAAGGACAAGGCCCAGAGCGAGGCCCTGCCGGCCAACTCGACCCTGGTCTTCGTCGTGGACATCCTCGCGGCGATGTGAGTTTGCGGACCGGGGGTGCGAGACTGTCCCGCATTGCCCATTCGCAGCGAGCAGGAGCAGGTGACGTGAGCATCGACAAGCCCGAAATCGACTTCCCGGGCGGCGAGCCGCCGGCGGACCTCGAGATCAAGGACATCTGGGAAGGCGACGGCCCGGTGGCCAAGGCGGGCGACACCGTCTCCGTCCACTACGTGGGCGTGGCCTTCTCCACCGGAGAAGAGTTCGACGCCAGCTGGAACCGCGGCACCCCCCTTCAGTTCCAGCTCGGGGTCGGGCAGGTCATCCCCGGCTGGGACCAGGGCGTACAGGGCATGAAGGTCGGCGGCCGGCGCCAGCTGATCATTCCGGCCCACCTCGCCTACGGGGACCGGGGCGCCGGTGGCGGCCGTATCGCCCCCGGCGAGACGCTGATCTTCGTCTGCGACCTGGTGGCCGTCTGACGGTGCCGGCCGGAGCCGGCTGACGGCACGCGCGCAGCGCCGTCCCGTGCCGTCTCCCCCCTACCGGTGAGGACCCGTGCCTTCAAGGGCGCGGGTCCTCGCTTTTGCCGCGACGGCCAGGAGGGGTACGGTCGGGCCTGCGAAGGGCTGACCGAGAGGACGTAGGGCGTCGATGGCCATTGCCAAGGCAGAGCGGCTGATGAACCTTGCGCTGTGCCTGCTCGGAACACGGCGCCCGCTCACCAAGCGTGAACTGCGCGACTCCATCGAGGCTTACCTGGAGGCGGGCGCGGCGGGGTCGGCCACGGCGGGATCGGCCGGCGCGGCGGGATCGGACGACTCCTTCAACCGGATGTTCGAACGCGACAAGGACGATCTGCGCGAACTCGGCCTGGTCATCGAGACCGTGGAGAACCTCGACGGCGACGTCGGCTACCTCGCCCGCCGCGACAGCAACCGCCTGCCGCCCATCTCGCTGGACGCCGAAGAGGCTGCCGCCCTCGGCCTGGCCGCCAAGGTGTGGCAGCAGGCGAGGCTCGCCGGGGCCGCCAGCGGCGCCCTCCAGAAGCTGCGCGCCGCCGGCCTGCCCGAAGACGTCGACCCCTATGAGACGCACAGCGCCCTGGAACCGCGTATCCCCGCCCACGAGGCCGCCTTCGAGCCGCTGATGCTGGCCTGCCGCGACCGCCGCCCGGTCGCCTTCGACTACCGCAAGGCCACCGCCGTGCACCCCGAGCAGCGGCTGGTGGAGCCCTGGGCGCTGGAGTGCTGGCACGGTCACTGGTACCTGGCCGGATGGGACCGCGAGCGGCGCGCCGAACGGGTCTTCCGGCTCTCCCGCATCACCGGCCGGGTCAGGAGCCGCGGTGGCCGGTTCACGGCCCCGGTGCCCGACCAGGTGACCGTGCGGGAGACGGTGGCGGGCTGGGCGGGCGAGTCGGCCGACCGGCAGGCCCGGATCAGGCTGCGCTCCGGCGCCGGCTACCCGCTGCGGGCCAAGGCCCACTCGGTGCGGGAACTCGGGGATGGGTGGGACGAGTTGGAGATTCCGTACGGGCACGGCCTGGACGCCTGGCTGGTCGAGTTCGGCCCCGACGTGGTGGTGCTGGAGCCCGCCGAGCTGCGGGCCGACGTCGTGGACCGGCTGCGCGCGGTGGCCAAGGGCTGACGGGGAGGGAAAGCACGATGCACGCCACACCTGCACGCTCGGACCGCCCACGGCCGACCCGGGCGCCCAACGCCATCGACCAGACCCGCCGGATGCTCTCCCTGGTGACCTACCTGCGGGAGCGCCCCGGCGCCCACGTCAGCGATGTCGCGCGCGCCTTCGGGATCACCGAGGACGAGCTGATCTCCGATCTCGACGTGCTGCCGATGTGCGGCACCAGCTTCCGTGGCGGGGACCTGCTCGACATCGACACCGACGGTGACCGCATCTGGTGGCGCAACCCGGGGGCGCTGGCCGCCGAGGCCGCCGAGCCGCTGCGGCTCGCCGCCGACGAGGCCACCGCGCTGCTGGTGGCCGCGCGCGCCGTGGCCATGCTGCCGGGCCTCAGGGAGGGCGACCGGCGGGCGCTGCTGCGCGCCACGGCCAAGCTGGAGTCCGCCGCCGGCGAGGTGGCGGGCGCCAGCGCGCGGCTGTCGGTCACCTTCGAGTCGGAGGGCGGTGTCTTCGCGGACGTGGACCGCGCCATCTCCGAGCGGCGCAGGTTGTGGATCCGCTACTACTCGCCGGCACGTGACGAGGTCACCGAGCGCGAGATCGACCCCATCCGGCTGGTCAGCATCGGGCACACCTACGTGGAGGCCTGGTGCCGCCGCTCGGAGGCCCGCCGCACCTTCCGGCTCGACCGGGTCGCGGAGATCGAGATCCTCGACGAGCCCTCGCAGCCGCCCGAGATCGAGCTGCGGGACCTGTCGGAGGGCCTGGTGCAGCCCGCCGCCGAAGACCCGGAGGTGGTCGTCGAGGTGGGCCCCGGTGGTCGTTGGGTCGCCGAGTACTACCCGCACGACAGCGCCGAGGAGCTGCCCGAGGGCGGGCTGCGCATCACCCTGCGCACCCCCGACCCGGCCTCGCTGCGCAGGCTCGCCCTGCGGCTCGGCCGCGACGGGCGCATCGTCGCACCCCGTGCCCTCGCCGAGAGCGCCCAGCAAGCCGCGGCCGCGGCCCTCGCGGCGTACGAGGACCTCTCTCCGGCGTACGAGGACGTGCCCCCTGCCGCCTCCCCGACGGCCACCCCGGGCGCCCCCGTGCCCACTCCCGGCACTCCCACGGCTTCCCCCCACAGGCAGGAGCAGAAGTTTTGAGCACGTCGGTCCTCTCCGGCCCGGGCGCTTCCGGTTCGGCCGGCCCCGGCACGGGCGATGTCGGGCAGGTGGCGGGGGGCGGGCCCGGGCTCGCCTCGGTGGGCCCGGTGCTGTTCAAGGCGGAGTGCCCGGACTGCCGCGCCAGGTTCGAGCTCGCCGCCGACGCACTGCGGCTGGCCATCGGCGCCTCCCGGAAGACGACGTTCTATTCGTTCACCTGCCCCGAGTGCGAGTCGGCGGTGCGCAAGCCCGCAGGAGAGCGGATCGTGCAGTTGCTCACCGACGGCGGGGTGCGCACCCTGCGGCTGCACACCCCCTAGGCTCGGCGCATGTTCTGGGCGATGCTTGCGATTGCCGTGGGTTTTCTTGGTCTTGCCGTGCTCGGTGTGCTGGCCGTGCGGGTCTTCGTGGCGGCCGAGCAGCTCAGTCGGCAGGTGACGGACTCGGCGCAGCGCGTCAACCGCGCCGCTGCGGACCTGGAGCGGGCCGCCGCCTCCGCGGCACGAGCCGGCGCTGACCTGCGCTGAGTCACCGCTCCCGGCCTCGCAGCTCGGCTGAATCGAGTCACCGACTTCCTTCCTGCGCCACGCCTCCGGCGGCGTCGCTGACCTGCTGTGTCGGGTGGCTGGTCGGGAGGTGTGCCCGAAACGTGGTGCTGGTGTGTGGCATCACCGCCCGCGATGGCCTGTCAGCAGGGCGGGGCATGCGGGTACGCTGCTGATCGTGGTCCGGGGACGAGGCGCGGACCACAGCCGGGAGTACGCTCCGAGCTTGCTGGTCGTTCACCCCTGAGGGTTACGATCGTTGCCAGCATGCGGTCGGACATGTGTCCGGCAGATCGGACCGCATCCCGTCCCCCGCCGCCTCGGTGAGAAGGTAAAGACTATGTTCGGAAGGCTCGGCGCCCCCGAGATCATTCTCATTCTCGTCGTCCTCGTCCTGCTGTTCGGTGCGAAGAAGCTTCCTGACATGGCCCGTTCGCTCGGCAAGTCCGCGCGGATCCTCAAGAGCGAAGCGAAGGCGATGAAGTCGGACGGTGGCCAGCAGGCGCCCGCCGACCCGCCGGTGCCGGACCAGGCCCAGCGCACCATCCAGGCGGCCCCCGGCGACGTCAGCAGCTCCCGCCCGGTCTCTGAGCCGACGGACACCACGCAGCGCTGAGACGCTCCCAGGTCTCTCCGATGGCCCGCAGCATGAGATGAGGACGTGGGTTGCTCAGGTCTGCCCAGAAAAAGGAGAAGGACCCCGAGGGGCGGATGCCCCTCGGGGAGCATCTGCGTGAGCTGCGCAACAGGCTCGCGAAGGCTGTCGTGGCGATCATCGTCGTCACGATCATCGCCGCCTTCTTCTACAAGGACATCATCGAGTTCTTCACGAACCCGATCCTGGACGCCGTCGGGTGTCATGCCAGCTTCAGCGACCTGGCTGCCAAGGACCACGGGACATGCGCCCGCATCGTCCTGAACGGCCTGCTGACGCCGTTCACGCTGGCGCTGAAGGTGTCCCTGATGGTGGGTGTCATCGGTGCTTCGCCGATCTGGCTCTCCCAGCTGTGGGGCTTCGTCGCCCCGGGTCTGCACCAGCACGAGAAGAGGTACGCCCGCGCCTTCGTCGGAACCGGCGTGCCGCTCTTCCTCGGCGGAGCGTTCTTCGCCTACAAGACCTTGCCGACCATGGCGACGGTACTGCTCGGCTTCTCGCCCGGCGGCCTGGACAACCAGCTGCCGCTCGACGAGCTGATCGACCTGATCACCCGGATGGTGGTGATCTTCGGGCTCTCGTTCGAACTGCCGCTGCTGCTGGTGATGCTCAACCTCACCGGAGTGCTCACCGGGCGCCGGATGCTGAGCTGGTGGCGCGGCATGATCATGGGCATCACGCTCTTCGCCGCCATCGCCACACCCAGTACGGACCCGATCACCATGCTGGCGCTGGCCGGCCCGATCTGGGTGCTGTACTTCGCGGCGACGATCTTCTCGCTCACCAACGACCGCCGAAAGGCCCGTGCCGAAGAGGCAGGACCCGGCGACGACGAAGCGTCCGAGCTGGACCTCACCCCGGACGACATCGACGAGGCGGAGTCCGTCTCGGCCGGCCCCGCCCTGCCGGAGCAGGCCTCCGGCGAAGGCAACCGCATCAACGGTTATGACGACGTGACCTGACCGGACTGCATACCGTATCCGGCCGTCTTGTAGTGTCCTGCCCCCAGACTTCGGCCAGGGGATGCCCAGTGACCAGCGAGATCAGCCTCTTCGTCAACCCCACCGCAGGCCGCGGCCGGGGCGCCCACGCGGCGCAACCAGCCGCGGCCGCGTTGCGTGCCGCCGGGTTCTCGGTGCGCACCGTCGTCGGCGTGGACGCCACCGACGCGTTGCACCGGGCGCGCGAGGCCGTCCGGGACGGCACCGGAGCCCTGGTGGTCGTCGGCGGCGACGGCATGGTGCACCTGGCGCTCCAGGCGGTCGCCGGCACCGGTATCCCGCTCGGCGTGGTCGCCGTCGGCACCGGCAACGACTTCGCGCGCTCCCTGGGCCTGCCGGTGCGCGAGCCCGCCGCGGCCGGCCGGCTGGTCGCCGAAGCGCTCAAGGGCGCCCGTACGCGCGCGGTCGACCTGGGCCGTGCCTCCGGGCAGTGGTTCGGCACCGTCCTCGCCTCCGGCTTCGACTCCCGCGTCAACGACCGCGGCAACCGCATGAAGTGGCCCACCGGGCGCCTGCGGTACGACGTGGCGATGGTCGCCGAACTCGCCGCGTTCCGGCCGCTGCCGTACCGCATCACCCTCGACGGCGGCGAGGTACGGGAGACCGAGGCGACGCTGGTCGCGGTCGGCAACGGGCCCTCGTACGGCGGCGGAATGAAGATCTGCGCACGAGCCGACCTCACCGACGGGCTCTTCGACATCACCGTCGTCGGCGATTGCAGCCGGGCGACGCTCCTGCGGGTCTTCCCGCGCGTCTACAAGGGCACCCACCTGGATCATCCCGTCGTCACCGTGCACCGCGCCGCCCGGATCGAGCTGGCCGCGCCGGAGGTGACCGGGTACGCGGACGGGGAGCTGCTCGGTCCCCTGCCGATCACCGCGGAGGTGGTTCCGGCGGCCGTCCGGGTGCTCGTCCCGTAGCCGCGGGGGCGCCGAGGGGCCGTGATTCCGGCGCGCAGCACGCGGGGGGCACGCGGGCGCCACCCCGCAGCGGCGCACCGTCGACGTACACCTGCCGGCTTGACCAGGCAAGACGTGGCGATCCCGATAATGATCGTGCTCTGTCACAGGGGGCGGGTAGGCTCGAAAGTACGATGACTGAGGACCTCTCACCGGCCGAGCGATATGCGGCAGCCCGGAAGCGCGCCGCCGAGCAGGCCACCGCGCTGGGCAGCTTCCGCGGGATGTACGACTTCGATCTGGACCCTTTCCAGACCGAGGCCTGCCAGGCCCTCGAAGCCGGCAAAGGCGTACTGGTGGCCGCACCGACCGGCTCCGGCAAGACGATCGTCGGGGAGTTCGCCGTCCACCTTGCGCTACAGCAGGGCAAGAAGTGCTTCTACACCACCCCCATCAAGGCGCTCTCCAACCAGAAGTACTCGGACCTGGCCAAGCGGTACGGCGCCGACCAGGTCGGCCTGCTCACCGGGGACAACAGCGTCAATTCGGGCGCCCCTGTGGTCATCATGACCACCGAGGTGCTGCGGAACATGCTGTACGCGGGCTCCGAGACACTGCGCGGCCTCGGCTACGTCGTGATGGACGAGGTGCACTACCTCTCGGACCGCTTCCGCGGCGCGGTGTGGGAGGAAGTGATCATCCATCTGCCGGAGTCGGTGACGTTGGTCTCCCTCTCCGCCACCGTGTCGAACGCGGAGGAGTTCGGTGACTGGCTGGACACCGTGCGCGGCGACACCCAGGTGATCGTCTCCGAGCACCGGCCGGTGCCGCTGTTCCAGCACGTGCTCGCCGGACGGCGGATGTACGACCTCTTCGAGGAGGGCGAGAGCGGCAAGCGCGCGGTCAACCCCGACCTCACCCGCCTGGCCAGGACGGACGCCACCCGCCCCGCCTTCGGCCCGGGGCGCAGACGGGGCAGGGCGCTGCGCGAGGCGGACCGCGAGCGCGAGCGCCGCCAGCGCTCCCGGATCTGGACGCCGAGCCGCCCCGAGGTGATCGAGCGGCTCGACTCCGAAGGCCTGCTCCCCGCCATCACCTTCATCTTCAGCCGCGCCGGCTGCGAGTCCGCCGTCCAGCAGTGCCTCTTCGCCGGTCTGCGGCTGAACGACGAATCGGCCCGCCACCGGGTCCGCGAGATCGTCGAGGAGCGCACCGCCTCCATCCCCCGCGAGGATCTGCACGTCCTCGGCTACTACGAGTGGCTGGAAGGTCTGGAGCGCGGCATCGCCGCCCACCACGCGGGCATGCTGCCCACCTTCAAGGAGGTCGTCGAGGAGCTGTTCGTGCGCGGCCTGGTCAAGGCGGTCTTCGCCACCGAGACCCTCGCCCTCGGTATCAACATGCCCGCCAGATCCGTCATCCTGGAAAAGCTCGTCAAGTGGAACGGCGAGCAGCACGCCGACATCACCCCGGGCGAGTACACCCAGCTGACCGGTCGTGCGGGCCGCCGCGGCATCGACGTCGAGGGGCATGCCGTGGTGCTCTGGCAGCGGGCCATGAACCCCGAGCACCTGGCGGGTCTCGCCGGCGCCCGCACCTACCCGCTGCGCTCCAGCTTCAAGCCGTCGTACAACATGGCGGTCAACCTGGTCGAGCAGTTCGGCCGGCACCGCTCGCGCGAGCTGCTGGAGACGTCCTTCGCGCAGTTCCAGGCCGACAAGTCGGTCGTCGGCATCTCCCGCCAGGTACAGCGCAACGAGGGAGGACTCCAGGGCTACCAGGAGGCCATGACCTGCCACCTCGGCGACTTCGAGGAGTACGCCCGGCTGCGTCGCGACCTGAAGGACCGGGAGACCGAGCTGGCCAAGCAGGGCGCGGCGCAGCGGCGCGCCCAGGCTGCGGCGGCGCTGGAGAAGCTGCGCCCCGGCGACGTCATCCACGTGCCCACCGGAAAGTTCGCCGGGCTCGCCCTGGTACTCGACCCGGGGGTGCCCGCCGGCCGGGTCGGTGGGCATCGTGGCTTCGACTACCAGGACGGCCCGCGGCCCCTGGTGTTGACGGCGGAGCGGCAGGTCAAGAGGCTCGGATCGGCGGACTTCCCGGTACCGGTGGAGCCGCTGGAACGGATGCGCATCCCCAAGTCGTTCAACCAGCGCAGCCCCCAGTCACGCCGTGACCTGGCCTCGGCGCTGCGCTCCAAGGCCGGCCACATCGTGCCCGAACGGCACCGCAAGCAGCGCTCGGCCGCCGCCGACGACCGCGAGATCAGCCGCCTGCGTGCCGAGCTGCGGGCGCACCCCTGCCACGGGTGCAGCGACCGGGAGAACCACGCCCGCTGGGCCGAGCGTTACCACCGCCTGCGGCGCGACACCCGCCAGTTGGAGCGCCGCATCGAGGGGCGCACCAACACCATCGCCCGCACCTTCGACCGCATCGTCTCCCTGCTGACCGAGCTGGACTACCTGCGCGGCAACGAGGTCACCGAGCACGGCAAGCGCCTGGCCCGGCTCTACGGCGAACTCGACCTGCTCGCCAGCGAATGCCTGCGCGAGGGCGTCTGGGAGGGCCTCGACCCGGCCGAACTTGCCGCGTGCGTCTCGGCGTTGGTGTTCGAGTCCCGGGTCGGTGACGATGCCCTGGCGCCCAAGCTGCCGTCCGGCGCGGCCCGGTCGGCACTCAGCGAGATGGTGCGCATCTGGGGCCGTCTGGACGCCCTCGAAGAGCAGTTCCGGATCAACCAGGCGGAGGGCGTCGGCCAGCGCGAGCCCGATCTCGGCTTCGCCTGGGCCGCCTACATGTGGGCCGGCGGCAAGGGCCTGGACGAGGTGCTGCGCGAGGTGGAGATGCCCGCGGGCGACTTCGTGCGCTGGTGCAAGCAGGTCATCGACGTGCTCGGCCAGATCTCCGCGGCTGCCCCGACCGAGGCGTCCACCGTGCCGAAGAGCGCCCGGAAGGCGGTTGACGCACTGCTGCGGGGCGTTGTGGCGTACTCGTCCGTGGGCTGACCCGGCGTCGGTTCCGAAGGTCTGAGGTCGCGTCCCTGGCTTCCTGGGGGGTGCTCGCGGCGGATCGTCGGCGGGGCCCCCCGGGCTTGTGGTGTGTCCCGAGTGACGTGTGGTGGCCCCTGGTACGCAGCGTAGCCGATCACGGCCTTCGGTCATCACTCCGTGTGTAATGTACACGCACCGAGCGTTGTGGCTGGCCGAGTCTATCCCTCTCGGTTCGCTCCTCTGGATGCTCGTGGAATATGACACGGTGATGTTCCTGTCGGACTAAGCTCCTCCGCAACGCCCCGAGTTGAGTCCGCGATGGGCCCTTCCTTACGTCTGTCCACAATCACGTGAAAAGTCGCAATTCCTGTGTTTCCTCTCGCTTGTGATGCCGCCGTGGTGCCGGCACCCCGCCGAGACACCTCCTCGCACCGCTCCCACCGATCCAGTCCAGTCAGCTCTTGTCAGCCAATCCTTCCGAGGCATACATGGTGAGTGATCAATCGCCTCCCGGTGAACGTCAGCTGCCCTACATACGGGTGCTCTTACCCCCCGCCCTGCTGATGGTGGTGGCCACGGCGGTCGCCGTCAGCACCGTCACGCGACCAGCCCGGCTTGCCGTTGGCATGTGCGGGGGCGTCTGCACCCTGCTGGTGCTCCTCGTGGCCGCCGAGGCCGTGCGCCGTGGCCGCATCGTGGGCAGGCTCCGCGCCGAGTTCACCGAGCGGCTCGCATTTCTGGAGCGGCGCATCGCCTTCCACGACGAAGAGACGCAGCGGCTCAGCAGCCGGCTCATCCCCGACGCGATCTTCCGCCTGAAGCAGGGCGAGTCCCCCGACGAGGTCGTCCGGGCCGTGGTGGACGAGGACCCCGGCTACCGTGACCTCCCCGTTCCGCAGCGCGCCCTGCTGCACTCCGTGCTGAAGACCGTCGACGACGAAGAGGCGCTGCGCGAATCCACCCAGCGTGCCTTCGTGAACATCGCCCGTCGCGTTCAGGCCATCGTTCACCAGCAGTCCGCGGAACTGCGCGGCATGGAGGAGGACCACGGGCGCAATCCGGAGGTCTTCGACGACCTGCTGCGCATCGACCACGGCACCGCCCTCATCGGCCGGCTGGCCGACAGCATCGCCGTGCTCGGCGGTGCCCGCCCCGGTCGCCAGTGGCCCAAGCCCGTACCGCTGTTCAGCGTGCTGCGCGGTGCGATGTCCCGGATCCTGGAGTACCAGCGCGTCGAGTTGCACTCGGTGGTGAAGGTCGCCGTCAAGGGCACCGCCGTCGAGCCCCTCATCCACGCCTGCGCCGAACTCCTCGACAACGCCACCCGGTATTCGCCGCCGCAGACGAAGGTGCACGTCACCGCGGTCGAGGTGCAGACCGGGGTGGCCATCGAGATCGAGGACGGCGGGGTCAGCCTCAGCGAGGAGGCACGTGCCCGTGCCGAGCGGATCCTCGCCCAGGCCCACTCGGGCATCGACCTCAACGACCTCGGCGAGACCCCCCGGCTCGGCATGGCCGTCGTGGGGCGGCTCTGCCGGATGTACGACATGAAGGTGTCGCTGCGGCAGTCCGCGTACGGCGGTGTGCGCGCCGTCCTGGTCGCGCCGCACACCATGCTCACCACCGGCCCGGCACCCGGTCTCGCACACGGCATCGGCGCCTCCGCGGTGCCGCGGATGGGCGACGACGGAGAGCTGATCGCCCCGCAGGCCAGCCGCAAGCGCCGCCCCACAGGACCGGTGCCCTCGCCCCCGCTGCCGCCCGCCCGGGACACCCCGGCCTCCGACGACGCTCCCGTGGTCACCGAGTGGACCCCGATGGGCCTGCCGCAGCGCCGCAGCAGGGTGAAGACCCCGCTGCGCCAGCGCATCGCCGAAGCCCGCGCCGAGGAAGCGGCGACAGGGGGAGCCGGCCAGGCCGGCGCCTCCGTCTCCGCACCACGCGGGGGCCAGCCGGGACTGCGCAACGGGTCCGAGCCCGAACCGGGCCTGTGGGTCGCGGCCTTCATGAACGGCGTCACCGGCGACGAGCCCGGCAGCGCGCCGCAGCGGGACACCCGCCCGGGCGGCGACACGGACCACGGGTCCGGCGGCGACACCGACGCCGGCCGAGCCGCCGGAGCCGGTCATGCCACCGCGTCCGCCGGCGGCTCCGGACGCGACGCCGAGGACGCCGGGGCCCCGCCCGCCGGCGTGCCGCGCGCCGGCGCCCATCCGCCGGCCCGTACAGACTCCGATGACGTGGCGGACGAAGGGGACCTCAAGTGATCCAGCAGCGCGCCAACTTCGACTGGATGCTCAAAGAGCTCGCCGACGGCGTCCCGGGCATACGCCAGGTCGTGGTGCTGTCCGCCGACGGACTGCGCATCGCACGGCACGGCGGCGAGCCCGACGCCGCCGACCGGCTCGCCGCCGCCTGCGCCGGGCTCCAGAGCCTCGCGGCGGCGGTGGGCTCCGAGATCCCGGACAGCGACGGCCGGATGCGGATGGTCCTCATCGAGATCAGCGGCGGCTTCTTCTACCTGATGGCCGCCGGCTCGGGTGCCTACCTCGCCGTGCTCGCCGACGAGACCGTCGACGCCGGCCTCATCAGCAACCGGATGCGGAACCTGGTGGCCCGCATCGGTGCCCATCTGACCAGTCCGCCGCGCCACGACGGGCAGGTCGTATGACACCGCCGCAACGACAGCGGCGCACTTCTGAACCCGAAGCAGACGGCAACCCCGAGCGGTTATACGTCCTCACGGGAGGTCCTGACGGCACGGGGCGCGCCCCGCTCGACCTGGTCACCCTGGTCGTGGCGCGTGCCGGGCCGCCGCCGACCGCGGGGCCCGAGCAGGCCGCCCTGCTGAGGATGTGCGCCACCCCCCTGTCCGTGGCCGAGATCTCGGCCTACCTCAATCTGCCGTTCAGCGTGGTGACCGTACTGCTGACCGAGCTGCTGGCGGACGACCTGGTGGTGGCGCGTGCCCCGATCGTCCGCTCGACGCTCCCGGACCGTTCCCTTCTCGAAGCGGTGATGCATGGACTTCAAAAGCTCTGACACGATCACGGGCCCCAGGAGCGAGGACGTGCTGCCGGACACGGCCACGGCCGCGGTGAAGATCGTGATCGTGGGTGGTTTCGGGGTCGGCAAGACGACCCTGGTCGGGTCGGTCAGCGAGATCCGGCCGCTGACCACCGAGGAGACCATGACGGAGGCGGGCATCGGCGTCGACGACGACTACGGCTCCGCCACCAAGACGGCCACCACCGTCGCCATGGACTTCGGCCGCATCACCATCACCGACCAGCTGGTCCTCTACCTCTTCGGCACACCGGGGCAGGAACGCTTCTGGTTCCTGTGGAACGGCCTCTTCGAAGGCGCGCTGGGTGCCGTGGTCCTCATCGACACCCGGCGCCTGGAGGTCAGCTTCGACGTCATCGGCCGCCTCGAGGAGCGCGGTGTGCCGTTCGTCGTCGCCGTCAACGAGTTCCCCGACGCGCCCCGTTACCCGGTCGACGAGCTGCGCAACGCGCTCGACCTGCCCGAGGACGTGCCGATCGTGCACTGCGACGCGCGCGCCAGGGCGTCGAGCCGGGACGTCCTCATGACGTTGATGCGGTTCCTGCACACCCTGACGACGGCCGCACCCTGACACGGGCCCACCGAAAAGACTTCCGCCATTTCCCGGAGCGATCACCGTGACTGACTCCCCCTCCCACCCCGACCCGGGCCAGCCGGCGCCCCTCCCCCCACCGGGCTGCCCGGCACACCCGTCCTCCGCCAGTACCGGCCCCGGCGGACTGTTCCGCATCCACGACAGCGAGGCCCAGCGCGACCTCGCCGGTTTGTACGAGAAACTGCGCGCCGAACACGGCCCGGTCGCGCCCGTGCTGCTGCACAACGACGTGCCGGTGTGGGCGGTGCTCGGGCACACCGAGAACCTGCACATGGTGCGCACGCCGTCGCACTTCACCAGGGACACCCGGCAGTGGCGCGCCATCCAGGACGGCACCGCAGGACCGCACCATCCGCTGGCCCCGGTCTTCTCCTGGCAGCCGATCTGCTCCTTCACCGAGGGCGGCGAGCACCAGCGGCTGCGCGGTGCCGTCACCGCCGCCATCGCCAGCATCGACCACCGCGGCGTGCGCCGCTTCATCCACCGCTACAGCCAGCGTCTCGTCAACGACTTCTGCCAGGACGGCACCGCCGACCTGGTGACCCAGTTCGCCGAGCATCTGCCGATGATGGTGATGTGCCAGATCATCGGTATGCCCGAGGAGTACAACGAGCGCATGGTGCAGGCCGCCCGCGACATGATCAAGGGCACCGAGACCGCCATCGAGAGCAACGCCTATGTGATGGCCGCACTCGAGCGCCTCGTCGCCCGCCGGCGGCAGCGCCCCGAGAACGACTTCACCGGCGCGCTCCTCACCCATCCCTCGCAGCTCACCGACGACGAGGTGGCCCAGCATCTGCGGCTGGTGCTCATCGCGTCCTTCGAGGCCACCGCCAACCTCATCGCGAACGTGCTCCGCGTCGTGATGACCGACCCGCGGTTCCGCGCCCAGCTCAACGGTGGCCAGATGACCGTGCCGGAGGCGGTCGAGCAGTCCCTGTGGGACGAGCCGCCGTTCAGCGCCATCCTCACCTACGTCGCCAAGCAGGACACCGAGCTGGGCGGCCGGCGGATCAGGGCCGGAGACGGCCTGATGCTCGGCATCGCGCCGGGCAACGCCGACCCGGTGGTGCGCCCCGAACCCGGTGCGCACATGCAGGGCAACCGTTCCCACCTGGCCTTCAGCGGGGGCCCGCACGAATGCCCCGGCCAGGACATCGGCCGTGCCATCGCCGACACCGGTATCGACGCGCTGCTGACCCGGCTTCCGGACGTGCACCTCGCCGTGCCGGAGGAGGATCTGTGCTGGACCGCTTCGATCCTCTCGCGGCACCTGGTGGCCCTGCCGGTCACCTTTGCGCCGAAGCCCCCGCAGGACGTCATGCGGCGCCCGACCGCCGGCACGGCCGGCTCCGGCGGCGGCAAGGACACCGACTGGCAGATCACCTCGGCGGCACCGAACCCGGCAGCCGGGCCGGACCTGCCGCCCGAGGTCCCGGTCCCACCGGCCGCGCAGGCACCGTCCGTCACACCACAGCCCGCGGGGACCGCACCCCGCGGCGTATGGGAGCGGCTGCTGCGCTGGTGGCGCGGCGACTGACGCCGGGCCGGGCACCCTGCGGGTATGCCCTACGAGGCGCCGTTCGCCACCGCTGACGGCGCCTCGTCCGCTTCATGAGCCCCCTGCCACCGCTCGTACGCCGTCCAGGCCGTCAGCTCCCGTCCGCTGGTGAAGCGGTGGGCGTGCCCGGTCACCGGGTCGGTGAACGCCAGCGTGCGGGCGAGGAGTTGGAGCGGGCGGCGGAAGTCGTCGTCCGCCACGGGGCCCGTCAGCTCGGGGAAGAACGGGTCACCGAGGATCGGCAACCCCAGGGCGTTCATGTGCACGCGCAACTGGTGGGTGCGGCCGGTGTGCGGCAGCAGCCGGTAGCGTCCGAGCTCCGCCCGGTGCTCCAGGAGCTCGACACGGCTGACGGCGTTCGCCTCGCCGGGCACTTCACGTGCCGCCACCACGCCGCGCTCCTTTTCGATACGGCTGCACACCGTGCGCGGCAGGGTGAGCCCCGGATCGTAGGGCGCGATGGCGGTGTACTCCTTGTGGACCTGCCGGTCGCGGAAGAGGGTCTGGTACGCGCCGCGCTCCTCGGGCCGCACCGTGAACAGCACAAGACCGGCGGTGAGCCGGTCCAGCCGGTGGGCGGCGCTGAGGGTGGAGATGCCCAGCTCCCGCCGCAGCCGCACCAGCGCCGTCTCGGTGACATGACTGCCGCGCGGCGTGGTGGCCAGGAAGTGCGGCTTGTCGACGACGACGATGTGCTCGTCGCGATGCACCACGCGCAGCGGGAACGGTACCGGGGTCTCCGGACGCCGCTCGCGGTGGAACCACACCGACGCGCCCGGCACATACGGCGCGTCCGGCGCCACGGGCCGGCCGTCGTCGGTCACGAACGCGCCGTGGAGCAGCATCGCGTCGATCACCTCGGCGCCGGGCGCGAGCCGGGCCACCAGATGGTCACGCACGGTCGCCCACCCGCCACCGACCGGCATCCGGACCCGAACAGGGTCGATGCCGTCGCGCTGGGGGAGGGGCGGCAGGGCCGCACGGCGCCGATGTCTCATCACGATCAAGGGTACGGGGCGCACCGACGAAGAGCCGTGGATTCGCGATACATCGTGGATTGACCCCTCGCTGAAGATCGCGATATATTCGCACACGGATATTGCTTCGGGGTGTTCGCGCGCCCCGCCCACGGAAGTGAAGGGAGGCATGCCCGTGCCCGGACCCGGGCGCGGTCGCAAGCTGGGCAATCCGCTGGCGCTCGCGGTGCTGGTGTTGCTCACCGAGCGACCCATGCATCCGTACGACATCGCCCAGACGCTGCGCAGACGCGGCAAGGACGCCAGCCTGAAGATCAACTACGGCTCGCTCTACACCGTGGTGCAGAACCTCCAGAAACACGGCTTCGTGGCCGTCGAAGACGTCCGGCGGGAGGGCAACCGACCGGAGCGCACGGTCTTCGGCATCACCGATGCGGGTCGCGAAGAGATGATCGCGTGGCTGTCCGACCTGCTGGCCGTGCCGGCCCGCGAGTATCCGATCTTCGAGACGGCGCTGTCGTTGATGGGCGTACTCCACCCCGACGACGTCACCGCGCTGCTGGAGGAGCGACTGACGGCGCTGGAGGTGCAGGCGGCTGCCGCGCGCGGCGGGCTCCAGAAGCTCACCGAGAAGCTGCCCCGGCTCTTCCTGGTGGAGATCGAATACCAGGTCCACATGGCCGAAGCCCAGGTCACCTGGCTGCGCGGGCTCCTCGCCGAGCTGCATGACGGCACACTCGACGGTGTCCAGGCCTGGCGCCACTTCCACGAGACGGGGGAGGTCCCACCGGAGTTCAAGGATCTCGAACAGCAGGAGATGTCCTAGACGTCCCAGCAGAAGGACCCCGACGGGAGCTGTTGCAGCAGCGCCCGCCGGGGTCGCAACACCAGACCGGACCTGCGGTGCAGCAGGCCAGGCCATGGAGGTGCAGCACACCCACCATAGCCCGGCGCTCTCCTTCCGCATCGGTTCGGCAGGACGGCCAGGAACCCGGCGCACGCCCGGGCCCCGGCCGTATCCGACCACGCTCACACTCCAAGGAGAGTCGTCGTCATGAGCACCTCTGCGCCGGCCGTAGCGGCGCACCAGCTGACCAAGACCTATCCCGGCGGTGTCACCGCCCTGGGCGGCATGGACCTCACCGTCGCACCCGGCACCGTCTTCGGCCTGCTCGGGCCGAACGGCGCGGGCAAGTCGACCACCGTCAAGATCCTCACCACCCTGGCCCGCCCCGACTCGGGCACCGCCACCGTCGCCGGCCACGACGTGCTGCGCCACCCCGGCCGGGTGCGCCGCGCCATCGGGGTGGTCGCCCAGAAGTCCGGTTCCGACCCGGTGGCGACCGGACGCGAGAACCTCCAACTGCAAGGCCGGCTCTACGGGGTGCACGGGGCCATGCTGCGCCGCCGGGTCGGCGAGCTGCTGGAGCGCTTCGGCCTGGCGGACGCGGCCGACCGCCAGGTCAAGGGCTACTCGGGCGGCATGCAGCGCCGCTTGGACGTGGCCCTCGGCCTGGTGCACCGGCCCACGGTGCTGTTCCTGGACGAGCCGACGACCGGCCTCGACCCGGAGGCGCGCGCCGCCATGTGGGAGGAGATCTCCCGGCTCGCCGGTGACGAGGGACTGACCATCCTGCTCAACACCCATTACCTCGAAGAGGCCGACCGGCTCGCCGAGCGCATCGCCATCGTGGACCGCGGCCGGGTCGTCGTCGAGGGCACGCCCGACGGCCTCAAGGGCGAACTGCGGGGTGACGCGGTCCACCTGGAGCTGGGCGAGGCGCTCGGGGAGGCGGGCGGCACCCTGCTGCGGCCCGTGCTCGACGCGGTGTCCGGAGTGCATGACATACAGCTCGAAGGCCGTCGCATCAGCGCACGCGCCGACGACGGGCCGGCCGCGGTGCCGGCGCTGCTCGCCGCGCTGGACGGCGCCGGGGTCACGGTCGCCGCCGCCACCGTCGCCCGCCCCTCCCTCGACGACGTCTACCTGCGGTACGCGGGCCGGCGCTACGCCGAAGCGGAGGCGGCGGCCGAAGCCGCGGGGACGCCCGGCGCGGGCGGGGACGGTCCGACAGGGCCGGGCGGCGAGCGAACCGACGACCTCACGACGGCAGGCGGTGCACGATGAGCAACACCCTCACGCAGACCTGGTACATGACCCAGCGGCAGCTGATGGCGATCGCGCGCCAACCCGCGTATCTGCTGATCACGCTGATCCAGCCGGTCGTCTGGCTCTTCCTGTTCGGCAACCTGTTCAAGAAGGTCGTCGAGCTCGGCGGCTTCGGCACCACCTCCTACCTGGACTACCTGGTGCCGGGCATCGTCGTGATGAGCGCGCTCGGGTCGAGCATGTGGACCGGGATGGGCACCCTGGAGGAGATCGAGCGGGGCACCCTCAACAGGTTCCTCGTCACCCCCGCCAACCGCGGCGCCCTGATGAACGGGAACGTCGTGCAGAACGGCATCAGCATCGTGGTGCAGTCCGTGATCATCGTGCTGCTGGGCATGCTGGGCGGTGCGGAGTATCCCGGTGGGTTCGGCGGGATCGTCATCCTGGTCGCCGCATCGGTGCTGCTCGGCACGGTGTTCGGGGCGCTGTCGAACGCGCTGGGCATGGTGGTGCGCCAGCGAGAGTCGATCATCGGCGTCAACACGTTCCTGCTGCTGCCGTTGACGTTCTTGTCCACGGCGTTCATGGCGCCGGCGCAGATGCCCGGCTGGATGCGGCACATCGCGGACTTCAACCCACTCAACTGGGCGATGGTCGCGGGCCGCTCCGCGATGTCCGCCGACCCGGACTGGGGCGATGTGCTCACCCGAGGGGGCGCCCTGCTGGTGCTCGCGGTCGCCGCGGTGTGGCTGTCGACGCGGAGCTTCAAGGCGTACCAGAAGTCGGTTTAGGCGCGCCGGCCGCGTCGCGTCCCGGGCCTCGATGGGGGCTCGGGACGCCGTGCGGTGCGTCGCGCGGGACGTGTGCGCCCGGCCGACGGGCCGTTGCCGGGACGCACCCGGATGCCAGCCGCACCCTGATGGGCGCTGCCGTGGCCGGCCCGGACGCGCCCCGGGCCGGCCACGGCAGCGCCGGCGGGATGCCACGGGTACCGCCCGCGGGGGTGTCAGGAGACGGCCGTGGTCTCCTGCTCGGCCTCCACCTGTGCGTTCCACGCCCGCTTGGAGGCCCGCCAGCTCTCGTCGTCGTGGCCCAGGCGCCAGTAACCGGAGACCGAGAGCAGCTCCCGTGGGATCTGCCGGTCGATGCGCAGATACCGGCGCAGGTCCCGCACGAAGCCGGCCTCGCCGTGCACGAAGACCTGGGGGTGTCCGGGCGGGAAGTCCAGCGTGCGCACCGCCTCGATCAGGGCCTCGCCGACGGGGCGGTCCGCGCGGTGCAGCCAGACGACGTCCGCCGCCGTCGCGATCTTCTGCTCCTCCTGCTCGTCGGCGACCTCGATGAAGGCGTGGGCACGTGCCCCGTCCGGCAGGGCCTCCAGGGCGGCGGCGATCGCGGGCAGCGCGCTCTCGTCCCCGGCCAGCAGATGCCAGGCGGAGTCCTGGGCGGGAGCGTACGCGCCGCCCGGGCCGAGGAACCGCACGGTGTCGCCGGGCTTGGCGCGTAGTGCCCACGGCCCGGCCATTCCCTCGTCGCCGTGGATGACGAAGTCGACGGTGAGCGCCGGCTCCTTCGGGTCCCAGGCGCGCACGGTGTAGGCGCGGGTCGCTGGCCACTGCTCGCGCGGCAGCTGCTCGCGGATCTGCTCCAGGTCGAAGGGCTCCGGATAGGTCACGCCCTCGGGCGCGAACAGGAGTTTGACGTAGTGGTCGGTGAACTCTCCCGCGGGAAGGGCCGCGAGGCCCTCGCCGCCCAGCACCACGCGCTGCATGTGCGGGGTGAGCCGCTCGGTGCGCAGGACCTGTGCCTGGCGCACCTGGCGTGGCTTGCGTGCCGGACGATCTGCCATCTTCGACCTCCCGGTGATCCACAATTGATTAGGTAAGCCTAAGCTATCACCCTGGATCTCGGGCGTCTCGGGAGTTCCGGGCGGCACCCGGTTGCGTCGACGGCGGCCGGCGACCGGACCGTGCTCGCCGGGTCGCCGGGTCGCCGGGTCGCCGGGTCACCTGGCACCGGGGCACCTGGTCACTGGGCCAGCGTGTCCAGCAGGCGCCGCAGGGAGCCGCCGAGCCCCCAGCGGGTCGCCAGCTCGTCCAGCGCGGCGGGGTCCCGTGGCGCGCGCGGCAGCTCGGTGTCCACCGCGGGCAGCGGGACGTCGGCGGCGACCCGGACCACCTTGGGTGCCACGGCGAGGTAGGGCGCTGCCTCGGTGAGCCGCTTGCGCTGGGTGGGGGTGAGCCTGGCGGCGGGCTTGCCGACCGCGGCGAGGATGCCGGCCAGGTCGCCGAACTCGGCCAGCAGCTTCGCGGCCGTCTTCTCGCCGATGCCGGGCACCCCGGGCAGCCCGTCGCTGGGGTCGCCGCGCAGCAGCGCCAGGTCCGCGTAGCCCGCGCCGCCGACGCCGTACTTCTGGCGCAGCAGGGACTCGTCGGTGATTTGGAGCGAGCCCACGCCCTTCAGCGGGTACAGGACGCGGACCTCGCGCGCGTCGTCCACGAGCTGGAAGAGGTCGCGGTCGCCGGTGACGATGTCGACCGGGGTGGTCGCCCGGGTGGTGAAGGTGCCGATCACGTCGTCCGCCTCGTAGCCGGCGACGCCGACGCGGGCGATGCCGAGGGCGTCCAGCACGTCCTCGATCACGGGCACCTGTGGCGAGAGCGTGTCGGGGACCTCCTCGACGTCGGCACCGCTGGGTACCTCCTCGGCGACGCGGTGCGCCTTGTACGAGGGGATCAGCTCGACGCGCCAGGCCGGGCGCCAGTCCGCGTCCATGCAGGCCACCAGGGAGTGCGGACGGTGGTCGCGCACCAGGCGGTCGATGAACTCCAGCAGCCCGCGCACCGCGTTCACCGGGGTGCCGTCCGGTGCGCGGACGGAGTCGGGGACGCCGAAGTAGGCCCGGAAGTACAGGGAGGCGGTGTCGAGCAGCATGAGCCGACGGGTTCGCTGAGTCACGCTCCGCATCATGCCCCACTCCACTGACAACGCTGACGACGCTGACAGGGCCGACGACACCGACAGGGACCGACGACGCTGACAGGGACCGGCGACGCGCCGGCACACCGCCGGGTGTCCGGGCCGGTACGCCCGTTCGCCCGTTGCCTCCGCCCTGGGTCACAAACGTAAGGAGCCTTCACGAATGTGGATGCTCTGTGAACTGGAGCACTTACGTGTTTGCAACATCTAACTCAGGGCAGGCGCGCAATCGGAGCGGACCCGGGTGCGTTTCCCACCGAAACAGCCCGGTCACGCGGGACGACCCCGTGCCGCTCCATGGCCCGTCGGCGGGGGAGACGGGCCGTTCTGGTGCGACCCGAGAGGTATATGTGTCCATGCTGCAAGCCGAGCACCTCTACAAAGTGTTCGGCAGACGACCCAATAGCGCGGTGAAACAGCTCCGTGACGGAGCCGACCGGGAGGAGTTGCGTGCCGCTGGAACGACCGCCGCGGTTATTGACGCTTCCTTCACCGTCGAACCCGGTCAGATCTTCGTCGTGATGGGTCTGTCGGGGTCCGGCAAGTCCACGCTGCTGCGCATGCTGAACGGACTGCTGGAGCCCACCGCAGGACATGTGCGGTTCGACGGGCAGGACCTGACCCAGCTGAGCGCGCGAGAGCTGCGCGAGGTGCGTTCCAAGAAGATCAGCATGGTCTTCCAGCACTTCGCCCTCTTCCCGCACCGCAGCGTCCTGGAGAACGCCGCGTACGGCCTCGAGGTGCAGGGCGTGCCGCGCGCCGAGCGCGAGAAGCGCGCCGCGCAGGCCCTGGAGCTGGCCGGCCTCGCGGGCTGGGAGAAGTCCTGGCCCGACGAGCTGTCCGGCGGCATGCAGCAGCGCGTGGGCCTGGCCCGCGCGCTGGCCACCGACGCCGACCTGCTGCTCATGGACGAGTCCTTCAGCGCGCTCGACCCGCTGATCCGGCGCGACATGCAGGACCAGCTGCTGGAACTCCAGAAGCGACTGAAGAAGACCATCGTCTTCATCACGCACGACCTGAACGAGGCCATGCGCCTGGGCGACCGGATCGCCGTCATGCGCGACGGCCAGATCGTCCAGATCGGCACCGCCGAGGACATCCTGGTGACTCCGGCCAACGACTACGTGGCGGCCTTCACCCAGGACGTGGACCGCTCCCGGGTGCTCACGGCCGGCGCGATCATGGCCGACCCGGAGAGCGCCTTGGGCACCGCGGTGGACGGCAAGACGCTGCGGACCCCCGAGGACGTGCTCGCCGCGGCACCGGCCACGGTCCACGAGGACACCCCGATCATCGAGCTGTTCACGCCCTGCTCCACCAGCGGCACCGCCGTCGCCGTCACCTCCGAGGACGGCGAGCTCACCGGAGTCGTGCCCCGCTCACGGCTGCTGGCCGTGCTCGGTGAGCCGATGACGCCCGCGGACCACAACGGCCACGGCAACGGCAACGGCTCCCAGGGCAAGGTCTCCAAGGTCGCCTCCGACCGGGGCGACGGCCAGGGCAAGGTGATCGCCGGTGCCTAGGATCGAGTTCGGCGACTGGGTGGAAAACGCCGTCGACTGGCTCCAGGGCCACCTCGGCTGGCTGTTCGACCTGATCAAGGCCGTTCTGGACGGCATGTACCACGGTGTGGACACGGTGCTCGGCGGCGGCGAGCCGCTGCTGATGGCCGCCATCCTCGCCGTCATCGCCTTCTGGCTGCGCGGCCTGCTGCCCGGCGTGCTGGCCTTCGTGGGCTTCGCGCTGATCGACTCGCTGTCGCTGTGGGACGACGCGATGGCCACGCTCTCGCTGGTCGTGGTGGCCGCGGTGATCACCGTGGTCATCGCGGTGCCGACGGGTATCTGGGCGGCGCGCAACAGCAAGGTCAGTGCCGTCATCCGTCCGGTGCTCGACGTCATGCAGACCATGCCGGCGTTCGTGTACCTGATCCCCGGCGTGATGTTCTTCGGCGTGGGCACCACGCCCGGCATCATCGCCACCATCGTCTTCTCGATGCCGCCCGGCGTCCGCATGACCGAGCTGGGCATCCGGCAGGTCGACGGGGAGCTGGTGGAGGCCGCCGAGGCGTTCGGCACCGCGCCCCGCGACACCCTCACCCGGGTGCAGCTGCCGCTCGCCCTGCCGACGATCATGGCCGGTATCAACCAGGTCATCATGCTGGCGCTGTCGATGGTGGTCATCGGCGGCATGGCCGGCGCCGAAGGCCTCGGCGAGCAGGTCTACGCCGCGATCACCCAGCTCCAGGTCGGCCTCGCCGCGGAGAGCGGTGTCGCGGTGGTCATCCTCGCCATGTACCTGGACCGGATGACCGGTGCCCTGAACGAGCGCGTCTCGCCGCTCGGCCGGCGCGCCGCCGCCAAGGCCGCCGCCTCCGTGCGCCGCCTGAAGCTGGCCCACTACAAGCCCGGCACCACCGTCGCGATGGTCGGTGTCCTGGTCCTGGCACTGGCCGCGGGCGGCCTGAACCTGGCCGACTCCGGATCCGACGGGGGCTCCGAGGCGGGCAGCAAGGTCGGTGCCGGCAAGACGATCAACATGGGCTACATCCCCTGGGACGAGGGCATCGCCACGTCGTTCCTGTGGAAGGACCTCCTGGAACAGCGCGGCTACACGGTCAATCTGAAGCAGCTCGACGCGGGACCGCTCTACTCGGGCGTGGCGCGCGGCGACATCGACTTCCAGACGGACTCCTGGCTGCCCACCACGCACAAGGCCTACTGGGACAAGTACCAGAGCAAGCTCGACGACCTCGGCGGCTGGTACGGCCCGACGTCCCTGGAGCTGACGGTTCCGTCCTATGTGAAGGACGTGAACTCGCTGGCCGACCTGAAGGGCAAGGGCGGCACGTTCGGCGGCAAGGTCATCGGCATCGAGTCGAGCGCCGGCGAGATGTCCACGCTCAAGAGCAAGGTCCTGCCGGCCTACGGTCTGAACGGCGAGTACAAGGTGATCGCGTCGAGCACCTCGTCGATGCTGGCGCAGCTGGACCGGTCCATCCAGAAGAAGGAACCGATCGTGGTTCCGCTGTGGAGCCCGCACTGGGCGTACGGCAAGTACGACCTGAAGAAGCTCAAGGACCCGAAGGGTGCCTGGGGCAAGGGCGAGCAGATCCACACCGTCGCCCACAAGGGCTTCGCCCAGAAGGACCCGACGGTCGCCGGTTGGCTGAAGAAGTTCAAGCTCGACGAGGGCCAGCTGACCAGCCTGGAGAACGCCATCCAGGACGCCGGGCAGGGCCACGAGCAGGACGGCGTCAAGGCCTGGCTGAAGAAGAACCCGACCATGGTCGACAAGCTCGCCCCGGTGCCCGGCGGCACCGCCCAGAAGGGCAAGGACGCCGGCAAGACGGTCAACATGGGTTACTTCCCCTGGGACGAGGCGATCGCCTCCACCTATCTGTGGGAGAACATCCTGGAGGACCGTGGCTACAAGACGACCGTCAAGCAGGTCGACCCGGGACCGCTCTACACGTCCATAGCGCGGGGCGACATCGACGTCCAGACGGACTCCTGGCTGCCCAACACGCACAAGGCGTACTGGAACAGGTTCAAGAAGGACCTCGTCGACGTGGGCCCCTGGTACGGTCCGACGTCCCTGGAGCTGACGGTTCCGTCGTACGTGAAGGACGTGAACTCGCTGGCCGACCTGAAGGGCAAGGGCGGCATGTTCGGCGGGAAGATCATCGGCATCGAGTCGAGCGCCGGTGAGATGTCCATGCTGAAGAGCAAGGTCCTGCCGGCCTACGGTCTGAACGGCGAGTACAAGGTGGTCGCGTCGAGCACCTCGTCGATGCTGGCCGAGCTGGATCAGGCGATCAAGAAGAAGCAGCCGGTCGTCGTCCCCCTGTGGACCCCGCACTGGGCGTACGGCAAGTACGACCTGAAGAAGCTCAAGGACCCGAAGGTCGCCTGGGGCAAGGGCGAGCAGATCCACACCGTCGCCCACAAGGGCTTCGGCCAGAAGTTCCCCGAGCTCAACGGTTGGCTGAAGAAGTTCCATCTCGACGAGTCCCAGCTCGCCTCCCTCGAAGTGGAGATCCAGAAGGGCGGCACGGGACACGAGAAGGAGTCGGCACGCCACTGGCTCGACGCGCACCCGGGCCTGGAGGACCAGCTCGCGCCGGTGAGCGGCTGACCGCCGCTGCCGTGCCCGGCTGACCGCCGGCCCCGGATCCGGGGAGCCCCGCCTGTGGCGAGGGGCCCCACACGGGTACAGACAAGGGGTGGGTTCCGCACACCGCGGAACCCACCCCTTTCGCGTGGCCCGGACACGGTGGCCGAACCCGGCATGGACGGGCGGCGGGAACCGTTTACCGAACGTGCGTAGGGTGCAGGAAACTTCACAGGGCAGGATGGCACCATCGCAGACGGTGAGGGACGGATCTCCGTACACATGTGCACAGGCGATGCGCATGACTATGGAGAAGTGAGCAGACTGCGCAAAGGTAGGAAACGATGACGCACGGGAGGGAGCCGGAGCGATGGACGACAAAGAGACACCTCGGGTGGGCGCGGCCGTCCGGCGGCGGCGCAGGGCCCTGGAGCTCACCCTCGCCGTCGTCGCCGAGCGCAGCGGCCTGTCCGTGCCCTTCCTGAGCCAGGTCGAGAACGAGCGGGCGCGCCCCAGCATGCGTTCCCTGGAGAAGGTCGCCGACGCCCTGTGCACCACTGCGGTCGAACTGCTCGCCGCCGCCGACCCGGCCCGCAGCGTCGACGTCGTCCGGGCCGGTGACGACCAGGGCCTGCCCAGGGGCGCGGTGGTGCGGCAGCTGGTGCGCGGGCACCACCACCTCCAGGCGACGGAGTTCACCGGCGACCATGACGCCGGCCGGGAGTTCCAGCACCGCAACGACGAGCTGCTCTATGTGGCGGACGGTGCCGCGGAGGTCGAGGCCGAGGGCAGCGCCTACCGGCTGGGCCGCGGGGACACCCTGTACATGACCGGCGGCGTCCGGCACCGCTGGCGCGCCACGGAGCCGGACACCCGCATCGTGGTGGTGTCCCTGGCCGATCACATCGACGCGGTGGAGGACAAGCGCTGACGCCGTCCGGCGCCGGCCTTCGGACGTAGCGGCATGAGCACGCTGGGCCAGTTGGCCTCCAGGCCATCCGTCGGCGCACCTGATGATCTCCCGGATTCGCAGGTCAGAGTGGTCCCCGGCCGCATGCGGTGCAGTGCGGGGCGCCATATTCGAGTGGCGCGGTGGCCGGGAAGCACGGACCATGTCGTCATGCCTCCGTTTCCCGTCGACGCCCCGCCAGCGGCCGGCGTGCGCACCCCCTGGGAGGGCCTCCCGGGGCGGGTACGCGACGCCGTCGCCGCGATCCTGGGTGCGCCGGTGGCGACGGCGACCACCCAGCGCGGCGGGTTCTCACCCGGCGTGGCCGCCCGGATCGGCACCGCCGACGGCCGCCGGGCCTTCGTGAAGGCCGTGAGCACGGAGGCGAACCCGGTCAGCCCCGGGATGCACCGCACCGAGGCGCGCAACACCGCCGCACTGCCCGACCGGGTGGCCGCGCCCCAACTGCTCGGCTCCTACGACGACGGGACCTGGGTCGCCCTGGTCTTCGAGGACATCGTGGGCCATCAGCCGCACGTGCCCTGGCGCGCCGACGAGCTGGGCCGGGTGCTGCGCGCGGTGCACGACCTCGCCACGACCCTGACCCCGTCCCCGGTCGACGCGCCACCCGTCGCCGTCCGGCTGGCCGAGCAGTTCTCCGGATGGCAGCAACTGGCCGCGTCGGGAGATGTCCACGGCCTGGATCCGTGGGCGGTGCGCCATGTCGACCGGCTGGCCGAGCTGAGCGCTTCCTGGGCGGCGCACGCCGCCGGTGACACCCTCACCCATGGCGACCTGCGCGCCGACAACATCCTGCTCACCGCCGATGACCGGGTGATCTTCGTCGACTGGCCGCACGCCTCCCTCGCCGCACCCTGGTTCGACCTGCTGACGATGCTGCCTTGCGTGCGTGCCCAGGGCGGCCCGGCGCCCGAAGAGGTCTTCACGGCCCATCCGCTGGCCCGCCGCGCCGACCCGGACGGCGTGACGGCGGTACTGGCCGCATTGGCGGGCTATTTCGTCACGCATGCCCGCCAGCCACCCCCGCCAGGGCTGCCCACCGTGCGCGCCTTCCAACACGCGCAGGGGGTCGCGGCCCTCGGCTGGCTCAGGACGCGACTGGCGAAGCGGCCTGCACGAGGCCTTGCATGACCCGCGGGTCGTGCCCCATCTCCGGATGCCACTGCACCCCCAGCACCCAGGCGGCGTCCGGAAGTTCCACCGCCTCCACGGTGCCGTCGGCGGCGTGCGCGGTCGCGACCAGGCCGGAGCCGAGGCGGTCCAGGGCCTGATGGTGGTGGACGGGCACGCTCGCCCGCTCCGGGACCAGCGCGGCACAGCGGCTGCCCGGCACCGGCGTCACCAGGTGCCGGCCGAAGACGCCCGGGCGGTCGCCCGTGTGCCCGTCGACGTGCTGCTTGAGGGTGCCGCCGAGCATCACGTTCAGCAGCTGCATACCGCGGCAGATGGCGAGCAGCGGCGTGCCGGCCGCCAGGGCGGCGTCGATCAGGGCCAGCTCCCAGGCGTCGCGCTCGTGGGCGGGCGGCCCGGTTCGCGGGTCGCGCACGGCGCCGTACCGGGCGGGGTCGACATCTGCTCCGCCCGAGATGACCAGCCCGTCGAGCCGTGTCACCGCCGCCGGGGCGTGCTCCGGGGCATCCGGCGGAAGCAGCGCGGCGATGCCGCCGGCTGACTGCACCAGACGGCGGTAGCCGTCGGGCACCAGCGCCGCGGGAAGCGTCCAGACTCCCCACCGCACTTCGGACTCCAGATAGGTGCTGACGCCGATCAGCGGCCTGTCCATCCGGGCCTCCTCTCCCTGCTCCTGCGTGCGATGGCGCCGGACCGGCGCCGGTGCGGTCCCGGTGCCGGGTCCCCGGTGACCGGGGGTGATCAGCGGCGCCAATGGAATCGTTCCATACCTTTGCGGTGCGGCGGAACGGGGACGGGGAGCGGCGCGGCGCGTGGGTGCTTGCCGTGCGCCGCACGGGCCCGGGCGGCGCAGCAGGCTTCGGTGGCGAAGGGGGCTGCACATGGGGCCTGGGCGTCGTCGGCTCCGGCTCGCTTCCCTCGAACCCTCAGGTGAGAAAGCCGCGCAACAACGCTGCCGTGCCTGCGCAGTGCTCCCTCATGAGGGCGCGCGCCCCGTCCGCGTCCCCGCTCAGCACGGCGTCGACGAGTGCGGAGTGCTGGCGCTGGGAGTGCTCGAGGTTGCGCACCAGCAGGGGGATGCAGTCCAGCAACTCGTTGAGCTGGGCGCGCACGGTGGTGTACTGCGCCGTCAGCAGCGGTGAGCCGGAGAGTTCGGCGAGGGTGAGGTGCAGCCGGGTGTCCTGCCGGCGGTACTCGGCCAGCGGTGCGTCCTGCGTACGGGTCAGGGCGGCGCGCAGCCGCTCGGCGTCCCGCCCGGTCAGCCGGCGCTCCGCGCACAGCTCCACGGCTCCCGTCTCCAGCACCGCGCGGAAGCGCAGCAGGTCAGCCACGTCCACGGCGCCGATCCGCCGCCGCACCTCGTCCTCGCCGGGCACCCGGTTCCTGGCCAGGACGAACGTGCCGCCGTAGCGGCCGCGTCTGGACTCCACCACGCCCTCGTCGTGGAGCACCTTCAGCACCTCGCGCAGGGTGACCCGGCTGATGCCGAGCCGGATCGCCAGATCGCGCTCGGCCGGCAGCCGCTCGCCGGCGGGGACCAGGCCGAGCCGGACCACCTGGAGGATCTGCTCCAACGCCGCCTCGAAGCCGTTGCCGGTCGGCACCGGACGCAGTACGGGGGCCAGGGCGTCCTGGGGGGTCGGCGGTGCATCGGGCGCGTGGGTCTCGGCGCCGGAAGCCTGGGCCATGGGGTCCTCGGCACCGGAGCCCCGGGCCTCGTGGTCGTCGGCTACGTCCTTGTGGCTGTGGCTGTGGCTGTGGCTGTGGCTGTCGACGGGGCGGTGGCTCGCCGTCGGGGGCGTGCGCCGGGTTTCTGGGTGGGGAGCGTGTCCGCCCTGGCTTCCCCGGGCGCGCGGATCGTGCGCGTCCGATCCCGACATGCGCCTGCACCCCCTTCCCAACCAATGGTCTAAAGCAATACCTTAAGGCTCGGTTGCAGCGAAGGAGGCGTCCCGTGTCCGACCGCACACCCCCGCTCACCGTCGAGGAGCTGACGGCCCTCGTCGCCGGTGGCGAGATCGACACCGTCGTGCTGGCCTTCCCCGACATGCAGGGCCGGCTCCAGGGCAAGCGGTTCGCCGCCCGCTTCTTCCTGGACGAGGTCCTCCACCACGGCACCGAGGGATGCAACTACCTCCTGGCCGTGGACACCGAGATGAACACGGTCGACGGCTACGCGATGTCCTCCTGGGACCTCGGCTACGGCGACTTCGCCCTGCACCCGGACACCACCACCCTGCGCCGGGTGCCGTGGCACGAGGGCACCGCGCTCGTCCTTGCGGACCTCATGTGGGAGGACGGCTCCCCGGTGGCCGCCGCACCGCGTCGGATACTGCGCCACCAACTCGACAGGCTCGCCGCCCACGGGCTGCGCGCCCAGGTCGGCACCGAGCTCGAGTTCCTCGTCTTCAAGGAGACCTACGAGCAGGCCTGGGACGCCCACTACCGCGACCTCACCCCGGTCAACCAGTACAACATCGACTACTCCATCCTCGGCACCGGCCGCATCGAGCCGCTGCTGCGCCGGATTCGCAACGAGATGGCGGGTGCCGGCCTCCAGGTCGAGTCCGCCAAAGGCGAGTGCAACCCCGGGCAGCACGAGATCGTGTTCCGCTACGAGGACGCGCTGACCACCTGCGACCAGCACGCCCTCTACAAGACAGGCGCCAAGGAGATCGCCGCCCAGGAAGGCGTCGCCCTCACCTTCATGGCGAAGTTCAACGAACGCGAGGGCAATTCCTGCCACATCCACCTCTCCCTCGTGGACGACAGCGGCAACACCGCCATGCCCGGCGACGGGCCCGACGGGATGTCCGAGGTGATGCGGCACTTCCTGGCCGGACAGCTGGCCGCCCTGAGCGAGTTCGCCCTGCTCTACGCCCCGAACATCAACTCCTACAAGCGTTTCCAGCCGGGCTCCTTCGCACCCACCGCCGTCGCCTGGGGCGTCGACAACCGCACCTGCGCACTGCGCGTCGTCGGCCACGGCCGGTCCCTGCGCTTCGAGAACCGGCTGCCCGGCGGCGACGTCAATCCCTACCTCGCCGTCGCCGCCATGGTCGCCGCCGGACTGCACGGCATGGAGAACCGACTCGAGCTCCCGCCCGCCTGCCCGGGCAACGCCTACGGCGCCGAGTACCCGCAGGTCCCCACCACGCTGCGCGAGGCCGCCCGGCTCTGGGAGGACAGTGCGATCGCCCGCGCCGCCTTCGGCGAGGACGTGGTCGCCCACTACCGCACCATGGCCCGCGTCGAACTGGACGCCTTTGACGCCGCCGTCACCGACTGGGAGCTGCGGCGCTCCTTCGAACGCCTGTGAGGCCCGCGATGCCCGAGCCCGCCGTCGTCCCCGACACCGCCGCCCAGCACGGCGCGACCCCGGCACCCCCGGACGAGCTGGTCGTCCGCAACCCCGCCACCGAGGAGATCATCACCACCGTCCGGGCCGCCACCGCCGAAGACGTCCACGCCGCCGTTCGACGGGCCGCCGTCGCGCAGCGCACCTGGGCGGCGCTCGCCCCCGGCGACCGGGCCAGGCTGCTGCGGCGCTTCGCCACCGCCGTGGACGCGCATCTGGAAGAGCTGGCCCAACTCGAGGTCCGCGAGGCCGGCCACGTCATCGGCAACGCCCGCTGGGAAGCCGGCAATGTCCGCGATCTGCTCGACTACGCGGCCGGGGGAGTGGAGCGTCTGACCGGCCGCCAGATCCCGGTGCCCGGCGGCCTCGACGTCACCCTGCTCGAACCCCTCGGCGTGGTCGGCGTCATCGCCCCCTGGAACTTCCCGATGCCGATCTCCGCTTGGGGCACCGCCCCCGCGCTCGCCGCCGGGAACGCGGTCATCCTCAAGCCCGCCGAGACCACCCCGCTCACCGCCCTCCGGATCGCCGAGCTGGCCCTGGAGGCCGGCCTTCCGGAGCACCTCTTCCAGGTGCTGCCGGGGGCCGGTGCCGTGGCGGGCACCGCCCTCGTCGAGCACCCGGGAGTCGCCAAGATCGTCTTCACCGGCTCCACCCGTGTCGGCAAGGAGATCATGGCCCGCTGCGCCGGCCAGGTGAAGCGGCTCACCCTGGAGCTGGGCGGCAAGAGCCCGAACATCGTCTTCGCCGACGCCGACATCGAGCGCGCCGCGGCCACCGCCCCCCTGGCCTTCCTGGACAACGCCGGCCAGGACTGCTGCGCCCGCACCCGCATCCTCGTCCAGTCCTCCGTACTGGACCGCTTCCTGGCCCAGCTGGCCCCGGCCATCGGCGCCGTCACCGTCGGCGACCCGAGCGACCCGGCCACCGAGATGGGCCCGCTGATCTCGCGCACCCAGCTGGAGCGGGTGCGTTCCTACCTCCCCTCCGGGGCGCCGGCGATCCGCGGCAGCGCCCCGCAGGGCCCCGGCTACTGGTGCGAGCCCACCGTCCTCACCGATGTCGACCCGGCCTCCCCGGTCGCCGTGGAGGAGGTCTTCGGGCCGGTCGCGGTGGTGCTGCCGTTCGAGGACGAGGCCGATGCCGTCCGCCTGGCCAACGACACGGCCTACGGGCTGTCCGGCTCCATCTGGACCCGGGACGTGGGACGCGCCCTGCGGGTGTCCGCTGCGGTCGCCGCCGGCAACCTTTCGGTCAACTCCCACTCCAGCGTCCGCTACTGGACCCCGTTCGGTGGTTATCGCCAGTCGGGCCTGGGCCGTGAGCTGGGCCCCGACGCGCTGACCGCCTTCACCGAGACCAAGAACGTCTTCATCGCCATGGACGCCCCCGCGGGCACCCCCGCCCCCGGTGCCGACCCCGATGCACCGCTCGCCCCCGACGCCCCACCCGTCCCGGATCCCGATGCCGCGGGTCCGCGCCCCACGGAGGCCTGAAGCCATGCCCGACAACACGATCGCTTCGTCCGAGTCCGCCGACCGGATCGTCTGCCGCCGCCTGGTGGGCCGCACCGCCGTGATCACCGGCGCGGGCAGCGGTATCGGCCTCGCCGCCGCACGCCGGCTCGCCTCCGAGGGTGCTCACGTGGTGTGCGGCGACATCGACGAGCCCACGGGAAAGGCCGCAGCCAAGGAAGTCGGGGGCATCTTCGTACCCGTGGACGTCACCGGCGCCGACCAGGTCGAGGCGCTGTTCAAGGCCGCACAGGACACGTACGGCTCCGTCGACATCGCCTTCAACAATGCGGGCATCTCCCCGCCGGAGGACGACTCGATCCTGGAGACCAGCCTCGAGGCCTGGAAGCGGGTACAGGAGGTCAACCTCACCTCCGTCTACCTCTGCTGCAAGGCCGCGTTGCCCTACATGCGCCGCCAGCGCCGCGGCTCCATCATCAACACGGCCTCCTTCGTCGCCCTGATGGGCGCCGCCACCTCCCAGATCTCGTACACGGCCTCCAAGGGCGGTGTACTCGCCATGTCCCGAGAGCTGGGCGTGCAGTTCGCCCGTGAGGGAATCCGGGTGAACGCCCTGTGCCCGGGACCGGTGAACACCCCGCTCCTGAAGGAGCTGTTCGCCAAGGACCCCGAGCGGGCCGCGCGCCGTCTGGTGCACATCCCTGTCGGCCGCTTCGCGGAGGCCACCGAGATCGCCGCCGCCGTCGCCTTCCTCGCCAGCGACGACGCCTCGTTCGTCAACGCAGCGGAGTTCGTCGTCGACGGAGGGATCTCGGGGGCCTATGTGACGCCGCTTTAGCCGCACGTACCGACGGGTGCATCACCGACCTCGTTCGCCACGGCCCGGGTGTCACGTGCTCGCGTGGCCCGTCGGTCCGTCAGCGCATGGCCGGGTGTGGTCGGTGTAGCGACGGGGCCGCGTCAGTGCTGGAAGGAATGTTCTAAAGTGCCGGAATGACCATGACGCCTCCGCCCGGCTGGTACCCCGATCCGTCGGCCCCGTCCACGGAGCGCTGGTGGGACGGGTCCGCCTGGACCGAGCACCGTCGCGCCCCGCGGCCCCCGGAGCCGTCCACGGTCCCGATGGGGTTCGGTCCCGCGGCACCGATGCCGCCGCAGGGCGGCGGCCGCAGCAGGACCATCGTGCTCACCATCACCGCCCTGATCGTGGTGGTGGCCGCGATCGGCACGGGCATCGTCTTCCTCGGCGGCGGGGACGACTCCGCCGGCGGCTCCACCTCGCCCTCGCCGTCCGTGACCCGGTCGACCGAGAGCCCCTCCGGCTCTCCCACGTCGTCCCCGTCCCCGGTGTCCTCCGACGACCCGACCATCGTCACGGACGACCTCGACGGCATCACGCTGCCCGTGCTCGACGGCTGGGAAAAGGCCGAGTACGTCGTCGACGACACGATCCTGCTGACCACGCCCGGCACCTACAAGTGCCCGGGCGACGGCGACCTGTGCCGGCACGGCTCGGTGGCCTCCAGCCCCGTGACCGGCAGCGCCTCGTCGGACCCCAAGACGGTCGCACGCCAGGACATATCCAAGGCGGCCGACCACGCCTACGACCGCGACGAACTCAAGAACCGCCCGTACGACGGAATCTCCTCGCACCAGAAGGTCAAGGAGGGCTCCGTCGCGGTCGCCGGCCGGGCCGGCTACCTGGTGCGCTGGCGCGTCAAGACCCATGCGGGCCCCGGCGGTTACGTCGAGTCCCTGGTGTTCCCGTCGACCATGGGCACCGAATCGCTGGTCTGCGTACGCCTCGTCTTCGACGCCGGCAAGGACGGGCCCCCGCTGTCCGACATGGACAAGATCACCAAGGGCATCCGCTCGACCGACGGTTCCGGGACGGGCGGCGGGGTCGGCAACACCGTCGGGCCTTCGCAGTAGGGCGGTAGCAGACGGGATGGCGGTAGGCGGCAGGCGGTAGACAGACGGCAGGCGCCCGCGTCCGAGGTGTCAGAGGAACGTGTGTCCCTCACCGCGGTAGGTGGGCACGGTGGCCGTCACCGCCGCCCCCTCGATCAGGTGCAGCACGTCGAACCGCTCGCACAGCTCCCCGGCCTTCGCGTGCCGGAACCACACCTTGTCGCCGATCAGCAGATCGTCGGCCACGGCCCCGAGCAGCGGAGTCTGCACCTCACCGGGGCCCTCCTGCGGGTCGTAGCGCAGCCCCGGCGGCAGATGCGGAACCGGCAGCCGGTCCTGGCCGGCCGCGCCCGAAGCGGGATAACCGCCGCCCAGCACCGTCACCACCCCCACGCCCGGCCTGCGGACCACCGGTTGGGCGAACAGGGCGGCGGGACGGCCCGTGAAGGACGTGTAGGCGTCGAAGAGCCGTGGCACGTAGAGCCCCGAACCGGCGGCTATCTCCGTCACCGCGTCCTCCGCCGCGGTGTGCTGCACGCTCCCGGTGCCACCGCCGTTCACGAACTCCAGGTCCGGCGCCGCCGCGCGCACCGCGCGCACCGCCTGCGCACGCCGCCCCGCAAGCTCCCGACGCGCTGCGGCCTGCATCAGCCGTACCGCCCGGGACCGCATCGGCCGCCCCGGCACACGGTCCCCGACGCCGGCGATATGGGCCTCGTACGCCATGATCCCGACCAGCCGGAACCCAGGCCGCCGGGCCACGGAGCGCGCCAGGTCCGCGAGCCGGTCGGGGGAGCGCAACGGTGAGCGGCGCGCGCCGATGCGGACCCGCCCGCCGAACAGCTGGAGGGACGTGTCGAGCTCCAGGCACACCCGGATCGCCTCGCGACCGCCGGCACGTGCCGCGTCCATCAGGTCCAACTGCGCCGGATCGTCGATCATCACCGTCACGGCCGCCGCGAGCTTCGGGTCACCGGCGAGTTCCGCGAACGCCTGCCGGTCAGCGGACGGATAGGCGAGCAGCACATCGTCGAAACCGGATCGGGCCAACCACAGGGACTCGGCCAGGGTGAACGCCATGATCCCGGCGAACCCCTCGCGCCCCAGCACCCGTTCCAACAGCGCCCGGCAGCGTACGGACTTGCTCGCGACCCGGATCGGTTTGCCGCCCGCGCGCCGGACGAGATCGGTCGCGTTGGCGTCGAACGCGTCCAGGTCCACGATGGCGAGCGGGGCGTCGAGATGCGCGGTTGCCCGGTCGTACCGGGCCCGGTCGGCAAAGGGGCCTGTCATGTCCGCAGCCTGCCAGAGCGCGTTGGCTCAGGCCAGGGCCGTGAAGCGCAAGGTTATGGCCCACCGCCGGTGTTCGGAGGCGAGCGAGACGACGAGGAGAGCGGTGGAGCGGCCGGCAGAGGCGCCGAAGAACCGGAGAAGTGCCGGAGAGGAACCGGAGAAGGCCGGAGAAGTGCCGGAGATGAGGCGCGGGAGGGCAAGAGAGAGGCGCGGGAGTGGCCAGGGAGGGGCCGCAGGGACCGCGGTGAGGGGAGCAGGCGGGAGAGCGGAAGGCAGGCGGGAGAAGACGTCGAAGAGTGGCGAAAGGGATGATACGGATAGATCTGCTCGGGCCTGCGGACCGGTTCTCCCTTCACCCGTATCAGCCCGTAGAGTGGCGCGCACGAAAGACCGCAACAGGTCTGTCGTGAAGGGCGATCGTCCGGCACTAGAGCGGGGGCGGCGCCCGCCGAGGCAGCTGCCGGGACGAGGAAACGGGGGGTGCATGAGCACGGAAGCGCAGCGCCCGCCCGTTCCGCCGCGCCCGGAGCCCACCGAGGCGCCCAAGGCCACACCACCGCCCCCTCCGCCACCCGCCGCCAGCTCCCGTTTCCCCGACGCCCCACCCCCGTCCGCGCCCACCACCGCCGCGTCGACCGGCGCCACGACGGCTGTGCCCGGCATGCCCCCCGTGAGCACGTCGTCGACGGCAGCGGCGTCTGCCGCGGGCGGGACCGGCGGCACGACGCCTTCGGGAGCAGGTCCGTCCAGCGGCTCCAAGTCCGTGGGGGGGCGGTCGCCCGCCAACGACACAGGGCACCCGGGGTCCACGCCCACCGGGACCGGCTCCGCCGCGCCCTCGGCCACGGGGTCCCTGCCTTCGGGCGCCCTGTCCGTGGAGGCCCCGGCCGCGGGGAGCACGTCCGTGGCACGGACGTCCACCGGAGCCATACCCTTGCCGCCCCCTCCGTCGACGTCGCCCGGTGTGCCGTCCCGCCCGGACGTGCCGCCCGCATCGGGCGGTTCAGCGGGCCCGGGTGGCTCGACCGGAGGGAGCGGCTCGATCGGCCCGGACGGTGCCGCGCCCGCTGACCTGCCGCCGCGACCGCCGGCCCCACCCGACTCCCGGGAGCCGTCCCCGCAGGCCGCGCCGCGCCGGCCCGACGCATCGCCCCAACAGGCCATGCCGGCGCGCCCCCAGACCCCTCCGCGCGGCACCGCGCCGCTCCCGCCCGAAGCGCCACCCCGGCAGCCAGGGCCGTCGGACGCACGGCGCCCGAACCCGCAGCCGTCGGGACCGCCGGCACCGGTCTCGCAGACGTCAGGTTCGACGTCGACGGGCTCGTCCCAGGCCCAGGCCCGAGCCTTCGAGATACCGCTGCTCCCGGCCGACCATCCGGACGCCGACTCCGGCACCGTCCGCATCCGCAAGCGGCAGAACGGCACATCGCCGCCGGGCGCGCCACCGGGCGCGACGGCCCCGCCCGAACCCAGCGAGCACGCCGGCCCCACCCCGGCTCCGCCGCCCGGCACCACCCCAGGGCCCCAGACCGGCCCCAGACCGGCACCCGAGCGTCCCATCGCCGCCCCGGACCCTTCCGTCACCACCACCACCGGAATGCCGTTGCCCCCCACCGAACCACCCGGCACCTCTCCCTCCAGCCTCACCGCGCTCCCGACGTACCCGCCCGAAGACACCTCGGACGCGCGGCACGACGCCACCCAGGACACCGGATCGCGACGTGCCGTGGGCGCCGTCGACCTGACGCCGAAGCCCGGCTCCGGACGCCCGTTCGTGTTCTTCGCGCGGCCGGCGGCCTACGACGACAACACCACCCGGCTGCGCCCGGTACGCGACGGAGTCCGGCCGCGTGCGGTGGCCGCGGCAGCCTGCCTCGTGCTCGGCGTCGGCCTGATCGGCGGCGCCATCACCGGGAGCTGGCTGACCGGCGACAGCTCCACCGCCGCCGGCTCCGCACAGTCCTACGAGGCCGCGGCCGGGCTGTGGCACAACACGCCGGTCGACCAACTCTTCCCGCCCGTCGTGCAGGGCGACAACGCCGGCCCCGGCCAGGCCGACCGCACCTGGCAACGGCTCGCGGTGGCTCCGGACTCCGACTGCGCCCACGCCTTCGACCCGCTGCTGTCCAAGGCGCTCGCCCCGGTCGGCTGCCAGCGCCTGCTGCGCGCCACCTACACCGACGCCACGCACAGCTACGTCACCACCGTCGGACTGCTGTTCACCAAGGCCGACGCCGCCGGCATGCGGGCCCTGCGCAGCCGCTTCACCAAGGACGGGCTGGACCAGCGCACGGACCTGATGCCTCGCACGTACGCCGCGAAGGGCACCCCGGCCGCCGGCTTCGGTGACGCCCAACGCGCCTCGTGGGCGGTGTCCATCCGCACCGACATGCCGGTCCTCGTGTACGCGGTCTCCGGGTTCGCCGACGGCCGCACCGTGCAGGACCCCCAGCCCGCCGCGAAGGCCATGGAGTCCACGGCCACCACCCTCGTGGCCCAGGCGGGCCTCGGCCACGAGGCGCAGGGGCTCCTCGACCGGACGGAGCGTGGCCTGCGCACCCACGCCGGCCCCAAGGCCTCGGACACGGAGCAACAGCCTTGATGAACCGCATACGCCCCGCCACGACCGGGAAGCTGCGCGGGACGGCCGTGGTCCTGATCGCCGCCGCACTCGTACTGCTGCCGTCCACCGCCGTCCACGCCGACAGCATCCGCATCCAGGAATGGGGCCTGGACGCGGTGCACGCCGACCAGGCCTGGCAGACCACCAAGGGCAAGGGCATCACCGTCGCCGTCCTCGACACCGGAGTGGACGCCGAACACCCCGATCTGAAGGGCAACGTGCTGCCCGGCAAGGACATGATCGGCTTCGGCGCGCAGCGCGGCGACCGCACCTGGGCCCGGCACGGCACCGCCATGGCCGGCATCGTCGCCGGTCACGGGCATGGTTCCGGCGGCGCCGACGGCGTCGTGGGCCTCGCCCCCGAGGCGAAGATCCTGCCCGTCCGGGTGATCCTCGAGGACGGCGACCCGAAGCGCAAAAGGGCCCGCGACACCCGTGGCGGCTCCCTCGCCGACGGCATCCGCTGGGCCGCCGACCACGGCGCCGACGTCATCAACCTCTCCCTCGGCGACGACTCCGCCTCCGCCCACCCGGAGGCCTCCGAGGACGCCGCCGTGCAGTACGCCCTGAAGAAGGGCGCCGTCGTCGTCGCCTCCGCGGGCAACGGGGGCGAGAAGGGCGACCACATCTCCTACCCGGCGGCGTACCCCGGCGTGATCGCCGTCACCGCCGTCGACCGCTACGACGACCGGGCCGGCTTCTCCACCCGCCGCTGGTACGCCACGGTCAGCGCCCCCGGCGTCGACGTCATCCTGATCGACCCCGACCGCCACTACTACAAGGGCTGGGGCACCAGCGCCGCATCCGCCTTCGTCTCGGGCGCCGTCGCCCTGGTGCGCGCCGCCCACCCGGATCTGTCACCGGCGCAGGTCAAGAAGCTCCTGGAGGACACCGCCGGGGAACCCCCCGACGGCGGCCGGGACGACGCACGCGGGTACGGCCTCGTCGACCCCGCAGCGGCGATCAAGGCCGGCGCCGGCCTGAAGCCGGATTCGCTGCACGCAGCCGCGTACGGCGCGAAGTACTTCGGCCCCGGCCCGGACGCGCCGGACAGCGACCCCATGGACTGGGTGGGCCCGGTCGCCGGCAGCCTCGGGGCGCTGCTCCTCGTCGCCGGCGTGTTCCTGTGGCGGGGTGTTCCGCCGCGCCTGCGGCGGCTGCTGGAGGGCTGGAGCCTGCGGGAGAAGGACGACTTCTGACGGTTCCCGTGCCCGCGCGTGGGCGCGTGGTGAGCGGGGGCAGCGTTCGGCAGCCGGCGCCAGCGGTGGATGACCCCTGCGCGCGGTACGGGCCGGCGGACGTCGCCCGCGCCGGCTGCGGATAGGGTCGATGACCGTGGCGAAGAAGAACATCCCCGACTCGGGCTTCTCCGGTGACGACGGCTCGGCCGACCCCCGGCTGGCTGCGGCGCTCGCTGCGTGGGCGGCGGACCGCTCCGCCGAACAGCCGGTACTGGACGCGCTCCGGGAGGCCCGGCTGCTCGTTCCCGTCGTCGCCGTGCTCGGCGAGGCCGAGGAGGTCGGCGAGGGCCCGGCGGCCGGGCTGCGGCGCGAGAAGTCCAGCGACATGGCGGTGCCCACGCTGAGGGCCGCGGGCCGCACCGCACTGCCCGCCTTCACGTCCACCGCTGCGCTGGCCCGCTGGGACCCGGCGGCCCGCCCCGTCGCCGTACCGCTGCACCAGGCGCTCCAAGCGGCGCTGCACGAGCAGGCCGACACGATCGTGATCGACCTCGCGGGCCCCGTTCCGTACCAGCTCACCGGGTCTGCGCTGCGGTCCCTCGCGGCGCCGTCGGGCGGTGCCGATCCGCTTGCCGACAGGGCCGTGCGCGCGGCGGTACGGGCGGCCGTCGCCGCCGAGCCCGCCGTGCGCAGTGCCCACCTCGGGCCCGGTCCCGCCGACGGGACCCTCGCGCTCGTCCTCGACCCGGCGGCCGAGCGGCCGGCGGACGCGGTGCAGGGGCTCGCGCGGCGGCTCGCCGCCGACGAGACGCTACGGGCCCGTCTGGTGCGCGGCCTCGACCTCGCCGTGCTGCCGGCGGAGCACCGCCCCGCGGGCGCCCCGCTGTACGAGCGCTCCACGACCAGCCCCTGAACCCCGGCCGGGGGCGTCCCGACCCGGCCACGTGCGCGGCGGACGCCCGCTCGGGCCGTCAGGCTGACGGGGACCCGGTGTACGCCTCGCCGGGGCCCTCCCCGGGCGCGTCCGGGATGCCGGAGGCCTCGCGGAACGCCAGCTGGAGCGACCTGAGCCCGTCCCGCAGCGGGGCCGCGTGGAACTCCCCGATGTCCGTGCCGCTCGCCTCGACCAGGCCGGCCAGCGCCTGGATCAGCTTGCGGGCCTCGTCCAGGTCCTTGTGCTGCGCACCGCCCTCGGCGAGACCGAGGTTGACCGCTGCTGCGCTCATCAGATGGACCGCGACCGTGGTGATCACTTCGACCGCGGGAACGTCCGCGATGTCGCGGGTCAGGGTGTCGAAATCGGGGCTCTCCCCGTCGCCGGCCGGGTCGTCGGTGACCTGAGAGGAAGACGTGACGTCGCTCATGGGCCCCCACCATAGGCCCCACCGCGCCTGCCGGAGGGCCCGGCGCCCGCGGCGGTCGGGCGGCGGCTGCCCGGGGTGCGGCGGGCTGATGCGGGCCAGCACGGCGAACGGGCCCGTCGGGGCCACGGTCCCTGCGGACCGGCGCGGGGATTCCGGTGCCCGCGGTTAGCCGCACCGGCCCGAAGCTGCTAACCTTGTGTAACGACCGGCTGGACACTGTCACACGCGATCGCTCGCAGGCACTTGCGAGACGAACCGCGGGGCAGGGCCCGGCCCGCAAGTGGAGGCTCCGATCTCCCACCTGGCCGTCCAGAGGACGGCGGGTCACCGGTCAGGCGGCAGCGTCGTACGACGCGACCCGCCCGATGCGCCCCGCGACGCGTGCGGTGCTCCGGTAGCGACAGGAGCCCCGTTTGCGATCGTCCGGGGCATTTTTCATGTACCGGCGCGGTTAGGTCTTACAGACACGAAAACGTTGCGCGGCCGTCCGCCAGGCGAGTCGCGCGGTGCTACCGAGGAGGATCCATCAGCGCCGAGCCCCGCATCAACGACCGGATTCGCGTTCCCGAGGTGCGACTTGTCGGTCCCAGTGGCGAGCAGGTCGGGATTGTCCCGCTTGCCAAGGCCCTGGAGCTTGCGCAGGAGTACGACCTCGACCTGGTCGAGGTCGCGGCGAACGCCCGTCCGCCCGTCTGCAAGCTCATGGACTACGGGAAGTTCAAGTACGAGTCGGCCATGAAGGCCCGTGAGGCGCGTAAGAACCAGGCGCACACGGTCATCAAGGAGATGAAGCTCCGGCCGAAGATCGACCCGCACGACTACGACACCAAGAAGGGTCACGTCGTCCGGTTCCTCAAGCAGGGCGACAAGGTCAAGATCACGATCATGTTCCGTGGCCGTGAGCAGTCCCGCCCCGAGCTGGGCTACCGACTGCTGGAGCGCCTCGCGGAGGACGTCCAGGACCTCGGTTTCGTGGAGTCCCACGCGAAGCAGGACGGACGGAACATGATCATGGTTCTCGGTCCGCACAAGAAGAAGACCGAGGCGATGGCCGAGGCCCGTGAAGCTCAGGCCGCCCGCAAGGCCGAGCGGCTGGGTCGCGGTGGGGCTTCCGACGAGGAGCCCGCCGAGCGGCCTGCCGAGGCCTGAGTCCCGGGGTCCTCTCCCCGGCCCCTAGGGGCAGCGGGAGAGCCGGTCCCGGGAGAGATACCCACCGATACATCTGACACTTCCAAGATGCCCGGCCCGGCGGACCGGGCATCGGAGTGCCAAGACGAGGAGAGTACGGCGCCATGCCGAAGAACAAGTCGCACAGCGGTGCCAGGAAGCGCTTCAAGGTCACCGGCTCCGGCAAGGTGCTCCGTGAGCGCGCTGGCAAGCGCCACCTGCTTGAGCACAAGTCGTCCCGTCTGACGCGGCGCCTCACCGGCAATGCCGAGATGGCCCCGGGCGACGCCAAGAAGATCAAGAAGCTTCTCGGCAAGTGACGCCGCGGCCCGATCCGGGCCATGCGACGCGAAACCGGGACCGAAGTCGATACCGGGCCGGATGAGTACACCCCACACCGGCCCCGCTACAAGGAGTTAACACGTGGCACGCGTCAAGCGGGCAGTCAACGCCCACAAGAAGCGCCGGGCGATCCTTGAGCAGGCCAGCGGCTACCGCGGCCAGCGCTCTCGCCTCTACCGCAAGGCGAAGGAGCAGGTCACCCACTCCCTCGTCTACAACTACAACGACCGCAAGAAGCGCAAGGGCGACTTCCGCCAGCTGTGGATCCAGCGCATCAACGCCGCTGCCCGCGCCAACGGGATCACCTACAACCGCTTCATCCAGGGTCTGAAGGCCGCGGACATCGAGGTGGACCGCAAGATCCTGGCCGACCTTGCGGTCAACGACGCGAGCGCGTTCTCCGCGCTCGTCGAGGCGGCGAAGAAGGCCCTGCCCAGCGATGTGAACGCGCCCAAGGCGGCTTGATCGGCGACGCCCGGTTCATGCCGTAACACCTCCGGACCCGCGGGCCACAGGCTCGCGGGTCCGGAGCGTGTCGGGGCCCCGACACGCTCCGGACAGCCAAGAACGGCCTCCCCCAGTGCCAGAGCCCAGGAGCCAGGACCTCCAGAGCCTGGACTCCCCAGAAGCCGGGCCCTGCGAGGCAGGCTCCAAGACCAGCCCCAAGACCGGCCCCGAGACCAGACCCAAGGTGCCCCATGCCCGCCGCTCCCCAACTGATCTCGCCGCGCTCCCCGCGGGTGACCGCCGCCCGACGGCTGGTCAAGCGGAACGCACGCGGCAAGGAGCAGCGGTTCCTCGTCGAAGGGCCGCAGGCCGTGCGGGAGGCGGTGACGCACCGGAGCGGGTCCGGGCCGGTACTCGTCGAACTCTTCACGACGGTCGAGGCCGCCGAGCGGTACGCCGAGATCATCGGGGACGCCCGGGACCAGGGCGCCCGGATCCACCTCGCCGATGACGCCGTGATCGCGGACATCTCCACCACCGTCACCCCGCAGGGCCTGGTCGGTGTCTGCCGCTTCCTGGACACGCCGTTCGACGCGGTGCTCGCCGCCCGGCCACGGCTCGTCGCCGTGCTCGCCCACGTGCGCGACCCCGGCAACGCCGGCACCGTACTGCGCTGCGCGGACGCCGCGGGAGCCGACGCCGTCGTGCTCACCGACGCCTCCGTCGACCTCTACAACCCGAAGACGGTCCGTGCGTCCGTCGGCTCGCTCTTCCATCTGCCCGTCGCCGTCGGCGTGCCCGTCGACACCGCGGTGCAGGCACTGCGGGAGACCGGCGTGCGGGTGCTCGCGGCCGACGGGGCGGGCCCGCACGACCTCGACACCGAACTCGACCGGGGCACCATGGGCGGGCCCACCGCCTGGGTGTTCGGCAACGAGGCCTGGGGGCTGCCCGAAGAGACCAGGGCGCTGGCCGACGCCGTCGTGCGCGTGCCCATCCACGGGCGGGCGGAGAGCCTGAACCTGGCCACCGCAGCCGCCGTCTGCCTCTACGCCTCCGCACGTGCACAGCGCGCCGCCGGAGGGTGCCGCAGCGTCACCGAAGGCTAGTAGTGTGGCCGGTTCGGGGGCCTCCCCGAGCCCTCGACTGTGCTGGAACAGGTGCTCGACACGGGAAACACCCCCATCACGGGTCGGAGAGGCGGGGTACGGGGATGGGCGTCGGCACCAGCAGGCCAGCGCAGAAACAGCAGGCGCCGCGCCCGCGGACGCCCCACCGCGCGGAGGCGGACCAGCCGGGCACCGAGCCGCACGGCTACGACCCGGACGAACTGCCCGACGGCCTCGTCATCGCCGACGAGACCGGCACCGTCGTCTGCTTCAACGCCGCCGCCGCCCGGATCACCGCGACCCGTGCCGCCGACGCGCTCGGCACCCCGCTGGAGCGCGCGCTACCCCTCGAAGACCTCGAAGGCCGCCGCTGGTGGCGGCTGACCGACCCCTACGGTGGCCTCGCCATCCGGGTCGGCCAGCCCGAGCGGAACCTGCTGCTGCCCGGCGGCAGGGAAGTCCTCGTCACCGCCACCTATGTGCGCGCCAGGCCCAAGGGCCCGGTACGGCGGGTGGTCGTCTCGCTGCGGGACACCGAGGCCCGCCGCCGCACCGAGCGCAGCCACGCCGAGCTGATCGCCACCGTCGCCCACGAGCTGCGCTCCCCGCTCACCTCCGTCAAGGGCTTCACCGCGACCCTGCTGGCCAAGTGGGAGCGCTTCACCGACGACCAGAAGCGGCTGATGCTGGAGACGGTCGACGCCGACGCGGGCCGTGTCACCCGGCTGATCGCCGAACTGCTGGACATCTCCCGGATCGACTCCGGACGGCTCGAGGTGCGGCGGCAGCCGGTCGACATCGGCGCCGCGGTCTCCCGCCACATCCAGGCCCACGTCGCCGCCGGTCGCCCCGCCGACCGCTTCCTGCTCCGGGTCCGCCACCCCCTGCCGGACCTGTGGGCCGATCCGGACAAGATCGACCAGGTGCTCAGCAACCTGCTGGAAAACGCGGTGCGGCACGGGGAGGGTACTGTCACCATCGACCTGGAGCCGTCGGCCGAACCGCGTGAGCGCGCCGGCTGTGGCACCACGGTCACCGTCAGCGACGAGGGTCCCGGCATTCCGGAGGAGTCCATGAACCGCGTCTTCACCCGCTTCTGGCGGGGCAGCAAGCGCGGCGGCACGGGCCTGGGCCTCTACATCGTCAAGGGCATCGTCGAAGCCCACGGCGGCACCATCACCGTCGGACGCGCCCCCGGCGGCGGCGCGCAGTTCCGATTTACCTTGCCCGCGGGCATCCCGGCCTATCTCTCCTGAGGCCGCCAGGGATCCCGCGGGCACCGCAGGGCACCACCACCCCGTTAGACTCGGCCCCTGGCACCCTTGCGTCCCCCGTCAAGCCCCGGCCGGCCTCGAGCCGGCCCCTCGCGAGGCGACCGCCGGGCGCAGCACGCGCCGGGACACCGACAAACGGGGACCATCCACCCTCAGCTGCCGCTGGGGGTGCCCCAAGCCAACCGGAAGCACGGAAAGAGATGTCGGCACCCAACAAGTCGTACGACCCCGTCGAGGTCGAGGCACTGAAACCGGAAGAGATCGAGCGCATGCGGGACGAGGCGCTCGCCGCCTTCGCGGCCGCCGCCGACCTCCAGCAGCTCCAGGAGGCCAAGACCGCCCACACCGGTGGCACCTCCCCGCTGGCGCTCGCCAACCGCGAGATCGGCGCACTGCCGCCCCAGGCGAAGGCCGAAGCGGGCAAGCGGGTCGGCCAGGCACGCGGCGCGGTCAACAAGGCGCTGGCCGTCCGCCAGAGCGAGCTGGAGGCCGAGCGGGACGCCCGGGTGCTCGTCGAGGAGTCCGTCGACGTCACGCTGCCCTACGACCGCACCCCGCCCGGCGCCCGCCACCCGCTGACCACCTTCATGGAGCGGGTCGCCGACGTCTTCGTCGCCATGGGCTACGAGATCGCCGAGGGACCCGAGGCCGAGGCCGAGTGGTTCAACTTCGACGCGCTCAACTTCACGCCCGACCACCCGGCCCGGCAGATGCAGGACACCTTCTTCGTGCAGGGGCCGCAGGGCGGCGACGCCGCCGACGAGTCCGGCTCCGGGATCGTGCTGCGCACCCACACCTCGCCGGTGCAGGTCCGCGCCCTGCTCGCTCGTGAGCTGCCGGTCTACGTGGTCTGCCCCGGCCGCGTCTACCGCACCGACGAGCTGGACGCCACGCACACCCCCGTCTTCCACCAGATCGAGCTGCTGGCCGTCGACGAGGGCCTGACCATGTCCGATCTGAAGGGCACCCTGGACCACATGGTGCAGTCGCTCTTCGGGCCCGACATGAAGACCCGCCTGCGGCCCAACTACTTCCCCTTCACCGAGCCGTCCGCCGAGATGGACATGCTCTGCTACGTGTGCAAGGGCGCCTCGGTCGGCAACCCCGACCGGCCCTGCCGCACCTGCTCCAGCGAGGGCTGGATCGAGCTCGGTGGCTGCGGCATGGTCAATCCGCGCGTGCTGATCGCCTGCGGCGTCGACCCCGAGAAGTACAGCGGATTCGCCTTCGGCTTCGGGATCGAACGAATGCTGATGTTCCGCCACAACATCGAAGACATGCGAGACATGGTCGAGGCTGACGTCCGGTTCACCCGGCCGTTCGGGATGGAGATCTGATGCGGGTCCCGCTTTCCTGGCTGCGGGAGTACGTCGACCTGCCGGCGACGGAAACCGGCCGTGACGTGCAGGCCAGACTGGTTTCGGCGGGCCTCGAGGTGGAGACCGTCGAGCAGCTCGGCGCCGACATCAAGGGCCCGCTGGTGGTCGGCCAGGTGCTGACCATCGAGGAGTTGACCGAGTTCAAGAAGCCGATCCGGTACTGCACCGTCGACGTCGGCACCAGCAACGGTACGGGTGAGCCGCAGGAGATCATCTGCGGTGCGACCAACTTCGCCGTCGGCGACAAGGTCGTCGTGTCCCTGCCCGGCGCGATCCTGCCCGGCGACTTCCAGATCGCCGAGCGCAAGACCTACGGCCGGATGTCGCGCGGCATGATCTGCTCCGGCCGGGAGCTGGGCGTCGGCGACGACCACGACGGCATCATCGTCCTGCCGCCCGAGCACGAGATCGGCAGCGACGCCATCGAGCTGCTGGAACTCGTCGACGAGGTCCTGGACATCGCCGTCACCCCGGACCGCGGCTACTGCCTGTCCATGCGCGGCATCGCCCGGGAGACCGCCATCGCCTACGGGCTCACCCTGCGCGACCCGGCGCTGCTCGACGTGCCGGCGGCCAACGCCCTCGGGCACCCGGTCACCATCGCCGAACCGGACGGCTGCGACCGCTTCACGGCCCGCACCGTGACCGGGCTCAACCCGGAGGCGCGCTCCCCGATCTGGCTCCAGCGGCGCCTCCAGAAGGCCGGCATGCGGCCGATCTCGCTGGCCGTGGACATCGCCAACTACGTGATGCTGGAGCTCGGCCAGCCCCTGCACACGTACGACAAGGCCGGCATCGCGGGCGCCATCGGGGTGCGCCGCGCCAAGCCCGGCGAGAAGCTCACCACCCTCGACGACGTCGAGCGCACCCTCGACCCCGAGGACCTGGTGATCACCGACGACCGCGGCCCGATCGGGCTCGCCGGCGTCATGGGCGGTGCCAACACCGAGATCGCCGACGCCGTGCCCGACCCGGAAACGGGCCGGGTACGCGGCAGCAGCGAGGTCGTCATCGAGGCCGCGCACTTCGACCCGATCTCCGTCGCCCGCACCGCACGCCGGCACAAGCTGTCCTCCGAGGCGTCCCGGCGCTTCGAGCGCGGTATCGACCCGCTCGCCGCGCCCGCCGCCGCGCAGCGCACCGTCGACCTGCTGGTCCTGCTCGCCGGCGGCATCGCGGACCCGGGTGTCACCGAGGTCGTGGCCCCCAGCACGCCGCGCACCATCACGATCCCGGCCGACCACCCGGACCGCGTCGCCGGCCTCGCCTACGGCCGCGAGACCGTCGTCCGCCGGCTCCAGCAGGTGGGCTGCGACGTGCTGGGCCAGGACGAGCTGGTCGTCACCGTGCCCTCGTGGCGGCCCGACCTCACCGACCCGAACGACCTCGCCGAAGAGGTCATCCGCCTGGAGGGCTACGAGAACCTGCCCTCCACGCTGCCCCGGCCGCCGGCCGGCCGCGGCCTCACCGACCGGCAGCGGCTGCACCGCAGGGTCGGCCGCGCGCTCGCCGGTGCCGGCTACGTGGAGGCGCTCACCTACCCGTTCGTCTCGACCGAGGTCTTCGACCAGCTCGGGCTCGACGCCGACGACCCGGCCCGCCGGGTCGTCACGCTGGTGAACCCGCTCTCCGACGAGGAGCCGGCGCTGCGCACCACGTTGCTGCCCGGCCTGCTCGGCGCGCTGCGCCGCAACGACGGCCGGGGCAGCAACGACCTGGCGCTCTTCGAGACCGGCCTGGTCTTCCACCCCCGCGTCTTCGACTCCGGTGAGGAGCAGCGGATCACGTCACGGCTGCCGGTCGACCGGCGTCCCGGCGACGGCGAGATCGTGGCGCTGACCGAGGCGCTCCCGGTCCAGCCGCGGCATGTCGCCGTCGTCCTGGCCGGTGGCCGCGAGCAGGCCGGCTGGTGGGGCCGGGGCCGGCCCGCCGACTGGGCCGACGCGATCGAGGCGGCCCGCACCATCGCCCGGGAGGCGGGCGCCGACCTGCATGTGCGCAAGGGGCAGTACGGGCCGTGGCACCCGGGCAGGTGCGCCGAGTTGGCCGTCGTCGTGCCCGACGGTGCCGGGGCGTCCCTCCAGGTCGTCGGGCACGCGGGCGAGCTGCACCCACGGGTGGTCAAGGCCCTCGGGCTGCCGGCCCGTACCTGTGCCATGGAGCTCGACCTCGACCGGCTCCAGGAGGCCGGCGAGGGGCTCGTCCCGGCACCGCGGATCTCCACGTTCCCGGTCGCCACCCAGGACGTCGCCCTCGTCGTCGACGCCGACCTGCCGGCCGCGCGCGTCGAGGAGGTGCTGCGGGAGGGCGCCGGCCCGCTGCTGGAGTCCCTCCGGCTGTTCGACGTCTTCACCGGTGAGCAGATCGGGGAGGGCAAGAAGTCGCTGGCCTACGCGCTGCGTTTCCGTGCCGCCGACCGCACGCTCACCGTCGAGGAGGCCAGCGCGGCGCGCGACGCGGCGGTGGCGCTCGCCACCGAGCGCTACGGGGCGGTGCTGCGCGGCGGCGCGTAGGCGCCTTCCCTCGGCCGTTACGCTGCCCTTGAGAGGCGCCGAAGGCGCCCGAAAGGGGCGCGGGGAACTGCGCGCTCAGCCCGACACCGGCCGGTAGACCGGGCACGACAGCAAGAGCCCCGTCGGGTCGGTGGCGACAGCACCGGTCTCGTCGTGGCTCAGCGCGCAGTTCCCCGCGCCCCTTGAAGAGGGCCGTGGTGGCCGTCGGCCGCGCAGGCCACGCATGGGGACGGACGGCAGAACGCCGTCCGTCCCGCCGCAGGTGTGTCGGGCAGGCGGCGGACGGACGGCGTTGCGGATGGATCGTCAGGTGTCGAGGGGGAGATGACGATCCGCGGACCTTCAGGACTGCCAGTCAAGCGCGCGTGCGGTGGGCGGTGGCAGAGCACGCACGGGATGAATCGGGGCAGTCGATTCACACCCCGTGTGAACGGAAGGGTCCCAAATGCGGCAGGCGCGGTAATCTGCGGACAGCGTGATTGCACGGAGTAGCCGCTACCGCTCCCACGGACGCGGTGGGTGACGGCGCGCCAGGTTCGGTCGGCCGCCGCGCGGCGCCCCTCGGCCACCACGCGCACCATCCGTCCCGTCCGCCGCGAGCCCGCCGGAGGGCAGCCATGCAGCCCAACACCCTGCTCGACGCGATCCTCGACGAAGCGGGCATCTCGCACGCCGGGCTCGCCGCGCACGTCAACCAAGCCGGAAAGGCACGCGGGCTCTCGCTGCGTTACGAACACACCGCGGTCGCCCGCTGGTTGAAGGGCCAGCGGCCGCGCGGCCAGGTGCCCGACCTGATCTGCGAGGTGCTCGCCGCCCGGTTGCAGCGCCCGGTCACGCTCGACGACATCGGGCTCGGGGTGCCCGGGAGACCCGCTCCGCCGCACGCGGTCACGTTGAACGGCTTCGTCGAGCGCGCCACCGCCCTGTGGCGCTCCGACGAGCAGCAGCGCGCCCACACCCTCGGCGCACCCACCGTCACCGGCACGCCCGCCGTGATGCCCGTATGGGAGTGGGAGAACCCGCCGGAGGACACCGATGTCTCGCGCGGCGGACGGCACGCGGTGAGCATGTGCGACATCACCATGCTGCGCGCCGCCCGCAGCCACTACGAGCAGATGTACCGCAAGGCCGGGGGCGTGGCGACGCGCACCCGTATCGTCGGATTCCTCAACGCGGAGGCCGCGCCGCTGCTGCGCGGCAGCTACACCGACGCCACCGGCCGCCAGCTGCACCGCGCCACGGGCGGCCTGGTCGCCGTCGCCGGCATATGCGCCTACGACTCCGACGCGCACGGTCTCGCCCAGCGCTACTTCCACCAGGCGCTCCGGCTGGCCAAGGCCAGCGGGGACCGGGGTCTGGGCGCCTATGTGATCGCCCTGCTGGTCAACCAGTCGCTGTTCATGTGCGAGTACCGGCAGGCCGTCGCGTTCGCCGAGGCCGCGCTGCGGGCCGCCGGGCGGCACATCACACCCGCGCTCGCCTCCGACCTGTATGCGATGCAGGCCAAGGCGTACGCCCGGTTCGGCGACGGCAGCAGCGCGCTGTCCTGCATTCGCCGTGCGGAGGCGGCCGCCGAGCGCATCAGACGTGGCCACGAGCCGGACGAGACCGGTTACGTGCAACCCGGTCTGGTCAACGTTCAGGTGGCGGAGGCCCTGCTGAGCCTCGGTGACATCAGCGCCGCCCAGGAGCACGCCGCCGCCGCAGTGGACACGCCGGCACACGACCGGGGCAGGGTGCACCGGCTGGCCATCCTCAGCCAGGTCGAGCTGCGCCAGGGCAACGCCGACCGTGCGGTGGTCACCGCCGTGCAGATGGCGGAGCAGGCGCGCGGCATGGAGTCCCAGCGGCTACGCGACCGGCTACGCACGGTGCGGGAGCATCTGGTGCGCAGCGGTGGCGCGGGAACCCAGGAGGCCGCCGAGCTGATTGACGGGGCGTTGCGCGTACCTTTGTAAGCTTTGGGCTGCTGCGATATTGCCATCTACTTGACCGGAAGGTGGCAAAGCCGTGCAGTGGAGAAAACAAAGCGAACAGACCGTTTACGCAAACCGCTGGTTCCACGTCAATCTCGCCGATGTGGAGCTGCCGGACGGCCAGCACCTCGACCACTTCCTGATCCGGTTGCGGCCCGTCGCGGTCGCCACGGTCGTCAACGAAGCCAACGAGGTGCTGCTGCTCTGGCGGCACCGCTTCATCACGGACAGCTGGGGCTGGGAACTGCCTGCGGGAGTCGTCGAGGACGGCGAGGACATCGCGTGTGCCGCGGCGCGCGAGCTGGAGGAAGAGACCGGCTGGCGACCGGGACCGCTGCACCACCTGATGACCGTGGAGCCCTCCAACGGGCTCAGCGACGCCAAGCACCACATCTTCTGGTCCGACGACGGGGTCTGCACCGGGTACCCGGTGGACGACTTCGAGTCGGACCGCAGGGAGTGGGTGCCGCTCAAGCTCGTCCCCGACATGGTGGCCCGTGGTGAGGTTCCGGCCGCCAACATGGCCGCTGCCCTGCTCATGCTCCACCATCTCAGGCTGGGGCAGGACGTGTTACCGCATCCCTCCTGAGCCCACCGACATCTGCGGTGGCCCTTACCGCCCCTGCCTGATCCGCGTCGGACAGGGGCCGTTGGGGGGCTACCGGGGCTACCGCCTGGATCTGTGTGCTCGACCCGGTCCCCGGTCAGGGGCCGAGGAGCTGCCAGAGCGCCACAACGAGCACACCCACTGCCGTCAGTGCAGTGATGGCCGGCAACGGCCAGCGGGTGTGCTCCAGGGCGGTCACCCGCGCATGGAGGTCGTCCTGTTCCTTGGCGCTCAGTTCGTCGCGCTGGGTGAGCAGTGCCAGACGGCCGTCCATGCGGGCCAAGCCCACATCGAGCTGTCTGCGTAACTCTGCGAGTTCTTCCTGCACGGCAGGCTGCTCGGGGTCGGGGGTCACCGATCCGCTCCTTTCCGAAGTACTTTCGTCCGTTTGTGTGCCTAGAGAAAGTGAATCGGCCTGGTAGGCGCGGCGAAAGAGTGTGCGGATGGTGGGTGTGTGCGGGGCGCGCACACGGCGTGTGAAGGAGATGTGCCCGGCGCCATGGGAGGCGCCGGGCGCGCGATGGTGACGGAGCGTGATGATCGTCGGGTGGGTCGCTTCGAGGGCGATGGCTGCTGAGGGTGACGTTTCGTCCGGCCCCGGGGCGTCAGGGGTACTCGTAGAAGCCCGAGCCGGACTTCCGGCCTAGCCGGCCGGCGTCGACCATGCGCAGCAGCAGCGGGGGAGGGGCGTAGAGCGGCTCTTTGTACTCGGCGTACATCGAGTCGGCGATGGAGACGACGGTGTCGAGACCGATCAGGTCGGCCAGCCGCAGTGGGCCCATCGGGTGGGCGCACCCCATGACCATGCCGTTGTCGATGTCCTCACGGCTCGCGATGCCTGACTCGAACATCCGCACGGCGGCGAGCAGATAGGGGTTGAGCAGGGCGTTGACGATGAAGCCCGAGCGGTCCTGGGCCCGGATGGTCTGCTTGCCCAGCACCTTCTCGGCGAGCAGCTGGGTCCGGCTGATGGTGCCCTCGGAGGTGGTCAGGGCCGGGATCAGCTCGACGAGCCGCTGTACGGGTGCCGGGTTGAAGAAGTGCATCCCGATGACGTGGTCCGGACGGGACGTCGCGACGGCAAGCCTGACCAGCGGGACCGATGAGGTGTTGGAGGCCAGGACGGCGTCCGGCCGGGTCACCACCTGGTCGAGCACCTCGAAGATCTCGGTCTTGACCTGCTCGTTCTCCACGACGGCTTCGATGACCAGATCGCGGTCGGAGAACTCGCCGAGGTCGGTGGTGAAGGTGAGCCGCTGCCGGGCGGCCTCCCGCTCGTCCTCGGTGATCTTGCCGCGTTCGGCCGCCTTGGTGAGCGAGTTCAGCAGCCGGGTGCGACCGATCTCCAGGGCTTCGCCGGTGGTCTCGGCGACCATGACCTCAAGACCGGAGCGGGCGCACACCTCGGCGATGCCCGCCCCCATCTGGCCACAGCCCACCACGCCGACGCGTGCAATGTCGGTCAGGGTGTCCGTCACATCGTCCCTTTCGTCACGGTCTATTCGGGGGCGGCGCCGAGCGGCTGCGGCGCTCACCTTCGAGCCTGCACGGTACTCCGAAAGCTCGGGCGCACGACCGGCCGGGTCGGGCATGGCCGACCCGGCCGGAGCGGTGCAGCGACGTGACCGGGATGGGTGGGCGACGGGTCCGGTCCTGAGCGGGTACGGGTGAACGGGGCGCCGGGTTACCGGCCCGACTTCTCGTGCCGTACGACCGAGTCGGGACCCGGTGACATCACGGCCTCGTGCCCGTCCTCGAAGCGCACGCGGAAGGGTGGGTTGCCGTCGTGGCCGAGGACCTCGACGATCTGTGCGACCTTGTCTTCCTGGCCGACGACCCTGCCGTGGACCAAGAGCTGGTCGCCCTTGCTTGCCTGCATCGGAGTGACCTCCTCACGCCCGGCCGGGAGCCGCCCGGTGGGCCCGGTGCGGCGCCCCTCCGGGGGCCGAATGTCCGTGGTCTGCCCGTGGCTGTCAGTTTACGGCCGGCCTTCTGGATGGCGCGTCCACCTATTCCGTCTCTTGCCGTCCGCTCGCCTCCGCCCCCACTACTCGCCCTACCCGCGCGAGCGCTGTGTCACCGCGATGCACGCCAACACGGCCAGCGCGGTCAGCGGGGCGGCCACGGTCAGGTGCTCGCCGAGCAGCAGCACCGACCAGACGAGGGTGAGCAGGGGCTGCGCCAGCTGGAGCTGGCTGGCCCGTGGGATGCCGATCGTCGCCATGCCCCGGTACCAGACGACCAGACCGAGGAACTGCGATCCGGCCGCCACCCACAGCACCCCCATGACGCCGTGTGCGGTGAGCACCAGCGGCTCATGGGTGGCGGCGACCACGACCCCTACCAGGGCGAACGGCAGGCTCAACTGAAGTGCCCAGCCGATCACCTGCCAGCCCGGCATCACCCGGGCCAGCCGTCCGCCCTCCGTGTAGCCGGCCGCGCACACCAGGAGCGCCCCGAAGAGATACAGGTCGGCCCGGTTCGGGGCGCCGCCGCTCTGCTGCACCGCGAAGCCCACCACCACCGCGGCTCCGGCGAGTGAGGCGCACCAGAACGTGCGGGAGGGGCGCGCCCCGGTCCGCAGGGCGGAGCAGAGCGCCGTGGTGAGCGGCAGCAGTCCCACGACCACCGCGGCATGCGCGGTGCTGGACGTCTGGAGGGCGAGCGTCGTCAGCGCAGGGAAGCCGACCACCACGCCGAACGCGACCACCGCCAGCGGGCCCCAGTGGCGACGCGCGGGCGGGGGCACGCGGCGCGCCAGGAGGCAACCGCCCGCGATCAGCGCCGCGAGGACGATGCGCACCGTCACCAGCGTCCAGGGGCCGAAGCCCTCCAGGCCCCAGGCGGTGGCCGGGAAGGTGAGGGAAAAGGCGATCACTCCGAGGGCGGCCTGAAGGGTGCCCAGCCGGGCCGCGGAGCCCTGCCCGGTGCTCCCGTCGCGCCGATCACCCCGGTGCGGATCCGCGCCGCCGCGGTCGGCGGGGTGTGCGGGCGTACCGGGTCCGCCGCTGGGTGCGGGAGGTGGGGCGGGGTGGTCGGTGTGCTGGGCGGAGGGGGTGACCCGGATGGCCGGCGCGGTGGGGAAGGCCGGACCGGCGGGGGAGGAGCCCGCCGCTATCGGGGTGGGAACGGTAGCGCTATCCTCAGCTCTCATGAATGAGCGTAGCAGTGTCGCCGAGCTGGCCGATACCCTGCGTGGTGAAGTCGAGCGCTACTCACTTGGAGGAAAGCTCCCGTCCAGCCGGGCCCTGGTCGAGCGTTTCCGGGTGAGCCCGGTGACCGTCTCCCGGGCGCTGGCCCAACTGGTCGCGGAGGGCCTCGTCGTGACCCGGCCCGGCGCGGGAGCCTTCCGTGCCGAACAGCGGCCCACGGCCGTCCGCGCCGGTGACACGTCCTGGCAGGAGGTCACGCTCAGCGCGGACACGGGCCCCGAAGCGGTGTCCCGCAGCGTCGACGCCTCCGGTGTCCTCGCCACCCTGGCCGCCCAGCCCAGCGACGTGATCGAGTTCAGCAACGGCTACCTGCACAGGTCCCTGCGGCCCGAGCGCGCCATGTCCGACGCGCTGGCCCGGGCGGCCCGGCGCCCCGGCGCCTGGAGCCGTCCTCCCATGGAGGGCCTGCCGGAGCTGCGCGAGTGGTTCGCACGCGGCATCGGCGGCGCCGTCACCGCCGCCGACGTGCTCATCACCTCCGGCGGCCAGTCCGCGCTGACCACGGTGCTGCGGGCGCTCGCCCCGCCCGGTGCCCCGGTGCTCGTGGAGTCCCCCACCTATCCCGGCATGCTCGCCACCGCCCGCGCCGGCGGCCTGCGCCCCGTACCCGTCCCGGTGGACACCGACGGGGTGCGGCCGCAGCTGCTCGCGGACGCCTTCCGGGCGACCGGTGCGCGCCTGTTCGTCTGCCAGCCGCTCTTCCAGAACCCGACCGGGGCGGTGCTCGCGCCCGGCCGGCGCGCCGAAGTGCTCCGCATCGCGCGCGACGCGGGCGCCTTCGTCGTCGAGGACGACTATGTGCGCCGGCTCGGTCACGCCGACGCGGGGCCCCTGCCCAGGCCGCTGGCGACCGACGACGAGGACGGTGTGGTGGTGCACGTCTGCTCGCTCACCAAGGCCACCTCGCCCAGCTTCCGGGTGTGCGCCGTGGCCGCACGCGGCCCGGTGTTCGAGCGGCTGCGCGCCATCCAGGTGGTGGACAACTTCTTCGTGCCGCGCCCACTCCAGGAAGCGGCGCTGGAACTGGTCGGCGCGCCCGCGTGGCCACGGCGGCTGCGGGCCGTGGCGGGCGAGCTACGAGCCCGCCGGGAGGCCATGGTGGGCGAGCTGCGCACCCGGCTCCCGGGGCTTGCCCTGCCGTACGTCCCGGCCGGCGGCTTCCACCTGTGGCTGCGGCTCCCGGACGGCACCGACGAGACCGCCTTCGCGACAGGCGCGCTACGCGCCGGAGTGGCCGTCGCCCCCGGCCGCCCCTACTACTGCGCCGAGCCCCCGGCACCGTTCGTCCGCGTCAGCTTCGCGGGCACGGCGGGCAGCGCGGAGATCACGGAGGGGGCACGGCGGCTGCGCCGGGCCTGGGACGAGGTGGTGGAGCCGGGCAGGTGAAGGGCTGGGTTCGGGGGCGGCCGGGCGGCCGGGCAGCGGGGGAGCGTGGGGAGGCGCTGGCAACGCCGCGGTACCGCTTCGGGCCGCCCGCGCCGCTGGCTCGCGTCGCCGGCCCGCGTCAGGAGGGTCGCGCGGCCCGTGTGTAGTCGGTGACCAGGAGCAGGTCCTTCGCCGGGCCGGTGACCCGCCAGCTGGTCCGCCACCGGTCCGGGCCGGTGACCGTGAAGTCGCCCCGGTACAGATCTGCGGCGCACGGATGGTGTGCCACGTACGAGCCGCCGCGCAGGTCGAGGTCGTGGAAGGGCCGTCCGTCGGAGAACTCGACGCGGGCCGTACCCGCCGTGATACCGGGCAGGTACCGCAGCGTCCGCTCGGCCGGTCGCGCAGTGCCCTGCCATACGAACGTGCCGGACTCGTGGTGCAGCAACCCGCCGCGCTCCGCCGCGTCGCCCGCGCCGGCGTGCGCACCCTTGCCCGTGGCGCCGTGCCGTCCGTGGCCGGCGCCCGTGTCGCCGTCCGGCCCGGAGGTGCCGTCCGCGGCCAGCGGTGCGAAGACCGTCGTCCCCGTGAACCTGCCCTCCGCGCCGCTCGCCAGGTCACGCACGGTGCGCTCGACGCGCCACGCGCCGGCCAGGTAGGCGAGGACATCAGGGACCGGGACGGGAGGCATCACCCGGTCCGGTTCCGCAGCCCGGCCACCTATGGCCGCACCTTCGCCGCACGAGCTCATCCCGGAATCGTACGCGCCGGCGTGCACCCCGGATCGGCGAGACCGGGAGGTGGGGCTGAGGGCGGGGCGAGCGGGCCCGGGCAGCGGGCCGGGGACGCAGCAAATCCCTTGCGGAGTCCGGAGGGTGGCTGCCACGATCAGCGCATGACGAACGGAAAGGCGGCCGCCGCCCCCCTCCGGTGAGCGCCGTGGCACAGCAGCGCGGGGCAGGACCTCGCAGCACCGCCCACCGGCCCGTACCCCGCTCCAGATCCCGCGCCAGCGCACCGCACGCGCCCCTCTCCCAAGACCCCTCCCCGGATGCCTGGGACGCTCGGGATGCCTGGGATGCCGCGTACCGACCGGGTGACGCACCCCCTGTCGGCACCGACGCAGCACTCGACCACGCCCGTGCCCTGCGTGACGCATGGTTGCGGCACGGCCTGTCCACCCGTCCCGCCGATCGGGACCGGGCCGAGGCCGTGGTCACGGCCCTCTACGCGGAGGTCGGCGCGGCTCCGCCGCGTTTCTGCTGGGTGGACTCGCCGGCCGCCGCGGCGGACGCGGTCCTCGACAAAGTGCGCCCCTATCGGCCGATGCGGTTACGGGCCGCCACGGCGCCCGCGCGGACCGCGCACTGGCCGGTCGCCGCCCGTATCGCCGCCTCCCTCGCCGACCTGCGCGACCGCCTGGACCAGCGCATCGGCCGCCGGGTCAGCCGGCACAGCGTCTACGGGCGCGCCGCCCGCACCCTGGCGCCCGAAGACGCCCTGGAGTGGGGCTGCGGTTCGAAGGACGTGCTGGGGGCCATGCTCCACGATTCGCTGGAGACTTCCCTGTTCGACGGCCTCCGGGCCCCGTTGCGCACCGCCCTGCTCTCTGCGGAGCCCGGCAGCGCACCCGGACTGACCTGGTACGGCCAGCAGGACGTGCACTGGATCGCGCATTACCAGCTGTGCGCGGGTACGGGCCTGGCCAGCTACCCGCGCGACGACTGGCGCAGGCTCGGCCGGTGGGCGACGCTGGCGCGGTCGGCGGGTTGGTGGTGGCCGCACGACGGGTTGTGCGTGATGGCCGAACGCCCTGTCGAGGTACACACCGAACCGTCGCCGCACGGCGTGCACGGCCAGGTACGGCCGCACTGCTCGAGCGGTCCCGCGGTGCGATTCGCCGACGGCACCCGGTTGTACGTCCTGCACGGCACCCCGGTACCGGAATGGGCCGTCACCGGGCCCACCGTCCGGCGCATCCACGCGGAGCCCAACGTCGAAGTGCGCCGCTGCGCCATCGAGCACCTCGGCTGGGACACCTACGTCGAGCGGGCCGGACTCGACCTGACGGCCACGGCCGACGACCCCGGCAACCCCGGTGCCGAGCTGCGGCTCTACCACCTGCCGTGGCGGGTGCTGGGCGAGCTCGGACGCGTGTTGCTCGTCGTCAACGGCACCGTGGAACCCGACGGACACCGCAGGCGCTACGGACTCCACGTCCCGCTGAACATCGACGACCCGGTCGCCGCGGCGGGCTGGTCCTACGGACTCAGCCGCGAACAGTACGCAGGCCTGGCCCGCCGTACCTGACGCGACGTCACCCTTCCCCACGCTTTCCACGCACGCCCACGCACCCCACATTCATCCGCCCCACTCGGCCGCCCATCCGTCCACACCACCAGCCAGAGGTGATCACTCATGGCCACGTCGACCCCGACCACCCTCGCCGATCTCACCGCCCGCACCGGCCTCGACGTCCTCGCTCACATCGAGCGCGAGGTGGCCGTCCCGGTGATCGCTGGGCTCCAGGCGCAGGGCGATCTGATCGTGGTGCCGTGGCAGCTCCTGGCGGACGTCACCGTGCCGTCGACGGCGCGATGGCAGGAGGTCCCCGCGGCCGGCGTGGTGCTGCTGCGCGGCGCTGCCGGCGGTAACCCGCACACGCTGGTCGCCGACGCCGGCACCTGCCGGTGGACCCGGACGGTGGAGGACCCGGAGGGCCTGGCGCTCGCCGTCGTGGAGAACACGGCGGTCGTCCATCTCGTCCACCCCGAGCACGGCGGCAGCGGTATCGCGCCGGGCAGGTACGTGGTGCGCCGGCAGCGCGAGGGCGGTACGGAGGCGGGGTTGCGTGGCCATCGGCTGATCGTCGACTGAGGGCCGCCGGGCGGGGGCGCCGTTCTCATGCCGGTTTCATGTCAAGGTGCTGCCGGTGCGGTTGGGAAGCAGGCGGCGGTTGCATCCTCCTTCCATGGCTGAGCTTCGTGCACCTTCCGCCGACGGCACCGAGATCACCGCGCTCGACGAGGGCGACGGATCCGCGCTGCTGGTGGTACCTCCCGGCGGCGGGGACGCCACCGCCTGGGACCAGGTCGTGCGGGTGCTCCGTGCCGACCTGGCGGCCGTCCTCCCCGACGTCCGGGTCGTCACGTTGCCCCGGCAGGGCCACTTCGCCCACCTCATGGCCCCGGCCGCCCTGGCGGACGTGATACGGGAGGCGGCAGCGCGGGTGCGGTGGTAGGCGGCGGGTTCGGTGGTGCGGCAGATCAGCGGCACCGTGCGATGCTGTGGGCATGAACCTGGACGACCTCGTGCGGCTGCGCCGCGCCCGTGACGCGATGGACCGCGACTACGCGCGACCGCTGGACGTCCCGGCGCTGGCGAACATCGCCCTCATGTCGCCCGGGCACTTCTCCCGCAGCTTCCGCGCCGCCTTCGGCGAGACGCCCTACAGCTATCTGATGACCCGCCGCATCGAGCGGGCGAAGGCGCTGCTGCGACGTGGCGACATGAGCGTGACGGACGTCTGCTTCGCGGTGGGCTGCACCTCGCTCGGCTCGTTCAGCTCGCGCTTCAGCGAGCTGGTCGGCGAGAGCCCCAGCGCCTACCGGGCCCGCCCGCACGACGACGGTGCCGCGATCCCGGCGTGCGTCGCCAAGATCCTCACACGACCGGTCAGGATCTGAGAAGCGCGATCCGCCGGCGCCTCGTAGCGTCGGGGGCATGAACATCAAGCTTTCCACGTGCTTCATCGCCGTCGACGACCACGACAAGGCGCTCGGCTTCTACCGCGACGTCCTCGGCCTGGAGGTACGCAACGACGTCGCCTTCGAGGGGATGCGCTGGGTGACCGTCGGCTCACCCGCACAACCCGATGTGGAGATCGTCCTCGAACCGCCGCTCGCCAACCCCAACGCTTCCCCGGCCGACAAGCAGGCGATGGCGGAACTGCTGGCCAAGGGCATGCTGCGGGCCGTGATCTTCAGCACCGACGACTGCGACGCCACGTTCGAACGCATCCGGGCAGCCGGCGCCGAAGTGTTGCAGGAGCCGATCGACCAGCCGTACGGGGTCCGCGACTGCGCCTTCCGCGACCCGGCCGGCAACATGCTCCGCTTCAACCAGCCCCGCAAGCGATAGGCGGCAGGCCACCCCTCAGGTAGGACAGTAGCGTTACCGGCGAACATGCCGGGACGCAGAAGAACCGGACAAAGTGCCTGCGGCTGGTGAGGGCAGGCCGGGCGACGACGGGCAGGACCGCGACGGCGGCCCCGCCGCACAGATGGAGAGACGATGGGCATGGCCACGAGGACGGATTCGCAGTCGCCTGCGCTGCACGCTGCCGACAGCCACGATCTGATCCGCGTGCACGGCGCACGCGAGAACAACCTCAAGGACGTCACGGTCGAGATCCCGAAGCGCCGGCTGACGGTGTTCACCGGGGTCTCCGGTTCCGGCAAGAGCTCCCTGGTGTTCAACACGATCGCCGCGGAGTCGCAGCGGTTGATCAACGAGACGTACAGCGCCTTCGTACAGGGCTTCATGCCGACGCTGGCACGGCCCGAAGTCGACGTGCTCGACGGGCTGACCACCGTGATCTCCGTCGACCAGCAGCGGATGGGTGCCGACCCGCGCTCCACGGTCGGCACCGCCACCGACGCCAACGCGATGCTGCGCATCCTGTTCAGCCGGCTCGGGGAGCCGCACATCGGCCCGCCCAACGCGTTCTCCTTCAACGTCCCCTCGGTCCGGGCGAGCGGCGCGATCACGGTCGAGCGCGGTGCCAAGAAGGCCGAGAAGGTGAGCTTCACCCGCGCCGGCGGCATGTGCGTGCGCTGCGAGGGCCGGGGCTCGGTCACCGATCTCGACCTCGCCCAGCTCTACGACGACGCCAAGTCGCTCGCCGAGGGCGCGTTCACCATCCCCGGCTACACGTCCGGCGGTTGGAACTACCGGCTCTACACCGAGTCGGGCTTCTTCGATCCGGAGAAGCCGATCCGCAAGTACACCGAGAAGGAACTGCACGACCTCCTGCACCGCGAGCCGACCAGGATGAAGATCGCGGGCATCAACATGACCTACGAGGGGCTCATCCCGCGCATCCAGAAGTCGATGCTCGCCAAGGACAGGGAGGCGATGCAGCCGCACATCCGGGACTTCGTGGACCGGGCGGTCACCTTCACCACCTGCCCGGAGTGCGACGGCACCCGGCTCAGCGAGGGCGCCAGGTCGTCCAGGATCAGGGACCTCAACATCGCCGACGCCTGCGCGATGCAGATCAGCGACCTGGCCGCCTGGGTCGGCGGCCTCAGGGAGCCCTCGTCACGCTCTTCGAGCAGCGGATACCTCATGGTGGCGCCGCTGCTCACCGCGCTGCAACAGACCCTCGACTCGTTCGTGGAGATCGGCCTCGGCTACCTCTCGCTGGACCGGCCGGCGGGCACGCTGTCGGGCGGCGAGGCACAGCGCGTCAAGATGATCCGCCATCTCGGCTCCTCCCTCACCGACGTCACCTACGTCTTCGACGAGCCCACCACCGGCCTGCACCCGCACGACATCCAGCGGATGAACGACCTGCTGCTGCGGCTGCGGGACAAGGGCAACACGGTGCTCGTCGTGGAGCACAAGCCGGAGGTGATCGCGATCGCCGACCACATAGTCGACCTCGGCCCCGGCGCCGGTACGGCCGGCGGCAGCGTCTGCTTCGAGGGCAGCGTCGAGGGGCTGCGGGCCGGTGACACGGTCACCGGCCGCCACTTCGACGACCGGGCCGCCCTCAAGAAGACGGTACGCACGCCCACCGGCCGGCTGGAGGTCCGTGGCGCGACGGCGCACAACCTGCGCGACGTGGACGTCGACATCCCGCTCGGGGTGCTGGCCGTCGTCACCGGCGTCGCCGGCTCCGGCAAGAGTTCACTCGTGCACGGGTCGCTGCCGGGGCAGGCGGGCGCCGCCGGCGCCGACGTGGTGTCGGTCGACCAGACCCCGATCCGCGGCTCACGGCGGAGCAACCCGGCGACCTACACCGGACTGCTCGACCCGATCCGCAAGGCGTTCGCGAAGGCCAACGGGGTCAAGCCGGCGCTGTTCAGCGCCAACTCCGAGGGCGCGTGCCCCACCTGCAAGGGCTCCGGCGTCATCTACACCGACCTGGCCATGATGGCCGGCACCGCCATCCCCTGCGAGGACTGCGAGGGCAAGCGGTTCGCGGCGGCGGTGCTCGACCACCGCCTCGGCGGCCGGGACATCAGCGAGGTGCTGGCCATGTCGGTGACCGAGGCCGAGGAGTTCTTCGGCGCCGGCGACGCCCGCACACCGGCAGCGCACCGCATCCTCGGCCGCCTCGCGGACGTCGGGCTCGGCTACCTCACGCTCGGGCAGCCGCTCACCACGCTCTCCGGCGGCGAGCGGCAGCGGCTCAAGTTGGCCACGCACATGGCCGAGAAGGGCGGCATCTTCGTGCTCGACGAGCCGACCGCCGGCCTGCACCTCGCCGACGTCGAGCAGCTGCTCGGCCTGCTCGACCGGCTCGTCGACTCCGGTAAGTCGATCATCGTCGTCGAGCACCACCAGGCGGTCATGGCGCACGCCGACTGGATCATCGACCTCGGCCCCGGCGCCGGCCACGACGGCGGCCGGGTCGTCTTCGAAGGCACCCCCGCCGACCTCGTCGCCGCCCGCTCCACCCTCACCGGCGAGCACCTCGCGACCTACGTCGGCGCCTGACCGGGACGGACGGGGCGCGCCGGGCCCGGTGGGACGGGGCACGCGGGCCCGGTGGGACGGTCCAGCGGGGCGAGTCACCCTCCGCCGAGGGGACTCGCCCCTCTCCGTTTACTCGTCTTTACTCGTCCATTCACCCACTCATCCCCATTTGCATATGAGGTGGGCCATATACCGACCGTCCTGCCGCATTCTCACCATTGCATAAATGTGCTGTGCTGCGTATAGTCATGCTCTCCAGAGGAGGTTTCCATGACGGTGCGGGTGGCAGTGGCCGGGGCCAGCGGGTACGCGGGGGGTGAGGCGCTTCGGCTGCTCCTGGGGCACCCCGAGGTCGAGATAGGCGCGCTCACCGGCAACAGCAACGCGGGGCAGCGGCTCGGCGCCCTGCAACCCCATCTGCTCCCGCTCGCCGACCGCGTCCTGGAGCCGACCACGCCGGAGGCGCTCGCCGGCCACGACGTGGTCTTCCTCGCACTGCCGCACGGCGAGTCCGCCGCCGTCGCCGAGCAGCTCGGCCCGGATGTGCTCGTGATCGACATGGGCGCCGACTTCCGTCTGAAGGACCCGGCCCAGTGGCAGCGGTTCTACGGCTCCGAGCACGCCGGGACCTGGCCCTACGGTCTACCGGAGCTGCCGGGCTGCCGCGCGGCGCTCGAGGGGACCAAGCGCATCGCGGTGCCGGGCTGCTACCCCACCGCCGTCACCCTCGCGCTCTTCCCGGCGTACGCGGCCTCCCTCGTCGAGCCGGAGGCCGTGATCATGGCCGCATCCGGCACCTCGGGCGCGGGCAAGGCGCCGAAGCCGCACCTGCTGGGCAGCGAGGTCATGGGCTCGCTCTCGCCGTACGGCGTCGGCGGCGTGCACCGGCACACTCCCGAGATCATCCAGAACCTCGGCGCGGCCGCGGGCGAGCCGGTCACCGTCTCCTTCACGCCGGTGCTGGCACCTACGCCGCGCGGCATCCTCGCCACCTGCTCGGCCCGCGCCAAGGACGGGGTGAGCGACGAGGCCCTGCGCACCGCGTACGAGAAGGCACTGGCCGACGAGCCGTTCGTGCATCTGCTGCCCGCCGGTCGCTGGCCCAGCACCGCCGCCGTCTACGCCTCGAACACCGTCCAGGTCCAGGTCGCGCTCGACGCGGCGGCCGGCCGCGTGATCGCCGTCAGCGCCATCGACAACCTCACCAAGGGCACCGCGGGCGGCGCCGTGCAGAGCATGAACCTCGCGCTCGGCCTCGCCGAGGAGACGGGCCTGCCGACCGTCGGCATCGCACCGTGATCAGGAGGCCCCTCCCCGGGGCACCCCTGGCACCGGGGGAGGCAGCCGGCGGAGCGCAGCCACCCGCCGGGGCGCACACCACCACCGGGGCCACGCCGGCGCACCCCGCCGGCCCCACCGACATCAGCCGCCCGGCCGGCACGGCGAGGGACCACCTCGGCCGCTCGGACGGCAGGGCGAGGAAGAAGGAGACACTGTCGTGAGCGTCACGGCCGCCAAGGGCTTCAAGGCCGCGGGCATCACCGCGGGAATCAAGGAGAGCGGCGCACCCGACCTGGCCCTCGTCGTCAACACCGGCCCCCGCCACGCTGCCGCCGGTGTCTTCACCTCCAACCGCGTGAAGGCCGCCCCGGTGCTCTGGTCGGAGCAGGTGATCAAGGGCGGGACGGTCTCCGCTGTGGTGCTCAACTCCGGGGGCGCCAACGCCTGCACCGGATCGAAGGGCTTCCAGGACACCCACGCCACCGCCGAACGGGTCGCCGAGGCCCTCGAAGGACACAGCGCGGGCGAGGTCGCCGTCGCCTCGACCGGCCTGATCGGCACCCTGCTGCCGATGGACAAGCTGCTTCCCGGTGTGGACCAGGCCGCCGCCGCGCTCTCCGAGGACGGTGGCGAGAAGGCCGCGATCGCCATCAAGACGACCGACACCGTGCACAAGACGGCCGTCGTCCGAGGCGGGAACACCTCCGGGGGCGCCGCCGGGGACGGTGGTGCCGCGTCCGGGGCCGGCTGGGCCGTCGGTGGCATGGCCAAGGGCGCGGGCATGCTCGCCCCCGGCCTCGCCACCATGCTCGTCGTCCTCACCACCGACGCCGACCTGGACCCCGCGACCCTGGACAAGGCGCTGCGGGACGCCACCCGCACCACCTTCGACCGCATCGACTCCGACGGCTGCATGTCCACCAACGACACCGTGCTGCTGCTCGCCTCCGGAGCCTCCGGCGTCACCCCGGACTACGCGGAGTTCGCCGAGGCGGTGCGGGCGGTCTGCGACGACCTCGGCCGGCAGATGGTCGCCGACGCCGAGGGCGCGAGCAAGGACATCAGGATCGACGTGATCGGCGCCGCAACCGAGGACGAAGCCGTGCAGGTGGGGCGCACCATCGCGCGCAACAACCTGCTGAAGTGCGCCATCCACGGTGAGGACCCCAACTGGGGCCGGGTGCTGTCCGCCATCGGCACCACCTCCGCCACCTTCGAACCGGACCGGCTGAACGTCGCCATCAACGGCGTCTGGGTCTGCAAGAACGGTTCTGTCGGCGAGGACCGCGAGCTGGTCGACATGCGCTACCGGGAGGTCACCGTCACCGCCGACCTCGCCGCCGGGTCCGCCGGCGCGACGATCTGGACCAACGACCTGACCGCCGACTACGTCCACGAGAACAGCGCGTACTCCTCCTGACCGCGCCGGTGGACCGCGCCCGCGCCCCCGAGCCTCCCCAGAGGATTGTCGAACCCGCATGAGCACACGTCAGCACACCGCACTGCCCAAGGCACAGATCCTCATCGAGGCGCTGCCCTGGCTGACCCGGCACCACGGCAAGACCGTCGTCATCAAGTTCGGTGGCAACGCCATGGTGGACGAGCAGCTGAAGGCCGCCTTCGCGCAGGACGTCGTCTTCCTGCGACACGCCGGCCTCAAGCCCGTCGTCGTGCACGGCGGCGGACCGCAGATCAGCGCCCAGCTGGACCGGCACGGGCTCGTCTCCGAGTTCAAGGCGGGCCTGCGGGTGACCACGCCGGAGGCCATGGACGTGGTCCGGATGGTCCTCGCCGGCCAGGTGCAGCGCGAACTCGTCGGGCTGCTCAACCGGCACGGCCCGCTGGCCGTCGGGCTCACCGGCGAGGACGCCCACACCATCACCGCCACCCGGCACCGGCCCCGGATCGACGGCGAGCTGGTGGACATCGGCCGCGTCGGTGAGATCACCGAGATAGACACCGGCGCCATCGAGGCGCTGCTCGCCGACGGCCGCATCCCGGTGGTGTCCTCCATCGCACGCTCCGCCGACGACGGACACGTCTACAACGTCAACGCCGACACCGCGGCCGCCGCGCTCGCCGCCGCCCTGAAGGCCGAGACGCTGATGGTGCTCACCGACGTCGAGGGCCTCTACGAGGACTGGCCGAACAGCGACGACGTGATCAGCCGGCTCACCGCCAGCGAGCTGGAGAAGCTGCTGCCCGAGCTGAGCAGCGGCATGGTGCCGAAGATGGAGGGCTGCCTGCACGCGGTGCGCGGCGGCGTCACCACCGCACGTGTCATCGACGGCCGCGTCCAGCACTCGATCCTGCTGGAGATCTTCACGGACGAAGGCATCGGCACGATGGTCGTGCCGGACGACGAGACCACACCGCACGTGGCACAAGGGGAGACAGCATGACCGGCACCGAAGAGACCCAGAACCCCGCCGGGGCCCACCCGGGCGGCAACGCCGCGCTCGCGCAGCGCTGGCAGGGCGCCCTCATGAACAACTACGGCACCCCGCCGCTGGCCCTGGTGCGCGGCGAGGGCGCCCGGCTCGAGGACGCCGACGGCGCCACCTACCTCGACTTCGTCGGGGGGATCGCGGTCAACGCCCTCGGCCACGCCCATCCGGCCGTCGTCGAGGCCGTCAGCCGGCAGATCGCGGCCCTGGGCCATGTCTCCAACCTCTACGTCGCGGAACCGCCGGTGACGCTCGCCGAGCGGCTGCTCCAGCTCTTCGGCCGGGAAGGACGGGTGTACTTCTGCAACTCGGGCGCCGAGGCCGTCGAGGGCGCCTTCAAGATCGGCCGGTTGACCGGCCGCCAGCACATGGTCGCCACGCAGGGCGGCTTCCACGGCCGCACCATGGGCGCGCTGGCCCTGACCGGACAGCCCGCCAAGCAGCAGCCCTTCGTGCCGCTGCCGGGCGATGTCACCCACGTGCCGTACGGGGACGTGGCCGCGCTGCGCGCCGCGGTCACCGAACAGACCGCGCTCGTCGTGATCGAGCCCATCCAGGGCGAGAACGGCGTGGTGGTACCGCCCGCCGGGTACCTCAAGGCGGCCCGTGAGATCACCCGGGCGACCGGCACCCTGCTGGTCCTCGACGAGGTGCAGACCGGCCTGGGAAGGACCGGGCACTGGTTCTCCTACCAGGCGCACGACGGCATCGACCCCGACATCGTCACGCTCGCCAAGGGCCTCGGCGGCGGCCTGCCGCTCGGTGCCACGGTCGCCTTCGGTGCCGCCGCCGACCTGCTCGGCCCCGGCCAGCACGGCACCACCTTCGGCGGCAACCCGGTGGCCTGCGCGGCCGGCCTCGCGGTGCTGGACACCATCGAGAACGAAGGGTTGCTCGCCAACGTCAAGCGGGCCGAACAGCGGCTGCGCGACGGCATCGAGGGCACCGGTGCCACCGCCGGGCGGCATCCGCTGGTCGGGCATGTCAGGGGCGCCGGGCTGCTGCTGGGTATCGTGCTCACCGAGCCGCTCGCGCGCCACGTGCAACAGGCGGCTCAGGACGCCGGCTTCCTGGTCAACGCGCCCGCCCCCGATGTCGTCCGGCTCATGCCACCGCTCACGCTCAGCGACGACGAGGTGGACGCGTTCCTCCAGGCGCTGCCCGGCGTCCTGGACAGGGCGCAGGAGAAGGGCCGAGCCCGGGAGTGAACCGGAGAATGAGACGACGATGAACCACGCGCAGCACCAGGAACACGAGAACGGGCCTGCCGTTCCGCAGACCCGTACCGCCCGCCACCGCCGCATCGTGGACATTCTCAACCGGCAACCGGTGCGCTCCCAGAGCCAGTTGGCGAAGCTCCTGGCGGACGACGGGCTCAGCGTCACCCAGGCCACGCTCTCCCGTGACCTGGACGAGCTGAACGCGGTGAAGCTGCGCAACGTGGACGGCGATCTCATTTACGCGGTGCCCAGCGAGGGCGGCTTCCGCACGCCGCGCGCCCCGCTGGGCGAGTCCGCCAAGGAGGAGCGCATGCGGCGGCTCTCCGCGGAGCTGCTGATCTCCGCGGAGGCCTCCGCGAACCTGGTGGTGCTGCGCACCCCGCCCGGCGCCGCCCAGTTCCTGGCCTCGGCCATCGACCAGGCCGAACTGCACGACATCCTCGGCACCATCGCCGGCGACGACACCCTGCTCCTCATCAGCCGCCACCCAACCGGCGGCCAGGCACTCGCCGACCACCTCCTCCAGCTGGCCCAAGGCTGAACGGCGACGGCCGGCGCCCCTGAGGGGGCGGGGCTGCGGCTGCGTGCGCCTGAAAACGGGGCGCGGGGCTGTGTTTGGTGTGCGGCTTCGCCGCGTGGGCGCGAGCTGTAGGTGGCGCTGGAGGCGCCTGAAAAGGGGCGCGGGGCTGTGTTTGGTGTGCGGCTTCGCCGCGTGGGCGCGAGCCGTAGGTGGCGCCGAAGGCGCCTGAAAAGGGGCGCGGGGAACTGCGCGAGCAACCCCCACCGGCCGATGGTCCGGACACGACAGAAACCGCCCCACCGGAACGGTGACGACCTGACGGGTCTCGTCGTGGCCGAGGGCACAGCCCCCCGCGCCCCACCGGGAGGGGACACCGGGGGCGGACCCGCCAGGAGCCACCCCTAGGGTCGCCGGCGTGCCATCCACGCCGCGACCACGGCCCCGGAGACGTTGTGCCAGACGGAGAAGATCGCCGACGGCAACGCCGCAAGCGGGCTGAAGTGGGCCGTGGCCAGCGACGCGGCGAGGCCGGAGTTCTGCATGCCGACCTCGAAGGCCATGGCTCGCGCGGATGGCTTGCCGAGCCGGGCCAGCGCCCCGGCACCGTATCCGAGCGCGAGCCCCAGACCGTTGTGCAGCACCACCGCGAGCAGCACCAGCGCGGCCGCCGACTTGATGGCCTCCGCGCTGCCGGCCACCACCACGGCCACGATGACCGACACGGTCAACGCGGACAGCCACGGCAGCACACCGAGCACCCGGCCCAGGTACCGGCCGAAGAGGAACCGGATGACCAGGCCGCCGAGCACCGGCAGCAGCACCGTCTTGAGGATGTCGGTGACCATCGCCGAGGCGTCCACCGGCAGGAACTCGCCCGCGAGCAGCAGCGTCAGCGGCGGGGTGAGCAGCGGTGCCAGGACGGTCGAGACGGTGGCCACGGAAACCGAGAGCGCCACGTCGCCGCGGGCCAGGTACGTCACCACGTTCGAGGCGGTGCCGCTGGGCGCGCAGCCGACCAGGATGACACCGGCGGCAAGCTGCGGCGAGAGCCCCAGCGCATGGGCGATCAGCCAGCCGAGCCCCGGCATGATCACGTAGTGTGCGACCAGCCCGAGCCCGACGGCCCACGGCCGCTTCGCCACGCCCCTGAAGTCCAGCGGCGTCATCGTCAGGCCCATGCAGAACATGACGACGCCCAGCAGGTACGGCACATCGGTGCCCCACCCGCTGAACGTGCCCGGTGCGATCATGCCCGCCGCGCCCGCGGCGAGGACCAGCAGGGGGAAGACGGTGACGGCACGGCGGGCCGCCCGGTCGTCGGCGCGCGTGGTGGCGGGGTCCGGCCGCGGCTCCGTCGGGGTGGCGGGCGATGCGGGTTCGGGGTGTTCGGGCTCAGTGTGCACGGCGGCGATGCAACGCTTCCGTGGCGGCTACATGCAACCACGTCTCGGTATGTGGGCGGGTGCCCCGCATGTGGTCGCGCGCCCCGCGGGCCACCGTCACATCGGGCTCGGCGGTAGCGGCAGCGGCAGTCCGGGGAGACCGTCGATACTGGTCTCCACGTGGTCCTTCTTGTGGAAGTAGGCGTCCAGGGACGCGTCGTCCTCGCGTGCGAAACGCTTGGCGTGCAGATCACGTTCACGCTCGTAGGCCATGAAGGGCACCGCGTACCCGCAGGTGTCCCGGATCAGCCCGGCCGTCACCACGATGATCGCGCGCAGCCCGTGACTGGTGCTGTCCACGTCGGGGAAGCAGGCCAGCAGCTCCGGGAAGCGGGGATCGTCCCGGAACACCGGCTCGCCGCTGCCATGCACCCGCACGATGTTCGGCGGGCCCTGGAACGCACACCACATGAGGGTGATGCGGCCGTTCTCGCGCAGGTGGGCAATGGTCTCCGCGTTGCTGCCGGCGAAGTCCAGATACGCCAGCCGGTGCTCGTCGAGCACCGCGAGAGAGCCCTTGACCCCCTTGGGGGAGAGATTGACCGTGCCGTCCCCGGTCAGCGGGGCGGTGGCGGTGAAGAAGACCGGCTGCTCCTCGATGAACGAGCGAAGCCGCCCCTCGATGCGCTCATACGTCTTTCCCATGGCCCCGATTATTCGCGCCGTTCGTTCGGCTGTCTAAGGATATCGGTGGAGTATGTGGAGTGTCTCGACTGGCGGGACGTGTCGGCCGCGCGACCATGGACGCATGGCGAGCCGAGGAGAGCACAGCGCGACGCACAAGAGCGGCACCCAGCGACAGGCGGGCCAGGCGGGACGGGGCACCCACGGCCCCGCGCGCCAGGTCCACGCCCGCCGCATCTACGACTCCGCGGAGCCGGCCGACGGGGCGCGGGTGCTCGTCGACCGGCTGTGGCCGCGCGGCCTGGCCAAGGCCGAGGCGCCGCTCGACAACTGGCTGAAGCAGGTGGCTCCGTCCAACGACCTGCGCACGTGGTACCGGCACGATCCCGACCGGTACGACGAGTTCCGTGCGCGGTACCAGGCGGAGCTCGCCGAGCCGGAGCGCGCCGAGGCGCTCGACCAGCTGCGGGACATGGCGGCCGCGGGCCCGCTGACCCTGCTCACCGCCACGAAGGATGTTCCGCACAGCCATGTCCAGGTGCTCCTGGACGAGCTGACCGACGGCGGCTGAGCCCACCGACCGGCCCCCCGGGCGCCCACTCCGTACCCGCTCGTCGAGCATCCCTTCCCCCTCCCCGGAGGCCTCTCGCGCGCCCGGGGACCTGCCCGACACGCCACCGACCTGCATCTTCATACCCAGATTGACGAACCATGCAGAGCAGTGCATACTCATGCATGTCAGCGAATGCACTGTGAGGGAGACACCCGTGACCGAGCGCGTCGTACTCGCCTATTCGGGCGGCCTGGACACCTCCGTCGCCATCGGCTGGATCGCCGAGGAGACGGGCGCCGAGGTCATCGCCGTCGCCGTGGACGTCGGCCAGGGCGGCGAGGACCTGGACGTCATCCGCAAGCGCGCGCTCGCCTGCGGTGCCGTCGAAGCCGAGGTCGCCGACGCTAAGGACGAGTTCGCCGACCAGTACTGCGTTCCGGCGATCAAGGCCAACGCCCTGTACATGGACCGCTACCCGCTGGTCTCCGCGCTGTCCCGGCCCGCCATCGTCAAGCACCTCGTCGCGGCCGCCCAGAAGCACGGCGCCGGCACGGTCGCGCACGGCTGCACCGGCAAGGGCAACGACCAGGTCCGCTTCGAGGCCGGCATCGTCGCCCTCGCCCCCGACCTCAAGTGCATCGCCCCGGTCCGCGACTACGCGATGACCCGGGACAAGGCGATCGCCTTCTGCGAGGAGAAGGGCCTGCCGATCGCGACCTCCAAGAAGTCCCCGTACTCGATCGACCAGAACGTCTTCGGACGCGCCATCGAGACCGGCTTCCTGGAGGACATCTGGAACTCCCCGATCGAGGACATCTACGAGTACACCCAGGACCCGTCCGTCCCGCGGGAGCCCGACGAGGTCGTCATCTCCTTCAAGGAGGGCGTCCCGGTCGCGATCGACGGCAAGCCCGTCACCCCGCTCCAGGCCGTCCAGCTGCTGAACGAGCGGGCCGGCGCCCAGGGCATCGGCCGGATCGACATGGTCGAGGACCGTCTCGTCGGCATCAAGTCCCGTGAGGTCTACGAGGCGCCCGGCGCGATCGCCCTGATCACCGCCCACCAGGAGCTGGAGAACGTCACCGTCGAGCGCGAGCTGGCCCGCTACAAGCGGCAGGTCGAGCAGCGCTGGGGCGAGCTGGTCTACGACGGCCTGTGGTTCTCCCCGCTCAAGCGCGCCCTGGACGGCTTCATCAACGAGGCCAACCAGCACGTCACCGGCGACATCCGGATGACCATGCACGGCGGCCGCGCCGTCGTCACCGGCCGGCGCTCCGACGCCTCCCTCTACGACTTCAACCTGGCCACCTACGACACGGGTGACACCTTCGACCAGTCCAAGGCGCAGGGCTTCATCGAGATCTTCGGGCTCTCGCAGAAGATCGCCGCCCAGCGCGACCTGGCCTGAAGCCACCGACCCGGCCGAGGTCACCCATAGGCGCCCGGAAGCCCCGGACGTCATAGCCTGGCAACCGCCTCCCCGTCTCCTCTACGGGGAGGCGGTTCGTATCTCAACCCCTGCGCCGGGCCGGCCGGTCCTGCGGGGACTCCCGGATGCAAGGAGCAGTGCAGTGAGCAGCAGCAACGGTGACGTACGGCTCTGGGGCGGCCGGTTCGCCGACGGCCCCGCCGAGGCCCTGGCCCGGCTCTCGGCCTCCGTACACTTCGACTGGCGGCTCGCCCCGTACGACATCGCCGGCTCCCGCGCCCACGCCCGCGTCCTGCACAAGGCGGGGCTGCTGACCGAGGACGAGCTGGAGCGGATGCTCGCCGGACTCGACCGGCTCGCGGCCGACGTCGCCGACGGCTCCTTCACCGGCACCATCGCCGACGAGGACGTGCACACCGCCCTGGAGCGCGGCCTGCTGGAACGCCTCGGCACCGACCTCGGCGGCAAGCTGCGCGCCGGACGCTCCCGCAACGACCAGGTCGCCACCCTCTTCCGGATGTACCTGCGCGACCACGCCCGCATCATCGGCGGCCTGATCACCGATCTTCAGGAGGCGCTGGTCGGCCTCGCCGAGGCCCACCCGGACGTCGCCATGCCGGGCCGTACGCATCTCCAGCACGCCCAGCCGGTGCTCTTCGCGCACCACGTCCTGGCCCACGTTCAGGCCCTGTCCCGGGACGCGGAGCGGCTGCGGCAGTGGGACGAGCGCACCGCCGTCTCGCCGTACGGCTCGGGCGCCCTGGCCGGCTCCTCCCTGGGCCTGGACCCGGAGGCGGTCGCCGCCGACCTCGGCTTCGAGCGCGGCTCGGCCGCCAACTCCATCGACGGCACGGCCGCGCGGGACTTCGTCGCCGAGTTCGCCTTCGTCACGGCGATGATCGGGATCGACCTGTCCCGTATCGCCGAGGAGGTCATCATCTGGAACACGAAGGAGTTCTCCTTCGTCACCCTCCACGACGCGTTCTCGACCGGCTCGTCGATCATGCCGCAGAAGAAGAACCCGGACATCGCCGAGCTGGCCCGCGGCAAGTCCGGCCGGCTGATCGGCAACCTCACGGGCTTGCTGGCGACGTTGAAGGCCCTGCCGCTGGCCTACAACCGCGACCTCCAGGAGGACAAGGAGCCGGTCTTCGACTCCTGCGACCAGCTGGAGGTCCTGCTGCCCGCCTTCACCGGCATGATGGCCACCCTCACGGTGCACCGCGAGCGCATGGAGGAGCTGGCCCCGGCAGGCTTCTCCCTGGCCACGGACATCGCGGAGTGGCTCGTCAAGCAGGGTGTGCCGTTCCGGGTGGCGCACGAGGTGGCCGGCGAGTGCGTGAAGGCGGCGGAGGCCGAGGGCAAGGAACTCGACGAGCTGACCGACGACCAGTTCGCGAAGATCTCGGCCCACCTCACCCCCGAGGTCCGCACGGTCCTGAACGTCCCCGGCGCCCTCGCCTCCCGCGACGGCCGCGGCGGCACGGCACCCGCGGCGGTGACGGCACAACTGGCCGAGGTGAAGCACGACCTGACCCTCCAGCGCACCTGGGCCACGGCCCGCAACGCGTAGCACGCAGGGCGCGTGCGGCGCCAATTTTTGCGGGGTGCCCCCGTCCCACCCAGGGGCGCGGGGAACTGCGCGACCGGCCTTGACGAGACCGTTGGTTCGTCACTGTCCGGAGGGGGCTGTTTCTGTCGCTTGTGACCCGCCGGCGGGTGGCGGGTTGCTCGCGCAGTTCCCCGCGCCCCTTATGGGGCGTCTGCGGCGCCAATCGGGTTGCGTGTCCCCGTGGGGCGGCTGCGGCGCCACTTTGGGGCGGGGTGTCCTCGGCCCACCTAGGGGCGCGGGGAACTGCGCGACCGGCCCTGACGAGACCGTTGGTCCGTCACCGTCCCGAGGGGGCTGTTTCTGTCGCCGTGAGCCACCGGCCGATGGCGGGCTGGTCGCGCGATTCCCCGCACCCCTTGATAGGCCGCTTGCGGCCGCCTGCACACCCGCTCACCCCACACCTCAGGGGGCGTAGGCCGCCCCCTGAGCGGGCGGCACCCCCGACCGGCTCCCGTTCAGGCCGCCTTCGCCTTGGTCGCGTACATGTCCACGTACTCCTGCCCGGACAGCTCCATGACCTCCGCCATCACCGAGTCCGTCACGGCGCGCAGCACATAGCGGTCGCGGTCCATGCCGTCGTAGCGGGAGAACTCCATCGGCATGCCGAAGCGGACCGTCACCCGACCCGGGCGCGGCATGCCCGAGCCGCCCGGCTGGAGCTTGTCCGTGCCGATCATGGCGAACGGCACCACCGGCGCGCCGGTCATCAGCGTCAGCCGGGCGATGCCGGTGCGACCCCGGTAGAGGCGCCCGTCGGGGGAGCGGGTGCCCTCGGGGTAGATGCCGAAGATCCTGCCCTCTTCCAGTACCCGGCGACCGGTCATCAGCGCGGCCACGCCGCCGTTCGCGCCGTCCCGGTCCACCGGGATCATGCCGACGCCGGTGAAGAACCAGGCCATGAGCCGGCCCTTGATGCCCTTGCCGGTGACGTACTCGTCCTTGCCGATGAAGACGACCTGACGGCGGCAGACGATCGGCAGGATGATCGAGTCGATGAAGGTGAGGTGGTTCCCGGCCAGGATCACCGGACCGGAGGCGGGGATGTGCTCGGCGCCTTCCACCCGCGGGCGGAACATCAAGCGCAGGATCGGCTGGAGCACTGCCTTCAAGAAGGCGAAACGGGACAACGGACCCTCCGGGGTCAAGCGAATCGATGGCTGCGCCTCATGCACATCCGCGGAAGTCTCCGCAGGTGAGGACGATACTCGTCAGGCCGCGGCGATTGCACATCGGTCATACGCCGGATACGCAGCCGTGACGGAGAATCCGGGATTTCGGGAAATCCGCGGCACAGCCGTCATCTCCGGAGCACAGCGCGACCGCGGGTGGTCGCGCGACCCGGGACCGTGCGCGGGGCGGCGGGGCCCGTTCGGCGGTGTGACGTGGATCCTCCGGTTGGCCCTTGCGTGAGGTGCACGTGCCGGACGTCGACGAACGACCGGGGCGCTGGGCGTCCACCGCCGGGCGGGCCTGCGACCCGTCGCTCACCGGCCGACACCCACGTGTTCCGCCACAGGTCCCCCACCCGTCACCCGGGTACCCCTACGATCGCAGCGCTTTGACATGTGCGGAGCACGAACGAAGCGGTACGGGCAGGGCAGTGCACGGGAGGAGTGCCCATGGCGATGCAGAGGTCGAACGAGGGACGGCCGGGGCCGGCCCAGGGAACGGGCACGTCCGAGCGGCCGGGACGGCGGGCCGTTCTCGGCGCCGCGGTGCTCGGTGCGGGCGGGGTCGTCACCGCAGCGCCCGGTGCCGCGTGCGCCGCCGACAGGCCCGCGGCAGCGGACCGGGGCGGGTTCGGAAGCCTTCCGGTGCCCACGGTCATCGGCCACCGCGGCACCGCGGGCTACCGCCCCGAGCACACCCTCGGCTCCTACCGGCTGGCGCTCGAGCTCGGGGCGCACATCATCGAGCAGGACGTCGTGCCCACCAAGGACGGCCACCTCGTATGCCGTCACGAGAACGACATCTCCGTCACCACCGACGTCGCCGACCACCCCGAGTTCGCGGGGCGCCGCACGACCAAGACGGTGGACGGCAAAGCGATCACCGGATGGTTCACCGAGGACTTCACGCTCGCCGAGCTGAAGACCCTGCGCGCCCAGGAACGCATCCCGCAGAACCGCCCGCACAACACCCTCTACAACGGCCGCTGGGAGGTGCCCGCCTACGAAGAGGTCCTCCAATGGGCCGACCGGGAGGGTAAGAAGCGTGGCCGGCCCGTCTGGCTGTACGTGGAGACCAAGCACCCCAGCTACTTCCGCACGCTCGGCTACGACCTGGAGGAGCTGCTGGTGCCGTCGCTGCGCCGGCACGACCGTGACCACGCCGACGCGCCGCAGATCCTCCAGTCCTTCGAGCCCAGCAGCATCCACAAGCTGAGCCGGCTCGTGGACACGCCCGGCATCGTGCTGCTGGACGCCGCGGGCACCCGCCCCTGGGACTTCGTCGAGGCCGGAGACCCGCGCACCGTCGACGACCTGGTGAAGCCCGAGGGCCTGGCGTGGATCGCCTCGTTCGCCCGGGGCATCGGGCCCACGCTGAACCTGATCATCCCCAGGGACGCCGCCGGTCGGCTCACCACCCCGACCACCCTGGTCCGTGACGCGCATGCCGCCGGCCTGATCCTGCACCCGTACACGATGCGCAACGAGAACACCTTCCTGCCCGCCGACTTTCGCAAGGGCACCGACCCCAACGCCTACGGCGACGCGTTCGGCGCCTTCCGCAGCTACTTCGCAACAGGGATCGACGGTGTCTTCACGGACAACGCCGATACTGCCCTGCTGGCCCGCGAGGACTTCGTCAACGGCTGACCCCTTCGGACCCCCTGACGGGTGAGAATGGCGGCCCCGGGCAACCGGCACCGGGGCCGCCGCGTCACGCCCGGCATGAACACGATCACACCGGGCGCCCCGGAACACCGCACGGGCGCATGCCAGGCCGAGCGCACCGCCGGTGCCACCGCCACGGCCGGCGAGCTGATCGCCGCACTGCGCCCGCTGCTCGCCGCCGAGGCCGCCGCTGAGGCCCGGGCGGCGGGCGCCGAGCCGGCGGACCTGGAGCAGGCCGTGTGGTTACGGCTGTTGGAACGCCTGCACGCGGCCGACCCGCCGCACGATCCGGCCGGCTGGCTGCGCCGTGCGGTACGGGCCGAGGCACGCCGCTGCCGCCGCACCGCACGCCGCGAGGGCCGCTACGCCCCCGAGCCCGCCGATGACGCCTGGCGCGGCCCCGAACCCCAGGTCCTTGCCACGCTGCACGGCCGTAGCCTGCGTGCCGCGGTACGCAGACTGCCCGGCCGCTGCCCCCGACTCGTCACGGCACTTCTGTCGCCCCATGACCCCACGTACCGAGAAATCGCAGGAGAGTTGGGTATCTCACAGGGGAGTCTGGGGCCAGCGCGTTCCCGATGCCTGGGATGTCTGCGCAGAATGCTCACCGCGGAGGTTGCAGTTCCAGGTCCGCGGGGAAAGCACTGATGGACAACCGGCGGAGCAGGTGAGCGAGAGGCATGCACACATGGGCATGAGCGTGACCATCTCTGCGGCGAACGAGCAGGACGCCGAGCAGATCCTCAAGTTGCAGTATCTGTGCTACCAGAGCGAGGCCGAGCTGTACGGCGATTACACCATCGAGCCGCTCACCCAGTCGCTGGACGCGCTCAAGGCCGAGCTCGCCGGCGGCTGCGTACTGGTGGCGCGGCTCGGTTCCGAGGTGGTGGCCTCGGTACGCGGCAGCGTCGACGACGACGGTGTGGCGAACATCGGCAAACTCATCGTGCACCCGCGGATGCGGCGGCACGGCCTCGGCGGCCGCCTGCTGGGTGCAGTCGAGGAGCGGCTGCGTGCGCAGGGCGACGTCCGGCGCTTCGAGCTCTTCACCGGCCACCGGAGCGAGCACAACCTGCGGCTGTATCGCAGGAACGGCTACGAGCCGGTCGCCACCCGGCGCGTCGACGACGCGTTGACCCTGATCACCCTGGCCAAGGACGCCCAGGCACCGGCTGCCGTGGCCTGACAGGCCCCGCACGCCCCGGCCGGCAGGCGGGGACACGGATGAACGGATCACTCGTTCAACGGACCACTCGTTCATCCGTGTCCCCGCCGCCGGACCACTCGCCGCCGGGCCTCCCGGACCCACGGGTCCCCCGGACTGGCCCCGACCGGCGAACCGCTAGTCCTGGGACGTCTCCGTGCCGCCGCGCGCCCGGCGCAGCCAGTACAGCGCGGTCACCGGCAGGATCACGGGGATGAGGAGATAGTCCCTGCCGTAGTACGACCAGACCGTGGAGTCCGGGAACGCGGACGGCTCCACCAGCGTCCAGGTCCCGACGATCAGCACCCCGGCCAGCTCGGCGGCACAGCACACCTGAGCCACCCGGCGCGCCGACTCACCGCCGCGCACCAGCGAGTACGTGATGAAGCCGTACACCACGCCCGCGACGGCCGAGAGCGAGTAGGCGAGCGGGGCGCGGTCGAACTCGGTGCTGATCTGCACGACGGAGCGCGACACCGCACCGACCACCATCACCCCGTACAACCACAGCAGCAGCATGCCCGGGCCGCCGGTCAGCCGGGTCCGGCGGGCACCTTGCCGCTTCGAATCGGTCACCGCCACCTCAGCCTCCCCAGATGTCGTTCAGCCGTAGCTCCAGCACGGCCAGCACCACGCCCCCGGCCGCGACGGTCGCCGAACCCCACCGGGTGCGTTCCGCCAGCGACATCAGGCCCGCCGCGGGAACGCAGGCGAAGGCGGCCAGCAGATAGGCCACGAAGATCACGTTGCCCTGCTCCGGGTGCCGGCCACGGGCCAGCTGCACCACACCGACGACCAGCTGCACCGTGGCCAGCAGGGCGACTACGGCCATGCCGATGAAGTGCCAGTCCTTGGTCGGCTGGTCACGGTAGGTGGCGAAGCCGCACCAGAGGGCCAGCGCCAGTGCGGCCACTCCGGTCACGACCGTCAGAGGGTCAAACATGCCGCGACCTTATTACGCTGTCGGGGGTCCCCCGTCCCCGACCCCGGCCGGCCAGCGACAGGGGGGCGACGGGCCCGGGACGCCGACCCCCTGGTGCGGTTCCGGGCCGTCATGCTGCATGCTGGGGCATTCGGCGGGCCTGTAGGTCCTGAGGGTTACGGAGCGGCGCATGACACCAGCCATCCCGGGGTTCCCCGACATCTCCATCAGCACGGATCGGCTGACGCTGCGCTCGCTTGACGAAACGGACATCCAGGCACTGACCGAGATGATGAACGACGAGCTGATCGCCGCCTGGACCCCGGTCCCCACGCCGTACACCGAGAAACACGCCCGCGCCTGGATCGGCCGTGACGCACCCGCCCGGCGCACCGCCGGCCGTGGCCTGGTGCTGGCCGTGACCGAATTCCTCACCCAGCGCCTGGTCGGCATTCTCTACCTGCACCACACCGACTGGCGGGTGCGCTCCGGAGAGCTCTCCTACGCCATCGCCCCCTGGGCGCGCGGCGAGGGCTACGCCTCCGAAGCGGTCCTCGCACTGGCACAGTGGCTCTTCCACGATCAGAAGTTCGAACGCCTGGAGATGCGCACCGCCGCGGACAACACCGCGGCCCAGCAGGTCGCCCAGAAGATCGGCTGTATCAGCGAGGGCGTGCTGCGCGGAGCCTGGATAGCCCGCAGCAGAACCGAGGACGGCGGCTGGGCGGACATGCGTACCGACCTCATCGTCTGGAGCCTGCTGCCCGAGGACCTGGAAGGCGTCTCCGAACACCTCGCCGACCACGGCGGCTTCACCGTCTACTCCGACTGGAACTGACGCCGGCCACGGCTCCGGCCAGCTCCGGTCGCCTCCGCCCCGGCTCCCGGCAAGGGGTGGCCGGTGACGCGTCCTGCGCCGCCCACCAGGTACGCTCACAGTGCCCGGCCTCGAGACGAAAGCCCGGGGCCACCCAGCGCACCGTCCCGCACGGACCACCCAGCGCATCCCTGAACGATCTGCGAGAACCCTCAGGAGACTGACGAGAATGGCCGACCGGGTCACGGTGATCGGCTGGGACGGCTCGCCGCTGACCGATGCGGCACGCTCGGCACTGTCAGCCGCCACCCTGGTGGCCGGTGCCGCCCACCACCTGGCGCTTCCGGAGGTTCCCGGGGCAGCCGAACGCATCCGGCTCGGCAGCGTCGCACTCGCCGCCCGTCGTGTCGCCGCACACCGCGGCACCGCCGTCGTCTTCGCCGACGGCGACCCCGGCTTCTTCGGTGTGGTACGCACCCTGCGGGCTCCCGAGTTCGGCCTCGAGGTGGAGGTCGTGCCCGCCGTGTCCTCCGTCGCCGCCGCCTTCGCACGGGCCGGCATGCCCTGGGACGACGCGCAGATCGTCGTCGCCCACCCGCGCACCCTGCGCCGCGCGGTGAACGTCTGCCGGGCCCATGCCAAGGTCGCCGTGCTCACCTCGCCGGGCGCCGGCCCCGCCGAACTCGGCCTGATGCTCGACGGTGTCCACCGCACCTTCGTGATCTGCGAGGAACTGGGCACCGAACGCGAACGCGTCACCGTCGTCACCTCCGACAAGGCCGCCGACCACACCTGGCGCGACCCGAACGTCGTCATCGCCATCGGCGGGCCCGCCGTGGGCGACGAGACGGCGCGCTGGGGACCCGCGCAGACGGCCGGCCCGGGGGCCTCGGCCGAGGGCGGCCCAGGGGCAGCCGCCGCGCCGTCACGGCAGCAGGCAAGAGCGGGGGAGAGCGGCTGGATCGCGGGGCGCGAACCGTCCGGCGTACGCGGCTGGGCGCTGCCCGACGCCGTTTACGGCGGCCCTGCCCACGAAGGCGACAGTGCGTCGCTGCGGGCCGCCCAACTCGCCCGGCTCGGTCCCCGGGTGGGTGACCTGCTGTGGGACATCGGCTCCGGCTCCGGCGCCCTGAGCTGCGAGGCCGGGCGGCTCGGCGCGGCCGTCATCGCCGTCGACCAGGATGCCGACGCCTGCGCGCACACCACCGCGACGGCCCGCCGGTTCGGCGTCCAACTCCATGTGGTGCACGGCGCCGCCCCGCAGGTCCTGGAGCGGCTCCCCGAGCCGGACATCGTACGGGTCGGGGGCGGGGGTGCCGCGGTGGTCAGCGCGGTCGCGGATCGCCGCCCGGAACGCATCGTCACCCACGCGGCGACCCGCGACGAGGCCGAACTCATCGGCCGGAACCTCATGGAGCACGGCTACGAGGTCGAGTGCGCCCTGCTCCAGTCCGTCGCGCTCGACACCCGGTCCTGGACCGAGTCCGAACGCCACGTCGCCTTCCTGATCTGCGGAATCCAAGTGGAACGGCGCGAGTCCCGGCGCTGACAAGGCCGCTGACGAACCGTCCGTGCGCCCCGCCGGACGAGTGACCCAGGACGGCGAAAACCCGCCCGCCCCGTGATCCCCTGGCCGGCCCGCGCGAGGTAGGCTGGCCGACCGTTGTACTGCATTCGGGTGTTCTGCGATGCGTCGCTCAATGTCCGGAAAACCAAACCGCTTTGGGAACGCATGTGGTACGGCGCAGCGCGGGCCGCGCAACGGGGCGCGACCCGACGCCGGAGTCGGGCATGCGCAAGGAGGCGTGTCCGACGGCGCAGTCCATGGCGGGGGCGCGGCCGGGTCACCGTCCGGCCTGGCGTCGCTCCGGGGTTCGTGCCGCGTGGCGGGCACGCTCGTTCTTGATGGCGAGCGGTCGGAGCGCCACCGCGGGCACACCACCCCGGTCGCGGCGCAGGCCCGCCGAGAGCTGAGAGAGCACTGATCCAATGGGCGAGGGGTACGCATGACCGACACCGGCCGGATCCCGGCCGAGGGGCTGCCGGAGGACGTGGGCAGCGGGGTTGCTTCCGGACCCGCCCAGGGCCCAGAAGCGCACGCGGGCGCGCATGCGCCGGGCGCACACCCCCACCACGTGGAAACCTCCGCGCCCCTTCGCACCGCCGACGATGTCCTCCTCCTGCCGGATGCCCAGAACGCCTGGCACGACGGCCAGGCGCCGGCCGCGCCGGCCGGAGAGCGGGCGCACCCGGAGCATCCGGAGCACTCGGGAATGCCCGTGCACGGCACCGCGGCCCAGGGCCTCCCGGAGGGCCAGAACGGTCAGAACGTCCCTGCCCTCCCGGACGCCCAGAGCGATCCAGGCCTCCAGGACGCCCAGAACATCCAGGGCATTCAGAACATCCAGAACATTCAGAACCTTTCGGACTCTCAAGGTCTCGTGGCTCCCCAGGGTCCCCAGGGCGCCCAGCTGCTGCCGGAGACCCCCGGCGAGCCGATGGCGCAGGACGCGCAGGCGGGGCACGACGAGGCGGTGGCACCGACGACGGCCGGCGCGCAGCCGGAAGGCGAGACGCCCGGCACAGCCGGTGCGCCGGACGAACCTGGCGCGCACGAGGCCGGCGGCCGTGACTCGGGCTCCGTCGACGTGAGTGAGGTCCGCACCCAGGCCAGGCAGCAGACACCCGTACGGCGTCCCCTGCACCTCGGTCCGCCCGTGCCCGATCCCTCCGCCAGCCTGGTCCGCCCGCTCTCCGACCGCGGCCCGGCCAGCACGTCCGCCCCGCGACCCCAGCGGCGCCCCGTACGGCTCCGGCAGGCCACCGCGCCCGACGCTCCGGAGACGCCGGCTGCCGGCGTCCCGGCGACCGCAGAGACGCCCACCGCGGTTGCTGCGGGCTTCACCGAGGCGCACGCCACCGCCGAGCCGCCGGCTTCGGGTCAGCCCCTCGACGGGGGTGAGTCCCTCGACGGGGGACAGCCTTCGACCGTGGTCGAGCCAGTCGAGGCCATGGGGGCGCACGGCGTCGACGCCATGCCCGCACCGGCGCCGCTCGACGACCCGACCCTGGCCGGGCCCCAGCTCGGCGCCCTCCCGCCGTACGAGGGCGAGCCCTGGTCCGCATCCGGCCAGCCGGACGGCGGCTACCAGCCGGCGGGCTACGACGGCTCGGCCGCGGCTGCGCAGGCAGCGCCGGCCGAGGCCGGATCCCTGGGTTCCTACCCGACGGACGGGACGCAGGTGCCCTCGGGCATTGCGGACGGGCATCCGTTCCACGGGACGCAGGAGGCCCTCCACGACGGCGGACTCGCGTATGACTCCGGTTCCGGCGGCCCGGGCGCCGAGTTCCCGGGGGGCGCCGGATACGCCGGCGACGGCGGAGCCGTGGCGCACGGGGACGGGGCCTACCCGGCCGGCGTCGACGCCGGCCACTTCCAGACGGACCCTGCGGTCCCGCAGCCGATGGACACGGGGCTCGGCGCCGAGGCACTCGGCGGACCGCAGAGCGTCACGTATCCGGCCGACCCGGCCTATCCCCAGGACCCGGGCGCACCGGAGTACGCACACGGGGACCCGGGCGCAGCGGAGTTCGCGCATGCGCCGGCAGACGGTGCCATGACCGGCGCGGAGGCGTACGCAGCAGCCGACGGCGCACCCCTTGCCTACCCCGCGGATCCGGCCATGCCGGCCCAGGCCCAGGCGATGGCATTGGCGGGGCAGCAGTCGGCGGACGTCATGGTGGTGTCGCCCGTGGTGCCGATCCTCCCCGGTGCCACCGGGCCGGCCACGCCGGAGTCCGACCATCCGTATCCGGGCGACTTCGCGGACGCGTCGAGCGGCCTGTCGCACGGACTTCCGGACGAATCCGCCGGGTTGGCGGCGTCGCACAGCGCCGACGCACAGCAGCCGATGGGGCACTTCGTACCGGTGGAGGGCTCGGTGCCGACCACGCCCCACCTTGCCCCCACGCCCCCGCACGCGCTCCGGATCCCCCAGCCGCTTCCGGACGTTGCACACCTCGCAGGACACGGCGAGCCGGGTTCGGACCCCGCCGCGCAGATGAACGGCGTTGGCTCCGGCGTCCCGAGCGGTGTCGACATGAGCAACGGGGACGGAGCCGAGGGCCGGGAAAGCGGCGCGATCACGCCGGATGAGGCCGCCTCCGCGCCCGCCGCCGAGCCGACCCCCGATGTGATGATCTCGCTCGACGGAGTGGCGGGGCCCGGCACCGCTCCCGCGGGCGACGGCGCCCCCGGTCCCGCTGGCGACGCGTTCGGCGGATCCGTCGGCGGCCCGATGGAGCCGGAGGCCGCGGTCGACGTTCCGGCCCCCGGTACCGGAGCCGACGCCGCCGGCACGGAGATCGGACCGGAGGAGGGCCTGGACCCGGCGGACGCGCTCCCGAACGACGCTTTCCAGGAGCCCGGCGCGGGGAACGCCTGGGTCGGCCACGGCGACGGCGGCCCCACCGTGCCCGCACCACGCGACGGGCGGCGCCACGAGCCGACACGGCAGCACGGCGGGCCCGCTGAGGCGATGCCGGCCGAGGCGGTCCACGAAGACGTACCGCTCGCACCGCAGGCCACGGGCATCGATGCGCCCGCTGAGTCCCCGCAGGGCCCGTTGGCCCAGGACACCGCCGCCGTACCCGGAGAGCTTCCGGACGCCCTAGCAGCGCCCGAAGCCGGTACGACCGCCGAGCCCGGCAGGGCGCAGGACGCGAACGACCTCGTCGCGGTGGACGGCGCGGACCCGGCCCCGGTAGCCGAGGCCGGTGGCGCGGTCGGCTTCGAAGCCGCCGCGGACGTCGACAGCGTCACCGGATCCGAAGCAGCGCCCGCACCCGGGTATGCCGAGGCCGAGCGGGAGGCCGTGCTCCGCGTGATGCGCGAGCGCCGCGACATCCGCAACGGCTTCCGCAGCGATCCCATCCCGCCCGACGTGCTGCTGCGCGTGCTGGAGGCGGCCCACGCCGCGCCCAGCGTCGGCCACTCCCAGCCCTGGGACTTCGTGGTGATCCGCAGCGCGGAGACCCGGCACACCATGCATGAGCTGGCCATGCGCCAGCGCGACGCATACGCCAAGTCGCTGCCCAAGGGCCGCGCCAAGAAGTTCAAGGCGCTCAAGGTCGAGGCCATCCTCGAAACGCCCGTGAACATCGTGGTCACCGCCGACCCGACCCGCGGCGGCCGGCACACCCTGGGACGTCACACGCAGCCCCAGATGGCGCCGTACTCCGCCGCGCTGGCCGTCGAGAACCTGTGGTTGGCCGCGCGCGCCGAGGGCCTGGGCGTCGGCTGGGTCAGCTTCTTCGACGAGCGGGAGATGGTCCGCACGCTGGGCCTGCCCGAGCACCTCGACGTGGTCGCCTACCTGTGCGTGGGCTACGTCGACGAGTTCCCGGACGAGCCCGAGCTGATGCAGGCCGGCTGGTCCCAGCGCCGCCCGCTGGCGTGGGCGGTGCACGAGGAGTCGTACGGCCGTCGCGCCCTGCCCGGCGCCGAGCCGCACGATCTGCTCGCCGAGACCATCGCCGGCATCCGCCCGCTGGACGCCAAGGCGCTCGGCGAGGCCTGGGAACGCCAGAAGCGGATGACGAAGCCGTCCGGGGCGCTGGGCATCCTGGAGATCATCTCGGCCCAGCTCTCCGGCCTGTCGCGGATGTGCCCCCCGCCGATCCCGGAGCCGGCCGCGGTCGCGATCTTCGCGGGCGACCACGGGGTGCACGCCCAGGGCGTCACGCCCTGGCCCCAGGAGGTCACCGGCCAGATGGTGGCCAACTTCCTGGGCGGGGGAGCGGTGTGCAACGCGTTCGCGAGCCAGGTGGGCGCCGAGGTCTGCGTCATCGACGTGGGCGTCGCCTCCGACCTGCCGGCGACGCCCGGGCTGCTGCCGCGCAAGGTGCGCGCGGGCACGGCGGACATGACGGCCGGTCCCGCCCTCACCCGCGAGGAGGTGAAGGCCGCCATCGAGGTGGGCATCGAGACCGCCCGCGATCTTGTGGCGGCGGGCAACAAGGCCCTGCTCACCGGTGAGATGGGCATCGCCAACACCACCGTCTCGGCCGCCCTGATCGCCGTCTTCACCGGTGCCGACCCGGCAGAGGTGACCGGCCGCGGCACCGGCGTCAACGACGAGACGCTCAGCCTCAAGACTGACGTGGTGCGCCGGGCGCTCGAACTGCACCAGCCGGACCCCACCGACCCGATAGGGGTGCTTGCGGCCGTCGGCGGCCTCGAGCACGCGGCGATGGCCGGCCTGCTGCTCGGCGGTGCCTCGCTGCGGACTCCGGTCGTCCTGGACGGTGTCAGCGCGGGCGCCTCGGCTCTCGTGGCCCGGGCCATCGCGCCCGAGGTGCTGGCCGCCTGCATCGCGGGCCACCGCAGCGCCGAACCCGGTCACCAGGTCGCGCTCACGAAGCTCGGCCTGCGCCCGCTGATCGACCTCGACCTCCGGCTCGGCGAGGGCACCGGCGCCCTCCTGGCCCTCCCCCTCATCCAGAGCACCGCCCGCGCCATGCACGAGGTGGCCACCTTCGACTCGGCAGGAGTGACGGAGAAATGACCCGGTGGGCGCCCCAGCGGCGGCCACCCCGGCCCCGGCGTGCCCGCCCCGCGGCGGGCCAGGGCCGGCCCCCCACCGGTCCTGACGGCATCGGAGGCCGAGGGAGCCCTCCGGTCGGAGGCCGAGGGAGCCCTCCGGACCTGCGGCCAGGCAGAGACCGGCACCCCTGTCCCTGACAGCGGTACGGGGCCTGCGGGAGGGAACGCCTGCCCGTCAGGACGGTTCCCCCCGGGGCTGCTGGCCCGCGCGCGACAGAAAAACAGCCCCTAGGGCCGGTGACGACCCGAGGGGCTCTGTCGTGGCCGGACGAGCCAAGGCGGGGCGGCCCACGTCCACACGTCCAGACGCCCGGGTGGGCGCGCATCCCCTGCCGCCGGCCCGCGAACCCGAGGACATGGGGCCCTGCGCCCCCGGGACATCGGGGCCATGGGGCCCCGCCCGCCCCGAGCCGTATCGTTGACCTGCCGAAAACCATTCCGGAGGAGTCCCGTACCGATATGCCCCACCATCCTGCCTATCCCGTAGGACTCCGCCTCTCCGGCCGCCGCACCGTCGTCCTGGGCGGCGGTCAGGTGGCCCAGCGCCGCCTTCCGGCCCTGATCGCCGCCGGTGCCGACGTCCTGCTGGTCTCGCCGTCCGCCACCACGTCCGTCGAGGCGATGGCCGAGCGCGGTGAACTGCGCTGGGAACGGCGCCGGTACGCCGACGGCGACCTCGCGGACGCCTGGTACGCCCTGATCGCCACCAGCGACCCCGAAGCCAACGCGGCCGCGTCCGCGGAGGGCGAGCGGGAGCGGGTGTGGTGCGTGCGCGCCGACGACGCCGAGGCGGCGAGCGCGCTGACCCCGGCCACCGGGCGCGGCGCCGGTGTCTCCGTGGCCGTGCTCAGCGCCGACCTGCACGATCGTGACCCGCGCCGTACGGCCGCCGTCCGCGACGCGATCATCGAGGGCCTGCGCAACGGAACCGTGGTGGCCCGCACCCCGCGCACCTCCGCTGACGCCCCCGGGCCCGCCCGAGCGGCACGAGCGCCGAGAGTCGCCCTGGTCGGCGGTGGCCCCGGGGACCCCGAGCTGATCACCGTGCGCGGCCGGCGACTGCTCGCCGAGGCCGACGTCGTCATCGCCGACCGGCTCGGCCCGCGCGACCTGCTCGACGAACTGCCCCCGCACGTCGAAGTGATCGACGCGGCGAAGATCCCGTACGGCAGGTTCATGCCGCAGGAGGCCATCAACAACGCGCTCGTCGAGCACGCCAAGGCGGGTCGGGCCGTCGTCCGGCTCAAGGGCGGCGATCCGTTCGTCTTCGGCCGCGGCATGGAGGAGGTCCAGGCGCTGGCCGACGCGGGCATCGCGTGCACGGTCGTGCCCGGCATCTCCAGCACCATCTCCGTGCCCGGCGCCGCGGGTATCCCCGTGACGCACCGCGGGGTGGCACATGACTTCACGGTGGTGAGCGGTCATGTCGCGCCCGACGACGCACGTTCACTCGTCGACTGGAAGGCGCTCGCCGCACTGCGCGGCACCCTGGTCGTGCTGATGGGCGTCGACAAGATCGGCAGCATCGCACGGACGCTGGTCGCCCACGGCCGGGCTGCAAACACCCCGGTCGCCGTCATCCAGGAAGGCACCACCGCGACCCAGCGCAGGGTCGACGCGACCCTGGACACCGTCGCAGAGGCCGTACGCGCCGAGGAGGTCAGGCCGCCAGCGGTGATCGTCATCGGCGCCGTGGTGCAGGTCGGCGCCGACAGCGGCCCACTCACGACCTGAGGCCCACGCTCCCCGGCGCCGCGGGGCGACGAAGCCCACGAGGCGCACGCCGCAGCCCGGAACACGCGGCGCACACCACGACACACGGCAACGCCCACGCGTACGGCAGCACGGGCAACGCCCACGAACACACAGAAGGCGGTACCACCCGGTGGCCGGTCTCCTCACCGTCGACGACCCCGACGATCCCCGCCTGGGGGACTACACCGGGCTGACCGACGTGGAGCTGCGCCGCACCCGCGAGCCCGCCGAAGGCCTCTTCATCGCCGAGGGCGAGAAGGTCATCCGGCGTGCCCTGCGGGCCGGCTACGCGATGCGCTCCATGCTGCTGTCGGCCAAGTGGTTCGACGTGATGCGCGACGTCATCGACGCGACCACGGCACCGGTGTACGCGGTCACACCCGAGCTGGCCGAGCGGGTCACCGGCTACCACGTGCACCGCGGCGCCCTGGCGGCCATGCAGCGCAAGCCGCTGCCGGAGGCCCGTGACCTGCTGGGCACGGCGCGCCGGGTCGCGGTCATGGAAGCGGTCAACGACCACACGAACATCGGCGCGATCTTCCGGTCGGCGGCCGCGCTGGGCATGGATGCGGTGTTGCTGTCACCGGACTGCGCCGATCCGCTCTACCGGCGTTCCGTGAAGGTCTCCATGGGCGCGGTGTTCTCCGTTCCGTACGCCCGCCTGGACCGTTGGCCGCATGACCTTCGGACCCTCGGCGAGGCCGGCTTCGACCTGCTGGCGCTCACCCCGCACGAGCAGGCGATCACCCTCGACGAGGCGGCGCCACAGCGACGGGCCCGGGTCGCCCTGATGCTCGGCGCCGAGGGCCAGGGCCTGTCCAAGCGGGCGCTCGCCGCCGCCGACACCTGGGTCCGCATCCCCATGGCGCATGGCGTCGACTCCCTGAACGTCGGTGCCGCGGCGGCGGTCGCCTTCTACGCGGTGGCGGGCACCGGGCGCCCGCAGGACGAGCGGGACTGAGCACCCGGGCTGCCCGGCGCCCGCGCCCCGCACCCGTCACGCCGCACTCGCGCACCGCATCCAGCCGCCGCAGCGAGAACGATCACCTGCCGGCCGTTCCGTGTCCCGGAGGCTGGTCGGTGAGCTGCCGTACCTGCTCCGTCACCCGCCAGGGCACGCCTCCGAGGCCGCGGCTCGGTCCCTGGCAGCCCTGCGCTGCGGCGATGCCGAGTGCCACCAGCAGGGTCACCACCACGAACACGAACAGCCGCTGGCGCAGCAACCGCGGGTTGGCCGGGCGGCGCCCCGACCCGGTCGGCCGGGCGGGTGCGGGCCGGGCGGCGCCGTTACGCGCGGCGGGACGGCCGCTCGGCCGTGGGGTGTCACGGCCCGGCTGGGGGCGCGCCGCGGGGCGCGCGGAGCTCGGACGCCCGGCGGCGGGGCGGCCGGCGGCGGGGCGGCCGGTGGTGGGGCGGCCGGCGGCGGGGCGGCCGGTGGTGGGGCGCGGGTGGCCGCCACGCGGCGGGGTGCCCTGTGCCGGCGGGCGCTGGCGGCGCTGGGTGCGTTGCTCGGCGTACTCCTCGGCGAGCCGTCCGGTGGGGCGGTCGGCCGCCCCGCGCGGCTGCGGCCGGATGGCGGGGAAACCCTGCGTCTCCCGGGCGGCGATCTCCTTGAGCCGCAGCGAGAGTTGCAGCGTGCTCGGCCGCGCCTCGGGGTCCTTGGCGAGGCATGCGCTGATCAACGGGGCCAGCGCGTCCGGTACGCCGTGCAACTGTGGCTCCTCGTGCACGACCCGGTAGAGCATCACCTCCGAACTGCCCTGCCCGAACGGCGAGTCGGCGGTGGCGGCGTAGGCGAGCGTGGCGCCCAGCGCGAAGACGTCCGTGGCGGGCGTGACGGCGGCGCCGCGTACCTGTTCGGGGGCGAGGAAGCCGGGCGAGCCGACCGCGGTGCCGACGTGGGTGAGCGTGCTGGCGCCGGTCGCCCAGGCGATGCCGAAGTCGATGATCCGTGGCCCCTTCGGGGACAGCAGGATGTTCGACGGCTTCAGGTCCCGGTGCACGACGCCGGCCTCGTGCACCGCGACGAGGCCCTCCGAGAGTGCCGCGCCCACCGCGGCCACGTCGGCGGCCGCCAACGGGCCGTCTTCGGCGACCTTGTCGTGCAACGAGGGCCCGGGCACGTACTGCGTCGCGAACCACGGCCGGTCGGCGTCCAGGTCAGCGGCCACCAGGCGGGCCGTGCAGCCGCCGCGGATGCGCCGGGCCGCCGACACCTCGCGGGCGAAGCGTGATCGGAACTCCTGGTCCTCGGCCAGGTCCGGCCGGATCACCTTCAGTGCGACCCGCTGCCCACGGCGGTCGGAGCCCAGATAGACCACGCCCATCCCGCCCGCGCCCAGCCGCCGATGGAGCCTGAACGAGCCGACGACTCGCGGGTCCTCGCGCCGGAGCCGCATCATCGCCATCTTCATCCCCGCTGCCGGTCCGTCTGACGTGCCACAGCTTACGATTCCACCACCGGGTGCGCGCAGAGGCCGCGCCCTCCCCACAACACCGATTGCCACCGCCCACGCGCCATTCCCAATTGTGCGCCCTCCGACGCGCCCCTCACGCCCCTGCTCCAACCGGCGTGAACGGAACACACGTTGGAGGCTCGCCGCTGGCGCGTGCAGGTGTACGACACCCCCGTGCGCGGGCGTGCGGGGTCCTGGCGTGGACGGCGTCGGGCCGTTCCGGGGCGTGTTCGACGCCATCCACGGTGATCGACATCACCTCTGGACCAGCTACCGGACCACGCCCGGCGACCGTCAGCGGGCCCGCGACGTCCTGCCCTGGCCCTCGGTGACATCCCTTCAGGGAAGACCCGGAGACGGAGGTCTTGGTCTCCACCCAGGGGAGTACGCGAATCGTGTTCGATCCTCCTCCGGGAGGCCAGGCAAGCGGTACGAGGGCATGACGTCCCGGGGCCGCCGCAGACCTAGATTTAACGCCAAGCGGCGGGTGCAGTACTCGTCCCCCGAGGTCAGCATCCGCCGCCACGACAACCAGCCGTCCGCGCCGCAGGGCACGGGCTGCCGAACGACCGAGGAAGATCCGTACAAGAACACGGCCAGGAGAGCGACCATGGCGGACACGGCGGCGCGGACCATGATCCGCGCGCGGGGGCGCGGTGCCACATCCGCGTCCGGCGCCGGCCCGTCCGGCAGGCGTCACCCGCTGGTGGCGACGGTCATGGTGCTTCCCCTGGCGGCCCTGCTCGTGGTCGCCTTCGGCGGCTGGGACGCAGTGGTCCTACAGGCGTCGTCCGTGGGCGAGATGCTGGGGCGTTGATCGGCGCTCCAGGCCCGGGAGAGCGGTCCGGGCGGGGACATCCGGCCTTGAACCCCGTGGGGACGGGGGTGCGGCGGACGGCACAACTGCCCGCGCAGCTGGGGAGCTGCGCGGGCAGCCTTGTCCACGGACGCGATCGGGCCGTTCGGGGGTGCTTTGCCGAGGATCCGACGGTGGCGGGTGTCCAATGCCGCCCCGGGGATCCCATGACGCCGGGAAGCCGGCCCTGTCAGCGGGCCAGCCAGGGACGTACGCCGTGGTGACCGCCGGCTCCGCCGACGGCTCGCACGTCGGGGCCGCTCGCCGCCACGTACGCTCACCGCGCGTGGCTTCGTCGCACGACCGACAGGGGGACTGGTGACCACCGATCCATTGCCTGCGCTGAGGGCGCAGGCCCGCGTCGCCGCGCACCCCCTCGCTTCCGCTGACGCACCTTGCGCATGCCCGGAAGCCGGCACGGTGCTCGCCGACCGCGGTGACGCGGTCGTCGTCCGCCACGGCGACGTGGTGGCCAAGGCGCATACCGTCGGCACGGACCGTGCGCAGCTCGCCCTAAGGGTCGCGGTTGCCGCCCACCCGGTGCTGGCGGGCATCCTGTTGGCGCCGTTGGTGTCGCCGAGCCGGGACGCCTCCGCCGCGCTCGACCGGCCGGTCACGCTCTGGCCGTACGGTGTGCCGCTGGATCCCGGCGCAGCACCCGAGGAGGCGCCTTGGGAGGCCGCCGGAACGCTCCTCGCCCTCCTGCACCGGGTGGACACGGCCGTGCTGCCGGGTCCTCTCCCGCCGATGCGCGGCCCGATCAAGGCCGCCCGGGCGATCGCCCGGCTACGGGCCGCTGGCGAGCACCCTGGTGCGGTCCCGGTGCTGCGGGCCTGGGCGGCGCTGCCCGGCTGGGCGCGTGCGGAGGCCGCCATGCCACCGGGGGGCATGCTCTGCCACGGTGATCTCCATCTGGGCCAGCTGGTGCGCTGTGCCGACAGCGGGGCGTCGTGGCGGCTCATCGACGTGGACGACCTGGGGATCGGCGTGCCGGCTTGGGATCTGGCCAGGCCCGCCGCATTGTTCGCGTGTGGTGAGCTGGGGCCCGAGGAGTGGGGCCGGTTCCTGGCGGCCTACCGCGCGGCGGGCGGCCCCGCGGTCCCGGCGGAGGGCGACTGCTGGGCGGCGCTCGACGTGCCGGCCCGCGCGCTGTGCGTGCAGGTGGCGGCCCTGTCGATCGCCAAGGCGGTGGCCGCACGACGGTCCCTGGACGAGGCGGAACAGGCCCTCGTCGATGCTTGCGACCGCATGGCGGACGTCCCCGTCGCGGGGGACGAGCCGGCTGCGGGCCGGGCGCCGGAGATGCCCGTGCCGGCGCGTTCGGCGGCGCTTCCTGGGGAAGGAGGGCGGGGCTCCGCCAAGTAGGGTTCAATCGACCAAAGCCGGGCGGCGGTCCGGTGAAACCAAGCCATATCGCGAGGAGTTGAGCCGGGCATGCACTGTCCCAAGTGCCACGCACCGATGAACACGTACAACCGCAACGGCGTCCAGATCGAGCAGTGCAGTGGATGCCGCGGCATCTTCCTGGACTACGGCGAGCTGGAGGCCCTGACCCGCCTGGAGTCGCAGTGGGCCCCGGCCCCGCCGCCCCAGGCCTATCCGGCGGCACCGGCGCCGGCGTGGGGGCACCACGGCCACCATGGCCATCACGGTCACCACAACAGGGGCCTGGGCCGCCTGCTCTTCTCGTCCTGAGCATCCGCACGCACACGGGCCCCGGCAGGAACTGGCTGCCGGGGCCCGTGCGCGTTCCAGTGCAACGGACGATCGCTGCCATGTCCATGCCTGTTCCATGCCCGACTTCCGCACGGTGATCGGTGTGGCCGCCGCCGGGGAAGGGGGTGCGGGTGGCGAAGCCCCCGCCACGCGAGGCAAAGCCGAGCAAAAACGACGAGGGCGGGTGTGTCCGCGCTTTCCGCGGACACACCCGCCCTCGCCCTCGTGGACGATACTGGGATTGAACCAGTGGCCTCTTCCGTGTCAGGGAAGCGCTCTCCCGCTGAGCTAATCGTCCAGGCAAACCGCGGTCACATGGAAGCCGCCCCGGTCGTGTGCGCGATACTGGGATTGAACCAGTGACCTCTTCCGTGTCAGGGAAGCGCTCTCCCGCTGAGCTAATCGCGCGCAGGGAACCCCTGAGGATCAGTGGCTCCAGTGGACGATACTGGGATTGAACCAGTGGCCTCTTCCGTGTCAGGGAAGCGCTCTCCCGCTGAGCTAATCGTCCTTGGAGGTGGAGACGGGATTTGAACCCGTGTAGACGGCTTTGCAGGCCGTTGCCTCGCCTCTCGGCCACTCCACCAGGGATGTCACAGTCCCGCAGGACCGCTTCACCCTCCGAGCGGACGACGAGGCTCGAACTCGCGACCTCAACCTTGGCAAGGTTGCGCTCTACCAACTGAGCTACGTCCGCATGCCGTTTCGGTCCGCTTGCGCGTCCCGGCGACGTGGTGAACTCTAGCGGATTCCCCGGCCAGCACAAAAACACGTTTACGCAGCGTGCTGCGTTGCGCCCGGCCCGCGGCGCGTTCAGGGCCGTTCCACCGCCCGTTACCGGACTCGCGACCGGGCGTCGTCCTCGCCTCGGAGTCGCCCGACCGGACGGCTTCGCGGCGCGGGCGCCCCAGGGCCGGTGGCGGTCGGCAGAGGGCCCACGCGGTCCCTCTTGTGCGTCTCTCCTGTGCGTCTCTCCTGTGCGGATGTGGCTACGGTCCGTACGCGTCCGCAGGGGGTCATCGCGCCTGTGTACGGTCGATGTGGTCCAGGGGACGCAAGCCGGCACGCTCACTGACCGCGGAAGTGCAGAGCTCTGGGCGGACCTCTGGGCGGACGAGGGCGGGGGAGCGGCTGGAGCGGCCGAGGACTGCCCCTGTGCCAGCAGTGGCAGGGGAGGGGTGGACGGCGGGACAGTGGAACCGGTGGCGTGCGACCGCAGGCGGGCACGCCCTGAGGGAAGGGACCTTTCCGTGAAGATCTGGCTCGATGGCGCGCTCCGGGACGCCGAGTCCGCCCGTATCTCCGTGTTCGATCATGGGCTGGTCGTCGGTGACGGCGTCTTCGAGACGGTGAAGTCCGTCGACGGTCGGCCGTTCGCCCTGACCCGTCACATCGACCGGCTGGTCCGCTCGGCACGCGGCCTCGGACTGCCCGAGCCGGACCGGGACGAGGTGCGGCGTGCCTGCCTGGCCGTCGTGGCGGCCAACCCGGCACCGCTGGGGCTGCTGCGGATCACCCTCACCGGAGGCCCGTCGCCGCTCGGCTCGGCGCGCGGGGACCAGGGCACCACCCTCGTCGTGGCGGCGTCGCCCGTCACCCGGCGCCCTGACTCCACCGCGGTGATCACCGTGCCCTGGACCCGTAACGAGCGGGGCGCCCTGACCGGCCTGAAGACCACCTCGTACGGGGAGAACGTCAGGGCCCTCGCGCGCGCCCACGAACAGGACGCCACCGAGGCGGTGTTCGCCAACACGGTCAGCCGCCTGTGCGAAGGCACCGGCACCAACGTGTTCGTGGTCCTCGACGGGGAGATCCACACCCCGCCGCTGTCCTCCGGATGTCTCGCCGGCATCACCCGCGCGCTGACCATCGACTGGACCGGCGCGCGGGAGACGGACCTGCCGATGGACGTGCTGGAGCGGGCCGACGAGATCTTCCTGACGTCCTCGTTGCGGGACATCCAGGCCGTGCACCGGGTCGACGGCCGGACGCTGCCCGGTGCGCCCGGGCCGGTCACCGCGAAGGCGATGCGGGTCTTCGAGGAGCGGGCGGCGGGCGACCTCGACCCGTGAGCCCGGCGGCGTGTCGAAACCCGGATGACGTGAGGGGTGCATCGGGGTAGAACTCCTGTGATGACCACCACCCTGCGGCCCAGCGAGCCGCTTCAGCGCTCTGAAGACGGCGGCTCGTCGCGCCGTTACGAGGTGTGTGTGAACGGGCGCCCCGTGGGCGCGGTGCACCTTGCCACCCACCGTGACTTCGGCCCGTCCGTGGCCGTCGTGGAGGAGTTGCACATCGAGCCGGCCGACCGCGGGCGGGGGCGTGGCGCGGTCGCGGCGCTCGCCGCGGAGGAGGTGGCCCGGGCGTGGGGCTGCACCCGGCTCCAGGCTCCGGTGCCGGCCGGCTCGGACCACGCGCTCCGGCTCGCCACGGCGCTCGGCTACGTCGAACGCAGCCGTGCCATGGACAAGTTGATCGGCGCACTTGTGCCCCTGCCGCAGGGCAGTGCGAGCAGGCCCATGACGCAGGCGGAATTCGAGTCCTGGCGCGCGGTCGGCAGGGAGGACTACGCGCGCAGCTGGATCGAGAGCGGTGTCCCGGCCGCCGAGGCGTACACCAAGGCGGACCGCGACTACGCCCGCAGCCTGCCCCAGGGGCGCACCACCAAGGACCATGTCCTGCATGTCCTGGAGCACGATGACGTGGCGGTGGGCACCCTGTGGCTGGGGCTGCGCAAGGCGGACGCCTGGGTGATGAGCGTGGACGTGGCCGAGGAGCACCGCAGCAAAGGGCATGGCCGCACGCTCATGCACCTGGCGGAGCGCAACGCCGAGGAAGCCGGTCGGGACCGCATCGGCCTGCATGTGTTCAGTCGCAACACCACGGCCCTGCGCCTGTACGCGTCGCTGGACTACCGGCCGATCATCCACCACATGTCCAAGACGCTCGTTTAGGGGCGGTTCAGGGGCGGCTGCGGGTGCGGGTGCGGGTCATGCGTTCAGGCACCTGGAGCCGGGCGCTCGCGCGGGTTTCCGGGACGAGGCCGATGGGTGTGCTGCCGGGGTCCGGGCGTGCTGCCGGGGTTCAAGCGTCGCGGAGCAGCCCGTCCGCGATCTCCTCGATGCGGGTCCGCAGACCGTCCTGGCTCTTGCCGCCGTCCAGCCGCTGTCCGCCGATCACGTAGGTGGGGGTGCCGGTCACGCCGATGGCCTGGCCCTCCGCCTGGTCGGCGTCGACGGCCAGGATGTGCCGGCCGTCGACCAGGGCGGTGTCGAGCTCCTCCGCGTCGAGCCCGAGCCCGCGCGCCACCTCCACGAGGAAGGGCTCGCCCTTGCGGTCCAACTCCGCGACCCGGCCGAGCACCGCCTCGACGTACGGCCAGCCCTGCCCCTGGGCCATGGCCTCCTCGGCGGCCTGTGCGGCGGCGAAGGCGTGCTTGTGCTTCGGCAGGGGGAAGTGCCGTAGCCGCAGCTCGAGACGGTCCCCGTAGCGCTCGCGCAGCGCGTGCAGGTCGTCGAGGGCGCTGCGGCAGTCCGGGCACTGGAGCTCACACCAGACGTCCAGGACGGGACGGTCGGTGGAAGGGGAGGTCGCGGAGTCGTTCATGGGCCCAGTCTTCCAGTTTCCGCGGCCGCGGCCGGCCGCCCGTGCCACCCCGCGCTTCCTCGGCGAGGACGGCGGAGCCACACCGGGGGCTGGTCCCAAGGAGGAGCCGCGACCCCGAGATGTCCCTGAGGTCCGCCCGGGCCGTGGCCTGGACGGTGCCGTCCGGTGCAGGATGGAAGTAAACCCGAGGGAGGTCCGCGGAGGCTTCCCGGAGGATCTTCAAGGGAAGACGGCGGGGAAGAACGGCGCCTTTCCTGCGTGCATGCCTGGAGGACCGGATGATTGCCGAGACCGTCTGTTCCGCCGTGTCCGCGGCAGGCCTGGGCATCGCCGCGGTCACCGCCTATCGCAAGCGCTTCCTCGCGGCCGCGCGGATCGCCGCCTACGCCCTGGTGCCCGTCGGCCTGGTCATGACCGGCGCCGTCAAGTGGGCGGTCAACACGGCGTTCAGCCCGGTCGCCTGGGCGGGCTTCGGCGTCCTCGGTGTGGCCTGGCTGCTGTTCATGACCACGCGCACCGTCGAGCGTCGCCGGGGCGGCACCCGCAAGGAACGCCGGGCGGCCGCCGCGACGGCACAGCGCGAGGCCGTCGCGCCCACCTCCTCCGCGCCCTCGCTGGACCCGTCCGCACGCCGTCCCGGCCGCTCCCAGGCGCAGCCCACCCGGGGCGGCTCCACGGGCGGTGGCGAGGACTTCAGCGATATCGAGGCCATTCTGAAAAAGCACGGCATCTGAAGCACCGCACCTGAAGCGCGGCACCCGAAGCGCGGCATCTGAAGCGCGGCATCTGCGGACGGCGACAGCGGCAGACGGCGACCGTGGCACGCCCGACGGCAGCTGAGCCGCCGAGGGCTTCCAGCGTCGTCGCCTCCAGAGCGTCACGCTCCGTGAACTTGCGTGCGAGGATGGTGCGGCTTGCGGCACCCGTTGCGGATACGCGTCAGCACGCTCCGTCAGCAAGATCAATCACACGTCACGGAATCCGGCGAACTACTGCGCATTTCGGTCGTGTTGATCGCCAACGGGTCCGGGCCTGCGTCATCATCGCGGCGAGATGTTCGACACCACCACACAAAGCGACACTGCCCCGGTCACCGAGGAACGGCGCGGCTGTCTTTTCGCCCTTTCCCAGCCACCATTGATGATCTTCCTGGCGGTGATCGGCTGCCTCTTGCTGATGGCGTCGCTGCACGACCTGTTACTGCTGTGACCCCACCCGCCGGAGCGTCCCCGAGACGCCTGCCGGACCCCTCGACCCCTTGGCGCCGAGCCTGAGCCCTGCGCCCCCGTCACGTCCCCGCCCGGCCGGCACCAGCGCCCGTGCCGGGCACTCACCACGATCCCAGCCCACCCGACTCGGTCCGGCCGTCCACCTCGGCACGTCAACGTGGGCGGCGGTCCTCATCCCTCCGACGGGACCTGGTCGCCGCGCGCCGAACCGGTCGGCGTCGCGCCGGTCACCGCCGTGGCCTCCTTGCGGCGGGCACGGTAGGCAGCGACGTGCAGACGGTTGCCGCAGGTGCGGCTGTCGCAGTACCGGCGCGAACGGTTCCGGGACAGATCCACGAAGGCGTGCCGGCAGTCGGGCGCCTCGCAGCGGCGCAGCCGCTCGCGCTCGCCGGTGACCACGAAGAACGCCAGCGCCATCCCGCCGTCGGCGGCCAGGTGGTCGGCGACGGAGGCGCCTGGTGCGAAGTAGTGCACATGCCAACCGAAGTCGTCATGGTCGGTGAGCTGGGGCGTGGTGCCCGCGGCGGCCACCAGTTCGTTGATCAGCGCGGCGGCGGACGACGCGTCGGGCGCAGCGAAGACCTCGGTGAAACCGGTCCGCAGGGCGCGCACCGCCGCCAGATCGTCCTCCGACAGCCGGCTCACGTCGCTGAGGTTGTGCTGGCGCACGAAGCCCCCCAGCGCCGCCACATCCGGGAGACCCTCGGCCGCGCTCACCTCGGGTGCGGAGTTCACCAGGTCGACCACGGCGTCGAGGGCGCACCGGGTGTCGTGGGTGATCAGCACGATTTGCTCCCTGGCGTCGAGACCGGGTCTGAACCCGCCGATGCGTGCCGATGCTAGCGGCCCGCGGGTGGTGGTGGGCCGGCGGCGCTCAAAGACTGCCGTGGGCGCGGGAGCGGCGCATGGACTCTGCCGTGTGGACGCGTCAACGGCGCCGTCCCGTGAGGTGCGGGACGGCGCCGATGTGTGCCGTATGCGGTTGCTGTGTCGCTGATCGTGGCAGATCGTGTCAGATCGGATGCGGGGGCGCCGTCTCCCCGAGTCGGACGGCGCCAGGTGGTGGTCTCTCGCTCCCTGCGGCCTAGCTTTCCGCCAGGATGTGCGAGAGCTCCGTATCGAGGTCGAAGTGGCGGTGCTCGGTGCCCGGTGGCACCGCGGCGTCCGTCCGCTTCAGGAAGGACTCCAGGGCCCGCGCCGGGGCCTCGAGCAGCGCTTCCCCCTCGGGAGAGCTCAGGGCGATGCAGACGACGCCCTGGCCGTGGCTGCGGGACGGCCAGACACGGACGTCGCCCGTGCCGGTGGGCCTGTGCAGGCCCTCCGCGAGGAGGTCGCGGGCGAACACCCACTCGACGGTCTCCTCGGCTCCGGTGTGGAAGGTGGCGTGCACGGCATACGGATCGGCCGTGTCATACCGCAGTCCTGCGGGAACAGGCAGTGAGGACTCGCTCGACACAACGAGGCGCAGGTGCAGCTCGCAGCTGACCGTGGTGTTCATAAGCGCCAAGGCCTTTCGCTCAGTGTGCGCTCGGGGATTCGCACGTCGGCGAAATCGACATGCCACCTACGGTGCCGTTGTAAACCCCCTTGAGGGTTTTGGGTGTCTTTAGGTAGCTCGGACGGCGGAGTTTTGTTTACCGGTGGCGTCCATTCCGGTGACTGGATTCCGTCGGGTAGAGTTTGGTCGTATGAATACGGGGAGTGACGGATTCGGGGGCGGCGGTGCCACCGTCTCGGAAGAGCCGCGGGATCGGGGCCTCGGCTCGAAGGCGCCGGAGTTCATCAAATCCAGCCCGGCCCTGCACCGCGGCTGGCAGGTGGGCGTCTTCCTCGTCGGGCTCGCCGTGGTGGGACTCGGCGTGCTCCTGCTGCCCCTGCCCGGCCCCGGCTGGCTGGTGATCTTCGCCGGCCTGGCGATCTGGGCCACCGAGTTCGTCTGGGCGCAGCTGGTGCTCCGCTGGACCAAACGCAAGGTCGCCGAGGCGGCCCAGCGCGCCCTCGATCCCCGGGTCCGCCGGCGGAACCTCATCCTGACCAGCATCGGCGTGGCCATCGTGATCGTTCTCATCATCGGCTACCTGTGGAGGTTCGGCTGGCAGCCGCCCTGGCGCATCCAGCGCTGACGCCGCCGCGGCGCGCGAGCCGTCCCCGATCCCGCCGCGGCCCGCTGGTCACGAGCAGCCGCTGACATGGGGTAATGTTCTCCATGCACCCGGGCGATTAGCTCAGTGGGAGAGCGCTTCGTTCACACCGAAGAGGCCACTGGTTCGAACCCAGTATCGCCCATGCGGGAGTTGGGAGTGCGTGTCCGCAGAAAGCGCGGGCATGCACTCCCTTCTTTTTTTGCGCGGCTTCGCCGCGCTGGGCGGGGGCTTCGCCACCCGCACCCCCTGTGGGGGCTTTGCCCCCTCACCCCCCTGGCGTGGGCGCCGTTGGATTGGAGTGCCGGCCTGCGGGGTCTCTGGATTGGTGTGTCCCGGCCTGTGCGGTTGACTGGCGATGACCTTTGGCGACGAGGAGTGACGGGCGTGCGATGGGAACCGGTTATGTGTGTGGCGTTGGGGTGACACTCGTCCGGGGGGAAGTGTTCCGCTTTTTGGTGTATAGCGGCGGGGGCCGTTCGGGCTACGTAATCTGACGGCACTACGGCGGGCGAGGGTGAGCGGAGGGTAATCCGTGCGCGGCGTGGCGTGCTGTGATTTCGCCGCGCAGCGCATTTAGTTTCTGTGCGGCACATTCTGGGCGCCTTTGCCACCCGACGCGAACCGTTCACCGGACACCGGTCGCGGTGATTAACAGTGCATTGTCGCGGAATTCTCCCCACCGCCCCGAACGGGCGGTCCCGTGCCCTGCGGCACACCCGGGAGCAGGGCGCCTCTAGCGCATCCTGCCCAGGGCCTCGCGCGCCCGGCGCACATCCTTGAGTCGTCGCTCGTACGTGGCGCCCACGGCGAGCAGCCCCAGGCCGATCAGGGCCGGCGGCAACCACCGGGGCAGGGCACCTGCCACCTGCACCACGAACGGGGCGAGTTCGTGCACGGCGTCCACCGCCAGCACGGCGGCACCCAGGACCAGCGGGGCCTGAAGACGCAGCCGGGCACCTGCCAGCGTCAGCAGCAGCGCCGCCCCACCGAGCAGCAGCGGCCGGACCCAGTCCGGATCCGCCCACGCGGCGACCAGGCTCGGCAGCAGCGTCACGCCCAGCCCGGGACCGTAGGCGGCCCATGAGGAAGCCGTCGCGTCGCGCCGTCGACGCACCGCGCCCACCCACAAGGCCGGCACCGTCACCGGCAGCGAGTACGCCTCGGGCCAGTTCACCTTCCACAGCGCCAGCCGCACCAGCGTCGCCAGCACGAACAGCACCGTCGCCAGGGCTCCCGCCGTGCGGCGCCGCTCCTCCCGCACCGCCGTACCGGCCGCGATCACCCCGCCGAGCGCCAGCACCAGCGCCAACGTCGGCCCGTCCCCCAGCGCCAGGGCGAGGGCGACAAGACCGGCGGCCAGCCCGCCGCACTCGATGGGGACCGTGAGCACATGCCGGCCCAGACCCGCGGCCAGCAGTGCCGCGGCCGTCGGGACCACCAGCACGAGCAGCGCCGTGTGGTGCGCAGGCAGCTCCAGGGCAGCGCCCGCCGCGACGACCAGGGCGGTGGCGTACGCCATGGCGGCACCCGCCGCCGACGGGTCCCCGTACCACGCGGCCCGGCGCCCCGGCACCATGCAGACCGCCGCGAACAGCAGGGTCAACACGGACAGGACGACCAGCGTGGCCGGCGTCGAAGCAAGCGCGAGACACGCCACGCTGACCGACGCCAGCAAGGCGAGCAGCGCCGCCGTGCGCACCACGGACAGCTCCGCCGCGAGCGGGACCCGGTCACCGCCTCCGCCGCTGACCAGCACACCGCTGACCACCGCGAGCATGGCCGCGGTCACCAGCAGCGGAATCACCAGCGCCACGTGATAGGGCAGCGCGAAGGCGAACGGCAGGGACAGCACGGCGCCCCAGGCGAGCCCCAGCGCCGAGCAGGCCGCTGTGGACAACGGGACGCCGAGGCTCCGCGGCGCGCGCGCCACCCCCGCAAGACCCACGGCGGCCACGGCCAGCACCAGCGTGGCCACCGCCGGATGCGGGACCAGCCAGGTGGCGACCGAGGCGGAGGAATCCGGAGTCATGGCGATGCGCGCGTCAGCCGGCGCCCCGGCCCAGACATCGGCCACCAGATGCACCGGGCCCAGCAGCGCGGCGACCGCCACCGGAAGCGCCCACAGCACGCACAGGCCCTGCACGGCCACCCCGGCCCGGGTGAGCCCGCGCCGCACCGGCTCCGCCACACCCGCTCCGTAGGCCCGCACGACCACCGGCAACGCCACCGAACACGCCAGATAGCCCGGCACCGTCCATGCGTCCGGCAGGAGGGCCCGCAGCTGGCCGCCGACCGCCGCGACCACCAGCACACCGCCGGCCAGTGCGGCAGCAGAGGACAGCTCGGGGCGCGGCAGGCGCACGGCGGTGGACAGGACGAGCACGGCACCGAGCGCCAACAGCGCGCCGGCGCGCAGCGCGTCGTACGGTGCCGCGGCCTGCCAGGAGAGCCAGGCCGCGAGCACCAGCGCGCAACCGCCCGCGGCGCACGCGGCGACGGCCGCCACGAGCCGTACCAGCCGCTCCCGCTCCCGGCGAGGCGACGGCGGCATTCCGCGGCGTAGCGCCAGCGCGACGTCACCCCCCGCAGTCACCAACAACACCGCCGTGACCGTACGGACCCCCGCGCCCGCCGCATCGGCCCAGCACAGCAACGGCAGTTGGGCCGCGGCCACCGCTGCGGCCGGCGGCAGCCGCAGCACCCGGAAACCGGACCCGTACCCCGCCCAGCCCGCGGCCAGTACCGCCGCCGCCCCCGCCGTCCAACCGACGCCGTCCACGTCGGCGAACGCGGCCTCGTGCAGGGCGTAGGCGTCGAGCACCGTCAACGCCAGGCCGAGCCCCGCCACCGCCTCCGCAGTCGAACGCAGCCCCCGGCCCAGCAACGGTGCCGCAGCGCCCAGCGCCGCCGCCGTCACCGCGCCGAGCACCACGGAACGCCCCACGATGCCCAGCCGTCCCCAGCTGACCACGGTGAACGCGATCGCCGCGATGACCAGCAGCACGCCGCCGAGCACCAACAACACGTTCTGCACCTTCGGCGGCGACGCGTCAGGGCGTCCCGCACGACCGCCGGGCGCGAACGCCGGGGGAGGGGCGAGCACGGTGGGCGGCACGGCAGGAGGCGGGAACAGCCCCGGATGCGTGTACGCGGCGGTCGGCGGGTTCGCAGCGGTACTCGCCGGCACGGTCGGCACCGTGGCCGCCTGACCCGGCGGCCACACCTGCGCTCCTGCCGCCGGACCCGGGGGTGTCACGGGGCCGTGGCCGGCGGGCCGGGCTGCCCCGCCCAGGACGTGGACCAGCCACGCCCGGCGGGCCAGCAACACGGCCCTGCGCGACTCCAACTGCTGCAACTCGTGGTCGACGATCCGCAGTTCCTCGGCCGGTGGCGGGATGTGTGCCATGCCCGTGGAGCATGCTGACCTTCGGCGAAGCCGGCATGAGTACGCGTACTCACGCCGTACTCAGATCCGTGCCGGACTCGGCCCGGACACCGCTGCCGAATCCGTACCCGCCCCTGCCCGGCGCCCGGCACACTGGGTCCATGGACTGGTGCCACTTCCGCTTCCGCAGCGTATGGGATCTACCGGTACCGGCCGCGAGCGCGTACGCCGTGCTGGAACGCGCCGAGGAATACCCCCGCTGGTGGCGCCAGGTCCGCGACGTGACCCCCCTCGACGACCGCACCGTCATCGCCCGCTTCCGCTCAGTCCTCCCCTACGACCTCGTCGTCACCGCCCGCGAGAGACGGCGCGAACCGGAAACCGGGATCCTGGAGATCGGCATGAGCGGAGACCTCGACGGATGGGCACGCTGGACCGTGCGGGCCACACCGCACGGCGCCGGCACCTGCGCCCTGTACGAGCAGGAAGTCGACGTGACCAAACCCCTCATGCGCCGCCTCGCGATGCCAGGCCGCTCCGCGTTCCTGCTCAACCACGCGCTCATGATGCGCAGCGGGCGGCGCGGGCTGCTGACCCACCTGGAAGCGGTTTGAATCAACCGTGCCCGGAGCTGTATTGTTCACTGCGTTCCCGGGCGATTAGCTCAGTGGGAGAGCGCTTCGTTCACACCGAAGAGGCCACTGGTTCGAACCCAGTATCGCCCATGCGGGAGTTGGGAGTGCGTGTCCGCAGAAAGCGCGGACATGCACTCCCTTCCTTTTTTGCGCGGCTTCGCCGCGCTGGGCGGGGGCTTCGCCACCCGCACCCCCCATTCGTGGGTGAGGTGGGCCGGGGGCTATGCGTGGGTTCGGATGGTTCGAGCGTTATGCGTGGGCAGGGGGGCGGGCAGGGGGCCGTTGCAGGCGTCGGGTCTGCGGCTGATGTCTTTGGCCGATGCCTTTCTCGGCGTCATGCGGCTGTGCGGAGGACGGGGCGCAGGGGCCAGGAGGTGTCGACGACCTCGGGGGAGCCGCTGTGGGCGAACCATGCTTGTAGACCACGGGCCTGGGCCGCATGCCACAACGTCTGGAGGGTGTGCAGCTCCGCAGGCGACAGGCGCTCAAGGCGGGCCGTGAAACGGGCACCCACCGCCCGTACCACCGCCATCGCGGCGAGCGCGTCAGCGGCCGCGTCATGCGCCTCCGACAGCTCCACCTCGTACTGCGCGCACAGATCCACGAGCGTGCGGCGGCCCTTGCGGTAGCGGTCCAGATGCTTGTCCAGCACCCGAGGATCGAGCACGCACAGCGGCGCGTCACCCATGTACCGGCTCAGCGACGCCGCGCGATGGCGGCGCAGCTCCCGGTCGAGCAACGTCAAGTCGAACGGTGCGTTCATCACCACCAAGGGGCGGTCAGCGGCGCTGTGCGCGGCCAGCTCCTTGGCTATCTCGTCCATCACCGGCGCGGGCCAACGCCCGTACCGTTCAAGATGATTCTGAGTCAGGCCGTGCACCGCCGTGGCCGCTTCCGGGACCGGCACCCCCGGGTTCACCAACCAGCGCGTCACCCGTGGTCTGCTGCTCGGCGCGTCCTGCACCACCACCGCCGCCGACACGATCCGATCGGTCTCGACGTCCACGCCCGTGGTCTCCGTGTCAAAGGCGACCAGCGGCCCCTCGTACCAGCACGTCATACTCCCCAACTCCTCCCTCACCCCGGGCAGTTGACGTGCCATCCCCTGCCCCGTTTTGGTGATACCCGGGCTGTTTGCGCACTACGCCGTTTGCGGCCGACTGTGCGCGGAGACAACACAGATGCGAAAGCCGGGCAGTTCAGGGCCCGGCGCGGGGATTCGACGGTGCGAAAGGCCAGTGGCTCATGACGCTCGCGGAGCCCGAGCAGGGCGGCCTGGCCGCTGCCGGCGGGCGACCATCCGAGGTCGGCACGCCGGCGCCGCTCCGCGGCAGCCTCGCCACCACGGCCTGCATGGAGACCCTGCAAGTCGGCTATCTGCACGCGGTCGCAGCGGCCGCGGGCTGCTCGCTGTCCCAGCCCTTCCCCGACAACGGCATCGACTGGCACGTCAGCCACAGCGCTCCCGGACACACAGTCGACGACGAGGTCACCATCAAGGTGCAGCTGAAGTGCACCTACCAGATACCGCCTGCGCCACCCGGGCCCGCCTTCTCGTTCACCCTCGACAACGACCACCTGGCGAAGCTCGCCCGCACCCCGGTCTCCGTCCACAAGATCCTCGTGGTGATGCTCGTGCCGCGCTCCCAGGACGACTGGCTGCGCGCCGGCCACGACCGGCTCGACCTGCGGCACTGCTGCTACTGGACCAACCTCGCCGGACACCCGGTCACCGGCCGGCGCAGGACCACCGTGCGCGTACCGACCTCGCACATCTTCGACGACCGCGCGCTCTGCGGGATCATGACGCGGGTCGGGACGGGAGGCAGACCATGACGTTCCGGTCCGCGGACGAACCCCGGCGCACCGTGCCCCCGGCGCGCCCCGCGGCGACGCCACCCATCGGCCTGGCCGCACCGGGGCGGCCGCACCCGGACGAGGCCGACGGGTCCTGGCCGAGCCCCCCGCGGGCCGACCGCGTCGACCCCGCCGTCCTCAGCGCGCTGCTCGACCGGCACGGCTGGCAGCGGCGCGGCGGCCCGCCCGGCCGATACGGCCGCTGGACCCCACCCGGCCCGACCACGACCAACGGCCGCGGCGCCGTGAGTCTGCTGGTGCCCGAGAACCGCGCCTACCCCGACAGCGCCGACCTGCTCGACGAGGCCCTCACCGCGCTGGTCCGGATCGGCACCCCGGCGGCCCGAGAAGTGCTGGTGGCGCTCGCCGTGCCGAGCGATGAGATCCGGTGGTGGCGCGATGTGCCCGCAGGGCCGGGAGACACGTCCCACCCCTTCAGGGCGATGGGGGGCGGGGCCGCCGGCTGGCGGGCCGAGGAGAAGCTGCGGTCCGCCGCACGCCGGATGCTGCTCGCCGGGGCGCTCGCGACCCGCGCCCGCGCCGGATACTACGGTGCCCGACACCGCGGTCCGGCCGCCGCCCTACTCCGTGAGGTCCTCGTCGGCACCGCCGCGGCCGGCCGGCAACTGACCGGTTTCGTACCCGTCGGCACCGCCCGGCCGCTCGCCATCCGCCTGCACCAGGCCCTCTTCGCCGCCCGGGAGGCCGTCGACTACCAGCGCGCGACCGGCGGCATGGACGCCTTCGACGGTGCCGTGGCCGCGGGCGTCAGCCACGAGCTGACCGAGTCGCTCATCGCCCTGGTGCGCGGCACCCAGAGCGCCCGGGTCGCCGTCACCTGGTCACCCGCCGCCGGGACGCCTGACGGGTGTGCGGCCGCCACGGAACCCGTCGAGTTCTCCCCGGGAGACCTGCCCGCGCTCCGCGAGGCCAGCGCGCGCTACCAGCGCACGGAACCCGCCGTACCCGTCAAGATCACCGGATCCGTTGTGCGGATGCGCAGATCGGGGCCGTGCGGCGAGGGAACCGTGCGGCTGCGCGTGCTTGCCGGCGCCGACGTGGCACAGGTCCGGCTCACCCTCGATGAGGAGGCGTACCGCATCGCGGGCCACGCCCACCTGGTGGGCCTGCCGATCCAGGTGCAGGGCAGCCTCCAGAGCCGGGGCGGGTTCCGCAGGCTCACCGGTGCGTGCGAGGTCGCCCCCGTCGAGGTTGACGAGGGCGAACGGGATCGGCTGCTGAAGTCGCTCCAGGAGAATCTGGACTTCTTCGAGGAGGCGTGCGGCGGGGAGTGAACGGGCGCACGCCCGTGTACCCGCCGGCTGGGCGCCGGCCCCGGCTCCCTCGCGGCAGGCGACCCGCGACGACCCCTGCCCCTGCCCCTGCCAGGGCGAGCCCTCTCCGGGCTGCCTCCTCGCGGGGCAGTCCCCCGGGTGGGGTGGTTGCGGCAGGTTCGGCCCCACCGGCTGGCGCCGGGTTGGGTGCGCAGTTCCCCGCGCCCCTTGTTTGGCGGCCCTTGCGGGCCGGTCCGGTGGGTGGGGTCGTTGTGGTGGGGTGCGGGGGTGCTGGTCGGTGGTGGGTTGGGTGCGCAGTTCCCCGCGCCCCTTTGGGGCATCGGTGACCGGGGTCCCACCCGTGCCAGCGCCCGTTTTGAAGGGGCGCGGGGGACTGCGCGGCTTGCCCCGGCGAGGCGGTCACGTGGGTGCCGGGTTGAGGGGGCTTGGTTGGTGGGTTGGGGGTGTTGGTTCGAGGGGCGTCCGGTGCCGGGTAAGGGGCGCGGGGAACTGCACGGCCTGCCCCGGCGAGGCGGTCACGTGGGTGCCGGGTTGAGGGGGCTCGGCCGGTGGGTTCGGGCCTTGGCCCGAGGGGGCCGCGCGCCGCGACGCCGCCAGCGTGGTGGGAGGGGACGCCCCACGCGCCACCCCGCCCATCCGGACTCGGCGGCACACCGTTTAGCGGTTGTGCCGCCCCGCTCGGTACGATCGGTCCCCACGGCGTACGCAACCGCACGCGCGCCGTTTCCACCTTCAGGCAGGAGAGACCGGTGTCCGATGTCCGTGTGATCATCCAACGCGATTCCGAGCGGGAAGAGCGCGTGGTGACGACGGGCACTACGGCCGCCGACCTCTTCACCGGCGAACGCAGCGTCGTCGCGGCCCGCGTCGGCGGCGAGCTGAAGGACCTCGCCTACGCGGTCCAGGACGGCGAGCAGGTCGAGCCCGTCGAGATCACCTCCCAGGACGGGCTGAACATCCTGCGGCACTCCACCGCGCACGTCATGGCGCAGGCCGTGCAGGAGATCTTCCCCGAGGCCAAGCTCGGCATCGGCCCGCCCATCCGGGACGGCTTCTACTACGACTTCGACGTGGCGGAGCCGTTCACCCCCGAGGACCTCAAGCGCATCGAGAAGAAGATGCAGGAGATCCAGAAGCGCGGCCAGCGGTTCTCCCGTCGGGTCACCACCGACGAGGACGCCCGCGAGGAGCTGGCCGACGAGCCGTACAAGCTGGAGCTCATCGGTCTGAAGGGCCCTGGCGCGGCGGACGCCGCCGAGGGTGCGGACGCCGAGGTCGGCGCCGGCGAGCTGACCATCTACGACAACCTCGACGCCAAGACCGGCGAGCTGTGCTGGAAGGACCTGTGCCGTGGCCCGCACCTGCCCAGCACCCGCCTGATCCCGGCGTTCCGGCTGATGCGGTCCGCCGCCGCCTACTGGCGCGGCAGCGAGAAGAACCCGCAGCTCCAGCGGATCTACGGCACCGCCTGGCCGTCCAAGGACGAGCTGAAGGCCTACCTCGACCTGCTCGCCGAGGCCGAGAAGCGCGACCACCGCAAGCTCGGCGCCGAACTCGACCTGTTCTCCTTCCCCGACCAGCTCGGCCCCGGCCTCGCCGTGTTCCACCCCAAGGGCGGCGTCGTCCGCAAGGAGATGGAGCAGTACTCGCGCAAGCGCCACGAGGAAGCGGGCTACGAGTTCGTCAACACGCCGCACCTGTCCAAGGAGCAGCTGTTCGAGACCTCCGGGCACCTGCCGAACTACTCGGACGGCATGTTCCCGCCGATCCAGTTCGACGAGCAGAACTACCGCCTCAAGGCGATGAACTGCCCGATGCACAACCTCATCTTCGACGCCCGCGGCCGCTCCTACCGTGAGCTGCCGCTGCGACTCTTCGAGTTCGGCACGGTCTACCGCTACGAGAAGTCCGGCGTCGTGCACGGCCTGACCCGTTCCCGCGGCTTCACCCAGGACGACTCGCACATCTACTGCACCAAGGAGCAGATGGCGGACGAGCTGGACGCCCTGCTCACCTTCGTCCTCGACCTGCTGCGGGACTACGGCCTGACCGAGTTCGAGCTGGAGCTGTCCACCCGCGACCCGGAGTCCAGCAAGTTCATCGGCTCCGAAGCGGAATGGGAGGAGGCCACCGAGGCGCTGCGGCAGGCCGCCGAGAAGCAGGGACTGCCGCTGGTCCCCGACCCGGGCGGTGCGGCCTTCTACGGCCCGAAGATCTCCGTTCAGGCCCGCGACGCCATCGGCCGGTCCTGGCAGATGTCGACGATCCAGGTCGACTTCCAGCAGCCGGCACGCTTCCACCTCGAGTACACCGCGGCCGACGGCTCCAAGCAGCAGCCCGTCATGATCCACCGGGCGCTGTTCGGCAGCATCGAGCGGTTCTTCGCGGTGCTCCTGGAGCACTACGCGGGCGCGTTCCCGGCATGGCTCGCGCCGGTGCAGGCCGTGGGCATCCCGGTGGGGGACACGCACGTGCCCTACCTGGAGGAGTTCGCCAAGGCCGCGCGGGCCAAGGGACTGCGGGTCGAGGTGGACTCGTCCTCGGACCGGATGCAGAAGAAGATCCGCAACGCCCAGAAGCAGAAGGTCCCGTTCATGATCATCGTCGGCGACGACGACATGAACGCGGGCACGGTGTCCTTCCGCTACCGCGACGGCTCGCAGGAGAACGGCATTCCGCGCGACGAGGCGATCGCCAAGATGGTCGACGTGGTCGAGCGCCGCGTCCAGGTGTAGCGTCCAGGTGTAGTCCGCGCCACTCCCCGCACGGGCGGTGGCGGGTCACCGAGGGCGGTCCACGGCGGTGTGCTGCGTGCGCGGCTCCCCACACCCCCACCAGGGGCGTCCCGGCCATGCCGGTGGCCTCTCGCCGGGGGTGGGGGAACCTCCCCTCACCCCTCGTGCGCCGCTCAGCGACGCATATGCTGGCTCGCATGACGAGTGAGCCGGAGCAGCAGATCGGGGTGGGGACGCCGGACGCGTTCCAGCGCCTGTGGACACCCCATCGCATGGCCTACATCCAGGGCGAGAACAAGCCGACCGGCCCGGGCGCGGGGGACGGCTGCCCGTTCTGCTCCATTCCGGGAAAGTCGGACGAGGATGGCTTGATCATCAAGCGCGGCACGTACGTCTACGCCGTTCTCAACCTCTACCCGTACAACGGGGGCCACCTGATGGTCGTGCCCTTCCGGCATGTCGCCGACTACACGGAACTCACCTCTGACGAGACCGCGGAACTCGCCGAGCTCACCAAGCAGGCGATGACCGCCCTCCGGGTCGCCTCGGGGGCGCACGGCTTCAACATCGGCATGAACCAGGGCACCGTGGCCGGCGCCGGCATCGCCGCCCATCTCCACCAGCACGTCGTGCCCCGGTGGGGCGGCGATACGAACTTCATGCCCGTGGTGTCCCACACGAAGGTGCTGCCGCAGCTGCTCGCCGACACCCGTACGATGCTCGCCCACGCCTGGCCCGCGGACACCGACCAGGCGGTGGGCCAGGGCCGCGCGGACGAGGATCCGGCGTGAGCATCCTGGCTCGCAAGGCGTGACGGCGGCTCGCACGGTATGACGGTGGCTCGCAGGTGTGACGGTGGCCCGCGGGCCTGACGGGGGTCTGTTGCTGTAGGGCTGATTCACGCCATCGCGCCATCACGCCATCGCGCTTACCTGCGGCGGTCATGTTGATCTGCGGCTGTCATGTTGATCCGTGGCCGCCGCGTCGGCTCGCTCGCGCCTCGAACAATCCGGGCTCGCGCTCTGCCGGGCTCGGGGGAGTGGTGCCCGGAGGCGTTGCGCGAGGGGCGGGACTCGGGTGGACGGGCGTACGGATGCCCTGGACGGTCCGGACTCAGGCTGAGCCCGGACCCAAGGCCGACCCGCGCCACGGACACCGCAACCGTGCACGGTGCCGGACGCCAGGACCGCGGCCGGCCGGCTTGTCGCCGGGCTGGACCCTAGGCGTCGTACACATCCGCCTTCCCCGGCGACGGGTCCTGGATCTGGAGGCTGAGCGCGCCGGAGCGGCTGCCGAACTTGTCCGTGTCGACGCCGTGATCGTCCAGGACCTTGATCGCCGCATTGTGGACCACACGCAGGACGGGGGTGGCGGTGCGCAGCGCGTCGTCGGCCATGAAGCGGTGCCGCCACGGCTTGTCGGCCCAGGCGTGCCGCAGACCGAAGGGCTCGGGCAGCGACAGGCTGCCGCCCAGGAAGTCCAGCAGCGGCGGGTAGTACGTGAACGGGGCCCGCACGGCCAGCCTGACCACCTCGTCCGGCTTGACGATCGGCAGGGTTATCTTCTTGGTCTCCCAGAACCTGATGGGCTTCGCGATCGTCTTCGTCTCCGGCGACGGCCCGCTGGTGAACAGCGAGTGCACCGGCCCCAGCGCATGGCCGGTGACCTCGATGCGGAGCGTCTCGTGCAGCACCGTCACCGTGATCAGCATGGTGATCACCAACTGGCCGTCCCAGAGGGTGAACTGCACACCCAGATAGTGCCGATCGCCGCTGCTGAACTGCTGCTCGTTGCAGATGCGCTGCACTTCGTGCGGCTTGATCTGGAACGCCTCGACGTCGGAGCCGCTCGGCCGGGAGACACCGCCCGCGTTCTCCCCGATGGGGGTGACGATCCAGTGCTTTATCGACGGGGTCGGGAAGCCACCGGTGTGCAGCGGGCCGCGCGTCAGCAGGCCCAACTGGTCGTGGATGGCGCGTATCACGTCCCAGCTGCGGAACGGGTGGATCTCCGTACCGGGATCGCGGGGCACCAGCTCCTCGGCGAGCTGCCAGCTGCCCCACCGGGTGCCCATGCCGAGGATGCCCTTGGGGCCCGCGTAGAAGACCGTGTTCGACTGCTGCTCGGCGCTCAGCCTGGCCAGGCTCTGGCGTAGCTGCTCGGCGGCCGTCTCATTGGGGTGGGTGGGCACCGCCTCCGGAATCTTGGGACCGACGCCGCCTCCGGAGAGCAGGCCGGACCACCGGTCGCGGAGATCCTGCGCGGTGCGCTCGCAGATGCGCCTGGCCCAGTACCAGCCGACGACGGGCGCCACGATGGACAGGCGTCCGTACCACCCCCAGAAACCATTGAACGGGAGCTTGAGCAGGAAGATCGCGGCCAGCACGCCGAAGGCCAGCAGCAGCGCCGTGGCCAGCAGGGACGAGCGCCGGTCGCTGCTCTTGTCGATCATCCGGCGGACCTGGAACACCAGCAGCCAGGCCACCAGGCCGGGGAGGAAGATCAGGCCGCACAGCGCCATCACGGCGCTGAGCCAGCTGTCGCGGTGCCGGCGGATGCGGTTGGCAGCGAGGCAGTGCTCGACGACTACCTGCGGCTCGGTGCCGAAGGACTGGATGAGCGGACTGCGCCCGCCGCCCAGCATCCGCACCTGGACGGCCCGCGAGAAGGCCTCCCCGAGATTGGGCTTGAACAGGGCGAGCTTGCCCGGATTGACCTTGGACTTGTGCCAGTCGCTGTTGGCGTCGAGGATCTTTTCGACGTCACTGTCGCGGTAAGCCGCGGACGCCAGGGCGTGGGTGGCCACGGTCTGGCCGGGTGCACCGGCAAGCGGTACCTGCGCTCCCGGCCTGAAATCGAATACGTCGTTCGCCACTCCCGCCCCCATCGCCGCCCGGTCCGTACTCTTGCGGGCTTTTCCCGACTTCCCTGCCCTGCACACCTGTTGGCCGGGTCATCGGCTTGATCAGGTCATCAGCGTATCGGGGACGGGCGATCTCCGGGCGAGCCTGTGGAAAACCTTCCGCCGCTCACCCGCGCACAGCTTCGTCCTCGCGGGCCCACCTGCGCCCGCCACCTGCTTGCGCCGGCGCCCAGCCAGCGCACGTCCGGCCGACGGAGGTGAGCCGGGCGCGCGTCGGGAAACCACCAGGCACTCACGCCCCACACCCCACGATCGGGACACCGTCAGCAGCCGGGCAGGCCTCGCACGACCGGGTGAAGGTCACTCGGACGAGTGAAAGCCGCCCGGCCACGGGGGGAGTCGGCCGGGCGGCCGGCGGGTCACGCCGCCTGGACGGCCTTGTCCCGGATGCGCTCCGCGACCTGCGGCGGCATCGGTTCATGCCGGACGTACTCGCGGCTGAACCGCGCCGTGCCGTGTGACAGCGAGCGCAGATCGATCGCGTACCGGCTGATCTCGATCTCGGGGACCTCGGCGCGGATCAGGGTGCGACCGCCCGCTGCCTGCTCGGTGCCGACGACCCGACCGCGGCGACCCGACAGATCGCTCATCACCGCGCCCACGTAGGCGTCGCTCACCAGCACCCGTACCTCGGCGACCGGCTCCAGCAGATGGATCCGGGCGTCCGCTGCGGCCTCCCGCAGCGCGAGTGCGCCCGCCGTCTGGAACGCGGCGTCGGAGGAGTCCACCGAGTGCGCCTTGCCGTCGAGCAGCGTGACCCGCACGTCCACCAGCGGACTGCCGGTCGCGACACCCTTCGCCGCCTGGGCGCGGATGCCCTTCTCCACGGACGGGATGAACTGCCGCGGCACCGCACCGCCGACCACCTTGTCCACGAACTCGATGCCCCTGCCGCCGGGCAACGGATCCACCTCGATCTCGCAGATCGCGAACTGCCCGTGACCGCCCGACTGCTTCACATGCCGGCCACGCCCCGCCGACCTGGCCGCGAAGGTCTCCCGAAGGGCCACCTTGTGCGGCACCAGGTCGACCTGGACGCCGTAGCGGTTGCGCAGTCGCTCCAGGGCCACGTCCGCGTGCGCCTCGCCCAGGCACCACAGCACGAGCTGGTGGGTGTCCTGGTTCTGCTCCAGACGCATCGTCGGATCCTCGGCCACCAGCCGGGCCAGGCCCTGGGAGAGCTTGTCGTCGTCGGCCTTGCTGTGCGCCTCGATGGCCAGCGGCAGCAGGGGATCGGGCATGTCCCACGGCTCCATCAGCAGCGGGGAGTCCTTGGCCGAGAGGGTGTCACCGGTCTCGGCGTGCGCCAGCTTCGCCACACACGCCAGGTCGCCCGCGACGCACTCGGCCAGCGGCCGTTGCTGCTTTCCGAACGGCGCCGTCAAGGCACCCATGCGCTCGTCGGCCTCGTGCAGGGAGCCGTTGCCCGAACCGTTGCCGAGGGCCCGGTCGGCCAGGTCGTGCCCGGAGACGTGCACCGTCTCGTCGGGCCGCAGCGTGCCGGAGAAGACCCGCACCAGCGACAGGCGTCCCACATAGGGATCGGACGCGGTCTTGACCACCTCGGCGATCAGCGGACCGTCCGGATCGCAGACCGGCGTGGGACGCGACACACCCTGCGGTGTGGTCACCGCCGGTACCGGATGCTCCAGTGGTGTCGGGAAGCCGCCCGTGATCAGCTCCAGCAGTTCGACGGTGCCGAGCCCGGTGGTGGACCCCTCGGAGGCCGGAGCAGCGGCCAGCACCGGGTGGAACACGCCCCGCGCCACCGCCTTCTCCAGGTCCGTCACCAGCGTCGTGACGTCGATCTCGGCGCCGTCCAGATAGCGGTCCATGAGGGTCTCGTCCTCGCTCTCCGAGATGATCCCCTCGATGAGCCGGTTACGTGCCTCGTCGATCTGCGGCAGCAGTGCCGCGTCGGGCTCGCGCTCCTCGCGTGCACCGTTCGCATAGTCGTACACACGCTGTGTCAGCAGGCCGATCAGGCCGGTCACGGGTAGGTGCCCGTCCGCTGCCGGAGCGCCGGACAGCGGTAGGTACAGGGGCAGGACGGCGTCGGGGTCGTCGGCACCGAAGGCCTCGGCGCACGCCCGAGCCATCTCCTCGAAGTCGGCGCGCGCGGCCTCCAGGTGCGTGATCACGATGGCCCGCGGCATGCCGACCGCCGCACACTCCTCCCACACGGCACGCGGCCCGCCGGCGATCCCCTCGACCCCTTCAGCGGCCGAGACAACGAAAAGGGCCGCGTCCGCTGCCCGCAGACCGGCCCTGAGTTCCCCTACGAAATCCGCGTAACCGGGTGTGTCGAGGAGATTTATCTTGCAGCCGCCCCATTCGAGCGGCACGAGAGAGAGTTGTACCGAGCGATGCTGCCGGTGCTCGATCTCGTCGTAGTCGGAGAGCGCCGTGCCGTCCTCGACGCGGCCCGCGCGGTTCACTGCCCCTGTCGTCAGTGCGAGGGCTTCCACCAGGGTGGTCTTGCCCGCTCCACTGTGGCCGACCAGCACCACGTTCCGTACGGACGTGGGGTGGCCGGCCGTCGCCGCCCTGCCGGCGGCCCCGGAATGGGTGTTCGCCTTGTCGCCCATGCTGTTCCTCCCGGTTGTCGGCTCGGTGAGGTCCTGCCTGGCGCGGTCGCACTGGGGGCCCGCGTTGGGTGGCGGCTCCTGCGGCGCCCGCGGTTGTCCTTCGAGCTTTTCACTCCCTTCCGGGTGCGTCCATACGTCGTACCGCATCCCGACGGCCTCGGGTGCCCGTCCGTCGCCCCTCGGCGGGCGTGGCTACGATGGGCCATCCGGCGGCCAGCAGGGGCCGCCCGGCCTACGGACCCTCGGGAAAACCATGCTGAACAAGTACGCGCGTGCGTTCTTCACGCGTGTCCTCACCCCGTTCGCCGCCTTCCTCATCCGTCGCGGCGTCAGCCCCGACACGGTCACGCTGCTGGGCACGGCCGGTGTGGTGGCGGGCGCACTGGTCTTCTTTCCGCGGGGGGAGTTCTTCTGGGGCACGGTCGTCATCACGCTGTTCGTCTTCTCGGACCTCGTCGACGGAAACATGGCCCGACAGCTGGGCCGCTCCAGCCGGTGGGGCGCCTTCCTCGACTCGACCCTCGACCGGGTCGCCGACGGCGCCATCTTCAGCGGGTTCGCGCTGTGGTACGCGGGCCGCGGCGACAACGACATGATGTGCGCCGTCACCCTGTTCTGCCTGGCCAGTGGCCAGGTGGTGTCCTACACCAAGGCACGCGGCGAGTCGATCGGGCTGCCGGTCGCGGTGAACGGTCTGGTGGAGCGCGCGGAGCGTTTGGTGATCACCCTGGTCCTGGCCGGGCTGGCAGGCATGCACACGTTCGGTGTCCCGGGCATTCAGATCCTGCTGCCGATCGGCCTGTGGGTGGTCGCCGTCGGCAGCCTGATCACCCTCATCCAGCGGGTGGTCACCGTCCGCAGGGAGGCCGCCGAGGCGGACGCCGCCACTGCGGCGCAGAGCAGCGGGGCCCCTTCATGAGCGAACCGGACAGCACCAACGGCACCGTGGAACCGCGCCCCGCCCACGACACGGCCGGCGCGGACGGCCCGGCGAAGGCCGGCGTGCGGGGCGCAGGAGCCACCGCGACCACCGCCACCACCGGCCAGGCCCTGCGGAGCCTGCCGCGGCGTGCCGAGGAACACCTGGTCGACGCCCTCTACGGAGTCGGCTGGGGCACCGTCAAGCGGCTCCCCGAGCCCGTCGCCGTACGGCTCGGCCGCACGATCGCCGATGCCGCCTGGAAGAAGCGTGGCGCGGGCGTGCGGCGGCTGGAGAGCAATCTGGCGCGGGTGCGGCCCGAAGCCGGTCCCGCCGAGCTCAGCGAGCTCACCAGAGCGGGTATGCGCTCCTACATGCGGTACTGGATGGAGTCCTTCCGGCTGCCCGTGTGGAGCGCGGAGCGGATCAAACACGGTTTCGACCCGAAGGACGTCCACTACCTCACGGACGGGCTGGCCTCGGACCGCGGCGTCATCCTGGCCCTGCCCCACCAGGGCAACTGGGACCTGGCCGGCGCCTGGGTCACCACCAAGCTCGAAACGCCCTTCACCACCGTCATGGAACGGCTCAAGCCGGAGACCCTCTACGACCGGTTCGTCGCCTACCGCGCGAGCCTCGGCATGGAAGTGCTCCCGCACACCGGCGGCGCCGCCTTCGGCACCCTGGCACGCCGGTTGCGCGCCGGCGGGCTGGTCTGCCTGGTCGCCGACCGCGACCTGTCGGCCTCCGGGATCGAGGTGAGCTTCTTCGGGGAGCGCGCCCGCATGCCGGCCGGCCCCGCGCTGCTCGCGCAGCAGACCGGCGCCCTGCTGCTGCCGGTCAGCCTCTGGTACGACGAGACGGCCGTCATGCAGGGCCGGCTGCATCCGCCCGTCGAGGTCCCCAAGACGGGAAACCGGCTGGAGAAGGCCGCCGTCATGACACAGGCGCTCGCCGACGCGTACGCCGCGGGCATCGCCGAGCACCCGGAGGACTGGCACATGCTGCAACGCCTCTGGATCGCCGATCTCGACCCGGCCAAGCGACCCGCCGCCGACCGCGACGGGCAGTCCGCACGCGCCGGCGCCGCCGGGCAGGACGGGGAGTCACCGTGAAGATCGGCATCGTCTGCCCGTACTCCTGGGACGTCCCCGGCGGGGTGCAGTTCCACATCCGCGACCTGGCCGACCACCTGATCGGCGCGGGTCACCAGGTCTCCGTGCTCGCGCCAGCCGACGAAGACACCCCCCTGCCGCCGTACGTGGTCTCCGCGGGCCGCGCCGTGCCCGTCCCGTACAACGGCTCGGTGGCCCGGCTCAACTTCGGCTTCCTGTCGGCCGCGCGGGTGCGCCGCTGGTTGCACGACGGAGCCTTCGACGTCATCCATATCCACGAGCCCAGCTCCCCCTCGCTGGGCCTGCTGACCTGCTGGGCTGCCCAGGGGCCGATGGTGGCCACCTTCCACACGTCCAACCCGCGCTCCAAGGCCATGATCGCCGCGTATGCGCTGCTCCAGCACGCCCTGGAGAAGATCAGTGCTCGTATCGCGGTCAGCGAGTACGCCCGGCGCACCCTCGTCGAACATCTCGGCGGGGACGCCGTCGTCATCCCCAACGGCGTCGACGTCGACTTCTTCGCGCGTGCGGAGCCGCGCCCCGAATGGCAGTCGCGCCAGACCGGGAAGGCCGACGGGGCACCACCGGGGGGCACGATCGGCTTCATCGGGCGCATCGACGAGCCGCGCAAGGGCCTGCCCGTGCTGATGAAGGCCCTCCCCAAGATCCTGGCCGCCCGGCCCGGCACCCGCCTCCTGGTGGCCGGCCGCGGCGACGAGCAGGAGGCCGTCGAGAACCTGCCCGCCGAGATGCGCGGCAACGTCGAGTTCCTCGGCATGGTCAGCGACGAGGACAAGGCACGCCTGCTGCGCAGCGTCGACCTCTACGTCGCGCCCAACACCGGAGGCGAGAGCTTCGGCATCATCCTGGTGGAGGCGATGTCCGCCGGGGCACCCGTGCTCGCCTCCGATCTCGACGCGTTCGCCCAGGTACTGGACCACGGTGCGGCAGGCGAGCTGTTCGCCAACGAGGACGCGGACGCACTGGCCGAGGCAGCGGTGCGGCTGCTCGGCGACGAGGCACGCCGCGCGGAGCTGTGCAAGCGCGGCAGCGCGCACGTCAGGCGCTTCGACTGGTCCGTGGTGGGCGCGGACATCCTCGCCGTCTACGAGACCGTCACGGACGGCGCGGCTTCGGTGGCCGAGGACGAGCGCGCCACCGGGCTGCGTGCACGGTTCGGACTCGCCAGGGACTGAGGGCCACACCACGGCCTGAGGCGCGCGCCCGGGACACCGCGGCCTCGTCCGGGCCCCGGCAGGGCGCCCCGGTAGCCTGCCGCCCGTGACCACACTGATCTGGATCGCGGTTGTCCTGGTGGCCGTGGGCCTCTACCTGAGCTGGACGGCAGGGCGGCTCGACCGGCTGCACGCCCGGATCGACGCCACCCGCGCCGCCCTCGACGCGCAGCTGCTGCGCCGCGCCTCCGTCGCCCAGGAACTCGCCACGGCAGGCGTGCTCGACCCGGCCGCCTCCATCGTGCTCTATGAGGCGGCGCATGCGGCCCGGCAGGCGGAGGAGGAACAGCGTGAGGTCGCCGAGAGCGACCTGAGCCAGGCGCTCCGTGCGGTCTTCTCGGACAGCGAGCAGGTCGAGGGGGTCCGTGCGGCACCCGGCGGCGAAGCTGCCGCCCAGGAACTGGCGCAGGCGGTCCGGCGCGTGCCCATGGCACGGCGCTTCCACAACGACGCCGTGGGCGCCGCGCGGGCGTTGCGGCGGCACCGCAAGGTGCGGTGGTTCCGACTGGCCGGGCACGCGCCGTTCCCCATGGGCTTCGAGATGGACGACGAGCCCCCGGCGGCGCTGGTGGACCGGCAGCTGAC
>NZ_JAMJWG010000015.1 GCF_024435355.1 Streptomyces odontomachi
AATCATTTTTTTTTTTTTTTAAAGCCTACAGCCCCCCCCAAGTCCACACCCGGTCCCTCCCTCATTCCCCACCACGCCCCTCCCCCGATTTTAAAACCCCCCCGCCGGATCCTTTGCCGTTCCCTTCCTTCGCCTTCCTTCGCCTTCCTTCTCTCTCCCTCACCCTCTGCCGCCTGCACCGCCACACCTTGGCGTTCCCCGTCTCCGCCTTCGCTGTCTCCACCTTCTCCTTCTCGGCCCTCTCCTTCTCGGCCTTCTTCGTCTTCGCCGGTCCCGCCTTTCCCGTCCCCACCCATTCCCTGCCGCCGCCTTCTCGTCTTCACGTCCCCCGGATTCCGCGTTACGCTTTTCCGACCGGGTCGCGAAGGCGTTGAATTCCGATGGAGCTCCATTGGGATTCTATTGACAGGGTCACCGCGGCTCTGGTGTTCTGTCAGGTATGCGAATCTTTGTGGCCAAGCGGCTGTGCGTGAGTGTGGAAGGTATCGATTTCCTCAATCCGAACCGTCTGCAGGACGGCAGAGAGTGCGGGGCGCGCCTGGAGCTGCGGATCGCGGAAGAGGACACCCTGCCCGGGTCGATCTACGCATCACGTGGTCTTGCGATCACCCGCGGAGTCTGCCGGTTCGACCTCCTGGAGTCCGCTCCAGGGGCGAGCGACCGGATGCACTGGCACCCGGTGATGCCCAACGGCGAGGGGCGCAAGCGCCTGTACGACGACGAGTTGAGCACCGACCCGTTGTGGTGGCTGGGCCGCCGGCTGCGCGACGCTGTGGATCTGCTCAAGGAAGGCGGAGTGGAGGACCCCGATCGCTTCGCCGAAGATGCCAAGGTCCTGGCCGGGATGGCGGACGACATCGTGGCCGACGCGGCGACGACGCTCGACCGGTTCCGCCGGGAGCCCTGGCCCCCGGTCGAGGCGCGGGACGAGCGCGGCATGGCCCTGACCGGCTGACGTTCGGCTCCGGGCGGCTGGATGGACCCGCGTCACCCAACTGCGGTGCGCACGGGGACACTTGTCGAGGAGGCGGTTCCCTGCGCACCGCCACCAGCCGTCCGGCCGCCGATGTGATGGAGGCGGACTCCGGACACCGTCATCCGACCGGGACCGACCGCCGCGCCTCTCGCCCTGCCCGGCAGGGCGATCGGCAGGGCAACCGGTGGAGGCGCCGACAGCCTCGGTGACCCGGCCCGCAGGGCCGGCGCCCGGGGATGTCGACGTTCCACCGTCCGGCCGGCCTGCTCCGCTCCCGGCGTCGACCACCGTCGTCGGGCCGGATCGGGCCGGATCGGGCAGGTCCTGGTCTCACCTTTGTTCCATGTCTCGGAGGTTCAGCAATCTTGAGTAAGACCACAAACGGTACGGACATCGACGAGGAAGCCAGAGCGCACAACCTCATCGAGGCCGAGCGCAAAGCGGTGGTCCTGTTCGACGAGATCACCGCGCGCGGGCTGGTCAAGGCGGGCAAGACGGAGATCCAGGTCAGCAATGAGGTACGGGACCTGGCAGCCGACATGTTCGACACCAGCCGGCACTGGCACAAGCGTATTGTGCGCGCCGGCCTGAACACCCTCCAGCCGTACCGGGAGAACCCTCCGGACCGGGAGATCGAGGAGGGCGACATCGTCTTCCTGGACTTCGGCCCGGTGTTCGCCGAGTGGGAGGCCGACTTCGGTCGTACGTACGTGCTCGGCGACGACCCGGAGAAACTGCGCCTGCGGGACGACCTGCCCGGAGTGTGGCAGGCGGGCCGCGACTACTACGACAGCCACCCCGACGTCACCGGGGCGGAGCTGTACGCGCACATGTGCAAGCTCGCCGAAGCCGCCGGGTGGGAGTTCGGCGGTCCGCACAGCGGCCACCTGGTCGGTGAGTTCCCTCACGAGCTCATCGAAGCGGACCTGGTCAACAGCTACATCGCGCCGTCCAACCCCAATCGCCTGCGCGGTCTGGACGACGCCGGCCGCCAGGCCCACTGGATCCTCGAGGTCCACCTGGTGAACAAGGAGCGGACGTGGGGCGGGTTCTACGAGCAGCTGCTCTCGTTGAGCCGCTGAACACCACACTCCCGTACTCCCGCACCGCTGCACCACCGAACGCCGGCCGCTCAGCCGTGAGCTGCTGAGCCGCTGAGCACAGCCATTGAGGTCAGGCCCCCCGGGGGCGGTTCACGTCGAGCCGCCCTCGGGCGGGCACGGCTGCCCGCGCGCGTCGGGTCGCCGAGGAAGGCGCACGTCAAGTCGCTGGAATCGAGTCGCTGGATACGGAGGGCAGCCGGTGAATTCCCGTACCGCCACCAGAGTGCTGCACGATGCGCAGCCCCGATCCCGCAAGCGCTCCCGCGGGCCACGCAGCGCACTCGTCAGACGCGCACAGGGCCTGGTCATGGTGGGCCCCGCGTTCGCCGCCGCGATCGCCTACGTCGACCCCGGCAACTTCGCCACGAACTTCGCAGCCGGCTCCCACTTCGGCTACCGCCTGCTCTGGGTCGTGGTGGCCGCGAACCTGGTGGGCATGCTCGTCCAGACCCTCTCGGCCAAGCTGGGCCTGGCGACCGGGCGCAACCTGGCGGAGGTGTGCCGGGAGCGCTACCCCCGGCCGGTGGTGTGGGCCATGTGGGTCCAGGCGGAACTCGTCGCCATGGCCACGGACCTGGCCGAGGTGATCGGCGGCGCCGTCGCACTGTCCCTGATCTTCGGCCTGCCACTGGCGGCGGGCGGCGTCCTGGTCACCGCCCTCTCCTTCGTCCTCCTCGCCGTCGACGCCCGCGGCAGAAGGAAGTTCGAAGCGGTCGTCGCCGGCGCCCTGGCCTGCATCCTCGTCAGCTTCGGATGGAACCTGATGCAGGCGGGCGTCCCGTTCGGCGACGTGGCGTCCGGAATGCTCCCCGGCCTGCCGAACATCGACAGCGTCCTCCTCGCCGGCGGTCTCGTCGGGGCGACGGTGATGCCGCACGTCGTCTACGTCCACTCCGACCTGACGAGCAGCCATGTGACGGGTGCGGCACCGGGAGCACGCGAGCCGCAGCTACGCCGAGAAGAGACGTTTCTTCCGGGGCGGGGCAAGGAACGGACGTCTGAACTGGGACGGCGGCGGGGGGTGGGTCGGGAACAACTGCGGGAGGTGGGTCGAGAACACCTGCGGGAGGTGGACGAGACGCAACCGCGGGCGATGGGTCAGGAGCAGCGCCGGGAGGGGGAGCAGGAACAGTCGCGAGCGACGGGTCAGGAGCAGCGGAGGGAGGGGGACCAGGAGCAGCCGCGGGCGATGGATCAGGAGCAGCGGCGGGCGATGGATCAGGAGCAGCGGAGGGCGATGGATCAGGAGCAGCGGAGGCGGCTTGCGTGGCAGGTTCGGCTGGACGTGTTCGTCGCCTTGGCCATCGCCGGCCTTGCCAACGCGGTGATGTTGATCGTGGCGGCCAGGCTGTTCCACTCCGGCCCGTTCGCGCCTGACACGCTCGAGGGCATCCACGCGGGCCTCGGCGCCCTGCTCGGCGGCGGGGCGGCCCTGGCCTTCGCCCTCGCACTGCTCGCCTCCGGACTTGCCTCGGCCTCGGTCGGCACCTATGCGGGCCAGGTCGTCATGGCCGGCTTCATCCGCAGGTCCCTCCCCACGGTGCTACGCCGGCTGCTCACCGTGCTCCCCGCACTCGCCGTGCTGGTCGCCGGCGTCGACCCGACGCAGGCCCTGATCTGGTCGCAGCTCACGCTCTCTTTCGGCATCCCGTTCGTGCTCATCCCGCTCATCGGCTTCACCCGTGACCGGAAGCTGATGGGCCCGTTGGTGAACTCCCGCGTCACCACGGCCGTCGCCGGCTCCGTCGCCGGCATCGTCGTCGCGCTCAACGTGGTGCTTGCGGCGACGGTCGTGTCCTGACAGCGATTGACAGCTGCCCGCCCCGACTGCTCGGTTCTTGACGGCTCACTCCTGACCGCTTTGTTCGCATATGCCTAGCTCTTGGCTGCCCGTCGGCAACGCCTCGTTTTCAACTGCCTGTTCTCGACCAGCTCGTTCGCTCACCTGCTTGATTCTCGACTGCTTGGCTCAACGGAGGCTCTCGTGTCCCAAGAGATCGACCCGCGTGCACTGTGGTCACGCGGACGTGTCCTGTGGTCCGGCTTATCTGCCGGACGCATCGCCACCTACCTGACCGGTTGTGTGGTCTTCTCGCTCGGTGCCTACTTCTTCATCTTCTCCGACCTCGGCACCGACCCCCTGGACGTCTTCTCCCTGGGCCTGCTCAAGCACGCTCCACTGACCGTGGGCATCGCGCAGGCCGGCATCGCGGCGCTGTGCATCCTCATCTGGGCGGCCTGGTACCGCCGCCGCCCGGTGATCATGCCCTTCGTCACCTTCTTCTTCTGCGGCAGCCTCATCGACCTGCTGATGCTGTGGGATCCCGGGCGGTACATCCCCCTGCCGGACTACGGGATCATGCTGCTCGCCACGGTGCTGTGCGCCTACGCCTCGTCGCTGATCATCATGAGCGGCCTCGGCATCCGGGCCATGGACCTCGTGGCCATCGCCATGGTGGACAAGTGGGGCTGGCAGTTCTGGATCGCCAAGATGTCCCTCGAGGGCATGCTGCTCCTCTCCGGCTACCTGATGGGCGGCCCCGTCGGAGTCGGCACGCTGTGCTTCCTCGCCATCGTGGACACCCTCATCCAGCCCTTCATGTACGCGAACACCCGTGTGCTGGGGATGCGGAATCTCGGCATGCCGATGTTGGAGAAGGTGCCGGATGTGGGGTGACCTGGGTGAGCTGACCCCCGGATGGGGACTTCCGGGGTGAGCTGACCTGGGCGGTATGAGCTGGCCTGGCCCGACCAGGGGTGGTGGCCAGGCCAGGCCCCGGGCGGTCGGTGGGGCTGGCCCGGTGGTCCGGGGTGGGGGCAGAGTGGCCTTGGGGAGGCCACTCTGCCTCGCGGATCGGTTACCGGTTACCAGATCCAACGGGCCGGACCGGACCGGCCGCGAACGTTCCGGAACCGAAGGAACGCCGAACGGTGCCAGCGACGGCGCGGGTAATGCCGGTGCACTGCACGGACACTGCAACGGGCTACTCGGAACGAACAGGCTACTCGGAACTACCGATAGTTAACGAACTGAAGTGCGAAGTCGAAGTCCTGGCCCTTCAGCAGGGAGATGACCGCCTGGAGGTCGTCCCGACTCTTCGAGCTGACCCGCAGTTCCTCGCCCTGCACCTGCGCCTTCACTCCCTTGGGCCCCTCGTCACGAATGATCTTCGCGACCTTCTTCGCGTTCTCCTGGGAGATGCCCTCCTGGATCGACGCGAAGATCTTGTACTCCTTGCCGGAGAGCTGCGGGTCACCCGCATCCAGCGCCTTCAGGGAGATGCCCCGCTTGACCAGCTTGGACTGGAAGACGTCCAGGATCGCCTTCGCCCGCTCCTCGGAGTTGGCCTGCATCAGGATCTTCTCGCCGGACCAGGCGATCGAGGCGCCGACGTTCTTGAAGTCGTAGCGCTGCGAGATCTCCTTCGCGGCCTGGTTGAGGGCGTTGTCGACCTCCTGCCGCTCGACCTTCGAGACGATGTCGAAACTGGAGTCGGCCATGTCCTGTGGCTCCTTGTATCCGGGTGCAGGTCTAGGTACAGACGGCACGGCCGACCGTCCCGCCGACCGCACCGGCCCAGCCTAGTCACCCCGGGTACGCCGAGCGGCGATCATGCCCTCCGACCAGTCGATCACGCCCGCCGATCAATCGGGTGGCGAAGCACCCCGACCCATCGGGTATCGTTTACGTCGTTGCCACGGGGCACCGCTCACGCGGGATCCAGGCAGCATCCCAGGCGGTGTGCCCGAGCGGCCAAAGGGAGCAGACTGTAAATCTGCCGGCTCAGCCTTCCTAGGTTCGAATCCTAGCGCCGCCACGCTGAGGGAAACGGCCCCTGATCTGCGGGAACGCGGTCGGGGGTCGTTTTGTGTTTGGTCTGTGGGTGGCCGCTGTTGGCCGTGGTTGACCGACCTGTCTGGCGCGGGAGTGGCATGCAACCCCAAGCGCCGTGGGGCTGCATGGAGGCCGCTCGGGATGTCGATAGCGATCCTGTAACGGCTGCCCCGTCGGTCCGAACGGGAAGGCTCCAAAGGCTCCAAGCCGTGGACCGCTTCGCGAGCCGCCGTCCACCCGCTGGTCTGAACTGGGCTCTCTACCGCGCGGGGGTGCAGCAGGTGCTCTCCGTGCTACAGCACCCCTCTGAAGCGGTGGTGGCGCTCTTGCCGAGGGTGTCGGCGTCGGCCTTGACGACATAGACCTCCCACGGCTCCTGGCCGGGGCCATGGACCCAGACCTTGTCCTGGAGGGCGTAGCAGCACGAGGTGTCGTTCTCCTCGGAGGTGGCCAGGTCGGCCTTCCTCAGTCGGTCGGTGGCTGCGTCGACCTGGGCGGTGGAGTCGACCTCGACACCAAGGTGGTCCAGGCGGGTTTCCTGTCCGGGCTCGCCTTCGATGAGCACGAGCTTGAGTGGGGGCTCCGCGATGGCGAAATTGGCGTAGCCCTCGCGCCGCTTGGCCGGTTCGGTGTCGAAGAGCTTCGAGTAGAAGGTGATCGACGCCTCAAGGTCGCTGACGCGCAGGGCAAGCTGGGCGCGGGACATGGCACGGCTCCTATCGGGTTGGATTGACATCCTTCTATTCAAGATTGCGCGCTGAATCGAAGGATGTCAATATAGAACCATGTCGAATCAAGAGCTGGTAATGCTGGGGCAGAGTGAGGGGGTCGCCGCCTGTTGCCCGGGGCTTCTGACCGCGCCCCTGGACGAGCGCCAGGCCGCGGAGCTGGCCACGGTCTTCAAGGCGCTCGGAGATCCGGTGCGGCTGCGCCTGCTGTCGATGATCGCATCGCGGGCGGGCGGCGAGGTGTGCGTCTGTGAACTGACTCCGGCCTTCGACCTGTCGCAGCCGACCATCTCGCACCACCTCAAGTTGCTGAAGAAGGCCGGCCTCATCGACAGCGAACGGCGCGGCACCTGGGTCCACTACCGGCTCGTCTCGGAGATGACAGATCGGCTCGCCGGCATGCTCACCCGTCCTGCGGGCGAGCCCCTGCCCGAAAGCACGACCCCGGCGGGTGTCGAGTCGTGAGCGCGCCTGCCGCTGGCGGGAGCGTGGCGGGGCGGCTGTCGTTCCTCGATCGCTACCTGGCCGCCTGGATCCTGGCCGCCATGGTTGTCGGCCTGGGCCTGGGCCGTGTGGTGCCGGGGCTGGGGGACACCCTGGCCAAGGTCACCGTTGCAGGGGTGTCCCTGCCGATCGCGCTGGGCCTGCTGGTGATGATGTACCCGGTGTTGGCCAAGGTCCGTTACGACCGCCTCGACACCGTCACTCGGGACCGGCGCCTGCTGCTGCCGTCCCTGCTGCTCAACTGGATCATCGGCCCGGCCCTCATGTTCGCCCTGGCCTGGCTGTTCCTGCCGGACCTGCCCGCCTACCGCACCGGGTTGATCATCGTCGGTCTGGCCCGCTGCATCGCCATGGTCATCATCTGGAACGACCTGGCATGCGGAAGCCGCGAAGCCGCCGCCGTCCTGGTCGCCCTGAACTCCGCCTTCCAGGTGATCGCTTTCTCCCTGCTGGGCTGGTTCTACCTCTCCGCCCTGCCGGGCTGGCTCGGTCTGCCACAAACCGACCTCGACGTCTCGGTGTGGTCGATCGCCCGCAGCGTGCTGATCTTCCTGGGCATCCCGCTCGTGGCCGGCTACCTCACCCGCCGCATCGGTGAGAAGACCAGGGGCCGGGCCTGGTACGAGGCCGCCTTCATCCCGCGCATCGGCCCCTTCGCCCTGTACGGGCTGCTGTTCACCGTCGTCATCCTCTTCGCGCTCCAAGGCCGTGCCATCACCTCCCAGCCCCTCGACGTAGCCCGCATCGCCCTGCCGCTGCTGGCGTACTTCGCGCTGATGTGGGCCGGATCCATGGCCCTGGGCCGGGGCGTCGGACTCGACTACTCGCGCGCCACCACACTGGCCTTCACCGCTGCCGGCAACAACTTCGAGCTGGCCATCGCGGTCGCCATCGCCACCTTCGGCGCCTCATCCGGACAGGCTCTCGCCGGCGTCGTCGGGCCCCTCATCGAGGTTCCCGCCCTCATCGGGCTGGTCTACGTCGCCCTCCACACCCGCCGCCACTTCACCGCCACGCCCCAAGAAGACCCCGCCCATGTCTGAACACGTCAGGCCCTCGGTCCTGTTCGTCTGCGTGCACAACGCCGGACGCTCCCAGATGGCTGCCGCCTTCCTCACCCACCTCGCAGGTGACCGCATTGAGGTGCGCTCGGCCGGCTCCACACCCGTCGACGCTGTGAATCCGGTCGTGGTTGAGGCCATGCAGGAGAAGGGCATCGACATCTCCACCGAGGTCCCCAAGGCCCTCACCACCGACGCGGTCCAGTCCTCCGACGTCGTGATCACCATGGGCTGCGGCGACACCTGCCCCGTCTTCCCCGCCAAGCGCTACCTCGACTGGGACCTCCCCGACCCGGCCGGGCAGAGCGTGGAAGCGATCCGGCCGATCCGCGACGAGATCGAGCGACGCGTCCGCGGCCTTCTCGAAGGTCTCGACGGTGGGTTCGACGTAGCGGCCTGCGAGTGAGCGCCACTGCGACCGCCGCGGGCCATTTGCTCGCCTTGACCCTCACGCAACGTGAGGCTGGAGGGTAGGGCGCATGAGCGACGACTATTACGACGCGTTTGAGATGAGTCCCGTGCCTGCTCCCGGGCCGGATGCCGTTCCGCCGGAGCCGTTTCGTGGCATCTACGGGATGCCCGCGTTCGTGACGATCGCCACGAGCGATCTCGCGGCGTCGGTGGACTTCTGGACGCGTGGGCTCGGGTTCTTCGAGTTGTTCAGGATTCCCGGGCAGGTTGTGCATCTGCGTCGGTGGGCGTTCCAGGACGTACTTCTCGTCCCGGCGGCGAGCGTTCCGGAGCAGGCACCGGTGCCGGCGATCAGCTTCAGTTTTGCGTGCGTGCTCAGCCAGGTCGACTCTCTTGTAGAGGCCTGTCGTGCGGTGCGCCCGAATTCCGTCGAGGGGCCACGGGACACTCCCTGGAACACGCGCGACGTGACGGTGACCACTCCCGAGAAGGCACGGATCGTCTTCACCGCGGCGAAGCCCTTTGATCCGGCGAGTGAGGAGGCGCGGAACCTTGCCGCCGTCGGGATCACCGCACCGGGCGTCGGCCGCGGCGGCAATGACGACCATGGCGGCAATGACGACCACGGCGACAATGGCGGGCATGCATGATGCCACTGACGCTGATGGCCTGACCGTCGGTCAGGTCTCGGCGCGGCTGGGCGTGACCGTCCGCGCGTTGCACCACTGGGATGAGATCGGGCTGGCGCGGCCGTCGCTGCGCACGGCTGGCGGATACCGGCTCTACACCGCCAGCGATCTGGAACGGCTGCATCGCATCGTCGTCTACCGTGAGATCGACCTCGGGCTGGACAGGGTTCGGGCCATCCTGGATGACTCGACCGCAGACGCGGTCGGTGCCTTGCGCGCGCAGCGCGCCCAGGTCGCCGAGCGGATCGAGCGCCTCCAGCAGCTCAGCGCCGGACTGGACCGGATGATCGACGCCCACGAGCGTGGCCTGCTGCTGACCGTCGAGCAGCAGGCCACGATCTTCGGCCCCGAGTGGAACCCGGACTGGCCCGCCCAAGCCCGTCAGCGTTACGGAGACACGACGCAATGGCGGCAGTACGCCGAACGCTCGGCCTCCCGCGGTCCGGAGGAATGGCAGGCCATCGCCGACGCCGTCGCCGGCCTCGAACGCGCCCTCGGGGATGCGATGGACGCCGGCGTCACACCCGGTGGTCCAGAGGCGAATCAACTCGTCGAGAAACACCGCGAAGTCTTTGCCTCGTACTTTCCCCTCACCCGGCAGATGCAGGTCTGTCTCGGCCGCATGTACGAGGCGGATCCTGGATTTGCCGCCCACTACGACGGCGTCCGCGCCGGCCTTGCCACGTGGTTCCGTCGCATCATCGACGCCAGCGCGCGCGCCCACGGCATCGACCCCGACACCGCGACGTGGCAGTAGGGGGCGGGCGGGTCGGAAGCCTGCTCCCGTGGGGCAATTGAGCAGGCCAGCCCCTGCTATGGTGCGCCGATGTCATCGATCAGACAGGTCCAAATCACCTTCGACTGCGCAGAACCTGAGCGCGTCGCCCGTTTCTGGTGCGAGGTGTTGGGGTACGTCGTACCGCCGCCACCGGACGGGTTCGCCACCTGGGACGATTACGACCGCTCCTTGCCGCCCGAGCGGCAGGGAGCAGCGTTCGCCTGCTGTGATCCCTCGGGCGTGGGCCCGCGGCTGTTCTTTCAGCGCGTTCCCGAAGGCAAGGTCGTCAAGAATCGGGTGCACCTCGACGTGCGGGTCGGCACCGGACTCGTGGGTGAAGAGCGCCTCGCCGCGCTCGAAGCCGAGTGCGCGCGACTGATCGCGCTCGGTGCGGTACGCGAGCGCGTGCTGCTTGCCGATGAGTACAACGAGTCGTGCATCGGGATGAAGGACATCGAGGGCAACGAGTTCTGTCTCGACTGAGCGTCCTTCGGGACGGCGAGGCCCGTCGCGTTCGGCGCGGTCACAAGCCTTGGAAACTCCCCTTGAATTCGGTGGCTTCACTCCTCTTGCGAAGGTATTCGTAACCTCCCTCGCAGCCTTTGGAGCCGGAAAGTTCCGGTGCTACGTTCTGGGCGCCGGGATTTCCCGGGTTCGTTCCCGGGCCATCAATTGCCCTTTGCCCGGCAGATCGGAGTTCCCATGACCGTGCCACGTCGACGGGGCCTTGTGGCTGCTGCCGTCGGGCTGGCGGTACTGAGCATGGCCGCGTCGGGCTGTAGCTCCTCGTCGAAGCCTGACTCGGCGCCGACGGCGGATGCCCACTCGACGGCGGACGCGCACTCGACGGCGCGGGATTCCGGCAAGGCACCAAGCACGCCCGCCGACAAGGGGATCACCTGTACCGCCGAGCCGTCGTCGGCGGCCGGGCCGGACCAGGTGGCGCAGTGTTTCTACGCCGCGTCGTTGAAGGGGAACTTCAAGCGAGCCAACCTGTACGCGTTCGACCCCGAAGTGTCGGACAACTACCCGGCGCTGGCCGCACTACAGACCGCACCCCCCTCCTCCCGGCAAGCCCGCTTCGCCGGCTGCACACCGGTGAGCAAGGTTCCCGGCCTGGTCACGACCGCGGACAGCGCCCCGCACCGGTGCGACTTCCCCTACCCCGGCAAGACCGGCCATGATCGGGTCGACGTCTACACCTTCAGACGCCTCGGTGGCGGGAACCTGGTGTGCGCGACCGGCTTCGACGGCAAGCCCGTGCCCGGCCGGGAGACGCTGCCCGACGTGGACAACGACCAGACCGGATGAGCTACCGGACCGGATGAGCTACCGGACCGGATGAGATACCAGGACCGCGTCCGCGCACATGTCGCCGAACTCCGTTCCACGCCTGAGGTCGTCATGCCCACCTGCGAGGTCGGATCGGGCCCGCCCAAGGGGCTCTCGGCCGACGACGCCGTGCTGATCGGCTCTGCCTGGGGGAGTGACGCCGTCGAAGGTGTCCGGGACTACCTGCTCGGCACCGAGCGCATTCACGTCGCATGGCACAGCGATGACCATTATCTCTACGGGGAGTTCGCGCTCAACGATCTTCGGAAGTGTATATCCGACTTCGGTCTGCCTTATGCAGATGAACGGCTGTCCGCAGCGAAACAGGAGATTATGGAGTGGGAGTTGAAGACGTTGGAGGAGGCACCCGGATCCGGGCGTCTCACCGCGTTGCGCGTGCCTTTCGGTGCGCAGCGGAGCGACCTGCAAGAACGTTATGAGGCTCGCTGTTCCGGGTTCCCGGGGTTTCGTCGCCATAAGGGTCCGTGGTCGGTATAAGGGTCCGTGGTCGGTTCGGTCGTAGCCGCGAAGGGGTTGCCGTACGTGATGTCATCGTCGCGTCACGTTGATCCGGCAGGTCCGGACGTCCGAGTTGCGGTGTTCGACGGACCGTGCGTCCATGGGCGGAGGGAGACGGAAGGGCGGCCATGGTGTCCGGTGCTGCACTGCCGAAACTCGGTTCCGGGTTCGGCTACCGACCGCAGTGGGCACCCGAGCTTCGCCGTCGGCCCGAAGCGAGCGACTGGGTCGAGTGGATCATCGAGAGCTGTCTCGACATCCCCGACGACCTGCTGCGCGATGTCCGGTCCCTGCGACGCGGCGTCCAGGTGGTTCCGCACAGCGTGGAACCACCCATCGCCGAGCCGGGGAGCGTGGACCGCACCCAGTTGCGGGCCTGCGCGGGGTTGGTGTCCGACATGGCGGCGCCCTGGTTGAGCGGCCATCTGCACTTCACCGACGACGCCAGGGCGGCCGCCGCTGACCCGGAGCGGATGCGGAGCCTCGCCTGCGGCCTGGGACGGCGGGCGGCCCAGGTCCAGCGCGCGGTCGGGGTGCCCTTCCTTCTCGAGAATCTCACCTACGCGGTCGGGGCCGTGCCGCAGTTCGTCACCGAGGTGCTGGAGCACTGCGACTGCGGCCTGATGGTGAACCTCGGCCTGCTGTCGCGCGCCGCGGACGAGAGCGGATTCGAGCCGATGGAGTTCCTCGCCGCCGTTCCCCTGGAGCGGATGGCCGAGGTGCATCTGAGTGCGGGCGTGGCGCAGCCCGGTACCGCGATCCACCGTCACCCGGGGTCCGTCACCGATCATGTGTGGGAGCTGCTCGAAGAGCTGACGTCGCTGGTCAGCCTGCCCGCGACGGTGGTGGAACGTGACCCCCACCGGCCCGGCGATCTGTCCGAGGCACTGTCCGACGTCTCCCGTGCCCGCCGCGTGCTGGCAGCTGCGGGTGACGATCGCGAAAGTCGCATGAGGGCGTGATGAGTGCGCGACGGCGTGATGAGTGCATGAGTGCATGAGTGCATGAGGGCGTGATGAGCGCGCGACGGCGTGATGAGTGCATGAGTGCATGAGTGCATGAGGGCGTGATGAGCGCGCGACGGCGTGATGAGTGCATGAGGGGGCATGAACTGGGCGGGTTAGGGTCTGCCGGGAGGTGGGGGATGAGTTTTCGCCTGGCGGCCTACGCCGTGTGCATCGAGGACGGGCGGGTGCTGCTCGCCCGTCACGTGTCACCGCAGTCCGTGTCCACCTGGACTCTTCCGGGTGGCAAGGTCGAGCATGCGGAGGATCCGTTCGACGCGGTGATCCGGGAGGTCGCCGAGGAGACCGGCTGCGATGCGCAGGTCGAACGCCTGCTGGGCGTGGATTCGAGGCTGATCCCTGCGGCGGACCGGCTGCCCGGCCTGCCCGACCACCAGAACGTCGGCATCTTCTACCGGGTCCGCATCACCGGCGGCCGACTCCGGCCCGAGCCGAACGGCGAGACCGCCGAGTCGGTCTGGACCCCGATCCCCGAGGTCACCTGCGTGCGCCGGTCGTCCCTGGTCGACATCGGGCTCGCCCTGGCGCAGACCGTTCCACCGACCGGGCACGTCGCTCCCGTCCCGGTCGGCGGCCTGATCCAGCACTGAGGCCGCCCGTCACCGAGCCACCCGTCACCGAGCCACCCGTAACCGAGAGGCCGGCCCACCGGCTGACCCGCCCACCGGCTCACCGGCTGACCCGCTCACCGGCCCACAAGCTGACCTGCTCATGTAACGCCCGCCCCATCCCGTGCCAAGTACCGGTGAACGGCAGGTGCAGCGGCGGCGCCGCGCGGGGACGCATGGCTCTCCGGACGAAGCCGGTGCGCGCACCCGATGGCGCGGAGATGTAGGGAGAAGGAAGTGAAGGGGACTCGATGACACCCAAGCCAAGAGGTCGTGGCGGGCCGGCCGAGGCGGCGCGGGACCCGCACGTCTTCGAGGAGTTCTACCGGCGCCATCTGGACGGCGTCACCCGGTTCGTGGCGCGACGCGTCAGCGATCCGCACACCGTGGCCGACATCACCGCCGAGATATTCCTCGCGGTGATCGACTCGGCGCACACCTACCGCCCGGGGCGCGGCAGCGAGACCGCCTGGCTGTACGGCATCGCTCGCAACCTCGTCTCGGCGGAGTACCGCCGTACCACCCGCCACGCCGAACTGGGGGCACGGATCGCCGGTCGTCGGCTGCTCGACGAGGACGACATCACCCGGCTCGAGGAGAAGCTGGACGCGGAGCGCACGAGCCGGGACGCCCTGGCGGCGCTCGCCGCACTGCCGGCGGGGGAGCGGGCGGTGTTCGAACTCGTGGCCGTCGACCAGTTGACGGTGGCGGAGGCCGCCGCTGCCCTGAAGATCCGGCAGGTGACAGCCCGGGTGCGACTGCACCGGGCCCGCAAGGCGCTGCGCGCCGCAACCCAGGAACCGGAGTCGGCTCAGTTCACTTACGCAGGAGGCAAGGCATGAAGACCACGTTCGAGGACCGGCTGCTGGATGCCCTCAAGCACGAGGTCGAACGGTCGGCGGCCGAGCGTCCGGAGCCCGTGCGCCGGCGGGTCGTCACCCCCCGCCGGGCGGCGTTCGGCCTGGCGGCCTGCGCCGCTGCCGCAACGGTCGGCATCGTGGTGCCGGGCGCCCAGGGCGGCTCGACGGCGTACGCGGTGGAGAAGCACGGGGACGGCACCGTCACCGTCACCGTCAACGACCTGACGCTGGATCGGGCACAGCAGCAGGCACTGGCCGCGAAGCTGCGTACGGAAGGGGCGCGGGCCAGTATCCAGAATCCGGCGAAGGGCCATATGTGCGTGGAGCCGGATACGGAGGATCTCATCGGCAACAGCATCTATTCCGTCGACCCGGAAGTGGCCGCCTATCAGAAGGCGTCGAAGGAAGCGCACAAGGGAGACCCGGAAAGCATGCATCCGTGGAGCGTCACCCTTCGTCCTGGCGACACCATGGTCATACGGAACGTGCAGGGGTTCAAGGGTTACTCTCCGGTGACGTACTTCTACGGCACCCATGGAAAGGCCGATCCGTGCAAGCCGCTGGCCATGCACCCGTTCAACCCACCGACCGAGACGGTCAAGCCGCATGCCAAGGGGGCCACGACGGACAAGCTGCGGCCGGAAGACGTAGACCGGTAGACCGGTGGACCGGTAGGCCAGTAGAACGGTAGGCCAGCTGAGGTGACCCGCGACCGGGGTGGTGCCTGTACTCACCCCGGTCGTACTCACCCCCGGTGAGTTGACATGTATGCGACTACAGTTGACAAGAGGTCCTTCCGTGAAGAAGCGCATCATGGGTACGTTGTCCGGCACGGCGCTCGTCCTGACCGGGCTGACGCTTTCGCCGCAGGCGGTCGCCGGGTCTGCCGTGCCGGCGGTGTCCGCCGCATCCACCGTCGCGGCACCCAATGACAACCCCGGCTTTCTCCAGGTCTACGACGACAATGTGGAGAACCTGCCGACGGTCGACCTCCAGTGCCCGGGGGACTGGCAGGACCTCGTCTACTACATGCAGTTACAGGAATACCGGCCCGATGTGTACGTGGTCCAGCAGATCAGCAACCAGACACAACTCGACGCGCTCACGAAGAGACTGTCGGACGATTTCGGCGAGAAGTACTCCGGGGTGATCGCGGAGGCGAACCCCGCCATAGGGCCGAAGGAGTGCGGAGCGCCCAAGTACTACCAGACCAATGCGATCATCTATCGCGCCAGCCGCCTGGAGCTGACGCTCTCGACGAACCGCACCTGGCAGGCGCAGGCCCAGGACAGCAGTGGTGGCTGCCCGAACAACACGCAGGCGCGCACCAAGGCCGTCAAGGCGATGTTCCACGACAAGGTCGCGAACAAGGACCTGACCGTCGCCTCGGTGCACTGGCCCACCGCGGCCAGCGACGGTCCTCCGTGCGCCACCCAGAACGCGGCGGAGGTCAGCGCCGAGATGACCGAGGACGGTTACGGCGGGACGTTGCAGATCGCGGCCGGCGACCTCAACTACACCGACACCGCCACCTCCGGCGGTACCGACTTCCGGACCTGGTACAAGTCGATGAACGGCGATCTCGGCGGCACGTACGGCTTCCGCGACGCCATCTACGCGAAGTGTGCGGCCTCCGGGGACCCGTTGGGCGGCTGCCTGGGTGACAACTGGACGATCAGCAGCACCCGCCGCATCGACTTCGTCTTCGCGAGGAACGCGGACGGCAGCATGCCCGCGATCAGCGCCCAGCACACCGTCACCTTCGACGAGGGTGACGCGGCGGACGTGACCCAGACCGGGGACGACCGCACGGACCGTAACTACTCCGATCACCGTGCCGTCATGGCCCAGGTGCATTACTGAGCGGCACATCGGCCCCACCTGAGCCCCCAGCCGAGCCCCACCTGGGCCCCACCTCAGTCCCGTCTGCGCCCCCACCGGGCCCCAGCCGGGCCTGAAGGTGGGGCTCAGTCGGGCTCCTCGCCGATGAGCGCCAGGTCCGGTGGGACGAGGGTGGTCGACTCGACCAGGCCCTTGAGGAGGTTGCGCAGGTAACGGTTGTCCATGGGATAGGTGCCGGAGTGCTTGTCGTGCAGCAGCGGAAGGTAGGGGAACGCCTTGGAGTTGAACCGCTTCCTGACCGCCGCGATCTTGTCCTCGATCCTGCGGGCGGTCCAGCCGCCCTTGGGCCAGAGGTCGGACGTCAGCAGCCCCTCCCGCTGGAGGCCGTTGAGCAAGTCGGCCGCCTCGCGGTAGGCACGCGGGTGCGGGTTCTCCTCGTAGCGCAGGTAGTCCTGGCCCAGAGCGACCAGGAGCAGGCGTTCGTCGTCTTCGAGCGGCCATACGTGCGGCCGCATCGTGCTGGCCCTGCGGACGGGTACGAAACCGGGTGAGTCGTACCCCGTCACATACAACTCGGCCAGGTGCTCCCGGCCGCTCGCCCCCTTGATCACCAGGGCGGTGTAGCCCTCGGCGAGCGGGATGGGACGGGTGGTGGTGTGCATCAGCCGCCCGGGTGGCAGGCAGATGAGCAGCTGGCCGGTGTTGCGCAGCCGCCACTTCCCCCTCTGGTACGCCAGCTCGCCGTGCTGCCGGCTCACACTCAGGTCGTCCACGCCGATCGGGAGGTCGACCTCCGGTGACTCGCCCCGCCCGAACCGGATGATGCGCCCCCGCTCGGGTGCGACCCGCAGGTAGCCGTTGACGGACCGCACGTGGAGTGTCCCGGGTGGGGCCGGCACGGCGTACCGGTCAGGGTCCCGTGCGAGGCTGTAGGGACGGTTGGTCATCGGTCTCGGTCCTCCTTGCCTGGGTGGAACATGCCGGGTGGGCTGCCCCTGCGTGGCGCGGTGGGCTGCCCCTGCGTGGCGCTCCGCACCTCGTCTGCCCGTGTCTCCACTCTGGCGCGGCCGGTACGGGACCCCACCCGGTGCCGTGATCAGGAGGAGGGCAGGCCGGGGGCGGCCGAGCGGGCGAGGTCCGTCGCCAGGTCGCAGGCATGGTCGGTGTCGGGGGCGTTCTGCACCGTGATGCGCATCGTCTCGATGGCGCTCCCGCCGTCCTGGTCCGCGTAGGAGCGGCCTGCCACATCGACCGCGCAGGTGCGCGCGCCGTCCAGCTCCGGGGCGATGACCGCCGCGTGGCCGCTGAGCGTGGTGCTCTTGTTCTCCTCGTCCTGGTCCATTTCGGGCCGGTTGAAGCGCAGCTTCACCTCCATCTTGCTGGTGGTGCTCTCCCACTCGCAGCCCCAGCCACCGAACGTGCTGAAAGGGTGTTTGGCATCGACGCCGGGGATCTTGTTCAACGCGTCGTTGCCGAGCATGGCGCAGGCGTCCCGGTGCCACAGGGAGTCGGATGGCGGAGTCGGTGAACGCTTCGCCAGCGGGCCCCGGTTGATCCGCTTGGCGACGACGTCGACGGCCGCGTCGGCGATGTCGCAGTAGGGCTTGTCCGGTCCGTCGGCCGTGCCCGCCTGCACGACGAGCGTGGTGTCCGTGGTGCCGTCCAACCTGACGAACCGCACGCACGCGTCGCTCGACGGCGGCCGTTCGGCCACGTGCACCCGCCCGATGGTGCGCCGCTGCAAGCCCGCCATGTCGGACGCGTCCACGTCGTTGGCGAGGTCCACCTGGATGTCCACGGCCTGTTGGGAGTTGGGCGTCAGGTAGACGTCGCAGCGGTCGAAGTTCCCGTAGTCCCACTCCAGTTGCGCATCCCCGAACCGGGCGAAATCGGGCGCGGTGAGCAGGGAGCACGGGTCGGCCATGCGCGGGTCCCCGTCGATGAGCGGGTGTGGCTTGCTCTCCGGGGCCGCAGCTGGCTTGCCGTCCGAGTGCGCGGGTGGCCTGCCGTCCGAGTCCGTACCGATCCGGATGCCCCAGGCGACCAGGGCACCCACCGCGACCGTGGCGGCCGCGCCCACCAGCAGGCTCCGTCGCCTCCGCGACGTCTTCTCGGGAGCGGGGTCCGACCTCCCGTCCCCCGGAGCGGCGGGCTTCTTCGGCGGGAAATCGGGCAACCGCTCCGGCGGGCCCGCGATCGCCGTGAGCCGTTTCTGCACCTCGGCGACGTCGGGTCGGTCACCCGACTCGGGCCGCAGCATGGCCGTCAGCAGATCGTGTAACGGCCCCTCGGCGATCTCCAGGTCGGTCCCGGGCTCCGGCGGCCGGCCGGTGATGAGCGCGTACACCGTGGCCGCGAGTGCGTACACGTCCGAACGCGGCTGTGGTGGCCGTCCGTTCTCCACTTCGGGCGCCGTGAAGCCATGGGTGCCGCCGCCGGTGGCGTTGAACGTGATCGTCTCCGTGCCGCCGATCCGGTACGCGAGGCCGAAGTCGGTGAGTTTGACGGAGTTCCGGCCGCTGGCCAGCACGTTGCTGGGTTTGATGTCGCAGTGCACGAGGCCCGCTGAGTGCAGTGCGCCCAGCGCACTGGCGAGCTGTGCGCCGACGTGCGCGGCGAGTTCCGGTCGGAAGGGGAGCCGGTGGTCGAGGTTTCCCCCGGGGACGTACTCCAACACGAGCCACTGCGTGACCCGCAACAGCCTTCTGTCCTGCACGGTGGTGTACAGGGCGACCACATGGGGGTGGCGGATGCGCGCCAGTGCCCGCCCCTCCGCGCGCGGCGTGCCCATCGCGACGGTGCCGCGTCTTTCACGCTCCTGCGTCTTGGCTCGCTTGAGGGCCACGTCCAGACCCAGTTCCTCGTCACGGGCCGGCCAGACCTCGCCCATGCCGCCCTCGATGGGGCCCTGGGTCAGCCGGTAGCGTCCCCCGACCCTCGCGCCCTTGCGCATTGCGTCTCCCTCATCCGCGACGGGACCGTGCCGCAAAGCTATCGAGTACGGGCGGAGGGTGTGAGGCAAAGCCGTCGAGTGCACGGGAACGAGGCGCTGCGGCGCACGTGCGCCGGCGGGACGGCGGTCGTGCCGAATGACGCCCGCACCGCCGCGGAGCCGGCAGGGGGCGGGCGGAGGGCCGCCCCCTGCCGGCCGTCTCGTTGGCCGTCCTGCCCGTCCCGCTACCCGCGCCGCGGCTGGTGCCCGAACCGGGCGCCCTCCAGGGGGAGGGAGTGGACGAGGGGGTCCACACGTCGCTGCGGATGGGTGTGGGACGGCGCCGGGGTGATCGTCGCGGGGGGCTCGCCCGCCTCGGACATCCGGGCCAGCAGCCTCTCGCACAGGGCGTCGGCCAGTTCCCGGTGCGAGGCGAGGCCGATCAGGTTGTCCAGCTCGTACGGGTCGTGCCGCAGGTCGTACAGCGCCGTCTCCACGTACTGGTCCGACGTCGGGTGGTTCCACGGGTCGGCGGCCGGCGCGGTGACGTGGTACTTCCAGCGCGACGTGCGGATGGTGCGACCGCACTCCGCCTCGCTGACCTGCACATACGCCTCCCCGGGCCAGGTGGCCGCCGGATCGCGCACCAGCGGCAGGAAGGAGCGGCCCTGCATTTCGGCGGGCACCTCGATGCCTGCCGCGTCCAGCAGGGTCGGCGGCAGGTCGAGGGTGCTGACCGGGGTGTCGATGCGCCGGCCGCCGTCGAAACCGGGCCCGCACAGGGCCAACGGCACCCGCAGGGAACCGTCGTGGCAGGACCGCTTGTACTCGGTGTTGCGGGTCTTGAAGTGATTGCCGTGGTCGGAGGTGTAGGCCACGATCGTGTCGTCCAGCAGGTCCATGCTGCGCAGCGCGTCGAAGAACCGGCCGAGGCCCTCGTCGACGCGGCGTATCTGGCCCAGGTAGCCGCCCATGTGCCGGTGGGCCGAGCCGCCGTCGCCCGGCAACGCGGCCAGGTCAGGCGGCATCCAGCGGCCCTGGTAGCGCTCGGCGTAGCCGTCCGGTGCCGGGTAGGCGTCCACTTCGTTCTGGTGGTGCGGCTCGATGAGGGACAGGAACAGGAAGAACGGCTCCCGGTGGTGGTCGGCGGTGTACCGGATCGCCGCGTCGAACAGTGCGTCGGACCGGTAGCCGGGCAGCAGGACCGGCTCTTCCGCGTCGTCGTAGAGCACGGTGCGGTAGGCGTCCGAGGTGAATTCGAGGGTGTTGGCGCCCAGCCAGGTGTCGTAGCCGCCGCGCTGGCCGGCCGGGACGGGGTCGTGGTCGGCGAGGTGCCACTTGCCGATGTAGCCGGTCGTGTAGCCGGCGGCGGAGAAGTGCCGGGCGAGCGTGGGGGCGTCGGACGGCAGCGGTATGCCGTTGCGGAAGCAGCCGGTGGCCGTCGGGTACCGGCCGGTCTGGAGGGCCGCGCGGGCCGGCGCGCAGACCGGCTGGGAGGTGATCGCCTGCACGGCGTGCGTGCCCGTGAGCGCCATCCGGTCGTAGTGCGGCGTCAGGCCCAGCGGATTGCCGTGCGCCCCCGCGGTGTCCCAGCGCTGCTGGTCGGTGAGGACCACCACGACGTTCGGGGGACGGTCGGCTGGGCGGCGCGGTGCGGGGCGGTCGGTCAGCGGGTCCGGCAGCGGGTCCGTCATACGGTTCGTGGCCCTCTCGTTGTCGTGCTCGTTGTCGTGCGCTGGGGCGCGGTGCAGGTCGTGGCGGCGCCGTACGGGGTGGTGGACGCGTGCACGCGTGGTACGGGGTGGTGGGCGCCGTGTGAGGGGCGCACCGGGTGGTGGGCGCCGTGCGCGCGGTGTCGTGTCATGTCGAGGCGCTCATGTCGAGCCGCGCCGGATGAACGTCCACGGGATGACCACCTCGCGGTCCTCCGGCGGCACGGCGCCGGAGAGCCGGTCGAAGAGCAGCCGCACCACCTCGGTGTAGTCCAGGTGCGGTTGCCCGACGGTGCTCAGCGCCGGCCGGGTGATCTCGCCCTCGCGCAGGTTCCCGGTGCCGAGCACGGCGACGTCGAGCGGCACGGACAGGCCGGCGTCCCGCACCGCCCAGATGGCGCTGACCGCGGCACGGTCCGAAGCGCAGTACACCGCGTCCGGCCGGTCCTCCAGCTGGAGCAGGCCGGTGACGGCCCAGTAGCTGTCGGCGCGGTCGTCGGCGCCGGGCACCACCAGCCGCTGGTCCACGGCGATGCCGTGCCGCTCCAGCGCGTCGTGGTACGCGGCGAGCCGCTGCGACTCGCTGGACCTGCCGGACAGGTCGCTCTCCTGGCCGACGAACGCCAGCCTGCGGCGCCCCTGGGACAGCAGCGCGTCCAGCGCCTGCCCGCAGGCCTCCCGCTCGGGGGCGCGGACGACGTCGAAACCGTGCGGTGTCACCGCGTTGTCCAACACCACCAGCGACAGCCCGTTGCGGGCCAGCTGGGCCAGCCGCTCCTGGCCGAGGCAGTCGAACGGGTCGGAGATCACGGCGCCGTCCGCGATGCCCGTCAGGAGCAGGTCGCACGCGCGGTGCGCACGGGACTCGGAGTCCACGAGCAGCGTGATCACGCCGTATCCGGCCTGGTCGGCGGCCTGGTGCAGCTGACGGGCGAGCAGATCGTTGGAGGGCACCCCGAGCGAGCCGACGACCAGGCAGACCTGGTCGGTACGGCGCCGGCGCAGGCCGCGCGCCGCGCTGTTCGGGGCATAGCCCAACTCCCGCACGGCGGCCTCGACACGCTCGCGCGTGCCCGTGCCGTAGCGGCCCTCGCGCCCGTTGAGGACGTACGACACGGTCGCCACCGAGACCCCGGCGAGCTCGGCGACGTCCCGTGCGGTCGGGCGGGCTCTCTCAGGCATGTTATTCGTTTAACGAAAAAGTGGGGTTCTGGTCAAGTCCGCCGTTGGGATCGGTTGTTCCCGTGACCCTGTTGAGCTGCGGAAACAGCCGGGAAACGAGTGTGGCATGGCTGCGGCCCGTGACGTGGGCGGCCGGTGACTCCAATCGATTCACCGCACGACCATTGCCTTCCGGGCGGCCCGCTGATTTGGTGATTCCTGCCTCCTCGTGCACCGATCGGCCCAGGAAGGGGAGAGGGATGCCGGCCCACGACTACCCGCCGAACCGGCCGCGACCGGGCAGGCCCGGCGCCGGGACACCACCCGGAACCGGTGCGCACGCTCCCGCCCTGCCGCGCCGGACCCTGCTCGCCGGCATCGGCGGCGGACTCGGCCTGGGCGCCGCGCTGTCGGCCACCGGATGCACCCCGGTCGCCCGGCAGGTGGGCCGCACCGGCGGCGACGGCGGCCGGCGCGGCGGCTCGCTCGTCATGGCCCAGGCGACCGAGCCCAACCTGCCGACGCTGCGGCAGCAGAACACCCCCAACATCAGCTGGCCCCGGCTGGTCTTCAACACCCTCACCTCCTACGACCGCGCGACCTCGCGCCCCAAGCCGCAACTGGCCACGAGCTGGACGGTCTCCGACGACCAGCGCACGGTGGTGCTGCGGCTCCGCGACGACGTGCGGTTCCACTCGGGGCGGCCGTTCGGGCCCGAGGACGTCATCGCGAACATCCGCTACCAGGCCAGCACGAAGGGCGCGCCCGGCCAGCTCCGTTCGGCCGCTGCGACCGTCACGGACGCCACCGCATCGGGGCCGCACGAAGTCACCCTGCGCCTCGCGCACCGCATCAGCAACTTCTTCGACCTGTGCGAGATCATGCTGATCTTCGACCACGAGTCGATCCCGGAGATGGAGGCGGGCCGGCAGCTGAACGGCACCGGCGCGTTCACCTTCGCCGGCTACCAGCCGGGCGTGGCCATGCACTTCCGCCGCAACCCGCACTACTGGATCCCGGGCCGCCCCTACCTCGACGACGTCGAACTGCGCATCATCACCCAGCAGCAGGCCGTCGTGGCGTCCCTCCAGAGCGGCCAGACGCACCTCGCCTTCGGCCTCTCCCCGGGCAACGCGCGCAACATACGCGCCGACGAGCGGCTCACCCTGACCGAGATATCCACCCGCGACTCCGGCCAGTACATCGGCTGCAACGTGCGGCGCCGGCCGCTGCACGACAAGCGGGTGCGGCAGGCCATCGCCTGGGCCGTGGACCGGGTCAGGGTCCGCGACATGGCCATGTTCGGCGCCGCCGTGCTCACCTCGGTGCCCTGGACGCCCGGCTCACCCGCGTACGACGCGAAGGCCGCCGCCCACTACCACCAGGACCTCGACCGGGCCCGCGGACTCGTCCACGAGGCCGGGGCGCACGGCGAGCGGATCGAGCTGACGATCATGGCGAACGACCCGCAGCCGCGCGCCATCGCGGAGATCGTGCAGGACGGCATGCGCGCCATCGGCCTGGACACCGCGATCAACCCGCTCCAGCCCGCCGCCTTCCAGGAGCGCCTCACCACCGCCACCTTCCCCGGCCTGTGGGTGAGCGGCCACGGCTTCGGCCAGCTCACCCCGGCCACCCTGCTGAACGGGGCCTATCCCTTCAACGCCCAGAAGAACGCGTCGAACTTCGTCGACGCCGAGTACCGGGGCCTCGCCGACCGCGCCTGGCGCACCGCGGGCGACCCGGCCGCCGCACGCCGGGTCTACAGCGACGTCACCGACCTGCTGCTGGACCGGCAGTTCGTGATCGACCTGGTGAGCAGCTCCGGCACCTACGCCACCAGCGACGCGCTACGCGGCTTCGACTACAACATGTTCAACGATCTCGTCCTCGACGACGCCCACCTGGCAGGGAGCTGATCGACGTGCTCCGATACGTGCTGCGCAGGCTGCCGTCGGCGGCGGTCGTCCTGCTGCTGTCCACCGTCCCGGTCTTCGGGATCCTGCGGCTCGCCCCGGGCGACCCGGCGGCCAGCCTGGCCGGCGCGGACGCCGGGCCCGACGCCATCGCGGCGCTGCGCCACCAGATGGGCCTGGACCGGCCGCTGGTCAACCAGTACCTGTCCTGGCTGGGCGACGCCCTGCACGGCGACTTCGCGACCTCGTTCACCACCCGGGCGCCGGTCTCCGAGCTGGTGCTGCGCGGCCTCGGCAACACCGGCACGCTGGCGCTCGGCGCGCTGCTGCTGGCCGTCGTGCTGGCGCTGCCGCTGGGCACCCTCGCCGCGCTGGCCCGCGGTGGCGCGGCCCGCACCCTGCTGGCCGGCCTGAACGTGCTGATGCTCTGCGTGCCGCCGTACGTGACCGGCGTGCTGCTGGTGCTGCTGTTCTCGGTGGGACTGCGGCTGCTGCCGCCCGGCGGGTACGTGTCGGTGTTCGACGACCCCGTCGCCGGCCTCCAGTTCCTGCTGCTGCCGAGCCTGTGCCTGGCGCTGCCGGCCGCTGCGGTGCTGGCCCGTTTCCTCACCGCCGCACTGCAACGCGTCTTCCACGAGGAGCACTACACCGCCGCCCGGCTGCGCGGCCTGTCCGGGCGTCGCCTGCTGCTGCGGCACGGCCTGCCCAACGCCGTCGGACCGCTGGTCACCGTGCTCGGCATCCAGATCGGCAACCTGCTCGGCGGCGCCGTCATCGTGGAGTCCGTGTTCGCCTGGCCCGGTATCGGACAGGCCATGGTCACCGCGGCCAGCGCCCGTGACTACCCGGTGATGCAGGCGCTGCTGCTGCTCGCGGTGACCGTCTTCATCACCCTGCAACTCCTCAGCGACGTCATCCACGCCCTCATCGACCCACGCGTACGGGAGGCCTCATGAGCCTGGACCCGGTCCACGCCGTGCCGCCCGCCGGGACCCCGTCCGGGGCGGCCCCGGACGGGACGTCCACCGAGACCGCGACCGAGACCGGGACGGCGTCCGCCGGCCCCCGGCACGCCTCCGCCGTGCTGCGCACCCCGGCCGTCGCCATCAGCCTCACCGTGCTCGTCCTCCTGGTGCTCGCCGCCCTCGTCGGGCCCGAGCTGCTGCCGTACGGGCCGAACGAACTGGCCGCCCGCAAGGCGCTCGCCCCGCCCTCCTGGTCGCATCCGCTCGGCACCGACGAACTCGGCCGTGACCTGCTGGCCCGGGTGTTCGCCGGGATCCGGGTGAGCCTGCTGGTGATCGTGGCTGCCGTGCCGGTGGCGCTGGTCGCCGGCGGCCTGCTGGGCCTGTTCGCCTCGGCAGGACGCTGGACCGACACCCCCGTCCAACGGGTCTTCGACGTGGTGCTGGCCTTCCCCGCGCTCATCCTCGGGCTCGCCTTCGCCGCGCTGCTCGGCGCCGGGCTGCCCGCGGTGATCACGACGGTGGCGGTCACCGCGACGCCGGTGATCGGGCGGGTGCTGCGGGGCGCGGTGCGCACCCAGACCGCGCAGGGGTACGTGCTGTCCGCCCGGGTGCTGGGGGTGTCCACGTCCCGCCTGTACCTGCGCCACATCCTGCCCAACTGCTTCGACGTGCTGCTGGTCCAGACGGCCCTGGCCTGCTCCACCGCCGTCTTCGTCGAGGGCGGCCTGAGCTTCCTCGGTCTCGGCGTGCCGCCGCCGGACGCCTCGCTCGGCAGCCTGCTCAGCGCCAGCCTGACCTTCCTGACCTCCTCGCCGTTCTACGCGATCGGCCCGCTCGTCGTCATCAGCGTCCTGGTGCTCTGCTTCACGCTGCTGGCCGACGCCCTGAACCGCACCCTGGCCGCCCGATGACCGCGGCCGGAACGCCACCCACGGGAGGCCCGATGCCGGACGCCACACCCGCGACAGGTCCCGACCCCGAGGACGGTGCCGGGCCGGGCCACCGCTCCACCGGAAACCCCCCGCCCGAACCCGTGCTCCAGGTACGCGACCTGCACATCGGCTTCCGCACCCCCACGGGGCGGTTGCAGGCCGTGCGGGGCGTGGACCTCGACGTGGCGGCGGGCCGGACGCTGGCGGTGGTCGGCGAGTCGGGATCCGGCAAGTCGGTGACCGCGTCCGCCCTGCTGGGCGAGGTGCGCGAGCCGGGCCGGGTGGAGTCCGGCACCGTCACCTTCCACGGCCGGGACGTCTTCGCGATGTCACCGGCCGAGCGCACCGCGCTGCGCGGCGGCAGCATCGCGATGGTCTTCCAGGACCCGATGAACTCCCTCGACCCGGTGATGCGGGTCGGCGCCCAGCTCGAAGAGGCGGTACGCGTCCACCGGCCGGAGCTGACCCGACGCCAGGTGCGCGAGCGCGCTCTGGAGCTGATGGGGCTCGTCGGCATCCCCGCACCGCGACAGCGCTTCGACGACTACCCCTTCGCGTTCTCCGGGGGCATGCGCCAGCGCATCATGATCGCACTGGCGATGGCCGGCGACCCCGAGGTCCTGGTCGCCGACGAGCCCACCACGGCGCTCGACGTCACCGTGCAGGCCCAGATCCTCCAGCTGTTCGCCCGGCTCAACGACGAGTTCGGCACCGCGGTCGTGCTGGTCACGCACAACTTCGGCGTGGTGGCCGAACTCTGCGACGCGGTGGCCGTCATGTACGCCGGGCGCATCGTGGAGCGCGCCACGGTCCCCGAGGTCTTCGCACGCCCCCGGCACCCGTACACCCGTGCCCTGATCAACTCCGTGCCCAGCATGACGTCCCGGCTCGACCGGCGCCTGCCGGTGATCGAGGGCGCCCCGCCCGACCCGGCCCACCCCGCCCCGGGCTGTGCCTTCCGCGCCCGGTGCCCGCGTGCCGTCGCCCGGTGCGCGACGGAGGACCCGGCCCTGGAGTCGCAGGGTTCGGAGGGGGCCACCCAGGACACCGCTGCGGCCTGCTGGAACCCCGTACCGCCCCGCCCCGAACCGGGCGAGCCGTCCGCCGCCGAACTGCCGCCCCGCGCGCCGCGCCCCGCACACCTCCCGGAGCCCGGCGCGGCACCCGAGGCCCGGACGCCCGCGCTCGCCGGCACCGCGCTCACCCGGCACCACCGGGTGCGTGCCGGCTTCGGCCTGTTCGGCACGGGCGAAGTGGTGCACGCCGTGGACGGTGTCGACCTGCGGCTCGAGCCCGGCGAGACGCTGGGCATCGTGGGGGAGAGCGGCTGCGGCAAGTCGTCGCTGGCCCGGCTGCTGGTGCGGGCCGACACGCCGACGTCCGGGCGCGTCGAGGCGGCCGGCACCGACGTCACCGCGCTGCACGGCCGGCGGCTCGGCGACTTCCGGCGCCGGGTACAGATGATCTTCCAGGACCCGCGGGCCTCGCTGAACCCGCGGATGACCATCGGCGCGCTGCTGGAAGAGCCGATGATCGTGCACGGCCTGGAGCCGGACCGCGCCGCGCGCCGCAAGCGCTGCACCGAGGTGCTCAAGGCGGTCGGCCTGGGCCCGGACGTCCTGGACCGCCGGCCCGGCCAGTTCTCCGGCGGGCAGCTGCAACGCATCTGCATCGCCCGTGCGCTGGTCGTCGACCCGGAGGTGCTGGTCTGCGACGAGCCCGTCTCGGCCCTGGACGTCTCCCTCCAGTCCCAGGTCGTGAACCTGCTCGACGAACTCCAGGCAGAACGCGGCCTGTCCTACGTCTTCATCTCGCACGACGTGTCGCTGGTGCGGTACTTCAGCGACCGGGTGACCGTGATGTACCTGGGCACCGCCGTGGAGACCGGCCCGGCCCGCACGGTCGTCGACCGGCCGCTCCACCCGTACACGCGCAGCCTCACCGAGTCCGTGCCCGAACCCGGCACCCGCACCGACGACGGGACCGGTGGGCAGCGCGCCCGGCGCACCCCGGCGCTCACCGGCGATCTGCCGAGCCCGTTGAACCCGCCGAGCGGGTGCCGGTTCCACCCCCGCTGCCCGATCGGCCCGAGCCATGTGGCCGGCCGGGAGCGCTGCGTGTCGGAGGCACCGGCCCTGCGCGAGATCACCCCCGGCCGCACCGCGGCCTGCCACTTCGCGGAGGAACTCCTCGCCCCCACCCCCGACGCCGACCTGCCGCACCCGAAGTGAGCGCGGCCCGGGCGGGCGTCAGTTCCCGGCGACCGCCTTGACCGCCACCGAGACCGGTACCGAGCCGCCGACCAGTTCGAGGGTGAGGCCCGTCGTCGCCGACGAGTCGACCAGCTCCGCGAGGACCGCCGCCACGTCGTCGCGCGGCACGGGCCCGCGGCCGGTGGACGCCTCCAGACGGACGAGACCGGTGCCGGCGTCGTCGATGAGCTGGCCGGGCCGCAGGATCGTCCAGTCCAGCCCTGAACGGCCGCGTACGTACTCCTCAGCCTCGCCCTTGGCCCGCAGGTAGACGTCGAAGACCTGGTCCCCGGAGTGCCGCGGGTCCGCGCCCAGCGAGGAGACGAGGACGTAGCGGCGCACGCCGGCGCGTTCGGCGGCGTCCGCGAGCAGCACCGCGCCGGCACGGTCCACGGTGTCCTTGCGCTCCGCCCCGCTGCCCGGTCCCGCGCCGGCCGCGAAGACCACCGCGTCCGCGCCGTCGAGATGCCCGGCCACCTCCTCGACGGAAGCCGACTCCAGGTCGCACTCCACCGGCTCGGCACCCGCTGCGCGCAGCTCGTCGGCGTGCCCCGGACTGCGGATCAGCCCGACGACGTCGTCTCCGCGCGCGGCGAGCAGCTTCTCCAGCCGCATCGCGATCTGACCATGACCACCAGCGATGACAGTACGCATGCTTCGACCGTACGCCGCTCACGGTGGCCAGGCCGAATGCTCGGGCCACATTCCGGCAGCACACCACCACCGCGCCGGCCGGCCCCGTCACGCCTTGCCCCAGCCGGGTCCCCGGACCCAACCACCCTGTCGCGGCAGATCCAACGCGTCCGCGGCGGCCGAATCGCAGTACTCCCGAACCGCGCTGGTGCGCGCCACCACGCGCCCCTGGTGCACCACGATCCGGCTGTACGCGAGCGAGAGCACGCCCGCAAGACGCCGGCCGCGCACCGCCAACAGCTCCGCGGGGAACCCCGCCTCCACGCGCACCTCCGGCAGCCCGAGCACCGCACGCGCGGCCGTGCTCACGGCGCCGTACGCCTCCGAGGGGCCCAGCCCCTCCCGCGACGCCAGCAGGTAGGCGGCCTCCAACGGATCGCCCCGGCCGACCGGGTTCGCCACGTCGCGCAGGGCACCGCTGCCCGCTGCGACCCTGACCCCGGCGGCCTGCAACAGCCGCACAGGCGCCGCACTGCGCCGCTCGCTCCCGATCGCCCTGACCGGCATGCCACCGGCGTGCACACCGGCGGCGTGCGCCCCGCCGTGCGCACCGTGCGGACCCTGCGCCCCGTGCTGCGTCGCTTCCACGTCCGAGCAGCCGCCCTGCGGCAGGCAGACGACGGTCACGCCCGCCGCCGCCAGCCGCTCCGCGGCCCGCAGCGCCACCTTCACCGGCAGCCGCGCCAGACCTCCGCACGGCCCGATCGTCACCCCAGGACGCAGCCCGCCGACCGCCGCGGCCAGCCGGGCGAGCCGCGCCGGATCGTCGCCGTCGGTGTGCAGGTCCACCCCACAGCCGTGCTCGGCGGCGACCGCCAGCACCGCCTCCACATGGCCGCCCGGGTCCGGATCCGCGTCGGGGCAGCCGCCCACCACCGCCGCACCCATCTTCACGGCGTCCCGCAGCATCGCGAGGCCCTCGGCGCCCGCGGTCCCGGTCAGCACCCGCGGCACCGGCACCACCGTCAGCTCGGCGAACCCGCGCAGGGCACGCCCCGCCTGGAGCACCGCCTCCACCGCCGTCAGGCCCTCGAGATCCCCGATCCGCACATGCGAGCGCACCGCCGTGGCCCCGTGCCCGAGCTGGAGCAGGGCGGCCTGCGTGCTGCGCCGCTGGATGTCTCCCCGCTCGTATCCGGGCGGCCCCGCCGACTCCGCAGAGAGGGCGGTGGCGCCGTGCGCGTGCGGCTCCGCCGGCGCGGGCAGCAGCAGGTAGCCGTCCAGGTCGACCCGTGTGGTGCCCGGCGCCGCGCTGAGGCTGCCCACCGTCCCGACCGCCTCGATACGGGGTCCCGCGAGCCGTACGTCCACCCGGCGGCCGTCGGCCAACCGCGCCCCGCCGAGCAGTAGCCCGGTGCCGTCGCCCCCGGTCGGGCCCCGCCCCTCGGGGCCGTGGGCGGCACCGGACGACTCGGGCCCCTGCGGCTGGCTGTCGGGCATCGCGCTCCTCGCGGTCGGGGGCGGCTGCGGCGCGCGGCACGGCTCAGGCGGGGGCACACCGCGCGGGCCTGGACGGGACGAACGTGCCCTGACGGCCCTTCGGCCCTTGACGTGAGGGGATCGAGCCTAGGACGACCAGGACCGCGCGTCAGGGAGGAGCGCAATAGTCGTACTTGCGTGGTGCGCCACCCCGGCGCACGCCTCCCCGACCCGCCGGGAGGCGTCCGTCCGAGCGGAGTCGCACAGGGTGCCGCGCGGCGGGCGTGAGCGGCTCCGCCCGACGGGGGGCGGGAACCTGGGGAACGTGCGGCGGGCAGGGCCCCGCCCCGGTCCTGCCAAGGCCGTCACCGGAACGCCGCTGGTCGAGCACGCAGCGGTGCCGGCTCGTCGGCGCGGCCAGTGGTGTGACGCCGGCTCCGCCGGCCGGACGGCACCCAGGGCGGGGACGGCGAAACGGATTTGGGCGAACGGCCGGCGACCGTGTAATGTCTTCATCGCTCGCCCCAATAGCTCAGTCGGCAGAGCGTCTCCATGGTAAGGAGAAGGTCAACGGTTCGATTCCGTTTTGGGGCTCTGATGTGTGAGAGACTTGATCCGTTCCGGGACTGGTTCCCGGGCGGATCGGATCAAGGTCCACAGCACATCGCAGCGGTGTAGCTCAGTCGGTAGAGCAAGCGGCTCATAATCGCTGTGTCACCGGTTCAAGTCCGGTCACCGCTACTCCTAGTAGCCGATTGTGGGGTCGGTCCTTCGGTCGGCTACTCTTTCTGTGTCTAGACACTTATCCATTTTCATAGCCGATCCGTTCGTCAAGGAGCACTCACGTGGCTGCCACCGACGTCCGCCCGAAGATCACGCTGGCCTGCGTGGAGTGCAAGGAGCGGAACTACATCACCAAGAAGAACCGGCGTAACAACCCGGATCGTCTTGAGATGAAGAAGTACTGCCCGCGCTGCAACTCTCACACGGCGCACCGCGAAACGCGCTGACCAGCTCTACACCGACGCGAGGCCGTCCCCTGACGGGGGCGGCCTCGCGGCGTTTCCGCGCCGGGGAGACCGATCAAATTCGGACGGCGACGGATAAGTATCCGACCAAGTGCCCCACCAGGTCGGCCGTGATCGACCAGGATCAGGCAGCATCGGGCAGGCCGGCGGCCCGGCGGGCCCGGATCCGGCGGCGCGGGTCCGGACGTAAGCGACAGCAGCAGAGCAGGAGGTGCCGAGCCCATGGCGCTCGACCAGTCCTTCGTCGGGCGGTCGTACCCGCCCACCGAGCCGTACGAGGTCGGCAGGGAGAAGATCCGCGAGTTCGCCGAGGCCGTGGGGGACGACAACCCCGCGTACACCGACCCGGAGGCCGCCAAGGCGCACGGCCACCCGGACGTGATCGCCCCTCCGACCTTCGTCTTCGCGATCACCTACGCGGCGGCCGGCCAGGTCATCGAGGACCCCAAGCTGGGACTCGACTACAGCCGCGTGGTCCACGGCGACCAGCGGTTCGCCTACCAGCGCCCGGTACGCGCCGGCGACCGGCTCACGGTCACCTCCACCATCGAAGCCATCAAGTCCCTGGCGGGCAACGAGATCCTGGACATCCGCGGCGACGTCCACGACGAGGCCGGCGAGCATGTGGTGAGCGCCTGGACGAAGCTCGTGGCACGCAAGCCCGAGGAGGCGTGACGGCCATGACGGCACTCCCGACGAAGAAGATCGCCTTCGACGACGTCGAGGTCGGCACCGAGCTGCCCGCCCAGACCTTTCCGGTGACCCGAGCCACCCTCGTGCGCTACGCCGGTGCCTCCGGCGACTTCAACCCGATCCACTGGAGCGAGCGGATCGCCAAGGAGGTCGGCCTGGAGAACGTCATCGCACACGGCATGTTCACCATGGCCGAGGCCGCCCGGGTGGTCACCGACTGGCTGGGCGACCCCGGCGCCATACTCGAGTACAACGTGCGCTTCACCCGCCCCGTCCTGGTCCCCGACGATGACGAGGGCGCCCGTATCGACGTCGCCGGCAAGGTGGCAGCCAAGCTCGACGACCACAAGGTGCGCGTCGACCTGACCGTCACCTCCGACGGCAAGAAGGTCCTCGGCATGGCACGGGCGGTCGTACGCCTGGCCTGAGGCCACCGCAGCCGCGAGAGAAGCGAGAAGCGGACGAAGCGCTGACGGGGTAGGCAGAGGTAAGGGGCGTCCTCCTTGCGGGACGCCCCTTACCTGTCTCCTGAGACGCTTGCTTGTCTCCTGGCCTGGGCCGCTTGGATCGATTGACCAAGTTAGTGATTGAGTACTAACTTACTTCCCATGCCGAGGATGAGCGCGGAGGACCGTCGCGACAGCGTCATCCATGCCGCCATGGCCGAGTTCGCACGCGGCGGGTACAACGGCACGTCGACCGAGGCGATCGCCAAGCGTGTCGGGGTGTCGCAGCCGTACCTCTTCCGGCTCTTCCCCGACAAGAGAGCCATCTTCCTGGCCGCTGCCGACCGCTGCGTACAGGACTTCCGGCAGCTGCTCCAGGACGCCGCCGAGGGCCTGGAGGGCGAGGCGGCCCGGCGTGCGATGGGGGATGCGTACACCCGGGTCATCGCCGAGCAGCCGGAGCGGCTGCTCATGCAGATGCAGGTGTACGTCGCCGCCGCCGCTGCCGAGGCGGCCGGCGACCGCGAGTTCGGCGAGGCGGTTCGGGCCGGCTGGCTCGAACTGTGGGAGGCCGTGCATCTCGTCGCGGGTGCCGACGTCGAAGAGACCAGCCACTTCCTGGCGCAAGGGATGCTCGTCAACTGCCTCGTGTCCCTGGGCTTCCCGCCGGACCACCGCGTCTGGTCGGGAATCGGCCTCTGCCGGGACGGGGACGGGGACGGGGACGAGGAGGGGGCGGCGCCCGCCGCGAAACCGTAGGCGCATCCGAATCCGGCGGCCCTCGCGGAGGCGGCGCAGCAGCCTGGCCGTTTCCTGTCCGCAAAAGTTAGTAATCAATAACTAATCACCTGCTCGACATGACCCACGACCCACCACCTCCTGGGGGAGAGAAATGAACGCGACAGACCGAAACGCGACAGGCAGACCCGCGGTCCCGCGCTCGCGCGCCGTGTGGGCCCTCGTCATCACCAGCGTCGCCGGCTTCATGGCAGCGCTCGACAACCTCGTCGTCACCACGGCACTGCCGTCCATCCGCCAGGACCTCGGTGGGGCACTGGAAGACCTCGAATGGACCGTGAGCGCCTACACGCTGACGTTCGCCGTGCTGCTCATGCTCGGCGCGGCGCTCGGTGACCGCTTCGGGCGCCGCAGGGTGTTCCTCGTCGGTCTCGCGGTCTTCACCGGCGCCTCGGCGACCGCGGCCATGGCCCACGGCATCGGAGCGCTGATCGCCGCACGCGCGGTCCAGGGCTTCGGCGCGGCCCTCATGATGCCGGTCGCCCTCACCCTGCTCACGGCCGCCGTGCCGGCCGCGCGGCGCGGCATGGCGCTCGGCATCTGGAGCGCCAGCCAGGGGCTCGCGGTGGCGGGCGGGCCGCTCATCGGCGGCGGGCTGACCGAGCACATCTCCTGGCACTGGATCTTCTGGCTGAACGTCCCCATAGGCGCTGCCCTGCTGATACCGGCCCGGCTGCGGCTCGCCGAGTCCACCGCGCCCGACCCCCGCCTCGACGTACCGGGCACCCTGCTCGCCAGTGCCGGGCTCTTCGGCATCGTCTACGGCCTGGTCAACGCCAACAGCGACGGTTGGACCGATTCCTGGGTGCTCGGGGGGCTGATCGCCGGGGCCGTGCTCCTCGTCGTCTTCGTGGCCTACGAACAGCGCGCGAAGCGGCCCATGCTGCCCATGCGGCTGTTCCGCAGCCGGGCCTTCTCGGGCATCAACGCCGCCGGCCTGCTGATGTACCTCGGCATGTTCGGCTCGATCTTCCTGCTCAGCCAGTTCCTGCAAGGCGTGTCGGGCTACTCGCCGACCGAGGCCGGCCTGCGGATGTTGCCCTGGACCGGCATGCCGCTGATCGTCTCGCCCATCGCCGGCTACCTCTCCGACCGGATCAGCGGCCGCTCGGTCGTCGCCGTCGGTCTCTTCCTGCAAGCCGTGGGGCTCGCGTACTTCGCGCTGACCGCCGCCCCCGACATGACGTTCGCCACCCAGTTGCCCGCGCTGGTCATCAGCGGCGTCGGCATGTCCCTGTACTTCGCGCCCGCCGTCCATCTGGTCATGTCCAGCGTCCGCCCCGGGGAGCAGGGCATCGCTTCCGGCGCCAACAACGCGATACGCGAACTGGGCGGGGCGCTCGGTGTCGCGCTGCTCTCCACGGTCTTCTCCTCGCACGGCGGTTACGCGAGCGGCCAGGACTTCGTCGACGGTCTGGTGCCGGCGCTGTGGCTGGGTTCCGTCGGCGTGGTGCTCGGGGCGGCGGCTGCCCTGCTGATACCCCGCCGTGGCGCGCCGGAGCAGGCCGGGCCGGCCGGCCCGGGCGAGTCGAACGCGCTTCCGGCCGGGCGGGAGCAGGCGGAGAAGGCCGCTCCAGCGGGCGTGTGAGGACCGACGGGGCTGCGCGCCCTGCGCGCCCTGCGCGCCGCCCGGCGGGGCGCGCCGCTCATCAGCGCGCCCCGTACGCTTGCGTGCGTGCACGAAAACCACGACGCGCCGCTCGCCCCGCTCACCACCTTCCGGCTCGGTGGGCCGGCCCGGCGGCTGGTCACCGCGACCACCGACGCCGAGCTGATCACCGCGGTACGCGCGGCGGACGCCGACGGGACGCCACTGCTGCTCATCGGCGGCGGCAGCAACCTCGTCATCGGCGATCAGGGCTTCGACGGCACGGCGGTGCGCATCGCGACCACCGGGTTCGAGCTGGACGGCACGACGCTGGAGATCGCCGCGGGCGAGACCTGGACGGACGCGGTGGCCCGCACCGTCGACAAGGGCCTCGCGGGCATCGAATGCCTGGCCGGCATCCCCGGCTCCGCCGGCGCCACGCCCATCCAGAACGTGGGTGCATACGGTCAGGAGGTCTCGTCGACGATCACCGAAGTGATCGCCTACGACCGCAAGGCGGGCGAGACGGTGACGATTCCCCATGCCGAGTGCGCGTTCTCGTATCGGAACAGTCGTTTCAAGGCCGAACTGGATCGTTTCGTGGTGCTGCGGGTCCGCTTCGAGCTGGCCGACGCGGGCGGTCTCTCGGCGCCGATCCGGTATGCCGAGACGGCCCGGGCGCTCGGTGTGCAGGTCGGCGAGCGGGTGCCGTTGGCACAGGCACGCGAGACGGTGCTCAAGCTGCGCTCCGGCAAGGGCATGGTGCTCGACCCGGAGGACCACGACACCTGGTCGGCCGGGTCGTTCTTCACCAATCCGGTGCTCACCGAGGAGGCGTTCGCGGCGTTCTCCGCGCGGGTGCGCGAGCGGCTGGGCGACGGTGTCGAGCCGCCCGCCTACCCGGCGGAGGAGGGGCACATCAAGACCTCCGCCGCCTGGCTGATCGACAAGGCCGGTTTCCGCAAGGGCTACCCCGGTGGCGCCGCCCGGGTGTCGATCTCCACCAAGCACACCCTGGCGCTCACCAACCGGGGCGACGCGACCACCGAGGAGCTGCTGACGCTGGCGCGCGAGGTCGTGGCGGGCGTGCACGAAGCGTTCGGCGTCCGGCTGGTGAACGAGCCGGTGACGGTGGGCTGCGCACTGTGACCACGGGCGACGGCCGCCGGTGACCGGCCGCGGGCGCCCCGGGGAGCGGGGAAGCGGGCACCCGTCCGGCCGGCGTCAGTACGCCACCCCCACCCCCTGCTTCACCGTCGCCGGGTCGGTGACCGCGGTGAGCATGGCGTGGGCGACGTCGGGGCGCCCGATAGTGCGGCCCTTTCCGGGGGTGCCGCCGACGACGGTGCGGTAGACGCCGGTGAGCGGTGCGTCGGTCAGCCTGGGCGGGCGTACGGACGTCCAGTCCGTGGCGCTCTCGGCGAGGGCGTGCTCCATCGCGCGCAGGTCCGCGTAGACGTCCTTCAGCACCGCTTTCACGACCGCGATCATCGCCCGGTCCATTGGCGGCTGGTGCTCCGGCGACGGGCCCACGGGTGCCGCGGAGACCACCACGAGACGGCGCACGCCCTCCGCCGCCATGGCCGCCAGCACCGTACGCGTCAGCTCGGTCGCGATTCCGGCGTCCGCGCGCCGCCGGGCCCCGAGCCCCGAAAGCACCGCCTCGCGCCCGGCGACCGCGGGCCGTACCGCTTCCGGATCCCGCAGGTCCGCCCGGACGATCTGGAGCCGGGCGCCGTCCCCCTGCGCCGGACCTGCCGGAGAGAGGTCCTCAGGCAGCCGTGCCGGATCCCGGACCACCGCCGTCACCTCGTGACCCGCCGTCAGCGCCTGCCGGACGATCTCCCGCCCGATGCCGCCCGTCGCGCCGAACACCGTGAGCTTCATGGCACCCTCCTAGAGGGGTGGGTAAGTATTCACTCACCCCTAGGATGGGTAAGCACTCACTCACCCGTCAAGCGCGACCCCGGCCAAGCCACCTCACCGGCACGGGACACCCTCCCCTTCCCGTGCCCTGCCGTGCCCTCCCGTGGTCCCCAAGGAGCCCCATGCCGCCGCAGCAGCAGCCCGCCCGGCCGCGCATTCTGGACGCCGCGCACCAGCTCATGCTGACCGTCGGCCTCGCGCGCACCACCACGAAGGAGATCGCACGGGCGGCCGGCTGCTCGGAGGCGGCGCTCTACAAGTACTTCCGCAGCAAGGAAGAGCTGTTCATCAGCGTCCTCAAGGAGCGGCTTCCGCAGCTGACGCCGCTCCTTGAGCAACTCGTCGCCGAGCCGGGCCGGGGCAGCCTGGAGGCCAACCTCACGGAGATCGCCCGGGTGGCCGCCCTCTTCTACGAGCAGAGCTTCCCGATCGCCGCCTCGCTCTACGCCGAGATGCAGCTCAAGCGCCGGCACGACGCCGCCCTGCGGGAGCTGGGCAGCGGGCCGCACCGGCCGATCGAGGGCCTGTCCGCCTATCTGCGGGCCGAGCAGCAGATCGGCCGGGTCCGGGCCGACGCCGACCCCTTCGCCGCCGCCTCGCTCCTCCTGGGCGCCTGCTCCCAACGGGCCTACGCCTACGAGATGACCGAGGACGGGCGCCCGCCCCAGCTGCTCGACCGGTTCGCCGAGAGCATCGCCCGGACCCTGCTGCTGGGGCTCTCCTGAAAGCTCAGGGCTTCCAGCGAGCCGGCGCCGGCGCCGGAGCCGGAGCCGGCGCCTGGGGCTGGGCCTGAGCCGGCATCCGGTTCCCGGGGAGTGTCAGCTGGTCAGCCAGTCGTCCACACCCGTCAGCAGCTTCTCGCGCAGGTCGGTAGGCGCCGCCGAGGCGCGGATCGACTGGCGGGCCAGCTCGGCCAGCTCGGCGTCGCTGAACCCGTGGTGGCGCCGGGCGATCCCGTACTGGGCGGCCAGCCGGGTCCCGAACAGCAGCGGGTCGTCCGCGCCCAACGCCATGGACACCCCGGCGTCGTAGAGCTGCCGCAGCGGCACGTCCTCCGGCTTCTCGTAGACCCCCAGGGCGACGTTCGAGGACGGGCACACCTCGCAGGTCACGCCGCGCTGGGCGAGCCGTGTGACCAGTCGGGGGTCCTCGGCCGCCCGCACCCCGTGGCCGACCCGGACGGCCCTCAGGTCGTCCAGGCAGTCCCGCACCGACTCGGGCCCGGTCAGCTCGCCACCGTGCGGTACGGACATCAACCCGCCGCGCCGCGCGATCTCGAAGGCCCGGTCGAAGTCCCTGGCCATGCCGCGCCGCTCGTCGTTCGACAGCCCGAAGCCGACGATGCCGCGATCCGCGTAGCGCACCGCGAGGCGCGCCAGGGTGCGGGCCTCCAAAGGGTGCTTCATGCGGTTCGCCGCGACCAGGACCCGCATGGGCAGGCCGGTGTCACGCGACGCCATGTGCACCGCGTCCAAGATGATCTCCAACGCGGGCGTGAGCCCACCCAGCCGGGGCGCGTACGAGGTGGGGTCCACCTGGATCTCCAGCCACCCGGAGCCGTCCTGTAGATCCTCCTCGGCCGCCTCGCGCACCAGCCGCTGGATGTCCTCCGGCGCGCGCAGGCAGGACCGCGCGGCGTCGTAGAGGCGCTGGAAGCGGAACCAGCCGCGTTCATCGGTCGCCCGCAGTTTCGGCGGGTGCTCGGATGTCAGCGCGTCCGGCAGTCTGACCCCGTACTTGTCGGCGAGCTCCAGCAACGTCGTGGGCCGCATCGAACCGGTGAAGTGCAGATGCAGATGGGCCTTCGGAAGCGCGCTGACGTCTCGTACTCCTTTTCCGTGCTCCATTGCAAGATCTTGCAGGATGCGGCCCCGGTCCCGGTAGCCGGATTGCCTGTTCGGGTCCGTGCACGGACATGTGTGCGAGACGGTCCCGTACGTGCAACGGGCCGCCTCCCGGAGCGGGAGACGGCCCGTGCGCGGCGCTGGGGACGCTCAGTCCTTGGCCTCGGCCAGCAGCTTCTGGATCCGCGAGACGCCCTCGACGAGGTCCTCGTCGCCGAGCGCGTACGACAGGCGCAGGTAGCCCGGTGTGCCGAAGGCCTCACCCGGGACGACCGCAACCTCGGCCTCCTCCAGGATCAGCGCGGCCAGCTCCAGGCTGCTCTGCGACCGCTTGCCGCGGATCTCCTTGCCGAGCACGCCCTTCACCGAGGGGTACGCGTAGAAGGCGCCCTCGGGCTCGGGGCAGATCACGCCGTCGATCTCGTTCAGCATCCGCACGATGGTCTTGCGGCGCCGGTCGAAGGCCTCCCGCATGGCGGCCACGGCCTCCAGGTCACCCGAGACGGCGGCGAGCGCGGCGGCCTGGGAGACGTTCGCCACGTTCGACGTGGCGTGCGACTGGAGGTTGGTCGCCGCCTTGACCACGTCCTTGGGGCCGATGACCCAGCCCACCCGCCAGCCGGTCATCGCGTACGTCTTGGCGACGCCGTTCACGACGATGCACTTCTCGCGCAGCTCGGGCAGGACGGCCGGGATCGAGGTGAAGGTGGCGTCCCCGTAGACGAGGTGCTCGTAGATCTCGTCGGTGAGCACCCACAGGCCGTGCTCGAGGGCCCAGCGGCCGATCGCCTCGGTGTCGGCGGGGGAGTAGACCGCACCGGTCGGGTTGGACGGGGAGACGAAGAGCACCACCTTCGTGCGCTCCGTGCGGGCCGCCTCCAGCTGCTCGATCGAGACCCGGTACCCGGTCGACTCGTCCGCGACGACCTCCACCGGCACACCGCCCGCCAGGCGGATCGACTCCGGGTAGGTGGTCCAGTACGGGGCGGGCACGATGACCTCGTCACCCGGGTCGAGGAGGGCGGCGAAGGCCTCGTAGAGGGCCTGCTTGCCGCCGTTGGTGACCAGCACCTGGGAGGCGTCCACCTCGTAGCCCGAGTCGCGCAGCGTCTTCGCGGCGATGGCGGCCTTGAGCTCGGGCAGCCCCCCGGCCGGGGTGTAGCGGTGGTACTTGGGGTTCCGGCAGGCTTCCACGGCCGCGTCGACGATGTAGTCCGGGGTCGGGAAGTCGGGTTCGCCGGCGCCGAAGCCGATCACCGGGCGCCCGGCCGCCTTGAGGGCCTTGGCCTTGGCGTCGACGGCGAGGGTCGCGGACTCGGAGATCGCGCCGACTCGGGCGGAGACCCGGCGCGCGGTGGGCTCAGGGGAAGGAGTTGCAGCGCTCATGAACCCCATCGTTCCAGACCCGAAACGTCCTGGGCACACTGGTTTCACTTCGGGAACTTCCGGGCGTGCCGGACCCGGGGGGCCGTCCTCGGCCGCTCTTTGATCGTCCAGGTCTGTCTTTCTGTTCGACGTCGGCTCCGGGAGCACGTACACTCACACCTCGTTGGCCTTCTGTGCCGCCCTCGCGATACGTGCACTCGGTGCACTCAGGCGGATGCGGTACGTTGGGTCGACACAGCTCAAAGGGTCGTAGCTCAATTGGTAGAGCACTGGTCTCCAAAACCAGCGGTTGCGGGTTCGAGTCCCTCCGGCCCTGCTAGACGTCCGCCCTCTCCGGAGAGCGGGTGGGCAGTACGTACCGCAATGAAACGCCGTGCGGCTCCACCGGGCGCGGCACGGCCACGACCCGGGAATCAGGTGAGGAAGAGTGGCGGACGCCGTGGGCTCCATCGACATGCCTGATGCTCAGGACGAAGAGGTAGAAGAGCCCAAGAAGAAGCCTCGCAAGGGCAAGCGTGGCAAGAAGGGCCCGTTCGGTCGTCTTGCACTCTTCTACCGCCAGGTGGTTGCGGAGCTCCGCAAGGTCGTCTGGCCGTCGCGTAATCAGCTGACGACATACACCACAGTGGTGATTATCTTCGTCCTCATCCTGATCGGCTTGGTGACCCTGATTGACTATGGGCTCGATCATGTGACCAAGTACGTCTTCGGCTGAGCTTAGAAAGCCTAGAGTGGAAGGGCGCCCTCTTCGGCGCCCCTTTCGCGTGTTCCACCCCAAGTAACCAGGAAGAAGCAGTCACCGTGTCCGACCCGAACGTGAACGACGTCGTGCACTCCGCGAGCGCGGGCGAGTCTGCCGAGGACGAGCTCGAGATCGTGGAGGCGGCAGACCCGGACCAGACGCCGGAAGGTGCCGAGGAACCGGGGGGGCAGGACCAGACGGAGGCTGCCGAGGCCGCAGCGGGCGAGGCCGCCGAGGAGGCGGCCGTACAGCCCGAGGGGGAGGCTGCTGCTGAGGCCGCCGAGGAAGCCGTCGACGAGGCCGATGAGGCGGTGGAGGGCGAGGTGCCCGAGCCGGTCGACCCCGTTGCCGCCCTCCGTGACGAGCTGCGCAGCCTGCCCGGTGAGTGGTACGTGATCCACACCTACGCCGGCTACGAGAACCGCGTGAAGACCAACCTGGAGCAGCGCGCCGTCTCGCTGAACGTGGAGGACTTCATCTTCCAGGCCGAAGTGCCCCAGGAAGAGGTCGCCCAGATCAAGAACGGCGAGCGCAAGACCATCCGGCAGAACAAGCTCCCCGGATACGTCCTGGTCCGCATGGACCTGACGAACGAGTCGTGGGGTGTCGTCCGTAACACCCCGGGCGTCACCGGCTTCGTCGGCAACGCCTACGACCCGTACCCGCTGACGCTGGACGAGATCGTCAAGATGCTCGCCCCGGAGGCCGAGGAGAAGGCCGCTCGCGAGGCCGCCGAGGCCGAGGGCAAGCCGGTGCCGCAGCGCAAGGTCGAGGTCCAGGTGCTGGACTTCGAGGTCGGCGACTCGGTCACCGTCACCGACGGCCCCTTCGCCACCCTCCAGGCCACGATCAACGAGATCAACCCCGACTCGAAGAAGGTCAAGGGCCTGGTGGAGATCTTCGGCCGCGAGACCCCGGTCGAGCTGAGCTTCGACCAGATCCAGAAGAACTAACCGAGCTGGCTCACAAAAGAGCCCCTACCCAGCGGTTTCCCGTTGGGCAGGGGCTCTTTTGCGTACTCGTAAAGGTGCGTGCACCGTAAGGGTGCGTACCCCGGACAGGCGCGTGCACCGGTAGGCGCCCGCGGGCTTGACGCCCGGCCTACCGGGACTCGGGCGCCGGCCATGCCGGGTCCGGGCTCCAGGACAGGGTCTCGCTCACCGTGCGCAGATACCTCGACGGTGAGGTCAGCCGGACCAGGGAGTTACGGATCGCCGCGGCGACGGGATGGCTCCACTGGGCGATCCGCCCGTGCTGTGCCGAGGCTCGCACCAGGCGCTGGGTGCGCTCGCGCCGTGCTCGGTCGTAGGCGTCCACGACCGACTCCACGTCACCGTGTTGAGCGGCGAGTCCACCCAGCGTGGCGGCGTCTTCCAGAGCCTGGCAGGCTCCCTGTCCCAGATCCGGGGTGAGCGCGTGCGCGGCGTCACCGAGGAGTACGACGCGACCGGAGACATAGCTGGGTAGTGGCGTTTCCAGCGAGTAGATGTCGTGGCGTAGCAATGCCTCGGGCGGGGTGGCGGCGAGTAGGCGCGGAATGGGGTCGTGCCACTGCCGGAACCGCCGCGCGACCCCCTCGATGCCCTCGGTGGTGTGGGAGCCCGGGGGCGCCGACAGCGTGGCGAACCAGTACACCCGTCCGTCGAGCAGCGGCACGATCCCGAACCGTTGGCCTCGTCCCCAGCTCTCGGTCACCGTATCGCCCAACCCGATCGCGGCCCTGGCGTCGGCCGGTACCACGCCGCGCCAGGTGAGATAGCCGGCGTAGGCGGGCCCCGGGTGCTGCGGGAAGAGTTGTGTCCGCAAGGGACTGTGCAGACCGTCCGCGGCGATCACCAGGTCTGCTGCCATCGTTCGGCTACCACCCGTGGCCGGCTGGCACGTCACGGTCGCGGTCTTCGGGTCCACTCTGGTGACCTGGTGACCGGCGTGGACGTCGTCGAGGTGGAGCGAGTCGGTGAGCAGGGCGTGCACGTCCGCCCGGTGCAGCAGGTACCCGGAGGCACCGAACCGGCTGTGGAGTTCCCCGAGGTCCACCCGCAGAAGCCACCGCCCCGATGCCGCACGGAGCCCCGCGGCACCCTGCGACATGCCACGGGACCGCAACCGCGCACCCACGCCGAGCCAGTCCAGCGCCCGTACCGCGTTGGGCGCCAGCGTCAAGCCCGCACCGGCCGGACGGGACTCCTCGGACCGCTCCAGCACGGTCACCTGCCATCCGGCGCGCTTCAGGCCGATGGCGGCGCTCAGACCGCCGATCCCGCCGCCGACCACGATCGCCGTGCTCATCCTGTTTCACCTCGTGCTGAATCGTCCTGAATCATCCAGAATCGCGCTGGGTCGCGCTGGGTCGCATAGAAGAAATTCACCCAGGTAGGGTTTTGGAAAGAGATGAAAGGCAGCCGTAGGTGGTGTCCACGAGGGTGCGGGTGCGCGGGTCGCCCTGAAGGGAGTCGGCCGGCCAGCGCAGGAGGTTCGTGGCATAGGCCATCGACAGGCGCGCTTCCGGATCGGCGAAGCCGAATGATCCGCCATAGCCGGTGAATCCGAACGCACGTCGGTTGGGCCCGTAGTGGCCGCCGATGTTGAGCGTGTAGCCGAGTCCCCATTCCATGGGGAAATCGGGTGCGGCCATATTGATGAACAGATCGTGCATTCGCCCCTGGCCTTCGCGGCAGCGGTCCACGGCTGGCCGGCCGGAGAGGATCCTGATTCCGTCGACTTCTCCGTCACACGCCAGCACGGCATACACGCGGGCCAACGAACGGGCGGTGCCGTGCCCGTTGACGGCGGGAATCTCAGCGGCTTGCCATGCGGGCCTGCTCGCGTACGGCAGTCCCCACGGGCCGGCGAGCATGGCCGCCACCACGTCCGGGATGTTTTCGGTCCGCTGCATGTCGGCAACCGCGGGATGTTCCTCGTCGAGTTCGGCTGCACGTGTTCGTTCGGCCGGGGGCAGACCGATGAAGAAGTCCAGACCGAGCGGTCCTGCGAGTTCCCGCTGGACGAACTCACTCACCGGAAGTCCGGAGATCCGCCGTATCACCTCACCGACCAGCCAGCCGAAGGTGTTGGCGTGGTAGCAGCTCAGGGTTCCCGGCTCCCACCAGGGGTGCATCGCCGCGAGCATGGTGGTCATGCGTTCCCAGTCGCAGACGTCCTCCAGCGTCACGGGACGTGGCGTGGCGGCCAGCCCGGCCTGGTGCGCCAGCACGGAGCGTACCGAGATCCATTCCTTGCCGGCGGCGGCGAACTCGGGCCAGTACCGCGCCACCGGCGCGTCGAAATCGAGCTCCCCGCGGTCGGCGAGCAGGTGGGCGCAGAGCGCGGTGACGCCCTTGGTGGCGGAGAAGACGCAGACCGGAGTGTCCCGCTCCCAGGGGCGGGTACGGCCGGGATCTGCGTGACCTGCCCAGACGTCGACGACGGGTGTGCCATCGTGGTACACAGTCAGGCACGCGCCGATCTCGCCCCGCCGGGCGAAATTCTGTCGAAACTCGTCGACGACCGGCGTAAACCGCGGGTTCCACGTGCCGTGTACCGCCGTGCTGGCTCGTTGGCTCAACTCATTGACTTCCTTTCCTTGATTTCCTTGCCTTGGCCGAACGGTGGTACCCGTCCGTTTCATCGAGGATGAGAAGTGACTATGGCAGCAGGCCGATCATGGTTTCTTGAACAAAGCGATTGCAGGGCGCTGTTCGCCAGCTCATCGGACGTGACGCTGTTCGGCGAGTACGGCCCCGCCCATGTGGCCCGGCACCGGCATCCCGCATGGAAGGTCCTGTTGCCCCTCGACGGGTACGTCCGCGTCGTCCCTGATGGAAGGCCCCCGGTGTACGGGCGGGGAATGCTGGTACCACCACAGCTCGCACACCGCCCCGCCACGTCGTCCGGCTATGTCGCACTGTTCCTGCCGCCGTGGCAGGCAGGCCGCACCGGTGAACCCACCCCGGTCCCGCCGCAGAAGGTCCGGCGCCTCCTCGCGGCACTGTGCGTGCACGACCTCCGGGAGACTCCGGATCTCGACGCCGCACGAGCGGAACTCTCCGACCTGTTCGGCACACGTCGAGCGATCGACCCGCGGATCGGACAGGTGCTCAACGAGCTTGAACACGCCCGGCGGATCGACCACCTCGCCGCCGGCGTCGGGTTGTCCCCAGCACGGTTGCGCGCTTTGGTGAACGAAGAGGTCGGTGTCCCGCTCGTGCAGCTTCGTCAGTGGCGCCGGCTGGGCACTGCCATCGCGCACTTTCGAGAGTCCTCGATCGGCACGGCAGCCGCACGTGCCGGGTTTGCCGACCAGGCACACCTCACGCGCGTCACCCGTCGCTTCACCGGACGCACCCCGACCACCATCGCCTCCTCCTCGGAGCCTTGCCGTCGGGTGCCGGGCATGCAGCTGTGACCGGTTATGACTACGGCCGCTTCGGTTCTTCGTCGATTGATTCGTCAAATGAGCGGAACCGGCATTTACGCATCACCCCCACAACCCCCGTACGCCCGGGCGAGTCTGACCGGGCGACTGATGATCGTCGACCGTGCCGTAGGGCCGGTCGGCGCACCGCTTCATGCCTACTGGGGGTCTCCTCGTGCACGCTCGACATGCCATCCTCGCCACGGCCGCCTGCGTCCTCGCACTCCTGCCCGCGGCCAACGCGACAGCCGCCTCCGGACCGACGGCCGACCCGGCCGGCGCACGGGCGAGCGCCGTCGGCACGGCACCGTCCGCCGCGGGGAACCCGCGCAGCGCCAGGGCCCAGGCGGCCGACGTGTGCGGTGACGCGACCCAGGTCGGCAGCACCGCCTACATCGACAAGAACGGGGCGCACATCGCCTCCGTCAAGCAGTTCTACTCGCCGTCCTGCCAGGCGACCTTCGGCTACCTGTGGATCTGGCAGAGCCACCGCGACGCCGTCCCGAGCGACGACCTCAGCGTGGGGGTCTACGACTCCACCACGCAGGAGATCGTCGGCCAGCACGACTGGATCGACACCAAGGAGCAGGAGTTCTGGTCGTTCGGCGAGCAGACCGGGACGGACTGCACCGCGGGCATCGGCTGGCTGGAGCAGAGCTCCGGTGGCCCGCTGACGGCGCAGACCGACGAGCACTGCTGATCCGGCGGCTCGGGCGCGCATAGCCCCACCCACCCCGCTCACACCCCGGCGCATGGCATCTCATTGCCATGCGCCGGGGGCGTACGCCAGTGCAGAGGAAAACGGTGGCTGGGAGGCCACAACCATCCGTCGGCGACGCGGGTCTCACTTGATACCGATACGCACAGGGACGATGTTCTTCGTGGCGTTTCACGAAGTACCGACCGACATCGAGTGGAATGTGCCTGTCGGAACGGAAGAGCTCAACGACGAGCCCGAATCCATTGGGGGATTCCCATGCGCGTTCGCACGACCGCCATCGCCGCCGCCACCTGCGCCCTCGTACTCCTCCCGGCCGCCTCCGCAATGGCCGGCACCGGACCGGCGCCCGCCCCGGGCAAGAAGGCCGCCGCCAGCTCGACCGCGCCGTCCGCCGCAGGCAACCCCCGCAGCGCCCGCGCCCAGGCGGCCGACGTCTGTGCGGACGCCTACCAGATCGGCACCACCGCCTACATCGACCGCGGCGGCGTCCACGTGGCCTCGGTCAAGCAGTTCTACTCCCCGTCCTGCAACGAGAACTACGGCTACCTGTGGGTGTGGGACAGCTACCGCGACAAGACCAAGTCCTACGACACCACCATCGGCGTCTACAGCTACAACCAGGACGCCACCCTCGGCCTGCGCTCCTGGAAGGCGACGCACCTCCAGGAGTTCTGGTCCAACCCGGCGGACACGGTGAAGGAGTGCACCTCGGCCGTCGGCTCGCTGCGGCAGCCCGGCGACCCGGCCGCCGGCACCGCATCGAGCAGCAAGCGCTGCTGAGCACGCGCCCGGCGCCCCCGCGCGCCTGATCCACCCCACCAGGTCGGACCGGTCCCGTGACCGGTCCGACCTGGTCGATTTACGGCACCGAGCGGCGACCCGTTATCGTGGGTCGGTATGCGTGCACTCGGTGCGCAGCTTTCCACCGCGCACTTTCCGAGGCATCCGAGGCGACGGACCGAAGAAAAGGATTCGAAGCAACGGCCTGCCACGCGATATGCCTGCCACCGTACGACTGCACGCGTACGCAACTCTCACTAGGACCCGGAAGAGAACATGCCTCCCAAGAAGAAGAAGGTCACGGGGCTGATCAAGCTCCAGATCCAGGCCGGCGCAGCCAACCCGGCCCCGCCGGTCGGCCCTGCCCTGGGTCAGCACGGCGTCAACATCATGGAGTTCTGCAAGGCCTACAACGCCGCGACCGAGTCGCAGCGCGGCTGGGTCATCCCGGTGGAGATCACGGTCTACGAGGACCGGTCCTTCACCTTCATCACCAAGACCCCGCCGGCCGCCAAGATGATCCTCAAGGCCGCGGGCGTGGAGAAGGGCTCCGGCGAGCCGCACAAGACCAAGGTCGCCAAGATCACCCAGGCGCAGGTCCGCGAGATCGCCGAGACCAAGATGCCCGACCTCAACGCCAACGACCTGGACGCCGCCGCGAAGATCATCGCCGGCACCGCCCGCTCCATGGGCGTCACGGTCGAGGGCTGACGTCGTAAGCCCCCGCAAGAACCCCGTGGCCCCGTGGCCGCACCCGGGGAACCGCGTGGCAGGGCCTGCTCGGCCCGTACCACGACTCCTTTTTTTGAACACACAGGAGCAGTAGTGAGCAAGCGCAGCAAGTCTCTCCGCGCTGCGGACGCCAAGATCGACCGGGAGAAGCTCTACGCCCCGCTCGAGGCCGTCCGTCTCGCCAAGGAGACCTCCACGACCAAGTTCGCCGGCACCGTCGAGGTCGCCTTCCGGCTGGGTGTCGACCCCCGCAAGGCCGACCAGATGGTCCGTGGCACCGTGAACCTCCCGCACGGCACCGGCAAGACCGCCCGGGTCCTGGTCTTCGCGACCGGTGACCGTGCTGCGGCCGCGGAAGCCGCAGGCGCCGACATCGTCGGTGCCGACGAGCTGATCGACGAGGTGTCGAAGGGCCGCCTGGACTTCGACGCCGTCGTCGCCACCCCGGACATGATGGGCAAGGTCGGTCGCCTCGGCCGTGTCCTCGGCCCCCGTGGCCTCATGCCCAACCCGAAGACCGGCACCGTGACGCCGGACGTCGCCAAGGCCGTCACCGACATCAAGGGCGGCAAGATCGAGTTCCGCGTCGACAAGCACTCGAACCTGCACTTCATCATCGGCAAGACGTCCTTCGAGGACGACAAGCTGGTGGAGAACTACGGTGCGGCGCTGGAGGAGATCCTCCGGCTGAAGCCGTCCGCGGCCAAGGGCCGGTACATCAAGAAGGCCGCCATCAGCACGACGATCGGCCCCGGCGTCCCCGTCGACCCGAACCGCACGCGGAACCTCCTCGTCGAGGAGGACCCGGCGGCGGTCTGAGCCCTGCGCTCACACAGCCAGCCCTGAGCGCACGCGCTTCGCAGAGCGGGCCCCGCACCCACCGAGCCTTCGGGCACGACGGGCGCGGGGCCCGCTCGCTTTCCATCGCTTACGTGCTGCTGCTTCTGCTTCTGCTTCTGTTGTTCGCTTTCTGCCGGCCGCTTTCACGGAACGCGGAGGTGCCCGCCCCGTCCGGTCTCTCAGGCCCTTTGAGAGGCATTCAGGCCCTTTCGCGAGGCCCCCGGAGGCCCCGGAGTCCCGCGAAGATCCCAGAGGCCGCCCCCAGCAGGTCGGAAGGCCTCCCCGCCTCGCCGTTTCGTGATGTGCACCACACGGAATCGTATGGTCGTTCGACATCGCGCGGGCTACTCTTATCGCCTTATTGTGCACTTTCCGTGAATTCCTTGGGGGGAATGAATGGGCTCTGTCATGCGTGATTCCGTGCGGCGAAGAGCGGCGTGCGTGGGGGTCGCCGTGGCGCTCCTGGCCGTGGGTGCGGTCGGCTGTTCCCAGGGGGACAAGGACGCCAAGGGGGGCACCGGGCGGCCGCAGGCCCAGTCGCCCGCGATGGAACCGGCCGCGGCCGTCGCCAAGGCCGCGAAGAACACGGAGGACATCACGTCCCTGCGCTACCGCATGTCCGGCAGGGTGCCGGACGAGGGCAAGGTGAGCGGTGAGGCGGCGATGAGCCTCAAGCCGCTGGCCATCAGCATGAAGATGGCGTCGGGCAAGGCCGGGGAGGACCCGGTGGAGATCCGGCTCGTCGACAAGGCCATGTACATCAACGGCGGCGACGACAGCGCCGAGGAGATGGACGGCAAGAGCTGGATCAAGTTCGACATGTCCGCCGCCGGTGCCGACGACGCGCTGGACCCGGACCAGCTCGGCGCAGGCCAGGCCGACCAGAACCCGGCGACCGAGTCCACCTTCCTCACCGGCTCCAAGGACGTGAAGAAGGTCGGCACGGAGACCGTCGACGGGGTGCGTACCACCCACTACAAGGGCACCGTCTCCGTCGCCGATCTGAAGGCCGACCTCAAGGGCGAGGGCAAGGGCGTACGCGAGCAGCGCGAGAAGAGCCTCAAGCAGTACGAGGACATGGGCGTCGACTCGATCGCCATGGACATGTGGATCGACGGTGACCAGCACACCAAGCAGTTCCGCATGCGCGGCGACGCCGACAAGGGCCCGCTCGACATGACCGTCACCTTCCTCGACCTCAACGAGCCGGTGACCATCAAGGCCCCGCCCGCCAAGGACACCGTCGACCTCGCGGAGATGATGAAGGAACTCGACGAGGCCTGAGTGCCGTACGGGCGATTTGCCTGACGGCGATCGGTTCCCGTACGCTCCTACCGAAGCCGAAGACCGCTGGTCGTCGCCGTGCGCCCTGAGAGGGGTGCGGTGGCCGAAGGATCCGTCGAAGGACGGACGACCTGCGTAGGTGACAGTGGATGTGCTCCCGGAGGGTCTGACGTCCGGGCCGGCCTCGAATGCCGGCTCGACCAAGCCCGCCCCGGTCGAGCTCACGCCCCGTGCGCCTGCGCCGGGGCGTTTCGTTTTGGATCAGCTCCGCTCCCCAGGGAGCGCAGCGCACGTCTCCTCGCCACGCGCCCGACTCCTGGCGTCTTCGGTCGACCACGACTGACCGGCCGGCCACGCGGCCAGCCGGTAGATCACCACCCCGGAAGGAGGCCGAGGCTCATGGCGACGGCCGACAAGGTCGCAGCCGTGGAGGAGATCGCGGGCAAGCTCCGCGACTCCAACGCTGCTGTGGTCACCTCGTACACCGGACTGAGCGTGGCGCAGCTCAAGACGCTGCGTCGTTCTCTCGGCGAGAACGCCCAGTACCGTGTGGTGAAGAACACGCTGACCAAGATCGCGGCCAAGCAGGCCGGGGTCGAGCTGGACGAGTACCTGAAGGGCTCGACGGCCGTCGCCTTCGTGACCGGTGACCCGGTCGAGGCGGCGAAGGGGCTGCGTGACTTCGCCAAGGAAAACCCCGCGCTCGTCATCAAGGGCGGTGTCCTCGACGGCAAGGGCCTTTCCGCCGACGAGATCAACCGCCTCGCGGACCTCGAGTCCCGCGAGGTTCTGCTCGCCAAGCTGGCGGGCGCCATGAAGGGCAAGCAGTCCCAGGCTGCCGCGCTCTTCCAGGCGCTTCCGTCGAAGTTCGTCCGCACCGCGGAGGCGCTTCGCGTCAAGAAGGCCGAGCAGGAAGGCGGTGCCGAGTAACTCGGCTCGCACCCGGCCGCTGCCGGCCTCGGCGGCGACCACCGCGGGCCGAACGTGCCGCAAGGCATACTCCCCCGCTGCCTCAAGGGTGTGGGAGGTACTCCCACCCCTCACCCGTACATCCGGCACCTGCCGATCAAGTGGAAGGACCGCCACCATGGCGAAGCTCAGCCAGGACGACCTGCTTGCCCAGTTCGAGGAAATGACCCTCCTGGAGCTCTCCGAGTTCGTGAAGGCGTTCGAGGACAAGTTCGACGTCACCGCTGCCGCCCCGGCCGCCGTCGCCGTCGCCCCGGGCGCCCCCGGTGCCGCCGCCCCGGCCGAGGAGGAGAAGGACGAGTTCGACGTCATCCTCACCGGCGCCGGCGACAAGAAGATCCAGGTCATCAAGGTCGTGCGCGAGCTGACCTCGCTGGGTCTGAAGGAGGCCAAGGACCTCGTGGACGGCGCCCCGAAGCCGGTCCTCGAGAAGGTCGCCAAGGACGCCGCCGAGAAGGCCGCCGAGTCCCTCAAGGGCGCCGGCGCCTCCGTCGAGGTCAAGTAAGTTCCAGGCCCCGAGCGCGGTCGCCGTACCGCGCCCGGAGTCGGCCGCTGTAACGCGGACACACCGAAGGGCGATCATCCATCCGGGTGGTCGCCCTTCGGCGTTCGAGGGCGCAGGCGCGGCGGCGGCCTTGCGGCCTGGGACACGGCGAGTATGGTCAACACGTCGCGACTCCGACGGCGGGTTGACGGCCCGCGGTGACGGACGGATCGGGGCGCCCGTAGCAGCAGGAACAGCGGCGGGGCCTTGACGAACCGCACGCAGCGCGCAATTCTCAGGACGCGTCGTCACAACGATCCGGATCCGAGGCATGGATCGGTGGCGAAGAGGGAAGCATCGATATGCGCGAGAGGGCGTGAGTTACCGCAGGCATGAAGAGCAGCGAGGGTTCCAAGAACCCGCACTGGACATCAGTGGGCCATGTGGCTACACTGACCCTTTGCGCTGCCTGTTAGCTGCCTCCTGCCCGTCACCAGGAGCACCCCTCGCTCGGTATTTAGGAAAGCAGACCCCATCTGACCTTGGTTTCTGCTTACTTTTGCCAGCTTGGCGACCGGTCAGCGTGAGATGAGTCCGAGCCCTCGGAAGGACCCCCTCTTGGCCGCCTCGCGCACTGCCTCGACCGCACATACGAACAATGGTGCAAGCACCGCCCCGCTGCGCATCTCCTTTGCAAAGATCAAGGAGCCCCTTGAGGTTCCGAACCTTCTGGCGTTGCAGACCGAGAGCTTTGACTGGCTGCTCGGCAACGACGCCTGGAAGGCTCGTGTCGAGGCGGCTCTCCAGTCCGGTCAGGACGTCCCCACCAAGTCAGGCCTGGAAGAGATCTTCGAGGAGATCTCTCCGATCGAGGACTTCTCCGGGTCGATGTCGCTGACCTTCCGCGACCACCGCTTCGAGCCGCCGAAGAACTCCATCGACGAGTGCAAGGAGCGTGACTTCACCTACGCCGCTCCGCTCTTCGTCACCGCCGAATTCACCAACAACGAAACCGGCGAGATCAAGTCCCAGACGGTCTTCATGGGCGACTTCCCCCTGATGACCAACAAGGGCACCTTCGTGATCAACGGCACCGAGCGTGTCGTCGTGTCGCAGCTGGTCCGCTCGCCGGGTGTCTACTTCGACTCCTCCATCGACAAGACCTCCGACAAGGACATCTTCTCCGCCAAGATCATCCCGTCCCGGGGTGCCTGGCTGGAGATGGAGATCGACAAGCGCGACATGGTCGGTGTCCGCATCGACCGCAAGCGCAAGCAGTCGGTCACCGTGCTCCTCAAGGCGCTCGGCTGGACGAACGACCAGATCCTCGAGGAGTTCGGCGACTACGAGTCCATGCGCGCCACCCTGGAGAAGGACCACACCCAGGGCCAGGACGACGCGCTGCTGGACATCTACCGCAAGCTGCGCCCGGGTGAGCCCCCCACCAAGGAGGCCGCCCAGACGCTGCTGGACAACCTCTACTTCAACCCCAAGCGCTACGACCTGGCCAAGGTCGGCCGCTACAAGGTCAACAAGAAGCTCGGCGCCGACGCCCCCCTGGACGCCGGGATCCTGACCGTCGACGACATCATCGCGACGATCAAGTACCTGGTGAAGCTGCACGCCGGCGAGACCGAGACCACCGGTGACAGCGGCGTCACGATCGTCGTCGAGACCGACGACATCGACCACTTCGGCAACCGCCGTCTGCGTAACGTCGGCGAGCTCATCCAGAACCAGGTCCGTACCGGTCTGGCCCGGATGGAGCGCGTCGTGCGCGAGCGCATGACGACCCAGGACGTCGAGGCGATCACGCCGCAGACCCTGATCAACATCCGGCCGGTCGTCGCCTCCATCAAGGAGTTCTTCGGCACCAGCCAGCTGTCCCAGTTCATGGACCAGAACAACCCGCTGTCGGGTCTGACGCACAAGCGGCGTCTCTCCGCGCTCGGCCCGGGTGGTCTCTCCCGTGAGCGGGCCGGCTTCGAGGTCCGTGACGTGCACCCGTCGCACTACGGCCGCATGTGCCCGATCGAGACCCCCGAAGGCCCGAACATCGGCCTGATCGGCTCGCTCGCCTCCTACGGCCGTGTCAACGCGTTCGGGTTCGTCGAGACCCCGTACCGCAAGGTCACCGACGGCCAGGTCACCGACGACGTCGACTACCTGACCGCCGACGAGGAAGACCGCTTCGTCATCGCCCAGGCCAACGCGCCGCTCACCGACGACCTGCACTTCGCCGAGGCCCGCGTGCTGGTCCGCCGGCGTGGCGGCGAGGTCGACTACGTCGCCGGTGACGACGTGGACTACATGGACGTCTCGCCGCGCCAGATGGTGTCGGTCGCGACCGCCATGATCCCCTTCCTGGAGCACGACGACGCCAACCGCGCGCTCATGGGCGCGAACATGATGCGCCAGGCCGTGCCGCTGATCAAGGCCGAGGCCCCGCTGGTCGGCACCGGCATGGAGTACCGCTGCGCCACCGACGCCGGCGACGTCGTCAAGGCCGAGAAGGACGGCGTGATCCAGGAGGTCTCCGCCGACTACATCACCGTCGGCAACGACGACGGCACGTACACCACCTACCGGCTGGCCAAGTTCTCCCGCTCCAACCAGGGCACCTCGGTCAACCAGAAGGTGGTCGTCTCCGAGGGCGACCGGGTCATCACCGGCCAGGTGCTGGCCGACGGCCCGGCCACCGAAAAGGGCGAGATGGCGCTCGGCAAGAACCTGCTGGTCGCGTTCATGCCGTGGGAGGGCCACAACTACGAGGACGCGATCATCCTGTCGCAGCGCCTCGTCCAGGACGACGTCCTCTCCTCGATCCACATCGAGGAGCACGAGGTCGACGCCCGGGACACCAAGCTCGGCCCCGAGGAGATCACCCGGGACATCCCGAACGTCTCCGAGGAGGTCCTGGCCGACCTCGACGAGCGCGGCATCATCCGCATCGGCGCCGAGGTCATCGCCGGCGACATCCTGGTCGGCAAGGTGACCCCCAAGGGCGAGACCGAGCTGACCCCCGAGGAGCGCCTGCTGCGGGCGATCTTCGGTGAGAAGGCCCGTGAGGTCCGTGACACCTCGCTGAAGGTGCCGCACGGCGAGACCGGCAAGGTCATCGGCGTGCGCGTCTTCGACCGCGAGGAGGGCGACGAGTTGCCGCCCGGTGTGAACCAGCTGGTGCGCGTCTACGTCGCGCAGAAGCGGAAGATCACCGACGGTGACAAGCTCGCCGGCCGGCACGGCAACAAGGGCGTCATCTCCAAGATCCTGCCGATCGAGGACATGCCGTTCATGGAGGACGGCACCCCGGTCGACATCATCCTCAACCCGCTCGGCGTGCCGTCCCGAATGAACCCGGGACAGGTGCTGGAGATCCACCTCGGCTGGCTCGCCAGCCAGGGCTGGGACGTCTCCGGACTCGCCGACGAATGGGCGCAGCGCCTCCAGAACATCGGCGCCGACCGCGTGGAGACCCGTACCAACGTCGCCACCCCGGTCTTCGACGGTGCCCGCGAGGACGAGCTGGCCGGTCTGCTGGAGCACACCATCCCGAACCGCGACGGCGACCGCATGGTCCTGCCCTCCGGTAAGGCCCGGCTGTTCGACGGCCGCTCCGGCGAGCCGTTCCCGGACCCGATCTCGGTCGGCTACATGTACATCCTCAAGCTGCACCACCTGGTGGACGACAAGCTGCACGCACGTTCCACTGGCCCGTACTCGATGATCACCCAGCAGCCGCTCGGTGGTAAGGCGCAGTTCGGTGGCCAGCGGTTCGGCGAGATGGAGGTGTGGGCGCTGGAGGCGTACGGCGCCGCTTACGCCCTCCAGGAGCTGCTGACCATCAAGTCCGACGACGTCACCGGACGTGTGAAGGTCTACGAGGCCATCGTCAAGGGCGAGAACATCCCCGAGCCGGGCATCCCCGAGTCCTTCAAGGTGCTCATCAAGGAGATGCAGTCCCTGTGCCTGAACGTGGAGGTGCTCTCCTCCGACGGCATGTCCATTGAAATGCGCGACACGGACGAGGACGTCTTCCGTGCCGCGGAAGAGCTCGGAATCGACCTGTCCCGGCGCGAGCCGAGCAGCGTCGAAGAGGTCTGAACGGGCCCGCCCGTCGTCCCGGCCAGGGATGACGGGCGGTGACCCACAGCCCCCGCCCCAGGGGTCGGACCCCCGTACAGACCACCAGTGACACAACCCTGAGAGGGATTGACGCATAGTGCTCGACGTCAACTTCTTCGACGAGCTCCGGATCGGCCTGGCCACCGCGGACGACATCCGTCAGTGGAGCCACGGCGAGGTCAAGAAGCCCGAGACCATCAACTACCGCACCCTCAAGCCCGAAAAGGACGGACTCTTCTGCGAGAAGATCTTCGGCCCCACCCGGGACTGGGAGTGCTACTGCGGCAAGTACAAGCGCGTCCGCTTCAAGGGCATCATCTGTGAGCGCTGCGGTGTCGAGGTCACCCGCGCCAAGGTGCGCCGTGAGCGGATGGGCCACATCGAGCTGGCCGCACCCGTCACCCACATCTGGTACTTCAAGGGCGTCCCGTCGCGCCTGGGCTACCTGCTCGACCTGGCCCCGAAGGACCTGGAAAAGGTCATCTACTTCGCCGCGTACATGATCACGTTCGTGGACGAGGAGCGCCGCACCCGCGACCTGCCCTCGCTGGAGGCCCATGTCTCCGTCGAGCGCCAGCAGGTCGAGCAGCGTCGTGACGCGGACCTGGAGGCCCGCGCCAAGAAGCTGGAGACCGACCTCGCCGAGCTGGAGGCCGAGGGCGCCAAGGCCGATGTGCGCCGCAAGGTGCGCGAGGGTGCCGAGCGCGAGATGAAGCAGCTGCGCGACCGTGCGCAGCGCGAGATCGACCGGCTCGACGAGGTGTGGAACCGCTTCAAGAACCTCAAGGTCCAGGACCTGGAGGGCGACGAGCTGCTCTACCGCGAGCTGCGCGACCGCTTCGGCACCTACTTCGACGGCTCGATGGGCGCCGCCGCGCTCCAGAAGCGCCTGGAGTCCTTCGACCTCGAAGAGGAGGCCGAGAAGCTCCGCGAGATCATCCGCACCGGCAAGGGCCAGAAGAAGACCCGCGCCCTGAAGCGGCTGAAGGTCGTCTCCGCGTTCCTCCAGACGTCCAACAGCCCCAAGGGCATGGTGCTGGACTGCGTGCCGGTCATCCCGCCGGACCTGCGTCCGATGGTGCAGCTGGACGGTGGCCGCTTCGCGACCTCCGACCTGAACGACCTGTACCGCCGCGTCATCAACCGCAACAACCGACTGAAGCGCCTTCTCGACCTCGGTGCCCCCGAGATCATCGTGAACAACGAGAAGCGCATGCTCCAGGAGGCCGTCGACGCGCTCTTCGACAACGGCCGTCGTGGTCGCCCGGTCACGGGCCCCGGCAACCGTCCGCTGAAGTCGCTGTCCGACATGCTCAAGGGCAAGCAGGGCCGGTTCCGTCAGAACCTGCTCGGTAAGCGAGTCGACTACTCGGCGCGTTCCGTCATCGTCGTCGGCCCGCAGCTCAAGCTGCACCAGTGCGGTCTCCCGAAGGCCATGGCGCTGGAGCTCTTCAAGCCGTTCGTGATGAAGCGCCTGGTCGACCTGAACCACGCGCAGAACATCAAGTCGGCCAAGCGCATGGTCGAGCGCGGCCGCACGGTCGTGTACGACGTGCTGGAAGAGGTCATCGCCGAGCACCCGGTGCTGCTGAACCGTGCACCGACCCTGCACCGCCTCGGCATCCAGGCCTTCGAGCCGCAGCTGGTCGAGGGCAAGGCCATCCAGATCCACCCGCTCGTGTGCACCGCGTTCAACGCGGACTTCGACGGTGACCAGATGGCCGTGCACCTGCCGCTGTCCGCGGAGGCGCAGGCCGAGGCCCGCATCCTGATGCTGTCCTCGAACAACATCCTCAAGCCGGCCGACGGCCGTCCGGTGACGATGCCGACCCAGGACATGGTCCTCGGTCTGTTCTTCCTCACCACCGACGGCGAGGCCCGCGAGGTCAAGGGCGAGGAGCGGTCCTTCGCCTCCGTCGCCGAGGCGATCATGGCCTTCGACGCGGGCGACCTGTCGCTCCAGTCGAAGGTGGACATCCGCTTCCCGGTGGGCACCATCCCGCCGCGCGGCTGGACCCCGCAGGCGCCCGAGGACACCTCGTTCGAGGGCGACGCCGGCATCGGCGAGTGGCAGCCGGGCGACCCGTTCCGGCTGCGGACCACCCTGGGCCGTGCGCTCTTCAACGAGCTGCTGCCCGAGGACTACCCGTTCGTCGACTACGAGGTCGGCAAGAAGCAGCTCTCCGAGATCGTCAACGACCTCGCCGAGCGCTACCCGAAGGTCATCGTGGCGGCGACGCTCGACAACCTGAAGGCGGCCGGCTTCTTCTGGGCCACCCGTTCCGGCGTCACCGTGGCCATCTCCGACGTCGTCGTCCCCGAGGCGAAGAGGGAGATCGTCCGCGGCTACGAGGCGCAGGACGAGAAGGTCCAGAAGCAGTACGAGCGCGGTCTGATCACCAAGGACGAGCGTTCGCAGGAGCTCATCGCGCTGTGGACCAAGGCGACCAACGAGGTCGCCGAGGCGATGAACGAGAACTTCCCGAAGACCAACCCGATCTTCATGATGGTGAACTCGGGCGCCCGAGGGAACATGATGCAGATGCGTCAGATCGCCGGTATGCGTGGTCTGGTGTCCAACGCCAAGAACGAGACGATTCCGCGTCCCATCAAGGCGTCGTTCCGCGAGGGCCTGTCCGTGCTGGAGTACTTCATCTCCACGCACGGTGCCCGTAAGGGTCTCGCCGACACCGCCCTGCGTACCGCCGACTCCGGCTACCTCACCCGTCGTCTGGTCGACGTCTCCCAGGACGTCATCATTCGCGAGGAGGACTGCGGCACCGACCGCGGCCTGCGGCTGGCCATCGCCGAGGTGGGCGCCGACGGCGTCCTGCGCAAGGCGGAGAACGTCGAGACCAGCGTGTACGCGCGCGCGCTCGCCGAGGACATCGTCGCCGACGGCAAGGTGCTGGCCCCGGCCAACACCGACCTGGGCGACGTGCTCATCGACGAGCTGGTCCGGCACGGCGTCTCGGAGGTCAAGACCCGTTCGGTCCTGACCTGTGAGTCCGCCGTCGGCACCTGCGCCATGTGCTACGGCCGCTCGCTGGCCACCGGCAAGCTGGTCGACATCGGTGAGGCGGTCGGCATCATCGCCGCGCAGTCCATCGGTGAGCCCGGCACCCAGCTGACGATGCGTACCTTCCACACCGGTGGTGTGGCAGGTGAGGACATCACGCAGGGTCTGCCGCGTGTCGTCGAGCTCTTCGAGGCCCGTACCCCGAAGGGTGTCGCCCCGATCTCCGAGGCCTCCGGCCGCGTCCGGATCGAGGAGACCGAGAAGACCAAGAAGATCATCGTCACCCCGGACGACGGCAGCGACGAGACGGCTTTCCCGATCTCGAAGCGTGCCCGCATGCTGGTGGGCGAGGGCGATCACGTCGAGGTGGGCCAGAAGCTCACCGTGGGTGCCACCAACCCGCACGACGTGCTGCGCATCCTCGGCCAGCGCGCGGTCCAGGTGCACCTGGTCGGCGAGGTCCAGAAGGTCTACAACTCGCAGGGTGTGTCGATCCACGACAAGCACATCGAGATCATCATCCGGCAGATGCTGCGCCGTGTGACGATCATCGAGTCCGGCGACGCGGAGCTGCTGCCGGGTGAGCTCGTGGAGCGCTCGAAGTTCGAGACCGAGAACCGCCGTGTGGTCCAGGAGGGCGGTCACCCGGCCTCCGGTCGTCCGCAGCTGATGGGTATCACCAAGGCCTCGCTGGCCACCGAGTCGTGGCTGTCGGCGGCGTCCTTCCAGGAGACGACGAGGGTCCTCACCGACGCGGCGATCAACGCCAAGTCGGACTCCCTCATCGGCCTCAAGGAGAACGTCATCATCGGTAAGCTCATCCCGGCCGGTACGGGCCTGTCCCGCTACCGCAACATCCGGGTCGAGCCGACCGAGGAGGCCAAGGCCGCGATGTACTCGGCCGTCGGCTACGACGACATCGACTACAGCCCGTTCGGCACGGGCTCCGGTCAGGCGGTGCCGCTGGAGGACTACGACTACGGGCCTTACAACCAGTAGGCGTGGTGTGTGGTTCGCGGTGAGTCCGCAGGCGTAAAGAGGGCGGTCACCCCCGTGGGGGTGGCCGCCCTCTGGGCGTGCGTGCCTGTCGCGCCCATCCAACGTTCGTTGACAAACGAACTGTTTGCTTGGGCTCGCTCTCTGGGAGGGGCGGGCCGTCGGGGGGCATGGTGGCACAGGAGAAAGAACCTACGAGACTGGTGAACCTGGCGGACGCGGCGGGCCGCGTCCGGGCGCTGGGCCTGCTCGTCGTACTCACCAGCGTCGTGTGCGCCCTGTTGCTGGTGTTCGAGCCTGGTGACCGGCATCAGCCACAGGACGTGATCACCGGAGCTCAGGGCCCCTTCCCGGCGGCGTTCGCCGACCGGCCCCCGAGCAGGCCGGACCATGTCATCGACCGGAAGTTGGATGGCGGAGCCTCACTGCCGTCCGATTCGGGTGTGGCGCACGGCCTGGCCGTGGAGCGGACGGACGCCGGTGTGCAGGCGGTGAACCTGCGTACGGGAAAGGTGTACTGGCGCTACGGGCGCGGGGGCGATGAGCAGGTCCTGCAACTCGCGGTGACGGAGCGCACCGTGGTGATCGGATACTGGAGCCACGGGGCGGAGCTGGTCGGCGTCGACCTGCGTCAGGGCAGGCCGCTGTGGCGCGCGAACGTCTGGAACAAGCATGGTGCCCAGCTGATGAGGCTCGAAGACGGCCAGGTCGTCGTCCCGGTGTCCGCGGGCACGCTGGGCGCTTTCGGCGAGCGTGACGGCCGGAGACTGTGGACGGTGAAGGTGCCGGGTTCCTGTCCCGATCTGCACGTCACCACCGTGTACGTCCTGCCGCGGCATCTCAGCGCTGTCCATCTGGAGTGCGGCACGGGGAACGACGAGGAGAGCGGTCTGGTGCTCGGAATCGACAACCAGACCGGCGACGTGCTCTGGCACCAGGAAACCGAGGGCCCGGGATCGCTGGTCAGAGCGGGTGCACATGAGCTGATCGCCCCCGACCCGGACAGCCCGGCGACCGTCCGCGTGCTCGACGTCAACCGCCAAGGCATCTCCACGCGCGCCACCTTCTCCCCGGACAGCTGGGAGCCGGTCGCCTCGGGAAGCGGCATCGCGGTGTCAGCCACCGACTCCCGGAGCCAGGACGACGACCACGACCACGATGATCTCCTGCGCGCCTACGACGCGCGGAACGGACACCTCGCCTGGCGCCTGTCGGCTCCGCACGGCCAGGTGTACGGGCTGCCGGCGGTCGCCGACGGCCGGATGTACGTCGTACGCCAGCCGAGCTCCGCGGACGTCGACGACCGGGTCCAGGCCGACCTGCTTGTGCTGGACGCGAAAACCGGACACCTGCTCCACACCACGCACTTGCGGCTGCCGGCCGGGACCCGGCCGGACGGCGGTGATCTCACGGTCGACAGCGTCGCCGACGGCGCTGTCATCATCAGCCGGCAGCATCGTGAGCTGCTGATCGCCACGGACTGATGCTCCCGACCGGCGACATCGCTGACAGCGGGAACGTCCGGAGGGCGGCTAACCGGTTGGGGTGGCCGCCCTTCGGCGTGTGCGCGGGGTGCGTGCGCCGTCTGTTCCCGGCTGATTTCCTATGGAACCGGTGCCTTCCCTGTGACGTGAAGGATGATGGAAGGGCCAGCCGAGTGGGGGGAGGCGCCCATGCGGTATCCACCGCCGTCACCGTGGCAGCCGGGGCAGTCGTGGCAGGTACCCGGAAACCCGTCCATGCTCGCCTCGCAGGCCGAGCGCGAGCGCGCCGTGGACGTGCTCCGGGCGGCTTTCGGCGAGGGCCGGCTCCAGCAGCGCGAATTCGAGCAACGGGTCGCGCGGGCGTACGCGGCCCGCACCATCGGCGAGCTGTCCGTCCTGGTCGCCGACGTTCCGCAAGGCCCGGCACCGATGCCACCCACGCCCGTGGCCATGCCCCCCGCCGTGCCCCAGCCGTACCTGCCGGTGCTGTCCCGTCCGGTCAACGGCAAGGCGGTCGCGTCCCTCGTGCTGGGCCTGATGACCATGGTGACGTTCGGCGTCACCGGCCTGCCCGCGGTGATCACGGGCCATATGGCCCTGAGCGAACTCCGCAGCAGCGGGGAGAGCGGTGACGCGCAGGCCGTGATCGGGTTGATCATGGGGTGGCTGTCGATCGCGGCGTGGATGGTGTTCTTCGTCTTCCTGGTGATAGCGGTGTGAGCCCCGGGTACCCAGCACCGCCGGGTCACCCGGCCGGGCTGCTCAGGGCGGTCCGTCGGGTGCGCCGAGCCGTGACCATGCTGAGGACCCCGGCGACGAAGGCGAGTGCGAGGCCGGCGGCCATGATGAGGTTCCCGGCGACCGTACCGGCGTTGTGGGAGGTCAGGTTGGGCGTCAGCTGGCCGGCCAGGGTGCCGACGCCGACGATCCAGAACGCGATGAGCACCCCGAAGACGGCGTGCCACCACCAGCGGGCGGTGCACAGCACCAGCAGACCTGACGCGACGATGAACAGGATGCCGGGCGGGAAGGCGACGCCGAAGCTGGATTGGGCATCGGAGAATTTGGACGGCTCGGCCACCCACTGGACGACCAGACCGACGACGCCGACGAGCAGACCGGCGAACGAGACGAGGGTGCTACGGCTCAGCCGACGCAGACGGAGCATGACAGTTTCCTTCGTGGTGGGGTCAACGGGATGCACGGCGGACGAGGCCGGTCGAGGCCACCGCGAAGAGGGCGGCGGCGACGAGGCTGAGCATCTGTAGCCAGCCGGCGGTGAAGTCCAGTGCGGCTTCCGGCCGGATCAGCCGGGACGTGAACTCGGGCGTGGCGAGTCCTCCGACGAGGAGGAAGACGCTCATGGCGACGACGAGCAGCGGCACGAACCGCCACCGGACCAGCGCCACCATCGCGGCGAACGCGAGGGCGATGAAAGGGCCGGGCCCGTCATAGCCGGGCGCCTCGTCACCGATGGCGGCCAGCACCAGGGCGACGCAGGTGGCGACCAGGAGCGTCCGGTGCCGGCCGTGGGCACGGCCGATCGCGGTCCGGGCCGCGGGGTCGCGCCGCGGTGGGTTCCCGGTAACTGCCAACCGCCGGTCGCCGGGGTCGCCGGGCGGCGTCTGCGCTGTCACGAGACGGCCTCCTTTGCTGTGGTGGTGTCGGTCGTCGGTCGCCTCGCGGATCGACGTCGTCCGCGACGGCGGACGCAGCACCATCCTCCGAGCGGTCACGGCCGGCGTCGTCGTATCGCGGGAGGCCTCCCGCGTACCCTCCGGGGCGTACCGGGAGGGCTCGTAGGGCTACGACAGGCGGACGTGGGGCGCCTGTCCGGTCCGGTCCGTATGGCCGGCGGCGCGGCCGGAGGCCTTCAGCCCGGCGCACACCCCGTCGCACACCGTCTTCCGGATTTCGTGGGCGCGGTCCCGCGCACCCCAGCGGTTATCCTGCGCCGCGTGATCGACTCACCCGGAATCCTCGACGACGTCGGCGTTGCGACAGCCGCGGTTCGCGCCGGCGCGGACGTGGTGCGCGAGCTGTACGGCCAGCGGCTCGACCGCATCGACAAGGGCGGCGGGGACTTCGCGACCACCGCCGACGTGGCGGCCGAGAAGGCGATCCTGGGCGTCCTGCGCACCGCCCGGCCCGATGACGCGGTGCTCGGTGAGGAGGGCGGCCAGCAGGGCGCTGCGCGGGCCGCACGCCAGTGGCTGGTCGACCCGTTGTGCGGCACGCTGAACTACGCGGTGGGCAACCTCCTGGTCGCCGTCAACGTGGCGCTGCGCGGTGGTGCGGCGGCGGTGGCCGACCCGTTCAGCGGCGAGGTCTTCTGCACGGACGGCGAGGCCGCCTGGGCCCGGCAGGACGACGTGGACACCCGCCTGGCGCCCACGCCCGCCACCCACCTCGTGGACGTCAACCTGGACCCGCCGTTCCCCAGCGCCCCCGGGTTCCGGGCGGTGGACCTGCTGGCCCATCCCGATTTCATGGCCCGGTTCCGGCCCCGGGTCGTCTCCACGTCGCTGGCGCTGGCGTGGGTCGCCGCCGGCAAGCGGGCCGCGTACGTCACCGACGGCGGTGACCTGTCCGGGAGCGTGCACTTCGCATCCGGTATCGCCTTGTGCCGGGCGGCGGGGTGCGTGGTGAGCGGGGTCGACGGGGCGCCGGTCGGGCAAGGGGGCCGGGGGCTCGTCGTGGCTGCGGACGGGGAGACCCATGGGGTGCTGATGGCGATGATCGGTGGCCGGGGGGCGGGGCCTAGTGACCGGTGACGACGACGTAGATCAGGCAGGCGGCCACGGCCAGGACGAGCACGCCGGTCCCGAGCAGCTTGAGCATCAAGATCGTCCGGAAGGGCTCGTCACGCCTGTCCATGCCTCCATCGTCGCTCGCCGGGCCGGTTTTCGGAGGCGTTGCGCTGCCCGAATCGTGGCCGGTGCACGGGCAGTGATTCGGCCGCGTTCATCTGTTGCGGAGGGATCCGGGCAACATCAGAGGAAGTGCAGGCGCTCCATGGCTGTGCGGAGTTCCGTGAGCCAGCGTCGGTAGGCGGAGACCTTCGCGAGCATGTCGAGTCCTGCCGTCTGGCCCAGCCGGTCGAAGAGCCTCTCGACGTCCTGCCGGCCCCCGAGGACCGCCTTCAGCAGGGCCTTCGGATCTGTGACCTTCTCCACGTCGTGGGGCACTTCCCACGTGGTGTCGTTGGCAGGTGACGCCGCACGCAGCGCGGTCGTGTCCGCGAGCATCCAGGCTTCCGTCTCACGTACGGGGACGAGTCCGACGATGCGCGGGGCATCATTGGCCAACTGTTCCCGTAAGGCGTCGACCTTGCCGCGCTCGTTGTGGTCATGGTGGATCAGGACCACGTCGAAGTAGTGGAGCAGCTCGGCCACCTCGCGCTGCACCCGGTCCCGGGGCGCCACGGTGAAGCAGTCACCGGTGACGACTCACGAGTAGTCGAAGCCGACGGAGGTCTCCTGCGCCAGCTCGGTGATCTGCCGGTCGATGAGTGGCCCGAGGAACCACTGATCGCTCGCCCCCTCAGTGAGGAGAGCGAGAGTGAAATACCTACGCCCCACGACTGAACCGCCCCACCGGGTCAAGGTACTTACGCACTTCGAGCGGTGTGACGAACGTCCCCCGCTCTCCCTCGTCGGCGACCTTTCTGACTCGCGTCAGCCGACGGGGCGGCTGCCCGTCGTCGAACCGGGTCACCGTGTCCAGGAAGACGACCGACTCCGGGGCCATGTCCAAGGCGGCGGCGAGTGTCACCGGCGAATGCGAGGTGATGAGCGTCTGACGGCCGTTGCCCGAGGTGAGCGTCGCGCGATCACTGGTCCTGCCGCGCAGCCTTTGCAGTAGCTGCGGGATGCGACTCGGATGGAGGTGGTTCTCCGGCTCCTCAAGCATCAGCACCCCCTCGTGGTCGGGATCATGCGCCGCGGCGAGCAGCGCCAGGACGCGCAGGGTGCCTGCGGACGCCGTGTTCGTGGTCATGCGGTGCTCATGCTTGTGCTGGAGCCAGACGTCCCACTGGGCCCATTCGGTGTTGGCCTCCACTGTGACGTCCACCAGGTCGGGGAGCAGCGCCGCGACATCGGCCTGGAAGTCACGCCAGCCCTCGGGGCTTCGTGCGATACGGCCCAGAACGGCTCCCAGGTTTTTGCCGTCTTCAGCGAGGGGGGCGGTGTCATAGGTGGAGGAGACGACACGCATGGCGCGGGGGGTGGGTTCCAGGATTCGCCAGTCCTTGGTGGCGGTGACCAGGTGTTCGGCGACGTCGACGGTGTGGAGCGGCATATCCCGCATGGCCTGGTTGGGAACGTCGCTGACTAGGACACTGACGCAGAGGGGATCAGGCGGATCCGCGTACCGGATTTCGGCCTCCACCCTGGGAAGGCAGTAACCCTCAGGACCGTTCACGAGCACGTGGGCCGCGATCCGCATAGCCTCGACAGGACGATTGTCCGGACCACGCCGGAACAGCTCCTTCGGGCCGCCCCGGCGGGCGTGATCGACTAGGGCCTGCCCCGTCGGCTCCCGGATCAGCTGGCCGAGAAGATCCACGGCTTCGAGCAGATTGGACTTGCCGGACGCGTTGGCCCCTACCAGGACGGCAAACGGGGGCAGGTGGAGGGAGAAGCCCTCGAAGGACTTGTACCCGTCGATCTCGATCCGGGTGATCACCGCGGCTCCTCCTCTCCGTACGTGTTCATGCGCACCGCGCCAGACTAGCCACGTCCGCCCCCGTCCCGTACGGTCAGCGGCTCGGCCGCGTCCACCCGTTGCCGGGGGCCGGAGTCGAGTTCCAGCACGATGGCAATTCCGCCGGATGTGGATTGGTCGGCACGGACGCCGAGGACGGTGTGCCATCGTCCGTGCAGCCTGACCTGCTGTCCGGGCTGGATGATCACCGCGGCGATCCGCCGCTCGGCGGGGACGGCCACGATGTCCGGGGCCTTCAGTTCGGCCCACACCGTCTTGCCGATGCCGTAGGGGCGGTCGCGCACGCCCCAGCGGTGCGCCAGGGCCTCGACGAGCAGCAGCCCGCGCCCGCCGGTTTCGTCCTCGCCCGGGTTCCGGACCTCGGGCCGGCCGGCTCCGGCGTCGCTCACCTCCAGCCGCAGTAACCCGTCTGCTTCTGACCGCGCGATCAGGATGCCCACCTGCCGGTCGCGTGGGGCGGGCACGCGCAGGGCGTTGGTGACCAGCTCGGAGAGGACCAGTTCGGCGGTTTCGGTGACGTCTTGGTCGATACCCCAGTCGCTGAGCACCGCGCAGAGCAGCGCCCGTGCTCTTGGAACGGTGCTGGCGCGGCGAGGTAGGCGGCACGTGACCTTGCGAACGGCTGCATTCTCGGTCTGCTCGTTCAAGGCGACCCCTGGAGTTTGTGGCTGGCTCAGGCTGCCCTGGGCGTGGTGCGGATGGAGCGCGCAGCACGTCCGGTTTGTGTAGCGTAGGGCTCGTGCAAAATTACTTGGAGTCCTAGCGACCTCTTTCACTCATTCGAGTGGGTGGGCATCCGTGTGGCCCTGTGGCTGATAGGGAGTTGTTCATGCCTTCTGTGAAACCGTCCACCGTGTTGGGCAGGCAACTCGGCGATGAACTCAAGAGACTTCGTGAAGCCGCTGGTGTGTCCATGGCCGAGGCCGCCGAGGTGCTGGAGTGCACGCGAGCAAAGATCAGCCGCATGGAGAACGGGCACGTACCTGTCCGTGCGCCAGACCTGAGTGCCCTTATGAGCTCCTACAGAATCGAAGACCGGGAAACGCGTGAGCGGCTCAGCGCCCTGGCGCGGAAGGCCAACCGGCGTCGACGCGATGGTTGGTGGCATCAGTACGGCAGTGTGCTTGGTGACGCCTACCGGGATCAGATCGAGATGGAGGCCATCTGCGATCGCGTGCGGACGTACGAAGCGCAGCTGATTCCTGGGCTCTTGCAAACCCCTGAGTATGGTCGCGCGGTGACGGTAGCCTCACGCGCTTGGCAGACACCGGAGGAGATTGAGCAGTTCGTCGAGGTGCGGCTCTCCCGCCAAAAGCGCCTTACTGATGAGTCTCCGCTCGAACTCTGGGTGGTCCTCGCGGAGGGTGTCCTGCGTCAGCAGGTCGGAGGTGCATCGGTGATGCGCGACCAGCTTGAGCATGTGTTGACGATGGCGGATTTGCCCAACGTCACCGTCCAGATCATGCCGTTCTCACGTGGCGCGCACGCGGGTATGTTCGGCCCATACGTGCTGATGAGTTTTCCGCAGGCGTCCTCGCTCGACCTCGTGCTGACCGAGATTCCGTCGGGCAATATGTGGGTGGAGAGGGAACCTGAAGTCGCCTATTATCGCGCTCTCTTTGACGACGCACGCAAATCCGCGTTGCCGCCCACAGAGTCACTCGCGCTGATCCAGCGCACTGTAGAGGGGTACCGTTCATGAGTCGTGATCACCGTATATCGGCTGTTCTTGGGGAATCGGCATGGCGGGCGAGCAGCTACAGCGGAGGCCAGGGGAACTGCCTCGAAGTCGCCGACAGCATCCCTGGCGTAGTCCCTGTCCGCGATAGCAAGCGTCCTGCCAGCCCGGTCCTGGCCTTTGGTCCTGCGGCGTGGTCGGCGTTCGTCGACCACCTGCGTTGAGCGGTTCTCAGGAAGCGAGGGCGACCGCATCGGTGTCAGACGCGGAGTGGCGCAGCGGTACGTACAGCGGCGCCCAAGGCGACTGCCTTGAAGTCGCTGACGGCGTCCCGCACGTCGTCCCCGTCCGCGACAGCAAGCGCCCCACCGCCCCCGTGATCCACTTCACCCGCCCGGCCTGGGCCGCCTTCGTTCGCCACCTGCGCTGACGTAGTCCCCCGTGGAGGGGCGCCGCCTGAGCCTCAAGGCGGCGTCCCGTCGTCCTCGAACGACGTCAGCCAGACCGTGAGGTCATCGACAAAGCGCCGCATCAGCCGGCCGAAGTCGTCGCGGTCCTGCTCCGGCCAGTGGGCGATGGCCTGGTTGAACCAGCCCAGCAGCGTGGTCGTGTAGCGGTCGGCAGCCGCCGCGCCCGTCTCCGTCGGCTCGATGAGACTGGCGCGGCGGTCGTGCGGGTCGGCGACGCGGCGCACCAGGCCGCGGCGCTCCAGCTCCTGCACCTGCCGGGTGACGTGCGGGCCCACGACCTGCATGCGTTCCGCGATCTCTCCGATGCGCAGGGGGTGGTCCGCCAGGTGCACGGACACCAGGACGGACATCGCCGGCCGGTCCAGGGACAGGCCGGCGCTGTCCATGGCCCGTTCCGCCAGGCTTCCCCGGCTGAAGGCGTTGCTCAGCTGCGCGATGTGCGGCAGGACGCCCATGACGTCCGTGTCGGGCGGCGTGTCGTCTGGCATGTAGTTGCTTACCTAACTTAGGTATCTATATGCTCGTGTCCGGCGTTCCGGGGCCCGGGGTGGCCCTGGTCGCAAAAAGGATAACTAAAGTACGTATCTATTGCGTGTGTGCGTGCCTACCGCGTATTGCGTACCGCGCGCTGCCGCGCGAAGGGGGCCATCATGACCCACACCCGTTCCGCCTCACCCACCGTCCTCGTCTCCGGCGCCAGCATCGCAGGCCCGGCGCTGGCCTACTGGCTCGACCACCACGGTTTCGACGTCACCGTCGTGGAGAAGGCCTCCCGCATCCGCGGCGGGGGATACGCCATCGACATCCGCGGAACCGCCCTGGGCGTCGTCGAGCGCATGGGGGTCCTCCCGGAGCTGCGCCGGGCTCACGTCGACACGCGTCAGCTCTCGTTCCTCGACGCCGACGGCTCGACGATCGCCGCGACCCGACCCGAATACGTGCTCGGGGACGAGGGGCACGACATCGAGGTGCGCCGCGGCGACCTGGCCGACAGCCTGTACCGGCTCACCCGCGACTCGGTGGAGTATGTGTTCGGCGACTCCATTGCCGGGCTCGACGACCGCGGCGACCACGTGGACGTCACCTTCCAGGGGGGCGGGCGCCGACGGTTCGATCTCGTCGTCGGCGCCGACGGGCTGCACTCGAACACGCGGGGCCTGGTCTTCGGGCCCGAGGAGCAGTACCACCGCTACCTCGGCCGCGCCTTCGCCGGCTTCACGTTGCCCAATGACTTCGGTCTTGAGCGCGAGGCCGTCATCTGGAACGTGCCGGGCCGCGGTGCGGCGATCTACGCGTACGGGGCACGCGAGACGGTGCACGGGTTCCTCGTCTTCAAGATGGACGAGCCGCCCTTCGGTGCCTTTCGCGACCCCGAGGCGCAGCGCGACCTGGTCGCCGCCACGTTCCCCGACCGGCAGTGGGAGGTCCCCCGGCTGGTCGCCGCCATGCGTGAAGCGGACGATCTGTTCTTCGACATCGTCAGCCAGATACACATGCCCACCTGGTCGAAGGGGCGCGTCGCACTCGTGGGCGACGCGGCGTACGCGCCCTCCTTCCTCTCCGGGCAGGGCTCGAGCGTCGCCCTCGTCGGCGCCTACGTGCTGGCCGGCGAGCTGGCCACCCGTGCCGATCACGCCGCGGCGTTCGCGGCCTACGAGGACGTCATGCGCGAGTTCGTCACCGTCAACCAGGCCATCGCCACCACCGGCAGCACCGTCGTCACCCCGCACACCCAGGAAGAGGTGGACGCCCGGAACCAAGCGCTCCGCAGCAGGACCGACCTGCCCACGAACGGACAGGGGCGCGCCGCTTACAACGCGCTGCGGTTGCCCGAGTACGGGCGCGTGCGCTGAAACTCACGGGGCGGACCCGAAGGGCGCGTTTCGCGCGTGGATCGACAGGGGGTCGCTGGCCGGCTCCGGCTCGACCTCCGTCGAATTCACGCCGCGCCCGGGCCGTACGCCGTACGGAGCAGTGCCGGCGCGGCTCCGACGTACGCCCTGACGGGCGGCGGGCCGGCGGTGGGTCGTGGCGCGTCGCGGCTCGGAGAGGGGAATGAACCGGTGAACCCCGGCGTTACCACTGCGGTCGGCGGGTCCGGGTGCCGGCCCCCGACGTGCCCCCATCAGCGCAGCGTATTCGTTTTGACCCAGCTCGACGACCTGGGTACGCTCAGACCTTGTGCCTGGGGTGTGCCCTGGCCCTCGCGCGTGCCTTCAAACCGCGTGGGGAGCCTGATTCGGCCGCCGCAATCTGTGCCCTTCCCGCCTTGCTGGGGAAGTATGCAGCATTCGACACACCCGACCGCGTGGGTCGGCGAAGTTCCAGGTTAGCTTTACTCGGCACACAGAAACCGGAGAAGTAGTGCCTACGATCCAGCAGCTGGTCCGCAAGGGCCGGCAGGACAAGGTCGAGAAGAACAAGACGCCCGCACTGGAGGGTTCCCCCCAGCGTCGCGGCGTCTGCACGCGTGTGTTCACGACCACCCCGAAGAAGCCGAACTCGGCCCTGCGTAAGGTCGCGCGTGTGCGTCTGACCAGCGGGATCGAGGTCACGGCCTACATTCCAGGTGAGGGGCACAACCTGCAGGAGCACTCCATCGTGCTCGTGCGCGGCGGCCGTGTGAAGGACCTGCCGGGTGTTCGCTACAAGATCATCCGAGGTTCGCTTGACACCCAGGGTGTGAAGAACCGCAAGCAGGCTCGCAGCCGCTACGGCGCCAAGAAGGAGAAGTAAGAATGCCTCGTAAGGGCCCCGCCCCGAAGCGCCCGGTCATCATCGACCCGGTCTACGGCTCTCCTCTGGTGACCTCCCTCATCAACAAGGTGCTGCTGAACGGCAAGCGCTCCACCGCAGAGCGCATCGTCTACGGCGCCATGGAAGGGCTGCGCGAGAAGACCAGCAACGACCCGGTCATCACTCTCAAGCGCGCCCTGGAGAACATCAAGCCGACCCTCGAGGTCAAGTCCCGCCGAGTCGGTGGCGCGACCTACCAGGTCCCGGTCGAGGTCAAGCCGGGCCGCGCCAACACGCTGGCGCTGCGCTGGCTGGTCGGCTACTCGCGCGCTCGCCGTGAGAAGACCATGACCGAGCGCCTGCTGAACGAGCTGCTCGACGCCTCCAACGGCCTCGGTGCAGCCGTGAAGAAGCGCGAGGACACGCACAAGATGGCCGAGTCCAACAAGGCCTTCGCGCACTACCGCTGGTAGTCGCAGACCCCATCGAGAACCGAGAGAAGACTGAGCCTTATGGCCACCACTTCGCTTGACCTGGCCAAGGTCCGCAACATTGGGATCATGGCCCACATCGACGCGGGCAAGACGACGACCACCGAGCGGATTCTGTACTACACCGGCGTTTCCTACAAGATCGGCGAAGTCCACGATGGCGCTGCCACCATGGACTGGATGGAGCAGGAGCAGGAGCGTGGCATCACGATCACGTCTGCTGCCACCACCTGTCACTGGCCGCTCGAAGACGTCGACAACACCATCAACATCATCGACACCCCGGGCCACGTCGACTTCACGGTCGAGGTGGAGCGCTCGCTGCGCGTCCTCGACGGTGCGGTGACGGTGTTCGACGGCGTCGCCGGTGTCGAACCGCAGTCCGAGACCGTGTGGCGTCAGGCGGACCGCTACGGCGTGCCGCGTATCTGCTTCGTCAACAAGCTGGACCGCACCGGTGCCGAGTTCCACCGTTGCGTCGACATGATCAGCGACCGCCTCGGTGCGGTGCCCCTGGTCATGCAGCTGCCGATCGGCGCCGAGGCCGACTTCAAGGGTGTCGTGGACCTGGTCCGCATGAAGGCGCTCGTGTGGTCCGCCGAGACCGCGCTCGGTGAGGCGTACGACATCGTCGACATCCCGGACACGCACCAGGAGGCCGCCGAGGAGTACCGCGGCAAGCTCCTGGAGTCCGTCGCCGAGAACGACGAAGAGATGATGGAGCTGTACCTGGAGGGCCAGGAGCCCACCGAGGAGCAGCTGTACGCGGCGATCCGCCGCGTCACCATCGAGTCGGGCAAGAGCGACGGCATCACGGTCACGCCCGTGTTCTGCGGCACCGCGTTCAAGAACAAGGGTGTCCAGCCGCTGCTCGACGCCGTGGTGCGCTACCTTCCCTCGCCGCTCGACATCGAGGCCATCGAGGGCCACGCGGTGAACGACCCCGAGGCGATCGTCCGCCGCAAGCCGTCCGATGACGAGCCGCTCTCCGCGCTCGCCTTCAAGATCGCGAGCGACCCGCACCTCGGCAAGCTCACCTTCGTCCGGGTCTACTCCGGCCGGCTCACCACCGGCTCCCAGGTGCAGAACCCGATCAAGGGCAAGAAGGAGCGCATCGGCAAGATCTACCGCATGCACGCGAACAAGCGTGAGGAGATCGAGTCGGTGGGCGCCGGCGACATCGTCGCCGTCATGGGCCTGAAGCAGACCACCACCGGTGAGACGCTCTCCGACCCGGCGAACCAGGTCATCCTGGAGTCGATGGACTTCCCGGCGCCGGTGATCGAGGTCGCCATCGAGCCCAAGTCCAAGAGCGACCAGGAGAAGCTGGGCATCGCGATCCAGCGCCTGGCCGAGGAGGACCCGTCCTTCCGCGTCAAGACCGACGAGGAGACCGGGCAGACGATCATCGCCGGCATGGGCGAGCTGCACCTCGACGTGCTGGTCGACCGCATGAAGCGCGAGTTCCGCGTCGAGGCGAACGTCGGCAAGCCGCAGGTCGCCTACCGCGAGACGCTGCGCCGGACGGTCGAGAAGCTGGACTACACGCACAAGAAGCAGACCGGTGGTTCCGGTCAGTTCGCGAAGGTCCAGATCTCCCTCGAACCGCTCGACGGCGACGGCTACGAGTTCGAGAACAAGGTCACCGGTGGCCGTATCCCGCGGGAGTACATCCCGTCCGTGGACGCGGGCTGCCAGGAGGCCATGGAGTTCGGCGTGCTCGCCGGCTACCCCCTGACGGGCGTCCGGGTGATCCTCCTCGACGGTGGCTACCACGAGGTCGACTCCTCCGAGATGGCCTTCAAGATCGCCGGTTCGATGGCCTTCAAGGAGGCCGCCCGCAAGGCCTCCCCGGCCCTGCTCGAGCCGATGATGAAGGTCGAGGTGACCACCCCCGAGGACTACATGGGTGACGTCATCGGCGACATCAACTCCAGGCGTGGTCAGATCCAGTCCATGGAGGACCGTGCCGGTGCCAAGCTCGTCACGGGCCTGGTCCCGCTGTCGGAGATGTTCGGCTACGTCGGCGACCTCCGCAGCAAGACGTCGGGGCGCGCAAGCTACTCGATGCAGTTCGACTCCTACGCCGAGGTTCCGCGGAACGTCGCCGAGGAGATCATCGCGAAGGCCAAGGGCGAGTAAGCAGGCCGAGACGGCCCTCTACACGTTTTAGGCTTGACTCCGGAGGTCCCGGGGCATTCCTCCGCAATAGTGGCGGAATGTCCCATGGCCCCGGGCTTTCCAGCAAAGATCACCTGGCGCCGATGAAGTAAGGCGTACAGAACCACTCCACAGGAGGACCCCAGTGGCGAAGGCGAAGTTCGAGCGGACTAAGCCGCACGTCAACATCGGCACCATCGGTCACATCGACCACGGTAAGACCACTCTTACCGCTGCGATCACCAAGGTGCTGCACGACGCGTTCCCGGACATCAACGAGGCCTCGGCCTTCGACCAGATCGACAAGGCTCCTGAAGAGCGCCAGCGCGGTATCACCATCTCCATCGCGCACGTCGAGTACCAGACCGAAGCGCGTCACTACGCCCACGTCGACTGCCCCGGTCACGCGGACTACATCAAGAACATGATCACCGGTGCCGCCCAGATGGACGGCGCGATCCTGGTGGTCGCCGCGACCGACGGCCCGATGCCGCAGACCAAGGAGCACGTGCTCCTGGCCCGCCAGGTCGGCGTGCCGTACATCGTCGTCGCCCTGAACAAGGCCGACATGGTCGACGACGAGGAGATCCTGGAGCTCGTCGAGCTCGAGGTCCGTGAGCTCCTCTCCGAGTACGAGTTCCCCGGCGACGACGTACCCGTCGTCAAGGTCTCCGCTCTGAAGGCCCTGGAGGGCGACAAGGAGTGGGGCGAGTCCGTCCTCAACCTGATGAAGGCTGTGGACGAGTCCATCCCGGAGCCGGAGCGCGACGTCGACAAGCCGTTCCTGATGCCGATCGAGGACGTCTTCACGATCACCGGTCGTGGCACCGTCGTCACCGGTCGTATCGAGCGTGGCATCCTCAAGGTCAACGAGACCGTGGACATCATCGGCATCAAGCCGGAGAAGACCACCACCACGGTCACCGGCATCGAGATGTTCCGCAAGCTGCTCGACGAGGGCCAGGCCGGTGAGAACGTCGGTCTGCTGCTCCGCGGCATCAAGCGCGAGGACGTCGAGCGCGGCCAGGTCATCATCAAGCCGAACTCGGTCACCCCGCACACGGAGTTCGAGGCGCAGGCGTACATCCTGTCGAAGGACGAGGGCGGTCGCCACACCCCGTTCTTCAACAACTACCGCCCGCAGTTCTACTTCCGTACCACGGACGTGACCGGTGTGGTGAGCCTCCCCGAGGGCACCGAGATGGTCATGCCGGGCGACAACACCGAAATGACCGTCGAGCTGATCCAGCCCGTCGCCATGGAGGAGGGCCTGAAGTTCGCCATCCGTGAGGGTGGCCGGACGGTGGGCGCCGGCCAGGTCACGAAGATCGTCAAGTAAGCACCGCTTACCTGAAGGTCATCTGACCACGGCTCGTTCCGAGAGCTGAAGGGCCCGTACGACTTCGGTCGTACGGGCCCTTTGTCGTGCGCCGGGTCGTGAGCCGGGGCGTGCGTCCCGCCGTCCGTCGGTGCCGTGGACCTGTTTCAGACGGTGGGGGATGGAACCCGCGCAGGGGGGATGTGCACGACCGCCAGACCATCGGATCCACTCTGGAAGATGTCTCATGCGAGCGACCCTGATATACGGAGCCGGCGACGTACGCGTGGAAGACGTGCCCGACCCGAAGATCCTTGAGCCCACGGACGCCCTGGTGCGCGTGGTGCGCTCCTGTGTCTGCGGCAGCGACCTGTGGCCGTACGGCGCCAGGCCCACCACCGAGCACGGTGACCGGATCGGGCACGAGTTCCTCGGCGTGGTCGAGGAGACCGGCTCGGACGTCTCCGACCTCAAGCGGGGCGACGTCGTGGTAGCCCCGTTCGTCTGGTCGGACAACACCTGCGACTTCTGCCGGGAGGGCCTGCACACCTCGTGCCGGCACGGCGGCATGTGGGGCGCCGAGGACGTCGACGGTGGTCAGGGCGAGGCGGTGCGGGTGCCGCTGGCCGAGGGCACGCTGGTGAAGCTGCCCGTCGGCGAGGACTCCGACCTGCTGCCGAGCCTGCTCACGCTGTCCGACGTGTTCCCCACGGGCTATCACGCCGCGGTCAAGGGCGGCGTCGGGCCGGGCACCGACGTCACGGTGATCGGGGACGGTGCCGTCGGCGTGTCGGCGGTGCTCTCCGCCCGACGGCTCGGGGCGGAGCGGATCGTCCTGATGGGCCGGCACCGGGACCGCACCGACCTCGGCCGGGACTTCGGTGCCACCGACGTGGTCGCCGAACGGGGTGCGGAGGGTGTCGCGAAGGTCCATGAGCTGACCGGCGGCGACGGCACGCACGTGGTGCTGGAATGCGTCGGCCTGCTGCCCGCCGTGGAAACCGCGATCGCCGTGGTCCGCGACGGCGGCACGATCAGCCGGGTCGGCGCCCCGCAGTACGAGCAGGTGCCCATGGGCTTCCCGGAGTTCTTCCGGAACCTCACCCTCACCGGTGGCGTCGCGCCGGCCCGCGCGTACATCGAGGAACTGCTGCCCGACGTCCTGGAGGGGAAGATCGAACCGGGTCGGGTCTTCGACCGGACCATCGGTCTGGAGGAGGTACCGGACGGCTACCGCGCGATGGCGGACCGGGAGGCGCTGAAGGTCATGATCCGCCCGTGAGGCGGCGGTTCGTGCGTGCGGCCACGGTCCGTTGGGGCCCTGAGGGCACGCCAGGGCCCGGGGCGAACCGTCCCGGAGGTCGGGCACGCAGGTGACGGACCCCGCGGCAGTCTGTCCCTGATCGAAATATTTTCGTTCTGAACCACCCATTGTTTCGGCGAATTTTCCGAACCAAGATATGCCACGACCGAGAGGTGACTCGCGGTCACGCACGTGAACGAAGGAGTGGTCATGGACAGGCATCTCGACCGGCGGCCCAGCCGAAGAACGGTCATCGGGGCGGGCGCAGCGGGCGCCCTGGCCCTGGGGGCCCTCGGCACGGTCCCCGGCCTGTCCGGCACCGCGCACTCCGCCCCGTACGACGGCGCGGGCGCGGGCGCGCAGCGGCCCACGGACTTCGGCTCGTACGTGTCGTTCACCCCGCGCCCCGGCGCCTTCACCCTCGCGCACGGCCGGACCACCACCCCGCTCGTCGTGAGCGACGCCGACCACGCGGGCGTGCGCCGTGCGGTGGGCGATCTACGGGACGACATCGAGCGTGTGACGGGCGCCCGACCGGTCGTCGAGCGGACGGCGAAGGGCGTCGAGGCTCCGAAAGGTTCCGCGGCGCGCGCCCGGCAGATCACGATCATCGGCACCCTCGGACAGAGCCCCCTCGTGGACGGGCTAGTGGCAGCCGGGAAGCTGGACGTCAGCGGCATCCAGGGCCGGTGGGAGACCTCGCTCCAGACCGTTGTCGAGTCCCCGATGGACGGCGTGGACCAGGCCTTCGTGATCGTGGGCAGCGACCAGCGCGGCACCATCTTCGGCATCTACGACGTCAGCCTCGGCATCGGCGTCTCCCCCTGGTACTGGTGGGACGACGTCAAGCCGGTCAGGCGCACCGCGCTCTACATCCTGCCGGGCCGGCACACCCAGGGCACCCCGGCCGTGCAGTACCGCGGCTTCTTCATCAACGACGAGGCGCCGGCGCTGGCCACCTGGGCACCCGGCTACTTCGGCCCGGGCAAGGCCGAAGGGCACGCGGACGGCTTCAACGCCGCCTTCTACGCCAAGGTCTTCGAGCTGATGCTGCGCCTGAAGGCGAACTACCTGTGGCCGGCCGTCTGGGGCCGGGCCTTCGCCGAGGACGACCCGGAGAACCACGCACGCGCCACCGAGTACGGCATCGTCATGGGCACCTCGCACGAGGCACCCATGATGCGCGGCATCGAGGAGTGGAACCGCCACGCGGTGGCCGCGGTACGCGACAAGGACGGCACCGTCGTCACCCCCGGCCACGACCCGTACGGCGGCACCGGCGAGTGGTCCTTCCGCAACAACGCCGACGCGCTCAAGCAGTACTGGCGCGACGGCATCCAGCGGATGGTCGACCAGGGCTTCGAAGGCGTCGTGACGCTCGGCATGCGCGGCAACGGCGACACCAGCCTGCCCGACGGCGACGGCATCGACCTGATGAAGGAGATCATCGCCACCCAGCGGCAGATCCTCGCCGACGTCACCGGCAAGGACCCCGCGACCATCCCCCAGGTGTGGACCCTCTACAAGGAGGTGCAGCGCTACTGGGACCGCGGCCTGCGCGCCCCGGACGACGTCACCGTCGTGCTCACCGACGACAACTGGGCCAACATCCGCAAGCACCCCGACCCCGCGGAGCCCGCCCGCTCCGGTGGCTACGGCCTGTACTACCACTTCGACTACGTCGGCGCCGGCCGCAACTACAAGTGGGTGGACACCGCGTCGCTGCCGAACGTCTGGGACGAGCTGCGCCAGGCCGTCGCCTACGGCAACCAGGGCCTGTGGGTCGTCAACGTCGGCGACCTCAAGGGCAACGAGCTGCCCACCCAGTTCTTCCTCGACTACGCCTGGAGCCCCGAACGCTGGGACGTGACGGAGCTGCCCGCCTGGGAACAGCGCTACGCGCGGCAGAACTTCGGTGAGGCACAGGCCCCGGCCATCGCCGCCGTGCTCGCCGAGTACGGCCGGCTCCAGGCGCGCCGCAAGCCCGAGCTGCTCAACCGCAAGATCACCCTGGACCCGGCCAAGGACCCCGCCACGGACCAGTCGGCGATCAGCAACGACGACCAGGCCACCCCGTTCTCGCTCACCTCGCACCGCGAGCTGGAGCGGGTCACCGAGGAGTGGCGGCACCTGGCGAAGAAGGCCGACGACATCGCCCGCCACCTGCCGCGCGACGCCCAGGACGCCTGGTACGAACTGGTCGGCTACGAGGTCCAGGCCACCGCCAACCTGTATGCGCTGCGCGAGGCGGAGTTCACCAACCTGCACTATGCCGGGCAGGGCCGGGCCGCCACCAACGACCTGGCCGCCCGGGCCGAGGCCGGCCTGCAACGCGACTTCGACCTGGCCGAACGCTTCAACACCAGGATCGCGGGCGGCAAGTGGCGCGGCTTCCAGACCCAGCCGCACATCGACTACGGCGACGTGGCCCGCTACGGCCCGGACGCGTCCTGGCAGCAGCCGCAGATCGACAACAAGGCCATTCCGGACGTGCTGTTCCCGGCGGTCAAGAAGATCGACCTGCCCGCCACGGCCGATCTCGGCGTCGCGATCGACGGCTCACCCGACTGGTGGCCGGATGCCGAGGGCCGACCGGTCCTGCCGGTCTTCAGCCCCTACCAGACACGCGCCGACCAGTACATCGAGGTCTTCAACCGGGGCAGCCGCCCGTTCGCCTACCGCATCGAGCCGTCCGTGCCGTGGATCACGGTGTCGCCCGCCCACGGCACCGTCGAGCAGCAGGTCAGGGCGATCGTCACGGTCGACTGGGCGAAGGCGCCGCAGGGCAGGACCGAGGCCGACCTCGTCGTGCACGGCCCGGACGGCGCGATCGTCACCGTCACCGCGGTCGCCGACCGGCCGAAGGCGAGCGGGCTGCGCGGCTTCGTCGAGGCCGGCGGCTACATCGCCATCGACGCCGAGCACGCCACCCGCACGGTCGGGGCGCACGGCATCATCTGGCAGCGCATCGACGGGATCGGCCGCACCGGCGCCGCCGGGCTCACCCCCGTCCCCGTCACCGCGCCGCAGCAGACCCCCGGCGGCTCCGCACCGCACCTGGAGTACGAGGTCAGCGTGCTGACCCCCGGCGAGCTCACCGTGTGGGCGTACCTGTCGCCACGCAACCCGACCCTCGGCCGTGCGGGCCTGCGGTACGCGGTCTCCTTCGACGACGACGCCCCGCAGACCGTCGACATCATCACCGCCACCGGCTCCGACGACGGCGTGATGAACCGGGGATGGGCCCGCAACACCTCGGACAACGTCAACCTGACCGCCACCCGGCACACCGTCGCCACGGCGGGCGTGCACCGGCTGACGTTCTGGATGGTCGATCCGACGGTGGTGCTGCAACGCCTCGTCGTCGACACCGGCGGCCTCGAGCCGACGTATCTCGGGCCCCTGGAAAGCCACCGGGTGCACTGAGAGAACAGGTCAGCGTCCGGACGGCCGCAGCCCGCCCCCGTCCCGGCCGACGGACGCCGCCCGGGGACCGGGCACTGCACTGCCCGGTCCCCGGGCCCCCGGACCGGGCCGGCGGAATCTCGCCCCTGACCGCCGGTCCGACCGCGGCGGCCGGTACCGACCCAGCCCCAATGGGCCGGTGCCGGCCGCAGCGGACCCCCCGCCACGGCCACGGTCGCCCAGCGCGTCCGCGGCCGGCCCGGCCGGGCACGCCCGGCCCCAGCAAGCCCCGCCCCCCACGACCCACCGGGACGTCCCCCCGACCTCCCGGTGCCCGGATCACTGACCCACCGAAAGGCCAGACATGAAACTTGGGCGCAGGGCCACCACCACACTCGCGCTGCTCGGCACGACCGTCCTGATGACGGCCGTGCAGACGGTGTCCGCGCAGGCGCATGACGCCTCGCTGCGGGACCTGGCGAAGCAGCGCGGCATCCGCATCGGCACCGCCGTGAACGTCGACGCGCTCGCCGACGACAGCCAGTACGCGTCGGTGGTGGGCGACCAGTTCAACTCGGTGACCGCCGAGAACGTCATGAAGTGGGAGACCGTCGAGCCCTCGCCGGGCACCTTCGACTTCGCCCCCGCCGACACCCTCGTCCGCTACGCCGCCCGGCACCACCAGGAGGTGCGCGGCCACACCCTGCTCTGGCACAACCAGCTCCCCGGCTGGCTCACCGACGGCGTGGCCGACGGCTCGATCACGGCCGACGACCTCCGCGACATCCTGCACCGGCACATCACGGCCGAGGTCAGCCACTTCAAGGGCAAGATCTACCAGTGGGACGTGGTCAACGAGGTACTGAACGAGGACGGCACCCTGCGCGACTCGATCTGGTCCCAGAAACTGGGCGATTCGTTCATCGCGGACGCCTTCCGCTGGGCGCACCAGGCCGACCCGCACGCCAAGCTCTTCCTGAACGACTACAACATCGAAAGCAAGGGCGCGAAGTCCGACGCCTACTACGACCTGGTGAAGCGGCTGCGCGCGCAGGGCGTGCCGATCGACGGCGTCGGCTTCCAGGGCCACCTGGACATCCAGTACGACTTCCCGTCCGACCTCGCCGACAACATGGCGCGCTTCGACGCCCTCGGCCTGGCGACCTCCGTCACCGAGGCCGACGTCCGCATCCCGCTGCCCGCCGACGAAGCCGACCTGACGCGCCAGGCGTCCGACTACTCCGGCATGCTCGCGGCCTGCCTGGCCACCGAGCACTGCACGTCGTTCACCGTCTGGGGCTTCACCGACGCCTACTCCTGGGTGCCCGGCACCTTCGAGGGCGAGGGCGCGGCGAACCTCTACGACGAGAGCTACCAGCCCAAGCCCGCGTACACCGCCGTCGCCGACACGCTGGCCAAGCAGCGCCCGGGTCACGGGCACCACGGTGGGCACCGGCACTGACCCGGGCGGGGGCGCGAGCCCCCGAACCCGTTCGGCAGCGCCGGCGGGCACTCGCCCCTGACCGCCGACCCGCCGCCGGCCGGCACCGGTCCCACGTCCTCAAGGACCGGTGCCGGCCGCTTCTACAGCACGCGGAACGAGATCCAGACGTCCGGCGGCAGCTCCGGCCGCCCCGGCACCGGGCGGCGCTCCTCGGTCCAGGCGTCCCCGGCCAGCTCGGTCGCCACCCGCCGCCAGAAGCGCACCGCGCCCTCGTTGCGGTCCTGGAAGGCCACGTCCCAGGCACCCGGATGGCGGACCAGGACCTGCTGGACCGCCCGCAGCCCGTACCCGGCCCGGCGTGCCCCGCGCACGACGAAGAAGCCGTTCAGCACGCTGACCGGGGCGGTCAGCGCCCGTAGGAAGGTGAACCCGGCCGGGTGGGGGCCCAGCATCAGCAGATACCCGGCCCAGTCGGGATCGTCGCTGAGCACGGACTCCAACCATTCGCTGCGGTAGGTGCCGTCCGGGTTCGGCAACTTGTCGTGGAACTCGGCCATGTCATGCCGGAACATCAGCCAGAGCCGCTCCAACACGGGGCGGTCGGCCGGCGTGATGCGGCGGATGGTCATGTTTCCCGGCCCGGACGTGGGTCCGGGCGCGGGCGTGGGTGCTGGTTGGGGCGCTGGCTTGGGCGCTGGCTTGGGCACGGGGTCTCCGTAAGCGGTTCAGATGGCGGACGATCAGGCACCGGGCGGGCGTCTGCGGCACCCGTCCCGGACACCCGTCCCGGACATCAAAAAAGCCTCCCGGGGCGGAAGGATCCCGCCGGGAGGCTTGACTCCGGTAAACATATCAGGTCGCCCGCACGGTGGACCGGCCGGTACCCCGTGCCGCCACGGCCGCCGCGTACCGTGGTCGTCGTGCGCGCAGACCCCGCCCCACCCGTCGAACCCGGATCCGAGGCCACCGCTGCCGGCCCCGGCCCGGAGCAGGCACGCGCCGGGGAGCAGGATCGCGGGGCGCAGCAGCGCGGCCCGGACACCCGGCTGCTGGGCGCCTTCGTCGCGGTCGCCGAGGAACTCCACTTCACCCGGGCCGCCGCCCGGCTCTACGTCGCCCAGCAGGCGCTCAGCCGGGACGTGCGGCGCCTGGAGCGCGAGCTGGGCGTGGAGCTGTTCCTGCGGACCACCCGGCAGGTGACGCTGACGCCCGACGGCGAGCGGCTGCTGCCGTATGCGCGGCGGGTGCTCCAGGCACAGGACGAACTGCTCGCCGCGTGTGCGCCGGCCGCCCGCCCGCTGCTCGTCGACCTCAACAGCCCCGGACTCATCGGCCACCGCATCCTGGACGAGGCACGCGCACGCATCCCCGACCGCGAGCTGATGGCGCGCTACGAGAGCGGCCTGACGGGCGCCGCCGCGAAGCTGCTCGACGGGCGCCTCGACGCCTCGTTCGGACGGTACGCGGGCCTGGACGCCGACCTGCGTGCCCGGTTGGCGCAGCAGCCGGTGCGCTTCGAACCGATGGCGATCCTGCTGCCCGCCGACCACCCGCTGGCCGAGCTGGAGCACGTGCCGCTCGGTGCGCTGGCGGGCGAGCGGGTGTACGCGGGCGCGGGCAACCCCGGTACCCGCGAGTGGACCGATCTCGCGCAGCGGCTCTTCGCTGGTCGCGGCGTCGCGGTCGCACCGCCGGTGCCGCTCGCCATCGGCGTCGACGAGTTCCGTCGTGTCATGGCGAAGAACCGGATGCCGGTACTGGCCGTCCGGGACTTCCCGGCCATCCCCGACACGATCCTCCGCCCGCTCGTCGACCCCGTACCCCTCTCCCCCCTGTCCCTCGTGTGGCGCCACGGCCTGAAACATCCGGCCCTCGACGCACTGCGCGCCGCGGCGACGGCGCTCGCGAACGCGGAGGGGTGGCTTTTCCTTCCGCAGGGGGCGTGGCTTCCGCCGGAGGACCGGCTTGCGATGGGGTGCGGATCGTCGGACGCACGGTGACAAGTTTGGGCACGAAGTGCCCACCTATAAGGGGCGCGGGGAACTGCGCGAGCAACCCACCACCGGCCGGTGGTCCGGACGGGACAGAAACAGCCCCTTTGGGGCGGTGGCGATCCGACGGTCTCGTCGGGGCTTGTCGCGCAGTTCCCCGCGCCCCTTATCCGTGGGCACTTCGTGCCCAGATGTGCAGGGGGAGGGGGCGGCCCGCCGCCCCCGTCGTGGTCGCCGTCGACCGCGACGGGCGCCGGCGCCGGCAGGCGCCACCGGTACCCAGGGGCACCGGCGCTGCCCCTAGGAACCGCTCACGCGCACTTGCCGGACAGCCAGTTCTTGTAGTCCGGCGTCCAGCTCGTAGCCACCCGCTTGGGGCCCTTGTCCAGGCTGGCCTGCCAACTCGCGGCGTTGCCGGACCACGAGGGCGGCGGCTCCTCCCACGGCACGGTGTCCGGCCAGTCGGGGGCGCCCCCGAGGACGTTGGGGAAGGTGCCGGCGGCCACCCGGGCCTTGAGGGCGGCCGCGATGTCCGCGTCATGGGAGTAGACGGTGATCGGCTGGCTCTGGTAGCGCTCGGTGACCGGGTCGGTGATCTCGCTCCAGGCCTTGGCCCGCACCGCGGCCGAGCCGTCGATCAGGAACTTGTGGGTCTCCTTCTTGATCTCCAGTTCGGCGTAGGCGCCCTTGGACTTGACGTGGTCCAGCCACTGCCGCAGCGAGTACACGCCCTCACCCTTGTAGGGGCCCCACTGGAGGGTGCGGCCGAGGAGCTTGTCGGTGCCGCCGTCCCAGTAGATGTCCGTGATGTTCTTGCTGGTGCCGCTGAGGCCGTGGGTGGTGGTGTTGTGCCACATCACGGCCTTGCCGCTGACACTGCCGTCGCTGCCCACCGCGACCTTGGTCAGCTGGACGTCCGCCTCGAAGCCGCCGGAGCCCTGGGCGACCAGGCTGTCGATGGCCTTGTAGTTGTTCGGCGCCCGCAACTGGTCGCGGTCCCACGGGTTCGCGCCGGTCGGATAACCGCCGTGACTGACGATGACGGGACACGCGGGGAGCGCCGCCGCGTCACCGGCGGGAACCGTCACCAGCGCGCCGGCCGCCAGGGCTCCGGCGGCCAGGTATCTGCCGAATTTCATGGGTGTCAGCCCTTCTGGACGGGAGAAAAGCCGTGGCGCGCGGAACGCTACGCGCGTCAAGTCGCGGAGGGAAGGGCGGAGTTCGTGGCGGTGTCCCGGGTGGCCGGGGGCCGTCCTCACCCACCGTGCGGCCCGCACGTGAGAGCAACGTTCCGCGCCGGTCACCGCGCGCCACAGGGCCGAAATCCGCCGTCCCTACCGTCGGTACCCACCACCCGAAGATCGTGGAGGCGGAGGCGGGAGATGAGTTCGACGAAAACCCACATCACAGGCCGTTGGATCGACGTGTGGGATCCGGAGGACGACGGGTTCTGGAAGGCGTCCGGGGAGCGGATCGCACGGCGCAACCTGTGGTTCTCCGTGCTCTGCGAGCACATCGGCTTCTCCGTGTGGAGCATGTGGTCGGTCCTGGTGCTCTTCATGGGCCCCGAGTACGGCATCGATCCGGCCGGGAAGTTCTTCCTGGCGTCCATGGCGACGCTGGTCGGCGCCGTCGTACGGGTGCCGTACGCGTTCGCCGTGGCACGGTTCGGCGGGCGGAACTGGACGGTGTTCTCGGCGTCCCTGCTGCTGGTTCCGGCGATCGTCGCGTTCTGGGCGATGCGGCCCGGCACGCCGTACGGGGTGTTCCTGCTGTGCGCGATGCTCTCCGGCGTCGGCGGCGGGAACTTCGCCTCGTCGATGACGAACATCAACTCCTTCTTCCCGCTGCGCAAGAAGGGCTGGGCGCTGGGCCTGAACGCGGGCGGCGGCAACGTGGGCGTGGCCGTGGTCCAGCTCGCCGGGCTCGCCGTGATCGGCGCGGCGGGCGGGCCGCGGGTGCTGATCGGGGTCTACCTGCCCGCCATCGTGCTCGCCACCGGCTGCGCCGTGCTGTTCATGGACAACCTCACCACGGTGCAGGACGACACGGGCGCGGCGAAGGAGGCGGCACGCGACCGGCACACCTGGATCATGTCGCTGCTGTACATCGGCACCTTCGGCTCGTTCATCGGATACAGCTTCGCCTTCGGCCTGGTGCTCCAGACGCAGTTCGGGCGCACCCCGTTGCAGGCCGCCTCGATCACCTTCCTCGGGCCGCTGCTCGGCTCCCTGATCCGGCCGGTCGGCGGCCGGCTCGCCGACCGGTACGGCGGGGCCCGCATCACGCTGTGGAACTTCGTCGCGATGGCCGCCGCCACCGGTGTCGTGGCGCTGGCGTCCGTGACGGCGTCGCTGGCGCTGTTCACCGTGGCGTTCCTCGTGCTGTTCGTGCTGTCGGGGCTCGGCAACGGCTCCACGTACAAGATGATCCCCGGCATCTTCCAGGCGAAGGCCCAGGCCCGCGGCCTGACCGGGCAGGAGGCGGCGGCCTACGGGCGGCGGCTGTCGGGGGCGGCCATGGGGTTGATCGGTGCGGTCGGCGCGCTCGGCGGTCTCGGCATCAACCTCACCTTCCGGCAGTCCTTCCAGACCGCGGGCACCGGCACCGCCGCGTTCTTCGGCTTCCTCGCCTACTACGCCGTCTGCTACGTCACGACCTGGGCCGTGTACCTGCGCCGGCCGGCCGCTGCCGGCGCCGGTGCGGCGCACCCGGCTGAGCAGGGCGATCCTGCCGGGCAGGAGCCACGGCTGGACTACGCGGAGGTGTGAGACACCGCGTCGTACGCACACCCCTGCGACGGGTGACGTAACACGGCGGACATCATGGTGATCCGAGCCTGTCACGGCACATTGGCAGGCTCGGCCTCCACAACGGCTGGGGGCACTCCCCACTGCCCTGGACAGACGTGGGAGGGGCCCCCTCCCACGCCCCCGGACAGATGGGGGAGGGCAGGGTGGGGACGAGCTTGCAGCCGACGAGACCACGGGACGCGGGACGAGCCATGAAAGACCTGAAGCGGACCGGCCGACCGGGGGAGAGCGAAGAGAGCGAGGAGGGCGCACCGGACACATCGGCGGGCACGTCGGCGGACACATCGGCCGGCACGTCGGCCAGCACGTCGGCGGGCACGGCCCGCACGCCGGAGCAGTCGTCGGCGGACATGCCGCGCACGCCCGAGCAGTCGCCCGCGGGCGCGCCGGCGGAGGCGTCGACGAACGGCACCGCCGGAGCGACGGGAGCGCACGCGCCGCTCGCCGGGTTCACCGTCGGCGTGACCGCGGCACGCCGCGCGGAAGAACTCGGGGCGCTGCTGGAACGGCGCGGCGCCGCCGTGCTGCACGCCCCCGCACTGCGCATCGTGCCGCTCGCCGATGACAGCGAACTGCTCGCCGCGACCGAGGAACTGCTCGACCGCCCGCCCGACGTGGTGGTCGCCACCACGGCGATCGGCTTCCGCGGCTGGATCGAGGCCGCCGACGGCTGGGGCCTGGGCGAGGCCCTGCTCGCCCGGCTGCGCGGTGTGGAACTGCTGGCCCGCGGGCCCAAGGTCAAGGGCGCGGTGCGGGCCGCCGGCCTGACGGAGGAGTGGTCACCCTCGTCGGAGTCGATGGCCGAGCTGCTCGACCGGCTGCTGACCCAGGGCGTCGACGGGCGGCGCGTCGCCGTCCAACTGCACGGCGAACCGCTGCCCGGCTTCGTCGAGTCACTGCGTGCCGGGGGAGCCGATGTCATCGGGGTACCGGTGTACCGGTGGATGCCGCCGGCCGACCTCGGGCCTGTCGACCGGCTGCTGGACGCGACGCTGGCCCGCGGTGTCGACGCGTTGACGTTCACCAGCGCGCCCGCCGCGACCTCGCTGCTGCGCCGCGCCGAGGAGCGCCGCCAACTGCCCGAACTGCTCGCCGCCCTCCAGCACGAGGTGCTGGCCGTCTGCGTCGGCCCGGTCACCGCGACCCCGTTGCAGGAACACGGCGTCGAGACCGTGCAGCCGGAGCGCTTCCGGCTCGGCCCGCTCGTCCAGCTGCTCTGCCAGGAGCTGCCGGCCCGCGCCAAGACGCTGCCGCTCGCCGGCCACCGGGTCGAGATCCGCGGCCACGCGGTCCTCGTCGACGACGTGCTGCGGCCCGTGCCGCCCGCGGGCATGGCCCTGTTGCGGGCCCTGGCGCGCCGCCCCGGCTGGGTGGTGGCACGCGCCGACCTGCTGCGTGCGTTGCCCGGCGCGGGGCGCGACGAGCATGCCGTGGAAACCGCCATGGCGCGGCTTCGCACCGCCCTCGGTGCGCCCAAGCTCATCCAGACGGTGGTCAAACGGGGGTATCGGCTGGCGCTGGACACGGCCACGGACGACAAGTACGCGGACGCGTAGCGGCTGCGCGCCGGTCCGGCGCCCTTCACCTGCCGGTGAGGGAGGCGACAGGGGGTGCCCCCTGGGGGCGGTGACGGCCTGACCCGTCTCGTCGTGGCTGGTCGCGCAGTTCCCCGCGCCCCTGAAAAGGGCGCGGGGCTGTGTCGATATGCGCCTCCGCCGCGTGGGCGCGACCAGCCCCCACCGGGCAGGTGATCCGGACACAAACAGCAGCAACCCCTTCGGGGCGGCGGCGCGGCGGGCGGCCAACAAACAACGCGTCAGGGCCGCCCGGCGGGTTCCGAGGAGGGGGTCGGGCGGGCACTGTAGAGGGAGGGCAGACACACCGAGCACCCACAAGGCGGTGACAGGCTCATGTCCACGGGCGCCCTTGGTACCACCTCGGCCTCCCACGACCTCCGATTCGACTCCGGACGCATCTGTCTGGATCTGTTGGCCACTTCGCACCCCGAGGAGCGGCTGGATTCGGTGGTGCGGCTGCGCGCCTGGTGCAGAGGGGAGGGGCTGGTCCCGCCACCGGCCGGCGTCGCGGCCTCGGGGGACCCGGGCCGGCCTGGCGTGAGCTCCGGTTCGGGACAGGGCGGTGCACGCGCGAACGGTCGTGGCGCGCGGCAGGCGCGACCGGGAGGGGGCGCGCGGGGTCCGGTCGGGTCCCGTCCGGTGCCGCTCGTGCTGCCCGCCGCCACCACCCTCTGGGTCGTCGCCTTCCGAGCGCTGCGGGGGAACATCGGGCAGCTGGTACGCGGTGAGCTGGACGGCCGGCCGGCGACGGCGGCCCTGGAGTACGTCAACGCGCTGGCCCGCCAGGCGCCGCCGGCGCTCTGCGCGGTGCGCGCCGGTGACGGCACCCTGGTCCGCGCCCTGCAAGCCGACCCCGGCTGCGCCGAACTGCTCGCCCTGCTCGCCCGGGACACCGTCGACCTGCTCACCGACCCGGAGGAACGCGGGCGGCTGCGCCGTTGCGAGGGCGACAACTGCCCGTTGATCTACATCGACACCTCACGCGGTCGCAGACGCCGCTGGTGCTCCAGCGGAGCCTGCGGCAACCGCGAACGGGTGGCCCGCCACCGCCGCCGCGCGGCCCTCGCCAGGGCCTAGGCGTATTGGAACCCGTTCGTTCGGATCACCCGCCAGAATTTCTGCTCGGCGAAGTGAACGCCCACGCCCGGCGCTGCGTACCCCCCGTCGTACCGGAGACGACCCCGGGGCGGAAGGACGCCGGTGGTGGGCGTGCGCAAGAATGCGGCCGTGGCCGATGAACGCCCGTCCAGTCCGCCGGTCCCGCCGCAGGTGGGCCCGGCGGGAGCCGGCCTGCCGACCGTCCCCGCCCAGTCTCCGGGCCGCCCATCCCCCACCCGACCGCCGGAGCAGGAGTCAGAGCTGGACGAGGAGCTGGTGCGTGCCCTGTACGAGGAGCACGCGGGACCCCTGTTCGCCTTTGTGCTGAGACTGGTCGCCGGAGACCGCCAGCGCGCCGAGGACGTCGTGCAGGAAACGCTGATCCGCGCGTGGAAGAACGCGGATCAGCTGCACCGTGCGACCGGTTCCGTACGGCCCTGGCTGGTGACCGTCGCCCGGCGCATCGTCATCGACGGGCACCGTCGCAGCCAGGCCCGGCCGCAGGAGGTCGACTCGGCGCCGCTGGAGGCAGTCGCGGCTCCCGACGAGATCGACAAGGCGCTGTGGCTGATGACGCTCTCCGACGCGCTCGACGCGCTCACCCCTGCGCACCGTGACGTCCTCGTCGAGACCTTCTTCAAAGGGCGTACGGTCAACGAGGCGGCGGAAAAGCTCGGCATCCCCAGCGGAACGGCCCGGTCACGGGTGTTCTATGCGCTGCGGTCGATGAAGCTCGTGCTGGAGGAACGGGGGGTGACGTCATGACGACGTATGGACCGGATGAACCGGGCGTCGCCCACTCCCTGGACGCTCCCACGGACGACAGCATCCACGAGGCGGTCGGCGCCTACGCCATCGGCGTGCTGGAGCCCGCCGACGCGACCGCGTTCGAAGAGCACCTGGCGGGCTGCGAGCGGTGCGCCGACCAGCTGGAGGAGCTGGTCGGGATGGGGCCGCTGCTGGCCGCCATGGCCGATCTGCCGGTGGCGGAGGATACGCCGGCCAACGCGCCGGCGGACGCCGCATCCGACGCCCCCCGTTCCCGTGACCATGTCGCCGAGCTTGTCGCCCGGCCCGCGCCCCGGCTCGCCGAGCGCCTGATGGTGGACCTGGCCGCGCACCGCAGACGGCGGCGCAGGCGTGCGCGCTACGTGCTGGCAGCGGTGGCGGCGCTGATCATCGCTGGCCCGCTGACCACTCTGGCCGTCGAGGGCGGCGCCGGCACGTCGACCCCGGCCACGGCCGACAGCGTCGCCTTGCAGCACATGCCGCACAAGGTGAGCGCCACCAACGCGGAGACGAAGGTCAGCGCGACCATCGGCTTCGAGCACGAGACATGGGGCACCGACACCGTGCTGGAGCTGACGCACGTGCGGGGCCCGCTGAAGTGCGAGCTGATCGCCGTGGGCACGGACGGCTCCCGCGAGACCATGTCCAGCTGGTCCGTGTCCCAGTGGGGCTACGGCATCCCGGACAGCACCTGGCCCGGCTCCAAGGACCCGCTCTACGTGCACGGGTCCACCGCCCTGGACGGCAAGCACCTGGACCATTTCGAGGTGCGGACGTTCGACGGCAAGGAGCTGGTGTCGGTGGACGCACAGCGGGCCGGCGCGCATCGGTCGGACGCGCAGTGAGGCCGTGCCGGGTCCGTGACCCAGGTCGGTGACCGCGTGCCGGCCACGGCCGGACGCGCCGCGCGTGGCGGCCCGTGCGCGCCGCTTGGGGGATGTTCCGGAGGTCGGTGCGCATATGCGCGCACCATCGCGTACGGTGGACGGCTGCCCAAGCACGTAGAAGGGGGTCTCGGTGGCCGCGCAGGAAGCCGTCGATCCAAACGCTCCGGTCGGTCCGTCCGGTCCGCCCGGTACGTCCCGCCCGTCCGTCGTGGCCGGGGCGTCCCACGCGTCCCCCGCCGCCGCGCCCACCGCCGCCGCCGGGTCCGGTGACGCGGCCGGTACCGGTGCGACGGCCGTGGCGACGGACTCCGTGCGGGACCGCGAGATCGCCGCCGAGCAGCGGCACCTGGACCGTGTCTACCACCGCCTCGAGGAGAAGATCCACGAGGCGGAGTTCCTGATGCGGGACGCCGCACAGCGCGGCCACGTCGGCACGCCCGGCGCGCTCGCCGAGCGCGATGCGCAGGTCTTCCGCGCCGGCGTCCACCTGAACCGGCTCAACAACGAGTTCGAGGACTTCCTGTTCGGCCGCATCGACCTGCTGGCCGGCAAGGACGGCAGCAAGGGCGCGGACGGCGCCTACACCGCCGTCGAACCGGCCGACGGCGCGGTGCGCACCGAGACCGGCGCCGACGGAACCGAACGCGCCCACGCGGACATCGCCGAAACACTCCACATCGGCCGCATCGGCGTGCTCGACGCCGACTACGCGCCGCTCGTCATCGACTGGCGTGCGCCCGCCGCCGCGCCCTTCTACCGCTCCACGCCGGTCGACCCCGGCCGGGTGGTGCGCCGCCGTGTCATCCGCTCCAAGGGCCGCCGGGTGCTCGGTGTGGAGGACGACCTCATGCGGCCGGAGCTGACCGCGCACGACGCGGACGGCCACGAGCTGCCGGTGGTCGGCGACGGTGCGCTGATGGCCGCGCTCGGACGGGCACGCGGGCACACCATGCACGACATCGTCGCCTCGATCCAGGCCGAGCAGGACCGGGTGATCCGGGCGCCCGCCGCGTCCATCACCCATGTCGAGGGCGGCCCCGGCACCGGCAAGACCGCGGTGGCCCTGCACCGCGCCGCGTACCTCCTCTACCAGGACCGCCGTCGCTACTCCGGCGGCATCCTGATCGTCTCCCCGACGCCGCTGCTGGTCGCCTACACCGAAGGCGTGCTGCCGTCCCTCGGCGAGGAGGGCCAGGTCGCCATCCGCGCGGTCGGCTCGCTCCACGAGGGCGTCGAGGCCACGCTCTACGACACCCCGGCGGTGGCCCGCGTCAAGGGCTCGGCCCGCATGGTGAAGGTGCTGCGCAAGGCGGCACGCGGCGCCCTGGACCTCCCCCCGGCCGGGAGCCCCCGGGCCGCCCTCACGACCGCGTCCGCCGCCCGGCAGCCGGTCACCGTCGGCGGGCACGCCCCCGAAGGCGACGAGCAGCCGTCACAGCCGCGTATCCCCAGCCGCCTCCGCGTGGTCGCCTTCGGCCGCCGCCTGGAGCTCGAAGCGGACGAGCTGGCCCGGATCCGCCGCACCGCCCTGAACGGCACCGCCCCGGTCAACCTGCTGCGCCCGCGCGCCCGCCGGCTCCTGCTGGACGCGCTGTGGGCGAAGTCCGGCGCCGCCGGGCGGCACGACGACCCGGAGCTCGCCGCCGAGCTGCGCTCCTCCTTCGACGAGGACATCTCCTTCGAGGACGATTTCCTCGCCTTCCTGGACGCCTGGTGGCCCGAGCTGACCCCGGCCGCCGTGCTCGCCGCGATGGCCGACGAGAAGCGCCTCGGCCGCTGGTCCCGGCGCGTGCTGAACCCGGGCGAGGTCCGCAGGGTCGCCCGCTCCCTGACCCGCGAGGGACACACCGTCCACGACGTGGCCCTGCTGGACGAGCTCCAGGCGGTGCTCGGCACCCCGGCACGCCCCGCCAGGCAACGCGAGGCCGACCCGCTCGACCAGCTCACCGGCCTGGACGAGTTGATGCCGACCGGCTGGTCGAACGGCGAGAGCAGCCGCGAGCGCGCCGAGCGCCTCGCACGCGAACGCACCGAGTACGCCCACGTCATCGTCGACGAGGCGCAGGACGTCACCCCGATGCAGTGGCGCATGATCGGCCGCCGCGGCCGGCACGCGACCTGGACCGTGGTCGGCGACCCGGCCCAGTCGTCCTGGTCCGACCCGGAGGAGGCGGCCCAGGCACGTGACGAGGCCCTGGGGAGCCGTCCGCGTCGCTCGTTCACCCTCACCGTCAACTACCGCAACCCGGCCGAGATCGCCGAGCTGGCGGCGAAGGTGCTGGCCCGGGCCATGCCGGGCGCCACGGCGCCGTCCGCGGTACGCACGACGGGCGTGCACCCGCGGTTCGCGGTGGCCGGGCGGACGGTGCCGGACGCCGCCGTGACCGAAGTCACCGTGACGGACGCTCCGGTGGCCGACGCTCCGGTGGCCGGTGCGACGGCGCGGGGTGCGGCCGAGGGCAGGGCCGCACGCGGTGACCGCCGGCTCGCGGCCACCGTGCGGGCCGAGGCGGCGCGGCTGCTCGACGAGGTGGACGGCACGGTCGGCGTGGTGGTCGCCATGCACCGCCGAGAGCAGGCGGCCCGCTGGCTGGCCGGCCTCGGTGACCGCGTGGTCCCGCTGGGCAGCCTGGAGGCCAAGGGCCTCGAGTACGACGCGGCGATCGTGGTCTCGCCCGCGGAGCTCGCCGGCGAGGGGCCCTGGGACGTCGCGGCTGCCCGCAAGTCCCCGGCCGCCGGCGACGGGAGCCGTGCGGGCCTGCGGGGGCTCTACGTGGCGCTGACCCGCGCGACGCAGCGGCTCACGGTGATCGCCACGGACCGCGACGAACCGGACGCGGACGGCGTGCCGGAACTGCTCAGGGCCCGACCGGAGCCGCTCGGGGACTGAACCGGAGCTGCTCGGGGGCCGAAGCGGAGCCGCTCGGCCGACGTTGATCAGGACATGTTCGCGACATGCCCCTCTATGGCGTTCGTATGGTGTTTCCCGCGCGGGAAGTGCCGTACCCCGATCGTTTGTTACCGTGGACGTGGCACCGGCCCGATCCAAGCCCCCGGGCCCAACCATCGTCGCTACGAGCGACCACTTGCCGCGAGGCGAGCATGGCGGGTCGGTGTCGCCAAACGTTCGAGCGGTGCGGCGGATGCCGCGTCCGCACGGAGAAGAGGCCCGCGCCAGTGGCTGGCGCGGGCCTCTTCTGCCCCTCGCGGGTCTGTACGGGCCCTTCGGACGGTGCCCAGTCTCTGCGCGAACAAGCCTTCCAGGTGATCAAGCGCCGGGTGGCGTCTTGGTCCTTCTCTGTTTCCACACGGCGTTTCACCGGATACCTTGCGGTGCACACCCGGTTTCCGCCGGAGACTCTGCTTCTCGCCCGCCAGCCTCTCGTATGGTGGAAGTCACATTCCGATGAAGCGCAACTCTACGGGAACACCATGTGCACCCTCCAGGGGCGGGTATCTCAAACCCACCGGAAGGTGCGACTATCGGATGACGCTCCCCGTGACGGCAGGCCTCCGTCGTCCAGAGTCCCCCCTCACGGGCCGCGTGCACGCTAGACAAGGGAAAGCAGAGGAAGTCGGTCATGGCAACGGCGCCCAGCGTCTCGTATTCGATGACGGTCCGGCTGGAAGTACCCGCAAGCGGAACGGCGGTCTCCCAGCTCACCACGGCGGTGGAGTCCTCAGGGGGCTCGGTCACCGGCCTGGACGTCACGGCATCCGGCCATGAGAAGCTGCGCATCGACGTCACCATCGCCGCCAGCTCCACCGCGCACGCCGACGAGATCGTCGGCAAGCTGCGCACCATCGAGGGCGTCGTCCTGGGCAAGGTCTCGGACCGTACGTTCCTCATGCACCTCGGTGGCAAGATCGAGATGGCGTCCAAGCACCCGATCCGCAACCGCGACGACCTCTCCATGGTCTACACCCCGGGCGTGGCGCGGGTCTGCATGGCGATCGCCGAGAACCCCGAGGACGCCCGCCGTCTCACCATCAAACGCAACTCGGTCGCCGTGGTCACGGACGGCTCCGCCGTGCTCGGGCTCGGCAACATCGGCCCCAAGGCCGCGCTGCCCGTGATGGAGGGCAAGGCCGCCCTGTTCAAGCGGTTCGCCGGCATCGACGCCTGGCCGATCTGCCTGGACACCCAGGACAGCGACGAGATCGTCGCCATCGTCAAGGCCATCGCCCCCGGCTTCGCCGGGATCAACCTGGAGGACATCTCCGCGCCGCGCTGCTTCGAGATCGAGGCACGGCTGCGCGAGGCCCTGGACGTGCCCGTCTTCCACGACGACCAGCACGGCACGGCCATCGTGGTGCTCGCGGCGCTCACCAACGCGCTCCGCGTGGTCGGTAAGAACGTCGGGGACGTCCGGGTGGTCATGTCGGGCGCCGGCGCCGCCGGTACGGCGATCCTGAAGCTGCTGCTCGCCGCGGGCGTCAAGCACGCCGTCGTCGCCGACATCCACGGCGTGGTGCACGCCGGCCGTGACGACCTCAACGGCGGAGCCGAGAGCGGCGAGCAGGCCGCTGCGCTGCGCTGGATCGCCGACAACACCAACCCCGAGGGCATCACCGGCACCCTGGGGGACGCGGTGCGCGGCGCCGACGTGTTCATCGGGGTCTCCGCGCCGAACGTGCTGGGCGCCGACGACGTGGCCGCCATGGCCGACGGCGCGATCGTCTTCGCGCTGGCCAACCCGGACCCGGAGGTCGACCCGGCCATCGCCCGCCAGACCGCGGCGGTCGTCGCCACCGGCCGCTCCGACTTCCCCAACCAGATCAACAACGTACTGGTGTTCCCGGGCGTGTTCCGCGGCCTGCTCGACGCCCAGTCGCGTACCGTCAACACGGAGATGATGCTGGCCGCGGCCACCGCGCTCGCCGACGTCGTCCGCGAGGACGAGCTGAACCCGAACTACATCATCCCCAGCGTTTTCAACGACAAGGTGGCGGGCGCCGTAGCCGGCGCCGTGAGCAGCGCCGCCAAGGCAGCCGGGGTGACCGCCACGGCATCGTCTTCGGCCGCCACGGGTGGCGACGCCGCGTGACCGACCGGCCACCGCCGGGAGGGCAACGTTCGTGACCGATGTCACCCACGGCGCGTCGTGGAACACCTGACCGGGTGCGCCCTTTAGGGTGGCGAAAGCGAGGCACCGCGCCTGCGGTTCTGCCCTCGATGCCGGGAGTCCTCCCAGGTCCTCGGGGGTGCGGAAAGGCCGTCCGGCGGGTACCACCGCCGGGAGTCGACGGAGCGTCACCGTTTACGTGCAGTGGCGCTTTTCGTGTGACTCCCAGGGGTGCCGGATTGGCGTTCCCGCCGCAGGTGGGGGCAGGATGCCTTTCTGGGCGCGAGGGTCTGGCTACGGACCCGGGTCCGGGGACCGACCGAGGAACCTGGCAGCATCGGCTTCGCTGTGCCCAACATGCGGCTTGGCCGCGTGGCACGCCTCAAGGCAAGAAGAACACGGGAGTACAAACATGAACCGCAGTGAGCTGGTGGCCGCGCTGGCCGACCGCGCCGAGGTGACCCGCAAGGACGCCGACGCCGTGCTGGCCGCGTTCGCCGAGACCGTCGGCGAGATCGTCTCCAAGGGAGACGAGAAGGTCACCATCCCTGGCTTCCTCACGTTCGAGCGGACCCACCGCGCCGCCCGGACCGCCCGCAACCCGCAGACCGGCGAGCCGATCGAGATCCCCGCCGGATTCAGCGTCAAGGTCTCTGCCGGGTCCAAGCTCAAGGAAGCGGCCAAGGGCAAGTAACGCCCACACCGCAGCCAAGGGCCGAGCCCGCGGCAGGTGAGCACATACTCAAGCCGATGGGGCGGCCACTCTCACACCGAGGGTGGCCGCCCCATTCGTGTACCCCGTACGCGTCACGCGCGGTTCACGCCTGCGGACTTCAGGGCGCGGCACCCGGAACCTAGGATGGCGCCGGCGACGTCGTCATTGCCGCACGCGTTCGAACTGCCGCACGTGCTTGCCGTCGGCCGTGGTGGGAGCAGGGATGCCCGGTACCTTCAACCAGCACAGCGGCCCGGTGCACGGGTCGCTCATCCAGGCGGACCGGATCGACGCGGTCCACCACCTCGACGTCCATATCGCCGCCGCCGGCTCGGGCGACGGCCCCGGGGTCTGGTCCGTCGAACCTCCCTGGGGCCGCTCGGAGCACCCCGTACGCGGCCGGGACGAGCTGCTCGGGGCACTGGCCGAACTGGTCACCGGGCCGTCGGGCCGGGTCGTGGTGGTGCACGGCGCCGGCGGCTACGGCAAGAGCGCGGTGGCCCTGCACACCGCCCGCGGTGCGGCCGACCGGGGCGTGACGGTGTGGTGGGTGTCCGCCGCCGACGAGACCGCCCTCGTCGGCGGGCTACGGGAGGTCGCCCTCCAGGCCGGGGCTGCGCCCGCACTGACGGCGATGGCATGGGCCGGACACGCGTCGGCGCCCGACCTGCTCTGGCGGACCCTGCGCCGGCTGCCGGAGCGCTGGCTGCTGGTCATCGACAACGCCGACCGGCCGGAGCTGCTGACCGCCGCAACGAGGTCGGCCGGTGCCGGGACGGGCTGGTTACGCCCGCCGATGACGGACCACGGCACGGTCCTGGTCACCAGCAGGGACGGCAGCCGCGAGTCCTGGGGCCGGCACTGCCGGCTGGAACGGGTGGGCGCGCTGTCCGTCGACGACGGCACGCAGGTGCTCAGGGACCTCACCGGGGACGGCGCCGGGACCGTGCAGGAGGCCGCTGCACTGGCCGCTCGACTCGGCGGGCTGCCCCTCGCCCTGCAAGCCGCCGGAAGCTATCTGGCGGCCACGGCGACGGGTCCGCGGCTGCCCGGCCTGGCGGCGCCCACCAGCTTCGTGCAGTACCTGGCCCACGTCGACGAAGGGCTCGGCGACGCGCTCGACGCCGAACCGCCCGGCCGCTCGTCGGCGCGCTCGGACCGGGAACTGCTGACCCGGACCTGGGAACTCTCCCTGGACCTCCTCGACGCCCGGGGCCTCGCAGCGGCCCGCCCGCTGCTCGGGCTGCTGGCGGGCCTGGGCCCCGCGCCGGTGGTGGACGACATGCTCCACACCCCGACGCTCCGACGGTTTCCCCCGCTGGCCGACCTGACCCCGGAAACCCTCCTGGCCGCCGTGCACGGGCTGTTGGACCTCGGCCTGCTCGACCGGGTCACCGGCCCGGGCGGCGACGGCGTCGAGCTGCACCCCGTGGTCCGCGAGGTCATCGCAGCGGGCGCCCGGCCGGGCGGTCGGGAAGTCGCCGGTCATGTGCTGCTCGCCCTGCTGGAGGAGGCCTCCGCCGACTTCGACCCGGAGAAACCGGAGACCTGGCGGCGTTACCAGGCGCTGCTGCCGCACTGCACGGCCGTCGTCCCGGACGATCCCACCGAACTCCCTCGCCGAGCCGAACCGTCCGAACCGTCCGAACCGCCCGAACCGGCTGAACCGGCTGAATCATCCGAACTGTCCGGGCCCACGATCCTGTCCGCAGGGCTGACGCCCCTGTGGCAGGCCACCGCGCTGGTCGGCCGCGTCGCCCGCTACTCCCTGGCGACCGGGCAGTACCGCCAGGCCGTACCGCTGTTCCGCACCGCGGTGCGCGCGTGCCGTGCGCTGTTCGGCGAACACCACGCGGACACCTTCAAGGCGCATGAATTCCTTGCGGAGGCCCTGCTGGAGCAGGGCGCCCGGGACGAGGCACTACGTGAGTTCCGGGCCCTGTACGAGACCGTGTGCGGCTCCTTCGGGGACCTCCATTTGCGTGCCCTGACGGCCCGGTACAACATCGCCCAGTTGACGTGGGACCGGGCTGACTTCACCGCGGTGATCGACGGGCAGCGCGCGGCGTGCCGGCGATGGCTGTCCTTGGGCCTCCCCGCCCACACGCCGGAGGTGTTGGACGCGCGGCTGATGCTGGCCAGGGCGCTGGGCGACAGCGGTGCGCTGCGGGAGGCGGAGGAGGAGTACCGCGCGCAATTGGCCCTGTGGACGCGGCTCGGCGGGCCGCACCATCCCCGCACCCTGGTCACCCGTGCCAACCTGGCCGGGGTGTTGCTGGACAAGGGCGACATGCGCGCAGCGGAGGCCGAGTTCCGCGCCGTCTACCGCATCCGCAGGGAAAAGCTCGGCGAGCGCCATCTGGCGACCAGGAACACCCGGGCCTCGTTGAGCACGGTGTACTACGCCATGGACGACTTCACCGCGGCGCTGGCCGAGGCCGACGCCGTGCTCGACCAGGAGCGGGAGGTGCTGGGCGCCGAGCATCCGCGCACCCTGCGCACGCGTGCCAGGCGTGCCCTGATCCTGGCGAAGGCCGGCGACCGGGAAACCGCCGAGCGGGAGTTCCAGGAGGTGCTCGGGCCGCTGACCAGGGCGCTGGGCGAGCATCATCGGGACGTGCTGATCGTCCGCGACTACCGGGCAGCGGCCCTGGTCACCTGGGGCGACCTGGCGGCGGCAGAGACCGAGTACCGGGTCCTGATCCGCCGGTTCGGGGCGGGCGCCGGTATGAACGCGGCGGACATCCTGCCGCCCCGCCGGGGTCTCGCCGACGTCCTGCACAGGAAGGGCGACCTGGCCGGCGCCCGCAACGAGTACCGGTCCCTGCTCCTCGGCCAGCGCAGACTCCTGGGCGAGGAGCGGTGGGAGACCCGGAGGACGCGGGAGCGACTCGACCAGCTCGACGAACCCGTCCGGGATCCCCGGGACCGCTAGGTCCTCGGGGATGACCCCCGGACCCCCAGCCGGGCGCCGGGCGTCAGCGGGTCGCCCGCCTCAGCGAGGCAGCTCCGCCTTCGCGCCCAGCTCCGCCAGCTTCTCCATGCTGTGTTGTCCCGGGGGATGACCCCCGGACCCCCAGCCGGGCGCCGGGCGTCAGCGGGCCGCCCGCCTCAACGAGGCAGCTCCGCCTTCGCCCCCAGCTCCGCCAATTTCTCCATGAAGTTCTCGTAGCCGCGGTTGATGAGGCCGATGCCGTGGACACGGGAGGTGCCCTGGGCGGCGAGTGCGGCGATCAGGTAGGAGAAGCCGCCGCGCAGGTCGGGGATGACCAGGTCGGAGCCCTGCAACTTGGTGGGTCCCGAGACCACCGCCGAGTGCAGGAAGTTGCGCTGGCCGAAGCGGCAGTCGGAGCCGCCCAGGCACTCGCGGTACAGCTGGATGTGGGCGCCCATCTGGTTCAGCGCCGACGTGAAGCCCAGACGTGACTCGTACACCGTCTCGTGGATGATCGACAGGCCGGTGGCCTGCGTCAGCGCGACGACGAGCGGCTGCTGCCAGTCGGTCTGGAAACCGGGGTGCACATCGGTCTCGAGCGCGATCGACTTCAGCGTGCCGCCGGGGTGCCAGAAGCGGATCCCCTCGTCGTCGATGTTGAAGGCGCCGCCGACCTTCCGGTAGGTGTTGAGGAAGGTCATCATCGACCGCTGCTGGGCCCCGCGGACATAGATGTTGCCCTCCGTGGCCAGCGCCGCCGAGGCCCAGGAGGCGGCCTCCAGGCGGTCCGGGAGCGCGCGGTGGTCGTAGCCTTCGAGACGGTCCACACCGGTGATGCGGATCGTCCGGTCGGTGTCCATCGCGATGATCGCGCCCATCTTCTGAAGGACGCAGATCAGGTCCTCGATCTCCGGCTCCACCGCCGCGTTGGAGAGTTCCGTCACACCCTCGGCGAGCACCGCGGTCAGCAGCACCTGCTCGGTGGTGCCGACCGACGGGTACGGCAGCCGGATCTTGGTGCCGCGCAGCCGCTGCGGGGCCTCCAGGTACTGCCCGTCGGCCCGCTTGTCGATCCGCGCGCCGAACTGTCGCAGCACGTCGAAGTGGAAGTCGATCGGCCGGCCGCCGATGTCGCAGCCGCCGAGCCCCGGGATGAACGCATGCCCGAGGCGGTGCAGCAGCGGGCCGCAGAACAGGATCGGGATGCGGGACGAGCCGGCGTGCGCGTCGATGTCGGCGACGTTGGCGCTCTCCACGTGCGTCGGGTCCAGCACCAGCTCACCCGGCTCCTCGCCGGGGCCCACCGTCACCCCGTGCAGTTCGAGCAGGCCGCGGACGACGCGGACGTCACGGATGTCCGGGACGTTGCGCAGCCGGCTGGGGCCGCTGCCGAGCAGCGCGGCGACCATGGCCTTGGGCACGAGGTTCTTCGCGCCGCGGACACGGATCTCGCCTTCCAGCGGGGTGCCGCCGTGGACGAGCAGGACATCATCGGTGACGGTCATGAATCTCGCGTTCCGAGGAGAGGGGCAGGACCGGACAGACAGCAAGACTAATGGCCGTACCCGCCGGTGGCGTAAGACCGCTGGTGCGCCGCCCGGCGGCGCGCCCGCAGTGGCCCATGTGCCGGTCGGGGCGGCCGCCGGCGCCACGAAACGCGTCCGTGCGGGCACGTGGAGTCATCGTCGCTCGTTACGATGGAACGATCCGGCGGTGCGGGGAGCGGCCTGTCGGCCGGGCGCGGTTCGCATTCGGCCGGTTGCCCACGTGGGGTGCCCGGATCGGGGGAAGATGCGGGATCATGGCTGCCATGACCGAGGTGTCCTCGCTCACAGGGCGGCTGCTCGTGGCCACCCCCGCCCTGGCGGACCCGAACTTCGACCGCGCAGTCGTGCTGCTTCTCGACCACGACGAGGAGGGCTCCTTGGGTGTGGTCCTCAACCGCCCCACCCCGGTGGATGTCGGCGACATCCTGGAGGGCTGGGGTGATCTGACCGGCGAACCCGGCGTCGTCTTCCAAGGCGGCCCCGTCTCGCTCGACTCGGCGCTGGGGGTGGCGGTCATCCCGGGCGACGCGTCGGGCGACGCCCTGCCGCTTGGCTGGCGGCGGGTGCACGGGGCCATCGGCCTCGTCGACCTGGAGGCGCCGCCGGAGCTGCTGGCCTCGGCGCTCGGCTCGCTGCGGATCTTCGCCGGCTACGCCGGCTGGGGTCCGGGGCAACTGGAGGACGAGCTGGCGGAAGGCGCCTGGTACGTGGTCGAGTCGGAGCCGGGTGACGTGTCGTCGCCGTCGCCCGAGCGGCTCTGGCGCGAGGTGCTGCGCCGCCAGCGCAGCGAGCTGGCGATGGTGGCCACCTATCCGGATGACCCGTCTCTCAACTGATCCCTTGATCCCCGCCCGTCGCGCACGTGGTCAACGCAGAACTCTTCAGTACCCTGGGGGCCATGAGCACTCTTGAGCCCGAGCGCGGGGCAGGTACGGGAACCCTCGTAGAGCCGACGCCGCAGACGTCGCACGGCGACGGCGACCACGAGCGCTTCGCCCACTACGTCCAGAAGGACAAGATCATGGCGAGCGCACTCGACGGCACGCCCGTCGTGGCGCTCTGCGGCAAGGTGTGGGTACCCGGCCGCGACCCGAAGAAGTACCCGGTATGCCCCATGTGCAAGGAGATCTACGAGTCCATGGGCGCGAGCGGCGACAAGGACAAGGACAAGAAGTAGTCCTCTCCCGTCCGGACTGACTCGCGTCGGTCCCGCGCCGGACTCACGCCGGACTCACGTCTCGAATCTCGCGTCGGGCTCTCGGCGGATCATCCCGTACCGCCGGATCGCCGGATCGTGTCGTACCGTGTGAGCTGGGCCCCAGAGGTGCGTTGTCGCGCGCTTCTGGGGCCTTTGTGCTGCCCGGGGAGGGCTCTCGGGGAGGGATCTGGAGGGTCTGAAGAGGGCCTGATTGGAATAGACCAGGGTCACAAGGTGGTAGAGACCTTTGAGTGGGCCTTGTGGGCATGTACACGTCCTTCTAGCCTCCTGACTGTTGTGTGATACGGAACGGCCGTTGCATATGTTGCAACGGTCGTGTGGCCGCGGCGGCGGCAGGCCCGGCGTGGCACCCCGTGCACGTCCCCGCCGTACAGCGAAGACACCGTCAGACACGGAGGTCCGCCCGATGAAGCTCGCCGCCCGCCTGTCCGTCCCCCTCGCGGCACTCGTCCTCGCCTCGTTGACCGTCACCGGGTGCGCCCCCGGAACCTCCGGGGGCGGCGCCGCTGAGGACGACAAGAGCGGCACCCTGCGCGTCTGGCTGTTCCGGGAGGTCGACAACGCCCCCAAGGAGCAGGTCGTGGACCGCACCGTGGCCGCCTTCGAAAAGGCCCACGCGGGCACCGACGTCCACGTCGAGTACATCCCCGTGGACACCCGCGCGGAACGGATCAAGGCGGCGTTCAACGACCCGAAGAGCGCCCCCGACGTCATCGAGTACGGCAACACGGACACCGCCGGCTACGTGCACGACGGCGGACTCCTCGACGTCGGCAAGGAGTTCGCGGCCTGGGCCGACGCCAAGGACACCGACCCGGCGGCCAAGGCGTCCGTCACCGTCGGCGGGAAGGTCTACGGGGCGCCGTACTACGTCGGCGTACGGGCGCTGTACTACCGCACCGACGTCTTCAAGGAGCTCCACCTCAAGCCTCCGGCGACGCAGGCCGAGTTGGCCGCCGACGCCAGGACGATCCACCGCAAGCGGCCCGAGCTGTACGGGATCGCGGTCGGCGGCGCGTACACCTACGGGGCGATGCCGTTCATCTGGTCGGCGGGTGCCGAGCTCGCCGAGCCCGAGGGCGACGGCTACACCGCCACCATCAACAGCGTCGACGCGCTCAAAGGCATCACCGCCTACACCTCGCTGTTCGGCGACAACAACTGCCCGGCCGCCAAGTGCGCGGCCTGGGGCGGCAACGACACGGTGACGGCCTTCGCCGCAGGCAAGGCCGCGATGGCCATCGGCGGCGACTTCAACCACCAGGCCGTCGAGGACGGCAAGGTCAAGGGCAAGTACGCGGTGGTGCCGCTGCCGGGCCTGAAGAAGGGCACCATCGCACCGGCGTTCGCGGGCGGCAACAACATCGGTGTCCTCAAGAGCACCGCGCACCGCACCCGCGCCGTACAACTCATGGAGGCGCTCGCCTCCAAGCACACCCAGGCCGCGCTCTTCGACAGCATGGGATTCCTGCCGACGTACACCGACGTGCGTGCCACGGCGGCGAAGAAGGAGCCGTTCGTGGCGCCCTTCATCGCCACCCTCAACGCGGGCGCCAAGTTCGTGCCCGCCTCGCCCGGCTGGGGGCAGATCGACTCGTCGCTGGTGCTGCCGACCATGTTCCAGCAGGTCATCAGCGGCCGTAAGGACGTGGCAGCGGCGGCCGGCGAGGCCGCGAAGAAGATGAACGACGCGTTCGCCGAGGCCTCGTGACCACGCCTGACGGCATACGGGAGCGGGTGAGCGGCACCTGGGGGCGGCGGAGCAGTCCCCGGGTGCGGCAGGGCGGATGGACGCCCTGGCTGTATCTCGCGCCCGCGCTGGTGGTGCTCGCCGGACTGCTCGTCTACCCCGTCTACGAACTCGGCCTGATCTCGTTCCTCCAGTACACCCAGGCCCAGGTCAGCGGCGGGCAGCCGGTCACGTTCCAGGGCCTCGGGAACTACACGAAGCTGTTCGAAGATGGCCAGTTCTGGCAGGTGCTGGGGGCCACGGTGGTGTTCGCCGCGGCCTGCGTCGTCTCGACGCTGCTGGTCGGCTGCGCGCTCGCGGTGCTCCTCACCCGGGTGCGGGCGGTGCCGCGCACGGCGCTGATGCTGGCCTCGCTGGGCGCCTGGGCGACCCCCGCTATCACCGGGTCCACGGTGTGGGTCTTCCTTTTCGACCCCGATTTCGGGCCGGTGAACAAGGTGCTCGGACTGGGCGACTTCTCCTGGACCTACGGGCGGTACAGCGCTTTTGCGCTGGTGCTGCTGGAAGTCGTCTGGTGTTCCTTTCCCTTTGTGATGGTGACCGTGTACGCCGGCATCAGGGCGGTCGATACGGAGATCCTCCAGGCCGCCGCGCTCGACGGCGCCTCGCAGTGGCGCATCTGGCGCTCCGTGCTCGCCCCGCTGCTGCGGCCGATTCTCGTGGTGGTCACCATTCAGTCGGTCATCTGGGACTTCAAGGTGTTCACCCAGATCTATGTGATGACGCACGGCGGCGGAATAGCGGGACAGAATCTCGTTCTGAACGTGTACGCCTATCAAAAGGCCTTCGCCTCGTCCCAGTACGGCCTCGGATCGGCGATCGGCGTCGTCATGCTGCTGATCCTGCTCGTGATCACCCTCGGATATCTGCGGTTGCTGCGGCGGCAGGGGGAGGAGCTGTGATGCGCGGCCGGACGCAGTCGCCGGGGCCCGGACGTGTCGGGCGGTCCGGATCGTTCGCGCGGTCCCGGTGGTTCGCGCGGCCCGGACGGCTGGCGGCCGAGGCGGTGACCCTGCTGATCGCCGTCGTGGTGGCCTTCCCGCTCTACTGGATGGTGCTGTCCGCGCTCAAGCCGGTGAACGAGATCGCGTCGACCCGGCCACGGCCCTGGACGCTCGCCCCGTCGCTGGACTCCTTCCACCGTGTCTTCGGCCAGCAGGACTTCGGCCGGTATTTCCTCAACAGCTGTGCGGTGGCCGGCAGCGTGGTGGTGCTGTCGGCGGTGATCGCCTTTCTGGCGGCCACCGCAGTGGCACGTTTCCGGTTCCGTTTCCGTACCACCCTGCTGGTGATGTTCCTCGTCGCCCAGATGGTGCCGGTGGAGGCCCTGACGATTCCGCTTTTCTTCCTCATGCGGGACGCCGGTCTGCTGAACACGCTGGGCTCGCTGATCCTGCCGCACCTGGCCTTCTCGCTGCCCTTCGCGATATGGCTGCTGCGGGGATTCGTCAAGGCCGTTCCCGAGGCGTTGGAGGAGGCCGCCTACCTCGACGGGGCGAGCCGGGCGCGCTTTGTGTGGCGGATCCTCTTTCCGCTGGTGCTGCCGGGTCTCGTGGCGACGAGCGTGTTCTCGTTCATCTCCGCCTGGAACGACTTCCTGTTCGCCAAGTCCTTCATCATCAGCGACACCACGCAGTCGACCCTGCCGATGGCGCTGCTGGTGTTCTTCCGGCCGGACGACAACGACTGGGGCGGCATCATGGCCGCCTCCACGGTGATGACCGTTCCGGTCCTGGTCTTCTTCGTCCTCGTGCAGCGGCGGCTCGTAAGCGGCCTCGGGGGCGCGGTGAAAGATTGAATCCGGCCGAGTGTGAACCGAGGAGCATGCATGACCTTCGACGACCTGATCCCGGCTCCCCGGCGGGCCCTGCCGGCACCCTCGAGCGGCCGTCTGGCACTCGGCGCCCAGGCGGTGCTGACGGCGGCCCCCGGCACCGAGGACACCGCCCGCTGGCTGCGCGGCACCGTCGGTGCCGCCACCGGGCTGCCGCTGCCCGACGGCACCTCCGGCGGCGGCACCGCGCCCGGCGTCACCCGTGACCAAGGAGCCGTCGTACTCGGCCTCGACCCGGGACTCGGGCGCGAGGCGTACCGCCTCGTGGTGGACGGCGCCGGGGTCCGCATCGACGGCGGCGACCCGGCGGGCGTCTTCTGGGGCGCCCAGACCCTGCGCCAACTCCTCGGGCCCGAGGCGTTCCGGAGGGCACCCGTCGATGCCGGGCGCACGTGGTCGGTGCCCCTGGGCGTCGTCGAGGACGAGCCGCGGTTCGCCTGGCGCGGCATGCTGCTCGACGTGGCCCGCCACTTCCTGCCCAAGGACGCGGTGCTGCGCTACATCGACCTGCTCGCCGCCCACAAGCTGAACGTCCTGCACTTCCACCTCACCGACGACCAGGGCTGGCGCATCGAGATCAAACGCCACCCGAAGCTGACCGAAAACGGCTCCTGGCGTTCCCGTACGAAATTCGGCCACCGGGCCTCCCCGTTGTGGGACGAGCGCCCGCACGGCGGCTACTACACGCACGACGACATCCGCGAGATCGTCGCCTACGCCGCCCAGCGGTACGTCACGGTGGTCCCCGAGATCGACCTGCCCGGCCATGCGCAGGCCGCCATCGCCGCCTACCCGCACCTCGGGAACGCCGACGTCGTCGACACGGCCGCGCTGACGGTCTGGGACACCTGGGGCATCAACCCGAACGTGCTGGCCCCCACCGAGGCCACCCTGCGCTTCTACGAGGGCGTCCTCGAGGAGGTCCTGGAACTCTTCCCGACCGACCCGGCGGGCTTCCGCTCGCCCATCTCCCGGTTCGTGCACATCGGCGGCGACGAGTGCCCCAAGGACCAGTGGCGGCGCTCGCCCGGCGCGCAGGCCCGCATGCGGGAGCTGGGCCTCGCCGACGAGGACGCGGTGCAGTTCTGGTTCATCCGGCACTTCGACCGCTGGCTGGCCGACCGCGGCCGCCGCCTGATCGGCTGGGACGAGATCCTCCCGGGAACCGGCGACCCCCGTACGGGCAGCGCCCCGGAAGCCGGCACGGAGCGGACGGGCACGGAGCGGACGGGCACGGAGCCGACGGGAACGGAGCCGGCCGGCATAGGGCTCACGCCCGGTGCCGCCGTGTCCTCGTGGCGCGGCTACGCCGGCGGAATCGCCGCCGCCCGGGCCGGCCACGACGTCGTCATGTGCCCCGAACAGCACTTCTACCTGGACCACCGGCAGGCCGACGGCGACGACGAACCCATGCCCATCGGCTACGTGCGCACCCTCGAGGACGTCTACCGTTGCGAGCCGGTGCCGCCGCAGCTCACTCCCGAAGAGGCACGGCACGTCCTGGGCGCGCAGGTCAACGTGTGGACCGAGGTCATGGAGAGCCAGGCACGCGTCGACTACCAGGCCTTCCCGCGACTGACCGCCTTCGCCGAGGTCGCGTGGAGCCCACTGCCCGCCCCCGAGAAGCGCGACATGGCCGACTTCGAACGGCGCATGGAAGCGCACTACCGGCGCCTTGATGCGCTGGGCGTCGCCTACCGACCCCCCACGGGTCCGCTCCCCTGGCAGCGCCGGCCCGTCCCCGAAGGGATGACGGGCAGCCTCGGACGCCCGATCGAGGGGGCGCCCCCGAACGTGTGAGGTGTCCTCAGGAAGCCGCCGCACCACCGCCACCCCTGAGACCGTGGCGGTGTGGCACGCAACCGAAAAGTCACCACACATCCGTCGCAGTCCGGTATTACGCCCTGAGCGCCGAGGAGGTGGGAAAACGGTCCATCTCGCCACTTAGCGGAGGAACGCCTCCTAGCGGACCCATGCATCGGCGACCCGGGAACATGTGCCAGAGTTTGGCTCGTCCGGCCTGTCGGCACGTACCGTACGGCGTGCACCCCCAGCAGGCAGAGCAGGCGGGACAGCGGGAAGGGGCAGCCGGTTTGACCACGCACGCACCGCAGGCGGCGCAGACAGCATCGACACCGACGGTGAGTCTGCCTGTCACGCTGGACGAGGCCGTGGCGGCGCTCGCCGCCGTGCCCGCCGCCGTGCCCGTCGCAGGCGGTACGGACCTCATGGCGGCGGTCAACGCGGGCCTGTTGCGGCCCGCAGCGCTCGTCGGCCTCGGCAGGATCAGCGAGATCCGCGGCTGGCAGTACCTGGACGGGGACGCCCTGCTGGGCGCCGGCCTCACGCACGCCCGCATCGGCCGTCCCGACTTCGCCGCGCTGATCCCCGCACTGGCCGCCGCCGCGCGCGCCGCCGGACCGCCCCAGATCCGCAACGCCGGCACGCTCGGCGGGAACATCGTCACCTCCGCGCCGACCGGCGACACCCTGCCGGTGCTCGCCGCACTCGAAGCCACCCTGATCATCGCCGGCCCCGAAGGCGGGCGGCGCGAGATCCCCGTCTCCCATCTGCTCGCCGGCATGGACCTGCTGCGCGGGGGCGAGCTCATCGGCCATGTACGCGTCCCCCTGCTGCACGCCCCCCAGGTCTTCCTCAAGGCGACAGGGCGAACCGGCCCCGGCCGCGCGATCGCCTCGGTGGCGCTGGTGCTCGACCCCGCACGGCGCGCCGTGCGCTGTGCCGTCGGCGCCGTCGCCCCGATGCCGCTGCGGCCCCTGGAGGCCGAACAGTGGATCGCCTCGCTCATCGACTGGGACAACGGCCGTACGGTGGTGCCCGAGGCACTGCACGCCTTCGGTGAATACGTCGCCGCGGCCTGCATCCCCGACCCGGCACCCGCCGAGGACGGCACGCCCCAGCAACTGCCGCCCGGCGTACTGCACCGGCGGCGCACCGTCGCCGCGCTGGCCCGACGAGCACTGGGGAGGGCGCTGTCATGACCGACGACCAGCACCGCGGCGCACCGGGCACTCCGGGCGCCTGGGAGCCCATCGCACCCGGCGAGTACGAGGACGCCACCGGCTTCGTCGAGCTCCCCGACGAGCTCACGGGCGGCTACCCGGACGCCGAGTCCCCGCTCGCCGCGCCCGGGCACGGGTACGTACCGCCGCCCATCACCGTCAACCCGGCCGCCGGCGACTCCGCCGACCCGGCCGGCACCGGCGTGTGGGGGATGTCCGGCGGGCCGGGCGTACCGGCCGGCGGCCACCCCGGCGCCGAGCACGCCGACCCGACCCGGCAGGGCGCCGTGCACTGGCCCGACCCGAACGGGCACCCGTCGCACGACACCTCCCCGAACCCCGGGGACCCCGGCGCCGGCCCGTCCTTCCAGGACCCCTACGGCTACGACCCGGGCATGACGCAGACCCCTGGCCCGGCCGGCGCCCACGGCACCGGCTCCGAGGGCACCGGGGGACCTTGGCACTTCGACGACGCACCCGGGGACCCCGGGGTGGCGCCCGCCGGCCACGGCGACGGCACCGGAGCGGATCCGGAGGGCGGCGCTGCCGACACCCAAGGGGGCTGGTCCATCCCCCTCGCGCAGGGCGACCTGCCCGACGAGACCGGAGAGTTCACCACCTCGGTACTGGCCGCGCAGTGGGGCGGCGTGCCGCCCGCGACCCTGCCCGGCGGCGCGACGGCGCCCTGGGCGACCGGCTCCCAGGCGGGGCCCTGGGACCCCGCCCAGCCGTCCCACGACGAACCGACCCCGCAGGAGCCCACCCAGGCCCACCGCATGCAGCAGGGCGTACGCGTGCAGCGCGCGGGCCGGCCCGGGCCGGATTACCCGGCGGAGTACCGGGACGAATCCGGCGAGCAGGCCGCGTACCACGACGAGTCCGGGCAGCACCCCGTGCACTCCTACCCCGAGCAGGCCGCGGGCCCGCACCAGGCGGCGCCGGGGCAGGTCGAGGAGGAGCAGTTCTCGGAAGAACGGTTCCAGGGGTCCGCCTTCCAGGAACAGCACGGCCAGGACCAGGCCTTCCATGACCAGCCCTTCCGGGAAGGGCCGTTCCCGGAGCCGTCGTTCCAGGACCAGCCGTTCCCCCCGGAGCACGCTGCGTACCCGCCGGAGCAGTTCTCGGAGCAGGAGGGCCTGCCCGACGAGGGTGCGCCGGGGGCGGCCCCGGATGCGTCCCAGGGGCAGTTCGCGGACGACGGCGGCCAGGCGCCGTTCGGCGAGCAGCCGGGCGCCCAGGACGGCGACGACGAGGACATCTACCTGGGCCCGCCGCCCGCCGCACCGCACGCCGACACCGGATCACCCGGTGACGCCGGACCGCACGCCGCGCAGGCCGCGGCCGGAAACGCCCCGTTCGAGGCCGCGCCGCCCCGAGCGCCGCGCAAGCGCCGCCCGACCCGCCGCCCGCTCCAGGACACCCGCGTCCAGGAGCCGCTTCCCGAAGAGTTGCCCAAGGGCCACGTACCGGAGACGGCAGGCCGGAGGCGGCCGGCGCGTGACGGCCGGCAGCCGTCCCCGGCGAACCAGCAGGACCGGCCCGCCCAGGAAGGACCGGGCACCGACACGGACGCCCCCGAGGCGACCCCGCAGCCGGGCGCTCCGCACGCTTCCCAGGAAGCCGCTGCCGGCGGCGGCCTCGCCGACGGCGACGGCCGGCCGCTGTCCGCAGGGCCCGACGAGACCTTCCCGGAGCCGTCCGAGGCGGCGCCCGACGAGCCCGGCTCCGTCCCGCCCCTCGAGGACGTCGACCCCGGCTCCGGCGCACCCCAGGACGCTTCCGGCGACGCCGTCGCCGAAGCCACCGCCCCCGACGAACTCGCTCAGGCGCACTCCGAGGAGCCCGCCGGGTTCCCGGAACAGCGCTCGGAACAGCGCCTGGAGGCCGCTGCCGGGGCCCAGGACGACCCGGCCGGGCAGGAGGCGGCGCAGTACGCCCCGGACGGGCTCGACGGCGGCCGGGGCGACGAGGAGAGCACCGGGCCGCACCGCGGGCAGGACGACCGGCCCGACGGTGCGCACGACGACGGGCAGGGCGAGCGGCCCGGCGGCGGCCAGGTCACCGGGAGCGACGCCGACGACCTGGGCGAGGAGGTCGTGTTCGTCGGTGACGAACACCCCCTCGGCTCCTACGTCCTGCGGGTCAACGGCACCGACCGGCCCGTCACGGACGCCTGGGTCGGAGAGTCGCTGCTCTACGTGCTGCGCGAGCGGCTCGGCCTGGCGGGCGCCAAGGACGGCTGCTCGCAGGGCGAGTGCGGCGCCTGCAACGTCCAGGTGGACGGCCGCCTGGTGGCGTCCTGCCTGGTTCCCGCGGCCATCACCGCGGGCAGCGACGTCCGTACGGTGGAGGGCCTGGCCGCGGACGGGCAGCCGTCCGACGTGCAGCGCGCACTCGCCGAATGCGGCGCCGTGCAGTGCGGCTTCTGCGTCCCCGGCATGGCGATGACCGTGCACCACCTCCTTGACGGCAACCCCGACCCCACCGACCTGGAGACCCGCCATGCGCTCGCCGGCAACCTGTGCCGCTGCTCCGGGTACCGTGGCGTCCTGGACGCCGTCCGCAGGGTCGTCGGCGAGCGACGGGCCACCGACTCGGACGGGGCGGACCCGGAGGACGACGAGGACACCGACACCTCCGGGGCCCGGATTCCCCACCAGGCGAGCCCCGGCGCGGGCGGCGTGAGTTCCTCCGTGGCGTACGCGGCGCGCACCACCCAGGCTCCCTACCGGGACGCCGCTCCCTACGCGGCTCCCTATGACCAGGTTTCGTACGAGGACGACGGATACGACGACGGAGGCCGGGCGTGAGCAACGAAGGCGGCGCCACCGCGACCCCCACACCGCCGCCCGCACGCCCCGAGCCGATACCGCACGGCCTCGGCGCCTCCCTGCCGCCTTCGGACGCGCAGGCCAAGACCGAGGGCACCTTCCCGTACGCGGCCGACCTGTGGGCGGAAGGGCTGCTCTGGGCGGCCCTGCTGCGCTCACCGCACCCGCACGCCCGGATCGTGTCCATCGACACCTCGCAGGCGCGCACGATGCCCGGCGTACGCGCCGTCGTCACCCATGAGGACGTGCCGGGAGCGTCCTCCTACGGGCGTGGTCCCGCGGACCGCCCCGTGTTCGCCTCCGAAGTCGTGCGCCACCACGGCGAACCCATCGCAGCGGTCGCCGCCGACCACCCGGACACCGCCCGGATGGCGGCGGCGGCGATCATCGTCGAGTACGAGCTGCTCGACCCGGTGACCGACCCCGAGCAGGCCTTCGAGGCCGAGCCGCTGCACCCGGACGGCAACCTCATCCGCCACATCCCGCTCCAGCACGGCGACGCCGAAGCCGCCGGCGAGATCGTCGTGGAGGGCCTGTACCGCATCGGCCGCCAGGACCCCGCACCGATCGGCGCCGAGGCCGGTCTCGCGGTGCCGCGCCCCGACGGCGGCGTGGAGCTGTACGTGGCCTCCACCGACCCGCACGGCGACCGCGACCGTGCCGCCGCCTGCTACGGCCTCGACACCGAGCAGGTCAAGGTCGTCGTCACCGGCGTGCCCGGCGCCACCGCCGACCGCGAGGACCCCGGGTTCCAGCTCCCCCTCGGCCTGCTGGCCCTCAAGACGGACCGCCCGGTCAAGCTCACCGCCACCCGCGAGGAGTCCTTCCTCGGCCATGCCCACCGCCACCCGACCCTGCTGCGTTACCGCCACCACGCGGACGCCGAGGGCCGCCTGGTGAAGATCGAGGCGCAGATCCTGCTGGACGCCGGCGCCTACGCCGACACCTCCTCCGAAGCGCTCGCCGCCGCCGTCTCCTTCGCCTGCGGCCCGTACGTCGTCCCGAACGCGTTCATCGAAGGCTGGGCGGTCCGCACGAACAACCCGCCGTCCGGCCATGTACGCGGCGAGGGCGCCATGCAGGTGTGCGCCGCGTACGAGGCCCAGATGGACAAGCTCGCCCGGAAACTGGGCATGGACCCGACCGAGCTGCGCTTGCGCAACGTGATGGCCACCGGTGACCTGCTGCCCACCGGCCAGACGGTCACCTGCCCCGCACCGGTGGCCGACCTGCTCACCGCCGTGCGCGAGGAGCCCCTGCCGCCGCTCCCCAGGGACACGCCCGAAGACGAGTGGCTGCTGCCGGGCGGCCCCGAGGGCGCCGGCGATCCCGGCGCCGTACGGCGCGGCGTCGGCTACGGCCTGGGGATGGTGCACATGCTCGGCGCCGAGGGCGCCGACGAGGTCTCCACGGCCACCGTGAAGGTCCAGGACGGCGTCGCCACGGTCATCTGCGCCGCCGTCGAGACCGGTCAGGGCTTCGCCACCCTCGCCCGCCAGATCGTCCAGGAGACCCTCGGCGTCGACGAGGTGCACGTGGCCCCCGTCGACACCGACCAGCCTCCGGCGGGTCCCAGTTGCCGCGGCCGGCACACCTGGGTGTCGGGTGGCGCCGTGGAGCGCGCGGCGAAGATGGTCCGCACCCAGCTCCTGCAACCCCTGGCCCACAAGTTCGGCATGTCGACCGAGCTGCTCCAGATCGCCGACGGCAAGATCACCTCATATGACGGTGTGCTCTCCACCACCGTCGCCGAGGCGCTGGACGGCCGTGAGCTGTGGGCCACCGCCCAGTGCCGCCCGCACCCCACCGAACCCCTGGACTCCGCCGGCCAGGGAGACGCCTTCGTGGGCCTCGCGTTCTGCGCCATCCGCGCGGTCGTCGACGTCGACATAGAGCTCGGCGCCGTACGCGTCGTGGAACTCGCGGTCGCCCAGGACGTCGGCCGGGTGCTCAACCCGGCACGGCTACGGGCCCGCATCGAGGCGGGCGTCACCCAGGGCATCGGCGCGGCCCTCACCGAGAACCTGCGCACCCCGCGCGGCTTCGTGCGCCGCCCCGACCTGACCGGCTACGCCCTGCCGACCGCGCTCGACGCGCCCGCCATCCGCATCGTCAGGCTCATCGAGGAACGCGACGTGGTCGCCCCGTTCGGCGCCAAGGCGGCCAGCGCGGTCCCGGTCGTCACGGCCCCGGCAGCAGTCGCCGCCGCGGTACGAGCGGCCACCGGACGCCCGGTCAACCGGCTCCCCATCCGCCCCCAGGCGGCGGTGGTGCAGACGGGCGGGTGAGGCGGGCGCCGCTGTCGTTCGCCGCACCGACGGGCGCCCGTGGTCGAACGCCCGGGGTTGAGCGCCCGTGGTTGAACGCCCGTGGTTGAAAAGAGAAAGCGCAGATTTGCTGAATCGGGGAAATCCTTCGGACGGGACCGTCACGAACTCCGGGAACTCCTACTTCCCGGTTGCGTTCGTTGCCCCGGTTGACACCGGGAAGCTCTCCGACCGACACGGAAACCGGGAGTCACAGCCGAAAGGGCGACACCCTTCAGGGGTGCCGCCCTTTTTCGTTTCGCCCGGTAAAGGCGTAAGAGGCCGCGGCGGGGATCGAACCCGCGTAACTCGCTTTGCAGACGAGTCCCTAAGCCACTCGGGCACACGGCCAACGTGCTTTCGTTCATCGAGAGTACGGGGGCTCTCACCCGCCCTCAAGACCGCGGAAGTGGCTGCAACATGACTGCCATACTCCGTTCATGGGCGCTACGGCAGCAGTGGCCGTGGGGTCCTCAGTCGTCGTCGTAGCCCCGGTGGGTGAGGCTGGCGGCCACGCCTGCGATCTTGACGTCGACGATCACCTTCCCCCGCGTCCAGCGGGTCGACTTGTTGTCGGGTGCGCCGAATGTCTCCAGTGCGGCCACCGGGAGGCGTTCGCGGTCCTCGACCTCGGGATAGAAGACGACCAGGTAGAGGCGGCCACGGGAGTTGAAGCCGTACTGGGTGTCCATGGTGAGGCCGCAGAAGGGCTCGGGGCCGCGGCCGGTGACCCACCACTCGCCGTTCTGTTGTGCGGCGTCCGGGAACCGCGCCTGGAAGTCGGCGGTGGTCGCGCCCCACGGGAGGCCGTTCCAGCCCTGCTCGACGGACTGGGGGCGGGTGCTCGGGACGGATGGGGCCGGGGGCTTGCGGCGGCGCGTGGGGATCAGCCAGGCGAGGCCGCGGCGGCGTTGGGGAGCGGGGGGAGACCCGCCGGCCGCACCGGTGCGGTCGGTCTCAGGCTCCGTGGCCGTCGGGGACTCCCTGGTGTCCACGGTCGTGTCCACGGTCTCCGTCGGCTCCGCCGGCTGCGTCGACTCCATGAGGGTCCGGCCCTCCCATTCACCGACGAATCCCGACCCGTCCTCGCCCCCGTCCCGTCCGACGTCCGTGAACGCGGCGAAGTCGTCCACGAGCGTGTTCATGGTCGGACGGGCCGACGGGTCCTTGGCCAGGCAGGCGGTGACCAGGCGGCACAACTCGGTGTCGACGTGGGAGAGGGACGACAGGTCGGGGTCCTGCTCGACGATGCGGTACAGCACGGCGGCCGGCTGGCCGGTACCGAACGGGGCGGCGCCGGTCGCGGCGAAGGCCAGTACGGAGCCGAGCGCGAACACATCGCTGGCGGGGGTGATGTCGGTGCCGCCGCGTGCCTGCTCGGGCGACATGAACGCCGGGGTCCCGGCGACGAACCCGGACACCGTCAGCGTGGTGGCCTCCAGGGCACGGACGATGCCGAAGTCGATGATCCGCGGTCCGTCGGAGGCCATGATGACGTTGCTCGGCTTCAGGTCGCGATGTACCAGGCCGCAGGCGTGGATGGCGGCCAGGCCCTCGGCCAGTCCGGCCGCCAGCACGCGGAGTGCGGCGGGGGGCAGCGGGCCGTGCTCGGCGACCGAGGTCTGTAACGAGGGGCCCGGAACGTAGGCGCTGACCAGCCAGGGGCGATCGGCGAGCGGGTCGGCGTCCACGACCTGGGCGGTGAAGAAGCCGCCCACCCGCCGGGCCGCCTCCACCTCCCGGGCGAACCTGTCACGGAACGCCCGGTCGGCCCCGTACTCCGCGTGGACCAGCTTCACCGCCACCGGCCGGCCGCCCGCGGAACGGCCGAGGAAGACCTGACCCATGCCGCCAGCACCGAGCCGGCCGAGCAGCCGGTAGCGGCCCACCCGATCCGGGTCCCCTGGTCGCAGTGGCTCCGTCGCCATACCCTCATGCCCCCGTTCAGTATGTGTGTCGTTGTCTGTCGTCGTCTGTCGTCGTCTGGATCGTTGTCCGTCGTTGCGGCGAGGACGTAGGACCGAAGTCCCAACCGGTCTGGCCCCTGGGACAGGGGCCATCCGGCTGGACGCCCCTTACGCTGGGCCTTTATGAGCCTCCCCGAACCAGCCGGCGCCGACGCCAGCACCGTAGACGTCTCCCGCGCCGTCGAGGGTTCCGGGGAGCATCCCGGTGGGACCGCCGCACGTCCTCGTTCCGGTGGCCCGGACGCATCCGATGCCCCCGCCGCGGGGGACGCGGACCCGGCGATAGGCGTCCTGAGCAGCCCCTACCTCGCCCTCAGCCTCGGGGTCGTCTCCGTCATCCTGGTGATCGCCTTCGAGGCGACCGCCGTGGGGACCGCGATGCCGGTCGCGGCGCGTGAGCTGCACGGCGTGTCGCTGTATGCGTTCGCGTTCTCCGGGTTCTTCACCACCAGCCTGTTCGGCATGGTCTACGCGGGCCAGTGGGCCGATCGACGGGGTCCGCTGGTGCCGCTGGGGGTAGGGATCGGGGGGTTCGCCGCCGGTCTCGTGGTGGCCGGGACGGCGGGCACGATGTGGGTGTTCGTGGCGGGCAGGGCGGTGCAAGGGCTCGGCGCCGGGCTGGTCATCGTCTCGCTGTACGTGGTGGTGGGGCGCGCATATCCGGAACGGCTGCGTCCAGCGATCATGGCGGGGTTCGCGGCGGGGTGGGTGGTGCCGTCCATCGTGGGCCCGCTGATCGCCGGAACGGTGACCGAACAGCTGGGCTGGCGCTGGGTCTTCCTCGGCATACCCGTCCTGGTGGTGCTTCCGCTGGCGCTTGCGCTGCCGCAGATCAGGCGGCGTGCCGCCGGGCCGGCAGAGGCGGCGGAAGAGGAGAACCGGCAGGAAGCGGCACAGGAAGACCGGCCGGAAGCGGAAGACAGGCCGGCCGGCAAGGGGGTGCCCGACGAGAGGCCGGTGGACGAGAGGCCGGCCGACGAAGGGCGACGGGCCGTCGAGGGGCGACGGGCCGTCGAGAGGCCGGTGGACGAGAGGCCGGCCGACGAAGGGCGACAGGCTGACGAGGGGCGAGAGGCCGTCGAGGGGCGAGAGGCCGTCGAGGGGCGGCGGGCCGACAAGGGGTGGCAGGCCGGTGAAGGGCGGTCGGCGGGCCGGGCGCGGCGGGCCGGAAAGAGCGGTGACCGTCGTCGCATCCGTCTCGCGCTCGCCGTCTCGCTGGGCGCCGGCACGGTGCAGTACGCCGCCCAGGACCTGAGTTGGCGTTCCGTGCCGCCGCTGGTCGTCGGTGCGGCGCTGCTGGTGCCTGCCGTGCTCGGGCTGCTGCCGCGCGGCACCTACCGGGCGGCGCGCGGGCTGCCCAGCGTCGTCCTGCTGCGGGGGCTCGCCGCCGGGTCGTTCACCGCCGCGGAGTCCTTCGTGCCGTTGATGCTGGTCACCCAGCGCGGGCTGTCGCCGACGCTGGCCGGTCTCTCGCTGGCCGTGGGCGGGGCGACCTGGTATCTGGGCAGCTTCCTCCAGTCCAGGCCCCGTACCGAACCGCACCGGGAACGGCTCATGACGGCGGGCATGATCCTCGTCGCCCTCGCCATCGTGGTGGTGCCGGGGGTGCTGCTGGACGCCGTGCCGGTGTGGATCGTGGCCGTCGCCTGGGCCTTCGGCTGCTTCGGGATGGGCCTGGTCATCTCGTCCACGAGCGTGTTGCTGCTCAGGCTGTCGCCGCGGCGGGAGGCGGGGGCGAACTCGGCGGCGTTGCAGATCTCCGACGGCCTGTCCAACACGCTGCTGCTGGCCGCGGGCGGCGCCGCGTTCGCCGCGCTCGGCGGTGGCTCGGTGGCGGGCACCGGCGGCGCGGGGGACGGTGGAGGCGCCGACACCGCGGCCGACCAGGCCGGGGCGGCTGCCACGGCCGCCGCGACCAGCTCCCACCCGGCCGCCTTCCTCGCCGTCTTCCTGCCGATGGCAGCGGTCGCGGTGGTGGGGGCGTGGGTGGCCACCCGGCTGCGGGGTCGATGAACGCGCGGCCATCGGAGCCCGGATGGCCAGTGCCCCGGACAGTGACGTGCGTCTCGTCCCACCCAAGCGATGCGTCGTCCACCGAGTGGCCGACGGCCCGCCCGATAAAGTGACCGGGTCGCCCCAGTGGCGTACCTGGCCGTGGCCGTGTCGAGCGATCCGAACCGGAGACCGTGAGTATCAGTACCTCCTCCCCGTCCTCCCCTGCGTCCCCTTCGGGGCACTCCCCGTCCGCTTCGGGGCAGTCCTCGCATTCGCACCACCTGTCGCCCGCCTTTCCCGGTCGTGCTCCCTGGGGCACCGCCGGCAAGCTGCGGGCCTGGCAGCAGGGTGCGATGGACCGGTACATCCAGACGCAGCCGCGTGACTACCTGGCGGTGGCGACGCCGGGCGCCGGCAAGACGACGTTCGCGCTGACGCTCGCCTCCTGGCTGCTGCACCACCACGTGGTCCAGCAGGTGACGGTCGTCGCGCCGACCGAGCACCTGAAGAAGCAGTGGGCCGAGGCCGCCGCCCGGATCGGGATCAAGCTGGACCCGGAGTACAGCGCCGGGCCGCTCGCGCGGGACTACCACGGGGTGGCCGTGACGTACGCCGGCGTCGGAGTGCGGCCGATGCTGCACCGCAACCGCGTCGAGCAGCGCAAGACCCTCGTGATCCTGGACGAGATCCACCACGCCGGTGACTCCAAGTCGTGGGGCGAGGCCTGCCTGGAGGCGTTCGAACCCGCCACCCGGCGGCTCGCGCTCACCGGTACGCCGTTCCGCTCCGACACCAACCCGATCCCGTTCGTCGCGTACGAGGAGGGCCAGGACGGCATCCGGCGGTCCGCGGCCGACTACACCTACGGGTACGGCAGCGCGCTGCACGACGGCGTCGTGCGGCCGGTGATCTTCCTCAGCTACAGCGGCAACATGCGCTGGCGCACCAAGGCGGGCGACGAGATCGCCGCACGGCTCGGCGAGCCGATGACCAAGGACGCCGTCTCGCAGGCCTGGCGCACCGCACTCGACCCGGCCGGCGACTGGATGCCGAACGTGCTGTCGGCGGCCGACCGCCGGCTGACCGAGGTGCGCAAGGGGATCCCGGACGCGGGCGGCCTCGTCATCGCCTCCGACCAGGACTCGGCACGTGCGTACGCGAAGCTGCTGCGCGAGGTGACCGGGCAGAAGGCGACCGTCGTGCTCTCCGACGACTCCGGGGCGTCCCACCGGATCGACGAGTTCAGCGAGGGCGACGACCGGTGGATGGTGGCCGTGCGGATGGTGTCGGAAGGCGTCGACGTGCCGCGGCTCGCGGTCGGGGTGTACGCCACGACGATCTCCACGCCGCTGTTCTTCGCCCAGGCGGTGGGCCGTTTCGTGCGGTCGCGGCGGCGCGGCGAGACCGCGTCCGTGTTCCTGCCGACCATCCCCGACCTGCTGGGGTTCGCCAACGAGATGGAGGTCGAGCGGGACCACGTCCTGGACAAGCCCAAGAAGGAGGGCGCCGACGAGGACCCGTACGTCGAGTCCGAGAAGGAGCTCGCCGAGGCCAACAGGGAGCAGGACGAGCCCGACGGCGAGCAGGACATGCTGCCCTTCGAGGCGCTGGAGTCCGACGCGGTCTTCGACCGGGTGCTGTACGACGGTGCCGAGTTCGGCATGCAGGCGCACCCCGGGAGCGACGAGGAGCAGGACTACCTGGGCATTCCGGGACTGCTGGAGCCGGACCAGGTGCAGATGCTGCTCCAGAAGCGGCAGGCCCGGCAGATCGCGCACAGCCGCAAGCGGCCCGCCGAGGAGGCCGATCTGCTCGAACTGCCCGCCGAGCGGCGCCCCGTGGTCAGCCACAAGGAGCTGATGGAGCTCAGGAAAGAGCTGAACACGCTGGTCAGCGCCTACGTTCACCAGAGCGGCAAGCCGCATGGCGTGATCCACACGGAGCTGCGCCGGGTGTGCGGTGGCCCGCCGAGCGCGGAGGCGACGCCGGGCCAGATCCGGCAGCGGATGGCCAAGGTGCGGGAGTGGGCCACGCGGATGAAGTGAGGGCCTCGGCGCCCCCGCGTCCGGCCGGCGCCGTCGCGTCCGTCCGGGTTCGTCGCCCGCGGGCCCGCCGCCGTGGCGCCGTTACCGCTCGTGCTGCCCCTGCCGTCCCTACCGCCCTTGCCGTCCCTACCGCCCCGCCTCCAGCGCCGCCAGGTCCTCGCGGTAGGACTCCGCTATGTCCTCGGGCATATGGGGGATCAGCCAGCGCAGGAAACGCGCGCCGTACGCGTCCTCGGCCGCCTCCGTGACGGGGTCGGGCGACTCGGGTGCGGTGAGGCCGAAGGTCCGCTCCAGCCAGGCCAGATAGGCCTCATGGCCACCGCAGTGCTCCTCCACCTGGTCGGCGTCGAGATACCACTCGCTGTCCAGCGCCAGCAGCCGGAAGAGGTCCCGCAGGCCGCAGGCGACCACGTCGAGGTCGCCCTCGTCGCCCCACCGCACGACGGGCAGCGTCGCCAGGTCGGCGCGGTCGTCGCACCGCCACAGCGTGTAGAACGAGCCGGAGCCGGTGGCCTGGGCGAACGGGATGAGGTCGGAGAGGAACCGGAGCCGCTCCGGATCCCGGTCGCGCAGCTTCGAAAGGCCCAGCCATTCCACGAGACCGGCGTCCTGCCAGTCGTACGCGTAGAACTCGAACCCCTCCGAGAACCCGGCGCCCTGGAGGCCGTCGTCGAACTCCTTGAGCAAGTTCAACTCCGGGATGGGGGAGTAGGCGTCGGCGCCGGGGCCGGTGCCGTCCGCGTACGGGTCGGTCGCCATCACGTCGATTCCGTCCAGCTCGTCTATGCCCATGGACGGCACCGTAGGGCCCGGCACTGACAACGCCCGGTCGGCACGGGGCAGTTCGATCCGGCGAAGTCGGCGGGGAGCGCCGCTCGGGGGCGGGTCGCGCGCCGGCTCCGGGTATCGGTGGACCGGGCGTCGTTCGACGTTCCATCGACGCGCATTCCGGGGCAATCACCGGCAGTGCACCCGGTGTCGTGCCCGGATTCTGGACGGAGTCTTCCGCTGAGCGAACCGGGTCGCTACTGTCCCCGCTACGTACACGCCCCGTGGCAGGGTCGCCGCGGAGCGCAGCCGGTGCTAAGCGACTGGGGCAGGGCAGCTCTGGCAGGGCCCGGGTCGTTGACCTTCCGGCGGCCTCACGACGCGCGTCGCCGACGGGACCGGCGCCGCGCATCCCACCCGGGGGGCCGCTGACCCTCACCATCGAAGGAGTGGGAGTCGTGACCGCGGAGACCTCCCAGACGCTCGATCGGGGCCTGCGGGTCCTCAAGCTGCTCGCCGACACCGACCACGGGCTGACCGTCACCGAGCTGTCGACCAAGCTCGGTGTGAACCGCACCGTGGTCTACCGACTGCTGGCCACCCTCGAACAGCACGCCCTGGTACGCCGTGACCTCGGTGGCCGCGCCCGGGTCGGGCTCGGCGTGCTGCGGCTCGGCCGCCAGGTGCATCCGCTGGTCCGCGAGGCCGCGTTGCCCGCGCTGCGGTCGCTGGCCGAGGACATAGGCGCCACCGCCCACCTGACGCTGGTGGACGGCACGGAAGCGCTCGCCGTCGCCGTCGTGGAGCCGACCTGGACGGACTACCACGTCGCCTACCGCACCGGCTTCCGGCATCCGCTCGACCGGGGCGCCGCCGGGCGCGCCATCCTCGCCGCCCGGCAGGGCCTGCTGACGGACCCCGGCTACACGCTGACCTACGGCGAGCTGGAGGCCGGCGCCAGCGGTGCGGCGGCGCCCCTGGTCGGGGTGAGCGGGATAGAGGGCAGCGTGGGCGTCGTGATGCTGTCGGACGCGGTGCCCGAGCGGGTCGGCGCCCGCGTGGTCGACGCGGCACGGGAAGTCGCGGACGCGCTGCGCTGACGGCGCCCGGCGCCCGGTACCGCGGAGGCGCTCCCGGGGTGCCGCCGGCGCGGGGCTGAGCGTGCGCCGGCGCACCCGCCGGCCGGCCACGAGGCCCGTGGACGGGCGGCACCGCGGTCCGGGATAGATTGGGGCGGTGTTCAGGCTTGGTCGGATCAAGGGGCTCGCCCTTTGCGCACTGCCCGTCGTCGGGCTACTGGGTTCCGCCGTCTTCGCGCCGTTGCCGTTCTCCGTGGCACAGCCGGGGCTGACGGCGAACGTGCTGGGGAAGTACCACGGGCAGCCGGTCGTGACGATCGGTGGTGCCCCGGTGCGCCATACCAGCGGGCAACTGCGGATGACGACGATCGTCGCCACGGGGCCCGACCAGGACGTGTTCCTGGGCGACGTGCTGGACGGCTGGTTCCGCACGGACCGTGCCGTGATGCCCCACGACTCGGTGTATCCCGGCGGCGGGAACACCAGGCAGATCGAGCAGCACAACGCTCGCGAGATGAAGCAGTCGCAGGACTCCGCCACCTCGGCCGCCCTCGGATACCTGGGCAAGTCCGCCAAGGACGTGCAGGTGAAGCTGCGGCTCGCCGACGTCGGTGGGCCCAGCGCCGGGCTGCTGTTCGCCCTCGGCATCGTCGACAAGGTGGCCGGTGACGGCGGCGGCGGCGACCTCACCGGCGGTCGGGTCATCGCGGGCACCGGCACGATCACGTCCGGCGGCAAGGTCGGTGCCGTCGGTGGGGTGGCCCTGAAGACGCAGGCGGCCCGGCGTGACGGCGCCACCGTGTTCCTGGTCCCGAAGGACGAGTGCTCCGAGGCCCGGGCGGAGCTGCCGAAGGGGCTGCGGCTGGTCTCCGTGACCAGTCTGAAGGGCGCCGTCGAGGCGTTGCGGAACCTGAAGAAGGGCGCGGCGGTACCGGGCTGCTGAGCCCCGTACCGGGCCGTCCGCGGCTCTCAGTCGTCCTCCGCCGCCTGCTCCACCAGCGGGATGATCCGCAACGGCACCGGGTTCTCCATGACGATCGCGGTGGAGGCCCGCACGATCCCGTCGAACCCCACGACACGGTCGATCACGCGCTGGAGGTCGGCGTTCGAGCGGGCCACCAGACGGCACAGCATGTCGCCGCTGCCGGTGGTGGTGTGCAGCTCCAGCACCTCCGGAACGGTCGCCAGGTGGGCGCGCACGGACGGGCCCCGGCCCTGCCGGATCTGGAGGGTGGCGAAGGCCGTGACGGGGTAGCCCAGCGCGGCCGGGTCGACCTGCGGCCCGAAACCGCGGATGACGCCGTTGGCCTGCATCCGGTCCAGGCGTGCCTGCACGGTGCCGCGCGCCACGCCGAGCCGACGGGACGCCTCCAGGACGCCGATGCGCGGCTCACGGGCGAGCAGCACGAGAAGCTGGCCGTCGAGACGGTCGATCGCCAAGGGGGCCTCCGGGGAGACGGGGGGACGGGGGACGGGGACGGGGACGGGGGACGGGAGAAAGGGGATCGGGGACCAGGGGGACAGGCGGTGCGGCTGGCGGCTATGTGGCCGGGGTCATACGCTCAATGGTCATCCTGTACAGATCGCCCGATCATAGTGCCGTACGGCTGAACAGATTGACCAGTGAATCAGCGATCTGTTGCGCACCTTGTGGAGTGGCGAGAACCTGCCCTTATGGCAACCAGCTCAGCGCACACACAGGCGCACCCCCAGACCCCCGACACCGCCCGGCAGGCCGATCCCTTCCCGGTGAAGGGCATGGACGCGGTCGTCTTCGCCGTGGGCAACGCCAAGCAGGCGGCGCACTACTACTCGTCCGCCTTCGGCATGCGGCTCGTGGCGTACGCAGGACCGGAGACCGGCAGCCGGGAGACCGCCTCCTACGTCCTGGAGAACGGCTCCGCGCGGTTCGTCCTCACCTCCGTCATCAAGCCGGCCTCCGACTGGGGCCGCTTCCTCGCGGACCACGTCGCCGAGCACGGTGACGGGGTCGTCGACCTCGCCATCGAGGTGCCCGACGCGCGGGCCGCGTACGCCTACGCCACCGCGCACGGCGCCCGCGGGCTGACCGAGCCGCACGAGGTCGAGGACGAGCACGGCACCGTGGTGCTCGCCACCGTCGCCACTTACGGCAACACCCGCCACACCCTCGTCGAGCGGTCCGGCTACGAGGGCCCGTACCTGCCCGGGTTCACCGCCGCCGACCCCATCGTCGAGCCGCCGCGCCGCCGTACCTTCCAGGCCATCGACCACTGCGTCGGCAACGTGGAACTCGGCCGGATGAACGAGTGGGTGGACTTCTACAACAAGGTCATGGGCTTCACGAACATGAAGGAGTTCGTGGGCGACGACATCGCGACCGAGTACAGCGCCCTGATGTCGAAGGTGGTCGCCGACGGCACCCGCAAGGTCAAGTTCCCCATCAACGAGCCCGCCGTCGGCAAGAAGAAGTCGCAGATCGACGAGTACCTGGAGTTCTACGGCGGCGCTGGCGTCCAGCACATCGCGCTCAGCACGCCGGACATCGTCGAGACGGTCCGTGCGATGCGCGCCGCCGGGGTGCGGTTCCTCGACACCCCCGACTCGTACTACGACACCCTGGGCGAGTGGGTGGGCGACACCCGGGTGCCGATCGAGACGCTGCGGGAGCTGAAGATCCTGGCCGACCGGGACGAGGACGGCTATCTGTTGCAGATCTTCACCAAGCCGGTCCAGGACCGTCCGACGGTGTTCTTCGAACTGATCGAGCGGCACGGCTCCATGGGCTTCGGCAAGGGCAACTTCAAGGCCCTCTTCGAGGCGATCGAGCGGGAGCAGGCCATCCGCGGGAACCTGTGACGCCGGGTCCCGCACGGCGCGCGGCGAGGGTCACCGGGGTGCCGGCGGTCGATTCGGGGGAGCCCACCGAGTCAGCGCCTCCTGCATCCCCGGGCCCGGCCGTGCCGCCGGAAGAGTTCCCACCGTTGGCCCTGGGTGTCACGCTGTGATCATGAGTCCCACTCTCGTCGAACGTCTCCGCTCCGGTCTCCCCGAGGAAGCCGTCCTCACCGACCCGGACGTGGTGGCCTCCTACGCACACGACATGGCGAGTTTCTGCGACGCCGGCGCGCCCGCCGCCGTGGTGCTGGCCCGCACCGTCGAACACGTCCAGCACACCCTGCGCACCGCCCACGAACTGCGCGTCCCCGTCGTGCCGCAGGGCGCCCGCACCGGCCTGTCCGGCGCCGCCAACGCCAGCGACGGCTGCATCGTGCTCTCCCTGGTCAAGATGGACCGCATCCTGGAGATCAACCCGGTCGACCGGATCGCCGTCGTCGAGCCGGGCGTCGTGAACGCCGCGCTGTCGCGTGCGGTGAACGAGCACGACCTGTACTACCCGCCGGACCCGTCCAGCTGGGAGACGTGCACCATCGGCGGCAACATCGGCACCGCGTCCGGCGGCCTGTGCTGCGTCAAGTACGGGGTCACCGCCGAGTACGTCCTCGGCCTCGACGTCGTCCTCGCCGACGGGCGCCTGATGAGCACCGGGCGGCGCACCGCCAAGGGCGTCGCCGGATACGACCTCACCCGGCTGTTCGTCGGCTCCGAGGGCACCCTCGGCGTCGTCGTGCGCGCCGTGCTCGCGCTCAAGCCGCAGCCGCCCGTCCAGCTGGTGCTGGCCGCCGAGTTCGGCTCGGCCAAGGAGGCCAGCGACGCGGTGTGCCGGATCATGGCGAGCGGCCATGTGCCGTCGCTGCTGGAGCTGATGGACCGCACCACCCTGCGCGCCGTCAACGCCATGGCGCAGATGGGCCTGCCGGAGACCACCGAGTCGCTGCTGCTCGCCGGCTTCGACACCGCCGATCCGGCCGCGGACCTCGCCGCACTCGGCGAGCTGTGCCGGGAGGCGGGCGCCACGGAGGTCGTGCCGGCCGACGACCCGGCCGAATCGGAACTGCTGCTCCAGGCCCGGCGGCTGGCGCTCCCCGCCCTGGAGGCCGCCACGGGCACCACGATGATCGACGACGTGTGCGTGCCGCGGTCCCGGCTGGGCGAGCTGATCGAGGGCGTCGAACGCATCGCCGACAAGCACCGGCTGACCATCGGCGTCATCGCGCACGCCGGCGACGGAAACACCCACCCCACCGTCTGCTTCGACGCGTCCGACCCCGACGAGTCCCGGCGGGCCCACGCGTCCTTCGACGAGATCATGGCGCTCGGCCTGGAGCTCGGCGGCACCATCACGGGCGAGCACGGGGTGGGGCTGCTCAAGAAGGAGTGGCTGGCGCGCGAGATCGGCCCGGTCGGCGTCGAGATGCAGCGCGCCGTCAAGCAGACCTTCGACCCGCACGGCATCCTCAACCCCGGGAAGCTGTTCTGAGCGTGCCCGGCGCGGGACACGGACGTGCCCGGGACGCGTGATCTCACCGCGTCCCGGACACCGCTTCCCCCCTCGCGGTCTCACTCACCGCCCGGTGTCTCGTCGGACGGCGACCGCTCGGTCAGCCGCAGATCGTCGGGCGCCGTGGGCGCCAGCAGTTCGGCGAGACCGCTGTCCATGCCGAGCCGCTCGGTCTCGGTGCCGGGCGGAACCGCCCGCAGGGTGCGCTCCAGCCAGGCGGTCACGGCGATCGCCGGCGCCTCCAGGAGCGCACTGCCCTTGGGCGAGCTGAGCGCCAGCAGGACGACGCTGCGGCCGTCCGTCTTCGACGGCCACACCCGCACGTCACCGTGCCCGCACGGCCGGAACACGCCCTCCACCAGCAACTCCCGCGCGAACGACCAGTGCACCGCGTGATCCGAGCCGATGTGGAAGGTGACGTGGACGGCGTACGGATCGTCGGAGCGGTAGGCGAACCGCGCCGGCACGGGGATGCTGCGTTCGGGCGACAGAACCAGGTTCAACTCCAACTCGCGTTCCACCACGTTGTGCATGCAGTGCCCTTTCTCTCGGTCCTGAGGTCGGGCCAGCGCCTCGCGGTGGTGTCCACGAGACGGCCCCCCATGGACAGAGCGCGCGAAGGGCCGAGCATTACGCGGGTTGGGGGGAAAAATTTGCCGCAGCATGAGCAGCGGCGGGCCCGGACGGTCACCCGGAGAGGTGCGGCGGGCGCGCGGAGGGCCGGCCAGGCGGCGGTCTCCAGGCGCCGACGCGCGCGCCACGGCCGGGAAGCCACGGCGGGAATCGGTAACGGAATACCAGGACACGGCGGACGGACGGGGGTCGGCCGGGAGACCGGGGGTAACCGGAAAGGGGTCCGTGCGCGCACACCGGCCCAGGGGCGTGCGCGGGTCTGATAGATGTGGACCCTCAACAGCATCCCCGAGCAGATACGGGACGACGGACATGAGCGCCCCAACCCCGGCACCAGGCGACGACAGGCCCCGCGAAGGCTATTACCCCGACCCGTCCATTCCCGGATACGTCCGGTACTGGAACGGTGCCGCCTGGGTGCCCGGGACGAGCCGTCCGGCACCCGCCGCAGGAGAGACCCTGCCGCCCCCGCCCGGCGTGAGCCCGGCCGCGCCGGTCGCAGAGGAGACGGGCCCCGTCTTCTTCGACGAGGAGTCGTCCCGGTCCGCCGTCCCGCACCAGAGCCCCGGCACCCCGGACCACGTGGACATCCCGGAACAGGCCGGACCCGACCAGCCCGACACCGCCGACCACCCGGCCCCCGACCACTACTCCGGCATCCCCGAGCAGCAGGGCCTGGCCACGCACCAGCCCGACCCCGACCGCCAGGAGCAGTACGGCGGATCGGAGTACGCGGCATCGTCCGTCCACGACAGCGGGGCGCAGCCGGTGCACGGCGAGCCGACGGGATGGGAGGCCCGGCACGAGGAGCCGGCGTGGCGGGACCCCCGCGACCCCCGGGATCCGCGGGAGTCCGCAGGAGGCGCCGCCCCCCTGGACTCCGGCGACACGTCCGATTCGGGTGCGCTCGGCCGGCCGTCGGAGCGCTCCCGGCACGCGGGCCGCCCGGAGCCCGCGTCCTCGTGGGGCGCCGACGCCTCCCAGCAGTCCGGCTTCGGCGACCAGGGCCGCAAGGTGACCTGGGGCACCGCGGCCGCGGGCATCGACCCCCGGCTGCCGCACGCCGAATGGCCGGACGCCGGCGAGGAGTCGCCCGACGCGGCGCGCCTCCCGGACGGCACGATGCCGCTGCGCGCCGCCGAGCAGGGCCCCGCGTCCCAGGGCACGTCCGGTGCCGCACCGTCCGAGGAACGGGGCTCCAGCGCGGGCACGGGCGGCACGGGGCGCCCCGACGGCGCCGGCGAGGGCACCGTGACCTTCCGCCGTCCCGGCCTCGGCAAGGACTCCTCCGGCGACCCGGCCGAGGCCCCGCCGCGGCACCCCGCCGACGGCGGCGACGGCGGCACGGTGACGATCCGTGCGGTGCGCCCCGGAGCGCAGCCGCAGGTGCCACCGCAGCACGGACCGCAGGTGCCGCCGCAGCCGGGGGCCCAGCACGGCCAGTTCGGTGGCCCGCAGGGCCCGCAGACCGCGCCCCCCGTACCTCCGAACCCGGCGACCATGCCGTACTTCCCGCACCAGCCGGCCGGCCCGGCCGCCGGGCATCCGGGAGAGGCGGCCGCCGCACCGTGGCGACCGGAGCCCGCGCCGCCCGCGCAGGACGCCGGGCGCGGCGCCGACGAGCCGGTCGTGCCGTGGAAGCCACCGGTCAACGATCCGTTCCTGGCCGCCGCGCAGGAGCAGGCGGCGGCCCGGCCCGCGCCGCTCGGCAAGCGGTTCGCCGCCCGGCTGCTCGACACCGTCGTCGTCGGTGGCGTCACCGCGGCGGCCGCCGTGCCGCTCGGCAGCAAGGCGGTCGACCACGTCAACGACAAGATCGACGCCGCCAAGCTCTCCGGCCAGACCGTCACCGTCTGGCTGCTCGACGGCACCACGGGCGCCAGCCTGGGCATCGTGCTCGCCGTGCTGCTGGTCTTCGGCCTGCTCTACGAGGCTCTGCCGACCGCCAAGTGGGGCCGCACCCTGGGCAAGAAGCTCTGCGGCCTCCAGGTGCGCGACATCGAGGGGCACGACGTGCCCGGCTTCGGCGCCGCCCTGCGCCGCTGGCTGGTCTACAGCGTGCCCGGCCTGCTGGCGATCGGCATCGTGGGCGTGCTGTGGTGCCTGTTCGACCGCCCGTGGCGCCAGTGCTGGCACGACAAGGCGGCCCACACCTTCGTGGCGTCCTGACGCTCCGGCGGCCTTCCACCGACGCCCTGACGCTGCGACCCCGCACCTGAGCCCCGCCCCGGGTGGCGGGGCCGCGCGGCGGTCGCCCGGACGGGCGCCCGCCGAGTGCGGAGCCGGGGCGTTCGGGGTCGACTCGGGCCATGAGCAACGAACCGCCGTCCCCGGGCCCCGGCCGGCCACCCGAAGACGACGAGCCCTTCCGGAAGCCGCCCCCACCCGACCGCCCCGCCCCGCAGCCCACCGCCGACACACCCCGCGGCTCCCCCCGGTCCGACGCCTCCGGAACCGACGCCTCCGGAACCGGCCCCTCTCAGGAGAACGGTCCCGGATCCGAGGGCGGTGCCTGGGGCCGGCCCGGTGGTGCCGGCACCGAAGGAGGTGGCCCGTCGGGTGGCGGCGGCTACGGAGGCGGTACCCCGTACGGCGGAGCGCCCGGAGGTGGCGGCCCACCGCCGGGCGGGCCCTTCGGCGGGGGCCCCTTCGGGGGCGGACCCCAGGGGGGTGGGCCGCACGGTGGCGGCCCGTACGGTGGCGGGCCCTACGACTCACCCGATCCGCTCGCCGGGATGGCGCCCCTCGCGCCCAGCGGCAAGCGTGTCCTCGCCCGCATCATCGACATGATCATCGTGGGCATCGTCGCCGGCGTGCTGTCCTTCGCGTTCGGCCTGATCAGGTACCACACCAACTCGGGGCAGGTGGAGTTCGGCAGGTCCATCGGGGAGTCGGTGCTGGTCGCCGTGCTCTACATGGCGTACGACACCTACCTGATCTCCAGGAACGGGCAGACCTTCGGCAAGCGGCTGCTCCATATGCGGGTGGCGAACCTGAACGACGGCGCCACGCCCAGCGTCCAGGTCTGCCTGACCCGGGCGGCCGTGCTGTGGCTGCCGTTCGCGTTCTGCTGCGCCTTCGTCTGGACGGTGATCGCCGGCGGCTGGTCGTTCTTCGACCGGCCCTACAAGCAGGGACTGCACGACAAGGCGGCCAAGACGGTGGTCGTCAGCACCCAGTGATCGCCGGCGACCAGCCGGAACACCACCCTGGCCAGCGGCACCCGGGACCGACCACCGCGTCAGTGCACGCGGACCCGTCGCCCGTGGCCGCGGCGCGCGTGCGCCGTGTGGCGTACGCCGTCGGCCGGCCGCGTGGATCCGCCGCCGTCCACCGGTCCGCTCGTCCGGGCCTGCGGATCCGCGCCGGGAGCGGTCTTTGCCGCCCTGGGGTCCGGCTGGGCGGAGTCGTCCGAGCCCTGCGCCGAGGGGGCCGTCAGCGCCACCAGGAGGCCGAGGCCGAGCGCGACGACGGCGATCACCGCCACGCCCACACCGGACGTGGTCTGGGAGAGCAGCAGCATCGCCAGGGTGCAGAGGACGACGGTGAGGGATCCGTAGGCGAACTGGGTGGCGGTCGGACGAGGCATGACGTCATCCGTTCGAGGAAGCGGACATGGGGATGCGCATACCGAACGGTGCACGCACGGGGCTACACGGGGCAGGGTGCGCACACGGGCATGCGGCTATGCAGATATACGGCTCGCATGCCCGGGTGGCACACCGATGAAGCGTGTGCAGGGCCGGGGCGCCGTTGCACAGGGGGCGCACGGAATCACCGGGTCCAGGAAGTGGACGGTTCGGCGCGCCTGTTGGATGATCCGACAGGCCGGGTATCTGATGATCGGCGACATCGGCCGGAAGCGCTCGGGTGCCACGGACCGCCGGTGCGCCGCGGAGCGAAGACGGGCCCGTGTGCTGCCGAAGCGTCAGCGCAGCGCCGCGGTGGCTGCGGTGGCTGTGCTGGACGCGAGTAGACAAGTTCAAGTCAAGGTCTGTTTTTTCTTCGGTAACTCCGGTCGAATGTCGTCTCGAATGTCGTCACTCGTGACGCGGATACCGCGGCGCAGTCGACCGGAGACCCTGGCCGCACGCACCCGCGTATGCCGGGGGAGGAGTACCCATATGAAAAGCAGACGACGGACCTTCAGAGCCGGCGCGGTGGTCGCAGCCTTCGCGGCGGCCACCGCGACCTTCGCCGCCTATGCCCCTGCTGGGGCCGATGCGGGCGCCCCTGGGGCGACGGCCGCGAACGGTGCGCATCCGGCAGTGTCCGGAAAGAACCACGGGGACAACCTGGACGGTCCCTTCACCAAACGCCAGGAGCAGCTGAAGAAGGAAGCGCTCAACCAGGTCCTGGCCGGCCGCAAGTCGGTCAAGATGGACAAGGGCTCCGAGGTCGTCAAGCTCGGGGACAAGAAGTACGTCGAGCTGGGACGGGAGAAGACCGACAAGATCTTCACCATCCTGGCCGAGTTCGGCGACCAGGTCGACGACACCACGATGTACGACCCGGACGGTCCCGACGGACCCGAGGCGCCGGTCGTGAAGTACGGCGGCGACCCCGGCCCGGCGCACAACCAGATCGCCGAGCCCGACCGCGGCCAGGACAACAGCACCGACTGGCAGGCGGACTACAACCAGGCGCACTTCCAGGACATGTACTTCGGCACCGGCAAGGACGCCGACGGCAAGCCGAAGCACTCGATGAAGACCTACTACGAGAAGACCTCCTCCGGCCGCTACTCGGTCGACGGCGAGGTCTCCGACTGGGTGAAGGTCCCCTACAACGAGGCGCGCTACGGCTCCGACTACTGCGGCTCCACCACCTGCGCCAGCGTCTGGGACCTGATCCGCGACGGCGTCACCGCCTGGGTCGCCGACCAGCAGGCGCAGGGCAAGAGCGACGCCGACATCAAGGCCGACCTCGCCCAGTACGACACCTGGGACCGCTACGACTACGACGGCGACGGCAACTTCAACGAGCCGGACGGCTACATCGACCACTTCCAGATCGTGCACGCCGGCGAGGACGAGTCCGCGGGCGGCGGCGACCAGGGCGAGAACGCCATCTGGGCGCACCGCTGGTACGCGTACGGCGACCAGGCCGGCATGACCGGCCCGGCGGACAACGAGGCGGGCGGCACCCAGATCGGTGACACCGGCATCTGGGTCGGCGACTACACGATGCAGCCGGAGAACGGCGGCCTCGGCGTCTTCGCCCACGAGTACGGCCACGACCTCGGCCTGCCCGACCTGTACGACACCACGGGCGCCGACGACAACTCGGTGGGCTTCTGGTCGCTGATGTCGTCCGGTTCCTGGCTCGGCACCGGCAAGGACGCCATCGGCAACCTGCCGGGTGACATGACCGCCTGGGACAAGCTCCAGTTGGGCTGGTTGAGCTACTCCGAGGGCAAGGCCGCCACGAAGTCCACGCACACGCTGGGCGTCTCGGAGTACAACACCAAGAACCCCCAGGCGCTCGTCGTCGACCTGCCGAAGAAGTCCGTCACCACCACGATCGTCAAGCCCGCACAGGGCGAGTCGCAGTGGTGGAGCGGCATGGGCGACAACCTCAAGAACACCCTGACCCGCTCCGTCGACCTCACCGGCAAGTCGTCCGCCGACCTGTCCCTGGACGGCTGGTGGGACATCGAGGAGAACTACGACTACCTCTACGCCGAGGTCTCCACGGACGGCGGCGCCAACTGGACCCCGCTGGACGGCACCGCCGACGGCAAGGCCATCCCGCGCGACGGCGGTGACCGCCCTGCGCTGACCGGTACCTCGGGCGCCTACGAGAAGCTCGACTTCCCGTTGGACGAGTACGCCGGCAAGAAGATCGACCTGCGCTTCCGGTACAGCACCGACGGTGGCGTGGCGCAGAAGGGCTTCGCGGCCGACGACCTCGCCATCACGGCGGACGGCACACCGATCTTCACCGACGACGCCGAGGCCGACGCCGGCGGTTGGACGGCCGACGGGTTCTCCCGCATCGGCGAGTCCTTCACCAAGGACTACGACGAGTACTACATCGCCGAGAACCGCGAGTACGTGTCGTACGACAAGACCCTCGAGGTCGGCCCGTACAACTTCGGCTTCGCCTCCAAGCCCGACTGGGTCGAGCACTTCCCGTACCAGAACGGCCTGGTGATCTGGCTCTGGGACACCTCCCAGGTGGACAACAACACCAGCGCCCACCCGGGTGAGGGCCTGATCCTGCCGATCGACGCCCACCCGGCGGCGCTGAAGTGGTCGGACGGCACGGTGCTGCGCAACCGGATCCAGCCGTACGACGCGGCCTTCAGCACCCATCGGACGCCCGCGCTCAAGCTGCACAAGGCCGACGAGCCGCTGAGGATCCCGTCGCTGCGGGGCGTGTCCGTCTTCGACGATCACAACGGTGCGTACTGGACGGACGAGAACCCGACCGGAAGCGTGAAGGTTCCTGACACCGGCACCCAGATCAAGATCGTCCAGCAGCCCGGAAACGGCGAGACGATCACCGTCAAGGTGGCGCCTGCATCTAAGTAAAATTACATATTCGCAGGTCAAAGCATGATCGGCCGTTGCCCACTAGCGGGGCGGCGGCCGATCGTGTTTAGGTGCGTCGTGCGATTTCCTTATTGACACGACGGCTCACGGGGGTGTGACCGGAATGGCCCGAGGAGGGTTCTGCAAACTGCCGAACGGCACCGTGGTGGTGGCCCTGACCCTGCCCGCACCCATGCCGGACGGCCCGAAGGAAGGCACCGTGGCGCCCGGACCAGCGCGCGCCACGGAGCCCGGACCGGCGCGGCCCGCGGCTCCGCCGGGGTCAGCGAAGGGCGTGCCCCGTGCCCGCGGCGCGACGAACGCGCAGGGTGGCGACGGCGGCACGGTGCGTGTCGTGGTGCATGCCGTGAACCGTTCACGGGCGCTGACCAGGCTGCGCAATCTCGGCCTGCGCTCGGTGTACCTCCGCGGCAACACCCATCCGCCCACCCCGGACGAGATCACGGCGGTGCTGCACCATCCGGACGGCCTGATCTGGCGCACGGCGCCGTTGCGGGCGGATGAGCTGTGGCACCCGATCAGATCCCTCTTCAAGGGCCAGGGCCCGGAGCGACGGCCGGCCGCCGACCCGTCCTACCGAGCCAGCCCCGGCTTCAGCGGCTCCGGCTCCGGCGTCCCCGCCAGCCTCCCGGCCTACTTGGTCCCGAAGCCGTTGACCGTGCCGGAGGCTTGGACGGCCAGCGGCGGCGCCCTGTAAGGGGCGCGGGGCTGTGTCACTTTGCGGCTCCGCCGCGTGGGCGCGCCCGGCGCGCTTAGAGGGGCCCGGGGGAACTGCGCGACCAGCCCCGACGAGACCGTCGGGGCGTCACCGTCCCGAAGGGGCTGTCTCTGTCGTGTCCGGACCACCGGGCCGGTGGTGGGCTGGTCGCGCCCACGCCGCGGAGCGGCATATTTATACAGCCCCGCGCCCCTTATCAGGCGCCTTCGGCGCCATCCGTGGGCGCCGTGGGCCGCAACGCCACCGCCGTGGGCCGGGGCCGCGACCGGCGAGGGCGCGAGTCAGACCACCGGTTTGCCGATGAGTTCCACGCCCGCGAGCCGCATCTCCTCCTGCGCCTGCTCGGTGGTCGCCTCGGCGACCCCCGCCGTCAGGTCCAGCAGGACATGCGTGGCGAAGCCCTCGCGCGCCGCGTCCAGCGCGGTCGCGCGCACGCAGTGGTCGGTGGCGATGCCCACCACGTCGACGTCGGTGATCCCGCGGTCGCGCAGCCACTCGGCGAGCGGGGTGCCGTTCTCGTCGACGCCTTCGAATCCGCTGTAGGCGGCGGCGTACGCCCCCTTGTCGAAGACGGTGTCGATGGCGCCGGAGGCGACGGCCGGGGCGAAGTTCGGATGGAAGCCGACGCCCTCGGTGCCCGCGACGCAGTGCGCCGGCCAGGACGTACGGAAGTCCGGGCGGTCGGAGAAGTGGCCACCTGGCGCGATGTGGCAGTCACGGGTGGCGACGACGTGCCGGTAACCCTTCTCGGACTGCGCGATCAGATCGGTGATGGCGGCGGCCACGTCCGCGCCGCCGGCGACCGCGAGGCTGCCTCCTTCGCAGAAGTCGTTCTGCACATCTACGACGATCAGTGCGCGGCGCATGGTCGGTGTCCTTTGAAAGTGTGAGGCGCTGACCGGGACGGGTGGCGTCGCAGCGCGTCCCCGTCCAGGCGAGCCGGAGGTCGGTCAGACGAACTCGGCCGGTACGTACGAGCCTAGAGACTGCGGGGGCGTTTCCGCGAGGGTGCCGGGGCCGCCGGTCCGGCGCGGAACCGCCGTCACACGTACTCCGTCGGGAGCACCGGCTCCCCGCGGGACAGCTGGGTCGCCGACAGCGGCAGGTTGGCACGGGCGGCGGCATGCCGGGCGCGTGCCATGTCCAGGGGTTCCCGGGCGACCACCGCACCGCCCTTGACCAGCTGCACGAGCAGCTGCCGGTCGGCCAGCGAGTCCGGCACCGGGCCGGTGCCGACCACCTCGGCCTCCGCGACGCCGTCCGCGTCGAGCCGGCGCGCGGCCCACTTGCGACCGCCGATGGAGGTCTTGCCGCCCGTCGCACGCTTGGCGACCGGCACCAGCGGAGCCTCGGGGTCCGTGGCCGCCGCACGGGCGACCAGCTTGTACACCATGGAGGCGGTGGGCTGCCCGGAGCCGGTCACCAGCTGGGTGCCCACCCCGTAGGCGTCCACGGGGGCCGCGGCCAGCGACGCGATCGCGTACTCGTCGAGGTCGGAGGTGACCGTGATCCGGGTGCCGGTGGCGCCCATCTCGTCCAGCTGCTGGCGCACCCGGTGCGCGACGAGCAGCAGGTCGCCGGAGTCGATGCGCACCGCACCCAGCTCGGGCCCGGCCACCTCCACCGCCCTGCGGACCGCCTCGGCGACGTCGTAGGTGTCCACCAGCAGGGTGGTGCCGCGGCCGAGCGAGTCGACCTGGGCGCGGAAGGCGTCGGTCTCGCTGTCGTGCAGCAGCGTGAAGGCGTGCGCTGCCGTGCCCACCGTCGGGATGTCGTACCGGAAACCCGCGGCGAGGTCGGAGGTGGAGGCGAAGCCGCCGATGTAGGCGGCCCGGGAGGCGGCGACCGCGCCCAGCTCGTGGGTGCGCCGGGCGCCCATCTCGATCAGCGGCCGGTCGCCCGCCGCGGAGGCCATCCGGGAGGCGGCGGCAGCGATCGCCGAGTCGTGGTTGAGGATGGACAGGATCACCGTCTCCAGCAGGACGCATTCGGCGAAGGTGCCCTCCACCCGCAGCAGCGGCGAGCCCGGGAAGTACACCTCGCCCTCCGGGTAGCCCCAGATGTCGCCGCCGAAGTGGTAGTCGGCCAGCCAGTCCAGGGTCGGCCGGTCGACGATGCGGCGCTCGCCCAGGAACGTCAGCACCTGCTCGTCGAAGCGGAAGTTCTCGACCGCGTCCAGGACGCGTCCGGTGCCCGCCACGACGCCGTAGCGGCGGCCCGGCGGGAGCCGGCGGGTGAAGACCTCGAAGACCGAGCGGCGCTCGGCGGTGCCCGCGGCGAGCGCGGCCTGGAGCATGGTCAGCTCGTAGTGGTCGGTGAACAGGGCGGTCGACGGCACGCCCACCCGGTGACCGAAGCCGCCGGCGCTCAGCAGAGCTTCGGGGGTCGCGCGGGGGAGGGTGGCGCGCCGTGCTCTCTCGTTCGGCACACCGGAGTCCGCTTCGTTCCCTATGTCGGGGTTGCCGGGGTTGCCGAGGTCCGCAGTGTTCATGGGGGAGATCGTACCCCTAATTTCGTCACTCTGACGATTTCAGGATCGGGGTTCCTCGGGACCGCCTCCGTCGCTGTGCGCTGCGGTGTTGCGGCGTCTGGCGGCCGGCCGCCGGAAACGCTGCGTCCGTGGACGGGAGCCGTTTGTGCATGGGGGCGCCTGTGGTGGCAGCATGGGCGTGTGACGGCTCCCGCTCCGCTAGAGATCGAAAAGCCCGAGTCGGCTCAGGAGGAATCACCCGTACCTGAGCCCGATCTTCCTTGGGTCACCATCGTGCACAACGACCCGGTCAACCTGATGAGCTATGTGACGTACGTCTTCCAGTCGTACTTCGGCTATTCGAAGGACAAGGCCACCAAGCTGATGATGGACGTGCACCACAAGGGGCGGGCCGTCGTCTCCAGTGGAACACGCGAGGAGATGGAGCGCGACGTGCAGGCGATGCATGGGTACGGTCTGTGGGCCACCCTCCAGCAGGACCGGAAGTAGCGGCTGAGCCTCATGTCAGGACACTTCGAACCGACCCCCGAGGGTGGCGCCGCCATCGCGCTCGACGAGGTCGAGATCTCCATCATCCGCTCGCTCGCCGTCCAGCTCCTGGAGCTCGTCGGGCCGGGGCCGGCCGAGGACGACGACGCCGACCCGCTCGCCGAGCTGTTCACCGAGGGCCCCAGCGAGCCGCCCTCCGACCCGGTGCTCCAGCGGCTCTTCCCGAACGCGTACGGCGACCCGGACAAGCCGGACGACGGCAGCGACGAGGCGGCGCAGCAGCGTGCCCTGTCGGCCGAGTTCCGCCGCTTCACCGAGAACGACCTGCGGGCCCGCAAGCGTGAAGACGCCCTCGCCGTGGTCCGTTCCCTGGACGCGCTCACTCCCGCCGGCGACCAGGCGGCCGTGCTGCGGCTGGCCGCGGACGAGTCCCGCCGCTGGCTGGGCGCGCTGAACGACCTGCGGTTGGCCATAGGGGCGCGCCTCGAAGTCCAGGACGACGACGAGGCGGACGACCTGTACCGGCTGCCGGACTCCGACCCGCGCAAGCCGATGGTGATGGCGTACCTGTGGCTCGGGGCGCTCCAGGAGACCCTGGTCGCCACCCTGATGGACTGACGCGGCCGGCCCTGGCGCGACCGGGGCCCCGCACGCGTTCGTGACGGGCTCGTTTGTGACGGGCCTCGTTCGTGGCGGGCCCCGTCACCTCGTCGAACCCCGACCCGGCAGCACCGTCTGGCCGAATGTTCGATAAACGGGCGCCCATGTCCGTATAACGATCACGTCACCATGATGAACCCGAATGGCCGAATGAAATGGCGTTTGGCCCACTTTGGGCGTGATCTGGACCACATACAGACATGTGACCACCTCATAGGCCGTTGATACATCTTCACGACCGGCAAAGGCAGCCTTCCTCGGGTTGCCCCTGCCCTTCAGGGCAGCGCAATCCTCCCGGGGGCGCCCCGGCCCGCCGGCTATCGGCAGGCGCACTCCAGTACCTCGGGGGATCGGGAACCCGGCCCGCCGCCAGCGGTGACCGGCACGGAGAAAGGCTCGACGACCATGACCTCGGCCCAGGTGGATCACCACGAGGGCGACGGCGAAGGACCTCCAGCCGTCGGCTCCACCGCCGTGCCTCGCGGCGGCAACGAGGGGTACCAGCGCGGACTCGGTGCCCGACAGATCCAGATGATCGCGATCGGCGGGGCCATCGGAACCGGCCTCTTCCTCGGCGCCGGCAAGGCGATATCCAAGGCGGGACCCAGCCTGATCCTCGCCTACGCCGTCGCCGGCCTGGTGATCTTCTGCATCATGCGGGCGCTCGGCGAACTGCTCATGTACCGCCCCGTCTCCGGCTCGTTCTCGGAGTACGCACGCGAGTTCATCGGCCCCTTCGCCGGCTTCGTGACCGGCTGGACGTACTGGCTGTTCTGGGTGGTCACCGGGATCACCGAGGTCACGGCGGCGGCCACCTACATGACGTTCTGGTGGAACATCCCGCAGTGGGCCTCGGCCCTGTTCTTCACGATCGTCCTGTACGGCGTGAACCTGATCTCCGTGAAGCTCTTCGGCGAGCTGGAGTTCTGGTTCTCCATGGTCAAGGTCACCGCCATCGTCGGCATGATCCTGATCTGTCTCGGCATCCTCACGCTCGGCTTCTCCGACGCCGGCAAGTCCGCCTCCGTCAGCTACCTGTGGTCGAACGGCGGCTTCTTCCCCAAGGGCATCGGGGGCACGCTGATGACCTTGCAGATCGTGATGTTCGCCTTCCTCGCCGTGGAACTCGTCGGCGTCACGGCGGGCGAGTCCAAGGACCCGAAGAAGACCCTGCCGAAGGCGATCAACACCGTGCCGTGGCGTATCGCCGTCTTCTACGTCGGCTCCCTGATCATGATCCTTTCGGTGGTGCCCTGGACCAGCTTCCAGCCCGGGGTCTCCCCGTTCGTCGCGGCCTTCCAGAAGATGGGCCTGGCGGCCGGCGCCGGCATCGTCAACTTCGTCGTGCTGACCGCCGCCCTGTCGTCCTGCAACTCCGGCATGTACTCCACCGGCCGGATGCTGCGCGACCTCGCGCTCAACGGGCAGGGCCCGCGCGTCTTCACCAACCTCACCAGGAGCGGCACCCCGCTGCTCGGCACCACCTTCTCCGCCGCGCTGATGCTCGTCGGCGTCTGGATCAACTACCAGTGGCCCGGGGACGCCTTCACCTACGTGGTGTCCTTCGCCACCATCTCCGGCATGTGGGCCTGGATCGTGATCCTGATCTCCCACGTCCGCTACCGCACCGCGGCCGACCGCGGTGCGCTGCCCGTCTCGACCTTCCGCGCCCCCGGAGCCCCGCTCACCAGCTGGCTCTCGCTGGCCTTCATAGGGATGGTGATCGTGATGATGGGAATCGACCCGGACACCCGCATCTCGCTCTACTGCGCCCCCCTGTGGGCCGTGATCATGGTGGGCGGCTACGCCGCGATGAGGGCCCGCAATCCGGACGCCTTCACCCGCGGCACCCCGGCCGAGGCCGTCGCCGCGGCCGGAGAGGGCCCGGGCCCCGGCATCGAGGGCCCCGGATCCGGCGGGCAACCGCGCGCCGGCGAGTGAGCCGAAGGGCGCGCCGGTGTCCAGGAGCCGCCCGCGCGGAGCGCCCGACGAAGGAGGGTCGAGCACGGGCGGCTCCTGGACACCGGCTGAGGCGCCCGGAGGCGAACCGAGCCACAAAAAAGGGGCATCGGCTGAGGCGCCCGGAGGCGAACCGAGCCACGAAAAAGGCAGCCTTATCCTGACGGACATGCTGACCATCACCCAGGCCCTCTACGACCAGATCGTCGCGCACGCGCGCCAGGACCACCCGGACGAGGCCTGCGGCGCTGTCGCGGGTCCGGAGGGCTCCGACCGGCCCGAGCGGTTCATCCCGCTGCTGAACGCCGCCCGCTCACCCACGTTCTACGAGTACGACTCGGGTGACCTGCTCAAGCTCTACCGCGGCATGGACGACCGCGACGAGGAGCCGGTGATCTTCTACCACTCGCACACCGCGACCGAGGCGTACCCGTCCCGCACCGACATCTCCTACGCCAACGAGCCCGGCGCCCACTACGTCCTGGTCTCCACGGCCGACACCGATGGCCTCGGCGACTTCCAGTTCCGCTCCTTCCGGATCATCGAAGGAGAGGTCACGGAAGAGGAGGTACGGGTGGTCGAGGCGTACGACGAGGAACCCGCCTGAGCCCACGGCGTCGGCAAGGCGAACGAACGACGACGACCCGAGGACCGACTCGGACTCGGCCCGACGACGCGACCCAGGGGGGCACAGGCCGCCCCCCTGCCGCACCGGCACCCGGCGTCGTCAGCGGCCGCCACCGCCGGCGCCGCCCCGGCCCTCCGGAGACCCGGGTTCCGCCTCTTCCGGCAGCTCGACGTCGACCTTCTCCTTGCGGACCTGACCGCGCACCGTCTCCTGGTCCGTCCGCTCCTCCACGTTGAGCCGGATCCGCTCCACCGCCACGGTCTCCGTCTCGATCACCGGACGCTCCGCGTGCAGCGTCACCTCACGCTGGTCGCCCTCGGTGATCTCGGACGACATCCCGCCGCGCTCCTGCTCCGAGATCGGCTGGCGCTCGACGCGGACCTCCTCGTGCATGAGCGGCACGGTCTGCTCGGTCTGCTCGGTGACGACGTACTTGCGCAGCCGGGCGTGACCGCTCTCGGTGCGCTCGGTCGAGATGTGCATCTGCTCCTCGGACCGGGTCAGGGCGTTCTCCCACTCGCCGGCGCGCGTCTGCGGGGCCTGTTCCGCGGCGGGCATGCTCGCGGCCCGTTCCTGGACCGGCTCGCCGGCTCGTTCCGAAGCCGCCTCGGCGGGGACGCGGCCGGTGTAGGGCTCCTCGGCCGTCTCCTGGCCCTCTTCCGTGCCCGCCGCCGCGCTGCGGGGCGTGCCACCGGCGGCCGCCATGCCCGCCTCGCCGCCGGCCATACCGGCGTCACGCTGACCGGGCTGCTGCCAGGTCGTGTCCCAGTCGACGCCGTAGTACTCGTACAGGCGGTGTTCTTCTTCGGCGGAGAGGTGGCCCCCTGCATCGACCTGGACGTTCGGCGCGTCCTTGACCATGGCCTTGTCGAAGGGGACCTCCAAGTGGTCCTCGATCAGGCTGGCGTCCCGGATCGGTACGAAGGACTCTCGGGCGCCGAACATGCCGGTGCGCACGCTGGCCCACTCCGGACGGCCGCTGACGTCGTCGAGGAAGATGTGCTTGGCGTCACCGATCTTGTTGCCCTGGGTGTCGTAGACAGCGTGGTCCAGCACGCTGGGTATCTGCTCTCGGGTGATCACTGTCTGCTCCCTCTTCTCGCCGATGTCTCGCTCGTCGGGTCACCTGAGCAAACCGGGTAAAACAGGCAAAGCGAATTAAATGTGTATGTGTGGTGGTGGGGTGGGGGTTGGGCCGGGCCAGGCCGGCGAGGGGCGCCGCGCGGCCCGTGAATGCGGTCACAGTGCGGCCCGGGGAGTCGCGGGATGGGCGGTCGCGGATGCCGGGCGGTCCGGCTCGGGTCGCGGTCCGACGGGTGCGCGGATGTGGCCGGTGGTGCCCGTGACACCGGAGGTGCAGCAGGGGACGCGGCACGGAGTGCGGCCGTGCGTTGCGGCGCCGTTCATCTCACCCAGTAGACCGTTTCAGTTCGCATCATGAGATCACATGAGTGACGCAGGAACGGGAATCGATACGATGACGGCATGGTTTGCTACGACGTGAGCTATCCGACGCCAGGCACGGTGCTGGTGGCGCGGCTGCACGTCGATTTGTGCAGGCTGGCAAGCGCCATCTGTCCGTGCTGACCCCACCGTCACGTCACGCCATGCCCCGCGGCGGCGTGACGGCCGTAGATGCACCGCCCGCCCCGCCCTCAGCATCCTCAGCCCGCGATCGTGCCTGGTCACTCGCCGACGGACGTCCGACGGACAGCCGTTCTGCACCGGCTCGGCTCACTCCGTGCCACCCGCCCGTACTCCCAAGGAGCCCCCAGTCATGGCCATCGAGGTCCGCATCCCGACCATCCTCCGCCAGTACACCGACGGTGCGAAGGCCGTCGAGGGCAGTGGGGAGACCCTCGCCGAGCTCTTCGCCGACCTGGAGACCCGGCACGCCGGCATCCGGGCCCGCCTCATCGACGCGGACAAGGGCGACCAGCTCCGCCGCTTCGTGAACGTGTACCTGAACGACGAGGACGTCCGCTTCCTCGACGGCATCAACACCAAGGTCTCCGACGGGGACAGCGTCACGATCCTGCCGGCGGTGGCCGGCGGTCGGGTCTGATCGAAGATGCGCTACGACTCCCCGCTCGCCGCGGTAGGCAACACCCCGCTCGTCCGCCTGCCGCGGCTGTCGCCCTCCGAGGATGTTCGGATCTGGGCCAAGCTGGAGGACCGCAACCCGACCGGCTCCATCAAGGACCGCCCGGCCCTGCACATGATCGAGCAGGCCGAGAAGGACGGCCGGCTCACCCCCGGCTGCACCATCCTGGAGCCCACCTCCGGCAACACCGGCATCTCGCTCGCCATGGCGGCCCGCCTCAAGGGCTACCGGATCGTGTGCGTGATGCCCGAGAACACCTCGCAGGAGCGCCGGGAGCTGCTCGCCATGTGGGGCGCGGAGATCATCTCCAGCCCGGCGGCCGGCGGGTCCAACACCGCCGTGCGCGTCGCCAAGGAGCTGTCCGCCGAGCACCCCGACTGGATCATGCTCTACCAGTACGGCAACCCGGACAACACGGGCGCGCACTACGCCACCACCGGCCCCGAGATCCTGGCCGACCTGCCCTCCGTCACCCACTTCGTGGCGGGCCTCGGCACCACCGGCACCCTCATGGGCGCCGGTCGCTTCCTGCGCGAGCACCGGCCCGACATCCAGATCGTCGCCGCCGAGCCGCGCTACGACGACCTGGTGTACGGCCTGCGCAACCTCGACGAGGGCTTCGTGCCCGAGCTCTACGACGCCTCCGTGCTCACCAGCCGCTTCTCGGTGGGTAGCGCGGATGCGGTGACGCGTACGCGGGAGCTGCTCCAGCAGGAAGGAATCTTCGCCGGCATCTCCACGGGTGCGGCGCTGCACGCCGCGATCGGTGTCGGCCGCAAGGCCGTCAAGGCCGGCGAGTCCGCCGACATCGTCTTCGTCGTCGCCGACGGTGGCTGGAAGTACCTGTCCACCGGTGTCTACACCGCGGCCTCCACGGAAGAGGCCATCGAGACGCTTCAGGGCCAGCTCTGGGCGTAGCCCCTACGGGGTGCCCCGTAGGGGCGGGGCTGTGTCACTTTGCGGCTCCGCCGCGTGGGCGCGCCCGGCGCGCTTAAAGGGGCGCGGGGAACTGCGCGATCAGCCACGGCGTGACCCTGTGGGTCGTCACCGTCCCGAGGGGGCTGTTTCTGTCGTGTGTCGGCCACCGGCCGGTGGGGGCTGGTCGCGCAGTTCCCCGAGCCCCCTTTTTTTGGCGCCTTCGGCGCCGTCCTGGGGCGGGGGTGGTGCCCTGGCCCACCCAGTAGGGGCGCGGGGAACTGCGCGACCAGCCACGACGAGGCTGTTCGGTCGTCACCGGCCGGCGGGGGCTGTTGCTGTCGTGTCCGGGCCGTCGGGCCGCCGGGCCGGCGGGGGCTGGGCGCTCAGTTCCCCGCGCCCCTTGAGTGGCGCCTTCGGCGCCGTCCCGGGGTGGCGCCGGCCGGGACCTTTCAGGAGCGTGGGGGGCGCCGTCGCCAGCGACGGCGCCGCCTGGGGCGACGTCCGCGCCCCCAGCCGTCCACCACCGTTGCGATCAGCGCGAGCACCGCGACGCCGACGAGCAGGGGCCACCACGACGCATCCATGACCGGGACCGTACCGGCACCCGCCGGGACGGTCGAGGCCGCCGAACCGGTGACGCCGCAGGTGAGTTCCCCCACAACGACCCGCGACGGAGGAGCGACCGGCGCTTTTGCGCCTTACGCTCTCCCCCAGCCCCTTATGGTCCGCGACCGGCTCGGGGGCGCGGGAGACACCGCGAGGAAACGGGTGCTCCCAGACCGTACGACCTCGTCCGATCTGTCAGCTCAGGCCGCTCTGCCAGTTCGTCTCAGAGACTCTCGCCCGCTTGGGATTCTCTGAGTTCCTTCCTCAGAGTTTCTCGCCCGCGCGGAGGTTCCAGCTTCATGAAGCTCACCGTCGTCGGCTGCTCCGGGTCGTTCCCGTCCGCGGATTCGGCCTGTTCGAGCTACCTCGTCGAGGCCGACGGCTTCCGGCTGCTTCTCGACATGGGCAACGGTGCCCTTGGCGAGTTGCAGCGCCACTGCGGTCTCTACGACCTCGACGCCGTCTTCCTCAGCCATCTGCACGCCGACCACTGCGTCGACATGTGCGGTTACTTCGTCGCCCGCTACTACCGGCACGACGGGGGGCGCTGCGCGTCCATCCCCGTCTACGGGCCGGAGGGCACCGAGGCGCGGCTGACGACGGCCTACGGTGACACGCCGTCCGCGTCGTCGATGAGCGAGGTCTTCGACTTCCACACGGTCAAGCCGGGCAGCTTCGACATCGGCCCCTTCACCGTCCGCACGGAGCGGGTGCGGCACCCGGTCGAGGCGTACGCCATCCGGATCGAGCACGGTGGGCGGTCGCTGACGTACTCCGGGGACACCGGGCCCGCCGACGAGTTGGTCGAACTGGCCATGGGCACCGACCTGTTCCTGTGCGAGGCCGCCTTCACGACCGGCAAGGAGAACATCCCCGACCTGCACATGAACGGGCGGCAGGCCGGGGAGCACGCACGCCGTGCACGCGTGCGGCGGCTGGTGTTGACGCACATCGCGCCGTGGACGGACCCGCAGGCCAACCTGGTCGCCGCGCAGAGCGAGTACGACGGGCCCACGACGCTCGCTGCACCGCGGGACGTCTACGAGGTGTGATCCCCCCGGCGGCCGCGAGCAGGGGAAGCGGACCGATACCCTCAGCGCATGTCACGCATCGACGGCCGCACGCCCGACACCCTTCGACCCGTCACCATCGAGCGGGGGTGGAGCAAGCACGCGGAGGGATCCGTACTGGTGTCCTTCGGGGACACCAAGGTGCTGTGCACCGCGTCCGTGACGGAGGGCGTGCCCCGTTGGCGCAAGGGCAGCGGGGAGGGCTGGGTCACCGCCGAGTACGCCATGCTGCCGCGTTCCACCAACACCCGGGGCGACCGCGAGTCCGTGCGCGGCCGGATCGGTGGCCGCACCCACGAGATCTCCCGGCTCATCGGGCGCTCCCTGCGTGCCGTCATCGACTACAAGGCCCTCGGCGAGAACACCGTCGTGCTGGACTGCGACGTCCTCCAGGCCGACGGCGGCACCCGTACCGCCGCCATCACCGGCTCCTACGTGGCGCTCGCCGACGCCGTCGCCTGGGCGCAGCGCAAGAAGCTGGTGAAGGCCGGGCGCAACCCGCTCACCGGCACCGTCTCCGCCGTCTCGGTGGGCATCGTCGGCGGGGTGCCGCTGCTCGACCTGTGCTACGAGGAAGACGTACGCGCCGAGACCGACATGAACGTGGTGTGCACCGGCGACGGCCGCTTCGTCGAGGTCCAGGGCACCGCGGAGGCCGAGCCGTTCGCGCGGGACGAGCTGAACAGCCTGCTGGACCTGGCCGTCGCGGGCTGCACCGAACTCGCGGGTGCCCAACGCGCGGCCCTGGAAGGCGATCAGGCCCGGAAGTAACGACGATCGGGCCCGGAAGTGACAAGACGGGGACGGGACCGGGACGGTAAAAAAGCAACCAAGGCGCACACGGTCGGCGTTCTCACGGGTACGGGGCGTGCGGCAAGTGCCGTGTGCCCGGCCGTGACACCAGGGGATCTTGGGGAGGACCGCCGCCATGGCTCCGCGCCGTCGCCGCACCATGACCGTCGCCGTAGCCGCCCTCGCGGGCGTGCTGTTCGCCACGCCGTTGATGACGGGTTGTGACGCCGTCGACAAGGCCATCGACTGTCTGCATACCGCGGACACGATCGCCGACAGCGTCACCGACCTCCAACAGGCAGTGGAAAGCGCTTCGAACGACCCGACCAAGGCGGACGACGCCCTCGACACCATCGAGAAGGACCTGAACAAGATCGGCGACAAGACCGACGACACCGACGTCAACAAGGCCGTCGACGACCTCCGTACCGCCGTGCACAACGTCCGCACGGCCATGAAGGACGGCGACCACACCCCCGACCTCACCCCCGTCACCGACGCCGCCGGCGAACTGACGAAGGTGTGCACGCCGTGACACCCGGGCCTGCCGGCGCCCCCGGCGGGGCGGCCGCGATACTGAGCACATGACGCGCCTGATCCTCGCCACCCGAAACGCCGCCAAGGTCATCGAACTGAGGGCGATCCTCGCCGACGCCGGGCTCACCCACGAACTGGTGGGCACCGACGCCTACCCGGACGTGCCCGACGTCAAGGAGACCGGCGTCACGTTCGCCGAGAACGCGCTGCTCAAGGCCCATGCCATGGCGCGTGCCACCGGGCTGCCCGCCATCGCCGACGACTCCGGCATCTGCGTCGACGTGCTGGGCGGTGCACCCGGGATCTTTTCGGCCCGCTGGGCCGGCCGGCACGGCGACGACCAGGCCAACCTCGACCTGCTGCTCGGCCAGCTCGCCGACATCGCCGAGGAGCACCGCGGGGCGCACTTCGCGTGCGCGGCGGCGCTGGCGCTCCCGGACGGCACCGAGCGGGTGGTCGAAGGCCGGCTGCGCGGCGTCCTGCGGTACGCGCCGGTGGGCGACGGCGGCTTCGGCTACGACCCCATCCTCCAGCCGGACGGGGAGGGTCGTACCTGTGCGGAGCTGACCGCGTCGGAGAAGAACGCGATCAGCCATCGGGGGCAGGCGTTCCGGGGGCTGGTATCGGCAGTCCGTGACCTCATCGACTGACGTCGACCAGGACACCCCCATGGGGGGCACGAAGTGCCCTTTCAGGGGCGCGGGGAACTGCGCGACCAGCCACGATGCGACCCTGCGGGTCGTCACCGGCCGGGTGGGGCTGTTTCTGTCGTGTCCGGACCACCGGCCGGTGGGGGCTTGTCGCGCCCGCGCGGCGGAGCCGCATATCGTCACAGTCCCGCGCCCCTTATAGGCGCGTAGCGCCTTCCGGCCGGGTGGGGTGGTTTCTGTGGTGTGTGGACAACCGGGCCGGTGGGGGCTTGTCGCGCAGTTCCCCGCGCCCCTATCCCTATAGGCGCGTAGCGCCCTCCCTGGGGGCATGCAATGCCGTAAGGGTGCCGCGGGCCGCGGGAATGGGGCGCCGCACCAAAAATCCCCGCGCCCCCGATGGGGCGCGGGGTTCGTGCGGCCGGAGGGATTTGAACCCTCACGGGGGTTAGCCCACTGGGACCTAAACCCAGCGTGTCTGCCAGTTCCACCACGGCCGCGTGCCATCCCATCGTATCGGGCGCGTCACTGTGGTCGCGCCCATTTTCCCTGCTGGGGCCTCGGGTATCGAGGCCCGTATCGAGGGTCGTATCGAGTGCCGCCCCGAGGGCCGGGCGGTCAGAACCGGGGTTCTGGAGCCTGGGATTCCACCAGCTCGGCGGCTTCCTCGGGGGTGCCCACGGCAGGCGGGGAGCCCTCCAGCGGCTGCTGGGCGGTCTCCGTCATGCACGCCACCGCTATGACGCCGACGAGGGCCGCAGCGGTCACGTAGTAGGCCGGCATCATGGTGCTGCCCGTGACGCTGATCAGCGCGGTGATCACCAGCGGTGTCGTACCACCGAACAGCGACGTCGAGACGTTGTAGGCGATCGACAGGGAGCCGTAGCGCACCTGCGTCGGGAACATCGCGGGCAGCGCCGCCGACATGGTGCCCAGCAGGCACACCAGCGAGAATCCGAGCATCAGCATGCCCGCCACGACGCCCCACGCGCTGCCCGTCCGCTCCAGCAGGAGCGCCGGCACGGAGAGCACGAAGAAGCCCAGCATCCCGGCCATCAGCACCGGCTTGCGGCCGATCTGGTCGTTCAGCTTCCCGACCCGGTTGATGACCAGCATCAGCACGACCATCACGATGATCGGGATCAGCAGCCCCATCGTGGCGCTGTAGTGCAGCTCGTCGGTCAGGTACGTCGGCATGTACGTCAGCAGCATGTAGTCGGTGATGTTGTACGCGAGCACCAGGGCGATGCACAGCAGCAGGGCCCGCCAGTGGTCACGGAAGATGCGCAGCAGGTCACCGCGGTTGGTGGTCTCGATGACGTTGGCGGCCTCCGAGGCGCGGTGCTGCTTCGAGGCGTCCTCCAGGTTCTGGAAGGCGGGCGTCTCGTCGAGCTTCAACCGCAGGTACAGACCGACGAAGCCGATCGGCCCCGCGACGAGGAACGGCACCCGCCACGCCCAGGCCTCCATCTGGTCCGAGCTGAGCAGCAGCGTCAGGACCAGCACGATGCCCGACGCGCCCACGTATCCGGCGAGCGTGCCGAACTCCAGGAAGCTGCCGTACCAGCCGCGCTTCCTGTCCGGGGCGTACTCGGCGATGAAGGTGGACGCACCGCCGTACTCGCCGCCCGTCGAGAAGCCCTGGATCAGCCGGAACAGGATCAGCAGGGCCGGCGAGAAGAAGCCGATCGACTCGTAGGACGGGATCAGGCCGATCGCGAAGGTGCCGATCGCCATCATGATCATGGTGAGTGCGAGCACCTTCTTGCGGCCGATCCGGTCACCCATCGGGCCGAAGACCATCCCGCCGATCGGCCGTACCAGGAAGGAGACCGCGAAGGTGGCGAAGGACGACAGCAACTGCACCGTGCCGTTCCCGGACGGGAAGAAGACATGGCCGATGGTCACGGCCAGGTAGCTGTAGATCCCGAAGTCGAACCACTCCATCGCGTTGCCGAGCGCGGCGGCCTTGACCGCCCTGCGCACCGCCGCCTCGTCGGTGACGGTGATGTCCGTACGACGGAGCGGAGGATTCTTGCGGCGCTTGATCGCGCGAAAGAGCGCACGGTGCCGTTTGAGCGCTGCGGGATCGCCCTCGAAATCGTGACCGTTGACCGCCATGGAGCGGATCCTTCCTCTGCCTACGTGCCGTCCACCACTGATCGATCATGTGGACCTGGTGGTCCGGGTGCGGGACACATGTCTGTGGCATCGGTTGCTCGAAACTCGCGGATGCAAACGAAATCCCCCGTTGAGGGGGACCTTTGTCACAGTTGTACGAGGGTTCGGGCGGGGTACCCGGCGGCGGCTCAAACCTGGTGCACTGCCGCCGCCGGAGGTGTCCGTCCCGGCCGGTCAGAGACCCAGATCCTTGATGATCTTGGCTACGTGGCCGGTCGCCTTCACGTTGTACAGGGCGCGCTCGACCTTGCCCTCCTCGTCGACGACGACCGTGGAGCGGATGACGCCGGTCACCGTCTTGCCGTACAGCTTCTTCTCGCCGAAGGCGCCGTACTGCTCCAGGACCTTCTTGTCCGGGTCGGCGAGCAGGGTGACCCGGAGCTGCTCCTTGTCGCGGAACTTGGCGAGCTTCTCGGGCTTGTCGGGGGAGATGCCGAGCACGTCGTAGCCGGCGCCGGCCAGCAGCTCGAGGTTGTCGGTGAAGTCGCAGGCCTGCTTGGTGCAGCCCGGAGTGAGGGCGGCCGGGTAGAAGTAGACGATGACCTTGCGGCCCCGGCGGTCGGCGAGGGAGACCTCGGTGCCGTCGGCGTCGGGGAGGGTGAAGGTGGGGGCGGTGTCGCCGGGCTGTAGTCGCTCGCTCATGAAGCGTGTCTCTCCTGTGCTCTTGCTCGTACGGCCGTGACCGGTTCCGTATACGAGCCGTGATCGGCCGGGTGGGACGGGTGACCGCCCCGGGCGCACGACCGGCCGAGATGACTTCCGACGAGCGTAACGAGCGACGCGGGGGGTGCCGTGCGGCCCGGGACTTCCCGAGCTGACAGACTGTCCGCCTGACCCTTCCCGAGCTCAGCGAGCGGGGACCCCCACCAGTCCGGTGTGCGCACACCGGATGAACACACGGAGGCGGCAGCGGTGGCGGAAGCGGACGAGGCGGACACCAGGAGCCCCGGACAGATCGAGGCGGACATCGTGCGCCGGCGCGAGAGGCTGGCCGAGACGCTCGACGAGATCGCGGTGCGGGTGCATCCGAAGACGATCGCCGAGGACACCAAGGCCAAGGTGGTCGAGGGCGTGGACCAGACGCTCGGCCGCGTCTACGAGGGCGCGGGGCGGGTGGTGCTCGGCGTGAAGCGCCAGTTCGTCACGGAGGAGGGCGCGCCGCGGCTCAGTCGCGTGGTGCCGGCGGCGTTGCTGGTCGTGGGCGTCGTGGGGCTCCTGACGTTCGGCTCGCAACGGCGTGGTGGGCGTCGCGGGTGACCACACCCGCCTAGGACGCGCTTGGTCGCGCGGGAACCCCGCCGCCGGGTGCGGGGCCCGGTTTTCGGGCGACCCTGCGGGTCGGCGCCGCCCCGGTGGGGTTGTTTCCGTCGTGTCCGGGCCGCCGGCCGGTGGGGGTTTGTCGCGCAGTTCCTCGCGCCCCTTGGTGGGTGCTGCGCGTCCAGGGTTTCCTGCGCCCCTTAGTTGGGGCGTGCGTGCGTCGCAGGGGGCCCTATGTGCCCATTCGCAGGGGCACCCGCGTCGTACGGTGACCACGGGCTGTGCCAAGGGGCGCGGGGAACTGCGCGACCAGCCACGATGAGACCGTGAGGTGGTCACCGGACCCAGGGGAATGTTGCTGCCGGCGCCCGGCCACCGGGGGGCAAGGGGCAGGGGGTGCCCGCGTCTCGAGGGCACCGACCCGCCGGCGCGGCGCCTCGTGGGGGACGGGTAGGTTCGTCGTGTGAGCGCGAAGAGTGAGAAGCATGCGGGCGGCGAGACGGACCGTACCCGTACCCAACACGACAAGCTGCCTATTCGGATGCTGCACGACCGGGTGCTCGTCCGGCAGGACACCTCGGAGGGCGAGCGGCGCTCCGGTGGCGGGATCCTGATTCCCGCGACCGCCGCGGTGGGCAGGCGACTGGCCTGGGCCGAGGTCGTCGCCGTCGGGCAGAACGTGCGCACCGTGGAGCCCGGCGACCGGGTGCTCTACGACCCGGAGGACCGCGCCGAGGTCGAGGTGCGCGGCGTGGCGTACGTGCTGATGCGCGAGCGCGATCTGCACGCGGTGGCCGCCGACCGCTTCGAGGGGTCGCAGGACTCCACCGGGCTCTATCTGTGAACCGTCGGGGGCGCCGCGGCCGGATGGACCTCGGCCGCGGCGCGGCCCGGCGGCGCTGAGCCGCCCGGCGCCCCGGCACCGTTCACCCCGGCGCCCGGCCGCTCCGGTACCGGAAGCCGCTGCTTGCTGTCGGCCGTAGTCGACGGGAGTGCGCCGCCCGGCCCGTCGTCAGCCGTCTGGTCGCCGCCTGGTGCCTGGTGGTCCGGTGGGCGGTGCGGGTGCTGTTCGTCCTGGTGCGACCCCCCGTGGGGCCGCACCTTTCCGTCGTCGCCGGTAGGGAAGTCCTCAGGACGGGGGTAGGGCGCACCGCCGGCACCCAGGCCGTCCGGTCCTTCGCCGGGTACGGGGCTGTCCGTGGCACCGCCGGTGTCGCCGGTGTCCGCCCCGGTCCCGTCGTCGGACGGTGAGTCACCCGGCGACGGGGTGGCGGACTCCTCCGCCTCCGGCTGGAGCTGCAACTCGAAGCTGCGGGCCGCCGGGCCGAGCGCCCTGCCGGTGTAGGCGGCCCAGATCCGCGCGGGGTAGTCACCGCCGTTCATGCGTTCCTCCCCGAGCGCCCCGTACAGCGAGGTGTGCGCGCCGGTGCGCGGGTTCTGGCCCATCACGGCGACGACCGTGGCGAGATCGGGCGTGTAGCCGGCGAACCAGGCCGCCATGTCGTCCTCCGCCGTCCCCGTCTTGCCGGCCGCCGGCCGATCCACGACCTGCGCTTCGGTGCCGGTGCCGCCCTCCACCACGCCTTCGAGGACGGACGTGGTGGTGTCGGCGGCCTCCCGGCTCACCGCGTGCTGGGCCATCCGGCGCGGCAGCGACACGTTCCGGCCGTCCTTGGTGATCTTCTCCACCAGCGTGTACGGCAGGCGGATGCCGTGGTTGGCGAGGGTGGCGTACGCCTGGGCCATGTCGAGCGGGCTGGCGGTGGCGGTGCCGAGCGCGATGGCCGGGCCCTCGGGCATGTCACGGGTGTTCGCCGGCAGCCCGAGCGCGATCGCGGTCCCCTTCACCTTGGTCGGTCCGATGTCCACCGCCATCTGGGCGTAGACCGCGTTGACGGACTTGTCGGTGGCCTCGCTGACGTCGATGTCGCCGTAGGAGTGGTTGTCCTCGTTCTGCGGCGCGTACCGGGCTCCTGACCAGCCCACGACGGGGCGCCGGTCGCTGCCGTCGTACCTGGTGTTCGGACTGATGGGGTCGCCGGACTGGGTGACGGCGCCGTGCTGTACGGCCGCGGCGAACACGAAGGGCTTGAAGGCCGAGCCGACCTGGTAGTCGCGCCGGGTGGCGTTGTTCACGAACTGCTTCGTGTAGTCGACGCCCCCGTACATGGCGATGACCTTGCCGCTCGCCGGGTCGATCGCTGCGCCACCCGCGCGTACGTTGCGGTCCGCCGGGCGGGCCTTCGGGTCCAGGTGGGACAGCAACTCGCGGTCGACGGCGGCGACGAAGGCGTCCTGCTGGTGCTTGCGCAGGGTGGTGGTGATCCGGTAGCCGTGCGCGTGCCGGCCGATGATGTGGTTCTCCGTGAGGTACTGCTTCACGGCCTGCACCACGTAGCCGCGCTGCCCGGACAGGCCCGCCTGCGCCTTGGCGGGCCGCGGCGTGGGGAAGGTCATCCTGGCGCGCTCGGCGCGGCTGAGCCAGTGCTCCTTGACCATGCCGTCCAGGACGTAGTTCCAGCGGGCCATCGCCCGGGGCCGCATCTCGGGGTGTGCCACGACGTCGAAGGCGCTCGGCGCGTTCAGCAACGAGGCGAGGTAGGCGCCCTGAGCCGTGGTCAGGTCGGAGGCGTCGATGCCGTAGTACGCCTGCGCCGCGGCCTGGATGCCGTAGGTGCTCCGGCCGTAGTAACTGCTGTTCAGATAGCCCTGGAAGATGTCACGCTTGCTCTCCTCGCGGTCCAGCTTGATCGCGATGAAGAACTCCTTCACCTTGCGGGTGACGGTCTGTTTCTGGTCCAGGTAGTAGTTCTTCACGTACTGCTGGGTGATGGTCGAGCCGGACTGCCGGCCCTTGCCGTTGACCGTGTTCCACAGGCCGCGGATCATCGCCATCGGGTCGACACCGGGTTCGGAGTAGTAGTCGCGGTCCTCGGCGGCCAGCACGGCGCGCTGCACGGACTTCGGGATGCGGGACAGGGAGGCGTTCTCGCGGTTGATGTCGCCGTCGCGGGCGAACTGGGTCCCGTCGGCGTAGAGGTAGACGTTGCTCTGCGCGGTCGCCGCCGCGTTGGCCGGAGGGATGGCGACGAGCAGGTATCCGGCGATGAACCCGCCGACGACCAGCAGGAGCAGCCCGCCGATGCTCCCGAACAGCATCCGCCAGGTGGGGACGAGCCGGCGCAGGCCGGTGCGTTTGGGGCGCTTGGCCTTCTTCCGCCGCGCCGCCGGCTCACCGGCCGCTCGGCCCACCGACCGGGCGGCCGACACCTCGGACGGCTGTTCCAGGGGCCGGTCCTGGCGGGACCCGCGGGTGGCGCCGAGTCGGGTCGCGCCACCGGGGCGCCCCGGGCCGCCGCGGGCGCCCGGCGCGCCACCAGGGCCCGGGCGCCGGCCGGGTGCGCCGGTACCGCCGGAACGACCGGCGGCCGAACCCCGGCGGCTGCCGCGGCCGCGCGGCCAGCCCCGGCCGCTCCTGCCGCCCCGTCCGGTGTGATCACCGCGTCCCCCATGCCCGGCTGCCCCGCCCCTGTGCTGCGGCTCGTCGTTCATGTCTCGCGGAACTCCCGATTCCAGGCCCGCGCCGCCACCTCGCTGCGCCTGCCAGGCCGTTGCCTGTCCCTTATATGTCATATGTGATGCATGTGCCGTTTATAGCTACGTGCACACTGTCACATCTGAAGATCCGTGCCGGGAGCGTGGCGCGCGGACGGCCGGAAAATCTGTGGCGGGGCTGCGGAACGCCTCCTAAGCTCCTGCATTCGGCCCGAACGGGGGTCGGTGGCGGGGTCGAGGAGCATCGGAGGAGGCGCAGTCGTGCACAGGGGGCGGCTGTATGCGGCGGTCGCGGTGAACGGCTTCCGGCGTTACGCGACCTATCGGGTGGCCACCGCTGCGGGCGTGTTCACCAACTCGGTCTTCGGCTTGATCCTTGCGTACACCTACACGGCGCTCTGGCACGAGCGGCCCCACCTCGGCGGCTACGACCTGACGCAGGCCCTGACCTACGTCTGGCTCGGCCAGGCGATGCTCTCGGTGATGGCGGCGATGGGCGGCGGCTTCGAGAACGAGCTGATCGCACGGATCCGCAACGGCGACATCGCCATCGACCTCTACCGGCCCGTCGACCTCCAGACCTGGTGGCTGGCGAGCGACGCGGGCCGGGCGGTCTTCCAGCTACTGGGCCGCGGGGTGGTGCCGATGGCCTTCGGGGCGCTCGTCTTCCACCTGTCGTTGCCCACCGACCCGATGCGCTGGCTGGCGTTCCTGCTCGCCGTCGGGCTCGGCGTGCTCGTCAGCTTCGCCGTGCGCTACCTGGTCGCCATGTCGGCCTTCTGGCTGATGGACGGGGCGGGCGTGGCGCAGATCGCCGGCCTCGCCGGGCTGTTCTTCTCCGGAATGGTGCTGCCGCTGAACGTCTTCCCCGGCGCCCTGGGCGAACTCGCACGGGTCCTGCCCTGGTCGGCGTTGCTCCAGACCCCGGCGGACGTGTTCCTCGGCGAGCGGACCGGTACCGCGCTGCTCAGGACGTACCTCTTCGAGGGCGCCTGGGTCGTGGCCCTGCTCGCGCTCGGCCGGCTGCTCCAGTCGACGGCCACCCGGCGGGTGGTGGTGCAAGGTGGGTGAGGAGGCGCCGGAGACGCGCCGGGAGAGCGACCAGTACGCCGGAGGCCACGGTGACGGCGGTGACAGTGCCCCCGGCGCGCCGCAGGAGCGTGGGGCTGCGGCGTCCGCGCCCCAGCAGCGTGCGGCGCAGGGGAGTGCGGCGCAGTGGCGTGAGGCGGACGACGATCGGCCGGCCGCCCGGGTCGCGCACGGCCTGCGCTGCTACCGGCTGATCGCCGCCATGTGGATCCGCTCCACCATGGCCTACCGGCTGTCGTTCGCGATGACCACCTTCGGCAACTTCGCCGTCACCGTGCTCGACTACGTGGCCATCCTGCTGATGTTCTCCCAGATCGACGTCCTGGGCGGCTACACGCTGCCCGAGGTGGCCCTGCTCTACGGCAGCGCGGGCACCGCGTTCGGCCTCGCCGACGTGCTGATCGGCTCGATGAACCGGCTGGGGGAACGGATCCGGGACGGCACGCTCGACACCCTGCTGGTGCGCCCCGTGCCGGTGCTCGCGCAGATCGCCGCCGACCGGTTCGCGCTGCGCCGCCTCGGCCGCGTCACCCAGGGCGTGCTGGTGCTCGGCTACGCCCTGGTCGCCGTCCCCGTCCACTGGACCTGGCTCAAGGTGCTGACGGTGCCGATGATGCTGCTCAGCGGCTGCGTCATCTTCCTCTCCGTGCTGGTGGCGGGCGCCGCCTTCCAGTTCGTCGCGCAGGACGCCACCGAGGTGGAGAACTCCTTCACCTACGGCGGCAACGCGCTGTTGCAGTATCCGCCGACCGTGTTCGCCAAGGACCTGCTGCGCGGCGTCACCTTCATCGTGCCGCTCGCCTTCGTCAACTGGCTGCCCGCGCTCTACGTGCTGGGCCGCCCCTACCCGCTCGACCTGCCCCGCTGGCTGGCCGCCGCCCCGCCGCTGGTCGCCCTGGCCGGCTGCGTGCTGGCCGGCCTGGCGTGGCGGGCCGGGCTCCGCTCGTACCGCAGCACCGGGAGCTGACCGTGGACAGCGAACAGACCCTCACACCGGACCCGGCCGAACCGCGGCCGACGGTGGCCTCCGCCGCCCCCGCCGCCCCCGACGCCGCCGCGGCCCCGCGGCTCACGGCCCGCACCCTCGGCCGCGCGGACGCGGACGCCGCCGCCCCCGAACCGCTCATCGCCCTGGACGCCGTGGAGAAGGTCTTCGAGGTGCGCCGCAAGGCCGGGCGGCTACGGCGCGAGAAGCACCGGGTGCGGGCGGTGGACTCGCTGTCGTTCACCGTGCAACGCGGCGAGATGGTCGGCTACATCGGCCCGAACGGCGCCGGCAAGTCCACCACCATCAAGATGCTCACCGGCATCCTCACCCCGAGCGGTGGCCGGCTACGGGTGGCCGGTATCAACCCGGCGCGCGAGCGCACCCGTCTCGCGCGCCACATCGGCGTGGTCTTCGGGCAGCGCACCACCCTCTGGTGGGACCTGCCGCTCATCGACTCCTACCGCCTGATGCACCGCATGTACCGCATCCCCGACGCCCGCTACCGCGCCAACCTGGAGCGCTGCGTCGAACTGCTGGAACTCGCCGACCTGCTGGACGTACCGGTACGGCAGCTCTCGCTCGGCCAGCGGATGCGCGGCGACATCGCCGCCGCCCTGCTGCACGACCCCGAGGTGCTCTACCTGGACGAGCCCACCATCGGCCTGGACGTGATCTCCAAGGCCCGGGTGCGCGGCTTCCTGCGCGACCTCAACGCCGAGCAGGGCACGACCGTGCTGCTCACCACCCACGACCTGACCGACATCGAGCAGCTCTGCCAGCGCGTCATGGTCATCGACCACGGCCGGCTGATGTACGACGGACCGCTGAGCGGGCTGCACGAGACCGGCGCGAGCGAACGGATCCTGGTGGTCGACCTGGAGCGCGAGCTGCCGCCCATCGACACCGAAGGCGCCGCGCGGGTGGTGCGCACCGAGGGGCCGCGCCAGTGGCTGGCGTTCCCCGCCGAACAGTCGGCAGCGCCGCTCGTGGCGCGGATCGCCGCCGCCTACCCCCTCGTTGACCTCTCCGTACGGGAACCGGACATCGAGGCCGTGATCGCGAAAATGTACGGCGGTCGGGCGGATGACATGGGCGGGGCGGGCGACTGACCGGTCCCGCACCTCGTAGGCTTGCCGGTATGACGGATGCCGTTCCGCCCGGGGGAGCACCCGGGGAGATACCGCAGGGTTCCCCGGCAGCGAGCGAGGGCCACTCCGGCGCGTCGGGCCACGACCACCTGCGCGCCTCCGACGCCGACCGCGAGCGGGTCGCCGAGCGCCTCAGGGACGCCATGGCCGAGGGCCGTCTCGACATGGCGGAGTTCGAGGAGCGGCTGGACGCCGCCTACCGCGCCCGGACCTACGGCGAGCTGGTGCCGATCACCCGCGACCTGCCCGAGACGGGCGGCGCCGCGGCCGGTGCGACACCGGTGCCCCTGACCAAGCCCGCCGCCCCGGCCGGCAGCGAGGCCAACTGGCCCGCCCGCATCGGCGCGGCGCCCACCTCGTCCTGGGCGTTCGCGTTCTGGAGCGGCTTCCAGCGCAAGGGCCGGTGGACCATCTCGCGGCTCTTCTCCGCGTTCGCGATCTGGGGCGGCGGCGAGATCGACCTGCGGGAGGCCTCCTTCGAGGACCGCGAGGTCACCATCCGGTGCTTCGCGCTCATGGGCGGCATGCAGGTGACGGTGCCGCCGGAGCTGAACGTGCACATCTCCGGCATCGGCATCCTCGGCGGCTTCGGCGCCCACCACGGCTTCGACGAGGTCGGCCACCCGGACGCGCCCGTGGTGCACATCACCGGCTTCGCGCTGCTCGGCGGCGTGGGCGTGGAGCGCAAGCTGGCCCGCGCCGAGAAGCAGCGCCTGAAGGAGGAACGCAGGCGCTTCAAGGAGGACCAGAAGCGTCTGAAGGGCGAGCGCCGCGCGGAACTCGACGACGACGACCGCTCCCAGCGGGAGCTGGAGGGCCGCCGAGAGGATCGCTGGGATCGTCGCGCGGATCGCTGGGAACGCCGGGCGGACCACTGGGGGCGGCGCGAGGCGCATCGGGAGCGGCGGCGTGATGCGCGGGCGCAGCGGCGGTTCGGGCACCGCCGCTGGGACGATTAGGGGATTTCGGCCTGGCGGCCGGCCCCCTCTCCAGGGTGCCCCATTGGGGCGGTGGCGAACTGCTGGTTCGTTGTGGCTGGTCGCGCGGTTGCCCGCGCCCCTATCCGGCGCGGCTCCTGCGGAGCGCGCCCTTTGGCGGGCGCGGTTCCTCTGGCGGTATCCGACTTCAGAGCGTTGCCGACGCCGAACCCTTCAGGGTGCTGAGGTTGAAGACGTCGGCCATCTTGAAGTAGCCGGCGTCGCTGGGGTGCAGGTGGTCGCCGGAGTCGTACTGGGGGCGCAGCTTGCGCGGGTTGTACGGGTCGCGCAGGGCGCGGTCGAAGTCGACGAACGCGTCGAAGACGCGGCCCGTGCGGATCTGCTGGTTCACCGCCTCCCGGACCGATTCGAGCCGGTTGGTGTAGCCCAGGTGGCCGCCGAACGGCATCAGCGTGGCGCCGACCACGCGCAGCCCGTGCGCATGCGAGCGGCGGGTCAGCTCGCGCAGCCCTTCGACGATCCGGTCGGCGTTGGGACCCTGCGGGGAGTGCAGGACGTCGTTGACGCCGACCGCGACGACGACCGCCTTCACGCCGGTGCGGTCCAGCACGTCCCGCCGGAAGCGGGTGAGCGCGTTCAGGTTCGCGGGCGGGCGGCCGGTGCCGTCGGTGAGGATCCGGTTGCCGCTGATGCCCTCGTTGGCGACGCTGTAGCGGGGGGCGCCGTTCTCCTCGCGCAGCCGGGCGGCGAGGTGGTCGGTCCAGCGGTGGTTGGCGCCGGCCGTGGACGTGATGCCGTCGGTGAGCGAGTCGCCGAGCACCACCACCGTGCCGTCCGCTTCGTTGCTGAGCACGTCCAGCGCGGTCAGATAGCGCCAGGACTCGATGCGCTGCGTGTACGCGTAGGAGTTGGGGTCCTCGGTGTGGTCGCCGACGGCGGCGTAGGAGACCTGGCGGGCGTGCGCGTGGAAGGTGACCGCGCCGGACCCTCCGGACGAGTACGTGCTGATCAGCAGGTCCGACTCGGACGGTATCCGCAGCGGCAGGGCGTCGCTCACTTCCTGTTGCCCGGCCGGTATCACCACGGACCGCCCCCCGTTGAAGGTGAGCTGGTGCAGCGTGCCGGGTGCCGTCGCGGGGCTGTTGGGCGCGGCGGCCAGGGCGAGCGTGGCGTGCGTGATGGTCAGCGGCTGCTGGCCGTACAGGTTCGACAGGGTGACTCGGGCGCCGGTGCCGCCGGCGGTGCAGTGCACCACGTTCCGTACCGTGCGGTTGGTCAGGCCGGTGAGCTCGGTGCCGGGCTCGGGCCCGGTGGGCGACGCGGACCAGGACGTGACCCAGGTGCCCGCGGACGCGGGGGCCGCCGTGTTGTGGTGGGTGGGGTGCGGTTCCGCCATGGTGTTCCGTGCATTGTCTCCCGCGCCGGAGACGCCGTAATAGATGGCCGACGAGACCCCGACGACCACGGCGAGCACCGCGGCGAGCATCGCCCCGTTTCTCACCCGCGGCTCCCGCCCCGGTCTCCCGGCGTGACGCTTGGTCATGCGGCGTGTGTCTCCTCGGACAAGGGGAGCCCGAGGCTCCGGCTGTCGTGAGTCCCCATGATGCGGCATGGGGAGTCAAGGGGAACGGACCGCCCCCGCCAAGAAGGACGACGAGAACTCGGCACGCGTTCCGTAAGTGTGACGACGACTAGGCCCGGTGGCACGTCGCGTGCGTCACATCAGGCGGCAGGCCCCCCGAAAGGGCGTCGGATGCGTCTTGAGGGGCGGGGGTAGGGCGGCGCAGGAGCGACCGTCCGACCGGGCGGCGCCGCTGGGCGGGTTCCGGGGAATCCCGGGTGGTCGGGTGGGGGATTGGGGGAACGCCGGGCGGGTGAATCGGGGGAGGGGGCACCTGGGGAAGGGACAATACGGTGAAGCCCGCGGGGGCCGAGTGAACTCGTGGGACGCGTGGGAGTAGTCGACGGGAGCGTAACGCGGGGATATGAAACGGGACGGGAGCGGTCCGGGGCCGAACGCCGGCGCGGAGCCCAACGCCGACGAGGAGCCGAACGCCGGCGGCAAGCGGGGTGCCGATGGCGAGCCGGGTGCCGATCGGCGGACGGGCGGAGCCGCAGGGCGACCAGGCGGGGCCGAAGGGGCGGGCACGGGGGCAGATCGTGGGGCCGGTGGCGGCCGGGAGGCTGGGGCCGGCGGTGCCGCGGGCGTCCCCGCAGTCCGGGGAGCCGCGGGCCCGAGCGGCACCGGGGAGCGTGGCGGTGGCCTGCCCGCCGGCGCCACCGCTCCGGGTCCACGGGACGGCGCGATGGCGCCCGGACGGGGCGTGGGGACGCCCGGCCGGGGCGCGGGGACGCCCGGACGGGGCGCGGGGACGCCCGGACGGTTCGCCTCCGGCGTCGCGGACGAGGAACGCCGGCGCGGTGTGCGGCGGATGAAGACCACCGCGACCGGCATGCTGCTGCTCGTCGCGCTCGGCTATGTGCTGGCCACCTGGGCCAAGCACACCGGCGCCGGCACGTGGGCCGCCTATCTGGCCGCGGCCTGCGAGGCGGGCATGGTCGGTGCCCTCGCCGACTGGTTCGCGGTCACCGCGCTGTTCCGCCACCCGCTCGGCCTGCCCATCCCGCACACCGCGATCATCCCCAACAAGAAGGACCAGCTGGGCGTCTCGCTGGGCGAGTTCGTCGGCGAGAACTTCCTCTCCTCCGAGGTGGTGCGGGCCCGGCTGCGTGCCGTCGGCATCGGTGCGCGGCTCGGCGACTGGCTGGCCGCGCCCGCGCACGCCGACCGGGTCACCGCGGAGCTCGCTGCCGCCCTGCGCGGCGCGCTCACCGTGCTGCGCGACGCCGATGTGCAGGCCGTCGTGGGCGAGGCGATCAACCGGCGGGCCGCCGCCCAGGAAGTCGCCCCCGGCATAGGCAAGCTGCTGGAGCGGATCGTCGCTGACGGAGGCCACAAGCGCGTCGTCGACCTCGTGGTGGCGCGCGCCCACGACTGGCTGGTGGTGCACGCCGACTCCGTGACGGACGCCGTGCAGGGCGGCGCGCCCGGCTGGACCCCGCGCTTCGTCGACCGGCGCGTCGGCGACCGGGTCTACCGTGAGCTGCTCCGCTTCGTCACCGAGATGCGTGAGATGCCCGAACACCCGGCGCGCGAAGCCGTGGACCGCTTCCTCGGCGACTTCGCCGCCGATCTCCAGGCCGACACGGACACCCGGGACCGGGTGGAGCGGCTCAAGGGCGAGGTCCTGGCCCGTTCCGAGGTGCAGGACCTCATCGCCTCCGCCTGGAGCGCGCTGCGTTCGATGCTCGTCGCCGCGGCCGAGGACGAGCGCAGTGAGCTGCGGATGCGGGTGCGGACCTCGTTGCTCTCGCTGGGCTCCCGGATGTCCACGGACGGGCGGCTGCGGAGCAAGGTCGACGACTGGGTGGAGGACGCGGCGGTCTATGTGGTGACCACCTACCAGAAGGAGATCACCGCTCTCATCACGGACACGGTGGCCGGCTGGGACGCCGTGCAGACCTCTCGGAAGATCGAGGCCCATATCGGCCGTGACCTCCAGTTCATCCGGATCAACGGCACGGTGGTCGGCTCCCTGGCGGGCCTTGCCATCTACGCGGTCTCGCGGGCACTGGGCGCCCCCTAGGGACGTGCGGGTGGTGTGGCGGTGGTGTGCGGGCGTGCCCGGTTGGAAGAACACGCCCGGTGACGGACAGCGCACCCCGGATAAAGGCGCCGGACCCGGGGCACCCGCATCCACACGCAGATCACCGCCAAGATCACCGACAAGATTTCCGCCAAGATCACTGACAAGATTTTCGCCTGGATCACCGCTCAGAAGGGGTCACCCCAAGGAGGAACCGTGTCCGCTTCTCCTGCCTCGTCCGCCTCCCCTGCCTCACCCGACTCCGACGCAGGGCTCCGGACCGTCACCACCGCCGTCCCCTGCCGCCTGGACCGGCTCCCCTGGTCCCGCTGGCACTGGATGATCGTCATCGGGCTCGGCACCGTGTGGATCCTCGACGGTCTGGAGGTGACCGTCGTCGGCAACATCGCGGGTCGCCTCTCGGAGCCCGGCAGCGGCCTGCACATCACCTCCGGGCAGATCACCGGCATAGCCGCCGCCCTCTACGTGGCGGGCGCCTGCGTCGGTGCGCTGTTCTTCGGGCATCTGACCGACCGGCTCGGCCGCAAGAAGCTGTTCATGGTCACGCTCGCGGTGTACCTGTCGGCGACCGCGCTGACCGCGGTCTCGTTCCAGTCCTGGTGGTTCTTCGCCTTCCGGTTCCTCACCGGCCTCGGCATCGGAGGCGAGTACGCGGCGATCAACTCCGCCATCGACGAGCTGATCCCCTCGCACTACCGCGGCCGCACCGACCTGATCATCAACGGCAGCTTCTGGCTGGGCGCCATCGGCGGTTCTCTGCTGTCCATCGTCATGCTCGACACCGACTTCTTCGCGAAGAACGTCGGCTGGCGGCTCACGTTCGCGCTCGGCGTCGTCCTCGGCCTGGTCATCCTCCTGGTGCGCCGCGACGTCCCCGAGAGCCCCCGCTGGCTGATCATCCACGGCCGGGAGCAGGAGGCCGAGCGGCTGGTGGACGACGTGGAGCGGCGCGTGACCGCCCAGACCGGCCGTTCGCTGCCGCCCGCCGAGCGTGAGATCACCATCCGGCAGCGCAAGGGCATCACCTTCCTGGAGATCGCCCGCACCCTTTTCTCCGCCTACCGCACCCGCAGCACGCTCGGCTTCGCCCTCTTCATCGGCCAGGCGTTCCTCTACAACGCCATCACCTTCGGCTTCGGCGCGATCCTCACCACGTTCTTCGACGTGCCCACCGGCCGGACCGGCTACTACTTCGCGGTGATCGCGGCCGGCAACTTCCTCGGCCCGCTGCTGCTCGGCAAGCTCTTCGACACCGTCGGGCGGCGGGTGATGATCTCCTCCACCTATCTGCTCTCCGGTCTGCTGCTGTTCGGCACGGCGGCGCTCTTCGACCAGGGCGTGCTGAACGCGGTGTCGCTGACGGCGTGCTGGTGCGTGGTGCTGTTCTTCGCCTCCGCGGGGGCCAGCAGCGCCTATCTGACGGTGTCCGAGATCTTCCCGATGGAGACCCGGGCCCTGGCCATCGCCTTCTTCTACGCCATCGGCACGGCGGCCGGCGGCATCACAGGGCCGCTGGTCTTCGCAGACCTGACCAGCTCCGGAGTGGTCGGCGACACCGTGCTCGCGTTCCAGATCGGCGCCGGCCTGATGTGCGCGGCCGGCCTGGTCGCCGCGTTCACCGCGGTGCGCGCCGAGCGCCGTTCCCTGGAGGACATCGCGACCCCGCTCACCGAGGTCCCGGCACCCGACCCGGGGACGCCGCACTCGGGGACGTCGCGCGCGTGACCGTCATGGCCAGCAGCGCGGCCCCGGCGCACAGCACGCCCACCGCCGCCCACACCGCGTCGTACGACCCGAGGGAGTCCCGCAGCAGTCCCCCCGCGAAGGCCACCGCCCCGGCACCCACCTGGTGCCCGGCGCTCACCCAGCCGAAGACCACCGCCGCGTCACCCCCGTAGAACCGCCGGCACAGCGCGATCGTCGGCGGCACCGTGGCCACGTCCAGCAGCCCGAACACCACGGCGAACGTCACGAGCGGCGCCCCGGCCCGGTCCGACAGCAGCAGCGGGAGCAGCAGCAGCGACAGCCCCCGGGCGGCGTAGTAGCCGGCGAGCAGCCGGCGCGCGTCGAACCGGTCGGTGAGCCAGCCGGAGCCGACCGTGCCCGCCACGTTGAAGATCCCGACGAGCGAGAGCAACGAGGCGGCGACGGTCACCGGCATGCCGTGGTCGTGCGCGGCCGGCTCGAAGTGCGTCCACATCACGCCGTTCGTCGACGCCCCGCACACCGCGAAGGTGCCCGTGAGCAGCCAGAACGGCGCCGTGCCCGCCGCGCGCCGCAGCGTGCGCAGCGCCCGTCGCGCACTACCCGGCGCCGCCACGGGCCGCGGCACGAACCGCTGCGCCCCGTACGGCCGTCCGCCCAGGTCGGCCGGGTGATCACGCAGCAGCAGCATCACGAGCAGCAGCGCACCACCGGCCGCCACCATCAGCCCCAGCGCCGCGGTACGCCACCCGAACCCCTCGATGACCTGCGACAACACCGGCAGGAACGCAAACTGTCCCAGGACGCTCGCGGCCGTCAGCAGCCCCGTCACCAGACCGCGCCGGGCCACGAACCACCGCTCGGTCACGCTCGCCGCGAACGCCATCGCGCACGCGCCCGTACCGAGCCCGACCAGCACGCCCCAGTACAGGACGAACTGCCACGGCCGCGTCATCGTCGCGGTGAGCCCGGCGCCCGCCCCGACCAGCAGCAACGCGCCGCCGGCCACCAGTCGCAGCCCGAACCGGTCCATCAGCGCGGCGGCGAACGGCGCCGTGCCGCCGTAGACGACCATGGCGACCAGGGTCCCGACCCCGATCGTGGACCGCGACCAGCCGAACTCCTCGTGCAGCGGCCCCACCAGCAGCCCCGCCAGCGTCATGAACGCCCCCGCGGTGACGATCGCCAACGCGGCGACGGTGGCGACGATCCAGGGGCGCCGGGTGTGGGAGCGGGAGCGGGAGCGGGGGCGGGAGTTGGAGCGGGAGTGGGAGTGGGGACGGGGATGCGGGTGTGGGCGCGGGTGCGCGGGGGGCTTCGCGCCCTGGGCGCGTTCCTCGGTGCGCGGTGCATCGGACAGGTGTGCTGCATCGGATATGCGTGGCGCATCGGATGTGCGCGATGCATCGGATGCGCATGGTGTGCGGGCCTCATACGACAACATGCCTCGACCCTGCGCCCTGGGCCGTCGGCCGGGTCAGTGGCCAGATGGCCAAGCTGTGAAAGAATTACGCCATGCGCGCCACGCACACCACGCACGCCACGCATCCGCCCTCGCCGTCCCCAACGGCGCCCGCACCCCGCCGGCACCGGGTCGCCGTCCTGATCCGTGACGGTGTGCTGCCACTGGAGCTCGGCCTGGTGCACCAACTCTTCGGCAGCGCCCGGGCCACGCCCCCGTTTCCGCACGGCAACGGCCACCACGAAGGTCCTGCCGACGGTCAGGACGACGGCCATGACGACGGCCATGACGACCGCCTGTACGAGGTCCTGACCTGCGCCACCGCCCCCGGCGCCGTCCGCACCGACACCGACTTCCTCGTCCATGCCCCGCACGGCAGCGAGGTGCTCGCGGACGCGGACACGGTGATCGTGCCCGCCTCGCACGAGCAGGACGAGTCGCTGGCCGCTGACGAGGGCCTGCCGGAGCCGCTTGCCGCCGTGCTCGCCGGCATACCGCGCACCGCGCGCATCGCCTCCATCTGCACCGGCGCTTTCGTGCTGGCCGCCGCGGGGCTGCTGGACGGGCGGCGGGCCACGACGCACTGGATGTCGGCGGGCCTGTTCGCGCGCGCCTTCCCGTCGGTGGCGGTCGACCCGGACGTGCTCTTCGTGGACGAGGGCCGGGTCATGACCTCGGCGGGCGAGGCCGCCGGTATCGATCTGTGCCTGCACATGATCCGCCGGGACCACGGTGCCGCGGTCGCCGCCGACGTGGCACGGCGTACAGTCGTGCCGCCGCACCGGGAGGGCGGCCAGGCCCAGTACATCCGGCGTCCGGTGCCCCAGGACCGCACCGCGTCGACCGCGGGGTCCAGGTCCTGGGCGCTCGATCACCTGTCCGAACCGGTCACGCTGGCCGACCTCGCGGCACGCGACGCGATGAGCGTGCGCACCTACAGCCGCCGCTTCCGTCAGGAGACCGGCCTGACCCCGGTCCAGTGGCTGACCCAGCGCCGCGTCGACCGGGCCAGGCAACTGCTGGAGGAGATGGACCACACCGTCGACCGCATCGCCGCGCAGGCCGGCTTCGGCACCGGCGCGTCGCTGCGGCAGCACTTCCACGCGGCGCTCGGGGTGTCACCGGGGGCGTACCGGTCGACGTTCCGGGGCACCCGGACGGTCCGGGCCCGGGACGTCGAGACCTGACGGCGGGCGTCCGGCGGTGGCGTGCCTGCGTGCCACTCGCGAGCGGGCCGTGCGGCTGCCGTGGACGCCCCCCGGGCCGGTGCCGGCACCGCATCCGTCTGCGAGGGGGTGAGTCGCTCGTGACCGCGAACGCCGGACACGAGCCGTCCGCCGAGACCACCGGCTCCGCCGAAGCCGTGGGGTCGTCCGCCGAGCCTGTCGACTCCCTGCGGGTGCTCACGATGAACGTCCTGGCGCCGGAGTACGCAGACGGCGCCGGTCGGCGCGCCGCGCTGGCCCGGGTGGTCCGGGAACTCGCCCCGGACGTCCTGGCACTTCAGGAGGTCACGCACGCGGAGACGGCGGCGCTGCGTGCGGCGGGTTGGCATGTCGTCGCGCATCCGCACTGGTCCGGGCTGCCCCCGCAGGGCGTCGGCGCGGTGCTGGCGGCCCGTCGTCCGTTCGGGCGGGTCGTACAGGACCCGCTGCGGGTGACCGAGCGGGTCGCGGCCATGACCCCGTGGTGCGGCGTGGTCGTCGCCGAACTGCCGTTGCCCGAACCGCTCGGCGGTGTCCTCGTGGTCCACCACAAGCCGAGCTGGCCGTACGGCTTCGAGCGGGAACGCGAGCTCCAGGCGGTGGCCGCGGCACGCTGCGTGGCGGACGTCGTGCGGCGGGTACCGGTCCGGCACGCCATCCTGCTCGGGGACTTCGACGCGCCGCCCGACGCGGCCAGCGTCCGCTTCTGGCGCGGGGTGCAGTCGCTGGAGGGGGTGAGCGTGTGTTACCAGGACGCCTGGACGAGCCGGGGCGCACGCGACGCGGACGACGCCGGCGCCGCGCGGCCGACGGCGGGCCACACCTTCACCCCCGAGAACCCGCTGGTCCGCCGCGGTGACATGCCGGAGGAGGCGGGACGCCGGATCGACTACGTGATGGTGGGCTGCGGCCCGCACGGTCCCACCCTGCGGGTGACGCGCTGCGCACGCGTCGGGACCGTGCCCGAGCCGGTCTCGGGCCTGCACCTCAGCGATCACTACGGCGTCCTGGCCGATGTGACGGTGCCGGACCACGAGCCGGGGCGGTGGGCGTGAACGGGTGACCGGCGCCCCTGGCGGCGGCGTACGGTCAGTCGAACCGGATGTGCCGCACGCTCGTCACCGTCCGGCGCAGCCGTCCCCGCAGCGCGGAGTCGGTGTTCGGGGCGAGGGTGAGGCCGCAGGCGGCGGCGATGTGGTCGGCGACCTGGGGAACCGTGCGCCGGTCGGTCCACACGTGCTCGGCGAAGTGCGGCTCCCGCAGCCGCTCCAGGCACAGGTCGAGCCTGGCCACGGCCCAGCTCTCGCGGCGCAGCGGCGCGTCCTTGCCGAACACCCACTGCGTGAGATGCCCGAACCCGCGCTCCCGCAGCCTCCGCAGCACGGTCTCGCGCTCGGCCAGCAGGGCGAAGTGCCGTACGTCGTGGCCGCGTTCGCGCAGCCGGCCCACGATCTCGTCGTGGTAGCCGGGCTCGACGACGGTCATCGGCGCGATGACCGTGCCGTCCTGGCGGCTGAGGGCGAGGTCCAGGACGTCGTACACGCCGCGCCGCCAGGCCGGCAGGTCCTGGAAGTCGCCGCGCAGCGCCGGCGGCAGCATCCTGCTCAGCCCGAACCCGACGTGCTCCGGATCGCACACCACGCTGCCCGGCAACCGCCGATGCATCTCGTAGGCGGTCTGCGTCTTGCCGCCGCCGAACGGGCCGTTGATCCACACCAGCACGGGCTGCCCGGCACTCATCGGGCGCGCCGGTCGGCCAGCGCCCACGAGGCCAGGGCGACCCCGCCGGCTGCGGAGAACACCGCGGGCCAGGCGCCCGTCTTCTTCGCCAGCGGGTGCGCCCCGGCGAAGGCCCCGAGGTAGGCGACGCCCAGCGCCCCGGCCGTCCGCCCGCCGGCCCGCCGCCACCACTGCCACCCGGCAAGACCGCCCGCCGCCGCCAGCACCACCCCGCCGAGCTGCCGCTGCCCGGTCCACCGCGCGACCGCGTACCCGCCGACGAGCCCGGTGGCGGCGACGGGCGCGCTCGGGATGTCGGCGAGGCGGGAGAGGCGCGTGGTGCGCGGGGGACGTGGGTTGGCTGCCATGGTCGACCTCCGGGAAGACACGCTGCGGTCGGATGTCGCGGTGCGACATGATCCGTTCCCCGACCGTACCGCCGGGCCACGGACCCCGGAGGCACCACCCGGCCGCCGGAGCCGGCTGACGCGTCGGGCCGGTGATCGCCCGTCAGCCCGCGTCGCCCATCCGCACGATCGGTCATCCGCGCAAACGGTCATCCGGCACATGGCCATCACGAGCGAGGTAAGTCAAGACTTACTTTTCCAGGGACGCCACTCCATAGTTGGGGGCCCGCACCGAGAGGAGGGCCCGCCTTGCCGCAGGTCAACGAGGAAGCCGTGCGCCAGGTGGGCGTGCAGCAGGTTCATGTCGACACCGTGTACGCGCGGTTCGACGAGCGGCTTGCGCAGGCGCGGGCGGAGCTGGCGAAGGTGCTCAGATCGCGCGCCGGCACCCCTGGTGAGGCGTACGAGCGCGAGGTCGCCGCCGAGCGTCTGGGGAGGGAGGCCCGTCGGCTGGAGGGCGCCGAGGACGGACTCGTCTTCGGCCGGATCGACGCCGTGGACGGAACCGCCCTGCACGTCGGACGGCTCGGCCTGCACCCGGACGACGGCGACCTGCCGTTGCTCGTCGACTGGCGTGCCCAGGCGGCCCGGCCCTTCTACGAGGCGACACCGGTTCACCCGATGGGCCTGCGACGCCGCCGTCACCTGCGGGTGACGGGCCGTACGCTGCGCGCGCTGAGCGACGAGCTGCTGGACGGCTCCGCCCCCACCGCCGACGACGTGCTGGGGGACGGGCCGTTGACGGAGGCGCTCTCGGCACCGCGAACGGGGCGGATGAGCGCGGCGGTCGCGACGCTCCAGGCGGAACAGGACGCCGTCGTCCGGTCCCCGCACCGCGGGGTGACGGTGGTGCAGGGCGGCCCGGGCACCGGGAAGACGGTGGTCGCGCTGCACCGGGCGGCGTATGTGCTGTACGCGTTTCCTCGGGTGGCCGAGCGCGGCGTGCTGGTGCTCGGTCCGAACGCGCGCTTCCTGGACTACGTCTCCCAGGTGCTGCCCTCGCTCGGCGAGAACGACGTCGTCGTGGCGACGTGCGAGGAGCTGGCCGGCGTCGCGCCCGACGCGGTGGCACCGTTCGACGTGGCACGCCTCAAGGGCGGTGCGGTGCTGGCGGGCGCGCTCGCGGAACTGGTGCGCGCACGGCAGGCACCGACCGGGACCTTCAGCGTACGGGTAGGCCAGGAGGTGGTCAGCCTGGCGGAGGCGGAGGTCGCCCGCGCCCGTGACGCGGCCGTGGCGACCGGCCTGTGCCACAACCGCGCCCGGGAGACGTTCAAGGAACTGCTGGTCGACGCGGTCACGGAAGCGTTGGAACGCGGGATGTACGAGGCCCTGGAGCGCATCGACGCCGAGGTCGCCCAGCTCACCGGCCTCGATCTGGACCGGGTCGGCGCCGCCGACCTGCGCCGCCTCGGCTCCGACGACGCACCGGCCGCGGACCTGGCCGACGAGTTCGACGCGGACGCCGTCCGGACGAGCCTCCTGGACGACGCCGGGGTCGACCGCACCGTGGAAACCCTGTGGCCGCGGCTCACCCCGGACGACGTCGTCCGGGCCCTCCTGGCGGACCCCCACGCGATGGCCGAGCACCTGCCGCAGCTGACGGACGAGGAACGCGCCCTGCTGCCGGGCCACACCGGCGGGCCGTGGACCGATGCGGACGTGCCGCTGCTGGACGAGGCGGCGAGCCTGGTCGACGGCCCGCCGCGGCAGAACTTCGGACACATCGTCGTCGACGAGGCGCAGGAACTCACCCCCATGCAATGGCGGATGGTGCTGCGCCGGTGCCCCGCCGCCTCGATGACCCTGGTCGGTGACTTCGCCCAGGCGGGCCCGGCATCGACCGCACGCGACTGGTCCGAGGCGCTGGCCCCGCACGTCGGTTCCCGCTTCCGCCTGCACACCCTGACCGTCAGCTACCGCACCACTCAGGAGATCCTCGACAGCACCCGGGGCCTGCTCAAGCGGATCGCCCCGGGACAGACCCCCAGCCGATCGATCCGCCACGGCGAGGAACCTCGCACCCTGACCGCACATCCCCGCACGCTCGTCACCACCCTGCACGGCGAACTTCGGAGGCAGGCAGCGGCGTACCCCGACGAACTGTGTGCAGCGATATGCGCCGACACCCGAGTCGACGAGCTGACGTCGGCCGGGATCACCCGATGGGCGCGTCTCATCCCGTCGTCCGAGGCCCGTGGCCTGGAATTCGACGCGGCCGTGGTCGTCGATCCGGAGGAGATCGCCGAGGCGCGCCCCAGTGGCGAGCGGGACCTGTACGTGGCGCTCACCCGGGCCACGAAGAGGCAGTGCGTCATCGCCGTTCGGCCCTGAACCGGGCGTGCGCGGCATGCGCGGCACGGCCGAGCCCTGGTCGCACCGGTGATCGTCCGTCGCGGTCATCCGTCGTGATCATCCGCAGGGTTCAGGCCATCCCTGGCCGACACGCCGAACTCGTTCATAACTCAGTGCGAAGAGTCGTAGCTCTGTGCGACGATGTCGATCGTGTATGCGAACGGGGAGTCGGCAGCCGTATCAGTTCAGACGTCCTGGTTGGTTCAGACGTCGTGGTTGGTTCAGACGTCGTGGCTGGTTTGGGTTCGGGCAGGTGAGCGGTGACCACCGAAGGACCGGACCTCCAGGCGGGGCATGAGAGCCTGGCCAAGATCACCAAGGGGCTCACCGACGCGCTCGGGGAGCTGAAGGAGCTCGGTACGGCAGGTTCGGCGGGCACCGGGCGCGGTTTCGAGATACTGAGCCTGTCGCAGCTGGCGGTGGGATACGGCGAGTTGGCGGACGTCTTCGAGTCGTTCTGCGAGCGTTGGGAGTGGGGCGTCCGCTCGCTGATCGGCGAGGCGAACACGTTCGCACGAGGTGTCGGCCTCGCGGCGGGCACCTTCCACGAGACCGACGAGTACGTGGAGGGCGCGGCGAAGATCGCCGTGAACGCGGCCATCGGCGACCCGCACCTGAGCGAGGACCAGGTCACCGACCGCTCCTGGGGCGAGGTCTGGGGAGACAACCCGTTCTCGCAGGTACAGCACGCGGACTACAGCGCCGAGTCCGCCGAGCGTGCCCAGGACGCCATCAGGCAGGGCTGGAACACCGCGGGAGAGACCCCCGGGGTGGAGCGTTCGTTCACCGCGCAGGACCCCGCGGACCAGCCGCCCCCGGCACACCAGCCCACGGAGCCGCTCGGCCCCGTCCAGCGTTCCTTCCACCCCCGGCAGGACCCGGGCGGGGACGGGACGGACGCCGCGGGCGGGGCGGGCGCGGCGAGCGACGGCGGTGACCGCTGATGAGCGTCTTCGGCGAAATCGGCGGCCACATCGCCCATGGGGTCAACAAGGGCCTGGGCGCGGTCGAACACGGCGTCGACGTGGTCAAGAAGGGCGTCGGCGAGGGCGTCGACTGGACGACGGACGAGATCGGCGCCGGCCTGGACCGGGTCGGCGCGCACGGCCTGGCCGACACCGTCGAGGACATCGGTGACGAGCTGGCCTCCGACCTGGGCGCGACACCGGGCGAGAAGCAGCTCGGCGAGACCGACGACCCCAATGAGCTGATCCACGGATATCCGAAGAACCTACGGATCGTCGCGGGCCATCTGAAGGACTTCCACAAGGCGTTCGACCGCGTCGGGCAGGGCATGCGCGGCCTGGACTCCTCGCACTGGCGGGGCGAGGCAGCGGACACCTTCCGCGAGAAGTTCGCCATGCACCCCACGAAGTGGCTGCACGCTGCCGACGCCTGCGAGGCGGCGGGCAAGGCCCTGGACTCCTACGCGGACACCGTCGCCTGGGCCCTGACCCAGGCCGCCGAGGCCATCGCGACGTACGCGAAGGGCAAGGGCGCGTCCGACCTCGCGCATGAGAACTTCCGCAAGGAGTGCGACGCCTACCGCAAGAAGATGGAAAGGGAGAAGGACCCGGGCCCCGGCCCGGCGCCGTTCACCGACCCGGGCCAGGCCGAGATACGGCGCGCCCGCGAGATCCTGGCCACCGCCCGCCGCCAGCGCAACAAGGCCGGCCAGGACGCCGCCGACGCGGTCAGGTCCGCCCTGAAGCACGCCCCGGCAGAGCCCCCGCCGCTGTCCCGGCTGGGCGCGGACTTCGCCGACGCCGGCGTCGGCACCGGCATCGAGCTGGCCCACTTCACCGGCGGCGTCGTCAAGGGCACCGCAGGCCTCGTCAACCTCGTCCGCGGCATCAACCCGCTCGACACGTACAACGCCACACACCCCGCCGAATACGTACAGGACCTGAACCTGGCGGCGGCCGGCCTGGTGTCGACGGCCGCCCATCCGAACCAAGCGGTGGGGATGGCTCTGGACGACTTCCGCAAGGACCCGTCGGAGTTCGCGGGGCGTGCACTGCCGAACCTGTTCACGGGGGACGGGGCGGGCGCGGTTGCTCGGGGCGGGGCCGAGGCGGGCGTGCGTGCCGCGGCCGAGGCGGGGGCCCGGGCGGGGTTCGAGGACGCGGCCAAGGCGGGGGCGCGGGGGGCGGTCCGCCGGGACGCGGCGGCGGTTTCCCGTGACGAGGGCGTCGTCTCCCACGGCACCGACCCGATCGACCTGGCCACGGGCCGGATGTACCTCCCGCAGACCGACGTGGAGCTGCCGGGTGCGCTGCCGCTCGCCTTCCGGCGGCGCGTGGAGTCCGGCTACCGGTTGGGCCACTGGTTCGGCCCGTCCTGGTCGAGCACCGTCGACCAGCGCCTGGAGATCGATGCGGAGGGGGTCGTCTTCGTCCAGGAGGACGGCCTGCTGCTGGCGTACCCGCACCCGCAGCCCGGCACCCCGGTCCTGCCGGGCCACGGCCCGCGCTGGCCCCTGGAACGGGCGCCCGACGACGCCGGGTACGTCATCCGGGACCCTGAGACGGGCCGCGCGTGGCACTTCGCCGACGAGGGAGAGGGTTTGGCGAACCCCGGCGAGTCTGCTGGCAGCCAGGGGGTTCGGCGGGCCGTCCTGGAGCAGATCGACGACCGCAACGGCCACTGGATCTCCTTCTCCTACGCCCCGGAGAGCGGCGCCCCGACCGCCATCACCCACAGCGCCGGCTACCGCCTTGGGGTGGTGACGACCGCCGACCGCATCACCGCCCTCCACCTGGCCGGCGCCGCCCCCGACGGCACCGACCAGGTGCTGGTCCGCTACGGCTACGACGCCGACGGCAACCTGACGGAGGTCGTGAACTCGTCGGGCAAGCCGCTGCGCTTCACCTACGACACGGCACGCCGGGTCACGTCCTGGACGGACACCAACGCCCGCTCGTACACGTACGAGTACGACGACGAGGACCGCTGCGTCGCCGAAGCCGGCTCCGCCGGCCACATGAGCCTGCGCCTGACCTACGGCACCGACCCGGAATCCGGCCTCCGGGTCACCAGAACCACCACAGCCGACGGCCACACCCGCCACTTCCTGATCAACACGGCCAGCCAGGTCATCGCCGAGTCCGACCCGCTCGGCGCGGTCACCCGCTACCAGCGCGACCGCGCCAACCGCCTGCTGAGCCAGACGGACCCGCTCGGTCATACGACCGAGCTGCGTTATGACGCGGCGGGACGACTGACGGCGGTGGTCCGGCCGGACGGGCGGGAGACGCGGGCGGAGTACGAGCCGCTTCCGGGCTCGGGCCCGGAGTCGGGGGCGGATTTGCCCTCGGGCTCGGACGTGGGCACGGGTTGGCGCCCAGACGGCGGCTTACCCGTACGGGTCACCGGCCCCGACGGCCTGACGTGGCACCAGTCCTACGACACCCGCGGCAACCGCACCAGCGTCACCGACCCCACCGGTGCCACGACCACGTACGCCTACGACGAGGCGGGCCACCTCGCGTCGGTCACCGACGCCGCAGGTCACCGCACCCTGGTCCGCTGTGACCGGGCCGGCCTGCCCCTGGAGGTCGTCGACCCTTTGGGTGCGGTGACCCGGTATGAGCGGGACGCCTTCGGCCGCCCCGTCACGCTGACGGACCCACTCGGCGGGACGACGCGCCTGGAGTGGACGGTGGAGGGCCACCTGTCCCGTCGCACGGCGCCCGACGGCACGGTCGAGTCCTGGACGTACGACGGCGAAGGCAACTGCACCACGCACACCGACCCGCAGGGCGCCGTCACCCGCTTCGAGTACGGCCACTTCGACGTCCTCACGGCCCGCACCGACCCCGACGGCGTCCGCTACACCTTCGACCACGACACGGAACTACGCCTCACCCGCGTCACGAATCCCCAGGGCCTCACCTGGGACTACGCCTACGACCCGGCGGGCCACCTCATATCGGAAACGGACTTCGACGGCAGGATCCTGACGTACGAGTACGACCCGGCGGGCCGCCTGACGTCCCGTACGACGCCGCTGGGCGACCGCGTCACGTTCGACCGGAACGCGCTGGGCCAGGTCGTCCGCAAGACGGTGACCGCGGAGGCCACCGGCGCCGGCACGTCCGTCTCCACCTACACGTACGACCTCACCGACCAACTCGCGGAGGCCACCGCCCCCGGCACGAGCCTGACCCTTCTTCGGGACCGCTACGGTCGCCTGCGCTCGGAGACGGTCGACGGCCGCACGATCGCGTACGCCTACGACGAGTTGGGGCGCCGCACGGGGCGTACGACACCGTCGGGTGCGGAGTCCGTGTGGACGTACGACGCGGTGGGGCGCCCGGCCTCGTTGACGACGTCGGGCCGCAGGTTGACGTTCGAGAGGGACGTGGCGGGGCGCGAGGTGGGGCGGCGCATCGGGGAGGCGGCGTCCCTCCACAACACCTTCGACCCGTTGGGCCGCCTGACGACCCAGTCCGTGTACGCCGGGTACGGGGCGGACGGGGAGCAGACGGCCCACCGCACCTACACCTACCGCGCGGACGGCCACGTCACCGCGATCGACGATGCCCGCACCGGCGTCCGCCGCTTCGACCTGGACACGGCAGGCCGCGTGACGGCGGTGCACGCGGCGAACTGGTCGGAGCGGTACGCGTACGACGAGGCGGGCAACCAGACGCAGGCGACGTGGCCGGAGAAGCACCCCGGCCACGAGGCCCGCGGCCCGCGCACGTACGCGGGCACCCGCATCACCCGAGCCGGGGACGTCCACTACGAACACGACGCGGCGGGCCGCATCACGCTACGCCGCAAGACCCGCCTCTCCCGCAAGCCGGACGTCTGGCACTACGAGTGGGACCCCGAGGACCGCCTCACCGCGGTGGTGACCCCGGACGGCACCCGCTGGCGCTACACGTACGACCCGCTGGGCCGCCGTACGGCGAAGCAACGGATGGCCGCCGATGGCGAGACGGTGACCGAGGAAACCGTCTTCACGTGGGACGCCACGACCCTCTGCGAACAGGTAACACGCGGCGAGCCGCACCCGAACGCGATAACCCTGACGTGGGACCACGCGGGCCTACACCCGCTGACGCAGACGGAACGCATCACATCGGGGACCCCAGTCGTCTCCGCCCCTGACACCCCCACGTCCTCCCTGGCCACCCTCGACGGCCCTTCGCCGGCAACGGCATCGGAAGCCACCACGGAGGAAATAGCCTCCCGCTTCTTCGCCATTATCACGGACCTGGTGGGCACCCCCACCGAACTCGTAGACGACCAGGGCACGATCGCCTGGCACAGCCGCACGACGTTGTGGGGCACGACAACGTGGAACAGATCGGCGACGACGTACACCCCGTTGCGCTTCCCGGGCCAGTACTTCGACCCGGAATCGGGCCTGCACTACAACTACTTCAGGACGTATGACCCGGAGACGGCGCGGTATCTGACGCCGGATCCACTCGGACTGACTCCCGCTCCTAACCCAGTTTCCTATGTAGACAACCCGCACGTGTGGGCAGACCCGGAGGGGCTAAGCCCCTGCCCGTCCGAAATGGATCGTCGTCCCCGGCCCCCTTCATACGGACAGGGAAATGGAAACGACTGGGCGAGGAGTGTTTCTCGGCAAGGGCGATCTGACAACTCGGCGGTCATATCCGGACACGGATATTATGAATTTGGCGTTGGGGACATGCAGGTCCCAGGTGGAACCTGGCTCAAATTTTATGTGAAGGACGGCGAAAGGCTGTCTGATTCAATAGGTCATGCGATTGAAGTGGGAGAAAATAGGCTGCCGGCGGACACGTACGGTCCCGGAAAGATGCTCCCAGACTATATTGTGGACCGACCGAATGGTCTACGTATCAGTGGTAGGTCTATTACGGTGAATGCCCCAACCCGTCTTAGCGAGATCGTTAGTGAGGGTATGGGGGCCGTGCATGTAGTTATTTGTCGAGAACATATCAAACCCTGGTGAAGGTAAATGGCGTACTTTGCAGATCTAACTCCGTACGAATATTCTGACACTCGGGAAGGAATGGTGAATATCGGATGGCTCTCGCGTGACCACGCTTATCCTGTTGGAGATCCTCCGGAGGGGCTGGTCCCGGTGTTGGGCGAGTTGATTAAGAATCCGAGCAACGTGTATCGCGGGATGCATTTTTGCGAATTGTGTCCATCCTTTGAAGTAGCCAAAGAGACTACTTCTTGGAATGGGTATTTTGTTGGAAGCGGCGAGATTCGTGTGCCGGGCTTGGGTGGCATCGTGTACGTTGCCCCGGTAATGGTGGTGCACTATGTTGCTGATCATCACTATCTTCCGCCTTTGGAATTCCGTCAGGCGGCTAATCCGAGTTCGATATTGGAAATTTGAATGGCGTCGCGATCTTGAGGCTAATCTACCATGGTGAATAATGGAATATGTGATCAGATTCGAATCCACTTGAGTCGGCTCGTGGAAGGAGAAATTTCCCCCGAAGAGGCATCCAATTGGGCTTTGAGTGTCATGGAGCAGTATACTTCCGAGTCGATTGACCCGAAAGTGTGGCACGCCCTGGATCAACTCGCTGGCGCGGACTTGCTTGAGTCTCCTGGAAATTTTCTCCATGACGCGAAGGATTTCTCTAAATGGTATGAGGACTTTTCGCGGTCGGCTTCGGTTGATTAGGTTCATATTGAGATGGCTGTCCCCCCTGCGAGGCCGAATCTACCTAGTTCTTTAGGTCGATAAGCTGGATGCGAAGTTCGAAATCCACACGGCATCGGGGGTCGAGGCGCAGTGATTGGCCCTAAGTGCTTACTCGCGGTGGCGATGTTATTGCAGCTGGTGAGGCAGAAATAGCGGGTGGTTCCGGACCTATTTGGGAATGGAAATCAACAATATGAGCGGGCATTGTGGGCCGTCACTGGAAAGTCTCCAGAAAGGGCGAGAGGCGTTTGAACGTGCCGGAATCATATTTTTCCTAAGGAGTCCGAAGGTGACGAGAAGCAGCGTGTGAGGATCGAAGACCTTATTTATGGTTCCCTGGAGGAGCTGGAAATCGTGGTGTCCGGTGCATTGCCTCGGACTCTGAATGTTGATGGCTGGGAGACGTTGCGGGAGCTGTGCGCGGGAAAGATGATGCGCGGTGATGTGCCTCTGGATGTGAGGCAGCGCTGGGCCCGACTTGCGCTCGAAATTATTGATCGTCAGTACGTCGAAGCCGACGAGCGGAAGAAGGTGGCAGAAGCCGCCTACATCCGCGCATTCATGATTCGGGAGTTCGGTGCCGGAAGCTCGGGGCCCGCTACGGACCCTGCTGGGCTTCTGAGAGATGTAAGTGACGCCATTGGCGTGACAATTGAGGAGGCGCGGAACGAGGCGGAGAACTGGCGTTCACTAGAACCGGCTCGAATGCTGCGCTTGCGACGCATCAAGAATATGCTCACTGACACTCAAGGGCATGGAAGGGTTTGTGAGCCCAGACGACCCTCTCCGCCATGAAGCAGAGGGATGGCAATCATTGATTTCTGACCTTCCGTGAGGCGGCGCGTGGGGGGCCAAGATACCTGCGTCGCGGGATCGGAGCGTCTGCCGCAGCTGCTGGCTGGCTCCCGCGCAGGAAGCGCAGTCATCGGTCCGCGTTCCATATCTCAGGAAAGCAGGCTCCGTAGCCTGTACCACCTTGACAACATAGTCGTCGACACTCCGCGATATCATAAGGAGGTACGGCCCGGACCGCGTCAAGCCGTCCCGGTGTTTCGCCGACGCCGTTACGGCCATGGGCGTCAGCCCTGGGACCTTCCGGCATGAATAGACTCGATTCGTTCCTCGTACTCTCGGAGGTTTGATGCGTGCAGGCGTCGTGGTCGCCGCGCAACCCGGAGTGGAGGATCTCGCGGTGCGGGCCGAGGAATTGGGCTTGTGCAGCTTCTGGGTCAACGACACCCCGATGGTCCACGGCGACCCCTTCGTCGCCTTGAGCCTGTGTGCGAAGGCCACCCGTCGCATCCGGCTCGGTGTGGGCGTGACCTCACCCGCTTTGCGTTCGGCACCGGCCGCGGCGAGCGCCTTCGCCAGCCTCAATGCCCTGGCACCGGGCCGGATCATCTGCGGGGTCGGCACCGGAAACACCGCGAGGCGCACGCTGGGCATGCAGCCGGCCACGGCGGCCGCGCTGGAGAACTTCACCGCGGCACTACAGGATCTGTGTGCCGGGCGCTCGACCGCGTACCGCGAAGGTGATGAGGTCCGAGGCATCCGGTTCCTGCACAGCGGGGCGCACGTGAACACCGCCGATGCGATCGAGTTCGTCGTGGCCGCACTGCACGGGCCCAAGGCCGCCGCCGTCGCCGGCCGCCGCGGCGCCGGCCTCATCTCTTTCGGCCTGCTAGACCCCACCGCCTGGCACGCCCTGCACGACGCCCGCCGCACAGCCGCCCGCGACACGCTCCACGACCCCGCTGCTGCCCATCGGGACTCGTACGTGGTCACCGCGCTCCACCTGCTGCGCGATGACGAGGACTCCGACAGCGACGCGGCCCGGGATGCCACGGGTCACCTCGTTCTGTCGCTGCTGGACTTCGCCGCCGACACACCCGCCGTCGCCGGGCAACTGGGCCCCGACGAACGCGAGGCGGTGCGACGACTCCTCGACCGGCGTGGCACCACCGCCACCGCGCCGGACCGGTACACCAAGATCTACCCCAACTACCTCGGACGCATCGCACCGCAGGACCGGGACCTGATCCTGCCCTCGCTGATGAACAGCGTGGCCCTTGTCGGCACCCGCGACGACCTCCGCACCCGCATCGCCGCCCTGGAACGGGCAGGCCTTGACGAGCTCCTCATCCAGCCGGTGATCGACCCGCCCACCGAGATGGCCCAACTCGCCGAACTGCTCACCTGAGCGCGCCCGCCTGACGGCGATTTGCGTCAGCCTCCGGGGCGGTATTCCATGAGGACGTTCGCGCCGTCGCGCGACACCTCCTGGAAGCCGGCCTTCTCCCATGCACGCACTGCTCGAACGTTCCCCGTCTCGGGGTCGACGGTCACGCGCCGCCATCCGAGTTCCCCACAGAGATGCGCGGTGAGCGCGCGAGCGGCATCCGGTCCCAGGCCCCGGCCTTGCGCCTTCGGGGTCAGCGCCATGTCGATGCCACCTTCGGCCGGGCCAGCGTGCCAGTACTGGGCGTATCCCACCGGCACGCCTTGGGCCAGTACGAGGAAGGACTCCACACGCGGCCGGCGCCGCCCCACATACTTCTCGGCCACCTCAGCACGCGGTATCGGTACTCCACCCCAGTGCCGGACGAAGTCCGGGGCTGCGAACCATTCGGCCAACAGATCCAGGTCGTCCTCAGTCGTCGGGACAAGACGAGTCAGCACTTTGTCGAGAGCACATTTACCAACCATCCGCCGCTCCATCTGGGGATCTGCTCCACTTCGTGTGGTCGCGTACACAGGGTGACTCTTGATCTTCGCCGCATGGTGGGTGGTCTTGCTGGTCGTAGGCGGTCAGTGCGCGCATGAACCTGGCTCACCCCATCAGGCCCCTTGGAATCGGTCATCTAGGCTGGCGCGGTGACTGGTGAGCAGGAGCGGGTGCAGCCGTCGGGAGTGTGGGCCACGGCGGTGGGGGTGGCCAGGGTGCGGGCGTTGGAGAGCGAGCGGGAGAGCGCGTTGTTCCGCGACCCACTGGCAAAGGCCTTCGCCACCGCCGGCGGCCTGTGGCCCTCCTCGCCGCCGCTGCCCGACGACGAGGCCGCGCGCCGCCGCCGACTGGCCGTGTCGTTCTCCATCGTCATCAGGACGAAGTTCCTCGACGACCTGTTGCGGCAGGCCTCCGCGTCCGGGGTCCGGCAGGTCGTGCTGCTCGGCGCCGGCATGGACAGCCGAGCCTTCCGGATCGACTGGCCCGAGGGCACCCGGCTCTTCGAGGTCGACACCGCCGAGCCACTGGACTTCAAGGCTTCGGTGCTGCGCCAGGAGCGGGCCGTCGCACGCTGCGAGCGGATCACCGTCGCGGTGGACCTGCGGGAGGACTGGCCGGGCGCGCTGGCCGCCGCAGGGCATGACCCGGCCGTGCCGACCGTGTGGATCGCCGAAGGACTGCTGATCTACCTACCCGAGGACGCGGTGGAACTGCTGCTGGGCCGGATCAGCGCGCAGTCGGCGCCAGGCAGCCGGATGGGACTGACGTTGGGCTCGCGCGGTGTGATCGAGCGCTTCGGCGCGGACGCCAAGCCGGGATCAGCGGCGTCCATGTGGGTCTCGGAGATGCCCGACGACCCGGTGAGCTGGCTGGCCGGGCACGGCTGGGAGGCCGACAGCCACACCCTGCGCGAGCGCGCTGTCGCCTACGGCCGCCCGATCAGCACCCCGCCGCAGCGCGAGGAGCGGCCCGGCGGACTGATCTCGGCGGTCCGCCGGTAGAACGCGCCTCCCGGTTCCCGGTTGCCGGTTCCCCAGATGATCGATTCCTAGGGGGCCTGATGACTGGATCAGGTTCGTGTGCGGCCAGCCAGCCACGCGCGCACTGACCGCCTACACCCACTGAAGTTCGCCCGAGAATCGCCTGGCTGGACGGTGGTGTGGTCGACAGTCCTTGTTGAGGCTGACCGCCTCGCTCCCGAACCCCGCCACAGCGGTACCCCGCGTGATCGGGATGTGTCAGAAGAGGTCCAGGAGTTCCGTCAGAGTGGTGATGGAGGGAACATCCGAGACGGTCGTCGTCGAGTCCCGGCACAATGCGCGTCCCGCATAGCCGAGTCGGATCGCCGCGGCGACCAGGTCCGGATCGTCGTCAACGAACAGACACTGCGCAGGGGCGAGGCCCAGCGACGTGCTGGCGTGGTGGTACATGCGCGGGTCCGGCTTGTTGCAGCCGAGGACGGCGGAGATGGCGTATGCCTCGAAGAACCGGTCGATCCCGAGCCCGGCATGGAGGTCGGGCAGATTGGGCCAGGCATCGGACACCACGGCCATCCGCACCCCTCTCCGGCTCAACTCGCCCAGGGTCTGCTCGACGTCCGGGTACGTCTCCAGATACCGGGCCGGAGGGACTTCGCGGCGCAAGTCGGTGAGCAGTTGCGAGGTCGGGTCCACACCGAGGTGCCGGAGCATTACGCGGTGGTAGTCGTTGTAGTCAGGCGTCGACGGCGAAGCGGCGAAGAAGCGGTCTCCCGCGGTGATGGCTGCCGCGAACTGTTCGGGCGTGACCGAGGGAGCGTGGGCGAGCACGGACTGCTCGAAGTCTGCTCGGGGGTTCCAACGGCCGCCGATCGGCTGCATCAGCACTCCGCCTGAATCGAAGAGAACGGCACGGAGATCGTCAGGAGAGGCCGGCGCTGTCGTCATCCACCCAGTCTGGTGAACGAACGCCTGCTGGTCGACCCTCTTCCAGGGGCGGCTACCTTCCCATCGGACGTCACAGCCACGTCCGCCCGGTCGGTGGCGACATGACGAATCTCAGTCCTCGTCGGCCGGATCGACGTTCCATGTCTCAGGCAAGTTGGCTCCGCAGAAGACGCAGACGTAGTAGCCCTCACGAACAATGCTGTTGTCCTGGCAGTCCGGACAGCGCCGAAAATGCACCTCGTGTGTGAATGCGGATGGGCGACCCAGGCCGACGTGATCCAAAGACTCCGCAACGGCCGACCAGGATTCAACCTCCGGGCAATATCCGGTCGAGTGGTTGGTCACCTCACCGGCGACCCAACGGCCGGCCTCACGGACGAATCCGATCTCGCCGGCGCTCAGAACCCGATCGCCTCCGGCACAGGCGACGTGTTCGCTGCGACGCGGCGCCAGCCGCAGTACCCCGTCTGTGTCGACGACGAACGTGAAGGGTTCGGTCAGCTCCGTAGCCGAGCGCTCTTTGACCCAACCATCGAACTCGGCGGCCGTACGGATTGGCCGGCCCCCACATTCGGGTCGGGCTGCGGCCTTTATATCGGCCGGGCCCACGTATCGATAGCTCCGCCGTGGTCGGTTCATGTGGGCAATGTAGCGTCACGCCCCACGGCTCCGGCTACCGAAGCCGGCCTGGCAGAGCCGTTTCCTGGATCAGGCCCATCGCTTGGCTGTGAACCTGTCGAGGCAACGGCGAAGACTCGCCGGAGTCTGATCGAGTCGCCACTGCCCCCTCGCCCAGCGGCTGGAACGGACCGGGGCACTGACCAGCTTGGTGGGTCCAGGCGGCCGCGCCCCGGAAAAGGGGGGCTACAGCTCGGACTTCCTCGACGTGAGCAGTCGTATCGTGAGCTGGGGGAGGAACTGATGACGTCGTACGTGAAGGTGCAGTGGCTGCATGAGTTCGCAGAGGAGCCTGTGGAGCTCTTCAGTGAGCTTGACGGTGATCGCTACGAGGTCCGCAAGGTCGAGGTTTACCGGGATGGACGGCTCGATTGGGCTGATGCCAGTCGTCAAACGAACTCGATTGGCCTGGGAGAGGCCCCGGTCCCGGATCTGGAAGAGATCAATGTCCAAGAGGAGTTCCGCGCGAAGTCCATCACTGCCGCTGAGTTCGCGGCGGTATGGGTGCGCGCTCGTCGCATGAGGTGACGAGCAAGCAGGGTGCGGCTGGCGTCAACTCGGGCGGAAGCCATGCACTGATGGTAGACCGATCAGATGCGAATTCACCGCTTTACAGATCACCTCGCACTAGAGCGCGTAGGAACGAATTCCAGGCGCCGCACGAGGTTCGAACTACAGAATCGGTCATCTTTGAGTCACGTATGTAGCGTGTGTTGGCAGAGCGGGCACACTCGACGCATTCGCCACCTGCACCATTGCTGTACGAGGATTTGCTCCATATTAGAGTGCTGGGCGCTTTGTGCTGGAAAGATATCACTGTGTGTATTCCTTCAAAACGGACTTGACTAGTTGGGTCGAGCGCGGTGGGCTCAGGGCTGCTGCCCGTAGTCCGTCAAACGCCCGAGTGTATTCGCGTACGTGCTGCTCGCCCTCCAGATAGAGGGCGTCGGTGATGCCGTCCCGATAGACGAGGTCGGGGTCTTCGGGGTCGGGGAAACCGAGCATGGTGAATGAGCCCGTGGCCGGGTACGTGCCAGAGTCGAATGGTAGGACTTGGAGCGTGACGTTCGGCAATTCTACTGATGCCAGTAGACGTTCAAGCTGTTCCCGCATCAAGCCACGGTTGCCGATCACATTCCGCAAAGCTGCCTCGTTGACCACGAACCAGGAGTCCGGAGCGTCCGGACGCGTCAGCATGGCTTGGCGCTCCATGCGCACTCGGATCGCGCGATCCATGTCTTCGGGCGACATATGCGCGCCCGATGTGTGCAGCTCACCGGCATACGCGGGAGTCTGCATGAGGCCGGGTACCACCTCACACTGATACTGCCGAAACGTGGATGCGTCCTGTTCCAGCCCGATGTAGATCGAGAACCATTCCGGAACCCCTGAGCCGTGGACCTGCCACCAGCCGCGCGTCTTGGCTTGTCGTGCCAACGCCTTCAGGAAATCGCGGAGTTCGTCGCTGGTGTTGTAGAAGCGGCAGAGGGCGTCCACGTCTGAGGGCTGGACTCGGCCGCTGCCGGTCTCCATTCGGTTGACCTTCGAGCCGCTCCAGTCCAGGGCCTCACCCACTTGGGCGCACGTGAGGGAGTGCGTCTCCCTGAGTTTCTTCAGCTCGATCGATAAGCGACGACGCCGAGCCGTCGGTGAGCCGGCCATATCGGACTCCCAGATGTCTGTGACTGGACACCAGTCTCTATGCCGTGGCGAGCCTTGCCAATCACTCGATCGTGGGAATCCCGTTGTGCACATTGCAGATCGGGATGTGTCGCTGCCACTGTGATGAGCATGGACCGGGCCGCCGATGTCTCACAGCGCGGCCGGACAGGCCTGATCGATCGTGGGAATGCGCGAAGAACGGAGGCGATAGTTATGCAGCGAGCTTGCATGACTCGAAGGCCATGGAACGTGTCCTTCGCAGCCGAGCCAGAGGGCGTGGCGGCATTACGTCGGCTGACACACATGACGCTGGAGGAGTGGGGGCTGCACAGCGTCAGCGAAGCGGCTCAACTCTGTGTGGGGGAGTTGGTCTCCAACGTCATCACCCACGTGGGCAACGGTATCCCGGCGGCCCTCGGAATGCGGATGAGCGGTACCTGTCTTCGTATCGAGGTCCATGACCCAGACCTGGGCAGCCTGCCCACGGTGGTTGCCGCGGACTCGGATGCGGAGTCGGGCAGAGGTATGGCGCTCGTCGAGGCAACGGCTGACCGGTGGGGCGTGCAACTCCATAGCAACGGCAAGGTGACCTGGTGTGAACTGGCCACGGGGCTCAGCTCACCCACTGGACATACGGATGACCCTCGCGTGGACCGCGTCGAGGCGTTGGTCGGGCTTTACCAGCGGGACCGGATCTCGTGGAACTCTTCCCCTTCCCTCCTCGTCGTCCATGCCACGACGGAGGCGGCCGTCGAACTGATGGCGGACGTACTTCATTGGCTACGAGCGCATGGGCGTGATGCTGACACGGCTTTGGACCGGGCGCAGATGCGTTTCGAGTCCGTGCTGTTGTCTGAGGGCAATAGCGCCGGGGAGCTTTGAGTCGACGTTCTGCGCTGGGCCGGGGTTCAGGGGAAGGACGCGGACGAGGTCCTGGACCGCGCCCAGACCCGTTACGAGCAGGAGCGGGGTATCGGCTGATAGCGCGTATAACGCCCTATTCCGAAGTCCCCGGATAGCAGTCCGACTCCGTGGCGATGCGGATGCCGTTCGGGGGAACGTCCGGGCCGTAGGTGGATCGGAGGTCCCAGATCGTGTTTGCCTTGCCTTCGGCGACGCAGTTCGTGAGGCCGTTGCTGTAGCGGAAGTAGGCGACGTCGTCGTTGCGGGTGTTCACCGCGTAGTAGACGTCGGTGCGGGTGAACGACTGCCAGTCCGTGGTGACGTCCTGGAACTGGCCGACCTTGGTCTGCGACGCGTTGTACAGGCAGACGTACGGGTACGTGCAGCCCAGGGCGGCGGCCTGGGCCGGGGCGCCGGTGGTCATCACAACCGCGCCGGCCAGGAGGCCTGCGCCGGCCACGGTGCCCAGCGACGCGCGTAAATTCCTGATCATGTGTTCCCCCAACTTTCCGTGACATGGACAACCCCCCGAATCTAATCGGGGGGCTGCCGCGCCACAGGCGTTCACGGAAAGTGGGAGAGGGCGCTCCGACGGCGTTCCGGAGGCGTTCGGAGGCGCTCCGGTCGCCGGTCCGGCCGGAATGCCGGCCGGAAACTACAGCGTCCGCTCCAACCGGTCCGTCACCAGCTTCACGAAGCGTCCCGCGTCCTTCGGCTGGCCGCCCTCCGCGAGTACCGCGAGGGTGTGCAGGAGTTCCGCGGTCTCGGCGAGTTCCGTGTGGTCGGTTCGCTGGGTGTGGGCCTGCCTGAGGGCCTTCACGAGCTGGTGTTCCGGGTTGAGTTCGAGGATGCGCTTGGTCTGCGGGACCTCCTGGCCCATCGCGCGGTACATGTTCTCCAGCGCGGGGGTCAGGTCGTCGGAGTCGGAGACGACGCAGGCAGGAGAGACGGTGAGGCGGGCGGAGAGGCGGACTTCCTTGACGTCGTCGGCCAGGTGTTCCGTCATCCAGCCGAGCAGGCCGGCGTACTCCTCGGTCTGCTTCTCCTTCTCGGCGCCGGTCTCCTCGTCCTTGTCGTCGCCGAGGTCGACGGTGCCCTTGGCGATCGAACGGAGCCGCTTGCCCTCGTACTCCCCGACCGCCTCGACCCAGACCTCGTCGACCGGGTCGGTCAGGAGCAGCACCTCGACGCCCTTGGCGCCGAACGCCTCCATGTGCGGGGAGCTCTCGATGCTCTGCCGGGACTCGCCCGTCGCGTAGTAGATGTCGTCCTGGCCGTCCTTCATCCGCTCCACGTACGCCTTGAGCGTGGTCGGCTCGTCGGCGTCGTGCGTGGTCGCGAAGGACGCGGCGGTGAGGAGCGCGTCGCGGTTGTCGGAGTCGGTGATCAGGCCCTCCTTGAGGACCGCGCCGAACTCCCGCCAGAACGTGCCGTAGCGCTCCGGGTTCGCCTTCCGCATGTCCGTCACCGTGGCGAGGACCTTCTTCGTCAGGCGGCGCTGCATCATGCGGATCTGGCGGTCCTGTTGCAGGATCTCCCGCGACACGTTCAGCGAGAGGTCCTGCGCGTCGACGACGCCCTTGACGAAGCGGAGGTAGGGCGGGAGCAGGGCCTCGCAGTCGTCCATGATGAAGACGCGCTTCACATAGAGCTGGAGGCCGCGCTGGTAGCCCTGCGTGAACAGGTCGTGCGGGGCGTGGGAGGGGACGAACAGCAGCGCCTGGTACTCGAAGGTGCCCTCGGCCTGGAGCCGGACCGTCTCCAGCGGCTCGCGCCAGTCGTGGCTGATGTGCTTGTACAGCTCGTGATACTCGTCGTCGGACACCTCGTCGCGCGGGCGCGCCCACAGCGCCTTCATCGAGTTCAGCGTCTCGGGCTCGGAGGCGGAGGCGGGGGCGGCCTCGGCGTCTTCGGCGTCCCCAGCCGCCTCGGTGTCCGCGGCGTCGCGCTTCTCGGGCATGAGGCGGACGGGCCAGGTGATGAAGTCCGAGTACCGCTTGACGATCTCCTTCACCTTCCAGGTGGAGGTGTAGTCGTGCAGCTGGTTCTCGGAGTCCGTCGGCTTGAGATGGAGGATGACGGAGGTGCCCTGCGGGGCCTCGTCGACGGTCTCCAGCGTGTAGGTGCCCTCGCCCTGCGACGACCAACGGGTGCCGTGGGCCTCGCCGGCCCGCCGGGTGATCAGGGTGACCTCGTCGGCGACCATGAAACTGGAGTAGAAGCCGACGCCGAACTGGCCGATCAGACCCTCGGCCCCGGCCGCGTCCTGCGCCTCGCGCAGCTCCTTGAGGAAGGTGGCCGTACCGGAGTGCGCGATGGTGCCGATGAGCTGTGTGACCTCGTCGTACGACATCCCGATGCCGTTGTCCCGCACGATGAGGGTGCGGGCGTCCTTGTCGATCTCGATCTCGACGTGGAGGTCGGACGTGTCGGCGTCCAGGGAGTCGTCCCGCAGCGTCGCCAGACGCAGCTTGTCCAGCGCGTCGGAGGCGTTGGAGACGAGCTCTCTCAGGAAGACGTCCTTGTTCGAGTAGACCGAGTGGATCATCAGCTGGAGAAGCTGACGGGCTTCTACCTGGAACTCGAAGGTTTCGGTCGACATGGTCAGCGAGTACCTCACCGGTGCGCTAGCGCCTGAACTGGCCTGAACTGGTGAGGGCATTTTAGAACCCTTGCCTAGTTTGACGTACACCTGGCGCCGGGCGGCCGGGCACCTGGGCTGGGCCCGCTGACCGGGGCCCCACGCTCCCACGCCTCACGGCAGGCGGACGGAAAACCGGTACACGCGGGTGGACCGGTCGACGGCACCGTTGTCGTCGGACACCAGGTACAGGACGCGGCGCTTCGGGTGGGGTTCTCCCGGTGGTGCGGGAGCGAGCGCCATACCCTCCGTGTTCTCCACTATGCCCTCCGACCGGTGCCCCTCTGCCTCCGGCCGCCTCTGGGGGCAGTCGGCCAGGTCGAAAAGAGGCATCTTGAGGTGCCCGTAGCCCTCGTCCGTCCCTTCGCCGATCGACTTCCCGCTCACGTCGTCCGCGCCGTCGAGATTCACGCGGTAGACATGGATGGTGTTCCCCTTGCCAGCCATCCCGCCGCGTTCCAGGGCCAGGAGGTGGTCCTGGTCGAGCGCCACCAGTTCCGTGAGGAAGAGACCTTCGTCCGCCTCGTAGGCGTACTGGTGATCGGGGTGGTAGGCACCGCCGGCGTTCCCCCTGTACCGCTGGATGCGCAGTGCCTGTTTCCCGTGGATGTCGTCGTCGGTCGCCAGGGTGGCCTCCAGGCCCACGAAGAGGAACCTGCCGTCCGCGGTGGCCGTCAACGACTCGACGTTCCGCGAGAGTGCCGCCTCACCCACCGGGGGGAGATGGAACGCCCGGGGAAGTTCGATCTCGCCCAGCTCGTTCCCGGTGGCGAGGTCGAACCTGCGGACCGCCGGAGGGGCCTCACTGCTGACCAGGATGGTCTTCCCGCCCCTCTCCAGCACCAGGCCCTCACCGTCGAAGTGCCGGGGGTACGCAGTGCCGTCCTTCCGGTGCAGGTACCTCACCCGGTCGATCGAGGGCGCGAGGCTGTCCGAGTCGCCCAGCGATATGGGATAGACGCGCCCGGGATCGTCGTCTCCGAGGACGTAGCCTGCCGAACGCCCGCTCAGCGCGAGCGCGGACAGCCCCTTTATCTGCTCGCCGTTCAGCTCCTTGCCGTCGAGGGCGGCGGAGGTGTCCTGAAGGATGACGTCGTCGTTGCCGCAGGGACCTGGCGCGGACGTCTCTTCGACGGTGAGTCGTGCGTCCCGCTTCCCGTACCAGTCCCCGGCGGCGAACGACGACACCACGAGCACCGAGGCCAGCGACAGCGCGATCAGCGACCTCGACCGCGTCCACAGGCGCGCCGTCACCTGAACGGGGCCCGCCTTCGACAACCTCGGATTCCGGATGAAGGGGAGATCCCCCACACCGTTGGTGTCCGCCCGCTGCGGTACCGGAAGCTTGCGCGCCCGCATCGCCCGGACGAGTTCCTGGTGCAGCTCATTGAGCGTGAGCATCGGCTGTTGGGCGAGGCCCGCGCAGCCTTCCCTGAGCACCTTGATGAGTTCACCGGTGAACGCGGTGTACTTCTCGCCGCGCGGGGCGAGGGCGAGTTGGTTGCTGGGGGTCGACGTCAGGACGTACGAGCCCTCGATGGCGATGATGTCGCCGGTCACCACGTCCGCCGCCGACATCTCACCCAACGCTCGGCCGCTGTAGCAGCAGTCCAGGACCAACACGCTGCGCCTGACAGCCTGCCTGCTGCGGACCAGGGTGCGCCGCACCAGTTCGTACTGGAGCGCCCGGGCCGGCCTGTTCGGTTGCGACACCGGCAGGGTGAGGTAGAGCTCTCCGTCGTGCATGTCGAGCAAACCGTGCCCGGCGTAGTAGACGAGCAGGGTGTCCTCGGCCGCCTCGGCCGCCTTCTCGATCGCCTCGGTGATCTCCCACTGGTTCCTCGGGTTCCGCAGAACCGTGCACCGGCCCTTGGGAATGCCCCACACGGACTCGTCCCGCAGCACCTCGAACAACGAGGTGAGGTTGTTCGCGACGCCGGGCAGGGGAGCGAGGTGCCGGTACTCGTCGACGCCGATGAGTACACAGGCAGAGCGCGCGGGGTCCACCCGCTGGGTCGGCGCCACGTTCCCGTTCCGGCCGGAGGCCTCTTCGGCGGGCATGGCGTCCCCCTCGGCCGCCGTCATTCCCCGCCCTCCGGGTCCGCGCTTGCTTCCAGCCCCTCCAGAGCCCTCAGGACCATGCTGAGGTCGTCCGGATCGGCAGCAGGCAGCGTGACCTTCACACCGTCGCGCTCCACGGTGATCGAGGAGCGGGAGCCATGTGCGGCGCGCCAGGCCGTGATCGACACGGCCAGTGCGCCCCATTGCGGCACGGCGTCGACGACGAGCTGGATGACGTCGAAGGCACCGGCGCCCATCGCGTACTCATGGCCTTCGGACTCGGCAACCGGTGGTGCCAACGCCGTTCCGTGCGCCGCCAGTTCGCGTCGCCCGCGTTCCAGCCACCTGTACAACGATCTCAACTCGACACCGTCGTGCGTTCCTTGCAAGGAGATCTCGATCTTCATTGGTCGCCTCACTCACTTGCACGGCCTGTCAGCCGACCCGTGCTGTTCCCGGCGGGCACTCGACGAGGACGTGCGGACCCGGGGTGACGGAGAGCCTCTCGTCAGCAGGCTGCCACACCGGACACCGACCCCTCCCCGGTCACCGCACTCGTCCGGTCCTGTCGAGTTTGGCACCGACGCCCCGGCCGGACGAGGCGGCGCGTGGCGCCGGTGCGACCGCCGCGTTGGGCGGGCGTCGGGTTCCCCTGCTCGGGGGACGGGCGGTGATGTCCGCGTCCCCGGAGCCGGGGGCTTGCCGGTCAGGGCGGGTATCGGCGTCGAGCCGGGACCGTGGCCGGCCCGCGGCTTGCGTCACCGGCGCGCACCTGTGGATGTGACCCGGGCACGGCCGATCTTTCAGCGCCCGAGGTCCGACGCGTCCGCATCAGGGCCGACGTCGGTCGCGGTCAGCGGGCCACGGGTCACCGCTTCGGTGGTGTACTCGTCGGCGCCGGTGTCCGGCACTCCGGCCCTGGCCTGGCCGTCCATGTCGTCGGTGACGAAGTCGTAGGGTCCGGTGCCGGCGTCGACCGCGGGGCTGTCCGCGGCGATCCGGTACAGGGTGCCGTCCTCGGCGAGCAGCGGGTCGGTGACCTGGACGCCGTCGTCCGGCACGTCGCCGACGGTGGCGGAGCCGGTGGGCCAGGCGATGTTGCCTGCGTACGTCATGTTCTTCGGCGCCATCAGCTCGTTGAACAGCTTCCCCTCGCCGCCGGTCACCACGTTGTCCGCGATCACCGAGTCGACCGGGGCGAGGTCGTAGTCGGCGCCGACCTCGATGTTCGACACGTCGTTCACGAAGGTGTTGTGCACGATCGTCGCCCGGTACACCCGAAAGTGCGAGCTGAGGGCGCCGGAGGTGTCCACGTCGCCGCCGTCCACCTGGAGTGCCGCGTCGTAACCCGAGCCGGTCAGGCCCTCGAAGTAGTTGTTGTAGATCTTGTGGTCCTGGCCGTAGATCCGGATGCCGCCGGTGCCCGCCTTCCCGCGGCCGAGGAAGAAGTTGCCGTAGAACTCACCCCGGTTGCCGTGCCGCTGGGACAGCACGCCCTGCGAGGTGAGGAACGTGTTGTACCGCACCACGTTCTCGTTGCTCTTGACGGAGACGATCTCGGGATCGCCGTCGCAGTCCTCGAAGAGGTTGGACTCGATGACCGTGTGCCCGTCCGACCGGGAGATGTCGCTCTGGCCGACCCGGATCGCCTCCATCTCGTTCTCGGCGCGCGGCCCGATGTCCCGGAAGTAGTTGTGGTCGATCCGGTCGTACTGGGACTGCTGGGTCTCCGAGCCGTCGATGGTGATGAAGTTGCCCAGCTGGTGCTTGTCCTCGAAGAGGTTGTGGTCGATCCGGTTGTGGTTGCTCTCCTCACCCTGGATGATCACCCACTTCAACGATTCCTCTTCGGTGAGGTGGAAGTGGTTCCGGGTCAGCCGTACGTGGTTCGAACCGTCGATCTTGAGCGTGTCGCTGTTCGTCCAGGTGAGGCCCTCGAACGTCACGTACGACGAGTCGCTGACCTCCAGCTGCCCCTCGGTGATGGTCGCCTCGCCGCGGTGCTCGGCCACGATCTCGATGGGGGCCGACTCGGTGCCGTGCCGGCCGCTCAGCTTGCCGATCTCGTACTCGCCGTCCGCCAGGACGATGCGGTCGCCCGCCCCGGCGTCCGCCATGGCCTCCGCCAGTTCGTCGGAGTCCTGGACGACGACCTCGTCCTGCGTGGCGGCCTCGTCCTGCGTGGCGGCCTCGTCCTGCGTGGCGGCCTCGCCCCTGGTGTCGGCTGCGCTGGCGTTACCGGTGAGGCCTAATCCGGCCACCACCGCGGCGGCAACGCCCGCCGCGATCAGCCGGCCGTGCCCGATCCGCTTCATTCGACCCTCCACCTCGTCATTCGCTTTCGTGACGCGTCGTTCGTCATGCGTCGTCCGTGGTCCGTTGCCCGTCATTTGTCATGCGTCGGGCGCCACCCTGCCCCGGGCGTCTCGAGACCTCTCCCGAAGCTCGCCCGCTACGGTCCGCCCGATGTGCCTCACGACCTTGAACGAGCCACCCGAAATCGGGCGACGACCAGCGTGACGCGGGGGTCTACTGGGTCCTTTCCCGGCCACTCCCACCGTGTGGAGGTCGTTTCACGTGACTCGGGACCTGCGTGTGTGCTTCGTCGGTGACTCCTACGTCGCCGGGTTCGGCGATCCGCTCTGCCTCGGGTGGACGGGCCGGCTGACCGCACGGGCGCTCGCTGAGGGGCAGCCGCTGACCTGCTACAACCTGGGCGTGCGGCGCCAGACGTCCTCCGATGTCCTCGCCCGCTGGTACGGCGAATGCGATCAGCGGCTCAGGGACGGCACCGATCTGCGGGTCGTGGTGTCGTTCGGCGTCAACGACGCCACGGAAGAGAACGGCCGGCCACGCGTGGCCCCGGACGAGTCGTCGGCCAACCTGGCCCGGCTGCTCGGCCGGGCGGCCGACCGGGGGTGGCGGGTCCTGGTGGTCGGCCCGCCACCCGTCGACGAGGCCGAGCACGCTTCCCGTACGGCACGGCTCGACGAGCGGTTCGCCGATGTCTGCCGTGCCGCAGCGGTCCCTTACGTGTCCGTCCACCGGCCGTTGCTGGCCAGTGCCGTGTGGATGGACGAAGTACGCACCGGCGACGGTGCACACCCGGGCAGCGGCGGTTACGACGAACTGGCCGCCCTCATCGCACCCCGCTGGCGTGACTGGATCTGATCGCGCGCGATCAGTCTCGCGGCCATCACGCCCGCCCTGGGGCACGTCATCCGCCCGCCGCGTCCCCCGCCTCCCAGCGCAGCAGGTCGCCCGGCTGGCACTCGAGCACCTCGCAGAGCGCGGCGAGCGTCGCGAAGCGCACCGCCTTGGCGCGGCCGTTCTTGAGGACCGCCAGGTTGGCGGGGGTGATCCCTATGCGGTCCGCGAGCTCACCCACGGACATCTTCCGCTTGGCCAGCATCACGTCGATGTCGACGGCGATCGGCATCAGATCACCTCGTCCAACTCGGCCTGCATCTGCGCCGCCTCGACGTCGCGCGCGACGGCCTGGGCGAGCAGCATCCGCAACACGAGGACGATGAGCGCGACCCCCAGGATGGCCACGCCGATGCCGCCCATGATGACGGTGACGCCCGGGTCGTCCCGCTGGCCCGGCGCGTTGACGGCCGTGACCACGAACCACATGAGGGCAGCCGCCACGATCGCGCCGATGACGCCGTCCACGTACCGGAAGGCGGCGTGGGAGAACACGGTTCCGCGTCGCACCATCGCCACCAGCCGCCATACGCAGACCACGGCGACCTGGACCGACACCATGCCCAGGATCGTGATCACGCGAAACGCGGTCAGCGGGAGTGACCCGTCCTCCGGGTCGTTCCCGCTGGCCAGCGTCCACACCATCCCCGCCTGTATGCACACGGTGCCGGCGAGCACCACCGCGAGCACGGCGCGCAGCGCACGCACTGCCAGCTTTCCCATGACCCACCCCTCTACCACTCCATCGAATAACGATGGGAATCTATCGAAAATCGATAGATGAAGCAAGGGTTGGGTCTGGGGCCGGGTCCGGGGTGGAGGGTGGGTGCGCGGGGCAGGTCGGGCTTCGCGGAAAAAGGTTGGCGGGGACGGCGTGCGAGTTGGTAGCTTGCCGGCCAGCCGTGAACGTCGTGCAAGGAGGTGAGACCCGTGAACGCTGTATCGCTGTGGGTGCTCCCCTCTTCTTCACGGTTGCTCATGCGCATGTGACACAGGTGTCGCTGGGAGCGCCTCGACAACAAGGCACTCCCGAAAGGCAACCACCTATGTACTCTTCAGCTCGTTCCGAGCACTCCGAGCACTCCGAGCACTCCGAGTATTCTGCGCATCCCATCCATTTCACCGCGGAGACGTCGTCGAACGGTGTCCTCACGCGCGACTTCACCGTGGGCGAGGTCCCCGGCGTGCTCTGGTCGCCGGCGCCCGGCTCCGATCGTGCGCCCCTGGTGCTGATGGGGCACGGCGGCGGCACGCACAAGAAGGCACCGGCGATGTCGGGCCGGGCAGAGCGCCTCGTGACCGGTTGCGGGTTCCACGTCGCCTGCATCGACGTGCGCGGGCACGGCGACCGGCCACGTACGGCGCACGACGAGAAAGAGATCGCCGAGCTGTTCCGGGCGCGGGAGGCGGGCGAGCCGGAAGGGCCGATCGTCGTCCGCTACAACGCCCACCTGGCGGAGCACACCGTTCCCGAGTGGAGGGCGACGCTGGACGCCCTCCAGGGACTGCCGGAGATCGGCGCCGACGGACCGGTCGGCTACTTCGGCCTGAACATGGGCACCGCGATCGGGGTGCCGCTGACGGTGGCCGACTCCAGGATCACCGCCGCGGTCTTCGGCCTGCACTGGCCCGATGCCCTGGCCGAGCTGGCGAAGCAGATCACCATCCCGGTCGAGTACACGCTCCAGTGGGACGACGAGCACATCCCGCGCCAGTCCGGCCTGGCACTGTTCGACGCCTTCTCCTCGAAGGAGAAGACGTTGCACGCCAATGCGGGCAGGCACAAGGAACTGCCCAGGTTCGAGGCCGACAGCGCGGTACGGTTCTTCGCCCGGCATCTCGGCCAGCCGGTCCAGCCGGTCCAGCCGCGCCAGCCGGTTCAGACGGTCACCTCACCGGTCTGACGGCCGTCACCTCACCGGTCTGACGGCCGTCACGGCATCCGCCTGATCTGACGTGTGTCGGCGCCCGGCCACCAGCCGGGCGCCGACATGCGTCGGTGCGCGTCGGACCCCGTCTCACCTGGCCATTCAAGATTTCCCCAAGGTCTCTTCCAGCTCCCGCTGGCACGGTCGTGTCCGACCGAGCCCCTCCCTGGGACGGACATCGGCTGTCCGTGACCGCCGGAGGCAAGCACGCAGACGCACCGCCTGCCGGCTTGCGGCACCGACGCCCCGGGAGCGGGCCACAGCCGAGTCCGATCGGGGGAGCAGTCGATGGCTGACCATGGGGGACGGCCGGCCTCTCGATCGGGCGTCGCACGGTCCCGGCTCGCGGACTACGTGGACATGGTCGCTGCGGGCCGGGAGCCGGCGCCGGAACCCGGGGCTACAGGGGCCCCGCGCGCGAGCCGTCTGATCGGCCTGGCGGATCTGGGCGGCAGCGGTCCGTCCTCCTCGGGTGCTACGGGGGATACGGGCACTTCGAGGGCTCAAGTGCCGGCCACGCCGGTGAAGGCGCCGGCAGGACCGCCACCGCCGCGGCCTGCCGCGCCGCCGGCCGACGGCATCGAGGGCCCGGACGAAGCCCGGCGCCGGCTTGGGTTCGCGGCGCTGCTGGGTGAGTTCCGTCGCAGAGCGGTGCTGGTGCCCGTGGGCGTCGAGCCGGACAGGAACCGTCCTCGCGACGAGGACGACAGCGGGGACGACGGCGGGGATGACAGCGGGGACGACGGTGGGGACGGCAGCAAGGACGGCAGCGAGGGCGGCGGTGGCCTGCTGAGCGCCGATCTGAACGGTGTCCGCTGGATCCTCGCCTTCTCCGACGAGGCGGCGCTGGCACGGTTCGCGCTGGCGCGCGGCGAGGGGGACCGGGCCTGGCCGTACCGGCGGATCTTGGGCGCACTGCTGTTGGACGTGGCGGTGGGTGCCGCGGGGGTGCCGTGCGGGGTGGCGCTGGATGCCGCCGACGGGGTGGACGGAATGGTGTTCCCGCCCGTACGGGGCATCGTGCCGGACGCCGTCGCGGTGGACCGACCCACCGCAACCGCAACCGGAACCCCCACCGCAACCGCTGGCACCGGCACCGGCACCGGCACCGGCACTGGCACCGGCACCGGCACTTGAAGGAAATGTCGCTGATGGACGGGGGAATCTGCGGTGACGACCAACGACGGGGACAAGGATCTCGCCACCGGTGGCCTTGATCTGATCGTGAAAGGGCTGAACGACGCGCTGGGCGAGCTGAGAGCACTCGGCATGGTCGGTATGGCCGAAGCGGGACGTGGGTTCGGCAACATCGCGCTGTCCGGCGTCGAGCTGGGGCACGCGGGTCTGACGACGGCGTTCGCGTCGTTCTGCGACCGCTGGGACTGGGGAGTGCGCTCGCTGGTCGACGAGGGCAACGACCTCGCGGAGGGGGTGGGCCTGGCCGCGGGCACGTTCCACGACACCGACGAGTACCAGGAGAACTCGCTGAAGGCCCTGGTGAACTCGGTGATCGGCAATCCGCACGCCACCGAGGACCAGGTCTCCGCCATGAGCTGGGGCGAGATGGCGAGCCAGAGCCTGCAATCGGACTACAGCCCCGAGTCCTTCCAGAAGGCGCTGGACAACAGCGAGCAGGCCGGCAAGGACGCCCTCCGGTCCATGCTGACCTCGCCCACCTCGGGGCTCGGGCAGGCGGTGAACCTGGTCGAGTCGGCCCTGGGGGCGTCGGACGAGTGGATCGACGACGCCTTCGGCCCCGGGCCCGAAGCCCGCGCCGCCGCCACTGAGCAGCAGGCCGAGGCAGCCGGTGGCGGGGGTGAGAACTGATGGGCGTCTTCGACGACATCGGCCAGGGCCTGAGCAGAGCCGGTGACAGCATCAGGGAGGGCGTCGACGACTCGGTTCGCAGCGGAATGCAGCACGTCGCCGAGGCGGGACGGGCGGTGGGCCAGGGCCTGGACCGGGCCACCGACAACGCCGGCGGGCTGCTGGCGCGGACCGGCTTCACCGACGCCGCCGACGCGGTGCGGGGCTGGGGCGACGAGGCCGCCTCCGACCTGGGAGCCACCCCTGCCGAACGGCAACTCGGCCAGACGGAGGACCCCAAGGAACTCATCCACGGTGGCCCGGAGCGGATCCGGGCGAGCAGTCAACATCTGCGGGACTTCCACAAGGCCTTCGACAACGTCGGCCAGGGCATGCGCAAGGTGAACTCCAGCCACTGGAAGGGCTGGGCCGGCGAGACCTTCCGGGAGAAGTTCCAGACCCACCCCACGAAGTGGCTCGAGGCGGCCGACGCCTGCGAGCGGGCCGCCGGGGCGCTGGAGGCCTACGCGGACACCGTCAAGTGGGCGCAGGCCAAGGCGCAGGAAGCCATCGACCTGTACAAGTCGGGCGCGCAGGCGTCACGGACGGCGACGGACGCGTACAACGCCCGTGTCGACGCCTACAACGCGAAGGTGCGGTCCCGGCAGGACCCCGGGCCCCGGCCCGAGTCGTTCACGGATCCCGGCACGGCGGACATGCAGCGGGCCCAGGAGTTGCTGGCCGACGCGCGCCGCGGCCGTGACGAGGCCGCGTCGCGGGCGGAGTCCGCGGTACAGGGGGCCCTGGCGCACGCCCCTGCCGCGCCGCCGCCGGCCAGCCGGCTCGGCAACCAGTTCCTTGACGTCCTCAAAGCGACCAGCACCGAGCTCAACCGCGTCCCCGGCGGCACCATCAGGGGCGCGGCGGGGCTGGTGGGCTTCGTGACCGGGCTCAACCCAACAACCCCCTACAACCTCGGCCACCCGGCGGAGTGGTTCCAGGGCGTCAGCACGACCCTCGCCGGCCTGGTCTCCACCGCCTCCCACCCCGAACGCGCCGTCAAGACAGCCCTCGACAGCCTCGCCAAGTCTCCCGGCGACTTCGGCGGCCGGCTCATCTTCGAGGCCCTCGGTACCAAAGGCGCCGGATTCGCCCGCACCGGGCTGCGCCTGGGCGTCGACGGCCTGCGGGACGGCGTCAACAGGCTCCTGGGACGTGGGGTCCGCAAGGAGGTGGAGACCAGGCCGGAGGTCGGCGCCCGCCAGACGTGCCAGAAGACCTGCGTCAAGGACCCGATCGACGTCGCCACCGGCCACATGCTGCTGCCGCAGGTCGACATCCGGCTGCCGGGAAGCCTGCCGCTGGAGTTCAGGCGGCAGTTCGAGTCGTCGTACCGGATCGGGCGATGGTTCGGCCCGACGTGGTCGTCCACGATCGACCAGCGCCTGGAGATCGACGCCATCGGGGTCGTGTTCGTGGGCGAGGACGGGCTGCTGCTCTCCTACCCGCACCCCGCCCCCGGTGTGCCCACGCTGCCGCACCACGGCTCACCATGGCCCCTGGACCGAACCGAGGACGGCTACACCCTCACCGACCCGGACACGGGGCAGGTCCGTCACTTCGTCGACCAGGGCGACGGCCTGGCGATCCTGGAGCAGATCGACGACCGCAACGGCCACTGGGTCACCATCGCCCACGACCCCGACGGCACGCCGCTCTCCATGACCCACAGCGGCGGCTACCGCCTGTCGTTCACCACCGCCGACGGCCATGTCACCGCGCTGCACCTGGCCGGTGCGGCCCCTGACGGCACCGACCAGGAACTCGTCCGTTACGGATACTCGGCGGAGGGCCATCTCGCGGAGGTCACGACGTCGTCCGGCCTCCCCACCCGCTTCGGCTACGACGACCAGGGCCGCCTCACCTCCTGGACCGACACCAACGACACCCACTTCACCTACGCCTACGACGACCAGGACCGCTGCACCCACCAGTCGGGCAGCGCCGGCCACATGCAGGCGACCTTCGCCTACGGCGCCACCGACCCCGCCACCGGCCACCACACGGTGACCGTCACGGACTCCCACGGGCACCGGACCCGGTACCTGATCAACGAGCGCTGCCAGGTCATCGCCGAGTCCGACCCGCTCGGCGCGGTCACCCGCTACACCCGTGACGGCCGCCACCGCCTGCTGTCCGTCACCGACCCGCTCGGCCACACCACGCAGGTCGAACACGACGAGGCCGGTCAACCGGTGACCGTCGTCCGCCCCGACGGACGTGCCACCGGAGCCGGGTACAACGATCTGGGCCTGCCCGTGAAGATCGTGCACCCGGACGGCACGGTCGTACGCCAGACCTACGACGAGCGCGGCAACCGCACCTCCGTGACGGACCCTTCGGGCGGCACCACCCGGTACGCCTACGACGAGGCGGGCCATCTCGCCTCGGTCACCGACGCCGCCGGCCACCGCACCCTGGTCCGCTGCGACCGCGCGGGCCTCCCGGTCGAGATCACCGACCCGCTCGGTGCCGTCACACGCTACGACCGTGACGCCTTCGGCCGCCCGAGCCTGATCACCGACCCGCTCGGCGCGACGACCCGCCTGGAGTGGACGGTGGAAGGCCACCTGGCCCGCCGGACCGCTCCGGACGGCGCGGTGGAGTCCTGGACGTACGACGGCGAGGGCAACTGCACCACCCACACCGACGCGGCCGGCGCCGTCACCCGCTTCGACTACGGCGACTTCGACCTGCTCACCGCCCGCACCGACCCCGACGGCGTCCGCTACACCTTCGACCACGACACCGAGTCACGCCTCACCCGCGTCACCAACCCGCAGGGCCTGACCTGGGACTACACCTACGACCCGGCCGGGCGCCCGATAGCGGAGACGGACTTCGACGACCGCACGCTGACGTACCGGTACGACGCCGCAGGGCGCCTGGCCTCCCGCACCAACGTCCTCGACGAAACGGTCACCTTCGAACGCGACGTGCTGGGCCGGGTCACCCGCAAGGACGCCGCGGGCCGGGTCACCACGTACGCCTACGACTTCACCGGCCGCCTCGCGCAGACCACCGGCCCGGACAGCAGCCTCACCGTCTTGCGCGACCACCTCGGGCGGGTCCAGTCGGAGACGGTCGACGGCCGGGTCCTGACGTACACCTACGACCAGCTGGGCCGCCGCACGGGCCGGGTGACGCCGTCCGGCGCCGCGTCCACCTGGACCTACGACGCAGCGGGCCGCCCCGAGCGGCTGACGGTCGGGGACCGCACCCTCGACTTCGGCTACGACGCGGCGGGCCGCGAGGTGGCCCGCCGGCTCGGCGAGGCGGTGCGCCTGGAGCAGTCCTTCGACCCGGCCGGCCGCCTCACCGCCCAACTGCTCACCGCGCCCGACCACCCCTCCCGCCCACTGCGCAGCCGCGCCTACCGCTACCGCCCCGACGGCCACCTCACCGGCATCGAGGACCGCCTGGCGGGCACCACCCGCAGTTTCGACCTCGACCCGACCGGCCGGGTCACCGCCGTGCACGCCGCCGGCTGGACCGAGCGGTACGCCTACGACGAGGCCGGCAACCAGACCAGCGCGTCCTGGCCGGACCGCCACCCCGGCCACGAGGCCACCGGCGAGCGCACCTACGAGGGCACCCGCATCACCCGCGCGGGCCGGGTCCGCTACGCACACGACGCCCTCGGCCGCATCACCCTGCGCCAACGCACCCGCCTGTCCCGCAGGCCCGACACCTGGCGCTACGAGTGGGACCCGGAGGACCGCCTCATCGCGGTCGTCACCCCCGACGGCACCCGCTGGCGCTACACGTACGACGCCCTGGGCCGCCGCACCGGCAAGCAACGCCTCGCCGCCGACGGCGAAACGGTCGTCGAGCGCACCGACTTCACCTGGGACGGCAGCACGCTGTGCGAACAGACCACGACGAGCGAAGCCGTGCCGCAGGCGGTCACCCTCACCTGGGACCACCGCGGCCTGACACCCCTGGCCCAGACCGAACGCATCGCCCGCGCCGTCCGGCCCACACCCGACGGAACCCTGCCCGCCCCCCGGCCGGCCTCCGGCCTCTCCCTCCTCGCCGAGGACGAGGACGACCCCATCGCCCCGGTCGAGGACGACGAGACGGCGTCCCGCTTCTTCGCCATCGTCACCGACCTCATCGGCACCCCGACGGAACTCGTCGCCGACGACGGCACGGTGGCCTGGCACACCCGCGCCACCCTGTGGGGCACGACCACATGGAACCGCACGGCCACGGCGTACACCCCGTTACGTTTCCCGGGCCAGTACTACGACCCGGAGACGGGCCTGCACTACAACCACTTCCGCACGTACGACCCGGAGACGGGGCGGTATCTTTCGGCGGATCCGTTGGGGCTGGCACCGGCGCCCAACCCGACGCTTTATGTGGGCAATCCGCATAGGTGGGCTGACCCGCTCGGCCTCACCGCTACAGGTTGCCCTCCTGGTTACTCCGGCAAAAAAGGGAAGGAGGGTGAAGCAAGAGCTATCCAAGAGCTTCAGGATCGAGGTTACACGATCATGGGTGAGCACGTGAAGCTTGAAGCGAAAGACGGAACCACATCATACGTTGACATAGTCGCTACCGGAAATGGGCCCGGTCTTGGCGCACCCGAATTTTTCGAGGTCAAGAATGGTCCGGGAGCTACGCTATCGCGACCCCAGAAGATTGTGTATGGACAGCTTGCGGATGCCGGGGGTGTGATTTTGCGGAGCGACAAGCTGACTGATTGGGGCCTGGAGCCTGGTGATCTACTTGGGCCGTCCGACGTCAAGATGATTCTTTATGGTGGGGCGAAGGCGTGGTGACAGGGGCCGGCATGTATGTGTTGACAGCGTAGAGATCCGCTTGTTCGCGAGGTGAGGGATGAGCTACGACCTGGCGGTCTGGCAAGGGAACGTACCGTCAAGCAATCGTGAAGCAGTCAAGATGCACGAAGACCTGTACCGTAAATATCTCGACGACGGCGAGGTGTGTCCTACGGTAAGCGCTATCGCCGAACTTTTGGCCATCCTTAGTGATCGCTGGCCCGACAGGGATGCTGGGGAAGACACGCCCTGGGCTTCCACGCCACTTTCTGGTGGAGCGAGTGGGCCATACGTTTACATCACGCTTGCGTGGAGTGGTGCGGACGTGGCGTCTGCCTATATAGCGCAGGTGGCCAACAGGCTGGGCCTGGTCTGCTTCGACCCGCAGCTGAAGGCGCTTCGGTTGGGTTAGGAAATGCTGCGGCGGCATTTTCGTCAGAATTGCCGGTCGGGCTGGTGCGGTCTGGTGGCGCAGCCGGACCAGCGCCGTAGTGCCCCACCAGGTTCCCTCACCGCCCGGACAACCGCAGCATCACCACTCCTCTGCACCCGGCTCCCGGATCAACGGGCCCCGTGGCACCCCCCGTACGTCTCACCCGACCCGCACCAGCACCCGTCCCCCTCCGCCGGCGGCCACGCCACCGCCAACCCGCGGGCCGCGAGGGTGGTGGCGTACTGGGGGAGGAGGGAGGTGTCCGCCGGGGTGGAGGACTCCGAGGCGGCGAAGGCCTCGTAGGAAGGGACCGTCGCGGAGACGATGCCCAGGTTCGGGGTGCCCGAGGCGGCGAGCTCGCGCAGGGAGGACTCTATGGTCGCCAGGTGCTCCTGGTGGGAGGGGTACTCGGCGGCGAGGGTCGGGTACGCCGTGACGAGTTCGTGGAGTTCGTCCTCGGGCCAGTGCAGGACGGCCACCGGGAAGGGGCGGGAGAGCGCCGCGCGGAAGGCGCCGAGCTCGGCGCGCAGGCGGGAGATCTCGGCGCGGAGTTCCGCCGGGTTGTCGGAGCCGAGCGCCCAGATGCGTTTGGGGTCGTGGAGCTCGTCCAGGGAGACGGGCGCGGTGTGCAGCTCGTCGGCGAGCAGGTCCCAGGCGTCGTGGTCGGCGCCCAGCATGCGCCGGACGCGGTGGCGGCCGAAGAGGAGCGGGTGGGTCTCGGGGACGGGCGATGCATCGGCCGCCTCCACCAGCAGGGCCACGGCCTGCGTGAACGTCTCGTGGGCCGCATCGAGTTCGTCGTGGGCCTCCAGGGCCTCGGCGACGATCACCCACGGTGCGGGGTTGCTGGGCGCGGCGGCCCGTACCCCCTCGATGATGGCGCGGGCCTCGGCCTCGTGGCCGTACTCCCACAGGTTGGCCGCCTTGAGCGCCTTCACCAGCTGGGGCTGTTCCAGCTCGGCCGGCGCTTCGGGGGAGAGCAGCCGGTCGTAGAGGGCCGTGGCGCGGTCACGGGCGCCGGCCAGTTCCAGATGGGCGCCGGCCTGGAGCAGCAGGCGCTCGGTGTCTTCGGGGTAGAGCCCGGCGGTGCGCTCCAGGCGTTCGGCTTCGGCGATGTGGTCGATGTGGTCGCTGGGGTCGATGCGATCGGCGTGGTCGTCGGCAGGCATGTCGGGGCGCATGGGGAAACCGTACTGCCGGATGGGTGCGGCTTTGCCTGAACGGGGGTGTGGGGAATCTGCGAGGGGTGCGGGTGCCATGCGACTCGGCCGGTCCCGACCCCCCGGGGCTTCTCGACGGGACCGCGATCTCCACCGTGAGCATGACGACCGAGCCCGTCCTCAGGAGTACGGTGACCGGACGTCTCGTGCGACCGGTGGCGAGCGGCGAGTGGCGAAAGGGGGAGCCGGCATGACGTGGACGCTGCGGACGCTGGTGCGTTCCCAGATCGCGGCGCGTTCGCTGCTGCGCCCCGCCGCGCTGCTGCTGTTCCTGCTCGCCGAGACCGTCCTGGTCGCGTGGGCCGACTCCGGTGCCCTCCAGGTCGCCGTGGCGCTTGCCGCCACCGCAGCGGCCGGTTCGGCGCTCGCCCTGTGCGTCGTGCTGACCGCACGCTGCGCCCCGGTCGTGCCGCAGGCCCTGGTACGCACCGCCATACGCGACCGTGAACAGCGCACCGCCTTCCTTCCGCAGCGCGATCCCGACGCCGCCGGGCGCCCCCGGCCGCGAGCGCCAGGCCGCCTCTTCCTGACGGCCGCGTAAGGGCGCTTTCCCGCTGTCCACTGCCTGAAGGGCTCCCCCCACTGCCCTGAGCGCGTGGGTGGGTCCCTCAAGGTGCCCCCACGGATACGCCCCGGGCCGCGCCCGGGACCGCACCCGGTCCACCCCGGACCGCGCCCGGTCTCCTTCGCGCCCAACTCACCGACGTCCAGCAGGACGTCCAGCCCCGTGCGCAGCCGTCACACCGGTGCATCACCTGTCACTCGTGTCACCCATGTCACCTGTGTCACCCATGTCACCCGTGCCCTTCGCGTTGTTCGTGCCGCCGTGTCCTTCGGGTCACCTGCCGCGAGCCCGAAGGGGAACCCCAGGGAGGGGCTGCGCTCATGTCCGTCTTCGCCACCGTCCTCGCCGGCTTCGCCGGCCTGGTCGGGCACCTTGCCGACCTTCTGGAGCCGCTGTCCGGCTCGTCCGCGACCGCGGTCGCGATCGTCCTGTTCACCGCCTTGATACGGCTCCTGGTGCATCCGCTGGCCCGGGCCGCCGCCCGTGGCCAGCGGGCCAAGGCCGCCCTGGCGCCGCGGATCGCCGAGCTGCGCAAGGTCCACCGTCGCAACCCCGAGCGGCTCCAGCGGGACATGCTGGAGCTGTACGCGAAGGAACGGGTGTCGCCGCTCGCCGGCTGCCTGCCGAGCCTGCTCCAGATCCCGGCGTTCCTCCTGCTCTACCAGCTGTTCTCGCGGACCAGCATCGACGGCGAGGCCAACGCCCTGCTGAGCCACCGGCTCCTCACCGCGCCGCTCGGCGCACGCTGGACCGACGCGCTGGGCGACTCGGGTCCGTTCGGGACATGGGGTCTGGTGTACGTCGTGCTGTTCGCGATCGTCGCCGCGGTGGCGACGTTCACCTACCGCCGGGCGCGCCGCACCATGGCGGCGGACGGCGCGGGCACGACGGTGCCGGCGCCGCAGTCCGGCACCCCCGGTCTGGCCGCGGTGACGAAGTTCATGCCGCTCACCGGATACCTGACCCTGGTCACGGTGGCCGTGGTACCGCTCGCCGCCGCGCTGTACGTGGTCACCAGCAGCACCTGGACGGCGGCGGAACGGGCCCTGCTGTACCGGGACACGCCCGACGCGGCGGACGGTACGGCCGCCGCGTCGGCGCCGCGTGCGACGTGAGGCCGGGCGCCGGGCGCCGGGCGGACGTTCCAGCCCGTGGGCGGGGTATTGCGGAGGGGGACGTCCACCTTGGAGGATCGGCCAAACATCGGATCGCCGGGGGAATCGAAGCGAGGAGAAGATCATGAAGTTGCTGCGTGTCGGTGCGGTGGGCGAGGAGCGTCCGGCGCTCGTCGACGCCGACGGCACCCTGCGCGATCTGTCCGGGGTCGTTCCGGACATCAGCGCCGCGCTGCTCGCCGAGGACGGCGGGCTGGCACGCGTCCGGGCCGCCGCCGACGGCGGTGGGCTGCCGGTGCTCGCGGCCGGCGACGCGGACGCGGAGGTGCGGATCGGGGCGCCGCTGACCGGCATCGGCAAGGTCGTGTGCATCGGTCTGAACTACCACGACCACGCTGCCGAGACGGGCGCCGAGCCGCCCGCGGAACCGGTGATCTTCTTCAAGGCCGCGGACACCGTCGTCGGCCCGAACGACACCGTGCTGGTGCCGCGTGGCTCCAAGAAGACCGACTGGGAGGTGGAACTGGCGATCGTCATCGGTCGTACGGCCCGCTACCTTCCGTCCCACGAGGAGGCACTCGCGCACATCGCCGGTTATGCGGTGTCCAACGACGTCTCCGAGCGCGAGTTCCAGATCGAGCGCGGCGGGACCTGGGACAAGGGCAAGAACTGCGAGACGTTCAACCCGCTCGGCCCGTGGTTCGTGACGGCCGACGAGGTGCCCGACCCGCAGGCGCTGGCGCTGAGGACCTGGGTCAACGGAGCGCTGAAGCAGGACGGCAGCACCGCGGACCAGATCTTCCCGGTCGCCGAGATCGTGCGGTACGTCAGCCAGTACATGACGCTGTACCCCGGCGACGTCATCAACACCGGAACCCCGGCGGGCGTGGCGATGGGCCAGCCGGAGCCGAAGCCGTACCTGCGCGCCGGTGACGTGGTGGAGCTGGAGATCGGCGGCCTCGGACGGCAGCGGCAGGTGTTCGGCCAGGCCTAGGCCCTGTCGTCAAACTCCCGTCGTTGCCCGAAGGGCGGCCCGGCGGCGTCAGGTGCGTGCTCTGGGGGTCCCCCCTGCTCGAAGAGCTTGGGGGAGTGCCGGGCGCGAGTCCGCGTACGCATGGGGGCACCTCCCACGCCGTTCAGGCAGTGGGGGAGTACGTGGGCTTGTGCCCGGTGCGGCGAGAGTGCGTGCATGACGCCGCCGGGCAGACGGGAGTTTGACGACAGGACCTAGGAGACAGGAGTGGCGGCTCGGCCGTCACTCCCGCGTCGGCAGTTCGACGACCGTGTTCGTCTCGGCCGAGCGGCGGGCCGCCTGGAGCACCTCCAGCGCGGCCGCCGCCTCCAGCGGCGGTACCGGATTGGGCGCGCCGGTGCGGAGCGCGGCGGCGAGCAGGGCGTAGTACTCGGGGTATGCGCCGGGGAGCGTGGGGTACGGGCGGCCCGGGTCCGTCAGGAGGGAGCCGGGCGAGCCGACGTAACCCCACTGGGACTCGGGTTCCGTGCCCCAGCCGGGGAGGTCGGACGTGGCGTCGGACGTGGCGTCGGACGAGGTGTCGGACGAGGTGTCGGACGCCGCGGCGAGGCCGGCCGCGGCGGGGCGCCGGCCCGCCCGCAGGGCGTCCTCCTGGGGGTCGAGTCCGAACTTGACGTAGCCCGCGCGTGACCCGAGCACCCGGAACCGCGGGCCGAGCTGTGCGGTCGTGGACGAAGCGAACAGCTGGGAACGGACGCCGTTCACATGGGTCAGCGCGATGAACGTGTCGTCGTCGGCCTCCGCCCACGGCCGCCGTGCCTGCGACTCCGCGTACACCCGCGCCACGGGCCCGAACAGCACCAGCGCCTGGTCGACGAGATGGCTGCCCAGATCGTAGAGCAGACCTCCGATGTCTTCGGGGTCGCCGGACTCGCGCCAGCCGCCCTTGGGCTCGGGCCGCCAGCGTTCGAAACGGGACTCGAAGCGCCACACGTCGCCCAGGGCACCGTCGGCGATCAGGCTCTGGACGGTGCGGAAGTCGCCGTCCCAGCGACGGTTCTGGAAGACCGAGAGCAGCAGCCCGCGCTGCTCGGCGAACGCGGCCAGCTCGCGGGCCTCGGCGGCGGTGGCGGCGAGCGGCTTGTCCACGACGACGTTCAGGCCGGCCCGGAGCGCGGCGGTGGCGTGCGTGACATGGGTCCGGTTCGGGGACGCGATCACGGCCAGGTCGAGTTCGTCCGCGCGGGCGAAGAGATCGTCGACCGAGTCGGCGAAGCGCACGTCGGGGAATTCCGCGCGGGCCTGCTGGCGCCGCTCCGGGCTGGTCGTGACGATCGTGTCGAGGACGAGGCCGTCGGTGGCGGCGATCAGCGGGGCGTGGAAGACGGAGCCCGCGAGACCGTAGCCCACGAGGGCGACGCGCAGCGGAGAGCCGGAGTCGGTACGTGCCATGTCCCCCACTTAAACAGGTGGTGGGACGCGGAGCGGGGCGGGGGTGTCACGACCTCGGCGGAGGGTGCCGCCCGCACCGCCGAACGGACGCACCCCACGCGCGGCGCCGCCGGGAGCGGAGGAGCGTGGGGCCAGGGGAGTCCGCTCCCAGCCTCCAGCGAAGGCCAGGCCCAGCAGGTGAACACGGATCCGCGAGCGCCGTCGGGAGGGCCCGCACGGCTGCCTCCGCACCGCGCGCCGGGGCCCGCGCGCCGGTCGTCCGGGCGGCACCCCGCGCTTCCGCCACGGCTGTCGGCACGGCAGCGCCGGGGCCTCGCCGTCGCCGTCGGTGCCGCCGTGCTCGCCGCGATCAGCGTCGTGTCGGTGCTGCTGGCGCCGGACGCCGGGGGCCCGCACGGTGCCGCCCCGGCGCGACCCGCTGCACCACGGCTGGCCTCCTGCGCACGGGCCGGAGGACAGGCGAAGGGCTTCCCGGTCGACGCCCGGATCCATGGCGGAGCCGACACCTACGAGGCGGGTGGCCCGTTCCGCACCTGGGCCATCGACCTGGTGAACCGCACGTCGGCCGTCTGCCGGAACATCCACCCGGTCGTCGTCCTGGTCGACGGGGCGCGGGCGCTCCGTGCCGAGCAGGTGCGGTTGGAGTTCCACGACGGGACGCGGTGGCGCGCGGTGCCGGTGACGCACACCGATCGGGACGAGAACGTGGCCCCTTTCGGCGCGGTGGACCCCGGTGGCCCCGGGCCCTCGGGCCCGAGCCCGGCGGCGTCCGGTCCGCCGGCGCCCCCGCCCCCCGCGTCCGTCGCCTTCGCCGGATTCGCGCTGCGGCCGGGTGCCACGGTCACCGTGCGGGTGCGGCTGGAGCTGGCCGCCGGCACCGAGCCCACCGACGTGACGGCCGTGGCGGCGGTCGTCCAGCGGCACGGCGACGACGGGGACTGGGTGGGCGAGTCGGCCCGGTACCGGTTCGAGGTCGTCGCCGGCTCGTGAACGCGGCCGCCGGAGCGGGACCGTGCCGTCGGGCGGGGTCGTGCCGTCGGGTTGGGGTCGTGCCGTCGGGACGAGGCCGTGCGGTTGGGGGTGTGAGCGGCGTCAGATGAGCTCGACGATGTCCGCGATGGATTCCTTGACGTGGGTGGGCCGGAACGGGTAGCGGTCGACGTCGTCCCTGGTGGTCAACCCGGTGAGGACGAGGAACGTCTCCATCCCGGCCTCCAGACCGGCCAGCACGTCCGTGTCCATGCGGTCGCCGATCATGGCGGAGCTCTCGGAGTGCGCTCCGATGGTGTTCAGCGCGCTGCGCATCATCAGGGGGTTCGGCTTGCCGATGAAGTACGGCTCCCGGCCGGTCGCCTTGGTGATCAGCGCGGCGACGGAACCGGTGGCGGGCAGCGGCCCCTCGTTCGACGGGCCGGTGTTGTCCGGGTTGGTGGCGATGAACCGCGCACCGCCGCTGATCAGCCGGATCGCCTTCGTCAGCGCCTCGAAGGAGTAGGTACGGGTCTCGCCCAGGACCACGAAGTCCGGTTCGGCGTCGGTCATCACGTAGCCCACGTCGTGCAGCGCCGTGGTCATGCCGGCCTCGCCGATGACGTAGGCGGTGCCGCCGGGGTGCTGCTTGTCCAGGAAGTCGGCGGTGGCCAGCGCCGAGGTCCAGATGTTCTCGACCGGTACGTCGAGTCCGATGCGGTTCAGCCGTGCGTGCAGATCACGCGCCGTGTAGATGGAGTTGTTCGTGAGCACCAGGAAGGGCCGTTCCGACTCGCGGAGCCGCTTGACGAAGGCGTCGGCCCCGGGCACCGGGACGCCCTCGCGCATCAGCACCCCATCCATGTCGGTGAGCCACGATTCGATGGGCTTGCGCTCTGTCATGGGTGCGGACTCCAGCCGTTCGCAGAAACGTTCGCGGAAACTACGCAGCCCATGCTATTCGCCTCCCCAGCAGGCCCGACCGGCGATGAACGGCCTCGTCTGACCGACCGCGCGGGAGCGGGGCCGCTCCCGCCGTCCCGGGGCGTCGACGGCTGGCTCCGACCGGTGTTCCGGCGCTCAGTAGGCTGTGCCCGGCACGAAGCCGTGCCGGCATGCTGTGCCGAGCGCACGGTGGCGAGCGAGGGCGTTGGGGGGGGGAACGCTATGCCGAAGGTCACCGCTTTACGGGCGGAGGATCCCGAGGCGGTCGGCGGGTACCGGCTGACGGGCAGGATCGGCGAGGGCGGTCAGGGCAGCGTCTTCCTCGGCTTGCGCCCGTCCGGTGAACGCGTCGCCGTCAAACTGCTGCACGCCCGGCTCGCGGGGGACGAGGCGGCGCGGGCGCGCTTCCTGCGGGAGGTCGCGGCGGCGCAGCGGGTGGCCAGGTTCAGTACCGCACGGGTGCTGGACGCCGACGTGGTGGGCGACCGCCCGTACGTGGTGACCGAGTACGTCGACGGGCCGTCGCTCCAGTCGGCGGTCGCCACGGACGGCCCCCGCTCGGACGGCTCGCTGGAGCGGCTGGCCGTCGGTACCGCGGCGGCGCTGGTCGCGATCCATCAGGCCGGGATCGTGCACCGTGACTTCAAGCCGGGCAACGTGTTGCTGGGCCCCGACGGTCCGCGGGTGATCGACTTCGGGATCGCCCGGCTCTCGGACGGCGCCGACCCGGTCACGCGCACGGCGCACTCCGTGGGCACCCCCTCCTACATGGCGCCCGAGCAACTCCGCCGCGGCCCCGTCGGACCGCCGGCCGACCTGTTCGCGTGGGGCGTCACGATGGTCTACGCGGCCGTCGGCACGCCCGCGTTCGGCAGTGACGCGGTGCCGGCGGTGATCGGGCGCATCCTGCGCGCGGAACCCGACCTGTCCGGGGTGCCACGGCCGCTGCGCGATCTGGTCGCGGAGTGCCTGGCCAAGGACCCGGCCGCCCGGCCCACCGCCCGGCAGGTGCTCGACCGGCTGGTCGGTCCCACCGGCGCCACCGTCCCCACCGGACAAGTCGACGCCGGGCAAGCTGACGCCGGGCAAGCTGACGCCGGGCAAGCCGGCGCCGCGCAGGCGACGACGCCCGGGGCGCACACCACCCCGCCCGCACGCCCTCCGCTGACCGTCGTCGACCCGGCGCCGCCCGACCCGCACGCCGCAGCGGCCACCCTGACCGCCGTGCCGCGGCCGGCCGGCGCACCGGCGGCGACCGGCGCACCGGCGGCGACCGGCGCACCGGCGGCCGGCGGGCCGACGGCCGGCGCACCGGCGCACGGAGCCGAGGCCGGGACCCGCCGGCCGGTGCCCGGCCGGCTGCGCCGCCGCTGGACCGACGGGACCCGGCGGCAACGGCTGTTGCTCGCCGGCACCGCACTGGTGACCGCCCTGGTGGTGGGCGCCGGCGTGGCACTCGGCGCCGTGTGGCTGTTCGCTGACGAGCCGAAGAAGTTCGCCACCGTGGCGCACGGCTGCGACATGGTGTCCGCGGCCACCTTGGGGAAGTGGGTGCCCGACGCCAAGGTCCGCCTCGGCGACGACGATGCGATCGAGAGCAAGAAGACCCTGTTCTACGACAGCACCGGGTGCGAGTGGGGTTCGCAGGGCCAGCCCCGGATCCGGGGCACGCTGAACGTCTCCGTGAGCGTGGACCACGACGTGTCGCAGGAGGTGGCCGACGAACTGGGCGACGGCGGCGCGCCCGACGGCGTGGACCGGGCGGCGGACGCCCAGCGCGAGAGACTGGACAGCGCGCGCAAGAACGCCAGGACCCCGGGCCAGGGCTCGTACCCGGTCGTCGACGGCACCCCGGTCACGGTGCGGGGGATCGGCGACGAGGCGTTCGCCTACTCCATCGTCGGCAAGGACAGCGACACGTCCGACGTGATGACGGTGAAGCTCGAGGGGCGCTGGGGCAACGCCGCGATCACGGTGGAGTACGACGCCACCCGGTACGACGCCGCACACCACGGCTCCGCCGTGTCCGAGTCGACCGCGCGCGCCGCTGCCGAGGCCGCGGCCCGCGACGTCGTGCGCTACCTCACCGACTGCACCACGTGCACGCGAGGAACGGGGACATGACCGCACACACCACGCCCTCCGTCGCACCGCTCGGGTCCGGCGATCCGCAGTGGCTCGCGGGCCGTCGGGTGCTGGGCAGGTTGGGCTCGGGCGGTCAGGGCAGCGTGTTCCTGGCCGCGGGGACCGACGGCGAGCGGGTGGCCGTCAAGGTGCTGCACGCCCGCTTCGGCGCCGATCCCAAGGCCCGCGCCCGGTTCATCAGGGAGGCCGAGGCCGCCCGCCGGGTCGCCGGGTTCTGCACGGCCCGGGTGCTCGCCGCCGATCTCGACGGCGACGTGCCGTACATCGTCAGCGAGTTCATCGACGGCCCGTCACTCCACGACCATCTCACCCGGCACGGCCCGCAGTCGGGCGGTGGGCTGGAGCGGCTGGCGATCGGCACGCTGACCGCGCTGGCGGCCATCCACCACGCGGGGATCGTGCACCGGGACTTCAAGCCGGCCAACGTCCTGCTGTCGCCCGAGGGCCCGCGGGTGGTCGACTTCGGCATCGCCCGTCTCCTGGACGCCACGGTGACGCTCACCAGCCAGGTGATCGGCACACCTGCCTACATGGCACCCGAGCAGCTGGGCGGCTCGGAGGTCGGCCCGGCCGCCGACCTGTTCGCCTGGGCCGCCACCCTGGCCTGTGCGGCGACCGGCCGTCCGCCGTTCGGGACCGGCGACATCGCGGAGATCGTCACCGCCGTCCTGGACGACGAGCCGGACCTGACCGGGCTGGCCGGTCCGCTGCGCCCCGTCGTCGAGGTCTGCCTGGCCAAGGACCCGGCCGCCCGGCCCACCGCGGCGGCACTGCTCACGCACCTGCTCACCGACCTGCCCCCGTCCGGCGACGACCCCGCCGACGCCTTCCGCGGCGGCGCCGGTACCGGTGTGCCCGCCGCACCCGGTGGCCCGGACCACCGCGACCCCACCCGCGCCGCGGCCGACCGGTTGCTGACCGAGCTGCTGCCCACCGTGACGGCGCCCGTGGCGACGCCACCGCCCGGATCGGGGCGGTCGGCAACCAGGTCGGCGACCGTCGCGTCCGCGCACCCTGGCAGCGCAGGCAGCGCAGGCAGCGCAGGCAGCGCAGGCAGCGCAGGCAGCGCAGGCACCGCCCCATCCGGACGCCCCGCGACCACCGCACCCGGCGGGCCGGAGGCCGTGTCCGGGCGCCCCGGCACCGCCCCGCCCACGGTGCCGGACCGCCCGGCCACCGCGACGGCGCCGGTGCCCGAGCCCGCCGGGCCGAGCCGTCGCGGCCTGCTCGTCGGGGCGGGCGCCGCCGTGCTGCTCGCCGGCGCAGGTGCCGTCGGCGTGCCGTACCTGCTGCGCCAGGACGACAAGGCGAACGCCCTGGACGAACGGACGCGGTGGAGCCACGACCTGCACGGCAACCCCGTGGCCGGCATGCGGGCGGCCGGCGGCGCGGTCGCCGTCGTCCTCGACGCGGGCCCCTGCCTCGCCCTGGACGCGAAGACGGGAAAGCAGCGCTGGGCGCACGACGGCTCGTTCAGCGACCTGGCGCACTCCGCGCACGGGCTGTTCGCCGCCGGCAAGGAACGCGTCGTGGGCGTCGACCCGGCCAAGGGCACCCTCCTGTGGTCCGTGCCGGGGGACTCGGCGGGCCGCGTCACGGCCATCGGCGACCTCGTCCTGACCGCCACCGCCGACGTCGCCGGCGAGGAGTCCGACCACGTCACCGTCACCGCACGGGCCGCCGCCGACGGGAGCCGGCGGTGGAGCCGCCGGCTGCCCGTCACCCATGCGTCCGCGGCGGCGGGCGTCCCGGACCGGGGGACCCTGGCGGCCTCCGCCGACACGGTGGTCGTCACCGTCGGCCTCTCCGTGCACGGGTTGTCGACCGGGAGCGGCGAGCACCGCTGGCGGTTCGACCTGCGCAAGGAGAACGAGCTGGGCCGCCGCCTCCCCGGCGCCCTGGCCGGTACCGTCTTCGCCGTCAACAGCGGCGCCGACCAGCCGGTCTACGGCATCGACACGGTCACCGGGAAGGTCGGCTGGCGGTACTCCAAGGGCGGGGAGACCAATGAACGGTCCCTGGCGGCCGATGGCCGGCACATCTACCTCGTCGGCTACTACCTCACCGCCGTCGACGCCCGTACCGGACGTGAGAGCTGGCTCGTGGACTCCGGTCTCGGGGAGACGTGGGGACCGTTCGACGGCGTGCTGTACTCGAGCGGCATGGCCGACGACCGCGCCACCGTGGCGGCACTCGACCCCGCGAAGGGCACGGCCCTGTGGAAGGGCGAGACCGACGGCGAGGTGACCGCGCTCGCCGCCGACGACTCGACGGTGTTCCTGGCGGCGGGCGGCACCGAGGAGAACAGGAACCAGACGGTGCGCGCGCTGCGCGCCTGACGGTGGTGCGCGCGGGGAGGCCCGCTCGAGGAGGCGCACCGGAGACGACGCGCCCCCCGAACGCGCCCCCGGGCCCGGCCGGCGGCCGCATCACGTTCCGCCGCGCGCCTCGCCCACCTCCGCCTGCCCGTTCCGCGCCCGCCACACGTCGTGTCCCTCCAGCGGGGGCGCCCCCACCGGGCAGGTGTGCCGGCACTGCGGCCTGACCCGGGCCTCCGCCTCCACCGGCACACCGGGCTCGGCCGCAGCAGGCGGTCCCGGTGCCCGCACCCGCCACGCCGCGATCAACGACCCCACCACCAGGATTCCCGCACAGACCGGCATGGCCCGGCGGAAGACGCTGTCGAACTTGTCGGCCGACCGGTACGCCTCCGGGCTCGCCCCCGCGATCAGCGGCAGGGCGGCCACCGCGAGCAGGCCGGCCGCGCGGGCCACCGCGTTGTTGATGCCGCTGGCGATACCGGCCCGTGCGGTGTCGACGGACGACAGGACCGTCGCGGTCAGCGGGGCCACCAGGGCCACCAGGCCGAGGCCCATCACCAGCAGCCCCGGCAGCACGTCGGCGAAGTAGGCGGCGTGCCGGCCGATGCGCAGCATCATCAGCAGCGCGACGGCGCAGATCAGCGGCCCCACGGTGAGCGGGATACGCGGCCCGATGCGCTCGCCCAGCTCGCCGGACTTCGCGGAGAACAGCAGCATCAGCACGGTGGTCGGCAGCAGCGCGAGCCCGGCGGCCAGCGCGGAGTAGCCCGCCACCACCTGGAGTTGCAGGGCGACCAGGAAGAAGAACCCGCCGAAGGCGGCGTACACGCAGACCGTCACCAGGTTGACCGAGGTGAACAGCCGGGAGCGGAAGATCGACAGCGGCAGCATCGGGTCCGGGCTGCGCCGTTCCACCAGGATGAACGCCACCCCGGCGACCACGCCGCCGACCCCGGCCCACACCTGCCCCGCGATCAGCGCATACGTCACCAGCGTGAGCGCCAGCGCGCAGAGTAGCGCGCCGAGCACGTCGAAGCGCCGCCGGTGCGCCGTCGGGTCGCGTGACTCCGGTACATGGCGCAGGGCGATCGGCACGCAGATCAGCGCGAACGGCACGTTCAGCCAGAACACCCAGCGCCAGCCCGGCCCGTCCACCAGCCAGCCGCCGACGAACGGCCCGATCGCCGCGCCCACCCCGCCGAACCCGGACCACAGCCCCACCGACCGCGCCCGGTCGTCCGGATGGAAGCTGGCCTGGATCAGGGCGAGCGAGCCCGGGGTGAGCAGGGCACCGCCGATGCCCTGGAGGGCGCGGGAGAGCACCAGCACCGTGATGTTCGGGCTCAGCCCGCACAGCAGCGACCCGATGGCGAACCACACCACCCCGACCACGAAGATCCTGCGCCGCCCCATGCGGTCCCCGAGCGCCCCGCCCAGCAGGATCAGCCCGGCCAGGGTCACCGTGTAGGCGTTGACGGTCCACTGGAGCGCCCCGAACCGCGCGTTCAGGTCCCGACCGATGTGTGGCAGCGCGACATTGACGACCGTCGAGTCCAGCAGCGCCATGCTGGAGCCGAGCACGGTCGTCACGATCAGCCAGCGGCCGGTGCGGCTGGCCAGGCGGACGGTGCCGGGGGCGGCGAAGGACCCGGGCCCGGTGGAGGCCTCTGCCGTGGCTCCGGGACGGCGGGCGGCGTCCCGGTCGGTGGCTCCCCCGACGCCCCGATGGGCGTTTTCGGAGCTTTTGTCTTCCATGACTGGATCATCCCAGGCGGTCGAGGTGCCGCGACCGACCGTCGCCACCCCGGCGCCGGAGCGAAGCCCCCGCTCTGGCGCCCCTCTGGCGCCCCGCTCGGGCGGCGTCCTCTGGCGTCGTTCCTCGTTCCGGCGGGCGCGATGCGCGGGGATGAATGGAAAGGTCGCAAACGGAAACGCGGAACAAGGGGAGCAAAGGCGACATAAGGCGCACGGCGTGGACGTGCGAATGCGACGCGGAGGCCCAGGATGACCGACACCCGGCAGCCCGCCATGCAAGGCGTCGAGGAGTGGCCGACCCTTCCGCTCGACGAGTGGGCCGACACTCGCGACACCCTGCACATGTGGACCCAGATCGTGGGAAAGGTCCGGCTGGCGCTGGCGCCGATGACCAATCACTGGTGGCAGGTGCCGCTGTACGTGTCCACACGCGGCCTGACCACCTCGGCGATCCCCTACGGCGACCATAGTTTCGAACTGGAATTCGACTTCCATGATCACCAGCTGTACCTGCGGTGCAGCACCGGCGAACACCGCCAGGTGGCCCTGGAGCCGAAGCCCGTCGCCACCTTCTACCGGGAGACCATGGACGCGCTCGACTCGCTCGGCATCGACGTCCCGCTGTGGCCGCACCCGGTCGAGATCGAGCACGCGATCCCCTTCGCCGAGGACACCGAGCACGCCTCCTACGACCCGGAGCACGCTTACCGTTTCTGGTTGCAGCTCAGTGACGCGGACCGGGTCCTGCACGAGTTCAGGTCCCGGTTCATCGGCAAGGTCAGTCCCGTGCACTTCTTCTGGGGCGCGATGGACCTCGCGGTCACCCGGTTCTCCGGGCGCACGGCACCCCGCCATCCCGGCGGCGCCCCCAACGTCGGCGACTGGGTCATGGTCGAGGCCTACTCCCACGAGCTGTCCAGCTGCGGCTTCTGGCCCGGCGGCTCGGCCGAGGGCACCTTCTACTCGTACGCCTACCCCGAGCCCGAGGGCTACGCACGGCACTCGGTGTCCCCGGCCGCCGCCGGCTACAGCCGCGACGCGGGCGAGTTCCTGCTCCCGTACCAGGCGGTGCGCACGGCCGCGGACCCGAACCGTGCCCTGCTGGACTTCTGCCAGAGCAGCTACGAGGCCGCCGCCGACGCGGGGAGTTGGGACCGCGGGGCGCTGGAAGACCGGCCGGAGCGGCGGGCGGCGCCGCGCTGAGCCGGAACCAGGACCGCGACCGGGACCGGAGCCAGAACCGGAACCGGAACCGGAGCCGGAACCGATCGCCTGCGGCGCCTGATCGACCGGACGGCACCTGTGCCAGAGGTGGATCTGAAAGACTTCCGGCGTGCTTATTCCACAGGCGTTGGGGGCGTTGGGGGCATTGGGGGCGCAGGGAGGCGTGGACTCGAGCGGGGGCGGATTCGGGATAAGCGTGTCGCTCGTCGTCCTGATCGTCCTGGGAGTGCTTGCCGTCCTCCTCCTTTTCAAGTCGATCCATGTCGTCCCGCAGGCCAGCTCGGCCATCGTGGAGCGCTTCGGGCGCTACATCCGCACGCTCCACTCCGGTTTCCACATCCTCGTCCCGTTCGTCGACTCCGTCCGCAACCGCATCGACCTGCGGGAACAGGTCGTGGCGTTCCCACCGCAGCCGGTGGCCACCGAGGAGAACCTGCTCGTCGACATCGACACGGTCGTCTACGTGCAGGTCACCGACGCACGAGCCGTGACCTACGAGGTCGCCAACTACATCCAGGCCATCGAGCAGCTCGTCCTCGTCACGATGCGGAACGTCGTCGGCGGAATGGACCTGGTACGAACCCTCGCCTCCCGCGAAGAGATCAGCGCGGCCCTGCACGGGAATCTCGACGAGGCCACCGGCAGGTGGGGGATCCGGATCAACCGTGTCCATGTGAAGGGGATCGAGCCGCCGGCCTCCGTCCGGGACGCCGCAGGTGTCCGGCAGTCCGCGATCCTCCGGGCCGAGGGCGAGAAGCAGGCCGCGCTGCTGAAGGCGGAGACGGAACGTGCCGTGGCCGCCATCCTCGACGGCGACGGCGACGGCGACGGGGGCGACCACAGTGTGGGCGGTGGCGGGCGCCATGCAGGGCAGCGCGTGCCGACGCCGCGCGCCGCGGCGGACGCGCAACCCGTTCACGAGCCCCTGCGGAAGGACGACCCGCGTCGCATCGGCCGCTACCAGCTGACGGCTCGACTGGGCCAGGGCGGGATGGGCACGGTCTACCTCGGCCGGTCCCCGGGGGAACGCCTGGTCGCGGTCAAGGTCGTCCAGGCGGAGTTGGCCGCCGACGCCACGTTCCGGCAGCGGTTCACCCGCGAAATCGAAGCCGCCCGGCTCGTCGGCGGGTTCCACACCGCACCCGTGGTCGACGCGGACCCCTCCGGCGACCCGCCCTGGCTGGCCACCGAGTACATCCCGGGGCCCGCACTGCACGACGTCCTCAGGCAGCACGGCGCCCTGCCCGTCCGGACCCTGCACACCCTCGCCGCGGGTGTCGCCGAGGCGCTGGAGGGCATCCACGGGCGCGGCATCATCCACCGCGACCTCAAACCCAGCAACATCATCATCTCCGGCGCGGGACCGCGCGTCATCGACTTCGGCATCGCCCGTGCCGTCGACAGCACCGCACTCACCCGCACCCACCACGTCGTCGGCACGCAGGGTTTCCTCGCCCCCGAGCAGTTCACCGGCGCGGGGGTCACCCCCGCAACGGACCTGTACGCCTTCGGCATGGTGCTCTGCCATGCCGCCGGAGCGGCGCCGTTCGCGGACGGCGAGCCCCTTGAGAGGGCGCTCGGCCTCATGCCGGCGTTCCTCCAGGAGATCGTCAAACGGTGCCTGGACCCTGATCCCACACGCCGTCCGACCCCCACCCAGGTCCTGGAACACCTCTCCCGGAACGCCTCGTCGTCGGAGAGCTGGCTGCCGCCCTACGTACGCACGATGGTCGACCTGCACAACGACCCGACCGTCACCACACCGAACCGGCCGGCGCCGCGGCGGCGGCACTAGGTCCTGTCGTCAAACTCCCGTCGTTGCCCGAAGGGCGGCCCGGCGGCGTCAGGTGCGGCGAGTGGGGGTACCTCCCACTCCCGGTCGTGGTGCAGCTCGACGACCTCCGCCAGTTCGAACCACGGATGCCGGTCGAGCAGGCCGAGCGAGTCGTCACCGTCCGCCACGCGGTAGAGAGCCCGCAGGTCGTCCGGCAGTGGCACCCCGATCTCCTGCTCCAGCTCCTCGAACTCGTCGTCGTCGAGCGGCGCGGGCAGCACGTCGCCGAAGGCGGTGAGCCGGCCCTCTTCCCAGCCGAACGCCCCGGCACGCAACTCCAGCAGCCGCCACAGCAGCCGCACCGCCTCCTCGGGGTCACCGGCCTGGGTCGGGTCGGCCGGACCGAGCTGGGCGTCTCCGGGGTCGGCGGGGAGGCGGTCCGGGTCCAGCAGGTAGCGGTGGGCGCGCTGGTCGAACCGGTTCTCCGGGCGGATCACACGGCTGACGAACGCCTCCACGTGGCCGTCCGCCATCACATGCAGCCGGACGCTCAGCGAGTGGCTCTCCCCGTAGCCGTTCTCGTACGGGTCCTCCTACGGACGCCCGTAAGGGTTCTCGTACGGACGCTCCCCATCGGCCCGCAGGGTGTGGACCTCGGCGTGGTGCAGCTCGCGCTCAAAGGTGTCCAGGCGGTTCAGGGGGCGGCAGGGAGATGCCCGTTCCTGACCGCCGGTTCCCGGTCCGCGAACTCGTACGCCAACCCATGGCCGCCGTAGCCTCCGTCACCGAAGACCTCAAGACCGCCGACAACGGAAGGCCCGGAGGCGCACCGCAGCGTCAGGCACGTCGTGCCGGCGACCGGCGTCGACCTGCGCGGTCGCCGCCCGCGGTGTGCCGTCGACGTGCGCAGAAGCGGTGACGTGCGCGGAAGCGGTGCCGCGGCCCGGGGTCAGGTCGAGTGTCTGACGGAGCGCTCGGCGGCGGACTCCGGCCGGCCTTGCCTGAGGCGTCGGATCTCCGCGGGGCTGTGGCCGAAGCGCGACCTGAACGCACGGCTGAGGTGGCCTGGGTCGTGCAGGCCCCAGCCGGCTGCGATGGCGGCGACGGTGCGCCGGGCGAGGGCAGGATCCAACAGGTCACGGCGGATCCTGCGGAGTCGTTCCTCTCGGAGCCAGACGGTGAAGGTGCAGTCCCGATCCGCGAAGAGCCGGTGCAGCGTGCGGGGTGAGATTCCGAAACGGCGCGCCACGGATTCCACACACAGTCTCGGATCGGCGAGGTTGGCCAGTGCGTACGCGGCGATCCGATCGGTCAGTCCGACGGGCGCGTCAACGCGTTCGGGGCTGGTCTCGGTGAGGGCGGCGACGAGCAGTGACGTTAGGGCGTCGCCGAACCGGACACCGGAGGGGCCCGGCAGATCGGCCAGCTGATCGCCGAGTCCGGTGAAGAACGCGCTCACTATGGCCCGAATTCCGCTGTCGCCGGGGACCGGGGTGGCCGTCAGGCGGCCGAGCGCTTTCGCCCGTGGACCCAGTAACGTCCACGGCATCGTGAGGACCACGATGTCGCACGGATCGTCATACCGGGCCCCATAGGGCCGGGTGGTGTCGAAGAACACCAGCTCACCGGGGCCCGCCTGATGCCGGCGGCCGTCCTGTTCCACGAGCACCGTCCCGCGACGGTGCAGCGTGACCTTGAAAAGGTCGGGATCGGTCGAGGTGATCAGCCTATTTCGCCGGTCGACCCGCCCCTGCGCGCCGTGGATATGGGTGACCAGTACCTCTCCTGCCTGCGCCGACCTGACATGCGTTTCAAAAGGCACGTCGACGCGCGGTGTGAGCTGTAACGGCACCATGATCGAAGAAACCGCGACCTGCATACTCTCCGCGCTCGTGAAAACGGCTTTCGTGCTGCCCATTCCAACGCCCCCCCCGGCGCTCTGGAATCACGTGACGTCCCCCCGTGCCCCGCTACTCACTCTGCACCGTACGGACGGATGGATACGGAATCCGGCGTGATCAGGCGCGGAACGGCGAATGGGGTGACGCATTCTGGCGACTCTCGGCTGACACCGTAATTTACGGTCATTCCGTTGAGAAGCCCACCAGCACGGCACGATCCGGTGGATCCGCCGTGCGGCTTCGAGCGAACTCGTCACCACCAGCAGGAAAGACAACGGCAATGCATTCCCGAACGGAGAGACAATGAAGATCGCCCACAAGCTCGCCACCGCAGGACTGCTGTTGGCCTCCCTCGCCGTCGTGCCGGCCACGTCCGCCAGCGCGCACGCACCGCATGGCAGCAGCTCCCTGGCAGCTGACTGCTGGGACTTCACCGACACGACCAACAACTCCGACGCCTACTACACCGTCACCGGGACCTTCGGCCTCAAGACGGGTATCGGCGCCGGCTGCTCGAACGTCACCGTGGTCACTGCGGGCCAGGGCTTCTACGCCTGGTGCGAGATGCACAACCCGTCCTCCGGCTACACCTGGGTCTACGGGCGACTGGAGGGCACCCAGACCATGGGCTGGTTCTCGCGGGCCAGCCTCCACAAGGTGTCCGGCACGCTGCACAGCTGCGTCTGAGGTCCTCCAGACGGGCGTGCGCGTGCTGCTCGGGGCACCCGCACGGGTGCGAGGGCCTGCGCGGATGCGGGGGCCTGCGCGGATGCGCACACGTGGCGGGGCCCGGGAGTCGTATCCAGCTCCCGGGCCCCTGGGGATGCCACCCAATTGCGCACGCCGGTGGCGTTTAAGAGGGCGGATCAGTCGTCAGGCCGTCGTGTTCTTCCTTTGAACTACCGCGCCAGGGTAGAGGCGCAGGCGAGAGTCGAACTCGCATCCGACGGCGGTCGTCCGTCCCCGCTTGATCCGGCGATCGGCGGCGATGCTGAAGCTTGAGCGAGAGTCTGAGTGTGATCGCGGGTGCCTCTGCCGTGTTGGGCTACCCCGGCCCGTGGTGCCGGGGGAAGGACTCGAACCTTCACCGTGACCGCGTCGTCAGGCTGAACCTCAGTTTCAGCTTGTGCTCACGCGGACCGGTCCTCAATCCGGACCGCGCTTTCTGCGTACCCCCGCGTTAGCAGGCGGGGGCGATCATGGATGCTACCCGTGGGCCCCGTCAGCCGAACAGGTAGCCGAACACCGCGTCGCCGACGCGCTGGTCGGTGACCTCGGCGCCGTTGGCCTCCTCGCGGGCGAACTTCACCGCCTGCTGGAGCTTCTCGACCCGCTCCAGCAGCTCGTTCACCCGCCGCGCGGGGAGCGCGCCGGAGAACTTCACCGTCGTCCAGTAGCCGATGGGCACGTCCTCGTAGTACACCTCGACCTGGGCCGGGTGCTTCTCGGTCGCCTCGGCCTTGACGTGGTTGCGCGGGACCTTCTTCGTGCGGATCGTGCGCACCGGGTCCGTCTTCCACCAGTCCGTGGACGGGTCGAGGGACCAGGACTCGGCGGCGTCGAGCACGGGGAGCTTCTTCACGAAGGTGTGCAGGTCAGTGAGCTGCTTCTCCAGGAAGAGCAGATAGCTGACGGGGACGTCGGCGACGATCGTCCGTCCGTCGACGGTGACGTCCGCACGGGCCGTGCAGTTGGCCCAGTCCTTGGTGGCGGTCACGTCGAACAGCCGGGTCAGCGACGTGGACATCTCGCGCAGCACGTCCTCGGCCTGGATCTGTACCCGCGTGGACTCGGGCGGCAGCTGCTCGCCCTCCTCGTCCTTCGGCTGGTACGTCCGCGCGATGCCGGCCAGCAGCGCGGGCTTCTGCACCTTGTGGTGCGCCGCGGTGATGTCCTGGAACGACTTGCTCTTGACGCCCTTTTCCACCGCGATGATCTGATTGAGCTTCGCCACTTCGGTCCCCCTTCGAACAGCAGGGAACATACCTCACGGCACGCGGCACGCTCGTACGATTTTCCGCCCGTGGACCGGGCCGCGGCCGACCACTCCTCGGCGCGCCCCGCTGCCGGGACCTCAGCACGACGACGTGAGTTCCGGCACCCTGGGCGCCGACTGTCCCGTGATCGGCTTCAGGTGGCGGTCGTAGATCTCGGCCCACTGCGAGGTCCGTCCCGGGGACTTCATGACGGCCGCCAGCGCCGTGCACACCTCCCGGTGCAGCCCCCGCTCCTCGGGGTCCATCGCCACGCCGTAGTTCTCCGAGCCGCCGAGGCTGGACAGCGCCTTGGTCTTGTCGGCGTACTTGTGGGCGAGTCCGGCGACGATGACATCGTCGGTGGCCACCGCGTAGACGTGGGACTTCGGGTCCAGCAGCGCCGACACGCACTTCTCGTAGCCGTCCCTGACCTCCGTCCGGTCGCCCAGCCCCTCGTCCTCGAGCCACGACACGTAGGCGGAATTCCTCGCGGTGCACACCGTCGTGCTGTCGTCGTTCTGGAGGTCGCTGAGGTCGTTGTACCGCCGGTTCTTCCGCACCAGCAGGCCCTTGAGAGCCTCGTAGTAGGAGCCGGCGAACTTCACCCCGTCCGTCTTCTCGCGCTCTTTGCTCATGCTGTACGTGGCCAGTACGAGATCGACCTTGCCCTGCCGCAGGTAGTCATCGCGGTTGTCGGAGGTGACGGGGACGAACTTGACCTGCTTGCGGCTGAAGTCCAGTTCGTCGGCGATGGCATAGGCGAGGTCGACCTCGAAACCCCGATAGGTGTCGCCGGTCCGCACGCTCAACCCGGGCTGGTCGTCCTTGACGCCGACCCGCAGCTCGTCATGCGTGTCACTGAACCTGGGCCCGCCGGTCGCCGCACCCTTGTCCGAGCCGGCGGCTTCGGAGGTGCCCGCCAGCTTCACCCAGGTGAACCACGCCGCACTCGCGAGCAGCGCGGCACAGGCGACGGTCGCCGTCACCTTCCACCGGCCCCGGCGCCGACCCGCCCCCTCGGACCTGACCCCGCCGGACACCGGCCCGCCCCGGGCGGCGCCGGCCGACTCGGCCGGCTTCGGAGGGGCGGCCCCGGCCGGCTGCACGCCAGGGGTGTCCCGAGCCGCGACCCCCTCGGTGACGGCCCGCAGCATCCGCGCCGCCTCGGCGGCGTCCGGACGCCGGCCGGGGTCCTTCCGGAGCAGCGCCTCGATCAGCCCGCCGAGCGGCCCGGCGTACTTCATGGGAGGCATCGGCGCCTCCCGTACGGCGATGAGGACCTCGAAGCTGGAGGCCCCGTCGAAGGGGCGCCGGCCCTCCACCATCTCGTACAGCGTGACGCCGAGCGCCCACAGGTCCGACGCCGCGGACGCCGGGACCGGGTTCTCCGGTGTGTGGCTGAGCAGTTCCGGCGCCAGGTACTGCGGCGTTCCGATGATCTCGTGGGACCGGGTGACCTGCGAGGCGCCCTCGAAGGTGGCGATCCCGAAATCCATCAGGAGCGCACGCCCGTTGGGGCGGAACAGCACGTTGTGGGGCTTCACATCGCGGTGCAGCACGCCGGCCTCGTGCACGGCGGCCAGCCCGCGCAGCACCTGGAGGCCGATCCGCGCCGCGTGCGGGACGGACAGCTGCTGCTGCTCGCGCAGCAGGTCGGCCAGGGAGCGGGAGTCGAGCAGCTCCATGACGATCCAGACCTGGTTGCCGTCCTCGATCACATCGTGCACGGCGACCACGTTCTGATGCCCGATCCTGGCGATGGCCTGCGCCTCACGGCGCGCCCGGCTCACCCACTTCGCCTGGTCGTCGGGCCCCGCGGAGCCCGGGTACAGCAGCCCCTTGACGGCCACCTTCCGGTCCAGGGTCGTGTCGAGGGCCTCCCAGACCACGCCCATCCCACCACGCCCGAGCTGGCGCAGTAACCGGTAACGGCCCGCGATCACCGTGTCCGGTCCGTCGGCCGGTCCGTCGGCCGGCCTGTTGCCCGGCTCGTCGGCCGGTCTGTTGCCCGGTCCGTCCGGCCCGCTGTCCGGCCCGCCCTCCGGCCTGTCGTCCGGACCGCTGCCGGCCGTACCCTCGCTGCGCATCCGACCCCCAGGGGTTGTCGATAGGGACAGAACATTAGACGCACCGGCGCCTATCCAGGGCTTTATCGCGTTGCCGCGCGAGGAGCCGTGCGGTTGCCACGCAAAGAGCCCGTGGGGAGTCTGGTTGACCCGCTTCCTGGACCGGCTGTCAGGCCAGCAGGGGCAGATACCTGTGCAGCGTCGCGGACATGGTCCCGTCCGCCACCATCTGCTTCAGCGCCACGTCGACCTTGTCCTTGACGGGATCGCCCTTGCGTATGCCGATGGCGTAGGGCTCGTTGGTGAGTCGGAGACCGGCCAGTTTGAACGTGCTGGGCTCCAGGAGGGCGGTGTAGGCGAGGGCCGTGTCGTCGGCCGTGACGGCGTTCACGGAGTGTTCGGTCAGGTTGTGGACACAGCGTTCGACACTGGTGTCCGTGTGCAGCGTCGCCTTCGGCCCGAACGTCCGCCGGAAGCCCGCAGCGGCCGAGGAGCCCCCCACCGCGCAGACCTTCTTCCCGCTCAGGTCCGTCCCCTTGTGGACGTCGGGGCCGTCCGCCGGCAGCAGCAGGTCCTGGTGACCGGTGAGATACGGGCTGGAGAAGGCGATCTGCGCCGACCGTGCGGCGGTCTGCGTCAACCCGGCGACGAGGTCCACGGTGTCGGTCTGAAGCGCCTCCAATCGGTGGCACGCGGAGACCTCCTTCCAGACGATCTCGTCGCGTGCGTACCCGAGCTTGCCGGCGACGTACGTCGCCACGTCCACGTCGAGCCCCAGGTAGTCGCCGTCGGGCTGCTTCATGGCCAGGCCGGGCCTGTCGAGGGTGACACCGATGGTGATCTTCTTGCCGGTCACGTCCTTGGAGCCGCCTGTGGTGATGCCCTTGCCGCACGAGTCCTTGGAGCTGCTGGCGGCGTCGGTCCCGGCCCCGGAAGACGGCGAGGAGCCGGTACCGCCGGCGTGCGCGTCGTCGTTCCCGCCGCCGCCGTCATGAAGCAGGGCCCCCACCAGAACGCCGGCCAGGACCGCCGACGAAGCGGCAATGGCCAGCGCGTATGCCGAGCTGCGTCGCAAGGCCGGCTTCTTCGGCGCGGGCCGCGGCGCAGCTTCGGGCGCCGGCCCGGCGGCTGCCCCGTACGCTTCCCCCCTTTCCCCCCTTTCCTCCCCCTGGAGCAGGGCAAGCAGTTCGGCCGGGGATGGCCGGCCGGCGGGATCCTTGAGCAGGCACTTCCCGATGACGGAACGCAGGCCCGGGGGTACGGCGCTGAGATCCGGATCGTCGTGGACGATCTTCATCGCGACCGTGACGGGTGGGGTGCCGGTGTCCGAGTCGAACGGTCCCCGGCCCGTCGCCGCATGGGCGAGGACCCCGCCCAGCGCGAACACGTCGGCCGCCGGCCCCACCTCGCGCGGTGTGCTCAACTGCTCCGGCGCCATGAAGGACACCGTGCCGAGGATGTTGCCGGTCCGGGTGAGCGGTTCCGCGGCCAGCATCCGGGCGATGCCGAAGTCGATGACCCGGGGGCCGTCGTCGGTCAGCAGCACGTTGCTCGGTTTCAGGTCACGGTGCACCAGACCGGCCCGGTGGATGTCGCGCAGCGCCTCGGCGAGCCCCCGCCCGAGCGTCCAGACGGCGTCCTCCTCGAAGGCGCCCGCGTCGCGCACCCGCTCCGCAAGGGTCGGGGCGGCGAAGTACTGCGTGGCCATCCACGGCGGGTCCGCATCGGGATCGGCATCCACGACCGACGCGGTGAACGCCCCGCTCACCTGCCGCGCGGCGTCGATCTCCAGTCGGAAACGGGCGCGACGGTCGGGGTCGTCGACGAACTCCCCGCGAATGATCTTGAGGGCGACCCGTCGTCCGGACGGCGACACGGCCAGGTGGACGACTCCCATGCCACCCGCACCGATACGACGCTCGATGCGGTACCCCCCGATCACCGGAGGAGTCTCCTCACCCTGCCAATCCAAGACTCCCCCTGCGCCCTTCCGCGACGGTCCCGACCCTCCTCCCGCAGTAACGCGCCCGGAGGGGCTGGCGGTTCCGCCGTCTTGCCGTCCTTGGAGCCTCTTCACGGAGTCGGGGTGGATTCCCGGAGCGGAAATAATTCCCGGAGGGGAAATCGGGTTGGTAGCTGCCCGGCCCGTGGTCGGAAAGCGATCCGGCAGGGCAGAGGAACTTGTGAAAGGCCGAATCAGGCTACTCGGGCCGACGCATCCGTGGACGCACGGGGCTGAGAACCCCTTGGATCAACTTCAACGCTGAGCGCCCCGCAGCGGACCTGAATTGGCCCACCGGGGGCGCCCGGACACCTACAGCGTTCAGCCCCGCGAGGCGTACGGCAGGAACGCCGTCCAGGCCGCGGGGGAGAGGTCGATCCGGGGCCCCTGCTTGTCCTTGGAGTCCCGGACATGGACTATCTGGGGGCAGGTGGCGATTTCAACGCAGTCGTCGCCATCTTGGCCGCTGTAACTGCTCTTGAACCAGGCCAGTTCGGAGAAGTTCATAGAGATCCTCGCAGTCGTTTGAGCAACTCTGCGGACTCTATGCTGTCGAGAGCCTGCGCGCGCAGCCTGGCGTAGCGCATCTGGAGCACGCTGATCGCCTCGGGGTCTGTGACTAACTCGCCCGTGCGCTGCCCCTCCGCGTAAGCGAACCACTGGTTCTCTGGCGTTTCCAGCAGCCTGATCGGCCCGTTGACCCCAGGATGCACACCCATGCTCATCGGAAGCACCTGGATCTCGACATTCCGCCGGGCTGAGAGATCGAGAAGGTGCTCCAGCAGTTCCCTTGTCACCTCCGGCCCGCCCGTCTGCCGTAACAGCAAGTGCTCGTCGAGGACGAAGCTGAACGACGTGTGTGGGCGCTCCAGCAGGAGCTTCTGGCGTTCTTTGCGAGCCTCGAGCTTGGTCTGAATCCCTTCGTCGCTCAATGGCGGTAGCCGATGCTCGAACAGGGTGCACGCGTACGCGTCCGTTTGAAGAAGCCCTGGCACCACCCGACACTCGTACGTGTAGAGACAGATCGCCTCCGTCTCCAGATCCGCCCACCGTTGGAACCACATCGCCAACCCCGGACGCTTGCGCGACACCTTCTCGAACACCCGCTGCACGAGTTCCGGTTGTCCCAGGGCCTCCCCGGCCGCCGTCGCGAACTCCATGTCCGGCATCCGGCGCCCCAGTTCCACGGACGCAACCGTGTGTTTGGAGAACCGTACGAGCCGGCCGAACTCCTCGCGGCTGAGGCCCGCCTGCTCCCGTAGTCCCTGGACCATCGCGCCGAACATGCACATGCTGTCCGTCGGTTCCGGGTCCGAAGCCTTGGTCATACTCCAACGCCCCTCTGGTCTGACAAACTGTCACGAACGCAAACAGCCGGTGACCGAATGGGGTTACGGAACGAGGACGGTACGGGGAGGGCATTTCGGCCATGGGCACGGACGTCTTCGCTCTGATCACCGACTGGGAGCCGATGGTCGACGCGTTCCGGACGGCCGGGGACTTCGAGTTCTACTGGGACGCGAACGCACGGCAGAACGACAGATTCCTTGCAGCGCAGGCCGCGGGCACATCGTTCGACCTGGACGCGGAGCCGGAGCTGCTGCCGTACGCCCGGGAGCACCACATCTTCGGCGGCTTCGGATTCGTCGCCGTCGAGTGGTACTTCGACAAGCTGCGCGCGAGTCTGCCGCCCCACCTGCGTGAACCGCTGGAGACCTTCGTCCGCACCCTCTACGCCGAGGATCCGCGCGACTGCGACGACCTGGCAGCGGACGGTGCGACGGGGCGCGACTCCAGCGTGTTGTACGCGTTGCGCCCGGCGTCGGTGCGGAGGGCTGTGGAGCGGTTCGAGGCGGTGCCGTGGGACGAACTGCGGGAACTCGACCGGCGGGAGACGCTGCCGGAGCTGGACGAGGAACGGTACGTGCCGTGCTTCGGCGCGTTCGAGGCGGTGTTGCGGCAGCAGCGCGCGTGGTTGGGCGACGCGGCCGAGTGCGGCAGGGGAGTGGTCGCCGTCATCAGCCAATGAGGGCGGAGCCGCGGGCAGCGTCAGAGCCCCGTTCAGTCGTCCTGCGTGTCAGTTGCCGGCCAGTGTCCGATCCAGGAGGAGCAGCAGACGGTCCCAATGACGCTGAAGCCCAGAGGGGCTGAATGCCGCGGTGTCGGACATGGTGAAGCCGTGGACGGTGTGGGGATAGATCTCGGAGGTGTACGTGACACCTGCGGCGTCCAGGACCTGGTTGAGCTCGCCGAGCGTATCCGGCGTCAGGTCACCTTCGGCGTGGCCGAAGTGGACCCTGGCCGTGAGCGCGGAGAGCAGATCGCGCCCTGCGGCGGCCACGGGACCGTGGAACGCTGCGACGGCGGCAACCTGCTCGGGATGGGCTGCTGCGGTGTGTACCGCGTAGAGGCCGCCGATGCAGTAACCGGTCACCGCGACGGGCCCGGGGGCTACCTCAGGCTGGCTGGTGAGGAAGCCGAGATAAGCGTTGGCGTCTTGCAGGACACGTTCGCTGGTGTGCGCCTGGATCAACGGCATCAGCTGGTCCATGAGCTGGGGTCGGATGTCTTCTCCGATGTGCTCGGGAAGATCGATCACCGGCGACGGGCCGTGCCGGTAGAAGACGTTCGGGACGAGTACGTAGTACCCGTGCCCGGCTAGTTCGCCGGCTATGGCGTGCAGCACGGGCCGGATGCCGAAGCCGTCGGGGTACATCAGCACTCCGGGGTGGCGCTCGCCGTGGCTGGGGAAGGCGGTGAACGCGTCGGCCGTGCCGTCCGCGGTGCGAATCTGCTGAGTCTTGACGGGCACTGAATCCTCCGGTCGTAGTTGATTGGTCGAACGTGTGATCAACACGACGAAGGTGGGTGGACCTCGCGTAGCAGTGCAAGCCTCGTGACCGAGCAGAGGGCCCCCTTCGGCCCGCGTGGCGCTCAGAGGAGCACCGGGTCACCAATCCGTGTGTGGCGCAATGCCGTCCCGGTAGTCATGACCGACGAGCCTAGCCGATCTCCCACGCCGGCACGCAGGACCACCGGGCCGCGCCTGTACTCGCCACCCCGTACAAGGCGACGTTCTGGCAGGTCACCCTGACGCCCCGCCAGATTGGCGGGCATGAGCCAAACCGCCGCCCCGCCCACCATCCCCGACGCCTCCGACGCCCCCAACAGGCCCTAGGCTCCGCATCGTGACGGTTCTGATCACGGTGTGGGGAGCATCGCCGGGCGTCGGCAAGTCGACGCTGTGTGACGGGCTGTCCCGATGGCTGGCCGGTGCCGGACTGCGCGTCGATCACTTCCGCGAAGAAGAGATCCTGACCCGACCGCAGTTCGCCGCGGTGGCCGCGGAGTTCACGGCGGACGGAACGGTGCGGCTGCCGACGTTGCTCGCGGCCACCGCGCGGTTCGTCGACGCGGTCGCCGCGAGCGGCGATGACGTGGTGGTCGCGGACGCGCTGATGCCGTACGTGCCGACGTTGCTGGCCATGGGGCACGGTGAGGAGACGATCGACGCCTTCATGGCCGACCTCACCGAGGTACTCGCCCGGGTTCAACTGGTCATGGTCTTCCTCGACGGGAACGCCGGGTCCGCGTTGTCCAGAGCCGCCACGCGGGAAGGCGAGCAGTGGCTGGACTGGTACGTCGGGAAACTCGCCGGATACGAGGTGAGTCCGCCGGTCACCGACGTGGCCTCCGCCGTGCAGTACCTGCTGCGTGAGCGTGCGGTGACCCTTGGCGCAGTCCGTCGGAAGGGCTGGAGTCTCGTCGTGATCGAGCGGGCCGATGAACTGCCGCCTGATGGCGTGCTTCAGGTTGCGCAGCGGGGCTTGACGCCATGGCTCGGGGAGCAGACCGACACGCGCGGATAGGGCGGTCCGGGTGCTGCGACTCGGCCGGTGCCGCCCGGCAGCCCCAACCCCCCTCATCTCACCTGCACCGCACCGAAGTTCGTTTTGCGCCATCTGTTGGCGACCGGGGACCTGTGACAGAGTCGCTCACGATCGAATGTTCGTCCGTGCCCCGAACGGACGGGGCATCATCGAGAGGACCCCCCACATGTCCCGAACGCCTCTCCCCATACCCCGCACGGCGACACTGGTCGCGGCCGCGGTGGCGGCCTGCGCATCCGTCGCCCTGCTGCCGCCCCAGGCGGCACCGGCGGCACCGGCCGCCCCCGCGACGTCGGCGACGTCGTCCACGACCCCCGCCTCCGTCGTGGCCGACTACTACGCCGACGCCGAGGGCAAGACCGGCGCCGCGCTGGCGTCGGCGCTGCACACCATCATCAGCGACCAGGACACCGTCACCTACGACGGTGTCTGGGACGCCCTCGTGGACACCGACCGCGACCCCAACAACTCGTCGAACGTCATCGAGCTCTACACCGGCAAGTCGATCGCCGCGTCCGACCACGGCGGCAACGTGGGCCAGTGGAACCGCGAGCACGTGTGGGCCAAGTCCCACGGCGACTTCGGCACGGCCACCGGACCGGGCACCGACCTGCACCACCTGCGTCCGGCCGACGTGCAGGTCAACTCCATCCGCAACAACAAGGACTTCGACGAGGGCGGCTCCGCGGTCGACGGCGCGCCCGGCAACTACACCGACGCCGACAGCTTCGAGCCGCGCGACGCGGTCAAGGGCGACGTCGCACGCATGATCCTCTACATGGACGTCCGCTACGACGGCGGCGACGGCTTCCCCGACCTGGAGGTCAACGACAGCGTCGACAACGGCACGAACCCGAACATCGGGAAGATCTCCGTGCTGAAGAAGTGGAGCGACGAGGACCCGCCCGACGCGTTCGAGAAGAACCGCAACGACGTCATCTACAACGACTACCAGCACAACCGCAACCCGTTCATCGACCACCCGGAGTGGGTCGACAGCATCTGGTGACCCAGCACGGCGACGTGAGGTGAGCCCGCGGTTCCGTTCCCCGGGCTCACCCCGTCCGTCGGGTCCACCCCGTCCGCGGGGCTCACCCCAACGGGCCCAGCACACCGGCCAGAACCCTTGACGTCACCGGCGCTCCGCCGTTGAATGCACGTCAGGCCCGTTGGAGAAATCGATTTCATGCCACGGGTTCTCGGGTATTCGGGATTTCGTACCGCCCGCATCGCACACGCACCCCATCCGCCCCGCCAACGGAGAGGGCCCCGCTGATGGCCGGCCGCATCATGGAAGGGGACTCCGCCGACTGCTGCGGCGGATCCGCCTGCTGTACGCCCCAGTCGACCGCACTGCCGTTGCCGAGCCCGACGGCGCCGAGCCGGCGGGGCTTCCTCGCGCTCGGCACCGCCACCGCCGTTGCCGCCGCTGCCGCCAGTCTCGGCATTCCGGCGCAGGGTGCCGTCGCGGTCCCCGCGGAGAAGGGGCTGACCCGGGGGCGGCGGGCCGCGCTCGCCGCCCGGGGTGCCGCCACCCGGTACCGTTCGGCCGCCGCGCAGGCGAACATCGGGATGCCGGTCGGCGGGGCGAACGCAGGGCAGGTCTACCTGTCGGGGGACGGGCGGCCGTGGTTGTGGGAGGTGTTCAACCCGGACGGGTTCCCGTACGGGGGCGCCGACTGGCAGGGGCTGCACTACGCCGACCCGCTCGGGCTCGCCGCGCCCTTCCGTACCGGGTTCGCGCTGCGCTGGAGCGGCGGGACGCGCAGCCTGGACGGCGACGGCTTCCCCGACGTCACCTTCACGGGGCGGTATCCGGTCGGCACCGTCGATTTCGCCGACGGCGACGCCGACCTGCCGGTGTCGGTGCGGCTCGACGCGTTCTCGCCGTTCGTGCCCACCGCCGCGGACGACTCCTCGCTGCCGGCCACCGTCTTCGAGTACACCCTGACCAACACCTCGGACCGCACCGTCGACGTCCAGCTGGTCGGGCTGGCCGAGAACCCGGTCTGCGTGAGCAGCCGTATGACGCAGCCGATCACGCTGTCCGCGGCGGCGTTCGACACCGAGGGTGCCGTCGGGATCCAGCATTCCGCACGCGCCGGTGACCCGCCGGAGCAGCCGCGGGAGGAAATCGTTTTCGAGGATTGGGAGCGCACGGACTACGCGGGCTGGACGGCCTCCGGCACCGCCTTCGGGTCCGGGCCGGTCACCGAGGCCGAGTGCCCGGACTACTTCCGGCGCGAAGGTCCCCTCCAGATCACCGGCAGCCGCTTCGTCACCTCGCACGACTTCCGGGCGTCGAACGGCGACAGCGGCGCCGCCGACGACTACCAGGGCAAGCTGGTCAGCAACCCCTTCACCATCGAGCGGCGCTACGTCGTGGTCAACGTCGGCGGTGGCTCGCAGGCCGGGCGTGCCTGCGTGAACGTCGTCGTCGACGGGACGGCGGTCGCGTCGTTCACCGGCCGCAACTCGGAGACGCTGGCCGAGCGTGCCTGGGACGTCGGCCCCTACCAGGGCAAACAGGCCACCATCGAGATCGTCGACACGGCCACCGGCGGCTGGGGCCACATCAACGTCGACCGCATCCGCTTCACCGACACCCCACCCGCCGCCAAGCCCGTCGACGAACTGACCGACCACGGCACCTTCGCCCTGGCCGCATGCCACCCGGACGCCGTCGCCCGCCCCTCCATCGCCGCCTGGGACACCCCCGACGACTGGTTCGACGCGGCCGACGGGCCCGCGGACGCCGACGGGGTGGCACGGCGGCTGGCCGGCACCGTCACCGTCCCCGTGCGGCTGGCGCCCGGCGCGGCGCAGACCGTGCGCTACGTCCTGGCCTGGCACTTCGACCTCGTCAACCGGGAGAAGTTCAGCCTGCTGGACGGTGCGAGCGAGCTGCGGCGGCACTACGGGACCCGGTTCGCCGACGCGCAGGCCGTCGCCGCGCTGCTCGGTCGGCGTGGCGCGGAACTCTCCGAGGCGACCCGGACGTTCGTGACCACCTGGTACGACGACTCGACGCTGCCGCACTGGTTCCTGGAGCGCACCCTGGTCCCGGCGTCGACGCTCGCCACCAGCACCTGCCACCGCTTCCAGGACGGCCGTTTCTACGCCTGGGAAGGCGTCTACTGCTGCGACGGCACCTGCACCCACGTGTGGAACTACGCCCAGTCCGTCGCCCGGCTCTTCCCCGAGCTGGAGCGCGACACCCGCGAGCGGGTCGACTTCGGCCTGGCGTTCCACGCGGACACCGGCGCCATCGACTACCGCGGCGAGTACGCACGCGAGGTCGCGCACGACGGGCAGGCCGGCACCATCCTGCGGGCCTGCCGCGAGCACCAGATGGCCCCCGACGACGCGTTCCTCACCCGCGTCTGGCCGCGCGTCAAGAAGGCCACCGAATTCCTCATCGGGGAGGACGGCGCGAACGGGCAGGCTGCCGACGGCATCCTGGAGGGCCGCCAGTACAACACCCTGGACTCCGCCTGGTACGGCGAGATCCCCTGGATCAGCGGCCTGTACGTGGCCGCGCTGCACGCCGCCGCGCTGATGGCCGACGACATGGCCGACGCGGACTTCGCCGCCCGCTGCCGCGGCCTCGCCGCCGCCGGCACCAGCCAGCTCGGCGAGCAGCTCTGGAACGCCACGTACGGCTACTTCGAGCAGCACCTCGACCCGGCGCACACCGACGCGATCAACTCCAACCGCGGCTGCCACCTTGACCAGATGTACGGGCAGACGTACGCCTTCCAGCTCGGGCTGCCCCGGGTCTTCCCCGAGGACAGGGCGCACACCGCGCTGAAGAACATGTTCACCAACAACTTCCTGCCGGACGCCCAGTCCTACAAGGACGTCTCCGGGATCCCCGGCGGGCGCGTCTACAGCACCGAAGGGGAGGCCGGGGCGCTGCTGTGCACCTGGCCGTTCGGCGGCTCCGACATCGCGCCGGGCACCGGCGAGGCGTTCGCGATCGGCTACTTCAACGAGGTGTGGACCGGCATCGAGTACCAGTTCGCGGCCCAGCTGATGGCCGAGGGCATGGTCGACGAGGCGCTCGCGGTGACCCGCGCCGTGCACGACCGCTACGCGGCGGACAAGCGCAACCCGTACAACGAGATCGAGTGCTCCGACCACTACGCACGCGCGATGATGAGCCACGCCGTCTACCTGGCCGCCACCGGCTACGCCTACCACGGCCCGCGCGGCCACCTCGGATTCGCGCCCAGGCTCACGCCGGACGACTTCGCCGCCGCGTTCACCACCGCGGAGGGCTGGGGCCGCTACCGGCAGCGGCTGACCGCAGCCGGCGGCACCGCCGCGCTGGAGCTCCGGCACGGCAGGCTACGGCTGGCCTCGTTCGCCACCGGGATCACCGTCGGCGGCGGGGAGCACGGTGAGAGCGCGGCGCGGCTCGCCGCTGCGACGGTGCGGCGGGTCACCTCCGGGGGCCGTGAGGTGACGTTGAGCGGGCACCGGGTCACCGTGTCGGAGGGCCGGGCGCTGGTCACCCTGGCCGAGCGGATCACCCTGGAGAAGGGGGACACGCTGGTGGTGACGGTGGGGTGAGCGGGGCGGTCCTGCCCTCCCGCTCCTGACGGCGCCCGGCGGTCGCCGCGATGGCCAGGCTTGCCGAGGCCCGCCGCCGCCCGCCACGGAGAGCGCCGCCCCGTTGCCGGCACCGACCCGTCGCCGGCACCGACCCGTCGCCGGCCGCGACCGGATGCGTCCGCACGTCCAGGTGCGTCTGCACGTCCAGGGCACCGCCCCATCACCTCGTCGCGCGTCGCGAGCCAGTCGAAGCCCCGCGATTCGTCACCGGACCCGTGCCGCAGCGGCAACCCAACGCCGGCGAGACCGACTGTCGGTGGCGTCCACTAGCGTTCCTGCAACTGCCGCGCAGGTGTCCGCACACGGATCTCCTCCCGGCGGTTCCTGGCTGCGCCGGATTCCTGAATTCCGGCGCGTTGCCACCAATCGAGGAACGGTACGAGAGGCGGGGGCCGATGGGTTGGCTACCGGCGGGTGACGGGTACGAAGTCACCCTCGTGGAGGGGCGGGTGGCCGCCAGGAGCACGGCGGGGCGCTCAGCGGGGCGGCAGTTGAAGACGCTGCCGAAGAAGGTGCGCGAGCATCCCGAGGTGGACCGGCTGCGCCGGCTCGCCGAGTGGCTGGACCGGCACGTCGCGTCCTGCCTGGCGCAGGTGGACGCCTGGATGGTGTCCTCGTTGCCCGTGCCCACCGGGCTGCTCGCCCGGGTGTGGCCGGACGAGGCCTGGCAGTCCGTGCTGCGTGACATGGCCGTCGTCGGGGACGACCCCGACGAGGTCGGCTTCCTCCGGGACGCGACGGAATCGGGCGAGTTGCGGGTGGTCAACCTCGACGGGGAGACGGTCAGGCTGTCGCCGCACACCGTGACTCTGCCGCATCCGGTGCTGCTGCCGGACCTGGACGACCTGCGGGAGTTCGCCGCCGAACTCGGCATCACCCAGCGGGTCGAGCAGATCCACCGGGCCACGTGGGCGAAGCCCGCGGAGGCGGAGCTGAAGAAGAACGCCACGGACGTCGACGAGTTCGCCGGGGGCCGCTTCGCGTCCCGCTTCGGCCTGGCGGCGCGCGCCACCTCGCTCGGCTACCGGGTCTCCGGTGGCTATGCGTCCTGCCAGATCCGGGAGACGGGCACCGCGGGCACGGTCGAGGCGTCGGTGTGGATCGGCGAGCCGTACTGGGACGACGAGGTGGAGACCGGCTCGCTGACCTGGCGCGACCAGGACGGGCGGGCGCTGCGGCTCCGGGCGGTCGGCCCCGTCGCCTGGTCGGAGGGGATGCGGATGGCCGCGGCGCTGTACGCCGGCCGCACGGTCGAGGAGGGGAAGGACGCATGAGCACGGAAACGGGCGGCGGCACCGAAGCCGAGGAACTGCTGAAGGCCGGGGCGGTCCTGCCGCCCGGCACCGACGGCGGCGACCGGGCGGTTCCCCTCACCGCCCGCACCTACCGCCATCCCGCGCTCGACGGCCGCCTGGTCGTGCGGCTGGTCGCGGGCGAGCTGGGCATGGCCGAGGACCTGGCCGCCGGCTTCCTCGGCCTGGAGCCGGACGGCGAGCCCGCCGAGGTCGGGCTCGGGCTGCGCCAGGCCCTGGGCTTCCCCGAGTGGGTCCTCGTGCACCATCCGAAGGACGGGCACCACGCGCTGGCGATGGTGCCCGAGCTGAAGAAGGCCACCCGCCAGATCAAGTCCAAGCCCAAGAACGCCATGGACGCCTGCCAGGCACTCGCCGACCGGCTGGCCGTGGCGGTGCCGCACTTCCTGCCCACGTTCTACGAGGAGGTGGGCCGGGCCTTCCTGGGCGCCGACAACGCCACGTACGCGGCACAGGTGTTCGGCAAGGCACGGGCGGCCGAGGCGTCCCACGGCCTGGCGATCGACGAGGAGCGCCTCGACGCGGTCTTCCTGGAGTTCGCGCTGGCCGGGGCGCTGCCTGTGAAGACGCTTTCGGGATACGCGAAGGAGTTGGCGCGCCGGGTCCCTGCGGACGAGGCGCTGCGCAGGTTCCGCAGGCTGTGCGTGCGCCGTACCGCGGGAGGGCTTCAGCCGTCCGCGCAGATGGCGACCGACCTGCGCCGGCTGGCCAAGGCCGCGGGGACCGACGGCGACACGGAGGAGCAGGGCTACCTCGCCGAGCTGCTGGAGCTGCCGCCGACGATGAGCGCGGCGCTCGGCTGGTGGAAGGCACACCGCGCGGCGCTGGTGGCGCTGGCCCGCCGGGAACCGGGGATCCGCGGGAAACTGCTGGACCTGATGCCCGAGGCCAACGACAGCGATCTGTGCGCCCTGTGGCTGGAGATCCTGGAGGAGTCCGGCGCCACCGAGGGACTGGGCTCCGGCGACATCGCCGCGGAACTGCGGCCCGCGGACGGCACGGCGGGCTGGCTCCGGCGCTTCCACCGGGCCAGGCTCCTCGGATGGCGTGGCTCGGCGGCGCGGCTGCCCGCCCTGTACCCGCTGGTGGAGCGGGTGGCGGACCGGCTGCGTGCCGAGCTGACCCAGGCCGGGGAGGAGCTCGACGTCATCTCCGACCTGGACCTGCTGGACCTGCTGCTCGCCCTGGACGTCCCCGTCCGCACCCCCGGCAGGAACGAGTACCTGCCGCTGGAGCGCTGGGCGGACGGCGAGGGCCAGCGCGACCTGCTGGCGGTCTCGAAGGACGAGCGGTTCGGGCCCGCGTTCCACGGCGCCGCCGAACGGTTCGGCAACGACCGCGACGGCCAGCGGGCCATCCACCGCCTGGTCGGTTCCCCCGGCGGGCGGCCCATGCTGGCGGCGTGGGTGCGCGACGTCGCCGCGCGGCCCCTGGCGGCCGGGCTGCCGGCGCTGCCCGCCGCGATCAGCAGGCTGACCTGGCTGCCCGGCGAGGCGCTCGCGCTGGCGGAGCAGGAGGTCACCGCCGCGGCCTCCGCCGACCTCGCCACCGAGCTGGCCAGGACCCTGCGCGGCGGCCTGTTCGACGAGCTGGGCTGGCCCGAGTGGGACCAGGCGGTCGCCGACCTGGCGCCCGTACGCCACCACCACGGCCAGCGTGTCACCACCGCCGAGGCCTGGCCCCACCTGGTCGTCGCCGGTGACACCCGGGTCCGCGTGCTCGGCCCCGAGGGCGTCGCCCTGGAACACGACCTGCGCGTCAACCGCAGGGAGCTGTCCGGCCAGCCCGGCTTCCACTACGTGGACGGCGAGCTGCTCGTCTTCTGGCGGTACAACTACTACGGCGATCTGCACGGTTACTGGCACACCGCGGCCGGCGAGCCGCAGCGGCTGGAGGGCAGCCACGTCAACGTGTGGCAGCCCCGGGGCAACGACACGATCTCCCTGGCGCTGCCCGGCGGCGGGCGCACCACCGGCGGTGGGGTCCTGCACCGCGGCGACACCGCCCTGCCCGCGGAGCGGCCGGTGGCCACCGACGGGACCTCGTACTGGGTGTGGCTGACGTCCTCGGAATCCGGCGCTGACCGCTCCGGCTGGCACGAGTACGACCCGGCCACCGGCAGCCACGGCCGGCCCGCAGGGCCGAGCTTCCTGGCCGACGCGGTGTCCGGCTGGCTGCGGCCCGCCCCCTCCGACACGCCGTCACCGTTCGGCGTCCCGGTGAACGGGCTGGTCGGCTGGCGTGTCACCCACCTGCCCGACAGATCCGTCGGGGAGGACCTGTCCGGGCGCACGGTCACGGTCGGCAACGCCGAACACGGCCGCTGCACCCTCCGCGCCGCACTGACCTTCCCCGGCGACGACCGGCCCCGTGCGCTCGCCCACTCCTGGCGCAGCCTCAGCATCATCGACCCCGACGGGGTGATCACCGCCGTCGCCGACGAGGGGTCCGACGGTCCCGGCGACTTCAGCGCGGGCACACCCCTGCTGCCGCCCACGGAGTACTGGCACTACCTGCGCCCTCGCGACCCGGATGGCTCCACCGCGCTGCGCCGTGCCGACCGCGACACCGCAGCCGCCCTGCTCAAGGGGGCCGCGGCCGTCAGGGACGACAAGGAGACCGGCCGGGACGGCGCACGCGAGATGCGCGAGCTGATCGCGGTCGTCCGTGACGTGCTGCCGCAGATCGGCGACGCAGCACTGGCGGCGGGCATCGCCGGCGTCGTGCGCTACACAGCCACCGAGCAGGACCACCTGGACCAGACGGCGGTCCGGCTGCGCCGGGCCCTGTCCGGCGAGCAGGACGAGGACGAGCAGGAGACCGGGCCCCGTGACGTGCTGCTCCAGGACGCGCTGGACGGGCTGAGCGGGCAGTACAACCGCTACCAGCGGCAGGGCGAATCCCGGACCGCAGCCGCCCAGTTGCGGATGATCGGCGCGGCGGTGCGCGAGCCCGCCGCGCTGCGCCCCGAAGGCCGCGTTCCGCGCTCCCACTTCGAAGGCCGCGGGCTGCCTTCGGCGCAGGCGGACTGGTCGAAGGCGGCCGGCGGGTGCGCCGCCGTCGCGTTCCGCGCCGCCTCGCAGCTCACCTCCGAGGAGCATCGCGCCGCGCTGACGGAGCTGCTGGGCGAGCTGGACGCGCTGGGCATGACGACGAACACCTCGCGGTGGCGCCGCTGCACGTTCAACCTGGACCACACCCAGATCAGCACCCTCAACGACAACGGCAACTGGTGCGCGCTGTGGCCCACGCAGGGCGCTGACGACACCGCGTTCCTCGCCGTCATCGACACCTACTGGGAGAACGGCGGGCGGGGTTTCACCGCGGTCCACCACGATCCGTCCGGCCGGTTCGACGTGCCGGAGCCGTACCGGATACAGACCGCCGCGCCCCTCGGCGAGGACCGGGCCGAGGGCTGGTGCGAGGCGTTCCTGAACGCGGCCGCCGAGCGCGGTCCCGCGCCCTGGCGCCCCGCGGCGGCGGAGCGGTTCGCCGAGCTGACCGGGGTGACAGCCACCATGGCGCGGCTGGTCGTGGCCGGGCTGCCGTTCGTGGACAGCTACGAGCGCAACTTCCTGCCGCCCGAGGTACGCACCGCCCTCGGGGTCAAGGCGGCCGACGCCGCCGTGGCCCGCGGCGAGCTGCGGGACCTGGCCGTCGAGGTCCGCAGGGCCCTGGTCGGCGCGTTGCTGCCGGCCGACCCGGTCCGGCTCTGGACGGAGGGGCCGGACGTGGACGCCGCGGCGGCCCTGTGGATCGAGAAGGTGGGGCGGCGCGTTCCCGTTCCCGAGGCGCTGCTCGGCGACGCGAGCCGGACGCTGCGGATCGGCTGGCACCCGTCCCACGCGCTGCCCGCCCTGCTGGAGCCCGCGGCGTCCGCGCCGCTCAGCCGGGACCTGAACTGGGGCGTGCGGGGCGACCGGGTGGTCCCGCTGGGCGAGGACACGCGCGGCTTCACCGCGGACACGCTGGTCAGCGTCGTCGCGCTGGCCGCCTGGACGGCGCACCGGCTGCCCGCCGGCGACCCGATCCGGGCCGCCCTCGCGCCGGCCCTCGCCGTGGTGCGCGAGCGCCTGGCCAACCCGACGCTGGCGCTCGACCTCAACCGGTACGTGTCGCTGCCCGAGTTCCGCAAGGCGGCGGGCACCCCCACCGAGACCGGCGACGGCTTCGAGCGGTACGGCGCCGTGCTCATGGCCACCCACGACGACCAGCCGTCCCCCGCGCTGCTCGTCCGCCATCTCGACCCCACCGGCTCCGACCCGTTCCTGCCCGCGCTGCGCGGGGCGGCCCAGCAGCCGTTCCCCGCGGAGGTGGCGCTGCGTGTCGCCCTCGATCCCGGCTTCGCCGAGCTGCTGGGGGACCCTGGCGACCCGGTCGCCGGGGAGCGCGGCAAGGACGGTTCGTGGTGGCCGCAGGACCCGTCCCGTTCGGTGCCCGGCCTGGTCGCCGAGGCGGCGGCCCGGCACCAGCTCGGCGCGGACGCGGCAGCGGTCTACCTGATGCTGCTGGCCATGCCGGACCCGGTGGACCGCAGCGTCGCCCGCTGGACCGGCTGGAAGCCGGCACGCCTCAAGGCCGCCCGCGCCGAACTGGCCGCCACCGACCTCGTCGTCGAGGCCACCCGGACGAGGGCGGGGCGCTCCCTGTTCCTGCCGGGCGGCTGGACGGACCAGGCGAGGGGGCTGCTGCCGCTCGAGCAGTGGAAGCTGCCCCTGTTCGGGCTGACGGCCGGCCAGCCGGCTCCGCTGGGCGTGGTCGTCCCCTTCGAGCCCGCCGCCGCGCTGTACCGGCGGGCCTGGCAGCGCGTCCTCGACGGCGACCCGCCGCGCTACGCGGAGCTGAAGGTGCGCGCCGGCCGCGGGCGCGGCAGGCGCCGCTGAACCACGGGTGGTGCGGCACCGGTCCCGCCGGTGCCGCACCCCCGGCAGCGCACCACCAGGGCCACCACCACCCCCTATGACGATCACGACGGCCCATGACGGCCCATGACGGCCCATGACGGCCCATGACGGCCCACGACGGGCCGTGACGGCCCGTGACGATCACGACGATCCTGACGACGGATCGAGAAGAGAGAGACACCGCATGACCATCGCTGAGCAGGCACCGGCACCGCCGGCTCCCCGGCAGGTGCTGCCGGCAGAGGAACGCCACGCCACCGAGCTCGCCTTCCTCGCCGCCCACGACGACGGGGCCCGCCCGCCCGGCTGGGTGCTCACGCCGCGCGCCGTGGTGACGTTCGTGTGCGGCAGCGACGGCGAGACCCTGGAACTGCCCAGGTCCCGGGCGAAGGCCGCGGGCGCCGACCTGCCCGCCAAGCTGGCGATCACACCGAAGTTCGTCGGTGAGCGTGCCCTCGTCGAACGCTGCGTGGTCACCCTCGCCGGCGAGCGCGGCCTGCTGCTCGTCGGCGAGCCCGGCACCGCCAAGTCGATGCTGTCCGAGCTGCTGTCCGCCGGCGTCTGCGGCACCAGCGCGCTGACCGTCCAGGGCACCGCGGGCACCACCGAGGACGCCTTCCGCTACGGCTGGAACTACGCGCTGCTGCTCGCCCAGGGCCCCACCAGCCAGGCGCTCGTCGACTCACCCGTGCTCACCGCCATGCGCACCGGCCGCGTCGCCCGTATCGAGGAGATCACCCGCTGCCTGCCCGAGGTGCAGGACGCACTGGTCTCCATCCTCTCCGACCGGCGCGTCAGCGTGCCGGAGCTGGCGGGCGGGGACGACGCGACGGTCTCCGCCGCCGCCGGCTTCACCGTGATCGCCACGGCCAACCTGCGCGACCGGGGTGTCTCCGAGATGTCCGCCGCCCTCAAGCGGCGCTTCAACTTCGAGACGGTGCACCCCATCGCCGACGTCGACGCCGAGATGGCGCTGGTCCAGCGGCAGGCCACGGCCACCGTGGAGCGGGCCGGCGCGGCCTTCAGCGTGGACGACGCGGTGCTGGACGCACTGGTCACCGTCTTCCGCGACCTGCGCTCCGGCCGCTCGGCCGAGGGCTGGGACGTGGAGCGCCCCGGCACGGTGATGTCCACGGCGGAGGCCGTCCACGTCGCCGCCTCCCTCGGGGTCGCCGCGGCCTACCTCCCGGGCGGCGACGTTCTCGACCTCGTTCCCGGGCATCTGCTGGGCGCCGTCCGCAAGGACGACGCCGCCGACCACGAGCGGCTGCTCGGCTACTGGGACGGCCCGGTGCGGCGCCGCGCCGAGAGCGGCTCAGCGATGTGGCGGCGGCTGTGGGACCTGCGGGAGAGCCTGCGGTGACGACCAGCCAGGCGACGGAGCCAGCACCGGGGGACGCGGCCGACATCGGCCTGGACCCCCGGGCCGTGGTGGACGCCCTCGCCGGTGCGCAACGGCCCTTCCTGCTCGGCGTGCGCCATCACAGCCCCGCACTGGCCGCCGTGGTGCCGGCGCTGCTCGACGCGGCCGGGGCCGAGACGGTGTGCGTGGAGCTGCCCGCCGACTTCCAGCCGTGGATCGAGCACCTGGGCGACCCCGCCACCCTCGCTCCGGTGGCGCTCGCCGGGTCGGGCAACGACGGACGGCTCGGCTTCTACCCGTTCGCCGACTTCTCCCCGGAGCTGGCCGCGATCCGCTGGGCCAGGGCGCACGGGGCGGAGGTGATCTGCTGCGACCTGCCGCTGTCCGACCCTGGGTGGTCCCCGCCCGAGGCGCCCGGCGGTGCAGGGCCGGACGGTGCAGCCCCGGACGGTGCGACCGCGGGGCCGCACCGCCGGGCGCCCCGTTTCGGCGACGCGCTCGCCGCCGCGGGCACCGGCCGTGCGGGTGACGACATGTGGGACCGCTCCGTCGAGGCGCTGGCCCCCGGCTGCCCGCCGGAAGCGGTGCGGCGGGCGGCACTGGGCGTGGGCTGGGCCCTGCGCCGCGACGCCGAGACCGGCGGCGGCGTCCCCGCCACGGACCGGGCGCGTGAGGCGCACATGCGCCGCACCGTGGCCGCGGCCGCAGCCGCGGGCAGGCAGGTCGTCGCGGTGATCGGCGCGTTCCACGCGGCCGCGCTGGTCGAGCCCGCAGGGGCTGGCGGCGGATCGGCTGGCTCCGCGTCGGATGCCGCCGCGTCGGACGCCGCCGCGCGGGCCGGCGTCTCCTCGGCCGCCGGCGCGCCCGCACGGACCGGGGCGGGCCAGGGCAGCGGTTCCGAGCCGCCCGTCACCTCCCTCGTGCCGTACACGTTCGACCTGCTCGACTCCCGGTCCGGCTACCCGGCGGGCATCCGTGACCCGCGCTGGCAGCAGGCGGTGTTCACGGCGGGCGGCGACCCGGATCGAGTCCACTCGGCCGCCGCCCGGTCGGTCACCGACATCTGCCGGGAGCTGCGGGCCGCCGGGCACACCGCGGGCACCGGGGAGGCCGCCGAGACGGTCCGCCTCGCCAACGACCTGGCCCGGCTGCGCGGGCTGCCCGCCCCCGGCCGCGGCGAACTCCTGGAAGCGGTCGGCACCGTCCTCGGCCAGGGTGAGCCGCTGGGCCGCGGCCGAGCGCTCGCCCGCGCCCTGGAAACGGTCATGGTCGGCACCGTGCGCGGCCGGACCGCGCCCGGCACCCCGCGCTCCGGGCTCGGCCCGGCCGTGGAGGCCGAGCTGGCCGAATTGCGCATGCCCGATCCGCACGCCCCCGACCCCCGCGAGATGCGCCTCGACCCGCTACGCTCCGACCTGGACCGGCGCCGCGAGACCCTGCTGCGCCGCCTGCTGATCTGCGGCGTCGGCTACGGGCAACCGACGCAGGTCGCCGGAACGGGCGACGGCGCCGCGCTGACCACCCGCTGGCAGATGGCATGGACCCCGTCCGTGCCCGCGCTGCTCGACCTCGCGGGCGTGCGGGGGGTCACTCCGGCCCTGGCCGCCGAGGGGACGCTGCGCGAGACGTTCCGCCGCGAGGTCGCGGAGGGCGGCCCCACCAGCCCGCAGCTCATCGGCGGGCTGCGCGCCGCCGCCGAGTGCGACCTGCCCGACCTGGTCGACGACCGGCTCGGCAGAGCCGCCGACGTGCTGCCCGCCGAGGCGTCCCTGCCCGAACTGCTCGACGCCCTCGACCTGCTGGAGTCGCTGCGCCGGCAGCACCTGCCCGGCACCACGCCGGAGAGCCGCGAGGGCACCCTCGCGCTCTCGGAGACGTTGCTGGACGCCGCAACCCGGGCCCTGCCGGGACTCGCGGGCAGCGAGGACCCGCAGGACGCCGCCGCCCTGGTCGCCTTCGCGACCCGGGCCGCCGAACAGCGGCTCGGCCTGAGCATGGACCACGTCCTCGGGCAACTCGTGCGCACCGGCTCCCCGCTCATCCAGGGCGCGGCCTCGGCGGCCCGGGTGCTCCTCGACCTCGACGGCCCCGACACCCTCGGCGCCCGCGCCGCGGGCTGGATCGACACGGCCACGCACGCCGACGCCAGGCTGCGCCTGTGCCGCCTGCTCACCGGGCTGCTGTCCGCCGCCGGCCCGCTGCTCCAGGCGACCCCCGCGATACTCGACCCGGTCCTGGACCGTATCGACCACCTCACCGACCAGGACTTCCTGGACCGGCTGCCCGCGCTGCGCGGTGGCTTCGACACATTGTCGCCGGCCGGGCGCGACCGGCTGCTGGCGACCGTCGACGAACGTCTCGGCGACCGCCTCGACCTCACCCTGAGCGCCCCGCCGGAACTTCTCGCCCTGTGGACCGCCGCCGACGCGGCCGGCCTCGCCGCCCTGGAGGCCATCCGGCGCGCGGCTCCGGAACCGGTCACCGTCGACGGCCATCCGGTGGCCGATGTCGCGACAGGACGGGGGACGGACGAGGCGGACGAGGCAGGCGAGGCAGGCGGGACGGACGAGGCAGGCGGGACGGACGGGACGGACGCGAAGCCGCAGACCGAGTCGCGTGCCGGGTTCCGGCGGCTCGCCCCGGTCGACCGCTGGCGGCTGCTCCTCGGCCGCGAGAGCCAGCAGCTGCCCTCCGGCTGCCGCCGCTACGCGAGCGCGCTCGACGAGCTCTACGGCAGAGGCAGGGGCGAGGGTGCCGCCGACTTCGCCGGTGGCCACGGCGACGGCGGTGGCCGGGAGGCGTCGTTCCCCACCGCGCGCGAGTGGGGCGAGGAACTCCAGGCCCTGTTCGGCTCGGAGATCAGGGAGGAGGTGCTCGCCCGCGCCGCCGACGCCGGGCGCACAGACGTCCTGTACGAGCTGGACCCGGGCGCGGTGCGGCCGTCCGTCGAGCTGCTCACCTCGGTGCTGTCGCTCGCGGGCGGCATGCCCGAACAGCAGCTGGCCAAGCTGCGACCGCTCGTGCGCCGCCTGGTCGACGAGCTGACCAAGGAGCTGGCCACCAAGCTGCGGCCCGCGATGACGGGCCTCAACACCCCCGTGCCGACCCGTCGCCCCGGAGGGCGGCTCAACCTGCCACGCACCCTGCGGGAGAACCTCGCCCACGCCCAGCGGCTGGACGACGGCCGCACCGTCGTCGTCCCGGAACGGCCGATCTTCCACACCCGCACCAGACGGCAGGCCGACTGGCGGCTGATCCTCGTGGTCGACGTCTCCGGATCCATGGAAGCGTCGGTGATCTGGTCGGCGTTGACCGCCGCCGTCCTGGGCGGGGTGCCCACCCTGTCCACCCACTTCCTCGCCTTCTCCACGGAGGTGATCGACCTCACGGACCGCGTCGAGGACCCGCTGTCCCTGCTGCTGGAAGTGCGGGTGGGCGGCGGCACACACATCGCCGCGGGTCTGGCGCACGCCCGTGGCCTGGTGACGGTGCCGAGCCGCACGCTCGTCGTGACGGTCAGCGACTTCGAGGAGGGCTACCCGCTCGCCGGTCTGCTGGGCGAGGTACGCGCGCTGGCCGGGTCCGGGGTGCACCTCCTGGGCTGTGCGGCGCTGGACGACGCCGGTGCCCCGCGCTACTCGGTGCCCGTCGCCCAGCAGCTCACCGCGGCCGGGATGCCCGTCGCCGCACTCAGCCCCCTCGCCCTCGCCCGCTGGGTGGGCGAACGCCTGCGAGGAGACTCCCGTTGAGCACACCGATCACACCGCAGGCATCGACGACGTCAGCCCATCTGCCGCCCGCGGCGCCGCACGTGGTCGCCGCCGCCGTGGAGGCGCTCACGTCCCGGCTCCGCAAGAAGCTGGACGCGGCGGTCGAGAGCTACGCAGCGGCGCCCACCGAGACCGGCGCCGACGGCGACGGCGTCGTCCGCGTCACCTGTGGCGCCGACGCCGTGGTCACCCTCTCCCCGGGGCCCTCGGGTGCGGTCACCGGCGAGGACGAGGCGACGTGCAGCTGCCTGCTGGCGCCGCGGTGCCTGCACCGGGCGGCCGTCCTCAGCGCCTGCCCGGTGGCCGACGCCGATGAACTCCCGCGGCCGGACGAGGGCCCAGGGCCGGAGACGACCGCCGGGGCGGGCGGCGAGCGGCAGCCCGCATCCGGCGCCGAAGCGACCACCACGTCCGAGTCCGAAGCCACCACCACGTCCGAGTCCGAAGCCAGGACCACGTCCGAGTCCGAAGCCAGGACCACGTCCGAGTCCGGATCCGAGTCCGGATCCGAGTCCGGATCCGAGTCCGGGGCCGGATCCGAGTCCGGGCCCGAGTCCGGACCGCCCGTCCGTGTCGAGCCGAACCCCGCCCAGCGGGCCGCCGCCACCGCCGTGTGGTCGGCCGCCGCTGCCGTCCTCGCCGCCGGGGTGCCCGCCGCGGGCGCCGTGGCCCAGGCCGAACTGCTCCGCGCGGCGCACGCTGCCCGGCTGGCCGGCCTGTACCGGGCGGAGGCGGCCTGCCTGCGGGTGGTGCGTGGCCTGCGTGCCGCACGTGACCGCCGCGACGACCACCGCCTCGCCCACCTGGTCGCCGCGCTCCACGAACTGCTGCTCGTCTCGGGCCTGGTCGCGGCGTCCGACGGCGACCCGGCGCTGGTGGGCGTCGCCCGCCGCGGCTACGAGGCCGGCGGCGGCCTGCGGGTGTACGGGGTCTGCCGCGAGCCGGTGATCAGCGCCACGGGCTACGGCGGCGTGGTCACCCATGTGCTGTCCGACGACGGCCGCTGGTTCTCGATCTCCGATGTGAAACCGGGCGGGCTCGCCCGCGCCAGGGGAGCGGCCACGGCCCCGGTCGCGATCAGCGGCGCTGCGATGGACCATCGCAAGCTCTCCCGAGGCGGCCTGCTGATCAGCGGGGCCACCGTCTCGCCGGACGGCCGTCTCGGCGCCGGCAGGGGAGTGCGGGCCAACGCCGTGGCCGGGCTGCCGTGGTCCGGCACCACGGGGCCGTTGGCGGAACTCTTCGGCCGCCCGCTCGCCGAGGCGGTGGCCGCGCGGCTCGCGGAGGAGGGCGCGGGGTCCGAGGACACCGGCTCCGGCCTGGTCGGCTGCGATCTGACGGTCGTGGGTGGCATGGGCGAGTACCTGCTCGCCAGGCAGACACCGGCGGCATCGGGCGACGCCCCGGACCGCGAGCCCTTCGGCCCGGTGATCCGGCTGGCCGCCGCCAACCCCCATCCGGAACTCGCCCACACCCACAACCTGCGGCAGTTGGCCGCCCGCCCCGGCCTGCGGATCAGGGCCGTCGGCAGGCTCGACCCGAGCCGCGCCGTCACCCTGTACCCGCTCGCGGTCGGCCCGGTGCCCGGCGCCGGGAACACGCTGCGGCTGCCCGACGCCTGGTCGGGGCACGCGGACCTGGGATACGACCGGCTCCAGGGCGCGCACTTCCCGCCGGGCGAAACGGGGACGCCACCGGTCACGGCCGTCGCTGACCTGCTGGCCGACTCCCCGCTGTGGCGGGCCCGGCGCCTGATCGAGCTGGCCGTTGCGGGCGGGCGGCGGCCGGTGGCGGAGTCGGCGCGCGCGGCCGGTGCCCGCGAGCACATCGCGTCGCTGCACCGGGCGGGCTTCCGTACGGCGGCGGAGCTGGCCACCGCGCTCGCGGCCGAGGCCGACCGCCGGGAGCGTGACGTCTTCGGGCGGCTCACCGACGCGGGCTCCGGCAACGACCGCTACGCCTGGGCCTGGCTCGCCGCGGTGGCCCACCTGGCGGCCACGGAGCGCGCGTTGGTGCAGTCGTCCTGGCAGGCCGCTCCGGCCGTGGCGGTGCCCGCGGCCACCTGAGGACCCGGGTGGCCCACCCACCTGGTGGGCCACCCCGTCAGCTCCCCGCCCGGCCGACGGGGTGCAGCCGGGGTTCAGTCCGACGGATGCAGCCGCAGCCACGGGTCGGCGCGTTCGGCGTGCAGCTCGCGGCCGAGGCGCCGGTACGCGTCGCGCATCACGCCCACCGTCGCGCGGTCGTACGTCGTGAACGACTTGAGGACGGCCAGCGCCGAGCCGGGTCAGTCGGTCGTGCCGGGGGCGACGACCCAGCGGGTGGTCTGGCCGGTGACCGTGGCGATCATGTCGTAGTCACCGTCGTAGTGCAGGACGACGGCACCGTGCCGCTCGGCGGTCGCCGCGATGACCAGGTCCGCCACCGGGAGAGCCCGCCAGTTGCCGGAGGCGATCAGCTGCGTCCGCACCTCCAAGGCGCGGTCCCACACCTCGTCGGGCGTCGCGAGCCAGTCGAAGCCCCGCATTTCGTCACGAATGCGTTCCGCGTCGGCCTTCGAGCGCGCACCGTGCAGAACCTCAAGCTCGACGGCGCCGCATACGGCAAGCAGGCCCGCAGCGTGCAAGGGGTCGATCACGGCGCGCACGGCAGGCTTCGGGTAACGGGCGAGGGCGGACTTGTCGATCAGGAAACGCTCGGTCATGCGGCTCGGTGGTTGTCTCCGGAGGCGTCGACGGGGCCGGTGAGGTCCGGCAGGCCTCCTTCGGCGAGCCAGCTCAGGAAGGAGGCACGCTTGCGGCGTTTGATGGCGTCCTCCAGCGCCGCGTTGACCGTGGCCACCTTGGTGGTGGTGCCGAAGATCTGCGCCGCTTCGGCCAGCATCTCGTCATCGACGTCGATCACTGTTCGCGCCACGGAGTCCTCCTTCGACCGGCACCACGGCCTCATGATGTCAAATCTTGGGGAACTCGATATCGAACGGCCGCACGGTGCCGGGCGTGCGTCGGGGGCGAGGCCGTCCATGAGGAACCCGGCCGGCGCGACGAACGGGGCCGGTATCCGGAGTCGTCCGACCCTCCCGGGGCGCCGATACGGAGTGGCGGATTCCGTTCCCAGTAGGGTGAGCGCGTGGCCGAGGCCCGCCCCCCGACGGTGAACGATCCGCCGCAGTCCGGCGCGGGGCTGCGCGTGCCCGTGCAGCGGCGTGGCCGCCGCCGTGGACAGGGCGCGGTCGTCGCGGTGGTGTCCCTGGGCGGCGCGATCGGCGCCTGCGCACGCTACGGCGCCGCGCTGCTGTGGCCGACCGCGACCGGCACGTTCCCCTGGACGACGCTGGGAGTGAACGTCGTGGGGTGCGCCGTCATGGGCGTCTTCATGACCGTCATCAGCGAGGTGTGGGCCGCCCACCGGCTGGTGCGGCCCTTCTTCGGTACCGGGGTGCTCGGCGGGTTCACCACGTTCTCCACCTACGCGGTGGACATCCAGCGGCTGGTGGACGACGGCCACCCGCGCGTCGCCGTGGCGTACCTGGCGCTGACGCCGTGCGCCGCGCTCGCGGCCGTGTGGGGCGCAGCGGACGCCAGCCGGCGCGTCATCCAGTGGAGGCAACGATGAGCAGAATGCGACTGACGGGGCCCGCGCTGCGCCTGACGGTCTACGTCGGCGAGCACGACACCTGGCGCCACAAGCCGCTGTTCGCCGAGCTGGTGCACCGCGCCCACCAGGCCGGTCTCGCCGGCGCCTCGGTCTTCCGCGGCATCGAGGGCTTCGGCGCCTCGTCGCTCATCCACACCAGCCGGCTGCTGTCGCTGAGCGAGGACCTGCCCGTCGCCGTCGTCATCATCGACACCGCGGAACGCATCCACGCCTTCCTGCCCCAGCTCGACGAACTCGTCACCGAGGGCCTGGTCACGCTCGACGAGTGCCGGGTGATCCGCTACGCCGCACGCGGTGCGGAGCCGCCCGGCGGGGCATCCGGCGGTACGGCCCGCGACACTCCGGGCGGTCCCACCAACGGGGGAACGCCACGGTGAACTGGCTCCTCGTGGTGGCCGGCGCCATGGTCGGCGCGCCGCTGCGCTACCTGACCGACCGCGGCGTGCAGGCCCGGCACGACACCGTCTTCCCCTGGGGCACGTTCCTCGTCAACGTGGCCGGCAGCCTGGTGCTCGGCCTGGTCACCGGCGCGGCGCTCGCGGGCGCCGCGTCCGAGCCGGTCCGCCTGCTGCTCGGCACCGGCCTGTGCGGCGCCCTGACCACGTACTCCACCTTCTCCTACGAGACGCTGCGGCTGGCCGAGGACGGCGCCCGGCTGTTCGCCGTGCTCAACGTCGTGCTCAGCGTGGCGGCCGGGCTCGGCGCGGCGTTCGCGGGGGCGGCGCTGGCCGCGGGGGCGTGGGGCTGAGCCGGATCCCGTCCCACCGTCGGGACCCGGCCGCCCGGTCCATCTCCTGTTCCCCTACTCCGCTACTCCACCGCGATCTCCGCCGCCGAGCAGAACGAGCCGCCGCTCGCCGACGTCGCTTCGAGGCGGACGTAGCGGGCCGTGACGGGGTCGAAGTCGGCCGTCTTCAGGCGGGCGTCGGCCGGCCAGGTGCCGTCGGCGACCTTGGCGAAGTCCTGGCCGTCGGTGGAGACGTAGACGTTGTAGGCGGTGATGGTGCCGTTCAGGTTGCCGTCGAAGCGCGGCTGGTAGGTGAGGGCGTGGATCTGCTTCGGCGCCTTCAGGTTCACGGTGATCGACTGGGGCAGCGGGTGCGGCGGGGAGTACTCCGAGTGCCAGAAGGTGTCGATGTCGCCGTCGACGGCGTCCTCGGGCGGCCGCCCGGGGTGGTAGCTCGTCGCGATGGCCGGCGCCTCCGTGCAGTCGGCGGGCAGCGACACCGTCACGTCGGTGCGTACGCCGCCGACGGTCACCGTGACCTGTCCGGTGGTCGGGTCCTCGGCGGTGTTCGTGGTGCCGCCGGTGCCGTCAGCGCCCTCGTAGGGTGCCGAGATCCGTACGGGCAGCGTCGCCGCCTGCCCGGCGGGCACGGTGAGCGTGCCGGTGGCGGGCTCGACCGTCAGGGGCGCGGTCGCCGTCGCGGTGACCTGGTCGGTGAGGTCCTGGTCGGTGTTGTTGACCACCCGGGCGAGCGTGGCGCCCTTGCGGACGCCGAGTTCGCAGTGGTCCAGGGTGACCCTGCCCGGCACGGCCGCGCGGGTGATCGGCTGCCCGGCCGTCAGCACCGCCCAGCCGAACGGCGCGTCGGCGTAGTAGTCCGCCCGGCACCGCGCGGACGCCTCGGCGGACCGGCCGGCGTCGAAGTCCGCCTTGCACGCGGCACGGTCCGGCAGGTCGGCGGCGTACGCGGTGTCCACGTGGGCGTCCTTGACGGTGCCGTGCGCGAAGACGTACCCGCTCTGGCGCACCGTCGCGGCGGCGGAGCGCGAGAAGAACGCGTCCTCGTAGCCGTAGGTCTCGGTCAGCGTCGTCCAGAAGGCGCCCGCCGCGCAGTCGACGGGTTGGAGGGGCGCCGGGTCGACGCACCGCCCTGAGCGGTAGTCACCGCCGAGCACGGGCACCGTGTCGATGCCGTCGCTGTCGTCGCCCTTGCCGGCGCCGCCGCCGCTGCCGTCGACGACCGCGTGCAGGGCCCGCACCGCGGGCAGCGGGTCACCGGCGGCGTGCGCGGCGACCACCGGCAGCCGCAGCCGGGTGCCGTGCCGGGCGAGTACGGCGTACGCCTGGTCCTCGCTCTGCACCCGTACGAAGCGGCCGGGCTCGACGGTGTCCATCGTCGTGGTGTTGACGACGATCGCCGACTCGCGCACCGAGGCGTCGGAGGCGAAGACGCTACTGCCGGGCGCCACCAGCGCCGTGTAGCGGTCGCCCGTGGCCTCGCCCAGCGCGCGGGCGAGATGGCGCGCGCCGGGGCCCAGCACCTCCGTCAGCAGCAGGACGTCGGGTGGGCGCGGGGTGCCGGCGGTGAGCCGGCGCACGAAGGTGTCCAGGTCACGGGTGTCGGCGGCGTCGGCGGGGCGGAGGGCGTCCTGGAGGTCGGCGGAGACCACCAGCGCGTCCCCCGAGGTGCCCGCCGGCTCGCGCGCGGCGCTGAGCGGCCAGTGCACCGTCGCCAGGCCCGTCGTGGCGAGCACCAGAGCCGCGGCCACCAGCGGCACGAGGACGGCGGCGTGGCGTCTGCGGCCGCGGGCCGCCCGCCAGGCGCCGCGGATCGTTCTCTCACGCATCCTGCACCCCGGCCCTTCCCGCCTCGACGACGAACGACCTGCGCAGCGAGGTGGTGCCGCCCGGCTTGGTCACCTGGTCGACGACCAGGTAGTCGGTGGTCCACAGCTGCGGGGTCACCCGGCAGCGCAGATAGCCGCGCTGGTTGTTGAAGAACTTCAGATGGGCGTTGGACGCCAGCCACTCCCGGCCGCCCTCGGTCATGTCGGTGCCGTTGCCGCCGGAGGTGACCGAGGTGCCGAGGAACTCCGTCGCGACGGGCCTGGCGTCGGGGTCGTCGAAGTCCAGCTTCAGGTCGGCCGCGCAGTTCACGTGCGCGTCGCCGGACATGACGATCGGATTGGCCACCCGGCGCTCGACGACGCCGTTCAGCAGCCGGCCGCGTGCCGCCGCGTAGCCGTCCCAGGTGTCCGGGTTGAGCTGCTGGAGGCCCGGGTCGGTGAGCCGGTCGAGCTGGAACATCATCACCTGGTTGGCCAGCACGTTCCAGGTGGCGTGCGAGGAGCCGAGACCGTCGAGCAGCCAGCGCTCCTGGTCGGTGCCGAGCATCGTGCGGTCCGGGTCGGTGCGCCGTCCGATGTCCTCCGGGCTGCGGTACTGCCGCTCGTCCAGCACGAACAGGGAGGCCAGCGCGCCGAAGTCGAGCCGCCGTGCGAGCGGCATCGTGAAGCCGCCGGGCAGTGCGGCCGGGGCGAGCGGCAGGTGCTCGTAGAAGGCGCGGAACGCGGCGGCCCGGCGGCGCAGGAAGTTCTCCGGGGTCGCCCCGGTTGGCTCGCTGTTCCCGGCCCAGTTGTCCTGCACGTCGTGGTCGTCGACGAGCGTCACGAAGGGCGCCGCCTGGCGGGCGGCGATCAGGTCGGGGTCGGAGCCGACCAGCGCGTGCCGCAGCCGGTACTGCTCCAGCGTGACCGTCTCGGCGCCGTGCGCGGGGGACAGCGGGACACCGCGCACCCCGCCGGACGTGCCGATGCCGTTCTCGTAGATGAAGTCGCCCAGGTGGACGACGGCGTCCAGGTCCTGGTCGGGCAGGTGCCGGTAGGCGGTGTAGAAACCGGCGTCCCAGGCCTGGCAGGAGACGAAGGCGAGGTTCAGCGGGACGGTGGCGCCGGGCGGCGGCGCGGTCCTGGTGCGGGCCACGTCGCTGAGGTGGCCGCCGGCGGAGAACCGGTACCAGTACACGCGCCCGGGGCGCAGACCCCGGACCTGCACATGGACCGCGTGCGCCAGCTCGGGACGCGCGGTGGCCGTGCCACGGCGCACCACCCGGTGCATCGCCTCGTCCTCGGCGATCTCCCAGCGCACCGGCACCGACCGCGGGGGCATCCCGCCGAACCCGTCGTCGGCGAGCGGCTGCGGCGCGAGCCGCGTCCACAGCACGATGCTGTCGGGGCGCGGTTCGCCGGAGGCCACCCCGAGCGAGAAGGGGTGGTCCGGCAGAACCGCGGTGCCCTTCCGCCGCCCCTGCGCCTGCGCCAGCGGTCGGAAGGCCAGCAACCCGGCGGCGCCGGCGCCCAGGGCGAGCAGTGACCGGCGGGGTAACGGGGCGCCCGTGCCACGCATGTGCATACCGACTCTCCGTTCGCCGAACTGTTGGGTGCTGCGGTGGTGGTGCCGTACGACCGGGAAAGCGCCGGCGGACGGCCCGTCAGCCCTTCACGCTGCCCTCCGTCAGACCCGTGCGCCAGAACCGCTGGAGTACCACCATGGCGGCGGCGAGCGGGACGACGGAGACGAAGGCGCCGCCGATGGTGAGCTGGTCCATCTCCGGGATCCGGTCAGCGGTCGCCTGCCAGGTGGTCAGGCCCAGCGTGACCGGGTACTTGGAGTCGTCGGAGAGCATCACCAGCGGCAGGAAGTAGTTGTTCCAGATCCCCACGAACTGGAAGAGGAAGACCGTCACCAGTGCCGGGGTCATGATCCGCAGCACCAGCGTGAAGAAGATCCGCGGCTCCCCGGCGCCGTCCACCCGGGCGGCCTCCAGCACCGTGTCCGGCACGGCGGCCTCGGCGTAGATCCGGCACAGGTAGACGCCGAACGGGCTGACCACGCTGGGCAGCAGGATGGCCCAGTAGGTGTTCGCCAGGTGCAGCCGGCTGAACATCAGGTACATCGGCAGGGCCAGCGCCGTGGTGGGCAGCAGCACCCCGGCGAGCACGCTGCGGAACACCGCCTCGCGCCCCGCGAAGCGGTACTTGGCCAGCGCGAACCCGGCCGAGGCGGCCAGCAGGGTCGCGGCCACCGCGCCGACGCCCGCGTACAGCAGGCTGTTGAGCACCCAGTGCAGGTAGATGTGGTGGTCGTAGGTGACCACCGACGACAGGTTGTGCCACCAGCGGGGGTGCTCGAACCAGAGCCCGAAGGTGCCGAAGAGGTCGCCGGTGGACTTGGTGGAGGCCACCACCAGCCAGTAGATGGGCAGCAGGAAGTATCCGGCGCCCGCCGCGAGGGCGACGTACAGCAGGACGCGGGACGGGTGCACCCGGGGGCGCCCGGCGGCGGGCGCGGCACCGGCGCGCGCGGGGGTGCGCCCGGTGCCGTCGGCGCTGTCGGTGCTGCCGGCGCTGTGAGCGCTGCCGGCGGGAGGGGTCGTGGTCGCGCTCACCGCTTGCTCCTTCGGCTGCTGCGGTTCACCAGGGCGAGGAAGCCGAACGACAGGACGCAGGCCACGAGGGCGAGCAGCACCGACTCGGCGGCGGCCAGGTAGACGTTGTTGTTGGCGAACGCCTCGTTGTAGGCGGCCAGGTTGGGCGTGTAGTGCATGTTCACCGCGGACGTCAGCGGCTTGATCACCAGCGGTTCCACGAACAGCTGGAGGGTGCCGATGATGGAGAAGACGGTGGTGAGCACCAGGGCCGGGCGGATCAGCGGCAGCTTGATGTGCCAGGCGACCTGCCAGGCGTTCGCGGCGTCGATGCGCGCGGCCTCGTAGAGCTCCTGCGGGATGGACTGCAACTGGGCCGTCAGGACCAGCATGTTGTACCCGGCGAACTCCCAGATCACGATGTTGGTGATGGACCACAGCACGCCGTCGTAGCCGAGGAAGTCGGGCTCGAGACCGATGTGCCCCAGGATGTCGCTGATCGGGCTGACCCCGGGCACGTACAGGAAGCCCCACAGCACGGACGCGATCACGCCCGGCACCCCGTACGGCAGGAAGTAGGCGGCCCGGAAGAACTGCGCCCAGCGCTGCGAGGCGGCCTGGAGCAGCAGCGCCAGCGCGGTGGACAGCACGATCATCAACGGCACCATCACCACGCCGAACAGCAGCACCCGGCCGAAGCCCTCCAGGAAGTCCTGCTGGGCGAGGGCGAGCCGGTAGTTGGCCAGACCGCCGAAGCCGACCGTGCTGTGCCCGAGCCCCTGCGGCCCGGAGCGGTGCACGGTCAGCAGGCTCTGGTACACCGCGTAGCCCACCGGCGCGGCGAAGGTGAAGGCGAAGAGGGCGACGAAGGGTGCGAGGAAGCCCCAGGCGGCGCGGTCGGGGCGGCGCCGGCGGGGCGTGTCGCCGCTCCCCGGCGGCTTGCCGGTCGCGGGTGCTGCGGTGTCCGGTGCGGCGGTCGTGGCACTGTCGGGCCGGCTCATGCGGCGCTCCTCGCCTTCAGTCCCTTGGCCAGCAGGTCGTCCACCGCGCGTGCCTGGACGTCGGCCAGCGCGTCGGTGAACGTGCCGTGGCCCGATGCGGCCTTCTCCAGGGCGTCGGTGAGGTGCGAGTAGAGGGCGTCGGTGGTGGGTGGCCACTTCCAGGAGGTGTCCACGTGCTTGTCGGACGCGGCGAAGACGGTGTTGTAGCGCTGGCCGCCGAAGAACGGGTCGGGCTTGTCGAGCGCGGACCCCTGGAAGACGTCACGGGCGGCCGGCCAGCCGTATCCGGCCGGCACCAGCAGGTCGATGCTGTCCGGGTCGGTGTTCAGCCAGTGGGCGAACCGAAGGGCTTCCTCGGGGTGCCGGCTGCCCTGGAGGATCGCGGTGGAGGAGCCGCCCCAGTTCGCCGAGGCGCTCTGCCCGGCCCGCCACTGGGGGAGCGTGGTCACCGCCCACTTGCCCGAGGTGCTGGGGGCGTTGCCGCGCAGCAGCGCGTCACCCCACTGCGCGGCGAGCCAGGTGAGGACCCGGCCGTCCTGGAGGTCCTTGTACCAGCCGCTCTGCATGTCGGGCTCGACCAGCACCAGGCCGTCGCCGACCATGCGGTCCCAGTAGCCGGCGACCTGCCGGGAGGCGGCGTTGTCGATGTCGACGACCCAGGTGTCGCCGTCGGTGCGGATCCAGCGGGCACCGTTCTGCCAGGCGAAGGCGATGAACCAGCTGGCCTGGTTGGGCGGGAACGCGCAGATGTACGACCCCTTGCGGCGCACCGCGCGGGCCGCGTCCTCGTACTCCTGCCAGGTGGTGGGCGCCTTGACGCCCCAGCGGGCCAGCAGGTCCCTGCGGTAGAACATGCCCATCGGCCCGGACGCCTGCGGAATCGTGTAGACGTGGCCGCCGAAGACGCCCTGCTGCCACTGCCAGGGCACGTAGTGGTCGCGCAGCGCGTCGGCGCCGTAGGCACTGAGGTCGGTCAGGCCCTGCACCAGCATGAAGGCGGGCAGTTCCTGGTACTCGACCTGGGCGAGGTCCGGCGGGTTGCCGGCGCGCAGCGACGAGTACATCTTCTGGTAGCCGCCGGTGGTGTTCGCCGGGATCAGCTGCACCTCGACGTGGATGTCGGGATGCGTGCGGTTCCACAGGTCGACGGCCTTCTGCAACGGGACCCAGGTCCAGAAGACCAACTCCACGCGGCGGCCCGGGCGGTGCGGTGCCTCGGAGGTCATGCGCGCCGCGCTGGCCGAACCGGCACAGCCGGCCAGCGCAGGGCCGGCGGCGAGCGCGGCGGCGCCCAGCCCCAGCACGGACCTGCGGGCCGGTCGGTTGTGCTCCATGGAACTCCCTCGTTCGATGTCACCACGACCGGTACGGCGCTTTCCCGGGGGATGCCGTGGTCCACAGTCGCTCCGCGACGGGCCGGACCCCCAGCCGAAGAGCAGGCCGGCCGGGGTGACCGGCGCGGAGCGCGCGGGAAACCTAGGTAAAAACATTAATTATTATTTTGGCCACGCAACCTAAGGTGTCACCCGCGACAGGTCAACCCCTCGAACCCCGCCCAGGGCACGCCGAGCGCCCCGACCATCTGCCACCCCCGCCCGGTCACTTCACCGCCCCGGCGGCGAACCCGGGGCGACCAAGGGCAACCACACCCGTATGGCGCCCTCCGACCGTGCAACTGGCGCACCACATAGCGGAGTTCGGTGCGCCCGGTACTGCGGACGTGCGCGACGGCGGCCTGAAGGCATACGACAGGAAAAGGATTTCTTAACTTTCCCCGCTGGAGGCTAGGGTGGCCCTCCGGGAGGGTCAAGAGAGCCTCTCTGGGGAAGCCGCAGAGGCCCTCGCCATGTTCGGAATTTCGTACGACCGTGCGCTACGCTCGGCGCGTCCCCCCGCCTCGTCCCGCTGGACCATGGCCCCGGCAGCCCGGGACCGGTGCGGTGTCCAGGCCCGACTCAGCAGAGGAAAAGGGTTGCCGAGAAGAGTGGAAGAGGCCGCGGAAGTGCCCGACGCGGCTTCTGCGTCGGCACCGGCGTCTGCACCGGCGTCGGCGCCGGCACCGAGGGCGGCCGGGGGTGCCGCACCCGGCGGCCGTGTGGGGCGCCCGCGCCACGCCGGCACCTCCGGCGTCGCACCCGTCACCATCACCGACGTCGCCGCCCGTGCGGGCGTCTCCGTGGGTACCGCGTCCAAGGCCCTGAACGACCGGGGCAAGCTGCGCGCCGAGACCCGCGAGCGGGTCGCCGCCGCCGCCCGTGAACTCGGCTTCCGGCCCAACGCGATGGCGCGCGGCCTGCTGGCCGGCCGCAGCTTCACCGTCGGACTGCTCACCACCGACCATGTGGGGCGCTTCAGCCTGCCGGTCCTGCTGGGCGCTGAGGACGCGCTGGGCGCGGGGGAGATCTCGGTCTTCCTCTGCGACACCCGGGGCGACGCGATCCGTGAGCGCCACTACCTCCAGGCGCTCGCCTCGCGCCGGGTGGACGGGATCATCGTCACCGGCCGCCGCACGGACCCCCGGCCGCCGTTGCCGGTACCGCCGCAGGTGCCGGTGGTGTACGCGATGGCGCCCTCGGCCGACGAGGACGACATGTCGCTGGTCCCCGACGAGGCGCAGGGCGCGAGCATCGCGATCGACCACCTGGTGGCCGGCGGGCGCCGGCACATCGCGCACATCACGGGACCGGCCCGCCACCACTCGTCCCGGGTGCGGGCGGCCGCCGTCGAACAGGCCCTCTCCGCCGCGGGCCTCGAACTCGCGGGCGGGCGGGTGCTGTACGGGGAGTGGAACGAGCCCTGGGGCCGGCAGGCCGTCCATCAGGTGCTGCGTGCCGAGCCGAAGTGCGACGCGATCTTCTGCGGCAGTGACCAGATCGCCCGCGGGGTGGCCGAGAGCCTGCGCGAGTGCGGGCGCGTCGTCCCGGACGACATCGCGCTGGTCGGCTACGACAACTGGGACGTGATGGCGACCGCCTGCCGCCCGCCGCTCACCACCGTCGACATGGACCTCGGCGAGTTGGGGCGGGCCGCGGCGGTGCGGTTGCTGCGCGCCATCGACGGCGAGATCACGCCCGGGGTGACGCACCTGCCGTGCCGGCTGGTCGTCCGCGACTCGACGGGGCCGTAGCGCCCCGTGGGGGGCGCCTCTTCCGGGTTTTCCGGTTTCGGCCGGTGGCCGGGTGCGGCCGGGTGCCCCGTTGGGCGGCTTGGGGCGGTCTGACGGTTTGTCGTGGTTGTTGCGCAGTTCCCCGCGCCCCTTGGGAGCGCTGGTGCGCTCTTGCGGGGCGGTGCCTTTCGGGTTCTGGTTCATCGGTGGTGAGGCCGCTGTAGCTGGGTGGGTGGGTCGGTGCCGTGGGGGTATGTACGTGCTCGGGCCGGCGCGATTGCCCCAGTCCGTCGGGTGTGCGTGCGTCCTGCGGCGGTCCCTGCGCGCGCACATACCCCCACGGCACCTTCTCGCCGTCCGCGGCTTTCCCCCGATGGTCATTTTTCTCCTTCACCCTTCCCTGGGGTGTCGCCCTATCGGGCGCAGGAAGGGGTCTTATGGAGGCGTGTCACCGGGGCGCAGCCGCGTACGAGGCGGAAGGGGGCGTGGGGGATGTGCGCGCGCAGGACCGCCGCAGGACGCACGGTGCGCTGACGGTCCAGGGCAATCGCGCCGGCCGAGCACGTACATCCCCCACGACCCCGACCCACGTCGAGACACGAGGCGCCCCAGCAGCCCTCACACTTCGGCCGAAGCACAGGAAGCCGTGGCAGTACGGATTCGAGGGCGCGCAGGCGCCTCACAAGGGGCGCGGGGCAGTGTCGATATGCGGCTCCGCCGCGCGGGCGCGCCCAGCCGCAACGAAACCGTCAGGTCGCCCCCGTGCCCAACGGGGCACCCCCAACCGCGAGTGGCGCCGTCGCGGGCGCCGTCCGTCAGTCGGGCGGAAGCGGTACCTCCCACGTCAGTGTGGTTCCGCCGCCCCGGGGCGCCGTCAGGCTCAGCGAGCCGCCGAGCTGGTCGGCCCGTTCCGCCAGGTTCCGCAGGCCGCTGCGGTGCACCCCGGGCGGGATGCCGACGCCGTCGTCGGTCACCGTCAGGGCGACCACGGCACCGTCCGTCCGCACGGACACCTCGGCCCGCTCGGCCCGGGCGTGCCGGGCGACGTTGCTCAGGGCCTCCGACAGCACCGCCATCACCTGGTCGGCGACGGCGCCGGGCACCCGGGTGTCCAGCAGGCCCTCCATCCGCACCGCGGGGGCGAACCCCAGCACCCCCGCCGCCTCGCCCACCTCGTGCACCACCCGGCTGCGCAGCCCCCGCCCGCCCGGTCCGCCGGACTCGTCGTGGTTGCGCAGGCCGAAGATGGTGGAACGGATGATCTTGATGGTCTCGTCGAGGTCCTTGATGGCGCCTTCGACCCGCTCGGCGCCCTCCGGGCGCTCGATGAAGCGTGTCGCGCTCTGGAGCGTCATCCCCGTCGCGAACAACCGCTGGATCGCCAGGTCGTGCAGGTCCCTGGCGATCCGGTCGCGGTCCTTGAGCAACGCGATCTGCTCCGTGTCGCTGCGCCGGTCGGCCAGCTCCATCGCCACCGCCGCCTGCCCGGCGAAGGCGAGCAGCAGCTCGGTCTCCTTCGTGGAGAAGACCGTCTCGCCCGCCGGACGCGCCAGCAGTACCACCCCGCGGATGCCCGCACCGCTGCCGATCGGCACCGCCACCGCGGGACCGAGCCCGGCGAAGCGCGCCGGACCCGCCGTCGCCCGGACGTCCTCGGCGACGTTCGCGCTGACCACCGGGGCACCGGACGTGAACGCCGCGCCCATGAAGGTGCCGCGCACCGGCAGCACCAGGCCGTGGTGCTCCCGCGTCCGGTCGCCGATCGCCAGCTCCACCGCCAGCGTCTCGTGGTCGCTCGTCGGCACGGCGACGACGGCCAGCGAGGCGACCATGATCTCCCGGGCTCGTTCGGCGATCAGCCCGAGCGCGTTCTCGCGCGGGCTGCCGGACAGCAGGGCGTAGGTGATCTCCGCGTTCGCCTGCAACCACCGCTGGCGGCGTTGCGACTCCTCGTAGAGCCGGGCGTTGTCGATGGCCACCCCGGCGGCGACGGCGAGGGTGGACAGCACGGATTCGTCCTCCTCGTCGAAGAGCGCACCGCCGCGCTTCTCGGTGAGATAGAGATTGCCGAAGACCTCGTCACGGACCCGGATGGGAACTCCGAGAAAGGTGTTCATGGGCGGATGGTGCGCGGGGAAACCATACGACGACGGGTGCTCGGAAATCTTCGGCAGACGCAGCGGCCGTGGATTCCGGATCAGCTCACCGAGGATTCCGTGCCCCTCCGGATAGTGACCGATCGCCGCGATGTCCGCCTCGCTCACGCCCGCGGTCAGAAAGTCCGAGAGCCGTTTCCCGTCCGGCGCGATCACGCCGAGGGCGGCGTAGCGCGCGTCGACGAGCACGGCCGCCTCCTGCGTGATGCGCCGCAGCACCTGCCGCAGGTCAAGCTCGCGCCCGACGGACAGCACCGCCTCCAGCAGCCGGTGCACCCGGTCCCGGGTGCCGCGGGCCGCGTCAAGACGGGCCTGCAACTCGTCCAGCAGCTCATCGAGACGCAGCTGCGGCAGCGGTACGGGAATGCCCTCCGAGCTCTCCACGGCTGATTCCCCTGATTCCTCACGGGCCGGCGGTGATTTTCGCTGCGGGGCGTATGGCCGACGGATTCCGGAACGCTTTCCACGCTACCCGCAGGGCGCTGTGCGGTCCTGTTCGGCCGGATCTGGCCGGCGGCGAGAGGTGTGTGGCATGAGGCGGCTCGGGGTGGTTCCATGGAAAGTGACGGGAAGAGCCCGGAAACCGACGCGGAGAAGCGGACGCATAACCCGCGCACCGCGCAATCAGGACCCGCGAGAAGTGGGTGGGACTCTTCCCGCCTCCGCGGCTCCGAGCAGCCGGCCGAGCGCGGCGAGCGCCGCCGGCTCGGCGCGGTAGTAGACCCAGGTGCCGCGCCGCTCGGAGCTGAGCAGCCCGGCCTCCTTGAGCTTCTTCAGGTGGTGGGAGACGGTCGGCTGGGAGACGCCGACGTCGGAGATGTTGCACACGCACGCCTCACCGCCGTCGTACGCCGCGATCAGGGAGAACAGCCGCAGCCGCACCGGATCGCCGAGCGCCTTGAACATCCGCGCGACCGTCTCGGCCTCCGCGCCGGTCATGGGCCGCTCGGTCAGCGGCGGGCAGCACGGCAGCCCCGTGGCCGCGGGCACGACGGGCGCCACGCGCATCGGCGGCCTCGTTTTCGACATACGTCTATGTTGACATGCTTCGATGCAGCGAGGGCGACGCGACGAGGGGCGGCCTGACGAGGGACGACGCGGCGGGGTGACCGTGGCGTGCCCTACGGCTGCCGCCGTCCCGAGAACGTCTCCACCAGCGTCACCAGCGCGGAGTGGTCCAAATGCCCCTCGCCGCGGGCGTTGAGGGCGGCGATCAGCTGGGCGACCAGCGCGGTCAGCGGCAGCACCAGCCGTGCGTCGCGGGCGGCGGACTGCACGATGCCCAGGTCCTTGTGGTGCAGTTCGGCGCGGAAACCGGGCTGGAAGTTCCGCTCCCGCATCGCCGCGCCCTTGCGGGCGAGGATGGTGCTGCCCGCGAGGCCACCGCCGATGACCTCCAGCGCGGAGGCGGTGTCCACCTCGTGCGCCTCGAGGAACACCAGGGCCTCGGCGAGCATTTGGAGGTTCCCGGCGGTGATCAGCTGGTTGGCGGCCTTGACGGTCTGGCCGCTGCCGGCCGGGCCGACGTGCACGATGGTCGTGCCCAGCGCGGCGAGCACCGGCCGCACCGCGGCGAAGTCCTCGGGCGTCCCGCCGACCATCACCGACAGCACCCCCTCCTTGGCGCCCGCCTCGCCCCCGCTGACCGGCGCGTCGAGCACGGGGATGCCGCGCTCGGCACCGGCCTCGGCGAGGCGGCGGGCCACGTCCGGGCGGATCGTGGACATGTCGATCACCCGGGTGCCGGGACGTGCCTGGGCGAGGACGCCGTCGGCGCCGAGGACGACGGACTCCACGTCCGGCGAGTCCGGCAGCATGGTGAAGACGATCTCGGCTTCCCGAACCGCGTCCGCCACGCCGGCCGCCGCCTCACCGCCCGCCGCGACGAGCCGGTCCACAGCGGGCCTGCTGCGGTTGAACCCGATGACCCGGTGGCCGTGCCGGACCAGGTTGGCGGCCATGGGGCCACCCATCACGCCGAGCCCTATGAAGGCCACGGTGCGCGGGGTGGCGGAGCCGGGGACGGCAGCGGAGTCGGCGGCGGTGGCTTCGGGGGCGGTGGGCTCCGGGGCGGTGCTCATGGGGTCGGACTCCTGACTCCCGGGGGACCGGGGAGTGACGGACGCGGCAGGCCCAGGGTAGGCACCCGGGGCCAGGCGAGACCGTCGAGCTGCAACCGGGGAGGGCACGGAGCAAGGGGAGGGCCCGGAACGACTGGAAGAGAGAAGAGAATCGCGCGAGTCAGATCTGCGAGTCAGGTCCGTAGGTCAGGTCCGTAGGTCAGATCTGCGAGTCAGGTCCGTAGGTCAGGTCCGTAGGTCAGATCCGCGAGTCAGGTCCGTAGGTCAGGTCCGTAGGTCAGATCCGCGAGTCAGATACGCGCGTCAGATACGCGCGTCAGATCCGTAGGTCAGATGCACGCATCAGATACACGCATCACATACGTGCATCAGAAATACGAAGGGAAACCGCGTCCGACAGGACACGCGAAAGAAAAAGACGGGAGAGGTGCCTGACAGCCCTCGTCTCCCGCCAGTAAAAATCTATAGCACACAGGGGGGCTTGCGGCAAGGCCCCCGTTATGTCGCAGAATCGCTGGCCCATGCCAGCCGCTGCGTAAACGGGAGTTTGCCGAAGTGCGTGTGACCACCAACGCGTTTGACCTTTCCGATCATCTGGCTCCCAAGGCGGACCCGGCGCTGATCGCCGCCGACGAGCGGCATTTCGCGGCCATCGCGGAAAGCCTGGAGCAAACGATCGCCGAACTGTCCGAGCGTCTCGACGCCGTGCTGAAGTCGCCGGGCGGCATCGGGCGGCAGGCGATGGACCGGGACGTGGAGGTGCACCGGCTGACCGGCCGGCTGCGCGCCCTGCGTCGCTTCGGTCTCGACCTGTGCCTCGGGCACATCGTCAGCACGGACGACCCGCAGCCCGTGTACATCGGGCGCCTCGGCCTGACCGACAGCACGGGGCGCCGGCTGCTGCTCGACTGGCGTTCCCCCGCGGCCGAGCCGTTCTTCGCGGCGACGCACGCCCAGCCGATGGGGTTGGCAAGCCGCCGCAGATACCGCTGGACCGGTGGGCGGATCAGTGACTACTGGGACGAGGTGTTCACCGCCGACGGTCTGGAGGGCCATGCCGCGCTCGACGACCAGTCCGCCTTCATCGCCAGCCTGGGCGGCAGCCGGTCGGCGCGGATGCGTGACGTGCTCGCCACCATCCAGGCCGACCAGGACACCGTCATCCGGGCCGGCTCCCGTGGCGCGCTGGTCGTCGACGGCGGCCCGGGTACCGGGAAGACCGTCGTCGCCCTGCACCGCAGCGCCTACCTGCTCTACTCCGACCCCCGCCTCGGCGGTCACCGGCGGGGCGGCGTGCTGTTCGTCGGGCCGCACCAGCCCTACCTGGACTACGTCGCCGACGTACTGCCCAGCCTCGGGGAGGAGGGCGTGCAGACCTGCACCCTGCGGGACCTCGTCCCCGAGGGAGCCGGGGCCGCGGTCGAGGCCGACCCGGAGGCGGCCCGCCTGAAGTCGTCCGCGGACATGGTGAAAGCGATCGAGGCGGCGGTGAGGTTCTACGAGGAGCCGCCCGCCGAGGGCATGACGGTCACCACGCACTGGTCGGACGTCTGGCTGAGCGCCGACGACTGGACCCAGGCGTTCGAGGCGCCGGAGCCCGGTACTCCGCACAACGAGGCGCGCGAGCAGATCTGGGCGGAGCTGGCCGCCATCGTGCTGGACAAGCTCGACGGTCTCGGCGCGGAGGTCTCGCCCGAGCTGCTGGGCAGGTCGTTGCGGCACGACGAGGAGCTGGTCACCACCCTCAACCGGGCCTGGCCCCTGATCGGGGCGGCCGACCTCGTCGGGGACCTGTGGTCGGTGCCCGCCTACCTGCGGATGTGCGCGCCCTGGCTCAGCGCCGACGAGGTGCGCAGGCTGCGGCGCAAGGCGGCGCCGCAGGCCTGGACGGTGTCCGACCTGCCGCTGCTGGACGCCGCTCGGCAGCGGCTCGGCGACCCGGAGGCGGCCCGCCGCATGCGCCGGCAGGCGGGCATCCTCGCGGCCCAGCAGGAGCAGATGACGCATGTCGTCGACAACCTGATCGAGGCCGCGCGGGACTCCGGCGCCGACGGTGACGACGGCGAGGGCCTGGTGAGGATGTTGCGGGGGCAGGACGCCCAGGTCAGCCTGGTCAACGAGGCCGAACTGCCCGACGCCGACCGGGACCGGCTCGCCGGCCCGTTCGCGCACGTCGTCGTCGACGAGGCCCAGGAGCTGACCGACGCGGAGTGGCAGATGCTGCTGCTCCGCTGCCCGTCCCGGAGCTTCACCATCGTCGGCGACCGCGCCCAGGCCAGGCACGGGTTCACCGAGTCATGGCAGGAACGGCTCGAACGCGTCGGACTCGATCGGATCACCGTGGCCTCCCTGAGCATCAACTACCGGACGCCGGAGGAGGTCATGGCGGCAGCCGAGCCGGTCATCCGCGCGGTGCTCCCGGACGCCAACGTGCCGACGTCGATCCGCGGTAGCGGCGTCCCCGTCGGCCACGGATCCGTCGCGGACCTGGCAGCGATCCTCGACACCTGGCTGTCCGCACACGACGACGGGATCGCCTGCGTCATCGGCGATCCCGACTTCCGGGCGACCCCCCGGGTGCGCTCCCTGACCCCGCAGCTGGCCAAGGGCCTCGAATTCGACCTCGTCGTCCTCGTCGACCCGGAGGACTTCGGGGAAGGCGTCGAAGGGGCGGTCGACCGTTATGTGGCCATGACCCGAGCGACCCAGCAGCTCGTCGTCCTCACGAGCTGCTGAGTCGGTTGGGCTGGGCGCATGAGGCGCGCCCCAGCTCCCCTGCCGGTCGCGCCGGAGGCACCTGAAAAGGGGCGCGGGGAACTGCGCGATCAGCCCCCACCGGCCGGTGGTCCGGATGCGACAGAAACAGCCCCTTCGGGTCGGTGGCGAACTGCAAGGTCGCGTCGTGGCTGGTCGCGCCCACGCGGCGGAGCCGCACAATGTCACAGCCCCGCGCCCCTTCGTGCGTGCCCCCGGCCGGCGGCCGACCGCTCAGCCGGGCTCCCGGGTTGGTGCGCACCCCCGGCCGGAGGCCCGGCGCCTAGCCGGCCTCCCGGGCCCGCGCCGCCGCGGCCGCGGGCACATCCGCGGGCACGTCCGCGGAGGGGGCGGCGCCGGAGCCGACAGGGGCACCGCCCGGCTCGGGCACCGTACGCTCCAGCTGCTCCAGACGGTGCTTTCCGGTGCGTGGACCGAAGACGCCGACGGCGAGCGCGACGATCGTCCAGCACGCGGCGATCCAGACGAACACCGGCTTGTAGCCGTAGCCGTCGTAGATGCCGGCGATGATCAGCGGGCCGACGATGTTGCTGAGCCGGCCCAGACCGTAGACCAGGCCGTTGCCGGAGTTGCGCAGCTCGGTGGGGTACAGCTCGGGCGTGTACGCGTACAGCAGCGCCGCGAAGGTCTGGATGAGGGCGTTGACGCAGAAGCCGAACACCACGATCGCCACGTAGTTGAACGTCAGCCCGTACGCCAGGCCGCACACCGCCACCCCGATCGAGACGATCACGATCGGTGCCTTGCGGCCGAACCGGTCCGAGATCGGCCAGGCCAGCAGGGCGCCGGGCACCGCGCCCAGCGTGGTGAGCGCCGAGAACATGAGGCTGTGCTCGAGGTCGAAGCCGTGGTCGGCGAGGAGGGTGGGGACCCAGGCCACGAAGCCGTAGAAGCCCAGGGTCTGGAAGATCCACGCGACCGCGAGCAGCAGGGTGCGGCGGCCGAGCCCGCCGCGCAGCAGGGCGCGGTAGCCGGCCCTGGCGGCGGGGGCACCGCCGTCGGCCTCGGTGGCGGCGGGTTCCGGCAGGGTGCCGCCGGCCGCCTCGATGCCCGTCTCGATGCGCCTCAGCACCGCCTCGGCGCGTTCCGCGTCGCCGTGCCGCATGGACCAGCGGGGGCTCTCCGGCAGCCGCGCGATCAGCGGCAGCGCCAGCGCGCCCACCGCGCCGAAGACGAACACGAACCGCCAGCTGTCCGTGGACAGCGGGATCACCCCGCGCGCGGTGAACGACATCACGGGGATGCCGAGCAGACCGATCGCCATCACGCCGGCCTGCATCCGCCCGCGGTGCGCGGCGGGCATCACCTCGGAGATGTAGGTCGTGGCGGCCACCGTCATGGCGGACAGCCCGAGCCCGGTCAGCAGCCGCGCGGCGGCCAGCGTAGGAACGCTGGACGCGACCGCGTTGAGCAGCGAGAACAGGGAGAAGAAGGCCACCGACAGCAGCAGCGCACGGCGCCGCCCGACCCGGTCGGCGAACCGTCCGCCGCCCACCGCCCCGAGGAACATCCCCAGGAACGACGCCGAGGTGACGAAGGCGATGTCGTCGACGCTCAGCCCCACGTGTTCCTTCAGCGCGGGGGCCACGTAGGCGAAGGTGTTCAGATCGCCGAACTCGAAGACGAAGGCGACGGCCAGCGCGTAGAGCACCGTGCGGTGGAACCGGCCGATCGGGAGCCTGTCGAGCCGTGCGGCGAGTTGTGCAGCGCTCATGGTGCGTCCTCCTTGACGAAGATGAGCGTTCTCCTTTTGCGGGGTGTGCTCCTCGCGAGGGGCCGTCAGCGGGAACCACCGGCCGCCGAGCGCCCGGCCCGGCGGCCGAAGACGGAACCGGCGGTGAGTCCCGAACCGCCGGGATAGTTGAACCAGAACAGGCCGCCGACCAGCTCACCGGCCGCGTACAGGCCCGGCAGCGGGCTCCCGCCGGTGTCCAGCACCCGCGCCTCGCGGTCGATGTGCAGCCCACCGAAGGTGAACGTGACCCCGCAGGTCACCGGGAAGGCCGCGTACGGCGGGGTGTCCAGGGCGCGTGCCCAGTTGGACTTGGGCGGGGTGAGCCCTTCCGTGCGGCAGCCGTCCTTCACGGTCGGGTCGAAGTCGCCGCCCGGGGCGATCGCGGCGTTGAACCGCCCGACGGTCTCCACCAGCCGGCCCTCGTCCAGGCCCAGCTGCTTGGCCAGACCCTCCAGGGTGTCCGACTCGACCTTGGTGACGCCTTCGGAGGCGTACTCCTCGGGGCGCAGCAGCGGCGCCGACCGGGCGTCGAAGATCTGGTAGGCGATGCCGCCGGGCTGCCGCAGGATCTCGGCGCCGTACTTGGCGTAGGTGTAGTTGCGGTAGTCGGCGCCCTCGTCGACGAAGCGGCGGCCCTCGGAGTTGACCACGATGCCGAACGGGTAGCCGCCCCGGGTGAGCTGGTTGGTCAGCTCCCGGTCGCCGGTGGGCCGGGCCCCGCTGTCCCAGGCCACCGAGTGGCAGCCGCTCCAGTGGCCGTACGGCCGTGCACCCGCCGCCAGGGCCATGCGCAGGCCGTCGCCGGTGTTGTGCGGCGTGCCGCGCACCAGGGCGAGGTCCCAGCCGGGGCCCAGGTAGGCGGCCCGCATCTGCGCATTGGCCTCGAAGCCGCCGCTGGTCAGCACGGTGCCGCCGGCTTCGATGCGGGAACCGTCGGCGAGCACCACGCCGCCCACCGCGCCGCCGTCCACGATCAGGTCCGTGACCGGGCTGTCGAACCGGACCTCGATGCCGGCCCGCTCGGCAGCGGCCAGGTGCTGCTCGATCATGCCCTTGCCGCCGCCGACGACGCCGACCGCGAGACCGCCCCAGAAGCGGTACCGCCCGTCGACCTCGTAGGCCTGCCGGTGGAACATCAGCTCGAAGCGGAGCCCCAGCTCCCGCAGCCAGGTCATCGTCTCGCGTGACTCTTCGGTCAGCAGCTCGGCCAGCTCCCGGTCGGTACGGCCCCGGGTCACCCGGACCAGGTCGTCCAGGAAGTCCTGAGCCGGGTACGGGCCGAGGTCGACGCGTCCGGCGCGGTCCGCGGGCAGCGGCTCGACCAGCGTGAGCAGGTCGTCGAGGCCGCCGTGGCCGGTGCGCATGGCCCCCGCGGTGAAGTACGAGTTGCCGCCGGCCCAGGCCCGGGGGGCCTTCTCCAGCAGCAGCACCCGTGCACCGCCCTGGCGGGCGGACTGTGCCGCGCTGAAGCCGGCGTTTCCCGCGCCGACGACGATGACGTCCCACTTCTCGGTCATGGAGGGTGTGCTTCTTTCTGGTGGTGCGGGTGGATCGGGTGGATCGGGTGGATCTGGTGATCCAGGGTCTTTCAGGTGGTCCACGGTGATTCAAGTCGGTATGGGGAGTTCATGGCGGTGCGGGCGGCCCGGTCAGGCGGGCGCGTGCACGGGCGTCGTGGCGGCGGCCTGCGCCTGCCGTGTCCCCAGCGGTACGTAGAGCTCCGCGACCGCGATCCGGCGGGCCGCCCGGGGCATGGTGACCGCGCGCACGGCGCCGGAGCCGTCGTCCTCACGCTGCACCGTGACCACCCCGACCGGCGTGCCGAGCCGCAGGGTGGCCGACTGCCCGGGACGGGGAACGCGGGGGAGCGCCCGTGCCACCACACCGCCGGGCACCCCGGCGGCGGCGGCGATGGCGACGGCCGAGGTCAGACCGATCGACGGGTGCGGCGCATGCATCGACACCATACGCACGGCGAGGTCGTACGCGTCCTTGCGGACCAGGGTGCCTTCGGTGGTGCGGTAGTCGGCGGGCGGGCCGACCAGGCCCACCTTCGGCACCGCATGGCTGACCGGGTCGCTCTCCTTGGCCAGCCCCATGGCGAGCGCTGCGGCCCGGCGCAGCCCGGTCAGCTGGGGCAGCAGCGTGGCGATCGACGCGATGGCGCTCCAGCCGACCGCAGCGGCGTCGATCAGCGCGGCGGGCGCACCGGCGTCCACCAGCGTGGCCGGGACCCGGCTGCCGCCGGACTCCACGGTGTCCACCGGGTTGCCGGTGGGCAGCAGCAGGCCGGTGGTGGTGCCGGCCGGTGCCACGTACGTCAGGTCCACCGGGACCCCGCCGATGTGCACCCCCGGCACCGTCGCCGCCCCCGACTCGGGGACCCGGCCTCCGGGGGTGGCGACCGTGGTGGTCAGCCGGGCGCCGGTGTTGATGTTCCGCATCCGGACGGTGGTGCGGTCGCCGTGCGGCGCGACCATGCCGGTCTGCACCGCGTACAGGCCGATCGCGGTGGCGCAGTTTCCGCAGTCGCTGCCCCACTCGACGCTGTCCGCGCCGATGCCGACCTGGGCGAAGGCGTACGCGACGTCCGTGTCGTGGTCCGTGGCCCGATGGATGATCGTGGCCTTCGACGTGGTGGACGTCGCACCGCCCACGCCGTCGATCTGCCGCGGGTCGGCCGCCCCGAAGGCCGCCGTCAGCACCGCGTCGAGTGGCGCCCCGGCCGCCGCGACGTCCTCCGCCGTGAACAGCCAGCACTTGCTCGTGCCGCCGCGCATCCAGGTACCGCGCAGTGTCAGCATGCTCGCCCTTCCTCCCGGCCGGTTACGTGCGGACGCCGGAATGGCAGGATCCGGTAGCCGGTGAGACGACGATGCGCCACATGGACCCATCAGTACAATCGGCAATATCTGAAGGGCCTTTTAGTTCTGCTTAAGCCTCTGCCCGGGTCGCCTGGCCCGAGCTGCTGCCGAGGGCTCTGCTGAGGCCTCCGCCGAGGAGATCGGGAAGGGCGATGACGTTCGACGTACGGCGCATGCTGCTGCTGGCCGAGGTGGCGCGACGGGGCTCCCTGACCGCCGCCGCCGACGCCCTCAGCTACACGCCTTCCGCGGTGTCCCAGCAGATCAGCCGCCTGGAGGCGGAGACCGGCCAGCCGCTGCTGGCCCGGCACGCCCGCGGGGTCACGCTCACCGAGGCAGGGCGCGCCCTGGTCGAGCACGCCGAGCGCATCGACCGGCAGCTGCGCGCCGCCCGCCGCTCCCTGGACGACATCGCCGGCCTGCGCGGCGGCACCCTGCGCATGGGCACCTTCCCCACCATCGCCGCGTCCCTGCTCCCGCATGTGGTGCGGGCCTTCCGGGCCGAGCACCCGCACATCGAGCTGACCGTGCAGAGCGCGCGCAACGCGGGTCTGATGGAGCTGCTGGAGAGCCATGAGATCGAGCTGTCCCTCATGTGGGACTACCCGTGGCGCCGGCTGGACGACTCCGTGCTCGCCGTGACGCACCTGCTGGACGACCAGACCGCGCTGGTGGTCGCCGCCCACCACCCGCTCGCCGGGCGCCGGCACGTCTCCTTCGAGGAGCTGGCCGAGGAGCACTGGATCGTCCGGGCCGACCACCCGGTCGCCGAGCTGCTCGACCGCAGCTGCCACGCCGCCGGTTTCGAGCCGCGCATCGCCTACCGCGCCCACGACTACCAGGAGGCGCAGGCCATGGCCGCCGTCGGCCTCGGTATCGCGCTCGCCCCCCGGCTCGCACTGGCCACCCTGCGCGATGACGTGGTCACCGTCGGCCTGGGCCCCACGGCCCCGGCCCGCCGCATCCTGCTGACCCGGCTCCGGGAGTCCCGGCCGACACCGTCCGCCGAGGTGATCAGCGCACTGTTCGTGCAGGTGGCGGAGGGGACGCGGCGGGAGGCGGCCGGCCTGGAGAGGTAGCACCTTCGGCGCCGCTCGAGCCGCCCGGAGACGGCTGAGGGCGATGCGCCGCGCAGGCGTTCCGGATGCGACGCTGCGTTGCGGAACTCTGACGGGGTGTCACGTCACCGTTCCTGCGCAAACCGTTGCTCTGCAATCTACTTATAAGTAACTTCAGGCCGGCGCTGCCGCGTTGCCGCGCTGCTGCCCTGGGTGTCCGCCCGGGTGGCCCGCGTTCGGCTTCGAAGGAGATGCAGATGTCGATGCGTGCTCTCACCGCGGGTCTGGCCGCCGCGATCGTCACCGCCGCCGGTCTGGCCGCCGCCCCGGCGGTGCAGGCCGCCGATTCCCTGGAGTACGTGGCCCTCGGGGACAGCTACAGCGCGGGCTCCGGCGTCCTGCCCCTCGATCCGACGGCATCGCTCCTGTGCGCGCGCTCCACGGCGGACTACCCGCATGTGCTCGCCACCCGTACCGGCGCGCACCTCACCGACGTGACCTGCGGCGGCGCCGAGACCAAGGACTTCGGTGAGGCGCAGTACCCGGGCGTCGCGCCGCAACTCGACGCGCTCGGCGCCGACACCGACCTGGTGACGCTGACCATCGGCGGCAACGACAGCGGCACCTTCGTCGACGCGCTGCTGGCCTGCGCCTCGGCCGGCATCGTCACCGCCGGGCAGGGCCACCCGTGCAAGAGCCTGTACGGCAGCTCCTTCACCGACACGGTCGACACCAGTACGTACCCCGCGGTGAAGTCCGCCCTCCAGGCCGTCCACGCCAAGGCGCCGAACGCCCGCGTCGCCGCCCTCGGCTACCCCTGGATCCTGCCGCCCACCGCCGACCCCGGCTGCTTCCTCAAGATGCCGATCGCCTCCGGTGACGTGCCGTACCTGCGTGACCTCCAGACCCATCTGAACGACGCCGTCCGGCGCGCCGCCGAGGAGACCGGTTCCGGCTACGTCGACTTCTCGAGCGCGTCCGAGGGGCACGACGGATGCCAGGCGAGCGGCACCCGCTGGATCGAACCCGTACTGACCGGCACCAACTTCGTCCCGGTCCACCCGAACGCGCTCGGCGAGACCAGGATGGCCGAGCAGGCCATCGGGACGCTCGGCCTGGGCTGAGGGTTTCGGGCGTCGAGCCGTCGGGTCGTCGGGCCGTCGGGCCGTCGGGCCAAGGAATCGCAATGGTCTAGTCCAGACTCTTGACTTGGTCTAGACATGGCCGGATGCTGATGCCCCCTTACACCCCTCCGGGAGGCCTCGACATGAGACGCCTTCGTGCCCTCCTCTGCGGTATCGGCACCGCCGCGCTGGCCACCGCCGGGCTCACCGGCCTGGCCGCCACGCAGGCGACCGGCGCGCAGGCCGCGGCGGACCAGCTCGCCAACCGCTGGTACGCCGCGGCGCCGTATCTGATGCCGCTCGACAACGATCCGCCCGACGCCACCGCCATCATGGACGCCACCGGCCTCAAGGCGTTCCAGCTCGCCTTCATCCTCGCGCCCGGCGGCGGCGGGTGCACCCCGACCTGGGACGGCACCGCACCCGTCGCCGGCGACACCGCAGTGGCCGGGGTGATCGACGCCATCCGCGCCAAGGGCGGTGACGTCTCCATCTCCATCGGCGGCTACAACGGCACCAAGCTCGGCCAGGCGTGCGGCACCCCCGAGGCCACCGCCGCGGCCTACCAGCAGGTCATCACCAAGTACGGGCTGCACGCCATCGACTTCGACCTGGAGGAGCCGGAGTACGAGAACACCGCGGCGATCCACAACGAGATCGGCGCCGCCAAGATCCTCCAGCAGAACAACTCAGGCCTGTACGTCTCCGTCACCACGGCGGGCACGTCGGCGGGCACCGGCTGGTTCGGCCAGCAGATGCTGAACGAGGCCAAGGCGCAGGGCTTCACGCCGAACAACTTCTCCATCATGCCGTTCGACGGCGGCTTCAACGACGCCTCCGCGCAGACCGCTGCGCTCACCGCCTTCAACGGCCTGCTCCAGACCACCTTCGGCTGGAGCCAGGCCACCGCCTACGCGCACGAGGGCTTCTCGGGCATGAACGGCCGCAGCGACACCGGCGAGATGTTCCCGCAGAGCGCGTTCCGCACGGTGCTCGACTACGCCACCTCGCACGGCATGGACCGGTTCACGTTCTGGTCGCTCAACCGGGACCGCCAGTGCAACCCGCCCGACAACGGCGGCCGCACCTCGGGCACGTGCAGCAGCGTGACGCAGAACTCCTGGGACTTCGCCAAGTTCTCCGTGGAGTTCGCCGGCGCCACCCCGCCCACCGATCCGCCCACCGACCCGCCCGGCAGCGGCACCTGCACCGCCGCGGCGTGGGACAGCACCGTCGCGTACACCGGCGGCCAGGAGGTCACCTACCAGGGGCACCTCTGGAAGGCCAAGTGGTGGTCGCAGGGCGAGGCGCCGGGCAGTACCGGCGAGTGGGGTGCCTGGCAGGACGAGGGCCCCTGCTGACGTCCGTGGCCCGCTCGTCGTGCAGCCGTGGTCCGCTGCGGGGCTGAGCCCCGTCCGAGCGGCCCGGCCGCCGCACGACACGGCCGCCGTCACCCGGGACCGGGGGGATCCGGGGGCGGCGGCCGTTGCTCGCGCGTACCGTGCGGCCACCGCGGGCCTCAGCCCATCAGCTCCGACGCCGTCACCGCACGCAGGCCCCGCACGCGCAGGCCGTCCAGGATCCCGGGCAGCGCGGCCCGGGTCCCGGCGTGGCCGAAGTGCAGGCTGACCACCGAGCCGGCCCGTGCCCGGTCGAGGACCGCGCCGCGCACCGCGTCGGCGCCCGGGTCCTCGAAGTCATGGGAGTCGACGTCGTAGGACAGCACGTGCGGATAGCCGGCGCGCTCGGCCAGCCGGGTCACCAGGTCCGTGGCGAGGCGGGTCTGCGACGGCCGGAACCAGCCGCCGATGCCTCCGGTCAGCCGGCGCAGCCGGTCGGCGCACTCGGTGATCTCCGCGTACGCCTGGTCCTCGGGCAGTGCGCAGACGGCGCGGTGCCGCATGGTGTGGTTGCCCAGTTCATGACCGCCGTCCAGGACCCGCCGGGCCATCTCCGGGTACGCGTCGAGCCAGGTCCCGACGGCGAGGACGGTGAGCCGTGCGCCGGCGCGTTCGGCCTCGGACAGGATCGCGCCGGCGAGCTTCGGATCGCCCTGGCCATGGAAGGTGAGGGCCACCGCGTGCCCGTCACGCGGCCCGTGCTCGATCTGGGTGGGGCGCCCCGGGTAGCGTCGCGGCACCTCGGGGCGCCCCGGCTGCCGCCCGGCGGAGGCGGCGGGCGTGCCGGGAGCGGAGCCCCGACCGGCCGGGGACGTCGCCGCCGAGGCGAGCGGTTCGGCGGGGGAGGCGGGCGCGCCGTGGCCGCAACCGGCGCAGCACGCCGCACCGGCCACCGCACCGCCCGCCGCACGGGTCACGGCGCCGCCCGCGGACCGCAGGACGTCACGTCGGGAGAGGGAACTCACCTGATCATTAGACACCTTTCCACCGTCTTGCGGGTGTTTGCGCGCCCGCGCCCCGTGCGTGTCCGAAGGGCGGTCACGTCGCCTACGGTGGAGTGCGTGATCACCTGTGTCGTCCACTACGTCATCGACCCGTCGAAGACGGAGGCGTTCGAGCGCTTCGGCCGGCGCTGGATGGAGCTGGTGGCGCGGGAGGGCGGCGTGCACCACGGCTACTTCCTGCCTGCCGAGGGGGCCAGCGACGCCGCCATGGCGCTGTTCAGCTTCCCCAGCCTCGCGGCGTACGAGCGCTACCGGTCCCTGTTCGGCAAGGACCCCGCGTTCATCGAGGCGGACCGGATCCGCGACGAGAGCGGCTGCGTGCTGCGCTACGAGCGCACGTTCATGCGCCCGCTGCTGCCGGACGGGGACTGACGCCGGCCCTCGGACGGGTGGGGACCCGCGGTCGACCGCCGCGCCGTGCACGCCCCCTGGCATAGTGCCCGCATGCTCCGACGGATACGGCTCACCAGACGCCCGGCCGCCCTGGCGACATCTCTCGCCGCCGTGCTCGCCATGGCTTCGGTGCCCGCGGCGGCGGCCGGCTCCGGCGAGGTCGAGCTGCGTCCGCAGGCCCCGGCGACGTTCCGGATGTACCACGCGGACGAGGGTGCGAAGGCCACGAACAGCGACTTCGTCATACCCGTCGCGGTCAGGCGGAGCAACGGCGGCCCGGCCCGCAACGTCAAGGTCGTCGTGGACACCTCGGGGCTGGCGGGCGTCGCCCGTGCGGAGCCGGGGGGTTACGGGAACTGCACCGCCAAGGGACCGGTGTTCACCTGCACGTACGGCAATGTGCAGAACGGCGACGGGGAGTCCAACGCCCCCTTCACGCTGCACGGCATGGACGGCGTCGAGCCGGGCGACAGCGGGACGGTGACGTACACCGTCACGGCGGACAACGCGGCACCGGTGCACGGCACCACCCGCATGACGGTGGGCGGGCCCACGCTGCAATCGCCCGCGGCGGAGAAGGCGGTGAAAGGGGTGGAGCCGGGCAGGTCCGAGTCGTTGACCCCCAGGTTCGCCAACCACAGCCGGTTCGCCACCGAGCACGGCGTCGTCCTGCACATCACCGCGCAGGACGGTCTGCTGCTGACGTCGCGCCCCGGCAACTGCGCGTTCGACGCCACGTTCACCTCGGCGTGGTGCACGTTCGCGACGCAGGCCGCACCGGGCACCGCGTACCGCACCAGCGCCCCGATCCGCTACACGGCGGCGCCCGGGAAGCTGACGGGCACCCTGTCCTACAGCTGGTCGTCCGACCCGCAGGAGCCCGACGGCCGCACCGTGCGCGGCAAGGGCGCCCCGCTGACCCTGACCAGGACCACCGACCGCGGCCTCACCGGCATCAACGGCAACATCAGCGTCGAGACGACCGTGCAGGTCGACTACGCGCCGGTGACGGCGACCGTGCGGGGCCGGGTCGGCGACACGGTGCACGTACGGCTCGGGGTGCGCGACCACGGGCCCGGCCGGCCCGAAGCCTCCGAGGCGATGGGCGGCTTCGAGGTGGTCCCACCGGAGGGGACCACCGTCACCTCGATCCCGTACACCTTCGAGGAAGACGGCGGCCCATGGGCGTGCAAGCGGCCCAAGAAGGCCGGCGGGGCGTTCGTCTGCGACATCGGCTACGACGACTTCTACGAGGTGCGGCACGAAGGGGGCACGACCGTCATCGACTTCCACATCCGCATCGACCGGCAGGTCCCCGGCGCGCAGGGCACCATCCGCACCTACAACCCCTTCGACCGCACCCCCGGCAACGACACCGCCGTCATCCCCCTCGACGCATCACCCGCCCCGGCCTACCGGAAGCCCGTCTGGTGGGTCGCCGGAGCCGCGGGCGTCGTGGCGGCGGTGGTCGTGGTGGCCCTGTACCGGCGTCGGCGGCGCGTCACGGAGGAGCGGTAGACGCAGCCCGCGTGAGCCGGCACCGCCACGACTCCGTCGGCCCGGCCGGCGGCAGCGCGGCGGATCACCTCCGGCTCCCACCCGCGACCGTTCCAACCGCGACAGCGGCTGCCGCGTGGTGGCGGACGCGGACCCCTGAGGGCCGGAGGCAGCCTGGGCCGGCGTCCTATCGGCGGCGGGCGGTCGGTGAGGAGAGAGGAGTCGGCCGCGAGCAGTGAGGGGGCCCGGCCGGCGGCAGTCCTCGGCTCAGCCCGGATGGCGGCTCAACGGAGCCCCGGCGGGGCGGGCCGGGGTGGTGAGCGCCGGAAGGCGGGCCGCCAGCGCGTCCGGCAGCGACAGATGGCCGCCGAGCTGGCGACCGGCGACCGTGACCGGGTGCAGGTCGCCGGGCAGGCCCAGCGCGCCGCGCAGCGCCCTCGCCTCGGCCCGTGCCCGTGTCGCGACGGCCGAGTCGGCGCCGCTGATCGCGGTGTGCACCTGCGCCAGCAGGTCCAGGGTGCGCGAGGTCCAGTAGGGCGTGCCGAGCCGGCGCCAGATGGCCAGCGACGAGCGGACCGCCTCCAGGGCCAGCGCGAACCGTCCCGCGTGCAGGTGCAGATCGGCCAGGGCGCGCAGCGTCAACGCCTCGCCGAACCGTTCGCCGAAGCGGCGGTAGGCCGCCAGGCACTCCTCCAGCATCTGCTTGGCGCGCAACGCGTCCCCCGACACGTCGACGATGTGGCCGAGCCACTGCTGGGCGTGCACCGCGCCGACCTGGTCGCCCTGCGCGAGCGCCATCCGCTCGGCGAGCTCCATGCGCTGCGCCGCCTGCGGCAGCCGGCCGGCGGCGAGTTCGGCAAGGCCCAGCACGCGGTGCACCGCGTACTCGCTGTTGCGGTGCGGGGCGCGGCGGTAGACCTCCAGGGCGTGCCGCAGCTCCCGCAGCGCGGTACCCGGCTCACCGCGTTCGAGGTGCACGCTGGCCAGCGCCGAGCGCGCATACACCTCGGCCCGGGTGTTCCCGGACTCCTGGGCCCCGATGACCCCGCGGCGCAGGCAGGCCACGGCCTCGCCGTACCGGCCGCGCAACCGCAGCAGGACACCCAGGCCGATGCCGATCACCGCCTCCAGCACCTCGGCGGCATCCGGGTGCCCCGCCGGCTCGGCGGTGCGGAAAGGGTTCTCCCCGCGGTGTTCCGCGCACCTCTGCAACGCCTGCTCGAACGAGGCACCCGCATCGGCGTACCGATCCTGCACGGTGCCCAACTCGCCGAGGTTGCGGTGCATCACCGCCTCACCGAGCCGGTCGCCGGCCGCACCGGCCGCCCCGAGCGCGATCCGGTGGGTGTGCCGCCAGTCGTCGAAGTGCCCGCCGATCTCGAAATAGGGGGCGAGCGCCGCGGCCAGCCGCCAGGCCATGCCGGGCTCACCGAGGCCCGCGGCCTGCCGCACCAGCGCGCACACCGTGGTGCGCTCCGCGTCCAGCCAGTTGGACGGGGCGGCGTGCAGCCGCGCGACGAGCGTGGCCGGCGGTCGCCAGGCCGGCACGGGCACCGGATCGGGCAGCGGCCCCAGGAACCCCGCGTCCAGCTCCGCGTCCGCCCGCCGGACCAGGTCGAGATAGGCGCCGCAGAGCCGGACCAGCGCGGCCCGGCGCTCGTCCGCCGGCTCCTGCGCGTCGGCCTGCTCGCAGCCGTACAGCCGGACCAGGTCGTGCAGCCGGAAGCGGGGCTCGCCGGTGGCGTCCACGGAGTCGACCTCCAGCAGGTGGTGGTCGACCAGGGTGTCCATCACCCGGTCGCCGGCGCCCTGCGGGCAGTCCAGCAGTACCCCGGCCACCCAGCCCGGCACGGTCGGCGCCGCCACCGTGGCGAGCAGCCGGAACGCCCGCTGCTCACGGGCGTCCAGCGCCTCGTAGCTGAGCGAGACGCTGGCCCTGACCTCCAGGTCGCCGGCGACCAGCTCGTCGAGCCGGTGCCGCTCGTCGACGAGGGCCGCGGCCAGCCGGCTCGCGGACAGGTGCGGGCGGGTGGCGAGCCGGGCGCCGAGGATGCGCAGCGCCAGCGGGAGATTGCCGCAGAGCCGGATGATGCGGTGCGCGCACGCCGGATCGCGGCGGGTCCGGTCGTCGCCGGTGGCGCGCGCGAGCAGCTCCAGCGCCTCGCCGTCGGGCAGCACATCGAGCCCCACGCGGTGCGCCCCCTCGATGCCGGCGAGCGCGCTGCGGCTGCTGACCAGGACCGCGCTGCCGCCCGCACCGGGCAGCAGCGGCCGGATCTGCCGCTCGCACGTGGCGTTGTCGAGCACCACCAGCATGCGGCGCTCGGCGAGTTCGGCGCGGTAGCGGCGGGCCCGTTCCTCGACGCTGTCGGGGATCTGGGCGCCCGTCAGGCCCAGCTCCCGCAGCAGCGACGCCAGCACCTCGGCGGGCTCGGCCGACCGGCCACCGCCGGCCCGCAGATCCGCGTAGAGCTGGCCGTGCGGGAACGCGGGGCGCAGCAGGTGCGCCACATGGACCGTGAACGCGCTCTTGCCGACCCCCGCCTTCCCGGTCACGGCGACGGTGCGGGTCGTCGGGGACCCCGCGCCGCCCGCGTCCCCGTCCGCCGCCCCGGCGCCGTGGGCGGCCGGTGCGCCCGGGCCGCCGAGGAGGGCGAGGACCTTGACCACCTGTGCACGGCGGCCGGTGAAGTCGGGTACAGCGGTGGGCAGATGGCACGGGGCGGCGGGCGGTGCGCCGGGTGCCGCGGCGGAGGGCGTGGCGTCGGACGGGGCGCCGGTGCCGGCCGGGGAGACGCCGGTGCCGAGCGGGGCGAGCACCAGGCCACCGGCCGTGGCACCGGCGGACGCGGCCGCACCGACCGGGCCGGCGGGGGCGGGCCCGGCCGCGGCGGCGTCGGTCAGCTCGGCGTCGTCGAGGATCAGACGGTGCAGCCGGCGCAGCTCGCCGCCCGGTTCGACGCCGAGTTCGTCGGCCAGCGCGCGGCGTGCCGTGGCGTACGCGTGGAGCGCGTCCGAGCGGCGCCCCGACCGGTGCAGCGCCGTCATCAGCATCACCCACAGGGGCTCGCGCAGTGGCTGCTCCGCGAGTAACGGGCGCAGGTCGGCCGCCAGTTCCGGGTGCCGCCCGCAGGCCAGCTTGGCACGCGAGAGGTCCTCCCAGGCGACCAGCCGGCGCTCGTCGAGCCGATCGGCCTCCGCCAGCACGGCCGGCGTCGTCGGCACCCCGGCCAGGGCCCGGCCGCGCCACAGCGCCAGCGCCTCGGTCAGCGACTCGACCGCCGCGTCAGGCCGGTGGTCGGCCAGCGCCGTGCGGCCGGCGTCCGCGAGACGGCTGAAGCGGTCGGCGTCGACGTCACCCGGCTCCGTCACCAGCTCGTACCCGCCGGGCCCACTGTGCAGGTGGTGCGCCGACGTGCCCAGCGCGCGGCGCAGCCGGTGCACGTAGACCTGGAGCGACTTGGCGGCGGACGGCGGCACGCGCTCGCCCCACAGCTCCGTGATGAGGCTGTCCGCGGACACCAGACGGTCGGCGTGGATGATCAGAAAGGCCAGCAGCGAACGCCACTTGGCGGCGCTCACGCGGGTCCAGGCCTGCCCGTCCCAGACGTCCAGCGAGCCAAGGATCCGGTAGCGCATCTATCGCTCCCTCGACGAGCGGCCCCCGTTCACCCGACCGGTTGCACCGCACGTTACTGGGGCGTCACGGCTTGCGGTAGGTGCATCGGGCGCCGGTCCGGGCGGATCGAGGTGCCGCGGGGTGACCGAAAAGGGCGCCCTTTGACGCACCGCCGGCCGGCCCACCCCCTGGGAGGTGCGCAACCGTCACGCAACCGGCGCGCTACGCGCATCACGTACTGATGGGGCCAGTGCGGCCGGAAGGGCCGATGAGAAGCCGGTGTTCACGACGGCGTTCGACCAGCGGCCGACGGCGAGCACGGCGCACGGGAAGGGGGAAGAACTCCATGCCACTGCGACGCAGATGGGCGTCCCTGGTGGGCGGCGTGATCACCACGGGCGCCCTGATCGGCGGCTCCGCCACGGCCACCGCGGCACCGTCACCCGACACCACCCGCACGGTCACCTACCACGGCTACCAGGTCCGGGTGCCCGCCGACTGGAAGGTCGTCGACCTCACCCGGCACCCCGACGCCTGCGTGCGCTTCGACACCCCCGCCGTCTACCTGGGCCACCCCGGGGCCACCCCCGACTGCCCGTCCGGCCTCGTCGGCCGCACCGCCGGCCTGGTGATCGAGCCCATCGACGGCCGGTCGGCGCCGCACGTGACCGCGGACGTGGCCAAGGCCCCCGAGGGCTCCGCCGCCGCCCCGACCGGGGTCGTCTCGCGGGACGGCACCATGCAGGTCGCCGTCGAGGACGCGGGCGTCCTGGTCACCGCCGAGGTCATGCCCGACACCGAGGCGTCGGTGCGCGGCATCCTGCACTCCGCGACGCTGCGGCCCGGCGGCACGCCCACCGCGCTGCCCGAGCCCGCCGCCACCCGCGCGCCGGCCCTGTCCGCCAATCCGGTGCAGCCGGGCGACTACACCGGCAAGGGCTTCGACGCGTGCGCCGCCCCGTCCCAGTCGACCATGACCGCCTGGGGCGCCTCGCCATACCGGGCGATCGGCGTCTACATCAGCGGCAGCTTCCGCGGCTGCTCGCAGCCGAACCTCACCGCGACCTGGGTGTCCACCCAGGTGTCCAAGGGCTGGCACCTGATCCCCATCGAGGTCGGCCGCCAGGCGCCGTGCTCCAGCCTCTCGTACAAGATGTCCTCCGACCCGGCCACCGCCCGCAGCCAGGGCTCGGACGCCGCCGCGAACTCCGCGTCCGTCGCCGCATCGCTGGGCATACCGGCGGGCAGCGTGCTCTACAACGACATCGAGGGCTACTCCAGCACCGCCAGCTGCCGGGCCGCCGTGCTGTCCTTCCTCACCGGCTGGACGGAGCAACTGCACGCGCACGGCTACCTGTCGGGCGTCTACTCCAGCGCCGGATCCGGCATCAAGGACTTCGCGAACGCCTACAACGACACCTCTTACACGCGGGTCGACCACATCTGGTTCGCCTGGTGGAACGACGCGGCCGACGTCGACACCGGCTCGTACGCGTCGGCCAGCGTCTGGGCCTCCCACCAGCGCATCCACCAGTACCACGGCCCGGTGACCGAGACCTACGGCGGCGCGAGCGTCAACATCGACCGCGACTACGCCGACGTCGCCGCCGGCACCCCGCCACCGCCGGACGCCTGCGCCGTCGCGGACCTGAACTTCACGTCGTACTCGAAGCTGTCGTCGGGCTCGACCGGCGCTCAGGTCACGGCCGCCCAGTGCCTGCTGAAGACCGCCGGGCACGCCACCGGCAGCGGCGACCCGAGCGGCACGTTCGACGACGCGACGGTGGCGGCCACCAAGGCGTTCCAGCAGGAGCACGGCCTGACCGCCGACGGCGCCGTGGACTCCCACACCTGGACCGCGCTGCTGTCGTACGGCTCCACGCCGACGCTCCAGAACGGTTCGACCGGGAGCGCCGTCAGCCGCCTCCAGCGTGCCCTCATCGCGGCGCTGTCCACGTCCCTGGACATCGACGGCCAGTTCGGGCCGGCGACCACGTCGGCCGTGAAGAGTTACCAGTCCTCGCGCGGCCTGGACTCCGACGGGATCGTCGGGCCCGCGTCCTGGGCGGCGCTCCAGGCCGGCAAGTAGCCCTTGCCGTCTCTCCGGTAGCCCCCCCGGGGGCGCTGCCCCCTCAGCCCCCCCGGACCGGCACCCGGCCCCTTCCGCCCGCCCGGCGCCCGCCCTCCCACCGCGGACGCCGGGCGGCCGCCTTTGTCGGCCTTGACGGCCTCGTCCTCAATTGCCGGACGGGCTTTGATGTGCGCGGCGTGTGCCGGTGCGCGTTGCCGAGTGCGGGTGGGCCTG
>NZ_JAMJWG010000016.1 GCF_024435355.1 Streptomyces odontomachi
CTTCCCTTCGGTGTTTCCGACTCTATCAGACCGTCTTGCGTGGTCTGACGCCCTGTCATTGGGCTTCACGGGTTCCGCCGTTAAGCGGTTGCCGTGGTGTGAACCTTAGCGGAAACCTGTCCGCCGGGGCGAATCGAGGTCGCCTTGGCGTACGCGGTATTCCTCATTCCGGCACGCGCACATAACGAAAGAGACGACACGAAGTCGACAGTCTCGAGATGGTTGATGCGGAATGGTGTCCGGGGACCGACGGGTCGGCGCTCACGGCGGACAACTCGAGAGACACTACGAGCCGGGCCCAGGCGTGTCAACTTCATTTCGCCTGGCCAGCTCCTGCCAGAGCACGGTCCACTCCGAAGTCGACGTGGGGGACGGGCCGTTCAGCCGGTGCCGGTGGCGAGTTGACGGCTGCGGTCGCGGGCGGCTTCGAGGGCCGCGATGAGTGCGGCGCGTACGCCGTGGTTCTCCAGCTCGCGGATGGCGTTGATGGTGGTGCCGGCGGGCGAGGTGACGTTCTCACGGAGTTTGACGGGGTGCTCGCCGCTGTCGCGGAGCATCACCGAGGCTCCTATGGCGGCCTGGACGATGAGGTCGTGGGCCTTGTCGCGGGGCAGGCCGAGGAGGATGCCGGCGTCGGTCATGGCCTCGACGAGGAAGTAGAAGTACGCGGGGCCCGAGCCGGAGAGCGCGGTCGCGGCGTCCTGCTGGGTCTCGGGGACGCGCAGCGTCTTGCCGACGGCGCCGAAGACGGCCTCGGCGTGGGCCAGGTGCTCGCCGGTGGCGTGGGTGCCGGCGGAGATGACGGACATGGCCTCGTCGACGAGCGCCGGGGTGTTCGTCATGACGCGCACGACGGGGGTGCCCTCGGCGAGGCGTTGCTCGAAGTACGAGGTGGGGATGCCGGCGGCGCCGCTGATGATGAGGCGTTCGGCCGGGGTGTGCGGGGCGAGCTCGTCCAGGAGCGTGCCCATGTCCTGGGGCTTGACCGTGAGGATCAGGGTGTCCGCGGTCTTGGCGGCCTCGGCGTTGCTGACCGGTGCGACGCCGTAGCGGGTGCGCAGTTCTTCGGCGCGCTCCGCACGGCGGGCGGTGACCAGCAGGTCGGCGGGGGCCCAGCCGGCCCGGATCATTCCGCTGAGCAGGGCCTCGCCGATCTTTCCGGTGCCGAGGACTGCAACTTTCTGGGTCATGAGCCGTGCCCTTCGGGGAGTGCGTCGTCCGGCTCCAATCCTTGCACCCGGGGTGTGGAGCGGGGCGGACCGTCCGCGAGGCGGACGGCGTGGCGTGGGCCCCCCTGCCCACGGCAGCGGGGCCCACGTCCGTTCCGCCGGGCGGTCAGTTGGTGCGGCGGCGCAGGGTCGCGGCGCCGAGGCCCAGGACGAGCAGGGCGCAGCCGGCGACGATCACGATGTCTCGTACGAATTCGCCGGTGAGGTCGGTGTGCAGGACGACCTCGTTCATGCCGTCGACCGCGTAGGACATGGGCAGGACGTCGGAGATCGCTTCGAGTACCGGGTGCATGTTGGAGCGCGGTGTGAAGAGGCCGCAGAGCAGGATCTGGGGGAAGATCACCGCGGGCATGAACTGGACCGCCTGGAACTCCGAGCGTGCGAAGGCGGAGACGAACAGGCCCAGGGCGGTGCCGAGCAGCGCGTCGAGCAGGGCGACCAGGAGCAGCAGCCAGGGGGAGCCGGTCACCTCGAGGCCCAGGCCCCAGACGGCGACCGCGGTGGCGAGTGCCGACTGGATCACGGCGAGTCCGCCGAAGGCGAGAGCGTAGCCGCCGATCAGGTCGGACTTGACGAGGGGCATCGCGAGGAGGCGTTCGAGGGTGCCCGAGGTGCGTTCGCGCAAGGTCGCGATGGAGGTCACCAGGAACATGGTGATCAGGGGGAAGATGCCGAGCAGGGCGGCCCCGATGGCGTCGAAGGTGCGTTCCTGGCCGTCGAAGACGTAGCGCAGCAGTACCAGCATCACGCAGGGGACGACGATCAGCAGCGCGATGGAGCGCGGGTCGTGGCGGAGCTGGCGCAGGACGCGGGCGGCGGTGGCCACGGTGCGGGAGAGCGAGGGGCCGGAGTGGCGCCGGGGCGGCGTGGTGGTCGGAGCGGCCGGCTGGTCGGTGCGGGGGCCCGCGTTCATCGGGTGGTCTCCTTGCCTTGACGTGCGGGGTCGGTCGCCCGGGACGGTGTGGTGGTCCGGCCGGAGGCCTGGTCCACCAGGTGCAGGAAGGCCGCTTCCACGGTCGGGGTGTCGGTGGCGCTGCGCAGGTCGTCCGGCGTGTCGTCGGCGAGGATCTCGCCCTCCCGCATCAGCACGAGCCGGTGGCAGCGCTCGGCCTCGTCCATGACGTGCGAGGAGACCAGCAGCGTGGTGCCGCGTTCGGTGGCGAGGGAGTGGAAGAGGTGCCACAGGTCGCGGCGGAGCACCGGGTCGAGGCCGACGGTCGGCTCGTCGAGGACGAGCAGTTCCGGCGCGCCGAGCAGGGCGGCGGCCAGCGAGACGCGGCCCAACTGGCCGCCGGAGAGGTTGCCGGCGAGCGCGTCGGCGTGCGTGGTGAGGTCGACGTCGGTGATGGCGCGGGTGACGGCCTCGTGGCGGCGGCTTGCGGCGGCCCGGCCGGGGTCCAGGACGGCCGCGAAGTAGTCCAGGTTCTGCCGGACCGTCAGGTCCTGGTAGACGGACGGTGCCTGGGTGAGGTAGCCGATCCTGGGCCGCAGCGCCACGCTGCCCGCCGGTTCGCCGAGGACGTCGAGCGTGCCCGTGACGTTGGCCTGGGTGCCGACGATCGCCCGCATCAGGGTGGACTTGCCGCAGCCGGACGGGCCGAGCAGGCCGGTGATCTGACCTCGCGGAACGGTGAAGCCGAGACCGCGCAGCACGGTACGCCCGCCGCGTACGACGGTGAGGTCCGCGGCGTGCACCGCCGGGGGCTGGGCGGAATTATTCATCATGCGATGAATAATGGCGGGAGGCGGGTCGAGCGTCAAGCGGCTCGCTTCCCTCTCGGGTCTCGCTCGGGTCTTACTCGCCTCCCTCTCGCTTCCCTCTCGGTTCTCCCTCGGTTCGCTCCCGCTTCCCTCCCGGTGTCGGCGGCGACGGGGCCTCAGGTGGTCGGGCGTCTGGTCGTGAGGAGGTCGACGACGTAGGACTCCTCCAGCATCTCGTCGGGGAACTCCTTCCTCAGGTGCGCGCGCTCCTCGGTGAGGAAGGCGGTGGCGTCGTCCCTGGCCATGACCAGGAAGTGCGAGTGGCTGCCGAGGTTGGCGAGGTGTGCGTCCAGGTGCACGCGGCGGCTCCAGCGCACCTGGCTGTGGGTGAAGTCGACGTCCAGCTCGGTGCCGAGGGCTCTGAGACGGTCGGCGGTGCCGCGCGCGCCCGTCGTGGCGCCGCAGTGTCCGCTGATCCGTTCGTGCTGGGCGGCGAGCCAGGGGACGTCGGGGTCCGGGACGTTCCACCACAGGGCGAGCGTGCCGCCGGGGCGCAGCACGCGCATGGCCTCGGGGGTCGAGCGGGCGGGTTCGGTCCAGTGCCAGGACTGGGCGTAGGTGATGACGTCGGCGGTGGCGTCGGCCAGGGGCAGGGCGTTGCCGTTGCCGCGGACCAGGGGCACGTCGGGGAGAGTGCGGCGGAACTGCGACGCCATGCCGTCGCCCGGTTCCACGGCGACGACGTGCGCACCGCGGCCCGCCAGCAGCGCGGTGGCGATGCCGGTGCCGGCGCCCACGTCCACCACGCGGGCCCCGGAGAGCGGGCGGCCGGTGAGTTCCTCGACGGTGTCGAAGAGGGCGGGCGGGTACGAGGGGCGGTGGGCGGCGTACTGGGCGGCCACGGCGTTGAAGGAGTGGGCGCGGGACGGCCTGGGCGGGGTGGTCATGGCCCCATCCTGACCCTGACGAGGGGGCATGACCGCGTGGTGCCGGGCCACTGGGGCTACTGGCCGGTACCGCGGGCCGCGTCGGTGTGGCGCGATGAAGCCGCTACTTTGGTCGCAGACGACGGGACGGGACAGACGGGTCGGGGTTCCGGGGGAGGTCGACCACGATGCGGCTCCGTGCGGGGGATCCGGAAGCGATCGGCGGGTACACGCTCCAGGCGCGCCTCGGCGCGGGTGGCATGGGCACGGTCTTCCTGGGGCGCACGCCATCCGGCCAGCCGGTTGCGATCAAGCTGATCCACCAGCAGTTTCTGCACGACGACGAGTTCAGGACGCGGTTCCGGCAGGAAGTGTCGGCGGCGCGGCGGGTCAGCGGCAAGTTCACGGCGGCCGTGGTCGACGCGGATCCGGACGGTGCGTACCCGTGGATGGCGACCACCTACATCTCCGGGCCCACCCTCGCCCAGCGGATCGGCGAGCACGGCGCGCTGCACGGCCCGGAGCTGCGCACGCTGGCCATCGGCCTGGTGGAGGCGCTGCGGGACATCCACCGCGCCGGGGTGGTGCACCGCGATCTGAAGCCGTCCAACGTGGTGCTCTCACCGGACGGTCCGCGCGTCATCGACTTCGGCATCTCCCGCGCCACCGATCACCAGACGCTCACCATGACGGGGCGGGTGATCGGCACGCCGCCGTTCATGTCGCCCGAGCAGCTGCGGTCGCCGCGCGAGGTCGGGACCGAGTCGGACGTGTTCTCGGTCGCCACGCTGCTGGTCTACGCGGCCACCGGGCAGGGGCCCTTCGACGCCGACAGCCCGTACATGGCGGCGTATCAGGTGGTGCACGAGGCCCCGGCGCTCGGCCGGGTGCCCGCGCCGTTGCGGGCCGTGGTCGAGCCGTGTCTGGCCAAGGACCGCAGCGGCCGGCCCAGCGCCGACGAACTGCTGCGGCAGCTGCGCAACCTCCCCGAGGACCTGGTCCCACCACCGGCCACCGAGGAGCCCGCGAACGAGCACGAGGTGGCCGGTGCGGAGGGCGGCACGGAAGGCGGCGCGGAAGGCGGCCCGCCCGCGAGAAGGGATGCGGGGACGGCGGTCCCGGACTGGGTGATCGCGGGGAAGGACGCGGCAACGTCCCGTTCGCTCGGGAACGGTGCCGTCTCGGGCGCCGCGAAGGACGCGGACGACGAGGCGGACGCGGACGTGGCGACCCGGCTGCTGACCGGCGGTGCGTCGCAGGCGGCCACCGCCGCGGCGCCCGAGGCCACGCAGGGCCGGGGCACCGACGCCGACCCCGGTTCCGCCGACCGCCCCACCCTCTCCACCCGAGCGTCCGCAGCCGCACCCACCTCGGCGTCCGACGCCGACGACTTCCCCACCCACGTGGCCGCCGCCGTGACCACCGCGTCCGCGGCGTCCGGCGCACCCGCCGCCGCGGACGCCGGCACCGACAAGGACCCCGGAGCGCCCGCGCGCACGGCGCACGAGGCCCCGCTGTCCGAGGTCCGTGACCGCCCCCACGCCACGTTCACAACCCGTGTGCTGCGCAGGCGCTGGCGGACCGCCGTCGCCGTCGCCGCCGCGGTGGCCGCGATCAGTACCGGGGTCGCGCTGCTCGGTTCCGGCGGGAGCGACCAGGAGCGGGCGGCCGGCGGGGGTGCCGGCGCGGGCGGGAACGGGCGCGGCTCGGTCACCGTCAAGCAGGCCCCGTTGCCGCCCGGTTTCCAGCCGTGGCAGAAGACGGTCTCCGGCGGGCGGCAGATCCCGGACGAGCTGCGCTGCGTGGCGCGCGGCGACTCGGCCTACTGCGGTGGTGGCGGGCTGGTCGCGGCCCGGCTCAAGGTGGCGGACGGCACGCTGGTGTGGAAGCAGGCCTCGCCCGGGTTGCCCGTGCACGGCATGCACATGGTCGGGGTCGCGGACGACACGGTCGTCGGCTACCAGATCGCCGCCTCCGGCAGCGGCCCGTTGCAGATCGTGGGGCTGTCCACCACCGACGGCAGGCAGTTGTGGTCGGCACGGATCGCGGACAGCGCTGCGGCGTTCACGGGGCAGCCGACCGAGGCGACGTTGCTGGACGACACGGTGTTCTCGGTCAACGTGGACCGCACGGCGATCGAGGCCCGCCAGGCGCGCACCGGCAAGCTGCGCTGGGCCAGTGCGTTCCCCGCCGGTTCGCGATGCATCCCCTTGGTGGCCGGGAGCCACGCCTACGCGATGTGCGGGCCGGTGTCGGAAGCGAACGCCGCCGATGTGACGCACCCCGTCTTCCACACCCTCGATCCGGCGACCGGGCGGCTGGGCAACCCGGTACCGGTCACCGGGCACCTGGTGCCGATGGGCACCGCGGACGACGGTTCGCTGGTGGTGCTGCGGGAACGCACGGAGGGCACGGTCTTCGACGGGTACACGCACGTCGTGCGGATCGACCCGCGCCGTGCCCGGGCCACGTCCGTGCCCGTCGCCTCCTACTCGGGCACCGCGCCCGGCATGGCGGGCGGCACGCTCTACTTCTGCGGCGACGACGGTGTGATCCACGCGGTCGATCCGGTCACGGGCAAGGAGAAGTGGTCGACCCAGACGAGCGTGGAGGCGGCGTCGGGTCCCCGACTGGCGCGCGGGGTCCTGTACTTCGGCGCGGCGAGCGGGCGGGTGGTGGCCCTGGACGGGCGTACCGGGCGGATGCGGTGGAGCACGAATCCGCGTTCGCCGTCGTCCCACGGGGAGTTCACGGGGGAGTTCGGGTCGGAGCCGCGGGTCGCGGTGGCCGGGGGCGCGCTGGTCGTGACGGCGCGCGGCAACCTCGTCTTCTCGTTCGCCGCGGGGAAGCCACCGAAGGCTTCCTGAGCGCCGGGGCGCGTCCGAATGCCTCGCAAGCCCCGGGGGGGGCGTCCGAATGCCTCGAAAAGCCCCCGGGAGCGTCCGAATGCCTCGGAGTGCCGGGGCATCCGGACGTCCCTCCGTGCCTTCTCAGCAGCGCGGCGCCACGTAGCCGTCGGTGCCCGTGTCGATGTACGCGTCGGAGACGTAACGGCCACTGCCGACCCGGTCCCAGATGTTCGACGGGCCGAGGGGCCCCGGCACGTTCTCACCCGGTGTCTGGCAGTCGATGCTGACCCGGCTGCCGGCGCTCAGGCTGCCCACCTTGGAGTAGGTCGTGCCCGGTCCCGAGCGGACGTTGACGTTCGCGACGACCCGGTAGCTGGCGGCGGTCACGGCGGCCGCCGTGGCCACGTCCGCGGCGCCGATGGCTTCGGCGACGGCTGCGTCGGGCTCGGCCGCTCTGGGCGTTTCCATCCTGTCCGTCATCTGTCCTCCCCCTGATGTGCACGGCCCACGTCCGACGCGTGCCGTGCTCCCCCAATGGATGATCTCCGGCTGGTTCGCCACAGACAGAGACGTTCCGGGCGGCGCCGCAGTTGCACCGTTGGGCAACCGCGGTACCGGCCGGGGACGGAGGCGAGCACGGGGCCGAGAAAGGGCCGGGAAAGGACCGAAAAAGGGTCGAGAACGGGCCGAGAACGGGACGGCTGGTGGTCAGCCGAGCTTGGACACGTCGCGCACCGCTCCCTTGTCCGCGCTGGTCGCCATCGCCGCGTAGGCACGCAGCGCGGCGGAGACCGGGCGGTCACGGTCGGCGGGGGCGTACGTGCCGTTCAGGGCGGCGCGCCGGGCCTCCAGGGTGGCGTCGTCGACCAGCAGCTCGATGGCGCGCCCGGGAATGTCGATGCGGATCCGGTCGCCGTCCTCGACGAGCGCGATGGTGCCGCCGGACGCCGCCTCCGGGGAGGCGTGACCGATCGACAGGCCCGAGGTGCCGCCGGAGAAGCGGCCGTCGGTGACCAGGGCGCACGCCTTGCCGAGGCCGCGGCCCTTCAGGTACGAGGTCGGGTACAGCATCTCCTGCATGCCGGGACCGCCCTTGGGGCCCTCGTAGCGGATGACGACGACGTCGCCCTCCGTGATCTCCTTGCGGAGGATCTTCTCGACGGCCTGCTCCTGGGACTCGCAGACCACGGCGGGTCCCTCGAACGTCCAGATCGACTCGTCCACGCCGGCCGTCTTCACGACGCAGCCGTCGACCGCGAGGTTGCCGCGGAGCACCGCGAGCCCGCCGTCCTTGGAGTAGGCGTGGTCGACGTCACGGATGCAGCCGTTCGCGGTGTCGGTGTCCAGGCTCTCCCAGCGCTCCGACTGCGAGAACGCCTCGGCCGACCGCTTGCAGCCGGGTGCCGCGTGCCACAGCTCGACGGCCTCGTCGGACGGCGATCCGCCGCGCGCGTCCCAGGTCTCCAGCCAGGCCTTCACGGACGGGGCGTGGACGGTGTGCACGTCCTCGTTGAGCAGGCCGCCGCGGTACAGCTCGCCGAGGATCGCGGGGATCCCGCCGGCGCGGTGCACGTCCTCCATGTAGTACGTGCCCTGCGGGGCGACGTTCGGGGCGACCTTGGCGAGGCAGGGGACGCGGCGCGAGACGGCGTCGATGTCGGTCAGGTCGTAGTCGACGCCGGCCTCCTGGGCGGCGGCGAGCAGGTGCAGGATCGTGTTGGTGGAGCCGCCCATGGCGATGTCGAGGGCCATGGCGTTCTCGAACGCGGCGTGGGTGGCGATGTTGCGCGGCAGCACGGACGCGTCGTCCTGCTCGTAGTACCGCTTCGCGAGGTCGACGACGGTGCCGGCGGCCTTCTCGTAGAGGGCGCGGCGGGCGGTGTGGGTGGCGAGCACCGAGCCGTTGCCGGGCAGGGCGAGGCCGATGGCCTCGGTGAGGCAGTTCATCGAGTTGGCGGTGAACATGCCGGAACACGAGCCGCAGGTCGGGCAGGCGTTCTCTTCGATGCGGAGCATGTCGGCGTCCGAGACGGACTCGTTCACCGCGTCCGACATGGCGTTGATCAGGTCGAGCTTGCGGACCGTGCCGTCGACGAGGGTGGCGCGGCCGGCCTCCATGGGGCCGCCGGAGACGAAGACGGTCGGGATGTTCAGGCGCAGTGCGGCCATCAGCATGCCCGGGGTGATCTTGTCGCAGTTGGAGATGCAGATCAGGGCGTCCGCGCAGTGCGCCTCGACCATGTACTCGACGGAGTCGGCGATCAGGTCGCGGGACGGCAGGGAGTAGAGCATGCCGCCGTGGCCCATGGCGATGCCGTCGTCGACGGCGATCGTGTTGAACTCGCGGGGCACCGCGCCGGCCGCCTTGATGGCCTCGCTGACGATCCGGCCGACCGGCTGGAGGTGGGTGTGGCCGGGCACGAACTCGGTGAAGGAGTTGGCGACGGCGATGATCGGCTTGCCGATGTCCTCGCTGGCTACACCGGAGGCGCGCATGAGGGCGCGGGCTCCCGCCATGTTCCGGCCGTGCGTGACTGTGCGGGACCTCAGCTCGGGCATCGTCGCTCGTTCCTTCCTACGGGTTCGACCGCCGCGTACGAGCCTGACGTACGCAGCTCGCCCACGGGCGTGACACCTGCTGCGCCGGCCTCGTGGCTCGTCTCGGTGCGTATCGGTGCGTACGTCTCGTACGGCCGTCTCTCCGGGTACGACTCCTGCGCCGAGCCTACGCCGCGTCTCCAGGATTCGGACCGTCCGTCCGTCATCCGGGATGCGGACGGTGCCCGGGGCGGCGCGGACGCCGGCGGTGGGGGTGAGGTGCGTCACTCGGGGCTGGTGGCGAACCCCGTCAGGTGCCCCTGGACGACCGGGGCGATCCGCACGATGACGTCCTCCGCCGGCACGGACGCCAGCGGCTCGACCCTGATCACGTAGCGCAGGATGGCGGCGCCGACCAGCTGGGCGGCGGCGAGCTCGGCGCGTAGCCGCGCGTCGGGCAGCTCGATCCGGCCGGCGATCCGGCTCAGCAGCTGGGCCGAGACCAGTCGGCGCACGACGGCGGTGGCCGCCTCGTAGTTCAGCGCCGAGCGGACGATCGCCAGCAGTGGCGCCCGGGTCGCCGGATTCTCCCAGACACCGAAGAAGAACCTGGTCAGGCGCTCGCCGACATCTGTCACCGATCCGGCGGTCAGCACCTCGGAAGCGTGCAGGGCGGGCACGAAGGCGACCTCGACCGCGGCCTCGAAGACCTGCTCCTTGGTGCCGAAGTAGTGGTGGACGAGCGCGGAGTCCACACCCGCCGTCTTGGCGATGGCGCGCACCGACGCCTTTTCGTAGCCGCGCTCGGCGAACTCCGTGCGGGCCGCTTCGAGGATCCGGTCGCGGGTCGCCGGGCCCTGGCCGACCTGGCTGCGCGAGGGGCGCCCGCGGCGGCGCGGCGCGGCGGCGGTCATGACCCGGGCACCCGCAGCGGCGCGGCGAGGTGGAGCCGGGTGAAGGCGAGCGCCTCGGCGAGGTCCGCCTCACGCTCGGCGCTGGACATCGCCCGCCGGGTGTTCACCTCGATCACGATATGGCCGTCGAAGGCGCTGGTGGCCAGGCGTTGCAGCACCTCGGCGCAGGGCTGCGTGCCACGCCCTGGCACCAGGTGCTCGTCCTTGCCGGAGCCGGCGCCGTCCGCGAGGTGCACATGGCCGAGACGGTCGCCCATCCGGTCGACCATCTCCAGCGCGTCACAGCGGGCGGTCGCGGTGTGCGAGAGGTCGACGGTGAAGTGGCGGTAGTCGTGCTTGGTGACGTCCCAGTCGGGGGCGTAGGCGAGCATCTCGCGCTCGCGGTAGCGCCAGGGGTACATGTTCTCCACGGCGAACCGCACGTCCGTCTCGCCGGCCATCCGCCAGACGCCGGCGACGAAGTCGCGCGCGTACTGACGCTGCCAGCGGAACGGCGGGTGCACCACGACGGTGTCGGCGCCGAGCCGCTCGGCGGCGGACCTGGCGCGCTGGAGCTTGATCCAGGGGTCGGTGGACCACACCCGCTGGGTGACCAGCAGGCAGGGCGCGTGCACCGCGAGGATCGGGATGCGGTGGTAGTCGGACAGCCGGCGGAGCGCCTCGATGTCCTGGCTGACGGGGTCGGTCCAGACCATGACCTCCACGCCGTCGTAGCCAAGGCGCGCAGCCATCTCGAAGGCCGTCGCCGTCGACTCCGGGTACACGGAAGCCGTCGACAGAGCGACCTTCGCGTCCGGGATGCGTACGGCTGGTTCTGCCACGGGGACAAGGGTACGGGGGGTTCTGGGGCCCTGGATTGTGGCCCTCTTCACGTCAGGGTCCGGAAACGGGGTGTTGCCGGACGAGACCGGCAAAAGGCTCCTGATCCAAACAAATGGGCACGATCTGTACGAGCGGGCCTGATCTGGAGGAGCGAGCCTGATCTGTACGAGCGGGCCTGATCTGGAGGAGCGGGCCTGATCCCACCTGTCCCGACCTGATCCAAACAGGCGGCCCGTTCCATACCGGCGGTGCGTTCCGAACAGGCGGTGCGTTCCGAACAGGCGGCCTACATGCCCGGCATCCGGTCCAGGTGGCGCAGGATGACCCCCTCGCGCAGGGCCCACGGGCAGATCTCCAGGGTCTCGACACCGAAGAGATCCATCGCACCCTCGGCGACCACCGCCCCGGCGAGCAGCTGCCCGGCCCGCCCCTCCGAGACGCCGGGCAGCTTCGCGCGCTCGTCCGCCGCCATCCCGGCCAGCCGCGGCACCCAGCCCTCCAGCTCCTCCCGCTTCAGTTCCCGCTGCACGTACAGGCCCTCGGCCGACCGGGCCGCCCCGCCGATGCGGGCCAGCTGGCGGAACGTCTTGGAGGTGGCGACGACGTGATCGGGTGCCCCGAACCGGCTGAACTCGCCGACGACCCGAGCGATCTGCGCCCGTACGTGCTTGCGCAGCGCCTTGACGTCCGCCTGCTCCGGCAGGTCGCCGGGCAGCCAGGCCGCGGTCAGCCGGCCCGCTCCGAGCGGCAGCGACACCGCGGCGTCCGGGTCCTCGTCCAGGCCGTAGGCGATCTCCAGCGAGCCGCCGCCGATGTCCAGCACGAGCAGCCGGCCGGCCGACCAGCCGAACCAGCGGCGGGCGGCGAGGAAGGTGAGCCGGGCCTCCTCCTCGCCGTCCAGCACCGTCAGCGCCACGCCGGTCTCGCGCTTCACCCGGGCCAGCACGTCGTCCGCGTTGGAGGCCTCGCGCACCGCGGAGGTCGCAAAGGTGAGCAGGTCCTCGACGCCCTTGTCCTCGGCGGTCTGCAACGCCTCGCGCACCGTGTCGACGAGCTGCCCGACGCCCTCCGGCCCTATCGCGCCCCGCACGTCCAGCAGCTGGGCCAGCCGCAGCTCCGCCTTGTGCTTGTACGCCGGGAGTGGACGGGCGCCACGGTGCGCGTCCACCACCAGCAAGTGCACTGTGTTCGAACCCACATCGAGCACGCCGAGTCTCATATGCGGAACGCTACTGCCCGCGCCCCGCCCGGCCTCCCACGGGAGCGGCCCGGCACGCCTACTCTGGATGCGTGCCAAAGACGAACAAGGCAAACGAGTCGAACACAGCGAAGGTCGCGAAGGGGAAGAAGCGGTCGGCGCACACCGGCGGATCGGGGCACCCGTCCGAGCCGGACGAGCAGGGCCTGGACTTTCCGCGCGCCTGGGTGGAGTTCCCTGACCCGGCCGACGAGGAGCAGGTCTTCCGGTGCGACCTGACCTGGCTGACCTCCCGGTGGAACTGCATCTTCGGCTCCGGCTGCCACGGCATCCAGCCCGGTTATCCCAGCGACGGCTGCTGCTCGCTCGGCGCGCACTTCTCCGACGAGGAGGACGAGGAACGCGTCGCCTCCCATGTGGCCAGGCTCACGCCCGACATCTGGCAGCACCACGGGGTCGCCCAGCACACCGGCTGGGTCACGCAGACCGACGACGATGAGGGCGAACCGGACCGCCAGACCAGGCGCTACCAGGGCTCCTGCATCTTCCACAACCGCGACGGCTTCTCCGGCGGCGCGGGCTGCGCCCTGCACATCCTGGCGCTGCGCGAGGGCCGGGAGCCGCTGGAGACCAAGCCGGACGTCTGCTGGCAGCTGCCCATCCGCCGGACCTACGAGTGGATCGACCGGCCCGACGACACCCAGGTGCTCCGGGTGTCCATCGGTGAGTACGACCGCCGCGGCTGGGGTCCCGGCGGGCACGACCTGCACTGGTGGTGCACGTCGGCGCGGTCCGCGCACGGCGCGGGGGATCCGGTGTACGTCTCGTACCGTGCCGAGTTGATCGAGCTGATGGGCAAGGCGGGCTACGACCAGCTGGCCGAGTTGTGCCGTGACCGCCTCGCCGGAACCCTGCCCCTACTGGCCCCGCACCCGGCGGACCCGCCCCGGCTCCGGGAGGACTCCGGGGCACGGCAGGAGTAGCGGCTTTTTTCGGCGGGGCTGCGGGGGCGGTCCTGCCGGGTGCAGTCCCGCTGAGGTGCAGTCCCGCTGAGGTGCAGTTCCGCTGAGGTGCTGGGCTACGCGGTGCCGAGCCATGGCGCAGGAGCGGCGGAATTCACGGCCGGCGCAGCACCGGATAGCCGCGGCGATCGAAGCGGGGGCCGCCGGCCCGGGTGCGTGGGGCGGCGGCCGTCGCGTGCCGGAGCCCCGTGCGCGGGGCCACGACCAGCGGCAACGCGGTGTGCATCAGGCTGGTGCCCGGCCAGGTCCGTGCGTCGGCACGTTCCGCGGCGCGGCGGCAGCGTGGGCAGTCGTCGACGTGCCGGACGAGCCGGCGGCACAGCAGGGCGCCCAGCAGGTGCGGATCCCCGCCGAGCCAGGCCATCGCCGGGCAGCCACCGGTCCGCACCGCGAACACGGCGGCCTGGACGCGCTCCACCTCGCAGGCCGCGGCGGCGATCAGCTCACGCGCGGCGCCCGCACCACGCATCCCGAGCACGGCGGCGACCTCGGACGCGGTGAGGCCGTGCCGCACGGTGAGCTCCAGCGCCTCCCGCTGCTCGGGCGCCGTACCGGTGGCCTCCGGCCACACCAGCAGGGCCAGCTCACGCTCACACAGCTTGCGACGCTCGTCGAACGCGTACGGCTCGTCGTCGGGTCGGCCGTGGCGACGCGCGTCGCGCGGGGGGTCTGCGGGCTCCGCGCGGCGCTCGTCACGGAAGCAGCGGGCGGCGGCACGGGTGGCGAGGCCGCAGAGGGTTCCGCGGGTGTCCTGGGACACGGTCCCGGTGTGCGGGCCGGCTCCTCCGTCGGACGGCGTGCCGGTGACGGCCGGGGGCGCCGTGCGGGCCCGCCGGGTCGCCGCGAGCCGGGCCAGGCACGCCCAGCGGGCGAGCGCGTACAGCCAGGCGCGACGCTCGGCGACGTCACGAGGGGCCCGCCCGCGACGGCGCTCGGCCACCGCCAGTGCCGCCCCGAGCGCCGTCACGGCGGCGTCGTGGTCCCGCAGCACGGACAGGCAGTAGGTGAACAGGCCGTCGAGCTGGGCGTCCTCCCAGACGTGCGGGGACGCGGACCGGTCCTGCCGCACGGGGGCCACGGGTACCGAGCGGATCACGGATATCACCGGCGTCACCGGTGGCACGGACGTCACCGGTGGCTGGGGCGTCACAGACGGCACGGACGGCGCGGCCGGGACAGGCGACGCGATCGGGACAGGCGCCACAGACGACACGGGCAGCGCGGGCGGCGCAGGCAGCGCGGGTGCCACAGACAACCCAGGCGGTGCGAGTGGCGCCGATGACACGGGCGGCACGGGCAGCACGGGCGGCACGGGCAACGCGGGCGCCACAGACGACACAAACGCCACGGGCGGCACAGGCGGCGCCAGTGGCGCCGATGACGCGGATGTCAGCGGCACGACGGGTCGGGGCGCGGGTGGCGCTCCCCGCCCGCGCGTGCCACCCGGCGCGCCGGCCGTGCGGGATGCGCGAGGTGCGCGGGATGCGTGGTGTGCGCGGGCGATTCGCCCGGACTCGTCCGACCTGCTGTTCTTCACCTGTGTGACCGTATGCCGAACCTGCTGAATCCTTCCTTCAGAGGCGGGCGATTTAATCCTTACGGGTGATGAGATCAAGTAAATGCGGACATGCCGGTTGAGCCGTACGAGAGTTGGCGGTTTGGACCGAGTCGGACGTTCCCTTCGTCGTCCCACGCCGTGCTCGGTCCGCGCACCCGCCCGGTTGTCAGCGCCGGGCGCTACCGTTCCGTCCCATGGCTGCCCGTACGAAGTCCGCCAAGGACCGCCCCTCCTACCGCTGCACCGAATGCGGCTGGCAAACCGCCAAGTGGCTCGGCCGCTGCCCCGAGTGCCAGGCCTGGGGCACGGTCGAGGAGTACGGCGCGCCCGCGGTCCGCACCACCACACCGGGCCGCGTCACGACCTCCGCGCTCCCCATCGGCCAGGTCGACGGCCGCCGCGCCACCGCCCGCAGCACCGGCGTGCCGGAGCTGGACCGGGTGCTCGGCGGCGGCCTGGTGCCCGGCGCCGTGGTGCTGCTCGCCGGCGAGCCGGGGGTGGGCAAGTCGACGCTGCTGCTGGACGTGGCGGCGAAGGCGGCCGGCCCCGACCACCGCACGCTGTACGTCACCGGTGAGGAGTCGGCCGGCCAGGTGCGGCTGCGCGCCGACCGCATCAAGGCGATCGACGACCACCTCTACCTGGCCGCCGAGACCGATCTCGCAGCGGTACTCGGCCACCTCGACGAGGTCAAGCCCTCCCTCCTCGTACTGGACTCGGTGCAGACGGTGGCCTCGCCGGAGGTGGACGGCGCGCCGGGCGGCATGGCGCAGGTACGCGAGGTGGCCGGGGCGCTGATCCGGGCCTCCAAGGAGCGCGGCATGGCGACGCTCCTGGTGGGCCATGTCACCAAGGACGGCGCGATCGCCGGGCCCCGCCTGCTGGAGCACCTGGTCGACGTGGTGTTGCAGTTCGAGGGCGACCGGCACGCCCGGCTGCGCCTGGTACGCGGCGTCAAGAACCGCTTCGGCACCACCGACGAGGTCGGCTGCTTCGAGCTGCACGACGAGGGCATCACCGGCCTCGCCGACCCCTCCGGTCTCTTCCTCACCCGGCGTGCCGAGCCGGTGCCCGGCACCTGTCTGACGGTGACCCTGGAGGGCCGCCGCCCGCTGGTCGCCGAGGTGCAGGCGCTCACCGTCGACTCGCAGATCCCGTCCCCGCGGCGCACCACCTCGGGTCTGGAGACCTCCCGGGTGTCGATGATGCTGGCGGTGCTGGAGCAGCGCGGGCGGATCAGCGCGCTCGGCAAGCGGGACATCTACTCGGCGACGGTCGGCGGGGTGAAGCTCTCCGAACCCGCCGCCGACCTGGCGATCGCGCTCGCGCTGGCCAGCGCGGCGAGCGACACCCCGCTGCCGAAGAACCTGGTCGCGATCGGCGAGGTCGGCCTGGCGGGCGAGGTGAGGCGGGTCACGGGCGTCCAGCGGCGGCTCGCCGAAGCCCACCGGCTGGGCTTCACGCACGCCCTCGTTCCGGTCGATCCCGGGAAGATCCCGTCCGGCATGCGGGTCACCGAGGTCGCCGACATGGGAGACGCGCTGCGGGTGCTCCCGCGGAGTCGTCGTCGGGAGGCCCCACGGGAGACGGCGGAGCGCCGGTAGACTTTGCCCTGGTCTCGCCCATCCGTACGAAAGCGGAGTACTCCCCGAGTGCCTTGATGGCCTGGGAGGTGGCCTCCAGGAGGGCGGTCCTGACCCGCGACCGGAGGAGTGCGCAGTGGCAGCAGGCGAGCGGGCGTCGGCTCCCGGGAAGCCCGGCGGGAGCGCGGGCGCCGACGGGCTGATGCGCGCCTCCTTGAGCGCTGTGGCACCGGGGACGGCCCTGCGTGACGGCCTGGAGCGGGTCCTGCGGGGCAACACCGGAGGCCTGATCGTGCTCGGCTCCGACAAGACCGTCGAAGCGATGTGCACCGGCGGTTTCGTGCTCGACGTCGAGTTCACCGCGACCCGGCTGCGCGAGCTGTGCAAGCTCGACGGCGGCATCGTGCTCGACAGGGACCTCACCAAGATCCTGCGGGCCGGCGTGCAGCTGGTGCCGGACCCGACGATCCCCACCGAGGAGACCGGCACCCGGCACCGCACCGCGGACCGCGTCAGCAAGCAGGTCGGCTTCCCCGTCGTCTCCGTCTCCCAGTCGATGCGACTGATCGCGTTGTACGTGGACGGGCAGCGGCGGGTGCTGGAGGACTCCGCGGCCATCCTGTCCCGGGCCAACCAGGCCCTGGCCACCCTGGAGCGGTACAAGCTGCGGCTCGACGAGGTCGCCGGCACGCTGTCCGCGCTGGAGATCGAGGACCTGGTGACCGTGCGCGACGTCGCCTCGGTCGCGCAGCGCCTGGAGATGGTGCGCAGGATCGCGACCGAGATCGCGGAGTACGTGGTCGAGCTGGGCACGGACGGGCGGCTGCTGGCGCTGCAACTGGACGAGTTGATCTCCGGAGTCGAACCCGAGCGCGAGCTGATCGTGCGCGACTACGTGCCGACCCCGACGGCGAAGCGGTCGCGCACGGTGGACGAGGCACTCGCCGAGCTGGACTCGCTCTCCCACCCGGAGCTGCTGGAACTGTCCACGGTGGCGCGGGCGCTGGGATACACGGGAGCACCCGAAACCCTGGACACCGCCGTGTCACCGCGCGGTTTCCGGCTGCTGGCGAAGGTGCCGCGGCTGCCGCGGGCGATCATCGACCGGCTCGTGGAGCACTTCGGCGGACTCCAGAAACTGCTTGCGGCCAGCGTGGACGACCTCCAAACCGTGGACGGCGTCGGGGAAGCGCGGGCCCGGAGCGTACGGGAGGGGCTGTCGCGACTGGCGGAGTCGTCGATCCTGGAGCGCTACGTCTAGGACCGTCTTCCCGTCGCTGACAGCGGCTCGGGACCCCGCCTCTTCCCGTCGGCGCCAGCCCTTGCGCGGTTCCCGTCGGTGTCAGTCCTTGCGCGGTCCCCGTCGGTTTCAGTCCTTGCGCGGTCCCCGTCGGTTTCAGTCCTTGTCGAGGACGAACGACGTCTGGGTCTTGGCGAAGCCGGGGGCCTTGGCCTCCGCCAGGTAGGTGCCGGGGGCGGCGGAGTTGGCCGGGGGTGTGGCGCAGTGCGGGGCGCTGGGCTTGCGGTCCCAGGTGACGGTGTGCGTGATGCTGGTGCCGGCCGGGACACGGAGGAAGAGGCTGCCGCTGCCGGAAGGACAGTCGTCGGAGGCCCAGAGCTGCTTGTCGCCGTCGGCCTGAGTGATCGTCAGGACCGCGTTCTTCGCGCCGAGATCGAGCTTGCAGTCGGTGCCCGAGGTGTTCTTCGCGGCGAGTTCGAGGCGGGGTTTCTCGCCCGGGTCGTAGGTGTTGGCGTGGGTGTGCAGGGTCAGCTTCACGGCGCCCGAGGTGCAGGTGGGCAGGCTCGATCCGGCGGGGACCTCGTGGCCGACCGAGCCACCGCCGGTCTGCGCACCGCCCTCGCCCGCGCCACCCGTGGCGCCACCGTCCGTGGCACCGCCGTCCGTGCCGCCGGCGGAATCGCCGCCTCCGGAGTCGCCACCGCCACCGGACGAACCGCCGTCGCTCGACTCGTCACGACCGCCCGGATGCTGGCTGATCGCAGGCCCCGAGCTGGACGGACCCGGGGTGATGGACGGGGCGGGGCCCTTGCCGTCCGAACCACCGGAGTCGTGGTGCTTGTCGTTGCCGCTGCCGAAGACGACCAGCCAGACCAGGACCAACCCCACCACCACGAGCAGGGACAGCAGAGCGGCCCTCCGTCGCCAGTAGATGGAGGAGGGAAGCGGTCCAACCGGATTGCGCAGAGATCCCACGCGCAAACCTTACGAGACTCCGGGGCGTCCACCCGGCCCACCCTCCGTACCCGGTCCCAACTTTTGCGGATCATCGTCACGGGCTCGGGGGGCGGAGCGCCCGAACTGCCCGTTCCGGTACCGGCGGTGGCCCCGGCGCCGGACCCGGACCGACCGGATGTGTACGGAAGTCTCCGCTTCGTACGGCATGTGACCGACGGCGATCTCTACAGCGGCGTCACAGAGTTCGCCCATGACGCACCCAGGGCGATGGGCGGCTTCCGACCCGGCCAAGCCCCGCGCCCTACGGTTTTCGTACCCGCGTCATCCGTCCAGGAGCGCCCGTAGCCACTCCGCCTCGCGCTGCTCGATGTACTCCGCGTCGCTCCGCCAGACGTCGCCGTGTCCCTCGGCCCACAGCCTGGCCCACGGCTGGCGGTGCTCGGCGGCCTCGGTGCGCAGGAAGTCGTACATGGCGCGGGTGCGGCGGCCCAGCAGGGGCACGAGGCGGCGGCGTTCGGCCTCGTCCAGGCCGTAGGCGTCGACGAAGGTGCGCAGCCGGGCGGCGGCGTCGGCGCGCCGGAAGGCGGGGTTGGCGGAGAGCGGGAGGAAGCTGTGGGCGGCGTAGGCGAGGTCGCCGAGGCGGGTGCCGGGCGCGGCGCCGTCCCAGTCGATGAACACCCAGGACGCGGCGCCGTCCGTCACCAGGTTCCACGGCGCCAGGTCGTTGTGCGCGACGATCTCGTCGCCGCCGGTGGGCATGAGCGTCTGCCAGCGTGCGGTGGCGGGTGGCGTGAAGTCCCTTACGGCGTCGTGGAATTCACGGATCAGCCGGGCCACCCGCGCCAGGTGCGCCGCCGGGTCCATTAGCCGGAAGTGGTGCGGCCACACCGCGTCCCCCGGCGCGAACGCGAGGACCTCACGGCCGTGCTCGTCGCGGCCCAAGGGCCGTGGCGCCGCCCGGAACCCCACGTCCCACAGGTGCTGCAACAGGGCGTGCACGGCGGGTGTCCAGAAACCCGCGGGCCGGCGCACGGTGTCACCCACCCGCACCACGCCGGCGCTGACGTTGCCGCCCGTCAGCGGCACCTCTTCCTCGTCCGGTTCCGGCACCTGTTCCTCCCCCGGTTCCTGCCGCCCTGCCCCACCGCCCCGAACGGGCCTCCCCCCACCACCCTCAACGGGCGTGGGAGGTACCCCCATCAACCCCCTCAGTCTCACGCACCCGCCCACCCCGCCTCACCACGTTTTCCACCCGCTCCCCCACCGGCACCCGGCCGGGGCACAGCCCTCTCTCCACCTCACCGGCCTCACCGGCCTCACCGGCCTCACCCACGCCCGGTACCTCGCCCCCACCGGCGTCACCCACGTCCCACCGGACACGTCACTCACACGCCACTCACCTCCCGCCGGGTCGAGTACGCGACGGGCGGGCGGGCACACGTCCCACGTCCGCCCCCGCCCATCCCCCACAATGGGCGCCCACGCCCTGCCGGGGCGTACCGACCACCCGCCCCCCGTCCAAATGGCCCCACACCCCCACACCCCCACACCCCGGCCGGCCCACACCCCGGCCGCGTAAACCACGCACGCCCCACCCCCCATGGGAGGATCGGCCCTGCCATGACTGCGCCGCCGAAGAACACCCCCTGCACCGCGCCCGACGCCCCCACCACGCCCATGCCCCCCACACCCACCGCACCGGACACCGGCACCACGCCACCCTCCGGCCTCGCCACGCCCGCTGCCGCAGGCGCCCCCTCCGTCCCCGCCGCCACACACGCGCCGGCGACCCCCGAAGCCGTGCGCACCGACGCCGTGCCCACCGACGCTCTCGCCGCCGCCACCGCGCTGCACTCACCGGTCCTCGCCTGGTTCGACCAGCACGCGCGTGACCTGCCGTGGCGGCGTCCCGAGGCCGGGGCGTGGGGCGTGATGGTCAGCGAGTTCATGCTCCAGCAGACGCCGGTCAGCCGGGTGCTGCCGGTCTACGAGCAGTGGATGGCCCGCTGGCCGCGCCCCGCCGACCTGGCCGCCGAGGCCCCCGGTGAGGCGGTTCGCGCCTGGGGGCGGCTGGGCTATCCGCGGCGCGCCCTGCGGCTGCACGGTGCCGCGGTCGCCATAACGGAGCGGCACGGCGGCGACGTGCCCACGCAGCACGCGCAGCTGCTCGCGCTGCCCGGCATCGGCGAGTACACCGCGGCGGCCGTGGCGTCGTTCGCGTACGGCCAGCGGCACCCGGTGCTGGACACGAACGTGCGCCGGGTCCTCGCCCGTGCGGTGACCGGCGTCCAGTACCCGCCCAACGCCACCACGGCGGCCGAGCGCAAGCTGGCCCGCGCCCTGCTGCCCGACGACGCGGCCACCGCCGCCCGCTGGGCCGCCGCCTCCATGGAGCTGGGCGCGCTGGTGTGCACCGCCAAGAACGAGAACTGCGCCCGCTGCCCGGTCACCGACCGGTGCGCCTGGCGGCTCGCCGGCAAGCCGGAGCACGCCGGCCCGGCCCGCCGCGGCCAGACCTACGCGGGCACCGACCGCCAGGTGCGCGGCAAGCTGCTGGCCGTCCTGCGCGAGGCGCCCGGCGCCGTCCCCCAGCACGTGCTCGACCGGGTGTGGCACGAGCCCGTCCAGCGGGCCCGGGCGTTGGACGGGCTGGTCGCCGACGGCCTGGTCGAGCCTCTCCCGCACGGTATGTATCGGCTGCCCCTCACCTGACGGTCCGGTTCACCTGACCGTCAGGTCCGCCACGCCCCCTGCCCCCGCACCGCCCGGCATCGCCCGGTGCCACCGCCTGACCAGGCAATACCGCCCCCGCGCGCCCCCGTCCAGACCGTGTCGAACACCCCTCGCCGTCCGCCCCGTCACCGCACCGCTCGGTCACATCACGGCCTCGTCACACCGCCGCCGTACGGCTGTTACACAACCGACGGACAGCCGTGCGTCTGCCGCATGCTGGCCCCCGGATGGCCGTGACAACGCTGCCGTAGCGTCACATCCAACGTCGGAAGCGGTCCTCGCACCGCCACCACCAGGGCCTCAGTGGCCCGGGGCGGCGCGGACGACCGCACGGCAGCCGGCACACCGCCGGCAGCACACGACAGACGACAGACGACACACACGCACGGCAGGCGAGGCCCCCGGCCACGCCCGGACCCGCGGCACATCCGCGGCGCCGCACACGCCGTGCACCACAGGCGGCGCGCGACGGGGCGACCGGACGGCAGGGGGCCGTACGGGCCGCGCTGTGGACGAGACGCAACGGTCCGAGCGGAGGCGGTTTTCGATGGCGCATGGCCAGGTACTTGAGTTCGAGGAGTACGTACGCACCCGGCAGGACGCCCTGCTGCGCAGCGCCCGGCGCCTGGTGCCGGACCCGACCGACGCCCAGGACCTGCTCCAGACCGCTCTGGCCCGCACCTACGGCCGCTGGGACGGCATCGCTGACAAGCGGCTGGCCGACGCCTACCTGCGCCGCGTCATGATCAACACGCGGACGGAGTGGTGGCGCGCCCGCAAGCTGGAGGAGGTGCCCACCGAGCAGCTGCCCGAGTCCTGCATCGACGACTCCACCGAGCAGTACGCTGACCGCGCCCTGCTGATGGACGCCATGAAAGTGCTGGCTCCCAAGCAGCGCAGTGTCGTGATGCTGCGACACTGGGAGCAGATGTCCACAGAGGAGACCGCCGCCGCGCTCGGCATGACGGTCGGCACGGTCAAGAGCACGCTGCACCGGGCACTGGCCCGGCTCCGCCAGGAGCTGGAGCGCCGCGCCCTGGATGCGCGCGCGCTCGAGTACGGAGAGCGGGAGCGGTGCGCGGCGTAGGCAGAGCACATCCCCGGGGCGGCGGTGCCCCGGAGACGGCGGGCGGCCCTGAGCGGCCCGCCGGAACCCACGACCGCGCACGCGCCGGCGTGGATCACCGCCCGGCCGTCCGGCTCGCCGCGGCGGCGCTGCTGGCCACCACCGCGCTGCTGACCGGCTGTTCACCGACCAACGGCGTCGGCGCACGGGACGAGGGCCCGGCGCGCACCGACACCGTCGGCCACACCGCGGCCTCCCCGGCGTCGTCCGCGTCCCCCTCACCGGCCCTCGAGCGGGTCGACGCGGTCAAGCTCGTCATGGCGGACGAGCAGGTGGGCAAGGACGTCAAGCGGGCCCTCAAGCGCTGCGGGGCCAATGGCTACCCGGTCGACGTCAGTTACGGCAAGCTCACCGGAGCCGCCTCGGCCGACGTCGTGGTGAACGTGATGACCTGCGACTCGGTCGGCGTAGGGTCGTATGTGTACCGCCCGGACGGGGACCGCTTCCGCGACGTCTTCCGTAACGAGCAGCCGCAGGTCTACGCGGAGATCGATCGCGGCGATCTGGTGGTCACACAGAAGGTGTACCGGGAGGACGACCAGCTTGCGTACCCGTCCAGCGAGGACGTGATCACCTACAGCTGGTCGGCGTCGGAGGGCCGTTTCACGGAGCAGGACCGCACGCACAACGACTACAGCAACCCGGTGGGCGGCGGCAAAGCCCCCACCTCGGACAACTGAACGCGACCGGACTCCCGGTGGACCCGAAGGGCCCGGGCGCACAGCACACGGCCCCGCGCAGAGCGGACGGACAACGGACACAGCGGCGTGCAGAACACCGGCACGCGGGCACAAGACCCTCGCGGGCACACGGACATGCGAATAAGTGAAGGGGAGCGGCGGATTCGGATGGCGCAGCGGACGGAGCACACCCATGTCCTCTTCGTCGAGGACGACGACGTCATCCGCGAGGCCACGCAGCTGGCCCTGGAGCGGGACGGCTATGTGGTGACGGCCATGCCCGACGGCCTGTCGGGTCTCGAGGCGTTCCGCGCCAACCGCCCGGACATCGCCCTGCTCGACGTGATGGTGCCGGGCCTCGACGGGGTGAGCCTGTGTCGCCGCATCCGCGACGAGTCCACCGTCCCGGTGATCATGCTCTCGGCCCGTGCCGACTCGATCGACGTCGTACTGGGCCTGGAGGCGGGCGCGGACGACTACGTGACCAAGCCGTTCGACGGGGCGGTGCTGGTCGCGCGGATCCGTGCGGTGCTGCGGCGCTTCGGGCATGCGAGCGGGCCGCTGTCCGGCGCGGGCCAGGGTGCCGGCGGCAGCTTCGGAGCGGGCCAGGGCGCGGGCGGCACCTTCGGAGCAGGCTTCGACGGCGGACCGGCGGCAGGCGGCGGCGCCGTGCAGGGCCAGGGCGGGCACGGTGGGCACGGCGGAGGCGGTGGGCACGGCGGAGGCGGTGGGCACAACGGTGCCGACGAACGTGTCGCCCCCGACAGTGTGGAGCGGATAACCGCGACCTCTGCGGGCCATCGCGGGGTGCTCCGCTTCGGCGACCTGTGGGTCGACACGGAAGGCATGGAGGTGCGCCGGGGCGGTCAGCCGGTGGCGCTGACGCCGACCGAGATGCGGCTGCTGCTGGAGTTCTCCGCCTCGCCCGGCACCGTGTTCTCCCGCGACAAGCTGCTGCAACGGGTCTGGGACTACGGCTGGGGCGGCGACACACGGGTCGTCGACGTGCATGTGCAGCGGCTGCGCGCCAAGATCGGCCAGGACCGGATCGAGACGGTCCGCGGCTTCGGCTACAAGTTGAAGGCCTGACCCGGGCATGCGAACCCCACGCACTCCCCACACCCAGGCCAAGCCCCCGGCGGGCGACGGCGCCACGGCGCGCGTCGGTGCGGCGGCAGCGGGCTCCACCTCCGCACAGACCCGGGCCTCGGGCCGGCCCCTGAGACGCCGGCTGTTCGGCCGGCTGCGGCTGCACACCGGCCTGCGCTGGAAGGTGAGCGGGGCGATCGCGCTGGCCAGCGCCCTGATCGCGGTGATCCTGAGCCTGGTGGTGCACAACGCCGCGATGGTGTCGATGCTGGATTCCTCGCGTGATGTGCAGGACGAGCGCCTCCAGTTCGCGCAGCGGATCTACGAGGCCACCCAGCGGTTGCAGTTCGGCGCCGTGGTCGACGATCCGAAGCTGCCGCAGGAGCTGCGGCAGCGCACCGCTCAGGGCCGCCGGGCCACCTACATCTCGCAGGGCTCGACCGCGGACGGAGGCGCTCCGGACGTCTGGGCGGCGGTGCCGCTGAAGGACGGCCACGTCCTGTCGCTGCACACCCAGCTCGCCGACGGCACCACCCGGGTGATGCGGGATCTCGACCAGGCGCTCATCCTCGGCTCGATCGCGGTCGTGGTCGGCGGCTGCGCGCTGGGCGTGCTGGTCGGCGGCCGGATGTCACGGCGGCTGCGGAAGGCGGCAGCGGCGGCCGGCGCGGTGGCGCAGGGGCAGACGGACGTACGGGTGCGGGAGGCGCTCGGCGGGGTGGTGCGCGACGAGACCGACGACCTCGCGCTGGCCGTGGACGCGATGGCGGACACGCTGCGCCAGCGTCTGGAGGCCGAGCGTCGGGTGACCGCGGACATCGCCCACGAGCTGCGCACTCCGGTGACCGGCCTGCTGACGGCCGCGGAGCTGCTCCCGCCGGGGCGGCCGAGCGAACTGGTCAAGGACCGGGCCCAGGCGCTGCGCACCCTGGTGGAGGACGTCCTGGAGGTGGCCCGGCTGGACAGTGCGGCGGAGCGGGCCGAGCTTCAGGACATCCTGCTGGGTGAGTTCGTCAGCCGCCGGGTCGCGCTGCTGAACCAGGACGTACGGGTGCGGGTGGTCCACGAGTCGGAGGCCACCACCGATCCGCGTCGTCTGGAACGCATCGTCGGCAATCTGCTGGCGAACGCCGCCAAGCACGGCCGCCCGCCCATCGAGGTCACCGTCGAGGGGCGGGTGATCCGGGTGCGGGACCACGGAGAAGGCTTTCCCGAGGAGCTGGTCAGCGAGGGGCCGAGGCGCTTTCGCACCGGCAGTGCGGACCGGGCCGGGCACGGCCATGGCCTGGGCCTGACCATCGCCGCAGGTCAGGCGCGGGTACTCGGAGCCCGGCTGGCCTTCCGCAACATCCGCGGGCCGGGCGCGGCGCCCGATGCCGCGCCCGAGGGGGCCATGGCCGTGCTGTGGCTACCGGAGCACGCTCCGACGAGCACCGGCAGCTACCCGATGCTCCAACTGCCGGCCCAGTCGAGGGACAGCGGCCCTGGCCGCTCGGGGTGACACGCTCACCCCGGACGGCTCGGTCGGCTCAGCCGGCGCAGGCACTGCCCTCATCTGGGACGGCTCAGCAGGACCACTCCTTGTCCAGGTCCAGGCCGCCCTCGCGGGCCTGGGTGAACGAGAACCAGTTGCCGGAATCGTCACGGAACAGGGCCTCGGTGCCGTAGGGGCGCTCCTGGGGTTCCTGGACGAACTCCACGCCGCGCGCCTTGAGCCGCTCGTAGTCCCCCCACACGTCGTCGGTACGCAGCACGCCCGCGCCGAGCATGCCCTTCGCGACCAGTGTCCTCAGGGCCTCGGCCGACTCGGGGTCCGTGTTGCCCGTTCCCGGGACCATCAGCGTGAGCTCGACATCGGGCTGGTCCTTGGCTCCCACGGTGATCCAGCGCATGCCGCCCTCGCCCAGGGTCATGTCGTTACGGAGCTCGAGGCCCAGCTTTTCGGTGTAGAACTCCTTGGCGCGGTCCTGGTCCAGAACCCAGACGGTGGAGATGGCGAGTCCCTTGATCATGGTGTGCTCCATCAGTGCGAAAGGGCGTGCTTTCTTGCCTGCTCAGGGTGGCTTTCCCGGCCCTGGCGGGGTGTGCTCTCCTGCCCTGTCACGGTAGTCAGCCGCCGGCTGCCTGCGCTTCTCCAGAAGTGCGCTCTCCGCGGCTGGGGTAGCCGCCCATCCAGAGCATCACGTAACACCCGGGAACCAGGGCGCCGCCGCCCACGTGCTTCGCGCGGTACTCGCTGGGGGCCAGGCCGGTCTGTGCCTTGAAGCGGGCCGAGAAGGAGCCGAGGCTGGTGAACCCGACGAGATGGCAGATCTCCGTCACGGAGAGGTTCGCCGACCGCAGCATGTCCTCGGCCCGCTCTATTCGGCGGGCGGAGAGGTACTGGCCGGGCGTGCGACCGTAGACCGCTTTGAAGGTGCGGATGAAGTGATACCGGGAGTAGCCCGCGTGCGAAGCTATCGCGTCCAGGTCGAGATCGGGGTCGGCCCAGTCGCGGTCCATTGCGTCTTTGGCGAGGCGCAGCTGCCGCAGTCTTTCCACAGCTCCGATGCTGGCACACCCCACTGACAACGCCACGGGCAACGCCACGGGCAGCGCCTCTTACAACGCCGCTGACCTGTACTGATACCCGAGTCTCCGCCTCTGACGACTCCCTCGACGGGCTCCCGTGGACCTGCCCCGGCCGCGTGCACGGCGACGAACCCTCGGTGCGCGGCAAAGGACCCCCGGTGCGTGGGACGCGCACCGGGGGTCTCGGGGGCCGAGGTGGGCCCGCTCAGACGGCCTCTGCAACCGCCTTCGCGTGCCGCGCGGTGTCCCCGTCCGCGCCCTCGGCCGGCTTGGGAGGCTCGGCGGACTTGCCGGGCTCGACGGGCTCGGGCGACTTGGCACCCAGCCCGCGAAGCGGCGTCTCCTTGACGAACAGCGCCCCCAGCAGGGCGAGCACGGCCACCACGGCGCCCAGCAGGAACGCCGCGTGGGTGCCGGCGGTCACCGCGTGCTGGTAGGCGTCGCGTGCCAGGGCGGGCAGCTTGCCGAGGCTGTGGGCGTCCAGCTGGGTCGACTTCTCGGCGATCTTGCTGCCGAGGGTTCCGGCGCGCTGCGCCATCTCGTCCTTCACCTGGCTGTTGAAGACCGCACCCATGATCGCGACACCGAAGGACGAGCCGAGCGTGCGGAAGAGCGTGGTGGTGGAGGAGGCGACGCCGATGTCCTTCATGTCGACGCTGTTCTGCGCGACCAGCATGGTGATCTGCATCAGGCACCCCATGCCGGCACCGAGCACCGCCATGTCCAGACCGGAGACGAACCGCGAGGTCTCGGTGTCCATCTGCGCCAGCAGGACCAGGCCGACGATCATCAGCAGGGTGCCGGCGATCGGGAACACCTTGTACTTGCCGGTGCTGGTCGTGAACCGGCCGGCGACCAGCGAGACGGCCATCATCGACAGCAGCATGGGGAGCAGCAGCAGCCCGGAGTTGGTGGCCGAAGCGCCCTGCACCGCCTGCTGGTAGAGCGGCAGGAAGAGCGTGGCGCCGAACATCACGAAGCCGGTGATGAAGCCGATCACGGAGGTCAGCGTGAAGTTGCGGCTGCGGAAGATGTGCAGCGGCACGATCGGCTCGGCGGCCTTCGTCTGCACGACGAGGAACGTGACCAGCGCGAGAACGCCGGCGGCGGCGAGCCCGACGATGACGCCCGAGCTCCATGCGTACTCGCTGCCGCCCCAGGTGGTGACCAGCACGATCGCGGTGATGCCGATGGTCAGCAGCACGGCGCCCAGGTAGTCGATGCGGCCCTCTGCGCGCTTCTTCGGAAGGTGCAGCACGGCACTGATGGCGAGCAGGGCGACGATGCCCAGCGGGATGTTGATGTAGAAGGACCAGCGCCAGCCGAGGTGGTCGGTGATGGCGCCGCCCACCAGCGGTCCGCCGATCATGGCGGCGGCCATGACGCCGGACATCATGCCCATGTACTTGCCGCGGTCACGGGGCGGGACCAGGTCGCCGATGATGGCCATCACGCCGACCATCAGGCCGCCCGCACCCAGGCCCTGCACGGCCCTGAAGCCGATCAGCTCCCCCATGTTCTGCGACATGCCGCTCAGTGCGGAGCCGATGAGGAAGATGACGATGGACGTCAGGAAGCTGCCCTTGCGTCCGTACATGTCGCCGAGCTTGCCCCAGATGGGGGTGGAGGCGGCGGTGGCGAGGGTGTACGAGGCGACCACCCAGGAGAGGTGATTCAGGCCGCCGAGCTCCCCTACGATCGTGGGCATCGCGGTACCCACGATCATGTTGTCCAGCATGGCGAGCAGCATGGCGATCATCAGGGCAAGCAGCACCACCCCAACGCTCCGCGGCTCTTTGACACTGTCCTTGGGTACGGCATCATCCACCTGCTGAGCTTGTGTCATGTCCACTACTCCTTTGGGACTAAGGAGAACGACGTCATGCAGCAGGGCGGGCACTGTACGTTAACTTACTTGCCGCCCGGCTAGTCGAGCACAGCAGCAAGGTAATCTGGAAACTAGCCGGGCGTCAAGTAAGTACCGGGGAAGCAAGAGGGGTACCACGATGGAAGCCACGAAACAGCAGCGACGCGGGAACACCCGCCAGCGCATCCAGGACGTGGCCCTCGAACTCTTCGCCGAGCAGGGCTACGAGAAAACGTCCCTGCGGGAGATCGCCGAGCGCCTCGACGTCACCAAGGCCGCGCTGTACTACCACTTCAAGACCAAGGAGGACATCCTCCACGGCATCTTCGAGGACGTCGGCCGGCCGATGACCGAGCTGATCGAGTGGGGCAACCAGCAGCCGCACACCCTGGAGACCAAGCTGGAGGTGCTGCGCCGCTACAGCGACGCCCTGGCCACCGCCTCGCCGATCATGCGCTTCATGCAGGACAACCAGGCGACGATAAAGGAGCTGAACACCGCGGAGGCGTTCCGACACCGGATGCTCGCGCTGAACGACCTGCTGAAGGAGCCGGACGCCCCCCTGGTCGACCAGGTGCGCTGCATCTCCGCCCTGTTCACCATGCACGCGGGCACCTTCGCGATCAAAGACGCCGAAGGCGACCCCGAGGACAAGCGCAAGGCCGTCCTGGAGGTCGCCATGGATCTGGTGATACAGGCGCACGGCGGGGAGCACCGCACGGACCACAGCGGCCGGTGAGCCGCCGATCGACCGCCGATGAGCCGCCGCACGGGCGCGGGCCCGGCCGAAGCCGGGCCCGCCGTCCGTCACACGTGCCGGTCACACCTGCCGGTCACCCGCGTCCGTCACACATGCAGGCCGTGACGGTCCAGGAAGTGGACCGGGTTGACCGCGGACCCGTAGTTCGGGGTGCTGCGGATCTCGAAGTGCAGGTGCGGGCCGGTGGTGTTACCGGTGTTACCGGAGAGGGCGATGTGCTCGCCCGCCTTCACCGTCTCGCCGACGTGCACGTCGATCCGGGACAGGTGCGCGTACTGCGAGTACGTGCCGTGACCGTTGCTGATCACGATCGCGTTGCCGTACGCGGGACCGTCACCGCCGCCGTTCGGGCCGGCCTTGACGACCACACCGCTGTGCGCGGCCTGCACCGGCGTGCCGATCGGCACCGCGAAGTCCTGGCCGGAGTGCTTGTGCGACCACATGCCGCCGGCCTGGTCGAAGGACGCGGTGAGCTTGTACTTGTGCACCGGCTTGACCCAGCTCTTCGTCTGCTGGTGGGCCTTCTTGTGCGCGGCCTTCTTATGGGCGGCCTTCTTGTTGTCCGCGTCCTTGTCCGTGGCCTTGTGGGCGGCGGCGTGCGCACCGTCATGGGTGTCGCCGAAGTGACCCGCGGCACTCTGGCCGTGCCCGGTGACCTGGAGATGAGCAGAGGCAGTGTGGGCGGCCGGCGCGTGGTGCGCGGTCGCTCCGTCCGCAGCGGACGCGACCCCGACACCCAGCGCCGTCGCAACCCCCAGGCCGGCGGCCACGACAGTCGCACGGGTACGGATACGGGACGCGGCGGGACGGTGGGAGAGGGCACGCTTCAGCATTCGGTTACCTCCGTGTAGGGGAACCCGGTCGAGCAGATTCACTCATTGGCGTATGTGCCGGTATGCCGGGCTTGCTCCCCCTTGGTAAGCGGCCGGCGCCCGCCGGGTCAAAGAGCCCTCCTACTAGGCGTGGCCGTAGGTGCCCTTTCAGCATTCGATCGCCCACCATTCACCCCATTCACGCCCCTTACTCTCTAATCGGACTTATAAGGTCAAATAACACCAGACTGGAAGCCCATATCCACGCCCGGAACCGCCTCCGATGGCGCCCGACCTCCCGACGCATCAACCTGGAACCCCATAGCCCGTTTCGCCCCTTTACGCTCCACTATCTTCCCTAGTACCGTCGAAAACCCTGTGCGCCATGTCACCGCGAACGGCCTTTGGACAGCCGGGAAATGTGACGTGGGCTACGCCGGATTGGCGCCGCAGGATTCGTCACCGCTCGGGGGCACTCCGGGATTACGCTCATCGAGGCGACACGACGGCTCACGCACCGTATTCGGGGGAACATCGCATGGAGCCCGCAGTTCTCGGCAGCCGGCTGGCGTCCAGCCTGATGAGCACGCTGATCAAGAAGCTGTTCGTGGCCGAGGCCCCGGGCGCCGGCCTGGTGGACCAGCCGGTACGCATCTCGCGCCTCGTCTCCTTCCGCGGTGAGAAGCGCACGCTCACCTTGGCAGACGTGCGCAAGATCGCAGCGACGCTGGTGGGGCGGGCCGTCGGCGGACCCGGCGAGCGCCCCTTCCCTTCCGACGAGGACGATCTGGTCACCGAAAGGCTGACCTGGGCCCTGGCCGGACTCGGCGACCTCGACATGGACGACGTCCATGCGGTCCGCCTGGGCCACCGGGAACTGGCCAGGGAACTCCTCACCCGTTCCCCGGCCGCGGAGCTCTCCGAGGACGCCGCCCTCTTCGTGCGGTCGGCCACCGAATGGGCCTGCCTGCACATCCTGCACTTCTTCACGCAGCGCTCCACCTTCGTCGCGCGCACGCTGGTCGAGCAGAGCCGAGGCCAGGCCGAGCTGATCGCGAAGGTCGACGAACTGATCCGCCGCACACCGCGCCCCGACCACCACGACACAGCGTTCGAACGGCGCTACCGCGCGTACCTCACGACCCGGCACGGCAAGCTGACGATCTACGGCATCGACCTGAGCAACTCGCCCGGGAAGTGGCCGCTGGACACCGCGTACCTCAGCCTGGAGGCGACCTCCCCGAGCGGGGCGGTGGTCGGAGCGGGCGGGGATCACGCCCTCGATGCGCGCGGTCACCGAACGACGTCACCGGGCCCCTCCCCCGCCGACCAGGCCCTCGCCGCGCACGAACGCGTCCTGTTACGCGGCGTCGCGGGCTCCGGCAAGACCACCCTCGTCCAGTGGCTCGCCGTCTCCGCGGCAGCCGATGACCCGGGTGACCGGATGACCTACCTGCACGGCCTCGTCCCCTTCGTGCTCCCGCTGCGCACCCTCACGCGCCACGGCGAGCGGCTGCCCGCGCCCGCAGGCTTCCTGTCCGCCGTCGGCTCGCCGCTGGCCGGCGCCCAGCCGCCCGGCTGGGAGACGCGAGTGCTCACCGCCGGCCGCGGGCTGCTGCTGGTCGACGGCATCGACGAGGTGCCGGAGGCGGAACGCGGCCGCGCCCGCGCCTGGCTGAGCGAGCTGGTCGACGCCTTCCCCGGCAACCGCTGGCTGGTCACCTCACGCCCCTCGGCGGTCCGCGAGAACTGGCTCGCGGACGACCGCTTCACCGAGCTCACCCTCACCGCCATGAACCTGTCCGACGTGACCGCCTTCGTCCGGCGCTGGCACACCGCCGCACGCACCGGCGACCCCGACGAGGACACCCGGCTCGCCGCGTACGAGACCCAGCTCCTGGACGCTGTCAGGGCCAAGCCGGACCTCGGACGGCTCGCCACCAATCCGCTCATGTGCGGCCTGATCTGCGCCCTGCACCGGGACCGCCGCGGCTACCTGCCGCACGGCCGCAGGGAGCTGTACGAGGCCGCCCTGTCCATGCTGCTGACCCGGCGCGACCGGGAGCGCGACATGGCGGGTCCCGAGCTGAGCGAGGAGCCGCAGCTCCAGCTGCTGCAACGGCTCGCGTACTGGCTGATCCGCAACGGGCGCACGGAACTGGACCGCGAACGGGCGGAACGGATCATCGCCGAGGGGCTGCCCGCGGTCCCGGCCGCCAGGACGCTGGGCGCCGCCCCGGACGTGCTCCGGCACTTCCTCGTCCGCACCGGCCTGCTCCGGGAGCCCGCGCCCGGTGCGGTGGATTTCGTGCACCGCACCTTCCAGGACCACCTCGGCGCACGTGCCGCCGTGGAGGCGGGCGATTTCGGCCTGCTCGCCGCGCACGCGACGGATGACCAGTGGGCGGACGTCATCCGGATGGCGGTCGCGCAGGGGCGGCCACGGGAGCGGGCGGAACTGCTGGGGCTGCTGCTGGAGGCGGGGGATGCGGCCCCCGACCGCCACACCCGGGCCCGGACGTGGCTGCTGGCGATGGCGTGCCTGGAGCATGCGACGGAGCTGGCTCCAGGTGTGCGGGCGGAGGTCGAGGACCGGGCCGCGCTGCTGATACCGCCGCGGTCGGACGAAGAGGCACGATCCCTGGCGGCGTTGGGGCCGCTGGTGCTGGAGTTGCTGCCGGGGCCGGCAGGGTTGTCGGCCGACGAGGCACGGCGAGTGGTGGGCACGGCAGGGCTCATCGGGACGGATGCGGCATTGCCCGTGCTCGCACAGTTCAGTTCACATCCTGACATGGACGTGCGGATTCACCTGGGAAGGGCCTGGGGGCGCGTCGACGTCGACCAGTATGCGGGCGAAGTGCTCACCCACGTCGATTCGGACGACTTCTTCATCGAGGTGAAGTCGGCCGAGATGCTGCGGGCGCTTCGGTTCCTCGGCGACCGGGCGAAAATCACCGTCTACGGAAGTTTCGAGGCGTCGGAGCTGGCGGCTGCGCTACCCCCCGGCTGTCGAGAGCTGGTCGTCGCGGACAACCCCGACATACGGTCCCTGGCCCCGTTGACCGAGCTGAGGTCTCTGGAACGGCTGGGCCTGTACGAATGCCCGAACATCGCGGATCTCATGCCCCTGGTTGAACTGGGCCTCAAGAGCCTCAACCTGCTGGGTCTCGACGAGACCATCCCAGGCCTTCGGGAGCTCACCACGCTTCGAATGCTGGATGTGCGGCAGCCGCTTCCCGCAGGGCTTCTGGAATCTCTGCCCGTGGACGCAGCGCTCACCTCGATCTGCCTCAGCAGTGGCGCCTTCTCAGCCCGGGGGTTGAGGGGGCTCAGCCACTGGGCAACCTTGGAGGACCTCACCCTGATCGAAGCCGGAAACCCGCTCACCGCCTGGGACTGGGCTGAGATGGCCCAGCTGCCGTCCCTGACGGGACTGAGTCTGGACTCCGGTCTGCTGTCGCCGCGCATTACCGTGCACGCCCCGGCTCTGCCGAGTCTCAGGAAGCTGCGTCTGTACCAAGCCGATGACGGCATGGACCCGTCTGACCTGCCGCGGATCTTCCCGGGGCTGCGCGTGATCCGCCTTCTCCCGCCGCGGAGCACAAGCGTCGACGTGACCCGGTACGCCCGGCTCTTCCCCGATGCCGAGATCACGGTGTCCGAGCCCAAGCCCTGGCTCCTGTAACCGCTGCCCGCACACGAAGCTGCCCCTGGACCGAAACCGGCCCAGGGGCAGCCTCACAGTGAACGCACCGCGCGAGCGGCTACGCCTCCTTGCTCAGGTTCGGCCCGGCGCCGCCGGCCGCCTGCTCGACGGGCGGCATGTCGGGGAGCGCCGTCTTCTCCTCGCCCCGGAACGTGAAGGTCTTGGCGTCACCTTCACCCTCCGTGTCGACGACCACGATGTGACCGGGGCGCAGGTCTCCGAAGAGGATCTTCTCGGAGAGCAGGTCCTCGATCTCCCGCTGGATCGTCCGGCGCAGCGGCCGGGCGCCCAGGACGGGGTCGTAGCCCTTCTTGGCGAGCAGCGACTTGGCGGCCGAGCTGAGCTCGATGCCCATGTCCCGGTCCTTCAGCCGCTCGTCCACCTTGGCGATCATGAGGTCGACGATCTGGATGATGTCTTCCTCGGTGAGCTGGTGGAAGACGACGGTGTCGTCGACACGGTTGAGGAACTCGGGGCGGAAGTGCTGCTTCAGCTCGTCGTTGACCTTGGCCTTCATGCGCTCGTAGCCGGTCTTGACGTCGCCCTGGGCGGCGAAGCCCAGGTTGAAGCCCTTGGAGATGTCCCGGGTGCCGAGGTTGGTGGTCATGATGATGACCGTGTTCTTGAAGTCCACGACCCGGCCCTGGGAGTCGGTCAGGCGACCGTCCTCAAGGATCTGCAACAGGGAGTTGAAGATGTCCGCGTGGGCCTTCTCGACCTCGTCGAAGAGGACCACGGAGAACGGCTTGCGGCGCACCTTCTCGGTGAGCTGGCCGCCCTCTTCGTAGCCCACGTAGCCGGGGGGCGAACCGAACAGCCGCGAGACGGTGTGCTTCTCGCTGAACTCCGACATGTCGAGGGCGATCAGCGCGTCCTCGTCGCCGAAGAGGAACTCGGCGAGCGTCTTGGACAGCTCGGTCTTACCGACGCCGGACGGGCCGGCGAAGATGAACGAGCCACCGGGGCGCTTGGGGTCCTTCAGGCCCGCACGCGTACGCCGGATGGCCTGGGAGAGCGCCTTGATGGCGTCCTGCTGGCCGATGACGCGCTTGTGGAGTTCGTCCTCCATGCGCAGCAGCCGGCTGGACTCCTCCTCCGTGAGCTTGAAGACCGGGATGCCGGTGGCGGTGGCGAGGACCTCGGCGATCAGCTCGCCGTCGACCTCGGCGACGACGTCCATGTCGCCGGCCTTCCACTCCTTCTCCCGCTTGGCCTTGGCGGCGAGGAGCTGCTTCTCCTTGTCGCGCAGCGAGGCGGCCTTCTCGAAGTCCTGCGAGTCGATCGCGGACTCCTTGTCACGGCGGACACCGGCGATCTTCTCGTCGAACTCGCGCAGGTCCGGCGGCGCGGTCATCCGGCGGATCCGCATCCGGGAGCCGGCCTCGTCGATCAGGTCGATCGCCTTGTCCGGCAGGAAGCGGTCGGAGATGTACCGGTCGGCCAGCGTGGCGGCCTGCACCAGGGCCTCGTCCGTGATCGAGACGCGGTGGTGCGCCTCGTAGCGGTCGCGCAGACCCTTGAGGATCTCGATGGTGTGCGGCAGCGACGGCTCGGCGACCTGGATGGGCTGGAAGCGGCGCTCGAGGGCCGCGTCCTTCTCCAGGTGCTTGCGGTACTCGTCGAGCGTGGTGGCACCGATGGTCTGGAGCTCGCCGCGGGCCAGCATCGGCTTGAGGATGCTCGCCGCGTCGATGGCGCCTTCGGCGGCGCCCGCGCCGACCAGGGTGTGCAGCTCGTCGATGAACAGGATGATGTCGCCGCGGGTGCGGATCTCCTTGAGGACCTTCTTCAGGCGTTCCTCGAAGTCACCGCGGTAGCGGGAGCCGGCGACCAGGGCGCCGAGGTCGAGGGTGTAGAGGTGCTTGTCCTTGAGGGTCTCGGGCACCTCGCCCTTGACGATGGCCTGGGCCAGGCCTTCGACGACCGCGGTCTTACCGACGCCGGGCTCGCCGATGAGCACCGGGTTGTTCTTGGTACGGCGGGAGAGCACCTGCATGACGCGCTCGATTTCCTTCTCGCGCCCGATGACCGGGTCGAGCTTGGATTCGCGAGCGGCCTGGGTGAGATTCCGGCCGAACTGGTCGAGGACCAGGGACGTGGAGGGGGTGCCCTCGGCAGGACCGCCGGCGGTGGCGGTCTCCTTGCCCTGGTAACCGGAGAGCAGCTGGATGACCTGCTGCCGCACGCGGTTGAGGTCGGCGCCCAGCTTGACCAGGACCTGGGCGGCGACGCCCTCGCCCTCGCGGATCAGGCCGAGCAGGATGTGCTCCGTGCCGATGTAGTTGTGCCCCAGCTGGAGGGCCTCCCGGAGCGACAGCTCCAGGACCTTCTTGGCGCGCGGGGTGAAGGGAATGTGGCCGGACGGGGCCTGCTGGCCCTGGCCGATGATCTCCTCCACCTGCTGGCGGACAGCCTCAAGCGAAATCCCGAGGCTCTCCAGGGCCTTAGCGGCGACACCCTCACCCTCGTGGATCAGGCCCAGGAGGATGTGCTCGGTGCCGATGTAGTTGTGGTTGAGCATCCGGGCTTCTTCCTGAGCCAGGACGACAACCCGCCGCGCGCGGTCGGTGAACCTCTCGAACATCGTTAATCGCTCCTCAGAGCGGTCAGGCAGTAAGGGGACGCTCCCCTCCCTGTCCTTCCGCAGCTTAGTCCCGCAAGCGGGGACCGCTCATTCCAACTGCCGACTTCTGTCCGGATGACCCCCGCACAGGCGGGGAAACCAGCTGCCGAAGTAACGACAATTGCTCCAACCCGATGGTGCGAGACGATGTTCCCCCAGGCCAGACAGATAGCCTCCGCTCCACTACGCCCGTGGCGAACGGAACCGGTGCCCGTCCTGCGTGTCGCCCCTCCCCACTAGCAATCTCTTACCCGCAGCTACAGACGGTCCATGCGGCGCGCACGGTTTCCCTCCGCTACGGGCGAACATCCTTGCGCCACCGCGCGCTCAGACACGCCCTCCGAAGTCATACGGAGAGTACGTGGACAGACACGGAGAGGAATCGAACGGTACGGCGCGCTACGGCGACGCCTCCAGCGCATGCGGATACTTAGTTGACCATGTCAGCATTTGCCCGTTATGACCAGCTTTTCGCTGAGTGCGGTCGGTATTGGCCTGAAATGGGCGCTCTGAGGTGCGGACGTCCCAAAGGCGCGGGCGCGCTCAGCGATGGAGGGCGCAAGAGGGCACAAGGTGGAGGGCACAAGAAAGCGGCGCCACACAGCTGCGGCGCCGGAGCGCGGGCGTCTCGGAGAAGCGCACGCCGCGGCGACGCGCTCGCCGCCGTACAGACTCGCCGCCGTACGGACGGGAGCGTGCTCGAGCGCTCACCGCGGCGGTGTGCCGGCCACCTGGGGCAGCACGGGGGCCGCTCGGCCGGGACAGACCCGCAGGGGGCCGCGCTCGGCTGCGGCCCCCCGATCCCGGCTGCGGACCGGGTCGGCGACCCTGGCCCGCCGTCCCGACCGCAGGCGTGCCGTACGACCGCCCCCCGTCAGCGGACGGACCGGATGAACGCGTGCACCCGGTCGGGTACGGATGGTGCACCGGCGACTGTCTGCGCCGCCGGATCGGGCTACGAAGCGACCGCGCTCAGCGGTGGGAGTCTTCGTAGGCCTGGCGGATGTTCGCCGGAACTCGGCCACGGTCGTTGACCTCGTACCCGTTCTCCTTCGCCCAGGCGCGGATCTGCGCGGTGTCCTGGCTGCTGCCAGCCGCGGCACGCGCCTTTCCACGACCACCCGAAGCACGACCCCCGGTACGACGGCCGCCCTTGAGGTAGGGCTCCAGCAGACCACGGAGCTTGTCCGCATTCGAGGTGGTGAGGTCAATCTCGTAGGTCTTGCCATCCAGGGCGAACGTGACGGTCTCGTCCGCCTCGCCCCCGTCGAGGTCATCAACAAGAAGGACCTGAACCTTCTGTGCCACCGCAATTTCCTTTCAATCGATAACGTGCGGGCCGGTGTCCCGCGGCTCCGGCCGCCGTTTCGCCGTCCCCTTGTTATATGCACTACTGCAGTACGTCGGAAAGCAAACCGCTTTTCACGGAAAAACACAAACCCCTGGCAGAGTCCAACCGCTCCAAGGGCCCTGGAAACATGCGCGTTTCGGACATAGGGCACCGCGGCAGGAGTGACGGTGGGAATACCGTCGGCGATCACAGATGCAGAAGCATCCGGCTGTTGCCCAAGGTGTTCGGTTTCACCCGTTCGAGTCCGAGGAACTCCGCCACGCCCTCGTCATAGGAACGCAGCAGCTCGCTGTAGACATCGGTGTCGACAGGCGTCTCACCGATCTCCACGAACCCGTGCTTCGCGAAGAACTCGACTTCGAAGGTCAGGCAGAATACGCGTCGAACACCTAGCCACCCCGCCGTCTGTAGCAACTTCGTCAGCAGTTGGTGTCCCACTCCCGAGCCCTTGACCACCGGGTTCACCGCGAGGGTGCGTACTTCCGCGAGGTCCTCCCACATCACATGCAGGGCGCCACACCCCACGACCTGCGCGTTGTCGTCCCGCTCGGCCACCCAGAACTCCTGGATGTCCTCGTAAAGAGTCACCGTCGCTTTGTCCAGCAGGATGCCCTTGCGGACGTAGGTGTCGAGCAGGGCCCGCAGTTGGGCGACATCGCTCGTCCTGGCCCGGCGGACAGTGAGGGCTTTTGCGGTGACTTCGGGCTCGGCAGGCATGCCGGGACGCTATCGCCCGTGCCCTGTGCGCAGTGAGCCGGGGTTCTGGGAGCTGCCGTTCCGGGAAGGCGACGGGTTCTCCCGGGGTTCGTCCATCTCGCCCTGTTCGCCGTTCTCAGGGTTCTCGCCGTTCTCGGGGCGGCCCGGCTTCTCGGCCTTCTCCGCCTTCTCGGAGCCGTGCAAGTGTTCTGGCTCTTCCGGCTTCCCGGCCTCTTCGGCGTTCTCGTCCGGCGCGGGGCTCTCCTCATGTCCTTGGACGAGGCGTACCGCATCCCGCAGGGCTTCGCGCTGCTGGGGGGACATCATGCCGAAGAAGGCGACGAGAGCGGCCGCCGGGTTGTCGCTGCGGGACCAGGCTTCGTTCATCAGAGCGGCCGCGTACGCCGCACGTGTGGAGACCGCCTCATATCGATAGGCGCGGCCTTCGGCCTCTCGGCGTACCCAACCCTTCTGGTGAAGATTGTCCAAGACCGTCATCACCGTCGTGTACGCGATGGTGCGTTCCTGCTGAAGGTCTTCCAGGACTTCTCGGACGGTCACGGGGCGGTTCCACTTCCAGACCCGCGTCATGACCGCATCTTCGAGTTCTCCCAAGGGCCGAGGCACACCTGAACAATAGTCGGAGAAGTAGCCAATAGCAGCGCCAACGAGGCTTAGTGCGACAAACAGCAAAAAGGGAGCCCGTTGTTGATCTTCAATGTGGATCTTTGGTGGAGATCTCGGGAGTCGATCTCGGCGTCATCTCGGATGCGAGGTCAACGCCGGTGATGCGGCTCTGCCACGGGCGCGATAGCGCGCGCTCTACCACGCTTCGCCGGGGGCTCTGCCACCGTTCTTTCCCACGTTCTCGGGTCTCGGGTTCTCGGGTTCTCGGATGAGTTCCGTGGTCCCCGCGTCCTCCGGACGGGTGCCGTGGGCCGGCCGGGCCGACAGTTCCGTGTCGCCGGCCGTGAAAGGGCCGTATCCCGATTCGCGTACCGAAGGCGTCGGGCAGCCCGCCGGGTGTCAGGCGCCGGAGTCGCCGGTCGCGCCGGTGCCGCCGGTGCCGTGCTCGCGGCGCGCGATCGCGGCGTCCACGGCAGCGTCCTCCTTGGCCTTGTTCGCCCCGCCCTGGTTCTTCACCATGGTCACGATCACGCAGACGAAGAGCGTGGCCATCACCACGGGGGGCACGAGCGCAGAGACGTAGTCCATGCCCCCAGAGTAGCTAGCCCGCGGCCAGCTGCCGTGGGCACCTCCCGGCCACCGTCGACGAGCTCTTCCCGGGCGGCGCGGACCTGCGCTTGGGCGGGAAGACCTCGGCCGGGGTCGGCACGGGACGGCCCGGCGCGGCCGGCCTGGCGGGGGCGCGACGCTTCGGCTCCGACTCGGGCTTTGCCGGTTCGGGCGCGGGCTCGGACTCGGGAGCACGCTCCGGCTCGGGCGCCGTCTGGCGGTCGGGCGCCCCCTCTTCCTGCTCCGACTCCGGCCCGGTCTCCGGGGCACGAGACGGCTCTTCGCGCGGCTCAGCCGGCCCGGACGGCTCGGGTGCGCCGGCCGCCTCGGCAGCGTACGGGGCGTCGGCGGCCAGCCCGCCGGGGAGCGCCAGCAGCCGGCGGCGGGACACCGGGAAGACCGCCAGGGCGGGCGGCGGGACGGTCGCGACCGGGCGCGGCAGCGGGGCGCCGTGCGGCGGCGTGGCCCCGCGCGGGGCGGGCTCCTGCGGCACCGGTTCGTGCGGCACCGGCGCGGGGGGCGTGGCGCGCGGCCCGCTCGGAGCGCCGAGCGCCGTGCTGCGGGTGCCCGCGTGCACGCCCGAGGAGGTGCCACCGGAGCGGGGCGACGGTGCGCCGGGCGCACGTTCGGCGCGTGCCGCCGGGAGCGGAGCGCGGTCGGCGGGCCGGGCCTGGACGGTCTCCGCCACGACGGCGCGGCACCGGTCGAGCAGGGCGGCGGCGACCGGGTTGCCGCGCAGTGCGCGCAGCGCGGCGAAGTCGGCGGTCTCCGGCCGGTACCCGGTGTCCAGCACATCGCTCAGCAGGGCGAAATACCCGCTGGCGGTGCCCGGTAGGGCGGTGCGGTAGCGGGCGAGGTCGGCCAGCAGGAAGGCACGGAACCGCGCGCTCTCGCGAGCCGCATCGTCGACGGACTCGGCGAGACGGTAGCAGTCCTGAACGTCCTGCACCGTGGCGGAGCTGGGGTGAAGGGCGAGGGCGAGGGCACGGCGGAGCACACGCAGCTCTCCTGCGCCGAACGCCATGCCGCCGCGGGATCCGTAGGGCGTGGGCATGGTGTGACGATAGGGGCTAATCCGACAATTTTGTCTCACCGCTGGAGTTCGGCGTGTACGGCGCGCAGCGCACCATCGGCCAAAGCAGAGCACCCCCGGTCTGCGACCGGGAGTGGTCTGTACGGGCGTGGAAGAGACCGTATGGGCGTGAGAAAGGCCGTCCTGCCACCCGAGCAGGCGCACCCGAGCGGGCCCCGCCCGAGTGCCCGGCGGCTGCCCGGCCGCAGTGGTGTGCCCGCTTCGTGGTGGCGTCGTCGCCTAGGTCCTGTCGTCAAACTCCCGTCGTTGCCCGAAGGGCGGCCCGGCGGCGTCAGGTGCGTGTTCTGGGGGTCCCCCCTGCTCGAAGAGCTTGGGGGAGCGCCGGGCGCGAGTCCGCGTACGCATGGGGGCACCTCCCACGCCCTTCAGGCAGTGGGGGAGTACGTGGGCTTGTGCCCGGTGCGGCGAGAGGGCGTGCATGACGCCGCCGGGCAGACGGGAGTTTGACGACAGGGCCTAGAGCCGGCTCGCGTTCCGCTCGTACACCAGGCGCAGGCCGATCAGGGTCAGCCACGGCTCGTGCTCGTCTATCACGGTGGCCTCGCCGAGCACCATGGGCGCTAGGCCCCCGGTGGCGATGACGGTCACGTCGTCGGGGTCGTCGGCCAGCTCGGCGGCCATCCGGTGCACCACGCCGTCGACCTGTCCGGCGAAGCCGTAGACGATGCCGGCCTGCATGGCCTCGACGGTGTTCTTGCCGATCACGCTGCGCGGCCTGGCCAGCTCGATCTTGCGGAGCTGGGCGCCGCGCATGCCGAGCGCGTCCACCGAGATCTCGATGCCGGGGGCGATCACACCGCCGGTGTACTCCCCGCGCGCGGAGACCGCGTCGAAGGTGGTCGCCGTGCCGAAGTCGACGACGATCGCCGGGCCGCCGTACAGCTCGACCGCGGCGACCGCGTTGATGATGCGGTCGGCGCCGACCTCCTTGGGGTTGTCCATGAGGATCGGCACCCCGGTCTTGATGCCGGGCTCGACGAGGACGGCGGGCACGTCGCCGTAGTAGCGGCGGGTGACCTCGCGCAGCTCGTGCAGCACGGAGGGGACGGTCGAGCAGATGGAGATGCCGTCGATGCCGTCGCCCAGCTCCTCCCCGAGCAGCGGGTGCATGCCCATGAGGCCCTGGAGCAGCACGGCGAGCTCGTCGGCGGTGCGGCGGGCGTCGGTGGAGATCCGCCAGTGCTCGACGATCTCGTCACCGTCGAAGAGGCCGAGGACGGTGTGGGTGTTGCCTACGTCGATCGTCAGCAGCACGCGGCCACTCCTTCTTGGGAACCGTACGGTCTCCGGGACCATTCGGGGGTGGCTGGTGGGGCGACGGGAGGGCCGATCGTCAGCAGCACGCGGCCACTCCTTCTTGGAAACCGTACGGTCAAGAGCATGCTCGCCTACTCCGCCCCGCCCCGGTCCGTCTCGTCCGCCGCGGCGCCCGGGTCGGACTCCTGGGGTTCCCGCAGATCGAGCCCGATGTCGAGGATCCGCGCGGAGTGCGTGAGAGCGCCGACAGAAAGATAGTCGACGCCCGTTTCGGCGTATGCCCGGGCGTCCTCGAGCGTGAGCCGGCCCGAGGACTCCAGGAGCGCACGCCCCTGGGTGAGCGCGACGGCCTCCTCGGTCTCCACGACGGTGAAGTTGTCCAGCAGGATCAGGTCGGCGCCCGCGTCCAGCACCTCGCGCAGCTGGTGGAGGGTGTCGACCTCGACCTCGATGGGCAGGTCGGGGAAGGCGGAGCGGACCGCCTGGAAGGCGGGCGCCACGCCGCCCGCCGCGACGACGTGGTTGTCCTTGACGAGGGCGGCGTCCGACAGGGACATGCGGTGGTTCACACCGCCGCCGCAGCGCACCGCGAACTTCTCCAGGGCGCGCAGCCCCGGCGTCGTCTTGCGGGTGTCGCGCACCTTGGCCTTCGTGCCCTGAAGGACGTCCGCCCAGGCGCGGGTGGCGGTCGCGATGCCGGAGAGCCGGCACAGGATGTTGAGCGCGCTGCGTTCCGCGGTGAGCAGGTCGCGGGTGCGGGCGGTGACGCTGAGCAGCGGCTGGCCGGCGATGATCCGGTCGCCGTCGTCGACGTGCCGCTCGACCTCGAACTCCTCCGTGCAGACCACCGAGAGCACTGCTTCGGCGACGCGCAGCCCGGCGACGACACCGTTCTCGCGCGCGGTGAAGTCGGCGGTGGCGACCGCGTCCTCCGGGATGGTCGCGACGGTGGTCACGTCCACGCCGGCGTCCAGGTCCTCGGCGACGGTCAGGTGCGCGACGTCCTCGACGAGGATCGGGTCGAGCCCCTGGTCGGCCAGGAGGTCGGCGAGCGCCGGGTCGAGACCGCAGGCCATGGGGTCTTCGGCGCCCGCCTCGTGCGCATCGGCGTCGCCGGCGCAGCCACAGCCGTGGCCGCAGGAGTCGGTGCCGCCCTGGGGGCCGGGGGCGGCGGCGCTGGGAAGGTCGGGGGTGCTCACGTGGGTCACTGCTCCTGGGGGCGGGGGTGGTGCGGGCGCGCGGCGCCGGCGGCGGGGGTGGACGGGGCCGCCGGGTCGGCGGCGGGCGTGGGGCGCCCGGCTTCGGCGGCGGACGCGAGGGGTGCGGGGGTGGCTTCCGGGTCGGCCGCGAGGGGAGTTTCCCGATCGGGCGCTGGGGACGCTTCCGGGGTGGTCGGCGGGAAGGCCTCCATGGCGGTGGTGCGCAGGGCGAGGGTCCGGTCGGGGTTCAGGCGCACGACGATATGGCGGCGCCAGGTGTCGTCATGCCGCTCGGGGTGGTCCTCGCGCCAGTGGCAGCCGCGGGTCTCGGTGCGCTCGCGGGCCGCGGCGAGCAGCACCTGGGCGACGCACAGCAGGTTGGTCGCCTCCCAGCTGTCGACGCCGGGCTCCGCGGTCTTGCCCTGCTCGGCGAGGGCGTCGCAGGCGTCTTCGTGGAGCCGTCGCAGCTGGTCGGCGGCGTGCGCGAGGGAGGCTTCGGAGCGCAGTACCCCGGCGCCCTCGGTCATGATCCGCTGGATCGTGAACCGGGCCTCGGGGCCGAGCAGCGGGTGCGCCGGCACCTCGGGGGCCGCCACGGGAGCGGGCACGCGCTCCTGGAGGGCGCCCTGGGGCCCGTCGAGGGCAGGGGCGGAGCGCCGGGCCGCGATGTCGTCGGCGATGCGCTCCGCGTAGACGAGGCCTTCGAGGAGGGAGTTGGACGCGAGCCGGTTGGCGCCGTGCACGCCGGTGCAGGCGACCTCGCCGCAGGCGTAGAGCCCGGGGACGGTGGTACGGCCGCGCTGGTCGGTGCGTACCCCGCCGGAGGCGTAGTGCGCGGCGGGCGCGATGGGGACGGGCTCCGTGACCGGGTCGATGCCGTGTGCGCGGCAGGCGGCGAGGATGGTGGGGAAGCGCTGCTCCCACATGGCGGCGCCGAAGTGCCGCGCGTCCAGGTACATGTGGGCGGCGCCGTGCTCCCGCATGCGGCGCATGATGCCCTTGGCGACGATGTCGCGCGGGGCGAGCTCACCGAGTTCGTGCTGCCCCGTCATGAAGCGCACCCCGTCGGCGTCGACGAGGTGGGCGCCCTCACCGCGTACCGCCTCGGAGACCAGCGGCAACTGGCCCTCGGCGTCCGCGCCCAGGAAGAGCACGGTGGGGTGGAACTGCACGAACTCCAGGTCGCTGACCTCGGCACCGGCGCGCAGCGCGAGGGCGACGCCGTCGCCGGTGGACACCGGCGGGTTCGTGGTGACGGAGAAGATCTGCCCCATGCCGCCGGTGGCGAGCACCACCGCGGGGGCGTGCACGGCGCCCACGCCGTCGTGCTGGCCCTCGCCCATGACGTGCAGGGTGACGCCGGCGGCGCGGCCTTCGGCGTCCGTCAGCAGGTCCAGGACCAGGGCGTTCTCGACGGTGGGTATGTCGTGGGCGCGGACCGCGGCGACCAGGGCGCGGGAGACCTCGGCGCCGGTCGCGTCGCCGCCCGCATGGGCGATCCGGCTGCGGTGGTGCCCGCCCTCGCGGGTGAGGGCGAGGCCGCCGGTGGTGGCGGAGGTGTCGAAGTGCGCGCCGCTCTCGATGAGGCGGCGTACCGCGCCGGGGCCCTCGGTGACGAGGGTGCGCACCGCCGCGGGATCGCACAGGCCGGCGCCGGCGACCAGGGTGTCGTCGAGGTGCTGCTCGGGGGTGTCGCCCTCCCCGAGGGCGGCGGCTATGCCGCCCTGCGCCCAGCGTGTGGAGCCGTCGTCCAGCCGGGCCTTGGTGACCACGACGGTGCGCAGCCCGGCGGCCGAGCAGCGCAGCGCCGCGGTCAGGCCGGCCACGCCCGACCCGACGACCACCACGTCAGCGGTGAGCGACCAGCCCGGGGCGGGCGCGTGCAGACGGATGCCGGTGGGGGCGGGGGCCCCGGGAGCGGCCGGTGCACCGGCCGGGTGGACGGGTGGCTCGGGGTCGGGTGTCGTGCTCCGTACCGAATGCTGCGTGCCGGTCACTGGGCGGCTCCCAGGGGTCCGAAAGTGAGCGGGAGGTTGTCGATCAAACGGGTGCCGCCGACCTTCGCGGCGACCGCGAGGACGGCCTCCCCGGTGTGGTCGTCGGCGATCGGGGTGAAGTCGGCCGGGTCCACGAGGGCCACGTAGTCCAGGTGGAGCGGCGGCTTGCGGGTGGCCGCCTCGTCGAGCACCTGGCGGGCCGCGGCGAGCACGGCCTCACCGAGCACCCGGTGTGCCGGTGCGGTGTCCCCCGGACCACCGGGCACCGCTTCCGCGACGGCGTGCGCATCGGCTGCCGCGCGGGCCTCGCCGAGCGCCGTCAGGGCGTCGACGCGCTCCTGGGAGGTGGGGGTGAGCCGGGCGCGAGCGCGCAGCGCCTCCAGGGCGGCGAGCCGGTCGCGGGCCGCGAAGAGGGCCTGGGACAGCGCCAGGGCGGTGCGCCGCTCGGTGCCGGACAGGTAGCGGTTGCGGCTGGAGAGGGCCAGGCCGTCGTCCTCCCGCACGGTGGGGGCGGCGACGATGTCCACGGCGAAGTTCAGGTCCCGCACCATGCGCCTGATCAGCGCGAGTTGCTGGGCGTCCTTCTGCCCGTAGAGGGCGATGTCCGGGCGGGTGAGGTTCAGCAGCTTGGCGACGACCGTGAGCATCCCGTCGAAGTGGCCGGGGCGCGAGGCGCCCTCGTAGCGCTCGCCCATGGGGCCCGCCGCGATGGTCACCTGGGGCCTGCCGCCCGGGTAGACCTCCTGCGTGTCGGGCGCGAACACCACGTCGGCGCCCGCCTCCTCGGCGATCTTCAGATCGGCGTCGAGCGTCCTGGGGTAACGGTCCAGGTCCTCCCCCGCGCCGAACTGCAACGGGTTCACGAAGACCGTGACGACGACCTCGCCTCGCCGCTTGCCCTGGGATGCCGCGTCGGCGAGCTGTCGGGCCGTGCGGATGAGGGTGGCGTGGCCCTCGTGCAGGGCGCCCATGGTCATCACGACCGCGCGTGATCCGGTACGGGCGCGCGCGGACAGCTCGTCCGCGGTGTGCAGCAGCGTGGTCACCGGTTGCCTCCGTCCGAGCCGCCCTGACCGCCTTGGCCACCTTTGGAGCGCCCGGTGCCGCCCTCGGCACCGTGCGCCAGCACGCCGAGCAGGTCCTCGGCGAACTCGGGCTTGAGCAGTCCGTGGGACAGGGCCCGGTCGGCGGTGGCGCGTGCCATCGCCAGATAGCCGGCCACCATGGCCGGTGCGTGCTCGCGCAACTCGGCGACGTGCGCCTCGACGGTGCCCGCGTCGCCGCGCGCCACGGGTCCGGTGAGGGCGGCGTCACCGGACCGCAGGGCGTTGTCCAGGGCGGCGCCCAGCAGCGGGCCGAGCATCCGGTCCGGGGCCGCGACGCCTGCGGCGCGCAGCAGCTCCATGGACTGGGCGACCAGGGTGACCAGATGGTTGGCGCCGAGTGCGAGGGCCGCGTGGTACAGCGGCCGGGACGACTCCGGGATCCACTCCGGCTCGCCGCCCATCTCGATCACCAGCGCCTCGGCGGCGAGCCGCAGCTCCTCGGGCGCGGTGGTCCCGAAGGAGCAGCCGGCCAGCCGCTGGACGTCGACGGACGTGCCGGTGAACGTCATCACCGGGTGCAGCGCGAGCGGCAACGCACCGGCCCGCAGCGCGGGGTCGAGCACGCGGGTGCCGTACCGCCCGGAGGTGTGCACGAGGAGCTGCCCGGGGCGTACGGCGCCGGTCTCGGCCAGTCCCTCGACGAGGGCGGGCAGGGCGTCGTCGGGCACGGTCAGCAGGACCAGGTCGGCCCGCGCGAGTACCTCGCCGGGCGGCACCACCGGCACGTCGGGCAGCAGTGCCGCGGCCCGCCGGAGGGAGGCGTCGGACACCGCGGAGACGGCGACCGGACGGTGTCCGGCGAGCTGGAGCGAGGCGGCCAGGGCGGGCCCGACGCGGCCCGCGCCCACCACGCCGACGTCAAGACGCGCGGGGCGGGTGCTCGGATCGGGTGGGTGAGAGGTGTTCACTCGACGCGGCCCTTCCGTTCCAGTCCGCTGGGGTACCGGACGATTTCTCGTCATGTTAACGCTATTGGCGCACGAGCCTGTTCCGTTATCCACAGGCTGTGATCAACCGAAACGGCCTCGGAGGCGGAAACCGCGCGGAGTGGGGCGCTCCCGCACCCCGTGGGGCCTACGGAATGTGATCGTCCAGAAGTCCGGACACCAGCCGGCGACGGGACAAGCCGGTGGGCGCTCACGGTCGCGTAGGTCATGCTCATGGGATGGTCGAGAGCAATACGGACAGCGCCGACGAGGCCGACGAGGCCCGCAGCACCGGCGGCACGGACGACGGTGACGCCGGGGGCGCCATAGGTGACACCGGCGTGGACGCGGACACCGGCGACGCCGTGCACACCACCGGGACGGCCCCCGCGAAGGACACGTCCCAGCGCGCCCTGGCCGCCATGCGGACCGTTCGGCGTTCCCTGAACACTCCCAAGTTGAACGTCTCCATGGGCGAGCGCCTGAGACAGCTCCTGGCGGACGGCGCGGGCGTCCACGATCTGGAGCAGCCCGTCGACTTCTACGGCAACGGGATCGTGACGGCCCTGGAGGAGCGGGTCGCCGACCTGCTCGGCACCGAGGCCGCGGTGTTCTTCCCCACCGGCACCATGGCCCAGCAGGTCGCCCTGCGCTGCTGGGCCGCCCGCACCGGGAACCCGACCGTGGCCCTGCACCCGCTGGCCCACCCGGAGGTGTACGAACGCGGCGCCCTGAGCACGCTCAGCGGCCTGCGCACCGTGCACCCGACGACCGCGCCGCGCCAGCCGACCGCCGAGGAGGTGCGTGCGCTCGACGAGCCCTTCGGGACGTTGATGCTGGAACTGCCCCTTAGGGACCCCGGTTTCCTGCTGCCCTCCTGGGAGGAGCTGACGGCGCTGGTGGGCGCGGCGCGGGAACGCGACGCCGTGGTGCACATCGACGGGGCCCGCCTGTGGGAGTGCACCACCCACCTGGGGCGGTCGCTGGAGGAGATCGCCGGGCTCGCGGACAGCGTCTACGTGTCGTTCTACAAGTCGCTCGGCGGCCTCGGCGGCGCCGCGCTCGCCGGGCCCAGCACGCTGACCGACGAGGCGCGGGCCTGGCGGCACCGCTACGGCGGGATGGTCTACCAGCAGTTCCCGACCGCACTCGCCGCGCTGACCGGCCTGGACCAGGAGCTGTCCAGGCTGCCCTCTTACGTGGCCCACGCGCGCGTGGTCGCCGGTGCGCTGAAGGACGGCTTCGGTGCGGCGGGCGTGCCCTGGGCACGGGTGCATCCGGAGGTGCCGCACACGCACCAGTTCCAGGTGTGGCTGCCCTACGACGCCGGCGTCCTCCGGGAGGCGGCCCTGCGGCAGGCCGAGGAGACCGGCACCGGCCTCTTCTGGCGCTGGGCCGCGCACGGCGCCCCCGGCACCGCGTTCACCGAGGTCACCGTCACTGCCGCGGGCTTGGAGTGGACCCCGGACGACGTCAAGGAGGCGGTCGCGGACTTCGTGGCCCGGCTGCCGGAGTGAGTGGTCATACCGAAGGCCCGGTCGCGCCGGGGTGCGTGCTCACAGGGTGGTGCCGCCGCCCGCGCGCACCAGGCCGGTCTCGTAGGCGAGCACCACCACCTGTACCCGGTCGCGCAGGTTCAGCTTGGTGAGGATGCGTCCCACGTGGGTCTTCACGGTGGCCTCGGACAGCACCAGCCGGGCGGCGATCTCACCGTTGGACAGGCCCTGGGCGACCAGCACCATGACCTCGCGCTCCCGGTCCGTCAGCCGCTCCAGGTCCTTGTGGCGCGGGTCGCGCGGGGTACCCGGCAGCATCGGCGCGAACCGGTCGAGCAACCGCCGTGTGGTGGACGGCGCGACCACCGCGTCCCCGCTGTGCACGGACCGGATCGCGGTCAGCAGGTCCGCAGGGGGCACGTCCTTGAGCATGAAGCCTGACGCGCCCGCCTTCAGCCCGGAGAAGGCGTACTCGTCGAGGTCGAAGGTGGTCAGGATCAGCACCTTCGGGGGGTCGGCGGCCGCACAGATGCGACGGGTGGCCTCGACGCCGTCGAGCCGCGGCATACGGACGTCCATCAGGACCACGTCGACGGCGACCGACCGCAGCACGTCGACGGCCTCCAACCCGTCGCCGGCCTCCGCCACCACCGCCATGTCCGGCTGGGCGGCGAGCACCATGCGGAAGCCGGTGCGCAGCAGCATCTGGTCGTCGACGAGCATCACCCTGATCGGCTGCTCGGGCCCCGGTGGCGGGGGTGCGGCAGCCGGCTCGGGGGGAGTGCGGGGCGGGGGTGGCGTGGGCGGCAGCGGAGGCATCGGGGACATCCCTTCGTGGGCCGGGCGAAACAGCGTAGGAGGTGCGAGGGGGCGTGCAGGGGCGCACGCGGGTATCCGGGTCCGACGAGCGGTCGTGCCGCCGAGCGGCCGTGCCGACGAGCGCGCATGGACGGGGGTGCTGGATCGGCGGGCAGGGGTGAGCGTGCGACGCTCGGTGAGGGTGCGACGCTCGCCGGTGCGCACCGCCGCTCCATACGCGCTGCCACCACCATCAGTGCGCGGGTTTGAGCGGCAACAGGGCACTGATACGGAAGCCTCCCCCGGGGCGCGGGCCGGCGTCCAGGGTGCCGCCGACCATGCCGACGCGCTCCCGCATGCCGATCAGGCCCTGCCCCCGCCCGTCGGAGCCGCCCTCCTCGTACGCCTCGTCGGAGGCACCGGCACCGTCGTCCTCCACCAGCAGCCCCAGGCCGTCGTCGAAGTAGACCAGGCGCACGCTCGCACCGACCTCGGGACCGCCGTGCTTGCGGGTGTTGGTGAGCGCCTCCTGGACGATCCGGTAGGCGGTCAGCTCCACCCCGCTGGGCAACGGGCGGGGCGTGCCCTCCACCTTGAAGTCGACCGGCAGGCCTGCCGCGCGCACCTGGTCGATCAGCTCGTCGAGCTGCTCGACGTCCGGCTGCGGCACGTACTCGCCGCTCTCGCGCTGTTCGCCGGTGCGCAGCACGCCCAGCAGCCGGCGCATCTCAGCGAGCGCCTGGCGGCCGGTGCCGGAGATCGTCTCCAGGGCCTTCTTGGCCTGGTCGGGGGCGGCGTCCAGGACGTAGGCCGCGCCGTCCGCCTGGACCACCATCACCGAGACGTTGTGCGCCACCACGTCGTGCAGCTCGCGCGCGATGCGGGCGCGCTCCGCCGCGACCGCGACCTTGGCCTGCGCCTCGCGCTCCCGCTCCAGGCGGGCCGCGCGCTCCTCCAACTGGGCGAAGTAGGCGCGACGGGTGCGCAGGGAGTCGCCGAGCACCCAGGCCAACGCGAACGGCACCATCTGGAAGACCGTGACGAGCACCTTGCCGAGGGTGCTCGGGTTGTCCATGGGCCCCGTGAGCCGCGCCAGCTCCGCCACGGGTGCGGCGCACAGCCCCGCGATGAGACCGAAGCGCGACGCCCACCGCTGATCGTTGGCGGCCACCGTGAAGATGATCACCAGCATGGCGAAGTCGAGGGGCATCACCTGCACCCCGGCGGCCACCTGTGCGAGCCCGGCGACCGTGGCGAGCACCAGCATCCGGTCGGCCATGCGCCGACGCAGCGCGATCACCAGACCCAGGGCCAGGGAGATCGGGATCGCCGCAAACGACGGCTCGTCGTTTCGGACCTCGGGGCCGCTCGCCGCCAGACTGACGCCTTGGACACCGAGCAGGACGACGGCCCAAAAGCTGTCGACCCATGTCGGGTGTCTGCGGAGAAAGTCGTAAAGGCGCTGCACGTAACCCAGCGTAGAGACGCGTGCACCATGCAGGAGTCAGCCGAAGGGTCGATCCATGCGCTCGCCGTGTACTCCGCAAGGTGGAGGTCGCCTCGGAGCCGATGCCTAACCTGGGGCTGTGACGGATGAGCCGAACGCAGGACCGACACGGGACGCCGGCCCCGTGGCCGGCGGTGCAGTGACCAGCGCCGACAGCGGCGCCCATGGCGCCAGCGCCGCCGGGACGGGCGGGGCCGGGGGTTCCGATCCCGTGCACGCGGGGCTCGTCGGCTGGCGGCAGGCGGCCGAGGCGGCGCTGTACGGGCCCGGGGGCTTTTACCTGCGCCCGGAGGGCCCGGCGGGCCACTTCCGGACCTCCGTGCACGCCTCACCGCTGTTCGCCGAGGCGGTGGCACGGCTGTTGTGCCGGGTCGACGAGGCGTTGGGCCACCCGGCCGAGCTGGCGTTCGTCGACATGGGCGCGGGCCGCGGCGAACTCGTGACCGCCGTCCTCAAGGCACTCCCCGCCGACGTGGCCCCCCGGGCACGCGGCTACGCAGTGGAACGAGCGGCGCCCCCTCGCCCGGCGCCCGGCACGCAGCCGGACAGCGCCGACGCCGCCGTGCCGACCTGGTGCACTGAGCCGCCGCACGGCGTCACCGGCCTGCTCTTCGCCAACGAATGGCTGGACAACGTCCCGGTGGACGTCGTCGAGACCGACGCCGCCGGGGTGCCGCACCGCGTCCTCGTGCGCCCGGACGGCACCGAGGCGTTGGGGGACCCGGTCGGCGCCGGGCCCGACGCACGGTGGCTGGAGCGGTGGTGGCCGCTCGCGTCACGCCCCGGGCTGCGGGCGGAGATCGGCCGGCCGCGTGACGCCGCCTGGGCCGCGGCCGTCGGCTCGCTGCGCGCCGGTCTCGCGGTCGCCGTCGACTACCTGCACGTGCGGGCCGCCCGTCCGCCCTACGGCACGCTGACCGGCTTCCGGGAGGGCCGCGAGGTGCCCCCGGTCCCGGACGGCTCGTGCGACATCACGGCCCATGTGGCGCTGGACGCCTGCGCGGCGGCGGGCACGGGCGGCGCGGCGGGCGCGGGCGTACGCCCGGAGGACCATCCCCGTCTCGTCACCCAGCGTGCGATCCTCCAGGCGCTGGGCGTGCGCGGGGCGCGCCCACCACTGTCGCTGGCCGGCACCGACCCCACTGCGTACGTGCGCGCCCTGGCCGCCGCGGGAGAGGCCGCCGAGCTGACCGCGCGGGACGGGCTCGGCGCCTTCGGCTGGCTGATGCAGCCGGTGGCGATGCCGTATCCCGCCGGGTTCCCCCATCTGCCACCCGAGCATCTGCCAGCCGAGCCGCCACACCGGCGCCCATAGGACCCCGTCCGGACCCGTCAGCCGGTCGAGGCGGCCGTATCCCCGTCTTCCCTGCCCCCTCCGTCTCCCCCGTCTCCCCCATTTCCTCCGTCTCCCCCATCTCCTCCGTCTCCCCCGTCGGCGTGCCCCTCGATCTTCACGAAGGCATCGATCACGTAGTCCAGCTCCGTCTCGGAGCCCTTTCGGGCGATCACCAGACGGCGCAACTCGGCGTCGAGGTTCTGCAACCGGTTCACGCACAGCATGGTGCTCAACCGCACCTGCCGCTCCGGATGGCGCAGCAGCCGCTCCACCGCGGCCCGGTGCCGTGGGCCGAGGGGTGGCTCCGCAGCCGTGCCCATGGCGAGCGCCACCACGTACGCGGACGTCAGCAGACGCAGGCCGCGGAGTACGGCGCGCGGCGCGGTGTCCTCGGCCAGCAGCTCGTCCAGCACGGTGTCCAGCGGCACCGTCGGCACCGCCTGCGCCACGGCTCGGGCCAGCTCGGCGACGGTCTCGGCATCGTCGCCGCTCACGGACACGCAGCGGGTGCCGTGAGCGTGGTGCTCCAACTCCCGTACGAGCGTGTCGTGATCCGGATCGGCCGCGTTCTCGCCCCCGTCGCGCGAGGGGGTTTCCACCACCCACACCCGCTGAGTCGTCCCGCCGTGCTCGAACGGCTGGATGTAGTCGAGGCGCCAACCGCTTCGCGCGGCGAGAGCGGTCAGGGCGGCCGTGTCGGCGCTCTCGGCGAGCAGCAGGGTCCGCTCGCCGGCCGGTGCGCTGCCGCTCATGCGTCGTCCTCCTCGTCCTCGTACGTCTCGTCGCTCTCGTCGCCTTCGTCGTACTCGTCGTCTTCGTCGTACTCGTCGTCGTCGCCGTCCTCGTCGCCCCAACTCGCCACGGGACGGCCGGCGGCATCGACGATGATCGGAAGGTCGCTGAAGTAGTCGTTGAAGGCGTTGGAGCGGTCCGGTTCCCCGCCGCCGACGGTCAGGTCCTCGAAGACCTCCCGCAGCTCCGGATCGGTCTCGGCGAGGGCCGTCTCCTCGGCGAGCCACGGATATCCGTACCAGTTGGCCAGGCGGGCCAGCTCCACGCGGACCTCGCGGGACGGGTGGCCGACGAAGTCCGCGAGCCGCCGGGTGCGACGGACGTCCCCGCACCACAGCCCGGCGTGGACGCGCAGCGTCGTCGGGTCCACGTCGTCGTACGGCACGTCCAGGTGGTGGGCCAACTCGCCCTCGCTCGACACGAGGAAGCCGTTCAGCGCGCCGATGACGTCCAGTGGCAGGTCGGTCGGGTAGTCGACGTCCAGTTCCTGGTTGAGCCGCTCCACCACCGGGCGGTGGGAGGCGGGGGACGGCCGGTAGCGGACGGAGACGAACACCTCGTACCGGGTGTGGATCTCGAACGAGAGGTACGCACGTGAGTGCAGCATGCGCCAGGTCATGGACGGGACACGGCCGAGCCGCTGGGCCTGCGAGTTGTTGTCCCTGCCGGCTGCGAGGAAGGCGATCGGGGAGGCCTGGAAGTCGTCACGCAGCGGGTCGTTCGTCAGGGAGCTGGCCCAGTGGCCCGTCTCCGCGTACTGGACTCCGACGAAGTAGCGGTCCAGGTCGTGGCCGTTGAACTCGACCATGTCGCCGGAGTACACGTTCGGTAGCGCGACCTGAGTGGTCCGCCCCAGGTACGCACGGGTGAAGCCGGCCATGTCCAGGTCGTTGAGCGCGGGCTTGGGGTGGCTGTGGGAGACGACCTCGGCCAGGGCCTCGGGCTCCGGCTCCACCGGGACCCACAGCCAGGCGAAGTAGAAGGACCCGAGTGCGCACCACAGGCGCGACGGATCGGCGGGGTCCAGGTACCAGTGCACCGGCACCTCGCTGGGGATGCCGCGCTGCTCCACTTCGGGCCCGGTGCCGACCAGGACCTTGCCCTCGCGGATACGCGCGTCCAGGGACTCGTCGGAACCGGTGCGCATGGTGCCGAAGAGGGACACCTCGTCTTTCGGGTCGTCATCCCACGCCGAGGGAGGACGCCAGCCGATGCCCAACCGGGCAGTGCGGGGCGAGGCGGTGAGCTCCGCCCACCAGGGGGGTATCTCCGTCATGCGGAGACTGTAGGAGACACCACCGACATCACCGGGCCGCCCCGGGAAACCGGCAATCCGGTTCTCCGAGCCTCTACGTGGCCTCCACGCGGCCCCTACTTGTCGATGTCTCCCACCACGAAGAACATCGACCCGAGGATCGCCACCATGTCCGCGACCAGCGTGCCGGGCAGCAGCTCCGTGAGGACCTGGACGTTGTTGTACGAGGCCGAGCGAAGTTTCAGCCGGTACGGGGTCTTCTCGCCGGTGGACACCAGGTAGTAGCCGTTGATGCCGAGCGGGTTCTCGGTCCAGGCGTACGTGTGCCCCTCGGGGGCCTTGAGCACCTTGGGGAGCCGCTGGTTGACCGGACCCGGCGGCAGGTCGGCGAGCCGGTCGAGGCAGGCGTCGGCGAGGTCGAGTGCGTTGTGCACCTGCTCCAGGAGGCACTCGAAACGCGCCAGGCAGTCACCCTCCTGCCGGACGGCCACCTTGAGGGTGTCCTGGAGCTCCCCGTACGCCAGGTACGGCTCGTCGCGGCGCAGGTCGAAGTCGACCCCCGAGGCGCGCGCCACCGGGCCGCTCGCGCCGTAGGCGTGCACGGTCTCGGGCGCCAGCACACCCACGCCCCTGGTCCGCCCGCGGAAGATCTCGTTGCCGAGCACCAGACGGTCGTAGACGTCGAGCCGGGAGCGCACGGAGGCGATCGTCCCGCGCGCGCGAGTGGTCCATCCGGCCGGAACGTCCTCCTTGAGGCCCCCGACCCGGTTGAACATGTAGTGCATCCGGCCGCCCGAGACCTCCTCCATCACCGCCTGGAGCTCCTCGCGCTCACGGAACGCGTGGAAGACCGGGGTGATGCCACCGAGCTCCAGGGGATACGAGCCGAGGAACATCAGGTGGTTCAGGGCGCGGTTCAGCTCGGCGAGCAGGGTGCGCAGCCACACCGCGCGCTCGGGGACTTCCATGCCGAGCATGCGCTCGACGGCGAGCGCCACGCCCAGTTCGTTCGAGAAGGCGGAGAGCCAGTCGTGGCGATTGGCCAGCATGATGATCTGGCGGTAGTCGCGCGCCTCGAAGAGCTTCTCTGCACCACGGTGCATATAGCCGATGACGGGCTCGGCCTGGAGGATCCGCTCGCCGTCCAGCACCAGACGCAGCCGCAGCACACCGTGGGTCGACGGATGCTGCGGTCCGATGTTGAGCACCATGTCGGTGCTCTCCGCCGCACCACCGACCCCGACCGTGGTCTGTGTCCTGGGACTCATCACCGGCAGCGTCTCCTCCCATGCTCATCGATGGGCCCACTTGCTCATCGATGGCCCACTGCCAGTGTCTCCTACGTACGCTTGCGGCATGGAGACGGGGACTGGCGGCGCGATCGGATCCGGCGGGGCGGACGGGTCCCCAGTGGACGGGACCGGGACGGACGGGACCGGGACGGGCGCGTCCGAGACGGGCGGGTCCCGGCAGCCCGGGGACGGATGGCTCGGGTTGCCGCGCGGGCTGCTGCGGATGCGCCAGCTGATACTGGTCGCGTGGCTGGTGCCGGCGACGGTGGCCGCCGGCGTGTTGCCGGGAGTGCTCGCCGGGCCCGGCTGGGCGGGGTGCGCGGTCGTACCGTTCGCGGCACTCCTGGCCGGCCACCGCATGCTGGTGCGCAACTGGCGTTCCTGGAAGTACGCCGAACGGGCCGATGACCTGCTGATCAGCCGGGGCGTGCTGTGGCGCGAGGAGACGGTCGTGCCGTACGGCCGGATGCAACTCGTGGAGGTCACCTCCGGACCCGTCGAGCGGTACTTCGGCCTGGCCGGCCTCCAACTGCACACCGCGGCCGCGGCGACCGACGCCCGTATCCCCGGCCTGCTGCCCGAGGAGGCCGAGCGCCTCCGGGACCGCCTCACCGAACTCGGCGAGGCCCGATCGGCGGGGCTGTGACGACCGCCGGGACGGACGGGGCGCAGGACAACGCGCGACCCGTGGGCGACACGCCGGGGGCGGGTGGCATGCCGGGGGCGGGCGGCACGGCAGGGGCGGGAGGCACGGCGCGCGTGGGCGTGGGTGGCACACCGGGCGCGGGCGGCTCCCCGCGCGCAGACGGCTCCCCGGGCGAAGCGGGGACGCCTGCCCAGCGCGCCCCCGAGCCCGTCACCGCCGGGATGGAACGGCGCCTGCACCCGATCACCCCATGGCGTCGCGCCTGGGCGCCCATCGCGCTGGTGATCGGCTGGGCGGTGCACGACCCCGACACGGTGCAGCACCGGGTCTCCCAGCTCACCACCGCCGCGCTGCTCGCCGGCATCGCGGTACTGGTTGCGGGCGGCGCCCTGTACGGGTTCCTGACCTGGTGGTTCACCCACTTCGCCGTCACCGACACGGAGCTGCGGATCCGCACCGGACTGGTCTTCCGGCGCACCGCGCACATCCGACTCGACCGCTTGCAGGCGGTGGACGTCACGCAGCCCCTGCTGGCCCGTTTCGTCGGCGTGGTCAAACTCAAGCTGGACGTCGTCGGCACGGACAAGAAGGACGAACTGGCCTACCTGGGCGAACGCGACGCCCGGGAGCTACGCGCCGAGCTGCTCGCCCGCGCCGCCGGTTTCGCCCCCGAGACGGCGCACACGGTGGGCGAGGCACCGGCCCGCCAACTGCTGCACGTGCCACCGCGCACCCTGGCGCTCTCGGTCGCGCTGACCGGCTCCGCCTGGGGGCCGGTGGTCGTCGCGCTGGTCGTTCCGCCGGTGCTGTGGGTGCTCACGCACAGCCCGTGGACGGTCATCGCAGTGGCCCTGCCGCTGCTGGGCGGTGCGGGCGCGCGGAGCGTGGGCCGGTTCATCGCCGAGTACGACTGGACGGTGGCCGAGTCCCCCGACGGCCTGCGCATCGACCACGGCCTGCTCGACCGGGAGCACGAGACGGTGCCGCCGGGCCGGGTGCAGGCCGTCCGCATCATCGAACCGCTGCTGTGGCGCCGGCTCGGCTGGGCGCGCGTCGAACTGGACGTGGCGGGCTCGTCCAACTCCGTCCTGCTGCCGGTCGCGCCGCGCACCGCCGTGCCGGGCCTGATCGCCCGGGTGCTTCCGGGGGTGACGGCGCCGCAGGACTTCTCTCCTTCGCCCCGGCGGGCACGGTGGTGCGTGCCCGTCTGGTGGCGGGGTTACGGGTTCGCGGTCACCGAGGCGGTGTTCGCCGCGCGCCACGGGCTGCTGCGGCGCAGCGTGTCCCTGGTGCCGCACGCGAAGGTGCAGAGCGTCCGGCTGGTGCAGGGACCCTGGCGACGGGCCTGGGGGCTGGCCGACGTCCACGTGGACACCGGTGCGGGCAGCACCGTGTCGGCCCACCTGCGGGACGGCGCGGAGGCCGAGACCCTTCTCTATGCCCAGGCCGACCGTTCCCGCACGGGCCGGCGCACCGCACGGCCCGACCGGTGGATGGCGTAGAGCCCGGCCTTCGGTACCGCCGGCCCCGGCTAGCCGGGCTCCATGAGCAACTCCGCCATGTGCTCAGCGAATGCCGTGAGCCGGGCCAGCTCTGCTCCGCCGCGCGCGATCCGGAATCTGTGGCGGTGGCCCCACAGCGCGCCTTCGACGGCACGGAACTGGGCCCAGCGCCGGACACGTGCACGATCGAGTTCCGCGGCCTCGGCGAAGACGTCCACCGTGTGGTGGATGGCCTTGCGGACGTCGTCCGCTGCGAGGAAGGCCAGCGCCCGCGTCTTGAGCAGCGTGCCACCGTCGTATCCGGGGTCTCCCACGTATCCCTTGGGGTCGACGGCCAGCCATGGCTCACGGTCGGCCCGCAGGATGTTCCCGGGGTGGAGGTCGCCGTGGACGAGGCTGTGCGGCTGGCTGCGGCCCAGTTCACGCACGGTCGCCACAGCGGCGTCGACCAGGCGCTGCGGCATGCTGTGGGCCACCTGCGCGGCGTCCTTGCGCAGCTGCTCCTCCCAGCCCTCGGCCTGGTCCGCAAGCCGGGGCAGGCCGGGTGGTGCGGGCACGGCCAGCCGGCGGCTGATCCGTCCGGCGACCCTCGCCACCTCCTCGCCGCCTTCGAGCTCCGCCAGGGTCGTGCTCCTGACCCGTTCGAGCAGCATCGCGAAACGTTCGTCGTCGCGCTCGTACAGCAGGACGGCACCACGCCCGCCCCACGCCGCGAATCCGTCCGGCTCGTGGACGTTACCGGGGTGCGGATACGACACCTTCAGCACCGCAGGTCCCTCGGCCCGGCGTCGCACCGGGACGACGACCCCGACGCCCCCGTGCATGACCGCACCGTCCGGCACGCACCCCCAGCGCTCCAGCAGCTCGTCCACGATCCCGGGCAGCTCGGCGATCCAAGCCGCCCCGGCCGCTCCCTCGCGCTCGACGGTGTACCGCACGAACGCTTCCGGTACCACGATCATCTGGGCACCCTACGCGCCACCCCGATGCCGCCCCTCCCTGAGAAGCGACGTTCCGCAGGCCGCCTCAAGGACGGGGCTCCTAAGAGCGACGCTCCTTAAGAGACGCCTGCGGGTGAAGAGAGAGCTGCGGGGCTCTTTATAGGACGGGGACGGGGGCGGGGACGGGGACTGTTCAAGACACGGCGTTCCGCAACCCGGACACGTCGATCTGTTCCGTCTCGTCATGGGCGGTGAGGTCGATGACCTGGCCCGCACCGGTCTCCATCGCGCCGGCCGGTTTGAACCCGGCCTCCGCTTCGGCCTTGTGCAGGGCCAGCGCCTCGTCGCCCACCACGTCGGCGAGGTCCGCGTTGCGCACGGTGTCCAGCGCGGACGGCGAGTTGGCCGGCGGCGCCGTATCGGCCGCGGACTGGTTGCCGAAGAAGTCGAAACCGCCCTTGGGTGCGGGCCGCATGGGTGCCGCGGGGGGCACTGCGGTCGCCGCCGCCGGTATGGCGGGGTAACGACCCGATGCCGACGGCCCGCCGTCCGTCCGCCCGTCACGCTCACCACGCGCCTCGGCTTGCTGCTCCCCGGCGCCGGACGCCCGCTGCCGGGCCGCCACGGCCGATGGGGGCACCCCGAGACCGGGCCGCTGCGCCACCACACCCGGCCTGGCCGCCGCCCCACCCGGGCGGGGCGGCGGCTCCTGTGGCGGCACCCGTGGTACGACGTCCGCGTGCTTGTCGTCGGCCGGACGCGTGTCGTCCTGTCCACGCTCGCGTGCTCCATCGCCCCCACGCTCGCGTGCTCCATCGCCACCACGCCCGGGTGCTCCATCGCCCCCACGCTCGCGTGCCTCGCCACTCCCGTGTTCGCGTATGCCGTCGCTCGCACGCTCCCGTGTGCCGTCGCTCCCATGCTCGGCGGTGTCCGCCTCGGACGTTCCCGCCCGGCCCAGCGTGTCGAGCGCGGCCTTGGCCCGTCGGAACAACGCCGGAGTCGGTTTCGGGGCCGCAGGCGGCAGGGCACGCCTCCCAACGTCGGACCGCGGTTCCTCGCCCTTTCGCTGCTGCTCGACCTGCCCCGTCCCGGACGGCGCCCCGCCCGACCGCTCCGCCTCGCGCGCACCGGATCCGACGGGCGCCGCTCCGAACGGCGCGTCCTCGTACGGCGCCACTCCGGACCGTACGACTCCGGACTCCATCGTCTCGGCCGCCCGCTGGACCTCGGGCACCCGGGCGGTCGGCTGCTGGCCGTCGTGCCCCTGGCGCGACGAAGCCCGCGCCGCCTGCCACGGGGACACCGGACGCTGCGGTTCCGCCGGTACCGGAGTCATCGCCCGGGACGAGGGCGCCGCTTCGATGGCCAGCCGACGACGGCCTTCGAGGGCGCTGGCCCGCTCGGTCTCCGCCGTGGCGTACCGCCGCAGCAACGCGGCATGCTCGGTCCGCAGCGCGGTCAGCTCGGTCCGCTTCTGGCGGAGGCCCTGCTCCAGCTTGGTGCGTATCGCGCGCGACTCCTCAAGGTCGCCTTCGAGCTCGGCCACCCGTTCTTCGTGGCTCCACGCATCGCTTTCGCGTGCCCGACGCAGGTCCGCGACGCGCTTGCCCGCCACCCGGTCCCAGCTGCGCATCACGATGGCGCACACGACGGTCGCCACCGCGGCCGCCGCCGCCAGGGCACGCAGCACCTGCACATTCACCGACAACCAGGTGGCCGCGGCACAGACGAGGGAGATGCCGGCAATCGCCGAAGGCGGCAGCATCTTGTGCAGAGGCGGGGAGTGGCGGTGACGTCCAGGTGACATGGCCAGAAATTTACCGCGCGTAGCGCCCCCGTGGTGAACTGCCCGGCAAAATCGCCGTACCAGATGCCGAAGACATTCACCAGACATCGGAGAAGAGACGCCGGACACTCCTTTCGGCAGTCAAAAGCGGTCAAACATCGCATACTTGGAGTCGCCGCGCACTCACGCCCGGCGTCCCCCGTCTCGGCACATCACCACTCCGGAATGTCCGAAGTCGTACTGGACGAGCGCCCCGTGACCAGGTACTCGACCCGCCGGAAGCACGGACCGTCGGAGGTCCTGAGTACGCCCGATGTCTCCGAGTACGTCCAAGGCCGCCGAGTCCGTCCGGTCACGGAGTACCCCCACGACGTCCGAGTCCGTCCGGTCGCGGGTCCGTCCGCGTGCACGGAAACCGTCAGGCGGAGGCGCCGGTGAGCACGGCAGCCACGCGTATGGTCATCTCCTCCTCCGGCTCCAACGGGGTCGGGGTGTAGTTGAGTACGAAGCGGCGGCTCAGGTCACGGGTGGCCATCACGCGGGTGCGGCAGCCGGGGACCTCGCCGGTCTTCCCCCAGAAGGTCATGCCGCCCACCGGTGCCTGCTGGAGGCCCATGCTGTAGCGCGCGGGCGTGCCGTCCAGCATGCGCACGCTGTCGGGCGGCAGGGTGAACAGCTTGTCCATGGCACGCGGTGGCAGCAACCGCCCTGAGAACAGCGCCTGGAGGAACCTGTCGAGGTCGTCGACGGTCGAGACGATCTCCCCCTCCCCCCAGCTCGTGGACATGTTGAAGTCGGTGATGTCCGTCAGCGAACCATCGCTCATGCGCAGGTAGTTGTGGACATGGCGGCCGTGTAGACGGATGTCGTCACCGGGCAGGACGGTGCGGTGCAGGCCGAGCGGGCGCAGCACACGGGCCTGGATCGCCTCCGCGTACGGCCGCCCCGTGACCTGCTCGATGAGCAGGGCCAGCAGTACGTAGTTGATACCGCGGTACTCCTGCTTGGTACCGGGGATGAACTTCAGCGGGCTGTGCGTCACCGTGTCGACCCAGGCGCGTGGCGTCCACTGCTCGAAGCGGTTTCGGACGACCGCTTCGGGGGTGCTGTCGTCCGGTATGCCCTGGTGGTCGGGGAGTCCGCTGGTGTGCTGGAGGAGTTGGGTGACGGTGATACGGGCGGATTCGTCCGGCAGCAGGCCCGGGAGGTACCGCCCGATCGGCGCCCCGAGGTCCACGCGGCGCTCCGTCCACAGCTGGAGGACGACCGTCGCCACGAACGCCTTCGTCACGCTGCCCGCGCGGAAGGCGTCGTCCGGCCGGGGAGCGCGCCGGCTCCGGAGGTCCGCCATCCCGGCGGTGCCGTACCAGTCGTCCCCCGAGCCGCCGACCCGCAGCTGCGCGCCGACGGACGGGGGATGGGACAGGTCGGAGATCGCAGCTTGGAGCGCACGGGTGTCGAGCGGCGGCGGTGCGGCAGCACCCGCGGCCTTGGCACGGGCGGAACGGGAAACGCCGGCGGAAGCGGCCTCGGGCGCCGGGCCGGACGTCCGGGACGGCGCGGCCAGCGCCGTCCAACTGCCCGCCGAGACCCCCGCCACCCCGGCCAGCGAGCCGCCGATCAGAACGCGGCGAGACAGTGCACGGTGCGCGGCAGCAGGCCGTCGATGCAGGTGAGGTGTCATGCGTCCATGCTGGTCGCTGTGGCTCCCGCTGCCATCCGGGATGCCCCGCAGCCGTACCCTGACCCGCCCCCGACCCGTTTCCAACCCGAACACCCATACGCCTCAGGGGCGCGCGGCAACCACTCTCAGGGGCGCCCGACCGCTCCCCCTTCCCTCCGGGCGCCCGCCGCTCCCCCACCACCAGCCACACCACCGACACCCGCACAAGGCAGCCGGCAGACGCAGACGGCACACGGCACACGGCACACGGACACGCGCCACCCACCCCGCGCCCCGCGCCCCGCGCACCACGGCGACAGCCACGCGCCACGCGCCGCGCCACGCTCGCCCCGCACACCACGCCCGAAGCACGCGCCACGCCCCACGCACACACCCACCCTCACCCACGCCACGCCCACCACGGACCACAGACCACCCGCCCCCGGGCCTAGGCTGGACCCATGAGTACGTTGCGTGGTCGCGGCCAAGTCGCGGGGCTGCCCGAGTGGGGCCGATGCGCGGTGATGGGAGTCGTCAATGTGACGCCCGACTCCTTCTCCGACGGCGGCCGCTTCTTCGACACCACGACCGCGGTCAAGCACGGCCTCGACCTGGTCGCCCAGGGTGCGGACCTGGTCGATGTGGGCGGCGAGTCCACTCGACCCGGCGCCGCACGCGTGGACGAGGCGGAGGAGTTGCGGCGTGTGGTGCCGGTGGTGCGCGGGCTGGCGTCCGAGGGCGTGCTGGTCTCCGTGGACACCATGCGTGCCTCGGTCGCCGAACAGGCGCTCGCGGCCGGCGCCATGCTCGTCAACGATGTCAGCGGCGGCCTGGCCGACCCCGCGATGATCTCCGTCGTCGCGGACGCCGGTGTGCCGTTCGTGGTCATGCACTGGCGCGGCTTCCTTCAGGGCCCGAACATCCGCGGGGTCTACGCCGACGTGGTCAGCGAGGTCGTCGACGAGCTGCACGCGCGCGTGCAGGCCGTCGTGGCCGGCGGAGTCGACATGAAGAAGATCATCGTCGATCCGGGTCTCGGTTTCTCCAAGGACGTCGAGCACGACCTGACCCTCCTGGCGCACCTCGACGGGCTCGCCGCCCTGGGGCGTCCGATCCTCGTCGCCGCGTCCCGCAAGCGCTTCCTCGGCCGTGTCCTCGCGGGCCCCGACGGCACGCCGCCCCCCGCACGTGAGCGGGACGCGGCCACCGCTGCCGTCTCCGCGATCGCCGCGCACGGACGTGCCTGGGCGATCCGGGTGCACGACGTGGGCGCCAGCGCGGACGCGGTCCGTGTCGCGCAGGCCATCGAGAGCGCCAGGGATGCGAGCCCGCACCCGCACCGGCAGGACACGACCGCCGGTGCGCCCGGCACGACCGACGGTGCGAAGGAAACAGGACGCACCGGGGCTCCACGGAGCCCCGGACACCCGTCGGCCCGCACGGCCCCCCAGGGCACGGAAGGCGTCCTATGACCGGTCCCACCAGCACCGCCGCCGAGCAGGTGGAGGCCGTGAACACCGCCTATTACGAGGCGCTGGAACGCGGTGACTTCGAAGAGCTGGCGATGCTCTGGCTGGCCGACGGCGAGCCGGAGGTGTCCTGCGTGCACCCGGGTTGGCCGGTGCTCACCGGCCGCGGCGAGGTGCTCAGGTCGTACGCCCTGATCATGGCGAACACCGACTACATCCAGTTCTTCCTCACCGACGTCAAGGTCACCGTCACCGGCGGTACCGCCCTGGTGACCTGCACGGAGAACATCCTCAGCGGCGGCCCCGCGCCCGAGGACGGCGAGGATCCCGGGCCTCTCGTCGGCCAGCTCGTCGTGGCCACGAATGTGTTTCTGCGCACATCCGACGGCTGGCGGATGTGGTCCCACCACGGCTCGCCGGTTCTGGCCGAATCCGATGACGACGAGGGTGACGACACCGCCGACTGAGTGGGTATGGGGTGTGGTACGCCGGGGCTCTGGCCTGGTCGTCACGGTCTGCGCACGGCCCGAGTGGTCGGCCGGGCCGGGTCCCACGACCGGACGTCCCGCGTCGGTGAGGTGTGTCGGACGCCACAGCATCGCGCCCGGGGGTTACGCAGGGTCACAGCCCCAGGGCCGAGGGCCGTCGATGCTCACGGGTACATTCGCCCGGGGCAGGTGACCGACACCCGGCCCGACCACGACCGACGACGGCAGGAGGATTCGCGTGGACCGCATCACGCTGCACGGTCTTCGCGCCCGTGGGCACCACGGTGTGCTGCCGCGGGAGCGCGAGGAGGGCCAGCCCTTCATCGTCGACCTCGTGATGGGCCTGGACGTCCGGGCGGCGGCCGCCGACGACGACCTGGCGAAGACCGTGGACTACGGCACCGTCGCGGAGCAGGTCACGGCCATCGTCACCGGGGAACCGGTCGACCTCATCGAGACGCTGGCCGAGCGCATCGCCCAAGCGTGTCTGAAGCACGAGAGGGTCCAGGAGGTCGAGGTCCGCATCCACAAGCCTCAGGCGCCGATCACCGTTCCCTTCGACGACGTGACCGTCACCATCACCCGGAGCCGCGTATGACCGCATTCTTTGCCGAGGGGCAGAGCGACCCGACCGTGCAGCCGGTGCCCGCCTCCGTGGTGCAGAAGGTGGACGATGCCGACACCACCCTGAGCAACCCCAAACGGGCCGTGATCTCCCTGGGCAGCAATCTCGGCAACCGTCTGGAGACCCTCCAGGGCGCGGTGGACGCGTTGGAGGACACCCCGGGCCTGCGCGTCAAGGCCGTCTCCCCGGTGTACGAGACGGAGCCGTGGGGCGTCGACCCGGGCAGTCAGCCGTCGTACTTCAACGCGATCGCCGTCGTGAAGACCACCCTGCCGCCCTCCTCCCTGCTGGAGCGCGCGCAGGCGGTGGAGGAGGCGTTCCATCGGGTACGCGAGGAGCGGTGGGGGCCGCGCACGCTCGACGTCGACATCGTGGCCTACGCCGAGTTGGTCTCCGACGATCCGACGCTCACCCTCCCGCATCCACGCGCCCACGAACGCGCCTTCGTGCTGGTGCCCTGGTACGACGTCGAGCCGGAGGCACAGCTGCCGGGCCGTGGACCGGTGGCCGAGTTGCTGGCCGCGCTGCCCAGGGAAGGCGTGGTGCCGCGTGTCGATCTGGAACTCCGGTTGCCGGAGTAGTCGTTAAGGTCTATCGGAAAGGTCCGCTGGGTGGCCGGGACGGGATCCGACGTCCCCGCCGGGGCCTGACGATCGAGCGAGGTATCCCGGCGGAAGGATCGCTGCCGGCACCGGAGGTCCGCCTGGAGCCGGTGCTCGGCACCGTCGGCGAAGGGGCGATGTGAAGCAGCTGCGCATCAGGGTGCTGGCCGGGGTGTTCCTCGTGGCCGGAGTGCTGGCCTGGGCGGGCGCCCGGCTGTGGGACTCGGTGGGCACGCTGCCGCGGGTTCCGCTGGCCGCGCCCATCGTGCTCGCGATCATCGCCGTCATCCTGCTGGCCACCGCGCTGTCCATCCGCTCCCGGCTACGCGCTCAGCGTGAGCGGCGGCCAGGGGCGAAGGGCGTCGATCCGATGGTGGCCGCACGCGCGGTCGTCTTCGGCCAGGCCAGCGCCCTGGTGGCGGCGCTGGTGGCCGGCATGTACGGCGGCACGGGCGTCTTCCTGCTGGAGTTCCTGGACGTCCCGGCCCGCCGCGACCAGGCCATCTATGCCGCTTCCTCGGTCCTCGCCGGGGTCGCCGTGATAGCGGCCGCGATCTTCCTGGAGCGGGTCTGCAAGCTCCCCGAGGACGACGACGAGGACCACGGGGCAGGGGCGGCCCGCACGGAGTAGCGCCGCGGGCCCGCGGCCAGCCGCAATGTGCGGCTCCGCCGCGCGGGCGCGAGCAACACCCGCCGACATGGGGGCACCTCCCGCTCGAGCGAAGCCGAGAGTGGGGGAGTTCCGGGCACGACAGCAACAGCCCCTTGAGGTCGGTGGCGACGGCGACGGTCTCGTCGGGGCTGGTTGCGCAGTTCCCCGCGCCCCTGAAAGTGGGCACTACGTGCCCAACACTCGGGCCCCAAGGGGGCGCAACGCGCCCACCCAAGGGGCGCGGGGAACTGCGCGAGCAACCCACCACCGGCCCGGTGATCCGGACACGACACAAACAGCCCCCTCAGGGCGGTGGCAACCCGACGGCCGCGTCGGAGCTGGTCACGCCCGCAGCGGAGCGGAGCCGCAAGGAACCGTTTCCGCGGCCACCGGACCCTCGGTCAGCGAAGGACCCTCGGCCGCCGGGATCGGCCCGCTCAGCGAGCCATGATCAGGCTCATCGCCTCATTACGGGTGGCCGGATCACGCAGCTGGCCGCGGACCGCGGAGGTGATCGTCTTGGCTCCGGGCTTGCGGACACCACGCATCGTCATGCACATGTGCTCGCACTCGACCACGACGATCACGCCACGCGGCTCCAGGATCTTCATGACCGACTCCGCGATCTGGGTGGTCAGCCGCTCCTGGACCTGTGGCCGCCGAGCGTAGACATCGACGAGCCGGGCCAGCTTCGACAGGCCGGTGATCTTGCCATCGCCGGACGGGATGTATCCGACGTGTGCCGAGCCGACGAAGGGCACCAGGTGGTGCTCGCAGGTGCTGACCACCTCGATGTCCTTGACCAGCACCATTTCGTCATGGCCGAGGTCGAAGGTGGTGGTCAGCACGTCTTCGGGGCGCTGCCTGAGGCCGGCGAAGATCTCCTGGTAGGCGCGTGCCACCCGCGCCGGTGTCTCCCGCAGTCCCTCTCGGTCCGGGTCCTCGCCGACCGCGATCAGCAGTTCCCGTATGGCGTTCTGTGCGCGCTTCTCGTCGAACTCGCCTATCGGGCGGTCGCCCTCCAGGGCCAGCGGGTCGGTCATCTGCTCCTCGCTCACTTGCCTATCCGTACATGCGGTGCGCCTCTTCCACGACTGACGGCGGCGCTTTCTACGACTGACGGCGCTGTTCTCGACTGGCCGTGCATCCGCCTGGCAGAACGGCACCGGGGCACACGGCGACGCCGCGTCCCCCGCTAAAACCTGGGGGACGCGGCGTTCATTCCAAGCCGTCGCTCCTGACATCCGACGTCACACCGACCGTTTTCGCGGCCTGTCGGACGCCCGGAGCCCGGGGTCAGTTCTCCGGACGCTCCTCGGACATCGAGTCGCTGGGCCGCAGGGGGCTCGGGTCCGTTCCGCCGGTGGTGATGGCGGTGGCCGTGCCGTTCGCCCCGTTGGTCAGGGAGAGCTCCTTGGGGGAGAGCACGGGCGGCCGGGTCGACGGGGTGCGCCGTGAGGAGCCGGTCCACGCGGGGCGGGCCGGGCGCTTCACCAGCGGGGCGAAGACCTCGGCGATCTGCTCCTTGCCGAGGGTCTCCTTCTCCAGCAGCGCGAGGACGAGGTTGTCGAGGACGTCGCGGTTCTCCACCAGGATTTCCCAGGCTTCGTTGTGCGCGTTCTCGATCAGCTTCTTGACCTCTTCGTCGACCAGCGCGGCGACCTCTTCCGAGTAGTCGCGCTGGTGGGACATCTCACGGCCGAGGAACGGCTCGCTCTGATCGCTGCCGAACTTGATCGCGCCGAGCCGCTCGGTCATGCCGTACTGCGTGACCATGGCGCGTGCCGTGGCCGTGGCCTTCTCGATGTCGTTGGCCGCGCCGGTGGTCGGGTCGTGGAAGACGAGCTCTTCCGCGGCCCGGCCGGCCAGCATGTAGGCGAGCTGGTCCAGCATCTCGTTGCGCGTGGTGGAGTACTTGTCCTCGTCGGGGAGGACCATGGTGTACCCCAGGGCACGGCCTCTGGAGAGGATGGTGATCTTGTGCACCGGGTCGGAGTTCGGTGAGGCCGCCGCGACCAGGGCGTGACCGCCCTCGTGGTACGCGGTGATCTTCTTCTCCTTGTCCGACATGATCCGGGTCCGCTTCTGCGGGCCGGCCACGACGCGGTCGATCGCCTCGTCCAGCATCTGGTTGTCCACCAGCTTGCGGTCGCTGCGGGCGGTGAGCAGGGCGGCCTCATTGAGGACGTTGCTCAGGTCGGCGCCGGTGAAGCCGGGGGTGCGGCGGGCGACGGCGGCCAGGTCGACGTCGGGCGCGACCGGCTTGCCCTTCTGGTGGACCTTGAGGATCTCCAGACGGCCCTGCATGTCCGGGCGGTCGACCGCGATCTGGCGGTCGAACCGGCCGGGGCGCAGCAGCGCCGGGTCGAGGATGTCGGGTCGGTTGGTGGCGGCGATCAGGATGACGCCACCCTTGACGTCGAAGCCGTCCATCTCGACCAGCAGCTGGTTCAGCGTCTGCTCGCGCTCGTCGTGGCCGCCGCCGAGGCCCGCACCGCGGTGCCGGCCGACGGCGTCGATCTCGTCGACGAAGACGATGGCCGGGGCGTTGGCCTTGGCCTGCTCGAAGAGGTCGCGCACCCGGGAGGCACCGACACCGACGAACATCTCCACGAAGTCGGAACCGGAGATCGAGTAGAACGGCACACCCGCCTCGCCCGCGACGGCGCGCGCGAGGAGCGTCTTGCCGGTACCGGGCGGGCCGTAGAGCAGCACGCCCTTGGGGATCTTGGCGCCGACCGCCTGGAACTTCGCCGGCTCCTGGAGGAATTCCTTGATCTCCTGGAGCTCCTCGACGGCCTCGTCGGCCCCGGCGACGTCATGGAACGTCGTCTTCGGGGTGTCCTTGGTGATCAGCTTGGCCTTGGACTTCCCGAAGTTCATGACTCGGGAGCCGCCGCCCTGCATCTGATTCATCAGGAACAGGAAGACCACGACGATCAGCACGAAGGGCAGCAGTGAGAGCAGGATCCCGACGAACGGGTTCTGCTTCGAAGGGGAGACCGTATAGCCGTCCGGAATCTGCTTGCCCTCGAACTTGGCCTGCAGAGTCTTGGCCAGGTCGACGCCCTGGTCGCCGATGTAGCTCGACTGGATCTTGCTGCTGCCCTGGACCTTGGTGCCGTCCTTCAGCTCGACCTTGATGGTCTGCTCATCGCCGGTGCTGAGCTTGGCCTGCTTCACCTGGTTCTTGTCGATCGCCTGAACGACCTGACCGGTGTCCACCGTCTTGTAGCCACCGGACGAACTGACGACCTGCATCAACACGACCACGGCAAGGACGGCCAGCACGATCCACATGACCGGCCCACGGAAGTATCGCTTCACGTCCATCCATACGGAGCGGTGCCGCCCCGTCCCTCCTGCCATAGTGAGTTTGATAAAGACTGTTCTTCGGACGGTACCCCAGCATTGTCACCCGTAGCTGCCGGGGACGGCTGGGTGGGGGCACCTCCCACGCCCTTCAGACAGTGGGGGAGTGTCCCCGCATGCTCCAACGGCCAAAACCCCGTGAGGGTTCCCGGTCGTGCTGTGGCATCCGCCTCCCCGGCAGCACTCCGGTCCGCCGCCGCGGCCGGTTTCGCGCCCGGCACCGGGCCGGCCTTCGGGGACGCGCCGCTCAACCGCCGTAGACGTGCGGTGCCAGGGTGCCGACGAAGGGGAGGTTCCGGTACTTCTCGTCGTAGTCCAGGCCGTAGCCCACGACAAACTCGTTCGGAATGTCGAAGCCGACCCATTCCACGTCGATCGCGACCTTCGCCGCCTCCGGCTTGCGCAGCAGGGTGCACACGTTGAGGGAGGCCGGCTCGCGCGAGCCGAGGTTGGAGATGAGCCAGGACAGCGTCAGTCCCGAGTCGATGATGTCCTCGACGATGAGGACGTGCCTGCCCTTGATGTCGGTGTCGAGGTCCTTGAGGATCCGCACCACACCGGACGACTGGGTACCGGCTCCGTAGGACGACACCGCCATCCAGTCCATGGTGACGGGGGTGGCGAGTGCGCGGGCCAGATCGGCCATGACCATCGCGGCGCCCTTGAGGACGCCGATGATGAGCAGATCCTTGCCCGCGTACGTCGCGTCGATCTTCGCGGCCAACTCGGCCAGCTTCGCGTCGATCTGTTCCTTGGTGATGAGCACCGACTTGAGGTCGGTGCCCATGTCTTTCGCGTCCACCCGCATCACTTTCGTCGTCCGAGCCGCTGACCGATCCGTTTCGGAAGACCCTGCGCGCGGCGGTGGTGCTTCGGTCAGCCCTGCCGGATCACCAGTCTGCCATCCTGCCGCTGGGCGACGACCTTGCCGGGGAGATTGATGGCTCCCTGGCCCCGCCACCCGGTGATCAGCCGATCGACTTCCTCGATGTGCCGGGCGAACAGCGAGCCGGCGGGGGCGCCGGCTCCGATGGCGGCGCGGCGCAGCACGCGCCGGCGCACGGCGGGCGGCAGCGCACGCAGTTTGGCGCACTCCAGGAGCCCGGCGGCGTCGCGCACGGTGGCCTCGGCCTGGTCGGCCCAGGCGTCCAGGGCGTCGGCGTCGTCGCGGGAGAGTTGGGCGGTGCGGGCGAGGGCTTCGACGACGCCCTTGCCGAGGGCCTTCTCCAGGGCGGGCAGGCCCTCGTGGCGCAGCCGGGAGCGGGTGAACGTGGGGTCGGTGTTGTGGGGGTCGTCCCAGACCGGGAGGGACTGCGCGAGGCAGGCCCGGCGGGCGGTCTGCCGGTCCAGGTGCAGGAAGGGTCTGCGGTAGCGGCCGGCGGCGCCGGAGACGGCGGCCATTCCGGACAGCGAACGGGTGCCGGAGCCGCGGGCCAGGCCCAGCAGGACCGTCTCCGCCTGGTCGTCGCGGGTGTGCCCGAGCAGGACGGCGGCGGCTCCGTGCCGTTCGGCGGCGGCGTCCAGGGCGGCGTAGCGGGCGTCGCGTGCGGCGGCTTCCGGTCCTCCGGTGCGGCCGACGGACACCGCGATGGACTCGACCGGGCCGAGACCGAGGGCGCTGAGCCGGTCGGCGACCTCGGCGGCGCGCAGGTCGGATCCTTCCTGCAGGCCGTGGTCGACGGTGATGCCGCCGGCCCGGACGCCCAGCTTGGGCGCCTCGAAGGCGAGCGCGGAGGCCAGTGCCATGGAGTCGGCGCCGCCGGAACAGGCCACGAGGACCAGCGGGCCGGGGGCGGGGGCGGCCGGGGTGGCGGCGCGGGGCGCGGGGGCGGCGGCTCTGGTGAGCGGCGGCGCGGTGGGGTCGCCGGCCGGCGGCGCGGACACGGTGCCGGTCAGGGCGCGGGCCGACCCGGCGCCGGGAGCGGGGCTGGAGTGGGTGGCGGTGTGTGCGCACGGTCCGGTGGCCGCGCGACCGGCGAGTGCGGCGGCCGCGCGGAGGTCGGCGCCGGCCCGCTGGGCGGCGTGGTCGCTGAGGACGTCGTGGAGTACGCGGCGGACCGCCAAACGTATCGCCGCGACCGCGGGATGGGGACCCATGTCCGGTTCCCTTCGTGGAGTACGGGGGGTGAGGCCCGGATGTCGACTGGTTGCTGAGCCACTGCGGATGTGGCGGTCACCCTTCGCGATCACCGTCACAGCCACCGGTCGCCGGACCGGCCAGTCACTCAGAGTGTGTCGATGGTGACAGAACCGAGCCATTCCCCGAGCATCGCACGCCTACCCATGACCCACGGTCCCTCGGACGGGTGATTGTGCGAGGTTCTTCCGCCCTCGACTGGAACCGGCGTACGCATCCGCGTGCACACCGGAGCGTGACGATGCCCCGAACGGGTCGGGTCTGGCCGGGGGTGCCGGATGGACGCGGGGCGTGCGCGGTCGCTCTGCATGGGCATGCATGGGCACGTATGGGCATGGATGGGCATGGATGGGCAGGGATAGGCCCGTCTGGTCGATCCGTGCGGGTCCATCTTGTCGATCATGGTTCCGGCCGGCGGTGCACCCGCGCGATCCAGTCGGCCGGTTTTGCGATCTCGGCCTTGGTCGGAAGGGTGTTGGGAGATGTCCAGACGCGGTTGAAACCCGCCACGCCGACCTCGTCGACGACGGTGCGCACGAAGCGTTCGCCGTCGCGGTACTGGCGCAGCTTGGCGTCGAGGCCCAGGAGCTTGCGGAGCGCTTGGTCGAGCCGGGACGCGCCGCGGGCCCTGCGCTGCTGGAACTTCTCGCGGATCTCGGCGACGGACGGCACGACGGCGGGCCCCACGCCGTCCATCACGTAGTCGGCGTGCCCTTCGAGCAGCGACATCACCGCGGTGAGCCGGGCGAGGATCTCCCGCTGCACCGGGGTCTGCACGATCTCCACGAGCGACCGGCCGCCGTCGCCCGCGTCCCCCTCCTCGCTCTCCGGACGGCCGCCGGCGAGCGACTGGGCGGCCTGCCGGATGCGTTCGAGAACGGTCATCGGGTCGACGTCGGTCTCCTGGAGGAACGACTGGATCTCGCCCTCCAGATGGTCACGCAGCCACGGAACAGCGGTGAACTGGGTCCGGTGCGTCTCCTCGTGCAGGCAGACCCACAGGCGGAAGTCGTGCGGGGCCACGTCCAACTCGCGCTCGACGTGGACGATGTTGGGGGCCACCAGCAGGAGGCGGCCGCCGCCGTTCGCCGCGCCGGGCAGATCGCGGCTGGCCGGCGCGAACGTCTCGTACTGGCCGAGCACCCGGGAGGACAGGAACGACAGCAGCATGCCCAGCTCGACGCCGGTCACCTTGCCGCCGACGGCGTTCAGGACGACGCCGCCAGGGCCTGAGCCGCGCCGCTGCTGCATCTTGTCCAGCAGGGGCGCGAGGATCTCCTTGAAGCCCGCGACGTTGGCCCGCACCCAGCCGGGTCGGTCCACCACGAGTACGGGGGTGTCGTCGGCGGCGTCACCCGCCATCCGGGTGAAGCCGCGTACGTGCTCCTCCGACGCCTTGGCGTGCCGTCGCAACTCCGCGACGACCGCCCGGGCCTCGTCGCGGCTCACTTCCGGCCCCGGCCGCACGAGGCGGGTCGCGGTCGCCACCGCGAGATTCCAGTCGACCATCCCGGGAGATGCGGCACCACCGATGCTCGTCATGCGTCAACGGTACGTGGTTCGCTCCGCTAAGGCTGCGGTACGACCGCGGGCGCACGGGGGCGGGGCCCCGTGGTCCCCCCTCGCGGGGTGCGGGCCTTGCCGGGCGGGGCGGTGTCCTGGGGAAGCGCCCTTCCAGGGCGGGTGGGTGCGCACGGCGGCACGGCCCTTCGGGCCGGACCGGCCGGGTGGGGTGGCCAGGTCGTGTCCGGACCGTTCCACCGGTGGCTGGTCGCTCGCGCAGTTCCCCGCGCCCCTTCACGGGGTGCACTTGTCCGCACGGTTCACGAGGACGCCCCTAAAAAAGGGGCGCGGGGAACTGCGCGCCCAGCCACAACGAAACCATCACGCCGCCACCGGAAAGGGGCGCGGCGAACTGCGCAACCAACCACGACGGCGCCGTCACAGCCCCACCAACCCAAGGGGGCACCCCGGAAAGGGGCGCGGGGAACTGCGCGATCAACCACGACGGCGCCGTCACAGCCCCACCAACCCGGAGGGGCTCGGAAAGGGGCGCGGGGAACTGCGCAACCAACCACGACGGTGCCGTCGCAGCGCCGCCGACCCGGAGGGGCTCGGAAAGGGGCGCGGGGAACTGCGCGATCAAGCGCGATGAAACCGCCGCATCGGCGCCGGCCCAAGGGGGCACCCTCGACCGCGCCGGGCGCGCCGGGCGTGCCGGAACCGCCCGCAAAGGGAGACGTTGGCCAGGGATTGGTTAGCTGCACCCGCACTGGGTGAGGGCCGTGGCCAGGTGGTCCAGGCCCGCCTGGGTGGCGGGGGCGGAGGGGGAGTCGGATGTCATGAAGGCGAAGGCCAGGAGCCGGCCGTCGTGGTCGACGACGGTGCCGGCGAGGGTGTTCACGCCCGTCAGGGTGCCCGTCTTGGCCCGCACCAGACCGGTCGCCGGCCGGTCGGCGGCGGCACCGTAACGATGCTCCAGCGTGCCGGTGAAACCGGCCACCGGCAGCCCCGTGAGGACCGGCCGGAGTTCCGGACGACCCGGGTCGCCGGCCTTCGCCAGGAGCGCGGTCAGCAGGTCCGCGGTGAGCCGGTCGGCGCGGTTGAGGCCGCTGCCGTCGGCGAACCGGGCTCCGGACATCGGCAGCCCCAGACCGGCCAGCCGGGCCCGGATCGCCTGCGCGCCCCCGGCGAAGTCGGCCCGCCGGTGGGCGGCGAGCGCGGTCTGTCGCGCGAGCGCCTCGGCGATGTCGTTGTCGCTGTTCGTCAGCATCCGTTCGACCAGCGACGACAGCGGCGGCGACGACACGGCGGCGAGCCGCTCGGCGTGCCGCGCCGCCTTCCCCGAACCGGGCTTGCCCTGCACGCCGACACCGTGGTCCTTCAGGAATCCCGCGAACGCGGCGGCGGCGTCGCCCGACGGGTCGGTGGAGCGCGGCGCCGGGCCGCTGGTGGAGTGGTCGAGGCGGCCCTCGTCCGCCGTGAGCGCGGTGATCGGGGCGAGGTTCTCGTTCGGCCCGATGGGGTGCAGGCGGGGGCCGGCGTAGAGCGAGTCGTCGTAGGCCAGCGTGACGTGGCCGATGTGCCGGTCCGCCAGGGCGTGCGCGGTCGCCGTGGCGAGCTTCTCCAGGCTGGCCTGGGGGCCCGCTGCGGAGCGCGCCGTGAGGGTGGGGTCGCCGCCGCCGACGAGGACGACCCGGGGTGTGCCGTGCCCGTCGCCGTCCTCGAGTACGGCGCGCGTCTCGATACGGTGCTCGTCGCCCAGCGCGGAGAGCGCCGCCACCGCCGTGGCCAGCTTCGTCGTCGACGCGGGCGTCAGCGCCTTGCCCGCGTCACGGCCGTAGACCTGCCGTCCGGTGGCCACGTCGACGACGGCGGCGGTGCGGCTGCGGCCCAGGGAGGCGTCCGCGAGCAGCGGGTCGAGCAGCGCCCCGAGTCCGTGCGCGGTCGGCACCGCACCGGCGGCGCCCCCGGAGCTGGAGCCCTGCGGGGACCCCGAACGCGCCGGGCCGCCGGCTGCGGGCGCCCCGAGCGCCGCGAGCACCTCAGGGGCGCTGGGGGCGGGTCCGGGCTTGTCGTCGCCGCCCCGTGCGCCGTGATCTGCGCCACCTCCAGGCCGCTGACCCGCCGCCCAGTCACGCTCGGCCGTACGCTGGCCAGTGGAGTCCCACGGCCCGGCGGCGGAGACCGCGCCGGCCGCGATCACCAACCCGAGCACGGCGGCACCCGTCGTGACCTGCCATGTCTTCAGAGCCATGGGATGCACCCGCTCCGGGAGCCGCACCAAGGTCCGCGCCGCTGGCAGCTTGGCGCGCAGCCTGGCCCACGGCCCGTGCTCCGGTTCTGGCTCTGGCAGCTCCGGCACAACAACCAGCCCCTTTCGCGATCACACACCTGCGTGAGGGACACTTAACCATCAGAAGTATGTGCTGATCATGGAGGAGCCACCGGTGGAGTTCGACGTCACGATCGAGATCCCGAAGGGTTCGCGTAACAAGTACGAGGTGGACCACGAGACCGGTCGTATTCGCCTGGACCGTCGACTCTTCACGTCGACCAGTTACCCGGCGGACTACGGTTTCGTCGAGAACACCCTCGGTGAGGACGGCGATCCGCTGGACGCGCTGGTCCTGCTGGAGGAGCCGACGTTCCCCGGCTGCCTCATCAAGTGCCGCGCGATCGGGATGTTCCGGATGACGGACGAGGCCGGGGGCGACGACAAGCTGTTGTGCGTGCCGGCGTCCGACCCACGGGTCGAGCATCTGCGGGACATCCACCATGTGTCCGAGTTCGACCGCCTGGAGATCCAGCACTTCTTCGAGGTCTACAAGGATCTTGAGCCCGGCAAGTCGGTCGAGGGTGCCAACTGGGTGGGCCGAAGCGAGGCGGAGACCGAGATCGAGCGGTCTTACAAGCGCTTCAAGGAGGAGGGCGGTCACTGATCCGCCCCGGTTCGTAGGAACGGGCCGCGCGATCCTCCACCGGAGGGACGCGCGGCTTCTTCGTGTGCGCCGGGCGCTGACCGCGTCGGGTGCGCACGGGCTGGGACGGCTACCCCCTGGGCCGCCCGTGAGCGGGCGTACGGTCCTCGGGTCCGCACCCGGCCGACGCAGCACGTGAGCAGCCTGTGAGCAGCACCTGAGCAGCGCATCAGCAGAACGCGACAGCTTCATGCAGGTCGATGCAGGTCTACACGGGCGGCCTAGCGGACAAGCGGATCCATGCACGGTCGTGCACGCCCACACAGTCCCGGGCGCGCCTGTACAGGCCCGGCGTACGCCTGTGCCTGTATACGACATCCTGTACGACTATTGCTGTCCATATACACAAATCCCCCCATTACCGCAACCATCAGTTGAGTACCCCAAACGGCGCGCAACCACCCAGACCACCGCGGCGCCGATCGAGGCGCACAGAAGGAGCTAGTTCGGTGACCGATTCGGGCTACGCGGGCTCCGCAGGTCCCGCCGTGCCCCCGAGCCACGACAGGCCCCCGGGCGCGGAGGACCACAAGCCGACGTCGGACGAGGCACGAAGCGCGTTCGCCCAGCCCAAGGGCGTGCACGCGGCTGCGCAGGTGTCCGAGGACGAGTCGCAGACCACGTCGGAGTTCGCGATCCCGGAAGGCCTCATTCCACCGCAGGCCCATGCGGAGCGCGAGAGCTCGGCGTTCAGCAGACCCCCCACGTACAACCCGCGCACGGCTCACCCCGCCTTCACTCCGCCGGTCGGCATCCCCCAGGTCCGGCTCACCAAGGAGCTCCCCTGGCAGGACCGGATGCGCACGATGCTGCGCATGCCGGTCGCCGAGCGGCCCGCGCTGGACCCCAAGCCCCGGCACGAGGCGGACGAGGCCACCCCGGCGGTGCCGCGTGTGCTCGACCTGACGCTGCGTATCGGGGAGCTGCTGCTGGCGGGGGGCGAGGGCGCCGAGGACGTGGAGGCGGCGATGTTCGCCGTCTGCCGCTCCTACGGTCTCGACCGCTGCGAGCCGACGGTCACCTTCACGCTGCTGTCCATCTCGCACCAGCCGTCCCTGGTGGACGACCCGGTCACGTCCTCCCGGACGGTGCGCCGCCGCGGCACCGACTACACCCGGCTCGCGGCGGTCTTCCAGCTGGTCGACGACCTCAGCGAGGAGGACAGCCAGATCTCCCTGGAGGAGGCCTACCGGCGCCTCGCGGAGATCCGCCGTAACCGCCACCCGTTCCCCGGCTGGGCGCTGACCGCGGCCAACGGCCTGCTGGCCGGTGCCGCCTCGATCATGGTGGGCGGTGGGCTGCTGGTCTTCGTGCTGGCGGCCATCGGCGCGATGCTGGGCGACCGACTGGCCTGGCTCTGCGCGGGACGCGGGTTGCCGGAGTTCTACCAGTTCACGGTGGCCGCCATGCCGCCGGCCGCGCTCGGTGTCGCGGTGACACTGCTCCAGGTGCCCCTGGACACCTCGGCGGTGATCACCGGTGGGCTCTTCGCGCTGCTACCGGGGCGGGCCCTGGTGGCCGGCGTGCAGGACGGCCTCACCGGCTACTACATCACCGCCGCCGCGCGCCTGCTGGAGGTGCTGTACTTCTTCGTCGGCATCGTCGTCGGCGTGCTGTTCATCCTGTACTTCGGCGTACGCGTCGGCGCTCAGCTCAACCCGGACCAGGCGCTGGGCGTCGTGGACCGCCCCGGCTGGCAGATCGTCGCCTCGATGCTGGTCTCCCTCGCCTTCGCGGTACTGCTCCAGCAGGAACGCTCGACGGTGCTGATGGTGACGTTGAACGGTGGCGTGGCCGGCCTGGTCTACGGCGCGATGCACTACACCGGCCATCTGTCGACGGTGGCCTCGACGGCGGTGGCGGCGGGCCTGGTCGGCCTGTTCGGCCAGCTCTTCTCGCGTTACCGGTTCGCTTCGGCACTGCCCTATGTGACGGCCGCGATCGGGCCGCTGCTCCCGGGTTCGGCGACGTACTTCGGGCTGCTCGGATTCGCGCAGAACAACGCGATGGCGGGGCTCGTCTCGCTCACCAAGGCCGCGGCGCTCGCCATGGCCATCGCGATCGGGGTGAACCTCGGTGCCGAGGTGTCCCGGCTGCTGATCCGGGTGCCTGCCGCGGCGAACCGGCGTGCGGCCAAGCGCACGCGCGGGTTCTGATCGGGGGTTCTGGTCGGGGGGAGTCCCCGACGGCCCGGGGTGCACCCGAAAGGGGCGCGGGGAACTGCCCGCCCAGCCACGATGCGGCCTTGCGGTCGCCACCGGCCCGGAGGGGCAGTTCTGTCGTATCCGGGCCACCGGCCGGTGGGGGCTCGGCCGGTGGGGGCTGGTCGCGCAGTTCCCCGCGCCCCTTTTTCCCGCGCCGCCCTTGTGGGGCACGTTACAAACAGGTCACCGCTTGGCGTGCCGGCCGCGGCCTACGGACGTCGCTCCTCGGCGCGGCGCCCCCGGGCCACCGGGGTTGCCGGAGCCTCCGTGCCCACCGGGCCCACCGCCCCGTTTCGCCTTCCCCCGGGCCCGTAGGAACTCGATGGCTATCGGCACCACCGAGATCAGCACGACGAGGACGAGCATCGCCTCGATGTTGTCCCGTACGAAGGCGTGCTTGCCGAGCCAGGCGCCGAGCAGGGTCACGCCCGAGCCCCAGAGGGCGCCCCCGAGGACGTTGAACATCAGGAACGGCCGGTAGCTCATACCGCTGACGCCCGCGATGATCGGTGTGAAGGTCCGCACGACGGGCACGAAGCGGGCCAGGACCAGGGATTTCGGACCGTGCCGCGCGAAGAACTCGTGCGCCTTGGTCACGTTCTCCTGCTTGAAGATCCGGGAGTCCGGGCGCCGGAAGAGCGTCGGGCCGACCTTCCTGCCGAAGAGGTAGCCCGCCTGATCGCCGAGGACCGCCGCGAGCACGACGAGCGCGCAGGCCTGCCACAGCGGGACGTCCAGCTGGTCGGTGGTGATCAGCAGACCGGTGGTGAACAGCAGCGAGTCGCCGGGCAGGAAGAAGCCGATGAGCAGTCCGGACTCGGCGAAGACGACGAGTAGCAGACCGAGCAGCCCGAAATGGTTCAGCAGATAGTCGGGGTCCATCCAGCTCGGCCCGAGGGCAAGCGTCATCACGTTTCCGGGCTCCTGAGGGGTGGGCGGCGCGGTGTGCCTCCGGCTACACCGACAAAACTACCAACGCGCGGCTCTGGTCCCGGGTTCCCCGGGGGCCCTCCTCGGGGGCGAGGGCGCCCCTGGCGGCGGTGCGCTTCCAGCTGACGCTGGGTACCCCCCTATATCCGTCGCCCCCCCTTCTTTCAGGGGCGCGGGGAACTGCGCGCCCAGCCACGATGCGACCTTGCGGTCGCCACCGGCCCGAAGGGGTTGTTCCTGTCGTGCCCGGACCACCGACCCGAAGGGGCTGTTCCTGTCGTGCCCGGACCACCGGCCGGTGGTGGGCTGGTCGCGCAGTTCCCCGCGCCCCTTACAGGGCACCGTGGCGGGCCTTGGCCGCCAGAGGACGCCCCCCGGGCCCCCGGAGGGACGTCGTGGCGGCGCCGGCCGCCGGAGAACCCCTGCGGTGCGGATCAGGAGTGGCGGGCCGCGTTCGCGAGGATCGCGGCGCGCTGGTACGCCGCGAGCCCCGGCTTCAGCTTGTCGATGTTGCGGATGAAGCGCTCGTCCGCGATGTACATCTCAGCGAGGCCCCGGTGGATCTCGTAGGTGCAGTCGTAGTGGTTGCGGCAGATGAGCTGCCGGTGCTCCTCGGCCACGTCCATGGCCGCCTCGGAGTCGGGGTCCTCGCCGGCCTCCAGGAGGGCGACGAAGCGCCGGGCGATCTCGTCGCCCTCCTCCTGGATCCGTATCCAGTCCTGCTTGGTGTACGAGGCGGATCGGCGCAGGGACTCGCGGTACGCCTCGGTGTCGCCCCAGCGCTGCTGGGCCTCCTCGGCGTACTCGTCGGGGTCGAAGTCGCCGAAGACCTCGAACTTCTCTTCCGGTGTGAGATTGATGCCCATCTTCCGTGCCTCCATCGCTGCCCTGACGGCGGCGGCCATCTGCTCCAGCTTCTCGATCCGGGTGGCCAGCAACCGGTGCTGGCGGCGCAGGTGCTCGTACGGATCGGCATCCGGGTCGTCGAGCAGCACCGCGACCTCGTCGAGCGGGAAGCCGAGCTCCCGGTAGAACAGGATCTGCTGCAATCGGTCCAGATCCGCGTCGCCGTACCGCCGGTGCCCGGCGCGGCTGCGGGCGCTGGGTGCCAGGAGCCCGATCTCGTCGTAGTGGTGCAGTGTCCGCACGGTGACCCCGGTGAATCCGGCGACCTCTCCCACGGAGTACAGGCGCCCCGGGGATTCCGCCGATGCGGGCGATGCGCACATGGCCTTCGCCTTTCGTTCGGTACGCGTCACAGACTGCTACCTCACGCAGGGTGAGGTGCAAGCGGATTGGGCACCGGTCACGGCCTTGCCGGCCTCACCGGGCGAATTGCCCGATTTCTTCGTATTCTCGGCCGGAGGGCCGAGGCGAGGAACCCGCCACCACGGCGGCCGCGCCCGCACGCCCATCGCGGACACCCGGCCCGAGCCGGGCGAGCAGGGCGAGGAGGGCCCCGATGCCGCTACACCACGGACCCGACCGGGACGGCCACCGTGCGGCCTCGGTGAACCCCTTCTACGGGGAGGCCGACCCGCTCAGCGGCATGACCGAGGCCCCGCCCAAGCACCGGCTCCCGGACGGCCCGCTGCCCCCCACCGCCGCGTACCGCCTCGTGCACGACGAGTTGATGCTGGACGGGAACTCGCGGCTCAACCTGGCGACCTTCGTCACCACCTGGATGGAGCCGCAGGCCGGTCAGCTGATGGCGGAGTGCCGGGACAAGAACATGATCGACAAGGACGAGTACCCGCGCACCGCCGAGCTGGAGCGGCGCTGCGTGGCGATGCTCGCCCACCTGTGGCACGCGCCGGATCCCGCCGCGGCCGTGGGCTGCTCCACGACCGGGTCGAGCGAGGCGTGCATGCTCGCCGGGATGGCGTTGAAACGACGCTGGACACGGCGCGTCGAGCGGCAGGGCGGACGGGGTGGGCGGGGCGGCTCACGAGACGGACGGGGGGCGGACGCCGGGAGGCGGCCGAATCTGGTGATGGGCGTCAACGTGCAGGTCTGCTGGGAGAAGTTCTGCACGTTCTGGGAGGTGGAGGCGCGCCAGGTGCCCATGGAGGGGGACCGCTTCCACCTCGACCCGACGGCCGCCGCCGAGCTGTGCGACGAGAACACCATCGGCGTGGTGGGCATCCTGGGCTCCACCTTCGACGGCAGCTACGAGCCCATCGCGGACCTCTGCGCCGCCCTGGACGACCTCCAGGAGCGCACCGGACTCGACGTCCCGGTGCATGTCGACGGTGCGTCCGGCGGCATGGTCGCGCCGTTCCTCGATCCGGACCTCGTGTGGGACTTCCGGCTGCCGCGGGTCGCCTCGATCAACACGTCGGGGCACAAGTACGGCCTGGTCTACCCGGGCGTGGGATGGGCGCTGTGGCGGTCGATGGAGGAGCTGCCGGAGGAGCTGGTGTTCCGGGTCAGCTACCTGGGCGGGGACATGCCCACCTTCGCCCTGAACTTCTCCCGGCCCGGGGCGCAGGTCGTCGCGCAGTACTACACGTTCGTACGGCTGGGCCGCGACGGGTACCGGGCCGTGCAGCAGGCCTCCCGGGACGTGGCCATGTCGCTGGCCGGGCGGATCGAGGAGTTGGGCGACTTCAGGATGCTCACCCGCGGTGACGAGCTGCCGGTGTTCGCGTTCACGACGGCTCCGGAGGTGACGGCGTACGACGTCTTCGATGTCGCGCGCCGGCTGCGCGAACGCGGCTGGCTGGTGCCCGCGTACCCGTTCCCGGCGCACCGCCAGGACCTGTGCGTGCTGCGCATCGTCTGCCGCAACGGCTTCTCCACCGACCTGGGCGACCTGCTCCTGAACGACCTGGAGCTGTTCCTTCCGCAGCTGCGCGCCCAGTCCCGCCCGCTGACCCACGACCGGGCGGCGGCCACCGGCTTCCACCACTGAACCGCCATCCCGCCACACCGCTCCGCGCGCCGCGCGCCGCGCGCCGCAGCTACGTCTACGCCTCTGCCCCCGCCTGCTTCCGCTCCTGCTCCCGTTCCAGGACCACGAGGTCGATGGACGACCTGCCGTCCAGGGACTCCCGCAGGATGTCCGCGTGCCCGGCTATGGGGGTACCCCCTGCTCCTTAAGAGCTTGGGGGAGGGCGAACTCCTCGATGAGGTGGAGCACCAACCACCGCATCGAGACGACGCCGTCCTTGGGGAACCAGGGCACCGGCGGCAGCGGGAAGGTGTCGTCGAGGCTGGGTACCGTGCGGATGAACTCCTCGGTCTCGCGGCGTACGTCGTCCCAGAAGGCGAGGACGCCCTGGATGGTCTCCCCCTCGACGAGGCGGAACCCCTCTGCCCAGGTGTCCTCGGTGCGCACCTTGTCGTTCGGCTTCTGCTGGGCCATCCGCAGCCAGTTCAGCTCGGCCTCGGCGGCATGCTTGACCAGCCCGGACAGCGACAGCTCGCTGGCGCACGGGTGCTCTGCCGCCTGCTGCTCGGTCAGGCCGAGCACGGCACGGCGGATGCCGCCGCGCTGCGCCTCGGCGAAGGCCAGCAGTGCCGCACGCTCGTCGCCGTGGGGTTCTGCGGGAACGTGAGTGACCATGGGGACCGCCTTCCAGGGCTGCCAGGGTTGCGGATGCAGGGCTTCGGGGATGTCACGGCGCCGGCACCACCCGGGCCGCCGCCGTTCTTCCCGGTGTCTGTGACGCTACGGCTCCTTGCGGCCAGATCCGGTCCGCAATCCCGGACGACCTCGCACGATCCCCTGAGAGACGGATCCGGGCTCCCGCAGAACGCGCTCCTTCGAAACGCGCTCCCCCGGAACGCGCTCCCCCGGAACGCGCTCCCTCGGAACGCGCTCCTTCAGAACGGGAACGTCCGCCGGCCGTGCTGCACGGAGATCCACTTCTGGGTGGTGAAGGCGTCCACCATGTGCTCGCCGTTCAACCGCCCGAGCCCCGAGCGCTTCTCGCCGCCGAAGCTGACGGCGGGTTCGTCGTGCACGGTGCTGTCGTTGACGTGGATCATGCCCGTGTCGATCCGGCGGGCGAAGCGCACGCCGCGCTCGACGTCGGCGGTGTGCACGGCGCCGCTGAGGCCGTACGGGCTGTCGTTCACGATGCGTACGGCCTCGTCCTCGCCGTCGAAGGGGATGAGCAGCGCCACCGGGCCGAAGATCTCCTGGCGCAGTACCGGGGAGTCCGGCGGCAGACCGGTCAGCACGGTCGGTTCGACGAGGTTGCCCTCGGCCCGGCCGGCGACCAGCGCGGTGCCGCCCTCGGCGAGCGACTGCGCCACGACGGCCGTGATCGCGTCGGCCTGGGCGGAGTTGATGACCGGGCCGATGACGGTCTCCGGGTCGCTCGGGTCGCCGGTCTTGAGCGCGGCGACCTTGGCGGTGAACTTCTCGGTGAACTCCTGCTCCACGGCACGGTCCACCAGGATGCGGTTGGCGGCCATGCAGACCTGGCCCTGGTGCACGTAGCGGCTGAAGACGGCGGCGTCGACGGCGTAGTCGATGTCGGCGTCGTCCAGCACGGTCAGGGCGCTGTTGCCGCTGAGTTCCAGGATGGCGTGCTTGAAGTGGCCCCCGCAGACCCTGGCGACATGGCGGCCCACCGCGTCGGAGCCGCTGAAGGAGATCACCTTCGGCACCGGGTGGTCGATCATCGCGTCGCCGATCTCGGCGATGTCGGTGATGACCACGTTCAGCAGGCCGCTCGGCAGCCCCGCGTCCTCGAAGAGCTTGGCGACCAGCGCCCCGCCGCAGATCGGCGCCTCCTCGTGCGGCTTGAGCACGACCGCGTTGCCGAGCGAGAGGGCGGGCGCGACGGACCTGACGGCGAGCAGGAAGGGGAAGTTGAACGGGGTGATGACGCCGACCACGCCCACCGGGACGCGGTAGACGCGGTTCTCCTTGCCGTCCACGGGTGAGGTGATGAGCCGTCCTTCGGCGCGCATCGGCAGGTGGACGGCCTCGCGGAGGAACTCCTTGACCAGGTGTACCTCGTACGCCGCGTTCAGCCGGGTGCTGCCCAGTTCGGCGACGAGGGCCTCGGTGATCTCCTGTTCGTGCTCCTCGACCACGAGCAGCGCATGCTCGAACACCAACCGGCGGGTGTACGGGTTGGTGGCGCCCCAGGCCTGCTGGGCACGCTCCGCCGCGCGGTAGGCGAGATCCACCTCCTCGACGGTGGCGGTGGTGATCGACGCGAGTTTCTCACCGTTGTAGGGATTGACGTCGATGTTGTCCCAGGATCCGCTGCCGCCCCGCCATTCGCCGTCGATGTACTGCCGGGCCAGGTCGGTGAAGAAGGACATGTCATCCCCTTACTGCAGGAAAACACTGCAGAGTGCAGCCGCGCCATGCGCTATGGGCTGCATCGTACTTGTCATTCAAGTCGGTTGGACCGATGAATCGTGGGCGGCGTCAGGGACTTTGATGTGCTGTAAGCCGCTGTTCGGCCGGTCGAATCCGGCGCGTCTCCCGGGCGTCTCCGAGACGTCTTTCCGAGGGCCTGCCGGGCGACTCAAGGGACGTGCCACGGGGCGCGGAGAGGCGGAGGGGGTGGCGCGCTGCGGATCCCGCGTTCGGGTCGCGGGGGCAGGTGGGCGCAACGGCAGCGGGCCGTGGTGCGGAGCCGCTGGCACCGGCCGTTGGCGGGCGTGCGCAGGGCACGGGGCACGGGGCCGGGCGGGTGCCCGATCAGACCTGCTGGAGCAGGCTCCTGAGCAGATCACGGGTGTCGGCGGGGCCCGGGGCGGTCTGCTGGAGTTCGGTCATGGCGCGTTCGTACTGCTCGACGTCCTCGCGTTTGTCGAGGTAGAGGGCGCTGGTGAGCTGCTCCAGGTAGACCACGTCGGAGAGGTCGGACTCGGAGAAGCTGAGCATGGTGAACGCCCCGGACTCGCCGGCATGACCGCCCGCGCTGAAGGGCATGATCTGCAACGTGACATTGGGCCGCTCGGAGACCTCTATCAAGTGCTGCAACTGACCGCGCATCACGTCACGCCCGCCGTACGGCCGGTGCAGGGCGGCCTCGTCGAGGACGATGCGGAACTCGGGCGCGTTCTCCGAGACGAGTACTTTCTGCCGCTCGAGTCTCAGCGCGACACGGCGCTCGACCTCCGCGGCGGAGGCCCCCTTCATGCCGCGCGAGACGACCGCGTGCACATACGCCTCGGTCTGCACGAGACCGTGCACGAACTGCACCTCGTACAGCCGGATGAGGGAGGCGGCACCTTCCAGGCCGATGTAGGTCTGGAACCATCCGGGCAGTACGTCGGAGTAACTGTGCCACCACCCGGCGACGTTGGCCTCCTTGACGAGCGAGAGCAGCGCCTCCCGCTCGGTCTCGTCGGCCACGCCGTAGAGCGTCAGCAGATCCTCGACATCCCTCACCTTGAAGCTCACCCGACCCAACTCCATGCGGCTGATCTTCGATTCGGAGGCACGGATCGTGTAGCCCGCTGCTTCGCGGGTGATACCGACCGCTTCCCGCAGCCGTCTCAGGTGCGAGCCCAGCAGGATGCGCCGCACCACCGAGCCCCCACCGGTGCCCGATGCCTGGGGATAGCCCCAAGACTGCCCTGCGGTCACTTCGTCAGCCCTCCTACACCGTCTTCAGGATGCGAAGTCTGCCACTAAAACGCTCCACCCCGTACTCATCCGGTTACGGAAACAGAGAATCCACGAAAGTGCACTACGGAAAGTTCCAGGAATAAATACTGCACAACCCGCGCGATGGCGAGCATACCGGGCACGTGCACGTGCATCTGCCCTTGCATCTGCCCTACGCATTGGGAACGATGGTCACGCATCACATACCACGGCAGCACCACCGCAGCACGCCAGCAAGCGCTACGGCCGCGAAACCCGGGAGTGCCTCGCATGGGGACGAAGAGATCGACCATGCTCGTCGATCCGTTAAGGCAGGGACTTCCTCCGCTCGATCCCGCGACGGCCTCCAGCGCTGCATCCTGCGCTCTGCACGCACGCTACGAAGCGGTGCGTGACGCCCGGCAATTCACCCAACGAACCCTATACGGCTGGGGTTTGGCGAACCGCTTCGACGATACCTGTCTGGTCGTTTCCGAGCTGGTGACCAACGCCCTGAAGCACGCCTTGCCGTCGGACGCCATGTGCGAGGGAGAGCCGCCGGTCCGGTTGCACCTGATGCACTGGACGTCACGTCTGGTGTGTGCGGTACGCGATCCGAGCCAGGAGAGCCCGGTCGCGGTCGAGCCGGAGGCGGCGGACCTGGCGGCGGAGTCGGGGCGCGGCTTGTACCTCGTCGAGTCCTTCAGCGACGGATGGGGATGGCATCCGCTGGCGGGGGCGCTGCGCGGCAAGGTCGTGTGGGCGCTGTTCCACGTGTGACGCCGCCTTCCGCGCCCTCGAGTCGCCGTCCGGTCCGCCGCTTCAGACGGGAAGGGCGGGGTCAACCCGCCACGAGATGGTCGAACTCACCATCTTTGATGCCCAGCAGCATGGCTTCAATCTCGGCACGCGTATAGACCAGGGCCGGGCCATCGGGGTCCCGTGAATTGCGTACCGCCACTTCTCCCCCAGGCAGTTTGGCGAACTCCACGCACGAACCCTGGGAGTTGCTGTGCCTGCTCTTCTGCCAGGCGACTCCGTGAAGCTCCGTGGCCGCCATGCCGTTGTACACGTGGTGCACAGGTTGCTCCCCGGTGGTGCAGTGGTCAATGTGGCGTTTGTTGCAGCGGTCAACTGCTTCGGAATCATAGCTGTGTCCACGTGTAAACGCATGGGCATATGCACCTTGCAGATGCATGAGCAGATGCACGTGCACGCGATGTGTTCCACCGATTACAGCCGACACCCCTTGAAGTGCCGACCCTCGGTTGCCGCTTCCCCGGAATGAGGAACACAGTCCTGATTGCCTAAACAGCCCATCCAAGCCCCCTCGGGCGCTCCCCCGTTCGAAGAAACTGCCGCCCTGCTCAATAGAGACGAATAACACCCGCTTCTTGTTCCATCTCCCTCCTGCCTGGGACATCTGGCTCAATCCGACCCACGGAACTGCCCCCTCCAACCGGCCGCCGACACCTTCCGGACGGACCGGCGAACCGGCGGTAAACCGGAGGGACCGGAGAGAAAGCGGAGGGACCAGAAGAGAAGTGCCGAGAAGCACCGGGAAGCACCATGAAGCGCCAACAAGCAGCCCGCAGGACCGAGCAGGGCCAAGAACCGCCAACCGCGGAAAAGCGAAAGAAAGCAAAGGTAGTCAAGGGGCCGGGTAACGAACTGGGGAATCCATTGAAGCGTCCGGACACCCGATGGAAGTGCTCGGATACTGACGGCATCGAAATGTTTCGCGGGACCGGAATCCGGTAGGCACCTATCGCCGGCCCGGGCGCTATGGAAGGTCGCGAAGGGCAGGGCGGGGCCGAGGAGTCAGGGCGCGGCGGAGCCGGTGGGCCACGAGGGGATACGGCGACGGGCCGCGGTCCCCGTGGTGCTGCGGGGACCGCGGCCCGGTGGGCAGGTCGCGGAGTGCCGGCGGTCCGGCGGTGGGGACTGGTCGATTCGGTGCCGTCCCCGGAGGAGTCAGGAGGACGGCATGCCCGCCGTGGGGAGACCCTCGGGGAGCTGGCCGTCCTTGGACTTCGTGTACGACTCGTCGCCGAAGCCCTCCCAGCTGACCACCATCGTGGTGGCGTTGACGGACTTGACCATGCCTTCGCCGCGGTCGTGGCCCTTGGTGCACTTGAGGTGGATCATCTTCATGCCCATCTCTTCGCCACCTGTGCCGCTACAGCTGTTGCCGTCCGACGCGAAGAGTCCGGCCTTGCCCTTGGTGATCACCAGCGCGACGGTGTTGCCACCGGTGGTCGCGACCCAACTGCCCTCGATGCTCCCCTTCGCGGCCTCGCCGCCGGAGCCGCCCGAGTCGTCCGCCGACTTGGACGGCGACGCGGTGGCGGACGACGAGCTGTCCGCGCCCTTGTCGCCGTCGTCGTCGCTGCTGCCGCAACCGGTCAGCACAAGAGCGCCGATCAGGCCGCCGGCGAGGGCGCCCAGCCGAACGCGTGCGGGCAGAGAAGCCGAAGTCATTGTGTCCCCCCTAGGCCTGAGCAAGGCAAGGTGATGGTGTGCGTACGGAGGTGGATCCGGCGGCCAGGACCGCCGGAGCGCATCTCCTGGTTGCAGCAAGTTATCAAGGCCCCCGCTGCGACCTTCCGAGTGCGGCGCGAAGAATCGGGGGACGTGCGGTGAGCAATCCTGACCGCTCCGGCACGAAGGATCACGGTCGCCGCGCGTGGAAGACGAGCTCCCTGCCCGGCCGATCAGGCGCATCGCGCACGTCCTCCACCACATAGCCGTGGGCGAGCAGGTCCTGCTCGACCTCCTGCCGCCCGCGGAAGCGCAACGTCGATTCCGCCGCCAGCACCTGCCCGTCCGCAGCGAACACGCAGGTGTCCCGGAAGGTCACCAGCGGCAGGCTCACGTCGATCAGCTCGAACCAGCTCCGCACGGCGCCGACGCCCGGTACCTCCGTCACGCGCAGGGACCTCTCGCGATTCCACTCCTCCCAGGCGCGGCGCGCCGGATCCCGCGTCTCGAACACCAGGAGCCCGCCGGGGCGCAGTGCGTCGTACGCCCCTCGCAGCGTCCCGTGCCAGGTCTCTTGGTCGACGATGGCCTGGGCGACGTTCGCGGTCATCGTCGCGAGGTCGACCTGCAAGGGCGGAAGGGTCGTCGCGTCACCGCAGATCCAGCGGACCCGCGCACCGCCCGGTTTGGCGCGGGCGATATCGAGGGACGCCCGGGCCGGATCGACGCCGACGACGTCGATCCCGCGCTCGGCCAGCAGCAGGGCGAACACACCCGTCCCGCAGCCGATGTCCAGCACGCGCTGCGCCCCGTACTCCTCCGCCGCCCGGACGTAGGCGTCGAGGTCGCTGCGGTCCGGGTTGAACGGGTCGTAGAGCGCGGCCAGTCGTGGATGTCGGTAGCTCTCGTCAGCCATGGCGGCGAACGTACGCGGAGTCGGGCGCGGACACCCACCGGATTTCGGCGGGGCCCAGCGGCGCCCGGCGGGGCCCGGCGGCGCCCGGCAGCGTTCGACCGTGTCGGTCGCCGCGCTGCTGACGTCGGGACAACCGCTTGCGTCGGGACCGCAGCGCGTCGGCGCCGCATTGTCAGTGCCGGGTGCCAGAATCGCTCGTATGAACGAACGGTGGGCGGTGACACCGACCGAGGGCGGCGGGGCGCGACTCGTCGCCCTCACCGCCGACGGCTCGCCCACCGGCGGGATACGCGAGGAGCCGGACCTCGTTCGCGCGATCGCTGCGCGACCCCAGGTCACGCGCTGGGTCTGGCGGGCGACAGCCGACGTCTATCCGCGGCTGCTCGCGGCGGGCGTCCGGGTGCCGCGGTGCTACGACATCGAGGCCGCGGAGGCGCTGCTGCTGGGGCACGAGGGGCGGTTCGGCGAGCCCCGTTCGGCAGCCGCCGCATCGGCGCGGCTGCACCACCGCGCCGTGCCACCGGATCCCCCGCAGCGCGCCGCGGAGCCCGGCGCGCAGTCGTCGCTCTTCGAGCCCGCACCCGTTCCCGTTCCGTTGGAAGACCTCCTGGAGGTGTACGCGGAGCAGCAGCGGCGGCATGCGGCGGCCGTGCATCCGGAGCGGATGCGGCTGCTGACGGCCGCCGAGTCGGCGGGCATGTTGATCGCGGCCGAGATGCACGGCGCCGGGCTGCCGTGGCGCGCCGACGTGCACCGCGCGGTGTTGCAGGAGTTGCTCGGGGAGCGGTACGCGGGCGGTGAGCCGCGCCGGCTGGCGGAGCTGGCGAGCGAGGTGTCGGCGGCGTTCGGGCGGCGGGTGCGCCCGGATCTGCCGGCCGAGGTGGTGAAGGCGTTCGCCGCCGCGGGCATCAAGGTGCGCTCGACGCGCCGCTGGGAGCTGGAGTCGGTGGACCATCCGGCGGTCCCGCCTCTGATCGAGTACAAGAAGCTGTACCGCATCTGGGTGGCGCACGGCTGGTCGTGGTTGCAGGACTGGGTGCGGGACGGCCGGTTCCGCCCGGAGTACCTGCCCGGCGGCACGTCGTCGGGCCGCTGGGTGACCAACGGCGGGGGTGCGCTCCAGATCCCGAAGGTGATACGGCGCGCGGTGATCGCCGACCCCGGATGGTGCCTCGTGGTGGCCGACGCGGCCCAGCTGGAACCGCGGGTGCTGGCCGCGATCTCCCGTGACCCGGGCCTCATGGAGGTGGCGGGCCGGTCCGGTGACCTGTACCAGTCGGTGTCGGACCGCGCCTTCGCGGGCGACCGGGCCCAGGCCAAGCTCGCGGTGCTGGGCGCCATATACGGCCAGACGTCCGGCGACGGCCTCAAGAACCTCGCCGCGCTGCGGCGCCGTTTCCCCAAGGCGGTGGCGTACGTCGACGACGCGGCCCGCGCGGGTGAGGAGGGCCGGCTGGTGCGGACCTGGCTGGGCCGTACCAGCCCGCCCGCGACGGCGCCCGACGGCGAGGCGGACGCCGGGGCCGTGGGGCTCGACGAGGCCGGCATCCCGCAGGAGCCGGATCCCGGCGCGGGTGACACCGCACGTGGCGGCGCAGGAGGCGAGTCCCGGGCCCGCGCCCGGGGACGCTTCACCCGGAACTTCGTCGTGCAGGGCAGCGCGGCCGACTGGGCGGTGCTGATGCTGGCGGCACTGCGTGGGCGGTGCGCCGGAATGGCTGCGGAGCTGGTGTTCTTCCAGCACGACGAGGTCATCGTGCACTGCCCCGTCGAGGAGGCCGAGAGGGTGTCGGCGGCCGTGCAGGAGGCGGCGGACGAGGCGGGACGGATCATGTTCGGCGAGGTCCCGGTGCGGTTCCCGTTCGCCGCGGCGGTGGTGGACTGCTACGCGGACGCGAATTGACTCCTCCCCCCATAAACGAGGGGGATTCCTAGCTCACGTTGCCTGCGGTCCGACGACTCAGCAGGTCTTACACGATCAGCACTAGCCGGGTTGAAGACCAGCCCGGACCAGCATCACGCGTGCGGAGTTCTTGTCTCTGGGCGAGACAGCTCCGCACGCGGTGCAGGTATACGTTCTCTCGGAAAGAGGTGGTGCGTGCTTGGCTCTCGCTCCGCACTGTGCGCAGGCCATCGTGGTGTGCGCGGGGTTGATCAGGTGCACGATACGCCCGCGCTTGCGCGCCATCTCCAGCAGAGTCCTTTTGGTGGCACCAATGGTCGCGTCTGCGGCCTTGCGCGCCATCGTGGTCTTCGCCAAGAACTTGGGACGGAAGTCCTCTACCGCGATCTCGTCATGGTCGGTCACCACGCGCTTGGCCCACTTGCGGCCGGTGTCCTGCCGCTGAGCGGCCACCTTCCGGTGCAACTTCGCCGTCTGCCGTCTGGCCTCCCGGTAGCCCTTGGAAGCGGCCTGTCCACGCTTGGGCCTGCGGCGGCTCATCATGCGCTGGTAGCGGGCCAGCTTCTGCGCGGTGGTCCTTCCGTGCTGTGGGTGCGGAAGATCGTGGGCATCGGATGTGGTGGTCGCGATGTCCTTCACACCCCAGTCCACCCCGATCACCCGGCCGGTTTCCGGCAGGGCCTCGCTCACGCGGGCCACGACGAAAGAGGCGTACCACGCCCCGGTAGCATCCTGATACACCCGCACCGAACTGGGCCGCTTGGGCAGCTGACGCGACCGCACCAGGCGCACGACGATCCCTCCCGCCAGGTGCAGGCGCCCTTCTTTCAGGCGGAATCCGCGCTGGGTGTAGTTCAGCGTCACCCGCGCCTCGCGCTTCCTCTTGAACTTCGGCATCCCGGCCCGCTGCCGCCTCGGCAGTTGGACCCGGGCAGGGAGCCACGGTCCAAACCCCTGGCCGCGGCCGTCCCAGGCCATACGCATGGGGCACGGGTGAGGTCCCGAGGTCCGTCAGGTCACCGTCCAGACGAAGCTCGCACAGTCGGGTCGCCCGCGGGTTCGGGCCGGTGGCAGACGCGTGAGCCCGGAAGGTGGCAGCGGCAATGGGACGGCAGGTCGGGACATCTGCGGGCCCGTTGGCTTGTTGGCCCCGCCGGGGCCACGTGTGGGTGCGTGTGGGGGACGTGGCCCCGGCGAGACCCTCCTGTGGGGGGTGGGGATGGTCGGTTGTGGGGGGAGGGGGAACCGTCCCGGTCCGGAAGTGGCGGCGAACCGGAGGTGGTGGCGAAGTGGTGGCGGAGGGCGGTCCAAACGTTGCTGACACGCCGGTATGCGTTCACTTCTTGACGTTGTAGCGCCCAGGGGCGGGGGTTGCGGTATCAGAGAGCGCTCTCTGAATGCCCCGATGATGGCGACGGAGGCGATGACTCGTCAAGAAGGTGAACACAAATCAGTACGGTCGTTGTGCGTGAACCGCTTGCGAAGGGAGGTGCGGGGAACGCCGCCGCATTCTCGGGCCCTGACGCATTGACACCGCCCGACCCCGTTGCTTGGATGCGGCGGTCTGGTGAGCGTTTTCCGGTCAAACGGTCGAAATCTGGAGAGCCCCATGGAGCTGTCGCGTCGCGCCCTGTTGTCCGTGGTTCCCGCAGGCGCCCTGCTGGCGCTGGCCGAGCCGCTGCGGGCGCGGGCCGCCGACGCGGCCACACCCCCGCAGCCGGCGGGCGGCGCGGCGTTCCAGCAAGCGGCCGGCGCCGACGACGACTTCGCCCGGCTGATCGGCAACACCGTGGCCGTCCTCGCCGGCACCGCGGAGTCCAACGCACGCCCCGAGGTGGCCGCCAAGCTCGCCGCCATCGCCTCGACGGCGCGGTCCCATCTCACCGCGATGGACAAGGCGGGGGACGGCGAGCTGTTCCAGGGCGTCGGCAGCCTCGGCACCAGCGACCCGAACCTGACGAAGTCGTACCAGTACCTGTACGAGATCGCGCTGGCCACCCGCACCGCGGCGGACGGCAACGACCTGTACGGCGACGAGACCGTGCAGCGCCGCGTCATCGACGGTCTGACCTGGCTCTACGACCACTACTACGGTGATCAGTCGAAGGGCTACTACGGCAACTGGTTCAACTGGGAGATCGGCATATCCCAGCAGGTCAGCAAGGTCCTGGTGCTGTTGAGGGACCAGCTGGCCGGCTATCGCCCCGACCTGCCGGCGAGCTACGTCGCAGCGATGGACGGCTACCTGCGCAACGGCAAGGACGGCGACGTCGATCTCGACTCCCGCTTCCACACCGGCGCCAACCTCGCCGACATCACCACCGACCGGATCCTCCAGGGCGCCGCCCTCGGTGACGACGCCCGGGTGAGCAAGGCCGTCGCCGACCAGCTCACCGTGCTCGCCACGATCGACCCGTACCGGCTCCAGCACGGTGTCACCGACGGCTTCTACGCCGACGGCTCCTACCTCCAGCACGCCTCCGTCGCCTACACCGGCAGCTACGGCATCGGGCTGCTCAGCCGGGTCGTCGGCACGTTGCGGCTGCTCGACGGCACCAGTTGGCTGCCGCAGAACGACCTGGCCGGGGTGGTTCGCGGCTGGGTCGTGAACGCCTTCGCGCCGGTGCTCTTCGAGGGCTGGATGATGGAGATCGTCAAGGGCCGCGGCGCGTCGCGCACCAAGAGCGGCTACAGCGACGCCGCCACCGTCGTCGAAGCCGTCGTCGACCTGGCCGCGTACTCCCCCGCCGCCGACGCCACCGCGCTGAACGGCTACGTCAAGTTCGTCCGGGCCGCGTCGAAGGTCGCGGTCGACCCGACCGCGTTCGTCTCCCCGGTGACCGTCGCCCGCTACGCCGACGTCGTCGCCGACCCGTCCGTACCGGCCCGCGACCTCAAGGACGCCTCCTACACGGTCGCGTTCAACGCCATGGACCGCACCGTCCACCACCGCCCCGGCTACTGCTTCGCGCTCGCCCGCAGCTCACGGCGGATCAGCAAGTACGAGTACATGAGCGGCGAGAACCTGATGCCGTGGTTCCTGGGCGACGGCGCGCACTACCTCTACCTCACCGGCCAGGACCAGTCCCAGGCCTTCGGCGTCGACTACTACACGACGGTCTCCCCGTACCGCCTCGCCGGCGTCACGGCCCCCGTCGAGACCCGCAAGACGATCCCCGAGCTGTACGGCACCCAGTGGTACGACAACCCGGACGCCGGGTTCACCTCGTCATCGGAGTCGCAGAACACGTACGTGTACTTCCCGTGCGGCACCTCCTCCCACTCCGGTGGCGCCACGCTCGGCGCGTACGGGACGGCGGCGCTCGTGCAGTCCGACGACGCCGCGTACGCCGCGAAGCAGGCCGGCAAGCTCCCGGACGACTTCGTCGTCTACCGCAATGCGCGCGCCACCAAGTCGTGGTTCCTCTTCGACGACGAGATCGTGGTGCTCGCGGCCGGCGTGGGCGATCCGGCGGGGCGCCCGGTGACCACGACGGTGGACAGCCGGATCGCGGGCGCGTCGGACACCGTCACCCTCACGGGGCGGCTGCGCGACGGCTCGCCCTGGCAACCGGTCACCGGCGGCGCCCCGGAGCCGGCCCCGCTCGCCTGGCTGCGGTACGCCGCGGCCGGCGGGCAGACCGCGATCGGCTATGTCTTCCTGGACGGCGGCTCCGCGCACGCTCCGGCGGACTCCCACGGCCCGCGGCCCACCGTCGCCCTCGACACCGTCACCCGCAGCCGCAAGGTCGTCAACGCGTCCAACGCCGACACCCAGGTCACCAAGCAGGTCTTCGACGTCTGCTTCGAGCAGGCCGCCGGCGCACCGGACACCGCGCTGGCCTACGCGCTCGTGCCGGGCGCCACCGAGGCGCAGCTGGCCGGATACGGCTCCGGCGGCCCGGTGTCGGTACTCGCCAACACCACCCGGCTCCAGGCCGTCCACCACACGGGCCTCGACCTGCTCGCCGTCAACACCTTCACGCCGGGCGTCCACCACGCCGACCGGCTCGCCGTCGAGGGCCCCGCTTCGGTGCTGGTGCGGGGCGCCGACGACGGCACCGTCTCCCTCGCCGTCAGCGACCCGACCACGGAACGCGACACCGTCACGCTCACCCTCCACGGCCGCACCCTGCGCCCGCTCGCCGCGGACGACGGCATCCGGGTCACCCGGGTCCCCGGCGGCACCCGCATCGAGGCGACGACGCGGCACGGGTACGGGAGGAGTCTGACGGTGCGGTTGGGGTGAGGGAGGACCGAGTCGACCGTCGAGGTGAATCGACCGTCGGGGTGAATGAGTCGACGGTCGAGGTGAATGAGCGGCCGTCAACTCGCCCGCATCACACAGTCGTTGTGTTACTGACACGTAGCCCCGGCGCCGGTTCGACTGTCAGTGCGGGCCTCTAGGCTTTTCCAATGGAAGCTGCGGTACTCGAACAAACTCTGCGCGATCACCCCGATGACCTCGCCTCCTGGCACGCCTACGGCGAGCAGCTCGTGGCGCAGGGCGATGCCCGGGGCACGCTGATCCGGCTGGAGGAGCGGCGGGCGTGCGCGCGACCCGCCGACCGCGAGGCGCTGGGGCGTGAGATCGACGCGCTCGTGACGGAGCACCAGGAAGCCTGGGACGCTGCCCTGCCGGCGGGAGTGACCGTCGTCGCGCGAAGACACGGATTCCCCACCGGGGTCGCCGTCACCCTCTCCGACGACGCGCCCGCCATGATCGAGAAGGTCCTGCAAGAGCGCTTCGTGACCGGCATGCGGATCAAGGGAGTCAAGGGCACGGACGACGATGACGACGAGGACGACTGGGACGAGGAGGAGGACTGGGACGAGGACGACGAAGAGCCGGACCCCAGGCCCGTCGACGTCAGTGCCCTCGCCACGCTCGACCTCGGCCGGCTCGTCGAGCTCGACCTGTCGTACCTGCCCATCGGTGCGGCCGGTGCTGCACTGTTGGCCTCCACGGCGAGCAGCCGCCTGGAGACCCTCGACCTGAGGTACTGCTACATCGGCGACGCCGGTGTGGCCGCCCTCGCCGCGTCGCTGCGCTTCGACGGCCTGCGCCGCCTGCACCTCCAGCGCAACAAGCTCACCGCCGAGGGCGTGCGCTCCCTGGGCCTCTTCGGCGGACTCACCGAGCTGGACCTGCGGTACAACCCGATCGGCGCGGAGGGCGCCGAGGCGTTGCTGGAGGCGCCGTTCATCGGCTCGCTCAAGCAGGTGCAGCTGTACCGCGACGACGTGTCCGACGAGGGCGCGGCGAAACTCGCGTCCGCCACCCAGCTCTCCCCCGTACTGCGCAGCTATTGGAGAAGTGTATGAGCGCCGAGCTCCGCGACCGTTTCTTTGCCCTGTCGACCGGTACGGCCTCCGCGGACGAGGTCGCCCGCTACCTCGCCGAGGTCGACGCCATCGACACCGAGCCCGTCACCACGCTCGACGGTCTCGCGATCTCCTGGCACCCCACGGCACGCCACAAGGCGGTGCGCTTCGTCGACGCCGAGCGCATCGACGCCGACGTGCGCGAGCTGTTCGCCCGGCCGAGCACGGCAGCGCCGTACCTGGCCGCCGTCTTCGTCGATCCACGCGAGCTGTCCTTCCGCACCTTCGAGAACATCCTGCCGCTCGACCGGCTCTTCGAGGACACCCCGCTGAAGCTCGACCTGACGGACCGCGTCGAGCTCACCGAAGGGGCGTACACGTTCTCCCTGGGGCTCCCGGACGCCGCCCGCGCCTGCCTGGAGCGCCTGGACTCGCTGGACCTGTACGTCCCGCCGCTGAACGCCGGTTCGCGCGGCGGCGAGCGCTTCATCTTCCACTCGACGCTGCTCGCCGAGGCGCTCACCGAGGCGGTGACCGCGGCGGCCCCGGAACCGCTGCGCGAAGGCTTCTCGCATGTGAACCCGGTGTTCCGGTGCAACCGCTTCGAGCCCGGTGACCCCCTCTTCCACCGCCACCGCGACACGCCCTACTACGACGCCGAGCGCCAGCACGTGTCCCGTTACACGGTGCTGATCTACCTCACCGGAGGCACCGGCGATCCCGCGCTGGACCTCACCGAGGGCGTGGAGCTGACCACCGTCGCCCCCTTCACCTGCGTGATATTCGACCAGCGGTACGAGCACGAGGGCGCGCCCTTCCAGGACGGCCGCAAGGTCTTCCTGCGCACCGAGCTCATCTTCACCGAGTCCGAGGTGGCCCATGACCCGGAGATCGGCGCCCTGTTCAGCAAGGCCACCTACCTGACCGGCGAGAGCGTCTTCGCTCCCGAGCTCGCCCGGCACGCCGACGCGTACTACAACCAGGTGGCCGAGGCCCACTGGAGCGGCCTCACACCCCGGGCCGACCGGGAGCCCTTCGTCCACAAGCAGTTCCGCGGCCTGCATTTCGTCACGAACGGCTACGACTTCTGGTTCGCCAGGAGCGAGGCGCTCTCCCTCACCGAATGCGCCGCGATCGCACTGCTCGACTACTTCAACTGCAAACTCGGCGAGAACGCGTTCCGTGCCCTGTGCGAGACGGAGGTGATCGAGGCCGACGACGCCGCCTGGATCCCCGACTTCCTTGCGGGCAGGGCCGGTGAATCCGTCATCGCGCCGGTCGACAAGTCCTTCTTCTTCCCCGACCCGGAGGCACCCGACCCTTCGGTCTGCTGCCCGTTCCACCAGTGGTCGGGATTCGACGCCACGCGCCACGAGGACATCGTCGATCTGTACACGGACGCCCAGAGCTTCGCGGAGGCACACATCCTGCCGGCGCCGATCGTGATGCTCGGCGAGGATGTGCTCCTCGATCCGGAGAAGTTCGTGATCCAGGACAACGCCATCCACGTGCTCGGCAAGGAGTCGCTCAAGCCGGTGAACTTCGCGGCGTGCTGGAACGCGGGCGGCCTCCCGGAGAACTACATCGACGTCGCCACGACCGTCGACGTCGCGCACTTCCTCGTACCGCCGATCCTCTTCACCGATTCCGAGCGCCTTTACCACCTGCGGTTCGACTTCTTCCGCAATTCCTGGATGGTCAAGCACCAGCAGGCGAAGGTCCCCGTTCCCATGATCTACCGCGGGGTGTGCGACGACGGCGACCCCCAGCCCTGGATGGAAGCCGTCGACCGTTCGCTGGTCCCCGACGAGGACCACTCCGAGCGCCAGGCGGCCCTGTGGTGGATCGACGCACCCGCGGCCACCGGCGAGCTGTACGAGAGCCTCATCGAAGCCGACTACGACGAGGACGAGGACTAGAGACGGCTAGGGACAACTGGAGACGGCTGGAGACGACTGGAGAGGCATCGGGTCGGGGCCGCTCCTCCGGGTGGCGCACCCCGCTTCCGACCGTCGCTTCCCGGCGATCGGAAGCGGGCGGCCCCGGGGCGAGGGAACCCGTGAAAGGCAATTCGGCCTCCCGTTGACCCGGGCAGGTGTGGCAACGACCATGGGGATATGCCAAAATCCGTGGCCCTGGCCATCAGCGACGGCATCCCCTTATTGGAAGTCGCGGCACCCTGCGAGATCTTCGGCACCAAGCGGCGCGGGCTCGCCGACTCCTGGTACGACTTCACGGTCTGCGGGTCCCACACGGCCCAGATCGGCGGCTGGTTCCAGGCGGGCAGGGCACGCCCCCTTTCCGCCTTGGCGGAGGCCGACACGGTCATCGTCCCCGCCTGTCGCAGTGTCGTCGACGGGCCGTCCAAGGAGTTGGTCGACGCGGTGCGCGCGGCCCATGCCGCAGGGGCCCGCATCGTGTCCATCTGCACCGGTGCCTTCGTGCTGGCCGCCGCCGGCCTGCTGAGGGGCCGCCGGGCCACCACGCACTGGATGCACACGGACCTGCTCGCCGCCCGCCATCCGGAGGTGCAGGTCGACCGGGACGTGCTGTACGTGGACGAGGGTGACGTCCTCACCTCCGCCGGCAAGGCGGCCGGCTTGGACCTGTGTCTGCACATCGTCCGGCTGGACTACGGCGCGGCGGTGGCCAACGGCCTGGCCCGCATCCTGGTCATGCCCCCGCACCGGGACGGCGGTCAGGCCCAGTTCGTCGCGCCCGCGGCGCCCCGTGGGCAGAGCGCCGCGCTCGGCGAGCTGCTGCACTGGGCCACCGCCCGGTTGGACGAGCCGCTCACCGTGCCTGACCTCGCCCGCCACGCGAGGATGAGCACCCGCACCCTCAACCGCCGGTTCACCGCGGCCACCGGCATGACCCCGTTGCAGTGGCTCCTCAGCCAGCGGATCTACCACGCCCAGCAGCTGTTGGAGACCACGGACCACAGCATCGAGCAGATCGCCGCCCAGACCGGCATGGGCACGGCGACGACCCTGCGGCGGCACTTCAACCGCACGGTGGGGGTGCCTCCGGACACCTATCGGCGCACGTTCCGCGCGGGCGTGCTCCGGCAGGGGAACGGCGTGCCCCGGCAGGGGAATGGGGCGTCGCGCCCGGGGGCCTGACGCGCGCCGGGCGCCCGCGTGGGATCACTCCTGCGGCACGGCAGCGCGTCGCGTGCCGGCGACGGCCGTCACGGTCAGCAGCAGCGCCGGGAGAAGCAGGACCGCGGCGAACACGGCCAGCATCGGGTACCCGAAGGTGGAGACGGTGATCCCGGCCAGCGCGGTGCCGCCGGCACCGCAGACCAGCATCAACGTGTCCGAGAAACCCTGCACCAGCAGCCGCTGCTCGGCGGCGACCGACTCGGACAGCAGGGTCGATCCGGTGACCAGCATGCAGGACCAGCCGAGTCCCAGCAGCAGCATGCCGAGCGCCGACTGGAAGGTCACCATGGCCGGCGACGTGCCGAGCAGCAGCAGCGCGAGCCCGCTGGTGAGCAGACCGCCGAGCAGCGCGGGCGGCCGGCCCAGCCGGTCGGCGGCCAGGCCGAACAGCGGCGAGAAGCCCGACATGCCCGCCAGGTGCATGCTGAACACCAGGGCGACCAGGCCGATGCCGGACGTGGCGCCGTGGTCGTGGTCGGCGTGGCCCATGTGGAGCATCGTCATCGACATCATGGACACCATGACCGTCTGGCTGGTGGCCAGCGTCACCACGCTCAGTCGGGCACCGGGCACGGCGAGGGTGCGGGACACCGCCTGCCGCCACTGCCCGCGCCGCTTCGACGACCGGCCGGTCGCGGCCTGAAGGTCGCTTCGGGCGGTGAGCAGCGGATCGGGGCGCAGCCGCAGCGTGACCAGCGCCGCCGCCATCACGAACCCGGCCAGCGAGAAGAGGAAGTCACCGGACAGGTCGGGTATGCCCACCATGCGGGCGACGGCCGCGCCGGCACCGGCCAGGTTCGGCCCGGTGATCGTGCCGATCGTGCCGGACCACAGCACGAAGGACACCGCGCGCCCGCGGTTCCGGTCGGACGCCAGGTCCCCGGCGGCGAACCTGGCCTGGAAGCCGGCGGCCGAAGCGAAGCCGTAGCAGGCCATGCCGACCAGGTATATCCAGAAGTTGCCCGCCACCGCGCCGAGCACGCATATCACCGCGCCCACCGCGCCCATCAGGTACCCGGTCACCAGGCCGCGCCGGCGCCCGCCGCGGTCCGCCAGGGTGGCCAGCACGGTCGCGGCGAGCGCCGAGCCGAGGGTGGAGGCGGTCAGCTCGAACCCGACCAGGGTGATCGAGTCCGCCAGTTGGGCCGCCAGCAGCGTGGCGACTCCGGTGCCGGTGGCGACGCCCACCCCGGCGACTATCTGGGTCAACGCCAGGGTGCGTACGGTGCGGCGCTGGAGCGCGGCACGGTCGGATGGACCGTCGGACAGGGGGGTGGCGACTGCCTCTGCCTCTTCCGCCTCGTCTGCCTCGTGCTGGTCCATCGCCGCTCCAGGTTCTGCCGACGTCAGGACCCGGTCAGCGCCGATACATGACGATGCCGTTGTCGTGGGCACCCTCGTGCCCGGTCGGTTGCCGGCCGCACAGCACGGTACGTCACCCTCAGGTGGGAACGGTTTCCGGCCATGTGGCGGGCGTCGCGAAGGCGCGGCGGCAGTGCCGTATCAACTGCCGGAGGGCGGGGTTCGCCGACTGCCTCCAGGCCAGCGACAGCAGCGCCGCCGCGTCCACGTCCTCGATCCGGCGCGCCGTCAGCAGGGGCTCGTGCTGGGTGACCATGGACTCGGTGAGGACGGCCGCGCCGAGGCCCCGGATCGCCAGGTCGGCGACGGCGGTGGGGGCGCTGGCCTGGCAGGCGATGTCGGGCCGGATGCCGCGCGTCGCACAGGCCTGGTCGAAGACGGCGCGGACCCCGGTGCCCGTCGGCAGGCTCACCAGCGGATGGGCACCGAGGTCGGCCAGCCTCACCCGGGATCGTTCGCCCAGCGGGTGTCCCGGCGGCACGGCGACGACGAGCCGCTCGCGCACGATCTCGTACGCCTCGAGGCCCTTCGGCGTCGCCTCGGCCGTACCGATCAGGGCCAGGTCGAGCGTGCCGGCGCGCAGCCGCTCCACCAGGCGGTCGGAGGTGTCCTCGTGCAGCGTGATCTCCACACCGGGGTGGTCCTGACGGAATGCGGAGAGTGCGTCGAAGAGGGGGGTGATCGTGCAGGCGGTCACCATGCCGACCACGAGCCGGCCCCGGATCAGGCCGTTCACCTCGTCGACCGCCTGGCGCAGTGCCGCGGCGGAGGCCAGCGCGGCGCGGGCATGGCCCAGCGCGGCCGTCCCGGCCGGGGTGAGGCGTGCGCTCCGCCCGGACCGGTCGATGAGCATGGCCCCCAGCTCCTGCTCCAGCTGCCTGATCTGGGCGCTCACCCCGGACTGGCTGATGTGCACCCGCTCGGCGGCCCGGGTGAAGTGCGCCTCCTCGGCTACCGCGACGAAGTACTCCAGCTGCCTCAATTCCATAACCAGTAATTCTAGCAATCATGATTACCATCTGTTGGACTTCTCATGAGCGGTCGCTGATCCTTGATCGTGAAGGGCGGGAGTCCGTCCCGGCCGAGGAGGGACGGGAGTCCCTCCCACCGAGCGAAAGGATCAGGCCGTGTCGCAGCACGAGAAGGCCCAGCACCCGGAGGACCTCACCCGGCTGTTCGTCCGGTACGCCAACGCGGGGGACGCCGAGGGCGTCGCCTCCCTCTACGAGGAGGACGCCGTCATGGCCTACCCGCCGGGCCACCAGACGGTGGGCCGCGCGGCCATCCGGACGCTCTGGGAGAAAGTGCTGGCCAACGCCCCGCGCTTCGAACCGGAACCACCGCTTCCCACCCTGGTCAGCGGCGACATCGCGCTCACCTCGACACCACCGAAGGACGGCACGGGTGCCCGCGCCCAGGTCGTCCGTCGCCAACCGGACGGCACCTGGCTCCGTCTGCTGGACCAGCCGGAGTTCATGACACCGGACACCGCGCGGACGACCGGCTGAGGGACGCGTCTTGCCGGTTCGCACCCTGCCGATCGGCACGCTGCCGGCACGTACCCCGCCGGCCCGTACCCAGCCGGTCCCCGTGCTCCCCTTCCGTGGCCTCTAGGCTGGGCGCATGGCAACCGCGCTGGTGGTGCAGAACTCCAAGACCGGCGGTCCGGGCCGCTGGGGGCCCTGGCTCACCGAGGCGAGCCTGACGCCGCAGGTCGTGCAGGCGCACACCGGCGCACCGCTCCCGTCCCGCCTGGAGCATGACGCGCTGATGGTGCTGGGCGGCGGGTTCATGCCGGACGACGCGGCCCGTGCCCCGTGGCTCCCGGCCGTACGGCGCCTGGTGGGCGAGGCCCTGACCCGTGGCGTGTGCTACTTCGGCATCTGCCTGGGCGGCCAACTCCTGGCACAGCACGCGGGAGGCGAGGTACGGGCCGGCCACGGGACGCCGGAGTTCGGCAGCACCCGTCTGACCCTGCGGCCCGAGGCGGCCGGTGACCCGCTCTTCGGCGACCTGCCGCCCGCGGTGTCCGCGATCGAGAACCACATCGACCAGATCACCAGGCTCCCCGCGGACGCCGTCTGGCTCGCCTCCTCAGACGACTGCCCCCACCAGGCCTTCCGCCTGGGACCCGCCGCATGGGGTGTGCAGTTCCACCCGGAGGCCGACGCCGATCGCATCCAGCGCTGGGCGACCCCGCGTCTGGCTGCGCACGGCGTCGACCGCGACGCCCTGCACCGCGAGGCACTGGCAGCCGAGCCGGCCTCGGCCGAGGTCTGGCGGAGGGTCGCCCACCGCTTCGCCCGCCTGGCCACGGGCGCCGCTGCCCCGGATGCCGCTGCCCCGGGCGCCCCTGCCCCAGGGACCCGGCGGACCGGGTCCACCACGCCGTAGTCCGACGGTCGGCCGGCTCACCCTGTTCCGCGTTCTCCGCCTTCTCCGCGTTCTCCGGGTTTTACGGGTTTACGGGTTTACGGGCTCTCCGGAGGGGTCGACCTCCGGCAGCGTCTCGATGACGCTGCGCAGATGGGCGCGGGCGGCGCGTTCGGCGGCGTCGGGGTCATGGGCGCAGACGGCTTCGATGATCGCCAGGTGCTGCGGAAGGGAGACGTGCGGCCGGCCGGGGTGCATGGCGAGCTTGAACTGGTGGCGGACGCTCTGCGCGCGCAGTCGCTCCAGCACCTCCGACGCCGTCCGCTGGCCGCTGATCGCCCTGATGCGGCCGTGCAGTTCCTCGTTCAGCCGGGAGTAGCCGAGCACATCGCCGGAGGAGACGGCCGAGCGCATGCTCTCCCCGATCTCCGCCAGTTCCTCGGTCTCCTCCTCGGTGATCCGCTCAGCGGCCTTGGCGGCGCACAGTCCCTCGACCACCAGCCGCACCTCGGTGATCTCGACGGCCTCGGCGAGCGAGATCGCACGGACCCGGGCACCACGGTTCTGGACCCGTTCGACGAGGCCTTCCTTCGCCAGCTCCAGCAGGGCGGCGCGTACGCTCGCACGAGCGGCGGCGAACTGCTCGGACAGGTCGGCCTCGACCAGGCGCTGGTTCGGCACGAACTCACCGCGGAGGATGGCCTCCCGGATGCCGGTCACCACCGATGGGCGCCCGCTCTCGGCATCGGCAGCGCGGGCGGCCGCACGGCTGCCGTCACCGCTGCCGCTGCCCCTGCCGCCGCTCCTGCTGCTGGTTCTCCCCTTGGGCTTGCTGTGAGCATCGCCCTCGCCGGTCGGCACTGCCTTTCCCCCATCCGCAGGTACGCACGTTCCTCATCCGCGGGTCACACACGCGTCCGCGTCCCAGGTTACGTGCGCTCCCTCGTCCAGGGTCGAGCGCACGGCCGGGCCCGCACCCCCTGGCCCGGGACGAGCCCTTGCCAGACTGTGCCGCATGGCCCTCCTGAACGGACACCCGGCGGACCCCGGCGCCGTGCGTGCCCTCGCGCTCGGCAACTACGGCCACTTCACCACCCTGCGGGTGGAGGACCAGCACGTGCGCGGCCTCGGCCGGCACCTGGAGCGGCTGGTGCGGGACTGCCGCGCGGTGTTCGGCACCGACCTGGATCCGGAGCGTGTCCGGCACCAGCTACGCGAAGCCGTGGGGGGCAGGTCCGGCGCCTTCGTCGCCCGCGTCACCGTCTTCGATCCCGGCCTGGACCTGGAACGACCGGTCGCGGCGAAGGATCCGCACGTCCTCGTCACGCATCGACCGGCCGGCCCGCAGCCGCCGCCCCCGCTGACGGTGCGCGTCACCCGGTACCAGCGGGACGTACCCGAGGTGAAGCACACCGCCCTGTTCGGTGCCCTGCACCACCGGCGCGCCGCGCAACTGGCCGGTTCCGACGACGCCCTGTTCGTCGACGCATACGGCCACATCTCCGAGGGCCCGACCTGGAACGTCGGTTTCGTCGACGCCGACGGCACGGTGGTGTGGCCCCGTGCGGACGTCCTGCCCGGCATCACGATGGCCCAGCTGAAGGACCTGCACGAGCACCGCACCGTCCCCGTCGTCGCCGCCTCCCTCACCGGCATGCGGGCCGCCTTCGCCACGAACACCGCCGTCGGGGTCCGGGAGATCGTTGAAATCCGGGGGATCGACGCCGCCGATGACGGCCGGGTCCGGTACGCGCCCGAGCATCCGGTCCTCGCGCGGCTGCGGGAGGTCCATCTCGCCCTGCCGGGAGAGCGGCTGTAGGGCACGGGCCATGAGTTCGGCGATCGCGCCGTCAGGCACGGGGACAGCGGTGCGACGGTCAGCCGCCCTTTCCGGGGACGGCTGACCAGCGGATGGCTTTCGCTACATCACTAATAGCACGACAACCACGTCATTTGGCCATCGCCATTGTCGTCAAGATAGCGGAGATCGAGATCGGCCTCGGAAAGCCATCCGGGAACGGTGCTGCCCTGCGGGCGCACGTACCACCACACGTTGCCGTACGAGTTCTCGGTGAAACACCGGAGGTACACGTACGTTCCCGAACTGAGCGGCTCGATGTTATAGCAGTCCCCGTAGAATCCGTCTTTCAGATTGCGGTTTGCGGTGAGGTAGGCCGCGCCTTCACCATTGACGCTGGAAGTGTTCGACTGCGAGCAGGTGGTGGCTGTGGCGTTCGCCGCAGGGCTGGCCGTGAACATGGCACCTGTGGCAGCAACGGACAGGGCCACGGTTGTCGCGAAGGCGCGCGCGTGGCGGCCCTTCAGAAGTTTCGTCATTCCTTCCTCCCCCTTTCGGGCATCCTTTGATCCCGGAGTCGCCTGGACTCCTCTGGTGTGACGACCGAGCACCATGGTGAAGGGTTCAGGCCTGAAGGACGTTGACGGCGAGCGCCAACACGTTGACGATGCGCGCCACAAGTGGAGCGCCGGGATATCGCCGGCCAGGAAGCCTGCCGAGGCCTGGTCGAAGGCGACCGTGTCTGCCCCGTGCAGGCCAGGGGCGGTGGTGGTCAGGTGGCTGGGTGGCCGCGGGCCAGTGGCCGGTGCCGTCCCGGGGCTGGAGCTTGCGCTTCTGCCGGCAGGGTTCGCAGGCGTAGACGCTCACGCCGGGTCCGCAGCCCTGCCCGGTGGTAGGTGCGGTACGGGTGACGGGCGGTGGCGCGCACGGTCCCGGTCGCCCCGCCGCACCGGCGGCGCGACGTGAGACATGCCACAGGAACCCCTGCCGGCTCGCGGAGAGACAACGGGTGTGAGGAACACAGACGACGGAGACGGCATGCGTGCGCGCATCCGGGCGGGAGACCGCCAGGCGTTCGCCGATCTCTACGAGGAACACGCGCGGCTGGTCTACAACCATGCCCTGCGGCTGACCGGCGACTGGTCGACCGCGGAGGAGGTGATGTCCGAGACCTTTCTGGCCGCATGGTCGCACCGGGCACGGCTGGAGCCCGAGGGCGGTTCGCTCGCGCCCTGGCTGCTGGGGATCGCGACGCACAAGGCGTACAACGCCAACCGCGGTCTGCGGCGGCGGCTCGCCTTCCTGGCCCACCGGCCACCGCCGCCGGTGCCCGACTTCGCGGAGGAGACGGCCGGCCGCCTCGACGACGCCCGCCGGCTGGCGGCGGTCCACGCCGCACTGAGCGGGTTGCGCCGGGAGGAACGGGAGGTGCTCGCCCTGTGCGTGTGGTCGGGTCTTGACTACGCGCAGGCCGCCGAGGCGCTCGGGGTCCCGGTGGGCACCGTGCGCTCGCGTCTCTCACGTGCCCGCACCCGCCTCGGCAGGCTCAGCGAAAAACGTCAGAAACACCAGAGACGTCAGCAGCATCAGGAACATCGGGAACGGCCGGAACCGCGGAAGGGCCGCGGAGAGGGAAGAAGTGAAGCCGCTTTCGCGGCACTGCCCCTACGGGAGGAAAACCCATGAACGCCACCCCGCCGTCCCGTTCCGGCCCCCAGTCGGACGACGTGGAGGAACTGGCCCGACTGCTGCCGCGGCCTGTGGAGTTCGACCTGCCCGCCGGGCGTCACCTCCACCACAAGGACATCCTGATGCAGCACATCGACCACGACCGCGACGCCACCACCCCGCAGGCCACCGCCCCGCAGGCCACCGCCCGGCAGGCCACCACCACGCAGGCCACCGTCCCGCAGGCCACCACTCCGCTCCCCGCACCGCTCCGGCGCAGGCTGCTGCGGCCGGCCGTGCTCGTCCCGGCCGCCTCGCTGGCCCTGGCCGGGACCCTGGCCCTCACCCTGACCGGCGGAGGTGAAAGCGCCCCCGCCTCCCCGTCGCAGAGCCGCGCGCCGCAGGCCGTCATCGCGCTCCACAGGATCGCCGACGCCTCCCTGAAGACCGCCGTCACACCGGTCAAGGACAGCCAGTTCGTCTACGTCCGCAGCCTCGTCCAGGAGAACACGGGGACCTTCGACGGCCCCGTGAAGCTGGGCAGGCCCTACAAGAGCGAGCGGTGGATGTCGCAGGACCCGATCCCCGTCACCGTCGTCGGCTGGATGCGCGACACCGGCCAGGACGCCCAGATGTCCGGTGAGGACATCCCGATCGAGACCTCCGTACCCGACGGTTCGGACAGCAGCGGCGCCCAGGCACCCGGGTTCGACCGGCCCACCTACCGGTGGCTGGCGTCCCTGCCGACCGCCCCCAAGGCGCTTCTGAAGCTGCTGGCCTCGCACAGCGGGGCGGGCGAGCACGAGTCCAAGGACCAGGCGGTCTTCGAGATGATCGGGGACATACTGAGCACCAACCTCATGCCGGCCGAGAACGCCGCGGCCTTCTACCGCGCCATGGCCGAGATCCCCGGTGTGCGGGAGGTCCCCGACGCGGTGGACACGGCCGGCCGCCACGGCATCGGCATCACCCGCGAAGACGGCTCCACCGCGAACCGCGACGTGTGGATCTTCGACAAGCACAGCCTGACGCTCCTCGGCTCGCGCTGGTACACCACAGCGGACAAGAAGCCCGGCAAGGCGAACGTCCCGGCCGGCTCCGTCGCCATCCTCCAGCGCGGCGTCGCCGACCAGCACGGCATGGTGCCGGAGAAGGACGGCGGAACCTCCACCACCGGCTGACCCACCGGCACACGGGCCTGCCGTCACACGGGCCTGCCGTCACACGAGCCCGCCGGCACCCGAGCCCGCCGGCGACTCCGGCACCGGTGGACAGCGGGCGGACTGCGCCCAGTTCAGGCCGGTCCTGGAGAAGATCCGCATCCCAAGGACCGATCCCGGACAGGCCCTGGCCGCTATCGTGCTGATGCGCTGACGTGCTGACGTGCTGACCTGCTGACGAAGACGGGGAGCTGGGACCGTGGTCGCGGACCCGGCTCCCTGAGGCCTGAACAAGGGGGCTGTTGAGATGAAGCCACACGTGTTATCCGCCGCGCTTGCCGTGTTGGCCCTGACCGCAATCACAGGATGCGGAGGATCGGGGGATGGGAAGCCGACCGCTACTGCCGAGCCCAGTAACACGGCACCGCCGATGGGTAAGAATTCGGTTGTCGGCGTTGTGGGTTCGAATCCGGCGACCAAAGCGGTGGGAACCCCTGAGACCGCCCGGGTCGTTGGCCTGGGCTACGAGTTCAAGCTTCTGGGTACGGCGAAGCCCTCAGTCGTCACCACCGGCGAAGGGCCGCGCCAGGCCGCACGGGGACAGCAGATTCTCCTGGTTCGATACGACGCGTTCGGCCACCTGGGCGAGCAGTCCGACTCGGGTGGCGGTACACCCACGACCACGAACAGCGTCGCCTTGGTGGTGGACGGAACTCGCACCGTCCTGGACTCGGAGGCGCTGTCGACCGGAGCGAGCCGAACCGTCGCGATGTCCGTCGCCAGCGGCGCCCGTGACGTGGCTCTCGAGGTCGACACGGGAGGTCTCGTCCAGTCGCTTTCCTTGGTGACCGGCAGACGCTCCGGGGATGATCCGGTGTTGCTCTACCGGACGGACGTCAGCGGTGAAGACGAACCGGACGGCGCCAGCGTCACGACAGACATCACCAAGCGACTCTCCTTTCCGTTTGCCCTCATTTCTTCGAACGGACAGCAGGACACGTTCCCCGACGGGAAATACCCGACCATCGTCAACGTCGAAAAGGCGAATCTCACCTACACCCTCACCCAACCCAACTACGAGCTCAAGTACCCTTCCAGCCCGGACAAGGCGTTCCTGACCCTGGATACGGAGGTGACCGGGGGCAACAGTTGGCGCACGGCGCTCCCGACGAAAGACTTCACTCTCACCACCGACGAAGGGGAAGCGATCCAGGCGCAGCGATTCGACGACCCGGAGCTGAAAACAGGGAAAATCCAGGAACCCGACAACGCCTTTTTCGGAGGCAGGATTTACTGGGAAGTCCCCGCCGACCTCAAGTCGGCCAAGATCGTGATCACCGCCACGAAGAATCACCAGATGGGGTCATTTTTTCGCAGTTCCGTGCTCGACTATCACAACAAGAAGCAGACCATCGGCGTTCAGTTCTGACCGAGTGCCGAGATTGCGGTCCGTGGGCTCCGGCCGGCAGCCACTCACAGCCCGGCGGTGACGGACTCATACGCTGGTGACCACATGCCCTGACCGGGATGGTCGCACGCCGGCGGGCCCGGGCCGACTCGGCCGGCGCCGCCCGTACTCACCCCGACGCCGCCCGACCCGCACCGACGCCGTCCGCGGTCGGCGGCCGACCACCGGTGCCGGTACCGAGGCGGCCACCGGTGCCGGTACCGGTGCTGTCCCGCACGGCGAGTTCGTGAGCGACGGTCACCGTCCTCGGCGGCCCGTCGGCGTCGTCGGTGCGGGAGGCCAGGAGGTCGAGTGCGGCCTCGGCGATCTGGCGTTTGTCGGGGGTGACGGTGCTCAGGGTAGGCGTGCTGAACGCGCCTTCCTCGATGCCGTCGAAGCCGATCACGGCGATGTCCTGCGGGACGCGCAGACCGTGGTCGTGTGCGGCGCGGACGGCGCCGAGGGCCAGCAGGTCGTTGAAGCAGAACACGGCGTCGGGTCTGCGATGCTGCGCGAGCAGTCGGTTCATGGCCGCGGCGCCGTCCGCGCGGTGGAAGCTCTCCACCGACGCCAGCAGGGCGGGGTCCGCCGACATGCCGTGTGCGGCGAGGGTGTCCCGGAAGCCGTCGAGCCGGAGCTGGGACGTGGGGTGTGAACCACGCGGCTGCGGGCCGATCGCGGCGATCGCTCGCCTGCCAAGACCGATCAGGTGCTCGGTGGCCAGCGCGGCCGCCGCGTGGTTGTCGATGACGACGCGGTCGTGCGGGCAGTCGGGCGCGTGCTCCCCCAGGAGCACCATCGGCACGGTGTCGGTGCGGCGGGCGAGTTCGTCGGCCGGCATGGCGAGCGGGCTGAAGATCAGGCCGTCGCTCTGCTGGAGGCGCTCGCCCTGGAAGGTGAGCCGTTCGCGTTCCAGGTTCCCCTGGGTCTGGTCGATCAGGACGGTCAGCGAACGGGGCTCGGCCGCCCGGATCATGGCGTCTGCGAGCTCGGCGAAGTACGGCGCGGTCAGCTCCGGCACCGCCAGGGTGATCACCTCGGTACGACCGCGGCGCAGGTTGCGGGCCGCCATGTTGGGCCGGTAGCCCAGCGCCGCCACGGCCGCTTCGACCCGTTCACGGGTGGGTGCGGTGACCCGGCCGGTGCCGTTGACCACGTTGGAGACGGTCTTCACGGAGACGCCCGCCAGTGCGGCCACGTCCCGGAGCCCGGGTCGGCGCATCCTTCCCCCTGTCGTTCCGAAGATATGCGTCAGATGTGCGTCATCTGTCGTGCTCTGAATCGTGCTGAAGATATCCGTCAGATATGCGTCATCGCAGGTCAGCACAGTGGGTCTCCAGATCGGCACTCCCCGTGCCGAATCAAGACCCATCCATTGACCATGCGCAAGCCACTTTGCCGAATCGAGACTGTACAACGTTTACCACAACGTTGTATCAATATCTCGGCTCACCCGGAGACCGGGGTGATGGAGAACGGGTTGACGGAGGAGTGCTCGTGGATTCGAAGCAGCCAGACCTGCGCGGGCGCAGGGTGCGTAGGGCGGCGTGCATGGTGCTCGTGGGCGGGCTGGCCCTGAGCGCCTGCGCGGGCCAGGGCGCCGGTCACAGCGCGGGCGACGGGGCGAACAGCGGCGGCAAGGTGACCCTGAAGTTCTGGAACGGCCTGACCGGCGGCGACAAGGCCACGGTCGACAAGCTGGTCGGCCAGTTCAACGCCGCGCACAGGGACATCGAGGTCGAGTCGAACCCGATGCCGTGGGACGTCTTCTATCAGAAGCTCCTCACCAGCGTCAGTTCCGGCAACGGCCCGGACATCGTCGGCATGGACAGCATGCAGATGTCCAAGTACGCGCACAGCGGGGTGCTGCAACCCGTCGACGACTTCTACTCCGGTTCGTCCGCGTCCCCGGTCGCCGCGAAGCTGGTGAAGTCCGCGGTGCAGGCCTCGAAGTTCGACGGCAAGAACTACGGCGTGCCGATGGAGACCGCGCCGCTGATGCTCTACTGGAACAAGGCGCTGTTCAAGAAGGCCGGCCTCGACCCGGACAGGCCGCCGACCACGCTGGCGCAGTTCGAGCGGGCCGCCGCCAAGCTCAGCAAGGACACCGACAAGGACGGCAAGCCCGATCAGTACGCCATCGCGGTGGCCGATCACGAGACCATCCCGATGTTCCCGGTGCTGATGTGGGGCAGCGGTGGTGGTGTGGTGAGCCAGGACGGCAAGAAGGCGACGCTCGACGATGCGGCGACCGTCTCAGCGGTCCAGCACTGGACCGACCTGATCCGCAAGAAGAAGGTCTCACCGGTGGGCCTCAGCGGCGCCGACGCGGACAAGCTGTTCCAGACCCAGCGGGCCGCCATGGAGATCGTCGGCCCCTGGGACACCAGCACCTTCACCCAGGCCGGGGTCGACTACGGCGTGACCATGCCGTTCGGCGGTTCGCAGTCGCGGGTGACCGCGGCCAACGTCACCTCGCTGGGCCTGACGTCCAGCGACCCGGCCACCAAGAAGGCGGCCTACACGTTCTTCTCGTTCTGGAACAGCAAGCAGTCCCAGCTGACGATGGCGAAGGGCACCGGCTTCCCGGCCAACCGCAGCGACATCACGGCGAAGGACCTGAAGGGCTACCCGTATGCGGCGGCGTTCGGCGCCCCGCAGGTGCTCCGCTCCTCCCGGTCGTTCCTGCCGGGCCTGGTGAACGCGCCCGGCATCCAGGACCAGGTCTTCTACCCCGCCCTGGAACGCATCCTCAACGGCCGGGGCAGCGTGCGGTCGGTCCTGAAGCAGGCCGACTCCGACGTGCAGAAGCAGCTGGAGCAGACCGGCCAGTGACCTGAGCCAGAGATTCGCCGGTGGAGCGGGGAACCCCGCGCGTCCCGCACACGCCCCCGCTCCACCGATCGCGCCGTCCCGAAGGTGAACGATGCCCACACAGACCACGCCGCGGCACCCGGCCGCCGCCACCGGCCACGGCCCTGACCCCGGTTCCGGCCGCGGCACCGGCCGGCCGGGTCGCTCAGGCCGGCGCTTCCGGCTCTCCTACCAGGGCCGGCAGGCGCGGGCCGGCTGGCTCTTCCTCACCCCGAGCCTGCTGATCCTCGCCGTCTTCGTCGTCTGGCCGATGGCCCAGGCGGGCTATCTCTCCTTCACCAGCTACAACCTGATGCAGACGGCCCAGTGGGTCGGCCTGGACAACTACCGCCACATGCTGCATGACCCGGCGGTGTGGCGGGCGCTGAAGAACACGCTGGTCTATGCCGCGGTGAGCACCCCGGTGAGCGTGGTCCTGGCGCTCGGGCTCGCGCTGTTCCTCAACCGGGCCATGGCGCTGCGCGGCTTCCTGCGCACCGCCGTCTTCCTGCCCTTCGTGGTCTCCCTCGGCGTGGTCTCCATCGCCTGGTCGTTCCTGCTCGACGGGAACATCGGGCTGCTCACCGACTGGCTGTCGCACCTGGGCGTCACCACCGAGCAGGGCTGGCTCCAGGACCCGTCCTACGCCATGCCCGCGGTGATCGCGGTGGGCGTCTGGAAGAACGTCGGCTTCTACATGATCATGTATCTGGCCGGTCTCCAGTCCATACCCGGCGAGCTGTACGAGGCGGCACGTGCCGACGGCGCCAACGCGTGGCAACGGCTGCGGAACGTCACCTGGCCGCTGCTGGCCAACCAGACCATGCTCATCACGATCATGGCGGCGATCGCCACCCTCCAGGCCTTCGACCAGATCTACGTGATGACCCACGGCGGCCCGTTCTTCCAGACCGAGACGCTGGTGATGTTCACCTACCGCGTCGGCTTCCAGCAGAACCAGTTCGGCTACGGGGCGGCCGTCTCCTGGGTGCTGCTGGTGCTGGTCTTCGTGCTGTCGATGCTCCAGTTCACGTACTTCCGCAAGCGGGCGGTGTCCTTCTGATGACCATGACCCGACCTTCCGCGGCCGTCCGGCACGGCGACCCGCGCTCCCGGGCCCTGACGACCGCCTGGCGCGTCGCCGTCGCGGTCGCCGCGCTCGCCATCGCCTTCGCCGTGCTGCTGCCGATCATCTGGATGGTGCTGGCCTCCTTCCGGCCCGAGACGGACATCGTCACCAGCCCGCCGACGCTGTGGCCGCGCGCCTTCACGCTCGACAACTACCGGGAGATCTGGCACGCGATCCCGTTCGCCGGCCTGTACCGCAACACCGTCGTCTTCGCCGGGTCGGTCACCGTCATCTCGTTGTTCTTCGACTCGATGGCCGCGTACGCGCTGGCCCGGCTGGAGTTCAAGGGGCGCAACGCGATCTTCGTGATCATCCTGGTCATGCTGATGCTGCCGTTCCAGATCACCCTGATCCCGCTGTACGACCTGCTGAACCACCTCGGCCTGGTCAACACCTTCGCCGGCATGATCGTGCCGCGTGCGACCAACGCGTTCGGCATCTTCTTCCTGCGCCAGTTCTTCCTGGCGCTGCCGAAGGACATGGAGGAGGCCGCGCGCATCGACGGCGCGTCGGAGTGGCGCATCTACTGGCAGATCGTCCTGCCGCTGGCCCGGCCCGCGCTGCTGACCCTGGGGCTCTTCCACTTCCAGTACAACTGGAACGACCTGCTGTGGCCGCTGATCATGACGTCGAACAACGACCACGCGACCCTGCCCGCCGGGCTGTCGCTGTTCATGGGGCAGCACGTCACCCAGTACGGGATGCTGATGGCCGGCGCCGTGCTCTCGCTGCTCCCGGTGATCCTGCTCTTCCTGCTCATCCAGCGAAGCTTCGTGCAGGGCATCGCCACCACCGGCATCAAATGACGAACCCACCGGCACCACGCCCGGCCTCACGCCCGGTGCCACGCGACGAAAGCGAGCCCTTCACCATGGCCCCCTGGTTCAGGGACGGCAGCCTGCACTTCGCCGTCGGCATCGAGGACACCTTCGTGCCGCAGGAGGGCGTCGGCCGCCGCAAGCTCGACGAGTACGAACTCACCCAGCACTACCACCAGTGGAAGGACGACCTCTCGCGCGCCGCGGACGCCGGCGCCGGCATGATCCGGTGGGGCATTCCGTGGTACCTGGTAGAGCCGTCCCCGGGCACGTTCGACTGGGAGTGGACCGACCGCGTCGTGGCGCACCTGAGCGACCTCGGGCTGCGCTGCATGGTCGACCTGATGCACTACGGGACGCCGCTGTGGCTGGACAACCAGTTCCTCAACCACCGCTACCCGGACGCCGTCGCCGCCTACGCCGAAGCGGCGGCCGTGCGCTACCGCGGTGTGCTGGACTGCTGGACGCCGCTCAACGAGCCGATCATCAACGCGGTGTACTGCGGCGAGCAGGGCACCTGGCCGCCGTACCTGCGCGGCGAGGACGGCTTCGTGAAGATCGTGACCCAGCTCGCCAAGGGCATGGTGCTCACCCAGCAACGCATCGCCGCCGCCCAGCCGGAGGCGACGTTCGTGCACGTCGACGCCGGTTTCCGCTGGACCGGGCAGTGGCCGGCCGGGGCGCGCGAGCACCTTGAGGAACGCCGCTTCCTCGGCCTCGACCTGATCACGGGCCGGGTGGACGCGGACCACCCGATGCGCGACCACCTCACCGCGCACGGCGTGACCGAGGCCGAACTCGCCTGGTTCACCGAGAACGCGGTGACACCCGACGTGATCGGGGTCAACTACTACCCGGCGTTCACCACGGCCCACCGGAACGCCGGCACCGGCGAGCTGACGCCCGAAGAGGCCGGCACGGACGGTCTGGTGGACCTGCTGCACACCTACGCCACCCGCTACGAGCAGCCCCTGTTCCTGTCCGAGACCAGCCGCGGCGGCTCGGTGGAGGAACGGCTGGCCTGGCTGGAAGAGAGCGTCGCCCTCGTGCACCGGCTGCGGGAGGAGGGCATGCCGCTCGTCGGCTACACCTGGTTCCCGTTCTTCGCGCTCGTCGACTGGCTCTACCGGGAGTCCACCGAGCCGGTGGACCGCTGGCTGGTCCAGATGGGCCTGTACGACCTGAAGCGCGACGCGGGCGCGATCCTGCGGCGCGAACCCACCGCACTGGTGGACCGCTTCCGCGCCTTGGCGAAGGACGCCCAGGCCAAGGAAGCACAGACCAACGACGCCCAGGCCAAGGAAGCACAGACCAAGGAGGCCCAGGCCCCCGCGCCGACCGACGGCACCCAGACGTCATGACGGCAGGGCCTGCGCGCCCCTCCACCCCCCACCCACACCCCTGCGGAACAGGAGCGACGCGTTGAGCGCGCACGACACGGCAACTGAAGAAGGCCTCCACCCCCGCCCGCAGTTGTGCCGGCCGCGGTGGACGGACCTGAGCGGGGTGTGGCAGTTCGCCTTCGACGACGAGGACCGCGGCACGGGCGCCCGCTGGCAGCACGACGCCGCCGCCTTCGACCGCACGATCACCGTGCCCTACCCCCCGGAGTCGCCGGCCTCCGGCATCCGCGACACCGGCTACCACCCGGTGGTCTGGTACCGCCGTGCGCTGCCGCTGGACGCGGCGGAGCTGGGCGGCGACCGTGCCGTGCTGCGCTTCGGCGCCGTCGACTACCGGGCCACCGTCTGGGTGGACGGCACCCGGGTCGGGGAGCACGAGGGCGGCATGACCCCCTTCGCGTTCGACATCACCGACGCGCTGGCCCCGGACACCGACGAGCACACCGTCGTCGTACGTGCCGAGGACCTCCCCGAGGACGCGGCCCAGCCCCGCGGCAAGCAGGACTGGCAGACCGACCCGCACGTCATCTGGTACCACCGCACCACCGGCATCTGGCAGCCCGTCTGGCTGGAAGTGGTCCCGTCGACCCATGTCACGGAGCTGTGCTGGACGCTCGACCTGGAGCGCTGCGCGGTCCGCATGGAGACCGGCGTCCGCCGTGCCCCGGTCCCGTGGGAAGCCTCCGACCTGCTGCTCGCCGTGCACCTGCGGCTGGCGGGCGAGCTGCTGGCGGAGCACACCACGCTGGTCGCCGGGCCGGTCGGCGACGGCCAGGTCGTCCTGGACATCCCCGTCCCGGCACTGCGCAACGGCCAGGACCGCGACCGCCTGCTGTGGTCCCCCGAGTCGCCCACCCTCGTCGACGCCGAGGTCCGGCTGTGCAGCCGCGCGGCGGACGGGACGGTCCGCACCATCGACGAGGTGACGAGCTATCTCGGCCTGCGCACGGTGGGCACCGCTGACGGCCGGTTCCTGCTCAACGAGCGGCCGTACTACCCGCGCATGGTCCTGGAGCAGGGCTACTGGCCGGAGTCCCATCTCGCCGCACCCGACACTGCGGCACTGCGCCGCGAGGTCGAGCTGATCAAGGAACTCGGCTTCAACGGCGCCCGGCTGCACCAGAAGGTGGAGGACCCGCGCTTCCTGTACTGGTGCGACCGGCTCGGTCTCATAGTCTGGGGCGAGATGGCGGGCGCGTTCGCGTTCGGCCCTGAGGCGGTGCGCCGGTTGACCACCGAGTGGATGGACGTGGTCCGCCGCGACCGCGGCCACCCCTGCGTGGTGACCTGGGTCCCGTTCAACGAGAGCTGGGGCGTCCAGGACATCGCCCACTCGCCCGCGCAACGCAGCTTCGTCGAGTCCGTCGTCCACCTCACCCGGGCGCTCGACCCGTCCCGCCCGGTCATCTCCAACGACGGGTGGGAGATGCCGGACGGCGACGTGTGGGCCATCCACGACTACGCCGCGACCGGCGAGGAACTGCGGGAGCGCTACGGGACCGCGGCGGCCGTGGACGCGATGCTCACGCACGGCCGTCCCGGGGGCCGGCGCGTCGTGCTGGACCCGGACCCCGCCGATCCACGCGGCGGGCGCCCGGTGATGCTCACGGAGTTCGGCGGGCTCAGCTTCCGTCCACAGGGCGAGGAGTGGTTCGGCTACTCGACGGTGACGTCACCCGCCGAACTGCTCGAGCGGCTCGACGAGCTCACCCGCGCGATCGCGGACTCCCCCGTGCTGGCCGGTTTCTGCTACACCCAGCTCACCGACACCGAGCAGGAGACGAACGGCCTGCTCACCGCCGAGCGCACCCCGAAGCTGCCACCCGAGCAGGTCCACCGGTTGTTCTCGCGCCCCTCGGCCGCGATGCCCACCGAGGCGCTGGAGCAGCACCGCCGCAGCGTCGAGGAGGCCCAGTCGGCCCGGCCCGACGCCGGGCGGCGCGCTCCGGAGTCCGTCGACGGCGGTCCCCGCGGTCAGGGCTGAGCCGAAAGACCCTGACGCGACGCCGCTACGCCGCCCCTCGGGCACCAGTGGTCGGCCGCCGTTTCGCGGAACGGGGCCGGGTGCATGCGTGGGCTCACTCCCCCGTCGTGCCCGAGGTGAAGTCCGGGATCTCCACCGCCTCGCCACCGCGCATGGCCGACTCGTGGGCGCACACCCCGGGTGCCGTCCAGGCCGCCGCGGTCAGGGCGTCGACGGCGGGGGTGCGCCCCTCCACGATGCTGCGGACGAACTCGTGGACCAGGTGCGGGTGCGATCCGCCGTGGTGCGCCCCGACCTCGAAAGGCGTGCCGTGTCCCGGGTCGAAGGTGGTGGGACGGGTGAAGCGGCGGATTTCCTGCGGCAGCCGCGCACCGAAGTCGGGCAGGTCGACGCGGCGGCTCTCGGCGGCCCTGCCCCGCCGCCCGGCCTCCTGCGGACCCATGCTGAACCGGACCGGCCCCTCGCCCTCGACCTGCTCCCACTCGAAGCCACCGTCGTGGCCGTAGACGGAGAAACCTTCCTGGTAGGCGCGCCCGGTGTGGTGGAAGGCCATGGTCACCTCGGCTGCCAACCCCCCGTCGGCGAGCTGGAACTGGGCGGTCTCAAGCGGGAAGGGGTTGTCGTAGTCGTGCACCAGGTCCTCGCGCAGCCGTCCCGATCCCAGGCAGCGGACGGTCACGGCCCGGGTGTCGGCCAGCGCGAGCAGCGGGGAGAGCGCGTGGGTGACGTAGTACATGGGCGGGAAGCCCCACCAGTAGCTGGGGAATCCGTGCAGGTCCTGGATGTGGTACCCGCGCAGGAAGGTGAGTGGCCCCAGCGCACCGGAGTCGCGCAGGTGACGGGCGTAGAAGTACTCGCGGCCGTAGACGGCCGTCTCCATCATCATGTAATTGCGCCCCGACGCGCGTTGCGCCGCTATGAGCCGGTGGATGTCCGCCAGGGAGGTGGCCATCGGTACGGCGCAGGCGCAGTGCTTGCCGGCCCGCAGCACCTGCGCCACCTGGTCGGCGTGGAAGGCGACGGGCGAGAGCAGGTGTACCGCGTCCCACCGGTCGTCGCCGAGGACGTCCTCCAAGGTCTCGAACCGGTCGTGCAGACCGTACTGTTCGCCGACCGTGTCCAGGCGCCCCGCGTCGGGGTCGCAGATGCCGACCCTGGCGACGTCGGGGTGGCTGAGGTAGACGGGCAGGAAGTCGCTCCCGAACCCCAGGCCGACGACCACCACGGACAGGCCTTCCGGTGCGCTCACCATGTGGGGACGACCTCCTCCTCGCCCCGGAGGAAGGTCACTCCGCCGGTGGCGAAGTTGGGGACGTCGGCGGAGGCCGCTCGTCCCTCGGGCGAGGCGAGGATCGCGTCCATGGCCGCGCGGCTCTCGGCGTACAGGTCGACCACCAGGTGGTACGGGGAAGGGTCCTGGTCCGTGGCGAGGTGGTTCATGGTCCAGCCGGTCAGTCCCTTCATCCGCCGCGCGATCGGGATGTGCACCTCGCGGTAGTAGTGGTCGAAGGCTGCCGGGTCGGCGGGTGTGCCGTAGAGGATCGTCATCCGGTGCATGGCGGCTCCGTGCGTGGTGGCGGTGTGGCGGTGTGACGGTGTAGCGGTGGTCAGGGTGCGGGCGTGGCGGGTGCGGCGGGGCTCGTCCGGCAGAGTCGGGCCAGGTCATCGGCCATCGCCGCGCCGAACGCCGGGTCGTTCAACCGCAGGCCCGATCGGTGCACCGTGACGGCTGGTGAGAGTGCGGAGGTCAGCGCGGAGACCAGGGCCGCGTCGGCGCGCGGGTCGTGGAAGGCGCCGCCGGGTTCGGAGAGCCGGGAGAGGCCGTCGGCCGGCAGGTGGAGGGAGACGGGGCCACGGGCCGCGTTGAGCTTCCGGGCGAGCCGGCGGCCCAGTTCGGCGCAGTCAGCGACGCTGGTGCGCATCAGGGTGACGTTGGCGTGGTGGGAGTGCAGGAGGCGGCCGGCGTAGCGCGCCGGGACCGAGGCGCGCTGGCCGAACATCACCATGTCGAGGCCGCCGAGCGACACCACCTGGGGCAGCCCGCGTGCACCCGCGGCGGTGAGCCGGTCGGGGCCGGCGGAGCACACCCCGCCGAGCAGGTCGTCGGCGAGTTCGGTGGGTGTCAGGTCCGCTACGCCGACCAGCAGGCCCTGGCTCGCGAGGGCCTCAAGGGACCGGCCACCGCTGCCGTTGCCGTGGAAGACGAGGACGTCGTAGCCCTCGGCTTCCAGCCGTGCGCGCAGGCCGTCCACCGCCGCGGTGGTCAGCCCGATCATGGAGGCGCCGATCAGGGGGCGGGTGCCGGCCGGGGCGCTCCGCGGGGCGGTCACCATCCCGGCGGTGGCCGCCGCGGCGTTGTCCAGCACCGGGATCGAGACGGCGTTCAGGCCGGCGACGTCCACGACGGAGTGCACCATGGTGATGTCCGATGTGCCCACGTAGGGGCGGGTGTTCCCGGAGGCCATCGTGGACACCATCACCTTGGGAACGCCGAGCGGGAGCGCCCGCATCGCCTCGGTGGCGATCGTGGTGCCGCACGACCCGCCGAGCGCGAGGACGGCGTCGAGCCGCTCCTCCTCCCGCAGACGCCTGACGACCGCGGCGGCGCCCCGGCCCATGGCCGCGACCGCCGCCTGGAGGTCGCCGGCCGCCGCAAGGCCCGCGAGGTCGGCGCCGCCGGCCTCGGCGACGGCCGCCCGGTCGACGTCCGCCGCGAAGCCGGGGGTGCCCAGCACGCCGGTGTCGACGACGAGGGTGTGGCAGCCCCGTGCGGTCAGGCGCCGTTGCAGGTGGGCGCACTCCTCGTGCTTGGTGTCGAGGGTCGCGATCAGCACCACGGTGCGCACCGTGTCTCCTTCCGTTCGCGCCGGGCGGGTCACTTGAGCGCTCCCGTGAGGAGGCCGGCGGTGAGTCTGCGCTGGCTGACCAGGAAGATGACGAGGATGGGCAGGGTCGCAAGGGCCGCCAGGGCCATGAGCCGTCCCCACTCGGTCCCGTAGAGGCTGATCTGCTGGGCCAGCAGGGCGCTGATCGGATAGCCCTCGGGAGTGGTGAGCAGCGTGGTGCCGTAGATGAACTCGCCCCACGAGATCATGAAGACCATCACCGCGACCGTGACCACGCCGTTGCGCGCCATCGGGACGATCACGCTGAAGAACATCCGCGGCAGCGAGGCCCCGTCGACCAGCGCCGCCTCCTCCAGCTCCGGAGGGACGGAGAGGAAGAACGGCCTCAGCAGCAGCACGGCGAACGGGATCTGCAACGCCGTGGTGGCCAGCACCACCCCGAAGATGGTGTTGGTCAGGTGCACGTCGGCCAGCAGGCTGTAGAGCGGGATGACGGACATCGGCTGCGGCACCATCTGGAGCACGATCATGATGCCGAGGAACACCGCGGTCGCCCGTGACCAGGCCCTGGTGCGGCGCCGGGCCAGACCGTACGCCGCGGGCACCGCGAGGAGCACGGTCAGCAGCGTCGTACCCGCGGCGATCTGGGCGGAGTTGAGCAGCGCGGGGACGGCGTCCGCGAGGACGGCGCGGTAACTGTCCAGCGTGGGAGAGAAGAGCAGTCCGGAGGGGTTGCTGAGCACCTCGGACCTGGACTTCAAGGACGTGGCCAGCAGCATGAGCACCGGCACGAGATAGCCGACGAGCAGGACGACCCGCCCGACGGCTCCCACCCGGTCGCGCTGGTGGGGCCCGCCCACCACGGGACGGTTGCGCGGGCCGGGGCGCCCACCCGGGCGGGACGCGGGGACGAGGGTCACAGCGACAGCTCCTTGCGTGCGGTGCGCAGGTAGACCAGGCCAAGGCCGAACACGATGAGCAGCGAGACGCTGGCGACCACGCTGCCCTGGCTGAAGTCGAACTTGGTGAAGGTGTCCCGGTAGGCCAGGAACGGCAGGGTGGCCGTGGACGTGCCGGGCCCGCCGCCGGTGAGGACGTAGATGAAGTCGAAGCTGCGGAACCCGTACATCACCGTGAAGACCGCGAGGATCAGCAGGGTGGGCCGCAGCAGCGGCAACGTGATCCTGAGGCGGGTCTGCCACAGCCCCGCGCCGTCGATCGCCGCCGCGTCGTAGAGCTCCGCCGGGATGCTGAGCATCGAGGACTTGATGAGGATGACGCTGAACGGCAGGCTCGCCCAGGCCGCCACGATCGACACCGACCAGATGGCCAGGGCTGGGCTGCTGAGCCACGGTACGGGGCCGAGGCCGGCCAGCCCGAGACTGCTGTTGACCAGCCCGTCGTCGGCGAAGAGGAACTTCCAGACGTTGCCGATGACCACCGGCGGGGTGGCCCAGATGAAGACCATGACCCCCTGGAGCACCCCCGCCCCGCGCAGCGGGCCGGTGAGCCAGCAGGCCGCGAGGAAGCCGACGACCACGTTGACGACGAGGAGGAAGGCGGTGAAGTAGGCGGTGGCCAGCAGCGAGGTCCAGAACTCGTCGCCGGTGAGGACCGGGGCGTAGTTGGCGAACCCCACCCAGTGCCAGCCGTTGAGCAGGGTGCGCGGAGTGATGTCGCTGAGCCCCATGCGGATCAGCACGAGCAGCGGCAGCGCGGACAGCGCCACCATGAACAGCACTGCGGGGCCCACGTACCAGCCCATGGTCCAGCTCCCCAGCCGCGCTCCGGCGCCGGCGCCGGTCCGCCGGCGCGCCCGGGGTCCCGGGGCCGCCGGGGACGGGGCGGACGAGGGGACGTGCCTGGTCGGTGTCTCAGCAGCCACCGCCGCCCTCCTCGAAGTCGTCGTGGATCTTGTCGCGCAGTTGCCGGGCGGCCTGGGCCGGGTCGAGCTTGCCGCCGACCAGCGAGCTGAAGACGGTGCCGAGGTCGGTCTGCGCGTCCAGGGTGTTGCGGTTCTGCGGCCAGGGCCGCAGCGCCGTCGGGCCGAGGGCCGTCAGGAAGGGCCGGGCCAGCTCGCTGCCGCTCACCTCGGGTTCCCGCTGCGCGTCGCGCCGGGTCGGCAGCGCGCCGCTGGCCCGGAACGTGGCGAGTTGCCCCTGCCGGGAGAGCGTGGCCGTGCGCAGGAAGTCCCACGCCAGGTCCTTGTGCGCGCTGTAGGCGCCCACGCCGACCGACTCGCCGGCGAACGACGCGTGGGAGCCCGCGGAGCCGGCGGGCACCATGGTGGATCCGTACCGGAAGCCGGGGTGCCCGGCCTGCAAGGCGCCGACCTCCCAGCTGCCGCCCATCACGAAGGCGTACTTCCCGGTGGTGAACTGCTGGAAGGAGTCCTCCGGGCCGAGCGCGGCGGCGCTCGGGGACAGGTAGCCGTGCCGCCGCCAGGAGTCGATGCGCGTCAGGACCCGCTGGGTGGCGGGTGAGTCGATGGTGCAGTAGTTCACGCCGTCACCGAGCAGCCAGTACACGAGCTGCCAGGCGCTCTGCACGTTGGGCTGCGCGCTGAAGGCGAGCGGGCGGTAGCGCCCGTCGGCGGCGATCCTGGCCATCGCCGACTCCAGCTCGGTGACCGTACGGGGCGGCTTGAGCCGGTACTTCGCCAGGATGTCCTGGTTGTACCAGAACCCGAGGTCGTTGAAGCGCCAGTGCAGGGCGTACAGGTGCCCGCCGTCCTTCCAGAGCGCCTCCTTCTGGAAGACGCCCCGGTCGGCGTAGTGCTGCCAGCGGTCGCGCAGGTCGGTGTAGACGCCCGCCTGGGACAGCAGCGCGAAGTCGGCGACCGGGTTGCCGATGATGACGTCGGGCCCCTCCCCGGTCCCGCCGGCGGCGAGCAGCTTGGGGCCGAACTCGTTGATGGGGATCGAGACGTAGCGGACGGGGACGTGCGGGTACCGCTGGTGGAAGAGGGTGGTGAGGCCGGCGAGGGTGTGGTCGGTGTCGGAGTCCTTGAGGTAGGTCCACACCGTCAGTCCCCCCGCGCCGGCCCCGTCGCCGGCGAGCGAGGCGCGGGTGACGACGCATCCGGTGAGCGCGAGGCTCAGCAGGATCCCCAGTCCCGTGGTGACCAGACGGCGGGTGGCTCGGCCTGTGCTGCGGTGGATGCGCATCGGACCTCTGCTGGGGTGCGGAAGGCGCGGTGGCGCAGGAGGTGTACAGCGCACCACGACGCCGGCCCTGGCCGGTCACCGCGGTGTGCGTCGACCGCGATTTATGTCGAGCGTCAACGTAATCGTGGCGAAATCCCGCGTCAATAACCTGGTTTCGATCAGCTCCCGAATAATTGGCGGCCGGCTCGGCGGGGTCGGCAGGGCGGAGCCGGCCGCGCCGGTGCAACGCCGTCCGTCAAGCGTCGTCGCCCGGCCGCGCGGGTGCCGGCACGGCTGCGACGGGGCCCGGTGCCGCCGGCACCCGGTACAGGGCCGGGACGCCGACCAGCGGGCCGACCCCCAGCAGCAGGAAGGCCCAGCGCCAGCCCACCACGCCGGACACCAGCGGCAGCACCCAGATGGAGGCCGCGCTCACCGCGTACCCGAGCGCCATCTGCGTGGTCAGTGCCGTCCCCACGGTCCGCGCTGACGCGAAGTCCCCCACCAGGGCGGAGTACATCGGGGAGTCCCCGATGATCGTGACGCCCCACAGCACGAGCACCGCCACCACCACCGGCTCGGGCGCGTCCGGCAACAGCGGCGTCAGCAGGCAGCAGAGTCCGGAACAGGCCAGGCAGGCCATCGCCACCCGGGCGCGCCCCCACCGGTCGGCGGCCCATCCGGCGGCGAGGCAGCCGACCACGCCGCTCGCCCCGATCACCAGGAAGGCGCCCCGGGACGGCGTCAGCAGGACGTCCAGCGGCGAACCGTTCCTCGCGCAGCGGGCCGTGAGGGACGGCAGCCACGTCCACATCGCGTACAGCTCCCACATGTGGCCGAGGTACCCGAGCGTCGCGAGGCGCTGCCGGCGGTCCCGCAGCAGCGCCCACACGGCGTCACGCCGCGGCGGCCGCGCGGGCGGCACGTACGGCCCGAGCCGGCATCCCAGAGCGAGCAGCCCGGCGAGTGCGGCGGCCCCGGCGGCGCAGGACAGCAGCGCCCGCCAGCCCGGCAGCGGCAGGTCGAGCGCGAGGCGCGGAGAGGCCGTGCCCAGGGTGAGCGCGGCGACCACGGTGGCGACGGCGGTGCCCCGCCGGGCCCGGTACCAGGACGTCACCACGCGCATCCCGGGCGGGTAGACGCCGGCGAGCGCGACCCCCGTGGCGGCGCGCAGGGCGAGCGTCGGGCCGTACCCGAGGTCGAGCACGACGGGTGCCACCGTCGTGAGCGCGGTGAGCAGCGCGCTCGCTGCGATCAGGAGGCGCGGCGCCACCCGGTCGGTCAACCGGGCGAGCGCGGAGGCCACCGCGCCTGCGGCGAAGCCGAGTTGCACGGCGCCGGTGAGCCAGGAGGCCTGCCCGGCGTCGATGTGCCACTCGGCCCGCAGGTCGCCGATGACGGCGGAGACGCTGAACCAGCAGGAGATCGCGAGGATCTGGACGGCCGTGACGAGGGCGAGCTGGCCACCGGCGCCGGTCCGCCGCACCGATCCGTGGGCCCCGGGTGCACCGCGCTGGCCAGCGGCAGGGCGGCCCCGGTTGTCCCGGTGAGGAGCCGCCGGCCCGCGCGTGCCGCCCGGCAGCCGCAGGCGGGCGCCCCGCAGCCTCACGCGGGCACGGACCCGCTGACGAGACGGTCGACGTGCCGCGGGCTGAGGGTGTGCTCGATGACGGCGAGGGCCGCGCCCCGGACGCCGGCGCGCTCGCCGAGGCGGGCGGGTTCCAGCACCAGCGGGCGGGCCGCGGACGGCAGCGCGGCACGGTAGATCGCCTCGTGCATCCCGGCGAGGAACTGGTCGCCGGCGTCGACGAGATAGCCCCAGGCGGTGATCACGTCCGGGTTCAGCAGGTTCACCATGGCGGCCACCACCTCCCCCGTCTGCCGCCCGGCGCGGCGCAGCGCCTGGCTGGCCTCCACCACGCCCGACCGGGCGAGCGCGGCGAGGTCGCGGGCCGAGTGGGCCTCGAACCCCTGCCGGCCCAGGGACTCGGCCAGCGCCGCGCCACCGGCGACCGTGTTGAGGCAGCCGGTGCTCCCGCAGGTGCAGGGCAGATCGGAGTCGCGCACCTTCACATGCCCGATCTCCCCGGTCCGGCCGGCCGCGCCGCGCACGATCCGCCCCTCCACGACCAGGCCGCACGCGATGACCGTGCCCACCTTCAGGCACAGGAACATGCGGGACTCGGGCCAGTAGGCCTCGCGTTCGCCGAGGGCCATCAGGTTGACGTCGCGGTCGACGAACACGGGACAGCCGAAGACCTCGGAGAGCCGTTCGCCGAAGGAGGAGGCCGACCACGAGGCGCCGCCGTCCCCGGGCGAGCCGTAGAACTCCACCTCGCCCGGGAGGCCGATGCCGATCCCGAACACCCGGGTGCCCGCACGGCCCGCGTTCGCAAGAGCCTGCGCGAACCCCTTCTGGAGCAGGTCGCACAGGGCGTCGGGGCCCGCGGCGAGGTCCTGTTCCAGCTGCTCGCTGCCGAGCACCTCGCCGGCCAGGTCGGTCACGGCCACGCGGACCCCGCTCACCCCGACCTGCCCCGTCAGGGTGACGCCTGCGGACGGGTTGAAGGCCCATCGGGCAGCGGGCCGCCCGCGCCCCTGGGAGGTCTCCGTGCCCGAGGTCACCAGGCCGTGCCGGCCGAGGATGTCGAGCCGCTCGGCGACGGTGGAGCGCGCCACCCCGAGCGCGGCCGCGAGGTCCGACGTGCTGCTCGCCGGGGACCGTCGCAGGAGGTCGAGGACCTCGCCGGCGCGCGCGAAGCGCGGCGGCACGGGGGAGGCGTCGGGCGGGGGCGTCATCCAGAGTCCACGCTCGGAGTCCATGACGCGATACGGCTGCTTCGACACAGAACGACGATACACCGACCGAACATCTCTTGTTGACGTCGATTTCCCCACTAAATATGTTGCTCATCGACGAAAATGATCGAGTAGGGAATCCAGCAGGAGAGAGGTACCCATGTACACGCGGGCACAGGTACTCAAGCGGCTTCGCGCCCAGGTCGGTGCGGGACACCCCCTCGTCGGGGCCGGCGCGGGCAGCGGCATCTCCGCCAAGTACGCCGAACGCGGCGGCGCCGACCTCATCCTGGTCTACAACTCGGGCAAGTTCCGCATGGCCGGACACGGTTCCAACGCGGGCCTGCTCGCCATCGGCGACGCCAACGCGATCGTGCTGGAGATGGGCGAACGTGACGTGCTGCCGGTGGTGCGCGAGACTCCCGTGATCGCCGGGGTCAACGGCACCGACCCGACCAGGGTCATGCCCATCTTCCTGGCCCGGGTGGCGGACACCGGGTTCAGCGGCGTCATCAACTTCCCCTCCCACGGCCTCCTCGACGGCCGGTGGCGGCAGAGCCTGGAGGCCACCGGCTTCGGCTACGACCGTGAGGTGGAGATGATCCGCACCGCCCACCGCCGCGACCTGTTCACCCTGTCCTACTCCTTCACCCCCGACGAGGCGCGCGCCATGGCGGACGCGGGCGCCGACGTGGTGGTGGCGCACATGGGGCTCACGACCGGCGGGGAGATCGGGGCGCAGGGCTCGTGGGCGAAGTCGCTCGACCAGTGCGCGGTCCTCATCAACGAGATCGCCGAGGCGGCCCGGGCCGTCAACCCCGAGGTCATGGTGGTCTGCCACGGCGGTCCGTTGGAGACCCCCGCCGACGTCCGGGCGGTCCTCGCCGAGACCGATGTGCAGGGGTTCATCGGGGCCTCCACGATGGAGCGGCTTCCCGTGGAGACCGCGATCGAAGGCGCCGTCCGCGGCTTCAAGGACCTCGCCCTGCGGTAGGCGGAATCCGGGCGTGCACCGGCGCTTGACTTCATGTCCACGTGAAGTCGCAGCCTGACGCCCATGTCCGAGACCGAGTCCGTGAACCAGTCCGTGAACCAGCCCGTGAACCAGTCCGTGAACCAGCCCGAGAACCAATCCGAGAACGGGTCCGAGAACCAGGAAGCGGTGGCCGCACGCCGCGACACCGAGGCCCTGTTGTCCGTCCTCGACGCGGCGGACCGGGTGCCGAGCGCCGCCCGGCTGCGGGTCCGCTCCTACGAACTCCTCGCCCTCGTCCCGGGCTCGACCGTCGTGGACGTGGGGTGCGGCGCCGGGCGCGCCGTCGCCGAACTGGCCGACCGCGGCGTCCACCCCGTGGGGGTGGACCCCGACCCGGGGATGCTGGCCGCGGCGCGCGACCGCTGGTCGACCGGCGAGTTCCACCGGGCGACGGCGGAGGACCTGCCGTTCCGCGACCGCAGCGTGCGCGGCTACCGTGCCGACAAGGTCTTCCATGTGCTCGACGAGCCCGAGCGCGCCGCTGCGGAAGCCCGCCGCATCCTCAGCCCCGGCGGCCGGATCGTCCTGACCGGGCAGGACTGGGACGCGTTCATGATCGACGCGGCTGACGCGGCCCTCACCCGCACCATCGTGCACGCCCGAGCCGACCTCCTCGGCGCACCCCGCGCCGCCCGCCGGTACCGCACCCTCCTCCTGGACGCCGGGTTCGTCGACGTCACCGTCGAGGTGCACACCCATGTGTTCACCGACGCCTCGATGCTGCCGCTGCTCGTCAGGATCGCCGAGGCGGCCTGCGCGGGCGGCACGGTCCGCCGGGAGGAGGCCGACGAGTGGCTCGCCGACCAGCGACGACGCGCGGAGTCCGACCGTTTCCTGCTCGCCGTCCCGATCTTCGTGGCAGCCGCGTCCGCGCCCGCCTGACGCGCAGACGCCGGCGTCTGACGCGCAGGCCCGGCGCGCGTCGGGCCGCCGGGTGGCGCCGGGTGGCCGTCCGACGCGCGCCGGAGCGCAGGTCGGCCGGCCACCCGGCAGGAACTCACCCCGCCAGCGTCCACGTCTGTGCGGAGGTGCCGTTGCAGTCCCAGATCTGCAATCGCGTCCCGTCGTCCGTGGCGGACTGCGGAACGTCCAGGCAGCGCCCCGAGGCGGGGTTGACCAGCGCCCCGCCGCCCTTCGCCCACCACTGCTGGGCTCCGGTGCCGTTGCACGACCAGAGCTGGACGAGGGTGCCGTTGGCGGTGCCGCTGGTGACGACGTCCAGGCACTTGCCGAACGCGCGCAGCGTGCCGTCGGAGGCGAGCGTCCACTTCTGCGCGTCCGAGCCGTTGCAGGTCCACAGCTGGACGGCCGTGCCATCCGCCGTGCTGCTCTGGTTCACGTCGACGCACTTGCCGGCGATCCCGGTGATGGGCCCGGTGACCGGGTCCTTCGGGCCGACGTCGAAGGACGGCGGGGCGTCGGCGGGGTCACTGCCCCAGGTGGTGGCCGTCGAGGACAGCGTGTAGTCGAGCGTGCCGCCGCCGGTGACGAACGACTCGGGCAGCCACGGCTTGCTGCTCGCCGCACCGTTCACCGCGAGCGACGTGACGTACTTGCTGGACTCCGAGGCCTGCGGGGCGTTGATCGTGATGACCTTGCCGTTGCCCCGGGTGATCACGGTGGTCGGGAACAGCGGGCTGGCCAGCGCGAGCTCGGCGCGCCCCGGCGCCTCCGGATACATGCCGAGGCTGGCCCACACCGACCACGACGCCATCTCGCCGAGGTCGTCGTTGCCGACCTCGCCGTCAGGGGTCGCCTTGAAGACCGTCGTCAGCGCCCGGCGCACCACGTCCTGCGCCTTGGCCGGGGCGCCCGCGTAGTCGTACGCCCACGGGGTCTCCAGCGTCGGCTCGTTGCCGAGATACGCGTACGGGCTGCCGGGTCCGGCGTTGAGTTTGGTGAAGAAGTCGTCCAGCCGGGAGCGCACCGCCGTGTCGCCGCCCATCGCGTCGAACAGGCCGCGGTAGTTCCACGGCACGGCCCAGGTGTACTGGGCCGCGTCGCCCTCCACGTACTCGTTCTCCTGGGTGGGGCTGAACGCGGGCCAGGTGTGGTCGGCGTTGCGCGGCTTGAGGTACTTCTGGCCGGACTCGAAGAGGTTGCGCCAGTTCTCCGCACGGTGCAGGAACGTGTCATGGGTCGAGGTGTCGCCGACCCGCCCGGCGAGCTGGGAGACGGCGAAGTCGGCGCCGGCGTACTCCAGGGTCGTGGCGGCGCTGCCCCAGACACCCGAGGCGCCGGACCTTATGAAGCCCAGGCTGTCGTAGTCACCGTGCCCGGGACGTTCCCGGTCGTCGGAGGCGCCCGCCACGGCCTGGCGCACCGCGGCCGACGCGTCGAAGTCCGTGCCGCCGAAGGCGTAGATGCTCGCCTCGATCGACGGCAACGGATCGCCGTTCATCACGCCCGTACCGCCGTTGGCCAGCGTCCAGCGGTCCGCGTAGCCGGCCTGGGCGGCCTGGTTGACCGCCGACTGGGCGATGTCGGAGGCCTCCTTCGGCGCGAGCAGCGCCACGAGTTGCACCTGGGAGCGGTAGACGTCCCAGCCCGAGAAGTCCGCGTACTGGGCGTGCCCGGCGGCGACCGTGTGCACCGCCTTGTCGAAGCCCATGTACTGGCCGTTGACGTCGCTGAAGACGCTCGGGTGCAGCAGCGAGTGGTACAGGCCGGTGTACAGCACCTGCTTCTGGGTGGTGGTGCCGCCGGTGACCGAGATCCGGCCGAGCATGTCGTTCCACGCGGCGCGGCTCTTGTCCCGCATGGCGTCGAAGCCGGTGCCGCCCTGCTCCGCCACCTCGTTGGCCTGGGCGCCTGCCAGGCTGACGAAGGACACGCCCACGCGCACGGTGACCGACGGGTCGGCCGAGGTGTCGAAGGAGACCAGTCCGAGCGCGCCGGCCGCGGCGGACCCGGTGGACTCGGTGGACTTGGCGGACTTGGCGGACTTGGTGGACGAAGCCGAGGGGTGGCTCTGCCGGACCTTCTTCGTACCGGCCGCGTTCTGGCTCGCCACGGTCTTCGGCGCCTGCTGTGCCACACCGGCCGTGTGACCCGAGACCGACCTGCGCGAGGTGTCGAGCTTCCCGTCGGACAGCACGCCCGACGTGGTGAAGTCATGGTCGAAGGTGGCGTGGAAGTACACCCGGTAGCGGTTGCCCGCACCGCAGAAGCCGCCGCTGTCGGAGTACCCGGACACCGTGTTGGTGCCGATGCTCAGCGAACCGCTGGCCGCGTTGAACGCCTTGGCCGCGTCGATCGTCAACGACGCCTGCTGACCGGCCGGGTAGGTGAACCGCGCCGTGCCCGAGTGCTGTGCGGCGGTCAACTCGGTGCGCAGCCCGTTGTCGAACGTCACGGCGTACGAGCCGGGTGAAGACGACTCGTCGGCGTGGTCGAAGGTGGAGTAGTCCACGGGTGAGGAGCCGAGGACCGGCATGAACGGGATGTTGCCGTAGTCACCGCAGCCGGCACCGGAGATGTGCGTGAGGCTGAAGCCGCGGATGCGGTTGTCGTCGTAGTAGTAGCCGCCGTGCTGGTACTGCACGGTGTCCGGGCTCCACTGCACCATGCCGAACGGCGCACTGGCCCCGGGGAAGGTGTTCCCTGCCCCGCCCCCGTTGCCGTAGTCCACGTCGCCGGGCTGCGTGCCGACGAACGGGTTCACGTACTGGGCGGGATCGTCGATCGCGGCCGGTGCGGCCCGGTGCACCTGCGCGGGCACGCCGTCGAAGGGCGCGGCGGCCGCGGTGGTGGCCACGGCGGCGGTCAGTAACAGCGCGGTGCCTGCGGAGAGCGCGACGCGGGGCCAGGTCCGGAGGCGGGGTCTGGGTCTGGGGGCGGGGGTTTCGTGCTCGCGTGTCAAAGGAGCTCCCTGACATCGTTGTCAAATTGCGGGACAACCTTCAGGGAAGCGACATGTTCATGCCCAGTCAAGGTGTCGAACCGGTCGAACAGGCGGAGCCCGCCGTGCCGTGACGGCCTGCTCGGCCGGGGCGACACACTGGGAACGGCCGCCGAACCACCACGACGACGATGCGCGGGTGGCCCGTCGCCGATGACTCCGCGGCCGCCGGTTCAGGCGGCCAGCCGCCGCAGGGTCTCCTGGAAGGAGGCCGTGCCCTTGGGCGGCCGGTTGTGCGGGAGCTTGGCGAGGACGGCGGCCATGCCGCAGGTGTTGGTGACACCGGAGAAGACCAGTCCGGCGCCGACGGCTCCGGACAGCCAGTGCGCGCGGGACCTGGCGAGCCCGGCGGCGAAGCCCAGGACGACGAGCGATCCGGCGGCCAGGCGGACCTGGCGGTCCATGGGCCAGGTGGTGCGGGCCCCTGCGGGCCGCTCGACGTCGTGTCCGGCCGCCGCCCAGGCACTCGTGCCGCCGTCCAGGGTGGCCGCCTCGATGTCCAGCGCGGCCAGCTGTGCGCAGCCCTTGGCCGAACGGGCTCCGGAGGCGCACACCACCAGCAGGGGGCCGCGTGCGGCGGTGGTCCGCAGGGCGTCGGCGGCCTCGCCCAGGCGGTCCAGGGGGATGTTGTGGGCGCCCGGCAGATGGCCTGCGGCGTACTCGCCGGGCGAGCGCACGTCGACAATGGTGTATTCGCCGTAGCCGGTGGCCGCCTGGCCTGGGGTGATGACGGTGGGGCTGATCACGAGACACTGCCTTTCAGTGGTTGGTGCCCCTCCACGGTAAAATACCCAGAGGGGTATCCAGAGGAGGGTGTGTGCAACTCGACATGACGGCCGACGAGCTGAAGTCGGCACTGAACCGGTTGCGGCGGGCCCAGGGCCAGCTCGCGGGGGTCATCCGCATGGTCGAAGAGGGCCGGGACTGCGAGGACGTCATCACGCAGCTGGCCGCCGTCTCCCGCGCCCTGGACCGGGCCGGGTTCTCGATCATCGCGACGGGCTTGCAGCAGTGCATGACCAGCGAGGACCCGGAGATACGGGACTCCGCCCAGATGCGCGCCCGCCTGGAGAAGCTCTTCCTGTCGCTGGCCTGAGCGCCGAACCTGAGCACCGGTGGCACCGGTCCTGAGCGCCGAACCTGAGCACCGGTCCTCAGACCGGTCCCGGCTCCCGCGAGGCCTGTGATGACGGCCACCCGGACCCGAATCCGTCCCGGTCGGCCGCCGCAGGCCCGCGGTGTGTCACAGCAGGGCGCCGATCCCCATGGCCACGGCGACCACCAGCAGCATGCCGCCGAAGACACGCTGCAACGCGACCGGCGACACCTTCGCGGCCAGCCGCCTGCCGTCCCAGGCGCCCAGGATCGCGGTCGCGGTGAACGGCATGATCAGGGTCCAGTCGAGCGTCGTGGCGGTGGCCGCGCGGGCGGCCAGGGCCACCAGCGCGTTCGCGACGACGACCAGCAGGCTGGTGCCCACCGCCGCGCTCATCGGCACGGCGAGCACGGCCACCAGCGCCGGGACGGCGAGAAAGCCGCCGCCGACCCCGAGGAAACCGGTCACCGCACCGAGACCGGCCCCCGCTCCGGCCGCACGCGGTGCCGACACCCTCCCGCTCCCGCAGGGCGCGCCGCGCCGCAGCATGCGCACGGCGGCCAGCACGGCGAGCGCGGCGAAGGCGAGCGTCAGCACGGTGGCCGGGAGGTGTGCGGACAGGGTTCCCGCGGCCGCGGCGGGCACGAGTCCGGCCGCGGCGAACAGCAGTCCGGCCCGCCAGCGCACCTGCCCGGCGCGGGCCTGGGCCAGCAGCGCGGTGAGCGATGTGATGATCACGATCACGAGGCTGGCGGTGGTCGCCTCGGCAGGGCTGAATCCGAGCAGATAGATCAGGGCCGGAACGGTCAGGATGCTGCCGCCCGCGCCGAGGGAGCCCAGGGCCAGGCCGACGAACGCCCCCGCGACCAGGGCGAGGATCAGCACGGTCATATGACCGTGCCCGCCGCCCCGTTCCCGTCCCGTACGGGTAGGCCCTGCCGGGCCCAGGCCGTCATGCCGCCGGTCACGTCCACCGCCTGCACTCCGCGCCCGGCCAGGAGGCGGGCCGCCCGCTGGGAGCGGTTGCCCGAGCGGCAGATCAGGACCGGACTGCGCCCGTCACGGCAGCCGGGCACGTCCGCCGCACCGGCGGTCAGCAGCGACAGCGGCAGGTGCAGCGCTCCGGGCACGTGACCGGCCGCGTACTCGTGCGTCTCACGGACGTCGAGCAGGACGGCGGTGCCTTCCTGTGTCATGCGGTGGGCCTGGGCGGGAGTGACGCGGCTGGGGATACGTCGGGAGAAGAGCCGCTGAGCGAGGAGTGCAAGTCGGGAGAAGAGCATCTGATCGTTCCTTGAGTGATGCCCCCGCCTGCCGCCCTACGGGCGATCAGGCAGACGGGCGCCGTGCTGTGCAGTGCAGTGCCGGGTGGCCACGGCGAGCTTCAGCTCCGGGTGGCGCGGCGGGCTTCAGCTCCCGGTGCGTGCGGCGAGCACCAGTCCGGCGTCACCCGCGGCGGCGTAGCCGTCGTCGACGGCGACCACGGCACGGCCCGCGGCGTCGAGCACGGAAGCGGCGATCGCCGCCCGCATGCCGCCCGCGCAGTGCACCCACACCGTGCCCGCGGGCACCTCGTGCAGCCGCTGGTAGAGCTGGTGGACGGGGATGTGCACGCTGCCCTCGATCCAGCCGCCGGCCCGTTCGGCGGCCCGGCGCACGTCCAGCACCACGACGTTCTCGCCCCGCTCGCGTGCGGCGGCGAGATCGGCGAAGGTCGCCCGCCGGAACGACGTCAGCGGGGCCTGCTCACTGCCCCAGTCGGCCGGGGAGCCCACGGCCGCGGCGGCCGGGCGGTCGATGCCCACGCGAGACAGTTCCCGCTGGGCGCGGGTGATCTCCTCGGCGGTCCGCGCGAGCAGCGTCACCGGCTTGCCCCAGGGGACCAGCCACGCCAGATAGGTCGCCAGCTGCCCTTCGACCTCGAAGTTGAGCGAACCGGCGACATGCCCCTGGGCGAAGGCCACCCGGCTGCGCAGGTCGATCACCCACTCGCCCGCCGCCAGCCGCCGCGCGATCTCCGCCGCGTCGGCGCGCGCCGGCTCGGTCAGGTCGATCGGTACGGGACCGGCGGCGTTGGCCGGTGCCATGTGCGCGTAGTAGGACGGCACGTCGTCGAGACCGGCCAGCAGCTCCTCGACGAAGGTGTCCACGTCCTGGGCCAGCGCCGGGTTGGACGCCTTCTCCGCGCCGATGGTGGTGTGCCGACCGCTCGCCTGGGTGGCAGAGCAGAAGCTGCCGAACCCGTGGGTGGGCAGTACCGCGACCTCGTCGTCGAGCTCGTCGGCCAGCCGGTGCGCTGAGGCGTGCTGGGCCCGCGCCAGCTGCCCGGTCAGCCGGGGTTCCACCAGGTCGGGCCGCCCCACGCTGCCGATCAGCAGCGACCCGCCCGTGAAGGCGGCCACCGCCCGGCCGTCCTCCTGGAGGACGTACGAGGTGTGGTGCGGTGTGTGCCCCGGGGTGGCCACGGCGCGCAGCGCAAGGCCCGCATCGATCTCGGCCACGTCCCCGTCCGCGACCGGAACCCTGGCATACGCCACCGTCGCGGCGGCCGGCACCAGGTAGCGCGCGCCGGTGAGGCGGGCCAGCTCCAGGCCGCCGCTCACGTAGTCGTTGTGCACATGGGTCTCGGCGACCGCGACGATCCGTACCCCGCGCTGCGCCGCTGCGGTGATCACCCGGTCGATGTCCCGGGGCGGGTCCACCACCACCGCGGTCCGGTTTCCGCCCGCCAGGTAGCTGCGGTTGCCCAGGCTTCCGGTTTCCAGGATGTCTGCGAAGTACACGGCCTCTCCCTCGTCGGATTGGTACCCCCCGGGGTATCTGCCAGCCACTTCACCGTAACAGATATACCTAGGGGGGTATTCTGAGGAGCGGTGCGGCGCCGGTCACGCGAGCCGCAACGCCGCGAGCGCCATCGAGCGAATAACAAGAGTTTTGTTAAAGTAGTCCCATGGCCGCCACCCCAGACCCCGCGCCCGGCGAAGGCCCCGTCCGCCCGGTCTCCGTCTCCCTCCACGAAGGCACCATCGCCGCCCTCAAAGCACGCACCGGCAAGCGCGGCATGTCCGCTTACGTCGAAGCCCTCATCCAGCGCCAACTCGAACGGGACCGGGTGCGCGAACTCATCGAAGACGCGGAGACCGAGCACGGACCGGTGGATCAGGCAGCGGTCGAGGCCAAGCGGGCCGTGCTGCGCGGCGACACGGCCGGCTCGGCGGACGCCGCGTGAGCGGCACCCTCGTCCTGGACTGCGAAGGCCTGTCCAAACTCGTACGACGCACACCCGAACTCACCGAATGGCTCGCCGCGGCCGAAGCCGAGGACGTCCGCGTCGTCACCAGCTCCGTCACCCTCGTCGAAGCCCGCGACCCCAGGACCAACCAGGCCCGCTTCGACTACGCCGTCTCCCGCGTCAACATCATCGCGCCCACCGAAGCCATCGCCCGCCACGCCAGCAGACTCCTCGCCGCAGCCGGACTCCACGGCCACGAGTACGCCCTCGATGCGACCGTCGCCGCCACCGCGATGGCCTCCCCCTCCCCCGTGACCGTCCTGACGTCCGACCCCGAGGATCTCCTGATGCTGTGCAGCTCCGGCGTCCGAGTGATCAAGATCTGACGTAATGCGATGCCGGCGCGGCCCGTGCCCTGGACGGGAAGCGGACCCGCGCGGCCGGCGCCTCCGCCCTCTAGCAGCATTCCTCGGAAGCCACAACAACGGGCCCGCGGTGCGACGGGCGCGGCTAGCCTGGTCGGACGACGCGCTCAGGCGTGTGAGGGGGCAGACCGTTGGCGGAGTCCGTGATCGGCATGGCGCGTCTGTGCCTCAACCTTCCCCGACTGCGGCGGAAGGCCACCCTGTTGGGCCGGTCGGCGGAGGTGGACGCGCTGGTGAGCAGGGCGCAGACCGGCGGAGTGACTGAGGACGAAGTCATCGACCTGGCCCTTCGACTCGGTCTCCCGGACACCACGCTGCGGAGCATCCCGCTGCTACCGGGCGCCTCCGGAGGTTCACCGGTCGGGGAGTTGTTCGACTGCCCCAGGGAACAGGGCCGGTGCAGCCGCGAGGAGTGGCTGGCGCCGAGTGCTCCCGTCCCTGAGTGCGCCCTGCACCCGGACCACCCCGCGGAACTGCGTCGGCGGATCCTTTCGTAGGCCGGCGTCGTGAGCGCGTTCTTCGGTGAGTTGGCCAAACGGCTGGCCGAGAAGTGGCTGACCCTTCTCGCGCTGCCTGGCGTGTTGCTGTTGGCGGTGTCCGCTGCCGCCGCGACGCTCGGGTTCCGCCACGCTCTGGACGTCCGTCGCCTTCTCCAGAGCAGCGAGGCGCTGGTCGGTCACGCCGACCGCACCTCGTTCGCCGCCGTCGTGCTCGCCGTGGCCGGCCTGCTGATCGCCGCGGCGGCCGTCGGACTGCTCGCGCAGGCGGCGGGGGCAGGCGTGCGGCGGACGTGGCTGGCGACCGCGCTGGTCGGGCGGGGCGCCTGCGCCCGGTGGGGGGCCGGGTCCGCCGCGGGCACCACGAGGTGCCGCAGTGCGTCGCGGTTCTGCGGAGTCGCCTGCCGGCGTTGCCGCTGGGAAGCCGCCCAGGAGGCGTACGAGTCCGCTTGGGCCGCGGACGCGTCCGCCGAGGTGTTGAGCGCGCTGGCCCTGCGCCGCAACCGGATCTGTCTGGCGCAGCCCAGGCGACGCACGTGGATGGGTGATCAGGTCACGGCGGCCGAGACCCGGATCCGCAACCGCTACGGTCTGGACGTGGCGCACGTCTGGCCCCGCCTGTGGCTTGTCCTGCCGGACGGTGTGCAGCAGGAGTACCGGGACACCAGGGGCGCGTTCGACCGCGCGTCCGTCCTCGTCGGCTGGGGGCTGCTCCACTTCGTGATCGTGGTGGGGACCTGGTGGTGGCCCGCCCTGGTGATCGGGTGCGGAACCTGCTTCGTCGGCTGGTTGCAGGGCCGGCACGCCATAGCGGCCCTGGCCGGTCTCACCGAGGCGTGCTTCGACCTGCACGCCCGGGATCTGGCGACGGCCATGCACCTGCCGGTCGAGGACGGACCACTCAGTAAGCCCATGGGCCGGGACCTCAACGCCCGGCTGCGCAAGGGAGCGTGATGCCGCGAGATCTCCCTCCCACGCTGGACCGGCTGGTCTCGGCGCTCGACCGGTATCTCCGCACCCACGACGCGGACATCATCGAGTCGGCCGAGTTGCGGGAGAGCGCCGCGGAACTGTCCGACCGGTTGTTCGGCGACCTCACCATGCACGCGATGGTCGGCCGGTACCACTGGCTCTGCCACGGGCATGAACCAGCGGACGGCGAGCACCTTGCGGCCGCGCTGGGGCACTTCCAGATGGTCTACGACGCCATCCCGGTCCCGTTGCTCGACCTGCTGGCCCGCCGCAGGGCCGAGGGCACCTCCGCCCAGGCGCACCTGAACGAGCTGGGCTCCCGGGCCACGCAACTGCTTCAGGCGGGCCTGGAGGGCAAGGACAGCGCACGCCTTCAACAGGCCATGTCGCTCTTCGACGTCGCCTTGAGCCTCGCCCCCGCCGGACATCCCCAGCGCCCCCTGGTGCTCGCCGGACTGGGCGCGGCGTCCACCGAGCTGTACCACCACACCCATGACGCGGGAGACCTGGACCGGGGCATCGAGTGGACCGGTGCGGCGGCCCGCACCATGCCTCCCGAAGACCCCCGCCGTGGCCAGACATGGGGCAACCTCGCGACGGCACTGCTGCGCCGGCACGAGCACGCCGGCTCACCCGCCGACCTGGACGGCGCCATCGATGCGCTACGGCAGAGCCTGCTGAGCGGACCGGCCGACGACCCGGAGCGGCCCGCCCAGCTCATCCGGACGGCAGAGGTGCTGCACGACCGCTTCGCGGCGACCCGGGCACCCGCCGATCTCGACGAGGCCATCGACCTGACCCGCCAGGCGTTGGCCGGCCCCGGACCGGCCCCGCAGGTGCGTGCCGGCTGGCTCTCCAACCTCGCCGCGACTCTGCAAGCACGGGCCAAGCTCACCGACGACCTCCGTGACGTGGACCAGGCGATCGAGGCCTGCCGGCAGGCGGTCGCCCTCCCCGTCACCGGCGGTACGAGGGCGACGGCGCTCACCAACCTGAGCACCGCGCTGCAACTGCGCTTCCAGACCACGCGCGACCCGGCCGAGCTGGACGAGGCCGTCACCGCCGGCGAACGGGCGGTGTCCGGGCTCTCCGTCGAGCACGCCCGTTACGCGGACTGCGCACACAACCTGAGTGCCGTGCTCCAGCGGCGGGCCGAGGGCACCGGCAGCCCGGAAGACATCGCCGAGGCGATCCGGCTGAGCAGCCTGGCCGTCGCCCGGACACACGAGGACTCCCCGCAGCGACCCGTGCGGCTGAGCGGCCTGGGGACTGCGCTCCAGGCCCGCTTCCAGGTGACCGGTGCCGTTGCCGATCTCGACGAGGCCGTCCGGTCGCTGCGCGAGGCCGTGGCCGGCGGCGACCCCGACGAAGAGCAACACCTGGCGCTCGTCTCGAATCTGGGAGCGCTGCTGAGAGCACGGTTCGAGCAGACCGCCGATCCGGAGGCCCTCGCCGAGTCCCTGGCGCTGGCCGAGCAGGCACTCGACGCGACGCCCACCGGTCACCGGTACCGGGCCACGTATCTGTCGAACCTCGGTGAGGTACTACAGGCCCGCTCCGAACGCGGCCGTGAGGGGAGCGATCTCGACCGGGCGGTGGCGCTGCTTCGCGAGGCGACGGCCGAAAGCCCGCCTGGACCACGCCGCGCCGATTCCCAGGACGCTCTTGCCAAGGCATTGGTCACCCGTTACGCGCACAGCGCCGACCCGGCCGACCTGACGGACGCGATCGGGCTCACCGAGGCCGCCCTGGCGACCGTGCCCGCGGGGCGCCCGAAGCGCGGGACGTTTCTGCTCTCCCTGGGCGTCAAACTCCTCGAAGAGCACCGCCGCACCCATGCCCCGTCCCTCCTGGAACGTGTGATCGCGCTCTGCGAGGAGGCGATCCCGCTCATCCCGGCGGCTCACTCCGATCATCCAGCCGTCCTGGCCACGCTCGGCAGGGCGCACCTGGCGCGGTTCAACGGCACGAAGGAGCCGGCCGCCGCGGACCGCGCCATCGACTTCCTCGGCCGGGCGGCAGCGGACGGCCGGGGCAGCGCCGCGACCCGGGCCCGGTACCTGAGCAGCCTCGCCCTGGCCTACCGGTCCCGCGCCCGGCACACCGACGACCCGGTCGACCTGGATCACGCCGTGGGCTGTGCCGAGCAGGCCACTCGGGCGCTCTCCGCCGACGATCCGCAACGGGCGACGACGTGGCACGACCTTGCCACCGCCCTGATCGAACGGGCGGAGCACAGGGGCGCCGGTGCTGACCTGGACCAGGCCGTCGCGGCGGCAAGGCACGCCGTGACCGAGACACCCGAAGACGACCCCGAACGTGCGGAACGGATGTCCTGTCTGGGAGTGGCTCTTGAACTACGGTTCGACGGCTCCGGCGACCCGGCGGATTTCGACGAGGCGCTGAGCCTGGGCCGCACAGCGGTCGCGCTCTCCGCCGCGGACCCGGACAGGCAACCCGTGTTCCTGACGAATCTGGGTGTCCGGTTGCTGACCCGCTTCCGCAGGTCGGCCGATGTGGCGGACCTCAACGAGGCCGTCGAACACGGTCGGCGCGCGCTGGCCGGCACGGCGGCCGCGGGCGACCACCATGTCACGGCCCTGTCGAACCTGGCCGTCCTGCTGTCCAGCCGCTTCGGCCATCTCGGGCACAGCGACGATCTCCAGGAGGCCATCGCCCTGAACCGCCGGGCGGTGGCAGCGGCCCGGGTCGGCTCCGGGGCCATGGCGATGGCCCTGGCCAACCTCTGCTCCGTGCTGCGGTCCCGGTTCGAGTCCGAAGGCGAGCGCACCGACCTCGACGAGGCGATCGAGGCGGGGCGCGAAGCGGTGGACCTGACGCCCGCCGGCCATACGAAGCGCCCGTCCTACCTGTCCATGCTGGCCAACGCGCTGGGAACGCGTTTCGGGCACGGCGGCGACCCCGCCGACGGCGAGCTGTCCATCACGCTCTCCCGGCAGGCACTGGACGCCGTACCGGTGAACGACCCCGGCCGCGGCTTGTACCTGTCCAATCTCGGCATCCGGCTCCAGGCCGAGTTCGACCGGTCCCAGAACGGTGCGGCGCTGGACGAGGCCATCGTGCTCGCCCGTGACGCGGTCGCGGCGACCAGGCCGGACGACGCGAGAAGTGCCGCGTACCTGAGCAATCTGGCCACGGCGTTGCGGGTACGACACCGGACGACGGGCGAAGCGGCCGATCTGGAGGAGGCGGCAGACCTCTACCGGCGGGCCGGGCAGATGTCCGAGGCCACACCGGAGTTGCGCTGTGCGGCCGGCCGGCTGTGGGCCGTCGCGGAGGCCGACCGGGAGAACTGGGCCGGCGCCGCCGGGGGCTTCGCGCTCGCCGTGGAGCAGTTACCGCTTCTCGCCGATCGGAACCTGACCGATGCCGACCGTCGGCGACGGACGTCGGAGCTTCCGAATCTGGCCGCTGCCGCCGCGGCGGCAGCCATCAACCACGGTGACCTCGGCGTGGCGATGACCATGCTGGAACACGGCCGGGGCCTGCTCCTCGCCGACATCCTGGACACGCAGATCGACCTCAGCGAGCTACGGGACCGCGACGCCGCGCTTGCGGATCGCTTCGAACGGGTCCGGAACGACCTCAGCCACCAGTCCTTCCTGCGGCAGTACGGTCCGGAGGAACCCGCCGACGGCCAAAGCCTCGACACGCTCCACCGGTTGGCAGCGGATCTGGTGCACACCCTCTCCCGCATCCGGACGATCCCGGGCCTGGAGCGCTTCCTGCTGCCCCCGCTCCTGCCCACGGTCGCACCCGCCGCCACGGACGGACCGGTCGTGGCCATCAACATCAGCATCTACCGGTGCGACGCTCTGGTGCTCACCCCGGACGGCGAGGTCCTCCTGGTGCCGTTTCCCCACCTCACCATGGACCGGGTCGTCGAGTGCGCGCTCACCGTCTTCCGGGCGACCGGCGCTCCGGACGAGGACTCCAATGACGTCCTGCACGAGCAGCTGGCGTGGCTGTGGGATGAGATCGCGGAGCCGGTGCTGGAGCGCCTGGGATACGACCGGCCGCCTGGACCCGGCCAGCAGTGGCCACGGCTGTGGTGGCTCCCCACCGGCCCCGCCGCGCAGTTGCCGTTGCACGCGGCCGGTCGGCACCGCGCGGGTGGTGCGTCAGGAGGGCGCACCGTGCTCGACAGGGTGATCTCGTCGTACACCCCCACCCTGCGCGCCCTGCACCACTCCCGGACCAGGGCGACGGACACACCGACGAACGCGGACGTGCTGGCCGTGGCCATGCCGGACACCCCGTATCTCGTCGAGGCGCCGCTACCGAGGGCCCAGGAAGAGGCGGCGCTGGTCACCCGTGCCCTCCAGAGCTCGAGCGGACCGCTGATCGGTCCCCAGGCCACCTGCGCCGAGGTACTCGGACGGCTGGCCACCGCGTCCTGCGCTCATTTCGCCTGCCACGCCGCGAGCGACCTGGGCGATCCGTCCGCGAGCTATCTGCTTCTGCACGATGGCCTGATCTCGGTCAGGGACATCGCACGTATGACCCTGGAGCGACCGTGCCTGGCCTACCTGTCCGCATGTTCGACCGCCCGCTCCCCGTTGCTCTCCCACGATGACGCCGTGCACATCTCGGCTGTCTTCCAGGCGGTGGGTTACCACCATGTGGTCGGCACCCTGTGGCCGATCAGCGACTTCATCGCCCCACGGGTCGCACAGTCCGTCTACTCGAAGGTCGCCAGCCAGCCGGAGCAGGTCGCCCACGCACTCCACGAGACCCTGCACGATTTTCGGAAACGGTACCTTGAGAGCCCTCTGACCTGGGCTTCCCATATCCACATCGGACCTTGAGGCACCCCTGGCCGTGCCACGCACGACCGGAACAGCGCCGGGGTGCGCGACCCACGATCCGTGATCGGTCCGGCGGTGTCCACGGCGGCGAGCGGCCCGGTGAACATCGTGTTCGAGTGCGTCCGGACCGCGGTCGAACGCATGGCTGAACAGTGCGTTACCGGTGCTTCAATGCTGGCGACAACGGGAGGGACGATGTCCGAGCTGGACCGGTCCACAGCCCGTGCGCTCGCTGTGCTGCGGGGCGGCGGGGACCTGCGGGAGCTACTGGTACTGACCACGCGGCGCCGTCGTCTGGACCTCTCCGACCTGACGCCCGAAGCGCAGGCGGCGCTGCTGGCCGCGCGCACGCTCGAGGTGTGCCCCTCGACGGCCGCCCTGGCCGCACGCATCACCACCGCGGCGACCACCGGCAGACCGCTCGTGGTCAAGTTCACCGTGGAGCCGTTCGGTACGGAGTTCCACCTCGGCAACGCGGTGCCGCTGCTGGTACTGAACCGGCTGCATCGCATGGGACACCGTGTGGTCCTCGTCCTCGGCACCGTGACGGCGAAGGCGGGCGACGCCTCGCGGGGAGCCGCGCCCGGCTCCGTCACGACGGACGAGGAAATCCTCGGCAACTTCGCCGCCTACCGCGCGCAGGTGGCCCCGTTCGTCGACTTCGAGGCCGTCCGGGTGCGCCACAACGGGGAGTGGCTCGCGCGGGTGCCCCTGCCACGCCTGTTGGCCCTGGCCGCCCACGTGCCGACGTCGCTGTGGCGCGGCGATGCTCCGACGACCGTGGCGCAGATGCTGTACGCGGTGGCGAAGACGATGGACTCGCTGGAGATCGGGGCCGATGTGGAGGTCGGCGGCAGCTACCTGACCGACGCCATGGCCGTGTGCCGCCACGTCATGGCGGCGGCCGGCGCCGAACCCGAGATCGCGCTGGCCACACCGCTGATCGAAGGTGTCGGGGGCGGCACGCTGATGAGCGCCTCCCGAGGCAACCACGTGCCGCTGTCGGCCTGCGCGCAGGACGTGTTCGCGCGGCTGAACTCCGCACCCCACCACCTCGTCCCGTCCTACCTGCGGACGCTGACGGAATGGCGGGACGTCGAGATCGACGCTGCCCGGCACGAGCTGGCCCCGACCGCCCTGCGGGCCCTGGCCGCGGCCGACGTCACCGCCGCACTGCACGGGTACGAGGCGGCACTCCACGAGTGGGACGCGCACGGTCCCACGACGAAAAAGAAGCGCCGCGGCAACCGGTGACGGCCACACCCGGCACTCCTGGGTGTGCCGATCCCCCGAACAACCGCGGTCGACCCACGAAGAAAGGTATGGACCCGATGAAGGTCCTCATGCTGCGTCACAACCTGCACCAGCTCGTGCTGGACCAGGCCGACGAGGTGTACGCGGTCTTGGACCGGTCCGCGGGCTGCCGCGCGCTGCCGCCGGAGACCCTGCGGAGGTTCGCGGGCGTGTACCGGGTGTCCTCCTACGACTCGCTGGAGGAGCTGAGCGCGGTGGCGGGTGACCTGCTGACCCGCGGCACCGGCATCGACCGGGTCGTCAGCTTCGCCGAGTTCACCCAGTACGCCGCCGGCTACCTGGCGCACCTGCTCGGGCTGGAGCACTTCTCCCCGATCCTCGCGCTCGCCACCCGCGACAAGCGCGTGACAAAGGCGCTGGCCGCCCGGGCCGGACTGCCCGTCGCACGGTGGTTCTCGATCCCCGACATCACCGACGCTCCCGATCCGTCGGTGATCGAGGAGGCGGTGGGCTTCCCGCTCGTCCTCAAGCCCGCCGGGGGCTGGGGCACGCTCTCCACCGTCAAGGTGCACGGGCGGGCGGAGCTGGCGGACGTCCTGGCGGGCTACACGACCGAGGCCGAACTCGTGACACAGCAGGCGTTGGTGGAGGAGTTCATCGACGGCGAGGAGTTCCACGTCGACGCCGTGTGGCGGGACGGCACGCCGTGGATCTTCCACATCAGCCGGTACCTGTCTCCGCGGCTGCACGCCTGGACCCGGCACACGCCGCACGGCTCGGTGCTGCTCGCGGAGCGCGACCACCCCGAACTGCACGAGCAGGTCAGGCAGTTGCACCTGCGACTGAACAAGGCGCTCGGCCTGGAGCGCGGCGCGACCCACCTGGAAGTCTTCCGGGAGCACGGCACCGGGCGGCTGCTCGTCTCGGAGATCGCCTCACGCGTGGGCGGGGCAAACATTTCCGACATCGTGGCCGCACGCCAGGGGGTGCACGGCGGCGTGGTGGCACTGCACGAACTGCTGGACGGCGACCTGTCGGCGTTGCCCTTCACCGAGGGCTCCTTCGCGTCGGTCGGCGGTCTGTGGCTGGTGCCGGAACGCTCCGGCCGCGTCGCCGCGCTACCCAGCCGTGCGGAGCTGCTGGCCCACCCGAACGTCATCGACGCCGCCGTGTACCGGCAGCCGGGCGACACGGTGGAGGTGACCCATCCGTCCGCCTGGTGCGTGATGATGGTGGTCGGCGCCGATTCGGAAGCCGAACTCCTCAAAGCCGTCGATGAGTTGATGTCGACCTACCGGGTCGAGATGGCCTGAGCCCGACGGGAGAGGGCCGCCAGGGCGTGCGTCGAGCCGCCGTGGCGGCCCTCCGGGGTCGGCCTATCGGGTCGGGGCCGCCCGAGCGGCCAACGCCCGGACGGCGGGCGCGACCTCGGTCGCGACGAGTTCGAGCGTCTGCCAGTCCACCGGCGCCTTGACGGCGAGCAGGAAGTCCCGCACGCCCATCCGCACGTACGGCCGCAGGGCCTCGACGCACTCCTGTGCCGTGCCGAAGCTGAGGTACTGCGCCCGCAGCGCCTCGGGGGTGTCCGCCAGTTCCGTCGCCGTCCTACGGGCCGTCTCGGCAGCGTTGCGGGTGACGACCGCGCGGAACGTGATGGACTTGCGGACGTCGTGGGGGTCCCGGCCGACGGCGGCGCAGGCGGCGTCGAAGGCGTCCGCCTTGCGCCGGTACAGCTCGGGGGAGAACGGCAGCGCGTTCCAGACGTCGGCGTGCCGGGCGGCGATGCCCACGGTGCGGCGGATGCCGTCGCCTCCGACGATCAGCGGCAGGTGGGACTGCAACGGCTTGGGCGCGAGGCGCGCCCGCTCCAGCCGGACGTGCCTGCCGGTGAACGTGGTCTCGTCGTCCGTCCACAGCCGGCGCAGGACCGTGCAGGTCTCTTCCAGCATGTCCAGGCGCACCCGCGCCGGCGGGAACGGGATGCCGTACTGCTCGTAGGCGCGGTCGGTGCCGCCGGCCCCGACACCGAACTCCAGCCGGCCGCCGCAGACATGGTCGAGGGTGGCGGCGATGTTCGCGGTGAGCGCCGGATGCCGCCAGGTGACGGGCGAGACCAGCATGGCGCACCGGATCCGCCGGGTTCGGGCGGCCAGCGCGGCGAGCAGGGTGTTGCCCTCGAAACAGGGCCAGTCGGGTGGGAAAGCCCACGGTCGCAGGAAGTCGAACACCGATATCCAGTCGTACTCCAGGTCCTCGGAGCGTTCCCACAACTCCAGACAGGCCTCGAAACTGCCGTGCAACTGTCCGGAGTGCACGCCGAAGCGTATGCCGGCCATGCTCAGAGCTCCCTGACGGTCGGGACGACCCGCTCGCCGAGCAGGGCCAGCGGTTCGATGCTCTCCACCCGGGGGACGCCGCCGATCACCGTCTGGATGCCGAGTTGCGCCAGGGCGCCCAGGTCGTCCAGGATCCGGGGGACATCACGGCCGCCCGGGCCCGGGTCCAGCACGTAGTAGGCGCTCTTCTCGACACTGTCGTAGTCCCGGCCCTCCCGCTCGCAGTGCTCCCGGAGCACCTCCAGCTTGCGCGGCAGGTCCGGGCCGGGGAAGAGGTTGCACACCTGGGCGTACTTCGCGACCATCCGCAGCGTCTTGCGCTCGCCCATGCCGCCGATCATGATCGGCGGATGCGGCCGGGACAGCGGCTGCGGCGAGTTGAGCGTGCGTGCGGCGTGCACATGCGTGCCGTCGAACGGCTCGTCGCCCGGCGCCCACATGCGTAGGCACAGGCGCAGGGTGTCCTCCAGCCATTCGAACCGCTCAGCGACCGGCGGGAACGGCAGCCCGAGGCCGTGGTTCTCCTCGGCGTTCCAACCGGCGCCGATACCGAGCACGGCCCGGCCGCCGGAGAGCACGTCGAGCGTGCTGACGGTCTTGGCCAGCAGGCCCGGGTGCCGGTGGGTGACCGCGGTGACCAGCGTCATCAGGTGCGCCCGTGAGGTGTGGGCGGCGAGGAAGCCCAGGGTGGTGTACGCCTCCAGCATCTCCTGCTCGGCCGGGCCGACCGAGCTGACCTGGAAGAGGTGGTCGGCCACCGCGATGTAGGCGAACCCGGCGGCGTCCGCCTCGGCCGCGACCCGGCCCAGCTGCGGCCCCAGTCGCGCCGGTCCGCCGGACCAGGTGAAGTCCCTGATCTGAACGCCGAGTCTCATCGTTCCTCCTGACGCCGACGGCGGTCACTCCGCCGTGAACTCGTGCACGGTGCGACGGTGGTAGACCTGCCCGGGGTCCAGCCGCACGGACGGGAAGTCGGGCCGGTTCGGCGCGTCGGGCAGCGCACTGGTCTGGAGGCAGATCCCGGCGCGGGGGCGGGCGAAGCGGTCAGCGGTGTAGACGCCGGTGCCCGGTGCGTCGGTGCGGACCCGCATCACCCGACCGCTGCCCGGATGTGCGAGCTCGATCGTCTCGTCGGCGCCGTCCAGCACGAAGAATCGGTCGATCGCGGTGCCTCGCAGGGGCCTGCTCCGGGTGAAATCGTGCTCGGTGCCGTGCACCGGTTCGGGCTGCCCGGCCACCGGCACCATCCGCTCGCCGAACCGGATCGCGCGTGAGCCGCCGATGCGCAGGGTGTGCTCGTCGATGGTGCCCTCGCCCGCGAGGTTCCAGTAGGTGTGGTTGGTGAGGTCCACCACGGTGGGCCGGGTGGTGGTGGCCCGGTGCTCGAACTCGATGCCGTGCTCGACGAGCCGGTACACGGTCCACGCGGTCAGCTCGCCCGGATAGCCCTGGTCACCGTCCGGACTGACCAGGCGCAGGGTGAGGGATGCCGTCGCCGGGTCGGGCTCGGCCTCCCACACCATGCGGGAGAAACCCTCCCGCCCGCCGTGCATGTGGTGTCCGCGATCGTTGAGGTCGAGCCGGTGCTCGACTCCGTCGAGCACGAACCGGCCGTGGCCGACGTTGCGCGAGAAGCGTCCGACCGTGGCACCGAGGTAGGGGTTCCTCGGGTCCTCGTAGCCGGCCAGGTCACGAAAGCCCAACGCGACGTTGACCGGGTCGCCGTCCCGGCCCGGCACCCACAGCTCGGTCAGGGTGGCCCCGTATGTCCAGATCACGGCCCGCAGACCGTGGCCGCCGGCGAGTTCGTAGGCGTCGACCCGGCGCGGGCCCTGGCGGGTGGAGCCCGCGGTGACGCCGACCGGGCGGCGGGAGATCGGCATGTCAGATGTCCAGGACGAACCGGGCCGCGGGGCTCAGCCGGGCGCGGGTCTCCGGGCGTGCGTACCGCGCCTGGTCGAGCTGCTGCGGGTTCCCGCGGCGGGTGAAGTAGGCGTGCAGGGCGCGCCGCGGGGAACCCGTGCGGTTGCGCGTGCCGCCGTGCCAGAGATGTCCGTTGAAGAGCAGCAGCGAGCCGGCGGGAGCCAGCACCAGGCGTTCGTCCGGATGCGGCGCGAAGGGGTCGTCGAGGGCCTCCTCGGGAGCCCGGCCCCAGCGGTGTGAGCCGGGGACGACGCGGGTGGCGCCGTTCTCCTCGACGAAGTCGTCCAGGAACCACATGGAGTTGCACGCCTGGTACACCCCCGGAGCGGGGCTCTCGCCGGACCAGTCCGCGTGCAGCGCCTGGTGTCCCTCGCCGGGCAGCGCGGCCCGGCTGCTCACCGACGAGAGTGTGAAGTCGTCGAGGATGTGGGCCACCCCGGCGAGCAGCACGGGGCTGGTGAAACACACGTCGAACTCCGTGCCCTTGTTCACCAGGTCGGACAGCCGCATGGTGCCGGACTCCTGGCCGACCTCGCTGCCCCCGCGGGCGCCTTCCGCCGCGGTCAACCGGGCCAGGCGGGCGCGGAAGGCCTCCAGCATCGTCGGGGTGAAGACATCGGGGAGGAACGCGTAGCCGTCCTCGTCGAGGCGCTCGATGACGTCCGGTCCCGGCATCCCGGGCCGGACGCCCAGCTCCGCCAGGGTCCGACCGATGCCGGCGTCGGTGCACGAACCGGTCCGCACGGTGGTCACAGGTCTCTCCTCACGTCGTCAGGAGAGGGTGAGCGAGTCGTCGCTCACCTCTACTCCGAGCCGGAGCAGATCGGCACGGAGCCGGTCGGCGAGCGGCCAGTCGCGGGCTTGGCGCGCCTCGTCCCGGGCCGTGACCAGGCGGCGGACGACGTCCTGGTCGGACCCCCGCGCGGGCCGGGTGTCCAGTTCGGCGCGGGTGAGGGTGCCCAGGCCGAGGCCGAGCAGCGCGTCGGCGGCACCGACCAGGATCCGGCGCCCCGTGTCGGTCAGCGTGGTCGCGTCCGCGATCTCCTGGAGGACGGCGAGTGCCTGGGGCGAGTTCAGGTCCGCGCACACGGCCGCGTCGAGACGGTCGAGCAGCGCGCGTGCCGTGGCGTCCTCGGCGGGAATGCGGTGGAGGGCCTCCTCGTGGGTCTGCACCTCACGGACGGGCCCGGCCGGCTCCAGGCGCGCGACCAGCCGGCGCAACGTCTTCCCCGCGATGTCCAGGGAGTCCTCGGCCACCGTCTGCTCTCCCCGGTAGTGCCCGCCGAGCAGGAACAGCCGCACCGACATCGGGTGGGTGCCCGCGGCCACGATGTCGCAGAGTCGCATCGACGTGCCGCCGCGCACCATCGGCCGGTCGTTGAAAGTGAGCATGTCGTGGTGCAGCCAGTGCCCCACCCAGGGCCGTCCGTCCCCGAGGTACGCCTCGCTCTGGGCGATCTCGTTGACGTGGTGCAGTTCGCGGTGGTGCTTTCCGCCGGTGTGGATCTCGAAGTGCTCCCCCAGCAGGGCGGTGGCGATGGCGGAGCAGCCGATGTGGGCGCCGGGCAGGCCCCAGCCCCACGGCGAGGACCAGCCCCGGCGGACCGCCGACGGAGCCACGCACCGCCACAGCGCGAAGTCCGCGGGGTTGCGCAGGTCGGCCGGCCGGGTTCCCTCGCGCTGCGCGTCCGGGTCGAGCCCGGCCATCTCGCCGTAGGCGGGGAAGCGCGCGGTGTCGAAGTAGAGCCCGGTGTCCGTCGGGTAGGCGAAACCCTTGTGTTGGAGGACCTGTGCGAAGCTGATCATCTCCCGGACGAAGCGCGAGGGACGGGGAAACTCGTCGGCGCGCAGGAAGTTCAGCGTGGCGAGGTCCTGCTGGAAGACGCCGGCGTAGTGGGTGGCGACCGCTTCCACGGGGTCGGCCGGGTCACCGAGACCGGATGGCACGGACAGCGGGGCGCCGTCGCGGCCACGGTCGATGTCGGTCACCATGAACACGTGCCGGGTCCGGTGTCCCTTCCAGCGCAGTGTGCGGCGCAGCACGTCGAACCCGGTCGCGCCGCGCAGGACACCGAGATGGGGGTGGGTGAACACCAGCGGCCCACAGCTGAAGATCCGCACCGTCCCGCCGGGGCGGACGTCGGCCAGACGCCGGCCGAGGGAGTTGAACAGCCGCAAGGGGCGCCCGCCGCTCATGCCTGCGCCTCCCGCACCGTCAGCGGCCGGCGCAACGCGCACAGCCCCCCGTCCACGACGACCGCTGCGCCCAGGTTGTAGAACCCCGGGGCGAGCGTCCGCGGCGGGGTCCAGTGCAGCACCAGGTCCCGTCGGACGCCGACGTCGACCATCCGCGTGCACGGCCCCACGTCATAGGTCGTGGGGGCGAGCTGCCGCAGGGTGATCTGGCCGGTCATGGCGCCGATGCCGTCCTCCGGCCAGTGGCCGAGCCGGACGCGGTACTCGACGGGCTCGCCCGGCGTCACCGTCCCGGGGCCGTCGAGCCAGACCAGTCCCAGGTCCGCGTCCGTGTCGCTGAGGTCGGCACAGCGGTCGCAGTGCGCCACGGTCCGGCTGGTGCCGGTGGCCAGGACGTGGTGTTGCACCAGCGACGTGCGGGACGCGCAGTAGGGGCAACGGACCTCGGTCATCGGACCGGGTGCCATTCGCACGCCGTAGAGGCTTGCCAACTCCGGCGTGCAGTCGAGGGAGAGCCGGAGGAAGGCCGCCTGCACCGCCTCGTGCAAGGCGGCCCAGCCGGACGACTCGGCGGCGGCGAGGGCGGCGAGGTCCTCGTACCATCCCGAGAGGCCGGCGCCGCCCGTCGTCATGGTCCCCCATCTGCACAGCCGCTCCACCGTCGGGCCGACCTGGTCGGCGAGGGCCGCCGGATAACCGAACCGGTCGGGCATCGCGGCGGCGGCGTCACGGAACAGCCGGTCGGTGAACGCCAGCCGGACCCCGGACGTCCAGACCCGGCGGATGGTCCGGTGCTCCTCGTTGGTGTGCACGCTCTCCACCCGCACGGGGTGTTCGTGCCGCTCCGGCCCGGCGTGCAGCCAGGTGGTGAGCGCGTTGCCGCGCACGGGGGCCACCCACAGCGGGGCGTCGTCCCGCCCGTCGACGAGGACGACGCGGTCCGCGGCGGTGTCCGTGCGCAGCACTCCCGACGACCCGGCAAGCGTGGTGTCCGGTGCCGCGTCACCGCCGTCGAGGACGGTGGTCGGGTCTCCGACCAACAGCCACGGCGGATCGTCGTCGACGGTGGTGGGGTCGGCCAGATAGGCGGCGTTGAGCATCATGACCACCTCGCCCAGCGGCATGCCGCGGTCGGCGAGCAGACAGGCCGCGAGAAAGGCCGCCTCGTCCTGGCGCCAGTGCTTGTACGTGGTGATGACCTGTCGCACGGCGCCGGGCCGCAGCAGGCCACGCAGGACGCCGCCCCGCTGGTCGAAGCGGGAGCGCGCGGGCAGCACGCCGTCACAGACACCCAGGATCAGCACGTCGCCGGGCAGTTCCCTGGGGGCGATCAGCCGCGGCTGCTCCAGCGTGCCGTCCGGACCGGGCTTGGCCGCGCGGCACGGACCGCCCGCCGCACACGGCAGGTAGGGAGTGGGGGTCTCGCCCTCGGCCTCCCGCAGCCCGCACAGCACGGCGTGGCCGAGCGGGGAGTCGATACCGTTGCTGTGGGTGCTGACCCCCGTGATCCGGCGTTCGGAGCGCAGCAGGGGATCAGGGTCCTTGGCCGCGGCGTCCAGCAGGTCCAGGGAGCCGTAGGTGCCGTGCATGGAGGTCAGCGGCGAGACCTGCAACCATGCCGCGGCACCGGGGCGGTGGGTGGCGGTCCAGTCGGCCAGGTCGTGGGCATGGTCCTCGGCGGCAGCGGTACCGCGCCAGCCGTCGATCAGTCCGACGGGAACACCCGCGTGGTGGGCGTTGCGCACGATCTCGGCCAGTGCATGGAAATCGACATCGGAACCGAGGGACAGCACCATGCCGCCGGGCGCATGGTTCAGCTCCGCCAACAGCTCCGGGACGTCCGCGACGATCGTCGCGTCCTTCCCCCTGGCCGCGGCGAACACCTTTGCGGCGGCGGCCCCGCCGGGCAGCCCGGCAACGATGAGATTCATGCCTGCTCCATGGTGTCGGTGTCGGTGTCGGTGTCCGTCGTTCGTCCAGAGATCCGGGCCTGGACCGGGCGGCCTTCCGAAAGGACGGCCGCCCGGTTGCTGGGCGCTGCGGTTACCAGCAACTGGAGCCGCAGGGGTCTCCCAGCTGCGGGCCGTCCACCACGACAGCCTGGGTCGGAGCGGCCTGGGCCGGAGCGGCCTGGGCAGCCACGGGCATGCCGGCGGTCATGCCGACGCTGACAGCCGCGGTGGCGCCAGCGGCGACAGCCATGCGCTTCATCTGCTCGGACGTGAGAATCACGTATCTTCACCTCCTTCTTTTCCTCAACGGGACAAGGTCGCGGGGAAGAACCTAAGTTCCGTGCGGTGGTTCAACAACGACCGTTCCGGCACCGGGTGTTCGACCGCGGACCGTCCGCAGTCGAAGCCCGGAACGCGCAAAGCACCGTGCCCGGCAAGGGGCACGGTGCTCCGCACGAAGGGTGGCGAACGCCTCGGTCAGCCCGAGATCGGCGGGATGGCGTCCACAACGGTGTCCGCGGTGGCCAGGTGAAGGCCGAGCACGTGGTCGGCGACCGAGGAGACGAGCCCGCCGGGGTCGCGGTCGGGCTCGTGCAACGCCTCCTCCAGGACGGTGAGGGCCGTCGCGGTGTCGAGGTCGTCGGTCAGGGCGTCGGTGAACCGCGTCAGAAGGCGCGCCCCCGCCTTACCGTCGGTCCGCTCACGGGCTTCGCCCCAGTCAGGTGGCTCCTGAAGCCGGGCGGAGCGGGCCAGCGTGGCCAGCTCGACCAGCGCGTGCTGCGCCTGGGAGAGGGCGTCGAGGGTGAACGGGGGACGCGCACGGTAGTGGCCGCGCAGCAGGAGCACCCGGAGCGCCAACGGGTGGAAACCCGCGCCCCGCAGATCCGCCAGGGACGGCGCGCCGGCGGCACGGCGTAGCTCCTCCGCACCGGTGCGCAGGGGCGCATGGTGCATCCACTTCCCCACCCACCGTGCCCCCGCCGGAAGCAGCGCCTCACTCTGCGCGATCTCCGCCGGGTGGTGGTGAAGACGCTGGGCCTCGCCACCCACGTGCACTCCGATCCGCGCTCCGAGGGTCGCCGCGATGGCCGAGCAGCTGATGTGCCAGCCCGGCCGACCGGGGCCCCACGGCGACGCCCATCGTCTGGCCCGGAGGTCACGCCAGTCCCCCGCCCGCCACAGGGCGAAGTCGTCGGGATGGCGGCGCCGGTGGTCCGTCTCGGTCCGGGCCCGCACGGCGCGCACGTCGCTCCCCGGATCGCCGAACACCTCGAACTCGGTCAGCCGGCCGGTGTCGAAGTAGACGCCGCTGTCGAGCCGGTAGGTGAATCCCGCGCGCTCCAGCTTCCGGACGAAGTCGATGACGAGGCCGACGGCCGTACTGGTCAGCCGCTGCTCCGGCGGCAGCACGCCCAGGGCCAGCAGGTCGTCGTGGAGCATGGCGGCATGGCGCTCGGCCCGTGACTGGTCGGATCCGGCGTGTGCCGCCGGCGCCCAGGGCACACCCCCGGTCGGGGCCTGCGGCGCCGGCGGGACGGTCAGGTCGGGTACGGCGAGCAGGAACCGGGTGGGCGTGCCCAGCCAGTGCAGCGTCCGGCGCAGCACGTCGGTGCCGACGAACTGGGCCAGGTGACCGATGTGGGGTGCGGAGGCGGGCATCGGCCCACAGCCGAACAGGCTCAGCTCACCGTCGCCCGGCAGCAGCGCGGTGGCCGTCGCGTCGGCGGTGTCGTGCAGTCGCAGCCGCGGTGTGTCGTAGGACAAGGCGGTTTCTCCGTCCTTTGGGATCGGTACGGTTCAGCGCGCCGTGACACGTATGCGCTGGAGGTGGCGGGGGGTGCCGCCGCCGAAGCGGCCCGCCGTCCGACCGTGGAAGAACCAGGTGTTGTCGATGACCGCGAGGGTGCCGCGCCGCCACCGGACGCCGAACGCCTTCTCCGGCCGGTACATGGCGGCCAGCAGGGCGGCCAAGGCGTCGTTGACCTTCGCCACGTCCTCCGGGGACGACCGAGTGCCCTCCGCCGTGTCCGAGGAAGGCCGCGCGTCCGACCCACCGTCCGGAGACCGCCGGACGTCCCCTTCGGCCCGCCAGTGCAGGGGCCGACTGCTGAAGTCGCGGAAGGAGAAGACCGTCCGGCCGCCTTCGGTGCGGGCCACCGTGGGTACTCCGGGGGCATCCCGGTAGCGGAGTGCGCGCAGGACGTGCAGGGCCCGCGGGGCGAGCCGTTCGGCGACGGCCCGCATCGGTACGAGGACGGTCTGGGCGGCCGTGTCACTACCGCCGGGATCCTGGCACATCAGGACGATGTACCGGGGCTGGTCGGCCAGTGGCCGTCCGCTGCCCTCGCTGTGCAGGGTCAGCGGTCCGGTGGAGAAGGGCTGGAGCGCGACGTCGTCCGTGCCTCCCCGCCCGCTGACCAGGTTCAGGATGCGGCCCTGCGCCACGTACGGCTGCACCGTCGGATCGGTCTCCTCCGCGACCCGGCCCAGCTCGGCGCCGAGCGCGAGGAGGTCCGCCGGGTCCAACGGCCGGTCAAGACGAGCGAGCGCCAAGCCGGTGTCCCTCAGGCGTTCGCACACCCACGGGGCGAGCCGGTCGCGCCCGGCGGGGACGGGCCGCGCCTCGGGCGCCGGCAGCGCGAAGCCCTCCAACAGCCGTGTCCGCAACGCCACATGCAGATGATCCGAGCGGGGCGTGAACGTTCCCGACACCACCACGACAGCTCCGTTCGACGACCGGCTCGAGTATCGGGACGGCGGCGGCGGCCGGCAATCACCACCGTGAACACCGGCGTCCGCGCTACGGTCGCCGGGTGCCCCCGCCCCTCGTCTGCTTCGACCTGGATCTCACGCTGGTGGACAGCACCCCGGCGGTCGCCGCGGTGCTCACCTCGGCGGCCCGGAGCCTGACCCTGCCGGTGGACGTGGCGGCGGTGGTCGCCGGTCTCGGCCCGGCTCTGGAGGACCTGCTCGGCGCACAGCTCCAGCCGTCGCAGGCACGCCGGCTCGCCCGCGCCTACCGCGACCGCTACGCGCTGGAAGGGCCCCGGCACGCGAGGACGCTCCCAGGTGCGCACGCGGCCCTCCGGGCGGTGCGCACCCGTCACGGTGCGGTCATGGTGGTCACCGGACAGCGCGAGCGCACGGCGCGGGCGCATCTCGCCCATGCGCGGCTCGACGTCGACGCCGTCGCCGGCTCGGTGTGGGGACCGGAGAAGACCGAGATCCTGCGGGCCCGCGGTGCGTTCGCCTACGTCGGGGACCATCCCGCGGACATCGCCGCGGCGCACGCCGCCGACGTGTGGGCGGTCGGTGTGACGAGCGGCCGTCACGATGCCGCCGACCTGGCCGCCGCCGACGCGGTGCTGCCGTCCCTGACCGCTTTCCCGAACTGGTGGGAGCGCGTTCGACCGATGCCGCGGCGCACTTGAACGGACGGTACGCGGTGCTGCTCCACGGGAGGGTGACCGGGACGCTCTGCTAGCGTCTCGCGCATGCGGCTGTATCTCTCGTCCGTCGGTCTCGGACCGCGCCGGACCGAAGTGTCACGTCTGCTCCGCGGGGGCGAGCGCGCCGGGGTCATCCTCAACGCCTACGACTTCCGCACTCCCGAACGGCGCGCCGAGTCACTGAAGTTCGAGATGAAGGAACTGTCGGATCTCGGTCTTGAACCCGAAGAGGTCGACCTGCGGAACTGGTTCGGCGACCCGGCGGGGCTGGAGGACACCCTCCGGAGATTCGACCTCCTGTACGTCCGCGGCGGCAGCGTGTTCGTGCTGCGCCGCGCCCTCGCCGCGAGCGGTGCGGACCGGCTGCTGCCCGGGCTGCTCGCCGAGGACGCCTTCGTGTACTCCGGTTACAGCGCGGGGATCTGTGTGCTCGGCCCGACTCTGCGGGGCATCGAGGGCCACATCGACGACCCGTCGTTCGTTCCGGACGGGTACCCCGACACCCCGACCCCGTGGGACGGGCTCGGCGTCCTGCCCTACGCCATCGCCCCGCACTACCGCTCCGACCACCCCGAGTCGGCGGAGATCGAGCGCTCCGTGACGTACTTCATCGACCATCACATCCCCTTCGTCGCGCTGCGCGACGGCGAGTCGATCGTGGTGGACGACACCGGAACACGCGTCGTCTCCTGACGTTCAACGCCCGGGACGGGCGTGCCGGCGGGTCCGGCACACCACGGGACGTCAGAGTCCGAGCTGGTCCCGCAGGTGCGGCCGGAGGATCTTGCCGGTCGCGGTGCGCGGCACCGCCGCCACCCGCACGATGCGGTGCGGCAGGGCCGTGAGCGGGAACCCCGTCCGCAGATGGGTCAGGATCTCGCCGGTGCGGTCGGACGCGGTCACCACGACCGCCGTGATCCGTTCACCGTCGAATCGGTGCGGCACGGACACGCACGCGGCGTCACGGACGTACTCCAGCCCGCACAGGGCACGTTCCAACTCGTCCAGGGAGACGGCCTCGCCCCGTACCTTGGCGATGTTCTTGATTCGACCGGTGATGACCAGCAGCGGATCGCCCACCCCACCGCGATCGAGCAGGTGTCCCACATCACCCGAGTGGAACCAGCCCCCGCGGAACGCCTCGGCGGTGGCCTCGAGGTCGGCGCCGTAGCCCGTCATCACACTGTGGCCACGCATCCGTATCTCCCCGGTGCCGCCCGCCCGGCACGGCGTGCCGTCCTCCTCGAAGACGGCGACCTCGGTGCCGAACACTGCACTGCCGACCGACGGCGTGTCCGTTTCCAGCATGACGCCGCGGTACTCGTCCGCGGACAGGTCGGTGGGAAGGGTGGTGGAGAAGTTCGTCGTCTCCGTCAGCCCGTAGCCCTGCACGATCCGGACGCCGAACCGGTCGACGACACGGCGTGCGGTGGACACCCCGAGCGGCGCCGCCGCCGTGAGGAAGTAGTCGAAACCCGAGGGCAGTTCCGGCTCGCGCCAGGTCTCCAGCAGCGCCTCCAGCGCGCTCGGCACCGCGCTGGCAATCCGCGGCCGGTGCCGACGCAGCAGGTCGGGGTAGTCGAAGGCGGCGAAATGCGCGGCGAGAACGACGTGCGCGCCCGCGTTGAGCGGTGCGAAGAGCGTGGTGTTGACACCGTTGGCGTGGTGGATCGGCAGGAAGCCGAGCACCCGCTCCCCTGGGCCCAGCCGGTGGTGACGGCAGAACGCCTCCGCGTTGACGGCCACGTTCCGGTGGGACTGCACGACGATCTTCGAGGCCGCGGTGGAACCCGAGGTCGCGAACAACACCGCCGCAGACGCGGGGTCGAGGGGCACCCGCGGCCCGGTGCAGGCCGGGTCGGCAGCCGTCCGCGTGAAGTCCGGAACGGTGACGGCCTCGCCCAGCGGGCAGTCGACGACGCCGGGAGAACGCAGCAGGACACCTGCCCCCTGCGACCGCATCTGGTCGCGCATCCGCTCGGCAGGGTCGGCGGGCCCGAGCATCTGGCAGGACGCGCCCGCCCTCAGCACACCGAACAGCGCGACGACGGAGCACGGCTCGTTGAGCGGCACCAGGGCGACGACGTCGCCGGGGCGCACCTCGAGTTCGGTGCGCAACCAGTGGGCACAGGCCGCACTCGCCGCGTCGAGTTCGCCGTAGCGCAGCGTCGACTCCGCCCCGTCGGCGGACACGGCGGTCAAGTAAGGGGCGTCGGGGCGGATCCGCGCATGGTCGGCCAGGGCGGCCGGCATCGTCGGGTACCGCCCCAGGTCCCGCTCGTAGTGGATGCCCCGATAGCGGTGGACCGCTGCCGCGTCCGCGCTCATTCTTCACCCGCGGGGCCGAGCAGGCCGCGGACGACCGCCACGACACTCGCCACGGTGGCGAAGGTCTGCCGGTTCATCGCCTCGGCCGGGAAGAGGATCCCGAACTCCTTCTCCAAGGCGGCGATCAGTGCCACCACCCCCATCGAGTCGACCCCCCGGTCGGCGAGCGGCCGGTCCGTCGCGTCGGTCCCCGGCTCCGGCAGGTGATGGGGGCCGGCGAGGTCGACGACCAGACGGTCGACGGCGGCGGTCAGTGCGTCCACGGCGATCGGCTCCTGCTCTTCGTGAGGGGGTGGATGCTGCCGGCGGACCTTCGTGGCGGTGCATGCGGCCGGCTGGTCTTCGTGAGATGTCGGGGCGGCGGACCTTCGTGGAGGTGCGTGTCCTCAGGGGTCGGTGTTCCGACGTGCGTCGTGTGCACGGGGAATCAGGCTTCCCCCCGGTGCCGCCGCCCTCCGGACGAACCGTCACCGGGCGAACCGGCCGAGGTCGCAGGCGAGATAGATTTGCCGCATCCACCCCTCGGTACGCACCGGACCGTACCGCTCGAACCCGAAGGCCTCCAGGAGGCGGACGACTCCGACCAGGTCGGGGTTGGTCTCGGCGCGCAGGGCGTCCGCGCCCTGCGCGGCCGCCACTTCCATGGCCCTGCGGACACACGCGGGCCCGTACAGTTCGCCGTCGGCGAACCGTTCGGGCCGTACGGCCAATCGCCGCAGGTACGCGGGGCGCACAGCGGGCGGGAAGATCGCGAGGTCGACATCGAAGGCCGGCGTCGCGGTGAGCGTGAAGACGGCCGCCGCAGCGCCGTCGACCCGCAACATGTGCACCAGACCCTCGTCGACGAGGTGCCGCGTGCTGTGCGCGTTGCGCCGCGGCACGGGCAGTCCGTACCGGTCGGCGACGTACCGATCGGACGCGAGGAGCAGATCGTGGACCTCATCGGGGTCAGTGGCCGTCGTCCAGTGTGCCGTCACGATGTGGCCTTCCGCCGGTCGCGCCCTGCGAGCCGATCCAGCGCCGTGGCGAGCTGGTTCCACGGCCGGGCGGTGGTGAAGCGCACGACGGGGCCGGCGAGACAGAAGGTGAGGACACCGGGGAAGACGGACACACCCGTCTCACGGAGCAGGGTCCGGAAACAGGTGTAGGAGTCGGCGAAGCCCTCGATGCGGGCGGCGAGGTTGATCGAGGTGCGGGCGGGCAGCGCGGAAACACCGGGCAGCGCCAGGCCCGCCGTGAAGGCGTCACGCTGCTCCAGCAGTGCGCGTTCGCGGGTGCAGCGCTCGGCGCGGTAGCCCTGGTAGGCGGCTTGGAGGTCGTCGATCGCGATGCCGTAGTGGGACTCGAACTCCGCGAGCTGAGCGGGGCCGACTTCCTCCAGTCCGCAGTACGACCAGCGTTCCATGCGGGCGAGTACCTCGACCAGCGTGTAGAAGACCGAGGGAGGACCGCCCAGGGTGGTGGAGACGTATTCGTAGTACTCGTCGACGAAGGCGTCGTCCGCAAGCAGCCAGCCGACCTTGAGGCCGGGCGCGGACCAGTTCTTCGACAGGCTGCTGACCCGCACCACATTGCGGGCCGCCCGCGCCGCGGAACACGGGTAGGTGTCGCCGAGCCATTCATGGCACTCGTCGAGCAGAATGACGGTGGAGGGCGCCGCCGCCTCGATCAGACGCGTGATCTCGGACTCGGGCAACAGAGCCCCGGTCGGGTTGGCCGCCGTCTGGAGCAGTACCAGGGGCGTGTCCGGGCGCAGGGCGTCGATCAGCGGTTGTGCGGACGCGAGCCCGTCCACCGAGGGCAGGGGCACCAGACGGATCGCGCCGCGCCGGGCGACGGACTCGACCAGCGGCGGGTAGTTGGGCATCGCGCAGACGGCGGGTGCCGTGGCTCCGCGCAGCACGAAGTCGGCCAAGCCGCTGATGGCGTACGTCGCGCCCATGGTCAGGGCCACGTTCCGCGGTCCGTAGGCGACACCGTGGGGCATCCGCGCGCTCTCGTAGCGCGCGACAGCCTCGCGGGCGCTGGTGCGACCGCAGGAGTCGGAATAGCCGTACCAGTCGCGCGTCAGGGCGTAGGACAAACAGTCCTTGAGCACGCACGGCAGTCCCCACTGCTCCTCGTCCACCGACCCTCCGGAGAGGATGATGTCCGCGCTCGGACGCAGGTCACCGTAAAGGTCTTCGCGGAAGTAGAAGTTGAAGAGCGCCTTCACCAACGTCGAGGTGGCCCGCGAGCAGAGCACCTCCTCCACGGTGACGTCCCGCAGGGGAGTCGAGGCGCGCCAGAGCTCCGCCGCCTCGCTACGGTGCCCCGGCGTGCCGACCTCAGCCTCGACCCGACCAAGGAACAGATCGCGCAGCTGCCGTGGATCGCCGGGGTCGGCCGCCCTCCGGTACACCTCCAGCCACCGCTCGTCGGGTTGGGGGTCGAGACCGGTCAGACCGCCGGAGACCGCCCCCCGCACCGTGGGCGGGACCCGTGCCGGGGCGCGGGACGGAAACGACACGGGCAGCGCCGAGAACAGCGCCGGAGGACCGGGCACGGTCGTGGACGGGGCGGTAGGCGTGGGAGTGATCACAGGAGGCTCCAGGTCTGGCGGCGAGGCACGGGCTTTCGCAGGTGAGCGAGATGTGCGGTCACGGTTCGTCCTGCTGCCGCTGCTGGAGCAACGTGGCGAACTCCTGCCACCGAAAGGCACACTGCCCGGCGAGTTGCGCCACCATGTCCCTGCGGTACGAGGGCACGGTGTCGGCGAAGGTCTCCCACTGGTCGGGGGCGATGGCGTTCGTGTTGAGCAGGCGCAGCAGCAGTCGGCCGATCTCGTTCAGCCGCAGCGACGGATCACGACGCAGCTGCTCCAGGATCATCGTCGGCTCGGGACATCGCTCCGGCGTGGTCGGCACCGGTGGTCGGGGCACCATGTCCGCACCGGAGCGGCGGGACGGTGGCACGGGGTCCTCACCCCGGTTGATCCGCTGGCGCACGTCGCTGGCCGTGCCCAGGGAGATGCCCGCCAGCGTGCACACCTCCCGCAACGGCATTCCCGGATTCGCCCGCATCAGCTCCCCGGCGCGGCGGCGCCCCGGCGTCACGTCCGCGGGCCGCATCCGTCCGTCCCTGCCCACCCGTGCCACCACTTCGGTCGCCCCGGCGTGTCGCCGCACGGACGCCACCAGCTTCGCCGATATGGCCGCCACCGACGCGATCGTCCGGTCCGACCACTCCGGGTGCGTCCGGACGATCCGCGCCGCCGCCGCCGTGCGCTCCGCCAGGGTCAACGGCAGCCCGTGCGTGACGTTGCGCCGCACCGCGAGCACGAAGGCCGCACCGGCGTCCCCCTCGAAGAACCGCACCGCGATGTCGGATTCTCCGCGCAGTTTCGCCGCCAGCACCCGATGAGCCCCGTCGATCACCCGCATCGTCGGCCGATGCACCGTGATCGGAGGCAACTCACCCTCCTGCTCCGCCAGCACCCACACGTGTTCCATGCTCACCCCCGCCGCCCGCGGGGAGTCCCCCTCCCGCAGCGACTCCAAGCGCGCGCGTACCACCGGCGCGTGATCCACTTCCGTCTGCACGGGCTCGGACGCGTCGACAGCACAATCCCCGTGCCCGGCTGCCGCACCCGGGGCGGCGGAACCCAGTAATTCCTTCACGAACCATCCCCTTTCGTGATCCGTCACCGACACCGGCCCGGACCTCCGCATGACGACCCCGCCGCACTCGAGGAGGAGGGGAGCCGACCGGACCGGACCGGCACAGTGCGGTGTGATGTGGCGGGACCGCGCCGGAAGCGCGCATGGCCGTCGACCGTGACGGCGTCCCCACGACCGCTGTCCCGGCCTCGGCCCGCTGGGGACAGGGCCCTGGGCCCGGCCGGTCCGAGGTGCCGCTCCGGTCCGGTCCCACCGTGACCGGCACGACGACATCCGTCGGGCCGCACGCGGACGACGAAGCGTCAAGGACCACCAGGACAGCGGGCGATAACCCTTGTTGTCCGCGGCGAGGCACCACGACACATGACACGCGCCGACACCTGACGCACCCGGGCGTCGCGCGCTTCATGGCAGATCCCCCTCGAACTCCTCGCTGATGTCCGGGTCAGTGTCCGCAGGAGAGCCGGGGACTCATCCCGGGCGGCACATGTTTCGATCCCCTCTTTGGCCGCCGGCAAGTGGCCTCTGTCCAGGGCCGATACCGCCGTGCAGGCCAGGACGTGCGAGGGCGGTCCCGTCTCCCCGAGCGCGGCGCCGTTGGCGGGCCCCGGCGGGGCGCGGGACCAGTCGACGACCGGCCCGTCGCGGCACAGCAGCAGCGGCCCGAGCCGGCAGTGGCCGCAGTGCCCCGTACCGCAGCGCATCGTGCGCTCCAGGGACACCCTGGTCCGGTCCGGTCCGGTCCGGTCTAAGACCGCGATGGACCAGTTCACGGGCGGTGGCCCGCATCATCACCTCAGGGCCGCAGACGAACGCCGCTCCGGTGGGCGAATCGAACGTCACCCGCTCCAGCAGCGTGGTGACGACGCCGACGTCGCCGGTCCACGCCTCGTCGGGCCGGTCGACGGTCACGTGCACCCGAGCACCGCCAGACCCCGCCGGACTGCCGCTCCACTCCCCCGGATCAGGCTCGCCGCACACCCGCTGTCCGAATGCGCTCCCCTGGCGCTCCGCTGGCCTCCAACCGTCACATCCGAAGGTCAGCGAGAACCCCGCAAGATCACCCGAAAAGCAGAAAGCCCAGGTCAGATAGAGTCTGACCTGGGCTTCACCGGAGCCGCCTTCGGGATTCGAACCCGAGACCTACGCATTACGAGTGCGTTGCTCTGGCCATCTGAGCTAAGGCGGCTTGCTTGTCGCACCGTGGTGCGATCGGAAGCGTCGCCAAGTCTACACAGTTTCCGAGGGTGCTCCGTACGGGGGCGGGGGCGCCGGGGCGGGCGCCCGGGGACGGTGGGGTGGGCGGCTATGAGCAGCGCTTTCCGTTCGAGGGCGGGGTGCCGGTCAGGAGGTAGTGGTTGATGGTGGAGTCGATGCAACTGCTGCCGCGGCCGTAGGCCGTGTGGCCGTCGCCGTCGTAGGTGAGGAGTCGGCCGGAGTCGAGTTGGGCGGCGAGGGCGCGGGCCCAGGTGTAGGGGGTGGCGGGGTCGCGTACGGTGCCGACGACCACGATGGGGGCCGCGCCCTTGGCCTCGATGCGGTGCGGGTGGCCGGTGGCGTGTACCCGCCAGTACGCGCAGCTCAGGGAGGCCCAGGCCAGGCCGTCGCCGAAGACGGGAGAGGCCTTCTCGAAAGCGGGCAGGGCCTGGGTGACCTGCTGGGGGGTGGTGAAGGCGGGGGGCAGGTCGAGGCAGTTCACGGCGGCGTTGGCGGACATCAGGTTGGCGTAGCGGCCGTCGCCCTCCCGCTCGTAGTAGCTGTCCGACAGGGCCAGCAGGCCGGAGCCGTCCTGGTGGCTGATCGCCATGGTGAGGGCCTGGCGCAGCTCGGGCCAGGCGGCCTCGTCGTACATCGCGGCGATCACGCCCGTGGTGGCCAGCGACTCGCCGAGCCGCCTCGGCGCGGCGCCGCGTGCGGCGGGCTCGGGCTGCGGCGCGGCGTCCGTGGCGCGGGTGGGCGTCATACGGCCAGGTCCCGTCCGTGCAGGCCCCATCAGGCCAGGCCCGATCAGGCCAGGTCCCATCCGCACAGGCCCCGTCCGCACAGGCCCCGTCCGGGTGGGCGCGGCGTTCCCGTGGCTTCCGGTGCCGTCCGGGTGCTTCGGGTCGTCGGAGCGGACCGGGATGGGCGCGCGGTCCAACTGCCGGAAGAACGCCTTCAGGCGCTTGCCGACCTCCTCCGCGCTCCTGCCGGGTGCCGTGCGGTCGTCCGTGCTGATGCTGGTGCTGGTGTCGCCGCCCGTGTCGGGGTGGTCGGCCGCGGCGGTGAGGGGGCAGTCCGAGCGTTTCGCGCAGTCCTGGGCGAAGGCGCGGAAGGCCGTCTCGAAGCCGGCCGTCTGGCCCAGGTTCATACGGCGGGCCGACAGGCTCGGGTCCATCGCTCCGTCGAGTACGAGACGGCCCACGCGCTGCGGGTACAGGCCCGCGTAGGTCGCGCCGAGGAAGGTGCCGTACGACGCGCCGACGTAGGTCAGCTTGCGGTCGCCCAGTGCGGCGCGCAGGACGTCCATGTCGCGGGCCGCCTCGACCGTCGAGACATGCCCGAGGATCTTGGCGGAGTGTTGCGCGCAGGCGGCTGCGAACGTCTTGTAGGCCGCCACGAGTCGATCCCGCTCACGCTGGTCGTCCGGAGTGGTGTCGGTCTGGGTGTACGCGTCCATCTGCCGGCCGTCGAGGCAGGTCACGGGCTCGCTGTGGTCCACGCCGCGGGGGTCGACGGCGACCATGTCGTAACGGGCGCGTACCTGGGCCGGATAGCCGACCGCCGCGTAGGCCTGGAGGTAGCCGATCGCCGAGCCGCCCGGACCACCCGGGTTGACCAGCAACGACCCGATCCGCTTGCCGGGACCGGTGGCCTTCTTGCGGGCGACCGCGAGCCCGACGTCGCCCGAACCCGGCTTGTCGTAGTCCAGCGGCGCCTTCATGGTGGCGCACTCGAAGCCGGGTGCCGCGCACGGGTGCCAGCTGAGCTTCTGGTGGTAGTAGCCGGACAGCGCCTTGGGTGTGGCCGCCGGCAGTGCGACCACGGCGCCGTTCTCGGCCATGGAGTTCTCCGCGGAGCAGCCGGCGGCGAGCAGGCTCGCGACGGCCAGCAGGACGGCGGCGGTCCGCACGGTGCGCCGGGGACGCCAGGGCCACGGGGAAGAAGCCCCTGGACTACCGGGGGTGGCGGACTCTGCGGACTCCGCGGACTCCGAAGGGGGCTCCGCGGAGTGCGCGGCGCGCCGCGGGGGCTGGGCGGGGCTGGGACGGCCGGTGCGGCGGCAGGTGTTCACCAGCAGATTTTAACTCTGTGGAGTTGATTGGTCGCGTTCAGTGTTCGAAGAGGTCTCGCGTTCAGCGTTCGAAGGAGTCTCGCGTTGAGTGTTCGAAGGGGTCCCGTACGAGGTCGGGGTCAGCCGGACCGCAGCGCCAGGGTCATGGCCTCCACCGCGAGCAGCGGCGCCACATTGCGGTCCAGGGCCGCGCGGCAGGCGGCGATCGCGTCTATGCGGCGGAGTGTGGCCTCGGGCGACGAGGCGCGCGCCAGGCGTTCCACCGTGTCCGCGACGTCCGCGGTGGACAGGGCGAGACGGGAGCCGAGCTGGAGGGCGAGGACGTCGCGGTAGAACGCGGTGAGGTCGATCAGGGCCAGGTCGAGGCTGTCGCGCTGGGTGCGGGTCCTGCGGCGCTTCTGGCGGTCCTCCAGGTCCTTCATCACGCCCGCCGTGCCGCGCGGCATCCGGCCGCCCTGGGCCGCACCCAGGGCGGTCCGCAGCTCCTCGGTCTCCCTGGTGTCGACCTCCTCGGCGACCTGCTTGGCGTCCTCGGACGCCGCGTCGATCAGCTCCTGGGCGGCCTTGAGGCAGCCGCCCACGTCGTCGACGCGGAGCGGGAGCTTCAGGACGGTGGCGCGCCGGGCGCGGGCGCGCTCGTCGGTGGCGAGCCGGCGGGCCCGTTCGATGTGGCCCTGGGCGGCGCGGGCCGCCGCCTCGGCCGCCGGTGGCTCGATGCCGTCCCGCCGTACCAGCATGTCGGCGACGGCGGCCACGGCCGGGGTGCGCAGGGTCAGGTGGCGGCAGCGGGAGCGGATGGTGGGGAGCACGTCCTCCAGGGAGGGCGCGCAGAGCAGCCAGACCGTGCGGGGCGCGGGTTCTTCGATGGCTTTGAGCAGGACGTTCCCCGCGCCCTCGGTGAGGCGGTCGGCGTCCTCCAGGACGATGACCTGCCAGCGGCCGCCGGCGGGCGACAGCTGTGCGCGGCGTACCAGGTCGCGGGTTTCCTTGACGCCGATGGAGAGCAGGTCCGTACGGACGATCTCGACGTCCGCGTGGGTGCCGGCCAGGGTCGTGTGGCAGCCGTCGCAGAAGCCGCAGCCGGGGGCTCCGCCGAGCGCCCGGTCGGGGCTGACGCACTGGAGCGCGGCGGCGAAGGCCCGCGCGGCGGTGTCGCGGCCGGAGCCGGGCGGGCCGGTGAACAGCCATGCGTGCGTCATCCTGGACGCCTCTGGCAGCGGGGTGTCCTGGGCGACGGCGGTGACGGCGGCGTCGGCATCACGGGCCGCGGCGTCGAGTTGGGCACTCACCTGCTCCTGGCCCACCAGGTCGTCCCATACGGTCATGGGGTCACCGCCGTCGTGTCGTTCCGGGTCGTGTCGTCCTGCGCATGGCGTTCTGCTCGTCTCATGCCGAGTCGTCCTGCGCAGTTCATTGTGCGGCACGGCACTGACAGCGGGGCGGCACCGGATGACGACCCGGCACCGTCATGGGGTGCGCCGGGGCGCACGCGGAAACGGCCACAGGCGCGGGGCCAAGGCTCCGCGCCTGTGCACGACACCGTCAGCGACCGCGACCGTGGCCTCCCGAACCGCCCCGCCCGTCCTCGTCGTCATGCGGGCCGAGGAGTTCGTCGGCGAGGGTCGGCAGGTCGTCCAGGGGGGTCTCCTCCGCCCAGTCGGGGCGGGGGCGCCGGCGCGCGGCGTCGGCGTCCACCTGGGGGATCGGACGGGTCTCGTCCGTGGGCCCGATGCTTCCGGACTGACCCGGCGGCGGCGCCGCGTGGTCGTCGCGGAAGTAGCCGGGCGGCACGCGGTCCGCGGGGCCACCCGGCGGTGCCGGGGGCACGTCTCCGGGGTGGTCGTCACGCACCGGCGGCAGCACCGCCGTCTCGTCCGGGGCACCCGAGTCGTCGATCTTCGGCAGCACGGCCGTGTCGTCGGGGCCGAACTCCGAGGGGCGCACCACCGGCGTGGGCACCGTCTCGACGACGTCCGGCGACTCGTACGGCCGCCCGCCGGACGCGCGGGCGGCGCCACCCGCACCCGGGCCACCGCCGCGCCACGGGTCGGCCGATGCGGAGCCCTCCGAACCGCCCGCCCCGGACGAACCCTCACCCGGGGACCCGGCGGAACCCGACCCCGAGCCTCCGCCCGGGCCCTGCTCACCGGACCCGGCCTCGGTCGATCCGCCTGCGGCGGGCCCGCCGCTCTCGTGCTCGGCGCGCTCACGCTCCGCGCGCTCGTGCTCGGCGCGCAGCAGGGCCTCTTCCGCCCGGCGCTGCTCCTCCTGCCGGCGGGCTTCCTCGGCGGCGCGTACCCGGGCCTCGTCCTCGGCCTGTTGGCGGCGGCGCGCCTCTTCCGCGGCGCGCTCCTGCTCGGCGGCGAGCATCCTGGCGCGTTCCTCTTCGGCGCGGCGGCGGGCGTCTTCGGCGCGCTTTTTGGCCTCCTCCGCCTGGCGCTCGGCCTCACGGTCCCGCGCCTCGGCCAGCTCCTGCTGGCGGCGGGCCTCCTCGGCGGCGAGCGCGGCCTGCCGCTCGCGCTCCACGCGCTCCTCTTCGGCGCGGCGCGCGGCCTCTTCCTCGGCGCGTCGCCTGGCCTCCTCCTCGGCCGCCTTGCGGGCCTCTTCCTGGGCCTTCTTCTCGGCGTCGGAGAGCGGCAGCATGGCGTCGAGGCGGCGGCGGATCACCATGGTGACGGCGTCCGACTCCTGGCTGGCGTCGACCACGAGGTACCGGCCGGGGTCGGCGGCCGCCAGGGTGAGGAAACCGCTGCGCACGCGCGCGTGGAACTCGGCCGGCTCCGACTCCAGGCGGTCCGGCGCCTCCGTGAACCGCTCGCGCGCGGCCTCCGGCGCGACGTCGAGCAGCACCGTCAGATGCGGCACGAGGCCGCCGGTGGCCCAGCGCGAGATCCGGGCGACCTCGGTCGGGGAGAGATCGCGGCCGGCGCCCTGGTAGGCGACGGAGGAGTCGATGTACCGGTCGGAGATGACGACGGCGCCGCGCTCCAGGGCGGGGCGCACGACCGTGTCGACGTGTTCGGCGCGGTCGGCCGCGTACAGCAGGGCCTCGGCGCGGTGCGAGATGCCCGCCGACTGGACGTCGAGCAGGATGGAGCGCAGCCGCTTGCCCATGGGGGTGGCGCCCGGCTCACGGGTGAGCACCACCTCGTGCCCCTTGGCGCGCACCCATTCGGCGAGCACTTCCGCCTGGGTCGTCTTGCCGGCGCCGTCGCCGCCTTCCACGACGATGAAGAAACCGGTGGCCGCCTGTGCCTCCACCGGGTCGGCGCCGCGTACCGCGTCACGCAGGTCGTGCCGCAGGGAGACACCGGAGCGGTCGTCGACCTTGGCGAGCAGCAGCGCCGCCACCGGCAGCAGGAGCGCACCGACCAGCATCAGGGTGTACGCGGCACCGCCGTGCGCGAAGACGAACTTGCCGCTCTCCACCCGGTGCCGCCCGATCGCGCCGGCCAGCACGGGGGCGGCCACCGCGGCGACGGCGACGAAGACGCGCACCACGGCGTGCAGATGCGCGGTCGTACGGGCCTGCCGGGCGGGCTCGGTCTCCTGGTTGAGCAGGGTGTGGCCGGTGTTGGCTGCGATGCCGGCGGTGAACCCGGCGACGGTGACGATGCCGAGGACGGTCGCCACGTCGGGGACCAGTCCTGCGGCGAGCAGGGCGATACCGGTGAGGGCGGTGGCCAGCGCCATCAGCCGGCGCCGGGACAGGAACGGCAGCACGGACGGGGCGGTGCGGATGCCGAGCGCTGTGCCGCCGGTCAGGGCGAGGGCCAGCAGGCCGAACGTCACCGGGCCGCCGTCGAGATCGATGGCGTGCAGCACGGCGACGGCGACGGCGGCCGAGATCGCAGCGGCCACCGCCGCGCAGGCGAAGACCAGCAGCGGAACGGCACCGGTGCGGCCCCGGTCGACTCCTGCGGCCGTCCTGGGGCGGCGCAGGCCCTCGATGGGGGACTTGGGGCGCGGGGTGTCGACCGCGGGCAGCTCGAGCGAGGCCAGCACGGAGAGCGAGGCGGCGAACAGCCCGGCTGCCACGTACGAGGCGAGGGCGGCCTGGTGGCCGTCGAACCAGACGACTCCGGTGGCCAGGAGGTTGCTGATGAGGGTGACGGCGACGAGGGCGGCGCCGGCCGTCGGCAGCGTCAGGAAGCCGGTGCGCAGCGACAGGCGGCGCAGCGCGTCCATGTGGTCGGGTAGCGGCCGGACGGCGGCGCCTTCCAGGGGCGGTGCCGGCAACAGGCTGGGCGCGACGCTCTCCCGGCACACCGTCCAGAAGCGCTCGGCGACTCCGGTGACGAAGGCGGTGACGAGCAGCAGGGCGGGCGCGTCCTGGGGGACCCAGTCGATCCACAGCGGCGCGATGATCAGCAGGACGGCGCGCAGCCCGTCCGCACCGAACAGGGTCCAGCGCCGGTCGAGTGGTCCGCCGGGGGCGGTGAGCGCGCTCAACGGGCCGAGGAGCACGGCACCGAACAGGAGCGTCGCCAGGATGCGGGCGGCGAAGACCGCGGCGACGGCGAACGCGGCACCGCGGTAGTCCCCTCCGAAGGAGCCGTCCGCGACGGCGGCCTGGAGGACCAGGACGACCAGCACGAGCAGGGCAAGGATGTCGCCGGTCCCGGCGATGATGTGGGCGCTCCACAGCCTCTTCAGCTGGGGTTGGCGCAGCAGCGCACGAAGGGCACGCTCACGTGAATCTGCGACCAGGTGGTCGTCTGGGGCCGTGGCGTCGGCCGTGGGCTGCTCGGCTCGCGTCATCCGTCCAGCCTATCGGGAGCGACTGACAGGGCGACGGCTGGCCGCCCTTAGGCGCCGGTTCCGGTCCGGCAGTCGATCGCCGGTTCGCCTCATGCCCAGGTAGGAGGCCCGGGCCGGCCCCGGACCGCGGAAGACGAGACGGTGGTCCCGTACTCCCCCGGCTGGTGCCTCACTCCCCCGTCGGCTTCTTCGCCGCGGACTTCGCCGTCGTCTTCTTGGCCGCCGTCTTGCTGGTCGTCTTCTTGGCCGTCGTCTTGGCGGCGGCCTTCTTCGCGGGGGCCTTCTTGGCCGCCGTCTTCTTCGCCGCGGTCTTCTTCGCCGTCTTCTTGGCGGGGCCCTTGGCACGCTTCTCGGCGAGCAGCTCGAAGCCGCGCTCGGGGGTGATGTCCTCCACGCTGTCGGCCGAGCGAAGCGTGGCGTTGGTCTCGCCGTCGGTGACGTACGGGCCGAAGCGACCGTCCTTGACGACGACGGGCCGGCCGCTCTCCGGGTCCTCGCCCAGCTCCTTGAGCGGCGGCTTGGCGGCCGCCCGACCGCGCTGCTTGGGCTGGGCGTAGATCGCGAGAGCCTCGTCCAGGGTGATGTCGAAGAGCTGCTCCTCGCTCTGCAACGAGCGTGAGTCCGTGCCCTTCTTCAGGTACGGGCCGTAGCGGCCGTTCTGCGCGGTGATCTCGACGCCCTCCGGGTCGGTGCCCACGATCCGCGGCAGCGACATCAGCTTCAGGGCGTCGTCGAGCGTGACGGTGTCCAGGGACATCGACTTGAACAGCGAGGCGGTGCGCGGCTTGACCGCGTTCTTACCGGTCTTCGGGGTGCCCTCGGGCAGTACCTCCGTGACGTACGGACCGTAGCGGCCGTCCTTGGCGACGATCTGGCGCCCGGTCGACGGGTCGGTGCCCAGCTCGAAGTCACCGCTCGGCTTGGCCAGCAGCTCCTCGGCGTACTCGACCGTCAGCTCGTCGGGGGCGAGGTCGCCGGGCACGTCGGCGCGCTGGTGGCCCTCCTCGTCGCGGTTGCCGCGCTCGACGTACGGGCCGTAGCGCCCGACGCGCAGCACGATGCCGTCGCCGACGGGGAACGAGGACACCTCGCGGGCGTCGATCGCGCCCAGGTCGGTGACGAGCTCCTTGAGGCCGCCGAGGTGGTCGCCGTCGCCGTTGCCGGCGGCGGCCGCGGCACCGTCGGCGCCCTGGGCGTCGCCCTCGCCGAAGTAGAACCGCTTCAGCCACGGCACGGACTGCGCCTCACCGCGTGCGATGCGGTCGAGGTCGTCCTCCATGCGGGCGGTGAAGTCGTAGTCGACGAGCCGCCCGAAGTGCTTCTCCAGGAGGTTGACGACGGCGAAGGACAGGAAGGACGGGACGAGTGCGGTGCCCTTCTTGAAGACGTAGCCGCGGTCCAGGATCGTGCCGATGATCGACGCGTACGTCGACGGGCGGCCGATCTCGCGCTCTTCCAGCTCCTTGACCAGCGAGGCCTCGGTGTAGCGGGCCGGCGGCTTGGTCGCGTGGCCGTCCGCGGTGATCTCCTCGGCGCTCAGCGCATCGCCCTCGGCGACCTGCGGCAGGCGGCGCTCGCGGTCGTCCAGCTCCGCGTTCGGGTCGTCGGCGCCCTCCACGTAGGCCTTCAGGAAGCCGTGGAAGGTGATCGTCTTGCCCGAGGCGCTGAACTCGGCCTCGCGGCCGTCGCTCGCCCGGCCGCCGATCTTGACGGTGACGCTGTTGCCGACCGCGTCCTTCATCTGGGAGGCGACGGTCCGCTTCCAGATCAGCTCGTACAGCCGGAACTGGTCACCCGTGAGACCGGTCTCGGCCGGGGTGCGGAACCGGTCACCGGAGGGGCGGATCGCCTCGTGCGCCTCCTGCGCGTTCTTGACCTTGCCGGCGTAGGTGCGCGGGCGCTCCGGCAGGTAGTCGGCGCCGTAGAGCTGTGTGACCTGCGCGCGGGCGGCGGTCACTGCGGTGTCGGAGAGCGTCGTGGAGTCCGTACGCATGTAGGTGATGAAGCCGTTCTCGTACAGCTTCTGGGCGATCTGCATGGTCGCCTTCGCGCCAAAGCCGAGCTTGCGGCTGGCCTCCTGCTGGAGGGTGGTGGTGCGGAACGGCGCGTACGGGGAGCGGCGGTACGGCTTGGACTCGACGGAGCGCACCGCGAACGCGGACTGCTCCAGTGCGACGGCCAGTGCGCGGGCGTTCGCCTCGTCGAGATGGAGGGTGTTCGCGCTCTTCAGCCGCCCGCGGGAGTCGAAGTCCCGGCCCTGGGCGACACGCCGTCCGTCCACGCTGGTCAGCCGGGCCACCAGGGACGCCGGGTCGGACGAATCACCCGCACGGCCGGTGGCGAAGGTGCCGGTCAGGTCCCAGTACTCGGCGGAGCGGAACGCGATGCGCTCGCGCTCGCGCTCGACGACGAGCCGGGTGGCGACGGACTGGACACGCCCAGCGGACAGCCGCGGCATGACCTTCTTCCACAGCACCGGGGAGACCTCGTAGCCGTACAGCCGGTCGAGGATGCGGCGGGTCTCCTGGGCGTCGACCAGCTTCTTGTTCAGCTCGCGGGGGTTGGCGACGGCGTCCCGGATGGCGTCCTTGGTGATCTCGTGGAAGACCATCCGGTGCACCGGGATCTTCGGCTTGAGGACCTCCTGGAGGTGCCAGGCGATCGCCTCGCCCTCGCGGTCCTCATCCGTCGCCAGGAAGAGTTCGTCGGACTCGCGCAGCAGTTCCTTGAGCTTCTTTACCTGGGACTTCTTGTCAGCGTTGACGACGTAGACGGGCTGGAAGTCGTGCTCCACGTCCACGCCGAGGCGGCGCACCTCGCCGGTGTACTTCTCCGGGACTTCGGCGGCGCCGTTGGGGAGGTCACGGATGTGCCCGACGCTCGCCTCGACGGTGTATCCGGGCCCGAGATAGCCCTTGATCGTCTTCGCCTTGGCAGGCGACTCGACGATGACGAGTCGGCGGCCGCCCTGTGCGGTCTCGCTGGTCGGGGACAACTTCGCTCTTCTCTCCGGTCGACGCTCGGTGGACATGTGCTGACGGTGCGGAGTGTGACGGTACATCCCGCCCCCGTGTCAAACGGGGAAAGCCCGCAACGGCCACTCGAACGGTAACCCGACTTTCCCGGTTCCTGCCGCCCGGCGTCACGACCTGCCCGTACGGGCTATGCGGAGGGTTATCTCTCAATTTTCCGTCGGGCCGTCCGGTGGGCCGGCTTCCCAGCCTAAACCTGACGGGAGCCGTGCCCGCCGGACGCGGCTGCCGGACGGGACGGGCGTGGGGGCGCCGATGCGATCGGATTCACACCGTTTCGCGCCGTGCCGCTCCGCCGCGCCGCTCCGCTCCGGGGGCGCGCCGGCGGGGCGCGCGGGCCGTGTGCGGGGCGGCGACCTGCGCGCCACAGTCCCCGCCCCGCCGGGGCACGCAGCTGCCCGCGGCCGGCGGCACCGCCGGTCCCGTGCTACCCGACCGGTTCCAGGAAGCCCTGCTCCATCAGGAGGCGGATCCGCGGGGGCATGCTGTCCCGCAGCCGCACCGGGTCCTCCCCGATCAGCTGAGCGATCGCATCGAGGATCCGCCCGGCGGGGAGCGTGCCGTCGCATGCGCCGGCGAAGCCCGCGCCGACCGTGTCGACCCGGGTGGCCCTGCGCATCCCACGCTGCTGGCGCAGCACGATGTGCTCGGGGTCCTCGGCGCCGGGCAGCCCGACCTGCTCCTGCACGACGTCGGGCGCGAGCCTCAGATGACTGGCGAGCAGCGCCGCGTCGTCGTACGTGCGGAGCTGGTCCCGGCGGCCGAAGTGCGCCCGTACGGTCCCGCCGAGGGGCTGCTCCACGGGGTGCGGCCACTCCTCGACGGTGACGGACGGCGCCTGGGAGCCGGTCCTGCGCAGGGTGATCCACCCGAATCCGACGGCCGTCGTGCGGCGCCGCGCGAACTCCTCCAGCCAGGCGTCGTAGCGCGCCGCATACCCGGCCGGGTCCATACGGTGCTCACCCGCGTCGCGCAGCCACAGTTCGGCGTACTGGGTGACGTCCTGCACCTCGCGCTGGACGATCCACGCATCGCAGCCGCTCGGGACCCAGGAGCGGAGGCGTTCGGTCCAGTCCTCGTCGGCCACGTGCTGCCAGTTGGCCAGAAACTGCGCATACCCTCCCTCGTTCAGACGCTGCCCGGCGCCCTGGACGAGCGTCCGGCACAGGTCGTCCCCGCCCACTCCGGCTTCCCGGTAGGTGAGGCAGCCACGGGACCGGGCGTCGCCGGACGCGGCCGGGACGGTGCCCACCGGGGAGATCACGAACGGCGGATTGGACACGATCAGGTCGTACGTCTCGTCGCCCACCGGCTCGTAGAGCGAGCCCTCGCGCAGGTCGGCGGCCGGGGCGCCGGACAGCGCGAGGGTCAGTGCGGCACACCGCAGGGCCCGGGGGTTGACGTCGGTGGCGGTGACCCGGGACGCGTGCTGGCTTGCGTGCAGCGCCTGGATGCCGGAGCCGGTGCCGAGGTCGAGGGCGGCGGTCACGGGGGTGCGCACGGTGAGCTGGGCGAGCGTCGTGGAGGCGCCGCCGACGCCGAGCACCACGTCTGCGTCGGCGGACCGGCCGCGCCCGCCGATGCCCGAGGCGCCGCCGACCGCGCACCCCAGGTCGGAGACGATGAACCAGTCCTTTTCCCGCTCCCCCGGTCCGGCGTAGGGCCGCACGTCCACGGTCGCCGCGACCTGCGCACCGTCCCCCGCTCCGCCGGTGGCCCGGGCGGTGCCCGCAGGGGTCAGCCAGCCGCTCGCCAGGCACTGCTCGACGGGCAGGATGGCGGCCGCGCGGGCCCTGGGGACGGGCTGCTGGAGCAGGAAGAGGCGGACGAGGGTCTCCAGCGGGGTGTCACCGCGGGTGGCACGCAGCGCGGGCACCGTCTCGCCGCGCGCCAGGGCCGCGTACGCGGGAGCCCCGAGCAGGCCGAGCAGCCCTTCGTCGGTGAAACCCGCGGCCAGCAGCGCGTCGCGCAACCGGGCAGCGGCCTCGGCTCCTTCGGACGTCCTCGGGGCAGTGGAGTCGGAGGACGGCGGCGGGGACGATCCGGCGGATCCGGCGGATGGGGCAGACGAGGTGGATGAGGTGGATGCATCGGACGCGGTGGATGCGGCGGATGTCGAGGACGCGTCAGGTGGGCTGGGTGGGGCGGAGGAGGCGGATGCGGGCGACGATGCGTTGGGCGACAGGGGCAGACCTGCCGGGCTGGTGCTACTCACGGGACCATTGTGTCGACTGGAACCGGCCATCCTGTCGATCAGCGAGACGATCCACGCCATCCCTCGTAACGACCTTCGCCATCCCTCGTAGGGAGGGGGCGTCAGCCAGCCGGCCGGAGGCGTCGGCGGGGAAGGGCGCCCGGCAAGACGCATGGTCCAGCGGCCAGCAAGACGCATGGTCCAGCGACGAGCAGGACGCATAGTAAGGAGGAGGGGCCCGCGAGGAGGGGGCGCCGAGCCGTCCGGCGTGTGCGTGCGCCCGCGCTCGGGGACCCGTGAGCCGTGGGCGGTGCCCTATGAGCCGCGTGGGCCGTGGGGCCACGCGCCGTGGGGCGTGCGCCGGGGTGTCAGCTCTCCGAGCCCGGTGTGGTCGTGGTCTTGCAGCTCTCCTGCTTGCCCATCGCCTCGCCGACGTCGCCCTCTTCGAGCTTCTTCAGGGCGTCATCGCCGTTCTTGACCAGCGTGCCCAGGCGCGTGGCCACGTCATCGAGGCCGTCGGCGAACTTCGACTGGTCCTTGGTGTCCAGGCCGTCGACCTGCTTCTTCAGATCGGCGTAGGAGTGCGCGGTGTCGTTGAGCTCCTTGACGGCGTCCTGCTTCTTGCCGTCGCCACCGTCGACGGGGGGTGCACCAGCCTTGGTCACCGCGGCGGCGATCGCCCGGTAGGCGTCGGACATGTCCTTGAAGGCCTTGGAGTCGGTCTTCTGGACGTCCTCCGGCTTGCTGTTGTCCGAGGTCACCTTCTGGATCTCGGTATTGGCCAAGCCGATCTTCTTCGCCTGCGGCTGCACGTCGTCGCAGACGGACTTGGCCCAGGCGTCGAGCTCCTTGTTGCTGTCGCACGCCGACAGCGTCAGTACGAGTACCGCGCCACCGGACAGTGCGGCTGCGAGCTTCTTGTTCACCTGGATGGGCCCCTTCTCCAATGACTTCCGGCCCCGGAACATACACGCCGCCCGCCCACCGAGCCCACGCTGTATGCCCGACTATGGATGCGCTTAGGGTCATTTGCCCGAGGAGAGAGATGGCTCACGGGTCACGGCCGACGGTGTCGAACCGGCCACCCGGCTCACGCGTCGGCACCGTCAGCGGATCACCCTGCGGCACGCAGCCGACGCGGGGCCTCCGCGGCGCCCTCGCGTTGCCTCCGCGGCGGGTTCGTGGTGGGTTCGCGGTGCCGTCGCGAGGCAGAGCGGCCGGACACGGGCGGCGGCCATAACGGCGGCGGCCACACACAGGCGGGCGGGCAGCGCGTCGATGCGCGCTGCCCGCCCGTCCCTTGACCGTCGATCAACGAGATGATCGACGGTCAGCACTCATTCGTCGCCGGAAATGGCACCGGTCGAAGGCCGGTCCGGTGTCACGACACCACTGCCGCGTCCGCCGACTCGTCTACCTTGCCCCCTTTCCCGTTGCCCTTGCCGGCCTTGCCTTGCGCGCTGTCCCCTTTGTCGGCGTCGTCCCCACCGTCGGTGTCGTCGCCCACGGCGATACCGCGCCGCTTGGACACGTAGACCGCCCCGATGATGATGCCGAGGGCGAGGATCGCGATGACCGCCCGCAGACCGGCGTTGGCACTGTCGCCGAAGCTGAACTTGACGACCGCGGGCGCGATGAGCAGCGCGACGAGGTTCATCACCTTCAGCAGCGGGTTGATCGCCGGGCCCGCGGTGTCCTTGAAGGGGTCGCCGACGGTGTCGCCGATCACCGTCGCGGAGTGCGCCTCGCTGCCCTTGCCACCGTGGTGGCCGTCCTCGACGAGCTTCTTGGCGTTGTCCCAGGCACCGCCGGAGTTGGCGAGGAACACCGCCATGAGCGTCCCGGTGCCGATGGCACCCGCGAGGTACGCGCCGAGCGCCCCGACGCCGAGCGTGAAGCCGATGGCGATCGGCGCCATCACGGCGAGCAGACCCGGAGTCGCCAGTTCACGCAGCGCGTCCTTGGTGCAGATGTCGACCACGCGGCCGTACTCGGGCTGCTCGGAGTAGTCCATGATCCCGGGCTTCTCCTTGAACTGCCGCCGCACCTCGAAGACCACCGCGCCCGCGGAACGCGACACCGCGTTGATCGCGAGACCGGAGAAGAGGAAGACGACGGCCGCGCCCGCGATCAGGCCGACCAGGTTGTTCGGCTGCGAGATGTCCATCACCAGGTTCATCGGAGCACCGCTGCCGACCTTCTCACCGACGTCGTGCGCCGCCGAGGTGATCGCGTCACGGAACGACCCGAACAGCGCCGACGCCGCCAGTACGGCGGTGGCGATGGCGATGCCCTTGGTGATGGCCTTGGTGGTGTTGCCGACCGCGTCGAGGTCGGTGAGCACCTGCGCGCCGGCGCCCTCGACGTCGCCGGACATCTCGGCGATGCCCTGCGCGTTGTCGGAGACCGGTCCGAAGGTGTCCATGGCGACGATCACACCGACCGTGGTGAGCAGGCCGGTACCGGCGAGCGCCACCGCGAACAGCGCCAGCATGATCGACGTACCGCCGAGCAGGAACGCCCCGTACACGCCGAGGCCGATCAGCAGCGCCGTGTAGACGGCCGATTCGAGCCCGAGCGAGATGCCGGAGAGCACGACGGTCGCCGGGCCGGTCAGCGAGGTCTTGCCGACGTCCATGACGGGGCGCCGGTTGGTCTCGGTGAAGTACCCGGTGAGCTGCTGGATGAGGGCGGCGAGCACGATGCCGATGGCCACGGCCACCAGGGCCAGGACCCGCGGATCGCCGTTCTTGGCCTTGATCGCCGCGTCGGTCACACCGTCCAGGCTGGCGTACGAGGACGGCAGGTAGGTGAAGACCGCGACGGCGACCAGGACCAGGGAGATCACCGCGGAGATGAAGAAGCCGCGGTTGATCGCGGACATGCCGCTGCGGTCGGAGCGGCGCGGGGCCACCGCGAAGATGCCGATCATCGCGGTGATCACGCCGATCGCGGGCACGATCAGCGGGAACGCCAGGCCCGAGTCGCCGAAGGCCGCCTTGCCCAGGATGAGCGCGGCGACCAGCGTGACGGCGTAGGACTCGAAGAGGTCGGCGGCCATGCCCGCGCAGTCGCCGACGTTGTCGCCCACGTTGTCGGCGATGGTCGCGGCATTGCGCGGATCGTCCTCCGGAATGCCCTGTTCGACCTTGCCGACCAGGTCGGCGCCGACGTCGGCGGCCTTGGTGAAGATGCCGCCGCCGACACGCATGAACATCGCGATCAGCGCGGCGCCGAGGCCGAAGCCCTCCAGCACCTTCGGTGCATCGGCCGCGTACACCAGCACCACACAGGAGGCGCCCAGTAGACCGAGCCCCACCGTGAACATGCCGACGACGCCGCCCGTGCGGAAAGCGATCTTCATGGCCTCGTGCGAGACGGTGGTGAGATCCTTTTCTGGCTCGCCCTCGCCCGGAGTGGCCTTTCTCGCGGCGGCCGCCACGCGCACGTTGCTGCGCACGGCGAGCCACATGCCGATATAGCCGGTGGCGGCCGAGAAGGCCGCGCCGATCAGGAAGAACACCGATCGCCCGGCACGCTGATTCCAGTCGTCCGCAGGCAGCAGCAGGAGCAGGAAGAACACCACGACGGCGAATACGCCGAGGGTCCGCAGCTGACGGGCCAGATAGGCGGCTGCGCCTTCCTGGACCGCGGCTGCGATCTTCTTCATGCTGTCGGTTCCCTCGCCCGCCGCGAGCACCTGGCGGACCAGGATTCCGGCGACAGCGAGTGCGGCGAGGGCGACGATCCCGATGACCGCCACGATCAAGCGGTTGTCGTCGGTCAGTACTGCGGCTGCGAGGGTTGAGGGGTGGTCAATCTGTTGTGGGGTAGAAAGCCCCGCCATTCGTCCTCCTTGACGCTTGGGCTGAGCTCAAGATGTGGACGGATTGTAGGGAGCAGATCCAGATCTAAACAGGGCGCCGCAATCGGAATTGGCCCGCACCTGCCCCTTCGTGAATGATCAAGCTAATGATCACCCAGGATGAGCCACCCACGAAAGATGTAATGCCTCTAAGGCATTGACGCGAGGCTAATGATCGATAAGCAGGTCATCCATCACTGGAAAGGTCCAGATAAACAGTGCAGATGAACTGAATAATGACCCATGAGGCGATCAAATAAATGATCAGCTGATTGATCAAGGGATTGCCGGCGGCAGAATGACAATCCCGCTGGTCGTACGGGTCGCACCGAGGCTCCGCCGGACGCGGGGGCCGGCAACGTGCGGGTGGTGCAGGGGCGGGTCGGGCGTGTCGGCGGGGCTCGGCAGCAGGTGAGGGCGCGGGCTCGGGTAGCCGACGAGCCCCCCTGGAGCCCCTGCCAGGGCGGCGGCGGGCGGAGGCCGCCTGGGAGGGACTGCTGCGGGGAGTGGGCCGCGCAGCCGAGCCGGGAACGGGCCCCACCGGGTGGCTGTCCGGCGGGGAGTCGTACCGGAGACGTCAGAGACGCGGGCGAAAGTCTGGCGCAGAAGTGACGGTCAAGACGCCTGCTACGCCTGGGATGCCCGGGGCAGAGACGGCACCCCTGCTGCCGGTGGAGCCCGCGACAGGGCAGCGCGCGGTCCTCAGGACCACAGCGTTTCGCGGCACCGGATTCGCTGCGCTGGATGTCCCTCTCCGGATGTCGCCGCACTGGATGTAGCTGCGCTGGATGTCCCTCTCCGGATGTCGCCGCACTGGATGTAGCTGCGCTGGAGGTCTCTGCGCTGGAGGTCTCTGCTCTGGACGTAGCCGCACGGGATGTCACCACGCCGTCACGCGGCGGACGAGTCGCTGGCGTCGGATCCGGGTGCCGGGTCCTGTCCCGCTGGCTCCGTGGCTCCGTGTCGGCTAGGCCCTGTCGTCAAACTCCCGTCTGCCCGGCGACGCCATGCACGCACTCTCGCCGCACCGGGCACAAGCCCACGTACATCCAGTACGCGGACTCGCGCCCGGCACGCCGAGAGCACGCACCTGACGCCGCCGAGCCGCCCTGCGGGCAACGACGCGAGTTTGACGACAGGACCTAGGGCAGCAGCGCGGTGGGCGGCGTGGGCCAGCTCATGCGGATGTGGCCGCCCGCCTCGTCCGTCTTGACCTCCACGTCGTCGACGAGGCCGCTGATGACCGCGAGGCCCATCTCGTCCTCGCTCTCACCGTCCGCCTCGGCGCCCGCACCCGCCCCGCCGGGGCCGACGGTGGCATGCGGCGCCTCATCGCCGACCTCGATGGAGAACTGCTTCTCGTCCTCGATCAGCAGCACCCGTACCGGCGCCGAAACGCCGTTGCTCTGGTGCAGGCCGACGGCGCGGGTGCAGGCCTCGCCCACGGCGAGCCGCACCTCGTCGAGCACGGCCTCCTCGACCCCCGACCTGCGCGCCACCGCGGCCGCCACCAGACGTGCCGTCCGCACATGCTCAGGCAGCGCACTGAAGCGGAGTTCGACGGTGGCCATGCATCCCCCTTGGCGTACGAAATTGCTTGAGGGGGCCGGGCTCGCCGCCCGGCCCCCCGAGAACACAACCCGGACACACGGTCCGGGGCACCGGCTCAGTCGGTGGCCGCGACCGCTTCCTCGACCGAGGTGTGGATCGGGAACACCTTCGTCAGGCCGGTGATACGGAAGATCTTGAGAATGCGCTCCTGGTTGCAGACCAGGCGCAGCGAGCCCTCGTGGGCGCGCACTCGCTTCAGGCCACCGACCAGCACGCCGAGCCCGGTGGAGTCGAGGAAGTCCACGCCCTCCATGTCGACGACAAGATGGAAGTTGCCGTCGTTCACCAGCTCGACCAGCTGTTCGCGCAGCTTGGGCGCGGTATACACATCGATTTCGCCACCGACCTCGACGACCGTACGATCGCCGACAGTACGAGTCGACAGGGACAGGTCCACGGATCCTCCAGCACCTTGCTATCGAGCGGTCGCCCCTAGGGACACCTCGGCTTGAACCCCCGGGACGGATCGCCAGCCGCGATGGCATTCAATCACTTACGACAGACGTGCACGACGCCTTGGGTCCATTGTCCGTCGTGCCGGTGACACACTCGGTGCCGATGCCCAAGAATCTCCGTCCCGATCGATCCCCAGCGGACACCGCAGCCCGGCTCTCCCCGCAGGCGGTACTAGACCGTCTGGCCCCGGGGCGTGACCCGGCTTCGCGCATCACCCATACGGAGCACTTGCCCCCACGTGCGGGGCGCCATGCCGTCTGGCCCGACCGTATCCGACCGGAGATCATCCGCGCAGTCCAAGCGGCAGGAATCGAGCATCCCTGGGCCCATCAGGCGCTCGCGGCCGAACATGCACTCGACGGCGAATCCGTCGTCGTGTCCACGGGCACCGCCTCCGGAAAGTCCCTGGCCTATCTGGTGCCGGTGCTGAGCACCCTGCTGGACGGCTCCGAGGCGCCGAACGGGCGCGGCGCGACCGCCCTCTACCTGGCGCCCACCAAAGCCCTCGCCGCCGACCAGCGCCGGATGGTGAAGGAATTCGTCCAGCCACTCGGCAACGCGGTGCGGCCCGCCGTGTACGACGGCGACACGGCCGTTGAGGAACGCGAGTGGGTACGCCAGTACGCCACCTATGTACTGACCAACCCCGACATGCTGCACCGGGGCATCCTGCCGTCCCACCCCCGCTGGTCCTCCTTCCTGCGCGCGCTGCGCTATGTCGTCATCGACGAGTGCCACACCTACCGCGGTGTCTTCGGCTCGCACGTCGCCCAGGTACTGCGCCGCCTGCGCCGGCTCTGCGCCCGCTACGGCTCGACGCCCGTCTTCCTGCTCGCCTCCGCCACCGCCGCCGAGCCGGCCGTCGCGGCGCGCCGGCTGACCGGCGTGCCGGTGCACGAGATCAGCGACGACGCCTCGCCGCGCGGCGAGCTCGTCTTCGCCCTCTGGGAGCCACCGCTCACCGAGTTGCACGGCGAGAAGGGCGCCCCCGTCCGGCGCACCGCCACCGCGGAGACCGCGGACCTGCTGACCGACCTCGTCGTGCAGGGCGTTCGCACCGTCGCCTTCGTGCGCTCCCGGCGGGCCGCCGAGCTGATCTCGGTGATCGCCCAGGAACGGCTCGCCTCGGTGGACCGCTCCCTGCCCGGCCGGGTGGCCGCCTACCGGGGCGGTTACCTCCCCGAGGAGCGGCGTGCCCTCGAGCGCGCCCTGCACACCGGCGAACTCCTCGGCCTCGCCGCCACCACCGCCCTGGAACTCGGCGTCGACGTCTCCGGCCTCGACTCCGTCCTCATAGCCGGCTACCCGGGCACCCGCGCCTCGCTGTGGCAGCAGGCGGGCCGTGCCGGACGCACCGGGCAGGGGGCGCTGGCGGTGCTGGTCGCACGCGACGATCCGCTGGACACCTATCTCGTCCACCATCCCGAGGCGGTGTTCCAGCAGCCCGTGGAGTCCACCGTGCTCGACCCGGACAATCCGTACGTACTGGCACCGCACCTGTGCGCCGCTGCCGAGGAGATGCCGCTCACCGACGACGACCTGCCCCTTTTCGGCCCGGCGACCGAGGAACTGCTGCCCCAGCTGGAGGCGGCACGGCTGCTGCGTCGCCGTACGAAGGCCTGGCACTGGACCCGCCGGGAGCGGGCCGCCGACCTCACCGGCATCCGCGGCGAGAGCGGCGATCCGGTGCAGATCGTGGAGGCCGGAACGGGACGGCTGCTCGGCACCGTGGACGCGTCGGCCGCGCACACCACCGTCCACGAAGGCGCCGTCCACCTCCATCAGGGCCGCACGTACGTGGTGCGGGAGCTGGACCTGGAGGGCGGTGCCGCGCTGGTCGAAGCGGCCGAGCCGCCGTACACCACCATGGCCCGCGACACCACCGCCATCTCCATTCTCGACACCGACACCGAAGTGCCCTGGGGCGACGGCCGCCTCTGCTACGGCTCCGTCGAGGTCACCAACCAGGTCGTCTCCTTTCTGCGCCGCCGGGTCATCACGGGCGAGGTGCTGGGCGAGACCAAGCTCGACCTGCCGCCCCGCACGCTGCGCACCCGTGCGGTGTGGTGGACCGTCACCGAGGACCAGCTGGACGCCGCCCGTGTCAATCCCGAGCAGTTGGGCGGCGCCCTGCACGCTGCCGAACACGCCTCGATCGGCATCCTGCCGCTCTTCGCCACCTGTGACCGCTGGGACATCGGCGGCGTGTCGATCCCGCTGCACCCCGACACCCTGCTGCCCACCGTCTTCGTCTACGACGGCCACCCGGGCGGCGCCGGATTCGCCGAGCGCGCCTTCCACACGGCACGCGAGTGGCTCACCGCGACCCGCGAGGCCATCGCCTCCTGCGAGTGCGACGCCGGCTGCCCCTCCTGCATCCAGTCCCCCAAGTGCGGCAACGGCAACGATCCCCTGCACAAACGGGGCGCCGTGCGCCTGCTGACGGTGCTGCTTCGGGGGGCGGAGGGGATGGATGCGACGGATGCGATGGTGGGCACGGAGGGTGCGGGAAGCACGGAGAGTGCGGGAAGCACGGAGGGTGCGGGAAGCACGGAGGGTGCGGGAAGCACGGAGGGTGCGGGAAGCACGGAGGGTGCGGGAAGCACGGAGGGTGCGGGAAGCACGGAGGGTGCGGGAAGCAGGGAGGTGGCGGGAAGCAGGGAGGTGGCGGACGCGGCAGACGCGGCAGACGCTTCCAGTGGCTGACGGAGCGCGTTGCGTGGTGGGGCTGGTGGGGCTGGCGGTGGGCCCGGTGGGGTGTCCCCGCTGCCCCGGTGGCGCGTCCCACGAACCCGGTGGTGGGACCGATGGCGCGTCCGGCGAGTCCCGCGCGTCCGGTGGCGGATCCGGTGGCGCCGGTATCGGACCCACGGGGCCCGCACGGGCCCTGACCTTCGGGGTGAAGGGACCGGAATCCACGGCCGCTGTGACGTCCGAGATCTGACCGCGCACCGCGCACCGCACGACCCTGGCCCCCTGCGCCGCGGCAACCCGTCCCGCTGCGTCGCAAGCCTGCGCGCGGCCCTCACTCCAGTGGTCCGCAGCCGCGAGAGCGGCGAGATCGGCGGCACCGCCTGCCCGGTGCCGGGCCGCCACCACCTGCGCCACGGTCAACAACGCCCCGAAGACCAGCATCAACATCACGATCACGGCGACCGCTCCCACGGTGGCCGAGCCACGGTCACCCCCGAGGCCGGAACCGGCATCGGGCGGGGGATGCGCCAACGGGGTGGCAGACGCGGACGTGGGGGTGGCAGACGTTGGTGAAGGGGCGGCAGGCGTGGGTGAGGGGGCGGCACGTGTGGGAGAGGGGGCGGCACGTGTGGGAGAGGAGACGGCGGCGATGCCTCGCCTGAGTGCGTCCGGCGCGGCGGCCACCTGCTCCGGTGGGATGGTTGTTGTCATGGCTCAGCCGCCCCCCGATGCGGTCGGCCGGTTCCGATCAACGGCCGCGGTGCCCAGGCCACCGGTCACAGTGCCCAGGTCACCCGTCACAGTGCCCACGTGGGCCTTGGCGGCGACGTGTGGCTGGGTTCCGTCAGCAGCCGCATGGGCTCCGTCATCGGCCGCACCGCTGTCCCCCACCGTTTCCTCGGCCATGGCAACGGCCTCCTGGTGCAGGTGCAGCGCGAGCAGCGCGGGGCCCGGAGTGTCCGCCTCCACACGGACGCGTACCAGGTCACCCTCGCGCCGCAGCGTCACCCGGGCGCCCTTGGGTGCTGCCTGCTCGGCCGCCGCCACCGCCGCGTCGTACGGATCCTGACGGGCCGCCGCTCGGGCCCCGGCCCGAGCGGCGTCGATGCACTGGATCTGGGCTCCAGCGGCCAGCAGCGCCCACAGGAGGCCCATCGCGAACAGCACCAAGGCGGGTAACACCACGGCCGCCTCCGCCGTGACGAATCCGGCGTCCCGACCATCGGGCGCCCCCCGGTCCACGCCCGCTGCTCGGGCCCGAGCACCCCGAACACCACGGGCGTCAAGCACCCGCGCGTCACGCACCCGCGCGCCACGGACCTCAGAACTGGACACCGAAGGCCTTCCCCACCATGCTCTGCAACGCCGCCCGAGCCCAAGAACTCGTCAGGACCTTGCCGAGCACCGCGGCGAACCCGGTCGCCGCAATCAGGCCCACCGCGTATTCGGAAGTGGCCATCCCCGCATCCCGCGTTGCCGCCCGCGCCACCTCCCGCACACGGCGCACCCGTGCCAGCCGGCGCACACCGGCCGAGGCTGCCCCTGCCCCCGCCCCCGTCTGATCGCGCTTCTCACGCTCCCCGTGCTCCTCACACTTCTCGTGCTCCTCACACTTCGCGACGGTGCGGCTCACCGCCCTCGAGCTCTGGTCCGTGACCTGTGCCGGCGGCCTTTCCGGCGGGCCCTGTTCCACCGGGCACGGTGTGCGTGGCCCCGAGGCGGGACGTCCCCCGCGTCGGGCTTTCCGTCCCCCACCCGCACTGGGCGCGGACTGTGTCGCTCCCGTCGTCGAATCTGTTCCCGCTGGACGCTGCTTCGGTGCTGCTTCTACCTGCATGCGTGCTGCCCTCTCCCTTTGGTTGTCCTTGATCTGCTGCTCGTGCCTGATCTGCTGCTCGTGCCTGATCTGCCGCTTGTCCCTGATCCGCGGCTCGTCCTCGCCCGCCCCGCGAGCCCGTTCGTCGTCGACGTCTCAGCGACCGCCTCCCCCCAGCAGCCCGCCCGCCAGCCCGATGAGGATCGGCACGACGCCGACCGTGATGAAGGCGGGCAGGAAGCACAGCCCCACCGGCGCGGTGATGAGGACGGCGGCACGGCGCGCCGTGGTCGTCGCCGACCGGCCCCGCTCAGCTCGGGCCTCCGCGGCCAGCCGGGCGACCGGCGCGGCCGCCGGAGCGCCCGAGTCGCCCGCGCGCTCCAGCAACCGGGCGAGGTGGCGGGCACCGGGGACCGAGGCGAGCCGGCGCCACGCCTCCGCCGGCTCACCGCCGAGTCGTAGTTCCGCGGCGCCCCATGCCAGCCGCCGGCCAACCGGCCCCTCCAACGACTCCCCGACCACCCGTGCCGCCGTCACCGGGTCGGCACCTGCCGCAATGCATGCCGCCAGCAGGTCAGCGGCGAGTGGAAGTTCCCGTACGGCGCGGGCCGCGTCGAACTCCTCAACCGGTACCGGTCTGCTCTGCCACCACCAGACGCCGCCACCGCACAGCATCCCGAGCAGGCCGCCCAGGACCCCTCCCACCAGCGCGTATCCGGCACACACCGCCCCGGCCGCCAGCAACCACCGCCGCACAGCGCCACGAACCAACCGCCTCGGGCGCTGCTTCTTCCTGCCCTCGGGGTGGCGCCCTTTCTCGTCCACACGGCGGCGCCCTCCGGACTTGTCCTCAGGCCGGTGGCTTCCACCCGTCTCCGCACCACGCGGCACCCCGACCCGAACCACACCGCCCAGCACCCCAAGGCGGGCCGCACCACGCGGCACCCCCGCTCCCGGCGCCGCACCGGGTCCCGTGCCAGGCACCGACGCGGCCGCAACCCGATCCGTGCCCGAGGAGCCACCCCCGACCACCGCCACGAGTCTGCGCAGCGTCCTGCGACGTTGCCGCCAGGCGCCCACCGCAGCCGCGAGACAGAGTGCACCGACCGCGGCGCACATCGTTGCCCCCAGCCTGTGGATAACGTCCGCGTTCATCCCTTCTCCCCCTTCCGTACGATCCCCAGCGCCCACCAGAGACCTGCGCCTTCGAGCACACCGCCGATCGCGAGGCAGCCGAGGCCGGCGCCGGTGTGCAGGAGCACGTGCAGGGGGCGGGCGCCCAGCACCGTGCCCAGCAGGAGGCCAAGGACGGGGAGCCAGGCGAGCAGTACGGCGGTGGTACGGGGTCCGGCCAACTGGGCCCGCAGATCGGCGCTTTGCTCACGCTCGGCGCGCAAGGCGCCCTCCAGCCGTTCGAGACCGGCCGCGAGACCGGCGCCGCTGTCCACGGCGACCCGCCAGCAGGCGGCGACCCCCAGCAGGCCTTCGGCACCGGGCTCGCGTGCCGCGCCGGCCAGCGCGGCGGGCACGTCGCCACCGAAGCGGGCCGCGGCCAGCACGGCCGCCTGCGTTGCGGCCAGGGTGTCCGCGGTGCCGGCCACGGCCAGCAACGCCTCACCTGGGTGCCGGCCGGCCCGGACCTCGCCCGCGAGCGCACCGCACAGCCCGATCACCGCGTCGGCCCGCTGCTCCCGTGCCCGCCGGGCCTCGTCCGCCCGCGTCACTCGCCGTGCCACCGGAAGAGCCGCGATGCCGAGCAGCAGCGGCAGCACGGAACCGCCCAGGACGGCCACGATCGTCCCGGCCACCAGGCACCACGTCTCACGGCGGGCCACCAGCCGCAGCAGGCCGGCCCTTGACCGGAACTGCCCGCCCCGGCCCGGCGGAACCCCCGGAAACGAGCCCCGTCCCGCCAGAGTCACCGCTTTTCCGCCCTGATCCCGCGACGAACCGGGCTGTGCCACGGCCCCGGCAAGGAAGAGCCCGCGTGCCCGCCGCACCGTCTGGTCCGCACCGCCCAGCTGCCATCCGGCGACGGCGGCGCAGCACATGGCCACGCCCACGGCGAGCCATGTCACCACCGGCCCCACCGGAACGGACCCGTGTGCCAGGGCCAGGGTCAGGGGCAGTGCCAGGTCGGGGCAGCGGGGCAGGAGCGGTCCGGCCGCCACCAGTGCCGTCATGTCCCGGCACCTCCCAACAGCTCCGAGAGCCGCTGCCACCCGTCCTCGTGAACGAACGCCCCGGCGCTCCAGCGCAGCGCCGGCACGGTGACCACCAGGCCCGACGTGCTCCGCTCCACCACGTGCACCTCGGCGATGCGGCGCCGCCCGGTGCGGTCGCGTACCAGGTGGAGCACCGCCGAGAGGGCAGCCGCCAGCTGGCTGTGCAGCGCGGCGCGGCCCAGCCCTGCCGCTGTGCCCAGGGCCTCCAGGCGTGCGGGGACATCCGCCGCGGTGTTGGCGTGCACGGTGCAGCAACCGCCGTGGCCGGTGTTGAGCGCGGCCAGCAGGTGGACGACCTCGGGGCCGCGCACCTCACCCACCACCAACCGGTCGGGCCGCATGCGCAGGGCCTGGCGCACCAGGTCCTGGAGGGTGATGAGCCCGGCGCCCTCCTGATTGGCGGGCCTCGCCTGGAGGCCCACGACATGGGGGTGGTCGGGTCGCAACTCCGCCGAGTCCTCGGCGAGGACGATCCGCTCCGTGCCGGCCACCAGGCCCAACAGGGCGCTGAGCAGCGTGGTCTTGCCCGATCCGGTGCCGCCGCTGATGAGGAACGACAGCCGGGAGTCGATCAGGGCCCGCAGGATCCGGTCCCCACCGGGCGGGATGGTGCCGGCCGCCACCAGCTCGGCGAGGGTGAACGCCCGGGGGCGCACCGCCCGCAGGGATAAATAGGGCGAGCCGACGGCCACCGGTGGAAGCACCGCATGCAACCGGGTGCCGTCCGGGAGGCGGGCGTCGACCCAGGGGTGGGCGTCGTCCAGCCGGCGTCCGGCCACGGCTGCCAGGCGCTGGGCCAGGCGGCGGACCGCGGCACCGTTCGGAAAGGTGACACCGGTCAGTTCGAGGTCACGGCCCCGGTCCACCCAGACCCGGTCGGGCCCGGACACCAGGACATCCGTCACGGCAGGGTCGGCGAGCAACGCTTCCAGAGGCCCCGCGCCGACCAGCTCCGAGCGCAGGTGCTCCGCGGCGCCCAGCACTTCCGCATGGCCGAGGACCCTGCCCTGCGCGCGGAGGGCTTGGGCGACCCGGGCGGCAGTCGGCTCGTGACCCTGCTCGGCAAGCCACTGGCGCACCCCGTCGAGCAGTCCCCGCTCGGTCCCGGCCCGCCCCGACACCGCGCTCCCAGAGGGGATCTCACCCCTGCGAGCCATCTCACCCCCACGGTGCACCGCCCCTTCAGCGAGGGCCGAACTCAACAGCCCTCCGGCGCCGCCCCCGCTCACCGCTCCCCCTCCGGGTCCCGGGCCTGCGTGGCTCCGGCGGCCGGGCGGTCCCCCGGCAGGCGGTCCCACAGGGCGGTGCAGAAGCGGGCGAGGGGGCCCTTCGGGTCGTGGGCGGGTGGTGTGCCGGTGTCCTGGGCGGAGGGCAGATCGGGGTCCCGGGGCAGCTCGCCGGCGAGCGGGAGCCCGAGCAGGCGTGCCACCTCCTCGGCTGGAAGCCCGCCCGGGCCGCCGTCGGAGCCGCCTGGACCGCATGTCCGCACGATGACCCGCAGATCCCGCAGCACCATGGTCGCCGCGGCGGCGGCCCGCGTGGCGGCGGCGACCGCGCGCAGCTCGGCGGGCACCACGAGGAGCCCGAGGTCCAGTTGGGCCAACGCTTCGGCCGCGCTCTCGTCCACCCGGCGGGGCAGGTCGACGATCACCACGCCACCGCGCCGGCGAGCGGCCGCGAGCACCGTCTGCATGGCCTCCGGCGTCACCACGACCGGGTCGCCGCGGTCCCAGCTGAGCAGGCGCAGGGAGTGCAACTCGGGCAGCGACTCCTCCAGGGCGCCACCGCCTACCCGGCCCCTGGCCGCGGCCAGGTCCGGCCATCGCAGGCCCTGCGCGGACTCGCCGCCCAGCAGGACGTCCAGCCCGCCGCCCAGCGGGTCGGCGTCGACCAGCATGGTGCGCCGTCCGGAGCGGGCAGCGGTGACCGCCAGTCCGCAGGCCAGGGTGGAAGCGCCGGCCCCGCCGCACCCACCGATGACGCCCAGGGTGAAGGCCGGCCGTCCGACGCCCTCCACCACGTCGGCGATGCGGTCCACCAACCATTGTTCGTTGTCCGGCAGCATCAGGACGTGGTCCGCACCGATCTCGACGGCGCGCCGCCAGACGCCGGGGTCGTCCTGGTCGCGGCCGACGAGGATCAGGCCCGTGCGGCGGGCGGCACCGCGCAGTCTGTGGACGGCGTCGTCGCCGACCACCACGAGCGGGGCCTCGCCCCAGGCGGCCCGGCGGTCGGGGAGTCCGTGGTGGACCTCCGGTCTCGCACCGGCGACCGCGCACAGCCGCAGCAGATCGTCCAGCAACTCGATGTCCTCGGTGATGATCAGCGGGACGCACCGAGGTGCTCCGCCCGTCTCCCGCCGCTCCTTCGAGACAGCTCCAACCACGATTTCCAGCCCCCTTCGCCGCGCGACTCGCGATGCCCCCGCGGGCCCTCGAATGCCCCTTCACACGAAGAAACCGCGCAGTGGACGGCTTACATCGCGGCGAAAAGAACCAGCCATTGAACCGGCTCAACCGAACCGCCGCTGAACTTCGCGAGCAGGGCGCGCGGGAATCACGGTGCCGCGAACGCGGAAATCGTGTGGATCTTGATCGAAAACTGTGGACAACCGGGCGGTTGTGAATATCCCCATCACCCATACCAGTGAGATCGGGGAGAGGTCGTGACATCCGCCCCAGGGCAGCCCGAAAATTACGGAGAGTGACGATCTTGGATGGACGCAAGAAGGGGCGTGATCATGGCCACACGGCCTACAGAAGAGGGGGAGGCGGCGGCGAAACCCCTCCGGACATGCGACGACCCCCGCCGGGGGGGAGAGCGGGGGTCGTCTCCACGGCCGACTCGGGGGGGGAGGAGCCGGGCCGGGTTAGCACGGTCGCGAACGATCCGTGACTTCCATGGTGTACCCGAGAGCCTTCTCAGGCAAACCCACGCGCCCCAGCTTACGCCGAATGGCGGGCGCATATGCTCGGGCCCGTGGAAAACCACTCCTTGCCCCGCACTGCAGCCTTCTTTGACCTGGACAAGACGGTCATTGCGAAGTCGAGCACGCTCACCTTCAGCAAGTCGTTCTACCAAGGCGGACTGATCAGCCGCAGGGCCGTACTGCGCACCGCCTATGCGCAGTTCGTCTTCCTGGCGGGCGGCGCCGATCACGAGCAGATGGAGCGCATGCGCACCTACCTGTCCAACCTGTGCCGTGGGTGGAACGTCCAGCAGGTGAAGGAGATCGTCGCAGAGACCCTGCACGATCTCATCGACCCCATCATCTACGACGAAGCGGCCTCCCTCATCGAGGAGCACCATCGAGCGGATCGGGATGTGGTGATCGTCTCCACCTCCGGCAGCGAGGTCGTCGAGCCCATCGGTGAACTGCTCGGCGCGGACCGCGTCGTCGCCACCCGGATGGTCGTGGGCGACGACGGCTGCTTCACCGGGGAGATCGCCTACTACGCCTACGGACCCACCAAGGCGGAGGCCATACGGCAACTCGCCACCTCCGAGGGATACGACCTGTCCCGGTGCTTCGCCTACAGCGACTCGGCCACGGACCTGCCCATGCTGGAGTCGGTCGGCCATCCGTATGCGGTCAACCCGGACCGCGCGCTGCGGCGCGAGGCGGTGCTGCGCGAATGGCCGATCCTCGACTTCCACCGCCCGGTACGGCTGAAGCAGCGGTTGTCGTCCTTCGCGGTTCCGCCGCGGCCGGCGCTCGTCGCCATGGCCGCCGTCGGCGCGGCAGCCGCCACCGCCGGTCTCGTCTGGTACGCGAACCGGCGCCGCGCCTCCGCCACGGCCATCGTCTGAGCCAGCACCCTCAACCCGTCGCCCGATTTACGGTATTTGAATCTAAAAGTAAAGACCTCGCGGGCAGGGGTTTCCTCCCGTGCGCCTCAGGAGTACAAAGGAATGGACGGCCCGCGAGACCAGGAGCATCCGCGAGGATCCTCTGAAGACGCAGATGGCCCACGGACCGATGCATGGTCGTCCGGCACCCACGCGACGTCGACCCGTCGATTACGGGCCAGCCGCACCGGGCAACGGGCAACGTCCCGACCTGATGGGCACCATATCGAGGCGCATGGTAACCGGACGGGCATGCCAGCGGCGGTACGAGTTCTCGTACCGCCGCACTCTTGCGTCACGTCTGCCACGTCCATACGCGCCCATGTGACATCCTCACGCGCCCATGTGACGTCCGCACGCACCCCGTGTCACGTTTGAACGCGCCCGCGTCCCGTAGGACTCACGCAGCGCCGCGTTGCAACGCCTCGCAGACCGCCGTCGACTCCCTCGCACCCAGTTCGACGGCGCGTCCCACGTGCGTGATCCAGGCCGCCATCCCCTCGGAGGTGCCGGAGACATAGCCTGCGAGCGCGGTCCGGTACGCCGCGATCCCCAGTTCGGCGTGGCCCACCTCCACAGGGCAGACCGCCTTGGGATCGAGACCGCTACCCACCAGGGCGATACGCTCCGCGGTCCGCGCCACCAGGCCGTTGTGCGAGGCGAAGGGGCGCAGCGCAAGCAGTTCCCCGTGCACCACGGCAGCCGTCACCAGGGCGGGCGCCGAAGTGCCGGCGACGATCACCCGGGACAGGCCCTCCAGCCGGCCGGACACCTCGTTCGCATCCGGCAACGGCAGGTCGATCAGGGGCTCGTCAGCGGACTCACCCATCCGGCGCGGGCGCCCCACCCGCTCGTCCTGCTCGGCGGCGGCCACCAGGTGCAGCCTGGCCAGCACCCTGAGCGGGGACTGCCGCCAGATGGACAGCAACTGGCCCGCCTCCGCGGTCAGGCGCAGCGCAGCGCCGACGGTGCGCGCCGAGGCGTCGCCTCGGAAGTCGGTCCGCCTGCGCACCTCTTCGAGCGCCCAGTCGGCGCCGGACAGCGCAGCCGACGCACGCGCACCGCGCAGCGCCGCCTCCGAGGTGATCTCCTGGCTGCGGCGGCGCATGACACGGTGCCCGTAGAGGCGATCCACGGCGCCCCGTACGGACGCCACCGAGTCCACCACGCCAGGCAGCTCGGCCAGGGCGGCGAGCGGATCGGTGGACGCTCCTGTCGTACTCATGAGTACGACCCTACGTCCCCACCCGACCGCCTCCCCACAAGCCGCCCTCCCGTCGGCAGGGACACACCCCACGATGGAGTGGTCTCCGGACCCCGGCGAACACACAGGGCAGCGTCATGACTACTCTTGGTGAACATGAAGATCGCTTTCGTGGGAAAGGGCGGCAGCGGCAAGACGACCCTGTCCGCCCTCTTCATCCGCCACCTCGCGGCCGTGGGTGCCCCGGTGGTCGCCGTGGACGCCGACATCAACCAGCACCTGGGTGCCGCTCTCGGACTTTCCGAGGACGCGGCCGCCGCACTGCCCGCCATGGGGGCGAGGCTGCCGCTGATCAAGGAGTACCTCCGCGGCTCCAACCCGCGCATCGTCTCGGCCGACACCATGATCAAGACCACCCCGCCGGGCCGCGGCTCACGCCTGCTGCGGGTGCGCGAGGACAACCCGGTGTACGACGCCTGCGCCCGCCGCGTGGAACTCGACCCCGGCCAGGCGCGCCTGATGGTCACCGGGCCGTTCAACGACTCCGACCTCGGCGTGGCCTGCTACCACTCCAAGACGGGCGCGGTGGAGCTCTGCCTGAACCACCTCGTCGACGGTCGCGACGAATACGTGGTCGTCGACATGACGGCGGGCTCGGACTCGTTCGCCTCCGGCATGTTCACCCGTTTCGACATGACCTTCCTGGTGGCCGAGCCGACCCGCAAGGGCGTGTCCGTCTACCGGCAGTACAAGGAGTACGCGCAGGACTTCGACGTCACCCTCAAGGTGATCGGAAACAAGGTGCAGGGCCCGGACGACCTCGACTTCCTGCGCGCGCAGGTCGGGGACGACCTTCTGGTGACGGTCGGCTCCTCGGACTGGGTGCGCGCCATGGAGAAGGGCCACCCGCCCCGCTTCGACGACCTCGAAGCCGACACCCGCCACGCGCTACGCACCCTGCACCACGCCGTCGACACCGGATACGCCGGGCGCGACTGGGAGCGGTACACCCGCCAGATGGTGCACTTCCACCTGAAGAACGCGCAGAGCTGGGGGAACGCGAAGACGGGCGCCGACCTGTCCGCACAGGTCGACCCGGAGTTCATCCTGCGCGAGACACCGGCGGACACGACGCCGCGCGAAATCATCGACGCACCGGGCGGCGGCATGGCGGCCTGCGCATCCGGCTCGACCTAACCACTGACGGCACGGAGCACCGACGGGACGGGGAGCCGGCACCCACCAAGAGGCGCCGCATCAACCATGGGCGCCACGCCACGGCGAGACGGCACGGCTCTCCGCCCCGACCTCCCCGCAGCCACCTCCACACACCCACCCCACACCGCGGCTTCGCGCCCACGGTCGCCCACGACAGCCCATGACCGCCCACGGCCGCCCTCAGCCGGACTCGACCGGACTCAGCCGGACTCGGCCGCCCTCAGCCGGACTGAGGCACGACGCAGAAGAGAAACAGGAGGGCAGAGATACGCCCCAATTAATATGACAATCTAATCAATCACACTAACCACTCATGCGGGTGGATCACCACCCCATTCGCCCTATTTATCCAGACGCCTTCTTTACCTTGCATTACGGTTCATTTACCGGCAGTTGAGCAAGTCCGGGGGCGTCCGCAGGCCGTGCATCGGCGGCTGCGTTCAGGCCGTTCCACCGAACCGTCCATGACCGCCGTTGCCTCAGGAGACGTCACGCCATGCCGTCCTGCACCCCTTCCCGCGCCGAAGAAGCCACGCTCGTGGAGCTCACGGCGCCCGCCCGCGAACCGCACGGCCGGTCGGCACGGGCCCGTCGGTTCCGGGTCGCCGGGGCAGATGTGTCCGCCTCGATCACGGTCTTCCTGATCGCCCTGCCGTTGTCCCTGGGCATCGCGCTGGCCACCGGAGCACCGCTTCAGGCAGGACTCGTGGCGGCCGCGGTGGGCGGTCTGGTCGCCGGGTGGCTCGGCGGCTCCCCCCTCCAGGTGAGCGGCCCCGCGGCCGGGCTCACCCTGGTCACCGCCGAGCTCATCGATCGTTTCGGATGGCGCACCACCTGCGCGATCACGGCCCTCGCGGGGCTTGCCCAGATCGGCCTCGGCTGTCTGCGGGTGGCACGCTCGGCGCTCGCCGTGAGCCCGGCGATCGTGCACGGCATGCTGGCCGGCATCGGCCTGACCCTCGCTCTCGCCCAGCTCCACATCGTCCTCGGCGGCACGCCGCAGAGCTCCGTGGCCGCCAACCTGCGTGCTCTGCCGGAGCAGTTGAGCCACCTCCACCCGGCCGCGTTCTCCATGAGCCTGCTGACGTTGGCGCTCCTGCTGAGCTGGCCACGGCTGCCGAGCCGGGTGCCGAAAACCGGCGATGCCCCACGCACCGGCCTGCCCCGCCTCACGCCCCTCGCGCGCACCGTGGCCAAGCTCCCTCCGGCGCTGGTGGCCGTCGCCGGCGCCACCACCGTCGCCTCCCTGGCCGGGCTCCGGCTGCCCCGTGTGGAGCTGCCGTCCTGGCGCGCCCACGTCCTGGCCGGCCTTCCGGACGGGCCACCTTCCGGCATCGTCACCGCCGTGCTCACCGTCACGCTGGTGTGCAGCGTGCAGTCGCTGCTCGGCGCGCTCGCCGTGGACAGGTTGATCGCCGAGCGCGGCGGTGTGCAGGACCGGACGGGCCGTTCCGATCTCGACCGCGAGCTCCTGGGCCAGGGCGCGGCCAACATCGTCTCCGGCGTACTCGGCGGACTGCCCGTCGCCGGGGTCGCGGTGCGCAGCTTGGCTGGGGGTCCCCCCTCCGGGGGAGCGACCGCGGGCGCGGTCGGTCGGAATTCCAGCGTGCTGCACGGGGCGTGGCTGGCGGCAGCCGCCCTGCTGCTGGTCCCGGTCCTGGAACTGATTCCGCTCGCCTCGCTGGCCGCGCTGGTGATGGCCGTCGGCATCCGGATGGCCTCGCTGCACCAGGTGCGCACGGTCACCCGGCACCGCGAGATGCCGGTCTACGCGATGACCACGCTGGCCGTGGCCTTCCTGGGCGTGTTGCACGGGGTGGCGTCGGGCATCGCGACGGCGATCGTGCTGGCGCTGTTCCGGTTGACGCGCCTGCGGATCGACCACGAGGAAGGCCCCGACGGCATCCACTGCCTCCGGGTCAGCGGGCAGTTGACCTTCCTCGCCGTGCCGCGGCTCAGCCGCGCGCTGCACCGGCTGCCTGCGGACGCGCATGCCGTGGTCGAGTTGGACGGGACGTTCATGGATCACGCGGCCTTCGAGTCGCTGCGGGACTGGCGGTCGACCCGGCTGGCCCACGGTGGCACGGTCGAGTTCGCCGGCCCCGCGGGCAGACACATCGCGGAGCCGGAACGCGCCTCCCACTCCCCCTGCCACCTGTGGACCCCCTGGCGCAATCACCACCTGTGCGCCGTCGGACCGGTCGCCGAGCCGGGCGGGTCGGCGGCGCAGCAGGCCGTGCCCTTTCCCGGTGCTCGGCCGGTGCACCAACTGGCCAGTGGTATCGGCGCCTTCCAGCGGCACACCGCGCCCCTGGTCCGCCGGGAGCTCGCCCGGCTCGCCCGTGAAGGACAGCGGCCCGCACAGCTCTTCCTGACCTGCGCCGACTCGCGGCTGGTCACCTCGATGATCACGTCCAGCGGCCCGGGCGACCTCTTCGTGGTGCGGAACATCGGCAACCTCGTCCCGCTCCCGGGCAAGCAGAGCGGGGACGACTCCGTGGCGGCCGCGATCGAGTACGCGGTGGACGTGTTGCAGGTGCGCTCCATCACCGTGTGCGGCCACTCGGGTTGCGGCGCGATGCAGGCCCTGATGGCGGGCGCCCCCAAGAGCGAACGGCAGGCAGGCACCCCCAAGGACGAACGGCAGGGCGGCACCTCGTCCGCCACGTCGACCGTCCGCCCCGGGCCCACCACGAGGACCCCCCTCCAGCGCTGGCTGCGGCACGGCGCGCCGGCCCTGAAGGCGATGCGGTCCGCCGAACCACCGCTGGTGGCACTCGCCGGGCGCCCACCGGCCGACGAGATCGAGCAGTTGTGCCTGACCAACGTCATCCAGCAGCTGTGGCACCTGCGGGCCCACCCGTCCGTGGCGCACGGTCTCACCGCCGGCACCCTCGACCTGCACGGCATGTACTTCCACGTCGCCGAGGCCCAGGCGTACCTGCTCGCCGACGACGGCGTCCGCTTCGATCAGGTCGCCCCGGCGCCGCTGGTCCCCCGGTCCGCGTGCCCGCTTCCATAAGCGCACGGCAGGCGGCCTACGCTGGCCTGGACGCCACCGTTCCGCCCTGTGCACCTCCCGAGCGGAAAAAGGTCTAAACCAATTCTTCCGTCGGCCCTTGTCACCGGGGGCGCCGTCTGGTGAGCTGTGGCGTGGGACACAACCGACCCTTGGGAAAGGCAGATGTCGTGAGCAACGAAAGCCTGGCCAATCTGCTCCGCGAAGAGCGCAGGTTCGCGCCCCCCGCCGACCTGGCCGCGCACGCCAACGTCACCGCGGAGGCGTACGAACGGGCCAAGGCTGACCGGCTCGGTTTCTGGGCCGAGCAGGCCCGTCGACTGACCTGGGCGACCGAGCCGACCGAGACCCTGGACTGGTCGAACCCCCCGTTCGCCAAATGGTTCAAGGACGGCAAGCTCAACGTCGCGTACAACTGCGTCGACCGGCACGTCGAGGCGGGCAACGGCGACCGGGTGGCGCTGCACTTCGAGGGTGAGCCCGGTGACACCCGGACGATCACCTACGCACAGCTGAAGGACGACGTCTCCCGCGCCGCCAACGCCCTGACCGAGCTGGGCGTGCACGCGGGCGACCGGGTGATGATCTATCTGCCGATGATCCCCGAGGCCGTGGTGGCCATGCTGGCGTGCGCCAGGATCGGCGCCGCCCACTCGGTCGTCTTCGGCGGGTTCTCCGCCGACGCCATCACGGCCCGCATCAAGGACGCCACCGCCAAGCTCGTCATCACCGCCGACGGCGGCTACCGCCGGGGCAAGGCGACCGCGCTCAAGCCCGCCGTGGACGACGCCGTGGGCCGTACGGACACCGTCGAGAAGGTGCTGGTCGTCCGCCGCACCGGTGGTGACGTGGTGTGGAACGACGACCGCGACCTCTGGTGGCACGACGTCGTCGAGGGGCAGTCCACCGAGCACACCCCGGAGGCGTTCGACGCCGAGCACCCGCTCTACATCCTCTACACCTCCGGCACCACCGGTAGGCCGAAGGGCATCCTGCACACCTCCGGCGGCTACCTCACCCAGGTGTCGTACACGCACCACGCCGTCTTCGACCTCAAGCCGGAGACGGACATCTACTGGTGCACCGCTGACATCGGCTGGGTGACCGGCCACTCCTACCTCGTCTACGGCCCGCTCTCCAACGGCGCCACCCAGGTGATGTACGAGGGCACCCCTGACACCCCGCACCAGGGCCGCTTCTGGGAGATCGTGCAGAAGTACAAGGTCACGATCCTGTACGCGGCGCCCACCGCGATCCGCACGTTCATGAAGTGGGGCGACGACATCCCCGCCAAGTTCGACCTGAGCAGCCTGCGGGTGCTCGGGTCGGTGGGCGAGCCGATCAACCCCGAGGCCTGGATGTGGTACCGCAAGCACATCGGACACGAGCGCTGCCCGATCGTGGACACCTGGTGGCAGACCGAGACCGGCGCGATCATGATCTCGCCGCTGCCCGGCGTCACGGAGACCAAGCCGGGCTCGGCGCAGCGCGCGCTGCCCGGCATCTCGGCCACCGTCGTCGACGACCAGGCCGAAGAGGTGCCGAACGGCGGCGGCGGTTACCTGGTGCTGACCGAGCCGTGGCCGTCCATGCTGCGCACCATCTGGGGCGACGACCAGCGTTTCCTGGACACCTACTGGTCGCGTTTCGAGAACCGGTACTTCGCCGGTGACGGCGCCAAGAAGGACGACGACGGCGACGTGTGGCTGCTCGGCCGCGTCGACGACGTGATGCTGGTCTCCGGCCACAACATCTCCACCACCGAGGTGGAGTCCGCGCTCGTCTCGCACCCCTCGGTCGCCGAGGCCGCGGTGGTCGGCGCGACGGACGAGACGACCGGTCAGGCCATCGTGGCCTTCGTGATACTGCGCGGCACCGTCAGCGAGGACGACAGCCTCCTCGGCGAGCTGCGCAACCACGTGGGCAGCACCCTGGGCCCGATCGCCAAGCCCAAGCGGATCCTGGCGGTGGCCGAGCTGCCGAAGACCCGCTCCGGCAAGATCATGCGCCGGCTGCTGCGCAACGTCGCGGAGAACAAGGAACTCGGCGACGTCACCACGCTGACGGACTCCTCGGTGATGGACCTGATCCAGAAGAAGCTGCCGTCGGCACCCAGCGAGGACTGAGGCCACTCCGCCCCGGGCTGCGCAGCCCGGGGCGTGCAGTGCCGGCTGCGGGACCCCGTCGGGGAGGGTGCGCCTGATCGTGCGCCCGCACCGGCGGGGTTTTCGCTGTCCTCACCCCGGCGGGGGATTCGGTTGTCCCCGCCCCTTCCCGATGCCTCCGACGTGGCACGGATCAACGCACGGGGACCCACGACCCACAGGGAACCCGCGCGGGACCGCCCGCTGACGGGATCACGTCCCACGCATCTGGAGGTGCCCTCGTGGCCGTGCCCGAGAGCCGTCGCAAGGCATTCGGACGTCTGCCGCTGCCCGAACGGCGGTTCCTGGCGGACGCCCTGCGCGCCGAGACGGTCGGCGGCATCCTCCTCCTGGTGGCCTCGGTCGCCGCACTGGTCTGGGCGAACACCCCGCTGAAGGGGGGTTACGAGACGGTCCGGCACGCGCATGTCGGGCCATCGGCGCTCGGTCTGCACCTCAGCCTCCAGCACTGGGCCGCCGACGGGCTGCTGGCCGTCTTCTTCTTCGTGGCCGGCATCGAGCTGAAGCGCGAACTGGTGACGGGTGAGCTGCGTGACCCGCGAACGGCCGTGCTGCCGGTCGCCGCCGCCTTCTGCGGCATGCTGGCGCCCGCCCTCGTCTACGTACTGGTGAACGCCGTGGGCGGCGGATCACTGGCCGGCTGGGCGGTGCCCACCGCCACCGACATCGCCTTCGCGCTGGCCGTCCTCGCCGTGACCGGCACCGCCCTGCCGTCCGCGCTGCGGGCCTTCCTGCTGACGCTCGCCGTCGTCGACGACTTCTTCGCCATCCTGATCATCGCCGTCTTCTTCAGCGGCACCATCGACTTCGTGGCACTCGGCGGCGCCGTGGTCGGACTGGGCGTCTTCTGGCTGTTGCAGTGGCGCTGGAACGTGCACGGCTGGTACGTGTACGTGCCGCTCGCCCTGGTGATCTGGGCGTTGACGGTGAACAGCGGCATCCATCCGACCATCGCCGGCGTCGCCATGGGCCTGACCCTGCGCTGCCACCCTGTCGAGGGCGAGGAGCGTTCCCCCGGCGAGCACATCGAGCATCTCGTCCGCCCGCTCTCCGCCGGGCTGGCGGTGCCGCTGTTCGCGCTGTTCAGCGCGGGCGTCGCGGTCTCCGGGCAGGTGCTGTCCGAGGTGTTCCGCGCGCCGGAGACGCTGGGTGTGCTGCTCGGTCTGGTGGCCGGGAAGACCCTCGGGGTGTTCGGCGGCACCTGGCTGACGGCGCGTTTCACCCGCGCCCAGCTCAGCGAGGAGCTGGCCTGGCCGGACCTCTTCGCGGTCGCGGTGCTCGCCGGCATCGGCTTCACCGTGTCGCTGCTCATCGGCGAACTGGCGTTCACCACGGACCCGGTCCAGACGGACGAGGTCAAGGCCTCGGTCCTGGCCGGCTCCATCATCGCCGCGGTCGCCGCCGCCCTGCTGCTGAGGATCCGGAACGCCACCTACCGGCGGCTCCTGGAGGACGAGGAGCGCGACGCGGCCAACGGTGGCGCGACCAGCGGGCCCTGACGGCGTCACGGCACTCCTGACGGCGCCACGGCCCTCCTGACCGGTCTCAGGCCCCGGACGGAGTCCAGAGGTGGGTGTGGGGCAGCGTGGGCGGGCGTGAGACCGGTGAGGCATGCGCGGGGCGCGCGCCGGTGCAGCCCTACGTGGCGAAGACGTGCCGAAGCGACGGGCGGGCGCACCGTGGACACGACCGTCCGGCATGATCTGGGGCCAACGGGTACGAGACGTTGCAAGCCCACGGCTGCAACGGCTCCACCTGCCTCCGACGGGGGCCGACCGGCCGTGCCACACCGCACGGAAGCCGTACGCCGGTGCCGTGGGTCACCACGCCACCGGACACGACGCGGTACGACGGTGCCGTGCGACAACGCGGTACGACGGTGCCGTACGACACCGCGCCGTGCGGCGAGAAGAGAACGAAAGCGGGAGAGGGAGTACGCGATGAGCGCATCCGCAGCCGACGAGCCCGTCGGGGCCGAACGCAGCTTCGGCACACTGGTGGCGTCGGCGACCAGCGAGATGTCCGCGCTGGTGCACGACGAGATCGCGCTGGCCAAGGCCCAGCTGCGGCGGGACGTCAAGCGCGGCGCCATGAGCGGCGGTGCGTTCCTGGCAGCCGGCGTGCTGCTGACCTTTTCCCTGCCGATGCTGAGCTTCGCCCTCGCCTACGGCATCCAGCTCTGGAGCGGTTGGCATCTGTCGGTCTGCTTCCTGCTGTCGTTCGCGGCCAGCGTGCTGCTGGCCGCGATCCTCGCGCTGATCGGGCTGGTGTTCGCCAAGAAGGCGAAGAAGAGCGGCGGCACCCGGAAGGCCGTCGCTTCGGCGAAGGAGAGCGCCTCGGTCCTACACAACGTCAAGCCGCATCCCCGCCAGGTCCTCCCTGCGCAGGACGCCTCGGACTCCGGCCGCGACACCGGTGTACCTGTGGCACGCTCGACCTCATGACCGACCCTGCTACATCCTCGGCGCAGCCGGCCTCCGCAGTTCGGATCGAGGGCCCCTGGAGCCATCGCGACGTGGCCGCCAACGGCGCGCGCTTCCACATCGCGGAGCTGGGCGATGGGCCGCTGGTCCTGTTGCTGCACGGCTTCCCGCAGTTCTGGTGGACCTGGCGACACCAGCTGGTGGCGCTCGCGGAGGCCGGTTTCCGCGCGGTCGCCATGGACCTGCGGGGCGTGGGCGGCAGCGACCGCACGCCCCGGGGGTACGACCCGGCCAACCTCGCCCTCGACATCACCGGCGTCGTACGGTCCCTGGGCGAACCGGACGCCGCACTGGTCGGCCATGACCTGGGCGGTTATCTGGCGTGGACGGCGGCCGTGATGCGGCCGAAGCTGGTGCGCCGGCTGGCGGTGGCGTCCATGCCGCACCCCCGGCGCTGGCGCTCGGCGATGCTGTCCGACGTCAAGCAGACCTCGGCGAGCGCGCACATCTGGGGCTTCCAGCGCCCCTGGGTGCCCGAGCGGCAGTTGGTCGCTGACGAGGGCGCCTTGGTGGAGCGGCTGATCCGGGACTGGTCGGGCCCGCGGCTGCCGGACGAGAGCGCACTGGCCGCGTACCGTCGCGCGATGTGCATCCCGTCGACGGCGCACTGCTCGGTCGAGCCCTACCGGTGGCTGGTGCGGTCCCTGGCACGGCCGGACGGGATCCAGTTCAACCGCCGTATGAAGCGGCCGGTGCGGGTGCCGACGCTGCACCTGCACGGGTCGCTGGATCCGGTGATGCGGACACGCAGCGCGGCCGGCTCCGGTGAGTACGTGGAGGCCCCGTACCGCTGGCGGCTCTTCGACGGCCTCGGCCACTTCCCGCACGAGGAGGACCCGCTCGCCTTCTCGGCAGAGCTGGTCAACTGGCTGCGGGATCCTGAGCCCGACCGCTGAGTCGGACGGTTGCGTGGGGTCGCTGGGTCGGGGCTTCGGGGACGGCTCCACGCCCCCGCGCTGCGCCGGTCACAGCCACTTTCCAGCCAGAGTGCTCATTGCCCCTCGCATAGGCCGATTGGCGCTACGAGACGCGGTTACCGACCTTGCGACGGGGGCAGAGGTCAGGGTATGGGCTGGACGCACGACTACAGTGACGTATCGGGCAAGCGCCGCTCGGCCACTCCGCTGAATTCGCTTCGCGGCAGTGGCTCCTACCAGGTAGAGCAGGCATCTGAGGAAGTCATGGGGATCCCCCTCATCTTGCGGCGCAGGGCCCGCTGGGTCTCCGCGCGGCTACGCCATCCCCGCACCTGACGGCATCGACCGCCAGATTCGGTACCCCGCCGTGACGGCCGTTCCGGCCGGCGTGTGGATCACGTTCACTCGGACGTAGCAGCGCTTGGTTCCGGCCATTCGCGCTACGACGCGTCATGGGTCGCGCACGGCTGGTCATGGAGTGCTGCGACTCACGCGGCCGCAGGCGGGTGTCGTTGCAGAGCGCGACACGGGTGTCCATGCAGTGCGCGGCGCAGGTGTCCATGCCGCACGCAGCACATCGCGCGTCACATCGCGCACCCTTCGCTGTCGACCTGCTGGTTCGCGGTGCGTCCGGTGGTGATGTCGCTGCGGATCTCGTCCGCGGTGAGCGCGTAGCCGGTGTCCGGGTCGTCGAGGGACTTGGCGAACACGACCCCGTAGACCTTGCCGTCCGGGGTGAGCAGCGGGCCGCCGGAGTTGCCCTGGCGCACGGTCGCGTACAGCGAGTAGACGTCACGGCGCACGGTGCCGCGGTGGTAGATGTCCGGGCCGTTGGCGGTGATCCGGCCGCGTACCCGCGCCGGGCGCACGTCGTACGCGCCGTTCTCCGGGAACCCCGCGACGATCGCCCCGCTACCGCTGCCGGCGTCCGTCGAGGCGAACTGGAGCGCCGGTGCCTTCAGGTCCGGCACGTCGAGGACGGCGATGTCGCGCTCCCAGTCGTAGAGCACCACCGTGGCGTCGAGCAGGCGCCCCTGGCCGCCTATCTGGACGGTGGGCTCGTCGACGCCGCCGACGACATGCGCGTTGGTCATGACGCGGCGGTTGTCGAAGACGAAACCGGAGCCCTCGAGGACCTTGCCGCAGCCCTGCGCGGTGCCGACGACCTTCACGATGGAGCGCTGGGCCTTGGCGGCCACGGGGCTGCTGCCGAGCGCCGGGTCGGGCGGCCGTACCGGGTGGATGGGCTCGTTCGAGAACGGGCTGAAGACCTGCGGGAACCCGTTCTGCGCGAGGACGGCGGAGAAGTCGGCGAACCAGGTGTTGGCCTGGTCGGGCAGCGTCCGGGAGACGCCGAGCAGCACCTTGGAGGTACGGACCTCCTTGCCGAGGGTCGGCAGGGTGGTGCCGGCGAGCGCGGAGCCGACCAGCCAGGCGACCAGCAGCATGGCGACGACGTTGACCAGCGCGCCGCCGGTCGCGTCGAGGGCGCGCGCCGGCGACCAGGTGATGTACCGGCGCAGTTTGTTGCCCAGGTGGGTGGTGGCGGCCTGACCGACGGAGGCGCAGACGATCACGATGACGACGGCGACCACGGCCACGGAGGTGCTCACCGTGGCCTTGTTGGTGACGTAATCCCAGATCACGGGCAGCAGGTAGACCGCGACGAGCCCGCCGCCGAGGAACCCGATCACGGACAGGATGCCGACGATGAAGCCCTGCCGGTAGCCGACCCATGCGAACCAGACGGCGCCGGCGAGCAGCAGGTAGTCCAGTACGTTCACCGTTCGTAGCCTCGCCTTGTCTCAGCGCGGGCGGCGCCGCCGGCCCTGCGTCTTTCCTCGTCGCTCACTGTCCGTCGCTCACTGTCCGCGTGGTCCGTCGCTCACTGTCCGCTTGGTCTGCGCTCGCTCATCAAGGTCTCAGTGCGCCGTCTGCACGCCCCGTCGCGCGCTGTCCGCGCCGCGTTCCAGGCACACATACCGCGCCCATCACCACCCGAACGCGCCAACTCACGGATGGTGATTCTGATGCGTTGTCCGACGGCCTACCTTGTCATGCGTGCCAGTCGAGCGGGACCTGCCGTGTGACGTCCCAGGGGCGCTCCCAGCCGGCGTAGTGCAGGATCCTGTCGATCACTCCGGCCGTGAAACCCCAGACCAGCGCGGATTCGACCATAAACGCCGGGCCTTTGTAACCGCTGGGATGAATGGCCGTCGCGCGGTTCTCGGGGTCCGTGAGATCCGCCACGGGTGCGGTGAAGACCCGGGCGGTCTCGGCCGGGTCCACCACGGCGACCGGGCTCGGCTCGCGCCACCACCCCAGTACGGGTGTGACGACGAAACCACTCACCGGGATGTAGAGCTTCGGCAGCACACCGAACACCTGTACGCCACCCGGATCGAGGCCGGTCTCCTCCTGCGCCTCGCGCAACGCGGCACGCAGTGGTCCCGCTCCGGCGGGGTCGCCGTCCTGCGGATCGAGCGCGCCACCGGGGAACGAGGGCTGGCCTGCGTGCGACCGCAGCGATCCCGCTCGCTCCATGAGCAGCAGCTCGGGCCCGCGCTCGCCCTCGCCGAAAAGGACCAGCACGGCCGACTGACGCCCCCCGCCGTCCTCGGGCGGCAGGAAACGGCTCAGCTTGGCCGCGTCCACGGTCTCGAGAGCGCCCAGCACCGGATCGAGCCAGTCAGGCAGTCCGTCGGTACGGACGTCGACGGTGGCGGGGAGGGGCGCCGGCCCCGACGAGGGGGCCGGCGCGGATGTGGGCGCAGGGCGCTTTACGGCGTCGGCCTGCGCCGCTTCGTGGCACCTTGTCATCCGCGGCGCCCCGTCACGCCGCGCCCAGGGGCGGCGCGGCGATGCCGCCCGCCTCCAGGTAGGCGGCGGGCGGCTTGAGGCGCTGGCCCGGCATGCCGCCCTTCTCGTACTTGAGCAGCTTCTTCGCCTTCTCCGGGTCCGTCTCGCCCTCGCCGTAGGCGGGGCACAGCGGCGCGATGGGGCAGCCGCCGCAGGCCGGCTTGCGGGAGTGGCAGATGCGCCGGCCGTGGAAGATCACGTGGTGCGAGAGCATCGTCCAGTCGCTCTTGGGGAAGAGCGCGCCGACCGCGGCCTCGACCTTGTCCGGGTCGGTCTCGTCCGTCCACTTCCAGCGCCGCACCAGCCTCCCGAAGTGGGTGTCCACCGTGATCCCGGGGACCCCGAAGGCATTGCCGAGCACCACGAACGCGGTCTTGCGGCCCACACCGGGGAGCTTGACCAGTTCCTCGAGGGTGCCCGGGACCTCGCCTCCGAAGTCGTCCCGCAGGGCAATGGCGATCCCTATGATCGACTTCGTCTTGGCGCGGAAGAACCCGGTCGGCCTGATCAGCTCCTCGACCCGCTCCGGATCGGCCGCGGCCAGGTCCTCGGGCGTCGGATACGCGGCGAACAGGCCGGGTGTCGTCTGGTTCACCCGCAGGTCGGTGGTCTGGGCGGAGAGCACCGTGGCGAGCAGCAGCTGGAACGGGTTCTCGAAGTCGAGCTCGGGGTGGGCGTAGGGGTACACCTCGGCGAGCTCGCGGTCGATCCGCCGGGCGCGCCGGACCAGCGCGGTGTGGCTCTCGGGCCGCGCCGGCGTCTTGGCGGTCTTCGCCGCCGTCGCCTTGCCGGCCTTGGGCGCCGCCTCGGCCTTTGCGGTCTTCGCGGGGGCCTCGGCCTGCGCGGTCTTCTTGGCCTTCGCCGCTGCGGTCTTCTTCGCGGGCGCCGCCTTCTTCGCGGGCACCGAGGCCTCCTTCGCCGCCTTTGTTGCTTTTGTCGCCTTTACCGGCGTTGCCTTCGCCGCCTTCGCCGCCTTCGTCGTCCGTGCGGTACGTGCCGCCTTACGGGCTGTAGATGCCGCTTCCGCAGCCTCCCCGGACCCTTCCGGGGTGGCCGAGTGCTCCGATCCCACCGAACTCACCGCTGCCTCTGCCTCCGCTTCCGTGCCACTTCCGCCCGTGGCGCCGGATGTGCCGTGCTTGTCGTTTCGCCGGCCCCGGTCGGAGCCTGTTCGCCCACAGCGGAATTCTGGCGCTCATCCACCGGTCCGGGTCCCTCGGCCCGCGCTCCCACCGGCTCTTTGGACACCCGGCCAGCCTAAAGCCAGCCGCCGACATCCGCCCCGGACCTCGTGGATCAGCCCCCAATTGGCCCCCTCCCTCACGGTAGGGCGCGTCGGTACGGCAGACTTGTGACTGATCACACTGTTTGGACCGTCCAGCACAATGGGGAGCAGGAACACCTGGAGCCAGCTCCTGGATCCCAGGTCCCTGGACCCATATCCCTGGATTCCGCCCGGTGCAGGCCGACAAGGAGAGAACTCGTGGACGACGTTCTGCGGCGCGCCCCGCTCTTCGCCGCGCTCGATGACGAGCAGGCCGCGGAGCTGCGCGCTTCCATGAGCGAGACGACCCTCGCACGCGGTGACGCGCTCTTCCACGAGGGCGACCCCGGTGACCGCCTGTACGTGGTCACAGAGGGCAAGGTCAAGCTCCATCGCACGTCCCCCGACGGCCGGGAGAACATGCTGGCCGTCCTGGGCCCCGGTGAGCTGATCGGCGAGCTCTCCCTGTTCGACCCGGGCCCGCGCACGGCCACGGCCACCGCGCTCACCGAGGTCAAGCTCCTCGGCCTGGGCCACGGCGACCTCCAGCCCTGGCTGAACGCCCGCCCGGAGGTCGCCTCCGCCCTGCTGCGCGCCGTCGCCCGGCGCCTGCGCAAGACCAACGACCAGATGTCCGACCTGGTCTTCTCGGACGTTCCCGGCCGTGTCGCCCGTGCGCTCCTCGACCTGTCGCGCCGCTTCGGCGTGCAGTCGGAGGAGGGCATCCACGTGGTGCACGACCTCACCCAGGAAGAGCTGGCCCAGCTGGTCGGCGCCTCCCGCGAGACGGTCAACAAGGCCCTGGCGGACTTCGCCGGGCGCGGCTGGCTCCGGTTGGAGGCCCGCGCCGTGATCCTGCTGGACGTGGAGCGGCTGGCGAAGCGTTCCCGCTGAGGGAGCCCCCACCTACCTGCCGGGCCCGCCCCCGGCCCTCGAGCGCCGTCACGGGCCTCACGAGATCAGCCCGTGCTCCCCGAGGTAGTTCAGTTGTGCCCGGACGGAAAGCTCCGCAGCCGGCCACAGGGAGCGGTCCACGTCCGCGTACACATGGGCTACCACGTCCGTGACCGTACGGTGGCCCGCCTCGACGGCGCTCTCGACCTGGGCGAGCCGCGAGGCGCGATGCGCCAGGTAGAACTCGATGGCGCCCTGGGCGTCCTCCAGGACCGGGCCGTGACCCGGCAGCACCGTGTCGACACCGTCGTCGACCGTCAGGGAACGCAGTCTGCGCAACGAGTCCAGATAGTCGCCGAGCCGTCCGTCCGGATGCGCCACCATCGTGGTGCCGCGGCCGAGGATGGTGTCCCCGGTCAGTACGGCACGGTCGGCCGGCAGCAGGAAGCAGAGCGAGTCTGCGGTGTGACCGGGGGTCGGTACGACGATCATCTCCAGGCCGCCGACGCGGATGACGTCGCCTGCCGCCAGGCCCTCGTCGCCCAGCCGCAGGGCCGGATCCAAGGCGCGCACCTTTGTGCCCGTCAGCTCGGCAAACCTCGCAGCGCCCGCCGCGTGATCGGGATGGCCGTGCGTCAGCAGGGTGAGCGCGACGCGCCGCCCCGTCTCCTCGGCGGTACGTATCACCTGACGCAGATGCCCTTCGTCCAGCGGCCCCGGGTCGATCACCACGGCGAGTTCGGAGTCCGGCTCCGAGACGAGCCAGGTGTTGGTGCCGTCGAGGGTCATCGCGGAGGCGTTGGGCGCCAGCACATTGACGGCCCTGGCGGTGGCGGGCCCGGAGACGACCGCGTCACGCGGCTGACCTGGGAGGGCGTCTGCGGCGGTCATTCGGGGTCCTTCCCGGTGGTGTCCTTCGAGCCCGGGGCCGGGGCGCCCTTGGGCTCCGCCCGGCGCGAGGCGTCCGCTGGTGCCTCGCCGCCCGGCGCACCCACCGGCGTTTCGGCCCGGACACGTCTGGTGAACTCCTCGTATCCGGGCCAGATGAGCTCCACCTCGCCGTGCACCAGCCGGGCCTGGGCCATCACGGCGGTCAGGTCACGGTCGTCGGCGGCGGCCAGGATCTCCGCGACGTTCCCGTATGCGCTCAGTTCGCGCAGGGTGGCGATGGTCGGCGGCAGCATCATCAGCTCGCGCGCGTCGTAGCGTGCTGCGGCCTCCGCCGGGCTGATCCAGACGGTGCGGTCTGCCTCACCGGACGTCTTCGCGGTGCGTTGGCCCGCGGGGAGGGCTGCCGCGAAGAACCATGTGTCGTAGCGGCGTGACTCGAACTCCGGCGTGATCCAGCGGGCCCAGGCACCCAGCAGGTCGGAGCGCAACACCAGTCCGCGGCGTGCCAGGAACTCCGCGAACGACAGCTCGTGCGCGACCAGCTCCGCCCGGTCGGCCTCCCAGTCGGCGCTGGTGATGTCCGAGACCAGGGCGTCCGGCGCGGGCCCGGCGAGGAGCACGCCCGACTCCTCGAACGTCTCGCGCACCGCGGCGCAGACGATGGCCTGCGCGGCGGCCTCGTCGACTCCGAGCCGGTCCGCCCACTTTGCCCGCGACGGGCCGGCCCAGCCGACCAGCACATCATCGTCCCGCGGGTCGACGCCGCCGCCCGGGTAGGCGTAGGCACCGGCCGCGAACGGCATGGACGTACGACGGCGCAGCATATGGACGGCGGGCCCGGAAGGTGACACGAAACCGGCCGGCGCACCCGGGTCCGGACCGCTCTGGCGGTCGGACTCCCGGCCGTCCGGCGCACCGGGCTCCCGACCACCCTGCACATCCAGCTCAGGACCAGTCCGCGCACCGGTCTCCGGTGTGTCCCGCAGCAGCATGACCGTGGCGGCGCGCCGCGCAGGGACGACCTCCAGCTCGCCACTCGCCAGCGCACGGATACGGTCGGGCCACTCCGGGGGGTACCACTGACCAGATGCCATGGTCGGAGGCTAACCCGCACCCGGCCTCTCGTTCGAGCCCTCCGGCGTCCCGGTCGAACCCCTGCCGAGCGCGTCCGAGCCCCTTGGGGCTTCCCGCGGCCCTCCGTCCGCCCGGCTACTCTGTGCTGCCCGGCTACCCGGCTGCCGGTCGGAACGAATCAGCCGAGCCCGCCCGGGGCGGACTGGCCCAGGGGCCGACTGGCCCGGGGCGGGCTGCCCGAGCCGCCCACCCGAAGAGGACCCGTCGCTCAGTCCTCCGCCAGCTCCACCTGGATCTCCACTTCCACCGGAGCGTCCAGCGGGAGTACGGCGACCCCGACCGCGCTGCGTGCGTGCACGCCCTTGTCGCCGAGGGCGGCGCCGAGGAGTTCGCTCGCGCCGTTGATGACGGCGGGCTGGCCCGTGAAGTCGGGTGCGGAGGCCACGAAGCCGACGACCTTCACCACCCGGACGATCCGGTCGAGGTCACCCGCGATGGTCTTGACCGCCGCCAACGCGTTCAGTGCACAGGTGCCGGCGAGTTCCTTGGCTTCCTCGGGGGCGACCTCCGCGCCCACCTTGCCGGTGACCGGCAGCTTGCCCGCCACCATGGGAAGCTGACCCGACGTGTAGACATACGCCCCGGAACGGACGGCGGGCTGGTACGCGGCCAGCGGCGGCACGACGTCGGGCAGCGCGAAACCCAGCTCGGCCAGCTTGGCCTCCACGACACCGCTCATGCCCACCGCTTCCCTGCTCGTCGTGCGACCGGGCCCTGGACGGGGCCGCTCACGCCTGCTTCTCCCGCTTCAGATAGGCCACCAGCTGCTCCGGATTGGGCCCGGGCACGACCTGGACGAGCTCCCAGCCGTCCTCGCCCCAGGTGTCCAGGATCTGCTTCGTGGCGTGGACGAGCAGAGGGACCGTTGCATATTCCCACTTGGTCATGGGCCGACTGTAGCCGCTGGGAACCGCGCAGCGTGGCCGCGTCCGTATCCATGCGAGCACCGTACTCGCGACCCGCCACCCGCCCTCCGAGTTATCCACAGGCCCGGGTTGTTCCGCGGGGTTATCCACAGGATTGGGAGACCTCGTGCGTGCGTTGCCGTCGCACTGGTTAGTCTCGAATACGTGAGCAGGCTCCAAGTCGTCAGCGGCAAGGGCGGTACCGGCAAGACCACGGTCGCCGCGGCCCTCGCGCTGGCCCTTGCCACCGAGGGACGGCGCACCCTACTCGTGGAGGTGGAAGGCAGACAGGGCATCGCGCAGCTCTTCGAGACGGAGGCGCTGCCGTACGAGGAGCGGAAGATCGCCGTGGCCCCGGGTGGCGGTGAGGTGTACGCCCTCGCCATCGACCCGGAGTTGGCCCTGCTGGACTACCTCCAGATGTTCTACAAGCTCGGCAGCGCGGGCCGAGCGCTGAAGAAGCTCGGCGCGATCGACTTCGCGACCACGGTCGCACCGGGCCTGCGGGACGTGCTGCTCACCGGCAAGGCATGCGAGGCCGTGCGCCGCAAGGACAAGCGCGGCCGCTTCGCATACGACTACGTGATCATGGACGCCCCACCCACAGGCCGCGTCACCCGCTTTCTGAACGTGAACGACGAGGTGGCAGGCCTCGCGCGGATCGGCCCGATACACAATCAGGCGCAGGCCGTGATGCGCGTGCTGAAGTCGTCCGAGACGGCGGTGCACATGGTGACGCTGCTGGAGGAGATGCCCGTTCAGGAGACCGCCGACGGGATAGGCGAGCTGCGCGCCGCGCGCCTGCCCACCGGCCGCGTCATCGTGAACATGGTGCGTCCCGCCCTGCTGGAGGAGGCGTCCCTCGCCCTGGTCAGGGACGGCGCTCCGGCGCGTACCGCACTCGCCAGGTCGCTCTCCGCCGCGGGCCTCGGTGGCGCCCGTCGGGGTGGTGGCGCCGAGCGTCTGGTCAGCCCGCTGCTCGGGCAGGCCGCCGAGTACGCGGAGCGCCATGCCCTGGAGTGCGACCAGCGCGCCGTCCTCGCCGGCCTCGGTCTGCCGCTGCACGAACTACCGCTGCTGGCGGAGGGCATGGACCTGGCGGGCCTCTTCCAGCTGGCGGCGCTGCTGCGGGAGCAGGGGTTCGCATGAGGCCGGCGCATCCCGTCCCGGGGGCTCGGGCCCGTCCGGCCCGCAGGAAGTACCGGAAGAGCAGGCCGGACAGCCCGGCCATGTCAGACAACCGAGTGAGGTCAGGGGGGCCGGGCGGGTTCATGGCAGGTGATCGCGTACGAGGCCGGACGGTGTTCGGTCCAGGGCAGGTGAGGTCATGACGTCATCCGCTGCGAAGAGCACGGGCAGGGGGCCGGCCGGCAGCCTGTCCTCGGTCCGCGGCCTGGACGTGGATCCGCTGCTGGACGACCCGGAGACCCGCATCGTGGTGTGCTGCGGCTCCGGCGGCGTCGGCAAGACGACCACGGCCGCCGCGCTGGGCCTGCGGGCCGCGGAGCGCGGCCGGCGGGTGGTGGTGCTCACCATCGATCCCGCCCGCAGGCTGGCCCAGTCCATGGGCATCGACTCGCTCGACAACACCCCGCGCCGGGTCAAGGGCATCGACGACGCGGCCGGCGGCGAACTGCACGCGATGATGCTCGACATGAAGCGCACCTTCGACGAGATCGTCGAGGCGCACGCGGAGCCCGAGCGGGCCCGCGCCATCCTGGAGAACCCGTTCTACCAGTCCCTGTCGGCCGGTTTCGCCGGTACGCAGGAGTACATGGCGATGGAGAAGCTGGGCCAGCTGCGGTCCCGTGACGAGTGGGACCTGATCGTCGTCGACACCCCGCCGTCCCGCTCCGCGCTGGACTTCCTCGACGCACCCAAGCGGCTGGGGTCGTTTTTGGACGGCAAGCTGATCCGGGTGCTGATGGCACCGGCGAAGGTCGGCGGCCGGGCCGGGATGAAGTTCCTGAACGTGGGGATGTCGATGATGACGGGCGTCCTCGGCAAGCTCCTGGGCGGTCAGCTGCTCCGTGATGTGCAGACGTTCGTGGCGGCCATGGACACCATGTTCGGCGGGTTCCGTACCCGCGCGGACGCCACGTACCGGTTGCTCCAGGCACCGGGCACCGCGTTCTTGGTGGTGGCCTCGCCGGAGCGGGACGCGCTGCGTGAGGCGGCGTATTTCGTGGAGCGGCTGGCCGCGGAGCAGATGCCGCTCGCAGGGCTGGTACTGAATCGCGTGCACACCAGCGATGCCGCGCATCTGTCGGCCGAGCGCGCCTTGGCCGCCGCTGAGGCGCTGGACGAGACCGAGGTCCTGGAGGAGCCGGAGCTGCCGGACCAGCCGCAGGCGGCTGCGACTGAATCCGAGGCCGAGGCTGCGGCTGCGGCTGCGGCTGCGAACGAGTCGGGGGCGCGGGGCGAGGAACCGTCAGCGGACGGCGCTGAGACCGCGGCGGCGGATGCGGAAAATCTCGGCCAGGACCGCATGACCGAACCCATCCGTGGGAAGGCTGAAAATCGTACGTCCGCCGATCCTCCCTCGTCCGGCTCCCCACCCGGACCTTCGGCGGCCCGGGGCACCTCTCCCGACCCCCACGCCGTGGATCGTCTGACGTCCGGTCTGTTGAAGCTGCATGCCGAGCGCATGCAGCTGCTCGCGCGCGAGCAGCGCACCCGCGACCGTTTCACGGCCCTGCACCCCGAGGTCAGGGTCGTCGAGGTGGCCGCCCTACCCGGTGATGTCCATGACCTCGCAGGCCTACGGGACATCGGAGACCGACTGACCATGCCCGCAGAGGCCGACTGACGTCCAGGTCACAGTTACCGTCAAACGGCCAAGCCATACGGGCGAGTCACATGTGCGGAGTCACACGAGTCCACGGGCCATGGGCACGCTCATGCATCAGGTCATACATCACATGGGCACGGCTCATGCATCACATGGGCACAGCCATGCTGAGGCACGAAGACCGAGGCAAGATCATGGCGACGGCACGAAGATCACTGCGGCCCAGGAGCGGCGGCAACCCAGAAACGGCCTAGGAGTAGCGGCCCAGGACCGCGGCCGGGAACAAAGAATGCCGTGCCGATACCGCCTACCCGACGGCCGCGTAGCTTTCGTACGCGTCCTCGTAGGAGCCGTCGGCCACATCGGCGTCGAGCGGCAGCAGGCCTGCGCCTCGCTCGTACTCCGTGCGTGCGGTCTCCAGGAGCCTGCGCCAGGAGGTGACAGTGGGGCGTCTGCGCAGCAGCGCTCGGCGCTCCCGCTCAGTCATCCCACCCCACACACCGAATTCGACGCGGTTGTCCAGCGCGTCCGCCAGGCACTCGGTCCGCACCGGGCATCCGGTGCACACCGCCTTGGCCCTGTTCTGCGCTGCTCCTTGTACGAACAGTTCGTCCGGATCGGTCGTGCGACAGGCAGCCTGCGCACTCCAGTCGGTTACCCAGCCCATACCGGCGCCGTCCTCTCCCGAATCGAGGCTCCCCCACGGCGGCAGCGGCATATTCACCGCAGCCAGTTGAGGACGTTACGGAAGGTGGGCAGAGCGCAACACCCCCCTCGGGCCCAATCTTGAATGGCCCGAACGGACTATGCGTACGCGGCAGATCACCCAACGGAGTGACCTGAGTGCATAAGCAGCTAACCCGACTAATCCGGATGATTCACCCGGAACATAGCGGGCATCAACTGCCATTCGCCAAGCAACCGGACACTCCTCGCCGGCGTCCGACGCTGACACGACCAGGCAACCGCGTGACGACCAGGTACCGCCTCCGCCTTCAAGCCGGGCCATCCGCAATGGGCCCCGCACCGACCCCACGACCACCGCAAACGCCGCGAACGTCACGGAGAACACGAACCGACCTACGGGAGCCCCTCGCGGGAGCAACCTCAAAAGACCCAGGACAACCCGAACAATCCGAACACAACCCGAGCAGACAAGACCATCCAAGCGATTGCGATGAACAGGGCATGACCAGGGACGACTAGCAATAACCAGGGACAACCAGGGCCACTAGAACGAACCTCAACGAATCACGATGACCCGCCTCAGAATGACCTGACTCAGAGCGACCTAGAACGACATATAACGACGTGGAGCGACGTAGAACGACCCGATGAGCGGCCTGCGAGACTCTCGAGCCGTACGGGCCTTACGGGCCCTACGAGACCCGTGAAGCCGGCGACACTTCGAAACGTACGAAACCTGCGAACGAACCTGTGCGGGAACCTACGGACGAACCTATGGTGGGAGAACCATGCGACGCCCCGGCCACCTCGGCCGGATTCGGGGACGACCGAGGTCAATGAGCCACCGCACTGCCGAAACGGCCGTCGTACGAGTCGTACGAGATGACGGCCGCAAGGTCTGCCGTGAGGATGGCGTCGCCGTGACGGTGTTGCCGTGACAGTTGAGAGCAGCTTAGGCCAAGGCCTGTATCCCTGTCCGGCGAATGAGAACGTACGCTTCCTCCATGGGAAAGATGCGCTCGGGTGACGGTGACGAGTCACCGGTTCGGCAGGCCGTCAAGTTCCTCGCTGTCAGCGTGCTCGCGGGCGCCGTGCTGGCCGGGATCGCGCTCCCCGCGGCAGGTGCGCTGGGGCTCGCCGCCAAGGGGACCGTCCAGGGATTCGACGACATCCCGGCCAACCTCAAACGACCACCGCTGAGTCAGCGCACCAGCATCCTGGACGCCAAGGGCGACCAGATCGCCGCGGTCTACTCCCGTGACCGCACGATCGTCGACATGAAGCACATATCCCCGTATATGCAGCAGTCGATCGTTGCCATCGAGGACTCGCGCTTCTACAAGCATGGCGCGGTCGACCTCAAGGGCATCCTGCGAGCGCTCAACCAGAACGCGCAGAACGGTGGCGTGGCCCAGGGCGCTTCGACGCTGACCCAGCAGTACGTGAAGAACGTCTTCATCGAGGAGGCGTACGACCCGGCGACGGCGAAGGACGATCCGACGAAGATCGCCGAGGCCACCCAGCAGAGCATCGGTCGGAAGATCAAGGAGCTGAAGTACGCGATCCAGGTCGAGGAGGAGCTCGGCAAGAAGCAGATCCTCGAGAACTACCTGAACATCACGTTCTTCGGTGAGCAGGCCTACGGCATCGAGGCCGCCTCCGAGCGGTACTTCTCCAAGCACGCCAAGGATCTCGACCTGCCGGAGTCGGCCCTGCTGGCCGGCCTGGTCCAGTCGCCCAGCCGGTACGACCCGGTGAACGACCCGTCCGAGGCCACCAGGCGGCGCAACGTGGTCCTGCAACGCATGGCCGACGTCGGCAACGTCTCGCAGGCACAGGCGGACGCGGCCAAGAAGAAGCCGCTCGGCCTGAAGGTCAGCAAGCCGGACAACGGCTGCATCACGGCGGTCAAGGGCGCCGGCTTCTTCTGCGACTACGTACGCGACGTCTTCCTCACCGACCCGACCTTCGGCAAGACCAAGGAAGCCCGCGCGAAGAAGTGGAACAGCGGCGGTCTGACGATCCGTACCACCCTTGATCCCCAGGCGCAGGAGAGCGTCCAGAACTCGATCAAGAAGCACGTGTACGCGACGGACGAGGTGGCGACCGCCGTCACGCTCGTCGAGCCGGGCACCGGCAAGATCGTCGGCATGGGCCAGTCGCGACCGTACGGCTTCAAGAACAACGAGACCCAGATCAACCTCTCGGTCAACCACGACATGGGCGGCGGCGCCGGCTACCAGCCCGGATCCACGTTCAAGCCGATCGTCGCCGCGGCGGCCCTGGAGCGCGGCACGCCGGCGAACAAGGTGTACTCGGCGCCGTACCAGATGCCCTATCCGAGCCCCGTGTCGGCCTGCGACGGCAAGAACTGGGTGAACTCGGAGGGCTCGAAGCTCTCCAACGAGAACGAGTCCGAAAAGGGCCCGATGGGCATGAAGGAGGCGACCGCCAAGTCGGTCAACACCTACTACGTGCAACTGCTCGCCGACATCGGCATCTGCCCCGTCACCAACATGGCGGACAAGATGGGCGTCCGGCGTGCGGACGGAAAGCCCCTGGACCAGGCGCCGTCGATCGCGCTGGGCTCCCAGGAGATGTCACCGCTGACCATGGCGAGCGCGTACGCCACCTTCGCGTCGCGCGGCATGTACTGCACGCCCATCGCCATCGAGTCGATCACCGGCCCGGGCGGGAAGTCGCTTCCGGTGCCGAAGTCGAGCTGTCAGCGCGCCATGTCCCAGAAAACCGCGGACACCGTGAACACCCTGCTCAAGGGCGTGGTCCAGGACGGCACCGGCCAGCAGGCGGGGCTCCCGGACCGGGCGAGCGCCGGTAAGACGGGTACGACGGACGAGCGGTACGCGGCATGGTTCGTCGGCTACACGCCGAACATGTCCGGCGCCGTCTGGGTCGGCGACCCCGCGCACAACCGGAAGATGACCAACATCACCATCGGCGGTGTTCCGCACGACAAGGTCTACGGCGCCGACGTCCCGGGCCCGATCTGGAAGGACGCGGTCGGCGGAGCCCTCCAGGGCAAGCCGGCTCCGAACTTCAACCTCGTCCACATCCCCGACACTCCCGGGCACGGCAAGGACAAGGGCAAGGGCAAGGACAAGCCGGGCCACGGCCACGACACCACCTTCCCGCCCCCCAACTTCATCGGCGGCACCAGCAACGGCGGCACCACGGACGGCGGCGCAACCGGCGGCACCGTCGACGGCGGCCTGACGAACGGCGGCACCGCCAACGGCGGCACGGGCGGAAACGGCCGGCCCGGTGGAGGAGGGAACGGGGGCTGGCCGCAAGGATGACCGGCTCCGGAGTACGGGTGCCGGTTCCTCGGCCGCGGCGGGCGTAGCGGCCGAGGCGGCGGCGGGCTGCGGGGCGCGGCGGCCACGGGCTGCTGGGTCCGGCGCCCACGGGCTACTCGGCCCTGGCCCGGCGACAACGGGCCGCGAGGCCCCTGCTGGCCCCGTTGCCCGGCGCTCGGGCTCGCGCTCGGGGCGCTCAGGGCTCGGAGCTGCGGCGGCCCGGGGCCCCGGCAGCACCCCCCTGACCGCCCCGACCGACTAAACCCCCGCGAGGATCTTCTTCACGAGGGCGGCGACACGGCCGCCCTCGGCCCGCCCGGCCACCTTCGGGTTCACGATCTTCATGACCTGGCCCATGGCACGCGGCCCCTCGGCACCGGCGCCCTTCGCCTCCGCCACGGCCTCGGCGACGATCTGCTCCAGCTCATCGTCCGACAGCTGCTTGGGGAGGTATTCGGAGAGCACCTCTCCTTCGGCCGTCTCCCGCTCGGCCTGCTGGGTGCGCCCACCCTGCGCGAAGGCCTCGGCGGCCTCCCGGCGCTTCTTCGCCTCGCGGGTGATCACCTTCAGCACCTCGTCGTCGGAGAGCTCACGAGCGGACTTCCCCGCGACCTCCTCCTTCGTGATCGCCGAGAGGGTCAGCCGAAGCGTCGCGGAGCGCAGCTCGTCGCGCCCCTTGATCGCCGAGGTGAGGTCTTCCTGAAGCTTGGACTTGAGCGTGGTCATGGCCTGATTGTGGCAGTCCCGGGGAGCCGTGCGCCCGAAATTTGCGAGGGCGTGCGAGGCGGGTGTGGACGGGGCGTGTGTACAGGGCGGTGTACGGGGCCTGCGGGGCCGGTCCCGTTTCCCTGCTCGGGGGCCCTGCTCGGGTGGCTTCTCCGATTACAGGGCCTCCCTGATTAAGGCTAAGGGGCTCCCCTACCCAAGGGCTCCCGTTGCTCAAGAGGCCCAAGACGCCCAAGAGACCCAGGAGGCTCAAGAGACCCATGAGGCTCCTCGGGAGTGGTCCGGTCTCCCCGCGCACACGCCCGTAGCGCTCGACGTGACGTCTGACACGATGGAGGTATGCGCGCGCTATACGGAGTACCCCTGGGAATCACGGCGGTCGGCGCCGCCGGTCTCGTCTACTCGGTGGGCATCGAGGCCCGCTCCTTCCGACTGCGAAGGATCACCGTCCCGGTACTGCCACCCGGCATGGCCCCGCTGCGCGTGCTCCAGGTCTCCGACATCCACATGGTCAGCGGCCAGCGCAAGAAGCAGCGGTGGCTGCGCTCCCTGGCGGGCCTCCGCCCGGACTTCGTGATCAACACCGGCGACAACCTCTCCGACCCGGAGGGCGTACCCGAGGTCCTGGACGCGCTCGGCCCGCTCATGGAGTTCCCGGGCGCCTACGTCTTCGGCTCGAACGACTACTACGGCCCCAAGCTGCGCAATCCGGCCCGCTACCTCGTCGAAAAGACCCAGCGCAAACACGGCCTCAACGGCAACCCGCCGGCGGTGGGCGCCATCCACAACCCCTGGGAAGGCCTGCGCGACGCCTTCGACGGGGCGGGTTGGGTGAACCTCACCAACACCCGCGGCTCCCTCAAGATCGACGGCATGGAGATCGGCCTCACCGGCCTGGACGACCCGCACATCCGCCGCGACCGATACGCGGAGGTGGCGGGCGGCCCCGAAACCGGCGCCGACTTCTCCATGGCCGTCGTGCACGCCCCCTACCTGCGCGTGCTGGACGCCTTCACCACGGACGGTTACCCCCTGATCCTGGCCGGTCACACCCACGGCGGCCAGCTCCGCATCCCCTTCTACGGCGCCCTGGTCACCAACTGCGACCTCGACACCGACCGCGCCCGGGGCCTGTCCACCCACGACGCGGACGACCACACCTCCTATCTCCACGTCTCCGCAGGCTGCGGCACCAACCGCTACACACCGGTACGGTTCGCCTGCCCGCCGGAGGCGACGTTGCTGACGCTGGCACCCCGGACGGAGTGACCCCTCTCGTCCGCGAAGCGCGTGCCGCTTCGACCGCCGCCCGGTCGCCCCGGGGTGCGGGGCCCCGGATGCGGGCCCCGGCGCGGGCGGCAAAACCAGATTTCGTCTCGGGCCCCCGGTGGGATAAAGTAAGCGTCGTCGCCACGGTTCGCGGTCGACATCGGGGTGTAGCGCAGCTTGGCAGCGCGCTTCGTTCGGGACGAAGAGGTCGTGGGTTCAAATCCCGCCACCCCGACGCAGGTCAGAGACCCAATCGCATGATCGCGATTGGGTCTCTGAGCGTTCGTACAGCAGTGGAGTACAGCAACGGCTATGGCTGCTGGTGGCCGTCTTTGGCCGGCTCTCTCGGCTCCCCTGGCTCCCCCGGCTGGGGTTTCTGCTTGCGCTTGCCTTTCTTCTGCTTCTGCTTCTGCTTCTGCTTCTCCTTCTTGCGCTTGTCCTTCTTCGGCTTGCCCTCCTTCGGCCCGTCGTCCTTCTGCCTGTCGTCCTTGTGCTTGCTGCCGCCGCCGAGGGCCTTACCGAGCTTCCGGAGCGCCCGCCGGGTCTCGGCCGAGGGCACGTGGGTGTAGACCTCCATGGTCACGGCGATCTCGGAGTGCCGGAGGATCTGCATCGCGATCCGCGGGTGGACGTCGAGGGCGGCCAGCAGTGAGGCACAGGTGTGACGGGTGTCGTGCACACGGATCCGACGGACTTCAGCACGGTCGCAGCGGCGGTCGAACTCGCGGGTGAAGTTCCGCGGCTCCACCGGAGTCCCGTACCGGGTGGTGAAGACCAGGTCCGATTCCGTCCAGAGATCCTTAGCACGCTCCCTCGCCGTCTCCTGTTCCTTCCGCCGCAGCCGGAGGGCGGTCAGGCAGACGTCCGGCAGCGGCAGCACGGCTTCGGATGCCTCGGTCTTGGCCGTGTCCGTGTGGAGCAGTCGCCGACGGACACGCTGAAGCTGGTGCCGGACGTGCAGCTCCCCCGTGTCCAGATTCACGTCCGACCAGGTGAGTCCCAGCACCTCGCCCTTACGGAGGCCGAGGACAAGGATCAGGACGTACGCGGCGTATAGGTAGTCGCGCCAGGTCTGCGCGTTCTCCAGGAAGGTGCACGCCTCCTCGACGGACCACGGGTCGGGCCGCTTACGCCGGGCCCGTTGCACCTTGACCAGCTGGGCGACGTTCTTGGAGATGCGTTCTTCCACGGTGGCGTTGGTCAGCGCGCTCCGCAGGATGGTCCGGGCGTCGTTGACCGAGCGCTTGGAGAGGGTTTGCCCGCAGCACCCCCCCCTTGGCGCAGCAGCGTTGCCGTTCCTCCGGTCGTTTGGCGTCCTTGCCCTGCGCACAGCACTGGCAGGTCTCCGCGAGCTTGTTGAGCCAGCTCCGCATGTCCTGGACGGTCAACCGGTCGAGTCGCTTCGTGCCGAGGAACGGCACGATGTAGAGACGAACGGTCGTCTCGTACGTGGCGGCGGTAAGAGGGCGGAGATTGGGTTCCACCACCTCCTTGAGCCAGTACGTGAGGTACTGCGCGAGGGTCGGTGTGTTGGTGGCCACCGGCCCTTTCTTCGCTTCGGCGTGGAGCTTGAGCCACTTCTCGTGCACGTCCTTGCGCGTGGGTCCGTACACGTACTTGCGCTTACGGTTGCCGTCCGGGGTGGTGACCCAGGCGTAGGCGGCGTAGCCGTTCCGGTAGGCGTAGATCGAGCCTTCGCCATTGCTCCGCTTGCCGCTCATGCCGACCACCTATCCGCGTCCGCAGTAACGCGCTCTATGTACTCGTCGACCCAGGCCGGAAGGATCCGGCGGTTGCGGCCGACCTTCACGGAACGGATCTCGCCCGTGAGGATGAGCGACTTGGTCTTGGAGAGGCTGAAGCCGAGCATCACGGCGACCTCGGCCGTTGTGTGCCACTTCCGGCGGATCGTGGCCGGAGTCATCGGGTGGGTTCTCCTTCCGTTCCGGGGGCCGGTTCGAGGGATGCAGCGAGCCAGGCTTCGGCGGTGCTGAGGCCGGTTCCGGCGAAGACCCAGTGCGAGAGGACGAGGGTGGTTTCGGTGTCCTGCGGCACTGCGACGGGCGGGGCGGTCTGGGCTCGGCGCCAGTCGGCGCGGGCGGTGCGTAGGGCGCCGAGGGTGGTGGAGTAGCGGCGGGACTTGGTGGAGAAGTGGCCGCGGAAGCCGAGCATGTGGGCCCAGGCCCGTAGGCGGAGGCCGGCCAGGTCGCGGCGGGCGCCGAGGGTCCAGGCGGTGCGGATCATGCGTCGGGCGTGGTCGGAGATGCTGACCTGGGCGAGTTCGGCGAGGAAGCGGAGGGGCCGGTCGAGAGTGCCGGTCGTGGTCTCGGCACCCTTGGTGGCGTACTTGGCGATGTAGGCCGCCACGGCGCGGTCGGTCAGCTCCTGGTCGTGATCGAAGGCGGCGGAGCGGATCGGGCGGACGTCGAGTTGCCGGCCGAAGGTGAAGGCGTGCGTCCGGTCGTCGATCTGTGGTCCGTCGACGCGTGCGGCGGTGACGGCGGCCTGGATGGCGTCGGTCAGCAGCTCCACGGTGGCCCAGGGCGGGGGCGCGGTGTCACCGCCGTCGGGGCCGTCGAGGCGAATGACCGCGTGGAAGTGGACGGCGCCGCGCTTCTGGTACTCGGCCACTTTCGCGAAGGAGACGCGTGCGTGCTGCTGGAGCTTGCGTTGGGTCAGGCCGGCGCGCTTGGCGACCTCGCGGCGAAGGTAGATCGTGAAGCGCCGCCACAGGGCCCCGGCGTGTGCGTTCCAGAGGACGGCGGCTTCGTAGTCGTAGGTGTCCGGGGTGAGTGGGGTGCCGAGTGTCGGGTCTTGTTCGTCGTGGTGGTGGCCGCAGCGGCAGGGGCGCCCGCTGGTGGGGCGGTTGTGGACCGGGCCAAAGCTCGGTGCGGTGAAGGTGGCGAAGACGCGCGGGTGGGTGGCTACCTGGTCCGGGGTGCCTTTGCCGCCGCGTAGGCCGGCGGTGATCAGTTGGTAGGTGTCGCGGCGGTAGGTCTCTGCGCAGGCCGGGCAGCGGGTGGCGCGGCGGTTGTTGCAGCGGACGAGGAGGTGGCCGGCCGGGAGGGTGGTCGAGTCCAGGTGGTTGAGGATGCGGCCTATCTCGCCGGTCGTGGTGTTGATCTCGTGTTCGGTGCGGTGGCCGTCGAGACGTATGGGGCGCGTGCAGCCGCCCAGGCCGGATAGTTGGCGGGCCAGCTCGGGCATGGTGCCGAGCGAGGCCAGCATGGTGAGGTCCGCCAGCGGGGGCGGGATGTTGCGGGTGATGATGGGAGTTCCCTTCGACTGTTCACGGTTGGGAGGGACGGCCCCGGGGCGGCGGGATGCTTGGCGGCTTGTTGCCGCCCCGGTGGCCGGTCAGCGTTTGTTCGTGCTGGTGAGGAGCGAGCGCAGGACGACGGCGGCGATGGCCACGGACACGGCCGAGATGGCGACCGCCGCCAGGAGCGCGGTCAGGACTATGCCGACGACGACCACGGCGGCCACCGCGCCGACTCCGAGCCCGACGTATGGGGCGACCGGGCGGCCAGCGTTGGTGACGGGGGCGGGAGTCCGGTCCTGCTGGACGTAGACCGTCGGCAGGCTCGGGGGGTCGGGCAGCTTGGGTTGGAACACGGCGGACTCCTTGTCTTTGAGGGGTGTCGGTGGCTGTCAGTGGTGGGTGCCGTCGACGACGCCGACACCGCCGCGAGTGCCGGTCTCGATGGCGGGTGCGAGGAAGGTGTGGGAGAGCCAGAAGCCGAACAGGGCGATCACGACGGCGACCCAGATGCGGACACCGAGGAACTTGATCGAAGCCCAGGCAATGGCGCCCAGGATCAGGACGAGCGGGAGCGAGACGGTCAACGAGACCTCCGGAGCGGATCAGCGGACGGCGCAGCGATGTGTGCGGGCGGCCAGCTCGGCGGCGGCGCGGCTGTCGTAGTCGGTGGAGAAGCCGCAGCGTGGCGCCGTGCAGGCGGCGGTGTGCTTCTCGCGGCCCCGGGAGTCGTAGGAGGTGCCGACCTGGACCGGGCCGATGCGGACGACGTTGCGGAAGCGGCGGTTTGCGGACATCAGGTGGTCTCCTTCGTGTTCTCGTTCTCGCCGGTGAAGTCGGCGATGTGGTCGGTGAGCCAGCGCCGGATCTCGTCGCCCTCGTCGAGGTCGGCGGTGAGGATGACCGGTTCGGCGATGAGCACGGCTTCGGTGAAGCGGTTCTGTCGGGTCAGCTCGGCGGCGCGTTGCAGCACGCGGAGCGTGGACGGGCGCACGGTGGGAAGTCCTCCGGGTTGGGTCAGGTGAGTTGGGCGGCGATGGCTTCGGCGAGCTGCATGGGGACGCCGAGCCGGGCGCGCAGGGTCGAGGTGTCGATGGCCGTTCCGGTCCGGGCGTGGTGGTCGTCGGCGACCTTGCGCGCGAGCGTGACGAGCGCGGGCGGGACGGCGGTGGCTGCGGGAGACGGAGCCGATGGAGCCGGTTTCGATTCGGGTTCCATCTCCGGCTCCGTCTCCGGTCCCGGTCCCGCGGTGGGCAAGGCTTGTGTCGGCGGAACCGCATCCGGTGCGTCCGGTGCGCTTGGTGCGGGATCCGACTCGGGCTCCCGTGCTGGCGTCTGGTCTGCGGTCCCGTGGGCGAGCAGGGTGCCGCCGAGGAAGGCGACTGCGGGCCAGCCGGCGACGAGGATGCGCAGCCAGGCCGGTACGGCGCCCAGGTCGAGGAGCCCGGCCGTGGCGACGTTGGCGCCGAGCGAGGCGGTCAGCGCGATCAGGAACCAGCACCAGCCGGCCGCTTTCGCACCGCCGAGGCGCAGCCGTCGCCATGCCGCCACCAACAGCAGGTCGACGGAGACCGGATAGGCCCACGCCTTCCATCCGTGCTGCCCGGCGGCCGAGGCCAGATCGTGCAGGTGGGCGAAGGACAACGCGGCGGCGATCACCGCTTGGATCAGTACGGCGTCGACGCGGACGGGCAGGGCACGCACAGCGCGACTCCTTCCGGTTCCGGGCATGGGTGGGGTAGGGACGTGGCTTGGGGGGCCGCCACAGGCCGTTGGGTTGGGTGCGGTCAGTCGGTGACCGGACGAGGCGCGGTGACCGGCCCGCCCTTCACGGGCACGGGCGGGACGTACGGCCGGAAGGGCGAGAGGGCCGGTACGTCCGGAGCGAGATGCGCAGTTGCACGGCAGGAGGCCGCGGCATCGGCGAGGGAGAGGAAGGGTGTACGGATGCGGGACCAGCCGCCGGACGTGTCGCCGGCGACGGCCAGCCCCGGCAGCTCGGCGGCGATGGCGCAGGAGGCGTAGACCGCTTCAGGGGCGATGTCGCCGAGCGCCATCTCGGCGGACGCTTCGTCGTTCACGCGGTGGCAGACCCGGCCGGAGAGCTGGGCGCGGAGCATCGTGGCGCCCTTGCCCAGCTCGGCACCGAAGCGCTGGCCGCACACCTCCAGGTAGATCCCGGCCGCCCGGCCGAGCTGGGCGAGGCGGATGAGCTGGGTGACCATCTCGTCGCGCCGTTCCTCCTCCTTCCTGGTGGCGACGAGGAACAGTTCGGCCACCTCGTCGATGAACAGCACGATGGGAGCCGGTCGTTCGCTCTCCGGAAGGCCCCAGATGTCTGAGGTGATCAGCTCTTCCGGGGTGCCGTTGGCAACACCCTGCCGGGACTTGATCAGGTCGTAGCGGTCCTCCATCTCCTTCACGAGCACGGGAAGCAGCTCGGCCGCCTGCTCCGGATCGGTCGCCAGGGCGGAGAGCCGAGACGCAAAGGGCGCCAGCTCGACCCCGCGCTTGCAGTCGATCCCGACCAGGACGACCGGCTGGGCGGCCAGCCCGGTCAGCAGGTTCCGCAGGTACATGGATTTGCCCGACAGCGTGGCGCCGAGCACCAGTTCATGCGGAACAGCCCAGTAGTCGCGGACGAACGCAGTCGCGTCCTCCCGCAGCGCCACCGGCACCCGCAGCAGCCCGCCGCCGCTTCGACGAGGCATGCGCACCTTGCGCAGGACGTCGAAGCCCACCAGGCGCAGTTCGACGACTCCGGGTTTGACGTCCCTGACGTAGACGGCGTGCACGCCCCAGGCGTGGCGAAGCCGTTCGGCCGAGGCGGCCACGTCCGCCGGTTCCTGCCCTGGGGCCAGCCGCAGCCGGATCCGCAGGCCGGTCGTGGTGGGCCGGAGCATGCCCCGACGTGGCGGTACCGGCCGCACTTCACGACGTGTGGTCGCCCGGACGGCCAGCGCCCGCCACCGGGACGGCGCGACGGTCAGGCCGCAGGCGTCCATGGTCGACGAGTACGAGGCCATCAGTCGGACCACCGAGGCCGGTAGTCCGACCGTCGACCAGTACGCCGCCGGGTGAGCCTGCCGGGCGTAGACCGCACCACCTATCGCGGTGCACGCCCCGCCCAGTTCAGCCCAGGTCCCCAGGTCGGTCACGGCAATCAGCCCGCCTGCTCGGCCGGGAAGGCACCTGGGGCGACGGCGGTCGCCCGGAAGGCGATGCCGTGCCGCTGCTGACCGTTGAAGACGCTTTCCCACGGCCGCGCCAGAAGCCCCGGCAGCGATACCGGAGCACCGACGGTCAGGCCTTCGGTCACTCCGCTCTCGGGGATGGTGACCTGGAGCAGGGACGACTCACCCTCGTCGATGAAGACGACGCCGACGGTCATCAGCGCCTCGCCGCTCACGGCGTCCTTGGCGATCTCGCCGGTCTGCCGGTCGCGCACCTTCGGTGCAGGAGCCTCGGTCAGCAGGATCGTGGCGGACGAGGCATCGATACGGATCACACGCACAGGTTTTCTCCTTGATTCAGTCGATCAACCTGTCACCTGACAAGTTGACTTAGCAAGTTCGAAGGTAGAGATGCCAAGTTGACTTGTCAAGTGAGATGTATGGGGAACTCACCCCCAGCACCACTCAGTTCAGGCGGTAGGTGTCTTCCAGCTCCTGCCGATCGGCAGGCAGCACCACGTCAACGACCTGCAAGGCCCGCCCGGATGTGTCGCACGCGACGACGAGAACACCGAGCACGGGGACGCCGTCCGGCAGGCCGAGAAGCTCGGCTTCGTCGGCCCCTGGCAGTCGAGCAGAGACCCGCTCGGTCACGTGATCGAAACTGACCCTCTTCCGCGCCTCCAGGTGCTTGCGAACGCTTCCGCTCAGCACCTCAGCGTTCTCCAGCTCGGTGCCCTCCACCAGGTCAGCCGGGAAGTACGACGAGACCAGCTCGATCCCTTCGCCGTCCTCTTCGAGCAAGAAGCGACGCATCAGAACCTTGGCACCCTTCGGCAGGCCAAGCACCGATGCGACCCGAGCCGGAACGGGAACCCGGTCGACTTCAACCAGCCGTCCCGTGGTCTGTGACTCGTCGCGGTCAAGCGCCGCGCGACCCCGACGGTCCTTCTGCTCGACGACTTCGGGGCGGCCCCGGACGATCGTGCCGTATCCCTGCCGGGACTCCAGCCAGCCGTCCCGCTTCAGCAGCTCCAGCGCCCGAACCACGGTCGGGCGGGACATGCCGAAGGCCTGTACGAGCTGATTCTCGCTGGGGACCCGGGTGCCGGGTGGGTAGGTGCCATCCTCGATGCGGCTCTGGATCGTCTGCGCGAGGCGCACGTACTTGGGTGCCGCCACTTCATACGCCATGGACACTGCCTATCGAGATTGGCCAAGTCAACTGGTCAACCAGACTACCGACGTTTTCGCCGTCGCAGTAGCAGCGGAGCGTGTTCTCTCCTGGACGGCCAGGCGGCAGGCCTCCCGCAGAATGCCGGCGGCAACGGGTTCGGGCTCGGGCTCGGGGCGGCCAGCTCATCTCCTCTGGACGCCCCGCCCGCTCAGACGAAATGGGAGGTGAGCGGGCGGAGCGGTGTCCCTCACCGCGGTGCGGCACCCCAGCCAAGGGGGCGGACCGGGGCAGGAGCCCGAACCCGTCGGTTCGATCAGGGCGCGTCGGGGGGCGTCACCCATGCTCCAGGCTCGTCCGGTCAGAGGGACTACCCGACCGCGCACGCCACGGGGCGGCCGGCCGGGATCCTTGGGTGTCTCACGTCGATGACGGCCGTGCCTTCGTGAGCACGTCGGCGAGCATGCGGGCGGTGGAGAGGTTGCAGCGCCCCAACTCGATCAGCGGCTCGCCGGTGACGTACGCTGCGCTTTCAACCCACAGGGACGGCAGAACGATGCCGACCGCACCCAGGGCCGCGCGAATCTCCTCACACACCGTCTCGGCCTCTTCGACCGCCCCGCACGCGGCCCGTCGCTTGCCGCCCACATTCGCCTGCTTCACTGCGCACCCTCGCTTCCTGCTTCTCGCTTGCCTCGCTGATGTAGATCTGTGTCCCGCACTTGGTGCAGTGCGTTTCTCCTTTGGGCACGTCGTGCTCGCACTCTTCAGCCATGACCCGCACCCGGGACGCCGAGCGCACTCGGAGAGCCGTACTCATCGGCCCACCTCCAGCAGGAGCGAGACGCAGAAGACGACACCCAGGCCACCGGCCGCCACGACGAGCGCTAACAGCCCGGGAAGCTTCCAGGTCCGCCGCCCCCGAGGCCTTGTTCGCCGGAGAAAAGCGGACATCCGACGGCACCGTGGAGGACGGGGACGGGCGTGCCGGGTACGTCCGCCTTGAGACCTCCCACCCGTCCCTGTGGCGGGCAACAGTTGGCTGAGGACGATCGGCGGCTCGGTGGTGACTGCGACTGCCGGACCACCGGTGTTTGGGTCCACACGCCAACGCCTGCGTTCCGTCGACAGATACGAGCGGTGCGACGGATGAGCGCGCGTGTGCTGCATCATCCAGACCTGCACTGGACGAGCGGTGCCGCTCTCCTGCGCGGACGCCTCCTTGCACTTGGCGCACTGCGCCCCATAGAGAACGTCCAGGGCACTGTGACCGCCGGCCATGCTCAGAACCCAGTCCCGGCCCTTCAGGACGGCGTCCCCGTCCTGGCCCGGCCACGGCACGGTCGTGGCCGCGGGGGTGGTCGTTGCGCTCATCATCCGGCCACCCTCACGCCGTGGATCACGCGCGGACCGATGTCGATGCCGTACACCGCAAGCCACAGAGCGCGCCGCCGAAGGCGTTGTGTCTGGAGCTGCGCGCGCCGTTCCCGGATGGCATAGACCGGCCGGGAGCAGTCACGGTTTACGGCCGGCCGCACGGCCACTGACATCCGCAGCCGATGCGGGGGCAACGCCCTGGCCCAGCGACGCGCGGAACCGTCGACGACTCCCCCAGGCCGCCCCACCAGCACGAGCAGCCGCAACAACCTTCCCAAGATCTCTCGACTATGGTCGATCATGTCGACCTGCCTCCAACAGGTTCGGCCACGCCCCCGGATCGCGGCGCATGCGATTGCGGGGGTCTGTACGTGGCATGCCGATGTCGGGCGCCGGGCTGAACGACACTTCGGCGACCTGGCCTTGCACGTCGGATGCACCGTCGTTCCCATGAGATGCACCCACCGCGCTCACTTCTCCTCGCCAGTGCCGTCGCAGTCGAGACAGCGCCGTTTCGATGTGCTGCGAACGCGGTCATTGGCGACGGAGAGCGCGAGAGCCGTACGGGAGCCGACTCGCTTCCAGCCCCGTCCTCGGCACCCACGGCACGTCGACCGCGGACTCTTGTCCGGCCGCTGACCCGTCACTCCGCGCCCCCTTCAACTGAAGTGGCCTTAGCCACTTACTGGATAGTGGCATTAGCCACTTCGGGATGCAAGCGGTTCGGCGCAACGCACCCTCGATCAGGTGAGCAGGTAGCCCTTCTCGAAGGTCCAGCGGTGCGGGGGATAGGTGGCTTCGGCGAACTCCAACGGCCGATCCTGCAGGTCGTAGACCACGTGATGGATGATCAGGACCGCCGCACCCGGCTCCAACTGAAGGTCGGCCGCCTCCTCGTCCGTCGCACTCCGGGCACACATGCGATCTTCGGCATAGGTGCCCTGCCGCCCGGTCATCTGCTCCACGTACATCAGCGTTCCCTCACGAATCCGCTCAGGTTCCGTGAGCTTGGGCGCCCGCTGACCGACATCGGGACCGAACCACGACGTGGACAACGTGATGGGCCCGTCCTGGTTGTTCGTCACCCGCCGCCGATGAACGGCACGGCGATCCTTCACCAGGCCCAACGCCTCAGCGACGTGATCCGGTGCATCCAACCAGCCGGCCGACGTGATGACGGCGTACTCGCCGGGCGTGTAGATCTTCCCCGTCTGCTTGGCCCGGCCGTACAGCTCACGAGCCCGCCGGTTGACCTCCAGCCCCCGCACATAGGTGCCAGATCCCTGACGCTTCTCGACCAGGCCCTGATGACTCAGCGCCTCCAGCGCTCGCGCGGCCGTCGGTCTCGACACCTTCCAGTCCGCAGCCAGCTGCCGTTCTGAAGGAACCTCGTCCCCCGGCCTGAGGTCGCCCCGAAGAACCTGATCACGAATGAAGTGCGCGATCTGGAGATACTTCGGCTGGGCCTCTTCAATCTGCGGCATCCGCCCTCCCCTCCTCGCTAAGTGGCCATAGCCTCTGGCCACTATAGGATGAGTGGCTAGACCCCGACCCCGTACGCTGACCGCATGACGCGGTTGATCATCGCAGCAGGCGGAGGAGGCGACGCCGTCGCCGCCGCCATGCTCGACACCGCCCTGTACGGCGGCGCAGAAGAGACGGTCGTCTTCACGTACGCATGGGACCGCCTACTGATCGACCCGGTACCGGGCCCCCGAGGACCGGACAACTTCACCGGCCTCAAGCAGCTCACTCCGACCGTCTGGTCAGGGCCGGCTGAAGCACGCCCCATCGCCCCCGCAGGCTCCACACTCCCTCGCCTCGCCGCAGAACTCCCGCACACCTTCACGCTGATCAACCCCCGTCAGGGGGCCCAGGGCGTCACCCGTCAGCTCGACGAACTGGTGAGTCAGCTGTCGCCGGAGTCCATCGACCTCCTGGACGTCGGCGGCGACATCCTGGCCCGCGGCGACGAACCAACCCTCAAGAGCCCATTGGCCGACGCGCTCACGCTCGCAGCCTGCTGCCAGGTAAACGCGAACGTGCCTGTCCGCCTACTGGTGGCCGGCCCCGGTCTCGACGGCGAACTCCCGCTGGAAGACCTGCGCGGCATGTTCGGCTCCCTCGTCCACACGTTCACGCCGAAGGACGTGGAAGCCATCGGTTCCGTTCTGGAGTGGCACCCGTCCGAGTCAACGGGCATGCTCGCGGCCACGGCCCGGGGCGTACGGGGCACCTGCGAGATGCGCGACGCAGGCCTTCCAGTCCCACTCACCGACGAGAGCCCCACGGTCCACGAAGTCGACCTGGACGACGCGTTCAACCGCAACCAGCTGGCCCGCGCCATCGCAACGACCACCAGCCTGGACGACGTCGAGGCCCACAGCCGCGAAATCTGCGGCTACTCGGAAATCGACTACGAACGCAACAAGGCCGCATGGCTCAAAGAGCAGCCACAAGTGGAGCTGAACCCCGAAGCGGTGCTCTCCCGGCTCGACCAGTTCGAGACCGAGGCACGAGCCCGCGGCATCACTCACACGACGTTCCGCCACATCACCGAAGTCCTAGACCTCAACGGCTCACTACGCGAGGACCTGCGCCATCTCCTCATCAGCAGGCGGCCGAAGCAGTACGTGGCGCCGCTATGGCGCATCTCAGCCATCGACTGAGTTACAACCTTCTCTACGACTTCAAGGCGGCTCGCTCCGCTCACCGCGCGCGGCCCGGCCCCCGGCCGGGCCTGCGCTCCTGTCTCCGCCCCGCTCCAGCCCGGCCGGCGTCCGTGCCGCGCTCCACAGCGATCAGTCGCCTGATGTCAGAGAAGGGGTACGTCGTGGCTGGGGCGGTCGGCTCCGCGGCTTTACGGAGCCACTTTGGCGCGAGCCTCGCAGATCATGGCCCCAACGTCGTGCTTTACCGGGCAGGTCAACAGACCGCCCGACGCGCCGCAAGCTTACGGGGCCATGATCACTCGCGCCAAAGCAGCGCCACCCCAAAGCCGCTGCGCCGACCTCGTCATGTCGCTTTAATGCTATTTGAGCAGCTCAGAAAGGTACTGCTCAGTGAAATCCCGTGTACGCCCAAAGTCGCGGTTGATCTCTTGGCCGCCAGCAAGTTTGACTAGGGCGTCGACACAAGTGTGGACGGCTTCGAGATAGCGGTCGTCGTCCCACAAAAAAACATTGAAAGGCTTGCAGTCCTTCTCCGCCTTCTTGCCGACACTTTCCACTTTTTCCGGAGTGCTCGACTTAGAATAAATCGTTCGAACCCCGGCCAGAAGGTGGTATCGGGCCGGCTTTAGCTCTCGCGCAATTGCTCCACTCCTGAAGAAATGGTCAAGCTTGCAGAAAGCGTAGGCGGCGGAATAATAATATGCCTCATTGTGCGCATCGGAGAATACGTCGTTGCCCACACGGTTGCGAAGGTCCCCATAGTAACGGGCGGCCGTGTGTGGAATCCTCAGGTAGAGCGAAGCGAAAGCTTGCATCAGGTTACGGAGGGAGATAACCCGCCATGTACCGCGGACTTGAGGCGAACCCGACCACTGCAGCGAACGCCGCTCATAGTAGATGCGCTTACCGGACTCTGCTTCAAACGAGTTGAAATAGGCTTCGATCCTCTTCTGCAGATCCGAGAGGGCGAAAAGGTTCTCCTTGGTTACCTGACCTTGCTTATTAGTAGCCTTCGTGATGCTCTTAGCCACCTCGTCATCCAAAGTGACGATCAAGCGAAAGGGGACGTACACACCGTCCAGGTTTTCTCGCTCAGAGTGAAGGATGTGACTAGTTTGGCACCCATTCACAACTTGGAAGTCCACAAGGGTCATGCGATTACCCGTGGGCTTCAGGTCGTGCGCAACTACCGTGACCCCATTATTTAGGACGCAGAACCGACTACGGTCACCAGAGGCCAACGTCTGCCTGATATCCGCATTGACGTCGGTCTCGCCTAGAAAGTCGCGAACGTTGTCAAAGAAGAGAGTCTTACGGATCTCCCCTTCGTCATCAGTTACTAGTTTGATGAATTCGCTGCCAGGAAGCACCCCAAGATACGCTTCACGCACCCCTTCTACCTCAGGAAGCGTGGTTCGATTCTCGAACGTAACTGTCACCTCAAGAGCAGAATCAATAGCACGCCAGTTCCTTTGAACCTCGCTTGCCCCCCACACGTGAAAATCGACGCGCGAGAACAAGTTTGACCCAAATAGCCGCTTTCGGGTGTCCTCCATCTTTTTCACGATGGGGCCACGGTTGTTCCACGATCCAAGGGTTACATAGTAGAGGCGACATACAGGGTTCTCGCGAAATCGACTTGATTCCTCAAAGACCCTATGGAGCATCTGCTGCTGATCCTCCAGGTTGGGATGGGGAGGCTCATCTTCCGTAAGCAGAGTAATTGACGCATCCGAGAAGATGCTCAAATCGCCCAAGTCGAAATTCGCCGACGTTTTCACCTGCGTTAGTGTGATCGAGACTTCAATCGTCCCGCCGCCCGAAAGTGCGTCTTCCAGTTCTGTCATTTCGGACACGAGTTCGTTATTAACGGAGAGCGCAAACCCGTCGATTCCGAGCGTGCCATCGTCACCGCAGGAAAAATCTTCGACGCTGAACTGTTGGTCGTGGTGGCGAGAGAGGACGATGAAGTTAACGAAGCGCTCGAAGGCGACATACTCCTTCAGATGCCCAACTCCTGCGTCCTTGGCCCAACTCTCCATCAACCCACGAGTAACCCTGTCCACTGCCCCTCCGCGTCACTCCACTCGGCCCCCGCCGAGTCTGGCGATGAATATCTACCGTACTCAGGTTCCTGCACGTCCGTGTCCGCAAGCGAAGTCTTCGGGCCTGAGGCACCAGTCCGGGGCGGAGATGTGTGCCAGATCCGTGCCAGATCAGGCGGGGCCTCACGGGGAACACCGGGGAATCATGCGGCTGATCGCGAGATACTGAGACCGCTCCGCCGCTGGTCAGCCGAGCAACTGCCGACAGAAGACCAGAGCTTCCCAAGCTGATGTGGCTCGGTGCCGCCCTTGATCAGTGGGCGCTGATCGGCTTGACCCATGGCTGTGGCCCCCAGCGAGTACGACAAGGCAATGCCGATCGTGATAGCCCACTTCGCGAAGATCGAGCGGGCGGTCAGCCGGGCCCGCGCCACACACGGGAGGGCAGCTGTTCGCAACGGTCCATCAGGCCCTCGCCGAAGCACTGCAGGACGAGGGCGCCCATGGCGTCGTGCGCCAGGTCGTCGAGGAGTTGGCGCTCCAAATCTCTGGGACAGTTACCGCGCCACGCATGAGAGGCGTCCCAAACCAAGGCGCAGCCCCTGCCCAAGTTGCTTCGGGACGAGAAGGACGTGGGTTCGCGTATCAGCGTAGAGGCTTCCTGCGCAACTTGGGGAGGGGCTTGGCGGGACCGAACTGCCAGTCGAGAGGGCTGCCAGGATTCTTTTCGATCTTCAGCATGACCGACTGGGAAGCGGAGAACTTGAGGACGAGTCCAGCGCGGAACCTTCCATCTGCTTGCCTGTCCCAGACAAGATTAGTGTTTGTCTTGGCCCACACCGCTGCGTCCACGAACCGTGAGAGCAAGGGCGGTAGCTCGGCGTCCTTCTTCCTGCCCTCGTCCATCAATTCTTCCCCTATGCTCGGCACCTTGGCGATCTCAACGTCCGTACGTCTCTCGGTCCCCAGCTCACGCTTCCTAGTCTCGGCCGCGCTCGCACTCTAGGACACGAAGGACCGGAGCCGCTGACGATTCGGGCAGTTCCGCTCCACCGTGGACTTGTTCACGTTGCCGATGAGTTGGTTGCCCTCCTGGTCAGCGAGCGGGAGCCTGATAGCGAGCCTCGCTGGGCCGTGACGACGAACAGCCTGATCGTGGTGTGTTCGTCGACCCACAGCCCCGCCGTATTCCCCTCGTCCTCGGTATCACACCAGGCCAAGCCTGGTCTCTCGCGGCCTTAGCCGACGTGGTTGACATCCCCGGCTGACATCAACGACGGCATACGTGTGTACCCCGAGACGGCCACTTGTGGTCGTCCCGTCCTGGCTGTGCCACGGGTTTACTGGCCGCTGATCGCACTCCCAAAAGCGGGGTGTCGAGTGCCGTCGTCATTCCTCGCGGTGCTGAGCGAACACCTGCTGCTGCTCGTCCCGCCAACTCCAGTTGGCTGGCCTGGAGAAGGGCAAGCTTCGGGCAAGGCCGGAGAACTGGTCAGATGGCTCCCGGCTGGCCTTATTCACCACGATCGCCGAGAGCATCGGTGCTCGTCCGGCTTCGTTGTGGTGAAGACAGACATCCTTGAGTAGATAAGTCATTACCCCGCGGTGCGGCGGGATGGAGTCGAAGCCCTGTGCCGCCAACTCGGTGCTCAGTTCCCCATACGTGATGGTCTTGCCCTGCCTGGCGCGCTCCTGCAGGATCTCCACGGCCGCTTCGACTGCTGCCGGGTATTCTGGGTCCTGGATCCTCATCGCCGCTCCCCCTTATCGCGTAGACACCGTCCAGCCTGTGCCTCGTACCAGCTGAACACCAGTACGATAATGCTATAGATGGTACAGCGGCGAAAATCCGCTTAGGCATTTCTCCACGCATCGAGGAATCGCTTGCGATCTTCTTCTGTTTCCTGCAGTCGTCGGTTAGCAAGCAGGACATGCCAGGCAGTGGTCTCGGCGTCACGTAGCCACAGCTTTCCGAGGTATCGGCCGCCCGCTGCGAACGTGTTACGCTCCAGCGCTCCGCCGATCACTTCTGCTACTGCATCCCGCTGCTGGCCATCGAGCTCTTCTAGGAAGGCAAGCACGCGACCGGCAATGCCTGCTTCGTTCCCGTTAATCAGGTAGTCGAAGAATGGGCCACCCGCATTGGCCGGATCAATATTCAGCGAGGCGTCACCTCCCGTATTACCCAGAGAATTCCAAAAATCATGCCCTTCTGGAGTTCCTGGCAGAGGGAGCGCGGCAAAAAGATCGACCAGATGACCGTTGGCCGCTTGGTTGTACGAGACGTCGCAGGCTGCCGCAGCGGCGATGTTCGCAACCTGCTCGGTGTTCAGCCCTCCGTCCTCTGGCCAGTCCAATGGAGTGTTGAACCGCTGGGTGACGTGCTGGGTCAGTTCATCATCGTTGTCTAGATGTCGCTGGACGATCACAAGTTCCCCCAGTTCAGCGCCGGACGGTGCACAAGCCAGCTGCTCCGTCTGCCAGTGTGCCCAACTACGCGGCGATTCGCTTGAATTTCTGGAGAACGTCCGGAAACAGCCGGTAGCCTCTTCGGGACGACGAAGTCGTGTCAGAACCGTGGCAGATCTTGCAGGGGAGACGCGGGGAGCGGCGAGACCAAGCCACTGGCTGGTAAGTGTCATGGTCGCTGCGTCACAGATCAGTCAAATCCCCCATGGACAATCCAAGATTCCCAAGCTGACGGCTCATGGGAGCCCAGCCATGTATGCCCGAACCCGCACTGCCCCGATAGCCTGCCGTCGTAATCCTTCGCACTTGGAGGCTTCATGACAGCAGCCGCTCTCGTCAGTCCCGATCGGCTGTGGTCCGCGACAGAGGCCTTGGCACGTCCCAGTCCCGTTCCAGCGGTGGCCGGCGTCTACGGGTGGCACTTCGAGCAGGCACCTCACTCGGACCTGGCTGCCGGGCATCTGCTCTACGTCGGCATAGCTCCGCGCTATATGGCGAACCGGACCAGCACGCAGAACCTGAGGAAGCGTGTGCGGTACCACTACCGGGGCAACGCGGCCGGCTCGACCCTGCGGCTCACGCTCGGCTGCCTGCTCGGGCTCGAACTGCGCCGTGTGGGCAGCGGCAAGCGCATGACCTTCGGCAAAACAGGCGAAGCCGCCCTCAGCCAGTGGATGGCAGAAAACGCACGAGTGTGCTGGATCGAGCATGGCGAGCCCTGGGTCCTGGAGTCAGAGCTCATCTCTCAACTCGATCTGCCGCTGAACCTTGACCAGAACCGCCACAACGCGTTCCACAGCCGCCTCAAGAGCCTGCGGGCCGAAGCTCGCCAGCGGGCCCGAGAGTTGCCCATCAGCGCGTAGGCCGAGGGACCGCCCCACAGGGCGATCGGACTACACGGATGCCGCTCCCCCACCCGGCCCGGCTCGAACGGGCTGGTCCCCTCCACAATGGGCCGGCGCCTGGGGGAAGCAGCCGCCGACCGACGCGGGCCGCGTCAACCATAGGCGCAATGGCAGGTTGTCCGTGAGCGCTGGAGAGCTGCGGTACAGCAGCGAAGTACAGCAACCTCTGCAACCGCAGACAACGGCCAGTGTCCCTCGATGGCCGACTGACCAGCGCGCCGGACCTCAATGACCACTCAGCCGAGAGTTCGGGACGAAGAGGTCGTGGGTTCAAATCCCGCCACCCCGACAGCTGAAGATGTAGGTCAGGTCAGGCCCGGTTTCCAGGGATTGGAAACCGGGCCTGCTGTGTTGACCGGATGTTCTGGGGAGTGGATCATGGAATCCACTCCCCAGACCGCTCCTCAGACCGCTCCTCGCCTCTCGTAGCGGTCGAGGCTTCGTGCCGGGTGTGACGTGGGACTAGCGACGACTTCGGTGTCCCTCGGTGGTCTAGGGGGCGTTCGGATGTGTCACTGGGGCGCCTCGGTGTTCTGGCCGGCGGTGATCACGGTGCGGTGAGGGAACGCGATGAGCAGTGCGGCCGCGACCAGGAGGCCGCTTGCCCACAGGGGTCCGAGGTCGCCGACCGAGGTGTTGAGCGTGGCCGCGGCGACGAGTGGGCCGACGGCGGCGCCGGCGTTGAGTGCGGCGGTCGCGTAGGAGCCGGCCATGGTGGGGGCTGCTGCCGCCTCGTAGAGCACCCGCGTGATGAGCGTGCTGCCCAGAGCGAACGACAGGGCCCCTTGCACGAATACCAGGGCAAGCAGAGCAACCGGCTGGTAGGCCATCACGGCCAGGGCCAGCCAGCCGGTGAGTAGCAGCGGACCGCCGACTGCGAGGACCAGGCCGGGGCGCTGGTCGGACAGCCGGCCGGCGACGGTGACGCCGATCAAGGAACCGGCGCCGAAGAGCACCAGAACCACGGAGATCCACAGTTCGCCCAGCCCGGCGGTGTCGGTTATGACGGGGGCGAGGAAGGTGAAGCTTGCGAAGGTCGCCGCGTTCACCAGTGCTCCGAGCAGCATGGCCAGGAGCAGTCGCGGGGTCCTGAGCTGCGCGAGCTCCGCTCGTAGGCTCGGCGAGTCGCTCTCGTCCGTCTTCGTCCTACCCGCCGGGATTCCGGTGAGGATGCCGATCGCCGCGGGCAGGCAGAGGGTGGCGACTGCCCAGAACGTGGCCCGCCAGCCGAGGAGCGTGCCGAGTACTGCACCCCCGGGGACCCCGACGATCGTGGCCACCGTGGTGCCTGACAGCAGCACGGCCAGCGCCTGTCCCTTCTTGTCGGGCAGGACCAGCGCGACGGCGGTCGTCAGAGCTACGGCGAGGAATCCGGCGTTCGCGAGCGCCGCGACCACCCGCGTCGCGAACAGGATCGGGAAGCTTGAAGTGGCAGCGCCCACGGTGTGCGCTGTCAGGAACACCAGGACGAACCCAAGCAGGCTCGAACGTCCAGGCCGGTTACGGGCGAGTACTGCCATGAGCGGGGCACCGACGATCATGCCGATCGCGAAGGCCGATGTGAGGGTGCCGGTCGTCCCGACGGTGACGTCGAGGTCTGCGGCGATGTCCGGCAAGAGGCCGGCGAGCATGAACTCCGAGGTACCCATGGCGAAGACCGCCATGGCAAGCAGATACAGCGGGAGAGGCATCGAGTGGCTCCGGGGTGAGGAGAAGCACGAGAAGGTCATCTCGTCACCGCGGCCAACCCCTGGGGCACACTCGTCCGACCGCGCCACGCGTCGCGACGGCGGGGCTACGAGCTCAGTGGTTCAGGGGGCTGACGGCGTGACCGAAAGCCCCCGCCCTGTCCGACTCAGGACTCGACATGGCCCGCACGCTACCCGAAATCGTCGCGGAGCTTGTCGGTCCTCGGAACCGAGCCGCTCGCTCGGCGGACGTGTAGCGGTCACTCGGCGGACTTGTCCGGTATCTCAGCGTTGGCCATGAGGATGGGTAGGGGTCACGAACCGCCCCGGCGATGCCAGGTGGGTCGTCTGCGGTCGCGCGCCAGCCCGGCACAGGTCAGAGGCCCTCGCTTGATCGCGAATGGGCCTCTGAGTGTCCCTGAACTTCAATAGATACCTGAGTAGATACCTGAGTAGGCGACTAGCAACGTGACGCGACTACGCCGTTACGCAAAGCGGTGACACAAGCCGTGACACAAGCCGTGACATAAAACAGTCCCCGGAGTCCTCACCGTTGCCGTCTACCTCAGTCGTCGCTGAAGCTACGGTAGCGAGGGGCTTCGGGGGCCTGGCCAGACCCTGCGAGGATCTCTTGCCAATGGACGTCTCCACTGGCGGTGCGATTCTCCGGTTTTCTGGTCTAATGTCCAGTATGCACGCAATATGGCTCATGTCAAGAGGTGCGGGGAGGTGCGGGGAGTCCGTTTGCCATGGAGGGGTTTCCGGACGGCTACGGAGTGTAGCGATGTGCGCAACGGCGCCGTCCTCCGACCCCGGGCATCCGGGCCGCCCGCGCGCCCCTTCACCAACGCCTAGCGCCCTGTCATGAACGCAACGGCTGTCACCATCGCCCTGGCCTTCGTCAGCTATCTCGCGACCTACTTCAACAGCGTGCGGCTGTCGCAGCGGCAGGAACGGCTGTCGCGGGTGAACCGTCAGCTCAGCGACTTCTATGGGCCCCTTTTCGCGCTCGTGGAAGCCAACACCCGTATTTTCGACACGTTTATGGAGCGCACCGCGACGCGCCCTGATGGGCGATCTCCCTTTGCTGCCGGTGGAGAGCAGCCGACGAATGCAGAGCTGGCGGAGTGGCGGCTGTGGCTGAGTACGGTGTTCCTGCCGAATATCAGAGCCATGCGCGACATCGTCGTCACCAAGGCGGATCTCCTTGCCGAGTCGCAGGTACCGCAGGTCCTGCTTGAATTGAGTGCACACGTTTCGGGGTACGAAATCGCGGAGGCGAAGTGGGAGCGCGGGGACTACGCGCCGCAGCACCACCTCTCGGGTGTGCCCTACCCCAGCGAGGGGCTTGCGCGGTACGCGCGGCAGTCGTTCATCCGGCTCAAGCAGGAGCAAGGTCGGCTCTTGGGCCGCCGCGGGCGCCGTGTCGCCCAGCCCGTGGACGACGCTGCCGGTTCGGTCCGTTGGCGTCGCGTCGGGCCGCAGGCCGAGTGAAGGCGGCGTGCGCTGGGCGGTCGGCCCACCCCCGGTGACGGTGCCCACCGTCATGTAGTCAGTCACCGAGCCGGATCGGCATTACCGTGCGCAGGAACGGCACCAGCGTTGCCGCCGTGGCCACCGTGAAGACGGCGAACGCCGCCCGCAGGCCGGCCAGTTCGCCGATCAGGCCCATCAGTGCGGCGCCGATCGGCATCGCTCCCCAGCTGAACAGGCGGGACGCGGCGCTGAACCGGCCGAGCATCTCGTCCGGCACCAGACGCTGGCTGAGGGTGCGGGAGTTCACCGTCCACAGCGTGCCGCCCATTCCGCCGAGGAACGCGCCCGCCGCCACCGCCCATGTCTGCGCGGTCAGTGCCGGCAGCGCGACCATCGCCGCGGTGCCCAGCAGATCGGCGAACATCGCCCAGCCGATGCCGAGCAGCCGGTTTACGGTGGTCACGGTGAGGGCCCCGACGAGCCCTCCGACGCCGAGTGCGCTGAGCACCAGGCCGTACTCCCCGGCGCCAAGGCCCATCTCCGTCTTCGCGTACAGCGGGATCAGGGCGAGCCAGCCGCCCCAGACGCCGCAGAGCACGGTCAGGATCAGCGCGAGCGTGCGTAGCAGGTGGTGCTGCCACAGGTAGCGGACGCCCTCTGCGATCCGGGCGTTGACGGAGGCGGGAGCGGCGGCGCCGTGGTCGGCGCGGAAGCGTCCGGAGAGCAGCAGCAGGGTGAGGGCCGCCACGGCGTACGCGGCCCAGGTCGCCCCGAGTGCCAGGCCCGTACCGGCGGCCATCAGCAGGCCGCCGACGAACGGACCGGCGAACTCCTGGCACACCGTCTCGGCACCGGAGACCCAGGCGTTGGCCCGATCCCGCGCCGCGGGTGGGACGGCGGCCGGGACGATGGCGGAGCCGGCCGTTCCGGCGATCACGTCGGCCACGCCGAGGACCGCGCCGGCGGCGAACACCGGGAGCAGGGAGAGGCTGCCGGTGACGGCGGTGGTCGTGAGCCAGCCCATCGCGGCAAGCCGCATGGCGTTCGCGGCCCAGAGCAGGTGGCGCCGGTCGAGGCGGTCGACCAGGACGCCCACATGCAGGGCGATCAACAACCAGGGGGCGGTGAGGGTCAGCGAGACGGCCGTGACCTGTGCGGGGGAACTGCTGAGTTGGGCGGCGAGCAGCGGCAGGGCCATCTTCAGCACGCCGTCGGCAAGGTTGGTGGCGGCGGTGAAACCCACCAGCACGACGGTGTTGCTCCGCCCCGGCCTGGTCGGTGGGTGGTCTGGCCTGTTCGGTGGGTGGTCTGGCCTGGTCGGTGGGTGGCCTCGCCTCGTCGGCTGGCGGCCCGGCCTCGTCGGTGGGCGGTCTGGCCTCGTCGGTGGGCGGTCTGGTCGGGTCTCCTGTCGCTGTGCGGGCTCTGCTGTCGTCATCTTTATCCCCATCCCCATCCCTGGCCCCGTCCCCGTCCCTGTCTTCATCCCCGTCCCCGTTCATCTAACCGCCTATCCATTTTGGCGGTGAGGTGAGCGTGGCACGGTGACCTGCCTCGCCGCAACCGGCAAAGCAGATAGCCGGTAGAGTGTGGAAGTGGCCCCCTGAGATGGGCGACGGATCGGAGGTGGGGCGGATGCTCGAACAGCCTGCCGCGGCGGCACTGGTGGAGGCGTTCGCCAACACGGTCGACGTCGAGGAGGACAGCGACGAGATCGCCACCCCGAAGGGGCTCGCCGTCTGGCTGCACGACCGCGGACTGCGACCGGCCCGAAACGCGGTGCCGACCGCCGCCCATGCCGCCTATCTGGTCCTGCGCGCAGGTATCCGCGAGCAGCTCGGGGCGCATGTCGGCGACACCCCCGACGAGGGTCTGGTGGCGGCCGCGGACAAGGTGCTGGCCGAGCATCCCGTCCTGGTCACCGCCGACGGGACGCTGGTCACGGCACCCGGCCTGCCGGCCGAGCGGGAGCCGCTGGTGCGCCTCGCCATCGCCTGGAGCGAGCTGACGACGACCGGCGACGCGGTGCGGCTCAAGCGGTGCGCGGAGCACACCTGCGGATGGGTGTTCTGGGACGTGTCGAAGAACCGCAGCCGCCGCTGGTGCTCGATGAAGGTGTGCGGCAACCGCAACAAGTCCCGTGCGTACGCGGCCCGTACCCGTACGCGGACCTCGGCTGGGTAGACCACCCGCGCCTCACCGCACCGTCACTGCCGCTACCGTCACTGCTGCTCCCGTCGCTGCTGCTCCCGCGCCCGCCCGCTGCCACCGCCCCTGCGTCTGCGTCTGCGTCTGCGTCTGCGTCTGCGTCTGCCGGAGGATCAGGCCGAGGGAGCGCTCGGGGCCCGCGCCGGCCGGCGCAGCGTTGCGGCGAGGAGCGTGACGGCCGGGGGGATCTCGGTGTCGGTGATGTTGCCGTATCCGAGGACGAGCGCGCGCTGCGTCGAGGGGTTCGTTCGGTAGTCGTCGAGGTCTGCCAGGCGCAGGCCGGCGGCGGCCGCGGCCCGGACCGCGCCGTGGGTGTCGGTGCCGTCGGGGAGGTGGAGCAGGATGTGCAGCCCCGCGGCGGTGCCGGCTATCCGGCCCTGCGGCACTTGGCTGCCGAGCGTCCGGATCAGCAGGTCGCGGCGGGTGCGGAAGCGGCGCCGTGCCGCGCGCAGGTGGGCGTCGTACCAGCCGCGGTCGATGAAGGTGGCGAGCGCGAGCTGGTCCAGTACCGGTGGCGCGGTGGCGACGGGGTTCGCCGCCCGGAGCGCCCGGGTCATCGTGCCGGGCGCGACCAGCCAGCCCAGCCCGAGGGCCGGTGACAGCGTCTTGCTGACCGAGCCGAGGAGGTAGACCCGCCCGGGATCCATGCCCTGCATGACGGCGACGGGGTGGTGGTCGTAGCGGAACTCGGCGTCGTAGTCGTCCTCGATGACGAAGCCGTCCACCTCGCGGGCCCAGCGCACCAGGTGTGCCCGGCGGGCCGGGGAGAGCATCGTTCCGGTCGGGAACTGATGGGCTGCACCGACGACGACGGCCCGGGCCGTCGTGCGCGCGAGGTCGTCGACGCGGAGGCCGTCCTGGTCGACGGGCACGGCGTGCACCCGAAGGCCGGCGGTCAGGGCGGCGTCCCGCAACCGTCCCCAACCCGGGTGTTCCACGGCCAGGTCGACGATTCCCTCGGCGCGTAGCGCTCGGCAGGTGCGTACCAGAGCGTCGGTGACGCCCGCGCACACGGACACCGACTCGGGGTGCGCGTCCGCACCGCGCGAGCGCCTCAGGTACTGCGCCACGGTGGTGCGCAGTACCGGATGCCCGGCCGGGTCGGGCAGGCCGAGGTCATAGTGGACGGCCGAGCCGGCGACCGCGCGCACCGCGTCCGCCCAGCGGCGCCGCGGGAATGCCCGCAGGTCGGGCAGGCCCGGCGCCAGGTCGTACCGGATCGGGGGGTGCGCCGGCGCACGTCTGGCGCGAGGCTGCGGTGGCGTTCCGTCCGGCGACCATGCGACGCGGGTGGCCGAACCCGCCCGGGCAGAGAGGTAGCCCTCCGCGATGAGCTGCCCGTACGCCTCCGTCACGACCCACCGTGAGCAGCCGAGCTGTTCGGCGAGCGCCCGGCTCGGTGGCACGGCGTCGCCCTCCGCCAGCCGGCCCTCCCGGATGGCGGCGCGCAACGCGTGGGCCAGGCGATCATGCAGACGGCGCCGGCCACCCGCCGGAGGGCCGATGTCCAGCAACGTCGCCCAGGCGTGACTGGTTGCCGCCCGCGCGGTCTCCGGGGTCTCCGGGGTCTCCGTCGCCTCCGTCGCCTCCGTCGCCTCCGTTGCCTCCGTTGCCTCCGTTGCCTCCGAGGATTCCGTCGCCTCCAGCGTCCCTTGGGTCTCCACCGCCTCCGAGGGCTCCGCGGTCTTCGTCGCCTCCGCGGTCTCCGCCGGCTCCGGGGTCCTCGGGGTCTCCGAGGTCCCCGGGTTCTCCCGGGTCTCCCGGGTCTCCCGGGTCTCCACACTGGCGCGGGAATTGGTCTGGGAAAACGGCACAAGATTGGAGCGTAACGCCGATCCGAATCCGCCTACCGTGCTGGGCATGATGGAGAACCTTGCACTGGGTGCCATGCTCTTCGGCACGGTCGTGGACGAGCGCCGATCGTTCGGGATCCTGGACCATTTCGTGGACGCCGGAGGCGTCTGGATCGACACCGCGAACTGTTACGCCTTCTGGGCGGACCCGAGCGGCTTCGGCGGGCAGAGCGAGACGGTGTTGGGGCGCTGGCTGGCCGGCCGTCCGGGAGTCCGTGACCGCGTCAAGATCAGCACCAAGGTGGGCTGCGAGCCGACCGAGGCCGGGCGGTTCCCGGAGACGGCCGAGGGACTGTCGGCCGGGGCCGTCAAGAGCGGAATCGAAGGCAGTCTCCGCCGGCTCGGCACCGACCACCTCGAGCTGTACTGGGCCCACAAGCCCGACCCCCTCACTCCGCTGGAAGAGACGGTGGCCGCGTTCGACGCGCTGGTGTCCGCGGGTTCGGTCGGTCGCCTCGGCTGCTCCAACTACCCCGTCTGGCAGGTCGAGCGGGCACGGCAGATCGCGCGGTCCTTGGGTGGCGCGGGGTTCACCGCGGTGCAGCAGCACCACACGTACCTGCAACCGCGTCCCGCGACCCAGCCGTCCGTGGTGCACCGGTTCGGTGCGGTCACCGACGAGGTGCTCCACTACCTGGAGCACCATCCGGACATGGCGCTGTGAGCGTACTCGCCGCTCCTGACCGGTCGCTACACCCGCGCGGACAAGCCGCTGCCGGCGGAGTACGACCATCCCGGCACCGCCCGCCGCCTCGCTGCGCTCGACGAGGTGGCCGACGAGACCGGCACGAACCGGAACCGAGTGGTGCTGGCATGGCTGACCGGGGGAAAACCGGCCGCCATCCCGATCGTCGGCGTCAGTTCGGTCGAGCAGCTGGACGAGGCGATCGCGGGCGTGGCCCTGGAACTGACCGCCGGGCAGCGGGAACGACTGGATGCCGCGATGTGAGCCGAGGAGGCTGACCCAGGACGCCGACACCGCTTCCGCAGTGTCCACAGTGCTCCGAGGGCATCCGAGGGCGACAGCGCTCCGAGGGCGATAGCGCTCCGAGGGCGATAGCGCTCCGAGGGCAACAGTGCGCTGAGGGCGATGCGGAACTGCGCGGGCGTTGGCGCAACACCTGTCTACGGCACGCCCCTGACCTGCATATACGCGGCGTTGCGAGGTTCCGGGTGCGATGGCAACGGTCACTGGACGTTGCCGCTTTTCGAAATGCCCGGTGCAACGGGGCCACCTGACGTCATTGTGTGGCCCACCGCAAGGCGGGCCCATCGGGGGCGCGCCGTGCCGGTCAGTCGGTCAGCCGGTCAGCCCCTTGGCCGGTTGGCCGGTCGGCCGTTGGCCGGTTGGCCGGTCGGCCGTTGGCCGGTTGGCCGGATCAGGAAGGACAGGTGTGATGGATCGTTCGCTCGTGTCGGTCAGGGCGGCTCTGGTGCTGTTACTCGGAGCCCTGGCCGGTGTGGGGGCCGGCTTGTTGTCGGTGCAGGCGGCCGGTGGCGGGATGGCGAGTGGGGTGCTCTGCGGACTCGCTGCTGCGGGCGGGGCGGTGCCGGTGTTCAACCAGCTGATAGCCCCGGATCCCACCGACAACGGACCAGTCACCGCCAACGGACCGGACGGGCCCACAGGGCGAACGGCCGGACGAGCGACAGGACAGACCGCACGACGGACGACAGGGCGAGCGACAGGGCGAGCGACAGGACAGACGGCAGGGCGGACGAACGGCGGGGGTACCCGTGGGTGAGTTGCGCCCCCTCGCCGATGACCTGGCACCGGAGTCCCGGGCGCTGGCCATGGCGCTGCGCGAGCTGTTCGAGGCGCTGGAGATCTCGGTACGCCGCTACGCGGCCAGGCGCATACGGGACGCCGGGACCTTCTCCCGCTATCTCGGCGGCACCCGCGTCCCCCCGTGGGAAGTGATCACGGACCTGTTCACCGACGTCGCCGAGCACCGTGGCTTGGCCGCCACCCCCGAGGCCATCGAGCTGGTACGCCGTCTGCACCTGGCGGCGGTCCGCACCAGTTCCTCGCCTCGTCACGCGGTCGAGGTGCTCGAGCAGCAGCTCGCCGAGGCCGATCGTGTCTCGCGCCGTTCCACCGCACGCGGTGACGCCCTGGGTGATGCGCTCCTGGACCGCAAGCACCGCATTGCCGACCTGGAAGTGCGCCTGAACCAGCTGGAAGCCGAATGGAGCGCGGAGCGGCAACGAGCCGAACGGCTGGCCGCAGCCAACCCCGACGTCTCCGAACTGCTCCACGAACGCGATCAGCTCCAGGACGAGGTCACCCGGCTCTCCACCCAACTGCACGAAGCGCAGCGGCAGCGGGACGAGGCCGAACAGCGCTGCGCCTTGCTGGAGCGCCAACTTGAGGCGGTGGAAGAGGTAAAGCAGGTGAGCCCGGTGAACCCGGTGAACCCGGTGAACCGGATGAACCGGATGAACCCGGTGTCCCGGGTGAGTCAGGGGAGCCCGGCGGAAGGAGCGGAAGATGTCGAAGGAGTGGTACAGGTTGAGCAGGTAGCCCCGGCTGGCGTGGCGCGGTCGTTCCCGCCGGCCATGCCCAAGGTCCTCATCGTGGACGACCAGCCTGACAACCTGCTGGCCATGACCGCCGTCCTTGCCACCCTCGACCAGGAGCTGGTCGCGGTCTCCTCGGGGCGTGACGCCCTCAAGGCGCTCCTCGACCACGACGACTTCGCCGTGATCATCATGGACGTGCAAATGCCCGACATGGACGGTTACGAGACCGCGGCGCACATCAAACGACGTCCTCGCACCCACGACGTCCCCATCATCTTCCTCACCGCGATGGGCACGGATCCCGAACACTCCGCCCGGGGTTACGCCGCCGGCGCGGTCGACTACATCGGCAAACCGTTCGACCCCTGGGTCCTGCGCGCCAAAGTCGCCGTCTTCACCGGCATCTACCTCGAACAACGCCGGCTCGCCGGAGAGCAATGACGGACGAACCCCATTCAGGAAGCCGCCCACTCCTCAGGATCCGCCCCTCCCCAGGATCCGTTCCTCCCCAGGAGCCGTCCTCCATGAGGAGCCCTCCTCCCGGCAGGACCGTCACCGTCACCCCGTCATCAGGAGCCGTGCACCATGAGCCACTTCACGTTCCCCACCGGCCCGCAGGACCGCCCGCAGGACCCCCCGCAGAACCACCGGCAGGACCGCCCGCAGGACCGCCAGTACGTCCTGGGCCAGGAGCTACGCGTCAGCATTCTCACGTCCGGGGAGGAGACCGACGGGCGGCACGATCTCACCGACTCCGTGATGCCCGCGGGGTCGGCGACCCCTCTGCACCTGCACACGCGGTACGAGGAGCGCCTGTGGGTGGTCTCGGGCTCGTTGACCGTGTGGGCCGGTCCGGACACCGTGACCCTGCGCTCCGGTGACTTCTTCACGGTCCCCCTGCACGTACCGCACGCGATCAAGTCCGGGCCCGAGGGCGCCCGTGCGCTCAACATCTCCTCGCCCGCCGGGTTCGCCGAGCTGATAGCCCGGGCCGGGACGCCCCTCCACCTGGCCACACCCGAGACGGAACTCGACGGGGAGTTGTTCATGGCGGTGACCGCTGAACTCGGCGACGTCGTACTCGGGCCGCCCGGCACCACCCCCGCCGACCTCGAGGAAATCGGCGAGTAACGACAAGCAAGCAAGCGTAACGACAGGTAGCAGGTAGCAGGTAGCAGGTAGCAACCAAACGTGATCAGCGCTCAGTCGAGCACGTCAGGCTCCTGCTCCATGACCAGGTCGGCGAGGAGGGTGAAGTTGTGCCGCGCCATGTTCGCGTTGCCGAACTGGCGGTGGGCCAGGGTGGCTTCCTCGTCGGGCATGAGGCGTGGGCTGCCGGCGGCGTCGGCTAGTAGCTGCATCTGGCAGGCGCGGTCCATGGCGATGAACCACCAGACGGCCTCCTCGATGGAGCGGCCGACGGTGAGCAGGCCGTGGTGGCGCAGGATGGCCGCACGCTTCTCGCCGAGCTTCCTCGCGATGGCCTCGCCCTCCGACCGTTCCAGGACCAGCCCTTTGTACTCGTCGAAGAGGACATGGTCGCCGTAGAAGGCGCAGCTCTCCTGGATGATCGGGTCGAGCAGCTTGTCCAGGGTGGCGAAGGCCCGGCCGTGGATGGTGTGCGCGTGAGCGACGGCCGCGACGTCCGGGCGGGCGTGGTGCACCGAGGAGTGGATCCAGAAGGCCGCCTTGTTGGTACGGCGTTCCCCCTCCACGACCTTGCCCGTCTCGTCGATGAGGAGGAGGTCGCTCACCTTGATGCGGGAGAAGTGGACGGCGTACGGATTGACCCAGAAGCGCTGCGGGAACTCCGGATCGCGGGCGGTGACGTGGCCCGCGATGCCCTCGTCGAAGCCGTACCGCGCGAAGATCCGGAAGGCGATGGCCAGTTGACGCTTGCGGTGCGCACGCTCGGCCTCGATGGACTCCCGCGCTTCCGGGAGGTCGGGGAGGTCCAGCAACTCGGGTTCGTCGGTACTGGTGACAGCCGTGGCACTGACGGCGGCGGTGACAGTGACGGTGGTGCCGTGCTGCTGATCCTGCTGGACGGTCATGGTGGGTCGCCTTCCGTGGGGCGCGGGTTCCGGCAGTCAGTCCGCCGAGCCGGCCCACGACCGGGCGGGCCGGCCCACGACCGGGCCTTCGTCGGGGCCGGATTCGAGTTGCCGGCCGGGGCGCATGAGCCCGAGCCAGCGCCGGGCGACGTCCGGCGGTAGATGGCTTCCGGCCACGCGGCGGAGTTCATCGAGCGTCAAGAGCGGTCACGCTGCGATCGTGCCTTGGACGTGGTTACGGTCTTTCTAACCCTTTCCCGCTCGGGTCACTCGGGTCAAGGCGTCCTCAGCCTGCGCGGCCAGGGCGGTGACGAGGTCCGCGGCGGGTGGCAGGTCGGTGATGAGGTCGACGGCCTCGCCGGCCCACACCGGCAGGGGCGGCACCTCGCCCCGTGCCACGTCGTCCTGGTAGTCCCGCTGGGCCTGCCGATCAGCGGCGAGTTCCGCCTCCCGTCCCCGCCATCGATCGAGGTAGCGATGCCCCAGGGTCCGGGCGGTGTACCGGGAGGGCCAGCTGGCCCCTCGGGCGATGTCCAGGACGCGGTTGCGCTCGGTGTCCTGCCCGCGTCCCTCGACGATCGCGGTGGTGATCGACGGGTCGACCAGCGCTTCGGCGGTGGCCTGAAAGCGCGTTCCGATGAGCGCTCCCTCCGCTCCCAGGGCCAGGGCGGCCGCCAGCCCGCGGCCGTCGGCGATCCCACCTGCCGCCAGTACCGGGGTCGGTGCCGCCAGGTCGACCACCGCCGGCACGAACGGCAGGGTCGAGCGTCCGTGCCGGGCCCCGTGCCCACCGCTCTCCGTGCCCTGCGCCACGATGACGTCCGCGCCCAGGTCCACCGCCTGCCTTGCTTCCGTCATGTCGGTGACCTGGAGGATCAGTGTCGCGCCTGCCCGGCGGATGCGTTCGGTGAACGGGCTCGGGTCCCCGAAGGACAGCAGCACCGCCCTGGGTTGGCACTCCAGGGCACGCTCGACGGCAGCGACGTCGATCGCCCAGGTCCACAGGCCGATCCCCCATGGCCTGTCGGTGCCCTGCCTGACCACGGGCACCTCGCGGGCCAGCCACTCCGGGTCCCCCTTCGTGGCGCCGAGCAACCCGAGTCCGCCGCCCTGCGAGACGGCCGCCGCCAGCGCGCCCCCGGCGGACCCGCCCATGGGCGCCAGTGCGACGGGATGCCGCACACCGAACAACTTCGTGAAAGCCGTCGACAACGTCATGACCGACATCATCGCCGTCATCGGGACCCAGGAACACGGCCCCCGCCGCGCCGGTGCCGCCGGCACCTTGTCCGCGAGGGTCCGGTGGGCCACGGGGCTCCTTAAAGAACCGGAGTAAAGAACTACCCGCCCACCCACCCACCGTGCGCCTGACGTGTGCCTGACGTGCACTTCACCCGTACGAGTGACCAGTTTGCAACGGAACGTCACGGATGATTACGTTCACCGCGACAACCGCAGACAAATGCGGCCCCCGGCCGGGACTGGCATCCCGAACGAGGGCCTCACCGATCAGGAGACGAACCTCCTGATCGGCCCCACCAATCAGGAGACAAACCTCCTGATCGGCCCCACCAATCAGGAGACAAACCTCCCGATGGCTGACCCGCAGTCTAACGCGCGCCCGCGCACCACCGCTGGAGCTCCGACCTCCGGCGTGATCCACGTACGCACCCGACTCACCGCCGACTTCACCGTCCTCGCCAACGCCCTGGCGCAGCGCCGCGGCAGCGCGGTCACGGTCGGCGTCGCCGCGTACATCCTCTCCCTGCCGGACGGCTCTCCCGTGAGCATCGCCGCGCTCTGCGCGCACTTCACCGAGGGCGAGATCCTGATATCGCGAGCGCTCAGGGAGCTGGAACGGGCCGGCTTCCTGGAGCGCCGCCGCGAGCGGACGTCCACCGGGCGAATCCGGACCCGAACATATTTCTACGACGTACCGAACGCGCCGGACGCGCCGGACGCGCCGAACACGCCAGACGTGCCGGACGTGCCGGACGTGCCGGACGCACCGGACGGCGAGTCGGACGGGCCTCCGGAGCCGCCGGAACCGCCGGAACCTCCGGAACCGCCGAGGCCCCGACGCCGGCCCGGTGACCACCACGCCGAGCCGGCCAGGCTCCCCACCGCGAACTCCGCTTCCGCCTCCGCCGCTTCCCCCACGTCCGCCGCCTCCGCCACTTTCCCCCCTTCCGCATCCTGCGCCGTCGCCTCCGCCGCAACGGTCGCGCCGGAAGCGGCCCATGCACCGCAAGCGACCGACGCGCCGGAGATGGCCGACACGCCGGACGCGGCCGACGCCGATCCCCCAGCAGTCGCCATCCTCACCTCCTTACATCACGTCGATCCGCGTCTGGTCCTGTCGGGACGGGAGGCCACACGGCTTGCCCCCTCCGTCAGCCAGTGGCTCGCGGCAGGCGTGTCGCCGGCACAGATCACCGAACAGCTCACCACCGGACTTCCGGACCGCCTCCTGGCGCGCCCGGCAGGCATCCTCGGCTTCCGACTCAGGGACGTTCCCCTGGCCGCGCCGCGCCCCGTTGCGCAGCCCAAGCACAGACAGACCGTCCTCCCCCTCCACACCTGCGACGGATGCGATCGGGCGTTCCGCGCCGCGGCGCCCGGACGGTGCCGCGACTGCCGGGACAGGGAACACGTGCGTCAGGCCTGCTGAAACACCGGCCACGGGCGGTAGGCCTCGGCCACCCTTCCAGGCTGGACGAGATCCGTCCGGAGACGACCGAACGGGGCCTTTCCGCTTACGTCACGGAGGCGCTGCGTCTCAAGCGGGACCGGGACCGGCTCCTGGAGCTGGTCGGCTGGCTGGAGGACGAACACGGGCCGGTCACCGAGGACGAGCACGCCACCGCGCTGAAGGAGCTGGCGGAGCTCGATGCCGAGCACGCGCGACGGCGCGCGGAGAGCGGCAGCATCGGGACGGCTGCGTGAAGAAGCAGAGTGATGCTCCGGACGCTCCGGGGTCCCCGCTCCCGGTCTACGTCCTCGACTGCGAGGCCCTGTCGCTCGCGGTGCGTGGCGATCGGATGACGATCGCCAGGCTCGGTCTGGCGGCCCAGGGGAAGGCCGACGTGATCACGTCCCCGATGACGCTCGTCGAGGCGTACGACGGGCGGACCACCGAGCAGCGCTGGGACTGGATCCTCTCCCGCATGAGCGTTGCCGACGTCGGAAAGGACGAGGCCCGGCAGGCTCGCCGGCTCCTGGCCGAAGCCGGGTTGCGCGGTCACAAATACGCGATCGGCGCCGTGCTCGCCGTGATCGCACGCCGGCAGAAGGGCAACGTCACCGTGTTCACCTCGGACGTCGACGACCTGGAGCGGCTGGTCCCCCAGCGGATCGCCGTCAGGAAGGTGTGAGGGCGCACGTCGCTGCGTGATCGGGGGCAGACCGTCCGATGCCCACGGCTACGACCGAGGCCACGACCGATGAGTTCCTCCCGCTCCCCGGGTCTGACACACACAGCGGTCGTCGACCGACCACCCCGGACCCGGAGGACATCATGCGGAAGATCGTCGCCAGTCTGTTCATCGCGCTGGACGGTGTCGTGGAGGCGCCCGACCAGTGGCACTTCCCCTACTTCAACGACGAGATGGGCGCCGCCGTCAACGCGGCACTCGGGTCGGCGGACACCCTGCTCTTCGGGCGGAAGACGTACGACAGCTTCGCGGGGGCCTGGCCGGAGCGGGAGGCGGCGGGGGGTGAGGACGCCGGGTTCGCCAAGGTGCTGGGGGACGCCCGCAAGATCGTGGTGTCGCGGCAGAAGCTCGAGTTCGGCTGGCGGAACTCGGAGCAGCTCCAGGGTGATCTCGTGGCGACCGTCACCAGCCTGAAGGAGACGGCGGGCGGGACCATCGGCCTCAGCGGCTCGGTATCCGTCGTCCGGCAGTTGCTGGCCGCCGGGCTGCTGGACGAGCTGCATCTGCTGGTCCACCCGATCGCCGTGCGCAAGGGGATGCGCCTGTTCGACGAAAGCGACGGTGGAGACGGCGGCGAGAGCGCGATTCCGCTTCGCTTGATCTCGTCCGAGGCGTTCACGACCGGCGTGTTGAACCTGGTCTACGGCCCGGCCGAAGCGCCCGGCAGTGCCGGCTACGACGAGGCCAAGGGGCATCTGCCGCGGTCCGGAGAGGGAGAGTAGGCCTGGCGCCGACCCGGGCCCCGACCTGGCACTGACCCGGCCCTGGCCTGCCCTGGCCTGGCGCCCACCTGGGCCCTGTCGGACCGGGGCCCGCCCATCCGACGGCGACCTTGTGGGATTGTTGAACGATCCTCTACGTTGAAGTCTGCCGTCACGATGTCGGCGGCGCCGGGTGGGCGATGCATGCCGCACCCGGAGTCGACGCGTCGGAGGGACCGGAAGCGGACATGGCCGTAACAGACCAGGCGGCGCAGGAGGCGCACGAGGCCCAGAAGGCGTACGAGGCGACGGAAACGGCGACGCCCGCGGTGCCGGGCCAGGCGGGCGAGAGCACGATCGAGAGCACGGCCCAGCCCGCGGTCGAGCGGGCGACGCGCCCGGCGGGCGGCGGGACCGTGCTCGACCTCAACGCCGATCTGGGCGAAGGGTTCGGGCGGTGGGAGCTCACCGATGACGAGGCGATGCTGTCCGTGGTGACCAGCGCCAACGTGGCCTGCGGTTTCCACGCGGGGGATCCGAGCATCATGCGCCGGGTCTGCGACCTCGCGGCCCGGCGCGGCGTGCGGATCGGGGCGCAGGTGTCCTACCGGGACCTCGCCGGGTTCGGGCGGCGCGCCATGGACGTGCCCGCGGACGAGCTCGCCGACGAGATCGCCTACCAGATCGGTGCGCTCGACGTCTTCGCCCGTGCCGCCGGCGCCACGGTGGCCTACGTGAAGCCGCACGGTGCGCTGTACAACCGGGTGGTGTCCGACGAGCAGCAGGCCGCCGCCGTGGTGGCGGGCGTCCGGCTGGCGGGCGCCGGGCTCCCCGTGCTCGGCCTGCCCGGCTCGGCCCTGTTGCGGGAGGCCGGGCGGGTCGGGCTCGGCGTGGTGCCGGAGGCGTTCGCCGACCGTTCCTACACGGCGGCCGGGACCCTGGTGCCACGCGGCACGCCGGGCGCGGTGCTCACCGATCCCGACCAGGTCGCCACGCGCGCGGTCGCGTTCGCGTGCGAGGGGCGCACCACCGCGCTGGACGGCAGCGCGGTGTCCGTACGGGCGCGTTCGCTGTGCCTGCACGGCGACACCCCGGGCGCCGTCGAGCTGGCCAAGCGGGTGCGGGCGGCCCTGGAAGGTGCCGGCGTCCATGTGGCGGCGTTCGTATGAGACAGCTGCCGGTCGGCGATGACGCGCTGCTCGTCGAGCTCGACTCACCCGAGGACGCCCAGGCGTGGCATGCCGAGATCCTGCGCCGCCGTGCCGCGGGTGCGGGAGCGGTGTCGTCGGTGCGCGAGATCGTGCCCGGGGACCGGACGGTTCTGCTGTACGGGGTGCGCGACGTGGCGGCGGTCGGTGCCGAGTTGAGCCGGTGGTCTCCGCCGCCGCCCGTGTCCGACCGTGGCCCCCTGCTGGAGGTTCCGGTCCGCTACGACGGTCCCGACCTGCGGGACGTCGCGCGGCTGTGGGGGGTGAGCGAGGACGAGGCCGTGCGGGTGCACAGCGGGGTCGAGCACCGCGTCGCGTTCTGCGGGTTCGCTCCCGGGTTCGGCTACCTGACCGGGCTCGACGAGCGGCACCACGTGCCGCGCCGGGCCGCACCGCGCACCTCGGTGCCGGCCGGGTCGGTGGCGGTCGCCGGGCCCTACACCGGTGTCTATCCGCGGGCCTCACCCGGCGGCTGGCAGCTGATCGGCACCACCGACGTGTGCTTGTGGGATCTGGAACGGGAGCCTGCCGCGCTGCTGACGCCCGGCACACGGGTGCGTTTCGTCCCGATCGTTCCGCCTCCGGGCGTCCCATCCGTCCCCGTCCTCCCGCGGGAGCGCACCGCCGAGCAGCCTCCCGCACCCGTCCGCCAGGGCACCTCATGACCGGCGGCACCGTCCCGGCACCTGGCAGGATCGCCGAGCCGGCGCCGACGCCGGCACCCCACGCCCCCGACGCATCCGCCAACGCCCTCGAAGTCGTGCGGGCCGGCGCCCTGACCACCGTCCAGGACCTCGGGCGTGCCGGGTACGCGAGCCTGGGCGTACCGCGTTCCGGGGCGCTCGACCTGCCGGCCCACCGGCTGGCGAACCGGTTGGTGGGCAACCCCGCCGGTGCGGCGACGTTGGAGACCACCCTGACCGGGGTGGCGCTGCGCGTGCGGCGCGCCACGACCGTGGCCGTCACCGGCGCACCGGCGGCGGTCCGGGTGGACGGCCGGCCGGCGGCGTGGGCGGGCGCGGTGCGGGTGCCGGCCGGTGCGCTGCTCGATGTCGGTCGCGCCGCCGGTGGCCTGCGGAGTTACATCGCCGTACGGGGAGGCATCGCGGTCGCCCCGGTGCTCGGCAGCCGCTCCACGGACGTGCTGTCCGGGCTGGGGCCCGCTCCGCTCCGAGACGGCGACGTGCTGCCGCTGGGTGCGCCGGCGGGCCGGCCGCGCCACGCCGACACGGTGTACTGGCCGGGGCCGCCGGATGAGCTGGTGCTGCCCGTGCTGCTCGGGCCGCGTGACGACTGGTTCACCGCGGCCGCGTTGCGCACCCTGTCCGCTGCCGCGTTCTCCGTCTCGCCGAACAGCAACCGTATCGGGCTGCGCACCGACGGGCCGGTGCTGGAGCGCGCCGTGCACGGGGAACTGCCCAGCGAGGGAATGGTGGTGGGGGCGGTCCAGGTGCCGCCGGACGGCAGACCCCTGGTCTTCCTCGCCGACGGCCCGACCACCGGCGGCTATCCGGTGATCGGCGTGGTGCCCGAACGCGCACTGGCCGCCGCCGCCCAGGCGGCCCCCGGCCTACCGGTCCGCTTCGTGCCCGTCGACCGCCGGGGTGACCACCGGGAACGCGGACCGAGCCACCGAGGGCGGATTATGGGTGTACCGGGCAATCAACGATGATGAGGGCATGACGCGATACGTGTTCGTGGGGGCAGGAGCGGTCGGCAGCGGGCTTGGGGGGCTGCTGGCGCGGCAGGGGACCGACGTGCTGCTGGCGGCGCGTGGGGAGCATGCGCGGGCGATGGCCCACGACGGGCTGCGGGTGCGATGCCCCGACACCGCTTTCACGTTGGACGTGCCGATCGTGACCGCCCCGGAGCAGGTCCGGTTGACCGTCGACGACGTGCTCGTGCTCACGACCAAGACGCAGCAGGCAGAGGCCGCGGTCGAGCAGTGGGCGGATCTGCCGGTGTACGACGGTGCCGGTGCGGTCGCCGGGCGTGCCGGCGAGCTGTTGCCGATCTGCACCGCGCTGAACGGGGTGACCGGTGAGGAGATCGCGCTGCGGTACTTCGACCGGGTCTTCGCCGTGTGCGTGTGGTTCCCGGCGGTGCTGATCGAGCCCGGGGAGGTGATCGTCCGCTGTGCCCCGCTGCGGGGCATCTTCCACGTCGGGCGCTACGGCGTCTCGCCCGCCCCGGACGACGACGCCGACCTGCTGGGCGGGGTCCGCCGGCAGTGGGACAAGGCCGGCTGCCGGGTGGTGCCCGCCGATGACGTGATGCGGTGGAAGTACCGCAAACTGCTGACCAATCTCGGCAACGTCCTCCAGGCTCTGCTCGGGGACACCTCCGGCGCCGACGACCTGCTCCACGCGGCGGAGGCCGAGGCACGCGGGATTCTCGCGGCGGCCGGTATCCCGTTCACCGACGACGGGGAAGAGGAGGAGGCCCGGCGGGGTTTCTCCCCCACGCCGGTCCCCGGGGAACCGGACCGCCTCGGCGGCTCCACCTGGCAGTCGCTGGTCCGCGGCACCGGCACGATCGAGACCAGTTATCTGAACGGTGAGATCGCCCTGATCGCCCGCCGGATCGGGCGCTCCGCACCGGTCAACGCACGGCTCGCCGCCCTCGCACGCCGTGCCGCGCGGGAGAAGCTCAAGCCGGGGTCCGTCAGCCTCCGGGAACTCAGGGACCAGTTGGGTTGACGGGTCCTTCACGCGTCGATCTGCGCCGCGTGCAGCACCACCACCGCCAGGTCGTCCTCGACCGGCTCGGGGCTGAAGTCGTGCGTGGCCTGGCGGACGCGTTCCGCCACGGCCATGGCTCCCATTCCGGCGCAGTCCGCGAGGATGTGGGCGAGCCCGTCGTGGTCGTCGAGGAGGTGCCGGCCGTGGCGCCGTTCGGTCACCCCGTCGGTCACGCACAGCAGCGTCTCGCCGGGTGCCAGGTGGAAGGAGTCGGCGAAGAAGTCGGTGTCCTCGTCGATGCCGAGCAGCAGCTGCGGGCGGGACACGGAAGTGACGTCGCCCGCTGCGGACATCTGGAGCGGCAGCGGATGGCCGGCGCTGGCGAGGGTGCACTGGGCGCCGCCGACCTGCGGGTCGGGCACCAGCTCCCCGTAGACCATGCTCAAGAACCGTGGCCGGGCGGCCTCGCCCGCGGTGCTGACCGCCTCGGCGGCGTCCTCCGCCATGACCGCGTTCAGCCAGCCGAGCACCGACTCGACGCCGTGCCCCTGGCGGGCCAGCAGCCGCACCAGGTGCCGGGTCAGACCGGTCACGGACATCGCCTCGACGTCCTTGCCCTGGACGTCGCCCAGCAGGAAGCACCAGCGGCCGTCGCCGGTGGGGAAGAGATCGTAGAAGTCGCCGCCGACGGTCTGGCCGCTGGCGTGCGGCTCGTAGACGATCGCCGACTCCACGCCGGGCAGGGAGCCGAGGGACGAGGGCAGCTGGCGGCGTTGCAGGGCCCGGCTGATGCTGGTCTGGCGGGTGTACTGGCGCGCCGTGACCAGCGCCTGCGCCACCCGGCGTGAGACGTCCTCCACCGTGCGGGCCACCGTGTCGGTGATCTCCGGTGGGCCGGCCCGGCCGATCAGCAGCGTGCCGTGGCAGACGCCGCCCGACATCAGGGAGAACGCCAGCGCGGAGCCGCCGCCCTCGGCGTCGGCGCCTTCCGGCCAGGGCCAGGGCATGCCCGCGCTCCACGGCTCGACGGGCGGCGGTTCGGGCTCCAGGTCGCGGCGGAGCGCGGCGATGAGCTGCTCGTCGGCGTGCCAGACGCTGGCGAGCCGCCGGTCACCGGTCTCGCTCAGGAGCCACACGGCGCACCAGTCGGCGAGCCGGGGCACCATGAGCTGGCTGGCCAGGGCGGCGACCATGCGTTCGTCGAGCTGTCCGGAGAGGAGCTCGCTGGCCTCGGCGAGGAAGGTGCCGCCGCCGTGGTCGGCGCGCGCCGCGGAGCCGTGGTACTCGACGCGCGCCTGCGGCTGTGCCACCTCGGTGGCTTCCAGTTGCCGGTACAGGGCGGCGTTGAGGCGGCCGGCGGGTGCCGGTGCCGTGTCGGAGGCGGAGACCGGCACCCGGCACCAGACCGCCTTCTCGCCGCGCCGGTAGGTCACGCCCCATGCGTCGGCCACCGAGGTGACGATCTGGAGTCCGAGGCCGCGCCCGCGGCCGGGGCCGTCAGAGCCGCCGGGCACCATGGCCGCCGGCTGCCGGTCCACCACCTCGATCCGTGCGCCCGTCGGGATGCCGTCGGGACCGGGCGCGTGCTCCACCTCGCAGATCACGACCATCGGCGTGCCGGCGTGGATGAGGGCGTTCGTCGTCAGCTCGCCCACGAGCAGGGCGGCGTCGTCGGCCAGGCGCTCGGTCGGGGTGCGGGTCCTGGCGACGGTCCGGCTGCCGGTCCTGAGCCCGGCCTCGGTCCCCGCCCTGAAGCCGGTGCGGGTGCCGGTGCCGGTGCCGGGCGGGCCACCGGTCAGGGTGCCGGGCAGCGCGCCGGACCCGGCGTCGGGCGGCGTGCCGCCGGCCGGCAGGTACTGCTCCGTGATCACGGCGTGTACGAAGGAACGGGCCCGGGAGGGCGCGAGCTGATTCGCTCGCAGCGCCAGGCGCGAGCCGGATCCTCCCTGGTCAGAGGGGACGGCCTGCACAACACCCTCCTCGTTCGGACACCTGGTTCGCACTCCCGGTTCGAACGAACTACGTAAACATCACTATAGTGGGCAAAAGCACGCGTAATGCACCTGTAGCAGGGCCACGATCATGGAATTCGCAGGGATTGGTCGTTATGCAGGACCAGGACACGCAGTCCGTGCGCACGGCCGACTTGCGGCCGCTTCTCGGAGCTCTCCAGTCGTTGTGTGACGGGGATTTCTCCGTGCGGGTGGCCGAGGACGGTGACGGTGTGCTGGGGCAGATGGCCGGGTCGATCAACCGCGTCGCCGCCCGCAACGCGCACCTGGCATCGGAGATGCGGCGGGTGCGCGACACCGTGAACAGGACGGGTTCGCTCGACGAGCGGATTACGGCCAGCCCCGGTCAGGGCGCCTGGGCGGAGACCGTCAAAGAAGCGAACGAGCTGGCCGAGGCGCTCGCCCTGCCGATGACGAACGCCACGCGGGTGCTGGAGGCGGTGGCCGAGGGCGATCTCAGCCAGCACATGGAGCTACGCGTCGGCACCCGGCAGCTCCACGGCGACCTGCGCAGTCTGGCCCTGGCGCTGAACGGCGTGGTCAACCGCCTCTCCTCGTTCACCGGCGAGGTGATGCGGGTCGCGCACGAGGTCGGCACCGAGGGACGGCTGGGCGGTCGGGCCAGCGTGCAGGGCCTGTCCGGGTCGTGGCGCGGCGTGACCGAGGCCGTCAACACCATGGCCTTCCGGCTCACCCAGCAGGTCCGCGACATCGCGGCGGTGACCACGGCGGTGGCGAGCGGCGACCTGACCCGCAAGGTCACCGTGGAGACCGCCGGTGAGCTGCTGGAGCTGAAGCTCACGGTGAACACGATGGTGGACCAGCTGTCGGCGTTCGCGGACGAGGTCACCCGCGTCGCACGCGAGGTCGGCACCGAGGGCATCCTCGGCGGTCAGGCGCAGGTACGCGACGTCTCCGGCGTCTGGAAAGACCTGACCAACAACGTCAACTTCATGGCGTCCAACCTGACCACCCAGGTCCGCAACATCGCCCAGGTGACCACCGCCGTCGGCCGCGGGGACTTCAGCCAGAAGGTCACGGTGGAGGCCAAGGGCGAGATCCGGCAGCTGATGAGCACCGTGAACACCATGGTGGACCAGCTGTCGGCGTTCGCGGACGAGGTCACCCGCGTGGCACGCGAGGTCGGCACCGACGGCATCCTCGGCGGTCAGGCGCAGGTACGCGACGTCTCCGGCGTCTGGAAAGACCTCACCGACAACGTCAACTTCATGGCGTCCAACCTCACCTCCCAGGTCCGCAACATCGCCCAGGTCGCCACGGCCGTCGCCAACGGCGACCTCTCCAAGAAGATCGACGTCGACGCACGCGGCGAGATCCTCGAACTCAAGACCACCCTCAACACGATGGTGGACCAGCTGTCGGCGTTCGCCGACGAGGTCACCCGCGTGGCACGCGAGGTCGGCACCGACGGGAACCTCGGCGGCCAGGCGCAGGTACGCGACGTCTCCGGCGTCTGGAAGGACCTCACCGACAACGTCAACTTCATGGCGTCCAACCTCACCTCCCAGGTCCGCAACATCGCCCAGGTGACCACCGCCGTCGCCAACGGCGACCTCTCCAAGAAGATCGACGTCGACGCACGCGGCGAGATCCTCGAACTCAAGACCACCGTCAACAGCATGGTCCAGCAGCTGCGCGACTTCGCCGACGAGGTCACCCGCGTGGCACGCGAGGTCGGCACCGAGGGCATCCTCGGCGGCCGGGCCCAGGTGCACGGCGTCTACGGCGTGTGGAAGGACCTCACCGACAACGTCAACTTCATGGCGTCCAACCTCACCTCCCAAGTCCGCAACATCGCCCAGGTGACCACCGCCGTCGCCAACGGCGACCTCTCCAAGCGGATCGACGTCGACGCACGCGGCGAGATCCTGGAGCTCAAGACCACCGTCAACAGCATGGTCCAGCAGCTGCGCGACTTCGCCGACGAGGTCACCCGCGTGGCACGCGAGGTCGGCAGCGAGGGCATCCTCGGTGGCCAGGCACGGGTCGAGGGCGTGTCCGGCAACTGGAAGCGGCTGACCACCGGCGTCAACGAACTGGCCCTGAACCTGACGACCCAGGTCCGCGCCATCGGCGAGGTCGCCAGCGCGGTGGCCAAGGGCGACATGTCCCGCTCCATCACGGTGGAGGCCCAGGGCGAGGTGGCCGACCTGAAGGACAACGTCAACCGCATGGTGTCCAACCTGCGGGAGACCACCCGCACCAAGGACTGGCTGGAGTCCAACCTGACCCGTATCGCGGGCCTGATGCAGGGGCACCGGGACCTGGTGGAGGTCGCCGACCTGATCCTGCGCGAACTGGCCCCGCTGGTGAACGCGCACTCCGAGGTGTTCTTCCTGGTCGACTACACGGCGGAGCCGGGCGAGGGCCTGGAACTGCTCGCGGACTACGGGATCGGCGGGCGCGGCCGTGAGGACCTCCAGTCGGAGTCCCCGCTGCGCGGGCTGATCGCGCAGGCCGTCCGGCAGAAGGAGCGCATCCTCATCGAGGACGCCCCACCTGACTACGTCACCGTCGAGTCCGGTCTGGGCTCGTCGCCGGCGTCCAGCATCCTCATCCTGCCGATCCTCTTCGAGGACCGCCTGCTGGGCGTCATCGAACTGGCCTCGTTCCGCAAGTTCAACGAGATCCAGCTCACCTTCGTCGACCAGTTCGCGCACACCATCGGCGTCTCGTTCAACACCATCCTCGCCAACGCCCGCACCGAGGCGCTGCTGTCCGAGTCCCAGCGGCTCACCTCGGAGCTGCGCAAGCGCTCCGACGAGCTCCAGCGCTCCAACGCCGAACTGGAGGAGAAGGCCGCCCTGCTGGCCACCTCGTCGCAGTACAAGTCGGAGTTCCTGGCCAACATGTCGCACGAGCTGCGCACCCCGCTGAACTCGCTGCTGATCCTCGCCCGGCTGCTGGCCGACAACCCCGACGGGCGGCTCTCCGACCAGGAGGTCGACTTCGCCAGCACCATCTACAGCTCCGGCTCGGACCTGCTGCAACTGATCAACGACATCCTGGACCTGTCGAAGGTCGAGGCGGGCCGGATGGACGTCCACCCCACGAAGGTGCCGCTGACCAAGCTGCTCGACTACGTGCACGCCACCTTCCGGCCGCTGACCATCGACCGCGGTCTGGGCTTCGACATCGCGGTCGGCGAGAACGTGCCGCGCGAGCTGTACTCCGACGAGCAACGCATCCAGCAGGTACTGCGCAACCTGCTGTCCAACGCCGTGAAGTTCACCAACACCGGCGGCGTCGAACTGCGTGTCGAACGGGTGCCGGCGGAAGCGCAGGAGGACTTCGAGGAGATGACGCTGCGCGAGGCGGATACGGTCGTCGCGTTCGCCGTGAAGGACACCGGCATCGGCATCCCCGCCGAGAAGCTGTCCGTGGTGTTCGAGGCGTTCCAGCAGTCCGAGGGCACCACCAACCGCAAGTACGGCGGCACCGGCCTGGGCCTGTCCATCAGCCGTGAGATAGCCGGCCTGCTCGGTGGCCGGATCGACGCCGAGAGCGAGGTGGGCACCGGCTCCCGCTTCACCCTCTACGTGCCGGCGCAGCTGCCCAGCGTCGCACTGGCGGCCGCATCGGGCAGCGCGACACCGCAGCTCAGCGATGTCGACATCGACCGTCTTGTGGAGCAGGGCGCGGGTGCGCGCACCGACGGGAACCGCGCGGTGGCCGGCGCACCGTCCAGCCACCGGGAGCCGGAAGCGGCCCCCCGTGACGGCGCCCCCGACGACCATGTGCTCGCGTCCGCCGGCACCCCGCCCGTACTGCCGGAAGGCGGCACGCGCGCGGACCGCGCCGCTGCGGACACCGAGCCGGAGAGTGCGGAGGCCACCCCGCCGGAGAGCGCGGCGCCCGAGACATCCGGGACACCCGGCACTCCGGCCACGCCGGAAGCGACGGCACCCGCGCCCGGGAAGGTGGAGCCCCGGCCCCGGCCGGACACGGCGGCGGGCCCCCCGGCCACGGCGGCGGCCGGGCCGGAGGCCCCCGCCACCCGACCCGAGCCCGCCGAGTGGCCGATGCCGCAGTTGCACGGCGACCGGGACCGGGAGGACATCTGGCCCGAGACGACCCGGCTGAAGCAGTGGCTCAGCGGACCCGCCGGCCGCGTGCTGACCGGGCGGCACATCCTCATCGTCGACGACGACATACGCACCGTCTTCGCCCTCACCCACATGCTGGGCCGCGTCGGCATCAGCGTGAAGTACGCCGAGAACGGCCGGGAGGGCTTCCAGGTGCTGGACCGCTCGCCGGAGATCTCGCTGGTGCTGATGGACATCATGATGCCGGAGGTCGACGGCTACGAGGCGATCCGCACCATACGGGGCACCCCGCGGCTGGCCGGCCTGCCGATCATCGCGCTCACGGCCAAGGCCATGCCCGGCGACCGGGAGAAGGCGATCGAGGCCGGCGCGAACGGCTACGTGCCGAAACCGGTGAACGTCGACGAGTTGCTGGCGGCCATCTACGACGAGCTCGAAGCACGCGACGACGGGCAGATCGCCGCCGCCGGCCAGCAGACCCCCGACGTCGAGCCGGCCACCACGGAACCCGCCTCCGCCGGCCAACAGCCCAGCGGCCGCTCCTCCCCCGGCGAAGACTCACCCGGTTGGCAGACCACCCGGCCCAGGGAGGAGGCCCTCACCAGGGAGCAGCTCCGCGAGGCGACCCGACGCGAGCAGGAGCAGCAGCACCCGCCACCCGACGATGGCGGGCCCGCACCACGAGGACGTTCCGCATGACCACACCACCCCCCGCATCCCCTCCGATCCCGGATCGGTCGAGCATCCTCATCGTCGACGACATGGAGGAGAACCTGGTCGCGCTGGCGGCGGTGCTCGGGCCACTCGGCCAGCGCGTGGTGTTCGCCCACTCCGGCGAGGAAGCGCTGAAGGCGATGCTGCGCCAGGAGTTCGCCGTCGTCCTGCTGGACATCCTGATGCCGGGCATGGACGGCTTCGAGACCGCGAGCAACATCAAGCGCCTCGACCAGACCAAGGACGTCCCGATCATCCTGCTGACCGGCCGCGACGTCGACCCCGACTACGCCTACCGGGGATACGCCGTGGGCGCCGCGGACTTCCTTGCCAAGCCCATCGACCCATGGGTGCTGCGCACCAAGGTCAACGTCTTCCTGGAGCTGCACCGCAAGAACCGCCAGCTCGCCGTGCAGGCCGAGCAACTGCGCCGGCTGCTCCTCACCGACCAGGGCGAGGGCGCGGGTCTCACGGAACGGCTCACCGAGATCACCTGGCGGCTCATGCAGCTTGAGGCCCTCCTCAGGGACAACGACGCCACCACGCCGGCGCTGGCCGACCGCATCGCCGACCTGGAGAGGGTCATCCACGGCCTGGAGAGCGCCCCCGTCGCAGAGGTGACGCAGGGCGCCGACGCCAAGGAGGACGCGGCCGGCTGACGCCCGACGCCGCGCCCTCACCGGGCGGACGGCGCGTCAGCCGCTGTGCGAGACGGTCAGCCCGTAGAACCCGACCCGCGCGCCGTTCGTCGTGCTGTCCGACGACGACTGGTTGTACGACCCGGCCTTGAAGTACTGCTTGTACGGGTCGAAGGACGACGGGATCGAGTAGTGCGTGGTGCTGCCGTTGACGGTCAGGTCGATGGTGTGGCCGCCGGAGACCGCGATCGTGTAGGTCCACGTCTTGCCGATCGACACGTTGCCCACGGTGTGCGTGGTCTGGCCGCCGTCGGGCGAGTTCTCCGTACCGGCGACGATGTCACCGTTGGAGTGGTAGTACAGCTCGATCAGCGGCTTGGTGGACGAGCCACCGGAACCGAGGTGGATCTGCCCGACACAGACGTTCTTCGTCACGGAGATCACCCGCAGCGTGGCGCTGAGCTTGTGGTTCCCGCTGAGCGACCAGTTCGCCGCGCTGCCGTCGCGGTTCATCTCCCGCAGCTCGGAGCGCGCGTAGTTGGAGTTCGGCGTGGTGACGCCCTTCTCCGGCGCCCAGAAGACCATCGCGCCGTCCCGGTCGTCGGTGTAGAAGTACGAGTCCTCGAACCCGCCCTCCAACCGGGACGACGAAATGGTGGTCGGCGACCCCGGCGACCCGACCGGCTCCTGGAGCTGCCAGATCCCCAGGTCGAAGTTGCCGCCCGGCGGCTTCGTCGGGTCGGCGGCGTCGGCGCTGGTACTGCTCAGGAGAGCGAACATGGCAGCGAGTCCGGCACCGGCGGCAACGGTCAGAACTTTCGAGCGGAACGGCATGGTGGGGGTCCTTTGGCGCTCGTGGTCGAGGGGAGCTAGGTCTAGTCCAATCCCTGCATCCAAGTGAGTAACACGGGCCCGGGGGACCGTCAATGGGACGAAGGCGCGCGGCTGTACGGCTTCGCCGCACGCACACCATCAGCCACCCACGGACCGACCGACGATCCGGACACCGCAGAACGCACCCCGAACGACCGGCACCGCCCCCACCCAGGCGCATGATGACCCTCATGCGCATCCGCATCGACGCCACCGACCTCCCCGGCCGCACCTGCGGCGCCGGTCCCGCCACGGACTTCGGCACCCAGGGCTACGCCAACATCCACGTCGCCGTGCAGCGCCGCAACCGCCCGGCCGAGTTGCTCGATCCGCAGCCCGGCGACGCCGCAACCGCCACCTGGACCCTGGAGTGCACCACCACCGCCGGCGCGGCGGATCCGGCGGGCGCGACACCCGTCGACGTCAGGGGCCCGTACGTGCAGGGACGCCCAGGCGGCCGTTTCGTCTACCTGTCGTGGGGCACGGTCGACGGACCGGGCGACTTCACGATGTTCCGACGCGCCAAGCTGATGCTGGACGCCGTCCCGGCCGAGGTACTCACCACCGCCGCACGCCAGGGCCTCCTGGTAGGCCGCCTGGGCCTGACCGACGGCCGCGGCAACCCCCTGTGCGCCCGAGTCGTACCCCCGCGCATCACCTGGACTTCGGAACCGTCCCCCTGACCCGCGCGGCGCTCGCCGGCGAGTGAGGTGCCGCCGCAGGGCCGCCGCAGGGCCGCCGCAGGGCCGCCTTTGCTGGGGTGGGTGGGTCGGTGTCGCGGGGGTATGTACGTGCTCGGCCGGCGCGATTGCCCTGGACCGTCAGTTCACGGCACCCAGCGGCGGTCCTGCGCGCGCACATACCCCCACGACACCTCCCGTCTCACTCGCGGCTCTCCCCCGGTGGTTCGTTATTCCTTCCTCCACCCCTTTCGGGGTGTCGCCCCCCACGGGCATGGAACAAGCCCCACCGGCGGGGCAGGCGCGTACGAAACGGGAGGGGGTGTGGGGGATGTGCGCGCGCAGGACCGCCGCCGAGTGCCGGTGAACTAACGGTCCACGATCATCGCGCCGGCCGAGCACGTACATCCCCCACGCCCCCGACCCGCAACGAAACAGAAGGCGACCCCAGCCACAGACGGACCCGCACTCGGCAACGCGCACCGGCACACGCCGCGCAATAACAAGCCCGTCCGGCGATTGAGGACGAGGCCGTCAAGGCCGACAAAGGGGGCCTGGGGGCAAAGCCCCCAGAGGGGGCGCCCACGGGGCGCCGCCCCCCATGACGCCCCGGATCCGGGGAACCCGCCGACCGAACCCACGACAGAAAGCAGGACCACCTCATGCGAGCCGTCACCTACGACTCCTTCGCCACCGACAACTCCCGTCTGACGATCGGCGAGGTCCCCGACCCCAAGGTGGGCCCCGGGCAGGTGCTCATCGAGGTGCGGGCGGCCGGGGTCAACCCGGTGGACTGGAAGATCATGACCGGCGGTCTCGACCCGATGATCGACACGGTCTTCCCGGTGATCCCGGGCTGGGACGTCGCCGGGGTGGTGACGTCCCTCGGCCCGGACGTACCGGAGTTCGCGATCGGCGACGAGGTCATGGCCTACGCCCGCAAGGACGTGGTGCAGGCCGGCAGCTACGCGCAGTACATCGCCGTCGCCGCCCCCGCCGTCGCACGCAAGCCCGCCGCCCTGGACTGGCCACAGGCCGGCGGCCTGCCGCTGGCGGGCCTGACCGCACGGCGCACCCTGGACCGGCTGGAGATCGGTCCCGGCGACGTGCTGCTGGTGCACGGCGCCTCCGGCGGAGTGGGCAGCCTCGGCGTGCAGATCGCCGTGGACCGCGGCGCCCGGGTCCTGGGCACCGCGTCGCCGGGCAACCACGACTTCCTGCGCGGCCTCGGCGCCGAGCCCATCGCCTACGGGGACGGGCTGGCCGACCGGGTGCGGGAGCTGGCGCCGGACGGGGTGCAGGCGGTCGCGGACTTCGCGGGCGGCCAGCTGGAGACGACCCTGGCCGTGCTCGCCCCGAAGGGCCGGCACGCCTCCATCCTCGATCCGGCGGTCCTCGAGCACGGCGGCCATCTGATCTGGGTGCGACCGGACGGCGCCGGGCTCGCAGAGTTGGCCGCCCTCGTCGAACGGGGCGCCCTCACCGTCGAAGTCGCCGCCACCCACCCGCTGGACGAGGTCGGTGCCGCCCTGGACGCCAGCCGCACCGGCCACACCCGAGGAAAGATCGTGCTGGTGCCCTGAGCACCCTCTCACCTGGCAACCGGCCGGTTTCCGTACCGCGTCGACCGCGGGCGGCAGCCGGCCGGTGCCGCATGCCCGTCAGGACCGGTGTCGTCACGGCCCCTTGACGCCACCCCGAAACGTGCCCGACAGTCATGGGCAACCATTTGAGAGCGCTCTCAAGAACGGTACGAAAACCCCCACTCGAAACCCCCACTCCTCCAACCGAAAGCAGCCCCCCATGTACAGGACCCCGCACCGGATCATGTACCGAACTGCTTCCTCAGATCGGCCGCGACGGCGACTGGTAGCCGTCGTGACCGCGCTGGCGCTGCCGCTGATCGGACTGCTCGGGCTCAGCGCGTCCTCCGGCGCCGGCAGCGCGGCGGCCGAAACCCCCCACACCAGCACCGCGGCCCACGCCGCCGCACCCGCCTCCGCAGACACCATGAGCACCGTCTTCCGTGACGACTTCAACGGCGCCGCCGGCTCCCGGCTGAACGGCTCCGACTGGCTCTACGACATCGGCACCAGCTACAACGGCGGCGCCGCCAACTGGGGCACCGGCGAGATCGAGTCGTCGACCGACTCGACCGACAACGTCTACCAGGACGGCGCCGGCCACATGGTGATCAAGCCGCTCCGTGACGGTTCGGGGCACTGGACGTCCGGCCGCGTGGAGACCCAGCGCACCGACTTCGGCGCTCCCGCCGGCGGCCAGATGGAGATGAGCGCGTCCCTCAAGCAGCCCGCTCCGTCCAGCGGTCTCGGCTACTGGCCCGCGTTCTGGGCGATGGGTGCCGACGCCCGCCCGGTCGGGGCCACCAACTGGCCCAGCATCGGCGAACTCGACATCATGGAGGACGTCAACGCGCTCAGCCAGCACTCGACCACCTTCCACTGCGGCCAGTGGGCGGGCGAGTGCCATGACCCGGACGGCATCAGCAGCGGGTTGCAGGCCTGTTCCGGCTGCCAGAGCGACTACCACACGTACTCCGTGATCGTGGACCGCACCAACGCCTCAGCCGAGCAGCTGCGCTTCTACCTCGACGGCACCCAGACCTTCGCGGTCAACCAGAACGAGGTGTCGGCCGGCACCTGGGCCGCCGCCGTCGACCACGGCTTCTTCGCCATCTTCGACGTGGCGATCGGCGGCTCGTACCCGAACAAGGTGTGCGGGTGCACCTCACCGTCGGCGGACATCACCCCCGGCGCGGGCATGAGCGTGGACTGGTTCCAGGTCGCCGTGAGCCAGTGAACGCCCCCTGACCCCACCGGCCCGGCCGGCAGGGTCGGGCCGACGCGTCACACCCATCGGGTCGGCGGTCCCGCAGCGGGGACCGCCGGCCCGATCGCGTGCCGGGATCCGGTCAGCCGGTGTCAGCCGTAACGGAACCCATACACGCCCGCGTCCGCATGGGAATGGGCCGCGGGCAACCCTGGGACTATCGTCAAGACATCAATGGCCAGAGCGACAAGGGGGATGGCCGGTGATGGCGGACGAGGCCGTGATCGGCTGTACCGGGGTACTGACCATCGGCACGCGCGGAGTCGCCGGTCCCGGTGAGGTCCTGGTGCGGGTACGCGGTGGTTCGGAGACCTTCCTCGCCTGGTCGGCCGAACCCCTACCACAGGGCTCGACCGTGCTCGTCATCGAATCCCGTGGCAGCCGCCAGGTCGATGTCATCGAGTGGACCGATCCATTGGACGCGCCGTTCGCCTCGGGTGGCGTCGGCAGCGTCGGCTGAGGAGTGAGAGATGTTCGGTTACCGTGTGCCCGCCCCTGACCAGGCGATGCTCATCTCGGGCGGCAGGCGTGGGCTCAAAGGCGCACCGTTCCGGGTGGTGACCGGCCACGGCAAGTTCGTTCTTCCCGTCTTCCGCAAGACCCGCTTCCTGACCCTCGCGATGCGCGAGGCCGAGGTCGAGGAGAAGTGCGTGACCCGGCAGGGCATCACCCTGACCGTACGCGCCGTCATCGCCTTCAAGGTCGGCAACGACGTCGAGAGCATCGTCAACGCCGGGCAGCGCTTCCTCTCCGACCAGGACCAGATGGCGATCCTCACCGGCCGCATCTTCGCCGGTCACCTGCGGTCCATCATCGGTTCGATGACGGTCGAGGAGATCGTGACCGAGCGCCAGAAGCTGGCCACCGAGGTGCTGGAGACCTCCAAGGCCGAAATGGCGAAGATCGGGCTGATCGTCGACTCGCTCCAGATCCAGTCCATCGACGACGGCAAGACCGGCTACATCGAGGCGATGTCGGCGCCGCACAAGGCCGCCATCCAGCGCCAGGCCCAGATCGCGCAGGCGCAGGCCTCGCAGGCGTCCGCCGAAGCGCAGCAGGAGGCGACCCGTAAGCAGGCCGAATACGCCCGTCAGACCTCCATCGTCCAGGCGCAGTACAGCGCCGAGGTGGACCGCGCCCAGGCGGAGGCCTCCCAGGCCGGACCGCTGGCCCAGGCGCACGCCCAGCGCGAGGTGCTCACCGCACAGACCGAGCTGGCCGAACGCAAGGCGGAGCTGCGTCAGAAGGAACTGATCGCCGAGGTCGTCAAGCCCGCGGAGGCGGAGGCGGAGCGGATCCGGCTGCTGGCGATGGCCGAGGCCGAGCGGATGAAGATCCAGGCGGAGGCCGCCGCCTCGTACGACCGCGTCGCCCTCGACCAGAAGCTGATCGAGCAGCTGCCCCAGATCGTCAAGGAGGCCTCCGCCGGTCTCGCCAACGCCAACGTCAACGTGCTCAACGGCACGGACGGCCTGGGCCAGCTCGCGGCCGGCCTGGTCGGGCAGGGCCTGACGATCCTGGACTCGGTCAAGCAGAACCTCGGCACGAGCACCGACTCGGTCCAGAGCCAGAACGGCGACGTGCGGCGCACCTCCGACTCCGGCGCCCGGAGCGGAAACAGTCGCGCGATCGGTATCGAGTGACCGTGTGACCGTGTGACCGAGGAACGGAACCGAAACCGATGTCGTGATCGGTTTCGGTTCCGTTGTCGTGATCGGCTCTGGTCTCGGTGCCGGTGCCGTGTCAAGTGTCGGTACCGGATGCAGGATCAGTAGCCGCCCCCGCTGGAACCGGTTTTGGTACCGGTCGGGCTGGGGCTGCCGGTCGGGCTGGGGCTCCCGCTCGCGCTCTTCGTGATCGCCTTGCCCGAGGGGTCCATGACCCACCACACGCCGCCGAACTGGTTGAGCAGCTGCCCCATGATGTCGCCCTTCTTCTTGTCGAGGGCGTAGTAGTAGACGGGTCGTCCGTTGACCGTGACCTGCGTCGAGCCGTCGGTCCGGTGCGTCGTGCCGAGCTTCAGCCCGCTGGTGCCCGTGCCGGCCTTGGGCGTGCCCTGGGTGGTCATGGGCGGCCAGGCCGCCGCACAGGCGCCGGTGCACGTCGACTTCGAGGACTTGTCGGCTTGGAAGCGGTACAGCGAACGGCCGTTCTCGCCGACCAGGACCTTGCCGACCTTGCTGGAGGCCACCGACACCATGGCGGGCCCGGTCGGCGAGGCGGTGACCGGATCGGCCGAGCCGGTCTGTGCGTTCCTGTCGGGGGTCTCGGCGACCTCCGCCGAGCCAGGAGCCTGGGAGACGGTCGCGGACGACTTCTCATGGCCGCTGGAGCATCCGGTCACGAGGGCGGTGGCAAGGCTGACGGCGGCGAGCAGTGCGGCACCGGCCGCCCAGTCGGCCACCAGGGCGGGGCGTTTCATACGAGCCTCTCGTAGGTTGGTGCGGCGCCGTCGGGTGGGGCGCCCGTCCACTCCCCTCCCACTACGGGGCAGTACCCACGGCCCGGCAACCCGGGTGATCCGTTGGAGGGCCGGACGGGGGCCGATCGGGTCGCCGCGGTGGACACGTCCGCCCGTCCCCCGCGGGCTCGCCCGCCCGTTCCCGCGCGGGGGACCGCGGGGACGGCCGCTCCCGCCGTCCCCCGCCCGGTGCCTCACCCTGCCCGGTGCCTCACCCCGCCCGGCTCACCTGAGTCTTCTGCGCCGGTTGACCTCCCGTACCCGCGCGCGCAGCAGCTCGGCCGGCCCGGGGAGGCCTAACTCTCCGGCCGGACAGTGCCATTCCGGCCCGCCACCGGGTGGCCGCAGACGCACCAGCCCGTGCTCGACCCCGATCACCTGCCCCACCCGTCCGTCCCTGCCGTCCAGCGCATAGGACCCGACCCTGGGCGGCCGCTCGCCGCTCCGCCGGACCCCCATCACCGCCGCACCTCGTCCAACACGGCGATCAGCCGCGCGGCCGTGTCCAGGTTGCAGCGCCCCAGTTCCACCAGCGGATACGGTTCGTCGTTCGCCGCGCTCAGGGGATCGACGCGCAGCGACGGCAGTACCACTCCGAGGGCGCCGAGAGCCCCACGTAGCCGCGTCACCACGTCCTCCGCAGCCTGGGTCCCTTCCACCGACTTGGCCACCATCTTCTGCAACCTCCACGCTGAGTTCGTCCTGCCACACACAGAGTGGCGGATAAACCGGCCCCGTGACCACTGTCGGTGATCAACAGCACACTCTGTGGCACAATGCAGGGAGGTGGGCGTCCCCTTCCTCGTCCACCCGGCGGCCGGGCCGGTTCCTCGCCCGCCCGGCGCGCCCAGCTCAGCTCAGCCCCGCCGCGACACCACCGGGCGGCACATCCCTCCGGGCGTCCGACTCTCCAGCGTCCGGCTCCTCGACATCCGAGCCGTCGTCGTCCGAACCGCCGCCGCCCTGACGCCCGGTCAGGGCGGGCAGCAGCAGCGCCGGGAGTACGGAGAGGGCCGCGAAGGCCACGGCCCAGGTGAAGGTGTGACCGTAGGCGGTGGCCCTGCCGGCCGGCCCGGGGTGGGCGGCGAACTGCCCTTGCAGCACCACGGCGAGCACGGCCGCGCCGAACGAGCCGCCGATCTGCTGCATGATCCGGGTGGTGCTGCTGGCGTCCGGGATCTGCGCGGGGGCGAGATCGTGGTAGGCGCCGACCATGACGGCGAGGTTGACCGCGCTCAGCCCGGCCCCGCGCACCACCAGCGCCACTCCCAGGAGCAGTCCACTGACGTGCGCACCGCCCAGGGCGAACGGCAGTGTGCCCAACGTCACCAGAACGGCGCCCACAAGGACGACCGGACGCGGCCCGACGCCGTCGATCAGCCCCCCGAACCGACGAGCGAGCAGGCTCCCCAGGCCCTGGAGTCCCAGCAGCAGACCGGTGACCTGGGCGCCGTGGCCGCGCTGCTGCTGGTAGTAGAGCGGCAGCAGCAGCATGGCGCCGAACATCGACAGCCCGGACAGGAACAGCAGGGCGCTGGACGCGCTGAAGGAGCGGGCGCGGAACAGGTCCAGATTGATCAACGGAGCGTCCACGCGCAGCGCCCGGACGACGAACCCGACCAACAGCAGCACCCCGCCGGCCAACGGGACCAGCGCCGCCGGACGGCCGATACGACCGTCGCCGCCCACCTGGGTCAGCCCGTAGACGAGCCCGGCGAGCGCCGGCGAGATCAGCAGCAGGCCCGGCAGGTCCAGGCGCCGGCCGTACAGGGGAACGTCGCCGGGCAGCACGCGCCAGGCCAGGACCAGGGCGACGACGCAGAGCGGCACGTTGACGTAGAAGATCCACCGCCAGCTGAGGTGATCCACGATCAGGCCGCCGATCATCGGGCCGAAGATCGGGCCCACCAGCGCGGGCAGCGTGACGAGGGCCAGCAGCCGACCGATGGTGCCGACCCCGGCGGCCCGCATCAGCAGGGTCTGCATGATCGGCATCAGCAGCCCGCCGCCGATGCCCTGGAGCACCCGGAAGGCGATCAGCGCGCCCATGTTCCAGGCCAGGCCGCAGCAGACCGACCCGGCCAGGAACAGCAGCAGCGCCGCGAGCCACATCCGCTTGGCGCCGAACCGGTCGACCGCCCAGCCGGTGAGCGGGATCGACATGGCCAGGGCCAGCAGATAGCCGGTGCTCACCCACTGCACGGTGGCGACGGGGGCGTCCAGGTCGTTGCTCAGGGTGCGCAGCGCGACGTTCACGATCGTGCTGTCCAGCAGCGGCGCCAGCACCCCGATGACGAGGACCCCAGCCAGCCGCAGCAACGCCGGGTCCAACCGCCCCGCCTTCTTCTTCGCGCCCTTCCCCGCGCCCTTCTTCGGACTGCCCTTAGGACTGCCTTTAGGGCTGCCCTTCGCGCTCGCCTTGGTGGTCGCCTTCGCGCTCGCGCCCTTGCCCACTCCGTCCGCCCCCTGGTCACGCTGCCGTTCCCTGCCGTCCCGGCGGCGATGCGGCACGCGGCCGTCGTACGGGCGGACGCAGGGCCGGCGATCATCGCCATAAGAGACGTATCGTCTCCAGTCCCGGTGCCACGGTAGCCTAGCCGCGGTGAACAAGAGACGCCAAGTCTCTTGGAGGTGCTCATGGGCCGGAGGGCGGAAGTGGCGGCACGGACCGGCGATCAGCCAGGGGTGCAGCGGCGCCGCGGCGCCGCGTTGGAGGCCACGATCCTGGACGCGGTCTGGGACGAGCTGGCCGAGGTGGGGTACGCCCGGCTCACCATGGAGGGCGTGGCCGCCCGCGCCCACACCGGCAAGCAGGTGCTGTACCGGCGCTGGGCCAACCGTGCCGAGCTGGTCATCGCCGCCCTGCGCCGCCGGAACGGCTCCATCGTCGACCAGGTGCCGGACACCGGCGAGCTCCGTCGTGATGTGCTCACCGTGCTGCGCTGGATGGTGAAGCGGAGCAGCACCATCGGCTCGGATGTCGTGCACGGCCTGATGGCGGAGGTGCCGGACCTGGACCCGCAGCCGTTCTCGATGATGAGCGGGGTGATGACGACCCTCCTGGAGCGGGCCGCCGCGCGCGGCGAGATCCCGACCGCAGCCCTGCCCCCGCGCGTCGTCACGCTGCCGCCCAACCTGGTCCGCCACGAGATGCTGCTCACCCGCCGCCGGCCGATCGAGGACGAGGCCCTCGTCGAGATCGTCGACGAGGTCTTCCTGCCGCTGGTCCACGCCTCGGCGGGCCGGTCCTGACCGGCCCGCGGCGGCCAGGGCCTCGCACACGGCTGGGCAAACGCCGAAGGCGGCACCCCCCGGAAGGGGTGCCGCCTCCACACGTACTACGGCGGTACGGAGATCCGTACGAACCGCTGGACTTTTCGGTCCGCTGACGGCGGATCAGAAGTCCATGTCACCGCCCGGCATGCCACCCGGCGCGGCGCCGGCGGC
>NZ_JAMJWG010000017.1 GCF_024435355.1 Streptomyces odontomachi
GCGCTAAGTCGGAGTTCATCGTCTCCCCGTTCTCGGCGGTGTTTTCCCCGTTCTCAGGGCGGCGGGCGGTACTCATGCGTCACGCCCGTCAGCCGGCGAAGAGGCCTGACTGACGGGCGTGACCACTCCGCCGGCGCGGGGGCGATCCGGCGGAGCCGAGGGCATCGGTGGATGGTGCGGTGTCCGGGGGATCGGTCGGCACACGTTCACCCGATGCGTCTGCGGAACCGGCGGGAAACGGAGCACATTTCGTGCCGCCCGTATCGCCCGTATCGCCGTGCTGCGTCGTGCATACTGCGCGGAGAGGGCAGGATTCGAACCTGCGTGGACCCGCAGGGGTCCGGCCTTCGAGTCGGGCTCGTAGGTCCCCGATAAGCCGCTCCGGGCACCTCTCCCTGTTCTCGGCCCGGTTTCCCGTGCCGTTCACTGACACCACAGTGGCAGCCTCTGCTGATAGGCCGCTGACGTCTCTCTGACGTGTTATGCAAAGGGATTTCCAGTCTTCCCCTCGATGGGGCGAGGTGCTCTACTCTCCCTGACTGAAAAGGCCATGGAAAGGGGTTCCGTAATGCCCGCAACCGTTGTTGGCAATCCGCTGCTTGCGGCCGTCCGAAATCACACGCAGGCCGAGAATCCCAGCTCGTTTCTCGCGCTGAACAGCGGTAACAGTACCTACTCCGTCCCAGATCGGGACGGAGCGATCTTCTACCGTCGTACCGGGCGGTTCGCCGTGCAGTTCGGCGGCCCGTTCGCCGCACCGGAGGACTACGACGCCCTGGCGGACGGCTTCCGGCAGTACGTCAGGGACGAGGGGCTCAACCTGGTCGGCGTCCAGTTGCAGCGCCACGACGCCGAGCGTTATGCGCAGCAGGGGTTCACCGTCAATCAGGTCGGTGCGTCGTGGGCGGTCAGCCTCGCGGACTTCTCGCTGCGCGGCACCCGCTTCATGCAACTGCGCAACAAGATCTCCCGCGCCCACCGCAACGGGCTCAAGATCCAGGAGGTGCCGGCCGGCGACTGGGAGTCCGCGATCACCACGATCGACCAGGCCTGGCTGGCGTCGAAGGGCGAGGGGGTCCACCAGCTGGAGTTCCTGGTCGGGCAGATCGGCGGCGAGGTGCAGCAGCACCGGCGGCTGTTCCTCGGCACCATCGACGGCGAGCCCGTCGCGTACATCTCGTACTCGCCGGTGTACGGCAGCCGGGCCGGCTGGATGCACGACCTCAGCCGGCGTATCCCGTCCGGCTCGCCGGGCCTGATGGAGGCCATCAACGCGCATGCCATCGAGGTCTTCCGTGCGGAGGGCGTCGCATGGCTGCACTTCGGCTTCACCCCGTTCACCGGCCTGGACGCGGCGCACGAGATCGAGGGCCACAGCCCGGCGTTCCAGTGGCTGATGCACGCCCTGTGGGCCGAGGGCGCGGCGCTCTACCCGGCCCAGACCCAGCTGGCGTACAAGCAGAAATGGGCCCCCGACCTGCTGGTGCCCGAGTACGTCGCCTTCGACGGGCAGGCCTCGCTGGCGTCCTTCGCGCACATCTTCCGCGCCTGCAAGGCCTTCTGACGCCGGCCGCCGAGGCCCGTCGAGGCCCGGCCGCCGCCCCCACCACCCATGTGCCCGGCACCGCCCGGGCAGCTTCGAAGGAGTGATCAGAACCGTGAGCGAGAACGAGACCACCGACGGCCTCAAGCAGGCCATGGTGCAGAACCTGATGGGGGTCATCGGCGCCCCGGACGACGAGAGCGTGGCCGCCGCGGCCGACAGCGTGGTGCTGGCGCTCGACGCGCGGCTGCGCGAGGAGTACGGCGCCGCCTGACCGGGCCGCCCCTCCCGCCCCCACCCTTTCTTTCGTTTCGTCCTTCTGCGTCATCGCGGCCCGCCCGGCCGGCACCCCGCCGGCCAGGCGCGCGCCCCCGATACGCCGGACACCCCGGTCATGCCTGACGCTCCGGCACGTCCGGTGCCCGTCCTGCGCGAGCCGGCGCACCCCGGCGCCCGCCCAACGAGGCGCTCATCAGCACGCGTTCGCCCGTGCACGCCGTACGGACCCGCCGGTGCGCGGTTCGCGGCACCGCTGCCGGACCGGCCGCCCGGGCACGGGCACCACCGCGCGGGCCACCCCAGCTCACTCCGGCTCACCCCAGCCCAGCCCACCCATCCCTCCCGGAACCTTCGGGATCCTCGTCCTCCAGTCCTGGAGTCCCCATGCCCGAGAGCAGTTCCCCCGTCACGGAAAGGGCCGGGGCCGCCGCCCAGCGGCGGCTCGGTACCCGTCACATCCTGTTCCTGATCGTCGCCGCGGCAGCGCCGCTGTCCGCGATGGTGGGCACCGTGCCGCTCGCCTTCGCCTTCGGCAACGGCGCCGGCGTACCCGCGGCCTTCCTCTTCGCCGGTCTCACCCTGCTCTGCTTCTCCGTGGGGTACGCGGTCAGCGCCCGCCGCACCGGCGGTTCCGGCGGCTTCTACGCCTCCGTCGCCGACGGCCTGGGCCGCCCGCCCGCCGCAGCCGCCGGCTACGTGGCCCTGCTCGCCTACAACTGCGCCGCCATCGGCCTCGTCGGTGCGCTGGGCTACTTCACCCAGCTGGTGCTGGCCGGGCACGGGATCACCGTGTCCTGGGAGTGGTGCGCCGCGGTGGGCCTGGTCGTCGTGGCCGTCCTCGGCTACCGCGAGATCAGCGTCAGCGCCCGGCTGCTCGCGCTGCTGATGCTGGGCGAGATCGGCGTGCTGGTGGCGCTGGACGTGGCGATCCTCGCCCGGCACGGTGCCTCCGCGCTGCCCGCCGCCTCCTTCTCGCCGCACCGGGCGACGGGACCGGGCGCCGGTCTTGCGCTGATGTTCGCGTTCGTCTCGTTCATCGGCTTCGAGTCCGCCGCGCTGTACGGCAAGGAGGCGCGCGACCCGAAGCGCAGCGTGCCGCGTGCCACCTACGGGGCGGTGGTGCTGATCGCCGGGTTCTACGCGCTGACCAGCTGGCTGTCGGTGGGCGCTATCGGGCCCGACCATGTGCGGGCGGTGGCGGGGAAGCAGATGGGCGACCTGTTCTTCGTCCTCGGCGACGACTTCCTGGGCTCCGTGGGCAGCAACGCCCTCCAGATCCTGCTCTGCACCAGCCTGTTCGCCGCCGCCCTCGCCCTGCACAGCGCCGCCAACCGGTATGCGCAGGTCCTTGCCGCCGACGGTCTGCTGCCCGCGCCGATGGCCGCCGAGCATCCCCGGTACGGCTCGCCGCACCGCGCCTCCGTGGCCCAGAGCGTGCTCACGGCCGTGGTGGTGACCGGCTTCGCGCTGGCCGGCCTCGATCCGTACGCCGGCCTGACCACCAGCATGCTGGGCCTGGGCACGCTGGGCATCGTGGCCCTCCAGGCGCTGGCCGCACTGGCGGTGCTCGGACTGCGGCTGCGCCGCACCGCGGCGCCCGCCCACTGGTGGCGTGACGTGGTCGCCCCGCTGTTCGGTTTCGCCGGGCTGTGCGCCTCGGTGTGGCTGGTGGTCGGCAACTTCGACATGCTCACCGGCTCGCCTTCGCGGGTGATCGCCGCGCTGCCGTGGCTGCTGGTGGTGGCGGCGCTGGTCGGATTCGGGCACGCCCTGCGGCTCCGTTCGGTCCGCCCCGAGCGCTACCGCGCACTGGGCGGCAGGACCGAGGCCGCCGCGGCACCCGACCCCTCCGCCGTGGCCGGCGGTCCCGTCCTGGCGGGCGTGCCGGCGCCCGGCGCCGCACCGGACACCACCACCTCCGACCAGCAGCACACCACCACCTCCGACCAACAGCCGGGAGGCCGCCGTGCACGATCCGCGTGAACTGATCGAGGCCGGCCAGGACGCCGTACGCCGGCTGGCCCGGCGGAAGTACGGCCTGGACCTGGCCGGGCTGACCGCCGCCCAACGGGCGCGCGCGGAGGCGCAGGCGGAGGTGACCCGGTTGCGGACCGAGATGAACCAGGCGCTCCGCGCACGCGGGCGCTCAGGGCCACCGTCCGAACAGGACAAGGCGGCCGCCCGCGCCCTGCGCACCCGGGTCCAGCAGGCCGAGGCGGCGGCCCGGACGGCGAGCGAGGCGCTCACCGCGACCCTGCTGACCGTCCCGAACCTCCCGCTGGACGCCGTCCCGGACGGTGACTCGGAGAAGGAGGCGGTGGAGGTACGGCGCGGTGGCCCGGCGCCCCGTGCGTCCGGTGCCGGCGCCCGCCACCACAGCGACATCGGGGAGGCCCTGGGCATCCTGGACCCGGCCGCGGCCGCCAGGCTCTCCGGCGCGCGGTTCAGCGTCAGCCGTGGCGCGGGGGCCCGTCTGGAGCGGGCGCTGGGCGACTTCTTCCTCGACCTGCACACCCGTGAGCAGGGCTACACCGAGTACGCGGTGCCGTTCCTGGTCCACCGGGAGACCATGACGGGCACCGGTCAGCTCCCCAAGTTCGAGGACGACCTGTTCGCCACCCGGGTCGGCGAGCGGGAGCTGTTCCTCATCCCGACCGGTGAGGTACCGCTCACCAACCTGGTGGCCCAGGACGTGCTGGACCCCGCCGTGCTGCCGCTCGCCCTCACCGCGCGCACGCCGTGCTTCCGTGCGGAGGCGGGCGCGTACGGCCGTGACACCCGGGGCGTGCTGCGGCTGCACCAGTTCGAGAAGGTCGAGCTGGTGCGGGTCTGCGCGCCCGAGGAGGCACAGCGGCAACTCGACCTGATGGTGGGCCATGCCGAGGAGTGCCTGCGGCGCCTGGGGCTGTCGTACCGGGTGGTGCTGCTGCCCGCCGGGGACATGGGCTTCTCGGCCCGGATGACGTACGACATCGAGGTGTGGCTGCCGGGCAGCGACGCGTACCGGGAGATCTCGTCGGTCTCCGACTGCGGCACCTTCCAGGCCCGCAGGGCCGGCATCCGCTACCGGACAGCGCACGGCCGCAAGGCGTACGCGGCCACCCTCAACGGTTCGGCGCTGCCCATCGGACGCACCGTCGCCGCGCTGCTGGAGCAGGGCGCCCAGGACGACGGCTCGGTGCTGCTGCCCGACGCCCTGGTGCCGTACACCGGCTTCCGCCGGATCCTGCCGGGCGGTGCGACGGAGTAGCGTCGCGCCGCTGCGGGGCGGGCCCGTAGGGGTGCGGGGATGGGGGTACCTCCCACGCCCTTAAGGCAGTGGGGGAGCGACAAGCTACGACGAGACCGTCGGGTCGACACCGTCCGGGTGGGGCTGTTTCTGTCGTGTCCGGACTGCCGGACGGTGGGGGCTGGTCGCTCCCCCACTGCCTTAAAGGCGTGGGAGGTACCCCCATCCCCGCGCCCCTTTGTGGCGCCTTCGGCGCCCCTGACACCCCGCTGACGGCATGTGCACATGCCCGTGATGCCACGCCGTCGGTGAATGGACCGGCCTTCGAACCGTCGTTTGGATAGGCCCCTGGAAAGCCCTCCCCGATACCGGCCGGCACCGGCACGGTACGGGGCTCCCACACACACCCGAAGTGGCGGAGGCGATGACCGTGAGCGCGGTGGACGAACGCCCGGTGGGGCCCGCGACGACGCCCGTCGCGGCGACGATGCGCGCCCTGCTCGACCTGCCGCGCGCCGAGCGCCGGGAGGCACTGGAGGACCTCGTGGCAGCGGAGTTCAAGACGGTCCTGCTGATGACCGACGAGGACGACCTCCCCATGGACGAGAGCTACTTCGACCTGGGGCTCACCTCCCTGACGATCACCGACCTGAAACAGCGCCTGGAGGACATCATCGGCGCGGAGCTCAGTGCGGACCTGCTCTTCAACAGCCCCACGGTGGGGCGCCTGCTGGACCACATCTGCACGGAGCTGCTCCCCGACGTCTTCCGGCCCGGTGCCGCGCCCGGCACACCGGCGGCGCCACCGGCCGGCTCCACCACGGACACGACGGACACCACGGACACGACGGACGCGATGCTCGACGAGGCCCTCAAGGACCTCTTCTAGAGGCGGCGGAGATGGCAAACGACCAGACTGCGACCACACCGGCCAGCGCACCACCCGCGACCGACAGCGCCCTGGCCCAGGCCCAGGAGACCATCCGCAAGCAGCGCGCCCTGTTGCAGGACCTGCTGCGCGAGAAGTACGAGCCGATCGCGATCGTCGGCGTGGGCCTACGCTTCCCCGGGGCCAACAACACCCTGGAGGAGTTCACCGAGTTCCTGCGCGACGGACGCAGCGCCACCGGCCCGCTCCCCGAGGACCGCTGGGACGTCGAGGCGTTCGCCGCCGGCACCGGCCGGGGCGTGATCCAGACCAGGGCCGGCGGATTCCTCGACGACCTCGACCAGTTCGACGCCAGGTTCTTCAAGATCTCGCCGGCCGAGGCCAACTGCCTCGACCCGCAGCAGCGCCTGGTGCTGGAGACCGCCTGGGAGTCGCTGGAGCACGCCGGCATCGACCCGTCCGCACTGGGCCACAGCCGCGGCGGCGTCTACCTCGGCGCCAGCTCCGTCGACTACATCATGGAGATGGACGAGCTGCGCTACGACGAGCTCGACGGCCGGATCGCGGCCGGCGTCTCGCACTCGGGCCTGTGCGGCCGGCTCTCCTACTTCCTCGGCTGGCGCGGCCCGTCCGTCACCGTGGACACCGCATGCTCCGCATCCCTCGTCGCGCTGCACCTGGCCGTCCAGGGACTGCGCCGGGGCGAGTGCGAGATCGCGCTGGCCGGCGGCGTCAACGCCATCCACCACCCGCGGAGCACCGCGCTCTTCTCCGACCTGAACGCGCTCGCGCCGGACGGCCGGTGCAAGACCTTCGACGAGGAGGCCGACGGCTACGGGCGCGCCGAAGGCTGCGGCATGCTGGTGCTCAAGCGGCTCTCGGACGCCCGCCGGGACGGCGACACGATCCTGGCACTGGTGCGCGGCAGCGCGCTCGCCCAGGACGGGGAGAGCGCAGGGCTCACCGTCCCCAACGGCACGGCCCAGGCCGAGCTGATCCGCAGCACGCTGCGCAGCGCCCGCCTGGGGCCGGGCGACATCCAGTACGTCGAGGCACACGGCACCGGGACCCCGCTCGGCGACCCGATCGAGATGGGCGCGATCAACGACGTCTTCGGCGACGCGCACAGCAAGGACAGGCCGCTGCTGGTCGGCTCGTGCAAGACGAACCTCGGGCACATGGAGCCGGCCGCCGGGGTCGGCGGCCTGATCAAGACCATCGCCCAACTGCGCGCCCGGACCATCTTCCCGCACCTCAACCTCACCCGGCCGTCCAGCCGCATCCCCTGGCAGGTGATCCCGGTCGAGGTGCCGACCGAGTGCCGCCCCTGGCAGGCCGAGACCCGCCGGGCGCTCGTCCAGTCCTTCGGCTTCACCGGCACCCTCGCGTGTGCCCTGCTCGAAGAGGCGCCCGCCGACGCCGCCCCGGCGGCGGACGACGCGCCCACCGCGCCCACCGCGAAGGCCGCGGGACGTGCCGATGTCTTCACCCTCTCGGCGAAGTCCCCGCGCGCCCTGAAGCTCCAGCTCGAGCGGTACCAGCAGCTGGTCGCCGACCACCCCGACCTCGCCGTCGACGCGTTCTGCCACTCCGCCAACGTCACCCGCGCGCACTTCGACCACCGCATCGCGGGCGTCGTACACGATCGCGCCGAACTCGCCGCGCTGCTCGCCGACCGGCTCGCCCGGATCGAAGGCGTGGCACCCCAGGCGCCGCGCAAGATCGCGTTCCTGTTCGCCGGGCAGGGCGCCCAGCGGCCGGGCATGGGCGCCGGCCTGTACGGGCGACACCGGGTGTTCCGCGAGGTGGTCGACGAGCTCGACGCCCTCTTCACCCCGTTGCTGGGCCGGTCGATCCGGGAGCTGATGTTCGACGGATCGGCGGACGGTCGGGAGCTGAACCGCACCCGGTACGCCCAGCCCGCCCTGTTCGTGCTGGAGTACGCGCTCGCCCGGCTCTGGATGTCCTGGGGGGTGCGGCCTTCCGTGCTGCTGGGACACAGCATCGGGGAGCTGACGGCCGCCACGATCGCGGGGCTCTTCACGCCCGCCGACGCGGTCAGGGTGGTCGCAGCCCGGGCCCGGTTGATGGACTCGGTGACCACTCCCGGCGGCATGGTGGCGGTACGCGCGGACGCGGCGACGGTGGCCCCGCTCGTGGAGAAGTACGACGACCTGGCCGTGGCCGCGTACAACGCGCCGGCCCAGTGCGTCATCTCGGGAGGCCGGGCGTCCCTGGCGGAAGTGGCCGCCGAGCTGTCCGCCCGGGGCGTGACGACCACGGTGCTGCCCGTCTCGCACGCCTTCCACTCACCGCTGATGCAGGAGGTCACCGATGCCTTCCGGGCGGTCTTCGACACCATCACCTTCCACGAGACCGAGTTCACCCTGATCTCCAACCTCTCCGGCCGGCCGGCCCGGTGGCGCGAGATCTCCAAGGCCGACTACTGGGTGCGCCACCTGGTGGAGCCGGTCGACTTCGCGGGCAGCATGGGCGCCGTGGCGCGCCGCGGCCGGCACACGTTCATCGAGATGGGGCCGTCGGCGACCCTCACGTCGCTGGCCCGGGACAACGTGGGCAAGGAGGGCGACGACGGCCGGCTGTGGCTGACGAGCCTGCGCCGCAGGCGCCCGGACGACACGGTGCTGCTGTCGTCGCTCGCCGCGCTGTACACGGCGGGCCACGCGGTGTCCTGGCGGGGCCTGCACGCGGGGACCGGCCTGCCCAGGGTCACGTTGCCGAGCTACGCCTTCGACCGCCGCCGCCACTGGTTGCAGACGGACAACCCGCGCCACCCGGTGCCCACCGCGCACGCGGGCGCACCGGTCGAGGGCGCGCCCGGCCCAGCGGCCACGGACGGGGCGACCACGAACACCGCGTCCGGCGCACCCGATCCGCTCACGTTCGACATGGCGGGCCTTGCGGCGCTGCCCCAGGACGAGCGGCACACCGCGCTCGCCGGGTTCATCCGCGCCGTGGTGGCGGCCGAGTTGCAGTTCGACGGGCCCGGCGAGGTGGCCCCCGACGCGGAGTTCCTCGACCTGGGTCTGGACTCGCTGGGTGCCGCCCGGGTGAGCGAACGGCTCGGCAACGCGCTCGGCCGGCGTGTCCCGGTCGTGGCGGTGCTGGACCATCCCACGGCCCGCAGGCTGGCCGCGTTCGCCGACCAGGAGCAGGAAGCGGTCTGACCCGCCGGCGCACGGCACGCAGCACACCCGGCCGCCGCCCGGCCGTCAGGAAGACCTGGGAGCAGGAAGATCTGGGAGATGGAGTTCATGGAAAAGGCCACGCTGCGCACGCTCGCCGACGTCCCCGGCCACCACGCCGCGCTCCGCCCCGACCACGTCGCCATGATCCACCTCGGCGAGCGGACGACCTACGCCGAGCTGCACCGCGAGAGCACCCGCGCCGCGTGGGCGTTGCGCGCCGCGGGCGTGGCGGCCGGCGACCGCGTCGCGTTCCTCGGGATGGAGTCGGCCCACTACTACGAGATCGCGTTCGCCTGCGCCAAGGCCGGTGCCGTGCTGGTGCCCGTCAACTGGCGGCTCACGGCGGGCGAGGTCGACCACCAGCTGCGCGACTGCGGCGCCTGCCTGCTCTTCGTCGAGGAGGAGTACCTGGCCACCGCCGAGCGGGTGGCCGAGGACCTGCCGGACCTGCGCCATGTGGTGCCGATGGACGCCGAGGGGCGGCGCGGCGCGGGCTACCTGGCCTTCAAGCAGGGCCATCCGGATCAGGGCGTGCCGCACCGCGGCGACGCGGCCGAGCCGTTCGCCGTGATGTACACCAGCGGCACCACCGGACTGCCCAAGGGCGTGGTGCTGCCGCACCGCAGCTTCTTCGCCCTCGGCAGGGCCATGGACGCAAGCGGCCTCGACTGGGTCGACTGGAAGCCGGACGACCGCAGCCTGATCGGGCTGCCCGGCCTGCACATCGCCGGTCTGTCCTGGTCCATGCAGGGTTTCACGGCGGGCGTGACCAACGTGGTCATGCGGATGTTCGTGGCCCAGGACGCGGTGGCCCTGATCCGCGACGTCCACGTCACCACCACGTTCGTCGCACCGGCCATGCTCCAGATGATGCTGGCCGAGCCCGCGGCGTCCAAGGAGGCCCTCGCGTCGTTGCGCAAGGTCGTCTACGGCGGTTCACCCGTCGCGTCGGAGCTGCTGGCCCGCTGCATGGAGACGATGGGCGCCGACCTGGTGCAGGCGTACGCCGCGACCGAGACGGGCAACGCGGTCGCCCTGCTGCCCGCCCTCGACCACGTGCCCGGCAGCCCGCGGCTGCGCGCCGCCGGACGGGCCTGCCCGGGCGTGGAGATACGGATCGTCGCCGACGGCCGGACCTGCCCGCCGGGCGAGGTCGGCGAGGTGTGGGTCCGCACGTCCGCGCTGATGCTCGGCTACTGGAACCTTGCGGAGGCCACCGAGAAGGCGCTCCAGGACGGGTGGCTGCGGATGGGGGACGCCGGCCGGCTGGACGAGGACGGTTACCTCTATCTGTCCGACCGCATCAAGGACACCATCATCGTCGCCGGTGAGAACGTCTACCCGGGCGAGGTGGAGGAGGCGCTGGCCGCCCATCCGGCGGTGGCCGAGGCGGCGGTCGTCGGCGCCCCGCACCCACGCTGGGGCGAGTCGGTGCACGCCTGCGTGGTCCTGCGGGAGGGGATGCGGGCGACGCCGCGGCAGCTGCTGATGTCCCTGAAGGGCCGGATGGCCGACTTCAAGATCCCCACCAGCTACGACTTCGTGGCGGCGCTGCCGCGCAACTCGACCGGGAAGGTGCTCCGGCGCGAGCTGCGGGACCGGCTCTGGGAGGGCCGCACCAGCAAGATCCACTGACCGGCCGGCAGCGAGAGCGGCCCCGGACGACTGCCGTCCGGGGCCGCTCGCGTCAGCCGTTCGCGTCAGCGGCCCGCGGCGCCGGCGAGGCAGCGCCGCAGCCGCCCGGTCAGGTCGGCCGCCACCGAGACGCCGTGTTCGTACAGGTAGAAGTGACCGCCGTCGAACTCGACGAGCCCCAGGAAACGGTCGGCGCGCTCCGCCCAGGCGCCCAGCGCACCGCCGCCCACGGTCGGGTCCGACGCGCCGCCGTAGGCCACCACCGGGCAGTCCACGCGGGCCGCGTCGTCCGTGTAACCGTTCAGGACGGTGAAGTCGGCGCGCAGCATCGGCAGCACCAGTTGGAGCAGCTCGTCGTTCCCGGTGACCTCCGGCGGCAGTCCGCCGAACTCGGCGACGCGCGCCAGGAACTCGTCGTCGGACATGCTGCCCACGGAGACCTCGCTGGTGCGGTGGGCACCGCCCTCCCACCCCGACACGGCGAGCAGCGCGGGCCCCGCGACGCCGTCCTTGCGCAGCGCCACGGTGAGCCGGTAGGCGACCAGGGCCCCCATGCTGTGCCCGAAGAACGCGAACGGCCGGCCGTCCAGGTCGTCCTCCAGCGCCTCGTAGACGGCTTCGACCAGCGTGTCGAGGTCGGTGATCGGGGGAGTGGAACGGCGGTCCTGCCGGCCCGGCAACTGCACGGTCGCCACCTCGACGTCCTCGGGCAGCAGCTGCGCCCAGCGGGCGTACGCGGCGGCCGAGCCGCCCGCGTGCGGGAAGACGTACAGCCGGCACCCGGCGTCGGGCCGTGGCCTGCTGACGCGGAACCACGCCGCGCCGGGAGCCGCATCCTCGTCGACCATCTGTCCTCCCCGTTGTCCGCCTGCGTTCCTTCGTTGCCGCGGCCCGGCGGCGACCGGTCGGCCGGCGCCGGGCCGCGTGTCCCGAGGGACGCTAGGCAACCGCCTGTGAGGCGGCAATTACCCATGAGGTAATCGACAACGTGACCAGCGCCACGGAGATTGAGTGCAGCCGCAGTCACTCAGGTTTCCCGCGTGATGTCCGCGCCGGCCACCCCGGCTGGCCTGCTTTTCGGGCTGGGGGTCCGGCCCGTCGCGGAGCGACTGTGGACCGCAGCATCCCCCGGGAAAACGCAGTATCCGACGACATCACGACATCTCTCGAACGCTGGGAAGGACACCGTGGCCGACGTAGACATCACAGGCAAGGAACGCGAAAAGCAGGTGGCCTCTCCGCCCAGTCCGCTTGCGCTGCCGGTCGTCCTGGCCGGCACCTTCATGGTCGTCCTCGACTTCTTCATCGTGAACGTGGCGATCCCCGCGGTGCAGCACGAGCTCGACGCCGGCACCGACCAGGTGCAGCTGATCGTGGCGGGCTACGGCCTGGCGTACGCCTGCGGGCTGATCACCGCGGGACGCCTCGGCGACATCTTCGGCCGGCGCCGGCTGTACGTGGTCGGGCTGCTGCTGTTCACCGTGGCCTCGCTGGTCTGCGGGATCGCGCCGTCCGCCACGGTGCTGGTGCTCGCCCGGATCGTCCAGGGCATGGGCGCAGCGGTGCTCTCCCCGCAGGTGCTGACCATCCTCGGGGTGACCTACACCGGTGCCGCCCGGGCCCGCGCCTTCTCCGCGTACGGCATGGTGCTGGCCACCGCGTCGGTGGGCGGCCAGCTGATCGGCGGCGCCCTCATCCAGGCCGACGTGGCCGGGCTCGGCTGGCGGAGCTGCTTCCTGATCAACGTGCCCATCGGCCTGGTGGCCCTGCTGCTCACCCCGCGGGTGGTCCCGGAGTCGCGTGCCCAGGTCAACAGCCGGCTGGACATCCCCGGCGCGCTGCTGGTCACCCTGGGTCTGGTGGCGGTGGTGTTGCCGCTGGTCGAGGGCCGCGAGAAGGGCTGGCCCGCCTGGACCTGGGTCTGCCTGGTGCTCGCCGTGCCGCTGCTCGGCTCGTTCGCCTGGTACCAGCACCGCCTGGGGGGACGCGACGGTGCGCCGCTCGTCGACCTCGCGCTGTTCCGCCAGCGCGCCTTCACCGTCGGGCTGAGCGCGGTGCTGGTCTTCTACGCGGGCGCGGCGTCGTTCTTCCTGGTGCTCGCGCTGTACTTGCAGCAGGGCCGTGGCCTGAGCGCGCTGGACTCGGGGCTCACCTTCGCCGTGATGGGCATCGGCTTCTTCGTCACCTCGCTGTCCGCGCGGCGGCTGGGCGCCCTGCTGGGCAAGCAGGCACTGGCCATCGGCGGGGTCCTGCTGGCGGTCGGGCAGCTGTGGTTGCTGCTGGCCGTCTCGCACATCGGCGTCGAGGGCAGCATCTGGGCCCTCGTGCCCGCCCTGCTGCTGGACGGCGCGGGTCTGGGGATGGTGATGGCGCCGCTCAACGCCACCGTGCTGGCCGGCATCCCGCCGCACCTGGCCGGCGCCGCCTCGGGTGTCCTCACCACCATGATGCAGGTGGGCAACGCCCTGGGGGTCGCGCTCATCGGCATCATCTACTACCACCGCGCCGGCGTCTCCCCCGCGAGCACGGCCGACGGCCTGGACGCCGGGTTGGTGCTGCTGATCGCGCTCGCCCTGGCGCTGGCGGTGGCCATTCAGCTGCTGCCCGGTAAGCCGAAGCAGCCGGCGGGGGCGTGATCGCGGGTCCACCGGTGCGACCCGGCCGGCGTCCGACCTGCCGTGCACTCCACCGCGCCACCGGTTGCCCGCTCGCCGGGGAGCCGGGCTCCCCGGGCATCAGGGAGCGGCGCGGAGTGCCACGAGCTGGTCGGGCGCCGGCTCGTCCGCTCCCGCCAGCTGGAGATGCGAGTGCAGCACCGTGGCGGTGTGCGCGTCGGCCGGGTAGAAGGTCTCGATGGTCAGCTCCGACAGGGTGATGTCGACGGGCGCGGCGAAGACGGTGAGGGCGCTGAAGAGGCTGAGTTCGGAGCCGAGCGCGCGGATGCGCAGCGGGATCGCGATGGACTGGCCGTCCGGCATGTCCGGCTCCATCTCGCGCGCCGGGTCGAACACGCTCTTGGCGTAGCGGTAGCTGCTGACCTCGTCGTACAGGGTCGCCAACCGCTCGTTGTTGGTGAGCACGGCCTCCCGGCGGAGTCGGCCCAGCAGATGGCCGCGCCACACGGCGAAGTTGAGGATCCGCGGAGCCAGGCCCTCCGGGTGCAGGGCCACCCGCATGATGTTGATCGGCGGCACCAGCAGCTCGTCGGCGATGCCGTCCAGCAGCGCCAGTGCCGATCTGTTGGCCCGGCGCAGGTCGGATATGGAGTCGAAGACCAGCGCCGGATACGGCTCATGGCCGTTCAGGAGGCGGTCGATCGCCTCGTTGGCCCGGTCCATGTGGGTCTCGCTGATCGGGGTCTCTTCGTAGGCGGGGGCGTATCCCGCGGCCATCAGCAGTGAGTTGCGCTGACGTATCGGTACGTTGAGTTGGTCGGCAAGCCGCAGCACGAGTTCTCGGCTGGGCACAGCTCGTCCGGTCTCGATGAAGCTGAGATGACGGCTGGACGTATCTGCCTGGAGGGCGAGCGCAAGCTGGCTCAGATTGCGTCTCTTACGCCACTCCCGCAGCATCGGACCGATTCCCTGGGTCATCGTGTGCCTGCGCATTCGGTCATAGTAGGCAAGCTATTAGCGAAGGCACAGAGAAATTTGCAGCAAACCGCTTCGGTATCTGTTTGACCGCCCGGCGCAAGGTGGCCGAAACGCTGTGTTAGGGCGTGGAGCGGTACTTCCTGCTATTGCTGCGGCCTTACGAACATCAGGACGCCGATATTCCGCTTTTTGGCGGATGGTCTCGCGTCGTCGCACGGGTCTGATCGGTCAGGACCGTGTCAGGGAGGTATCAGCCGGCGCTGCCAGAATCGAAGTCGTGCCGAGTTGCACCCACTTCGACTGTGTCTGATTGTGTCCGCGGCCTTTCTCCGCCTCCTCGGCCACTGGAACCTGGGAAGGAAGACCCCAACCGTGGAATCTCGCACGGGGATCTCTGGACAAGCGGTTTTCGAAGCATCGTATTCCTCCCGGCTTGCCTTTCCGGACTATGCTTCGCTGATAGCCGATTGCGAGGAGACATCCGAAAAACACGTATATACGGTCAAGACGTCGGCCATACTGGACGATGTCTTCAAGACCCTGACACTCAAGCGCAAACTGGAACGCGGCACGGTGGACCCCGCCGAGGCCGAGGACTTCGTGGTGGGGCGCTGCGCCCTCGCCGATGACGACACCATCGCACGGGCCGCCCGCAGCGCGGCCGAAGCGGCACCCCTCTGGCGCCGCGTCCCGCTGGAACGCCGGCTCGGCGTGGGCCGCGCCATCCGCGAGCGCCTGCACCGCCACCACGCGCACTTCGTCGATCTGCTCATCGCGGAGGGCAACCCGCGCTCCCTGGCGGAGTGGCAGGTGGCCGGGCTGCTGGAGATCTTCAGCGAAGAGACCCTCCGGTTGTGTGCCGCCCAGCTGGAGCAGCACATCGAGCACGGCAACCGCAGGATGACCCTCCGCCGGGTGCCGGACGGCGTCGTCGCCGTCAACCCACCGCAGAACGCCCCCGCCAGCAGCGCCCTGTTCGGCATCACCCCGCTGCTCGCCGGGAACACCGTGGTGGTCAGGGCCCCGCGCAGCGCCCCGCTCGGCGTCATGTACGCGATGCGCGAGCTGGTGGCTCCGGCCCTCGCGGAGGCGGGCGCGCCGCCCGGCACGCTCAACGTCTTCTGCTCCCGCCCGGGACCCACCATCAAGAGCTGGCTGGAGAGCCCGTACATCGACGACATCTTCTTCACCGGCGGGGTGAGCACCGGCCTGCAACTGGAGCAGGACTGCGTGACGCACGGCAAGAAGCCGATCCTGGAACTCGCCGGGAACGACGCCGTACTGATCTGGCGGGACGCGGACCTCGAAGCGGCCTGCGAGGCCCTCGTCGAGTGCTTCTTCGGCTCCGGACAGATCTGCATGGTGCCCAACCAGGTGCTGGTGCACCCCGCCATCGCCGACCGGCTCCTGGAACGGCTGCGGCTCACCACGTCGCTGATCCGGCCCGGCCTGCCGGAGGACCCCGGCGCGCTGCTCTCCCCGGTGCTGCGCAGCGAGCGCTTCTTCCGGTACGTCCAGGACGCGCTGGAGAAGGGCGCCGGCCTCGTGCACGGAGCGCGCCGCCTGGAGACCGACGGCACGCCGTCCGACACGGGACTCTTCCTGGAACCGACCGTGCTGCGGGTGGACGGCCTGGAGCGCTGCCGGGAGATCGAGGCGGTGGCCGAGGAGACGTTCTTCCCGCTGCTGCCGGTCATCGTGCCGGAGGACGGCACCGACGAGGACCTGCTGAACCGGATGCTCGCGCACGTCAACAGCAACCCCTACGGGCTGCGCAACTCGCTGTGGACCGCGGACCCGAAGGTCGCCGACCGGTTCGTGGACGAGGTCTCCAACGGCGGCCTGCTGAAGGTCAACGACTCGCACATCGGGTTCCTGTCCTACCTGCCCACGCACGGCGGCACCGGCCGCACCGGAGGGGTGTTCGGCGAGGCCAACTACCCCATGCTGCGCACCACCCACCTCCAGGGCGTCTCACGCGCCGAAGGCGTGCGCCCCCGCGAGGCGGTGTTCGGCGCGTACGCCGAACTCGCAGGCACGGACCGGGCCCGCTAGCCGGTTCCCCGCACGTCCCCGAGTGCCCCGCGTCCGCCCTGCCGCGGCCGACGCCTGCCCTGCCGCGGCCGACGCCTGCCCTGGCCGCGTGCGCAGGGCCCCACGACATCGAGGAGCAGCAATGGAGTTCATGCAAGTCGATCGCGAGACCTGTGAGTCACTGATACCCGGACTGCTGGGCGCCCTCTCGGACGTGCCGTTCACCGAGCTGGAGTCCGAGTCCGGTCCCGCCATCGGGATCTTCCGTGACCACGGCGGGTCCAACCTGCTCGTGCCGGCCGCGTTCGGCGGCCAGGACGCCACCGCCCTCCAGGCGGCCCGGGTGGTGCGGGCGCTGGGCGCGGTGGCCCCGTCCCTGTCCGTCGCCACCGCGATGCACCACTTCTCGATCGGCACCCTGTTCGGGGTGGCCGACACCTTCGCGGCCGGCACCGACCTGGACGACATGCTGCTCAAGCGTGTCGCGGCCGAACGCCTGCTGGTGTGCTCCGCGTTCGCCGAGGGCCGCACCAACCAGGGCATCCTCACCCCGACCATGCAGGCCCGGCCGGTGGACGGCGGCTATCTGCTCACCGGCTCCAAGAAGCCGTGCAGCCTGTCGAGGTCCATGGACCTGATCACCGCGAGCGTGGGGATGCCCCAGCCCGACGGCTCGTCGGAGATGGGCTTCCTGATCCTGCCCGCCGACACGCCCGGGATCAGCATCCACCCCTTCTGGAACACGCCCGTGCTGGTCGGCGCGGAGAGCAACGAGCTGCGCCTCGACGACGTGTTCGTGACCGGCCGCCAGATCCTCCAGCCGCCCGCCGAGCTGGCCGAGGCGCTCAGCGAGCTCCAGGAGGTGGGTCTTATCTGGTTCCAGATGATCGTGTGCGCCGCCTACACCGGCATGGCGAGTTCCCTCGTCGACCGGGTGCTGCGGCGCGGCCGCGGCGCCCCGGCCGACCGCGCCCAGCTGGCCATGACCATCGAGACGGCCGCCCACCTCACCGAGGGCCTGGCCCGCCGGGTCATGGACGACGACACCGACAACGACGGCCTCGCGGCCGCGCTGGTCAGCCGCTTCGCGGTGCAGCGCCTGATCGCCGAGGCCACCGCGCAGGCCGTGGAGCTGCTCGGCGGCATGGCCTTCATCTCCTCGTCGGACGTCGCCTACCTGGCCGCGGCGACCCGCGCGATCGCCTTCCACCCGCCGTCCCGCACCAGCACCCTCGACGGCCTGCTCGACTACTGGACCGGCCAGCCGCTGGTCGTGGCCTGAAGCAGGGGGGAACACAACGATGACGACTCTTCCCACCGACGCCCCCGCGGCCGTCGCCACCGACGATCTGGTGAACCGCTACCGCCGCTACCTGAGCAAGGGACGCGCCTCGCTCGGCGAGATGTTCGGCGGCGACGTCGAGGTGTCCGCGCAGGGCCCGTGGATCGAGACCGCGGCCGGCCGGCGCATCCTGAACTGCGGTGGATACGGCGTCTTCCTGATGGGCGCCCGCCACCCCCGCGTCGTCGCCGAGGTGACCCGGCAGCTGAACACCAACCCGGTCGCCACCCGGCTGCTGCTCGAGCCGACCGTCGTGGCCGCCGCGCAGGCGCTGGTCGAGGTCGTGCCGGCGGGACTCGAGAAGGTGCACTTCGCGAGCGGTGGCGCGGAGGCCGTGGAGGCCGCGATCAAGCTGGCCCGCGCCCAGGGCAAGACCCACCTCATCTCGATGGAGCTCGGCTACCACGGCAAGACCATGGGAGCCCTCAGCCTCACCGCGAAGGACGTCTTCCAGCAGCCCTTCAGGCCGCTGCTGCCGCAGGTCTCGCACGTGCCCTACGGCGACGCCGAGGCCCTGGAGAAGGAGCTGGCCCAGTACGCCGGCGAGGCGTGCGTCATCGTCGAGCCGGTGCAGGGCGAGGCCGGCGTGATCGTGCCGCCGGAGGGCTATCTGCGGGACGTGGCCCGGCTCTGCGGCCAGTACGACGCGCTGTTCGTGCTGGACGAGATCCAGACCGGGCTCGGCCGTCTCGGCACCTGGTGGGGCGCCGACCGCGAGGGGGTGCTCCCGGACGTGATGCTGGTGGGCAAGGCCCTGGCCGGCGGTGTGGTGCCGGTCTCGGCGATGGTCGCCACCCGGGAGGCGTTCAAGCCCTTCGACAAGGACCCGTTCATCCACACCTCGACGTTCTCCGGCAATCCGCTGGCGATGGCCGCCGCGTGCGGTGCGATCGCCGCCCTCAAGGAGGACGCCCTGGTGGAGCGTTCCGCGCAGCTGGGCGAGCTGCTGCTGACCGAGCTGGAGCGGATCGCCCGCGCCACGCTGGGCGAGCGGGTGCGCGAGGTGCGCGGTGCCGGGCTGCTGATCGGCCTGGAGTTCACCGTGCCCGGGCTCGCCGGTGAGCTGCTGCTGGAGCTGATCGGCGCGGGCGTGCTCGCGAACCACTCGCTGAACTCCGCCAGCGTCATGCGGCTGACACCCCCGGCCGTACTGGAGCCGTCCGACGTGCAGTTCCTCCTCGACGCCTTCGAGCAGGCCGCACGCGCGGTGCTGACCTGAGGCCGCCCGCGCACACCGCACGGCGCCCGCAGCACCCCGCCCCACCTCCGCCCGCCGACCGTACGACCGACCACAGGAGTACCCAGCGTGCGAACCATCCACCTACGTGTGGCCCTGGAGGGCCAGGAGTCCGGTGCCGCCTTCGAGGCCATCGCCGACTTCACGCGCTTCGCCGACCTGGCCGAGGACATCCACGTCGTCGAGACCCATCAGGGCCCGTCCTCGGACGGCCCCCGGGACAGTGACTGGGAGGTCAACTTCCGGCGCGGAGTCATGCGCTGGAACGAGACCGAGGTGCTGGACCCGGAGCAGCTCACCATCGAGTTCGACCAGACCGACGGGGACTTCGAGGAGTTCCGCGGCCACTGGCGGCTGACCCCGACGGACCCCGGCACCGAGGTGTTCTTCGAGGTCACCTACGACTTCGGCATCGAGAGCCTGGTCGGGATCATGGACCCCATCGCGGAACGCGTGATCAAGCGGGCCCTCTGCTCGGTACTGGAGGGACTCTTCGGCCGCATCAGCGTGCTGGAGGGCGGCGAAGCCCTCACCGACCTGCCCGGCTCTTCTTCCCCGACCCCGACCCAACCACTCGTCACAGGGAGGAGCGCCTGATGGATGCCCTCAACCGCTTCGAAACCAAGACGACCTACCGGCTGATCCGCCTGGAGTACCTCTTCGCCCTGGTGGTCAGCTTCTACTTCCTCTTCAAGCACCTGGACGACATCAGGTGGTGGCCGTTCGCGCTGCTGTTCGTCTACATCGACCTGATCGGCTACATCCCGGGTGCCATCGCCTTCCACCGCAGCGAGACCAAACGGATCTCGAAGGCGTACCACGTCCTCTACAACACCATGCACAGCATGGCCACCCAGGCGGTCGTGGCGCTGCTGTGGGGGCTGCTGTTCGGCAGCGAATGGGCGCTGCTCGCGCTGCCCATCCACCTGTGCGGGGACCGCGCGCTGTTCGGCAACTTCCTCAAGCCGTTCCGGGTGAGCTTCGAACCCGTGGCGCACCCGAAGTTCGCCGACCTGGTCAGCGAGATCGAGGGCGAGCCCGCGCGGCTGCCCGTCGGCGCCGCCGCCCAGCAGTCCGCCGCGTCATGACGACGCCCACCGGAACGATCCGCACCCAGCCGGAACGGGCCGCCGAGCTGGTCGAGTCGACGGCATGGCACGCCGCGCGAAGGTTCCCCACGGGCGTGTCGGTGGTGACCACGGGAAGCGGTGAGACGGCGCACGGCAGCACCGTGAGCGCGTTCTCCTTCGTCTCCCACGACCCCCCGCTGGTGGCCATCTGCCTGGCGCGCGGCAGCTCCCTGCTGACCCGCATCGCCGAACACCGCAGCTATGCGGTCAACGTGCTCGCCGGCCACCAGTCGGCCGTGGCCCGGCACTTCGCCAGCCGCGCCAAGAAGACCGGTCCTGCCCAGTTCCACGGCATCGGCTGCACGCCAGGTGAGGGAGGCGTGCCGCGCCTCACCGGGACCGTCAGCTGGCTGCACTGCCGCGTCCGCGACCTGGTCGAGGCCGGCGACCACGTCATCGTGCTCGGCACCGTGACCGACTTCGGCTGCGACCGCGGGCGTACCCCGCTGCTCTACTTCGCCGGCCATCTGCACCCCGAACGCATTCGGATCGAGGAGGACACCCCATGACCGACGTCATCCCCGCGGAGGCGGACTGGGACCGCGCACCCGGCCTGCTGGAAGGGGCCATGGACCTGGAGCTGACCGCGGCGGACTGCAACCTCCGCTACTGGATCCAGGCGGTGCCGCAGGGCACCCTGCGCGGCCGGCCTGACGGCCACGACCCCGCCCTGAAGGTCGGCGAGCACATGCGCCAAGGCCCGTTCTACGAGGCCATCACCCAGGAGTACGCCTTCCGCGCGCTCGCCGAGGAGAAGGCCGCCCGGGTGCTGGCCTACCTGGTCCCCATCGCGCCGGACATCGACGGCATGGAGTTCTACAGCACCCAGGTGCTCGACGAGGCCCGGCACTCGATGATCTTCCGCAACCACCTGCTGGCGCTCGGGGTCCCCGCGCAGCGCCTGAACCAGGCCATCCAGGAGTTCGCCTCCCCCTACCAGGACAGCGTGCTGGCACCGCTCGAGCAGCGCAGCCTGGAGATCATGCGGGACGACCGCGACTACATCGGCGGCGTGGTCATGATGACCATCATCCTGGAAGGCGCGCTCGCGCCCGCCGCCGAGCTGAGCGAGCGCAAGTGGCGCCCGATCGACCCGGCGGCCGCGGAGATCGACAAGGGCGCCGGCATCGACGAGATCCGCCATCTGACGGTGGGCGCCGCCATCGCCCGCCAGTACCTGCTCGACCACCCCCAGGAGAAGGACCGGGTGCTCGAACTGATCCACAACGGCATGAAGATGTGGGAGTACCTGCCCACCCACGACCTGGTGCACTGGCGCGAGGTGAAGTTCCAGGAGGGCCTGGAGCGGTACGGCGACCTCGTCGGGGACTACGAGGTGTGGCCGGGCCGCCGGCTGCTGGACACCACGCCGGACGAGCGCCAGGAGACCGCCGACCGCTGGTCCGACGAGATGAAGGCGCAGCGGCTGAAGTACATGGGTCTTGCGGAGGCGCTGTGACGCCGGCGCGGCACGGCCGTACCGCCGCCGTGCTGTCCGGAATCGGCGCCTGGTTACCCCCGAGGGTGGTCACCAACGACGAGCTCGCGACACGTCTGGACACCTCCGACGCCTGGATCCGCAGCCGTACCGGCATCGGGCAGCGCCACTTCATCGAAGCCGGCATGTCCACCGGTTCGCTCGCCGTGGAGGCCGGGGCCCGGGCCCTGAAGTCCGCGAACCTCGACTCCGTCGACGTGGTGGTGCTCGCCACCACCACCCCTGACCAGCCGTGCCCCGCCACCGCCCCGCTGGTGGCGGCCCGGCTCGGCATGACCGCCGTCCCGGCGTTCGACGTGGGGGCGGTGTGCGCGGGATTCGTCTACGCGCTGTCCGTCGCCGCCGGTCTTATCGTCTCCGGCACGGTCGGCAACGCCCTGGTCATCGGCGCGGACGCGTTCTCCACGCTGCTCGACCCGACCGACCGCGGCTCCGGCGTGATCTTCGGGGACGGCGCCGGCGCCGTGGTGCTGCGCTCCGGCGAGCCCGACGAGCCCGGTGCCCTCGGTCCGTTCGACCTCGGCACGGACGGGGAGCACGCCGAGCTGATCGAGATACCCGCGGGCGGGTCGGCGCAGCGCGCCGGCGGCGTACCGACCCGCGCCGACGACCACTACTTCACCATGCAGGGGCGTGCGGTGTTCAAGCACGCCGTGCTGCGGATGACCGCATCGGTGCAGCGCGCCGTCCGGCGGGCCCGGTGGACCATGGCCGACGTCGACCGCGTCGCCGCCCACCAGGCCAACTCCCGCATCCTGCACGCCCTCGCCGACCAGCTGGGCATGGCGCACGAGACGTTCCTGAGCAACATCGACCGGGTCGGCAACACGGCCGCGGCCTCCGTGCCGCTGCTGCTGAACGACGCGGTCGCGGACGGCACCCTGCGGCCGGGCCAGCGGGTGGTGCTCACCTCGTTCGGCGGCGGGCTCGCCTGGGGCTCCACCACCCTGCGCTGGCCGGAGCTGGACGTCGTCTGACCGGACGTACGCCAGGCCGTCGACCGCACCACCCCGCACGAAAACGCCCCGCAGAAAACACCCCTCTCGAAACGGAGACAGTCATGCCGAGTGTTCTCGACCAGATCAGCGACATCCTGGTCAATCGGTTCGGGGTCGAACCGGAGGAGGTCAACGAGGACGCCACGATGCGCAGCCTCGACCTGGACTCCCTGGCCATGGTCGAGTTCGCCCTCGTCGCCGGGGGCGAGTTCCAGGTGACGATCGAGGACGAGGAGGTCGACGCCGACTCCACGGTGAAGGACCTCATCGCCCTCATCGACGGCAAGAAGAAGGCGTTGGCGTGACACCGACCCGCGGCTCCGGTGCGCCCGACGTGGTGGTCACCGGACTGGGTCTGGTCACCCCGGCCGGGGTGGGGGTGGCGGAGACCTGGTCGCGTGCGCTGAGCGGCGAGCCGACCGCGGCCCCCGACCCGGAACTGGACGGGCACACCGTCGACTTCAGCTGCCGGGTGCCCGGGTACGACCCGGTCGCCCAGTTCGGCAGGCGCCGCGCCTGGCGGCTCGACCGGTATGTGCAGCTGGCGCTGACGGCCACCCGCGAGGCCCTGGCCGACAGCGGGCTGAACCCGCAGGACGCCCGGTCCTGCGACGCCACCCGGGTCGGCGTGGTCCTCGGCAACGCCCTGGGCGGCACCTCGACCTTCGAGCAGCAGGTCCGCAGCCTGCACGAGGCGGGACCGCAGGCCGTCTCCCCGATGCTGGTGCCGATGTCCGCGGTCAACATGGTGTCCGGCTACGTCGCGATGGAGGTGGGCGCCCGAGGCCCCAACCTGGTGACCGCCACGGCCTGCGCCTCGGGGGCCACGGCGATCGGCGTGGCCCGGGACATGCTCCGCTCGGGGGCGTGCGACGTGGTCATCACCGGCGGCACGGAGTCGAGCCTGACCCCGACCGTCATGGCGGGCTTCGCGCGGATGGGGGCGCTCTCCCGGCGCCGCGCGGACCCGGCGGCGGCCTCCCGCCCCTTCGACGCCGACCGGGACGGGTTCGTCGCGGCCGAGGGCGCCGGGGTGCTGGTCCTGGAGACGGCGGCCCACGCACGCTCCCGGGGCGCCCGGGTACGGGCCCGGCTCGGCGGGTACGGCGCCTCAGCCGACGCCCACCACGCCACCGCGCCGGATCCCGAGGGCCGGGGCGCCGAACTGGCCATCCGGGCGGCGCTGGACAGCGCCGGCGTCGCACCGCACGAGGTCGACCACGTGAACGCGCACGGCACGTCGACGCCGCTCAACGACCTGACCGAGGCCCACGTCCTGAAGCGGGTGCTCGGGTCGGACGCCGTCGTCACGTCGACCAAGGGCGTGACCGGCCACTCGCTCGGCGCGGCCGGCGCCATCGAGGCGGCGCTCACCGTCCTCGCCGTCGAGCACGGCACCGTACCCCCGACGGCGAACCTCGACAGCCTCGACGCGGCGATCGAGGTCGAGGTGGCGGCGAAGACGCCGCGGGAGCTGCCCATCGACGTCGCGATGAGCAACTCCTTCGGATTCGGAGGGCAGAACGCCGTCCTCGTGTTCACCGCGGCCTGACCGTTCACCGCGGCCCGACCGCGCCGCCGCTCGGGTTTCCCGCGCGATGTCCGCGCCGGTCACCCCGGCCGGCCTGCCCTTCCGGCCGGGGGGTCCGGGGGGCGTCCCCGGGGAAATGCAGAATTCGGTTCGATACGAAGGAGAACGCGCATGCCCGCGCGACAGGACATGCTGGTCCTCTCACCGACCGGCACCTTCGAAGAGCTCTTCGAGCGGGTCAAGGAGAAGGGGCTGATGGAGCCCCGAAACAACTACTACACCCTGAAGATCGCCTCCAACCTGCTGCTCTTCGCGGCCTGCTGGGCGGCCCTGTTCTGGTTCGGGGACACCTGGTGGCAGCTGGTGACGGCGGTGGTGCTCGCGCTGGCCTTCGTGCAGACGGGCTTCATCGCGCACGACACCGGTCACAAGCAGATCTCGAAGTCGAAGGTGCCCTCGGAGATCCTGGGCGCCGTGCACATGAACCTGCTCATGGGCACCGCCTACGGATGGTGGATCAACCACCACAACCGTCATCACAGCAATCCCAACAACCTGGACCGCGATCCCGACACGATGCGCCGTCAGGTGATCTTCGACGTGGACGAGGTCCCGGCGAAGGCGACCACCGGCTTCCGGCGGTTCATCATCCGATTCCAGTCGGTGATGTTCTTCGTGCTGCTCAGCCAGGAGGCATGGCGCCTGCACGCCTCCGGGTTCAAGGCGGCACGCGCGGGACAACTGCGCCGGCCGGTGCTGGAGCTCGGCCTGATCGCGGTGCACGCCGTCGTCGGTGTGGCGGCCGTGTTCAGCGTGCTGTCGCCGGTCAAGGCGGTGGTTTTCATCCTGCTCAACCAGGCGGTGTTCGGGTTGTACCTGGGTGCCGTGTTCGCCCCGAACCACAAGGGAATGGTGGTCCACCGCAACGACGTCCAGCTGGACTGGCTGCACCGGCAGGTGCTGACATCCCGGAACATCAGGTCCACACGGCTGACGGACTTTCTCTATGGCGGACTCAATTACCAGGTCGAGCACCACTTGTTCCCCGCCATGCCACGTGTAAACCTGCGGCGGGTGCGACCGATGGTCCTCGACTACTGTGCGGAGCACGGTATTCCGTACCTGGAGGTCTCCGTCTGGGAGTCCTATGCGGAAGTGGCCCGATTCCTCGGTCGAGTGAGCCGGGAAGCGCGCGGAGACGCGGCGCCACAGGTAGTCTGATGTGTGTGGCCCGGCGGTCGGCCGGCGGCAGCCGTACGGCTGCATTGCCTTCCGGCTCGACGGGCCGCATAATTTTAAGTGCTCTTTGCGCGCCAGTGTGTCTCCCCCTTATAGCTGCGCTCGTCGCCCGATGTCAATTACTGGATCGGTAATAGACACCAGCAATTACTCGGGCGAGGATCGGACCAGCCGAGGGCGCCTGCCAGAGGTTGAACATTCTACCGGGGTGCCCATGTAACCGTCGGACGATTAAGCGCGGGGGACACATGGCATTTAGAATTCTCGGCTCCGTGGGAATAACCAACGCTGATTGCTTCACCGCCGTTCAGGGCGCGCGTCAGTGCACCTTGCTGGCGCTGCTCTTACTCAATGCCGGTCAACCGGTCACCAAGAACCAGTTCTTCGATGAACTATGGGAAGACGAGACGACGCTGGCCCGCCCCGGGAATGCCTTGCAGGCTCAGGTGGCCAGGCTGCGCAAGTTCCTGCGCGCCGAACTCGGCGACGAGTTCGTCTCCCGCAGGCTCATCACCCGACCGTCCAGCTACGTCCTGGACATCGACCCCCTCGATGTGGACGTGCACCTGTTCAGCTCGCTGACGCGGCAGGCCCGGGCCCTGATGGGCAGCGACCCGGAAACCGCCAGGGGCCTGCTCCACCAGGCCCTGACCCTCTGGCAGGGCCCGGCCTTGCAGGGTGTCACCGGCGGCCCGATCTGCCAGAGCGTCGCGGCACAGCTGGAGGAGGACCGGCTCAGCGCGGTCGAGGACCGCATCCAGCTCGACATCACCATCGACGGTCATGCCCAAGCAGTCGGCGAACTGCGAAAACTGGCATTCCTCACACCATGGCGCGAGCGCCTTTTCGAATGGCTCATGGTGTGCCTCTACCGCCTCGGACGGCAGGCGGAGGCGGTACAGACCTACAACGAGTTCCGCACCCGGCTGGTGGAGGAGTACGGCATGGAGCCTTCACCGAGCGTCAAGAGGTGCCTGCTGGCGATCCTCAACCAGGACCCGGCGCTCGGTGGCGCAGAGCGCCTCTCGATGGCCCGCAGGCCGGTCGGTGTGGGCAGGTCCGCCTAGGCGTGCGCCCAAGACGGCCACGGCAGCCCACCCGGCCGGCCCCGAGGGTGCACGCACACGTCGAACAGAGCAGACCACGACAGGGAGGAAACAAGAAGGTGGAAACGATGACCTCGCCGGACGCCGCACAGCGGGAGACCGCCGACCTGGAGCAACTGGTCCTGCGCTACCCGGGGGTCGCCCGGGCAGGTGTGGAGCGGGGTGCCGACGGGCGCCTGAGCGTGCGCGTGCAGGGGTGGAACCACCCGGAGGACCTCTCGCCGGCCGGGCCGCTGAGCGAGCTGGCCGAGATCAATCCGCACGAGACCCGTTTCCTGTACGACGAGATCTTCACCGCCGAGGCGTATCTCCAGGGCGGCATCACCCTGCGCGAGGACGCCGTCGTCTTCGACGTGGGCGCGAACATCGGCATGTTCAGCCTGTTCGTCGGGGCCCGCTGCCCCTCCGCGCAGGTGTTCGCCTTCGAGCCGGTGCCCGACGTCTACGACGTGCTACGGCACAACGTGGAACGGCACGGCACCCGGACGACGCTCTTGCAGTACGGCCTCTCCGACCGCCGGCAGGAGATCGGCTTCAACTTCTACCCGGGCATCTCGATCATGTCGTGCCGCAGCGACTACGCCGACCTGGACAACGAGGTCGACCTGATCAAGCTGTACGTCGAGAACTCCCGCGCCACCGGGGCACCGGGACGTGAGGAGCACCTGAACCAGGTGGAGGCCCTGGTCGCCAAGGACTTCGAACTCACCGAGCGGCGCTGCACGCTGCGCACGTTCTCTGACGTCGTCGAGGAACTCGACGTCCCCCGCGTCGACCTGCTGAAGATCGACGTCCAGCGGGCCGAACTGGACCTGCTGCGCGGCGTCCAGGAACACCACTGGTCGCTGGTGCAGCAGATCAGCATGGAGATCCACGACGAGAAGGGCACCCCGACCGAGGGGCGGGTCACCGAGATCAGGGAACTGCTGGGCGCCAACGGTTTCCGGACGAACGTCGCCGAGGAGGACCTGCTGCGCGGCACCGGCCGGTACGCACTCCAGGCCGTCCGACCCGAATACGCGGACGACCCGCGCCCGGTGGCCGCAGCGGTGGGCACCGCACGCCCGCTCGAGGCCGCGGCGCTGTCCGGCTGGCTGGCCGAGCGGCTGCCGGCCGACCGGCTGCCCCATGAGGTGACGGTGGTCGACGCCCTGCCGCCCACCGTCTGAACCGGGTGACGCCAACGGCTCGGGCCCCACGCTCCGAAGGAGCGTGGGGCCCGTCCACGTGGGGCAGCGCTGTTCACAAGCGGCGCAGCCCCACGTACTGGAGGGCCGCCATCGCTCCGACGACCAGCCCTTGCAGAACGACCCACCCCGTGCCCACTCCCGTGGCCCCCAAGGCGTCCGTGGCCGCCGCCACGATGCTCAGTACGGCCCACAGGGCGTTGAGCGTGATCACGACGAGGGCGGCGGCACGCTTGATGTGCTCCTGCCGCACGACGAAGAACACCCACAGCGCGTACACCGTGAGGAACACGCCGATGGGGTACTGCACCGCACGCTCCACCCCCAGGACCGAGTCCAGGACGGTGGCCAGTGCGAGATAGCCGATGCCGTTGACGCCGGTGAGGATCGCGTCGGCCACCAGGGCGAGACGCAGCAGCCGGTCATTGCCTTCCGTGCCCACCAGCGGCGCGGTGCCCGCGGTCCGGGCTGTCGTCATGGTGCCTTCCTTTCGTTGTGCACGCGCCGTCGAACGGGGCGTGCGCTGGGCGGATGCGAACAGGCGGGAGGTGCCGGCCCACGCGTGCCCCGGGGAATCGAGCACCGCCCGGGTCTCGGCGTCTGCGGGCAGGAACGATTCGAGGGCGATGCCGTCGAGGGCGTTGGAGCCGGCACCGATCCGGGACGAGACGCTGCCCGGCCGGTGGCCGAAGGAGGTGACCACGTGGAAGAAGTTGAGGAGCTGGCCGTCGCGCCACAGCCCGATCGGCACGCACGGGAACGGCGCCGCTTCGGCCGGTCCCTCGCCACCCAGCGACACCACGGGATAGGCGAGCAGATCGGCCTCCAGCCGCCCGAGCCGCCGGTCACCCGTCATCGCATGCCACTGCCGCACCGAGCGCAGGATGTTTCCCCGCACCCGCCAGGGATCGGAGAGGTACGGCGCCAGGCCCTCGGGGTGCAGGACGATACGCAGGAAGTTGGCCGGCGGTTTCCGCAGGTGGGCCGCGACGTCGTCGATCAACAACTGCATCGTGTGGTTCAGGGCCACGATGTTCCAGCACGAGTCGGTGATCAGCGCGGGGAACGGCTCATGGCCGATCAGTATCTTCTCCAGGGCCGGACGGGCGCTCCTCGGCAGCGGGGGATCACTCCGGTACCACCGCAGCCCGGCCGGCGCGTGCGCCCCACCCTTTTCCTCGTCGGTACGCCGACGTGCTGTCAACCCAACCTCCCCGCTCATCCCTCGCTGCGGCCCGTGTCAGGGACAGTAATGACGGCTCTGACCAGGCCTCAATTACCTCTCAGGTAATCGGGGGATCACCGAGCGCTGCTGCCGTGCGCCGGGAGACGTGGTCGGTCACCGCAGCGGCGGCTCACCGAGCACCTACTCTTGAGGGGTGACCAGCAGCAGCGACCGGAGCATCGCAGTGGGTGTTCAGCAAACCAAGAGCTATGAAATCCGCACTTACGGGTGCCAGATGAACGTCCACGACTCCGAGCGGCTCGCCGGGCTGCTGGAGGACGCGGGCTACGTGCGCGCGCCCGAGAGCGCCGACGGGGACGCCGACATCGTCGTCTTCAACACCTGCGCGGTGCGGGAGAACGCCGACAACCGCCTCTACGGCAACCTCGGCAGGCTCGCCCCCGTCAAGGCGAAGCGCCCCGGCATGCAGATCGCCGTCGGCGGCTGCCTCGCCCAGAAGGACCGCGACACCATCGTGCAGCGGGCACCCTGGGTGGACGTCGTCTTCGGCACGCACAACATCGGCAAGCTGCCGGTCCTGCTGGAGCGCGCCCGCGTCCAGCAGGAGGCCCAGGTGGAGATCGCCGAGTCGCTGGAGGCCTTCCCCTCGACGCTTCCCACCCGCCGCGAGAGCGCCTACGCCGCCTGGGTCTCGATCTCCGTCGGGTGCAACAACACCTGCACCTTCTGCATCGTCCCGGCGCTGCGCGGCAAGGAGAAGGACCGCCGCCCCGGCGACATCCTCGCCGAGGTGGAGGCACTGGTCTCCGAAGGCGTGTCGGAGATCACCCTGCTCGGCCAGAACGTGAACGCCTACGGGTCGGACATCGGCGACCGCGAGGCCTTCAGCAAGCTGCTGCGCGCCTGCGGCGACATCGAGGGCCTGGAGCGCGTCCGCTTCACCTCCCCGCACCCGCGCGACTTCACCGACGACGTGATCGCGGCGATGGCCGAGACACCCAACGTGATGCCGCAGCTGCACATGCCCATGCAGTCCGGTTCCGACCAGGTGCTCAAGGCGATGCGCCGGTCCTACCGGCAGGAGCGCTACCTCGGCATCATCCGCAAGGTGCGCGAGGCGATCCCGCACGCCGCGATCACCACCGACATCATCGTGGGCTTCCCCGGCGAGACCGAGGAGGACTTCGAACAGACCCTGCACGCGGTCCGCGAAGCCAGGTTCGCCCAGGCCTTCACCTTCCAGTACTCCAAGCGCCCCGGCACCCCGGCCGCCGAGATGCCCGGACAGGTCCCCAAGGAGGTCGTCCAGCAGCGCTACGAGCGGCTGGTCGCCCTCCAGGAGGAGATCTCCTGGACGGAGAACAAGAAGCAGGTCGGCCGCACCCTCGAGCTGATGGTCTCCAAGGGCGAGGGCCGTAAGGACGACGCCACCCGACGGCTGACCGGCCGGGCCCCCGACAACCGCCTGGTGCACTTCACCAGGCCGGACACCGAGGTGCGCCCCGGCGACGTGGTGACCGTCGAGATCACCTACGCCGCCCCGCACCATCTCCTCGCCGAGGGCCCCGTCCTGGACGTGCGCCGCACACGGGCCGGAGACGCCTGGGAGAAACGCCAGACGGAGGACAAGGCCGCCGCACAGGCAGCAAGCGTGATGCTGGGCCTCCCAAAGGTGGGCGCCCCCGAACCCCTGCCGGCCGCTCCCGCAGGCGGCTGCGGCTGCGACTGAAGGCCCCGGGCACCCTTCCCGCGCACCGGGAGCGCCCGTTGCACCAGGACGATCGGAGCCCGCCCGGCGGGACGAGGACCCGCCGGGGGAGAGCCGCGTCTGAGACGGAAGGTGCCGTGGGGGTATGTGCTCCCCCACGGCCTTGAGGGCGTGGGAGGTACCCCCCAGCAGGACCGCCGCTGGGTGCCGGTGAACTGACGGTCCAGGGCACCCGCCGGGATACGCTCAGGATCATGCTTGTCGCCGCCGCCGTCTGCCCCTGCCCCCCGCTGATCGTCCCGGAGGTCGCGGCGGGCGCCGCACCCGAGTTGGACGACGTCAGGTCCGCCTGCACCCGGGCACTTGGGGAGCTGGCACAGACAAGGCCGGACCGGCTCGTCATCGTCGGACCCACGAACGGAAACGGCAGCGCGAGCTATCCACAGGGCGCCCAGGGATCCTTCCGGGGCTTCGGCGTGGACGTCGACGTACGGCTCGGGCCACCCCCACACCAGCAGCGGACCTATGCACAGGCGGACCCCACCACCGCCCCGGACGCCACCTCCGCACAACCCGGTCTGCCTCCGTCCCTCGCCGTGGGCGCCTGGCTGCTCGCCCACGCCGGCCGGCCCACCGCGCCGGTGACCGGGCTCGCCGTGGGGGAGCAAATGGACAGCGGCCAGTGCGTGGCGATCGGGGCAGAGCTCGCGGCGGGACCCGAGCGACTGGCGCTGCTGGTGGTGGGCGACGCCAGTGCGTGCCGCTCGCTCAAGGCGCCCGGCTATTTCGACGAGCGCGCCGCCGACTTCGACGCCGCGGTCGCGGCCGCGCTGGCCACCGCGGACGTGCCCGCCCTGGAGTCCGTCGACGCTGCGCTGGCCAGCGAGCTACAGGCGGCCGGCCGCCCCGCCTGGCAGGTACTGGCGGGCGCCGCCAAGGAGGCAGGCCTGCACGGCACGCTCCTCCACGACGACGCCCCCTACGGTGTCGGCTACCTGGTCGCCGCGTGGACGTAGCCGGCACCTGAGGCACGGGCCCGCGCCGGCAGCGGGCCCGGCACCGCTACGGGTGGGCGCCCTCGCCCGACTCCCGGTCGGCCGCGGTCTCGGCGGACTGCTGCCGCGGGATCTCGGCCGTCTCCGTGCGGGGCGCATCGCCGGCCGCACCACCGGTGGGCTCGGACGCCTCAGACGACCCGGACGGCTCGGCCTCGACCGTGGCATCCGTCACAGCATCGGTATCCGCAGGACCATCGACACCCGGACCGTCGACATCCGGACCGTCGACATCCGCAGGAACGCTGACACCCGCCGCAGCAGTGGCAGAGACCTCGGCCCCCACCCCCTCCGTGGACTCGGCCAACGGAGTGTCCGCGCCGGACTGCGGTGTTGACGCCACCTCCGCGATGTCCCGTGACCGGCGGAAGAACCGTGAAAAGAAATTCATGTCGACTCCTGTCGTCGCCGCGTGGCCGTAACCCGCGGCACCAAGTCGGCCCCTGCCGCCGCCCACCCGTGCCGCGCACCGGCGTCCGGCAGCGCACGCGGGGCACGCCCACGGGGCGACCAGGCGGAAACGTCGTGAGAAACACGTGTGGGAAACGCCCCCCATGCGATGCCGCAAGGCAGCCTCCCGGGCCGTCGGCGCGCTGAGACCTCGCAACAGGCAACGACCCCGGGCGGGGCGCGTCACCTAACTCGTTCGAGCGAGGGTGGGAGGTTTGCGAGACTGGGACCGTGAGTAGTGCATCCCCCACGCCCCGCGTTGTCGCCGTGGTAGGACCGACCGCGGCAGGAAAGTCCGACCTTGCCGTCTTCCTCGCCCAACGGCTCGGCGGCGAAGTCGTCAACGCCGACTCGATGCAGCTCTACCAGGGCATGGACATCGGCACGGCGAAGCTGACCTGTCAGGAGCGGGCCGGTGTCCCGCACCATCTGCTCGACGTCTGGGACGTGACCGAGACGGCGAGCGTCGCCGAGTACCAGCGGATGGCGCGCGCGGAGATCGACCGGCTGCTCGCCGCCGGGCGCACCCCCATCCTGGTCGGCGGCTCGGGCCTGTACATCCGGGCGGCCATCGACAACCTGGAGTTCCCCGGCACCGACCCGGCGGTCCGCGCGCTGCTGGAGGCCGAGCTGGCGCTGCGCGGCTCCGGCGCGCTGCACGCCCGCCTCGCCACCGCCGACCCCGCGGCGGCCCGCGCCATCCTGCCCAGCAACGGCCGGCGCATCGTGCGGGCGCTGGAGGTCATCGAGATCACCGGCCGGCCCTTCACCGCCAACCTCCCGGGTCACGATTCGGTCTACGACACCGTCCAGATCGGGGTCGACGTGGGCCGCCCCGAGCTGGACCAGCGCATCGCGGCCCGGGTCGACCGCATGTGGGAGGGTGGGCTCGTGGAGGAGGTGAGGGCGCTGGAGGCGCAGGGCCTGAGACAGGGGCGCACGGCTTCCAGGGCACTCGGCTACCAGCAGACGCTTGCGGCGCTCGCGGGGGAGTGCACCGAGGAGGACGCACGCACGGAGACCGTGCGCGCCACGAAACGCTTCGCGCGGCGCCAGGATTCCTGGTTCCGACGCGACCCGCGGGTGCACTGGCTGAGCGGCGCCGCGGCCGATCGCCAGGAACTCTCCAAACGGGCGCTCACGTTGGTGGCAGGACCGGTCACAGCCTGATCACGTGATGGCATCGGGACGCTCTGGCCGCCATCCGGGTCCCCGGCGGCGTGCCATCATCGACCATCGATCGACCAGTGGAGTCCGAGTGGGAGGGCGCGTGGCGATGGAGGCCGGCCCTCGCAACACCGCACAGGGCGGGGAGTACGACACAGCACAGGACCCCGATGTCGGCCCCGACCCCGCCGAGCTGACCGTCGACGACGGTCCGATGCCCGGCGACGGGCTCACACCGGACGGCCCCGGCAGCGCCCCCGACGGTCCGGTCGACGACGGCACCGAACCCGGTGAGCTCCCCGCGGACGGGGAGGTGGAGGTGGAGCTGCGCCCGCAGCGCAGGCTCCGCATCTGGCAGCTCGCGCCGATCGTGGTGCTGGCCGCGGTCGGCTCGCTGATGTTCGCCTTCCCGCTCGCGTTCGAGTTCGGCGACAGCGGTGCCGTGGTGGCCATGCTCGGTCTGCTGATCTGCGCGTGTGCGGCCGGCTGGGGCGTGCTGGCGGCGCGCCGCGCCGGTTCCACCTGGCCGGGCCTGCCGCAGCGCGGCTCCGGTCGCCGTCCCGACTGGCGGGTGATCGTCGCCTACGCGGTGGTGGTCGCCGGCGCCGCGGTGCTCGCGGTGTGGCGGGTGGCCCGGCTCCGCTGAGGCCCCCGGCACCGCCAGGCCTGGCCCGTCGGATCCCGGCCGCGCCCGCCGCGCGACACGGTGCCGCACCCACCTCGTACGATCGAGGCATGAGCACGCGGATCGCCTTCCTCAAGGGGCACGGCACACAGAACGACTTCGTGATCCTCCCCGACCCCGGGAACTCCCTCGACCTGTCGCCCGCCGCCGTCGCCGCGCTGTGCGACCGCAGGGCGGGCATCGGCGCCGACGGCGTACTGCGGGTGGTGCGCTCCGCCGAGCACCCCGAGGCGCGCTCCATGGCGCCCGAGGCCGAGTGGTTCATGGACTACCGCAACGCGGACGGTTCGCTCGCCGAGATGTGCGGCAACGGCGTGCGGGTCTTCGCCCGCTATCTCCAGCGGGCCGGGCTCGTCGCCGAAGGCGATCTCGCGATCGCCACCCGCGCCGGGGTGAAGCGTGCACACCTCGGCAAGGCAGACGGGAACGGGGACGGAGCCGCCGACGACGCGCCCGTCACCGTCGGCATGGGCCGGGCCGCGCTGCTCGCAGGTGAGGTCACCGTGAGCGTCGGCGGCCGGAGCTGGCCCGCCCGCCACGTGGACATGGGCAATCCGCACGCGGTCGCCTTCGTCGCCGACCTCACCCACGCGGGCGAGCTGCGCACGCCCCCGTCCGTCGGCCCCGCCGGCAGCTATCCGCAGGGGGTGAACGTGGAGTTCGTCGTGGACCGTGGCGAGGGACACGTGGCCATGCGGGTACACGAACGCGGTTCCGGCGAGACCCTCTCGTGCGGCACCGGAGCCTGCGCCGTGGCCGTCGCAGCGGCCCGCAGGGACGGCATCGACCCGGCCCGCACCGGGACCCCCGTCACGTACACGGTGGACGTGCCCGGCGGACGTCTGACGATCACGGAGCACCCGGACGGCGAGGTCGAACTCACCGGCCCCGCCGTGATCGTCGCCGAGGGCGAGATCGATACCGCGTGGTTTGAGCACTCTTCGTCATCTTAAACACGCGCTCTGTCACTCATTAGAGTGATCCATTTCACGCTGGGCGGGACTCGGTCAGTCCCGCCCTCCGGGGTCGGTAGCATCAAGCACCGGCCCGGACGGGGGACCGCCCGCCTTCTCACCCGGCGACAGCAGCGACGTCGCCGCCCCGAAGCCCCCTCCGCTTGCGCCGGACGACGCAGCCGGAGGTGCCCATGAGTGCGGAGGCCACTTGCCCCCCTGACCCGCCGTCGCCTGACGCCTCTCGCCGGCGTGGCCTGGCCCGAATCGATCTGCGCAGACTGGGCCGTGCCGCGCTGCTGGGCGGCGCCGACCGCGACCGACATCCCGACGCCATCACCCACGTGGTGGAGGCGCACCGCGCGCACTTCCCGCGCGCCGACCGCGAACCCCTGCGCCGCGCCTACGTCTTGGCCGAGTCCTCGCACCGCGGTCAGTTCCGCAAGAGCGGCGAGCCGTACATCACCCACCCGCTCGCGGTCACCCTGATCCTCGCCGAACTCGGCGCGGAGACCACCACGCTGACCGCATCTCTGCTCCACGACACCGTCGAGGACACGGATGTGACCCTCGATCAGGTGGGCGAGCAGTTCGGCGCGGAGGTGCGCTACCTCGTCGACGGCGTCACCAAACTGGCGAAGGTCGACTACGGCGCCGCGGCGGAGCCGGAGACGTTCCGCAAGATGCTGGTCGCCACCGGCAACGACGTACGGGTGATGTCGATCAAGCTGGCCGACCGGCTGCACAACATGCGCACGCTCGGCGTCATGCGCCCCGAGAAGCAGGAGCGCATCGCCCGGGTCACGCAGGACGTCCTCATCCCGCTCGCCGAGCGGCTCGGCGTGCAGGCCGTCAAGGCGGAACTGGAAGACCTCGTCTTCGCGATCCTGCAACCCGACGCGTACCTGGAGACCCGGGCCCTCATCGCCGCGCACGCCACCAGCGGCGACGACCCCCTCCCGGACATCGCCCAGGACGTCAGGGACGTGCTGCGCGAGGCCGGAATCAGTGCCGACGTGCACATCCGGCCCCGGCACTCCGTCTCGGTGCACCGCATCCACCGCAGGCGCGGTGAGTTGCGCGGCGCGGACTTCGGGCGGCTGCTCGTCCTGGTGGCCGAGGACGCTGACTGTTATGCCGTGCTCGGCGAACTGCACACCTGTTTCACGCCGGTCATCGCCGAGTTCAAGGACTTCATCGCGGTCCCCAAGTTCAACCTGTACCAGTCGCTGCACACCGCCGTCGCCCGCCCGGACGGTCAGGTGGCCCAGGTCCTGATCCGGACCCACCGGATGCACAAGACGGCGGAGGCCGGGGTCATCGCCCTGGGGAATCCCTACGCGCCGGCTCCGGCAGCGGCGCACCCAGCGGTGCACGCATCGGCGCAGTCAGGGGCGCGCGCCCTCAACCCCGCTGCGCTACCGGTTGTGTTGGGGCCGCCCGTGCCGGACGCCGAGCGACCTGCCGAACCTCCGCAACCGCGTGCTGCCGAGCAGGCGGTGCGGTCTTTGCCGTTACCTGCTGCACCCACCGATGGCGGCCCGGGGCGCGCGACTGGCCCGGCGGGCGCCGGAGCGGGCGCCGGGGGCGCATCGGCGTCGGGGGCTGTCCTGGGTGAGCAGGGCCCGGGCGGCCCTACGGACTCGACGGGGTCACCGGGAACCGGTGCCGGCGCCGGCGCTGGCGCCTCGAGTTCGTCGGGTTCGTCCGGATCGTCCCGCTCTTTCGGCTCCTCCCGTGCCTCGGTGCGGGAAGCCGGAGACGGCGAGGAGGGCGACCCCACCCGGCCCGGCTGGCTGTCCCGGCTCCTCGCGTGGCAGGAGGCGGCTCCGGACCCCGACACCTTCTGGTCGACGCTGCGTGAAGACCTCGCCCAGGACCGGGAGATCACCGTCTTCCGGCCGGGCGGCGGCACCCTCGGCCTGCCCGCGGGGGCCAGTTGCGTCGACGCCGCGTACGCCCAGCACGGGCAGGACGCGCACGCCTGCATCGGCGCACGGGTCAACGGCCGCCTGGTGTCGCTGGGCACCGTCCTGTCCGACGGCGACACCGTCCAGCTCCTCCTCGCGCAGGACCCCTCGTCCGGGCCCTCCCGGAAGTGGCTGGACCATGCGCACACGCCCGCCGCGCGCATCGCGATCGAACGCTGGCTCGCGACCAACCCGGAGGACGCCCCGGGAACCGACGGCACCCGGAGCGGTGTCCGAAGCGGTGCCCGGAGCGGGCTGCCGGATGCCGACCAGGCCGGTGGCCAAGTCGACGGTCAGGGCGGTGACGAGACCGGGCGTCGGCACGGCGGTCCGAGCGATGCGCGTGCCGGTGGGGCGGGCGAGGAAGACGGCCCGCTCTCCGGGGACGCCTCAGCCGGGGACGACGCGGCGGTCCGGACGGACTCCCCGGGAGGGAAAGGAGATTCTTCCGGCGGCGGCGACGGAGGAAGAGGAAGCGGACGGGCCGGGAAGGGCGCGTCGCGCACGCCGGGGGGCACACCGAGCGCGCGTCGTCCCGCCGCCAACGCCGTCGTCGACCTGCCCGGCGCCACCGTCCGTCTCGCCGGATGCTGCACCCCCGTCCCGCCGGACCGTGTCACCGCCTTCGCCGTGCGCGGCGGTGCGGTCACGGTTCACCGTGCGGAGTGCACGGTGGTGCCGCGTATGCAGGGCGCGGGGCGCGCGGAGGTGGGCGTCCACTGGGGAGAGAGCGCGGCATGCCGGGTCACGCTGTTCGCGGAATCGTTCGGGCGGCCGCATCTGCTCGCCGACCTCACGGAGGCCATCGCCGTTGAGGGAGTGGCGATCCTCTCGGCCAAGGTGGACCCCCCGAGCAGACAGCGCGTGCGCCACACCTACACGCTCGAACTCCCCGACGCCGCCTGCCTGCCCGCCCTGATGCGCGCGATGCGCGCCGTACCCGGGGTCTACGACGTCAGCCGGGCCCAGTTGCGTACGGCCGCGGGCTGGTAGGAGCAGAAGGAGAGAAGAGGGAGAGAAGAGAGGGGACGACGGGGGAGGACGGCCCCGCCGCCGGGCCGGTGCCGGCCGCCGAATGGCCGGCACCGGGGTACCCGTTCGGGTGTCACCGGCGCGGATTGCCACGGCACCGGGCGCGGGCGCTGGTAGCGGTGGTGCATGCTGCCCGAGACGCCCCGTGCCACCGCACCCCACCAGCCCTCCGGTCGACCGGCCCGTACCCCGGCCGTACCCCGCGTGGGAGCGGCTCCGGAGCCGAACGGGACACCGCAGCCCGGTGGGCCCCCGGGCACCGCGAGGCCCGGCCGTACCCGGCAATCGCGCCGCGCCCGGGCCCGTCGCGCCGGGGGTGCGTTGCTCGCCGCTGCCACGAGCGTCTGCCTGGTCGCCGCCGCAGCACCGCCCCCCGGGCCCGCGCTCGGCATCGGTGACCGGCTCTACCCGCGCCTCGGCAACCCCGGATACGACGTCCGGTCGTACGACATCTCCCTGGCGTACCCCGGCCGCAACGACAAGCCACTCGAGGCCGTCACCAGGATCGCCGCCCGGACGACCGCGCGCCTGGACCGCGTCAACCTCGACTTCGCCCACGGCACCGTCCGCTCCGTCGAGGTCAACGGCCTGCCCGCCCGGTTCGCCACCGTCGAGGAGGACCTGGTCGTCACCCCCGCAGTCCCGGTGCCCCGCGGCCACCGGCTGCGCATCACCGTCCGGCACACCAGCGACCCCAGGCCGACCGAGAACGGCGACGGCGGCTGGGTGCAGACCAACGACGGCCTGGTCATGGCCAACCAGGCGGACGCCGCACACCGGGTCTTCCCCTGCAACGACCACCCGTCGGACAAGGCCCTCTTCACCTTCCACGTCACGGCACCGCGCGCCTTGACCGTGGTCGCCGGCGGTACGCCCGTCGCCCTGGCACGGCGCGGCGCCACCACCACCTGGACGTACCGCACCGCGCACCCGATGGCCACCGAGCTCGCCCAGGTGAGCATCGGACGCTCGACCGTGCTGCACCGGTCAGGGCCGCACGGCCTGCCCGTCCGCGACGTGGTCCCGACCGCGGACCGCACCGTGCTCGAGCCCTGGCTGAAGGAGACCCCCGGCCAGATCGCCTGGCTGGAGCGGAAGGTCGGCCGCTACCCCTTCGAGACGTACGGCCTGGTCGTCGGCGATGCGCGTACCGGTTTCGAGCTGGAGACGCAGACGCTGTCCCTCTTCGAAAAACGGCTGTTCGTGGGGGCGAAGGGCGCCACCTACCCCTCCTGGTACGTCCACTCGATCATGGTGCACGAGCTGGCACACCAGTGGTTCGGCGACAGCGTCAGCCCCGGCACCTGGTCCGACGTCTGGCTCAACGAGGGACACGCGACCTGGTACGAGGCCCTGTACGCGGACGAGCGGGGGCACCGGCCGATGGCGGACCGGATGCACGCGGCCTATCTGATGTCCGACCAGTGGCGGGCCGCCGGTGGCCCGCCCGCGGCCCCGAAGCCGCCGAACGCCGCCGACAAGATCAGCATCTTCCGGCCGGTGATCTACGACGGCAGTGCCCTGATGCTGTACGCGCTGCGCCAGGAGATCGGCCGCCCGGCGTTCGAGAACCTGGAACGGGCCTGGGTGCGGGTCCACCGGGACGGCTCGGCGACGACGGCCGACTTCGTGCGCCTGGCCTCCGCCATCGCCGATCGCGACCTGACCGGCTTCTTCCACGCCTGGCTGTACGACGAGAAGACCCCGCCGATGCCCGGACACCCCGAATGGCGTGCCGAGGCCACGCGCAAGGCGGCCGAGGTCGCCAAGGCCTCGAAGGCCAAGGCATCGAAGGTCAAGGCGGCGAACGCAGCGAAGCAGCCGATGACGGGACAGCCACCTGCGACGGCGAAGGCGTCCCCCGGTAGCGGGGTCATCCACGATGCCCGAAAGCGGTGAGCAAGGCGTCGTCACGCGAGAGAAGAGGGGCGGGGGCCGCCGAGCACCGGAGGGAAATGCGGTGACGAGACGGCCCGTCCCGTGGGACCATCGTGGGGTCGACGACGCGGACGGCTCCACAGCCGGTGTGCACGCACCGGCCAGGGCGAGCGCACTCGCCGGGGCCGTCGTCCGGACCGGTGGACGAGCGATCACCGGGCACGATCGGTGATCCCTCCGCCACCCTCGGTCCCGCCCGGGATCGGGGCGCAGGGGAATCTTCCGGCCTCCGGAGGCGTTGTTCGATGTGGCGGAGAGGGTTCCGCCGACCGGTCCGGTCCGCAGGACCGTACCGCTCCCTCCGACGTAAGGACCCAATGACCTCCTCTTCTTCTTCCCAGGACGCACAGCGCTTCGTGCAGAACCACCCCGAAGGTCTTCGGGCCGATGCCCTGATGGAAGAGGACGTCGCCTGGAGCCATGACATCGACGGCCTGCGGGACGGCGAGCAGTTCGACCGTGCGGACCGTGCGGCGCTGCGCCGCGTCGCCGGTCTCTCCACCGAGTTGCAGGACGTCACCGAGGTCGAGTACCGGCAGCTCCGCCTGGAGCGGGTCGTCCTGGTCGGCGTATGGACCTCGGGGTCGCTCTTCGACGCGGAGAACTCACTCGCCGAGCTGGCCGCACTCGCCGAGACGGCCGGCGCGCTGGTGCTCGACGGTGTCATCCAGCGCCGTGACACCCCCGACGCCGCCACGTACATCGGCTCCGGCAAGGCCCGGGAGCTACAGGAACTGGTGCTGGAGACCGGTGCCGACACGGTGATCTGCGACGGGGAGCTCTCCCCGGGCCAGCTGATCCACCTGGAGGACGTCGTCAAGGTCAAGGTGATCGACCGGACCGCCCTGATCCTCGACATCTTCGCCCAGCACGCCAAGTCCCGCGAGGGCAAGTCTCAGGTCGCGCTCGCGCAGATGCAGTACATGCTGCCGCGGCTGCGCGGCTGGGGCCAGTCGATGTCCCGGCAGATGGGCGGCGGCAAGGGCGGCGGCCTCGCCACCCGTGGACCCGGTGAGACCAAGATCGAGACGGACCGGCGGCGGATCCGCGAGCGGATGGCGAAGCTGCGCCGCGAGATCGCGGAGATGAAGACCGGCCGCGAGATCAAGCGCCAAGAGCGGCGCAGGAACAAGGTGCCCTCGGTCGCCATCGTCGGCTACACCAACGCGGGCAAGTCCTCCCTGCTCAACCGCCTCACCGGCGCGGGCGTCCTGGTGGAGAACGCGCTGTTCGCCACCCTCGACCCCACCGTGCGCCGGGCGGAGACCCCGAGCGGCCGCCTCTACACCCTGACCGACACCGTCGGCTTCGTCCGCCATCTGCCGCACGACCTGGTGGAGGCCTTCCGCTCCACGATGGAGGAGGTCGGCGACGCCGATCTCGTCCTGCACGTGGTGGACGGCTCGCACCCGATGCCGGAGGAGCAGCTGGCAGCGGTGCGCAGCGTCATCCGCGACGTGGGCGCGACCGAGGTGCCCGAGATCGTGGTGATCAACAAGGCGGATGCGGCCGATCCGCTCACCCTCCAGCGGCTGCTGCGGACCGAGAAGGGCGCCATCACCGTCTCGGCCCGTACCGGCACGGGCATCGAGGAGCTGCGCGGGCACATCGACGCGACTCTGCCGCGCCCCAAGGTGGAGGTCGAGGTCCTGGTGCCGTACACGCAGGGCAGGCTGATCGCCCGCGCCCATGACGAGGGCGAGGTGATCTCGGAGGAGCACACCTCGGACGGCACCCTGCTCAAGGCACGGGTCCACGAGGAGCTCGCGGCCGAGCTTGCGCCGTACGCGCCGGCCGGGCTGCGCTGACGAGGCGCCCCGCGGGGCGCAGCGACCGTGGGGGTGCTCTTGGGACGCCCCCACGGTTTCGTCGTGGTCGTTCACGCAGTTCCCCGCGGCCCTGTCGGGCGCTCCCGGCCGCCGGGTAGGCGCTCTGGAAAAGCGAAGGGGTGCCCCCGTCCGTGAGGGCACCCCTGGTTCCGGCCGGTTCGGCCGCCTCGCCGCGGCCGACTACTGACCGCCGTACTTCTCACTCATGTTGTCGAAGACCTGCTTGGCCTCCGGGCCGAGCTGCGGACCCGCGAGCCAGCCGTTGGTGATGGGGCCGATGGAGGTGTTGGAGACCAGCTCGGTCTTCTTGCCCACCACGTGGAACCAGCCACCGCCGGACGAACCACCGGTCATCGTGCAGCCGATGCGGTACATGTACGGCATGCTCGGGTCGATCGACAGCCGCCCCGGCTGGTCCAGGCACTTGTACATCTTCTGGCCGTCGTACGGCGCCGCCTGCGGGTAGCCCCAGGCGCCCATGGTGCCGGCGGAGTGCGCCTCCGGCGTGGAGAAGTCCACGTCGAGCGCGGCGCCCACGGTCTCCTCCAGCGACTTGGTGCCCTGCTGCGGCTTCACGTGCAGCACCGAGAAGTCGTACGGGGCACCCGTGCCGCCCGTCTCGCCGCCACCGTTGATCCACTCGTTGGACGTCGAGACCCAGTCCGCCCACCACTGGCCGTACGGGGTGACCTCCGTCTGGCTGGCGTTCTGCATGTCGGCCACCGACTTGCCGTTGTCGTTGTACGACGGGACGAAGTCGATGTTGCGGTACCAGCCGCCGTCCTTGCCGGCGTGCACGCAGTGGCCCGCCGTCCACACCAGGTTCGACTTGCCCGGGTGACGCGGGTCCTTCACGACCGTGCCGGAGCACACCATGTGACCCTCGGGGGAGTCGAAGAAGACCTTGCCGACCGGAGCGGCGTGCTCGTGGTACGGAGTCTTCTCCTCCACCGCCTCCACGGGCGCCGGCTCGGGGTCGGTGACGCCCTGGTCGGAGTACGCGTCCTTCGCGACGGTCTTGTTCGGGTCCTTCGCGGACTTCATCCGGTCCGGCTTCCACAGGCCGTCGATGACCGGGTTGACGAAGTCCTTGGCGTCACGCAGCCACTTGTCCTTGGACCAGTCCTTCCAGCCGCCCTTTTTCCAGTCGTTGATGTCGATCCCGTGGTCCTTGAGCCGGCCGGCCAGGTCGCCGGCCAGGTCCGAGGCGGAATCCGAGCCCCCGCCGCCCGAGCTCTGGGAGGTGCTGGACTTGCCGGTGTCGCTTGCGTTGTCGTCGCTGGAGCCGCCGCAGGCCGTGGCGGTGAGTGCCAGGGCCGCGACCAACCCCGTAGCGGCGAGGACGGGCCGCCGTCCTCGGCCGCGCACGAAGGGCGGACGTATGGAGCGCATGGTGCTGTTACCCCCGGAATGGAGTGCTTGTGGTGCTGGGTTGGGACGGGACCGGACCCGTGAGGGAGCCGCCCTGTCATGTACTTGTCAGTAACAGGCGAGGGAGCCGAGTTGTCCTGCCTCGTCTGTGGCCCCCACTATGCCCGTGACGTGGAACTCAGCCGACGGCGGGGTGGCGGGGGGTCGTCCATCCGGTGGGCCGCCGTGGTGTGGTGACGGCCCGCCGGCACGCCGCCCGGGGCCGGTTCGGGCCGGGTGCGGCGTCGGGCCGGCCGGTCCGGATGTCACCGGCCCGGCCGGGCCCACGTTGCGTGGAGCGGGAATCCTACTTCTTCGCGTACTTCTTGCTCACCGCGTCGTAGACGCCCTTGGCTTCCTTGCCCAGGTGCGGGCCGGCCAGCCAGCCGTTGGTGACCGGGCCGATCGAGGTGTTGGAGACCAGGGCGGGCTTGCCGTCGTCACCCGTGCCGATCCAGCCACCGCCGGACGAACCGCCGGTCATGGTGCACCCGATGCGGTACATCGTCGGCAGGGATGCGGCCAGCGAGAGCCGGCCCGGCTTGTCCGTGCACTGGTACAGCGTCTGGCCGTCGAACGGCGCGGCGGCCGGGTAGCCCTTCGCCGTCAGCGACTTGATGCTGGGTACCGCCGGTGCGTTGAAGTTCACCGGCATCGCGGAGCCGACCGTCTCCTCCAGGGACTTGCCCGTGCTGCCCTTCTCCGGCGTCACATGGATCACGGAGAAGTCGTACGGGGCACCGTCGCCGCCGGTCTCGCCGCCGCCCTCGATCCACTGCTCGGACGTCTGCGCCCAGTCGCCCCACCAGACCCCGTACGGGGCGACCTTCTCCTTGGGGGCGTTCTTCAACTGGTCCAGCGGCATGGCGGTGTCGTTGTACGACGGGACGAAGGCGATGTTGCGGTACCAGCCGCCGTCCTTGCCCGCGTGCACGCAGTGGCCGGCCGTCCACACCATGTTCGACTTGCCCGGGTGCGCCGGGTCCGTGACGACCGTCGCCGAGCACACCATGTGGCCCTCGGGGCTGTCGAAGAACAGCTTGCCCGCGTACGGGGCGCTCGAGTGGTACGGCGCCGACACGGCGGCGGCCTTCACCGGCGCCGGCGTCGGGTCCGTCACGCCCTGGTCACCGGAGACGTCGTTGTCGTCGACGTCCTGCTTCGGCGGGTCGGCGTCCCGCATCCGATCCGGGTCCCACAGGCCCGCGATGATCGGGTTGATGAAGTCCTCCGCCTCACGCAGCCACTTGTCCTTGTCCCAGTTCTGCCAGCCGCCGTGCTTCCACTTGTCGAGGTCGATGCCGTGCTTCTTCAACTGGTCGGTCAGGTCGCCGGGCAGCTGGCTCGTGCCGCCGTCGCCGGCCTGGTCCGCGCTGGCGGTGGCGCTCGGGTCGCCCCCGGCGTTGTCGTCGTCGGGGCCGCAGGCCGTGGCCGTGAGCATGAGCGCCGCACCGATCGCGGCGACGGCCGTCACGGGGACCGTGCGGCGCGCACTCCTCCCCTGACGGCCGGTGAAGAGCGGGCGTATGGATCGCATGGTGGTACTCCCCTGGGACTTCGGTGATGTGACACCGGTGCGGGTGCGGATCCGTGTGCGCCCCCGACCGTGCGAAGCAGCGCCGTGCAAGGGCTCGGCAACGCTCGGCAGGCGCAGCACAACCATCCCGCGCCCGGATGGCCCCCCACACTATGCCGAGGCCGTAGGGGAGTTCCGACGAGAGGGCAACGGTTCCGTCACGGCGGTGCGACGGGCGACGGCCGCAACGATCTTCCCGCGGGCCGTGATCCGGCGCCCTCGTCGTCGTTGGAAAGGGCAGGGGTCGTGACATGTCCGGCCCTCTTCTCGCCGTGCCCGGCGAGATGCGCGCAAGCACAGCGGGAGGACCGAGATCCGTGGCCGTGACCCAACCTGCACCCGTGGCGGTGACCGGCGCACATGAGGGAGTCCTGCGCCGTCAGTCGGCGCGTGAGTCGGCCGCGCGCACCTATGCGCGTGCCCTGCCGATCGTTCCCGTACGAGCGCGTGGGCTGACCATCGAGGGTGCCGACGGCCGCCGTTACCTGGACTGCCTCTCGGGCGCGGGCACCTTGGCCCTCGGTCACAACCACCCGGTGGTGCTCGAAGCGATCCGCACCGTCCTCGACTCCGGCGCGCCCCTGCACGTGCTGGACATGGCCACCCCCGTCAAGGACGCCTTCGTCACCGAGCTGTTCGCCGTCCTGCCGGGCCGGCTGGCGGAGCGCGCCCGCATCCAGTTCTGCGGTCCGGCCGGCACCGACGCGGTGGAAGCGGCCCTCAAACTGGTGCGCGCGGCGACCGGACGGCGTGACCTGCTCGCCTTCACGGGTGCGTACCACGGCATGACGGCCGGCGCGTCGGACGTCTCCGGACACGCTCAGGACGTGCGAGTGACCCGGCTGCCCTATCCGCAGGACTACCGCTGCCCGTTCGGTGTCGGCGGCCCGCGGGGCGCCGAACTGGCCGCGCGGCTGGTCGAAGGGCTGCTCGACGACCCCAAGTCGGGCGTGCCGCACCCCGCCGGGATGATCCTCGAACCGGTACAGGGCGAAGGCGGCGTCATCCCCGCGCCGGACGACTGGATGCGCCGGATGCGCGAGATCACCGCCACCCGGGGCATCCCGCTGATCGCCGACGAGGTGCAGACCGGTGTCGGGCGCACCGGCAGCTTCTGGGCGGTGGAGCACAGCGGGATCGTCCCGGACGTGATGGTGATGTCCAAGGCGATCGGCGGCAGCCTGCCGTTGGCCGTCGTGGTCTACCACGAGGACCTCGACGTGTGGCCGCCCGGCGCGCACGCCGGCACCTTCCGCGGCAACCAGCTCGCCATGGCCGCCGGTGCCGCCACCCTCGGCTACGTCCGGGAGAACCGCCTCGCGGAGCGCGCCGGCGTGCTGGGCGCCCGGATGACCGGTCAGCTCCAGGGCCTGGCCGCGTCCCACCCCTGCATCGGTGACGTGCGGGGCCGCGGCCTGATGATCGGCGTCGAACTCGTGGACACGGAGGCCGACGACCGCACCGCGCCGGGGCCGCCGCCCCCCGCGCCAGCGCTGGCCGCCGCCGTACAGCGCGAGTGCCTGCACCGCGGGCTCATCGTGGAACTCGGCGGGCGGCACGCCAGCGTCGTACGGCTGCTTCCGCCGCTCACCCTCACCGACGAGCAGGCGACCGCCGTCCTCGACCGCCTCGCCGACGCCATCGAGGCCGCCACTCGCGCCCCTCGCGCCCAGCCGCGCCTTGACTGACCGCCAAGGCGCCGGTGGCACACGCCCGTCCGGACCGACCCGCACACGGCCGGCCCAGCCAACGGCCCGGCCCGCCCCGCGACACCGCCGCCGACCACACCCCGGCTGACCCCCCCCGCACCTGAACCACCTCCCAAGGAAGCCCTCGTGAACGCCACCCCCGCACCCGTCCCCGCCCCCGGACTGCGCCCCGACCCGCCCGCGCCGGAAGCGTCCGCCACGACGGGGCCGCCGGCCGCGGAGCCCCGCTCCGTCCCCCGGCAGCTGAACACCGGCGAAGCCGAACTCCCGAACACCGCGGCGCCCACCCCCACCGACCCGCTGGAGCACCCCGATCCGCGCGCCGTGGCCCAAGCGGCGGGCGTCGAGAACCTGCTGCGCTGCTGGGTGCGCGAGAACGACCTCACCGCTCCCCAGGACGGCATCCTGCGCATCCCCCTCGAAGCCGGCCGCGCCACCCTCCTCGTACCGGTGCCGTACTGGTCGCCCTCCGGGTGGCACCGGTTCGGGCGCCCGGTGCTGGACTGCGGGCCCCAGGACGTCCGGCCCGTCGACGCCGTGGCCCTGGCCGCCCTGCTCTCCCGGGCGGCGGCCCATCGGGGCGGGGCCCCGGCCGCCGGTGTGCCCGCAGGGGGAGCGGGTGGCGAAGGCGGTGACCTGGTCGCCCGTGTCGAGGACTCGGTGCGGCGCACCGCCGTCTTCGTCGCGGACCGGCGGCGCCGCCCCGACGACACACCCGATCTCTTCCTCGCGGCCGAACAGTCCCTGCTGCTCGGCCACCCCCTGCACCCCACGCCGAAGAGCCGGGAGGGTCTCGGCGAGGAGGAGTCGGGCCGCTACTCGCCCGAGTTGCGCGGCGCGTTCGCGCTGCACTGGATGGCGGTCGACCGCCGCGTGCTCTCCCAGGACTCCGCGTGGACCGAACGGGGCCGGATGGTGCCGGCCGAGCTGCTCACGCAGCGACTCGCGGGTGCGCCACTCCTGCTGCCCAGGGGGTTCGCCGCACTGCCGATGCACCCCTGGCAGGCCCGCGACGTCGTCCGCCGTCCCGAAGTCGCCGCCCTGCTCGAAGCGCGACTGCTGGTGCCGCTCGGCGCCCACGGCGACCCCTGGCACCCCACTTCCTCGGTCCGTACGGTCTACCGGCCCGGCGCGCCGGCCATGCTCAAGCTCTCGCTCGGACTGCGGATCACCAACTCCCGGCGGGAGAACCTCCGCAAGGAGCTGCACCGCGGAGTCGAGGTCCACCGGCTGCTGCGCACCGGGCTCGACGCGCAGTGGCAGGCGGCCCACCCCGGCTTCGGCATCGTGCGTGACCCGGCCTGGCTCGCCGTCGACGGCACGGACGGCGCACCGCTGCCGGGACTCGACGTGATGATCCGGCACAACCCCTTCGCCCCCGGTGACGATGCCGCGTGCGTCGCCGGACTCGTCTCGCCGCGCCCGGTTCCGTCGCCCGCCGCGTCCTACGCCCGGCTGGTGCTGGGGCAGCCCGGGGCGGACGAGCGCACCGGCCAGGGGGCCTTGGGGCAGGGCACGGACGGGTGCGCCGGGCACGGCCCGGAGGGAGCGCCGGCCACGCCGTTGCGCTCCCGGCTCGCCGCGCTGGTCAGCGGGCTTGCCTACCGCACCGGACGGCCCCGGCAGGCGGTCGCCACCGAGTGGTTCCTGCGCTATCTGGAGCAGGTGGTACGGCCGGTGCTGTGGCTGGACAGCGAGGCGGGCGTGGCCCTGGAGGCCCACCAGCAGAACACCCTGGTCCTGCTCGATCCCGACGGCTGGCCCGTCGGCGGACGCTACCGCGACAACCAGGGCTACTACTTCCGTGCCGCACGGCGCGGCGAACTGGAGCGGCGGCTGCCCGGCATCGGAGCGGCCAGCGACACCTTCGTCTCCGACGAGGTCACCGACGAGCGCTTCCTCTACTACCTCGCCCTCAACAACGTGTGCGGCCTGATCGGCGCGCTCGGCTCCCAACGGCTCGCCGACGAGACGGTGCTGCTCGCCGCCTTCCGGCGCTTCCTGCGCAGTGTCGCCTCGGGGCCCGACGCGCTGCGCACCACGTTCCCGGCGCTGCTGCTCGATACGCCGGTACTGCGCTGCAAGGCCAACCTGCTGACCCGGCTGCACGGCCTCGACGAACTCGTCGGCCCTGTCGACACCCAGTCCGTCTACGTCACCATCGCCAACCCGCTGCATTCCTGACCCGCCGGCCACCTCACCGGCGCGACCCGCCACCGACCCGTGAGAGGAGCGGCGCCGTTACCGCCATCGACGCAAGCACGGACGAGGAGGTCCGCTCCTCCGGCGGAACCGGGGGACGGGGCCCCGGCACCTGCGACACCGACGCCGAGGACACCCTGGACCTGCGGCTGCCGGAGGAATTCCTCGCCCGGTACGCCGAGGTCACGTTTGCGGCTCCGGCCGCTTCCGGCCGGTTCGGGGCAGAGGGGGGAAGCGATCTGCTCGACCAGGTGGCCACCTGGGCGCCCGTGTCGACCGCTGCCGGCACGTTCCGGTTGGTGCCGGTGCGTATCGAACGCGATCTTCCGCTGCTCGGCCATTGGATGAACGACCCCGCCGTCGCCGCGTTCTGGCAGCTCGCCGGGCCCGCTTCCGTCACCGAGGGGCATCTGCGGCCGCAGATGGAGGGTGACGGCCGAAGCGTCCCCTGCCTCGGTGTGCTCGACGGCACCCCGATGAGCTACTGGGAGATCTACCGGGCCGACCTCGATCCGCTGGCGCGGCACTACCCCGCTCGCCCCCATGACACCGGAGTCCACCTGCTCATCGGCGGTGTCGCCGACCGCGGACGGGGCATCGGCTCGCTGCTGCTGCACGCCGTGGCCGATCTCGTGCTCGAGAACCGGCCGGCGTGCTCGCGTGTCATCGCCGAACCCGATCTGCGTAACACGCCCTCCGTCGCCGCATTCCTGAGCGCAGGCTTCCGCTTCGCCGCGGAACTCGACCTCCCCGACAAGCGGGCCGCGTTGATGGTCCGTGACCGGGCACTGCGCCGGGTGCTCCGACCCGATCACGTCCAGTAACACCGCCGATTCCGATCCGGTTGCCTCGCGAGGAGTCCCTGTGCCGAATCCGTCCGCCGTTCCGCTTCCGGCCGTGTCCTCCGGGCTGTTCGACCCGCCCGAACTGACCAGGAAGGAGTGGGACCGGGCCGGCGGGCAGGTGCTGGCGAAGCTGCTGGGCGAGTTCGCCTACGAGGAGATCATCCGGCCGGTACCGGACGGACCGGCCGGTCGGAGCCCCGACCCCGGGCAGGATCCCGCTTACGGCACCGAAGCCGCCTGGACGATCGCTCTGGACGACGGCGCCCGGGTCGCGTTCCGGGCCCGTCGTGGTGCCTACGGTGGCTGGCGGGTCGACCCCGGGACCATCACCCTGTCCGACCGGGAAGGCCAGGAGGGCGCGGCGCCCCGGCCGTTCGCCGACCCCGTCGCCTTCGTCGTGCGCGCCCGGCGCACGCTCGGCGTGGACGGCATCACCCTCGGCCACGTCGTCCGGGAGCTGCACCACACCCTCGCCGCCGACACCCGTCTCACCAGCACCGCCGTATCCGCCGCCGACCTCGCCGACCTCGGCTACGCGCAGCTGGAAGGCCACCAGACGGGCCACCCCTGGCTGGTGCTCAACAAGGGCCGCCTGGGATTCTCGGCGCGCGACACCGCCCTGTGGGCGCCCGAGGCGCGTCGGCCCACGACCCTGCCGTGGATCGCCGTGCACACCTCCCTCGCCACCTACCGGGGTGTCGCGGGCCTCTCCAGCGCCGACCGGCTCTACGCCCATGAGCTGGACCCGAGCACCCTGGACGGGTTCGCCGCCGTCCTGGACGAGCGCGGACGGCACCCCGGGGACTACCTCTACCTGCCCGTCCACCCGTGGCAGTGGGACCAGATCGTCCTGCCGCTGTTCGCCGCCTCGGTGGCCGCCGACCTGATCGTGCCGTTGCCCGCCGACGGTGACCTGCGCCTGCCGCAGCAGTCCATCCGCACCTTCGGCAATGTCTCGCGCCCCCACCGGCACACCGTGAAACTGCCCCTGTCCATCCTGAACACCCTGGTGTGGCGGGGCCTGCCCACCGAGCGCACCCTCGTCGCCCCCGCCGTCACCGCCTGGATGCACCGGCTGCGCGACGCCGACCCGTTCCTCAGGGACGAGTGCGGCGTGATCCTGCTGGGCGAGGTCGCCTCGGTGACCGTCGAGCACCCCGTGTACGACGCGCTCCCCGAGGCCCCCTACCAGTACAAGGAGCTGCTCGGGGCGATCTGGCGCGAGCCGCTCGAGCCGCAGCTGGCCGCGGGGGAGCGGGCCCGCACGCTGGCCGCCCTGCTGCACGTGGATCCCGGGGGGCGCGCGGTGACCACCGAGCTGGTGGCGCGCTCCGGTCTGACGCCCCGGGTCTGGCTCCAGCGGCTGTTCGCCGCGCTGCTGCCTCCGCTGCTGCGCTTCCTCTACCACTACGGTGTGGTGTTCTCCCCGCACGGTGAGAACACCATCGTCGTCTTCGACGGCGACGACGTGCCGGTTCGACTCGCGGTCAAGGACTTCGTCGACGACGTGAACGTCAGCGCCGAGCCGCTACCCGAGCACGACCTGATGCCGGACGACGTACGGGCGGTGCTGCTCACCGCACCGCCCGGATTCCTGACCCAGTTCATCCATTCGGGTCTGTTCGTCGGCGTCTTCCGTTACCTGGCACCGTTGTGCGAGGAGCAACTCGGCGTATCCGAGGAGGAGTTCTGGTCCCTGGTGCGGGAGGAGATCGTCCGCCACCAGGCCCGGTTCTCCGACGTGAAGGACCGTTACGCCATGTTTGACCTGCTCACTCCTCGTATCGAGCGGCTGTGTCTGAACCGGAACCGGCTGCACCTGGACGGGTACCGCGACCGGCCCGAGCGTCCGCACGCCGCCGTGCACGGTACCGTCGCCAATCCCTTGTCCCAGCCGTGACCATGGCGTTGTCAGTGGTGCCGCGTAGGGTGGTCGGGCTATGACGAAGCCCTCACTCCCCGATCTCCTGCACGCCGCCGTCACCGCCGTCGGCGGCACGGAGCGCCCCGGCCAGGCGGCCATGGCCGAAGCCGTCGCCGCCGCCTTCGACGACGGCACCCATCTGCTGGTCCAGGCCGGTACCGGCACCGGAAAGTCGCTCGGTTATCTGGTGCCCGCGCTGGCGCAGGGGGACCGGGTGGTGGTGGCGACGGCGACGCTGGCCTTGCAGCGGCAGCTCGTCGAGCGCGATCTGCCGCGCACGGTGGAAGCGCTGCATCCGCTGCTGCGCCGCCGCCCGCAGTTCGCGATGCTGAAGGGCCGGTCGAACTATCTCTGCCTGCACCGGCTGCACGAGGGCATGCCGCAGGACGAGGAGGAGGGCCTCTTCGACCAGTTCGAGGCCGCGGCGCCCACCAGCGCCCTGGGCCAGGACCTGCTGCGGCTGCGCGACTGGGCGGACGAGACGGAGACCGGCGATCGGGACGATCTCAGCCCGGGCGTGTCCGACCGCGCCTGGTCGCAGGTCGCCGTCGCTTCCCGGGAGTGCCTGGGGGCCTCGCGCTGCACCTACGGCCAGGAGTGCTTCGCCGAGCTGGCCAGGGAGCGCGCAAAGCTCTCCGAGGTGGTGGTCACCAACCACGCGCTGCTCGCGATCGACGCCATCGAGGGCGCCCGGGTGCTGCCCGAGCACGAGGTCCTGATCGTCGACGAGGCGCATGAGCTGGTGTCCCGGGTGACCGGTGTCGCCACCGGCGAGCTGACTCCGGGGCAGGTCAACCGCGCGGTGCGCCGGGCCGCGAAGCTGGTCGACGAGAAGACGGCGGACCAGTTGCAGACGGCGGCGGAGGGCTTCGAGCGGTTGATGGAGCTGGCGCTGCCGGGCCGCCTGGAGGAGATCCCCGAGGACCTCGGATACGCCCTGATGGCGCTCCGGGACGCCGCCCGCAACGTGATCTCCCGGCTGGGCGCGACCCGGGACGCCTCGGTCCAGGACGAGGACGCGGTGCGCAAGCAGGCGCTGGCCTCGGTCGAGTCGGTGCATGACGTGGCCGAGCGGATCATGCAGGGCTCGGAGTACGACGTCATCTGGTACGAGCGTCATGAGCCCCGCGGCGGAGGCGGATACCGGATCGGCGGGGCATCGCTGCGGGTCGCCCCGATGTCGGTGTCGGGCCTGCTCCGGGAGAAGCTCTTCCCGGACCGCTCGGTCGTCCTGACGTCGGCGACGCTCAAGCTGGGCGGTGATTTCAACGGGGTGGGGGCCTCGCTGGGCCTGGCTCCCGAGGGTCTGGCGGGTACGGCCGGGTCACAGGCGGAGGAGCTGCCGGTCTGGAAGGGCATCGACGTCGGTTCGCCGTTCGACTACCGCAAGCAGGGCATCCTCTATGTCGCCCGGCATCTGTCGCGGCCGGCGCGTGACGGCGATCGTGGCGACATGCTGGATGAACTCACCGAGCTGATCCAGGCGGCCGGCGGCCGGACGCTGGGGCTGTTCTCGTCGATGCGGGCCGCGCAGTCGGCGGCCGAGGCGCTGCGCGGCCGGATTCCGGAGTTCCCGATCCTGCTCCAGGGCGAGGAGACCCTGGGGGAGCTGATCAAGAACTTTGCGGCCGATCCGAAGACCTGCCTGTTCGGCACGTTGTCGCTGTGGCAGGGGGTGGACGTGCCGGGTCCGGGCTGCCAGCTGGTGGTCATGGACAAGATCCCCTTCCCGCGGCCGGACGATCCGCTGATGAGCGCCCGCCAGAAGGCCGTGGAGGAAGCGGGCGGCAATGGCTTCATGGCGGTCGCTGCGACGCATGCGGCGTTGCTGATGGCGCAGGGCGCGGGCCGGCTGGTACGCGCTTCGGGGGACCGTGGCGTGGTCGCGGTGCTGGACCAGCGCCTGGAGACCGCGCGCTACGGCAGCTATCTGCGGGCTTCCCTGCCCGACTTCTGGTACACCACGGATCGCAGCCAGGTGCGTCGCTCCTTGGCCGCCATCGACGCGGCGGCAAAGCAGAACGACGCATGAGTAAAGCCGTGAGTAAAGCTGAACGACGCATGAGGACCGAAACGAATGACGAATGACGGGTAGGGACGGCGAGGGGAGCGCGCGAGCCGGCGAAACGGCACGTGGGTAGCGCACCGAGGTGCCGGGATGCCCCCGGGCAGAGACAGACCCCGGAACCGGCGCAGGGGTTCCGGGGTCTGGTCGGGGTGGGGTGTCACACGCGCCGCAGCACGGCTACGACCTTGCCGAGGATGGTGGCGTCGTCGCCGGGGATGGGCTGGTAGGCGGAGTTGTGGGGGAGCAGCCATACGTGGCCGTCTTCCCGCTTGAAGCGCTTGACGGTGGCTTCGCCGTCGAGCATGGCGGCGACGATGTCGCCGTTCTCCGCGACGGGCTGGCGGCGGACGGTGACCCAGTCGCCGTCGCAGATGGCGGCTTCGATCATCGAGTCACCGACGACCTTGAGCACGAACAGCTCGCCGTCGCCGACGAGTTGCCGGGGCAGGGGGAACACGTCCTCGACGGATTCCTCGGCGAGGATCGGCCCACCGGCGGCGATGCGCCCGACCAGCGGGACGTAGGACGCGGCGGGCTTGCCGGCGGTGTCGGTGGGCTGGACGGTGGGCTGGTCGGATCCGCGTACCTCGTAGGCGCGGGGCCGGTGGGGGTCGCGGCGCAGGAATCCCTTGCGCTCCAGGGCCATCAGCTGGTGGGCGACGGAGGAGGTGCTGGAGAGGCCGACGGCCTGCCCGATCTCACGCATGGACGGCGGGTAGCCCCGGCGCTGTACGGAGTCCCTGATCACCTCGATGACCCTGCGCTGCCGGTCGGTGAGCCCGGAGCTGTCCGCCCGGATCCCTGGAGGCCGGCCCGGCAGGGAGCGTGCGGGTCGTGGGCCGTCTGGGGATGTCGTGGCGTCGTTCATGGCGTGTGCCGGGTCGAGTCGATCCTGGGCAGTGATGATGGCACTGTCGGTGGTGGTGGTCACGTCGGCCCCTTCTCGAATGTTCTCCCTGGCTGGCACAACGGTAGTTGCTTTCGAAAGGTTGCGCCAAACACACGTTCGAGTGAAAAATTCTGGATTGCCTTACGCGATCAAGGCTTTCGGTGTATAGCCCGACGTCAGGGCCATCGGGCAATTCGGCTGAATGCGGTACGATCCAGCGGCCGCAGCCGAAAGCGCCTTCGGGGGATCCGCTCGGCGTGACGGAGTCGTGACGGCATTCAGTCTGCCATTCGTGCGGCCGTCCGTAAGTGACCGGGTCCCTTGGGAGGCGGCTCCCGCGCTCTGATAGCAGTAGGGGGCGCCCTCGACAGGGCGCGCGCGTCGTCATCCGGCGGCGCCTGGTCTGCCCGTGCGGGTGGTCCGGTCGTACGTGCGCGTCCGCCGTGGCGTGCGGCGCCTGCGGGCACCGGGTGCGCCCGTCGCGCTGGTCGTGGGCTCGCCGTGCCCGTGTCGCGGGTCCCGGCGCCCTCCTGGGCTCCGGGGATGCGTCACGCGCGCGGTCACGCAGCGTGCTCGTGAGGGTGCGGTCGGCGTGGTGTGCCGGTCCGCCCGCGAAGGCGGTGCGCGGGCATCGCGAGGAGGTGCCCGCGAGGCGCTCCGAGCAGCTCCCGGCGACCGGTCGCGCGCCCGCGCGGCGGGCGCCCGCGGGTACGCTCGGCAGTCGTCCGTGCACCGTGCGGTGCCGCCCGCAGGCCCGCTTCCGGCGCGACACGCGGCGCGACATGCGATGGCGCAAATTTTGCAGTCAGCCACCAGATCTAGTGGTTGGATTGCATCAGCAGCCTAGAAGTTGTGGTCCCGGGTCTTCCTGGCTCCGGATCATGGCCTATGCTTGGTGCTGCTTCGGGGAGGTCTCAGGCGCGATCCAGACCCTCCTGCGAAGCCGTGTAGTCGTGCCGTGAGGGAGGGATGGAAGCGATGCACTGCCCCTTCTGTCGGCACCCCGACAGCCGCGTCGTCGACAGCCGTACGACCGACGACGGCACCTCGATCCGCCGGCGCCGCCAGTGCCCGGAGTGCTCCCGCCGGTTCACGACCGTGGAGACGTGTTCACTCATGGTGGTCAAGCGCAGCGGAGTGACGGAGCCCTTCAGCCGCACCAAGGTCATCAACGGCGTCCGCAAGGCATGCCAGGGGCGGCCGGTCACCGAGGACGCGCTCGCCCAGCTCGGGCAGCACGTCGAGGAGGCGGTACGGGCCACCGGAAGCGCCGAGCTGACGACACACGACGTCGGTCTCGCCATCCTCGGCCCGCTGCGCGACCTGGACCTGGTGGCCTTCCTGCGGTTCGCGTCGGTCTACCAGGCGTTCGACTCGCTGGAGGACTTCGAGACCGCCATCGCCGAGCTACGCCGGGAGCGGGTGGCCCGGCACGCCGAGGACGACACCGGCGACCCCGCCCATGACGCCGACGGGGCGCATCGGGCGGCAGCGGACGACCCCGGGGGGACCGCCGAAGTCCCCGCGCCGGCCACCGCCGACTGAGCCGACCGCACGGCCCACGGGGGCGGGCCGTCCGGGAGACCGGACACGGCGGTGATCAAGACCTGTCGGGGGCGGCAAGAGCGGCGCCACCGGCACATGACAGAAACACGTGCCCGGGAAGAACGGGGCACTTCGGGGCGTTTTCGCCCAGTACAGGGAGGCGGCATGACAGAGACGACGAGCGGCCCGGCACGCGGCTCGGAGACGAAGAAGGCCAAGGCCGGCAAGGGAATGCGTGTCCAGCGCATCCACACCACTCCCGGTGTGCACCCCTATGACGAGGTGGCCTGGGAGCGTCGTGATGTCGTCATGACCAACTGGCGCGACGGCTCGATCAACTTCGAGCAGCGTGGCGTCGAGTTCCCTGGCTTCTGGTCGGTGAACGCGGTCAACATCGTCACCAGCAAGTACTTCCGCGGCGCCCTCGGCACCCCGCAGCGCGAGACCAGCCTGAAGCAGCTGATCGACCGCATCGTGAAGACCTACCGCGCGGCGGGCGAGCAGCACGGCTACTTCGCCACGCCCGCCGACGCCGAGATCTTCGAGCACGAGGTGGCGTACGCCCTTCTGCACCAGATCTTCAGCTTCAACTCGCCGGTGTGGTTCAACGTCGGCACGAAGCAGCCCCAGCAGGTCTCCGCCTGCTTCATCCTCTCCGTGGACGACTCCATGGAGTCGATCCTGGACTGGTACAAGGAAGAGGGGATGATCTTCAAGGGCGGCTCGGGCGCCGGCCTGAACCTGTCCCGGATCCGCTCCTCCAAGGAACTGCTCTCCTCCGGGGGCAACGCCTCGGGCCCCGTCTCCTTCATGCGCGGCGCCGACGCCTCCGCCGGCACCATCAAGTCGGGCGGTGCCACCCGCCGCGCCGCCAAGATGGTCATCCTCGACGTCGACCACCCCGACATCGAGGGCTTCATCGAGACCAAGGTCAAGGAGGAGGAGAAGATCCGCGCCCTGCGCGACGCGGGCTTCGACATGGACCTGGGCGGCGACGACATCACGTCCGTCCAGTACCAGAACGCCAACAACTCCGTCCGGGTCAACGACGAGTTCATGAAGGCCGTCGAGAGCGGCGGCAGGTTCGGCCTGCGCGCCCGGATGACCGGCGAGGTCATCGAGGAGACCGACGCCAAGAAGCTGTTCCGCAAGATGGCCGAGGCCGCGTGGGCCTGCGCCGATCCCGGCATCCAGTACGACGACACCATCAACCACTGGCACACCTGCCCCGAGTCCGGCCGGATCAACGGCTCGAACCCGTGCAGCGAGTACATGCACCTGGACAACACGTCCTGCAACCTCGCCTCGCTGAACCTGATGAAGTTCCTCAAGGACGACGGCAAGGGCCGCCAGTCGTTCGACGCCGAGAACTTCGCCAAGATCGTCGAGCTGGTCATCACCGCGATGGACATCTCCATCTGCTTCGCGGACTTCCCGACCCGGAAGATCGGCGAGAACACCCGCGCCTTCCGCCAGCTCGGCATCGGCTACGCCAACCTGGGCGCCCTGCTGATGGCCACCGGGCACGCCTACGACTCCGACGGCGGCCGTGCCCTCGCCGGTGCCGTGACCTCCCTGATGACCGGCACGGCCTACCGGCGGTCCGCCGAACTCGCCGCGGTCGTCGGCCCCTACGACGGCTACGCGCGCAACGCCTCCGCGCACCGGCGCGTCATGAAGCAGCACGCCGACGCCAACGCCACGGCGGTGCGCATGGACGACCTGGACACCCCGGTCTGGGCCGCCGCGACCGAGGCCTGGCAGGACGTCCTCGCGCTGGGAGCGAAGAACGGTTTCCGCAACGCCCAGGCATCCGTCATCGCCCCGACCGGCACCATCGGCCTGGCGATGTCCTGCGACACCACGGGTCTCGAGCCCGACCTGGCACTGGTCAAGTTCAAGAAGCTGGTCGGCGGCGGCTCGATGCAGATCGTCAACGGCACCGTGCCGCAGGCGCTGCGTCGCCTCGGCTACCAGGAGGAGCAGATCGAGGCGATCGTCGCGCACATCGCCGAGCACGGGAACGTGATCGACGCGCCCGGCCTGAAGCCGAAGCACTACGAGGTCTTCGACTGCGCCATGGGCGAGCGCTCCATCTCCCCGATGGGCCACGTCCGGATGATGGCGGCCATCCAGCCGTGGATCTCCGGCGCGCTCTCCAAGACGGTCAACATGCCCGAGGACGCCACCGTCGAAGAGGTCGAGGAGATCTACTTCGAGGCCTGGAAGATGGGCATCAAGGCGCTCGCGATCTACCGCGACAACTGCAAGGTCGGCCAGCCGCTGTCCGCCAAGAAGAAGGACGTCAAGAGCACGGCGGAGCAGGAGAAGGCGGAGATCGCGGAGAAGGCCGAGGACACCATCCGCGGTGCGGTGGAGAAGGTCGTCGAGTACCGCCCGGTCCGCAACCGGCTGCCCAAGGGCCGCCCCGGCATCACCACCTCCTTCACGGTGGGCGGCGCCGAGGGCTACATGACGGCCAACTCGTACCCGGACGACGGCCTCGGCGAGGTCTTCCTGAAGATGTCCAAGCAGGGCTCCACCCTGGCCGGCATGATGGACGCCTTCTCGATCGCCGTCTCGGTGGGCTTGCAGTACGGGGTGCCGCTGGAGACGTACGTCTCGAAGTTCACCAACATGCGCTTCGAGCCGGCCGGCATGACGGACGACCCGGACGTGCGGATCGCGCAGTCGATCGTCGACTACATCTTCCGCCGTCTCGCGCTGGACTTCCTGCCCTTCGAGACCCGTTCCGCGCTCGGCATCCACTCCGCCGAGGAGCGCCAGCGGCACCTGGAGACCGGTTCGTACGTCCCCGGCGAGGCCGACGGCGACCTGGAGTCACTGGCCCAGTCGGCACCGCGCCAGGGCGAGTCCCTGAAGGCCGTCGGTGTGGAGAAGGACGCCCAGGCGACGAAGCCAGCACCCCAGCAGGCGCACACCAGCGCCGAACTGGTCGAGATGCAGCTCGGCATCCAGGCGGACGCCCCGCTGTGCTTCTCCTGCGGCACGAAGATGCAGCGGGCCGGGTCCTGCTACATCTGCGAGGGCTGCGGCTCGACCAGCGGATGCAGCTGAGGTAGGGCGAAGCTCGCGTCGGACTGGTCGGAGCGCACCATCCGACGCGGGCCCGGACAGCCAGCTGACCAGCACCACACCAGGGGATCGGCCGTCGGCCGGTCCCCTGGCGGCGTACGGGCCGGGGCCACCCGCACGGGGACTACGGGGCCTCGGACAGGACGTCACGGAGCTGTGCGCGGGTGGTGACGCCGAGCTTCGGGAAGATCTGGTACAGGTGCGAGCCGACGGTGCGCGGTGAGATGAAGAGCCGTTCGCCGATCTGCCGGTTGGTCAGCCCGGCGGCGGCCAGGCGCGCGATCTGGAGTTGCTGCGGGGAGAGTTCGGCCAGGGCCGTCGACACCGAGGTGGTCCTCGCCGTGCTGACGCCCGCGGCGCGTAGTTCCGCCGCCGCACGTTCGGTCCAGGGCCGGGCACCGTAGCTCTCGAAGACTTCCAGGGCAGCCGCCAGCTGCGGTCGGGCGGCCTTCGTCCTGCGCTGCCTGCGCAGCCACTCGGCGTAGTCCAACCGGACCTGGGCCCGTTCGAAGGGCCACTGGTCCCCGTCGGGGTCGGCCAGCGCGGCTCGGAAGTGGCGTTCGGCTCGGGACGGCTCGCAGAGCAGCGCGGCTGCACGGTGCAGCAGGCTGGTGAGCCGCGCGGAGGCGTTGCCGCCCACGTGCCCGCGGACGGCGGTGAGCACGGCTTCGGCTGCCGCGGTGCGCCCGGAGCGTACGGCGGCGCCCGCCAGGTCGGCGACGGCGTAGGGCGAGAAGTGGTAGTGCAGCGGTGCGCACCCCGGCTCGTGACCGAACAGCGAGCGCAGGTGCCGGTACGCCGTGTCGTGGTCCCCGTCCGCGACGGCGGCCATCCCGAGCACATGGCGGCTGCGGGCCAGCAGCGCGAGGGAGTTGCTCATCTCGACGCTTTCGACGGCCTCGGTCACCATGGCACGCGCCTGCTCGGCGTCCCCTTGCAGCGCGAGCAGGGAGGCGTGCAGCAGCGGGTTGGAGACGGTCACCACCTCGAGCCCGGCTTCGACGGCGGTGCGGGCGGCCTCCTCCATGGTGCTGCGGGCCGCGGTCCAGGCGCCGCGCTCGACGAGGGACAGCGCAAGGCACTGCGCGACGGTGCCGTTGCTGCCCGCCGTGGCGGTGTGCCGTAGGTGCTCCATGGCCCTGCCCAGCAGGCGTACGGCCTCGTCCGTCTCGTCCAGCACCCAGGCGGCGCCGCCGAGGACGACCAGTTCGCCCAGGGCCAGCTCACGTTCCCGAGCCACCCGGCGCAGCGCGGGCAGCACCCGGGCGCGGCTGCCGAAGGGGTCGCATCCGGCGTACGTCCAGATGAGGTCGACGTTGTCCTCGTGTCCGACGATGCGGTCCGCGATGTCCAGGACCGCCCGGCGGTGCTGCGGGTCACCGGAGTTGTAGGCGGGTGGCGTCGCGGTGCCGAGGGCGTCCAGGGCGCCCTCGGGGTCCGCTTCGACGGCTTCGCGTGCGGCGGGCAGGAGGAATCCGAGCGAGTCGGCGTAGCGGGTGGTCACCGCCAGTGCCCAGCCGGCCCGGCGCGACGCCTCCGACACCAGAACGGGATCGTCGGTGAGCGTGGTGACCCGGGCGGCGATGTCTCCCACCCGGCGTGGATGGCCGGCGAACATGGCCAGCGTCGCGGCGGCCGCCAGGCGCCTGGCGCGTTGCTCCGGCTCGGGGGTGAGCTGGGCGGCGCGTTCCAGCGCGCGGGCACCGGCGATGTAGCCGCCCCGTAGCCGGCTCCGGTCGGCGGTGCCCTCCAGGGCCGCGGCGATCTGCTCGTCGGTGCCGATGGTGGAGGCGGCCAGGTGCCAGGCCCGCCGGTCCGGTTCGTCGGCGAGGGCGGCGGCCAGGGCGCGGTGTGCGGCGTGCCGGTCGGTCAGTGCTGCCGCCTGGTAGACGGCGGCGCGTACCAGCGGGTGGCGGAACCGGATCCGGCCTTCCACGATCCGTACCAGTCCGGCGTCCTTGGCCGGTCCCCATGCGTCGACCCCGGTGTTGGTGCGGGCGGCGGCGTGGACGGCCGTCAGGTCGTCGCTGCCCGCGGCGGCCAGGAGCAGCAGGCGTCGGGTGGGCTCGGGCAGCGCGGACAGCTGTGCGGTGAAGATGTGCGTCAGCCGGTCGGGCAGGGACAGTGCGGACTGCTCCGGCCCGTCCTCGTCGGCGTCGGGCTGCTGCGCGGCAGCCCGGCTCAGCTCGATCAGGGCCAGGGGATTGCCGGCCGCCTGGTCGAGGATGCGGGCGCGGGTCCGGTCCGACGGAGGGTGCGGCTGGTGGTCGAGGAGTACGCCCGCCGTCCTGCGGTCGAGGGGCTCCACCGGAAGTCGGACGAAGTAGGCGCGGAACTGGTCGGGCAGCGCATTGCCGCGGGCCGTCGCGAGCACGGCGATCGGCTCGCCGGCCAGGCGGCGGGCGATGAAGGCGAGCACGTCGAGTGACTCGGGGTCCAGCACGTGCACGTCGTCCACGGCCACCAGCAGGGGCTGCCGGGCGGCCAGGTCCGAGAGCAGGGTCAGCGCTCCCATATACATGAACAGCCGGCTGGATTCGCGCGCGGCCGGCGACGTGCCGTCGCTGCCGGGCTCGCCGAGTCCGAACACCTGCCGCAGCGCGTCTCGTTGCCGCGGTGGCAGGGTCTCCACGTCGGGCAGTACCGGCCGCAGCAACTGGTGCAGTCCGGCGAAGGCCAGCTCCGACTCGTCCTCGCTGCCGTGCACCCGCAGGATCCGCCGCCCGTCCCGGGCCGCATCGGTGGCGGCCCGGTCGAGCAGCGCGGTCTTGCCGACGCCCGGCTCTCCGACGAGAACCAGCATGTGGAGCCGGTCGGCGGCGGCGCGCCACAGTGACCGGATGCCGGCCAGCTCGTCGTCGCGGCCGATGATCTCCGGGCCGTCCACCAGCGATAACGGGTCGTCCATGAACGTATTCCTCAGGCGCGTTGTCGCTGCCGGCGACATCGGTGTCCGAAGCCGGATGCGGAACGACTCCTCGGCGTCACGGCCGCCCCGTCCCGCGACCGCGGCGGGCGCCGTGTGGTGCATCCCTGTGCCGTCGAGACAGCGGACGGTGTGCAGGTCACGGAGGTCGCATCCGGTACGGAACGCTGCAACGTGACCAGCACAGGATAGCCGTCGTCGTGCCCCGTCGGTTGCAGAGTGCCGCCCGACTCCACCAGGTGCGTGCGCGAGATGCGCCCGGTGCAGGAGGCGCCGGTGGGGTGGTGTGCGCCCGCGGGCCGCGGCTCAACCCGTCGAAACGCCAGTCGTGTGACTGATGCCGGTAGGCAGCGTCGAACCGCACAGTCGAGTGAGCCGGCGGCCGGTCCGAAGGCCCCGGCACACGGCCATGAGCAGCCACTGGCCGGTCGTCACGGACGAAAGCGAGGCGGCACTCCCGTGCACTTGGACCATCCCTTCACCGGCATCCGGAATCCGTCGGACACCCGACCGGCGGGCGACCGAGAGACCCCTTCGGCGTCACCGCTCGCCCGACCGGGCGTGATCACCATGCCGGGCGGCCACACACCGGCGGGCCCGGAGCCCGCCGCGCCGACCGCGGGCATCGGAGCGGACGGCGGGCACGAGCACGACGTCCACCCGGGGCACCACCTCGCCGGGCCGTACATCCGCAGGGCGGCGGCGTACCCGCTGCACGCCGTGGCCGCCGGCGGCCCGCGTCTGCGCCGGGTCCTGCCGTCGCCGTGGAGCGTCGCTCCCCAGGGGACAACGAGCCGTCGGCGAGGGATCGGTGGGAGACCGTGACTCCGCACAGCTCGCCCTTCTCATCGAGCCCGCCCCCTTCGGACCAGCGGGAACAGCACCGACTCAGGCGGGAACACCTGAAGGGAATCCCCTTCACCTGGACGCCGGAATGGGTGAGCAGCCCGATCATGCTCACTCCCCAGGCCTACCGCGAGCTCTGCGATGTGGCCGTCCGCTGCGTCGCGATCCTGGAGAAGAGCTTCCGCTCCCTGGGCACCACCCCCGCCGCACGCGCCCGACGGCTCGGCGTCGACTGGGACGCGTACCGGGCGGCGCATCCGTACTTCCTGCCGGACCCCGCGGAAGAGCTGTGGTCGGCCGCCGTCGCCCGGCCTGACCTGGTGTTCTCCGACACCGGTCCGAAGCTGCTGGAGGCGAACATCGGCACCGCCCTGGGCGGCGTGGCGCAGTGCGATCTCCTGCGGTCCTTCTGGGCGGGCCCGTCCGGGATGGCGTTGTCGAGCGACGACCCCAAGGTCATGGAGGGGCTGGCTCGGCTGGTTCTGGAATACGCGCGTGCGACGGGCGTGGAGCCGCGGGCGGCGCTCCTCGGGCTGCCCGAGTACCAGAGTCCCGACGCGCGCGGCGGCTATCGCTTCGAAGCGGCTGCCCTCAGGGCGCGCGGCATCGATGCCGAAGCCGTGGGACCGGGCGAACTCCTGAGGCGGATGGCCGCGCGGCCCGGTTCACCGTGGCCGCTGGCCCTGCGCAGGAACCGCCCCGACCGGTGGAGGAGTGCACGGCTCGGCAGCACGCCGCTGCGCCGGCTCGTCGCCCGGGGATGCCACGTCCTGTGCCCGCAGTCCGCGTTCCTGATGGCGGACAAGCGGCTGCTGGCCCTCGTGTCGACGGGCCGGGTGCCCCTGGACCGGGAGGAGGCGGCGTTCGTCGAGCGCTACGTGCCGTGGACCCGAGCCGTCCACCCCGGCACGGTCGCCTACCAGGGCGACGTCATGGCGATGGAGAAGCTCCTGCTGGCGCGGCGGGACGCGTTCGTGCTGAAACGCGGGGCCGGCCGGGGCGGCGTCGAGGTCATCGCGGGCCGTGAGCAGGTGCCGGAGCGGTGGGCCGCGGCCGTGCGCGGTGCGCTGCACGCGGGCGACTGGATCGTCCAGGAGTTCCAGGACGTCGTGCCGGCCACGCTGCCGGTCGCCACCGCGCAGGGCGCAGCGGGATCGCGCCGCTTCTCGGTCGTCCTCAGCCCTTTCGTGGTCCTGGGACGCACGCACGGATGCGTGACTCGGTGCCTGAACGCCGACGGACCCGCGGTCATCAGCACCACGGCCGGCGCCACCGCCAACATCGCCCTTCCGGCGGCCCGGACATGAACACCGAACGGCCATGCGGCCGTACACCACGACCGAAGGAGTGCACACACCGATGAACGCAACGGGAAACGGCACCGCACGCACCGAAGCGACGGTTCCGATGTTCGACGAGGAACGGTCGCTCCCCGCACCGGGGGCCACCGGCGGCGACCTCACGCCGGAACGCCTGGCGGCCCTGCACCAGGACGTCGTGGCGGCGGCCTGGCGGGAGGACCTCACCGTGCTGCGCGACGGAAGGCCGGTGCTCTATCCGATGCTGCCGAGCCTTCGCACCCTGACGACCGGGTTCGAGCGGCACCTCGCACGGAGCATGCCCCACATCACCTCGGCCTGGCGCAAGGTCATCACCGGATACCGCGAGAACCCCGAACTCAAGGAGTTTCTCGCCGTCCCCGACGCGCTCCGCCCATGGGTGGAGGCCTCGCCCGCGACGGACCATCGGGTGGACTTCTGCCGGTTCGACATGGTCGGCGGCAGCATCGGCACGGCACGCATCGTGGAGTTCAACGCGAACTGCCCCGGCGGTGCCCTGTTCACCAGCGCCTTTCGAAGGCTCTGGGCCGAGCACGGCGCGGTGAAGGAACTCTTCGACCGCTGGGGAGTCGCACGCGACGCATTACATGAGGGCGAGTGGTTCGCCCGGCTGCTGTTCTCCTCGACCGGTGCGACGAGCGGCGACACCGTGGCCCTCTTCCACCAGCCGGGCGGGAACACCCTGGAGATCGGGAAGATGCGCGCCATCCTGGAACAGGAGGACTGCCAGGTCGTCGTGACCCACCCGGCGGCGGGCGACTGGCGACGCCACGACGTGCGGGCCGGCTACCTCAAGTACGGAGTGCAGGCCGTACTGGCGGACGCAGCAGGGTGGAGGGCCTTCCTCCAGAGGGTGTCATCCGGCGCTCTCCCGTTGGTCAACCCGCTGCCCGGGCGGTGGATCGGCGACAACAAGCTCTGCCTCGCGGTCCTTTCCGACCCCCGGTTCCACCACCTCTTCAACGCCGCGGAGACCGAGGCGATCGGCCGGCTCATCCCGTTCAGCCGGAAGGCCGGCGACGGCGTCGACCACGGTGAACTCCTGCGCGACCGCGGCGCCTGGGTCATCAAGGGCCCGTACGACACCCAGGGCCGCAGCGTCCATGTCGGCGCGCAGACCGACCGGGACCGGTGGGCACGCATCGCCACGCGTGCGGTGCGCGAGGGATGGCTCGTCCAGGAGGCCGTCGACCCCTCCCGCATCACCTGGCACGGCAGGCGGGCCTACCAGGACCTGTCGGTGGTGTGGCTGAGGGGCCGCCCGAGCGGCTACATGTCCAGGATCAGCGAGAACTTCAAGGTGAACGTGGCCCAGGGAGGCGGGCGCCAGATGGTCTTCGGCAACGAGGCGGTGTCCTGGGCCGACGACACCGCGCCGCATGCGTGAGGTGACCCCGATGGGCGAGAGGTCCCCTTCGGGCATGTCGTTCGGCCGCAGCGCGGTGGATTACGACCGGTTGCGGCCGGGTCCACCGCGGGCCGCCGTCGACTGGCTGCTCCCGGGAGGCGGGGGCGGCGTGGTGGATCTGGCCGCCGGGACCGGCGCGCTGACCCGGCTGCTGAGCGCACGCTGCCGTCAGGTCACCGCGGTGGAGCCCGACGCCCGGATGCGCGCCGTGCTGACCGATCGGTGTCCTGAAGTGCGCACGCTGGCCGGGTCCGGCGAGCACCTTCCGCTTGCGGACGCGTGCGCGCACGCTGTCCTGGTGTCCTCCGCGTGGCACTGGTTGGATCCTGCGCTGGCGGTTGTGGAGATCGCGCGGGTGCTCGTGCCCGGTGGGCGGTTCGGCGTGCTGTGGACGCGACGGGACGACGACGTCCCCTGGGTGGCCGAACTCGATGCGTTCGTGCGCGGGCTGGTCCGGGACATCCCGCTGCGGGAGCCCTGCTACCAGGTCGATCTGCCGGACGGGGCACCGTTCACCGAGGTGCGTACGTGCGTGGTGCGGGGCACGGTCGAACGCACCCCGGAGGAACTCGTCGGCCTCTACACGACCTACGGCTTCTTCCTCCGGCTGCCGGAAGCCGAGCAGCGGCGGGTACGCGCGCGCCTGGCGGACCACGTCGCCCGTCACCCGTTGCTCGCCGCTGCCTCGCGCGTCGCGCTCCCCCTGCGCAGCGTGTGCTGGCGCGCCACACGCACCGGCTGAACCGGCAGGTCAGAGCGCATACTCCGGGAGGTCGGGCGTCGTCGCCAGTGAGGTGCTGCTCGAGACCAGCAACCGCTGTGCCGTGCGTGTCCTGAACAGGGAGTTGCGGACCCACAGTCCGGTGGCGCTGGACGGCGCCAGGAACTGGCCGGGGTTGGCGCCGCGCTGCCACCGGCCGGCGTATCGCCGCATCCGGTGTTCGTAGGCGGGCAGCGCGGTTCGGTGGTCGCCGCGGGCGGCGGCGAGCTCACCGGCCAGGACGTAGGCGCCGACGAGCCCGGTGCCCACCCCCATGCCGCCGAGGGTCACGCCCCAGGCGGCGTCCCCGAGCAGGGCGTACCGGCCGGTGGTCCAGTGCGGCATGCGCACCCGGCTGATCGAGTCGAAGTACAGTTCGGACGCGTCCTGGAGGGTGCCGAGCAGTTGAGGGACGTGCCAGCGCAGGCCGGCGAAGGCCGCCGCGATGCACTCCTTGTGCCGGTCGGTGTCCTGCCAGTCGTGGTCGACCGGGGGAGCGGCGAAGACGACGAACGCGCCCGCCCGGTCCGGGTCGCGCCCGTCGGCCGCGACGCTGGCCATCCGGCCCGGCACGTTGTACTGCTCGGGGGTGGTGCCGGCGCCCAGGTCGTTGGGGAAGTCCCAGCCGGCCAGGCAGTAGCCGAGGTGCTTCACGAAGTCGCGCTCCGGGCCGAAGGCGAGCCTGCGCACCCCGGAGTGCATGCCGTCGGCGCCCACGACGAGGTCCACGGTGCGCGGCGCGGACCGGGCGAACTCGACGTGGACGCCCTCGGCGGTCTCCGTCAGTCGGGTGATGCGGTCGCCGAAGACGTACTCGGCGCGGTCGGCGCTGTGTTCGTAGAGGACCCGGGAGAGGTCGCGGCGGAGCACCTCGATGTCGCCGCCGGCGAAATCGGCGGGCAGGGTGAAGATCTCCCGGCCGTGCTCGTCCACGCACCGCATGGCGCCGCCGTGGGTCTGTAGGGCGCGCAGTTCGTCGAGCACGCCCATCCGCGCCAGCACCCCCAGGTGCGTCGGTCCCCGGAAGTCGACGGCGAAGCCGCTGGTGCGCAGCGCCGGTGCGGTCTCGACCACGGTGGTCCGTGCGCCGTACCGGGTCAGCCAGTACGCGAGCGCCGGTCCTGCCACTCCGGCACCCGAGACCAGGATGCGCATGCCGTGCAGTGCGTCCTGGCCGCTGGTCCTGCCGGTCCCCCGGTCAGTCGTCATGTCTGTCTCTTTCGTCGATGCCCGCCCGCGGAAGAGGTCGGCGGCGTGCGCAGCCGTCCCCGTGGCCGGGTGCAGATTAATTGTGTCCGACGGACACAGTGTACGATAGACACAGTTAATCGCCGGCGGCAAGACGGATTCGCCGGTGCCGCGGACGGACAGCAGGGGAGCGGGCATGGCCGGCGGAGAGGCGACGGGGCGTCGGACGGATGCCATGACCTTGCTCTGGGAGCGCCAACCCGTCCCGAGGCGCGGCCCCAAGCCGGCCCTCGACCTGGACGCCATCGCGCGGGCCGGCATCGCCGTCGCCGACGCCGAAGGGCTGGCCGCGCTGACCATGCAGCGCGTCGCCGCCGCGCTCGGCGTCACGAAGATGGCCCTCTACCGGTATGTGCCGGGCAAGGAGGAGCTGGTCGCGCTCATGGTCGAGACGGGCATCGGGGAGCCGCCGAGCCTCGCCGACGGGTCGGAGGGATGGCGCCCGAAGCTGGACACCTGGGCGCGGCAGATGTTCGAACGGTTCCGGCGGCACCCGTGGGTGTCGGAGGCCACCGTCGGGGCCCGGCCCATCGGCCCGTGCGAGTTCGGCTGGATGGAACAGGCGGTCGTGGCGCTCTCCGGTACCGGCCTGGACGGCGGCGAGAAGCTCGACGTGGCGGCGACGCTCGCCGGGCATGTGCGCTCCCTGTCCCAGCAGGAGGCCGCCGTGGGCGAGGGCGCGGAGAGCGTCGAGGGGGCGATGACCGCGGGGCTCGGCGCGCTCGTCCAGGACCGCATGGATCGATTCCCGGCGCTCAAGGAGGCGTTCGCGTCCGCCGTGGCCCACGGCTCGCAGGACAACGCGCTGGACTTCGGCCTCGCCCGCATCCTGGACGGCGTCGAACTGCTCGTGGCCCGCCGCGGCCGGCAGGCGTGAGCACCGGTGGGCGCCGGCCGCGGCGGCGCTGCGGCCGGCGCCCGGCGCCCGACGGGTGACCGCCCCCGGGTGGGCTCAGAGCGTGCTGTGGCCCATCATGCTCGCGAACGAGGCGGGGTCGGTGTCGAAGCCGCGCACGGTCGGGTGCAGGTGCCACGCCCCCGACGGATCCCGGGTGAACTCGGCGATCACGGCGGCCGTCGCGCCGGCCGCCGCGGCGAAGTCGCCCTCGGCCAGCTCGTTGTCGTCCGAGCGGATCCGCAGGCCGGTGCCCTGGACGTCGCCGAACGTCAGCCGCCGCTCCGACTGCTGGATCGCCACACCCACCAGCACCCGCACGTACCGCGGTGCCAGGCGGTCCAGCTCCAGCGTCATGACCTCGTCGAAACCGAGGCCCTGCCCCGTGCGGCTGTCCCGGTTCAGCTCGATGGTGCCGTCCGGGGAGCGGCTGTCGAAGTGCACCAGGTAGTCCGGGGCGCCGTGCGGGTCGTCCGCCGTGTAGGTGGCGGCGACGAGGTCGAGGTCGTGATCCGGCTCGTCCAGTGGGCTGGGGTCCCAGCGAATGGCGACCTCGACCTTGTCCAGCCCTTTGTTGAGACTGTTCATCGAAAATTCCCCCTTCTTCTGTCGTCTCCCCGGCCGGGCCGAGCGGTAAGCGATCGTGGGCGAACGGTTGGTGGGGTGGGCGGCGGTCGGATGGGCGAGGGCGGGGGCGGGGTCATGGATTCGGCCAGGGGACGGGGCGCGGGTCAACTGGCGCGTCGCGTGCGGCTTTTGTCCATGATGCCATGCGCGCCGGAGTCACCGGTGCCTTGATCGCGTCGAAAATGCCCAGGTGGGCGCATGGTTTCGGACAGCGTGCTGGAGGGGGACCGATAGCGGGGGAGCTGAGGACGGACCGTCCGCCCGGGGCGCACGCCCCGTGGCGTGCACACCGATGCGAAGGATGGACTCCGTCGAGAGTGACCGGCGCCACGTGGTTGGGCTTTACCATGGCGCGGTGCTGGTCAAGTGGATTCGCTGCACCGTGGTGGACCGTAGGGGTTTCGAACGGGGGCAGCGGAAATGGGCGGGGCTTCTGGGCGAGCCGGGCTTTCGCGGACAGGGCGGCGGCTGGAGCCGGACCAGGCCGCAAGTGGCGCACATCTTCTCCTTCTGGGAGAGCCGGGCCTTCTACGACTCCTTCATGGCGCGCTCCCATGACCGGCTCGCGGCAGCCCAGTCCGGCACCCACCGGGACATGCAGACCAAACTCTTCGACCACCGGTTCGACGTGAAGACCGGGTTCGAACCGCGTTTTGCGGACACCGACCTGGTACGGGTCGCGCACTGCCGCGTGCACGCCGAACGGGCCGAGCACTTCGCGCTGATGCAGGAGAAGGTGTGGAACCCCGCCATGGCCGGTTCACCGGGAATGGTGCGCGGCCTGTTCGGCGAGGCACCGGGCCCCGAATTCATGGTCCTGTCCATGTGGCGGTCGGCGGCCGAGCACGGGAAGTACCGGGCGGAGCGGGTGGAACGCCTCTCCCTGCGCGCCCAGACGGAGGCGGACGTGGCCGCCCTGACCGGCGACATCGTCGAACTCGAACCGTCCTGGACGGTGTGAGGGCGGCGTCGACGGGCGGCTGGCGCGCCGCCGCGCCGGCACCGACGGGTGACGGGCCACGGCCGAACTAGAGTCGTCACCATGGCACGACCACGCCGCATCGTCCTCGTCCGGCACGGCGAGTCCCAGGGAAACGTGGACGACACCGTGTACGAACGCGAGCCGGACCATGCCCTGGCGCTCACCGACCGGGGGTGCGGGCAGGCCGAGGCGCTCGGCAAGGAGCTGCGTGCGCTGTTCGGCCGGGAGCGGGTCAGCGTCTACGTGTCGCCGTACCGCCGCACCCACCAGACCTTGCAGCTGCTCGGCCTCGACCCCGAGCTGGTACGGGTGCGCGAGGAGCCGCGGCTGCGCGAGCAGGACTGGGGCAACTGGCAGGACCGGGACGACGTGCTCCGGCAGAAGGAGTACCGGGACACCTACGGGCACTTCTTCTACCGCTTCGCCCAGGGCGAGTCGGGCGCGGACGTGTACGACCGGGTCGGCGCCTTCCTGGAGAGCCTGCACCGCAGCTTCGCCGACCCCGACCACCCGCCGAACGTGCTGCTCGTCACCCACGGACTGACCATGCGGTTGTTCTGCATGCGCTGGTTCCACTGGACGGTCGCCGAGTTCGAGGCGTTGTCCAATCCGGGCAACGGTGAGACGCGGGTGCTGGAACTCGGTGCGGACGGCAAGTACACCCTCGACCGCCCCTTCGAGAAGTGGCACGAGCCACGGTCGTACGGGGCGACCAGCGATTAAAGTGGCAGGTGATATGACCTCCGACTTCCCTCCCTCCGCTGCCTCCTCCTCTGCCGCCTCCCCGCCCGCGTCCCCCGCCGTTTCCGGACCCTCGTCCGATGTCGCCGCCTGCACCGAGCGTGCGCTGGCCAGTCTGCGGGGACTGTCCGTCGGGGACGCCCTCGGCTCCCAGTTCTTCGTGCCCGTGAACCGCCCGTTCCTGGAGCGCCGCGAGCCGCCGCCCGGTGACTGGCAGTGGACCGACGACACGGAGATGGCCTGCTCGGTGCTGGCCGTGCTCACCGAGCACCAGCGCATCGACCAGGACGTCCTCGCCGCGTCCTTCGCCCACCACCATGACTTCGACCGTGGCTACGGGCCCGCCGTGAACCGGCTGCTCCGGCTGGTCAGGGAGGGCGGCGACTGGCGCCGGCTCGCCGCGGAGCTGTTCAACGGCCAGGGATCGTGGGGGAACGGCGCCGCGATGCGCATCGCGCCCCTGGGGGCCTGGTACGCGTACGACCCCGAACAGGCGACGCATCAGGCGGAGATCTCCGCCTACGTCACCCACCAGCACCAGGAGGCCGTCGTCGGCGCCATGGCGGTGGCCGCAGCCGCCGCCCTCGCCGCCGATCCGGCCGGTCCGCCCGCGCCTGCGGCGCTGCTGCGCGACGTCCTCGCGCTCATCCCGCGCAGTGCGGTGGCCGCGGGGCTGCACCGGGCGAGCGAGATGCTCGACTACGAGGACGCGGCGACCGTCGCGGCCGTCCTCGGCTGCGGGCGCCGCACCTCGGCACCCGACACGGTGCCGTTCGCGCTCTGGTCGGCGGCCCGCGGTCTGCGCGACTACGCGCAGGCATTCTGGGCGACCGCACAGGTCGGCGGCGATGTGGACACGACCTGCGCGATCGTCGGGGGGATCGTGGCGTCCGGCGCCCCGGGCGCCCCGCCCGCGCCCTGGCTGGCCCGGACGGAGACCCTGCCGGACTGGCTGCCGACGTCGCGGTAGAACGGCCGAAGCCGGGTCCGCGCCCCCTCGCTCTCAGGGCGCGACCCGGCTCCGACACCGATCCCCGTACCCGTGGTGCCGCCCCCTGCGGCCCCGGGCATCCCTCCGGGGATCTCTCCGGCCTGCGCCGCAGGGGCCCCCAACACCGCTCCCCTGCGCCGCAGGCGTGCCTCATCCGCCGGCCGGACCGGCCGCGCCCGCCAGGGCCTCCAGGTCGCTCTTGCGCACCCGGATGACCATCAGTGCGGTGATCATGGCCAGCACGGCCATGGCGACAGCCGGCACGAAGGCGGTGGAGATGCCGTGGGCCAGCACCTCGTGGCTCCAGGGCGCCGGGAACTGGTGCGTCTTCGCGAACGCCGCCTGCTGCTGGGGTGTCGCATGGGCCATGAAGTCGGGCAGCTGCTTGGTCGCCTCGTCACGGCTGGCCGTGCCGAAGACCGTGGTCAGGATGGCGAGGCCGATCGACCCGCCGACCTGCTGGGTGGCGTTGAGCAGGCCCGAAGCGGCGCCCGCCTCGTGCTGGGCCACGCCGGAGACCGCCGTGAGGGTGAGGGTGACGAAGTTCAGGCCCATGCCGAAGCCGAACACCATCATGGGGCCCAGCACCCCGCCGAGGTAGGAGCTGTCGGGACTGATCATCGTCTGCCAGCAGAGGCCCACCACGGCGATCAGCGTGCCCGAGACCATGAACGGCTTGGGGCCGAGCACCGGCAGCAGGCGCTGGGACAGCCCGGCGCCGATCGCGATGACCACGGTCACCGGCAGGAAGGCCAGACCTGCCCGGATGGGCGAGTAATCCAGAACGTTCTGGACGAAAAGTACGATGAAGAAGAACATGCCGAACATCGCCGCGGCCAGGCTGAGCATGATCACATACGTGCCGGAGCGGTTGCGGTCGGCGAACATCCGCAGGGGCGTGATCGGTTCCCTGGCGCGGCTCTCGACGGCCGCGAAGAGCAGCAGCAGCACGACCGCGGCGCCGAACGAGCCGAGCGTCAGATCATCGCGCCAGCCCTGCTCGGACGCCCTGATGAAGCCGTACACCAGCGCGACCATGCCCAACGTGGAGGTCAGGGCGCCCGCGATGTCGAAGCGGCCGGAATGGCGCTCCGACTCGGCGATGTAGAGCGGCGTGAGGAAGGCGATCGCGATGCCGATGGGCACGTTGACGAAGAGCACCCACCGCCAGTCGAGCCACTGGGTGAGCATGCCGCCCGCCAGCATCCCGATGGCGCCGCCGCCCGCGGAGACCGCGGCGAAGACACCGAAGGCGCGGTTGCGCTCGGGGCCCTCCGGGAAGGTCGTCGTGACCAGCGCCAGCGAGGTGGGCGAGGCGATGGCGCCGCCGACGCCCTGGAGGACCCGCGCAGCCAGCAGCTGCCAGGGCTCCTGGGCGAGTCCACCGAGCAGCGACGCCAGCGTGAAGAGCAGGATGCCGGTCAGGAAGACCCGGCGACGCCCGAGGATGTCACCCGCACGACCGCCGAGCAGCAGCAGACCGCCGAAGGTGAGGGTGTAGGCACTGACCACCCAGGTGAGATCGGTGGTCGAGAACTGGAGTGCGGTCTGGATGTGCGGGAGCGCGATATTCACAATCGTCGTGTCGAGTACGACCATGAGTTGGCACGCCGCGATGACGGCGAGTGCGATGCCGGGCCGCGCCGACCGGCGTGTCGTATCGAGCTTCGGGTCGTCGAGCAAAGGAGAGGTTGTCACAATTGGGTCCCCCACAAGTGCGTTAGTGAACGGTCACGTTCACTGTCGCGCCCTACGGTAATGAGTCCCCAACAGTGAACGCAAGCGTTCACTGGAGCTGCCGGCTGGGCGTGTCTGTCACCGCTCGTGCGAACAACGGATGTTCAACGGAAGTGCAACGGAGAGTCACCGATGGTTACTTCGCGTGGGACGGCCCCCTCCCCAGGTCCGTCCGTCATGCGTCGCCGCGGCGCCGTGCTGGAGAGCGCGATCCTCGAGGCGGCGCTGGATCAGCTCGGCACGGTCGGTTGGAACGGCCTCACGATGGAGGGCGTGGCCACGAACGCGCAGACCGGCAAGGCCGCCGTCTACCGCCGCTGGCCCACGAAGGAGGAACTGGTCGCGGAGGCGTTGAAGCGTGCCCTGCCGACGCTCGACCGGGCGCCTGATCTCGGCAGCGTCCGCGCGGATCTGCTGGCGCTCTGTCACCAGGTGCGCGACGCGATGTTCTCGCGCCCCGGCTTCGCGCTCCGCGCCGTCCTTCACGAATGCGACATGTCGACGGCCGAGCGGTTCCACCGGGTGATCACCGACGGGGTCGTCCACCCGACCGTCGAGCTGATCGAGGAGGTCGTGCTCCGCGGCGTCGAACGGGGCGAGGTGCGCCCGCAGGCCGCGCACTCCTACGTCTACGACGTGATGCCCGCGATGCTGATGTACCGCTCGAAGGTGTGCGCGAGCGAATGGGAGGCGAAGGACCTGGAGGAGATGGTCGACTGCCTCATGCTTCCGCTGCTGCTGCCGCGATCCGACTGACGCGGCGGGGCGCGGACGGGGCAACTCCGTGGCCGCGGTGGGGTGTCGGGGCACCGGGCGGCGCGGCGCCGGGCAGGGCCGGGGCGGTTGCCCGCACGGGAACCCGGCGGCGTAGGCTGAGACCTGTCATGGCGTACGAACCACCCACCCACACCGTCGAGCGCTCCCTTCGCGCCACCACCGGAGCGAAGCTCGTCGCAGGTATCGACGAGGTGGGACGGGGGGCGTGGGCAGGCCCCGTCACCGTGTGCGCCGCGATCACCGGACTGCGCCGGCCGCCGGACGGCCTCACCGACTCCAAGCTGCTCACCGTGAAGCGGCGCACCGCCCTCGCGGAGATCCTTCAGGGTTGGGTCACCTCGCACGCCCTCGGGCACGCGTCCCCCGAGGAGATCGACGACATGGGAATGACCGCGGCCCTGCGGCTCGCCGCATCGCGGGCCCTGGACGCGCTGCCGGTACGCCCGGACGCCGTGATCCTCGACGGGAAGCACGACTACCTCGGGGCGCCCTGGCGGGTCCGTACGGTCATCAAGGGGGACCGCTCCTGCGTGTCCGTCGCCGCGGCGTCGGTACTCGCGAAAGTGGCGCGCGACACAATGATGGCGGAACTCGGCTCAGACCATGCAGAATTTGATTTTGCGGTCAACGCCGGCTACCCGTCGCCGGTGCACCAGGCCGCGCTGAAGGAATGGGGCCCCACCCCATACCACCGGCTCACGTGGGCGTATCTTGATGCGCTGCCCCAGTGGCGGCACCTGAAGAAGGCCCGCGCCTGGGCTACCGGAGCCATCCCCGCGATCGAAGGCCAGCTCGGCTTGGAACTCGACGTCTGACGCTCCGTTCGCACTTGTGTGCCACCCGCCGGGGCGATACGCAACGGCGTTTGATAGATATCCACTCATGCCTCTCATACCCGAGGAGCCTCAGATTCACGAGAGTGCGCAGGGTTCCCGCGCCGCCTCGGCCAGCGGCCGCAGCGCGCCGACCCCTCGTCCCGTACCCGGTCCGCGTCCCGCACCCGCGCCGCGACCCGGCCGGCCGGGCCCCGCCCGGCCGAAGCCGCCCGCGCAGCGTGCGCCGCGCGAAACACCGGCTGTCACGTCGGTGCCGGCCGCCCCGGCACCGTCCCCCTCATCGACCTCGTCCACCGTTTCCGCCCCCGAGGCGTCGGCGCCGCAGATCCAGCTGGTTCCGGCATCCGTCGAAGGCGCCCTGGACGCTGCGGAAGAAGCCGTCGACCTGCTGTTGGAGTCGGGTCGGGCGCCGGGCGACGTCCTGGTGATCACGACCGGCGACCCGCACCCCTGGGCCGCCCATGAGCTGTCCTTCGGTGCGGACGCCTACTGGGCGCAACACGACGCCGGCGACGACGTGTTCTACGCCGCCGCCGCCGACGTGGCGCGTGCCGAGCAGCGTTCCGTGGTCGTCGTCGCGGTCAACGGTGGGTCCGATGAGTCCGCCGCCACCGCCCTCCCGCTCGCCCTCAGCCGGGCAGGCGCCCTGCTGATCGTCTGTGGTGACCCGCAGCGCATCAACGCGGTGCTGGGCGCGGGGGTCTGAACCCCGAAGGGCCGGATCCCGGACACCGGGGACCGGGACCGGACCTAGGTCGTCAGGTGCCTCGGACGTCCGAACCCGGGTGCTGAACCCGGACTTCGGTCGCCGGGGCGCGTCGGCGCAAGTGGGGGCACCTCCCACGCCCTTAAGGCAGTGGGGGAGTGCACCGGGGGCGCGCCGCGCTCAGCGGGCCGCCGCGCGGCGCTGGACCTCCGAGGCCCCGCCGCCGGCGCGCGGCGGGGGTGACTCGGGGCCGCCCAGCGGTTCCGGTGACGATGCCGCGTTGGGCCGCCGCCCGCCGCGCCCCTCACCCATGACCTGCCAGCCGTCCCCGGTCAGCGTGATGTAGGCACCGCACCGCAGCCCGTGCAGCGTGCAGGCGTCCCGCAGCCCCCACATCCACGCACCGTCCTCCTCCGTCCAACGCGCGTCCCCTTCCCGGCAGTACATCAGTACCGCCGTACGCACCGGCGTACGGCGCCTGAGGTCGTGCGGTATCACCCGGCGCAGCTGCGACAGCAGTGCGTTGCGGAACATCCAGCCGTCCGGGGGCGCCGGTCGTCGAACGAACGAGGCGCTGGCATTGAGCCGTTCCTCGGGGTCGAGGACGGCCACCACGGCCATCGTCAACGTGGGCCGGTGCCGGGAGTGCAGCCCGCTGACCACCTCGCGCGGACTGCGCAGCAGCGGAATGCCCGCGGTGGCCCACTGCGCCGGTTCCAGGAAGCGGGACGTCTGGTGGGTGGAGTCGGCGGACAACTCGGCGGTCTTCGTGTACGGCGAGGCTGGGTCCGCCGTGGCCGGAGTGAATCCGAAGGCCATGGTTCTCCCTTCGGCAACGCACGAGACGGGCGGGGGCGAGGGCCTCTCGTCCGGATCATGCTGGGCTCGCCAGCCGTCTTTCCGTTCGAGAGACCCTGAGTCGTGGGGGAGCGCACCACGGACAGCCCGTTCCGGACCTCGGACGGGTCGCGCGGGAGCGAGGACAATTCTTCCCTTCGTACAGGCTTGCGGCAACGAGCAAGCGCCGCGTACGTCGTCTTCCGGGCAGAGAGATCGGACCTACCCGCGGTCCGCGGACCCTATGCACCGTTCTCCTCACGCTGAGTGAGGTGGCTGATTGTCGGTGCCATCGGGTTGCATGGGGGCATGGACGAACGGGAGCTGCGCGCGGAAGCCGACGCCATCCTTGCCGAGCTCGTCGGTGATCCGGACGGCTCGGCACGGTTGCGGGAGGACCAGTGGCAGGCGGTGGCGGCGCTGGTGCTTCAGCGCCGGCGTGCGCTGGTGGTGCAGCGCACCGGCTGGGGCAAGTCGGCGGTGTACTTCGTGGCCACCGCCCTGCTGCGGCGGCGCGGCTCGGGCCCGACGGTGATCGTCTCACCGCTGCTGGCGCTGATGCGCAACCAGGTCGAGTCGGCGGCCCGGGCCGGCATCCGGGCGCGCACCATCAACTCGGCCAACCCGGAGGAATGGGACGCCATCTACGAGGAGGTGGAGCGCGGCGAGACCGATGTCCTCCTGGTCAGCCCGGAACGCCTCAACTCGGTGGACTTCCGCGAGCAGCTGCTGCCCAAGCTCGCGGCCACGACCGGCCTGCTGGTGGTCGACGAAGCGCACTGCATCTCCGACTGGGGCCATGACTTCCGCCCCGACTACCGCCGGCTGCGGGCGATGCTCGCCGGTCTCGCCCCCGGGGTACCGGTACTCGCCACCACAGCGACCGCCAATGCGCGGGTCACCGCCGACGTGGCCGAGCAGTTGGGCACCGGCGCCGGCGAGGCCCTGGTGCTGCGCGGCACGCTGGAGCGGGAGAGCCTGCGGTTGGGCGTGGTGCGGCTGCCGGACGCCGCGCACCGGCTGGCCTGGCTCGCCGAGCACCTGGACGAGCTCACCGGCTCCGGAATCATCTACACGCTGACGGTGGCCGCGGCGGAGGAGGCCACCGCCTACCTGCGCCAGCGCGGCTTCGACGTGGCCTCCTACACGGGCCGCACGGAGCACGCCGACCGGTTGCAGGCCGAAGCCGACCTGCTGGAGAACCGGGTCAAGGCACTGGTCGCCACGTCGGCGCTGGGCATGGGCTTCGACAAGCCGGACCTCGGCTTCGTGCTCCACCTCGGCTCGCCGTCCTCGCCGATCGCGTACTACCAGCAGGTGGGGCGCGCCGGACGCGGGGTCGAGCACGCCGATGTGCTGCTGCTGCCGGGCAAGGAGGACGAGGCCATCTGGCGCTACTTCGCCGACACCGCCTTCCCGCCCGAGGACCAGGTGCGCCAGGCACTCGCGGCCCTCGCCGACGCGGGCCGGCCGCTGTCGGTGCCGGCCCTGGAGGCATCGGTCGACCTGCGGCGCAGCCGGCTGGAGACCATGCTGAAGGTGCTGGACGTCGACGGTGCGGTCAAGCGCGTGAAGGGCGGTTGGACGGCCACGGGCGCCGCATGGACGTACGACGCCGAGCGTTACGCCTGGGTGGCACGGCAGCGGGCCGCCGAGCAGCAGGCCATGCGCGACTACGTCAGCACGTCCCGGTGCCGGATGGAGTTCCTGCGCCGGCAGCTGGACGACGAGGCGGCGGCCCCGTGCGGCCGGTGCGACACCTGCGCGGGCGCCTGGGTCGACGCCGCCGTGACGGCGGAGACCCTGTCGGCGGCGACGAAGGAACTCGACCGCCCCGGGGTGGAGATCGAGCCGCGCCGCATGTGGCCGACGGGCATGGCCGCCCTGGGCATCGACCTCAAGGGACGCATCCCGGCCACGCAGCAGTGCGCCACCGGGCGTGCCCTGGGGCGGCTCTCCGACATCGGCTGGGGCAACCGGCTGCGCCCGCTGCTGGCCGAGAACGCGCCGGACGGCCAGGTCCCCGACGATGTCCTGCGCGCCGCGGTGGACGTCATCGCCGACTGGGCACGCTCCCCGGGTGGCTGGGCGCCCAGCGTTCCGGACGCCGCTGCCCGGCCGGTGGGAGTCGTCGCGGTACCGTCCCTGGCCCGCCCGCAGCTGGTGGGTTCGCTCGCCCAGGGCATCGCCACCATCGGTCGCCTCCCCTTCCTGGGCGCCCTCACCCACACCGGGCCGGGCGAGGGACACACGGCACGCCGCAGCAACTCCGCGCAACGCCTGCGGGCGCTGTCCGGCGCCTTCTCCGTCTCCGGCGAACTGGCCGACGCCCTGACCCACTCACCGGGCCCCGTCCTGCTCGTCGACGACTACACCGACTCCGGCTGGACCCTCGCGGTCGCCGCCCGCCTCCTCCGCCAGGCCGGCAGCGACCGCGTCCTTCCGCTGGTCCTCGCCGCGGCGGGCTGAGCGGCGGGGGCGGTATTCCCTTGGCGCAGGGTCCCGTCCGGCGGGCATCCTGGAATGCATGATCCGGGTCAGGGACGCCGCGAAGGGGGACGCCGCGGGGCTCGTCGAGCTGCACGCCGGCGTTCATGAACTGCATGCCGGGCAGCGGCCCGACGTCTTCGTCGGGGAACCGGACCAGGCACGGGTCGAGGCCTTTTTCCACGGCCTCGTCGATGAGCCCGCCGTGCACGTCCTGGTGGCCGAAGCGGCCTCTGACGGGTCGGTCGTCGGATATGCCGTGGCCCGGGTGGTGGAGCGCGAAGCCGGTCTGCACGTCCACCGGAGCGCGGCGATGAAGCTGGAGCACCTCGCCGTGGATCCCGTCGCCTCGCGCGGCGGGGTGGGAAGTGCGCTCCTGGAGGCGGTACGTGAGCGCGGCCGTGCGGCGGGCTGCCGGCGGCTGCACGTCAACGTGTGGTCCTTCAACACGTCGGCCCGGTCCTTTTACGAGGCCCGCGGTCTGGTGCCGATGAAGCAGCAACTCGAGCAGGACATCTGAGCGTCCGACCAGGACACGAGGGGGCTGCGGGAGCGCACGAGCCGACTGCGGGAAACCGTCATCGGCGGTGATCGCCGCGAGTAAGGTACCGGCCCATGAGAGTCATGGGGTGGATATTCCTGGTGGTGGGCCTGTACTTCCTGGTGCAGGGGTTCGCCATGCCGATGATCGCGGAACGCAGTGACCTGGAGAGCGCCGAGTTCATGCAGATCCGGGAGGCCAGTTCGCAGCTCGGCATCGGGCTGATGATCGGTGCCGCCGCCTGCGCCCTGCTGGACCGCGTACAGGGTGGTGCCGCAGCCCGCCCGCCGCAGCCCTCGGCGCCGCCGCAGTACCCGCCGCAGCAGCAGGGGTACCAGCAGATGCAGCAGCCCCAGGGCTGGCAGGCTCCGCCGCAGCAGTGACACCGCGGCGGTGCTCCCGCGGCGCGATGACGGTCGACGGGCCTGGCCGTCGTCGTCCGTCAGCCCGGTGGCAGCACACCGCGGTCGACCAGCGCCCGCAGCCAGTGCCGGAACGAGAGTTCGGTGTCCCAGGTGTCGGTGAACCCGGCCTGGGACACCTTGACGGTGCTGACGAGGGCCGGCGGGGGTGCGGTCCTTGCGCCGGTGGCGAAGTGGAAGTCGGCGTAGTGGTGTGAGGCGCCGAGCAGTGCGGGAAGCGCCAGGGGGCGCAGCCCGTGGCGACGCACCAGCCGGTCCCACGTCGCTGCGTGCGCGGGCAGGAACTCGGCGAGCCGACGCGGGGTGTCGGGCGCCGGCTCGAGCCCCGACTCCTCGGCGAGCGCGGGCCACAGGTCGCGCCAGCCGAAGACCTCGCCGTTGGTGAGGTTGAAGTGCTCGCCCCTGGCTGCCGGGCTGCCGGCCGCCCAGCGCGCCGCCCGGGCCACCAGCCGGACGTCCACCGCCTGAGTGACGTAGGAGGGTCCGCCGGGGAAGCCGAACGGCAGACCCTCGGCACGGCAGATCGCCGCGTACGCCCCGATCACCGGCGGCAGGTTCATGGCGACGCCGTGGGTGGGCCCGACGACCAGCTGGGGACGGAGCACGGTCCAGGAAAGGTCCCGTTCCCGGGCGACCGCCCTCAGGTGGTCCTCCTGGAGCCAGTAGAAGTTCTGGTGCGGGTCACGGGGGTGCCGTTCCCGGGCCGGAACCCGGATGGGGTGATGGTGCACCCCGTAGGCCTTGGTGCCCTGGAGCAACGTCAGGTGCTCGACCGGGGCAGACCTGAGGGCCTCGGTGACGGACTGGAACATGGCCAGGTTGATCGCCATCTGGTGGGGCTCGCGCCAGCCGCGCACCAGGTCCGGCTTCTCGAAGACGGCGGCGTAGACGACATGGGTCACCTCGGCGAACCGGCCGGCGGCAGCCCGGACGGCGGCGGGATCGCGCAGGTCCACCGGCAGGTGCTGGAAGGCGACCTCCGCTGCGGCCTCGGGAGCCCGCCGGGAGACGGCCAGCACCCGCCAACCGGCCGCGGCGAACTCCGCCACGCAGGCGGCGCCGACCAGCCCGCTCGCGCCGACTACGAGGACGGTGCCGGTCATGGGGAGTGCTCCTTCGAAGGAGGGTCGGCGGGCGTCGGGGACCAGGTCACGTCGACCGGCCGGTGGTCGCCGCACCGCAGCCGCACCCCGGCGCCGTCCCGCTCCAGGGCCACGGTCGATCCCAGGGGGACGGGCGCGCGGAAGCGGACGGTGAGGTCGCCGTGGTGTGCTCCGCCCTGCTGGAGCGCGTCACAGATCAGGGCGAACAGCAGCGAGCCGTGGGCGATGGGGCGCTGGAACCGGGTGGTGGCCGCGAACTCCGGGTCGGTGTGCAGGGGGTTGCGGTCGTCCACCACCTCGGCCCAGGCCAGCGCGGTGTCCAACGTGAGGTGCCGGGTGCCGGCAGGCTCGGGAACGGGGGTCATGCCGCCCCCGCCGGCCAGTCCAGCAGAAACCGCACCGAGGCGACGAGGGCATGGGCGTCGGCCGGCCCCGTCGCCGCGGACGCCGCACGGGACGGTGCCCCGCCCGGAGCACCGCGCAGTGCCACGATGACGGCGACGCGGCGCCGCCCGGAGCGTTCGCCGAGCAGGGCCGAGGAGATCCGTGCCTGCCAGCGGCCGTCGGCCGGCGGTGGCCCGGCGGAGCGCTGGGAGATCTCCCGCAGCACGCCCCCCGGCGGCATCGGCCGGCCCCGGGTGTAGGCCAGCCGGGCCACCACCGAAGCGAGCCCCGCCGGTGGTTGCCGGCCGGAGAAGCCGGTGACGGCCCGGTAGTCGCGTTCCACGGTGTCCGGCACCGCGACGTCGACCCAGCTGCCGTGGGTGTCCAGGTCGGCGATGCGCAGCGGCGGGTGCGTCATTTGCGGAACCTTGCGACGGCCTTCTGGATGGCCGGGCCGGTCGCCGATGAGGCCTGCGCCCAGGACTCGAACTCCAGGGTGGCGTCGAAGTCCCCGGACCGCGCCACCCCGACGGCGCTCTTGATGTCCCGGGCCAGCGCCGGGTCCAGGGCCGCCCAGCGCCCGGCGAGCTCTCCCGCGGCGGCCACCGGGTCGTCGACGAGCCGTAGCGCCAGGCCCTCGCGCACCGCGTCCTCGCCGGTCAGCGAGCCACCGTCGAGGAGCAGGGCGAGCGCCTTCTGCGGGCCGAGCCCGTCCACCAGGAACCAGGTGCAGCCACCGCCCGGATGCAGCCCGATCCGGCTGAAGGTGGCGGCGAACGAGGCGCGGGGCCCGGCCAGCCGCACGTCACAGGCCATGGCCAGGTTGAGCCCGGCTCCGACGGCCGGGCCCTGCACGGCGGCGACGGTGGGGATGGCCAGCGACCGCAGGCGCAGGAAGCTGTCGTACACCTGGTGCAGGTGGGTGCGGGTCTCAGCGACACTGCGGCCGGTGGTGCCGAACAGGGCCGGGAGGTCGGCGCCGGCGCAGAATGCGGTGCCGGCGCCGGTGACCACGAGGGTCCTGGCGTGCGGGTCGGCGGCGACGGCGGACACCGCGTCACCCAGCTCCCGGACCATGGCCTCGTCGATGCAGTTGCGCCGGTCGGGATCGTTCAGGGTGAGCGTCCACTGGCCGGCGTCCTGGGACAGGTCGATCTTCGTCATCGTTCGCGCTCTCTTCGCTGTGGTGGGGTCGTTCCCCCGGTCGGTCCCCGGGCTGCCCCAGGGGGACTCGGCCGGGGTGGACGACGATGGCACGTGGCCCGTCAGTCCTGCCGGTCGAGGTCGGCGGTGAGCCAGTCCCACACGCCGTCAGGGCCCAGCGGCAGCAGCCGTTCGCCGAGCAACCGCGCCCAGTGCCGGTCGCCGCCGAACTCGTCGCGCCAGGACCACAGCCTGCGGGTCGCCCGGTGCAGCGGGTGTTCACGGGTCACGCCCATCGCGCCGTGCAACTGGTGGGCACCACGGGCCACCTCGGTGGCCGCAGCGCCGGCGACGACGACCGCCGCCGCCACCCGGTCGACCGCCACCCGTGACCGGCTCGCCGCCACCGCGGCGGACAGCGCGGTGCGGGCGAGGGCCAGTTCCGAGGCCATCCGGGCCAGGGTGGCGCCCACGGCCTGGAACGCCAGCAGGGGCCGCCCGAACTGCTCCCGCACCGTCACATGCTCCACGGTGTGGGTGACCGCCCGCTCCAGGGCCCCCACCATGGCCGCCGTCCGCAGCAGCGCACCGGCGGCGGCGACCGAGCCGGGCTCCGGGGCACCGCTGCCGATCCGCTCGGCGTGCACCGCATCGAACCGCACCGTGTCACGGGGTTCGCCGGCGAGGTTGACGCCGGGCTCCCGCACCAGTCCCGACGCGTCGGCGGCCACCGACAGCAGCACCTCGGGGCCCGTGCGGTCCCGGGCCAGCACCAGCAGCCGCTCGGCAGCACAGCCCCACGGGACCCGGGTGGCGGTGCCGGAGAGGCCGGCGCCGTCCCAGAGAAGTTCCTCACCCCGGCCCGGCAGCACCACCGTCGCGGTGGACTCGACCAGCGGCCGGCCAGCGGCGGCCAGCAGCCGGCGCGCCCACGCGGTCTCGGCCAGGGGGATCGCCGTCGTGCGGCGTCCGGTCGCCTCGACCAACGTCACGAGGTCGTCCAGGGTGCCTCCGGCGCCGTCCAGCGGCTCGGGGGTGGCCACCTGGGGCCACTGAAGATCGCTCACGGTCCGCCACACCTCGGGCAGCTCTCCGGGCCGCTCGGGGGTGCCCTCGTCCTGCCCGGTGGCCCGGTCGGCCAGCACCTGGTCGGCCAGGGCGCGCAACTCGGCAGCGTCCCCGCCGGAGGACGACGCCCCGTCGCCCCCGCCGGTCCGGCCGCCGGGCGCGGCGGCGGCTCGGGCGATGATGGTGCGCAGAACCTCCGTGGTGCCGCCGCGGATGGTGAAACCGGGCGCCGCCAGCACACCCTGGGCCAGCAGCAGGGCGTCGCCCGTGCCCGCCGGGTCGGGCTCGATCCGCAGCACCTGCCGGGCGAGCTCGTTCACCTCGCCCTCGAAGACGGTGCCGAGGTCCTTGAGCATCGCGGCCTGCTGGACGGGTGCCTGTCCCGCGTCGACGGCCTGCGCGGTCCGCCAGGCCAGCCGGCGCAGGCCGGCCAACCGGGCCAGCGCCCCGCCGAGCGGGCCGGCGAACTCCCGGGCCGTCTCCGGATCCGAGCCGGCCGCGGCCAGCACGGCGGCCAGCAGCGGATAGGTGCTCAGCACCCGTTCCATGCCGCCGCGTTCGAAGGCCAGCTGTTCGGTGACCTGGCGCCAGCCGTCGCCTGCGGTGCCGAGCAACCGGTCGGCCGGGACCGGGACGTCGTCGAAGGTGACCTCGTTGAAGTGGTGCTCCCCGGACAGGTCGTGGATCGGGCGCACCGCCACGCCCGGGCTGTCCATGGCGACCACGAACTCGCTGAGGCCCTCGTGCCTGCGGGCGCCGGTGCCGGTGCGGGCCAGCACGTAGGCGTGGCTGGAGCGGTGCGCCTGGCTGGTCCAGATCTTGCGCCCGCGCAGCCGCCAGCCGCCGGCGGGCTCCGACGTCGCTTCGGCCACGGTACGCACCGAGGCCAGGTCGGAGCCGGCCTCGGTCTCGCTCATCCCCAGGCAGAACGTCACCTCGCCGCGTGCGATGCCGGGCAGGAAGCGGCGTTGCAGCTCGGGCGAGCCGTAGCGGAGGATGGCCGGGCCGATCTGGCGGTCGGCGATCCAGTGGGCGGCGACCGGGGCGCCGGCCCGCAGCAGTTCCTCGGTGACCACGAGACGCTCCAGCGCCGAACGGTCGCCGCCGCCCAGCTCGGCCGGCCAGGTCATGCCGATCCAGCCGTGTGCGGCCAGCTCCCGGCTGAAGTCGGGGTCGTGGCCGCGCAGCCAGGCGTCGCAGCGTGGTGTGAAGCCCCGCTGCGTGCTCCATCGCTCGACCACGGCACGGACCCTGGCCCGTAGCTCGGTCAGGTCCGCCGGGCCGGTGGCGGGGGCCGGCGCCGGCCGGTGGGTGGTGGTCATCGCAGGCTCTCCAGTTCGCTCAGGGCCCGCCGGGCCACGGCGTAGCCACGGTCGGCGGCCTCCTCCAGTACCCGGGCGGCGGCGCTTCGTTCCCGGTCGGCGATCGGCGGGCGGGGAACCGGGTGGTCGGTGGCCACGTTCAGCTCGCGCAGCCGTTCGACGAACTCCTCGCTGCCGGGCAGCTCCGCGGCCAGTTCCACCAGCTCCGGGCGCCGGCCCAGGCGCACCAGGCCCCAGCGGGTGTGCAGCCGGACCGGGGTGTCCGGACCCGGTGCGGCGGTGGTGTGCTCGACCTCGGCCTGGAGCCGCCGCAGGTCGGCGCCGCCGTGCAGCCACACGAGATCGCGGGCCCGGGCGGCGATGTCCGGGGCACCGCCGCCGCCCGGCAGCCGTACCGTCGGCTGCCGGCGCGGGCCCAGGAACGAGGAGTTGACGTGGCCGCGCACATCGACGTTGCCGGCGTCCAGCACCACCCGGTGGAAGCGGTGCGCCATGGCCAGCAGGACGTCCGTGGTGCTGCCGGTCCAGCCCTGCGCGTCGGCGTAGGCGGGGTAGTCGGTGGTGGAGGTGGGGACGGCACGGCCGGTGCCCCAGCAGGCCGCGCCCGCCTCGAAGACCTGCACGAACGGGGCGCCGTCCAGGGCGTGCGCGAGGTGGCCGGCCAGCACCGGCCAGTGGAAGCCGGTGAAGACCCAGCCCCCGAGCCGGAACTCGCGGGCGGCCCGGACGAGGAAGTCGACGGTGGGTGTGGGCGGGGGAGCGGGGGTGCCGGTCACGGTGTCACCTCGGGGAGTGCGGGGTCGGCCGGCCGGGCGGTGCGGACCTCCTGGTCCAGCCAGCGCTGGAAGCCCTCCGCGGTGCGGGACCGCTCGGCGTACCGCTCGTACGCGGCGACGTCCCGGTCGTAGCGGCCGACCGTGCCGTCCGGTGCGACCGCCCCGGGGCGGTGCACGTAGGCGTCGACGAGCACGCCGGGTACATGCACTCCGGCGGCCCGTACCGCGGCCGGTTCGGCGATCTCCTCGGCCACCAGCACCACGGTGGTCGCCGCCTGGGCGGCGAGCAGCATCTCGCCGAGCGGCCCGCGCAGATGGCCGTTGCCGTCCGGGTCCACCAGGTCGACGTGGAGGAAGGCGACGTCGGGGCGTTCGGCGCGCACCACCCGGGTCGATCCGAACGGGCTGTCCACGGTGGCCAGCAGGCCGCCGGTCCAGTCCTCGTCGACAAAGCCGGTGCCGGGCAGGTCGGCGACCGGCATGAACGGCACGCCGTGCGCACCGGCGGTGAGCGCGGCGCTCAGCAGGCCGAGGCTCAGCTCGTGCAGGCGCGGGGTGCGGGCGCCGGCCTGAGCGGCCCGCCGGAAGTTCCATGCGGGGGCCGGGCCGACCGGGCTCCAGCAGTGCCCGAAGGCGGCCGAGCGCAGCGTTCCGGCGCCGAGCAACTGGTCGAGCAGCAGCCCGCCTGAGGCGATCACGGCGTCCACGTCGTGCACGCCCTGACGGATCATCTCGTGTCCGACGCTGAACAGCTGGGCGCCGAAGTTCCCCAGGTACAGCCGGGTGCCGGGGTGTACGTGGGCGCGTACCGCCTCCGGGAGCGTCAGCCGCCGCGCCGTCAGGGCGCTGGTCCCCGTACCGGTATCCGTACTGGTCCCCGTACCGGTATCCGTATCGGTTCCGGTCATCGATAGGCCTCCGGAAGCATGTGCAGGCCGGCGCCGAGGTGGGCGCCGCCGTCGATCTGGAGCAGCTGTCCGGTCATCAGGGCCCCGGCCGGGCTGGCCAGGAACGCCACCAGTTCCGCCACGTCGGGCGCGGGCGTGGGCCGGCGCATCGGCGTGGCGCGCTCCACCAGGTTGTCCAGCACATGGCTGCTGGCCTCGTCACCGAGGGCGTGGGTGAGCACGGTGCCGGGGCCCAGGCAGTTGAGCCGGATGCCGTCGTCGGCCCACTCCAGGGCGAGGCTGCGGGTGAGGCCGAGCACGCCGGAGCGTGCGGCGATCGAGTGCGCCATGCCCATGCCGCCGCGTTCGACCCCGGACAGCGAGATGTTCACCACGCTGCCCCGGGTGGCGGCCAGATAGGGGCGGGCGGCCTTGGTCAGGTGGAACACGCTGGTCAGATTGAGGTCGAGGACCGCGCTCCAGCCCCGTGCGGAGATCTCCGTGGCGGGCGCGAAGAACTGGCCCCCCGCGTTGTTCACCAGCAGCCCCAGGCCGTCCCGTTCGCCGACCTCGCACAGCGCGGCGGTGGCCGCCTCGGTGTCCCGGACGTCGCAGACCCGGTACGCGTAGCGGTCCGGATGTTCCAGCAGCTCTCCGGTCTCCCGGAGCGAGTCCTCGTGCCGGCCAAGACCGGCGACCCGGGCGCCCAGCTGGGTCAGCCGTTCGGCGATGGCCCGGCCGATGCCGCTGCCGGCGCCGGTGACCAGCGCGGAGAGGCCGTCGAGTGAGCCCTTGGCCAGGACCTGGGGGGCGGGGGCGGGCTGGGTCATGGGTGATCCTTCCTCTCCGTCGGTGCGGTGCCCTGCGGCTGCGGCGTAGCGGGTGGGCCCGGTGGGTCGCCTGCGGCCGCCGTGGCGGTTGGGGGGCGTGGCGCCGGGCGGCGTGCTGCTCGGGTGCCCGAGAAGACGGCAGGGTGCTGCGGCACCGCCTCGCCGCTCGGCTCCCGGTCCACGACCGCGCCGGGCCGCTCCCGTGCGGTGGCCCGCAGCGCCTGCACCGGGTCGCGTACCGGCCCGCCGGGCACGTCGAGCTCCTGGAGCCGGGCGCAGACCTCCGCGACCCGGTGCCGCGAGGTCCATGCCTCGACGATGGCGTCGAAGCGGGAGGGGTCGGCCAGCCGGGCTTCCGCGCTGGCCTCCGGCCCGTCGACCACCGGACGCAGCCGGGCCCAGTGCTTGTCCAGACCGGCGTACACGTAGGCGTGGCCGTCCTGGCAGCGGTAGACGTTCGACGGCGCGGTGGCCGCGTCCTGGTTCCCCCGGCCACGCTGGAAGTCCCCCTGCTCGGCGGCGATCAGCGAGGCGGGCCCGGTGAGCGCGCTCATCGCGACCTCGATCATCGGCACGTCGATCTCCACGCCGGTGTCCAGCTGGGGGTCGAGCAGCGCCATCGCGGTCGCGGTGCCCGCGTACAGGCCGCTGAAGACGTCGGTGGGGTAGCCGGCCGAGATCCGGGGCCGGCCGTCCTCCGCCGCGTTGAGCAGCGCGAATCCGCTCACCGCCTGGGCGATGGAGTCGAAGCAGGTACGCGGGTCGTCGGCGCCGTAGGCGCTGACCACGGTGACCACCAGGTGCGGGCGGGTGCGGTGCAGGGAGGCCGTGTCCAGGCCGAGCCGGGCGCGGGTGCGCCGGCCGAAGTTCATCACCACGGCGTCGGCACCGTCGAGGAGTTCGTCCAGCCGCCGCCGGTCTGCCGGCTCCCGCAGGTCCAGGGTGACGCTGGACTTGCCGGTGTTGTAGGCGCGGAAGTAGGCACTGCCGAACCGGCTTCCGGTGAGGGCGCGCGACGGATCGCCGCCGGGGGGCTCGACCTTCACCACCTCGGCGCCGTAGTCGGCGAGCAGCTGACCGCAGACCGAGCCGGCGATGTACTGGCTCAGGTCCACCACCCGGCGGCCCCGCAGCGGCGCCGGGGCGTTCACCGCCGCTCCCCGGCCGCCTGCCGGCGCAGGTACGGGGCGGGGCGGTAGCGGGGATCGCCGAACAGGCCGGCCATCGACCGCAGCGCGGCGTACACCGTGGCCGCGCCGTGGCGTCCCAGCTCCTCGAAGGGTCCGCGCGGGTGGTTCATGCCCAGGGTGAGCGCCAGGTCCACGTCGCCGGGGGTGGAGGTGCCCTCCTCGACGACCGCGACGGCTTCGTTGATCATGCAGTGCGCCAGCCGGTCGGCGACCAGGCCCGGTAGCGCGGGCACCTCGACCGCGGCGGCACCCAGCGCGTCCAGCAGCAGCGCCACCGGGTCCAACGGCTTCAGCCCGGCCACCTCGTCCACCACCACCTCGGCGAACAGGTCACCGGCGGGGGAGCGGTGCAGGCACACCCAGCCGGCGTCGCGGGGCAGCAGGTCCAGCCAGTGCCCGTCGGAGCTGTCGACCACCACCCGGCCGCCGCCCTCGGCCAGCTCCCGTACCGCGGCGGCATCCGCCTCGGTGGGGCGGCGCCGGCAGCGGTACACGGTGACGGCGGGTGCGTCCGTGCCGGCGTCGGCGGCAGCGGGAGGCGGCAGTTCGACCGGGCCGGTGGTCGCGTCCGGGCCCGCCACGTCGATCCGCAGTGCGGGGCGCTCGGGGGCGGGTCGGCGCACCACCCGGGCGAGCGCGGCCCGTGGCTTCTCGACCGCGTAGTCGTAGAAGCCACGCCCGGCGGCCCGGCCGGTCATCCCGCCCCGCACCAGCGAACGGGCCAGCGGGATCGGCCGGTAGCGGGGGTCGCCGAACTCCCGGAGCGCGGTCTCGGAGGACGCCAGATGGGTGTGCAGACCGGTGAAGTCAAGGAGCGTCAGCGGGCCCATCGGGTGCCCCAGCGCCCCGCAGGCCACGGCGTCCACCGCGGCGGGCTCCACGCCCTGGGTGGCGAGCAGTTGTGCCTCGTAGTAGAGCGGCCGGCAGATCCGGTTGACCAGGAAGTTGGGGGAGTCCCGGCAGACCACGGGGGTCTTGCCCAGCGCCTCGGTGAGCCGGCGGGCCCGTGCCAGGCTGGCGTCGCCGGTGCCGCGCGCTGCGACCACCTCGACCAGGCGCATCTTCGTCGCCGGGTTGAAGAAGTGCAGGCCCACGACCCGGGACGGATCGCCGAAGGCCCTGCCCAGCTCCGCCACGCTGAGCGAGGAGGTGTTGGAGGCGACCAGCAGATCGTCCGGGCCGTGTGCGGCGATCTGCGCCAGCAGCTCCCGCTTGACCTCCAGGTTCTCCACGACGGCCTCGACGACGACCGAGGCGTCGGCCACCGCTTCGGCGAGCGGGGCGCCGACCACCGAGCGCAGACTCTCGCCGTCCGCCTCGGCCTCCGCGCGGATCCTCGCAAGACCGTCCTCGGTGAGCCGGGGCGAACCGTCCACCACCCGGACCTCGGCGCCGGCCCGGTCGAAGACCCGGGCGATGCCCCGGCCCATCGGTCCAAGACCGACGACGACCGCCCGCAGCCCGGCCAGGTCGGACCGCTCGCCCGTCCCTTCCGCCTCTTCCACCTCGTTCGGCTCGTTGCTCGACGGCGCCATCAGGCGGTCACCCCTTCGACGACCGCGGCGACGCCCATCCCGCCGCCGACGCACAGGCTGGCCACGCCGAGCCGGGCCTGCCGCCGCTCCAACTCGGCGAGCAGGGTCACCACCAGGCGCAGCCCGCTCTGCCCGGTGGGGTGGCCCAGTGCGATGCCGCCGCCGTTGACGTTGACCCGCTCCTCGTCGAGTTTCAGCTCCCGCACGTTCTGCACGATCTGCGCGGCGAACGCCTCGTTGATCTCGAACAGGTCGATGTCGGCGCTGGTCAGGCCGGCGGAGGCGAGCGCCGCCGGGATCGCCGCTGTCGGGCCGACGCCCATCATGCTGGGGTCGACGCCCACGGCGGCGAACGAGCGCAACCGGGCCCGCGGGGTCAGCCCGTAACGGCGCACCGCCTCGCCGCTGGCCACCAGCATCGCGGCGGCACCGTCGGCCATCTGGCTGGCGTTCCCGGCGGTCACCGTGCCGTTCCGTTCGAAGGACGGCCTCAGCCGGGCGAGCCGTTCGAGGTCGCTGTCCCGCCGGAAGGTCTCGTCCACGGCCAGCGAACCGTTCTCCGACGCGACGGGCACCACCTCGCCGGCGAACCGGCCCTCGTCCCAGGCGCCGGCCACCCGCTGGTGGCTGCGGGCCGCCCAGGCGTCCTGGGCTTCGCGCGTGATGGCGAACTCGCGGGAGACCTTCTCCGCGGTCTGTCCCATGTTCAGCCCGCAGATCGGGTCGGTGCCGCCGTCCCGCCAGCCGTCGGCCAGCGTGATGTCGCCGCGCCGGACGCCCTCCCAGCGCAGGGTGTACGGCGCCAGGTACGGCATGGTGCTCATGGACTCCACGGAGATCGCCAGCGCCACCTCGGCCGTGCCGTCGGCCACCGACTGGTGGGCCAGCTGGAGCGCCTTGAGGCCGGACGCGCAGGCCATGTTCACGGTCTGGGCCGGTACCCGCTGCGGCACGCCGGAGGCGAGGGAGACCTGGCGTCCGGGGTTGGGCCCGTTGCCCGCCTGCCGGCAGTTGCTCACCACGGTCTCCTCGACCGCTTCGGCCGGCAGCCCGGCCCGCTCCAGCACCGCGCGCCCGGCGACACTGCCCAGCTCGACCGCCCGCACGTCGCGCAGCGCCCCGCCGTACCGGCCGTGCGGGGTGCGCACACCGGATACCAGAAACGTTTCTCTGCTCATCTCTCGCCTCTCGCCTCTCGCCTCTCACTCGCGTCTCGTCGCTCGGTGCCGGCGCACCCCCGTGGGGACGGTGCCGCCGCTCAGTCCACCCGGACCACGCGTTTCGTCTTGTGGGTGGAGCGGGGGAGCGTGCCCCTGGGCAGTTGCTCGACCAGGCAGCGCACGGTCAGCTCGGCACGCAGCTCGCCGGCGAGCCGGTCCGCGAAGTCCGGCGCCGTGCCGTCGGCCACCTCGACGCGCAGCTTGATGCCGGTGAGGTAGCCGGTGGCCGGGTCGGTGACCTCGCGGTCCAGCACGATCTGGTACTCGCCCGTGGTGGCCTCTGCGCGCCGGATCACCTGCTCGACGGCGCTGGGGAACAGGTTCACCCCGCGGACCACGAGCATGTCGTCGGCCCGGCCCACCACCCCGCCCGGCAGCCGGGCATGGGTGCGCCCGCAGGCGCAGCGGGAGCTGTCGCGCACCACGATGTCCCCGGTCCACCACCGCACCAGCGGGCTGGCCTGCTTATCCAGGTGCGTGAGGACCAGCGCCCCCGCGGTGCCGTCCGGAACCGGCTCGTGGGTCTCGGGGTCGAGGACCTCGGCGTAGGCGAAGTCCTCCATCAGGTGCCCGCCGGCCTGCTCCTCGCACTCCCAGGCGATCGGCTGGAACTCCAGGCTGCCGTAGCCGTCGTAGCACTTGGCGCCCCACCGCTCCTCGATGTGGGCGCGGGTCGCCGGCACGCCGGCGCCCGGTTCCCCGCCGACCTGGATGGCCCGGACGGCGGATCCGGTCAGCGGGGTGCCGAGCTTCTCCGCCGTCTCGGCGAGGTGCAGCATGAACGAGGGCGTGCCGCTGACCGCCGTCGTCCCGTAGCGGAACATGGTCTCGATCTGCCGCTCGGTCTCGCTGGAGCCGGCCGGTATCACGGTGGCCCCGAGACGCTGGTAGCCGGCGGTGCCGCCGAGACCGCCGACGAACCACGCGTAGCCGAAGAGGCACTGGTACACGTCGTGATCGCGCACCCCCTGGCTGTAGCCGGTCCGCGCGTACAGGTCGGCCCAGCGGTCCAGGTCGGCGGCGGACCAGCAGACCGGGGCCGGCTTGCCGGTGGTGCCGGAGGAGAAGTGCACCCGGCGCACGTCACGGTGGTCGGCGGCGAGCGCGCTGCCCCACGGCGGGTGCGCGGCGAGGTCGGCGACGTAGTCCGCCTTGCTGACCATCGGCAGTTCTCGCAGGTCGTCCAGGGTGCGCAGGTCGCCGGGGTGGAAGTCGAGAGCGGCCAGCCGGGAGCGGTAGAACGGGCTGTGGGCCTGTACGTACTCCAGTTGGCGGCGCAGGCGCGCCAGCTGATGCTCGCGTATGCGTTCCCGGGGCCAGGTCTCCACCTCGCTCCAGTACCGCTCGGAATGGGGGCTCACGAGGGTCATGTGCGGCTCCTCCGCAGACCGTTCACGACGAAGTCGGCGTATTCGTTGGCCACCCGCTGCACGGTCGCGTAGTCGCCGCGCTCCGGGTCGTACCAGATGGTGATCCAGTTCAGCGCGCCCAGGGCGGGCTTGGTGGCCAGCCGCGGGTCCACGTCGCGCAGCAGGCCCTCGCGCTTGCCCTCCTCGATGACGTCGGCGAACATCTGCTCGTACTGGTCGCGCAGCGCCACCACCTTCTGGAGCACCTCGTGGCGTGAGAACTGCTCGCGTATCCGGTGCAGTTCGACCGCCTGCACCGCGACCCGCTGGAAGGAGTTCCGGGTCATCATCAGCCCGGCGTGGTGGTGCACCATCCGCCACAGCCGGTCGACGGCGGAGATGTCAGCGCCGGTGGCCAGCGGCTGCACCCCGGCGATCAGCTCCTCCATGCCGGTGAGCACCACGTCCAGGAAGATGTCGGCCTTGGCCCGGTAGTAGTGGTAGACCCGGCCCTTGGTGGCGCCCAACTGGTCGGCGATGTCGTCGATGGTGGTGGCCTCGTAGCCGGACCGGGTGAAGGCGATCGCGGCGGCCTCCAGGATCTCCCGCTGACCGGGTCCCGAGCCGGAACGGGACAGCCGGCGGGCGCTCACGCGCGCACCTCCGTCCCGATGAAGGCCAGCGGGCGGATCGGCGAGCCGGTGCCGCCGCGGATGGAGAGGGGAGCCGCGGCGAAGAAGAAGTTCCAGACCTCGTCTGCGGCGAGCGTGGAGAGATTCATAGCCTCCATGATCGGCACTCCGTGCTCGACCAGGAGGTGGCAGTGCACCTCCAGGTTGGGGCTGGGCATGCGCTCGTAGGCCACGGTGTCGCAGCCACTGGCCACCACGCCCCGCTCGGTGAGCCACCGCGCCCCGGAGAGCGTCACCCCGGGAGCGCCGGTGTTGGTGCCGAGGTAGCGGGCGTTGTCCTGCCACAGCTCGTCCCAGCCGGTGCGGACCAGCACCACCGAACCCGGCTCCGGCGCCCGGCGGTCGGCGAACCACTCCTCGAACAACTCCGCGTCCACGCCGTCCTCGGGGGTGAGCGGCCGGCCCAGGTGACGGGTCGCGTCCACCAGGTGGGCGGGGGTCAGCAGCGGTGCGAGCTCGTGCACCGACACCTCCCGCATGCCCTCCGGGTAGCTCTGGTGCGCGGTGATGTCGACGCCGCCGTAGACCCGGCCCAGCCTGGAGACGTGCGCCAGGCCGTCGACGTGGGTGCCGACATGGCCTCCGGTGGTGATCATCTCGGCGGCCGCCGACACGTCGTCCGGGTACATCACCTCACCGTGCTGCTTGGTCAGCGTGAAGCTGTACGGCGGGTGGTTGGGGTGGTGCGGGATGCCGGTGTAGAGCTGCTGCGCCAGGTCGTAGATGCGGTAGCGGCCGGACGGCGGGAAGTCGACCTGCTGCTCCCAGGCGGCGCGATGGTCCCTTGCGCCGCTCATGCCGTGACCTCGGCCTTGATGGCACGTCCGATCACCAGGCGCTGGATCTCCGAAGTGCCCTCGTAGATCTCCAGGATGCGCTGGTCCCGGTAGAGCCGTTCGGCCGGGCAGGGCTTGCAGTAGCCGGCGCCGCCGTACACCTGGACGGCGGTGTCCACCGCGCGGTGCGCCGCCTCGCTGGCGTCCAGCTTCGCCATCGCCCCGAGGATGGAGACGTCACCGCCCTCCTGGTAGGTGACGGCAGCCCGGTGCGTGATCATGCGGGCGGCGGTGACCCGGGTGGCCACGTCGGCGAGCGGGAACGAGATGCCCTGGTTGTCGATGATCGGGGTGCCGAAGGTCTCACGGCGGGCCGCCTCCCGGGCCGCCACCTCGTATCCGGCGAGCCCCACCCCGATCGACTGGGCGGCCACGGTGATCCGGCCGGCGTTGAGGGTGCGCATCGCCAGCCTCATGCCGCGGCCCAGCTCGCCGAGGACGGCGTCGGCGCCGACCACGGTGTCCAGCTTGAGGTTGCTGGTCTTGGTGCCGCGGATGCCCATCTTGTCCTCGTAGCGGTCCACCACCACCCCGTCGGCGTCCTTGTCCACCATGAACGCGGTGATGCCGCGGGTGCCGGCGGCCGGGTCGGTCAGCGCGAACACCACGTAGTGCTGGGAGGCGCCGCCGTTGCCGATGTAGATCTTCTCGCCGCGGATCCGCCAGCCGTCGCCCTGAGGTACCGCGGTGGTCCGGATGCGGGCCGCGTCGCTGCCCGCGCCCTCCTCGGTCAGCGCGAAGCTCACCGCGGTGCCGCGCGCGAGGCCGCCCAGGTAGCGCTCGCGCTGCTGCGCGGTGCCGGCGAGCACGATCGGCGTGCCGCCCAGGGCGTAGGCGGTGAGGATGGCGCCGGTGGACGGGCAGGCACGCGAGACCTCCTCGATCACCGCGCACACCACGTCGAAGCCGGCGCCCTGACCGCCGTACTCCTTGCCGACGAAGATGCCGGCAAGACCGCTGTCGACCAGGATCTCGACGTTCTCCCAGGGGTAGCGCTGCGCCCGGTCGAGCTCCTCGGCGAGCGGGGCGAAGTGCTCGGTGGCGAGTTCTCGGGCGAGGTCGCGCCACTTGCGGCCTTCCTCGTCCAGCGGTGGCTCCCAGATGACTGACACGGTCAGGCTCCCATCAATCGGTGTGGGCGGGGATGGAGGCGGGCTGTGCGGCCCGGGGGGACCGGCTCTCGCGCAGCAGCCGGCCGAGCCCCGCGAAGCCGTTCGGCGACAGCAGGAGGACGACGGCGAGCACTCCACCGAGAACGATCTTGTCGATGTCCCCGCCGAACGAGAACAGCTGCTGCTGGGTGGTGATCAGCGCGGCGCCGACCAGCGGGCCCAGCAACTGCCGCCGGCCGGGCAGGATCACCGCGGTCAGCATGAACAGCAGGAACGACGACGACAGCAGGTCAGGGCTGACGTAGGCGCGCTGGTAGGCGTAGAGCCAGCCGGCCAGCGCGGTGATCGGCGCCGACACCACGAAGACCAGCACCCGGGTGCGCCGGACGTCGACGCCCATGCTGGTGGCGAGGTCCCCGTTCATCTGCGTCATCAGCGCGTTCACGCCCAGCCGGGACCGGCGGAAGCGGGCGATGAACAGCACCACGAGCACCAGCAGCGCATAGGCGATCGGCCACAGCTCGGTGTCGTTGTGCGCGACGTAGCTGCCGCCGACGGCCGGCAACTCCAGCATGGGGATGCCGACCAGGCCGTCGGAGCCACCGGCCGGCCCCAGGTTGGACACCACCGTCAGGCCGATGATCGCCGTGGCATAGGTGACCAGCGAGAAGACGAACTCGCGGGTGCGCAGCGTGGCGAGGCCGACGAGCAGCGCGAGACCGGTGGAGACGGCGAGGGCGAGCACCAGGGCCGGCAGCGGACTCCACCCGGACTCCACGGTCACGTAGCCGGTGAGGTAGGCGCCGGCCGCCCAGAACAGCGTGTGGCCGAGGCTGACCTCACCCAGGTAGGACAGCACCACGTCGGCGCCGTAGGACATCACCGCGAAGATCGCGATGAGCACGAAGGTGGTGTAGATGCGTGCCGAGCCGCCGGCCAGCGCGGGGAGCAGATAGCCGGCCACCACCAGGGCCAGCCAGCCCGCCGCACGCAGCCCGGTGCCGCGCGCGGGGCGGTGCGGGGCGGTGGTGCCTGTGGCGTCATCGGTTCCGGTGTCCGATCCGGCCCGTTCCGGGGCGGGCGGGACGTTCGGCGTCCTCGTCGTGGGCGATGTGTTCCTCGCGTTCCTCATCGGGACTTCAACCCCTGCGGTCGGACGATCAGGACCACCAGCAGCACCGCGAACGCGGCGGCCATGGAGTACGCCGGGGAGACGTAGGCGCCGAAGAGCGCCGTGAAGACGCCCAGGCCCAGACCGACGATCAGGCCCCCGGTCAGGTTGCCGATCCCGGCGAGGATGACGACCAGGAAGGTGATGACCACCTGGTCGAAGCCGATCGAGGTGAGGATCGGGCTGCGCGGTGCGACCACCGCCCCGGCCAGCGCCGCACTGGCCGCCGAGAACACGAACACCCCCAGGTAGACCTTGGCCGCGTCGATCCCGTAGACCTGCGCCAGCTTGGGGTCCTCGGCGACGCCGCGCACGATCCGGCCGACGTTGGTGCGGCCCAGCACGTAGAAGGTGGCGGCGTACAGGACCAGCGCCAGCACCACGATGAGCACGTCCTGCTGGGTGAAGTGGGCGGTGCCCACCGACATTCCGTCGCTCTGGAACGGGCTGCCGATCACCTGCGGGTCGCCGCCGAACAGCAGCGATCCGGCGCCCTCCAGCAGATAGCCGAAGGCGAGGGTGACCAGCATCAGGCTGACGATGTTCTGCTCCAGCGTCAGCCGCCGCAGCAGCAGTTGCATGACGGCGCCGAGCACCGCGACCACCAGCACGGCCACCGGCACGGCCAGCAGGTACGGCATGCCCGCCTTGGCGACGAACATCCAGGTGAGGAAGGCGCCGATCATGTAGAGCTGCCCGTGCGAGAAGTTCACCAGCCGCACCGAGCTGAGCAGCACCGTCCAGCCGACCGCGAGCAGCGCGTAGCCCGCCCCGAGCGCGAGGCCGTTGATCAGTTGCGCAAGGAGCATCAGCGACCCAACTTTCCCAGGTAGGCCGAGACGATCCGCTGGTCGTCACGCATCTCGGCACGGGTCCCCGCACCGGTCACCCGACCCTGCTCCAGCAGGTAGAGGCGGTCAGCGACCTCCAGCGTGGCCTTCACGTTCTGTTCCACCAGCAGCACCGAGAGACCGTCGGACACCAGCCGGCGGATGTGCTCCAGCACCTCGACGACCAGGCGGGGCGCGAGGCCCACCGACGGTTCGTCGAGGATGAGCAGACGGGGTGCGGCACGCAGCGCACGGCCGATCGCCACCATCTGGCGTTCCCCACCGCTCAGCGTCGAGCAACGGGCCTGCGCCCGGTCCGGTAGCTGCGGGAAGACCCGGTAGACGTCCTCGATCTCGTACCGCGTGCCGGCCGCGTGCCGGGGCGGGCGCACCAGCCGCAGGTTCTCTTCGACGGTCATCCGCTCGAAGGCGCTCTTGCCCTCCGGCACCAGCGCCATGCCCAACTGCATGCGCTTGTGGGTCGGCAGCGCGGAGACCTCGCGGCCCGCGAGCCGGACCGCGCCGGAGGCCGTGGCCCGTCCGCGTGACCAGCCGGCGACCGCGTTGACCAGCGTGCTCTTGCCCGCGCCGTTGGCTCCGGCGACCGCCACCAGCTCGCCCTCGCCGACCGAGAGGTCGACGCCGCCGAGCGCGGGGCTGCGCCCGTAGCGCACCGACAGGTTCTGCACCTCGAGCAGCGCAGTCATCCGGAACCTCCCAGGTACGCCTCCAGGACCGCGGGGTCCCGCTGCACCTCGGAGGGGTCTCCGTAGGCGAGCGGCCTGCCCCGGTCGATGACCAGCAGCCGGTCCACGATCTCCATCACCAGGTCCATGTGGTGCTCGATGAGCAGCACCGCCAGACCACGTCCCCGCAGCTCACGCAGGAGCTCGGCCAGCCTGGCCAGGTCCTCGCCGCCGATGCCGGCGGCCGGCTCGTCCACCAGGAGCACCCGCGCCCCGGCGCCGTAGGCGAGCACGATGGACAGGCACCGCTGGACCCCGTGCGGGATGTTGTCCGGGGGCAGGCCGTGGTATTTGGCGGGGATGCCGAACTCGGCCAGCAGCCGTGTCGCCGCGGCGCGGTGCCTGCGGCGCTGGGCGATCTCCCGCCAGGGGGCGCACAGGCTGCCGCCGAGCGAGACCCCCTCCTCCACCGCGAGCGCCGCCACCGCGTTGTCCCGGACCGACAGGCCGCCGAAGAAGGAGTTCTGCTGGAAGGTGCGGCGCAGCCCACGTCGTGCGAGACGGTGCGTCGGCACGCCGTCCACCCGGTCGCCGTACAGGTCGACCCGGCCGGTGCGCCGCACCGCGTTGGTGACCGCGGCGAAACTGCTGGACTTGCCGGCGCCGTTGGGTCCGATGATGCCCAGGATCTCGCCGTCGTCCACGGTCCATGACACGCCGTCGAGCGCTTGCAGACTGCCGTACCGTACGCCGAGGTCAGCCGCCTTCAACGCAGGTGGGTGCGGGTGGGAGTCGATCGCGGACACCGGTCTCACTGCTCCCAGACGGATGCGGGCACCGGGATCTCGCGCTCCACCTCGACCTTGCCCTTCGCCACGGTGAAGGCGTAGACCCGGGAGATCAACTGACCGTCCTCGGTGAACTTGACGTCCCCCAGCACGGTGTCCTTGAAGCTCTGGCCGTGGATCGCCGCGGAGACCTTGTCGCGGTCGGTGGTTCCGGCCTTCTCGACCGCCTTGGCCCAGACGTCGACGCTCTCCGCGCCGAGCGCGGCGTACTTGTCCGGCGCTTCACCCGCCGCCTTCTGGAACGCCGCCACGAACTCGTTGTTCTTCGGGTAGGAGGTGAACGGCGCCTCCTTCGGGAAGTACAGGTCGGCCGAGTGCAGTCCGTCGACCTTCGCGCCCCCGGCCAGCTCCACCACCTTGGGCGACACGGTGCCCAGCGCGGCGAAGTGGACCGCCTTGATCCCGGCCTTCGCGTACTGCTGGGCCATCGCCGGCATCCCGGAGGACTCGGCCGCGTTGGCCGAGAAGACCACGTCGGAGCCGTCCCTGGCCAGCTTGGACAGCGGCACCCGGAAGTCGGTGTCGGTGTAGCCGAACTTCTGCTTGCTGCCGACCTTGATGCCGGTCGACTTCAGCTGCTTGCCGAGGAAGGTGCCCGCGTCGTTGCCGTAGGCGTCGTTCTCCAGCAGCATGCTGATCCGCTTGGCCTTGAGCGACTTGTCGAGGTACTGGGCCGCCGCGTAGGCCCCCGCCGCGTTGCCGGCGTTCATCCGCACCGCGTCCGGGTCGGCCTTGCCGAGGATCGAGGCGTTCTGCGGGATGGTGGTGATGTTGAGGATCCCGGCCCGTACCAGGACTGGCTGGATGGCCAGGGTCACCGGACTGTTCCAGCCGCCCATGACCACCGAGACCTTCTCGTTGACCAGCGCGTTCGCCGCGCTGACACCGGTTGCGGGGTCGCTCTGGTCGTCCTTGGAGACGATCTTCAGCTTGCGACCGTCCACGCCGCCGGCCTTGTTGATCAGTTCGGCCTTGGTGCTGATCGCCTTCAGCACGTGCTTGCCGTTGGGCCCGGCCGGCCCGCTCAAGGGCACGATCACCCCGATCTTGATCGGGCCGGAGTCGTCGTCCTGATTCCCGGAGGACGACCCTCCGCTGTTGTTGTTGGCGCAGCCGACCATCTGCATCACGACCGCCGCCAGCGCTATGGAGATCATCTTCCGTTTCACGGCGCCTCCAGCTGCAATTTGCATACTACGCAGTAGGTTGCCGCAGAAGCTATGGACGTTTTTCGCTCCGCGTCAAGGGGTTGAACGTCGAATTATTTTCCACACCTCGAAGAAACAGCAGGTAGGGGACTGTTGACCCTCGGGCGGAACCTTCCGTACGGTCAGGGCATCGACATACTGCAAAGTATGTGCACAGGGAACAATCCATTGAGGAGGCCCTCGTGGGTGACGATGCCCAAGCCGCTGACGATGCCCAGGCCGTCCGCTACGACCTGCATCAGCACGTCGCGGTCATCACCATCGACCGGCCCGGCGCACGCAACGCACTCAGCACGGAGGTGCTGCGCGGGCTCTCCGAGGGGCTGGACCGCGCCGAGTCCGATCCGGACGTCCGTGCGGTGGTGCTGACCGGCGGACCGAAGATCTTCGCTTCCGGCGCCGACATCCGCGAACTGCGCCGGACGACCCCGGCCGATTACCTCCAGTCGGAGCGGCTGGCGGCCTGGGTCCGGTTCGCCCGCTTCACCAAACCCTCGGTGGCCGCGGTGGCCGGATACGTCCTCGGCGGCGGCTGCGAGCTGGCCATGTCCTGTGACCTGATCGTCGCCGCTGACACCGCCGTCCTCGGCCAGCCGGAGATCCGGCTCGGCATCCTGCCCGGGGCCGGCGGCACCCAGCGCTGGGCCCGGGTCTGCGGGCGGTTCCGCGCCGCCGAGCTGGTGCTGGCCGGACAGAGCGTGGACGCCTGGACGGCGCGCGACTACGGCATGGTCTCCCAAGTCGTCCCTGCCGAGCGGATCGTGCCGGCCGGGGTCGCGCTCGCCACCACCGTCGCCGCGTTCAGCCCGATCGCCACCCGGCTGTCCAAGGCCGCGATCCGCAGCTCCGAGGAGATGCCGGTCAGCGCCGGGTTGCAGCACGAGCGCGCGCTGCTCGGGACGCTGCTCTCCACCGACGACCACCTCGAGGGGATCGACGCCTTCCTGGAGAAGCGGGCGGCGCATTTCACGGGGCGGTGACGTGGCGCGTGGTGCGTCAGGTGGGACAGGTGGGCCAGCTGCGCAGGTGACGTGGGGTTCGGGCGTCAGGCGGGGCGGCGGGCAACGTGGGCAACGTGGGGACGACGAGGAGAAGGGGAACACCGATGGCCGAGGTCATGCCGCTGGAGTGCGAGGACCCGGGAGCCGGGGCGCGGTTGGACGCTGCTGCCCGTGGCCTGCTCGCCAAGCAGGTGCGGGGCTGGCGGCGAGCCGCCCCCGGTGCCGTCCTGATCACGGTGCGGGGCGACGCCTGGGACCATGCGCCGGAACTGCGCCGGCCGGAGAGCGATCCGTCCGACCTGACCCGGGAACGCGTCGTCTTGGGCTACCAGTCGCTGGCGGCCGACGTCTTCGGACTCGACTGCCCGGTGGTGGTCGCCCTGGACGGGCGGGTCAGCGGCTTCGGGCTGGCCCTCGCGCTCGCCGCCGACGTACGGCTGGCCACGGCCCGCACCACCCTCGCGGTCGGTGCGAACGACCCGGTTGCGGCGCTGCTGGGCGGGGTGGGCTGGCTGGTGTCCCGGATCGCCGGAGCCGGCACGTTCGCCCAACTGGCCTGGAACGGCGTCCTGCTGACGGCCGGCGAAGCCGCCGGGCGGGGTCTGCTCAACGAGGTCGACGACCGGCCCGGGCGGGCGGCCGACGTGGCGGCACGACTGGCCGCCGAGCCGGCGGGCTCGTCCGCCCTCAAACGGGCGCTGACGTCACGGGCCAGGAGAGAGTTCGGCTCGGTGCTCGACTACGAGTCGTGGCTGGTGGAGGTCGCGGCCGGGGTCTCCTCGGACGGCGCGGCAGCGCAGGCTGGGTAGCGGTTGTTCTCATGGCTCCATGCAACCTGATGGGTCGGACAGAGCGCGACCAGGTCCCGCGAGTCTGTGGATAACTCTTGTCATGGCCCCGATTTGAGTTATCCACAGGCAAAACCGGAATGATTCGGTCCGGGTCACAGTCTTCTCATGACGCAGCACAGCGAAGTCAATGTCAGCGAAGTCAATGTCAGCGAAGTCGAAGCCAGTGAACCCGAAGTCAGCGAAGTGGCGGCCGGCGAGCGTGAAGTCAGCGAAGTGGTGCCCAGCGAGCTCGAAGTCAGCGAGCCCGGAGCCAGTGAGCGTGAAGTCAGCGAGCCCGAAGTCGGCGAACTCGGCGTGTCCGTGTCGCGCTCGGGTGGCGCGTGCATGTCCCATGCCAGCCAGGTGCGCCGGCCGGACCGTCCGGACTCCGCCGCGCCGCCGATGCCCGACGGTGATGACGCGGTGCCGGACACCGCAGGCGACGGCAGGGCGGGAGCCGCACGTTCCGCGTCGGCTCATGTCGCCAGCACGGCCGGGACCCCGGCGGAGCAGGTCACCTTACGCTCGGCCACCGAACTGGCCGATGCCCTGCCTTACCTGCTCGGTTATCGGCCGGAGGACAGCATCGTGCTGGTCACCGTCCACGACCGGCATGGCCACGGCAGCTTCGGCGGCCGGGCTCGCCTGGGTATTCCGGAGCGTGCCGAGGACTGGCCCACGGTGGCCCGGCAGCTGGCGCGCTGCCTGGTCAGCGGCTGCGAGCGACGCGGCGCTCGGCCCGAGGGCATGGTCGCCTTCGTCTGCCGGGAGCCGGCGCGCGGTGAGACGGGCCACCAGGTGATGGAAGCCCTGCGACCGCTGGCGCAGCTGCTGCGCACCGAGTGCGGCAGCCTCGACATCCCGGTCCTGGAGGCCTTGTGCATCTCCGACGGCCGTTTCTGGTCGTACTGCTGCCCGGGCCCGCAGTGTTGCTCCGAGGACGGCACACCCATGGGGCTGCCCGGCTCCTCGGTCCTCTCGGCCGCCATGACGTACGCGGGCTTCCAAGTGCGCGGCACGCTGAAGGAGTTCCGTGCCCGACTGACGCCCTGGGAGACCGCGGCCGCGCTGGACCAGCAGGTCGCCCTCGACGCCGCGGGAATGGCGCTCGCGCCCATGATCCTGGACGACGCCCATCGGGCCGAGGTGGCCGCCGACACGCTGGACCTGGCCCGGCGCCTCATCGGACGCCTGGCCTGCGCCCCGCGTGCGCACGGCGCCCTCGAAGCCGACCAGCAGGACGACGGGCTCCTCGCTCACGACGAGGCCGCCGCCCTGATTTTCGGCCTCCAGGACAGGACGACGCGCGATCGATTCGCGGAATGGATGGAGGGCGAGGTGTGCGGCCCGGCACTGCGCCTCTGGCGTGCCCTCGCCCGCAGGTGCGTGGGCCCGTACACCGAGTACGCCGCGGCACCCCTGACCCTGGCCGGTTGGGTCGCCTGGTCGACGGGCGATGAGCTGGAGGCTCGCGAGGCCCTGGCCATGGCACTGGGCGCGAATCCGGACTACACCCTGGCCCGGCTGCTCCACCAGGCGTGCAACGAGGGCGTGGCCCCGGAAGCGGTCCGGCGATGCCTGCGCCGGGAGAGTGCGGGCCGATCCGCGGTGGACCGATCCGCAGTGGACCGGCTTGACGTGGAGCGGTCTGACGTTGACCTGCCTGACGCGGGCCGGTTTGACGCGGAGCTGCCTGACGCGGGCCGGACCGACGGGGCTCGCTCTCACGGGGAACGCTCTGACGTGGACTCGTCTGCCATCGATTGGTCTGCGGCAGATTGGTCTGCTCTGGTCCGTCCTACCGGCGATGGGCTTCGGGGTGCCCGGGAGGTATCTGCGGCAGTCGTGGGTGAGGAGCCGGGGGCGGCGGCCGTGGAGAAGACCCTGGGTGACGAAGAGGCCTCGGGTGATCAAGAGGCCCCGGGCGACGAAGAGGCCACGCTTGTCGAGCAGGTCCCGGTCGTCGAGCACGCCCCGGGCGACCAGCAGGCCGCACCGGACGGAGGGCGGGTCCCGCGGACCACGGGCGCCCTCGCAAGGGTCCTCGGGAGGGGATCCGGCCGTACCCGCCCGTCCGGCTCGAGGGGTGAGGCTCGCCGCGGCCCGCGGTCGACCCGGCCGGGAAGCGGACGCGCAGCGGCCGGCGGTCCGGCTGCGTCTCGCCCACCGCGCCACCGCCGCACCACCGGCCGCGGCTGAAGGCTCCGCACGCGGAGGGAGCCGCGCCGCGGCCCGGGAAGCGGCTCACGGTGCGACTGGTATCCACGGTCCACGGTGCGACTGGCGTCCACGGGTGGCACGGGCCGACGTGGCACGGCCGGCGCGACGCGAACGGCACCGGCGCGGAGGCCTGGCGGAACCCACGCCGAACAGCGTGTTTATCGTCAGGCAGACGACTATGATCGCGTCATGTCGCCCTACGACCCGTCGGCTTTTCCGCCCTTCGCTGTCACTGTCGATCTGGTCGTGCTGACCGTACGGCGCCACGCGCTCTGCGCGCTCGCGGTGCGGCGCGGTGAGCCGCCGTTCCAGGGGCGTTGGGCGCTTCCCGGGGGTTTCGTACGGGCCGACGAGGATCTGACCGGTGCGGCTGCGCGGGAACTCGCCGAGGAGACGGGGCTCCGCGTGCACGACCCCGAGGTGCCGGTGCAGGACCACGGTGCACACCTGGAGCAGCTCGCCAGCTATGGCGACCCCAAGCGGGACCCGAGGATGCGGGTGGTCAGCGTGGCACACCTCGCCCTCGCGCCCGACCTGCCCGCGCCCCGTGCGGGCGGCGACGCCCGCGGTGCCCGCTGGGCGCCCGTGGAGACGCTGCTGGCGCCGGGCGGCGGCGGACGCGAGGACGAGCAGGCGGTACCGCTCGCCTTCGATCACGCGCAGATCCTCGCCGACGGGGTCGAGCGGGCCCGCTCGAAGATCGAGTACTCCTCGCTTGCCACGGCCTTCTGCCCACCGGAGTTCACGGTCGGCGAGCTACGCCGGGTGTACGAGGCCGTGTGGGGGGTCGCCCTCGACCCGCGCAACTTCCACCGGAAGGTGACGGGGACCCCGGGCTTCCTCGTCCCGACAGGCGGTACCACCACGCGTCAGGGTGGCCGCCCGGCCCAGCTCTTCACGGCGGGCGGCGCCACCCTGCTCAACCCTCCGATGCTGCGTCCCGAGGTCTGAGCCGGCTCCAGGCACTGCTGACGGTGTGACGACACGGCTCGGCCGAGGTGCTCTGTGCCGACGCCGACGCCGACGCCGACGCCGACGCCGACGCCGACGCCGAGGTCCGAGGTCCGAGGTCCGGTGCCCGGCGCACGGCGTTCGGCACGTGGCACGCCGACCGCGGGTCACCGGGCCCTTCTGTAGGTGACTCCGCGCCGTGGCGGAACATCGTGTCGCCCGGTATACCCGAAAAATAACTAATATCGCGTTATCTTTCTGCCATGCCCGTGGGGTTCGTCCATCCGGGTTCCCGTCGGACGTGCCCCGGCCGCCGAGCGGTCGCACCGCCCACGAGGGAAGCGATGATCCAGGCCATCGGACTGACCAGCAATCCCCGCAAGGAACTCCTGATCGGGACCCGCCGCGAGGAGTGCCTGCACCGCAGCGCGCGCGGACAGGAGCCGCCGCGACAGCAGAACAGGCACGACCCTCAGGAGGACCGGCCGGAGGAGCCGAAACGACGGCGCGCGTCGTGGCCGGCGTATCTGCGTGGGGTGTCGGCTCATCCGCGCCGGCCGCGCAAGCCGCTCCTGGACGATGTGTCGCTGGAGGCACGCCCGGGGGAGGTCACCGTGTTGCTCGCCCCGCATGCCGTGGGCGGGACGGCGTTGCGGCTGATGCTGGAGCTGGAGCCGGGTCGGGGGCTCACCCTTTTCCGGGGGCGACCTCTCCACCGTATCGCGCACCCTGCGCGTGAAGTGGGCGTCCTGCTGGGCGATGTGCCGGGCCACCCGGGGCGTACGGTGCGGGGCCACCTGCGGATGTTGTGCGCGGCAGCGGGCCTGCCCTCGGTCCGGGCCGACGAGGTGCTGGAGGACATGGGTCTGGTCAGCCTGCGCGGTGAGGTGTTGGGCAGCCTTTCGCGGGGCCTGGACCGGCGGTTCGGCATGGCCTGCGCGCTGCTGACCGACCCGCACACCCTCGTCCTCGACGCCCCGACCGGGGAGCTGGCTCCCCACGAGGCCCGCTGGCTGCACGGCCTGCTGGGCGAGCACGCGAGGAACGGCGGGGCCGTGCTGTTCACCACCGCGGACCCCAAGGAGGCCGCGCACGCCGCCGACCACGTGATCACGCTGGAGGGCGGCAAGGTCGTCGCCGACCAGCGCGCCGCCGAGTTCGCCCGCACCAGGCTTCGGCCCAGAGTCGCCGTCCGCAGTCCGCACGCGGCCCGTCTCGGTGTTCTCCTGACGAAGGAAGCCAGAGCCGCCCACCGCCCCATCGAAGTGGTTCAGGAAGACGGCAACCGCCTTTCGGTATACGGCAGCAATTGCGCGTGCATCGGCGAGACGGCGTTCCGGCACGGCATTCTCATCCACCGACTGGCCGATGAAATCGGCGACATGGGCACGGCGACCCGGCGACCGACAGCCACACTGCGCGCCCCCGGCGACTCTCCGAACAGCAAGGACGCGGCGGCGCCCGGGCCGATTCGCGGCGCCCGGCACCACGCGCCGACGGTATCCCCCGTACCGGCCTCCACCCACACGTCCGTTACTACGCAGCTCACCGCGCCCAAGGAATTTGCCCCAGCCGCTGAATTCGCCGCACCCACGGACCGGGCACCATCCGCTGAACATGCCACGGTCGCCGCATCCCTCGCCGCACCGCTGCGCGACCTGCCGCCGCGCACGTCCGCACTCGCGGGACGCGGCCCCGAACCGGCAGCTGCCGTACCGCCCCCGGTGGGGGGACGGGATGACGCTCCATCCAGGGCGTGCGCGGCGTCCCTGCCGCCGCCGATCGTCGTGTGGCCGGCCCGTGGACCACTGCGTCCGTTGCGTTACGAGGTGCGCCGGGTCGCCGGAGTCACGAGCGGCTATGTCATCGCCACGGGCGTCGTGGTCACGTCCGCCGTCCTGTGCGTGCTGCTCGCCAGAGTGGGGCGTACCCCGCAGCCGTACGTGCTCGCGGCCTGGCCTCGGGAGCTTCCGTTGCCGCCCGCCGCGCTCGGTGCGGGCCTTCTGGGGGCGCTCGCCTTCGGTGAGGAGTACCGGTATCCCGCTCTGGCCGCCGACCGCGGCACGGTGCCCCGGCGACTCGGTCTGCTGGGCGCCAAACTGCTCGTCGCCGGCGGGACGGCGCTCCTCTTGGCCGGCGCGACGATCGGCGGTGACGTGGGAGTGCTGCACCTCGTCCACGGAGCACGGAGCGCCGTGGCATCCGTCGACTGGGTCGGGGCGGCGACGAGTTGGTTCTGCCTGGTGGTGGGGTGCGCCTGGGCGGGGGTGCTGGCGGCGGGCCTGTTCCGTTCCACCAGTGCGGGACTTGCCGCGGTGCTCTCCGTGCCGCTCGTCGTCATGCCCGTGGTGCGCTGGGCCCTCGCGGAGCCGACGGTGCGGGCGAGTGCGGGAATTCCCGGGCAGCTCGGCGGGATTGCGGTGGGGCGTGAGCCGGTCGGTACGGGCCCCTGGGCGAGCGCCGTTGCCCGAATGGTCGGTCAACCGGTCGGAAGTGCACTGGTGTTGTCACTGATCATTCTGTTCTGTGCATTTCTGCTCACGAGGTTTCGTGGTCGGGCTCGTTAGTACCCCTTCTCTTCCGATTTCCTCCGGATTGATGGCATGAATGTCCGTAACTCCCTCAATAATGCAGGTATCTTTCCGATAAGGCGTCAATTGGCGTGGGGTGAGCGATCACCCTTTCGTGTGCTTTTCACCAAAGACCTCAAGGCAGTTCGGAGGGACGCCGACAAAGGATCCGTGAGTACCCTTGCGCACACCATGATGACCACCGCCCGCTCCTCGGACTCCGGCTTCGTCGGACCGGGCGAACTCGACAGCTATCCCTATGCGGAGTCCCCCGGCGCCGACCGTGTCAGCGGCGCGTCGGCCTGGGAGGGCACGGAGCAGGACCTCGGCCGCGTCGGGCGCCGTGCCGCCGGAAACCGCGGCCGCGGTCTGCACGGCCAACTCGTGCAGCAGCTCGGCCAGATGATCGTCTCCGGCGACCTGGGCGCCGACCGCCCGCTCGTCCCCGAGGAGATCGGTCACCGTTTCGAGGTCTCCCGCACCGTCGTCCGTGAGTCGCTGCGCGTCCTCGAAGCCAAGGGCCTGGTCAGCGCCCGCCCGAACGTAGGCACCCGAGTGCGTCCGGTGAGCGACTGGAACCTCCTGGACCCCGACATCATCGAATGGCGCGCCTTCGGACCGCAGCGGGACGACCAGCGGCGGGAGCTGAGCGAGCTGCGCTGGACCATCGAGCCTCTCGCCGCCCGGCTCGCCGCCGGGCACGGCAGGGAAGACGTCCAGCAGCGGCTTCTCGACATGGTCGAGATCATGGGCCATGCCCTCGGACAGGCCGACACCCTCACCTTCTCCCGCGCCGACGCCGAGTTCCACGCCCTGCTGATCCAGGTCGCCGGCAATCGCATGCTGGAGCACCTGTCCGGCATCGTCTCCGCCGCGTTGCAGGTCTCCGGAGGGCCCGTCACCGGTTGTGACCGCCCCACCGAGGCAGCGCTCGGCCTGCACGCCCGGATCACCGAAGCGCTCGCCGCAAACGACGGCACGGCCGCCGAGACCGCCATGCGCCAACTGCTGACCGTCCACCCGGAGGTGGAGCGGGTGGTCCCGGCGCCACGCGAGCACTGAGGACAGCGCGATGCCGCCGCAGGGGCACGGGCCGCCACGCCCCGACTCCTGCGCCGTTCGGCGCGGCCCCACACCCGCCGTGCCCGCCCGTCACCCCGGCGCGGCACGCGCACGCCGGACCTGTGCCGGATCACACCCGGGACCGGCACAGGTCCAGTGGCCGATCGACGGCGCCGGCGCCGCCGGCGCCGCCGGCATCACGGGGCCGCGCACCGCGCCGCCACAGCTGCACAGCCCGCCGCGACAGCTCGAAGACACCCCACCGAGCCCCTCACCGAGCTCAGGCGGCACCCCACCCGGACCCGGCGGCACTCGCTGAGTCCCTGGCGGCACCCCCTCACCTCAACCGGAGCCCCCGAGCCCCGCCGGCGCCCACCCAACCGACCGGCGCCACCGAGCCCCGCCGGACCCACCCGGCCCCCGGCGCCCACCGAGCCCCCCGGCACCACCGAGCCCCCGGCGCCCACCAAACTCGCCGGCACCACCGAGCCCCGGCACCGACAAGGTCCGCTGGTACCGGGCCCTCCCGGTACCCATCCAGGCTCACGCTCGCCTGCCGACCCGCCCGACCCCAGGGGACCGTCTCCATCCGCGCGTCAGGCCTCCCGCCACACCCGGAGACAAGCCGCTGGCAAGCCACCCGGAGACAACGGGAAGGGCATTTATACGCATATGGGCGTTACGCGGTGTGACTCGGGCCACGTGAATTGGGCGTAACGCTCCTCGGGACTCTGCGATGACCTAAGAGGTGACAGTCGAGGAGGGAATACAGCCGCCGTTGACGGCGCTGTCCATCTCCCCGGCCCCCGCCCACGCCGTCGGCTCATCCCCAGGTCGGCGGTCGTCGGCTCCAGTCCTACTCAGGACAGGCGCCGGAAGCCGTTTCCAACGTTCCGAGAGGTTGTTCGTGTCGGCCAGCACATCCCGTACGCTCCCCCCGGAGATTGCCGAGTCCGTCTCTGTCATGGCGCTCATCGAGCGGGGAAAGGCCGAGGGGCAGATCGCCGGCGATGACGTGCGTCGGGCCTTCGAAGCTGACCAGATTCCGGCCACTCAGTGGAAGAACGTACTGCGCAGCCTCAACCAGATCCTCGAGGAAGAGGGTGTGACGCTGATGGTCAGTGCCGCGGAGCCCAAGCGCACCCGAAAGAGCGTCGCAGCGAAGAGTCCGGTCAAGCGCACCGCCACCAAGACCGTGGCGACCAAAGCCGCGGTCAAGAAGACCCCAGCGCCCGCCCCTGCCACCGTCGCCGTCTCCGAGGCCGCGACCGTCGACGTCCCCGCCGAAGACAAGCCGGCAGCGCCCGCCAAGAAGGCCGCGGCCAAGAAGACGACGGCCAAGAAGGCCGCCGCCAAGAAGACCACCGCCAAGAAGACGGCGGCCAAGAAGACCACGGCCAAGAAGGATTCCGAGGAGCTCCTCGAAGAGGACGCGACCGAGGAGACCCCGAGCGCCGGCAAGGCCGGCGAAGAGCCCGCCGAAGACGGCAGCCAGGGCTTCGTCCTCTCCGACGAGGACGAGGACGACGCCCCGGCCCAGCAGGTGGCCGCCGCCGGCGCCACCGCCGACCCCGTCAAGGACTACCTGAAGCAGATCGGCAAGGTCCCCCTCCTCAACGCAGAGCAGGAGGTGGAGCTGGCCAAGCGCATCGAAGCCGGTCTGTTCGCCGAGGACAAGCTGGCCAGCGCCGACAAGCTGGCGCCCAAGCTGAAGCGCGAACTGGAGATCATCGCCGAGGACGGCCGACGCGCCAAGAACCACCTCCTCGAGGCCAACCTCCGCCTGGTCGTCTCCCTCGCCAAGCGGTACACCGGCCGCGGCATGCTCTTCCTGGACCTCATCCAGGAAGGCAACCTCGGTCTCATCCGTGCGGTGGAGAAGTTCGACTACACCAAGGGCTACAAGTTCTCCACCTACGCCACCTGGTGGATCCGCCAGGCGATCACCCGCGCCATGGCGGACCAGGCCCGCACCATCCGCATCCCCGTTCACATGGTCGAGGTCATCAACAAGCTCGCCCGTGTGCAGCGCCAGATGCTCCAGGACCTGGGCCGCGAGCCCACCCCGGAGGAGCTGGCCAAGGAACTCGACATGACCCCGGAGAAGGTCATCGAGGTCCAGAAGTACGGCCGCGAACCGATCTCTCTGCACACCCCCCTCGGTGAGGACGGCGACAGCGAGTTCGGTGACCTCATCGAGGACTCCGAGGCAGTCGTCCCCGCGGATGCGGTCAGCTTCACGCTGCTCCAGGAGCAGCTGCACTCGGTGCTCGACACGCTCTCCGAGCGCGAGGCGGGCGTCGTCTCCATGCGGTTCGGTCTCACCGACGGTCAGCCGAAGACCCTCGACGAGATCGGCAAGGTGTACGGCGTCACCCGTGAGCGGATCCGCCAGATCGAGTCCAAGACGATGTCGAAGCTGCGTCACCCGTCCCGCTCGCAGGTGCTCCGCGACTACCTCGACTAGGCGCGCCTCGCGCGCACTGCGGCACGCCACACCGCGGCGCCGCAACCGCCGGAAGACGGCACCGTCCGCCACGGCACACCACGGGCCCGGCATCCCTCCAGGGAGCCGGGCCCGTGGCGTGGGCACGGATGCGCCCTTTCCTGCGTCGGGTGACTCTGGGTGTGCTGATCCGCCGCCCGGAGTGAGGAGCACCCCATGCGTCGACGTACCCTCGGCACGCTGACCGCCACACTGGCCCTGGGAACGGGAACGGCGTTCGCGGCGCCGGCCCACACCGCCTCCGCGATGGCCGGCAGCAAGGTGATAGGCGGCCATCCGGTCGACGTCGCCGACGCGCCGTGGATGGTGGCGCTGGCCAGCCGTGACCGGTTCGGGGGAACCCGATCCGGACAGTTCTGCGGCGGCGCACTGGTCGGCCGATCGACCGTCCTGACGGCCGCGCACTGCCTCAGTCCGGAAACCCTCGGGGTCGCGCCCGCCCAGGTGCACGACCTGAAGGTCATCGTGGGCCGCCAGGACCTGAGCAGCGACCAGGGCCAGGAGATCCCGGTACGAGCCATCTCCGTGGACCCGTACTACGACCGCCGCACGAACAGCGGCGACATCGCCGCCCTCACGCTCTCACGGCCGCTTCCCCGTGGTTCCGTGCTCCCCACGGCCCCGGACGGCGACACGGCTTACCAGGCGGGCACCACGGCCACCGTGTACGGCTGGGGGGACACCACCGGCGCCGGAGACTACGGAGCGAGCCTGCGGGCGGCAGACGTCCGGGTGCTGACCGATGCAGCGTGCAAACGCGCCTACCCGGGCAGCGCCGAGGGCACCTACCTGCCCGGCGCCATGGTGTGCGCCGGGGCCTCACAGGGCGGCCGGGACGCCTGCCAGGGGGACAGTGGGGGGCCTCTCGTCGCCCGGGGGCGACTGATAGGGCTGGTGTCCTGGGGCAGCGGCTGCGGACGCGCCGAACGGCCCGGGGTCTACACGCGGATCGCAGGGGTGCTGCGCGGCAGCCCGACAGCGGGGCAGTGATCCGGCGCACGGGTCGACCTGCCAGCTTCAGCACGTGACACCCGACAGGTCCGGGCGGACCGCAAGCCCCGCCCTGCTGTGGGTGCACAAAAATTCGATACCTCCGTCGCGGGAGGCTGCCCCTGTACGCCGACGCCGCTGTGTCGATGTACGCCGAGGGCTGAATCGACCGCGGCATGCGAGCGGGCGGTCGCCTCCGCGAGGGAGGGGCGACCGCCCGTTCACCGGCCTGCTGCCGGGATGCTCGTCGTGGTCGATGAGGGGGGTTGCGTCAGCGCTCGTCTTCGGAGGCTGACGTCGGAGCGGAGTTCAACCGCTCCGTCTCGTCCTGTATCTCAGCGGCGATCTTCTTGAGTTCCGGCTCGAACTTGCGGCCGTGGTGGGCGCAGAAGAGCAGTTCACCGCCGCTGGGCAGGACAACGCGCAGGTAGGCCTGTGCGCCGCAGCGGTCGCAGCGATCGGCGGCCGTCAGCGGGCTCGCGGGGGTCAGAACAGTAGTCACGTCGCCTCTTCTCTAGCTCGACGAGCTGTCGTACCAGGGACAACATCCAACCAGCCACGAAACGTTCCCGCTCGTGGCAATTCCCTCGAAGAATTCTTCTTCTTCGAAGATCCTTCCGGGACGGCTGTCTGCTGCCGGTTGGCGGCGAATGTGCCGTATTGCGTGTCTTCGTGTCTTACGGGTTTCGCGCTCGCTGTCAGGTCATTCCCTCCCGGCCGGCTTGCCGGTGTTCAGGAGGTCGTGCCCGGAGCCTAAATGGTTCATGCCTGGAAGGGAACGTGATGTACACGTCAGCACCTCCCGATGTCGAACAGGTATGCGAGTCTTGGGATACTGTGTTTGCGGGCGAGGGTGGCGTTACAACGGCTCTACCAGGCCTCGGTACCCTCTCATCGGTGACACAAGACGGGTCCCCTGCCGATCAGGTGCCCATCGGAATTAAGCGAGGAGCGAACCGCGTGACCGCCGAGACGTCCGTGCCGTCCACCGCGCTGCTGACCGGAGCAGGCGGCATCGTGGACAGGGACAGTTCCAACTACACCGCGCGGCACCTGCTCGTCCTCGAGGGGCTCGAAGCCGTCCGCAAGCGACCCGGCATGTACATCGGGTCCACGGACAGTCGCGGACTGATGCACTGCCTGTGGGAGATCATCGACAACTCCGTCGACGAGGCCCTGGGCGGTCACTGCGACCACATCGAGGTCATCCTTCACGAGGACGGCTCCGTGGAGGTCCGTGACAACGGCCGAGGCATCCCCGTCGACGTCGAACCCAAGACGGGCCTGTCCGGTGTCGAGGTCGTCATGACCAAACTGCACGCGGGCGGCAAGTTCGGCGGCGGCGCCTACGCCGCCTCCGGCGGTCTGCACGGCGTCGGCGCCTCGGTGGTGAACGCCCTGTCCGCACGTCTCGACGTGGAGGTGGACCTCGGCGGCCGCACCCATGCCATCAGCTTCCGGCGCGGCGTGCCCGGTGCCTTCGCCGGGACGGGCCCCGACGCGGCGTTCGACGCGCAGAGCGGCATGCGCAAGACCAAGAAGATCCCCAAGGGCCGCTCCGGCACCCGGGTGCGCTACTGGGCCGACCGGCAGATCTTCCTCAAGGACGCCCGGCTCTCCCTGGACAACCTCTACCAGCGGGCCCGCCAGACGGCCTTCCTGGTGCCCGGGCTCACCATCGTCGTACGGGACGAGTTCGGCCTCGGGGACAACGGCGCCAAGGGGGAGGAGTCCTTCCGCTTTGACGGCGGCATCAGCGAGTTCTGCGAGTTCCTGGCCACGGACAAGCCGGTGTGCGACGTGCTCAGGCTCCAGGGAGAGGGCACCTTCAAGGAGACGGTTCCGGTCCTGGACGACCACGGCCAGATGACGCCCACCGACGTCACCCGCTCACTGGGCGTGGACATCGCACTGCGCTGGGGTACCGGCTACGACACGATCGTCCGGTCGTTCGTCAACATCATCGCCACCCCCAAGGGTGGTACCCACGTCTCCGGGTTCGAGCGTTCCGTCACCCGTACGGTGAACGAGGCCTTGCGGTCCCAGAAGCTGCTGCGTGTCGCCGAGGACGACATCATCAAGGACGACGCCCTGGAGGGCCTGACCGCCGTCGTCACGGTGCGCCTGGCCGAGCCGCAGTTCGAGGGCCAGACCAAGGAGGTGCTGGGCACCTCGGCGGCCAGCAGGATCGTCGCCAACGTCGTCGCCAAGGAGCTCAAGGCGTTCCTGACGTCCACCAAGCGCGACATGAAGGCACAGGCGCGCGCCGTCCTGGACAAGACCGTGGCGGCCGCCCGCACCCGTATCGCGGCCCGGCAGCACAAGGAGGCACAGCGCAGGAAGACCGCGCTGGAGACCTCCTCGCTGCCCGCGAAGCTCGCGGACTGCCGCAGCGACGACGTGGAGCGCAGCGAGCTGTTCATCGTCGAAGGCGACTCCGCACTCGGTACCGCCAAGCTGGCCAGGAACTCCGAGTTCCAGGCGCTGCTGCCGATTCGCGGCAAGATCCTCAACGTCCAGAAGTCGTCCGTCTCGGACATGCTCAAGAACGTCGAGTGCGGCGCGATCATCCAGGTCATAGGAGCCGGGTCCGGCCGGACCTTCGACATCGACACCGCCCGCTACGGCAAGATCATCCTGCTGGTCGACGCCGATGTCGACGGCGCGCACATCCGCTGCCTGCTGCTGACCCTCTTCCAGCGCTACATGCGGCCCATGGTCGAGGCGGGCCGGGTCTTCGCCGCCGTGCCGCCCCTGCATCGCATCGAGCTGGTCCAGCCCAAGAAGGGCCAGGACAAGTACGTGTACACCTACTCGGACCGGGAGCTGCGCGAGACGCTGATGCAGTTCCAGCGGGACGGAGTGCGCTACAAGGACTCCATCCAGCGCTACAAGGGCCTGGGGGAGATGGACGCCGACCAGCTGGCCGAGACCACGATGGACCCGCGCCGCCGCACCCTGCGCCGGATCAACATCTCCGACCTGGAGGCCTCCGAGCAGGTCTTCGACCTGCTGATGGGCAACGAGGTCGCGCCCCGCAAGGAATTCATCGCCGGCTCCGCGGCAACCCTGGACCGGTCCCGGATCGACGCCTGAGGAAGCCTGAGCGGGCGCCTGGGAACGTCTGCGAACGCCTGGGGAGCCGGGATCCGGCTCCCCTTTCCCGGTGTCCTGACCTGCCTTCCTTTTCCGGTCTTTCCGGGCCCTTCCCGGCTCCGTCCGGCCTTCCCCGGGTGGCGATAGCCCGGTAGCGAAAGCCTGGTGGCGAAGGCCCGGTCCGAAGGCCCGGTCCTGAAAGCGGTGCGGGCTGGCACGCCCAGCCGTCCTGGTCGTGCTGTCTGGTCGTGCTGTCTCCACCCGCGGGTGGAGAGGTCGGATCCACCTGTGATCCACCTCGGCTCCGATTCCCTGACCAGGCGGTTTCCGTAGTCTCGATGGCGTTGCTCGGCATCCCGTGCCTCCTGGTCGCCAGGGGTCTCCGGCTCATCCCGGCAGCGTTTCCACTCGTCGTTACGGAGGCTTCGATGTCCGGGCTCACCACTGTTCTGGTGGTCATCGCCGTTGTCGCGCTGGTCGTCATACGGCAGATCAAGCCCCAGCGGGCCACAGGAGACGGCCGCTGGTGGCTGGTCCCCGCGGTGCTGGCGTTCCTCGCGCTGCGTGAGCCCGGCCTCATGGACGCCCACCACTACACGGCGTCCGTGTTCTTCCTCGCCGCCGACCTGCTGACCGGCATCATCATGGGGATCGCCTGGGCATGGACCAGCCGTATCTGGACCGAGCCGGACGGCTCCGTCTGGGTGCGCGGCACCAAGGCGACCGCCGGCGTGTGGATCGTCGGCATCCTCGTACGGGTCGGCCTCGTCGCGCTGGCCGCCCTGATGGGGGTGCATCAGGGCAGGGGCGCACTGATGCTCGCCCTGGCCTTTTCGCTCCTGGTGCGTTCCGGACTGCTGGCGTGGCGTGCTCAGCTGGTTCGTACAGCCCCCTCCAAGGGCGGGGTACACGGTGCCGGCGCGGGTGGGGCGTCGAGGAAGGACCCGGTATGACGGCGCAATTCTGGACGAGCTGGCCCTCGCGGGAAGCGCTGTCCCGCGCCGGCACCAGCCGGGCCCGGCTGGTGCTCTCCCGATCAGCGCGGGTGCTGGCCCTGGGGGCTCTGCTGTGGACGGCGATGACCGATCGGGGCCTCGGCGTCTGGCAGGCCGCCGTCGTGCTCGTGTCGGTGGCCACCTGCACTGCCATGGCCTGGGGCTTCTACCGGACCACCCTCGAGAACCGGCTGTGGCCCGCGCTGGCCTGCCTCGCATCGGTGGCCGGACTGGGGGTCGTCGCCGAGCTGACCGGGTTCCGCGTTCCGGCACTGGTCCTGTGGTGTGCCTGCGCCATCACCGCACTGGAGCGGCTGCCGCTCGTCGCCGGGGCGTGTGCCACCGCGGTGTCCCTCAGCGTGTTCGTGGCCTTCAACAACGACACCGGGACCAGCACGGCCATCACGGCCATAGGCCTGGTCCTGGCCGGGTACCTGTTGCGGCTGGACACGGAGGCGCGGGGCACCGCACAGCGGCTCCTCGGCCAGGAACGGGCGGCCCGGAAGGCGGAGGCCGAGTCCGCGGCCCTGGCCGAGCGGGCCCGTCTCGCCCGCGAGATCCACGACGTGCTGGCGCACAGCCTCTCCGCACAGCTCGTCCACCTGGAGGCGGCCAGGCTGCTCATAGAGCGCGGCGCCGACCGCGAGCAGATCCTGGACCGGGTGATCGGGGCGCGCAGGATGGCGCAGGACGGGCTCCGGGAAACCCGCCAGGCGCTCTCCGCGCTGCGCGGCGAGGTGTCCCCACTGGAGGACTTCCTCCACGAGCTGGTGGCCACGAGTACCGCCGCCGAGGTCACCGTCACGGGTGAGCGCCGTCAGCTGCCCACCGAGGCGTCGCAGGCCGTGCGCCGGGTCGCACAGGAGGCCCTGACCAATGTGCGCAAGCACGCGCCGGGAGCCAGGGTCGTCGTCCACCTCGAATACGGCACGGATGACATCACCCTGGACGTGAAGGATTCGGGCGGTGCGCCTGGCGAGCTCTCGCACTCCGGGAGCGGATACGGTCTGCGGGGGATGCAGGAGCGTGCCGAACTGCTCGGCGGCACGCTGGCGGCGGGGCCGCACGAGGAGGGGTTCGCAGTGACGCTGAGGGTGCCCGCATGACGACGGACGCCAGTGGGGCGACGGCGCGCGTGATCGTCGCTGACGATCAGACCGTGGTGCGCGAGGGGATCGTGATGCTGCTGGGCCTGCTGCCGGGAATCGAGGTCATCGGCGCCGCGGGGGACGGGGAGGAGGCGGTGAAGCTGGTCGGCGAGCTCTCCCCGGACGTGGTGCTGATGGACCTGCGGATGCCGCGCTGCGACGGGGTCGAAGCGACCCGGCGCATCCGCTCGGAGTACCCGGGCACCCAAGTCGTCGTCCTGACCACCTTCGCCGACGACGAGTCGCTCTTCCCGGCGCTCAAGGCAGGTGCCCGCGGCTATCTCACCAAGGACGCGGGAGGGGACGAGATCGTACGCGCCGTGCACAGCGTTCTCTCCGGCGATGCCGGGCTCTCCCCGCAGATCCAGCGACGGCTGTTGGAGAGGCTCTCCCAACCCGAGCCGCCCACCCTGCCGGCATCGCCCCCGGACGGCCTCACCGCTCGGGAGACGGAGGTACTGGGCCTGATCGCGGAAGGCCTGACCAACCAGGAGATCGCACGCCGCCTGCACGTCTCCACCGCCACCGTGAAGACCCACATCAACAACCTCTTCGCCAAGACCAGCATCAAGGACCGCGCCCAGGCCGTGCGGTACGCCTACACCCACGGCTTGGCGCAGCCTCCGGGGCGCACTGCCCCCTGACCGATGCAAGGAGCGGAAGCAGGAGCGGAATCAGGCCTTTCTCACCTCAGGAGTGGTCAACCGGCGTCGATGGATACCTCGTACGTGTGATGCGAGCGAAGCCATTTCCCGGAATATGTGTGGTGCCGGCGATGCCGGTGATGCAGCCGGGCCGGGCATGGCCCCAGGGACGTGCCCCGGGCCAAGACGCGCGGAAACCCCGCAGGCTGGAGCTGGAGCCGGGCCGCGCCTGGGCCTGGGCCACTGGCTCCGGCTCCGGCTGGACTTGGCCGGGGCAGGCGCCCCGCGTCTGGCACACCGGCGTACGGCGGGCGCAGACCGGCGTCCTGGATACGTCCTGGGTGGCTACCGGTGCCCGGCCAAGCCGGATGCGCCGGTACCGCGAGCCCGTACCACCGGCGCAGGTGTGGTGTGGGGCGATCGAGCAGTGGCTGGCGGCGTCGCGCATCGCACCGTCGCGTCCGTCGGTGGGTGCGAGGTTCACTCGCCCGGCCGTCCCCGTTGCGGGTGATCCCACCCGTCCCACCGTTATCGGCGGCCCCTTCAGTGGCGTGAAGTGGGGCCTTGGTCGGTGAGGTTCGCACCGCTGTCTTCGGCGCTCGTATCCTGGGCCCGTATGGCAACCCCCATGTGTCACAGAGTCGTGTTGTAGAGAGTGCGCGAAAGAGGCCGCACGTGATTGACCAGCAGATCCCCGTCGTCGTGCTCGCCGGGTTCCTCGGCTCCGGCAAGACCACCCTTCTCAACCATCTGTTGCACAGCAGCAGAGGCAGCCGTATCGCGGCTGTGGTGAACGACTTCGGTGCGATCGAGATCGATGCGATGGCCGCGGCCGGACAACTCGGTGACTCGATGGTGTCGCTCGGCAACGGGTGCCTGTGCTGCGCCGTCGACGCCAGCGAGTTGGACGAGTACCTGGATCGGCTGACCCGGCCGTCCGCGCGGATCGACGTCATCGTCATCGAGGCGAGCGGTCTCGCGGAGCCGCAGGAGCTCGTGCGGATGGTGCTCGCCAGTGAGAACCGCCGAGTCGTCTACGGGGGGTTGGTGGAGGTCGTCGATGCCGCGGAGTTCGACGCCACCAGGGAACGGCATCCGGAGATCGACCGCCATCTGCGCATCGCCGACCTCGTCGTGCTGAACAAGACGGACCGGGTGGACCGGGCACAGCGGGAGCGGCTTCTCGGCCTGGTGCGCACGTTGACCGACCGGGCGGCCGTGGTGAGCGCCGCCTACGGCCGGGTCGATCCGGAACTGCTCTTCGACCGCAAGGCGGTGACCGAGCGGGTCGGTCAGCTCTCCTTCGACGATCTGCGCGCCCACGAGGGTCATGCGGACCACGACCATCTGCATCTGGCCTACGACAGCGTGTCCTTCACCTCCGGAGCGCCGATGGACCCACGCAGGACCATGGAGTTCCTCGACAGCCGCCCCAAAGGTGTCTACCGCATCAAGGGCTACATCGACTTCGGCGCCGCCGACCCGGCCAACCGCTATGGCGTGCACGCGGTCGGACGCTTCCTGCGGTTTGCGCCCGAGCCCTGGGCGAACGTGGACTTCGCCGAGCAGCCGCAAGAGTCCGGGGCGTGGGCACCGGAGCCGCCGTGGGCGTCGGAGCCCTGGGCGGCCCAGCCGTGGTCCTCGCAGGCCTGGGGCGTGGGCGGTGGACGGTTCACCCGGCTGGTGCTCATCGGCTCCGCCATCGACGGTGACGCCCTGCTCGAAGGGCTGGCAGCGTGCCGCGTCACCGGCTCAACGGCCGGTCAGGCGCCGGACGAGCAGGCCATGTGGGGCGTCCTGCGCTACGTACGGCAGGACGAACCAGACCCCGAGGCCGACGACGATCCCGACCCTGACACCGGCCATGGCGGCACCGCCTATCGCGACGCCGGGTACGACGACGCCGCGTACTCGGACGCCCGAAGCCTCGGTACGCCCCCTCCGATCCCGTAGGCCCGGCCCGCCCGTGTGAGCCCTGGTGAACCGCCGGGCGGGTGGCACCGGCGGCACCGAGAGCCGTCTGGCAGTTCACCCCGCGGTGGTGGCCCCACACCCACGGGCCACCACTTCGCCCACCGCACGAGGGGACCTGACTGACTACGTCAGCGGCCCCGCCACCACCGCCACCGTCTTCTTCAGGGAGATTCCCGAGCCGTCGCGGCGCGGGTCGGGCTCCGGGAGGTCGACCGGGGTGCCGTTCTTCTGCGCCGCGCGAGCCGGTACCGGGCCCGCCCAGGCCAGGCTCAGGCAGTCCTCACCCTTCAGGAACCGCTGGCAGCGCACCCCGCCCGTGGCTCGACCCTTGCGCGGATACTGGTCGAACGCGGTCAGCTTCGCCGTCGTCTGGACCGAGTCGTCGAGCGTGCCGCGTGAGCCGGCGACCGTGAACACCACGGCCTCCACCGATGGCTCGACCACGGTGAAGGAGATCACCTTCGCACCGTCGGTCAACTTGATGCCGGCCATGCCACCCGCCGCTCGACCCTGCGGGCGTACCTGGGAGGCCTGGAAGCGCAGCAGCTGCGCGTCGTCGGTGATGAAGACCAGGTCCTCTTCGCCGGTGCGCAGTTCTGCCGCGCCGACGATGCGGTCACCCTCCTTGAGGGTGATGACCTCCAACTCCTCCTTGTTCGCCGGATAGTCGGGGACCACGCGCTTGACGACGCCCTGCTGGGTGCCGAGCGCGAGTCCCGGCGAGGACTCGTCCAGCGTCGTCAGGCAGAGCAGCTCCTCGTCGCCCTCCAGGGACAGGAACTCCGCGATGGGCGCCCCGCCGGACAGGGTGGTCGCCCCCTCCGGCAGTTCCGGCAGGTCGATGACCGAGAGCCGCAACAGCCGGCCTGTCGAGGTCACCGCACCCACCTCACCGCGTGCCGTGGCCGGGACCGAGGAGACGATGACGTCGTGCTTCGCACGCTTGCCGCTGCCCTCCTGGGTGAACGGTGCCTCCGTCGCCGTCCGGGCCAGCAGGCCGGTGGAGGACAGCATGATCCGGCAGGGGTCGTCGGCCACCTGGAGCGGCACGGCCACGGCCGGTGTGTCCGCGGACTCCAGCAGGACCGAGCGTCGCTCGGTGCCGAACTTCTTGGCGACCGCGGACAGTTCGGCCGACACCAGCTTGCGCAGCTCCGTGTCGGACTCCAGGATCCGGGTCAGCTCCTCGATCTCGGCCTCCAGCCGGTCCCGCTCGGACTCCAGCTCGATGCGGTCGAACCTGGTCAGACGGCGCAGCGGGGTGTCCAGGATGTACTGCGTCTGGATGTCGCTCAGCGAGAAACGCTCCATGAGGCGCTGCTTGGCCTGCGCGGAGTTATCACTGGAACGGATGATCTGGATCACTTCGTCGATGTCGACCAGCGCGACCAGCAGTCCCTCGACCAGGTGCAGCCGGTCGCGCTTCTTGCCGCGGCGGAACTCGCTGCGCCGGCGCACCACGTCGAAGCGGTGGTCGAGATAGACCTCCAGCAGTTCCTTCAGACCGAGCGTGAGGGGCTGCCCGTCGACCAGGGCGACATTGTTGACGCCGAAGGACTCCTCCATGGGAGTCAACTTGTAGAGCTGCTCCAGGACGGCCTCCGGAACGAAGCCGTTCTTGATCTCGATGACCAGGCGCAGGCCGTGCTCGCGGCCCGTGAGGTCCTTCACGTCGGCGATGCCCTGGAGCTTCTTCTGGCCGACCATGTCCTTGATCTTGGAGATCACCTTCTCCGGGCCCACCGCGAAGGGCAGCTCCGTGATCACCAGGCCCTTGCGGCGCGCGGTGACGTCCTCCACGGAGACCGTCGCCCGGATCTTGAAGGTGCCACGGCCGGTCTCGTAGGCGTCCCGGATCCCGGCCAGGCCGACGATGCGGCCGCCGGTGGGCAGGTCGGGGCCCGGGATGTACTTCATCAGCGTGTCCAGGTCGGCGCCCGGGTGGCGGATGAGGTGGCGGGCGGCGGCGATGACCTCCTTGAGGTTGTGCGGCGCCATGTTCGTCGCCATGCCGACGGCGATGCCGGAGGAGCCGTTCACCAGGAGGTTCGGGTAGGCCGCCGGGAGGACCGCGGGCTCCTGCTCCTGGCCGTCGTAGTTCGGGTTGAAGTCGACCGTGTTCTCGTCGATCGACTCGGTCATCAGGGAGGTGGCGTCCGCCATCCGGCACTCGGTGTACCGCATGGCCGCCGGCGGGTCGTCGTTGCCCAGCGAACCGAAGTTGCCGTGGCCGTCGACCAGCGGTACGCGCATGCTGAACGGCTGCGCCATGCGCACCAGCGCGTCGTAGATCGACGCGTCACCGTGCGGGTGCAGCTTGCCCATGACCTCGCCGACGACGCGGGCGCACTTCACATAGCCGCGGTCGGGACGCAGGCCCATCTCGTTCATCTGGTAGACGATGCGGCGGTGTACCGGCTTCATGCCGTCCCGGGCGTCTGGCAGAGCCCGGGAGTAGATCACCGAGTACGCGTATTCGAGGTAGGAGGCCTGCATCTCGTCGACGACGTCGATGTCGAGGATCCGCTCCTCGAACGAATCGTCGGGCGGCGGGGTCTTCGTGCTGCGGGGGGCCATCGCTGCGCGGCTCCTTCACGGATACTGCCGGTACTGCCGGGACGGGATGAGGGGTCTGACGCGCTCCATTGTGGACCGCCCCACCGACAACGCGGACCGCGACCCGGCGTAGCCCGGTCGCGACACCGCCGGAGCGGGAACTTCGCGAGTGGTCAGCACGCTTGCATACAGTGGGCGGAATCGGTACCCGTAGCCCCGCCTCCCAGCAGCGGGACAACAGCTCAAGCGATCGAAGGGACATACATGCCCATGGGTCACACGGCCACAGCGCAGGCTGGTTCCGGCGGCCTGACAGCGACCTCGCACAGCCTGGCCAACGGCCTGCGCGTGGTGCTCTCCGAGGACCACCTGACCCCGGTCGCCGCGGTCTGCCTCTGGTACGACGTCGGTTCCCGGCACGAGCAGCCCGGCCGCACCGGCCTCGCGCACCTCTTCGAGCACCTGATGTTCGAAGGGTCGAAGCAGGTCGAGGGCAACGACCACTTCGCGCTGGTCCAGGGTGCCGGCGGCTCGCTGAACGGAACCACCAGCTTCGAGCGCACCAACTACTTCGAGACCATGCCCACCCACCAGCTGGAGCTGGCCCTGTGGCTGGAGGCCGACCGGATGGGCTCGCTGCTCACCGCGCTCGACCAGAAGAACCTGGACAACCAGCGCAAGGTCGTCAAGAACGAGCGCCGCCAGCGCTACGACAACGTCCCCTACGGCACGGCCTTCGAGAAGCTGACCGCGCTCTCCTACCCCGACGGCCACCCGTACCACCACACTCCGATCGGCTCGATGGCCGACCTGGACGCGGCCACCCTGGAGGACGCCCAGGCGTTCTTCCGCACGTACTACGCGCCGAACAACGCGGTGCTGTCCATCGTCGGCGACATCGACCCCGAGCAGACCCTGGCCTGGGTCGAGAAGTACTTCGGCAGCATCCCGGCGCACGACGGCAAGCCCGACCCCCGCGACGGCACCCTGCCCGACACCATCGGACGGCAACTGCGCGAGGTCATCGAGGAGGAGGTGCCCGCCCGCGCCCTGATGGCCGCCTACCGCCTCCCGAAGGACGGCACCGCCGCCGCCGACGCGGCCGACCTGGCGCTCACCCTGCTCGGCGGCGGCGAGTCCTCCCGCCTGTACAACCGCCTGGTGCGCCGCGACCGTACGGCCGTCGCCGCCGGCTTCGGTCTGCTCCGGCTGGCCGGCGCGCCGTCCCTCGGCTGGCTGGACGTGAAGGCCTCCGGTGACGTGGAGATCCCCGTCATCGAGGCCGCCGTCGACGAGGAACTGGCCCGGTTCGCCGAACAGGGCCCGACCCCCGAGGAGATGGAGCGCGCCCAGGCGCAGTTGGAGCGTGAATGGCTGGACCGGCTCGGTACGGTCTCCGGCCGCGCCGACGAACTCTGCCGGTACGCCGTGCTCTTCGGCGATCCGCAGCTGGCGCTGACCGCCGTCGGGCGCATCCTGGAGATCACTGCCGAGGAGGTCCAGGAGGTGGCCAAGGCGCGCCTGCACCCTGACAACCGCGCCGTGCTCGTCTACGAGCCCGTAGAAGACACGGCGGACGCAGCGGAGGCGGAGGACACTGCGGACGCAGCAGATCCGGCGGGCGCTGAAGACGGCACCGCGGCCGTAGGCACCGAGAACGCAGAGGAGGCGGCGAAGTGACCGAGGCCGCGAAGCCGGAGCACGGCGCGACGATGGACTTCCACCCCCGCCCTCAGGGCGGCGAGCCCAAGCCCTGGGCGTTCCCCACCCCCGAGCGCGGAGCGCTCGACAACGGCCTCACGGTGCTGCGCTGCCACCGCCCTGGCCAGCAGGTCATCGCCGTGGAGGTGCTGCTCGACGCCCCCCTGGACGCCGAGCCCGAGGGCCTGGACGGCGTGGCCACGATCATGGCGCGCGCCTTCTCCGAGGGCACCGACAAGCACTCGGCGGAGGAGTTCGCCGCCGAACTGGAGCGCTGCGGCGCCACCCTGGACGCCCACGCCGACCAGCCCGGCGTACGCGTCTCCCTGGAGGTGCCGGTCTCGCGGCTGCCCAAGGCGCTCGGCCTGCTCGCCGACGCCCTGCGTGCCCCCGCGTTCGCGGACAGCGAGGTCGAGCGCCTGGTGCGCAACCGCCTCGACGAGATCCCGCACGAGACCGCGAACCCGGCGCGCCGGGCCGCCAAGGAGCTCTCCAAGGAGCTGTTCCCGGCGACCTCCCGCATGTCCCGGCCCCGGCAGGGCACCGAGGAGACCGTCACCGCCATCGACTCCGCCGCGGTGCGCGCCTTCTACGAGAAGTACGTCCGGCCGGCCACGGCCACCGCCGTCGTGGTCGGCGACCTGTCCGGCGTCGACCTGGACGCGCTGCTCGCCGACACCCTCGGCGCCTGGACCGGTGACATGGCGGCCCCGCGCCCCATGCCGGCGATCGTCGCCGACGACCGGGGCCGCGTCGTCATCGTGGACCGGCCCGGCGCGGTCCAGACGCAACTGCTGATCGGCCGCATCGGCCCCGACCGGCACGACAGCGTGTGGCCCGCCCGGGTGGTCGGCACCTACTGCCTGGGTGGCACCCTCACCTCCCGCCTGGACCGCGTGCTGCGCGAGGAGAAGGGCTACACCTACGGTGTCCGGGCCTTCGTCCAGGTGTTGCGCTCGGCCGCGCCGACCGCCTCAGGAGGGCCCACCGGCGCCGCCATGCTCGCCATCTCCGGGTCGGTCGACACCGCATCCACCGGGCCCGCCATCGAGGACCTGTGGACGGTGCTGCGCACCCTCGCCGCGGACGGCCTCACGGACGACGAGCGCGACTTCGCCGTGCAGAACCTGGTCGGCGTCGCCCCGCTCAAGTACGAGACCGCGGCGGCCGTTGCGAGCACCCTCGCCGACCTGGTCGAGCAGCACCTCCCGGACGACTACCAGGGCCACCTGTACGAGCAGTTCGCGGCGATCGGCACCATCGAGGCCACCGCAGCGGTCGTCAGCGCCTTCCCGGTGGACCGGATGGTGACCGTACTCGTCGGCGACGCCGAGCAGATCGCCGAGCCGGTCAGGGCGCTGGGCATCGGACCGGTGACGGTGGTCGACGGGTGACGGCGGCCCTGTCGCGTGACGGCCACGCGCGGGCGCGCCGCGACAGGCGCCCCGCGACAGTCGTCCTGTGACAGCCGGCGGCACGGGCGGTGTACGGCGGTTTCCCTTCGCCGTACACCGCCCGTTCCCGTCACCCCGGGTGTCCGACCGGCTGGACCCCCGTCCAAAAAATATCCATGGATTCCGGCCGCCCTTCGGAAAACACCGTGCATTGCAATAGAGTCACTGGGGAGGCGTTGGCGGGCCGCTTTTGGCGGGGATGAAATCGGAGGTTCCGGTCATGCGCATTCCCGCGCACTCGGTATGCACGGCCATCCGGGATGACATCGTTTCCGGTGCCCTGGAGCGCGGCAGCAGACTGACCGAGGAAGTCCTGGCGCGCCGTTACGGAGTGTCACGCATTCCGGTCCGGGAAGCGTTGCGCACCCTGGAGGCGGAAGGCTTCGTGGTCACCCGCAGACACGCCGGCGCCTGCGTGGCCGAGCCCTCCGAGCAGGAGGCGGCCGACCTCCTGGAGATCCGGATGCTGCTGGAGCCGCTGGGCGCCGCACGCGCCGCACAGCGCCGTACCGAGGCCCACCTGAAGGTGCTCCGAGGCCTGGTCAGGCTGGGCCACGACCGCGTCAGACGAGGCCACGGCGAGGATCTGCGCTCCCTGGAGGGGTGGTTCCACGAGACGCTTGCCCAGGCGTCCGGCAGCGCCGGCCTGACCGCGCTGCTCACCCAGCTCCGGCACAAGATCGCCTGGATGTACACGGTCGACGTGGCCGAGCGAGCCGCCGAATGCTGGTCCGAGCACGCCGCCATCCTGGACGCGGTGGCCCGCGGTGACGCCGAGCGGGCCAGGGCGGTCACCGCCCTGCACACCGAGCGGACCGCGTCCGCTCACCGTCTGCGATTCTCCCGCCTCGGTGCCCGCGTGAGGGCTTCGTAACACGTCGTACATACGCGCGGCGCCCACTTTTAACAGACGCACCGTAAACAGGGAAGCGACACGCATTCGTATACCGAACGGGGTCTGTGCGGTGCGGCGCCGGCGATGAACCGCCGGCCGCCGTGGAATACGCCGTTTTATGTCGGACGAGGGCGAGCGGAAAGTGCGTGGGATGCGCGGGGTCCGGAATTCCCGTGCACGGTTCTCGGCTGCCCTTTTATATTTTTTCTTCCGTCGGAAATGCGATTGCCAGGTCTCGATTGCCGGACTGCCGGACCGGTGGGCAATGCCGCACGTCAGCCGGTCGCGTGATCCGGTCGTCGTTCAGACCGTCTCGGGAAGTTCGTCGAGTCCCTCGGACACCATCTTGGCCAGGCGGTCCACCGCGGAATCCGCCCCCTGCGCGTCCGACGCGAGGACGACCTCGTCCCCGTTCTCGCCGCCGAGCCCCAGCACCGCCAGCAAGGAGGCGGCGTTGACCGGAGCACCGTCGCCCTTGGCGATGGTCACCGGTACGCCCGCAGCCACGGCCGCACGGACGAAGTTGGCGGCGGGGCGGGCATGAAGGCCCTGTGCCCAGCCGATGTTGACGCGGCGCTCAGCCATGGTGGTCGCTGCCCTTCGGACGCTGGTGTGTGTGGGAGGTTCCGCCGTGTTCCGCGGTCCGGGAGCACCACGGTACGGCGAGCCCCCACGACGGTAAGTGATCCACTCCCGCACCCGGAACGCACCTCCCTGGAGGGCGGCCCGGCACGCCGTACGCTGGGCCCCATGCAGAGCCCGTCGGACCGATACGACTACCCCGCCCACTGGGAGGCCGACGTGGTGCTGCGCGACGGCGGCACCGCCCGGATCCAGCCGATCACCGCGGACGACGCGGACCGGCTGGTCCACTTCTACGAGCAGGTGTCGGACGAGTCGAAGTACTACCGCTTCTTCGCGCCCTACCCACGACTGTCCGCGAACGACGTGCGCCACTTCACCCACCACGACTTCGTGGATCGCGTCGGGCTCGCCGCGGTGGTGGGCGGCGAGTTCATCGCCACGGTGCGCTACGACCGCATCGACGGCCAGCACGACACCCCTGCCGAGGACCGCACCGGGGAACGTTCCGGACCGGAACACGTGGAGACGGCCGAGGTCGCCTTCCTGGTGCAGGACGCCCACCAGGGCAGGGGAGTGGCCTCCGCACTGCTCGAGCACATCGCCGCCGTGGCGCGGGAGCGCGGCATCCGTCGCTTCGCCGCCGAGGTGCTGCCCGCCAACACCAAGATGATCAAGGTGTTCACGGACGCCGGGTACCAGCAGCAGCGCAGCTTCGAGGACGGCGTCGTACGCCTGGAGTTCGACCTGGAGCCGACGGAGGCCTCCCGCGCCGTGCAGCTGGCCCGGGAGCAGCGTGCCGAGGCCCGCTCGGTGCAGCGGCTGCTGCGGCCCGGCTCGGTCGCCGTGATCGGCACCGGACGGGCGCCCGGCGGCGTCGGGCGCAGCGTGCTGGCCAACCTCCAGAGGGCCGGTTACACGGGCCGCCTGTACGCGGTGAACGAAGCCCTCACGGACGATACGGCCGAGCTGGACGGGGTCCCCGCACACCGCCGGCTCGACACCATCGAGGAACCCGTCGACCTGGCCGTCGTCGCCGTGCCGGCGCCCCGCGTGCCCGAGGTGGTCGACGCCTGTGGACGGCACGGCGTGCAGGGGCTCGTGGTGCTCTCCGCCGGCTACGCCGAGACGGGCGCCGAGGGCCGTGCGCGGCAGCGCGCACTGGTGCGCCAGGCGCGCTCGTACGGCATGCGCCTGATCGGCCCGAACGCCTTCGGTGTCGTCAACACCTCGCCCGAGGTGCTGCTCAACGCGTCTCTCGCACCGCAGCTGCCGAGGCCAGGACGGATCGGCATGTTCACCCAGTCCGGCGCGATCGGGATCGCCCTGCTGGCCAGGCTGCACCGGCGCACCGGTGGCAGCATCGACGCGCAGGGTGTGACAGAGGTCACCGACGCCACGGGCGTCGCCGGCGTGGGCGGCATCTCGACGTTCGTCTCGGCCGGCAACCGCGCCGACCTGTCCGGCAACGACGTCCTTCAGTACTGGTACGAGGACCCGGACACCGACGTCGCGCTGATGTACCTGGAGTCCATCGGGAACCCGCGCAAGTTCACCCGGCTCGCCCGGCGCACCGCCGCCACCAAACCGCTCGTGGTGGTGCAGGGCGCCCGGCACAGTGCGACCGCGCCCGCCGGGCACGCCGTACCGCACACCCGCCTGCCGCACGCCACCGTCTCCGCACTGCTCCGGCAGGCCGGCGTGCTCCGGGTGGACACCATCACCGAACTCGTCGACGTGGGCCTGCAACTGGCCGCCCAGCCGCTGCCACGCGGCCCCCGCGTGGCGATCCTCGGCAACTCCGAGTCGCTGGGCTTGCTGACCTACGACGCCTGCCTGTCCGAGGGGCTCCGACCGCTGCCGCCGCAGGACCTCACGACGGCGGCGACCCCGGGCCATTTCGACGTGGCGCTGCGCACGGCGCTGGCCGACGACGACTGCGACGCGGTGATCGTGACCGCGATGCCGTCCGTGGGCGAGGGGCCGACGGTCGACGGGGAGCTGGCCGGGGCGCTGCGGGCGGCCGCCGCCGCGCACCCGGACAAGCCGGTCTCCGTCGTCCACGTGGAGCTGGGCGGGCTCGCCACGGCCCTTTCGGCGGCGGGCGGCACGGCGCCGGGCGCTTCGGCGCACGCCCGGGGCAACGAGGTCGCTCCCGAAGCCACGGCCGCTGCGCCCCAGCGGCCCGCCGCCCCGGACCGAGGCGACGAGCGCACGGCGCCCCCGTCCCCGGCAGAAGGCACCCCCGAGCCCGCCGGACCCGAAGCCGAACCGGTACCAAGCAGCGGATCCGCCCCCTTGGCACGGATCCCCGCCTTCCCCGCCGCCGAGCGGGCCGCGCGGGCGCTCGCCGAGGCCGTGAAGCACGCCCAGTGGCGGCGCGAGGCCGCCGACCCGGGACGGGTCCCCGCATACGACGACATCGACGAGAAGCGGGCCGCCCGGCTGATCGAGACGCTGCTGAAGCGCGGCGGAGGAGAGTCCGGCGGGGCGACGCTCGCGCCGGCCGACGCCCGGGACCTGCTCGGTGCCTACGGCATCGAGGTACGCACCGCGCTGCACGCGCCCGGTCCCGAGGAGGCGGCCGCCGCCGCACGGGAACTCGGCTACCCGATCGCCCTCAAGACCACCGCCCCGCACCTGCGGCACCGCCCCGACCTCGGCAGCGTCCGGCTCGACCTGGCCGACGAGGAGCAACTGCGGCGGGCCTACACGGAGCTGACCGACGCCCTGGGCACCCCCCAGGAGGTGCTGCCCGTCGTCCAGTCGATGGTGCCGCGCGGCGTCGACACCGTGGTGCGGGCCGTCATCGACCCGACCGCCGGGGCGGTGCTCTCGTTCGGGCTCGCAGGTGCCGCGTCGGAACTCCTCGGAGACACCGCACACCGGCTGATTCCGGTCACCGACCGTGAGGCCAGGGCCGCGATCAGGTCCATCCGGACGGCTCCGCTGCTGTTCGGCTGGCGCGGGTCGACGCCGGTCGACACCGCGGGGCTCGCAGAGCTGCTGCTGCGCGTCTCCCGGCTCGTCGACGACCACCCGGAGGTCGTCGCCGTCGGCCTGGAGCCGGTCGTCGTCGCCACCCACGACGTCCATGTGCTCGATGCCTCGGTGCAGCTCGCCCCGGCGCCGGCCCGCACGGACCTGGGGCCCCGCACGCTGCCCGCCTACTGAGCGGCCGACGGTGCACCGCAGGCTCGCCCGTGCCCCGCCACGGCGGCGCCCCGTGCCCCGGACGCCACGACCTCCGTCGTCCGGTGACGACCCGCAGGTCCCGCCCGGATCGGCGCGATGTCCCCCGGTGCCGTGGGGCACGCGTGGGACCCCCGGTCCAGGGACCGGCGTGACCCCGCTGGGCCGTAGGATGGACGGCATGGCCAAGACCAGTACGACGACCCAGGGGCTGCGAGCGGCGATCGAGCGCAGCGGCTACTACCCGGCCCTCGTGGCCGAGGCGGTGGAGGCCGCGGTCGGCGGCGAGGGCATCCGGTCGTTTCTGGTCCACCAGGAGACCACCTTCGACGCCAACGAGGTGCGCCGTCATGTGACGGTCCTCGTGCTCACCGGCACCCGTTTCATCGTCAGCCACACCGACGAGCAGGCCGCGGACTCCAGCTCCCCGACGCCCTACGCGACCACCTCCACCGAGTCCGTGAAGATCGGCCGGATCTCGTCCGTGGTGGTCAGCCGCGTCGTCGCCAACCCGGAGTCGTACACGCCCGGCACCCTGCCGCGTGAGGTCGTCCTGACCATCGGCTGGGGCGCGGTGTCCCGTCTCGACCTGGAGCCGGCCGCCTGCGGTGACCCCAACTGCGAGGCCGACCACGGCTACACGGGCAACTCCACGGCGGACGACCTCAGTCTCAGGGTCAGCGAGGCCGGCGACGGCCCGGACACGGTGCGGCAGACCCTTGCCTTCGCGCAGTCGCTCTCCGAGGCGACCACGGCGACGGGGCCGGCCGGGGCGGACACCGACCGCTGATGGCACAGCCCGCGCTGGACCCCCCGGAGCCGCTCGCGCTCGCCTCCGCCCCGGTGCCCGAGTACGGCACCGGCTCGCTCGCCGACCTGCTGCCGACCCTCGCGGCCCACCTGGGCGTGCCGGGCTGCACCGTCGCCGTCCCGGAGCTGGCCCCGGCCGACCGGAACTGCGTCTTCCTGATCGACGGCCTCGGCTGGGAGCAGTTGCGCGCCCACCCGGAGCAGGCTCCCTACCTGACCGCCCTGCTGGGATCCTCGCGCGGCGGCACGGGGCGTCCCCTCACCGCGGGCTACCCCGCCACCACGGCGACCTCGCTGGCGTCCGTCGGCACCGGCCTGGTGCCCGGCGCGCACGGCCTGCCCGGGTACACGGTGCGCAATCCGGAGACCGGCGAGCTGATGAACCAGCTCCGCTGGAACCCCTGGACCCAGCCGCACGTCTGGCAGCCGTACCCGACCATCTTCCAGCGCGCCGCCAAGGCCGGCGTGCACACCGCCCAGGTGTCGGCCCCGGCCTTCGCGACCACGCCGCTCACCAAGGTCGCGCTCAGCGGCGGAACGTTCCACGGCCGGCTCTCCGGCGAGGAGCGCATGGACCTCGCCGCCGAGCAACTGGCCGCCGGCGACCGCTCCCTCGTCTACACCTACTACTCGGAAGTGGACGGCAACGGCCACCGCTACGGCGTCGACTCCGACGCCTGGCGCGGCCAGCTCGTCTATGTCGACGGGTTGGTGCAGCGCCTCGCCGAGCAGCTGCCGCCCCGCAGCGCGCTGTACGTCACCGCGGACCACGGCATGATCGACATCCCCTTCGACGAGCTGCACCGCATCGACTTCGACGAGGACTGGGAGCTGCGCGCCGGAGTCGCCCTGCTGGGTGGCGAGGGCCGGGCCCGCCATGTCTATGCGGTGCCGGGCGCGGCAGGCGACGTGCGCGCGGTCTGGCGTGAGGTGCTCGGCGACCGTTTCTGGGTGGCCGGCCGGGACGAGGCGATCGCGGCCGGCTGGTTCGGGCCGCAGATCGACGAGCGGGTGTACGGGCGACTCGGCGACGTGATCGCGGCGGCCCGGGACGACGTCCTGATCACGGCGTCGGAGCGGGAGCCCAACGAGTCGGCGATGGTGGGCAACCACGGCTCCATGACACCGCTCGAGCAGCTGGTCCCGCTCCTGGAGGTCCGCACCTGAGACGCCGGTGCCACGGGTCGCCCCCGGCCGCCGGGAGACAGCAGCGGCCAGGCGGCCGCCCGCACCAGGTCACGGGCGGCCCCACCCAGCCGAGGCCTCAGCGGCCCGTCTGCACCAGCATGAGTTCCGCGCCTCCCGGGTCGGCGACGGCCGCCACCCGACCGTAGGCGCCGTCGTGCGGCGCCTTGAGTACCGCGCCGCCGAGCCGGACCACCCGCTCGGCGTCCGCGTCCACGTCCGTCGTCGCGAAGTACGTCATCCAGGAGGCGCCCCGGGTGCGTCGCAGCGCCCCGTCCAGGTCGCGCACGGAGGCCACCGGGCCGTCCTTGAGGCACAGGGCCAGATGGTCCGGGCCCGCCGAGGTGTCGGCCTGCGGCACATGCCCGAAGACGCGCTGGTAGAACGTGGCGGTGAGCTCCGGCTCGTAGGTCGTCAGCTCGATCCACGTCGGTGCGCCCGGCACGTCGCGCACGGCGGGGCTGCCGGTGGAGGCGACCCGCAGAATGCCGAAGACCGCGCCAGACGGGTCGCAGACGACCGCGAGCCGGCCCGCCGCCGGCACGTCCAACGGCCCGACGCCCACGGTGCCACCGCGGTGCCGTACCCGCTCGGCCGTCGCGTCCACGTCGTCGGAGGCCAGGTACGTGGTCCACGCGGACGGGAGGTGACGGTTGGTCACCGGGCGGCCGATGGCGGCGACCTCCTGGCCGTCGAGCAGGGCCAGCACCGAGCGGCCCAGTAAGGCGGTGGCCGGCTGCGGCCGGAACTCCCAGCCGAACAGCGTTCCGTAGAACTCCTCCGTGGCCTCCAGATCGTGCACCAGCAAGCTCACCCAGCAGGGCGTTCCTGGTGTCCGCCGAGGGTGCTGGACGGCACCCCGTTGTCCGGTCGAACCCAGCGCCTCAGTCATCGTCATACTCTCCTCGAGCCTCGTGGTGCCGTATCGCCGCTGTCCGGACCGCGGCCGCGCGCGGCCCCGGGCGGTGCACGCGCGGCGCACGCCACAGCGCCACCCGCCAGGTCCGCCCGAGTCCACTGCCGTGCCTGATCCGTCCCTGTGACCTGTCGCGCTTGCTGCCGTACCGGTGACGCAGCTCGGTGGCGTGTCGTTTCTGCGTGGTGATCCACCGAGGTCACCGCTCGATCCACCGATGGGCGACCCACCAGGTGGGGATCGACTGGAGGATCGGCCCGTCGACTGATCGGCCGACCGGCCCACTGACCGGTCGGCCGACGAGCCGGATGATCGACTGATGTCATGTGCATGCACTAGCTGTGTCCACTCCAGTACGCGCCGTGGTCGCATCTGGTGCCGAGCAGAGTATCCGGAGCTCGGCGGGCAAGCCACCCCATGCGCAAGGATGGGGTCATGAACGTCATCATCTCCGCGTCCGAACTCGGGGTCGAACGCGCTGGCTTGAAACCGCCGGTGCTGCTCGACGTCCGCTGGCAGCTCGGGGGTCCGCACCAGCGGCAGGCCTACCTGGAGGGCCACATCCCGGGCGCCGCCTTCGTCGACCTCGACACCGAACTGGCCGCTCCGCCGGGGGCGCGGGGCAGGCATCCGCTGCCGGACATGGCGACCTTCGGTGCGGCGATGCGGGCGGCGGGCGTCCGCGCCGACCGTGCCGTCGTCGTGTACGACGGCGGGTTGAGCTGGGCCGCGGCGCGCGCCTGGTGGCTGCTGCGCTGGACGGGGCACCCGTCCGTCCATGTGCTGGACGGCGGTCTCGCGGCCTGGGACGGGCCTGTGGAGTCCGGCGAGCCGGCGCCGCCGACCCCGGGGGATTTCGAGCCCGTTCCGGGCGCCGGCGGTCAGGAGCCGGGGGCGCTCGGACTGTTGGACGCGGACGGCGCGGCGGCGCGCGCCCGGTCCGGGGTGTTGCTGGACGCACGGGCCGGCGAGCGGTACCGCGGTGAAGTCGAGCCGATCGACCCGGTGGGCGGCCACATTCCCGGCGCGATCTCGGCGCCGACGCAGGGCAACGTCGCCGAGGACGGCCGCTTCCGACCCGTCGCCGAACTCGCCGCGCGTTTCGCCGCCCTGGGTGTGTCGCCGGGCAGCAAGGTCGGCGTGTACTGCGGCTCCGGGGTCTCCGCCGCGCATCAGGTGCTGGCGCTGGAGGCCGCCGGCATCCCGTCGGACCTGTATGTGGGGTCCTGGTCGGAGTGGTCCGGGGACCGCGGCCGTCCGGTGGCCACGGGGCCGGAGCCCCAGTAGCGCTCAGCGGCGGCCAACGGTCTGGACAGCGGTCTGGCCGGCGTCCTGGGGACGGCCGGCCAGACCGGTGTTCGGCTCTGTGGTGCACGGGGTGCGGTGGTGCCGGCCCGTGCCCGCGTCACTCCTTCTTCTTGCGCCGGGTGCCGAAGACGATCTCGTCCCAGCTGGGCACCGCGGCACGGCGGCCCGGCCGGACGCCGTCCGCCTCGGCCTGCCGGTCGGTGGAGCCGATCAGCCGGTCGCGGTGGCTGGCGACCGACCGCGGCATCAGCACGTCCGCGTAGGCGGAACCCGCCGAAGCAGCGGGCGCCGGCGGCTCTTCGGCGTCCGGCTCACGCTCGGGCTCTTCGGGAGCGTGGTCGGGCGCCGACTCGGAGCGCTCGGGCACCACCAGGTCGCCGCGGAAGCTCGGCACGGCCTCCAGGAGGCTGGTGAGCGAGTCGCGGCCCTGGTCGACGTCGTCACCGGGCTCGGTGGGCGACGGCAGGCTGGGGCGCTCGGGGCCGCGGTCCAGGGAGCGCTCGCGCGGCAGGCGTGCGATGCGCGGCACGAACGGGAAGCTGGGCTCCGGCGCGGCGAGGTCGTCGGACTCGCCGATCAGGGAGCGCGCTTCGTCGTCCACGGCCTGCACGAGGCGGCGCGGCGGGTCGTAGGTCCAGCTGGCCGTGTGCGTCTCACTTGCGACGCGGTAGACGAGCAGCACCTCCCAGGTGCCGTCGTCGCGGCGCCAGGAGTCCCACTGGACGGTGTCCCGGTCGGCGCCCCGCATCATCAGCCGCTCCTGGACCGCCTCGCCCAGCTGGGGGCCGACGTTCTCACCGGGGCGGCGCACGGGGGTCTTCCGGGCGCGCTCGGCCATGAACGCACGCTCCGCCAGCACGGGTCCCTCGAAGCGGCGCACCCGGTCGACGGGGATGCCGGCGAGCTGCGCGACCTCTTCCGCGGTGGCGCCTGCACGTATCCGGGCCTGGATGTCGCGGGGGCGGAGATGGCTCTCCACCTCGATCTCGATCTGGCCGAGGCGGGGGCGGTCGCCGCGTACGGCGGCGCGGAGCCTCTCGTCGATGGGAAGCGTGTACTCCGTGCTGTCCGCAGCCTTCAGCACCAGCCGTGTGCCGTCATTGGAGACGGCCACGACACGCAGTTCGGGCATGGGGACCTCCCGGGTGGTGCCTGCCGACGTCACGTGCGTCGCTTCCGCTAGTCGAGTGTGGCCTGCCCGGGTGCAGCCTGCCACAACCTTGCCGAGTTGACCGGCGTGTCGGGCATGGACCCTGGATCGCCGTTATGACACGGTTACCTGTTCGCAACGCTGAGTGACCGCTCTGGCCACCCTGTGGAACATGCCCCCTTTCGGTGCCCTTCAAAAGGCCCCGACTGCCTGCCGGAAGACCGGACCGACGGCTCGCAACAGTACTCCATTGGGCCAGCCGGGTGGACCGGCGCGCCGTCGGAAGTTCTGCGCGGGCGCGTGAGTTGACGGCCTGGTCGCCGGGTTGCGTGAGGATTATGCGTGGCATAGTTCACGAAACCGCTGGAAGCGGAACCACAATACTCTGCCCATACGTACTCCGGTCGAGCGAATTCTCGTTCAGCTCGTGCAATTGCGTCGAGAAGTGCAGGCAAGGTGCGTTGTGGGCAAGAGGCCGAATCCCGGCGGCCGGTACACGGGCCCGGGTCCGTCCGAGAACGGGTCCGAGGGCGCGAGGTCACGGAGGGAAACCGCCGGCGCCGATGGGCGACCCGGCGCCGACGTGTATCGGCGTGGTTCGCGCGGTTCACGTGGTTCGCGCGGTTCCCGAGGTGCCGGTGGTGTCGAGGAGGCCGCGGATGACCGCTCAGCCGCGGCGGAACCTCCTCCGGAGGCGTCGTCCTCCGACGGCGGTCGCAAGCGCCGGCTGGAGCTGAACCTGCCGCAGGTGGCCGGCAGTGCGATGGCCGCCGTGCTGGCGGCCAAGTTCGCCTCGAACCTGGGCGTGTACGGCACGATCCTCGGTGCCGGTGTCGTGAGCGCCGTCGCCACCTGCTCCGGCTCGCTGTTCCAGCACTTCTTCCGCCGCACCGGCGAGCAGATCCGCGACGTCACCGTGAGCCGCAGGCCGCGGGTGCGGCGGACCCCGGTGCTCGTCACCAGCGGTGGCCACCCGGTGCCGGAGACGTTCCGGCCGACGCGGTCCGGTGCCGGCCGGGAGCCGTCCGGTGCACGGGCCAGCCGTCCCACTGCGTGGGGGGTGGCGACGACGACGTGGGGCGTCGGCCGGCCTGCGCGCGGCTCGGCCGTGGACCCCCACGCGCCGGGCGACACCGCGACGCGGCTGCTGCGCCGCTACCAGGTCGGACAGCGGGAGACGCAGGTCCTGCCCGGCGACGGACACGCCGCGCGCCCCCTGGCCGACGGCACCGGCAACGACATAGAGGCGGGCGCCACCCGGCTGCTGGGCAGGGGCGGTGCCTCTGGTGCCTCCGGTGCCTCCGGGCATCCCGTGGCGGGGCTCGACGCCGCGACCCGCCTGCTGCACCGCGCCCGGCCGGTGCCGGGCGAGGGGCGAGAGCCGGAGCACACCGCCGTCCTGCGGAATCCGGGTGACCCGGGCGACCCGTGCGACCCCGGTGACCTCGGCGTACCGGGAGGTCCGGGAACCGTGGACCCGGACGGTGGCCCGCCGCCGGACGCGTTCACCGAGGGGACCGTGCACCGGGCGCGGGTGCGCGGGCTGAAGCGGCCGCTCCTCGCCAGCGGGATGGTCTTCGTGGTGGCGATGGGCGGCATCACGACGTACGAGCTGGCATCCGGGCACAGCCTCAACGGCGATCGCATGAGGACCACGATCGGTGACGTCCTGTCCGGCGGGGAATCCGGGAGCGGGCACGCCCCGGCCACTCCCGTGGTGACGCCGTCCGGGCAGTCCTCGCAGGGGCCCGAAGGGACGGACCACGAGCCGAGCAGCGCTGACCCGAGGGACTCGCAGGCGCCGGACCAGCAGTCGTCGCCGACGCCCACGCCGTCCGGCACCCAGGGCTCGGGCACCGCGTCCACTCCCGGCACGGGCGCGGACTCCGGCGGTGGCCAGGGTGCCGGTTCCGACGGCGGCACCGGTGGGCACCGGCAGACGGCCACGCCCACCCCGACCCCCACCGCCACGCAGAGCGACGGTTCCGGTGGGGGAGCGGGCGCCGGTTCCGGGACCGGTGGCTCGGCCACCCGGCAGCCGGACGGCACGTCAGGCCAGTGACCCTCCGGACGTCCGGGCCAGCGCCCCTCCGGCGGCTCGTCGTCGCCTGCCCGCCAGCGCCCGCCGGGTAGCCCGGGCGCCTGCCTCCCGCGCCGTCAGTCGCCCAGGACCCGCCGCAGATAGTCGTTCCCGAAGACCCGGTCGGGGTCGAGGCGGTCGCGCAGGGCGGTGAACTCGGCGAAGCGCGGATACACCTCGGAGAGGTACGCGGCGTCGCGCGTGTGCACCTTGCCCCAGTGCGGCCGTCCGCCATGCGCCGTGAAGATGCGCTCGGCCTCGGTGAAGTACGCACGGTAGGGCGTGCCCCGGTACATGTGGACGGCGATGTAGGCGCTGTCGCGGCCGAAGGCGGTGGACAGCGGGATGTCGTCAGCGGGCGCGGTGCGGACCTCCACGGGGAAGCTGATCCGCAGTCGGGAACGGTCGATCATGGCCTTCAGCTCACGCAGCGCGTCCACCAGAGCCTCGCGCGGCAGGGCGTACTCCATCTCGACGAAGCGCACCCGGCGCGGGCTTGTGAAGACCTTGTACGGAATATCGGTGTAGGTACGGGCGGACAGCGCACGACTGGACAGCCGGGCGATCGCGGGCACGACGGCGGGCACGGCGCGGCCGAGCACGTTGACCGCCTGGAAGACCCCGTTGGAGAGCAACTCGTCCTCGAACCAGCCGCTCACCCTGCCGACCGGGGCGGGCGGGCCCGCACTGCGGTTGTTCCGCTTCGTGTTGCAGTTGCCGGTGTGCGGGAACCAGTAGAACTCGAAGTGCTCGTTCTCCGCGCACAGCGCGTCGAACTCCGCGGTGACCCGGTCCAGGGTCATCGGCTCCTCGCGTGCCGTCAGCAGGAAGACCGGCTCCACCGCGAAGGTGAGCGAGCTGAGCACGCCCAGGGCGCCCAGACCGATCCGCGCGGCGGCGAACACCGCGCGCTCCTCCTCGGTGCCCTGCGCGGAGCAGCTGAGCACCGAGCCGTCCGCCGTGACCAGTTCCAGGCCGCGTAGCTGCATCGCTATCGAGCCGGAGTCGCGTCCCGTGCCGTGCGTGCCGGTGCTGACCGCGCCCGAGACGGTCTGCTCCATGATGTCGCCCATGTTCGTGAGCGACAGGCCCTCACGGGCCAGCGCCGTGTTCATCCGCTTCAGCGGAGTGCCGGCACCCACGGTGACGGTGCCGGCCATGGGAGTGCCGCCCGAGCCCTGAGGGCTGTTGGGGACGTCGATGCGATGGATTCCGGCCAGCAGTTGGGGTCGGATCAGCAGCCCGTCGGTCGCGGCGGCCGCGGTGAAGGAATGGCCGGCACCGACGGCCTTGACCTTGAGGCCGTCCTCGGCGGCGTCCCGCACGGCCGCAGAGAGCTCGTCGACGCCGGCCGGGGTGGCCTGGCGTGCGGGGCGGGCGGTGACGTTCCCCGCCCAGTTGCGCCAGATGGCGGTGTCCGCTTGGGCCATGTCCCGGGCTCCTCCCGCCTCGGCGGCCGATTTCCGGCCACGTCCCCGATCGGTGGAGTGGGATCATACTCACGGCCGTGACACCAGGTGCGCCGGGACGATCGCCGGTCGTGGCGGTGTCGGTGATCCGCCGGTGTCGGTGGCGGGACGAACGGCCGGTCAGGGCGGTGGGCCCGTCCCGGACCGGTGGTGGTGTTTTCCGGCCGTCGGCCCCGGGTGGCAGGATCAAGGACATGCCCGAAGCGCTGGATTCCGCCCCTTACGACGCCCTGCTGCTGCTCTCCTTCGGGGGACCCGAGGGCCCCGACGACGTGATCCCCTTCCTGGAGAACGTGACGCGGGGCCGCGGCATCCCCAAGGAGCGGCTGAAGGAGGTGGGGCAGCACTACTACCTCTTCGACGGGATCAGCCCGATCAACGACCAGAACCGCGCACTGCTCGGCGCGCTGCGCAAGGACTTCGCCGAACACGGCCTCGACCTGCCGGTGTACTGGGGCAACCGCAACTGGACGCCCTACCTCGCGGACACCCTGCGCGAGCTGGTCCGCGACGGCCGGCGCCGCGTCCTCACCCTCGCCACCAGCGCGTACGCGTCGTACTCGGGCTGCCGCCAGTACCGCGAGAACCTGGCCGACGCGCTTGCCGGCCTGCGGTCCGACGGCCTCGACCTGCCGCGCGTGGACAAGCTCCGGCACTACTTCAACCACCCCGGCTTCGTGGCGCCCATGACCGACGGCGTGCTCGCCGCGCTGGCCGAGCTGCCCGCCGAGGTACGCGACGGCGCCCATCTCGCGTTCACCACGCACTCCATCCCCACCGCGGCGGCCGACACCTCCGGGCCCGTCGAGCAGCACGGCCCTGGCGGCGCGTACGTGGCGCAGCACCGTGCGGTGGCGGAACTGATCGCCGCCGCCGTGCGCGAGCGGACCGGCGTCGACCACCCGTGGCAGCTCGTCTACCAGTCGCGTTCGGGCGCCCCGCACATCCCCTGGCTGGAGCCGGACATCTGCGACCACCTGGAGGAGCTGCACGCCGCCGGTGCCCCGGCCGTCGTCATGGCGCCCATCGGCTTCGTCTCCGACCACATGGAGGTGCGCTACGACCTGGACACCGAGGCCGCCGCCAAGGCCGCCGAGCTGGGCCTTCCGGTGCGCCGCTCGGCCACGGTCGGGGCCGACCCGCGGTTCGCCGCCGCCGTGCGCGACCTCGTCGTCGAGCGTGCCGCCGTGGTACGCGGTGGTGCGGTGGAGCGGTGCGCGCTGGGCACGCTCGGAGCCAGCCACGACGTGTGTCCCGTGGGCTGCTGCCCGGCCCGCACCCCCAAGCCAGCCGCCGCGGGCGCCGACAGCCCCTACGCCTGAGCCCGCCCGTTCACCCGGTGCGCCGGGCTCGTGAACCGATCCGGATCCGGTGGCCCGGAGCCGGATCTCCTGACAACGTACGGAGAACCGTGAGCGACCCCTTGCAGCCCCAGCCGTCCACTCCCGCTACTCCTGCCACCCCGTCCCGTTCGTCCCGCCCGGCCAAGCCCGCCGAGCCCGTCGACCTCGCCGCGCTGCTGGCCATAGCCCGGGAAGCCGCGCGCCGCGCGGGTGTGCTGCTGCGCGACGGGAGGCCCGCCGACCTGGGGGTGAAGGCCACCAAGTCCAGCCCCATCGACGTGGTCACCGAGATGGACATCGCCGCCGAGAAGCTGATCACCGGCTACCTCGCCGAGCACCGCCCGGAGGACGGCATCCTCGGCGAGGAGGGCGGCTCGCGTACCGGCACGAGCGGTGTGCGCTGGGTCATCGATCCGCTCGACGGCACCGTGAACTACCTGTACGGGCTGCCCACCTGGGCCGTGTCCATCGCGGCCGAGCGGGATGGCGAGACCCTCGTCGGGGTGGTGGAGGCGCCGATGCGCGGCGAGACCTTCCACGCGGTGCGCGGCGGTGGTGCCTACCTGGGCGAGCATCGCCTGGCCTGCCGTGGGGCCGCACCCATGGAGCAGTGCCTGGTCTCCACCGGCTTCAACTACGTCACCACGGTCCGCACGCACCAGGCCGAGGTGGCCCGGCAGCTGATCCCGCGGCTGAGGGACATCAGGCGGGGCGGTTCGGCCGCCGTCGACCTCTGCGACGTCGCCGCGGGCCGGCTCGACGGGTACTACGAGCGCGGCCTGAACCCGTGGGACCTCGCCGCGGGCGACCTCATCGCGCGCGAGGCTGGTGCCCTGACCGGTGGCCGCCCCGGAGAGCGACCGGCCTACGACCTGACGGTGGCGGCCACCCCCACCCTGTTCGAGCAGCTCCGGGGGCTCCTCGACGAACTCGGCGCCTGGCACGACTGAGGCGTGCCTGCCGCGCGGTGCGCCGTCCGGCCACCACCTGCCGCGTCGCGGAGCAGCTGCCGGAGTCTGCCCAGCACCGGCGCCCACCCGGCAAAGGCCCCGCGACCTGCTGAAGGTCGCGGGGCCCGTGGTCCGTCCATATCCGTGGGTGTGCGATATCCGTGGGTGTGCGATGTGTGGAGATCCGCGTATGCCGTCCGCGTGCCTGATCTGCCCTTGTCCGCGTCGGTGCCGGGCTGTGCTGGCTACGGATCCGCATCCGTGGCCCATCGGGCAGGCGTCGCGCGCCGCCGAGGCGGCTCGGGCGGGTCAGCGTCCGGAGACGCTGGCCTGGAGACCCCGGGCGTCGACTTCGACGCCGTGCTCGGCCGCGAGCCGGTGGAGATCTTCCAGCTCGCCCTGTTCGACTTCGGCCAGGAAGTCGTCACCGGTCTCCCGTGCCCGCGTCAGGTCGGACTCGGTCGCCCGTATGCGCTGCAGTAGGCCTGTGGTGAAAGCGTCCATGCTTGCGCCCCCTCGTCCTGGGTCGTGGTCGGCGGCACGGGGGTGTGCCCTGGATGAGAAAACGATCACGCCGCACGCCCGCCGGGGGACGTCCCCTGCTTGGTGGGGAACCGGGAGGAGGGGACGAAAAGCGAACGCGGCAATGCCACATGCCATGGGCGATCTCGGGTGTGTGGTCGTCCTCCCCTCACGCATCACCGCGGAAACCTCGGCGCACAAGAATTTTCGGCATTCCGGGTGGCGCCGGCCGTTCCGGGTGCCCTCCGGCCGCAGGGCGCCTTACAGCCGGTTTATGGCCGAAAGAGGCAGGATGGAGGCGTACCCCCTACAGGACCAGCCCGCTGGGTCCTGTCGTCGTACTCGCGTCGTCGCCCCGGCGGGCGGACGGGAGCATGACGACGCGGCCCGGGGCTCTCGGCTCGTGCCGGCCACGAGCGCAGAAGGAGGAGCGACGTGCGTGTACTCGTCGTCGAGGACGAGAAGCTGCTCGCCGACGCGGTGGCCACCGGGCTGCGGCGCGAGGCGATGGCCGTCGACGTCGTCTACGACGGCGCCGCGGCCCTGGAGCGGATCGGCGTCAATGACTACGACGTCGTGGTCCTCGACCGCGACCTGCCGCTCGTCCACGGCGACGACGTCTGCCGAAAGCTCGTCGAGTTGGGCATGCCGACCCGGGTGCTGATGCTCACCGCTTCGGGTGACGTCAGCGATCGGGTGGAGGGGCTGGAGATCGGCGCCGACGACTACCTGCCCAAGCCGTTCGCCTTCACCGAGCTGATCGCCCGGGTAAGGGCGCTGGGGCGGCGTACCAGCGTGCCGCTGCCGCCGGTCCTGGAGCGTGCCGGGATCAAGCTCGATCCGAACCGCCGGGAGGTCTTCCGGGACGGCCGTGAGGTCCAGCTCGCGCCCAAGGAGTTCGCCGTTCTGGAGGTGCTGCTGCGCAGCGAGGGAGCGGTGGTCTCCGCCGAGCAGCTCCTGGAGAAGGCCTGGGACGAGAACACGGACCCGTTCACCAATGTGGTCCGGGTGACGGTGATGACGCTGCGCCGCAAGCTCGGCGAGCCCGCCGTGATCGTCACCGTGCCCGGCTCCGGCTACCGGATCTGATCCCCCGTGGCACAGACCCCGACGCCGCCCTCGGCGCCGCCGAAGCCCACCTGGGACCCGCACCGCCTCGAGCCGCCCTTCCCATGGCTGCGCCCGACCATCCGGATACGTCTCACGCTGCTGTACGGCGGCATGTTCCTGATCGCCGGCATCCTGCTGCTGTCGATCATCTACCTGCTGGCCGCACAGGCCGTGCACGTCGGCAACGAGCTGCCGTTCAAGATCTACATCGGTGCCGGCCAGGTGAAGGTCACCAGCGACACCTGCTCCTCGCTCGCCTCCACCACCCAGAGCGAGATCAACGACGCGCTGAACGCCTGCGTGAACCAGCAGCGGCACGAGGCGCTGGACAACCTCCTCAGCCGCTCCCTGCTGGCGTTGCTGGGCCTCGCCCTGACCGCCTTCGCCTTCGGCTACGCGATGGCGGGCCGGGTGCTGGCCCCGCTCGGCCGGATCACCCGCACCGCTCGTCGGGTGGCCGGATCCGATCTGTCCCGGCGCATCGAGCTGGACGGGCCCGACGACGAGTTCAAGGAACTGGCCGACACCTTCGACGACATGCTGAACCGCCTGGAGCGCGCCTTCTCAGCCCAGCAACGCTTCGTCGCGAACGCCTCCCACGAGCTGCGCACCCCGCTGGCGATCAACCGCACCCTGCTGGAGGTGCAGCTCTCCGACCCCGGAGCGCCACCCGAGCTCCAGCAACTCGGCAAGACGCTGCTGGCCACCAACGAGCGCAGCGAGCAGCTCGTCGAGGGCCTGCTGCTGCTCGCCCGGAGCGACAACCAGATCATCGAGCGCCGCCCCGTCGACCTCGCCGAGGTCGCTTCCCGCGCCCTGGACCAGGTGCGCACGGAGGCGGAGCAGGCCCGCGTGGAGATCCGCGGGGTACGTGCGCCCGCCGTGGTGCAGGGCAACGGTGTCCTCCTGGAGCGGATCGCGCTCAATCTGGTGCAGAACGCGGTGCGCTACAACGTCCCCGAAGGAGGGTGGGTCGAGGTGACCACCGAGGCCCAGCCGGGCCAGGCGGTGCTGGTGGTGGCGAACACCGGTCCCGTGGTGCCCGGCTACGAGATCGACAATCTCTTCGAGCCCTTCCGGCGACTGCGCACCGAGCGCACGGGCAGCGACAAGGGCGTCGGACTCGGACTGTCGATCGCCCGCTCGGTGGCTCGTGCGCACGGCGGCCACATCGCCGCGCAGCCGCGTGAAGGCGGTGGCCTTGTGATGCGTGTCACACTTCCAAGGTGAGTGCGATGTGAGGCGTGTCACCCTTCCGAGAGCCCGCCGTGCCCTGTTCGTCACCTGTAGTCGCGCATGTGTTCGCTTTCCGCGGAATATGCGTGCGGTGTTCACGAGACCGTCGTGTGTGATCGATCACACGCCGATGTCCTGGGGTGCCTACGCTCTGTGGTCGCGCCCCCGGGGTCGTGCCCGGGAAAATCCTGGTTTCCAGGGGTATTGATCACGGGAAGTACACGGTGTGGCGCTCGTGAGCGATGGCACCGGGACCGTGTACGGTGCCCTTCGCCATCCCAGCCGGGCATCCGTCAGGAGGTCGGTTGGGTGTCGATTGAGTAACAGACCTTGATGTGAGGCAAAATCTCCGCCTCGGGTCGGGCACAAGTCCGGCCTCTCACGCGTTACGTGCGCTGGAGACACCACAGACACCCAGAGGGGGAGACAGATATGGCAACGGATTACGACACCCCACGCAAGACAGATGATGACCTCAATGAGGACAGCATCGAAGAGCTGAAGGCCCGGCGGAACGACAAGTCCACCTCCACCGTCGACGTCGACGAGTTCGAGGCCGCCGAAGGCCTGGAGCTGCCCGGCGCCGACCTTTCGAACGAGGAGCTGGCCGTTCGGGTACTTCCGAAGCAGCAGGACGAGTTCACCTGCATGAGCTGCTTCCTGGTGCACCACCGCAGTCAGCTGGCCCGCGAGAAGAACGGCCAGCCGATCTGCCGCGACTGCGACTGAGGCCGGGTCGGCCGTGACCGGCTCGACCTCGCACCGCAGGCACCGCCTGTGGGGGCGTGGTCCCCGCGGGCAGGAAGCGGCCCCGGGTGTGTCCAGGGGTGCGCGTGACGACGAGCGAGGCCGCCCGGCCTCGCTCGAAGCAAGGACGACGGACGCGGAGGAAGCAGCGGCGGATCCGAAGGACGCCGGCGCCCGTGTTCCCTCGGAGCGGGGCGCGCGGCGGCACACGGATCCGCCGGAAGCCTGGGACGCGTCCCGTACCAAGGCCGATCAGCAGCGCCCGTGGCCGCCACGAGGACCGCGAGAAGGACGGAGGACACCGTGTCGGAGCAGTTCGCCGTCGCACGCTCGGCCAAGCGCCGTCTGAGCGCCGTCAAGGCCGGCGTACGCAGAAGTGCCCTGCTCGCCAGGGCCGCCCTCGGCTACCTCACCGATCGGGTCATCGAGATCGCCCCCCGCGTCCCGGTGCGCGACCTCGCGACCCTCCGCAGGCAGTTTCCCGACCTGACGCCGGAGGAGCTCGCCGACAAGCTCGTCGCGGGCGCGGTCAAGGGCACCTCCACCGTGGGCGCCAGCGTCGGCGCCGCCGCGATGCTGCCGACCCCGCCCGCCATGCCCACCGAGCTCGCCGCCGAGGTGACGGGCGTGGCGGCGATAGAGCTGAAGCTCATCGCCGAACTCCACGAGGTCTACGGCCTGCGGCCACCCGGTGGCCTCAAGGAGCGCAGCACCGCCTACCTGACCTCCTGGGCCGAGGAACGCGGCATCGACGTCGTCAAGCCGTGGACGCTCAACACCGCCCTCAGCGGCCCCTTGAAGCGTGAACTGCGCCAGCAGATCACCAAGCGCCTGATGCGCAATCTCCCGAGCCTGACGCCGTTCATGGTGGGTGCCGTCGTCGGAGCCATGATGAACCGCCGCGACACCAGAAGGCTCGCCGAGCGGGTCCGTGCCGACCTGCGCCGCCACCAGGTGGCCTGGGACGACCTCCCCCAACTGCCGCCGCTGGAGCGGCCCGTGAACGTCCTGCCGCCCGGCACCCTCCCGGAGCACCCGGAAGCCTGAGGCGCACGCTGCGAGCGGGGCCTGCCCGATGGGGCAGGACGGATCCCATCAGGACGCATTCCATCAGGACGCATCCCACCTAGGGCCTCAGGTACGCACAGAACCTCAGGCGCGCCCAGAAGCCGGCTGCGCCGTGGGACCTGAAGGCCCTCAGAGCCCCTCAGGGGCCCGCAGGCTTCAGCTGGCCTCAGGTAGTCGCAGGGCCTTGGGACGAAGCCACCCGTACCGTCTCCAGGACCGCCGCGAGGCGCTGCGGGTCACGGGTGGACACATACACGTAGGGGGTCGGGTCCGCGGGATCCGTGATCTCGATGCGCAGGGCCGTCGGCACGTAGCTGCGCAGCAGCATGAAGGCGCGCGGGTCGGCCTTGTGGGAACGCCAGGCGCGGGCCTCCTCGGCGTCCAGCACCTGCGGGGTGCCGAGCGCCGCCACCGGGATCCGGGCGTCACCGGCCACCAGCGAACCGGCCACCACACGGACCCGCACCGAGCCGTAGGAGCTGGTCACCACGGCCGCCGCCGCGGTGCCGCCGACCAGGCCGCCGAGCAGCGGCAGCGGCCCGAGGGGCAGCATGATCAGGGCCATCGCGACCCCGACCAGGACCGACACGAGCCACCAGGAACGGGGCGCGGTCAGACGTTCTTCGTAGGTGGCGAGGGCGGCGGAAGGGTCCATGCGCCAAGCTTGGCACGGTGCGGGCGCCGCGCGGTGTGCGGGGCGCAGCGGGCCCGGGGGCGCCGCGCGGCGCGGTTGTGCGGATTGCGGGCACAGGCTGCCAGGTTGGCGGGGCACTGACAGGTTGGGCGGGTAAGGTCTGCGCCTGTGAGTGGTACTGGACCAGACCCCGCGCGCCCGCGCGCCCGAAGCGAGTCCGTGAGCCGTCCCCGGCGCCCGGGTGCCGCCGTGTGTGACGAATCCGTCGCGCGCCAGGAGGTTCCGGTACAGATCCGGCGCGTCGATCCGGACGTGCCCCTGCCGACCTACGCGCATCCCGGGGACGCGGGAGCGGATCTGCGCACCACCGAACCGTGCGAGCTCGCTCCGGGCGAACGGGCCGTGTTGCCCACGGGGGTTTCCCTCGCACTGCCACAGGGGTACGCGGCGTTCGTGCACCCGCGTTCCGGGCTCGCAGCGCGCTGCGGCGTCGCTCTCGTGAATGCCCCGGGGACGGTGGATGCCGGGTACCGTGGAGAGATCAAGGTGATCGTGGTGAATCTCGACCCACGCGAGGCCGTGCGGTTCGAGCGTTTCGACCGGATTGCCCAGCTGGTCGTCCAGCAAGTCGAGAGGGTGCGCTTCCAGGAGGTCGCGGAGCTTCCCGACTCTGCTCGGGCCGATGGGGGCTTCGGTTCCACCGGCGGCCATGCTGCCATGAGCGGCGACGACGGTGGTCAAGTGGGTGGGAATCGATACGCTTCGGTCGTATCTGACCGGGAAGGACAGTGACGTGTTCGGACGTCGCAAGAAGAATGACCCCGCTGACGCCACCGTGGACACGGTGGACGAGGCGAGCGAGGCCGAGCAGGTCGACGACGCCGAGGGCGCGGAAGCCGAGGACGGCGAGGGCGCCGAGCGGGAGCGTGTGCGGCTCGAGCCTGCCCCGCGCCCCGATGGCCCGTGGGACGTGAGCGAGGTCAGCAAGCCCGGCGAGGGCCGGGTGGATCTCGGCGGCCTCTTCGTGCCGGGCGTCGACGGCATGGAGCTGCGCGTGGAGGTCGCCGGTGACTCGATCGTCGCCGCGACGGTCGTCCTGAAGGACAGCGCGGTCCAGCTCCAGGGCTTCGCCGCCCCCAAGCGCGAGGGCCTGTGGACCGAGGTCCGCGAGGAGATCGCCACCGGCATCACCCAGCAGGGCGGCGTCATCGACGAGGTCGAGGGGCCGCTCGGCTGGGAGCTGCGCGCCCAGGTGCCGGTGCAGCTGCCGGACGGCAAGGGCGGCTTCCAGGTCGTGCGGTTCATCGGCGTGGACGGTCCGCGCTGGTTCCTGCGCGGGGTGATCTCCGGGCAGGGTGCCGTGCAGCCGCAGGCCGCCGGTCTGCTGGAGCAGATCTTCCGCGACACCGTGGTGGTGCGCGGTGACCACCCGATGGCCCCGCGTGACCCGATCGTCCTCAAGCTGCCGAACGACGCCCAGATGGTGCCGGACGGCGTGCAGCAGGAGGAGCAGAGCTCGTCCCGGTTCTCCGGGGGAATGGGCCAGCTCGCCCGCGGACCGGAGATCACCGAGGTGCGCTGAGCCTTACGGTGCCGGCACTGGTGCCGGTGTGGTCTCAGGGCGGTCACGCCTGACGGCGTGTGATGACGTGTTGAGGCCCGTCGGTTCCGTGCGTTGATGCCACCTGGTACCGCTCGTTCGTTTCGTTCGTTGCGCTGCGCCGTACCGGCGTGCAGATGTGGGCCGTACTCCTTGCCCAAGGAGTGCGGCCCATTTGCATGTCCGGGCCCGGGTGGGCGGCTGGGGGCTCGCCACGGGGTTTCTTCACCCCTTGACGGAAGTCTGGTCCGTACCTATGGTCTGCGCATCGCGAGTGTTCAGAAACCCACCTGTCGTTCACATATGAGAACGGATGGCACCCCACATGCCCGACACTCCTGAGTCCCCCGCCGCCCTCGCCCCCCGGCACCGCAGACCGCGCCGAGCCACCCTCGGCGCCGTCGTCGGTGTCGTGACCGCGTTGGTGGCCGCCCTGCTCGCCTGGCCCGCCGCGCACCGTGCCGACGCCGCCCCCACCGCGTTCGTCCACCCCGGCGTGGTCGTCTCCCAGGCTCAGCTGGACTTCATGCGCCAGAAGGTCAACGCCGGCGAGCAACCGTGGAAGGGCGCCTACGACCAGATGATGGCGAGCAGCTACGCCTCGCTGTCCCGCACGGCCAAGCCACGCGCCACCGTCGAGTGTGGCTCCTACTCCAACCCCAACTACGGCTGCACCGACGAGCGTCAGGACGCCATCGCCGCGTACAGCGACGCCCTCGCCTGGTACATCACCCGGGACGCGCGCTATGCGCAGAAGTCCATCGAGCTGATGGACGCATGGTCCGGCACCATCAAGGAGCACACCAACAGCAACGCCCCGCTCCAGACCGGCTGGGCCGGCTCCTCCTGGCCCAAGGCCGCCGAGATCATCAAGTACACGTACGACGGCGGCTGGCCCAACGAGAGCCGTTTCGCGACCATGCTGCGCAACGTCTACCTGCCCGAGATCATCGGCGGCTCCAACTCCAACGGCAACTGGGAGCTGACGATGATGGAGGCCGCCACCGGCATCTCCGTCTTCCTCGACGACAAGACGTCCTACGACAAGGCCATGAGCAAGTTCATGGGCCGTGTACCGGCGTACGTCTACCTGGACTCCGACGGCGCTCTGCCGAAGACCGCGCCGGGCAGCGGTCTCGACACCCGTGACGAGATCATCAACTACTGGCAGGGCCTGAGCACCTTCGAGAACGGCGTCACCCAGGAGACCTGCCGCGACTTCACGCACACCGGGTACGGCATCTCGTCCATCTCGCACGTCGCCGAGACCAGCCGCATCCAGGGCAACGACCTCTACACCGGCGACATCGGCACCCGGCTGCGGTACGCGCTCGGTTTCCAGTCCAAGTACGAGCTGGGCGCCACGCCTCCGAGCTGGCTGTGCGGCGGCAGCGTCACCCGCGGCCTCGGACCGGTCACCGAGATCGGGTACAACGCCCTGCACAACCGGCTCGGCAACGGCATGGACAACACCGGCATCCTCACCCAGCAGAACCGGCCCGCGGGCACGAACTCCCTGTTCGTGGCCTGGGAGACGCTGACGCACGGGGACAACCCCAACTGAGGGGGGCGCCGAAGGCGCCAACCCAGGGGCGCGGGGAGCTGCGCGACCAGCCCCCACCGGCCCGGTGGTCCGGACACGACAGGAACAGCCCCTCTCGGTCGGTGACGACCTGACGGTCTCGTCGTGGCTTGTCGCGCAGTTCCCCGCGCCCCCTTTTCTCGCCTCGGCGCCATCCCGGGTGCGCTCCAGGGGGCGCATGGGCGACCGGGCGCAGGCCCGGGGGCGCCGGGGCCGACAATGGGGGGCATGAGACGCGGGAAGCTACGCATCTACCTCGGTGCGGCGCCGGGCGTGGGCAAGACCTACGCCATGCTGTCCGAGGCGCACCGCCGCACCGAGCGCGGCACGGACTGCGTCGTCGCGTTCGTCGAGCACTACGACAGGCCCCGGACGAAGGCGCTGCTGACCGGCCTGGAACACCTGCCCCGCACCTGCTTCACCGACCAGGGCACCGTACGCACCGAGATGGACCTGGACGCGGTGCTCGCCCGCCGCCCCGCGCTCGCCCTGGTCGACGAGCTCGCCCGCACCAACGTCCCCGGTTCCCGCAACGCCAAGCGCTGGCAGGACGTGGAGGAGCTGCTGGCCGCCGGCGTGGACGTGATCTCGACGGTCAACATCCAGCACCTGGAGTCCCTCGGCGACGTCGTCGAGTCGATCACCGGCGTGCGGGAGCAGGAGACCGTCCCCGACGAGGTGGTGCGCCGCGCCGACCAGATCGAACTGGTCGACATGGACCCCCAGGCGCTGCGCCGCCGCCTGGCGCACGGCAACATCTACCGCTCCGACAAGGTCGACGCGGCGCTCTCGCACTACTTCCGCCCCGGGAACCTGACCGCGCTGCGCGAGCTGGCCCTGCTCTGGCTCGCCGACCGCGTCGACGAGTACCTCCAGCGCTACCGCGGCGAACACGGCATCCACACCCCGTGGCAGGCCCGCGAACGCATCGCCGTCGGGCTCACCGGCGGACCCGAGGGCCGTACCCTGATCCGCCGCGCGGCCCGGTTGGCGGCGAAGGGCTCCGGCAGCGAGATCCTCGCCGTCTACGTCGCCCGCAGCGACACCCTGACCGCGGCCACCCCCAAGGAACTCGCCGTCCAGCGCACCCTCGTCGAGGACCTGGGCGGCACCTTCCACCACGTCATCGGCGACGACATCCCGGCCGCGCTGCTGGACTTCGCGCGCGGCGTCGGCGCCACCCAGATCGTCCTCGGCTCCTCCCGGCGCAAGGCCTGGCAGTACGTGTTCGGGCCCGGCGTGGGTGCCACCGTCGCCCGTGAGTCGGGCCCCGACCTGGACGTGCACATCGTCACGCACGAGGAGGTCGCCAAGGGCCGTGGACTGCCCGTCGCGCGCGGTGCACGGCTCGGCCGCTCCCGGATCGTGGCCGGCTGGCTGACCGGTGTCGCAGGACCCGCGCTCCTGGCACCGCTGCTGGCCCGCGCCGAGTCCGACCTCGGCCTCGCCAACGACATGCTGCTCTTCCTCGCCCTCACGGTCGCCGCCGCCCTGCTCGGTGGGCTGGCGCCCGCACTGGCCTCGGCCGCCGTCGGCTCCGTGCTGCTGAACTGGTTCTTCACCTTCCCGGTGCACCGTGTGGCGATCGCCGACCCGCGGAACATCGTCGCCATCCTGATCTTCGTCGCGGTCGCGGTCGCCGTGGCCTCCGTCGTGGACCTGGCCGCCCGGCGCACCCAGCAGGCGGCCCGGCTGCGTGCCGAGTCGGAGATCCTGTCCTTCCTCGCCGGGCATGTGCTGCGCGGCGAGGAACCGCTGAACGCGCTCCTGGAACGGGTCCGGGAGACCTTCGCGATGGACTCCGTCGCCCTGCTGGAACGCATCGACGACCGCACCCCGTGGACCTGCGCCGGCAGCGTGGGACCCGCCTCCCCCGGCCGGCCCGAGGACGCCGACGTCGACATGCCCGTCCGTGACCACCTGGCCCTCGCGCTGTCCGGGCGGGTGCTGCCCGCCGAGGACCGCCGGGTGCTCGCCGCGTTCGCCGCGCAGGCCGCCGTGGTGCTGGACCGCCAGCGCCTGAAGACCGAGGCGGAACAGGCCCGCGCGCTCGCCGAGGGCAACCGCATCCGCACCGCCCTGCTCGCCGCCGTCAGCCACGACCTGCGCACCCCGCTCGCCACCATCAAGGCGGCCGTCACCTCCCTCAGGTCCCCCGACGTGACCTGGTCGGAGCAGGACCGCGCTGAGCTGCTCGCCGGCATCGAGACGGGCGCCGACCGCCTCGGCAACCTGGTCGGCAATCTCCTCGACATGTCCCGTCTGCACACCGGTACGGTCACTCCGCTGATCCGCGAGGTCGATCTCGACGAGGTGGTCCCCATGGCCCTGGTGGGCGTGGCCGAGGACAGCGTGGAGCTGGACGTCCCGGAGACCCTGCCGATGGTTCCCGTCGACCCCGGGCTGCTGGAGCGCGCGGTCGCCAACGTCGTGGAGAACGCCGTCAAGTACAGCCCGCCCGGCCAGCGCGTGCTGGTCGCGGCCAGCGGGCTCGGCGACCGGGTGGAGCTACGGGTGGTCGACCGCGGTCCCGGCGTCCCCGACGAGGCCAAGGAGCGCATCTTCGCGCCGTTCCAGCGGCACGGCGACGCGCCACGCGGCGCGGGCGTGGGGCTGGGACTCGCCGTCGCCCGCGGCTTCGTGGAGGCGATCGGCGGCACCCTCGACGCCGAGGACACGCCCGGCGGCGGCCTCACGATGGTGCTGCGCCTGAAGGTGGGGCCCGGCCACGCCCCGGTACGCGCCGACCTGCCCGCGAGCGTCACGTCCTGACGGGCGCGTCATCATCGGAGGCATTCGGCACAGGCATTCGACACAGGCACTCAGCGGCACGCATCAGCACCACAGCAGCATTCACCGAGCGACACACCACCACACACGACGACATGGAAACTGGCAGGTGACGATGGTCCGGGTACTCGTGGTCGACGACGAACCCCAGATCGTCCGCGCCCTGGAGATCAATCTCAAGGCGCGCGCGTACGACGTCGACTCGGCCGGCGACGGCGTCACGGCGCTCAGGCTCGCCACCGAGAAGCACCCCGATGTCGTCGTGCTGGACCTGGGGCTGCCCGACATGGACGGCGTGGAGGTGATCCGGCAGCTGCGCGGCTGGAGCCGGGTGCCCGTTCTGGTGCTGTCCGCCCGGCACAGCTCCGACGAGAAGGTCGAGGCCCTCGACGCGGGCGCCGACGACTACGTCACCAAGCCCTTCGGCATGGACGAACTGCTCGCCCGGCTGCGCGCCGCCGTGCGCCGCGCCGAACCGCCCGGGAACGAGGGCGAGAGCCTGGTGGAGACGGCCGGCTTCACCGTCGACCTGGCCGCCAAGAAGGTCCACCGCGACGGCCGTGACGTACGCCTCACCCCCACCGAGTGGCATCTGCTGGAGGTCCTGGTCAAGAACGCGGGCCGGCTCGTCGGCCAGAAACAGCTCCTCCAGGAGGTCTGGGGCCCCAGCTACGGCACCGAAACCAACTACCTCCGGGTCTACATGGCCCAGCTCCGCCGCAAACTCGAGGAGAACCCCTCCCACCCGCGCCACTTCATCACCGAGCCGGGGATGGGGTACCGCTTCGAGCCGTAGCGGCCCCGGGGTGCAGCGGGGCGCGTACGGCACCCCGGTACGCTTTCGGTATGAGTGCTGCCCCCCGTCCGGAGAAGCGGCCGGGCCGACTACGCCGCATGCTCGACCGGCTCGCCGACATCTCCGCGTCCCAGGAGGACCTGGAGTCGGAGGAGCTGCGCGAGGAGACCGAGACGACCGGCTGCACCCGGATCAGCGACTCCCGTGACCGGCAGATCGTCACCGTAACTGGTACCTTGCGCACGGTCACCCTGCGTCCACGTGCCGGGGTCCCGGCTCTGGAGGCCGAGCTCTTCGACGGTTCCGGCGCCCTGGACGTAGTGTGGCTCGGCCGCCGCTCCATCGTGGGAATCGAGCCGGGGCGCAGGCTGATCGCATCGGGCCGGGTGTCCATGAGCAGGGGCCGCCGCGTGCTGTTCAACCCGAAGTACGAACTCAGACCGCTCGGACGGGAGTAGCTGGTGACGCCCCTCGACAAGCCGACCGACCACTCGGCCGAAGGCGCCGATCCCACGCCTGCGCAGGAGGCCGGGTCCGCCGACGCCAGGGCCGTGACGGAGGCCGCGCTCTTCGAGGCGTTCGGCGGGGTGCGGGGCATGGTCGAGACGGTCATGCCCGGCCTGCTCTTCGTCGCGGTCTTCACCATCGACAAGAACCTCAAGTTCTCGGCCATCGCGGCGCTCGCCGTGTCCGTGCTGCTCGTCGTGGCCCGGCTGCTGAGGCGCACCACCGTCAAGCACGCCTTCAGCGGCGTCTTCGGAGTCGGGTTCGGCGTCGTCTTCGCGATGATGACCGGCAACGCGAAGAACTTCTACCTCCCGGGCATGCTCTACACGCTCGGCCTGGGCGTCGCCTACATCGTCACCACCCTGGCCGGGGTGCCACTGATCGGCCTGATGCTCGGCCCGGTCTTCAAGGAGAACCTCTCCTGGCGGACCCGGAACCCGGGCCGCAAGGTGGCCTACGCCAAGGCCAGCTGGGCCTGGGGCCTGATCCTGATCGCCAAGTGCGCCATCCTCTTCCCGCTCTACTGGTGGGCGGACACCACGCAGCTCGGCTGGGTGCTGGTGACCCTGAAGATCCCGCCGTTCCTGCTCGCGGTCTGGCTGACCTGGGTGTTCCTGGTCAAGGCTCCACCGCCGATCGACGTCTTCGCGGAGATGGAGGCGGAGGAGGCCCGCGAACGGGAGCGGGCCTCCGGTTCTGGGGAGGGGGCCCTCGCCCAGGCCCCGCGGGGCGCGGAGGCCGAGGGGTCCGCGGAGGCCGCGGAGCAGGTCGACGAGGCCGCCGGGGGGCGGCACCGGAAGCGGTGATCCGGCGGTTCCCGTGTTTCTGGCGCCGCAGGCGCCTCCAAAGGGGCGCGGGGAACTGCGCGACCAGCCATCCACCGGCGGGTGGTCCGGCTGCGACAGGAACAGCCCCTTCTGGCCGGTGACGACCTGACGGTCTCGTCGTGGCTTGTCGCGCAGTTCCCCGCGCCCCTTTCAGGCGCCTGCGGCGCCATCCAGGGGCGACGGGGACGTGGAGGGGGGACCTCAGCCCGTCGTATCGTCCTCGCGTCGTACGGACAGCAGGTCCTCCAGCTGCTCCTCACGCGCCTGCGCGGCCACGAACAGCAGCTCGTCGCCGGCTTCCAGCGAGTCGTCGCGTGACGGCGCGAGCACCCGGTTGCCGCGGATGATGGTGACCAGCGACGTGTCCTCCGGCCACTGCACCTCGCCGACCTGGGTGCCGGCCAGCGCCGACTCGGGCGGCAGGGTCAGCTCGACCAGGTTGGCGTCGCCGTGGCTGAAGCGCAGCAGCCTGACCAGGTCGCCGACGCTCACCGCCTCCTCCACCAGCGCCGACATCAGGCGCGGCGTGGACACCGCGACGTCGACGCCCCAGGACTCGTTGAACAGCCACTCGTTCTTGGGATTGTTGACGCGCGCGACCACCCGCGGCACGCCGTACTCCGTCTTGGCGAGCAGCGAGACGACCAGGTTGACCTTGTCGTCCCCGGATGCGGCGATCACCACGTTGCAGCGTTGCAGCGCCGCCTCGTCGAGCGAGGTGATCTCGCAGGCGTCGGCCAGCAGCCACTCCGCCTGCGGCACCCGTTCGACCGAGATGGCGGTCGGTGCCTTGTCGATGAGCAGCACCTCGTGCCCGTTCTCCAGCAGCTCACCCGCGATGGAGCGACCCACAGCGCCGGCGCCGGCAATGGCGACCCTCATCACTGACCGCCTTCCTCGGGGCCTTCGGTGAACGCCGTCTCCACCTTGGAGACCTCGTCGGTCCGCATCATCACGTGCACCAGGTCACCTTCCTGGAGCACCGTCTGCGAGGTCGGCAACATGGCCTCCCCGAGCCGGGTGAGAAACGCGACCCGGACCCCGGTCTCCTCCTGGAGCTCGCTGATCTTGCGGCCGACCCAGGCCGTCGAGGCGTGCACCTCGGCGAGCTGCACGCCGCCGGTCGGGTCCCGCCACAGCGGCTCGGCGCCCGACGGCAGCAGCCGCCGCAGCATCTGGTCGGCGGTCCAGCGCACCGTTGCCACGGTCGGAATGCCGAGCCGCTGGTAGACCTCGGCGCGCCGCGGGTCGTAGATACGGGCCGCGACGTTCTCGATGCCGAACATCTCGCGGGCCACCCGCGCGGCGATGATGTTGGAATTGTCACCGCTGGAGACGGCCGCGAAGGCGCCCGCCTCCTCGATGCCGGCCTCCCGCAGGGTGTCCTGGTCGAAGCCGACCCCGGTGACGCGACGGCCGCCGAACCCGGAGCCGAGCCGGCGGAAGGCCGTGGGGTCCTGGTCGACCACGGCGACCGTGTGCCCCTGCTGCTCAAGGTTCTGGGCGAGAGCGGAACCCACTCTGCCGCAGCCCATGATCACGATGTGCACCTGCCTCTACCCCGCCATCCTGATATTCCGGCTGACCTGCGAAAACACTGCTGCTTACTCATTTCTACCGAAGGGTGCCAGGCCGCGATGAGCGGGCCGCGTACGGCGTTGCCGGGAGACGAGCTTATGACGCGATGGCGTTCCCGGGGCAGCGGTGGGGCGGCTGGCGCGGTGCCGATGCCCCTGAAAGGGGCGCCGGAAACCACTCGCCGGGGCCGCTGATGCACGCGCGGTGGCCGGCGGCCACACGGGGCGCAATGATCCCGTGAATATGACCGGAGGTGGCTGGGCCGCTTGCCACGCCAGCGCTTACGATCCTCTGCGTGTCCAAACTGACCGACGTGCCCAAACGAATCCTCATTGGGCGCGCACTGCGCAGCGACCGGCTGGGCGAGACGCTGCTCCCCAAGCGCATCGCCCTTCCCGTGTTCGCCTCCGACCCGCTCTCCTCGGTGGCGTACGCACCGGGTGAGGTGCTGCTGGTGCTGTCCATCGCGGGCGTGTCGGCGTACAACTTCAGTCCCTGGATCGCGGTGGCGGTCGTCGTCCTCATGTTCACGGTGGTCGCCTCCTACCGCCAGAACGTGCACGCCTATCCCAGCGGCGGTGGCGACTACGAGGTGGCCACCACCAACCTGGGGCCTCGCGCGGGCCTGACCGTCGCCAGCGCGCTGCTCGTCGACTACGTCCTCACCGTCGCCGTGTCCATCGCCTCCGGCATCGAGAACCTGGGCTCGGCCGTCCCCTTCATCGTCGAGCACAAGGTGCTGTGCGCGTCGGCCGTCATCGTGCTGCTGACGCTGATGAACCTGCGCGGCGTGAAGGAGTCCGGCAAGCTCTTCGCGATCCCGACCTACGTCTTCGTCGCCGGCGTCTTCGTGATGATCCTCTGGGGCGCCTTCCGTGGGCTCGTCCTCGGCGACACGATGCGTGCGCCGACCGCCGGCTACCACATCGAGGCCGAGCACCAGGGCATGGCGGGCTTCGTGCTGGTCTTCCTGCTGCTGCGGGCCTTCTCCTCCGGCTGCGCGGCGCTGACCGGCGTGGAGGCGATCAGCAACGGCGTGCCCGCCTTCCGCAAGCCCAAGAGCAAGAACGCCGCGACGACGCTCGCGATGATGGGCCTGTTCGCCGTCACCATGTTCTGCGGCATCATCGCGCTGGCCATGGTCACCGACGTGCACATGGCCGACGACCCCGCACACAAGCTGCTCGACCACGGCGTCCCGCTGGGTGCGAGCTATGTGCAGCACCCGGTCATCTCGCAGGTCGCCGCGGCCGTCTTCGGTGACGGCAGCTTCCTGTTCGTGGTGCTGGCCGCGGCCACCGCGCTGGTGCTGTTCCTGGCCGCCAACACCGCGTACAACGGCTTCCCGCTGCTCGGCTCGATCCTGGCGCAGGACCGCTACCTGCCCCGCCAGCTGCACACGCGTGGCGACCGGCTCGCCTTCTCGAACGGGATCGTGGTGCTGGCCGGCGCCGCCGCCCTGCTGACGGTCATCTACAACGCCGACTCCACCCGCCTGATCCAGCTCTACATCGTCGGCGTCTTCGTCTCCTTCACGCTGAGCCAGATCGGCATGGTGCGGCACTGGAACCGCCATCTGGCCGCCGAGCAGGACCCCGCCGTACGCCGCCGCATGCTGCGCTCGCGCGCCATCAACACCTTCGGCGCCTTCCTCACCGGGACGGTGCTGGTCGTGGTCCTGGTCACCAAGTTCACCCACGGTGCCTGGGTCGCCGTCCTCGGCATGGTGATCTTCTACGTCACGATGACCGCGATCCGCCGCCACTACGACCGGGTCGCCGAAGAGATCGCCGCGCCCACGACGCCCACCGAGGACACCATCCGCCCGTCCCGGGTGCGTTCCATCGTGCTGGTCTCCAAGATCCACCGTCCGACGCTCCGGGCCCTGTCCTACGCCAAGCTGATGCGCGCCGACAGCCTGGAGGCGCTCAGCGTCAACGTGGACCCGGCGGAGACCCGCGCCCTCAAGGAGGAGTGGGACCAGCGCGGTATCGACGTCCCCCTGAAGGTGCTGGACTCCCCGTACCGCGAGATCACCCGGCCGATCATCGACTACGTCAAGGAACTGCGCAGGGACGCACCCCGCGACGCGGTCAGTGTGATCATCCCGGAGTACGTGGTGGGACACTGGTACGAGCACCTGCTGCACAACCAGAGCGCGCTGCGGCTCAAGGGCCGGCTGCTGTTCACCCCCGGGGTGATGGTGACCTCCGTCCCGTACCAGCTGGAATCCTCCGAGCTGGCCCGCAAGCGGGCCCGCAGGCGGCAGGAGTGGAACGCACCCGGTGCGGTCCGCCGTGGTCCGGTGGGTCCGGTGGAGAAGCGCCCGAAGGAGCCTTCGGGCCGCGGCTGACCCCTGGCGGTCCTGCCGCGACCGCGCCCGGCGAACCCGTCGGCCGGCCCCTGCCGGGCCGTTCGTGCCGCCCTACGTCTACGTTGGACGGGTGGCGTACCGCAGCGGTACGCCACCCTCGAGTGCTTGGAGCCCTTCCCGCCATGCCGGAAGAAGAGAAGACATCCCTGGTGGGGGAGGAGTACGAGGTCGAGGTCGGACCCGTCGCGCACGGTGGGCACTGTGTCGCCCGCACCCCCGCAGGACAGGTGCTGTTCGTGCGGCACACGCTGCCCGGTGAACGGGTCGTGGCCCGGGTCACCGAGGGCGGGCCGCATTCGCGCTATCTGCGCGCGGACGCCGTGCAGGTGCTGGACGCCGCCAAGGACCGCATCGAGGCGCCCTGCCCCTACGCGGGCCCCGGCCGCTGCGGCGGCTGCGACTGGCAGCACGTGAAGCCGGGCGCGCAGCGCCGCCTGAAGGCCGACGTGATCACGGAGCAGCTGCACCGGCTCGCCGGACTCACGCCCGAGGAGGCCGGCTGGGACGGCACGGTCCAGCCGGCGCCCGGCGACAAGGTCCCGGCCGGCGAGGTGCCGGCCTGGCGCACCCGGGTGCAGTACGCCGTCGACGAGACGGGCCGCGCGGGCCTGCGCCGGCACCGTTCGCACGAGGTCGAGCCGATCGAGCACTGCCTGATCGCGGCCGAAGGCGTCAGCGAACTCGGCATCGAGCGGCGTGACTGGCCCGGCATGGCCACGGTGGAGGCGGTCGCAGCCGCCGGCTCGGGCGACCGCCAGGTGGTGCTCACCCCGCGCCCCGGCGGCCGGCTGCCACTGGTGGAACTCGACCGCCCGGTCTCGGTGTTGCGCGTGGACGAGCGGGACGAGAGCGTGCACCGCGTGCACGGCCGCCCCTTCGTCCGCGAACGCGCCGACGGCCGCACCTGGCGGGTCGGTGCGGCCGGCTTCTGGCAGGTCCATCCCGAGGCCGCCGAACTGCTCGTGACGGCCGCCATGCAGGGCCTGCTGCCCCGCAAGGGCGACACCGCCCTCGACCTGTACTGCGGCGTCGGCCTCTTCGCCGGTGCGCTCGCCGACCGGGTGGGCGAGCAGGGCGCGGTGCTCGGCATCGAGTCGTCCAAGCGCGCGGTGGAGGACGCCCGCCACAACCTCCGCGACTTCCAACGGGTCCGCATCGAACAGGGCAAGGTCGAACAGGTACTGCCGCGCACCGGTATCACCGAGGCCGACCTGATCCTCCTCGACCCGCCCCGCGCCGGCGCCGGCCGCGCCCTCGTCACCCACCTCACCACCCTCGGCGCCCGCCGCATCGCCTACATCGCCTGCGACCCCGCCGCCCTCGCCCGCGACCTGTCCTACTTCGCCGGCGCTGACCGCGCGTACCGGGTGCGCACGCTGCGGGCGTTCGACCTGTTTCCGGTGACGCATCATGTCGAATGCGTCGCGATCCTTGAGCGCGCTGAAAAGGGTCGCTGACCTGCTGTTTCACCTAGTGTGCATTATGTGCACTGTGGGCGTTATGGGCGATATCTTGACGCATATTCGACGCACGGTGGGCCCTACTGACGCACGTTTGGCGCACGTTCTGATGGCCCGACATGTGGTAAGTAGCTTTTCTGACGGAAGGCCAGGTCAGATGTGGCATGTCGATGCTCGGTCTTGCTGTGCATCGGCGACGGAGTCGGCACCGCAGGTTGGCCCTGGATGAGGGGGGCATGGTGGGTTGGTCGTCACCGACCGGTATCGGCGTGTCGTGACGTGGTCGAATTCCGGTTCATTGTGTAGCCGCTGACATGTCACCACGTCGCTGATCTGGCAAATGTGCAGGTCAGGTAGGGTCCGACTCTTTGGAGTCGGGCCCCTTGTTTTTCCCGTGCTGGGATGGCGCCGGGATAGCTGAGCCCTCGTCACCTATCATCCCCCTGGTCATCCGTAGCGTGCTGAGATCGTGCTGAGATGGGATGAGAACGCCCGTGCTGGGGTTCGCGCAGCGCGCTTCCCTGTGCTAGCGGCGGCCGGGTGGAGGCTCCGTCTGCACGCTTTCTTCACGGCCCTCGTGGCCTCGTGCGGAAATCTGCACTCGTCCGACGTTGTCGATCTCCTGGCCGAGGAGGGGAAGGTGTCGGGCCTGAAGCTGTTCCACACGATGAATAGTGGCGTGACTGAGGTCACGCCACGTCTTGCTGCTGTCGAGGCGGATGTGCAGGATCTCGTCAAGGTACACGTGGAGGCGATGCTGAGCGTCACATTCCTTGCGAGCGAGTACGTGATCGACTGCGTCGACGGTGGGCGTATCGACTCGCTGGGGCCCGACGAGAACGGTGCCTGACCTTTCGCAGTGACGGTTATGGACGTGGCGGTGGACTACTAATGGTGCGGCCGAGTCCCGGTTTCGGTAACCGGGACTCGGCCGCTATATTGCTCCCCCGGCACGGTAGTCCGGCGCGATGGGGGTGCGGGCTCTGGGCTCCAACGAGGCTGGCCGAATGAGCCGGATCTGCGTGCGGTGCGCCTTAGGGAGCCTTACTCTCAATGCCGTCACCCCCTTCGGCCCGACCGGCCGCGCCCGCGCGCACCCTGACGAACCGGCGCCAGACAGCATCGCCGAGATCACTCAGGAGACGATGGAAGCCGCCGTCCACGCAGGCCAAGCGCGTTACCTGAGCCAGACGATGGACCACTCCGCTCACTACGCATCGACGTGGTGGATGCGGGACCACGAAGGCTGGTTCAAGGTCACCCAGCGTGGGCTGTTGCAGGGCTTGGACGCTGCGGCGGAGACGATGGGACCAGCGGATGCTGCTGTCCAGGCAGCCGACCATGTGACGAGCAACGACTCCCACGACGACAGCGGCTGATCTCTGGACACACCGCATCGGAGCGAAGCCATGCTCAGTGGGCGTCCCTGACCCGTGCCGTGTCTCGTAGTCTCGGGCCAGACGGCGGGAGTTCGCCTGCTGCCGCTAGTTACAGATGTCAGTCACTAGACGCTGACCCATTGGCGGCTGTCTTATTCGGAGAGTGAAGCCCATGATCCGGCACCAGGAAGTGACAACCCTGTGGCGTCCCACTGGTCCCGCGGAACTCGACCTGGTGCGGGAACTGCGCTGGCGCGCGTGGCCGCCTCGACTGCCGGAGCAGCCGATCTTCTATCCGGTCCTCAATGAGGACTATGCCGTACGGATCGCTCGCGACTGGAATGTGAAGCGCGACGGCGCTGGTTTCGTCACACGGTTTGAGGTCGAATCGGAATTCCTGGAGCGGTACCCGGTCCGGCAGGCTGGAGGTCGGACCATTTTGGAACTTTGGGTCCCAGCCGAGGAGCTCGACGAATTCAATGCCCACATCGTCGGTAGAATCGAGGTGGTGCACGCGTTTCGTAGCGATGGTTGCGTCGGTGCAGACGAATTTCGGGATAGAGGGGTGGATGGTTGATCGTTCTCGTCGACTCAGCGTTGGGTCGACCTTGATGTACTAGAAAAGAGTTCCTCGCGTCATATGATCACTCGTTGAGGAAAGTTTCGATTGCCCGCGACGCTGAAACGGCGGTCGCTTCGTCGCGTGGATTATCCATTCCGAGCATAGGTAGATCCAGTGCCACGCTAGCGGATTCGCCGAACCTTTCCCTTGCTGCGCGGAGTGACTCAAGGACAGCATGATAAGTAGGGCTGATATGCTTGAAATCTTTCCTGATAGAGATTTCTCCACTTTGTTCAGTGACGGGTCGAAAAGGTGGAATGATAATCCACCCCGGCAGCCCATCGCCATTTTTGTTGGAGACGATCTGGGCCGCCTCTCTGCTGGGCTTACCGCCGTAGCGGTCAAATGCCCAGATGCCAGATATTGCAAGGGCGTCGACTTGAGCAGGGTCGATGTTGCCGCTGACGTACTCGATCGCCGCCGCTTCAGGCAGTAGCCCTGCCCATAGATCCAGGGTCGCCTGCTGGTGTGAGGTGACGTAAATCTTCATTGTTGTTCCCTAGGGGATGGGCATGTGGGGAAGAATTCTGACTCGGCCGACTTTACTCATCGCGTCCTCCCACAAGGCAAACGAGTCAATCCCGCCACCTCCATCGGCCAAATGTTCAATCCGGCTTTCCAAGGGAATGTGTTCGCTTCTGATGATACCGCGTACCAGAGTGTAAGGCCCTTCGTGAGGGAATCTCGCGAAGGCTGACCGGGCGTAGAGAGCTGCCCCTTCCGCAGTGGATGAGAAATACTTTGATTCGATGCCCGGATGATTCTGGAAGCGTCGGGTGTTCAAAATCTGCTTGAGTTCTTCATCTTTCACCGCTCGGTACACATACTGCTCGCCGTCCTTCAGCTTGCAGTTGGTCGGCGCCAGGCCCAGGTAGTCCAACCAAGTGAACGGGTTATGGACGTAGGCCACAGGGTTGGAGGCGGGGGCTAGGCCAAGCGGATCAGGGGACAGGTAGCGAGCGGTCTCCGGATCGTACGTTCGGAAGTGGTTGTAGTGCAGTCCCGTCTCCGGGTCGTGGTACTGGCCCGGGAAGCGGAGCGGGGTGTATGCCGTGGCGGTGGTGTTCCATGCGGTGGTGCCCCAGAGGGTGGAGCGGGTGTGCCAGGCCACCGTGCCGTGATCGTCGACGAGTTCGGTCGGGGTGCCGATGAGGTCGGTGACGACGGCGAAAAAGCGGGATGCGATCTCGTGGTCGTCCGCGGCTGAAACGGTGGGTCCGTCGGTGGTGAGTAGGGACAGGCCGGAGACGGGTTGGGCGGTGGCCGGCGGGGTCGCTCCCCGCGTCGATGGGTCAGTGCGGGTGACGCGTTCGGTCTGGGCCAGGGGGATGACGCCGCGGTGGTCCCATGTGAGGGTGACCGCCTGTGCCTGATCGGTCGCAGTGGTGGTCTGTTCGCACAGTGTGGTGCCGTCCCAGGTGAAGATGGTCTGTTCAACGACCGTGGCGCCGTCAGGAGCGAGCCGGTGTTTGGCAGTTCTGCGGCCGAGTGGGTCGTAGGTGTAGCGCCAGCGGGTGCCGTCTGGTGTCAGCACTGCGGTGAGGCGGTCCTCGGTGTCCCATTCGTAGTGCCAGGTGTCGGGCTTGCGAGACAGGCGACTTTTCTGGCGGAGGATTGTGCGGCCGAGGGCATCGTATTCGTAGCGGATCCGGCCCGCGCGGGTGATGCGGGTGCCCTCGTAGGTGCGCTCACCGGTGGCCTCTTGGCCGGGGTGGCGGTCTGGCCAGGACGCGGAGGTCTGGTTGCCGGCGTCGTCGTAGGCGTAGCGCTCGGTCCAGCCGGCGGCCTGCACGGCGGTGACCCGGCCTGCCGCATCGAGGTCGAAACGGCGGGGGACGCCAGTGAGACGGTCCATGACGCCGGTGAGGTAGCCGTCGGAGCGGTAGTGGTAGGCACGGCTGCGTAGCGGTCGAGCGGTACCGGGCGTGGTGAGCACTTGGCCGATCAGGCGGCCAGTCGGATCGAAGGCCTGCTCAAGGCGTAACGTCGCGCCGATTTGGCGGGACACCTCTCGGCCCGTCGCATCGTATGCGAAGTCAAGGGTGCGCGCGCCGGCGGTCAGCCGGGCGGGCCGCCCCACGGCATCGTAGGCCCAGGTGGAGGTGGCTCCTGTCGGGGTGGTGCGTCCCGTGCGGCGGCCCAGCGCGTCGTAGGCGTAGGTCAGAGTGCGGCCGTCGACCGTCTCCGACAACACCCGCCCGTGGCGATCGCGCAGGATCGTGACCGTGCTGCCGTTGGAGTCTGTGACCTGGGCGAGTTGGTCGGTGAAGTCGTAGGAGTAGGTGGTGACCTGGCCCGCGGCGTCCTTGCGGGTTACCCGACCCAGTGCGTCGCGTTCGAAGGTCATGGTCTCGCCGAGGGCGTTCGTGCGCATGGCAAGGAGGCCCGTAGCGTCGTGGGTGTAGGTGAGGGTGCGGCCGTCGAAGTCGGTCTCCGATGCCGGTCGGCCCAACGGATCGTAGGTGTAGTCCCAGGTCAGGCCCTGGGGGTTGGTGACGCGGGTGAGGCGCAACTCGGTGTCGTGGGTGAAGGTGTAGCGGGCGCCGTCGGGGTCGGTGCGGGCGCAGAGCAGGTCGAAGTGGCTGTGGTCGAAGCGAGTGGTCCCGCCAGCCGGATTGGTGTGGCTGGTGCAGTTGCCCTCGCCGTCGTAGGTCCATGCCTCGGTGGCGCCGTTTGGGTCGGTGCGGCTGGTCAGGTGGCCCTCGACCGTCCAGGTCAGGCGGGTCACGCCGCCCAGCGGATCGGTCACCGCCACCACCCGGCCGAACGCGTCACGTTCCCAACGAGTCACCGAGCCCAGCGGGTCGGCGACCTCGACCGGGAGCCCGGTCGCGTCGCAGCGCACCGTCGTCGTCTGCCCGAGCGGATCGGTCACCGAGGCGAGGTGTCCCGCGTCGTCATAGGCGAAGCGGTTGGTGTTGCCTGCCAGATCGGTGACAGAAGTGCGGTTGCCGCGCTCGTCGTAGGTCTGCCGGGTGACCGTGCCGTCCGCGCTGGTGATCTTCTCTGGCAGTCCGAGCGGGCCGTACTCGACGTGCGCCTCGCGTCCGTCTGGCCGGACCATGGTGATGAGGTGGCCCGCTTCGTCGTAGTCGAACGTGGTGCTGTGGCCGTGCGGGTCGGTGATCGCCAGCAGCCGATTGCGGTGGTCGCGGACGTACCGGGTGGCTGTGCCGTCGGCCTCGGCGCGGGCGACGATCTGGCAGCGGTCGTTGACGGCGAAGTGGGTGCGGTGGCCGAACGAGTCGGTGACCGTGGTCGTGCGCAGACCGGTGTCTGGATCGACGGGTCGGTAGGTGAACGTGGTGCGCTCGTGACCGGCCTCACCGCTCTGGTGGATGCAGCGGTCCTCGTCGTCGTACGCGTAGCTGAACGAGCTGTTGTTGGTGTCGGTCCAGGACGTGATCCGGCCCCGCTCGTCGTAGCCGAACCGGGTCGGTGTCCCGCACGACGGCTTGACCACATCCGTGAGGTGTCCGTCGTCGGTGTAGCCGTAACGCACCAACTCCTGGTCACCGCCGCCTGGTGCAGCACCGGCCAGGTGCAGGGCGGTGATCCGGCCGTTGGCCGTGCTGAAGGTCAGTCGGTACCCGCCGCTGTGGGTGATCGAGCGTGGGGTGCCGTCGGCGTCGTAGGAGAAGGTGATGAAGTGGCTGGTGCGGTCGTCGATCTGCTCCAGCAGGGCCAAGACCTCGTCGTGGTCGGCGAAGTGGCGGACGGTGCCGGTCTCGGGGTCGGTGAGTGTGTAGCCGCCGTCGGTACGGTCCAGTGGCCACGCCGGGCCGTGCTCCGGCAGCGTCGGCGCTCCGGGCGCAGGGTGTGGGTAGGCCAGCAGCAGCCCGTCCTCGCCGACGAAGACGACTCCCTGGGAGTCGACCTCCAGGCGCTGGTCGATCGTCGACGACCACGTGGGCCCGAACCACCGGCCCGTCCGATATGACGACTCGAACTCCCGCCTGAAGACCAGCGGCAGGGCACCGGGCAGCTCCACGTCGGTCTGTCCCAGCAGCATCCGGCCGGTGGCGGCGTCGACCGGGTCTTCGATGTAGTCCTTGCAATCTTGCGTGCGGCCCTTGGCTTCCGGCTCGCTCTCCACCCCGTGGCGCGCTCCGCGCCGCAATCCGGTCTCGGCGCCCTCTTCCAGGCCTTCCTTCGCGCCGTCTTTCAGCGCCAGGCGCAGCCCGCTGCGTGCGAGGCCGGCACCCTTGGTTCCGGCCAGTTCTGGCACCAGGCGCCCCAGGAACTCGGAGGGGTCCTTCTTCAGGCCCTCCCATGCGCCGGCGAGGGTTCGCTCGGGGTGGGCGGCGCTGGAGACCAGGCCGGCCAGTGTCATGTTGACGTTCTGTGCGTACGCGGCGGGGTGGAGGAGGTTGTAGGGGTCGGTCGGGTTGATGGTGCGGGCGAGGTTGAGCAGGCCCGCCGTGCCCTTGACGACACCGCCTTCGAAGTGCAGTAGTTCGGTGTTGCCCGCGTTGAACAGGTCGGTGAAGTCACCGCCCAGACGACTGAGCGGCGGGGGCTCGGCCGGGGCGTGGGCCAGGGCCTTGTGCACGGCCGAGCGGGCGCGCTCGGCCGCTTCGTTTCGCCCGCGGCGCGCATCGGCCAGGATGTGCTGGGCCCGCTGCACCTGTTCTTTGCCAGGGTCGTGGAAGGCTTCGGGCCGTGGGCCAGGGTCCTGGTGGGCGGACAGCTTTGCGTTGTAGGTGTCGACCTTGGTGTTGTACGCCTTCCTCGCCGACCCCGACGACTTACGGCCCTTGTCATACAGGTCGATGGCGTCCTGGGCTTTCTTCAGTGCCCAGACCACTGTCTCGGCATAGTCCTCCAGTGCCGTGGCGGCCTGCCCGCACGCCGTGGCCGCGTGTCCCCACTTGACGGGGTGCATGGCGAACTTCTCGCGGAACGTCTCCGCAGCCTCGCCCTTCCAATGGCCGGAATCCAGCCGCCGCATGCCCTGGGCCACCTGATCGAAGGCCTTGTGGAAGTCCTTCAGATGGCCGGCGCTCTTGTTGATCTTTCCTGGGTTGCCGTGGATGAGCTCGCTGGGCTGATCGGTCTGGCCCAGTTGCTGCTCACCGGGCGTGGCGCCCAGCGATGAGGCCACATCGTCGCCCCAGTCCTCCACCGCATCCGCAGCACCCTCAAGACCGACCCTGTCGAGCAGGCCGCCAGCCTGGTTCGTGCCCCAGTCGACGCCCTCGCCGACGAGCTTCTTACCGTCGTCCACGACGTCCTCGACCTTGCCAAGCCCCGAATTCAGCTTGTCCCCGAGCTCCCCGAACACGCTCATGTGGCCTACTCCCCGCCGTCTCGCCCGACAGCCCGTGCCTCACCACCGGGCGGCGGGCCGAACGTCTTGTCGAGCCACGTGTTGTATGCCTCGTCGGATATCCCCGCCGACTTCCGCAACAGCTCAGGGGAGAGCCCGGGTATCGGGCCGGACGTGTACGAGGTCATGAGGTCGCGGCCGGCGCCCTTCCAGGACTGCTCGATGTTCTGGTTCGCCTCCTGAAACGAGTGCGGGCTGAAATCGGGGTGCGCGTACTCGTTGTGCTTGAGCAGTTCGCCCCAGCCCATTCCGGTCACGTCGTCCTCACTCGCGGCGGGGTTGCCGATGGCCGCGTTCACCACGATCTTCGCCGTGCCCGCCACGTACTGGTCCGTCTCGTAGAACGTGCCCGCCGACAGGCCCACCCCCTGCGCGAACGCGTTGCCCTCGCCGATCAGCGACCGCACACCCCATTCCCAGCGGTCACAGAAGGACTTGAACGTCTCTGTCAGCCCCTCATGCCCCAGCTCTAGGCCCGAGAGGTCCACGCCCGCAAAGCCCCTGCCCGCACCGGCCCAGCTGTCGACACCGCACTCCTTCAACTCACCCAGCGCCGCCGTCAACCCCTTGGCGATCAGGTCCAGTCCGCCCGTCTGCAGGTCCTTGCCCTCACCGCTGGGATGAGTCATCGCACACCCCCCACGTCCTGCCCCGGAACACCGACCACGCCCACCGCCACCGCGTCCGGCACGATGCCGCGCACCGGCGGAAACAACACCCCGCCCTCGCCGCCGTCCGCAGCGTCCAACGCCACCCCACACGGCACCCCGGCCAAGGGCACCGCCACATCCAGCAACCGCGCACCCAACACACGCCGATACGGCCATTCCCGACCGCCCTCACCACGAGCCAGCGCAAACCGCGCCAGAGCCGCCTCGTCGGAGAAAGCAAAGATCCAGCGCAGCCCGTTCAAGTCGGCCGTCAACACCTGCTCACCGTCACCATCAGCTCCGCCCGCCAGCGGCACCAGCACAGCAGTGCGTCGAAACTCACCCAACAGCACTGCGAACTCGCGACGGCTGGCAGCCAGCCGCGCAGCGTCGGCGACCGACATGCTCGGCGCAGGCCCGAAAGTCGGGACCCCTGACATAGAGGGAGCCCGACGCACCGGCGTGGACAGAGGCTGCGGCGTCTCAGCCGGCTCCAGGACCGCATCGCCCGGTACCGCCCTGCCAGGCTCCGTGGCGTCCGGCGCAACGTCGACTGATCCGTCACCGGGCGGCTCAAAGTCGCCCACAAGCATCGTGTCCGGAAGTGTTCGGTCCGATGTATTGGTTGCCGCCCCGTCCCTGGCTTCCGTGCACGGTGGACCGGCCAAGTCTGTGTACTCTGCGAGCCGAGACCGGGCTGCGCCGGCCGGTGGCCTGTCCTTCCCTCCCCGGTCCATGCATTCATCCTTGCCGCGACGTCACAGAGGTCGCAACGATAATCACCTCACAGTGACGACATTCGGACACGGAGAGTTCGCCATGGTGCACAATCAGACCGCATCGAAGTCCGCGGTTCAGGCGCGGGCCGGTAATGCCGGAGACTTGGCTGCGACCGCACGCCGCTACCGATGACGACGAAGTCCGGGTGACTGGTCGGGCGTGGGGGCGGCTTTTGCAGCACGGCGACGCTGACCCACACGAGGAGTCGGGCGCCGCCCCGGTTCAACACGTCGATACGGGCGACCTTGCGGCCCACCTTCAGGTGCAGCTCAACCCCCTCAAGCGCCGTCGCCTCGACCTTGTTCGCCACCGCGCCCAGGGTCTCCTGGACGGAACCGGTGGAAAGCTGTTTCGGTGGTTCCAGTGACGGCAATTGCCAGGCGGCCCTGATGCGAGATCGTCGGACCGCGGCGTTGATCGTGGTCCGCCCCGGCTCGGGGGAAGGTGCCGGGGCGGACCGGGTACCCAGTCATCTGTTCGGCGGACGCGAGGGGGAATGACGCGTCATCACCAGTTGGCTGGGCGGCGAAGCGATGGTGTGGTTCGACGGGCATCATGAACTCGGCGCGGAACAGGCCGCCGGGCCTCACGAGGCGTTTCGTCCGTTCAGCGAAGTCGGCGAGCGGTCGGTTGTGGTTGGCACTGTAATGCCACGAGCAGCTCGTCCAGACCGCGTCACTGATCATGTCCTGAACCTCGGTGATCCGCAGGAAGTCACCTTCGACGATCCGTACGCGATCATGCAGTTCTTCGCGCTTGAGACGGTCGACGAGGCCGGGGACAGGTGTCACGCCCTCGCCCCCGGGAAGGCGGACCTCTCCGCCGTGCGGTGCCACGGAGTCACGCTCGACGGCGATGACGTGGTTGCCGGCGGCGGCCAGCGGGATCACGAACTTGCCGTCGCTGGCACCGGCGGCACGCCGGCCTCCGCTACACCAGCCGCTCGGTACTGGACGCGGAGGCGCGGCTGCGCGAGGCGGCGCTGACGAGGACCGCGGTGGGCCTGTCGGGATCGTTCACGAAGGCGGCGATCGACGGCTTCGAGAGCCGGGGGAGGGCCCTGGACGACGGCCAACGTACACGACCTGTTCGACAGCCTCGACGAAACGTGGTCGTCCTGGATGCGCGAGATCCGCCTCGCCCGTGCCCGCCTGATCGTCCCGGACGGCGCAGGAATCTATCAGCGGAGTCGAAGGTCCCTGGCCGCGGTCGATGAAGGAGAGCAACGGGCCCTGAAGCCGCACACCGCCATCGATCACACAGTGTCACCAGCCGATGGGACCCCGAGTGAGGTCGCGCGACAGCTGGCCGGGATCAGCACGCCTTGGTACGTGGCCGCGGGCTGGGCGCTTGACGTGTTCCACGGGCAGGCAGACGCGCGCTCATGGCGACATCGAGATCGCGATTCCGGCCGGGAGCTTTCCCGAGGTCCGCCACCGCTTTCCCGGAGCAGGATGACCACCTTGCGTGGAGGGTTTCGATCTCGTCGGATGACAGCTCGATACCGCCGCTGGGTAGTTGCTCGCTCACATACGTTTTCGACGCGGCAGGCAGCGGTCGGATCTGGGAGGACGCCACACCGGAGGTGTTGGCCGCCATGCATCAGACATGGCTCCGCGATCCGGCCACCGGCAACTACGTGCTCGACGTGTTCCGCGAACCACACGACGGCGACACCTGGATCTGCCGACACGATGAGAGGATCCGGCGTCCCTACAGCGACATCATCCACTACACCCAAGACGGCATCCCGTATCTGGTGCCCGAACTGGTCCTGCTGTTCAAGGCCAAGCACGCCCGCCGGAAAGATCAAACAGACTTCGAGGCGACTGTTCCGCACATGACTTCCACTCAGCTCAAGACCCTGGCCGAGCTACTCGCCCGTGCCACCTGACTCCGGCACTGCTGCTGAGCGTGATGGCCCTTGGGGGAGGTTCTGGGTGTCAGGGGTATCCGGTTGGATGAGCACGTGACTGTCTATGACGTAGCTCGCCAGTTCCCTTCGATCGCTGACCTGCGGAACCTGTGCCGCTCACTGGCGATGCTCGACGCGATCCTGAGCCCGGACTGGGAAGGCCGGTATTACTCCTTCAACGCTGGCTGGGCCGACGACGAGGAGATGGCCTCGATGCGCAACGGGTCGGGGAACGAGTACTCCATCGTGTTCTCGGCGACCGGGGCCTACGTCCGTGGCTTCGACCACGAAGCACCGATGAGCCCGTACGGCAACGACGGCGAGCCTTGGCCGGGAGTGATCGACGAGGTTCCGGAGGTCTTCAAGCCCTTCGTCGAAGAGCCAGCGTTCACCGACGAGGATGACGTCCCCGTCGTGACAGCCTGCCTGTGGCGGGAGGCAACGGATGATCGGTGGAGGCACGGCGTGATCGACTTCCCCGCCGGGTGTTCCGACCCGGACGGGGCAACGGGGCTGTTCAAGCTCCTGGTCGACCGCTCGCCGGAAGGGTTCCGGCGCTTCGCCGAGGACTACTACGAGGTTCCCGTGGATCTGGAAGCGGTGCGCGACGTGTATGCCTTGCGACCGCTGAGCCAGAAGCTGGTGTCATCGCTGAACGCGGATGTCACCCTCGCAGACCTGGCCGAGGACCTCGCCGAGATCGGCTACCCGCAGCCGGCGCGGGACGTGATCTGAGCTTCAACCGTGAGTGAGTGGAGAGGGAGTCCAGCCGCATGGTGATCGTAGGTGGTCGCCTGCGGCGTACCGGCTCCAGGGCCCGCCGCTTTCCCTGACGAGGCGGCTGGTGGTTTTGTCGTGGTAGCCGAGGGCGCCCGCGACGACGGGGGCGGGTAGTTCGAGGAGTTGTTGTCGGGTGGCGGCGCCGCGGGCTGCGGCGACCGGGATGCCAATCTCGCGCAGTCGTGAGGACAAGTGGTCGGGGCGGGCCGGCCGTCCGGCCCGGCGGCCGGGGAAGAGCCAGCGGGATGCCTGGTTGGTGGCGGTGTTCATGTTGTCGCGGTCCGCGATGTATGCCATCAGCGGGGTTGCGACTGGTGCGGGGACGGGTGAGGCGGGCTCCCCGAGCTGCAGAAGGGTGGTCTCTGCAGATCGTGCAGATCGCGGAGCCGTCGACGGAACGAAGTCCGGGGAGGGCCCGGTCCTGGCCGCATCCCGGGCAGGTGCCTCGTGTTCGCACCGCACGGTCCGAGCAGGTCCGGCAGACGTATCCCACTCGTCGACCATCGCCGGCCTCCCGTGCCACGGGTAGGAATTCACATAAGCAGCGAACGCCTTGACCGTGTTCTCCCGGCCCTCCACCGTCGTCCGGGCAAGATTCCGCGCGAGCTGCTGGTTGGCGAAGCCGGTCAGCATCGCGGTGAAGACCTGTTCCTTCGGCCGCAGCAGCGCTACTCCGTCCACCAGGTGCAGCCGTGCCGCACCTGGGATCGACCCGTTGAACCCCACCGGTCCACCACCCTCCGTCACTCGCGTCGTGTGCGAGAAAACCGCATCAGATGCGAGTCGACGGACAAACCACAGGTCAGTCAGCCGGACGAGTGACGCCAGCTGGCGTCGCCCTCACGTCCATCGCTACCGTCGCCACCAGCAGGCTGAACCAACTTTCATGGTCAGCACGCTGGTGGACGCCGTTGGCCACGACGATTCGCAAACCGTCGCGAGTTCGCATCGGATGCAATTGGCGGCACTTGGAACATCGGAACGAAAACTGGCGCTAAGGCCCGGCGCTCGCGCGTAGGGCTTTGACCTGGGCTGTTGTGGCGTCGGACTCTTCACCAGTCGTGTTGATCAAGGGTGTGGAGGTCCGGGGTGCCGGTCGAGTTTCTGACGGATGAGCAGGTGGCGGGGTACGCCGCGTTCCGAAGTGCGCCGCCGCGGGCGGATCTGGAGCGGTCTTCTTTCTGGACGACGCGGATCGGGAGCTGGTGGAGCCGAAGCGCCGGGAGCACAACCGGCTGGGCTTCGCGGTGCAGATGACCATGGTCCGTTACCTGGGGGTGTTCCTGGACGACCCGATCGACGTGCCGACCGAGGTGGTCGACTACCTTGCGGGGCAGCTGGGCATCGCGGACACCTCGGTGCTCGAGGGGTACGGCGAGCGGTGGAAGATGCCGTTCGAGCACATGTGGGAGCTGCGGGAAGCGTTCGGCTACCGGGAGTTCGGCGGGGTGGAGGCGGAGCTGCGGGAGTGGGTGGACGCGCGGGCGTGGACGGCCGGGGAGTGGCCGAAGGCGCGGTTCGACGCGGCGGTGGTGTGGCTGCGGGAGCGGCGGGTGCTGCTGCCGGGGGTGACGACGTTGGTGCGGCTGGTGGCGTCGGTGCGGGCGGGAGGCGAACGGGCGGCTGCGGCAGACGCTCTACGGCCTGCTGAGCGCCGGTCAGCGTGCGGTGCTGGACGGGTTGCTGGAGGTGCCGGCCGGTGCGCGGGTCTCGGAACTGGACCGGCTGCGACCGGGGCCGGTGCGGGTGTCGGGTCCGGCGATGAAGGCGGCGCTGGAGCAGGCGGCGGAGGTCGCCGCGTTCGGCATGGCGGACGTGGACGTCGCCGCGGTGCCGCCCCGGCGGTTGGCGGAGCTGTCGCGGAACGGGGTCGACGGGAAGCGTCGCTGCTGCGGCGGCACGGTGACCACCGGCGCCTGGCCACCCTGCTGGCCACGGCGGTGTACCTGACGACGCGGGCGGTCGATGACGCGCTGGACCTGCTGGAGGTGCTGGTCGCAACGAAGCTGCTGGCCCGCTCCGAGCGGGAGACGACGCGGGAGAAGCTCAAGACGCTGCCGCGGGTAGAGCGGGCCGGGGCGAAGCTGGCGGCCGCGTTCAAGGTGGTCTTCGAGGAGACCGCCGAGCAGGTCGACACCGCGACCGGGGAGATATCCGTCCGCGGCCCTGCCTCTGCTCGGCGCCGGCCGCCAACCCCGCGGGGGGTCCGGAGCAATTCGTCCCGACGCGTCACCACCCACCAGGAGGAGTCTAAGTGAACACACGCGCCGCCGTTTTCGACGTGGACGGCACTCTCGTGGACACCAATCACCTGCACGTTGTGTGCTGGTGGCAAGCCCTGCGCCAGGCCGGGCATCGGGTGCCGATGACCGACGTGCACGCGGCCATCGGCCTGGGTTCCACAGACCTGCTGGCCCACGTACTGGGTGAGGAGCGCGACCGGTCCCAGGACACCGACATCAGCGCTGGGCACAAGGCGCTCTACGGCACCTTCCACGAGCGGTTGGCACCCTTCGAGGGAGCCGCGGCCCTGCTGCGCAGGCTGCACACCGAGGGCTGGCGGGTTGTCCTGGCCACCTCCGCGAGCGGTCCGGAACTGGCAGCTCTGCGCGCCGCCCTCGACGCGGACGACGCGCTCTCCGCCATGGCCAGCGCCGATGACGTCCGCTCCGGCAAGCCCGCACCCGACCCGGTGCTGGACGCCGTGCAACGGGTCGGCGCGCAGCCGCGTGACAGCGTCTTCGTCGGCGACTCGGTGTGGGACATGCAGGCCGCCCGCCGCGCAGGGCTGGTACCCGTGGCGCTTCTCAGCGGCGGAATCAGCCGGGCGGCACTTCAGGAAGCTGGTGCCGTCGAGGTGTACGACGGGACGCAGGATCTGTTGCGCCATCTGGAGCACAGCGTGATCGCCTCCGTTGCGCGAACCCGTTGAAGACCCATGCGCGATGTGGACAGATTCGCACCGCAGAGCGTGACATGGATCCACTGTGACGTCAGCTAAGTCATCCTCGCTCCCGTCGCATGCGGCACGCTGCGGGCCCAGCTCTGCGGTCTCCGGCAGTACGGATGCCGTCCGGCAGGCGCTGTGGGCGGGCTCACGGCAGAAGACCTTCAGGATGGGAAGGTGAACTCCCTGCTGTGTCCGCAGTCGGGACACCGGCCGAGGTACCAGCTGGGCAGGAAGTACGTCTCCATGTCGTAGCCGATGTGGCCGCAGTCCGCACAGCGGGTGCCCAGCATGAGCTGCTGTGCGCGGGCGTTGTCCACCGGTTGCGACGGGCGCGGTGCGGAGGGGGCGGGGCCCGGAGCGGGCGGTGTGGGGTGCGGACGGGACGGGACGTGGCAAGGGTGGGCCGTCGGCGCTTGCCCTCGCGCCTCCACCCCAGCAGCAGTGTTTCCACCGCCAAGAGCACCGCCGTCGCGCCCATCAACGCGCCGGCGAAGACCGTCCACCCCAACAGCGGACAGGTCACCTCACCCACCCGCACAGCGGCGATGACGGACCCGGCCAGCAACATGAGCACGGCGGCGGTTCCGTAGTCAGTGCCGTCATCGCTTCTGATCACGGCCCACGACTCCGATGACCGATCCCGTCAGGCCGTGCCCTGCCGCCCCGCCCAGCGGTGCGCCGATCGCCACGGCCAGGGACTCCATGACGAGGGCGAGTAAGACGGCCATGGCACGCTCCGGGGAGAGATCAACGGCGGGTGCGTGGTGCGACGTCCGCGTGCGGTCGCTACGGAGAAAACGCCTGCGATGAAGCCGCACTTGCAGTCAAGCCCCAGTGCTCAGGGCATTCCGCTGGAAGAGATCCAGCGCTTCGACGACCACGCCGGTAATGTCCGTTTCCGTATGAGGGTTGCGTCAGGGATGCTGGTCATAGCAGCGGCTATTGCTTCCTGGCGAAGCTGCCCGTGTCGGCTTCGGTGAGAATGTTGAGTTTGACCAGGCGTTTCACCTTGGCTCGGGTGCCCTCGATATTCTTCGGCAGGAGGTCGTGGCCGAGGGCCTGGCAGACGTCCTTGGCCCGCAGTGGTCCGGTGGCCTCGTTGAACACGGTGAGGATGCGGGCGTAGCCCGGGTGCTCGGGCAGTTCCGGAGGGGGCGCGGGGAATCTGTCGGCGTGACTGGTGACGATCTTGCGGGTGATCGCAAGATGTTCGAGGTGTGTCTCGGCCTCCCGGAGCCGGGTCTGCAAGGTCGTCGATCTGCGCACGGAGGTCGTCGGCAGGGCCTGGACGGCTTCCTCTTGGATGTCCAGTGCCTGGAGGAGAGGCTGGATGTTCACGCTGCCGTCGTTTCGCGCCGGGTGGGAGTGTTCGCACCGGTGAGGGTCTTCCGCGGCTGACGGAGGTCACCCAGACGTGGGGCGCAGGAGGTCGAGCATGTCCCGGCAGGACCTGTCCGAGGTGCAGTCGGGATAATAGGCGCTCCACTGCGGGGGGATGTCGGCCGCGCCGCGTGCGAACACGGCCAGCGCCTCGCCGTTCGCGTACACCAGACCGCCCTGGTCGACGGTGGGCCTGGTCGTCAGCAGGCGTGCCAGGTCAGCGCCGTCGAAGGCATACTCCTCCCGCCACATGGCGATCACCTCCTGCGAGGTGCAGGCCTCGCATGGATCGGTGCTGAAGTCCTGCGGGGACCCGGCGGCGAGCAGGCGTGCCAGCGTGTCGTAGTCCCGCCCGCACGCCGCGCGGTACACCGGTTCGACCACCTTCCGCCAGTCCTCCGCGACGCCTGTGGCGTCCCGGTCCTGTCCTTCGAACTCGGGGCCAGGGCAGGACGGCGCAGACGCTGTGGAGGTGGCCGTCGCCGTTGTCGTCGTCGTTGCGGAGGCACTTGGCCGGTGGTGGTGCGCGGCGGGGCCGCCGTCCCCGTCGAAGATCGCCAGCCGGAACACCAGCAGGAGACCGGTGGCGAGGACGAGCAGGGCAAGGGCCGCGCGCCAGGCCCTCTGCCGCCGGCGGGCCTCCGGCTTTCCCGTCAACACGGTGTGCACGCCTTCCTCGCGGCGGCCGGGAGGTCCTGCCCCGCGCTCCGGCACACTGAGTAGTCCGCCTGGAGCGAGAAGACGCTCCGGTAGCCCTTGCCGGGGCTGATGGCGGTCACCTGGAAGGGCTTTCCGTGGTCGTCGATGACGGTGTGCTTCTTCTTATCCCCCAGCATGTAGGTGACGTTCAGCCGGAAGGCCACGTAGTGGTCCGCGGTGAAGGCCCTCGCGATCACCACACGCTGCTCCCTGTCGTGCAGGGTGATCGTCCGCCGGCCGAAGAAGGGCCGGCCCAGGGCGGTCACCTCCGCGTCGCGGGCCAGGGGGCTGGGTCGATCCATATCGAACACCATGGTCATCGTGGAGACACCGCCCTGCGGCGGGACGCAGAAGAAGGTCCCGGACAGCGGCGCAGTCCGCTCGACGATGGCGGGCCTGATGTCGAGGATGTTGATCTGCTGGTTCCTGTGTCCGGTGAGCGTCAGACGCACCGTCAGATCGTCGACGCTGACCGCGCCCCTGGTGTGCATCAGCCGGTCGAACGCGGGCGTGGCTGCCGCCCCCGGCCGGGACAGCATGGCCCGCTCTGCGGCGGTGGGCCGGAAGTCCCCTCTGAAAGCGGCATTCTTGCCTTCGTCGTCGAGCCGGACGATGTCGACGGCCAGTGAAAAATCCGATCCTGACCGGATACGGTCCTTGGCCGCCTCGGGATCGGTGAGCTGCGCGGGGATCGCGGCGATCCAACCGGAGAACACGGTCGCCAGCGCGCCAAGGGCCACTGTCACCGCCCAGATCCACGGTCTGCGCAGCAGAGCGAGCACCGCCCGGACGCGCGCCCCGCCCCGGGGCGGGGCGCCTGGTTGGCTTCGCCCGGCACCTGCTTGCGTTCCGCTGGCGTGCCCGAAGCGGGCGGTACGGCCTGCCCTGACTCTCAGGCGTGGTCTGCGGGTCACCGATGCCCCTCCCGGCTGGTGGAGCCAACACCTGCCCACCGATCGTAAGCCCAACGCCTTTTGCATGCAGTCGAGTTCGCTTTGCTGGAGACTCTCGGCAACCGGGCTCGCTGTGTGCACGGCGCTCACCGGCCGGCCCAACGTACGGCTGCTCCGGTCGACGGACCCCGAGGGCTGTCACCACGTGGCATGGGGCGAACGTCCCCGCAGCGGGCGACAGGGCCCGTGGTCGCTTCTTCGATCCGCGAGTCCTACCCGCCACCGGCACCATTGCCTCCATCCCACTTTGGCTATGACCCGCGAAGACGATCGCCAGCGGCACGGCGGGCCGTTACGGCGGGCCGATGCGAGCAGCTGGCGAACGGCGGAGCCGCCGACGCTGGACGATGGCCAGCCGAGGCGTGCGCCGACGGCGGCCAACCCACAGCTCGGGCGACACTGCAGCGAGCGCACCACGGGGCCGACCGCCATGCCGGGGCCGTGGGCGGGCACATGGGCCGGGTTGAGCAACGATCCGAACCGCGGCCCGGGCCGGGGCTAGCGGCCAGACGCCCCACAGGGGGCGCCACCGGCCAAGCCCGCACAGCGGCCCGGTGGGTGCCGCAGACAGCTTGCTGGGCGGGTGCGGCCCGGCGGCGTCCATGGGGCACGTACTTGCGGGCCATCGCCGAAGTCAGCTCTCTCGCTGACCCGACTCGGAACTCGCGGAGGAGCGAATACGGGTCATCCCTCGCGGAAGGGCCCTGGGTCATTGTCGGAAGCACTCCGGGTGTCCGCCGCCCGTCGATAAAAAACAGGCCCGCAGTCCGGTGAGGTCGCTGCCGTCGATCATCGGCGTGGAGAGGGAGCTCTCGGCCTCGTACGCGTCGGCGACGTCGACCCGTTGCAGCCTACCGTCGGAACCCGACACTTCGAGTGCGTCCCCGACTTTCGTGTTCCACAGCAGTGCCCATGCGGTGTGGCACTGCGTGCTGAAACTGAATGACAGCCATGCTCCGGTGGAGGTCTGGTGTGGCGAGCCGAGTCTGTGGACCTTCCCCGGCATCGCGCATCCCATCATCTGCGGGTCTTCGCCTACACACTTCTGGGCCCGGCATCCGGGTGCGGGTGGGGCAGACTGCGCAGACCGCCCGGCGGTGTCCTCGTTGGCTCCCGCGACAAGTGAGACCGTCATCCATACGGCGGCCGTGGTCGCGACCACGGCCGTTGCTGCCGCAAGAGCCCACCTTCGTCGTCCGGTGCTCCGGCCATGTGGCGAGTGGCGCGCAGGCGTGCTGCGATTGCCTGGCCGGTCATCGTGTGGTGACGCCGTGGCTGATGTCCTGTGACGTCCGCTCCACTCCAGCTCCGCCAGTTCCCACAGTGCCATCAGTCGCCCGGGCGGTTCCCCCGTCATCGTGCACAGGGCCTCGACAGCTTGGTGCGGGGCGAGTTGCTTGCCGTTGAGGTAGCGCTCCCAGGAGGACTTGCTGAAAGCGGTGCGTTCAGCCAGCGCTGTCAGGCTCAGGCTGGTTCGGGTTTTGAGCTCGCGCAGCTCCCGGGCCAGCCGGGTGCATGCGGGCCTGGCGGCCGGCGGTGGGGTGTCCGTCATCCTCGTAGCACCTGCCAGGTGTCCGGACCGACGACACCGTCAGGTGACAGGCCGGCCTTCTCCTGCAGCCTTTTGACGGCCCGGGTGGTCTTCACACCGATGACACCGTCAGCGCCCCCTGGATCGAAACCCAGATGGTGCAGCAGGCACTGGGCCTCCACGACATCCCACCCCGGCGGGGAGAGCACGGCGGTGCGGGTGGTGCTGTAGCCCGCGTACCATCGACCGTCCCTCCGTCTGACCGTACAGGGGTAGGTCTTCCCTGGCTGGTAATGAAAGGCTCCGAGAGACGCGGACGATGAGCCGGGCTGCACGGCAGCCACGCCTTTCCCTCCCTCACCGCCGTCCTTCCAAAGCTCCGTGACCACTAGTCCGGCCAGCATTGCGCCGAGGGCCACAGCCGTGCAGACGCCGATCAGCACCACTCGCCGTATGCCCCTCGGCTCCGATACGCCTGCCGCTCCTGCTGCACCGGTCTTCTGCTTCCACGCCTCCTGAGCCACTTCGTGGAGCACCAGGAGCCGTGTCGGATCAGCCCCGCCTACCCGCGCCAGTTCCTCGACCGCCTGCCGCGGCGGCATCGCCCTGCCGTTGAGGTAGCGCTCCCAGGACGAACGGCTATAGCCGGTCTTGGACTGGAGCGACGACAGGCTCAACCCGCTGCGGTCCTTCACACGGCGCATCTGGATGATGAGATTCCGCACGCGCTCGTCGAGCGAACCCGGTAATTGCTGCCAACGTGGCATGTTCCACCCCATACCAGTTGAGTTTGAGAGGCTCTTTGTTCGCCTCCCATCGTGCTCTGACACGCACGCCAGAATCATCTGTTCTGGGCGAATCCATCACAGGAGGCATTTCGGTCAAGCCGCTGTCGTCTACATTGCCCACCGCGTCCCAGCCCTGCTTCACACACGGCACCGTCCCAGCAGGTCAGCGTGCGGGATGTCCCGCAAACTGCCCAAGCAGCCGCGGTTGCTGGCAACAGGCCGTGCCCGACAGGCAGTCTCAGTGGTGCAAGCCGGGCGGCGCGGTCCACCCCGCGCCGCCCTCGGTCCTTCACCGGTTTCCGCACGGGACAAGGGCGGCTCCTCCGTCCCGTTGGCGCCACCGGTCAACCAACGGAGTAGGAACCCATGAGAACGCGCATCACCGCGATCGCCGCCGGCCTGGCGGCAACCGCCGCCTTCAGCGTGTCCGTCCTGACGACACCGGCCTCAGCCGCCACCCACCAGCAGCACACGCTGAGCACCACAGGAGCCTACGGAATCGGCCAGTACACCCAGAGCGGCACCGGATACACCTTGCAGGCCTATGTACACGACACCAAGTCGGACGGGTACTGCGCAGAGGTGTGGCAGGACTTCACCACCGACCCCCACGAGCACCACGGGCCGCTGTTGACCTACGCCTGCGGTACGGGCGTCGACGGATGGGGGGCCACCCGGCACGCCAACAGCCCCAGCCACAAGATCAAGTCGTTCCGCATGGCTGTCTGCCGCGCCAAAAAGCCTGCGCTACGCCACAAGAGCAGCGTCTCGAAGCCGGTGAGTTGTAAGTACTGGAACAGCAGCGGTGTCGCCTGGGCAGTGACCGCCTGGCAAGCAGACGGCTACAAGATCACGTCCGTTGGATGAGGTACGAAGCGTGTAGCCGGCCGAGAGATCTCCTGGTGTTCCTCGAGCCTCCCATTCCCTGGGTGAGCCAGCCCTACCCGGAGCTCGACCGGACTCGCAACACGGATCCGCGCTGACCCCAGGTCGGGCACCACGGGGGATGTTCGGTCTGCGGCCGGCACCGGAGGCACAGCACGGCGGAATGCCCAACGAGCGGTGTTACTCAACGCCGCACCGACGAAACAGAACCTCTGAAGAAGGAAGGCAGGTAATTCGTCATGTCATCACGTACGCACAGCCCGCTCTGGCGGTCGCGTTTGGCGCTAGGGCTGCTTTCAGTCCTGATGACCGCCGGCGGCACCGCCAGCGCCGCCGCCGATGCCGCCGGGCAGAACGCCCCTACCGCAGCGCCGTCGTCGTGCCCACGCGGATACTTCTGCGCCTATCAAGGTGTGAACTACACGGGCAAGGAGCAGAAGATGGGCCCGTGCGGTGTGTACGAGCTCAAAGGCAGCGGCTGGAGCGGCAGCGGCTCTTGGTACAACAACCAGTCCGACGGAATCAAGGCGATCATGGCCAACAAGTGGCTGGTCACGGTCTACGTCACCCCCGAGGCACCCAGTCATGACGCGAATGGGAACTGGGACCCCGTCTGGTACATCCAGAACTGCTGAGGCGTCTACCGAATGTCAGCCCCGGCCCCGGTCACGCTGCTTTCGCCTCCTCACCGGCCAGGAAGGGATGCAGTAGCGTGAGCAGGGGCGCGCGGCCGGTGCAGCGGGATGATGTGGCCGCAGTCTTCAATGACGTGTCCGGTGAGATCGTCGGTGACCGGGCGGAGTTGGCGTTCCAGCGCAGCACCGACGGGCCGGGCGCCCAGCGCCGTCGTTGGCACCGTCAGGCGGGCAGTGGCGACCACCTGCTCGATTTGTACCGCGCTCTCGGGCAGGGCCCGGTAGTACGAGAACGCGCAGCTCAACGCCTGGCGGCCGGTGTATGCGCGGACGAAGGCGTCCCGGAGGGCTGGGCGCACCCCGTCGCCGAGCGTGCCGGCGCTCAGAAACCAGTCGACGTAGGCGGCCTCGTGGCCCTCCAACACGGTCTCGGCAAGGCCGGGCGCGGCGGAATGGAAGCCGAACCACCACGGCCTTGTCCCGCGCGGAAACCGGTGAAAGATCCGGCGCAGCATGCTCCCGGTACGAGGAGTTTTTAATCTCTGCGAGTGGCGGAAATGAATTCTGGCTTTCGCAGGGGACCTACGTCACCACGACGTCGGCCTGTGCCGATATCAACGTCAAGTCCACCTACAGCCACTCCTTCACGGTCTGTTTCAGGGCCACTGGGAGTTGCAACGGAGGACTCTCGCCCCAGCGGGACAGTGGACCGTAGTCGCCTCCCAGGTGTTGGACGGCTGAAGTTCTATGTACAAAGCAATACCCACGGTGGAATTGGGGTCTACCTCGCCTACTGAGATGTCGGGTAATAGCGGTGACCACCGCCCCGGGGCCTACGGCCCGGCAGGTGCTGACCAGCGGTGACCCAAGCTAAGCGCAGGGCTGGCCCAGACACACCCAGAAAGCCGCCACGAGATGATCAGGGAAGTTGAGGGCCTTGCGCCGTCACCCGGTCGGCTCAGCGTCGTTGATGGTGATGTCGGGTTTCGTTTGTGGCGGGGTGGGTTGTGACCTCGATCGAGAGGACCGCGTATCCGCGGTCCAAGCAGCTGATCACCGCGCACGATGCAGGACCCGGCGGGCGAGGGTCGCCAGCGTCTGGCATGTCTGGGTCAAATGTGGGCAAATTGTCTAATTCGGTACAGAGCGGCCGTGGAGCTGAGGCGCCCGGTAGGTCCGGCCAGTAAGAATGGAACAGATCATGAGGAAGGTGTCAGATCGTGCATTTACACAAGGGGCTCGTACTCGCCGCTGCGGCGTTCACCGCGGCTGGCGGCCTGGCGGTGGCGGTGCCCGCCCAGGCGGACCCTGCCACCTCTGTGGCAGTGCAGAGGACACAGAGTGAAAGTGCGTTCCGCTTCCCGGGCAGTTATCGGTGGTTGCCGGAGCACTTCAGTGGTCCGTGCATCACCGCGCACGGCGGCGTGCACAAGGGGGCAAAGGTAGACCAGTACCGCTGCGTTGGGGCTTCGAACCAGAAGTGGCACGTCGAAACGCTCGACGCCTACCACGCGTACCGGATCCATCCAGCGCAGAACATGGGTCTCTGCGTGGACATGCCGGGCAACTATCGCAAGGGCACGCAGCTCGTCCTGTGGAACTGCAACGGCCGCACGAACCAGAGCTTTTCGTTCCACTGCGGCTCAGGGCAACGCCACTGTCAGATCAAACCGTATTCCGGCGCCCATCACGACAAGTGCCTGTCCGTGAAGGGCGGCAAGACGGCCAACAACACCCCACTCATCCTCTGGAGGTGCAACGGAGCCCGGGACCAGAAATTCACTTTCCGCTGACCAGCCCTGACCAGGAAGAGGGGTCGAGAGGTCCCCCCAGTTGCAGTTCCTGATCCTGGGCATCAGATCGAAGCCGCGGTGCAGGCCTGGGCGGCGGCGCTCTTGCCGGCGACGGCCTGGCGGAAGCTGTCGGGGGGTGCGCTGTCACTGGGCAGTGAGTTCGGGCAGGAACGTAGCCTCGGTGGCGAATTTGTCGCAGGTCAAGCACGCGTTGCCCTTCGCGCATGCCTGACACGGAGGCAGCAGGTAGAGCCCGTTGGACGGGATCCGGTCGGTGCGCTTGTCCAGCTCCAGCATGTCGTAGAGGTCGCGCAGGTCGGTGGACAGTTCGCGTGCGTCTGCGGTGAGTTTCCGGTAGCGCAGGAACTCCCGCTCGTGGGTCTCGGCAAGGGTCTGCGCGTAGTTCATCAGCATGGTCGGCGAGAGGTGGCCGAAGTAGCGCTGGACGACATGCAGCGGGACACCGGCGTTGAGGAGACTGGTGGCCTTGGTGTGCCGGAACCGGCGCCGTAGCCGGCGGCGGCGAGCGCGCCGGCTGGCAGGCCGGGCTCCAGCGCCGCCGTCCACCACCACGCGCGGGCAACGTCCTCGGGGCGCGAGCGACCGTGTCCCCCGCAGCACTACCAGGCCGGGGCCGCCCCGCACGGGAAGCGCGAGCGGCATGAGCAGGTGGGAGACAGCCGCGGCAGCCGCCGTGCCCAGCCCGCGCCTGCGTGCCGGGTGCTGAAGCTCGCCAGACAGCCCTACTACCGATGGCTGCACAAGCCGGTGATCGATGCCATGCTGGAGGAGTCGTATCGCGCGAACGCGCTCTTCGACGCGCACCGTGACGACCCGGAGTTCGGCTACCGCTTCCTGGCCGACGAAGCGCACGGCGCCGGGGCCGTGATGGCGGACCGGACTGCATGGCGGAGCTGCCGGGACAACCGCTGGTGGAGCGTGTTCGGCAAGAAGCGCGGCAAGGGCAAGAAGGGCGGCCCGCCGGTGCACGACGGCCTGGTCCGCCGTGACCTCAGCGCGACCTGTGCGAACCGGCTATGGCTCGCCGACATCACCGAGCACGCCACCGGCGAAGGCAAGCTCTATCTCTGCGCGATCAAGGACGCCTTCAGCAACAGGATCGTGGGCTACTCCGTCGATGAGCGGATGAAGTCCCGCTTGGCCGTGGCCGCCCTGGACAACGCCGTGGTCCGGCGTGGAGACGTCGACGGGTGCGTCTGCACAGCGATCGCGGATTGCAGTTCCGCTCCCGAAAGTTTGTCCGGGCGCTCGACCGCTACCGGATAGCCGGATCGACAGGGAGGGGCGAAAGCTGCCGGCGACAACGCAGCCATGGAGTCCTTCTTCAGCCTGCTGCAGAAGAACGTCCTCGACCGCCGTGTCTGGGCCCCGTGAAGAACTCCGGATCACAATCGTGACCTGGATCGAGCGGACCTACCACCGGTGCCGCAGACAAGCCTCACTCGGCCGGCTGACCCCCATCGAATTCGAGACCGTCATGACCACGCCGGCCGTCCAGGCCGCGTGACCGCACTGTCACCCAAACCTGTAACGGACCCCTGGTCATGGACGAGGCGCAGTGATTGCATGCTCTCAACATGTTGAGACCCTGCTGGTTCGTTCCGAATCGGCAGGGCTTCGTGCTGTCCCAGGCGGTGCGAGCACCTCGGGACGGTCAAGGCGCGGCGCGTGCGGCGCACCTTCCCTGGGAAGTTTTGAGTGCGGCTGACGCATGTATGACGCACGCGTGCGGACGTGTGCAGGTCGTGGATGTCGCATGACCTGCATGTTCTCTTGTGAATGGCGGATTGCGCATCTTCCCGGGACGCATCACGTGGAGTGCGTGGCGATTCTGGAGCCGGTCGCGAAGGGGGTCTGACCTGCGGTTTTGCGTTTGCGTATGAGGTGCGGTGTGGGCGTTACGAGCACGGACCACTGAACGTTTTCGGCGTGGACACCGATCGGGTGAGACGCCGGCGCGAACTCGCTGAGCGGGAGGCGAAGTCGCTTGCTCCGCCGGCACCGCGTGGCCGGCGAAGGCTCGACCGCACCGGCAGCGCCATCGGCGTCAAGCCTTCGCGCGACAGAAAACAGGAGATAGCGGGATGTTAGGGTGAAAGGACCTCCCGCTCGCCGGGCCGGGATACCACCGGCCACGGGGCTCGTGGATGAGTCGGTCGCCCTCGCCCGTGACGTCCGGTACCAGCTGCCCGGTGCACGCACCGTAGAACGGGACTTTCGCATAGGCGTGGGCCACACAAGGGGGTGTCGGCAGCCTCGCTGCACAAGGCTCGCCGGGACGGAGAAGCCGTGCGCTACGAACTTTCCGATTTGCGGCTCTTCCGCGCCATCGCGGAGGAGCACAGTCTCTCCCTGGGCGCCTCTGCGGTGTTCATCACGCCGTCCACCGCCAGCTATCGGCTGAAGAATCTGGAGGGCGCGCTCGGCACTCCCCTTTTCGTCCGTAATGCGCGGGGGATGGAGCTGACCCCGGCTGGCGGCATGATGCTCGACTACGTGCGTGAGGTGTTGGGCTCTCTGGACCGGATGCACGACGAAATGAAGTCGTTCTCCGCCGGGCTCAAGGGGAATGTCAGGGTGTGGGCGAACAGCAGTTCTCTGAACGGGTTCGTGGTTCCCGTCCTGAGTGAATTCCTGTTGGCGTACCCCGATGTCAATATCGACCTGAAAGAGCGGGCCAGCAAGGAGATCCTGGAGGCGGTGACCGCCAAGGACGTTGAGGTCGGAATTCTCGCCGCGGAATTCGACCTCAGCCAGGTTCATGCCGTGCCGTTCGCCATGGACGAGCTGGTCGTCGCCGCGCCGCAGGGGCATGAGATCGCCCGTAACAAGGAGATCCGGTTCCGTGACGCGCTGGACTGTGACTTCGTGTGCATGAGCCGGGAGAGCAGTAATTTCGCCTTCCTTGCCGATGTCGCGAAACGCTCCGGCACAAGGCTGAACGTCCGGCTTCACGTCGACCACTTCCATGCCGTCCTCGACCTCGTGGAGGCGGGCATCGGTGTGGCACTCGTGCCGAAGAGGGTGTACGCGACGGCCGGCGCCGGCCGTCGTATCGCCGTGCTGCGGCTGAGCGACCCCTGGGCGATCCGGCGGCTCAGCCTGATCACGCACGTGGACGGGCGGACGCCGGCGTTCACCTCCGCGCTCATCGACTACCTGCTCAGCCACCCCGCCGTCGCCGGCACCCGGTTGCAGTACGAGCAGGGTCCTTGAGGCTCGAGCAGGGTCTTTGAGGCTGCCGAATGGTCTCTTCGAATATTTCTGATGGTCCCCTGTAAAACCCTGCCCTAGGGTCAGTTCACAAGCCCGAACAAGCGGAGGCGAGTGAACTAGATGGCTGAGCGGACGCATTCCTCGCCCGTGACTGCGGTGGACACCTATTACTGTGAGCAGCTGTCTCGCGGGATTTTTTCCATCCCGCAGTGCACGGAATGTGGACAGCTTCACTTCTATCCTCGGGTGACCTGTCCTTTCTGCCATTCGTTCGCGCTGCGCTGGACTGTTCCGTCCGGTCGCGGGGTCGTCTATTCGACCACTGTGGTGCGCCGGAAGAACGGTGACCACAACGTGGCGCTCGTCGATCTCGAAGAAGGGCCCAGGCTGATGAGTCGGGTCGTCGGCGTCGAGCCCCACAAGGTCGTCATCGGCATGCCAGTGGAAGCGGCCGTCCAGGAGGAGGACGGCGAGCCGCTCCTGGTCTTCGTGGCCCCTCGCTCCGCGTTGAACGAGAAGAACGGCGGAAAGGGCGGCCGGGCATGAGCGCGAAGGCGAACGGCATCGCGATCCTCGGCACCGGCCTCGCCGGTCTCGGACACGCGGGAGGCCGAAGCGAGCAGGACATCATCGCGCAGGCCGCCGGTCAGGCCGTCGCGGCCAGCGGGCTCGCGCTGGGAGACATCGACGGCATCATCACCTCGAGCCTCACCTCCCCGTGGTGGGTGATGCGGATGGCCGAATACCTCGGGATACGGCCACGGTTCTCCGACAGCACCATGTTCGGCGGGTCGTCGTTCATCGCCGACCTCAGGACCGCGCGGCTCGCCATCGCGGCGGGGGAGTGCGAACACGTCCTGGTCTGCTACGGCGCCACCCCCCGTTCCGCGCCCAGCTCCACCGCGATCAACCGGATGCGCGCGGCGCTGGACCCGCAGCCCTACGAGCACCCGTACAAGCCCTTCAACCCGGTGTCCAGCTATGCGCTGGCCGCCGCCCGTCACATGCACGAGTACGGGACCACGCGCGAGCAACTCGCCGAAGTCGCCGTGGCAGCCCGCCGGTGGGCGCGCAGCAATCCTGACGCCTTCTCGCGCGAGGAGCTGACGATCGACAATGTGATCGGCTCGAAGATGATCTCCGACCCGTTGACGGTACGGGACTGCTGCCTGGTCACCGATGGCGCCGGCGCCTTCGTCGTCACGGGTGCGGAGCACGCTCGCGCCCTGCACGCCCGGCCCGTCCCGGTGCTGGGCATCGGGCACGCGCACTGGCACCGGCAGATCTCCAGCATGGCCGACCTGACCGTGACGCCCGCCGTCGAGTCCGGCCGGCGGGCCTTCACCGAGGCGGGACTGCGCCCGAGCGACATCGACGTGGTCGAACTCTACGACGCGTTCACGATCAACCCGATCCTGTTCCTCGAGGACCTGGGCTTCTGCGCGAAGGGCGAGGGCGGCGCGTTCGTCTCCGGCGGCCGGGTCGCACCGGGCGGCGACTTTCCCCTGAACACCAACGGCGGTGGGCTCTCCTTCGGTCACCCCGGCATGTACTCGATCTTCCTGGTGATCGAGGCCGTTGCCCAGCTGCGCGGGGAGGCCGGCGTTCGTCAGGTGCCGGGAGCCGAGACCGCGCTGGTCCACGGCAACGGCGGGGTGCTCTCCAGCCAGGCCACCGCGATCCTGTCGAACGCCAGCTAGGAGAGGGCCGATCCATGCCGGACAAGTTCGTGCCCACGGCCGCCGCGGCCGTGCGGGACATCCACGACGGTGCCACCGTCCTGATCAGCGGCTTCGGCCTCTCCGGACAGCCGTCCGAACTCATCGAAGCGCTCGTCGAGCAGGGTGCCCGGGAGTTGACCGTGGTCTGCAACAACAGCGGAAGCCACGATCACGGCCTCGCCCGCCTCATCAGGCTCGGCCGGGTCCGCAGGCTTCTCGCCTCCTTTCCGCGTGGCGCGGCCTCGTACCACTTCGAGGAAGCCTACGAGGCAGGCGCGATCGCCTACGAGTGCGTCCCGCAGGGCACCCTCGCCGAACGGCTGCGCGCCGCCGGTGCCGGGCTCGGTGGGTTCTTCACCCCGACCGCGTACGGCACCCGGCTCGCCGAGGGCAAGGAGACCCGGCTCATCGACGGCCGGGGACACGTCTTCGAGGAGCCGCTGCACGGTGACTTCGCGCTCGTCGGCGCCGAGTGCGCGGACCGCTGGGGCAACCTCACATACCGCAAGGCCGGACGGAACTTCGGGCCGCTGATGTGCATGGCGGCCGCCACCGCGATCGTCCAGGTCGACCGTGCAGTGGAACTCGGCGGGCTCGACCCGGAGCGGGTCGTCACACCGGGGATCTTCGTCCAGCGCGTCGTGGAGATCCCGCGTGCGGCGGAGAACGAACAGCCGGCCGCGGCCGAACCGCGAGAGCCGCACACCGGGACAGCCGGGACAGACAGGGCAGGCGGGACGGAGGAGATGACGCGATGAGCACGCCCAGGTGGACCAGGCGCAGCCGCACGGACATGGCACGTGCCGTGGCCGCGGACATTCCCTCCGGCTCGTATGTGAACCTCGGCATCGGCCTCCCGGTCACCGTCGTCGACCACTGGAGCGCCGACCAGGAGATCATCGTGCACAGCGAGAACGGCATCCTCGGCATGCGGGCGCTGGCAGCGGGCGAGCAGCCCGATCCGGACCTCGTCAACGCCGGCAAGCGCCCGGTGCAGATGGTGGCCGGAGGCAGCTACTTCCACCATGCCGACTCCTTCGCGATGATGCGCGGCGGCCACCTCGACTACACCGTGCTCGGTGCGTACGAGGTGTCGGCCGCCGGGGATCTCGCCAACTGGTCACTGGGCGACCCGAAGAAGGCCGCAGCCGTCGGCGGTGCCATGGATCTCGCCGTGGGGGCCAAGCGCGTGTACGCGCTGATGGAGCACACCACGCGGGACGGCAGGCCACGGCTGGTCGAGACGTTTCGCTGCCGTTGACCAGCGCGGGCGTCGTCACCCGCGTCTACACGGATCTCGCGACCGTCGACGTCACCCCGGGCGGGTTCTCCGTCGTCGACATGGTCCCCGGGCTGACCCGGGCCGAACTCCAGGAGCGCACCGGCGCACCACTGCGTTTCACCAGGGACGGGAGCTGAACGCCACCATGCCGGAAACCAGCGATCTCGAAGCGTTCCGCGCGGAGGTCAGGGACTTTCTCGCCGCTCGGCTCCCCGAGCAGCTGCGGGCCAAGGTCCTCGGCCATCTGCCGCTGGACCGGGCGGACATCCTCCGGTGGCACGCCATCCTGCACGAACACGGCTGGCTGGCGCCCAACTGGCCCGTGGAGCACGGCGGTACCGGCTGGTCCGTGGAGCAGCAGTACGCCTTCGACGAGGAGTGCTGTATCGCCGGTGCGCCCGAGACGCTCCCCTTCGGGCTGCGCATGGTCGCGCCGGTCCTCATGGCCTTCGGGACCGAGCAGCAGAAGGCACGCCATCTGCCGCGCATCCTCGGCGGCCAGGACTGGTGGTGCCAGGGCTACTCGGAGCCCGGATCAGGCTCGGACCTGGCCTCCCTGCGCACCCGTGCGGAACCCACCGACGACGGTGAGGCGTTCGTCGTCAACGGGCAGAAGACCTGGACGACGTATGCCCAGTACGCGAACAGGATGTTCTGCCTGGTGCGTACCGACCCGGGTGCCGCCAGACCGCAGGCGGGTATTTCCTTCCTCCTCATCGACATGGCGTCGCCGGGCATCACGGTCCGACCGATCCGCACCATCGACGGTGGACAGGAGATCAACGAGGTCTTCCTCGACAACGTGCGCGTCCCGCGCGACAACCTCGTCGGGAAGCTGAACGGCGGCTGGGACTGCGCCAAACTGCTCCTGCGGCACGAGCGGATGCACGCCGCCCGCATCGGCCGCAGCAAGCGGGAACTCGCCTTCCTCAAACGGATCGCAGGCCGGCGCTCGGCCGGCGGTCGGCCACTGGCCGAGGACCCGGAGTTCGCCCGACGCATCGCCCTTCTGGAGATCGACCTGCTCGCCCTCGAACAGGCCAACCTGCGTCTGGTCGAGACGATGCAACGCGGCGAGGGGCACGGCGCCGAGGCGTCGATCCTCAAGTACCTCGGCACCACCCTCACCCTCAAGATCGTGGAGTGCGCCGTCGAGATGGCCGGCATCCACACCATCCCGGTGCGCGACGCCCGGTCCCGGCAGGACGGCGACATGGCCGCCGCCGCCGGCCCCGCATGGGCCGACCCGCTCGCCGCCTTCCACCTCAATCTCCGCAAGATCGCGATCTACGGCGGATCGAGCGAGATCCAGAAGAACATCATCGCCAAGACGGCTCTGGGCCTCTGAGGCAACCGCCCGCTCCGGGACACCGATCCCAGAGAACCGCTGAGGAGAACAGCATGCGTCACCACCTCGACGAGGACCAGAAAGCGCTCGCCGACGCCGTCGAGACCTACCTCCGCCGCGCGTACGACTTCGAGACGAACGGTGCGGACAAGGGCCACTGGACCGCCTTCGCCGAGATGGGGCTGCTCGGTCTTGTCCTGCCCGAGGAGTACGGCGGGCTGGCCGCAGGCCCCCTCCTCGCCCACGCCGTCATGGAGTCCTTCGGGCGCCACCTGGTCAAGGTCCCCTATGCCAGCACCGTGCTGCTGTGCGGCCGTCTCATCGCCCTCACCGGTGACGACGCCCAGTGCACGGCCCTGCTGCCGGCCCTCGCCGCGGGAGAGCACACCTTCGCGCTGGCCCACGACGAGCCGCACACCCAGCACGACCTCACCGACATCACCACCACGGCCGTCCCGGACGGTGACGGGTGGCTGCTGACCGGCGCCAAGTGCGTGGTCATCGACGGCGACGCGGACCGCTACCTCGTGACGGCCCGCACCTCGGGCGACAACCCCTCGCCGCGCGGTGTGTCCCTGTTCCTCGTCGATCGCGACCACCCGGGCCTGTCCCTCGCCCGGTATCCCACCATCGACGGCGCGCACGGCGCCGATCTGCGCTTCGACGGCATACGCCTGCCCACCGGTGCACTGCTCGGGCGGGCGGGTGAGGCACACGACGCGCTGAGCCGGGCTTCGGACCTGGCCTGTGCCGCCCTGTGCGCCGAAGCGGTCGGCGCCATGTCCGCGGTGCTCGACGCGACGCGTGACCACGCCGGAAGCCGCGAGCAGTTCGGCAGCCCCATCGGCAAGTTCCAGGCCCTGCAACACCGGCTCGTCGACATGCTGGTAGCCGTCGAGCAGGCCCGCTCGCTGGCCTGGCTGGCCTCCGCGACCAGCGAATCCGACGGTGCCCGAGCCGCGTCCGCGGTGTCCGCGGCCAAAGTCAAATGCATCGACGCCGCGCGCCTGATCGGCCTCGACGCCATCCAGCTGCACGGCGGTATCGGCATGACCGACGAACTGCGCCTGGGCCACCACGTCAAACGGCTGCTGGCCATCGAACACACCCTGGGCGACCGGCGCGCCCACCTGACGCGCTTCATGGACCTCGCCCGACCGACGGCGGCCTGAACGCTCGCTGCCCACCCGCGCAGGAAGGAACCCCCTCCACCATGAAGACCGTCGTCCTCTCCGAGACCGTGCGCTACGGCACCCAGGACGGTGTGGCCGTCATCCTTCTCGACAACCCGCCGGTCAACGCCCTGGGCCACAGCGTCCGCGTGGGCGTCGCGGCTGCCCTCGACCGGGTCGCCGAGGACACCGGGGTGCACGCCGCCGTGATCGCCGGATCCGGGCGCGGCTTCTGCGGCGGCGCCGACGTCCGCCAGTTCAACACTCCCGCCGCCACCGCCGGGCCGATGCTCGGTGAGGTCATCGCGAAGATTGAGGCGAGCGCCAAGCCCGTCGTCGCCGCGATCCACGGTGTCGCCCTCGGCGGTGGCCTGGAGCTGGCACTCGGCTGCCACCACCGCATCGCCACCGCCGACGCCCGCCTCGGCCTGACCGAGGTCACTCTCGGCCTGGTCCCCGGCGCGGGCGGTACCCAGCGGCTGCCACGCCTGGTCGGGGTGGCCGAGGCACTGGACCTGGTGCAGCACGGCAGGCGTGTCACGGGCGTCCGGGCGGCCGGCCTCGGCCTGGTCGACGCCGTGTTCGAGGGGGACCCGATCGCCGCCGGGACCGCACATGCCGCTGCCGCCGAGGCCGTTCCCGCACCCGGCGTCCGCTCCATGGCCCCCACGGAATTCGACTTCAGCGCCCGCCGGGACGCCGTAGGCGCCAAGGACCGCAATGCGCTCGCGCAGCGCGCCGCCGTCGACTGCCTGGAGGCGGCCACCCGCCTTCCGCTCGAAGAGGGCCTCACCTATGAGCGCGCCCGCTTCGACGAACTGGTCGCAGGCCCCGAGTCCAAGGCCCTGCGCCATGTCTTCTTCGCCGAGCGCCAGGCCGCGAAGATCGCCGACCTGCCCGCGGACACGGCTGTCCGGGAGGTCGTCCAGGCGGCCGTGATCGGCGCCGGGACCATGGGCGGCGGTATCGCCATGGCGTTCGCCAACGCGGGCATCCCCGTCGTCCTCTTCGAGCGCGATCAGCAGGCCCTGGACCGGGGCCTGGCCCGGATGCGCCACAACTACGACATCACCGCGGCCAAGGGCAGGCTCACCGCGGCCCAGGTCGAGGAGCGCATGGGCCTGATCCGCCGCACGCTCGACCTGGCCGACGCGGCGGACGCCGACCTCGTCATCGAGGCCGTCTTCGAGGACATGGACGTCAAGAAGGACGTCTTCCGCCGCCTCGACGCGGTCTGCAAACCGGGCGCCATCCTCGCGTCCAACACGTCACGGCTGTCCGTCGACGAGATCGCCGCCGTCACCTCCCGCCCCCAGGACGTCATCGGCCTGCACTTCTTCAGCCCGGCCAACATCATGCGGCTCCTGGAGGTGGTACGCGGCGACGCCACCTCGCCCACCACCCTGGCCAGCTGCACCAGGGCCGCACAGCGCATCGGAAAGGCCCCGGTCGTCGTCAGGGTCTGCGAGGGCTTCGTCGGCAACCGCATGCTCACCCCGTACTGGCGCGAGGCCAACTTCCTCCTGGAAGAGGGAGCCTCGCCCCAGCAGGTCGACCAGGCCCTGACCCGCTTCGGCATGGCCATGGGCCCCCACAACGTCGCCGACCTCGCCGGCCTCGACATCAACTGGGCCACCCGCAAGCGGCTCGCGCCCACCCGCCCCGCTCATCTGCGGTACTGCCGGGTTCCCGACCGCATCTGCGAGCAGGGCCGCTTCGGTCAGAAGACCGGAGCCGGCTACTACCGCTACGAAGAGGGCAGCCGCATCCCGCATCCCGACCCGGTCGTCGACGAGATCATCGCCCGGTGCGCGCGGGAGGCCGGCGTCGAGCGGCGGGCGCTCACCGACGACGAGATCGTGGAGCGCTGCATTCTCGCCCTCGTCAACGAGGGTGCGCAGATCCTCGCCGAAGGGATCGCCCAGCGCGCCTCCGACATCGACGTCGTCTACGTCTCCGGCTACGGCTTCCCGGCCTGGCGCGGCGGCCCCATGCACTACGCCGAGACCCTCGGCCTCGACGTGACGCTGGAGAGGATCCGTGCCCTGCACGAGGTGCACGGCGAGCACTGGACGCCGGCTCCCCTGCTACAGCGGCTGGTCGCAGCCGGAGCCACCCGCTTCGAGACGTGCTGACCGCCCGCCCGAACCGACCCCTGGGGGCCACATCATGCTGGAAACCTCTCTGCGCGGGCTGAAGGTGCTCGACCTCTCCCGCATCCTGGCCGGGCCCTGGTGCACCCAGAACCTGTCGGACCTGGGCGCCCAGGTCATCAAGGTGGAGAACCCGAAGGCCGGTGACGACACCCGCGGCTGGGGCCCGCCGTACCTCGGCGACCCCGACACCGGAGCGCACTTCTCGGCGTACTTCCTCGCCTGCAACCGCGGCAAGCGCTCCATCGCGATCAACTTCGCCACGCCGGAGGGCGCAGAGCTCGTCCGCCGCCTGGCCGCCGACGCCGATGTCGTCGTGGAGAACTACCGGACCGGCACGCTGGAGCGCCACGGTCTCGGCCACACCGACCTGAGGGCCGTCAACCCCCGCCTCATCCACCTGTCCATCACCGGGTTCGGCCCCACGGGACCGATGGCCGGCAAGCCCGGGTACGACTACGTCTTCCAGGGCATGGGCGGCATGATGAGCTACACCGGGCAGCCCGACGGCACGCCGGGTGACGGGCCCCTGCGCACCGGTGTCTCGGTCGTCGACCTGATGACCGGCATGTACGCGACGTCCGCCGTGCTCGCCGCGCTCTTCCAGCGCGAACGCACCGGTGCCGGCCAGCACATCGACATCGCACTGCTCGACGTCGCCGTCGCCCTGAACGCCAACCAGGGCTCCAACTATCTCGTGTCGGGGCGCGTTCCCCAGCGCATCGGCAACGCGCACGCCAACCTCGCTCCGTACGAGGTCTTCGCCTGCTCCGACGGACACCTGATCCTGGCCATCGGCAACGACGCGCAGTTCGCCCAGTTCTGCGCCCTCGCCGACCTTCCGCACCTGGCACGGGACCCGCGGTTCACCACCAACAGCAGTCGCCTGGAGCACCTGGACGAGCTGCGCCCGCTGGTCGCGGCAGCGATGGCCGGGCGCACCCGTGCGCAGTGGGGAGCGGACCTCGATACGGCCCGTATCTCCTGGGGACCGATCAACACCCTCCCCGAGGTCTTCGCCGACCCGCAGGTCGCCCACCGTGACCTGCGGATCCACGCCGAACACCCCACCGTCGGCACCGTTCCGCTGGTCCGCAACCCCATGATCGACCCGGGCGTACCCCACCCCGTCCAGCCGCCGCCCCTCAACGGCGAGCACTCCGCCGCGATCCTGGCCGAACTCGGCCTGGCACCCGAGGCAGTCGAGGCACTCCTCGCCTCCGGAGCCGTCGCAGGCATCCGCTGACCCCTTCGGCAGCCGCCGTCCGGCAGTACATCCACTCCATCGGAGCCCACCCCATGAGCAGCAGTCCCCAGCAGTTTCCGCATGCCCACGTTGAGCTGGACGAGTGCGGCGTCGCGACCCTGACCATCACCGAAGCCAAGTCCGTCAACATCCTCAGCACACCGGTCATCCAGGACCTCACCGTCGCCCTCGCCGCACTCCGGGCCCGGGACGACGTTCGTGTCCTGGTCCTGCGCGGGACCGGAGACAAGGCGTTCGTCGGCGGCGCGGACATCCATGAGATGGCAGGTCTGGATCCCGACTCCGGCAGGCGCTTCATCTCCCGGCTGCGTGAACTCTGCGATGCCGTGAGGGACTTTCCCCTGCCCGTGATCGCCCGACTCGCGGGTTACTGCCTGGGCGGCGGCCTCGAACTGGCCCTCGCCTGCGACCTGCGCATCGGCTCCGAGGACTCCCGGTACGGGATGCCCGAGGTCAAGGTCGGCATCCCGTCCGTCATCCACGCCGCACTGCTGCCCCGCCTGATCGGCCTCTCCCGCTCCACCTGGCTGCTGCTCACCGGCGAGAACATCGACGCCGCCACCGCCCGCGAGTGGGGCCTGGTGCAGCAACTCGTGCCCGCGGACGGGCTCGACACCGCCGTCGCCACCACCGCCCACGGCCTGGCCGCCCTCGGCCCGTCCGTCATGCGGCAGCAGAAGGAGCTGCTCCGCAGCTGGGAGGAGCGACCGCTGACGGAGTCCGTCGACGCCAGCGTCGACGCCTTCGGGACGGCCTTCGCCACCGGGGAGCCGTGCCGCTACATGGCTTCCTTCATCAACCGCAGCCGCTAGGAGACACCCCTATGAGCAGATCTGCCCCCGTCGGACCGGCAGCGTCCGCGTCCGACGACATCCCCGCCACACCACGAGCCGCCGCCTCCGCCTCCGCAGGAGCCAGGATCGACCGGCTGCCGCGTACCGGCCTCGCCCTGGGCGGCTATCTCGCCCTCGGCATCTGCTATTTCTTCGCGTTCTACGACATCAACGTGGTGGGCACGGTCCTGCCGACCGTGATCGACAGACTCCGGCTGAGCGAGTCACAGATCAGCCTCCCGATCACCGCCAACCTGATCGCCTACATGGTCGGTGCGTTCGCCCTCGGTACCACGGCGGACCGGATCGGCCGGCGCAGGGCGCTGGCCATCTGCGTCTCCCTGCTCGCCGTGGCATCGCTGGCCACCGGCCTGTCCTGGGACCTGGCCTCGCTCACCGTCTTCCGTACCCTGACCGGCCTTGCGATGGGCGCACAGATCGCCCTGCTGGGCACCTTCATCACCGAACTGGCGCCGGCTGCCCGGCGCGGGAAGCTGCTCGCGGTCAGCATCATCTGGGCGGCTGCCGGCCAGGCGGCGTCTCCGATCCTGGGCACCTGGCTGCTGCCGGCCACCGGCCAGGGCTGGCGCATCCTGTTCGCCCTCGCCGCCGCCAGCGCGCTGGCACTGCCGCTGCTCAACGACCGCCGGCTGCCCGAGTCCCCGCGCTGGCTGGAGCTGCGCGGGCAGCGCGAGCGTGCCGACGCCATCGTCTCGGCGATGGAGCAGCGCCTGACCGATCGGCACGTCGACCTTCCCGCTCCCGACCCGGACGGTGGCGAGCAGGCGAGCGACGCCCCGTTCCCCGTCGTGGACCTCTTCCGGCGGCCCTTCCGCAGCAGGCTGCTGGTCGTCTTCGGCTTCTGGTTCTGTCTCTACTTCAGCGTGTACGCCTTCAACGTGTACGAGGAGAACCTGCTCGCCAAGCTGAACGTCGGCCACACCAGCGCCGTCACCCTGGCGGGCATCGCCTCCATCGGCGGCATCATCGCGGCGCTCGTCCAGCCGGCGCTGATCGAGCGGCTGCAACGGCGCACGCTGATCGCAGCAAGCCTCGCGCTGATCGTCATCGGGCTTGCGGCCCTGGCCGTCGCGCCGGACGAGACCTTCGTGGTCGTGGGCGCGTTCCTGGTCAGCGCGGGGATCTTCGCCACCATCATCCCCGCGTACTCCTACACCGCTGAGGTCTTCCCGACCCGGGCGCGGGGTTCGGCGATGGGCATCGGCGACGGCATCGGCCACCTCGGCGGCGCCCTCCAGCCGTACCTGGTCGTGCCGCTGCTCGCGGCAGACGGCCCGCGATCCGTCTTCTGGGCGCTGGCCGGGGTGCTGCTCGTCGGAGCGGTCTTCATCGCCTTCGGCGTACGGTCCACCGGCAAGACGCTCGCAGAACTCGGTGCCGAGAGCTGAACCTCGGTCCTCTGGCCTCACCGATCGGAATCGAGGGCAGCATGGACGGTGGCCGGCAGTCGTGTCGCGGTGACCGTTGAATGCCCTGACGAGCGACTATCGGAGGTTCGGATCGGGGGACGAGGGCGATGCCGTCGTTGTGCGGGGTGGAAGCAGCGGCCTGTTCGACGAGGGTGTCGGCAAGGGTGCCCAGGGGTCGGTTGCGGGCCTGCCTGAGTACCTCGGCGAGGGCGGTGGTGCTCTCGCCGAGGTCGGTGCTCGTCCGTCACGATCGCCTTCCCTCGTCCGACACGGACGCCGCTGTGGCACTCGGGCAATCGAGTAAGAAACTATCTCTACTGACTTATGGAAACTTTCTCACGAAAGTGTCGGCAGGGTTGGCGTCGCGCGCTGGCGTCACCGGAGCGGGAGGGCTGAATACCGACGTAAGTCATGGACATGCAGAGAGGAGAAATCGCGATCACCGTGGACCAGGCGGGTCAGCGCTGGAGGGTGAGCACTCCCGGCCGCCACGGCAGCTGGTTGTAGGGGGTGCCGTCCGACGCGGGGTCCCTGCCCTGGTAGAGGAACTGTAGGTTGCAGGGGTCGATGGTCATGGTCTGGTCGGGGTTGTTGCGGACCAGGTCGCCGTGGCTGATGTCGTTGGTCCAGCTGGCGCCGCTGTTGGCCTTGCCGGCGAAGGGGTTGCTCTCGCTGGCGGCCTGCGGGGTCCAGGTGTCGCTGAGGCTGGAGGCGGTGAAAGAGCGGAAGTAGCGCCCGTTGGCGCCCATCGCCTCGACGATCATGAGGTACTGGTTCTGGTCCTGGACCTTGTAGACCTGCACCGCCTCGAAGAGGTTGCTGGTCGAGTCGCTCATGACCGTGGTGTACGTGGAGCCGAAGCTGCCGGGGAAGTCCCCGATGGGCATGCTCGCCCGGTAGATGCTGCCGTTGTCGCCGGCGAAGAACAGGTACATGTTCTGGCCGTCACCGATCAGCGTCTGGTCGAGCGGGCCGGAGTTGGGGATGCCGCCGGTGAACAGCGCCTGCGGTGAGGACCAGCCGTTCGGGTTGGTGGGGTCGCTGGAGGTGCGGTAGATGAACGGCGACGCACCCCACTGGGACGCCAGCACCCAGATGTTCTTGGGCGCGAAGTAGAACAGTGTGGGCGCGATCGTGGACCCGCTCATGTTGGTCTGGCCGGTCGACGCCATGTCCGACCAGTTCGTGAAGGGACTGAACGCCGTCGACCCGTACGAAGAGGAGCCGTCCACGTTCGACGCGTAGACCAGGTGCCGTCCGTTGTAGACCACGCTGCTGAAGTCCTTCAGCGAGACCAAGCCGTTCGCGGGCTGCGCCAATGGACCCGTTGACGACCACTTGTACGTCGACGGGAGGGAACACGCCGCGGCGGCCGACGGGGTCGACGGGGTCGACGCCTGAGCCGGGTTGGCGACGAGCGTACCCGCCAGGGCGACCAGGGCCGCAGCCGCGGCGGCGAGCGCCACGGAGCGGTGTCCGCGGCTGAAACTTCCTCTGCGCATAGGGACCTCTCGATCCTTGAGTAAGTGATTCCGGCCGGTCCGTCGGGGGCTGTCCGGACTGTCGATGTGGTGCGGTGCGCAGCTGTTCGTGGGCACCGGACTGTGTTCCTGCGGCTTCCCGTCCTGCGAGACCCCGCGCGGGACGCCGCGGATGGGGATCGAAGTCGTTGCGAGGCGGAGGCGGTGCTTCCGCGCGTCAGGCTGGCTGCCACCGTCGCACCGGATCAGCGTCGGTGCTCAGCCACCGGCGCTCTCAGGGCGTCGGCGCTGCGGACCGCGGACCGGCGGTGTGGGCCACCGGCTGGGACCTCGTAGGCGATCAGACCGGTGAGCACCGCGAAGACCGTGCGGGCAGAGGGCTCTGCGGAGCGCCAGGACATGGAAGATCATTCTCCTCGCGGGGGCAGGGCAGTGATCGCGCCCTGGGGAAGAACTGGGCGGTGCCGGGTCCGGCCGTGGGCCGGCCGGTTCTCGTACTTCCACATACAGCCGTGCAGGAGCGAAAGTTGCTCGCTATATCCCAGACACATAAACTGCATCAGGTGGCACTCGCAGTCAAGACCGCAGGGTCTGATCGGCCGTGCCAGGCAGCCCAGTTGTCCCGGTTTTCGGGATACCACGCAGACGGTCACCAAAGCCGCCTGCCGTGCGCGAGTGTGCGGACACCGCCTAGACCAGGCCGCCCAAGAGCAGGAGCATCTTGCGGGCCTGAGCCTGGTCGTCGGGGTCGCCGACCTCGGCCGCCAGCCGGTAGGCGGCGCGCTCGCCTTCGGCGTCCAGCCGGCGGCTCAGCAGCAGGGCGAGGTTGATGGCGGCCTTGCCGCTGAACATCGGCTGGCGGAGGTCGGCCGCGTCCCGGTACGCCTGCTCGGCCCCGGCCCGGTCCCCGTTCTCCTCCACGAGCGTCGCCAGGTTGAACAGCCCGCCCGCGGCGATCAGCGGGACCTGGTCCCGGGCCGCCGTGCGCAGTGCGGTGATGCCGGCGTCCAGGTCGCCGAGGTGTCGCGCGAGCATGACCCCGAGGTTCACCGCCGCCATCGTGCCGGCCAGGTCACCGTCCCGCGCCTGGCGGAGCAGGCGGGAGGCACGGTCGTGCTCGCCGCGGTTGACCAGGATCATGGCCAGGTCGACGGCCGCCATTGCGCCGAACCTGCGGTGCCCGGACGCCATGGCCCGGTTGAGGACCTCCACGGCCGCGTCCTGGTCACCGCCCATCAACAGCGCCGAGCCCCAAAGGGCCAGCGCTTCGGCTGCGACGTCGGCGACCGGTGAACCGGCCGCGAAATCGAACGCTTCGATGGCTCCCCGCAGATCGTTCGCCGCTGCCCACAGCCTGCCCCGGCCGAGCGCCGCACGCCCGACGACCTCCTCCCGCGTCGCAGGTGCCGTCCGGACGGCGATGCCGTGGTCGGCCATCACCTGGAGGTTACGTGCCGCCAACTCGGCCACCTGGCCGGTGCCGTGCTCGGCCGCGTAGCGGAGCACCGCCTGGGAGGCCTCGCTGTCGTCGTCCGCCAGCGCCACGCCGATCTGAAGTGCCGCCTGAGGGCCGAGTTCCGGCGCACCGTCCTCGATGATCCGCGAGTACCAGTCGACGGCCTCGGCGGTGTTGCCCACCGCGAGCATCTCGTCGGCGTACCGGGCGATGGCCTCGGTGCTCTCAGCGGTCCCGGGCTCGCCGGCCGCGACGGTGAGGTCGAGCAGGAAGAGCCCACTGCCCACACGGGGTGTCGGAATCCTGCTGACCTTGCGCGGCACCGCTCGTTCCCGGCCCTTCGGTCCCTGATCGTGATCTTTCTGGCAGACATTGTGGAGGATCCGCCCGGGGGCGGGTAGGGGAGCGCGCGAACGTGCCGCCGACGAGGGGCGCGTTTCCGCTCCTGCGGGGGCCTTCACCGGGTCGGTTCGGCCGCCAGCTCCCAGTCGAGGTCCCAGAGGCGGATGCCGTCGTCTCCCGCCGAGACCAGGTTGCGCAGGTCCGGGGTGAGTTCGAGGTGCCGGATGCGTTGCTGGTGCCCTTCGAGCACGTGCAGGCATCGGCCGGTGGCGACCTCCCACATCCGTATGGATCCGTCGTGTCCGGCCGAGAAGGCGAACCGGGCGTCAGGGGTGAACCGCACGGCGGAGACCCAGCCCTCGTGCCCGGCGAACTCGCGTACCGCCCGCCCGGAACCGGCGTCCCACAGCCGGATCGGTTCGTCCCCGGCGCCGGAGGACATGACCTGGTGCGTGGACATGGCCAGGCGGCCGTCGGCGCTCAGGCACGCCGAGAGGATCGGTTCCCGGGGGCCGGTCCAGGTCCGCAGGCAGGCTCCGGTGCCGAGGTCCCGCAACCGGACCACGCCGCCCGAGTCACCGACCGCCGCGAGCCGCCCGTCCGCGGACACGGAGATCACGTTGACCGGGCCGTTCCCGGTGATCGTCGCGACGCAGCGGTCGCCGTCCAGGTCCCAGCGGCGCAGCACGCCGTCGCCGCCGCCGAACCAGGCGCACCTTCCGTCGCCGGTGAAGCCGATGGTCCTGCTCATGTCCCAGTCCGGAGTCAGCCGGCGGCACTCGCCGTCTGCCAGTCGCCGCCGAATGACCGCGAGCGGCTTGGTGCCCTCGCACAGGACGTGCCGGCCGTCGTCGCTCAACGCCACCCCGCCCACCCTGCCCGGGTGATCGTCGAGGATGTGCGTGCACGCGCCGCTGTCCAGATCCCAGACCCGTACGGTGCCGTCGCTCTGCCCGCTGACGGCGAGCCGGACGCCCGCGGCGACACCGATCGCCGTGATGGCGCCGAAGGAGAGGCGGCCGGCGTCCAGCGGCCGGGACCAGGCGGAGCGCAGCCGTACGTGGTGCGCCGAGCGGCCCAGTTCGTGCCAGGCGGCCAGGAGCTCGGGCGCCCGCTCGTATCCCGGTACCTCCCGTGCGCGGGTCAACAGGACGAGGGCCGACCGGTGGTGGCCGTTCGACATCGCATGGCGTGCGTCGGCGAGCAGCTCCTCGACCAGTCCGCCGAGCCGGCTGACCTCCGCGTACGCGCGCGGCTTGATCACGTACGGCTCGGCGGCGTAACCGGTGTCGGGCAGCCGCCAGCGATGCATGGGCAGCTCGGGGTGCCCGCCGACGGAGCAGCCGAAACGGTCGCCGCCGTCCGGGAATCCGACGTGGTGCATCCCGTACGCGCCGGCGGTGAACGTCCGCAGACACCGGCCGCTGCGCAACTCCCAGACCTGAACGGTGTGGTCGCCGGTCGTTCCGGACAGCAGCAGCCGCCCGCCGTCGCCGAAGGCGAGGTGACCGGCCGCGGCGGTCAGCCCCGTCAACGTGGCCAACCCGCGGATCTGCTGGCCGTCCCCCACGTTCCATACCCGGATCACCCGGTCCTTGCCGGCCACCGCGACCGTCCGCCCGTCGGGGCTGAAGCACAACGCATGCGTCGCCGCGCCGGCGGCCAGCACCCGGCACCGGCCATCGGCCACGCTCCACAGCCGCGCCCCGTCCTCCTCGGCGGTGAGCACATGGCGCCCGTCGGCGCTCACCTCGTACTGCGAGCCGTCCAGGGCGCCGCCCTCGAGTCGTGCCCCGAGCGACCACCGGCAGGTCCCGGTCCGCGGCTCCCAGACCTGGACGCGCCCGTCCACGCCCTGCCACACCCCGATGCGCCCGTCGGCACTCAACCTGACCGGGCACCCCGTGGCGCGTGCGGCCGAGCGGATGACGCGGGTACACCTGCCCGCCCTGAGATCCCAGAACTGCACCGTGCCGTCGCGGCTCGTGGACAGGGCGTACGAGCCGTCAGGGGTGAGGTCGACGCCGAGCACCTGCGTGGGGTGGCCCTCGACTGCCGACCGCTGCGCGCAGGTCGCCGTGTCCCACAGCCGCAGCACGCCGTTCCAGTGGCCGCTCAGCGCGAGGCGTCCGTCGGGAGTGAACCGGATCGGCAGGTAGCCCATCACCTCGTGCCGGGCGAGCAGTTCCACCGGCGCGAAGGGCAGCGCGAACGGCTCGCGGAACATGCGGGTGCCGGTGCGGCGGGCATCGGCCACGGCTGTGGAGGCCGCCACCCGCTGCGCCGCCCGCACGTCGGTGTCGTCGGGTCGCTCGCGGGCGAGGGCGTCGAGCAGGTCGCGTGCCGCGGCGAGGTCGCCGCGTTCGAGGTGGACCCGGGCCAGGAACAGCTGCACCTGCCAGGAGGACGCACCGGATCCGCGCGGGATCGCCGCCAGCCGGGCGACGAGTTCCTCATCGGTGATCGCGCCCGTACGCCACCGGAACAGGCCGCCGTTGTACACGGCCCCCACGTGGTGCGGGTCGGCCGCGAGCGCCTGGTCGAAGGCCTGCTCGGCGTCGGCGGCCCGGTCCAGGTCGAGGAGCGACAGGCCACGGTTGTTGAGTTCGTCGGCGCGCAGCTCGGCCTCCTGCGGCGCGGGACGCGGGTAGGCCGAGCCGGTCGCCTGCTCGTAGATCTCGGTCAGTACGTCCGCGATGTCGGCCATCGAGGCCGGCCGGTGGGCCGGCTGCTGCCGCAGGCAGCGCCGGAGCAGGTGGACGACCTCCGGCGGTGCCGCGACCGGATTCGAGGGGTCGGCCAGGAGCTCCTCCAGCGCGAGACCCGCGACCGAACCAGCCGCCCAGCGCACACCGCCGGTGAACATCTCGAGGACCGAGACCGCGAAACTGTAGACGTCGCTGCGCCGCCCGACGGGCTCGCCCGCGAGCTGCTCCGGGGACGCGTACCCGACCGTCATGCCGCCCGTCGGCACCAACACGCTGACGTCCGACGTCGCTTGGGGGTCGGCCGGGGCCGTGGTGGTGGCCTTGGACCGGGCGAGACCGAAGTCGGTGATCTTCGCGGCACCCGTGCCGTCGAGCAGGACGTTGGCCGGCTTCACGTCCTGGTGCACCAGGTCTCTGCGATGGGCGTGCTCGAGCCCGCGGGCCGCCTGGACCGCCGTGTCGAGCACACGGGCGAGGGCCTGCCGGGCATCCCCGGCGTGGAGCCGCCCGTCGCCGATCCACTCGGCCAGGCTGCCGCCGTCGACGTACTCGGCGAACACCCGGGGGACACCGTCGATCACCCGCACGTAATGGCAGACGCAGACGTTCGGATGGAGCCCGAGGGACACCCACGCCTCGGCCTCCCTGACGAACAGCTCCTGATCGCCGGGCCCGCGGAACAGCTCGGGCCGCGAACTCTTCACCGCCATGTCGATGCCCCAGGCGAGATGCCGAACCCGGTGCACGACGCCCATCCCGCCCCGGCCCAGCTCCCCGATCACCCGGTACCGGCCGTCGACGGTCTCGCCGGTCGCCCAAGCGGCCGGCGACGTAGGTGCGTTCACTGCGACTCCCTAGCGTGATGGCGGCAGAAGCACGTCGGACGGGGAGTTCGTCGGCCCTGCCGGGCGCGCGCCCCCGCCAGTCCGCACGCCAGGGGCGGCGCCGGGGTTCCACCGCCGGCACACTACCCGCGCGGATCCTTCGCGATCAGTTGCGGGGCCGGGTCGGAAGGCGACGGCCACGCACCACGGCATGCCGCTCGACGACGTCAACGACCGGGTTGGAACACCACCTCTTCCAGGTGGTCGAAGACCCCGTGGGCGAAGTTGCGCAGGAGTTCCACGCCGCTGCCGTTCGCGCCGGGGTCGGGGCCCAGCGTCCAGTCGAAGCCCGCCGATCCGCAGTCGTCGTCGTACACGCACGTCGCGTACTGGTTCCACTGGTTGAGCATGAACCCCCAGCTGGCCCCGGTGGCGGTCAGCCTGTCGAGGGCCGCCTCGTCCTCGTCCAGCGTCTCGTCCGTGTAGCTGCCCTCGGTGTTGTTGGTCTCGTTGACCACGACGGGGTAGTCGTGCTCCTGCTGATGTTCGGCGGCCGCGTCCGCGCAGTCCTCTGCGTCAAGGCCGTTGCAGTGCAGCAGCGCGAGATCAGCGGCGTCCGCGACCGCACCGTCCGGCCACGATCCGTCCCCGAACCGGGACGCGCTCACCGCCAGCCGGAAGTCGGCGTCGTCGAACCGCGACTGCGCGAGCCGGATCAGCTCCGCCATGCCCTTGTCCGAGTGGATGATCTCGTGGTCGTAGGAGTCGTCGTCGTTGTACTCGTTCGCGATCTCGATGATCACGTTCCGGTAGTCGTGCTCGATCAGCCAGTCCGTCGCGTTGGTCACCGCCCGCCGCACCGCGTCGTCGTCTTCGAGCACCTGGTCCTGCTGGAAGTAGAAGAAGCCGAGCACCACGACCATGTTCCGCTGCGCGTGGGCCTCGATCACCTGCGCCGCCCGGTCCATCCACTCCGGACGCAGGGACCCGTCGCTGTTGAACGCGGGGTTCTGCACACCGCCGAACCCGGCGTTGCCGCCCTGGAGGTTGACGTCGGTGGCGAGCAGTCCGTGCTGCCGGTAGGAGTCCAGGTTCGAGATGAACTCGTCCGTGTTGGACTGTGCGGTGAAGTCCGGGTCGTGGTCGAGGATCCTGCCGCTCTCGTCGTCGAAGACGCCGTTGGCGGCGCGCAGGTTCGGCAGCGTGCCGCGCACCTGATCGCTGAACCCGTCACCCTGCCAGCCGGGCGTGTAGGTCAGCTCCCAGTCGCCGTCGCCCTGCTGCACGTAGAACTTGTCGGGCTGGTAGTCCGACCCGAGCAGATGACCCGGCAGGATGTGCAGCGAGCCTGCTGCACCCTGCGCCGGGGGAGCACCCAGCGAGGCCGCCGCCAGGACGGCGGCGGCGAGCATGACGACGGTCCGACCCCACGACATGATGCGATGTCCGCGTGATGACACCTGAAGCAGCTCCCGCCGGTGAAGGCCCCTGTCGGATGACGGGGCGGATCGCGCGAAGCTACCCGTCCGGGACGGGGACCTCTCCCGAGCCGAGCCCGGCAGGCCGGGAGGGCGGGAGGGCGGGCGCCTCGACGATCGTCAGTTCGGAGGGGATGCCGGTCGGCAGCCTGGGTAGGCGCGTGCTTGCCGGACGACGGTCCGGGTGACGACAAGGCCGACCGACCAGGAGGGGCGCATGATGACGACGACAACGGCGCAGACCGCCGAGCAGGCGGTGGACGTTCCGAAGATCGCGGACCCTTCCAAGGTCGCGCCGAAGGACGCGCGGGAGTTGTCGAAGACGTTCTTCGACCGGTTGGCGGCGCTGGAGGAGGGCACGCCGGAGTACCAGTACGCGCGCAACACGCTGATCGAGATGAACATGTCCCTCGTCCGCTATGCGGCCGGCCGGTTCCGCAGCAGGGGACCGGAGGAGATGGAGGACATCGTCCAGGTCGGCATGGTCGGGCTGATCAAGGCCATCGACCGGTTCGAGCTGTCCCGCCAGGTCGAGTTCACCACCTTCGCCATCCCCTACATCGTCGGCGAGATCAAGCGGTTCTTCCGTGACACGTCCTGGGCCGTGCACGTCCCGCGCCGGCTCCAGGAAGCCCGCGTCCAGCTCGCCCACGCCAACGAGGAGCTGCGCAGCCGGCTGGGCCGGGCCCCGACGACCGAGGAACTCGCCGAGCTGATGAGCCTTCCCGAGGAAGAGGTCGTCGAGGCCCAGCTCGCCTCCAACGGCTACCAGTCGTCCTCCCTGGACGCGGCGCTCAACGGCAGCGAGGACGGCGAGGCCGCGCTCGCCGACGTCATCGGCGACGAGGACGCCGCCCTCGGCCTGGTCGAGGACTTCCACGCCCTCGCCCCGATGATCGCCGAACTCGAGGAACGCGACCGCAGGATCATCCACTGGCGCTTCGTCGAGGAACTCACCCAGGCCGAGATCGGCGAACGTCTCGGCGTCTCCCAGATGCACGTCTCGCGACTGATCTCCCGCCTCCTGGCCCGCCTGCGCGAGGGCATGCTCAGCACCGGCTGACGGTCGGGGCCGGCAGCCGGACGGTGCCTACCGGCGGTCCACCGCAGGCACCGGACGCTCGGCCTCTTCCCCTTGGGCGGGCTTCGCCAGCTCCGCGTTGAACTGGGCCCCGACCAGGAGCGCCAGGTTGGCCAGCCACAGCCAGATCAGGAAGACCACGACACCGGCCAGCGAGCCGTACAGGCGGTGGTAGCTGCTGACATGGGAGGTGTAGGCGGCGAACCCGAGGGAGACCGCCAGCACGAGCACCACCGCCAGCGCACCACCTGGCGCCATCTTCCCGACCGGGCGGGAGGGCGGGGGCCCCGAGCGGTACAGGACGAGCACCAGGGCGACGGCGACCACGGCCACGACCAGCCACCGCAGTGCGTCCCAGGCGACCTGCGGCCCGGTACCCAGGTGCAGCGCCCGGGCCAGGCGCCGCGTCAGGCTGCCGGTGAGCAACAACGCGAGGGTGGTCGTCAGGAGCAGGGAGATCAGGACGAGGGCCGTGGCGATGATGCGCGGAGCGGTACGCCAGACCGGCCGTTGCGCACTGGTGCGGTGCATGGCGTGCAGCGCCCGGCGGAAGACGCTCAGATAGCTGGAACCCGACCACAGGGCCCCCGAACCGCCCAGGAAGATCAGCGTCCATGCCGTCGACGACTGCCCCGACAACTGACGCAGCGTGCTGCGCAGCAGGGCGCGGGACGCGACCGGGGCGGCCTGCGCCATCCGGTCGATGACCTCCGGCTTGGCCGTCGGCATGGTCACGCCCAGGATCGAGAGGATCACCAGCAGGACCGGAAACAGGGCCAGGACGGCGTAATACGTCAACGCGGCGGCCCAGTCCGTGACGTCGTCGTTCCAGACCGCGACCGGAGTGCGGCGCAGCGCCCTCCACCACCCGACCGTGTGCTGGTCTGCATCATCCGTGCGGCGGATGGTCTCACCCCCGGTTCCGGCCTTTTCCTGAGCTCAGAACCGATACCCGCTGAGGCAGGCGGCATGTGGGGAGCGACGGTCCGGTTCCCGGCCGCGGGCGACCGGGGGACGGCAGCGCGCCGAGCCCCCGGTGCGCGGCGCTACGGGGAGACCGTGCCGGGCCGGAGCGTGCGGTGGGTCGTGTGCTCCCACGCGTCGGCCAGCCGCAACAGCGCCGACTCGTCCGCCCGCCTGTCAGGGAGTCTTGAAGCTCACGAGCCAGGCGTCGTGGTCCGTGTGGCTCATGCCGATGCTCTGACCGGACTGGAAGGCGAGGTCATTGGTGGCCGTCACGTGCTGCACGTCGCCGTCGCCCTTGCGGTACCACCCGGACGGAACGCAGTTCTGGACGTTGGGGGACCCGCCGTACTTGAGGTTGAGATCGCCGGCGACGACGCTCGGATGGGCCCCCGCCTGTGCTCGGATCCCCGGCACGATGCTGCTCATCAGGGACACGCACTGGTTGAAGGCCACCGTCGAGTTCGAACTCGTCAGATGCGTGGTGCACCCGTAGAAGTCGCCGATGGCGTAGGTGCACGCCCACGACCGTTCCTCTTTCGAGGTGGTGTCCTGGGTGGGGGACCCCGCCGTGCTGTCGGGGTAGGCACCGCCGTAGACGTCGACACCGGACCAGTCGGCCGCGGGTACGTGTCCCAGGATGCCGTTGCCGTACTCGTCGCCGTTCTTGCAGTGGTAGGCGCCGCCGGTGCTGCGGTCGCCCGCGGCCCTGAACGTCCAGAACACCCAGTCACCGGCGGGCCAGGCCGAGGTCATGGCGTTCAGGAGCGAACCGCTGACGTCTGCCTTGCAGATCTCGTTGAGCGTGACGAGATCGGGGGCCTTGGAGGTGATGACCCCGGCCGCCTCGGGTACCGACTGGCCGTTCTCGTAGCAGCCGGCGTAACCGCTGTTGCAGAGGTTCATCTGCAACTCCCGGAACGGATAGCCGCTGGGCAGCGCCTGCGCCTTCGCGGCCGCCCCGCCGACCGGGTCCGCCGACGCACGTCGGGCGCCCGCGCAGGTGCCCGAGCCGCGGTCGCAGGTCACCTGGCCCGAGGCCGGCACGGATAACCGTACGGTGGTGCTCTGTGCGGGAGCCGGCACCGCGGCAGGTGCCGGCTGCGGAGCCGCCATCCCCGTGCCGGTGAACAGGGCGACCGCCAGGCCGGCGGTGGACGTACCGACGACCAGCCGCCTTCGCAGGTCCGCGTGGAAACCGGCCGCACGGGGACCCTCGGATCGTTCGCGCACGATGCCTCCCTCAGGTGATCTCAGGTGATCTCAAGTGATCGCGGAATACGCGGTCCGGATTATGCCGCGCTCCGCCGGAGGCCGTGCGGTTTCCCTGGAGGCGAGGGCTGCCCACGACACGCCGACGCCCTGCCTCCGGTACGGAACCGGACGCAGGGCGTCGGCGCGCGCTGCCGTACGTCAGCGATCGGCGGCGTACGAGACGAAGGTGGCCCACTCTCTCGGGCCGAAGGCGAGTTGGGGGCCCTGCTTGTTCTTCGAGTCTCGGACGTGGGTGGCCTCGTGCGTGAAGGCGACCTCCACGCATTCCGGGCCATCACTGGTGCTGTAACTGCTCTTGTACCACTCCAGCTCGGAATCGTTCCCGGCCGAGGGGTTGGTCATCATGTCTCTCCCAGCACTTTTTCGATGAAGGCAAGCGATTCACGGGGCGTGAGGGCCTGGGCCCGGATGATGCCGTAGCGGACCTCAAGGACCTGGATCTCCTTGGGGTGGGAGATGAGGCGGTTGGTGAGCTGCATTTCCGTGTGCGCCACTGTGTCCCCGCTCTCAAGCCGCAGCAGCTGGAGCGATCCGTTGAGACCGGCGTGATCCTCGCAGTTCGTGGGCATGACCTGGATCTCCACGTTCCGTTGCCGTCCGATCTCCAACAGCCGTTCGAGCTGCTCGCGCATCACCATTCTGCCCCCGAGAGGACGGCGCAGAGTCACCTCTTCCAGGACGAATCCGAAGATGGACCCAGGCCTGCGCTCGAAGACTTTCTGTCGAGCGAGCCGTGCTGAGGTGAGCCGTTCCAGGACCTCGTCGCTGAGGACTGGTCGGTGCGTCCGATACAACACCCGCGTGTACTCCGGTGTCTGCAACAACCCGTGAACGACAGAGTTGGCATAGGCGCACAACTCGACGGCCTCGCCCTCCAGGTTGGCCAGATCCCGAACCTTCTTCGGATACCGTGCCTGCTCCACGTCCTCCCTGAGCGCGATGATCACCCCACCGGCGTCCAGCACCCGCTCCGCCTGCTCAAGGAACTGTTCCTTCGGCGCCCTCCGCCCCTGCTCCACCGAGGACACCTGCTCCTCGCTGTACCCGATCTCCTTGCCGAACTGCGCCTGGGTGAGCCCCTTCCGCTCCCGGCACTTCTTGATGACCTTGCCGACCATCCGCAGGACCGCCGCCGACTCCTCGTCGTCGCCGCTCGTTTCCATCCCGTCGCCGACAACCGGCTCCCGTTCCCGTCCCGTTGCGCCCACGATCCACCGCCTCCGTGTGTTGTCTGAGCACAACGCCCCGCGGGTCCGCCGGGTCACGTGTCGCCGCCCGTACAGAACCGGGCGCCATCCGGACAGTGACTCTGCGTACTCCAGTAGTTACCTCGCGGCGTAGTGGCGGCTGGACAACGTACGCCGGCGATGTGGTCGGGAGCGTCTCGGCCGGCCCGGCAGGCATCATCGTGCCCGTGGCCGGGTACTCGACGACTCCGAAGACCGTGCCTCATCAGGCGCCAGTGCCCCCGGTCGGTGACCGCCCCCTGCGAGAGGTCTCTCATGCTGAGGATGGAAGGAAACCGGGCCCTGGTCCTCCGTGCGGGAGCACGTGGCCTGGTCGCCGCCATGGCGATGACGGGCAGCCGCACCGTGACAGCCGCTCTCGCGCCGGAGGAACGGACGCCGCCCCAGGCGATCGTGGAGGAACATGCGCCCGTCGCCGTCCACCGGCTGACCGCCTACCAGCGGCAGGCGATCACGGAGCTGCTCCACTGGGCGTACGGCGCCGGCGGCGGACTCGTTTTCGGTCTGTTGCCGCGCCGGATCCGGGGCCTGCCGGGTACCGGCGTGGTCTACGGACTGGTGATCTGGCTGGCGTTCGAGGCGGGGATCGCCCCACTTCTGAAGATCGAGCAGGTGAAAGAGCGGCCCGTGCTCTGGCGCACCGCGGTGGCGCTGGACCATGTGCTGTACGGCGTGGTGGTGGCGGGTCGGCTGGCACCGGAGCCGGCGGTGCGCGTTCCTCGCGAACATCAGGGCCACCGCTGACCGGAAATACCCGGGCCATCGCTGACGGTGACTGCCCGGTCACTCAGTGCGTCCGGGCGATCGGGTATCCGGTCAGCATCGTGATGGTCGAAGAGCCTGGCGGGTGCCCTTGCGGCGCAAAGGGAAACGGGCCGTGGGGGCGCCCCCCTCGGCCGGTGACCCGACCGCTCCCACGACCGGCTGTCCCAGGTCGTTGACCAGTACAAACGTCGGCGTGGACGGGCGATGCCAACGTCCCGGTAGCGCCCAGCCGACGTCGCGGTGAACGGAAAAGCGGCTGGTTCGACAGCCGCGTAACAGCGGGCAACGCCCCCCAGGGGACGTGGGTCGAACGGGGTGCTCGGCACGGTGTGCCCCCACGCGGGGCCGCACGTGCCGCGTTCCCACGTCCTGATGGAGAGAAGACATGCGCACACGCCCGCTGCCCGTGCGGTTCGCCGCCACCGCCCTGCTGACCCTCGCGACGCTCGCGGCCTCGACGTACGCCGCGGCACCGGACGCCGCCGCGTCGGACGACGGATACGTGGTCACGTTGCAGTCGGACCCGGCGGTGACGGACTACGACCGGCGTCACACCGACCTGTCCGGCACCGTCACCCACACCGACGGCACCCCCGTGGCCGACGCCGACGTCCAGCTCAACGAGTTCCTCGTCTTCGACACCTGGAACCCGTGGGGCGACCCCATCGACCCCGAGTACCTGGAGACGAACCCGCTGGGCACCCTGCACACCGACGCGGACGGGGGGTTCGGCCTCGCGGACGTGCTGGTGGACCACGTCACGGACAGCAGCCTCATGAACTCCGCCCACCAGGTCCGTTTCGCAGCCGTCTACGACGTGGACGGCGATCCGAACACACCGCAGGACTCCTACTACGGCGAGTCCACCATGGACGTCGACGCCGTCCCCAGCACCCTCACGTACCACGTGAACAAGACCACGGTGCACGCCGGAGACACCCTCACGGTCACCGGCACGGTCGACTGGGCCGACGGCCACGGGCCGGTCGCCGGTACGGAGGTCTTCCTGCGGACGTACTACGAGAACGAGTACCGGGTGAGGACCACCACGGACGAGAACGGCACCTTCACCCTGTCCGCGCAGGTCCGCGACTACGACAACGAGTTCGTCGTCTTCTCCGCGCCCCGCGACTACTACGTCGCCGGCGTGAGCCGGACGCTGCCCGTGACCAACAAGTCGTAGTCCGCCGTACGCGCGCGGCGCCGCCGCACCCGACCGGTGCGGTGGCGCCGCGGGCCCTCTCGTACCTGATCACCAGGACGTGGTGGCCGGGAGAGCCCCGTTGCCGCCGGGGTGCGCCACGGCTAGCATCGGCGCGCTCGTGCCGTCCGGTCCGCCGCTGCCGCCTGGTTTCAGGGGCCGCTCCGGGGCCCCTCGTCGTTGGAGCGTGCCGTGAGACGAGTCCTTGCGCTGCTGGTGTGCCTGAGCGTCGCCGCGGTCGCCGCGGCCGGGCAGGGCGGCGGGGTTGCCCGGGCCGCGCAGGCGGACGACGCGATCACCTCGGGGTCGTACGCGCTCAGCGCGCCGGCGACCGGGCAGGACGCCTACGGGATCGCGGTGGCGGACGCAGCAGATGGCGCCGTGCACTACGCGCAGGACGCGCCCTGCCAGGTGATGGTGAAGAACGGCGCGCAGGAGACGGACCTGGCCGCCGGGTACTCGACCGTGTCGACCGGCGCGAACAGTCTCACCGGCACGTGCACGCTGACCACGGCGCACGGCAGTGCGTTCCGGTTCACCGACACCTACACCGTGCAGGACGACACCGGTGCCTTCCGGCTCGCCCGGAGCGTGGCGGTGACCGCCACGGCGGCGGCCGACGAGGGGTTCGGGTCGCGGTTCGTGCTCGGACCGCGGGACGCCGGGGGCATGGCCGACTACCGGTTCTTCTCGCCGGGGGTGTGGTACGACCACAACGACTACGCCGGCACGGACGCCATCGGCGGCGACCCGGGCGACGCGTACTTCTACTACCGCGAGACACGTGCCGCGCTGCCGCTGACGATGATGCAGGACGCGGCCGGCGGCGCGACGTTGGCGCTGGCCCACGTCGACGCGCCGGCCGACTCGTCCGACGCGTCGGCCGGCTCCGACACCAGCACGGACTGGCTGGTCAGCGCCGCCTTCCGGTACGCCTCCATCGGCGCGCAGCGGACCCCGGCGACATCGCTGGCCGTGGTCTACCCGGGGACCGAGGGCAACGCCGTCTACGACGCACCGGCCGGCACCACCTTCCGCCACCGCAGCAACCCGGTGACCGACGGCTTCACGCAGAAGTACACGATGGTGATCAAGGCCGGCCGGTCGGACGGCTTCGACGCGGCGATGCGCGGCACCTGGCGGTACTTCTTCGACCTCTTCGCGCCGCAGGCCCAGGCCGCTCCCGACGCGCAGGTCTACACGGCCGGGATCAACCTGCTGAAGTCGTACGCGGCACAGGGCACCGGCCGCGGCGTGCCGTTCCGCACGGCCCTGCCGGCCGGGACACCCGCGGACGGCGACTGGAACTACCAGATGGGCTACGTGGGCGAGCAGATCCCCCTCGGCTACGAGCTGCTGCGCTACGGCACCGAACACGGCGACCCGACGGCCACCCAGCAGGGCACGGCCATCCTGGACTTCTGGGCGCGCACCTCCATGACCCCTTCGGGCCTGCCGGCCACCTGGTTCGACGAGGCCGCCGGCGGTGGCTACCGCAACGACCCCCGGTACTGGAGCAGCCCGCAGCCCAGCTACCTCCGGCAGGTCTCCGACGGCATGGAGGGCATGGTGGAAGCCGCCCGCTACCTGCGTGGCCGCGGCACACCGCGCACGTCGTGGGAGAACCTCGCCACCGGCTACGGCAACTGGCTGCTGCGCAACCAGCACGCCGACGGCTCCTTCGCACGCGCCTACGCCTACGACGGCAGCGAGACGTACCCCAGCACCCTCAACACCACCGACCCCGTCCGGTTCCTGGTGGACCTGTCCTTCCTCACCGGCGACCAGCAGTATCTGGACGCCGCCCGGCGCGCCGGCGCGTTCGCACGGTCCACGATCAGCGGGCCGTTCCACTACGTCGGCGGCACCGCGGACGAGGAGCGCACCGTCATCGACAAGGAAGCCGGTGTGCAGGCACTCAACGCCTACCTGGCGCTGTACGACGCCACCAAGGACCCGGCGTGGCTGACGGCGGCCACCGCCGCCGCCGACTACACCGAGACCTGGATGTACGCCTGGAACTTCGCCGTGCGGCCCGGCGGCCCGGCGTCCTGGCAGCAGCGGACCGCCGCACTGGGCACCACCGGACTCGGCCTCATCAAGACCGGCATGTCCGCCGCGGACAGCTACCTCTCCTACACGGCCGACGACTACTACCGCCTCTACCTGTTCACCGGCGACCGGCACTACCACGACGTCGCACGGCTGCTGGCCGGCGCCACCAAGCAGTCCACCGAGGTCGGCGGCACCATCGGCTACGGGCAGCCGGGCCTCCAGGAGGAAGCCACCACCGTGGCCGGCTTCGTGCACGCCCCCACCGACCCGGGCACCGGAACCAGTTGGTGGCTGCCCTGGCTGACCGTGTCCCAACTCGAGCCCTACGCCGACCTCCAGGACATGTTCGGCAGCATGACCATCGACGACATCGACGCACTGCCGCTCAGCCAGCGCCAGCAGATCAACGAGACCTATCCGCACCGCGGCACGCCCACCGGCCAGGGCACCACCGACGTGACCAACGCCGGTTTCGAGTCACCGGGGGCCTACACCACCGGTGGCCAGGTACCCGGCTGGCGCACCTGGACCCCGGACGGCGGCGCCAGCGCGGACGCCGCCTTCACCGAGAGCTACGGCGACAGCCACAGCGGCTCCTGGCACCTCGCCCTCTACAAGACGGGCCCCTTCGCACTCTCCGCCTACCAGGACCTGCCCCTGGCCAACGGCACCTACCAGATCACCGCATGGGTGGAGAGCAGCGGCGGCCTGCGCGAAACCCAGATGGAAGTGCACAACCACACCTCGCCGGACGCCTTCCTCAAAGCCCCGATAGCGCCGACCTCCGGCGGGTACCAGCAGGTTTCCCTCACCGCCACCGTCACCACCGGCCTGCTCACCGTCGGCTTCTGGGCCGACGACCCCACCGGCGGCCACTGGGTGCGCGTCGACGACGTGCAGGTGACGGCCCAGTGACGGCCGAGTGACGGTGGCCACCAAGGCACCACCCCCGCGTCGTCGAAGAACCGGCCCGTCGGCCCGCCGGCGAACGGTCCTCAGCGCGTCACGTCTCCGACTCCAGCTCGTCCAGCAGCAGGTCGAGCGGGTTGTCCGCGGCAGCCGTCTCGATACGGGCGATCAGTTCCCGCAGTGTCAGCTCCTCCAGGAACAGTCCGATGGGGACGTCGATGCCGTGGTCGTCGCGGATCCGGCCGACCAGGTGGACGGCGGCCAGCGAATCACCGCCGGCCGCGGTGTAGGTGAGGTCGAGGTCGGTCGGGCCCTCCAGGCCGAGCACCTCGACCAGCAGGTGGACCAGGGCGTCGGTGCGGCCGCCGGGGGCGGTGGCCGAGTCCGTTCCGGTTCCGGTGTCCGGGCCCGCCGCGGGCTCCGTCGCGGTGGGGACGGCGGCGGCCACGGGCTCCGACGCCGGCCGCCGCAGCCGTAGTGCGCCGAAGGACGGGCCGGCGAAGGTGCGGGCGGGGAGCGCGGTCCGGCGGGCGACGCCCGGGCGCGGCGGCGGGGCCTCTTCGAGGACGACGTGCACGTTCGTGCCGCCGATGCCGACGGAGGTGACACCCGCGCGGCGCGGCCCGTCGTCCGGCGCCGGCCAGCCGGCGGCGGCCGTCACCAGGCGGAACGGGGTGCCGTCGCCCCGCAGGTCCGGGTGCGGGCGGGTGACGCCGGCGGTGGGCACCAGCGTACGGGCCTGGAGCATGAACGCCGTCTTGGTCAGTGCGGCCACCCCGGCGGCGGCGTCCAGGTGCCCGAGGTTCGCCTTGACGGAGCCGAGCGCGATCCGGCCCGCGCCCGCCGCGCCGAACGCCGCGGCCGCGGCCGCCAGCTCCACCCGGTCGCCCAGCTCCGTCCCGGTGCCGTGCGCCTCCAGGTACTGCGCCTGCGCGGGTTCGAGACCGGCCGCCGCCCAGGCCTCCGTGATCGCCGCCGTCTGACCGTCGACGCCCGGCGCCGTGAAACCCACCTTGCCCGCGCCGTCGTTGGTGACCGCCGTGCCACGGATCACGGCCCGGACGGGATCACCCGCGGCGAGCGCGTCGTCCAGGCGGCGCAGCAGCACCAGCCCGACGCCGTTGCCCGGTACCGTGCCAGCGGCCCGCTCGTCGAAGGGGCGGCAGCGTCCGTCCGGCGAGAAGATCCCGCCCTGCTGGTACAGATAGCCGCGCGGATGCACCGCGTCCACGGCCACGCCGCCGGCCAGTGCCGTGTCGCACTCGCCCACCAGCAGCGCCTGCACCGCCAGGTGCACCGCCGTCAGGGAGGTCGAGCAGGCGGTCTGCACGCCGACGCTCGGCCCGTCCAGGCCCAGCCGGTAGGAGATCCAGGGGGCGAGGAACTCCCGGTCGGTGAGGATGCGCACCTGCATCGCCCCCAGGGAGGCGGCCGGTTCACGGCCGGTCTGCGCGGCGAGGTGGTGCTCCGTGGCGCCGCCGCCGACGTAGACGCCGGTGCGCGCGGGCGGCTTGCCCGGATCGCAGCCGGCGTCCGCCAACGCGGCCCAGGCCGTCTCCAGCAGTAGCCGGTGCTGCGGGTCGAGCGCGGCCGCCTCGGTCCGGGAGAAGCCGAAGTGCTGGTGGTCGAAGCGGTCCGCGTCGGCCAGCCAGCCGAGCGTGGGCACGTAGGCGGGCCGGCACACCTCGTCTTCGGGGAGCCCGGCGGCGAGCAGCTCGGCGGTGTCGAAGTCGGTGAGGGAGCAGACGCCGGCACGGAGGTTGTCCCAGTACCGGCCGAGGTCGCCGGCGCCGGGGAACCGGCCGCTCATGCCGATGATGGCGACGGCGTCCGGGCCGGGGGTGGGGTCGTCGGTCACTGGGGGCTGCCTTTCCGGGGTCGTGGTCAACTCAGGTTTTCCTTGCGCTGTCCGCGCCGGTCACTCCTGCCGACCTGTTTTTCCGCCTGGGGGTCCGGGGGTCGTCCCCCGGGAGAATGCAGCACGGGCGGCCGCAAGACGGGCCCGCCGGTCCTGCCCGCGGCGCAACGCGTCGGCCGGGTCCGGGGCGGCCGGCGCTGCGGGTTCCGGGGCGGCGAGCCGGTCGAGGTGTGCGGCCAGCGCGGCAACGGTGGTGTGCCGGAAGAGGTCCACCAGAACGAGACCGTCCGGGTCACCGGACGGTTCGCCGGGCCCGGCCGCCGCGCGCAGCGCCGTCAGGACCGCGAGCAGCCGTACCGAGTTGCCGCCCAGGTCGAAGAAGTTGTCGTGGACGCCGATCCGGTCATGGCCGAGCACCCGGGCCCACACGTCCGCGACCCGCCGCTCGGTCCCGGTGGCCGGCTCCGCGTACCGGCGGTTCGGCTCGGGGCGCTCTGCCGGCGGGTCCGGCAGCCGGGCGCGGTCGACCTTGCCGGAGCGGTTCAGCGGCAGCGCGTCGAGGTGCACCACGCGCTCCGGCACCATGTAGCCGGGCACCTGCTCGGACAGCTGCGCCCGCAGCACGCCCGGCTCCGGGCGGTGGCCGCCGGCCCCGACGACGTAGGCCACGAGATGGCGGTCGTCCGCCGCGCCGCGCACCGTGACCGCCGCCATCGCGACCTCGGGATGCTGCGCCAGCACGCTCTCGATCTCGCCCAACTCGATACGGAACCCGCGCACCTTGACCTGCGTGTCGACCCGACCGAGGTAGTGCAACACCCCGTCCACGTCGCGTTTGCCCAGGTCACCGGTGCGGTACATGCGCGATCCCGGGGGGCCGTACGGGTCCGGGACGAAGCGCTCGGCGGTCAGCGCCGGGCGACCCGCGTACCCGCGCCCCAGCGAGGCGCCGGCCACGTAGATCTCGCCCGCCACGCCTACCGGCACCGGCCGCAACCGGGCGTCGAGCACCTGCACGCGGGCGCCGGGCACCGGCCGGCCGATCACCACCGGCCGCCCCGGCGCGAGATCGGCCGTGGTGGCGTAGACGGTGGCCTCGCTCGGCCCGTAGGCGTCGACGATCCGCAGCCCGGGCGCGGCCCAGCGGGCCAGCAACTCCGGCGGGCACGCCTCGCCGCCGACCGCGAGGGTGCGCAGGCAGGGCAGCCGGCCGGCGGGTTCCGGCACGGACATCGCGGCGGACGGGGGCAGGAAGACGTAGGAGATCCGGGAGCCGGCGAGCCGCGCCAGCAGCTCCTCGCCGAGCCGCTCCGCCGGCCCGGCGATGTGCAGCTCGGCGCCGGCGGTCCAGGTGAAGAACAGGTCGGAGACGGCGACGTCGAAACCGGAGTTGACGTACTGCAACACCCGGTCGCCGGGCCCGATCCCGAAGACCGGACGCACCGCACCGCAGAGGTTGGCCAGCGCGCGGTGCTCGACGGCCACGCCCTTGGGGGTGCCGGTGGAGCCCGAGGTGTAGAGGATGTACGCCAGGTTGCCGGGGCGCGGGGCAGGGGCGTCACCGCTGCCGGGGGCGGGGCCGGAGACGGGGCCGGCGCTGCCGGGTACCTCGTCCCGTTCGCCGTCCGCGCCGTCCGTGCCGTCCGTGACATCCGCCCGGAGCACCGGGACGCCCAGTCCCTCCGCCTGCTCCACGGTCCCGGCCGCCGCGACCAGCAGCCGCGCCCCCGAGTCCCGCACCATGTACGCCAACCGGGCCCGCGGGTGCCCGGGGTCCAGCGGCACGTAGGCGCCACCGGCCCGCAGCACCGCGAGCGCCGCCATGCCCACCTCCGCCGAACGCGGCAGCAACAGCCCCACCGGCACCTCGGGCCCGACGCCGGCCGCCCGCAGCCGGTCCGCCAGGGCGTCGGCGCGCGCCAGCAACTGCCGGTAGGTGAGCGTCACGTCCCCGCTCACCACGGCGACGGCGTCGGGCCGTGCGGTGGCACGGGCGGCCACCAGGTCGGGCACCAGGGGCCCGGGGGGTGCCGCCGCAGCGGTGCGGTCGGCGGCCCGCAGGACGTCGGCCAGCTCGTCCTGCGGCAGCATCCCGACCGTGGACAGCGGCGCTTCGGGCGCGGCGAGCAGGCCGTCGAGCAGGGTCCGGAAGGCGCCGACCCAGCGGCGGACGGTGGCCGGGGCCAGCAGGTCGGTCGCGTGGACGAACTCCGCCACCAGGTCCTCGCCCCACCGGTCCACGAACATCAGCAGGTCGAACTTGGCGACCTCCAGGGTCAGCGGCAGCCGGCGGACCTCGGCGCCCGGCAGCGACAGCACCATCTCGGTGTCGTCGTCGTAGGCGAACATGACCTGGACCAGCGGCTCGTACCCGGGCACCCGGTCCGGCGCCACAGCCTCCACGACCGCCTCGAACGGTGCGTCCTGGTGGCGCTGGCCCGCCAGCAGGTGGGCCCGCAGCCGGCCGATCAACTCGCCGTAGGAGGGGTCGCCGGACAGGTCCACGCGCACGGCGAGCGTGTTGACCAGCATCCCCACCATGTCGTGCAGTTCGGGCCGGTCCCGGCCGGACACCGGCACGCCCACCACAAGGTCCTCGCGTCCGCACAGCCGGCCCAGGAACGCGGCGAAGGCGGCGAACAGGGCCATGAACGGGGTGCCACCGTGCTCCCGCGCCACCTTCTCCATCCGGTCGCGCACCGCGCGCGGTACCACGAAACGCTCGACGCCGCCCCCGGTCGTGCGGCGCGCCGGCAGGGGCCGGTCGGCCGGCAACGGGAGCACGGCCGGAGCGCCGCGCAGGGACCGCGCCCAGTGCGCCACGGCGTCGGCGCAGCCACCGGCGGCCAGCCGCTCGTGCTGCCAGGCGGCGAAGTCGGGGTACTGCAACTCCGGTTCGGCCACCCGGTGGGACGAGCCCGCGGCGTAGGCGGTGGACAGCTCGCGCAGCATCAGCTGCAACGACCAGCCGTCGCAGACGATGTGATGGACGACGAGCAGCACCCGGTGGCCGCCACCGGCGAGCGCGTACACGGTGCAGCGCAGCAGCGGCCCCTCGGCGAGGTCGAACGGCCGGGCCGCCGCGGCCAGCAGCCGGGCAGGCACGTCGTCCGCCGGCACATTCCGCTCGACGCTCAGCTGCGCACGGCCGTCCGCCGCGACCACCTGAACCGGCGCACCGTCCGGACCCGCCCTGAACACCGTGCGCAACGACTCGTGCCGCGCCACCAGCGCATCGAGCGCGCCACCGAACGCCGCGACGTCGAAGGGCCCCTCGACGGCGAAGGCCACGGGCACGTTGTACTGCGCGGTGCCGGGGTGTATCCGGTCCAGTACCAGCAGCCTGGCCTGGGCGGGCGACACCGGGAACTCGTAGATCACGCGCGTCCTCCCGAGGTGGCAGACGTCCTGAGCGCGGCGTCGACGGCGGCCGCGATCTGCGGGGCGAACCGGGGGCTGAGCATCGCGTGGTGGGTGCAGCGCACCTCGCGCACGTCGACGCCGGCGACCGCGTGCCGCCAGGCGGCCACCTTCTGGGCGGTGCGCGGGCCGGCCGGCTCCCCGGTCGCGGACACCAGCAGGATGCGTCCGGCGTGTGCCGGTGGGCGCCAGCCGTGCGCCAGGCGGTGGTGGTGGGCCCGGAGCCGCAGCAGGGCGGTCGTCTGCTGCTCGTCGAGCCCGGCGAACATGCCGTCCCGGCCGCGCACGGTCGCGAGCACCGTGGCGGCGTCAAGACCGCCCGCCGGCCGGGGTGCGTCCGGCGCGCCGTGGTGCAGCAGGACTTCCAGGCCGTCCTGGTCGATCGCGGCCGGGTCCGGGGGCGGTGGGGCGGCGTCCGGTGCCGCGGGTGCGTAGTCGAGGACCGCGGTCAGGGCGACCCGCCGGCCGTCGCGGTGCAGCCGGGCGGCCAGCTCCACGGCGAGCAGACCGCCGAAGGAGTGGCCGAGCAGGGCGTACGGGCCCTGCGGCTGCACCGCCCTGATGCGCGCCGCGTACGCGCCGACGAGCTCCCCCACGCTCGCCGGCAGCGGTGCGTCCGGGGCGCCGAGCGCCGGCGACTGGAGCCCGTACACGGGCAGGTCCGGGTCGAGATGCGGCAGCAGCGTGGCGTACTCCCAGGCAAGACCGAACCCGGAGGCCAGGCAGAACAGCGCGGGGCGTCCGCTACCCGGGCGCAGGGTGAGCACCGGGTCGAGGCTGCGGACGGCGGGCAGGGCCGGGGCGGTGCCGCGGCGCAGGTGCGTGGCGAGCGCGGCGGGCGTACGGGCGCCGAAGAGGGCGGCCACCGGTATCCGCGCGCCGAGTTCGGCCTCGATGCGGGCGGTGAGCCGCAGCGCCAGCAACGAGTGCCCGCCCGTGGCGAAGAAGTCGGTGCCCCGCGCCACCCGGGGCAGGCCGAGCGCCTCGGCGAACAGCGTGCAGAGGGTGCGCTCGACGTCGTCCACGGGCTCGGCGGGTTCGGCCGGCCCCGCCGGCGGCGGCGCCGCTGGGGCGGGAGCGGGCAGTGCCGCCCGGTCCACCTTGCCGTGCGGGGTGAGCGGCAGCCGGTCGAGCACCGTCCAGACGTCCGGCAGCAGATGCGCGGGAAGCAGCTGGGCGGCCCGGCCGCGTACCTCCGGGAGCGAACCGCCATCGGCCAGTACCAGGTACGCGGCCAGCACCTTGCCCCCGCCGGCGCCGGCACGGGCCGCGACCACCGCCCGGGACACCCCCGGACAACTTGCCAGGGCGTGCTCCACGGCGCCCGGCTCGATGCGGTGACCGCGCACCTTCACCTGCGCGTCCGCCCGGCCGACGAACTCCAGCAGGCCGTCCGCCGTCCAGCGGACGAGGTCGCCGGTGCGGTACATCCGGGTCCCGGGCGGTCCGAACGGATCGGCGACGAACCGTACCGCGGTGGCCGCGGGACGGCCGAGATAGCCGCGGGCCAGGCCACGCCCGGCCAGGTACAGCTCGCCCACCGTGCCGGCGGGCACCGGGCGCAGGCGGGCGTCGAGCACCTGGGCGCGCGTGTGGTCGAGCGGGCGGCCGATCGGCACCGGAACGCAGGCCGGGCCGGTGCCGATCGGGCCGGTCACCGGGTGGGTGGTGGCGAACACCGTGGTCTCGGTGGGCCCGTAGCCGTTCACGACGATCGTGTCCGGGCAGTGCTCACGGACCCGGCGGACCGCCTCCGGTGCCAGCACGTCACCGCCGGACCACACCTCCCGCAGCCCCGCGAGCGCCTGCGGCGCCAGCTCGGCGACGGTGCGGAACAGGTCGGCGCCGAGCAACAGCGCGGTGATGCGCTGCCCGGCCAGCGTGGCAGCGAGCGTCGCGGGCTCCACCCGCGGGCCGAGCACCACCGTGCCGCCGTTCAGCAGCGGTACCCAGGTCTCGTAGACGACGGAGTCGAAGGTGTGCGGGCTGTGGCACAGCACCCGCCGGTGCGCCCCGCCGGTGAAGCGGCTGTCGGAGACCAGCGCCACCACGCCCTGGTGGGGGATGAGCACGCCCTTGGGCTCACCCGTGGTGCCGGAGGTGTACAGCAGGCAGGCCGCCGCCAGGGGATGGCCGTCCGCCTCCTGCGCCGGTGCGTCGGCCGGGCCCGGGTCACCGTCCGCCGGTGACGGCCCCGCACCGTCGACCGCCACCACGTGCACGCCCTGCGGCAGCCAGTCGGGGGTGTCGCCTTCCGTCACGATGTGCCGGGCACCGCAGTCCCGCAGCAGGCGGACGAGGTGGGCGGTGGGGTGCGCCCGGTCGAGGGGCACGTAGCAGCCGCCGTTCCGTACCACCGCGAGCTGGGCGATGACCAGGTCGGGTGAGCGCGGCAGCAGTAACGCCACCGGGGTCTCCGAGCCCGCACCGGCGGTGCGCAGCCGGTCGGTCAGCCGGTCGGCCGCGGCATCCAGGTCGGCGTAGCTGAGCGTACGGCCGGGCGACTCCACCGCCGGGGCGTGTGGAGCGAGGGCCACCTGGGCCGCGAACCGACCGCTGATCGTGGCGGGTTGCGGCTCCCGCACCGGCGGACCACCGGATAACGACCTCAGATGTGCCTGCTCCCGCTCCGGCAGCACGTCGAGCGCGTCGGCGGGCCGGTCCAGGGCACCGGGGGCGGTCAGCACCTCGAAGGCCCGCACCAGACGGGCTGTGAGCGCGGGCGCGTCGATGCCGTCCCGGTACCCCAGCCGCACCAGCCAGCGGTCCGACGCCACCATGGCGAGGGTGAGCGGGTAGTGCGTACCGTCCCAGGCGTCCGTCAGCCGCAGGCGTGAGCCCGCCGCGAGACCGTCCCGGGGGTAGTTCTCGAAGGCCAGCACCGTGTCGAAGAGATCACCGACGCCCCTCTCGCGTTGCAGGTCGGCGAGGCTCACATGGTGGTGGGGCGTGAGCCGCACCTGCTCCTGCTGCACCCGTCGCAGCAGCGCGCCGAGCGACTCGCGGCGGCGCAGCCGCACCCGCACCGGCAGGGTGTTGATGAACATCCCGACCATCGTCTCGACGCCCGGCAGCCCGGCCGGGCGTCCCGACACCAGCCCACCGAACACCACGTCGTCACGGCCGGTGCTGCGGGCCAGTACCAGGGCCCAGGCCACCTGGGCGAGCGTGCCCGGCGTGCAGCCCGCCGCGCGGGAGGTACGGGCGAGCGCCCCGCTCAGATCGGCGGTCAGTTCCGTGTCCAGGATGGTGGCGGGACGGTGCGCCGCCGTCGACGTCCGGGCGAGCGGCACGGGAGGTCCGAAACCGGTGAGGGCCTGGCGCCAGGCGTCGTGCGCGGCGCCGGTGTCGCGCGCTTTCCGGTCGCGGAGCCAGGCCAGGTAGTCGCGGTACGGTGCCGCCGGCGGCAGTTCGGGGGCACCCTCGTAGAGCGCGGCCAGCTCCTGCGCGAAGATCGGCATCGACCAGCCGTCGAGCAGGATGTGGTGGAACGTCAGCAAGAGGTCGGCGCCGGCGTCCCGACGGACGAGGGCGGCACGTACCAGCGGTGGACGCGCGACGTCGAAAGGGCGTGCCCGGTCGGTGTCGAGCAGCCGCATCAACTCCGCCTCGGCGGCCTCCGACGGGCGCTCCCTCAGGTCGGTCTCGGTCCACGGCACCTCGGTGCGCTTCGGGATCAGCTGCACCGGCCGGTCGAGCCCCTTGTGCCGGAAGCAGGCCCGCAGGTTGGGATGGCGCCTGAGCAGGCCGTCCAGCGCGGTGCGCAGGGCCCGGGCGTCCACGGCGCCGGACAGCCGGAACCGGGCCTGCACGAGATACGGGTCAGTGCCGCCGCCGGCCGGGTCCGTTCCGCCCGCGGCCAGCAGCGCATGGACGTACATGCCTTCCTGGGCAGGAGTGAGCGGCAGGACGTCCGCGAGCCCGCCGCTCACAGGTCGTCGCCCTGCAACAGGTCGAGCTGGTCCTGAGTGAGGTCGACCAGCGGGAAGTCGGAGGCGGTGTACCCGCCGGCGTCCGGCACGTCCGCCAGCGTGGCCAGCACGGTGAGCGCGTCGTCCCAGAGGCCTGCCAGCCGCCGCACCTCCGCCGCACCGAGCGAGCCGTCCGCATACGACAAGACCGCGCTCAACCACGGCCCGTCGGCGCGCTCCTCGGCCAGCACGTCCAGCTCCACGGTGTGCGCGAGGGGCAGTGCGTCGGCGTCGGCGCCGAGCAGTTCGAGACCGGGTCCCGGCCCGTCGGCGGCCGTGTCCTGCCCCAGCCGTCCGAGGTAGTTGAAGCGCAGATCGGGCTGCGGCAGCGGGGCGAGACGCGTCGCCGACTCCGGGTCGAGCCAGCGCAGCAGCCCCCAGCCGAGACCGCCCGACGGCACCGACCGCAACTGCTCCTTCACCTGCTTGAGTGCCTCCTCGGCCGCCGCGCCGCCGGCCCAGAAGGCGTCCGACCCACCCGCGTCGAGCAGCACGGGGTACTGGCTGGTGAACCAGCCGACGGTGCCGCTGACGTCGGCACCGGCGGCCGGCTCCGCCAGGTCGCGCCCGTGTCCCTCCACGTCGACGAGCAGGCCCGGACCGGTGCCGCGCCAGCGTGCCACGGCCGCGGCCAGCGCCGTCAGCAGTACCGCGTCGGGGCCGCAGTGGAAGGCGGCGGGCAGCGCGTCGAGCAGGGGGCGGGTACGGCTCGGCGGCAGCTCCATGGTCACGGTGGCCCGCCGCCCGGCGGGCGGTCCGGCGGTGAGCCGTGCCTCGGGGCTGCGCAACGTCGCTTCCCACCAGGGCAGTTCGGCCGCCCGGCGGCCCGGCTCACGGGCCGCCTCGTGCAGCAGCCCGGACCACCGGCGCACCGACGTGCGGGGCGCGCCGGGCAGGGTGCGGCCGGCCAGCAGCTCGCCCAGCTCGGTGCCGAGGATGCGCAGGGACACCCCGTCGACGGCCAGGTGGTGCGGGCACAGCAGCAGCCGGCCGTCCCGCCCGGGCCCGGCGTCGTACCACACGGCCCGGACGGTCTGCCCGGCTTCGACGTCGAGGGGCAGCGTGGCGGCACGCTCGCGTGCGGCGGCGCGCACCGCCGGCCCGTCCAGGCCGGCGGCGTCCACCCGGGTGAGCAACCCGGTGGTCACGGCCCGGTCGGGCGGCGGCACGTCCAGCGCGTCGAGCCGCCCGGTCGTGCCGTCCCGCGACACCCGCATGCGCAGGGCACCGTGACGGGCCAGCAGGGTGCCCAGCGCCGCTGCGACGCCTGCCTCGTCGGTGCCCGCCGGAGTGCGCAGCAGCACGGGCATCGTGAAGCCGTCCACGGTGCCGCCCTGCGCCCGCCACCAGTGCATGATCGGCGTGAGCGGCACCGGGCCCACCCCGTCGTCCGCCGCACCGTCCAGCTCGCCGGCCGCCTCCCGGGCCGTCGCCGCCAGCTGGGCAGGGGTGCGGGCGGTGAAGACCTCCGCCGGGGCGAACTCGAGCCCCGCGGCGCGGGCGCGTGCCACCAGCTGGATGGCCATGATGCTGTCGCCGCCCAGCTCGAAGAAGTCGCCGTCCACGCCTACCTCGTCCCGGCCCAGCACACCGGCGAACAGCGTGCACAGCACGGCCTCGCGGGGCGATCCGGGAGCCGCGGAACCGGACGGTGCCGGCGTCCGCGGCGCGGGCAGCGCCGCACGGTCCGTCTTGCCCGACGGCAGCAGCGGCACGGCGTCCAGGGCGACGTAGGCGACGGGGACCAGCGCCGCGGGCAGCAGGGCAGTGGCGTGCGCGCGCAGTTCGGCCGCGTCGACCGCCCGGCCGGCCCGTGGCACCCCGTACGCCACCAGCCGGCGCTCGCCCGGCACGTCCTCGCGCAGCGTCACCACCGCACGCTCCAGGGCGGGGTGCCCGGCCAGCACCGCCTCGATCTCGCCCGGCTCCACGCGCAGCCCGTTCACCTTCAGCTGGGTGTCCGCACGGCCCAGGAAGTCGAGCTGGCCGTCCGGGCGGCGCCTGGCCAGGTCGCCGGTGCGGTACATGCGCGCCCCGGGCGGTCCGTACGGGTCGGGGACGAACCGCTCGGCGGTACGTGACAGTTGCCCCAGATAGCCGAGGGCGAGCCCGTCCCCGGCGAGGTACAGCTCGCCGCGCACGCCGACCGGCACCGGGCGCAGCGCCGCGTCCAGGACGTGGACCCGGGTGCCGGCGACGGGGCGCCCGATGGGTGGCGGCGTGCCGTCGCCGGGCAGCGGATCGGAGACGGTGGCGCCGACCGTGGCCTCGGTGGGGCCGTAGGCGTTGAACATCTGGCGGCCGTCCGCCGTCCAGCGGGCCGGCAGCCCGGGCGGGCAGGCCTCGGCACCGACGCCCAGGGTGCGCAGCTCGGGGCAGCGGTCCGCGGCCACGCCCGCCAGCAGGGCCGGCGGCAGCAGGGCCGCGGTGATCCGCAGCCGGCCCAGCGCCTCGCCCAGTGCCTCGCCCGCGAGCGGACCAGGGGGCGGCACGACGAGCGTTGCGCCGCTGTGGAAGGCCATCGCCGTCTCGACGAGGGAGATGTCGAAGACGGGCGAGCCGGCCTGGAGCACCCGGCTGGTGGCGTCGAGCCCGAACCGTTCGGCGAAGGTCTGCGCCAGCGCCGCGATGCCGCGGTGCGCGACGACGACGCCCTTGGGGCGGCCGGTCGAGCCGGAGGTGTAGAGGACGTAGGCGGCCTCGCCGGGTGCGGACGGGTACGCGGGCAGCGGATCGGCCTCGTACGCCGCCTTGTCGAGGGCGAGGACGGCCAGGCCCTCGGGCGCGTAGCGCGCCGCGGCGTCGGGCTCGGTGACCAGCAGCACCGGCGCGGCGTCGGCCAGCATGCGGCGCAGCCGGTCGTCCGGATGGTCCGGGTCGAGCGGCAGATGGGCGGCACCGGTGTGCTGGACGGCCAGGGTGGTCACGACGGCAGCGGCCGAACGGCGCAGGGCGAGCGCGACGATCCTGCCGGGGCCCGCGCCGAGCCCGGCGAGCCGCCCCGCCAGCCGGGCGACCCGGTCGGCCAGGCGCCCGTAGCCCAGCACCTCCACCCCGTCGTCGAGCGCCGGTGCCGAAGGGGTGCGGGCGGCCTGCCGCGCCAGCAGGCCTGGCAGGGTCGCCGGGGGCGGCGCAGCGGGCCCCGTGCTCTCCTCCCGTTGCCTCCGCTGCTGCTCCCGCGTCATCGGGGTGTGAGAGGTGGCCGGGGTGTCCGGGGCGTCGACCAGGCTCGCCAGCAGTGCGGTGAAACCGTCCGCCCAGTGCCGCACCACCGCCGGGTCGTAGCGGTCGGTGCGCACCTCGAACGTGCCGGTGAAACCGTCGTCGGCCTCCTGCACGATGCCGACCAGATCGTGCTCGCCGCCGGTGTGGATCCGTTCCGGTTCGGTGAACTCCCGCAGGCGACGCATGCCCTGCCGGCCCGGCAGATACATGAACACCCACTGGAACAACGGGGACTGCCCGGCACTGCGACCGGGCGCGGTGCGGGCCACGATCCGGCCCACCGGCACGTCGGCGTGCGCCAGCACCTGCGGGAACTCGGCGGCAAAGCGGGCGATCAGCGTGGTGAACGTGTCCTCCGGGCCGATCCGCCAGCGGGTGGGCACCGCGTTCATCACATAGCCCACGACCCGGTCGAGGCCCTTGGCGCCGCGGTTGGCCGTGGGCGTGCCCAGCACCAGGTCGGCCGAGCCGGTCAGACGCGCGGCGAACGCGGCGAACGCGCAGATCAGTACCCCGTACACGGTGGTGCCGTGCTGCCGGGCGAGCGCCCGCACCGCGCGTTCGGTGGCACCGTCTATGCGGAACGGCAACTGGTCGATGCCGAAACCTTCGCCGGCTCCCGTCGCACCGGGCACCGCCAGCGGCGCCGGCAGGGCGCCGAGGTAGCGCTGCCAGAAGTCGAGCCGGGCGTCGTACACCCCGGACTCCTCCAACTCGCGCTGCCAGCAGGCGAAGTCGGCGTACTGGATGGCGGGGCGCCGCGGCGCGGCGCCGCCCTCCCGCACGACCCGGTAGGCGTCGGCGAACTCGCTGTGCAGGACGTCGAAGGACCACCAGTCGGTAACGATGTGGTGCAGCGCCAGCAGCAGCGTCGCGCGGGTGCCGGGGCCGGTCACCAGGCAGCCGCGCATCAGCCGCGCACCGCCCGCGAGGTCGAAGGGGCGCTCCCGGTACTCCTCGAAGAACTCCCGCGGGGTGCGGCCGGTACCGCTCAGGTCGACCCGTTCCAGCGCGAAGGGCCCGGACGGCGGGAACTCCATGCGGACGTCGGCCGGGTCGGCGCCGGCGATGATCCGGGCGCGCAGCACGTCATGGGTGTCCTGGAGCAGGGTCAGCGCCGCCACCAACTGCTCCGGATCGACCCCGGCGTCGAAGTGGTAGGCGCAGCACAGGTTGAGCGCCTGCGTGCCCGGATACAGCGACTCGTAGACCCACAGGTCCTGCTGCGCCGGGCTGAGCCGGATCGGCCCGGCGCCGTCGCGCGGCGGGACCACCGCGGGGACGGAGTCCGTCCGCCCGGACTCCACCAACCGGCGCAGCAGCCGCACCCGCTGCGCCGAGTCGAGCGCGCTGAAACGGTCGGCCGCCGAACGGGCCGCGGGCGTGGGGGAGGTCAAGCCAGGTCCTTTCGCAGTGCGGAGAGCCGGTGCAGCCCGGCCAGGACCTCGTCCTGGCCGAGCCCGAAGTCGACGAAGCAGGCCACCTCGTCGCAGCCGAGGTCACGCAGGTCGGCAAGCGTCCCGGCGCAGGTTTCGGGCGAGCCGAGCAGGCTGCCCCAGGTCAGGTAGCGCTGGAAGGCGAAGTCGGTGAGCAGCGCGATCTGCTGGTCGTCCAGCGCAGCGACGGCCTTCGCGCCCTGCTCCGCGGCGTGCCCACCGCCCGCACCGCGGTTGGCGGCGGTCTGCCGCACGTACGACGTGAGGTACGCCTTGAGGGGAGCCTCGACGCGGCGCCGCACCTCGGCGTCGTCGACGCCGACGTAGGTGTGCGTCATGAGGGTCACGGTGCCGTGTGCGGGGTGTGTCCCCGGCTGCTCCGGGGCGGCGGCGTAGGCGGCGCGGTAGCGGGCGATCCGGTCGGCCAGGTCGGCCCTGCTCTGCCCGACCGTCGCGCCCAGCACGCCGGTGCGCAGCCGGCCCGCCGCCTCCCACGTGGCGGGCGACCCGGACGTGGTCAGCCAGAGCGGCAACGCGGGCTGTACGGGGGTCGGCTGGGGGCGCACGGTGACGGTACGGCCGGTGCCGTCGGGGTAGTCGACGCCCTCGCCGGCCCACAACCGGCGTAGCAGGGGGATGTCGCCGAGGGCACGTTCGCGCCGGTCGGCGTAGTGGTCGGGGGCGAGCACGAAGTCCGCCGAGTGCCAGCCGGTCGCGACCGAGAAACCGGCCCGCCCGCGGGACAGGTTGTCGACGACCGCCCAGTCCTCGACCACCCGCAGCGGGTGGTGCAGCGGCAGCACGACGCTGCCGCCGCGCAGCGCGATCCGCTCGGTGGCCACCGCGAGCGCGGCACTGAGCACCGGCGGGCTCGGGAACACCTGGCCCACCTGCTGGAAGTGCCGCTCGGGCGTCCACACGGCGGCGAAGCCCAGCTCGTCGGCGGCGCGCGCGACGGCCAGGATGGTCTCGTACTGGGCCGCATGGTCCGGGCCGGCACCGGTGGCCCCCACCCGGTCCGCGCCGAAGAACATCACGCTCAGCTCCACGGACCGGGGACCTCCTCGCGCGGGATGCGCCGTCGGCGGGGAATCGGGGTGGCGCCGGTGTCCGCGCCGGGCGCCGGGGCGGGTCGCTCGGTGAGCCGCGCGGCCAGCCCGGCCGGGGTGGGATGCTCGAAGATCTCCGCACTGGTCACCGGCAGGGACTCGGCCGTGGCCAGCCGGGCGGCGGCGCGCACGGCACGCAGCGAGTTGCCGCCCAGGTCGAAGAAGTCGTCACCGGGGTCGACCCGTTCGACGCCGAGCACCTGGGACCAGACGTCGGCGATGCGATCGGACAGTGCACCGGTGGCTTGCGCGGCGGGTGAGCGGTGCGGTTCGCTCTCCGGGTCGCGCCCGGTCCGCGGGGTGGGCTCGGGGAGCGCCGCACGGTCCAGCTTGCCGGTGGGCAGCAGCGGGAGCGCGTCGAGGGCGACGAAGTCCGCCGGGACCATGAAGTCGGGCAGCACGTCCCGGGCATGCGCACGCCACCGGTCGGGACGGGACTGCGGCCCGGCGCCCCTGCGCGGTACGACGTAGGCCACCAGCCGGAGTTCACCGTCGCCGGCCGGGCGGGCGGTGACGGCGACCCGCTCCACGCCGGGGTGGCGGGCGAGCGCCGCCTCGACCTCGCCCGGCTCCACCCGGAAGCCGTGGATCTTCACCTGGTCGTCGGCGCGCCCGGCGAACTCCAGCGTGCCGTCCGCCCGCCGCCGCACCAGGTCACCGGTGCGGTACATCCTGCCGCCCGGGGGACCGTAGGGGTCGGGCACGAACCGTTCCGCGGTGCGGGCCGGCTGGCCGGCGTAGCCGTGCGCCAGTCCGGCGCCCGCGGCGTACAGTTCGCCGACGGTGCCGTCCGGAACCGGCCTGAGCCGTGCGTCGAGCACGTGCACCCGCTTGGCGGCGAGCGGCCGCCCGATCGGGAGCGTGGCGCCGGTCGTCTCCTCAGCGGCCACGGGATGCGTGGTGAGGAAGATCATGCCCTCGGCCGGCCCGTAGCCGTTGCGCAGCCGCAGCTCGGGGAAGCGGTGCAGGGCCTCGCCCACATGCCGGGTCGAGAGCGCCTCCCCGCCCACGGTCAGCCGCTGCACCCCGATGAGCGCCTCGGGGTACTCGTCCACGATCACGTTGAACAGGCTCCCCGAGAGGTACAGGTCCGTGACGCCGTGCTCCGCCACCAGGCGGCGCATCACCAGCGGGTCGGGGCGCATGCCGGGGTGCAGGACGCAGGTGCCGCCGTTCGTCAGCGGCCCCCACAGTTCGAGGACGAATCCGTCCCAGGACACCGGTGCGCACTGCAACCACACCGCGTCGGGGCCGAAGTCGGCGTAGTCCTGGCCGGTCAGGGTGGTGGTGATCGCATGATGGGGCGCTGCGATCCCCTTGGGGCGACCGGTGGATCCGGAGGTGAACATGACGCAGGCGATGTCGTCGGGCCGGGCGCGTCCACCGCGCGGCGGCGCCGCCCCGGCAGCGTCCTCCTCGCCTCCCGCGCCGGGAACGCCCCCGTGCGCCGCGTCCCGCACGGGAACCAGCCGCACCCCGTCGCCGAGTAACTCCGCCACACCACGGTCCGTGCCGTGCAGCACGGTCCGGAGGCGCGCGTCGGTCACCATGTCGCGCAGCCGTGCCACCGGCAGGCCCGGATCGAGCACGGCATGGCCCGCGCCGGCCTTGAGCACCGCCAGCAGCGCCACCACCAGGCCGGCACCGCGCTCCAGGCACACTCCCACGAGGTCACCGCGCCGGACGCCGGCCGCGCGCAGCCGGCCGGCGAACCGCTCGGCACGGACGTCGAGTTCCCCGTACGTGACCCGCCGGCCATCCGCCACCAGCGCGATCGCCCGTGGATCCCGTTCGACCTGCTGCTCGAACAGCTCGTGCACGCACCCTGCCTTCGGCCCCGCCCACATCTCAGGTGGTGTCCCTGACGCTCAGCGGGCGCAGGTCCGTCCAGTGCGCCTCGACGTACTCCAGGCACTCCTGGCGCGGCGCGGCTTCCAGCGCGGTGCGCCAGCCGGCCGGCACGGCCAGGTCCGCCGGCCACAGCGCATGCTGCTCCTCGTCGTTGACGAGCACCAGGTACTGCCCCTCCTCGTCCTCGAAGGGGTTGGTGGGCACCTCCTGGGCTGCGGGTGCCTTCGTCTCGGGTGTGCCGGCCGTGGGTGTGTCAGCCATCTCTTGCCTTCTCAGCCTTTCGCGGCGGTGCTCGGGACAGGGGAGTCGAGATCGGGGAGGAGGACGTCGATCTGACGCACCGTACGCCGGGAGAGCCCCCAGAGCGCGGCAGCGAGACCACACACCCCGGCGATGAGCAGCAGCCCCGCCATTCCGCTGCCGGGGCCGGTGCCCACCAGGGGCCGGAGCAAGTGCACGAGCCCGCTGTCGGAGGCGGCCTGCGGTTCGAAGACATGGTCGGCGAGCGGGCCCGACGAGGCCGTGGCGATGGGCACGGACAGCTCCCCGACGAACACCACCGCTCCGAACACCCGCCCTTGGAGCTCGCTCGGCACCTTCGTCTGGATCACCGACTGCATCGCGCCGTTGACCACCGGCATCAGCAGGGCGCCGAAGAAGATGGCCGCGCACCAGCCGATCGCACGGTCGGCCATCGCCATCGCGATCTGGGAGGTCAGGCACATCCCGGCGATCCCGAGCATCATGCCCCGGGTACGGTGCTTCGGCCCGCCCCAGGCCGCGAGCAGCAGCCCGCCCACGGCGCCGCCCACGCCGATGGAGGTGTTGACGGCGGCCAGCACCGCGGCGTCGTTGCCGGTGCGGGCGAGCACCATGGGCTGGACGGCGGCGTAGCCGAGCACCATCACCAGGTTGACGATGAAGTCGACGGCCACCAGGTCGCGCAGGCCGGGCCGCCGCCACAGCTCCCTGAGGCCCTCGGTCGACTCGGCCAGCAGCCGCCTCCGCGCACCGGCCGGCTTCGCGATCCGTTCCCCCTCGGGTCCGAAGCGCACCAGCCGCACCGCGCACAGCGCGACCGCGAAGCTGGCGAGATCGATCCAGAGGATGGCGCCGAGGCCGGACAGGGCCACCATCAGCCCGCCCAGGGCCGGCCCGCCGATCTCGGCGCTGTTCTTGGCGGAGGCGAGCAGCCCGTTGGCCCGCTGGAGCTGCTCCCGGTCCACCAGCAGCGGCACGGAGGCGGACAGGGCCGGGTACTGGAACGCAGCGGCGGCGCCGACCAGCGCCACGGTGAGGTAGACCTCCCACAACCGCATGCCGTCCACGAAGTACACGGCGCTGAGCGCCCCGACGGCCAGCAGCCCCCCGGCGTCGGAGAGTTGCAGCGCGGTGCGCCGGCTGACGCGGTCGATGAGCGCTCCGGCGGTCGGGCTCAGCAGGATCTGGGGGACCAGCGCGCATAAGGAGAGGAGGACGACGTCGGTCGCGCGCTGCCCGTTGGTCCACGCCTGGACGATCAGCGCGAAACGGAGGACCGAGTTGCCGACCAGCGAGACGACATGGCCGCCCCAGATGATGAGGAAGGAGCGCATCCCGACGACGCGCGTGCGACTACTCTGCGAAGCCACGTCGCCCCTGCTGCCTCACCACATGCGCCCCCCGGCCCGCTTCGCCACCCCCCCACAGCGTGCACTCTCGCATAGGCACTCGAAGCGATCAAGCGGCAACAGACAATTGTCGCCGCTTGTCAAAGACGGTCGTCGCCCGGCGGTCGCGGGGTGCTCGAAGCGGCCGGTTCCCCGACGTCAGACACCGGATCGTCGGGCAGTTCGGCCGCCCCGGCGAGCCAGCGTCTGAGGAGCTCCTTCCGCACCTTCCCGAAGGAGTTGCGCGGCAACCGGTGCACGGTCTCCAGACGGCTCGGCCAGTACCACTCCGTCATGCCGATGCTCCTGAGGTGAGCGTGCACCGCCGGCAGGTCGAGGGGCTCTCCCTCCTGCACGGTGACCGCGCAGGCGAGTTCGGTGCCGGCGGCGTCGAGGTAGCCGACGACGGCGGCGTCCTTGATGCCGGCGTGCTCCAGCAGGGCACGTTCGACGTCGAGGACCGGGATCATGAACTTGCTGCCGACGCGGTCGGCGGCCCTGCCGACGATGCGGATGCCACCGCGGCCGTCCGGGACGGTCAGGTCGCCCGTGTCGAACCAGCCGTCGTCGTGGTCGGCGACGATGCGCACCTCGCCGGTGTCACGCCCCACCGTCGCGAGGCAGACCGAACCGCCGCGAACGTGCAGCCGACCGGGCCGCTCGTCGCTGACCTCCGCATCGGACCGGTGGTCGAGCTCGATCCCCGGCGCGGGCCTGCCGGCACTGTGCAGGGCCCAGTCCGGCGGGTCGTCGGCCCTGGTGTAGGTGCCGCTCGCCTCGGTCATGCCCCAGATCGCCCGGACGGGCAGGCCGAACATCTCCGCGACGCCGTCCAGCAGCTCCGAACCGACCGCGACGCCGGGTGCCATCACGGCCCTCAGCGCGGGCAGCGGCACGGCGCGCCGACGGGCTTCGGCGACCAGGCCGGACAGGAACGTGGGGGCCGCCGCCAGCAGGCTGCACCGTGACTCGGCCATCAGGTCGAGCGCCGCACGCGGCTCCCAGACGTCCATCAGGACCGCGGCGCCACCGGTGAGCACCGGCAGACCGATGCCGCCCCACAGGCCGGCGCTGTGCGTCAGCGAGTGCGGGGTGAAATACGCGTCCCGCGGTCCGTACCCCTCGGAGACGACATAGGGACGGCACGTGGAGTAGTGGATGTTGAGGGTGTGGAGCGCGGCCTTCGGCTCACCCGTGGTGCCGGACGTGAACAGCACCAGGGCGACGCGGTCCGGGTCCACGGGGTCGTCCTGCGCCGGGTGGGTCCGCTCCCAGGGAGCGCCCTCGACGTGCCGGAAGAAGTCGATATCGCCCTCGGCGACGTGCCGTCCGAGCACCACCCTGTGGTGCAGATCCGGCAGGCGGGGAGCGATCTCCGCCAGGGCCGCCGCGTGCGCGAAGCCGTCCCAGCGGTCCGGTACCACACACATGGTGGCCCGCAGCCGGCGCAGGACGCGCTCCAGCTCCCGGGGCCGCAGGGTCGGTGTCATGGGTGCGATGGCGGCACCCACCCGGAGGCACGCGAGCAGCAACGCGCCGGCCTGCCACCAGTTCGGCAGCTGTACGGCCACCACCTGCCCGTGACCGACGCCCAGCGCACGCAACGCACCGGCACAGCGGTTCACGTACCGGCCGTACTCCGCGTAGGTCAGCCGTGTCGTCGTCCCTGTCGCGGCGGTGTGGGCGTAGACGGCCGGGGCGTCAGGAGTGGTGCTGCGCCAATGGTCCAGGTCCGCGAGGTAGTGGCTGTCGCGCCAGATGCCCGCGGCGCGGAAGCGGCGGGCCGCCGCAGCGGGAGGACGGAGGGTGAGGAACGAATCCGCCGCTTTGGGCGCTAAGTGCTCCATCGCGCGAACGTAACACAGGGTGTGCGGCCCGAAATGCCGGACGGGAGCCCGGACCGGCTGACGGGGAGCCGGTCCGAGCCGCACCTGCCTGCGCTCTCACCGCCGGGGGCTCTTGCGCACCGGCCGGGAACGCGATGTCGGTCAGGTCGACCCGTGGGGTGACCTGACCGACCGGGCGGGTTGCCGCGGGGGCGCGTACTCAGCCCCTGGCGAGGAGTTCGAGCGTGTCGATCACGCGGTTCGAGAAGCCCCACTCGTTGTCGTACCAGGCGACCACCTTGACGTGCCGGCCGTCGACGCGGGTGAGCAGCGAGTCGAAGATGGACGAGGCCGGGTTGCCCGTGATGTCGGACGACACGAGCGGGTCCTCGGAGTACTCGAGGACGCCGGCGAGCGGGCCCTGCGCCGCGGTCCGGTAGGCCGCCAGCACGTCGTCACGGGTGACGTCGCGGGTGACGGTGGTGTTGAGCTCGACGATCGAACCGACCGGGACCGGCACGCGGATCGAGTCGCCGGACAGCTTGCCGGCCAGCTTCGGCAGCACCAGGCCGATCGCCTTGGCGGCACCCGTCGTGGTCGGCGCGATGTTGATCGCGGCGTTGCGGGCGCGGCGGGGGTCGCGGTGCGGACCGTCCTGGAGGTTCTGCTCCTGCGTGTAGGCGTGCACCGTCGTCATGAAGCCGTGCTCGATCCCGGCGAGGTCGTCGAGGACCGACGCCAGCGGCGCGAGCGCGTTGGTGGTGCAGGAGGCGTTGGAGACGATCGTGTGCTCGCCCGGCTTGTACTGGTCGGTGTTGACGCCGTACGCGAGGGTGACGTCGGCGCCGGCCGACGGCGCACCGACGAGCACCTTGCTCGCGCCCGCGTCGAGGTGCGCACGGGCGGCATCCGCCGAGGTGAAGCGGCCCGTGGCCTCCAGCACGATGTCGACGCCGAGCGCCTTCCAGGGCAGCTGCGCCGGCTCGCGCTCGGCGAGCACCTTGATGCGGTGACCGTCCACGACGAGGGTGTCGTCCTCGACGGTCACCGGGCGGCCGAGCCGTCCGGCCGTCGAGTCGAAGGCGAGCAGCCGCGCGAGGGCCGCGGGCTCCGTCAGGTCGTTGACGGCGACGATCTCGAGTTCGCTCTCGCGCTCGAGCAGCGCGCGCAGTACATTGCGTCCGATGCGGCCGAAGCCGTTGATGGCAATACGAGTCATGTGTGATGTCCCTTCGGTTCGTCGCAAGGCTCGCATGCCGCATTCGGCTCTGCCAGAAGGGCAATCGCCAAGATCCGCAAGGATCGCGACACCCCGGCGGGAAGCTATTCGCCCCGGGCGAACGTGCGCCGGTAGTCGCTGGGCGTGGTGCCGAGGATCCGCTGGAAATGCAGCCGCAGATTGGCTCCGGTACCCAGGCCGACGTCGGCGGCGATCTGCTCGATGCTCAGCTCCGAGCACTCCAGCAGTTCGCGTGCGGCGTCGATGCGGGCGCGCTTGACCCATTGCAGCGGGGTGTATCCGGTCTCCTTGACGAAGCGCCGCGAGAAGGTGCGCGGTGACACCGCGGCGTGCCGGGCCAGCGCCTCCAGGGTGAGGGGCTCACCGAGGCGGTGTAAGGCCCACTCGCGGGTCGCTGCGAACCGCTCGCCGAGCGGTTCCGGCACGCTGCGCGGCACGTACTGCGCCTGTCCGCCGCTGCGATAGGGGGCGGCGACCAGACGCCGGGCCGCGTGGTTGGAGGCGGCCACCCCGAGGTCGCCGCGCAGGATGTGCAGGCACAGGTCGACGCCGGAGGCGGCGCCCGCCGACGTCAGCACGCTGCCCTCGTCGACGAACAGCACGTTCTCGTCGACCCGCAGACGCGGGTGTCTGCGGGCGAGCGCCCGGGTGTAGTGCCAGTGCGTCGTGGCGCGCTTGCCGTCCAGCAGGCCTGTGGCGGCCAGCGCGAAGGCGCCGGTCGAGATGGCGGCGAGCCGGGCGCCCCGGTCGTGGGCGGCGATCAACGCGTCGACGACGGACTGCGGGGCGTCCTCGCGGTCCGGGGAACGGTAGCCGGGGATGAAGACGAGGTCGGCCCACGCGAGCGCGTCCAAGCCGTGCGAGACGTGGTACGACAGGCCGTCGCTGCCCGTCACGAGACCCGGCGCCGCGCCGCACACCCGCACCTCGTAGGGCATGCTGGCGCGGGTGGTGAATACCTGGGCGGGAATGCCGACATCGAGCGGCTTCGCACCCTCAAGCACCAGGACGGCGACGCGGCGCAGGTTCGAGGCTGGCACGGGGAAGAGGCTACGCGCCCATGCGGCTGCCCGGCGCTTTTTGCGCGACGGCTTCGTGGTGGCGCCCATCTGGGCGGTCAGGGTCGTGTCAGGGAGATATCAGCTGCCGTTGCCAGAATCGATGTGCCACAGCGTCCACGCGGTAGCGCGAATCCTCCCGATCCTCCCGACGGTCTGGTGACGGGCATCGGCGATGGCATGCCGGCCCGGTGTGACGGCCACCGGCCGCGTCGGCCCGTGGATTGCTCGGCATCGCCGATAGCCGGCGGGCGGCGGCCGGTGCGGTGGGTCGCGCGGGCGGGGAACGAGGCTCGGACAGTCCCTGGAAAACGAGAGGCCAAGGCCATACCGATGGAATGTTTCTTGATGATGTATGTGAACGCGGTGGAACCCGAGGGAAGTTGATCGACGGAGCAACCGGGCAGCGGAATGCAGGGTCGTTTACGTCATGCGTCGTGAGCGGGGCCGTCAATTCCGTATGGGGCCGGTAATTCCGTATGGGGACTCGGACTGAAGGTGACCATCCGGTTTTTTCTGCGGAACGTCAGATCGGTTCCGGTCGTGAACATGGAGAGCATCAACAGATGGTTGGAGGTAGCAAGTAGATAGTTGGGGGTAGCAGGTTTTGCTTGACAAGTCGCGCGGCCGGTTCATACCCTTCCACGTGAACTAAGGCCCAGACCAGCGGACCGATTCCGAAGCGAAGTGCGTGAACTGCTGAGGGCCTTCGGCGGGCGGGGTGCGGAACAGTGGAATCCGCATTCGACGCCACACGTGCCATGCGGCGGTACCGCCGAATCCGCGCTATCGCCGAGTGAATACAACCCTCCAGTTTGTTATACGTCCGAGTATCAAGCTGCCCAGGCCAAGGCGAAACCCGCCATCACACCCGACAGTGGGCCGGAAACGGCCGTAGGGAACGCTGCGTCGAGCCCACCTGCCCCTGGTGAACCCGTAGAATCCTCGTGTCGAAGAGCGCGCCGACACGTGAACACGACCGACCGACATACCGGCGCAAAGTTCTTCGCGACCACCGTTGAACAGTGACGTAAGGGGAGTCGACGTGAGTCAAGGCACGAGCCAGCAGGGCGATCCCGCGGCGAAGCAAGCGGCTGCTGCGGGCCCTTGGTGGGCTGGGTGTGGTCGACAGATCGTGCTTCTCATTCTTGCTCAAGCGCTGTATCTCTGCTCGTTAAGCGTGGACCTCACCCTCAGCGGGCTCGCCGGCTACAAGCTCGCACCCAGCCCCGACTTAGCAACGGTTCCCTTTGCCCTGATTACCGTGGGCTCTGCATTCACCACCGGTCTGACCTCGGCGTTCATGGCACGCTACGGGCGAAGGGCCGGTTTTCTTGTGGGTACCGGTGTGGCCACGATCGGAGGCCTGGTCTCCGTACTCGCTATTGACCGCCATTCGTTCACTCTGTTTTGCTTCGGTGCGTTGTGCATCGGCATCTACCAGGGATGCGCCGGATACTACCGCTACACCGCCGCAGACCAGGTGGCGGCCGAATACAAGGCACGGGCGATCTCTACCGTCCTGACCGGTGGAATCGCGGCGGCCATCGCGGGTCCCTTCATCGCGACGGCACTGATGAACGTGACGTCGCACGAGTACGAAGGCTCGTACATCCTTGTCAGTGTCCTTTCCGTCGCCACGATGGGCATCGTGGCCTTCTTCAAAGACACCAGCACCGGAACCGGGCCCAAGCCCGCGGGTGAGAAGCCGGCCAGCAAGCTGCCGTACTCCGCGATCGTCCGCCAGCCCGGATTCGCCACCGGTGCGTTCGGCGCAGCCGTCGGCTATTTCTCCATGATGGTCATCATGACCGTCGGGCCCATCGCAGCTGCGCAGCACGGCCACAGCGCCGGTGAGCGCACCACGATGATTCAGCTCCACATGGTCGGAATGTATGCGCCGGCGCTCGCGGCCGGCTTCCTCATCCGGACCCTCGGTGTTCGCTGGCTGCAAATGCTGGGGACCGCGGCAGGCATCCTGGGCGTCATCATCGGCGCCTCCGGCATGGGGCAGGCGAACTTCATCGTGGCACTCAGCTTCGTGGGTGTCTCGTGGAGCCTGCTGTACATCTCGGGATCCAGCCTGATCGCGACGTCCTACCAGCCGAAGGACAAGGCGCGAAGCCAGGCGTTCGGAGAGGCGCTCATCATGTCCGCTTCGGCGATCGGGGGGCTCAGCGCAGCTTCACTGCTGGAAAATCTCGGTTGGACAAACCTCAACGTGATCATGTTGGTGCTGCTCATCGGCTGCGGCATCGTGACGGTGGCTCACGTGGTGCGACACAGGCCGGTGGCCGACGCCACATCCGGCTGATCGCCGGCGCGCACACGGTGCGACCAGCACGGTGACCATGCAAGCAGCCCACCGCATTCAACCATTCCCACTGACCGGCGCCGCGAACAAATGACAGGCACGTAAACCTGCGAGGGGACACGTGTGTCCCCAAACGGCCCGTAAGAAAACCTGCGACGGGACACGTGTGTCCCTGAACGGCCGGCAAGGCTTGCCCGGATCAGGGAGGCACCTCTGGTGGAATATGAGAAATGGGGGGCTCATGGACAACGTGCAGACGGCTCAAGAAGTCCTGCGATTCATCTTTCGTAACCGACGACTACTTGACCCCGGATCACCGTGTGCGGAAGAGCCGTGCGAGCAGTGTTTCGCACCGCACTTAACGAAGATCGAGAACTTCATCACCCGTGGAGTTCCGATTCATTTCGTCATCCTGGCCTTCCCGTCGAAGTCGCCGAACCGCACCAAGGTCCTCGGGCCACTGCCCGACCACGCCGAGTGGGCGTCCGTGGAGTTCCTCCAGTCCATCTGCGAGCAGCTCAGCTACTACCACGAGCCCGGCGCCAAGGTCACCATCTGTTCCGACGGCCATGTGTTCGCCGGGGCGGTCGGCATCACGGACGACCAGGCGACGGCCTACCGCGACGAGATGGGCGCGATCGTGGCGGCCACCGGAGCCGAGTCCATCGACTTCTTCGGGCTCTCCGACGGCTTCAAGAGCTCCAACTTCGAAGGCATGCGCGCGACACTGCTGCGTGACTACGCCGAGCCGATGGACGTGCTGAAGAAGCGGCTGACCGGAGAGGAGAGCGGCCAGGCGCTGTTCAACGGAATCCACCGCTTCCTGTTCGAGGACGGCGTCGCCATGCAGCCGACACTGAGCCGGAACCGGGTGCGGGAGGACACCAAACGGGACACCTACACCGTCGTCCAGAGCAGCAACGCCTGGAGCCGGATGGTCGCGGAATGGTTCCCGGAAGCCGTACGCCTGTCGATCCACCCGCAGCCCGCACACTCGGCGAAGCTCGGTTTCCGGTTGCTGAAGACCCAGGACACCTGGCTGACGCCCTGGCACGGTGTCGCCCTCGAATCCGCCGACGGGCTCGTCCTCGTGAAGAAGTTCCAGGCTGAGCGTGCGCAGGCCCGGCTGGTGTGGAGAAACGATCGTCCTAGCCATTACGTCGCACCGCATCTGACCCTGAAGGAGATCGCGCGATGACCAGCCCACTGGATGTCTTCGGGAAGCTGACCGTCGAACCCGTCGAGCCCTTCGGCCTCATGGTGCGGCCGACCGAACCCGGCATCTCCATCACCGACGTGCCCCCGCACACGCTGGCGCGCTGGTGCGGCGAGGCGAAGGTGCTGGTCCTGCGTGACTTCGAGCCGCTCGACAAGGAGTCCTTCCTCGGCTACGCGCAGTCATGGGGACAGCTGCTGGAGTGGCCGTTCGGGTACGTGCTCGACCTTCAGGTGCACGAGGACCCCGGCAACTACCTGTTCACTCCCGGACCCGTGCCGTACCACTGGGACGGGGCGTTCGCCGCCAAGGTGCCCTCGTACATGTTCTTCCACTGCCGGCAGGCACCGACCAGGGGCAGCGGCGGCGCCACCACCTTCTGCGACACCACACGCGTGCTGGAGCAGGCACCGGACGAGGTGGTGACGCGGTGGAAGGACACGCAGGTCCGCTACGTGACGGAGAAGGTCGCGCACTACGGCGGAGACGTGACCACCCCGCTCAGCTCCCTGCACCCGATCACACGCGAGCGGGTCATCCGCTTCGCCGAACCGCTGGACCCGGCCGAGTACAAGAATCCGGTGTCCGTCGAGATTCCCGGTCTGGACAAGGAATCCCAGGAAGCGCTCATCAGCGATCTGCAACAGCGGCTGTACGAGCCGGACGCCATGTACGCGCACGAATGGGCCGACGGTGACTTCGTACTGGCCGACAACCACACCGTTCTGCACGGTCGACAGGCCTTCCACGCGGACTCGCCACGGCACATCCAGCGCATTCACATTCTCTAGGAATGCACGCCGTGTTTCCCCGGCCCAGCTCGCCCCAAAGGGCCCCTTTCCCGACCCCTCCGTCACGTGAGCCGCACTCTTGACACGGTAGGAGAAACAACGTGAGTAAAGTCGACCAGCCGGACTATGACGTCGTGATCATGGGTGGGGGCCCCGCGGGTTCGACGCTCGGCGCGCTGCTTGCCGGTCGTCACGGACGCAAGGTCGCGATCTTCGAGAAGGAGCGGTTCCCGCGCGAGCACATCGGAGAGTCCTTCGCCCACCCGATCATCCCGGTCCTCGAAGAGAGCGGCGCGCTGGCCAAGGTTCTCGCCAGCGACTGCTGGGTCAAGAAGTACGGCGGCATCTTCAAGTGGGACGAGGGTGATCCGTCGACGGCGTTCTTCGACCACGCCAACTGGCTCGACGACGGTGTCCACCGCTGGGCCATGCACGTGGACCGTGCGGAGTTCGACCACATACTGCTGCGGCACGCCGCCGACTGCGGGGTCGACGTCTTCGAGGAGTCGACGGTCGACGCCTTCAGCGCCGGGCCCGAGCACAGCACGATCACGCTCAAGGACGGGCGGACCGTCACCACCAGGCTCTTCGCCGACGCCTCCGGCAGGCGCAACCCCATCACCACGGGCGGCAAGCGCGCCTGGCTCTCGAGCTATCGCAACCTCGCGATCTGGCAGCACTTCATCGGCTGCCGGACCGTCCAGGACCTGGACGAACCCTGGAACGTGTTCCACCCCTCCAACATCTCCGCCATCGGCTGCTTCGCCTTCAAGGACGGCTGGTGCTGGTTCATCCCGATCCGCAAGATGATCGACGGCGAGCGCAAGACGGTGCACTCCGTCGGCATCGTCACCAGCCCGGAAGTCCTCAAGGAGACCGACTACACCGACCCCGAGGTCTTCCTCGCAGCGGTCCGGAACGTTCCGCTGCTCAGCGAACTCGTCCAGGACGCCGAGCCGGTCAAGGAGAAGATGTCGACGGCGACCAACTACTCGATGATCAACGACCAGTTTGCCGACTTCGACGAACGGTGGATGCTGGTCGGTGACAGCTCGTACTTCGTCGACCCGCTCTTCTCGTCCGGCGTGGCCTTCGCCGTGGCCCAGGCATCCGCGGCGGCGCTGGTCATGAACACCACGCTCGACGGACGCCTGCCGGACACGGAGGCCAGGGACCTCTGGCTCGACTACGACCGCGGCTGGCACGGCATGGCGGAAACCTATGCGCTCTCGATCGACCAGTGGTACCACGACATCGCCAAGAACCACCCGGACGGGATCTACTGGCGCACCCGCGGCACGGCCATCGACCTCGACCTGCGGGAGCGGTCCTTCCAGGCCCTGCTCAACACGGCCTTCACGCCCGACCTCCTCCAGGTGCTGACCCGCGGCACCCGACGCAGGTCGGACCTGTCGCCCGAGGGGAACTTCCGGCGGGCCGAAGTCCTCGCCGATCCCGGAGACGTGGCACCGGAGCAGCTCGTCCGCCTCGCACCGGGCGCACGGATGCGGGACTCCGTCGCGCTCGACGTGCCCGGGTTCAAGGCGTTCATCCCGCCGCCGCCGTTCGAGATCCCGGAGGAAGCCAAGCCGGCGGTCTCCGAGTACTGGCGCAACGTCATAGCCCACCAGGAATCCGTGCCGCCCCCGCACGGGACACCCGTTCCATGCCAGCGGTTCTACCTCGACGGCGCGCCACCCGAGGAGCATGTGGCCGGCATCAACGAGCGCGACGGCAGCGCCGACCTGTGGAAGCTCCTGGAGACCGGCCCGATCAGCTACCAGGAACTGGCGGGCGGGGTGAGCGAGGCGACACTCGGCGTGCTGCGCCGGCTGCTGCGGGCGGGCATCGTCGTGGTGGACGGGCAGCCGGAGCAGGCGGGCGATCCCGAGAAGACCGAGGTGCCCGGATGAGCGCCTCGGAGGCCATCAGCGGATGGCGGGAGATCGTCGGCGAGGAGCACATCGCCAGCGGGGCGGCGCTCGCCGACCTGGAAGCCAACGTCTCGGCGTTCCCGGCCCGCACCGTCGTCGCTGTGGTGCGGCCCGGGGACCCGGGCGAGGTCGAGGAGATCGTCCGGATCGCCCGCGCGCACCGGGTGCCGCTCTACCCGATCAGCACCGGACGCAACTGGGGCCTCGGCTCGCGCCAGCCCGTCCAGGACGGCTGCGCGATCGTGGACCTCTCCCGGCTCAACCGGATCCGCGAGGTCGACGAGTCGGCCCGCTACGCCATCGTGGAGCCGGGCGTCACCCAGGCTCAGCTGGCCGCCTACCTGGAGAAACACGCCCCGACCACCGCGCTCAACGTCACCGGCTCCTCACCGAACTCGTCCGTCCTGGGCAATCTGCTCGAACGCGGCACCGGATTCCGGCGGCACCGCACCGAGGAGGTGCGAGGACTCGAGGTGGTCCTCGGCACCGGGCAGCTGATGCGTACGGGGCTCTGGGCGGGCGACGGGCCACGGCAGCTCCACCACTACCGCACCGGTCTCGGCCCGAACCTGGACGCCCTGTTCACCCAGTCGAACCTGGGCATCGTCACGGCGGCGGTCGTCGATCTCGTGCCGCGCCGCGACGACCTGAGGATGCTCATGCTGAGCTTCCCCGACCACCACCTCGCCGACGTGGTCGACGGCGTACGGAAGCTGTTCGTGCAGGGCACCCTCCGTTCCCTCGTGCACATCTTCAACGACAAGCGCATCCTGGCCATGACGAACAGCCACGAGGTCACCACCTGGACCGGCCTCGTCGCCGTGGACGGCACCTCCGCCCAGGTCGACCTGGCCGTGGCGGAAGCGCGCAGCGTCCTCGAAAGCGGGAAGGGCGCCGAGGTGACCGTGGTCGATCAGGCCATGGCCACGGGCGCGAACGCGGATCAACTGATCAGCGGCCTCTTCTCGGTGCACTCGGGAAAGCCGTCCACGGCCTTCCTCGAGGGCATGTTCCGCTCGGTGCCGGGGATGGAGCCGCCGGAGGACCTGGACGATGCGGACAACACCGCTCTGGGCTACCTCGCCTGCATGCCCGTGGTGGCCGTCGAGGGGCGGACCGCCCGCGAACTGGTCGACCTCGTCGAGGAGATCTGCACCGCTCACGACATCTTCCCGGCCGTCGCGGTCAACCCCACGGGAGCGGACTACGCGGAAGTCGTGGTCAACCTCTACTTCGACCGCACCGATGCGGCGGAGACCGCTGCCGCGCATTCCTGCAACCGCGAACTCCACCGGCGCCTCTACGAGAACGGCTTCCGTTTCTACCGTGTCGACATCGAGAACATGCCCTATCTGACGGATGTCGACAGCGGTCCCTGGGCCGCCGTTCAACTGATCAAATCGGCTTTCGACCCCGACCACATTCTGGCTCCGGGACGCTACTGCCCTTCCTGATCACCTCATCCTGATCACCCCATTCTGCTCACCTCATCCCTATCCCTTCATCTCTTCATCTCTTCATTGGCGCACAGGGCCGGAGGACGGACCGGTGCGGGAGATTGCCGACGCAAGCGAGAGGGTGGATCGATGCTCTTTTCAGTGACGTTCCATGGCCAGATGGCGGATCCGGCAGATGAACACGAGATCCTTCGTCACTGTGTCGACCAGGCCGTGCTCGCTGACCAGGTCGGCTTCGACCGGGTGTGGGCGGTCGAGCACCACGGGCTGCAATGGTGCTCGCACATGAGCGCCCCGGAAGTGTTCCTGGCGACGGTCGCCGCGCGCACCAGCCGCATCCGCATCGGCCACGGTGTGGTGTGCCTGCCCTTCGCCTTCAACCACCCGGTGCGGGCGGCGGAGCGTGCGGCGATGCTCGACGTGTTGTCCGACGGCCGGCTCGACCTCGGAGTCGGCCGCGGAGCGACCGAGGTGGAGACGTCGCTCTTCGGGGTGGATCCGGAACGCACCTATGCGGAGCTCGACGAGGGGCTGCGGATCATCGCGTCCGCGTGGCGGGACGACGCCCTCGAATGGCACGGCCCCCTGCTGGACGTCGGCCCGCGCCGGCTGGTGCCCCAACCGGTGCAGCTGCCGCACCCACCGCTGTTCCTGGCCTGTAGCCGCCAGGAGACGGTGGAGCTGGCGGCCGAATACGGCATCGGCGCGCTCGTGATGGGGTTCGGCGGCGTCGAAGAGGTGCGCAAGCTCCGCAAGGTGTACGACGACGCGATCGCCTCGCGCTCCACCGAACGGCTGGTCTCCACGGAGGTCAACGATCACCTGGCGGCGCTCTGCCCGACGGTCGTGCTCGAGGACGGGCAGCGTGCGCTCGAGATCGGGCTACGCGGCCAGCGGTTCTTCGCCCAGGCGATCGGCCACTACTACATGGGGCGGCCACGGCCGGACGAGTCGATCGACCCGGTGACCCGGCAACCCGGCCGCCCGGACCTCGACGCCGACCAGACACGCGCCATGGACCGTGCACGCGACGCCCAGGTCGCCTTCCTCAACGAGGCCCGCATTCCGGCGGACCCGACCACGCTCGGCGTCTTCAACACCGAGCACGCCTACGGAACCCCGGACCAGGCCATCCGCTATGTCGAGCAGCTCCAGGAGGCCGGCGCCGACGAGGTGATCTGCCTCGTCCAGATGGGGACCGTGCCGCCCGAGGCAAGCCTGGAGACCATTCGCATGTGGGGCGAGCACGTCATTCCGCACTTCCGCCGCTGAATTCCGCTCCCCGCCAAGTCATTCGACTCGACCTGTTACACCTTCCGCAGCAAAAGGAGTGCGCCATGGCAAGCAAGGACTTCGACATCCGGCTGTCATCCGGGAACGTGCGCGTCAGGCGCTGGGGAAGTGAGGACAGGCCGCCGGTCTTCGGGGTCTCCGGCCTGACCGCCAACCTCGTGTGCTTCGAGCCACTGGGTGCGGCGCTCGAGGAAGCGGGCTTCCAGCTGCTCGCGCACGACATGCGCGGCCGCGGCGTCAGCGACAACACGGCGCCGGGCAGCTACGGGTGGCCGTCGCACGCCCGCGACATCCTCGCGATAGCGGACGAGCTGGGCATCGAGCAGTTCGACTACATCGGCTGGTCGACCGGGAGCCTCATCGGGCTCCACATCAACCGGATGGCCCCGGGCCGGCTCCGCCGGCTCGTGCTGCTCGACCAGGTCGCCGCCGCTCCGCCCGGCGTCCAGGAGGTCGCAGGGGCGGTGATCGACCGGCTGGGCGAGACCGTCCCGTCGCTTCCCGGGTACATCGAGGCCGTGCGGAACATGGGCCTGATCAGGCCATGGGCCGATATGTGGGCGACGTACCTGGCCTACGAGATGGAGGAGGTGCCCGGCGGATACCGTTCGCGCACCTCGAAGGAGGCCATCCTCGAGGACTTCGAATGGGACCTCCACCATGACGGGCGTGACCTCTGGACCGATGTGCGCTGCCCGATCCTGCTGGTGCGCGGCATGCAGTCACTGACCCCGACGAGCGGTCTCGTGGTCCCCGAGGACATGTTCCAGGACTTCATGAAGGCCCTGCCGGACACCGAGGTCCTCGAACTCGACCACGCACACTACGGAGTCGGCACCAGCCCGAAGACGGGCGCGGCCGTCGTGGAGTTCTTCTCCCGTCCGTAGCCGCGCGGCCGAGACGAAAACCAGTACCCGGGCCGGTGAATCGAGGGGGACGCCGATGACGCCGACGGTGACAGTGGTGGGGATCGGCGGGTCGCTCCGGTCCGGCTCGACAGCGGAACGCGCACTGCGCACGGTGCTGGCCGAGGCGGCCCGGCGCGGGGCCGCAACCCGCCTGATCGCGGGCCCCGACCTGCTGATGCCGCTCTACGACCCGCGGGAGCCGGTCCGTTCCCCGCAGGCGGTCCGGCTGCTCTCCGAGATCGCTGCGGCGGACGGGCTCGTCCTGGCCAGTCCCGCTTATCACGGGAGCGTCTCCGGGCTGGTGAAGAACGCCCTCGATCACGTCGAGGAGTTGCGTGCGGACGTCCGCCCGTACTTCACCGGCCGCGCCGTCGGCTGTGTCGCCGTCGGCCAGGGCTGGCAGGGCGCGGTGGCCACGCTGGCGGCGCTGCGCGACACCGTTTTCGCGTTGCGCGGCTGGCCCACTCCGCTCGGGGTGGCGCTGAACACCGCCGAGGTGGGTTTCAAGCCGGGCGGGCGGTGCACCGACGACCGTGTGCAGGCCCAGCTGGAGACCGTGGCGGGGCAGGTGGTGGAGTTCGCCCGCATGCGCCTGGACGCGACTCGACCGCCACCACCTGGGGACCTTCCTGCCGGAGCCGGAGCCGGAGCCGGAGCTCGTGCCGAACTCGACGTGGGACGACTGCCGTGATCAATCCTGTTTCCCAACCTGTTTCCCAAGATTCCCACGCGCCCGGCGGGCGGGCCGCGCACCCGGGCACGCGCGCGGACCACGGGCTGTGGCTGCGGCGCTACCACCCGGTTCCCGGTGCGGCGGTGCGGCTGGTGTGCTGCCCGCATTCGGGTGGCTCCGCCAGCTACTACCAGCCGCTCTCCGCGGCCCTGTCGCCGACCGTGGAGGCCATCGCGGTGCAGTACCCCGGCCATCAGGACCGCCGCGCCGAACCCCTGGTCGGCGACCTGCGGGAACTTGCCGCCCGGCTGGTCGAGGTGCTCGCCGAAGAACCGGGTCCGCTGGCCCTCTTCGGCCACAGCATGGGCGCGATGCTCGCGTTCGAGGCGGCACGACAGCTCGAAGCCGGCGGCCGGGAGATCGCCGCCCTGTTCGTGTCCAGCCATCGGGCGCCCGCCGTGCACCGCGACGAAGGGCTGCACCGCACCAGCGACGCCGACCTGCTGCACGAGGTGCGCAGACTGAGCGGCACCGACCTCGACCTACTCGACGACGACGACATCGTGCAGATGGTGCTCCCGGTGATTCGCAACGACACCCGGGCGGTCGAGACCTACCGCCATGACGCCGCGAACGACCCGGTCCTGGGCTGCCCGATCACCGCACTCATGGGCACCAGTGACCCCAGGGTCACCCTGACGGAGGCCGACCGGTGGCGGGCACACACGTCGGGCCGGTTCGCCCTGCACACCTTCCCGGGCGGCCACTTCTACCTGAACGTGCACACGGCCGCGCTCGGCCGGCTGATGAGCGCGCGACTCACTGGGGGGCTTGATGAGTGACGCGGACACCTCGCCCGGCGGAACCGACGGGCTCATCGCCGTCATCGGCTACGCCTGCCGGGTACCGAAAGCGTCCGATCCGACCGCCTTGTGGGAGCTGCTGCGCACCGGAGCCAGCGGGATCACCGAGATCCCCGACAGCCGGCCGGAACTGGCCACGCTCAGCCGGGCGGCCGTGCGCCACCCGGCCCTGCGCTTCGGCGGTTTCCTCGACGACGTCGCCGGCTTCGACGCGGACTTCTTCGCGACCTCGCCGCGTGAGGCCGCGGCCATGGACCCGCGCCAACGGCTGGTGCTCGAACTCGGCTGGGAGGCCGTCGAGCACGCCGGCATCGTGCCGGGCGCGCTGGCCGGCAGCCCCGCGGCGGTCTTCGTCGGAGCCAGCGGCGACGACTACGCGCGACTGCGACCGGCGAGCGGGCACGCCAACGTCGACCATCTCTCGTTCACCGGGCTCAACAACGGGATGCTCGCCAACCGCCTCTCGTACTTCCTGCGGTTGCGCGGCCCCAGCCTGACGGTCGACACCGCGCAGTCCTCCTCCCTGGTCGCCGTGCACATGGCGTGCGCCGCACTGCGCGGCGGCGAGGCGTCCACGGCCCTGGCCGCCGGTGTGAACCTCAACCTCGCCCCGGAGAGCTGGCTGGCCATGGCCGAGCTCGGCGCACTGTCGCCGGACGGCCGCTGCCACACCTTCGACGCCCGCGCGAACGGGTTCGTGCGCGGCGAGGGCGGCGCGGCGGTCCTGCTCAAGAGGCTGCCCGACGCCCTGGCCGACGGCGACCAGGTACTCGCCGTCATCCGCGGGACCGCCGTCAACAACGACGGCGGCGGCCCGGGCCTGACCGTGCCGGACGCGCAGGCCCAGCAAGAGCTGCTCAGGCTCGCCTACGCCGATGCCGACGTCGATCCGCGCGACATCCAGTACGTGGAGCTCCACGGCACCGGCACCAAGGTGGGGGACCCCGTCGAAGCCGCCGCCCTCGGCGCGGTGCTGGGCGCAGGCCGCACGCCCGCCGACGCGCTGCACGTCGGCTCGATCAAGACGAACATCGGGCACCTGGAGAGTGCCGCCGGAATCGTCGGCCTGGTCAAGGTCGTCGCCTCGATCCGGCACCGGGAGCTACCGCCGAGCATCCACTTCCACGAGGAGAACCCGGCACTGTCCCTGGCCTCGCACCATCTGCGGGTGCGCCAGGAGACCGGAGCATGGCCGCGCCCGGACCGGCCGCTGCTCGCCGGCGTGAGCTCCTTCGGACTCGGCGGGACCAACGCCCACGTCGTCCTCTCGGACTGGCCCGGTGCGGAGCCTGCAACGCCAACCCCTCCTGCCCGGGGCCGGGCCCGGGGCGGCGCCCTGCCCTGGGTCCTTTCCGGTCGAACGCCCGGCGCGCTCCGAGCCCAAGCCGCACGCATGCTGGCCCACGTCGACGCGTACGACGTGGACGCACATGCGGTGGAGGCACACGCGGTGGACGCACACGCCGTGGGCGCGTACGACGTGACGACCGCTGCCGACGTGGGCCATGCGCTGGCCACGTCGCGCACCGCGTTCGAGCACCGTGCGGCCCTGGTCGGCGCCGGGAAGCGGGACTTCGTCGCACAGTTGGAGGCGCTGCGCGACGGGGCGGCAACGGCGCTGACCGGCCGGCCCGTCGAGGGCAAGCTGGCCTTCCTGTTCCCGGGTCAGGGGGCGCAACGCGTCCGTGCGGGGGCGGAGCTGTACGCCCGGTTCCCGGTCTTCGCGGCAGCGTTCGAGACCGTCTGCAACGAGCTGAACCCGCACCTGGACCGCACCGTCGAGTCGATCGCGTTCGCGCCCGAAGGGTCGGCTGACGCGATGCTGCTCGACGAGACCCTCTACACGCAGACGTGCCTGTTCGCTCTCGAAGTCAGCCTGTTCCGACTCTTCGAGGCCTGGGGCATCCGGCCTGACCACCTGCTCGGTCACTCGATCGGCGAGCTCGCGGCGGCGCATGTGGCCGGGGTGTTCTCGCTGGCGGACGCGTGCGCCCTGGTGGCGGCGCGCGGCTCGCTGATGCAGGCCCTGCCCGCGCGGGGCGCGATGGTCTCCCTCCAGGCCGGGGAGGCCGAGGTGCGGGAGTCGATCGGCGGGCACGCCGGTCTGGTGGACATCGCCGCGGTCAACGGACCGATGTCCACGGTGCTCTCCGGCGAGGCGTCGGCGGTGGCCGACATCGCCGCAGGGTGGGCCGGCAAGGGGCGGAGGACCAAGCGACTGAACGTCAGCCACGCCTTCCACTCGCCCGAGATGGAACCCATCCTGGCGGAGTTCGAGCGCGTCGCCGCGGAGCTGACCTACCGGAAACCCACCATCCCGCTGGTCTCCAACCTGACCGGCCGCGTGGTGACGGACGACGTCCTCGGCCCCCGCTACTGGGCACGACACGTGCGAGAGGCGGTCCGCTTCGCCGACGGTGTCGACAGCCTCTACGCGGCGGGCGTGGTCACCTTCGTCGAGCTCGGCCCCGGCGGCGGGCTGTCGGCGATGGCGCGCCTGGGCGCGGAGGAACGGCAGGCGAACGCGTACATCCCCACCCTGTCCGCCCGGCACGGCGAGGCCGAATCCGTCATGGCCGCGGTGGGCCGGTTGCACCTACGAGGCCGATCCCCGGACTGGGACGCTCTCTACGGCGAGTGCAGCCGGGTCGACCTCCCCACGTACCCGTTCCAGAGGGAACGCCACTGGATCGACACCGCCCCTCCGGAGACCCAGGCGGACGACCGACCGCAGTCGGTCACCCAACCGCCACGTGAGACGGCTCCCGATCACCGGCCTGCGGCGGACCACGACATCGACGTGTTGCAGTTGATCCGGTCGACCGCAGCGTCCGTACTGGGACACCGGGACGTGGCCGCGGTGGACCCTGGTCGAGCCTTCAAAGAACTCGGTTTCGACTCCATCATGCTGATGCACCTCCTCGACGGTGTGAACGCCGCCACCGGCCTGGATCTGCCCACCTCCGTGATGTTCGACCACGTCAACGCCGGCGCGCTGGCCCGGTTCGTACGCGCTGCGCTCACCGGGACCGTCGAACCGTCACCAGAGGTGGTTCCGGCGGTGCCGGCCGTGCACGAGCCCCTCGCCATCGTGGGCATGGCCTGCCGGTTCCCGGGCGGGGTGGCCTCGCCCGACGACCTGTGGCAGGTCGTGGTGGACGGCATGGACGTGATCTCGGACTTCCCGGAGGACCGCGGCTGGGACGTGGAGGGCATCTACGACCCGGACCCGGCCAAGCCGGGCAAGACGTACGTACGCGCCGGAGGATTCCTCAAGGACGTTGCCGGTTTCGACGCGGAGTTCTTCGGTATCTCGCCGCGGGAGGCGCTGGCGATGGACCCCCAGCAGCGGTTGCTGCTGGAGACTTCCTGGGAGGCCGTCGAGCACGCGGGCATGGACCCGACCTCGCTGCGCGGCGAGCAGGTGGGGGTCTTCGTCGGGGCGACGACGGACGAGTACGGCTCCGCCCTGCACGAGCCACTCCAAGGATTCGACGGCTACCAGCTGACCGGCAGCACCCC
>NZ_JAMJWG010000018.1 GCF_024435355.1 Streptomyces odontomachi
TGCCAGCGCGATCACGGGCCCGGGACGTCCTTTGAGAGCGGTTCGGGGTGTGCCGGTCCGCACGTTCCACAGGCGTACGGTGCTGTCTCCTGTGACGCTGGCGACCGTTGTGCCGTCCGGGCTGAATGCCACCGACCGCACATCGCCGATGTGGTCACCATGGAGCACCCTGCGGAGCTTTCCGGTCTGCACGTCCCAGAGGCGTGTGGCGTCGTCGAAGTCGTCGCCGGTGGCGAGTGTGCTGCCGTCCGGGCTGAAGGCCATCGACATCACGCTGCCACTTTTCAGGGTGGTGCGGAGTTTGCCGAGCTGAACGTCCCAAAGACGTATGTCGTCGAAGGGGCGGGCCGTGGCGAGTGTCGTGCCGTCCGGGCTCAATGCCACCGGGACCGCGACCGAACCGTGCGCTGCTGCATCCCACAGAGCGTTGTCGTAGTCCTTGAGGGCCGAGCGGATCTTGCCGGTCCGCACGTCCCACAGGTTCATGTCGCCGTCCTCGCCGGCCGTGACGCTCGTCTGCCCGTCCGGGCCCAACGCCACCGGCTGCACGGAGTCGGTATGGCCCTGAAACAGCCTGAGGAGGGGAGCCGCAGGTGCCGTGTAGACGGCTGCGGTGGCTTCGGCGGTCGGGCTGGTCTGCCATGCCTTCACGGCCAGCAGTGAGGCCAGGTCCGGATCGCTGGCCGCCAGATCGGAGGAGAGCGCGGCGAGCTGGCGGGACTGCGCCTGGTGCTGTGCTTCGACGGCCGCGCGTTCCGCGGTGGTGGCGGTGTGTCGCTGGTAGAAGGCGATGCCCGTCGCGACCAGGGCGATGGACAGCAGTACGGCGAGGACCATGTTGATGCGTCGGGTGCGGCGCAGGGCCGCCTGCTGGTGCGCTGTGCTGGTGTGCAGGATGGCGGTGATCTCCGGCGGGAGGGAACGGCGGCCCTCCCATTCGATCCCCTCGGCGAGCAGGGTCCCGTCCAGCAGATCACCGTGCAGGCCACTGCGGGCGTGGCGGGCCTGCTGCTCGGCGGCGCGCTGGAGCCACAACTGGAACTGCTGGTCCTGGGCGACCCAGTCGCGCAGATCGGCCCACTCGCGTAGGAGCGCGTCATGGATGAGTTCCGCGGTCGCTTCGCCGGGGGCCGTGCCGGTGTGCGCAGAAGTGCCGGTGGTGATGATGCGGTAGCGGGTCAGGGCCGCCAGCACGGCGGTGCACACGTCGTCGGCGTCCGGGCCGGCGGGCTGGGGGTCGGCGGCCAGGGCCCGCAGCCGGGCGAGCGGGACGAGCTGCCGGGTCGCGGGGATGGCACGCTCCTGGTCCGCGGGCCGGACCAGCGACGTCAGTATGCGCCGCGCCACGGGGCGGTGGGCGGGGGGCAGTTGGCCGAGGGCCTGGTTGCACCAGGCGGTCATGCTGCCGGTGACGCCGCCGATCTTCTCGTAGGCGGCGTGCGTGAGGCGGCCGTCGTCGCCGCGGCGGAGCCACAGCTGGCGCAGGGCGAGTTCCAGGGCCGGGAGCCAGACGGCCGGTACCTGCCGGGCCGATGGATCGGTTGCCAGGATGTCGGCGACGATGCGGTCCGCGAGACCGGCTTCCAGCGCGAGGCCCACGGCCTCGGCAGGCCGGGTGATGATCGCTGCCAGTTCCCGGCGGCCCAGCACGGCGGGGATGTTGCACGTCCCCGGGAAGACCTTCTCCACCAGGTCCGGCGCGAGGGCTTCCAGCGGGGCGAAGAAGTCGTTCCTCATGACCAGGAGCACCGTGACGGCAGCGGTCGAGTCGGCCAGCGCCATCAGGTGTGCCACGGCCCGCAGCCGGGCATCATCGGCGGGCCCGCCATCGGTGTGGGGACCGGGGGTGGTCGATGTCTGGGTGAGGAGTTCCTCGAACCGGTCGATGACCAGCAGGACCCGGTCGTGATCGGGCTCCGCCGCCAGGCGGGCGCCGACGCAGGCCGGCAGATCGCCGTTCTCGGCACCGGGCAGGCCTGCCGCCGCCAGTTGGGCCAGCAGGTCCCGGCCCGGGCGGGCAGTGACCGGCAGCCACCGGTCGCTGCCCGGCACGGCACCTGCGGCCAGGGCGGGCAGCACGCCCGCGTGGACCAGGGACGTCTTTCCCGCCCCCGACGGGCCCAGCAACATCAGCAGTCGCCGATTGCTCCCGAACGCGGCCAGGACCTTCTCCACCGCCGTCTCGCGGCCGTGGAACCACTCGGTGTGCTGAGCGGTGAACGGTTCAAGGCCGAGATACGGGCAGGTGTGGTGCTCGGCCAGCTCCGGAAGGAGCTCGCGCAGTGTCTCGGCGGGTGTGGCGTAAGCGATGTTCAGGCCCTTGAGATGGGCGTCGGGGGAAGCGATGGCGGTGACCATGCCGATCACCAGGTCCGTCAGCGTGTCGATGACCGGTGCCCCACTGAACCCGGTGGTCAGATCGTTGGCCTCGGTCAGCTGCAACAACCGGCCCGCGCCGCGCTCGCCTGCCAGCAGTCCCGCAGCCGTGCCGTACCCGAAATGGCCACCGCTCGGGGCCTGGGCGGGAAATCCGAACGAGGACACCCGGTGCCCCCGGCACCCGGTCGCGACCCCCACCCGGAGCGCGACCGCCTGCGGCGGCACGTCCGCCACGTGCAGTACGGCGATGTCCTGCGCCGCTGGGGAGCGCCACCGTTCGGCCACCACCCGGCCCCATGCCCGTGGCGCGCCGGGCAGTTCCGGAAAGGATAATTCGAGTCGACCGCCGGGCTGCTGACCGGCGGCACGCACCACATGCGCACAGGTGAACGCGGTGGCCTCACCGACCAGGAATCCGGCACCCGCCACCTGACCGTCCGTCGCCAACACCTGGAAGACGGCCCCGGCAGGCGTCGTGCCGCCGCCCTCGCCTCCCGCCGACGACGGGCCGGTCGTCGTCAGGCCGTCCGCACCCTCGTGCCCGCTCACCCATGGGCCCCGCTGACCGGGACCTCGTTCGCGTCCTGCCCGGCACGCGTGCTCTCCCACACCACCCGCACTTTGAGGTGCACGGCCATCTCGCCGCTGGTGATGACCGCTCCTGCCTTCGCCGACAGATTCACCCCGAATTCCACCTCTGCCGAGCGCGAACCCGCCTCCCGCAACTGCTCCAGCACCGCCCTCGCGGTCTCTCGCACCGGAGTGAATGCTTCCTGCAAGGTCCGGGGGAGATCACGTACGGCATCCGCAGTCCGTCCGGCCTTCACCGGCCCACCTGATCGAGTGTCCCCTTCGGAATCCTCCAGCAGGATCGCTCCGCCACCCTCCAACGGTAGCCGTACGAGCACAAGTTCTCCCCTTTTTCTCGCCGTAGGTGCGGTCAGACCTGGGTCGGATCGGTGCGGCCACGCAGCTGCGTCCGAAGGAAATGCACGCTCAGGAGATGACGTGTACCGGCCTGTGCACTCCTGGTGCGTTCACTTCACCGTGTACTTGCACGAGCCGTCGGCCTTACCCCCCTGATTGTCCATGACCTTCTTCCCATCGACGATGATGGCGCAGGACGCCGCCTTGAGCGTGCCGTCCGTGCGGTACACCGACCCCGGAACGACACCCACGGCCCGCCCGATCCTCTTCTCGGCTGCCGTGGTCAGTGTGATGGTCGCCGTCTTCTTCCAGGGCAGTGTCACCTTCGCCGACCGGTTGGTGTCGAGGGTGTAGTAGATCTCCGTGGTGCCCTTGCCGAGGACTTCGAGGGTGACCTTGTGCGTGACGACCTCGTCGCCCTTGCCCCCGCAGGCCACCAGCGAGAGGGCGGTCAAGGCCAGAGCAGCGGCAGTGACGGTCCTGCGCATGTGTCCCCCTATCACGACCACCCCGGACCGGTGGAGTCCGGGAACGATGGAAGTCGACTCCCCCATCCTCTCGGGAATCTTCGCGACTTCACATCACACTTCAGGTCACGCAGTCAGCCACCGCCATGGATCGCCGGCAGGTCGAACTTCACGTCCGATTCCCGCCAGCACGCCGCGCCGGGACGCGTGACGCTTAAGGCATGAACCAACTCGAAGGAAACGTAGCCCTGGTCACGGGTGGCAGCCGGGGCATCGGTGCGGCCGTGGCGCTCCGTCTGGCGGACGAGGGCGCCGACGTCGTCGTCACCTACGAAAGCAGTGCGGAGCGTGCCGCCGACGTCGTGGACCAGATCAAGGCACGCGGGCGCCGGGGGCTGGCCGTCCAGGCCGACAGCGCGGTGCCCGAGGCGCTGACCGCCGCGGTCGACGAGGCCGCCGCCACGTTCGGCAGGCTGGACGTCCTGGTCAACAATGCCGCACTCTTCCTCGTCGGCCCCGTGCAGGACCTGCGGGCGGCGGACATCGATCGCACCTTGGCCGTCAACGTGCGGGCGCCGTTGGTGGCGTCCCAGGCGGCGGTGCGTCACATGGGGCGGGGTGGGCGCATCATCAGCATCGGCAGCAACGTCGCCGATCGTGCGCCGTTTCCGGGCCTGGCGCTGTACTCGATGAGCAAGACGGCCCTCATCGGGATGACGAAGGGCCTGGCACGCGACCTCGGCCCGCAGGGCATCACCGTCAACCTGGTGCACCCCGGCCCCACCGACACGGACGCCAACCCGGCCGACGGGCCGAACGCCGAGTTCGTCGCCGGTCTCACCGCCCTGGGCCGCTTCGCCGAAGCGACCGAGATCGCGGCCACCGTCGCCCACCTGGCGGGTGCGGACGCCGGGTACATCACCGGCGCGTCGATCCACGTCGACGGCGGCTTCACCGTCTGACCCGCCCGAACCCGGGCAAGGCCACCGCATGGTCGTCGGAGTCGTGTCGACTCCTGACGGGCATGCGGTGGCCGGGCGGCTGACCGGCGGTGCCGGCGCCCTCAGACCTTCAGCGGCCTGATGGACGTCGGCGCGTGCCAGGGCTCCGTGGCGATCTCCTCGAACTCGACGACATCGCTGATGTCGTTCGTCCCGCTCATCGAGATGTTGGTGACGCGTTCCAGGATCACCTCGACGACGACCGGCACCCGGTACTCGGTGGCGAGCTTGCCGGCCCGTTCGAACGCGGCGCCCAGCTCGGCCGGGTCGGTGACCCGGATGGCCTTGCAGCCGAGGCCCTCGGCGACCTTGACGTGGTCGACGCCGTAGACGCCCAGCTCCGGGGCGTTGAGGTTGGCGAATTCGAGGGTGACCTGGAAGTCCATGTCGAAGGCGCGCTGGGCCTGGCGGATCAGCCCCAGGTACGCGTTGTTCACCAGGACGTGGACGTACGGGATGCGGTGCTGCGCGCCGACGGCCAGCTCCTCCAGCAGGAACTGGAAGTCGTAGTCGCCGGAGAGCGCCACGACCGGCGTCTCGGGGTCGGCCACCGCGACCCCCAGCGCGGCCGGCACCGTCCAGCCCAGTGGCCCGGCCTGCCCGCAGTTGATCCAGTGCCGCGGCCGGTAGACGTGCAGCAGCTGGGCGCCGGCGATCTGCGAGAGGCCGATGGTGGACACGTACCGGGTCTCGGGCCCGAAGGCCTTGTTCATCTCCTCGTAGACCCGCTGCGGCTTGATGGGGACGTCGTCGAAGTGGGTACGGCGCTGCAACCGTGCCCTGCGCTCCTGCGCTGCGGCCGCCCAGTCGGCACGGTCCGGCAGGGTGCCTGCGGCGCCGAGTTCCCTCGCCGCCGCGACGAACAGCTCCAGCGCGGCCTTCGCATCGGAGGCGATGCCGTAGTCGGGGGCGAAGACCCGGCCGATCTGGGTGGGCTCGACGTCGACGTGCACGAACGTGCGGCCCGCGGTGTAGACGTCAAGCCGGCCCGTGTGGCGGTTGGCCCAGCGGTTGCCGATGCCGAGGACGAAGTCGGCGGCCAGGAAGGTCTCGTTGCCGTGCCGGTGCGAGGTCTGGAGGCCGACCATGCCCGCGTTCAGCTCGTGGTCGTCGGGGATGGCGCCCCAGCCCATCAGGGTCGGCACCACCGGCACCCCGGTCAGCTCGGCGAACTCCACCAGCAGCGCGCAGGCGTCGGCGCCCACGACACCGCCGCCTGCGACGATCAGCGGCCGCTCGGCGGCGTTCAGCAGGGCGAGCGCGCGGTCGATCTGGGCGCGGGTCGCGGCCGGCCGGTACACCGGTAGCGGTTGGTACGTCTCCGGGTCGAACTCGATCTCGCCCATCTGCACGTCGAGCGGCAGGTCGATCAGGACGGGCCCCGGGCGGCCGGAGCGCATCAGGTGGAACGCCTGCTGGAACACGCCGGGGACCTGCGCGGCCTCCCGCACCGTGACGGCCATCTTGGTCACCGGTGCGGCGATCGCGGCGATGTCGACGGCCTGGAAGTCCTCCTTGTGCAGCACCGCGGTGGGTGCCTGGCCGGTGATGCACAGGATCGGGACGGAGTCGCCGCCGGCCGAGTACATCCCGGTGATCATGTCGGTGCCGGCGGGACCCGATGTCCCGATGCACACCCCGATGTTGCCGGGCCGCGTACGCGTGTAGCCCTCCGCCATGTGCGAGGCGCCCTCCACATGGCGGGCCAGCACGTGCCGGATCCCGCCGGCCGCCTTCAGCTGCGCGTAGAAGGGGTTGATCGCGGCGCCCGGTACGCCGAACGCGTCGGTGACGCCCTCTCGCTTGAGGATCTCGACTGCCGCGCGGGCAGCGGTCATACGAGCCATGGGTGCTCCTCCCTCGGCCGTCCGCTCCGCCGCTCCCGTCGCGCCCCGCGGTGAGCATGCGTGTCGGTTCGTCTCGTCATGGGCCGACCCGGTCGTCCGGGTCGTCGTCGCGCCATCCGACCAGCCCCCACCATTTCCGTATTGCGGAAGCTTTATTTTGTAATGTGGAAGTTGCGCGAACGGAGTCAATGTACGAGGGCAGGTGGGCAGCGTCAAGAACGACCGCGGCCCCGGTGCCGGGGACCCGGAACGGGCCCGCGGCACAGGGGTCGGCATGGTGGCCGGTCGGACGGCCGGCTCCGGGGTCAGGAGCCCTCGCAGTACTCCATCAGCCGGTCGTGGTTGGCCTCGTAGCCGGCGTAGATCGTGGCGTCGTCGATCTTCAGCAACGCCTCGTCGTTGTAGCGCAGGGCGCCGTAGGTGTAGTTGTGGCTGCCGGTGAAGACGAGGGTGCGGTCGGCCTTGCCGTCGTAGGTGCCCTTGATGAGCAGGTACTTGGAGTGCAGGCCGATGCCGGTGGGGCCCTCCTTGCACTCGACGCGCTTGGTGAACTGGCCGGTGATGATGCTCTCGACCTTGTCCGACAGGTGCGGGTCGCCGTTCTCGTCCACGTTGCCGTCGAACGCGAACCGCACCGCGCAGCCCGCCTTCTGCAACGAGACCAGCTTCGAGGCGACCTGGGTGCGGGTGAAGGCGAACATGGCCACCCGGATCTCGGTACCGCCGGAGCAGCTGACGTTGTCCAGGATCAGCTTGATGGTGTCCGTGCTGGGGTCCGTGGTGGCGGTGGTGCCGGACGCCTCGTGGCGCGGGAAGAAGTAGTCCTTGAACGGGCCGCTGGTGGTCGTCTTGTAGTAGTTCGTGAGGCCGCTCGACGCGGCGCCGTACTTCTCCAGGTCGGCGAAGTAGGACACGTAGCTGTTGTAGATGGTCGCGTCGGTCAGCGTCACCGCGTTGTTGAAGAGATCGACGCGCTGGGTGGTGGTCATGTTGGCCGACGTCTGCACGGTGACGTTGCTCTGGCCGTTCACCTGCGAGAACAGGAAGAACTTGTTGTGGTTGATGCCACCGCGGTCGGCCAGGCAGCCACGGCCGGTGGGGCACGGCATCACCCAGGAGGCCGCCGAACGGTCCGTGCCGAGGCCCGCCTCGAGCTTGGGCCACTCGGTGCCGTCCACGGTGGTGGTGTGGCCGTCGAGCAGCAGCTTGACGGAGACGCCGCGCTGCGCGGCGGCGACCAGCGCGTCACCGAGGGCGTCATCGGTGAACGTGTACATGGATATGCGTATCTCGGCGCCCGCCGCGGTGTCGTTGACCAGGCCCACCACGTAGTCGCGTATGCGGCTCTGCTCGTCGGTGGTGCCCGACGGATCGTTGAAGACCGTGGGGGTCAGGGGGGTCGTCGCTGCTCCGGCGGAGGTGGGTGCCGCCAGCAGGGCGACGGGGATGATGCCCGCCGCGAGCCCGAGACGCCAGATGGTGGTTCGGCGCACCTAGGTGCTCCCTTCAGGAATGTCGACTCCTGAAGGCACACGGCCCGGACCGGCAGGGACGTTCTCGCGCAACGGTCGGGCAGCAGGCAGCCACAGGAGCGTGAACAGAACATGACAGTGCAGTGGAGGTTCGGTGCCAGTATCACTGATACAGGCGGGACGGGTGGGGCCAACTCACCTCATGCGAGGCGAGGTTGACGGCGCCGGGGCGGAGGGCGGTGTCCGGCCCGGGCGCCGAGCACCCGCGCGTCAGGAGCCCTCGCAGTACTCCATCAGCCGGTCGTGGTTCGCCTTGAAGGCGGCGTAGATCTGCGGGTCGTTGATCTTCAGCAGCGCCTCGTCGTTCTTTCGCAGCGCGCCGTACGTGTAGTTGTGGCTTCCGGTCCAGACGAACTTGCTGTCGGCCTTGCCGTCGTAGGTGCCCTCGATCAGCAGGTACTTGGAGTGCACGCCGATGCCGCCGGGGTCCTCCTTGCACTCGACGCGCTTGGCGAACTGGCCGGAGATGATGTCTTCGACCTTGGCCGACAGATGCGGGGAGCCGTCCGGGTCGTCGTTGCCGTCGAAGGCGAGCGTCACCTGGCAGCCCGCCTTCTGCAGGGAGACGAGCTTCGAGGCGACCTGCGTGCGGGTCCAGGCGTACATGGCCACCCGTATCTGGGTTCCACCGGAGCAACTGACGTTGTCCAAAACCAGCTTGATGGTGTCCGTGCTCGGGTCCGTGGTGGCCGTGGTGCCGGACTTCTCGTGCCGCGGGAAGAAGTAGGTCTTGTACGTGCCGCTGACGAGCGTCCGGTAGTAGTCGGTGATGCCGTTGGCCATGACGCCGTACTTCTCCAGGTCGGCGAAGTAGGACTTGTAGCTGTTGTAGATGCCCGCGTCGGTCAGCGTCACCGCGTTGTTGAACAGGGCGTTGCGCTGGACCGTGGTCAGGTTGGCCGACGTCTGGACGAGGACGTTGCTCACGCCGTTGACCTGGGAGAACAGGAAGAACTTGTTGTGGTTGATACCGGCTTCGCGGTCGGCTATGCAGCCACGGGCCGGCGGGCAGGCCAGCACCCAGGAGGGCTTGGTGCGGTCGGTGCCGAGGCCGTCGTCCCCGGCCGTGCCGTTCTCGCCGTTCGCCAGCCTGGGGTACTCGGTGCCGTCCAGGCCGACGGTGTGGTCGTCGACGATCACCTTGACGACCACACCGCGCTGCGCGGCGGCCACCAGCGCGTCGGCGACCGGGTCGTCGGTCCACCCGTACATCGACACCCGGATCTCGGCACCCGGCGCGGTGTCGTTGACCAGGCCGAGTAAGTAGTCGCGTATCCGGCTCTGGTCGTCGACCGTGCCCGACGGATCGTTGAAGACCGCGGGGGACAGCGGCGTCGTCGCGGCTCCCGCGGACGCGGGTGCCGCCAGCAGGGCGGCGGGGACGAGGGCCGAGGCGATCCCGAGACGCCAGAAGGTGGTTCTTCGCACCTGGGTGCTCCCTTCAGGGATGCCGCTCCAGAAGGCACACACCACCACACCAACCGGCGAGGACGTTCTTGCATGACCGTCGGGCAGCGGGCAGCCGCAGGAGCGTGAACGTGAACAGAACATGACCGTGCAGTGGTGGTTCGGCGCCCAGTATTACTAATAAATGCGGGGCGAGTGGGGCTGATGTGACTTTCGCGCAGAAGAATCGGCGGCCGGGCAGGGCTCAGGGCCCGGCCGGCCCGTCGGTCGTCCGGGTCGGCTCCGGGTCGCGCTCCGGGTTCCGCTCCGGATGCGGCGCCGGTCGGGCCGTGCGGTCGGCCCAGGGCCAGCGAGGGGCGGGCACGGACCCGATGACCTCGCGGGTGGCCTCGACGGCCGGTGAGCCGGCGCCGTCGGAGCGCCACCAGACGGCGACCGCCCGTTCGCAGCGCGGATCGTCGAGGGGCACCAGGCTCACCCCTTCGAGGTTCGCGGTCGTCATCGCCAGGCAGTTGGTCACGCCGACGCCGAGGCCGTGCCGCACCAGCGAGACGAGGGTCTGCGGCTGGCTGGTCCGGGCGGCCACGACGGGGGTCAGGCCGGCGTCGGCGAAGGCGAGGTCGGTCTCGTACTGGCGGCCGTCGGCCTCGCCGTTCTCGCCGATCGCGACCAGCGGCAGCTCGGCCGTCTGCGCGAGGGAGACCGACCGGGCGCGGGCCAGCGGGTGGTCGGCGCGGAAGACCGCGACCAGCGGCTCCCGCCACAGCAGGCGGTGGGTGATCCCTTCCGTGGTGGCCAGCGGCAGCAGCGGCCGGACGGCGAGATCGACGGAGCCGTCCGCCAGGTCCGCGTCCAGACCGACGCTCGGGCCTTCCCGCAGCACGAGGCGGACGTGCGGGTGCACGGTGCGCAGGGCGCGCACGGCGAGCGGGTAGAGGTACCCGGCGGCGCTCGGGTGAGCGCCGAGCCGCACCTCGCCGTGCGCCGTGCCATCGGCCACGTCGGCGAGCACGTTCAGCCGGCGCAGGATCTCCTCGGCGTGCGGCAGCAGCCCGCGCCCCTCCGGGGTGAGCCGGGCCGGCTGCACGGATCGGTCCAGCAGCCGCACCCCCAGCTGGTGCTCCAGCTCCGCCACATGGCTGCTGACGCGGGGCTGCGAGCGGTAGAGGGCTTTGGCCGCGGCCGAGAAGCCGCCGTGCCGGGCCACGGCGACGAAGCTCGCGATCCAGTCGGTCCGATACGGGTGGACACGCGTGAGGTCCATGGGCTGCCCGCTCCTTCACGTGGCGGCGCCTGCGAGACTACCCGGCGCCGGGGGCATGTCCCGTCAAGGGCACGGGGCACTCGGCGCACCCCGCGCCCGTGCACCCGTCCCCACCCCCTCTTCCGGGGTGCGCCGTGGACCGATCAGGTGGCCGGCGGCAACCACCCTCGTTGCGAGAGCTGTTCGCAGAACCGGCCGTACGCGTCGTCGAGCGCCGCCCGTTCGGATGCCACCGGATCGACGAGGCGACCCGCTCCGGTCATCTCGCGCGCGCTCGCGGACAGGTCCGGATGGAGGGTCCCGGAGGCGGCCAGGAGCGCGGCGCCGAACGCGGTCTCCGCGTGTTCGGCGATCCGCAGCGGCCGGCCGAGCACGGTGGCGCGGATGCGGTTCCACAGGTCACTGCGGCTGCCGCCGCCCGCCGCGTGCAACGGACCCGTCACCTCGGCGCCGAGGGCCGCCACCCGGTCCAGCGCGAGTCGTTCGACGAAGGCCACGCCCTCCAGCACACCGCGGTGCCGGTCCGCCTCGTCCTCCGGTTCGGCCGACACGAAGCCGCGGGCGGCCCCGGCCACGAACGGGAACCGCTCGCCCTCGCGGCGCAACGGATAGCAGACGTGCGAGGCGGGCCCGCGCGCCTCGGCCGCGGCGTCCAGCGCGCGCAGCCGATCAGGGCCGGCGGCACCGGCGCTCGCCGCGGGCACGGCCGCCACGGCCGGATCCCGCACGGCGGTGCCGGTGCCGCCCCCGGTCGCGGCGTGCCCGCTCCGGTCGGCGGAGGTGTCCCCCGCCCCGGCGGCTTCCTCGGCGGGCGGCGCCAGCGCCTCGCCGCCGGTGTTCGACGCGCCGCCCGGCAACCACCAGCCGTCCGGGTGCCGATGGCTGTAGACCGCCCCGGCGGGGTCGGTGATCAGCTCCCGTGCGACGCCCTTGAGGACGTACGTCGTGCCGAGCACCCCCACGAACTCGCCGGGCCGCACCGCCCCGGTGGCCAGCTGTCCGGCGCAGCCGTCGGTCATGCCGAGCCGGACGCGGCAGCCCACCGGCAGCCCGGTCTCCGCTGCCGCCATCGCGCACACGGTGCCGGCCTGCGTGCCGGGCGGCTGCACCCGGGGCAGCAGGTGTTCCGGCACGTCGAACGCGTCGAACACCTCGGTCGCCCAGCCGCCCTCACGCGGGTCGTAGCCGGTCTTCAGGGTGTGGCTCCAGTCGGCCGCGACGGGCCCGCCGGTGAGCCAGCGGCCCAGCACCTCGGGGGTGTGCAGGACATGACGGGCCGCGGGGTGGGTGCGCACGCACCACACGAGGCGGCCGAGCGCGGCCGTCGGGCCGACGGTCAGGCCGAGCGAGCGCCAGCGGGCGGCGCCCAGTTCCTGCGCGCGGGCGTTCAGGTCGGCGGCGCGCCGGTCGTCGTACATCAGGGCCGGGGCGAGCAGCACTCCGTCGGCGTCGGCCGGCACGAGCGTGCCGGAGGTGGCGGACACCGCGACGGCGACCACCTCGCGTCCGCGGCCCGGCAGCGCCGAGGTGGCCTGCCGCAGCGCCGCTGCAGTCGCCGGCCACCAGGCGCCGGCGTCCTGCTCGCTGCGCCCGCCGGGACCGCGCACCGGCTGCGGCAGCTCGGCCCGGCCCTCCGCGGCCACCCGGCCGTGCGCGTCGGTGCACAGCACGCGCACCGCGGCGGTGGCGACGTCGATCCCGGCGACGACGGGCACGGGGCGCCGCGGGCCGGGGCGTGCGGCGCTCACCCGGAGCGCCTTCCGCCGGCGCGCACCACGGCGGTCCCGACCGCGGCGGTCCCGTGGGACACCTGCGCAGGTACGTGACCGGACGTCCCAGAGCCGCCCCTGTCACGTCGGTGACGACCTGCCGGGCTCATTTTGGCCGGAATCGTCGCGGCTGATGCGTACGTGGCCGGTCTCGTCGCGGCTGATGCCGGCGCGGCCGGTCCTGTCGCGGCTGATGCCGGCGCGGCCGGTCTCGCCGATGCGGCGCGGCTTCCCCCACCGCCCTCAAGGCTCCCCCGTGGCCTTGAGGGCGTGGGGGCGCCCCCACAGGTGTCTCCCGTCCCCCGCGCTTCCTGGGGGCGCGCCGCCGGCGCATGGCCCACCGCCGCATGAAACATCATGCCTGTGAAATTAACACGCGAAACGTGAAAAGGGACCAGGGCAGGGGTGCGGACCGGCCGGCACACGGCTCCCGTCACCGGTCACCGACCTGCCACGGAAGGGGACTTGGGCACTCCCGGCACCCGGGCACCCGGGCTCCCCCAGGCGTCCACGGTCACCCCGCGTCCGCCACCCGTACGTCCGTCCGCTCGCGCAGCTCCGTGAGGAGTTGGCGGTCCACGCCGGCGTCCACCACCAGGTGGTCGAAGTCGCCGACCGGGGCGAGCCGGTGCAGTGCCGTCCGGGCCAGCTTGGTGCGGTCCATGAGCAGCACCTTCCTGGAGCCGGACGCCAGCATGGCCCGCTTGACCAGCACCACGTCCTGCTCCTGGTGGTACGTCATGCGGGCGTCCATGGCCGAGGTGGAGACCAGGACCATGTCGACCGAGAGCGCGTCGACGGCCTCCACGCACGGCACGCCGAGGAACGAGTCATGGGTCTGCGAGTACTCGCCGCCGAGCGCGATGAGCCGGATGCCGTCGCGGCCCGCGAAGACGTCGACCACCCGGCGGGCGTTGGTCACCACCGTCAGCGGGGTCTGGTCGACCAGCAGCCGGGCCAGCGCGAGGGCCGTCGTGGAGTCGTCGATCATCACGGACATGCCGGGTTCGACGAGTTCGCAGGCCGCGGCGGCGATGGCGTCCTTCTCGGCGACGTTCACCCCGAGCCGGTAGTCCAGGTTGCTCTCGAAGACGGTGGACGGCAGGGCGGACACGCCGCCGCGGAAGCGCCGCAGCACGCCGCGCCGGGCCAGCTCGTCCAGGTCGCGGTGGACGGTCATGACGCTCACGGCGGTGAGTTCGGAGAGTTCCGCGACCGTCGACGTGCCGTGCGCGAGCACGTACTCGGTGATCAGCTGCCTGCGGGCGTCCTGGGGGCGGGCGGCGCCTCCTGCCATACCGGTCGTCGTCATGTGGTCGAGTGTGTCTCACGCGACTGGTGCGCCCGCTGCGGCCGGTTCGTCTCCTTCGCGCCCCCGGCTGCCGGATCCGTGCCACCCGCTGGATCCGGTCTGCCGGTGGGCACGTTGAGCGAGCGCAGGGCGGTCCGCTCGCCGGCCACCTCGATCTCGGTGACGGCGGCGTTGTCGAGCCGCGGCAGCACCTGGCGGTAGCGGCCCAGCGGGATGCCGAGCATGCCGCACAGCGTGATGCGCACCAGCGTGTTGTGCGCCACGACCAGGACGGTACGGCCGGGATGGCGGGCCGCGAGGGCGCGCAACGCGGCCGATGCGCGCGCGGCGGCGGCCGAGGGCGGCTCCGCGCCGGGGAACGCGCCGGTCTCGGCGTCCGCGCGGAAGCGGCGCACCGCCTCGGGGTCCTCGGCGATCATCTCGTCGATGGTGCGGCCCTCGCCCCAGCCGAAGTCCACCTCGCACAGCTCGGGGATCACCTCGAGGGGGTGCCCCAGCAGGTCGGCGGTGGGTTGTGCGGTGCGCCGGGCGCGGCTGAGCGGGGAGCAGGCGACGGCGTCGACGCCGCGCTGCGCCGCCCACCCGGCCAGGTCGTCGGCCTGCCGCAGGCCACGCTCGGTCAGGGCGACGTCGGAGATGCCCGCGTAGCGGTTCTCCGCGTGCCACACGGTTTCGCCGTGCCGCACCAGCAGCAGCCGGGCCGGGCTCACCTGCGGTGTCGGCATCAGGGCGCCTCCTCTTGGCGATCGGGATCCGGTGCCGGTCTGCCGGGGTCGCACCGGACGGACGGACCGGCGGACCGGGAGAACACCGTCCCGGTACATTGATTCTTCACGTGACGGCTGTTAAATCTACCAAGGGCGGTGTTGGAGAAGGTGCGAGGCCGTCCGCGTCACCGCTCCCGACCGTACGAAGGGCCTTTCCGTCCATGCGCATTCTCGCCGCCGGCGACCACTTCGTCAGCCCGGACCTGATCCGTGCCGCGCTCCGGCGGGAGCTCTCCGAGGACCCGCCCGCCGGCCCGGCCGGCGCAGCGCAGCCCCAGGTCACCGAGCTGGTGCTGCCGTGGCCGCACGAGCCGTTCGGCCCGGTCGGCGGGGTGCAGGAGGCCAGCGGCTCCGAGGACCGGCTGATCGAGGCGCTTCAGGGCGCCGCCGTCTGCGTGACCCAGATGGGGCCGTTCACCGCCAAGGTCTTCGACGCCCGGCCCGAGCTGCGGATGGTCGCGGTGTGCCGGGGCGGCCCGGTGAACGTGGACCTCGCCGCGGCCACCCGGCACGGCGTCGCCGTCAGCTTCGCGCCGGGTCGCAACGCCCCCGCGGCGGCCGAGTTCGCCGTCGGCCTGATGCTCGCCGCGCTGCGTCGCATCCCCACCGCGGACGCCGAGCTGAAGCAGGGCCGCTGGCGCGGCGACTTCTACGCCTACGACGAGTGCGGCGGCGAACTCGACGGCGCCACCGTCGGCCTGGTCGGCTACGGCGCCATCGGCAGCCGGGTCGCACGGGTGTTGACCGCGTTCGGCGCCCGGGTGCTGACCGCCGACCCGTACGCGGACCCGGACGCGGTGCGGGCCGACGGGGTGGAGCCGGTCGAGCTCGACGAGTTGATGCGCCGCAGCAGCGTCGTCAGCCTGCACGCCCGGCTCACGCCCGAGACCCACCATCTGATCGACGCGGAGCGCCTTGCGCTGCTTCCGGAGGGTGCGGTGCTGGTGAACTCGGCGCGCGGCGCCCTGCTCGACCACGCCCCGCTGCCCGACCTGCTCAAGAGCGGCCGGCTGCGGGCGCTGGCGCTCGACGTGTACGACGTCGAGCCGCCGCCGGCCGACTGGCCGCTGCACGACGCGCCGAACGTCGTCACCGCCCCGCACCTGGGGGGCGCCACCCGGCAGACGGCGCACCGCGCGGCCGCGATCACCGCGGCCGAGGTCGGCCGCTTCCTGCGTGGCCGCCCGCTCGCGCACCCGGCCAACCCCGAGGTCACGCCCACCGTCCCCGAGGCCTGAGGAGTCCCGTATGAGCGCCGACGGCGCCCCGTACATCGGTGTGGACATCGGCACCTCGGTCACCAAGGCGGTGGCGTACGGTCCCGATGACACCCCGCTCGCGTCGGCGTCCCGGTCGAGCCGTCTCGACCGGCTGTCCGGGGGCCGCGTCGAGCAGGACATCGACGACGTGTTGCGCACCGTCGCCGAGGTGGTGCGCGAGACGGCGGCGCAGCTGCCGGTCGCGCCCGCCGCCGTGGCGCTCACCGGGCAGGGTGACGGGCTGTGGCTGCGCGACGCCGGGGGCCGTCCGGTGCGGCCGGCCGTCTCCTGGATGGACGGGCGCGCCTCGGACCTGGTCGCCGGCTGGCTGGCCGACGGCACCGTGCAGAAGGTGTACGGGCACACCGGCTCCGGCATGTTCCCCGGCTGCCACGCCCCGCTGCTGGCCTGGCTCCAGGAGCACGAGCCGGACACCCTGGCGCGCGCGGCCACCGCGGGGTACTGCGTCGACGCGATGGCCGAGCGGCTGACCGGACAGGTCTGCGTGGACGCTTCGGACGCCACGCTGCCCTTCCTCGACCCGGCGCGCCGCAGCTACGCGCCCGAGGCCCTTGCGGCCTGCGGGATCACCGAGCAGGCCCGGCTGCTGCGGCCGCCGGCGCCGCCCGGCACCGTACTCGCCCTGGACGCGGCGGGCGCCGAGCTGCTCGGCCTGCCCGAAGGTCTGCCGCTGACCGCCGGCCCGTACGACCTGCCGGCCTGCGCCATCGGCAGCGGGGTGCGCGAGGTGGGCGACGGGCTGCTCATCGTGGGCACCACGCTCGCCTGCCAGGTGCTCACCGACCGCGCCGACATCGACCCGGCGGCCGAGCCGGCGGGCATGTGGATCTGCCTGCCCCAACCGGACCGCTGGCTGCGGGCGATGCCCGCGATGGTCGGCACCGCCGCGCTCGAATGGGTTCTGGCGCTCACCGGCAGCACCACCGCCGACCTGGACGGCCTGCTCGCGGACAGCCCGCCCGGGGCACGTGGCGCCACCGCCCTGCCGTTCCTCTCCGACGCCGGCGAGCGCGCCCCGTTCGTCGAGCCCGCGGCGCGCGGCCGGCTCGACGGTCTCACGCTGGCGCACACCCGCGCCGACGCGGTGCGCGCGGTCTGCGAGTCCATCGGCTACGCGGCCCGGCACTGCTTCGAGACCGCCGGCCTGACCGGCACCCTCGCGGCCTGCGGCGGGGGCCTGCGCTCCGGCACCTGGGCCCAGTTGTTCGCCGACGTGCTCGGCCGGCCGGTCCGCATCCCCGTGGAGGCGGAGGTCGGGGCCTTCGGTGCGGTGCAGGTCGCGCGCAGCGCGCTCGCCGGCGCGGCGTCCGGCTCCGGCACCGCGCCGCTGTCCGGCGACCCGGATCCGTCCCGCTTCCGGGTGGTGGACCCGCGCCCCGAAGCACGGGGCGTGTACGAGGACGGGTACGCGGCCTACCGCACGGCGCTGGAGGCGGCGCGGAGCGGCTGGGCGGGCTGAATCGATCGGGCATCGGACCGCGGCCGGCGTGCGATGCACGGGTCCGCCGTGGCCGTCTCGGGGTGACCGAACCGGCCGGCCGCGCGAGCAGTCGTCGACAGCCGGCGCCCGGCCGGACCGTCAGCCACCCCTCAGCGTCCGGTGGGCAGGTTCGCGCCGCCCGTGCAGTCCAGCACCACACCGCTGACGAAGCCGTTGGTGGCCATCAGGTGCACGGCCCGGGCTATCTCGTCGGGCCTGCCGACCCGGCCCACGGGTGTCGTCGCCGCCAGCCCCTCGAAGAGCGCCGTGCGCTGCTCCTCCGGCAGGCGGGACCACCACGCGGTGTCGATCACGCCCGGCGAGACCGCGTTGATCCGGCGCGGGGCCAGCTCGACGGCGAGTGGCGGGACCATCGCCTCCAAGGCGCCGTTGATCGCGGCGAGCCCGGCGGTGCCCGGGAACGCGGCACGTGCGGAGGCCGCGGTGACGAGGGTGACCGAGCCGTCCGCGGCGAGTCTCGGCACGGCCGCCTGGAGGATGCGCACGTAGGGCCAGAACTTTCCGTCGAAGCCGGCCGCGAGCTCCGCCGGGTCCAGTTCGAGGAACGGTCCGCTCCCCGCCGAGCCGCTGAGCGCCAGCACGAGGTGGTCCACGGGAGCCGCGCCGAGGCCGGCGCCGCCCTCGGCGAAGAACGCGTCGATGTCCGTGGGGTCGGCGCCGTCCATACGGTGCGTCAGCACGCCGCCGCCGATCCGCTTGGCGGCCTGGTCCAGCCGGTCCTGGCTGCGTCCGGTGATGACGACCTCGGCACCGTCCGCGACGAAACGCGCCGCGGTGGCCTCGCCGATGCCGGAGCTGCCTCCCATCACGACGACACGCGCGGGGGTCGTGGTGGATGAAGTCATGATGCGGTCCTCGATTCGCTTGTCGAGACTTGCGGTCTCGACAACTTTTGTCGAGACTGGTGTTCTCGTCAAGTGGATTGAGGCCGACCCGAGAGGGGACGAAGCATGGATGCCGGGCGAGTTGAGCGCGCCACGGGGCAGCCGGCCGTGGCCGGCACCACGGGCGAAGGGGGTGACGGCTGCCCCGCGAGCGGGCGCCGGCACACCGGGCGGCGCCGGAACGAGGCCGCCCGTCAGGCGATCCTCGATGCGGCACTGCGGTTGCTGGCGGCGTCCGACGGCACGCGGGTGACCGTGGAGACCATCGCCCGCGAGGCCGGGGTGGGCAAGCAGACGCTGTACCGATGGTGGCCGTCCAAGGGCGCGGTCCTGCTGGACGCGCTCCTCGACCGCGCCGACCAGGACGTGCCCACCCCCGACACCGGACGACTCCGGGACGACCTGCGCGAGATCATCGCCGCCACGTTCCAGGGCGCCCAGAGCAGTCCCACCGGGCCCGCGTTGCGCACCCTGGTGCGCGAGTCGGCCCGGGACCCGCACCTCGCCGAGCTGATGCGCACGTTCGTGGACGCCCGCCGGGTCGCGCTGCGCGCGGTGCTGGAGCGCGGCGCCGAACGGGGCGAGCTGCCCCCCGAGCGCGACCGGGACCTGCTGGTGGACCAGGTGTACGGGGTGTTCTGGTACCGGTTCCTGCTCGGGCACGCACCGCTGGACGACGCGACCGCGGCCCGCCTTGCCGAATCGGTACTCGGATACCCGGCGTGATCGTGGCACGCGCTATAACCGGTACATGGCTCTGAACTGGAAACTGGTCATCGACAGCACGGACGCGCCCGCGCTCGCCGACTTCTGGGCGGCGGCCCTGGGTTACGAGGTGGAGGATCCCAGCGCCCTCATCGAACGCCTGCTGGCCGCCGGCCAGGTCGGTCAGGCGGCCGTCGCCGAGCACCACGGCCGCAAGATCTTCCGCGGCTATGCCGCGATCCGCCACCCGGACGACCCGTTCGACGAGACCAGCGGCATCGGCCGCGGACGGCGGCTGCTGTTCCAGGACGTCCCCGAGGCAAAGACCGGCAAGAACCGTCTGCACCTCGACGTGCACAGCGAGGGCGCCCCCGGCGGTCTCGACGCGCTGGTGGCACGGCTGACCGACCTGGGCGCCACCCGCGTGCGCGAGGTGAACAAGGGCCCCGCCGGACACTGGTGGGTCATGCGGGACCCGGAGGGCAACGAGTTCTGCGCCGCGTAGCCGCCGCGTAGCCGCCGCCGGGCGCCCCTGCCGCCACGCGGCCGCGGACCGGCGGGCCGGCCCCATGCCCCCGGCGATCAGTGAGCCTTTTCAGCGTTGCCCCTCCAGGTGAGGACGGCAGCGGCGATTATGGGGAGGTGTGTTGGGCTGCGGTGGGCGCGTCGGAAGGTCCGCCGGTGCTTCAGGTGGGCGACTTAGCGTTCGGTGGGTGTTCGGGCGGTGGGCAGGGCTCGGTTGACCGTCTGCCCGTGGGTGTGAGTTCGCCGTTGGGCGGGCGGCGCTTCTCGGTGGTGACCCAGTCCTGCGCCGGTGTAGGCCGTGTTCGCGAGAATGCGGGCACCCTGGCGTTCGCGGATTCGGATGATCTTGTGGGTGTGGGCGGCTGTCGGGTTCGTGGGTCCGACCCGGCAGAGGATCTCTCCGGCGGAATGGTGGCGACCTGCACGTTCATGCTGTTCCCTTGGTGCTTCGAGGAGTAGTCGGCCCGTCCGTCTCCGAGGCGGTCGCACTCTGCGAGGGTGCCGTCCGGGGGGACGTAGTCGGGGTCCGTCTCCCTCAGCGTTTTCAGTAGTCCTGGCGCCTTGTCCGCGAGGTGCCGGACGACGGTGGTGATGTAGGCATGGGTGGTGCCGACGTGACGATGGGCATGGTTACCCGCTCGACCAGGGCGTGAGGCAGGTCGGGTGCGGCAGGACAGGAGACCAACGAGGCTCCCGTGCTGATGTGTTGAGGCGTCGAACACCTCTCTCCACAGCACGGGAGCCTCGTGCGTTGCCGGCACCGGTTTCGTCACCCGCCCGGTGGCAACGCTGAAAGGCTCAGTATCAGAGTTCGAGCACGAAACGACCGGAATTAGTGTCACTCTTGGCCCGTGCAGACACACAAACGAAGAGTGGCCGCGACCGCGGCGATGGTGATGGTGTTGGCGGGGGCTGCAGCGTGTGGCGGGAGTTCGGGCTCCTCGTCCAAATCATCAGGTCTTCCCGGAAGCCGCTCCACTTCCCCCGCGGTTTCCGCGGACGAAAGCGATTCGACCACGGCAACGTTGAAGGGACTCGACTACTGCAGCCTGCTGGATCCGGCAGCCCTGGCCTCGGCCGGAATCCACAACACAAAGGGGCAGCTCCCGGCCGACTCCCCGTACGTCCTCGGCTGCTGGTGGGCGCAGGGCGATACCCTCGTCAGCCTCACCGTCACCCTGGGCACCCAGGTCCACGACTTGAACAAGGGGGAGAGGCAGGACTTCTCGGGCTTCGAGGGCGCGACGCAGTACGACGAGATCAACTCCGAGTGCTTCGTCGACGTCAATATCGGCCTCGACCAGTTCCGGGTCGACACCGCCAACTCTGGCAGGGATAACAAGGCGCTCACCGGCAAGAAGTGCGACGTGGGGGTCCAGTTGGCGCGCCAGGTCGTTGCCAAGATCAAGAAGTAGGACGGCACCCGTTCCCGACACGGCAACCAATCAGTGGATCCTCATGCATATGAGGACGTTCCTGCACAGCCCTCGGCGCGCAGGAATCGCAGACCGCGGTGAATTCGTCGGCCGCCCCTCGGCATTGGTGCGCCCGCCGGACACGACCGCATTAAGCACGCGCTCGCGTCCGGCACGCAAAACGCGGCTTCCGCATATCCGGCACAGAGATCGGATCATGGCATTTCTCCGCCTCGGCGGATGAACCTTCCCGGACCGCACCCGCCCCTTTCCCGGTGTCAGCCAACAGTGCGCCCACAAAGCACCGTCGTGGTCCCGGCAGTAGGGCGCCCTCGTCCGCGTAACCGAGAAACGGTCCTTCTCTACCGTGCCTCTTCACCAGCCGCGGGTGGCGTATCTCCTCACCGCTCCACAGGGCGGTATACGGCGGTATACTGCACAGTGAGCGCTTTCAGCGTTGCCTCTCCAGGGTGAGGACGGCTCTGGCGATGACGCTCATGCGGTTGGGGCTGATGCGGGATCTGAGGAAGATCTGCCAGGACTTCAGTCGTGCCATGCCGCGTTCGACGGGTGCACGGGCTGCGGACAGGGCCCGGTTCGCGGTCTGCTCGGTGGTGGTGAGTTCGCCGCCTGGCGGGCGGCGCTTGGCGGTGGTGACCCAGTCGCCGGCACCGATATGGGCCATGTCTCGGCGAGGATGGGGATGCCCTGTCGTGCGCAGATCCGAAGGATCTTGTGGGTGCGGGCGGCTGTCAGGTCGTGGGTTCGGCCCGGCAGCGCCGGCGACAGCCAGAGGATCTCCCCGCTGGGATCTGTGACGACCTGCACGTTCACCCCGTGCCGCTTGTGTTTCGAGGAGTAGTCGGCGCTGCCGTCACCGACGCGGTCGCACTCGGCGAGCGTGCCGTCCAGGAGAACGAACTCCGGATCGTGTGCGCGCAGCGTCTTCAGCAGACCCGGTGCCTGCTCGGCGAGCAGGCTGGTGACCGCGGTGACGTAGGCATGGGCGGTGCCGACGGATATCCCGAAGGCCGCGGCGATACGGGACAGGGTGTCGTGGCGACGCAGGTACACCAGTGCGATCAGCGCCCGCCGGTGCGGCGGAAGCTTGCACCGGCGGTCACCGTCACGGGTGCCGATGAGCATCGTGACCCACTCGACCAGGGCGTGAGGCAGGTCGAGTGCGGCAGGATAGGGAACCAACAGGGCTCCCGTGCTGCTGGGTTGAGACGTCGAACACCTCCCTCAACGGCACGGCAGCCCTGTCCGTCGTGCGCTCCGATCCCACACCGCCCCGTCACCCGATCAGTGGCCACTCTGAAAACGCTCAGTGGTCAGGCGGTCAGGCGGTCAGCGGTTCTTGAACTCCTCGATGGCCGCCCGCATCGTCTCGTTCGCCAGGTCGCTGCCCGCGTGTCCCGAGTCCTCGATGATGTGCAGCCGCGCGCCGGGCCACGCCTTCGCCAGCTCCCACGCCGTCTGCACCGGGCAGCCCATGTCGTGCCGGCCGTGCACCAGCACTCCGGGTATCCCGGCCAGCTTGTGGGCGTTGCACAGCAGTTGGTCCTCCTCCAGCCAGGCGGCGTTGCCGGAGAAGTGGGCGCAGATCCTGACGAACGCGATCTGATCGTCGACCTCGCGGGCGCTGTACATGCCGGGCACGGTGTTGGGCTCGTTCGAGACGACCGCGTCCTCCCAGGCCAGCCAGTCGGCGGCGGCCTGCTGCCGGATCGAACGGTCCGGGTGCTCCATCAACCGTGCGTAGGCCGCGGTCAGGTCGCCGTCCCGCTCCCCCTCGGGGACGCCGGCGCGGAACCGGTCCCATGCCTCGGGATGGAAGCGCCCGGCGCCCCGGTAGAGCCAGTCCTGCTCGGCGCGACTGCTCGTGGTCACCGCCTGGATGACGACCTCGCTGACGCGTTCGGGGTGCTGCTGCGCATAGGCGACGGCGAGCGTCGTGCCCCAGGAGACGCCGTTCACCAACCACTTCTCGATGCCGAGGTGTTCACGCAGCCGTTCCATGTCGTCGATCAGGTGCTGCGTGGTGTTCAGGGCCATGTTCGCCGCCGGGTCACTGGCGTGCGGCGTGCTACGACCGCAGTTGCGCTGGTCGAAGCGGACGAGGCGGTAGCACTGCGGGTCCCAGGCCCGCGTCGGCCGCCGCGGTGCGCCCCCGCCCGGGCCGCCGTGGACGTGCACGGCGGGCTTGCCTTCGGGGTTGCCGATCTGCTCGTAGTAGATGCGGTTGCCGTCTCCCGCGTCGAGGAATCCGCTGTCGTAGGGACCGGTCGGAGGATAGAGATCAACCATGACCGGATTCTGCGCCATGCAGGCGTCGCGCATGCCGCGGTGCGGGGCTTTCCGGACGGGCCGGGACCGTGGGCGGCGAGGCGCACCGCACTGCACGTGATATCGGGAGCGCACACGCCGTCAGCTGGCCTTATTCGCGGGGAACATCAGTTATGCAGGTTACGCATGGCGAGTGAATGGACCGCAGAATTCTGACTGCTAGCCTCATTCGAGCGACACGAGATGCACCGTCACACGGATGGGTACACAGCGTTCCCGACAGCCGCGTACGCATTGTTCCCGACTGCCGCGTACACAGTGCTCCCGATAGCCCCGAAACTCACCCGGAGCCGCGAAGAGCCGGAGGCGAAGTGTTTTCAGAAACACGTGAGAAGACAGCGGCCAGCCTGGTGCACGATGCGCTGGCAAACCGCCCCTTAGGACCCTATTTTGCAACGCCGTGCGGCATTCTGGCGCCGCTTTTGAAGCAACTTCAGGAACGACCGGACTATTTCACGGTCTCCCGCGAGGACAATGCGGTCGGGGAGGCATCGGGAGCCGCGCTGGGCGGAATGTTGCCCGTCGTGCTCATGCAGAACTCCGGTTTCGGGAACTCGGTGAACGCACTGGCCTCCCTCATCGCGCCGTACCGGATTCCCATGCTCCTGATCGTCAGCATGCGTGGTGTGCACCCGGACCCGACGCCCGAGAACAAGGGGATGGGAGACCTCACGGAGCCCATACTCGACGGCCTCGGGATCAGCCACCGGACGCTGCACGAGGAGAAGATCGAGCACCAGGTCGCCGAGGCCTTCGCCACGGTCGAGGGCGGGGACGTCAGCGCGCTGCTGGTCCGGCCTGACCTGTTCGGGTGGTCCGCATGAGCGCCCTGACCAAGACACAGGCGATCCAGGACGTACTGGGCCTCGCGACGGGCCGGCCCGTCATCTTCACGACGGGCTATTCCGCCCGCATCGGCGCGTCCCTCGGCGACCGCCCCCTGGACTTCTACATGACGGGCTCCATGGGGCTCGCCCTGTCCGTGGGCATCGGCGTGGCGTATGCGACGCGGCGCACCACCATCGTCATCGACGGTGACGGAAGCCTGCTGATGAACCCCGTCGGCCTGACGTCGCTGGGCCTGCACAAGGACCTCCCCCTGATCCATGTCGTCCTGGACGACGGCCAGTACGCCTCCACCGGGGGCCAGCCCACCCAGGCCCACGTCGCGGACTTCTGCGGCTGGGCACGGGGTGCCGGGATCGAGTCCGTCGTCTCCGCCGCCGATCGCGCCGCCCTGACCCGTGCCATCCCCGCGCCCGGAGAGGAGCCGCGTGCGCCTCGGTTCGTGCACTGCCGGGTGGACAGCGACGAGGAGAAGCCCCCCGGCCGGGTGTCCCAGCCCCTGCCGGACCACGCCCGGCGCTTCGCCGGTGCCGTCGCCGTCTGAGGATCCTGCTGCTCTCGGCCACCGCCGACGACGCCCCCACACCGCCGTCAGAGAGGACGCGCCATGAACACCCAGGACAAGGTCTTCGCAGAAAAGATCAGGACGACGGATGCACAGAGCCTCATCAGCAGGTATTACGCGGGAATCGAAGAAGCGGCCAGGCGGCTCCCGCCGAGCGCGTCCGCCGGCTTCGCACCGGCGTTCTCCTTTCCCAAACTGAACGATTGCTGGGAGGAATTCTTCGATGTGGCGCAGGCCCGCTGGGCCGCCATGGGAAGCCATGCCGGAATGCGTCTGAACCTGCTCGACCTCATGCGCAATACGGCCACACGCACCACGAAGACGACGGCCTCACTTCTGATGGTGGCCCGCGCGGTCCACCATATCGAGGAGACCGGGGACCCGGTGCTCATCTTCACCCCGTCCTCGGGGAACAAGGCCATCGCCCTGCGCGATGCGGTGGCAAGAGCGCTGCGCCTGGGGCTCGCCACTCCGGACAAGCTGCGCGTGGTGACCCTGACGCCCGCGTCGACGCTGTACAAGTTCCGCCGCAACATCCTCACCGAGGACGAGGAGTTACGCGCCCTCAATCCGATACTGGTCTATTCGGGGCCCGAGGCGGGTGCCGTCAAGGAGATCGGCAGGTCGTTCACCGACGCCGCCGCCGGTCGTCCGGTGAGAGTGTGGTATTCGCTCGACATCGGGAACTACAAGATCGCCGACTCCTGCCGCGCCTTCTACGAGCACGAGTTCACCGATCTGTCGGACCGCCACCGGCGGCTTCACGCGCATGCCGTCTCGAGCGCCTACGGCCTCCTGGGCTACCAGCACGGCCTGGACACCATGGCGGCGTTCGGTATCCCGCATCCGCAGCCCGGCTTCCTGCTGGTCCAGCACCTGGCCACCAGCGACATGGTCCGGCACTGCCTGAGCGAGCAGCTCGGTGAGCCGCCGTCGGTGTCCTGGAAGCTGACGCCGCACCAGGAGTCCTTCAGCCAGCACGACTCCCCGCACTTCCCGCAGTCGACGTGGGACCCGGGCGAGAACCTGGAGCCGACCTTCTACACGCAGGCTCCCCCGACCGCTCCGCAGATGACCTCGCTCATCGCGCGGCACGGCGGGACGGGCATCGTCGTCTCCCTACAGGAGTGCCTGCAACGCTACGGGGAAGTGCGTCATCTCCTGGGACAGGCCGGGTGCCAGGTGCCGGCGGATCCACGGCGGCTCGACGAGTGGTCCCTCGTCATGGGCGTGACCGGAATCCTCAACGCCCTGGACCGCGATCTGATCCACGAGATCGATCAGGTCGTCCTGCATGCGTCGGGCATGTACCTTTCCGACGCCGACCAGACACCCGACCGCTCCCAGGCGCGCGTGGTGAGCTCCGCCGATGACGTGGCCGCTGCGGTCGGCTGGTAAGAGTTCCCCACCCCTGTTGACGAGGACCGACACCATGCGCATGGGCGTGATCATCCTGCCGGAACACCCCTGGCCCGACGCGGGGGACATCTGGCGGCACGTCGAGGACCTGGGGTTCCCACACGCCTGGACATACGACCACCTGTCCTGGCGCACCCTGCGCGACAGCCCCTGGTACGACTCGATGACGACCCTGTCCGCCGCGGCCGCCGTCACCCGGCGCATCCGGCTGGGGACACTCGTGATGTCACCCGATTTCAGACACCCGGTGACTGCCGCGAAACAGGTCATGACCCTGGACGCGGTGAGTGGCGGTCGTTTCCTGCTCGGCCTCGGAGCGGGAGCCGGAGGGCCCGATGCCACCGCCACCGGCGGCACCGACATCGCGCGCACGGTCCGCACCGCGCGTTTCGAGGAGTTCGTCGAGCTCACCGACGCGCTCCTGAGCAGCCCGGTGACCACCTGGCGGGGGCGGCACTTCGCCGCGTGCGACGCCCGCATGGTCCCGGGCTGCGTGCAGCGACCGCGGGTGCCCTTCGTCATCGCCGCCGCAGGGCCGCGGGGCATGCGCCTCGCGGCCCGCTACGGGCAGGCGTGGGCCACCATCGGCCTGCCCACTCCGGGCGAGCACGACGAGCGGGCCCAGTTCGACGCGCTCCGCGCACAGGTCGCGACGCTGGAGCGGGCGTGCCTGGACGTCGGACGCGATCCCGCGGAGCTCCAGCGCGTCGTGCATCTCAGCCGGATCGCGGCGACTCCCTACGCGTCGCGTGAACGGTTCGCGGATCTCGTCGGACGCTGTGCCGACCTCGGCTTCACCGACGCGATCGTGGGCTATCCACGGTCGGAAGGCGTGTTCGCAGGTAATCGAACCGCATTCGAAAAGGTTCTGTCCGAGCACCTCTGCACGACATAGCCCGGAGAACGCACGGTCGCCGACAGGCTCCCCACCCGATCGATGTCGCTGCTCAGCCGTCGCCATCGCGTGACGGCTGCGACAAAACGCGCCGCGAAGGGGTGCGTGTTCAGCTGCCGCCAGGCCATCACTATGCAGGACGGCTCCACGCCTTCCAAAGGAAGGCAGACCAACCCGCTGGCTTTGAGAAGTGGTGCCGCGGGAGCCGTGGATATCCCGACCGCCTGCCCGGCGGCGATGACCTTGACCCACTGGCCGAGAGGACCGGTCTTGACGGAACGCAGTGGCCGTCCCGCCGCTGTCGTGGAACTCAGCAGATCGCCGCTGAAGGCCGGGTCGACGATGGAGAGTTCATCATGGATATCAGCCATGCACACGGCGGTGCGGTGGGCCAGCCGGTGGCCGGCGGAGAGCACGACCATACGCTGCTCCTCTCGCAGGCAGGTAGCTTCCAGAGAATCCTCCCGCCTTCCTCGCAGGAGAACGAGATGTGCCCTTCTACTGTCCAGATCGGCTACCGGGTCATCGCCGGACTTCTGCAACTCGACGGCGACGGAGTACTTCTCATGGAAACTCATGACGAGCGGGCCGATCTCCTCCGCCAAAGCGTTCCAGGAATAGCCGATGCGTAAGGGAACATGATCGCCACGGGCCCCGGCGACCGCTTCGTCAACGGACTCCAGAACCCGGTAGGCATAGGGCAGAAAGCGTTCGCCCGCAACGCACCGGATCCCTTACCCGTTACTGAGACCAGGTCCATCCTGATTAAGCACGGTATTGTCCGGAACAATCTCACCGAGCAGCAGACCGCCATGCTCCAGGCCTGGCGCCGGCGGCTCGCCCCCTGCTTCGGTCCCCAGCCGCTGGACGAGCGATGCAGGACCGTGAACCGGCTGCTGGCCGACACCGCGAGCCGGCCCCATGTCTCCCTGCATGACGGGCACGCCCCGCATCTGCACTACAGCGCCCCGGACGCGGATCCGGTCACGCACATCTGCGCGGTGACGGTAGCCGGGCTCGCTTACGTCATCTGTTTCGCCTCCGCCGAGCGCCTTGGCCGCTGCGCGCGCGGGGCGTGCCAGCGGGTGTTCGTCGACACGTCCCGCAACGGCCGTCGGTCCTACTGCTCGGTTCGCTGCGCCAACAACGAGGCGGTGGCGCGGCATCGGCGCGAGAAGGCGGAACTCGCGGCCGTGGCGCGCTGAGGTGCGGGTGTGCGCGCCGTCGGACGAGGACTTCGCGCAGCGGCCGGCTGGGCGAACGTCGACGTGCCGCTGGTCCGGTCGGTCCGTCGGCGCGCGCACGGGCGAGGGCGCTGCTGCACCCTCCCGAACAGGAGTCGAACGCTCGACGCCCGTCTCCAGCCCAGCCGCCCGTCTCCAGCCGCGCCGCCCGTCTCCAGCCGCGCCGCCCGTCTCCAGCCGCGCCGCCCGTCTCCAGCCGCGCCGCCCGTCCCTAGCCCCGCCGCCCGTACGGTGTCGTCATCAACGCGGCCACGGCACCCAGGCACGCCACGGACAGCACGCCGATGATCCAGGCCACGGCCAGCCGGTCGGGCTTGATCGGGACGCCGGGGTTCTGCCGCTGGAGGACGTAGTCCCGGAGCATGCGCCCCCGTACCGGGAACAGCGCCACGGGGATCGCGACGAACATGGCGCTGTAGAGGAACAGGATCACCGGCGCCGGCTCGGGACGGAGCCGGCTCACCACCAGGACGGCGGCGGCGACCACGGGCGTCAGCACGTACAGCTTCCACCAACCCCGGTTGAGGTCCGCCTCCGTCGCGTCGCGCACGTCGTCCGGGAGCTTGACCCCGACGGGCAGCCCGCGTATCCCGATCATGAAGAAGCCGGTCGCCGCGACCGCGATCGACCACCAGTCGGAGTCGGGAATGGAAAACAGCATCGCGCTCTTCCTCCGCTCGGCGGGCTGCCGGTCCCCGGCGCCGGCATGACTACCGTCCGAGCTCGGCCCATCATCGCACGTCTGTACGTCAGACCGTCGCCACCAGCAGCTCTTCCCCGCGCGTGGTCCGCAGGCCGTCCGTACGGTCGGCGAAGTACCGCTCGTTCAGCGTCTCCGCCGACACGTGCCGGACGTCGCCGAAGCCGGCTTCGCGCGCCAGGGCCAGCATCTCCTCCGGAGCGAAGAAGCTGATGAACGGCGTACCGGATGCGCTGGCGCCGTCCTTCGACGCGCGCAGGCCGGGGGCCTCCTCCGTCCCGAGGAGATCGATCGGCAGCAGGAACGACATCACCAACGTGGAGCCGGGGGCGAGCGACGCGATGCGGTGCAGGGTGGCCGCGTTCGCCTCCCTGGTGAGGTACATCGACACCCCCGTGGAGGCCACCACCGCCGGCCGGTCCGCGTCGAACCCGGCGGCCGGCAACCGCTCCCACCACGCCCCGTCCGCCTCGAAGTCGACCGGGACGAGACGCAACCGGTCGGGGACGCCGAAGCCCAGCTCGGTGAGGCGACGGCGCTTGAAGGCCTGGGGAGCCGGCTGGTCCACCTCGAAGATCCGCAGCCGGCCGGCGATCTCCGGCCTGCGCTGGGCGAACGTGTCCAGCCCTGCACCGAGGATGACGTACTGGTCCACGCCCCGGCTGGACTCCTCGACGACCAGGTCCTCGACGAAGCGGGCGCGGGCCACCATGGACGCCCGGAACATCCTGGTGAAGTGCGGGTCCATGTCCGGACGCTGCCGCCAGTCCTCGGCCGGGTTCGCCAACCGCAGGCCGACCTCGTCCCGGAGGACGTGCGGCGGCGGGTCAACCTCGAGGTGCAGGGCGCGCCACAGGGCGACCCGCTCCGCCGTACTGTCCGGCCCGCTGCCCCGCTCGCCCCGCGTGCCCTGCTCGTCAGCCATGGCGCACCCCTCGCCCCTCGCACATCCCCACGTCTCGCGCGCTCACTTCTTCCCCGCCGGTGCCTGAAGGCTCCAGAGCCGCCCGTCCGGGTCGCGCACGGTCATCTCCCTGGTTCCGTAGTGGGTGTCCTCGAACGGGGTGACCACCTCGACCGCCGGATCGGGACGGAACGCGTCCGCGTCGGACACCTTCAGCAGGAGTTGCGCCTGGGTCTCCTGGTCCTCGGGGACCTCGGCGATGAAGACGTACGGACCGTCGCCGTTGCGCAGCCGGCCCGAGTTGTGATCCGTCTCGAATTCCAGGTCGAAGCCGAGCGCACGGAAGAACCCGGCCGCCTTGCCCCAGTTGTGCGTCGTCAGGAAGACGGCCTCGATCCCCTCGGTACGACTGGTGGTGCCGTCGGCCATGTCAGCTCTCCTTCTCTCCGGACGGGTGCCCGCCGGACGGGTGGGGGTCCTGCGGTCGGGCGTCGTCGAGATAGGCACGCAGCGCCTCGGCGACCAGTGCCGACAGTGACAGGCCCGACTCGATGGCGTGGTGTTTGACCTGCTTGATCAGCTCGATCGGCAGATACACGTTGAACTGCTTGACGTCCTTGTCGGCCACGGTCGGACCCTAGCATGCTAGCAATCTAGGAGCGACAAGGGAGTCCTGCCACCGCCGACGCGACGACCCCGCCGGAGCGGTGCCGTCAGCTTCGCTGCATGCCGGAGAGCAGGATGTCCGCGAGCTTGTCGGCGTAGTCGCCGGGATCGGCGTCGGGGCGGGCGCCGAGGTAGCCGAGCATCATGTCGATGGCGCCCTGGTAGGTGACGGCCATGACGCGGGTGTCGAAGTCGCGCAGCGAGCCCTCTTCCTGGCCGCGCCTGAACAGCGACTCCTGCAACAGGTAGGTCTCCTCGTAGACATCCGTGGTCAGACGTGGTGTGCCGTCGGGGCGCCGCAGGTTGAAGACGATGTGGTTGACGGCGGTCAGCTCTGCCCGGTGGGTGACGGTCAGCGCCGCGGCCCGGCGCACGGCCGCGCGAATGACGTCCGGCACGGGCTCGGCCAGATCGAGCGAGTCCGCGATGCGGTCGCGGATGGCCGCGATGGTCTCCTTGGCCGTGGCCTCCATCAGGTCGTCCTTGTCGGCGAAGTAGTGCCAGATGAGCCCCTTGGACACGGCGGCCCGCTCGGCGACACGCGTCAGGGAGAGGCCGGCGTAACCGCGTTCGGCCAGCTCCTCGACGGCCGCGGACATGATCTGCGCCCTCCGCTGCTGCTCGTCGAGCCGTTGCCGGCGGGGGCGTGACTGCGACGCGCGCGAGGCGGGCGAGAGGGGCGACGACGAAGGGCTCATGGCCTCACTGTGCCGTGCCGGTCCGGTCACCGCCGAACGGGGCGGCGTCCCGGCGGGCTCGGACCGACAGGACCACGAGGGCGAGCATCATCACGGCGATGACCAACATCTCCACGCGCATCCACGCCGGGAAGGCGCCGGGAATCGCCCCCTCGACGAGGTTCACGATCGCCAGGACGGACCCGATGATCGTGAGCGCGCGCAGCGCGGCGGCGCTTCCCCGGAGTGCGGCCCGGGCCCGCAGGGGCAGCACGACCGCGAACACGGCCACGATCACGGCGTGTCCCCAGGCTTCCGACGTGGCCAGGGACGGGGCCGCCAGACCCATGACGGCCAGCGCCGCCACGGTGCCGAGCACCACGACCGCATAGAGCCCCACCAACCACTTCACCTGCGCGAGCGCGCCCGCAGTGCGCGTCGCCCCGGCGGCCGACGACGTCGACTCCGGCTCAGTCGACTCCGGCTCACCCGTACGAGAGCTATTGACCATGCGGTCAACAGTACCCTATTGACCCGCCGGTCAATTGCCGCGGTCGACGACTCCACCTGAACGGGACTCGAACCGGCAGAAGCACCCCAGGCGGGGCAAACCAGCCATGCCAACACGGCAGAGCCGTCGCGCAATTGACCAGTACGCTCCCCTCGCTGGCCGAAATTGATCGCTCCACTCTCCGGGACCAAGTGGGATGTGACAGATTCATCTGCGCGTCGTGTAACGTCGCCCGCAGCACAGATAACGAATGAAAAGCGTGAAGTCGCATACATCAAGCAAGAATTCGCGCTTATCGGACAGAAAGCATTCAATGCCCCAGCCATCCGAAACCGCACTCGTCGCCGATGAGGACGCGCGGCAACTGCGCCTGACCCTGGCTCCCGACATCGCGGCCCGTTACCCCGACTGCCGGACCGCGGCCATCGTCGTGCTCGGCCTGCGGAACTCGGAACCCTGGCAGGAAACCGAGGATGCGCTGAGCCTCTTCGAGTCCGAAGTGCGCGACGGAAAGCGTGAGCTGCCCGACGAGAGCGCGCCGCGTATCTCCGCCTGGCATGAATTGCTGCGCAGTTTCGGAACCAATCCACGCAGAATGCGCCCCAGCGTCGACGCGCTCAGCAGGCGCCTGGTCAAGAGCGGTCGGCTGCCCCGTATCTCACCGCTCGTGGACACCTGCAACCTGGTGTCCCTGCGCTATACGTTGCCCACGGGCGGCTATGACCTGAGCGGCATCACCCATGGCTTCGCGCTCCGCTACGCGGGCCCGGGCGACGTGCACATCCCGTTGGGAAAGCCCGAGGAACGGGAGCACCCCCAGCCGGGCGAAGTGATCTACGCGGACGGCCACAACGTCCTGACCCGCCACTGGAACCACCGGGACGCGGACAACACCAAGGTCACGCCCGACACCCGAAGTGCCGTGCTGCTCCTGGAAGGCATCGCCCCCGCCATCCCGCCGGAGGTCCTGTCAAAGGCCCAGCAGGAGTTGGCGAACCTGGTGGCACCGCACGCCGACTCCGTCGCCCTGTATGACTTCGATCCGGCCACGGATGTGGAAATCTCCTGGGCGCCCGGTAACTGAGGCAGGCAGTCGCAGGCCATCGGGCCGGCACAGGGCGGAACGGGCCGCTGCCGCACGGGACGGACCCCTCCGGCGACGGCCTGACGTACGACACGCACCACGGGCAGACGGAACAGGAGAAACACGCGGTGGGCACCGAACACAAGCCGCTGCTGCTGGTCATCGCGACCGGCCCCCAGCTGTACCGCGAGTACTTGCTGCGATCGATCAGCACCCGCTACCGCGTCCACCTGATCACCGCCGACGAGCCGACGTGGGAACTCCCCTACCTGGCCGGCGCGACCGTCAGCGCCGACACCGGCGCGGAGGCCGTCCTCAGGGCCGCCCGGCAGGTCGCGGACGCCGAACCGGTCCACGGGGTGATGAGCTGGCACGAGGAGCACATCGTCCAGGCGGCCCTGGTCGCCGAGGACCTCGGGCTGCCCGGCAGCAGCCCGGCGGCGGTGCGACGCTGCCGCGACAAGTTCGCCACCCGCACCGCCCTGGCCGAACACGGGCTGCCGCAGCCGGCCTTCGCCCTGGTGGCCGGCGTCAAGGAAGCCCTGGCCGCCGCCGACCAACTGGGCTACCCGGTGGTGCTGAAGCCACGCGGCGCCGGTGGCAGCGAAGGCGTCGTACTCGCCGAGAACGCCGAGAGCCTCACCGAACGCTTCCGCTTCGCCCACGACGTCACGGTGCCGCACGGCCCGGTGTACGAGCAGGCCTGCCTGGTCGAGGAGTTCCTCGACGCCCCGGAGATCAGCGTCGACTCGGTGATCCACGGCGGCACCGTGACCGGGCTCTTCGTGGGACGCAAGGAGATCGGCTTCGCCCCGTACTTCGAGGAGATCGGGCACCACGTCAGCAACTGCGACCCGCTGCTGACCGACCCCGGATTCCTCCGGATCCTCACCGCCGTCCACGAGGCGCTGGGCTATACGGACGGCTGGACGCACGCGGAGTTCAAGCTGACCGAGCAGGGCCCGAAACTGATCGAGGTCAACGGGAGACTGGGCGGCGACCTGATTCCCTACCTCGGCATGCGGGCCTCCGGAATCGACCCCGGGCTCGCCGCGGCGGCAGTCGCCTGCGGCGAGAAACCGGTGACCACCGCCTCGGACGCGCTGATCGCCGGAGTCCGTTTCTTCTACCCGGAACACGACGGAACCCTGATCGACTCGGTGGACTTCGACCGGTCGGCGGCGCCAGCCGAGACCGATCTGCTGGTGCCCCTGGTGGGGCACGGCGCGGTGGTGTCCCCGCCGCCGAAGGGGATCGTCGAGGGCCGCATGGCCTTCGCCACCGTGGTGGCGGCCTCACCGGAGACATGCACGGCCGCGCTCGACGCCGCACAGGCGGCACTGCGCGTCAGGACCGGCGACACCAAGGAGATCACTGATTGTCACAGGACACACTAGAGGTCCGTAGCGAGAGCGACGCGGCGCCCGCAGGGGTGCTGCGCACGTTGCGGGAACTGCCCAGGTCCGTCGTCGTGCTGCTCTGCGGCGTGGCGATCAACCGCATGGGCAGCTTCATCACCCTGTTCCTGGTCCTCTACCTCACCGGTCTCGGATACCGCCCCGCACAGGCCGGCATCGTGCTCACCGCGTTCGGCGTGGGTTCGATCGCCGGGGTCGTCGCGGGCGGGTCGGCCGCGGAACGCCTGGGGTATCGGAGCACCATCGCGGTCTCCATGGTCCTCTCCGGCCTGTGTATAGGCTCCTTCGCGTTCGTGACGCAGTACGGCGCCCTGCTCCTCATCAGCTGTCTGGCCGGAGCGGTCACCCAGGTCTACGTCCCGGCCGCGTCGGCGATGCTGGCCGAGTTGACGCCGCGCGAACGCCTGGTGATGACCACGGCCGTCAGCCGGCTGAGTCTGAACATCGGAGCGACCGCCGCTCCGCTCCTCGGCGTCTGGCTCGCCGGCTACGGCTACCCCACCCTGTTCCTGGTCGACGCGGCCACGAGCGTGGTCTTCGGTGTCGTGGCGCTCCTCGCGCTGCCCGGGAGGACCGCCGGAGCCCAGGCCACCGCGAAGAGGCACGGGAAGAAGCCGGGGAAGAAGCAGGGGAAGGGCCGCGACCGCGGGTACGCCGCCCTGCTGCACGACCGGCGCTACCTGCTGGTCGTGGCGGCGATCTTCCTCACCTCGATCGTCGAAGTGCAGGTCCAGGCCGTGCTCCCGCTGGAGATCCAGGCGCGTGACGTGCCCACCGCGGTCTACGGGGTGGTGGTGGCGCTGAACGGTGCGCTGGTCATCGCGTTGGAGCTGCCGCTGACCCGCTTCACCCAGCGGCTGCGGATGACCTGGCCGATCGCTGGGGGAACCCTCGCGATCTGCGGCGGGATCGCGCTCTTCGGCCTCCCCGGCGGGGCGTGGGTGTTCTTCCTCGGCGCCCTGATCTGGACATCCGGGGAGATCATCTGTGCGCCGTCGGTGCTCGCCTACCCCGGCCTGATCGCCCCGCCCCGGTTGCGCAGCCGCTACATCGGGGCCCTGTCGGCCGGTCAGATCGCGGGTATCGCCGTGGGGCCGAGTGTCGGTACCACGCTCTTCCAGTACGGCAACGCACTCGTGTGGCTCATGTGCGCGGCGCTCGGGGCCGCCGGACTGCTCGCGACCTACGTGGGGGTGCGCGGCAACGCCGCTCGCCTCTGAGCACCGTCGGACAGGGTCCTCACGGGCCGTGGACGGGTGCCGCACCGACCCAGCGGTGGTAGGCCGCCACGTCGACGTTGCTGCCGCACACGATGGTGACCACATGGCGGCCGGCGAAGCGGTCGCGGTCTTCGAGGAGCGCCGCGATGCCGAGCGCGGCCGACGGTTCGACGACGAGGCCGGCGTGCTCGAGGAGCATCCGCATACCGGTGACGATCGACGCTTCCCGGACCAGGACGGCGTCGTCGGCGACCAGCAGGAGGTCGTCCAGGACGGCCGGGATGGGGCACCGGCCGGCGACGCCGTCGGCGATGGTGTCGGTCGACTCGGTGGTGACGACGCGCCGCCGGCGCCACGACCGTGTCATCGCCGGTGCGCCCAGCGGCTGGACGCAGATCACCTCGGCCCCGGGCGCCAGGGCCTTCACCACGTGCCCCACGCCGGTGGCCAGTGCCCCGCCGCCGAGCGCGATCAGGACGGCGTCGAACGGCGGTGCACCGTCCACCAGTTCCAGGCCGATGGTCGCCGCGCCCTCGCAGGTCTCGATGTCCAGGCTGTCCTCGAGCAGCCGGATGCCGTCGCTGCGCGCGATGGCCGCGGCCCGCTCGCGCGCCGTCTCGTGGTCACCGTCGACCAGTTCCAACCGGGCGCCCAGCGCACGGATGCGATCGAGCTTGGCCGCGGTCGCGAACCGGGATGCCACGACGGTGACGTCGAGCCCCCGGCCGCGCCCCGACCAGGCGAGGGCCTGGCCGAGGTTGCCCGCGCTGGCGCACACCACGGCGCGCGGGCCATGGTCGGCCAGCAGGCTCGCGACCACCTCGGTGCCACGGGCCTTGAAGCTGCGGACCGGGTTCGCCGTTTCGAGCTTGATGCTCACCGTGCACCCGAGAACGGGCTCCAACGGCTCGCAGCGGTACAGCGGAGTGTCGAGGAAAACCGGGTCGATCACCTGGCGGGCGGCCCGGATCCGAGCGGTGTCGAGGCGCGTCTCCTGCATGACACAGCAGCGTAGGCCGCCAGCGCCGTTCCATGAGGCCCGGTCTCATCCCCCGGTCTGCTCCCCCGGACTGCTCCCCCGGTCTCATCCCCCGCCCCGGTCTGCTCCCCCGATCCCTTCTCCTCTCCCGGCCCGATTCACCCCTCGGCGGCCCTCTCCAGGCGGACGGCGTCGGACTTCGAGAGGTCTCCGGCGTCTCCGGCCTCGGCTATGAGCGCCGCGATCTCCCGATCGCCGAGGGCGACGGCCACCGCCCAGTAGTAGATGGCGGCGGAGAAGACTGCGACGAGCGCGATGTCCCACCACAGGGGGATGTTCCCGGTCCCGTCGAATCCGCCCTGCCAGGAGAGCACCCCCATCCCCGCCAGATAGGCCGGCAGCCAGCTGGCGGCCCTCCAGTGGGACCGCCCCAGGCCCGCGGCACCGTTCCTGTGCAGCACGTATCCGCCCATGAGGAGGTAGCCCAGGACGGTGGCAAGGCCCAGGTGCCAGACCGTGGTCCAGCCCGACCAGTAGACGATCAGGTTGGCCACCACGAAGGACAGCGGGGAGACGACCCCGCCGAACGGCAGCCGGTAGGGCCTGCGTACGTCGGGCAGCCGCTTGCGCAGCGCGCCGAACGCCAGGGGGGCGCCGGCGTACATCAGCACGCTCGCCGAGGTGATGAAGCCGACGAGTTGCTGCCAGCTCGGGAAGGGGAGGAAGCAGATGACGCCCGTCACGAACGAGACGAGCAGTCCGAACCACGGCACGCCACCGCGGACGTGCCGGTCGAAGACCTGGGGCGCGTAGCCGTTGCGGCTCAGTGCCACCGAGACGCGCGAAGCCGCCGTCGTGTAGATGAGGCCGGTGCCGCCGGGCGAGACGATCGCGTCGAAGTAGAGGACCCATGCGAGCCAGCCGAGGCCGAGCAGCGTGGCCAGGCCCGCGAAGGGGCCGTTGATGCCGGCGAACTGGAGATGGTCCCAGCCGTGGGCGAACGAGCTGCGGGGCAGCGCGGCTATGAAGACGATCTGGAGGGCGATGTACAGCACGGCACCTATGCCGACGGCGCCCATGACCGCTCGGGGGAGGTGACGGGCGGGGTTCTTGCTCTCGCCCGCCAGTTGCACGGCCTGCTCGAAGCCCAGCAGGGCGAAGATGACACCGCTGCTGCTGATGCCGGCCAGGATCCCCTTGACTCCGAACGGCGCGAAGCCCTGGGCGGTGAAGTTCCCGGCGTCGAAGTGGGTCGCGGCCAGCACCCAGATGGCCACCAGCGGCACGAACACCTTCCACCAGGTGGCGGTGCTGTTGGTGTGCGAGAGGACCCGTATGCCGAGGAAGTTCACCCCGACGAAGACCGCCATCAGCAGGACGGCGACGAGCAGGCCGGAGGATGTCAGGACTCCGTTGTCGTGCTGGAAGCCCTGCGCCCATGACCAGTGGGTCATGTACCCGATGACGGCCTCCACCTCGATGGCGGCCGTGGTGGCGGCTTGCAGCCAGGAGAACCATCCGAAGGAGACCCCCGCCAGCGTCCCGAAGGCGTAGTGCGGGAACCGGGCGGTGCCGCCGGCCACCGGGAGCATGCCGCCCAGTTCCGCGTGGACGAGCGCCAGGAGGAGCACGGCCACCGCGCCGACCAGCCAGGACACCAGGGCCGCCGGGCCGGCCGTCACCACCGCGTTCTTGGCTCCGTACAGCCATCCGGAGCCGATGATCGACCCCACGGAGGCCCACATGAGCCCCACGAATCCCACCTGGCGCCGCAGGCCTCCCCGGGCTTGCGGGTGGTCGATTTCCAAACCGGCGTCCGCGGAGCCAGTCGACATGGGTACTCCTCGTGGGAACGGGTGTCACGCGGACACGTCGGGAGGCGAGTTCGCGTGCGGTGCGGAACTCGCTGGACGGTCACCGCGGCCTTACGGCCCGGTGCCGACGATCAAGCCTCTGACCAGGCCGCTGCTCAGAGACCAGGCCTCTGACCAGGCCGCTGCTCAGGCCTCGGCGTACAGGCCGCCCCGCTCCAAGGCACGGAGCCGTCGGGTGTCCGCCTCGATGACCGCGGGATCGTCGGAGGTGAGGTAGACCGCCCCGGGGCAGGTGGCCAGGTCGATGGTCCGGGGCACCGGGCTGCCCTCCGGCAGGCCCAGCACGAGCCCGGCGAACGAGCTGAGTTCGCGCACCGCCGACCACTTCTCGGCGGACGGGACGACGCCGTCCGTTTCGCTGATCAGGTTGACGCACCGCAGCCGTGACAGCAGGCGGTACGGCTCGCGGGCCCGGCTGACGAATTCCTCGGGGCGTGCGACGGACAGCGCCAGGGCGTCGACCTGGTTCGTGCCCACGCACTTCGAGAGCACGTCCGGCATCTGCCCGCCGCCGATCCGGGCGCCGCACTCGACCAGTACGGGCCCGTCGGCCGTCAGCATCACTTCCGTGTGTGCGGCGGCGTTGCGGATTTCCAGCGCGTCGAGCACGGACAGGACGTAGTCGGCCACGCGTCGCCCGCCCGGGTCGTCCAGGGGCAGCAGGTCCTCGTAGTCGTTGATCGACCGGCCGCCGGGCACCGTGCGCTTGTAGTAGTGCCAGACCTCGATGATCTGGTGGACTCCGTCGCGGCTGACGGTGTTCGCGTAGTGCTCCTCGCCGACGAGGAACTGCTGGGCGAGGACGGTGGGGTTGGCGCGGCCGTAGCGGTCGGTGCTGGCCGAGATCTTGGCGTGGGCGGCGACGACCGCGTCGGCCGAGTCGCAGAAGATGACGTGGTCGGTGCCGGCGCTGGCCACCGGCTTCAGGACGACCGGCCAGGTGCCGCGTGCCGTTGCCCAGTCCGCGATCTCGTCGGCCGAGGAGGACTGGATGCTGTCGGCGTGGGGGAGTCCCGCCGCGCGGACGGCCTGGTGCATCGCGTACTTGTCACGGCGTGCTTCGGGACGGCTCATGCCGTTGCCCGGCGTGCCCAGCGCGGCGGACAGCTCGTTGGCCAGCAGGACGCCGGATTCCGCCGCCGCCATCACCATGGTCACGCCGTGCCGGCGCAACTCGGCGACGGTCTCCGCCACATCGCCGAGGTGCTGCACCTCGCACGTGAAGTCCTCCGGGACATAGCTGAGGTTGGTGTCCGGGAACTGGGAACGGACGTGGAGGTAGTCGACTCCGTGGCGGCGCAGTGCCGCGGGGAAGAGGCGTCCTGCGCCGTAGGCATCCACCACAGCGCACTTCACGCCTCCAGCCGAGCCTTCACGCGTCATCCGGTGTCTCCTTCACCATGTCTTCGGGGGTAACGGTCGGGGTGTGGCCGTGCAGCACGGGCGTCCGTGCCTCCCAGGCTTCCCGAGCTTCCTGGGCTTCCTTCTGACCACGCCTCATGATGCCCAACGCGACGAGCACGATGATGGCCGAGGTGCACACGAAACTGGACAGCGACGGGACCAGGCGGCCGTCGAGGAGCTGCAAGAGCAGGGTGATGAGCGGGGAGACCGAGATCAGGAGCGAGGTGGTGATCGGTTCGGTGTGCTTGATGCCGATCTGTAGCACGTAGATGGGCAGCCCCACCCCGATGACGGCCACGAAGACCGCCGGCCAGAACGCGGCGCCGAGCCGGGGGTGGTCGTTGAACGCGGTCATCACCCAGGTGACGCCGATCATCAGGAAGAACCGGATGGCCAGGACCGACTGCGGGGTCTGCCCGGCCTCGCTCAGCCGCTTCATGAAGATGATGTTGCTGGTCGAGCCGACGCCGCAGGCGACGGTGCACACGAAGCCGGCGACGACCTGCCCGGTCCCCAGCTCCCCCACGCCGCTGCGGCCGGTCACCGACTCCCACATCAACAGGCCCAGCACGACGAGAACGCCGCCGGACACCCAGATCTCCGCCCGCAGCACGGAACTTCCCCGCCGCAACACCGGTCCGAGGACGATCGTGAGGATCGGACCGAGCGCGACCACCACCACGCTGACCACGGCCGGTTCCAGGTACTTGAGGGCGTACAGCATCGAGAGCCAGGTCACCGCCGTGGTCACATTGACCCCGACCACATCGCGGCGGAGGTCACGCAGCGGTCGAAACGTCGCGGCCAGGCCGTGCCGGACGGCCGCCAGGCCGACGAAGAACGCGGCCGTCAGGGAGAAGGAGACCGCTGCGAGGACGTCCGGCCCGACGGACTGCACCACATTGCCGCCGTAGACGTCCATCGCCGCGGTCAGAACCCCGAATCCGAGGATGGGCACCACGCCCCGCTGGGCACGTGTCACGGTTCGGGGGGTAGAGGGATTGGACAATTACGGTGTCTCCGATACGGACAGTGCGACGGCGTCGGCGAAGTAGTGGGCACCTGTCTCATGGTTGTCCAGGTGATGGTAGAAGCCACGCTGCGAACGGAATTCGTATGTGACCTCCGTCGACACCGGAGGTTCGGTGTCGCCAGCGGCAAGACTCTCCAGCGCCTTGGCCGCGTCGAACGGGAAGGACACGGGGTCGCTCACGTACTCGTCCTCTTCCACGCGCCAGCCGTCCCGCAGGGTGGCGCCGGGCGGTTGGTAGACGGGGCGACTCATGCGTTCGAACGTGTACAGGTCAGCGCCGAACCCGCGCCATTCGGCGGGGAATCGGGGAACGACCACCTGATTCCACCAGCGCTCGAAATCCAGGTCGATCTCGGGGTCGGAGTACAGGATGCGGTGGCCGCCCGCGATCGCGGGTGATTCGGCGATCACGCTGAACGCGGCACGGAACTCCTGAACGGACGGGTTCTTCGATGCCTCGACCCATTCGAGCAGGGAATTGATCACCTGAGACTGTGTCATGCCGCCCAGGACGCGGGCCGGGTGCCACAGGCGCTTGAAGTACTGGTTCTCGCCGAGGATGCGCGCGAGGAACATGAAGTGCTGCATCCTGAAGTTCTCGTCCAGCGTGGAGGTGCGATTGGCCAGCACGTACTCGAAGTCGTCGCTCTGTCCGCGCAGGGTGACGAAGCCGTGCAGCTCGCGCTGTTCGGAGTACGCGGTGTTGGGCAGGAGCAGCAGCGGATACACCGCGATCCGCGGCACCTTTTTGGCGATCTTGTCGTAGCCGGCGAGGAATGATTCGACGGTCTCCCCGGGAGCCCCCCAGATCAGCTCGACGAACGCCTCCATGTGCTCGTCGGCCAGCCAGTCGGCCAGCTCCTCCCACTGGTTCAGCTTCATGTTGCGGCGCTGCATGTTCGTGAGCGCCTCGTCCGAGAGCGTCTGGAGGGCGAGCGTGAACGAGCTCTTGAAGCCGCGGTCGCGCAGGGTACGGACGATGTGGTGGAAGCGGGTGGACTTGTTCTTCGCCCAGTTCGCCTCGAGCGACTTCGGGAAGCCGTACTTCTCGTTGGTCTTGAGGAGGTCCTCGGTGAACTCCTGGTCGGCTTCGAGCATGCCGAAGTTCGCGTCGCAGAGGAAGATCGTGGGCACCTTGTGGAAGCCGAGCAGATCGAGTTCGGCGGCCAGGCGTTCCCGCGAGAAGGAGCGGACGCGCTGCCCGGTGGCACCGCCCCAGTAGCAGAAGGAGCAGCGGTAGGGGCATCCGCGGTTCGTCTCCATCAGCGCGAACTCGTACGGGAACACCCCGTCGTGGTCGAGCAGGGGTATCGCGCCGGTGAGGAAGGGAGACGGGATGATGTCGAGATCGTCGATCCTGGGCCGATCCGCAGTGGTGTGGTGGCCCGTTCCGGACGTACGGAAGGAGATCCCGGCGACGTCGCCGAGTGCGGGGTCCTGGCGGTCGGTGAGGATGGCCGCGACCAACTCGCGGAACGTCAGCTCCCCCTCGCCGTTCACGATGATGTCCGCCGACGGACATTCCCGGAACACCCGCTCGGCCTGCTGGCTCACATGGGTTCCGCCGAACACGGTGATCCCCGCGGGTTTCACCTGTTTGTAGAACTCGGCCAGGGTGCAGAAGTTCCGATAGTTCCAACCCACGGTCGAAAAAGCTAATACGTCAGGAGCCCCGTCACTGAAGATGGCTCGGGTCATCTCGGTGACCGACCACCCGCCCCGCATGTTGTGAATGCGCACCTCGACTTCCGACGAGACGGCTTCGTCGGATTCGAGTACCGCCTTCAGATAACCGGCCGCCAGAGGCATGGAATCGATGGGCAGGTCCCATGCGCTCTGCTGCACTAGGCCGATCTTGAGCATATACAGATACCTCCTCGAAAAATCCCGATGTGAGGCAACGCATTCCGCGAGCTCACCGTGTGCCGGAGGCCGGCACTACAGGCGGCAGGGCGGCGGAGATTCGACTGAGTGGCGCACCGATGGCCTTCTTCCGAGTAACGTGGGCATGGCTGACAGTAATCGGTGCACGGGCATGGCTCTCCACGGTGAACAGCGCTCGCACGCCGCGAACGGTCACCGTACGTGATGGATCAGCACTCAATGTTGACATCACTTTCGCGTGATGCCGACGCACTGGCCACGCGATGAAACAGGTACCCCATGACAGGAGCATCGAGGCAGGACGCTACGTTACGAGGAACCAGGGGGCCAGCGTTGCGAAGGGCTTCCAGCGGCATACGATCAAAATCAGCCACGCGTCATATGCAGATGTTGGCGATACGGCTGGCCGGAGCGCGTCGACAATTGGCCGATAATAGCTCCTTCAACTAGTGACCTACATCACACTCCGATTCTGCGGGGTTGATCTTTTCGTCTGCTCCATTGCACGGTGAAGAACGCGACGATCTATTCGCGTGATTCGCGACAACTCGCGACAAGGAGCTGCATTGAGCGCCGTGGAAATCACCGCAGAAAATGTTGAATCCATCCTCAGCCAGCACATCCCCGAGTCCTTCGACGATGAGCGCGTCAGGGAGGGTTCTCAGCAGTTTCGGCGCGAGGGCTATCTGAAGATTCGGGATATGGTGCCCGATGCCGTGTTCGCGGGGCTGCAAAAAGAGGTACGCGAGCTCATCGCCGCACACGAGAAGCGGATCGACGTCCACCTCCCGGAGACCAGCGACTCGCCCCGCTACATGAGTACCGTGAGCGCCGGCGCGATAGCCGAGGAGGGCAAGCTCATCCCGGCGGTCTACCAGTCCAAGACGCTCAGGGACGTGCTGTCGCGCATCGCCGGCGAGACCGTCATCGACTGCCCCTGGGACGGCGAGAAGTACGCGATCCTCCACCAGCACAAGAAGGGTGACACGCACGGCTGGCACTGGGGTGACTTCAGCTTCGCCATCGTCTGGCTGATCGAGGCCCCCGACCTCAAGTACGGCGGAGCACTCCAGTGCGTCCCGCACACCGACTGGGACAAGTCCAACCCGCGCGTCATGGACTACCTGCTCGCCAACCCCATCCGCACGTACGGCAACATCACCCGCGACCTGTACTTCTTCCGCACGGACACCACCCTCCACCGGACGATCCCGCTCACCGAGGACAAGACCCGCATCATCCTCAACACCACGTTCGCCAGCGAGCGCGACCTCGCGAAGAACGTGACCCACGAGACGATGGGGGCCATGTTCGACTGACCTGACCCGGTCGGTCGAACGGTCAGGGGAACGGCTGGTCGAGCGACTACGTCGTCGTCTGGCTTGCGGTGTGCGGTGCCGACACCGCAAGCCAGTCCAACGGCTCGGGGCGCCGCCTCGCGGATCAGGCGGCGGGGAACTCGCCGCGCTTCAGGGCCGTAACGAAGGATGACCAGCCGGCCGACGGGAAGACCACGGCCGGCCCGTTCGGGTTCTTGGAGTCGCGGACGGGGACGGCGGTGGGGTGGTCGTCGCGGACTTCCAGGCAGTCGCCGCCGTCGGAGCCGCTGTAAGAGGACTTGCGCCAGCCGTCCAGGACTTCGAGGCAACTGCCGCCGTCAGGCCCACTGTAGGACGACTTGCGCCAACCGCTCAGCACGGCGGCATTCGGTATGTGGTGCTCAGTCATAGTTTCCGTATTCCTTCGCAGTGGCTTTCAGCAAGTCAAGTGATTCCTTCTGCGGCTGAGCATCGCCGAGCCCAAGGTCGTAGGCGGCCTGGATCTGCTCGACCGTGGCCGGGTCGTCATGCACCGTGCCCATCCGCACACCCTCGACATAGGCCAGAGGTGGCTGATCCTCGAACCACATCAGCGAAACCATGCCCTGAAGGAGCGGATGAAACCCCAGTTCGAGAGGCAGCACGTGCACGCGCACCCGTCCAGTCTCTGCCAGATGAACGATGTGCAGGACCTGTTCGGCCATGACTTTGCGTCCGCCGATCGCGCGCCGCAGCACTGCCTCGTCCAGCAGCGCCCACACTACTGGCGTCATTGGATCGTCGAGGATCTTCGCCCGCTCCAGCCGTGAGACAACCAGCTGGTCACGCTTCTCCTCACTGAGAGGAGGGAAGCCGGAACGCATCACGGCCTGTGCGTACGCCTTCGTTTGCAGGATGCCGGGCACATACGACAGGGCGAACTCCCGAATGGCCGTCGCCTGCTGCTCGAATTCCAGCGCTGCCTCGAAGTGCTCGGCCACCACCAGATCGTTTTGCGGCCGGAAACTGCTCAACACATCCCCCGTGCCCAGCGCCCGATCCAGCCTCCGTGCGTCCTCCTTCGACGGGGTCCGGCGCCCCGTCTCGATGTGCGAGATATGGGACCGCGTCATGATCGCCGCGTCCGCCAGCTCCTGCTGGGTCATGCCGGCGGCTTCCCGCTGTTGCCTGAGCCAGTCGCCGTAGGTACTGCCCATCTCGTCAACCCCCTTGCGACGAACGTCGCGTCACGGTGTCGGTACTGGCGAGGCTAAGCAGCACTCCGCAACGCTGTGGGCACACACAGTCAAGGTTCACTCGTGAAGGGGATACCCATGAACCACAGGACCGGGCGGCTGCGTTCCGCGGTGGAGCGGCTTCAGGAGGCCGAGGAGGTGCGCAACGAGCTGAACGCGGCGCTGCACGGGGTCGGCGTCGTGTTGCCGTCGCTGCGGGTCGATCCGGCCGCGTACGCCGAGGAGTGGCCGCGGCCGCTGGTCGAGTTGGGGCGTTGCAACCTTCAGACGGCGCGTCTGCTGACCGCCGCGTTGCTCGCCGGAAAGGGGTGAGGCGGCAGGGCACGACGCGGGTCTGCAACGATCACCGGCCCAGCGGCGTCTCCTCCCCTGCCGGCAGGCATCATCGGCACATCGCACGCTGACTCGGGGGACGCATGACTCGCTGGGCCTTGATCGTCAAGTCGCCGTCGGGCGCTTTCGCGCAGCAGATCGACGAGGTGACGGGGACGCGCGAGCAGGCACTCGCGGCGCTCTGGCACCATGCGCACACCTTCAAGACGCCCCAGCCGATGAACCTGACCCGACGGACCGTGTGCAAGGACGGCGACGACGGCTATGTGGTCGTCAACTGGGGCCTCACCCGCATGAACCACATCTACGAGTTCCGGATGCACGAGCTGCTGTGGGAGTGGAGCGCCTCCAACGGCGCATGGTAGGAACCGTGCGGCGACGCGGGGACGCGGGGACGATCAGGCGAGGCAGCCGCGCGGGAAGAAGGCCCAGGCGATGCCGCCGGCGAGACGCTGGCCGTGCCACTTCGCCATCACCCACTGGTCGCTCTTGGCCACGTAGCGGATGTCGATCTGCTGCCCGGCGGGCACGGTGCCGAGCGCCTGGACGGGGACGGCGGCGCCTGAGCCGTAGGCCGCGGCGGCGCCGATGTTGCCGTAGCCGGTGCACGGCGCGGTGGTGGAGGTGACCTTCAGGCCGCCGCCCTTGTTCTCGCTCCACACGCCGTACGGGCTGCACAGCGGGTCGGCGGCGGTGTCGGTGCAGAAGACCTCTTCGGAGTGCCACCAGCGCAACTGGTCCGGGGTGCCGTCGTCGTGGCTGGAGCCGATGACGTTCGGGCCGCCGGCGCAACTGGTCGACGAGAAGCCGTCGTGGTCGAAGGCGAACTTGCTCGTCCCGTACGCGTAGGCGCAGCCGTCGAAGCTGCCGCCCGCGTAGCCCCAGGGCCAGCGGTCGATGCCTTCGGTGTTGCCGGCGGTGGCGTCGCCCGTGTCGCGGATGTCCATGTGGTCGGGGCCCGGCTTGACGCTGCCGTCGGCGAAGGTGAAGTCCTGGCCGAACAGGTAGCCGACCATGGGACCGTTGGCCTTGTAGCTGACCATGACCCAGCCGGGTCCCATGCCGGTCTGGGCGTGGCTGTCCTCGGCGGCGCTCTGCACGTGGTTGACGCCGTAGCTCCAGGCCCCGGCGGGCGTGGCGGCGAAAGCGACCAGCCAGCCGGCGAAGAGGAGGGCGAGTGCCGCGAGCGTGCTGCGGCGGCGACCACGGCGAGTGGATGGGGACACGCTGTGCGGCATGGGCACTCCTTTGCTCCGGACTTTGAACAGGACGGGGGCGGACGGTGGCACCGTCGCGAAGGAAGAGGGTGCCACCGTCCGCCTGGTCTGTCAGGACGGCCGGGACCGTCAGGGCCCGGACACCAGGTAGGTCACCTGGTGGGAGGAGTTCGCCGCGTCACCGGTGTTGTTGATGACGTGGCTGATGGTGCCGGTGCCGCCGAGGGAGACGGTCACCAGGTCGTGGAACCTGACCCCGGAGGCCGTGGGCGACTCGAAGGAGCGGGCCTCCACGACGCTGGGATTGGTGCTGAAGTAGGCGTAGCTGCCGAGCCCCCACGCCTCGTGACTGGTCACGCCCGAGGCCACCTGGTAGGCGGGATAGCCCTGGGTGCTGCCGTTCATCCAGGCCGACTGGTTCGGTGGGTCGTAGGGCAACTCGTTCTGGAAGAAGTACGTGCGCCCGCCGTTGCCGTTCCAGGTGACCTGGGTCTTCTGGTAGTGCTCGACGAAGAGACCGTACGCGGTGACGTCGTCGCCGTTGACGATCAGTCCGTTGTCGGCGGTGTTGCTGGTCCAGCCGACGCCGCTGCCGTGGTCGGCACGCCACAGCCACAGATGGTCGGCGAGGACGTCGTCACTGTTGATGGTGACGCTGCGGGTGGCCTTGCCGACGCCGGCGCCGCCGATCCGGACGAAGAAGTCGCTCAGGGTCGTCGGGTCCGCGGAGTGGTCCGCGGAGGAACCGTCGGGGCCGATCTGCACCAGCAGGTTCGAGCTGGTGGTGCCCGCGTCGATGAGCAGGCCGGCGAGCTTGATGCCGTCGACGTCGGCCGTGGAGATCGCGGTGACGCCGTTGTCGGGAACCAGGGTGGCCAGGCCCAGGCCGAGTACGACGGTGTCGGGTCGGGTCACGTTCAGGGTCTGGCCGAGGTGGTAGACACCCGGTGTGAACAGCAGGTTCTTGCCGGCGGCCAGCTGTTCGTTGAGGGTTGCGGCGCTGACGCCCGGCTTGGCGATGTAGAACTGGTCGATGCCGAGGGAGCTGCCGGCCGGGGCCTTGCCGTCCCACGTCGTCCCGGACGAGTTCGACTGCACGCCCGGGACGAAGACCTTCCAGTCCCCGGCGTCGTCCACGTACAGGAACGGCTTCTCGCGGGTCTTCGGCGCCGAACCGACGGTGGTGTACGTCGGGCTGGGGAAGCTCTGCGCGGGGGCGCCCGGCACGCCGACGAAGACCTGGTTCCAGTTCGAGCCGGTCCAGCTGCCGATCTGCGAGTTGCGGGTCAGCCACTGCTGCTGGCTGCCGGAGTTGATCTGCCCGTCGACCTTCGTGTCGGACATGAAGCCGCCGCTGGACCAGCCCCCGTCGTCGAGGACCAGGTTGCCGCGTACGTGCATGCGCCGGTACGGGGCGGCCTGGGAGACGGCCCACCGGTCGGTGCCGGAGGACGGGGAGACCGAGAGGTTCTCCGCCTCACGCCAGAAGTTCTGCGTCGCGTTGCCGTCGAACCAGTCGGCCTCGGCGTGCACGGCACCGTTGATCCGCACGTCGTCGGGGCTCATGCCGAGGCCGGCGACCTGGGTGAAGAAGCCGACGTTGGCATCCACGTCGTACGTGCCCGGCTTGAACAGCAGCGCGTAGCGCTGGGCGCCGAACTGGTTGGTCTCCTGCTGGCTGAAGACCGAGTTCAGTTTGGCCTGGATGGTGGACGCCGACATCGAGGGGTCGAAGACGAAGACGTTCGAGCCGAGGTCGGGGTCGTCGCCGGAGGGCGGCGGGGTGTCGTCGGCGCCGGGGTAGTCCCACTTCTGGTTGGCGGTGCCGGCGCAGTCCCACAGTTGCAGGCGCGCCCCGTCGGCGTTGCTGTTGTCCTTGATGTCGAGGCACCTGCCGGAGCTGGTGTTCACCAGGTCGCCGCCGGCGGTGTACTGCCACTTCTGGCTGGCGACGCTGGCGTAGCAGGTCCACATGTGGACGGCGGAGCCGTTGGCGGTGCCGCCGTCCACCACGTCGAGACACTTGCCGAGGGCCGTGAGGCTGCCGTCGTCGTTCAGCGTCCAGGTCTGGTTGGGCCCCGGCGAGCAGCTCCACATCTGGGCGGGGGTGCCGTCCGCGGTGGAACCGTCGGTCACGTCCAGGCACTTGCCGTTGCCGGTGTTGGTGATCGCGCTGGCGGTGGCGGCCAGGGCGGTGCCGCCGTCGGCCGCGACGGTCAGGCCGGCGGCGAGGACCAGGGCGGCGGTGAGGGCCGCGGGTGGGGCGAGCCGTCTTCGGATGCGCGGTGGGGTCATGGGCACTCCGATCGGGAGCGGCGGCGGCACGGGGGCACCGGCGGTGAACCCCGCGTCGCGCGCGAGCGGATTCTGGTGGGGCAGGCCGTCTCAGGCTCGGGAGGGTGCGCTCACTTCCTGCACACCTTTTCCCAAGGCGTGAAAAATATTCTTGGTCTGTACCACTGTCAAGACCGGCGTCAAGACCAAGGGGCGCGGCCGGGAGTGCGGGGCCCTGACCTGCCGTCAAGCGGGCGGCAGCTCGGTGCCGGTGTCGAGACGGTCGGCGGGCACGCGCTCGATGCGGGTCCAGCCCTTCCAGCCCCGCTCCTCCAGGATCGCCAGGAGCCGCTCGGCGCCCGGTGCGGACTCGACCATGACGGAGTCCAGCAGAGCGACGAACCCGTCGTCGAAGCCGTCGGCCCCCACCTCGCCGGCCTTGACGGCGCGAATCCTCAGGCGCTCCAGGATGTCGGCGATCTCGACGATCCGCGGATCGTCGACGGGCCAGTCGAGCGCCCCGCGCAGAAAGCCGTAGAGCTTCACCATGTCCGGGTCGTCCAGCTGCTCGTGCTTCTTGGCGATCACGGCGTCGATCCACTGCGGCACCTGGGCGGCGACCATGATCCAGGCGTCCCGCTCCAGCTCGATGTACCACTCCTCGACACCGAGACCGCGCAGCCGGTCCAGGTAGTCGACGACGCTCCGCGGAAGCGCCAGGTGCTCTCCGGCGGCCAGCCGGGCGAGCCGTCTGCGCGTGGCCTGCAACCGCCGGATCTCGGCACGCAGATCCTTGTCGATCTCCTGGACGCCGTCGGCGAACTCCTCGGGGCCGGCGTCGAGGAGTTCCTGCACCCTGGCCAGCGGCACGCCGGCATCCGCCAGGGTGTGGATCCGGATCAGTCGCACGACCGCGGCGGCGTCGTAGGTCCGGTACCCGGAGCGGTCGCGCTCGGGCTCCGGCAGCAGCCCGATGTGGTGGTAGTGGCGTACCGCCCGCACCGTCACCCCGGCGTACGCCGCAAGCTGGCTGATGGTGAGCATGGGTCCCAGACTGCCTCAGCCGATCTTCCGGCGATAGGCGACCATCGCGAAGCCGTACGCCACGACGCCGATGCCGACGCACCACGCGAGTGCGAGCCAGATGTCGTCGCCGACCGGCTGCCCGGCGAACAGGTCGCGGATCGTGTTGACGATCGACGTCACCGGCTGGTGCTCGGCGAACCAGCGCACCGGTCCCGGCATGGTCTTCGTGGGCACGAACGCCGAGCTGAGGAACGGCAGGAAGATGAGCGGGTAGGCGAACGCACCCGCGCCCTCGACCGATGTCGCGGAGAGCCCGGGGATCACGGCGATCCAGGTCAGCGCCAGGGTGAACAGCAGCAGGATGCCGGCGACCGCGAGCCATGCCGGTGCGCCGGCCGCGGAGCGGAAGCCCATGAGCAGGGCGACGCCCACGACGATCACGAGCGAGAGCAGGTTGGCGACCAGAGAAGTGACGACATGGGCCCACAGCACGCCCGACCGTGTGATCGGCATGGACTGGAACCGCTCGAAGATCCCGCTCTGCATGTCGACGAACAGCCGGTACGCGGTGTAGGAGATCCCTGATGCGACCGTGATGAGCAGGATGCCGGGCAGCATGTAGTTCACGTACGAGCCCGACCCCGTGTCGATCGCGCCGCCGAACACGTAGACGAACATCAGCATCATGGCGACCGGCATGAGGACGGTCGTGATGATGGTGTCCACGCTGCGCGTGACGTGGCGCAGGGTCCGCCCCGTGAGGACAGCGGTGTCGCTGAGGAAATACGTGGTCATCCCTGTCCCCTAGCGGTTCGTGCCGGTGGCGTGGCCGGCGTTCGTGTCGGTGTCGGCAGCGTTGTCCGGGCCCGTGGCGTCGCTCTTGCCGGCGCCGCCGATGATCGCGAGGAAGATCTCCTCCAGGGTCGGCTGCTTCTCGACGTACTCGACCGTGGCGGGCGGGAAGAGCCGCTTGAGCTCGGCGAGGGTGCCGTTCACGATGATCCGGCCCTGGTGGAGGATGGCGATCCGGTCGGCCAGCTGCTCGGCCTCGTCCAGGTGCTGCGTGGTGAGCAGCACCGTCGTGCCGTGGTCGGCGAGCTCCTTGACGGCCTGCCACACCTCGATGCGCGCCTCGGGGTCGAGCCCGGACGTCGGCTCGTCCAGGAAGATCACCGGCGAGTTCCCGATGAGGCTCATGGCGATGTCCAGCCGGCGGCGCATCCCGCCCGAGTACGTGGACACTTTGCGCGCGCCGGCTTCGGTCAGCGAGAAACGCCCCAGCAGGTCGTCCGCGATCGTGCCCGGCTGCTTGAGGTGGCGCAACTTGGCGACGAGTACGAGGTTCTCCCGACCGCTGAGGACCTCGTCGACGGCCGCGAACTGCCCGGTGAGGCTGATGGACCCCCGCGCGTTCTCCGGTTGCGCTGCAACGTCGAAGCCGTTGACGCTCGCCGTCCCCGCGTCGGCCTTGAGGAGCGTGGCGAGGATCTTCACGGTGGTCGTCTTGCCCGATCCGTTGGAGCCGAGCAGGGCGAAGACGCTACCCCGCGCCACGTCGAAGTCGACGCCGCGCAGCACGTCGAGCTTCCCGTACGACTTCTCGAGACCCTGCACGCGAATCGCCGGACCGGCGACCGATGGGGCTGTCATGGTCAGTGCCTCCTTCGCGGAGCCGTTCCAGGCGACTGCGAGGAAGCTCCTGCCGGAAGGATGGAGGGTTGACCCGGCGTCAAGGTCAAGCGCGCGCCGACCGCGGCATCCGGACCGCCGGCGTCAGTACGCCTGGAGTTCCAGCAGGTTGCCCTCGGGGTCACGGACGTGCGCGGTCCGCATCGTCGGGCCCCACTCCGGTCGGGCGGCCGGCCCGGCCACGTCCCGGGCGCCGTGGCGCAGGCACAGGGCATGGGCCGCGTCGACATCGTCGACCTTGCTGACCAGCATCACCGTGTCCTGCGACGGGGCGCCGGACGCGGGCAGGTCACCCGTGCCCACCGCCGCGGCCATCGCAGCCCGGTCGAAGAGCATCACGGCGCCCTCGCCGCCCACGTCCCAGTGCGCATACGGGCCCTGCTCGTCGCCACGGACCAGTTCAGCGCCGATCAACTCGGGCAGCACGGCGTCGTAGAACCGGAAGCAGTCGGCGAACCGGGTCACGAGCAGCCGGGGGTGTAGTGCGTCCACCGATCCCTCAATGTGTGGTTGGGCACCAAATGATCGGCGTCGACCCTACTGCACCTGCACCGGGCGGGGTTCGGGCGGGTCAGGTGGAGATGGCGGCGACCGCGTCGCGGAGCCCCCACTGGCTCCGCGACGCGGTCCGCCGGACGCTGGGCGGATAGCTGACCTCCGGACGGCGGACCTCCGGATGGCGGACCTCCCGTGCGAGGCCGGCACCGCCACGTCAATCTCGTGGCCGTCGTCCGCTGCGGCGGACGGCCGTCATGGCGCCCGCGTTCCTGCGCTTTCCCGGCTGAAGTCGCGGTCTACGATGCGTTGTCGATTGCGCGCACGAGGGGGAGGGGACTCCGTGGCGGACCGCATTCTCGCCGGCCGGTACCGGCTGGTGCGTCAGCTCGGCGAGGGCGGCATGGGACAGGTGTGGGAGGCGTACGACCAGAAGCTGGAGCGTCCCGTCGCCGTGAAGCTCGTCTCGTCGCTCGCCGGCGGAGGCAGCAGAGGCGACGACGCGCGCGCCCGGTTCCTGCGCGAGGCGCGGCTCACCGCCCGGCTTCAGCACCCGAACATCGTCACCGTCCACGACCTCGGCGAGGCAGCGGCGGCGGAGGGCACGACGCCGTTCCTCGTCATGGAGCTGCTGCGGGGCGAGGGACTCGACGCGGTGTTGCGCCGTGGGCCCGTCGCGCTGACGAAGGCCGGCCGCTGGGGCGCCCAGATCTGCGAGGCGCTCGGCGAGGCACACGCCGCCGGGATCCTGCACCGGGACATCAAGCCCGCCAACATCCTCATCACCGCCTCGGGAACGGTGAAGGTCCTCGACTTCGGCATCGCGCGGGCGGCCGACACCACCGCGACGCGCGATCGGATCACGCAGACCGGATTCATGCTCGGCACGCCGCAGTACATGGCGCCGGAGCACGCCCGGGGCCGCGCGGAGCAGCGCAGCGACCTGTACGCGCTGGGCTGCGTGCTGTTCGAGATGGTCACCGGGCGCCTGCCGTTCGAGGCGCCGGAGGCCGTGGGCTACCTCACCGCGCATCTACTCGAAGCTCCGCCCGCGCCCAGCTCCGTGGCGGCGGGGGTCCCGGTCGCGTGGGACGAAGTGGTGCTGACGCTGCTGCGGAAGGAGCCTGCCGACCGGTACGGTTCGGCGGCCCGGCTCGCCGCCGAGCTGCGGCGGTTGGACGAAGACGCCGGCCCTCTCCCCGGGGCACCCGAGGCAGCCGAGGCACCGACGGTCGTGGACCCCACCCCCGTCCCGCCCCGTCCCGGACCGTCCTCCCCGACCCTGCGCGAACGGCTCGGTGCGAGCCTCCTGACGACGATCCACGTGCGGAAGCCGGTCGCCGATGTGGTCTTCGGCCCCGACGGCGACCGCCTGGCGTACGCGCGTACCGACGGGACGGCCATCGTCGCCGACCTGTCGGGCGACGAGGAGTTCCGGTTGGTACATCGCACCCGCCGCCGGTGGGGGGCCGGCACCGCCGGTGTGGCGTTCAGCCCGGACGGGACGCGGCTGGCCACGGTGTGTGACGACAGGACCCTGCGGCTGTGGGAGGCGGCCGGCGGCGCCGAGCAGCTGCGGATCGATCTCGACAGCAGTGCGTCCAAGGTGCGGTTCGGCCCTGACGGCGTCCGGCTCGCCACCGCGGCCGGGGACGGGATGCGGTTGTGGGACGCCCGGACCGCGCAGCTGCTCCTCAGCTGGGACAACGGCGTCATCCACGACGTGGCTTTCTCCCCGGACGGCGCACTGCTGGCGATCGCGGGGCCGAGGAAGCTGTTCCTCCTGGACGTGACCACGGGCAGGAGAGTCCTGTCGGTGGTCCTCGAGGACAAGGACATCCTCGGGTACGAAAGCGTGGCCTTCAGCCCGGACGGGGCCAGGCTGGCGGCGGCGAGCTCCAATCTGGGCGCCTACCTCGTGGACGTCCGCACGGGCCGAGAACTCCTCCGGTTCGGCGACCTCCGGTTCGGCGACACCTCGGGTGCACCGGACGTGGCGTTCAGCCCTCACGGGGACATGATCGCGACGTGCAGCTTCCTCGACCAGGACGTGGTGCTGTGGGACGCGCACACCGGCCGCCGGATCCACACGATCCCCACCTCCTCGCTCGTGCAGCGCCTCGCGTTCAGCCCCGACGGCACCATGCTGGCAACCGCCAGCGACGACGACATGACCGTCCAGCTCTGGCGCCTCACCCGTTGACAGGGCCCTGGCGGTGCTTGGCCAGGTCGGTGGCGGCTCTGGCGTCGCGGTGACAGGTGGGCGGGCGCCGGCCCGGACCGCGAGGAGCACGTGGTCCCGTCCATGCCCTCACCGTGGGCCGGTCCGCGCCTGCACGGAACCGGCGCGCCGGTGCGCCATGACCGCGGGTGGCGCCGCCCGGGATAAGGAACAACATCTCGAGAGACGGCATGGCACGCTTGGCCGCGTGGTGACGACGCAACCGGTGGACGCGGAAGACCTGACATCGGCAGCCCTCGACTGGCTCCTCAGCACGGCGCGGGAGACCGAGGACGGCGCGCTCGCCTGGACGACCCGCCCGAGCGACGACGAGCTCAACCCCTCGCTCTACAGCGGAACTTCGGGCGTCGTGCTGGCGCTGATCGAGGCGCAACGGCACTTCCGTGACGACCGGTACGGCGACGCTGCCCTGCGCGCCGCCCGGAGCATCGCGGCCGCGGTCGGGACCTGGGAGTTCGACTCCCTCTACCTCGGGCTGGCCGGGATGGCCGTCGCCCTGCGTGCCGTCCACGAGGTGCTGGGCGACGCGGCTGCGGGGCGCGCCGCGGAGGGCGCCTGCGAGCGGGTGCGCGCCCGGTTCGACGGGATGCGCTGGGGCGAGCAGTTCGAGCTGATCGGCGGCAACGCCGGCATCGCGCTCGGTGCGCTGGCCGCCGGCGACACCGAGTTGGCCCTGCTGGCGGTGACGCCGTACCTGCACACGACGGAGCCGACCGCCAACGGGGTCACCTGGGAGACGCGTGCCGGGCGGGCCGCCCGGCTGCACCACATCTCGCACGGCACGCTCGGCGTCGTGTGCGCGCTGGCCGCGGTGGGCGCGGCAACCGGGCGGGCCGACCTGGTCGAGCTCGCCGTGGCCGGCGCCAAGGACGTCGCGGCCCGCGACGAAGCCGGCCCGACCGGCTTCCTCGTCCCCTACTCCGAACCCCAGGTCCAGCACGAGCGCATCGCACGGTACAGCTACGGCTGGTGCCACGGCCCGGCCGGTGACGCGCAGGTCTTCCGGCTGCTCCGCGATGTCGTCGGCGACGGCGCGTGGTCGACGCTGACCGACCGGTGCTGGCACACCGTCACCCACTGCGGCCTGCCGCAGCGGCTCCGGCCCGGCTTCTGGGACAACAGCGGCCGGTGCTGCGGGACGGCGGGGGTCCTGGCCCTGGCCTGTGACCGGCACGTCGAGAACGGCGACGGGCTCGACTTCGCCCGTGTCCTCGTCGCCGACCTCGCCTCCCGGGCGACGGTGGACGCGGACGGCGCCCGCTGGTCGAACGTCGAACACCGGAACACGCCGAGCACGCTCGAACCGGAGCCGGGCTGGGCGATGGGCAACGCGGGCATCGTTCGCGAGCTGCTCCGCTTCGTCCGTGCCGGCAGCGGAGGGGATCCGGCCTACGCGGTCGCCTGGCCCGACCATCCGGCGGCACGGCCGCGCGTGCGCTGAGGGGCGTCGCCGCCCCCGCGGCCGTCCGTGGTCCGCCGCCCGCCCAGTCGAACGTGATCCGCCCACCGACCCCGCTCAGTCGAACGTGATCCGTCCGTCGACCCCGCTCAGTCGAACGTGATGACCGACCGCTTGCCGGCCTGCCCCTTGGCCATGGCGTCGAGCACCGAGTTGGCGTCGCGCAGGCCGACCGGGGCGACCTCGGGCAGGATCCCGTGCGCCGCCGAGAACGCGAGGGTGTCGCGTGCGTCGTGCGGGGAGCCGGACGGGTTGAGCATGGCGTGCAGCCGGTTGAGGACCATCGGCTGAGTGGGCAGTTCCAACGGTTCGGGGCCGTACCCGCACAGCACGAGCATGCCGTCGGGCGCCAGGCCGGTGAGCGTCGCCGAGGCGGCCTTGGTGGACGGCGAGGCGTTGAGGATCAGGCTCGCGCCGCCGTCCCAGGCCTTCAGGGCCTCGGCCGGGTCGGCGTCCTGGGTGGCGACGAACAGCTCGGCGCCCATCTCCCGCGCCGCCGCCTCGCCCCGGTGCGACCTTCCGACGGCGGCCACGCGTGCCCCCATGGCGACGGCGTAACGGATCGCCAGCGCGCCGACGCCGCCGGAGCCGATGACCGCGACGCGCGAGGTCGGGGTGATCCCGGCCTGCCGCAGGCTGTTGAAGGCGGTCAGGCCCGCGCACATCAACGGCGCAGCGGCCACCGGGTCGAGCCCCTCCGGCAGCGGGGTCACGAAGTCGGCCTTGAGCACGGCGTACTCCGCGTAACCGCCGTCCATGACGATGCCCGTGATGCGCTTGTTCGGGCAGAGGATCTGCTCGCCGCGCACGCAGTAGTCGCAGTGCCGGCAGGAGTCACCGAGGAACTGGGCGCCCACGGCCGTGCCGACCTCCGGCCAGGACACGCCCGGCCCGGTGGCGGCCACCACGCCGGTGATCTCGTGTCCGGGGACGACCGGGAAGCGGGCGATGGGCCAGTGCCCCTGGAGCAGGTCCAGGTCCGTGTAGCAGATTCCACATGCGGTGATCTTGACCAGGACCTCGTTCTGACCCGGCTCGGGCACCTCGCGCTCGGTCAGCGTGAGCGGCTCGTCGACCGCGGTGGCGGTGGCCGTCAGCATGCCTGGACCTCACTTCCGTCACGACCGGGTCTGTCACAACCGGGTCTGTCCTCATCAAATCTGCCATAACCGGATCTGTCCCCACCGGAACTTCGCCGCTCGGCCGGACCTGCCGTTGTCCGGTCCTCACCCCTGTCAGCATCGGTCCGGCACGGGACAATCGGACGGTCATCAGTCACACGGGACAATCGGACGGTCATCAGCCAGCGGAGGGGGAGATGACGTGAGACGCACGAGATGGGCCGCGCTGGCCGCGCTGTTACCGGTGGCTTTGCTGACGCCGACGGCCGGTGTCGCAACGGCCGTGGCAGCGGACGACGGCTGCGGGACGGCGAGTGTCATGGTGTTGGGCACCCTGAAGGCGTCCGATCGCACCGGAACCGTTGCGGACATCAACGCCGGCGGCCTCGCGGTGGGTGTCTCCGGACAGCAGCCGGTGTACTGGGAGGGGACCCGGGTGCACCAGGTCCCGGTGCCGGACGGTTTCGACGGCGGTCGGGTCGCCGCGGTCAACGGCGACGGGCTGATGGTCGGCTGGTTCACCGCCGGCACGGGCCCGTCGAACCGCACACCGTTCAGCTACCAGGAGGGGGCGCCGGCCGCCACCCTGCTGCCGACGGGCGGGGCGGACGGCTGGGCCGACGACGTCGACGACAGCGGACGGATCGTGGGCACGGTCGACGGCGCGGGCCGCGGCGCCGTCTGGCAGGACGGGCAGCTCCTGGCCCCCCTCCCGGTCGCCGACGGCCTGTCGATCGCGGACGTCACGGCGATCGACGCGGGGGGTTCGGTCGTCGCGAACGGCACGATCTGGAACAACGGGATGGAGGACTACCAGGAGGTCGTGCTCCTGTGGGAGTCCATCAGCGATCCCGCCAGGGTCCTGGGGCCGGAGGTCGGAAGCCTCCAGGGCTGGGGGCGCCCGGCGCTCGACGACCACGGGCGGGTCGTCGGTGCCCTCCAGAGCAGCATCGAGGACAGGGCGGTGTACTGGGACCCGCCGGAATACGGCGGCCCCGGCGAGGTGGCGAGCCTGCCGGGCTTCAACTCGGGGGACTTCACCGCGATCAGCCCCAGCACGCACCTCGCCGCGGGAACCGCGCTCATGCGGGACGCCACGAGCCCCGCGGACCAGGCGGAGGTCTGGCCCGGCAGCGGCCCCGCCCTCGCACTGCCCCGGCTGACCGCCGACGGCGCGTCCCATGCGTATGCCGCCTCCGACAACGGGTCGGTCGGCGGAGACGCGGTGAACCCGTCGGGCGACGTGCGACCCGTGGTGTGGACGTGCGCGCTGGGCCAGGCGTACGTGCCCGAGGGATAGGGCCACGCGACCAGAAACGCGCCGGTCCGCGGCTCGCAGGGCGCCGGTCGCCCGACGGCTCCGTCCACCGATATCCGCTGTACCGGGGACCGGGACGACGAAAGACTGCCGGGCATGGAGTTCTTCTGCTACCACCGCGACCGGCCCGGCTCGCTCGCGCTCCGCACGGCGCTGACCGAACAGCACTGGTCCTACATGGATCGCTACGCGTCGGAGCTGATCGCCCGGGGGCCGACGCTCTCGGGCACCGACGGCGAGCCCACCGGCAGCGTGCACATCGTCGACCTGGCCGGCCCGGCTGCCGCCCGCGCGTTCGCGTTCGACGAACCGGGCTACCAGGCGGGCGTGTACCGGGACGTCCTGGTGCGGCGGTGGCGCAACCTGCTGGGGCGCACGATGTGGGAGTTCCCCGGGGGCCGGACCGGTGGCCACCGGTTCCTGGTGCTCGGCCTGGGCTCGGGTGAGGCCGCCGACGCCGACGTCACCGCGCCATCCGACCGGGACGAGGCGCCACCCGACCGGGACGAGCTGATCGCCTACGGCCCTCTGCTGTCCGACGACGCAAGCGCGTGGCTGGGTACGGCGGCACTGGTCCGGGCGCCGGACCCGGAGACGGCACGCGCCGTCCTGGCGTCGGACCGGTACGCGGACGTCGAGGTCCACCGGTGGCAGTTCGGCGGGCGGCCGTCCTGATCGGCGCGCGGTGACCTCGGTCACCCGGCACCGCGCGCGATGCGCGCCCCGCGCACGACGTGTGCCCGGCCCCCTCCGCGCGGGGAGGGGACCGGGCACACGTACGCGGCCGCCGGCTCTCAGGCCTCTGGTGAGACGGCGGCGTCCGGGGTCAGCCACTCGGCGATACGGCCCGGGAAGTCCGTGGTCACCGCGTCGGCGCCGATCTCGATCCAGCGGAGCAGGTGGTCGCGTTCCTTGGTGGGCCAGGCGTCCACCTGGATGCCGGCCTCGTGGCAGGCGTCCACCAGCTCCCGGGTGAGCTCGGGCTTCAGCTCGGGGCAGACCCAGGTGGCCTTCAGATCGAGGGCGTCCTTGATCATGTCGGGTCCCGGGTGGTGCGTGATCAGGCCGCGCGGAATGTGCGGCAGCAGCCGCGCCGCCTCCTCCACCGCGGTGCGGTTGAAGGAGGTCAGCATCACCGGCTCGGGCAGCGGAGTGTGCCGCTCACGCTCGGCGAGCACCTGCACCGACTCCAGGGCCTTGATCTCGATCTGGACGACGTCGCCGCAGACCGCCATGGCCTCGTCGAAGGTGGGAATGCGCTCTCCCTCCCCCGCGTCCAGGGCCTGGAGCTCGGCGAGGGTGAACTCGGCGACCGGGCCGGTGCCATCCGTCGTGCGGTCCACGGTCTTGTCGTGGATCACCACCAGGTGGCCGTCGCTGGTGACCCGGATGTCGAGCTCGATACCGTCGGCGCCCTGGGCGAGGGCCCGGCGGTAGGAACGCAACGTGTTCTCCGGTTCGTCGGCCCTGGCTCCGCGGTGTGCGTACACCAGGGGTCGACGCACGGGGTGGTTCACAAATGCTCCTTGATCATGGGGCCGTAACGGTCGACCCCTTTTCGCAGCTGGTCGGCCACCGCAGAGAAGGCATCCTGTGCGGGGGTGTTTCCCGACCATATGCGTTGCAGCGCGATATAGATATCGACATTGGCGTTGGGAATCATCATGCGGACCTGGTCACCCTTGCGGGTCAGCTCCAGCTGCCGGACGGCCGTGGTGTAGTTCGGATTGGACTTCATCAGCTTGGCGAGGACGGGCTCCTTGACCGCGCTGGGCACGACGGGCATGTAGCCGGTCTCGACGGCCCACTGCGCCGAGTTCTCGGGGCGGGCCAGGAAGCGCACGAACTCGGCCGCGGCCTCCTTGCGCTCCCTCGGCACCCGCTTGAACATGCCGAGCCCGCCGCCGCCCGTGTTGACCGCGAACTTCTTCTTCTTCGGCAGGAAGCCGGTGCCCAGCTCCCAGCCGTTCGCCTGGGCCAGACCGCTGATCTTCTGCATGCCGCCGGTGGAGGTGACGAGGGTGGCGGTCAGCTGGTTGCCCAGCTCGGTGGCCGGGTCGTCCGCCATGTGGGCGATCTTGTCCTTGAAGATCAGCTTGCGCTGCCACTCCCCCGCCTCGACGGCGCCGCCCTGGTCGATGGTGACCTCCAGGCCCTTGGAGTACGCGCCGCCCCACTGCCAGGCGCTGCACTGGAACTGCCAGTCCCCGTCGATCTTCTGGTACGACTCCAGGGCCACCTTGTTGCCACCCACCTGCTGCTTGGTGATGTGGTGTGACCAGTCGTACAGCTCGTCGTAGCTCTCCGGGGCGCGCACCGGGACGCCGGCCTTCTTGAAGAGGGTCTTGTTGTAGTAGAAGAGCGGCGTGGAACGGGCCAGTGGCAGCCACCAGGTGTGGCCCTTGAGAACGCCCTCACTGAGCAGTTTCGGGTGATACGTCCGAGTCAGTTCGCCCGGCTTGAAGTAGTCGTCCCAGGGCTCCAGGGCGTCACCGAAGTAGAACTTGAACCACTTCACGTCGGACAGCACGCACAGGTCCGGCGCCTGCGCGCCGAGCAGGCTGATGACGGCCTTCTGGGCGCACTCGTCGTAGCTGCCCTGGAACTGCACCTCCACGTAGACGTCGCGCTGCTCGGCGTTGAAGGCGTCGACGAGCTTCTGGAGGGCCGGGCCCACCGGGTCGGCGAAGGTGGACCACATCACGACCCTGGTCCGGCCGCGGTACTTGTCCGGCACCGAACCGCCCGGCTGGGCGACGGTTCCCGACGTCTGGCCGCAGGCGCTCAGGGCCGCGGCGAGGCCAAGACCCGCGCCCGCGCCGAGCAGCCGCCGCCTGCCGAGGGCAGAGGCCGCCTGCTCCCGCAGCGAAGGACGCGTCATTTTCCGGCTCCCTGGGTCAGCCCGGCGATGATGTAGCGCTGGGCGAAGAAGAAGACGACGAGGACGGGCACGATCACCATGACGGCACCGGCCAGGATCGCTCCCCAGTTGGCGAAGGTCTCCGTGTTCTTGAGGAAGAGCAGCCCGATGGGGAGGGTGCGCATGTCGGAGCTGCTGGTGATGATCAGCGGCCAGATGAAGTCGTTCCACTTGCCGACCATGACGACCAGGGCGACGGTGATGACCATCGGCCGCGACATCGGCAGCACCACCCGGAACAGGGTGCGCAGATGGCCCGCGCCGTCGATCTTCGCGGCGTCGGTGATCTCGCTGGGCAGCGTCAGCATGTACTGGCGCAGCAGGAAGGTGCCGAACACCGAGCCGAGGCCGGGTGCGATCAGGCCCTGGTAGCTGTTGACCCAGCCGAGTTGGGCGATCGTCAGGAAGTTCGGCAGCAGGGTGACGTGTCCGGGCACCATCATCGCGCCGAGCAGGAACATGAAGAGCACCCGCTTGCCGGGGAACGGCAGGAACACGAAGGCGTACGCGCACAGCAGCGCGGCGCACAGCTCGATCGCGGTGCCGACCACCGACACGATGAGGGAGTTGAGGAAGAACCGGCCGAAGGGTGCGGCGGTCCAGGCGTCGGAGAAGTTGGACCAGCGCAGGTGGATGGGGATCCAGTGCGGCGGATACCCGTAGATCTCCGGGTTGGTCTTGAGGGCTGAGGAGATCAGCCAGTACAGCGGACCGCCGGCGATGAGGGCGACGATGACCAGCAGCGCGTACAGCCCGAAGCGCTGGGCGCGTTGGGCGCCGGTGCGGGGCCGCACCGGGGTGACGGCGGGGGCCGGCCGGACGTCCGGCGTGGAGTCGACGGCGGTCACTGGTAGTGCACCTTTCGCTCGAGGAAGCGCGCCTGGAATCCGGTGATCAGCAGCAGCACCACGAACATGACCATCGCGGCGGCCGAGGCCCGGCCCGCGTCGAAGGTGCGGAAGCCCTGGTCGTAGATGAACCAGCTGAGGATCGAGGTGGAGGTACCGGGCCCGCCGCCGGTCATCACGGCGATCACGTCGAATGCCTGGAAGGTGCTGATGGTGCAGGTGACCAGCAGGAAGAAGGTGACCGGCGACAGCAGCGGCAGCACGATCCTGCGCAGCCGGGTCCAGGGGCCGGCGCCGTCCAGCGCCGCGGCCTCGAACACGTCCCTGGGCAGGCCCTGGAGGCCGGCCAGGTAGACCACGGCGACGAAGCCGGTGTTCTTCCAGAGGTAGACCATGACCAGGCCGAACAGCGCCCACTTCGAGTCGGTCATCATCGCCGGCGCGGTCAGGCCGAGCGGGGCCAGCAGCGGGCGTATCAGTCCGAAGTTGGGGTCGAAGAGGAACAGCCAGAGGGTGCCGACCGCGGCCCCGGAGAGCACGTAGGGGGCGAAGGTCAGGGTCCTGACGACATCCCGGCCGCGCAGTCGCTGGTTGAGCAGCAGCGCGGTGGCCAGGCCGAACACCAGACCACCGGCGACGACGCCGACCACGAACAGCACCGTGGTCCACAGGCTGCCGAGGAAGTCCGGATCGGTGAACAGCGAGGAGTAGTTCTCCAGGCCGACCATGTTCCAGGACGAGGAGACCATGTCCCAGTCGGTGAAGCTCAGATAGGCGTTGTAGATCACCGGCCAGTAGGCGAAGACCAGCAGGAAGAAGAAGTTCGGGGCGGCGAAGGCGGCGAACAACAGATAGTCGCGCCGCCGGCGCCGGGCGCGGGCCTGGCGTCCTGCCTCACCGGCGAGCGCCGGGCCCGGCGGGGCGGCGCTGCCGTCCTGCTTCACGTCGGTGGTCAAGACTGCGGTGTCCTTCCGGTGAAACGTACGGCGCCCCGGGCTGGGCGCAGTTTCTGAACCAGAAATACCAACAAGGTGAACGAGAAGAGAACACCGCTGCGTGTTACGACTTGGCAGCCGAACTGATCGTCAGGCCGCCGCGTGGCCCCGCCGTTGCCCCTCTGACCTGGTAGCAGGAGGGTCGGAGCGAGGGGGGAACCGGCATCACATCCGACGTGTGATGTCTGCCCGCCCAAAGCGATCCTTCCGTTTGCATCCTTACCGAGCCCCGCTATGCATGTGATGTATACACTGCCTCTATACGTGCGGTGTATACAGCGAGTGTATAGTCCGGATCCATGCTGACCAGGATCAAGAACCGGTTCCGCGGCGTGCCGGTCGTGCCGCGCGCAGGGGTGGCCGTCACGGCCGCGCTGGCCCTCGCGCTGACCGTCACCGGCTGCACCCGCTACGACACCACCAGCCCGAGCTCCGCCCGTGCGCACGCCGAAGAGGCGTCGCTGCCCGCCGGCGCCGTCGACTGCCGCAAGGCGAAGTGCATCGCGCTCACCTTCGACGCCGGCCCGAGCGAGCACAGTGCGCGGCTCCTCGACATCCTCAAGGAGAAGCACGTCCACGCGACGTTCTTCCTGCTCGGCAAGCGGCACATCGAGCGGTATCCGAAGCTCGTCGAGCGGATGGCCGCGGAGGGCCACGAGGTGGCCAGCCACACCTGGGACCACCGGATCCTCACCGAGATCCAGCCCGACGAGATACGGGCGGAGCTGAACCGTCCCAGCGCGGCGATAGCGAGGCTCACCGGTCACAAGCCGACGCTGATGCGGCCACCGCAGGGCCGCACCAACAAGACGGTCAACGACATCTGCCACGACCTGGGCATCTCCGAAGTGCTGTGGAGCGTGACCGCGAAGGACTACCTGACGAAGGACTCCTCGCTCATCCGCCGGCGGGTGCTGGACCAGGCCGGGCGGGACGGCATCATCCTGCTGCACGACATCTACGACGGCACGGTGCCGGCCGTGCCGTCGATCATCGACGCCCTCAAGAAGCGGGGCTACGTGTTCGTGACGGTGCCCCAGTTGTTAGCACCCGCGAAGCCGGTCCCCGGGACGGTCTACAAGCCGTGAGCCCGCGCGCCCCGGGCGGGCGCCGGCGACCTGGCAGGGCCCTCGGCGGGGCGTGGCACACCGTGCGCCCTCAGGGTCGCTCCCTACCATCGTCCGATGGTGACCTTCGAGATCGCGCGCGACGTACCGCACCCGGTGGCGGAGACCTGGCGCCGCCTCACCACATGGGAGCGGCACGCCGACGCGGTGCCGTGGACGCGCGTGATCGTCACCACGCCGCCGCCCACCGGCGTGGGCACGGTGTTCGTGGCGCGGTCGGGACCCGCGGGGCCCCGGCTGGGGCGGCTCCGGGTCGACGACCCGATGGAGGTCACCCGGTGGCGCCCACCGCGGGACGGCACGGACGGCAGGCCCTGCACGGCCGCGATGTGCCGGTTGGACAAGCGCGGCCGGACGGTCCTGGGCTGGGCCGAGATCGACGTACGGCCACAAGCCGCCGGGTCCCGAGTGGTGTGGCGCGAGGAGTTGCGGGTGCGCGGCATGCCACGGTTCCTGGATCCCGCCCTGGGTGCCGTCGCCCGGCGGGTCTTCGGGCGGGCGGTCGATCGGCTGCTGGCGGAGGCGTGAGGTGCGCCGGAACGGTCCTCGTCCGCCGGCCGGGCGGGGCACCCTGCGCCGGCCGGCGGGTGGGAACCGTCGAGCGGGGTGTGTCGTGGTGCGCGACCCGCACTACGCCGTTCCGGATCCGTCCTCCCCGGTCCCGGAGCCGTCCTCCCCGGGCAGGTACGACTGCTCCAGCGCGCAGGTCCACACGACGGCGCGCGTGGCGCCCGCGGCGTCGGCCGCCGAACCGCCCACGCGGTCGTCGTCGGTGATGGCGTAGGCGGAGGAGGCGCCGTCGGGCGCCAGGCGTGGCAGGGCGCGCATCGGGCCCGAGCCCGGCCAGATCTCGGCCTGGACCGGGGGCGCCGTGTCGGGCGGCCAGGGGCCCACGACGTAGCTGTCCAGGGCGGTGCCGACCGCCACGCCGGTCGTCGGGCTGATGTCATCGAGGGTGCCGCTGGTGCGGTCCCCGAGCAGGCCCACGTAGGTGCTCGCCACATCCGGGGAGGCCCAGGTCACGGGCGTGGTGAGGTCCGCGCGCGAGTAGTAGTCCGTGCCCACGATCCGGCCGGTGTCGTCGATGGCCGTGGGGGTCCAGTAGTCGTAGGTGTCGCCGGGGTAGTACGGGCCGAGCAGGGTCGGCGGCGCGGTGGGATCGGCCGGCCAGACCACTCCGCCGTCGAACCACAGGTCGTCCTCGACGCCGTACACGGAACCGGTGACCAGGCCCGCGTTGTTGATGGCGGTGACCGCGGTGACGGTGAATCCGGGGGCGAGCGCGAGCTGCCGGCGCAGTCGACCACCACTCCATTCCAGGCCCAGCAGCGTGTCGCCGTCACGGCCTTCGCCGACGATGTGGCCGTGGTCGTTGACCCCGGTCGCCCGGCTGCCGCGGGGCAACAGGTGCACGGCCGGCGCGCCGGCACGGTAGCTGAAGGCGACCGAGACGCCCGGAGTGGCGTTGCCGAGGCTTCCCACCATCAGCCCGGAGCGGTTGACGGCCTCGACGGTCCCCTGCGTGTATCCGGATGGGAGCGGGATCCGGTGGAGGTGCCGGCCCGTCCAGTAGACCGGCCGGGCCTGCGACACCCCGACGCTGAGCGCACCGGCCCCGAAGTCGTCGACCCGGCTGGTGCCGTCGCCGGGCAGCGAGTCCAGCACCCGGATCGCCGGATCGCACGTCGCACCGGCGTGGCCGGCACCGTCCGCCCGCGCCGGGCCCGCGGCGGTCAGAGCGGTGGCGACGAGCGAGCCCGCCGCCACCGCCAACACCGCCGCGCGTCTCGCGCGCAACACCGCCGCGCGTCTCGCGCGCAACACCGTCGCACGTCTCGCGCGTGACACCGCCGCGGGTCTCCCGCGTAACACCGTCACGCGTCTCGCATGTCCCGCCGCCTGCCTCGCTGTCTCTTTCATGTCCCCTCCCCGGGTGCAGGAAAATTCCGAACAGTCGTCCGGTCGCAGGCCCATGATGAACCCATTCACCCCGGGGCGGGATAGGAATCGCTCATTTCTACGAATATGAGGTTTTCAGGAGCTGCTCCTGGAGGTCGGCGTAGGCGACCGCGGCGGGTAGTGCGCGGTCGCCCACGCGGAGCGCGGAGGCCACCTCCGCCGCCGCGTGCAGCGCGGCGCGGTAGGGCAGGGAGCCGGTGCTGACCCGGCGCACGCCGAGTTCGCCCAGGTCGGCGAGTGACCGACCGGGGATCACCAGCACGTTCACCGGCACCGGCAGGTTGCCCGTCAGCTCGCGCAGCACGGCCGGATCCGTCGCGCCGGGCACGAAGACCCCGTCTGCACCGGCCTCGACGTACCGTGTGGCACGCTCCAGCGTCGTCCCCACCTCCGCGTCCTGGCCGAGCCAGTACGTGTCGACCCGGGCGTTGACGAACAGCTCGGGTCGGCGCTCCTTGACGGCCGCCACCTTCGCTGCGTGCACCTGGGGCGAGACCAGCCGCTCGGCCGTGCTGTCCTCGATGTTGACGCCCGCCGCGTCGAGGCCGGCCACGTAGTCGGCGACCCGCTCGGGATCGTCGTCGTAGCCGTCCTCGATGTCGACGCTGATGTGGCACGGCAGGCCGGACAGGGCGCGGGCCAGCGCGAGGTTCGCGTCCCTCGTGGCACGCCCGGCGTCCGGCCGGCCGCGGGACGCGGCGACGCCGAGGCTCGTGGTGCCGATCGCCTCGAACCCCGCGGCAAGGAAGGTCAGTGCGGAGGACACGTCCCAGGCGTTGGGGAGGAGCAGCGGTGCACGGTCGTGGTGCAGTTCATGGAAGGTACGCGGGGTACTTGAGGCCATGAGTTCACGATAGAGCCGATAGAACGTGTGTGCGAGACGGGAGGGAGAGTCGGGCGCGCGGTCCGGCGCGTGGTCCGGCGCGCCTCAGCCAATCAGAGCGGAGCGGCACATCAGAGCGGACAAGCAGATCAGAGCGGGCAGAAGGCGTCCCGGCCCGGCGCATCGCGGTGGATCGGCACCCGCCCGCCGGTGAGCGGCGTGCCACTGCCGCCGCGGCGGTGCGCGACGATCTCCGCGGCGATCGACAGGGCCGTCTCCTCGGGAGTGCGGGCGCCCAGGTCCAGGCCGATCGGCGAGCGCAGCCGGGCCAGCTCCGGCTCGCCGACACCCACCTCGCGCAGCCGCCGCAGACGGTCCTCGTGGGTGCGGCGGGAGCCCATCGCGCCGACGTAGGCGACGGGCATCCCGAGTGCCCGGCGCAGCAGCGGCACGTCGAACTTGGCGTCATGGGTCAGGACGCACAGCACGGTGCGGCCGTCCACGTCGGTGCGCTCCAGGTACTCGTGCGGCCACTCCACCACGACCTCGTCGGCGTGCGGGAAGCGGGCGTGCGTCGCGAAGACCGGCCGCGCGTCGCAGACCGTCACGCGATACCCGAGGAAGGCGCCGACCTGCACCAACGCCGTGGCGAAGTCGACCGCCCCGAAGACGATCATGCGTGGCGGCGGCGCCGTCGACTCGACGAAGAGAGTGAGCGTGGCACCGCCCGCCGTGCCACGTACCTCCACCGCTGCGGTGCGGCCCGCGTCGAGCAGCATCCGGAGCCGTGCCGCGGCGCGGCGGTCCACCGCGTCGCCCGCCCCGCACCCGCCCTCGTACGAGCCGTCCGACCGCAGGTACAGGGGCCGGCCGAGCAGCGGGGCCGGTCCGGCGACGACCCGCGCGAGCGCCAGCGTGTGCCCGGCCGCGGCGTCGGCAAGCGCGGCGCCGAGCACACCGCGCACCGCATCGCCCGCACGCACCGGGGTGACCAGCACATCGATGACGCCGCCGCAGGTCAGCCCCACGGCAAAGGCGTCCTCGTCACTGTGGCCGTAACGCTCCAGGACGGTTCGGCCGTCGTCGAGGGCCTGCCGGCACAGGTCGTAGACCGCGCCCTCCACGCAGCCGCCCGAGACCGAGCCGATCGCCGTGCCGTCGGCGTCCACGGCCAGCGCGGCACCGGGCTGGCGCGGCGCGCTGCCGCCCACGGACACCACCGTGGCCACCGCGAACTCCCGGCCCTGCGCGACCCACCGGTGCAGTTCCTCGGCGATGTCCAGCATGTCGGCCTCCTGGGGTCACGGTCCCTCCCATGGTGCTACGGGAGCGGATCTTCCGACGTTACGCGCCGCGCGTGGCCCGGTGGTGGAGCGGACGCGCGGGCTCCACACCGGCCCCCGCCAGGACGCCCATCGGCACCAGCGCTACGGCCGAGCCGCCTGCGTCAGGTGCTCCGGGCGCACCGGTGCATGGGTGAGCGCAAGGCCCGTGGCGGCGCGGACGGCCGCCAGGATCGCCGGGGTGGACGACAGCGTCGGCGCCTCGCCGGCGCCCCGCAACCCGTACGGCGCATGGGTGTCGGCGAGTTCGAGGAGGTCGACGGGGATGCTCGGGGTGTCCAGGATGGTGGGGATCAGGTAGTCCGTGAAGGACGGGTTGCGCACCTGGGCGGTGGCCGGGTCGACGACGATCTCCTCCATGACCGCGATCCCGAGCCCCTGGACGCTGCCGCCCTGGATCTGTCCGATGACGGCGAGCGGGTTCATGGCCCTGCCGACGTCCTGGGCGCAGGCCAGTTCGACGACCTTCACCAGGCCGAGTTCGGTGTCCACGTCGACGACCGCACGGTGCGCGGCGAAGGAGTACTGGACGTGGCCGTTGCCCTGACCGGTCGTCGGGTCGAAGGGCTCGGTGGGGCGGTGCCGCCACTCGCGTTCCAGCTCCACGACCTCGTCGCCGATGACGTCCGCCAGGTCGGCCAGCACCTCGCCGCCGTCGGTGACCACCTTGCCGTCCTCCAGCAGCAGCTCGGCGGTGGCCCAGGCCGGGTGGTGGCTGCCGAACCTGCGGCGGCCCCGCTCGAGGACCCGGGTACGGACCTGCTCGCACGCGTGCCGGACGGCGCCGCCGGTGACGTAGGTCTGCCGGGACGCGGAGGTGGAGCCGGCGGACCCGACCCGGGTGTCGGCGGGGTGGATGGTCACGCGGCTGACGCCCAGCTCGGTGCGGGCGATCTGGGCGTGCACGGTGACACCGCCCTGGCCGACCTCCGCCATGGCGGTGTGCACCGTCGCGACCGGCTCGCCGCCGATGACCTCCAGACGCACCCTGGCCGTCGAGTAGTCGTCGAAGCCCTCCGAGTAGCCGACGTTCTTTATGCCGACCGCGTAGCCGACGCCGCGGACCACACCCTCGCCGTGGGTGGTGTTGGACAGGCCCCCGGGCAGCTGGCGCACGTCGACGCCCTCGGTGGTCTCCCAGTGGCGCTCCGGAGGCAGCGGCCGTGCCTTGACGCGGCGCAGCAGCTCGGCGACCGGCGCCGGCGCGTCGACCCGCTGTCCGGTCGGCATGATCGAGCCCTGTTCCATGGCGTTGAGCTGCCGGAACGCGACCGGGTCCAGGTCGAGCGCGGCGGCAAGACGGTCCATCTGCGCCTCGTAGGCGAAGCAGGCCTGGACGGCGCCGAAGCCGCGCATGGCGCCGCACGGCGGGTTGTTGGTGTAGAGGGCGAGGGCTTCGATGTCGACGTTCTCGATGTCGTACGGCCCGGCGCACAGCGAGGCCGCGTTGCCGACGACGGCCGGGGACGAGGATGCGTAGGCGCCGCCGTCCAGCACGATCCGGGCCCGCATATGGGTGATCCGGCCGTCCCTGGTGGCCCCGTGCTCGAAGCGGAGCGTGGCGGGGTGGCGGTGCACATGGCCGAAGAAGGACTCGAAACGGTTGTAGACGATCTTGACGGGTTTCCCGGTGCGCAGCGCCAGCAGGCAGGCGTGGATCTGCATCGACAGATCCTCACGGCCGCCGAAGGCGCCGCCCACCCCGGAGAGCGTCATGCGGACCTTCTCCGGCGGCAGGCCGAGCACCGGCGCGATCTGCTGGAGGTCGGAGTGCAGCCACTGGGTGGCGATGTACAGGTCGACGCCGCCGTCCTCACCGGGCACCGCGAGCCCCGACTCGGGTCCGAGGAAGGCCTGGTCCTGCATGCCGAAGGTGTACTCGCCGGTGACGACGACGTCCGCGCGCCGGGCCGCCGCTTCGACGTCGCCGCGCACCACGGGCTGGCGGTGCACGACGTTCGGGTGCGGGGCGTGGGCGATGTGGGCGTCCGTCCGGCCCGGGTGCAGCACGGGTGCGTCCGGGGCGAGGGCGGTGGTCTCGTCGGTGACGAGGGGCAGTTCGCGGTAGTCGACCCTGATCTTGGCGGCGGCCCGGCGCGCGGTCTCCGGATGGTCGGCGGCCAGCATCGCGACCGGTTCGCCGTGGTGCCGGACCTTCCGGTGCGCCAGGACCGGGGTGTCCTTCAGCTCCAGGCCGTAGTGGCGCACGTCGGTCGGCAGGTCGTCGTAGGTCATGACGGCGTAGACGCCGGGCAGCGCCAGGGCCTCGGAGGTGTCGATGGAGACGATCTCCGCATGGGCGAGGGGTGCACGCAGGATGTGGCCCCACACCATGTCCTCGTGCCACATGTCGGAGGAGTACGCGAACTCGCCGGTCACCTTCAGGGTGCCGTCGGGCCGCGGCGCGGACGCACCGATGCCGCCCTCGGAGGTCAGGGGCGCGCGCTCCGGCGCGCGCGGAGTGCCGGTTCGCGGGGTGCTCATGTCAGACCGCCTCCCCCTGCCGGGCGGCCGCGAGCCGGACCGCGTCCATGATCTTCTCGTAGCCGGTACACCGGCACAGGTTGCCCGAGAGCGCCTCGCGGATGTCCTCGTCGGACGGTCCCCCGCTGCCCGAAGCGTGGGGGTGGTGCCCCCTGGTGCGCTCCAGCAGTTCGTCGACGGCGACCAGCAACCCCGGGGTGCAGAAGCCGCACTGCACGGCGCCCGCGTCCAGGAACGCCTGCTGAACGGGCGAGAGCGGCACGGCATCGTCGCCCGGCGCGGCGCCGCCCGCCGGCCCCGTCTCGTCGCCGTGGGCAGCGGCGTCGAGCGCGTCGCGCTGCCGGGCGTGCTCGGCGAGCCCTTCGACCGTCAGTACCTCGCGACCCTCCACCTGCCCCGCGGCGACCAGGCAGGCGCACACCGGCACACCGTCGAGGCGCACCGTGCACGAGCCGCATTCGCCCTGCTCGCAGGCGTTCTTGGAGCCGGCAAGACCGAGCCGCTCACGCAACACGTACAGCAGGCTCTCGCCCTCCCACACGTCGTCGGCCTGCTGCTGGCGGCCGTTGACCATGAACCGCACGCGCATCACGCGGCCCCCCTTTCGTCACGGGTCCCGGGGGGCGCGCCCCGGTACGCCTCCCAGGTCCAGGTCAGGGTGCGGCGGGCCATGACGCCGACGGCGTGCCTGCGGTAGTCCGCGGTGCCGCGCACATCGTCGATGGGGTTGCAGGCGGCGGCGCACAGGTCGGCGAACCGGCGGACGAGTGACGGGTCGATGGCACCGCCGCTGTCCCACAGGCCGCCGTCCTTCAGCGCCGCGTTGAGGAAGTCCTCGGCCGCCTGCGCCCGGATCGGGGTGGGGGCGGCGGAGCCGATGCCGGTCCGTACGGTGCGCGTTCTGGGGTGCAGGGCGATGCCGAAGGCGCACACCGCGATGACCATGGCGTTGCGCGTGCCGACCTTGGAGAACTGCTGCGGCCCGTCGGCCTTCTCGATGTGCACCGCCTTGATCAGCTCGTCGGGGGCCAGGGCGTTGCGCTTGACGCCGGTGTAGAAGGCGTCGATCGGGATGCGCCGCACGCCGCGCACCGACTCCACCTCGACCTCGGCGCCCGCGGCCAGCAGGGCCGGGTGGGCGTCACCGGCCGGCGAGGCGGTGCCCAGGTTGCCGCCGACACAGCCGCGGTTGCGGATCTGCGGGGACGCCACGGTGTGGGAGGCCAGGGCGAGCCCGGGGAGTTCGCCGCGGAGGTTGCGGATGATGTCGGCGTACGGGACGCAGGCGCCGAGCCGTATGGTGCGCTGGTCGGCGTCCCAGGTGAACAGCTCGCCGATGCGGGTGAGGTCCAGGAGGTGGGTGGGCCGCCGGTGGTCGAAGTTGATCTCGACCATCACGTCCGTGCCACCTGCCAGGGGCACGGCCGCCGGGTGTGCGGCCTTGGCGGCGAGCGCGTCCGCCCAGCGGGTGGGCCTCAGGAAGTCCATGAGCGGTGGTCGCCTTCTGCCGTTTCTGCTGCTTCTTCTGTCGGTGCGTCTTTTCTTCTGCCGGTGCGTCTTCCGGTTCTTCTCTTCCTGCTGTTTCTTCCACTGACCAGTACACCGCGGGGCGCAGGCCGCGGTCAGTCACCGAAACTCTGAAGGAGTTGGCTGGCCAGATGGCCTGTCTTGTAGATTCGTATGAATGGCGGGGCGGTACTCGCCCGGCCGCACCCACAACGGATCGGCGACGACATGCGGCTGCGCGCCCTGCTGGAGACCGATGTGCTGGGCCTCAAGCTGCTCGGCGGCGAGGAGGAGCTGGACCGAGTGGTCCGCGGGGTGATGACGACGGACCTACGGGATCCGAGCCGCTACCTCTCCGGCGGCGAGCTGGTCCTCACCGGCCTGGCCTGGCGGCGCGCGCCCGCCGACTCCGAACGCTTCGTGCGGCTGCTGACCGCCGCGGACGTGGCGGCACTCGCAGCCGGTGAGGCCGAACTGGGCGACATCCCCGAGGACCTGGTGCAGGCCTGCGCCCGGCATCGGCTGCCGCTCTTCGCGGTCCACGAGTCGGTCGCCTTCGCCACCGTCACCGAGCACATCGTGCGTCAGGTCTCCGCCGAGCGGGCCGGTGACCTGGCGGCGGTGGTGGACCGGCACCGGCGCCTGATGACGTCAGGACCGGCGGGCGACGGGCTCGACACCATCCTCGACCTGCTCGGCTCCGACCTGGACCTGCGGGCCTGGGTGCTCTCGGCGACCGGGCGACTCGTGGCGGGACCCCGGCAGACCGAGCACAGCCAGACGGGCCCCGGCCACCCCGAGGGCGACACGGGCGCCCCCCTGGCGCTGCCCGCCGACGTGGCCGTGCGGCTGGCCACCGCCCATCGCGCGGCGGTGCGCACCGGCCGCCCGGAGCCGCACCGGGTGCCGACCGGCCGCACCGGGCAGCCGACGTATTCACTGTTCGCGGTGGACGGTTCGGGGCGGCCGGCCACGGAGGCGGTGGCGGACACCGACGGTGCGGGCGGCGCGGCGGCGCTGTCCGACTGGCTGCTGGCCGTCGAAGCGGACGCCGGGGACTGGCCGGCGGAACGTCTCGACCTCCTGCGCGGCGTCACCCAGCTGATCGCGGTGGAACGCGACCGGCGCAACGCGGCCCGCACGGTGCGCCGCCGACTCGCCCAGGAGATCCTGGAGCTGGCCCGCACGGGCGCGGCGGCGGCGGAGATCGCGGCCCGCCTCCGGGTGGCGGCGCCCGTCCTGCTGCCGGGCCTCGGCACCGCGCCGCACTGGCAGCTGGTGGTGGCCCGGCTGGAGGTGCAGCCCCGGGGGGACGCCGCGGGCGGGCACGAGGGCCACCAGCGGCAGGATGCGCGCGGACGGCCCGGCGGACGGCAGCCACGGGACGTGCCGTACGGGCAGGACCCGCAGGACCCGTGGCTCGCGCAGGCCGGGCAGCACGGGCACGACGTACGGAACCGGCCGGACCCGCGGGACGAGCGAAACCGGCAGGAGGCCCGGCGGGCCCCCGCCGCCGAGCCCGCCGACCGGGACGGCGCAGCCGCGCAGCCGGCCGCGGAACCGGCCGGGGGCCTCGGCGGTGGGACCGCCGGGCAGGGGCCGGTGCGCGGCACGCTGGTGGAGGTGGGGGCGGCCACCCAGGCCCTGCTGGAGGAGATCCTCGTCGACCCCCGTGCCACCGGCACCGAACCCTCCGACCGGCTCGCCGTCGCCCACATAGCCGGCGAGGCCGTCGCGCTGGTGCCGCTGCCCCCGGCCGTCGGGCAGGACGGCGCCGGGGCGGGGCTGACCGCGGAGGCGCTGCTGGCGGCGGTGCGCGAGCCGCTCTCGGCCGGCCTCGGCGACGGCGACCGGCTCACCCTCGGATGCAGCGCCGTCGTGCAGTCGGCCGAGGGGTTGCGCGGCGCCCTGGAGGAAGCCAGGCACGCCCGCCGGGTGGCCGCGGCACGCCCCGGTCAGGTGTCCGCCGCCGGCCACGACGAGCTGGCCTCCCACGTGCTGCTGCTGCCGTTCGTGCCGGACGACGTGCGGCGCGCCTTCACGGCGCGGCTGCTGGATCCGTTGCGGGACTACGACCGGCGGCACCGTGCGGAACTGGTCGCCACGCTGGAGGCGTTCCTCGACAGCGACGGTTCCTGGACGCGGTGCGCCACGCAGCTGCACCTGCACGTGAACACGTTGCGCTACCGGATCGGCCGGATCGAGCAGCTGACCGGGCGTGATCTCTCCCGTCTCGAGGACAAGCTGGACTTCTTCCTGGCCCTGCGGATGACCTGACACTCCGCCACAACCGCTCCGCGGCACGCCCAGGGGTGCGCACACGGGCCGCGACTTTGTGAAATCATTCACTCACGCCCTCTTGGCCCGGCCTGTCCTTCCGTGCTGAGATGCGGCCACGACTCAACATCACAAAGGTGTGCTAGGGGAGGGAACGTGGCGCGTACCGCCATGTCTGGTACCGGAACGACCACAGCAAACGATCCACTCCAGACCGCGGTATGGCGGTTGCGTTCGCGTGCCTGTTGGGGGGACGCAGCCGCCCTTCTAGAGCCTCTGGCGACATCCGACGCCGCGGCGGCGTTGCAACGCGCCGCCCTGCTCGCCGAGCGCTGCCTGTACACCGAGCAGGGCTGGGCCGAGGCGGAGGACGCACTGCGCACGGCGGAGGCGCTGGCACAGAACGACGAGGAGCGGGGCGCGGCCGCGTGTGAGCGGGGGCATCTCGCGTACGCCGCCACCCTGTTGAAGGTGCGGGACCGGGCGGACGAGGCACGCGCCGCGCTGGGGCGCGCGGCAGCGCTCATCGCACCGGACGCGCCGGCGCGCGCGCTGCTGGACTTCCGGCGTGGGCTGATCTCCGAGAACCTCGCCGGGTCGGCCCAGGCGGCGCGCGCCGCGTACCACAGGGCGCAGGCCGCTGCGCTCACCCAGGACGACCCGCTGCTGCTGTCCTTCATCTGGCGCCAGCTGGGCGGGCTCGCCCTGCGCGACGGTGACCTCGCCGAGGCCCGGCACGGCTTTGCGGAGTCCCTGCGGATCCGCGAGGAGCTGGGCTACCTCGTCGGCACGGCGCCCGCACTGGCGTCGCTCGCCGACGCGGAGTCCGAGCCGGAGGCGAGCCGCCTGCGCGCCGAGGCCGCCCGCCTGTTCCGGCTGCTGGGCGGCGTACCGACCTGGCTGGGCGCCCAGCTGGAGCCGTCAGCGGCCTGACGCGGTCCGGCCACGGCCGGCACCCCCGCACCGGCGGAGGGCGCCGGCCGCCTCAGCACTCCGTGCGGAAGTGGTCCCGTACCAGGGACTCGACGCGCGCCAGGTCATGTGCGGCCAGGGCGTCCAGGAGCTGAGCATGCTCCGCCGCGTGGGCCAGCAGACTCGCCCGACGGCAGGAACCCGACCCGGCCACCCGGGGCCACTGGGCGCGCCGGTGCAGGTCATCCGCGGTCTGGACGAGCTGCTGGTTGCCCGCGAGGCCGAGCAGGGCCCGATGGAAGGCGCGGTCGGCGAGCACGTACCCCGCACGGTCCGCGCATCCCGCCGGCCCCGTGGCGGCCTCGGCGAGCGCCCCGAACTCGGCCCAGCGCTGGGCCGGCACCGCGTGCGCCAGACGCAGCATCACGGGCACCTCTATCAAGGCCCTGACCTCGGCAAGCTCCGCCAGCTCGCGGGCGTCCCTGCACACCACGCGAAAGCCGCGGTTGGGCACCACTTCCACGGCGCCCTCGCAGGCGAGCTGCTGCATGGCCTCGCGCACCGGTGTCGCCGACACCCCGAAGCGCTCCCCCAGCACCGGCGCCGAATAGACCTTGCCGGGCACCAGTTCGCCCTCCAGCAGGGCGGTGCGCAGGGCGTCCAGCACCTGACCGCGCACGGAGACCCGGCGGACCTGGCCGCGCAGCGGCTGCGGCGCGTGCGGCGGCTCCGACGGCGCCGGGCCGGATGGCGGCACATCGCGGTCCGTTTCCGGTGCGATCCCCGCACCGCCCTCGGACGAGCCCGGCCCGCGCCACGCATGCGGCACCTGCGCGTACGACTCGGGCGTGGCCTGCGCGTACGACTCGGGCGTGGCCCGCGGGTGGTACGCGGACGCGGTCTGTGGTCGGTGCTCGGACGCGATCCGGGGTCCGTGGTCGGGCCCGCTGCCCGAGCCACACCCCGGTTCGCCCTCCGGGCCCTGCCCGGAGCCGGCTTGCAGGCCGTACGCGGACACGACCGGCGGGCACGGTTCCGGCACCCGGGCGTGCGCCGTGACGGGCGGGGCGGACGCCGCGGCGGACACCGTGACCGGAGCGGCCGGCGCCCCGGCGGACGCCACGGCCGGCGGTACCGCGGGCGGCACGGTGCCGGAGGGTGCCGTACGGCCCTGCGAGGTCCCGCGCTCCGAAGGCGCCCCGCGCTCCGAGGGCGCAGCAGGTCCCGGGGACGGCGTGGGACGTCCCGAGGATGCCGGAGGTCGTGGGGACGCCGTACGGCTCGGTGCGTCCGGCGCGAGGGGCGGGTCCGGGCGGGCGGAGTCGCCCGCGGCGGGCAACCCGGCGGTGCCGTGGTCGGCGTTCCGCGTGCGGGGATGCTCCACTGCTGCACTCCTTCTAGCGGCCGGGCGCGCCATCGCGCCACTCGCACACCGGCGGGCCGCGTGCTGATCCGAGCAGCACGATAGGGCGACGAAGCCCCAGTTGAAACCTCGATCTTCTCGAGTAAGGTAAGGCTTACCTGAAACCGAACGAGATCGGGTGGTCCCCGTATGCCCGCTTCCGCCCTGGCCGGCCCCGCCGCACCGCGCGCCACCGCGCGTCCGGGCACCGTGCCCGAGCCGGCCGGCTCGCCGATGGCGGAGGCCTACGCCCGACTCGCCGCGGTCCACCCCGGGCTGCGGGTGACCGAGCCGGCGCCCGGCGAGCCCGACCCGTCGGGCGTGGACTGGATCCCGGTCGAGCAGCTCGCCTCGGGCGGCCCCGCGCTCGACTCCTTCCTGGCCTTCGTCGACGCCCGGTCGCAGCGCGACTACGGCCGGCGGGCACGCCCCGACGTCGTGGCCACCTTCGCGCTGCACCGGTACGCCTGGTCCGCGTGCCTGTTGATCACCGTGCCGTGGTTCCTGGCCCGGCGGGTGCCGCGGCTGCCCGTGTCAGCCGTGGCGTACCACCGCACCGAGGGCCGTATCGCGGTCCGCACCGGCACGTTCGCCTGCCTGCCGGACGACCCGGCGGCCACGCTGCCCACCGCGCGCGTGGTGCCGGACGAGGAGGCGCTGCGCACCGAGGTGCGCGCGGCCGTGGCCGAGCACCTGACGCCGCTGCTCGCGGCCTTCGGGCCGCGCATGCGGCGCCGCGGCCGGGCCCTGTGGGGGATGGCGACCGACGAGATCACCGAAGGACTCTGGTACATCGGCCATCTGCTCGGCGAGGAACAGCGGTCGCGCGCGGAGCTGGCCAGGCTGCTCCCGGGCGGCACCGCCCCGTACGCCTCGGGTGCCGCCTTCCGCGAGCTGGCGGACGCCGGCGGGCGGGCCCTGACGACCCGCAACCGGGCGAGCTGCTGCCTCTACTACACGCTGCGCCCCGAGGACACCTGCGCGACCTGCCCGCGCACCTGCGACACCGACCGCGTCGCCCGGCTGACCGCCCCTGCCGGTCACTGAGCCCTCGCCACAGCGCTATCCTTCCAACCCTCTTGCAGGGGGCTCCCGTTCGCGCCAGTCGAACGCAACTGGCATGATCCACACGAGAGTTCGGGAGGAATGCCGCCGCTCGCCCCACCGGGCACCTCTTTGGCGTTCTCTTGTCCCGAAACCCCCGGCAAGGCACGTGCATCGCGCCACCATGACGCCCGAAACGCCCGAACCCGAACCAAGGGACCCAGATGAGACTTACCGATATATCGCCGGACTGGTTGTTGGTGGGCGCCGTGCTGTTGCTGGGCATGGGGACGGCGATTGCGGTACTCGCACGCACACGGCGTGCCGGGGAGAAGGCCACCGCCGAGGACTCGTGGGAGCGCAGCGAGGAGCGTCGACGGCGCAAGGAGACCCTGTACGGCACGGCGTCGTACGCCCTGCTGTTCTGCTGCGCGGCCGTCGCCGCCGCGCTCTCCTTCCACGGTCTGGTCGGCTTCGGGCAGCAGAACCTGGGCCTGTCCGGCGGCTGGGAGTACCTGGTGCCGTTCGGTCTCGACGGTGCCGCGATGTTCTGCTCGGTGCTCGCGGTGCGGGAGGCCAGCCACGGTGACGCGGCGCTCGGCTCGCGGCTGCTGGTGTGGCTGTTCGCAGGGGCCTCGGCGTGGTTCAACTGGGTGCACGCACCGCGTGGGCTCGGGCATGCGGGTGCCCCGCACTTCTTCGCCGGGATGTCGCTGTCCGCGGCCATCCTGTTCGACCGTGCGCTGAAGCAGACGCGCCGCGCCGCCCTGCGCGAACAGGGCCTGGTGCCCCGCCCGCTGCCGCAGATCCGCATGGTCCGCTGGGCGCGCGCACCGCGTGAGACCTACGCGGCCTGGTCCCTGATGCTGCTGGAGGGCGTCCGCACGCTCGACGAGGCCGTCGAAGAGGTGCGCGAGGACCGCCGGCAGAAGGAGCACAACCGCCGGCTGCGCCGTACGCAGCAGCGGCACGAGCGGGCCCACCTGAAGGCGCTGAGCGGCTCCAGGTGGCCCTCGCGCGGCGGGCGGCAGGTCGACGTGCCGGCCGTGACCACCGGCTCGCCCGCGTCCTCCGGCTCCACCCCGGCGCTCACCGCGGCGGAAGGCAACGCGGCGCTCCCCGCCGGGGCCGGCACGACGTCGCTCCCTTCCCCGGCAACCGACAGCTCCGCCGACTCCGCCCGCCCGCACGCCGACCTGTCGCCGCTGCGCAGCCGGCCCTCCCTGGAGGCCGTCAGGTTCGGCGAGCCGGTCACCGTCGACCTCACCGCCGAGGACGACACCCAGACGCTGCCCCGGCTGGACTCGCTGGAGCGCAAGCTCAAGGACCTGGAGCAGCAGTTCGGCTGAGGGTGAGCCGCCGGCTCGACTCGCTCCGACCGCCGGCCCGGTCGGCTCGGCCTCGTGCCGGTCGACGCATCGCCGAATGACGGCGTTGCCGCATCTTCCGTGACGACGGTGTCGCCGTCTTCCGGAGCGGCGACGCCGTCGGCGCGTTCCAGCGCCCGTACCACGCCCGCGCCCCCTGCGGTCCCCCGACCGGCGCCCCAGTCCCAAGGCTCGTGGGCAGGCTCACTCGCCGCCCGCCTCCAGCTCGAACCACACCACCTTGCCGGCCTCCTCGCCGGGCCCGGTGCCCTGGGTGCGTACCCCCCAGGCGTCCGCGAGGCACTGCACGAGCATCAGGCCCCGGCCGTTGGTGCCCTCGTCAGGGCTCGGCGTGCGCGGCCTGGGGATGCGCCCGGCGAAGTCCCTGACCTCCACGTACAAGGTGTCCTGGCGCACCACAGCGGTGAGTACGGCATCCCCGTCCGTGTGCACCAGTGCGTTGGTGACGAGCTCGGTGGTGAGCAGCTCGGCCGTGTCGGAACGGCCCGGCTTCCCCCAGTGCTCCAGCAGTGTGCGCAGCGCATGGCGGGTCTCCGGAACCGCGCGGAGATCCGCCCGGCAGACCCTGCGCATGAATCGGGTGCGCTCGGTATCGCGTGATTGCCTTGTCATGTCCCCCGCTGTCCACACGATGCAACCGTTCCTTCCCCGTGGATTCCCCCTCGAACAGGTACACGAGATGCATGCCCCGCCCGCTCTGCGGCACTCATGTCCTTTCATGGCACACCCGCGACGTCATGACGAGGTCATGACGAGGTCATAAAGGGTCATGACTACGTCATAAGCCGGGACCACCACCGCCCGCCTTCGAAACCGAGCCGGGGACCCGCACACGGCCGTGACCTGCGAGGTCACGGCTCGGCGCGGGTCAGTTTGCGACCGTCACAGTCCGATGCACGGCAGGTGAAAGAAACGCCCGGCGGGCGTGGTCGCACCCCGCGGTCGCGCCCTGCCGTCGCACCCGCCGGTCATATCGTCGAAGGGACGCCGGTACCGACCCGCCCGTCGAAGCGGCCGGGCCCGCCTCATGGTCGCGGCACGTTGCGCAGGTTGGAACGCGCCATCTGCACCATCCGGCCCACGCCGCCGTCCAGCACCATCTTCGACGCGGAGAGCGCGAACCCGGTCACCATGTCGGCGCTGATCCGGGGCGGGATGGAGAGCGCGTTCGGATCGGTCACGACGTCGACGAGCGCGGGGCCCTTGTGCGCGAAGGCGTCCCGCAGCGCGCCCGCGAGCTGCTTGGGCTTCTCCACCCGCACCCCGTGGGCCCCGCACGCCCGGGCCACCGCGGCGAAGTCGGGGTTGCGCAGGGCCGTGCCGTACGCGGGCAGGCCGGCGACCATCATCTCCAGCTCGACCATGCTGAGGGAGGAGTTGTTGAACAGGACGACCTTCACCGGCAGGTCGTACTGCACCAACGTGAGGAAGTCACCCATCAGCATGGCGAATCCGCCGTCGCCCGACATGGCCACCACCTGCCGGCCACGGTCGATGAACTGGACCCCGATGGCCTGCGGCAGCGCGTTGGCCATGGAACCGTGCGAGAAGGAGCCGATGATGCGTCGCCGGCCGTTCGGCGTCAGATAGCGGGCCGCCCAGACGTTGCACATTCCGGTGTCCACGGTGAACACGGCATCGTCCGTGGCGAGGTCGTCGAGCACGGAGGCGACGTACTCGGGGTGGATCGGGATGTGCGTGTCGACCTTGCGGGTATAGGCCTTCACCACGCCTTCCAGCGCGTCCGCGTGCTTCTTCAGCATCCGGTCCAGGAACCTGCGGTCGGTCTTGGGCGACACCTTCGGGATCAGGCAACGCAGCGTCTCGCGCACATCGCCCCAGACGGCCAGGTCGAGCTTGCTGCGCCGGCCCAGGTGCTCGGCGCGCACGTCCACCTGGACGATCCGCACGTCATCGGGCAGGAACGGGTTGTACGGGAAGTCGGTGCCCAGCAGGATCAGCAGATCGCACTCGTGGGTGGCCTCGTAAGCGGCGCCATAGCCGAGCAGACCGCTCATGCCCACGTCGAACGGGTTGTCGTACTGGATGAACTCCTTGCCGCGCAGGGCGTGACCCACGGGTGCCTTGATCTTCTCCGCGAACTGCATGACCTCGGCGTGCGCCCCCGCGGTGCCCCGGCCGCAGAAGAGGGTGACCCGGTCCGCCTCGTCGATCATGGCGGCCAGCCGGTCGATCTCCGCATCGCCGGGGCGCGCGGTGGGGCGCGTGGTGACGAGGGCGCTTTCGGTGGTGCGCTCGGGGGCGGGGTCGTCCGCGATGTCGCCGGGCATCGCCACCACGCTGACGCCGGAGCGGCCGACGGCGTGCTGGATGGCGGTCTGGAGCAGCCGGGGCATCTGCCGGGCGTTGGAGATCAGTTCGCAGTAGTGGCTGCACTCACGGAACAGCTGGTCCGGATGGGTCTCCTGGAAGTAGCTCAACCCGATCTCGCTGGACGGGATCTGGGAGGCGAGGGCGAGCACCGGGGCGGAGGAGCGGTGCGCGTCGTACAGGCCGTTGATCAGGTGCAGGTTGCCCGGACCGCAGGACCCGGCGCAGGCGCACAGGTCCCCGGTGATCTGGGCCTCGGCACCGGCCGCGAACGCGGCCGTCTCCTCGTGCCGCACATGGATCCAGTCCATGCCGGGATGCCGCCGCACGGCGTCCACGACGGGGTTGAGACTGTCCCCGACCACCCCGTACAGCCGCTTGACCCCGGCGCGTACGAGGGTGTCGACAAACTGCTCCGCGACGTTCTGCTTGGCCATGGCTTCCTCGAACTCCTCGGCGAGCCCTTGGTGCGTCCCTGGTGAGTGGCACCGGATGACGTCCATGTAGGCACGACGCGGGTTCCTAATCCTGTCGCACCGCCGCGGGTCGGGATCAGGAGCACCGCGCCGGAGGGTCCTTGTGGCCTCCGGCGGCGGCTGGGCGGCGGTGGCCGCGCGGAGGCCCCCCGGTCGGAGGGGCCTCCGCGCCCCGGCGGTGACGACTCGGGCTCCCCCGGCCGCCCGTGGGTGCTCAGGCCTCCCAGACGGCGGCGGCCGTACGGTCGTCCGCGTAGCCCTTCACGCGGACCTGGGCGTCGGCGAGGAACTCGGCGAGGCCGGGCGGCTCGCCGCGTCCCCAGCGTCCCGCCAGATGGGCTGCCAGGGCCGGCTCACCGTGCAGCGGTTCCGCGAGACCCTGGCTGCACAGCAGCAGGACGTCGCCGCTCGCTGCGGAGGCGGCGTGGAAACGGAAGGCGGCAGGGGGCGGCGCCGCTGCCGGCTCTCCCCCGGTGACCCGCGGGTCCGGACGACGGTCCCAAGGGCTCGGGGGCGTGGGAATCCCCAGTTCCATCGTCAGCCGGTCCCCCGCGGGGTCCTCGGCCGGCGTTCCACCGCGGCCGGAGGCGTCGGCCACCGCCTCCGGCGAGGACGGCTCGAGGTCCTGCCACGCACCGCCACGGATCCGGAACAGGCCGCCGGGACCGGACCCGAAGAAGATCCGCAGCCGGCAGTCGGGATCTGCGGGCAGCAGCAGGCAGCGCAACGTCGCCGTGTACTCCTCCGGCGGGACGCCCATCTCACGGGCCCGTGCACGCAGCCGGCCCAGGGCGCGGTCGGTCAACCGGTGCAGACCGGCCTTGAGTGGACCGCGGAGCCCGGCGCGGATGTCCTCCGACAGGCCGGCGTGATGGCGGCCGACCACCCTGCCCAGCTCCGCACACGCCTCGCTGGCCGCCCGGTGCGCACCTGCCACGGCCCGTGCGCCGGTGGCCATCGCGACCAGCACCAGGGCCTGCTCGCCGGTGCCGAAACGGGCCGTGAGCAGGGCGTCGCGGCGCGGCTCACCGCGGTACCTGGCCGAGTCGCCGCGCACGGAGACGGCACGCAACGTGCAGGCGCCATAGCGCGCGCCGTCCAGCACGGTGTCCGCGACGACCTCGCCGACGCCGTCGGGGTCGGCCTCCGGCAGCGCGACCGGTTCGGCCTCGTAGGTGGGCGGGCGGTCGCCGACGTGGTGGACGACACCCGGGCCCAGGGCGTTGCCGGGCGGCGGCGCCGATGCCGGGGGCGTCGCCCCGAAGCCGGAGGGTGCCCAGGCGGGCGGCGTCGTGCCGGTCGGACGGTGCCCCGTCCGGAAGTTGCGGGTCATGTCGGACGCGGGCGGCGGGCCGGCCCGGTCGGGAGCCGATGGGAAGCCGGACGCGGGGGCGTCAGGGCCGGTACCGGAGGCGGGCCCGACCGAGCCGGCGCCGTGCTCTGCCGCGGGCGACGGGAACGCCGCCGCGGGGCCGGGCGCCGTTCCCGTCGGCCCACCGGCCGTCCAGGCGTCCGGCAGAGTGCCGGAGTCGGGATCGCGGGTCGCCTCGGGGCCGGACGGGGTGCCGAAGTCGGAGCCGGGGGCGGAGTCGGGGGGCAGGTCGGGGCCAGGGCCGGATGCCGTGCCGAGGTCGGATGCGAAGTCCACGTCCGAGCCCGCGCCGGCCGCCGTACCGAAACCAGAGTCGAAGACCGCACCGAAACCGGACGTGGTCCCGGAGTCAGGCGTCGTCCCGGGTTCGGAGGGCGGCTCGGAGTCAGGCGGCGTCTCGAAGTCGGAAGCCGGCTCGTAGCCCTGGCCAGGCGCGTCTTCTACCGGTCCGCGCCGCTGGTCCGGGGAGTCCGCGGGTTCAGGGGCGGGTACGGGTGCCGGTGCGGGCGCAGAGCCGGCAGCGGAGGCCGGCCCGGCCCCGGGCTCCGGGGACGTCCACGCCCCGGGAGCGTTGCCCGTCGGGTGCCACTCCCCTGGTTCCCAGGGGGAGGACGGCTGCCAGGAAGAGGGTTGCCAGTCGGACGGCTGCCAGGTGTCGGACGGCTGCCACGCATCGGACGACGCCGGCCGTGCGGGCGCGTCGGATGCGGCGCGCGGTGCGGCCGTGTCGGAGTCGGCGGAGTCGGCGGAGGCGTCGGGCGCGGGCGCGTCAGAAGATGCGCCGGGAGCAGGCCGCTCAGTGGGGCTCTCCCAGGCCGGGGGCAACGGCTCCCAGAGCGTGTCGGCGGGGTCCGGCACGGACAGGTCGAGATCGGGCTCCGTGGCGGGCGCGGGCACGGATGCGGTGCCGGGGGTTGCGGGCGGCTCCGGCGCACGCCGCGACGCGGAAGCGTCCGGGAACTCCGGCACATCGCGCCCGGCGGCCACGTCACGACTCGCCGCATCATCGAACGGACCGGACACAAACGACGGACCACGAACACCCGGCACCCCGGGCACCTCAGGAGGCCCAGGCAGGTCAGGGGCTTCGGGGACGGAGGGCGGGCCGGGCACACCAGACGGCGCGGAAACGTCCCGGGACCCCGGCACATCGCGCCCGGCGGCCACGTCACGACTCGCCGCATCATCGAACGGACCGGACACAAACGACGGACCACGAACATCCGGCACCCCCGGCACCTCGGGAGGCCCAGGCAGGTCAGGGGCTTCGGGGACGGAGGGCGGGCCGGGCACACCAGACGGCACGGAAACGCCCCGGGACCCCGGCACATCGCGCCCAGCGGCCACGTCAGGATCCGCCGCATCATCGAACGGACCGGACACAAACGACGGACCACGAACATCCGGCACCCCCGGCACCTCGGGAGGCCCAGCCAGATCCGGCACCCCGGGCACCCGCGGCGGCCCCGGAGTTTCCGGTGGCGTGGGCAGGTCAGGGGCTTCAGGGACGGCGGGTGGGGCGGGGGCTTCGGGGGGTTTCTTTGCGCGGGGTGGCGCGGGGGTGAACCAGGACGAAGGGGTGCGTGGCTTTGGGGTCCGTGCCCCCGGCGTACGCGGTGGCTCGAATTCGTCGGCCGACTTGGAAGGGGTTTCGCCCGATCCGGGCGGGGCGTCGGTCGTTCCGCGCGGGGCATCGGTCGGCTCGTACGGAGCGTCGGCCGGCTCCGAGGCCCCCGGATAGGTGAATACGGACCGCTGGTCGGGAGCCTGGGGAGGGTGCGGGACGTGCGGCGTGCGGGACGTCTTCGGTGGCTCGAACGGGCCCCGTGGCTCCGGCGGAGCGTCGGAAGGATCGAAGGCGTCCGAGGCGTCGGGGGCTTCCGGGTACGCGAATCCAGCGCTCCGGTCGGGGTCGGGCGGTTCTGGGACGCGGGGCGGCTCGGGCGCTGTGCGCGCCGGTCTGGGGGCGCGGGGCGGCTCCGGAGTGCGAGGTGGGACGAGCGGGGTGTCCGCCAGCGTGGTGCGGGCGGAAGCGAACCGGTCGTCGATGGTGTCGTCGGTACGGGCGGGTCCCGTGTCCTCGGCGGCACCGTCGTACAACTGCCTCCACCAGTCGTCCTCGTGGCGCGAATACCTCTCCCCCTGCTGGCTCATGCAGTTATTGTCCACCGCCCTGACGGCCGGAAAACGGCGCCGACACGAAAATCCGCGTCTCGCTGGGCCACTCGGGGGATAAGACCGCCGGGCGACCCCACCCCCCACGGGAGAGCCGCCCGGCGGCCGTCGGTGTGACCTGGGCCTACCGCCCATCGCGCCCGGTAGGTCCGGATCCGGATCAGGGTCACGGCAGCACCGCAGGCGTCCGCAAATTCCACCGTACGGGTGACGCCCGCGACCCGAGCGCTGATGCTCCTGCATTGTCGTCGAGTGCACCGTGGCACGTCCACGCGAGGGGACTCCCCGGATGGGGCCAACAAGGTCAGGCAAGGGCGGTCACGACTGTTTTCCGCCATATACGGCCCGAGGCATCCCGACGTGAGCCCGAACGCGTCGGGCGGGGCGACCGCTCGGCCTCGCCTGCTCTGCGGTTCGGCGCCGTGTTGGGCACCCTGGGCAGATGGGAGTGCCCGAGCTCCTGCTGGTCGGCCTGGTGATGCTGCTCGGCCTCGCAGGCGTGCTGGTGCCCGGCGTGCCGGGCCCGTGGCTGGTGTGGGCGGCCGTTCTGTGGTGGGCGCTTCAGGACCGCAGCCGGCTCGCCGGAATCGTGCTGGCCGGAACCACCGGCATCCTGCTGGCCGCCCAGGCCGTGCGCTGGCAGTTGCCGTCCCGGCGCCGGGGCGCGGGAGACGGCCTCACCCACCGGCTCGCGCTGCGCGCCGGGGCGGGGGCGCTCATCGGCTTCTGCGTGCTGCCGGTGATCGGCGCCGTCCCCGGGTTCGTCGGCGGGATCTACCTGGCCGAGCGCGTGCGGCTGGGTGGCCGCGGCGAGGCGGTGACCGCGACCAGGGCGGCGATGCGGTCCGGCGGCTGGAGCGTGCTCGCGGAACTGTTCGCGTGCCTGCTGATCACGGCGGCCTGGTTGGGCGCGCTGGCCTGGTGACGAGGTCGCCAGGACGTCACCAGGACGTGCGGCGGTGGCGGGCCGGCGGCGCCGGGAGCACGCCGCATGGGCCATGCGCCCGCGACGTGCTCCCGGTGGGGCCGGCGAAGCCGGCAGGTCAGTCGACGTACCCCCGTTTGGCCCGCATCGCCGCCTTGCCCTCCGCGCCGCGCTGCTTCCACTGCCGGCGGAGTTCGGCGCGGGCCCGGGCGTCCGTCTTGGCGACGATCCGCTCGTTCTCCCGGACCAGCTTGCGATAGCTGTCGAGACGGCGCTGCGGCAGCGTGCCGTCGGCGACGGCGGCCTGCACCGCGCAGCCGGGCTCCGCCAGGTGGGCGCAGTCGTGGAAACGGCAGTCCCCGGCGAGGTCCTCGATCTCGGAGAAGACCTGGCCGACGCCCGTACCGGCGTCCCAGAGTCCGACCCCGCGCACGCCGGGCGTGTCGATGAGGACGCCGCCGCCGGGCAGCACCAGGAGGTTGCGGGTGGTGGTGGTGTGCCGGCCCTTGCCGTCGACGTCCCGCACCGCGTGGACCTGCATCACGTCCTCGCCGACCAGCACGTTGGCGAGCGTCGACTTGCCCGCCCCGGACTGCCCGAGCAACACGCTCGTGCCGCCCGCGACGCCGGCGGCCAGCACGTCGATCGCCTCACCGGTGGCCGCGCTGACCGCCAGGACCTGCACGCCGGGCGTCGTCCCTTCGACGTCCTCCACCAGGTGCGCCCGGGTCACCGGATCCGGCACCAGGTCGGCTTTGGTGAGGACCACGACGGGCTGGGCCCCGGACTCCCAGGCCAGCGCGATGAACCGCTCGACGCGGTCCAGGTCGAGTTCGGCCGCGAGGGACACGGTGATCAGGGCGTGGTCGACGTTGGCCGCGAGGATCTGCGCCTCGGACCGCTTGGATGAGGTGGAGCGCAGGAACGCCGTGCGGCGCGGCAGGTACTCCCGCACGAAGCGGGGGTCACCGTCCGCGTCAAGGGCGGCCCAGTCGCCGGTGCACACCACCCTCAGGGGGTCCTTCGGGGTGACGAAGGCGGTGTCGGCGTGGACGGTGCCGTCGGCGGTGATGACATCGCACCGGCCGCGGTCGACCCGGGTGACCCGACCGGGCACCAGGCCGCGCGCGGCGTACGGGGCGAACGCCGCGGCCCAGGTGGTGTCCCAGCCGTAGGGGACGAGGGCCGCGAAGGAGTTGTTCGGCTCGTTCAAGACAGGATGACCCTTCGAAGGGTGGTCCCGGCGGCGCACGCGCACCGGCGCGCAAGGCGACGGCGTACGGGTATGGGTGGAGCGCCGTAGGAGATGCCTGGAAGAGAAATCCGATGACGCGGATGTCGAAGAGGGATCCGCGGATTTCAGAGGTCAGGCTTCAGCCGGAGACCACGGGAGTGGACGAGATGAAGGCGAAGGAGCGGGCAGCGCCCGCCACAAAGACGGCCATCGGTCACACCTCCCTTCTCCGGCACGCGTCGAGCGCGAGCCTCGTACCTCTGCCTGCACCGGCGTCCGGGCAGGCCGTGGACCGTGCGCGGTGCCGGTCGGCCCGGCCACCGTGCGCAATGCCCGCACTGTAGCCCGGCCGATTCCGATCGCGCGATTGTTTTTTCCGGCGCCCCGTGTGCCGCCCGTGACACGCCAGGTCACGGGCGGCCCGCCGGCCGGGGTCATCCGGTGCTGGTGGCCGTCGCTTCGGCCGGCGGCAGGCTGTCCATGAACGAGCTCACGGAGAACACCGCGTTGCCCGCGCCGGGCGGGCCGTAGCCGGGCGGGGAGGACAGGCCGTACTCGTCCATCGTGGCGCGGTACGCCTTCAGCAGCCTGATGTGGTACTCGAGCGGCGCACCCTGCGGGTTGGCCTTGCCGAGCGGGGTGGTGGGCTCGGGGCACCAGGTGGTGAAGCGTGGGGTGATGCCCCGTGACATGAAGAACCGCAGGCCCTCGGTGGTGGAGTCGATCGCCTCGTCGACACTGGTGAAGCCGAACGGCTCGGCCATCTCGACTCCGGCCACGAAGTTGGGGATGACGTTGCGCGGCCCGAAGACCTCGGCGGAGTCGAGGATGCGGCGGTGCCACTCGTCGCGGCCGATGTAGCGCTCCTTGCCGGGGCAGTACAGCTCGAACAGGCGGCGGTCCCACACCTCGAAGTTGGGGTGGTAGATCTGCACCCCGTAGTCCTTGAAGCGCTGCACGTCGGCCTTGGGCAGCGCCTGGGCGACGACCTTGCCGATCCAACGGCCCGGGAAGCGCTCCTCGATTGCCTGCGCGTACTGCCCGTAGAACTCGGCCTCGTCCTTGCCTCCGATGTGGGAGGTGATGGCGCCGCCGGTGAGCGTGTACGCGGTGGAGGCCCCCGCGGTGTCGTACCGGTCGATGATCTCCAGGGCCTCCAGCACCTCCTCCACCGGCTTCACCCCGGTGTAGGGGCGGCCTGCGGCCTTGTGCTGGCGCCAGTTGTGGTTGATGTCGCAGTACTGGCACTCCTCCTTGGCGCCGAAGTACTGGCAGACCCGGAAGACGGTCAGGTAGATGAGGTAGCCCCACTGGATGGTGGGGGCGACCTCCATGACGGACTTTCCGTTCGCCAAGGTGTGCCGGTAGTAGTCCGGCATCGGGGGCACACCGACGTCGGCGATCCGCCGGCCGTCCAGGTAGAGCCCCAGCATGCCGTCGTCCCCGGCGGCCACCCGGTACGGGGAGGTCGGGTTCACCCGCACCGACACCACCGTGCGGCGCAGCTCGTAGGGGCCGCCGGTGAGGACGATCTCCTCGGGCGGGCGGCGCAGGGCGGCCTCGCCCAGCTCGGGGAGGGTGCCGTGGTCGAAGGAGAAGATGAAGTACGACTTGGGTTTGACCTCGCCGCTCTCGTTGTCGCTGAGTGCGGAGTCGTCGAAGGCGACGCCGCCGCGCAGCAGGTCCTCCTTGATGACGGCTTCCCGCGGCACCTCGGGGAACCGGTCCATCAGCCCTTCGACCACCGCAGTGCGCCGTTCCGGCGTGCCGTGTGGTGCCTGTGTCTGAGGTCCTGTGCCCGTGACGCTCATCGCTTCTCCTCGCTACCTTCCTGCGGCGTGAGCGGTCCTTGCTGTCGTCCGCTCACGGCTCTCACGGTATGCCCCCACGGTGAGCGACCCACCGGGAGCCCACGCTCGGCGTGTCCGTCCGTTCGGGGCGGCCTGCGGGAAGGGGCGTCCGGGGGTGCCCGGGGCCGCCTGCCCTCCCCCGCCCGTGGTGACGGAGAATGGCGCGCGGGCCCCGCACGGCGGGGTGCTGGCCAGAGCAGCGAGTGAGGGGCTTCGATGAGCGACGGTATTCCGGCCGTGACGAACTGGGCGGGCAACGTCACTTTCGCAGCGCAGAAGGTGACCGCACCCGGTTCGCTCGGCGCACTGCGGGAGCTGGTGGCCGCGAGCAGACGCGTGCGGGTGTTGGGCAGCGGGCACTCCTTCAACGAGATCGCCGACACCGAAGGGGTGCTGCTGTCGCTGGCCGCCCTGCCGGCCGGGATCGACGTGGACACGGCGGCGCGCACGGTGCGGGTGACGGGCGGGGTGCGGTACGCACAGCTGGCCCAGGAGGTCCATGCGCACGGCTTGGCGCTGCACAACATGGCCTCCCTGCCGCACATCTCCGTGGCCGGCTCGGTGGCGACCGGCACCCACGGCTCGGGCAGGGCGAACGGTTCGCTGGCGTCGGCCGTGCGCGAGGTGGAGCTGGTCACGCACGACGGCGCGATGCGCACGCTGCGGCGCGGCGAGGAGCGGTTCGACGGCGCGGTGGTCTCGCTGGGGGCCCTGGGCGTCGTGCTCGCGCTGACGTTGGACCTGGAGCCGGCGTACCCGATGCGCCAGCACGTGTACACCGGGCTGCCGCTCGCCGATCTCGACTTCGCGGCGGTGACCGGGGCGGCGTACAGCGTGAGCCTGTTCACGGACTGGCGTGCCCCGCGCTTCAACCAGGTGTGGGTCAAGCAGCGCACCGACCGGGAGGCGGCGCCGGACTTCCCCTGGGCCGCGCCCGCCACCGAGCCCCTGCACCCGGTGCCCGGCATGCCCGCCGGCAACTGCACCCCGCAGCTGGGCGAGGAAGGTCCCTGGCACGAGCGGCTGCCGCACTTCCGTGCCCAGTTCATGCCGAGCAGCGGCGCCGAGTTGCAGTCGGAGTACCTGCTGCCGCGTGAGCACGCGGGCGCGGCCCTCCAGGTGCTCGACACGATCCGGGAGACGCTGGCACCGGTACTCCAGATCTGCGAGGTGCGCACCGTTGCGGCGGACGCCCAGTGGCTCAGCCCCGCCTACCGGCGCGACACGGTGGCGCTGCACTTCACCTGGGTGAAGGACACCGCCGCCGTGCTGCCCGTGGTACGGCTGCTGGAGGACCGTCTTGCCCCGTTCGAGGCCCGTCCGCACTGGGGCAAGGTCTTCACGACGGCCCCCGACGTGCTGCGTGCCCGCTACCCGCGGATCGCCGACTTCGCGGCGCTCGCCGAGGCGCTCGACCCGTCCCACACCTTCCGCAACCCGTTCGTGGACCGGGTGCTGGGGGCCTGAGCCACGCCGGACGCCGTGCGCACCGGTCACGGCTCCGCCGGGGCGCGACGCGACCCGACGGCGGCGCCCGCTGGCCGGGGGTGGGCCGGGGTGGCAGCATCGAAGTCCCGGCGAGGTCGGAGCACGCCCCGACCCCTTGGAACCCGTCCGATCCGATCAGAACTCTCCGATCTGAAAGCTGTCTGAAAATCGCCCCCAGGCGGTGTCGAGAACGACGACCTGACTCCGACGTCCCAGGCGCAAGGCGAACGGCAGAAGGAGTGAGGGCCATGAAGTTCATGATCATGCTGAACGGCAACCAGGCGGCGTACGACGCCATGAGCGGCAAGCCGTCCGACGGCCACCCCACCTGGTCCGAGGGCGACCTCAAGGCCATGTTCGAGCACATGAGCACGCTCAACGACGACCTCGCCGAGAGCGGTGAGTTCGTGGACGGGCAGGGCCTGGCCGATCCGCGACAGGCGAGGTCCGTCACGGCGGCGGCGGACGGTTCCCCCGTGGTCTCGGACGGTCCGTACGGGGAGACCAAGGAGGTGCTGGCCGGCTACTGGATCGTGGACGTCGACCGTCCGGAGCGTGCGTACGAGATCGCCGCGCGCGCCCACCGGTGCCCCACGCCGGAGGGCTCTGCGGCCAATCCGCCGCTGACCGTCCGGCCGCTGGACGACCCGTCCCAGGCCGGTTGCGAGGTGTGACGGCACCGGAACGCGTCGAGGACCTGCTGCGCGGCAACGCGCCGCAGGTCCTCGGCGCGCTGGTGCGCCGCTACGGGCACTTCGACCTGGCCGAGGACGCCGTTCAGGAGGCCCTGCTGGAGGCCGCCCGGCAGTGGCCCGAGCGCGGCACGCCGGACAACCCGCGCGGCTGGCTGATCAGGGTGGCCTCCCGGCGGCTCACCGACGCGCTGCGTGCGGAGGAGGCCAGGCGGCGCCGGGAGCAACGCACCGTGGCCCTGGAACCGCCCGGCACCACACGGGCGCCTTCCCAGGACGACACGCTCACGCTGCTGTTCCTGTGCTGCCACCCGCAGCTGTCGGCCGCCTCGCAGATCGCCCTGACACTGCGTGCCGTGGGCGGCCTGAGCACCGCGGAGATCGCCCGCGCGCTGCTCGTTCCCGAAACGACGATGGGCCAGCGGATCAGCCGGGCGAAGCGGACGGTCAAGGCGGCGGGAGGCCGCTTCGTGCAGCCCGCCGGGGCGGAGCGCGGCGCACGTCTCGCGGCCGTCCTCCAGGTGTTGTACCTGGTGTTCAACGAGGGCTACACGGCGACGTCCGGCGCCGCGTTGCAGCGCGTCGAACTCGGCACCGAGGCGATCCGGCTCACCCGCACGGTGCACGCGCTGCTGCCGGACGACGGCGAGGTGACCGGACTGCTCGCCCTGATGCTGCTGGTGCACGCCCGCCGGGCGGCGCGCACCGACGACGAGGGCAACCTGGTGCCGCTCGCCGACCAGGACCGCCGCCGCTGGGACCACGGGATGATCGAGGAGGGCGTCGCGCTGGTGTCGTCGGCACTGACCCGTGCCCGGCCCGGTCCGTACCAGCTCCAGGCGGCGATCGCCGCCGTGCACGACGAGGCGGACCGGACGCAGGACACGGACTGGCCGCAGATCCTCGCCCTGTACGACGTGCTGCTGCGCATCCGGCCGGATCCGGTCGCCGAGCTCAACCGCGCCGTGGCCGTCGCCATGGTGCACGGCCCTGCGGCGGGGCTCGCCGTGCTGCGCGAGCTGGAGGGCGATCCACGGCTGACGGTCCACCACCGGCTGCACGCCGTGCGCGCCCATCTCCTGGAGCGGGCCGGCGACCTGTCCGGGGCCCGGGACGCCTACCACCTGGCGGCCGGCCACACCCTGAGCGTCCCCGAGAAGCGCTACCTCCAACTCCGCGCGGCCCGCCTGCGCTGACGCACCCCCGGCGGACACCGCCACAGGCACCGCGCCCCGCAAGAGGGTCTTGATCCGCGGCGCCGCCTCGGGTGGGGTGGAGGCATTACGCAGCTTTCCCGCGCGATGTCCGCGCCGGCCACCCCGGCTGGTCTGCTCTTCCGGCCGGAGGTCCGGGCGTCGTCGCCGGGAAAACGCAGTACCGCGCCGAATGGGGAGACCGATGGCTCATCCGCACGACACCCTCGCCGCCTCCGCCTCCGCCCACCCCACGCCGACCCACCACGACGACGACCCGCACCGCGCCACCGCGGCGCACCCGTACCACGAGGACGTCTCACCGGGCCGCGGCTGCCTGCCGCCGCGTGCCTGGTACGCCGGCTCCGACGCCGCCCGGCTCTCGCTGAATGGCACCTGGCGGCTGCGGCTGGCCGGCACGGCCGACGCCACCGTCCTCGCCGACACCGCGTTCGCCGCACCCGGCCATGACAGCTCCGGCTGGGCCGCCGTCACGGTGCCCGGCCACTGGGTGCTGCAAGGCGACGGTGCCTTCGGCTCGCCCGCGTACACCAACACCGGATACCCCTTCCCGGTGGACCCGCCGCGGGTGCCCACCGCCAACCCCACCGGGGACCACCTGCACACCTTCGACCTGCCGGACGACTGGCCGGATGGCCACGCGGTGCTCAGGTTCGACGGTGTGGAGTCCTGTGCCCGGGTCTGGCTCAACGGCACCGAGCTGGGCGAGTTCAAGGGCTCGCGGCTGCCGCACGAGTTCGCGGTCGACCACCTGCTGAAGCCGGCCGGCAACGTGCTCGCCGTCCGGGTCCACCAGTGGTCGTCGGGGTCCTACCTGGAGGACCAGGACCAGTGGTGGCTGCCCGGCATCTTCCGCGACGTGACCCTGCTGCACCGGCCGGACGGCACCGACGCCGACTTCTTCGTCCACGCGTCGTACGACCACGCGACCGGCACGGGCACCCTGTGCGTCGACGCGTCGACGCCGGGCCGGGTCACCGTCCCCGGCCTGGGCATCGACGCCGCCACCGGCGAGCGGGTGAGCGTGCCGGTGCGGCCCTGGACGGCGGAGACCCCGCACCTGTACGACGGGACCCTGGCCACCGCGGGCGAACGGATCCCGTTGCGGATCGGCTTTCGCACCGTCGTCGTCGAGGACGGCGTGATCAAGGTCAACGGCCGCCGGATCCTGCTGCGCGGCGTCAACCGCCACGAGTTCCACCCCGAGACCGGCCGTGCGGTGGACGCGGACACCATGCGCCACGACGTGCTGCTGATGAAGCGGCACAACATCAACGCCGTGCGCACCTCCCACTACCCGCCCCACCCGGCCTTCCTGGCGCTCTGCGACGAGCTGGGCCTGTGGGTGATCGACGAGTGCGATCTGGAGACGCACGGCTTCGGGCGGGACGGCTGGCGGCGCAACCCGGTCGACGACGCCCGTTGGACACCCGCCCTGCTGGACCGCGCCGCCCGCATGGTGGAACGCGACAAGAACCACCCGAGCGTGATCATGTGGTCGTTGGGCAACGAGTGCGGCACCGGCGCCGGTCTGACCGCCATGGCCGAGTGGATCCGCGACCGTGACCCCAGCCGGCTGCTGCACTACGAGGGCGACCCGTCCAGCAAGGACACCGACGTCTACTCGCGGATGTACGCGGGCCACGCGGAGGTCGACACCATCGGCCGGCGCGCCGACGGCGGGCCCGAACGGCGCGGCACGTTGCCGTTCGTGCTGTGCGAGTACGCGCACGCGATGGGCAACGGGCCGGGCGGTCTGAGCGAGTACCAGCGCCTCTTCGAGACCCACGAGCGCTGCCAGGGCGGCTTCGTCTGGGAGTGGATCGACCACGGCCTGGCGCACCCGCGGTTCGGCTACGCCTACGGCGGCGACTTCGGCGAGGAACTGCACGACGGCGCCTTCGTCTGCGACGGCCTGGTCTTCCCCGACCGCACCCCGTCCCCCGGCCTGGTCGAGTACAAGAAGGTCATCGAGCCGGTCCGGATCGCCGCTGACGGCGCCGGCCGCGGTGTCCGCGTCACCAACGGCCATGACTTCGCCGACCTGTCCGACCTCGCCTTCACCTGGTCGTACGAGGTCGACGGCGAGAGCGTGGCGACCGGCGCGCTGGACGTGCCGGCGCTCGCGCCGGGCGAGAGCGCCGTGTGCGCGCTGCCTCCGACGCCCGCCACCGCGCCGGCCACCGGGGGCGAGCGCCTGTGGACGGTCCGGGCCGAACTCGCCCGTGACACCGCCTGGGCCGAGCGGGGGCACCCGGTGGCGTGGGGGCAGGTGCCGGTCACCGACCGGGTGGCCGTGCCCGCGGCGTGCGGGGACGCGCCGGTGCGCGACGGCGACGTCCTCACCCTCGGCCCGGCCGTGTTCGACGCCCGCACCGGGGCGCCGCGCCGCATCGGGTCCGTGCCGGTCGACGCGTTCCGGCTGGACGTGTGGCGGGCGCCCACCGACAACGACGAGGCACCCGGCGGACCGGCCACCGACCGCGTCGGCCCGCGCTGGCGCCGGCTGGGCCTGCACCGCATGCAGCACCGGCTGGACGCGGTGCACCTCGAGGCGGGCCGGGACGGGAACGGCGCCCTCGTGGTGCGCACCCGGGTGGCACCGGCGGCCGCGCAGGTCGGCCTCGCCACGGTCTACCGGTGGACCGCGGGCGACGGCCGGCTCACCCTCACCGTCTCGGTCACCCCCGAGGGCGACTGGACGGTGCCGCTGCCCCGGCTCGGGGTGCGCTTCGGGATCCCCGCCGCATACGGACGGGTGACGTGGTTCGGCGGCGGGCCCGGCGAGGCGTACCGCGACACCCGAGCCGCCGCACGCCTCGGCCGCCACACGTCGACCGTCGACGCCCTCCAGACGCCCTACGTGCACCCGCAGGAGAACGGCGCCCGGACGGACGTGCGATGGGTGACGCTGACCCCGGACGGGGCGGGAGGTGACGCGCTGCGCATCGAGGCCGAGCCGGCGTGCTCCTTCACCGCACGCCGGTGGACGTCCGAGCAGCTCGACGCCGCCCGACACCGCACCGACCTGGTCCCCGGCGACACCGTCTGGGTCAACCTGGACCACGCCCACCAGGGCATCGGCTCCGAGTCCTGCGGCCCCGGGGTCCTCCCGCAACACGAACTGCCGGCGCGCCCAGCGACGTTCTCGTTCACGTTCGGGGAAGTCTAGGAGGCGACCCTTGCGGCCTACGGCGCGCACCAAAAGGGGCGCGGGGAACTGCGCGAGCAACCGGCCACCGGCCGGTGGCCCGGACACGACAGAAAACAGCCCCTTCGGGCCGGTGGCGACCTGCAAGGTCGCGTCGTGGCTGGTCGCGCCCACGCAGCGGAGCCGCACCATGTCACAGCCCCGCGCCCCTTAGTGGGCGCCGGGCGCCCCCGGCCCAGGGGGCAGGGCGACCCCCCGCCGCGCATGCCGCCGCAACCGCCCCGCCCCGCCAGGGGCACCCTCACCCCCACCGGGGGCACCGTCGACCGCCCCGGAACCGGCACCGTCGTCCGCGGCGCGCCCGAGGGCGCGCCGCGCCCGGCTCATCGCGACCGACGGCCACACCCGATCCAGCGCAGCGTTCACCGCGGCGCCGACCAGGACCGCGAAGGCCGACACGCCGATCCACAGCAGGACGGCGACGGGCGCGGCGAGCGATCCGTAGATGGTGGGGCCCTCGACGGTGTTCGTCAGGTAGATGCGCAGCAGGAAGCTGCCCAGCACCCACATGGCGAGCGCGACCAGTGCCCCCGGTATGTCCTCCGGCCAGGGGGAACGCACCGGGACCGACACGTGGTACAGCGTGGTCAGGAAGACGACGGACAGCAGGATCACCACGGGCCAGTACAGGACCCGCACGATCGTCTCCGAGCTGGGCACCAGCTGCACCACCGCGTCGGGGCCCGCCACCATCAGCGGCAGCGCCACGGAGCCGATCAGCAGCGCGACGACGAAGAGCAGGAAGGACAGCATCCGGGTCTTCACGATGCCGCGGGTGCCGTCGAGGCCGTACATGACGGTGATGGTGTCCACGAAGACGTTCACCGCGCGGGAGCCGGACCACAGGGCGAAGACGAAGCCGAGGGAGATGACGTCCGGCCGGCCGCCCTTCACCACGTCTTCGAGCAGGGGCCGGGCGATCTCCCGGACGCCCTGGTCGGACAGCACCGTGCGGGACGCCTCCAGGATGTTGTTCTCCAGGCTCGCGATGGTGTCGGCACCGGTCCAGGCGTCGACGTAGCCGAGGAGTCCGATCATGCTCAACAGCAGCGGGGGCACCGACAGGAGGGTGAAGAAGGCGGCCTCGGCGGCCAGACCGAGGATGCGGTACTCCATGCAGGAGTGGACCGCGTCCTTCAGGAGCAGCCAGGCGGTCCTGCGTACCGACACGTTCCGGCTTCGATACGTCGCACGGATCCGGCGAAGACGGCCGGCCGGCCGTGCGGGTGTTTCTTTTGCCTGGTGCACCTCCTTACCGTATCCGCATGGCAGCACCTACCCACACAGTGACCAACCAGGCTCCGCCGCTGGTCGGATACGACGTCTTCTCCTCCGACCGGGCCCTGGCGCAGGCCGTGGCGCGGCATCTGGAGCCCCCGCTCGCCGAGCAGGCGCACGAAGAGCTGTCCCAGCTCGGTCTGGTGGCCGGCTCGGCACAGGCACAGGAGTGGGGGCGGCTGGCGAACGAGAACCCGCCGACGCTGCGCACCCACGACCGCTACGGCAACCGCATCGACGAGGTCGAGTTCCACCCCTCCTGGCACCGGCTGCTCGGCAAGGGTGTCTCGGCCGGTCTGACCGCCGCCTGGTCGCGGCCCGGCGGGCATGTCCGAAGGTCGGCCGCGTTCCTGGTGTGGTCGCAGGTCGAGGCGGGGCACGGCTGCCCGCTGTCGATGACGCACGCCGCGGTGCCCGCGCTGCGGGCCGACCCGGAGTTGGCCGCGTTCTGGGAGCCGTTGCTGACCTCGCAGGTCTACGACGCCGAGTTGCGGCCGGCGGCGCAGAAGGCCGGCGTGCTCTTCGGGATGGGCATGACGGAGAAGCAGGGCGGCAGCGACGTGCGGGCCAACAGCACCCGGGCGACCCGGCTGTCCGCCGAGGGCGAGTACGCGCTGACGGGGCACAAGTGGTTCTGCTCGGCGCCGATGTCGGACGGTTTCCTGGTACTGGGCCAGGCGGACTCTTCCGCCGGGGCGGGCGGTCTGACGTGCTTCCTGGTGCCGCGGGTGCTGGAGGACGGCAGCCGGAACGTCTTCGCGATCCAGCGGCTCAAGGACAAGCTGGGCAACCGTTCGAACGCCTCGTCCGAGGTTGAGTTCGACGGCACGTGGGCGCGCCGGGTCGGCGCGGAGGGGCGCGGGGTGCGCACCATCATCGAGATGGTCGCGGCCACCCGTCTCGACTGCGTGCTCGGCTCAGCGGCGCTGATGCGGCAGGCGCTGGTGCAGGCCGTGCACCACTGCACGTACCGGGAGGCGTTCGGCGGCCGGCTGATCGACAAGCCGTTGATGGTCAACGTGCTGGCGGACCTGGCCCTGGAGTCGGAGGCGGCGACGACGCTGGCGCTGCGGCTGGCCGCCTCGTACGACGCCGCGGCCGCCGGCGACGAGCGGGAGCGTGCCCTGCTGCGGCTTGCGGTGCCGGCCGCCAAGTACTGGGTGACCAAGCGCTGCACGCCGCACGTGGCGGAGGCGCTGGAGTGCCTGGGCGGCAACGGCTACGTGGAGGAGTCGGGCCTGCCGCGGCTGCTGCGCGAGTCGCCGCTGAACTCCATCTGGGAGGGCTCGGGCAATGTGCAGGCGCTGGACGTGCTGCGCGCGCTCGGGCGCGAGCCGGCGGCGTTGAACGCCTTCCTCGAGGAGGTCGGCCGGGCCCGCGGCGCCGATCACCGTCTGGACGGCGCGGTCAAGGACCTGCTGACGGAGCTGGGTGACCTGGAGGGCATCGAGGCGCGGGCGCGCCGGCTGGTGGAGCGGATGGCCCTGGTGCTCCAGGGGGCGCTGCTGGTGCAGTACGCGCCGGCGGAGGTGGCGGACGCGTTCTGCGCCTCACGGCTGGGCCGGGACCACGGGGCGGCCTTCGGCACGCTGCCGGCCACCCTCGATCTCGCCTCGGTGGTCCGGCGGGCGAGCCCCGCGGCCTCCTGAGGGGCCGAGGCCCTGCGGCTGCGCGGGCGGCATCGGCCGTACCGGGCCTCATCACGGGGGTGGTGCTGCGCCGACACGGCACCACCCCCACGATCAGGCCCCTTCGGGAACTGATGGCCGCACGGGGCGACGTGACGTCAGCTTGTTTCAGCGCATGGTTGTTCGCCAGAGTTGCAGAGGGTTGCAAACACATGACAACTCGTGCGCGCGGCGCACGCCCTCTCTCAGCAGAGGAACATGGTGGAGCGAGCGCGCAGCGCTCTCGGTACGGAAAGTGGAAAGGGCGTGCGAGCCGTGCAAAGCGCCGCACCGTTCGGGGCGGAACCGCCGGAGCAGGCAGCGCAGATCGACCCGGCCAGGGTCGCAGGTGCGGACGTCGACCAAGCCGCCCGGCTCCTCCAGGAGGTGCGGGCCGCCACGCTCTCCGGGCACCGCTCCCGGCTCGCGCCGCGCCCGGTGATCGGCGAGTCCTGGCACCGCACGATCCGCTGGGGTGTGGACCCCGACCGTGGCCCGCAGCCGGATCTGCTGAGCCTTTCGGACATCGAGTGCCGCCGGCGCTGCTCCCCCCTGACCGAGGTGCTGCCGGTGCTGCGCGAGGGACTGCTGTCGGTGGCCGACGCGGCCCGGCACATCATGGTCGTCTCCGACGCGGAGGGCCGGGTGCTGTGGCGCGAGGGCAGCGCCACGGTGCTGAAGAAGGCCGACGGCATGGGGTTGGAGGTCGGTGCCGACTGGCGTGAGGCCGTGGTCGGCACGAACGGCATCGGCACCCCGCTGGTGGTGCGGCGCCCGGTGCAGGTCTTCTCGGCCGAGCACTATCTGCGCAGCCTGCACCCGTTGAGCTGCGCCGGCGCCCCGATCACCGACCCGCGGGACGGCCGGCTGCTGGGCGTGGTGGACATCAGCGGTCCGCTGGACAGCCTCCATCCGGCGATGCTGGCGCTGGTCGGCTCGGTGGCGAAGCTCGCCGAGGCACGGCTGCGGGAGCAGCACAGCACCGCGTTGGATCGGCTGCGCGCGGTGTCGGCGCCGCTGCTCGCGCGGGTCGGCGGCCGGGCGCTCGCGGTCGACACCCAGGGCTGGACGGCCGGGGTGACGGGCATGGCGCCGGTGGACCGGCTGCCGCTGCCGAAGTCGTTCGGCGCGGGGCGGCACTGGCTGCCGGCGCTGGGTGGCTGTGTCGCCGAGCCGTTGCCGGGCGGCTGGCTGCTCAGGGTGGAGTCGGAGCCGGAGCCCGAGCCGCTCGGTGCGGGCCGGGTGGTGCTGGACCTGCGCAGCACGCGGTGCTGGTCGCTGACCGTCTCCGGCAGCGTCGGTGAGTGGACGCACCGGTTGAGCCCGCGCCATGCCGAGTTGCTGTACCTGCTGGCGGCGCACCGGTCCGGGCGTACCGCGGCCGAGCTGGCCGTGGACGTGTTCGGGGACCCCGCGCGCACCGTCACGGTCCGCGCCGAGATGTCCCGGATACGCCGCTATCTCAGCAGCCTGCTCGAGCACCGTCCCTACCGGTTCAGGGAGGAAACGGACGTACGACTGCTGCTGCCGGACCGCCCGAGCGACCTGCTGCCCCACTCGACGGCACCGACCATCCGGCGAGGCCGGAACGGAGATCACAGGTAAAGGGACACAACGAACTCCGTGAGATGCTTCCCAGCAAGACGAGCACGCCGCGACACACGGGCGACATGAGGCCTGCTTCGGCGGCATGAGACCCATCTCATACGCCGGCGGGCACGGTCCCGGGCGGCCGGACGGCCATGCGCGAGCACCGACCGTACGCCGCACCGGGCTCCGGCGGCCGGACACCGGACCTCCGATCGTCGTATTACGATTCGAGATGAGAATGTCCGAATCACGGACACTGGTGGACTGGCCCGAGATCTCCATGCCACGCTTCCTTCATGTCTGGAGCTGGGGTTGTCTTGGTGAGTCGACGGCACGTCGACCTCAGGCGCGTTTCCAGCGCCATCTGTCCGGCGGGCTGACAGTCACAGCACCGCCGCTTTCTGCTGCTTGCACCGCTCCGCCCGGCCCCTGAGTGGGCCTGCTCCATCCCCATTCACACCTCTGCGCAGCGCCGCGCCCTCCCCAAGGGCTCTCCCAGTGGGGAGGCACCCCTCCCGCACCGTGCCCATATGCGCAGGTCAGAGCCGCCTGCCCGGCCCGAAGGACGTACATCACCATGGCTGCCACCGAGAACAAGCCTTCCGCCGCCGCGCCCCGCCGCAAGGTGAGCCGACACCGTGGTGAGGGCCAGTGGGCCATGGGCCACTTCACCCCGCTGAACGGCAACGAACAGACCAAGAAGGACGACGACGCTCTCAATGTGCGGACACGCATTGAGACGATCTACGCCAAGGCGGGCTTCGACTCCATCGACGGCGCCGACCTGCGCGGCCGGATGCGCTGGTACGGCCTGTACACCCAACGCCGGCCCGGCATCGAGGGCGGCAAGACCGCGATCCTGGAGCCCGAGGAGCTGGACGACCGCTACTTCATGATGCGCGTACGCATCGACGGCGGTCAGCTCACCACCGAGCAGCTGCGCACCATCGGCGAGATCTCCGCCGAGTTCGCCCGCGGCACCGCCGACATCACCGACCGGCAGAACATCCAGCTGCACTGGGTGCAGATCGAGAACGTGCCGGAGATCTGGCGGCGCCTGGAGTCCGTCGGCCTGTCCACCACCGAGGCGTGCGGCGACAGCCCCCGGGTCATCCTCGGCTCGCCCGTCGCGGGCATCGCCGAGGACGAGATCGTCGACGGCACCCCGGCCGTCGAGGAGATGAACCGCCGGATCATCGGCAACCCCGCCTTCTCGAACCTGCCCCGCAAGTTCAAGACCGCGGTCTCCGGCTCCCCGCTGCTGGACGTCGCCCACGAGATCAACGACGTCGCCTTCGTCGGCGTCGAGCACCCCGAGCACGGCCCCGGCTTCGACGTCTGGGTCGGCGGCGGTCTCTCCACCAACCCCAAGTTCGGCCAGCGTCTCGGCGCCTGGGTCCCCGTGGAGGAGGTCGCCGACGTCCACGAGGCCGTCGTGTCGGTCTTCCGTGACTACGGCTACCGTCGCCTGCGCAACCGGGCCCGGTTGAAGTTCCTGGTCTCCGACTGGGGCGCCGAGAAGTTCCGGAAGGTCCTGGAGGACGAGTACCTCAAGCGGCCGATGATCGACGGCCCGGCGCCGGAGCAGCCCAAGGCGGGCTGGCGCGACCACGTGGGCGTGCACCGGCAGAAGGACGGCCGCTACTACGTCGGCTTCGCACCGCGCGTCGGCCGGGTCGACGGCACCCTGCTGACGAAGATCGCCGAGCTGGCCCGGGAACACGGCTCCGGCCGGGTGCGCACCACCGTCGAGCAGAAGATGCTGGTGCTCGACATCACCGAGGACCGGGTCGACTCGCTCGTCGAGGGCCTCGAGGCGCTCGACCTGACCGTCACCCCCTCGTCGTTCCGGCGCGGCACCATGGCCTGCACCGGCATCGAGTTCTGCAAGCTCGCGATCGTCGAGACCAAGGCGCGCGGCGCGCAGCTCATCGACGAACTCGAACAGCGGCTGCCGGACTTCGACGAGCCGCTGAGCATCAACCTGAACGGCTGCCCGAACGCCTGCGCCCGCATCCAGACCGCCGACATCGGCCTGAAGGGCCAGTTGATGCTCGACGAGGACGGCAACCAGGTGGAGGGCTACCAGGTGCACCTCGGCGGTGCCCTCGGCCTGGACGCGTCCTTCGGCCGCAAGGTGCGCGGCCTGAAGGTCACCGCCACCGAACTGGCCGACTACATCGAGCGGGTACTGCGCCGCTTCCAGGCCGAGCGCGAGACGGGCGAGCGGTTCGCCACCTGGGTGGCACGCGCCAGCGAGGAGGCACTGTCGTGACCTCGGCGAGCGAGCCCCGGCTGCGCACCCCGGTCAACCCGGACTTCAGCGCCACGCAGGCGGACCCCGCTTCAATGAGGGGCGGCCCGGCATGACCGAGCGTGCCGCGCCGTTCTACTGCCCCTACTGCGGAGACGAGGATCTGCGTCCCAGTGATCAGGAACACGGCGGCGCCTGGGAATGCGGCAGCTGCAACCGCGCCTTCCAACTGAAGTTCCTCGGGCTGTTGGCCCGAGGTCTTCAGCGCGACAACCGCGGCAGAAGCGGAGGGAACGGATCATGAGCACGGTCTCCACCCAGGAGCGGAGCGCGGCGGATCTCAAGGAGCTGGCCGAACAGGCCGGACGGGACCTCGAAGAGGCCTCAGCCGCCGAGATCCTCTCCTGGGCCGCAGAAACGTTCGGCAAGCGCCTGTGCGTGACGTCCTCGATGGAGGACGCGGTGGTCGCCCACCTCGCCTCGCGCGCGCTGCCCGGCGTGGACGTCCTCTTCCTCGACACCGGCTACCACTTCCCCGAGACGATCGGAACCCGCGACGCGGTGGACGTCGTCCTTGATGTCAACGTCGTCACGCTCACCCCGCGCCAGACCGTGGCACAGCAGGACGCCGAGTACGGCCCCCGGCTGTACGAACGCAACCCCGACCTGTGCTGCCGGCTGCGCAAGGTGGAGCCGCTCGTCGAAGGCCTGAAGGGCTATGACGCCTGGGTGACCGGACTGCGCCGCGACGAGTCCCCGACCCGCGCGGGCACACCGGTCGTGGGCTGGGACGACGCCCGCCAGAAGGTCAAGATCTCCCCGATCGCCCGCTGGACGCAGAGCGACGTGGATGCCTACATCGAGGAGCACGGTATGCTCACCAACCCGCTGCTGATGGACGGTTACGGTTCCATCGGTTGCGCCCCGTGCACACGGCGACTCCTCGAGGGGGAAGACGCCAGGGCCGGCCGTTGGGGAGGCCGCGCCAAGACCGAATGCGGGTTGCACGGATGAGCCAGACCATTTCTGATCGCAGGGGGAAGCACGTGACGGGAGCCACCGTTTGGCTCACTGGCCTGCCGAGCGCGGGCAAGACCACCATCGCCCACGAGTTCGCCGGGCGACTGCGCGAAGCGGGCCACCGCGTGGAGGTGCTGGACGGCGACGAGATCCGCGAGTTCCTCTCCGCGGGCCTCGGCTTCAGCCGCGCGGACCGCGACACCAACGTGCAACGCATCGGCTTCGTCGCCCAGTTGCTCGCCCGGCACGGCGTCCTGACGCTGGTGCCGGTGATCGCACCGTACGCGGACAGCCGCGCCGCCGTGCGCAAGCGGCACGCGGACGAGGACACACCGTACGTGGAAGTGCACGTCGCCACCCCGGTGGACGTGTGCTCCGTACGTGACGTCAAGGGCCTCTACGCCAAGCAGGCGGCGGGCGAGATCTCCGGTCTGACCGGTGTCGACGACCCCTACGAGGAGCCGGAGTCGCCGGATCTGCGCATCGAGTCGCAGCACCAGTCCGTGCAGGAGTCCGCGGCCGCGCTCCATGACCTGCTCATAGGGAAGGGACTGCTGTGAGCGACACATCCGTGGCCGCCCGGCCGGCCGCGACCGACGCCGCACCATCACGCGTGGGCCAGAGAACAGGCGCTGTCACGCAGCGCCCCGGACGAAGCGAGAGGGGTGCCAAGTGACCAGCGTCATCGACATGAGCACGGACAGCCCGTACGCACTGAGCCATCTGGACGCGCTGGAGTCCGAGGCGGTGCACATCTTCCGCGAGGTCGCGGGCGAGTTCGAGCGGCCGGTGATCCTCTTCTCCGGCGGCAAGGACTCCATCCTGATGCTGCACCTGGCCCTGAAGGCGTTCGCGCCGGCCGCGGTGCCGTTCTCCCTGATGCACGTCGACACCGGGCACAACTTCCCCGAGGTGCTCGACTTCCGCGACCGCACCGTCGAGCAGCACAACCTGCGGCTGTACGTGGCCTCGGTGCAGGAGTACATAGACGCCGGCAAGCTGCGCGAGCGCCCGGACGGCACCCGCAACCCGTTGCAGACCGTGCCGCTCACCGAGGCCATCCAGCAGCACCGCTTCGACGCGGTCTTCGGCGGCGGGCGGCGCGACGAGGAGAAGGCGCGCGCCAAGGAGCGGGTGTTCTCGCTGCGTGACGAGTTCTCCCAGTGGGACCCGCGCCGCCAGCGCCCCGAACTGTGGCAGCTCTACAACGGCCGGCACGCGCCCGGCGAGCACGTCCGCGTCTTCCCGCTGTCCAACTGGACAGAGCTGGACGTCTGGCAGTACATCGCCCGGGAGCAGATCGAGCTGCCGGCCATCTACTTCGCCCACGAGCGCGAGGTGTTCCAGCGCAACGGCATGTGGCTCACCGCGGGCGACTGGGGCGGCCCGAAGGACGGCGAGCGCATCGAGAAGCGCCAGGTGCGCTACCGCACCGTCGGCGACATGTCCTGCACCGGCGCGGTCGACTCCACCGCTGACACCCTTGAAGCGGTGATCACCGAGATCGCCGCCTCCCGCTTGACCGAGCGCGGCGCGACCCGCGCCGACGACAAGCTCTCCGAGGCCGCCATGGAAGACCGCAAGCGCGAGGGATATTTCTAAGCCATGACCACCACCGACCTCGCCGGTCTGGAAGCCACCACCCTGCTGCGGTTCGCCACCGCGGGGTCCGTCGACGACGGCAAGTCGACCCTGGTCGGACGGCTGCTGCACGACTCCAAGTCGGTCCTCGTCGACCAGTTGGAGGCCGTCGAGCGCGCCTCGCACGACCGCGGACAGGCGGCGCCCGACCTGGCGCTGCTGACCGACGGGCTGCGCGCCGAGCGCGAGCAGGGCATCACCATCGACGTGGCCTACCGCTACTTCGCCACGCCGCAGCGGCGCTTCATCCTCGCCGACACCCCCGGCCATGTGCAGTACACCCGCAACATGGTCACCGGTGCCTCCACCGCCGAGCTCACCGTGATCCTCGTCGACGCCCGCAACGGAGTCGTCGAGCAGACCCGCCGGCACGCCGCCATCGCCGCGCTGCTGCGCGTCCCGCACGTGGTGCTCGCGGTCAACAAGATGGACCTGGTCGGCTACGACGAGCGGGTCTTCGCGAGGATCGCCGAGGAGTTCACCGGCTACGCCAGGGAGCTGGGCGTGCCGGAGGTCACCGCGATCCCGATCTCCGCACTGGTCGGCGACAACGTCGTGGAGGCCTCCGCGACCATGGACTGGTACGGCGGGCCCACGGTGCTCGAGCACCTGGAGACGGTGCCCGTCAGCCATGACCTGGCGCACTGCCACGCCCGGCTGCCGGTGCAGTACGTGATCCGGCCGCAGACCCCGGAGCACCCGGACTACCGGGGCTACGCGGGCCAGATCGCGGCCGGCACGTTCCGCGTCGGCGAGCAGGTGACGGTGCTGCCGTCCGGGCGCACGTCGACGGTCTCCGGCATCGAGCTGCTCGGCACGCCGGTCGACGTGGCCTGGACACCGCAGTCGGTGACGCTGCTGCTCGAGGACGACCTGGACATCTCGCGCGGCGACCTGATCGTGCCGAGCGGTGACGCCCCCACCCCGTCCCAGGACGTGGAGGCGACCGTCTGCCATGTCGCCGACCAGCCGCTGAAGGTGGGCCACCGGGTGCTGCTGAAGCACACCACCCGCACCGTGAAGGCGATCGTCAAGGAGATCCCGTCCCGGCTGACCCTCGACGACCTCTCCCAGCACCCGAACCCCGGGCAGCTGGTCGCCAACGACATCGGCCGGGTCAGGATCCGCACCGCCGAGCCGCTGGCGCTGGACGCCTACGAGGACTCCCGCCGCACCGGCTCGTTCCTGCTGATCGACCCGGCGGACGGCACCACCCTCACCGCCGGCATGGCCGGCAACGCCTTCGCCGCCGAGCACACCGTGGTGGCCGAGCCGGCGGCCGACGACGCCGGGTGGGACTTCTGACCATGAACACGATCGACGTATTCGCCACGTTCGCCAAAGAGGGCGGCCGCATCGGTAGCGGCGCCCTCGGCAGCGGGCAGGGCGGGGTGGCGCGATGTGCGGGCTGACCGCGACAAACGCGCCGCGTTCGAGCGCTCTTCGCTCCCCCCACGATGTGTTGCCGTGTCGCCAGAGGCGACGAAAACCCTATGAGCTCCCGGTCGCGTCCCGCGACCATTCCGCCGTGCGCGGGACGTAACGGACCGGGCCAACGAGAGGACCCCCTCCCGTGCTGCCTGCCTCCCTGTCCCGCCGCTCGCGTGCCCGCATCACCGGCAGAGCGTCGACCCCGGCGCGTCGCACCTCCGCCGCGCTCGCCGGGCTGATCGTCCTCGCCGTCGCCGCCACCGGCTGCGGGTACGGCTCCGCAGCCGACAAGGACGACGCGCCCAAGGCGCACGGCAAGAAGCTGTCCGTCGACACCGTCCGGATCGGCTACTTCCCGAACCTCACCCACGCCACGGCCCTGGTGGGCGACCAGGAAGGCATCTTCCAGAAGGAGCTGGGCGGCACCAAGGCCGGCTACGCGCAGTTCAACGCCGGTCCCTCGGAGATCGAGGCGCTGAACTCGGGCGCCATCGACATCGGCTGGCTCGGCCCCTCCCCCGCCATCAACGGCTACACCGCCTCGCATGGCAAGGACCTGCGCATCGTCGCCGGTTCCGCGTCCGGCGGGGTGAAGCTGGTGGTCAACCCCGAGAAGATCAAGTCCCTCAAGGACGTCAAGGGCAAGAAGATCGCCACGCCGCAGCTCGGCAACACCCAGGACGTGGCGTTCCTCGACTGGATCGGCAAGCAGGGCTGGAAGGTCGACGCGCAGAGCGGCAAGGGCGACGTGTCCGTGGTGCGCACCGACAACAAGATCACCCCGGACGCCTACCGCTCCGGCTCCGTCGACGGCGCCTGGGTACCGGAGCCGACCGCGTCCAAGCTGGTGGCCGAGGGTGCGAAGGTGCTGCTCGACGAGTCGACGCTGTGGCCGGACAAGAAGTTCGTGATCACCAATGTCGTCGTCTCGCAGTCGTTCCTCAAGCAGCACCCGGACGTGGTGGCCGCCGTGCTGCGCGGCTCCGTCAAGTCCAACGCCTTCATCAACGACCATCCCGACGCGGCCAAGAAGGCCGCCAACGCCAAGCTGAAGGCGCTGTCCGGCAAGGAGCTGCCGGGCGACGTGCTCGACCCGGCCTGGCAGTCGATCCGGTTCACCGACGACCCGCTGGCCGGGACGCTGAGCACCGAGGCCGACAACGCCGTCAAGGCCGGTCTGCTCGAAGCGCCCCGGCTCAAGGGCATCTACGACCTCACTCAGCTGAACAAGATCCTCAAGGCTCAGGGCAGGCCCGCGGTGGACGCCGCGGGGCTCGGCGCACAGTAGGGCGCAGTTACTCAGGCTCGCCGCGCGATGTCCGCGCGGTCACCCAGCCGGCCTGCTTGTCCGGCTGGGGGTCCGGGGGTCATCCCCCGGGGAAACGCAGTCCGGCTGGGGGTCCGGGGGTCATCCCCCGGGAAAACGCAGTACCAGCACCACACCATCCCTTCCCGGCCCGGCGGCCGGGAAGGATCCCACCGCTCCAGGGAGGAGCTCGACCGTGGCAACCACAGTCGCCAAGGCCGCCGTTGGTGTCGATGCGAGGGATCACGCCGCACGAATAACCAACGTCTCCAAGTCCTTCGCCTCACCCGCCGGCCGCCACCTCGTCCTGGACGACATCACTCTCGATGTGGCCCCCGGCGAGTTCGTCACCCTGCTGGGGGCCTCGGGGTGTGGCAAGTCGACCCTGCTCAACCTGGTCGCCGGCCTGGACCAGCCGACCTCCGGCACGATCAGCACCGACGGCCGGCCGGCGCTGATGTTCCAGGAACACGCCCTGTTCCCGTGGCTGACCGCCGGCAAGAACATCGAGCTGGCGCTGAAGCTGCGCGGCGTGCCGAAGGCGCAGCGCCGCACCCAGGCCGAGGAGCTGCTGGAGCTCGTCCGGCTCACGGGCGCCTACCGCAAGCGGGTGCACGAGCTGTCCGGCGGGATGCGCCAGCGGGTGGCGATGGCGCGGGCGCTGGCCCAGGACAGCAGGCTGCTGCTGATGGACGAGCCGTTCGCGGCGCTGGATGCGATCACCCGGGACGTGCTGCACGACGAGCTGACCCGGATCTGGCGCGAGACCCGGCTGTCGGTGCTGTTCGTCACGCACAACGTCCGGGAGGCGGTGCGGCTCGCCCAGCGTGTGGTGCTGCTGTCGTCGCGTCCCGGGCGGGTGGCCCGCGAGTGGGTCGTGGACATCGAGCAACCGCGCCGCATCGAGGATGCCGACGTGGCGGAGCTGTCGATCGAGATCACCGAACAACTGCGTGGGGAGATCCGCCGTCATGGCCAGCATTGACACGGAGACCGGCAGCGAGACGCCCCAGACGTCGACCGTCAGGCCCGCCGCAGCCGACGCGGGTGACCTGGCGGGCCTGGAGGCCGGGCTCGACGCGCTGGAGACCCAGCAGACCAGGCGGCTGCCGTTGCGCCACACCCTCACCCAGAAGGTGCTGCCGCCGGTCGTCGCCGTCGTGCTGGTGGTGGTGGTGTGGCAACTGCTGGTGTGGGCGAAGGTCACGGACAGCTACAAGCTGCCGGCCCCGTCCTCGGTGTGGGACGAGGTGCACGAAGCCTGGCTCCAGGGCACCCTGCTCGGCTACATCTGGACCAGTGTCTCGCGGGGCCTGCTGGGCTTCCTGCTGGCACTGGTGATCGGCACCCCGCTGGGGCTGCTGGTGGCCCGGGTGAAGTTCGTCCGGGCCGCGATCGGGCCCGTCCTGTCGGGGTTGCAGTCGCTGCCGTCGGTGGCGTGGGTGCCACCTGCGGTGATCTGGCTGGGCCTGAACGACTCGATGATGTACGCGGTGATCCTGCTGGGCGCGGTCCCCTCGATCGCCAACGGCCTGGTCTCCGGCGTCGACCAGGTGCCCCCGCTGTTCCTGCGGGCGGGTCGTACCCTGGGCGCCACGGGGCTGCGCGGTACCCGGCACATCGTGATGCCCGCCGCGTTGCCCGGATACCTGGCCGGTCTGAAGCAGGGCTGGGCGTTCTCCTGGCGCTCGCTGATGGCCGCCGAGATCATCGCCCAGTCGCCCGATCTCGGTATGGGCCTCGGCCAGCTGCTGGAGGCCGGCCGGACCAACAGCAGCATGTCGCAGGTCTTCCTGGCGATCCTGCTCATCCTGATCGTCGGTATCGCCATCGACCTGCTGATCTTCAGCCCGCTGGAGCGGTGGGTGCTGCGCAGCCGGGGGCTGCTCGTCAGGGGCTGATCCGCCGCTGACGGCTCCCCGGTCGCCCCGGCCGTCGGCCTCGGCCGGGGAGCCGCCCCGCCCACCGTCCGCCCCGCCTAGCCCGTTGCCGTCCCGCCCACCGTCCGCCCCGCCTAGCCCGTTGCCGTCCCGTCGAACCTCTTGCCGCCCCGTCGAACCCCTTGGAACGTTCCTCCCCCATGCACCGTCCTGACTCCGCCCCCGCCCTGCTCGTCATCGCCCACGGCAGCCGTGATCCGCGGCATGCCGCCACCGTGCATGCCCTGGTCGCACGGGTGCGGGCGATGCGCCCGGGGCTGACGGTGGCGACCGGGTTCCTGGAGTTCAACCTGCCGTCGGTGACGTGCGCGCTGGAGTCGCTCGCGGCGCAGGGGGTGCGCGAGGTCGTGGCCCAGCCGCTGCTGCTGAACCGGGCCTATCACGCAAAGTCGGACATCCCTACGGTGCTCCGCCGTGCCCCGGCGCGGCTCGACGTCCGCCAGGCAGCGGTGCTGGGGCCGTCCCCGCTGCTGGTCACCGCCTTGGAGCGGCGGCTCGGGGAGGCCGGGGTCAGGCCCGGACAGCGTGCCTCGACGGGGGTGGTGCTGGCGGCGGCCGGGTCGACGGACCCGGAGGCCATCGAGGTGACCGGCGCCCTCGCCCGGCAGTGGCAACGCGACGGGTGGTACGCGGTACGGCCCGCCTTCGCGGCGGGCACGGGACGGCGCACCGACGTCCCCGACACGGCGACGGCCGTGCGCCGGCTGCGCGCCGAAGGGGCTCGGCGGATCGCCGTCGCCCGCTATGTGCTCGCCCCCGGTTTCCTGCCCGACCGCATCGCGCGGGGCGCCGCCGAAGCCGGCGCCGAGGTGCTGGCCGAGGTGCTCGGCCCGGCGCCGGAGGTGGCACAGGTGCTGCTCCGGCGCTACGACGCGGCGTGCGCGCCGGCGGTCACGGCGCTGGGGGCGTAGGGCTTTCCGGCATGAAGAGCGTGCCCTGGTGGAAGTAGAGCTGCCAGCCCTCGGCGGTACGGCGCCAGAGTGAGCTGCGATGGGCGCACCGGCCGTTGTTGTCGCTGTCGTAGGTGAGGTGCACCAGGTCCGGGGCGAGCCGGACGCCGCGGATCCGGGACGCGACGGAGGGGCGGGCGCCCGGCGGGGGCGGCTCGGCCATCAGGGTCAGGATCGAGGCGAGGTCATAGATCCGCCCCGAGGCGCCGTGCTCGACGAAGTCCGGGTGGAACAGCCGCCCGGCCAGCTCCGGCGAGCGGCGCACCGCCGGGTCGAGCAGGCGCAGTTCGCCGTCGATGACGGCTTGCACGGCTGCGGCATCGGCCTCCTCGGCGTGCTCGGCCTCCCTGGCGTGCTCGGCGTGCTCGGCGTGCTCGGCCTGCGCCGGTCGCCCGGGGCGGGTGTCGGGTGGGCGCGTCCCGCTGTCACTCATGGGTCAGCTCCACGAGTTTGGTGACCGTGTTCCAGTTGCGGCTGGTGGCGACCAGGCCGCGGGTCACGGCCGGTCTGCTGAGGGCCTCGGCGAGCCGGGAGCGTCCGAGGCCGTCCGGTACGTACAGGTAGAGCACCCGGTCACCGAGGCGGAACTCCTCGGGCAGGAACGCCGGCTGGTCGAGGTGGGCGAAGCGGGCCTGGTCCACGGGTGTGGAGAAGTAGGTGGCGTGCAGCTGCTTGCCGGTGAGCGTGGCCGCGGGGAACGGGCAGGCGTCCGCGACCGCCTTCAGGTAGGCGCCGTCGCGCACCAGGCAGGCGACGGGAAAGCCGAAGTGCTTCTCCAGCGCCTGCTCCAGATGCGCGGCCAGCTTCTCCTCGTCGTCCTCGTCGCTGGTGAAGACGGCGTTGCCGCTCTGTAGATGGGTGCGTACAGCGTCGAGTCCGAGGCCTTCCATCAGGGTGCGCAGCTCGGCCATCGGTACCCGCTTGCCGCCCACGTTGATGCCGCGCAGCAGCGCCGCGTAGTGCGTCGTCATGGCTGCACCCTAGGACGGTCCGGACGGCGCCCGCCCCCGAATTCCCGTCGGCGCGCTGGCGCCCGGCCCAGCTGCGGCCGGCTCACTCCGGGCGCAGCTGGGCCTCGATCAGGTCGGCGGCGCGCCGGGTGCCGCCCTCCGCCGCCATCTGGGCCTGGATGGCACACAGCCGCCGGGCGACCACGGGGTCGCCGGCCAGGGACACCACCGCTTCCCGCAGCCGTTCGGCCGTCGCGTCGGCCAGCGGGATGTGGCGCGCGACGCCGAGGTTCTCGAGCATCCGGGCGTTGTCGAACTGGTCGACGGCCTGCGGCACGGCCACCATCGGGGTGGCGGTGCCGAGTCCCTCCTGGCTGCCGCCGGCGCCCGCATGGGTGATGAACGCGTCCGCCTGCTGGAGGATGGCCTGCTGCGGCACCCACGGGTGGACCTTCACCCGGTCCGGGATGTCGCCGAGTTCGGCCGGGTCCACGTGCCGGCCGATGGACATGACCGTGTGCCACCCGGGCAGGTCGCCGAAGGCCTTGATGCACTCCCGGTAGAAGCCGGGCTGTTTGGTGAACGTCGAACCGAGCGACACCAGCAGCACCTTGTCGTCACCCGGTGGACGCTGCCATTCGTCCGGCTTGCCGGGGCGGGGGCGGCAGGCGCCGACGAAGGTGTACACGGATCGGTCGACCCGGTCGGCGTTGGGTTGCATGACCTCGGGGATGAGGACGAGGCAGCGGTCCGGGCGGCCCATGAAGCTCTCGACGTCGAGGTCCATGCCGTTGTCGGCGATCCAGCCGGCGAAGGTGTCGAAGAAGGACCGGCCGCGCGTGGTCTGCTTGAGCGGCTCGAACAGCGGCTTGCCGACCTCCTCGTCGTACCCCTCCCAGGCGACCATGCAGGGGGAGAGCTGCATGATCGGGACGCCCCAGCGGTGCGCGAGGATGCGGGCGGGGTAGGCGGTGATGTCGTACAGCACCAGGTCGGGGCGGTCGCCCTGGTAGGCCTCGATGAGCTGCGGCAGCGCCTGCACCGCGTCGGTGAGGAACGGCTCGACGTGGTCGATCAGCTCGGTGCCCCAGGCCTCCGGGTCGTCCTCGGTGGGCAGCGTGGAGTTCCAGAGCTTCGGCTCGGCGCCGGTCTCGGCGACCTGGTCGGCGAAGGCCGGGGGGATCGCGTAGGTGACGCGGTTCCCGCGGGTGACGAGCTCCCTGATCACTTCGAGGCTCGGGTTCACATGCCCCGGGGTCGCGATGGAGAACATGGCGATGTGGGCACGCTCGGCGGGGTTCCTACGGATCATGTGATGCACCCTAACGAGACGATACGTCTCGTGCAATTATATTCCCCGGTGTCCGCCGGGCGTCCGCGCTCGCCGGACAGGAGGACCGGACGGGAAAGCGGACGTCATCCCGTGACGATCATCAGCGGGTGGGCCGCCGCCCGGGGACGCCGCACCAGGTCGACCTCGAAGCGGCTGCGGTCGCCGCGGTGGTAGGCGACGAAGCTCTCCACGGGACTGCCGTCGGGACCGAAGCTCGTGCTGCGCAGCGCGAGGACGGCCGCGCCCTCGGCGATGCCGAGGTGGCGGGCGAGCGCGGGGCCCGCGGTGGTCGCCTCGACGGAGCGGTGCCCGCGCGCCAACCGCACCCCGTACTCCCCCTCCAGCAGGGCGTACAGGGACCGGTGGGTCAGGTCCTCGTCCAGCAGGCCAGGCGCCAGGCGCTCCGGGACATGGGTGACGGTGAGCACCCACGGCTCCTCGTCCACGAACCGCAGCCGCTCGATGAGGATCACCGGCTGACCGGGGTCGAGGTGCAGCTCGGCCGCCACCTGGGTGTCCGCGGGGACGAGTTCCAGCCGGCGGACGTCGCTGCGCAGCGTCGAGCCGCGCAGGGCCACGTCCTCGTAGAGCCCGGTGAGCGACTGCACCAGGCCCTCGGCCGTCCTGGGCGGGGAGACGAAGGTCCCGCGGCCCTTGATGCGCTCGATGACACCCTCGGACTCCAGCTCGGAGAGCGCCTGGCGGACCACCGTGCGGGAGACCTCGTAGCGCTGGCACAGCTCGTGGTCGCCCGGCAGTCGGGTACCCGGCTCCAGCTCGTGGCCCTGGATCTCCGCCAGCAGGATCTGCTTGAGCTGGTGGTAGAAGGGCAGCGGCGAGGAACGGTCGATACCTGTCTGCATGTCATGAGAGGATAACAAATAACGACCGTTCCCCTTCTGGCCCAAGACCGTTGGCCTTCCGGCCCGAGAGGACCGTTCAGCCGGCCGCGGCGTCATCCGTGGTGTCTGTGGCGTCATCCGCACCGGTGTCCCGCGGGCTCCACGCCAGCCAGCGCGCCGGGTTCCCGACCAGCATCCGCCGCACCGCGGCAGCACCGACCGCTGCCCGCACCCGCGGCAGGAAGCGGACGAAGAGGTAGCGCAGCCCGGGCATCCCGCCGTACGCCAGGTACCGGCTGCGCCGGGCGACGTCGCCGCCGAGCAGCACCCCTTGCGCGCCGCCGTCCGCCACGACCCGGGCGAGGCAGTCGACGAGCACCGAGTCCGGCACGCGGGCGTGCCGGGCGGCGCCGTCGTAGCCGAGCAGGGCGCCGCGGGCGATCAGCTCCAGGTGCAGCCCCGGGTCGGGGTTCCGGTCGGCGTGCGCCAGCGCGACCCGGTCCGCGGGGCAGCCGTGGCCGGCCAGCAGGTCCAGCACCTCATGGCCGGCGCTGCCGTGTTCCAGGTGGACCATGACGGGGGCGCCGGTCTCGGCCGCGCTCTCGCCGACGGCGGCGATGACCCGCCGCTCGAAGGGGCTGACGGACCAGTAGCCGATGCCCGCCTTGAGGAGGCCGGCCCGTACCGGACCGCCGTCCGGCGCCGTGGCGGGCGAGCCGTCGGACTCCGCAAGACCGGTGCGCAGGTCGTGCAGGAAGCGTCGGCGCAGGCCGTCCACGGACTCGTCCAGCAGCGGGTGGCCGGCGGCGTAGTGCGGCTCGCGGTGGGCGCCGGTGGTGTGCACGATCGCGAGCCCCGTGGCGGCCGACACCCGGGCCACCGCGGACGGGCGCTGCCCGAGGCCGGTCGGGGTGGCCTCGACCATGGCGTCCGCGCCGGACTCCTTGAGCGAGCCGGCCTCCTGGGTCGACGCGGCCTCGTCGTCGAGTTCGTCGCCCGGCAGCAGCGGCGTGACCTGGAACAGGTGCTCGTGGTAGTCGACGGCGCCCAGCCCGCCGGGGTCGAGGTCGCCGAGGACGGTCCGCACCACGCGCTGCCCGGTCATCGCAACGCCTCGGCGGCGGCGGAGAGTTCGTCGACGACCTCGGGCGGCATCGGGATGCCGAAGATCTCGGCGATCGCCTGGGACCAGCCGTGCACGAAGTACCGCCAGCCGTCCACCACCGTCAGCTCCCGCTCGGCCCGCTGCTCTTCGGCCTGCCGCAGGAGGTCCAGGGCGCCCCGGTAGTTCAGCTCCCACACCACGGCCCGGCGGGGCAGCACGGCGCCGGCGGGCAGCGGGCTGCCGGGGCGGTCCTTGCCGAGGCCCGTCGCGTTGATCACCAGGCTGCCGGGCGGCAGGTCGTGCAGCACGGCCGCGATGCGCTCCGGGTGCGCGGCGGCGGTGCGCACGGTGGTGCCGTGCCCGGCGCCGACGACCTCGGTGAGACGGGCCAGGCGTTCGGGCACGGTGTCCAGCACGTGCAGGGTGCGGGGCGGGTCGGCGCGCCGGGTGAGGTACCAGGCGATCGCGGTGCCCGCGCCGCCCGCGCCCAGGCAGAGCACCTCGGCCCCGGTGGCGAAGTGGTCGGCGGTGAGCATCTCCTCCAGGGCGAGCCCGGCGGTCAGCGGGTCCTTGGCGGCGCCGTACAGCCGCCCGTCGCGCACCGTCACCGAGGACACCTCGCCGCAGGTGACGGCGAAGTCGTCGAAGCCGTCGAAGAGGTCACCGGCGGCCTCGTACAGCGCGATCTTGTGGGTGGTCACCAGCGCGCCGGCGCAGTCCGGGTCGTCGCGCAACGCGAGTGCGGCCCGGCGGTACTCCTCGGGCGGTGCGTCCACCGGGACGTCGAGTCCGCTCAGGTCCACGTCCAGACCGAGCAGCTCCGCCCAGCGGGGGAAGACCCGCATGATCGACGAGTGTCCGGTGGACACGCCGACAAACCGCATCCGACGACGACCACGCCCGCTCATGCGACCCGACCCGTCACCGCACGACCCGCCGGACCACCCGGCGACGGCTCCGCGCCGACCGGGTGCCTCGGGCGGCGGCCCGCCAGCACGTCGAACCCCATCACACCCACCTCCAGGCCAAACAACTCCGACCAACCCGGAAAACCCGCATGATCGACGAGCACCCGATGGACACCCCGACGAACCGCATCCGACGACGACCACGCCCGCTCATGCGACCCGACCCGTCACCGCACGACCCGCCGGACCACCCGGCGACGGCTCCGCGCCGACCGGGTACCTCGGGCGGCGGCCCGCCAGCACGTCGAGCACGCCGTCCACCGCCATGGTGCCCATCCGGTCGACGGCCTGCTCGGTCTGGGCGCCCAGGTGCGGGGTGACGACGACCCGGTCACGCAGGTCGTCGGCGAGCAGGGGCGAGTGGGCCGCACGGCTCTCGGTGGCGAGGGTGTCGGCGGCGTAGCCGAACAGCCGCCCGCTGCGCAGCGCGTCGGCCACCGCCGTCTCGTCCACCAGGTCGGCGCGCGCGGTGTTGACGATCACCTGACCGTCCCGGGCCGCGGCCGTCCAGTCGGCGTCGACGAGCAACCGGCCACCGGGCGTGTGCAGCGCGACGACGTCGGCCGCTGAGCGCAGCTCGTCGAGCGGGACCGGCCGGGCGCCGGCGGCCCGTACGGCATCGTCGGGCACGTACGGGTCGTGCACCAGCACCGTGCACCCCAGGGCGCGCAGCCGCTCGGTGACGCCCCGGCCGATCCGCCCGAAACCGACGACCCCGGCGACGGCCGCACCGAGTTGACGCCCCCGGGTGACGGTCCACACCCCGGCCCGTACCCGCGCGTCGCCCGCGGGGACGGCGCGCAGCGCGGCCAGCAGCAGGGCCAGGGTGTGCTCGGCGACGGCCTCGCTGTTGGCTCCCGGGGTGTGCGTGACGGTGACGCCGGAGTCCCGTGCCGCGTCGAGGTCGACGGCGTCGACGCCCACGCCGTGCCGGGCGAGCACGCTGAGCGCGGGGGCCAGCGCCAGGTGGGCGGCGGTGACGGGAGCGGTCCCGGCGATCCAGGCGACGGCCTCGCCGAGCGGGCCGCGCAGCGCCGCCGGGTCATGGCCCGGATCGGCGCGCAGCACCGTCAGTCCTGCGGCGGTGAGCCGGCCCGTCAGGTCGGCGCTGCCGGTGGAGAACGAACGGGAGGTCACCACGACCGCCCGGTGCGTGCGGTGCGGCGGCGTCACGAGGCCCCCTTCGTACGGGTGTCGAACCACGGTTCCAGCCGTGCGTAGGCATCCAGGAAGATCCGGTGCTGCTCGGCGTAGCGGGCGCTGCGCCGGGTGTCGGGGACGAACTCGGCGGTGGTGCCGGCGAGCTGGCGGGCGACGCCGAAGTCCTCGGCGAGACCGAGGCCGACCAGCGCGGTCACCGCGGCGCCCAGGCTGTTCGCGTCCTCGACGATGCTGCGCCGGCGCACCGGCACCCCCCACACGTCGGCGAGCACCTGGAGCCAGACGTCGCTGCCGGCGCCGCCGCCGATCACGTCGACCCCGTCGACCGCGATACCGCCGTCGGTGAAGGCGCCGATGCAGGTACGCAGGTTGAACGCGACGCCCTCCAGGACGGCGCGTACCAGGTGGCCCCGGTCGTGGTGGCGTTCGAGGCCGGCGAAGACCCCGGCGGCGGCCGGGTTCCAGTACGGCGAGCGCTCACCGAGCAGGTGCGGCAGGAAGAACAGTCCCTCGTCGGCCGCCCGTGCCTGTCCTGCGGCTGCCAGCAACGGACCGTAGCGGTCCGGGCCGGGGCCGGGTGCGAGCAGGTCGACGACCCACTCCAGGCAGGCGCCGCCGGCCTGCATCGTGGTGGTGGGCACGTAGTGCCCGGGCACCACGTGGTCGAACGTCATCGAGCGCATCCGCGGGTCGTGCAGCGGCGCCTCGGCGGCCACCGAGATCCACGAGGAGGAGCCCAGGTAGGCGTACGGCCCGTCCGACGCGGCGACGATCCCGGCGCCCACGGCCGCCATCGGGCCGTCGCCGCCGCCGGTCACCACCGGCGTGCCGGCCGGCAGGCCGACCTCGCCGGCCGCCTGCTCGGTCACCCGGCCGGCGACCGACGTGGCGGGCACGATCTCGGGCAGCAGGTCGAGGGGGACCTCAGCGGCGGCCAGCAGCCGTGTCGACCAGGTGCCGGCGCGCTGATCGTAGGCGTTGGTGCTGGAGGCGTCGGACGGGTCGGTCACCAGGCGGCCGGTGAGGCGCTGGGTGACCAGGTCCTTGGCGAGGCAGACGTGCCGGGTGCGGGCCCACACGTCCGGCTCGTTCTCGCGCACCCACATCACCTTGGTCAGCGAGTAGGTGGGGTTGATCCGGTGGCCCAGCTCGGCGTACGCCGACGCCATGCCGAGCGCGTCGACGAGCCGGTCGCTCTGGGCGGTGCTGCGGTGGTCGGCCCAGATCATCGCGGGGCGCACCGGGCGGAACGCGTCGTCGAGGAAGACGGCACCCATCATCTGGCCGGACAGCACGACACCGGCGATGCCGCCCGGGTCGGCGCCGGCCTCGGCGAGCAGCCGCCGGGTGGCCTCGCAGACCGCACGCCACCAGTGCTCCGGGTCCTGCTCGGCGACGCCGCCGGCGCGGAAGTCGGTGGGATAGCCGACGGTGCAGGTGGCGAGCGGGCGGCCCTGCGTGTCGTGCAGGGACGCCTTGTCACCGGTGGTGCCCAGGTCATGCGAGATGATCATGTGGTTCCCATCGAGGCCGAACGCGGGCGCCGGCTCTGCAACTGGTCGAGCCCGACGGCGATCACCATCAGGGCGCCGATGACCACCTGGAGCCAGAAGGGGTCGATGGCGAGCAGCGTGCCACCGTTGTTGAGCAGGCCGACGATGATCGTGCCGAGCAGCGCGCCGACCGCCGTGCCGCGCGCCCCGAACAGGCTCGCCCCGCCGATCACGCACGCGGCGATGGCCTGCAACTCGTATCCGGTGCCGGAGGTCGGCACCCCGTTGCCGAGCCGGGAGGCCAGCAGGATGCCGCCGAAGCCGGCGACCAGACCGGACAGCGCGTACACGCTGACCAGCACCCCGCGCACCGGCACCCCGCTGAGCCTGGCCGACTCGGCGTTGGAGCCGACGGCGTACACGTAGCGGCCCCAGACCGTGCGGTGCAGCGCGAAGCCGACCGCGAGCGCGATGATGAGGGTCAGCCAGATCAGGTTGGCGACGTGGAGGGTGGCGCCGCCCGCGATCTCCTGGAAGGCGTCGGGCAGCGGCTGGATGGTGCGGCCGTGGGTGTACACCAGCGTCAGGCCGCGTGCCGCGCCCAGCATGCCGAGGGTGACGATGAACGGCGGCATCCGGAAGAACGCGACCAGCGCACCGTTCACCGCGCCCGCCGCCGCGCCCACCAGCAGGCCGAGCACGATGGCGCCGAGCGTGGCGCCGCCGGAGCTGGTCTCGAAGACCGTCTTGGCGGCGACGACCCCGGCGAGACCGGCCACCGAGCCGACCGACAGGTCGATGCCGGCGGTGAGGATCACCAGCAGCTCGCCGAGCGCGATGATCGCGTAGATGGAGACCTGCCGGCCCAGGTTGTCGAGGTTGGTGCCGGTCAGGAAGGTGTCGGTGGACAGGCTCAGGCCGATCACGAGCAGCGCCAGGATGGGCACGCCGCTGATGTTGCGGCCGAGCAGCTCCCGCAGGCCGAGCGGTTCCTGCTCGTCGGTTCCGTCGGCTCCGCCGCCCTCCACCGCGCCGGACGCCGCCGTCTCGGCCGTGGTCGGGGGTGTCTTCATGGCTGCTCCTGAGGGTCGGGGCGGCGGCTCAGCGCCGCGTCGTCGACGTGTTCGCGCCGGGGGCTGGCCAGCTGGAGTACCCGGTGTTCGGTCGCCTCGTCGGCCGTGATCTCGCCGGCGACGCGCCGTTCGCGTACGACGACGATCCGGTCGCACAGGCCGAGCAGTTCGGGCAGGTAGGAGGAGACGACGACGATGGCGAGGCCGGCCTCGGCCAGCCGGGCGATGATCCGGTAGATGTCGGACTTCGCGCCGATGTCGACGCCTTTGGTGGGCTCGTCGAGCAGCAGCACCCTGGCGTCGGTGCCCAGCCACCGGCCGAGCAGCACCTTCTGCTGGTTGCCGCCGGAGAGCGAGTCCACGGGGTCGTCCCAGGTGCCGTACTTCAGCCGCAGGTCCCGGGTGGCGGTGTCGGCCTTGAGCTGCTGGCGGCGGGTGCTGACGATGCCGGCGCCCGCGCAGTCGCCGAGGCTCGCGAGGGTGGTGTTCTCCCGGACGGACAGCTCCGGCAGCAGCCCCGACTCCTTGCGGTCCTCGGTGAGCAGCGCGATGCCGCGCCGTACCGCGTCACGGGGCGAGCGGATCACCGCCTTCTCGCCGTCGACCCGCACGGTGCCGGCCACCGGCGGCTCCGCCCCGAAGACGGCCCGCAGGATCTCGGTGCGGCCGGCCCCGAGCAGCCCGGCGAGCCCGACGATCTCCCCCTGGCGCACGGTCAGGTCCACCGGCGCGGGGAACCCCTGCGGGACGAGGCCGCGCACCTCCAGCCGCACCGGGCCCGGGGCCCGCCGCTGGCCCGGGTAGAGGTTGGTGACCTCGCGGCCCACCATGGCGGCGATCAGCCCGTTCTCGTCCAGGTCGGTGAAGTCGTGGGTGCCGACGCTGCGGCCGTCCCTGAGCACCGTGACCCGGTCGCCGATCTCGAACATCTCCTCCAGGCGGTGGGTGATGTACAGGACGGCGGTGCCCCGGTCCCTGAGGTGCCGGATGCGCTCCAGCAGCGCGGCGGCCTCCTTCTCGGAGAGCGCGGTGGTCGGCTCGTCGAAGACGACGAGCCGGGGGTCGGCGCCGATCACGCGGGCGATCTCGATCAGTTGCCGGGTGGCGGTGGGCAGCCGGGACACGGGGGCGTCCAGCGGGACGTCCGCGAGCCCCAGGGCGCCCAGCATCTCCTCGGCCCTGCGGCGCTGGGCGCGCCGGGACACCACGCCGAACCGGCTGGGGAAGTGGCCCATCAGGAGGTTGTCGAGCACCGTCAGTTCGGGCAGCAGGCTCAGCTCCTGGTACACCACCCCGATCCCGGCGAGCCGGGCCTCGGCGGGGGCGAGGACCCGGGGCATGGACCGCCCGGCGATCTCGTAGCCGCCGCCGTCGCGGGCGACGGCCCCGCTGAGCACCCGGATCAGCGTCGACTTCCCGGCACCGTTCTCGCCGGCCAGGCAGTGCACTTCGGCAGGCCGTATGTCGATGTCGACGTCGTCGAGCGCGACGACGGGACCGTACTCCTTGCGGGCCCCGGTCAGCCGGACGACGGGGGCGGGGGCGGGCTGCGGCCGGTCGGGGCCGGACGGACGTGACGAGGGCGCGGACACGGCGACTCCCCTGGCTACTTCTTGACCTTGGGCGGGTTCAGCAGCGACTTGAGGTCCTCGCTGCCGACGTTCTTCCTGTCCACCAGCACCGCCCCCGGGTCGAGGTTCACCGGCGCGGGCGAGCCGGCGTGCGCCATGGCGGCCTCGACGACGCCCTGGTAGCCGAAGAAGAACGGGTTCTGGACCACGATCGCGTCGATGGCTCCGGTCTTCACCGCGGCGACCTCGGCCGGGTCGGAGTCGAACGACACCACGTCGACGCGGCCCTCTGCCTTCTTCTCCTGGATCGCCTTGGCGGTGCCGATGCCGGACACGTTGTTGTCGGCGAAGACGCCGGCGAGCGAGTGCGAGGTGGCGAGGACGTCCGAGACCTGCCCGACGGCGGCGTTGACGTCGTTGTTGTTGGCCAGGGTCTGGCTGACCCTGGCGTCGGGGCAGCCGGCCGCGAGCCCCTTCTTGAACCCGTCGAAGCGGTCGGTCAGCACCTGGACGCCGGAGACCGACGTCTCGTGCAGCACGGTCCCGTCGGCCTTGCCGCGTGCGGTCATCAGCTTGCAGAGCCGCTCGCCGGCCTGCTGGCCCGCCTTGATGTTGTCGGTGCCGAGGAAGCCCTCGGTCTTGGTGTGCACCGCGTTGTCGACGGTGATCACCTTGATGCCGGCCTTGCGCGCCTTGTCGATGACGCTGTCGAGCGCGGTGGAGGAGTTGGCGGCGAGCACGATCGCCTGGGCGCCGCGCGATATGGCGTCCTCGACCAGCTGGATCTGCGGTTCGATGTCGGTCTCCGCGGTGGGCCCGAAGAGCCCGAGGCGGATACCGAGGTCGTCGCCCGCCTTCTTGCTGCCGGCCAGCATCGACTGCCAGAACTCGGAGTTGGTGGCCTTGACGATCACGTCGACACGGGTGCCGGCCACCGCGGCGCCGCCCTGCTCCCCCGCCTCGTCGTCGCCGCCGAACGCGGCCTTGCCGCCGACCACCCCGAGGCCCAGGGCCACCACGGTGGCCAGCGCCGTCACCGCCGGGGTCACGCTGCGAAGTGCCATAAGTGTGCTGCTCCTTTAGCCGTGGAAGGGCGCGTTCAGCGGTGGAAGGGGGCGAGGGACACCCCGCCCTGCGCGGCACGCCGGACCCGCCGGCCCATGCCGTGCTCCAGCACCCAGCCGTAGTCGTGTCCGGCCGAACCGGGGTAGACGGCGAGGAAGCGGTACGGCTCGTCGCCGGTGTTGACCGAGCGGTGCGCCCAGCCGGGCGGGATGTAGCCGACGGTGCCGGGCGCCATGTCGAGCCACTCGGTGCGCTCGCCGTCGAACATCAGCAGGCCACCGCTACCGGCCAGACCGAGGTAGATCTCGCCCTGCGGATCGGGGTGCTGATGCCCCTTGGTCATGTAGAACTCGCCGCCGCACGCGCCGGGCCGGATCGTGGTGACGGACTGCGGCAGCTCCCGGGGCACCTCCGGCACCGGCGACGACGTCACCTCGTACACCACCGGATCGCCCGCGTCCCGGGCGGCCCGCCAGGCACCCGCGTCCTCGAAGAGCCCTTCGAGATCGCTCATCCGGCGCGTCAGCGTGGGCCCTTCGGGGCTCAGCCGCCCTCCGGCGACATCGAGCGTCAGCGCCATCGGCGCGATGGGCGGTGTGGCGGCCTGCGACATGGGGACCCTCTTCCCTGACGTTCCGGGTCTGAAGTTCCGGGGTCTGACGCTCCGGGGTGCTAGGTATGTAATCCTGTAAGTACAGGTCGGTCAAGACATCGGCCGAGGAAGTCGCGGCAGGACGACCACCCGGGGCCTGGGGCGAACGCCCCAAGGACGAACGCACCCGGGCCCGGCTCGGCCGCTACGGCTTCGCCGCACCCGCCCTGAGACCGTCCAGGGTGAGGTCGAGCAGGCGTTCCGCCTGCTGCCGCCGTTCGGGGCTGGCCGAGGTGAGGGCGATGCCTTCGAGGGCGGCAGCGATGTCGGCGGGGCCGACGTCGGTGCGGATCACTCCGGCGGCCGCGCACGCGTCCATGAGCGCGGCGATGGCGGACTGGATCATTTCCCGACTGCGACCGTAGGGGTTGTCCCCTGTCGCCGCGATGGCGCGCAGGGCGTCGATCATGCCGTATTTGGCGGTGACGTAGTCCAGGAAGAGGCGCGTCCAGACGCGCAGTGCCTCGTCGGGCGGCTTCGCCGCGAGCAGCGCGGGTGCCGCGTCGCACAGCTGGGCCACCTCGTTGCGGTAGACCGCCTCGACCAGCGCCTCCCGGGTGGGGAAGTTGCGGTACAAGGTCGCACTCCCCACGCCCGCCTCCTTGGCGACCCGCTCCAGGTGCGCGTCGAGCCCCTCCGACGCGAACACGCGCACGGCGGCCGCGAGGATCTTCTCCCTGTTGCGCCGCGCGTCAGCCCGCAACGGTCGCTGCACTCGGTCGGCCATCAGCGGTCCCCTCCCCTCTCCGTGACTGCCCACCTTGCTAACCGGGCACGCCCCCACTTAATCTGGAATCAAATGGGGTCGCCCCCGCTTCACTCTAGGCCACCCCGATGACCTGCGCACACCCCGTGAAAGGCAGCCGAGCATGTCAGGTATCCAGGGCAAGGTCGTCGCGATCACAGGCGCCAGCAGCGGCATCGGTGAAGCGACGGCGACCCACCTCGCCGAGCAAGGGGCCCACCTGGTGCTCGGCGCCCGGCGGGAAGACCGGCTGAACGCGGTGGTGGACCGGATCACGGCGGCGGGCGGCTCGGCTGCCGGGACCGTCGTCGACGTGACGCGCCGCGCGGACCTCGGACGCCTGACGGACACGGCACTCGCGCGCTTCGGCCGGCTCGACGTCCTGGTCTCCAACGCCGGCACCATGGCGATCTCGCCGTTCGACGAGCTGCGCCAGGACGACTGGGACGCCATGGTCGCCACCCACGTCACCGGCCTGCTCAACGGCATCGGGGCGGCGCTGCCCGTCTTCCGGCGGCAGCGCTCCGGCCAGTTCGTCAACGTCGCCTCCACGGCGGCCTATGTCGTGAAGTCCCCGCAGGCCGTCTACGCGGCCACCAAGACGGCCGTGAAGGTGCTGACCGAGGGGCTGCGGCAGGAATCGGGGCCCCACCTGCGGGTCACCCTGGTCTCGCCGGGGTTCACCGACACGGAGGGCGTGGGCAAGGGGGCGAGTCCCGAAGCAGCACGGGCCCTGGCCCGGCAGCGCGACGACATCGCCATGCCGCCGTCCGCCGTCGCCTCCGCCATCGGGTACGCGATCGGGCAACCCGACGGCGTCGACATCAGCGAGATCGTCGTCCGGCCCACCGTGCAGGCCTGACGGCGGCACGGGTCAGCGCTGGTAGCGCGCCAGCACCAGATTCCCGTCGTCCACCAGACGGCTACGCAGCTCGGCCAGCCCGATCGCGCCGCTGAAGTACTCCTGGAACGCGGGCGTGGCGACCTTGTCCTTCCACTCCGGATAGCCCCGTACGGACTGCGCGGGCGCCGCCCGCAACCGGTCGGCGAGCGCGGTGCCGGTCGCCCAGTCGTCCTTGGCGGTGTGCAGTGCCGGGTCCGCCAGCGCCGTGCGCCCGGTCGGCAGCAGCCAGTCGCCGAGCGCCAGCCGCACCATGTTCCGCGGCTTGAGCAGGAAGGCGATGAAAGCGGCCGCCTCCTTCTTGTGCGGGCTGTCCGCGGCGACGGACAGCGTCTGCGGGCTGACGCCCTGGGTGAGCCCGTCGGCGCCCGCGGGGGCGGGCAGCACCCGCCAGTGGAAGCCCTTGGGGGCCTGCTGGGCGATCTGCTGACGGTAGGAGAAGCCGAGCGGAACCATCGCGTACCGACCCCCGAAAAGGCCCGGCAGGGTGTCCGAGCCGCCCATGCCGAGCGTCGCGGCCGACGCGCTGCCGTCCTGGGCGACCTGGTCGTGCACGGTGCGCGGGACGACCTCGTCGGTCGCGTCGAACCGGATGGCCACCTTGCCGTCCGCGCCGCGGTGGAAGAGTTGGCCACCGGTGGACAGGGACATGTTGAGGACCGCGGAGACGGGTTCCTTCAGCGGCCAGGCGACCCCGTAGCGGCCCTTGCCGCTCAGCCGCTTGCTGACGGTGCGGAACTCCTCCCAGCTCCACGGCTTCTCGACCGTGGGAATGCGCACCCCGGCCTGCTTCAGCCGGTCGGCGTCGGCGATGAGGACGCGCGGTTCCTGGAGGAACGGCACCCCGTACACGCCCTTGCCGAAGGTGGCCATGTCCCAGCTGCGCTGCGGGATGTCGTCCGTCAGCGACGCCGGGAGCAGCCCGCGCAGATCGGCGAGGTAACCGCCGTAGGCGAAGTCGGCGAGGTCGTCGGAGGCGTCGTGGATGATGTCCGGCGCCTCATCCCCCTCGAAGGAGGTGAGCAGCTGGTCGTGCACGGTGTCCCAGTTGCCCTGGACGTAGCGCACCCGGACGTCGGGGTGCGTCGCGTTCCACTCCCGCACCAGCTCCTTGTTGGCGGCGACGGACTCCTGCTGCCAGGCCAGCGACTGGAAGTCGAGGGTGACCCGGCCGTCGTCCCGGGTGCCGGCGGAGGAACAGCCGCCGAGCAGCACGGCAAGCACCGCCACCGCGGCGGCGAGCGGGCGCCGTCGGGACCCCGTCCCGGTGCGGAGTGCGCGCATCAGTGCCGCACCGCCCCGGCCAGGGTTCGTTCCAGACGCTGGGCTCTCAGGAGGGCGCAAGTCATGCACCGCATCATGGCCACATCGGCGCGCGGAGTCACCATGGTCAGCACAGACTCGTCGTCGCCCGCGACGAGTCGGCCGTCGCGGACCTGCGGGCGGGGACCCTCGACGCCGTGCGCGACCGGGCGTCCCGCTCCTCGTCGGTCTTCTGGGACTGGCCCTGGCGAAGGAAATAGCGGCGAGGTATTGCATTTTCCCGGGGGATGACCCCCGGACCCCCAGCCGGATAGGCATGCCAGCCGGGGTGAGCGGCGCGGACATCGCGCGGGAAACCTGAGTGAACAAGCGCACAATGCGGCGTCCGAAATCGGATGCAATGCCAAGCAGGATCTGCCCGAGGGTGCGAACGTGGTCGGACCGACGACGACTCTGGTGAGGGCTGATGGCGACGTTCGACTACATCGTGGTGGGTGCGGGGTCGGCAGGCGCAGTCGTGGCCGGGAGGCTCTCGGAGGATCCGGACGTACGGGTCCTCCTGATCGAGGCAGGCGGCGCCGAGAAGCCGACGAACGTCAAGATCCCAGCGGCGTTCGCGACCCAGTTCCGGACAAACCTCGACTGGAACTACGGCACCGAGCCCGAGCCCCATCTGAATAGCCGTTCGATCTATCACCCCAGGGCCAAATACCTCGGCGGTTGCAGCGGGATGAACGCGATGATGTACATCCGCGGAAGCCGGCACGACTACGACGGATGGGCGAAGTCCGGTGCGACGGGATGGTCGTACGACGAGGTGCTTCCCCTGTTCAAGAAGTCGGAGTGCAACTCGCGGGGCGAAAGTGAATACCACGGCGCACACGGCCCGTTGCACGTCGAGGACCTCCGCTCGCCGAACCCCCTCAGCGAGACCCTCGTCGAAGGCATGATCGCCACCGGAATGCCGCGTAACGACGACTTCAACGGCGCGGAGCAGATCGGTGTCGGCCTCAACCAGGTGACGCAGAAGCGCGGCATGCGCTGGACCACCGCCGATGGCTTCGTGACGCCGGCACGCAAGCGCCCGAACTTCACCGTGCTCACGGGCGCCCACGTCCACCGGCTACGCATCGAGGACGGACGTGCCGTAGGCGTCGAGGCCACACGTGCCGGACGGCAGGACTTCTACCGGGCCGATCGCGAGGTCGTGGTGTCAGCGGGCGCTTTCAACACCCCGCAGATCCTGATGCTGTCCGGGATCGGGCCGGCCGATCACCTCACGCAGCACGGGATCCGGGTTGTCGTCGACAACCCGAATGTCGGATCGCACATGATGGACCACCCGTTCTACGCGGCGAATTTCGAGACCACGGCGCGCGGAACGCTCGCGAAGGCACAGTCGCCGGTCCAACTGGCGAAGTATTTCCTCACGCGACGCGGGTTGTTGACGTCGAATGTCGGCGAGGCGGTGGCGTTCTTCCGTACGCGTCCGGGAGAAGCCGCGCCCGACATGCAGATGTTCGGCGCGCCGGTGTTCTTCTGGGACCACGGATTCGCGACCCACGACAAGCCGGCCTATGCGATCGCGCTTTCACTGGTGGGTTCCCGCAGCCGCGGCCAGGTGCGGCTACGGAGCGCCGATCCGGCCGAAAAGCCCGCTCTGACGTTCAACTACTTCTCTGACCCGGCAGAGCTGGACTCGATGGTCGCGGGTATCGAAAGGGCACGTGAAGTGGCCAATTCACAGCCGGTGCGCGGCCTCACCACGCGCGAACTCCACCCCGGCGGGCAGGCGACCGGCCGCTCGGAAATCGAGGCCGAGATCCGACGCAACATCGCCACCACGTACCACCCGTCCTGCACGGCCCGCATCGGATCGGAATCCACCGGAGTCGTCGACGCCCGACTGCGCGTCCACGGCGTCACGGGACTCCGCGTTGCCGACGCCTCGGTGTTCCCGACGATCCCGCACGGCAACACCCACGCGCCGAGCGTGCTGGTCGGGGAGAAGGCGGCGGAGATGATCCGAGCCGAATGAGCCCCTCCGACGAGCCCCTTTGATGAGCACTCCCATGGAGCACTCCCATGAGCCTGCAAGCCTCGGTCTGCCCCGTACGGTCGGCGCTATGACGGTGGAGGATACGAAGGTCCCGATACCACGGGTGCAACTGGTCATCGGCATCATCCGCAGACGCAACGAGATCCTGCTCGTGCGGGAGAGCCTTGGCGCCGGCGGTGCGCTCTACTGGTCCCTCCCCGGCGGCGGGGTCGAGGACGGCGAGCTCATGCACGAAGCCCTCCGGCGTGAGCTGCGGGAGGAGACGGGGCTGCTGGTCGGGGTCCCGGTACGGACCGCATTCCTCATGCACATCGACTCCGAGCGGCACCCCTCGGCGCTGGCTGCCGCCTTCGAGATCGACGAGTGGTCGGGAGATGTCGCGCCCGAGGACGACGACATCGAACAGGCCGCCTTCTTCCCCCTGCCCGACGCCCTGAAGCTGCTCGGCGAGCTCGACAGCGCCACACAGCGGGATCCCATCGTCGCCTACTTGACAGGGAGCGTCGCGCCGGGGACCACCTGGCTGTACCGCAATCGGGGCAACGAGGAGACGCTCGTCGCCCGCTGGTAGCCGCTGCGCCGTCGGTGAGGCAGTAACCTCCCAGCCCGCCTGCCCGGCGCACGCCGCACAACGGCCCGACCGTGACGTTCGCCGACGTCTGGTGGCTGCGCGACGTCGGCCGGGCCATACTGGTGTGGTGAACCGCTATCTGCTCGACAACCGTCGCCCGGAGGCCGGCGAACGGTTCGTGGCGCTCGCCGAGTTGTTCGACCCGTGGACCTTTCGTCACCTCGACGACCTGGGGCTCGGCGAAGGTTGGCGGTGCTGGGAGGTCGGAGCCGGCGGCGTCTCGGTACCGCGCGGCCTGGCGGAGCGCGTGGGCACCGGCGGCCGGGTGCTGGCCACGGACATCGACGTGTCGTGGGCCGAGCCCGCGGCCGGCGGCGCGCTCGAGGTACGCCGGCACGACGTGCTCAACGACCCACCTCCGGCCGACACGTTCGACCTGGTCCACGCCCGGCTGGTGCTGGTCCACCTGAAGGATCGCGCTGCCGCGATGCGCGTGATGATCGATGCGCTCCGGCCGGGCGGATGGCTGGTGATCGAGGACGGGGACCCGGCCCTACAGCCACTCGCCTGCCCGGACGAGAGCGGCCCCGCCGAAGCACTGGCGAACCGGCTGCGCACCGGGATGCGCACGCTGATGGCCGAGCGCGGGGCCGACCTCGCGTACGGTCGCACGCTGCCCCGGCTGCTGCGCGAGTCGGCCCTGACGGACGTCGGCGCCGAGGCCTACTTCCCCATCGCGTCACGCGCGTGCGCGGTCCTGGAGGCGGCCACGGTCCAGCACGTCCGCGACCAGCTCCTGGCCGCTGGACTGGCGACGCCCGAGGAGATCGAGACGCATCTCGCGAACCTCGCGCGCGGCGACCTGGACCTCATGCTCGCACCGCTGATCACCGCGTGGGGCCGCAAGCTGGCCTGATCCCGCATCCGAGCGGACAGCGTCCCGTCAGGAGACGTTTCCGATACCGACGGTGCCGTGGTGTCACAGTGCCCGGCGCATGCAAGCCCGCGGCCATCGATCCAGGCCGTGGGCCGCTTCGCGCTCACAGATCTTCCGCAGACCGGAAGTGAGCCTGCTGTCGTCCATGAGCCGAAAACCGCAGCGAGCGTAGTACGGGGCGTTCCACGGGACGTGGGTGAACGTGGTCAGGGTCAAGGCGGGTACGCCCTCGCTCGTGGCGTGGCCCGCCAGATGGTCCAGCAGCGACCGACCCACACCACGCCGCGCGCTGCCCGGGTGCACCGAGACCTGCTCGACATGGAGGTTGCCGTCGACCCGGTCGGCGATCAGGTAGGCGACCGGTACGTCGGTGTCACCGGCCACGACCCAGGCCAGCCCGGCGTGCCGGTAGGCGGCGAGTTCAGCGAGCGAGAGCGGCTCGTCCTCCGCGATCTCCGGCATGCCGATGTCTCGGAAACACTGCCCGGCAGCCCTCTCGATGTCCTGAAGGACGGGCAGTTCCTCCAGGCGCACGGTTCGGATGTGCATGGCCGCATTCTCCCCGTCGCACCGGACGGCGCCATCGATCAAGTGTCTGGGTGAACGGCGGCCCGCCGGCGGTGACCACTTGCCGCCGCCCGCATCGCCGGCACCCCGGCCTAAGCCATCAACCAGGCAAGCCACAGGCCGAAGGCGACGAGGACGGTGCCCACCGCGATGCCGATGCGGGCGGACGTCGTGCCGAAGCCGTCGATGGCCCAGTTCGCCGCCGGGTCGGACGGGTCGTAGTGGAGGGTGATGCGGGCGCCTGGTTGAAAGCGGGGAGCGTGGGAGACGCCGATCGGGGAGCGCGTCTCCATCGGGGTGCCGTCCGACGTGGTCCATGAGACGACCGGGTATTGCGGCCTGGAGCTGCCGACGTCGCCGTGCCGGTTCTCCTCGATGCGGACGACCTCGCCTTCCGCGCGAACGCCCGTGCGGCGCAGGCGGTTGGCGTGGCGCAGGCCGCTGAGGCCGCCGTAGAGGCAGAGCGCGCCCAGGAGGAACGGGAGCGCCGCGAGGACGTACGGAACGGCGGCGAAGACAGCTGTCGGCAGCATGGGCGGGAGCGTAGTGGGGCCTGGTGGGTCAGGGGAGGGCCGGTGCAGGGGCGCTCAGGCGGCTTTCCCTGGCCCCATCGTCGAGGGCGGGGGGCACCACCCCGGAGGGCACCACCTGGCTGACCGACTGACCGGCCGACCGGCCGACCGGCTGACCGGCTGACCGGCTGACCGGCTGACCGCATCAGTGCTTCACCGCCCCCGCCAGCACGCCGCCCGTGATCCGGCGCTGGATGATCGCGAAGATCACCAGCGAGGGCAGCGTGGCGAGGAACGCGGCGGCGGCGAGCGGGCCGAGGTCGGCGACGCCCTCCGCACCGATGAAGTGGGTGAGCACCACCGGGAGCGTCTGGTGGTCCGGCGACTTCAGCAGGACGAGGGCGAAGAAGAACTCGTTCCACGCGCTGACGAAGGCGAAGAGGCCGGTCGCCACCATGCCGGGCACCAGGAGCGGTGCGACGACCGACCGCAGGATCCGGGCCCGTCCCGCGCCGTCCACCGCGGCCGCCTCCTCCAGCTCGACGGGCACCGCCCGTACGTACCCCACCAGCATCCACAGCGCGAACGGCAGGGCCCAGACCACGTAGACCAGGGTCAGGCCGGGCAGCGAGTCGATCTGGTGGAGGTCCTTCAGCAGCAGGAACAGCGGGATGATGATCAGCACGAAGGGGAACGCCTGGCTGACCACGACCCAGCCGGTCGCCGCCCGCGCCAGCAACCCGCGCCGGCGCGCCAGCACGTACGCCATCGGGGTGGCGACGGCCACCGCGATCAGGGCCGCGCCCACCGCCGCCAGCAGGGAGTTGCGCCCGGCCCGCAGCAGCGGTTGCTCGGCGAAGGCCTGACGGAAGTTGGCGAGCGTCGGGTCCTGCGGGATCCAGGTGGGGTGCAGGCTGCCCAGCTCGCGCGGCGGCTTGAACGCCGTCGACACCAGCCACAGGAACGGGAAGACCAGGAAGGCGAGATAGGCCAGCAGCGCCACGTACTGTCCCGCACGCGCCGCCCGCCGGGTCCGCAGCCCACCGGCAGGACCGGCCGCCGCCGCCTTCGGGGCCTTGTCCCCCGCTCGCACCGTCGCCCCGCCGCTCACTCGTCGCCTCCCCGCAACCGGCCGGCCAGGTAGCAGGCCAGGATCACCGAGATCACGGCGACCATGACGCAGCCCATGGCGGCCGCATAGCCGAACTGCCCGTAACGGAACGCCTCCTCATACGCGAACAGCATCGGCAGCCGGGTGCGCCCGCCCGGACCGCCGTTGGTGAGCACGTACACCAGGGCGAAGGAGTTGAAGTTCCAGATGAAGTTGAGCGAGCTGATCGCGAGCGCGATCGGGCGCAGCGCGGGCCAGGTCACCGTGGTGAAGCGGCGCCAGGCGCCCGCGCCGTCCAGCGCGGCGGCCTCGTGCAGGTCGCGCGGGGTGTGCTGGAGGCCGGCGAGCAGTGCGACGGTGGTCTGCGGCAGGCCGGACCAGACCCCGACGACGATCACGGCGGGCAGCGCGGTGCCCAGGGACGTCAGCCAGTCGTGGTTGCCGCCGAGCCCGAGCCGGCGCAGCGTCTCGTTGAGCACGCCGGCATCCGGGTGGTAGACGAGGCGCCACATGATGCCGACCACGACCTCCGGCATCGCCCAGGGGATGATCGCCAGCGCCCGGGCCAGCCAGCGCATCCGCAGGTCCTGGTTGAGCAGCAGCGCAAGGCCGAGGGCGAGCAGGAACTGCGGCACGGTGACGCCGACGGCCCACAGCAGCCCGATGCGGAACGACTCCCAGAAGAGCGTGTCGTGCAGCAGGTCGCTGAAGTTGACCAGGCCCGTCCAGCGGGTCGCCGCGGTGCGCCCCGACTGGGCGTCGGTGAAGGCGAGCACGATGCCGTAGAGCAGTGGCGCCACGCTCAGGATGAGGATCGGCACGAGCGCGGGCAGCACCAGGAACCAGGCGCCGTGATCGGCACCGCGGTGCGCCTCACGTGGTGGCGTGCCCCGCACCGACCGGGGCGCCTCGGTGGCCAGGGTCAACGGGATCGACTCCTTCGAGGCGCTCATGGGCGCCCGGCCCGCCTCATCGGCCGCCGTCCGGCCACCCCGGTGGACTCCGTCATGGTGCTGACGCGGCGACGTTGCGTCAAGGTGCGGTGCGCGGCCCGGGTCACGAGGGAGGGCACGCCCGGCGGAAGGGTGCCGTCCCTACCGGTAGGGCGGAACGGGGATCTCGAACGTGCCGCCCGGCGAGACCTCCTGCAACCAGGTGGCGAGGCGCCGGCCGTACGCCCTGCGTGCCGCGTCCGTGAGGGGATGGGGGTCCGCCAGCGGGTCTTCCGGCAGGCCGAGGTCGAAGGTCCGCTCCAGCCAGGCGAGAAACTCCGCGTGCCCCTGGGCGAGTTCCCTGCCGTGCTCCTCGTCGTCCTCGTCCTTGTCCGCCTCGTCCTCCCAGTCGGCCAGGAAGCACTCGTTGTCGCAGGCGAGCGTCTGGAAGAACGGTTGCAATCCGGCCGCGACGACGTCCAGATCGCCCTCGTCGCCGAAGCAGACCACAGGAAGCGTGCCGAGGTCCGGACGGTCGTCGCACCGCCACAGCGCGTAGAAGGACCCCGATCCGGTGGCCTGCGCGAAGGGCACGAGCCGGTCCACGCGGTCCTGCTCGCGCGGGCTCAGGGGGGCCTTCAGGCCGATCCAGTCCGCCACGAGTCCGGGGTCCGGGCCACCGTACTGCCACAGCTCGAAGCCGTCCGAGAAATACGCGGCCTCCATGGTGTCCTCGAAGTCCTTGAGGAGGTTCAGCTCCGGTATCGGCGAGAATTCAGCGGCCACCACGGCTCCTCCAGGTGTTGCGTGGGGTGGGGTGCGTCGGAACCGAACGCTAACGCGGCCCTCTGACAGCGGATCGGCTCGAGGAACGACGCACATGGGACACTGGCGGCCGTCCGGCCCGGTGCGGGGCGGGCGTAGCACGAGGTGGGAGGCGACACGGTGGACGAGGCACGGGCACGTGAGGTGCTGGACGCGGCGCGGCTGCTGCCGCCGGGCACGGTGACCGAGGCACGGCTGCTGGCGCTGGGCGAGAACGCGGTGTTCGCGGCCGATGACGTGGTGGTCAAGGTCGGGCGGGACGCGGAGTTGCTGGAGCGGGCACGGCGTGAGCTGCGTGTCGCGCGCTGGCTGGCCGCGGCCGACGTGCCCGCGGCGCGGGCAGCGGAGCCCGAGGCGCTGCTCGTCGACGGCCACCCGGTGACGGTGTGGCAGCGGCTGTCGGACCCGGTGCGTCCGGCCGGGCCCCAGGACCTGGCCATACTGCTGCGCCAGGTGCACGCCCTGCCCGAGCCCGAGTTCCCGCTGCCGCGCCGCGAACTGCTCGGCGGGGTCGAGCGCTGGCTGCGGCTCGCCGGCGACGCCATCGACCCGGCGGACGCGGCGTACCTGCGCGCGCGCCGCGACTCCTTCGCGTCCGAGGCCGCCGCGCTGACGCCGCACCTGCCGGCAGGTCCGATCCACGGCGACGCGCTCCCCCGCAACGTCCATGTGGGTCCGGAGGGGCCCGTCCTGGTGGACCTGGAGACGTTCTCCTCGGACCTGCGGGAACACGACCTGGTCGTGATGGCGCTCAGCTGTGACCGGTACGGGCTCGGGGCCACGGTCTACGGCGAGTTCACCGACGCGTACGGCTGGGACGTGCGCACCTGGGAGGGGTGCGCGGTGCTGCGCGGCGCCCGCGAGACGGCCAGCTGCGCCTGGGTCGCCCAGCATGCGCCCAGCAACCCGAAGGCGCTCAAGGAGTTCCGCCGCCGCGTGGCGTCCCTGCGGGACGGGGACGCGACGGTGCGGTGGTATCCGTTCTAGAAGCGTCCGTCCACGACAGGACGTGGGCCCGCCGCTGGCCGGTCACCAGGGACCCGGCCAGCGGCAGCGCATGCGTGACCGGCGCGCTGTCAGAGCGCGTCCCTACACAGGGCCTACTTCCAGACGGCCTTCACCGGCCACCTCGCCTGACCCTTCACCGGCCCGCCTCCCCCGGGACGCCTCACCCGGCACGCCGCCTCGGCAGGTCGTTGGGGCACCGGGTCGCCGTCCTCGTTGCGGACATGTGGTGCGTTGCGGACGTGTGCCGTGTCACAGCCGCCGGACGCGCAGCGCGCCGGTCAGCATCGGGAGGGTGAACTCGCCGCGGGCGGTCTCCGGTCTGCTCGCGAGGGCAGCGCGGATCCGGCCGAGCGTGACCTCTCGTTCCGGTTCCGGCATGACCAGCACTCCCGCGCGCGTTGCGAGGGTCGCGACGAGAGAGTCGGCGGTGCGGCGCTGACCGTGCGGGAACGTGGCCTGCTCCGGCGAGCCGAACCGGGCCGCAGCGCCGGTCTTGGGGAGGTGCATGCCGGCCGTCTCGGCGCGCCAGCCGGCGGGCGTGTCACGCGGGCCGACGGCCGCGCCCCCGCTGATCCGGGCAAGCCCGCCCACCCACTCGACCCGGTCGTCCATGAGGTTCCACAGGCCGGCCAGGACGCCGCCCGGCGCGAGGACCCTGGCGATCTCGGGTCCCGCGACGGCCATGTCGAACCAGTGCAGGGCGTTGCCGGCCAGCACGGCGTCGACGGAGGCGTCCGGCAGCGGTATCGCCTCGGCGCTCCCGGAGCGGGCACGGACGTCCGGTAGGCGGCGGCGAAGCTCGGTCAGCATCCTCGGGTCGGGCTCGACCGCGACGACGTCGGCACCCAGGGCGACCAGCGTGGCGGTCAACTTGCCGGTCCCGGCGCCGAGGTCGAGCACGCGCGGGCCGGGCGCGTGCTGGAGCGCCCAACGCACCGCGGCATGCGCGTAGTCCGGGCGGTGCTCGGCGTAGGCGACCGCCGCCGCGCCGAACGACGAGGCGTGCGACAGCCGTTCGTCCTCATCCACACGGTGACGCTAGCGGCACCGGCGGTGGCCGGCCACCCGGCGCACCGCTCCGGCGAGGGCGACCCGACGGCACGGGTGGCACCGTGCGCGGTCCCCGGGCTCCGGAAACCGCATCCCTGGGAGAGGTCGCCGAGCCGCCTCACCGCCGGGCGGGGGCAGGCACCGTCGCATCCGGGCCATCCGCCGGGGGCGGGTCGCCCGCACCGTTCCCCCCGCCCCCTCGGGGCGCCCCCGTGCTGGCGCGCGGAATCAACCGGGTCGGCAGCACGACATGCCGAGCCGGGTCCGCGTCGGGGGCGTCGATGAGGGCCCGGGCCAGCTCGCCGGCCACCCGGCCGATCTCCTCCGCCGGCTGGGCGATCGTCGACAACTGCATCCACTCGGCCATCTCGTGGTCGTCGAACCCGAGCACGGAGACGCTGCCGGGCACGTCGAGTCCCGCGCCGCGCAGCACCCCCATCACCTCGATGGCGACCTGGTCGATCTCCGCGAAGATCGCGGTGGGCGGCTCGCGCAGCCCGAGCAGCGCACCGACCGCCTCCTCCGCGCCCCGCCGGCCGCTGGCCCGCACCTCGACGACGAGGCTCTCGTCGCGCTCGATGCCCGCTTCGGCCAGTGCCTCGCGGTAGCCGAGCAGGCGGCGCCGGGAGCTGAAGGAGAACCCGGACGGGCCGCGCGCGGCATGGACGTAGGCGATCCTGCGGTGCCCCAGGTTGACGAGGTGCCGTACGCCGTGCCGGGCGCCCGCGACATCGTCGACGTACACGCTGGCGCGGCCCTCGGCCTGCTGGCTGACGTACACGACGGGCATGCCGAGGTCGTCGAGGCGGGCGCTCTCCTCGGCGGTGAGGTCGAAGGAGACCACGAGGAGCGCGTCGGCGTTGCGGCGGGCCGGCAGCCGGTCGAAGAACACGGCTCGGTCGGCGAGGTCGCTGACGCTGTAGACGAGCAGGTCGAGGCCGGTGTCGCGGAGCGCGGCGCCGAGGCCGGCGAGGGCCGAGCCGACGAACCAGGACTTGAGGGTGGGCGCCAGCACCGCCACCGCACCGGTCTTGCCGGTGACGAGACTGGCGGCCTGGCGGGAGACCACGAACGACAGCGCGCGGACGGCCTCGTCCACCCGGCGTCGCGCGTCGGGCGAGACGGTGGACAGGCCACGCAGGGCGCGCGAGACGGTGGAGACGGACACGCCGGCACGCTCGGCCACATCGGCCATCGTGGGGTGTCGCTGGGCGGGGGGCATGCCGGGAACGTAACACAGGGCATGCCCCGTTGACGCCCTTGTGTGACAGCGCTGTCATACGAAGCGGAGCATGACCATCCGGAACCTCATCCGTCACGGGGAACCCAAACCACCCCATTTTCACGAGAGTTGCCGCGTCAATACAGCCACAGTCACACAAAGACCGGCCGATTCTTCTCCCACGCGATCCATTGACACGCTCATCCGACTCTCCCTAGCGTGCAAGCGTTGTCAGACAGGCTCCCCCAACCCCTCTCCCAGCCACCCCTGGAGCGCCGCATCCATGACCTCGAGCCGCAGAACCCTCATGGGTGTTCCTGCGCAACTGGACGTATGCGTGGGGGCGTCGGCGACAACCCCGGCCCGTCGTCGTTGGCCGGCCGGATCGGGGCGGGCCCGCGGCCCGGCTTCGAGGGCGGCCCGTCCGGACCCGAGTTCCGCACGGCCCTCGCCGTCGGGAGCGGTGAAGGGCTGACAGGGTGCGGGCGCCGGCCGGCCTCCACCGGCCGGCTCCCCCGCGCCCTGTCGCCCTCTGCCTGTCGCCCTCTGCCTGTGCCCGCCGCCTCGTCCTCGCCGACCCCTCCTCGCCGACGCCGCCTCGCCCCCCCACGTGCGCTTCCCCTCCGCCACCCCCTCGTCTCCTCTCATCCGCTGCATCTCGAAGGAGTCCTCGTGACCGAGCACGCCTCGCTGGACCAGTCCTCACAGGACCCGAACTGGTGGCGGCAGGCCGTCATCTACCAGGTGTATCCGCGCAGTTTCGCCGACGGCAACGGCGACGGCATCGGCGACATACCCGGCATCACCCGGCGCCTGGGCCATCTGGCCAGGCTGGGCGTGGACGCGCTGTGGCTCAGCCCGTTCTACCCGTCCGAGCTGAAGGACGGCGGCTACGACGTCGCCGACTACCGGGACGTCGACCCCCGGCTCGGCACGCTCGACGACTTCGACGCGATGGTCGCCGAAGCGCACCGACTCGGCGTCAAGGTGATCGTCGACATCGTTCCGAACCACTCGTCCGACCAGCACGTCTGGTTCCAGGAAGCGCTTGCCGCCGGGCCCGGCTCCGCCGCGCGCGACCGGTATGTCTTCAGGGACGGGCGCGGCGACAGGGGTGAGCTGCCGCCCACCGACTGGGAGTCCACGTTCGGCGGGAGCGCCTGGCGGCGGGTGCCCGACGGGCAGTGGTACCTGCATCTGTTCACCCCCGAGCAGCCCGACTTCAACTGGGGGAACGAGGAGGTGCGGGAGGACTTCCGGCGCACCCTGCGGTTCTGGTCGGACCGCGGGGTGGACGGCTACCGCATCGACGTCGCCCACGGTCTGGCGAAGGACCTCGCCGAGCCACTGCGCGACCTGGGCCCCGACCAGTTCCGTGGCATGCAGAACGCGGTGGAGCCGGGCACCCACCCGTTCCTCGACCGGGACGAGGTGCACGAGATCTACCGCGACTGGCGCAAGGTGTTCGACTCCTACACGCCGCCGCGGATGGCGGTGGCCGAGGCATGGGTGAAGAACGAGCGGCGGGTGCTCTACGCCCGCGCCGACGAGCTGGGCCAGGCGTTCAACTTCGAGTACCTGGAGACCGACTGGTCGACAGCGAAGCTGCGGGAGGTCATCGCCGGCTCGCTGGACGCCGCGAAGGTGGCGGGCGCGTCGGCGACCTGGGTGCTGTCCAACCACGACGTCGTACGGCATGCCTCCCGGCTCGCGCTGCCGGCCCGCACCGATCTGAACGCCTGGCTGCTGTCGGACGGTGCCCGGCCGGTCGCCGACCCGGCGCTCGGGCGGCGCCGGGCGCGCGCGGCGACCCTGCTGATGCTGGCGCTGCCCGGCTCCTCGTACCTGTACCAGGGTGAGGAACTGGGGCTTCCGGAGGTCGCCGACCTGCCCGTCGAGGCGCTCCAGGATCCGGTGTGGGAGCAGACGAAGCGGGGGCGCAAGGGCCGCGACGGCTGCCGGGTGCCGCTGCCGTGGACGCGCGGCGGCGCGTCGTACGGCTTCGGGTCCGGTGGTGCGTGGCTGCCGCAGCCCGCGGTCTTCGGGCCGCTGTCGGTGGAGGCGCAGGACGGTGTCGAGGGTTCGACGCTCGAGCTCTACCGGGCCGCGCTGCGGCTGCGCCGCGAGCTGCTCGGCGACGAGACGCTCAGCTGGTTCGACTCCTCGCAGGACGTGCTGCACTTCGGGCGCTCCTCCGGTTGGCAGTGCGTGACGAACATGTCCGCGCGCTCGGTGCCGCTGCCGTCCGGTGACGTGGTCCTCACCAGCAGCGAGATCTCCGGCGACCAGCTCCCGCCGGACACCACGGTCTGGTTGACGGCCAAGGCCTGACGCGCCTCACGGGGGCGCGAAGAACCGCGCGCCCGGCCATGGTGGAGCCCGGCCGGCCACGACGAAACGGCAGGCGGCCGCCGCCCCGAGGGGCAGCCCCCGACCGTCTCGCCCGACCGTCCCGAGGGGTGGCCCCGACCGTCTCGACCGCCGGCAGGTGGGCGCAGGCGGTCGGGGACACAGGACACCAGCGCACGCGGCGCACCGCGTCACGGCCCCGTGCCCCTCGGGGCACGCCGCGGCACCCCCCGCCGGGCCGCCGCACCGCGGCTGCCGGATCAGCTCACGAGGTCCGGCAGCTCCCGCAGGGGCCACCGGCCGTCCACCACCGCCTCCGGATCGCCCTGGCGGCGCAGGTACGTCTGGAAGTCGGCGGCGCGCCGGGCCGACCACCCGATCTGGCGCAGGTGCAGGTCCGCGGCTGCGAGCTCCGCCACCTTGGGGTGCCGGACGGCTATCGCGCAGGCGAGGCGGGCGGCGGCGAGCGCGTCGGCCGCCGCGTCATGGGCTCCCTCCAGCGCGATGCCGTACTCCGCGCAGACCGCTTGGAGGGTGCGCTTGCCGCGGCGGTAGCGGTCCACGGTGCGGTCGATCGTGTACGGGTCTATGACGGGCGCCGGGTCCGCGCCGCCCAGCCGGTCGCGCAGCGCGGGCAGTCCGTGGCGGCGCAGCTCGGCGGAGAGCAGTGTCAGGTCGAACGAGGCGTTGTACGCGACGACCGGGACGCCGGTACGCCAGGCGGTGACCAGCACGTCGGCGAGGGCGTCGGCGACCTGGGCGGCGGGGCGGCCGGCGGCGGCGCGCTCGTCGCTGATGCCGTGCACGGCGATGGCCTCCGGGGGGATGGGGATGCCGGGGTCGGCCAGCCACTCGCGGCGGCCGCGCAGCTCATCCGCCCTGATCTCGATCACCGCGGCCGTCACGATCCGCGCTTCGGCGGGGTCCGTGCCCGTCGTCTCCAGGTCGAATCCGAGCAGCGGCTCCGTGTGCCAACCCATGTGTCCCCCTTGGGTGCGAATCGTCCCCGTGTCCCGTACGACGCGCAGCCCCCGCCCGCACAGCCCGGCGCGCTTCGCGCAGGGCGGAGCGGCACGGGAGAAGGGCGCGGCCCATCCTTGCGGCGCCGCGGCGTGTCCCCGAGTGATCTCACGGTCGCACGGCGCACTGACAATCAGGCGGAGACCATTCCGCTTGCGCCGGTGCCCAGGACCCGGACGTCACGGGCACCGGCCGTGGGCGTCAGGACACCGGTCGCCCATCGCCCCAGGTCAGCTCGAACTCCTCGCGGTAGGTGGCGAAGAGACTGCCCTCCTGCGACTCTGCCGTCTCCCCCGGCTTGACCAGGCGCTCGCCGCCGCGCAGCACCATCACCGGCGCCTCCATGCCGCGCGTCCTGCGCAGGTACGACTGGACGACCGCCACACCGTCCGGGCCGTCGCCGTCGACGAGGTAGGCGGTGAACCGCGGGGTCTCGTCGAAGACCTGGATGGCGAAGGCTCCGGGGTCACGCAGCCGGGCCCTGACCCGCCGCATGTGCAGGATGTTCATCTCGACGGTGCGGCTCAGCTCGCCGCGCTTGAGGCCGAGTTCGCGCTCACGGCGCTTGATGGCGCTGCTCGCCGGGTTGAGGAAGAGCAGCCGGACACGGCAGCCGGACTCGGCCAGGCGCATCAGACGGCGCCCGGAGAAGTTCTGCACCAGCAGGTTGAGACCGATGCCGATCGCGTCGAGCCGGCGGGCGCCGCCGAAGATGTCCTCGGCGGGGAACTGCCGCAGCAGTCGCACCCGGTCGGGGTGGACGCCGACCACGTCCGCGTACCGGTCGCCGACCAGGTCCTCGACGGCGTCGACGGGCAGCCGGCGTGCGGACGGCAGGTCGGATCCGGCGCCCAGCATCTCCAGCAGCCGGGCCGAGGCGCGCTCGGCCTGGGCCAGCACGGTCTCGGACAGGGCACGGTTGCGGGAGACCACGTTCCGGGCGACCTCCAGCTCGTCGAGGGCCAGCTCGACATCGCGCCGGTCGTCGACGTACGGCTCGAAGCACGGCCAGTGCTGCACCATCAGCTCGCGCAGCTGGGGCAACGTCAGGAAGCTGATGACGTTGTCGTCGGCGGGGTCCAGCAGGTAGCCCTTGCGGCGGCTGACCTCGCGCACCGCGACGGCACGCTGCACCCACTCCTGGCCGGCCGGACCCGCCGCGGCCACCACCCAGTCCTCCTGGCCGTGCACGGGTTCGTAGATCGGCCGCAGGACGGCGGAGACGACGGTGCGCAGGCGCTGTTCGACGAGGTTCAACCAGATGTAGGCACGGCCGGCGCGCTGGGCGCGGGTGCGCACCTCGCTCCAGTCCTCGGCGCCCCAGTCCAGTTCGGGACCGATCTGGGACTCCATCTCGACTGGCCGTGCCAGGGACACGCCACCGGGTGGGACGTCCGAGGGGATCCCCCCACGATCGTCGTCACCAGGGGGCAGCCCCAGCCCTCCCGAGCTCACCCGTGCACCCGCCTTCCGCTCCCCCGAGCCTGCCCGTTCAACGATCAAGGAGGGTACTCCGCGGGCGGTGGGCGGTGCAGCCGGATGCACCGGCTGTTTTCCCAACTCTCCATTCCCAGGCGGATGCCCAGGGTGGGTGCGGATATTACCGGGCTGTTATTACCGGGCTGTGCCCTCCGGGGCGGGCATCCTCCCACGGCGCGTCGCCCCGGGGCAGCGCATCGCCGGTCTCGGGCAGGATGGGAGCCGGACCGGACACATGATCACGGAGGGCCGATGAGCGTCATGGACGGCTACCTGGGCGCCGCGGAACAGGCAGTGGCGCTGCTGGAGGCTCCGGAGGTCGCCGCGGCGTGGGAGCGGCCCAGTGCGTTGGCCGAGATGACGGTCGGCGCTCTCGCCGGCCACCTCGCCGCTCAGATCTTCAGTGTCGGCTCCGCCCTCCGGATCTGCGTCGACCCCGCTCTGCGGGAGACCCACGAGGTGCCGATCCCACTGCTGGAGCACTATGCCCGGGCCGCCTGGATCGACGCGCCGCTGGACGGGGAGGTCAACGCCGGCATCCGGAAGCGGGGCGAGGACCACGCGTCCCAGGGGGCGTCGCGGTTGGTGGGGCTGGCCCGCACCGCGCTGGCCGACCAGCACAGGCTTGCGGAGTGTGCGGACGACCAGGTCGTGTTCATGCCGCAGACGGGCTGGGCGCTGCGTCTCGACGACTTCCTGGTCACCCGGATGCTGGAGCTCGCCGTGCACCGGGACGACCTCGCCGTCAGCGTCGGCCGCCCCGTCCAGGAGCTCCCGCAGGCCGCCTTCGACCCGGTACTCGTGCTGCTGGCCCGGCTCGCCGCCCGGCGGCACGGCCAGAGCGCGCTGCTGAGGGCGCTGGCGCGAGCCGAGCGGGCGCCCGCGGCGATCAACGCGATCTGACGCAGCGGGCGGGGAGGTACCGGCCCGGCGTGCGGGGCGGCGGCGCCGGCGTGGCGACGTGGGCACGTACGGGCGGTCCGCCGGCGCGAGACGACCCGTTCGACCCCTCCGGTCGCCACACCGGCCAAGGGACCCGTTCTCACTCCGCACTGTGCGGATGGGTGGTCATTCGGGGTAAAGGGCGGAATTCCTAGGACGTATGACCACTTTCGTGGAGACTCGGGGCCGGGCGGCCCCCGGGCCGTTGCAGCCGGGGTCCTGAGCGGGAGCGGAAGGGTCGTATTCATGCAGGTCTGGCCTGGGCAGGCGTACCCCCTCGGTGCCACGTACGACGGCGCCGGCACCAATTTCGCGGTCTTCTCGGAGGCCGCGCACCGCGTCGAGCTGTGCCTGCTGGACGATGGCGGCTCGGAGACGCGGGTGGAGCTACGCGAGACCGACGCGTTCGTACGCCATGCCTATCTGCCCGGGATCATGCCCGGGCAGCGGTACGGCTTCCGCGTGCACGGCCCGTTCGCGCCGGAGCGCGGCCTGCGCTGCAATCCCACGAAGCTCCTGCTCGATCCGTACGCGCGTGCGATCAGCGGGCAGGTCTCCTGGGGCGAGGAGGTCTACGACTATCCGTTCGGCTCACCCGATCGGCGTAACGACATGGACTCCGCCCCGCACACCATGACGTCGGTCGTCGTCAATCCGTACTTCGACTGGGGCGACGACCGCCCGCCGCGCACCGAGTACCACCGCACGGTGATCTACGAGGCCCATGTGAAGGGCCTGACGATGCTGCATCCCGCGCTCCCCGACGAACTGCGCGGCACGTACGCGGCGCTCACCCATCCGGCCATCCTGGAGCACCTCACCCAGTTGGGCGTGACGGCGCTGGAGCTGATGCCGGTGCACCAGTTCGTGCACGACCACCGGCTGGTGGAGATGGGGCTGACCAACTACTGGGGGTACAACACCATCGGGTTCTTCGCGCCGCACAACGCGTACGCCTCCTGGGGGGACCGCGGACAGCAGGTGCTGGAGTTCAAGTCGGCGGTCCGCTCGCTGCACGAGGCGGGCATCGAGGTCATCCTGGACGTGGTCTACAACCACACCGCCGAGGGCAACCACCTCGGCCCCACGCTCTCCTTCCGCGGCCTGGACAACGCCTCGTACTACCGCCTCACGGACGACGCCCGGTACTACATGGACACCACCGGCACCGGGAACTCCCTGCTGATGCGCTCCCCGCACGTGCTCCAGCTGATCATGGACTCGCTGCGCTACTGGGTCACCGAGATGCACGTCGACGGCTTCCGCTTCGACCTGGCGGCGACCCTGGCCCGGCAGTTCCACGAGGTGGACCGGCTGTCGTCGTTCTTCGACCTGGTGCAGCAGGACCCGGTGGTGTCCCAGGTCAAGCTGATCGCCGAGCCCTGGGACGTCGGCGAGGGCGGCTACCAGGTGGGCAACTTTCCGCCGATGTGGACCGAGTGGAACGGCAAGTACCGCGACACGGTGCGCGACCTGTGGCGGGGCGAGCCGCGCACCCTCGCGGAGTTCGCGTCCCGGCTGACCGGCTCATCCGACCTCTACCAGGACGACGGTCGCCGCCCGCTGGCCTCCATCAACTTCGTGACCTGCCACGACGGGTTCACCCTGCACGACCTGGTGTCGTACAACCACAAGCGCAACGGGGCCAACGGCGAGGACAACCGCGACGGCGAGAGCCACAACCGCTCCTGGAACTGCGGCGCGGAAGGCGGCACCGAGGATCGCGCCGTGCTGGAGCTGCGCGAGCGGCAGATGCGCAACTTCATCGCCACCCTGATGCTCTCCCAGGGCGTGCCGATGCTCAGCCACGGCGACGAGTTCGCCCGCACCCAGCGCGGCAACAACAACGCGTACTGCCAGGACAGCGAGCTGACCTGGGTGCCGTGGGACACCGGCGAGGGCGACGACCCCGAGACCGGTCAGCGCTGGCTCGCCTTCACCCGGGCGATGGTGTGGCTGCGCCGCAACCATCCGGTCTTCCGCCGGCGCAGGTTCTTCCACGGACGGCCCATGCAGGGCACCCACGACGAGCTGTCGGACATCGCCTGGTTCACCCCCGAGGGCGACGAGATGACCCGAAGGGACTGGAGCGCGGCGCAGGCCAGGGCCCTGACCGTGTTCCTCAACGGCAACGCGATCTCCGAGCCGGGACCGCGCGGCGAGCGGATCCACGACGACTCGTTCCTGCTGATGTTCAACGCGTCCCCGGGACCGCTGCACTTCGTGATCCCGGTCAACCACGGCCGGCAGTGGGAGGTCGTGGTGGACACGGCACGCTCGGACGGGGTACCCCCCGGCACCGGCCCGAAGGTCAAGGCCGGCGACCGCCTACTCCTGGTGGACCGCAGTCTGACGGTACTCCAGCGGCCGGCTTGACGCTCCGAAGGGGCGCCGGGCCCTGTTCCGTATGCGGCTCCGCCGCGAGGGGCGCCGAAGGCGCCAAAAAAGGGGCGCGGGGAACTGCGCGACCAGCCCCCACCGGCCTGGTGGTCCGGATACGACAGAAACAGCCCCACTGGGACGGTGACGACCCGACGGCCTCGTCGTGGCCGATCGCGCAGTTCCCGGCGCCCCTTTTTGCGCCTTCCGCGCCCCACGAGGCGGAGCCGCACAACGTCACGGCACCGGGCCCCTACGGCGCGCCGTAGCCCATGGTCGTCGGGCCCGTGACGACGTCCACCCACCCGCACGGGTCACCCACGTGGCGCACCCCCACCGCGAGGGGTACGTAGAGGCCATGAACCCCCCTACGTCCGCCGGAAGGCACACCGTGCCGACCGCCACCTACCGCCTCCAGGTGCAGCCCGCGTTCCCGTTCGCCGCGGCCGAGGAGACCGTCCCGTACCTTGCTGCGCTGGGCGTGTCCCATCTGCATCTGTCGCCGGTGCTGGAGGCCGTGCCCGGGTCGCCGCACGGGTACGACGTCGTGGACCACGCGCGGGTGCGCGCGGAGCTCGGCGGGGAGCCGGGCCTGCGGTCGCTCGCGCGCGCCGCGCACCGGCACGGGCTCGGCCTGGTGGTGGACATCGTGCCGAACCACATGGCGGCGCTCCCCCGCCACAACCGCGCGCTGTGGCAGGTCCTCAAGGAAGGCCCCGGCTCGCCGTACGCCCGCTGGTTCGACATCGACTGGCAGGCCCGGGACGGCCAGGTGCTGCTGCCGGTGCTCGCCCGACCGCTCGGCCAGCAGCTGGACCGGCTGCGGGTGGACACGCTCGGCAGTCCGGACGGCGAGAAGGCGCTGTGCTACCGCCCGCCAGCCGCAGCGGACGCCCACCCCGCCCAGAACGAACAGGTGTTCCCGCTCCGGGAGGGCACCCAGCACCTGCCTCTGCCGCAGCTGCTGGACGCCCAGTGGTACCGGCTGTGCTGGTGGCGGCTGGCCCGGACCGAGCTCAACTACCGGCGGTTCTTCACCATCTCGGACCTGATCGGGGTGCGCGTGGAGGATCCGGAGGTGTTCCGGCGCACCCATGCGACGGTCCTCCGGCTGATGGCCGAGGGCGTGATCGACGGGCTGCGCGTCGACCACGTGGACGGGCTCGCCGACCCCGGCGGCTATCTCGCCCGGCTGCACGAGGCGACCGGCGGACGCTGGACGGTCACCGAGAAGATCCTGGCGGACGGCGAGCGGCTGCCCGCCGCCTGGCAGGTCGCCGGCACCACCGGATACGACGCGCTGCGGCACGTGGACGGCGTCCTCACCGATCCGGCCGGCGCGGGCGAACTACTCGGGCTCTACCGCCGCTTCGTCGCGCCGTCGGCGGAGCGCGGCGGCGACTGGGACGCCACGGTACGGCGCGCCGCCTACAAGGTGATCATCGACGAGCTGGCCGCCGAGCTGGACCGCCTCACGCGCGCCTGCGCCCGCCTCTGCGCCGCCGACCCCGCCCTGCGCGACCATGCGCCCTGGACCCTGCGCATGGCGCTGCGCGAGCTGCTGGTCCGGCTGCCGGTGTACCGCCCGTACACCGACGCGGACGCCGCCGCCGTCCTGTCCGAGCAGGCCGCGCGGCAGGCCCGTGAGGTGTTCGCGGTGCCGGAGGAGGCGGCGGCCGTCGACGCCGTACGGGGGCTGCTGCTGGGCAGGATCGGGCAGGGGCCCGAGCGGGACGCCTTCCGGGCCCGGTTCGCGCAGACCGCCTCCGCGCTGCGCGCCAAGGCCGTGGAGGACACGGCGTACTACCGCTACGTGCCGCTGCTGTCGGCCACCGAGGTCGGCGGCGCCCCCGTCGCACCCGCCGTGCCGCCGGAGGCCTTCCACGCCTTCTGCGCGCGCATGCAGCGCGACTGGCCGCTGACCGGCACCGTGCTGTCCACGCACGACACCAAGCGCAGTGCCGACGTGCGGGCCAGGATCGCGCTGCTCACCCAGTGCCCGCAGCGGTGGGCCGACCTGCTCGCCGAGTCGACCGTCGACACGGCCGGCGCCGGCGCCGCCGCCGCGCCCGATCCCGCGGTGGCGTGGGTGGCCTGGCAGACCGCCGTCGGCCTCGGGGAGCACGACGTCCCGCCGGTGGACCGGATGCGGCGGGCGCTGCTCAAGCAGGTGCGCGAGGCGGGCCTGCGCACCTCCTGGACCGACCCGGACGAGGCGTACGAGCAGGCGGTGGACGCCTTCGTGGCGGCCGGGCCCTGCGGACCCGCGCACCACCTGGTGACACGGTTCGCCGCCGACCTGGCGCCCCACGTGCGGGCCGGTGTGCTGGCCGCCGCCCTGCTGCACCTGACGATGCCCGGGGTCCCCGACCTGTACCAGGGCACGGAGGGCGACTACCGCGCCCTGGTCGACCCGGACAACCGCGCGCCGGCGCGCGGCGACGCGGCGCTCCCGATGCCGCTGCCGACGGGCGACCCGTCTCCCGACCTCTCGGCCCAGAAGGCCGCCCTCACCGCGACCGCGCTGCGGCTACGGGCCCGGCGTCGTGCGGCGTTCGGGGACACCGCGACCTACGAGCCGGTCGAGGCGCACGGCCCGGCCGCCGTGCACTGCCTGGCCTTCCTGCGCTCTCACGCGGTACTGACCGCCGTCACCCGGCTGTCGCTGCGTCTCGCCGAGGCCGGCGGCTGGCGGGACACCGAGCTGCCGCTGCCCGCGGGCCGCTGGCGCGATCTGCTCACCACCGGCCGGGAGTTCACCGGCACCGTCCCGCTGGCGGACCTGTTCGCCACGGCTCCGGTGGCGCTCCTGGAACGGGTCGACGGGGTGGCGCGGGTGGACGAGGCGGACGGGGACCTGGAGGCGCGGGCGGACGAGTAGGCACCCCGAGTGTGCAGCGACGGCACCGACGTACGGTCCACCGCCTGGCAACGGCTCACCGGTTCCGTCAAAGGTCCCGCGTTCAGCGCCGCAAGCACCCTCCGGGGGACCGGCGCCGGCTGCCGCCTACGGGACGCCGGTCACCGCCGCGGCTTTGCGTAACGCCCCAGTCGAATCATCAGAAGAAACGTTTCCAGCTTGGACGGAACAGGGTTCGCCAAGGCCCGGCCGCGCCGCGTGTACGCCTTGACAGCGCTGGCGCGGCATGGGGTACTGCGGGTGCGCAACCTCAGGCGGACCCAGGGGGTGTGTCACCTGATGGAGCAGCGGTATCCGAGTGTGCCCGAACTCGTGTCGTCCGCCAGGGCCTTGGTGGCCCGGCACCCCGGGCTCGGCCGGTTGCGACAGGTCGGTGCGTCGCGGGCCGGGCGGCCCTTGTACCTGCTGTCGGTCGGTACGGCCGACCGGGCGGTCCTGGTGGTCGCCGGGGCGCACGCCAACGAGCCGACCGGCGGCTCGACGCTGCTGCACCTCGCAGAGCGTGCACTGAGCGAGCGGGAACTACGCGCCGGTACCGCCTGGCACTTCCTGCTCTGTGCCGACCCGGACGGCGCCGCGCTGCACCGTACGCCCGCGCCCCGCACGCTGCTCGAGTACCACCGGCAGTTCTACCGGCCGGCCGGTGCCGAACAGCCGGAGTGGTCCCCGTCCATGCTGCCGCCGGACCTCCTGCCGCCGGAGACCCGTACGCTCACCGGCGTCATCGACGAGTTACGGCCCTACCTCCAGGTCTCCCTGCACTGCACCGAACTGGGCGGCAGCTGGGTGCAGCTGACCAAGGACATCCCGGGGCTCGCCGAGCCGTTCGCCAAGTCGGCGGCGCAGCTGAACATCCCGCTGGAGGCCGACGCCTCGGACGCCGTCGGTTGGCTCGCGTCGGGACCCGGCGTCAACGTGATGCCCGCGGCGGACACCAAGGGCGCGTTCCCGAGCCTGCCGGACGACGTGCGGCAGAGCACCTGGCACCACGCGCACCGCTACGGCGGGCTGACCGCGATCGTGGAAGTGCCGATGTGGGCGAGCGATCTCGTCGACGATGTGACGCCGCACCCCGCGCCGGCCGAGGAACTGCGCCGCGTGACGCAGCGGCTGTGCACGGACGGGCGGCGGGTCGAGGACATCCTGGCGGAGGCGCTGCCACGGCTGCCGGAGGCCGAGGGCCCGCTCCTGCGGGCGGCACGCTGGGCGCTCGGCCTCATCCCCGGCCTCGTCGCGGACTGGGGGCAACCGCCGCCGCCCGGCGCCACGGTGGCGTACGTGCGCAGCGTCGACGCCTTCGGGCGGCGGCTACCGCTGCGTGCGGCGGCGATGCTGCTGCGGGTCCTGGAGGCGGCCGGGGACAGCGCGGCGCCACGGCTCGAGCGGCTCGTCACCGACTGGTGCGGGGCCTTCGCGGAATGCTTCCGGGCACGGTGGGTGCCGGTCGAACACCAGGTGGCGCACCAGGCATGCACGGTACTGGCGGCGGCGCGGCAGGCCCGGGAGCCGCTCTGACCAGGTGACCGTGCCGGGTGATCGCGCGTGCGTCGTCAGTCCGTCGACAGCCGGAAGGACATCTCCCCGAAGCTGACCTGGTCACCGTCGCGTACCACGGCGGCGCCCACCACACGGCGGCCGTTCACCACCGTGCCGTTGGTCGAGCCCAGATCGCGCAGCACCCAGACGCCGCCCTGCCGGGACAGCTCGGCGTGGACCAGGGACACCGTCTCGTGGCTGAGCCGGAGCCCGTTGCGCGGATCACGACCGATCCGCAGCGGATGCATCTCGGACGGCGCCGGCAGCAGCAGCTTGGGCAGCCGCTCGGCCTGCCAGGCCCTGCGCAGCCGCTCGGTGAACCCGGACACCGCGCCGACGGTGCCGAACAGCATCCGCGACCAGCGGCCCTCGGTCTGGAGGTCGGCGGTGAGCACGGCGAGCTCATGGGCGTCGCGGGCGGCCAGGGCACGCTCCATGCGCGTCAGGAAAGTCTCGTACGACAGCTTTCCCTGGGCGGCGCCTTCCCTGAGAGCCTTCAGCGTCTTGTCGCGCTCGGCGTCGGACATCCGCGCGGGGGTGAGATTGGGCTCGAAAGACGACGTCACCCTGCCGATTCTCGGTCAGGGCCGGCGGCCTGTCCAGAAGTTGCCGCCATTGCTCCTGCCACCCCGTCCCCTCAGCTGACCAGCACCAACGCACAGAAAGAGGCAGTGTGACCGAATTTCGTCAGCACAGCTGGGACAGGGCCGTTACCGTCCTCTGACACCTCCGGGGTACTCCTGCGCACCATCCGGCCTCCCGCGTCCGCCTGGGCCACATCCCCGGGCCGCATCCCGTCGTTACGCCCCACGGGCGGGCGGATCCGGCGGACGGCGTGCGGACCGCCGCGCCGCACCGCACCGCAGTGCCGCCGGTAGACGAGGGGGACGCTTGACATGACGTTCGAGGTGTGGGCGCCGCAGGCCGGACGGATCGACCTCCAGCTGGCCGACGGCACATGCCCGATGCGACGTGTGGGGCACCGTGCCGGTTGGTGGACGGCGCAGACCGATGCGGCGGACGGCACGCGGTACGGCTTCCGCCTCGACGGCGGCCCGGTGCTCCCCGATCCGCGCTCCGCACGCCAGCCGGACGGGCCCGACGGGCTCAGCGCCGTCGTCGACCACCGGCACTACCGGTGGCGGGTGGCCTGGGCGGGGCGCCCGCTGCGGGGCGCCGTGCTGTACGAGCTGCACGTGGGCACGTTCACCCCGCAGGGCACGCTGGACGCGGCCGCCGGGCGGCTTGCGCGGCTGGCCCGGCTCGGCGTCACCCACGTGGAGTTGATGCCGGTGTGCCCCTTCCCCGGCCGGCACGGCTGGGGCTACGACGGGGTCGCCCCCTGGGCCGTGCACGAGCCCTACGGCGGTCCCGAGGCGCTGAAACGCTTCGTCGACACGGCCCATGAGCACGGTCTGGGCGTCGTCCTGGACGTCGTGCACAACCACCTCGGACCCTCCGGCAACCATCTGCCCGCGTACGGCCCGTACTTCACCGACACCCACGCCACCCCGTGGGGCGCCGCGGTCAACCTGGACGCGCCCGGCTCGGACGAGGTGCGTGCCTACTTCATCGGCAGCGCCCTGGCCTGGCTGCGTGACTACCGGCTCGACGGTCTGCGCCTGGACGCCGTGCACGCCCTGCACGACACCCGTGCGTACCCGTTCCTGGAGGAGCTGTCAGCGGCCGTTGACGCGCTCGCCGTCGAGGTGGACCGGCCGCTCTTCCTGATCGCCGAATCGGACCTGAACGACCCCCGGGTCATCACGCCACGCGCCAAGGGCGGCCTCGGGATGCACGCCCAGTGGAACGACGACTTCCACCACGCCCTGCACACCGCCCTGACGGGAGAGACGGACGGCTACTACGCGGACTTCGCCACCGCGCCGCTCGCCGCGCTCGCCAGGACCCTGACGCACGGCTTCTTCCATGACGGCGGCCACTCGAGGTTTCGCGGGCGGCGCCACGGCAGGCCACTGGACCGCGCCCTGGTCCCCGCGCACCGGCTGCTCGGCTACGCGCAGACGCACGACCAGATCGGCAACCGCGCCACCGGCGACCGGCTCAGCGCATCGCTCTCGCCCGGGCTGCTGGCCTGCGCGGCAGCGCTCACCCTCACCGCGCCGTTCACGCCGATGCTGTTCATGGGCGAGGAATGGGGCGCGGGCACGCCCTGGCAGTTCTTCACCGACCACACCGATCCCGAGCTCGCCGAGGCGGTACGCCTGGGCCGGCGGCACGAGTTCGCGGCGCACGGCTGGGCCGAGACGGACATCCCCGACCCGCAGGACCCGGCGACCCGGGACCGCTCCTGCCTGGACTGGTCCGAGCCGGAGCGCGCGCCGCACGCCGGCCTGCTCGCCTGGTACCGCGACCTGATCGCACTCCGCCACGCCCGTCCCGACCTGCGCGACCCGGACCTCTCGGCGGTCCGGGTCGACCACGACGAGCAGGCCCGGTGGTGTGTCGTACGGCGCGGCGAGCTGCGGACCGCGGTGAACCTCGGCTCCCGGCCCGCATCCGTCCCGGTGGGCCGCCACCCGTGGGCGGTACTGGCCGCCTGGCGCCCGCAGACCACGGCGCCCCCCGGCCCGGACGGGCTGCTCCACCTGCCGGGCGAATCGTGCGCCGTGCTGGGGCCGGCGTAGTCGACGGACGTGAGCGGGGGGCGTGGCGCGGGCGGCGGGGGCGGCGGGGGCGGAATGCGCGGGCGCGGGTGGCGCGCGCGGAGCTGCCCGGCGCGGGCGGAGGCACCGGCGCGCGGGTAGCGAGACGAGTGCGGGAAAGCCGGCACCGGCACGCGCCTGGCGTAGCAGGGCCGCCGGCCGCAGGCGGACCGCTCCTCACCACTGCCCCGTCTCCTCCCCGGTGAGCCGTTCCAGCAGGATCGGCTCCCAGGCGCGCTGGCACGCGGCGCGCAGCTCCGCCCCGGCGGCCTCGGACCGGACGGTGACGCCCTCGCCCGGTCCGCCGCCGGCAGCGGGCCACCCGGTCTGCACACCGGGCCCGGGGCGCTGCCAGGCGGCGAGCCGGATCACCACGTCGCAGCGGGCCAGCCACAGCCCGCGCAGGCATTCGCGCGCCCCGTACCCGGCGAGCGTCGCCGCGCGCACCGCGATCGGGGCGCCCAGGGAGATCGCCAGGCCGGCGATGTCCTCGGCCGGGTCGCCGATGGCGGCGGCGGCCCAGCCGAGCACCCCGCACACCCGACCGTCGTCGGTCACCCGCAGATGGGGGCCGGCCAGGTCGTGGTGGACGACGACGCCGTGGGGACGTGGGGTGAGCTGCTCGAGGGCGGCCGCGCCGAGCGGGGCGAACCGGCCGGCGCCGAACCGGCCCGTCCCGCCCAGTTGCCGGGCCGCGCGCTCCGCTTCGGCGCGTACGCCGCGCAGCGAGCGGGGCCGGAGCACCGGCAGCCCGAGCGCCGCGGCCCGCCCCATGGGCACCTTTCCGAGGCCGGTGAGCAGCTGTGCCAGGTCGGACTCGCCGGCCGCGGACACCGTGCGGTCGGCCGCTGCGCCGCCCGGCAGCCGGGTGTCGAGCGTGTAGCTCAGGGCGCCGGTCCAGGAACCGGCCGCGACGCTGACCGGCAGCGGCACCTCCACGTAGGGCCGTACGAGGTCGCGCAGCCGGACCTCACGGCGCAGCCGGGTGGTGGCGTCCTGGTCCGGGGCGAGCCGCAGCACCTGACGGCTCCCCACCCACCAGGTGAAACCGGCCTCGTCGGCGGGCCGCACCTCGGGTTCGACGGGACCCGCGGCCCGGTTCCGGCCCGACCGGGTGCCGCCGTCGCCGCCGTCGGACCAGCCCGTGCCCTGCGCGCCGGCGAGCGCGCTGCGCGCGAGCCGGCGCACCGCGTCCCGGGTCGGCGGTCTGCGCCCTACCGCCGCTCGCTGGTCGTCCTGGGACATGATCGTCGACCGCTCAGTGCACGACCGCCAGCTCCCGCGGCGTGTTGTTGAGTCGCCTGGCACCGTCCTCCGTGACGGTGACGATGTCCTCGATGCGCACTCCGAAGCGGCCGGGCAGGTAGATGCCCGGCTCCACCGAGAAGCACATGCCGGGCACCAGCGGCTGCCGTTCGCCTTCGATCATGTAGGGCGGTTCGTGGGTGGTGACGCCGATGCCGTGGCCGGTGCGGTGGATGAAACGGTCGCCGTATCCGGCCTGCGTGATCACCTCGCGGGCCGCCCGGTCGATGTCCTGGCAGGCCGCGCCCGGGCGCACGGCTTCCACCGCGCGCTGCTGCGCCTCGCGCACCACCTCGTGCACCCGCCGCTCCTCGTCGGACGGCTCGCCCACGTGCACGGTGCGGGTGGTGTCGGACCCGTAGCCGTGCATGAGGCCGCCGAAGTCCAGGACGACCATGTCCCCCTGCTGGACGATCCGCTCCCCCGCCTCGTGGTGCGGGTCGGCGCCGTTGGGACCCGAGCCGACCACCGTGAAGTCGACCTGTGCGTGCCCGAACCGGCGCAGCAGGCGGGCCAGGTCGCCCGCGATGTCGGTCTCCCTGCGTCCCTCGAAGGCGACCTGCTTGATCTCCTGGTAGGCCGCGTCGGCGGCGGCGCCGGCGGCGGTGAGGCGGCCCAGCTCGGCGTCGTCCTTGACGGCCCGCAGCATCGGCAGGGCCTCGCTCAGGGCGGCGTACGAGGTGGCGGGCGCGCGGCGTTGCAGGCCCAGCAGGTGCATCGCCCAGGCGTTGTCGCTGATGCCGTACCGGCCGTCGGTGCCGGTCAGCGGCACGGCGGCGTAGGGGTCCTGGCCGTCCCGCCAGTCCCGCAGGGTGAGCGCGGGGGCGCCCGGGGCGTGCGCCGCGTCGCCCGCCTCCAGGGTGGGCACCACGAGCACCGGGTCCTGGTCCGGCACGATCACCAGCAGGGTCAGCCGCTCGGTGTCCGCGGTGGGGCGGTAGCCGGTCAGCCAGACGAGGTCGGGTCCCGGGGCGACCAGCAGGCCGGCGAGGCCGGCGGCCGCTGCGGCGGACGCGGCACGCGCCATGCGGCCCTGGTAGTCGTCGGCGGTGAAGGGCGCAGGAGCTGTGGACTGCGCGGACATGCCGGTCATTCAAGGCCTCCAGGCCTGGTGAGGGCGGCGAGGTCGACGGACGGGCTGCGACCTTCACAGGCTACGGACAACGGCCCCCGCAGGGCCACCGGTACCACCCGCCCGGAGCCGCACGACTCGGACGTTTTCCGCAGCATCCTGCCCGCCCGCACCGCACCGTGCCAGCGGATATCGCGCCGCACAGGGGCGGGACACGGTGGCGGCAGGCGCGCCGAACCCGCGGCACGGGCCGTTCGGAGGATCGTTGGACGATCAGGGTGTGGCGCGCCGCCGGGAACGCGGGTTCCCCCGTCGCGAGTCGTTACTGTGACCGGGCCGCGGTGGTACGCCGTCGCACGCCGGGCGACGGCGACGACGGGGCCGGGCGCCTCGCGGAACGCACGGGAGAAGGAGAGCGGGTCGCCCCGGAGGACCGGAGGACCGGAGGGAGGTCGCATGAACGGCGAGGGGCTGCGGGTCCTCGGGTTCGCGGGCAGCCTGCGGGCCGGTTCGTACAATCGCATGCTGCTGCATGCCGCCCAGAAGCTCGCTCCCGAAGGCATGACCGTCGAGATCGCCGATCTGGCGCCGATCCCCCTCTTCAACCAGGACGTCGAGCAGCAGGGCGATCCCGAGCCGGTGACCGCTTTCAAGCAGCAGATCATGGCGGCCGACGCACTGCTGATCGTCACCCCCGAGTACCAGCACGGCATGCCGGGGGTGCTGAAGAACGCCCTGGACTGGGCGTCGCGACCGTCCCGGCAGTCGCCGATGCAGGGCAAGCCGGTGGCCATCATGGGGGCGAGCCCCGGCATGACGGGGACGAGCCGTGCGCAGCCCCAACTGCGGCAGACGCTCACGTACAACGGCTGCTACGCGGTGCCGCAGCCGGAGGTGCTGGTCAGCCGGGCGCACGAGCGCTTCGACGACGGCGGGCGGCTGACCGACCGGACGGCGGCCGGGTTGGTCCGCCAGGTGCTCGGCAACCTGTCGGACCTGACGCGCCGGCTGGCACCGAAGTAGCAAGGCGCCGGTGGGCGCACGCCGGACCCTCCGGAACCGCCGGCCCCCGCAAGACCCCGAACCATCCGCCCGCCCGCACACACAGGACAGGGAAGCCCCCGCCATGCGCACCGAGGACTGGCCGGTCCCGAAGACCGGCATGCTGCTGACCCACTTCCTGACGGTCTCGGACGTCGCCCGCTCCCGGGCCTTCTACGCCGACGTGCTCGGCGGGAAGGTGGTGCTGGACGAGAACCCGTGCATCGTGCAGCTCGCCAACGCCTGGATCATCATGAACCCCGGTGGCGGCCCCACCCCCGACAAGCCGGACGTCACCCTGCGTCCGCCCACCGATCCGACGACGGCGACGAGCTTCCTCAACATCCGGGTCGCCGACATCGCGGCCTGTCACCGGGACTGGAGCGCCAAGGGCGCCACGTTCCTCACCCCGCCGATCGACCGCAAGGCCGAGATCCGCTGCTACCTGCGTGACCCGGACGGCTACCTCATCGAGGTGGGCCAGGCGACCGGCATGCTGGCGGGCGTCTTCGCCGACCCTGGGGGGACCCCCGGCAGCGCCCGCTGAGCGCCGTGCAGCGGCAGCGCGGGCACGGGCGGTGCCATCCGGCGCCGGGCCAGCTCGGGTTCGGAGTAGCGACGGCAGTTCCGGTGCCAGTGGCGGATGCCCGCCATCCAGTCCTGGAGCTGGGCCACATAGCCGTCCAGGGCGGCGCGCGCTTCGTCGGACAGCTCGAAGTCCTCGTACAGCACCGGGAACTCGTGCGCGACCACGTGCTGGAACTGCCGCATGCGCTGCGCCATCAGATCGGCCACGATGGTGTGGGCCCGGTCGGTGTCGCAGCCGAAGAAGTTCTCCACGACCAGCAGGGCGTTGTGGATCTCGCCCGCGTACTCGATCTCCTTCCGGTACGAGAAGATGTCGTTGAGCAGGCAGGCGTAGTCGACGGCGGAGTTCTCCAGGGAGCGCACCGGTCCGGTGCGGTAGACCTCCGGGGGGACGGCCGGGCCGTGGCCCAGGCGGCACAGGTTCATGGTGAGTTGGGAGCCGAAGGTGGCCCGGCGCATCTCGATGTAGTCCACCGGGTCGGGGATGCGGTGCTGCGCCTGGTTGGACAGCTCCCACAACCAGCCCTGAAGCATCACGTCGACGGAGGCCCGCACGGTGCGGCGGGCTTCGGTGTCCATGCTGACCGTGGTGCGCAGCCACAGGTCGACCAGGCCGCGCTCCAGGGCGTTCGCGGGTGGCGGTGCCGCGGCACCCGCGTCCAGCGGCATGCAGGCCAGCAGTCGCTCCGTGCACAGCCGGGCGGCCGGCAGGTCGCGGCTGGGCCCGAAGACCAGCGGGTAGTAGTCGTCGCCGTAGGTGCCCCAGACGAGCCAGGCGGAGCTGAGGTCGAGTTCGTCCTCGGTGGCGTCCGGGTGGATGCCGGCGGCACAGAGCGTGAGGTCGTACGCCGCCAGCCTGCCCTCGTCCCAGACGCCTTCGCCGAGCAGGCCCATGCGCTCGGACCAGGCGGCCGCCCGGTGCCGCGCGCCCGGCAGGTGGGGGTTGAGCGTGAGCCGGTACGGCAGGGCGAGGTCCGGCTCCCGCAACGGGCCGACCCGCTTGAAGGGCGTGTGCGCGTAGCGGCGCAGCCGCTCGGCTCCGACCGCGGTGAGCAGTGCGGGCACGTCGGCGGTGGCGGTGCCCAGGCCCTTCGGGCCGCCGAGCGGGGTGGTGGCGAGCGCGCCCTCGTTCATGTACCGGCTGGAGCGCAGGTGCCATTCGTGGCCGCCGGACTGCCAGTCCTGTAGGCCCTTGGTGTACGCGGCGACGGTGGCCAGTTCCCTTGGGGTGAGGCCTTGCTCGGCGACGAGCGCGGGGACCTCGGTGAAGGCGGTGTGCTCGAACTGGTGCAGCCGGGCGGTGAGGATGTCGTTGACCGCGTCGGCGGCCTCCTGGGTGGTGCAGCCGAAGAAGGTCTCCAGGACCAGCACGCCATTGCTCAGCTCGCCCTCGTCCTCCACCTCGCGCTGGTAGGAGAAGAGGTCGTTGCGCAGGTGGACGGCGTCAGCGAAGGTCTCCATCAACACCCGCAGCGGACGTGACCGTGCCACCCGTGCGGGCACCTCGGCGGTGGCGTACTCGACCAGCCCTGCCGACCAGGGGGCACCACCGACCTTGCGGCGCATCTCGATGTACTCGACCGGGTTGGCGATCCGGCCCTCGCCCATGTTGGACAGCTCCCAGAGGGACTCGTTCAACAGGTTCTCGGTGCTCAGCGCGAAACGTTCCCGCCAGGCCCGCGACATGGCCGGCACCGTGCGCGCCCACAGGTCGGCCAGGCCCGCCTCCACCGGGTTGGCCGGCGCGGGCACCGGTGCCCCGCCGGCCATCGGCATGAACAGCGGCAGCCGGTCCAGGTACGCCTTGCCGCCCACCCGGTCCCGGGTGCGCTTGAACGTCTCCAGGAAGTGGTCGTCGAAGAAGAACACCCACACGTACCAGTCGGTGATCAGCGAAAGGGCGGGGCCGTCGCAGTCCGGGTGGGTGTAGGCACACAGCAACGCGTAGTCGTGCGCGTCGAGGTCGGCCTGTTCCCAGATGCCGGAGCCTTCCAGCATGCCCATCTCGCGCGCCCACGCCCGGGCGTGCACGCGTGCCCGGTCGAGGTGCGGATTCAGGCGGGCGGGATACGGCATGTAGAAGTGCGGCAGGGTGAACGGCTGCGTCATGCGCCGGGGCTACCCGGGGCCATCGCGGGCATCCGCACAGGGGCACATGATCGCACCATCGCGTGAACCGATGAGCGAACGGCTGACAGAGCGGGAAAGCCATGCCACTCGTCACGGGTTCCGGTCGTCCGAGGGACGGCGCCGTCGACGGGCGGTACCGGTGAGGCGGGCGACCAGCAGGGCCACCACGGCGATGAGGACGATGTCGAGCGGTACGGTCCGCTGCATCCCCCGGACGGCGTCCCCGCCCGGTCCCGCCGCGGCGAAGTAGACGGTGCCGAGCACGGCCACCCCGGCCGCGCCCGCGAACTGCTGGGCGGTGGAGAGCACGGCCGCGCCGACGCCCGCCCGCCCCGGTCTGACGTCCGTCAGCGCGATGCCGATCAGACGGGGCAGCACCAGGCCGTCGCCGAGCCCGACCAGCGCCAGGGCGACGACGATCCAGCCCGTCCCGACCCGACCGCCGGCGACGTCCAGCCGCAGCGCGAGCAGGAGCAGGCCCAGGGCGACGATCCCGCAGCCGTACACGGTGACCAGCGGCCCGTACCGTTCGACGAGGCGGGGGCCGAGCAACGCGGTGACGGAGAACAGCACGCCCATCGGCGCGAACACCAGCCCGGCCTGGAGCGCGCCGAGGCCGAGCCCGCCCTGCAACAGCAGGGACAGGGTGAACATGAACGAGGCGAAGAACAGCATGAACGCGATGACGGCCCCGATCCCGGCGAGGTAGGAGCGCGACCGGAAGAGCGTCACGTCCAGCACCGGCGCGCCACCGTGGGCGGCCAGGCGCCGCTGCCACCGTGCGACGAGACCCACCAGCACGGCGCCCGTGACCATGCTGATCCAGGTCCAGGCCGGCCAGCCCTGCTCACGCCCCAGCACCAGCGGCAGAAGCAGCAGCGCGAGACCGGCGGCGAGCCCCACCGCCCCGACCGGGTCCTGGCCGTCCGCCCGGCCGCGCGCCGTCCCGGGCTCGGGCAGCAGCCGGGCGGCCAGGACCGCGGCGACGCCGCCCACGGGCACGTTCACCAGGAAGATCACCCGCCAACCGAGCCCGAGGACGTCGGCGTCCAGCAGCAGCCCGCCCAGTACCTGCCCGGCGATCGAGCCGAGCCCGCCCACGGCCCCGTACCAGCCCAGCGCCCGCCCCCTGGCGTGCGGCGGGAAGACGGCGGTGATCAGTGCCAGGACCTGCGGCACCATCAGGGCGCCGGCGAGCCCCTGGAGCAGCCGGGCGACGACCAGGGCGAAGGGGACCTGCGCCACGCCGCACAGCAGCGAGGCCGCGGTGAACGCGAGGACGCCGGCCACGAACACCCGACGGTGCCCGAACCGGTCGCCCAGCCGGCCGCCGGTGATCATCCCGGCGGCGTAGCTGAACGCATAGCCGCCGACGATCAGCTCCAGCTCGGCCGGCCCCGCGCCGAGCCCGCGCCGGAAGGTGTCGGCGGCGACGTTCACCACGAAGAAGTCGAACTGGGTCAGGAACCAGCCCGACAGCAGCACCGCGAGCACCGTGCCCGGTCGTGGCACGGGGCGTTGCGGCGCGGGCGCCGTCGGGTCTCCCGGTGCGCGTCGACGTGCTCCCCGGCCTGAAGCTGTGCGTGGTCCTCGCTGCGGCACACCGCTCCCCTCCCCCGTGACTGCGATTGACGAGATGCCTAGATACAGTTATCACGGACATTCAATGTCCGCAATAGGAGAATGGCCTCATGAAGCTGTCTCAAGGGGTGGAGTGGGGCGTGCACTGTGCCACGTTGCTGGCGCTGGCGCCCGAGGGAACGTCGGTCCGGCGGGAGGGTCTCGCCGCGCACTACGGCCTGCCCGACACCTATCTCGCCAAGCACCTCCAGGCCATGACGCGGGCCGGCATCCTGCATGCCACGACGGGTCCGCGGGGCGGCTACCGGTTGGCACGCGCCGCAGAGCGGATCACGATGCTGGACGTAGTCGACGCCATCGAGGGCTCGGGGGAGCCGTTCGTCTGCCAGGAGATCCGGCAGCGCGGCACCGGCGCGCTCAGGCCGGAGCAGTGCACACGCCCCTGCGGGGTCAGCAGCGTGATGAGCGAGGCCTACGACGCCTGGCGGGCCACGCTGCGCGCGGTGACCCTCACGGACCTGGTCGGGCGTATGCCGCGCGGCCTCCAGGAGCGCAACCGCGCCCTGATGGCCGGGGCCGCGTCCTGATCGCGGAACGCGGCCCCGGCAAGTGTCGTCTCCGGCGCCGGTCGGGGTCCGGGCCGGGCGAGCCGCTCAGCGCAGGGGGCAGGTGTTGACGGAGTCGGTGCCGGGGACGGGGCGCACGACGCGGTCCGACGGCGGCGGCGTGTGGTGCTCCACCCATGCGGTGAGCGCGGCGAAGGCCGAGCGGTAACAGGGCAGCATGGGACGTACCCGGTCCGGGAACGAGTCGTGGAGCCCGTCGACGTGGTTGCCGCCCGCCACGGTGTAGAAGCGGTGCAGGGCGCCGCTTCCGGCGGCCCGCACCATGCGGTCGTAGACGGCCGAGTCGGTGGCGATCGGCAGCAGCGTGTCCAGGTCGCCGTGCAGGGTGAGGAGCGGCCGTTCGATGGCGCCGGTCAGGCCCACCCGGGCCACCGCGGCGTGCACGGCGGCCGGGCGCCGTGCGTAGTCGTAGCGGGCGTCCGAGGCACAGGGCGCCAGGATCTCCGCGGTGCTGGAGCCGGCCGAGGCACCGGGGCAGTCCGGGTCGTAACCGGGGTCGAACACGGCGCGGTAGACCTTCTGCGTCAGCCCCCAGTAGGCGCTCTGGTGGTAGGGCCACAGGAACTCGGATCCGGGCGCGAACCCGGCCGCGTACATGTCCGACGGGGTGGCTGCGCCGCTGCCGTAGGCGACGGCGGTCGGCAGCACGGTCAGCGGGTTCGGCCCCCGGGCGGTCCACAGGGTGCCCTCCCAGTCCACGCCGCCGTCGTAGAGGCGCGGTTGGTGTTCCAGCTGCCAGCGGGTCAGGTAGCCGCCGTTGGAGATGCCGGTCATGTAGGTACGGCGCGGTGTCGTGCCGTAGCGCTGGTGGACGACGCGTTGGGCGGCACGGGTGAGTTGGGTGGTGCGGGCGTTCCATTCGGCGAGCGCGTCGCCCGGCCGGCGGCCGTCACGGTAGAAGTCGGGCCCCGTGTTGCCCTTGTCGGTGGCGGCGTAGGCGTATCCCGCGGCCACCACCTGGTCGGAGATGAGGGCGTCGGTGGAGTACTGCTTGCGGTTGCCGGGGGCGCCGGTGACGACCAGGCCGCCGTTCCAGTGGTCGGGCAGCCGGATCACGAACTGCGCGTCGTGGTTCCAGCCGTGCTCGGGGTTGGTGTGCGAGGTGTCGGGGAAGTAGCCGTCGATCTGCACGCCCGGCGCCCCGGTCGGGTTGTGCGTGCCCTGCGCCGCCAGGCCCGCCTGGTCGGCGGTGTCGGTGTAGGGCGTGCCGGCCAGGGCCGCGGTGGTCATGTCCGGCAGGCAGGCGGCCTGTTGCCGCTCGGCACCGGGCACGCTGACCCGGGCCGCCCCCGGGCAGGAGGTGGCCGATGGCGGTGGGTCCTGCCCGAGCGCGGGTGCGGGCGCCAGCGCGGAGGCGGCCAGGACCAGGGCGGCGAGAGTGAGGTCGCGCAGGCGCGGACGCATGGGGGTCCTCCAGGATCGGTGCACGGGGCGAACGGCGACACGGCTGCCGGACGGCGGTCTGGCGGCCGCGCGCCCCTCTGGACGGTCGGCCCCGAAGACGTCGTGAGGACGTCTCAGCAGGTGCCGTCGGCGATGACGTAGTAGTTGGATGCGGTCTGCTTGAGCGTGTGGGTGGTGAAGGTGTTGTACAGGCCGAGGTCCTGCTCGGAGCCGTTCGCGTAGGCGTGCCCGCCCGTGGTGTGGGCGCGGCCGGCCGCGACGTGGGCGTAGTTGCTGGCCGTGAAGCAGGCGGCGGCGGACCCGGTGGTGGTCGCCGTCACGGCGGCCGAGGTGACGCCGACGGCGCCGGAGGAGTCGGCCGCCGCGACCGTGTAGCGGTAGGAGGTGGCGGGGGTCAGGCCGGTGTCGGTGCGTGAGGTGCCGGTGGTGGTGCCGACCGCGGTCCCGTTGCGGTACACCGTGTAGGAGCTTGCGCCGCTGACCGCCGACCAGTTCAGGGTGACGGAGGTGTCGGTGGTGCCGGTGACGGTGAGGCCGGTGGGAGCCGGGAGGGTGCCGCCGCCCCCGTCGCCCGGCGCGTTGCCGTCCAGGCCCCAGAACAGGCCGGTGTAGTAGCTGGAGCAGATGGTGTCCAGGTAGTAGGCGCCGGTGCTGCCGCACTGGGTGTCGCCGCTGCCGGGGTCGACGGCGAGGCCGTGGCCCATGCCCGAGATGGAGAACAGGGCGACGGCGGCGGCGCCGGACGGGTCGTTGTAGAGGGTCTCCGTGGTGTTGCCCGGCAGGCTCTGCGTGGCGCTGGGGGTCTGGCTGATGCCCCACACGTTGGTCCACTGGTCCCGCAGTTCCGTGCCGTTGACGGGTGCCACGGTGTAGTCGGAGGTGCCGTGCCAGATCGCGACCCGGGGCCAGGGTCCCTGGTAGCCCGGGTCGGAGGCGCGGACCTTGTCGCCCCACGCCGCGGGGCTGAGCTTCTGGTCGTTGAGCTGGCAGCCGCTGGCGGCCGTCAGGGTGGTGGCGCACTGGGCGGGCAGCCCGGAGGCGATGGAGCCGCCGGCGAACACGTCGGGGTAGTCGGCGAGCAGGTCGGCGGTCATGCCGGCGCCGGCCGAGAGCCCGGTGACGAAGATCCGGGAGCGGTCGGAGGAGTGGTCGGTCGCGGCCTTGTCGACCATGCTGGCGATCGAGGCGGCCTCACCCTTGCCCCGGGTGTCCTTGGTGGAGTCGAACCACTGGAAGCAGGACTGGATGTTGTTCGCGGACGACGTCTGGGGGAAGACCACGGCGAACTGCCAGCGGTCGGCCAGCTGCGGCCAACCCGAGTGGCTGTAGTAGTCGTTCGCGCTCTGGGTACAGCCGTGCAGCGCCACGACGAGCGGTGCACCGGCCGGCAGGCCGTCCGGTACGTAGATGTACATCGAGAGATTGCCGGGGTTGGAGCCGAAGCTGGTGACCTGTTGCAGGCCGGCTTGCAGGTCGGACTGTGCGGCGGCGGGCCGTGCCAGCGGGCCGGTCAGATTGGCCAGCGCCGCCAGCAGGGCCAGGACGCACGCCGCGGCGAGCCGGCGTGGCCAGGCGAGCGGGCGTGGCGGGGCAGGGGAGAACGACAGTCTCATGGGGGCTCCCGGACCGTTGTGGGGTCAGGACGGCGCGCTGCGGGCAGCCGGCGGTGCCGACGGCCGGTGGTGGGGCGATACGCAGCCGCCGTCGTCCGTGAGGGAGAAGGTACGTCCGGCCAAGGGCCGCGCCTATGTGGCGAACTCACACCCTGTCAGGCCACGGCATGGGGCGCGGCGCCATCGGCGGTGCACCGGCCAACTTCGCCGCGGCGCACCGGCGATGGGCGGGGGACGGTGTCCCGCAGGGTACGCGGATGACGGCGCACGGGCGAGCGGCGCGCGGCCCGAGTGGACGTCCGCGCGCAACGGTACGCCGTCGACACGGACACAGGCACAGGCAGAGGCACAGGCAGAGGCAGAGGCACAAGCACCCGATACAGGCACCGATACAGGCACCGACGACGTATTCGTCGTGTCATGGCGTCGAAGGCCACCTGCCTCCGACGCTTTGTGTGGGACGGCACCATAGGGCCGTCCCACCGCGCGCTTCTACGGTGACGCCCATGGAGCGTACGAATGAGCCGTCGCCGGCCCCGGCCGTCGGCACGCGGCAGACATCCAGCGCCACCGCCGACGGCCTGCTGGGCGGCCGGACGGCCATGGTCACGGGTGCCGCCAGCGGCATCGGAAGGGCCTGCGCGGTCGCGCTCGCGGCCGAGGGTGCGCACGTGCAGGTGGTGGACGTCGACGCGGAGGGCGCCGAGAAGGTCGCCTCCGAGGTGGGCGGCACCGCGTACCCGGCCGACCTGTCCGACCCGGCGGCCGTCGACGGCCTTCCGGCGGACGCGGACATCGTGGTGAACAACGCGGGCCTGCAACGGGTGGCACCGGTGCACGAACTGGACCCGGACACGTTCGCCACCATGCAGCGCATCATGGTCGAGGCGCCCTTCCGGATCCTGCACCGCACCCTGCCCGGCATGTACGAACGCGGCTGGGGCCGGGTGGTCAACATCTCCTCCGTGCACGGCCTGCGGGCCAGCCCGTACAAGAGCGCCTACGTCGCGGCCAAGCACGCCCTGGAAGGGCTCAGCAAGGTCGTGGCCCTGGAGGGCGCCCCGCACGGCGTGACCAGCAACTGCGTGAACCCCGCCTATGTCCGCACCCCGCTGGTCGAGCGGCAGATCGCCCGGCAGGCCGAGGTGCACGGCATCCCGGAGAGCGAGGTGGTGAGCACCGTGCTGCTGGAGCGCCCCGCCATCAAGCGGCTGATCGAACCCGAGGAAGTGGCCCGCACCGTGGTGTGGTTGTGCGGCCCCGGCACCGCGTACGTCACCGGCGCCGACCTCGTCCTCGACGGCGGCTGGACCGCCCACTGACCCACCCGCGGCAGCTCACGGACCGTCCACCGACACCCGCCGGCCGTCCACCGACACCCGGCCGACCGCCCGCCCCACCGCCGGACCCCCGCCGCCCTGTCGCCGCACGACCACGCGCCGCCACGCGAAGTAACCGCACGACGACTTTCCGCTCGCACTCTCCCGACACCCACGGCTGCTCCCCACCGGCCCGCACCGCCGTCCACTCCCCTCCCCCGGCCCACCGGCGCCCCCCGGCGCTGTCCCGGCGCCGGTGTCCGTCCGCCTCCGATCGCTCGCAAGGTGATGCCTCGTGACTGCCCCTACCTCATCGAGCCCGCACGGCGCGGCTCCCGCCACCCCGCCGCGGCTGAAGCGCATCGTCGCCGCGAGCCTGATCGGCACCACCGTCGAGTGGTACGACTACTTCCTCTACGGCTCCGCCGCCGCCCTGGTGTTCGGCAAGGTGTTCTTCCCCGACTCCGACCCGCTCACCGGCACCCTGCTGTCCTTCCTCACCTATGCCATCGGCTTTGCCGCCCGGCCGCTGGGCGCGGTTGTCTTCGGGCACTTCGGGGACCGGATCGGCCGGAAGAAACTGCTGGTCACCAGCCTGATGATGATGGGTGGCTCGACCGTTCTGATCGGCTGCGTGCCGGACTACCACACGATCGGCGTGGCCGCTCCCATCATCCTGACCCTGCTGCGGCTCATCCAGGGCTTCGCGCTCGGCGGTGAGTGGGGCGGCGCCGTGCTGCTCGTCTCGGAGCACGGCGATGCGCGTCGTCGGGGCTTCTGGGCGTCCTGGCCGCAGGGCGGTGCGCCGGCCGGCAACCTGCTGGCCGTCGGCGTGCTCTCCCTGCTGACCGGCAACATCAGTTCGGCGGCCTTCGAGTCATGGGGCTGGCGGGTGGCGTTCCTGGTGTCCGCGGTACTGGTGGGCATCGGGCTCTGGATCCGGCTGAGCGTCGACGAGTCGCCGCTCTTCAAGGCCGCGCTCGCCCAGGCGGAAGCGCGCAAGGCCAAGGAGCGTGCCGAACGGCCGCCGTTCCTCGACGTCATACGCCTGCACTGGAGGGACATCCTGGTCGCCATGGGCGCACGGATGGCGGAGAACATCTCGTACTACATCATCACCGCGTTCGTCCTGGTGTACTGCGTCGACCACCTGGAGATGCCGAAGCAGACCGCGCTGAACGCGGTGCTCATCGGCTCGGCCATCCAGTTCTGCCTGATCCCCGTCTTCGGTGCGCTCTCCGACCGGATCGGCCGCAAGCCCGTCTACCTCTTCGGTGCCGTCGGCACCGGCGCCTGGGTCTGGGCGTTCTTCGCGCTCGCGGACACCAGGTCGTACGCGGCCCTGATCACCGCCGTCACCGTGGGCCTGATCTTCCACAGCGCCATGTACGCGCCGCAGGCGGCCTTCTTCTCCGAGCTGTTCGCGACCAGGATGCGCTACTCGGGGGCGTCCATCGGGGCGCAGCTCTCCTCGGTGGCCGCCGGTGCCCCGGCACCCCTGATCGCCACCGCCCTGCTCGGCTCGACGCACGGCTCGGGGACGATCTCCCTGTACGTGGCCGCTGCGGCCGTGATCACCATCATCGCGGTGCTCGCCGGACGGGAGACCCGGGGAAGCGACCTGGCCGCCGTCGCGCCGGAACACGACGCGGGGCGGCACGCGCCGGCCGCAGTGCACGAGAGCGCCGTCGAGCCCTCTGCGTGAGAGCCGCGCCGGCTCCCTCTGCCTGAGAGCCGCGCCGGCCGTGCGGTCCGCGCGGGCCACCGGATGAGGGGCCCGTCCAGGGCGCCACGAGGTGCCCCGCCAGGTGAGGGGCACCTAGAGTGGTCGCGTCTGCGCCCCATCGACGCGTACCCGCCCTCCCCACCCGCCGCGCGGGCCGGGGAGGGCACGCCCATCCGCCCGCCCTGCCCGACCCGAGTAGCCGCCATGCCACGACCCCCGTCCGCCGCACCGCACCTGAGACGACTGCTGGACCTGCTGGACGCCGGCGCGCCCGCGGAGGCGCTGAGCGCCGTCGTCTCGGAGGCCCGGGCGCAGCAGGTCGGGGCGGCGGAGTTGCGCCAGGTGGAGGAGGCGGCCGAGGCCGCGCTGCGCATCCGTAGCTCGCTCCACCAGCACCGCAGACGCGAGCTGGAGCTGGCCGCACTGTTCGACACCGCGGGCGACCTCGCCGCCTCCACCGACCTGGACACCGTGCTGCGGGCCATCGTGCGGCGGGCCCGCAGCCTGCTGCGCACCGACACCGCCTACCTGACCCTGCCGGACGAGGAGGCGGGCGACACCTACATGCGGGTGACGGACGGCTCCATATCCCCGCTCTTCCAGCGGCTGCGGCTCAGCCTCGGCGACGGGCTCGGCGGTCTCGTCGCCCAGACCGCAAGGCCGTACGCGACCCCGGACTACCGCACCGACGTCCGCTTCAGGCACACCGGGACCATCGACGCGGGCGTCCTGGACGAGGGACTGGTCGCCATCCTGGGGGTGCCCCTCCTGCTGGGCTCCCGCAGGGGCGCCGCCGGGAAGGTCATCGGCGTGCTGTTCGCGGCCGACCGTGCGCCCCGCGCGTTCAGCCAGGACGAGATCGCGTTGCTGCTCTCCCTGGCCGCCCATGCGGCGATCGCCATCGACAACGCCAGCACGGTGGCCGAGACCCGGCACGCCCTGCGGGAACTGGAGTCGGCCAACCGCACCATCCGCGAGAACGCCGCCGCCCTGCGGCGCGCCGAAGAGGCCCATGACCGGCTCACCGACCTGGTCCTGCGCGGCGGGGACCTGCCCGATGTCGCGACCGCCCTGGCCACCCTGCTGGACGCCCCGATCACCCTGCACGATCCGGCCGGTGCCCTGCTGGCCGGGAACGACCGGGACGGCCGCCCGTTCCCGGACCGCCCCGTCACCAGGGCCCCCGCCGACCCGGAGAGCGGGTACGCCGCACACGACACGTCACCGTCGCAGCGGTACGCGGCCGAGCGCAGGTACCCGGCAGCGGAACCCTCCACCGCGGCAAAACCCCCGGCCTCCGCAGGGCCCTCCGCGGCAAGCGGCCCGCCGTCGCGCCCGGCAGAAGGCTTCCCGACGGAGGAACCCCGCACCGCACACGGGCTGTTCGCCGCCGACGAGCTGTCCGCCGCCGCTGAGGAGTCACGGGCCGCGGCACGCGCGGTGCAGCGCGGCACGGGATGGGTCTGCGCGGTGCTGGCCGGGCAGGAGCTGCTGGCCACCCTCGTCCTGCACGCCGGCCGTCCGCTCCAGGACGCCGACCGCCGGCTCTTCGAGCGTGCCGCCGTCGTCACCGGGCTGCTGCTCCTGCTGCGCCGCAGGGCCGCCGAGACCGAGAACCGGCTGCGCGGGAACTTCGTCGCCGACCTCCTCGACACCCCCGACCAGGACGCCACCGGCCTGATGGAACGGGGCCGCCGGCTCGGCATCGACCTTCGGCGCCCGCATCTCGTACTGGTCGCCCAGGCGGCGCAGCCGGCACGCGAACGGCTCACCGCGGCCGCCGTCTCGGGCTTCGCCGCCGGCCGTCCCGGCGGGGTCGGCACCGAGTACCGCGGCACGCTGGTGCTGCTGCTGCCGGCCGAACCGGACCCGGCCGGCGACGACACGGCCGGCGCCGGGTCCTTCGCACCGGTCGTCGACACGGGGGCGGTGGCCCGGGAGATGGCGGCCCGGCTGAGCACCTTCGCCGCGGCACCGGTGACCGTGGCCGCCGCCGGTCCGGCGAGCGGTGCCGGTGAGGTGGTCGCGGCCCATGCGGAGGCCTCCCGCTGCCTGCACGTCATGACGGCGCTGGGGCGCACGGGCGAGGGCGCCAGCACGCCCGAACTCGGCTTCCTCGGGGTGGTGCTGGGCGGCGGCCGGGACGCACGCGACTTCGTCGACGCCACCCTCGGCCCGCTGCTGCGGTACGACGCGCAACGCGGCACCGAGCTGGTGCGCACCCTCGACGCCTACTTCACCGCAGGGCAGGTCCTCACCCGCGCCAAGGACACGCTGCACGTCCACGTCAACACCGTGGTGCAGCGCCTGGACCGGATCCAGACCCTGCTCGGCCCCGACTGGAACCAGCCGGAGCGCGCACTCGAACTCCATCTCGCGCTCCGGCTGCGTGCCCTGTCGGACGCGCCGTGAGGCCCGGCATACTGCACCCGTGCTGAACGGGTTGCGGGACCGGCTGCGCGCCGATGGCCTCGACGATGACGTGGTCGAGGCCGACGTGCTCACCGGCGGCGTGGTGAACACGGTGTCGCTGGTGACCTGGCGCGACGGCACCCGGCGAGTGGTCAAGTACGCTCCGGCGGCGCCCGACGGCCTTTACCGTTGCGAGGCCGAGGGCCTTGCGGTGCTGGGTGGCACCGGGGGCCTTGCCGTGCCCGAGGTCTGCCATGTCAGTGACCGGCTGCTGATGATGAAGGAGCTCCGGCCGCTGGAGGACGTCCCGGCCGGTTTCTGGGAGGCCGCCGGCCGCGCGGTGGCCGCCCTGCACACCGTACGCGGCGAGCGGCACGGCTGGCCGCAGGACGGCTGGCTGGGGCTGCTGCCGCAGGAGAACGCCTGGTGCGACGACGGCCACGAGTTCTTCGCCACCCGGCGCATCCTGCGCTACCTGCCCGAGCCGCAGGTGCAGGAGACGCTCACCGCCGCCGACCGGGCGGCCATAGAGCGGATCTGCGACCGGCTGCCGGAGCTGGTGCCGCCGACCCCACCGGTGCTCACGCACGGCGACCTGTGGCGCGGCAACGTGATGATGACCGCCGGCGGGCACCCCGCCTTCATCGACCCCGCCGTCTCCTGGACGTGGCCCGACGTCGACCTGAGCATGTTCCTTCCCGCCGCAACCCCGGACGAGCGGGACCGGTTCTTCGGCGCGTACCGCGAGGTGCACCCGCTCGGCGACGGCTGGCGCGACCGCCTGCGGATCCTGAACCTGCGGGAGATGCTGAGCACGCTCGCCCACGAGGGCAACCGCTGGGGCACCCTCGACCACATCCGGCAGGTCACGGCACCGTTCGCCAGCACGTAGCAGGGCACGCCGCGCACCCGCCGACCGCAGCGGGCCCGTGCGGGGCGACCGGTCAAGCCGCCCGACCGGCCAGGCCGCCCCGCACGCACTCAGGCGACCGCGACGCCCCGTCCGTGCCGCTCCGTGTCGCGGTGGATGGGGGCGTCCGAACCGGTCAGCGGGACGCCGGTGCCGCCGCGGCGGGCCGCGACGATCTCCGCCGCGATGGACAGGGCGGTCTCCTCGGGAGTACGGGCGCCCAGGTCCAGGCCGATGGGTGACCGCAGCCGGGCCAGCTCCGCATCGGTGACGCCGGCTGCTCGCAACCGCCGGTTGCGGTCCGCGTGGGTGCGGCGCGAGCCCATCGCCCCGACGAACGCGACCGGCATCCGCAGGGCCGTTTCCAGGAGCGGCACGTCGAACTTGGCGTCATGGGTGAGCACGCAGAGCACCGTGCGCGCGTCGGTCTCGGTGCTGCGCAGGTAGCGGTGCGGCCAGTCGACCACGATGTCGTCCGCGTCGGGGAATCGGGACCGGGTGGCGAACACGGGCCGGGCGTCGCACACGGTCACGTGGTAGCCGAGGAACCGGCCGGCGCGTACCAGCGCCGCGGCGAAGTCGATCGCGCCGAACACGATCATGCGGGGCGGTGGCACCTGCGACTCCACGAACAGGGTGAAGCCGTCGGGGCAGAGCCGGCCGTCCGCCGCGAGCCCCACCATGCCGGTACGGCCGGTGTCCAGCAGGGCCCCGACGTCGGCCGCCGCCTTGCGGTCCAGCTCGGCGGCGCCGCCCAGGCTGCCCTCGTACGCACCGTCGGGGTGCACGAGCAGTGCCCTGCCGAGCAGTTCGGCGGGGCCTTCGGCGACCCGGGCGAGGGCCGCCGCCCGGCCTTGGGCGGCGGCCGACAGCGCGGCGGCGAGGAGCCCACGGGCGGGCGCGTCGGCGCCGACCGGGGTGACCAGGACGTCGATGGTGCCGCCGCAGGTCAGCCCGACGGCGAACGCGTCCTCGTCGCTGTAGCCGAACTGTTCGCGCACCGTCCGGCCGTCCTCGAGCGCCTGGACGCACAGGTCGTAGACGGCACCCTCCACGCAGCCGCCCGAGACCGAGCCGATGGCCGTGCCGGCGCCGTCCACGGCGAGGCAGGCGCCCGGGTCGCGCGGTGCGCTGCCCTGGACGGCCACCACGGTCGCCACGGCGAAGGCCCGGCCCTCCTCGACCCAGCGGCTCAGCTGCCCGGCCAGATCAAGCACGGGGTGCTCCCGTGCCCGCCGTCAGCACGCGGTCGGGCCTGATCGGCAGGTTCCGGTGCCGTACGCCGGTGGCGTGCCACACCGCGTTGGCGACGGCCGCCGCGGCGCCCACGATGCCGACCTCACCGACGCCCTTGATCCCGACCGGGTCGTCCGGGTCGGTGTCGTCCACCCAGTCCGCCTCGATGTTCGGGATGTCGGCGTGCGCGGCGATGTGGTAGCCGGCGAAGTCGGCGCCGATCAGGCCGCCGAAGGCGGGGTCCCTGGCCGCCTCCTCGTGCAGTGCCATGGAGATGCCCCAGGCCATCCCGCCGACCAGCTGGTTGCGCGCGGTCAGCGGGTTGACGATACGGCCGGCCGCGAAGATGCCGAGCATCCGGCGCACCCGTACCTCGCCGGTGCCGACGTCCACGGCGACCTCCGCGAACTGCGCTCCGAACGTGTGCCGTTCGCGTGCCGCGAGCGCGCCGATGGCGTCGGCGGTGTCCGAGCGCGCCGTGATGCCCTCCGGTGGGACGACGCCGCCCAGGGCCAGTTGCTCGCGCAGGTCACGTGCGGCGGTCTCGACCGCCCACGACCAGGAGCGGGTGCCCATGGAGCCGCCGGAGATGAACGCCTGGCCGAAGTCGCTGTCCCCGATCCGGACGCGCACCCGGTCCGAGGGCACGTCGAGCACGTCGGCCGCGACGAGCGTCAGCGCGGTCCGCGCACCGGTGCCGACGTCCGACGCCGTGATCCGCACGGTGAAGGTGCCGTCCGGCTCCGCCGTCACCGCCGCCGTGGAGGGGGCGGACCCCGACGGGAAGGACGCGGCCGCGGTGCCGGTCCCGAGCAGCCAGCGCCCGTCGCGACGCTGTCCGGGACGCGGGTCCCGGTCCGCCCAGCCGAACCTGCGGGCGCCCTCCTCGAAGCAGGCCATGAGCTTGCGGGTGCTGAACGGCATCCCGGACACCGGGCCGGTCTTGGGGTCGTTGCGGGCGCGCAGCGCGATGGGGTCGATGCCGGCCCGCTCGGCGAGCTCGTCGAACGCCGCCTCCAGCGCGAACGACCCCGGCGCCTCGCCCGGCGCCCGCATGAAGGTCGGGGTGGGCACGTCGCGCTGCATCACCTGGTTGACCGTGTAGTGCGCGTCGGCGTCGTACATCACGCGTGCCGGCGCCGAGGCCCCCTCGACGAACTCGTGCACGGTCGACGTGACGCTGAGGGAGCGGTGTTCCAGCGCACGCAGCCGACCGTCGGCGTCGGCACCCAGCCTGATCCGCTGCGCCGTGGGGCTCCGGTAGCCCACGATGGAGAACATCTGACGCCGCGTCAGCACCACCCGGACGGGGCGCTGGAGGACCGTCGCGGCCATCACGGCGGCCACCTGGTGGGTACGGACCCCCTTGCACCCGAAGGCGCCGCCGATGTGTTCGGAGCGCACCCGCACCGCCGCGGGGTCGAGCGAGAACAGCTTGGCGAGTTCCCCGGCGATCCACATGCTGCCCTGGTTGGAGTCGACGACTTCGAGGCGACCGCCCTCCCAGCGGGCCATCGCCGCGTGCGGCTCCATCGGGTTGTGGTGCTCTTCGGGGGTGGTGTACTCCTCGTCCACGACGACGGCGGACGCGCCGAGCTCCGCCTCCAGGTCCCCCTTGCTGGTCTCCCCGTCCAGGTCGCGGGCGCCGCCCACGTAGTCGTCGGAGGTCCGCGGGTCGAACTCGACCTCGTGCGGCTCCGCGTCGTAGTCCACGTAGTCCACCTGGAGCGCCTCGGCGGCCTCCCGGGCCTGCTCGGACGTCTCCGCCACGACGAGCGCCACCGGCCAGCCCATGTGCGGCACCCGGTCGTCCTGGAAGACGACGGCGGTGGGGTACGGCTTGCTGCCGAGGATGGTGGTGTACGAGCCGTCGACGTGGGGCGCGTTCCCGTGGTGCAGCACGGCCAGGACGCCGGGCATCTCCAGGACGGGACCGGTCCGTACGGCGCGGACGCGGCCGCGTGCCACGGTGGATAGCACCAGCCAGCCGTGGGCGAGCTCGGCGTACGGGATGTCTCCTGCGTAGCGGGCGGTCCCGGTGACCTTCTCCCGGCCCTCCACTCGGGTGTGCGACGTGCCGACGGCGCGGTTCGTCGTCGTGGTCGCGACGGTGGTCGTGGTCATCGGGCGGCCTCCTCGCAGAGTTCGGTCAGCACGGCCACCACGAGATTGCGCATCAGGGTCACCTTGTATCCGTTCTGGGGGAGTGGCCGGGCGGCCGCCAGCTCGGCGTCGGCGGCGGCGGCGAAGGAGTCGGCGTGGGCCGGGGCGCCGGTCAGCGCGCGCTCGGCGGCGTGGGCCCGCCACGGCCGGGACGCCACCGCCCCGAAGGCCAGGCGCGCCTCGTGCACGGCGCCGTCCCGGACGTCGATCGCGGCGGCCAGCGAGCCGATCGCGAACGCGTAGGAGGCACGCTCGCGTACCTTGCGGTAGCGCGAGAGGGCGGCGACCGGCGCGGGCGGCACGCTGACGCCGGTGATCAGCGCCCCGGGCGGCAGCGCGGTCTCCAGGTGCGGGGTGTCGCCGACGGGCAGGTAGAACTCGCTGAGCGGCAGCTCGCCGGGCCCGTCCGCCGACCGGTACGAGACGACGGCGTCGAAGGCGGTCAGCGCCACCCCCATGTCCGAGGGGTGGACGGCCACGCAGTGGTCGGAGGCGCCCAGCACCGCGTGGTTGCGGTGCTCGCCCTCGATGGCGGGGCAACCGCTGCCGGGAACGCGCTTGTTGCACGGCTTGGTCACGTCGGTGAAGTAGCCGCAGCGGGTGCGCTGGAGCAGGTTCCCGCCGACCGTGGCCATGTTGCGCAGTTGCCCCGAGGCACCGGCCAGCACCGCCTGGGCCAGTGCCGGGTAGCGGCGGCGGACTTCGGGGTGGGCGGCGAGGTCGCTGTTGGTGACCGTGGCACCGATGTGCAGGGTCCCGTCATCGGCCACCTCGATCCGGTCGAGGGGCAGACCGCGGACGTCGACGAGCCGGCCGGGCCGTTCCACCCCGGTCTTCATCAGGTCGACGAGGTTGGTGCCACCGCCGAGGAAGCGTGCGTCCGGGTCGGCGTCCAGCAGCGCGAGGGCGCCGGACACGTCGGATGCGCGCTGATAGGTGAACTCCCTCATACCGACGCCTCCGCCACCTTCGTCGTCGTCCCCTGTGCCGTGTCCGCCTCCGCACCGGCGGTGGCCTCGGCCGCCCGGGCGACCGCCTTGACGATCGACGGGTAGGCGGCGCAGCGGCAGAGGTTGCCGCTCATCCGCTCCCGGATCTCCTCGGGGGTCAGGGGTGGTGGTCCCGCCTCCGGCCGGAGGTCGTCGGTGACGGCGCTCGGCCAGCCCGCGGCGTGCTCTTCCAGCACCGCGACGGCCGAGCAGATCTGGCCCGGGGTGCAGTAACCGCACTGGTACCCGTCGAAGTCCAGGAACGCCTGCTGCACGGCGTGCAGCCGCTCCCCGTCGGCGACCCCTTCGACGGTGGTGATCGCACGCCCCTCGGCGGCCATCGCCAGCTGGAGGCAGGAGACCACTCGGCGTCCTTCGAGCAGAACCGTGCAGGCCCCGCATTGTCCCTGGTCACAGCCCTTCTTGGGGCCGGTGAGAGAGAGCCGCTCACGTAGGGCGTCAAGCAGCGTGGTGCGATGGTCGACGGACAGCGTGCAGTCCTCGCCGTTGATGTTCAAGGTGATGGTGCTGTACGTCGACGAGGGGGCTGGGGCCATGGTCAGCCTTCTTTCGCGGATCCGGAACACGTCGAACAAAGTCTGGACAGTTGGAGTCGACTAGAGGCAAGCGTTGAAGGGTCATGGATCGTGACGAGGGCAGGCGAGCAAACAGCGACCGAGGGCAGACAACAGAGAGAAACCCAATACTTCAGACATATGCCGTCAATCAGCGGACAGCGGAGGATCCAGCGGACGCGGCGAGGATGGCACTGATGGCACGGGAATACGCAGGTGGCCGGCAAGGGTGGGGCGGCAGAGAGTCACCGACCACCCCGTCGACCGCGACCGCCGCTATGGTGGACCCAACCGGACAAGCGTCCGCTACTGCATGAACCTACCCGGACAACTGTCCGTTTAGCAAGACCGAACCGCGCGCCCCCGAGCCCCGAGGAGGACGAGTGCAGCACAAGAAGGCGCCTCTGCGCTCGGACGCGCAACGCAACCGCGAGCGCATCCTCGAAGCGGCCCTGGCGGAGCTGACGCGCTGCGCGGACGTCCCGCTGAGCACGATCGCGAAGCGAGCGGGCGTCGGGCAGGGCACGTTCTACCGGAACTTCCCCGACCGTGGTGCGCTCGTCCTGGAGGTCTACCGCTACGAGATGCAGCAGGTCTCCGATGCGGCGGCCCGGTTGCTCTGCACCCGCCCACCGGACCAGGCGCTCCGGGAGTGGATGGACCGCCTGGCCCGGTTCGCGCTGGCCAAGGCGGGCCTCGCGAACGCGATCCGGCAGGCCACCAGCGCACCGGGAAAGCCGGCGAAGCCGGGGAACGGCCCGGTGCACTGCGCCGCCGAACTCCTGCTCCGGGCCGGCGAACAGGCCGGCACCATCCGCCCCGGAGTGACCGCGGACGACTTCTTCCTCGCCATCGCCGGCCTCTGGCAGATCGACCCGCACGGTGACTGGCAACCACGCGTCACCCGGCTCCTGGACCTCGTCATGGACGGACTGCGCACGGGGGCGGCAGCCGGGCGGTGAGACGGGCACCGGGGGTGGCGGCGCAGGCGCCCCCCGCGATCATCGGGGCCGGTAGGCGGTGGCCAGCACGGCGACGGTGACCCGGTCGGGCAGCAAGCCGTCATCGCCCAGGTCCGCACGGCTCACGTGGCGTGCGCTCGGCGTCATCCCCACCAGGTCCAGGGCCGCCGGCCGGGCCAGCGCCACGGGGTACTCCACCTGCTCGGTGGCGACGGCCTCGAAGTAGGGGTCCAGCGCCCGGTGGAGGCGTGGTTCCTTGGCCGGGTCGACGGTGACCGTCCCCGGCACCCGACTGCGCAGCTCGGCCAGATGCCGCCCCGTGGGACGGACCACGATCAGCCGGCCGGCCGGTCGGAGCACTCGGTGGAACTCGGCCGGATTGCGCGGGGCGAACACGTCGAGCACCACGTCGGCCACCGCGTCGGCCAGCGGGAAGGGCCGGAAGACGTCCCAGGTCGCGGCGGCGGCTCGGGCGTGGGCTCGGGCCGCCGAGCGCAGCGCGCGCACCGACGTGTCCAGGCCCAGGCCTCGGGCTCCGGGCAACCGGTCGAGAACGCCGGCCAGGTAGTAGCCCGTGCCGCATCCGACGTCCACGACCGCGCCACGCTCGGACACGGAGTCGGCCGCCAGACGGGCCAGGGCCTCGCGGATGGGCGCGTATGCGCCGGTGGCCAGGAAGCGGTCCCGAGCCTGGACCATGGCCGCGTCGTCGCCGCTGGTCGCGCGGGTGCCCGTCAGGAGGCTGACGTAGCCACGCCGGGCGACGTCGAAGGTGTGGCCCGCCGAACAGCGCAGCGCCCCCCGGTCGGGATGCAGGCGGCGGGTCCGGCAGATGGGGCAGCGCAGCAGGTCGAGGGAGAGTTCGAGGGCAGGGGGAAGCAACACGGGCACGAGGCGCTCCTGGCAAGGCCGAAGGGAAGGGACCGTGCCTGCACGCGCACGCGGAGGGCCGCCGCCTCGGGAAGGAACGGGCAGCGCCGGACACGCGGGTCACACAGCAGGCACACCAAGGAGGGCGACGCCGTCCGACATCGCCCTCAACGCCTTCCGATCACAGGAAGCAGTAGTGCGGGGTGCTCGTGAATGCCACGCCTCGAGTCTACGAGCCCGGACAAGGCCTTTCGTGCCCGCCGGGGGGAGGGACAAGGGCGAGACACGGTCCGGGCAGGGGATCTGCGGCGGCTCCGAGCGGGCCCTTGCGGCCTGTGTAGCGTGTCGGCATGTCCATGCTTACGTCGTCCGGTCAACCGATGGCATGCGGCGGGGAAACCGGTTGGGTCCTGCGATGGGTCTGGCGGTCCTCGGGCGAAGTGGCCTCGATGCCGCCGGTGGTGGGCCCCTCGTCGCCCCGCGGCGAGAGGGCGGTGTACACGCTAGCCACCGCCACGGTCGACGATCGGCCGGTCGTCGTCTCCGCCGGAAAGGACGGCGCGGTACGGCTGTGGGATCTCGCCACCGGGGAGCGGCTCGGTGAACCGTTCCCCGAGCGGCATCGGAGCCCGGTGTACGGGATGGCCACCACCCTGCTCGACGGCCGGCCGGTGGCCGTCACCGCCGCGAACGACGGGGCGGCGGCGGTATGGGACCTGACCACCCGTCAGCGGATCGGGAGCCCGTACACCGAGCACGGGGAGATCGTGCGCGCTGTCGCCACGACCACGCTCGACGGGCGACCGGTGGCGGTCACGGGCGGCTTCGACGCAGCGGTACGGGTATGGGACCTGGCGACGCGGCGCCCGATCGGGGAACCCTTCACCGGCCACGTCGGCGCGGTCGGCGACGTGGCCGTCGCCACGCTGCACGGTCGCCCCGTGGTCGTCTCCAACGGGGCCCTCGGGGAGATCCGGATGTCCGACCTGGCCACCGGGGAACAGGTCGGCGAGGCGTTCGCCAGCCACGAGGACGGGACGTCAGCGCTGACCACCGCCCTGCTCGACGGCCGTCAGGTGGCCGTGACCGGGGGGCATTACGACAGCACGATACGCGTGTGGGACCTGGCCACCGGCCGACAGATCGGTGAACCGTTCGCGGGACACGACCGGGCGGTGGACGCGGTCGCCGTCACCACGCTGGACGGTCGACCGGTGCTGGTCAGCTGCGGTGTCGACCGCACGGTGCGCTTGTGGGACCTCGGCACGGGCAAGCTCCTGCGGGAGTACACCGGGCACACGGACTTCGTGTGGGCGGTCGACCTCACCGCTCTCGACGGCCGGCCGGTCGCCGTGACCGGCAGCAGCGACGGCACCATCCGGGTGTGGGACCTGCGGTCCGGGCTGACCGGGGCCGAACCCGCGCCCGGGCACCGTCGCACGGTGCGCGCCGTGGACACCACCGTGGTCGACGGGCGGCCGGTCGTGGTCACCGGGACCGACGACCACGACGTCCACCTGTGGGACCTGAACTCGGGCGATCCCGTCGGCAACCCGCTCACCGGTCACACCGGCCCCGTGCGTGCGGTCGCCACCACGGTCGTCGACGACCGCCCGGTTGCCGTGACCGGCGGTGCGGACCGCACCGTACGCGTCTGGGACCTGGCTGGCGGACGGCCCCTCGGCACCGCGCTGCCCGGTCACACCGCCGCCGTCTGCTCGGTCGCGACCACCACCGCGACCGGACGGCCGCTGGCCGTGACCGCCGGCGCCGACAAGACCGTACGGGTCTGGGACCTCGGCACCGGCGAGCAGATCGCAGCCCCCGGAACCAGCCACCACCGCTGGGTGCGTGCCGTCGCCATCACCGCGGCCGGCGGGACCCCCGTCTCCGTGGCCGGCGCCTGGAACGGCGCCCTCCGGGTCCGGGACCTGGCCACCAACCGGCAGTCCGGCGCCCACCCCACCGGACGCCCGGGCAAGAGCGTCGCGCGCATCGCCACCTGCGTGGTCGGCGGGCGACCGGTCGCCGTCACCAGTAGCGGCGAGGGCGGCGAGCGGGTGAAGGTGTGGGACGTGACGACCCGCCGGCAACTCGGCGAACTGCCGGTCGACGGCGTCCAGGACCTCACGGCGGGCACGGTGCACGGCCGACCGGTCGCCGTCATCGCCGGCTACCGCATGGTGCAGGTGTGGGACCTGGACACCTGCCGGCAGATCGGCGACCGGCTCTGCTTCCCGCAGTACGTGAACGCGGTCGCGCTGCACGAGGACGGACGCATCGTCGTCTGTTTCGGCACGGACGTCGCCGTGTTCGCCGGGCGGGGCAGCGGGCAGCGGGAACCGACCGGGCCGGACGAGGAGATGTGACCGGATCAGGCGGGTACCCCTGCCGAGGTCACGCGCACACCACGCATAACGACTTCTCGTCAACTGATCGGGTCGGACCCTGCCGGTCCGGCACCGTAATACGGTGACCGCATGGGCCGGCATCACCATGGTGACCCCACCTGGCCGGTGCGGGTCGACGACGAGCACGGCAGGCCCCGGGGGGCGGGCATTCTCCTGGACGACCGGCATGTGCTGACGAGCGCACATGCCGTCATCGGCGCCGGTGCCGCACCGGGCGGCAGCGCGGTGCGGGTGCGCGTCACCAGTCTCGCGTGCCGGCCGCAGTGGAGCCGGTCGGCGCGCGTCGCGCCGGGCTCCTGGGTGCACCTGGCGGGCACGCGCCGGCGTGACGTCGCCCTGCTCCGCCTCGACGAGCCCGCCGACTGCGGGATCACGACGATGCTGCGACGGGCGCCGGTATCCGGCGGCACCGTACGCGTACACGGCGTCCCCGAGCACGCGTCACGGCCCGTCCCGGTCGACGCCGAGCTGGCCGGCAACGATGACCGGGAGGCCGAGGGGTGCCTGCTGAAACCCCTGGCGCCGGGCACACCCTGGACGGGCGGTGGTTACTCCGGTGCCGCGGTGACGGCGCTGGACGGCGCGTTCGCGGGACGGGTCATCGGCATCATGGTGGGCGGCCAGACGGCCGGCGGGACCGACGGGAGCGACGGGAGCGGTGGAACCAACGCGACCGACGGGACCGAAACCGCCTGGATGCTGCCGACCGAGACCATCGAGCACTACCTCCGGTCGCAGATCACCCCCTTCGTCGACGGTGTCCACGCCACCCTCTTGGGAACGCCCGGCGGAGCAGTGCGCGGCGATGCGCTGGGCAACTCCCTGCCGCGCGCGCTGACCCGTGAACTCGCCCGGCTGCTCGACGGCTCGTGGTCGGGCTCGGCGGTCGTCGTCACCGGCGACACGACGGAGGCGGCCGCCGCGTGGCTGGTGCGCCTGGTGAACACGGCCGATCCGGCGGCCCGGGCCGCGCTCCCCGACGGTGTGCTCAGCGCCGCTCCCCCGGGCACCGTGCTGGGCCTGGGCGCCGTCGACGGGGCGTATGACGCGCGCAACAAGTCGGTCGCCGACGTACGGGCCTACCTGGTCGGCCGGTTCGGGCTGAGCGGTGGAAGCGATCGCGACGTGTACCTGCAACTGCTGCGCCGCAGACCGCCCGCGCGGCTCGTGGTGAGCGGCGTCGACCGGGCAGAGAACCCGGACGCGCTGGTGAGGAGGCTGCTGGGGCCGCTGGCCGCGCGGGCCCGGGCACGCGGACTCCGGCTGGTACTCGGCTTCGCGGACCGACCGCCGGCGAGGCTGCCCCGCGATGTCTTCCTTGATCCCGAACCGTTGCCGGGCCCGGCGGCGCGACCGGTGACCGCGGCCGAAGCGGAGGAAGCCGTCCGGCGGCTCGCCGAGCAGGAGGACGCGGCGATCCTGACGCAGTCGACCTGGGGCGGAACGTTCTACCAGGCCCCCGCACTGCCACCGAGCGCCGCGCCACGCCTGCGGGTGCGCCTCGCCGTGGCACGCGAGACGGACCCGTGCCCCGAACTCGCCGCGATCCACGCGGCAGCCGGCGCCGCCGAAGCCGCCGTCGCACGGTTCGCGCAGGCCATGCGGCAGATGGTCGGCCTGCACGAGAACCTGACCGCTGACCTGGAGCTGTACCGCCGCGAGGCCGCCGAGCAGCTCCCCGACGAGGACCTGCGGCTCGGCGCCGATTACACCCGCGCGGCCCGCGAACTGCACACCGCACCCGTCCACATCGGACGAGCGAAGCTCCTCGTCAACCGCTATATCGACGAGGTCAACCGGCGGATCGACGAGACCGGTAACCGGGCCGTCGAGCGCACCGGAGAGGTGGACGGGGCCCGCCATCGGGCAGACACTGGCAACGGACCGACCGGCGAGGCGAACAGACCGGGCGACGGCGAGATCGGACAGGCCGACGCGGCCGGCGGACGGGCCGACCCGGCGGGGGATCGGGACGGCGCCGCGAGCGGCCCGGCCGACGGGGAGCACGGGCGGAGCGATCGAGCCGGCCGCGGGAACGACGGAGGGTGACGCCGTGACTGTCTGCAATCGCCCGGACTGCGGTCGCGGCGAGATAGACGACCAGGGGTTCTGCACCGCCTGCGCACGGCGTCAGGGACCGCCGACGTCCACCGCGGAACACGCCGGTGCCCACCCCCCGGCACCGCAGCGCACCACCCCCGCGGCCGGCGTTGCGGCGGTGCGCCCCAATCCCTGGTACGGCCTGGAGTTGGCCGAACCGCTCGAGGCCGCCGGCCGCACGGACGATCTGCCACCCACCGCGTCCTCGTCGCGCGACCCGGTCACCGAACGGGAGCGGCACTGCTCCGATCCCCGCTGCCAGGCACCGGTCGGCCGTGGATACGACCGCAGCCCGGGCCGCATCCACGGCTACTGCCCCCGGTGCGGCGCCCGCTTCGACTTCAGGGTGCCCGTCGGCAAGACCGTCGCCGAACGCTACGTCATCGAAGGGCGCCTCGGCTCCGGCTCCAACGGCACGGCGTACCTCGCCTACGACAACAACCTCCAGGCATACGTGGTCCTCAAGGCCCTGACGGGATCGGTGGCCAGGACGGCCGAGCACGAAAGGGACGCCCTGGTCGACCTGCGGCACGACAACATCGTGCGCATCCTGGACTACGAGGCGGAGGGGCCCTACCTCGTCCTGGAGTACGTGCCCGGGGTCGACCTGTCCGAACTCCACGGCGCCGACCGGCTGGCCGTCCTGCTCGGCCACGGGATCCGCATCCTGCAAGCGCTCGACCACCTGCACGCCAAGGGCCTGCTGCACTGCGACGTCAAACCCTCCAACATCATCCGCTTCCCGGTGGAGCGCGGGTACACCGACGGCGGCGAAGGGGGCGAGCCCGCGCGGCGTGAGGGGGTCCGGCTCATCGACTTCGGCTCGGTGCGCAAGCGCAACGCGACCGGGCCGATCGAGTCGTTCACCCCGGACTACGCTCCGCGGGAGAACGACCCGGAATGGGACGAACCCACCGTCGGCTTCGATCTCTTCAGCCTCGGCGTCACGCTGAAGCGGCTCTGCCACGTCCACCTGGACAACCTCGCGGCGCCCGGTGTCGAGTCGCTCCAGTTCCTCGTGGACCGTGCCACGGACAGCAGGGTGCCGAAGCGGCGCTTCGCCACGGCACGCCAGTTCGGCGAGCAACTCAGCGGTGTGATCCGGCAGGTGGCGGCGGGCTCGCCGCAGCACGCTCCGGTGGTCAGGGCCTCCGCGCTGTTCGGCTCCATGCCGAAAGCCCTGCACGGTGGGCTCGGGGCGGCCCGGCCGATCAGGCACTGGGTCGGGGCGAAACCGGACGACGACGCACGTCTCACGATGCCGGCAGCGTTCCGCACGCCCGATCCCCGGGACGTGGCCATGGCACTTCCGGCGCCCCTCCAGGTCCCCGACGACCCGGACATCACCGAGTCGAGCAGGGCCGCGCTGGCCGAGAGCCAGCGGGCGCTCCGGACACCCGACACCGCCGGCGCCCGCACCGCCCTGGAGCAGGCGGACCTGCCCACGTGGCACTGGCTGAAGTCCTGGTACACCGGCCTGATCGCACTGGCCGACGGGGAGAACGAGCAGGCCACCCGTCACTTCACCGCCGTACGCAAGGCCCTGCCGGGCGAGCTGATACCGCAGCTCGCGCTCGGACTGTGCGCGGAGATCTCGCACCGCGCGTCGGTCGCGCAGTCCTGCTACTCCACCGTCTTCGACACCAGCCCGGCGCTCGGCGCCGCGGGGTTCGGACTGGCCCGCGTCCATCTGCGGGCCGGCCGGCGCATGGCGGCCGTGGCGACCGTCGACCGGCTGGCCGATGTCGTCCGCTACGGTCCCGCGGCACGCATCGCGGCCATCCGTCTGCTGATCGTCGCTCCGGCAGAGCAGGAGCACCCGGGGCCCGGATCGGCCGAAGTGGCGCAGGCCCGCGCCAGACGTGCCGAGATCGTCGACAGGTTCACGGCCGACAGCCTGGACGCGGAGATCCGGTACGCGGACTTCCTGCGCACCGGCGACACCGACGACCGGCTGGCCTTGTCCAGGGCGATCCAGGAGCTTGCGGCGCACGCCACGAACGGTGGTGACCACACGGCGCTGCTCGACGGCGCGAACCATGTACGGCCGCCGGTCCCGTGGCCCTGGTCGCGACACGGCAGAATCGGACTATTCGGTTTCAAAAGAAAAACCCAGCCGCTAAGCTCATAGGCTCCCGACGGGCCTCGGACGCGATCAGGTGGTGCAATGGGGGGGCCATCAGCATCGGATGATGCGGTGGAAGATCCGGCAGCGTCGAGTCTGCGCTTCTCCCTCGACATGGGGACGGTTGCGGACCAGGCGTTGGGCGACGACCGCGCGGACGCGCTGCTGACCGTCTCGGCGGCGTCCTCCGCCCGGGCGGCCGCGGGCGCCGGTGCCCTGGTCCTGATCATGGACACCTCGCTGTCCATGACCAACCGGGGAAAGCTGGACGAGGCGAAGCGCGCCGTGTGCGCCGCCATCGACACCCTGCACGAGGGCACCCGCCTCGCCGTCGTCGCGGGCAGCCGGCCCGCCGAGGTGATCTATCCGCCCGGCGGTGGTCTGGTCCGGGTCACGACGGCGGTGAAGGCGGCCGCCAAGTTCGAGGTGATCCACCAGATCGCCGGTGGCGGCACGGCGATCGGGAGCTGGCTGGCCTGCGCCCGGCAGCTCTTCGCCGAGGGGACAGCGCCCGGGACGGTGCGGCACGCGGTGCTCTACACGGACGGCAGGAACGAGCACGAGACGTCCGAACAGCTCGACCGGACGCTTGCCGAGTGCGGCGACCAGTTCGTCTGCGACGCACGGGGACTCGGCGACGACTGGGACTACAAGGTACTGCTGCGGATCACGCAGGCACTGCACGGCGACCCCAAGGCGGTCGTCAGGATCGCCGACCTCACCGACGACTTCACCCGGCTCATGCGGCAGGCCCAGCGCGTGGTCGTCGGCCGCACCCGTCTGGACCTGCGCCTCGACGGCCGGTTCCAGCTGGACTTCGTGCGTCAGAACCGGCCCGTCGAAGCCGAGCTGACGGGGCAGTCGTACGCGTCCGACGACGAGGTCCATGTGCCGCTCGGCTCCTGGTCCCCCGGGGACTGGGCGCAGTACCAGGTGTCGCTGCGCTACGCGCCGGAATCCCTCCCCGTCGAGGAGGAGATCCGCGCCGCCCGCGTCTGGCTGCGCGCCGAGCACGGCGACGGCACCTGGCAGGAGTGCGCCGAGTCACGACCGCTGGTGGTACGGCGCCGGGCCACCCCCGCGTTCCGGAACGTCCGGCTCGACCTGACCCGGGTCGAGGACCTGCGCGAGCTCAACATGGCGATGCGCGCCTGCGCCGACGCCCACGAGGACGGGGACGTCGACCGGGCGGACGAGGAACTGCGCACGGCCGTGGAACTCGCCACCGCACTGGACGACCCCACGCGACTGGCCCTGTTGCACGCCATGGCCGTCTCCGGCACCGACGGCCGGCTCCGCATGCGCCGTGGCCTGCCCCGTGGCGAGGTCCAGCGGCTCGGTCTGGAGTCGACCAGGACCGGTCCCATGCCGGCGGACGTGGTCGATCCCCCCATCCCCAGCACCCCGCGCCGGCGACGCTGCGCACGCGGCCACTGGACCACGTCGCACTGGGTCAACTTCTGTGAGGAGTGCGGCGAGCCCTTCGCCCGGACGGACTCGGTGCCCGGCGGAGCAGCAGCGGGCGGCGGCCCGGTGGGCGCCCCATGACCACGCGCACCACTCCCCCGAGCCCGCCCCCGGATCCGGCTCGGGACGTGGACCCGACCCCCGACACGGACCCGGCACCGGAGGCCGAGCCCGGCCGGTGGGCCGCGCTGCGCGCCGCTCCCCCGTGGTCCACCGTGCGGGCCGCTCACCGCAGGGCGCGGCGGCGCGCCAAGCACCAGTGGGCCGAACTGCGCGCCACCCACCCGATCCGGGTGCTGCGCTGGCTCAGAACGGGCGTCCTGGTCACGGTGTTCGGTACCGCAGTGCTCTGCCTCCTGGTGGCGATCCAGGCCGACCAGCAGAAGGACGCGGCCCGGCGCACCCAGCAGCAGTCCATCGACGACATCGTCCGCGCCGCCGCGTCCGTCGAGGACGCGGACAACGCGCTCAAGCACGCCTTCGACACCGGCCAGCTGTCGCTCACCGGCACCGGGAGCGACTTCGCCAACGCCACCGCCCGGGTGAGTGCGTACATCACCTCGGCGACCGAGGGGAACGCGGCCGGGCCGCGTGGCCTGACACAGATGGAGAACGTGCAGAACACGCTCACCACCTGCGTGCAGCAGGCCAACACCGCAGCGCATGACTACGCCTACACCCGACCCCGCGACTACGAGGAAACCTCCGTGCACAAGGCACTGACCGGTGAGGAGGAGCTGGTGGACCACGAGCGCATCCCGGGCACGGGCGGGCTTCAGGCCTTGCTGGGGGACCTCAAGAAGCTCGAGGAGGATGCGCGCGACCGGCAGTTGCACTCGTACTGGCTGCACCCTGCCGTCTCCTGGTCCCTGCTGGTCGGACCGGTGCTGATGGTGCTGGCGCTCACCATGACGACCGGCCATGTCCTGGCGCGGCACTTCCGGCGGTACCTCGACCGGCGCCTGGTGGCCGCTCCGTTGGCGGTGGCCGCGGGGGTCTGCGTCGCCCTCGGCCGGGATGTCTCCCTCACCGTCGGACAGCTCACGCTCTGGCACCCGGCGCACTGGCTGCCCCTGACGCTCGCGATGCTCCTGCTGGCCGCCGCCGGGGCCCTCGCCCATGCGGCGTGCCGCCCGCTCCTCGTCGAGTACAGGTTCAGGCTGTCATGAGGGGCGTACTGCGCGCCACGGTGCGGGCACGGGGCGCCGCCCGCGCGCCCGGCGTCATCGGCCGACTCCTGCGCGGTGTGCTGGTCATCGCCCTGCTGATGGCCGTGAGCGGGTGCGGCGACGGACCGCGGCAGGACCGGGTGACGGTGATGGTGCCCTGGTCCGGGGGTGAGTTCCAGGCGTTCTACTCGGTCATCAGGGCGTTCGAGAAGAGCACCGGAATCCAGGTCGACGTGCAGGTCACCCGTGCGCTGACCCAGCAGCTGGACGCCGCGGTGACCGCCGGCGCGCCGCCCGACCTCGCGATGCTGCCGAGTCCGGGCGCCATCTACCAGTACGCCAGGAAGGACGGGAACGGGGGGACGCGTCTGCGCCCGCTCGACACCGGGACGGCGGCGGCCTACCTCGAACCGTTCCGGAGCCTGGCGACGGTGCGGGGCACCGTGTACGCGATCCCCGTCAAGGCGGACGTCAAGAGCCTCATCTGGTACAACCCGCAGACGACGCCACGCCCCCAGCACCCGACCTTGCAGACGCTGGCCACGTCCGCCACCGGTCACCCCCTCGACCTGTGGTGCCTGGGCCTGGCCTCCGGCCCGACCTCCGGCTGGCCCGGTGCCGACTGGATCGCGGACATCCTGCTGGCCGACCCGTCCGAGGGGTCGGCCAGCAGGTACCGGCAGTGGCTCTCCGGCGACCTGGACTGGGCGGAGACGTCCGGCGCCTGGAAGGCCTGGGCCTCCATGGTGGGCGAGGACAGCCTCGGTAAGGCCGCCACTTTGGAGTACGGCGAGGCCGCGGCGGGCATGACGGGTCCCCGGCCGAGCTGCTCCCTGGCGCACGGCACGCTCTCCGCGATGGACTTCCCGGCCAAGCTGGCGCCGGAGAAGGGCTATGACTTCGTGACCTTCACCCCTGGCGGGCCCCTCCAGGTCTCGGCGGACTTCGTGGGGATGTTCACCGACAACACGGCCGCCGAGCAGCTCCTGACCTACCTCTCCGGCGGTGCCGCGCAGCTGGCCTGGGTGAACTACAAGGAGGGGTACGCCATCTCCGCGAGTCGCGCGGTGCGGCCGGGGAAGTACCGCAATGTGGTGCAGCGCCGGATCGCCGCCATGCTGTGGCCGGACTCCGGCCATCTGCTCTGCTTCAGCGCGGCCGACGCCATGCGGACCGACGTGTCCGCCGCGTTCTACCGGGCCGTGCTGAGCTACGCGACGGGCGCGGCGCACCTGTCGGACCTCCTGCGAGGTCTCCAGGCCGTCCAGGAGGACCGGGGGGACTCCCCGGTCGTCCCCGACGACAAGCTCTGCACCCCGTGAGTCCTGCGGCCGGAACTCATGGCCCCCGGAAGAACCCCGGGTGAACTCCTCACCAGTCGGTACGAACGCCGGAATTCACCTTCTTATGAGCAACGCGGGCGCCACTTGGTAAAAAGATGTATCCACTTGGCGGAATCATCCATTCCGCCACTTAGGATTGCCACATGGATATGACCACAACCCCTGAAGCGAGACCCATCAGGCACCTGTCACCACCGTCGGACGATGCGTTGGCCGCCCGAATTGCGGCCACGCTCAAGCCGGTTCCGGACTTTCCACGCGTCGGTGTGCAGTTCCAGGACATGGCGTCGTTCTATGCCGCCCCGGAGATCATGCGGGATACGGCCACGGCCATCGTGGAAGCCTTCCGCGGTGAATTCGACGCCGTGCTCGCAATCGAAGCCAGGGGATTCCCCATCGGGACGTTGGTCGCCCAGCAGGCCGGCAGCTCCCTGGTCTTAGCTCGCAAGCAGGGAAAACTGCCCGGGGAAACGCACGCCGTCTCCTATGACCTGGAGTACGGAAGCGCGGTACTGGAGATCCAGCACGGCACCCTCGGCCCGGAATCCCGCGCCCTGGTGATCGACGACGTGCTCGCGACGGGTGGAACATTCGAAGCGGCGGCCCGTCTGGTGGAGGCGTGCGGGGCGCACCTGTGCGGATTCGCCGCCATCCTGGAGATCGCCGGACTCGGTGGGCAGGAACGCCTGGCCCCGTCCCCGGTCTTCATCGCGCACAGCATCAAGTAGCGCCGAACCGGTCCCCCTTCGCTCTTCGGCGCAACGGTTCACACCGGCTTCGGGTGTGTACCCGACCCCGACGTGGCCTCTCCCCGTCTCGTCAGAACGCTTCAGAACGGTTCAGAACGCTCGGCCGTCGCTGCCGCATTCCGTGGCACTCCGCACTCAAGCGGCGGCCCCCTGCCGGACGGCAGGGGGCCGCAGAAGACACGTGCACATCGCCCTAGGTGCGGGACGAACCCTCCGGAAGCACTTCCGGAAGCAGCCGCAGGCCGGCCTCAGCGGCTGCTTCCAGCCCGTTTGCCACCGTCAGCCCCAACTCCCCCACCAGGGACGGATCGTAGGATCCGTCATCGAGGAGAACGCAGACGGTGCCCGCCGCATTGGCCGCCTCCAGGTCGTCCAGGGTGTCGCCGATCAGGACCACCTGGCTCGGGAGCAACGGTGTGCCGGACAGCCCCTGGAGCAGGGCCAGGTGCTCCTTGAGCGCCTGCTGCTTCGAGTCGGTCCGCCCCTGGTGGTGCCGCACGCCCTCGGCGATGAGGAACGACTCGGAGATGCCCCACTGCTCGACCAGCGCGACCACCTCCTCGTGCTCCCCCATCGACAGCAGGGAGTGCGTCACTCCGGAAGCGGCCAGTTCGGCGAGCACTTCCTTGGCCCGGTGGCGCAGCCGCGCGAGCGGGATCTGACGGGTGTAGTTGCTGTGGTACGTGTCGACGATCGTATGCCACTGGTCGTCGGACACCGCCCGTTCCAGCAGGCGCTCGTAGAAGGTGCGCACCGGGCGCGTGAAGCAGCGCCGGTACGCCTCGCCTTCGATCGGAGCCCCACCGACTTCGACGCACGCGGCACTTGCTGCCGTGACGCTGATGTCGAAGTCGTCGAAGAGCGTGCCGTTCCAGTCCCATACGATGTGTCGCGTTAAGCTCACGCACGCACCTTACCCGACGTCAGTATGTGGAGACGCTTGTCCGGTGCGATGTCCGGGACCGGGCGGTGCTCCATCCACATCGATTCCCGCCCGTCGAGATAGTCGAGGTACTCCGTCCGCACTTCCGCGAACCGCTTCGCGGTCTCCGGGAAGATCTGGTCGTAGATCATGTCGCACAGCTCGAGATTGCGGTGCCAGTGCTCCTCGTCCCGTGCGGTGACGGGGAGAATTCCCCAGAAGCGGAAGGGCACGTCGAGCAGCCGGTCCCGGGCGTCCGGAATGTAGGGCGTGTAGATGTTGGACTGGATGTGGTGGTTGGGCACGAGGTCGCGGTCGATGATGCTGCGGATGTACTTGATCTGCGCCACGTCGGTGTCATGGTCGATGTCCAGCAGGCCCGAGATGAAGCTGGGCTTGATGGAGATGCCGCGCTCCTTCGCCTTCATCACGCGTTCTTCGAAGGTGGCGACCTCGACCGGCTTGTTGATCTCACCGCTCGAGAAGTTCTCGATCCCCACCAGCACGGACCGGCAGCCCGTCTCGGCCATCCGGTCCAGGTTGTGGTCGGTGAGCGTCACCAGGCAGGTCTGCTGCGACCAGCGCAGTTCGAGGTCGGCCAGGACGTCCATCACTTCTTCGGCGTGCTGCTGGCGCATGAAGAAGTAGGGGTCGGCGACGGACACCGCGTCCGCGCCCAGTTCGTTGCGGAGGTACTCGCATTCTCGGCGCAGCACCTCCGGATCCTTGTAATTGATCTTGTAGACCGCGGGGTTGAGGCAGAAGGTGCACTTGAACGTGCACCCCAGACTCGTGATCACGGTGTACCGCAGCTTGTCCCGCACCTCTTGGGGATACGTCTCGAAGAGCCAGCTGTTGTCCACCTCGAACGTCCGGAACTTCAGCTTGTCGTCCTTGCCGAAGACCTGCTGCGACCAAGCGAAGATGTCCCGGTTCGTCACCACGAACTCGACCGGCGCATCGCACGCCAGCAGGTCGGGACGGAGGAAGTGGTTCGAGCTGACCGCCGGCCCACCGACGAAGATGCGTGCGGGGGAACGCCGGGCCACTTCGGCCGCGATCTCCTTGGTGCTGTCATAGGAGTTCACCGTGGAGGAGATGAGCACGGCGTCCGGCTGGTAGTCGAGGACCCGCTGCATGTTCTCTTCGTGCGAGCCGAAGTTGAAGTCCACGACCCATGCGTCGGGGGTGTAGTGACGCGCGATGCTGTAGAGATACGGCAGCGCCTGCGCAATGTGGTACGTCGCGCCGTTCTTGACCTCAGTGGCCAGGTGCGGGCGCCACCCGGTGCAGTAGCCGACGTGCGGGAAGATGATCACAACCCTCATGACCGGTGCTCCTTTGTGACAGAAGGGTGCCTACCGCTTGCGTTGCAGAATTGCCCCGTAGTGGTACCGGGCGTCCGGGCATGGGTTCAGCAACTCGCATCCGAGAGGGCTGACGTCCACGGACAGGGGTGTCGTCGATGAGCGTGCCGGACGGGTCGACGACCACGATGTCGCCGGCCCGCGTGGAAACAGGCGCGCAGCACTGAGCCAGGACCGGTGGTCTGGGGTTCGAGCCTGCTGAGGTGCGGTGCTACGCGCGGGTACTCGACGCCGTGAAGGGCGTCCTCACCGTGGCGTTCGCGCAGGAACGGGGCCCCGTGCGGAGCGTCCGGGAGGATCAGGCGATGCAACCGGGTCTCGCCAGGCGTGCGGCTCGCCGGTGGATCGTCGTGGGCCTTCTCCGGCAGCGCCACGCGGATGGGTGTGATCCGCGGTCACGGAGAAGGACTCCCCCGCGCGCAATTCCGAGCCGATAAACAGCTTCGCAGCTGTTGCCTGGCCGGGAAATTGCTTCCCCCGTGACCGTCGCGTAAACGCGGCAGCAGTGGGGACGCACTCGCGTCCGCGGGAACGAGGGATGAGGCAGGGCAGGAAGGAGGGTCGGAAAGGGAATGGGAGCCGGCGACGGGTAATAAGCGCCCGTTGCCCAGGTGGCCGAAAACCTTGACGGCAGGAGCGGTACCGGGTGTCTGCAACCAACCCGGAACTGTGACAGTGTTAACATGGCCGCCATGTCCAGCCGCCATGTGCACCTGCTTTACCCGGATTAGCGCTGCTCGCGGCCCAACCGCGATGCGGTCGGATAACGACTTGTCCGTCTCCGGCTCAACCTGCTCCGACCATGGCATCCAGGCACCTCCCGGGACGGCACCCTACCAGTTGGAAAACTTTAAGTCACTGGTATTCGGGCCTACTCGATCGGGTATCCCGAGCCTTACTTATGGCATTCCACGACACTGCGCCCGGAATGTTCTCTTCTTCTTGTGAATATCAACCTCTGGGATCATCCGCCGACGCCAGCAGCGATCATTCGTTGCCGAGGGCATATGCAACCCTTTGTTACGGAAGGCCAGATGCGTCCGCACTTCGCCCTCTCCGGTCCCGCTTGAATCGAGAATGAGGTGCGCGGGGCGAGTAGGCGTCAGGAATTTCAGGAATCCGTCTCTTCCATTATCGACGGGTGGGTCCGGCCAGCCGACAGGGACCCACGGCAGCTGGCCCCGCGGGGCGTAATCCCGGCTGCCGTCGCGAGCCGCTCCCCGCCGGCCTCACATCCCGACCGCTGGTCTCACACCCCGCCCCCGGGTCTCACACCCCCGACGAGCAGCGCCTCCAGCGCAGCCGCCGTCTCCGGGTACCGACCGGTCAGGACCGCACCGGACGGTGCGGCATCCGCGGTCTCCCACTCGCCGTCGCAGCCCAGCAGTTCCGCCAGCGCGTCACAGGTCGCCGGGTGGGCGACGAGCAGCGCACAGCCGGTGCCGCCGGCCGGGCGAAGCGCCGGACGTGCGGCTTCCGACTCCGGGTGGGCCCGCCACGGCGGCAGCCAGTCGTCCAGTGCCGCCAGGCGACCGGGGAAGATCCGGCCCGCCTCGCGGATCAACAACGGCGCCAGCTCGGCGCCGTCCGCCCGGAGGGTGGTGATCAGGGTCGGCAGCCAGGGCAGGAGCACCGTGTCCGGCAACCGCCCGAACGCGTTCGACACCGCCTCCACGACGAAGTCCGTGAGCCCCGGGACCGGCTCCAGGGCGTGCACGAACCCGCTGAGGTAGCGCGGGTAGGCGGGCAGCACCAGGGGGTTGTCGAGCAGTTGGTCGCAGCGCTCCCGGAGCTCCGCGCGGCTCAGCCGGCCGAGCTGGGTCTGGGCCGCCCACAGCAGCGCCGTCTTGGGTGGGTCCTCCGGATGCGACTGGGCGACCGCCAGCTCCAACTGGGTCCGGTCGCAGCCCAGCGACAGCGCCAGGCTCTCCATGCTGAACAGGAAGCCCAGCATGGCCGCCACCTGACGGACGGTGGCGTCCTCGTCGGTGAACGCGGTGGGCAGCAGGGTGCAGTAGTGCGCGTACCCGGCCTTGACGAACGACTCGATCCAGGACGGCAGCACCGGCTCGCTGGTGCGGTAGTACGCCAGCAGCCGCCGCACCCGGCGCAGCACCTCCGGTGCGCCGTCGACACTGCGCTCGGCCGACAGCACGTGAAGTGCGTGGGTGCCCAGCTCGTCGGAGAGCCGCCGGCTGCGCAGGTACAGCGTCGCGTCCTCGACGGTCTCCAGAACCGTCGCCGCGGTGGCCTGCGGAGCGTATGCCGTGCGCCGCAGCCGCTGTTCCAGGACCTGCTCGATGCTCACACCCTCGTAGCCGAGTTCGATGAGCGCCCGTTGGTGGGTGCCCAGCGCCAGGTCCCAGGACTCCTGGATCGGGCGCTCCCCCAGCTTGCGCTCGCCCATGATCGGGCGGGCGGCGCCGTGCGGCATCAGATACCGCAGCATCCACAGCACGTCGGAGCACGGCTCCAGCTCCGGCCGGCCCGCGATGTCCAGCAGGGCACGCTTGACACCGCGCTGCTGGAGGTTCAACCCCAGCGGCGTGAGCCGGTCGTGCACGTCGCGTGCCAGGGGCGGCAGCGCTTCGTAGCCGACCCGGCCGATCCGGTCGCCGCCCATCATGATCTCCACGAGCCGGCGCACATCGCGCCGGCCGGGCACGCTGTCCTTCTCGATGCAGGTGATCGCCGCGTCCTGGAAGTCGTACGGGGTGGGCTTGCTCCTTTCCCGCATCCCCGCCAGCAGGATCGAGGTTTCGAACACCGCGATGGCGTCGGCGGTGGACGCCAGGTAGCCGTTGCGACGGGCGGCCCGCACGATCTCCACCGACCAGCCGAGCAGCTCGGCCTCGTCCAACCGGTCCAGGGCGGGGGGTCGCTGGAGGAAGCCCGTCAGCCTGTCCGACGGCAGGGCTGACGGTACGGGAGCCACGGGGGCCGGCGCCGCCGTGGACTTCTTGGACTTGCCCTTCTTCGTACCCGCCTGTCCCTCCAACCGGTACGGCTTGATGCGGGTGCGTTTGAGGTTCTTCGCCCAGACGGTGGCGGCGATCGACACCGAGCCGGCGGCGAGGCCGAACTGCGCCTCGATCGCCGCGTGGCTGGACGGGATCAGACCGTGCTGCCACGTGGTGGCACTGCGCGGGCTGATCTCGAACGTGTCGGAGCCGTGCACGCCGAACTCGGCGACGCGACTGGCCGCGTGGAAGGCGCCGCACACGTACAGGCAGTCCGCGGGATCCGTGTCGGACGCGGCCAGATGCGCGCGCATCCTGGTCCACATGTACCGCTCGCGGTCCTCGTCGACGCGCACCCGGTGCGGGTCGCCGGGTGCCAGGCGCCTGAAGAGGCTGCCGATCAGCAGCATGACCTGGCGGTAGGTGTCGTGGTCGCTGTCGCCGAGCGGCAGCTCGACGTACTGGTGCCACCACTCCGACCAGTGCCGGACCCTGCCGTGGTGCAGCAGGTGCTCCTCCAACTCGGCGAACCGCGGCCTGAGGTCGCCGATCTCCACGCCGACCGCGTCGCCGTGCAGCGCGGCCTCCTCCTCGGCGGGCGGGGCGTCGGGATCGGCCGCCTCGACGGCCTGCTCCTTGTCCGCGTCCCACTGGAAGACGTGGTCCGAGGAACGGTCGACGAGGACGAGTTCGACGCCCGGCGTGTCCAGCGCGTAGGCGATCGCCTGGTACTCGGCCGACGCCTCGGTGATCGGTGCGACCACCGACAGCGGGGACCACTCGGCGGGGAAACCGTCGACGTCGGTCGCGAACGCCTGGACCGCCACCGGGAGCGTGCAGTTGCGCAGCTCGGACAGCAGCGGAGCCATGTCCTCGCACAGCTCCAGGTAGACCACCTTCGGCTGCTTCTCCCGCAGGCGGCGTGCCATGGCGAGCGCCGATGCGGGCGAGTGGTGGCAGACGGGGAAGATCTCCAGGGGCTCGCGCACCGCACGGTCGACGTCGTCGACGATGCCGAGCAGGATGCCCTCCAGGGCGTCGGGACCGTCGGCGAACGTCGTGGCGGCCTGCTGTAGCTGGGTACGCAGCGCTTCGAACGTCCCCTCGCTCTCCCCGGCGTCCTTACTCGCCTCGGTCACCTCGATCACCTCGGTCGCCTCGGTCACCTTCTGAGGGGCGCTCACGACAGGGTGGCGATCGCGTCGCGGCCGCCCTCGAGGAACTCGGGCCACGAACCGCCCTCTTCCTTGCTGCGTGGCTCGACGACGCCGTGCAGGTACTTGTTGAGGATGGCCAGGTCCTCGGGCTCGCGGCGGGCCAGCGAGCCGACGAGTGAGGAGGCCAGCGTGTGGGCGGTCAGGGCGCGCTCGCCGAAGAAGTTGCCGTGCAGGACGGCGTCTTCGAGCACGCCGATCTGTTCGGCGGTGGACAGCGCGGACTCCAGCTTCTCGTCGTCGCTGCCGGCCGCGGCGGCCGAGGCGCGCAGGTCGGCGAAGCTCTGCAACAGCACGTCGAGCAGGGTGGGCGGCACGTCCAGCTCTATCTGGTGGCGGCGCAGCAGCTCCTCGGTGCGGAAGCGGACGATCTCCGCCTCGCTCTTCTTGTTCGTCACCACCGGGATGCGGACGAAGTTGAAGCGGCGCTTCAGCGCCGACGAGAGGTCGTTGACACCGCGGTCACGGCTGTTGGCGGTGGCGATGATCGAGAAGCCGGGCTGGGCGAAGACGATGTTGTCGCTGTCCAGTTCGGGGACCGAGATGTACTTCTCGGACAGGATCGAGATCAGCGCGTCCTGGACATCGCTGGTGGAGCGGGTGAGCTCCTCGAACCGGCCGATGGCGCCGGTCTCCATCGCGTTCATGATGGGTGAGGGGATCATCGACTCGCGCGACTGGCCCTTGGCGATGACCATGGACACGTTCCAGGAGTACTTGATGTGGTCCTCGGTGGTGCCTGCGGTGCCCTGCACGACGAGCGTGGAGTTGCGGCAGATCGCGGCGGACAGCAGCTCGGCCAGCCAGCTCTTGCCCGTGCCCGGGTCGCCGATGAGCAGCAGGCCGCGGTCGGAGGCCAGCGTGACGATGGCACGCTCGACGAAGCTCCGGTCGCCGAACCACTTCTGCGCGATCTCCCGGTCCAGGCCGTCGGAGCGCTCGGAACCCAGGATGAACAGGCGGATCATCTTCGGCGACAGGCGCCACGAGAACGGCTTGGGGTTGTCGTCGACGGACTCCAGCCAGTCGAGCTCCTCCGCGTACTTGATCTCGGCAGGGGCGCGCAGCAGGTCGGACATGTGAGGGCCTTTCTTCACGTACGAAAGTCGTCAGGCGAAAAGAAGCGAAAAGCGGTGCGGCCTCAGGCCAGGAAGGTCTTGAGTTCCTGCACGAGCTTGCGGATGTGGCCGGAGAGCACCGGCGTGCCGAGATCCTTGAAGCGTTCCCGGAACCACGGGTTGACGCTGCCGCGCCCGGAGCTGGTCACGGAGCCGACGGGGATGAACTTGGCACCCGAGCGGTGGATGGCGGCCATGGACTGGAACAGCGGCTCGGTCTGCCACTCGTAGAAGTCGGAGATCCACACCACCACCGTGTTGCGCGGCTCGGCGATCTTCGGCTGGGCCAGGGCCATCGCGACCGTGCCGTCGGTGCCGCCGCCGAGGTTGGTGCGCAGCAGGGTCTCGAAGGGGTCGTGCACCCAGGGCGTGAGGTCGAGCGCCTGGGTGTCGTAGGCGATCAGATGGACGTCCACCTTCGGCAGGCCGGCGAAGATCGAGGCGAGGATGGTGCAGTTCACCATCGAGTCGACCATCGAGCCGGACTGGTCCACCACGACGATCAGCCGCTGGGGCGTCGTCTTGCGGGCGGTGTGCCGGTAGTAGAGGCGGTCGACGTACAGCCGCTCCTCCTCCGGGCTCCAGTTGGTGAGGTTCTTCCAGATGGTGCGGTCGAGGTCGAGGTTGCGGAACACCCGCTTGGGTGGGACGGAGCGGTCCAGGGCGCCCACCGTGGCCTTCTCCACCTGGGTGCGCAGTACCTCGGCGACCTCGTCGACGAAACGGCGGATCAGCGCCTTGGCGTTGGCGAGGGCCACGCCCGACAGGTTGTTCTTGTCCAGCAGCAGCTGCTCGATCAGCGACATGCTCGGGGTCAGCTGTGCGGCGAGCTTGGGGTCGGCCAGTACCTCACGTAGCTGCATCCGCTTGACGAGGTCGGCCTCGATGGCGCCCAGCTCCGGGCCGATCGCCGGAATCAGCCGGCTGAGGTCGGGCGTGGTGCCGCGACCGCCGCTGCCGGTGGGGCTGACGCCCCGTCCCCCGCCTCCGCCGCCCACGCCTCTGCCGCCCTGGCCGCGCAGCTCGCCCGGCCCGCAGCCCAGCGCGCGCTCCAGCCAGCCCGCGTCGGACTGCCAGCGCGACAGTTGCCCGGCGGAGACCGAACCGGAGCCGGTCGCGAAGACATTGAGCAGCACCTTCGACACCAGCGCGGCACGCCGCACTTCAGCGGCCCGGTCGCGTCCGCCGGCAGAGGCGCCGTCACCCGCGGCGTCGGAGGCCTCGGGCTCCGGCTCGGCCTCTCGTGCCATCAGCCCGTCGAACTCGGCGGCCAGCTCCGGATGGCGCTGCACGATCGAGTCGACGGAGGTCTTCGGGTCCAGCAGCCCGGACGGCAGCCCGATGTCCTCGACGACGGCGAGGCTCGCCGATTCCAGCGTGGCCTGCTCCTCGTGGTCGAAGAGACGGGCGAGGAGCCGCCAGTACAGCACCTGCCGGCGGTTCTCATCAGGGTCCACGCCGGGGTCCGTCGCGGACGGCGCGGTGGCCGGGCGCCCTGTCTCGACCGTCTCTTCTCGCGTGTGTTCGGTCATTTCCGCAGCAGCCTTCCGGCCCGCTCCCGCAGCACGGCCACGGCAGCGGTGGCGGCCTTCTCGGCCTTGACTCCGGCCTTGTCGGCGGTGCCACCGGCCCATCCGCCGGCGTGCACAGCCACGGCCTTCTTCCGTACCGTCGCCTCGACGGCCAGCGGCTGTATGCGGTACGCCCCGGCGTCCCAGCGGAGCAGCCCGATACAGGCGCCGGACGCGGCGACGGCCTCGGGAGTGAGCGGGCCCGCCGTCGGAATGCGGTCCGTGTCGACGGCGAAGGGCTGGCCGGCGACGGTGAACGTGAGGGCGCCGTCGCCCTTCTCGACGGCGTAGCCCTCCAGGAACACGGGGACCGCGATGCGTGTCGGATGGCGGTCCAGGGGTGCGGTCGTCGCGTCGGTGGCGGTGGGCAGGGCGACTCGGGCGGTGGCGAAGGCGTCGGCCGGCTCGCCCGGGTGGGCGTGCTCGTCGCTCCACACCAGGTCGCCCTCGGCGGTGACCGGCATGTCGGAGAGCTGTATCGAACGGCCTTCGCCGACGGCCGCGAGGAGCGACATGTGCGGGCGGAGCAGTTGCCAGAGTCCGGCTTCGACGACCGTGTCGGGCTTCGGCACGGACACGCCCGCACGCAGCAGGCGGGGTGTCGCGCCGTCCGCCGGCTCGAATACCGCGTGCACCTGGGCCTGGACGGCGGTCGCATGCTCCTGGAGGTCGACGCCGAGGGGCAGGAGACGGCCGGTGACGGTGCCGGCCAGCGGCACGTCGCACGCACCGGGCAGCGTCAGCAGCATGCCGCGTGACCACAGGTCGGCCCAGCGGCGCACCGGGATGCGCTCCAGCGTGGCGCCGGGGCAGCTGGCGGCGAGTTCGGCGGCGAAGCCGTCGAGGAGCGTGGCCAGGCGGCGCAGCGCCGGGTCGGGGAGCATCGCGGAGACGATCTGTGCCGCGCCCGAGACCAACTCGTGGTCGATGCCCTGCCAGCCGGCGCGCGCCAGGTCACAGAGCCAGGAGCGGGCCGCTGCGAGTGGGGGTGCCTGCCACGCCCGTTCAGGGCAGCGGGGGAGGTTCGGCGGCTGCTGGGCGGCGGGCGCCGGGATCGTCTCGACGCTGCGGGACCGGCCGCTGGTCTCCTCGACCCGGACCGTCAGCGCGTCGTGGACGGAGCCGAGCAGGGCGCTGCGGGCGGCGGCCAGGGCCACGAAGTGGTCTTCGCCGGCGGCACCGGCCGCCGCCTTCTCCGCCGCCTCGGCGACCCGGGTCACCAGCGGTGTCCCCGCGACGGCCCGGGCGACCTCCGCCAGCTGTGCGGCCTGGGCGGGGTGCGGCCTGAGCAGCCCGGCGACGAGGGTCTGGTCGAAGGCGTCGACGGCCGCCAGCGCCTCGTCGAGTCCGGCGACGGCTTCGCCGGCCGGCTCGGTGGGCTCCACCGCACTCGTATCGCCCTCGCCCTGGGGCGCCCCCACGGTCACCGCCCTGGTCGGCGGGAACCAGTGCATCTCCGGCAACGGTGCCGTGGTCGGGGTCAGCTCCAGGTAGGCCAGGTGGCGCAGGAACCGGCTGAAGACGGGTGCGGCGGCCTTGGTGTCGCCCTGCGGTGGACGGGTGCCGGTCATGGCGAGGGTGAGGGAGTGCGCGCCGAGTTCCTGGTCCGTGACCTCGACCTTCAGGTAGCGGGCGACGCGCTCGGCGCCGTACTGCAACACCGCCTCGTTGATCAGGGCCTTGATGTGGTTGCAGTACATGTATCCCGCGCCACCGCACGGCCGGTTGTTGTTGGTGCTGCACGCGTACGCGTACGAGCCGGCCGTGACCGACGAGACGTAGACCCGCGCGATGTCGGAGCCGCTGGACACCACGCCCTGCAAGCGTCCGTCGGCAAGCTCGACGAACGGGACCTTGGCGAGCTTGCGTGGCCGAGCGGGTGGCACCACCCGCGCCGTGCTCGACCTCTCCCAGACTGACACCACACCAACTCCTCATCACAGCACGAAAAGACCGCCGAACGCCGTACGCGCGAAACGCGCGCCACGACGGCGGGACGTCACCGAACATACGGCGGACCACTGACAACGGCGTGCGCGAGCCGATGGCGCCGCGCCCGCCCAACCACCGGCCGTACGGGAGTCGTTCGGGTGCCGGAGGGTCAGCGGGGCCGGCGTCCCGGCCAGGAGTCCAGCGGCAACGGGCCGCGGTCGACCACGGTGCGGATGCAGACGGTGCTGCGCACGTCGCGCACCGGCCCGATGGCCAGGATCTGGTCGCTCAGCACCCGCTCGAAGGTCAGCAGGTCGGGCACGGCCAGCTCCACGAAGAAGTCGGCGTCGCCGGAGACCATGTGGCAGGCCACCACGTGCGGGATCTCCTTCATCGCCGTCGCCACCACCTGGGGCGTGGTGCTGGAGTGCTCGACCTTGATGGACAGGAACACCGTCAGCCCGAGCCCGAGGCGCTCGCGGTCCAGGTCGGCCCGGTAGCCGGCCAGCACCCCGTCCGCCTCCAGGGCCTTGGTGCGGCGCAGGCAGGAGGAGGGGGACAGCCGTACGGCATCGGCCAGTTCCACGTTCGGAGTCCGGCCGTGCCGCTGGAGGTGGTCGAGGATGGCCTGGTCGATGCGGTCGTACATGGGGCGTGGCATGGCGTTCACCGTAACGGCCTCTTCGTCGCACGATCTGCCGCCGAACGGTGCCCGGGGCGCTGATCAAGCCATCGTGTGTCGCATGCTCCGGCGCATGCTGGTGGGCGCCACGAGCACCGATTCGACCGCCGCTCAGCGCCCACCTGTCTCCGCGCGCGTCCACGCCCACGACCGCCTGCCCCGGATTGGCCGATGAACCCTTTCCCCCTGGAACCCGACCGCACCGCGATGAGCGACATGGGTGACCTCGTCCTGCGCCGTGTCATCGACCGCACCGAGCGACTCCCTTCCCGCCCGGCGACCAACCCGCTCTCCGCGGAGGAGACGGCCGACCTCACGGCGTCGCTCCTGGCTCCCCCGCCCGCCAAGGGCGGCGATCTGGAGACGCTGCTCGCGCGCCTGGACGAGGCCGCCGACTGCGCCCTGGAGAGTGCCGGCCCCGGGCACCTGGCCTACATCCCGGGCAGCGGCATGTTCACCGCGGCGCTGGCCGAGTTCTACAACCGGGCGGTCAACCGCTACGGCGGCCAGTCGGCCGTGGCCCCGGGCTTCGCCGCGCTGGAGGAGAGCGTGATCCGCTGGATCGCGCGCGAGGTGTGCGGGCTGCCCGATGGCAGCGGCGGCCTGCTGACCAGCGGCGGGTCCCTGGCCGCCTTCTCCGCGACGGTGGCCGCCCGGCACGACCGCCTCGGCGAGGACCTCGCCACCGGCACCGTCTACACCACCGCCCTGACCCATCACTCCGTCGCCAAGGCCGCCCGTCTCGCCGGCATCCGCGGCGCCCACATACGTCTGGTGCCGCACACCCGCGAGCTACGGATGGACCACGACGCGGCCGCCGCGATGATCCGCGCGGACCGCGCGGCCGGACTGCGCCCGTTCCTCCTGGTGGGCAGCGCCGGCACCACCGACACCGGCACGATCGACCCGCTGCCGCACCTGGCCGACCTGGCCCGACGTGCGGACCTCTGGTTGCACCTCGACGCGGCCTACGGCGGTTTCTTCCGCCTCACCGCACGCGGCAGGGAACGCCTGGCGGGCCTCGAGCAGGCCGACTCGATCACCCTGGACCCGCACAAGGGCCTGTTCATGCCGTTCGGCACGGGGGCCCTCGTCGTACGCGACCCCGCCACGCTGCGGGCCGCCCACGACGGCACCGGCGCCTACCTCCAGGACGTGGGCCCGACCGGGAGCATCCCCGACTCCGGCCAGCTGGGGGCCGAGTTGACCCACGAGATACGCGGGGTACGCGCCTGGCTCCCCCTGCACCTGCACGGCGTGGACGCCTTCCGTGACGCCCTCGACGAGAAACTCGACCTGGCCCGGCACGTCCACGCCGTCCTGTCCCGCATCCCGGAGCTGGAGGTCCCGCACCGCCCGGACCTGACCACCGTGGTCTTCCGGGTCCGCCCCTCCGACGGCAGCCGGGCCGCCGCCGAGCGGGCCGACGAAGCCAGCCGCCGGCTGATGGACCGGATCAACGCGCACCGGCGGATCGCCCTCTCCAGCACGGTCATCGACGGCCGCTACACCCTGCGGGTCTGCATCGTCTCCCACCGCACGCACCTCGACCGCATCACCGAGGCACTCGACATCATCAGCGCCGAGACCACCGGGGTCACCTCCGACGCCGGCGGAGATTAGGCTCACGCGGCCCCCGTCCCCCGGCGCAGTGGCGCGTGCTCGAGGACATGCAGCGGTGCAAAAGGTTTGCCGGTGCTGTGAGCCGCTGCGATGCTGAAGGCATGCGTTCGTCGCCGCATGCTCTGGTGCCTGACTACACAGCATTGCTCGAGGAGTTACGCAAGGTACGACGGGCAGGACTGGTGAGGCTGCGGCAGCTCGAACTGCCCGCTTTGACGAGCGTCGGCACCGCATGCCGCACCGGCCACGCAGCCGCTCCCCGGGGCATCGGCTGGGGCATCGAGCAGGCCCTGCGCACCGCGGTCGCCCGACTGGGCGGCGGCACGCTCCAGGAGGCCGCCGAATTCGCCCTCGGCCTCGCCCAGGGGACCCGCGACTGGCCCGCCTCCGACCGGCGGCGCCGAGCCGCCCAGGTGTACGGGGTGAGCCCCGAGCGGTTCCGCAAGCACCACGAGCCCATGGTGCTGGGCCAGATCGCGGACCAGCTCGTCCAGTTGACCGCCGCAGAGGCGACCGGCCACGCTCCGCTGATCGCCTCCTCACCGGCCCGGCTGGCGCCCAGCCACCGTCATCTGCGGATGCGCGTCAGCGGGCGGGCCGTGATCGTCACCGTGCACGTGCACTCCGTCGACCTGCTGCGCGACATCGACGTGGTCGTTGCGCCCACCAACACCTACTTCGCACTGCCTGCCCCTTACAAGTCCTCCGTCTCGGCCGCCCTCCGGCGGGCCGGAGCCCGCCGCGACCCGGCCGGCGGGATAGCGGAAGACCACCTCCAGGCGGAACTGACCCAGTGGGTCGCCCGGCACGGCGGCCCGGGCCGCCCGGCCGACGCCGGCACCGTCGCCGTCACCACCGCGGGCGCCCTCGGCCACCAGGGCATCCGACGCATCTACCACGCCGCCGTGGCCGTTCCTCGGCCCGGCACCAACGAGTACGAGGTCCAGCCCGCCGACGTCACCCGCGCGATGGCGCGCGTCTTCGCACTCCTTTCCCACGAGTCCGGCCGGCACGACCCGCCCCTGCGGTCCCTGTGCCTGCCCCTGCTCGGAGCGGGCCGTGGCGGTCTCGAACCGGCGGCCAGCTTCACCGCCGTCTGGGCGGCCGTCGAGGCCGAATGGGCACGTGGCGCCGAGTGGGAGGTTCATTTCGTCGTCCGCAACCCGGACCGAGCCGACCTGTTGCAGCGCATGCTCGGCGAACTCGGAGCCGTCCGGTGAACGACAGACCGTTGGACGACGCCGCATCGAGCGATCCCGCAGCCGACCCCCGGCTGGCGCTCGCCGCCGCGGCGGCCGGCTGGGACCGCATCGCACCGCGCCTCGAGGCGAACCCGGGAATCCGAGACCGGTTGGCTGCACTGCTCACCGCGTACCGCGACGGAGACTCCCCCGACGAAGCCGCGGCCGAGGCGGCTCGCCTGCTGGGCCGGACGCTGCCCGGCGAGTTCGACCACGGTCCGTCGGCGCGTTTCGTCCCCGCCGGTTCAGGTGGCGTCGAGGCCCCGTCCGTGCACGGTTTCGTCGCCGAGGACCTCGCCGTGCTCGTGGTCGACGGCCACCGGATGGTCGGTCCGACGCTCGGCGCGATCCGTGATCGGCTGCTCGCCGAGCCCGCCGCCCGTCCGGAAGCCGTCCGTGCCCGCGGGCAGGATCCGTGCCGTTCCGACCTGATCCGGCTGCCCGGTCCGGGCGGCCGGCAGCACGTGCCGCTGTTCCAGTTCGACGACGATCTGCGGCCCCGTCCCGTCGTCCTCGACGTCAACCGGCTGCTCGGCGCCGACCAGGACCCCTGGGGCGTCGCCGACTGGTGGCTGTCTGCCAACGCCTGGCTGGGCGTCGCCCCCGCCCGTCTGCTCGGCGCCGGGCAGGACGGGCGCTTGCTGGACACCGCGCGACTGCTGAAGGAGGCGGGTTGACCGTGCCGCACTACCAGCCACCCGACCGCCTCACCGGCACACCCGGCAAGGCGGTCCTGCCGCGCGGCACCCTGCTCCACCGCGTGCACCGCTCCCACCGCCCCGCCGATGCCTTCAACCCGCGCCCCGCCCACTGCCTGTACGGTGGCGGCCGGTTCGACGGCACCTCCTGCGCCCCGTACCCGTACCTCTACGCCGGGCTCGGCGTGGCCGCCGCCCTCTGCGAAACCCTCGTGCGCGACCTGGAGTTCGAACCCTCGGGCGGCCCCCGTCTGCTGACCCGTGCCGCCGTCGAGGGCCGCCGGCTCACCGCACTGCGCCTCACCACGGACCTGACCGTCCTGCCCCTGCTGGACGGTCGCGACCTCGCCGCCGTCCACCAGGACCCCTGGTTGATCCACACCGAGGCGCGTGACTACGCGTACACCCGCGACTGGGGTCACTGGATCCGCCGCCACACCGAGCCCTGGGCCATGGGCTTCCTGTGGCCGTCGAAGCGCGAACCCGGCGAGCGCGCCCTGGTCCTCTTCGGTGACCGCTGCCCGCCCGGCGCCCTGCGCGTCGAGCCGGACTCCGCCCTCGACCTGGACGGGCCGGCCGGCCGGGAGTGGCTCGATGCGGCTCTGGAGCCGTACCACGTCCGTCTCGCGCCGTGAATCCGACACCCTTCCCGGACGTCGCGTACCACTCCCCGGCCTGCTGAAGGAGCCTCTGCGTGGCCAGCCGCGCCGGCCTGGTTCGAGATCACGTACCGGGCCGGTGCCCGTCCCCGGCGGGACGTACCCGTATCCCGGCCGGGATGCGGGTACGCAAGGGGATGGTCCGAACGGCCCAGCGGGCCAGCGCCGCGGTGCCGGAGGGCCGGCCGAGGTCCCGGTGGCTGGACGGCGGCCCGAAGCGCAGCACCTCGGACGGCTCGGCCGCGGCGCCGCGGCCCTCCGGTCGGGACGGGTCGCACGGGTCGAGGCAGAACGGCAGGGTGTTCAACTCCGACTCGGCGACCACGAGTTTCAGCCAGTCACGTGCTTCGGCACCCGGTTCCTCCCTGGCCGACGGCACGCTCAGCTCCACGGCTGCGCCGTCCAAGGCGAAGCCCGTGCCGCCCGGCCCGATCCAGTGCCCTGGGAAGAGCAACGGGTGGGCGGCGTAGCTGTCGGTGAGGTCGAGCAGGAGGCACCACAGCGGCCGTCGGGCCCGGTTGTGCAGGCGGATCGACACCAGCGGCCGATGTGGTCCCCTGTCGTCCCAGCCGTCGTACGAGCAGACGATCTCCCCGCTGCCGTCCGGCGCCAGGGCAGGGCCGGCCGGGCAGTGCCAGGGCACGATCTCCAGCGACACGGAGGTGTCCAGGACGGACGGCCCCGAGCCCAGCTCTCGCAGCCGGTGCCAGTGGGCGAGGTGGGCCAGGCAGTCGACGACCCGCCGTGCGTCCGCCGGGCCGACCAGCGGCAGCGAGCCGAGGAGCGGGGTCCCGTCCCGGCTCAGCAGCCTGACCGTGCCGTTCTGGACCACGGCCTGCACATGGAGCGCTGACCAGTTCTGCGGATCGTCGGCGACCCGCAGCAAGGGTGAGGGACGTCCGCCCGAGCCGTGTCCGGCAATCGCCTCCCGCAGCAGGGCTGCCCGGTCCGTGGCGTCCGCCCTGATGCTCACCGCGGCCGGCGGCGAGGCCAGCGCGGACACCGCGACGGGGTAGACCCGCGCCCGGTCCGGTGTCCACCCGACCGGTTCGGCCAGCGTCCGCTCCGCCAGCACCGTGTGCGCCCGCAGCAGGCCGCCGTCCGCGCCGTCGACCGGGGCGAACTCGGTGCCTTCGGCACCCTGCCCGGTCCGCAGGCCGTGCACGGCTCCGCAGTCGACTTCCCAACCGGCGGGCCCGTACCGCAACAGGTGATCGCCGGCCGCACCGGTGACCGGGCCGCCCAGGAACGGCCGGTCGGCCGCGCCACCGGTCCCTGCCGGTTGCAGCACCGGTTGCTGGCTCCGCACGGCGCGGCGCACCCGTGCGTCCGCCGCCACGAGCAACTGCCGATAGGAGACGCCGGGCCCGGCCGCACGGACCGCTTCGAGCAGGGAGTGGGTGAAGATCCCGTGCCGCCGGCCCCCGCACCAGTCCTCGTACGCGTACTGGTCCAGCCGGGTCGCCGCGAGAAGAAGGTGCCGTTGCGGCCGGGCACCGGTCGCCGCGTCGCGCGACTGCGCGCCGTGCCGTGTACCGGGCAACCGTGGGGACGGTTCCCTCCGGCTGCGCGGTGGCGCGTAGCGCACGGTCAGGTCCGGTGCAGTGTCGGCGTTCCGTGTTGCGCCGCCCGAGAAGCAGCAGTCGAGCACGGCCACCGTCTCAGCGCCGCGCGCCGCGACGCCGTCCAGGAGGGTTCCCAGCCGCTTGTCCAACAGGTCCCCGTCGTAGCACACGAGTGCCTGGTTCATCCCGGTCGCTTCGAGGAGCAGGTCCGCGCCCGACGCCGGCAGTTGCCTGCCATGCCCGGAGAACCAGAACAGCGCGGTGTCGCCCTCACCCGCCTGCCCCATGAAGTCTGTTATCGCGGCCTCGACCGCGGCGGTCGTCGCCTCCGCCTCCGCCAGGGTCAGCACCCGCGCCGCGCCGCCGCCGCGTTCCTCGATCAGGCGACGGGCCGCGTCGATGTCGTTGACACAACCGGTCAGCCCACCGGCGATGTCGGGCGGATAGCTGTTGACGCCCACGAGAAGGGCGTGGATGTGCCCCATACGTCCAGTGTCGCAGCGGTTGCCCCGGCAGCGCGGAAGAGAAGAGGGCGAGAAACGGTCGTGTTCCGGTTCATCGTCGGTCACCCGGTCCTGAGCGATGGTGCCGGGCCCTCCTCCTGATGCACCATCGAGGTCCATCCGTGCCCGACCAGCGCAGGCATGACGATCCGCCTTCCCGACCCGCCCGGCGGGGGCGAGGCGCAATCGGCCGAGAAGCGACGGGGAGCAGGCCGGCAACGGGTCTCATGCGGTCAACTGTCCCTCAAATGGGCATTGTTGGCATGTAGATGTTCATGCTCATAAGGGGGAGCAGTAGTGACGCGTGTGGTGGGCATTGACCTCGGGACGACCTACTCTGCCGTGGCGGTCGCGGACCGCTCGGGCAGCCCGTCCATCGTCCGCAACCGAGAGGGCGAGAACATCACTCCGTCCGTGGTGATGTTCCAGGGCGACACGGTCGTCGTCGGCTCCCAGGCGAAACGCTCCGTTGCGACGGCCCCCGATCACGTGGTGCAGTTCGTCAAGCGCTACATGGGCGAGGCCAACCCGATCTACCACTCGGAGTCCGGCACACCATACCGGCCCGAGGAGATCTCCGCGCTGCTGCTCAAACGCCTCAAGGAGGACGCCGAGATGATGCTCGGCGAGCCGGTCGAACAGGCGGTCATCACCGTTCCCGCGTACTTCGACGACGTGCGGCGCAAGGCGACGCAGGACGCCGGGCGGCTCGCCGGGCTCCAGGTGCTGCGCATCGTCAACGAGCCCACCGCGGCCGCGCTCGTCTACGGCCTCGACCGGTCCTCCGCCGACCGCGAGGAGGGCGGTGAGGACGGCGGGAGGATCGGCATCGTGCTCGTCTACGACCTGGGCGGCGGCACCTTCGACGTCACGGTCATGCGGATCGAGGACGGCGACTACACGGTGATCGCCACCGACGGCGACCGCAACCTCGGCGGCTTCGACTGGGACGGCATGCTGATGAGCCACCTCAACGACGCGTTCATGGCGGCCGGCGGCCCGGACCTCACCGAGGACAGCGGCCTCCAGGCCGAGCTGCGTGACAAGGCGGAGATCGCCAAGCGGACCCTGTCCACCACCGAGCAGGCCGTCGTGATGCTCTCCGCCGGCGGCCGGCACGAGCAGATCCGGGTGACACGCGAGAAGTTCGAGGAGATCAGCGCCGAGCTGCTCGATCGCACCCGCATCATCACCGAGGGCGTGCTGGAGGAAGCCCAGCTCGGCTGGGCCGACATCGATCGATTGCTGCTGGTCGGCGGCTCCACCAGGATGCCCATGGTGCACGAGCTGATCCGGCGGCTCTCCGGCCGGGAGCCGGAGCGCGGCATCGCCCAGGACGAGGTGGTGGCGCTCGGCGCCGCGCTGGTCGCGCTGGACGCCGCGGTGCGTGCGGAGGACGCGCAGGAGAAGCGGAAGTACGTCGGGCCCGGGGCGAGCACCGAGTCCACTCCGGGCAACGGCCTGGCCCGTCTCACCAAGGGGAAGGTGAAGTCCATCAAGGACGTCACCTCGCAGTCCCTCGGCATGATCGCGACCCGTACGGAGAACCACGACCTGCACTACAACGCGGTGATCATCCCGCGGAACACACCGGTGCCGACCAAGAAGAGCGACGTCTTCTGCACCCTGATCGACCACCAGACCAAGTTCAGGGTGCAGGTGACGGAGGGCGAGGGCGAGGACCTGGACTATGTGAGGACGGTCGGGGAGAGCACCATCGACATCCCGTCGTACCCGAAAGACGCGCCGTTCGAGGTGTTCTACGCCTACGACGTCGACGGCATCATCCACGTCGAGGTAAAGGACCTCACCACGGGCAAGTGGCTCGGGGAGTTCGAGGTCGAGCGCCCTGACAACCTGGCCGAGGCCGAGTTCGCCGAGCTCACCGACCGTGTCGCCAGGGTGTCGACCCTCTAGTCGGAACCGCAGCGATGACGACTGACACCCCCGCCGACTACTACGCGGAGTTCGGCATCGACCGGTCGGCGACCACGAACGAGATCTCCCGGCTCCTCGACCGGGCCTTCCGTACCTGGTCGAGCCGGGCCAGTCTGGCCCCCGACGCCACGAAGCGGCGGGAGGCCGAGGACAGGGTCGAGTTGGTCCGCCAGGCACGGTGGGATCTGCTCGACCGCGCACGGCGCGCGGCCTACGACCACAAGCTGGCCACAGCGCGCCAGCGCCCCAGCTCAGAGCAGCGCAAGGAGCCGGCACCCGAGCCACAGCCGGACCCGCCCCACCTTCGGGACTGGGTCGGTCAGGCGCGCGCCAGGCTCGACCGGAAAGACTATGAGGGCGCGCTGTACGAGCTGCGGCAGGCCGTGTACCACGACGACGAAAACGGCGACGCCTGGCAGCTGCTCGGTTGGCTCCACCTCAAGCTGGGTGAGCCGCGGGAAGCGTTGCAAGAGTTCCTGCGGGCCCTGCCGCACTTCCCCCACGAGGCCCTCATCCGTGCCTTCATCGCCCATACCCACGAGCAGCTCGGCGACTCGTCCACGGCCGCCTCCTGGTACCTGGCGGCGGCCCGACTCGTGCCGCACGACGCCGACGCCCAGGTGATGGCCGCCGACAGCCTCCACCGGGCCGGGCGCCACGACGAGGCGCTGAGCACCTACGAGCAGGCCCTGGCCAGGCGACCGAGCGACCGCACCATCCGTGATCGGATCGGCCGGATCTGGTCGCTGCGCGCTGAGGGGGCCATGGTCTGGCACCCGGTCCGGATGCAGTACGTCATCGCCTCGGCCGACAGCGTCCCGGTGGTCACGCACTGCGTGGAACAGGCGCTGGCCGCCGGCGTCTCGGACCCCGAGCTCGTACAGCAGCTCAACACGTACCGGCTGGAAGCCGGCACGGCACTGGCCAGGACGTGGCACTGGCGCCGGGGCACGGGTCCGGTCGTGATCCTCTGCGCCATCGTGATGTTCATGCCCGAGGACGCGTTCCACCTGCTGGGTCTGGCCGGGGTCCTGGGACTGCCGATCGCCATGGGCCTCAAGCCGCGCTGGAAGCACACCTACGACGACGTGGCCCCGTATCTCGGGCCGCAGGCAGGGAGGTTCCCATGACCACGCAACCGCCGCTGCCGCCCCAACCGGCAGAGCCGCCCGACACCCACCTGGTGGAGCAGCCCGGACCGCCGCCGGACCAGGGGCAGGACCCGGCGCGGGACCCCGACCCGTTCGCCGTCGTGGCCGACGCGGTCGACGGCATGCGCGAGGAGTTGGCCGCGCTCGGTGACCAGTTCCGCCGTCGGCTGCTCAACGACCGGGAGACCCGCCGCAGCCTCGACGGGCTGCTGACCGAGCTCGATCACGCGCGCAGGGCAGCCGAGGGCCGCATCGTGCAGCCCCTCCTGTACGACCTCGTGCTCCTCGTCGACCGGGTTGAGCGGCAGGCCGCGCAGGACGACGCGTTCGCCGCATCCGTGGCCATGGAGCTGCTGGCCCTCCTGGAGAAGTACGGCACTACCCGTATCCCCGCCGCGGTCGGCCCGTTCGACCCCGAAACCCAGGAGGCCATCGGGACGACCCACGCGCCCTCCCCGGAGCAGAGCGGGGACGTCGCCGAAGTGGTGCGACACGGCTATCGGGCGGGCGAGCGCATCGTGCGCCCGCAGCAGGTCCGCGTCTACACCGACCGGTGAGCGACGGCCGGATGCGCACCGTCTACGCCCTGCTCACGGGCGTCAACGCCTACCCCGCCGACCGATGCACACCGCTCGAAGGCTGCCTCAACGACGTGGTGGCCGCCGAGGAACTGCTGCGCGGGCGCGCCGGCAGACGGCTGCAACCGATCACGTTGCTGGACGCCGACGTCACCGTGGCCGCGGTCGAGGCGGCCATCCGGGACCACCTCGGTCGTGCCGGCCCCGGGGACACGGCACTGTTCTGGTTCTCCGGCCACGGCACCGAACTGCCCGCCGTCGAGCGGCTCCACCTCGACGTCGAGGCGACCGGCCGCAACCAGGCCCTCGTCTGCGTGGACGGCCTGCTCGTCGACAAGCGCCTCGGTGCACTCCTCAACGAGGTGGCCGCGGGCGGCGCCCACACGGTCGCGGTCCTCGACTGCTGCTACGCCGGAGGTGCCACCCGCGGCCGGCTCCTCACCCCGCGCTTCGTGCCACCCGACCCGGCCTGGCTCGCGGCTGCGGCACGTGACGCCGTCCTTCCCGAGCGGCCGGCCAGGCACGTGCTGCTCGCCGCCGGCCAGCTCGACGAGCCCGCCTACGAGGTCCGGCGCGACGGTCGGACGCACGGCCTGTTCAGCCACGCCCTGCTGGATGCGCTGCGTACGGCGGGCGCCACGACGACGTACCGCGAGCTGCACGCCACCACGACGTCCCGGGTGCAGGTCTCCTGCGCCTACCAGCGACCGGCACTGCTGCCCACGCAGCCCGGTGGGGTCGCCGACCAGCCGTTCCTGGGCGGCGCCGTGGGCCGCCGGCCCAGTCCGCATCTGCTGCGGGCAGACCGGCCGAACAGCTGGCAGGTCGACTGCGGCACGGGCCACGGCCTGCCGCCGGGCCGGGGCACCGAGTTCCGGGTGCTCCGGTCGGGCGATCGTGGCCCGGCGGCGGCCGCGGGGCGGGCGGTCAGGGCGGTGGCCGTGGGCCCGGAGCACACCCACGTCGAGCCGGTGGACTGGGTGCCCAGCGCGGCAGAGGTCTACCCGGTGGCCCTGTCCGCACTGGCCGTGCCGCCCGCCTCGGTCGTCCTGTCCGCACCCGACGGTCCCGCCGCGGCACGACGCACGCTGGAGCGTGCGATCTCGGAAGCCGGGCCCGATGGCGGCCCCTCCCCGTTGTTGCGTATTGTCGGTCGGCCGGAGGAGGCCGGCGATCTGCTGTTCCGGGTCGAGCTGCGCGGGGGACGGGCACACATCCTGCGGCGCGACGGCTCCGCGTTCGTCCACCCGCTGCCACTGGCCGTGCCCGAGGACCGGAACCGCCTCGCGGCCTGCCTCGTCCACCTGACCCGCTGGCACCAGCTACGTGACCTCCAGGCGCCGCACTCTGCGTTGACGGGGCAGGTGCAGCTGGAGATCACCCCGTGGGGCAGCGACGTCCCGCTATTTCCCGGCGGCAACGGAGAGATCGTCTGCCGGTACGGCCTCGGCGCCGCCGGCCCCACACCGCCGCTCGTCTCCGTGCGGATCCGGCACCGGGCCGCCACGGGCCGTCGGCTGTGGTGCCTGTTGCTCGACCTCACCGACAGTTACGCCTCGGACACCGGGCTCTTCGACGACGGTCGCTTCGTCGGCCCCGGCCACACCGGCTACGCGCTGGACAACCGGCCCGTCCAGCTGTCCCTCCCGCCGCACCGGGCACCGCGGCCCGGTGCGCTCGTACAGGACTGGCTGAAGCTGATCGTCTGCGAGGGCGAGCTGAACACCGTGCCCTTCCACCTCGACCGCTGGGACCCGCTGGCACCGCTCGGCAGCCGGCGGGCTTCCCCCCGGCACACGCATGGGGTGCTACGTCTCGACCCGCCGGAACGCAGCCACAGGGACGCCCGCCCGGCCGAGCCGGGCGGTCCGGGCCAGTGGGCCACCCAGACGCTCCCGATACGCACCGTCGTGCCCCCGTGGTGAAGGAAGTCCGCATGCCTGATCGTCACGACCTTGAACTCCTGATGCGCTCCCTGAAGTCGGTGGTCGGTGACGGGCCGTGGACCACGGCGACCAACCGGCTGAGCGCGATGGTCGCCGCGCACGCGGGCACGGCCGATGCCGCAGCGGCCTTCGACGTCTACTTCGCGCAGTGGCGCACCATGCCGGACAGCGATCCGCGCCGCCCCACGTTCGCCGGCTATCTGCTCCAGCTCGTGCCGCTGATGCGACGCAGCGGATCGTGCTGCACCTACGAGCAGGCAGTAGAACTGGCTGCGTCGGCACTGACCGTGCAGGACCCGGAGTGGCAGGCGACGATCATCGGTGTCCGCAGCCTCGCGATGCTGGAAGACCCCGTCACGCAGCGGGACCCGGAGCTGCTCAAAAAAATAATGGAGGATCTCGACACGGTCGCCGGCCGGCTGCCCGAGGGGAGCACCGCCGGTGGCTTCGGAGTCGCCCGCGCGGTGGTGCTGGTGGAATACGCCCGGCTGAGGGGCGGCGAGGCCGAACTCGAGGCGGCCATCGACGAGTTGGTCACGGCCCGGCGGGGCATGGCGCACCGACCGGACGAGCAGGCGTACCTCACCTGCCATATCGCCTGTCTCCGCGCCGGCCGGGCCTACCTCGCCATGGACGCGGACGCGATGGCTCGACACGTCCGCGCGGAGGAACTCGCCCTGGCCCGGCTGCCACGCCGCCATCCGGGGCGGGCCAGCGCCGAGGGATGGCTGGCCGTCGATCGGATCAAGCTCCGGGGCCTGATCACCGAACGCAGGGGCAAGACCTCGCCGGAGCCCCGACCGGGACGCGACGCCCACAAGCCGGCGCACCGGTCCGACCACCACGAACTGGTTCTGGCCGCGATCGAGATACTTGAAACGGCGGAAGCCGGCGAGAACCCGGAAACGGTCGGCAGGGCGGCTGGCCTGCTCCGCGAGGCGATGGCGCAGTGCGACGAGGGTGACGAGCTCTGGGTGCGGTGTGCGGCCCAGCTGGCCATGGCCCTTCTTCTCCAGTCCAGTCTCGTCGCCTGGGAGCCGAAGCCACTGAGCCACCTTTCTCGTGCGGGCCGGCAGATCACCGCCCAGACCAATGAGGCCATCTCCCTGTTGCGGCAGGCCTTTCGGGCCACCGAGGGGCCCGCGCACCCGCTGTGGCTCTCCATCGGCCACGCGCTGGCAGACGCGCTGCGTTCGCGGTCGATGATGTTGCCGTTGTTCCGGACGGGCACCGCCATGCAGATGTGGAAGGAGTCACGGGAGGTCGCCCTCGACGCATTGTCCGGGCTCGCCTGGAGCGCCCTCCTCCAATCCGGTCCGCGGCACGGCATGGAAGCGGGCAGCAGGGCGATGGAAGATCACTGCCTGGACATCGCTCTCTGGTGCATCGAGGACAACGAACTCGATGACGCGGTACGGGCGCTGGACAGCGGCCGAGCACTGGTGCTGCACAGCGCGCAGGTCCACGCCACCGTGCCGGACATGCTGCGGCAGCTCGGCCAGCACGAGCTGGCCGAGGAGTGGCGGGCGGCCGGGCCGGTACCGCCCGATCCGGACCCGGGGGCGCCCGGCCGCCCCGCCACGGTGGCGTTGCCGGCGGCCACCGGCCCCGGAATGCGGCTACGGCGGCAGGCACTGGAGGTGCTGACCGCCTCCCCCTATCGCGAGAAGTTGCTCTCGCCGCCGTCCGCTGCCGAGATCGCATGGGCACTGCGGACGCTCGACACCGACGCGCTCGTCTATCTGGTGCCCGCGAAGAAGTTGTCCCTGCCGCGGCTGGGCGGAAAGGCTCCCGGCGCCGCGCTGATCGTCTCGGCGGACGGGATGATGTGGTCGATCGAGCTGCCGAACCTGCGCCTCGACGCCCCGGAACTCGCCGCGTACCAGGCCGTTGGCGGTGTGGGCCGGGGCCCGCGCAGGGACGCCGGCCCGGCGGATCTACCCCAAACCGGGTGGCTGCCGCAGGCGGCCGAGGCGCTGGATCAGCTGTGCTCCTGGGCATGGCGGTCCGTGCTGGCGCCGCTGGCGGGACAGTTCGACGAGCGCGGCGGCTTCTTCGGTGCTCAATCGGGCGCGTCCCGGCTGCCGTCCGTGGTACTCGTCCCCATCGGAGCGCTCGGCGCCGTGCCGTGGCACGCCTCCTGGCGCTCCGCAGGGCAGGGTCGGCGCTATGCGCTACAGGACCTGCACGTCTCGTACGCGCCCTCGGCCCGGACGCTGTGTGAGGTCGCCGGACGCACACCGGCCGATGTCAGGGCGCCCGGCAGCCCGGCGTTGGTGATCGGGAACCCCACCCGTGACCTGCGCTACGCGGGCGAGGAGGCCGAGGCCATCCACCGGGTGCTCTACCCGCGCGGAACCTATCTCGACGCGGACACCGCCGTGGCGACGCAGGTGTCCGCCCGGTTGGCCGACCTGCGCGGCGGCGTGCTGCACCTGGCCTGTCACGCGCGGGTCGATCCCGGTGAGCGGCACAGCGCGTACCTGGACCTGGCCGCGGGCAGCAGGCTGGCCGCCGAGGAACTGACCGACGGCACGATCGGGCGGTACGAGCTCGGTCTGGTATGTCTCGCCGCCTGCTGGAGCAATGTCTCAAGCCGTGGCTACGACGAGGCGTACAGCCTGGCCACCGCCTTTCTCGCGGCTGGCGCTCACACGGTGCTCGGCTCGCTGTGGCCGGTGCCGGACGAGGCCACCTCCTTGCTGATGTACATGACCCACCACTACCTGCGGCGCGAGTCGCTGCCGCCGAGGCAGGCGCTTCGCCGGGCGCAGCTGTGGATGCTCGACCCACGGCGCAGCATCCCGCCCGAGATGCCGGCCCATCTCGCCGTTCGGGCCCGGTACATCCACCCCGACCATCTGGTCGGCTGGGCCGGCTTCACGCACCAGGGCTGGTGACCGCCGGACTTCGCGTGGGAGCACCACGCCGCCCTGGCTCCGGAATCGACCGGATTCCATTTGCGAGTGCTCATTCATGTGCGTGACCAAAGTGTGAAGACTGATCCTTCCGTGACACGTGGGAGCTCGAGTCTGTGGTTGTATTGGTCAAGCGGAAATCATGACGGCTTCCGCTGTGACGTCGGGCGTGACTGTCCGATTGGTCCTGCACGAAGACCACGCACAGCGGCTCGCGGCATCACGAAACAGTCGGCATCGCAGTTAGGGATATATTTACTATGAGTGACCAGCGCATCGAGACCCAGGAACTCGACGAGACCGCCCTCGACGCGGTCGCCGGCGGCATCGACCTCAGCGGCAGCTTCAGCAACCTGCACCTGGACGTCGTGCCCGGCCCGAACGGCGTGCCGATCGTGACCGGCGGTCACCTCGGTTCCGCCACCCTCACGGTCGGCGACATCTCTTTCTGAGATACGCCGCACACAAAGGTGACGGGCTGCTCTCCGTAGCCCGTCTCCCAGCCGGCCCTCACCGAGGACTCCATTCTCGGCGGGGGCCGTTTCCGTACAATTCCCCCTGACGGGGAAAATAACCAAGGCCAGGGAAAAGAACCAAGGCTTGAGCAGCTAATTGCAGCCGCAAAGAAAACACTCCTTGTTGTCGTGCACTCCAGGAGCGCACGACAACAAGGAGAAGTGAAGGCAAAGGCGGTCAGGAAGCGATACCGTCAAATTGCTTCACCCAGTACGGCGGTGCGTTCAACACTCCGTTCCACTGCGACACGATCAGGGTAAGAGACGACGCACTTGCGCTGCCGGGGTGAATGTAACCCCCGTAGAGGTTCGGCACCTCCACGGAAGTGATCTGCGGAACGGGAACGCTCCACCCCGCGTCCGGACGGGACGCATGGCGGGTGCAGATCGCGCCGAGCTTCACGTCGAAGTAGCTCATGCAGTAGGTGTCGCCGATCCGCTTGACGGAGAACTCACCGGTGTCGTTCCCGGAGAGGATCACCGACGGCGCGGCCGCGGTGGTCCACTTCCACGAGCCGTCAAGGTACGCCCAGTTCTGCTGGGCGCCGAAGTTGCCGTCGCGGAAGTCGTTCGGCTGGATCCGGAACAGCTGGATCGCTCCGCCGTCGGCCGTGTTCCGGTGGGTGCCGTTCCACCGCTTGGAGAAGATGTAGAGCCAGCCGTCGGGGTCGATTCCCGCGAACGACCACATGCCGTACAGGGACTGGTTGGCCCCACGGACGTCACCGTCCCAGTGGTACGAGTAGTCGTGCCACGTCACTCCGTAGTCGTCGGAGTAGGCGACACCGGACATCAGCGAGCCGTCGTAGCCGGCCGGCGGTTCCCAGGTCGCTACGGACGTGTACTGGATGTACGTGCGGCCGCCGAACTCGATGCAGTCGTTGGGGATGCGTGACACCTCGTAGCCGAACCCGTTGTCCGCCTTCGTCCGGTAGTCGAAGAGCTGACGGGCCTGACCGGCGGTGGGCATCGCCCAGGTGAACGAGATCGGGGCGGCCCCTGAGGCGTCGAAGTGGTCCTGGTTGAGCATCACCGGTGAGCCGAGGTAGGTGCCGGTCTGCTGGATGCCCGACCAGGAGTCGCCGAAGACGTAGCCCCACGTGCCGTCGTGCTCCCGGTAGTACGGGATACCGAGGTCGCCGGAGCCCAGGCCCTGCTGGCTCGCCGAGTCGCCGGGCTGGTCGCACAGTTCCTTGTTCCGCTGGCCGGCGGCCTCGGTGGGCGAGGCGTCGGCCAACGTGGCACGGGCCACACCGACCCCGGCGAGGGCGACACCGAGCCCTACGCCGGTCTTCAGCAGCATGCGCCGATTCGGTCGGAAACGATGGGAAGGAGCGGACATGTGGGGGGGATTCCTTTGGTGAGTGTCGGTGTTGCGTCGGTGGACGGGCCTCGTTCAGCGGGGGCCCGTGGTTCCGTCCGGTCCTCGTTCCGTCCGGTCCTCGTTCCGTCCGGACCTGCGGACCGTGCCCGCTCTCCGGACCGTGCCCGCATCTCCCGTGTCCGATCGGTGCAGGCGAGCCTGGTGCCGGGAACGCGAGATGGACAGGTCATGGAGGCGGCCATATATGACCGGTACTCGCGCTACATTCGTCACCTGCGGAAACGGGGTCTCCACGGGGAGGGCATGATCGGTGTCCAGTGAATTCGGTGAACTTCTGCGTCAGTTGCGCCGTCAGGCGGACCTGACGCAGGAGGACCTGGGGCGCCGTTCCGGGGTGAGCGTGAGCACCATCCGCGGCCTGGAAACCGGTAAGCGTTCCAACCCCCGTATGGCCACGGTGCAGGAGCTGAGCGACGCGCTTCGGCTCCTGCCCGGGGACCGCAAGAAGCTTTTGGAAACGGTCGTCGTCCAGAGCCCACGTGACGCCGGGGAGGACAGGGACGCCGCTGCCGGCGAGCCCGCGGACGGCGGCCGGCAGGGCACCCTCGGCGGTGGCACCGCCGGGCTCACCCGCACGGACGCGCCCCGCGGCGCGCCGACACCCGCAGGCGTGGCGGCAGACGCCGCCGAGCAGCTGGCGAGGCTGATGGCCGCCCGCTGGCAACGCGAGGAGGAGCAACGGCACATCCACGATCCGTTCCCCCTCCCGGTCCGCTGGCAGCCGGGTCCTGAGGCGCAGACCGACCACTGGGCCAACATCCTCTGCCTGCCTCCGGGAGGCGACGCCGATCCGCTGGACCTGACCGGCCGGCTGGACGGCATCGCACGGACGTACCGGCGGATCCCGTCCGGGCGGCTGGTGATCCTGGGCCGAGCCGGCTCGGGGAAGACGATCCTGACCCTGCGTCTGGTACTCGACCTGCTCAAGACCCGGACCGACACCGAGCCCATCCCGGTGATCTTCAGTATCGGCACCTGGAACCCCACCACCCACACCCTGCGGGACTGGCTGGCGAAGCGGCTGACCCGCGACCATCCCGGCTACGCCGCGCAGGGCCCGACCGGCCGAAGTCTCGCCGCCGAACTGGTCGATTCCGGCCGTGTGCTGCCCGTGCTCGACGGCTTCGACGAGCTGGCCGAAGGCCTGCGCCGCCCCGCGCTCAAGGCCCTCAACGCCACCGCCCTCCCCCTGGTGCTGACCAGCCGCCCGGACGAATACACCGCGGCCGTGGCACTGGCGGACGTCCTGACCTCTGCCGCGACGATCGAACTGACCGATCTCACCCTCGACGATCTCGTCGGCTACCTGCCGCGCACGACGCGCAAGACCGATGCCGCCGACCCCACCGCCAACGTCTGGGATCCCGTCCTTGCCGAACTGCGGGAACGGCCGCACGACCCCCACGTGGCCCGTGTCGCGTCGGTGCTGACCACTCCCCTGATGGTGGCACTGGCCCGCACCGTCTACAGCGACAGCCCGGACCATGAGCCGGCCGAGCTGCTGAGGAACGAGAGCTTCGGCAGCAGCCAGGCCTTAGAAGAGCACCTGCTCGGCTGCTACGTGTCCACCGTGTACCACCCCGAGCCCGGCCGGGTTCCGGTCGGTGACCGGGCCCGGACCTCCGACCCGGACCGGGTCGGAAACTGGCTGGGCTACCTGGCCCGCCATCTGACCGTTCTCGGCACGCCCGACCTCGCATGGTGGCGGATCGGCAGCGGACTGCGGCGTTCCTCCCAGTCCCTGGTGACCGCGCTGATGGTCGGAATCGCCGTGGGATTCGTCGACTTCGGCGTCGGGACCCTCGTCGGCCCGGTTCGGGTGGCGCTCATCGACGCTCCCATCGTCGGCCTCCTCGCCGGGCTCCTGTTCGGGTTCGCCCACTGGATCACGTTCGGTGTCAGAAACGTGGCCGCCACGCCCTCCGCGGTCCGCCTACGCGTCAGCGGCAGAACGGGGACCTTCACACGGAGTTCAGGTCACCGACTGTTGCTCGGGGCCCTGTGCGGGACCGCCTTCGGTTCCTGCTACGGCATGGCGCTCGGCGTCATACGGGTCCTCTACTGGCACATCGGCATCGCGCAGGGGCTACGGATCGGCATCAGCGACGGGATCATCTTCGCCCTGGTCTTCGGCGGCAGCACCGGGCTCACCTACTGCCTCCTCGGTGTACTGGAAGCCCCGCTCGACCTCGGCTCCGCCGTCGACCCGCGCAGCCTGCTGGTCGCCGACCGGCGTACCGCCCTCACCCAGATGGTGGTGTGGGCGCCCTTCTTCGGTCTCGTGGTGGGGATCGGCAGCTACGTGGTGGTCGCGCTGCTCCAAAGGCCGCTGGGACCGCTCGCGTGGTCGCCCGCGAGCAGCGTGATCGCCGGCGCCCTCAGCGGCTTCGGCGGGGCCGTCGGCTATGGGCTCACGCTGACCGCCTGGGGCCAGTGGGTGCTCATCGCCCGGATCTGGCTGCCCCTGACCGGGCGGCTGCCCTGGGCCCTGATGAGCTTCCTCGACGACGCCTACCAGCGCGGTGTCCTGCGCCAGGCCGGTGCCGTCTACCAGTTCCGCCACGCCCGCATGCAGGAGCACCTCGCCCGCGCCCACCGGGCCCGGACCTCCGAGCTCGGTGGGCCGGCCGATGTCTCTTCCCTCACGTGAGGGGTGCCGTCGCCGGAGGCAGCGGCAGCGGCAGGGCGGATACGCGGCCGATCCTGGGCGTCACTCCCCGTCCGGCACCAACCGCATCGAGATCGAGTTGATGCAGTACCGCTGGTCCGTCGGCGTCGGATACCCCTCGCCCTCGAAGACGTGCCCCAGGTGCGAGCCGCACTTCGCGCACCGCACCTCCGTCCGCACCATCCCGTGCGAACGGTCCTCCAGCAACTCCACCGCGTCGGTGGCGCGCGGGTCGTAGAAGCTCGGCCAGCCGCAGTGGGACTCGAACTTCTCGTTCGACGTGAACAGCTCCGCGCCGCAGGCACGGCAGGTGTAGACGCCCTTGGTCTTGGCGTCGGTGTACTCACCGGTGAACGCGGGCTCCGTGCCGGCCTGGCGCAGTACCGCGTACTCGGCGGGAGTCAGCTCCGCGCGCCACTGCTCGTCCGGCTTCTCGACGTCGTACGCCATGGTGTCAGCCCCTTGTCCATGCGGATTACTGGTTCAGGCGGGTGACGATCTCCGGTCCGAGCTCCGTGACGTCACCCGCGCCCATGGTGAGAACGAGATCTCCGGGCTTCGTCATTCCCGCGACCAGCTCGGCGACGGCCGTCCTGTCGTGCACAGCGGCCACGTCCGCGCCGGCCTCCCGCGCGGCGGAGAGGATCAGGTCGCTGGTCACCCCGGGGATGGGGTCCTCGCGGGCCGGATAGATGTCCAGCAGCAGGGCGGCGTCCGCGAGCGCCAGCGCGGCGCCCATCTCGGCGCCGAGCTGCTGGGTGCGGGAGAACAGGTGCGGCTGGAAGACCACGACGATCCGCCCGTCGGCCGCCGCGCCCCTGATGGCCTCCAGGTCGGCGGTCATCTCGGTCGGGTGGTGCGCGTAGGAGTCGATCACCCGCACGCCGGCCGCCTCGCCCCGGAGCTGGAGACGGCGCTGCACCCCGGTGTACATGGCGAGTGCGGGGGCCAGCTCGGCGACCGGGATGCCCAGGGCGACGCCCGCGGTGAGGGCCGCGACGGCGTTGTGGGCGTAGTGGCGTCCGGGGACCGCGACAGTGAACGTCAGCTTCGCCCCGTCGAGCAGCACGGTGACCTCGCTGGACAGGCCCTGCGGCACGACGGACAGGATGCGCACGTCGGCGCCGGCCGACTCGCCGTAGGTCACCACGCGCAGCGAGTCGGGCAGCCGCCGGACCAGCTCCCGCGCGCCCTCGTGGTCCGCCGCGACGACCAGCGTGCCGCCCTCGACGATACGGTCCGCGAAGATCACGAAGGACTCGTGGATCTCGTCCAGGGAGGCGTAGTTCGCGTGGTGGTCCAGCTCCACGTTGAGGACGATGGCGACCTCGGGGGCGTACTTGTGGAAGCTGCGGTCGCTTTCGTCGGCCTCGGCGACGAAGATCGAACCGGTGCCGTGGTGGGCGTTGGAGCCGGGCACGTCCAGGTCGCCGCCGATGGCGTACGACGGGTCCAGGCCGAGCGACGACAGCGCGACGGCCAGCATCGAGGTGGTCGTCGTCTTGCCGTGCGTGCCCGCCACCGCGAGTGGGCGCAGGCCGTCCATCAGGCCGGCGAGCGCGTCGGAGCGGTGGACGACGGGGATGCCGAGTTCGGCGGCGCGCACCAGCTCGGGGTTGTCGTCGCGGATGGCGGAGGAGACGACCACGCAGGTGGCGTCGGGCGCCAGGTGTCCGGCGGCGTGCCCGATGTGCACGGTGGCACCCAGATCCCGCAGGGCGTGCACGGTGACCGACTCCCGTGCGTCGCTGCCCGCGACCGTCGCACCGCGCTGGGCGAGGATCTTCGCGATACCCGACATTCCGGCGCCGCCGATGCCGATGAAGTGCGGTCGCGCCATCGCGGCAGGAAGGCCGGGTGCCATGCGGTTGTCTCCTCATTGGTGCCGTTCCGGTCCGGGCGACCGGCGGTGGTCAGACTATGCCCTGGGGGCGGTGCCCGTCTGAGCGTACGTGTCCCGGAACGGGCCGGTCGCGGGCGGTCGCGGGCTGGTCAGGCCCGAGCGTGGGAGAACAGCTTCAGGACCGGCACCCCCACCTTGTGGCGGGCCCGAGACGCCCAGTCACGGTGGAAGAACTCCTCCACGTAGTGCGGATCGGTCAGCACGATCACCTCGTCCGCATGCGTCTCCTCGACGAGCGACTTCACGGCGTCCAGCGGATGGTCGTCGACCAACCGTCCGGTGGCCTCGCACCCCGCCGCGTGCAGCGCGGCGAGGGACACCTCGAGAGCCTGCTCCGCCTGGTCGGCGCCCGCGGGACCGTCCGGCGCCGCCGCCTCGCGCGCCGCCTGGTCCAGCTCGCCGATGGCCACGTCGTCGATGGCCCTCAGCAGCCGGTCGGCCTGCTCGCCGCGCGGCTGGAGCAGCACGCTGAAGGAGACGTCCTCATCACCGTGCAAGGTGGTGACGAACTCCACGTCTGCAGACGTCAGGGCCTTCTCGATCATCAGTACGCTTGTGAACACGACAGGCGCCCCTTTCCTCCTTGGGCCCAGCCTCAGACCCCTGCGGAAACCATCCTGCCCCGTATCCGCCCGTGGACGAGGGCTTTCAGCACCCCGGCGACGGCGAATCGGAATGATCTATTCCGACCGGCAGGGTCAGGCCGCACGAACGATCTGCCTGAGGGGTACGGTGCGCGCAGCGTGACTGGTGCGATTCCTATGGCTGACTGCGTATGACTGACTGTGCCGGGTGGGCTCTCCGGTCGCCGACCGTCACCTTCGCTGTTTCGGGTAACGGCCCGGTTCACCGTTTCGGGTAACGGCGGGAACATGTCTTCGACGGCCCGATGCGTTTGTTCCCTGCCTCGGTTGTTCCCTGCCTCGGTTCCTCTCCCCCGTCCTCGTCCCCGGTTCTTGTCCCTCCCAGCTCTTGCCTCACTCCGCTTCTCTCCCGTATCGGCCGTCGTCACGCCTCGGGATCCTGCGGCTCCTCCGGCGGGTCCGCCGGCAGCGGGCGAATCCGCTGGTAGCGGGTGAAGAGGAAGCCTTCGTCCTCCAGGACGGAGACCAGCCGGAGACGGTCCGGCACCGGCACCGCCGGTCCTCCCGCGATGCGCTGCGCCTGGCCCGCGGTGAGCACCGGGGACACCGTCAGGCAGAGTTCGTCGAGCGCGCCGACGGCCACGAACTGGCCGAGCAGCCGCGGCCCGCCCTCCAGCAGCAACCGCGCGTAGCCGCGCTCGGCCAACGCCGCGACCACCTGCTGCGGCTCGACACCCACGCCCTCACCCGCGATCACCACCTCGACGCCCGCACGCCGTGCCGCCGCGACCCGGTTCCCCGGCGCCTCGGCCCCGGTGATCACGAGCGTCGGCACCAGCGGCTCCGTGAACAGCGGCAGCGAGAAGTCCAGGTCCATGCCGGCGGAGACGACGGCGATCGGGGGCGCCGGAGGCTGCCCGGCCGCCGCGCGCCGGGCAGCGAAGTGCCGGCGCGCACGAGCCGGCCGGTACCCCTCCTTCCGTACCGTCTCTGCACCGACGATCACGACGTCGGCCAGCGCCCGCAGCACCCCGAAGATGCGCATGTCGGCGGCGGAGGACAGCGGCTCGGAGTGGCCGTCGTGCTGCCCGGCGCCGTCCAGGCTGGAGACCATGTTGGCGCGCAGCCAGACGTGACGGGGGCGGGCGGGCGCGGAGGCCGGGGCGGGAGCGGAGGCGGGGACCGGCTCCGGATAGGCGTACGCCTCCGCAAGCTCGTCCAGTTCCCACGTCCGGTCCGTCCGGTCCACCTGGTCCTCCCGGTCCGTCCGGTCCACCTGGTCCTCCCGGTCCGTCCGGTCCACCTGGCCCTCCCGGTCCGTCCGGTCCTCCTGGTCCTTCCGTTCCGGAACCGGCGTACCGTCCCCGCCCTGCACGTCCTGCCCGCCGGACGCCGCGGCGTCCGCCGCGTCCGCGTGCCCGGCCTCCTGGCGGCCCGTCCTGCCAGGTGTTTCTTCGGTCACAGGGAACAGTCGTCGCATGCCGTGCAGTGTCGCATGGGCCTTACCCTCGGAAAGCGTGTCCAGCTCCACCCACGCCTCCGGCGACCGCCCGCTGCCCACCGCGGCACCGCCGTCCCTGTGCGCCCGTCGGCCGGACGTGCCGGCGGAGCGCCTCGTGACCGGTCTGGTGCCGCCGCCACGGTTCGGCACGGCGCGCTTCGCGACCTACGTCCCGGATCCGCGGCGCCCCAGCCAGTCCGAGGCCGTGCACACGCTGAGCGGTTTCGCGACAGGGCTCGAACCGGGGCAGGGCGCCGGACGGGCCGGACGGCGCCGCTGGTTCGGGGCCCGCCCGGCGGCCGCGACGCCGAAGGGCCCGCGCGGCGTCTACCTGGACGGCGGCTACGGCGTCGGCAAGACCCACCTGCTGGCCGCGCTCTGGCACGCCGCCCCCGTACCGCCCGAGCAGAAGGCCTTCTGCACCTTCGTGGAGCTGACGCACCTGGCCGGGGCGTTGGGCTTCCAGGAGACGGTGCGCAGGTTGAGCGGGCACCGGCTGCTGTGCATAGACGAGTTCGAGCTCGACGACCCAGGCGACACCGTGCTCGTCTCGTCGCTGCTCGGCCGGCTGGCCGACGCGGGCGTGGCCCTTGCCGCCACCTCCAACACGCTGCCCGACCGGCTCGGCGAGGGCAGGTTCGCCGCGGCCGACTTCCTGCGCGAGATACAGGGCCTCGCCGCGCGCTTTCGCACGGTGCGCATAGACGGCGAGGACCACCGCCACCGCGGCCTGCCGACCGCCCCGCCCCCGCCCACCGCCGAGCAGGTCACCACGACCGCGCACGCCACCGCCGGCGCCCGGCTGGACGACTTCCCGCGGTTGCTCGCACAGCTCTCCGGCAGCCATCCCAGCGGCTACGGCACGCTGACCGAGGGTGTCTCGGCGGTCTGCCTCACCGGGGTGCGGCCGGTGCTCGACCAGGCGACCGCGTTGCGCCTCGTCGTCCTCGCCGACCGGCTGTACGACCGCGAGACGCCGGTCCTCGCGGCGGGCGAGCCGCTGGACCACGTCTTCGGCACGGACATGCTCCACGGCGGCTACCGGAAGAAGTACCTCCGTGCGATCTCCCGCCTCACCGCCCTGGCCGGCGAGGGACAGGCCCTCCTGGACCGCGGCGACCGCGGCGACCGCGGCACAGCCGCCGCCACGGACTGAGCCGCGGTACACACGTCAGGCGTGCTCCGGTGTCCGGCGCAGCACCAGGGAGACGAAGCCAAAGGCGTCCCGGTAGACCCGCAGCCACTCCGAGCGCCGGATGGTGGCCGTCTGAAGCACCTGCGTGCTGTCCGGATCGGCCGGGTGGTCCAGGGCCCACGCGGCCAGCGAACCCCAGCAGGCCCATTCGTAGTCGTCCAGCTCGCGACGTGTGCTGATGTGCCCGTCGACGGGCGTCCATCCGTCGGCGACGACCCGGTCCACGGTGGTCGCCAGGTCGGTGAGGTCCCCGAGCATCTCGACGGCTTCCTGGGAGGGGGCGCGCTCCCAGAACCCCTCACCGATCAGCACGTACCCGCCGGGGGCCAGGTGTCTGCGGGCCGCTGCGAGGGTGGGGAGCAGGCCGCCGAAGGCGTGCGTGGCACCGACGCTGAGCACCAGGTCGAACGGTTCTGACGGGACGAAGTCCTGGGCGTTGCGGTGGTGCAGGGCGAGGCGCTGTCGGAGGCCGAGGGCACTGGCTGCCTGGCGGGCCTGGGCCAGGGCGTCCGCGGAGACGTCCACCCCCTCCGCGTGCAGTCGGGGTCGGGTGGCCAGGGCGCGCAGCAGCCATTCCGCGCCCCCGCAACCGAGGTCGAGCACCCGCTCGTCGCCGCGCGGCAGCCCGCGGGCCAGCAGGCGACTGACCGAGGCGTCGTCGATCGGGCTCTTGATCGGATGCTCGGCATGGGCGATCCGGGAGATCTGTTCGCGATTCACCGGCGCAGCGTGTCAACGCCGCAGAGCAGGCGCACGTGGTTTTCGTTGCGGGTTGTCGGGGGGTGTTCCCGGTTGTTGCCGGCTGACCCTTGCTGTTGTGCCGACTGATCCTTGCCGTTGCCGACTGTTCCTTGCTGTTGCGGGCTGTTCCTTGCTGGTGCGCCCCGTTTCAGTCCCGGCGTGAACACAGGGCGCAGGCCAGCGCGGTGGCTGCCAAGGCGACGAGTGCGCCGGTGGCGCACGGCAGGAGCGGGGCATGCACCACGCCGTCCTGCGAGCCGGTGACCAGGTCGGTCAGCGCGGCGCGCGCCGGGGAGCCGGGCAGCACCAGGGCCAGGATCACCGCCAGCACCAGTGCGGGGACGGCGTGGCCCCGGCTGCGCAGCAGCGGCCGGCTGGTGACCGCTCCCGCAGCGGTTCCGAGCAGTACGCACGCCAGCATCCCGAGCAGACCGGCCGCACCGGCCGGCACCCGCGGCACATGCACCTGGTGGTCACCGCTCGCCGGCTCGCTGATCGCCGTGACCAGCAGGGCGGCGACGGCACCGACCACCGCCGACGTCAGGAACGCGGTCAGCAGCGCGGCGAGGTGCGCCCGCGCTGGGCCGGCGGGCGCGGCGACGCAGATGCGTGCGGCGGGCGGCTCGCCGGTCACGCAGATCCGCACCGACCAGGCCGCCACGGGCAGCAGGCACCCGGCCGTGTAGCCCAGGCTGTCCAGCACCGGCTGGCCGGGCCTGACACCGATCGCGAGCAGGGCAACGTACAGGAACACCGGCGGCAGCCAGCGCTGCGAGCGCAGCAACAGCGCAAGGTGGTACCGCAGCAGGGCACTCATCGGACCACCCCGGCAACCGGTCCGGAACCGGCCCTCTCCCGGGTCACCGACACCACGTGCCACGGCGGCTGCGCCGTCAGCAGGGAGCGCAGGACGGCGTCGGAGTCGGCCGCGGGCACGGCCAGGCGGACGGTTCCGCCCGAGGTGCGCAGGCCGGTCACGTGGTGCGGGCCCACGGGCGGCTGGTTGCGGGGCTCTGCACCGGGCCCCGCGGCACCGTCGGGCCCTGCGCCCGGTGCCTCCGTCGGCGGTGACGTCTCGATGGTCACGAGCGCCCCCGCGGGCCCCGCCGACACGCGGCGCACCGTGCCGCCCGCCACGCGGAACGTCGCATCGGCCGCACCGGCGAGGCGGCGCGGGTCGTGGTCGACGAAGACGACGGTGCCGCCCGCCGCAGTGCGTTCCACGACCGCCCTGTCCAGTTCGGCACGGGCCGCGGTGTCGAGGCCGGTCCAGGCCTCGTCGAGCAGCAGCAGGTCGGGCGCGGCCAGCAGGGCCTGCGCGACGGCCACCTTCTGGCTGCTGCCCTTGGACAGCTCGGACAACGGTGTGTGCAGATATTCCTGGGCACCGAACCGTTCCAGCCACTCACCCGCGGCACGTTTCGCCGCCGGGCCGGACAGGCCGTGAATGCGGCCCAGGTGGGTCAGGTAGCCGGCGGCGGTGAAGGGCAGCCGGGCCGGGAAGCGTTCCGGAACGTAGGCCCTACGGGGCCGCCCGCTGATCCGGCCCGCGCTCGGTGCGTCGACGCCCGCGAGCAGCCGCAGCAGCGTCGACTTGCCACTGCCGTTGGTCCCCTCGACGCGCACCAGCGTTCCCGTGGGCACGTCGAGGTCGACCTCGCGCAGCACCCAGGGACCGCGCAGCCCGTAGCGCCGCCCTACGCCGGTCAGCCGTATGCACACCTCTGACAAGCGGTCACCGGACCCCCGCCCGCCGAGCGCGTCGGGCCTCACGCGCGCCTCCAGCCCCACGTGCGCCTCCCCACCACCGCGGGCACTTCGTGTGCCGCATCCGTCTCCTGCGCACCGTACACATCATCCACACCACACCCGCATGGGCGTGCGCACCCGTCACGCGCCCCATCCTCCTGTCCGCCGCGTCCACCGCCAAGCGCACCCCTGCGCGGGCCGTCCCCCCGCCCCTGGACGGGGCCCGCGAGCACGCCATCCCTGCCTGGCAGACTGGAGCCGTGACCAGTGAGAACACCAGTGAGAACACCGGTGCGGCACCGGTGGGCGGCGAGGACACGGGCGGCCGCGCGCTGCCGGAACCGGCCGGCGGCGCCCAGGAGAGCCCGTTCCGTTCGGCTCGTTCGCCGCGCGACGAACCGCCGCAGTTCGTGCTCCCGCTGGTGGTACACATCGAGCGGGCCTCGCCTCCGTCCCGTACGGATGCGCTGGAGACCGCGGCCCGTGCGGTGCTGGTGATGCTGAGTGATCCCCGTGCGCAGGGCGACGGGCCCTGGGCGCAGGCGGTACGGGACTGGCAGGACGGCCGGATCCGCAAGGTCGTGCGCCGGGCGCGGGGCGCCGAGTGGCGGCGCGCCCAGGCGCTGGACGGCATCACGGTGACCGGCGCTTCGGCGGAGGTGCAGGTCTTCCCCCCGGTACCGTTGGACGGCTGGCCGAAGGACCTGGCGCGGCTCCAGGTCTCGGGCACCGTGCTGGACGATCCGCAGCCACCCCCCGACGCGGACCCCGACACACCGACACTGTGGATAAGCCCACATGTCGACATGACAGCGGGCAAGGCCATGGCCCAGGCCGGGCACGGTGCCCAACTCGCCTGGTGGGACCTCTCCGAGACGGAACGCACCGCCTGGCACGCCGCCGGCTTCCCGCTCTCCGTCCGCACCGCCGATCCGGCCCGATGGCACCGGCTGACCACGAGCGGCCTGCCGGTGGTGCGTGACGCGGGCTTCACGGAGATCGCGCCCGGGGACACGGTCGCGGTGGAGGGCCACCACCGGGTGGCGGACCTGAAGGCGACAGGACGCCCCTGACCCACCCTCACCCCGGCCCACCGCACCCGAACACGCCCGCCGCCAAGCTCAAATGTTCCTCTGAACGCGCGTCCGAACGGTTGGGCCGGGCGCACGCTGGTGAGGAGACCCGCAGCACCGGATGCGCCGGCCTGCCCCGAACGGCGGCAGTCTGCGCGGATGACGGCACTCTGCCCGAACGGCGGCAACCCACCGGCCGGCAAACGGCCCACGGCAACGCACGGCGCCGCAACCGATCGACCGACCGGGAGCAGCCGTCCCGGTGGGCGGAGGGCCACCGGGACGGAGCGGCCGGGCCGGCGGGCCTCCGGTGCCGGGCCCGTTCGGGTGCGGGGGGACGTGACGGAGGAGGGCACATGGAGCGGCTCGGAACCGGGATCGGCTGGCGGCCGGAGATCGCCGAAGCGGTGGAGCAGATGCCGGGCGTCGACTGGGTGGAGGTCGTGGCGGAGAACGTCTGCCCGGGTCACCTGCCCGCCTCCCTGCTGCGACTGCGCGAGCGCGGCGTGACCGTGGTGCCGCACGGGGTCGGCCTCGGGCTCGGCGACGCGGAGCGGCCCGACCCCCGGCGCCTTGCCGAGCTGGCGGCACGCGCAGAGGCGCTGGGATCGCCGCTGGTCACCGAGCACATCGCCTTCGTACGGGCGGGGGGCGAGCTGACCGCTTCGGCGCATGTCGAGGCGGGGCACCTGCTGCCGGTCCCCCGGACCCGGGACGCGCTGGACGTGCTCTGCGAGAACATCCGGATCGCCCAGGACGCCCTGCCGGTACCGCTCGCCGTGGAGAACATCGCGGCGCTGTTCTCCTGGCCGGGTGAGGAGCTGACGGAGGGCCGGTTCCTGTCCGAGCTGGTGGAGCGCACCGGCGTGCGCCTGCTCGTGGACGTGGCCAATCTGCACACCAACCACGTCAACCGCGGCGAGGACCCGTCGAAGGCGCTGGACGAACTGCCCGTGGAGGCCATCGCCTACGTGCACGTGGCGGGCGGCTACCAGCGTGACGGCGTCTGGCACGACAGCCACGCCCATCCGGTCCCCCGTCAGGTCCTCGACATCCTCGCCGACCTGGCCGCACGGACCACTCCGCCCGGCGTCCTGCTGGAACGCGACGAGAACTTCCCGGCACCGGCGGAGCTGACGGCGGAGCTGGACGCGATACGGGAGACCATCACCACGGCCGCCCATGCCGCGCGCCCCGGAGGCTCGCGCGCACCACGGCGTACCGGGACCGGAACACCTGCGACCCCTGCGACCACGCCCTCCCAGCCCTCGGTCACGTCCTCCGACGCCGCGCCGGACACCGGTCCCGCACGTCAGCGCCTGGGGCTGGCGCAGGCGGCCCTGTTGTCGTCACTGGTCGCCGGGACCCCCGTTCCGGAAGGGTTCGACCGGGTGCGGCTGACGGTGCAGAGCCGGGCGCTGGCCAGGAAGCGGGCCGATGTCGTGGCGAAGGTCGCGCCCGAGCTGCCGCAGATCCTCGGCGCCGGCTATCGCGCCGCCTTCCTCGCGTACGCCCGGAAGCGGCCACTGACCGGCGGTTACCGGCGCGACGCGCTCGACTTCGCCGAGCAGCTGCTGCTCGCGGGCGAGCCGACGGACGCGGGCGCGCGGCGTCGGCTGACCGCCTGGTGGCTTGAGCGGTCCGGTCCGAAACCGCCGTCGGACCGTCCCGTCGCCCGGCTGGTACGGGCGGCGCGGGTGGCGTTGCACCGCGGGTGACCGCGGTGCCGCCACCCTCCGCCGCACAGGAGGAGGACGCGGGCCGTCAGGCCAGGCCCGCGACGAGCTCGGTCACCGACCTGCGGCGCCCCGTGTAGAAGGGCACTTCCTCGCGCACGTGCCGGCGCGCTTCGGAGCCGCGCAGGTGCCGCATCAGGTCGACGATGCGATGCAGCTCGTCCGCCTCGAAGGCGAGGATCCACTCGTAGTCGCCCAGCGAGAACGAGGCGACCGTGTTGGCCCGCACGTCGGGGAACCCGCGGGCCATCTTGCCGTGGTCGGCGAGCATGGTGCGGCGCTCTTCGTCGGGCAGCAGGTACCAGTCGTAGGAGCGCACGAACGGGTACACGCTGACATACGCGCGGGGCGTCTCGTCGGCGAGGAACGCGGGGACGTGCGAGCGGTTGAACTCGGCGGGGCGGTGCAGCGCCATGTTCGACCAGACCGGCTCCATGGCGCGGCCGAGGCGGGTGCGGCGGAAGAGGTTGTACGCCTCCTGGAGCTGGTCGGAGCTCTCCGCGTGCCACCAGATCATGAGGTCGGCGTCGGCCCGCAGCCCCGAGACGTCATAGGTGCCGCGCACGACGACGTCCTTCGCGGCGAGCTGGTCGAACAGCTCCTCGACCTCGGCCGCATGGCCGGCGCGGTCCTCGGGGAGCGCCTCGCGGAGCCGGAAGACGGACCACAGGGTGTAGCGGATGGTGTCGTTCAGGTCCTTGGCCTTCTTCCCGGCGTTCGGAACGCGCTGGGGGGGCTGGGCCTCGCGGTCATCGGAAGCAGCACTCATGGGGTTATTGTCCCGCGCGGTCGCGGGCGCCGTGCACCGGGTGCCGGCTGTCCGGGCCGCCGGCCGCGACGTCGCCCAGGTCGCCGCCCACCCGGTCGACGGCCGCGTACGCGCTCGCGATGCAGGCCGGGATGCCGACGCCGTCGTAGGCCGCGCCGCACACCACGACGCCCGGCAGCTTGGCCAGGTGCTCGCGTATCCGGCCGACGCGGGTCAGGTGCCCCACCGGATACTGCGGCAGGCCCTGGTGCCAGCGGGTGACCACGGAGGCGACGGGCGTGGCGGCGAGCCCGGTCGCCTCGTGCAGGTCTTTGCGTGCGACGTCGACCAGCTCGGCGTCGGTGCGCTCCAGGATCGCCTCCTCGCCGTGCCGGCCCACCGAGGTGCGCAGCACGAACAGCTCGGGGTCCTCGTCGGCGACCCACGACCACTTGTGACCGGAGAAGGTGGCGGCCTTGATGGTGCGACCGTCGACGGGCGGCACGAGGAAGCCACTGCTCTCGGGCAGCCGCGCGGCGTCCCGCCGGTAGGCGAGGGTGACCAGCGCCATGGACGCGTACTCGACGGCGCGCAGCTCGGCGGCCGCTTCCGGGGACTCGGCGGCCAGCAGGCCGGCCGCCGCGGGCGCGGGCAGGGCGAGCACGACCGCGTCGGCGTCGAGGACCGTCTCACCGCCTGCCGCTCCGGGCAGCGCCCGGTCGCCGCTCCCCTGGCTCCGGGCCTGGGCGGGCGGCTCCTCGACGGGTCGGCCGGTGAACGTGACCCGCCAGCGACGCCCGCCGGCCGGGCCGGGCGCGTCAGCCGAGCCGTACCCGGCACCCCGCCCGTCAGCCGCCGGGCCGTCCGGCAGCCGGCGCAGACCGGTGACGGACGCTCCCGTCAGGATCCGGCCGCCACGGTCCCGCACCGCGTCGGCGACGGCGAGCGGCAGCCGTCCGATGCCGCCTTCGATGCCCATGAAGACGGGCCCCGACTGCGGGCGGCCCGCCGCGTGCTGCTGGAGTGCACGCACTCCTTCGGTGAGCGAGGTGTGGCTGCGGGCGACCTCGAACAGCTGCGGCACCGCGGCCCGCATCGAGATGCGGTACGCGTCCCCCGCATAGACACCGCCGAGCAGGGGCTCCACCAGGCGGTCGACCACCTCGCGGCCGAGCCGCCGGGCCACGTGGTCCCCGACCGCGACATCGTCGCCGACCTCGGTGCGCGGCAGGGTGTCGTCCTGCGCGATACGGCGCAGGCCCTCCTCGGAGAGCACTCCGGCGAGCGTCGCCGCGTCGCCCGGCACGCCCATCACATGGCCCTTGGGCATGGGCCGCAGCGCGCCGCGGGTCCACAGCGCCGCGGTGGCGGTCCCGGGCCGCTGGAGCTGCTCGGCGAGGCCGACCTCCCGTGCCAGGGTCACCGCCTCGGGGCGGCGGGCCAGCATCGACTCGGCGCCGAGGTCCACCCGGACACCGGCGATCTCCCCCGGGAGCAGCTTGCCGCCGAGCCGGGGCGACGCCTCCAGGAGGGTGACCGTCGCGCCCTGCCCGAGCAGCCGGTACGCGGCGGCCAGGCCGGCGATACCGCCGCCGATCACGACGACATGCCTTCTGATCACGTCCGCGCCCTCTCCTCCGTGGCCCCGCGCCCCATGCCCCCACTGTCTCAGACCCGCCCGAACTGCCACCTCCGGCCTGTGGATAACTGCCCGTCCGCGCTCACAAGAGGCGCCCCGGAGCCGCCACGCGC
>NZ_JAMJWG010000019.1 GCF_024435355.1 Streptomyces odontomachi
CTAGGGCCGCCACGGTCAGCCGTGTGGTTCCCGCAGGCGCCCGTCTGGCACCCTGATCCTCCGACGCCGAGGCGCACCGCTCGGTGTCACCCGTGGAGGGAATCATGCCCGAAGAACTGGAACTGGCCGCCGCCGTGCACCTGGTACGAGGCGAGCTGCTGCACGCGGCGGCCACGGCCGCACACGAGGACCTGCGCTTCGAAGTCGGCCCCATCGGCATGGAGTTCACGGTCGAGTTGCGCCGCGACGTGCGGGCGAAGGCGGGGTTCAGGGCCTGGGTGGTCTCCGGTGACAGCGAGGCGCAGGCCGGCCGGACCCGGACCCACAAGGTGTCCCTGACGCTCACTCCGCGGCATGCCGACGGCACCTCGGTGGCGATCTCCCGGGACTCCGCCGACCGCCAGGGCGGCGACGGCGACACGGCCTTGTTCGTGCCCGCGCCCGACCCCTCCTGACCGCCGCCGCGCAGCCACACCGTTCGGGCAGCGGATGAACAGAAGCCGGCTGGCCGCCGTGCGTGCCAGCGTCAGAGGAAAGCATCCCCGCATCAGCTCCGGCTGCGTGATGGGGCCGGGACTGGTGCTGACGGCGGGCCACGCACTCCAACCCCGGGGCGCGGCGGTGTCGGCCGCCGAGGTGCTCGTGCAGGTACAGCTGCTCACCGTACGGCGGTTGGCGCCCGCGCAGATCGTCTGGGACGGGCGGGCGAAGGGGCTGGACGCGGCCGTGCTGCGGATCGCGCCGGAGTTCTGGCCCGTCGGCGTCGCCGACTCCCCCGTACGCTTCGGACGGTTCGTAACCCTGCGCGCGGGGCAGGGCGCCGATGCGTTGGGGTTCGCGCGTGTGCAGGGTGCGCGGCGGGCCGACGGGCTGGAGACCGCTCATGTCTCGGGCACCGTGAGCCCCGGGGACGGCATGCTCGGCGACCACTGGGAGCTTGCCGTCGACCGGGCCCCGACCGCGTCCGGAGCGTCGCCGTGGAGCGGGATGTCGGGCGCCGCCCTGTGGAGCGGGCGGCTGCTGTGCGGAGTGGTCGTGATGGACCTGGCGCACTGGCAGCACGGCAAGCTCCAGGCCGTACCGGCACACCGGCTGACCCGGGAACCGGGTTTCCGGGCGTTGCTCCGTGCGGAACTGGGGCACTTTCCGGTCGTTGAGCCCGTCGAGCTGGAGGAGCTGTGCGAACCGGCGGTACCGATGCGCACTCCCCGGCTGCCGTCGGAGCTGCTGCGCCCGCAGGCGGAGACGGTGCCCTTCAGCGGCCGTGACAAGCAGCTGCGGGAGTTCCGGGACTGGTGTGCCGACGGTGGCGGTCTCGCCGTCCGGCTGGTCACCGGCCTCGGCGGCCAGGGCAAGTCACGCTTCGCACGGGAGCTCGCCGTCACCATGGCGGCCCACGGCTGGCTGACTGCTCAGCTGCGCGAGTCGGACGCGGAACGCGCCGCACTGGTCCGGGGATTACAGGCACTGATCGCCGTCGACCAGCGCATGTTGCTCGTCATGGACTACGCAGAGACCAGCCCCGAGCTGGTCGGCAGCGTGCTGGAGATACTCCAGGCACGCGGCGGTCACCACTCCGTGCGCATCGTGCTGATCGCCCGGAGCGCCGGCGAGTGGTGGGAGCAGCTGCCGGGCGCGACACCGCACAGTGCCGGCGTGCTCGGCGGTGCCCGCACCGTGGAGCTGCGCGAGGTGGCCACGACCCCCGCGGAGCGCGCCAGGATGTACCACGAGGCGGTGGAGGCACTGGCCCGCGCGTTGCCCCGGCTCCGCGAACCGGCCGGGTACGAACGGGTCGACTGGGCGGCCGTGGCGCGCGTGGTGCGGTCCAGGCCGTACCGGGACGCGGCGAACGGATCCGCGCTGCAACTGCACATGCGGGCCCTGCTGGACCTGCTGACCCAGGCCGACCGTCGGGCCAGGGTCGATCGGCCCCACCCGGACGGGGCACAGGCCCCACCGGACGTCCGGCGGGAGCTCCTCGGGCACGAGCGGCGCTACTGGAAGCGCACCGCCGCCGCCTGGGCCGCGTTGGACGGGCTCGACCACGGGACCCTGGCGGACACGGTGGCGGTGGCGACCCTGACCCGGGCTGCCGGTCCGGAACGCGCCGTGGAGCTGCTGGCCCTGCTGCCGGAGCTGGCGGACGGCCGGGGCGTGGCGGCGGCGGAGTGGCTGCACGCGTTGTACCCGCCGGCCGAGGGGGCGTACTGGGGTGCGCTGGAACCCGATCTCCTCGGCGAGTACCACGTGGCGCTGCGCGCGCGGGACAACCCGCAGCTGCTCGACAGTCTGCTGCCTCGGCTGCGCGGCAAGGAGGCCGAACGGGCGCTGACGGTGCTCGCCCGGGCCGCCGTGCAGCCCACCTGCCCCTGCCCGGACCTGACCGGGCAGGTGGAACGGCTGGTCGCGGCCCATCCGGGCGTGCTGGCCGTGCCGGCCGCCGTGGTCGCGGGGCGATCGGAGAACCCCGGCTTCCTCCTTGCCGCGCTACGGCGGACGGCCGACCGCCGTGACCTTCCCCTGGACCTGCTGGAGACCCTGCACGCGGCGGTGCCCGACGGCAGCAGGCTGCTGGGCGAGCAGGCGGTGGGCCTCGCTGAACGGTTGGCCCGGGCACACCGCCGGCGGGCCCGCCTCACGGGTGGTGACCTGGCGCTGGCCCCGGTACGCGTACGAGCCGATCTGGCCCGCGCCGAGCACAACGTGGCGGTGCGGATGAGTTCCGTGCGGCGCTGGACGGCTGCCGTGGAGTCGAGCAGCCGGGCCATACGGCTCTATCGAAGGCTGGCCCAGAGCCGTCCTCTCGAGTATCTGCCGCTGCTGACCGAGTCGCTGGGGGTGCGCTGGTGGGCGCTGTGCGAGCTGCGACGATACCCCGAGGCCCTGACGGACTGTGCAGAGGCGGTGCAGGTCAACCGGCGGCTGGTACGGGGTGACTCGGCGACCGAGCCGGCACCGTCCACCGAGACGGGGCGGACGTCCCGTGACCGGCCGCCAGAACCAGGCGAGGAGGCGGTACGGGAGGAAGCCGAGCTCGTACCCCACCGGGCCCGGCTGGCCCAGGCACTGAACAACCTCGCCGTGGTCCTGTCAACGCAGGACTACGCGGTGGAGGCTCTCCCCATCGCCAAGGAGGCCGTGGACATCCTGGAGCAACTGGTCCAGGACCGCCCCACCCGGCACCACCTCGCCCTGCTGGCCGCGGCTCTGCACAATTACGCCAACCGCCTCTCCCCGAGCGAGTCGGCGCTGGAAACGGTGACCCGCGCCGTACTGATCCGGCGCCGGCTCGCGCAGGTGCATCCCGATGCCCATCTGCCCGCACTGGTGGAGTCGCTGCACAACCAGGCGCTGGAGCTGGCCAGGCTGGAGCGCTGTTCGGCGGCCCGAGAAGTGATCGACGAGTGCCTGCGCGTGACGCTGCAACTGGCGGAGGACCAGCCGGCCATCTACCGGCCGGCCGTCCCCGCGGTGCTACGGACCCGCGCCGAGGTCCTCAACAAGACCGGCTGCCGGGTAGCGGCTGCCCGGAGCATCTTCCGTGCGCTGCTCCTCTACCGCGATCTGGCCCGCACCAGACCGACGGAGTTCAGTGGCGCCATCGAGGCGACCCTGCGGCAGGCCGCGTTCGTGACGTGGGACGCCTTCGCCGACGTGGATTGCCACGCCGGATGGGCTTGGTGGGACGACCTGTTCCGCGAGGCCGGGAGGCTCGCCGACGAGCGGCGGTGGCGTCCGGCACGCTGGCGGCTGGTCCTGGGGCGCCTGCACCAGTGGTCCAGGATCCGGCTGTTCGTCGAACCCCGGCGTGGTGGGTACAAGCGCCTGCCGCGGATCCCCCGCCTCCGCATGAGGCTGAAGATTCCGAACGTCATCGAGGTGCAGGACGAACGCACCCGTGACCGCCGCAGGTTCGCCGAGGAGGTGCTCGCCATCGGGGACCTCCTGGAGCCCGTCATCGACGAGGAGACGGAGGACATCAGCCGCGAAGTGGCACGGATTCTGGGCGGCCTGGACTGCTGACGTACGACGCGGACCGCTGACCGGCGCCCCGTCCGGCGCGGGCGACGGACCGCTTCTCGCCGACCGCCCCGCCCGACGACGAACCTCCGGCTCGGGTCATGAGGGCGGGTCCGCGGCGGCCTTCGGGTCCGCCACGGCCCCGGGGTCCGTGCCGGGCTCCGAGGGCGCGGTCGCCCGCACGTGCTCCTGCGCCTGCGCGTACGCGGCCAGCAGCGTGTCCACCACGGCGTCCATCGAGAACGCCTCGGCGGTGAGGTGCCGGGCGGCAGCGGAGGCGGCGCCTCGGGTGGCCGGGTCGAGGAGGGCGAGCACGGCCGGGGCGATCTCGTCGGGTCCGGCCACCACACGGCCGGCGTCGGCCTTCTCGACGTCGGCGGCCAGCCCGTTGGAGCGGGTCACGACGACGGGCGTGCCGACCGCCATCGCCTCCAGGACGGACATCGGGAAGGGCTCGTCGACCGAGGGCAGCACGTACACGTGGGCGCGGCGCAGTTCGGTGAGCATCTGATCGGCGCTGAGTGCGCCGGGGAAGAGCACCTTGTGGGCCAGGCCCAGCTCGGTCACCAGGGCGCGCACCTGCGGCAGTTCGCCCTCGTCGGGTCCTGCGACCACGAACTCGGCGTCGGGATGTGCGCGCAGGATCTCCGGGGCTGCGGCCACGAAGTCACGCGGCCGCTTGCGTTCCTGGAGCCGGGCGGCGAACAGGATCCGGGGCGGCCCGGCGGGCGCGGCGGACGGCTCCTGCGCCGGCACGCCGTTGACGAGCCGCACCAGCTTTGCGGTGTCGAGTCCCGGCGGGCCCGCCACCTCCAGCAGGTCACGGCGTTCGTGGTCCGTCAGGTGCAGCAACCGCCCCGCGCCGTGCAGCACCCGGCGCACCGCCAGGCCGTCGAGCACCTTCGCGAGGGCGCGGGGGCTGGGGGCGACCATGCCGTGCGTCTGCACGACGAGCGGCCGGCGTGCCCGGAGTGCGGCCAGCGCGAGCGGCAGGGTCACCAGGTCGCGGGCGAGATGGACGTGGACGAGGTCGGCGTCGCGCACCAGGCGGCCGGCGCTCGCGAGGAGTGCCGGCGAGGTGAGCCCGCTGAAGCCGACCGGCAGCACGCGCCGGGCCTGGTACAGCCGCGCGGGCACGCCTTCCACCTCGTCGGGCGGCGACGTGCCGAACCCGTCACCGAGGGCCACGAGACGGGGCTGGTGGCCGCGGGCGGCCAGGCCCTTGGCGAGGTTCAGGGCGACGCGTACGGGTCCGCCGAAGGCGCCCGTCGGGCTGTGCAGGGTGACCGCGTGCAGCACCTTCATGCCGGCTCCTGTACGGCTCGGCGCCCGGAGGCGGTGTGCAGGGTCAGCTCGGGCAGATCGCGGTCGACGACGGTGCCGGCGGCGACCACGGCGTGCCGCCCGATGCTGACGCCGGCCAGCACCGTCGCCCGGGCCGCCACCCAGGCGCCGTCGGCGACGGTGATGGGGGCGTTGCGGTAGCGGAAGTCGGCGGTGCGGTGGTCGTGGCTGCCGGTGCACAGCAACGCCTCCTGGGAGACGCAGACGTGCGCGCCCAGCGTGACGGGCTCCAGGTTGAGGATCCAGGCGCCCTCGCCGATCCAGGTGTGGTCGCCCACGGTCAGCTTCCAGGGCCACAGGACCCGCACCCGATGCCTGATGAGCACTTCGCTGCCGATCCGGGCGCCGAAGGCGCGCAACAGCGCCACGCGGAGCCGGGCCGGGCAGAACCACGCCATGAAGACGGTGTTCATGACGGCGAACCACAGGGCCTGCGTGAGCCTGCCGCGCCCCTTGTCGTACCCGGCCAGCGTGAAGGCCGCGAGATCGCGCACCGGTGCCAAACCCCCCAACGGCGCCCGCGCGGACGCCCGTTGGAGCAGCGTATCCGCTGGATGACCAGTACGTCCCGAAAGAGGGCGGGAACGGCCGCCCCCCGGGGACACCCACCGTCAGGTGCCCGGCACCGTGGGTAGACTGCGCGCGGGGCGCCCTCGGGCGGGGGCACGTAGGGGGCAGGGCGCGAAGCGCTTCCTTTGCGGGTGGTGGGCGACGGGAGGGCGGACATGCCGCGGGACGCGGGCGGTACGGCACCGGCGGACGGCCGAGCTTCGGATGCCCGCTCGAAACAAGTCCGTTCAGGCCGGAGTTCCGGCCTCGGCGGCACCACCGCTGACGCGCCACCCACGGCCGGGGCCCTCACCCATGCCACCCCGCGCACTGCCGCCCCCGTCTCGCCGCGCGCACTGCTCTCCCGGGCGTTGTCGGTGCCGTTGGTGCTGGGGCTGACGGTGTTCCTGCCGTTGGCCGTCGTGGTGCAGCCGGGTGCGGGGACGCGGGACGTGGCGTACTGGCTCCAGCTGACGCTGACCATGTATGCGGGCGCGCGGCTGTCCGGGATGATCCTCACGGGCCGCCGGAAGCTGCTCCAGGGGTCGTTCTGGCTCTTCGTCTACATGGCGATGGGCGTGGCGCCGCTGGCGCAGGTGGTGCTGGGGCAGACGCCCACGCCGGTCGTCGGGCCGCGCTCGGACCTCGCGGAGGCGATCGCGCTGGTCCTGGTCGGGTGCACCGCCTTCGACGTGGGGGCGCTGCTGGCCCGCCACCGGCGGCCGGGCGTCGAGGACGACGGGCAGGGGCGGGCCCTGCTGGTGCACCGCAGGCGGCTGACCCTGCTGGTCCTGCTCGCCTTCGCCGGCAGTGCGGCGCTCATCGTGAAGCTGGGTGGGCCCGCGGTGTTCTTCACCAGCCGTCAGGAGATCATCGCGGACATCCAGGACGCCGGTATCGCCCAGGACGGCTCGCAGGCCGGTCAGGCGTTGTGGCGCGGCTTCGGTACGGTGCCCGCGCTGATCGCGCTGCTGGTGTACACCCGGCGGCTGGTCACCTCACGGCGGGCCCGCAGGTCGCCGGCCTGGATCGCGGTGTGGGCCGGCCTCGTCGCGGTGAACCTGGTCGTCAACAACCCCGTCTCCAATCCGCGGTACTGGTTCCTGACGGTGCTGTTCGCCCTGCTGTTCACGGTGTTCCCGGTCAGCGCGGCGATGTACCGCTCGGCGCTGACCCTCGGGGTCGTGGTGGCGCTGATCCTCTTCCCGTTCGCCGACCGGTTCCGCTACGACGCGAAGAACTACCGCCCCCTCCAGACGACCTCGGTCTTCGAACCGCTGGCCGTCAAGGACTACGACCAGATGGGCATGTTCGCCAACACCCTCACCTACGTGGAGTCCGGGGCGGGGCACACCTGGGGCAAGCAGGTTGCGGGGGCCGTGCTGTTCGCGGTGCCGCGCACGGTGTGGCCGGGCAAACCGCTGGACACCGGCGTGCTGGTGGGCCAGTGGACGGGTGCGGTCAACACCAATCTCTCGTCGCCGGTGTGGGCCGAGCTGTGGATCGACGCCGGTCCTGTCGGCATGGCGGCGGGGCTGCTCGGCATCGGGTACGCGGCGGCGCGGGTGGACCGCCGCCATGCCCGGGCGGCCAACCGGCGCGCCCCGCCGGGGAGCCTGATCTGCCTGGTGGTGCCGCTGATCGCGGGCTACTCGTTCATCCTGCTGCGCGGGCCGCTGCTCCAGGCGTCGGGGCGGGTGGCGATCGCGTTGTGCTGCTTCCTGCTGATCATGACGCGGCGTCAGGACCGGGCTGCGCTGATGCACTGACCCCCGGCGCCGCGGGCGTCCTCGCGTCGGCCGTCGACCGCTGTACCCGTAGCCAGGCCGCCACCGCCTTCAGCGCCGAGCCGGCGGCAAGCCCCCAGGCCGCCCCGGGCGCACCGCCCAGCCGGTAGCCGCCGAGCATCAGCACCACGGCGACCAGCGAGAAGACCACCTGCACGGAGAGGGTGGCGCGTGGCTTGAGCACGCGCAGGGTGACCAGGGCGCAGGTGCCCAGGCCCATCACGGCGTACTGGCTGCCCGCCGCGGGCAGCAGCGCGGCCGCGGAGTGCCAGGTGTCGCCCAGCAGACGGCGCCCCACGTGGGCGGGCAGCGCCGCCAGCACACCGGCCCAGCCGAGGCCCAGCACGGCGAGGACCGCGCCGAGTCCGGCGGCCGCGCGCACGGTGGCCCGCCGCCCGCCGAGCCGGCCGAGGACCGGCGGGCCGAAGGCGTTGACGGAGTTGAACAGCACGTTCAACGGGCCGAAGAGGGTGGTGGAGCCACGCAGCGCGCCCACCGCCAGCGGATCGGCGAAGACACCGAGGCCGAGCACCGCCAGCTGGCTGGAGGCGTTGCCGACGGCGAACTCCACCACGAAGCGCATCCCCAGGTGACCGCGGCGCAGATACCGCCGCAGCCGGACGGCGGCGCCCGTCACGAAGGGCCGCAGCAGTGCCAGGCCGAGCAGCAGCGCGGGCAGCGCCGACAGGCCCCACGCGGCGACCAGGCGCCCCGGGGAGGCGTCCGACGGCTGGAGCAGCAGGGCCGGTACGACACACATCAGACGCACTGTGTCGGCGACGAGCGCGCGCTGCGGCCGGCGCAGCGCGGAGAAGGCGTACCGCAGCCCGTCCTGGACCAGCGTGAACGGCAGCACCACCCCGAGCGCGGCGAACGCATCGCCCAGCCGGCCGCCGACCAGCACGCCGCCGGCGACCAGCGGCACGGCCGCCGTGCAGGAGGCACAGGCGGTGAAGGCGACCGCGGACCGGCAGGCCCCGGCCAGCGCCGCGGGGTCACCACGCTCCAGGACCACGACCTGACCGACGTAGGCCATGTTGAGGCCGAGCAGCACGGTGAACGTGAGGTAGACCATCGAGAACGCGGCGAAGCCCGCGGCGGTGGAGAGCCGGGCGGCGATCACCAGGACGAGGATGTTGGTCAGGCTGGTGGCCGCCTGGTCCAGCACCGAGGCGGCCACCGTCATCGTGCGCCCGGTCCCCCGCCCGCCCTCCGGCCCGTCGCCTCCGACCGGCCGGTCCGCGCTCACCGGTCGCCCGCGCGCACGCGCGACAGGGCGCTGCCCGGGTCGTCGTCAGGACTGTCATGGGCGTCCTGCGCCGGTTGGCTGCGGCGCCCGGACGGCTCGGCGACGGCGCCGCTCTCGGCGTCCTTGCCGCCGCCCTGGGCGTCCTTCCCACCGCCGCGCACGGTGTCCTTCCCGGCAGCGCCGGCCTTGCCCGCACGCCCTAACGAGCGCTTGCGCTCGGTGTGCACGACGGCGCCCAGCACGGTGCCGCCGGCGCCGCCGATCAGCTCCCTGATGCGGACCAGGTCGGCGCGGTGCACGCCCCGCGGGTCGCAGACGATCAGCACGCCGTCCACCCGGTCGACCAGCGCGAGCGCATCGGCGTAGGCGAGCACCGGCGGGGCGAGCACCACCACCGTCGCGTCGGGGTCGTCGGCCTCGGCGATCAGCCGGGTCATCCGGGTCGACGTGAGGGCACGCGGCACGTTGCGGACCCGTTCGCCGGGGACGAGGGCGAAGATGCCGGACTCGCCCGCGTCGACGGCGAGATGGGAGCCGGCCGGCCAGTCCGGCTCGGCGTGGTGCGGTGTGCGGCTGGCGGCGGCCGGGCGGTCGGCGGGCTCCGGCAGCGTCCACTGCGGCCGGGGGGTGGTGGTCGCGCGCAGTCGCCGCACCAGCGACGGGGTGCGCAGGTCGGCCTCGATGAGCAGCACGTCCTTGCCCATCTCGGCGAACGAGGCGGCCAGGTTGGAGGCGACGGCGGCGGGCGCTGCGGTGCTGCCGCGTGGCGCCACGACGAGCAGCCGGCGGCGGCCGGCGAACCGGTCGTCGTAGGCGAGCCGGAAGGCGATCGAGCGGTACTCCTCCGCGGTGCGGGTCTCGCTCTGCCCGCCGACGAGCAGCGCCCCGGTACCGCCGCGCGGCAGGATGCCGAGCACCGGCGCCCGCACCGCGCGGGCCACCTCGCCCGCGGAACGCGGCGTGGGGTCGAACACCAGCCGTACCCAGGCGCCGAGCAGGCCGACCGCGATGCCGACGGCGCCGCCCAGGCCCAGCGACACGACGAGCCCGGGTCCGCCGGGGGCGGCGGGCGGCACGGCCTTGCGGATCACCGTGCCGGGGGTCATGTCCAGCGCCTTGAGGTTGCTGATCTTGGTGTTGAGGTCCGTGATGCGGTTCTCCAGATTGGCCTGGACCGCATACGCGGAGTCGGCGGCCGAGCCGCCCGCGGGCAGCGCGGCTATCTGCCGGGTGATGTCGTCGTGCTGCTGGTTGAGCGGGTTCAGCTGGTCGCGGTACTTCGCCACCATGCGGTCGCGTACGTCCTCCCACTGTTTGGTGCGCAGCTGGAGGTAGGCGTTGGTCAGGGCGTTGGCGCGGCGGGCCGCCTCGCCGGGTGAGCCGGTGGTGTAGGCGAAGTGCAGGACGAGGGTCTGCGGCGGGTTGGTGACCTGGAGCCCGCCCTGCACCGCCGAGGTGTGACCGGTCAGGCCCAGCTTTCCGGCGGCCACTTCGGCGACACTGCTGCTGAGCGCGGTCTGGCGCTCGGAGCCCATGTTGATGGTCTTGTCCGCTGACAGCGCCGGGTCGAACGGGTCGTTGGTGGGGGCGCGCAGCACGATGTCGCTGGTCGCCGTGTACGAGTCGGCGCCCGTGACGCCGAGCCAGGCGCCGCCGACCAGGCCGAGACCGATGGCGCCGCCGATGAGCCAGCGGTACCGCAGTAACTGACGGAACTGCTCGCGCAACTGGTCCGGCTCGTCATCCGCGCGGTCCCGCGCCGGTGTGTCGCTCACGTGCCGTCAACCCCCCAGGGCCTCGTCGATGAGTGCGTCGATCCGGGCCAGGCCCGCTTCCTGGGAGAGATGGGCGGCCACGTGTCGCGGGCCCTCGGCGCCCAGCGCGTCGGCCAAGGCCGGATCGCCGGCGAGTTTACGCACCGCGGCCACCAGCGACTCGGGGTCTTCCGGCGCCACCAGCACACCGGCGCCGGAGCGCTCCACCTCCCGGGCGGCACCACCCTCGGCGGCCACCGCGGCGACGACCGGCCGCCCGGCGGCGAAGTACGAGGTGAGCTTGGACGGCACGCTCATGTCGAGCACCGAGGCCCGCTGGGTGACTGCCAGCGCATCGGCGGCGGCCAGCACCGCGGGGAACTCGTCGTCGGCGGCGGGCGGCAGGATGTCCACATTGCCGACGCCCGCGGCGAGCCGGGCCAGGGCGGCGCGCCGGCTGCCCTCCCCCATCAGCACGAAACGCACCTCGGGAGCCCGCCGGGCCGCCTCGACGAGGACCTCCAGGCCCTGCTTGAGCCCCATGTTCCCGGAGTGCAGCACGACGGTCTGCTCCGGGGACCAGCCCAACCGGGCCCGGGTGCGCTCGCGCGGCTCGTCCGAGCTGCGCACATGCGACCAGTTCGGCACCACGCGTATGCGGCCGGGGGCGACCCCCATCGCCGTGACCCGTGCCACGAAGGTCTCGTGGATGACGCCGACGAGGGTGGCGCGGCGCAGCACATAAGCCTCGGCACGCTCGGCGAGCGCCGCGGCACGGGAACCGCCGCGTATGCCGCTCTGCACCGCCGCGGCTCCCATCAGGTCCTGCACGACGGGTATGTACGGCACGCGGTGGCGGGCGGCGAGCCGGGCGCCGAGCACCCCGCCCGCCAGGCTGGGCAGTTGCGCGAGCACGGCGTCGGGTCGGCCGGTACGGGGCGGCGAGAGAAGGCCGTGGGCCAGCACCGACGCCTCGAACAAAGCGCGGGAGACGGCGGTCTGACGGGGTGGGACGGTGTGCCGCCTGCGGTGCACCCGGACTCCGGCACGCAGTTCGGTGCGCCGCCACACCCCGGCGTAGCTCGGGTCGATCCGCCAGGCCGGGTAGTGCGGCATGCCGGTCAGGACGTGGGTCTCGTGGCCGCCGGCGGCCCAGTGCTCGGCGATCTGGGTGGCGTACGGGCCGATGCCGGCGTGCTCCGGCGCGTAGTTCGTCGACACCAATAACAGCCTGCGTCGGGGCGCCGTCCCCTTGTCTCCTCCGCTGTGCCTCACCCGTGCACCCCTCCCCGATCGGCGGGCCTGTGCCCTGGCCGAACCTTGCCGTCGTCTCTCATCGTTCACCATACGAGCACGGAATGTGCACGCTATCGTCGAATACCGCGCACGCCCACGGGGCGCGGCGGGGGGCACAGGGCAACACCGAGACCCTTGGGGGGCATTGCGTGAGTGCGGGCAGGCCGGGCGGACGGTATCGCGTGGGGTACGCACCCGGAGCGTACGACCTCTTCCATATCGGGCACTTGAACATCCTCCGACACGCTCGGGCACAATGCGACTATCTCGTCGCCGGAGTGGTCTCGGACGAGATGGCGGAGCAGGCCAAGGGCCGGCGGCCGATGATCCCGCTGGTGGAGCGCCTGGAGATCGTACGCAGTGTCAGATATGTGGACGCGGCCTTCGTGGAGACCGTGCCGGACAAGCTGGAGACATGGAAACAGGTGCGTTTCGACGTGCTGTTCAAGGGTGACGACTGGCGCGGCACACCCAAGGGCGACAAGTTGGAGCTCGATTTCGCCACGGTGGGGGTGGACGTCGTCTACTTCCCGTACACCGTGCACACCTCCAGCACCCAGCTACGCAGGGCGCTCGACGTGCTGGGCGGCCGTGGCGGCCCGGTGGGCGCAGGGGCGGGGGTGAGTGCGGGCCCCGGCATGGTGGAGGCGTCGTTCAGCGGGGAGCTGCGCTCAGTTCCCGGAACCACTTCGTGAGGAACGCCACCAGGAAGAGCGCCGCCGCCGCACCCAGCACCGTATAGGCCCAGCGGAACCACTCGCCGTCGCCGAGCAGCACGAACACCAGGCAGAACACGCCGTGGTCGACGGGCAGCAGCGCGACGGCCCGCAGGGTCGAGGGAGCGGCGGCCGGCGTGCCTGGCGCCCGGCGGGGCCCCAGCTTCTCGGTGAGCAGTCCGCCGAAGAAGGTCACGACGGCGGCGAGCTGGAAGCCCAGCGGCACCAGCAGCCAGGCGGCGCCGTCGAGCCCGAAGTGGGCCGGGTGGCGGTACCAGGTGATCAGTACGGCGGTGTGCAGGGCGGTGATCTTCGCGCAGTCCACGACGTGGTCGAGCCACTCGCCCGCCGCGCTGCCGCCGCCGCGTAACCGGGCCAGCTGGCCGTCGGCTGAGTCGAAGGCGAAGCCGACCGCCAGGCCGAGCCAGACGGTCAGGCCGAGCCCCCACGAGGGGGTGCCGGCCGCCGCGCCGGCGACCGCGGCGAAGCTGAAGACCGCGCTGATCGCGGTGACCTGATTCGGTGCGAGGCCGATTCCGTACGATCCGGCGGCCAGAAAGCGCCCGGCGGGCCGGTTCACATAACGCGAATACAGCGACACCCCCTTGGCCGCCTTCTGCGCCGCCTTGAGCTGCCCGAAGGCCTCCCCCACCGTGCTCATTTCCGCTACCCCTCCCCATTTGGTCGGAGGTCACATCACCACACCGGCCGGGCGCGGAGCAAGAACGCCTCGCCCGTTCTGCCCGGCGGTATCTTGACCTTCCTGACTGAGGACGGTTGCGGGCATCGCCGCGTAGGGCGACGAATATCGCAAGACAGCCCGAAGGACCGCACTGAACAATGCCCAGGTGGACTTCGTGATCGACGCCCCCCAGGTGGAGGACGCCCCAGCCCTCGCCCACGCGCTTCTCGCGGCCTGGCTGCTGACCTACCCCAACCGGGACGCGGGGATCGACGAGGCATGGATCCGGGCGCATCGTGGCGACGTGGTCACCAGCGAGGGCGTCGCCCAGTGGCAGGAGTTCATCAAGGAGGTCGAGCGCCGGCCCGCGCATCGCTTCTGCCGTGTCGTGCGCCAGAGAGACGAGATCGTCGGCTTCCTGTGCGGGCGCCGGGATGAAACGGTCAGTCTCGGGCCGATGTACCTGCTGCCCCAGGTGCAGGGCCGAAGCGTCGGACGCCAGTTGATGGCGGCATTCCTCACCTGGGCCGGCGACGCACCCATCCGCCTGTGGGTCACGGCCTACAACGAGCGGGCCATCAACTTCTACCAGCTCTACGGGTTCGAAGACACCGGCGAGCGGCACATGTGGCGAGACAAGTTGCCGAACCTCCGCATGGCCCGGACCAGTGCCGCAAAACAACGCGGAGACCAGTCCTGAACGCCTTCGCCAGGGCTCTTGAGCCGCGAAGCGATCAGCGCCTTCACGCCTGCCTTTCGCAGGGTGGCAGGGGCTTGACGACTCTGAGCAACACTGACCGATACGGAAGGAGACAAGATCATTTCGACGTCAGGCCAGCTTGCGGACCGAAGCTGCTACGTGCTCGAGACAGCGAACGACGCGCAGATGCAGTGGAGCATCTTCTTCGTCTACGGAGACCGCGAACACATCCGCTCCCTGCTTCAGAGCATCTTCGTTGAGAGTGACGACCAGGACTTGATCGAGGCACACCTCGGACAGACAGCCGACCTCTGGGTGGTCGAATACGGGCGCCGTGTCGGACACGTCGACCTGCACTCCCTCATCACGATTCCTGGCGATGTTCCTGACGACGCAGACAGGAGGCAGGTGGCGATCGACTGGGCCCGCTTCGACGAGCTCGTCCCGGCTTCTCTGGCGGGTCCGCGACTTCGCCATGGCGAGGAACTGGGGCTCCTGGCCCCTCAAGAAGACTTCGCCGACACGGAAAGCCACCTGCCTCTCGTGTACCCCGACACGCCGATCAGCTACGGGATGCAGGTATGGGTGGAGGGAGATCTGACCGACGAGCCATATGAGGTCTATCGGGACCCTCATCCCGTGCACTGGAGCTGACGCTTTCTTGGCCGGCGAGACAGCCAAGACGATGCGGCTCCTCGATCTCACTTGCTGAGAACGCATCAGCCCTGCCTTCCCCGGTACCAGCGAAGGCCAGCTGTCCAGAATCTGCTCGCGAAGGGTTCAGGCCGGGAACTTCCGGCCTTGGACGGCGCCGACGAACGACGACCAGGCGGCCGTGTCGAAGCCCAGCGCCGGACGAGTCCGGGTGCTTGGAGTCACGGACGGCCCGATGCGGCAGTACCCGTATCAGCGTCGGACAATGGCCTTATGGACCAGCCGCACGACATGCCACCCCCGCCGCCCGGGCGGGACACGCCGGACCCCGCGGCCGCGGCCTCCCGGGACCGCGACCCCGAAGGGCGGGCCAGGAACGCCCGCCCACGGGACGGCCTGGGTCGACCGCTGCCGTACGGCTCCGCAGGGACCCCGCGCCAGCCGGAGGGGATCACCCGCACCCCGGCGGACACCCTCACCGAGGCACAGCGGCTGCTGACCGAGGGCAAACCCTTCCACGCCCACGAGGTCTTCGAGGACGCCTGGAAGAGCGGCCCGGAGCACGAGCGAGCCCTGTGGCGCGGCCTGGCCCAGCTGGCGGTGGGCCTCACCCACGCCGCCCGCGGCAACGCGAAGGGCGGCGCCCGCCTGCTGCGACGCGGCGCCGACGCCGTGGCCTCCTGGTCCGAGGCCAGCGACCAGGTACGTCCGCACGGTCTCGACGTACGGGGGCTCGCCGGCTGGGCCGAGCGGCTGGCCGCCCGGGTGGACGACGGCGGGGAGCCGGTCGACGCGACGGACTGGGCCCCCCGGCTGCGTGGCAGCGACGGCGGCAGCAACGGCTGATGATGTGGCCGGTACGGCCGCACGCTCAGGACAGCAGCAGGTCGAGGCCACCGACCACGGTCGCCACGAGCACCAGGGTCTCGAAGACCCGTTGGTTGATGCGGGCCACGCAGGCCTTGCCTATGAGTGCGCCCGGCACCACGAACGGCGCCAGCGCGGCGTCCAGGAGCAGCGAGTGCCCGTCGATGAGGCCGAGGCCCGCGCTGAACGGCACCTTGCCCACGTTGACGATCAGGAAGAACCAGGCGGAGGTGCCCAGGAAGCTCAGCTTCCGGAAGCCCGCCGAGAGCAGGTAGAGCGACATGACGGGGCCGCCGGCGTTGGCGACCATCGTGGTGAACCCGCCGAGCACCCCGTAGGACCCCGCCTTGACCCGTGCGGCACGGGTGGCCGCCGCGGTCGGCCCGGCGGGTTCCACGCCGCGCCTGCGCCACGCGGTGACCCCCGCCATCAGCAGCAGGATCGCCCCGATCGAGATCCGTACCACCGCGTCGTCGGCCCACACCAGAAAGAGCGTGCCGACCACGACCCCGGCGGCGACCGCGGGGAACAACCGCCCGAGCGTGGGCCAGTGGGCGTGCCGCCGGTAGGTGAGCACGGCGAGCACATCGCCGGTGATCAGGACGGGCAGCAGCACTCCGGTCGACTCGCGGGCCGGCAGCACGGCCGCGAACACCGCCAGGCTCACGGTGTTGGCGCCACTGATCGCGGTCTTCGAGAAGCCGACGAGCGCGGCGGCGAGGGCGAGCGCGGCGAAGTCCCACAAGGTGATGTCCATACCGGGACCGATGCTATGCCCACGCATCTCTCGTGCACCGCGTGGTCCCCACGGCCCGGGGCCCCAACGCCCTGGGGCCTGGCCTGTGCCTGTGCCAGTGCCCCGGGCCGGTCAGTCCTCCCGGGAGATCAGCACCGCGCTGCCCTGTCCGACGCCCACGCACATGGTGGCGAGCCCGCGACCGGCGCCGGTGCGCTGCATCCGGTGCAGCAGGGTGGTGAGGATACGGGCGCCGGAGCAGCCGAGCGGGTGGCCGAGCGCGATGGCGCCGCCGTCCGGGTTGACGATCTCCGGGTCGAGGCCGAGTTCGTCGACGCAGGCCAGAGTCTGCGCGGCGAAGGCCTCGTTGAGCTCTGCTTCCTGGATGTCGCCGACCGACCAGCCGGCGCGTGCCAGCACCTTGCGGGTGGCCGGGACGGGCCCGATGCCCATGACGTCCGGGTGCACACCTGCGGACGCCCCGCCCACATAGCGGCCCAGGGACGTGAGGCCGTGCTCGTGCAGGGCGTCCTCGCTCACCAGCAGCAGCCCGGCGGCGCCGTCGTTCATCGGCGAGGAGTTGCCCGCGGTGACCGTGCCGCCCGCGCGGAACACCGGCTTGAGAGCGGCGAGCTTGTCGTACGAGGTGTCGACGCGGATGCCCTCGTCACCGTCGACGACCACGCCGTCCTGGCGGCTCACGGAGATCAGTTCGGCGTCGAAGTGGCCGTCCTTGCGGGCGTCTGCGGCCCGCAGATGGCTGCGCAGCGCGAAGTCGTCCTGGCGCTCGCGGGAGATCGTGTACCGCTCGGCGACCTCCTCCGCGGTCTCGCCCATCGCGAGCAGACCGTGCAGCTCCTTCATCCTGGGGTTGACCAGACGCCAGCCCAGTCGGGTGTCGGCGGTCTCCATGCGCGACGGGAACGCCTGGTCGGGGCGGGGCAGCACGAACGGGGCACGGCTCATGGACTCCGAGCCGCCCGCGAGCACCACGTCCGCGTCGCCGGCGGCGATGGTGCGCGCCGCGGTGGTCACCGCCTCGAGGCCGGAGGCGCACAGCCGGTTCACCGTGGCACCGGGCACCGAATCGGGCAGCCCGGCGAGCAGGACCGCCATCCGGGCGACGTTGCGGTTGTCCTCACCCGCCTGGTTGGCGGCGCCCCAGTACACGTCGTCGATCCGGGCGGGGTCGAGTCCGGGCGCCGCGGCGAGCAGTCCGCGGATCACCGTCGCGGCGAGATCGTCGGGGCGCACCGAGGACAGTGCCCCACGCAGCTTGCCGACAGGGGTACGACGGGCGGCGGCGAAGTGGACTGGACGCACGAGGGGCTCCTGAGGGCGGGTCGTCGGGTGCGGGTACGGATGCGGCGCGGGCACGGGGCGGGCGCACCCACCCGTCCGTGACCACGTGGCACCTCGCTGTGCCACGCCACCGGGCCCGTTTCACCGCCGGCTCGGCACGGCGGCCCGGCTCCGGGCCGGGCCTGGGTGTCCGGGCCGGTGGCCGGCTGGTCCCTGATTAATTAGCACCGCTAGTTTCGGACTATAGTCCGCGTCCCGGTTCCTGGGAAGCGGGGGGCGTCCCCGCAAGGCCGCCCGTGTGGTCGCCGGCCGACCGGACGCACCCGACGTTTTCCGCGGCCGGGCCCGGGCACCCGCCATGCGCGCGACCCGAAGCCGACGACCGACGTCCACCGTCCCCGCAGGTACCGCGTCCCCACCGGTACCGGCGCGGCGAACGGGCCGCGTGCGAACCGCGCCCGTACGCGTATCCGGAGGAGGATCGCGGACATGCCCGCTCAGCAGCGAGTGATCGAGGAACTGCTCGCCCACGAGGGACGTACCTACGCGCAGGAGGCGGGCATCCGGCTCGCCGACACACCCCAACCGCTGTACCGCACGCTCGTGCTGTCCTGCCTGCTCAGCGCCCGGATCCGCAGTTCCATCGCCGTGGCGACCTCCCGCGCGCTCGCCGACGCGGGGCTGCGGGATGCGCGCAGCATGGCGCAGTCCGGCCGGCAGGAACGGGTGGACGCGCTGGGCAGGGGCGGCTACCGCCGCTACGACGAGCGCACCGCGACCCAACTCGGTGAGGGCGCCCAGCTGATCCTCGACGAGTGGGGCGGCGACCTGCGGCGACTGCGCAAGCAGGCGGACGGCGACCTCACCGCCCTGCGCCGGCAACTGCAACGCGTCCCGGGCCTCGGTCCGACGGGTGCCGACATCTTCCTGCGCGAGGTGCAGGCGATCTGGCCGGAAGTGGCGCCCTACCTGGACCCGAAGGTGGTGCAGGGCGCGCGCCGGCTGGGGCTCCCGGAGGACGAGGCCGCGTTGTCCCGCCTCGCCGAGGACAAGGGACCCGCCGCGTTCGCCGCCGCACTGGTGCGGGCCGCACTGGACAAGAAGATGGCCGAGGGCTACCGGCGCCAGGCCGTGTGAGTCCATCGGACGGCTGGCGAGACGGCCTCGGCTGAATCACGCCGTTGAGCCCGTGACCCTCGTCGGCCCCGGGAGCGGGCCGGCTGGTCTCAGGGGCGCGCCGGCAGCGTCTCCGGCTGCGTCCGGTACCCGGCGAGGCAGAGCCGCATCCGGCACGGATCCTCGGCCTCGACGAACACCTGCTGTTCCCAGTGGGCGGCGAGGCGCTGCGCGACGTCGACCAGCCGGCGCCGCTCCTGAGGCGTGTACGCCGGGAACCTCGCCCAGCCCTGGTCGGCGATCTTGTTGCCGAGTTCGCTGAACAACACGGCCCGGAAGCGCTGCTCCTCCTCTTCCGTCAGCGGTGTGGGGCCGCCCTCCGCAGGCTGCAACCGCACATTGTAGAGGTCTCGTATCACGGCGCGGCTCGCAATCTCTTCCGGGTCTGTCCACCGGGTCCGGGTCTGTTCACCCGAGCCTAGCGCCACACCCGTGACGATCGACCCGCGGTCTGAGACGCACGTCACACCGCTGGCCTGTCACACCTGGCCGGCGGCCACGGTCAGTCAGGTGTATCCGCAACACGGCAAGGAGATCACCGTGGAATCGCGTCTCAACTACTTCGGCAACCCGCTCGCCGGAAAGGTGCTCAGGCACATCAACTCGGCCGGCAAGGCGGTGACGGACTCAACCCTGCCGACCGCGCTCCAGGAGCTGGTGAAGATCCGCGCGAGCCAGATCAACGGCTGCGGCTTCTGCACCGACATGCACACCAAGGACGCCGCCCACGCGGGAGAGACCACGCAGCGCCTCCATCTGGTCGCGGCCTGGCGCGAGGCCACGGTCTTCACCGAGGCCGAGCGCGCCGCGCTGGAACTGGCCGAGCAGGGCACCCGCATCGCCGACGCGGCCGGTGGCGTCACCGACGAGGCCTGGGCGAACGCCGCCAAGCACTTCGACGAGGAGCAGCTCGTCGCCCTCATCTCCCTCATCGCCATCATCAACACCTACAACCGCATCAACGTCATCAACCAGCAGCCTGCCGGTGACTACCAGCCCGGCCAGTTCGGCTGAGCATCTTCCGGCCGTTCGACCAGGGCCGGCTGACCGTCCGACACCCGTTCGGTCAGGGCCTGCCTGACCGCCGCCGCCGGGCCCGCGCACCGTCGTCGGGCCCGCGGCGTCCGGCGTGACCGGGCGACCCGACACGTCAGCGGACAGGCCCCGCCGGACCACCAGGGCACCGCCCGGGGCCCGGCCGCCTCACCACAGACTTCCTCTCCCCAGGCTCCCCCGCCCCCATCCGGCCCCCGCGTCCGACGGACAGGGCGAGCGAGCCCGGTTCGGCGTGCCCGCGAGGCCCCCTGCTGCCCCGGCACGCCACCGAGGTCCCCACGAGAAGAGAGAAACGGCATGTCCCAGCCCCTTCCCTTCGTCATCGATCCCGCCGGTGCCGACCGGCACGCGGAGTACCGGGCCCTGCGGGCACGTGGCCCGGCCACCCGCGTGGACGTCCTCGGCCTGCGGGCCTGGGCGGTCAGCGACCCCGTCCTCCTCAAGACCCTGCTCACCAGCCCCGATGTCTCCAAGAACGCCCGTGCTCACTATCCGGCGTTCCAGCAGACCGTCAGAACGTGGCCGCTCGCCGTGTGGATCGAGGTGCAGAGCATGCTCACCGCCTACGGCGCCGACCACCGCAGATTACGTCGGATGGTCGCGCCCGCCGCATCGCCCGGCTGAAGCCGACCATCGAGGCCATGGTCACCGATTTGCTCGACGACCTTGCGGCGGCGCCCGCGAGCGAGGTGGTGGACCTGCGTGAACGGCTGGCCTACCCGTTGCCCGTCAACGTGATCGGGCACCTGATGGGTGTGCCCCGGGGCCGGCAGGACACCTTCCGCGAGATCGTCGACCGCGTCTTCGACAGCACGCTCACGCCGGCACAGGCGCAGGCCAACACCGCACGGCTCTTCAAGGCCACCGAGGAACTGATAGCCACCAAGCGCAGCGATCCCGGCGACGACATGACCTCCCTGCTCATCGCGGCACGCGACGAGGAGACGGACGGCAGCGGCTTCACCGACGACGAACTGCGCGACACGCTGATCCTGATGATCAACGCCGGGTACGAGACCACCGCCAACGTCATCGACCAGGCCGTCTTCTCGATGCTGACGGCTCCGGACCAGCTTCACCTCGTCCGCACCGGCCAGGCCGGCTGGGAGGACGTGGTGGAGGAGACCCTCCGCCACGAGCCCGCCATCAAGTACCTGCCGCTGCGCTTCGCCGTCACCGACGTCGACCTGCCCGACGGCCGGGTGATATCCGCCGGAGAACCCGTCCTCGCCGCCTACGCGGCAGCCAACCGGCACCCGGCGTGGCACGGGCCGGACGCCGACGCCTTCGACATCACCCGTGCGGTCAAGGACCACCTGACGTTCGGTTACGGCGTGCACTTCTGCCTCGGCGCACCCCTGGCCCGCCTCGAAGTCGCGGAAGCCCTGCGCCAGCTGTTCGGGCGCTTCCCCGACCTGTCACTGGCGGTACCGGCCGACACCTTGCGGCCGGTACCCACCCTCATCAGCAACGGGCACCAGGAGCTCCCGGTGCGTCTGCGCCCCGTCGGGTAGCGCGGCGGGGGCAGCGCCGCCGGACCGGCCGATCGGGTCAGGGTGCCGGGGTGCCGAGCAGGACGGGCAGGTGCTGGTGGCCGTTGGAGATGAGACTGGGGAGGGGTGGGAGCCGATCGGGCTCGACGGCCAGCCGCATCTCGGGGAAGCGGGCGAACAGCGCCGCGAGGGCGATGCACGCCTCGATACGGGCAAGCTCCGCACCGACGCACAGGTGGACCCCGTGACCGAAGGAGAGATGCTCGCGTGCGGTGCCGCGCGTGATGTCGAACCGGTCGGCGTCCGGGCCGTGGACCTGCGGATCGCGTCCGGCGGCCGCGTAGTTGACGGCGATGGCGTCGCCCTGCGCGAAGACCAGGCCGGTGGGCTCGTCGACCACGTCGTGGACCGGGAAGCGCAGGATGATCGTCGCGATGGGCGCCTGGTGGCGCAGCGCCTCCTCCACGACGTGTTCCCAGGGCGTTCGGCCCGTCGTGGCCAGGGCGTGCTGGTCGGGGTAGCTCAGGAGGTCGACCACGGCGTGGTCGAGCAGGTTCACGGTGGTCTCGTGGCCGGCGCCGATGAGCAGCACCAGACTGTCGGCGAGCTCCCGGTCGGTGAGCTCCCCGGCGGTGTGTGCGGTGATGAGCGCACTGGTCACGTCGTCCACGGGGTGCCGGCGCTTGTGGGCGAGCAGCTCGTCGATGAGTGCGTAGACCCGTACCGGTGCCGCCTGTGCCGCCTCGGGGGAGAGATCGGTGGCGAACAGGTCACCGATCGCGTCACGGAACGCGTCGTGCAGATGGTCGGGGACGCCGAGCACGCTGTTGACGACGAGGAGCGGAAGCCGCCAGGCGAAGCGGGCCCGCAGGTCCACGACTTCGTCGGGGCCGGCGGTGTGCAGCTCGTCGAGGAGGGTGCGGGTGATCCTCTCGATCTGCGGCGCCAGCGCGCGCACCCGCCGGGTGCTGAACGCGGCGGCCAGCGGGCGGCGCAGCCGGCGGTGCTCGCTGCCGTAGGAGGAGAGGGCGTTGCGGACGTCGACCCAGATCCGCAGGGGCCAGTCCTCGGGGATCTCCTTGCGGATGTACGCGGGCCAGTGCTGGTGGGCGTCCTTGGAGATGTCCGGGTGGGTGAGCAGGCGCCGTATGAGGTGGGGGTCGGTGACCGACCAGGCGGGGATGCCACCGGGAAGGACGACGCGGGTGGCGGGGCCACGCGCCCGCAGTGCCGAGGCCTCTGCGTGGATGTCGGCGGCGGCGGGGTCGAGCTGGTAGGGGCAACCGGAGTCGGCGCTCTGGGCGGTCATGGAGGTCACCTTCCGATGGCGGCGAGTCGGACGATCTCGGAGCTGCGGACGCAAAGCAACTCGTGGCGCGCTAGAAAATGACGGGCAGCGAGGTCAGGCCGGCCAGGAAGGTGCCGGGCTTGTTGCGCAGGTCGCCGTCGGGGACGGCGAGGTCGAGGCCCGGGAGCCGGTCGAGAGCGCGTTCCAGGGCGGTTTCGGCGATCACGCGGGCCAGGTCGGGTGCCGGGCAGGCGTGCACGCCCGCGGAGAAGCCGAGGTGACCGCGGTTGCCGGCGCGTGCACCGGGCGGGACCTTCAGGGCGGGGTCGCCGTTGGCGGCGGCGAAGCTGACGAGGATCGGGTAGCCGGGCGCCAGGTGGACGCCCTCGAACTGCTGCTCGCCCAGGGCGTACAGCGGGCAGTAGTTGGGGATGGGCGGGTTGTCCCACAGGATCTCTTCGAGGGCGTCGGAGACCGGCCGGACGCCGTCGTGGACGCTTCCTGCGAAGCTCGGGTCGGTGAGCACGCGCCGCAGGCCGTAGCCGATGTGACTGCTGGTCGGGGGCGCCGCGGCACCGATGATCAGCAGGATCGTCTGGACCATCTCGGCTTCGCTGAGCCCCTCGACGATCAGGTGACTGGTGACGTCCCGGACCGGGCGGATCCTCTTGAGGTACGTCAGCTCCAGACAGGCGGACTCCAGGTCGGCGTTGGCCTGGGCGGCGTCGGCGCCGGCTTCGAACAGCCTGCTGACGGAATGCACGATGCGCTCGCCGATGCCGGCGGGGCACCCGAACATGTCGATCACGGTGAGCATCGGCAGCGGGTCCGCGTACTGCGCGATCAGATCGGCCCTGCCGTCCCCGGCGAAGGTGTCGATGAGCCGGTCGGCGATCCGGGCGACGGACTCGACCAGCGCGTGCGTGTCCACCCGGGCCAGGCTGTTGGTGATCGCGCGGCGCAGCCGGGCGTGCTCGGGGCCGTCCTTCCACAACGCGTTGTCGCGCGGCTGCATCATCATCCGTGCCGGGCTGTCCTGAGGCACCTCTCCGTTCCGCAGCGCCGCCCAGTGAGCCGGGTCCTTGGCGAACCGGGCCGGCGTGTTGCGCAGCAGGTGAACGGCCGCCCGGTAGCTGACGGCCAGGTATCCGTAGACCCCGGGGGAGATCTCCACGGGCACGATCGGCCCCTGCGCGCGCAGCCGGTCGTAGACGGCGTGCGGGTCGGCGCTGAAGGCCTCCCCGTGGATCGGCGGCGGGCCGGCGGCCTCGGTCGGTGCGGTCATCGGGCGGGCTCCGGGACGAGGGTCAGCAGATAGCTGACGAGGACGATCAGCGCATCGCGTGAACTGGGCCGGTCACGGGCGTCACACATCACCAGCGGGGTCTCTTCGGCGAGGTCCATGACCTCGCGCAGCCGCTGCTCGGGGATGTGCGGTGCGCCGTCGAAGCGGTTGATGGCGACGGTGTAGGGCAGGCCGAGGTCCTCGACGAGTTGCAGGATGGGGTAGGTCTCGGCCAGCCGTCTGCTGTCGGCGAGGACCAGCGCGCCGAGCGCGCCGACGGCGAGGTCCTCCAGGACGGGGTAGAAGCGTGGCTGGCCGGGCGCGCCGAACAGGTACAGGACGAGGTCGTCCGTCAGGGACAGGCGGCCGAAGTCCATGGCCACCGTGGTGGTGGTCTTGTGGGGCAGATCGGTGCTGTCGATGCCCTCGGCGGCGCTCGTCATCACCTCCTCGGTGCTGACGGGCCGGATCTGCGACAGGCAGTGGACCAGCGTGGTCTTCCCGGCGCCGAAGTGTCCGGCGACGAGGATCTTCGCGGTCCGCTCGTCGCCGCGCAGGATCGGTGGGTCTTCAGAGGCGGCGAAGGCCGGCAAGGACATCCTCCAGCAGCGTGCGGCGGTCGGTTTCCGGAGTCGTGGTGATGCGGGGTCCGGTGCTGATGTGCCCGGAGTCCATGAGGTCGGCCAGCAGGATGCGGACCACGCTCACCGGCAGCCGCAGCAGTGCGGCGAGCTCGGCGACCGACTGGGCACCGCGGGCCAGCGTCTCGAGGATCTCGGTGTGCTCGGGGGCGAGCTGGGCACGGCCGAGTTGGGCAGCGGTGTCGGAGAGGGAGACGAGGGTGACGTGATCGAAGTGGTTACGGCTTGCGCGCGAGCGACCGCCGGTTACCACATAGGTCCGCACCAGCCGATCGCCGCCGTGCCGTGCCGCGCTCATGGGCGTCCGGCCTGCTGCTGACGTGGTTCGACCACCAGCTCGTCCCCGAGGCGTGACACCATCTTGGCCATGTCGTACGAGAAGGCGGAGATGTCGACCTGGGGCCCGGCCGAGGCCACCAGATAGGCACCGTCGGCGGCGGCGATGACGAAGAGGAAGCCGTCTTCGAACTGCACCATCGTCTGCTGCCAGGCGGTTTCCTGCTCGCTGACGAAGTCGGCACCGTTCCGGCTGAGCGACTGCATGCCCGAGGCGATCGCGGAGACCCGGTCGGCCATGTCCGTGTGGACCCCCTGGGACGCCGCCCGCTGCAACCCGTCGGCGGAGAGCAGCACGGCATGCCGGGCGTGCGGCGCCTTCACCAGCTCGTCCAGGATCCAGCTCACGTCAGGGCTCTTGGTCACGATGTCTCCTCATCGGGGGTACGGGCGGCCTGGGTGCCACGGGCGAAAGCGGCCAGGTTCTGGCCCGAACCGGGCGACGGTGGGACGGCCGCCGGTCGGGTGGGGTGGGGCCTGCGGGCAGGGGATCGCCGGCGCACCGGCAGGCCGTCCTCGGCCACCGGGTACTCCTCGACGGCGGGCGCGGGCGTTTGCGCTTGCGTCGGCGCCTGCCTGGGCGCCGGCGCCGGCGGGCGTTCGCGATCCGGTGCGGCAGCGTAGGCAGGGGCGGCCGGCTCGGGCCTGCGGTCGGTGCCGGGGCTGGCGAGCAGCGCACGGGGCAGGTGCATCACCACACGCACCCCGCCGTGGATGGAGTGCTCTTCGTCGATCGAGACGCGGAACCCGTACTTGGCGGCGAGCTGGCCGACCCCGAGGTGGCCGAAGCTGGGTGGCACCCGCAGCTCGGTGAGGCGGACCGTGTCGATCCCGGTCAGCCGGCGGGCCGCCAGGGCGCGGGCCTCCGGGCTCATCCCCGCACCGGCGTCGTGGATCTCGATGCTGACGCCGTGGTGGGCCTCCAGGAAGCTGACCTCCACCGGAGTGGTGGGGGCGCTGTGCCGTGCGGCGTTGTCCAGCAGCTCCGCGACCGCCAGCACGACGGGCTCGACGAACCGGCTGGCGACCCAGTGCGACGACTGGTTGGGGACCTTCACCCGGTGGAAGTCCCGGATCCTGGACACGCCGCCCCGCACCGCGTCCAGCAGCGGCACGTCCTCGCGCTGCCGCCCGGGCCACATCCCCGTCAGCACGCCGAGGATCTGGAGACGGCGCGCCAGTTGGTTGCCCGTGTGGTCGATGGGCTGGATCAGCTCCAGCAGCTTCTCGTCGTGCTCGGTGTCCAGCAGTTTGGTGATGGCGGCCTGCTGTTCGTAGACCAGCGCCTGGACGGAGCGCGTGACGGCCTGCACGGCCGCGCGTGATGCCGCGTCGGCCCGCTCGATGGCCGTCGACGCCACGGAGTCCACCTGCTGGAGCACCGTGAGATAGGCGCTGCCGGCACTGGTCCCGGCCATCTCCGAGTGCAGCGGTTCACCGGCGGAGGAGAGGTCGCCGGTGCCGTCTTGCAGGGCGTGCACGAGGGCGGGCAGCCGGTACTCGGCGAGGTGCGTGGCCTCCTCGTCGCGGACGGCCACCTGCCGCTCGGCCTCGGCCGCCCGCCGTTCGGCCTCGGCCACCTGGGCCTTGAGCGCCGTGACGCGGCCACCGTGCTCGACCGCCTTCTTGTGGTAACGCAGCGCGACCGCGCCAACGGCGATCATGCCGCCGGTCGGCGCCCACAGCACCACGTCCTGTATCAGCGTGGTCATCGGTTCCTCACGGGTATGGGGGAGTTCGCGGGCAAGGTGGGAGACCGCCCGTGCCGTCGCCGACATGACGGGGGTGCAGCACGGCGTGCGGTGCAGGGGGACGTGGGCGAGCCCGCCACGAGGTTGCCGGACGCACGGTCGGCCTCATGGCCTACCCCGTCGTGGGAACCCACCGCTGCCACGCGGGCCGAGCAGCCGCTCACCACTGGTGGGCCCCGGCACTCCGGCCGGTCCGAACCTCGGCGGGCCGTGGCGCGGCCGAGCCGCACCGGGGACGTCCCCGCACCTCCGGGCAGCCAGTACGGTTCGCTCTCGACGAACTCCCGCTCGTCGGCGATGCCGTACATGAATGGCACTTCCTCGGGTCGCACGCACGGGACCGCAGCGACCCATCGCGCTACGCGTGCACGCCGTCACGGTAGCCGGTGCCCCAACAGGGGCAAAGCGTGATCCCCAGATGCCGTGGTCATATGTAAGGCGTCGTCATTCACATTCCTCCGCCCCTGCGGTGCCGTGCCCGTCGTCCATGCCGCCACTTATGGACGCCGGCGGCCCGTTAGTGCATCTGGTGAGCGCAAACGGTGGCTCACTCGTGTGCAGCGGGTGGATCAGGTGAATCTCACCGATCGAATGCGCAGGTGCGCCCGGGTGCCTCTTGCCCGCGATCTCTCCTGACGTGGCGTCAGTCGAGCGTGTCGGGTTTCAGGGTGAGGGAGTGCCATAAAGAGGCGGCCTCCCCCGTGTTGTCCAGCGGGACGAACAGACGGTGGGACGCGGACCGTGCCGGGCGGCCGGCGCCGGTTACCCGTTCGACCCCCGTGCTGTGCCGCGGCCCTCTGCGCGGTCGGCGAGGGCGCGCAGCTCGTCGGCGTAGCCGGCCCAGACGTCGCGGGTGAGGAAGTGTCCGACGCCGGGCCGGGTGTACAGACGGGCGCCCGGGATGGCGTCGGCGATGTCACGCGCGGCCGTCACGCGGACGAGTGGATCGTGCTCGCCGTGCAGTACCAGGGTCGGCGCCGCGATCAGGGTGAGCGACCGGCCGTGCCACTTCGCGCCGATCTGGCGGCTCTGCGCCGTCTGGTCACGGAAGCTGCTGACCTGGTGCGCCGCCTCCTTCGCCACGAACGCGCGCACCTCGTGCTCGTCGACAAGCTGGCCGGGTGCGGCAAGGTTCCGGGCGACGGCCACGGCCAGGTCCACGTTGCCCTGCGGGGTGTCGGGGTGGCGAAGCCGCATGAAGCGGAAGAGACATGCCAGGCCCACGTAACGCAGGACGCTCAGGCCTTTCGCGTCGCTGGGGACCGCCGAGGAGGTGGTCAGGCTCAGCACCCGCTTCGGGTGCCGGATGGCGGTGCGCTGCGCGACAAGGCCCCCCATCGAGTGACCGAAGAGGTGAGCACGCTCCCAGCCGAGTGCGTCGAGGACGGCGACCGCGTCGTCGGTGAGGTCCTCGGCGCGGTAGGCCGGAGCCCTGCGTTGCACCAGGGCCTTGAGCGGCGGGCCGACGGGACGGTCGGGCAGGTGGGTGGACTCGCCTGCGTCGCGATGGTCGTAGGCCACGACGTGGAAGCCGCGCTCGACCAGCTCGGCCACCAGACCGTCCGGCCACCAGAACCGCGACGTGCCCAGCCCCGTGACCAGCAGCAACGGGTCACCGCCTGAGCCTCCCAGGTCCTCGAAGGCGATCCGTACCTCGCCGTTGCGAGCAAAGCGCGTCGTCATCACGCCTCCCCATCGCGCACATCGCGCACATCGTTCGCGAACACTGTATGCGATAGATAGGCTGGCGGCAACGAGGGAGGTGGCGGTGGCAGGACAGCAGGAGCCGGTGATCTGGCTGCGGCCGGAGCAGGCGCCCGTCGGACGCCCGGCCGAGCGCAGCCGCGCCGAGATCACCGCTGCCGCGGTGGAACTGGCCGACCGCGAAGGCCTGGAAGCCGTGTCCATGCGCCGCGTCGCATCGGCCCTGGGCACCGGCGCCGCCTCGCTCTACCGTTACGTGGCCACCCGTGACGACCTGCTCGACCTGATGATCGACAGCACCGCGAGCGAATACGACCTGCACCCGCCCAGCGGTGCATGGCAGGCCGACCTGCTCGCCCTCGCCCACCAGGCCCGGCAGATCATGCGCCGCCACCCGTGGCTGCCCGCCATGGTCATGAGCCGCCCCACGCTCGGCCCGCACGGGATCGACGTGCTGGAGCACGTGCTCGACGTGCTCGCCGACCACCCGGCCGACCCCGCGCGCAAGCTCGAGGCCTTTGCCCTCCTCAACGGCCTGACCGCACTGTTCGTGCAGAACGAAGGTGCCGCAGCGGACACCGGCGCCGTGCGCCAGGCCGCCTATCTCCGTCACATGGCCGCCGCGGGCGACCACCCCCGCATCGCCGCCTTGCTCGGCGCCGCCCCGCCCGGCAGCGGCTCCCACGACCGGTTCGACGCCGTGCTCGCCCGCACCCTGACCGGCGTGCTGGGCTGACGCCGCCCCGGTCCACCCGTGGCCGTACCGCGGCACGAGGTGCCGTGCGTGAGGTGGGGGCAGGGAGGTTACTAGTCCTTCCATGAGCGACAGCGACAGCCGCCCGGGCGAGCCGGACCGCCGTGAGACCCCGCTGGAGCGGGCCGACCGCAACTTCTCCGAGCTGCTCCAGGAACTGCGGGTCACGCAGACCGGCGTGCAGATCCTCTTCGCCTTCCTGCTGGCGCTGGCGTTCACCGCGCGCTTTCCGTCCCTCGACGACGTGCAACGCGCCACCTACGTGACGACGCTGTTGCTCGCGGTGCTGGCGGCGGCGCTCTTCATGGCGCCCGCTGCGCTGCACCGCTCGCTGTTCCGACGGCACGCCAAGCCGCAGATCGTCCGGGTCTCCTCGCGGCTGGCCCTCTTCGGCATGGTGGCGCTCGCTCTCGCGCTGACCGGATCGGTACTGCTGGTCGTGGACGTGACGCTGGGACGGGCGGCGGGCATCGCGGCCGGTGCCGGCACGCTGGTGCTGCACTGCGGGCTGTGGGGCGCCATGCCGTTGCTGCTGCGGCGCACCGGGGCCGTGCCCGCCCGAGGTTCCGACGGCGCCGACGTCGGGCGCGGCTCCGGCGGGTAGCGGTACACCGCAGGCTCGGGCCGGTGGCCGGTCAGCTCTGCACGGGGGATGCCCAAGGCAGGGCGATCCACACCGTCTTGCCGCCCTCGGGGGTGGGGTCGACGGCCAGCCGGCCGCCGCGCTCCGCGAGCAGCCAGCGGATGATGGCCATGCCGCGGCCGTTGTCCTGCTGGACCGCGGCGGGCAGCCGTCTCGGGTGGCGCGGATGGCTGTCGGTGACGCCGACGCGCAGGAGTTCGTCGTGTTCCAGTGCGATGTCGACGGTGAACGTGGGCGACTGGCCGAGCGTGTGCTGGACGGCGTTGGTGGCGAGTTCGGAGAGGATGAGCCGGACCGTTTCCGCAAGCTCCGCGTCCCGCGGCAGCCCCCACTGCGCCAGGACGTCGCCGACGTACCTGCGCGCCGCGGATACCGAAGCGGGATCGCTCGGCAGGGTGACGGACGCTTCTTGGAGGTCTGCCATGACGACGTCGTCCCTTTCCCACCGGGGCCGGGCTTTCGGGCATCGCGGAGATGCGCGGGAGGGCCCCGGACTGGTGCTGTGCGCCCACCCTGCCAGCTGGCGGCCGGCCAGGGGCGCCGATCCACCGAGAAGTGTCGCCGGCTGTCCCTCGTTGCGGTGAACTCTGTTTCGATCGCCCGTGTTTGGGTGGGAACGCTCCACCTCGACCACCTGGCCGCCACCAGCATGTGGCCTCCGACTCCGACTCCGACTCCGGCTCCGACTCCGGCTCCGGCTCAGAGCCGGCCGCCCGAAGCGGTGTCCGAGGAGAGCCGCTGGGCGGCGTAGATCGGGACGGCGGACAGCAGCACCAGCACGGCGGCCACCACGTTCACGATCGGCGCCTGCCGCGGGCGCGCCATGTTGTCGAAGATCCACAGCGGCAGGGTCTGCACGCCGGGTCCCGCGGTGAACGTGGTGACCACGATCTCGTCGAAGGACAGGGCGAACGCCAGCAGGCCGCCGGCGAGCAGCGCCGAGCGCACCAGCGGGAAGGTGATGTCGGCGAAGACCCGGAAGGTGTGCGCGCCCAGGTCCATCGCGGCCTCCTCGTAGGAGCCGGGGGTGCGGCGCAGCCGGGCCACGACGTTGTTGAAGATCACCACCACGCAGAACGTGGCGTGCCCGACGACCACGGTGAAGAGTCCGAGGCCCACGCCGAGCGGCTCCAGCACCGTCTTGAAGGCGGAGTTGAGCGCGATTCCGGTGACGATGCCGGGCAGGGCGATCGGCAGTACCACAGCGAACGAGATCGCCTCGCGGCCGAAGAACGCATGCCGCTGCACGGCGAAGGCGGCGAGCGTGCCGAGCACCAGCGCGATTGCGGTGGCCGCCAGGCCGGCCTGCACGGACGTCCACAGCGCGCCACGCGCACCGGCGTTGTGCCAGGCCGTCGACCACCAGTGCAGGGTGAGCCCCGGCGGTGGCCAGCCGGCGCTGCGGTCGGGGTTGAGCGAGTTCAGCAGGACGATCAGCAGGGGCAGGTAGAGCACGGCGAACCCGAGGGCCGCGGCGGTGCGCAGCACGATCCGGGCGGTGCGGGTCAGGCGCATGGCTCAGGCGCTCCTCACAGGCTTCTCAGCGCACCGGTGCGGCGCATCGCGAGCAGGTAGAGCAGGATCACGACCACGGGTACGGTGCCCAGCGCGGCGGCCAGGGGCAGGTTCAACGTCACGTTGGCGTAGACGAGATTGCCGATCAGCTGGGTCTTGCCGCCCACGATCTGCACGGTGATGTAGTCGCCGAGGCTCAGCGAGAAGGTGAAGACGGACCCGGCCGCCACCGACGGCAGCACCATCGGCAGCACCACGGAACGGAAGGTGCGTCCCGGGCGGGCGCCGAGGTCGGCCGAGGCGTCCAGCAACGCGTCCGGCAGGCGTTCGAGACCGGCGTGGATCGGCAGGATCATGTAGGGCAGCCACAGATAGGTCAGGACGATCACGGTGGCGGTCAGACCGTAGCCGGGCCCGCTGAGGCCGAGGGGCGCGAGCACCCAGTCCAGCGGCCCGTTCGAGGACAGGATGAGCCGCCAGGCGTACACCTTCACCAGGTAACTGGCCCACAGGGGGGTGAGGATGGCGACGACCAGCAGCGGGCGCCGGCGCGGGCGTGCCACCCGCGCCGTGTAGAAGGCGATCGGGAAGGCGATCACGGCGCACAGTGCGGTGACGGCGAGCGCCACGCCGATGCTGCGCAGCGCGACCTGGCGGTAGACCGGATCGTGCAGCAGCGTGGCGAAGTTGTCCGTGGACCACACCTTCACGACCTCGGAGGTGAACGAGTCGGTGGTCCAGAACGCGGACAGGAACAGCACGGCCAGCGCGCCGAGATAGGCCACGACCAGCCACAGCAGCGGGGCGCCGAGCAGCAGCGACAGACGCAGCCAGGGCCGCCGGTGCAGCGCCCCGGCAGACCGCCGGACGGCTCCGGCGGTCTGCCCGGTGGGCTCAGGGGTCACGGGCGCGTCAGCCCTTGATCTCGTTCCAGGCCTGCACCCACTTGGTGTAGGGCACGCACTTCACGTCGGTGCGGCCGTCCAGGCACTGCTCGATCGGGGTCGTCCAGTAGTGGACGTTCTTCCAGTACGGCTCGTCGCTGGCGTGGAAGATCGCGCAGTGGTTCTTGTCGGCGGTCTCGTCGCACGCCTTGGCGTTCGAGGGCGCCTCGCCGAAGTACTCGGCGACCTGCGCGTTGACCTTCGGCGAGATGATCCAGTCGAGCCACTTGTAGGCGCAGTTGGGGTGCTTGGCCCTGGCGGAGATCATCCAGGTGTCGGACCAACCGGTGGCGCCCTCCCTGGGCAGGACGGCCTTCACCTTGGCGCCCTCGTCCTGGGCGATGTTGGCGATGACCTGCCAGGTGGTGCCGATGACGGAGTCGCCGCTCTTGAAGGCGGAGATCTCCTTGAGGTAGTCGCTCCAGTACTCGCCGATGTTCGCGTTCTGCTTCTTCATCAGGGCCACGGAGGCGTCGAACTGCTTCTGGTCGAGCGCGTAGGGGTCCTTGATGCCCAACGAGGGCTTGGTGGCCTTCAGGTACAGCGCGGCGTCGGCGATGTAGATCGGCGAGTCGTAGGCGGTCACCTTGCCCTTGTGCGCGGGCGCGTCGTCGAAGACGGCCTTCCAGGAGGTGGGTGCCGGCTTGACCTTCTCGGTGTTGTACATGAGCAGGTTGGCACCGCGGCCGTGCGGGATGCCGTAGGGGACGCCGTCGACCGAGTTCCAGTCGCGTTTCTTCAGCCCGGAGAAGACATCGGCGTAGTTGGGCACCAGCTTGGTGTTGACGGGGGCGGCGTCGCCTGAGGCGATCAGGCGCAGCGAGGCGTCTCCGGAGGCGGACACGGCGTCGTAGTCGCCGGTCTTCATCAGCGAGACCATCTCGTCGGAGGTGGCCGCGGTCTTCGAGTGGACCTGACAGCCGGTCTGCTTCTCGAAGTCGCTGACCCAGTCGACCTTCGGGTCGTTCGAACCGTCCTCGACGTACCCGGCCCAGGCGATCAGGTTGACCTGGCCTTCGGTCTTGCCGAGCTTGGACTGGGCCTTGAGGTCCGGCGGGTTGAGCCCTTTGCCGCTCGACGAGCCGGAGCCGGAGCTGTCGGAGGATCCGCAGGCGGTGGCGACGAGGAGGGCCGCGAGGGCGACGGCGGTCTTGACGGTGGGGTTCAGGCGCACGACATGTCTCCAGGGGGTGAGGCGACGAGCGGGTGGGGACTCGGAGCGGACGGGAGACGGCGAACGGGGCTGCCGGGACCGGGGGTGGAACCGGCGGGGAGAGGACTGGGGAGAGGACCGGGGAGGGCGACGGTACCGGGGTCCGAGGCGGCGTCAGGCGGAGTCCGGTACGCGTACGGTGTGCTGGCGGTGCCAGGTCAGGACGGTGCGGGTGCCCCGCAGCGCGGCCACGTCCGCGGACGACGTGCGCAGATTCTGTTGCAGCGCGGTGAGGCGGCCCCCGGCGTCCAGGTCAACCAGGAGACGGGTGACATCGCCCAGATAGACGACGTCGACCACGGTGCCCTTGACCGTGATGTGCGCGGGGTCGTCCGGCACGGCGCCGTCCCCGCGCACCTGGATCTTCTCGGGTCTGATGGTGTAGGTACCGCTGGTGCCGACGATCCGCTTGGCCGCCTCGGCGGTGAGCAGGTTGGAGATGCCGACGAAGGAGGCGACGAATCCGGTCGTGGGCCGCTCGTAGATCTCCGCCGGGGTGCCGACCTGCTCGATACGGCCGTGCTGGAAGACGGCGATGCGGTCGCTCATCGTCAGCGCCTCCTGCTGGTCATGGGTGACGAACACGAAGGTGATGCCGACGTCGCGCTGGATCTGCTTCAGCTCCGACTGCATCTGTTCGCGCAGCTTGAGGTCGAGCGCGCCGAGCGGCTCGTCCAGGAGCAGGACGCGGGGACGCCCGACGAGTGCCCGGGCGAGTGCGACGCGCTGCCGCTGGCCGCCGGAGAGCTTGGCGGGCCGCCGGCCACCGAAGCCGCCCAGCCGTACCTGGTCCAGCGCCTCGCCGGCCCTGCGGGCGCGTTCCGCCTTGGGGACCTTGAGGATCTTCAGGGCGTAGGCGACGTTCTGCTCCACCGTCATGTGCGGGAAGAGGGCGTAGTCCTGGAAGACGGTGTGCACGTCACGCTCGAACGGCGCGAGCCGGGTCACGTCACGGCCGGCCAGCTCGACGGTGCCGGCGGTGGGCGTCTCGAAGCCGGCGATCAGGCGCAGCACGGTGGTCTTGCCCGAGCCAGACGGCCCCAGCATCGAGAAGAACTCCCCGTCGGCGATGTCCAGATCGACGTCCGAGACGGCGTGGATCCGGCCGAAGTGCTTGCTCAGTCCGCGTAGCCGAACCGCCGCTTCCGCCATGGACGGATCCCCTCTGCCGCTGTGGAGCACGAACCGACCCGATCATGCGAAGCTACGAACTCCGCGCACAGACCTCAAGACCCCAGCGGACAAAAGACGCAGCCGACCCCAGCCTGTGCACGCCGGCGCCATACGGCGTGCACAAGGAGAGGCTGCCGGCACCTCGACGGGCGGCCGTCGGTTCGCCGCGCACGGCCGGTCGGCGGCATCTGCCCCGGCCGCCGGACCAGCCCGCACCGCTGCCACCGAGGGTGCCTCGCCGGCCAGGCGAGCGCGGCCGCGCGCGTGCTGCCGGGCCGGTGGCACCCGCGTCGCGGCGGCGTGCGCGCGGCGCCGGCAGCGGCCGCCCCGGCCGCACGCGGCGGCGAGAACCGCCCGGTGGTCCGATCGCCGAGCGGGGGCCGCCGGCGACGGGCGTCCGGCGGAGCCCGGGCCGGCCGGGTTCGCCGGCTGGGGCGGTCGACGCGCCCTGAGGGCGGCTGCGGTCACCGCGGTGCCGTGGCCACGATGGTCCGTACCGCTGTCCCGATCTCCTCCTGCGTCACATCCGCCCGTGCCGTCAGCCGCAGCCGGCTGATGTCGTCCGGTACCGAGGGTGGCCGGAAGCAGCCGACGGCGACTCCGGCGGCGCGGCAGTCGGCGGCCCAGCGGACCGCCGCTTCGGGGGACGGCGCGTGGACGGAGACCACGGCGGCGTCGGGGCGTGCCGCGGTGAGTCCCGCGTCCGTGAGCCGCCGGTGCAGCTCGGTGGCGACGGCACGGGCGGCGGCCGCACGCTCCGGTTCGCGGCGCAGCACGCCGAGTGCCGCCCGCGCCGCGCCCACCGCGGCCGGGGCGAGCCCGGTGTCGAAGATGACCGTGCGTGCGCAGTTGACCAGGTGGTCGATGACGCGCGCCGGACCGAGCACGACGCCGCCCTGGCTGCCCAGCGCCTTGGAGAGGGTCAGGGTGATCACGACGTCGTCGGCGCCCGCGAGCCCGACCGCAGCCGGCGCCCCCTGGCCCCGCTCCCCCAGCACGCCGAACCCGTGCGCGTCGTCGACGACGAGACCGGCGCCCGCGGCACGGCATGCGGCGGCGAGGGGGGACAGCGGCGCGGCATCACCGTCGACGGAGAACACCGAGTCGGTGACCACGACGGCCGGCCGGGCCGTGCCGATCGGCTCGGGACCGCCGGCGTGCGTGGCGAGCGCCTTCGTCACCGCTTCGACGTCGCGGTGCGGCACGACCTGCACGGTGCCGCGGGCCAGCCGGCAGCCGTCGATCAGCGAGGCGTGGTTGCCCGCGTCCGAGACGATGAGGCTGCCGTGCGGGGCGAGCGCGGTGAGGGCCGCGAGGTTCGCCGCGTACCCGGAGGCCAGCACCAGCGCCGCCTGAGTGCCGCAGAACGCGGCCAGTTCCGCCTCCAGCTCGGCGTGCAGCGCGGTCGAGCCGGTGACGAGCCGGGAGCCGGTGGCACCGCCGCCCCATCGCCGGGCCGCCGTGGCCGCCGCCCCGGTCACCTCCGGGTGCCGGGTGAGGCCGAGGTAGTCGTTGCCCGCGAGGTCCAGGAGCGCCGAGTCGGCCGGCCGCGGGCGCAACGCGCGGTGCAGGCCGGCCGCGTGGCGCCGCTGCGCGGTCGCGTCGATCCAGTCGAACGGCGTCGCCGCCATGCGCATCTCCGGAGGGGGTCGGGGGCCGTTTTGTAGGCAGTGCACAGACCCTAACGGCGGGACAAGCCGTTCAGGCTGGGGGAATTTCCAATGCCCGAGCGGGTGGTGTTGTGCGGATCCTCCTTGGCGAGGGGTGTCGACGTAGGAGAGGATCACGGCCATGGATCTGCTGAACACGCTCGTGGACAAGGGCATCCGGTGCGAGCTGCCGACCCGTGAGGAGGCGCTGGCCGTGCTGGCCGGCTCCGACGACGAGCTGCTCGATGTGGTGGCGGCGGCCGGCCGGGTGCGCCGGCACTGGTTCGGGCGGCGGGTGAAGCTCAACTACCTGGTCAACCTCAAGTCGGGCCTGTGCCCCGAGGACTGCTCGTACTGCTCGCAGCGGCTGGGCTCCGACACCGGGATCCTCAAGTACACCTGGCTGAAGCCGGACGAGGCGTCGCGGGTGGCGGCGGCCGGGGTCGCGGGCGGCGCGAAGCGGGTCTGCCTGGTGGCGAGCGGGCGGGGCCCGACCGACCGGGACATCGACCGGGTCTCGGGCACCATCGAGGCCATCAAGGAACAGAACGAGGGCGTGGAGGTCTGCGCCTGCCTGGGCCTGCTGACGCAGGGGCAGGCCGAACGGCTGCGCAGCGCCGGCGCCGACGCCTACAACCACAACCTCAACACCTCCGAGGCCGGCTACGCCGACATCACCACCACGCACACCTACGGCGACCGGGTGGAGACGGTGCGCGCCGCGCAGACGGCGGGACTCTCGGCGTGCTCCGGTCTGATCGCGGGGATGGGCGAGAGCGCCGAGGACCTGGTCGACGTGGTCTTCGCGCTGCGTGCGCTCGATCCGGACTCGGTGCCGGTGAACTTCCTGATCCCGTTCGAAGGCACCCCGCTGGCGCAGCAGTGGCAGCTGACGCCGCAGCACTGCCTGCGCATCCTCGCGATGGTCCGGTTCGTCTGCCCGGACATCGAGGTGCGCATCGCGGGCGGGCGCGAGCTGCACCTGCGCACGCTCCAGCCGCTCGCCCTGCACCTGGCCAACTCGATCTTCCTGGGCGACTACCTGACCAGCGAGGGCCAGGCGGGCAAGACGGACCTGGAGATGATCGCGGACGCCGGGTTCGAGGTGGAGGACACGGACACGGTGACGCTGCCGGCGCACCGCGGCACGCTCCAGGACGGCTGTGCGGACCGCCCTGCGAACGGGTCAGGTGGCTGCGCGGACCAGCAGGCGAACGGGTCAGGTGGCTGCGCGGCCGATGGCAGGGCGCCGGTCGGCGACCGCGCTCGCCACCACGCGCCTGCGCCCGCCCCGCACACCGACCTGGTGGCCGTGCGACGCCGCGGCGCCGGCACCGACCTCGCGCCCAATGCCTGACGCGACGGGCCCCGGTCACCTGCTGGAGCTGGACCGCAGGCACGTCTGGCACCCGTACGGGCCGATGCCGGGCCGTACGGCTCCCCTGCTCGTGGAGTCCGCCTCGGGCGTGCGGTTGCGGCTCGCGGACGGCACCGAGCTGGTGGACGGCATGGCGTCGTGGTGGTCGGCGATCCACGGCTACAACCATCCGGTGCTCAACGATGCGGTGAGCGGCCAGCTCGGGCGGATGAGCCATGTCATGTTCGGCGGGCTCACCCACGAGCCCGCCATCACCCTGGCACGGAAACTTGTCGACATATCGCCAGATGGACTCGAGCATGTCTTCCTCGCCGACTCCGGCTCGGTCTCCGTCGAGGTCGCGCTCAAGATGTGCTTGCAGTACTGGCGCTCCCTCGGCCGGCCGGACAAGCAGCGGCTGCTCACCTGGCGGGGCGGCTACCACGGCGACACCTGGCACGCGATGTCCGTCTGCGACCCGGACGGCGGCATGCACCACCTGTGGTCCGGCGTCCTGCCGCGCCAGGTGTTCGCGGCGCCGCCGCCCGCCGGGTACGACGCGTCGTACGCCGACCGGCTGCGCGATCTCGTCGCCCGGCATGCCGCCGAGTTGGCGGCGGTGATCGTGGAGCCGGTGGTGCAGGGCGCGGGCGGCATGCGGTTCCACTCCCCCGAGTATCTGCGGGTACTGCGCGAGGCCTGCGATGCGCACGACGTGCTGCTGGTGTTCGACGAGATCGCCACCGGCTTCGGGCGCACCGGCACCCTCTTCGCCGCCGGGCAGGCCGGGGTGACGCCTGATGTGATGTGCGTCGGGAAGGCCCTGACGGGCGGTTACCTGACGCTGGCGGCGACGCTGTGCACGGCGCGGGTCGCCGACGGCATCGCACGCGGCCGGGTCCCGGTGCTCGCGCACGGGCCGACCTACATGGGCAACCCGCTGGCCGCCGCGGTCGCGAACGCCTCCGTCGGGCTGTTGCTCGCCGGCGACTGGCAGGCGGACGTGCACCGCGTCGAGGCTGGGCTGCGGGCCGGCCTTGCGCCGGTGGCGGGGCTGCCGGGGGTGCGGGACGTGCGGGTGCTCGGCGCCATCGGCGTGGTGCAGCTCGATCGCGCCCTCGACGAGGCAGGCATGGCCGCGGCGACCCGGGCGGCGGTGCGCGAGGGGGTGTGGCTCAGGCCGTTCGGCGACCTCGTCTACACCATGCCGCCGTATGTGACGGACGACGAGGACCTGGCCCGGATCTGCCGCGCGATGGGCGCGGCGGCGGGCTCCGGTGCCGCGGCCACGGCGACTACAGCGACTACGGCGGAGGAGGGCGGCCTCGCATGACGGTCCTGGTGGTCACGGGGACGGGCACGGAGATCGGCAAGACCGTGACGACGGCGGCGCTCGCCGCGGTGGCCTGCGCTGCGGGGCGGTCCGTCGCGGTGCTCAAGCCGGCCCAGACGGGGATGGCACCCGGGCAGCCGGGCGACGTCGACGAGGTGGCGCGGCTCGCGGGCCCGGTGACGACCGCGGAGCTGGCCCGCTTCCCCGAGCCGCTGGCGCCGGGCACGGCGGCCTGCCGCGCGGGTCTCCCGCCGGTGGCCACCGCGGACGTGGTGCGCGCCGCCGGCAAGCTGGCCGAGGGGCATGACCTCGTCCTCGTCGAGGGTGCCGGCGGGCTGCTCGTGCGGTTCGACGCGGCGGGCGCCACGCTGGCGGACGTGGCGCGGGAGCTGGCGGCCGAGGTGCTGGTGGTGGCGTCCGCCGGGCTCGGCACGCTCAACGCGACGGCGCTCACGGCCGAGGCGCTGCGCGCCCGCGGTCTGCGGATGGCGGGCGTGGTGATCGGCAGCTGGCCGGCCGAACCGGACCTGGCGGCCCGCTGCAACCTCGCCGATCTGCCACCGGCCACCGGCGCCCCACTGCTGGGCGCCCTCCCGGCCGGCGCCGCCCGGCGCCGGCCGGCCGGCTTCCGCGCGCAGGCGCGCCGGTGGCTGGCGCCGCGGCTCGGCGGCAGCTGGGACGCTGCGGCGTTCACGGCGACGCACGGGGCGAAGGCTGTCGCGGTGCCGGCCCACCCGACGGACACGCCCGGCGTTTCGCCGGCGCTTGAGCGTGGTCAAGCGGGCGTGGTCGGAGGACAATCGACGTGACCGGTGCCGCGGTCGGTCGGGCACCGCGGCCGGCCCCGTGCCCCAGGGAGTCCGCATGCTGCTCAGGAACTCCGCCGCCGGCAAGGACGCCGTTCACCACCCCCTCTTCGCGCGCTTCTACGCCCGGATGAGCCAGTCCGGTGAGAAGTGGATGGGCGCGTACCGTGCGGAGCTGCTGGCGGGTCTCAGCGGCCGGGTGATCGAGGTCGGCGCGGGCAACGGCCTGAACTTCCCGCACTATCCGGCGGCCGTCTCCGAGGTCGTCGCCATCGAGCCGGAGCGCGGCCTGCGGCAGCATGCGGTGCGTGCGGCGCTGCGCTGCGAGGTGCCGGTGGACGTGGTGCCGGGTGCGGCCGAGGCACTGCCGGTGAAGAGCGAGGGCTTCGACGCGGCCGTGCTCTCGCTGGTGCTGTGCAGCGTGCGCGATGTGCCGCGCGCGCTGGCCGAGCTCGGGCGGGTGCTCAGGCCCGGTGGCGAGCTGAGGTTCTTCGAGCACGGTCGGGCCTGGGACAGCGGCGCGATGGCGAAGGTGCAGCGCGCGCTGGACGCCACGGTGTGGCCGCACCTGTTCGGCGGCTGCCATGTGGCCCGGGACCCGGTGGCGGCGTTGCGGGAGGCGGGATTCGAGCCGGGCCCGTACCGCCGGTTCCGGCTGCCCGAGCAGGGGCTGCCCACTCCGGTCTCGTACTGCGTGCTGGGCACCGCCCGGCGCCCGGCTGCCGACTGACCGGCGCTCTGCCTCACCGGCTCCACTGGCGCAGCTCGTCGGCGATCCGCTGGACGCTCGCCGTGCCGTCCTTCACCAAGCGGGCCAGGTCGCGCACCCGCTCGGGCGAGGTGACGACCTTCAGACCGCTCGCGACGAGGTAGGCGTAGGCGACGGCCGTGGCGAACATCGCGTTGGAACGCTCCAGGGCGGGCACGTGCAACAGGAGCTGGAGCAGTGCCGCGGCCCTGGCGTGCGGGGTGTCGTAGACGGGGACGCCGAATATCTCCGCCTCGTGCCGGCTGACGGCGGCGATGAGCGCGCCCCAGTCGGTGACCTGTGGGTCTCCGGGCATCTTCTGTTCGGCGATCATGAGAAGCCAGGCGAGATCGATCTTCAGGGTCAACGCTGGCCTTCACGCTCCGAGCCGAACTCCTCGGCGAACACGGCACCGTACTGCTTCATGAAGTCGGCGGCGGCCTCCACGAAGGTGTGGCCGACCTCTCCGGCATCCTGTCTGACCAGTTCCTCGATGTAGCGGTTGACGCTCATGCCACGCGCCAGGGCGCGCTCGCGCGCGGCCCGGGCGGTGTCCTCGTCCACCCGAACGTTCAGCTGGGTCTTGGCCATACCCCTGACGCTAGCGCCCTGACGCTAGCGCGGCAAGTCGGCGCACGCCCACCCGGAGCGCACGACCTCGGCGCACCACCCCAGCGCACGCCCCAATCCCCCAGCCGGGGATCCGGGCCGGGCATCTGCCCAGCGCTAATTCTGCGGCGCACGGACACGGCCGAATGGTGTACTCGGGCGCACCACGTGACCGGGCGGTCCCATGCATCGGGCCGTCTCAATGATCCGCAGCAACGGGAACCGCAAGGGGTGCTTCATGGCGGGACAGGCCTTCCGTTTCGGCGTCAACCTCACGACCGTCGCGCATGCCGACGCCTGGCGGTCGACCTGCCGCAGCGCCGAGCGCATGGGATACGACGTGATCCAGGTGCCGGACCACCTGGGTCTGCCGGCGCCGTTCCCCGCACTGGTCGCCGCCGCCGAGGCCACCGAGCGCGCCCGGGTCGGCACCCTGGTGCTGAACGCCGGCTTCTGGAACCCGACCCTGCTGGCCCGCGACGTCGCCACCACCGACGTGCTCACCGGAGGCCGGCTCGAGCTGGGTCTGGGCACCGGCTACGTGGCCGCCGAGCACGAGGCTGCGGGTCTGCCGTACGGGTCGGCGGGCGCCCGCGTGGACCATCTGACGCACACCGTCACCGAGCTCACCCGGCTGCTGGGCTCCTCGGAACACCGCCCGGCACCGGTCCAGCACCCCCGCGTACCGCTGCTGATCGGCGGCAACGGCAACCGCATGCTGGACCTGGCCGCCCGGCACGCGGACATCGTCGCCTTCACGGGTGCCCGCGCGGCACCGGGCAGCAGCACGGGGCAGCTGATCGGGCTCAGCGCCGAGGAGCTGGACTCCCGGGTCGCCGCCTACCGGGGCCTCGCGGCCCCGCACGGCAGAAAGCAGGAGCTGAACCTGCTCGTCCAGACCGTCGCGATCACCGACGACCGCCGCAGCGCGCTGCGCGGCATGCAGCACCGTTTCCCGCACCTCACCGAGGACGAGCTGCTCGAGCTTCCGATCCTGCTGGTGGGCACGGTGCACCAGATCGCCGACCAGCTGCGGGCGCAGCGCGAGCGCTACGGGTTCAGCTACCTCACCGTCCTGGAGCCGGCGATGGCCGCCATGGCGTCGGTGATCGAGGAACTGCGCGGGGAGTGACCGGGTACTGCATTTTCCCGGGGGATGCCCCCCCGGGCCCCCAGCCGGAAAAGCAGGCCAGCCGAGGTGACCGGCGCGGACATCGCGCGGGAGACCTGAGTAATCCCCGGCAGGGGGCGGTGGGCCGGGACCCACCACCCCCTGTTCGTACCGGAGCGAGCGTCGGTTACGGCGTCACGTCGATGACACCGGCGCCGGCGGACGTCGTGGTCTGCGACTTGGCCTGCTCCGGGCTGAGCGCGGTGTAGGAGTACGGCACCGTGTAGTCGGTGGTCGAGGTCAGGTCCGCGCCGGGTGAGTCGTCGAACGTGTTGTTCACCAGGTGCCAGTAGCCCGTCTCGTCACTGCCGTACCACCAGCCGACCGGGCCTTCGATCTGACCGGTCTCGTCGTCGGGGTTCCCGGACCCGGTGCGCAGGAAGTAGTTGCCTTCCACCAGCACCTGCGCGCCCATCCGGCAGTTGACCGCAGAGCCCAGGATGTCCTCGTAGAAGTTGTTCAGCACGTGTACGTGGGAGTACCGGATGAGCGGGAGACGGGAGTTCACGTTCTTGAAGTGGTTGTCCATGTACGTGATGTAGTCCCCCGCCTTGTCCGCGCTGTCGCTGCTGGCGGTGAGCATCGCCTTCCACGAGTCGTGCAGGTAGTTCCAGGAGACGGTGATGTACTTCGACTGGTCCTTGAGGTCGATCAGGCCGTCGTAGTAGTCCTTGTCGACACCCTGGTACTCGTTGTAGAGCTCGTTGTGGTCGATCCAGATGTTGGAGCTCTCGCTCTGGATGCCGATCCCGTCCTTGTCGCCCTGGGCGACGTTGTGGATCGTCAGGTTGCGGATGACGATGTTGTGGGCGCGGGCGATGTTGATCCCGACGCCGCTGAACTCGCCCTGGTCGCCGACGCCGAGGATGGAGACGTTCGCCACGTCCTTGACGTCCATCTTGCTCTCGCTGAAGTCGCTCGCGCTGATGGTCTCGTCGACGTAGATGACCAGGCCCTCGTCCGGGTGGTCCTGCTGGTCCTTGAGCAGCTGGTACATCGCGTCGCCGGGGCTGCCGGCGCCGCTGCTCGCCGTGTAGTCGCTGAGCACGTACTCGTTGACGGTGCCGGCTCCGAAGCCGCCGGTGGTGCCGCCGTTCTGGGCGGCGAAGCCGACGGGTCCGTCGGCCAGCGGCTGCGCTGACCCGGCCACGCCCGACCGGTGCGCCGAGCCGGCGTCCGCCGGCATGGCGCTGCCCGCGCTCGCGGCCGGAGCAAGGACCATCATGCTCCCGGCGACCAGCGCGCCCGCCGCACCGACCACCAGCCCGATACGACGCGTTCGTCCGGCGTTCAGCTTGGAGTGCCTCATGTGGTGACCTCCCAGAGGGGTAGCGGAACGGTTCGCGGGCTGACCGACCACCGGAATCGGCATCCGGCCGTGGTGCGGGCGTACGGGATGCGGAGAACCACCGGCGCGTGGCTCAGCCCTGGCGAAACATGCGCTCGTCCTGCGCATGGGTCCGGGGCCCGTTGCACGAGGTGGGGGGTGAAGGGTGCGGCCCGGCGACCGCTAGTGACACTAAGTCGGAACCTGTGGGCGATAGCGCGGTGTGTGTGGACTAAGGCGTGCTACGGGGCGGCCGTGAGCAGGGCATTTCTGGCTACGAGGGGAGGAGTGCGCCCTTGTCGGGATCGTCTGCGGCGATCCGGCCACCCGGCTGGTCGGGGGCGCGGGTCCAGGTTCACAGGAATCCCTGTTCGAGAGCATCGTGCACCAGTAGCCTGTGCCCGGATTTCATGGACCACCGCGGAGGCGACGGATGGGGGAACCGACCTTCGGAGTGCTGGGGCCGCTCCAGGTGCGGGTGGACGGGGTCCCGGTCCGTATCGGGGGTCCGAAGCCGAGAGCGATCCTCGCCACGCTGTTGTTACAGCCCGGCGGCTTCGTCTCGCTCGACCTGCTGACCGAGGTCCTCTGGCCGGGTGGCGCACCCCGTTCCGCGGTCGCCAACGTCCGTACCTACGTGCGCACGCTCCGCCGCGCGCTGGCGGAGGCGGGGGTCGCCACGGACGGTCTGAGCACCCAACCGTCGGGTTACACGCTCGACGTCGCACCCGACGACATCGACCTGCTGCTGTTCGAACGGCGGCTGGAGCAGGCACGCGCGGAGCGCGACCGCGGCAACGACGCCGCTGCGGTGCGCGGCTACGAAGCGGCCCTCGGCCTGTGGCGCGGCAGCGTGCTCCAGGACGTGCCCGCCAGCGTGGTCTGGGATCCGGCGATCACCAAGGCGGAGGAGGCACGCTCGGTCGCGGTCGACGAATGCCTCGACGTGCGGCTGCGCATGGGCGACTACGCGCCGGTCGTCGCCCAGCTGCGGTCCCGGCTCGCCGAGGACCCGCTGCGGGAGGACCTGTGGCAGATGCTGGTGCGCGCCCTGCACCGCTCCGACCGCACGGTCGAGGCTCGGGCCGCGTACGCCGAGGCCGAGCGGGTGCTCGCCGCCGAACTGGGCATCGAGCCGGGCGCCGCGCTGCGCAGCACCGGCGAGGAGGTCAACGGGTACGCCGGCAGCCGGCGCCGCACGACCCCGTTCGCCGCGGTGTGCCAGCTCCCCATCGACGTACCGGACTTCACCGGTCGCAGCGACGAGATCACCGCCCTCGAGCAGTTGCTCTCGGCGGCCGGCCGGCAGCCCGTCGCGGCGGTCCTCTCGGGTCCGCCGGGTGCCGGGAAGTCCACCCTGGCGGTCCATGTGGCGCATCGGGTACGCGACGCCTTTCCCGACGGACAGCTGTTCGTGGAGCTCGGCGGGATGAGCGAGAAGCCGCGCGATCCGGCCGACGTGCTGGCCGAGATGCTGCGCGGTCTCGGTGTCATCGACAGTGCCATCCCCGGTGAACTGGGCGAACGGGCCGCGCTGTTCCGTTCGCGGCTGGCACAGCGGCGCTTCCTCATCGTCCTCGACGATGCCGCCGGCGGCGCCCAGGTGCGTCCCCTGCTGCCGGGCACCGGAGGCTCGGCGGTGCTCGTCAGCTCGCGCCGCCGGATGCCGGAGCTGCCGGCGCGCCACTTTCCCGTCGACGTCATGAAGCACGACGAGGCGCGCGCCCTGTTCGCGGCGATCGTCGGCCCGGACCGGCTGCGCAGCGAGGCGGCGGACGCCGACCGGGTACTGGCCAGCTGTGGCTCGCTGCCGCTGGCGGTGCGGATCGCCGGCGCCCGGCTGGCGAAGCGGGCCGGGTGGACGATGGGCACGCTGGCCGACTTCCTGCACGACGAGCGGGGGCGGCTCGACCAGCTGCACACCGGCGAGATGGAGGTGCGGGCGAGCACGGAGCTGAGCTACCGGCACCTGCCCGAGCAGACCGCGAGAGCCTTCCGGGCCTTCGGCCTGCTACCGGGCGAGGCGGTGGCCGGCTGGCTCGTGGCGGTGGCGATGGGCCGTTCGGACGGGGCTCACGAGGAACTGGAGACGCTGGCCGACGAGCATCTGGTCGAGGTGATCGGCACCGACGGCCTCGGGCTGCACCGCTACCGCATGCACGACCTGCTGCGTTGCTACGCCCATGAGCGGGTCGAGCGGGATGCCACCGGCACCCGGCTGCGGCACCGCAGGGATGTCGTCGACGCCCTGACGGTGCTCGCCCGCTGCGCGAACTCGGCCATGCCCACACGTTTCCTCGGCGTCCTCGGAAGGCCGGGCCGACCGGCCGGTCCGGCGGCCGCCGTCGCACCGGCGGTGCGTGCCCGGCCCGTGGAGTGGTTCGAGACGGAACGCCGTGTCCTGGTCGCCACCGTGGAGGGAGCGGTACGCGTCGGCCATGTCTCCCAGGCCGCCGACCTGGCGATCGAGCTGGCCAGCTTCTTCGACATGCGCGGCTACTACGGCGACTGGCTGCGCACCCACCAGCTCGTTCTCGATGCCACGCCGGCGCCGTCCGACGCGCAGGCCGCCGCGCTGCTGCGGAACCTGGGCCAGCTCCACCTCTACCAGGACCGGTATGCCGAGGCGCTCGCCGCGTTCCGGACCTCGCGCACCCTGTTCGCCGGCCTCGGGCAGCTGTCCGGCGAGGCGGTCGCCGCGTTGGGCGCCGGTTCCGTGCACCGCGTGGTGGGCGATCTGGACGCCGCGCTGGAGGCGTTCGTGGCGGCGCTCGACGGATTCGGCCAGAGCGGTGACCGGCACGGCGAAACGGTCGCCCACAACGCCATCGCCTCGGTGTGGCTGGAGCGCCACGACCCCGAGGCGGCCGCGCCGTGGCTCGACAGCGCCCTGGGGCTGTCCCGCGATGTCGGCGACCGGCACCGGGAGGCCCAGGTACGCCGCCGTATCGCCGTCCTGCACGAGTTGCGCGGCGAAGCCCACGCGGCACAGGCCGAACTGGAGCGGGCGCTGGGCATCTTCGACGATCTGGCGGACACCCACTGTGCGGCGTACGTGCAGCAGAGCATCGGGGAGCTGTGCCTGCGCCAGGGCAACGCGGGCCAGGCGTCCGCGCTGCTGGCCGACGCGCTCGCCGTGCAGCAGCAGCTGGGTGACCGCCGGGCCCAGGCGCGGGTGGCGTGCCTGCTGGGCGAGCTGCACCACGCGACCGGCCGCAATCAGACCGCGCGACGCTACTTCGACCGCTCGCTGTCGACGTGGCGCCGGCTGGACGCCGGTGACCAGGCCGAACTCGTGGACGCGAAGCTGCGGTCGCTGCGCTGACCGTGGTGGGGCGCCCCAGCGGGGTGCCGGCCACGGGACGGCCGGCACCCGTCATGCGAAGCGCGGGTCAGCACCCGTTCTTGCTGGTCTGGTAGCGCGCCAGGTAGTCACTCCACGTGACCCCCTGCACGACGGAGACGACCACGGCACCGTCGTGTATCTGCTCGTAGTGCAGGTGCGGCGAGAGGTCGTAGATGGCGGACGTGGCGCCGACCTTCCCGATCAGCTGCCCGGCCTTGACCGTGGCGCCCTTCTTGACGTCACGTTCCTTCAGGTGCGCGTACCGCGTCCGCCAGCCGTTCCCGTGGCCGATCACGATGGTGTTCCCGTAGCCGGTGGTCGTGCTGTAGTACGACGAGAGCACGGTGCCGCCGGCGCTGGCGAGCACCCGCCGGCCCCGGTCGTCCGGGGTGCCGCTGGCGCTGTAGTGGTTCCAGTCGATCGAGTGCGCCGGGCTGTGCCCCTGCCAGTTGCTGCCGCGCCAGCTCTGGCCGCACACGAACGGCATCTTGAACGCCGGCCTGGTCGCCGCGAGCACCTCGGCCGACGAGGCGTCCGAAGAGGCCGCCACGGCGGTGGGGGCCGCCCCGACGATGGCCGCGATGGCGCCCACGGCTGCCATGAGCCGGCGGGTTCGTCTCTGCATGATCTTCCCCTTGTGGTCGGTGACGCGGACGATTCAAGGGGGCGGTCATACAAAGCGGATACAAGTACCGGCGTGCCGGGCCGTCGTGCGGCACCGGACACCCGGTGCGGAATTCGCTCGCCGAGCCGGCCGGCCTTCTGCTCGAATCCCCTCATGAGCGATATCCACATCCGTTGCGCCGGCCTCTCCGACATCGAAAGGGTGTTGGAATTCTGGCGCGAGGCCGCCGAAGGAACGAGCGTCAGCGACGACCATGACGGCGTGGCCCGGCTCGTCGGCACGGACCCCGAAGCACTGCTTCTCGCGGAGCGGGACGGCCTCATCGCGGGATCCGTGATCGCCGGTTTCGACGGCTGGCGGTGCCACCTCTACCGGCTCGCCGTGCACCCCGCGCACCGCCGGCAGGGCATCGGCACCGCGCTGCTGGCCGCCGCGGAGGAACGGTTCGCGCGGCTCGGGGGGCGGCGCATGGACGCGATGGTGCTCCAGGACAACGTCCGCGCCCACGCCGCCTGGCAGGCCACCGGGTACCGGCCCCAGGAGGAATGGCGGCGCTGGGTGAAGCCACTGGCCGGCTGATCCGGCCCGGCTGACGCGGGGGCGGCGGGGTTTCCGAGGCGGGGCGGGTGGACCTCCATCGGCGACCCATCCACCTCTCCGGGCCGTTTCGTACGATTTATTCTGATTCATTCCGCTACGCTGCCGACTGCACGCATTCCCCCGTCCCGGCCCGACGATGGGGCGGAGGTGAACCGGTGACCGAAGTGCTCCTGCTGCTCGTGGCGGTGCTGCTGTCGCTGGCCTGCGGCGGGTTCGTCGCGGCGGAGTTCTCCCTCACCACGGTCGAGCGCAGCGAGGTCGAAGAGGCCGTCGAGCGGGGCGTGCGCGGCGCGCGAGGCGCCCTGAAGGCGGTCCGGAACCTGACGTTCCAGCTGTCCGGGGCGCAGCTGGGGATCACGGTCACCAACCTGGTCGTGGGGATGCTCGCACAGGCCTCGATCGCCACCCTCATCGCCGGCCCCCTGCGGGGCCTGGGCGCCTCGGACGGGACGGCCTCCTCGGTGGCGCTGGTGCTCGGCACCGCGCTGTCGACGGTGTTCCTGATGGTCGTCGGCGAGCTGGTGCCCAAGAACTGGGCGATCTCCGCGCCCCTGGGCGTCGCACGGCGGGTGGCGACGCCGCAACGCTGGTTCAGCACCGCCTTCCACCCGTTCATCGCCCATCTGAACAACACCGCGAACCGCGTGGTGCGCCGGCTCGGCCTGGAGCCCGCCGAGGAGCTGGCCTCGGCGCGCACCCCTCAGGAGCTGGTCGCCCTCGCGGAGCACTCGGTACGGGAGGGTGCGCTGGAGGCGGACACCGCCGAGCTGTTCGTGCGCACCCTGAACCTCGCCGAGCTGAGCGCGGAGAACGTCATGACGCCGCGGGTGCAGGTGATCGCCCTGGCCGCGGAGGCCAGCTGCGAGGACGTCGCCAACGCCACGCGCGCCACCGGCCTGTCCCGCTTCCCGGTCTTCCGCGACAACCTGGACACCGTGGTCGGCGACATCCACATCCGGCAGGTGCTGGCCGTGCCGGCCGACCAGCGGCCGACGCGGTCCGTCACGGAGCTGATGCGCGAGCCGCTGCTGGTCCCCGCGACGCTGACCGTCGACCGGCTGCTGGACCGGCTCTCCGGCCCGCACGCGATGGCCGTCGTCATCGACGAGTACGGCGGCACCGCCGGGGTCGCCACGCTGGAGGACATCGTGGAGGAGGTCGTCGGCCAGGTGCGCGACGAGCACGACCCGCACGAGGCGCCCGACCTGGTACGCACCGGGCGGAGCGGCGCGGGGCGCGCGGTGTACTCGGCGGACGGCGCCATGCGCACCGACCGCCTGAGGCAGCTCGGCCTGCACGCCCCCGAGGGACCCTACGAGACCCTGGCCGGCCTGATCGCAACCGAGCTGGGCCACATCCCCGAGGTGGGCGACCGGGTGGACGTCGCCGGCTGGCGCCTCGACGTGACCGAGGCGACGGGCCACCGCGCGGCCCGCGTCCACCTGCACGCCCCGCTGGGTGGCAGCCACAGCGACCGCGGCCCGCGGCACGGCGTGGGCGACGCCGGAGCGGGCGGCCGGGGCGGTTCTGGCGATCGGCGCGGCACGGGCGACGGCGGCACGGACGGTGCGGGCGGCCGGGGAGGCACGGACGGTGCGGGGGGCGCGGGGGGCGCGCCGTGATCGCTCTCCAGTTGCTGGTCGGACTGGCGACCCTGGTTGCCAACGCCTTCTTCGTCGGTGGCGAGTTCTCGCTGGTCTCGGTCCGCCGCAGCCAGATCGAGCCCAGGGCCCAGCAGGGCGACCGACGGGCCCGCAGCGTGCTGTGGGGGCTGGAGAACCTCTCGGGGCTGATGGCGGCGGCCCAGCTCGGCATCACCCTGTGCACCCTGGTGCTGGGCATCGTCGCCGAGCCCGCCATCGCGCACCTCGTCGCCCCGGTCTTCGACGACACCGGCGTGCCGCACGGCCTGATCCATCCGGTCTCGTTCGTGATCGCGCTGGTCGCGGCGACCTATCTGCACATGCTGCTGGGCGAGATGGTGCCGAAGAACGTGGCGCTCGCCGAGCCGGTGCGCAGCGCCCTGCTGCTGGGACCTCCCCTGGTCGCCCTGACCCGCGGAATGCGACCGGTGATCCTCACCGTGAACGCGTTCGCGAACCTGCTGTTGAGACTGCTGCGTGTGGAGGTGCGCGGCGAGGTGGCCGCCGCCTTCTCCGAGGGCGGCCTGGCCCGGCTCGTCAAGGACTCCGGGAACGCCGGCCTGCTCGACGACCGTGCGCAGGAACGGCTCCACGACGCCCTGGAGCTGGGCCACCGCACGGTGCGGGACGTGTCGCTGCCGCTGGGGCAGGTGGTCTACGCGCGGGTCGGCATCACCCCCGAGGAGCTGGAGCGGCTGTCCGCCGAGTCGGGCTTCTCACGCTTCCCGGTGGTCGACCGCGGCCGCCACATCGTCGGCTACCTGCATGTGAAGGACGCCCTGGACGCACTGCCGCGCAACGTACCGTTCCGCACGGAGGAGATGCGTGCCATCGCCCAGGTGCGGGAGATCACCCCTCTGGACGACGTGCTGACGGCGATGCGGCGCACCCGCACGCACCTGGCGGCGGTACTCGGCGCGGACGGCAGGCTGGCCGGTCTGGTCACGATGGAGGACGTGCTCAGGGAGCTGTTCGGGCAGCGGGGGTGACGGCGGCCACGGGCCGCCCTAGGTCCTGTCGTCAAACTCCCGTTGTTGCCCGAAGGGCGGCCCGGCGGCGTCAGGTGCGTGTTCTGGGGGTCCCCCCTGCTCGAAGAGCTTGGGGGAGTGCCGGGCGCGAGTCCGCGTACTGGATGTACGTGGGCTTGTGCCCGGTGCGGCGAGAGGGCGTGCATGGCGTCGCCGGGCAGACGGGAGTTTGACGACAGGGCCTAGTCCACGTCCTCGAACGCCAGCAACTGTGGTCGCTTGGGTGGCCGGCCGTCGCCCGAGGAGCGCCCGGTGAGCCGCCGTCCCACCCACGGGAGCAGGTGCCGCTGGGCGAAGCGCAGGTCAGCGGCGCGGCGCGCCATCCACCGAGGCGGCACCGCGACCGGCAGCTGTGCCCGCCAGTCGTGCTGCGGCTCGTTCCCGAGCGCCTCCCACACCGCCTCGGCGACCCGCCGGTGTCCCTCGGCCGTGAGGTGCAGCCGGTCGTCGTCCCACAGCCGCGGGTCGGCCAGCACCGGAGCGCCGTAGAGGTCGACGACCATTGCGCCGTGCCGCGTGGCGAGATCGTCGATGCGGGTGAACAGGGTCTCCATCCGGGGCCTGACGCGTTCCAGCACGGGGCCCTGCCGGCCGGGGCTGCGCATCAGCACCAGTTGCCGGCACGACGGCGCGAGCCGCTCCACCGCCTCCTCCAGCAGGGCGCACACCCGACCCAGGTCGCAGCGTGGCCGCAACGCATCGTTGAGCCCGCCGACCAGGGTGATCACGTCGGCCTGCATCGCGGCGGCCACCGGCACCTGCTCGCTGACGATCTGGCCGATCAGCTTGCCGCGCACCGCGAGATTGGCGTAGCGGAAGCCCGGTGTGCCGGCCGCCATGCGTGCGGCGAGGAGATCGGCCCAGCCCCGGTAGGTACCGTCGGGCAGCAGGTCCGACATGCCTTCGGTGAAGCTGTCGCCGACGGCGACGAGACTCGTGTGACCGGTAGGTGCGGGCTGTGCGGCATTCGTGTGCATGGCGGCGCGATCGTATCGCGCCACCTGGCAGGCACCGTCGTACGGCCCCACGCGCCGGTGCCGGCGGGCCGGTTCGACCGCGGACCGGCCGGGCCCACGGGCGGCGCGCGCAGGGGCACGGCGTCGGTTCCCGAGGACGGGAAGTAGAATTCCTGCACGTGACTGCTGCGTCTTCCGTGCCGCCCGTGCCCTCCGCCCCCGCCAAGCCCCGCATCCCGAACGTGCTGGCCGGCCGCTATGCCTCGGCCGACCTCGCCGCCCTCTGGTCGCCCGAGGAGAAGGTGCGCCTGGAGCGCCGGCTGTGGCTGGCCGTGCTGCACGCCCAGCGCGACCTCGGCATCGACGTTCCGGACGCGGCCATCGAGGCCTACGAGCGCGTGCTGGACCAGGTGGACCTCGCCTCGATCGCCGAGCGGGAGCGCGTCACACGACACGACGTGAAGGCGCGCATCGAGGAGTTCAACGCCCTGGCGGGCCACGAGCACGTGCACAAGGGCATGACCTCCCGGGACCTGACCGAGAACGTGGAGCAGCTACAGATCCGCCGCTCCCTGGAGCTCGTGCGGGACCGCACCGTGGCGGTGCTGGCGCGGCTCGGCCGGCTCGCGGGCGAGTACGGCGAGCTGGTCATGGCGGGCCGTTCGCACAATGTCGCCGCCCAGGCCACCACCCTCGGCAAGCGCTTCGCGACCGCAGCCGACGAGCTGCTGGTGGCCCACGCCCGCGTCGAGGAGCTGCTGGGGCATTACCCGCTGCGCGGGATCAAGGGCCCGGTCGGCACGGCGCAGGACATGCTGGACCTGCTCGGCGGTGATGCCGCGAAGCTCGCCGAGCTGGAGCAGCGCATCGCCGCCCACCTGGGCTTCGCGCACGCCTTCAGCTCCGTCGGGCAGGTGTATCCGCGCTCGCTGGACTACGAGGTGACGACGGCCCTCGTCCAGCTGGCCGCGGCACCCTCCTCGCTGGCGAAGACGATCCGGCTGATGGCGGGCCAGGAGCTGGTCACGGAGGGCTTCAAGCCCGGCCAGGTGGGCTCGTCGGCGATGCCGCACAAGATGAACACCCGCTCCTGCGAGCGGGTGAACGGGCTGATGGTCGTGTTGCGCGGCTATGCGTCGATGACGGGCGAGCTGGCCGGCGACCAGTGGAACGAGGGCGATGTGTCCTGTTCCGTGGTGCGCCGCGTGGCGCTGCCGGACGCCTTCTTCGCGCTGGACGGGCTGCTGGAGACGTTCCTGACGGTGCTCGACGAGTTCGGCGCCTTCCCCGCCGTCGTCGCCCGTGAGCTGGACCGCTACCTGCCGTTCCTGGCGACGACCAAGGTGCTCATGGCGGCGGTGCGCACCGGCGTGGGCCGCGAGACGGCACACGAGGCGATCAAGGAACACGCCGTCGCCACGGCCCTGGCCATGCGCGAGCAGGGCGCCGAGCGCAATGACCTGCTGGACAAGCTCGCCGCCGACGACCGCATTCCGCTGGACCGGGCCCGCCTGGACGCCCTGATGGCTGACCGGCTGTCCTTCACGGGCGCCGCGGCCGACCAGGTGGGCACGGTCGTGGCCCGTGTCGAGGAGCTGGTCAAGCAGCATCCGCAGGCCGCCGGGTACACCCCGGGCGCCATCCTCTGACCCCGCAAGGCAGGTCGCTCATGCCACGCTTCACGCGCGCCGAGCTGGAGGCCGCACGGGACCGTCTGGTGCCCGATGTCGTCGCGGCGGGACTCAAGGTGCTGTTCTGCGGGATCAACCCGGGCCTGATGACGGCGGCGACCGGGCACCACTTCGGGCGCCCCGGCAACCGCTTCTGGCCGGTACTGCACCTGTCCGGGTTCACGCCCCGCCAGTTCCACCCCTCGGAGCAGGACCAGCTGCTCGCCCACGGCCTCGGCGTCACCAACGTGGTGGCCCGTGCCACGGCACGCGCCGACGAGCTCACCGACGAGGAGTACCGCGAGGGCGGCCGCGTCCTCGCCGAGAAGGTGACGCGGCTGCGCCCCGCCTGGCTCGCCGTGGCCGGGGTGACCGCCTACCGCACCGCGTTCGGCGACCGGCGCGCCGCCATCGGCCCGCAGTCGGCGACGATCGGCGACACCCGCATCTGGGTGCTGCCGAACCCGAGCGGGCTCAACGCCCACTGGACGGCAGCGACCATGGCCGAGGAGTTCGCCCGGCTGAGGTCGGTCGTGGAGGGCCAGGCGCAACCCTGGGAGGGTCAGGAACCGGTGATCAGCTCACCCGCCGCGCCCACCCTGCCCGGACAGGCCGGACAGGGTGAACAGGCCGAACAGGGTGAACCGGTCGGACAGGTCGGACAGGTCGCAGGAAGGTCCTCCGGGGGAGCATGAGTCCGGGGCTCGAACCCCGCGTCCCGCCCCTGTCTTCCCGACCGGCCGCGTGCGTGCCGCGCACCTTGCGCCGCCGCACACCGATGAGTTCCGCGGTGCCGGACGGTCTACCGGGGAACGGGACGGTCCGGGCCGTGCCGCCGGTCCGGCGGCGCACGCCCGGGCGGCCCGTCGGACCGGTGACAAGGGAGCTTCCACCCATGAAGAAGGCAGTATCCAGGGACGGCACGGCCATCGCCTTCGAGCGTTTCGGCGACGGGCCGCCGCTCGTCCTGGTCAACGGCGCCAACTGCACGCGCGGGACGGACGTACCGCTCGCGACCGGGCTCGCCGCAGACCACACCGTGTACGTCTATGACCGCCGTGGCCGCGGGGACAGCGGTGACACCGCTCCGTACGCCGTCGACCGCGAGATGGAGGATCTGGCGGCCGTGATCGAGGTGGCGGGCGGCACGGCCGGGGTCTACGGCATCTCCTCCGGCGGTGCGCTGGTACTCCAGGCCGCTGCGAGCGGCCTGCCGATCAGTCGTGTCGCGGTGTACGAAGTGCCGTACTCGACCGATCCGGCGGAGCGCACGGCGGCCGACGAGTACAGCGCGGAGCTGAGCCGGCGGCTGGCCGGCGATGACCGCGGCGGGGCGGCGGAGCTGTTCCTGCGCCGGGTGGGCATGCCGCCCGAGGCGATCGCAGGCATGCGCCAGGCTCCCTTCTGGAAGGACCTGGAGTCGATCGCCCCGACCCTCGCCTACGACGACGCCGTCATGGCCGGCGGGCAGGTCCCCACCGACCGGCTGGCGCAGATCTCGGTACCGGTACTGGTGGTGTGCGGCGGAGCGGGTCCCGAGTGGTTCCGTGACACCGGCCGCGCCGTCGCCGCTGCCCTCCCGCACGGCCGCTACGAGACGCTGGACGGCCAGGACCACCGGGTGGACCCGGCCGCGCTGGCCCCGGTGCTCGCCAGGTTCTTCGGCTGACGCCGGCGTCGCCCAGGCCGGTCCAGCCGCCTCGTGCCGGGCCGGCCCTGCCGTGCCTGCCTGCCCCGTGGTGAGCGGCGCTCCTGGCGGTGCGCCCGACGGGTGGCGGGTGGCGGGTGCCGGGTGGCGGGTGCCGGGTGGCGAGTGGCCAAGGCCTTCCGGCACCGCGTAGACGCCGGGCCAGGCCTGGCGGCGCTGCCGCGTACGATCGCGCTCCGGCGCCCGTGGCCGCGCCCCCCGGCGAGGGCCCGTGGCCGCGCCCCCCGGCGAGGGCCCGTGGCCACGCCCCGGGCGAGGGCACTGCGTCTTCGTCGGGTACGGCCGCGTCTACGGCGGGTCGATGTCCGTGACGGTGGCCACCAGGCAGGGGGGCTGTGCCGGGTCGAGGCGGGCGACGCCGAGGGCGACCCAACGCCCGGCTGTGTGCCACAGCTGCACATCGGGCACGCGCGCACTGAGGGAGGCCCACGGCTCCGGTATGTCCTCGCCGTACTCCAGCGTACGGAGCAGGACTCCCCCGAGCCCGATGGTGTCCGGCTCGCCCCAGCGGGCCGTGAGCAGCTCGGTCAGCCCCTCGCGCTCCGCCTCGCACTGCTCGACCACGCTCTCGCGCAGCGCAGGGTCGTCCGCCGCCTCCGGCTCTGCCGGGCTGCCGTCCACGCCGAGCTCGGCCACGTGGTAGCCGGGGCCGCCAAGGCACAGGTCCGATCTGCCGGGCTGCGTCGGGAACTTGCGGGCGCACAGTCGCTCGATCCTGGCGAGGTGCAGGGCCGTACTCATATCTCCAGTAAACCTGCCCGCACTGACAGTTGGCGCAGCGTCAGGAAGGCGCCGCCGCCGGCCCTCCCCCAAGCTCTCCGAGCAGGGGGTGCCCCCAGGGCACGGACCGGGCCGCCGGGCACGCCGTGCGGGGGCGCGCGAGGGCCGCACCTCAACGTATCGCCGTGGACCCGGCACCGTCCGGCCGGCCCCTCCCAGGGCGCCCGCGCCGGCCTCCCGTGCACCCGTGTCCGTCCCGTGCTCGCCGCCCGGCCCTCCCGGCGAGTAACATCCGCCCATTCACGTGCATGGGCTGGGAGGATGGCGTTGGGGCAGCTGACCGGCGGGGATCCCTCTCTGCTGCGACGGATCAACTCGGCCGTGGTGCTGCACGCGCTGCGCGGCACGGACTTCGCCACGCTGACCGAGATCACCCGGGTCACGGGGCTTTCCAGGCCGACGGTGGAAGGCGTCGTGGAGGGCCTGATCGAGGCGGGTCTCGTCGTGGAGGCGCCCGCCGAGGAGGGCGGGACCAGGCGGCAGGGGCGCCCGGCACGGCGCTTCCGGTTCCGTGCGGAGGCCGGGCATCTGCTGGGCCTCGAGATCGGGGCGCACCGCGTGGCCGCCGTGCTGTCCGACCTGGACGGCCGGATCGTCGGGACGGGCGCCAAGGACGTGTGCGAGACCGCCACCGCCGACGAGCGGCTGGAGCGACTGCGGTCGACGGTCGCCGAACTGCTGCGGCGCGCCGGCGTGCCACGCGGCTCGCTGCGGGCCGTGGGGGTGGGCAGCCCCGGCATCGTGGAGGCCGACGGAACGGTGCACCTGGGCACGGCGCTGCCGGGCTGGACCGGCCTGCCCCTGGGCGAGCGACTGCGGCGTTCCTTCCGGTGCCCCGTCCTCGTCGAGAACGACGCCAACACGGCGGCGGTGGCCGAGCACTGGAAGGGCGCGGGAGCCGAGTCCGACGACATGGTGTTCGTCCTGGCGGGGCTGAGCCCCGGGGCGGGGTCGCTGATCGGTGGGCGGCTGCACCGCGGGTTCGGTGGCGCGGCCGGCGAGATCGGCGCACTGCACCTGCTGGGCCGCGAGGTCACCCCGGAGACCCTGCTGTCCACCACGGACGAACCGTTGAACCCGTTGGACGAGCAGGCGGTGGCGGAGGTCTTCCGGCACGCCCGGGAGGGCGACACCCGGGCGCGGGCCGCCGTCGACCGCTTCATCCAGCGCCTGGTGCACGACGTGGCGGCCCTGGTGCTGGCCCTGGATCCGGAGCTGGTCGTGGTGGGCGGCTGGGCAGCGGGCCTCGACGGTGTGCTGGAGCCGCTCCGGGCCGAACTCGCACGCTACTGCCTGCGGCCGCCCAGGGTGGCCCTGTCGATCCTGGGCGAGGCGGCGATAGCGACGGGCGCGCTGCGGCTGGCGCTCGACCATGTCGAGGCGGAGTTGTTCGCGGTGGAGAGCACGGTGACGGCGCGGCAGTAGGGCCTCAGCGCACGCAGCCGCGCCCCGGGGCACCGACCGACGCAACATGGGCGTCGAGCGGCGACCGGGGCGCGGCGTCAGGAGCGGGACGCGGGCCGGGTGCCGGCGCTGCGGGGCGCGACCGGCGGGTCAGGACGCGCGGCTCTCCGGGCCCTCGTGGATCTCGACGTTGCCGGAGTCACCGAAGGTGAGGCGGCAGGTGTCGGCGCGGTACGTGGCCACCGAGACAGCGGCGGCGCGGCCCGCGGCGAAGAACCGCGTCGTGACGACGAGGACGGGGGCGCCGGGGAGGCGGTCCAGTTCCTTCGCGTCGTCGGTGTTGGCCGAGCCGAGTTCGACCGCGCGGTCCTGCCCCTCGAGGGTCAGTCGCTGGAGCTCCCGCAGCACGGCACGCGCGCGCGTGGCGCCGGTCGGGGCGTCTATGGCGGACAGGTCGGGCACCGAGGCGGCGGGGATGTGCAACAGCTCGGCGGCGACGGTCTGACCGTGCGAGACACGGCTGCGGCGCACCGTGTGCACCGGTTCCTCGGCGCCGGTCTCCAGGATGCGGACGACGGCGGCGGACGGCACCCCCAACGTGCTGTCCACGGCCTTCCAGCCGTCGTCACCGGTGCCGGGCCAGGCCTGGCCGGACGCGCCCACGGCGACGCCCACGCGCGGCGGGGCGACGGTCGTGCCGACGCCGCGGCGACGCTGGAGGCGCCCTTCGAGTTCGAGCTGTTCCAGGGCCTGCCGGAGCGTGGCGCGTGCGACGCCGAAGCGGGCGGCGAGATCGCGCTCATTAGGCAGTATCTCCCCGACCGCGAACTCCGAGTCGAGCGCCTCACTGAGCACGGTCCTGAGGTGCCAGTACTTGGGCTCCGGCACCGATTCGAGCTGTGTGGTCCCCACCCTGTCCTCCGCAAACGCCATTGCCTGGCAACGTTTCAGCTTCGTTGTTTATTAAAGGTTCCTGCACTATCTCCTCGACGATAAGGCCACGCATGGTCTTGGTCAAGACCAATCAGGAGGGGCCCCTCCTATGGGGGACCTCAGCGGATCAGGAGACTTGCGTCGCGGCGGGAGCGACGGAGGTGGCGCGGGGGCAGAATGGGCGCGCCGTGCGCCCCGAGCGGGCGCCGGAGTCAGGAGCGGTTGTTCGTCGGGAGTTTGGGCCCGTGTGGTGACGTTCCGTCGGTGTGGCACGGCACGCGGCCCGCACACATCGCTGGAGGCGCATCCATGTCATCCCCCTCGCCGAGGCAGTCCCCGGACCGATCCGACCAGCCCGGTCGGCACGGCTGGCCCAGCGGGCCCCACGGGCCCGGTCGCCGCAGCGTGCTGCGCGGTTCGCTGGCCGCTTCGGCGGCCCTCGCGCTGCCCACGCTGGGCGGCACGGCGCCGGCCTTCGCCCGCTCGGGTCGGCCCTCGATCGGCTGGGGTGTGCAGGCCGGTGACGTGACCGCGGACGCCGGTCTTGTGTGGGTCCGCTCGGACCGGGTGGCGCGGATGATCGTGGAGACGTCGGCGACGGACTCGTTCCGCAACCCCACCCGGTGGCAGGGGCCGCTGCTGGGCGAGGACACCGACTTCACCGGCACGACACGGCTGCACGGTCTGGCGCCCGGGGAACAGATCCACTACCGCGTCGTGCTGGCCGACCCGGACGATCCGCGGCGCACGAGCGAGCCGGTGACGGGCACGTTCCGCACCACGCCGGCGCGCCGGCGCTCGGGCGTGCGCTTCCTGTGGTCGGGCGATATCGCGGGCCAGGGCTGGGGCATCAATCCGGACCTCGGCGGCTACCGCATCTTCGAGGACATGCGGCGGCTCGACCCGGACTTCTTCCTGTGCAGCGGCGACAACGTCTACGCCGACAGCCCGATCCTCCCGACCGTCACCCTGCCGGACGGCCGGGTGTGGCGGAACATCACCACCGAGGAGAAGTCGAACGTCGCCCAGACCCTTGCGGAGTTCCGCGGCGCGTTCCGGTACAACCGCCTCGACCACAACCTGCTGGCGTTCACCGCCCAGGTGCCCACCATCACCCAGTGGGACGACCACGACGTGCACAACAACTGGTCGCCGGGGACGATCCTCGCCGACGACCGGTACACGGAGAAGGACACCGGCGTGCTGTCCCAGCGGTCGCTGCGGGCGTTCAGCGAGTACTTCCCCATCTCCACGCTGCCGCCCGGGGATCCGGACGGCCGGGTGTACCGGGTCGTGCGGCACGGCCCCCTGCTGGACGTTTTCGTCCTGGACATGCGCACCTACCGGAAGGCCAACTCGCCCGATCGGGAGCCCGAGGACACCAACGGCATCCTGGGCGCCGAGCAGCTGGCCTGGTTGAAGCGCGAGCTGAGCAGGTCACGTGCGGTGTGGAAGGTGATCGCCTCCGACATGCCGCTGGGACTCGTGGTCACCGACGGAGCGGTGAACTTCGACGCCGTCGCCCAGGGTGACCCGGGCGCGCCGTTGGGCCGCGAGCTCCAGATCGCCGAACTGCTGCGGCACATCAAGCACGCGCGCATCACCGGCACGCTCTGGCTGACCGCCGACGTGCACTACACGTCGGCACAGCGCTACGACCCCGAGCAGGCGGCGTTCAAGGACTTCGCCCCGTTCTGGGAGTTCGTCTCGGGCCCGCTGGCCGCAGGCGGCTTCCAGGCGGTCAAGCTGGACGGCACGTTCGGCCCCCGGCAGGAGTTCATCAAGGCCCCCGACCGCGGCAACGTCTCCCCGGCCGAGTCGCCGCAGTACTTCGGCGAGGTGGACATCGACGGCTCCTCCGGCGAACTGACCGTGCGGCTTCGCGAGTCGGGCGGCGGGGTGCTGTTCACACAGGTGCTCCAGCCGGGGCGGGGGTCGGACAGTAGCCGGCGCGGGGCGGCGCAGCAGGAGCAGTGGGAAGCGCCGCCCCGCCCGTGAGGGTACGGATGCGCTGGGACGCTGCGGCGTCGACGTCGGCGTGGCGTCGGCGTGACCGGGCGCTCACCGCCGCGCGTGGGGTCCGTTCCGCCACTGGCTCGTTCCCGCAGGTCGGACGGATTGTCAGTGCGGGCCTTTACGGTCTTCCCATGACGCGATCACTACAGACGGTGACCTACGCGCGGCCCTCGGTGCTGGAGGGCCGGGCCGGCGACCGGCTGCTCGGCCTCGAGACGTCCGGTGGTGCGACGCCCATGGGCGCGGTGGACCGTCCGCACTTCTTCGCGGGCTTCCTCACCTCGCCGAGCGTGGCCGCGGCCGGGCTGCTCGCGGTCGCGGACGTGGCCGCCGCCCGCTACCACCAGCGGCTGGACCGCACCGCGCTGGACCCGGTCGTCACGGGCAGCGGCGACCGGCTGCGCTTCGAGTCCTTCTCCGGCTGCTGCGGGGTCCACGCACGCCTGGACATCCTCGCCGCCGGGCTGGACGGCGGCGAGGTGGGCCACGGCACCACCAATGTCGACGTCAACACTCCCCTGCACGACGCCCTGGCACGGATCGGCGCGGGCGATCCCCTGCATCTGCGGGTCGGTCCCGACGAGCTGGCGATGACGTCCCCGGAGGGATCGTCGGTGGAGAAGAAGGTGCCGCTGCCCGACCGGTGGCTGCGCGGGTTCGCCGAGGCGCAGGTGATCGCGGCCGGTTTCGAGCTGCGCGCCGAGCTTTCCGCGACGGAGGCCGTGCGCTTCCTGCGGTCCCTGCCGCGGGCCGGCACGCGCGGCGCGTCACGGGGCGTCCAGTGGGTGCTGCCGGCGGGTCGCGGCCTGCGATTGACCGGTCGGCCCGTGCCCGGGGCGGTCTGCCTGCCGGGCCCCGGGCGGCTGACCGCGCTGCACCGGGTGCTTCGGCATGCCACCGCGCTTCGGGTGTACGGCCCGCCAGGTACCCCCGCCGATCCCACGGCCGCCGCATGGGAGGCCGTTCTGCCCGGTATGCGGCTGACGCTCACGCTCTCGCCGGAGGCCTCGCGGGGCTTCTCGGGCGAGGGCGGTGTGCTGGAAGCGCTCGCCACGGACGAGGTTGCCGGGGATGCAGACCTGCTCGCGGCGCTGCTGGCCTGGGAACCCCGGATCGACATCGCCGATCTCGCCGCTGCCTCCGGGCTGCCGGCCGAGCGGGTCCGAGCGGCCCTGACCCGGCTCGGCACCTCGGGCCGGGTGGGTTACGACGCCGCGGAAGCGGCGTACTTCCACCGCGAGCTGCCCTATGACGCCGAGCGCGCCGAGCAGCACAATCCGCGGCTGCGGGCGGCCCGCTCCCTCGTCGCCGCGGGGGCCGTGTCGCTGGACGGTCCGCTGGCGACGGTGACCGCCGACGACGGGCATGTGCACCGGGTGCGGGAAGCTGCGGGTCGGCTGAGCTGCACCTGCCCGTGGTGGGCGGCGTACCGGGGCGGACGCGGTCCGTGCAAGCACGCGCTGGCCGTGCGCATGGCACGGCGCGGCAGCGGGGGTCCGGCCGGCGCCGTCCGTCCGGCCGGCGCAGGGGCGGCCGAAGCGGAGGCCGGACCGGGAGCGACCGACGCGCGCACCGGGGCTGGAGCAGTGACCGCGGCGGTTGCGGCACGGGCGGGGCGCTTCGGGGGTGCCCGGTGAGTACGCGGGCGTTGCTACGGGCGGTGGAGGCGGGGCGCTTGCCGCAGGTGACGGCGCTGCTCGGTGAGATGACGGACGCGGAGTGCCGGGCCTGTCTGCCCGCGCTGCGGGAGCTGCGCAAGAAGCTGCGTCCGGAGCCCTGGCACCCACGTGCCCTGCGCAGCTACCCGGCCCTGCACGCCGCGGGCGCCGTCTGCCACACCGGAGCCGCCGCGTCGGCCACCTGGCTCACGGGCGCCGACATGCGGTCGCGCCAGGCGCCCACCCGGGCCCTGCTCGACGTGCTGAGCCGACGCCCCCCGACCTGGCTGGGCGAGCTGGCCCACCGGCTCGCGGCGCGGCCGCCCAGCACGCAGGTGGACTACGGCCTGATGGCGGGCCTGATCCGCATGGCAGCCGGTGAACCGCCCACGACCAGGGCGTTCGTGACGGGCTGGGTGCAGCACATGAGTTCGCTGTGGCAGCATCAGGACACCCTGGCGGACCGCTTGCGGCAGGATCCGCACACCCCACGGCTCGTGGCCGCGCTCTTCGTCACGGCGGACGTCGGCGCCAGCCTGGCATGGTGTCCCGCAGAGGGACCGAACAGCTGGGCGGGCAGCATCGCCCGCCTCACCGAAGAGGGCGTCCTCAACCGCCCGGCGATGCTGGACGGCTGTGTCGCCCGGCTGTTGCGCGGGGGGTCCGTCGTCGATCAGCGGGCGTTCCTCCGCCTGCTCAGGACCCTGGCGCCGACCCGTTCCGAAGAGCGTGAGCGGCTGACGGGCTGGGCGGCGCTGGCCGCCGACGGCGTCTCCACCGCCGCCGGCTACGCCCAGTCCGTGCTCGCCCGTCTCGCTCTGGACGGTGAGCTGACGGTCGGGCGGCTGGCCGAGGTGTCGGAGGCCGTGCTGTTCCGGCCGGAGAAGAAGCTGGTACGGGCGCAGTTGGTGCTGCTGGGCAAGGTACTGCGGCGCGAGCCGACCCACGCGCCGACACTGCTCCCCGTCGTGGCAGGCGTCTTCGGACACGAGGACACCGCTGTGCAGGAGCGCGCCCTGAAGCTCGTCACCCGCCACCTGGACACGGCAGGCGATGCCCGGGGCGAGATCGCCTCGGCCGTGGAGCAGTTGAGCCCGGGATTGCGCTCGGGTGCGGCGGGGACGCTGGGTGTCGCGGTGGAGGCGGCGCCCCTCGGGGCGTATGCGGACGTCCTGCCGCCGCCTCCCGAGCTGCGCCGCCTTGCGCCGACGCCGGAGTCCGAGGCGCAGGTCGTGGAGGACGTCTCGGTCCTGCTGGCCTCGCCGGAGGAGGACATGGCGGCGTTCGAGACCGTGCTCGACGGCCTGGTCCGGCGCGCCCGTGCCGACCGGGAGGGACTCGTCGACGCGCTGGCCCCGGTGGTGGCGCGGCGCTGGTGGCGAACCGTCGATCCTCGTCATGTCGCGCCGGACACCCGCTTCCGCGCGCTCTCGGGAGGCATCGACGTGGTGCTCGCCACGCTGTTCGGCGCCGTCCGGACGCAGACCCTGCACGAGGCGCTCCAGCCGCACACCACCGATCACCTGTGCGAGCACGGCGCACTGGCCGGAGTGGTCGACGCTCGCTTGTGGGAGGTGGCGTACCGGATACGCACCGAGCCGCTGCCGTTCCTGCTGGCCACCCCCACCTGGGAGTCGGGCCGGTTGGACGCCGGTGAGCTGGTGACCCGGCTGGCCGCCTACCACCGACTGGGGGTGCGGCCCGGGCCGTGCGACTTCGCGCAGGCGCTGCTTCGGGCGGACCGCACGGATGCGGCAGGTGCCCGGGCCGCGGCCGCCGCCCTCGGCACCGCGGAGGGTGACCGGCTCGCCGCGTGGCTCGCCCTGGACGAGCCGGCGCCGCCGCCGGCGGTGCGGTACACGGAAGAGGGCTGGACCCTGTTGGAGCCGCCGGTGCTGCCGGCGGACCTGACGGGTTTTCCCCGGCCGTTCCAGCCGCTGGCGCAGCCGGTGTCCTCGCGGGCTCGTTGCACGCATTGGGACCCCTCGCCGGCCCCGCACTGGCTGGCCGTCGTGCCCGGGCATCGGGAGCTGGTCGCGGCACGCCTGCTGAGTCACGTCACCCACACCGTGCGCCATGCAGGCGCCGTGCCCGGGTATCTGCCGCGGCTGGCGGAGGCGGAAGGGCCGGCGGGGGACGCCGTGCACCTGTCGCTCGCCTACGGTCTGTGCGCACGGCACGCCGAGTATCGGCTGGCGGCCGTCGACGCGCTCCTGATGCTGGCGGCCCGGGAGCAGCTCGACGCCCGGTTGCTCGGTTCCTCCCTGGGGTCGCTGCTGGACCGGGGGGTGCTCCTGCCGGGTCGGCTCACGGACTCGGCACGTACGGCCGCCGGCACGGGGGCCTGGGCCCTGCTCTGGTCGGTGCTGCGCGAGGCGCTCGCGCCGCTGCTGGCCGGGCGGGCGGCGCCGGGCGCCTCGCCCGTCGCCGGCCTCGGTGCTCTGCTGGCGGTGGCCGCGGAGTGCGCCGAGCGCTCCGGGGCACGCGGCGGCATACCCGAGATAGCCGAGGTCGCGGCTCGCCGTGGCTCGTCACAGCTGGTCACCCAGGCCCGCCGCCTACAGAACGCCCTCACGGGCCGCACGGCCTGACCCGCGCGGGTCGCCGAGCTCGGAACCGCCGCTCTCTCCGGGCACACCGGGCCGTGGTGCAACACTCGCCGCACCCGTTACGGGCCGGCGGACGACCGCGCACCCCGCGCGTCCACCGCACCGGCCACCGCTTCCGGGCGCTGCGCCCAGGGCGGTGTCCAGAGTGCGCCGTCCGGGGCGGCGGGGCGGGTGGCGGCGAGGTGGGTGCGGAGCGCGGCGAGGCCGGGGTGACGGTTGTCGGCGTGCCAGACGAGTGAGTGGGGGTAGACCGGGGTCGGGTCGTGCAGGGGGACGCGCCGCAGATCGTGCCCGGTGGGCCAGACGAGCGGGGTCTGCTCGCTGAGGAAGGTGGCCAGGGTTGCGGAGTCCGCGATGGTGTCGATGAGGGACTCCAGCCCGAAGTTGGGCCCGATGGTGTCCAGGGTGAACCCGAAGGCGGCGGCGAAGGCGTCGTAGTAGGCGCCCCACTCGGTTCCCGGGGTGTTGCCCGGCATCCAGATCCGCTCTCCGGCGAGCTGGGCGGGGTTGATCGCGCGGGCGGTGGCGAACCGGTGGGCGGGGCCGGTGAACAGTTGGAGGGGCTCGTCGAAGACCGGTGTGGCCTCGATGCCGTCGGGGAGCTGCCGTCCGGGCATGGTGACGGCGCGGAAGGTGGCGTCAATCGTGCCGGAGTGCACGGCGGCGACGGCCGCGTCGGCGTCGAAGAGGGTCACGACGTCGAGTTCGATGTCGGGATGCGTGCGGTGGAAGCCACGCAGCAGGCCTGCCGGCGCGATCCGCCGGCGGATCACGTCGACCCGCAGGGGGCGCCTGCCGGGCCGCACGGAGGCGGCTGCACGCTCCTCGGCCAAGAGAAGGTTGCGGGCGTGCGGCAGGAACGCCTGGCCGTCGACGGTCAGCTGCGCACCGCGCGGCGTACGGCTGAACAACCGCACCCCGAGGTCCCTCTCCAGAACGGCGATGCGCTTGGAGACGGCCTGCTGGGTGATCGACAGATGCGCGGCGGCGTCCTGGAACCGTCCCGCGTCCGCTGCGGCGACGAAGGTGCGCACAGCGGTGAGGTCCACGCCGACCATCCTAGGCACACCGCGTGCCGTCGGGGACGACCGCCCAGGTGGCCAGCGGCGGGCCGGCTCCCAGCGGGGCCAGGTGGCCCCTCGGGGATCGGGCCGATGACCAGTGGCTTCCCGGTCCGGCGACCGGCCCCGCCCCCTGTTCCCGGCCCCGCAGGTCGCCTATCGTCAACGAGGTCCTGGCGCCGGTCCGGCCCCGCGCGGTCGTCCCCGCGGTCCGGCCCGGCGTGGCCAGGACGGGGACGACGATCTGCCTGGAGGTTGCTGGTGCGCTATCGCGAGCTGGGACGCAGCAAGATGTCCGTGTCCGAGATCGGCTACGGCGCGTGGGGCATCGGTGAGTCCGGTTGGAAGGGCGCCGCCGAGGACGAGTCCGTGGCCGCCCTGCACCGCGCCATCGACCTGGGCGTGAACTTCATCGACACCGCCCGCGGTTACGGCGAGAGCGAGCGGATCGTCGGCCGTGTGCTGCGGGAGCGCACCGGCGACGAGGTGCGGGTGGCGACCAAGGTGCCACCGAAGAACGGCGTCTGGCCGGCGCCCGACGGTCTCGACCCGGCCGAGACGTTCCCCGGAGCGCATATCCGCGCAAGCCTGGAGACCAGTCTGCGCGCCAGCGGCCTGGACCACTTCGACGTGCTCCAGTTCCACGTCTGGAGCGACGAGTGGATGGGCCGCGGTGACTGGCTGGAGACGATCGACGCCCTGAAACAGGAGGGCAAGATCCGCCTGTTCGGGGTGTCCGTCAACGACCACCAGCCCGCCAACGCCCTCGCCCTCGTGCGCAGCGGCGCCGTCGACAGCGTGCAGGTCATCTACAACGTCTTCGACCAGTCACCGGCGGAGGAACTGCTACCGGCGTGCGCGGAACACGGCGTCGGGGTGATCGTGCGGGTGGCACTGGACGAGGGCGGTCTCACCGGCCGGATCACCCCCGGCATCACGTTCCCCGAGGGTGACTTCCGCAACCACTACTTCCGGGGGGACCGCCCGGCACAGGTCGAGCGACGGGTCGCCGCCATCGTCGACGACCTCGGTATCGCACCCGACGAGATCGCCGAACACGCGCTGCGGTTCGTCCTGTCGTCGCCGGCCGTCTCCACCGTCATCCCCGGCATGCGCACCGTGCGCAACGTCGAACGCAACACGGCCCTCAGCGATGGCCGCCTGCTGACCGCCGACCAACTCGCCGTGCTGGCCGAGCACCGGTGGCAGCGCAACTTCTACGCCTGACCCGAGCGGCCCACGGCACCCGCCGCACGGCTGCGCCGGACAGTGGCGAGCGCCGGCGTTCGACCCTGAACGCCGGCGCTCGGTGCATGTGGCCACCCGCCGGCAGCAGCGCCACCCCGAGCGTCAACGTACGAGCCCCGGCTCGTCCTTCCGAACGAAGTCGAAGTCCCGGGCGAATGGCAGGGCTGACGGCGCGTAAGGAAAGAACGCGTAAGAGGTGCGTCAGAGAAGACGTCCCGAGCGGGGGAACACGACACCGCAAGTACACGTTAAAGGGGATACTGGGTCACAGACGGGGGATCCACGGGGGATCGGGGGGTCACCGATGCGGTGGCGAGGTTCAACGAGGCTGGACGCACACCGGCACACACCCGGGCGCAAGCAGACCCCGGGCGGGCTGCACGCCCGGAGATGCACCCGGCGCACGCAGCGACGCGGTGCCAGGAATCCACCCGGCAGGCATCCGACCGGCGACGGCGACCGGGCCGCACCCAATGCACGGAAGACGGCTTTACGTACTGGTCACGAACCGTTTGTAACTCGGCAATACCAGTTGTACAGAGTGGCAGTATGAGTCCAGACATGTCTGATGTGACGCATGCGCAACACGGTCATTCCGCCCACCGTCCTCCCGTCCACCACTGGCGCCGCGACCTCGTCGAGCTGGCGGCGCTGTTCACCGCCGTCGCCGTCGCCGACGTCGTGGCGAACCTCGTCGGCCACGGGCCCGAGGGGCCCGTCCTGCTGATCTCCAACGCAGCGCTGCTCCTCATCACCGCCGGGTTCCACACCTGGTGGGCACGGCGCCACAGCCATGCCCCACCGCGCGCGGACCCGCCGGCGGCCACCCGTGCGTCCCACACCGTTGCCTCCCACGCCGCCGCCGGACCGGGCGCCCCCGCGCCGGACGCCACCGCACCGGGCGCCGCCATGGCCGATTCCGCCGATGCCGCCGCCCGCACCACACTCTGGCGGCTGCGCACCACGGTGCGGGACATCCCGGGGTCGCTGGCCGTGCTGTGCACCGCCATGGCACAGCACGGCATCGACATCCTCAGCCTGCAAACGCATCCGCTGGCCGAGGGCACCGTCGACGAGTTCCTGCTGCGGGTGCCGGCCGAGCTGTCCGGGGCGGACCTCAGCAGGACCGTCTCCGACGTGGGCGGCAGCGACACCTGGGTCGAGCGGGCCGACGCCCACGATCTGGTGGACACCCCCACACGGATGCTCGACCTCGCCATCCGCACCGCACTGGACCCGGCCGAACTGCCGCTGGCCCTGCGCCGGCTGCTGGGGCGCTGCACCATCCGTTCGCTGCCCGCGCACACCGGCCGGGCCACCGACGCACCCATGGACGGTGTCCTCGAAGGCACCGTCATGCACCTGTGTGCGCCCGAAGGAGGAATGATCACGGTGGAGCGGCCCTATCTGCCGTTCACCCCGGCCGAGTTCGCACGGGCCCGGGCCCTGGTCGAGCTGGACGCGCAGTTGGGCCCCCGGCTGCCGGACGGCCGGGACGTGCTGACACTGCCGCGCGGCGCGGCCGTCACCGTGCGCCGCGCCGACACGGCCGACCTCGACGCCGCCAAGGAGATGCACCGACGCTGCTCGGCAGGCACCCTCGACCTGCGGTATCACGGCCCGGTGGGCGACGCGGACCGCTACCTCCCGCACCTGCTGAGCCCCCGTTTCGGGCGCACCCTCGCCGCCCAGACGGCATCGGGGCGGATCGTGGCGCTCGGGCACCTGATGTGGGACGGCGACGAGTCGGAGGTCGCGCTGATCGTGGAGGACGAGTGGCAAGGCCGCGGCATCGGCGGCGAACTGCTCGGCCGGTTGGTCTCGATGGCCGCCGAGGCGGGCAGCGCGAACGTCTACGCGGTCACCACGACGTCGAACACCGGCGTGATCGCCGCCATGCGCGGCCTCGGCCTGCCGCTGGACTACCAGATCGAGGAGGGCACCCTGGTCATCACGGCCCGGCTGACCGCACCGGCGACCTCACCCACGCCTCCCCCGACCACATCGACCACCTCGGCCACCTCGGCCACCTCGGCCACATCCCAGGACTCCCCCGACCGCCCCGGCGCCCCCGACGCGCCCGGCCGCCCCGGATCCGACGTCCCCGACCCGCGCGGGGACCAGTTTCCGCAGTACGACGCCCGATACTGAGCGCATCGGACCACCGAACACGGGCACCACGCGGCATCACCGGGCCTAATTGATCGAGGAAGGACAAGGGGCGGCTAGGGAATCGCCTGCCCCAGCCGATCCTCCGGCCCCGTTGCAAGGCGGAGGAGAGTGCGGGCGCCGAAACCGGTGGCGCCGTCGTCGGAAGGGGTACCACGCCAGGCCGGGCCGGAGATGTCGCAGTGCACCCAGGGGACGGTGCGGGGGACGAACTCGCCGAGGAAAAGAGCGGCGGTCAGGGCCCGCCCGGTGTCACGAAGCGGGTGGTTGCGGACGCCGAAGGGCGTGCGGACCTGGTCCAGGTAGCGTTCGGCCCACGGCAGCCGCCACATCGGCTCACCGGTCTCCGTCGCGGCCCGGACGAGCACGTCGGCGGCATCACCATCGGGGCCCATGACGGCGCCGATGTCGGGGCCGAGCGCAATCTCGGCCTGATAGGTGAGGGTTGCGAGGTCGACGACCAGATCGGGTGAGCGAGAAGCCGCCAGCGCCAGGGCGTCGGCGAGCACGACACGGCCCTCGAAGTCGGTGTCGAGAATCTGGATGCGCGTGCCGTTCCACGCGGTGACCACATCGCCGGGGCGCACGCTCCCGGGACCGGGCAGGTTCTCCGCGAACGGCAACACGGCGTGCACGTTGACGGCGCACCCGGCCCGGCGCAGCCCCGCCATCACCGCCAGGACGGCCGCCGCACCCGCCATGTCCATCCGCATCCCCTGCATCGCCGCGGGCGGCTTCAGGGACAGGCCGCCGCTGTCGAAGGTGATGCCCTTGCCGACCAGGCTGAGCGTGGGGGCGTCGGCGGACACGATGTGGTCGAGGCAGACCAGGTGCGGCCCGTTCACCGACCCGGCGCCGATCGCACCGAGCGCGCCGAAACCGTCCGCACGGACCTGCTCGGGCCCCAGCACCGAGCAGGTGAGCCCGGTACGCCGAGCCACGCCGGCCGACCAGGCGGCTGCCCGTGCCGGCGTCACCACATTGGCCGGTGCGGAGACGAGAAGCCGGGCCAGGCGAACCACGTCCGCCGCGAGCAGCCCCTCCTCGGCGGCACCCAGCAACGCCCGGTCGACGAGCAGCCGGACCGCACCGACATCGGAGCGTGTGCCCGTGGCGGACCGCGCATCGCTCGTGGCGGACCGTGCGACGGCGTCGGGCAACGCGACTGCGTCGGGCAACGCGCTCGCCAACCCGTCGACCAGCGCCCCCACCAGCCGGGTCGGCGCCTCCTGCGGGAAGCGGAGGGCGACCGTGCCGGCGGTCAGCCGCCCCGGCCACGGCCGCCGCGCGGCGTGCGCTCTCCGCAGATGCGCCCGCCGTGCAGCCGAGCCCCACCCACAGCGTGGGTCCGTCGGCCCACAGTTCGCCATGCTCGCCACCAAAGGGCAGCCATGCGTCGGCCGGGCACGCCGGTGCCGTCTCGTGGTAGGTGAAGCAGACAGTGCGGTCGGCGGTGGCGTCCGGTTCGAGCGCGGTCACCACGACCGGACCGTCAGCGCTGGTCAGCGCAGCGATGGCGGCCTCGATACGGGTGTCCCAGTCCGCTACGACACGATCGGCTGGCGGTGGGGCGTCGGTCGTCGGCATGGCACCTCCGGTGATCACTGCCTGTCCGGCGGGGCCTGCCCGACCGGTGTCCCGAAGTCTGCCGGTCCCCCTCGGAGCGCCTCGTGCTCTCCGCACGTGCGAAAGGAACGACGATCGTGCGCGGAGCACAGGGGATCCCGCACCGGTGCCCATAGCTTGCGGCCCATCGTCGCGAACCGATGGGAGAGCTCATGGCTCGACACAGAGTCTCAATGGATATCGGTGGCACCTTCACCGATGTGGTCACGTACGACGACGAGACCGGGGAGTTCCAGGCGACCAAGGCGTCGACGACGCCGGGGAACCTCAGTGACGGCGTGCTCGCGGGCCTCGGCTCGATGGTCCAGCAACCGTCGGACATCGACTTCCTCGTCCACGGCACGACCCAGGGACTCAACGCGTTCCTGGAACGCAGGGGCGTCTCCGTCCTGCTGCTCGCCACGGACGGCGTCGAGGACAGCTACCACATCGCGCGCGGGCCACGGACCCGACTGTACGACCTGCACTACCGCAAGCCGACGCCGCTGGTCCCGCGCCGGGACGTGCTCGGCATCGGCGGCCGGCTCACCGCCGACGGCAGCGAACTCGAACCGCTCGACGAGCAGGCCGTTCGGGACGCCGCCCGGGTGGCACGCGAACGCGGGCACGGGGCCATCGCCGTGGCCTTCCTGTTCAGCTACAAGAATCCCGCGCACGAACTGCGCGCCCGGGAGATCCTGCTGGCGGAGCTCGGCGAGGACTTCACGGTGTCGCTGTCGCACGAGTCGGCCAAGGAGTGGCGCGAGTACGAGCGCACCTCGTCGGCGGTCGTGGAGAGCTACACGGGACCGATCGTGCGCCGCTACCTCATCGACCTCGAACAACGCCTCAACGACCAGGGGCTGACGGTCCCGTTGCACGTCATGCAGTCCTCCGGCGGAATCCTCACCGCCCGTTCCGCACGGCAGCGTCCCCTACAGACACTGCTGTCCGGACCGGTGGGCGGCGCCATCGCCTGTAGCGAGCTGTCCCGGCGGACCGGCCGCCCGAACCTGATCGGCGTCGACATGGGCGGCACGTCCTTCGACGTCTCGCTGATCGTCGACGGCGAACCGGACGTGTCGGCCGAAGCCCAGCTCGAGGGGCTGCCGATGCTGATGAGCGTGGTGAACATCCACACGGTGGGCGCGGGCGGTGGCTCGGTCGCCTGGATCGAGGCGGGCGGCCTGCGGGTGGGTCCGCGCTCGGCCGGCGCGCACCCCGGGCCGGCCTGCTACGCACGCGGCGGCACCGAGCCGACGGTCACCGACGCCAACCTGGTACTCGGCCGGATCGACCCCGAAGGCTTCGCCGGCGGCCAGTTGACCCTGGACACCGACCTGGCCACCGCGGCGGTGGCGGGCCTGGGCGAGCAGCTCGAACTGGCGCCGGTGGCGATGGCGGAGGGCATGTGCGACGTCGCCAACTCGAAGATGGCGCAGGCGATCCGCACCATCACGGTGTCCCGCGGCATCGAGCCGCGCGACTCCGCCCTGGTCGCCTTCGGCGGAGCGGGCCCGATGCATGCCGCGTTCCTGGCCCGGGAGCTGGGCATCGCCGAGACGATCGTGCCGCGCTTCCCCGGCGCGTTCTCGGCGTGGGGCATGTTGCAGACCCGGATCCGGCAGGACTACACCGAGCCGTACTTCTTCCTCGACGTCGACCTCGACGGCTCGGACATGGCCGCCGTGCTGCACCGCATGGAGGAGACCGGCCGCAACGCGCTGTCGCACGAAGGGGTCGGCCTGGGGCAGCGCAGTGCGACGCACTCCGTCGACATCCGCTACGCCGCGCAGGAGTACACGCTCACCGTTCCGCTGCGGGATGCGGACGAGCCCGCCGAACCCGGGTTCCTGAAGACGGTCGCGGAGCGCTTCGCCGACCTGCACGAGTCGCGGTACGGGCACGCCAATCCCGGTGCGCCCATCGAGTTCGTGACGCTGCGCACCGCCGCGTTCGGCGACCTCGGCCGGCTTGCGCCGCAACCGTGGCCGACGGCCGAGAGCGCGGAGTTCCCGCACCGGGTCCGCCAGGTCGTGTTCGACGGGGCGGCCCGGGACACCGTGGTCGTCAGCCGCGACGACCTGCTGGCCGGGCACGCCTTCGAAGGGCCGGCGGTCATCGTCGAGTCCACCGCCACCACCGTCGTGCCGCCGCAGTTCTCGGTGCGCGTCGACGGCCACGGCTCGCTGATCATCCGTGGGAAGGAACAGAAGTGACCTCCACCGCCACCGACCAGGGCACCGCTCCGGAAACGACCGCGGCGCAGAGCACCGCCGCGGGCGTCGACCCGGTGACCGTCGAGATCATCCGCAACGCGCTGAACTCGGCCGCCGACGACATGAACGCCACCCTGATCCGCTCGGCCTACACGCCGATCATCTACGAGTGCGGCGACTGTGTCGTCGCGCTGCTCGACGCCGACCACCAGGTGCTCGGGCAGTCGGCGGGCCTGCCGATCTTCCTGGGGAACCTGGAGACGTGCACCCGCGCGACCGAGGAGCAATTCGGCCGTGCCGTATGGCAGCCGGGCGACGTGTGGATCCTCAACGACAGCTACCTGGGCGGTACGCACCTGAACGACGTGACGATCTTCGGGCCGGTGTTCGTCGGCGACACGCTGGTCGGGTTCACCGCGTCGCGCGCGCACTGGATCGACGTGGGCTCCAAGGATCCGGGTGGCTCGATGGACTCGGTGACGATCTTCCAGGAGGGGCTGCGGCTCGGGCCGCAGAAGCTGGTCTCCGGTGGGGTGGACGAGCGTGCGGTGATCGACACCATCGCCACCAACGTCCGTTTTCCGTATCCGACCACGGGCGACATGCACGCGATGATCGCCTGCATCAAGATGGGCGAGAAGCGGCTCCGGGAGGTCGTCGAGCGGTTCGGTCTCGACACGTTGGAGCAGGCGCGCGACGAGATCTTCCGGCAGACCGAGTCGCTGGAACGGCGGATGATCGCGCAGCTCCCGGACGGCGTCTACGCCGCCGAGGGAGTGCTCGACAACGACGGTGTCGACCTGGACACGCCCGTGCCGATCCGGCTCAGGATCACCGTGTCCGGCGAGGACATCGACTTCGACGTCACGCAGTCCGCGGATCAGACGGTGGGTCCTGTCAACTGCGGGGTCTCCCAGGCGGTCTCCGCGCTCCGGGTCGGGTACAAGCTGCTGATCAGCCCGGATCTGGCCGGCAACGGAGGCTCGTTCCGCTCGATGACCACGCAGGTGCGCGAGGGGTCGGTGCTCGGGGCGAGGTCGCCCGCGGCGTGCCAGTGGTACTTCTCGCACCTCGGGCTGCTCATCGACATGGTGGCGCGGGCGCTCGCTCCGGCGCTGCCGGACCGGGTGGCCGGCGCGAGCCACGGCGACTCGATGATCATCCTCACCTCGGGCGTGGACCCGCGGGTGAACCGCGAGTTCGTCAGCCTGGAGGCGACGCTGGGCGGATGGGGCGCCTGGGACGGCTCGGACGGTGAGAGTGCGCTGATCAACAATGTCAACGGCTCCTTGAAGGACATCCCCATCGAGGTGCACGAGACGCGCTACCCCTGGCTGATCACCGAGTACCGGATCCGCCCCGACTCCGGCGGCGCGGGCCGCTGGCGCGGCGGGAACGGGGTGATCCGGACGTACCAGGCGCAGACCGACCTGTCGGTGTCCCTGTGGTTCGAGCGCTCCCGGCAGCCTGCCTGGGGCCTGTTCGGGGGCGATGACGCGGTCGGACCCGAGGTCGTCATCAACCCGGGCCGCCCGGACGAGCGCATGGTGCTCAAGGCCAACGGCCTGCGTCTGAAGAAGGGTGACGTCGTGCGGTGCGCGGCGGGCGGAGGCGGCGGTTACGGCGACCCGCTCGAGCGCTCCACGGATGCCGTGCGCGCGGACATCCTCGACCGCTACGTGACGGCCGATGCGGCACGCAGGCGGTACGGCTTCGCCGAGTAGGTCGGGCGCCGGGTGGCAGCCGCGCGGCCGGCCCTGCCGGGTCGCGACGCGCGGCTGCCACTCCCCCGGCGTCCCCGGGTCCGTCAGGTCTGGCCCTGGTCCGGTGCCACCGGGCCTTCGTCCGGGGACGCCGGTCGTTGCCACAGCGTGCCCAGGGCGTAGCACAGCAGGTGCAGCGCGAGCCGCTGTTCCGGATCGTCGTACGCCAGGCCGAGGTGGCGTGCGCGTGCCAGGCGAGCGAGAACGGTGTTGCGGTGCACGCCGAGGCGCCGGGAGGCCTGGCTGAGGGAGCCGCCGTGGTCGAGGACCGCGCGGGCGGTGTCGACCAGGGTCACGCGATCACGCGCGCCGGTCAGCTCGGGCAGGCACAGGGCGGCCACCCGGGCGATCTCGGCCGTCGGCAGCCAGGCCAACGCCGCCTTCGGACCGACCTGGTCCAGCCACTGGACCCGCACCGTCCCGGACTCCCGCGCCACGTGGGCGGCCAGCCGGGCCTCTGCCACGGAACGCATCAGGCCGGCCACGCCCCGGTGCGCACCGCCGACCCCGATGACGAGTTCATGGGCGGCAGCGGTGTCACGGAAGGCGGTCAGCGCCCGCCGCAGCGGCCCGGCGTCGTCGCCTTCCGGGTTGCTCTGCCAGGAGATCCAGCCGTCGTCCTCGGTGACCAGCGGCCAGTTCGGCTGGGTGCGCTGCCATGCGGCGCGCACCAGATGGGTCAGCTCCGGCGGGGGTTCGGGCCGGGCCCGCAGCGGTGTCAGCCACACCGCGCGATTCACGCCCCCGACGTGCCAGCCCAGTTCGGTGGTCCATGGCGGGACGTCGTCGACCGGGCAGGCGCCGGTGGGCGACCCGGCGGCGGTTTCACCCGCGAGGCGGCGCAGCAGGCCGAACGCCGCCTGCTCGTGTGCCGCGTGCGTGGCCACGTCGAGCCGGGTCTGTGCCCACGCGGCCAGCAACGAGGGCCTCGCCAACCGCAGCAGCGCCTCCGTGTGCAGCACGGCGGCGGGGACGTCGGCCGGCACTGCGGCGACCAGGCGCGCCCAGGGCTGCCCGCCCGGCGCGTGGACGTCCACCGAGACCTGCTCGACGTCGGGGCGGGTCTCGACGGCTGCGGGCCGTCCGGCCAGCACGGTGCCGTCCACCACGAGCGCCACCGGAGCCGTGCCGAGTTCGTCGTTGAGCACGCCCAGCACGCCGCGGAGGGTGGTTTCGTTCGCCAGCCGTTCGGCGCACCCGGCCCGTTGCCTGGCCCGCGCCGCCTGCGGGGCACTGACCTGCCCGGCCAGCCGGAGCGCGACGGCGACAGGGTCGGTGTCCAGGAACAGCACGGCCACCCCGAGGCTCTCGGCGAGCGCCCTGTTGGACGGGCTGGAGACGGAGCGGGGCACCGCGAGGGCGGACACGTTGCGCTCCCACGCGACATGCAGGGCGGCGGCCAGCGACCAGCCGCCGGTGGCCGCCTCGGCGTGCAGGACGACCAGCGCGTGCGGGGTGCTGTGCCGTAGCCGGTCGAAGGTCTCGGCCAGGATGACCTGTTCGACGCGCCGGGTCGGCTCGGGCAGCACGGCGGCCACGGCCGAGGCGAGCGGCTCGATCCGCAGCAGGTCGGTCAGCAGGAGCGGAAGCGTGGACGACGGGCGCTGTTGCTTCATGCCGTGCGGTTCCTCATCTGGTGGTGTCCTCCCTCCGTCGGCCTTCACCGGCGCCGTGGGTGGTCGAGGTGGATGCCGTGCGATCCGGGGCCGACCATGGCCAGGGCTTGGGGGGCGTACCAGAGCGCTTCGGCCGGGGTGACCAGCACATCGAGCAGGTCGCCCGGCGCCAGGCTGTCCAGCGAGGCCGGTTCACCGCGCGAGACGTCCACGAGGCAGACCACGTCGGGGGCCGCCGCGACGAGCGCGCCGTCGGCGAGGACGGCGACCACCTCGCTGCGCAGCTCGATCCGCAACTGCCGCCGCTGCCCGGTGAGCTCGTCCAGGACCAGACTGGACGGGTGGGCGGGGATGGTGAGGTCGGTGGGGCGGCTGAGGTGTTCCAGTTCGGCGATCCTGCCGCGGCCGATCCGCCGGCACGCGGTGAGCGCGGCGAGCCGGCCGACCAGCCGGTCCGGATCGCTGCGGGCGAGCAGCAACCGACCGACGTTGATCAACCGGGAGACGGTGCCGGGCAGGGTGGCGCGCCGGAGCACGCCTGCCGAGGCGGGATAGGAAGCGAGGGCCGCCCAACCGCCGAGGGCGTCGACGGTGGCGCGCAGCAGGCGGTCAGCGCGCCCGGCACCGGGCGCCTCGATCAGCACGCCCTCGCCGGTCGGCCCCTGGGCGGCCAGCGGTGTCGGCGGGACCCCGGCGAGGTGCATCGCGGTGTGCTGGATGAGCGCGAACGTACGCCCCATGCCGTCCGCGTCGAGCAGCGGCACGCCGAGCTGGGACGCGGCCGCGACCGGGACGAGCGCGCTGAGCGTCGCGGCGGCGAGCGGATAGACGGCGCCGAAGGCGACCTGCTGGAACTGCTCGATGCGCTGCACGGCCAGGGCGAACTCGTCGCCCGCTGGCGGCAGGTCGGCCAGGGCGGAGCCGGAGCCGAGCACGCACAGGGAGATGCAGCGGGTGTCCCGGGCGACCGACTCGACGCGCCGCAGCGTGACGGGCCCGTTGCGGTCGAGCAGCCCGGTCAGCCAGGCCGTGAGGGAGGCCTTGTCGGCGTCACCGACGGCCTGCGAGTAGAACCGGGCTCCCTCGTAGAGAGCAGCGACGTCGTCCGCCCCGATCGAGGCGATCGCGCCGACGTACCCCTGCCCCGCCGGCGGGCTCATCGTGCCACCGCCGTGCCGGGGACGCCGGGGACGGGCGTACCCGTGCCCGGCGTTCCGGCGGTGCTCCGCGTTCCGGCGGTGCCCGGCGTTCCGGCCACCCGGACCCGGACGCGGACCACCCCGGGGTGGCTGTAGGGGATGGCCACCGTGGAGACCTCGGCGAGCCGCGCCGTTCCGTGCGCCGCACCGGCCGTCATGACGAGGGCGGTCGCGCGCTGCTCGGCGTCGCGGCGTACCCGCTCGAGGCCGGCTGCCGACTCGATGAACGCCATCTCGTCGAGCCAGGCCATCGGCCGACTCACCGCTGCGCCGACGCAGGCCAGCTGCATCGGGTCGCGGTCGGGCGAGACGATCGCGACGTCCCCGTCCCGGCCAGGGCCCGCGTCGGATGACGCCGGCACGGGCGGGGCGGTCGGCGCCGGCGCGAGTACCGCCGCGGGCACGACCAGCTCGGTGCCGACGCCGGCGAGTTCCCCGGGCCGGACGACCGCGAGGCCGCTTCGTACATCGCCGGCCACCGGGCCGTCGGCGCGGCGCAGCACCACCCGGCAGTCCTCGGCGCCCGCGAGGTGGGCGGCCCCGCACAGCTCCAGCGCATCGGTGGCCCCGAGCGCGACCACCGGGAGGGCGCGGACCTGCGCGGGCGTGCCGTGTCCGCCGTCGCCGCGGGCCACGCGGAGCACGGCGCCGGGCGCCACGCGTGCCAGGGCGGTCTCGCAGCGGGTGAGCAGCCGGTCGGTGAGCGTGCCGAGTGCGCAGTTCAGCGTCACCGTCGCCTCCCGGGCGACCAGGCCCTGGCCACCGAGATCGCTCGCCGCCGAGATCACCGCATCCGGCAGGGCGGCCTGGACGGCGTCCGCCACGGCGCGTTCGTGCTGCGTCCGTACCTGCGAGCCGGCGGCGACGAGCGCGATCCGGCGGACACCGGCGTCCCGCAGCTCCCGGCAGACCTTCGCCACACCGTCACCGTCCAGCGGGCACAGCTCGTTGCCGAGCAGGTCGTGACCGCCGGCGACGGTGTAGCGGCGGCCGATCAGCCGCTCCAGGAGGGCGACGGGCAGCCGGGCGAGCACCGGGTCGGTCGCGGGGCGCGGCACGATCCGTATCGCGGCGACCTGCTCGGGTTGCGGTGCGGCCCGCAGGACCGCATCGAGCAGCAGCCGGGAGAGATCGACGGTCACCACGGTCGGGCCGCCCGGCTCCCGCGGGCCTCCGCCCGAGTTCCCCAGGCCGGCCGCCGCGGCCCGGCCGGCTGCCGCCGCGACCTGCCGGAACACCTCGTCGAGTTCGGCCGGCCCGCCGGGCAGCGGCGGAAGGGCCACGACCTCGTCACCGCGCACCACCACCGCACCCACCTGCTCGGGACGCAGGCTGACGCCGGCGCAGGCGGACTCTCGAGGTTCGCGAGGATCCCGAGGATCGCGAGGTTCCCGAGTCACCCGCACGCCGCTTCGCCCCACCGAGGTGCGCTCACGACAGCTCCTTGCCCTCGGTCTCCGGCAGGGCGAGCCCGAGGAGGGCGGTGGCCGCCAGGAAGAGGTCGATGAAGAGCACGGTGCTGGAGAAACCGCTCGCATGCGCCAGCAGGAATCCGATCAGGGTGGGCGCGAGCGTGTTGGCGACACGCTGTCCGAAGACGCCCAGGCCGTAGCCGGCGCCCCGCACCGGGGACGGATACAGCTCGCCGACCCAGGCGTCCCACACCCCCCAGGCGCCCAGGCTGAAGAACGACAGCAGGAAGATGCCGGTGTACAGCTCGGCCAGGGAGTGCGCCTGGGCGAAGAAGAAGCCGCCCAGCGCCGCGGCGAGAACGTACGCGACGAAGACCTTCTTGCGCCCCAGCCGCCCGGTCAGCACCGCAGCGCTCGCGTAACCGGGAAACATGAACACCGCGCTCAGCGCGACGAAGCCCAGGCTCGACGAGGCCGACAGGCCGCGGTCCTGAAGCAGTGTGGGCAGCCAGGTCTGCAACCCCCAGTAGCCCCAGGAGAAGAGGAAGTTGGCGACGACCTGGATGAGCGTGACCCGTCCCAGCCGGCCACGCAGCACGGTGGCCAGGGAGCCGGCCGGCAGGTCCGGGGCGACCAGCACGGTTCGCCGGTCGATGCCGTCGGCTCCGAGCCGGGCGAGCGCCTCGTGCGCCTCGTCGGAACGTCCTGTTCGGGCCAGCCAGTACGGCGACTCGGGGACCCACCTGCGGATCACCAGCACCCACAGGCTCGCCACCGCGCTCGCCACCACCACCCACCGCCAGCCGTGCGAGCCGACCAGCACCGCCGCACCGACGGCGAGCAGCGTGCCGACCGGCCAGCCGGCCGCCAGGAAGACCGCGGCCCGACCCCGGCTGCGGACCGGAAGCAGCTCCTCGAAGTAGGGGAACGTGATGGTGAAGACCCCGGAGAAGGCGAAACCGGCCAGCATGCGGGCCACGAGGAGCGTCCGGTAGTCGGGCGCGGCGCTGCCGAGCAGGGCGAGCAGGCCGTAGCTCGTGAAGCTGTACAGGCAGGTGCGCTGCCGGCCGATCCGGTCCGCGATCACACCCCACACCAGGGTGCCGGGGATCATTCCGAGGAACAGCGCCGAGATCACCAGACCCAGCTGGCCGGTGCTGATGTGCAGGCCGTGCCGGAGGTCGGAAGAGACGTAGGTGAGGCTGAGCATCTCCCATGACTCGATGGCGAGCGCGACGAACAGCGCGATGCCGATCTTGACGTGCACCCTGGTGAGGGGCATCCGGGCGAAGACCGCACCGATCTGCACGGTCGGCGCCTCGGACCGGACGGACGGGGATGGTGCGAGGTCGTCGGTGTTCATCGGGCGCCTCCGGGGCGAGGGAGCGGGGGGAATCGCACGAGGGGGAGCCGGCGGTCACCAGTCAAGGGGGCGACCTGCTCCCGTGGCGCGGGCCCGCTTGAGGACCTCGTCCGCGAAGGCCGCGTCCTGTACGCCCAGTCCGACGCTGTTGAAGTAGACGATGTCGTCGTCACGCAGCCGGGCGGGCGTCTTGCCTGCCAGCACGTCTCCGAGGCTGAGCAGGGCCTGCTCGGAGATCTCGCCGGCGGCCAGTGCGGTGGCGACGGGGCCGGCCTGGACGCTCGCGGTCGCCACGTCGTCGACGATGACCCGGGAGCCGGTCACGACGTCGCTGCCGACCTCGTGACGGTCGGGGGCGAAGCTTCCGATGCTGATCAGCGTCGTGCCCGGGGCCAGCCAGGCACGCCGCACGACGGGGTGCGTGCTGGTCGTGCAGGTGACGACCAGGTCCGCCCCGGTCACGGCGGCCTCGGCCGAGGGACACGGCAGGACGCGCGTGCCGGTCTCGGCGGCGACCCGGGCCGAGAAGTCGTCCAAGGTGGTGTCGGAGGGGGAGCACACGGCGATCTGCTCGACGTCGAACAGGCGGGCGAGCGCGCTGACGTGCCCGCGGCCCTGCCGTCCGGACCCGAAGACCGCGGCCTTCGACGGCGAACCGGACAGCGCCTGGGCCGCGAGCATGCTGGCGGCCACCGTGCGCAGCGTGGTGACGGCTTCGCCGTCGATGAGGGCGGCCGGCCGGCCCGTCACCGGGTCGAGCGCCAGGACGGCGGCCGAGACCCGGGGCAGACCGCGCTCCCGGTTCTCCGGCACCACGCTGCCGAGTTTCACCACGGGACTGCCGGCCGGGGAGATCCGGGCGGTGTAGGAGAAGACCACCGAGCCCCCCTCGCCGGGCAGCAGCGCCCGTGGCGCCAGCTGGGCGGTCCCCGCGCCGAGCGCGAGGAAGGCACGACGCTGGGTGGCGATGGCGGTATCGAGGTCGACGAGCCCATCGAGTGCGGACGGGCCGAGAAGGAGGAGCGGCTCTGCTGTCCTGGGGTCCATGGGCACATGGTGGGATCTCGGCGGCACGGCTCACATGGGCAGAACGCACAACAGCGCGCTTCCGACGAAGCGTGACGCACATCGGCCGGGTGTGGCCGCACCGTCTAGCGTCCTGGCAACACCACCGACCGACGGAGACCGCATGCGCCTACTCACGACCGATGACCTGGAGGATCTGACGCTCGGGGCCACGTTGCTGGGCACCGGGGGCGGCGGTGATCCGTTCATCGCCAAGCTGCTGGCCCAGCAGGCCATCGAGGACTACGGCCCGATCCGGATCGTGGACCCGGCGGAGCTGGACGACGCCGCACAGGTGGTCACGATCGCCGTGATCGGGGCGCCGACGGTGATCATCGAGAAGATCCCGTCCGGATCGGAGTTCGTCGCGGCCGTCAAGGCGCTGGCCTCGTACATCGGCCGCGACATCGATGCGATCATGCCCGTCGAGGTCGGTGGGATGAACACGTTGATCCCTTTGGCCGTCGCGGCCGAGCTGGGACTGCCGTGCATCGACGCGGACGGGATGCGGCGTGCCTTCCCCCAGGTCGAGATGACCACCTTCACCCTGGCCGGCCTGTCCGCCTCACCGATGAGCCTGGCCGACGAGAAGGGCAACCGCGTCGCGTTCGAGACCACCTCGAACCAGGTCGGCGAGCGGCTGGTGCGCGGCTCGGCGATGATGCTCGGCCTGGCGAACGCGCTCGCCGCGTATCCGATGACCGTCGCCCAGGTGAAGGAGGCCGCCATCGTCGGATCGATGCGGTTCTGTAGCGAGGTGGGCGGCCACCTCCGGGCGATCCAGCGCAACGAGCCCGGTGCCTGGCACGACTTCTTCTCCCTCACCGACGGGTCGATCGTCTTCCAGGGCAAGATCATCGATGTGGACCGGCGCACCACTACCGGGTTCGCCCGCGGCACCGTGGTGTTGGAGGCGTTCGACGACCCCTCCCGCACGATGCGGATCGAGATCCAGAACGAGTTGCTGCTCGCGATCGAGGACGGGCGGACCGTCGTCACACCACCGGACCTGATCTGCATGCTGGACCACGAGACCGCCGAACCCATCACCACGGAGACCCTCGCCTACGGCCAGCGGGTCACGGTCCTGGGGCTGCCGTGCGCGCCCGAGTGGCGCCGTCCCGGGATGCTCGACGTGGTCGGGCCGCGCGCGTTCGGATACGACGTCGACTATGTGAACCTGGGAGGGGCCCGATGAGCCTGCGCATCGGTATCGACGTGGGCGGCACCAACACCGATGCCGTCATCGTGGACGACGACGGCAGGGTCGTGGCGACCACGAAGTCGGCCACCACGCCGGACCCGTTCGACGGGATCCGCCAGTCGTTGGCCAAGGTGGTGCAGGGGGTGGACGCCGCCGAGATCACCCAGGCCATGCTGGGCACCACGCACCCCGCCAACGCGATCATCCAACGCCGGGACCTGGAGAAGGTCGCCGTGCTGAGGCTGGCCGCGCCGGCGTCCACGGGAGTGCGGCCGGGTGCCGCGTGGCCCGCCGACCTGCATCGGGCGATCATCCACAAAGCGGCGATCGTCAAGGGCGGCAACGAGTACGACGGTGCGGAGATCTCCCCGCTCGACGAGGACGCGGTGCGCGCCTTCGCGACCGAGTGCGCCCCGCACATCGCCGCGGTCGCGGTCTCCGGACCGTTCTCGCCCGCCAGTCACGACCACGAACTGCGGGCCGCCGAGATCCTGGCCGAGGAGCTCGGCGCCGACTTCCCCGTCTCGCTCAGCCACCGGGTGGGCGCCCTCGGGCTCCTGGAACGCGAGAACGCCACCATCCTCAACTCCTCGCTCCTCGGTGTGGCGCGCAACGTCGTGGCCGGCTTCCACTCCGCGCTGCGCGAGAACGGTCTGGCCGTCGACTCCTTCCTCACCCAGAACGACGGCACCCTGATGTCGTCGGACGAGGCGGTCCGGTTCCCGGTGCTCACGCTCGGCTCGGGTCCGACCAACTCGATGCGGGGCGCCTGCTCGCTGGCGGGCCTGTCCGACGCGCTCGTCATCGACGTGGGCGGCACCTCGGCCGACGTCGGCATCCTGGTGGACGGCTTCCCCCGCGAGTCGACGGCGGCGGTCGAGGTCGGCGGGGTGCGCACCAACTTCAGGATGCCCGACCTGATCTCGGTCGGGCTCGGCGGTGGCACCGTGGTGCGCCCCGACACCGATCGGGCCGGCGGCGTCGCGGTCGGGCCCGACTCGGTCGGCTACCGGGTGCTGACCGAGGCCCTGGTGCGGGGCGGCTCCACCCTCACGTTGTCGGACGTCTCGGTGGCCGCCGGTCGGCTGCACGGCTTCGGGGACGCCGCGCGGCTGGACGGTCTCGACCGGCAGCTGGTCGATCGGGCACTGGCCTGGGTGGATGACCAGATCGGGATCATGACGGAGCGGCTGAAGGCCAGCCGGCAGAGCCTTCCGCTGATCGCGGTGGGCGGCGGCTCGCACCTGGTGCCGGACCGGGTCGCCGGCGCCAGCGAGGTCATCCGGCCGGAGAACCACGCCGTGGCCAACGCCTTCGGCGCCGCCATCGCCGAGGCCTCCGGCTCCATCGACCGCGTCTACCGCTACGAAGGTCGTGGCCGCGAGGCCTGCCTGGACGAGGCGCGGAGCCTGGCCGTCGACGCGGCGGTGCGGTCCGGCGCCGACCCGCGTAAGGTGCACATCACCTCACTGGCCGAGGTGCCCCTGACCTATGTGCCCGGCCGGGCGTGCCGGGTCCAGGTCAAGGCCGCCGGGCCGCTGGACCGGTGAGGCGGCGGATGAGCGACACGACCGGCGGGCGCACCGCCTGCCAGACGTGGCTGGCGTACAACGCCGCGGAGAACGCGCGGGACCTCGCCGCGATGGCCGCCCTGGTCGCGGCGGAGCTGCGGGCCACGGTCAACGGCCGGCCCGCGGTGTCGTCGGCCGAGGACGACGCTGCGGCGATGGACCGGCTGCTGTGCACCTATCCCGACTACCGGCGCGAGGTGGTGGAGGTGATCGACGCCGGCGAGCGCGGTACGGTCCGGTGGCGCATGACCGGACGTCCGGCACCCGGTTCGGGCGTGGCCCCGCTGGACGTCGCGGGCTGCTCCGTCCTCACGGCACGCGGCGGCCGTATCGTCGAGGCGCACCTCTACCACGACGGCACGGGCCTGCACGAGATCGTGACCGCTCCCCCTGGGGAGGCCCGGCGATGACGGAGCTGAGCATGGGCACGGTGCCGGTGGCGGACTGCCACAACGATCTCCTGCTGGCCGTCCGGCACCTGCGTGAACGCGGCCACCGCGACCCGTTCGGGGACTTCTGGTTGCCGCAGCTCAGGGATGGCGGGGTGGCCCTGCAAGTACTGCCGGTGTGCACCGAGGAGCAGTTCGTCGGGGAAGGCGCGCTGCGCCGCTGTCTGCTGTTGCTGGAGGAGGCGCGCCGGTTCGCCGAGCTGCATCGGGACGACGTCGTCATCGTCGAGACCGGCGCGGAGCTGGGGCGGGCGCTCTCGGACGGGCGGATCGCGCTGCTCCTCGCCATCGAGGGCGCCGAGCCCGTGGGGCAGAGCGTCGAGGTCCTGGACGTGCTGTGGCGGCTCGGCGTGCGGATGTGCTCGCTGACGTGGAACCGCCGCACGATGATGGCCGACGGGGTGGCGGAGCGCGCCACCGGAGGCCGGCTGACCGCGCTCGGCGTCGACAGCGTGCGCCGGATGGAGCAGCTGGGCATGGTCGTGGACGTCTCCCATCTGTCCGAGGCGGGGTTCTTCCACCTGGCCGAGGTGGCGCAGCGGCCGTTCCTCGCCTCGCACTCCTCGTGTCGGGCGGTGGCCGGGCATCCCCGCAACCTCTCCGACCGGCAGCTGGGCGTGCTCGCCGAGACGGGCGGTTTCGTGGCGCTCAACGCCTTCGGGCCGTTCGTCTCCGACGGGCCGGCGCCCGGCGTCGAGCACTTCGTGGACCACGTCGAGCACGCGATCGGCGTGGTCGGTGAGGGCTCGGTGGGCCTGGGAACGGACTTCATCGCCGATGTCGCCGACATCGTCGACCCGGTCCTGACCGGACTGCTCATCGAGCAGACCCCGGTGTCGGCGACCCGGGGCCTCGAGCGACCCGCCGACTTCCCGGATCTCGTCCGGGCGGTGCGGCGGCGTCTGGGCACGACGGTCGCCGCACGGGTCGCCGGGACCAACCTGATCGAGTTCCTCGCCGCCCACCTGCGCTGACTCCCCGCACGGCGCGCGCAGCGCGGTCGTGCAGACTGTCCGGATGAACGACGTCTGGGGGACGAAGGCCGACGAAGTGTCCGTCCGCCAACTCCTGGAACTACCGGCCCTGGCCGGCGCGCGGCTGATCGCCGGCCGTTCCGGCGCCGGCCGGACGGTCACCGGTGTCCGGATCGCTCCCCGTGACCGTGTCGCCCCGACCAGTGAGCCGGGCACCGTCCTCGTGATCGACGGTGCCCGGCTCGCGACGGACACCTACTGCGTGGACTTCGCGCTGCGCTCGGCCGAGGAGAGCGGCGCCGCCATGCTCCTCGTCCCCCGCCCGGCCACCGAGATCGGCCTGGCCAGCCGCCGCCTCTCCGACAAGCTCGGCATCGCCCTGGTCACCGTGGACGGCGAGCTGGCCATCCTCTGCGACCAGCTGCGCGAGCAGATACACGCCCCCACCCGCCATCTCGCCGGTCTGCTGATGGACCTCATCGACCGCCTTGGGCACCTCTCCCCCAAGCAGGGCGCCGAAAGCGTGCTCCATGCGCTCGACGCCGTCCTGGACAGCCGCTCGTCGTTGATCGGTTTCGAAGGCGGCGCGCTCGCCGGTGTCGAGCTGGACCCGCCGTTGCCGGACGGCGACCGGCTGCCGGTCCAGACCACCAGGTCCGTGGGCGACGCCGTGCGGATCGCCCAGCCGATCGCCCTGGTTCCCGGGGAGCAGCCGACGTTCTGGATCGTCACCGAGCGCACCGCACCGACCGCGATGTGGCTCAGGGTCGCGGGCACGGGCCTGCGCCTCGCCGGCAGCTACCTCGCGACGCGGCTGATCTCGGAGCGCCTGGAGCGGGAACGCGACGCCCGCTTCCGGCTCGGCATACTCAACGCGATCATCGCCCTGTCGGAGTCCCCCTCGACCGGGCTGGTGCAGCAGATCGGCACCCTCGGCTGGAAGGTCGACGGCTGGTGCACCGCCCTGCACATCCAGGTGGCGGGCGAGCCCGACCAGCAGCGTCTGCTCGCGCTCACCGACGAGCTTCAGCACCGGCTCGCGCAGCTGGGCCTCGGCGCCCACATCGTGGAGCGACCGAACGGCTGGACGACCTGGACGACCTCCGACGTCGAACCGCCCGCGACCTCCTACCGCCAGACCACCCAGTCCGTCGGTGCCGTCCTGCGGGCCTTCGTCGCGGGACGCACGGGGATGCGGGTGTACGCAGGGATCGGTCGGCCGTACGCGGGGATCGGCGGGTTGAAGAAGAGCCTTGCGGAGGCGCAGGAGGCGACCACCATCGTCCAGGCCGGCGGAACCCGCACCGCGGTCCAGCACATCGACGAGATGGGCATGCAGCGCATCCTCTTCGGCTGGTACGCCTCGCAGGAGTTCGCCACCTTCGCCACCACCCTGCTGCGCCCGCTCCTGGCCGTCGACCGCGACGAAGAGCTGCTGCGGACCCTGGAGACGTACCTGGACAACGAATCGTCGCCGACCGTCACCGCCGACGTGCTCGGCGTGCACCGCAACACCGTCGTCAACCGTGTGGCGCGGATCCGGCACCAGCTCTCGGTCGACCTCGACGACCCCGACCAGCGCCTGGCCGTCCAGCTCGCCTGCCGGGTCGTCAACCTGGAGACGTGACCCGGCGGCGGGTTCCCTGATCGAGCCTCCCCCAGTCGGGCCTCGTATACGCAAGTGTCGACACTTCACCCTTGCGACTCGATAAAACGGCGCGTAGCGTGCCCGCAATCAGCAAACTGTCGACACTTTCCAAGGGGCGGTAGTGAGCGAGGAGCCGCGTGACAGCACGACGCCGACCGTGCGGACCGCCGACACGGTGCGTGCGTTGCTGCCCGAGATCATGGACATCGGCGACACGGACCTGCGGGACGCCGTGACGAGGATCTGGGCCAGGGCCTGGCGGTCGAGCGTGTGGACCGACCTGGCGAGCGTGCCGAAGAGTCCCGAACTGCCCGCCCGGCGCACCCTGGTCACCCATACCCGCGCGGTGACGCGCATCGCCGGACACCTCGTCGACGTCGAGAGCGAATTGCACGGCGTGCCGGTCGACAGGGATCAGACCCTGGCCATCGCGCTCCTGCACGACGTGTCCAAGGTGCGCGAGTTCGAGCCCTCCGGCGACGGCACCGGCGGCGCCCGCTTCTCCCGCACCGGCCGGCTCTACCAGCACGGGTTCCTCGGCGGCCACTGGATGGCCGAGGAAGGCCTTTCGGAGGGGTTGGTGCACGGGGTGCTGGCGCACACCCCGCAGTCGGCCGTCGTGCCGCAGACCCAGGAGGCGGTCATCGTGCACTACGCCGACTTCGCTGACTCCGACGTACAGCTCCTGGACGCCGGCCTGACGCTGTTCTGCAAGCGGCGGACGCGATGAGCACGACCAGCGCGAACGGCGCGAACGGCGCGACGGGCACGGCCCGTGTCGCGGTCGACGCGTTGCAGCAGCTCACCGCCGCCGTCCTCACCGCGGTCGGCGGCATGGGCGCGACGGACGCAGCGCTGCTCGCCCGCTCGCTGGTCGAGGCCGATGCCGCCGGGGTGCACACGCACGGGGTGAGCCGGCTCGCGCCGTATGTGGTGCAGCTCGAGTCCGGGCAGGTCAACCCGCGTCCCACCGAGCGCGTACTGTCCGAGACCCCGGGCGCGATCCTCCTCGACGCGGACTCCGGCTTCGGGGCGCCGGTCGGCATCCGGGCGATCGACGCCGCCATGGACAAGGCCCGCACGACCGGTGTCGCGCTCGCCGGCGTCACCAGGGTGGCGCACTTCGGTGCGGCGGGCTTCTACACCCGGCACGCGGCCGAACACGGCTTCCTCGCCCTGGCCATGAGCACCACCTCCCCGTCGGTGGTCCCCTTCGGCGGACGCCGGCCGCGTATCGGCAACAGCCCGCTGTCGTTCGCCGCACCCGGCCGCGACCACCCCGAGCTGGTCCTCGACATGGCCCAGTCCATGTCGTCCAGGGGCCGCATCAAGCTGTACGCGGAGTCGGGCACACCGCTCCCGGAGGGCTGGGCCATCGACGCCGCGGGACGCCCGACTCGCGATCCCGCGGCGGCCCTGGGCGGTGGGGTGCTGCCCAGCGGCGGCCACAAGGGTTCCGCGCTCTCCCTGATGGTCGAGATGCTGGCTTCCGGGCTGACCGGGGCCAACCTGACCCAGAACGTCGCCCTGTCGGGGTTCACCAGCACGCCCGCCACCAGCACCGTCGGGGATCTGGATGTGACGGTCGGCAACTGCTACCTGGTGATCGACGCCGGGGCCTTCGGGGACGCCGCCGGAGTGCACGAGCGTGCCTCCCGGATCGCCGCGTACGTACGGGCCGCCGAACCCGCCCCAGGAGTGGAGCGGGTGCACGCCCCGGGGGACATCGAGGCGCACCACATGGACGAGGCCCGCGCCCGTGGCATCCCGCTGCGGAGGAGGACGCTGGCCGAACTGCGCGCGCTGGCCGACGAGCACGGTGTCGCCGTGCCCAGCGCCTTCGAAGGAGGAGGCGACCATGGCAGCACCTGAGGACCCGGCCGGCCGGATCGATCAGGACGGCCCGGTCGGCCGGGCGGAGCGTCGCCGCACGGTGGTCGCCGCGTCCGCGGGCAACTTCGCCGAGTGGTACGACTGGGGCGTCTACGGTGTCGTCGCCACCGTCGTCGCCGACAAGTTCTTCCCGCCCGGAAACGACACCCTCGCACTGCTCAGCGCCTATGCCGTGTTCGCCATCTCGTACCTGACCCGCCCGCTCGGTGCGACCGTCTTCGGGCACATCGGCGACAAGCTCGGCCGCAAGCGGGCGCTGTCCACCACGATCATCATCACCTGCGGTGCGACGGCACTGATCGGGTTCATCCCGACGTACGCGGTGATCGGTTACGCCGCGCCGGTCCTGCTGCTGCTGATGCGGCTCATCCAGTCGTTCGGCACGGGCGGCGAGTACTCGACGGCGATCTCCTTCGTCTACGAGCACGGCCAGAAGGGCAGGAAGGCCACGGCCGTCGGCATGATGACGGCGATGACCTTCGGCGGCTTCATCGTCGGATCGCTGCTGGCGACGCTGCTCTCGGCCACGCTCAGCAGTGCCGCGTACGAGGCCTGGGGCTGGCGGCTGCTGTTCTGGCTGTCGCTGCCCATGGGGGTCGTCGGCCTCTACCTGCGCCGCAGGACCGCGGAGGGGCGCGAGTTCCGTCAGCTCCTCGAGGCCCAGGAGCAGCAGCGGGAGCGGCACAAGCGGCAGTCACCGGTGTGGGAGGCGCTGCGCACGCACGGGGCGCGGATCCTCGTCTTCGTCGCGTTCCTCGGAACGTGGGCGATCATCTCGGCCACCATGACGTCGTACCTGGCGACGTTCCTCAAGGGCAACTCCGCGCTGTCCGGCACCCAGAGCTACGGCATCAACACGCTCAACTCGGTGATGGTGGTGGTCTGCCTGCTGGCCTTCTGCCCCGTCGCCGACCGCATCGGGCTGCGCCGGGCGACGATCGTCGGGTCACTGGTGGTCGCCGTCGGCGTGGTGCCCGGCTTCGCCCTGGCAAGCAGCGGGGTGACCGCCGCATGGCTGGGTGGTGCGCTGCTCGGCCTGTGCAAGGGGGTGATGGCGGTGCCCTCGCTGCTCGCCGTGAGCCAGATCTTCCCGGCCCACATCCGGGTGACCGCCGGCGGGCTGTCGTACAACGTCGCCCAGGCGCTGCTGGGCGGCACCGCGCCACTGATCGGGGTGTGGCTCAACAGCGTCACCGGCTCCGCGCTGTTCTTCTCCTCCTATCTGGTGCTCGCCGCGCTGGTCACGCTGGTCATCACCCTGGTGTGCGGCAGGCGTTGGATCGCGGACTCGGAGTCCCACTCGGGCGACGCCGGGTCCACGACCCGGGATGCGTCAGCGGCGGCGCAGGCCGCGGCCGGTGTGCCGAACGGCATCGTGACGCGTTGACCGGGTGTCCGCACGAAGCGACGTACGAAACAAGGCGTCCGTACGAAGGGGAGCAGCAGGGCATGGGGCTACCGCGGTTCCGGATCGGGGTCATCGAAGGCGACGGGATCGGACCCGAGCTCGTCGAGGCGGCGCTGACCGTCGCCAGCGCGGCGGTGGAGGGCGAAGCCGTCCTGGCGTACCACCAGGAGGCGGGTGGGGCGAAGACGTACGCCGAGACGGGTGAGCCACTGAGCGCGGCGGCGCTGGAGCGCATCCGCTCGGAGTACGACGCCACGCTGAAGGGCCCCGTCGGCCTTCCGACGGTCCGCAAGCCGGACGGCACCGAGGGCGGCCTGCTGGGGGGTGTACTGCGCGGCGGGCTCGACGCGTACGCCAACGTCCGGCCGATCGCGTCCGTGCCCGGCGTCCGCACTCCGATGCGTCCCGACCTCGGGCCGATCGACTACGTGATCGTCCGGGAGAACACCGAGGGGCTGTACCTGTCCCGCGGACTCGGCGTCGGCAACGACCACGCCAGCGCCGACCACCTGATGATGACCCGGCACGGGGTGGAACGCGTCGTACACCGCGCGTTCGGGCTGGCGCGGGCCCGCACCGGGGCGCCCGCCGACCGGGTCAGGCGCGTCACCTGCGTGGACAAGAGCAACGTGATCCGCTCCTACGCGTTCTTCCGCCGCATCTTCACCGAGATAGCCCCCGAGTACCCCGACATCGAGACGGACTTCCGCTACGCCGACGCCGCCGGCCACGATCTCGTGCACGATCCGGGCCACTTCGACGTGCTGGTGATGGAGAACTTCCTCGGGGACATTCTCAGCGACGTGGGCGCCGCGACCATCGGCGGCCTCGGCCTCTGCCCGTCCGGGAACATCGGCGACACGAGCGCCTACTTCGAGCCGATCCACGGCTCGGCGCCCGACCTCGCCGGGCAGGACCGGGCGAACCCCGTCTCCCAGCTCCTCTCGGCCGCGATGATGCTGGACCACCTGGGGCTCGCCGGTCCCGCGGGGCGGGTGCGGCGTGCGGTGCGGGAGGTGTTCGCCGGGGGCGAGGTCACGCTCGATGCCCGTGGCCGGCCCACGTGTGGGACGCGTGCGGTCGCGGAGCGGGTGCGCAAGCGGCTGGTCTGAGCCGGCGGCTGGTCCGAGCCGGCTTCAGGCCGTGTCCCGGGACGCGGTGGAGGCGGCCGGGCCGCTGGAGATCCCCTGCGGCCAGTTCGCCTCGATCACGTGCAGGGCCTTGCGCATCATCGCCCTGGTGACGGCGGCGGCCAGGTCGGCGTCCCGGTAGCCGTACGCCTCCCTGAGCCGTGCGTAGTCACGGTGGGAGGCCTGCATACGGCCCGGCAGCGACAGGCCGTAGCGGCGCAGTGGGTAGATCCGCAGACCGAGGGATTCGATGATGCCGCCGACCCGGCGGTTGGGGCAGATGTCGGCCTCTGTGTGGCGGTAGTCGACCGTCGCGTAGAAGTACTCCAGGACGTTGCCCTGCTCCACCGCCACCTGCATGCGGGCCAGTGACTCGTCCAACCGGGCGATCTCCGTGTCGCTGCTGCCCTCGACGATGCAGGTACTCATCAGGGAGTAGAGGGCGGCACGGATCTGGTAGGTGTCGCGGATCTCCGCGAGGGTCAGCGAGGCGACCCGGGCACGCTTGCGCGGCGGGAGGAGCAGCAGGCCCTCGCGTTGCAGCACGGCCAGCGCCTGGTGCACGGGGGTGCGGCTGGTGCCGAACCGGCGTGCCAGGTCGACCGTGTTCAGCTCGGCGCCGGCGGCGAGACGGCCCTCGATGATGTCCGCGGCCACCCGCGTCACGATCTCCCCGACCAGCTCGCCCTGCCCGGCCAACGACCCTGCCCGGCCCAGCAGACGGGAGACGAGGGGGATGTCGTGCTGCGCGGGCGCTGGGGTGCCGGCGGCCCCGTCCGGCGTGCTGCGTTGTGCCATCGCCCCAGCTTAACGGCGTGGCGGCGTGCGCACGGCCGGCTCTGAACGTGCGTACGGCGCGGTGCATTCGGCGCCGCGTGAAGACGGGTACGTGAATGGCTGACGAGGTCCCCTTCGCCGTATGAGGATGTCCCCATGCCAGAGAAGAAGATCCCCCTGCCCCGAGAGGTCGCCGACGCCTACGTCGACGAGCTTGTCGCCCTCGATCCGATCACCGGCACCTTCCTCGGAGTGAAGGAGAGCGCCGGACGGCTGCCCGACCTCTCCCCGGAGGGTCAGCAGGCCGAGGCGGAGCTGGCCCGGCGGACGCTGGCGCGACTGGCCGAATCGGAGCGGCAGCCGGGCGCCGAGCGGGATGTCGAGCGTCGTTGCGCCCGCCTGCTGCGGGAACGGCTGACCGCGTCCCTCGCGGTGCACGAGGCCGACGAGGGGCTGCGCGCCGTCAGCAACATCGGCTCCGCCGCGCACTCCGTCCGTGATGTCTTCATGCTGACGCCGACCGAGACCGAGGAGGACTGGGCGGCGATCGCCGAGCGGCTGCGTGCGGTCCCGGCGGCGCTGGACGGCTACCGCGCCTCCCTCGCCCTGGGCCTGGAACGCAAGCTGCCCGCCGGTCCCAGGCCCACCGGCACCTTCATCGAGCAGCTGACCGAGTGGACCGACCCGGGCGGCGCCGGCCGCGGCTGGTTCGAGGAGTTCGCGGCCGCCGGCCCGGAGGCGCTCCGCGCCGAGCTGGACAGCGCCGCCGGCGCGGCCACGGCAGGCGTCGCCGCGCTGCGCGACTGGCTGCGCGAGGTGTACGCGCCGGCGGTGGCGGACGCGCCGAACACGGTGGGCCGTGAGCGCTACGCCCGCTGGTCGCGCTACTACAACGGCACGGATCTGGACCTGGACGAGGCGTACGCGTACGGCTGGTCGGAATACCACCGCATCCTCGGCGAGATGGCGACGGAGGCGGAGAAGATCCTGCCCGGCGCGGCCACGCCCTGGCGGGCGCTGGCGTACCTGGACGAGCACGGCCGGCACATCGAAGGCGTCGACGAGGTGCGCGACTGGTTGCAGGGCCTGATGGACGAGGCCATCGAGACCCTCGACGGCACCCACTTCGACCTCGCCGAGCGGGTCCGGCGGGTGGAGGCGCACATCGCACCGCCCGGCAGCGCCGCCGCGCCGTACTACACGGCACCGTCCGAGGACTTCTCGCGCCCCGGCCGCACCTGGCTGCCCACCATGGGCCGGACCCGTTTCCCCGTCTACGACCTGGTGTCCACCTGGTACCACGAGGGCGTTCCCGGACACCATCTGCAACTGGCGCAGTGGGTGCACGTCGCCGGCGACCTCTCCCGCTACCAGGCCACCGTGGGCATGGTGAGCGCCAACTGCGAGGGCTGGGCGCTGTACGCCGAGCGGCTCATGGACGAACTGGGCTTCCTCACCGACCCCGAGCGGCGCCTTGGCTATCTGGACGCGCAGATGATGCGGGCGGCACGGGTCATCATCGACATCGGCATGCACCTGGAACTGACGATCCCGGCGGACTCGCCGTTCCACCCGGGCAAGCGGTGGACGCCGGATCTCGCCCAGGAGTTCTTCGGCGCGCACAGCAGCCGCACCCCGGGCTTCGTGGCGAGCGAGCTGACCCGCTACCTGTCCGTCCCGGGCCAGGCCATCGGCTACAAGCTGGGCGAGCGGGCCTGGCTGCTGGGCCGGGAGAACGCCCGGCAGCGGCGCGGCGCCGACTTCGACCCGAAGGCCTGGCACATGGCGGCCCTGTCCCAGGGTGCCCTGGGCCTCGACGACCTGGTGGACGAGCTGTCGCAGCTCTAGGGGGTGTCCGACTCCCGTCGTCGCCCCGCCGCAGGGCGGGGCCGCGGGTCAGCGGGCGAAGCCTCCCTCGGAGTTGATGACCTGCCCGGTGATCCACTCGGCTTCGTCCGTGGCGAGCCAGCCGATCAGCCGGGCCGGGTCGTCGGGCATGCCCCAGCGGCCGGCGGGGAACATGGCGGCGACGGCGCGGTAGTCGTCCTCGGAGGCGTAGTCCGTGTCGACGGGTCCCGGATTGACGGTGTTCACCGTGACGGCGTGCGGGGCGAGCGTGGTGGCCAGGACGCGGGTCGCCGAGGCCAGGGCGCCCTTCTGCAGGGTGTAGGCGATCTCGTCGGGCATGCCGCCGCCCTGGTCCTGACCGGAGGTCATCATGACCACCCGGCCGCCCGGTGTGCGGGGCGGCAGCGTGGCCCGCAGCCGTGCGTAGGCCTGCACGAGCAGGATCACCGAGCGGGCGTCGATCATCCAGTGGGCGTCGAGCATCGCGGCGTCGATCGTGTCGAGGGTGCCGTCCGAACCGCTGAGGGCGTGGTTGGCGACGAGGATGTCGAGCCGCCCGCCGAGTGCTTCGGCGGCGCGGTCGACCAGTTCGGCGGGTACGGCGGGGTCGGTGAAGTCGCCGGGACCGTCGACGACGCGGGCCGCCGGGTCGGCCAGCGCCTCGCGCACCCCGGCCACCACGTCCTCCGGGCGGTCGGCGCCCCAGGGCATGGCGACGTCGTGCGGCACGTGGTGGTGGACGTAGACGCTGGCGCCGTAGGCGGCGAGCCGGCGTGCGACGGCGTATCCGATGCCGCTACGGCGGCTGGCGCCGGTCACGAGCGCGGTACGCCCGCGCAGCGGCAGCGGGTCACGGCGGAGTTCGGCGGCGGAGGGGGAGGGAAGATGCGGCATGGTGCCCCATCATCAGCGGCCGAACCCATGCGTGCACGTCGTTTTCGCCGGCACCGGGAGCGGTGCGCCCTACCGCTGCCGCACCGACGATCCGCCCCGCCCCTTGACCACCTCCAGTTGGGCGTGGATGCGGCGGCGCAGGTCGGGGACGTGGCTGACGATGCCGACGCTGCGGTCCCGTTCGCGCAGGGCGTCCAGGACGTCCAGGACCTCGTCGAGGGTCTGGTCGTCCAGGCTGCCGAAGCCCTCGTCGATGAAGAGGGTGTCGAGCCGCACGCCGCCCGCCTCGTCGGTGACCACGTCGGCGAGGCCGAGCGCGAGGGCGAGCGAGGCGAAGAAGGTCTCTCCGCCGGAGAGGGTGGCCGTGTCCCGCTCGCGGCCGGTCCAGGCGTCGACGACGTGGAGTCCGAGGCCGGATCGGCCGCGTCCGGCGCGACCGTCGGAGTGGACCAGGGTGTAGCGGCCCTGGGACATGCGCCGCAGCCGTGCCGTGGCGGCCGCCGCGACCTGTTCGAGACGGGCGGCCAGCACGTAGGACTCCAGGCGCATGCGCCGGTCGTTGTCGACGGAGGTGCCGGCGGCCAGGGCGGCCATGCGGGCGATGCGGTCGTGACCGGTGCGCAGCGGGGCCAGTTGCCGGGCGGCGGTGTGCACGCGTGCGGAGAGGCGGTCGAGTTCGCTGCGGCGCCGGGTGGCCTCGTCATGGGCGGAGGCCGCGCGCCGCAGCCGTAGCTCGGCGGCGGCAGCGGCCTCGCGGGCGGTTTCCGGGTCGGCCGGTGGGAGGGCCGCGGCCGCGGCGGTCTCGGCCTCGGCGAGGACGGCGCGCACCTGAGCCTCTTCCTGGAGCCGGGCGTCGAGGCGCTGCTGGAGGCCGCGGCGACGGGCCGGGTCCAGCAGGGCGGCCGCGACCGCCTCGGGGGTGTCGAAGCCGGCGCGGAAGGCGGCGTCCGCGACGCGTGCGTCGGCGTCCTTCATGCGCTGGGCGGTGTCCTCGGTGCTGCGGGCGGCCTCGGCGGCGTCCGCGAGGAGGGCGGTGCGGTGTTCCAGGCGGCGGGCGCGGGCGGCCACGCTGTCCTCGCCGCCGCGCGCCCGGGTCAGCTCCGCTTCCAGGGTGCCGTACTCACGCTCCAGCATGTCGCGTTGGGAGGCACGGGAGGCGGCGCGGGCGGCGGCCTCCTGCTGGACGGTGAGCCTGCGGTCGCGTTCCTGCTCGGCGTGGGCGAGGGCTTCGCGTGCGGCGTGCAGTCGGGCCGCGGTCTCATGGGCGTCGGCGTGCCGGGCCCGCAGGTCGTCGGCTTCCGCACAGAGCTCGGCGGTCGCGGTGGTGGAGGCTTCGGCGGTGGCGGCGGCGAGGGCCTCGCGTACCGAGGCCAGCCGCTGCTCGGCGGTGCGGCGGGCCTCGTCGGCACGACGGTGGGCGGCGAGGGCGGCGTCTTCGGCGCGGCCGTCGACATGGCCGGCCACCTTGCGGGCGGGCCGTGGGTGCTCGGTGGCGCCGCACACGTCGCACGGCTCACCGGCGACGAGGCCGGCGGCAAGTTCGGCGGCGATGCTGCGCAGCCGCTGTTCCTTCAGCTCCAGCCAGTGTTCGTGGGCGGCTGCGGCGCTGTCGCGTGCGGTGCGCGCCTGCTCTTCCGCGGCGGCGGCGTCGGCGGCGAGCCGGTCACGGCGGCGGGCCGCGGCCAGCCGGGTCTGGGCGCCTTCGAGCCGGGCGGCCAACTGCTCGGCGCGCGCGGCGGCCTCCTGGGCGGAGTCGATGCGCTCCTGGAGCCGGAGGCGGGTGGGGTCCCAGTCGGCGAGCCAGCCGGTGGACTCGTGCAGCAGCTCGTCGTCGGCGCGTTCCTGGCGCTCCAGGGTGGTGCGCTCGTCGGCGATCTCGGCCAGTCGGTGTTCGGCGCGGCGGGCGGACTCCAGGCCGCCCAGTTCTTCCGATGCCTTGCGCAGGGCGCCGGTCAGGCCCGCGACGCTGGTGTCGGTCAGCTCGGCGGGCAGCGCGGCGCGTGCCCGTGCCTCCGTCGCGGCCGCGGCGCGGTGCTCGGTCTGTGCGGTGTCCCGCAGGTGCAGGGCGGGGGCGACGGTCTCGGCCGCGCGGGCGCGCTCCATGAGGGCGGTGGCGCGCCGGTGGTCGTCCGCCGTCGCGTCGAGCCGCTCGGCGCGGGCGCGGGCTTCGGCTGCGCGCTGCTGCAACCGGTGGAGTTCGCGTGCGTCGGCCAGTCGGCGCTCGGCCGTGGTGTGTGCTTCTTCGGCGGTGCGCAGGGCGGCTGCGGTGGCCGCCAGCCGTTCCCGGGCACCACTGCGGGCGACGGCGGCCCAGGTGAGGACGGCTGCGACGAGGCCGGGGTCGCCGGGGGCGGCCTCCGGCAGGGGCAGTTCGAGGGTGTCGCCGGCGGCCTGCTGGATGCGGTGGGCGTCGGCCAGCAGGTGGGCGTCGGCGTCGCGCACGGCGGCTTCGGAGGTGCGCCGCCGTTCGGCGAGGTGCTGCTCGACCGCGGCGAACCTGCCGGTGTCGAAGAGTTGCCCGAGGAGCTTGCCGCGTGCCTCGGCGTCGGCGCGCAGGAAGCGTGCGAAGTCGCCCTGGGGCAGCAGCACCACCTGGCAGAACTGCTCCTTGCTCATGCCGCCGAGCAGAGTGCCGATCTCCTCGCCGATCTCCTGGTGGGACCGGCTGAGGTCGCGCCATGTGCCCTCTTGGGCGTCGTACTCGCGCAGGGCGCTCTGGGCCTTGTCGGTGGTGGTGCCGGCGCCGCGGCGCTTGGCGCGCTGCCACGGGGGCTGCCGGGTGATCTCGAGACGGCGGCCGGCGACGGTGAACTCCAGGCACACCTCGGTCCGGGTGGCGGTGTCGGCGTGGTCGCTGCGCAGGGCGCTGCCCTGGCCGCTGGTGTGCCGGGCGCCGGGCACCGCGTTGTACAGCGCGTAGCAGACCGCGTCCAGGACGGACGTCTTGCCGGCGCCGGTGGGACCGTGCAGCAGGAAGAGACCGGCGACCGTCAGTGCGTCGAAGTCGACCTCCTGGCGGCCACCGAAGGGTCCGAAGGCGGTGATGCGCAGCCGGTGCAGCCTCATCGCACGACCTCGCGCACCGCGTCGTGGGCCCGTACGGAGTCGAACGCGTCGCGCAGCACGATGCGTTCCTCCGCGTCGGGGCCGACGCCGCGCACATGGGCGACGAAGTCCTCGGCGATCTGCTGGTCGTCGCGGCCGGCGAGGCGCCGTGCGTAGGACACGTCCCTCTCGCCGGGTGGCCGTTCGGGCTCGAAGAGCAGGCTGAGGGTGCCGGGGAAGCGCTCGGTGAGCCGGGCCATCGGGTCCGCGGGGCGCACCGGGTCGGTGAGGGTGGCTTCCACCCAGGCCGGCTCGTGCCGGGCGAGCGCGGGGTCGGCGAGCAGGTCGTCCAGGTGGCCCCTGATGCGGGCGAGCGGGCGTGGCACCGGGGACTCGATGCGCTCGGCGTGGATGGCGCCGTCGGCCGCGAGGTCCACCAGCCACATGCTCTTGCGGTGCGTCGCCTCGGAGAAGGAGTAGGCGAGCGGCGAACCTGCGTAGCGCACCCGCTCGCTGAGGGTCTGGCTGCCGTGCAGATGGCCGAGCGCCACGTAGTCCACCCCGTCGAAGATCCCGGCGGGCACCGCGGCGACGCCGCCCACCGTGATGTCGCGCTCGCTGTCGCTGGCCTGGCCGCCGGTGACGAAGGCGTGGGCGAGGACCACGGACCGGGTGCCGGGCGGGCGCTGGGCGAGATCGGCGCGTACCCGCTTCATGGCGGCGCCTAGCACCGCCTCGTGGCTGGGCCTGTCGACGGCGAACTCGTCCTTCACCAGGGACGGTTCGAGGTACGGCAGGCCGTAGAACGCGACGCGGCCGTGCGCGTCGGACAGTACGACGGGGGTGGCGCAGCCGCCGGGCGAGGTACGCAGGTGGATGCCGGCCCGGCCGAGCAGCCCGGCGCCGACGCCGAGGCGGCGGGCCGAGTCGTGGTTCCCGGAGATCATGACGGTGGGAACGCCGAGTGCGGCAAGGCGGTGCAACGCGTCGTCGAACAGCTCGACGGCGGCGAGCGACGGCACTGCCCGGTCGTAGACGTCGCCGGCCACCAGCACCGCGTCGACTGCGTGCGCGCGCACGGTGGCTTCGAGATGGTCGACGAAAGCGGCCTGGGCGTCGAGCATGCTCACCCGGTGAAACGCCCGGCCGAGATGCCAGTCCGACGTATGCAGCAACCTCATGATCCCCGACACTATCCGCCGGGTCTGACAACGCCGGTCCTCCCCTCGGCCCCGGCAGCCTCACCCGTCCCGTCCGGCTGCTTCGCGGACCGGCTCCCCGTCCCCGGTCGGCCCGTCCCCTCAGCCCCAGTCGACCCGGCGGCCATCGCGCAGGAAGGACTCCTCCACGCCCGCCCAGTCCTCGACCCATTCGTTGACGCAGTTGACCCGGAGGCCGGGATCGTCGGCGATGCGGATCATGACTCCGGCGGATCCCCCGGTGTCGGCCACCTTGTCGACGCGAACCCAGCGACCGGCGCCGTCACCGGACACGACGCGTCCCACCACCCCGTAACGGCGGATGGCCCCGGCGTGCGCTGCGATGACGTCCGAGCGGTCGGGCACCGCCGTCACCCGTGGCTCGCCGGGCGGGCCTGCGAAGGAGATGTCGACCGGGATCCGGTGGCCGAACATCTCGATCGCGCCCTTGGCCTTCGACAGGGTGGCGTCGACCTCGGTGATCGTCGTCCGGAGCGTCGCGAACGGGCCGTCGGTGACGGTGACGAAGGCTCCGACGGTGATGCGCGCGTCCGACACGGCTGGTGCTCCTACTCCCGACGTCCCGTGCTCCTAGCGCCCCGCGATCCCCTGCTCGGCCATGGGGACGCCCGCCTCGGCGAAGACCGCTGCCACCGCAGCCTCCCAGGCGTACTCCTCACCCTGCACGTACATGACCTGGTCGAGGCCCGGCCCCACGGGCTGGTCCGGGATGGACACGCACACCACCTCGTCGTTCACCGGCAGGTCGTACGTCACCCACTCGTCCCCCGCGGCGTCCCAGTCCGGCCCGACCTCGTCGGTGCGCAGCGGCAGACCCCGGCTGCACAGTTCGGCCACGAGCAGCTCCACATTGGCGATGATGGTGCGCTGCCCCTGGGCGAGCGTGGCCAGTTTGTCCACGATCTCGCTCCAGTGGAACGTCTGGTGGTTGCCCCAGCGCAGGATCCATCTGCTCCCCGGGACGGCGGCCCGGAGGACCTCCGTCGGGACGCCGGGGACGACGACGTGCACCTGGTAGCCCTCGGGAGCCTCGATGTCGAACGTCAGATGGCCCGGGAGGCCACGTGTCGATTCGCCGTCCTCGTTGAAGACCGTGGTCTCGCAACCGCGTTCCCTGAGCTCGGCGGCCAGCGCCTGCATGTTCCGTCGTGCGTTCACGGCCGCTTCGGCCTCGTCAGCCGGAAGCAGGGTGTCGTCGTCCGTCATGCACGGCATCCTGGCAGACGGCACGGACAACGAGCACCGAGCCCTCGCTCACGCGTCCCCGTACGTCTCGCCGCCCGGTTCGAACCGGGCACCCCCCGCGGTGGCGTCCGCGAGCCAGGCGCGGAAGGCGGGGACGTCGGCGTCCGGAAGCGCCACGCTGAGCGTGACGGCCTCCGCATAACGGACGTCGCGTACCTCCCGGCCCGCGCTGCGCAGGTCGTTCTCCAGCCGGCCGGCGCGTTGATGGTCGACGGTGATGTCGACGAGCCGGAAGCGTCGCCTGGTACGGGTGCCGAGCGTGTCGAGGGCCTCGCCGACCACTCCTCCGTAGGCCCGGATCAGCCCGCCCGCGCCGAGTTTCACGCCGCCGAAGTAACGGGTGACGACGGTGACCACGTAGCGCATGTCGCGGCGCAGCAGCATCTGGAGCATGGGGACGCCGGCGGTGCCGCCCGGTTCACCGTCGTCACTCGCCTTCTGCACCGCCGCATCGGCCCCGATGACGTAGGCGAAGCAGTTGTGGTTGGCGTCCGCGTGCGCACGACGGACGCGGGCGATGACGTCCTGGGCCTGTTGCTCGGTGGCGGCGGGGGCGAGCGTGCACAGGAAACGCGAGCGGTTGATCTCGATCTCATGGCTACCCTCGCGGGCCACCGTGCGGTACTCGTCGGGCATCGGGCCAGGGTATGCGGTGGGCGGGCGGAACAGTGGCGGGGCGCCGCCGACGCTGACGTGCAGCCAGCGCACTCCGCGATCGTTCGGGAATAGACCACCGCCGATCCGTTGTCCTGTGCTGGAGGGGATACATCGGACCCACGAGAGGCGCGACGTGCACAGCGATCCGAACACGATCCGCAAGATCCTTACCGAGCTCGGCGACACCTGGGCCGTCGTCGGGCTCTCCTCGAACGAGCGGCGGGCCGCCTATGGTGTCGCCGCCGTGCTCCAGCGCTTCGGCAAGCGGATCGTCCCCGTCCATCCGAAGGCCGAAGCGGTGCACGGGGAGCAGGGCTACCCGTCCCTCGATGCCATCCCCTTCGACGTCGACGTGGTGGACGTCTTCGTGAACAGCGCCCTTGCCGGTGCCGTCGCGGACGAGGCGGTGGCCAAGGGGGCGCGTGCCGTGTGGTTCCAGCTGGGCGTCGTCGACGAGGCCGCCTACGCACGCACCCGTGCTGCGGGCCTCGAGATGGTCATGGACCGGTGCCCCGCCATCGAGATCCCCCGGCTCGGCTGACGAGACCGGCCGCCCGCCGCCCGTGCCGCGGCCGCCGTCTCGCCGTGTCCGGACGCCGCAATCCGGCCAGAGCCGTCCGGTGTCTTTACATGTCCATGATGCTCGCAATACCTTACTGAAAGTTTCCGCATATTCCTGCAAGGGCCTGCTTCTGCGCGGTCTGCGCGATCCCTGCGGAGACCCGTACAGGCTGCTGGCGCGTGCGGCCTTCCCGTTCTCACGAGAAGGAGCGTTGCCGTGCTGCCCAAGCAGAGCCGTCCGCACCCGCGTAGCCAGGGACGACCACCAGGCCCGTTCCGGTGGCACGTCCCGGTGCCGTCCCTCCTCGCCGTCGTCGCGCTGCTCGCCGGGCTGCTGGTGGCCGGCGGCCCCGGCGCGTCCCCGGTGGCGTCCCCCCGAACCGCCCCCGCGACCGCACCGGCGGCGGCGCAGGCCGAGCCGGCGACGATGCTGGGCGGGGATCCGCGCAGGGACTCGATCTACTTCGTGCTGACCGCGCGCTTCTACGACGGGGACACCGGCAACGACCGCGGTGGGAACCAGCACGTGAAGTCCGGCAACGCGGCCAACGACGACCCGATGTTCCGCGGCGACTTCAAGGGCCTGGCCGACAAGCTGGACTACATCAAGGGCCTCGGCTTCTCCGCGATCTGGATCACGCCCGTGGTGCTCAACCGCTCGGACTACGACTACCACGGGTACCACGGCTACGACTTCTACCGCGTCGACCCGCGGCTGGAGTCGGACGGGGTCTCCTACCAGGACCTGATCGACCGCGCCCACGCCAAGGGCATCAAGATCTACCAGGACGTGGTCTACAACCACAGCTCGCGCTGGGGCGCCAAGGGCCTGTTCACCCCGGTCGCCTACGGGGTCCAGGACGACCAGTGGGGCTGGTACTACGACGACAAGGCGGCGGGCAAGGAGTACGACCCCCTTCAGGAGGACGAGAACGGCAACCCGTACAACGGTGACCGCTGGTCGACCGAGGAACCCGCCGGCAACACCTGCCGCAACTGGGGCACGCCCACCGGCCAGAAGAGTCCCGAGGGCTGGACCCTCTACAACTGCCAGTGGCCGAGCCCCACGTCAGGGATGTTCCCGGCGGACCTGTACCACCAGTGCTGGATCGGCAACTGGGAGGGCGAGGACTCCCGCAGCTGCTGGCTCGCCGACGACCTCGCGGACTTCAACACCGAGAACGCGACCGTGCAGAAGTACCTGATCGACGCCTACAACAAGTACATCGACATGGGCGTCGACGGATTCCGCATCGACACGGCCGTGCACATCCCGCGGGTCACCTGGAACCGCCGTTTCCTGCCGGCCCTGCACGACCACCTGGTGGCGAAGTACGGCGCCCAGAAGGCGGACGACTTCTACGTCTTCGGTGAGGTCGGCGCCTTCGTCAACGACAAGTGGAACCGCGGCTCGGTCAACCACTCGGCGCAGTTCTACACCTGGAAGGAACGCAAGGAGTACAGCGCCGACGACGGGCAGGCGGCGATCGAGCAGTACGACTACGAGGAACAGCTCGGCACCGGACAGCAGCCCACCAGCGACAACGCGTTCCTGGACGGAAACGACTACCACGCGCCCGACCACACGAAGTTCTCCGGCATGAACATCATCGACATGCGCATGCACATGAACTTCTCGGACGCGCCGAACGCCTTCCGGAACGGCAAGGACTCCGACGACTCGACCAACGACGCCACCTACAACGTGGTGTACGTCGACTCCCACGACTACGGGCCGAACAAGAGCAGCACCCGCTACTCCGGCGGCACCGACGCCTGGGCCGAGAACATGGCGCTGATGTGGACCTTCCGGGGCGTGCCGACCCTGCTCTACGGCTCGGAGATCGAGTTCCAGGCCGGCAAGCAGATCGACTGCGGTCCGTCCTGCCCGCTCGCCTCCACCGGCCGCGCCTACTACGGGGACCATCTCGAAGGCGGCGTCACCGCCTCCGACTTCGGCGTCGTCGACAGCGCCAGCGGCGAGGTCGCCACCACCCTCGGCAAGCCGCTGGTCCAGCACCTCCAGCGCCTCAACCAGATCCGCCGTGCCGTGCCCGCCCTCCAGATGGGCCAGTACTCCACCGAGGGCGTCACCGGTGAGATGGCCTTCAAGCGCCGTTACACCTCGGGGGGCACCGACAGCTTCGCGGCCGTCACCGTCACCGGAGACGCGACCTTCACCGGCCTTCCCCACGGCACCTACACCGACGTGGTCACCGGAGACACCCGCGAGGTCACCGACGGCACGCTGGCCATCGCCGCGCCCGGCAAGGGCAACCTCCGCGCCTACGTGCTCAACGGCCCCGGCAAGGTCGGCACCGCCGGCCCGTACCTCAAGTGACGTCCACCGCCTGACGCGCTGGTGCGCCGTCCGCCCTGCCCCGGAGCCGTCACGCCGGAGGCTGCGGGGCGGGGTCGGGCGGTTGCAGGGCCAGGACGGAAGGGACGCGGTCAGGGGCGGCCAGGCGCAGCAGGCCGAAGCCGATTCCGGCCACGCCCACCATCAGGGACGGACTGTGCACGCCGCGCGGCATGCCGCACACCCAGCCGCGTTCCTCCAGGCCGTCCAGGATCACGGCGGCGTGCCGCAGCGCCGCGTCCCGTGCGGCCTCGCCCGCCAGCAGCAGGACGTCCGCGTTGCCCAGGTCGCCGTGGCAGAGCGAGAAGTTGCCTCCGAATCCGTCCCGGACCACGGTGGCCAGGGCCGTCGCACGCTCTTCGGGTAGCCGCGTGACGTCGTCCAGGAGGGCGCACAGTTCGATGCGTGCCAGGGCGATGCCCGCGGCCCCGTGGCACCAGTAGACGGGATGGGACGGCCCGTCCGGCGAACCGTCCATGCGTACGTCGCGCCAGTTTCCGGCGTCGGCGTCGAAGAGGGTGTGCTCGTAGTCGAGTGCTGCGCGTGCCAGGGTGGGCAGCCGTTCGTCGCCGAGCACGGTCCCCGCCCGGCCGAGCGCCCAGGCGATGCCGGACGCGCCGTGCGCGAATCCCGCGAGCGGTCTCTTGACGGTCTCGGCCAGCGCCCGCGGCACCCAGCCGACCCCGCCCGCCGGCTGGGGCACCGCGCTGTCCACCAGCCGGTCGGCGCAGCGCGCGAGAGCATCGGTCACCGCCGCGCCGGGGCGCAGGGCCGCCCAGGCGGCCAGCCCTGCGATGGTGCCCGCGCAGCCCCCGATGACGTCGTAGGAATCGTCGCCGCCCGCGGTGGCGGCCACCCGGGCGACGACGGTGGCGGCGAGCGCGTCCAGTTCGGCGTCGGGCCGGTGGGCGGTCAGGTGGGCCAGGGTGTACAGGATGCCTCCGGCGCCGCTGGTGCCGCCGGTGAGCCGGTCGGCGCGGCGTCGGATCTGCCGGCGCAGGGTGGCACCGGCGGCCAGCGCCGCCCGTCGGTGGGCCGGCTCGCCGGTGAGGCGGGCCAGGTGGTGGAGGAAGAGGGTGATGCCGGCGGTGCCGCTGTAGAGGTCCGGGCCGAGTTCCGCCGGGACCCACCGGCCCGGCGGCACCCAGTTGGGGCCGATCCAGGCCAGGTCGGCCGGTCCGCGGTGGGCCCGGTCGAGCAGGTGGTCGGCGGCCTCGACGGCCTTGGCCAGGGCGCGGGCGCGGATCGTGTCGGGTTCCGGCGCCTCGGCGGGCGGCCGGGGTGCGCGGGCGGCGGATGCGGGGCGTGGCTCGCCGGCGCCGGCGGCCGTGGTCACCGACAGGCGGAGCAGTTGGCGCTGGTGTGCCAGGTCTTGCGTGCCGAGGCCGGCCAGCTTGTCGAGCGCGGCGTCGAGTGCGGGGCGGTCGATGACGGCCGGGATCAGGGCGCCGGTGGAGGAGCGCGCGTCGGTGCTGTCGGGGCGCACGGTGAACAGGGGGATGTCGTTGTTCCGCAGGTCGGCGCGTTCGTGGGCCAGGAAGGCGGCGGCGCTGTCCTCCCAGGCGGCCAGCGCCCACAGCCGGTCGAGGTGCCGTTCCTGGTCGAGGGCGTCGCGCAGCAGGTCGGGATGGTGGGCGGCGGACAGCAGGCTGCGGTACTCGAGGGTGTCACGGCGCAGCAGCCGCGTCTGGTCGGCGGCGAAGGCCCGCAGCAGACCGCGCACCGCCGGTTTGGCGCCGGCCATGGCGGTGTACGCCTCGGTGAACCCGGCGTCCAGGTCGTCCACGAAGTCCGCCAACCTCAGTGGCCGGTCGGCGGGGACGGGGCGGCTGTCGGCGGCCTGGACCTCCGCGGGCGCGTAGCCGATGTGCATCGTGTCGGTGCCGGCCTCGGCGACCTGCGGGACGGCCCGCGGGGGCAGCCGGGCGGGGTCCCAGCCGAGCGCGGACAGGTCGGTGCCGCCGTTGCCGTTCTCGTCCCACATCCGCTGCGGCAGCAGGCCCGACCGCAGCAACGAGTGGGCGGCGTCCTGGCGCGCCAGGCGCTCGGAGACGGACAGGTCCTTGGCGGGTTCGCGCAGATCGGGGTGGAGCAGCGCCTCCAGGTCGACGAGCACCGGCTGGTCGCCGACGGCGATGAGGTTCTGCGCGTGGCAGTCGACCGCGTCCAGCACGTACAGCAGTGCGGCCAGCACACCGGCGCGGTGGTAGAAGGCCCGGAGTTCCGCATGGTCGCGGCAGTGCCGGGCGGTCACATGAGCCATCCAGCCGTAGCCGTCACCGGGCAGCTGGTCCACCTCGAGCAGCGGCAGCTTAAGCTGCGGGTTGAGCCATCGCAGCAGGTCCTGGAAGTGCACGTCGACGTCGATCGGGCGCGGCTTGTAGACGATGTGCGTGCCGTCCGCGAAACGCACGCCGGTGACGCTGGCGCCGCCACGGTGGGCGTCACCGAGGCCGGTACGTATCTCGGTCACCCGGCCGAGCGGGGCGCCCGCGGCGAACACGGCGGAGATCCTGGGCAGGTCGGCGGCGAGCCGGCGGACGAACGTCAGGTGGGTGCCGGTCCACTGCTCGGCGGCCACCGTCAGCCGGCGGGCCAGCACCGGGTATTCGGCCAGCAGCCGCACCGCCTCGGCGGGGTCGCCGAGCCGGCTGACGAAGTCGAGGTAGCGCTCGCGCGGCGTGCCGCCGGTCAGCCGGCCGGTGAGCCGGGCGACATGCAGCTCCACGGTCACGGCACGCAGCGCCATCGCGTGCGCGGCGGCGGTCAGGGACGGCACCAACTGCGCGGTGATCCCCTCCGGGGTGCCGAGCGGGGTCGGCCCGAGAGCCGCGATGCCTTCGCACAGCCGATCGCGGGCGGTGGCCAGCAGTGGGGCGACCACCACGGCGAACGCATCCCGGTCGGGGATCTCCAGCGCGCCTGGCGGCGGTGGGTCCTCGAAGGCCAGGGCGATCCGCCGCACCCATGGTTCCGGAGCGCCGAGCCGGTCGGCCAGCGCGTCCGGTGGCTCGGTCAACAGCCCGTGCAGCAGCTCGGGGTCCAGGTCGTCGCAGGCCAGCCGGCGCTCGAACCACCCGTCCTCGTCGAACGGCCGCTGGGCCCGCCAGCGTGCCAGCGCCCGGTCGGCGCGCGGCCCGAGTGACGCGTCGACGGCCGATGCCCGGCCCCTGAGGCCCGGCGGCACGGCACGCGCGGCCGCCCTGCGCAGCCGGGATGCGTCCACCACGGCGCGGTCCCCCTCGTCGGCAGAAAGCGGGACGCCGCACCTCCGGGTGGAGGTGCGGCGCGTGTCGGCGGGTCAGTAACTACACATGCGCGCACAACTGGAGTACGTCTCGCAGGTGTTGGCCGCCTGCCCGGCGGACACGTAGACCTCGCCGGCCGGGTCCCCCGCCGGGTGCCATGCGTGTTCTTCCGCGAGGCCCTGCCGGAAGTCCGCATCCTTGAGCGCACGAACCTGTTCTGCCGTCGTCAGCACGGCGCCTCCCACATTCAGTTCGTATCCCCGAATTGTCGTTCGGACGGCTCATCATCGCAGCGCCGATCGCTCCCGCACCAGTAGGCGTGCCGCACTCACACCACAGGTGGACGCGCGTCAAGTCGCCTACGGCAACGGATTCCTGATGCCGACTCACACCCGTCACCAAAGCTGCGAAAAGAGTTTGGCATGAACACTTCCATTGGACAGGATCGCTTGCTACCAATGGGTAGCAATCTTTCCTGACCAAGGAGATTCCATGAAACTGAGACGGTCGTTGGCAGCGCTTGCCACGCTGGTCTTCGCCACGGTGATCAGCCTGGTGCTCACCGGTCCGGCGCAGGCCGCCGGAGCCGTGTACGTCGCGCTCGGGGACTCGTACTCGTCCGGTAACGGCGCGGGCAACTACGACAGCGCGAGCGGCGACTGCCACCGCAGCTTCAGCGCGTACCCCTACCTGTGGAAGAACGCCCACTCGCCGTCCTCGTTCAACGACGACGCCTGCTCCGGCGCGGTCACCACGGACGTGACCGGCAAGCAGCTCGGCCACCTCAGCTCCGCCACCACCCTGGTGTCCATCACCATCGGCGGCAACGACGCCGGCTTCGCCGACACCATGACCACCTGCGTCACCGGCAGCGACAGCGACTGCGTCAACCGCGTCAACCAGGCGGAGGCCTACGCCCAGAACACCCTGCCCGGCCGCCTGGACACGGTGTACAACGCCATCCACTCCAAGGCGCCCAACGCCAAGGTGGTCGTCCTCGGCTACCCGCGCATGTACAAGCTCGGCGTCTTCTGCATCGGCCTGTCGGACACCAAGCACAAGAAGATCGACGAGGCGGCCGACGCGCTCGACACCGTCATCGCCGCGCGTGCCGCCGCCCACGGCTTCGTCTTCGGCGACGTCCGCACCACCTTCGCCGGCCACGAGCTGTGCTCCGGCGACGACTGGCTGCACGCCCTGGTCGTCTCGCCCAGCTGGGAGACCTACCACCCCACCGCCACCGGCCACGCCAGCGGCTACTACCCGGTTCTGAACTCCAAGGCCTGATCGCCCGGCCGATCAACCACCGGCACGAACCGGAACGCACTTCGGAGCCCCTGCCCGCGAGGGACAGGGGCTCATCCGCGTCAACATCCCCCAGCACGGACGCTCTTCAGACCGATGACGAACGAGCGACCGCACGCCGTACCTACAATGGCGCCCCCGGTCATGCGGCCACGCCCGACGGTCCGGGCGACGACGTGATGAGGGGGACACGACGTGACCACGACGGGGAACTCCTCGGGGGACTCCTCAGGCCCGGCCCCCGCCCACCAGCACACCAGCGCCCCCGGGCCCGCCGCCCCGACGGGCCAGAGCGCCCTGCTGCCGAAGCTCACCTGGCTGGCGGCCATCCTGCTACCGCCCTCGGCGGTGGCCGGGGTCTGGCGGGACGTGGTGCGCCACCATGTCGTGCTCGCCTGCGGGGGGTTCCTGCTCTACTGGGTGATTCTGACGGCCGGAAAGTTCGCCGTGGACTTCGTCCGCGATCTCGTGCTGCGCAGACGTGCAGGCTGGCTGGAGAGCGCGGACCAACACCTCGCCCGCCTGTTCAGCGGCTTCGACCGTACGTACAAGGAGTACCTCGCCGCGAGCATGCGGTTCATGGACCAGAGGGGGCTGTCGGTCATCGGGCCCTTCGCCCCGGAACTCGACGAGGTCTTCGTGGACGTGAGCCTGGCGCTCCAGGCCCCCGGACGGATCGCAGCGGACCTGCTGGGCGCAGCGGGCCCCGTGGCCATGGCGGGCGGAACGGACGAGCGCAGGTACATCGGTGACTTCCTGGACCGGCCGGAGCCCCGGGTGCTGGCCATCGTCGGGGCACCCGGTACCGGTAAGACCACCCTGCTGCGGCATGTGGCCCGCCGTGCCTGCCTGGCCGCCCCCGCGGACCGGCAGCGTGGCGTGCCGGCGCTGCTGTACTTACGCAGCCTGGTCACCGAGCTGGCCGAGAACCCCCGGCTCACCCTGGCCGAGGCGATCAGGTCCGGGCTGGGGCAGCGGATCAGCGACGGCGAACCCCCCGGCTGGTTCGAGGCCCGGCTGAGCACCGGCGACTGCGTGGTGCTGCTGGACGGACTCGACGAGGTGGCCGAAGAGAGCATGCGGCACACCCTCGTCGCCTGGGTGGAGCAGCAGATCAGCAGCTACCCGCAGAACGACTACGTCCTCACCTCCCGGCCACACGGCTACCGCAGCGCGCCGGTGGAGGGCGCCACCGTGCTCCAGACGCGGCACTTCACCGAGCAGCAGGTGTCCGACTTCATCGGCAAGTGGTACCTGGCGGTCGAACAGCACGCCCGGCACGACGCGGACTCCACGGCAACGGCCATCCGGCTCCGCGCCGAGGAGGGCGCCGCAGACCTCCAGGCCCGGCTACGGGCCACTCCCCATCTCTACGACCTCACGGTCAACCCGCTCCTGCTGACGATGATCGCGAACGTCCACCGCTACCGCGGTGCGCTCCCCGGCACCCGCGCCGACCTGTACCGCGAGATCTGCCAGGCGATGCTCTGGCGACGGCAGGCGTCGAAACGGCTCGTGGTGGAGCCGCGCGGCACGCAGAAGGAGACCGTGCTGCGGGGGCTCGCCTTCGCCATGATGGAACGCCGGACCGCCGTCGTCTCACGGTACGACTGCGTGGACATCCTCGGCGGGATACTGCCGCGGATATCCGAGTCGCTCACCGCCGAGGAGTTCCTGACCGACGTCGGCACCAGCGGCCTGCTGCTGGAGCGGGAGAACGGCGTCTTCGCCTTCGCCCACTTCACGATCCAGGAATACCTGGCGGCCGAGCACATCCGCGACAAGGGACTCAGCCGGCTGCTGGCCGAAGCGGTCGACGACGACTGGTGGCGCGAGTGCACCCTGCTCTACTCGGCCGGCGCCGACGTCGGACCGATCGTGGCCGCCTGCCTGCACTCGGGCACCATCACGGCCCTCGCGCTGGCCTTCGACTGCGCAGACGAGGGCAACGAACTCGATCCCGAACTGCGTGCCCGGCTGAACGATCTGCTACGCCGCTCCTCCTCGGCGGACATGACGGCCGAGGAACGGCGCCTGATGAACGGCGTGCTGGTCACCCGCCGGCTGCGCCACGTGCTGCGGACGGCTGACGACGGCCGGTTGTGCGCATCGCCGGTGGATCCGGACGTGTACGGGCGCTATCTGCTGGACCGCGCCGAGCACGGAGCGCGCCGGCCGGACTCCGCATCCGCGGCGGGCGAGCCCGGACGTCCCGTCACCGGAGTCCGCGGCCAGGACGCGCTCGCGTTTGTCGGCTGGCTGAACGACCTGGTCGGGGGCGAGTCCCGCTATCGGCTGCCCACCGTCGAGGAGGCCCGGGATCCTGCGGTACGCGGCATCCTCAGTCCACCGGCGCCCGCCGCGGCCCATGGCAGGGCTGATGCCGGTGACCAAGGCGGCTACAGCTTCTGGTGTATCGACGAAAGCGGCGGTGCGGAGCGGCCTCAGCTGTGGGTGCCGCCCGGGGTGAACGAACCGCGGTCCCTGCCGACGCGGGAGCTCACGGGCCGGATCCACGAGGACTTCGCCGGTTTCCGGTATGTCCTGGCCACGCTTGTCGCGCTGCGCGCCCATGCCGCGTTGGCCGTCATGTCGTCGTGCCTGCGGGGGGCCGACGGCTCCGCCGAAGCCGGTTCGGTCCTCGCCCACGTCTTGGCCCTCTTGGAGGACCTCGCCGTCAACGAGTCGCGGTACGCCGATGCCTTTCTGGAGATCGGGAGCAGAGCAGTCCTCGACGTGGAGTTCGCACGCGTGCGCGCCGTGGCGGCGGAACTGTCCAGGCGGGAAGACCCGTTGTCCGACGGGGATCTCCCCCTGGTTCTCGCGGAGGACGTGGTACGTGAGCTGTCGGCGCTGGCCGAGACCCTGGCATCCCATCCACTGGTCGCGGAACTCGGGATCACCGTCCAGGCGGCAGTCAAGCTCAGGGACCGCCTCGCCCAAGGCAGGGCGCCGGTCCTGGAACCTCTGGTCAGGCGGGTGACGTCAGCCGACATGACGGGCGGGGCCCTGCACGCCTCGAACGATCCGGTCGTCGTGGCCAGGTCTGCCGTCTATCGGCTGGCCACAGGGCGGGTGCTGCCGCTGGCCGCAGCGCAGTTCTCGGCCCGGATCCACACGGAGTCGGCACTCGGTACGCAAAGTCCGTGGGCAGTCTTCCTGGATGCCCTCACCCGCTTTCACCTGCCCGAGTACCCGTCGTCCCGTTCGGTGGTCGTCGACCCGGACGAACTCCTGGACGCTCTCCCCGGGGTCCTCAGGGAGTTGGCGAACGCCACGGCGGAGCACCCCTCTGCCGTGTGGTTCGACAAACTGCTCCGCACGGTGTGGGCCCACGTCCTCCCCATCCTGCGGCGCGATCGCCCACCGCAGGGTCCCGACCTGCAAAAGGCCCGCTTGGCGGTGGCCTGTCTCGCCGCGGAGGAACACCTGCGCGTGGTGCAGCCGGGCACGGACGACCTCAACACGGACGGAACCGGACTGGCACGGCGCGACCTCACCGAGCCGCTCCGCCGCACCGCCGCCGCCCTCACCTGGCTGGAAGACCGCCACACCGGCGCCAGGCCGGCGACCGAGGCCATCGTCCTGGCCGTCGACTGAGCGGGGCCCGCCGGACGCAGGGCCACGGACCGTGCCTCACCCCATCCGCCGCGCCCCCTCCTGAATCGCCTCCCGGATCCGGTGGTACGTCCCGCACCGGCACACGTTGCGGATGGCGTCCAGGTCGGCCTCGGTGATGTCGCGGCCCTCCGCGCGAGCTCGGCGCACCAGGTCCACCGCCGCCATGATCTGGCCGGGCTGGCAGTAGCCGCACTGGGCGACGTCGTTCTCCAGCCAGGCCTCCTGCATGGGGTGGAGTGCGGTGTCGACGGTGTCGGCGAGGCCCTCGATCGTGGTGACCTCGTCGTCGGGGCCGATGTCCTTCACCTGCACGGCGCACGGGTTGAACGCCTCGCCGTTGAGGTGGCTGGTGCAGGCCCGGCAGACCCGTAGGCCGCAGCCGTACTTGGGGCCGGTGACGCCAAGGCGGTCGCGGAGCACCCACAGCAGCCGTACGTCGTCCGCGACGTCGACGGTGACGCGCTTGCCGTTGAGGATGAAGGTCTGGTCGGGCACGGCGGCCCCTTCCGTTGAGTTCTCGGGCCAGGGCGTGGAGGTCAGGCGCGGTGCGCGAGGCCGTCGGTGGGCGAGGGCGGGATCGGCGGCGTGCTGGGCAGCGGCTCGAAGTGCAGGTCGTCCGCGTGGTTGAGGGGGAACTCGGTGAGGTCCGTGGGGCTGGTGCCGGTGGCGCGTGCATAGGCGCACGCCACAGCGGCGAAGGTGGCGGCCACCCCCAGCTCGCCCGCGCCGCCGGGGCTGTCGGTCGTCGGCGGCATGACGATCACCTGGAGTTCGGGCGGGGCGTTCCACTGGCGGGTGTAGAAGTAGTTGTCCCAGCTGCCTTCCAGGAAGTGGCCGTCCTTCAGGTGCAGGCTGGAGCTGAGCGCCAGGGCGATGCCGTCCATGGCGCCGCCCATCATCTGGGCTTCCAGGCCGCGCGGGTTGACGGGCAGGCCGACGTCGACGGCGACCACGACCTTCGTCACCCGCGGTCCGGCGTAGGCCTCGCCCTCCACCGGGCGGTTCACCGTCTCGGGCCGGCAGTCGATCTCCACCAGCGCCGCGACCGCGCCCTTGTACTCGGGGTGGAGGGCGATGCCCTGGGCGGTGCCGGCCGGCATCGCACGGCCCCACTGGCCGACCTCGGCGACCTTGTCGAGGACGGCGCGGTGCCGGTCCTTCTTCAGCAGCCGGCGGCGGAAGGCCAGCGGGTCCTGCCGGGTCTCGTGGGCGAGCCGGTCCATGACCAGTTCCTGGGCGCACCGCACGTCGGGCGAGTAGATGTTGCGCATGCTGCCGGTGTTGAAGCCGTGGTCGGCCTCGTTCAGCAGCAGGGTGGTGACGCCGAGGTCGTACGGTATCTCCTGGGTCAGCAGGAAGATCGTCTGCGAGAAGGTCGCGTCGCCGACCGGCAGCCGGGCCGCCGCTGCGGTGATCATCTCGCCGAGGCCATGGCCGAACTCGGTGACGACGCTCGTCTGTCGCTGTTCGTAGGTGAGGATCTCGCCCGCCAGCAGGGTGGCGCGGATCCGCGAGGTGCACATGGGGTGGGTGCGGCCCTGCCGGAAGTCGTCCGTGCGGTGCCACATCAGCTTGACGGGCTTGCCCATCGCCTTCGACACCTGAGCGGCCTCCAGCGCCGCGTCGGAGAACAGCCGGCGGCCGAAGGAGCCGCCGCCCTCGGTGACATGCACGGTGACGGCGTGTTGCGGCAGGCCGAGCCGGGTGGCGATCTCCTGCTGGGCCTCGATGGGCGACTTCAGCGGGCTCCAGATCTCGGCGGAGCCGTCGCGGACGTCCGCGACGGCGCAGTTGGGCTCCAGGGCGCTGTTGCTGCGGAACCTGAAGGTGAAGGACGCGTCGACGGTCTTCGTGAGGATCGGCACCTTCGGCACGACCAGCGGGATCTCGGCCGCCTTCAGTTCCCGTAGCACGCTGGCGTCCGAGGCCCCTTCGGCGGTGCCCGGGCCCCAGTCGACGTCGAGCGCCCGCACCGCGTCGATGCACTGGCCGAAGGTCTCACCACGCACCGCCACGCCGGTGGCGACGGTGGCGACATCGGTGATGCCGGGCAGCGCCGCGACCTCGGAGGCGTTGCGCACCGAGCGCACCCTGCCGTTGATGGTGGGCGGGCGGCAGATCATGGTCGGCAGCGCGCCGGGGACGTCGAGGTCCATGGCGTACTTCTTGCGTCCGGTGACGGCGTCCAGGGCGTCGACGCGGGAGCGCGGGGTGCCGATCACGGTGAAGTCGGCACGCGCCTTGAGCGTGACCGCGACCTTCTTCGTGGTGTCCTGGGCGGCCTTGGCTGCGAGGGCCCCGTAGTCGATCGTGCGGCCGGCCGCGCTGGTGATCACGCCCAGGTGGGTGGTCAGGTTCGCGACCTCGTCGCCGAGCTCGATCGCGGCGGCGCGCAGCAGTTGCCCGCGGGCGGTGGCGGCCGCCACCCGGATCGGGGTGTAGGTCGAGATGGTGGTGTTGGAGCCGCCGGTGAGCTGGTTGAACAGCAGCTCGGGGCGGGCGTTCGCGAGGGACACCCGCACCTTCTCCAGGGGCAGGTCGAGTTCCTCGGCGATGAGCATGGCCGTGGAGGTGGTGATGCCCTGCCCGACCTCGGCGCGCGGCAGCGCGAAGGAGGCGGTGCCGTCCTCGTGGACGGTGACGGTGATCAGGGCGGAGGTCGGCAGGGCCGCGTCGGTGAGCAGGTCGTTCAGGTCGGCGATGTCGGTGACGCCGGGCGGGGAGGGCAGCGCCTCGGCGGGCGGTGCCGCCGCCGTCGCACCGATCTCCGCTGCGGCCACCAGGGTGGGCGCCGCGAGGAGGAACCCTAGGAAGCTCCTGCGTTCCAGCCCGCCGGCGCCGCCGTCGATACCGGGCTCGCCCGCCCGCTGCTCGTCTTTCATTCCGCTGCCCTCGCCTCGTCCGGAACGCCCCTCGTCCGCCTTCGCGGTGGCCCGCCGCGGACGGACCAGGGGCGAAGAGGTGGGCATCATGGATTCATGCGGAGATCACAATAGATAACTTTGCGTGGCGGGGAACCCCTCGGAACGGCCCGATTCCGGCCGGCGGCCCCGAGGACGACGGACCGTTTCCGCGGCCACCGGCTCAACTGCCGGTCACCGCTTCCTCGTAGGCGAGCAGGGTGTCGACGAACATCCGGCGTTGCTCGGGGGTGAGCGGATCCAGCGCACGCGCCCAGGCCGTCGCGCCCCCCGCCAGCCAGTCCTCGATGGGTTGCCGCATGCCGTCGGTGACGCTGATGATGCGCCGGCGCCGGTCCGACGCGTCCTCGCGCCGCTCCAGGACACCCTGCCGGCTGAGGTCCGAGACCATCAGGCTCACGGTCGTCGGCGCCACCTCCAGGCGGACGGCCATCTCGTTGACGGTCATCGGCCCGTCGAAGAGCAGATACGACAACAGCGACAGGTGCCGGGGCGCGAGCGAGCGCAGCTCCTCCGGAGGCCGCAGCCGCTTCGCCCGGCCGACCAGCCGGGGCATGAGCAGCAGCAGGGCACGCACCGCGTCGTCGACATCGAGCCCCGTGCCCGTCGGGCCGCCTCGCCGCCTGCCGCTGGATGACATCGGCCACTCTCCCAGTTTTTCTTTGGTTACAAATATGCTTTGCTTGAAAAGCAATTCTTGGTGGTGGGGCGCCACACGCCCACCACTGCTCCCGCGCGCCCATCCGGCCCGCCACCCACCCGTCGAACGGAGCCCACCATGCCGCACTTCACCGTCCAGATCTGCGAAGAAGCCCTCGACACCGAGGTCGAACGGGGCCTCATCAAGGCGCTCACCGGCACCATCGGCGCCGTCTTCGGCGCCCGGGCCCAGGCGCTCGTGCCGGTCGTCGAGTTGGTCGGCATCCCCGGGCGGCGCTGGGGCGTCGGCGGCGAGCCGACCGCCGGCGGTACCCCCGCCCCCGTGGTGACGCTCGGCCTGCGCGAACGTGCGCTCAGCCTGCCGGACGCACCGGCGCAGCTGATCGGCGCCATCACGGACGCCGTGGCCGGGGTCCTGGGCACGTCCGTGCGCGCCCGCACCACCGTCGTACTCGCCGGGGTGCCGGCCGGCCGCTCCGGGGTGGGCGGCGAGGTGGTGTGAGGTCGGCCGGGCCAGGCCCGCTGCCCCGCCGGCCCGCATGTGCGCCTACCGGGTCGCCCGGGTGGGCGCGCGGGTTCATCCGCGGTGCGGCCGGGCCAGGTCGGCGATCACCCGGTCCTGGTCGGCGACCAGATCCGCGGTCCGGCCGGCGCGCCAGGCGACGCTGCGGCCGCCGGCCCGGAGCAGCGCGGTACGGGTCGCGCCGGGGTCGGCGGTGTCGACGCCGATCGCCCTGATGCCGAGCAGGTCGGGCTCCGGCCGCCAGGGGCTGGGCGTGGTGTCGACGTCGAAGCTGAAGACCTCCAGCACGGTACTGCCGGCGCGGAAGTAGGTGATGAGGAAGCCGCGTTCGTCCGTGCCGCGCCGATCCAGCTGGCCGACCACGGGGATGCCGAGGGTGTCGCGGTAGTAGGCGAGCGCCCGGTCGACGTCGGAGACGGTGACCGCGACATGGTCCAGGCGCGGCTCGCCGTCCCAGCCGGCGCCCAGGCCGGCCTCCTCTTCCGCGGCCAACTCGGGCGACCACAGCGGCTGGTACCGGATCGGTCCGGCGACGAACTCCAGGTGCGTGCCGTCCGGATCGGCGAAGAACGCCAGCCGCACTCCACCGAAGGCGTCGAGCGGCTGGAGGCGGATCTCGACCCCGGCCTCGACCAGCCGCGCGATACGGGAGTCGACCTCGTCGACCTTGAACCCGACGTGCCGGAAGCCGCACTGGAGGTCATCGCCGTCCCAGCCGCTCGGTGTGCCGTCCGGTCCCGTCTCGACCAGCTTCACGCGGGCCGCGCCGGCCTGCATCAGCAGGGTGTCACCGCCGCTCTCGGCGGCGACCGGCGTGAAGCCCAGCAGTCCCCCGTAGAACTCCTGGGAGCGGGTGAGGTCGCGCACCCCGATCTCGACGTGTGACATGACGGCCATGGCGGGTCCCTCTCCGCTGGGATTCGGATGTGGTCGGCCGGCCTGCGGGCGACGGCCGGAGGCGGCTTCAGGCGGTGCGTGCCTCGGGTGGCGGCGGTCAGCCGCCCAGGTGCTCCAGGACCTCGGCGCCCGGCAGTTCGGCCAGCGCCTTGCCGGGCACGATGAGCTTGCCGCGCCGTGCGCCGCTGCCGATCACCACGTGCGGCAGGTCGACGACCGCGGAGTCCACCAGCAGCGGCCAGCCCGCCGGCAGGCCGATCGGGGTGATACCGCCGTACTCCATGCCGGTCTCGCCGGTGGCGGTGTCCATCGGCGCGAACGACGCCTTGCGGACGCCCAGGTGACGGCGCACCACGCCGTTGACGTCCAGCCGCGTGGTGGACGGTACGACGCACGCGGCCAGGCTGGTGGCGCCGCCCCGCTTGCCGGCCACCACCACGCAGTTCGCCGAGCTCGCCAACAGCTCGGGCCCGTAGTGCTCGACGAAGGTCGCGGTGTCGGCCCACTCCGGCTCGGTGTCGACGAGGAGCAACTGCTCGGCGGGGACACTGCCGCGCCAGTGGCGCACGGCTTCGGCGACCGGGCCCACCAGACGGTCCAGGCACTCGGGAACGGGGATGGCGTCGGCGAAGTTTCCGAGGGGTGCACGCATGGCGGCACGCTAACAGTCAGGGCGGCGGCGGCACCGACACGGCCATCGTCATCCGCATCGGCTCCGTGCCGTCGTTGCGGTAGTCGTGCGGCACATGGGACTCGAAGGTGGCGGAGGTGCCTTCCGGCACCGCGTGCTCCACGCCGTCGACGACGAGGGTGAGCGTGCCCTGCTGTACCTGCAGCAACTCGACGGTGCCCACCGGGTGCGGGTCGGACGTGCTGCCGTCGCCGGGCATCAGCAGCCAGGACCACAGCTCCAGCGGGCCGCGCTTCTCCGCGCCCACCAGCAGCGTGGCACGGCTGCCCTTCGGGGTCGACCACATGACCACCGCCTGGCCCTGGGGGACCAGGCGGACCTGCGGTCCCTGCTCGTAGTCGAGCAGTGTGGTGATGCTGATGCCGAGCGCGTCGGCGAGTTTGACGGTGGTGCCCACGCTCGGGTTGGTGCGGGCCTGCTCGATCTGGATGATCATGCCGCGGCTGACTCCCGCACGTGCGGCGAGCGCGTCCAGGGTGAAGCCACGCTCACCCCGCCAGCGCTTGAGATTGCGCGCCAGCGACTGCGTGAGCTGATCGAGGTCCGACACGTCCCGTCCAATATTTTGAATGCTAGAGTGCAGTTTAATGCACTACCGTCTAGTGCGCTCGTGATCCACCGCACTGTACTGCTTCTGTGAGGACCCCCCATGACCGCACTCTTCGCCCTGGCCACCAGCCTGCTCTGGGGGTTGGCCGACTTCGGCGGCGGGATGCTCACCCGGCGGTTTCCCGCACTCACCGTGGTCGTCGTCTCGCAGACGATTGCGGCCGTGGTGCTCGGCGTGGTGGTGACCGTCGCGGGCGGCTGGGGCGACACCAGCCCGCGCCTGTGGTTCGCGGTGGCCGCGGGCGCGGTCGGCCCGGTCGCCATGCTCGCCTTCTACAAGGCACTGGCCCTCGGTCCCATGGGAGTCGTCTCCCCGCTCGGCTCGCTCGGCGTCGCCGTGCCGGTGGCGCTGGGTCTCGTGCTCGGCGAGCGGCCGGGCCTCGCCCAGGTCGCCGGCATCGCGGTGGCGGTGGCGGGCGTCGTGCTGGCCGGTGGCCCGCAGTGGCGCGGTGCGCCGGTGCAACGCCGGGCCATCGCCCTCACCCTGCTCGCCGCGGTCGGCTTCGGTGCGGTGATGGCCTTGATCTCCGAGGCCTCGACGAGCGTGCCGGGCCTGTTCCTCGCCCTGTTCGTACAGCGGGTGACCAACGTCGCGGTGGGTGGCGCGGCGCTGGTCCGGTCGGTGCGCCGCGGAAACCCCGCGCTCCCCTCGGATGTCACCGCGCACGCTCTGTGGAGCACGATGCCCGCGCTCACCTTCGTCGGTCTCGCCGACGTCGCGGCCAACGGCACGTACGCGGTCGCCGCCCAGCACGGCCCGGTCACCGTGGCGGCGGTGCTCGCCTCGCTGTATCCGGTGGTGACGGCGCTCGCCGCACGCGGGGTGCTCAGCGAGCGGCTGCGCGGCGTCCAGGCGGCGGGGGCCGGGCTCGCCCTCGTCGGCGCGGTCCTGCTGGCCTCGGGCTGACCCGCGGCACGGCGGTTCAGGATTGACGTACGCAGCTTCCGAACTCCGGAGCCCCGTACATCAGGCGCTGGGCCTGCCCTCCTCCGTCGCCACCAAGCGATCGGCGCCCCTGCCCGTGTCGTGCTCCGGGCGGTCGGTGTCCTGCCGGGCGACACCGGTCACGGCCTGCTCCAGTGCCGGCGGTGCGCCGCGCTCCCCGGCCGGGTCGAGTCGCCCTGCCACGGCCCGTTTTCCCGCGCCGCCGCGTTCCTGCCACCCGGCCGCGTCCGTCGCATCGCCCCCGGTGCGTGCAGCACCGTCGTCGCCGGCCAGGGGCACGGGGTCGGCCGCCGCGCGTCGGGCCTCCTCGGCGGCCGCCTCCTCCTGCCGCACCCGTTCCAGCAGTTCCTCGACGGTCATGCCGTCCGGGATCGGTTCGGGCGCGGGGGTGCGCAGGGGCGGCTGCCAGCCGGTGTCGGGGCACCAGCGGCGCACCACCCGGGCCGGCGCCCCGGCGACCACGCAGTGGTCCGGCACCCTGCCACGCACCACCGAGCCCGCGGCGACGACCACGTTCCGCCCCAGCACCGCACCGGGCAGGATCACCGCCCCGGTGCCGATCCAGCAGCCGGGCCCGATCTCCACCGGCGCCTTGCGGGGCCACTGACGGCCGATCGGCTCGTCCGGGTCGTCGTAGGAGTGGTTCATCGACGTGACGTACACGTACGGGCCGAAGTAGCAGTCGGCGCCGATGGTGACCTTGGTGTAGGCGATCACATGGCTGCCGCGCCCCAGCACCACACCGTCGCCGATCCGCAGCAGCGGGTCGGGACCGAGGTCGAAGCCGGGTCCGAGACCGGCGGTGAGGGTGACCTGCTCGGCGATGATGCAGTGCCCGCCGAGCCGGATCCACTGCTCGCCGAAGACCGTGCCCTGCGGGAACGCCAGCAGGGTGCCGTCGCCGATCGCGCCGAACCGCAGCCGCCCGGGATGTTCCCTGGTCACCGTGCCCGCCCGCCGCGCCCATGCCCAGCCGGCATGGACGAGGAACTGCGTGAGGCGGCGCCACCACGTCGTCGGGGACGAGAACAGCTTCTTGCTCTTCGGCACCCGCACACCGTACTCAGCACCGCCCCCGTCACCGCGGTCACCCCGCGATCTTCCCCACCCGATGCCACCCGGTACCCGCACCCTGCGCGCCCCGCCCCGTGTACCCCACGCTGCCAGCGGGTGCGGCGCATCGCTTAGCCTGCGGACACTGCGGACACATCGCCTGGCTTGCGGATCACCCGGTGAGCCCGGTCAGCGGGCGGTCGCCGGCCGGGCCGTCGGCCGGGCCCTGAAGGAAACGCGGCATCTGCCGCCCCGGGGACGCAGCCATGACACAGCAAGGAGGCCCGATGGCCGAGGGAGCACTGATCAGCGCGGTGGGCGGCAAGGAGCCGGCCGTCGACGAGGGGGCGTTCGTGGCGCCCATGTCCGTGGTGATCGGCGAGGTGACGGTGCGGGCGGGCGCCAGCGTCTGGTACGGCGCGGTGTTGCGCGCCGACTGCGCCCCGATCGTGCTCGGCGCGGACAGCAACGTTCAGGACAACGCGACCGTGCACGCCGACCCCGGTTTCCCGGTCAGCATCGGCGAGCGGGTGTCGATCGGCCACAACGCGGTCCTGCACGGCTGCACGGTCGAGCCCGACTCCCTGATCGGGATGGGGGCCACCGTGCTCAACGGCGCGGTGATCGGTGCCGGCTCCCTGGTCGCCGCGCAGGCACTGGTGCCCCAGGGCATGCAGGTGCCGCCGGGGTCCCTGGTGGCGGGTGTGCCCGCGAAGGTGCGCCGGCAGCTGACGGAGGAGGAGCGTGCGGGTCTCGTCCTGAACGGCACGGTGTACACGGAGCTGGCCAGGACGCACAGCGCCGCACACGAGGACGATCCCGGCGCGGCGTAACGCACTGCACTGCCTACTCTCGACGGGCCCGGTCCCGGCGGGGCCCGTCTCGACGGGCCTAGTCGGTGCCGCCCTGCCCGGGCCCCGGCACCGTCTCGGCCGCCCGGTCCGCTTCCCCGGCCGGAGCGGCACCGGCGGCTGCCGGGCCGTGGTCCGGCGTGCCCGCCGGATCGTCGCCGGCCGTGGCGGCGGAGACGGCTGCGCCGGCCTGCTTGGCCTTGCGCCGCACGACCAGCAGGGAGCCCAGACCGATGAGGACGGCGACGGCGAGACCCAGGTAGGAGAAGCGCTTGAGCCAGGGCTCGGCGACCACACCGACGTAGTAGATGACGGCGGTCGTGCCGCCGGCCCAGACCACTCCGCCGAGCAGGTTGGCGGTGAGGAACTTCCAGTACGGCATGCGCAGCACGCCCGCGAGGGGGCCGGCGAAGATCCGCAGCAGGGCCACGAAGCGACCGAAGAAGACCGCCCACATGCCCCACTTCTCGAAGGATCGCTCGGCGGCCGCGACATGGCCGGGCGAGAAGTGCTTGGGGAAGGTGCGCCCGAGCCAGCCGAGCAGCGGGCGCCCGCCCCTGCGCCCGATGGCGTAGCCGATGGAGTCGCCGATGACGGCGCCGGCGCTGGCACAGGCGCCGAGTACCACCGGATCGACGGTGCCCTTCTGGGAGGACAGCAGCGCGGCGGCCACCAGAACGATCTCACCGGGCAGCGGGATGCCCAGGCTCTCCACGCCGACGACCACGCCCACCAGGACATAGACGCTGATCGCCGGTACCTGTGCAAGCCACTGCTGCACGTCCAACGCTGATCCTCCCGCATTCCCCGCGTACCCGCGGCCTCCGCAGCTCCACGGCCACCAGAGGTTCCCCCGCCACTGTCCGCGCATCCCCCGCGCACCCTAGGCAGCGTACCGGGTCATCCCCGCCGGACGGCTCGAACACGACGAGGCATGCGCAAGGCGCGCACGTGGCACGCGGGTGCCGGACCGGGGGTCACCCCCGGGGGAACGGCTCCGATGGGGCGCGGCGGGCGTCGAGCGGAGATTTCTCACCATGCGCCCCGCACCGCCACGTCGCCGGGTCTGCGGCTCCTCGCCCCCGCACCGCGGCGACCCCCCCCGGCGCCGCACTCGCCCCCGCGAGGGCCCAGGGCTCGGTCGCCTCAACCGTTCGGCCGCAGCGTCCACACGACCGTCATCTCGCCCGTCACGGCACCGTCCTCGCGCTGGAGGTCGATGGCGACCGGGAATTCCGGCCGGCCGCCCGCGTCGAGTTCCGCAACGACTTCTGCCACCGGGCGCCCCAGGGTCGCCGTGGCGGTCACCGGCCCCATGGCCAGTTTCTTGTAGCCGATCTCGGCCCGTACCGCGAGTGGCACCGCACGCGAGAGCTGATCGCCGAAGGCCGTGAGCACGATGGCGCCGCTGGCGGACTCGGCCAGCGTGAACATGGCGCCGGCGTGCGGGCCGCCGATGTGGTTGTGGTACTGGGGCTGGTCCGGCAGCCGCAGCACGGCACGTTCCCGGGTGACCTCGATGAACTCCAGGTTCAAGGTGCGCACCATCGGGACCGCGGCGGCCAGCATGTCGCCCATCGAGGCACTTTCTACTGTCATGCGCGAGATGTTACTGGTCGGTAGTATCGGCTGGCCACCCCCCGCCGGCAGGCCCGTGCCACCGAAACCGGTAGACGTTGCCGACGGCCTCCCCGGACGCACACCCCGAATATCGCGCGCGGCGCGCCGGCGGTGTCACGGATCCGGTACGGAGCCGAAGAGGGCCGGTGACCCAACCGTGCCCCCGGCGCCACTAGGGTGAGGACCCATGTGGCCAGGAGAGCAGCCGCCCGGGGGCGAGCAGAACCCGCAGAATCAGAGTCAAAACCCCTATCAGCAGCCGGGGTACCAGCAACCCAACCCGTACCAGCAGCCGGGGTACCAGCAGCAGAACCCCTATGCCACGCAGCCGGGTCAACAGCCGCAGCAGCCGGGCCAGCAGCCGCAATGGGCTGCTCCGACCGTGCCGATGGGCTCACCTCAACCGCCGCGGGACGACCGCAAGAAGACGATGGTCACGGCCCTGGTCGCGGTGGGCGCCGTCGTCGTGGCGGCCGGCGTCACGGGTTTCCTGGTGCTGGGCGGCGACAAGGACGACAAGGCGGACCCCAAGCCGTCCGGCTCCCCTTCGGCGTCCACCTCCTCCTCGAGCAGCGCGAACCCGAGTGCCTCGGCCTCCGGTGGCGGCAATCCGCGGGGGACGGAGAGCAAGGTCAAGCCGACCATCCCGGGCTGGAAGGTGGTGGTGAACCCGCGTTGGGGCACCGCCTTCGACGTGCCGCCGGACTGGGAAGTGGACACGCCCGGCGTGGACGTGGGCTTCTCCGACAAGAAGCACCCCGACGGCTCACCCCTGATCGTGATGTCCGCACCCGCCTACGACAAGAAGAAGTGGTGCACGACGGACGACGATCACGACGGCACCCCGGACGACACCGCCCTCGCCATGGTGGGCACCAAGGGCCAGAACGGCGCCAAGGACACGAAGACACCCGCGCAGAACGACCCGGCCTGGTGGGTTTTCGGCGGTTACACGGACCAGAAGGAGTCCGACAAGAAACTGCTGACGATGGGCAAGGTGAAGTCGTACACCACCAAGGCCGGGATCGAGGGCTCGGTGGGAACCACCTACTCCAAGGGCGTGAAGAAGGACGGCAAGTGCGACTCGGACGGGAAGGCCACCACGTTCGCGTTCAAGAACTCCAAGGGTGATTTCGTCTCCTGGACTTTCGTCGGCGCCAAGGGCGTCAAGGACGAGGTGCCCGAGGCGACCGTCCAGAAGATCCTCAGCACGGTGCGGCTCAGCGGCGAGGAGCCCACGGGAGGCTGAACCAGCCCTTGCCACTCCCCCGGCCGGCGTCCTTTGGGATGCCGGCCGACGTGTGTCCGGCCGCGCCCACACTCCGGCAGGTCGGACAGCCGGACGACGCCCGCCTTGAACACAGCCACGACCACGGCCACGGCCACGGCCACGGCCACGGCCACGGCGGAATCGTGACGAACGACACTGCGTTCAAAACCAGCCAGAGAACAATGTGCCCGCCTCTTGAGGGAAGACTTTCCGCCCCAGGCTGAGCAGAGCATTCGCGGACTATCAACACCGGGCAGCCTTCGGCCACATAGCAGATTCAGCCACTCAAAAATCGCTTGACGAGCACAAAACGCGCTCTTAGGCTCCGCCTGTCATGTTTGCGTCAATACAGAAAGGCGCAGACAATACGCGAGAAAGGCTCACCATGCGTAAGGCCCTGTCATCCTGGCTCGTCCCGGCCGCTCTGGCCGGATCGACACTCCTCTTCATCAGCGCGTTTCCCGCCTCGGCCACGGCGAATACGACTGCGCCCAGCCCGGTGGCCGCTGGATCCTTTTCATGTGACACCAGTTCGAAAACCTACACGGTGAGCGTAGAGAAAGCAGCCGCCCACAGCACGCCGTCACCGAATTCCTCGGTGGTCGAGTACAAGTACAAGGGCAACTCCATCGCGAGCAAATATCACTGCAGCAACTCGAGCGGAGAATGGGTCTGTTACGCGAGCTGTGTCGTGGAGGAGGACCAGATCACCGGAAGATGGATAAACGAGAATGATCTGGCCTGACCGGAGCGCTGACCCGCCAGAGGGGACCGGAGCTCAGAAGCGGGCCAGGCAGAATACGATTAGCGGTCGCTCACTGGAGCACGCCATAGTGCAACAGTGATATCGCGCATAGCCGCTGCCCGCTCCTCCCTGCGCCCCTCGTGGGCGGGCCGGAACTACAGTCTGTTGACCGCCGCCGCGGTGGTGACGAACCTGGGCAGCCAGGGTGCCTTGATCGCGGCGGCGTTCGCCGTGCTCCAGTCGGGCGGCGACAGCACCGACGTGGGCGTGGTGGCGGCCGCCCGCACCCTGCCGCTGGTGCTCTTCCTGCTGGTCGCGGGCGCCGTCGCCGACCGCCTGCCGCGGCATCGGGTGATGGTCGCAGCGAACGCGCTCAGCTGCGTCTCGCAGGCCGTGTTCGGGGCGCTGGTGGTGACCGGGAACGCACGGTTGTGGGAGATGGTGCTGCTGACCGCGCTCGGCGGTACCGGCCTGGCCTTCTTCAGCCCGGCCTCCGAGGGCATGCTGATGGCGTCGGTGAGCGGGGCACAGGCGAGCCGGGCGTTCGCGGTCTACCGGATGGCGCAGAACGGTGCGGGCATCGGCGGTGCCGCGCTGGGCGGGGCGCTGGTGGCGGTGCTCGGGCCCGGCTGGGTACTCGTCGTGGACGCGGTCTGCTTCGCGGTGGCGGCGGCCCTGCGCGGGCTGCTCCAACTCGATCTGTCCGGGCCGCGTGACGCGGCCGGCAGCATGCTCGCCCAGTTGCGCGAGGGCTGGCGGGAGTTCATCGGCCGCCCCTGGCTGTGGTCGATCGTCGCCCAGTTCTCCATCGTGGTCGCCGTCGTCGGCGCGGCCGAGTCCGTCTACGGTCCGCTGGTCGCGCGGGACGAACTGGGCGGCGCGGGACCGTGGGGGCTGGCGCTCGGCGCCTTCGGCGTCGGCACGGTCGGGGGTGCGCTGCTCATGGTGCGGTGGAAGCCCCGGCGGCTGCTGTTCGCCGGCACCCTCTGCGTCTTCCCGCTGGCCATGCCGTCGGCGGCGCTCGCGGTTCCCCTGCCGGTGGGCCCGCTGGCCGTGGTGATGTTCGTCAGCGGCGTCTGCATCGAGGTGTTCGGGGTCGCCTGGGTCACGACGATGCACCAGGAGATCCCCGAGGAGATGTTCTCCCGCGTCTCGTCCTACGACTGGCTCGGCTCCATCGGTCTGCTGCCGCTGGCCACGGCCGTCGCGGGCCCCGCGGAGCGCGCGTTCGGGCGGAGCACGGCGTTGTGGAGCTGTGCGGCGCTGGTGGTGCTGACGACGGCCGCGGTGCTGTTCGTACCGGACGTCCGACGGCTCACCCGCCGTACGCACGAGCCGGCCGCGACGCCGGCCGCCCACCCGCCGCCGACCACCGGCATGCTCGCCCCGGAGCACACACCGACCGAGCCCGATCCTGCCCTGCCCGGGGAGGAGCCGGCCGTGTCGGGTGCCCGCCGAGCCGGCCCGGCCGATGCCGGCGAGCCGTCGGGGGCGGCGGGGCGCCCGCCCGGGACGCGGACGTGATCACCGTAGAGCACGTGGTGCCCGTCACGTGGTGTCCGCCGTCTCAGCGGGTGTCCCCGTTCCAGTCCCACTTCCGCGGGTCGCTCGGGCGGGGCAGGTACTCGGCCCGGCCGCCCGCTCCGTACGCGCCTATCTCCGTGTTCAGTGCGGCCCCGGTGGTCAGCTCAGGGGTGCTCCAGCCGGTGACGTCCAGCAGGAGCCCGTCGAGCGGGCCCCCGACCAACTCGCGGTAGACGTGCCCGGGCTGCGGTCCGGGGTCCGGGTCCTCGTGGTCGGCGCCGTACACACGTCGCGGCGGCAGCATCTCCTCCATACCGGGCAGCATCTCACCGGGGTCTGACAATCGCGTCCACCGCTCAGCCCACGCTGAACGTGCCGTCCGGCGGCGGTGGTGAGGGGGCCGCGTCCGCGTCGCGTACCGGTGCGGCGTTCCCGATCAGTCGTCGCAGCGCCGCACCGTGCTCGACCCGGGCGGGGAAGGCGTCGCCCGCCGTGTGACGGGTCAGCGCCGCGACGTCGATCTCCCGGTGTGCGGCGACCAGCAGGATGTTGCCGAACCGGCGGCCCCGCAGCACCGCGGGCTCGGCGATCAGCGCCAGTTCGCCGAAGACCGCGGCCAGCGTGGCCAGCTGGCCGCGCAGGAACGTGAACGGTGTGCCGTCGGCGAGATTGGCGATGTACCGGCCGTCGGCCCGCAGCACGCGCTCCACTGCGCGGACGTAGGTGAGGGAGGTGAGATGCGCGGGGACCCGGGAGCCGCCGAACACATCGCCGATGACGACGTCCGCGTGGTCGGACGGCGCGGCCTCCAACCAGCCGCGGGCGTCCGCCGCGTGCACGGTGATGTCCGCGGTGGCCGGCAGCGGCAGGTGCTCCCGGACGAGCTGGAGCAGCCCGTGGTCGGCTTCCACCACGTCCTGCCGGGAGCCGGGACGTGTGACGGCCAGGTAGCGCGGCAGGGTGAGGGCCCCACCGCCGAGGTGCACCGCGTCCACCGGCCGGCCGGGCGGCGCCAGGGTGTCCAGCACGTGCCCCATCCGGCGCGCGTACTCGAACTCCAGATGCGTGGGCTCGTCCAGGTCGACGTAGGACTGCGGCGCCCCGTCGACGGTCAGCAGCCAGGCGTGCGCGCGGTCCACGTCCGGCAGCAGTTTCGCGATGCCGCCCGCCACGGCCCTGGTCACCGGCACGGCATCGCCGTCGCCCTCGTCGCGGGTGGGCTCCTCGTCGTCCACCCGCTCATTGTGCCCCGGCACGCCCGGTGCGTCCCGCACGGCGGGGTGGCGCCCGCTCCCGTACGGTCCGGGAGCGGGCGCCGATCGCAACCGCGCACGCGGCGTCCGGTCGTCAGCCGGCGGCCTCGGTGACCGTGCCCGCGCCGACCGTGCGCCCGCCCTCGCGGACGGCGAACCCGAGACCCGCCTCCAGCGGCACGTCGCGGCCCAGTTCCACGGTCAGGGTGACGGTGTCACCGGGCCGGGCCACACCGCGCTCGCCGAGGTCGACGTCGCCGACCACGTCCGCGGTCCTGATGTAGAACTGCGGCCGGTACCCGGTGGCGATCGGCGTGCTGCGCCCGCCCTCGCCCGCCGACAGCAGGTACACCTGCGCGGTGAACCGGCGTCGCGGGGTGACGCTGCCGGGTGCGGCCACGACGTGCCCGCGGCGCACCGCGTCACGGGCCACCCCGCGCAGCAGTAGCGCCACGTTGTCCCCGGCCTGCGCCTCGGGCATGGGCTTGCCGAACGTCTCGAGCCCGGTGACGACGCTCTGGAGGTCGGCACCGAGCACGTCGACGTGGTCGCCCACCCGCACGGTGCCGCGCTCCACGGCTCCGGTGACGACGGTGCCGCGGCCGGTGATGGTCAGCACGTTCTCGATCGGGAGCAGGAACGGCGCGTCCACGTACCGTTCCGGGACCGGTACGTAGGTGTCGACCGCGTCGAGCAACGCCTCGACGGCCGCGGTCCAGCGTGGTTCGCCGTGCAGCGCCCCGAGCCCGGACACCCGGACCACGGGGGCGGCGTCCCCGTCGTAGCCGTGCGCGGTCAGCAACTCGCGTACCTCCAGTTCGACGAGGTCGGTCAGCTCCTCGTCTCCGGCGTCCGCCTTGTTCAGCGCGACGACGATGTGGTCGACGCCCACCTGCCGGGCGAGCAGCACGTGTTCGGAGGTCTGGGGCATGATCCCGTCGAGCGCGGAGACGACGAGGATCGCCCCGTCGAGCTGCGCAGCGCCGGTCACCATGTTCTTCACGTAGTCGGCGTGGCCGGGCATGTCGACATGGGCGTAGTGGCGGGTGTCCGTCTCGTACTCGACGTGCGCGAGGTTGATGGTGATGCCGCGCACGGCCTCCTCCGGGGCACGGTCGATCCGGTCGAAGGGCACGTACCGCGTGCCGCCGCCGGTCGCGTTGCTGCGCTCGGCCAGGACCTTGGTGATGGCGGCGGTGAGCGTGGTCTTGCCGTGGTCGACGTGGCCCATGGTGCCGATGTTCAGGTGGGGCTTGGTGCGCACGTATGCCGTCTTGGGCATGGTTTTCCTCGCCAGAGGTGACGTGAGGGTCACCGGTTTCGACCGGTGACGGGGACCCCTTCGCCTGACCGACCCTCCCCCTGTGGGGTCCGCCGGAAGTGTCCGGGAAGGGTCAGCTTCGTGCGCCGTCGACGGCTGCCGGCAGATCGATCGCCAGGGCAGCCTTCCCGGCATCCGCTGCCGCGGATGCTGCGAGGAGGAAGGCGTGCCGGAACATGCTGCCGATCATGTCGGACGGCGGGCGGTGCGTCGAATGAATTTCGCGCCGGGTACGCCACCGACCAGGCGGTCTCATCGCCGCCCGCCCCGCCCAGGCGACGGCTCCGCGGGGCGGCGCAGCCCGGTGCGCCGTCCGGAGCGCCACCCACCGCCCGGAGAACGTATTAGAGTCCCCGCGTGCCCGATCCCACCATCGCCCCTGCTCCCTCGCGCCCGCATCGGGTCGTTCCGCCGCAGGCGCCGCTCCCGGCGCCCGCCCCGGGGGCCGTCGGACGCTGCGTCAGGGCTCTTGCCGCGCCCTGGTCACGGCTGGTCCTGCTGGGCGTGCTGCTCGCCGCCGGCGGTGGGTGCGCGCTCGCCTTCGACCCGCAGCGGTTGCTGGCGCACGGGTGGCCGCCACGGCTGGACGGTGCCGTCGCCTTGCTGGTGTTCGCGCTGGCATACGGGGTGTGCACGGCGGGGTTCGTGCCGCGGCCGCTGCTGAACCTCGCGGCGGGCGCGGTCCTGGGGTCGCTGTTCGGTCTGGGCGCCGCCGTCGCCGGGACGGTCGTGGGCGCCGGGATCGCCTTCGGGCTCGGGCGCCTGCTGGGGCGGGACGCGCTGCGGCCGCTGCTCAGGGCGCGCCTGCTGAAGGCGGCCGACGGCCAGTTGAGCCGGCATGGGTTCCGCTCGATGATGGCGCTGCGGCTGTTCCCCGGGGTGCCGTTCTGGGCGGCGAACTACGCCGCCGCCGTCTCCCGCATGCGCTGGGCGCCCTTCTTGTGGGCCACCGGTCTCGGCTCGGTTCCGAACACCGCCGCGTACGTCATCGCCGGCGCCCGTGCGACGGCCCCGCTGTCGCCGCCCTTCCTGGCCGCGCTGGCGTTCCTCGTGCTGACCGGGGTGGGCGGCGCGGCCGTGGCGTGGCGTGGACGGCACCGGTTGCGCGGGCGCTGACCGGCGCCTGCGCTGTCGGTGATCGCCGCCCGTGCACCGCCCGTACGCCCGACACACGCCCGCCCCTCCCCCGAGCGCGCGCGGCGCTCAACGGGTCGGGGCGGGCCTGCGTCACGTGCGACGCGGTGCGTGCTGCCGATCGGTCGACGGATCAGCCGAGCAGGCCGCCGACGACACCACCGACACCGCCGACGACGCCACCGACGACACCGCCCACACCGTCGACGACGCCACCGACGACGGAGCCGTCCTGGCTACCGTCGGAGGGGTCGGACGGGGTCGAGCTGGCCGGCGGGTCGGAGGCCGGCGGCTGGCTGGGCGCCGGCGAGGTCGACGTGCTGTCGTCCCCCGACGGAGTGCCGGGTGCGGGGGCAGAGGCGTGCGTCTCCACGGAGGAGCTGCTGTGGTGCCCCTGGGCCTGGGCCTGGGCCGAGCCGGCAGCGTGCTGGGACCCCGCCGACTGGACGGGCTCGGGGGCGCGTGCGGAGTCGGTCGCCACGTCGGAAGGCGTGTCCGTGTCCGCCGACTGCCCGTGGGAGGAGTCCGAGGGGCCGTCGCTGACGTCCAGGATGTCGTCATGGCCGTCGGAGGACGCCTGGGCGTGGACGGGGCTGTCCCCCGTCATGGAGTGGGCTCCGGCCGCTATGACGGTGGCCACACCCATCGCAGCAGCGGTCTTCATAACTGTCGACCGTGCTCGGCCAAGGGCACGCGGTCGCCGATGTTTGTTCATACTTCCTTCTGCCTTGTCCCTAGCCGATTTGATGGATAGCGGAGCGGATTCTACGCGCGCCTTGACGAACACCCAGGCGAATCTCGAGTGCAGAGTGTGACTGATGTGTGGAGGTTGCGCGCACACCTGCGGCGCCGTTTCTGCACGCACGTGCCCACCCTGCGGAACCATTCCTTCCGCCACATGTTTCACGCCGGTTGCTTCCAGCCACATACGTCCCGGCGCTGCCCTCCCCGACGCACGGCGCTCCTTCACGTGCCCACCCCCCTGTCCGCGCTTGCCGCTGCGGCAGACTGATCAGATGAACAGCGCACAGGACCCGGCGACCGCACAGGCGTGGGCCGCCCTCGAAGGCCCGGCCGGGCTCGCCGAGAACGTGTCGTACGAGGCGCACGGCTCGTACCCGGCGCAGGGCTCGCACGCGGTCCAGCAGGTGCATGCGCCGCAGGGCGAGACGGCGCGGCTGCTGCCGGCCCGGCTGCCGGTGCGCGCACTGGCGCGGGCGACGGTCGGGGTGTGCTCGCTGGCCGCAGCGGAGTTGACGGCGCTGCGGCGCGGCGCAGCGCTGCCGGCGGTGCGGGTGCGGGAGGAGGCGGTGGCGACGGCCTTCGTCAGCGAACGGCTCCTGCGGATCGACGGCCGCGTCCCGACCTCGTTCGCGCCGCTGTCCGGCTTCTGGCGGACGGCGGACGGCTGGGTGCGCACGCACGCCAACTACCCGCACCACCGGATGCGGTTGCTGACCGCGCTCGGCATCCCCGCCACCGGCGACGGACGGGCACCGACCGACGCACTGGCCCGGGAGCTGGCCTCGCGTACGGCCCGCCAGGTGCAGGAGGACGTGTACGCGGCCGGTGGTCTCGCCGTTGCGGTGGCGGACGGCCCGAGCCCGGAGCGGCATCCGCTGGTCGAAACGCGACGCATCGAGGGCACGCCGCACGCGCTGCCGCCGGCCGAGCTGCCCGCCGCCGGGGTGCGGGTGCTCGATCTGACCAGGGTGCTCGCCGGCCCGATCGCCACCCGCACCCTCGCGCTGCTGGGCGCGGACGTGCTGCGCATCGACACGCCCCGGCTGCCGGAGGACCCGGAGTCGCACGCCGACACGGGCATGGGCAAGCGTTCGACCCTGCTGGACCTGGCCGCCCCGACGGATCGGAAGGCCTTCGACGAGTTGCTGGCCGCGGCGGACGTCGTGGTCACCGGTTACCGGCCCGGAGCCCTCGACGCCCACGGCCTGGCGCCCGATGCCTTGCTGGAGCGCCGCCCCGGCCTGATCGTGGCCCAGTTGTGTGCCTGGGGTTGGTCGGGGCCGTGGGCGAAGCGGCGCGGGTTCGACAGCCTCGTCCAGGCCGCGACCGGGATCGCCGCCGTCGAAGCGTCGGCCGACGGGCACCCGGGCGTGCTGCCCGCGCAGGCACTGGACCACGGCACCGGCTACCTCCTGGCGGCCGCCGTCCTGCGGGCCCTGACAGGCCGGCACGTGCACGGCGGAGGCCGGCACCTGCGGCTGTCCCTCACGGGCACGGCCGGCTGGCTGCTGCACGACATCCGCCCCGCGCCGGCCGACGGCGGCGACGACGACCGGTACGACCCGGAACCCTGGCTCGTCGAGACCCCCTCCCGGTACGGAACGCTCCGGCACGCCCTTCCCCCGGTCCACTACGACGGCGCTCCGCGAACCTGGCGGCACCCGTCCACACTCTGGGGAACGGACCGGCCGGCCTGGGAGTGAGCCCGTCGCAGCTCGGCGCCGCAGCCGGCGACGACCCGGTGAGCGTGCCGGGGCCCACCGCCGCGGCCTCCGGCACACCCAACAGGCACCCGGTGAAGGCTTCCCGGCGGTCAGCGGGGGGCGCCGCAGGCGCCTGTGAAGGGGCGCGGGGAACTGCGCGCTCAGCTCCCACCAGCCGGGTGGTCCGGCTGCGACAGGAACAGCTCCACTGGGACGGTGGCGACCTGGCGGCTTCGTCGTGGCCGGTTGCGCGGTTCCCCGCGCCCCTTCTTTGTGCGCTTGCGGCGTTCCGCTGACCGCAGGTGAAGGCTTCCCGGCGGTCAGCGCCCGAACGTGACGATCTCGGCCGTGCCCGCCGCCACCCGTACGGTCGCGGTGCCGTGGTGCACCGGGACGGCCGTGGACCGCGGTGGTCCCGAAGGCCGGCCCGTCGGGGCCACCGTCGCGCCGCCGAGCGTGATGCGGGAGGCGTCCTGCGCGGCGAGACCGCCCGGCGCCGCGCTGCTGAGCCTGACCGTGCGGCCGTCGTGCAGCCGCTGCGACGGCAGTACGAGGCTGACGTCCTCGGCCGCCGCCTCGGGGTCGGCCGGGTCCTGGACGTTGATGAGCACCACCGTCAGCGATCCGTCCCGGGCCTCGACGGCGTACGCGCGCGTCGTGTCCAGGGCGTCGTCGGGCAGCGACACGTCGACGAACCGTCCCCGCGCCACCCGCGCCGCGGCCCACAGGCCGTAGTACAGGGGGCTGGCCGACAGCCGGTCGGCGTCCAGCTCGGCCTGGTCCGTGGCGCAGAACGCGCCGTAGTACCGGTACGAGATGGGGTACTCGGGCGAGGTGCGGGGCTTGAAGTCCCCGCAGAGTGCCGCGGTGTTGGTGTGGAACTCCAGCCGGGCCATGCCGCTCTGCGCGCTCTCCAGGGTGTGGTCGAGGGACCACAGCGCTGCCGCGTAGGCGTCGCTTACGCCCGGCTGGCCGCTGCACGAGGCACTGTTGGACTCGTTGACGGTCATCGGGACACGGCCGCCGAAGCGGGTGGCGAGTGCGGCGACGCCCTGGAGTTTGGTCTGGGTCCTGCGGTGGGTGTCGGCCGACATCAGCTGCGCGATGGTGGCGGTGGAGGAACCGCAGTGGCTCGCCGGGTACAGGTGCGAGGACAGCTCGGCCATGATCCGCTCGGGACGTACCGCGGGGTCGGCGGCGGCCGCTGCGGTGAACCCGTCGAGCACGGTGTTGCTGGGTGAGGTGTTGGCCGACGGGCCTGACACCTTGATCCCGGCGTGCGGCAGGGCGGCGTCGATGGCCGCCTGGTAGCCCTTGACGGTGTTCCACATCTCGGCGCCGCTGAGCGTGGTCACGTTGTCGAACTCGTTGCCGATCTCGACGGAGAGCAGGTCGTCGCCGAGGGTGTCGTGTGCGGCCTCCACCTCGGCGACGGCCTGGTCCAGGGTGACCGGCGGGGCGGGGTCCTTGGTGGGGTCCTTCAGCTTCGACGGGTCGATGACCGCCTTCAGCGGCACCCCGAGGGTGACCTTCCAGCCGGTGGCGTCCAGCAGGTCCTTCAGCGCGTCGAAGTCCGTCTGGTCCACGGTGCCGCCGATGGCCTGCTCGGGCGCCGGGGCGTTCCGCCACGCGCCGAACGTCGGCCACACCAGGTCCATGGAGTAGCCCCCGAGCCGCAGCACGCCGTGCCGGCCCAACGTCTTCAGACGCTCCGCCATCCGGGCCCGGGTCAGGAAGCCGTGGGCGAAGTCAGCGGACTCCACGGAGAAGCCCTGGAAGCCCGCGGGGAGCTCGGCAGCGGTCGGCCGGCCGGACACGTCCAGGGTCAGCGAACGGTCGGCCGGCGTGGCCGTGTCGTGCACCCGGGCGATGGCCGGCCCCGCGGGCAGCGCGGTGGCGGCCAGCACGGCGGCGGCCACCAGGGCGCCATGGCTGCCGCGGCGACGGCTTCCGGCGGCGGAGCGGGGTCTGCCGGGGCCGTCGGGCGGCGTGGTCGTCTGATGCATCAGGGCTGCCCTTCTCGTACGTGAATGCGGGTGCGTCCGGTGCGCGGCGGACACGCGACGATCGGCGGTCGAAGGCCGCGGCACCGAGCGGCGCCGCGGCCCTTCCGCGTGTGTGGTGCCGGTGGCCGGGCACGTTCCGGCGGTTCGGAACGGCTGCCCGCCGGCTCACTCCTGCGGTGCTGCCTCCCCGCCGGTCCCGGCCGGTCCCCCGGCCTTGCCGCCCGCCGGTGCCGCGGCCGGTGTGGCACGCAACTCCACCGCGGTGACCGCGAAGGCCAACGCCCCCGGGGTGAGCGGCAGTAGCAAGGGAAGCATCCAGGCCAGAGTGGCCGAAAGCAAGACAGCGGCCATGACGAGTGCGCAGCCGGGCAGATCGGCGGCGGAACGGGCCGCTGCCGCACGCACCGCACCCCACCACCCCTGCGCGGCACGCGGGTCCGTCGCAGCGCGCAGCCCCACCACCAGGGCGAGGACCGCCGCGGCCGCCACCACCAGGGACACCATGCGCGCCCCCGGCAACCCGGCGCGCGCCAGCAGCAGATCGAGCAGGATCAGGGCCCCGGCGCCCAGCACGAAAGCCCCCGCCGTGAGGGAGCGCAGCACTCCGTGGGCGCGCAGCTCGGCCACGTACCGCCCGAGGGTGGCGGGCTGCTCGGCGCGGATCGACTCCCGCAGCACGGCGCAGGCCGCCGCGAAGGCGGCCGGTGCGGTGATGACGGGCAGACAGGCGACGGCGGTGATCAGGCCGACGGCAAGCATGTCGGCGAAGAGCACGAAACGCGTCCCGAACAGCTCCCCGGGTTCACGGCGCCTGCGGTCGGCGAACCGCACGCCCGGGCCCGGAGTGCCCCCGGCCGCCTCGTGCGACGCGGGCCGACCGCTTCCGTACGGCGTGCCACGGCCGGTCTCGTGAGACGTCATATCCGCTCACCCCTTGAGTCCGGAGGTCGCCATGCCCTCCACGAGGTAGCGCTGGAAGGCGAAGAAGAACAGCACGATGGGCAGCAGCGAGAGCACCGACATCGCGAACATCGGCCCGTACGCGGAGGTGCTGGACTGGTCGACGAAGCTGCGCAGCGCCAGCGTGAGCGTGAACTTCTCCGGGTCGAAGAGATAGATCAACTGGGTGAAGAAGTCGTTCCAGCTCCAGATGAAGGTGAAGATCGCGGTGGTGATGAGGGCCGGCCGGGTCAGCGGGAGCACCACCGACCAGAAGACCCGGAACGGGCCGCAGCCGTCGATGCGCGCCGACTCCTCCAGCTCGCGCGGCAGCCCGCGCATGAACTGCACGATCAGGAAGACGAAGAAGGCGTCGGTGGCCAGGAACTTCGGCAGCACCAGCGGCCAGTAGGTGTTCACCAGGCCCATCTTGTTGAAGATGATGTACTGCGGGATCAGCACGGCGTGGTGCGGCAGCATCATCGTGGCCACCATGAAGCCGAACATCACCCCGCGCATCCGGAACCGCAGCCGGGCGAAGGCGTAGGCGGCCAGCGAGCAGGACAGCACGTTGCCGAGCACGCAGCCCAAGGAGATCAGCAGCGAGTTGCCGAGCAGCCGGGGCACGCTGACGCCGCTGACACCGTCGAGGGCGGTGGTGTAGTTGGACCACTGAAGGTGGCTGGGCAGCAGCTTGAGGCTGGTGAGCACCTCGTCGGCCGGTTTCAGTGAGGTGGCCAGCAGCCACGCCAGCGGGTACAGCAGCACGAGCAGGACGGCCACGGCCGCCACGTGCACGGCGACCCGGCGGGCGCCCCGCGCCCGGCGCCCCGCGGTCGGCTGGACGGATGTCATCAGGCCTCCTCGCCTTGGTAGAAGACCCAGGAACGCGAGGTCTTGAAGAGGACGACGGTCACCGCACCGATGCCGAGCAGCAGCACCCAGGCCATCGCGGAGGCGTAGCCCATGTGGGAGTCGGAGAAGCCCCGTTCGTAGAGGTAGAGCGTGTAGAAGTTGGTCGAGTCGGCCGGACCGCCCTTGCCGCCGCTGATGGCGTACGCGGGCGTGAAGACCTGGAAGGACTGGATGGTCTCCAGGACCAGGTTGAAGAAGAGCACCGGGGACAGCATCGGCACCGTCACGGAGACGAACTGCCGCCACCGGCTCGCGCCGTCCAGGGCCGCCGCCTCGTACAGGTCGGTCGGGATCTGCTGGAGCCCGGCCAGGAAGATCACCATGGGGGCGCCGAACTGCCAGACGGTGAGCAGCGCCACCACGAACACGGCGAGGTCCGGATCGCCGACCCAGCCGCCGGTGTGGATGCCGACGGACTCGAGTACGCCGTCCACGGTGCCCCCGTCGTTGTACAGGGCCCGCCACACCAGCGCGATCGACATGCTGGCGCCCAGCAGCGACGGGGCGTAGAACGCGGAGCGGTAGAAGCCGCGGGCGCGCCGCATGCCCTTCAGCAGCAGGGCGACGCCGAGTGCGAGCACCAGCTTCAGCGGCACGGCGACCACGACGAACAGCAGGGTCGTGCCCACCGACCGCCAGTAGCGCGGGTCCTCGGTGAACATCTCAACGTAGTTGCGCAGGCCCACCCACCGGGGCGCGTTGAAGAGGTCGTAGTCGGTGAACGACAGGTACAGGGACACGGCCATCGGCAGCAGGGTCAGCAGGCCGACGCCGAGCATCCAGGGTGTCAGGAAGACGTACGCGGGGCCCTGTCGCTCCCGCCGTGGGCGCCGGGTGGCCTGGGCCTGCGCTGCGGTGCGGGGGTCCGGTGGGGCGGTGCGGGTCGCCGATGTCATCGCAGCTCCCTTTCTGCCTCGGCCACGAACTCCGCCGCGGCCTGGGCCGGGCTCTTCCGCTCGAAGATGACCAGCTGGTAGGTGCGGCTGAAGGACTGCTGGAGGACGACGTCCCCGCGCGGCGGTGCGGCGGGCGGCGGTTCGGTCCCGTAGCCGGCGATCTTGCGGCCGTAGTCGTAGACCTCCTCCTCCGGGCCCTCGAGGGTCTTGCCGACCGACTGGGCGATCCTCTGGTTGGCCGGGGTGGAGCGCGAGACGCCCAGGATCTTGCCGGCGTCCGGGTCGTTGAGGATGAAGTCGATCAGCTCGGCGGCCTCCTTGGGGTGGGCGCTGTGCGCGCCGACGCCGATCAGCATGCTCGGCTTGAAGTACTGGCCGGGCCGTCCGCCGGTGGTGGGCACCGGAGCGAAGTGGATCTGGTCGCCGAGCATCGGCGGGTAGGCGAGGAAGGGCGCGTCCCAGTTGAAGTCGGTGGCGGCCAGGCTCCGGCCCAGCGGGCTGTCCTGCGCGACGCTGCCGATCTGGGCGGTGTCCTTGGCCTGCGAGGCGATGCCGTCGCGGCGCTGCCGGTCGGTCCAGGTCCAGAACCGGGTCAGGTCACCGGTGGTGAACCCGAGGGTGTGCTGGGATGCGTAGAGCTTCTTGCCCCGGCTGCGCAGCCACTCCTCGAAGACGTCCTCGGTGCCCCCGACGTCGCCGAGTCCGGTGTACGCCCGCCCGTCGGGGCCCTTCAGGTGCAGGGCGCTGATCCGGCGGCCGGCCTCGACGAGGTCGTCCCAGGTCCAGCCCGGTTTCGGGGTGGGCACCCCGGCCTTGCGGAAGACGGCGGCGTCGTAGGCGAAGCCGGTGGTGCCCACGCTCATCGGCAGGGCGACCTGATGGCCGCCGTAGGAGCCGGTACGGGTGAGGTGGGGGTCGAAGTCTGCGGTGCGTATCGTGCCGTTCTTCAGGTACGGCGCCAGGTCGAGCAGCGTGCCGCTGTCCGCGTACTGCGATATCTGGCGGTAGTCGAGCTGCGCCACGTCCGGCAGGTCCCCGCTCGCCGCCTGGGTGGCCAGCTTGGGCACGTACGCGTCGTACGTGGCGAACGAGGTGCTCACGGTGATGCCGGGGTGGCGCTTCTCGAAGAGGTCGACGACGTCGTTGGTGCGCTGGGCGCGGTCGTCGTTGCCCCACCAGGTGAAGCGGAGCGTCACCTTGCCCCCGGACGCGCCGTCGGCGGTGCTGCCCGAGCAGCCGGAGAGCAGCAGCCCGCACACCGTGGCAGCCGCGCCGACCAGCATCCCCGTACGGCGGGCGCGCCGGCGCACCGGACGTGCGCCGCGGGTCACCACGGATGCTCCTTGAGGTAGCCGGCGATCTGGTCCCGGTCCCAGGCCCGGTCCGCGACGACGATGCGGTAGCGGCGGACGAGGGTGTCACCGGGGGCGAGTTCCAGCTCGTCGTAGAAGGCGAGGGAGGGAGCGACGGCGGCGAACGGGTCGTTGCGTACGAACCAGTGCGCGGGGTGCTCGTCGCCGTCGCCCAGGTGGGCGTTCTCGGGAGCGTGCTCGAACACCAGCGTGGCGTGCCCGTCGACGCCGTCGTGCTCGGCGCCGTACGCCAGCCAGGGCGCCTGCCGGCCCATCAGCCCCGGGCCCTCGGCCTCGGGGGACAGCACCCGGCCGTCCCTGAAGCCGCGTGGTCCGCGCCAGAACAACCCCGTGTAACCCGCCATCGGTCGGCCGTGCGTGGTCGGGCTGCCGAACGTGAGCGGCTCGCTCCTGCGGTTGGTGACGGCGGTGCTCCACACCAGCGCCCAGGTCCCGGCCTGCGGGTCCACGTCCCGCACCTCGATGCGCCGGTCCTCCTCGGCCCACAGCTCGCCGTCGTAGGGGTGCCAGGTGAGCCGCTCGGCCATGACGAGACCGCCGTCGCGCGCCGCCAGCTCGTCGAAGGCGACGTGGGCCATGGACCCGACCTGCTCGGGCAGCGGGAGGTAGCCCTCGCCGTGCACGTAGCTGTTGCCGCCCCACAGGTTCTGCCCCGAGAGGTGGGACGCCGTCATCTGGAGGCCCTTGTGCCAGCGGTGGTCGTTGGGCCGGTAGTCGGTGACCACGGCGCCGGCCAGGGTCCTGATCGGGTGCAGGTACGGCTTCGGCGACTCGAAGGCCGCTTCCGGGCGGTACACGTAACGGAACAGCTCGACGCCGGTGGTGGTCTCGGTGACGGTGACGCTCTCGCCGTGCGTGTGGACGACGCGCAGTCCTGACGCTGCGGTGGGCGAGGGGTCCTGCGCCGTGGCGGCTGCTGGGCGGGGGCCGTCTCCGGTGGTCCGGGTGCCCTGTCCGGTCATGCGGTCGCCTCCTGGGGGTTGGGTGGCGGTGCGGGTGGCTGGCTTGCACGGAACGGGCCCCGACGTCTCATCGACTCGGTCAAGACGCCACGGGCGGTTTGAATCGATTCATAGCAAGCGCTTGTGCCTCACTCAGCGGCAACCTAGGCGGTGGGTTTGAGCCGGTCAACAACCGTGCGCCAGCCATCTGGAACCCACCGGACCGCCGCACCCGGTGTCCACCCGACGCCGGACCCGACGCCCCCGGCGCTCCCCACGGCGCAACCGGTCACACCGCCGCCCACCCTGCATGGGCGCGCTCCCACCGCAACCTGTTCGAAGAATTTCGCATCGCACCCCCTTCATTACAAGAAGGTTTCCCGTGGCGACTCGACCAGGCCGAACTCTCGCGTCTCTCCACCCCGCACCCACGACAAACCTGAATGCGGCCAACATCACACCCGCGACCAGAAGGACTCTTTCACGCCCGTTTCGCCTGGTCAGAACCGCTTGGGCGGCTACCGATGGCAATGGATTACTGACAGAGCGGAGCGACCGGCGACAGTCACCCCCTAAGCTTGAAGCATGTCCCCTACCCCTGAGACACGCCGTCCCATGCGTTCGTCTGCCGAAGTCAACGAGCAGATCCGTGCGCTGTGGCTGCGTGCCGGTGGCCACCTCTCATCGGAGCAGCGACGGCAGTACGAAACGCTGGTGACCGAATGGGCCGAGGCGATGCGACGCGAGATCGTCGAGGCTGCCTGACCGTCGGGATCGGACACCGACAACGAGGGCCCCGGCCGCACATGGCGACCGGGGCCCAGTCATGGCCGCCGCAACCCGGGGTCGCGCGGCTCACGTTCACCTGCGGGTGGACACGCCCGCTCAACACGTCCCTGACTAGCGGATGTTCCGCCAGCACTCGTCGAGCTGACCCGGGTCCGTCTTGCCGAGCTCCAGCAGGAAACCCTTGTGGTCGGTGTGCTCGACCGTGTAGGCCCAGCCGCAGCTCTCCCGCCAGAAGCCGGCCGAGTAGTAGATCTGCTGGAGCCCGTCCGTCTTGTTGGCCTGCTGGTCGGCGGCGGTGCGCTCCAGGTCCTTCAGACCGTGGTAGCGGTCGGGCGCGCAGTTCTCGCCGGCCAGCGACATGTTGACGTCACCGGCGAGCAGCGTCGGCCCGGGGCTCGGGTCCAGGATGTCGTCCCGAAGGATGTTGCACTCGGTCGTCTGGTGCGGCTCCTGCGTCTTCAGCGACAGGTGCGCGTTGCAGACCTGCACGGACGACCACTCGTCGGTCGTGACCTTGGCGCAGATGTACGAGCGGTGACCGCCGCTCTCGAAGTAGCCCTGCGGGCCGGTGCCGGTGATGTCCTTCGCCAGCACGGCGTTGACGGCCACACCGCGGCCCGCGGTGCACTGCCGGGGGGTGGTGGCGCCGCCGGTGGTCTGGGTCGCCAGCTCGTAGCCGATCTGGGACGCCACCGCCGTGAGGTCGTTCAGACACCCCTCGTCGACGGTGATGACATCCGGGATGTGCCGCTCGACCTGGGCGACGATCGCGTCCCGCTTCAGGCCGGCGATGCGCTGCTCCTCTGCGGTCCACGCGGCACTGTCCTGCGCGGCACCGGAGTCGTTCGGGAAACAGTCCGGGGTCATGGTCGACCCCCACATGCACATGTTGAGCTGTTCGATGGTGATGATCCCGGGGCCGTCGGCCTGGTCCGGGTTGGACGGGGAGCCCGTCGCAGCGGCACCGGCCGACGTCGCGGTGACCAGGCCCAGTGCCAGGGCTGCCACGGCGAGGGACAGACGCGTTAAAAATCTGGATGAGTGAGACATGGCGGGCACCGTAATCGTGTCGCCACGGGCTACACAACGCACTTTCCTGTGACGGCAATTGCGCAGGCCAGCCGGGTGATCTCGGACACCGTACGAGGAGTTGGCGGGGACCAGGCGAGGTATCTCAACGCCGGCGGGCGGCGCCGTCCCCGCCTGCCGTCTCCTCGGCGGTGAGCACGGACGCCAGTTCCGTCAGCGACCCGACGCGCCAGTCGGCGGCCGCCTGCACGTCGGGGTCGTCGGCCCACAGGTGACCCCACGGGCCACGGCGCAGGTGGGCCACGCGCATTCCGACGGCCTTCGGGGGAAAGACGTCGTTGACCGGGTGGTCGCCGACGTACACGGTGTCCTCCGGTGCCGTGCCGGCCACTTCCAGCACCCGCTGGAAGAACGACGGGTCCGGCTTCGCCACGCCCCAGTCCCCCGACGTGACCACCAGGTCGGCCGGCAGGTCCAGATCACGCAGCAGTTCACCGGCGCGTGCGGTCTGGTTCCCGGCCACGATCACCCGTTTGCCGAGCCCGCGCAGCGAGCCCAGGGCAGGGCGCACATCCGGGTACAGGTCGCTCTCGTCCAGGTACTCGCCCCGGCCCGCCGCTTCCCGGGCGTGATAGGCCGAGTCCACGTCCAGCTCCGGGCAGAGCAGCCGGAGGGCGGCGGTGTTGTCGCGCCCCTGCGCCACCACGACGCCCACGAGTGCCGACAGCGTATGGCGCGGGACCTGGAGCCAGTCGGCCCAGCCTGCCCAGTAACGGTCGTCTTTGGTGAGGGTCTCCCCCACGTCGAACACGATGGTCTGCGTCACCGACAGCAGCGTACGGCCAGCGGCCCGCCCGGCAGTCGCGGCGCGACCGCGGAAGGTCCGCGGGCTCAGCCGCCCTGTTCGTGTACGGCGGTCAGCACGCGCTCACACAGTTCGTGGGTGGCCAACGCGTCGCGGGCACTGAGCAGGGTCCCTTCGCGCACGGCGCCGAGGAACGCGAGGACGACCTGCTCGATACCGCGCTGCCGGGCCACCGGCACCCAGTCGCCGCGGCGGCGCACGCTCGGCTGCCCCTTGTGGTCGATCACGTCGGCGAGGTTGATCACCTGGCGTTTGCTGTCCTGGCCTGAGATCTCCAGGATCTCCTCGGCGGAGCCGCTCAGCCGGTTCATCACGCCGAGCGCGGTGAACCCGTCACCGCCGAGTTGCAGGACGACATGGTGCAGCAGCCCGTCCTTCACGCGGGCCCGGACACCGACGTCGTCGATGGGCCCCGGCGCCAGGAACCGCAGGGTGTCCACGACGTGGATGAAGTCGTCCAGGATGAAGACGCGCGGCTCCTCGGGCAGTGCCGCACGGTTCTTCTGCATCAGGATCAGATCGCGCGGATGCTCGGCGCACTGGGCGTAACTCGGCGCGAAGCGCCGGTTGAAGGCCACGGCGAGACCGGTGCGGTGCCGCTCCGCGAGCCGGACCAGCCGTTCGGACTCCGCGAACTCGTAGGCGAGCGGCTTGTCCACGCAGGTCGGCACGCCCGCCGCCAGCAGGTGCGCGACGATCTGGGGGTGCACGGCGGTGGGCGCGTGCACGAACGCCGCGTCGAGGCCCTGCGCGATCAGCGCGTCCAGGTCGGCGTGGCAGCGCTCTTCGGGGATGCGGTGCGCGGCGGCGATCCGGGCGAGTGTCGCGGGCGTACGGGTGTGCAGGTGCAGCTCGATGCCGGGCAACGCGGTGAGGACCGGCAGGTACGCCTTCTCGGCGATGTCACCGAGCCCGATGCAACCGACCTTCACCGCGGGCTCCTCCTCGGACGTCAGGGCCGCCGGACGGCGCGGCCGGGGCTTTCGGGCAGGATGTCAGGCGAGCAGGAAAGCACACGCCTGACGCGGCTGCCCCGGCGCCGCCCCCCGACACCCCACCAGTGGTCACCGCGCACGGTCCGTACGGTCCCGTGCCGGGGAGGCAGGGGAAGCATACGGGGCCTGCGGAGGCCGCCAACCAGCGACGTCGTCGAAGCCGCGCAGCATGAGCGAGGGCACCGCCTTGGAGAGCACGGCGATCGCGGTGTCGCGCAGCACCACGGCGGGGGCGGCACGCAGCATGATCATGCGGCCGGAGGCCACCGCCTTGCGCGCGATGGCCGTGGTGCGTGGCCTGCGGTCCCGGGTGTAGGCGGCGAGGTCGGGCGCGTGCGCGGCCGGGTCGGCGTGGTGGGCGAGCACGACGGCGTCCTCGATGGCCTGGTTGCCGCCCTGCCCCAGGGTGGGCGGCATCGCGTGCGCCGCGTCGCCCAGCAGGGCGACCCGACCGCGGTGGTGGGCGGGCAGCGGCTCGGCGATGTGGTGAACGTCGCCGCGCAGCACCTGATCGGGGCGCACGGCGTCGAGCAGCGCGGGGATGGGCTGGTGCCAGGCACCGAACAGGCGCAGCAGCTCGGCCCGCTCGTCGTCCGGTGCCCGCCCTCCGGCCGGCACGGCGGCAGCGGCGTAGGCGTAGACGGTGCCGTCCTTCATCGGCTGGGTGCCCCACAGCAGCCCCCTGCCCCAGGTCTCGTGCGGTGCGAACGACGACACGGGGGCGGGGAGCACCATCCGCCATGCGGTGAATCCGGCGTAGGCGGGGCCCGGATGGTCCGGGAAGAGCACGCCGCGTACCCGGGAGTGGATCCCGTCGGCGGCGACGACGAGCTCGGCCTCCAGTTCGCCTTCGGGGGTGCTGACGCGGGCGGTACGCGGGCGCGGGGACGGGGGTTCGACGGGGGCGGTGTCCGCCGGCGCGAGGCCCGGGGGCGCCGGCGCACGCCCCGCCCCCGCACCGCCCGGACTCCGCGACGCGTCCCCGTCCGCCGCAACGGCCAGGGGGCCGGGGTCGCCCGGGTCGGCCAGGGTCGCCTCGGATGCCGTCCGGACGGTGCCCTCCGGCAGCCGAGCGGCCAGGCGTTCGAGGAGCGTCGCCCGATGCAGCAGGACGAGCGGGCCGCCGAAACGGGCGGCGACGGCCTGGGCGTCCGTCCGTGACAGCCAGCGGCCGGCCGGCGTGCGCAGGCCGCCGTCACCCTGCCAGGCGGCGAGGGCGCGGATCTCGTCGCCGAGACCGATGACGTCCAAGGCGCGCAGGGCGTTGGGGGCCAGCGAGATCCCGGCGCCGACGGGTTCGAGGGACCGGGCGCGCTCCAGCACGGTCACCCGCCACCCACGCAGGTGCAGCGCCACGGCGGCGGTCAGACCGCCGATGCCGGCACCGATCACCACGGCGCGCGGTGCCCCGTGCCCCGGCCGCTCGGACCGGTCCGAACGGTTCCCCCGCCGCCGGCTGTCGTCCCGCATCTGCCGTCTCCTTCCCCTGGGCGGCGCGCCCGGTGTCCCGGTGCGGGCGCACCTCGGCACGCGATAGCGCCAGCACTACAGCTGTAGTGCCATGAATCCGACCGTACTACAGATGTAGTGCCAGAGGTAGGTTGGACCCATGTCAGCGCAGCCTCCCGACCGTTCCGCCCGGCGTCGCACCGGTACCTCCCGGGCCGACACGGTCGCCGACGCCGCACTGCGCCTGCTCGCCGAGCGAGGCATGCGCGGACTGACGCACCGCGCCGTCGACGAGGCCGCCGGCCTCCCCCAGGGCTCCACCTCCAACCACGCCCGGACCCGGCTCGCCCTGCTGGAGGCCGCCGTGCGGCGACTGGCGGAGCGTGAGGCCAGCGTGCTGACGCCCGACGAGATGCCGGACCCGGCCGGCGGGCTCGATGCGCTGGCCGACGGGCTCGCCCTCGCGTTGCACCGCTACCTCACGCGGCACCGCGCGTTGCTGGTCGCACGGTACGAACTGGCGCTGGAGGCCACTCGACGGCCGGAACTGCGGAGGTTCTTCGACACGGCGGGGCAGCGCTTCAGCGGGCCGTTGACGGCCATGGTCACAGCGGCCGGTTCGCGGGACCCCGCGCGGCACGCGCTGTCACTGGTGGCCTGGTGCGACGGCATGTTGTTCTCGTGTGCGGCCGGCTCGTTCCACGCGGCCGTGCCGTCCGCGGACGAGCTGCGGCTGAGCCTGCGGGAAGTGCTCACCGGGCTGCTGGGCCCACCGCGTTGACGCGCCCCGCCCGCGCCCTCGCCCCACGCACCGCACCGCCATGCGGGTGGCTCGGCACCGGAGCGGGCACCTCAGGCCCGCGCCACGCGCCCATCACGTCACTCATGCGGGGCATTTCCCGCGCATACGCCACGGAAACGGGGCATGACGCGGCAGAGTTGGTCGAGTGCACAGAACCATCGCATCAGCGGCGCTGATCACCACGGCGGTCGCGGGTCTCACGGGCTGTATGACCGTGTCCCCGCAGTCCGCCCCGGACGAGAGCGGCGAGCTACAGATCGTGCAGGCGCCGGCCCGTGAGGCGCTGGAAAGCCTGCGGCACGCCCGGCAGGCCCCCAAGGCGCACCGCTCCACGGCGCCGAAGGCGACACCGCGCCGCAGGACGGTGCCGCAGCCGGCGCTGCCCTACGTACCGCTGCCCCGCCTGCCCATCCCGCAGCCGGCCATCCGGCCCGCGGCGCCCCAGCTCCCGCAGCGGCCCGACGCCTGCTCCCTCGGAAAGGATTTCGACCAGTACCAGTCGGAGGACCAGAAGGTGAACCTCTGCTGACGGGCGCATCGGCCGCGCCGCCGGACCAGCCGCCGGCACCACCCGGATACCTGGCCGCACCGGATCAGGACCCCACGCCGCCGGCGCCGTCCTTCCCGAGCCGCTGGTCCGGCCGGTCACCGGCCAAGGGGATGCCGCTGCGGCGCGCGCCGTCCTGGAGCATGTCGGTGGCGTGCCGGGCACGCCGCAGGTGGCTGTGGGCGGTGGCGGTACGGCCGATCCTCGCGTAGTCGACGGCGAGGCTCAGATGGAGGGCCGGGTACAGCGCGCACGCCGCGGCCCGCCCACCGGCACGCCCGGCCGAACGCCCGCCGGCCGGATCTTCCTCGACGGCCGGGTCCGCGCCGGCCAGCTCCTCCGCGGCCGACAGGGCGCGTAGGTCCCAGGTCAGCTCGTCCAGCGGGTCGTCCTGGGTGCCGGCCATGAAGTGCGCCAGCGTACAGCGGTGCAGCGGATCGCCGTGCTCGCCGATCTCCGCCCACAGCCGCAGGAAACGGCCGCGGGCCTCCTCGCGGTCACCGCCCCGGTGCAACATGACCACCTGGGCGATCCTGGTCAGCACGGCGTCGTCCGTCGTGCCCGGTCGGTCGGCCACCGCGCGCCTCCTCAGTCGTGCCCTGCGCGAGCCGGTCCCCGAGCCGGTCTCCGCGGCGTCCGGAGTCCGACCCCGGGCACGGGTCGCCCCCGGGGCAGGTCGCCCTCCCGAGCCGGGGGCTGCCGAGCGCCCACGGCGCCGAGCACCCCCACGCATCCGACGATGGCCGCCGACCGCGGCCTCCGCAGCCGCGCGTGGGCCGAGCCGGTGACGGGAGCCCGGCGAAAGGGTCCCGGCGAAGGGGTCCCGGCGAAGGGAAGTGGTTCCCCTCGTCCGGGAGGGAGGCGGCCATGCGACGGGGCTCTGCGGCGGGGGTGGGCGCCTGTCGACCGCCGGCCGGTGGGGGTGGGTGCACGCACGGGCTCCCCGGCCCCCGAAGGATGGCGGCGCTCACCCGGCCGCCGTCGCGGTGGGTGCTCGCGCCACGGCCGCCCCCGCGTTCAGGAACGAGGCACACCCGCCGGGCGCCACACGCCACACGGCACCTTCAGCCGTCCCCCTCCGCAGCCGGCTGACGAGCCCGCACGCCGGGTTTCCCCAGCCCACCAGGCTCCCCCGCGCACCGGGCTCGACGACCGCCCCCTGCCCCCGATCGCCCCCGTACCCGCCGTGCGGAACGGCGCTCTCAGCCCAGGTCGGGCAGCCGCCACGAGATCGGAGTGTGGCCCTGTTCGGCCACCGCCTTGTCGATCTGGGTGAAGGGGCGCGAGCCGAAGAACTTCTTGGCGGACAGCGGTGAGGGGTGGGCGCCCTTCACGACCGCGTGCCGGTTCTCGTCGATGAGGGGCAGCTTCTTCTGTGCGTAGTTCCCCCAGAGCACGAAGACGGCCGGGTCGGGGCGGCCGGCCACGGCGCGGATCACCGCGTCGGTGAACTTCTCCCAGCCCTTGCCCTTGTGCGAGTTGGCCTCGCCGGCGCGCACGGTCAGGACCGCGTTCAGCAGCAGGACGCCCTGCTCGGCCCAGGGCATCAGATAGCCGTTGTCGGGGACGGGGTGGCCCAGCTCGTCCTGCATCTCCTTGTAGATGTTGCGCAGCGAGGGCGGGGTCTTCACACCGGGGCGTACCGAGAAGCACAGGCCGTGGCCCTGGCCCTCCCCGTGGTAGGGGTCCTGGCCGAGGATGAGGACCTTCACCCGCTCGAAGGGGGTGGCCTCCAGTGCGGCGAACACCTCCTCGCGTGGCGGGTAGACGGGACCCTTGGCCCGCTCCTCCTCCACGAACTCGGTGAGCTGCGTGAAGTACGGCTTCTGCAACTCCTCGCCGAGTACGCCGCGCCAGGACTCGGGCAGCATGGCGGTGTCGGTCACGTCAACATCCTCCGGAACACGTTCGCTTGGCGGCCGCGGATCATGCGGTCGCCGACAGGTCACCCAACCTACCGGCGGCCACTGACACTCGGCCCCGCGTCCCGTCCTACCAACTGGTCTTCCGGGTCAGCTGCCACACCATCATGATCGTCGAGGCGTCGAAGGCGGTCTCGGTGCCGGAGATCTCGTCGCTCGCCGCGACGTAGAGCTTGCCCTGCCACAGCGGGACCAGCCGAGCGTCCTTGACCAGGATCTGCGTCGCCTGCTTGAACTGCTCCATCACCTCGCCCCGGTCACTCACCTCCCGGGACTGGGGCAGCAGCTTGTCGGTGATCTCCGGGACCGCGTAGGGGGTGCCGACGGCGTTCTGCGCGCCGATGAACGGGGAGACGAAGTCGTCCGGGTCGGGGAAGTCCGCCGACCAGCCGCGCCCGAAGGCCGGGTATTGGCCCTTCTGGTACCCGGCCACGAACTGCGTCCAGGGCCGGCTCTTCAGCGTGATCTTGAACAGCCCGGAGGACTCCAGCTCCCGCTTGATCTCCTCGAACATGGGCTTGGTCTGCGAACCGTAGCGGTCCGACGCGTACCACATGGTGAGCGACACCGGAGAGGTGATGCCCGCGTCGGTGAGGAAGGCGCGCGCCTTGGCGACGCTGGGGTTGCCGTACTCGTCGAAGTAGCCGGCGGTGTGGCCGACGAGCCCCTGCGGGATCATCGAGTACAGCGGGTCCACGGTGTCCTTGTAGACCTTGTGGGCGATGGCGCTGCGGTCGACGAGCTGGGCGATGGCCTTGCGCACCGGCAGCTTGCGGGACTCCGGGTCCTTCGGGTTGAAGACCAGGTAGCTACAGTCCGTGCCGGCCTCTTCGACCAGGTTCAGGTCGCTGTGCGACTGGTTGTCCTGGATCGACACGATGTCGTCGGAGCTCAGGCCACGGACGGTCGCGTCGATCTGCTTGCTCTTCAGGGCGTTCACCATGGTGGTCGAGTCATGGTAGTAGCGGATGGTGACGGCGTCGTTCTTCCGCTCCGCGAAGCCCTTGTAGCTGCCGTTCTTGACCAGCTCGGCCTTCTCGCCCGCCACGTAGTTCTGCAACTCGTACGGCCCGGAACCGGTGATCTTGTCGCCCTTGCGGATCGCGTCCGCCGGGTAGTCCGCCGGGTCGACGATGGACATGGCCGGAGTGGCGAGGACGAACGGGAAGGTCGCGTCCGGCTTGTTGAGGTGGAAGATCACGACCGAGTCGCCCTTGGTCTCCACCTTGTCCAGGCTGCCCAGCAGCCCCGCAGGACCGGTCGAGATATTGATCTTGCGGATGCGGTCGATGGAGTACTTCACCGCCTTGGCGTCCAGCACGTCCCCGTTGGAGAACGTCATGTCCGATCGCAACGTGCACGTGTACGTGCGCTTTCCGTCGGAGAAGGAACAGCTTTCGGCGGCGTCGGGCTTCGGCTCGGCTTCACCCACCGGATAGGCCAGTAGGGTCTGGTAGATGTTGCGGAAAAGCTCCCAGGAGCTGTCCCAGGTAGCCGCAGGGTCCAGCGCGCTGGGGCCGCTGGTGGTACCTACGGAGATCGGGTCGCTGTCGCCGGCATTGTCCGACGACATCAAGCCACATCCGGCAAGCATGGATATGGAAGCAACCGCCGCAATCTGCCGTACACCTCGGATCCGGTTGAACACGCGCACGCTCCTCGTTCAGGCCACGCCAGGGGTCGGCCGACGATATCGCAGTGCCTCTTCAAGCCAACTCGGTGCGTCCAACGAATCCTTGATAACGCTTATATTACGCAACGGACCTTATGCCTCGGATATCGTCCGGATCAGCCGACGCCCGCGTTGAGGAATATGCCACCGTCCACGACGAGTGTCTGCCCGGTGATCCAGTCTGCCTGGTCAGAGGTGAGGAAGGCGGCGGCGCCGCCGATGTCCTCGGGCGCCCCGAGCCGGCCCAGCGGGTAGGCGGCCGCGGCCTCCTCCTCGCGCCCCTCGTACAGGGCCTGGGCGAACCGGGTCTTGACCACAGCGGGCGCGATGGCGTTGACCCGGACTCCGGGCGAGAACTCGTGAGCCAGTTGAAGGGTCAGGTTGATGAGCGCGGCCTTGCTCATGCCGTAGGCGCCGATGAAGGGCGAGGCGGCCACGCCCGCCACCGAGGCGATGTTCACGATCGCCCCACCATGCTCCTTCTGCCAGGCCTGCCAGGTCCGCTGGGCGAAGCCGAGCGCGGAGATCACGTTGACCTCGTAGACCTTGCGCACGACATTCAGGTCGAGTTCGGCCATCGGCGCGAAGACCGGATTCGTACCCGCGTTGTTGACAAGGAAGTCGACCCGGCCGAAGGCCTCCATGGTGCGCTCGACGGTGATCGCCTGGTGGGCCTCGTCGTGGGCCTTGCCGGGCACGCCGATGACCCGGTCGGAGCCCAGCTTCTCGACGGCCTCCTTCAGGGCCTCCTCGCCGCGCCCGGTGATGCACACCCGGTCACCGCGTGCCACCAGTGCTTCCGCCACGCCGTAGCCGATGCCACGGCTCGCGCCCGTGACGATGGCGACCTTGCCGCTGTCCTGCTCAGTCATCTGCTGTGTGTCCTTGCCGTACGTGCCGTGGGTGTCGGGCCTGCTGGGTGGTGCGCGTGTGGGGGTCTGCCGGGGCCCGTGCGCCTGCGCGCCGGTGCGGGAGGCGGCACGGGCCACCGGCCGGCCGGGCTCAGTTGAGCGGGCCGCCCGCCACGTACAGCACCTGACCGGAGACGAAACCGGCCGCGTCACCGGTGAAGAAGGCGACGGCGTTGGCGATGTCCTCGGGCTCGCCGACCCGCTGGACGGGGATCTGCGTGGCCGCAGCCGCCTTGAAGTCCTCGAAGCCCATACCGAGGCGCTCCCCGGTGACCTTGGTCATCTCGGTGGCGATGAAGCCGGGCGCGACCGCGTTGGCCGTGATCCCGAACTTGCCGAGCTCCTTGGCGAGGGTCTTGGTGAAGCCCTGCATGCCGGCCTTGGCCGCCGCGTAGTTCACCTGGCCCCGGTTGCCGAGCGCGGACGACGAGGAGAGGTTCACGATACGGCCGAAGCCGGCGTCGACCATGTGCTTCTGGGCCGCGCGGGACATCAGGAACGCGCCGCGCAGATGCACGTTCATCACGGTGTCCCAGTCGGAGGCGCTCATCTTGAACAGCAGGTTGTCGCGGAGCACCCCTGCGTTGTTCACCAGGATCGTCGGCGCACCCAACTCGTCGACGATGCGTGCGACCGCGGCCTCGACCTGCGCCTCGTCGCTGACGTCGCAACCGACCGCGAGCGCCCTGCCGCCGGCGGCGGTGATCTTCTCGACGGTCTCCTTGCAGGCGGCCTCGTCGAGGTCGAGCACCGCGACGGCCCGACCCTCCGCGGCCAGCCGTACGGCCGTGGCGGCGCCGATACCCCGCGCGGCACCGGTGACGATCGCGACGCGCTGCTCAGTGGTGGACATGACTGCTACTCCTCGCCCTGGGACGGCCGGCTCCGGCGGCTCGCTCAGCCCTCCACGAGATCCATGAGCGACCGCTTAGTACCTTCGATGCCCGTGACGCTAGAAGGCATGGCACGCGGTGTCAACGCCACTCGGCGTGTGATCGATTACTTCACCAGCAGGTCGAGCAGCCGATCGACCTCGGCCGCGGGATCCGTGGTGAGCCCGGTGTGCACGGGACCGGGCTGGACGACGCTGGAGCGGGGCGCCACCAGCCAGCGGAAACGGCGTCCGGCGTCGTCACCCGCCGCCTGGCCGGCGGCCGCACCGCCTTGGCAGAGGTGTTCCACCGCGGCCAGGGCCGCGCGTACACCGGTGACGTCCGCGGCCGGGTCGAGCGCCGCGAGCCTGGCCGCGTCGAGGTGGGTGCGGGCGGCGACGTACGCGTGCGCCCGGCAGTAGACGACGACGCCCGCGTTGATCCGCTCGCCACGCTCCACCCGGGGCACGACGCGCAGCAACGCGTACTCGTAGACGTGCCGGTCGCTCATGAGCGCTCGCTCCCGTGCACCGCGGCGGCGCTCGGCCAGCCCGGTTGCCGTGCAGGGCCGGCAGCACGGGGCCGTCCCAGGGTGATGTGCGCGGTGCCGATGGCCGCACGCGCCGACAGGGTGGCGACGTATGCCTCACGGACCTCGTCGGGCGTCGCGAAGCCCGGCTCGTCGGCCAGCCAGACATCGGGGACGTCGGCCGCGGCCGCGGCGAGCAGGTCATGCGTGACCCGCGGCGCCAACTCGGCGGCGGCTGCCGCGACATCCGGCCCGAACGGGGCGAGGGCGTGCTCCGAGGCGTCATAGGGCCGTCGCACGGCCGCCGGTGCGGCCGACCAGCCGTGGTGGAAGATCAGGGTGGCACCGTGGTCGATCAGCCAGAGGTCGCCGTGCCACACCAGCATGTTGGGGTTGCGCCAGGAGCGGTCCACGTTGCCGACCAGCGCGTCGAACCAGACGATCCGGCCGGCCTCGACCGGGTCGACGGTGTAGGCGAGCGCGTCGAAACCGAGCGCGCCGGAGAGGAAGTCCAGGCCCGCGTTGAGCCCGCCGCTCGCCCTGAGTAGCGCCTGCACCTCGGGATCGGGCTCTCCGAGACCGAGGACGGGGTCGAGCCGGATCACCGCAAGACCCGGTACGCGCAATCCGAGCAGCTGGGCGAGCCGACCGCTGATCACCTCGGCGACCAGGGTCTTGCGCCCCTGCCCGGCTCCGCTGAACTTCATGACGTACGTACGCAGGTCGTCGGCCTCGACGACGCCGGGGAGCGAACCGCCCTCACGCAGCGGGGTGACGTAGCGCGTGGCGGTGACTTCGGGGAGCACTTTCCCAGGTTATACGCCCGTCCACCCTGGGATTCGCGGCAGGTCACGATGCGGAGCCGGCCGTGTCCCGCGGCTCCTCGCCTACGGCGCCGTGACGTCCCAGACGACGCGGAACCCGGTGTTGCCGCTGGAGCTGTCCGGGCTGTTGCCGGTGCGGGCGGCCACGCGGTAGCGGTTGCAGTACGAGTCGTGGCACAGGTAGGAACCACCGCGCATGACACGGTTGGTGCCCTTGCGGGGGCCGGTCGGGTTGATGCACGACGCGCCGGCTTTCGGATGGTCGGTGGTCCACCGGTCCGCGCACCACTCCCACACGTTCCCGGCCACGTTGTGCAGGCCGTAGCCGTTGGGCTGGTAGGCGGTGACCGGCGCGGTGCCGGTGTAGCCGTCCTCGGCGGTGTTCTGGAAGGGGAAGCGGCCCTGCCAGATGTTGCAGCGGTGCTCGCCGCCGGGGGTCAGCTCGTCACCCCACGGGTAACGCCGCTGCTCGAGTCCGCCCCGGGCGGCGTACTCCCACTCCGCCTCGGTCGGCAGCCGCGACCCCTCCCACCGGCAGAACTCGACCGCGTCCGCCCAGGAGACGTGCACCACCGGGTGGTCCCCGCGCCCGGACAGATCGCTGCCCGGACCCTCCGGCGCCGCCCAGTACGCGCCCTGCACCCCGCACCACCAGGGCGTGATGTCGGGCCGCGGCGACACCCGCCGCAGCTCGCCCGGCAGGAACTTGGCGAAGACGTACGACCACCCGAACTGCTCGGCTTCGGTGCGATGGCCACTCGCCGCCGCGAAGGCCGCGAAACGCTCGTTGGTCACGCAGTGCGCGTCGATCGCGAACGGGGCCACGGTGACCTCGCGGACCGGGCCCTCGCCGTCGCCCTTGTTGACGTCGTCGTCCTCGCTGCCCATGAGGAACGCGCCGCCGGGCAGGCGCACCGCGGTGCCGCCGGGACCGGAGCCCTCGGCTGGAGCCGTTGATGCGGGGGCGACGGGTATGACGGATGCGTCGGTCGGTGCGGGGCCGTCCGACCGGCCGGGTGGGCAGCAGTGCGAGGACATGCGCGGCGTTGGTTCCTTTCCGCGGAGCGACGTCGGATGAAGTCGAGCGTACTGATCGGGCTCGGGGCGGCGCGTCGGGCCCGAGCGGAGGATGCCGCCTCTTGCCTCACGCCGGTGTGCGATCTACTCTGACGGCCGCAAGACATCAGATGTCTGATCTCAGAGGGCGGCATATCCTCCTCGGGCGAATGTTTTGATGCAGAACCTCGGATACCGGACGTCCCGCCGCGAAGGAGAGGCCGTGGAGCACACAGTGATGCGCAAGGTGAAGCGCAGGGTGGTACCCCTCCTTGCGGTGTGTTACCTCATCTCGTTCATCGACAAGACGAACATCGGCGTGGCCCAGTTGGGCATGCAGGACGCGCTCGGACTGTCGGACGCGGCGTTCGGGTTCGGGGCCGGCATCTTCTTCGTCGGGTACTTCCTCTTCGAGGTGCCGAGCAACCTGGCCCTCGCGCGCTTCGGCGCCCGTCGCTGGATCGCCCGCATCATGATCACGTGGGGCGTCATCGTCATCCTGACCGCGCTCGTCCGCGGGCAGGGCAGCTTCAACGTGCTGCGCTTCCTGCTCGGTGCCGCCGAAGCCGGCTTCTATCCGGGGGCCCTGTACTACCTCTCCCGGTGGGTGCCGGCAGCGCACCGCGGAAAGATCATCGGGCTGTTCCTGCTGGCCAACCCCGTCTCCACGGTGATCGGAGCCCCCGTCATGGGTGCGCTCCTCGGCATGCACGGCTTCCTCGGCGTCGAGGGATGGCAGTGGGTGTTCATCATCACCGGAGTGCCGGCGCTCGTACTGGCAGCCGTCGTCTTCTTCGCGCTTCCCGACACGCCCCGGGACGCCGCGTGGCTCACCGTGCAGGAACGCACCTGGCTGGAAGAGACGATCACCGCCGAGCAGGCCGAGACGGCGGACCGGGCCGGCGCGCACGGCAGCCCCTGGCGCGCGCTGCTCGACCGGCGGGTGCTGTTCCTGTGCCTGTGGTTCGCGGCGTTCCCCACAGCGGCGTACGGACTGCGCCTGTGGCTGCCGACCCTGATCGACGAGTTCGACGTCTCGTCCTTCACCAACGGCCTGCTGAACGCCGTACCGTTCCTGTTCGCCGCCGCCGCGCTCTACGTCTGGCCCAGGATCGCCGCCCGCAGCGGACGCAGCTACCGCCAGATCGCCGGGTGCACCCTGGTGGGGGCGGTGGGACTCGCGGGCGCGACCCTCACCGACCGGCCCGTCGTCGAGCTGGCCTTCATCAGCGTCGCCGCCGTCGGGATCTTCGCGGGCCAGCCCATCTTCTGGGCCCTCCCCTCGCGGCTGCTCGCCGGTGTGAACGCGGCAGCGGGTCTTGCCCTGATCAACTCCGTCGGCAACCTGGGCGGTTTCGCCGGGCCCTACGCCGTGGGCGCCATCAAGGGCGCGACCGGCTCGCTGGGTCCTGCGATGCTCTTCCTCGCCGCCGTCATGGTCTTCGCCGCCGTCATGTCGGGCATCGCCCGGACCCTCTTCGACCGCCCGCGCGGCCGGTCCTCCGACACCGACACCGCCGTCCCCACCGTCCAGGAGTCCTGACATGCCCCGCCGTCCCAACGTCCTGCTCATCACCGTCGACCACTGGTTCGGCCGGCTGCTGGGGTGCGCGGGCCATCCCGTGATCAGGACGCCGACCCTGGACTCCCTGGCCGCGGCCGGGACCCGCTACACCCGCGCCTACAGCGAGTCGCCCGTGTGCGTGCCGGCCCGCAGGTCGCTGATGACCGGCACGGCACCGAGGACGCACGGTGACCGCATCTTCCAGCAGGACCTGCCGATGCCGGACCTGCCCACGCTGGCCCAGACGTTCCGGGACCACGGCTACCAGGCCTACGCCGTGGGCAAGTTGCACGTCTTCCCGCAGCGCAGCCGCATCGGCTTCGACGACGTCCTGCTCAGCGAGGAGGGCCGTTCGCAGTGGGGCGTGGCGGACGACTACGAACGCTTCCTGGCCAGGAACGGCCACGCCGGCCAGAGCTACGCACACGGCATGAGCAACAACCAGTACACCCACCGGCCGTGGCACCTGCCCGAAGCCATGCACGTCACCCACTGGGCGGCGCAGTCCATGGCCGAGACGATCGTGCGCCGCGACCCGACCCGCCCGGCGCTGTGGTACCTGTCGTTCACCGCACCGCACCCGCCGCTGACCCCGCCCGCCCCGTACCTCGACATGTACGACCTCGACGAGATCGACGACCCCGTGGTGGGCGCATGGGCCGACGCGGACGGCAGCGTGCCGGTCCAGCTGCGGCGGCGGCGCCATGCGGACAGCCCGCTCGGGTTCGGCCCGGCGGACCGGAAGGCGGCGAAGCGGGCCTTCTACGCCCAGTGCACCTACGTGGACCACCAGTTGCGCTTCGTCATCGGCACCCTGCGCGAACAGGGCGTGCTCGACGACACCGTCATCCTGTTCACCTCGGACCACGGCGACATGCTGGGCGACCACCACCTGTGGGCCAAGCGCGTCTTCTACGAGAAGTCCGCCAACATCCCCATGATCCTGGTCGGCGACACCGCCTCCGGCCGCGTTCCGGCGGGCGCGGTGGACGACCGGCTGACGGCGCTCCAGGACGTCATGCCGACCCTGCTGGACCTCGCGGGCATCGCCGCGCCGCCCACCGTGGAGGGCGTGTCCATGCTCGACGGTGCACGCGACCACCTCTACGGGGAGTTCGGCGAGGGCGCCGAGGCCACGCGCATGGTCCACGACGGCCGCCACAAGCTCGTCTACTACCCGATGGGTCATGTCGTGCAGCTGTTCGACGTCGAGCAGGACCCGTGGGACGAGCGGGACCTGGCGGCGGTGCCGGAGTTCGCCCCGGTCCGCGACCGGCTGCTGGAGCAACTGGCGGCCGAGGCCTACGGAGTGGACCTGGACTGGGTGCGCGACGGCGTGCCGGTGGGCCTGCCGGCCGAGCCGCAGACCCTGCCCGTCGACCGCGGGCTGTCCCAGCAGCGCGGCCTACACTGATGGTCATGGGTACCCCGACCGCGCTCGGTGCTCTTCCGGGAGTCAGGGCAGGATCGCTCACGGACCGCGTCGAGCAGCGGCTCATCGCGGCGATCATCGCCCGACAGTTCGACGTCGACGACCGCCTCCCCCAGGAGAGCGAGCTCGCGGAGGAGCTGGGCGTCAGCCGCCTCACCCTCCGTGAGGCCGTGAAGTCCCTGCAACGACTGGGGGTCGTACGGATCGAACGCGGCCGTGGCACGTTCGTCAATCCGCGATCCCGATGGTCCCAGCTCGACCCGCTCATCCTCACCGCGATGATCGACGCGGGACAGGGCGCAGGCGTCTACCGAAGCCTGACCGAACTGCGCCGGATGCTGGAGGTCGGCCTCGTCCCCCTCGCCGCCGAGCGCCGCACCGAAGAGCACCTGGCCGCCCTCGGCGACGCGCTGCACCGCATGCAGCACGCCTGCGACGCCCATGACGTGGGCGCCTTCGCCGCAGCCGACCTGGACTTCCACGACGTCCTGCTCGACGCGGCCGACAACCCCATCGTGCTCGCCCTCTACGGCCTGATGAACGACGCACTGCGGCGCATCCGCGAGCAGACCACGACCCGCACGATCGGCGACCCCGCCGCGGTCGACACGCACCGCCGGGTCTTCGAGGCGGTACAGGCGGGCGATCCCCTCGCCTCCGTCGACGCGATGAGCCGGCACTTCGACAACACGGCTCGGTACGTCGCCCAGGTGATCGACGCGGACCAGGACGACGGGTAGGGCCCGGCGCCGCGCCGGCCGCCCCGGGCGCACCCGCACTCATGGGGTGACGGGGCTGCCGGCGCCGCGAGGTGGGAGGCGGACGGCGAGCAGGGTCGCGTCGTCGGTGAGCCGGCCGGCCGCGTGCCGGAAGAGCTGGTCGGTGAGGAGCCTCAGCAGTTCACCGGGGGCGATGCCATCGGGGTGGTCGGTGGCGAGGCGCTCCAGCCAGGGGCGCAGGGGCAGGAACCGGCCGGCCCGGTCCCGGGCCTCGCTCACACCGTCGGAGACCAGCAGGACGGTCTCGCCCTGCTCCATGACGACGCGGCACACCGGGGGCGGCCCGCCGACCAGGTCGGCCAGGCCCAGGGGTGGACCCTGCTCCTGCGGCAACCGGCGCACTCCCCTGGGGCCGATCACCAAGGGCCCTTCGTGGCCGAAGTTCACCACTTCGATGTCCGGCCCCTCCGTGGGGAATCCGACGATCACGCCGGTGGCGAACCGCTCCTGGGGGTCGCCGAGGGCGCGCATGAGGGCGTTGTGACGCTTCAGCCGCTGCTCCATCCGGGTGGCGACCACGCTCAGGTCCGGCTCGTGGTACCCCGCCTCCCGGAACGCCCCCACCAGCGCCCCCGCCGTGGACACCGCGGGCAGCCCCTTGCCCTGTACGTCTCCGAGCAGCACCCGGGCACCGCGCGGCGTGGCCAGCACTTCGTAGAAGTCCCCGCCCACCCGCGCCTCGACGTCGGCCGCGAGATAGCGCGCGGCGGAGTCCACACCCGCCCACCCCGGCGGAACCGGCCGCAGCAGCACCTGCCGGGTCGTTTCCGCCACGCCCTGGAGCCGATGCACATAGTCGCGTGCCTGCGTCCTGAGCACCGCGATGAAGATCGCGAGCAGCACGGAGACGACCTCCAACACGAAGTCCTCCGCGGGCAGGTGCGCGTCGGTCACCGCGGCGTTCACGGTCCGGTTGGTCACCAACGCCAGCAGACCGAAGAAGGCCGTGACCCAGGGCGAGCACAGTCCGGCCGCCACCAACGGCACCAGCGTCAGCCAGTTGGCCACCTTGAGTGACGGCCCACCGAACTGTCCGACCAGCACCACGGCCAGCAGGAGAGCGGCCGGCAGCACCCAGGCCCACCTGCCGAACCGGATCAGCAACGGCTCTGGGATTCCGTCCGGCTGGCCCTGTCGCCATCGGTACGCGAGGGCAGGGAGGGCGGGGAGGGCGGGGACAGCACCGCCGCGCCAGCCGGAGGACAACCTTGCCATGCACCCCAGTCTGTGCGCCCCTGCCGCTGCCGGCCCGCCACCCGGGGCGGCCGTGCCGCAGGCACAAGCCGAACGGCCGCCTGCCCGGAAGGTCCTACTTGCCGGCTTGGAGCGCACCCCAGGTGTTGGCGCCGACGATGCCGTCGGCGGTGAGGCCGTGTGCTGACTGGTACTGCTCCACCGCCGCCGTGGTGTTCGGCCCGAACAGACCGTCGATCGCCACGGTGGTTCCCAGTGCCGCGGTCAGGGCACGCTGGAGGCGCTGGACGGCGGTGCCGCTCGATCCGTCCTGGAGGGTCGGCGTCGACCCGTGCGACAGCAGCGCCGTCCACGTGTGCGCGTCGACCTCACCGGACGCCGGCAGCCCGGCATCCGCCTGGAAGCCCTTCACCGCCGCCTCGGTATCGGCGTCGAACGTGCCCTTGAACGACTTCGGGTCGAAGCCGGCCCCCTTCAGGAGGCACTGTGCCGCCTGCACCAGGACACCGTTGGAGCCGGCCGCGATCGTCGGGTAGCGCGTCGCGTCGAGCGAGACGTCGTCGCACGTGCTGTCGCTCTGCACGAACGTGGTGGCCGCCGCCTCCCCGAGCTGCGTCGCCTGCGCATGGTCCTCGTTCCGCGACACCTTCGTGCCGGGGAACATGACGTAGCCGACGACCTTGCCCCCGACGCCGCCGCTGGAGGGGTCGGGATCGATCCCCAGCGCTTCGGCCATCGCGTAGGACGCCTCGCCTATGCTCGTGGTCGGGCCCTTGTCGCCGATCACGCCGTACACGACCCTGTCCTGGTAGATCACGGCACCGACGGTTCCACAGTTGATCCCGGCACTCGTGTGGTCCCAGATGCTGCTCGGCAGGGGGACGACGATGTGCGGCAGCGTTGCGGAGTTCAAGGCGTCGCCGTCGGACTCCACGCAGGCGGTCTCCGACTGGTAGTACGGGTCGGTGTTCGGGTTGCACTCGTCGGTACGCTGGCCGTCGCAGTCGACATCGAGGTCGGCCGTCCAGAACACCGCACCGCTCTTTCCGCAGATGGGGATGGAGCGCGTGCCGCCGGCGTTCTCGGCGTACATGCCGCTGGAGATCTGCGTGCCGCACGTCGCGGTCTTCGCCCGCAGCTGGTCGGCCGACGGACCCGCGAGCAGCGCACCGGACGTCGCTGCCGGACGGGTGGATCGGCCGGCCGCGTCGTGGCCGGGCACCGCGTGCGCGGCGGGGCCGAGCGCGAGCACGACGAGCAGCGCCGCCGGCGCGGCCTCGAGCGCACGGCACCGCCACGGGATGAGGCGTCGCATCAGACCTCCATGGGTGAGGGGCAGGACGTGTCCCTGGTGTGCGCCAGAGGTACCGCACGGCGGTTGCGCCACGGTTGCTCGAGATTTCCGGCGACGTTGAACGCCGGGTCATACTCCCGCGTATCACAGGAGAAGGAGCACGTGCCGCACACCACGCAGTACGCGCCACCCGAGCGGACAGAGCTACAGAGCACGAACAGCGCGTCAAGCGCATCGCAAGGAATGCACGACTCAGCACAGGAGCCCGGAGGCCCGAGCATGACCTCTTCGCAGAAAGCCCGCAGCAGCCCGTCCCGCCGCACGGTCGTCGCCGCAGCGGGTGTCGCCGGCCTGACCGCCACGCTCGCTGCCTGCGGCTCGGACGACTCCGGCGGCGACACCGGCTCGTCCGGGTCGACCGGCAAGGGCGGCTCGTCCGACCGGTCCGCGAAGAAGGGGCCCCTGGCCAGCACCTCGGACATCCCGGAGGGCGGCGGGAAGATCTTCGCCGACGAGCAGGTGGTGGTGACCCAGCCGACGAAGGGCGACTTCAAGGCGTTCTCGACGTCCTGCACCCACCGCGGTTGCGCGGTGTCGAGCGTCTCCGACGGCACGATCAACTGCCCGTGCCACGGGAGCAAGTTCTCCATCGAGGACGGCAGCGTGAAGCACGCGCCCGCGACGCAGCCACTGCCCGGTCGGGAGATCAAGGTGTCCGGGGGTTCGATCTCGCTCGCCTGAAGCGCGGCGGGCGACTGCCGTCGGAGAGGTCCAGGACCACCCGGTGGGCCAAGGCGCGTCGCCGCGCCGGGCCGGGTGAGCGGTCGGGGCGACGGGGGGCTGCCGTCGCCCCGACCGCTGTCGTGTGCGGCCGACCGGCTGGTGATCGCCCTGCCGGTCGGGGCCCACCGGCCGGCCCGCAGCCGTGCGCGACGCCGCGCGACCGCACGGGCCGACGACCCCGCAGGCCGGCCGCGGCAGGCGAGCCCCCGCAGCCGGGCGAGGGCACACGGCGGAGCGGCGTCCCACCGGCCGGGCGCCGGCGCTCAGTCGTAGCGCCGGGCGGGCCCAGGGCCCGTGGCCGACGCCACGGCGTCCGCCACCGCGGCGATGTCGTCCTCGGTCAGGCCCGACACGGTGATCCGCACTCCGGGTGGCGTGTTCATCCGGAAGCCGGCGCCCGGGGCGACGGCCCAGCCCGCGCTCAGCAACCGGGCCACGGCGCTGGTCTCGTCCCGCACCGGCACCCAGACGTTCATCCCGCTGCGGCCGTGCGCCGCCACACCCCGCTCGGCGAGGGCCGCGATCAGCGCCGAGCGGCGCCGCCCGTAGGCCGCGGAGACGGCCCGGGCGTCCACCGCCCGCTCCTCCCAGAGCCGTACGACGGCACGCTGCTGGAGACGGCTGACCCAGCCGGGCCCGAGACGCTGCCGCCCCTGCACCCGGTCGATGGTCACCGCGTCGCCGGTGAGCACCGCGAGTCGCAGGTCGGGGCCGTAGGCCTTGGCCACGGACCTGACGATCACCCAGGATTCCGTGGCGCCCGCCAGCGGGTTCAACGGGAGGTCGACGATGCCGTGGCCGTGGTCGTCCTCGATGAGCAGCACCCCGGGGTGGGCGTCCAGCACGGCGCGCAGCTCACGGGCCCGGGCGGCGGTGACCGCTGCCCCGGTGGGATTCTGCGCGCGATCGGTGACGACGACGGCGCGCGCCCCCTCGCGTAGGGCCCGCTCGGTCTCCGCCGGCAGCGGCCCCTCGTCGTCCACCCGGACGGGCACCGGGCGCAGCCCCAGTGCCGGTACGAGATCGAGCAGCGCATGCCACCCGGGGTCCTCCACCGCAACCCGGTCGCCGGACCTGAGATGGGCGGTGAGCACCCGTTCGACGGCGTCGAGCGAGCCGGCGGTGACGGCGATCGGCCCCGCCGGCACCCCGTCCGCGTCGAAGGCGGCGCGCGCCTGCCGGGCGAGCTCCGGCTCCGTGGCCTCGTCGCCATAGAGCACCGGGTGTGCGTCGCCCTGCGCCGCCGCGGCGGCGAAGGCGGCACCGAGCACGGGCAGCAGTGCGGGATCCGGGTTGCCCGTGGAGACGTCTCGCGCGCCGGACGGCACGTCCACGCGCATTCCCTCCCGCGCCGTCGTCGCGGGCCTGGCCCGCACGCGGGTGCCCCTGCGCCCCGCCGTCTCGACGACCCCGCGCTCGCGCAGCGTCCGGTAGGCGGCGGCCACGGTGTTGGGGTTGACGCCCAGCTGCTGGGCCAGCTCCCGCATCGGCGGCAGCGGGTCGCCCGGCTCCAGCGCACCCGAACCCACCGCACGCTCCACGGCACCCGCGATCTCCGATGCGCGTCGCCCGGTGATCAGATATTCTCCTAGCACAAACCCAATTTTGTACTAGTACATAACCGCAAGGCAAGTCCGCCACGCCAGGCTTGCTCGATTCCCACCCAGCACCCCGCCGCTTCCGCCACCGCCACGAGCCCCACCACCTCTCCGCCGTCTCTTCATCCCTGAGGACAGCCATGCCAGACCAGTCCGCCCCCACCGGGTACGCCCCCACCGACCGCACCGTCCCCACCCGCGCCCGGGAGCGTGCCTCGTACGACCGCGCGCTGGTGCACGCCATCCTCGACGAGGCCTACTTCTGCCATCTCGGCTTCGTGCGCGAGGGCGCGCCCGTGGTGCTGCCGACACTCTTCGGCCGCGTCGGCGAGCGGCTCTACGTGCACGGCTCCACCGGCTCCCGCCCGCTGCGGATGGCGGGCGACACCTCCGGGGAGGCGGACGCCGGGCTGCCGGTCTGTGTCACGGTCACCCATGTGGACGGTCTGGTGCTGGCCAGGTCGGCGTTCCACCACAGCATCAACTACCGCTCCGTGGTCGTGCACGGCATCGCACACCCGGTGACCGACCTCGACGAGAAGCAGGCCGCGCTCAACGCGCTGGTCGACCACGTCGTGCCGGGCCGCGCCGCCGACTCGCGGCCGGCGAACCCGAAGGAGCTAGCGGCGACCGCGGTGCTCCGCCTGGACCTCGCCGAGGTCTCCGCGAAGGTGCGCACCGGCGGTCCGAACGACGAGGCGGAGGATCTCGCCCTCCCGCACTGGGCCGGTGTGGTCCCCGTCCAGACGGGCTACGGCCCGCCCGTCCCGTCGGACGACCTCCCCGAACAGACGTCCGTGCCGGAGTACCTCTCGACCCTCTGACCCGTTTCCCGGGCTGTGCGAGGGCGCCCCTCGGCGTCCGCGCGGCGGCGCGGTCCGATCCGGCCGCCGCGCGGACTCCGGGTCAGACGAGCGCCGTCTCCCGCTCCGCCGCGGCGCCCCTGGCCTCCGTCACCGCCAGCCCTGCGACGGCGCCCAGCATCAGCAGGGTGCCCGCCACGGTCGGCGCCGTCAGCCGCTCGCCGAGCAGCACCACGGCGAGCACGGCCGCGCTGACCGGCTCCAGGAGCATGATCACGGAGACGGTGGCGGAGCGCACCACAGCGGCGCCCGCGAAGTACAGCCCGTACGCGAGCGCGGTGGGCACCGCGGCGATGTACCCGATCAGCAGCAGTGCCCGACCCGGGTGCACCAGGTGCGGAAACAGCCCTTCGACCAGCCCGAAGGGCAGCAGGCACAGCACCGTCACCGCGAACACCCAGACCGTGTCGCCCGAGCCGTCGACGCCGCCCGCGCGCCCCCACCGCCGGGTGAGCAGCGTCATGACGGCGTATCCGGCGGCGGACAGCACGGCCAGCACGACGCCCCAGGGGCGCACCGTCGCGCCGCTTCCGCCGAGCACCAGCACGGCGAGCCCGGCGAGGGCGCCCACCACGGCCGCGATCCCGCCGCGGCCGAGCACCTCACCCATGGCGAGCCGCGCCCCGGCCGCGATCAGCACGGGACCGGCGCCGAGTGTCACCACCGTGCCGACGGCGAGCCCCGTCGCCTGCACGGCGGCGAAGTACGCGGTCTGGAAGACGGCGAGGGCGATTCCGTTGGCGCCGATCCGGAACGCCCTGCTGCGCCACGGCTCGACGGCACTCCCGCGTGCCCCGTTCCGCGGGGCTGGCGCGGTACGTCCGGCACGCATGGCTCGCACCGTACGTTCGCGGCGCGCGGCGCGCGCCGTACGCAGGGCACGCGCGGCGCACAGCAGCACGAGCCCGCCCAGGCACCTCCAGAAGGACAGGGCGATGGGCCCCAGGTCAGTGGAGCGGTAGAGCAGGGAGGCGGCGGCACCGGCGGTGCCCCAGGCGATCCCGGCGATGATCAGGTACCACAGGCCTCGCCCGACGGGCAGGCCGGAGGCAGGGGTTACGGCATTCGACACGTGGATTCTCCGCAGATTCGCAGAAGCTCGGAATCAGGCCCTGGTCGACAAGGCCCGTGGACTTCCTCTGCGGGCAGCACCGTTCGGCCCGGCGGTCAGCCGGGCGGTTTCCGGGAGGCCCGCCTCAGCGGGCGGGGGGCGGAAGAACGAGTGCCTTCGAATGCATGATCATCACCCTACGTGCGGTCGCGGCGCACCGGCAACTTCTGCGGTTGCCCCGACGTCTCCGGCCGGCCACCGGCGGCCCCTGCCGCATCGAGCCGCGTCGTCCCCTGTGAGGCGTCCTGGCACCCGCAGGTGACCGGTTCCCGGGGTGCCCTGCCCGGTGTCGCCGACTGTGCGATGAACGCGCCGAGGAGCACCACCGCTCCGCCGGCGAGCTGGGTCGCCGACAGGTGCTCGCCGAGCAGGAACCAGGCGAGGACGGTGGCGACCACCGCCTCCAGGCAGGCCACCACCCCGGCCACCTGCGCCGAGAGCCGGCGCACCGCCGTGATGCCGGTGATGTAGGCGACGATCGTCGCGATCAGCACGATCCAGCCGACCAGGACGGCGGCCGGCACTGCGGTGCCGTTCATCCGTGCGGAGCTGCCCAGCAGCGTCCAGTCCATGGTCCAGGGGCGGGCGACGACGGTGAGCAGCACGGTGGCCACCAGCAGCCCGTAGGCGATCACGCCGAGCGGGTCGGGGGCCTGGTCGCCCGCGTCACTGCCGTGGTCACCGAGCAGGAAGTACCCGGCCTGGCAGCAGGCGGCGACCAGGGCGAGCGACAGCCCGGTGACGTCGAAGCGCAGCCCCGACCACACCTCCACGACGCAGGCCAACCCGCCGGTGGCGAGGACCACCCCGACCGCGGCGGCCCGGGTGACCGTCCGGCGCTGCACGAACCGCACCCAGCCCAGCACCAGCGCCGGCCCCAGGTACTCGATCAGCAGCGCCACGCTCACGGGGATGCTGGACAGCGCGGCGAAGTAGCAGGCCTGCACGCCGGCGACACCGAGCAGGCCGTACCCGAACAGCAGCATGGGCCGTCCGCGCGCCAGCCGCCGGTGGCGCCAGGCGAACGGCAGCATCACCACGGCGGCGCCCGCCACCCGGAGCCACGCCACGTGCAGCGACCCGAACCCCGCCACGATCAGTGGCTTGGCCGCAACGCCCGAACCGCCGAAGGCGAGTGCGGACACCAGGGCGAGGCCGAGGCCGACACCCCTGCTTCGGTCGAACCGGCCAGCCTGTGACGTGTGCATTCGCTCATGATGGCAAACGTCGTCATGAGCGTCACATCGGTAGCGCCTGTCGCATGAGGGTGCCGGCGGCGTCCGGGCTAGGCCCTGTCGTCAAACTCCCGTCTGCCCGGCGGCGTCATGCACGCCCTCTCGCCGCACCGGGCACAAGCCCACGTACATCCAGTACGCGGACTCGCGCCCGGCGCGCCGAGAGCACGCACCTGACGCCGCCGGACCGCCCTTCGGGCAACGACGGGAGTTTGACGACAGGACCTAGGTGTCGTCCGGCGCCCCGTCCTCGGCCGTTTCGATACGGGTCTCCAGGTCCGCCACCTGGACCCCGGCTCGGCCCAGCACTTCGACGGCCCGGCACTCGCTGTCCGTGGTGAGCGCGGCGAGCAGGTCGAGGCCACGGGCCTGGCTGTCCCCACGCTTTTCGGAACGCTTGCGGGCAGCGTCCATGGCGAAGGCCGCGGCGGGCGACCAGCCGGCGTCCGCCACGGCCGGCACGCCGCTGGAGTCCTCGACGGCGCTCTGCCACTGCAATCCGTAACCGATGCTGCGCTGCACGAGGTAGCCGAGGAGGCGCGCAAGGGCCGCAGCGTCGAAAACCAGCCGGACATCCTGATCGGATTCCAGCAGGGAATGCAGCAGGTGCGCGGTGTCGATCTGGCGGTCCCCGTCCCGCGCTGCGCGGCGCCGGGCACCGGCCATCGCGGAGAGCAGTTCGGCGCTGAGCCTGGCGTCAAGCTCGACACGGTTGGGTCCGCGGTCCGCGGGCCGACGCGGAATAGAGGCTGGCACTCGCCTACCCCATCAGCCCCGTGGGACCAGGACATCAGCGGCAGGAAGCATTCTCACGTCCAACGCTGGTTGGGCATCCATACTTGGACTCTCCTTCTCAAGAATGACTTCCGGCCCGCTTCAAGTGCTGCCAGCGCGTGCCGACTTGCCATGGACCCTGCCATCCGTCGACGGGCGAACGCACGACACGGAACAGGCACCCCGCATATTCTCCCGGGGTGCCTGTCGGTGCGCCATACGATGCGGTAATTCCCCTCAACCGGCGGCTGATTCTCATCGGCTTCACAGGCCGCGGTGCCGGTACGGGTCGTGCACGGATCCTTGCACGGGGCCCGAGATGGCCGAGGGTGAGGGGTCAGTCCTCGTCGGCGAGGATCAGGTACAGCTTCTTGCGGGCGTCGTTGATCACCGCCAGCGCCTTCTCGCGCTGGTCCTTGGTGCCGGTCTTCCAGACCTGGCCGAAAGCCTCCATCAGGCCGAAACCGGCCTGCCGGATCTCGTTCAGCGTCTCCCAGTCGACGCCGCGACCGGCCTCTTCCCAGGGTGCCTCGGAGCCCTTGTCGGCAGCTTCCCGCCCCGACTCGGTGAGCGAGAACAGCCGCTTGCCGCCCTCGCTGGTGCTGGTGATCAGACCCTCGTCCTCCAGCAGCTGAAGGGTGGGGTAGACCGAGCCGGGGCTCGGCTTCCACACTCCCCCGCTGCGCTCGGCGATCTCCTGGATCATCTCGTAGCCGTGCATCGGACGCTCTTTCAGCAGGGCGAGGATCGAGGCGCGCACATCGCCGCGCCGCGCCCTGCCCCGCGATCCGCCTCGTCCGCCGCGGCCGTTCCAGCCCCCTCGGCCGTCCCAGCCGCCGGGTCCGAAGGAACCGAAGCTGGAACGCCGCCTCTCGAAGCCGCCCCGACCGTGATGGCCGGGCCCACACGCGCCGCTTCCCTGTCCGTGCTCGTGTTCGTGTCCGTAGGGACGCATCGCAACCACTCCTTCCACCGTTGATCGGTCGCGTAGATCTATCATCGAGCACTCTCGATACGTCAACGATATATCGGGAACGGTCGGGTGTCCAGGGAAACGTGCTCCGGTCGATCCCCGCACCGGGCCTACGCTGGAAAGGGAGGAGGTGTGTGGCATGCGAAAGGTCGCCGATTGCCGTGATTTCCCGAGCGAGACGCAGTGCAGCCTCGCCATCTCCGGTGAGGAGGACGAAGTGGTACGGGCCGCGACCGAGCACGCCGTGTCGGTGCACGGCCACGAGGACAGCCCGGAGCTGCGGGAACAGGTCCGTTCCCTGCTCAAGGACGAGGTTCCGCAACACGCCTGAGCGGCGGCCGGGCCGGAGCCCGGTAGCAGCGAGGCAGCGCCGCCCGGCCCCGCGCGGGCAGGGCGGCGTTCCCGAGTCTCCGGCCGCCGGCGGATCACCGTCCGCGGACGGATCACCGCCCCGGACGGCTCAGCGCCCGTGGTGCTGGCGAATGCTCCGGTGGGCCCCTCACACCGGCCGATGCCCTGCCGTCAGAGGCCAGATCTTCTGAATTGGACTTGGTGACCTGCCCTGATCCGCCTCTAGCGTTTCTGTCATGCGAATCCGAATCGTCGACGCCTTCACCGACCGCCCCTTCGGGGGTAACCCGGCAGGCGTCGTTCTCCTCGACGCCTTCCCGGACGACGCCTGGATGCAGCGGGTCGCCGCTGAGGTCAATCTGTCGGAGACCGCCTTCGCGCATCCGCTGCCCGCCGGGGGCGAGGCGGACTGGGCGCTGCGCTGGTGCACCCCGCTCGCCGAGGTCGACCTGTGCGGACACGCCACGCTGGCCACCGCGCACGTCCTGCACACCACGGGCGCCGCCGAAGGGCCGGTGCGCTTCGCCAGCCGCTCCGGCACCCTCATCACCGAGCCACAGCCGGACGGCAGCATCACCATGGACTTCCCGACCGCGCCGCTCACGGAGACCGACGTCCCGGACGGGGTGGTCGAAGCGCTCGGCGCCGAGCCGCTGGGCGCCCACGACACCGGGCCGCACGTCGGGGACCTCCTCGTGGAACTCGCCGACGAGGCGACGGTGCACGCCCTCGCCCCGGATCACCGCGCCCTGGTGCGGCACTCGCGGCGCGGCATCATCGCGACCGCACCGGCCGCCGATCCCACCGCCGGTTACGACTACGTCTGCCGCTGCTTCTTCCCGCGGCTCGGCATCGACGAGGACCCGGTCACCGGCAGCGCGCACACGGCGCTCGCCCCGCTGTGGTCGAAGCGCCTGGGGCTGACGACGCTGACCGGCCTTCAGGGCGCCGCGCGCACCGGACTCGTCCGCACCGAGCTGCGCGCCGAACGCACCCTGCTCAGCGGTCGTGCCGTCACCGTCATCGACGGGGAACTCCTGGCCTGACCAGCACGCTCAGGCCCCGCTCACGCCGTCGGCAGCCAGCCGACCTTGCCGGCGAGCAGCGCGTAACCCACGAACGCCCCGATGTCCAGCAGGGAGTGCGCCGCGACCAGGGGGCCGACGCGACCCCAGCGACGGTAGAGGAGGACGAAGACGACACCCATGGCCATGTTCCCGAAGAAGCCGCCGATGCCCTGGTACAGGTGGTACGACCCGCGGAGCACGGAACTGGCCAGGAGCGCGTTACGCGGTTTCCATCCCTGCTGGCCCAGGCGGCGCAGCAGGTAACCGACCACGATCACTTCTTCGAGCACCGCGTTCTGCACCGCCGACAGGATGAGGACGGGAAACTTCCACCACACCGCGGGCAGCGCCTCCGGCACCACGGTCAGGTTGAACCCGAGCCCGCGGGCCGCCAGGTAGAACGCGATGCCGATACTGCCGATCACCGCGGCGACCACCGCACCGCGTGCGAGGTCCGGCCGGGGGCGGCTCCGGTCGAAGCCGACGGTGCGCAGCCCGGGCGCTCCCTCGCGCAGCAGCAGATGCGCGACAAGGGCCACCGGCACCAGGGCGGTCGTGATGCCGAACAGTTGCCAGGCGAGGTCCAGCCAGGGCCGGCCGGGCGCTGCGGAGGCGTTCATGGTGGCCGCCTGGTCCTTCAGGCCGCCGGGCTTGGTGACCGACCCGATGAAGCTGATCACCGCGGACACGCCGCTCGCCCCCAGCGAGAGGGCCAGGACCAGCAGCGTCTCGGTGCGCAGCACGCGGCGCGGCAACCCCTCAGCGGCTGACCCTTCGGACACCGGGCCCGCCTGCGTCTGCACACCTGCCTCCACTCGTCGAGCGGCTTGGGTCCCGTGCACCGCACGCACCCTGCCGCTCTGCCGGGTGCGCCCGGTCATGAGCGGAATCCTGCCACGCCGGCCGGGCCGGTAGGGGTGACCAGGTGGCCCGGCCGGTACGGCAGATCATGGCGAACGCACCGGCCGGTGGGACCGAGACCGACCGAACCAGGTCCGTCACCACCCCTCCGGGTCAGTCACCGGCCAGGTGTGCACGGGCTCCCCGCCCCGCATCAGCTCCGCGTACCGGCGGGTGGTGGCGGCCAGCGCCGCCGGGCGCTCCAGGCCGGAGTCGAGTGCCCGGTGGAAGGTCGCGGCCTGCCAGGAGGCACCGTTCTGGCGACGCACGCAGCGGCCCTCGATCACGCCCAGGTACAGATCGCGGTCGGCGGGCTCGACTCCCCAGGCGTCGAGGCCGGCTGCGGCCAGCGGCAGCAGTTCGTCGTGCACCAGCGCGACGGAGTCCATGGTGCCGGTGCCGCCGTGCCGCCCGGGCCGCGGCCATTCCAGCCGGGCCTCGATCCCGTAGCGGCAGGCGGCGTCGAAATTGGCCGCCGCTGCCTCGAACGGCAACCTGGTCCACACCGGACGCGGCTCCTCGGCGAGCGCCCTGACCAGGCCGTAGTAGAAGGCAGCGTTGGCGACGACGTCGATGACCGTGGGGCCGGCGGGCAGGACGCGGTTCTCCACCCGCAGATGCGGAGCGCCGTCAGCGACGCCGTACACAGGACGGTTCCAGCGGTAGACCGTGCCGTTGTGCAGCACCAGCTCGCCGAGTCGGGGGACCCCGCCATCGGCGAGCACCTGCTCCGGGTCCTCGTCGTCGCGGATGGGCAGCAACGCCGGGAAATAGCGCAGGTTCTCCTCGAAGAGGTCCAGTGCAGAATCGATCCAGCGCTCGCCGAACCAGGTGCGGGGCCGTACGCCCTGCGCACGCAGCTCGGGCGGTCGGGTGTCGATGGACTGCTGGAACAGCGGCGGCCTGGACTCGCGCCACAGCTCGTGGCCGAAGAGGAACGGCGCGTTGGCACCGACGGCGATCTGCGCTGCGGCCACCGCCTGCGCGGCGTTCCACACATCGGCGAAGCGGCTCGGAGTGACCTGGAGGTGCAACTGCACGGAGGTGCAGGCGGCCTCCGGAGCGATCGAGGCCGAGGTGCACGTGAGCCGCTCGACGCCGTCGATGTCGAGCGTGAAGTCCTCACCGCGGGCGGCCACGATCTGGTCGTTGAGCAGTGCGTAACGGTCGACGTCGGAAAGGTTCGCGGATACCAGGTCCTGGCGGGCCAGGGTGGGCAGAATGCCGATCATCACAATGCCGGCATCCACCTCCTTCGCCTTTCGGTCCGCATAGCCGAGACCGGTGCGCAACTCCTCGGCGAGGCGATCGAGAACGCGGTCTCCCAAGCGGTGCGGCGCGATGTTCACTTCCAGATTGAACATTCCCAGCTCGGTCTGGAAATCGCGACTGGCGATGCGCTCGAGCACTTGCGCATTCATCATCCTCGGCATGCCGTCGGGCCCCGCGAGATTCAACTCTATCTCCAGACCCATCAGATTCCTGGGCCGATCGAAGCGCTCCTCCTGGAACAGCCTCGTCAGCACCGACAGGCACCGCTGGAGCTTCTCGCGGTACTGCTGCCGATCGGACAGGTCGAACTCGCCTGCCACGACCTTCTCCCCCATCGAAGCGTCCTTCCTCGACTGGGCGGCTGGCGACCCGGGCATCGGGTCACGGAGGATGATGCCCCGGGTCGAGTGATCGATAACGCCCGGGAGTGCGCCGCCGAACGGGTAACCTCCCGATGGTAGGGGCGTCCGGCACATTCCTGGGGCATGAGTACCGAGCCTGCCCCGACCGCCCGGAGGCATGCACGATGACGGAGCCTACGCCGGACGCCTCTCAGTTTCGGGCGCACATGTGATGAAAATCGTAGACGAGAATCAGCCGTCCCTTCTCGGGAAATCACGGCAGGTCATGGACTCGCCCTCCGAAAAAATCCTGGTTCAATTCCACAGCACGATGTCCGAATTGCTCCTTGTCTGCAATACCTCGGACAGCTAGGCGAAACACCGTGGGAACACGTGTCGTATAAACTTCGCGGACCGGGGCAGAGAGTTGAAGCCGGCGGGCGCCGTTCCCAGCCATTCCTGCCACCGCGCCCGACAGCCGACAGCCGACAGCGTCGTCAGCACTATTCAGCTGCCGTCCCGGTTCATCGTGCCTGTCGATCGAGAGGCGACCCACCATGCCGCTTCATGTCCCCCTCGCCCCTGCGCCGGCCCAGCGCAGCGTCCTCACCGCGCTCGGCTCCCCCACCGCCGTCCGTGAGGCTCCCACCCCCGCCCTGCGTGCCGCCACCGAGCAGCATCCCGCGACCGCCGAGTACCCCCTGCCGGTCCATGTGCTCGACCGCGTCACCCTGTCCGGGCGCACGCCCACCCGGATCACCTCCTGGCGGTTCCTGATCCGCTGCGGCGGGCAGACCGTGGCAGCGGCGGACACCATGCTCACCCCGGACGGCTGGGCGTTCTCGCGCTTCTTCGAGGGACCGTACGTGGCCGCCACCGAACAGGCACTCCAGCAGGCCGAAAGCCTGCCGGCCCCCTACCAGCCGCGGCTGCTGTCCGTGCCCGAGCTGTACATGCTGACGCTCTGGCTGCACGGCGACATCACAGCGGACGGCGACACGGGCCACCCGGCGCCCTCGGACATGCTCGTGCCGCTGGCCCCCGCGCCGCCCGGCATCGCGGCGCACCGGCCACATCGCTTCGGCGAGCTCCTGCCGGTGCTCACCCAGCGCCTCGCCGCGCCGCCGTTGCTGGGATCGCCCGCCTGAGGCCCACGCACGCCTTCCCCACGACCTGGCGTAGGCTGCGAACGCCCCGTCGAAAGGCCACGGTTGTGCTGAACCGTCCGGGCGAGTGACGCGTCCTCACACAGTGAGGAGCACTGCCGCGAAATCCCTGCGGACGCACGCCCGCGGGGCGAGACTGGGGACAGGACCCAACCGACACGGGGGGCGGCATGAACACCGCATCGAGCCGCGGGACAGACACCACTTCGCAGCGAAAGATCCCATCCATGTGCCAGCACCAACCACCTTGCCCGTCAGCAGACTCTCCCGACCGGGAAGCCGCCCATCCCGTGGCGTACCACCCGGAGCAGGGCTGGAGCCTGCTGTGCAACGGCGTCCTGCTCTTCGAGGACACCGGCGAGCTGCTGCCCGACGGGCAGATCATCGCCCCGCACCGCCCGCTGGCACCGGGCCGGATGGTGACCGCGGCATGACCGGTCGCGCTTGGGTGCGCTGAAGCACCGCCGCGCTACCGACAGGCAGGGGCCGACCCCACCCCGGGCGGCCCCCGCCTGTCACGACGGACCCCCTGTCGTGACGGGCCCCCCGTTCCGAGCTCAGCGAGCCCGGGACGGGGGGCCTGTCCGTCTCGCGCGGACGGGGTGCCGGTCAGTCCTGGTAGGCGTCGAGCGGCGGGCAGGCGCAGACCAGGTTCCGGTCCCCGTACGCCTGGTCGATCCGGCGCACCGGCGGCCAGTACTTCTCCGCTGCCACCACGCCGGCCGGGAACACCGCGTCCTGCCGGCTGTAGGAGTGCTCCCAGTCCCCGGCGAGGCAGGCCGCCGTGTGCGGCGCGTTCCGCAGCGGATTGTCGTCGGCGGGCAGCGCCCCCGACGCGACCTGCTCGATCTCCGTACGAATGGCGATCATCGCATCGCAGAACCGGTCGAGCTCGGCCAGGTCCTCGCTCTCGGTAGGCTCGATCATCAGCGTGCCGGCCACCGGGAACGACATCGTCGGCGCGTGGAAGCCGTAGTCGATCAGCCGCTTGGCGACGTCGTCCACGCTCACGCCGGTCGCCTTGGTGAGCGGCCTCAGGTCCACGATGCACTCGTGCGCGACGAGGCCGCCGGGACCGGTGTAGAGCACCGGGTAGTGCGGCTCGAGGCGCTTGGCGACGTAGTTGGCGCTGAGCACCGCGACCTGCGTGGCGCGCTTGAGTCCCGCACCGCCCATCAGGCGGACGAAGGCCCAGGAGATCGGCAGGATGCCCGCCGATCCCCAGGGTGCCGCGGAGATCGGCCCGATACCGGTGGCGGGCCCCGCGGCCGGTTGCAGCGGGTGGTTGGGGAGATACGGCGCGAGGTGCTCGCGCACCGCCACCGGACCGACGCCGGGACCGCCGCCGCCGTGCGGGATGCAGAACGTCTTGTGCAGGTTGAGGTGCGACACGTCGCCGCCGAACCGGCCCGGCCTGGCGAGACCCATCAGGGCGTTCAGGTTGGCCCCGTCGACGTACACCTGCCCGCCCGCGTCGTGCACGGCGGCGCAGATGTCGGCGACGTGCTCCTCGAACACACCGTGCGTGGACGGATACGTGATCATGAGGACGGCCAGCCGGTCGCCGTGTTGTTCGATCTTGGCCCGCAGGTCGTCGACGTCGATCTCGCCGTCCTCCGCGGTCTTCACGACGACGACCTGCATCCCGGCCAGCACGGCGCTCGCCGCGTTGGTGCCGTGCGCCGAGGACGGGATGAGGCAGACGGTGCGCTGCTCGTCGCCGCGCGCCCGGTGGTATCCACGCACGGCGAGCAGCCCGGCGAACTCGCCCTGGGAGCCGGCGTTGGGCTGGAGGGACACCTGGTCGTAGCCGGTGATCCGGGCGAGCTGCTCCTGGAGCTCTTCGATCAGCGTCAGATAGCCCTGGGCCTGCTCGGCGGGCGCGAAGGGGTGCAGGGCGCCGAACTGGGGCCAGGTGACGGGCTCCATCTCCGTGGTGGCGTTCAGCTTCATCGTGCAGGAGCCGAGCGGGATCATGCCGCGGTCGAGGGCGTAGTCGCGGTCGGCGAGCCGGCGCAGGTACCGCAGCATGGCCGTCTCGGAGCGGTACTGGTGGAAGACCGGGTGGGTCAGGTACTCGTCGGTGCGCAGCAGCGCCGCGGGCAGCACGTCGCCGTCGGCCGCCGGATCGCCGCCCCGGTCGGCCCCGGCCCCGGTGACGGCGTCGTCGAGCGCCGTCACGTCCGCCTCCACGCCGAACGCCGTCCACACCGTGCCGAGCAGGTCGCGCGTGGTGGTCTCGTCGCAGGCCATGCCGACGTGGTCGGCGTCGACGAGCCGCAGGTTCACGCCGTCCCGGCGGGCGGCCTTGACGATCTTGGCGGCCCGGCCCGGCACCCGTGCGGTGACGGTGTCGAAGAAGGCGTCGTGCACGATCTCGACACCGCCGTTCCGCAGGCCGGCGGCGAGCAGGGTGGCGAAGCGGTGGGTGCGCCGTGCGATGGTCCGCAGGCCCTCGGGGCCGTGGTACACCGCGTACATGCCGGCCATGACGGCCAGCAGCACCTGGGCCGTGCAGATGTTGCTGGTGGCCTTCTCGCGGCGGATGTGCTGCTCGCGGGTCTGCAACGCCAGGCGATAGGCCCGGTGGCCGTCGGCGTCGACGGAGACGCCCACCAGGCGGCCGGGCAGGCTGCGGGCGAACTTCTCGCGGACCGCCAGGTAGCCGGCGTGCGGCCCGCCGAAGCCCATGGGCACGCCGAAGCGCTGGGTGGTGCCGACGGCGATGTCCGCGCCCAGTTCGCCGGGCGAGGTCAGCAGGGTGAGGGCGAGCAGGTCGGCGGCGACCGTGACGACGGCGCCCAGGTCGTGCGCCTGCTCGATGACGGGCCGGATGTCGCGCACCGCGCCGGAGGCGCCCGGGTACTGCACGAGCACGCCCACGACGCCACGCTCGGCGACCTGGGCCGGGATGCCGGACGAGAGGTCGGCGACGACCACCTCGACGCCGGTCGGCTCCGCACGGGTCTGGATCACGGCGATGGTCTGCGGCAGCGCATCGGCGTCGACCAGGTAGACACCGTCCTTGACCTTGCCGACCCGACGCGACAGAGCCATCGCCTCGGCCGCCGCCGTGCCCTCGTCGAGCAGCGAGGCGCCCGAGGTGGGCAGCCCGGTCAGATCGGCCACCGTCGTCTGGAAGTTGAGCAGCGCCTCCAGTCGGCCCTGCGAGATCTCCGGCTGGTACGGCGTGTACGCGGTGTACCAGGCCGGGTTCTCCATGACGTTGCGCAGGATGACGGGCGGGGTGAACGTGCCGTAGTAGCCGAGCCCGATCATGGAAGCCAGCACCTCGTTGCGCTCGGCCAGGGTGCGCAGCTCGGCCAGCACCTCGGCCTCGGTGCGCGCGTCGGGCAGCTCCACCGCCTCGACGTCCTTGATCACTTCTGGTACGGCGGCGGCGGTGAGCTCGTCCAGCGAGCCGTAGCCGACCTGGGCGAGCATCTTGGCCAGGGCCTCGGCGTCAGGTCCGATGTGCCGCTCGGTGAACGGGACGCCGGCTTCCAGCCGGGCGAGCGGAGTGCGTGTACGGGTCATTGCGGAGGCCTCCTGGTCTGATCGACCTGCGAGGGACACCACGGCGCGGGGTGCCCGAACGGCCTCCCCCTCTGTCATCTCAACCTGAGAGCTTCACCGGCCCGTGGATGGCGCGCCCGGCTTTCACCGTCGGTGAGAACGGAAGGCTTTCGGCCTCCGCTCTGCTTTCCAGAGTGACCTCGTCCATGCGGTACTGGGGCCTGAGAGATTCCGGGGAGGATTTGCTCCTTCGGCGCCCCGCGATGCCGGCCGGGGCTCTCCCGCACGTTTTCAACAGCCATGGTCAGCCTACCAGCGGCGCTCGCGCGCGAACGTTCGAGTGGCCGTGGGGCGAATTGTGTCCTTTCGTAGACCTACAGGAGGAAAACGCTGAGGAGTGTTGGAGGGACCGTGCAGAGCGACATCGATCCGCGTCACCTCATCGGCCGCAAGGCGTTCGACCGCAAGGGCATGAAGATCGGCACGGTCGACGAGGTGTACCTCGACGACGCGACCGGAGTGCCCGAATGGGCGGCCATACGAACCGGCCTCTTCAGCCGCGACGCCTTTGTGCCGCTGGAGCCGAGCCGCCTGGAGGAAGGCACCCTGCGCGTGCCGTACGACCGCGCCCTCATCAAGGAGGCGCCCGACTTCGGCGTGGGGCGCCATCTCTCGCCCGCGCAGGAGTTGCAGCTGTACCACCACTACGGCCTGGACACGGCAGCACCGCCGCAGCCGTCGGAGGACGACCGCGACTTCGGCCGGCTCGCCGGCCGGGACGAGGGCTGACGCCGCGCGTCGACGGAGGACGGTCTGGTGGCGTGTTGCTCGCGCCCGCCGGGGCCGATCGTCGGACAGCCCGGCCGGCCGCCCGCGCGGTGGAGCCACGGCCCGTCAGCCGCCCTTCGCGCCTTCGGGGCGTGCGGGAACCGCCGGCGCAACCGCGTCGCCGTCCGTCGCCTCGGGCACCAGCGACAGCGGCTCCGCCGGCTCCAGCTCCGGGTCGTCCGCCCGGAAGGTCCGGACCCGACCGGGGGGCGAGCCGGGCGTCTCGAAGCGCACCGTGACCCGTCCGAGCCCGCTCCCCTGCACCCAGCCGTGACCGTGCACGGCGTGGTGCACGTCGTGGCCGGCCAGCCAGTGCCGCTCGGCCGGGGCAGGCGCCGCGTCGTCCTCCTCCGGAGGGTGCGTGTCGCCGTCCGGCGCGGGTGCGGCGATGGACTCCGCGGCCTCCGCGGCTTCCGCGGCCTGCGCGAAGAGGTCTTCCTGGGTGAAGTCGGCGAGGCCGCTCACGCCGACGCCGAGCAGTCGAACCCCGCCGGTGGTGTCCACGCCCTCCAGGAGGCGCCCGGCGGCCTCCCGCACCACCGCAGGGTCGTCCGTGGGGCCGCGCAGCGTCTCGGACCGGGTCAGCGTCGAGAAGTCGTACCGTCGCACTTTCAGGACGACGGTTCGGCCTGAACGTCCCGCCTCGCGCAGCCGCCGCACGCAGCGGTCGGCCAGGCTCTGCACTTCGGTACGGACCCGCACCCGGTCGTGGATGTCGATGTCGTAGGTGTCCTCCACGGAGACGGACTTGGTGTCGCGCTCCGCGACGACCGGCCGCTCGTCATGGGCCAGCGCCATCGCGTACAGCGCGCCGCCGTGCGCCTTGCCCAGCAGCCTGACCAGCTCGTCCTCGCCCGCCTCGGCGATCTCCTCGATGGTGGTGACGCCGGCTCGGCGCAGGTGGTTCTCGGTCGCCGGGCCGACGCCGGGCAGGGTGCGCACCGGCATGGGACCGAGCAGCGCACGCTCGGTCCCGGGCGCTATCAGGACCAGGCCGTCGGGCTTGGCCTCTTCGGAGGCGATTTTCGCGAGCATCTTCGACGCCGCGAGGCCGACGGACCCGGTCAGTCCGGTGCGGTGCTTGATGTCGGCGCGCAGCCGGCGCCCGGCAGCACGCGCGGATTCCGCGTCCTGGGCGCTGCCGCCGGCCTCCAGGTCCACGAAGGCCTCGTCCAGGCTGAGCGGCTCCACCAGGGGCGACAGCCGGCGCAGCAGACTCATCACCTGCTCGCTGATGTCCCGGTAGACCCCGAAGCGGGGGACCAGATACGCGGCGTGTGGTGCGAGTCGGCGGGCCTGGCCCATCGGCATGGCCGAGTGCACGCCGAAGCGGCGGGCCTCGTACGAGGCGGTGGCGACCACACCGCGCGGCCCGAGCCCTCCCACGATCACGGCCTTCCCGCGCAGGCTCGGCTTGGCCGCCTGTTCCACGGATGCGTAGAAGGCATCCATGTCGAGATGCAGGATGGTGGGCTCGTGTCGCACATGTCCGATGCTGCCCTACGGGTCCGACATCGGGGCCCGAACGGATACGTCCGGGGCCGTTCGGCGGGGGGTATGCCCCATAAGGCCCTGTCGGTGGACCGGTGTGGTGACGGCGGGACGCGGGGCGGGCCGGTGGGCCTGCGCCGGTGAGGCCGCGCGCCGGTCGTGTGGACGTCCTGCCCGGCGGGTCACACGGCGCGGTGGCGCCGGCGGTTGGCGAGTTCGTCCTCGGGGTGGTGGCCGATCAGTGTCTCGCCGGTGTCGATGCGCTCTCCGTGCAGTTGGGAGAGGGCGCTCTCCACATCGCGCCAGACCACACCCACGGCGATGCCGAAGACGCCCTGCCCGCCTTGGAGCAGGTCATGTACCTCGTCGGGCGACGTGCACTCGTAGACCGTGGCGCCGTCACACATCAGGGTGGTGCGCTCGAGGTCCTGGAAGCCGCGTTCGCGCAGGTGCCGTACTGCGGCTCGGATGTTCTGGAGTGAGACGCCGGTGTCCAGGAAGCGTTTGACGATCTTCAGGACGACGACGTCGCGGAAGCTGTACAGCCGCTGCGTCCCGGAGCCGTAGGCCGGGCGCACGCTGGGCTCCACCAGGCCGGTGCGGGCCCAGTAGTCCAGCTGGCGGTAGGTGATGCCCGCGGCGGCGCAGGCCGAGGGCCCGCGATAGCCGATGTCCACGGGCTGGGCATCGACGCCCGGGTCTATCGCCGTCGAGCCCCCTGGGGCATGACCGGTCGCGCTCCCGTGCAGCGGGTAGGGACCGCTCTCCACCGGACTGCGCCCGGGGCCCCCAGCCGTGCCGTCGCCGCTGCTTCCCACGCCGACCTCCGTCCTTGACCTGCCCTTCGACGGTAGGCAGTCACCCGGGGTGCGTCAACGATCGCCACACTCGGCACGCCGAGTGATAATCACCCTACGAGTGGTTTCCCGTGCCCCGTCGCGGGGAAAGGCTAGCCGAATGTCCGCACGAGCCAAGACGGGTGGCGGCCAGATCCGGCCGGCACGCGGAGCTGAGGTGGCGTGATCCGGCCGCCCCGCGCCGCGTGTCGCCCCTGTGCCGTCACTGGCTGTTGGTACCGAAGTCTTCCGGCGAGATCTGGTCGAGGAACTCGCGGAACTTCTCCACCTCGTCCTCCTGCTCGTCCGGAATGGCGATGCCCGCGTCGTCCAGCACGCCGTCACTGCCGTAGATCGGCGTGCCGGTGCGCAGGGCGAGCGCTATGGCGTCGGACGGTCGCGCACTGACCTCCACACCGCTGGCGAAGACCAGCTCCGCGTAGAAGACGCCCTCACGCAGGTCCGTGATGCGGACCTCGGTGAGTTCCTGGCCGACGGCCTCCAGGACGTCCTTGAACAGGTCGTGCGTCAGCGGTCTGGCGGGGGCCATGCCCTGCTGCGCGAAGGCGATCGCGGTCGCCTCTCCTGGGCCGATCCAGATGGGGAGGTACCGGTCGCCTCCCACTTCACGCAGGAGCACGATCGGCTGGTTGGATGGCATCTCCACCCGGACACCTACGACGTCGAGCTCGTTCACACAGCAACCCTAGGACGTGGCTGCCACGTTTGGGTAGTCGGGCACCCTGCGCACATCACATGAATCAGTGCAGATACCGCATCTTTCAGGGCAGACGTACATCCAGTGCGCTCTGCACCAGTGCGGCATGGAGCCGTACGGCCAGTCCGGCCAGCTCCTTGGTGCGGGCCTGGGCGTGGGCCCGGGTCTGCGGGTTGCGATGCCGCCGCAGCGGCGCCACGACCTGATCGACCAGGCCGGCGGAGCGGTCGGCTGAGGCCTTGATGGCCCGCAGGTGCCGCGGTTCGATGCCGAACCGGCCCAGCTCGGCCACCAGGGCCGCGATCGTCACCGCGCCGGCGTCGAATCCGCCGTCCGGCAACGCGGCGAGCAATCCGTACGACTCCCACTCGGCCAGCTCGCGCTCCTCGATCCCGGCGGCCGCCAGGAGCTCGGCACGGCCGACACGCGCCGCAGTCGGCTCCTGGGCGCCCTCGAAGGGGTCGTACGGGGAAAACTCATCGAACGGCGGCGTATCGCCGCCCTGCCCCCGCTGACGGCCGCCTGGAGGCACCGGAGCCGAATCCCCGCGCTCCAGGGCGTCCAAATGCGCCTTGATCACTTTCAGGGGCAGATAGTGGTCCCGCTGCATCCGAAGCACCTGGGCCAGGCGCTCCACGTCCGCGCTGCTGAACTTCCGATAACCCGACGGCGTGCGCTGGGGCTCGATCAGCCCCTCCGACTCCAGGAAGCGGATCTTGGAGATGGTGACCTCGGGGAATTCCCCCCGCAGCACCTTCAGCACGGCACCGATGCTCATCGGCCGATCGCCCGCGGCGGCGACGCCCCCGAAGGCGCCGCCGCTCGGTGGTTGCAGCATGGGCCTCCCTACGGTCAGGCGCCCCGCTGGTTCGCGTAGAAGACCAGCCGGTACTTGCCGATCTGCACCTCGTCGCCGTTCGCGAGCGTGGTCGAGTCGATACGCTCACGGTTGACGTAGGTGCCGTTCAGGGAGCCCACGTCGGCGACCGAGAAGACGCCGTCGACTCCGCGGCGGAATTCCACGTGCCGGCGCGAGACCGTGACGTCGTCGAGGAAGATGTCACTCTGCGGGTGACGGCCCGCCGTGGTCAGGTCGCTGTCCAGCAGGAAGCGGCTCCCCGAGTTGGGCCCACGGCGCACGATCAGCAGCGCCGAGCCCACCGGCAGGGCGTCCACGGCGGCCTGCGCCTCCGGAGACAGCGCCGGCGTCGCCGTCTGGCCGGTCACCTCGGCCTCGTAGGCCTCGAGGCCGGAGATGGAGATCGTGGACGTCGTCTCGGACGGCCGCTCGGCGCCCCGCAGCGGCGCGCCGCAGTTGGAGCAGAAACGGCTGGCCTCCGCATTGCGGTTTCCGCACCTCGTACAGACCAAGGACGACATAGACGGGTCCTCCTGCCGCGGCTGGCCCGCGGGGGACGCAGACGGGCCGGGTGTGAACCCTCCACCCGTACTTGAGGTTGACGGTTCCCCGAAACCTATGCGCCCCGGTACGGCACGGTCAACAGAAGACGCGCCCCGTTCGCCCGAAATGTCTCCCCCTGGAGCAGCCGTCTCGTCACGGAACAGCGGGCGCTCCCCCTCGTTCCCCGCCGGACCCCCGGGCTGCGCCGCATGCCGGGCCGCGGCAGCGCCACGCCCCCCACGTGCGGACTTGCCGAACAACTTCGCAAACAACTTCACGGGCGATTCCCCTTGACCGATACAGACCCGCCCGTGGGGCAGGAAGATCCTCACTGCACACACCGGCATACGTCGGCGACACAGACATCCTCACAACGTCCGTACGCACCCGACAGTTTCCACCACACACCGCTTCCTCGGTGCGCCGACCCCCCGCCTCCCTCTGCTCCCGGGGAGCACCCCCGTGCACCGCTTCCTCACCGTGAGGACGACCGAGCGTAGTCAGGACGCTTCGCCGGTCGCAAGGCGTCGACCACAACGGTCTTCGCACGCTCCACCGTCACGGTGGCCTGCTCCTTCTCCAGCGTCTGCACCACCCCGCCCGGGATGTTCAACGCGGGTTCGAGGTCCTCCGGCTTGCCGATCACCTTGAAACGATACGGCTTCCCGATCTTATGACCGTCCACGCTGATCCCGCCGCCTTTCGCTTCTGTGACAAAGCTGTTGACGACGATGCGTACGTCATCGACCTGGATCGCCTCGGCGCCGGCGGCGCGCAGCTCCTGGATGGTGTCCAGCAGCATGTCGGGCTGCACCGCGTCCTTGGTGTCGTCGATGGTGAGGGTGATGCCTGGGCCCTGCGCCGCCACCGTGCCGGCCAGCACGCCGAGTTCCCGCTCCTTCTGGGCGGTCTGCTTGCGGGCCTCCTCGGCCTGGTTCGAGCTGTTCTCCAGCTCGGTGCGCTGGTCCTGAAGGCTCTGCTTCTCGTCCTGGAGACGCTGCGTACGGTCACCGAGCTCGTCGAGGATGCGTACCAGGTCCTCCTGACGCGCACCGCGCAGCGGGCTGTTGTCGCTGGTCGACGCGACCTGGGTGACGAGCCCGAAGCCCAGACCGCAGAGCAGCACGGACACGATGAGCTGAGCGCGGCTCACGCGCGGTGGCCACAGCGCCTTCACCAACCGCTGCCGGCCGGTCACCGCCTCCCCCGGCGACGGCTCGTCCGGGTCCGCCGCGGCGGTCGCCCCGTGCCCGTCGGGCGGTGACGCAGCGTCGTCGGATCCGTACGCGGAGCCGTTGGTCGTGCGGTCCGCACGGGTGTCGCGGGTGTCCTGCCCCGGATCAGCGTCCTGGTGCGCTTCCTGGGCCGGAACCTCGGCCGGCAGTTCCTCGCGTAGGCGGTGCGTGGGTGCCTGGTCGCCGTTCATCGGCCTCACGCCCGGAACACGTGCCGCCGGATGGCGGCCGCGTTGGAGAAGATACGGATACCGAGGACCACGACGACACCGGTGGACAGCTGCGCGCCGACGCCCAACTTGTCACCCAGGAACACGATCAGCGCCGCCACGACCACGTTCGACAGGAACGAGACCACGAAGACCTTGTCGTCGAAGATCCCGTCGAGCATCGCCCGCAGCCCGCCGAAGACGGCGTCCAGCGCCGCGACGACGGCGATCGGGAGATACGGCTCGACCACTGCGGGAACCTCGGGCCTGACCAGCAGACCCACCACGACTCCCACGATGAGGCCCAGTACGGCGATCACGATGTGCCCTTCTCTGTTTTCGGTGATCCTGGCTTTGCTGTGCGCACGATGACGCTCGGTGCCGCGGGCAGCTCGATGTCGTCCTGGACGGAGATGCCGTACCTGATCCCGAAGTCGTCTTGCAGGGCGTGCAGGTACATGCCGTCGGCGCTGTTCGCGAAGCGGCTGCTGATGCGGTGCCCGTCCCCCACCGCAAGCACCGTGTACGGCGGCACCAGCGGTCTGTTGTCGACGAGTACGGCGTCGCCGGCGGCGCGGATCGCGGACAGGGCGGTCAGCCGCTGACCGTTGATCGAGATCGCTTCCGCCCCGGACGACCACAGACCGTTGACGACCCGCTGCATGTCGCGGTCGCGTACCCGGCCGGTGTCGGAGAAGTCGGCGCTCTGCCGCGGTCCGCCACCGTCCGACTGCGCGGATTTGGCGTCGTCCACCACGAGCTTCACCCCGGGGCCGTGCACCGCTGTGGCCCCCGACACCAGCTCCACCAGGTTCTCCTGGTCGTCACCGCCGTTCTTGAGTGCCTCGTGCTGGCGGGCGCTCACGTCGTCGCGGAGCGTGTCGACCTGGGTCTGGAGCGCGTCGGCCGCCGAGGTCTCCTTGGTGATGCGGTCGATCAGCTCCTGGTGTTCCTTGGCCACTCCGGGAGCGGCCACCCGCGCCTGGGCCGCGCCCACGGTCACCACCAGAGCGGCGAGGACCAGTCCGACGGCGAGCCCGAGTTTGGCCCGCAGCGGACGCGGCAGGCCGCCGGTGGCCTGCGCCCTGCGCCGGGCGGCCGCCTCCGCGTAGCCCTCGTCGAGGCTGTGGTCCATGACGTTGGTGAGCAGCGACATGGAGGCGTCCGGGCGCGCGGGGTGCGGCGGAATACTCCGAACGGGGTGCTGCGGCATGCCGCACATCGTTGCACGTCGTGACAGCCGCCCGGGCATGGGCCCACGGTTAGGACGGCCCCGCCGGGCCGCGGCCCGGGCACGGGCGCCACTGCCCCGAACGGCTTCCGCCGGAGCCGAGGAGCGCCGCCCGGCGCCGGGTGGGTCCCGGCGCCGGACGACGTGCGCGGATCAGTGACCGGCGCTCTCCACGACGGCGGACCATTCCTCCAGCAGGTCCTGCGCGGAGGTGTCGTCGGGGCCCTCCGCCCAGAGGTGGGTGACGGCTTCCGCGGGATCCGGCAGCACCATCACCCAGCGTCCGTCGGCCTCCACGACCCGCACGCCGTCGGTGGTGTCGACGGACCGGTCGCCGGCCGCCTCCACGATGCGGCGCATGACGAGCCCCTTCACCGCCCACGGGGTCGCCAGGTCGCGCTGGAGCACGTGCGCCCGCGGGATCCGGGCGTCGATCTGGCTGAGTGTCAGCTGGGTACGGGCGACCAGACCGATCAGCCGCACGAAGGCGGCCGTGCCGTCGAAGACGCTGCTGAACTCGGGCACGATGAAGGCGCCCCGCCCATCGCCTCCGAAGATCGTGGCATCCTCGCGGCCGACCCGGGTGAGGTCGTCGGGCGAGGTGGTGGTCCACTCCACCTGCGTGCCGTGGTAGGCCGCCACCTGCTCGGCGATCCGGGTGGTGGTCACCGGCAGCGCCACCCGCCCGCTGCGACGCTCGGCGGCGACCAGGTCCAGCATCACCAGCAGGGCGCGATCGTCCTCGACGATCCGGCCCTTCTCGTCGACCAGGGACAGCCGCTCGCCGACCGGGTCGAAGCGGACACCGAAGGCCGCACCCGCCGAGGCCACTATCTCCCCGAGCCGCACCAGGCCCGCCCGCCGCGTCTGAGCGGTCTCGGTGGGCCGTGACTCGTCGAGGCCGGGGTTGATGGTCAGCGAGTCGACGCCGAGCCGGCCGAGCAGGCTGGGCAGGACGAGTCCGGCGCTGCCGTTCGACGCGTCCACGACCACCTTGAGGCCGGCTTCGGCGATGCCCGTGATGTCCACGTTGCGCAGCAGGGAGCCGGTGTACGAGTCGAAGACGCTGGACGGGAAGTGCAGGTCTCCGATCTCTCCGGGGAACGCCCGCCGGTACTCCTGCCGCGCGTACACCCGGTCCAGCTTGCGCTGGCTGCCCTGGGACAGGTCGGCGCCTCGACCGTCGAAGAACATGATGTCCACCGAGTCCGGTACGCCCGGCGTGGTCCTGATCATGATGCCGCCGGCGCTGCCGCGGGCGGTCTGCTGTCGCGCCACCGGCAGCGGCACGTTCTCCAGGTCGCGTACGTCGATGGCGCTGGCCTGGAGCGCGGAGATCACGGCGCGTTTGAGCGCTCGGGCACCGCGGGAGTGGTCGCGGGCCGTGGTGACGGTAGAGCCCTTCTTCAGGGTGGTGGCGTAGGCGCCGGCGAGTCGCACGGCCAGTTCGGGAGTGATCTCCACGTTCAGGATGCCGGAGACGCCACGTGCTCCGAAGAGGTGGGCCTGCCCGCGGGACTCCCAGATCACCGAGGTGTTGACGAAGGCGCCGGCCTCGATGGTCTTGAACGGATAGACGCGGACGTTGCCCTGAACAATCGATTCCTCACCGACCAGGCACTCGTCGCCGATGACCGCGCCGTCTTCGATGCGGGAGGCGCGCATGATGTCGGTGTTCTTGCCGATGACGCAGCCGCGCAGATTGCTGTGCTGTCCGATGTATACGTTGTCGTGGAGCACGGCGCGGTGGAGGAAGGCGCCGCTCTTGACGACGACGTTGGAGCCGACGACGGTGTGCTCCCGGATCTCCACGCCTGCTTCGACCTTGGCGTAGTCGCCGATGTACAGCGGGCCGCGCAGGACGGCGTCCGGGTGGACTTCGGCACCCTCGGCGACCCACACACCTGGGGAGATCTCGAAGCCGTCGATGTCCACCTCGACCTTGCCTTCGAGCACGTCGGCCTGGGCCTTGACGTAGCTCTCGTGCGTGCCGACGTCTTCCCAGTAGCCCTCGGCCACGTAGCCGTAGATCGGCTTGCCCTCTTTCATCAACTGGGGAAAGACGTCGCCGGACCAGTCGACGGGGACGTCGGGCTCCACGTAATCGAACACTTCTGGTTCCATCACGTAAATTCCTGTGTTCACCGTGTCGGAGAAGACCTGGCCCCAGGTCGGCTTCTCGAGAAAGCGCTCCACCTTTCCCTCTTCGTCGACGATGGTGATGCCGAACTCCAGAGGGTTGGGTACCCGGGTCAGGCACACGGTGACGAGTGCGCCCTTTTCCTTGTGGAAGTTGATCAGATCAGTCAGATCGAAATCGGTGAGAGCATCGCCGGAGATCACAAGGAACGCGTCGTCCTTCAGCGCTTCTTCGGCATTCTTCACACTGCCGGCGGTACCGAGTGGCTTCTCCTCATTGGCATAGGTGAGCTCCATGCCGAGTTCGTCACCGTCACCGAAGTAGTTCTTGACCAGGGAGGCCAGGAACTGAACGGTGACGACGGTCTCATTGAGCCCATGCCGCTTGAGCAGCCGTAGCACATGCTCCATGATCGGGCGATTGGCCACGGGCAGGAGCGGCTTGGGCATGCTTGAGGTCATGGGGCGAAGGCGTGTGCCTTCGCCTCCGGCCATCACGACGGCCTTCATGTCGGAAGCGTCCTCCTTGCGAGACGACGGTCTGGCCGACTTCACCCGTCAAGATTCTCCCGCACATATCGGGTGCGGGCCATCCCGCGTCGTGCGGACGCCCGAACGGCAGGATCAATCGGCCGTGGTGTCCACACTGACAAGTCGGCGGACTTGAACCACGTAGAGGATTCCTGCCCACCAGTAGAGTGTTGTACCCCATCCTGCGAACGCCCATCCGAAAACCGTGGCGGTTGACGCGATCCATCCGCTGCCGTCACTGAGCAGCAGGAGCGGGAACGCGTACATCAGGTTGAATGTGGCCGCCTTGCCCAGAAAGTTCACCTGGGGTGGCGGATAACCATGCCGTCGCAGGATGCCGACCATCACCAGCAGAACAACTTCCCGGGCAACTAGTACAGCGGTCAACCAGAGAGGAAGAATTTCCCGCCAGGTGAGCCCGGCCAATGTTGACAGAATGTAGAGCCGGTCGGCGGCGGGGTCGAGGAGCCGGCCGAGGCTGCTGATCTGATTCCAGCGCCGGGCGAGTTTGCCGTCCAGGTAGTCGCTGACACCGCTGAGCGCCAGCACGAGCAGGGCCCAACCGTCGCTCTCCGGCCCGCCGAACTCCGGGCGAAGAATCAGCCATAGGAAGAGGGGTACGCCAAGGAGACGCGCCATGCTGAGGATGTTCGGGATGGTGAGGACCCGGTCGGTCTGAACTCGGGTCTCCTGGACCTCCACCCGGCGCCTCCTGGTGGTGAAGCGGGCCGACGATACCACCTGACTTTACCCGGAGACATCCGAGGGTCGTGCGGGAGGGTGGTCGTAGCGGTGGGGAGAAGCGGCTGGTGGTTGGGCGGGGGTGAGTGGTGGCGGCGGTTTGTGGTGGTCGCCAAAGCTGTTCGTATTCAGTTT
>NZ_JAMJWG010000002.1 GCF_024435355.1 Streptomyces odontomachi
CTAGTGGCTCGTATCGCATTGTTGGACGGTTAGCAGCCTCACGCGGGCGGCAATAGCGTGGTGGTCGACGATGCGCTGGGGTGGGGAGGTGGCATGGGAGGAATGGGTCTGCGGTTCGCCGCCTACGTGCCGCGTCCGCTTGAGCGGCACGCCCCCGCGTCCGCAGTGGTGGCGGAGGCGACCGGGGACGACGTGTCGGTGCTGGCCGTGTTGCAGGCCCGGGCGCGCGGTGGTTCGGCGCGCGAATGGGCGGGCCGCATCCATCGGGCGCGCTGTGGCGATCGCAGCCTTGTGGTCACTGCGAAGGTGGCCGGCGAAGCCGTCGGATATGCGAACGTGGCATTCCTTCCTGAACACCCTATGGACCATGCCCCGGCCGGCTACTACCTGACCGGCGTCACGGTGGATCCTGCCTGGCGGCGGCGCGGCATAGCGAGGCTGCTGACCCGGCGGCGCATGGACTGGGTCTGGGAACGGGACTCGGCAATCTGGTGCTTCATCTCCGCCCGGAACCGCGCCTCGCTCGACTTGCATCGAGAACTCGGGTTCCATCACGTGCTGTTCGGCGCCTCGTTCCAGGGCGTCGAGTTCACTGGCGGTGAGGGTTGGCTTCTGCGGGCGGACCGGCCGCAATCGTGACGGCATGGGGTGCGTGGGCTCCGGACCCGGCTCAGTCGCACCCGGGGTCACTGAATTGCGCCACCCTTTCCCACTGCGGGGACAGTCGGTGGCTTGTCAGGCAGCCTGGGGCCTGGGCGAGGGATTCGGTCCACTGACGGATCGGTGAGTCGGGCGCGAAGTCAACACCGCCCCCATCGAAACCGGCATCGAGTCCTACTGTCCGGCTCGCCCCAGAGCCAAGCAGAATGGCAGGGGCGAAGTGGACCACCGCGACACGATGCCCCGAGTGGACTCGGACCCGGGGAGAGGCCAGATGCGGGGGGGGCAAGTCGCTCGCGCCTGGGTGCCGCTTCTGGTGTTGTGAGCGGCACGACGTACTCGGGTTTTGAGGGGACAGGCCGTGACGGACGACGGATGCATCTTCTGTGCAATAGCCGGGAGGAAAGCGGACGCCAGCATCGTCCACGAAGACGACTCGGTGATCGCTCCTATGGATCTCCAGCCCGTCACCCCGGGCCACCTGCTGGTCATCCCCAAGGCGCACGCGGTGGGGCTGGAGGATCTTCAGGAGGACGTCGGCGTTCAGGTCTGGAAAGTGGCACATCAGCTCGGACGTGCACTCCGCCGATCAGGCTTGCGGTGTGAGGGCGTCAACTTGTTCCTTGCGGACGGCGAAGCAGCCTTCCAGGAGGTTTTCCACGTTCACCTGCATGTCTTTCCCCGCTTCACAGGTGACCCATTTCGCATTGATGCTGACTGGCGCGTCCAGGAACGCGACCAACTCGACAAGACGGCTGCTGCCGTCCGTGGCGGCCTCGCTGCCCTCGACGACCTCGACGACCTCGACGACAGACAACGACGCTGACGGCCTTCGCTCTTCGGGCCGGACGGTCTTTCGTCTGAGGCGCCGAGGAAGCACGCCACCTCACAAGGGGGCGCCGTATCCGTCCGTGCGCACGTCCCTGAGTCGGGCTTGAACTGCTTCGGCATCGGGGTGGTCGAGTTCCAGGAAGATTTCCAGGGCGCGCTGCCAGGCGGTGCGGGCGGCTTCAGGGTCACCTGCTGCGAGGTGTGTCTCGCCTGAGCGGGTGAGGATCTCACCCTGGCGGTAGCGGTCGCCCAAGTGCTGGTGTAGCTCGAGGGCGTTGCTGTAGCACGCGAGAGCGCGGTCGTGTTCTTTGAGGTGGTGGTGGATGTAGCCGAGGCTGTCCCAGGTGGCGGCCTGCCCGTGCGGTGATCCGAGTTGCTCGAACATGTGCAGGGCCTGCTCGCAGGGTGCCACGGCCTCCTGGCATCGGTCCAGCAGACAGAGGTCCACGCTGATCGAGTTGAGAGCGTGGGCCATGCCGCTGAGGTTGCCGTCGGCCTCGTAGAGGGCGTGGGCCTGCCGGGAGTGGGTCAATGACTCCGAACAGCCTTGCTGGAACCCCAACAGCCAGGCCGCGTGTTGGTGCATGCGGGCCTGCCCGGTCCGGTCGCCGAGTTCGGTGAAGAGCGCAAGGGCCCGGTCGAGATGGTGGCGCGCGTTGCCGTGTCGCCCGAGCCGGCCCAGAGCCCAGGCAAGGCCTGCGTGCATCCAAGCCTGCCCGGCCGTATCCCCGGCGCGTTGGGCGGCGTGCAGGACACGTTCGTGGGTGGCCACGGCCGAGTGCCAGTGGCCCTGCATGTCCAAGAAGGTGGTGAGTATCCCGGCCAGCTGCCAGGCGTGAGTGACGAAGTCGGTGTCGGTGGCGAGTTCCATGGCCGCGTCCAAGACCGGCAGCTCGCTGCTGAGCCAGACGATGGCGGCACCCTGATCGGCGGGTTTCACTGGAGCGACGCCGGGCGCGTGCGGCGGGAGGGCGATGGAGTGCGGGCTCCTTGTCACATATGCTTGGGCGTTTGCGGCGCTGTGGAGGTAGTGGTCGAGGATGCGTCGCACGGCGTCGTGCCGTTCGTCCTTGGTGTCGATTGCCTCGGCGAGTTCGGCGGCGTAGGCGCGCAGCAGGTCGTGCAGGGTGTACCGGCCGGGGCTGTACTCGTCGATCAGGTGGGCGCGGGCCAGTTCGGCCAGGGGCGGGCGCAGCTGTTCGGTGGTGGTGCCGGCCAGGGCGGCCATGGCCGTTGTGGAGATGTCCGGGCCGGGGTAGTGGCCCAGTCGTCGGAAGAGTCGGGCGGCCGGTGGGGTCAGGGCGTGGTAGGACCAGGAGAAGACGGCCCGTACGCTCGCGGTGATTTCTCCGGTGTCGAAGGCGTCCAGGCGGTTCGGATCGGCCCGTAGCTCGGCCGCGAGGTGGGCAAGCGGGAAGTCGGGGCGTAGGGCGGCGCGGGCGGCGACGACGCCCAGGGCCAGTGGCAGTCCGCCGCAGCGTTCGAGCAGGTCGGCCACGGCTTCGGGTTCCGTTGCGACGCGTGCCGGGCTGAGGTGGTCGGCGAGTAATCGGTACCCCTCGGCGTCGTCGAGGGTGTCCACGGTGATGGGACGGGCACAGTGCGCGGTGATCAGGCTGGGCAGCTGCTGGCGGCTGGTGACGAGCACGGTGCAGCTGGTGCCGCCGGGTAGGAGGGGGATGACCTGTTCGGAGTTGCGGGCGTTGTCGAGCACGATCAGCATCCGCCGTTCGGCCACCAGGCTCCGGTAGAGGGCTGCCTGGGCGTCCAGGTCCGCCGGGATGGAACGTGGGCTGGCGCCGAGCGCTTCGAGGAAGGTGTGTAACGCCGCGCCGGGTGGCATGGGCGACTGCGCCGGGTCGAAGCCGCGCAGGTTCACATACAGCTGCCCGTCGGGGAAGTCCTTGACCCTCTGGTGCGCCCAGTGCAGCGCGAGCCAGGTCTTGCCGATGCCGCCCGTCCCCCCGATCGCGGAGATCACCAGGGTGGCACCGTGATCGCCGTCCCTGCCCAGGGCATCATCCAGACGGGCCAGCTCGCGGGAGCGGCCCGTGAAGATCGCTGGAGGCGCCGGCAGCTGCCGCGGCACAGGAACAGCGGCCCGCCCGGGCACGGTCACCGGTCGCGCAGGTGCCGTCAGGGTCGGGTCGGCCTGGAGGATGCGTTGGTGTAGTTCGGCGAGTTCCGGCCCCGGGTCGACGCCGAGTTCGTCTGCGAGGAGTCGGCGGATGTCGGCGTAGACGTCGAATGCTTCCGCCTGCCGGCCGCTGCGGTACAACGCCAGCATCAACAACGCGCGCAGCCGCTCCCGCAGCGGGTACTGGGCAGCCAACGCCGTCAGGTCGGAGATCACGTCGTTGTGCAGGCCCGCCTCCAGGCTGATCTCGCTGCGCAGCTCCAGCAGGCCGAGCTTGAACTGTGCCAGGCGCTCGCGTTGGGCGTGAGCGTAAGGGCCTGCAACTCCCGCCAGCGGCTCGCCCTCCCACAGCACCACCGCCTTGTCCAAGGCCTCCCGCGCCGCGGACAGATCCCCCTCCGCGCGGGCCTGCTGCGCCTGCGCCTGGTACCGCTCGCACACGGTCAGATCCAGCTCTCCCGGCGCAACCCGGAGCAGGTATCCGCCGGCCTCGGAGACCAGCACGTCAGAGCCGACCGTCCTGCGTAGCCTGGAGGCGTAGGTACGCACCGTGGCCAGAGCCCGATCGGGGGGCGTCTCGCCCCACAGCGCGTCGATGAGTTCCGCGGCGGAAACCACCCGGCTCTCCTGTAACAGCAGGACGCACAACATCGCGCGCTCCTGAGGACCGCCCACCCGCAGCGCGTCGGGCCCGCGCCAGATACGCACCGGCCCCAGCACCGTGAACCGAAGCGGAGCCGGCGACGTCACCGATACACCTGAACCACCCAAGCTCACCTGGGCTTCCAAAGCCTGATCGCTTCGGCGGTGCACAGGAACGCAGAAGCCCAGCTGCTCCAACGGCATGCCGAACATCTCTTCCAGCACCCGCTGCTTCGAGGGGCGTGGACACGGCGGATCGGGCTGACGCCACCGGTGAAACTGCCGCGCCGTCACCTCCCCCGGCTCCCCCGGCTCCCCCAGCCTCCCGGCCACCACCGCATAGGCAGCACGGAACACCGCAGGCTGACCCCACCCACGCTCCTCACACGCCACAGCAAAGGTCGTCGCCTGCCCCATCGCACCCATCCCCCGCACCCCCGGCTGCGCACGCCCGGCTCCAACACCACACCGTAGGGGCCCAGACCAAACAGCTCACAGGGGCCAATCAGCCGAAGGTCCGTGTCGCCTCGCCACCCATGCTTCATGGGGGCTGTTCGGAGGCGGAATGCAACGACGCGCGCTTCTGACAAACCCGAGCCATGTCAACCGCGTACGCGAGTTCCGCTCTCCTTAACGGCTCTCCTGGTGTCCGGGTTGGGTACCACTCCAGAAAATACGGACCCGCTGGCGGACTCCCGCACCGTTGACAGGGAATCCCGGGCTGCGCGGAATTCGCAGCCTGATGCCTTGCTCGGCCGCCGGGTTCGGCCTCGAAGCCCACCTGGCGCCGCCGTCACGGTGTGACGCAAGCTGGTCCGCATGGATTGGTTGCCACTGCTCTCCACCTTGGCCGGGGCCGTGATCGGCATCGTCGCTACGCTCATCGCGGATCGGAACCGGTGGAAGCGCGAGGATGCCAAGGACGCTCTCAAGCTACGGCTGGACGCCTACACGCAGTACACCACCGTCGTGAAGGTCCTGGGTGAGACCCTGCGGGCCTTGGCCGGGCGAGAAAACCCTTTCCATGAAGAGCGGGCACTTGCGCTACGCGAAGCCTTTCGGGACTCGGGCATCGCCATCGCATCCGAACGGATGTGGCTCATTGCGCCCGAACCTGTCGTCAAGGCCTCCAACAGCGTGTACCACTGCCTGCGGCGCATCTGCGACGGATACATCGACGGCACTGCCGTCAGTAGTCCGGAGGATCAGGCGCGCTGGGAGGCACGTGGCAAGGCGGCCGCCGAGATGCGCAAGCTCATGCGGGAAGACCTTGGCGTGGGCCCGCTCACCGAACGTCACAGCGCTTGAGTGGTCGGTAGGGGGTTCCGCGGCTCGGACGCTTGTCGGGGAGAGTGGCATAGCCGTGGCGGAGCGACACCGGACTGTAGAGAGACAAGCGGAGGGGAGGACGGACATGCAGAGGTACGTCCACCACCAATTGATGACCGTTGTCGAAGCGGCGTGCGCAGTGGCGATCAACGCGGCTGTGGTGTTCGGTGTGAGCGGTCCTCCCAAGGGGGACGCCGGTTGGCAGGCCGTTGTTTTCGTCATTGCGCTCGCCGCCGTATTCGGGGCTCTCGTCTTCACCGGGTCAGCCTGGCTGGGCGGCGAAAGGCGTGACTTCGAGAGCGCGGTTCCTCTGGCCAGCCCTGAGACGGTACTACCTGCGCCGCGCGAGTCTCTCCGCCACAGCTTTGAGTGGGCCTTCGTCGTCCTTCTGGTGGCGCCGAGCCTGGTCATCGGCCTGATATGGGAATCCTGGGTGGCGTTATGGCCACTGGTGATCGTGATCGATCGGCTCGCAAGGGGCGCATACGGAATCTACTGGGAACGACGCCACGGTCTACTGCTGTGGCGGGGGAACGTTCCGGACCAGCCTTCTGGGGAAGGGCCAACACCTCTATTCATCCATACGGCAACCCACGCCCTAAGAGGCATGCACGATCTCCTTCGGCGGTTGTGCCGTTGCGTTCATGCTGCGAGTCAACGCCGATTGCCCTTCCCGCAACATCAGCGCGCGTACCCAACCGAGTGTGCCTGAGGTACGCACCGGGTCCGCGAGCGGCGCGCCGCGCGGGATGTCAAGGGTCGCGCCGGGAGCCCGGCTGCCCGCCCGCTCAGCGCAGCAGCGCGTCGAGGAACGGGCTGGATAACACATGGTGGGGGTCGAGCCGGTCGAGCGTCGCGATCGCTTCATCCCAGCCCGGGCCGCCCCCGGCGCGCTGGCTGGCGGGGATGGCGCGGGTGAGGACGTCCGGGTCGGACCATGCGGCGGTGTCGCTGTAGGCCCAGCCCTTGGACCATTCCACGCGAACCGTCGCGCGGTCTCCGTCCAGGGTCAGGAGGAACTGCTCGATGTCGCGGTAGAAGCGGTGCAGGGCGGGTGTGGTCGGCAGGGAGAGGATGTCGATCCACACGGCGGTGTCGATGTCCGGCCGGTCGGGACGCGGCCGCAAGGCGGACAGCAGCGGGGGCCGCGCGTCGGGGACGCCGCACACGGATGGATCCTCCAGGCCCGTCACACGGATCTCCACCTGACCGTTGACCGGGTACTCGCCGCGTGCCGCGTACTGAGCGAGCAGCGTGCGGTAGAAGTCGGCGAACTGGCTGACCACCCATTGCAGATCGGCGCGGCGGGTGAGGACGGCGTAGCCGTTGGCGGTCTCGCGCAGCGTGGTGGGCCGCACGTACTGCAAGAGGTTGCGGGAGGCGCCCCACAGGTCCGAGCGCAGGCCGCCGGCCAGCAGGTGGGTGAGCACGTCGCCGGTCAGCACGTCCCGCACGGGGGTCCCCGAGAGCAGGACGTCGGTGATGTCGCCGGTCAACGCGACCTTGGCCAGCAGGTACTGGACCTGCCCGAAGAGCGGCGCGCTCGCCCAGGCCCCGGAGACCAGGTCCCCGGCCAGCCGGGCCACCGGCTCGGGGAGGGAGTCGGAGAACGGGTAGTTGTACGGTTCGTCGACCGCGCGGGCGGTGAACGGCCGGTTCGGGGCAACGCTCCAGACCTTCAGCCAGGGGTTGCCGGTGAAGGCGAACCAGATCGCCTCCACCCGGCCGGTGCGGTCCACGAAGCCGGCCAGGGTCCGGGTGCCGACCGGGGCGCCGGGGGCGGCGAACAGTTCGGTGGCGGGGATGTCCAGAAAGGACTGGCAGCGGAGGTTGTCGTCGGTGCCCGTCCGCAGGACGGCCTCGGTGACGAGCGAGCGGCCGAGGTGGGTGAGGAGCGCGGCGCAGTCGGGCTCGGCTCGGTTGACGCTCCGCAGGACGTAGCGGCCGGCGTCGTCGTCCCAGACGACCACGGTCAGTTCGGTGACCAGGTTGCTCAGCGAGCCGTAGCCGTGGCCGGGCGAAGGTCTCTCGCCGACGGCGGGGGCGGCCGTGCCGTGCGCACCGATGGCGAGCGCACCACCGACCGACAGATCACCGGGTGCCGGCGCGGAGACGACCCCGTACCCGCCCGCGCCGGCGAAAGCGAGCAGCGTCTCCAGCGAGGCGCCGGCCTGGCCCCGGACCCCGGCCGACCCGTCGGCGGCCTGCCGCTCCAGCGACACCGCGGTGAGGTGCACGGTGGTGTCCAGCAGGACGACCCGGGCCGCGGCGGGTGTGCCGTCGGCGACCGTGAGGGGGGCCCAGCCGTGCCGGTGCCCTTGCGCGCGTACCGTCCAGCCGGCGCCGTAGGCCCAGTTGACGACGTCGAGCACCTCCTGAGGGCTGCGGGGCGCGCACGTCCACAGCCGGTCGGTATGGATCTCACCGGCCCAGTTCTCGTAGGCGCGCTGGTAGACGTCGATCCCGGCCGGGAAGCCCGGCGGCAGTGGCGCTGCCGCGTACGCACTGCCCGGCCGGACCAGCCCGGGCAGCAGCCAGACCGCGCCGCTCGCGGCGGCCGACGACGCGAGCAGCCTGCGCCGCGACGGCCCGCCGCCCTGGTTCGAAGGGTCGCCCGTCATCCGTACATCCCCCTGCCCCGCTCCGGACCGGCCTGCCGGACCGGTCGAGCACGCACATTACCCAGCAACGAGGGCCTTACGGTCATACGTTCGGTCGATTCACATGAACGAGTGAATGTCTCGTGAATCAACCTATCTCGGGAGCTCAAGCCATATAGGAGTCCTGCCCGGTCTACCCGGTGCAGGCAAGAGGCAGCGGCGACCCGCGCCGGCGGCCCGGGTGCCGGACGAGCGATCCCTGCCGAACTCAAGTGGAACGGCCAGGTGAGAAGGCGGGGCAGGAGACGCCGCCCGTCCACGGGGCGTCGAAGTCGGCTGCGGTGAGGGTGATCCCCGTCAGGACGCGTACGGCGAGGATGAGGCAGCCTTCGGGCTCTTCCGTGTCGGCTTCGCCGCTGGGTTCGCAGTCCTCGGAGGCATCGAAGCCGGCTGCGGTGAGGGAGGCGACGACGGGGTGGCCGGTGTCCACGCTGCCGGAGGGTCCGCCGAAGTAGCCGCCGGACAGTTCCAGACGGCCGAGGATGGCGCCGTCGTGGGCGATGGTGGCCGTCTTCGTGTCGGGGTCGCGGTAGGCGCTGACGGCGGTACGGCCGTCGGCGGCGAGGGTGCGCAGGACGTCGTCGTCGAAGCCGATCCAGCTTTCGAATTCCACGGTGAGGGTCCAGCCGCCGGGCATTGCGCGGCCGAGGATGAAGGCGCCTTCGCCCTGGTGCTCCTGGAGGAAGCGTGTGGCGTGGTTCAGGCCCTCGGGGCAGGGGACGGGGTCGGCCACCCCCATGAGGTGGAGGGTTTCGGTGAGGGGGTGCGGGGCGAGGGTCATGCACCAGCCTTCGCCGAACATCTCGTCCAGGTCCACGGTGCGGGGCCTTTCTACTCGGGTCCGTCGGACGGTGTGGGGCCGCTATCTGCTGGGGACGTCGTCGACGGCCGGGGCGTGCACGACGACCGGTGCGCAGACGCGGCCGTCGAACCGGGCAGACACCCGACCACGAACGCCCGACGTCGGCTGTACTCGTTGAGTCGGAGCATGGCCTAGCGCTCGTGTTCCACGGCATCGCAGCCGTGCACGCCAGAACATCCCCATGACGCCGGAGTGCTGACGACATGACGAACCGCTGGATCGGAGTGACCGTATGACGAACCGCTGGACCGGAGTGACCGTCGACTGCGTCGACGTGGAACGGGTGGCACGCTTTTGGAGCACGCTGCTGGACCGCCCGCAAGGGCCCTCCGAACCCGGCTGGATCTACCTCGGCCAGCCCGACGACCCACTGCCCCGCCTCGTCTTCCAGCCTGTCGGCGAACCCAAACAGGGCAAGGTGCGTCTGCACCTCGACATCGCGGTCGACGACATCGACCAGGGCATCGCCCAGGTCGTCGCCCTCGGCGGCCGGTTCACAGGCGAGCGGCACGACTACGACGACGGTGTGGTCGTCGTCATGGCCGACCCCGAGGAGCACGAATTCTGCCTCACCCAGTACTACTGACACCGCACACAGCCCCGCCTTTCACGGCGCGCCAAGCGCCGACGCCCGACACCTTCGGCACGGCGACGGCGACGGCGACGGCGACGGTCTGCAACGCCACCCGGGCCCCGTGTCCTCCGACCGTCCCCCGACCCCCGTCCGACCCGACCGGCATCAGACGCTCGCAACGAAGCCGTAGAACACGCCGCGCCGTTGACCTGGTCCAGCCACCAGCCCACAGGCAGTGTCCGGCATCCAGGACAAGACCACGAACGGGTGACGTGATGCGTTCGAGCGCCCTTCTTTCCCCCTGGAGTGCGACCTGCCCGGCCCGTACCAGCCAATAGAACATCCGTCCATCATCTGCCCCTGAGAAGCCCGTTACGGACCCCCTGCGGAGGCGTTCTTAGAGCATCAGTACCCCTTACGCGCCCAGATGGAGGACGCCATGCATCCTGTACTCGCCCTCGTGCGCACGCCTCTTGGATTCGAACAGCGGCGGCCCGTCGCAAAAGCGTCCGTCGTCGACACGCAGAAGGTTGACGCCGCCGCCTCCCGTCGCTCAGCACGCCCGCAAACGAGGTGGGCGGCATGAGCGGACCCACCGATGCAGCCGCCGACAGCGCCCCCGAATCGCGCGCCGCCCGCCGGAATCCCCCGGACACCACGGCACCTGCCGAACCCGCGGGCGAACCGGAGGTCGTCCCCACCGCCTGCGAGCCGGACGCCACCTCGCAGACCGCTGCCCCCGGGTCGCAGATGCGGTACGTCGACCTGACCGGGAGGCGTGAAACGGCCGGCCGTTCCATTCGGATGCGTGACATGGCCCGTCGGCTGCCCCAGTTGGTGCGTCGTTCACTGGCGCTCGCCTGGCGGGTCGACCGGCGGGCGACCCTGGGCCTGCTGCTGTGCCAGGCGGTCTCCGGCGTGATGCAGGCCCTCGGCCTCGTCGCCATCAGTGGAACCCTCACCGCACTGCTGACCAGCGGACACGTCTACGACAGGCTGGTGCAGGCGTGGCCGTCCGTGGCCCTGCTGGCCGGCGCCAGCGGCGTACGCGCCCTGCTGGGCATCACCGTCAACTGGCTCTCCGCCCGCCTGGGCCCGCTGATGTCGCGCGAGGCCGAGCAGATGCTGCTGACCGGCTGTGCCGAGGTGGAGCTGTGCGCCTATGACGAACCCGACTTCAACCGCGCCCGTGAAGCCGCCGACCGCGGCGCCCAGGTCACCGGTGACCTGATCAACCAGGGCCAGGACCTGATCGCTTCAGGCGCCAGCTTCCTCGCCGGGGCGATCGTGCTGGCCGGAGTGCACTGGGTGCTCCTCCCGCTCCTGGTGGCGGCCAGCCTGCCACAGGCCGTCGCCCAGGTCAGCGCCGCCCGCGTACGGTACCTGGCGAACCTACGCAGCAACGGCGACCTGCGGATGCTGTCGGTGCTGCGCTGGCACATCTACACGAAGGACGCCGCCGACCAGATCCGCGCCAGCACCATGGCCGCGTTCCTGTCCGACCGATACCGGCAGACGGTCGCCCGGATCAACCGCGAGGACCGGTCCGCAGCCGACCAGGGCGCCCGCATGTCCCTGGTCGGCGCCCTGTGCGGAGGCCTGGGATCCGCAGTCGTGTGGGCGGCGGTCGTGTGGCTGCTGGCCAACGGCCGTATCAGCGTCGGCCATGCGGGAACGGCCGTCTTCGCCTTGCAGACGGTGGGCCAGTCGGTCCGCGCCCTGGTGTCCGTCGGGGCGCGAGCCGTGCGCACGGGACTGTTCATGGACGACTGGAGCGGCTTCCTGGACAAGGCGGGCGGGTTCCGCATGCACAGGGGCCCACGCCAGCCCGGGCCACCGCGGACCATCGAGATCAAGTCGGTCACCCACCGCTACGCAGGCAAGGACCAGGATGCACTGTCCGACGTGTCCCTCACCCTGCGCCAAGGCGAGGTCACCGCTTTGGTCGGCTTCAACGGCTCGGGCAAATCCACGCTTTCGAAGCTGGTCAGCGGCCTGTACCTGCCCACACACGGACAGGTGCTGTGGGACGGCGCCCCCACGGACCAGGCCGACCCGCAGGCGCTGTGGCAGCATGTGGCCCTGGTGCCGCAGGACTACGCGCACTGGCCACTGACCGCACGCGAGAACGTCACCCTCGGGCAGCCCACGGCACGCGGTGACGCCGCGGTGCAGGAAGCGTGCCAGGCCGCGGGCGCCGACGAGGTCGTCGACAGGCTCAACTCCGGCCTGGACACCCTCCTCGCCCGCGAGTGGCTGGGCGGTGAAGAGCTGAGCGGCGGACAGTGGCAGCGCATCGCCCTCGCGCGGGCGTTCTTCCGCAAGGCGGGGCTGCTCGTTCTCGACGAGCCGACCGCGAACCTGGACCCCCGTGCCGAACACCGCATCTTCCAGCGCCTGCGGGACCTCGCTCGGGACCGGGTAGTGCTGCTGGTCACGCATCGCATCACCAACGTCGCCGTGGCCGACCGGATCGTGGTTCTCGACGAAGGCACGATCGTGCAGGAAGGCACCTACCCGGAGCTCGCCCAGCAACCGGGCCTGTTCCAGCAACTGCTGTCGTACCAGGTCACCGCCGAGCAGGAGAGCCGGAAACACCAGACACCCGCATGAACCGCCCCACCACCACGTCAAGAAGCCCAGTCCCGATGGCTTCCCAGAGCCGGGCGGGCGCAGCCCATGAGGCCGTGGCCACCGCGGAGCGCAGTGTGGCCCTGTGCCGGCGTGCCGCGAACCACTCACCGGAGCGTTACGAGCCGGCCCTTGCCCGTGCGCTGCCGCTCCTGAGCCTCCTTCAGGGACGGGTCGACGACCCCGCAGCAGCCGTGGCGTCGGCCAGCGAAGGGGTGGCCCTCACCCGGCGCCTGGCCGAGTCCGACTGGCGGACGTACCACCCCCTGACCGCCCGACGGCTCCGTTTCCTCGCCCGTGCCCTGCTGCGCGCCGGTGACCATGCGGCTGCCCTGGCCTGCCTCGAGGAGTCCGAGTCCGTCCTGCGGGAGGTGCTGGAGCGCGCCGGTGCGGAGACCGACCGCCACACGCCCGAACTCGCCGAGACCCACTTCCACCTCGCCTTCGCCCTCCGTGCGGCAGCGCTGGCGCACCTCGCCGCCGGCCGCCCCGGCGAAGCGGTCACCGCACTGTGCGCTCTCCTTGCCCTCACACAGCGCGCCGACGGCACCGGTGTCCACGCCCTCTGCGTCAGGGCCTTCGCCGAGGCCCGCGCGGCGGAACCGGAGGAGATCGTGCCGGCGTGGCAGCGGCAGGTGGCCGAGCCGTACCCGACGTTCGTCTATCGCATCTCGACGGACGGGGCCTGAGATGACGGGCCTGCGCCCCCGGGAGCGCGGGATGCGCAGCGCACGCGTCGCCCTCAAGGGCAGGCCTGCCGTGTGTGCGTCGACGCATCGGCCGTACCCTCGCCGAGCAGGAGTGCAGCGACCGCCTCCGGGGCCTCGTGCATGGCGTCGTGGCCGGTCGGGAGGTCGTGCACCCGCCACTCGGGATCGGCTAGGAGTCGGGTGCGCAGTCCAGCGAACGGCGTCCGGTCCTCCCATCCCGAGCAGTAGACGAACTCCCGGCAGGGAACCCGAGCGAGCGCGCCGGTGAGCCGGATCGTCTGGAGGAACGACGCGAGGGGATGGGGACGGCGGCGGGGGTCGTCGCTGCCGCCGTCCGGCGGTCGGACGGCGTAGCCGGTGCCCGCCACGCCGGCGACGGCCACCGCCCGGAAGTACTCGTTCGTCGACGACCACCACGAGTCGCCGTCACGCGGCACGAAGGCGTCGAGATGCACCAGCCGTGAGATCCGGCCGTCGGCGCGGTCGGCGACGGCGGCGATCACCAACCCGGCGTAGCTGTGGCCGACCAGCGTCGCGCCGGTGATGTGGTTGTGCTCGAGGTACCGCACCACGTCGTCGGCGTGCGTGTCGAGGTTGGCGGTCGCGACCGTCGCGTTGTCGTCGTCCGGCCGCAGACCGGTCAGGGTCAGGGCGTGCACGGCATGACCGGCTCGCTCCAGCAACGGAACCACCTCCTCAAACGCCCAGGAACCCTTCCAGGCGCCGGGCACGAGGACGAACGTTGCCATGCGTCTCTCCTTCTGTCGCAAGCCGCGGCGGCGAGGCGCGCCACCGCGCCGCCGTGTGGTCCGCTCGGACGCTCCGCCCGTCTGAAGACCACTCCGCATGGAGGCAGTGTCACCAGATCACCGTGTGGCGTGCTACCGCTAGAATGCCAACCGATGCCCGTTCGCCGCCAACCTCGCCCGACGGCCGGTGTGACGTCACATGTGTGGCCCTCCGGCGGGCGCCACCTGTGGCCGTCCGGCGAGACAAGCGCCGTGCAGTCGCACGCACGGGGACACCTGGTATACGCGGCCAGCGGCGTCTTGGCGGTTCACACCCAGTACGGCACGTCGATCGTCCCCGCCAACCGGGTCGCCTGGACCCCCGCCGGCTTCACGCACTACCACCGCGCCCATGGCGACACCGATATGCGGATCGTCTTCCTCGCACCGTCCCTCGCCCGGCTCCTGCCGGACGATCCCGCCGTGTTCCGGGCCTCCGGCCTGGCCCGCGAGGTCCTGCTCGCGCTGACCGGCCCTCGCAACTACGACGATGACGCGCCGCACTACAGCCGCGCCGCGCGCACTCGCCTCCTTCGCGTCCTCGTCGATGAACTCCGCGAAGCGCACGAGCAGCCACTGCACCTGCCGGAGCCACGGGACGACCGGCTGCAGGCCATCGCCCGGATGCTGCGGGAGAAGCCGGCAGACAACACCACGCTGGCCGAACTCGGGAAGTCGATCGGAGCCAGCAACCGCACCCTCAGCCGGCTGTTCCGCAACGAACTCGGCATGACCTTCTATGAGTGGCGCACGCAGCTACGCGTCTACCACGCACTCGTACTCCTCGCTGCCGGCCACGACACCATCCGAACCGCCTACGCCTGCGGATGGGCCAACCCCAGCAGCTTCATCGCGGCGTTCACCCACATCATCGGAACGACCCCGGGCCGCTACCGAACCGGTCTCCAGACCACTGCCCACGCCTCCCGACTCCCGACGGCGGCCGCGTCCTCGGGGTGACTCGTACTGGCTCACCCCCGGGCCGATGCGATCCTCCACCGCGACACGTGGCCGCACAGCTGCGATGCCGGAAAATCGCCAGCCCTTCCCGTAGCGCGCGCTCACTGTCGCGGCATGTCGCTCGAGAGTCGAGCCATCGTCCAGGCGGTCGGCAAGGAGGCGATCACGCGCTTCCTCGCCGAGGACGTCCCCCGGTTGTTCGTGCCGCGACGTCGACGTCGCGTTTCACGGCCTTCGCGCCGCCGCCGAGCGGGTGGTCGTGGAGGAGACCATGACGGCGACCGGAGCCACTGGTCCGTAGGCGACGACGCCCGCTGCCCCCTCCCCCGCACGGCCAGCCCCGGCCCTCGTTTCACGTGTGGGGTGAGAAGCTCGGCGGTAGGCTGACCCTCTCGGGGCTTTTCGGGAGGTACCGCCATGCCCCGACCCATCTGGTCCGGTTCGATCAGCTTCGGCCTGGTCACGATCCCCATTCGGGTGACGGCGGCTGCCGAGGACCACTCGATCTCCTTCCACCGGATCCACCTCGCCGACGGCGGCCGCGTCCGCAACCGCAAGGTGTGCGAGCTGGAGGACCGAGAGGTACCCGCGGACGAGATCGGGAAGGGCTACGAGATCACGCGTGGCACCGTCGTCCCCATCAGCGACGACGAGCTGGACAACCTGCCCCTGCCCACGGCCAAGGCGATCGAGATCGTCGCCTTCCTGCCCGCCGAACGCATCGACCCGATCCGCATCGCCGACGGCTACTACCTGGAGGCCGCCAACTCCGCGGCGAACAAGCCCTACGTGCTGCTGCGGCGGGCGCTGGAGCGTTCCAGCAAGGTGGCCATCGCCAAGTACGCCTGGCACAACCGCGAACGCCTGGGCATGCTCCGCGTCATCGGCAAGGCCATCGCCCTGCACGCCCTGAAGTGGGACGACGAAGTACGCGACCCCGCCAGCCTCGCTCCCCCGCCCGTCGACCTCAGCGACGAGGAGATCGAGGCCGCGATCCAGCTGATGGAGAGCATGGACCGGGACGACGTCAGTGACTACACCGACGAGTACACCGAAGCCGTGGCCGCACTGATCGAGGCCAAGCGCGAAGGTGTCGAGCCGCCCCATCCCGCACGCGAGGAACAACCGGCACAGGTCGTCGACCTCATGGACGCCCTGCGCAACTCGGTCGAGAAGGCCCGCACCTCCCGCGGCGAAGACGCCACCGTCCACAAGATGCCCGAACGGCAGAAGAAGACGGCGGCCAAGAGGACCACGAAGAAGGCAGCGCAGAAGACGACGAAGAAAACGGCGAAGAAAACGGCGAAGAAGGCCAGCGGCCGCCAGTCACGCCGTTCCGCCTAGGCGGAGGGAACCGGCGCCGCGGCCGGGAGGTGGACGGTCATCATCAGACGGCTGGTTCCGGTGCCCGAGCCGCGGCGGGTGTCGGCGGTGTCGACGGCGGGCGTGTCGGCGGGTTCGTCCGACGACAGGCCGCGCAGGTGCGTGCGACCCTGACGTCCGTCGGGTCGTCGTGCTGCGAAAGTCGGGAAGTGGTACCGCATGTTCATCCGGCCCTGGGACGCCTCCCTGGACCAAGCCGAATGGCAGGCCTGGATCACCGACGGCCACGACCAGTTCACCTGCCGTGCCCAGATCGTCGACGACCCCGAGGCCAAGGCCGACCTGCCGCGCCGCCAGATGGCGCACTTCCGGCCCGACGGCGACCACGCCCCCATCGACCCCGACCAGCCGCCCTACGGACGGATGCTCCCCGGCATCCGCGGTCCGAAGCTGGATGTGATCGACGTACGGGCCGAGTTCAAGTACGACGACCACAAGCCTGTCGAGCACCGCACCGCCGTCGCCTCCCGTCTCACCCGGCGCGGCCAGGGCCCGGACGTGCCCGCCGCACGCCAGCAGTTGCGCCGCCTGGACCGCCTCGGCACCTGGAAGCCCTGACGAGGCTGCGGATCCTCGCCGGTAGCCATACGGCGTCTCGCTTGGGAAGGGTCCCGAAAGAGCGGCCTACGCTCACCCCCTGCCCGGCTCACCGGGGCGGCGTGGCTCCCGAACCTTCCGCGCCGCGCCCCTGGGCGGTCCCCGACCCCAGCGCCGCCTCCAGCGCGTCGAACGCCGCGCACGCCCGTGCCCGGTGCTCGTCCGCCAGCGCTGCTGCCTTCTCCCCCGCCAGCAGGCGGCGAGCGGTGGTGACGTAGACCGAGCGGTAGGCGGCGACGGTCAGGGCCGCCGCGAAGTCCGGGTCGGTGAATCCGGGGGCGGTCTCGGCGAAGGTCCGGGCCAGGGCCTCCTCCAACTCCTCGACTCCCTCGCGGGCCCGGGCGCGCAGGCCGGGCGAAGCGATGACGATCCGCCAGAAGGCGGGGAAGTCGTCGTCCACCGCGGACAGCGGGTGGTGCTGGTCGAGCAGCTCGAGCACCAGGCGGCGCAGGGCGCCCAGCGGGGACTCGTCCGGTCCGCGTCGCCGAACGGCTTCGGTGAACAGGTCGATCGCCTGGGGGATGCGGTCGATGAAGAGGTCCTCCTTGCGCGGGAAGTAGTTGAAGACCGTCATGGCGGAGACCTCGGCAGCTCGGGCCACCTCCGCCACGGTCACCTCGTCGAAGCCACGCGCAACGAACAGCCTCGTCGCCACGTCCGAGATCCGCTGCCGCGTCGCCTGCTTCTTGCGCTCCCGCAGGGATCGTTCCGCAGCCCGGTCCTGGGCTTCCCGGTCCTTCGTCATGGCGGAGACTCTAGCCAAAGAATTTGAGTCGACATAATTTTTTAGTGGCTATAGTTTGTTGCCATGGAGCACATGACGCACTACGACGTGGTGGTGGCCGGGGCCGGACCCGTCGGCCTGATGCTCGGCTGCGAACTGCGACTCGGCGGGGTGGCCCGCGTGCTGGTCGTCGAGCGCCTGGCCGAGGTGGACGAGACGATCAAGGCCGGGGCCATCAACACGCCCACCGCCACCGCCCTCGACCGGCGGGGCCTGCTGCCCGACCTGGCCGAGGTGCAGCGACAGGCGATGGATCACTTCCGGGAGTTCCGGCGGGTGAGCGGCGGGGACGGAGACGGCGTGCCCCCGAAGTTCGCCGGGCACTTCGCCGGCATCATGCTGACGGCAGGCTTCCTGGACGCGGCGGACCCGGCCTTCTCCGACGCCGGCCCGGCCGGTGACGTGGGCCTGGTGCCACAGGCCGCGCTGGAGCGGATCCTCGCCGACCGTGCCCGAGAGCTCGGCGTCGAGTTGCGTCGACGGGTCGAGCTGACCGGCCTCGAGCAGGACGACGACGGGGTCAGCGTGACCCTGGCCCCCACCGACGGTTCCGCGCCCGAGTCGCTCCGCGCGGGGTGGCTGGTCGGCTGCGACGGAGGCCGCAGCAGCGTGCGCAAGCTCGCCGGATTCGACTTCCCGGGAACGCCACCGGAGATCACCGGCTACCAGGCGATCGCCAGCCTGGTCGGCGCCGAGGGGCTCGGCACCGGCTGGACCGCAACGGACACCGGCGTGTACGCCCACGGTCCGATGCCCGGCCGCGTGCTCAGCGTCGAGTTCGACGGGCCCCCCGCCGACCGCACCACGCCGGTCACCGTCGAGGAACTCCAGGCCAGCCTGCGTCGGGTGACCGGCGTGGCCGTCACCGTGACCGAGACGCGCTCGGTGACGCGCTTCACCGACAACTGCCGTCAGGTCACGGACTACCGCTCCGGCCGGGTCCTGCTCGCGGGGGACGCGGCGCACGTGCACTCGCCGTTCGGCGGACAGGGCCTGAACCTCGGCATCGGAGACGCGATGAACCTGGGCTGGAAGCTCGCCGCCGTCGTGCGCGGCCAGGCCCCCGACGGCCTCCTCGACACGTACACCGGCGAACGGCATCCCATCGGCGCGTGGGTGCTCGACTGGACGCGCGCCCAGATCGCCCTCATGCGTCCGGAGTCGCACGCCCGGGCGCTCCGCGCGGTGGTCACCGACCTGACCCGGACCGTCGACGGCACCACGTACCTGGTCAAGAAGATCTCGGGCGTCTGGCAACGCTACGACCTGCCCGGCAGCCACCCGCTGGTCGGCCGCAGCGCACCCGACCTGCAACTCGCCGACGGCACCCGCCTCGCCGACCGTCTGCACGGGGGCCGCGCCCTGCTGCTCGACCTGACCGACGACGCTGGGCTGCGGGCCCGGGCCGGGGCGTACGGCGACCGGGTGGACGTCCTGACCACGACCTGCCCGGACCGTCCGGAGCTGTCCGCTCTGCTGGTACGTCCGGACGGGTTCACGGCCTGGGCCGCCGACCAGCCGCAGCCAGGCGTTCCCCAGAAGCAGGAGGACACGTTGGAGGACGCGCTGGAACGCTGGTTCGGAACGCCGAGTGGCCTCGGCGACATCGCGGCGGGAGGAGCACGGCGGCCCGCTCCTCAGCTGTCGTAGTCGACGGTCAGCGTGTCGGAGACGGGGTAGGTCTGGCAGGTCAGTACGTAACCTGCGGTCACTTCGGCGGGTTCCAGCGCGAAGTTGCGGCGCATGTCCGCCTCGCCCTCGGTGACGCGGGCGCGGCAGGTGCCGCACACGCCGCCCTTGCACGCGAACGGCAGGTCCGGGCGGATCCGCGCCGCGGAGTCGAGGATGGTGGCCTCGCGGGAGAGCGCGGAGGTGGTGGAGCGGCCGTCCAGGACGACGGTGACCTCGCTGGCCGGCCCGTCGGCGCGGGGCTCCTCGTGGCGGACGGGTGCGACGGGCTCGTCTCCGGCGAAGAAGAGTTCCCGGTGGATCCGGTCCTCGGGCACCCCCAGGGCGGCGAGGACCTGCTGGGCGTCGACGACCATGCCGTGCGGACCGCACAGCCACCAGTGGTCGGCCTCGGAGACGTCGACCAGGCCGTCGATGAGCGCGGCCAGCCGGTCGGCGTCCAGCCGGCCGGTGAGCAGCTCGGCCTCGCGCGGTTCACGGGACAGCACGTGGGCGAGCTGGAACCGGGCGGGGTAGAGGTCCTTCAGGTCGGCGAGCTCGTCCGCGAACATCACCGAGCCGGTACGGCGGTTGCCGTAGAAGAGGGTGACCTGCGAGGCGTCGTCGGCGGCGAGGACCGACTCGGCGATGGAGAGCATGGGGGTGATGCCCGAGCCGGCCGCGATGAGCACATGGTGCCCGGGGGTGGTCAGATCGGGGGTGAAGGCGCCTACCGGGCCCATCACCTCGACGGTGTCGCCCGGCGCAATCTCGTTCACCAGCCAGGAGGAGAACAGGCCGCCCGGCACCACGCGTACACCGATGCGTGGCCGCGCGCCCGCCGGGGAGCAGATCGAGTACGAGCGCCGCTCGTCCCGGCCGTCGACCTCGCGCCGCAGCGTGAGCGACTGGCCGGGTGCGAAGGCGAACTCGGGTGCCAGCTCGTCGGGGATGTCGAAGCTCACCGCGACCGCGTCCTCGCACAGCCGCTGCACTGCCGCCACCTTCACGCTGTGGAAGGCCGGGCGGCGGCGCGCCGGCCGCACCGGGGTGGGTGCCGCGGCCTCGGGCGCCATCAGGTCCTCCATCAGATCTCCTTCACGTACTCGAACGGTTCGCGGCAGGCGCGGCAACGCCAGAGTGCCTTGCAGGAGGTCGCGCCGAAGCGGGAGGTCTCCTCCGTGTCCGCGGCCCCGCAGCGCGGGCAGGGCACCGCCCGGCGAGGTGCCGACAGGACCAGCGGCACGGGCCCCGGCGTCCGGCGCGGGGCCGGTCCGGGCGGGGCGATGCCGTGCTCGGCGAGCTTGCGGCGGCCCTCAGGGGTGATCCAGTCGGTGGTCCACGGCGGGTCCAGGACCGTGCGCACGTCCACCCGCTCGTAGCCGGCGTCCTTCAACCGGGCCGCCACGCCGGCGCGCATCTCGGACATGGCGGGGCAGCCGGAGTAGGTGGGTGTGAGGTCGGCGACGACCGTGCCCTCGGGGCTCACCCGCACGTCACGCAGCACGCCGAGGTCGGCGAGGGTGAGCATGGGCAGTTCGGGGTCGGGCACCTGTTCGGCGATGCGCCGGGCGCGGTGGGCGTCGGTGCGGGCGGTCACCATGTCGCGTCCGGGTGGGCTCGGGCCACGCCCTGGAGTTCCGCCAGCAGCGGGGCGAGGTGCTCGGTGTGGTCGCCCTCCCGTCCGGAGCCGGCCGGCGGCGGGCCTTCCTCCGGCAGGGGCAGCCCCGCCGCCTCGGTGACCTGCCGCAGTACCGCGAGGACCTCGGTGCGCGCGTCGTGGGCGTTGCACAACTCGCCGAGGTGGGCGGCCACCCGGTCGAGGCCGGTACGCATCCTGCGGTGCGACTCCGCGGTGCCGTCGCCGAGGCGGACGACCCACTCGGCCGCGTACTGCCGGTGGTAGGTCAGTTCCTTCCCGCCCTTGGCGGCGATGGCGGCGAGCACCGGGTCGGCGGAGGCGGCGAGCTGTTCGAAGTGCGCGAGACGCCAGGTGGCGAAGACCAGCAGCCGGGCCATGGAGAACGCGAAGTCCCCGTTGGGGAGTTCGACCAGGCGCACGTTGCGGAAGTCGTCCGGGTCGCGGAAGTAGGCGTAGGCGTCCTCGCCGCGCGCGGTGCCGTCGATCTGGCCGCAGCGGGCGTAGAGGAGACGGGCCTGGCCGAGGAGGTCGAGCCCGATGTTGGCGAGGGCGACCTCCTCTTCCAGCTCCGGGGCGCGCGTGGTCCACTCGGCCAGTCGCTGGGCCGCGACGAGGGCGTCGTCGGCCAGTGCCAGGCACAGCTCGGTCAGCCCGCCCCGGTCCACGCCGTCCGGCACCGCGGTGCTCACGCCGTGCAGGGGGTCCTCGAAGCCGGTGCCGTACGCCCACCGGGTGTCGTCCTCGTGCCCCTCGGCGAGGGTCATGTAGACGTGGTCGTCGCTCATGCCCTGCTCCTAGATGTGGGGGACGTCGCCGGGGATGTCGTAGAAGGTGGGGTGCCGGTAGACCTTGTCGGCGCTGGGAGCGAAGAAGGGGTCCTTCTCGTCGCGGGTGGAGGCGGCGATGTGCTCGGAGCGCACCACCCAGATGCTCACGCCTTCGTTGCGCCGGGTGTACAGGTCACGTGCGTGGGTGAGCGCCATGGCGTCGTCGGCGGCGTGCAGGGAGCCGACGTGGACGTGGTTGAGTCCGCGCTTTCCGCGCACGAAGACCTCGTACAGCGGCCAGCCGGCCTTCTTCGCCTGGTTCTCGCTCATGCCGCTGCTCCGTTCTGCGCCCTGGCGGCCTGCTTGGCGGCGTGTGCGACGGCCGCCTCGCGCACCCAGGCGCCCTCCTCGTGCGCGGCCCGGCGCCGCGCCACCCGTTCGGTGTTGCACGGCCCTTCGCCGCTGATCACTCGCTTGAGTTCGGCCCAGTCGGGGGTGCCGAAGTCGTACCGCCCGCGCTCCTCGTCGTAGCGCAACTCGGGGTCGGGCAGGGTGACGCCGAGCTTCTCGGCCTGCGGCACGGTCATGTCGACGAACCGTTGGCGCAGCTCGTCGTTGCTGTGCCGCTTGATCTTCCAGGCCATGGACTGCGCCGAGTTGGGCGAGTCCGAGTCGGGCGGGCCGAACATCATCAGCGACGGCCACCACCAGCGGTTCACCGCGTCCTGGACCATCGCACGCTGGGCGTCGGTGCCGCGCATCATCGTCATCAGCAGCTCGTATCCCTGCCGCTGGTGGAAGGACTCCTCCTTGCAGATGCGGACCATGGCGCGCGCGTAGGGCCCGTAGGAGCTGCGGCACAGCGGCACCTGGTTGCAGATGGCGGCGCCGTCCACGAACCAGCCGATGACGCCGACGTCGGCGAAGGTCGGGGTCGGGTAGTTGAAGATCGAGGAGTACTTCTGGCGGCCTTCGATGAGCCGTTCGGTGAGGTCGGCGCGGTCGGCGCCCAGCGTCTCGGCAGCCGAGTACAGGTAGAGGCCGTGGCCGGCCTCGTCCTGGACCTTGGCGAACAGGATCGCCTTGCGGCGCAGCGACGGCGCGCGGGTGATCCACTCGCCCTCCGGCTGCATGCCGATGATCTCGGAGTGCGCGTGCTGGGCGACCTGCCGGATCAGCGTCTTGCGGTAGCCGTCCGGCATCCAGTCACGGGGCTCGATGCGCTGGTCGCGCGCGATCGTGTCATCGAAGTGCTCATGGAGCGCTGGCGGCGTGGTCTGCGTCGACGCAGACCCGGCCTGGCGTGCCGTCATCCCTACCACCTATCCCAACCGACCGTTCGTTCGGCTCATGATATGACGAGGTTCCATGATTTCGGAAGTGCAATCCTCGGTTCTGCCCGGCCGGGGTGCCGCGGTCGTGGTCACGGCCATCGGTAGAACCCCCGCCCCGTCTTGCGTCCCAGTTCCCCGCGGGCGACCTTCTCGCGCAGCAGCCGCGGCGGGGCGAACCGCTCGCCGAGCGCGGCGTGCAGGTGTTCGGCGATGGCCAGGCGCACGTCCAGGCCCACCAGGTCGGTCAGCCGAAGGGGGCCCATGGGGTGCTTGTAGCCGAGGCGCATGGCGTCGTCGATGGCCTCGGGTGCGGCCACGCCCTCCTCGACCATGCGGATGGCCTCAAGGCCCAGGGCGAGGCCGAGCCGGCTGCTGGCGAAGCCGGGCGAGTCCTTGACGACGACGTCCTTCTTGCCGAGGCAGTGGGTCCACGCCAGTGCTGACCGCACCGTGGCGGGGTCCGTGTCGGGCGCGACCACGATCTCGACCAGCTCCGAGGCGGGCACCGGATTGAAGAAGTGCATACCGAGGAAGCGGCCGGGCCGGCTGAGGCCGGCGGCCAGTTCCGTGACGGAGAGCGAGCTGGTGTTGCTGGCCAGCACGGCCGTCTCGTGCACCGCGGCCTCGGCGGCGGCGAGGACCCGGGCCTTGAGCGCGGGATCCTCCGGGACGGCCTCCACCACCAGGTCGGTTTCGGCGGGCAGGGCGTCCGGCGACGCAACGGTGTGCACCCGGGCGAGGATCCGGTCGGCGGGCTCGGTCAACCGGTCGCGTTCGGCGGCTCTCTTCAGTCCCTTCGCCACCCGGTCGAGTGCGGCGGCGGCTGCCGCGGCGGCGTTCTCGACCACGGTGACGGCCGAACCGGCGGTCGCGTAGGACTGGGCGATACCGGCGCCCATCCGACCGCCGCCGATCACGGCGACGACTGCGGGTGCGGTGCTCATGCGCGGCTCCTCTTCGCCAGGTAGCGGGTCATCAGGTAGCGGGTCATACGGTCCTTCTTGTCCGCGCCGCCGCCGAGCGCCCAGCCGTCCACGGCGGCGACGGTCGGCATCGGCAGTCGCCGCACGCGTTCGAACAGGCGACTGTTGATGCCTTGGAGTGCGTCGTCCCGGCCGCGCTCCAGCGGTTCCGCGATGTCCCCGCGCACACCCGGCCGTGGCCGGTGAGCAGCAGCAGCCGGGGCGCTCGTTCCAGCGGGGCGCAGGTCTCGTGCAGTTCGGCGATCATGCGGCCGCTGATGGCGTTGCGGGCTTCCGGGCGGTGCAGTGTGACGATCGGCACCGAGGATCACCTCGTCCACGGCGTCGGCCGGGATGCCGGAGCGGCGCACGGCCTCGCCGACGACGAGGGCCGCGAGGTCGTCGGGGCGTACGGAGGCCAGGGCGCCCGCGTAGCGGCCCTGCGGGGTGCGGGCTCCGTCGATCAGGTAGACGTCGTCGGGCATCAGGCGGACTCCTCGCGGGTGGCGGCGACCGGGCGGCGGGACTGGAGTACGGCGAAGCGGCCGGTGACGAAGGCGGCGTCGGACAGCGTCGCGCTGGCGGCGGGGTTGGCCGCGCTGCCGTGGAAGTCGCTGAAGGCGGCGGACTGGTTGACGAAGATCTGGCCGGTGAAGTTCTCCGACAGGTGCACGCCGGCGTCCAGGGCCGCCTCTTCGGCTGCGGCCAGCACCGCTTCGTCGGTGGAGTGGACGGCGGCGGTCAGGGCACCGTGCGCCCGCACGGTCTCCCGCAGCAGCTCCAGGCTGTGCCGGGTGGAGTCGGTGCCGATCACGAAGGAGACCGGTCCGAACCACTCCCGGGTGAAGACGTCGTGATCGGTCTCGGCCTCCAGCCGTGCCACCAGCGGCGTGCGTACCTCCGCGTCGGGGTACTCCGGGTGCTCCACGGGGGCCGATGCGCGTACCGTCCGCCCGACCTCCGCGGCCTGCTTCACGCGGTCGCGCACGCCGTCGTTGACGATCGCGCCCAGCGTGCCGGCGGCACGGGCGGGGTCGGAGTGCAGCCGGTCCAGGGCTGCGGCCAGGTCGGCGGCGAAGTCGTCGGCCGTGCGGGGGCCCTGGTCGGTGGTGATGCCCTCGCGCGGGATCAGCAGGTTCTGCGGGGTGGTGCACATCTGCCCGCTGTACAGCGACAGCGAGAACGCGAGGTTGCCGAGCAGACCGCGGTAGTCGTCGGTCGAGTCCAGGACGACCGTGTTAAGGCCGGCCTTCTCCGTGTACACGGCGGCCTGGCGGGCATGGGTCTCCAGCCAGTCGCCGAACTCGGTGGAACCGGTGAAGTCGACGATCCGTACGTCCGGGTGCACGGCCAGCTCGGCGGCGGCACGACCGCCTGGGGCTTCGGCCACCAGGAGAACCAGGTCGGGGTCGAACCCGGCTTCGCTCAGCACGTCGCGGGCGATGCGGACGGTGATCGCGAGCGGCAGCACGGCTCCCGGGTGCGGCTTGACCAGGACCGGGTTTCCGGTGACGAGCGAGGCGAAGAGGCCCGGGTAGCCGTTCCAGGTCGGGAAGGTGTTGCAGGCGACGAGCAGCGAGACGCCCCGTCCGACGGCGTGGAACTTCTTGTCCAGCTCGAGGGCACCGCCCTTGCGCTGCGGCTTGCTCCAGCGGGCGGCGGCCGGGTGCTTCTTCTGCTCCGCCCACGCGTAGGCGACGGCTTCCAGGCCACGGTCCTGCGCGTGCGGGCCGCCTGCCTGGAAGGCCATGACGAACGCCTGGCCGGTGGTGTGCTGCACCGCGTGCGCCATCTCGAAGCTCGCCGCGTTGAGCCGGGCGAGGATCTCCGCCGCGACGCCGGCCCGGGTGTCCGGGCCGGCCGTGCGCCAGGCAACCGTCGCATCCTTCGCCGCGGCCACGGCCGCCCGCGGTGACAGGCGGGGATAGCTGATGCCGAGCGGAAAGCCGTAGGGCGAGTGCTCCTCGGGCGCCACCCGCCCCTCGTCCGGGTGCCCGAGCAGGTCGAAGGGCTGTCCGAGCTGGGCCCGGAAGCCTGCCTCACCCCGCTTCGCGGCGTCCTCGCCGTACACCGTCCTGCTGGGCGACTCGGGGTAACGCGTCCAGTGCTCCCGCGACCCGGTCGCGCTCACCGCCCGTTCCAGCAGTGCACGGTGGCGGGCGAAGAAGTCGGACCCCGCAGGGGCTGCGTGCGGCATGTGACTCACCTCTTGACAGGCAGTGGCGTGGCTTGATTACTTGACCGTGGCGCACACTAACCGAATGTTCGGTCGGTAGACAAGGTGGTGTAAAGCATGACGGAAGCCGCGCAGACCGTGCCGACGCCCGTGGCACGGATGTTCGCCGCGGACAAGGCATCGCGCTCTCTCGGCATCGAGCTCTTGGAGCAGGGCGACGGGACCGCCACACTGCGTATGACCGTGACGGGGTCCATGGTCAACGGGCACGGGACCGCCCACGGCGGATACCTGTTCCTGTTCGCCGACACCGCCTTCGCCTGCGCCTGCAACAGCCACGGCCCCGTCACCGTCGCCTCCGGTGCCGACATCACCTTCGTCGCCCCGGCGTACGAGGGTGACGTCCTGACGGCCACCGCCCGAGAGCTCACCCGCTTCGGTCGCAGCGGCATCTACGACGTGAGCGTGACCCGCGGGGACGCGGTGATCGCGGAGTTCCGCGGCCGCAGCCGCAGCATCCGGCACACGCAACCCGAGGAGCAGCCGCAATGACCAGCGACCCGACGACACCGGCGGACGCCCCGGCACGCCGCGGTGCGCCTCTCCCTGCGGACCTGCTGGACGACGCCGAGCGGCTGCCGCAGCAGGACGTCAGAGACCTCCAGCTGAAGCGCCTCCAGCAGACGCTGCACCACGCCTACGACAACGTCGAGCTGTACCGCAGGAAGTTCGACCAGGCCAGTGTGACGCCCGACGACTGCCGGACGCTTCAGGACCTGGCACGGTTCCCGTTCACCACCAAGGCGGACCTGCGCGAGACGTACCCCTTCGGGATGTTCGCCGTGCCCATGTCCGACGTACGGCGCATCCACGCCTCCAGCGGCACGACCGGACGCCCGACGGTGGTCGGCTACACGGAGCAGGACCTGTCCACCTGGGCGGACCTCATCGCCCGCTCCATCCGGGCCGCCGGCGGGCGTCCGGGGCACAAGGTGCACGTCAGCTACGGGTACGGCCTGTTCACCGGCGGCCTCGGCGCGCACTACGGCGCCGAACGGGCGGGCTGCACGGTGATCCCGGCCTCCGGCGGCATGACCGCACGCCAGGTGCAGATCATCCAGGACTTCGAGCCGGACATCATCATGGTCACCCCCTCGTACCTGCTGACCCTGCTCGACGAGTTCGAGCGACAGGGCGTCGACCCGCGCTCGACCTCCCTGAAGGTGGGCATCTTCGGCGCCGAGCCGTGGACCGAGGAGATGCGCCGCGAGATCGAGGAGCGCATGGACATCCATGCCGTCGACATATACGGGCTGTCCGAGGTGATGGGTCCCGGCGTGGCCCAGGAGTGCGTGGAGACCAAGGACGGCCTGCACGTGTGGGAGGACCACTTCCTTCCCGAGGTCGTCGACCCGATCACCGACGACGTCCTCGCCGACGGCGAGAGCGGTGAACTCGTCTTCACCTCGCTCACCAAGGAGGCGCTGCCGGTCATCCGCTACCGCACTCGCGACCTGACCCGGCTGCTGCCCGGAACGGCCCGGCCCGGGTTCCGCCGCATCGAGAAGATCACCGGCCGCTGCGACGACATGATCATCCTGCGTGGGGTGAACGTGTTTCCGACCCAGATCGAAGAGGTCGTGCTGCGTACGGCCGGCGTCGCTCCGCACTTTCAGATCCAGCTCAGCACGCGCGGCAGGATGGACCACATGACCGTCCGTGTCGAGGCGCGGTCCGACGCGGGCCCCGAGCAGCGTGACGCGGCCGCCCGCGCCATCGCCCAGGGCGTCAAGGACGGCGTCGGCGTGAGCGTGGAGGTGGTGATCGTGGAGCCGGAAACCCTGGAGCGCTCCGTCGGCAAGATCCGCAGGGTCAAGGATCAGCGCGGAGCATGATCCGGCTGCCAGCCGGGAGGGTGCGCGCCTTGCCGGTGGCCGTAGGCCGCGAAGGTTCCGCCCGGGGGGGCGCACACCGGGTCCGACCGGGGACGTGCACCGGGGGCGTGCACCGGCAGGGCGCCGCAGGCGCCTTGAAGGGGCGCGGGGCTGTGACATATGCGGCTCCGCCGCGTGGGCGCGACCGACCAGCCATGACGAGACCGTCAGGTCGTCACCGTTCCAAAAGGGCTGTGGGGCCGTTTCTGTCGGGCCGTTTCTGTCGGGCCGGGACCACCGGCAGGTGGCCGGCTGAGCGCGCCCACGCGGCCCAGCCGCATATCGGCACGGCCCCCGCACCCCTCATCGGTGGCCGTAGGCCACGTCGTGGGCGCCATGGCCGGGCGCCGGCCCCGGTGGCACGCGGCACGCGGCACGCGGCACGCGGCGACCGTGGCCCGCCGGGAGGCCCTCCCGCAGCCCCTCCCGGAGACCGGCGCAGGTCTTCGGCGCCCCAGGTGAGCCTGTGCCGTCTCGGCGGTAACCGCCGGGCTCGGCGTACGGGTTATCCCCCAGGAAGATCCACCGGCCTGCCGGATGGGCCCGTCGTGCCGGACGCGACATCCTGCTGGACGAGCAGGACGCGCAGGCGCCTGCGCCACCACGTACGGATTCCGGGGGATCATCCATGCCTACTCGACGCACCGCACTCCGATCGGGCCTGACCGGCGCCGCGGTCACCGCGCTGGCCGCCGTACCGCTCGCGGCCCTGACCGCGCGCCCGGCCTCGGCCACGAGCGGAATCGGCCCGGCCGGCGGAGCCGGTCACGCCGAGGCCGGGCGAGGCTCAGCGCACCGCGGCGGCGACCGGCTGCGGCTGACGCTGCCCGCGCCCACCGGCCCGTATGCCGTCGGCACCCGCGCGGTGCGGCTGGTCGACCACGCGCGGCCGGATCCCTGGGGCGCTTCGGCGCGTCCGTACCGCGAGCTGATGATCAGCGTCCGGTACCCCGCGGGTCACGTCGAGGGGCACCCGCTCGCCCCGCAGCTGCTGCCGGGCGAGGCCGACGAGTTCGCCGCGCTGGACTACCTTCCCGGCATTCCGGCCGACCGGATCGACTGGGCTGCGACCCGGACCCACGCGCACCAGGACGCTCCGCCGGCCCGGACCGTCGGCGGGTCTCCCGTCGTCCTGTACTCACCGGGTGCCGGCGACCCCCGTTCGTTCGGCACCACCCTCTGCGACGACCTCGCCTCGCGCGGCTACACCGTGGTGAGCATCGACCACACCTACGACGCGTACGCGGTGCAGTTCCCCGGCGAGCGGGTGGAGAAGACGGTGCTGCCGGCGGAGATGGCGAAGGCGGGATCGGATCCGGACCGGATGGTAGCGCTGTTGGAGAAGGTACTGGCGGTGCGGGTGGCCGACACCCGCTTCGTACTGGACGCGCTCCCGGCGGCGTTGCCCCGAGCGGTGCGGGCCGCCGTGCGCCCGGGCCGCGTCGGCATGTTCGGCCAGTCGGCCGGGGGTTTCGCCGCACTCCAGACGATGCACGACGACAGGCGGATCACGGCGGGCGCCAACCTGGACGGCGTCCTCGCCTACGTCCAGGAGGACTCCGACCCCGGCCACCTCTCGTCCGTCGCCGCCGACGGGCTCGACCGCCCCTTCCTGCTGGTCGGCAAGGACGGTGACGACCTCGGCACGGAACCGGCGTGGGCGGCCCTGTGGCGGCACAGCACCGGCTGGCGCCGGGGCCTGACGCTCCGCGGCGCGGCCCACGCCTCGTACACCGACCTCGAGTCCCTCGTCCCGCAGATCGTCGCGCGGCTCGGCCTGCCCGCCGCGGTCCTGGAGGACAACGTCGGCACGCTCTCCCCCGGCCGTGCCATCACCGCCGGGCGCTCCTACCTCGCCGCCTTCTTCGACCGCTGGTTGCGTGACGGGGACGACGACGGCCTGCTGGACGGCCCGTCCCGCCGCTTCCCGGAGGCCCGGTTCTTCGATGCCCCGCCCCGATGACGGGGGCCCGCGGTGCCGCACGTCCGATCCGGCCACTCCGAACACGTACGCTCCGAACATGTTCGTCCCTAGAATCGCGGCATGCCCACTCCCCAGAGCCGCCGCGAGCGGCCCGCCAAACCCGCCCTCACCCGGGCCGGCATCGTCGACACCGCCGTCTTGCTGATGGAGCAGGAGGGTCTCCAGCGCGTCACCATGCGTCGCCTCGCCCAGGCCCTGGACACCGGCCCTGCGTCCCTGTACGTGTACGTCGCCAACACGGCCGAACTGCACGCCGCGATCCTGGACCGGCTGCTGGGCAGGGTCGACATGGGCGTCGCAGCCCCGGGGGCCCACTGGCGCGCGCGGCTGGACGCCGTGCTCGCCGGCTACGAAGAGGTCCTGTTCGCCCACCCGGCGCTCGCCCAGTCCGCGCTGACCGCCCGCCCCGCGGGTGACAACTACCTCACCCTGCTCGAGACGCTGCTCGCCCTGCTCGCCGAAGGGGGCGTGCCCGAGCTCCAGGCCGCCTGGGGCGTCGACATCCTGCTGCAAACCGCGACCGCCTCCGCCGCCGAGCACTCCGCGCGTCGCGAGGACTCCCGCGCCGAGCAGGACTGGATCCGGCTACGCCAGGCCCTCGCCGGCGCCTCGCCCGACGTGCACCCGCACGTGCGCGCCCAGGCCGCCAACCTCGTCTCCGGCACCCCGGCCGAGCGTCGCCGCTGGAGTGTCGACGCCCTCCTCAACGGCATCCTCGTCACCCGCCCGGAGACCGAGTGAGCAGAGTGCTGCGAACTTGTTCGTAACGAACATGTTCGTTAGGGTGGCAGGATGACCACTGCACACCATCCCCTTGCCATCGTCGGAGGCGGTCTGGGCGGGCTGACCCTGGCGCGCGTCCTGCACGTCAACGGCATCGACGCGCCGGTGTTCGACCTCGACACCGCCGCGACCGACCGTGCCCAGGGCGGCATGCTCGACATCCACGACGACACCGGCCAGCAGGCGCTGCGCCTCGCACGCCTGCACGAGCAGTTCCTCGCCAGGGTCCATCCCGGCGGGCAGGCCCTGCGCGTGCTGGACAAGCACGCCACGGTGGTCCATGAGGAGGCCGACGAGCCGCACGGCGCCCGGCCCGAGATCGACCGGGGCGATCTGCGCGGTCTCCTGCTCGACTCCCTCCCCGAAGGCACCGTGCGCTGGGGCGCGAAGGCCACCGGCGCCCGCGCGCTCGGCGAGGGCCGGCACGAGGTCACCCTCGCCGACGGCAGCGCCTTCACCACCGATCTGCTGGTCGGCGCCGACGGGGCCTGGTCCAGGATCAGGCCGCTGCTCACCGACGCACGCCCCGCCTACAGCGGGATCTCCTTCGTCGAACTCGACCTCGAGGACGCCGACGCACGCCATCCCGAGGCAGCCGCCCTCATCGGTGGCGGCATGTTCTTCGCGCTCGGCGACGACAAAGCCCTCCTCGCCCACCGCGAGACCGACGGCAGCCTCCATCTGTATGTCGCACTGCGCGCCGAGGAGAAGTGGCTGGAGACCATCGACTTCGGCGACACCACGGCCGCCCGGCTGGCCGTGCTGGAGCACTTCGCGGACTGGGACGGCGCCCTGCGGCGCCTGATCGCCGACGCCGACGGTGCGCTGACCCCGCGCTGGATCCATGCCCTGCCCGCCGGACTGCGCTGGCAGAGCCGGCCCGGCGTCACGCTCCTGGGTGACGCGGCGCATCTGATGTCCCCCTTCGCCGGGGAGGGCGCCAACCTCGCCCTGTTCGACGGCGCCGAGCTCGCCCGCCAGCTGCTCGCCCACCCTGGCGACACCTCCGCGGGTGTCCACGCCTACGAGGAGGAGATGTTCGCCCGCGCCACCGAGATGGCCGGCGAGTCGGCCGAGTCCCTCGACGTGATCTTCCATCCGCAGGCCCCTGCGCCGCTGGTCGACATGTTCCGCGGCCTGGACGGCCGCGAACGCTGATCGCCGCCACGCAGGGGGCCCGTCGCAGCATGCCGGGAGATCGCCCGGCTCCCCCACCCCGCCGGCAGTGCACCCACGAGGGGGTCACGCGCCTGCCGACAGGGAGGCGGGCCTGCGCAGCAGCCACTGCCCGAACGTCCGACGCGGGGGCCGTATCACCACGCGTCCGTGGGCCTTCTGGCCGACCAGTTCCACTCGCAACGTGACCGGCGCATCAGGACTCGCCGGGGTCCGGCGGTACTTCACGCTGCTGTGGACGAGTTGGAGGCCGTCCGTGTCGACCACGACGCCCGGCCTCGTGACCAGCGTCAGCGTCTTGCCCGTCATCCCCACGTCGATCCGCACGGTGTCGTGCGTGATCACTGCGCCAGTGAAGTCCAACGTCACGTCGCAGTAGGTCACCGCGAGTTCCAGCCTCCGCGGTACCACCCAGCGCCCCACACGCTCGACCGCGCCGCTGTGGATCCGTTCGATCCGTACCACGTCCTTGACCTCGGCGGCCTCTGCTCCCGTCGCGCCGCCGGTGCCCGACGCGGGCGGCAGGTCGGCGGTGAGCACGGCCAGTTCGCCCAGGGTCCGCGCCGACAGGGCGGCTTCCAGGCGCTCGTCCAGCTCGTCCGCGGTCAGCAGGCCGTCTCCCGCCGCGACCCGCAGCACATCCACCACCCGGTCCCGGTCCGCATGGGAGGCCCGCAGCTCAGGCGACGGGCCGGGGGCTGGACGCTTCCCGGTGGGCGAAATCTCTCCCGACATGCTTCCGTCCTGGTCCTGTCGAACGTCTTCGCGCGACGCGGGCAGCGACGCGCGAGGAAAAGACTAACGCTATATCGCGACATGGAGCCCGGCACCGGGCTCATCGGAGGAGAGGCGGGGGCGGTCACGTGCCCGGGTCACTCGCCGCCGGGGGCGACGGGATGGTCGAGGCGGGAGAGCCACGTGGTGAGCAGCGTTTCGAGTGACGCGGCCTCGGTGGACGTCAGCAGATCCAGGAGGCGGCGTTCGTTGCGCATGTGGTCGGTGAAGGCACGGTCGATCAGTTCGCGTCCGGGGCCGGTGAGGGCGACGATCCGGCCGCGCTGGTCGCCTCCGGAACGGCGCCGGGTGACGAGTCCGGCCCGCTCCAGGCGGTCGATTCTCTTCGTCATCGCGCCGGTGGTGACCATGGTGTGCGCGGCGAGCTCGCCGGGTGCGCGTTCGTAGGGCTCACCAGCCCGGCGCAGTGCGCACAGGACGTCGAACTCGCCCTCGCCGAGGCCGTGTCGACCGTAGACGAGGCAGAGTTCCTCGGTGAGCCGATCGGCCAGGCGGTGCAGCCGGCCGATCACTCCTTGCGGGGTGACGTCGACGTCGGGGCGCTCGCGGCGCCACTCGGCCTGGATGCGCGCCACACGGTCCAGGGGTTCGTTGTGCTCCATGCATACCAATATAGCTTCCCAGGAAGTTATATTGGCTTCCATGGAAGCCAATATGCGCTGGATGGTACTGACCGCGGTCGCGCCAGTGGCCTGGGGAACGAACTACTTCGTCACACACGAGTTCCTGCCGGCCGACCGCCCGCTCTACGGAGCCGCCCTGCGGGCACTGCCCGCCGGTCTCGTCCTGCTCGTCGTGCGCAGGCAGCGGCCGCGCGGCGCGTGGTGGTGGCGGTCCGCGGTGCTCGGGCTGCTCAACATGAGCGTGTTCTTCGTCCTCGTCTACGCCGCCTCCCAACTGCTTCCGACAAGCGTCGCCTCGACCGTCATGGCGGTGTCCCCGCTGACGATGCTGCTCATCGCCTGGCCCCTGGTGTCCGAGCGACCCCGACCCGCCCACCTGGCCGGCGCCGTGATCGGACTCGGCGGGGTCTGCCTGATGCTGCTCACCGGGGTGGCCGGGGTGAGCGTGCCGGGAGTCCTCGCCTCGGCCGCCGCCATGCTGGTGTCGTCCTTCGGATACATCCTGGCCAAACGGTGGAGCACCGGTGTCGACGTGCTCGCCTCGACCGCGTGGCAGCTCACCGCCGGAGGTCTGGTCCTGCTCCCGGTCGCCGCAGCCGTGGAGGGCCCTCCGCCCGAGCTGTCCACACCGACGCTCCTCGCGTTCGGCTACGCCGCCCTGATCGCCACCGCGCTGGCCTTCGTCGCCTGGTTCACCGGGCTACGGCACCTGCCGGCAGGGACCGTCGGACTGATCGGACTGCTCAACCCCGTCACCGGCGTGCTGCTCGGCATCGTGCTCGCCGGGGAGGTGGTGACCGTTCAGCAACTGTGCGGCCTGGCCCTGGTCATAGCCGGAGTCGTGCTGGGCCGGCCCAAGCACGCGAGGCGACGCGGCGGCAGCCGGGCATCTTCCCGTCCGGTCTCCGACGAGCGTCCGGCACGCGCGTCCTGTCCTCAGGAGCGGTGATCGGCTCACGGACCGGTCGGCCACCAAGCCCCGGCCATCGGTCCGCCCTGGGCGAGCGGAGGCGGGAGATCGGGACTGGTCAGTCGGCATGCCGTGGTCCATGCTGGCCCTGCCCGGCCCACCCTTTCGCAGGAGTCCCTTCATGCCCAAGCCCCGCTTCGCTGTCCTCGGCGCCGGCAGCATCGGCTGCCACCTTGGTGGCCATCTCGTCGCCGCCGGGCATGACGTGGCCTTCATCGGCCGGTCCGGCGCCATGGACGTACTGCGCGAACGGGGGCTCACGCTCAGCACCTCCGTCCGGCCACCCGTCCACCTCACGCCGGACCGGCTGACGCTGGCCACCGAGCCCGAAGCCGCGGCCGGCGCCGACTACGTGCTGGTCACCGTGAAGACCGCCGGCACCGAGGCGGCAGCGAAGGACCTCGCCGCGCATCTGGCCCCCGGCGCCGTCGTGGTGAGCTTCCAGAACGGGCTGCACAACCCCGCCACCCTGCGCGCCGTTCTCCCCCGCCACACCGTGCTGGCCGGGATGGTGCCGTACAACGTGGTGCAGTCCGAGCCGGGCACCGTGCACCAGGGCATGCCGGGCAGGCTCATGACCGAGCCCGACGACACGCTCTTCGCCGCACTCCGTGCGGGCGGCCTGGCCGTCGAGGCCCGCGCCGACATGTCCGAAGTGCAGCACGGCAAGCTGCTGATGAACCTCAACAACGCGATCAACGCGCTCTCCGGGCTGCCGCTCCGCGACCAGCTGGGCCAACGCGCCTACCGCCGCTGCCTCGCCCTGTGCCAGCGCGAGGCCCTCGCCGCCTACCGCACGGCCGGGATCACCCCCGCACGCCTCGGCCCTACGGCTCCTGGCGTCACCCCGTATGTGCTGGGACTGCCCGACGCCCTCTTCCGCCGGGTGGCGGCGGCGTCCCTGCGGATCGACGCCCACGCGCGCTCCTCGATGTGGGAGGACGTGCAGCGTGGCCGGCCCACGGAGGTCGATTCCCTACAGGGCGAGATAGTCGCGCTCGCCACCGCCCACGGCCGAAGCGCCCCCGCAAATGCGCGTCTTGCCGCCCTGGTCCACCAGGCCGAGTCCACGCCGCGCACGTGGACGGGACCGGAGCTGTACGCCGAGCTGCGCGCGGCGCGCTGAACCGGACCGCACCAGCGGGCGGCGGACATCGCCGAACCGGAGCAGGAGCCGAACCGGAGCAGGGACCGAACCGGAGCAGGAGCTGAAAACGAACAGGAGCCGAAGCAGAGCAGGAGTCGAACCCGGAGCAGGAAGCGGGCGAGAGGGACAGCGGCAGGCCGCACGCCGGCTGCCCACGGGCCGGGGATCCAGGGCCGCCCGACCCCTCTCACCCCTTGGGGGCCAACCCTCATGCGAGCAGCGCGTGGCGCCACGTTCCCCGACGCCGCCCGGGTGAGCATGTGCGGGCCCAGCCGTCTTCCCGCACCGAGGCGATGCGATGCCCGAGCCCGCCCACCATGTCCACCCCCAGAGCGCCGCAACACGATGGATCATGCGTCACCAGCCGCGGGAACACTCGCTGTTCAGCAGCATCTACGGACTGGTGCTGGCCAGCGCCCTGGCGGCGGCTCTGGACGAGACGGGCGAGAAGGCCAACCCCGGACCGGACACACTGTGGGTCCTGCTCACTGCGCTGGCATCGGCCGCCGCCCACGGGTACGCGCACCTCATCGCCCAGCGTGCCTCCGCCGACACGGTGGCCACCGCGAGCAGACTGCGTCTGGTGCTTGCCGAGTGGCCGCTGGTCGCCGCCGTGCTGCCCACGGTGGGGATGCTGCTGCCCGCGGTCGCCGGGTGGTGGGCGGAGGCCGCGGCGGTGAACGCGGCCCTGCTGTTCAACACCGTTGCCCTGTTCGGCTGGGGCGTCTGGGCCGCCCGCACCGCGCGGCGCGGATGGCTGTCGTCGTGCTGTGCAGGGGGCCTGGACATGTTGATCGGACTGGCGATCATCGTCGCGAACGCCCTGATCAAGTAGCCGAGCCGGGGAGGTGCGGGGTCGGGACGGGCCGGCTCGGGCGGCAAGGCCGGCGCCGACTGTCTACAGTCCTGCCGTGAGAGATCTTCACCTCCTGCCCAAGGCGCACCTGCACACGCATCTGGAAAGCACCGTCCGTAGCGCGACGATCCGCGAACTGGGAGGCCGGCCGCCCGTCCAGGACCGGCCGTTCGGCAGTTTCCGGGAGTTCGCCGACCAGCGGGCTCAGGTACGCGCGCTGCTTCGCGACCGCCGGCACTTCAGGCGTATCGCCGAGGAGTTCTGCCAGGACGAGGCGGCGCAGGGCGTCCGCTACGCCGAGGTCACCTTCACCGCCGCCGCGCACGGCGAGCGCCTCGGTGATCCGGAGATGCCTCTGGAAGCGGTGGCGGAGGGGCTGGCGCTGGGCGCGCACCGGTACGGCATCCACACGCGGGTGATTCTGGACCACTCGCGCCGCCGCCCCGTCGAACGGCTGTGGCGCAGCCTCGAGCTGGCCACCAGGCACCCGCAGGTGGTCGCCATCGGTCTGGCGGGGGACGAGTCCTACCCGGCGGCGCCGTTCGCCGAGGTGCTCGATGCCGCCCGCGAAGCGGGACTGCACCTGGTGCATCACGCCGGGGAGACGGCCGGCCCGGCCAGCGTCTGGGAGGCTTTGACGGTGGGGCGTGCGGAGCGTATCGGCCATGGCATCCGGGTGCTGGAGGATCCGGAACTGGTCACCGAGTTGCGCAGGCGTCGCGTTCCCCTGGAGGTCTGCCCCTCCTCCAACGTCCTGCTCGGGCTGGTGGCATCACTGGCAGAGCACCCGCTGCCCCGCCTGCTCGCGGCCGGTCTGACGGTCACGGTGAACACGGACGGGGAGACGTCGTTGACGGCGGAGTACCAGCGTGCCCGGGAGATCTTCGGATACGGCGACACGGACCTGGCGAACCTGGCCCGCACCTCGGTCGAGAGCAGCTTCGCCCCCGCCGCGCTGAAAGCTCGGATCAGCGCCGAGATCGATCGATGGCTGATCAGCTGAGCCGTCGACATGGCTGTGCGACCGAGTCACCGAGCGACCGAGCCACCGAGCTGCGGTCGCCGGCACGCCTGTGCTGCTCGCGGAAGTCGACCCCGGCCGTGCAGCGCTAATCCGCGGGAGTGTCGCGCAGCCAGGCCAGGACCTGCTGGGCATGCACGTTGGGAGGGAAGATCGGGTAGAAGACGTGCTCGATCACTGCCTCGCGGACGACGAGGGTCAATCGTTTGAACAACGTCAGCCCGTCGACGTCGAACGTGGGGAGGCCGAGGGCCGCGGCCAGGCTCAGCTGAGGGTCGGAGAGCATCGCGAACGGCAGGCCAAGCCGCTCGACGACCTCGCTCTGATAGGGAGTGTCCTGGCTGGAGAGGCCGAAGACCCCTTGCGCACCCGCGGCCAGGAGCTCTTGGTGGTGGTCGCGGAAGTCGCACGCTTCGGTGGTGCAGCCCCGTGCTCCGGGTATGGACTCCCAGCCGTCGGGCAGGTCGACGTCCGGGCGGCCCGTGAGCGGGTAGAGGTAGATGACCGTGCGGCCGGCGCCAAGGGCGTCGACGGCGACCGTCTCGCCTGTGGTGCTGCGTAGGTGGAGGTGGGGTGCCGCCAGACCGGGGAGGTGGTCGGCCCCGCCGTCGTCTTCGGGGACGGGCAGGTCCGCGGGCAGCTGGGACAGGTCGCTCATGGTGTGCCCTTCGTCGTCAGGAGATGGAATCCTGCTGCCGTTGCGATGAGCGGCCTGCCTCAGGTGCTGCATCAGCGTCGCTCGGCGGGCGGTGAGGGCTTCGATCCGTTCGGTCAACTCGCCGATCGCGTCGCGGTAGCCGGCCAGTGACGCCGGGCAGTCGTCGGCATGCTGATGTCCGGCCGCCAGGCACTCCAGGAACGGCCGCGTACGCTCGGCCGAGATGCCGAGGTTGCCGAGAGCCCGGATCTCGCGCACCAGGCGCACGTCGTCCTCGTCGTAGTCCCGGTAACCGTTGGCCAGGCGACGCGGTGTGACCAACCCCAGCGACTCGTAGTAGCGCACCGCCTTGATGGTCACGCCAGCGCACCTGGCCAGCTCGCCGATCCTCATCCCACTCATCACCACGGACGCTAGACGTTGACCACAGGGGCAAGGTCAACCGGTCTCCGTACACTCTCCCGGAGCGCACGCGCACGGCGGCAGAGAACCACCTCGCCGGCCACGGCGCGGGCTACCCGATACCGCCGTTGCTCTGCACGAGCTGGCCGTTGATCCATCCGCCCTCTGCCGAGCGGGAGCAGCGGTGTGGCGAGCACATAGCGGTAGCCCTCGCTCAACTCGCGGCGATACGTGCGCGGCGACGCCGGCCCGGAGCGCTTCTGGGGCTCGGCCTCGGCCAGGCCGCGCAGGCCGACTGCGAGGAGCGAGGCCGACACGGCGAAGGTCGCGGCGTCCAGCAACAGGACGTTCTGCGCACCCAAGAGGGCGATGAGCACACCGCCGACTGCCGACCCGATCATCCCCGCACAGCGTGCGGCGCCGTCATACCAGGCTGCGGCCCTGGTCAGCAGCATCCCGGCAGAGTCGGCGAGAGGAGGCAGCAGTACACCGCGGGCGGTGTCGCCCAGGGCATGGAACAGCCCGGCGACGGCCATCAGCCCGCACAGCATCCAGAAACGCAGCGGGCCGACGAACTCCAGCAGGGGAACGGCGGCGACGGCCGCCCCGCAGACGAGATCGGACGCGACGCCGACCCGCCGCCGCCCTATCAGGTCGATCACCGGACCGCCGACCACGGCTGACAGCACGATGGGCAGCATCGTGCAGAACGCCACGATCCCGGCCTTGGTCGCGCTCCCCGTGCTGTGCAGGACGAACCACGGCACGGCCATCCCGGTGAGCGCATTCCCGGTGATGGAGACGACGTTGGCGGCAAGCACGGCGGTGAACGGGCGGCGATTGCCGGGCAAGAGCGGCTCCACAGGGGTGCGCACATCGGGACGTGGCGCATCGTGGCACGGGAACGGGGCTCAGGACACGGCAATATTCGCTGCTCGGCGCCCCGCTGTGGGGCCGGCCGGGATCACAGGAACCGCCCGTGCGCTCTCCGGGGTTTGCACGGCCGTCGGCCCGGGGTTTGCACGACCGGCGGCGCGTCCCGCTGGTGCGATCATGGCACGTCATGTACGCAGAAGCAGAGCCGGCCGGGAGCGAGGACGCGGCCGCAGGCTGGCCGGACGTGCCGGGCGACACCGCGTTCACCATCAGGGTGCCTGCGGCCGATCCACTGGTGAGGGCCCCTTTTCCGGCCCATGTGACCGTGCTCTACCCCTTTGTGCACGAGAGTCGTATCAACGCCGCCGTCGACCGTGAGCTTGCCGCGCTCTTCGCCGGTCACGACGCCTTCACCCTCACCTTCGACACCTTCAAACGCTATCCCGGGGTGCTCTACCTCGACCCGTGGCCGCACCAGCCCGTGACCGCGCTGGCCAAGGCCCTCACCCGGCGCTGGCCCGAAGCGGTGCCGTACCGGGGGATATTCGGCGCCGGCCTCGCCCCGCACCTGACGATCGCGAACGACCAGCCCCCCGCCACCCAGGACGCCGCCTACGACGCGTTGCAGGCCGAACTGGCGCCGCGGTTGCCGCTGAGCTGTCGCGTCTCGTCGGTGCACCTCATCGTCTGGGACGGCACTCGCTGGCAGGACCGGACCGTCTACCGGCTGGCGGGTCACCGCTGAGGCGCCGGGGCGGAAACGGTGACCGCGTCAGCCACGCTCCGCCCCACTCCGTCGATGGCACACGGACGGGGCCCGACGGGGCTCAGACGAGGTCGGGTTGCGGTTTTGCCGGTTGCGGTCCCGGGTGCTGCGTCGGCGTGGCCTCCGGGTCCCACAGCCGCGTGAGGCGCACATAGCCGTGGATCACCGAGGCCATCGACAGAAGGAGGAGCGGCCCGAACACCCACGCGTGCCGGGCCATCTCCGTCGGAAGATAGCGATAGGACACCAGGAGCAGGGCGAACACCGTCGTGCCGTGCAGGGCGAACCGGAGCCCCGGCCAGTCCCAACCGCGGTCGAACGCCCGCATGGCCGCCTCGATGGTCAGCGCGAACACCGCACCGGCAACGAGGTCCGCGCCGTAGTGGAAGCCGAATCCCAGGGTCGCGGTGAGGGTGGCGACCAGCCAGAAGGTGCCGGCCCATTGCAGCACCCGCGGGCCCTTACGGGAATGGATGAACAACGTGATGGCCCAGGCCGTGTGCAGGCTCGGCATGCAGTTGCGCGGGGTGATCTCGTCGAACGGCATCCAGCGTGGGGGGTGGATCGGCGGCGGCGTGTGCGGCCACACGTTGGCCACCACCCACTGCCCGCCGTCGGCCCCATAGGCGAAGACCGGCCCGACCACCGGAAAGAGCATGTAGATGCCCGGTCCGATCAGGCCGATCACCAGAAAGGTGCGCACCAGATGGTGGCCCGGGAAGCGGCGCTCGACCGCCACATTGCGCAGCTGGTACAGCGCGATGACGGCCGCTGCCAGCGGGAGCTGGCCATAGACGCCGTTGAGAAGGTGGGCGCCGACCGGGCCCGTCGCCGTGACCAGCTGGCCCACCAGCCACGACGGGTTGCCCAGCGCGTGGTCGGCGGTCGCCACGTACTGGTCGAGCACGTCCGGACGCGTCTTCGACGTGATGAGCAGCCAGGTGTCGCCCGTCTTGTGACCGGCCACCAGCAGCAGGCCCAGCCCGACACCCTTCAGCAGCAGAACGCGTTCCGGGCCGGTGCGGCGCGTGACGGCGATCACCGCATGGCCCAGAATCACCCACAAGGCACCGTTGCCGAAGTTCATCTCGGCGCCGACCGCCCACCGCACCAGCCAGAACACGACATCGATGCCGATCGCGGCGCCGACCGCAACGAACCGCTGCCGCCAGGTGAGCACCACCATCATCAACGCCATACCGGCGTACAGCAGCGGCCCCGAACGGGGAGCGAAGATCACCTCGCGCGCCTGGTTCGTGATCGGCCCCGGCAGGCCGTAACGACGCGCGGCGACCTCCAGCATGATGAGGAAACCGAGGACCGCCACACCGGCTGCGGCCCACAGCATCACCTGCGGTCGACGACACGCGGCGAGTACAGCTCTGCCGTTTATTCGGGAAAACACCCGCGATACGATGGATATCAATTGTTTTGTCTATTTTGCTAGATAGTGGCCATGGTGATCACTCTTTGTACCGAAGGGCACGTTTTTCCGGTGAAAGCCCGTCGATGGGGCGATCACCGCAAGTTCGAACATGCTACCGGAGCGGTCCGGATGGGCTTCGCTGGTCACGGGTGGTTCGAGGGGCTGTCGCCGTCGCGCCCGACGGTCCGGGCCGCCCGCCACGACACGGCGCGGCCGGCCCGCTCTGGAGGTCAGGGACGGGAGAGGCGTGCGGCGTCCTCCTGACGCAGCACGTCGTAGCCGACGAAGTCGAACATGCGAGTTCCGGTGCGAAGGGGCCGAGGAGCGCCGGCGAACCGGTGCGCGCCAACCCCATAGCCTGCGTCCGGCTCGGACAACCACCGGAGTTCGAAGCCCTGCCCCTCGAACCAGTCACAGATCAGCGGTACGCAGTCGGGCGCGGCACGGTGTCGGGTCCAGATGACCGTGCCTCCGGTCTTGCACAGCTGTCCGCAGGCACCGACGGTGCGTTCGATGTCGGTGTCGGTGATGTTGCCGAAGACCCCGCAGACGAGGAGGAGGTCCGCCGGGGCCATGTCCCGGTAGTGGTCGACGAGCCCCGCGTCGCCCGTCACCACCTCGACGTTGTTCAGCCGCGCCCGCCGGGCCGCCTCCGATGCCACGCCGCTGTTCCGGGGATCCAGCTCGACAAGTCTCGCCCGCACATCGTCCCGGCGGGGATGATCAGCAAGGACGGGCAGGAGGTCCCTGCCCTCGCCGGCACACAGGCTGATCACCTTCAGGGGCCCGACCGGGGCACCGTCCAGGGCCAGGCGCGCCTGCTCCTGAACCGCCCGCAGCCGCCGCGCCATCCAGGAGTCGGCCACGTCGTACCTGTCGTGCCAGGCATTCCAGTCCATTGCTGAACCATAGGGCGGCTCGCTCAGGGCTGTCCCCGTAATTGCTGGTCACTCGACCGAGGAACCGGGCGGTGCCGCTGGAAACCGGCGACGCCAACGGGGAAGTTCTTACGCACGCTGCTGGCGTCGGCCGGGGCCATCGCGCCACCCGAGTTCATCGAGCAGCAGGTCGCCGACTCCGCCCGGTTCGGGACTCCCGCCGACCGTGCGCAGCCGGCTGCCCGTGCCGCCGCACACCTGTCGCCCGACGGCACATGGCAGACGCTGCCGGAGCGGGCGGAGGCGTCGGACGTCCTCGACGAGCTCCACCGGCTCGGCGCGCTCGGGGCCACCGCATGGCTGGACGGCGTCGACTGCCCGCTGCTGCTGTACAGGCCGGCCGACGGCTACCGCCCACGCCCGGCATGGAGTGGTTCGACGAACTCGGTTCCCTGTTCGCACACGAGGTCTCCGACGAGCTGGCCGCGCTCTCCCGCACCCGGCCGACGATCAGCGTCGACCGGATCGACGCCACCCACCCCATGAACCTGGAGACTCGGGACACGGTGGCGAGTCTGATCACCGCGTTCGTCGGAGGGCTGCCCGACCAGGGAATCCGGCACGGTGGTCGCCGCTCGTGCGGGGCGGCGATACCGTTCGTCGGACATCCAGACGATCTTTCGACACCCTTCGGAGCAGCCGTGAGTGACGCTTACTCCCCCGTTCCGGAACTCAACGAGCTCAAGGAGTTCGAGGAGCGCTGCGGAAACGAGTACTACGCCGACGGGTTCGAGCTCGTCGAGTTCGGCAGGCCCAGCGGCGCCGAAACCTACTCGGAGGAGCAGGAGTTCATCGACAGCTTCGTGTGCTTCGCCCGCGCCAACAGAACTGGTTCGGACTATGCGTTCTGGCGCGTGGACGACCGCCCCGACCTGGCCACCGTGCCCGTGGTGGTCTTCGGCGACGAGGGAGGAATAGGGATCGTCGCCGGCAACCTCCGGGACCTGTTGCGGCAACTCGGATGTGACTGGTGGCAGTGGCCCTCCTGGGAGGGGGCCCAGTTCATGGCGCCCGACCCCGACGACAAGCCCAGCCCACGCCATGGGGACTATCTCGAATGGCTGAAGGAGACCTTCGACCTCACCCCACCGGACGATCCCAACGAGCTCCGGCACGTCGCCGAGGGCGAGTTCGGCACTCTGTTGGAGAACTGGGTGGATCGCTTCTACCAGGAGGAGTAGAAGCGGAGAAGAGGCGTAGCGGACGAGGGAGGAGCTGTCGCGGGCCGCTGCCCGATGGCCGACCGGGCCGCGGACGGGTCAGGTCTTCCTGGTCAACGTGCGCTGGGCGTGGTGTCGCACCACGGCCTCGTCGACTTCCACCCCGAGTCCTGGTCCGTCCGGGATCGGGATCTCTCCGGCGTGTACGGCGAGCGGTTCGGCGAGCACCGGCGTCTCGTCGCGTAGTGGATGGAAGTCCTCACCGAAGTACTCCTGCGGCCTGTCGCACAGCGGGACGCTGGCCCAGTAATGCAGGTGGGCGACGGTGCCGAGGGTGGGTTCGGTGTTGTGGCACACGATGCGCCGGGAGGCCGCCTCGGCGAGGGCGGCGATCTTCATACCGGCGGTGTAGCCGCCGCATGCGGTGATGTTGGGCTGGAGGACGTCGACCTTGCCCACGCCGATGAGGTCGCGAAACCCGGTCAGGGTGTGGGTCTGTTCTCCGGCTGCGATGTCGAGGTCGAGCGCCGTGGCGAGGCGGGCGTATCCGTCGAGGTCCCACGGGGCGACGGGCTCCTCGAAGTGGGTCACGCCGAGTTCCTGGAGCGCACGGCCGACCCGCAGGGCGTCGGCCGCCGTGAAGGCGTTGTTCACGTCCACCATCACCCGCACCCGGTCAGCCACTGCGGCCCGTACCGCCGTGACCGTTGCGACGGTGTTGTCCGGGACTCCCTCGAGTCCCCAGACGGTGGCCGTGTGCAGCTTGACGGTCGTGTACCCCTCGGCGTGCAGGGTGGCGACCTTGGCGGCCTCCTCGTCGGGTGTGCGGCCGACCCGCATGGCGCTGGCGTAGACCGCGGCCCGCTGGCGGAACCGGCCCCCCAGCAGGCTCCATACGGGGCGGTGCAGAACGCGCCCTTGCAGGTCGTGAAGGGCGATGTCGACGGCGCTCGCGGCGGCGGCATGGGCGCCCCCGCCGAAGCGGTAGCCCTGCCGCAGCAGGTCGCGTGAGAGCGGCCCGGTGTGGAAGATGTCCCGCCCGAGGACGAGTGGCGCCGCGCGTTCCAGCGCGTCGAGGGCGCTGCCTTCCGAGGTCGCGACCGCCTCACCCCAGCCGCTCGAGCCGTCCGAGGCGGTCAGCTTGACCAGCACGAAGCGATCGTGCAGCTGGAAGCCCTCCACCCGTCGTACCGTCAGATCCGCCACGGCTCCTCCTCCGTCTAGACGTTTCCGAAACGGTCGACGCACTCCGCGAGCGGTGACCCGTCCGCCAGCGCGGCGCGGATCCGTGCTTCGCTCTCGGTGAGCCGTTCGGCCCGTACGAGTGCCTCGTCGACGTGCTCGTCAGGTATCACGACCGTTCCGTCGTCGTCGGAGAGGACGAAGTCGCCGGGACGGATCGTCGTCCAGGTCGAGGTCGCTCCGGGAAGGCGGACGGGAACCTGCCGGCCGATGACCCGCCAGCGGCCGAGCGACTGGGTCGGGGTCACGTAGCGAGCGACGACGGGGAACCGGTGGTGCCTGAGCCAACGGACGTCCCGGACACCGCCGTCGACCAGGGCACCCACCGAGCCGTGCTCCCGCATGCCCACGGCGATCATTTCGCCGAAGTAGCAGATCCCGACGCCCTGCCCGCTCCATACCGAGACCTCGTCGGGCCCGATTCCGTCACAGGCCTCGATCTTGGCCGGGTCGGGGCAGACCTCCGACGGCTGCATATGGCCGACGATGGTGTAGGCCCAGCCCGCCAGCCCGTCGCCGCAGACCGCACGCAGGTCGGGGGATAACGACTGGTCGTGCAGGCCGAGTGAATCGAGTACGTCGGCGACGGTCGCCGTCTCCAGTGCGGTGAACCGGCTTCGGATGCCGCGTCTTTCCTCGGGTGTGCGCATGCCCAACTCCTGTCGCTCGGTGCCGAGAGCTCGTCGTGGCCGCGTTTCGTCGTTCGACACGGTCCAAGCGCTGGGAATCATGCCCCCGTCGCACGCGGATCATCGCGCCGTTTCCGGGTCCGACACCCGTCAGCCCAGGCTCGGCGGGGCCCAGTCGGCGTGCCGCAGGATGGTGCGGGCCGTCGCACGGGACGGGGCCAGCCGGAGGGCCGCATTGCGGAGGGAGACGGCCATGGGATGGGTCAGCCGCTGGCCCATTCGGCCGGCCTGGCGTGCGGCCCGTGCCACGGACTGACTGCGCGGGCGGCGCTGGGCGTCGTAACGCGCAAGTGCCCGTTCGACCGTGCGCTCGGTGGCGAGCGCGGCCGCCAGGGTGACCGCGTCCTCCAGGGCCTGGCAGGCGCCCTGGCCGAGGTTCGGAGTCATGGCGTGCGCCGCGTCCCCGACCAGTGCGATCCGGCCGACGGCGAAGGCGGGCAGGGGCGTCGCCAGTTCGTGGATGTCATGGTGCAGGACGGCCTCCGGCCGGGTCGCGTCCAGCAGTGCGGGGATGGGATCGTGCCAGCCGCCGAACCGCCGGCGTACCGCGGCAAGGGGATCCGCATGCCGTGTGCCGGCGGGCGCGTTGAGCACCGCGTGCCACTCCGCCCGGCCGTCGGCGAAGGCGATGTGGCCGAACTCGGTGCCCCTGCCCCAGGTCAGTTCGAAGTCGGTGGGCAGCGGCACCGGATGCGCGGTGATGGCGCGCAGGACCGTCGATCCGCTGTGGACGGGGCCGGGATGGCCTGGAAACAGCTGCGTGCGTAGCCGGCTGTCCACGCCGTCGGCTGCCACGACCAGGTCCGCGTCGAGGGCTCCGGCCCGGCCGGGCACCCGTGCCCGGCCGGGGTCCGAGCAGTCGACGGATGGCACGTCCGTCCCGATGGCCAGGCACCCGACCGGCAGTGCCGCACGCAGCAGACGGTGCAGGTCGGCTCGGGGGACACCGACGATCGGCGTGCCCAGTGCACGCTCGAGCGCGGCTCCGTCCATCCGTGCCAGCCAGCTGCCGTCGGGCGTGCGGGTACCTCCGGTGTACTGGGGACGCGCAACCGCGCGAACCGCTTCGCCGACGCCGAGGACGTCCAGGGCCCGGATGCCGTTGGCGTGCAGGGAGATGCCGGCGCCCACGTCGGCCAGGACCGGAGCGCGTTCCAGCACCGTCACCTCCCACCCGATCAGGCGCAGGCCGATCGCCGTGGCCAGCCCTCCGATGCCTCCCCCGACGACCACCGCACTGCCGGTCATGCCCGCCCCTCCTCGTCCGCCCCACCGCACCTTCTACAGCTGTAGAAGCAGGGTATTCCCCCTCTCTACAGGTGTAGAAATGGGGGGTGCCCGACGATCGACGTACCGTTCTTGCCGACACCGCCATCGCGGTGCTCGCCGAGACCGGGATACGAGGACTCACCCATCGCGCCGTGGACCGGGCGGCGAAGCTGCCGCCCGGCACCACATCCGCCTACTTCCGCACCCGCCAGGCGCTGCTCACCGCACTGGTCCGGCGTCTGGTCACGCTCGACCAGGCGGAACTCCAGGAGATCGGGAGCCGGACACCGGTGCCGAAGAGCCCCGAAGAACTGGTGGCAGGGCTCGTCGCCTTCGTCGAGCGGCGACTCACCGGAGAGGGGCGACGACGTTCCCTCGCGCGCTACGCATGCGCCATCGAGAGCGTCCATCACCCCGAACTGCGGGAGATTCTCCTACCACGCGAGAACGCGGCGCGCCAGGCAGCACAGGACTTCCTGGCTGCGCACGGCATCGCGGACGCCGAGGACCGTACCGTCACGCTGCTGACGTGCGTGGACGGACTGGTCTTCGATCGCCTTGTGAACGGGGGAAGCGTGTCCGACCAGGAGATCCGACGGCTGGTGTCGGCGGCGCTGCGCTAGAGGGTGTCTGACAAATGAGCGCGGGAGAAGGAGCGTCGTCTGGTGCGTGCGATAGCAAGGCGCCGAAGCGCCCGCGATGGGGCCCCCTGTTCGAGCGAAGCCGAGACGCCCTCGTCGGAGAGGTCGAGCGGTGGGCTCGGCGGAATCGCGCCAGGACCATGCGGTTGGCGGTGGTGCCCGGCAACGGACCGGCGTTCGCGTTGTACGAACGCTGCGGTTTCCAGGACACGGGAGAGCTCGGTGATGTGCTGCCGGACGGCGTGCGCAGGGAACTGGTGATGGCGAAGGAACTGCCTGTCGTATGACTGCCCTTCGGATGTGCAGCGGTCAGAAGTGGGTGGCGACATGGAAGGCCTGGCGGAGCTGGGCCATGTCGTGACGGTCGTGGTCGGCGGGTGCGTAGCCCTGGTGGAAGTGGACCTGCTGCTCCGGCGACAGGCACGGCACGGTGGACGCCAGGATCGTGCCGGTGACGAAGCACGAAGCGGGATAGGCGAACGGACGCTCCGGGTCGGGTGATGCCTGCACGGCGGAGCCATCGGCAGCGAAGACCAGGGGATGGAGATCGATCTCCCTGCCGCCGGGGTCGGCGACGACGAACCGGACGGGGCGCCAGTCGAGGGTCTCGACGAATCCGGCAGCCGCGAGAGCTGCCATCACAACGGGTTCCTGGTCGCCGCGGTGCATCAGGTCAAGGTCACGGTGCCGGCGGGTTTGCCGACCCACCAGAGCGTCGATGCCCCATCCACCACCGAGGTTCGTCGACCAGATCAGGGAGATCGCCCGGATCCCCGCGTCCGACGACGACGGAGACCTCGTCCGGGGCCTGTTCCTCGCCAGCCACGAAATCGACGGGACGACGGAGTGGCAGGTCCGCGGTGGTCGGCTCGTCGTCCTGCCGGGCGACATCAGACACCGGTATCTCGAGGCATAGCCTCCGCAGAGTTCGGGGAACCCCACGATCGCGACCGGCCGGCGGCGCCACCTGCGTCACGCCGTCCGAAGATCCGCCGCGCAGGCCCGCAGGGCCGTCGTGGGCAGGCTCGCCCTCCTCGACGGGTAGCCGGTGCCGTCCGCGGCCGGGTGAGCCGCAGGCGGGAGGCGGGGGCCCGAGACACGAAGCCGCACCGGGCCCGCCCCGCACGGTGCAGGGGGGCCGGTGCGGCCCGCCGGGTTCCCGGCCGGCGGGCGGACGCCGGAACGCCGAGGGAACGGGTGGCGCAGGTTCAGCCGGCGAGGTACCGCTCCACGGCACCCAGCGTGACCGTGTCCGTGAGGTATCCGATGTGGGTCTGGCAGGCCACGAGGTGGTTGGTGGCGCCGCTCAGCTCCGTGCTGGTGTAGGGGATGATCACACCGTCGCAGGGTGAGTACCAGGTGGCGTACTGCGTGTCGCCCGGTGTCTCGTCCCCGGAGTTGAGGGTGTCGAGGAAGCTGGAGCCGGGGTACATCTCCACGCACGACGGGTTCGTCAGGCACGCGGACGCGTAGGTGGTGCCGTGGTTGGCGCCCGCGATGGAGGCCAGCCGGCGCACGTGCGGCTGGCCGCCGAGTTCCTTGACGTACCAGTCGCTGACCAGGCCGCCCATCGAGTGGTTCACGATGTCGACCTGCTGGGCGCCGGTCTGCGCGAGCACCTGCTGGACGTAGGAGGCGAGCCCCGCCGCGCTGGTCCTGTTGGACTGGGCCCAGTTGTACTCGTAGGCGAACAGCTCGCCGCTGCTGTAACCGGCGGCCCGGAACACGGACTCGGCCGTGACCCAGTTGCTGGCGCTGCCGGTGTATCCGTGGACGAAGACGACCGGGGTGTGGCCGGCCGCCTGCGCGGTGCCGGGCAGCGCGAGCGCTCCCAGGCCGAGGGTGGTGAGCAGGGCGAACAGGAAGGCGGACAACCGTCTCATAGCGGCTCCTCGGGTCGGTGACCCTTGGAGTCTCGGTGCCGCGCAGGGTGCACGGACCGGTGAAATCACCAGTCCTCGCACCACCCCTACGATTGTCATGTCCCAAACAGCAAGAAGTGGTCTTCCCCTCCTCGCAACACGGGCCTGACACTGGCGAGATGGAGGCTGAACCGAGCGGTGACAAGCCGCCTTCGCCTGCGATCCACGGGCGGGACCGGGAGATCGGTGTGCTGCGTGCCGCGGTGGCCGGGGCGCGGGCGGGGCAGGGTGCCGCCGTCCTGGTGGCGGGCGAGCCCGGCACGGGACGAACGGCCCTGCTGACGGCCGCCGCACGCCTCGCGGACGGCTTCACGGTGCACCGCATGGCCGGGATCGCCCAGGAGGCGGACCTGGTGCCGGCCGGCCTGCACCGGCTGCTCCTGCCGCTGGCCCCGCAGCTCGGCTCCCTGCCGAAGGCGTCGGCTCGGCTGTTGGCGGAGGTGCTGTCCGGCCGGCTTCCCGAGGCTGGCGAACTCGGCATCGGCGTGGCCCTCCGCCAGTTGCTGGACGCCGCCGCCCGGTCGCGCCCGCTCGCCTGGTTCGTGGACGACGCCCAGTTCCTGGACGAGGTCTCCCTGCGGGTCCTGGGATGCGCGGCACGCCGACTCGCGGAGCTGCCCGTGCTGGTGGTCCTGGCGGCCGATGCCGGGTCGTGGGCCGCGACGGTGCTGGAGGGCACGCACCGCATCGACCTCCCGCCGCTGGCCCCCTCCGCCGCCGCCTGCCTGCTGCGAGACAGGGCCGCCGTCCCGCCGGATCCGGCGACCGAGGCGGAGCTGGTGCACCTGGCCGAAGGCAGTCCACTGGCCCTGGTCGAGCTGGCCACGGCGCTGCGCCGGGGGCCTGCCGCAGCTCCGCACGCGCTGCCTGCGGGGAGCCGGCTGCGCGCCCATCATCGACGCCGTGTGCAGGCGCTGTCCGACGCGGCCAGGACGACGGTGTGGCTGGCCCTGGTCGGCGAACGGTTGCCGGTGCAGGCCCTGACGGCGGCGACGCGGGTCTGCCGGACGGGCGTCGCCGGTTCGCCCGGCCCGGCCCGGGCACTCGACGAGGCGCTGGGATCCGGCCTCGTGACGGTGGCCGAGAACGGTGCCGGCGTCCGGGAGGTCACGGTGCCGGGTCGTCTGCTGCGGGCCAGCCTGTGCGCCGAGATGTCCCTGGCCGACCGGCAGGCAGCGCATGCGGCGCTCGCCGAGGTGCTCGACGGCGACTCGGTCCGGCTGCTTCGGGCGGTGCACCGGTTCGCCGCCGCCCAGGCCCCGTCCGACGAACTGGTGCGACAGCTGGACGAGACGGCACGGACGGCGCGTGCCGACGGCGACCCTGCGGCCTCCGCCTCGGTGCTGGAGCGTGCGGCGGAGGTCGTCGCGCACCCGGACACCCGGGCCCGCTGGCTGGTCACGGCGGCAGCGGACCGGTTGGCCGCCGGCGAGCCGGAGCGTTCGCGCGCGCTGCTGCGGCGCGTCCTGCCGCGCTGCCCGGTGGCGGGCACCAGGGGGCTGCGGATGCTGGTGCACGGGGAGATCGAGCTGCGGGACGGCGTGCCCGCCAGCGCCTGCCACTCCCTGTCCTCGGCGGCCGGTCTCTTCTCCCCCGCGGAACGCAGCCTGCGGGCCCGTGCCCTGGTGCTCGCGGGCGAGGCGAGCTGTCTTGCGGGTGATTTCAGCGCCTACTTCGCGCTGGCGGCCCAGGCGGAGCTGGCCCGGCTCGCCGACGATCCGCCGACCGTGCGGCTCGTGTACGACCACTTCACCGGGATGGCGGCGACCTTCCGGGGGCAGCACGCCGAGGCACGGCACCACCTGCGCGGTGTCATCCGGACCGCCGCCGCGCTGCGTGACCCCGAATCGCTGATCCTGGCCAGCCAGGCCGCGTACACGCTGGGCGAGGCCGGGCAGGCGCATGCGCTGGCGGTCGCGGCGGTGCACGGGGCCAGGGAGTCGGGCAGGGCGGGGCTCGTGCCGGGCGGCCTGGTGTACCAGTCGCTGTCGGCCCTGCTGCTGGACCGTTACGCCGCCGCGGAGGCCGCCGCGCTGGAAGGGCTGCGGCTGGCGGAGACGACCGGGCAGCGCAATGTGGCCGTGGACCACATGGCCGTCCTCGGGCTGCTCGCCGCGCTCCAGGGCGACCGGGCGTCCGCCGCGCTGCGGCTGGGTGCGGCCGCACACGAGGTGGCCGCCCGGGAACTCGGGCGGCCCCAGGCGTTCAACTGCTGGGTCTCGGCCTGCATCGACCTGGTGGAGGACCGCCCGGCCGACGCGCTGCACCGGTTCCGGCAGATGACGGCGGGGACCGGGCAGTTCAATCCGGCCATCCGGGCCCTGGCGACCCCGCACTACGTGGAGGCTGCGACCCGCTGCGGCCAGCGCAGCAGAGCTGCCGGCGCCCTGCATGCCTTCGAGAGCTGGGCCGCGGGGTCCGGCAGCACGACACGGCTGGCGTTGGCCCAGCGCTGCCACGGGCTGCTGGCCGAGGACGACTCGGTCGCCGAGGAGCACTTCCGTGAGTCCCTGCGCCTGCACCAGCACGCCCACACCGCCCTGGAACTGGCCAAGACGGAGTTGTTCTTCGCCCACCGGCTGCGCCGGGCCCGTAAGCCGGGCGCTGCCCGCAGCCTGTTGAGGGAGGCTTTGACGATCTTCCAGCAGTTCGACGCCCGCCCCTGGGCGGACCGGGCGACGGCGGAGCTGCGTGCGGCAGGGGACACGGTGGGCCCGGCCACGTCGCACGCCAAGACGGAACTGACGGCGCAGCAGATGCGGATCTCCGCGCTCGTGGCACAAGGGGCCACCAATCGGGAGATCGCCGACCGTCTCGTCCTCAGCACCCGGACCGTCGACTACCACCTGCGCAACATCTTCGCCCGCCTGGGGGTGCGGTCACGCGTGGAGCTGGCGGCGCTCTTCCGCTGATCTGCCGTTGCCGGCGGGTGGCGGCTGAGGGGAAGGGCAGGGCGGGCCCGCGCTGCCCGCCTAGGCTGATCACCATGCGCCCCAGATCCGGGAGAGCCCTTGCCATGATCGACATCGCCCGGCAGCCCGTCGTCGACGCTCCACGGCCGCGTCCCCTCGCCGTCGGGGGTGACTGAGGATGCTCAACGAGGCCCAGTGGGACACGATCGACACGCTCATCGCCTGGCTGGACGGTGCCAACGGCCGCGACCGGCAGGAAATCACCCTGCGGATGATGAAGCTCGCCGAAGAGGTGGGCGAGGTCACCCAGGCGTGGATCGGGTTCACCGGCCAGAACCCCCGCAAGGGCCACAGCCACAGCCTGGACGACGTGCGCGATGAGTTGTGTGACGTCATCATCACCGCCGCGGTGGCGCTCGGCACCGTCACGGACGACCCGGGCGCCGTCCTCGACGCGGCCCTCCAGCGCATCGCCGCACGCCGCCTCACCCCGGTGCAGGACGCGTGATGCCGTCCCGGGTCCGGACCACTGCCATGCCGTAGTCCTGATGCGCGTCGCGGCGAGCGGCCCGAGCACCGAAGACGCTCCGCGGTGTCCGGTCTGCCGGTGATGGGGCCATCGGTCAGGACCGACTCTGACCGGTAACGCCCTGTCCGCTACAACCTTTCGGCTATGTGATGACTCAAACGGTTGCGCCGGAGTTTCCCGGTGCAACAGCCCTGTGCTCACAACCTCGGGGGGAAGCGATGAGACCTGACTTCACCGGGCGCGTGCTGCGCCTGAGATCCGGCGTCTGCGCGGCGGTGGTGGCGGCCGGTCTGCTCGTCGCCGGCCTCGCCGCTCCGGCGTCGGCCGACGATCCGCCGCAGACCGACGCACTGTGGATCGAGGAGCCGTACGAGCAGACGCTGCCGCTCGGCACCGACGGCGGCCAGCCGCAGTCCCGCACGCTCGACATCGGCCTCTACCACGACAACGACACCTTCACGGTGACCGACGGCAGGCTCACCGTGGACGTCTCCGGGCTCGTCGGCGTCGCCGACGTGAGCTGGCCCGACGCCTGCACGCCGAGCGGGACGACCGCGGTGTGCACCGTGCCCACCGTGCCCGTGATCGGTCCCGACTACGCGGCGCAGGTCCACCTCACGGTCCGCGCGGCCGACGGTGCTGCGGCCGGTGCGCAGGGCAGCATCACGTACGAGGCGACGGCCACCGGTGGCCCGGACGGCACGCTGACCGCGCCGCACGACAGCTTCGAGACCACGCTCACCGTCGGCAGCGGCCCCGACCTGGCCATCGACGACGTCGCCGGGATCGAGCACGCCCAACCCGGCGACGAGCAGACGATCCCGTTCCGGGTCACCAACATCGGCAACGAGAGCGCGAACGGGTTCACGGTGAGCCTGAGCGCCTCGCACGGCCTGGAGGACCTGCCGCGCTACGACGCGTGCACGTACACCTCGTCGAACGATGACGACTACGCACCGATGACCTACGTCGACTGCGCCTTCGACCAGGTGCTGGCGCCGGGCGACTCCTTCGAGCTGCCCGCCCCTCTGACGGTGCTGCTCGCCCCGTACGCGCTGAACGAGCGCCTCGACATCGACGTCGAGCCCGGCGACGGCGCCCAGGACCTCGACTCCGGCAACGACTACCTGGCGTTGCAGATCGGCGCGGACAACACCGCGGACTTCTCCGTGACCGGCGACGCGGTCTCCGGGGCGGCGGGAGAGACGGTCAAGGCCCGGCTCACGTTCGCCAATCACGGCCCGGCCTGGGTGGCCAACCTCGGCTCCGGAGAGGCGGTCGCGCAGGTGCGGCTGATCGTGCCCGACGGCACCACGGTCACCGGTGTGCCGTCCGACTGCAATCCCCACACCCTGTCCGGCGGTTACTACCCGCAGCGCACGGGCGCGCCCCGCTACGACTGCGACCTGCCGTACTGGGTGCTGGAGGACGCGAAGCGCGGTTACGCCTTCTCGTTGCGCATCGACACCGTGGTGCCCGGCGTGCGGGGTGCCGTGAGCGTCCAGCCGTGGGACGGCGACTTCCCCTTCGATCCGGACACCACGAACAACACGGCGGCCCTGGCCGTCAACTGACCGGCGGCGACGGTGCACTGCTCGGTACGGCCGGTGCCGCACACCGGCCGTACCGAGCAGCAGCACTACCGGCAGCAGGTCAGCACCGCAGCCGGCGTGGCAGGGTCGCGGCCTCCGGGATGCGGTCCCGGTACGTCTCCGCGGCGAACTCCAGGAAGGTCTCGACGTCGTCGAGGTGGGACGCCAGGCCCAGTGACACCCGCACCGCGCCGCCGGAGGGCAGCTCGAGATCGGCCAGGTAGTCGTCGACGGTGTCGAGCCGGTCGTGCGCCGCGCGGCGCAGCACGGAGTGGCCGAGCCCGAACACGGTCTCCCCCGCCCCCGGGTTGCAGAAGCATCCGGTCCGCAGGGAGATGGTGCGTGCGGCGGCGTCGCGCGCCACGACCCGCTCGTCGACGATCCGCCCCTGCGGATCGAGGAAGTTCATGGCGACCGTGCCGCCGCGTCGCTCGGTGTCCGCGGGCCCGTAGAGGCGGACCATCGGCGCGCCCGAGCCGTGCCGCAGCTCCGCCAGGCCGGTCAGCAGCCGGCCGGTCAGGGCGGTGACATGGTCGTGCACCGTGTCGATGCCGATACCGCGGATCCAGTCGAGACCGACCTCGACATCGGGGATGCTCAGGAAGTTCAGCGTGCCGTCCTCGAAGGCCGACTCGTCGTCCGTCATGCGGTGCCACTGCCCCTGGGCGCTGGCCATCTGGATGGTGCCACCGGCGAACCACGGCCGCCGCAACCGGGCCAGCGCCGGGCGCCGCGCGATGAGGCAGCCGACGCCGGTGGGGTAGCCGAACACCTTGTACCAGCTCACGGCCACGAAGTCGGGTTGCAGCACGGCGAGGTCGAGCCGGTTGGTGGTGACGTAGGCGGCGGCGTCGAGCAGGACGTCGTACCCGAGGGAGTGCGCCGTGTCGATCCACTCCAGGGGATGCCACACCCCGGAGAAGTTGCTCTGCGCGGGATAGGCGAACAGCCCTCGCGCCGCGCGTTCCGTGCCGGCGCGGCCGTTCCGCGCGGCTTGCGCCAGCGCCGTGTGCACGGCCTGGTCGGACACCCGCAGGCCGGGGGTGTCCAGCGGTATGTACACGGTGCCGGTGCCCTGGGCCTTGGCGTATTCACGCAGCCCGTTGACGGAGTTGTGGTTGTCGGTGGTCAGGACGAGCGGGCTGCGCGGGTCGAACGGGTACGCCTCGCCGACGAGCCGCATGGCGCCGGTGGCGTTCGGGGTGAAGATGACGGCGTACTGCTCCGGGTCTGCGTTGAAGAACCGCAATACCGCACGTCTGGTCCGGACGAGAAGCTCTTCCGTCGCCGTCGACGTGGGATTCTCGGAGTGCGGGTTGCCGTAGCAGCCGGAGGTGATGCGTTCCGCCTGCATCGCCAACTGGAATCGCGCGGGCAAGCCGGCGCCGGCGTAGTCGAGGTAAACGTGGTGATTCTCGTCCAGGTAGCCGTATTCCGTGGCGCGTAAGTGAGTCAGGGTTCTTTGGTCGAACATATATCCACTATATGACCGCCCTTGACAGCCACTTGACATCAGCGCGGCTATTGCCGGTCATGGCGTCCGATACCGCCCCCTCAGACGATTCTCGCGCGTGCGGCAGTCCGCCGGCACCCGCCGCCGACCTCCAGCATGCCGGGGGATCCGGCGTCCGGAGCCGACCGGCGGAACAGGGTCGGATCGCAAGGTCAGATTGGCGCGAAAGGGGCCGGAGCGCGTCGGCCAAAGGCCTCTTTGACGTCACCGGGGATGCCCTGCCCGCGCCGTCACCGGCGCCGGGCTTCAGTCCACTTCCGAGCGGGCAAAGCAAGCGGCACCGCAGGGGGTTTCCGCGGCGGGCGGTGACGGCGTGAAACGCGGCGGGGATAATTGTCATGCACCTGCTTTGAATACACCCGCTTTTCCGTTTCCTGCCATGGTCGTCCGCCTCGTTCCAGGCCCGCGTTTCTCTTCCTTCCGGGCGCTCGCCCGCCGTATCCCCGGGGGCCCGTTTCCCGCCCCGCCGGAGGTGGGCGGCATTTACACCGCGCGTACCGGCTCCCTAGCCTGAGATCGTTCGCGGTACGGAACGGAGGCGGGCGGGTGCACCCTACGAGGGTCGTGGTGCTGGGCGCGGGAATCGTCGGCGCCGCCTGCGCCCGCGAACTCGCCGTGGCGGGTCTTGACGTCACCGTCCTGGACCGGGGCGGCCCCGCATCGGGCACCACCTCGCACGGCGAGGGCAACATCCTCGTCTCCGACAAGGTGCCGGGCCCCGAACTCGAGCTCGTGCTGCTGTCGCGGCGGTTGTGGCCCGAGGTGCTGGACGCCGTCGCCGAGCACGCCGCGCCCACGTCACCGTCTCCCTCGTGCGCCGAGTGGGACCCCAAGGGGGGCATCGTCGTGGCCACCACCGACGACGGTGCCGACGGGCTGACCCGGTTGGCCGCGGCGCAGCGGGCCGCCGGGGTGCGTGCCGAGCCGATGGGATCCCGAGAGGTGCGCGCCGCCGAACCGTTCCTGACGGAGCGGCACACCGCCGCCGTGTACTACCCGGACGACGCCCAGGTGCAGCCGGCCGGCGCCGCCATGGTGCTGCTCGGCGACGCCCTTGCGCACGGCGCCGTGCTGCGCAGGGGGCACGAGGTGGTGGGCGCCGTCACCCGTGGCGGCCGGCTCGTCGCGGTGCGCACCACCCGGGGAACGGTCGGGGGCGATGTGTTCGTCAACGCGGCCGGGCCGTGGTCGGGCGGGCTGTCCGTGCGGCTCGGCGCGCCGGTCGACGTCCGGCCGCGGCGCGGCGAGATCCTGGTGACCACGCCGCTGCCGCCCACCGTCTTCCACAAGGTGTACGACGCCGACTACGTGGGAGCCGTCGGCAGCGGCGACACCGGGCTCCAGACGTCGGCGGTGGTGGAGGCGACCCGCGGCGGCAGCGTGCTGCTCGGCTCCTCGCGGCGGCACGCCGGCTTCGACGACCGGCTCCGCCCCGAGGTGCTGTCCGCGATCGCGGCCACCGCGCTGCGGCTCTTCCCCGCCCTCGCTGACGTGCCCGTGATGCGGGCCTACGGCGGCTTCCGCCCCTACGTCGCCGACCATCTGCCCGTCATCGGCCCCGACCCGCGGCTGCCCGGCCTGTGGCATGCGACCGGGCACGAAGGCGCCGGCATCGGACTGTCCGTGGGCACCGCCCGGCTGCTGCGCGAGCTGCTGCTCGACGAGCGGCCGAGTCTCGACCCCGCCCCCTTCCGGGTGAACCGGCCGGCCGTGTGGGGTGAACCGGCCACCGCGGACGGCACCGAGCCGGCCGGCCCCGACGCGGGCACGGTCACGGACACGGGAGCCGGGACGACGGGGGAAGGCTCCGCAGCCGCGGGGAGCACGGCGCCGGACGTGCCACGCCCCGGCACCGCACCCCACCCCACCGGGACTTCGCAGGCCCCACCGCCCACCGAGGAGCAGCCATGACCCCCAGGCTCGTACCGGCGCACCACGATGCCGTGCGCCGCACGGACCGCCCGCTGACCGTCACCGTCGACGGCACGCAGGTGACCGGCGTCGCGGGCCAGTCGCTGGCCGGGGTGCTGCTCGCGGCGGGCCGCACCGCCTGGCGCACCGGTCGCACGGGTGCGCCACGGGGCGTGTTCTGCGGCATCGGTGTGTGCTACGACTGCCTGGTCACCGTGAACGGTGAGCGTGACGTACGCGCCTGCCAGCGCCGCGCCCGCGACGGGGACACGGTGACGACCCAGTCCCGCGCTCCCCGGCCTCGGTCCCCGGCTCCGGATGCCGCCTCGCACGCCCCGGAGCCCCCGGACGCCGCCGGCCGTACGGCGGGGCGGCCGTGACGCGCCGTACGGTGGTCGTGGTGGGTGCCGGACCCGCGGGTCTCGCGGCCGCTGACACCGCGTTGGCCGCCGGTGCCGACGTCGCCCTGCTCGATGCCGCTGACCGGCCCGGCGGCCAGTACCACCGCATGCTTCCCGAGGCGTACGGGGCCCGGGCCCCGCAGGCGATCCAGCACGGCCACCACGCGTTCACGCGCCGTGCCCACCGCGTCCTCGACCATCCGCGGTGCTCCTGGTGGGCGGGCGCCGAGGTGTGGGCGCTGGAGCGTCCGGAGCCCGGCACCGTGGCCCCGCCGAAGGTGCACGTCCTCTCCGCCGCGCCGCGCGGCCCGCGCCGGCGACACGTCCTGGCACCTGACGCGCTCGTCCTCGCGACCGGCGCCCACGACCGCGTCCTGCCCTTCCCGGGCTGGGACCTGCCCGGGGTGTACACCGCGGGCGCCGCACAGGCACTGGCCAAGGGAGAGCGGCTCGCCGTCGGAGACCGGGTGGTGGTCGCCGGCACCGGGCCGTTCCTGCTGCCGGTCGCGGTGTCCCTGCTGGAAGCCGGGTCCACGGTGATCGAGGTCGTCGAGGCCGGTGAGCGGGTGCGGGTGGCGCGCGGCTGGCTCGACCATCCCTGGGAACTGGGCGCGCAGGCCGGCAAGAGCGGTGAACTCCTCTCCCTGGCCACCGCGCTCGCCCGCCGCCGGGTGCCGTACCGCTTCGGCCGGGCCGTGGTGGCGGCACGCGGCGACGGCCGGGTGGAGGAGGTGGTGACCGCGGCGGTGCGCACCGACTGGTCCGTGGTGCCCGGCACCGAGCGGACCACGGCGGTCGACGCGGTGTGCGTCGGCCATGGCTTCACGCCCCGGCTCGAACTCGCCGTCGCCGCAGGGTGCGCGTTGCGACCCGGCCCCGGTGGCGCATCCACCGACGTGTTCGTGGGTGTGGACGGCGACCAGGCCACCAGCGCCCCCGGGGTGTATGCGTGCGGTGAGATCACCGGCATCGCCGGGGCGCCGGCGGCCCGTACCGAGGGCGCGCTGGCGGGCTGGCTCGCCGCGGGTGGCGCACCGGACGCCCGGTCGCTTGCGGCCCTGCGCAGGCGCCGTGACCAGGGCCGCGCCTTCGCCCGCCGGCTCGCGGACGCCCACCCGATCGGCTCCGGGTGGCCCGGCTGGCTCCGGCCCGACACCGTGGTGTGCCGCTGCGAGGAGACGGACTACGCGACGGTGCGTGCGGCGGCCGAGGACGCCACGGCCGGCGAGGCACGGGTGGCCAAGCTGGCGACGCGGGCCGGACTCGGGCCCTGCCAGGGCCGGATCTGCGGGCCCACCGTTGCCGAGCTCCGCCGTCTGCACGGCGCCCCGCAGCCCCCCGGGCCCCCGACCGCCCCCGTCGATCCCGGCCCCCAGCACCGTCCCCTCGCCGCGCCGATCCGGCTCGGCGAACTCGCCCGGCCATCCGTGGAGGAGAGCGGCCCATGAGCACCCGCGCAAGCATCCCCGCACACACCGTCCCCGAGCACGCCCTGACCGGTGTCGTCGTCGCGACGGCGCTGCCCTACCGTGCAGACCCGAAGGCGCCTGCCGGCCTTGCCGTGGACTACGACCGGTATGCCGAGCACTGCCGCTGGCTGGTGGACAACGGGTGCGACGGCGTCGGCCCGAACGGTTCGCTGGGCGAGTACTCGTCGCTCACCGACGAGGAGCGCCGCCGGGTGGCCCGCACCGCGATCGAGGCGGTCGCCGGGCGCGGCAAGGTCATCGTCGGCGTGCACGGCGTCGGCTCGCACCAGGCCGCGCACTGGGCCGAGGCCGCGGCCGAGGACGGCGCCGACGGGGTGCTGTGCCTGCCGCCGACGATGTACCGCGCCAACCGGGGCGAGGTCATCGCGCACTTCGAGGCGGTGGCCGCGGTCGGGCTGCCCGTGATGGTCTACAACAACCCGCTGGACACCAAGGTCGACCTCACGCCGGACCTGCTCGCCGAGATCGCCCGTATCGACGGCGTCCAGGCGGTGAAGGAGTTCTCCGGTGATGTGCGCCGGGTGCTCCAGATCAAGGAGCAGGCGCCGTCGTTGGACGTGATCGGGGGCGCGGACGACGTCGTCCTGGAGAGCCTGCTGATGGGGGCCACCGGCTGGTTCGCCGGTTTCCCGAACGTCTTCCCCGCCGAGTCGGCCGAGCTGTTCCGGCTGGCGCGTGAGGGGCGTCTCGCCGAGGCTCGGGCGCTGTACGAGCCGCTGGTCGCCGCGTTCCGCTGGGACTCGCGTACCGAGTTCGTACAGGCCATCAAGTTGGGCATGGAGTTGGTCGGCCGGTTCGGTGGGCCCTGCCGGCCGCCCCGCGGTCCCCTGCTGCCGGCCCAGCGCGCCCAGGTGGCGGACGAGATGGAGCGCGCCGTCAAGGCCATCGAGGCGCAGCGGCAGGCCGTCTGATGCGCAGCGTCCGCGCCATCAGCGCCGTCGACTCGCACACCGAGGGCATGCCCACCCGGGTCGTCACCGGCGGCGTGCCGCCGATCCCCGGCGCCACCATGGCCGACCGGCGCGCCTACGCCGTCGAGCACCTGGACGGGCTGCGCCGGTTCCTGATGGACGAGCCGCGCGGACACCCGGCGATGAGCGGCGCACTGCTCCAGCCGCCGGCCCGCGCGGACGCGGACTGGGGCGTCGTCTACATCGAGGTCAGCGGCTTCCTGCCGATGTGCGGGCATGGCACGGTGGGCGTGGCGACGGTGCTGGTGGAGACCGGGATGGTGCCGGTGACCGAGCCGGAGACGGTGGTGCGTCTCGACACTCCCGCCGGTCTGGTGGAGGCCAGGGTCGCGGTACGTGACGGGGTGGCCGAGCAGGTGACGCTGCGCAACGTGGCCTCCTTCGCGCTCGACCTGGGCGCGAAGGTGACCGTCCCCGGCATCGGCGAGGTCACCTACGACATGGCGTACGGCGGCAACTTCTACGCCATCGTCGACCTGGCGAGCGTCGGTCTGCCGTTCGACCGGGCCCGCAAGGACGACATCCTCGCCGCGGGCCTCGCGATCTCCCGGGCGGTGGACGAGCAGAACATGCCCGTTCACCCCACCGACCCGCAGATCCGGGGCTGCAAGCACGTGCAGTTCCTCGCCCCGAACGCAGGCGCCCGGCACTCGCGCAACGCGATGGCGATCAGGCCCGGCTGGTTCGACCGCTCCCCGTGCGGCACCGGCACCTGCGCCCGCATGGCCCAGTTGTACGCCCGCGGCGAGTTGCCCCTCGGCACCGAGTTCGTCAACGAGTCCTTCATCGGCACCCGCTTCACCGGCCGCCTGCTGGACACCACCGAGGTCGGCGGCGTCCCGGCGGTGCTGCCCGAATTCTCCGGGCGCGCATGGATCACGGGCACGGCGACGTATCTTCTCGACCCGTCGGACCCGTTCCCGGAGGGCTTCGTGCTCTAGGGCTCCCGGCCGTAGGTGGTGGCCCGCCGGGTGGGCGGCCGGGTGAGTGGCCGGGTGAGTGGTCGTGTCCTGAACCGGTATCGCGGCGCGGAGGATCTTGCATGTCGAACGACACGGGGGCGTGGGGCGAACCCGAAGCCCTCCCCCTGCACACCGGCAGCAGACGCATCTCCTGGCGCGACCTGCCGCGCGCGGTGTCGGTCGGGATCGAGGAGGTGCTGCACGGCTCGGTGGCCACCGCCACCAGCCAGCCCGGTGGGTTCTCCGAAGGCCTCGCTTCCCGTGTGGTGCTGGCCGACGGACGCAGGGCCTTCGTGAAAGCCGTCGACGCAGCGGCCGCCCCCGGGGTGGGTGCCTTCCACCGCCGCGAGGTCGCGATGGCGGGCGCCCTGCCCTCCGGCGCGCCCGTGCCGCGGCTGGTGGGGTCGTACGACGACGGCCGTTGGGTGGCGCTGGTCTTCGAGGACGTCGATGGCGTGCTTCCTGCCCAGCCGTGGCGCATGTCCGAACTGGAGCGGGTGCTCGACGCCGTCACCACCCTGTCCGAGCAGCTGACGCCGGCGCCACGGCTCGCTGCTCCCGCGCCACCACCACGCCTGGGCGGTTGGGGGCGGCTGGCTCACAGCCCCACGGCGCGGGCGAGACTGGCCACGGTCGCGCCCCGGGCCGCGGACGACCTGGAGCTGTACCTCTCCCTGGAGGCCCGGCTCGACGCGGCGACCGCCGGAACGACGCTGGTCCACGGTGACCTGTACCCCTTCAACATCCTGCTCTCCGGCGACCGGGTGGTCTTCGTGGACTGGCCGCACGCCTGGATCGGGCCGGCGCACGCCGACCTGGTGATGCTGCTGGGCAGCGTGGCCCTCAGCGGCATCGACCCGGAACCCTTCGCCGCACGTCACCCCCTGCTGACCGGCGTCGAGCCGGAAGCCGTCGACGTCCTCATCTCGGCACAGGCGGGATTCCTGCTGGCAACGGCCTGCTCCATGGGCGGCTCCGTCGACCCGCGGCTGGTGCAGATGATGACCCGACTCGGCCTGGCCTCCCTGCGCTGGCTGTCCGGCCGTAGGGCGGGCAACCGCTAGGGGCGTCCGTCGGGGTCGGCGGCTCCGCCTGCCCAGCCCGCGTGGCCGGAAAAAAATTCCAGGAAAGTTCCGGCGATGATGTCGAGAACCCGCGGCCGGCTCCGTCCCCGGGGTGAACGCGACCACAATGGGCCGCACCCGCACCGAGGAGAACCACGATGGCCAAGTACCTGCTGTTGAAGCACTACCGCGGCGCCCCTGCTGCGGTCAACAACGTGCCGATGGACCAGTGGAAGCCGGAGGAGATCACGGCGCACGTGCAGTACATGGAGGACTTCGCCGCCCGGCTCGGGGAGACCGGCGAGTTCGTCGACGGTCAGGCGCTCGCCCCCGAGGGCATGTGGGTCCGCTACGACGGTGAGGGCCGGCCTCCGGTCACCGACGGTCCCTTCCCCGAGACCAAGGACCTCATCGCCGGCTGGATGGTGATCGACGTCGACAGCAAGGAACGCGCCGTCGAACTGGCCGGCGAGCTGTCGGCCGCCCCCGGCGCGGACGGCAAGCCGATCCACGAATGGCTCGAGGTGCGCCCGTTCCTGGCGGCGCCCCCCACCATCACGGAGTGACCGTATCGATGGACGAGACCCTGCTCCGGAGTCTCACACCAAGCGTCCTCGGGATCCTCGTCCGCCGCGGAGCCGACTTCGCGGCGGCCGAGGACGCCGTGCAGGACGCGCTGGTCGAGGCCGTCCGCGTCTGGCCGGCCGACCCACCGCGGGACGCGAAGGGCTGGCTGGTCACCGTGGCCTGGCGCCGGTTCCTCGACGCGACCCGGGCGGACGCCGCACGCCGCCGGCGTGAGGACCTCGTCGACGAAGAGCCGGCGCCCGGGCCCGCTCCCGCGGTGGACGACACGCTCCAGCTGTACTTCCTGTGCGCCCACCCGTCGCTGACGCCGTCGTCCGCGGTCGCTCTCACGCTGCGCGCCGTCGGCGGGCTCACCACCCGCCAGATCGCGCAGGCCTACCTGGTGCCCGAGGCGACCATGGCGCAGCGGATCAGCCGGGCCAAGCGGACCGTCTCCGGGGTGCGGTTCGACAGGACCGGCGACGTCGCCACCGTGCTGCGCGTCCTCTATCTGGTCTTCAACGAGGGCTACACCGGCGACGTCGACCTCGCCGCCGAGGCCATCCGGCTCACCCGGCAGCTCGCGGCCGCGATCGACCATCCCGAGGTGGCGGGGCTGCTTGCCCTCATGCTGCTCCACCACGCCCGGCGCGCTGCGCGGACCGCGCCGGACGGCAGCCTGGTGCCGCTCGCCGAGCAGGACCGCAGCCGGTGGGACACCACGTCGATCGCCGAGGGCGTCGAGATCCTGCAAGCGGCGCTCGCCCGCGACCGGCTGGGCGAGTTCCAGGCCCAGGCCGCCATCGCGGCACTGCACGCCGACGCGCTCGTCGCCGAGGAGACCGACTGGGTGCAGATCGTCGAGTGGTACGACGAACTCGTGCGCCTGACGGACAGCCCGGTCGTCCGGCTGAATCGTGCGGTCGCCGTCTGCGAGGCCGACGGACCGCGCGCCGGCCTGGCGGCGCTCGCGGCAGTGGACGCCACGGTGCCGCGTCACACCGCGGTGGCGGCGTACCTGCACGAACGCGACGGCGACCTGACGGCGGCGGCACGGCTGTACGCCGAGGCAGCCCGAAAGGCCCCCAACCTCGCCGAGGTCAACCACCTGACGCGCCAGGCCGCCCGGCTCAACTCCCGCGGGCGTCCCTGACCGGCCGCGCTCGACGACGTCGTCGGTGAGCGCGGCGGCCGGGGTGCGAGCTCGGCACGCCGTGTCCCGATCTCATCGTCAGGTGTCGCTCCTGCCCCTTGGGCCGACGGGACAGGGCTGTGAGCATGGCGTTCATGAGCAATGACGCATCTGCCCGTGCCGAAGCGGGCACCGCCCCGTCCGCCGAACCGGTCTTTCCCCGGGGCCGCGCCTCCTTCGACCCGCCCACCGCCCCGGCGGACTGGTTGTGGAGCCGTGTCATGGACGTACTGACGGACGAGCGCGCGCAGATCGCCGGACGGCCGGTGAGCAGCAAGGTCGACCTCGCCCAGCTGCGTTCGACGGTGGACGCATACGACTTCGCCACGCCGGCCGATCCCGGTGCGGTGCTCGACGAGGTCGTCGCCTTGCTGCGGGAGTACACCGTCCACACGACCCATCCCCGCTACTTCGGGTTGTTCAATCCGACGCCGACCCTGCTGGGCGTCGTCGGCGAGACCCTGGCGGCGGCGTTCAACCCGCAGCTGGCCGCGTGGTCGCATGCGCCGGCGGCCGCGGAGATCGAGGCGCACCTGCTGCGTTTCCTGGGCGCCTGCATGGGTTATCCGGCCGATGCGGTGACCGGTTCGTTCACCAGTGGCGGCGCGGAGGCGAATCTGACGGCGACGCTGCTGGCGTTGACCCGGACATGGCCCGAATACGGCACCGGCGGGTTGCGGGCGCTGCCCGGGCGGCCCGTGCTGTACGCGTCCGTGGAGAGTCATCTGGCGTGGCTGAAGATCGCCCACGCGACCGGCATCGGCCGCGAAGCGGTGCGGCTGGTGCCCGTGGACGCCGCGCTGCGGCTGGACGTGGACCGGCTCGCGGCCCGGATGGCAGCGGATCGCGAGGCCGGTGACCTGCCGTTCATGGTGGTCGGTACGGCCGGCACGACGGGAGCGGGAGTCATCGACCCGTTGCCCCGGCTCGCCGGGTTCTGCCGGGAACAGGACGTGTGGTTCCACGTCGACGCCGCCTACGGCGGTGCGGCGGCGCTGTCGGATCGGCTGAAGGGCACGCTGGCGGGGATCGAGCGCGCCGATTCGGTGACCGTGGACGCGCACAAGTGGATGAGCGTGCCGATGGGCGCCGGCGCTCTGCTGTGCACCGACGCGGAGGCGCTGGCGGAGACGTTCCGGGTGACCACGTCCTACATGCCGGCCGACGTCCCGGGCGCCGTCGACCCCTACAGCTCCAGCCAGCAGTGGTCCCGCCGGTTCGCCGGCCTGAAGCTGTTCCTCAGCCTCGCCGTGGCCGGCCGCTCCGGATACGCGGAGCAGGTGGAGCGTGACGCCGAGCTGGCCGATGCCCTGCGCCGGCAGCTGACCGGCGCCGGGTGGAGGGTCGTCAACGACACTCCGCTGCCCGTGGTCTGCTTCGCCGACCCCGCAGCCGACGGGGTGCCGGCGGACGCGGCATGGGAACACCACAGCGCGCTCGCGGCCTCCGTCGTCGACGGTGGTCGGGCCTGGATCAGTCCCGTCCGGCTGAACGGGCGCGCGGCGCTGCGCGCCTGCGTCATCAGCCTGCGCACCACGCCCGCGGACATCGACGAACTCGTCCGTGCCGTGCACGACGCACGCAACGCGCTCTCCTAGGCGCGGCCCGCGCCTCCTGCGCCACGCCCTCCGAGGTCCTTTCCCGGACGGCGTGGCGCCGCCGCGCTCACCATCGCCTGCCTTGACCCTGCCCTTGGGACAGGGCCGAAGATCTGGGCATGGCTGTTGATCCCGCGGGGGTGCTCCTGTCGATCGGCGAGTTCGCGCAACGTACCCGGCTGACCCACAAGGCACTGCGGCTCTACGACCGGACCGGTCTGCTCCGTCCGGCGACCACCGACGCCAACGGATACCGGCGCTACCGCGTCGACCAGGTACGCGCCGGACAACTCATCGGTCTCCTCCGGGGCGCCGACATCGGCCTGGCCGACATCTCCCTCGTCCTGGCCGACCTCCCCACCGCCGGGGAGCACGCCGTCGAACGGCTGGAGCGCGTGCTCGCCGACCTCGAACGTGCGCACACCAACCGCAGGTTGCTCATCCGCCATGTCCAGTCCACCCTGCGAGAGAAGGACGGTTCCATGTTCCCGATCGAGACCCGGCACGTTCCGGCCCGCCGCGTCATGTCCATCCAACGCCGGCTCCGCGCCCCCGAGACCGACGGCTTCGTCCGAGCGGCCAAGGCGGCGTTCACCCAGCACCTGGCCGGCGCTGCGGCCACCGGACCGTTCACGCTGATCTTCCACGGCATCGTCGACGCGGACAGCGACGGCCCCATCGAGGCCGTCCTCGGCTGCCCCGACCACGTCCAGCCGACGGACGCGATCGGCATCCGCACCGAGCCCGCGCACGACGAGGCCTACACGACCATCACCAAGGCCCAGTGGGCGTACCCCGCCATCCTCGCGGCCTACGACGCCGTCGCGTGCTGCCCCCAGGCCGTGGCACGTGCCGGTAGCCGGCTGTCCTGCCGGGAGGTCTACGTCGCCGAACCGGACGACATCAAGGAGGAGGAGCTCGTCTGCGACATCGCGTTCCCGCTCGGGGACTAGGGGGTGTCTGACGGCCGTCGTCGCCGTGCTGGCCGCGTGTGCGGTGGCGGCGGCGGTGCCCGCATCCTGTCCGAACCGAGGGCGTAGTACCCGGCGCAGACCCGGGGCCTTCCGGTCGGCCGGAAGTACGACGTCGCACCTGGACCGGATCACCCGGACGATCGCCGCCGGCTGAGGCGTTCCGCCGTGGTCGGACGCCCGGTGGAGGGACGGTGGACGCACGGCGGGCGACGGTCCGGGGACACACCGCCCCTCGGCCGGCGCTACCAGCCCCCGGGCAGCTGCCCCGTGTCCCTCAGCATCCCCATCAGGCGGCTGAAGACCCGCGCGTCCTCGTGGATACCGTCGTGCTCGTACTCGTTCGTCACCCAGGTGTGGACGTTGCCGACCTCGGCCGCGGTCCGGAGCTGAAGGTCCGCGTCGACGTACATGTCGTCGTGGAAGACGACCGACGCCACCGGCACCGCGTTGGCGGCGAGGCGGTCGGGGGCGTACAGCTCGGACCAGGAGGCGCGTGCGGCGAGTTGCTCGGCGGCGGGGGCGAACGGACGGAGCGGCCCGATCTCGTCGAACATCCAGGGGTAGATCATCTCGCCGGTGAACAGCAGCGGCCGGGCGTCGGGAGCGAAGGCGGGATGCCGGGCGCGTTCGCGTTCGGCGGCCCACGCGCTGGGTGCGCCGCCGGTGCCGCTGCCGTAGATGGATTCCTGGAGGACCGTGAAGAGCGGGCGGTCGGCGAACGCGGTCCTGTTCCAGACCTCGCCGAGGAAGGTGTCCGTGAAACGTTCGCGCCCCTCGTCGGCGAACGCCTCGTCGAGGATCCAGTGCACTCGCTCGAAGCCGGACTTCATGCCGAAGGCGAGCCCGAGGAGCTGGAACCGGCGCACCGTCAGCACGTCCCCGTCAGGCAGCCGTACGTCCCCGGCGGCCAGCAGATCGGCCACCCGGTGCACGATGTCGGCGTCTGCCGGGTAGCGCCGCTGGAAGATGCGGTTCTTGGCTGCGACGCGGGGATAGGTGCGCCGGTAGACCTCCGCCGCGGACGGCGGGATCGCCGCGAGTCCGCCCGCCACCAGGCAGGCGGTGAGGCCCTCGGGCGCCCGGGAGAGATAGGTCAGGGTGAGGAAGCCGCCGTAACTCGTGCCGAGGGTGACCCAGGGCCGTCCGCCGAAGACGGTGCGGCGCAGGTGCTCGGCGTCGGCCACGATGGAGTCGGCGCGGAAGTGGCACAGGAAGTCGGCGCCTTGCGTGGCCGAGTCGAAGGACTCCATCACCCGGCCGTCGACGGGTGAGCTGCGGCCGGTGCCGCGCTGGTCGAGCAGGACCACCCGGAACGCGCGCAGCGCCGGGGCGAGCCAACCGCCGTCCGCGGGGCCGAGCGGTCGGGGGGACTTGCCGCCGGGGCCGCCCTGGAGGTACAGCAGACACGGCAGATCCTCGCCACGTCGCGCCGGGTCCACCAGTTCCCTGGCGAACAGCGACAGCTCCGGGCCACCACGCACCGCCCAGTCGAGCGGCACACGCACCCGATGGTCCCGTACGTGGACACCGGGCAGGGTGTATTCGGCGGTGATCACTCCCGGTTCCCTCCTCTCGTTCCGTTTCCTTCGATCCATCGGGTGCCACGGCTCCGTCTCGGGCCGCTTCCACGGCTTCGTCTCCTGCCACGCGCACCGGGCCACGCGCCTGCCGTCGTCGGCTCGTCGGGCGCCGTCGACCTGTGCGTTCCGTTCCCATTGACTCTCCGGGGCCGGCCCTCATACTGTCCTTCAGATTCTCGAACACATGTCGGTATATCGAACGATGAGGCAGTGACACCGCGCCGGACCACCGTGGCCCTCCGCCCCGACCGAGGAGACACCATGTCAGAGTTCTCGCGGTTCTCACGCCGCGACGCCCTGCGGCTGACCGCCCTCGCCACCGCCATCCCGGCCTTCCAGGCAATGTTCCCGGCGGCGGCCGGGGCTGCGGCGCCCGCGGAGGCACGCGCGGGGGACGTGCGGGAAACGGTGGCCGGCGGGGCGGCGGGGCGGACGCTATCCGTCCCCTCCTCCTGGGTCGTCAAGCCGTTCGACAACACCCGTGTGACGCTGGCGTCGAGCCCGTTCACGGCCAACCGCGACCGGGTGCTGAACTTCCTGCACGCCTATCCCGCCGACCGCATGCTCGCCGTCTTCCGCACCAACGCCGGTCTCGACACGCACGGCGCCCAGCCGCCCGGCGGCTGGGAGACCGCGGACGGCAACCTGCGGGGCCACTACGCCGGCCACTTCCTCAGCGCCCTCAGCCTCGCGTACGCCGGCACCGGCGAGCAGGCATACAGGGACAAGGTCGACGCCATGGTCACGGCGCTCGGCGAGTGCCAGGACGCGCTGGCCGCCCTGGTCGGCACGGACGACCCGGCCGCGCCGAGCCACGCCGGCTATCTGGCGGCGTACCCCGAGACGCAGTACATCAAGCTGGAGCAGTACGCCACGTACCCGACCATCTGGGCGCCCTGGTACACCTGCCACATGATCATGCGGGGGCTGCTCGACGCCCACCAGCACGCCGGCAGCGCACAGGCGTTCGACATCGTGCGTGGCATGGGCGACTGGGCGTACAGCCGGCTCGGGCACCTGCCCAGGACCCAGCTGGACCGGATGTGGAAGATCTACATCGCCGGCGAGTACAACGCGATGCCGGTCGTCATGGCCGACCTGTACGCGCTCACCGGCGACGAGCGGTACCTGACGACCGCGAAGTGCTTCGACAACACGTACCTCTTCGAGGCCGCCGTGGCGAACCAGGACACCCTCGACGGCGAGCACGCCAACCAGCACATCCCGCAGTACCAGGGGTACCTGGAGATCTACGAGCAGACCGGGGACGAGAAGTACTTCACGGCCGCGCGGAACTTCTGGGACATGGTGGTGCCGCACCGCACGTACGTCGACGGCGGCATGGCCGGCTCCGGCGAGATCTTCGGCAAGAGGGACGTCATCGCCGCGACCATCCAGAAGGACAACGCCGAGACCTGCTGCGTCTACAACATGCTCAAGCTGAGCCGGAGCCTGTTCTTCCACACCGCTGACCCGAAGTACATGCAGTACTACGAGCGCGCCCTGTACGGCCAGATCCTGGCCTCACGGCGCAACACCTCCAGCGACAGCGACCCGTTGCTGACCTACTTCGTGCCCGTGAACCCCGGTGCCAGGCGCGAGTACGGCAACCTCGGCACCTGCTGCGGCGGCACCGGTCTGGAGACGCACGCGAAGTTCCAGGACTCCGTCTACTTCAGCTCGGTGGACGGCGCCACGCTGTACGTGAACCTGTATCTGCCGTCCACCCTCGACTGGCCGGAGCGCGGGCTGAAGCTCACCCAGTCCACCGACTACCCGACCGACCCGGCCGGCACCAGCACCCTCACCGTGACCGGCAGCGGCCCCCTCGACCTGCGGCTACGGGTCCCCTACTGGGTCGAGCACGGCTTCACCGTGCGGCTCAACGGCACCGTGCAGCAGGTCGACGCCACGCCCGGCGGCTACGTCTCGCTGAACCGCACCTGGCGCAGCGGCGACCGGGTGGAGATCGCCGCGCCGTTCACGCTGCGCATCGAACGCGCCCTGGACGACCCGGCCACCCAGGCCGTCGCCTACGGTCCGGTGCCCCTGGTGGTCCGCAGCTCGGCGACGCAGTACCAGAACCTGACCCTGTACCGGGACTACCCGCTCAGCCGTGACCTGAGCCGGGTCATCCGCCCGACCGGCGAGCCGATGACGTTCACCGCGAACGGTCTGACCCTGGTGCCCTTCTTCGTCGACACCACCGACGCGTACCACATGTACGTCAGGCGGGCCGAGCCCGAGATCGTCTTCGGCTCCACCGCCACCGGCATCGAGAACCGCCCCGGGTCGAACGGCCTCACGTTCCTCGACGAGGTCTGGGACCGCGGCCCGTTCACGGACCCGGGCGGGCTGGTGCAGGCGGTCACCGAGGTCGCCGACGAGCGGGTGGCCGCGGGCCAGCTGACGGCGGACCAGCGGCACACGGTGATCGAGGCCGCCGCCCGGGCCGACCTGCCGGCCTGACCCGTCTCGCTCCGGCCGGTGCGGTGCGGTGCTCGGCCGGATGTTCGTCCGGGTACACGCGAGAGATCGGCATGTGCCACGATCGTGGTGTGCGGCGATCGGGTGGTTCTTGACCATGGGACAGGGCCATTTCGTCGTCGCCGCGGCGCTGGGCGCCACCGTCACGGTCGGGGCCCTGGCGCAGCGCATGACGGGCATCGGGTTCGCGCTGTTGTCGGTGCCCGCGCTGGGGCTGCTGCTGGGCCCGCAGGACGGGGTCGCGCTGTCCAACTGCGCGACCGGCGTGGTCAGCGCGATCGGCCTCGCCGGCACCTGGCGGCAGGTGCGCTTGCCGGCGATGACCGTGCTGGTCGTCGCGGCGGCCTGCGCCGTACCGCTGGGGACGGCCACGGCGGCCCGGTTGCCGGCGCCCGTGCTGTTCGCCTTCCTGGGGGCGGCGGTCAGCGCTGTCGCCCTGCTGGTGCTCGCCGGAGTCCGGGTGGCGTCGCTGCGGGGCACGCGCGGCGCCGTGATGGCGGGCGGGGCGAGCGGGTTCATGAACGCGGCGGCCGGCGTGGGCGGTCCGGCGTTGTCGCTGTACGCGGCGAACGCCGACTGGCCGATGGCGCAGTTCGTGCCCAACGCCCTGTTCTACGGCGTGGTGCTGAACGTGTTCTCGGTGGCCGCCAACGGCCTGCCCGCGCTCACCACGGGGACCTGGCTGGTGGCCGGGGGCGGGCTGGCGATCGGGACCCTGGTCGGCGAAGCGCTCACCCGGCGCGTCCCGCAGGCGTGGGTCCGGCGCGCCGTGATGCTGTTGTCCCTGGCCGGAGGGCTGATCACGCTGGTGCGGGGCCTGTGGCAACTCTGCAAACGGTGAGCTGCCGTGGCGGGTGCGCGCGCTCGGGACGGCTCGGGCCGCCCGATCGGCCGACCCTGCCGAAATTGAGTTGCCGTGGCCACGACGGCACCGACAGGATCTGCCCATGACCACGACCACCGCATCCCTGCCGCTGACCTCCGCCGCCCGATCGGTGCGAGTCCAGCAGCAGCAGGACCGCCTGGGGAGGCCGAAGCTCCTTCGGTCATGACCGCCGCCCTGGTGGCGGGACTCCTCGCCGGATACGGCATCGCCATGCCGGTCGGAGCGGTCTCGGCCTATCTGGTGGCGCTCACGGCGCGGACCTCCTTGACCATCGGTGCGTGTGCCGGACTGGGTGTGGCGACGGCTGACGGCCTCTATGCGCTGATCGCCACCGTGGGGGGCGCCACGCTCGCCGACGTCATCGCACCGATCACCCTTCCGCTGCGCTGGGGATCGGCCGTGGTGCTCGTCGCACTGGCGGTCCGCAGCGGCACGACGGCACTCGACCAGTACCGCAACGGACCGGCGGCGGCGCGCACCGACGAGGCCGTCCTCAGCCCCGCACGGGCCTATCTGGGGCTGCTGGGGGTCACGATGATGAACCCCATCACCGTGATCTACTTCGCGGCGCTGGTGCTGGGCAGCCAGACCGCGGCGGCCCCACACCACCTGGAACAGGCCGTCTTCACCCTCGCCGCCTGCACCGCATCCGCCAGCTGGCAACTGCTCCTGGCCGGTGGTGGAACGCTGCTCGGGCGCGTGTTGACCGGCTCCCGCGGGCGGGTCGTCACCGCCATGGCGTCCAGCGTCCTGATCACCGCACTCGCCATCCGACTGGTCGTCCCGGCGTCATGACACCGCCCGACCGCACGAGAAGCCCACCCCGGAACGCCCGGGCCGGGGCCCGGCGGACGCGATGCCGACCCGCGGTCACAGGCGCGTCCGGTAGAACACCTTGACCGGCAGGGGTGCTGCCCCGAGTGCCTCGTAGAGGGCGAGCGCCGGCGGGTTGTCGGTGTCGGCGGTCCACTCGATGCGCGTACAGCCCGCATCCCGGGCCGCCTCGCGGAGCGCAGCCATCAGGGCGCGGGCGACACCCCTGCGGCGTGCCGCAGCCCTGACGAACAACTCCTTGAGATACAGGCTGGTGTGGGCGCCGCTCGCCGGCCACAGCAACGTGTACGACGCGAACCCGAGCACCTCGGCACCGTCGCGGGCGAGGAGGACCGTCGCCAGCGGCCGCTCCCCGAACAGGGCGTCCTTGATCTGGTCGAGCTCCTGCGGTGCGGGGCGGTCGCCGTAGTACTCCTGGATCTCGTTGAGGATCGTCGCGATGACCTCGGCGTCCGCCACCGTCGCCCTGCTGATCTCCACGTCCGTGCTCCGTCTCGCCTCGGGACAACGCAAGAAACACGCTTCGCGCCCGCGCCTGGTGCGCGGCGCGTGCACTGGGCGGCACCCTAATTGCCCCGCGCCGTGCGCGACATGCAATAAGCGCGGTGCCGGGAGGCGCGGGCTCCGCTCGGTGTACCGGCGGGAGCCTCTGGTGCGCTCCACGGCCGCCGAGCAGGAGCCCGCGCCCACACCGTGCGCTCAGGCCGGACGCGGGGGTGAGCCGGTCACGAAGTCCACTTGATGTTCGGGTTCAGATGGCCGGTCCAGTCGAAGACGGCCATGTTGTCCCAGCCGTCCCCGCTGCCGGAGATGTTGGCCGGGTCCCAGCCGTTGCCGGGAACGGCGTACCAGGTCGGCTCCCAGTAGAAGACGCCGATGGCGCCCGCGCTGCGCGCGGTGTTCTGCACGTCGGTGAAGTTGGCGGCCTGGCCCTCCCAGGTGAGCGGGTAGCCGGAGCACCCGGAGGTGACGGAGTTGCCGGTGCTGTCGGCGTTGTCCGCGGTGAAGGGGTAGGCCGTCTCGGCGATGACCACGTCCTTGCCGTAGCGGGACCGCATGTCGGAGACCACGGAGGACATGGTGGACATCGAGCCGTGCCACATGCAGTAGTACGAAAGACCGGTGATGTCCCAGGAGACGCCCTTGGCCTTGATCCCGTCGTAGAACCAGCGTGCGTTCGCGTCGCTGTCGGCGTCCGCCGTGTGGATGATCACCTTGGTACCGCTGTTACACGCCTTGGTCGCGTTGTAGCCGGACTTGAGCAGCAGGCTGAGGTTGGTGAAGTCGTTGTTGATCACCTTGCCGTCGTCCCACAGCATGCCGACGTTGATCTCGTTGCCGATCTGCACGCTGTCCGGCGTGGTGCCCTGGGCCTTCAGGCTGTTGCACACGTCGTAGGTGTAGTCGTAGACGTCGGTCTGGAGCTGGCCGATGCCGTGGCTCGACCAGGCGGCGGGCTTGTACTGCTTGCCCGGGTCGGCCCAGGTGTCGGAGTAGTGGAAGTCCACCAGCAGCTTCAGGCCCTTGGCCTTGACCGTCTTGGCGTACTGGAGCACCTTCGCCTTGTTGTTGTAGCCGCTGGCCGGGTTGTTCCAGACGCGCAGGCGGACGTAGTTCACGCCGGCGGACTTGAGGATGTCGAGCGGGTCCTTGGCGGTGCCGTTGGCGTCGTAGTACGTGGCACCGAGGTCCAGGGCGCGCTGGGCGGTGGACACGTCGGCGCCGAGCATGCTCAGCGAGTTCAGGGCGGCGGCAGGGGGCGGCGTGGTGAGCAGGGCCGCCGGCAGGGCCATGGCCGCCGCCAGCAGGGCGGCCTTCGCCATGCGTCCGAATCTGACCTTCGTCAAGGCGATCTCCTTCGCTAGGAAATTCCGCAGAAACGTCCGGCCGGAGTCCGGTGGATACCGATCGCCGCCGGCGCCCTGCGCCCCGTGGCGCGAGCGGATGCGGCCAGGCCGTGCCGGGCCGCCCGGTGCGGCGCCGAACCCGCCTCCGACCGGCGCAGCACCTCTGCCTCGTCCGTCGGGCCGCCCCGAGCCCCGTCGCAGTGGAGATAGAAAGCGCTTGCCGCCAGCAGTATGCCATGGCCACGTCAATCAGTGGGGTGTTTCGACGGACCCCCGGCGTCTGCCCTCGTCCACGAACACCCCGTCACGAACCCCGCCCCTCGAAATCCGCGGTGGGATGGCAGCACGCAGAATGTGCGTGATCGCGTCCGACGCCGTGGTCCGCCACGAGGTCCCTGCGGGGAGTTGATCAGCCGGCTGCGCGCGGCGGCACCGATGGTGCGCAGTGCTCGTCGCGGACCAGCGCCCTAGACTCCCGCCCATGGATGCCGTCGTACCGCTCCTGATCCTGGTGGGCTTCCTCGCCGTGGCCCTGGGCTTCTTTGCGTGGTTGGCGTCGCGCATGCGTCGCCGTGGCCTCGCCGGTGGGGCGGTGGGTGCCGCCCTGGCCTCGTACGAGGAGGCGTTCCGCGCCACGGCGCACGCATCTCACGTGGAGATCCGTGCCCAAGCAGAACGCAAGGAGCCGATCCTGTCACCTGGTGACCACTGGGGGCGTGGGTCCGGAACTGGTCGGCCGGCAGCAGGGAGCAGCGAGCAGTCCTGACCGTCGCGGCAGCCTCCGCTGATCGCCTCCCTTGAGCCGTTGAGGAGGCTCTGAGCCTCAAACCAGCCGTCATGTGCTGCCGGGGGCCGGCGGGTGGGGGCCGGGACGCGGGCCGCACCCCCGCCGTGCACCACCGGCACCGCGGGCACCGCGGGCCACGGGTTTCGCCGGCAGTGGCCGGGTCACCCGTGGTGGGCCAGGGCGCCCGAGCGGGGCTCGGCTGCGCGAGCCGCGAGCCGGTGGAGCCTGCGAGGCGGTGAGGGCTTCGGCGGCGGGGACTGCGGCGGCCCGCGCCGCGTCCTCGGCGGTCCGCAGCAGATCTGGAGACGCTCATGAAGATCGGCATCATCGGAGCGGGGCGAATCGGCGCCACCCTCGCCCGGCACTTCGCCCGCATCGGCCACGACGTGGCCCTCAGCAATTCCCGGGGGCCCGAGACCCTGACCGATCTGGTCCAGGAGCTCGGCAGCTCCGTGCGGGCGACGACCGCCGCCGAGGCGGCGGACCACGGGCAGGTCGTGGTGGTGACGATCCCCTATGGCCGCTTCCGCGAGCTGCCTGCCGAGCAGCTCCACGGCAAGGTCGTCGTCGACACCTGCAACTACTATCCGGAACGCGACGGACACGACCCCGAACTCGACGCCGACATCACCACGTCCAGCGAGAAGATCAGGGCCTTCACCGGCGCGAACCTCGTCAAGGCGTTCAACGCCATCTACTGGGAGAACCTCCGCGACCGAGGCCTGCCCAAGGGCGACCCGGGCCGTCTCGCGATCCCCGTGTCCGGCACCGACTGGGAGGCCAAGGCCGTCGTCTCCGGGCTGATCCGTGACATCGGCTTCGACCCGGTGGACGCCGGTGACCTGGGCCTGGGCGGGCGCAAACACCAGCCGGGCAGCCGCGTCTACGGCGCGGAGCTGTCCGCGGACGAGCTGAGCGGAGCCGTCGGGGCCGGCGCCAGCGCGGCCCGGGCCTGAGCAGCATCGGGCCCGACGGCCCAACGCGGCCCGAGAGCCCGGGGCGCCCTGCCCCGAGCCCATGAGGTCACGCCGTGCCGACGTCGCCGGCGACGGCATCCGCCGTGGTTCCGGCCGCGGCGAGGACCTTGCCGGGGTTGAGGATGCCGCGCGGGTCCAAGGTGTGCTTGATGTCGCGGTGCACCCGCACGCCGACCGGGCCGAGTTCCTTGGTAAGCCAGTCACGCTTGAGGACACCGACACCGTGTTCGCCGGTGATGGTGCCGCCCAGTTCCAGACCGAGGTCCATCACCGCGCCGAACGCCCGGTGCGCGCGCTCGACCTGGTCCGGGTCGGCCGGGTCGAAGAGCACGTGCGGATGGAGGTTGCCGTCCCCGGCGTGTGCGACGCAGGTGATGCGCACCCCGTGCGCGCGTGCGACGTCCTGCACGCGGTCGACGAGTTCGGCCAGCATCCGGCGGGGCACGCACACGTCGTCGGCGAGATAGGCCCCGAGGCTCTCGGTGGCCACCGCGACCAGGCGGCGGGCGGCCAGCAGCATCTCGGCCTCGGCCGGGTCCTCGGAGACGATCGCGTCGCCGTCGTGCACGGCGGCGATGTCCGCGAACCGCTTCAGGTCCGCCGCGGCCTGCTCACCACGGTCCGACTGGGTGATGAGGACGGCGCCCGCGTCCGGCGGGAAGCCGAGGTCCCGGTAGGCCGAGACGACGTCCATGGTGGGGCGGTCCATCAGCTCCAGCAGGCTGGGCCGGGTGCCGTCGGCCATGTAGTCGCTGACCACGGCGCACGCCGCGGCAGGGGTGGGGAAGAACGCGACGGCGGTCAGCGGGGCCTGCGCGGCCGGCCGCAGCGCCAGCGTGACCTCGGTGATGACGCCGAGGGTGCCCTCGGACCCGACGAACAGGTGGGTCAGGTCGTAGCCGGCGACGCCCTTGGCGGTGCGCCGTCCGGTACGCAGCACGGAACCGTCGGCGAGCACGACGGTCAGGCCCCGCACGAAGTCCGCGGTCACGCCGTACTTGACGCAGCACAGGCCGCCCGCGTTGGTGGCCGCGTTGCCGCCGAGGGTGGACTCCTCCCAGGAGGACGGGTCCGGCGGGTAGAACAGGCCGCGCTCGGCCACGGCGCGGGAGAACACCGCGTTCACCACGCCGGCCTCGACCACGGCGACCTGGTCGACGGTGTCGATCTCCAGGATGCGGTCCATGCGCTCCACGGACAGCAGGATGCAGCCCTCGATGGCGTTGGCGCCGCCCGCGAGACCGGTCCTGGCGGCCTGCGGCACGACCGGGATGCGGTGCGCATGGGCGGTACGCAGCACCAGGGAGACGTCGTCGGTGCTGCGGGCGCGTACCAGGGCGGCGGGGCGGCCGCTCGGGCAGAACGGGGCGCGGTCGCTGCGGTGCGCGGCGAGCACGTCGGGGTCGGTGACCAGCGCGCCGTCCGGCAGTCCCGCCGCCAGCTCGGCCAGCGCGGTGTCCAGGACCGTACTCACAGCAGGCCCCTGGCCGCCAGGTTGCGCATCAAGGCGGTGATGCCGAACTCCCACGGTGGTGCCTCCTCGCTGGTGGTGACCGTGTTCACCAGGGCGCCGAGCCGGGGGCTGGAGATCCGCACCAGGTCGCCGTGCTCATGGGTGAAGCCCTCGCCGGGCGCGGAGCGGTCCTCGGTGGGCGCGAACAGGGTGCCGGTGAACAGCACGAAGCCGTCCGGGTGCTGATGGTGCGCGCCGTGCACGGACGCCACCAGATCCAGCACGTCACGGCTGATCTCACGCATCGAGCTCAGGCCCGCCAGGACGTAGCCGTCCTTGCCCTCCACCCGCAGCTCGATGTCGAGTGCGCGCACGTCGTCGAGGGTGAAGTCGTCGTCGAAGAGGCGGATGAACGGGCCGACGGCGCAGGAGGCGTTGTTGTCCTTGGCGCGTGGCAGCAGCAGGGCGCTACGGCCCTCGATGTCCCTGAGGTTGACGTCGTTGCCGAGCGTGGCGCCCCGCACCCGGCCGCGGGAGTCGACGGCGAGGACCGCTTCGGGCTCGGGGTTGTTCCACACGGAGGCGGCCAGTACGCCGATGTCGGCGCCGGTGCCGACCGCGGACAGGACGGGTGCCTTGGTGAAGACCTCGGGGTCGGGGCCGATGCCGACCTCCAGGTACTGCGACCACAGCCCCTCGGCGATCAGCAGCTCCTTCGCCCGGGCGGCTTCGGGGGAACCGGCGCGCACGTTGGCGAGGGCGCCGCCGACCGCCTGCCCGACGCGTTCCCGCACCCGCTCGGCCTGGGCGGGGTCGCCGCCGGTGCGCTCCTCGATGACCCGTTCCAGCATGCTTCGGGCGAAGGTCACCCCGGCCGCCTTGATCAGTTGCAGATCGATGGGGGCGAGCAGGTGCGGCACGTCGCGGCGGCCGGTGGCGGTGGCCTGGAGCAGATCGGCCAGCGGCCAGCTGCGGCCGCCGGGAGCACTGTGCACGATGTCCGCGGCGTCGTCGCGTTCCAGCAGGTCGGTGACGGTCGGGGCGACGGCGGTCAGGTCGACGACGTCCTCGCCGCGCACCGCGGCGACACAGGGGCCGCCCCACTCCGGCTCCTGCACACGGGCTATGAGGGCGGCGCGGCCGGCGTCCTCGGGGAGTACGACTGCGGGCGACACAGCGGTCGGATCCAACGTTCCTCCTGCAACAGTGCTCTGCGGTGCGGGCACGGGGCGCACCTCCGCCGGTCCCGGCGGGGCGTGTCCCGGGGATCCTGCCATCAGATCACGGCCGACTCGGCCGATCCCAGGGGCCTCTCACTGGTCGGACGGCGGCCAGCGGTCGGTGAACGAGCGCTCTCCGTGCGTGTCCGGCACACCGGGGACGGGCTGCGGGTCTCCGACGGCGATCCGCGCGTCAAGGCGCGCGCGGTGGTGCGCAGGTTGCAGGAGTTCGACCCTCCCGTGGAGGGCAGGACGAAGGTGCTGGGCTTCGACGGTGGAACCGGACCGCGCACCGGCCCGGATCCGCCGCGCTCCACCCATGCCGGGCGAGCACGACGACGAGCCACCGGGAGAGACGTGACAGACCAGGCGCCGCACACCACAGGGACCGACGGGACGGACGCCGACGGCGGGCAGCAGCCACGCGTGCACTGGGCCAAGCACCCCGTCCCGGACACCGACCACCACGCGGCCCACATCACGCTCTCCCACCCCCGGCTGCGCAACGCCCTCACCCTCACCATGTACGACCAGCTGGAGCGGGCCTGCGAGGAGATCGACGCCGACGAGGAGGTGCGGCTGACGGTGGTGCGCGGCGCGGGCGGACGGGCCTTCGCTGCGGGCACTGACATCCGTGAGTTCCGCAGCGTCACCTCCGGTGCCCACGGGGTGGCGTACGAGCGGCAGGTGGGCCGGGCCGTGGACCGGCTCGCCGGGCTGCGGATGCCTGCGGTGGCAGTGGTGGAAGGAGCGGCGGTGGGCGCCGGCCTCGTCCTCACGGCCGCCTGCGACCTGGTGCTCTGCACGCCGGACGCGGTGTTCGGCGCGCCGATCGGGCGCACGCTCGGCAACTGCCTGTCCCCCACGGCGATCGCCCGGCTGTACGCCGGTCTGGGTCGGGCGCGGACGCTGCGCGCGTTGCTCACCGCCCGGCTGATCACGGCCGCCGAGGCGCACGAGGCGGGTTTCGTCACGGAGATCGTCGCCCCTGACCGCCTCGGGGTACGCATCGACGAGGTGTCGGCGGACATCGCCCGCTGCGCCCCGTTGACGCTGGCCGCCCTCAAGGAGGCCGACCGGCGGGTGCTCGCGGCCGCCGATCCCGGGCACGCCGACGACCTGTACACCCGGTGCTACGGCAGCCAGGACTTCCGCGAGGGCGTCACCGCCTTCCTGGCCAGGCGGCCCGCCGAATGGCAGGGACGGTGAGGGCCTGAGCGTGATCGACGCGCGCCACCACCGGTCGTGGCCACCTCTCCCGGCGGTGCGCGATGGTACGGCCGTGCGCCGGTACGGCCGTGCGCCGGTACGGCCTGCCGGCGGGCAGAGAAGTCGCCGATGCGGCCCGGGACCGGTAGCCGGCTGCGGCTGCCGGTCGGTGCCGGTCCCGGGCCACGCGGGTCACATGCGCGACATCTTGGCGTAGCGCAGCATGTCCGATGCGCTGAAGGCGACGGCCGCCACGGTGGCCGCCGCGAGGACGCCCACCATGACGCGGACGGCGAGCGCCGGGATGCGGATGCCGTGCTTCATGCGATTCACCTCCTCACGACTACGGGGCGGTACCTGCTCCAAGCCGCGGGACGGCCTGCGGAAGGGGACCGAGGGGTCCCGGGTCGGCGCCGGGGTCTGCCAGGAGGGTGCCGACGATGTCGTGCAGGGCGTCGACGGCGGCGTCGACGGCGGCACGCACCGGTGGGCTGAGGCCCACGGTGACGTCGGGTTCGTCGCCGCGCAGCCGCACCAGCGGCTCGCAGCCCAGGACCAGGACGCGCGGCAGGGGCGTGCCGGCGTCGTGAGCGAGACGTGCGGCGAGGGCGAGCACCCGGACGGGGTCCATGCCGTGCGCCTCGGGCAGCGCGGCAGCGTGCGGTGCGGGGGCGGGCGCCGGCCCGGGCTCGATCAGGTACAGGGTGCCGGGCGGTCCGCCGCGCGGGGCGGCGTCGACGAACACGGCGGCGTCGTAGCCGTCCAGCAGCCGGTAGGCGAGGTCCATGCCGCGGATGCCGAAGTCCGCCACGTGGACCTGCTCGGGCAGCGGCCGTGGTGCGGCGCGCAGCGCGGTGATGACGTCCGGGCCGAAGGCGTCGTCGGCGAGGAAGATGTTGCCGATGCCGGCGACGAGCAGCCGCGCGGCACTGCCGGGGCCCTCCTCCACGGGCTCGATCTCCTCCGGGGTGAAGAAGAAGCGGTGGCCGAGGCCGGTGGTGAAGTGGCGGCCCTCGTCGGCGGGCAGGGTGACGGCGATGTGCAGGCCGCCTTCCATGTCCTCCTCGACGGCGTCGATCTCGGCGTGCCGGCCCGTCAGGGCGAGGTCGAAGATGTCGGCGCGCCGGCGGGGGCGCAGCCGGACCATGCTGCCGCGGGCCAGCCGGACACCGCCGACGGTCACGGTGCGCCCGGTGCCGGTGGGCGGCGTTTCGGGCCCCGTCGCGATCCCGGGTGGGTCCCGGGGTGCGGCCGGGGGTTCGGGGTGCGGTCTCATGCGTCCTCCCGTGCCGGGGCGAGGCCGCGGATCGTGCCGCGCAGGGCGATCAGGTCGTCGGGGCTCAGCGCGGCGCAACGGTCCAGGATCTCGCGGGCCTTGGGGTCGGTGGCGCGTGCCTCCCGCTGCTCGTCGGGGGTGAGGCTGAGCACGCTGAGGATGAGCAGGTGGTCGATCTCGCCGCCGTCGAAGAGATCACCGGGGCTCTCCGGGGCGACGGCGGGGAAGTCGTACAGGGTCACGGGCGAGGACAGCAGGGCAGGTGCGCGGTGCGGGTCCGGCGCGTGCGGTGAGTCGCCGATCAGGACGGGCCAGGTGCCCTCGTTGCGGCAGCCCGCCGCCGCCTCGCGCAGCGGCCCAGGCGGGTCGATGAGCGAGACGAAGGCGCCGTCGTCGCAGGTCAGCACGGTGTGGGTGGACAGGAACGCATACGGTGCGAGGAGGTCACGCGCGTCTCGTGGGGAGCCTGGGGACGGCGGGCAGGGCGTGGTGTTGGTGACGGTGGCCCGGATGCGGAGCACGCCGTCGTCGACGGGCTCGGCGGCCAGTTCGACGGTGCCTTCGAGGCGTTCCCAGCGCCGTACCAGCACCCCGGCGAGGCGGCCGGAAGGGGCGCGCAGTTCGTCCTCGTGCGTGCCGGCGGGAATGTCGACGGGGTGCCGGCGGGTGCCGTCCGCCGGGCGCCAGGGTGGCAGCGTCCAGCTTCGCTCGGTGGCCTCCTGCCAGCTCAGATGGGTGACGTCGGCGACGGTGAGCCGGTCCACGGGGTGCCGGGTGCCGGCCGCGTCACAGCGGTGCACCTGCCGGTCGACCAGGTGCAGCAGCCGCACCTGCACGGAGACGGTGGCGTCCGGTCCGGTCTCCAGCAGTACCTCGGTACGCATCCGGGCCGGTTCCCCGCAGCCGGCGGCCACCCCGGCCGGATAGACCCCGCCGAACGTCCAGCGTTTGGTGTTCTTCAGCGCCGATCTGCGGTACGGCCAGAGCAGGTAGCCCTCGTACAGGCAGGTCCGGGCGATCTTCTCCACGGCGGCCGGCGTCCTCATGCCGCCCCCGCCGGCTCGGCGCGCTCGGCCAGGTCCAGCAGGGCCGCCACCGTGCGGTCGGCGTCCACCAGGCCGTGCACCGTCCGGTAGGCACCGAGCCGGTCGCCGGTCTCGCTCGACAGCCGCACCCAGCTCCCCGGCCCGAAGTAACGTGCCGTCAGCTCGCGCCAGTGCGCGGCGGGCAGCCGGCATGCGGTCTCGGTGTCCCAGGGGAGCTGGGCGGTGGACAGCCGGCCGTCGACCGCGGTGTGGAAGACGGTGCCGTTGAACAGCAGTTCCAGGGGCACGTCCGCGCTGCGCAGGGCCCGGAAGTAGGTGTGCAGGGCGCGTTCGCAGTCCCCGGTGCAGGGCACCTCGAGGTCGATGCTCGTGTGTGTGTCGAAGGGGGGCACGACCGTCGTCAGCCGGGTCCAGGCCAGCGGGCGCAGGCTGGTGGCCCACTGCTCGGGCTGCCCGAACAGCTCGGCGAGGGCCGGCACGTCGGCGTGCTCGTAGGCGGCACGTGCCGCGTCGATCCGGATCGCGGTGGTGAGCAGCACCGAACGCACCGGGCCCCCGCCGCTGCGGGTCACGGCCAGCCGGAACACGAGCGTGGGCACGGCGGCGTGCTCCAGCGGCCGGACGGAGCTGACGGCGAACGACAGCCGCGGGATGTCCGTGCGCGACGCCACCGGGCCGGGCCCACCGGGGTGCGGTGCGGCGGCGCGGGCGGGTGCGCTCATGCCCCGGCCCCGCTTCGCTCGGCGGGCTGCGGGCACGGCGCGCACCTCATGATGTCTCGCTCGCTTCGCTCGCTCATGCGGGCGACAGGTTGGGCATGCCGGGCAGGATCGGGTTCCTGGCGTCCGCGCAGATGCCGGTGGACCTGCGGGCCGTGGAGCTGTCGTCGGAGAGATGGCCGGGCTGGCGCTTGTAGGACCCCTCGTGGTTGCCCTGCCGCACGCCGGGGGTGTGCGACGGGGTGTCAGGGTGCGCCTTCGGCGTGCCGACCTTGATGTCAGCCATGGCGGGTCCTTTCTGCGGCGGGCGATGCCCCGGGCGGCGGGGACGGTTCCCCCCGCGACGTGAGCGGTTCAGCGGCGTGGGCGGTTCCCTCGGGTGGCGCGGGCGGTTCGTCGGGGGCGAGGCCGGTGAAGAAGCGCCGGACCGACTCCCGGGCCTCGGCTCCCCCGCCGAAGCCGCGCCATCGGGTGCGGAGCACCGCCACCAGCCGGTAGCAGTCGTCCAGCGGAACGATCCACTGCTCGTGCCGCTCCCCCGCCCGGTCGACCAGCAGCGCCTCGGTGCCGGGCACGAGGGTGGCCAGTGCCGGGTGACCGGCGGTGAGCCGGTCCCAGACGTCCGGGGCCACGGGCGCACGGGTGGTGCCGAGGGGGCTCGGGTAGCAGGCCGTCACCCCGCCCGGGAACGCGGCCGTGCCGGCGACGAAGAACGCGAGGGTGACCGGCACCCCCAGCGCCGCCCAGGTGAGGTCGTCGATGTCGCCGCCCAGGCGCAGCCTGCGCTGGGGGATCAGCCGGTAGCGCGGGCCGCGCGACGCGCCCCCGCCCGGGGTGGCGGCGCTGCCGGCCGGCGGCTCGGTCGCGAACAGCAGCGCGCACGCCCGGCAGGCGCACAGCACCGCATCGGCCGCCGGGTCGAGCAGATGCCGGTGGTCGCCGGGCACCGGCTCGGCGCACATGTCGCAGCACTCGCCGGACGCGTCGGCGGCACGCGCGGCGCGGCGCCGCTCGACGGCCGACCCGGCGCGACCTGGGTCGGCAGCCGGCCCGGAGCGGCCCGCCGCGATGTCCCGCAGGGGGCGGCGGGCAAGGTCGCGCAGCGGTGCGGCGGCGAGCGGCGCGGGCCCGGTCACCGGGGGTGGCCTTCCAGGGCCGGGCGGCGGGTCAGCGCCGCCACGGGGATCAGTGCCGGCTTGCGGGCGGTGGCGGCCTCGGTGACCAGTTCCACGCGTTCCACCTCCGGCGCCGCCGCGGTCACCGCGGCCTCGACGGCCGCCTGCCACGCCTCGGACGACGACCCGCAGCCCGAGCCGCTCCCGCAGCCGCCGGCGCGCACCCGTACCCGGGCCGTCGCACCGTCCAGCGCGTCCAGGCCGGCCCGCTCGCCCCCGCCGAGGTCGCCGAGCCGGGCCAGGGCGCGGCGGATGCGGATGGCGGGCGGATCGGGGTGCAGGTCGTGCACGAGCAGCAGGTGTCCGACGAGTTCGTCGCCGGCCAGCGCCCGGGCGGTGTCGCCGTCGGTGTGCCGCAAGACGCGTGCCAGGCAGGCGCCGTAGAGGGTGACGAGGGCGTGCACGGCGTCCAGGGCCTGGGCGCGCGCCGGGTCCGGAAGGTCGTCCAGGCCGGTGAGCAGCCGCTCGACCTGGGCCACCTGCCCGCGCACCGCACTGTCATCGGAGGTCATGGGAGGCCGCCCGTCTCACGCCAACGCGCCGAAGGTGGGGGTGTGGCTCTGGGTGAGGGTCTTTCCGTCGCCGAGGTACATGTGGACGCCGCACGGCAGGCAGGGGTCGAAGCTGCGCACGGTGCGCATGATGTCGATGCCCTTGAAGTTGTCCCGCTTGTTCTCCTCGAACAGCGGCAGCCCCTGCACGGCGTCCTCGTACGGGCCGGGGGTGCCGAAGGAGTCACGGGGGCTGGCGTTCCACGGGGTGGGCGGGTACGGGTGGTAGTTGGCGATCTTGTGGTCGCGGATGACGAGGTGGTGCGAGAGCACGCCGCGCACCGCCTCGTGGAAGCCGACGCCGATGGCGTCCTTGGGCACCTTGAAGTCCTCGAAGACCTTGGTGCGGCCGGCCCGCACCTCGGTCAGGGCGCGGTCGACGAAGTACAGCGCCATGCCGGCCGCGTAGGCGACGAAGTACATGCGGGCGCGGTTGCGTTCGATGGTGTTGGGGAACGGCGGCGGGGTCCAGGTGAGCCGTACCTCGGGGCTCGACGGGGTCTTCGGCAGGTCGATCTCGACGCTGTGGCCGGTGGAGCGGACGTGCGGGGTGTACACCTTGTTCGCCAGCGCCGTGGCCCAGAGGCGGGCGATGGGGCCGCCGCCGGTGTCGAGCGCGAGGTGGTCGCCGGTGCGCCGGTCGTACCAGCGCGGGCTCATCACCCAGCTGTAGTTGCCGCCGTTCAGGTCCCGCTTCTGGGGCTTGGGGACGGTGGTCTGGTTCCAGGGGTGGCGGCGGTCGACGGGGTTGCCGAGCGGGTCCTTGTCGACGTAGATCTCCTCGCTGCTCCAGTCCTCGTAGTAGGAGCTGCCGAGCAGGATGCGCATGCCGAGGTTGATGTCGACGAGGTCGGTGGTGAGCAGCTCGTTGTCGACGACGATGCCGGGGGTGACGAACATCCGCCGGCCCCAGTCGGTCATGTTCCGGTAGTCGTAGTCGACGACGTCGGGGTCCTGGAAGCAGCCCCAGCAGCCCAGCAGGGTGCGGCGCCGGCCCACCTGGTCGTAGCCGGGCAGCGCCTCGTACCAGAAGTCGAAGACGTCGTCGTTCATGGCGACGGCGCGCTTGACGAAGTCCAGGCAGCGCATGAGGCGGACGAGGTAGTCGGTGAAGACCTGCGGGGTGGCCACCGTGCCGACGCCGCCCGGGTAGAGCGTGGAGGGGTGCACGTGGCGGCCCTCCATCAGGCAGATCATCTCCCGGGTGAGCCGGCTGAGCTGGAGGGCCTCCTTGTAGGTGGTGCCCTCGAACGGGTTGAAGGAGCGCAGGATGTCGGCGATGGTCTTGTGGCCGTGCACGTCGGCGCGGGGCGCTGCGGTGCGCTCGGCCTGCTCCAGGACGCCCGGGTTGGTCTCCTTGACCATGCGTTCGCAGAAGTCGACGAAGACCATGTTGTCCTGGAAGATCGTGTGGTCGAACATGAACTCGGCGGCCTCGCCGAGGTTGACGATCCAGTCCGCGAGCGGCGGGGGCTTGACCCCGTAGGCCATCTGCTGGGCGTACAGCGAGCAGGTGGCGTGGTTGTCGCCGCAGATGCCGCAGATCCGGCTGGTGATGAAGTGCGCGTCGCGCGGGTCCTTGCCCTTCATGAAGACGCTGTAGCCGCGGAAGAGGGAGGACGTGCTGCGGCACTCGACGACCTCACGCGCCGAGAAGTCGATCTTTGTGTAGATGCCGAGGTTGCCGACGATGCGGGTGATGGGGTCGAACGCCACATCGGTCAGGTCGCGCTCGGAGCGGTCACGTTTCTTGGCCGCGTGGGTGTTCTGTGCGGTCGCCACTGGGGGGTCCTCTCGCGGGTGGCGGGCGGGCGTCGTGCGGTGCCGGGCGGACCGCGGGGATCAGCATCCGGGGGGCTCAGTGGCCGCGGGCTCAGCGTCCCGTCCAGCGCGGCTGGTATCCGCTGGTCAGCGCCGGTTCCTTGCGCCGCCATGCGGGTTCCTTGTTGACGGTGGCGTTGGTGATCGAGCGCATCCGCCGGACGAAGGGCCCGTACACGCTCATCATTCCGGAGGACAGGGTGGCGCCGGGCGGCTCGTCCATGAAGGGCATGAACTTGTCGGGGAAGCCGGGCATGGTGCAGCCGATGCAGATGCCGCCGACGTTCGGGCAGCCGCCGATGCCGTCCATCCAGCCACGCTTGGTGACGTTGCAGTTGACCACCGGGCCCCAGCAGCCGATCTTCACCTGGCACTTCGGGGAGTTGTAGTCCTTGGCGAAGTCACCCTGCTCGTAGTAGGCGGCCCGGTCACAGCCCTCGTGGACGGTCTTGCCGAACAGCCAGGTGGGGCGGAACTGTTCGTCCAGCGGGATGGTCGGTGCGAGGCCCGCCGCCTGGTGCAGCACCCACAGCAGGGTCTCCATGAAGTTGTCGGGCTGGACGGGGCAGCCGGGGACGTTCACCACGGGCAGGCCACCGGCCGAGCGGAAGTCCCGCCCGAGGTAGTCCACGAGCCCCATGCACCCGGTGGGGTTGCCCGCCATCGCATGGATCCCGCCGTAGGTGGCACAGGTGCCGATGGCGACGACCGCGTAGGCCTTCGGGGCGAGCCGGTCGATCCACTCGGGCAGCGTCATCGGCTGGCCGGTCTCGGGGTTGTTGCCCATGCCGGACCAGTAGCCGTCACCGTTGATCTGCTCGTTGGGGACGGAGCCCTCGACGACGAAGACGAAGGGTCCGAGTTCGCCCGCCGCGGCCTTGTGGAAGGGCGCGAGGAAGTCGTCGGCCGACTCGTAGGCGAGCACCTTGTTGTGCAGGTGCACCTTCGGCAGGCCCGGGATCGCGCCCAGCACCACGTCTTCGAGGCTGGGCAGGGTGGCAGCGGTCACCGAGACGGTGTCCCCGTCGCAGCTCATGCCCTCGGAGGTCCACAGGATGTGCACCTCGTCCACGCCGTTGGCGGTGGTCGGTTCCACGGTCGTCGGCTGCGCTGCCATCGGCTCATCCCTCCGACTGCCACCGGGACGCGTCCGGCGGGGCTCACGGTCATATACATATCGTCATATACGACATACCACCCTGCTTCGACTCCTATAGGGGTCGGTCGCTCATCCCCCCGATCGGCGTAGCCGCTGTCCCGCGCCGGTCTTCTTCGACGCCGACGGCGCCGACTTCTTGGACGCGGACACCACCGGGGTGATCTTCGGCAGCGGCCCCGCCGGGAGGGACTTCGGCGCGGGCTCCTTGTGGACGAAGGCGGCGCGCAGCGCGTGATAGGGCGCCGTCGGGTCGTAGAAGACACGGCGCATCCGGGCCAGCTCCTCGTCCCGGTAGCTGCTCAGCGGCTTCACCGCCTGCTCGCGGGCGCGGGTCGCCTTCTTCTCGGTGATCCGCTGGTGGGTGGCCGGGTCCTCGGCGAGAGCTGCGGCACGTTGGGCCACCTGGGTGGCGAAGCCCTGCGGGCTGCTGGGCAGCACATGGTCCACCAGGCCGAGGCGCCGCGCCGTGGCCGCGCTGAGCGGCTGGGCCTCCCGCAGCAGCGCGTCGGCGGTCTCCGGACCGACCCGGCGGGGCAGCGTGTAGGTCACGTACTCGGAGCCGGGCAGGCCCATCAGACGGTAGTGCGGGTTGAGGACACAGCCCGAGCGGCACCACACCTCGTCCGCGGCGAGCGCCAGCATCACCCCGCCGGCTGCGGCGTTGCCGGACAGCGCGGCGACGACGAGCCGGTCGGTGGTGGTGAGCACCGCCTCCACGACGTCGTCGACGGCCTGGATGTTGGCCCAGGACTCGTCGGCGGGGCTGGCCGCGGCCTCGATGACGCCCAGGTGGATGCCGTTGGAGAAGAAGTCCCGGGTGCCGCCGATGACCAGCACCCGGGTCGGCCGGGTGCAGGCGAACCGGTAGGCGGCGAGCAGCCGACGGCACTGCACGGTGCTCATGGCGCCGCCGGGGAAGGAGAACCGCACGAATCCGACGCCGTCCTGCTCCTGGTACCGGATCTCGCTGAACGTACGGCGGTTCACGGGTACTTGGAGTGGCGCCGGGACCTCGGGCAGCGGCGGCAGCCGCTCGTCCAGGGCGAGCGTGGCGGGCAGCCGGAAGGTGGGCCGGCCATCGGGGCGACGGCGCGGGCGCAGCTGCGGGATCCACACCGCGCCGTCGGTGGTGGCCCGGCAGATCGCCTGCGCACGGGTGGCGATGACCGCACCGGGGCGGCCGCGCAACTGGTCCTCCGGGTGGCCGCCGTGCAGGTACCACTCCTCGCCGAACAGCTCGTCGAGCACGCCGGGCTGGGAGTCGGCCGCGCGCAGGGTGCGCAGCACGGTGGTGGTCGAGGCCTCCTTCCAGTCGATGCGGCGCTCGCTCTGGGCGAGGTGGGGGCGTGCCCTGACCTGGAGGTGCTGCTGCGGGCGTGGCCGGTAGGTGCCGGAGGTGAAACGGGCGACGGCGAGCATGACCGCTTCGAGCGCCGCGTCGGCCACCTCGCCCCGGTAGATGTCGCTCTTGCCGGTCGCGGGCAGCGTGAAGGAGGCGGACGCCCAGATGTCGCCGGCGTCCAGCTCGGCCTCCGCCTGGAGGACGGTCACCCCCCAGGCGGCCCGGCCCTCCTGGATGGCCCGGTCGAGGGATGACGGGCCACGGTCGCCGGGCGGCCCCGGATGCACGATCAGGCAGGTGTGGCGGGTGAAGACGTCCTCGGGGATGGCCGTCTTCAGCATCGGCGCGATGATCAGTTTCGGGTCGTGCCGCTCGGCCGCGGCACGCACCGCGGCGGCGTCGTGCACCACCGCATGGGCGACGGTGTGGCCGCGGTCGCGTAGTTCGGCGTCGATCCGCTGGGTGAGGCTGTTGAACGCGCTGGCGATGAGCAGGATCCGCACCACGACCTCCAGGGTGACGCGTGCCGCGTCGTCGGCTTGGGTGAGTACCGCGGCGGCATGCGGAGCGGGGTGCCACCGCCGCGCGTCCGGCGGGCGCCACGACCGTGCGCCGCGGCGGCCCCGGCCGCGAGGGCCCGGGGGCGCCGGCTGGGGCCTCTCGTTTGGATCGTGCCGGGCTCGCGGGGTCCGGCGCGCGCGTCTGCCGCGTTGCCGTCGGTCGCCGACGCACCGCGTCGACTCCCTCCTCCCCCACGCCGTCAAGGCAGTGGGGGAGCACCAGACCTCGCTCCCTGATCCAGCCTGATCCAAACGAAAGACCGTGAGCAGCGCGGGCGCAGCTGCCGCGGTGGCCGGGGCCGGCCCGCGGTGCTGCACGGGCGCGACATGAGGGATCGTGCCTCGCCGTCCTGGCACTTTCCGGATGGCTCGGCCGGCGAGGGAACGCAGTTGCGCCTATCGGGCGAAGACACGCGCGGCGTTCGGGCTCGCGGCCCGCTGCGGGCGCAGGTCGTTCCTAGAGTGCGAGCGGCATTCCTTTCCGGCAGGCGGCCCTTCTTCCTATCGCTGGAGCGACCCGCACCATGCACGAGCTGTCGATCGCCACCGCCCTCGTCGAGCAGGCCGAGGCGGTGTCGCGACGGCACGGGGACGCGGCGGTGGCGACGGTGCGGGTGCGCGTCGGGGAGCTGGCCGGGGTGGTGGCCGACGCCCTGCGGTTCTCCTTCGACGTGGCCCGGGCGGGCACGGCGGCCGCAACGGCGCTGCTGGTCGTCGAGGACGTGCCGGCGCTGGCCCGCTGTGCGCCGTGCGGGGTCACCTTCGCGGTGGGCTCGCCGCCCCTCCTGTGGTGCCCGCACTGCGATGCGGCCACGTCGGGCGTGGTCAGCGGGCGGGAGCTGGAGATCACCGCCGTCGAACTGCACGAAGGCACCGGCTGATGTGCCAGGAAGGAGCACGTGGATGTGCAAGGTCGTCGAGGTGCGGCGGGCGGTGCTCGCCGAGAACGACACGCTGGCCGCCGCGCTGCGTGCCGAGCTCACGGCACGTGGCACCCTCCTGGTCAATCTGCTGTCCAGCCCGGGCAGCGGCAAGACGGCGCTGCTGGAACGGCTGCTCGGGTGCTGTGCCGAAGGGGGCATGCACGTCGCGGCGCTCACCGCCGACCTCGCCACCGAGAACGACGCCCGGCGACTCGCCCGGGCCGGGGTGCCGGTCCAGCAGGTGCTGACCGGCGGCCTGTGCCACCTGGAGTGCGAGCAGCTGCGGGCCCGGCTGGACGGCTGGCTCCCGGACGGCACCGAGGTGCTGTTCGTGGAGAACGTCGGCAATCTGGTCTGCCCGGCCGCCTACGACCTCGGCGAACGTCTGCGGATCGCGCTGATGTCGGTGACGGAGGGCGAGGACAAGCCGCTGAAGTATCCGGCCGCCTTCGGCCTGGCCCACCTCGTGGTGCTGACCAAGACCGACCTGCTCACCGCGGTCGGCTTCGACAGCGCGGCGTTCGAACGGCACGTGGCGGCCGTCAACCCCGGCGTGGAGGTGGTCCACACCTCCGCCCGCACCGGCGACGGGCTCCAGACGCTGCTGGAGCGGGTCCGGGCGGTGTGCCACGGGGCGACGCCGCACCGGCCCGTGCTGGCGGCCCGGCACCTGAGCGAGTTCGGGCACGACCACGGCAGCGCGGCTGCCCCGCACGAGCACGCGGCTTCGCCGCACGGGGTCGACACCGATCCCGCCCACGCACCCGAGGGTGACGACGCCGCTCACCCGCCCGAGCACCGCCGGCGATGCGCACCGGCCGAGACCCGCTGACCGCGCACGGCGCACGCCCCCCGCACCCTGCGCCGCACATCCCACCCGAGAACCCCGCAGACCCCCCGCACCGAACAAGGAGGCGCCCATGTGCCTGGCAGTGCCCGGCAAAGTGGTGGCCACACAGGAACGCGACGGCATCCCCATGGCGAAGGTCGACTTCGGAGGGGTCGTCAAGGACGTCTGCCTGGCCTATCTGCCGGACATCGAGATCGGTGACTGGACGATCGTGCACGTCGGTTTCGCCCTCCAGCGGCTGGACGAGGAGTCGGCGCTCGCCACGCTGGAACTCTTCGGCCGGATCGGCGCCCTGGAGGAGGAGTTCGGCGACGCCTGGCAGCGCGCCGCCGCGGAGGCGGGTGCCGAACTCCCGCCGGGCATTCCGCCGCAACCACCCGCGGCGCCGGTGCCGGACACCCCGTCACCGGAGGCGGTCGGCCCGCCATCCGCGGACCGCGCACCACGTACGACAACGGGCGAGCAGTGAAGGGTCAGGCACGATGAAGTACATCACGGAGTTCAACGATCCGGCCCTGGCCGAGCGGCTGCTGGCCGACATCCGCGCCACCGTCACCCGGCCGTGGGCCCTGATGGAGGTCTGCGGCGGACAGACCCATTCGATCATCCGGCACGGCATCGACCAGCTGTTGCCGGAGTGCCTGGAGCTGATCCACGGGCCCGGCTGCCCGGTCTGCGTGACCCCGCTGGAGATGATCGACAAGGCCCTGGCCATCGCTTCCAGGCCCGAGGTGATCTTCTGTTCGTTCGGGGACATGCTGCGTGTCCCGGGGACCGGCGGGGATCTGTTCCGGGTCAAGAGCGCGGGCGGTGACGTGCGGGTGGTGTACTCGCCGCTGGACGCCGTACGGATCGCCCAGCGGCACCCGGACCGCGAGGTGGTGTTCTTCGGCATCGGCTTCGAGACGACGGCGCCGGCCAACGTGATGGCGGTGCACCAGGCCCGCCGGCTGGGCCTGGCCAACTTCAGCCTGCTGGTCTCGCATGTGCGCGTGCCGCCCGCCATCGAGGCGATCATGCGCTCCCCCGGCTGCCGTGTGCAGGGCTTCCTGGCCGCCGGGCACGTGTGCAGCGTGATGGGCACCGGCGAGTATCCGGCGCTGGCCGAACGCCACCGGGTGCCCATCGTCGTCACCGGTTTCGAACCGCTGGACATCCTGGAGGGCGTCCGGCGCGCCGTGCACCAGCTGGAACGCGGCGAGCACCGGGTCGACAACGCCTATCCGCGTGCCGTGCGCGAGGAGGGCAACCCGGCGGCGCTCGCGATGCTCGAGGAGGTGTTCGTGACCGCCGACCGGGCCTGGCGGGGCATCGGGGTCATCCCGGACAGCGGCTGGCGGCTCGCCCCCGCGCTGCGCGCGTACGACGCCGAGCACCGTTTCGAGGTCACCGACGTGTGCACCGAGGAGTCGGCGGCCTGCCGCAGCGGCGAGGTCCTGCAAGGGCACATCAAGCCGCACGAGTGCGCCGAGTTCGGCACCCGGTGCACACCGCGTACGCCGCTCGGCGCGACGATGGTCTCCAGTGAGGGCGCGTGCGCCGCGTACTACCTCTACCGGCGGCTGCGGCCACCCGCCGCAGGGACCGCGTCACCACCGGCGGCCGAGCACGCACCGGCTGCGGCACGCGCGGGCGTCGGCGAGGACACGACGGCACCCCCGGCGTCCGTGCCCTCTGTGGCGTCGGTGCCGGCGACGGTGACGGCCGGTGGGGAGGCGGGTTCCGTTGACTGACACCGTGCTCGACGCAACGGCCTGGACGTGCCCCGCGCCGCTGCGCGACCACCCCGTCGTGGTGATGGGCCACGGCGGGGGCGGCGCGCTGTCGGCGGAGCTGATGGAGCACCTCTTCGCGCCCGCCTATGGCAACGAGGTGCTCGCCGGCCTCACCGACTCCGCCGAGGTACGGCTCGGCGGCGCACGGCTGGCGCTGTCCACCGACTCGTACGTGGTGCGGCCGCTGTTCTTCCCCGGTGGCTCGATCGGCGACCTGGCGGTCAACGGGACCGTGAACGACCTGGCCATGTCCGGCGCCCGTGCGGCGTTCCTGTCAGCCGCGTTCATCCTGGAGGAGGGCACGGAGCTGACCGTGGTCGGACGGGTGGCGCAGGCCGTCGGCGCGGCGGCGCGGACGGCCGGGGTCACGGTGGTCACCGGTGACACCAAGGTCGTCGACTCCGGGCACGGTGACGGGATCTACCTGAACACGTCCGGCATCGGGCTGATCCCGGACGGCGTCGACATCCGGCCGCAGCGTGCCAGGCCGGGCGACGTGGTGCTGGTCAGCGGGCCCGTCGGCCTGCACGGGATCGCGATCCTGAGCGTGCGTGAGGGGCTGGAGTTCGGGGTGGACGTGGCCAGCGACACCGCACCGCTCGGCGGTCTCGTCGAGGCGATGCTGGCCGTCACCCGCGATCTGCACGTCCTGCGGGATCCCACCCGCGGCGGCCTGGCGACCAGCCTCAACGAGATCGCGGCGGCGTCCGGCACCGGCATCGTCATCGACGAGCACCGGGTGCCGGTGCCCGAGCCGGTGACCGCGGCCTGCGGGTTCCTCGGGCTCGACCCCTGGTACGTGGCGAACGAGGGGCGCCTGGTCGCCCTGGTGCCGCCCGCCGACGCCGAGGCGGTGCTGGCCGCGATGCGGGCCCATCCGTCCGGGGCCGGTGCCGCCGTGATCGGCAGCTGCGTAGCCGATCACCCCGGAGGTGTGGTCGCGCGGTCGCGGTTCGGGGGGACCCGGGTGGTGGAGCTGCCGATCGGGGAGCAGTTGCCGAGGATCTGCTGAGCGTGGCCGGCGGTTCCGGTCAGGGCCCCGCGGGCATCGGGTGCGCGACGCCCGGGATCCCGTGGTCCGCCAGGGGGCCCACTGTCAGGCCGGCGGCGCGGCAGTGGGTGACCAGGTCGGGGAGCATGTCGAGGGTCGCACGCCAGCAGCCGGGTGCGGCGGTGCGGTCGCTGTCGTGGAGCAGCACCGTGCCGCCGCCGCGCAGTTGGCCCCGCACGGTGGCCAGCACGGACGCCGCGGTCGCCGTCTCGGTCCAGTCCCGCCCCCAGGCCGTCCAGAGCACCGGCCGCAGTCCGCAGCGCCGCGCCGCCAGCCACCGGCCGCCGGTGAGGATCCCGTACGGCGGGCGGTACCAGCGCGGTGCGACCCCGGTGAGGTGCGCGAGCGCGGCCACGGCGCGGCCGACGTCCCGGAGGTCGCGGCCCGGTGCGGGCAGCCAGGGGCGGCCGTGCGTCCAGCCGTGCACGGCGAGCTCATGGCCGCGTCGGGCGATGTCGCGGGTGAGGGCGGGGTGGCGCACCACGGCCTCGCCGAGCACGAAGAACGTGGCGCGCACGGACAGCCGGTCCAGGTGGTCGAGGAAGTGCGGGGTGCTGTTCGGGTCCGGCCCGTCGTCGAACGTCAGGGCCACATGGCCCGGTTCGCCGGTGCCGGCGAGCCCGGGGAAGAGCGTGCGACGGACGCCGGGCAGCCAGGTGCCGGCCGGGAGGACGTGGCCGGCCAACGCCAGCGCCGCCGTGGTGGCCAGGGCCGTGACGACGGCCGGTCCGGGGCCGCGCGGGGCAAGGGCCGCCGCACGGCTGGGGTCGGGCCGGCGGTTCGCCCCCGGCAGGCGGGACGGTGCGCGCGGCCGCCGGCCGGCCTGCGGCGCGCCGCGGCGTACCGGCGGCGTCGACGGCGGGTATGCCCGGTGCCGGCCCTGGAACTGGCCCCAGCCCTGGAACTGGCCCCGGCCCTGAGGCTGGCCCCGGCCCTGAGGCTGGTCCTGGACGTCGCGGATGGTCATCGCCTTCCTCTCCGTGTCGTCGTGCGGTGCCGTACGGGTCACGCCGTGGTCGTCGTCGCGGCCCCGCGTCGTCGTCGCGCGACGACGGGCGGCTGCCCCGGCCGCTGCCGCGCCGCGCGCCGCGACGCCCACCCCGCCCGGGGCGCCGCCACTGGCGCCACCGTGGGGGGCGCTTCGGCAGTGCTCGTGCGCCGCCGGGGGCGCTGTCCCAGTCCGAGGAGCTGCCTGCCACCGCAGGCGACCGGGCCAGGCCCGTGGTGCCCGCGGCGATCAGGCAGGCGCCCAGCGCACCGGCCAGCGGATGGTCGCCCAGGGCGACCCGCTCGCCGAACAGCGCCCAGCCGAGGACGACGCTGACGAGGGCGTCCCCGAGGGTCAGCGCCGGCTGGGAGGCCGCCAGCGTGCCGGCGCGCAGGGTGCTCTGCAATAGGACGAAGCTGAGCAGGCCGACCACTCCGGTGGCGTAGAGGTAGCCGCTGGCGAACACCGTCGACCAGCCCTCCGGGATCCGCCCGGTGACCTCCTTGATCAGGGCGGCCGTGGTGCCGAAGCCGATGGCGGTGATGCTGCCGAGCACGGTGGCGCGCGGGGTGCCGCGCACTTCGTGCGCGACGAGCAGGAGCAGCGCCACGGCCAGGGCGAGGCCGGCGCCGACCGGCAGCCAGCGGTACGGGTCGGCGATGGCGGAGCCGCCCGAGGGCGCGGCTGCGGCCATGAACAGGGCCAGGCCCCCGGCGAGCATCAGGAAGGACAGCCAGGTGATCGGGTCGGGGCGGTGGTGGAAGAGGACGCTGCCCAGCAGCAGCGTGAACAGCAGCTCGCTGGCGAGCAGCGGCTGCACCACCGACAGCTCCCCCGTGGTCAGCGCCCCCGCCTGGAACGCCGCGGCCAGCACCAGCGCCGCCGAGCCGGCCAGCCAGTGGGGGCGCCGCAGCAGTCCCACGACCCGGCGCAGCGCCTGGCGGCGCCGGGACCCGGCGTACGCGGGGTGTGCGCCACCGGCCGCTTCGTCGTACTGCTGCTCGACCGCCGCGCGCCGCTGGAGCACGGAGGCCGCGCCGTTGGCCAGCGCCGCCAGCAGCGCGAGGGTCGCCGTCAGGGCGTCCACAGCATCACCCGAACCGCGCGGCCAGCCGGTGGTAGAGGCCCGGGGCGATCCCACGGACGAGGACGGGGATGCGCAGCCAGCGGGGCACGTACACCTCGTGGCGGCCCTGCTGGAGCGCGTTCCAGACGGCGTCGGCCACTTTCCGGGGCGGCATGGGGCGCGGCAGCGACCGGGTGTACGGGGCGCCGCGCCGCTCGAAGAAGCGGGTGGCGACGACGCCGGGGACGACATGGGTGACGCGCACTCCGGTGCCGTCCAGTTCGCAGCGGAGCGCGTCGGCGAAGGTGGCCACCCCGGCCTTGGCCGCGGAGTAGACCGCCTCGCCGCGTACGCCGAGCCGGCCCGCCACCGACCCGATCAGCACGATGTGCCCCTGCCCGGCCGCCAGCATGTGCGGCAGCACCAGCCGCACCAGCTGCACCACGGAGGCCAGGTCCACGGAGAGCACCCGGCTCGCCGTGTGCAGCGGCATGGTGTGGAAGGTGCCGGCCCACCCGATGCCCGCGCCGGCGACCAGCAGGTCGACCCGCCCGGCCGCTTCAAGGGCCTCGCTCACCAGCTGACGGGTGCCGTCGCCGGTGGTCAGGTCCGCGCACAGCGCGGTGGCAGCGGTGTGCGCGGCGATCTCCTCCAGTCGCTCCGCGTCCCGGCCGCTGACCAGCAGCCGCCAGCCGCCTTCGGCGGCGATGCGTTCGGCGATGGCCGCCCCGATGCCGGACGAGGCGCCGGTCACCAGCGCCACACCGGGCGGGATGCCGCCGGCACGGGACGGCTCCGGGGTGGGCCGGGCAACGGTGTCGGAATCGGTGCGGGCCATACCAGTTGTCTCCGTCCGCCGTGGTCGCGCCGGCGCTCCACGCCGGTCGCTTCGGCACGACGCGGCAGGCCGTCTGGGGCCTGGCCGGCGGGTCAGGCCGCATTCGGGTAGCGGCTCCCTTTCGGTGCAGGTGAGCGGGGGTCTGGTGCTCCCCGCTGCCTTGGTGGGGTGGGCGGTGCCCCATGCTGCCGGGGGGTGCCTCCCACTCCCGTCAGGCAGTGAGGGAGGAGGAGGGCGTCGACGCGGGGCGACGGGGGCACCTCCCTGCTCGAACAGAGTTGAGAGCTTGGGGGAAACCGGCGACAACGCCGCAGACGGGCTTGCCAGGCCCCGCGACCGCGGCAAGATCCGCCGGACAGGCCCTAGGGGTAGCCGGAGCCACGGCTCCGTAAACCGGGCCAGGGCCGTTCACCGCAGTGCGGGAACCCGAAACGGGGACTTGGGCGCACGCCCGGTTGCGGACCGTCGTTTGAGCGTGCCGGCTGCGGATACTCCGGCCGGTGAGGGTGTGCCGGACGCCGTGACGTGGCGGGTCCGGGGCAGTGGTTGGCGCGCCGGCCCCGCGGGGCGGGTGCGGGGCCGCCGTGCGGGCCCGGCGCCGGGCCCGGACCGGTGCGGCCGGGACCGGGTGGGCGCGGAGGTGCCATGGACGAGCCGGAGGGCGGCGGATGGCCGCACGATTCCTCATTCTGAGCGCAGGCATGGGCTCCGGCCACGACGCGGTCGCCGCGGAACTGGCCCGCCGGCTCCAGGCCGCGGGCCACCACACGGCGCGCGCGGACGTCCTGGAGCTGTTCCCGGCGGGCGTCGGCAGCGGGCTGCGGTCCTTCTACCGGACGGCCGTCGGCCGTCTTCCGGCGCTGTACGCCGGGGTGTACGCGACGTTCCTGCGCCCCGGGCACGGCCCACGGCCCGGCAGCGCGCCGCTGGCCGCCCTCGCCGACCAGGGCCTGCTCGCGCTGGTGCGCCGGGAGCGGCCCGACGTGGTGGTGGCCACCTTCCATCTCGCCGCCCAGCTCACCGGCCGGCTCCGGGCACGGGGCGCGCTGCGGGTGCCGAGCGCCGTGGTGGTCACCGACTTCGCGGTGAACCGGCAGTGGCTGCACCGGGGCAACGACATCCACCTGTGCCTCACCTCCTCCGTCGCCGAGCGGGTACGGCGGGCCGTGGCGCGTCCCGCCGTGGTATCGGGGCCCCTGGTGGGCGAGCGTTTCCTGCACCCGCCCGGCGGTGCGCAGGACTGGGGCGAGCGGCTCTGCGGGACGAGCGGTGGACCGGTGCTGGTGTCGGCGGGTGCCTGGGGCGTCGGCACCCGGATCGCGGACACCGCGCGGCTGGTCAGCGCGGCCGGTTTCCTGCCGATCGTGCTGTGCGGCGACAATCCCCGGCTGCGCCGGGCCCTGGCGCGGGTGCCGGGCGCGCTCGCACCGGGATGGGTGGACGACATGCCGGGGCTGATGGGTGCCTGCCGGGTCCTGATCGACAACGCGGCCGGCCAGACCGCACTGGAAGCGCTGGCCATGGGGCTGCCCGTGGTCGGCTACCGCCCCATTCCCGGCCATGGCGTGGCGGGAGTGCGGGCGATGGCCGCGCTCGGCCTCAGCGACCACCCTCGGGACTCCTGGTCCCTGCTCCGCTCCCTGGACACCCTCGCCCCGCCCGGCCCGGCCCGGGACCGTCGGATCGCCGCGGGGCGTGCGCTGCTCGTCGGGGATGTGGTGCGGCAGCTGGAGTCGCTGGCCGGCGGCGGCCGGCCGCCGCCGGCTCCCGAGACGGGCGCGCGGCACGGGGTCGGCTGAGCGGCGAGCACGCGGTCACCACAACCGGCGAGCCGCCGATCACGACCGGAGGCCGCCCGTAGGGATCCTTTCCCGGCGCCGGGTTACACGACCCGTATGAGACACAAGCTGCACCGTAGGCGCGGGGGGCGGGCGGAGCCGGACCGCGCGACGCGGGACCGGCAGGACCGCGCGGCGACGTGTGGTTCCCACATCGCTGACGAGGAGCACGCCCCGTGGCAGGCCGAACCCGGCGCTGCCGCGCACCACGACACGTCCGCCGGCGAAGGGGACTCCGGCCCCGGCGCACGATCCGGATCGACGGCCGTGGCGTGGGGGGCGGGCCGGCTGAACGTGCACACCATCTGGCCGCTGCTGCGCCGGGCCAGGGCGGACTTCAAGAGCAACGAGTTGACCGACCGCGCCGCTGCGCTCACCTATTACGGCATCCTGTCGCTGTTCCCTGCGCTGCTGGTGCTGGTCTCGGTGCTCAGCGTGGCCGGGAAGGAAGTGGCCGTGCAGGTCGTGGCCGACATCCGGCTGCTGGTGCCCGGGAGCGCGGAGAACACCATCACCAACGCGGTGGAGCATCTCCAGGCGCACACCGCGACCGGTTCGGCCGTGGCCATCCTGAGCCTGCTGGTGGCGACCTGGACCGCGTCCAGTTACGTGGCGGCGTTCATCCGCAGCGCCAACGCCACCTACGGCATGCCCGAGGGCCGCCCCACCTCACGGGTGCTGCTGGTGCGGCTCGGTGTGACGGTGGCGCTGATGGTGCTGGCCTGCGGGAGTGCGGTGCTCGTGGTGTTCACCGGCGATGTGGCCCGGCACGCCGGGGAGACCCTGGGCGTCGGGCACACCGCCATGAAGGCCTGGTCGATCGCCAAGTGGCCGGCCCTGGTGCTGCTGGTGACCATCATGATCGCGATGTTGTACCGGCTGACGCCCAACGTGCACGTCCGCGCCCGGTGGATCACGGCGGGCAGCTGTCTCGCCCTGCTGATCTGGATGGCCGTCTCCGGCGGCTTCGCCTTCTACGTGGCGCACTTCGCCTCGTACAACAGGACCTACGGCACGCTGGCCGGGGCGGTGGTCTTCCTGGTGTGGCTGTGGGTCTCCAATGTGGCGATCCTGCTCGGTCTGACGTTCGATGCCGAGTTGGCCCGGCAGCGCGACGAGGCGGCAGCGCCCGGGGCCGCGATGAGCGCTCCGCCGCGCTCCACCCGTACCTGGAGCGCGAAGGACCATCGGCCCTGGCGTCACAGGCACCGGCAGCACACGAAATGAGGTGCGCTTCGCTTCCACCGGGCCGGGTACTCGCGGCCCGGACACCGGTGCGAAGGTGTCCGCCGCATGATCGGCGGCACCCCGGAGACCCACTGCTGCGGGAGCGAGGAAAGGCAGGTGAGGGGCGTGAGCACCGTCTATCAGGACCGGGTCTATGAGGACCAGGCCTATCGGGACCGGCAGGTGCAGACCCGCGCCACCGACGAGTCGGTGGGCGTACTGGTCTCCCGTGCGTCGGAGCAGATGGCGCAACTGGTACGCCAGGAGCTCCGTCTGGCACAGGCGGAGATGACGCAGAAGGGCAAGCGGTTCGGCATCGGCGGCGGTCTGTTCAGCGGGGCGGGGCTGATGGCCTTCCTGGGGCTTCAGGCGCTGGTGGCCGCGGCGATCGCGGCCGTGACGATCGCGTTGCCCGTGTGGGCCGCCGCGCTGGTCGTCTTCGGCGCGCTGATGCTGATCGCCGCCGTCCTGGCGCTGGCCGGCAAGCTGGAGTTGGGCCGGGCGACACCGGCCTCGCCACGGCAGACCATGGAGAGCGTCAAGTTCGACGTCGCCGAGTTGAAGGAGGCGGCACACCGATGACCCGCAACTCCCACCGCGGACACACCGCCACGCCCGAGGAACTGCGCGCCCAGGTCGAGGACACCCGTGAGCAGTTGAGCCACACCGTGGAGGCGCTGGCCGCCAAGGCGGACGTGCGGGGGCGCGCCCAGGCCAAGGCGGGGCAGGTCAGGGGCCAGATGCGCGACCGGCTCGGGCAGGCCAGGTCCAAGGCACACGGCGCCACGCACCGCGAGCACCACGGGCACCGGGCCGTCGGCGCTGAGCACGGCCGGCACGGGACGGACGCCCAGTCGCGGCGCGAGAAGACCATGGTGATGGCGCAGAGCGCCCGGGACAAACGGGTGCTGGCTGCGACGGTCGGCACCGCGGCGGTGACCGCCGCGGTACTCATGGGCCGCCGCCGCCACTGCCCGCACCACCGCTGAGTCCGATCCCTCGTCCTCGTCGCGGAAACCGTCTCCACGGGACCAGGCCGCAGGCGTCACACCCGCGGCCTGGTCCCGGCCGTCGCAGCCGTGCCGGCGTGCGGTGCATGGCGCGGCGCGGCGCCGCAGCGTGCGGGCGCCGGGTCGGCAGTCGGGGCAGCGGGATCGGCATCCGGACGGCGATCCGTTAGATCCGCGATGTACCGGGCACCCGAAAGGTGCGCTTTTACTGATGTAGCCCGCGCGACGTGCGCGCCGGCCACCCCGGCGGGCCTGCTTTTCCGGCTGGGGGTCCGGGGGTCGTCCCCCGGGAAAGCGCAGTACGCAGCGCCAGGCCAAGAAGGACGATGACGGAGCATGGACATGCGCAAGGAGACCCATTCCGGCCCACGCCTCGTGAGCGTGGTGGCCGGGCCGCTCGCCACCCGACGCAGGGGCGGCACCATCCGCACCTGCATACCCGCCCGCTCCGGCCAGAGCGGTTACCGCGAACCGGCGGACACGGACGACACCGACGCGCACATCGTGCGCGGCGAGGATTGACGCCGCGCCCGCGTGCGCGCGCACGCCGCGCCGACCCGGAACGGCAGAAGGGACACGGCCGACATGGTGGACGCCAATCCCGACCCGGACCCCACCCGCACCCCCGGTCTGGAACCGGGCGGCGCCGTGCCCGAGGGCGATACGCCGCCCGCGGAGGGCAGCACCTCGGGAGCCGGCCCCCAGGAGACGTACAACCCGATCACCGGGTGGGCCAGGGTTCCGCTGATCACCATCCTGATCTTCGTGGGGCTGGTCGCCGCGTTCTTCCTGGCGTACGCGCTGGCCGTGTGACCGGTCAGACAGCGCGTACGGCGACGGGGTGATCGTTTCCCCGGCGCGGAGCCGGGTACGCAGCAGGCTTCAGCCGGTGCAAGGAGGTGAGCTGGGGTGGCCAAGGCCCTGGAGTCGGAAGTGTTGTGGAACGAGTTCCACGAAGTGGTCAACATGACGTCGCAGGAGCTGAGCGCCTGGCTCAGGATCAGCGAGTCGGGCGAGCACACCGAGCCCCTGCCGGACCAGGCGGGCGCCCCCATCGGCCGCCACGTCCTGGGCATCCTGCAAAAGCGTCGCACCGACCTCACCAACGACGATGTCCGGGTGATGCGCAAGGTGGTGGACCTGGTCGAGCGTGCGGAGGACGCGAGCACATCCGAGCAGGACATGATCCGCCACCGGGACCGGCTGATGAACCTCGGACACGATCCGCTGAAGCCGAGCTGACCGCGCCGCCCCGGGCCCGGTGAGCAGCGGGCCCGGCCGGACCGGTCGATGCCGAAGGGCAGGGCGCGTCCGACGACGCGGGGCCACACCCCCCGAGGTGGTGTGGCCCCGCATCGCCGCACGGGGTCCAGCCTGCTTCAGCAGGCGGTCTCTGGACCGCGGGCGGTATCCGGCACGTGCGTCGATGCGGGCGTCCGGGACGTCCGCGTCCGACGGCCGGCGGCGGTCACGGCCGGCACCCCGGGCCGGGCGAGGACGTCCAGGGTCACGGCTGCCGTCCAGCTGAACCCGGCGCTGCCGTGTGCGGCGCCGGTACGGGCGTCGACGTACTCGGCGAACCCGGAAGCGGCGCTCGCCGTCAGCATGGCCGCGGCCAGGGCATCGGCCGAGCCCTGCGCACCGTACTGGCGCAGCCCCCGCTCCAGCATCCAGTTGATGTTGAACCAGGCGGGTCCGCGCCAGTACCGGGACCCGTCGTAGGCAGCCCCCAGCAGGTCGTAGCTGGGTACCAGGGTGGTCTGGTCGCCCAGGGAGAAGTGGCGGCCGCGCACGGTCGCGAGCAGCGCGTCGACGACGTCGGTCGGCAGGTCCGGCACCAGCAGCGGCACCAGTCCCGCGACGGTCCGCTCCTCGACGAGCGCGTCCGCCACCACGTCACGGCCCAGGAACATCCCCGCCGCGGGCTGCCACAGCCGGTCGACCAGCGCCTCCGTCAGCGCTCGGGCACGCGCCAGGTGCGGCACCGGGCTCCTGCCCAGCGCCTGGGCGATGGCCGCCAGCGCATGTTCCGACACGGCGAACAGCGCGTTGAACGCCGGGTCCTCCACGGCGAACAGCGCGGGCATGTCCGCATCGTCGTATTCGTGATCACGGTAGTGCGTCGCGAGCCGCACATACCGGCCGTAGTCCTCGTCCGTGGGGCGGTCGGCCAGGTCGCCGCCGCCCTGGGTGAGGTCGACGCGACGGAAGGAACCGGCCGGGGCGGGCTCCACACGCGCCAGCGGTCCGTCCCAGCACGGGCTGTTGTCCATCCCGGACTCCCAGGGATGGACCACGCTGGCCAGGCCCTGCCCCGCCACGTCACGTCGATCGGCGAGATAGCCGTGCCACGCGACGAGCCGCGGGTACATCCGGGCCAGGAAGCCGCGCTGCGCGGAGTGCTCGGGGTCGCTCTGGTGGACGAGCCAGGCGGCCAGGGCGTGGACCGGGGGTTGGACGATCCCCGAGGTGTCGATCCCGGTCGGCGCGCCGGCGCGGGCGCCGGCCTTCCGGGACCGCCAGAAGCCGGGGCCGGGGAAGTAGGCGTCCGCCGGCACCGCCGGGTTGTACACGATGTGCGGAATGCGCCCGTCCGCCCACTGGGCCTCGCACAACGTCTCCAGCTCGCGCTGTGCGCGCAGCGCCGACAGATGCCGCAGCCCGATCGCGATGAACGCCGAGTCCCAGCTCCACTGGTGCGGATACAACGTCCGCGACGGGACCGTGCTCGCGCCCGTCCAGTTCGCCAGCAGCACCCGTGCGGCGGCACCCCGCAGTCCCGGGCGGACGCCCGAGTCGGACAGGCCGGTGCGGGCGGGGGTGAAGTGCGCCGGCTCACCCGGGATGACGGTCTGTGTCATGCGTCACCCCTGGTGAAGTGAGCGGACTCGGCCTGGGTCCGGCGGGCGCGCCGGGTGGCGGGCCCCATCCCGTGCGGCGTGGGCACGGTGTGCACGACACGGTTCACCATGTGGTCCTCGCAGAGGTTGAGCAGGGCCGGTAACTGCATGACGCCCCCCGGTGAGCGCAACGCCTCGTTCAGCGGTCCGGATACACAAAGGCTGTTCAGTAACGTCGACGATATATAGCTATTACGTCTTGTCAACATCCAAAAGTAGGGTCGAGATGCAGCACAACCCGGCGTAAGTACGCACGGGACAGGCGCACGCGTGCGGAGATACAGCGGAGAAAAGCGCAACATGCGGCTTTTATTCCGTTTTGCCTCTTTGATCTCTTTATTCGCTTGTGCGGCTGTCGGCGGCTCGATCGTGATCCGCCTCCGGCTCGGAACCGCTTCGGACGAGAGCGGTCAACGACCCGCCGGCCCTGCGCGTCGTCGTCGCCCCGCGGTCGCACACGGAGTCGTATACAAGGCACAGACCGTGCCTCTGTCGATCTATATGATGAAGAGCCGCTTCTCCCCCTCCCTCCAGGACATCGGCGACATCCGTGGCGGGCTCGTCCGCATCGAGAACCGCACGGCGCGGGGCAGCGCGCATGGGCCGGCTGCGACCGGCCATGGCACGTGGAGGTGGTGCTCGAGGGGCGGCGCGCGGGGAGGGAGCAGGGGGGAACCGCCGGGGCAGCTGCCAGGACGAGCGAGGAGAGCGGACGAACATGCCGGCCAGTCAGGCAAGCGCGGGGCATCTGCTGCAGTTGATCCGCAGCGGCCAGGCCACCACCCGCGGCGAGCTCCAGCAGGCCACCGGTCTGTCCCGGTCCACCGTCGGACACCGTCTCGACCAACTCTTCGGCGCCGGCTGGCTGCGCGAGACCAGCGGCGCCCCGGGCGCCGCAGGAAACGGCGCCGCGACCAGCGGACGCCCCTCCGCCCACCTGGAGTTCGACTCCTCGCACGCGGTGGTGCTCGCCGCCGACCTGGAGACCCGGCACGCCCAGGCCGCCGTCCTCGACCTGACCGGACGGGTGCTCGCCCAGCGGGCCGCGCCCCTGCTCGTCGCCGACGGCCCCGAGCAGGTCCTGGACACCCTCGCCCGCTGGTTCTCGCCGCTGCTCGACGAGGCCGGTGCCGACGCCGCACGGGTCTGCGGGATCGGGCTCTCCGTGCCCGGGCCCGTGGACTGGGCGACCGGCCGGGTCGTGCAGCCCCCGATCATGCCCGGCTGGGACCAGTACCCCATCCCCGAACGGCTCCAGCACGCCTACACCCGCCATGTCGCCCCGGGCGGCCCGCCGGTACCGGTGCTCGTCGACAACGACGCCAATCTGATGGCGTATGCGGAGCAGCGTCACCACTTCCCCGACTGTGCGGCGTTCCTGCTGGTGAAGGTGTCCACCGGGATCGGTGCCGGAGTCGTCGTCGACGGCGAGTTGTACCGCGGCATCGACGGCGGGGCGGGCGACATCGGCCACATCCGGCTCCATGACGCGCCGGAGGAGCTGTGCATGTGCGGGTCCTACGGCTGCCTGGCCGCCGTCGCCAGCGGGCGCGCGCTGGCCGGCCGGCTCACCGCACAGGGCACCCCGACCACGTCCGGCTCCGACATGCGCCGTCATCTCGCGGCGGGCCATCCCGACGCGGTCCGGCTCGCCCGGGAGGCGGGTCAGCGCGTCGGAGAGGTCCTGGTCACCGTCGTGACCATGCTCAACCCGGGGGTGCTGGTGCTCGCCGGCGACCTGGCCGGGACCCCGTTCCTGGCGGGCGTGCGCGAGTTGCTGTACCAGCGCGCGATGCCCCGGACGACCGCGCATCTGCGTGTGGTGACCTCGCAGCTCGGCGACCAGGCCGCCCTGACCGGAGCCGGGACGACGGTGGTGGAGCACCTTTACGCCCCCGACCGGGCGGACGCACGGCTGGCCGCGCGCGACGTCGGCTGAACGGGCCCGGATGCGGGCCCGGATGCGGGCCCGGATATGAGCCCGGACCGGGGGGATCGTGCGCGGCGGCGAAGCGTCCGGTGGACGTCAGTTCTCCAGGGAGTGCCCGAAGTCCCTGGCGCACTGGGTGGTTTCCGACTGTGTGTCGGCGTGCCGCAGGCACTCCCGGTAGTCCCTGAACTCGTCCGACTTCCAGATGACCACGGCGAAGGCCGTGAGCACCGCCCCCACCAGGAGTGCCAGCGCGCCCAGGCAGGCGCCCACCACGGCCTTGGTGCGGTGGCGCACACCGGGCCGTCGCCCCCGGCGCGCGCCGATGATGCCGAAGACCACCGCGAGCAGACCGAGCAGGACCGCGCCGATCACGGTCCAGAACAGCACGCAGGCGAGGATGCCGAGCACCAGCGCGGCCACCCCCATGCCGTTGCCGCGCGGGGCCTCGGGCTGCGGAGATTCCTGCCAGGCCGGCGAGGCCGGTGCGTCCCAGTTCGCCATGTTGCTGCCTCGTTCCCCTCTCGCCGCCGCCCCCGGGTGCGCGACGATGCGTCCCGCACCGGGCCTCGGTGGCGTCCGGCGCCCTCCCCGTCCCCGGTGGCCGGGGACCGCCCGGAGCATAATGACGACGGCGTGGAACGGGCAACGGGGCCCCGAACGCGGTCGGACATCCCGGCACACCGGCAACCGACCACCGGCACCCCGTCCCCCTGGTCTCCCCGACTCCCCACTCCCCCTCACCTGCGCGAGGCATCCACGATGGCATTGCAGATCAGCGCCACCAACCCGGAACACCCCACCCTGTTGCTCGATCTGCCCTGGCACCTGCCCTTGGAGCAGTGGCCCGACAAGCATCTGGTGCCGCTGCCACGCGGCATCTCCCGGCATGTGGTCCGCTACGCACGGGCCGGCGACGAGATCATCGCCGTCAAGGAGCTCGCCGAGCGGCCCGCGGTGCGCGAGTACGAGATGCTGCGCACCCTGGATCGGCTCGCGATACCCGCGGTGGACCCGCTGGCCGTGGTCACCGGCCGGGTCGACGCCGACCAGGAGCCGCTCCAGCCGGTACTGATCACCCGTCATCTCCAGGGCTCCCAGCCGTACCGCTCGATGTTCGAGACGACCATGCGGCCCGACACGGTGCACCGGCTGATGGACGCGCTCGCCGTGCTGCTGGTACGGCTCCACCTGGTCGGCTTCGCCTGGGGCGACTGCTCCCTGTCGAACACGCTGTTCCGCCGGGACGCGGGCGCCTACGCCGCGTACCTCGTGGACGCCGAGACCGCCGAGACGCACCAGCGGCTCAGCGACGGGCAGCGTGCCTACGACATCGAACTGGCCCAGGTGAACATCAGCGGCGAGATGCTGGACCTGGAGGCGTCCGGGGCGCTGCACCCGTCCCTCGACCCGATCGCCTTCGGCACCGACATCGGCCGTCGCTACGAGGAGTTGTGGAGCGAGCTGACCCGGGTGTCGGTCTACCCGGCGGGCAAGCACCACTACATCGAGCGCCGGATCCGCCGGCTCAACGACCTCGGCTTCGACGTCGCCGAGATGCAGATCGGCCACGAGGCGAACGGCGACACGGTGACGTTCGTGCCGAAAGTCGTCGACGCAGGCCACCACCAGCGGCAGTTGCTGCGCCTGACCGGCCTGGACACGGAGGAGAACCAGGCGCGACGGCTCCTGCGCGACCTGGAGTGCTGGATGGCCACCCAGGACGACTACGCACCGGGCGATCCCGCGACGCGTTCGCGCACGCACGCCGACCCGGCGGGCGCCCAGGGCGCCCGGCCCGAGGTGCTGGCCCACCGGTGGGTGCGGGAGGTGTTCCGCCCGACGGTGCGGGCCGTTCCCGAGGAGCACCGGCGGGGTCTCGATCCCGCCGAGCTCTACCACGAGCTGCTGGAACACCACTGGTACCTCTCCCAGCGCTCCCAGCACGACGTGGCTCTCGACGCGGCGGTGGCGGACTACGTCCGCACGGTCACGCACCAGCCCGACACCCGGGCCTGAGGCGCACCGGAACCCGCGGCGGCGGAACCGGGTCACGAAACCGGCGCTGCGGAAACTCATCGCCGGGGCGGCGATGAGTTTCGGGCGACGCGGCAGTCCACCCTCCCAGCCAACCGCCGAGGAAGCCGGCGTCGCGTCACGGAGCACGACGGCACCCTGCGACGACCAGCGAGGAGAGCGTCATGCCGAGGATCACGCCCAACCTGTGGTTCGACACCCAGGGCAAGGAAGCCGCCGAGTTCTACTGCTCGATCTTCCCGAACTCCAAGATCACGAACGTTCTGTACTACGGCGAGGTCGGCCCGCGCCCCGCGGGCACCGTGCTCACGGTCGACTTCGAGCTCGACGGCCAGCCCTACACCGCGATCAACGGCGGCCCCGAGTTCACCTTCGACGAGGCGGTCTCCCTGCTGATCAACTGCGCCGATCAGGACGAGGTGGACTACTACTGGTCCCGGCTGCTCGCCGACGGCGGCCAGGAGTCGCAGTGCGGCTGGCTGAAGGACAAGTACGGCATGTCCTGGCAGGTCGTCCCGGAGCAGCTCGGCGAGGTGCTCAGCGACCCCGACCCCGAGCGCGCCCAGCGGGCCATGAAGGCGATGTTCGGGATGCGGAAGATCGACGTGGCCGCCCTGCGCGCGGCGGCCGACGGGGACTGACGAGGCACGCCCGGATGCGGTGCGCCGGTGCCGCCATGAGGTGCTTCATGCCGCGGCGTGCGGGAACCCGTCATCGCCATAGGGAGACCGCAGCCACCGGGCCGTGCGCACCGCCCGGCCGGACGAGTGACGCAGGGAGTACCCCATGCGATTCCATGACCGCAGGCAGGCCGGTGAGCACCTCGCCGGCTGGTTCCTCGAATGGCAGGAGACGCCGCGCCTGAGCGACGTCATCGTCCTGGGCCTGGCGCGCGGCGGGGTGCCCGTCGCGGCGGAGCTCGCGCAGGCCCTGCACGCACCGCTGGACGTGGTGGTGGCACGCAAGATCGGCCTGCCCGGCAACCCCGAGCTGGGCCTGGGCGCCATCGTGGACGACGACGCCCCCGTCTACGACCACGAGGCGCTCGCCGTCTTCGACCTGACCGAGGACGACCTCGCGCCGGGCGTCGCCCACGAGCGCAGGGAGCTGCACCGCCGTGAGCACCGCTACCGCAGGGGGCGCCCGGCGCCGCACCTGCACGGCCGTACGGTCATCCTCGTCGACGACGGCCTGGCCACCGGCGCCACCGCCCGCGCCGCGCTGCGGCACCTGCGTCGGCAGCACCCGCACCGGCTGATCATGGCCGTCCCCGTCGGCAGCCCGGACGTCGCCCTCAGTCTGCGCGACCACGCCGACGACGTGATCTGCCTGCACCAGCCCGGACACTTCCGTGCCCTGCGGCAGTGGTACGGGGACTTCGACCAGGTCACGGACACGGAGGTGGAGCGGACGCTGCGGGACCTGCACGCGGTGGTGTGACCTGCGGCGCGAGAGGGGCAGGCGGGCGTCACGATGTCGGGCACCCACCCGCGGGTGGGTGCCCGACATCGTGATGCCGCTGTGGTCAGCCGGTCTGCTGCTGTTCCGCCTGGAACATCCAGAGGTGCTTCTCCAGCTGCGCGGTCAGGCCGATGAAGAGGTCCTGGGTCACCAGGTCGCTCTTGTCGGTCAGGTCGATGCGCTCCCGCATCCGGCTGATGATGTCGCGCAGCGCCTGTGCGATCACCCCGACGACGTCGGAGTCCTTCACCCAGCCTTCCTTGACGCCGGTGGTGCGCGTGGTGTCGGCGACGGTCCGGGCGCGGCCGTCCGGCGGCACGCCGATCGCGGCGGCGCGCTCCGCCACGGTGTCCGCGTAGGTGCGGGCCGTGTCCACCACGTCGTCCAGCTGGAAGTGGATCGTGCGGAACCGCGGTCCCACGATGTTCCAGTGCGCCTGCTTGCCGACGAGTGACAGATCGAGCAGATCCACCAATGCGCCCTGAAGCGCATCCCCGGTGGCCTTGCGGTCGTCGTCGGGCAGCGGGCTCTGCATGGCAGTCATGCTCGGGTCTTCCTTCCTCACGACGTGCGGGTGTTTCATCCTGGTTCGTGGCAGCCGGTCTGCTGCCCTTCGAGTGCCCCGGGGCGGGCCGGCCATGCGCCCGAGATCGCCGGGGCACCTGCCGGCGCGGCGAACGACCCGGCGCTCACCCGGTGCCGGCCACTGGTGCGCCCGCTCCCTCGGCAGCATCCTGCGCAGCCGCCCGCGCTCCCGGACGACCCTTGCGCTCGCCGAATGCGGGTACCCGACGGGCGTGGATCCGTACCGAGCGTGCCGTACGCGCCGCGTCGAACGGCCGGCCGGTGCGTCCACCGTCGCCGTCCCTTCAGCGCGTCGCCACCGCGTATCCCCGTACGAGCGGAACACTGCCTGCGATGGACAAGCACACGACACCGACCCCGACGGACCGGCCCACGTCCACGAAGGACGTCTTCGGGGCGCCCAGCTGGGTCAGTCTGATGGCGCGGGACCTCGAGGCCGCACAGGCGTTCTACGGCGCGGTGCTGGAGTGGGAGTTCCGGGCCGGGCGCCTGGGCAGGGAGTTCACCGTCGCGTTGTATGACGACTCGCCGATCGCCGGCATCGGGGAGCTGGCGCCGTCGCTCCAGGTCGCGGTGGCCTGGCAGCCGTACTTCGCCGTCCCGGACGCCAACCGGACCGCCGCGCGCATCCGGGAACGCAGCGCCACGATAGCGGTGGGCCCGCTCCCCTTCGTGCTGGGCCGCGGTGCGCTCGCGGCCGACCGTGACGGGGCCGTCTTCGGCCTGTGGGAGGGAGAGCTGATCTACGACTGGGTGGAGTGGCGCGACCGTGCACAGGCCTGGATCAGCCTGCGTACCCGCGACGCCTTCGAGGCCGCGATCTTCTACGGCGAGATCCTGGAGTGGGCGACGGACCGGCCCGGCGGGTGCGACGTCGAGTACGTGCACGACGAGGTCGTCCTCCGGCATCAGGGACACGCCATGGCCCGGCTGTCGTCGGGGGCACTGGAGGCAGCTCCCGACCCGCTGCTCCGGCCGCACTGGCGGGTGCACTTCCGGGTGCCCGACGTGCCGCACTGCGTGCGGATGGCACGGAAGCACGGGGGGACCGTGACCGAGCAGCAGGACACGGCCATGGGAGTCGAGGCGACGCTGCGGGACCCGGACGGTGGGTTGTTCACGGTCACGGAGGCACACCCGGAAGGGTGAGCGGGCACGCACCCCCCGGACGGTGACCGTCGACAGGTCGTGCGGCCGCACGGGCGTGCCGGCCCCGGTGCGGGGTACCCGCAGCTCCCTGAGCGGAAGGAGCGCGACGTGGCCGACCAGCGCAAACGGCCGTCGAAGAACGACGCGGACGACACCGGCGGCACGGCGCTGCGCACCTACCGCGCCAAGCGCCGCTTCGACCGGACCGGGGAGCCCCGCGGCAGGGCGGAGCCGGGCGCCGACGCGCCCCGTTTCGTGGTGCAGATCCACGACGCCAGCACCATGCACTTCGACTTCCGGCTGGAGGTGGACGGCGTCCTGAAGTCCTGGTCGGTGCCGAAGGGCCCGTCGGCCGACCCGCACGACAAGCGTCTGGCGATGCCCACGGAGGACCACCCGCTGGAGTACCGGGAGTTCGAGGGCGTGATCCCCCGGGGCGAGTACGGCGGCGGCACCGTCATCGTCTGGGACGAGGGCACCTACCGCCCCGCCGCACACGACCGACGCGGCAGGTCCGTACCGTTCGACGAGGCTCTGGAGCGGGGGCACGCCAGCTTCCGGCTCGACGGCAGGAAACTGCACGGCGAGTACGCACTCACCCGGTTCCGCGGCGGCGACGGCTCCGAACGCGAGGCCTGGCTGCTGGTGAAGGCCGATGACGCGCAGGCCCGGCAGGGCGCCACCGGCACCCCGGATCCGCACCGGGCCCGCTCGGCGCTGAGCGGGCGCACCCTGCGGCAGGTGGCGGAGGATCCCGATGCCGCCACCTGGCAGAGCAACCGGTCATGAGCACGTCCCCGGACCGGGCCGGTCCGGACGGCAGCGGGTCGGGCGGCGACAGCCTGCTGGAGCGGCTGCCCGCGGACCAGCGCGCGCTGCTGCGCCGCGCACGGCCCGGCGCGGTACTGGCCGCGTCCCCCATGCTCGCCACGCTCAGCGACCGGCGGGACTTCCCGTCCGGCTGGCTCCTCGAGCGCAAGCTGGACGGCATCCGGGTGCTCGCGGTCCGCGAGGCGGGCCGCGTGCGGCTCTTCTCCCGCTCCGGCCGCCGGCTGAACGCCACGTACCCGGAGGTGGTGGCGGCGTACGAGGCACAGGAGTGCACGGACTTCACCGTCGACGGCGAGATCGTCGCCTTCTCCGACGGCCGTACCGACTTCGCCCGGCTCCAGCAGCGCATGGGCCTCACCAAACCCCGGGAGGTCCAGGCCAGCCCGGTGCAGGTCTTCCACTACCTGTTCGACCTGCTGCGCCTGGACGGCATGGACACCGGGCAGCTGCCGCTGCGGACCCGTAAGTCACTGCTGCGTGACGCGCTCGACTACGCGCCGCCCCTGCGCTACACCACCCACCGCAACGCCGCCCCCGACCGCGACGCCCCCGCCGCCGATCTGCTCGACGACGCCTGCGCCCGAGGCTGGGAGGGGCTGATCGCGAAGCGGGCGGACGGCCGCTACCGGCCGCGCCGCACCCCGGACTGGCTCAAGCTCAAGTGCGCCCGTAGCCAGGAGTTCGTGATCGGCGGATTCACGGAGCCGTCCGGCAGCCGGGTCGGCTTCGGGGCGCTGTTGCTCGGCTACTACGACCAGGGGAGGCTGCGCTACGCGGGCAAGGTCGGCACCGGCTACGACCACCGCACGCTGGTGGACATCCGCCGCCGCCTCGACGACCTGGCCCGGGCCACGTCGCCCTTCCACGACCAGGTGCGCGAGCGCCGGCCGCACTGGGCCGAGCCCCGCCTCGTCGGCCAGATCGCGTTCACCGAGTGGACCCGTGACGGCCTACTGCGCCATCCGCGCTTCCTGGGCCTGCGCGACGACAAGGCGCCGACGGACGTGGTCAGGGAGGAGCCGGAGCGTTAGCCCGGCGGAGCGTTGGCCGGAGGAGCCGGCGCCGCGGGCGCGGCACGGATCACCCGTGGTCCGGCCGGTTCTCCAGGCGCAGTTGCATCTCGTTCTCCTGGTCTCCGGAGGCGGTGCCGACGACGCGGACCCGGAAGGTCGAGGCCAAGGTGGTGCGCAGCCGGTCCACCGCGTGGTAGCCGCCCTGGACGTCCAGGGTGACCGGTGCGGTCAGCCGGGGTGGGCGTGCCGTGCCGGAGATCGCTCCGACGTCGAAGGTGGCCGCCCACACGGTGGGATGGTCGGGGGCGGCCTCGTGGGGCACGTCTCCGGGCCGCCGATCGGAGGCGAACGAGGCGCGCAGGGCCTCGAAGACCGCCTGTGCGTCCCTCTCGTCGGTGCCGCTCACCTCGACCAGGACCTGCGTGCCCGGTTGCTGTGCGTCGTTCGTGGGGGTCTCCGTCACCGTTGCCACTCCCGCCATGTGCTGGTGCGCGGCGTGCGCGTGCCGGCGCCGCCGCCACCGTCTCGTCGCTTCGTGCTGGTGTCCTGTCGCCGTGGTGCACGGCCGCCGGTGCACGGTCCGTAGGCCGCGCCGAGCGGCGTGCGCGGGGCGCGGGGCGCGGCCTACGACCGCCGTCTGATGTCACTGTCCCCGCTGTCGCCGTCGTCTCACGGCTGTCCCTCCTCCTTGGGCGTGTCGTGCCGGGTCGGTCCTTCGGCGCCGGACGGGTGGCCGGTCTCGTGCCGTGCCGAGCCCAGCCGGGCGCGCTGCGGTCCCACCGTGTAGCGCGGGTCTTCGGCGGAGGCCATCCCGGCGGCGAAGACGCCGAAGCGGGTGCAGGCCGAGCCGGCCAGCAGGGCCAGGCCACCGAGCGCGGCAGCGCTCCGGCTGCGGCCGCCGAACAGCACGGACGTCGCGGCGCCGGCCGCGGTGAGCGCACCCGCACAGCGCATCAGGGTGCCGGCGCGGCCGGTCCGGTAGGTCTCGGCGACCATGCCGAGCCGTCGCTCCATGGCCCGGGTGAGGGCCTGCTCGGCGCCGGCCGCGAGGGCGGCGGCGCACCGTGCGGGACCGTTCTGGGCCGTGGGGGCGAGGACCAGGGCCATGCCGGACGCGGCGGCCGTGGCGGACGCGGTGAACAGGTAGGGAAGTTCGCGGTGGGCGTCGTGCCAGGCGGGCACGGCGGTGTCGGCGGCCAGCACCCCGGTGTAGGCGGCGACGGCCGGGCCGAGGGTGGCGGCGGCCGCGGTCGCCGTCGCACCGGTACGCGGCAGCCGCCCCGTGACGGCGCTCAGCGCGGCGGCTCCGGCTGCCGGCCCGTAGCCGCCGAGCAGCCAGGAACCCACGCTCATCGGCGAGGTGGGCTTGAAGACGCGCAGCATGTTCGCGAACCGTTCGGGCCGGCCCAGGTCGTGGACGAGTGCGGCGGCCGACAACGAGACGGAGACCAGGGAGGAGACCTTCAGACCGGTGGCCATCGTGCGCCGCCCCGTCAGCTGCGCCCCGGCGGCGAATACGGAGCCGGCCCCGGCGAGCCCGCCGAGGAAGAAGTAGCCGGCGATGTCCCTGGCCTGCCAGGCGGGCGCCTTGATCACGGGGCGCCCGTAGTACGAGTCGAACTCGGCGCGCGGCACCATGAGGTCCTCCCCGCGCCGCCCGCGGCCCCGGCGCCGGGCACCGTCCTGCCGCGCCCCGCCTCCGCCGCGCAGTGCGCCGGGGGAAGCCTCGCGTCCGGGGCGCTCGCCTCGGATGCCGCGCCGGGTCACGTCGGACTCGCTCATGACCGGCCTCCCCTGCGGTGTGCCCGGCCGGTGAGTGCGTCGAGCGCGAAGGACACCGCGACGCCGCCGAGCAGGGTCAGCGCCGCGCCCGCCGCGTGCCGCCACATGGCGGGCAGGTCCCTGGTGGTGACCACCGGGTCGGGCGGCAGGCCGTAGACCTCGGGCTCGTCCAGCAGCAGGAAGAACGCGCCGTCGCCGCCGACGCCGTCCTCGGGGTCGTGTCCGTAGAGCCGGGCGTCGCCGACGCCGGCCGCGTGCAGCTGCCCGACCCGCTGCTCGGCGCGTGCCCGCAACTCGTCGAGGGGCCCGAACTGGATCGAGTCGGTCGGGCAGGCCTTCGCGCAGGCCGGCTCCTGCCCGGCGGAGAGCCGGTCGTAGCAGAGCGTGCACTTGAAGGCGCGCCCGTCGGCGGGGCGCTGCTCGATGACGCCGTAGGGGCAGGCGGGCACGCAGTACCCGCAGCCGTTGCAGATGTCCTCCTGGACGACGACCGTGCCGAACTCGGTACGGAACAGCGAGCCGGTGGGGCAGACGTCCAGGCAGGCCGCGTGCGTGCAGTGCTTGCACACGTCGGACGACATCAGCCAGCGCATCCCGCCGTCGGCCTCGGCTGCACCGGCGCCATCGGAGTCGCCCGCCGTGCCGGCGCCGGCGAGCGGCAGCTCGGTGCGCCCCTCGGGGGCGGGTGGGCCCTGCTCGATGAAGGCGACATGACGCCATGTCGATGCACCGAGGCCACCGGTGTTGTCGTACGACATGCCGGTCAGGGAGAGCCCGTCCTCGGGGACGGCGTTCCACTCCTTGCAGGCCACCTCGCACGCCTTGCAGCCGATGCAGACGGACGTGTCGGTGAAGAAGCCGACGCGCTCGGGCGGATCGGGGTGGCCGGCGTCACGGGCCGGATCGGGCTCGGGGCCGCTGAACAGCTGGCGCGCAGCGCGCAGGGCGTCCACCGCCTGCGGTGTGGGGGTGTCGGTCACGGGTGATCTCCTTGGGCCGTGGACGTCCCCGTGGTCTCCGTGATGCCGGCGCGGCGCCGGTAGTCGGCCACCAGCGCGGGCAGGCCCGGGCCGCGGGGGCGCCGGCCGGGGCGTATGTCGGCGGAGAGCGCCTTGTCCTCCTGGATGTGCGCGTTGGGGTCGAGGGTGATCGCCACCAGCTCGTTGGCGGCGTCACCGGTCACCGTGCCGTTGGGCCCCCAGTGGAAGGGCAGCCCGATCTGGTGGACGGTGCGGCCGTGCACCGTCAGCGGTGGGATGCGCTCGGTCACCAGCACCCGTGCCTCGACGGCGTTGCGGGCGGTGACGACGGTGGCCCAGTCACCGTGCGTCAGACCGCGTTCCGCGGCCAGCTGTGGCGAGACCTCGCAGAAGAACTCGGGCTGGAGTTCCGAGAGGTACGACGACCAGCGGCTCATGCCGCCCGCGGTGAAGTGCTCGGTGAGCCGGTAGGTGGTGACGACGTACGGGAAGACGCCGGCGCCCGGCTCGTCGTCGCTCGGGTGGTAGCGGTTGCCCTCACGGGGCATCAGCTGACGCACCGGGTTGCGCGGCCGGTCGGGGTAGAGGGCGTTGGGGAACGGCGAGTCCTGCGGCTCGTAGTGCGTGGGAAGCGGGCCGTCCTCGAGACCGGCCGGCGTGTAGAGCCAGCCCTTGCCGTCGGCCTGCATGATGAACGGGTCGTCACCGCGCAGCGCGTCGGGGCCTCTCGCACCGGCCTCCGGTACGAAGTCGGGGGCGCGGTCGGGTAGGAAGTCCGGAGTGTCGTGCCCGGTCCACCGCCCGGCGTCGGCGTCCCACCAGACCAGGGCCTTGCGTTCGCTCCACGGGGTGCCGTCGGGGGCGGCGGAGGCGCGGTTGTAGAGGATGCGCCGGTTGGCAGGCCACGCCCAGGCCCAGTCGGCGGCGATCCAGTCCTGTTCGGTGTGCGGCGTGCGGCGGTTGGCGTGGTTGACGCCGTCGGCGAAGACACCGCAGTAGATCCAGCAGCCGCAGCGGGTCGAGCCGTCGTCCTTGAGTTCGGTGTACGAGGAGAGCGGGGCGCCGGTGGGGCCGTGCCCGTTGATCTCGGCGAGCACATAGGCGGCAACGGGTTCCTCGAGCTCGCCGTCGACCGGGTAGTCCCAGGTCAGGTCCTGGATGGGGCGGTCCATGGGGTCGGTGGAGGCGGCGAGCCGGTCCTTGATGCGTCGGCCGAGGTGGTACATGAACCACAGGTCGCTGCGGGCGTCACCGTCGGGTTCGACGGCGGCCTCGCGCCACTGGAGCCAGCGGTTGGTGTTGGTGAAGGAGCCGGACTTCTCGGTGTGCGCGGCGGCCGGGAAGAAGAACACCTCGGTCCCGATGTCCTCGGTGCGCAGCTCGCCCGTCTCGATCTCGGGGCCGTCCTGCCACCAGGTCGCGGACTCGATCAGGGAGAAGTCGCGGACCACCAGCCATTCGAGGTTGGCCATGCCGAGCCGCTGGAGCCGGGTGTTGGCGGAGCCGACGGCCGGGTTCTCGCCCATCAGGAAGTAGCCCTTGCAGACCCCGTCGAGCTGTGCCATGACCGTGTCGTACGTGGAGTGGGAGCCGGTCAGGCGCGGCAGGTGGTCGAAGCAGTAGTCGTTGTCCGCGGTGGCGGCGTCCCCGTAGTAGGACTTGAGCAGGCTGACGAAATAGGCCCGCATGTCGCCCCAGAAGCCCTTGTCGGTCCGGCTGGCCTCGATGAACCGGTCCAGCGTCTCGTGCGCGTGTGCGTGCGGCATCGGCAGGTAGCCGGGCAGCAGGTTGAACAGGGTGGGGATGTCGCTGGAGCCCTGGATGGACGCGTGCCCGCGCAGCGCCTGGATGCCGCCGCCGGGGCGGCCGATGTTGCCCAGCAGCAGCTGGAGCACGCTGGCGGCGCGGATGTACTGGGAGCCGACGGTGTGTTGCGTCCAGCCCACCGCGTAGGCGAACGCGCTGGTGCGTTCGGGACCGGAGTTGGCGGTGAGCGCGTCGCACACCCGGCGGAAGGCGGTGCGCGGGATGCCGCACACCTCCTCGACCATCTCGGGGGTGTAGCGGGCGTAGTGCCGCTTGAGGATCTGGAAGACGCAGCGGGGGTGGGCGAGGGTGGGGTCGGTCGGTGCCTCGGCTGCGGCGCGTGCCCCGCCGGAGCCGTGCGTCTCGGAGCCGCCGGCCTCGGCGATCAGGGCGTGCCGGCCGTTGCGCACCTTCTCGTCCTGCTCCCGCTCGCGCCGTCGGAGCTGCGCGTCGTGCTGCTCGTCGACCTCCCCGGTCGGCTGCTGGACCTGACTGCCCGCGTACTGCCAGCTGCGCGGGTCGTAGTGGTGGCGGTCCTCGTCCAGACCGGAGAAGACGCCGACGCCGCCCTCGGGGTCCTCGGTGTCGCGGAAGTCCTCGCTGACCAGGGTGGCGGCGTTGGTGTAGGCGAGGACGTAGTCGCGGAAGTACTTCTCCTCGGTGAGGACGTGGTTGATGAGGCCGCCCAGGAAGGCGATGTCGGTGCCGGCGCGGATCGGCACGTGCAGGTCGGCCAGGGCGCTGGTACGGGTGTAGCGCGGGTCGACGTGGATGATGGTGGCGCCGCGCGCCTTGGCCTCCATCACCCACTGGAAGCCGACGGGGTGCGCCTCGGCGAAGTTGGAGCCCTCGATGACGATGCAGTCGCTGTTCTGGAGGTCCTGCATGAACGTGGTGGCGCCGCCGCGGCCGAAGGAGGTGCCGAGGCCGGCGACGGTGGCGCTGTGGCAGACCCGGGCCTGGTTCTCCACCTGGACCACGCCGAGGCCGGTCAACAGCTTCTTGATGAGGTAGTTCTCCTCGTTGTCGAGGGTCGCGCCGCCGAGGCTGGCGATGCCGAGGGTACGAGCGGTGCGCACGCCGTCGCGTTCCCACTCCCAGGTCTCGCGGCGGGTGGCGACGACCCGGTCGGCGACCATGTCCATCGCCGTCTGAAGATCGAGCGGCTCCCAGTCGGTGCCGCCCGGGCGGCGGTAGAGCACCTGGTGGCCGCGGGCCGGTCCGGTGGTGAGCTCCAGGGTGGCCGAGCCCTTGGGGCAGAGCCGGCCGCGGCTGACCGGCGAGTCGGGGTCGCCCTCGATCTGCACCACCTTGTCGTCCTTGACGTACACCTGCTGGCCACAGCCCACCGCGCAGTACGGGCAGACCGACTTCACCACCCGGTCCGCGGTGTCGGTGCGCGGGCGCAGGCCGCGGGTGTGCGCGGACATCGCCGCACGCCCCCGGCCGAGCGGGTCCGCGCCGGTGAGCTGACGGACCAGGGGCCAGTCACGGACCCGCCTGTGGACACCCATCGCGTACCTCCCGCCCGTGGGCTGGTTGTGGCTCGGTCGCGGCACCACCCGGTGACGCAGGACAGTGCGGCGGCGAGTACCACGAAGCGCGTGCCGGAAACCGGTCGGGTGGCGGTGCGGCAGCGGGCCGTCCGTGCGCCGCCTCGCCGGCGTTCGTCACTCTCCGTGATCGGGGTCTCGTGCCGCGTCGACCTGCCGATGCGGCCCGCCGGCACCCCGCGGCGGCGCACCGGCCGGTGTGCCGCGTATGGCTGGCGCCCCTGTGCCGGTCAGAATTGGTGCGCCGGGTCGCGCCGGCGTCCGCCGGGTCCCCGGGTGCCCTTCGAACGGCGACGACGGCCGGCCGGCCGCGGGTGGCCGGTGCGCCGCTGTTGACCGGCCGTCACCACATGGTCGGCGCAGAGGTGTCCGGGTGACGGCGAAAGGGAAGTGACCGAGGATGCGTGTGGTACCGGATCGCTTCGTCGTCGCCTGGAAATGGATCAACAAGCGGACTCTCCACGACCCCGAGGTCGCCCAGGCGCTGCGGTCGACCGCGGCGGCGACGATCGCGTACGTCATCGCCCGGTACCTCACCCGCCAGCCGGCCCCGCTCACCGCACCGTTGACGGCGCTGCTGGTGGTACAGGTCACCTTGTACGCCACCATCAAGACCGGGGTGCGCCGGGTGAACTCGGTGGTGTCCGGCGTCGTCATCGCCATCGGTTTCAGCGCCATCGTCGGCCTGAGCTGGTGGAGCCTGGCGCTCATCATCATCGCCTCGCTGTACGCGGGCCGTTTTGTGGGCGCCCATGAGTTCGTTCCCGAGGTGGCGATCAGCGCCATGCTGGTCCTGGGGGTCACCCAGGTCGGGCCGAACGCCTGGGAGCGGGTGCTGGAGACCCTCATCGGCGCGGTGACCGGGCTCTTCTTCAACCTCGTCTTCGCGCCGCCGGTCTGGGTGGAGACGGCCGGCGACTCGGTCAGGGAACTGGCCCGCCGCATGCGCCGGTTGCTGCTGCGCCTCGCCGACCAGCTGGAGGAGCCCACACCGGTGGCTGACGCCGCGGCCCGGCTGGCGGAGGCACGCCAGCTCGACCACGACATCTCCGAGGTGGACATCTCGCTGCGGCAGGCCGAGGACAGCCTGCGGCTGAACCCCAGGGTCCGGGAGGGGCGGCTGCACCGTGTGGTGCTGCGCACCGGCCTGGACACGCTGGAGATCTGCACGGTGGTGCTGCGGGTCATCGCCCGCACCCTCACCGACCTGGCACGGCAGCGCCCGCAGCAGTGGCTGATGGAGCCACGCGTGTCACTGGCCGTGCGGGAGCTGCTCGGGTACGTCGCCGACGCCGTCGTCAGCTTCGCGGTGCTGGTCACCTCGCGCACCAGCGAGGAGTCGGAAACCGCGGAAGAACGGCTGCGGCACGAGCTGGAGGCGGCGACGGCCTCCCGGGACCGGGTGGCGGACATGCTGCTCGAACTGATGCAGCGGGACCCGGACCAGTGGCATCTGCACGGTGCACTGCTCACCGAGGTGAACCGCATCCTGGACGAGCTGGACATGGAGCACCGCTCTCGGCGCCTCATGGAGGAACTGGACCGCAGCTCGCGGTTGCTGCACGAACGGCACCCGCGGTTGATGCGGTGGCGGCGCAAGGGCCTGCGGTACGCACGCCGTTGGTTCAAGCGCTGACCAGGATGTCCGGCGGGGACGGGGCCCCGACGGCGGAGGGGGCGCTCCGCTGCCCGGGAGCGCCCCCTTCCGGAGCACGTCGCCTCAAGGGTGCATGAGGATTTTGACGGCGCCGTCCTTCTTCTGCTGGAAGATCTCGTAGGCGTTCGGCGCGTCCTCCAGCGGCACGTGGTGGGTGGCGAAGTCGTCCACGCCGAGCGGGTCGTCGTCGGTGAGCAGCGGCAGGATGTCGTCGACCCAGCGGCGGACGTTCGCCTGGCCCATACGCAGCTGGATCTGCTTGTCGAACAGGGTCAGCAGCGGCAGCGGCGAGGCCATGCCGCCGTAGATGCCGCTGAGCGAGACGGTGCCGCCCCGGCGCACCAGTGCGATCGCCAGCTTCAGCGCGGCGAGCCGGTCGGCGCCGCCGGTCTTCTCGGCCAGCCGCTGGGACCACGCCTTCGGCAGCAGGCTGGCCGCCTGCTGGGCGGTGCGGCCCACCGGGCTGCCGTGCGCCTCGGTGCCGACGGCGTCGATGACGGCGTCCGGGCCGCGTCCACCGGTGCGGGAGCGTATGGCGTCGACGAGGTCACTCTGATGGTCGTATGCCGACAGGTCGTGCACCTCCACGCCACGGGCGCGGGCCCGCTCCAGCCGCTCCGGAACCAGGTCCACGCCGATCACGGTGCCGGTGCCCTGGAGCAACGCGATCCGGCAGGCCATGTCGCCGATGGGTCCGAGGCCGAGCACGACCAGGCTGCCGTCCTTGGGCACGTCCGCGTAGCGCACCGCCTGCCAGGCGGTCGGCAGGACGTCGGACAGGTAGACGAACCGGTCGTCGGCCGGCCCTTCCGGCACCTTGATCGGGCCGTACTGGGCCTGCGGAACCCGCAGGTACTCGGCCTGGGCGCCGGGCACCCGGCCGTACAGCTCGGTGTAGCCGAACAGCGCGGCGCCCATGCCGTGCTCCTTGACCTGGGTGTTCTCGCACTGGGTCGGCAGGCCTGTGGTGCACATGAAGCAGTGGCCGCAGGCGATCTGGAAGGGCATCACGACGCGGTCACCGGCCTTCAGGCCCGGCACCTGGGAGCCGGTCTCCTCGACGATCCCCATCGGCTCGTGCCCGAGGATGTCGCCGGGTGTCATGAACGGCGTCAGCACCTCGTACAGGTGCAGGTCGGATCCGCACAGCCCGCTCGAGGTGATGCGTACGACGGCGTCCGTCGGCTCCTTGATGGTCGGGTCGGGCACCGTTTCCACGCGTACGTCGCGCCGCCCCTGCCAGGTCACAGCCTTCATCACGGGATTCCCCTCTTGATTCCCCCCTTGGCCTGCCGGCCTCGTGGTTCATCGGACCCGCCGGGTACCCCGGCCCGCCCGGCTCACGCGGGTCGCCACAGCCCGGGCGCGGGCCCGCGCCCGGGCAGGTCGCGGGCGTGCGCAGCGCGCAGGCGTGCGCACGTCACGGTCGTCCGGCGGGGTTGCTGCCGCCCGTCGGGGGCGCGCCGGCCCGGTCAGGCCGGGGGTTCGTCCGGGACGGGTTGGTCGGGGTGCACCCCGCCGGAGTGCGCCCGGCCGCGCTTGCCGGTACCGGACTCGTCCGTGTCCGGCAGCTCCTCGTCCGGCAGCTCCTCGTCGGGCCGCTCGTCGTCGCGGGCAGAGCGCTCGGCGGCCGTGTCCCATCGGTCGGGGCCACCCTGCCACTGCTGGTTCGGCATGTCCCGCGGGATGGGTTTGCGCTCACCCTGCCTCTTGTCCCGACGCCCTTGGGCGCCTTCCGCGCCGGTTCGGCGTTGGTCGGCCACGGTGATTCGTCCCCTTCTCGGTCGCTCTTGATCGTTGTTGGACGTTCTCGGTCGTTGCGTGCTGGTGCGATGGTGCGGGTAACCGTCGTCGGCGCCGGCGAAACCGCCTCGCCGAGCAGGTTCTCGAATGCGTCGGGGCCCGCTGCGTCCGCCCGGCCGACCGCCCTGACCAGCAGCGGCGGGCCGCGGCCGGGGCGCGCAGGCGGGTGGTCACCAGCAGAGGCAGAAGGGGTGGCCCGCCGGGTCCGCGTACACCCGGAACCTGCGCCGGCCGCCCTGGTCGTCCAGGTCCAGCGGTGCGGCCCCCAGGTCGAGCAGGGCCTGCTGGGCGGTGTCGATGTCGGCCACGTCGAAGTCGAGGTGGAGCTGCTGGGAGTTCTGCTCGGCCTGCGGCCAGTCGGGCGGGCGGTGCCCCTCGGCGCGCTGGAAGGCGATACGGGCGCCGGACGGCGCCCTGAGGTCGTACCAGTCGTCGGAGTCCTTCGTCACCTCCCCGCCGATCACGCCCTGGTAGAACCCGGCGAGCGCGGCCGGATCGGGGCAGTCGAGGGCGACGAGCGTGTAGGACGCGATGGGCATGGGGACGGACCTCCCGGGGTCGGGTGCGGAGCTTGCCGGGTCGTGGGGTGGTCGGTGGTGCGGTCCGGCGGCCTGGGCTCCGGACCGTCCGTCACAGGCTCTTCAGCGCAGGCAGCAGTTCCGCACGGGCCCATGCGAGGAACGGCATCTGCTGGTCACCGCCGATCTGGACGAGCGCGATCTCGGTGAATCCCGCGTCGACGTAGGACCTGACGGCTTCGACGAAGGCGACGACGTCGTCGCCGCAGGGCACGGCCGCGGCCATGTCGTCGCGCGTGACGTGCGCGGTGGCGGTGGCGAAGCCGGTCGGCCCGGGCAGCTCGGCGTTGACCGGCCAGCCGCCCAACGCCCAGCGGAACTGCTCGTGCGCCCGGTCGACCGCCGCGTCGCGGTCCGGGTCGTACGCGACCGGCAGCTGGGCCACGCGGGGCTTGCCGGTGCCGCCGTGCCGGTCGAAGGCGTCGAGCAGTTCCCGCTTCGGCTCGGTGGCGATCACCAGGTCGGCCAGCCGGCCGGCGACCTCGCAGGAGCGCTCGCCCGAGACGGCGACACCGATCGGCGGCGGCTGCTCGGGCAGGTCCCAGAGCTTGGCCGACGTGACGTCGAAGTGGTCACCGTGGTGGGTGACGTAGCCACCGGAGAAGAGGGAGCGGATGATGCCCACCGCCTCATCGAGCATGGCGATGCGCACGTGGGCGGCCGGCCAGCCGCGCCCCACCACGTGCTCGTTGAGGTTCTCCCCCGAGCCGAGGCCGAGCCGGAAGCGGCCCTCGGACAGCAGCTGGAGGGTGGCCGCCTGCTGTGCGACGACGGCCGGGTGGTAGCGCGTGGTCGGGCAGGTCACGTAGGTCATCAGGGGGATGCGGGAGGTGGCCTGGGCCGCGGCGCCGAGCACGCTCCAGGCGTACGGGGAGTGCCCCTGGGACGCCAGCCACGGGAAGTAGTGGTCCGACGTCACGGAGAAGTCGAAGCCGACCTGCTCGGCGGCCACGACGTGCTCGACGAGCGCGCGGGGCCCCGCCTGCTCCGTCATCATCGTGTATCCGATGCGCACCATTGCGTCCGTGTTGCCCGCGGCGCCCGAGCGAAACCCCCGTCTCGACCGCCACGCGGAAGCCCGTCAGCGGATGGTGGAGCCGGCCGGGAACGGTGGCCGACGGGTCGTCACGTATGACCGGGCCGCGGCGGGGCATCAGCAACCCCGAGGTGATATTCATGCTTCCGCTTATTTTGGTACTGCTTCTGGCCCTTCTGCTCTTTGGTGCTGGTTTCGCACTGAAGGCGCTCTGGTGGATCGCCGTGATCGTCCTCGTCGTGTGGCTGCTCGGGTTCGTGGTTCGCCCCGGTGCCGGCAGTGGGCGTCGGGGTCGCTGGTACCGGTGGTAGCGCGGCCGGCCGCCATGGCAAGGGTGCCGTATCGGACAACTCCGATGTCCGATACGGCACCTGCCTTTCGAGCCGGGACGGGGCCATGTCCCGCTCCCTTCTCCGCATAAGTTGCACGTCACCTGCTGGCCGGGCGAAGAGATCAGGGGCAGGATGGGCCGTGGCCGTCGTCAGTGGATCATCGGACGGGCCGGCAACACTTGGCCGAAGACGCACCCCACGAGCGGCACCGGCAACGTGGTGGGGGCACCTCCCCCACTGCCCTGAACAGGCGTGGGAGGTGCCCCCACCCACGCCCTTCAGGCAGTGGGTGAGCGTGCCCGGGCCGGCATGGACCTCTTGGGGAGCAACATGAAGCAGACCGCCGAGTCGAGGGTCACCCTGTCCGTGCTGAAGGGACCGGCGCAGGGCAGCGAGTTCGTCTACGGGGAGCGCACCACCTGCGTGGTGGGGCGGGCCGCCGAGTGCCGGCCCCGGCTGACCCGGGACGACCCGCACGTGTCGCGGCACCACTGCCTGTTGGACATCAATCCGCCCGACGTCCGGGTGCGTGACTTCGGCGGCCCGCACGGCACGTTCGTCAACGGCGAGGAACTCGGCGGCCCGGCCGGTTCCGGCACGGGGCCCGGCTTTCTCGAGCGGGACCTGGTCGACGGTGACGAGCTGCGCCTGGGTTCCACGCTGCTGCGGGTCGGCATCCCGTCCGCGCACCGCACGGCGACGGTCGTCGGCTGTGCCCACTGCGGCCAGAAAACGCCCGGGGCAGCCGGCCGGTTCGGTGACCGGATCTGCGGCACCTGCCGGGCTCGGCCCCTGGATGTGGTGCGCGGGCTGCTGTTACGCGCTGCTGCGGACGACGGCCTCGCGCAGCTGCGCGACTACGAGGTGGTGCGCGCCCTGCGCCGCTCCGGGCCGGCCCTGGTGTGCCTGGCCCGGCACCGTGGCACGGGCGCGCACGCCGTGCTCACCGTGCTGCTGGCCGAGGTCGCCGTGGACGGGCGGGCGCGCGCGGCCTTCCTGCGCGAGATGGCACGGGTCCGCGGCCTGCGCCACGCCAACGTGGTCGGCTGGCACCATGCCGGGGCGTTCGGCGCAGCGCTCTGCCTGACCTGCGACTACCACCCGGGACACACGCTGGAGGAGCTGCTGGCGGCACGGGGTGGCACGCTGCCGCCGGCGCAGGCGGTCGGCATCGCCGTGCAGATCCTGGACGGACTCGGCCACGCCCACGCGATGCGGCTGCCGCCCGGCGACGGCGACGACGCTCCCGACGGTGTGCCCGGTGTCCTGGTGCACGGCGCGATCAGACCGTCGAACATCCTGCTCACGTGGGACCGGGCCGGCGACCCTCAGCGCCTCCCCCCGACCGAACCGGACCTTCCGGCAGCGGGGCACGCCCTTGCGGGCCCGGGCGATGCTTCCCTGGCGGCGAAGGCGCATCCAGGTGCGGCACCCGCGGTCAGGATCGCCGGTTTCGGGCTCGCCCGGGCCTTCGACCGGTCGGGGCTCTCGGGGCTGACCCGCACCGGCGCCGTCGCACGCGGCCTCGCCTACGCGCCCCGCACCCAGCTGGCCGACCACTCCTACGCCCGCCCCGAGGCGGATGTGTGGGCGACCGCCGCCACCCTGTACCGCATGCTCACCGGCACCCCACCACGGGAGTTCCCACCCTTCTCGGACCCCCTCGTGGTGCTGCTGAGGGAGCCGCCCGTCCCGGTCCGGCGGCGGTGTGCCGCGGTGCCCAAGCGGCTGGCGCAGGTGGTCGACGCGGCGCTGATCGACAGCCCGCGCATCGTCACCACCCGGGCCGACGAGTTCAGGGCCGCCCTGCTGGCGGCACTCGGCTGACAGCTGACACCCGCCGGGCACGAAGTGGCCCGCCGAACTCCCCCGGCGTCACCGTGTCGTGCCGGACCCACCGCTACCGAAGGACCCGCTGGAACCGGGGCTCCACTTCCTGCTCCGCTGGTCGCTGCTGCGCCTGCTGGGGGCGTTCCCGAAGCCCGGGATCTCGTGCGGGGTGAGCCGGTCCCGCTCCTCGTAACGCGGCATCTCGTCGTACTCGCGGTGTTCACTGGACTCGTGGACGGGTCCCTCGTCGGGGAGGTGTCCGTGCTCCTGCGGACCCGGCACGGGTGGCTCCCGCACCATCCACCGCCTGCCGAGCCAGAACCCCCACAGCAGCAGGCCGGCCACGATCAGCGCCCCGAAGAAGGCCCCCAGGATGGCCAGGACCTTCGGAAAGGCCACGACCATCGCTGCGCCCAGTTCCGTGTTCCATGCAGTCATGGGCGTCGAGTACCCGGGAACCCTGCGGTCAGACAGACCGGTGGGACCGTCGCCGCCGGCGGAGATCAGCCGGACAAGACGCGCCGGGCTGAGGACGTCGGTGCGCGCACCGACGTACGCTCAACAGGGAGCGCACGCCCGGCACCGCCATGACCTGGTCGAAGGCGGCACCTGGCCGCACGGTGGTGTGCGGCGCCTTCGGGGAAGGAGTCCGGACATGAGCAACCCCGTCACGGAACAGACCGGCACCGACACGGCCGGCACGGACACGGCCGGCACAGCCGCAGCCGCAGCCGGCGCGGAGAAGACCGGCAACGAGGCGTACGGGAAGAAGCCGTTCAAGCGGTCGAAGAGCCATTTCGCGGACCGGATCACGGCCGACGGCAGGGACGGCTGGCCGGTGGAGGCCGGGCGGTACCGGCTGGTGGTGAGCCGGGCCTGCCCCTGGGCGAGCCGGGCGGTGATCTCCCGACGGCTGCTCGGCCTGGAGGACGCCCTGTCGCTGGCCGTCACCGACCCCATCCAGGACGACCGCAGCTGGCGTTTCACGCTGGATCCCGACGACCGGGACCCGGTGCTCGGCATCCGCTTCCTCAGCGAGGCCTACGACGCGCGCGAAACGGGCTACCCGGGCGGTGTCAGCGTGCCCGCGGTCGTCGACGTCCCCAGCGGCCGGCTGGTCACCAACGACTTCCAGCAGATCACCCTGGACCTCGCCACCGAGTGGCGCGCCCTGCACCGGTCGGGCGCCCCCGACCTGTACCCCGAGCCGCTGCGCGACGAGATCGACGAGGTCATGGACGGCATCTACCGCGACGTCAACAACGGCGTGTACCGGTCCGGCTTCGCCACCACGCAGGCCGGCTACGAGGAGGCGTGCCTGGCGCTCTTCCGGCGGCTCGAGGAGGTCTCGCAGCGGCTCGCGAACCGCCGCTACCTGGTGGGTGACACCATCACGGAAGCGGACATCCGGTTGTTCACGACACTGGTGCGGTTCGACGTCGTGTACCACGGCCACTTCAAGTGCAACCGCTGGAAGCTGGCCGAGGACCCGGTGCTGTGGGCCTACTCCCGTGACCTGTTCCAGACGCCCGGTTTCGGCGACACCGTCGACTTCGACCACGTCAAGCGGCACTACTACCAGGTCCACACCGGCATCAACCCCACCGGCATCGTCGCCCTCGGCCCGGACCTGTCGGCCTGGCTCACGCCGCACCACCGCGAGCAGTTGGGCGGGCGCCCGTTCGGCGACGGCACACCGCCGGGTCCGGTGGCCGCCGGCGAGGAGGTGCCGGCCGCGGGGCGGCCCTGACCGGTCAGCGGGCAGTCCCGCCGGCCGGCGCGGACTCGCCCGGTACCGGGGGCCGGCGCAGCACGTACAGCCCGACCGATGCCACCACCGCCATCACGCAGGCCGTGAAGACCAGGCCGGCGGCGCGCAGCCCGAGCTCCACGGCCAGCGCGCCGACGCCGACCACCGGCAGGGAGATGCCCAGGTAGGCGACGACGAAGAAGGACGAGATGGTGCCGGCCCTGCGGTCCGCGGGTGCGGCCTGGCCCACCGCGGTGAGTGCGGCCCGGAATCCGAGCCCCTGGCCGAGCCCTCCGCACACCGCCCCGGCGACCAGCAGGTCCAGGGTGCGCAGCGCGAGCGACGCGGCCACCAGCAGCAGGCCGGCGATCAGCACCAGGCATCCGACGGGCAGCGCGCGATGGGAGCCCACCCGGACGGTCAGCGCCTGGCCGACGGTCGAACCCAGGAAGACGCTGAAGACCACGGTGCCGGAGACCGCCAGGTTCGTGACGCCCAGGGTCTGCGCCACGAAGCTCGGAGCGACCGCGGTGAACAGGCCCAGCAGGGCGAACCCGGCGAACGCCGCCAACGCGGTCGCCGTGAACACCCCCCGCACCTCGGCGGGCACCTTGAGCCCCGGCGGCCGGGGCGGCCACGCCGGCCCGGCGCGCCGCACCGGCTCCGGCAGCCACAGGACGACCAGGCACGAGACGGCCAGCAGCGCGAGGTGCACGAGATACGGCAGGCGCAGCGGCCAGGGCCCGTACTGGGCGAGCACCCCGGCCAGGGGCGGGCCGCAGCCGAGGCCGCCCATGTTGGCCGCGGTCGCGGCGAGTGAGGCACGGGACTCATGGCCGGGGGGCGCGAGCTCCATCACGGTGGCGGTGGCGGCCCCGCTCAACAGCCCGGCCGCGAAGCCGGACAGTAGCCGGCCGGCGAAGAGGGACGGCAGCCCGCTCTCGAAGACGAAGCACAGCGCGCTGGCCGCGGACAGCGCCAGCGCGACCAGCAGCACCGGCCGCCGCCCCACCCGGTCGGAGAAGTCACCCACCGTGAGCAGGACCCCGATCACTCCGACGGCGTACGCGGCGAAGACCACCGTCACCACCAGCTCGGAGAAGCCGATCTCGGCGCGGTAGAGCCCGTAGAGCGGGGTGGGCAGGGTCATGCCCGCCATGCCGACCGCGAATACTGCCGCCGCCGCGAGGTAACCGGACCTGTAGCCCGTACGCTCACTGCCCCGCTGACGGTACCTCACGCGCTCCACGGTACGAGCGACGTCGCGGACCCTCGCAAGAGGCGGGGCGGAGATCACCGGGCCGGCCCAGCGCAGCGGCGGCCACCGGACGGACGGCCCGGCGCTGGCGGAGCCCACGACGGGCTCCGGTGGGCCACGTTCGCAGCCCCGCACCGGGCGCGGGCTGCCGGCACCAGGGGAGGCAGGGGTAACGGATGACCTCGGACAGCAGGACACGGCTGACCGTGCTGGTGGCACTCGGCGCGAACCTGGTGATCGCCGTGGCGAAGGCGGTGGGCGGGCTGATCTCCTCCTCGCCCGCGCTGCTGTCGGAGGCGGCGCACTCGGTCGCCGACAGCCTCAACGAGGTGTTCCTGCTGGCCGCACTGGCCCGCAGCCGCCGACCCGCCGACCACCGGCATCCCTTCGGCTACGGCAAGGAGCGCTACTTCTGGTCGCTGCTCGCGGCGGTCGGCATCTTCGTGATGGGGGGTTGCTTCTCGTTCCTCCAGGGCTTCGACGCGCTGCGTACCGGCGCCCAGGAGTCGCACGGCGGATATGTGGCCGGGCTGGTCGTGCTCGGTGTGGCGCTGGTCTTCGAGGCCGGTTCGCTCCTTCGGGCGCTGCTCCAGGTGCGCCAGGAGCCCGGCTCGACGGCGTTGCACGATCCGGCGCTGCGGACGGTGATCGCGGAGGACGGCACCGCGGTACTGGGTGTGACGCTGGCACTGGTGGGGATGGGCCTGCACATGATCACCGGGCAGGTCGTCTGGGAGGCGGCCGCGTCCTTCGCCATCGGCGCGCTGCTCGTGTACGTCGCCTACCGGCTCGGCCGGGACGCGCGGGAGCAGTTGATCGGTCAGGCGGTCGATCCCGAGTTGCGCGGGAAGATCCGCGCGCTGCTGGCGGACCAGCCGGAGATCGACCGGGTGGACGAGCTGCTGACCATGCGGCTCGGCCTCGATTCGACCCTGGTGGCCGCCCGTATCGACCTCGCGCCCAACATCGACAGCGAGGTCGTCGAACTCGCCTCGGAACGCATCAAGAAATCAATTGCGGATTCCGTATCGGAAGCCGATCAGATCTTCCTCGACGTGACCGAAGCCCCGCCCCCGCGCCGCACCGGGCCCGAAGATCGAAACGCACCGGTCCGGGTGAACGAGACGCAGGAACAGGCGAACTGACATGGCGTCATCGCCTTTGCGGAGCCGCTTCGGCCGAATGCACGGCGCCGGCGGTGGATATCGGCAGGGTGATTGCCCTTGAAAGGCATGTCCTCTTTTCGCATTCACGTACGACCGGACGGGCCCGGGGCCGTCGCACCCCTCACTCTTGGACGGTAGCCCTTGCCCACCTCACTTGTTTGCCCCGCGCGGGCTGTGTCAGGGTGAACCGCGTTCACGCAACGCGGGTCAGGGCCGGACCTGCTCGCCCGCTCGCTACTCCCACCGCTCTGCACCGTGCATTCGGGGTGCCGAGCCGGCCTGCTTTCGCCCCGCGGACTGGTTTTCCCCGCCACCGGAACAGAAATGACAGCCACACCATCGGGGATCGTGCGTCTTTGTCGGCCTGAACCCTGCGCTTTGCTTCGCCTCGTAAGGAAAGCCTCTGTGCTCACCCCCCACTCGCCGCTCCCGCCCTACCCTCCCGGACCGCGGCCCGATCCGAGCGAGTCCGACCCGTGGCTCGCCGCCTCGCTCCGGTCGCCTTCCTGGGCCGCGGACCCCTATCCGCTGGCGGCGCTGCTGGAGCGCCACTGGGAGCCGGTGTACGACTTCGCCGTGCTGTGCGCGCCCACCACGGGCCACCCGGCGGCGGCACTGGCGGCGGCTGCCGTGCACCAGGTGCTCAAGGCCCTGGAACGCTCGGGTCCTGTTGCGGCGCTGCGTCCCCTCCTGCTCATGGCGGTACGGGACACGGCCGCCGAGTGGGCCACGGAACGGCAGCCGTCGGCCGGGTCATCGCCGCTCGGGTCCGCGTGCCCGTTGCCCGCGGGTAACGGCACCTCCAAGGCCGCGGACACCCGTGCCACCGCCGGTGCGGCGCAGCAGGCCGGCGCCCCGGCGGGGCTGCCCACCGACCCCGGTGACCGGCGGATCGCACGGCACGCCTTCGACTCCCTGCCGCCGGTGGGGCAGTGCCTGCTGTGGCACACCGCCGTCGAGGGCGAGCCCGTCTGGGTACCGGCCACGTTGCTGGCTCTGGACATCGGGACGGCGTTGACCGAACTCGAAAAGGCCCGGGGACAGTTCAAGGCGGGGCTGTTGCACTGGCACACGGACCTCGCCGAGCACGCTGCCTGCCGCTTCTACAACCGGCTGCTCGACACCCAGCCGCGCGGCCGGGCCTTCCTGCCGGACGTGCGACACCACGTGTTCGGCTGCACGCACTGCGCGGGCGTCGTGACGCAGCTGGAGCTGTACCGCCGCCGGCCCGGGGCACTGCTGGCCCAGGCCGTGCTCGGCCCGCCGGCTGCCGACTACCTCGCCTCGCGGCCCGGCCGGCGCCCGCACCACGCCGACGGAGCGGGCGCAGCCGAGGAGTCCGGGGCGCCCGCCGTGCCGGTGGCCGCGCAGCCGGCGCGCACGGGCCGCGGCAGGCGCTCCGGGCGGCACCGCCTGATGCCGGCGGTCACCGCACCCCGGCAGCTGCCGCCCGCCCGACCCGCGTCGAGGGTGCTGCGCACCGGCGCAGGGCTCGCTTCGGCCTGTGCGCTGGGCGCGATGCTGGCGGCCGCGCTGTGGCCGTCGGGCGGCGCCGGTGGGGCGGTGCCGCCGGGGGACGCGGGCGGCGCGCCCACCGAGTCCGGCACGCCCGACGCGGAGGCACCGCCCGCGGACGCGGTGCCCGTGTCCACCCCGGACGGAGCCGGCTCGGACGCCACGACGCGACCGGTCGCCGGGGCGCGATCGCCGTTCGGGGCGGGCCGGTCACTGCGCGGGGAGCCGGACGACCCCGCCCTGCGGTCGGGCGACAGCTGAGCCACGCTGGACACGGCGGCAGCCGATGCCCGGCCGGGCCGGACCGGCGCAAGGGGGCGGGCGCCGGAGGTACGGACACTGGAGGTGGTGATGCTCCCCGTCGAGGCGCTGGAACGGATCGCGTTCCTCCTGGAGCGGGCCCAGGCGCCCACCTACCGGGTGCGGGCCTTCAGGACGGCGGCCGGCGTGGTCGCGGCCATGTCCGAGGGGGAGCTCGCCGAGCGCGTCGCCGCCGGGTCGCTGGAGTCGGTCAGGGGCATCGGGCCGAAGACGGCACAGGTCGTGCGGGAGGCGCTGGCGGACCAGGTGCCCGGATATCTGGACCGTCTCGAACATGAGGCCGAAACGCCCCTGGTGGACGGCGGCGAGCGGCTGCGGCGGCTGATGCGTGGCGACTGTCACCTGCACTCCGACTGGTCGGACGGCGGCAGCCCCATCGAGGAGATGGGCCGGGCCGCGGCAGCGCTCGGCCATGCGTGGGTGGTGCTCACCGACCACTCTCCGCGGCTGACGGTGGCCCGTGGCCTGTCCGCGGAGCGGCTGCGCGAGCAGCTCGCGGTGGTGGCCGAGCTGAATGCGCGCTGGGCACCGTTTCGGATGCTCACCGGCATCGAGTGCGACATCCTGCCGGACGGCTCGCTCGACCAGGATCCAGAGCTGCTGGCGCGCCTTGACGTGGTGGTGGTCTCCGTCCACTCGCAGCTGCGCATGGCGGCGGATGCGATGACGCGCCGGATGGTCACCGCCGTGCGCAATCCGCACGCGGACATCCTGGGACACTGCACCGGCCGGTTGGTCGGGGGCGGCCGGGAGCGGCCGGAGTCCACGTTCGACGCCGAGGAGGTCTTCGCGGCGTGCGCCGCCGCGGACACCGCCGTGGAGATCAACAGCCGTCCGGAGCGCCGCGATCCGCCACGTCGGCTGCTGCGCCGGGCGGTTGCGGCCGGCGCACTGGTCGCGGTGGACACCGACGCGCACGCCCCCGGACAGCTCGACTGGCAGATCATCGGCTGTGCCCGTGCCGAGGAGTGCGAGGTGCCGCAGGAGCAGATCGTGACCACCTGGACCGTGGATCGGGTCCTGGCGTGGACGGGCGGTGCCGCGGGCTCCGCGCCAGGCGCATGACGCGGCCGCGCGGCGCCCCGTGGGTGCCCCCGCGCGGATGCCGCGGCGCACCAGGATGTTTGGGGAGCCGCTCGGCGTTGAACCCGAGGAGTGACCGGCAGGGGACCGACGGTCCGTCGGCCGGCCCCGTATCCAGCAGGGTTCTGACGAGCAGAGCAGTAGGACGAGGTGACGTGAACGATGCCATTGGACGGTGAGTACGAGCCCAGCCCCAGCCAGCGGGCCCGCGAACAGGTCGAGTTGTTCGAGGGCTCGGGCGGCAGGGAGGGGACGACGATGCGGGGCATGCCCGTCGTCATCCTGACCATGTACGGCGCGAAGAGCGGCAAGATCCGCAAGACACCGCTGATGCGGGTGGAGTACGAGGGTGCCTATGCGGTGGTCGCCTCCATGGGAGGCGCCCCGCAGCATCCGACGTGGTACCACAACCTCGTCGCCGATCCGCGGGTGGAACTCCAGGACGGCCCGGTGCGCCAGGACATGATCGCGCGTGAGGTCACCGGGGACGAGAAGGCACTCTGGTGGAGCCGCTCGGTCGAGGCGTTCCCGGACTACGCCGACTACCAGACGAAGACGGACCGCGAGATCCCGGTCTTCGTGCTGGAGCGCGCGGAGAAGCCGCACTGATCGACCGGTCCGGCGACCCGGCCGGACCGCGCACCGTCCGCACCCGCGCAAGGGGGCGGGCGGTGCGCGGCGTCAGGCCGGCACTCCCGCGTGCCGGGCGAGACCGTTGAGGATCCGGTCCGGTGTCAGCGGCAGCTCGCGGAACCGTACGCCGGTGGCGTGGTGCACCGCGTTGCCGATCGCCGCGGCGGCGCCGACGATGCCGATCTCACCGATGCCTTTGCTTCCCATCGGGTTGAGGTGCTCGTCGTCCTCGTCGATCCAGTGGGCCTCGATGTCCGTGACGTCGGCGTGCACGGGCAGGTGGTAGGCGGCGAGGTCCTTCTCGGTGAAGTCGCCGAAGACCGGTTCCATGGTGGACCCCTCCATGAGGGCCATGCCCAGGCCCATCGTCATGGCGCCGATGAACTGGGAGCGTGCGGTGCGCGGGTTGAGGATGTGCCCGGCGGCGAAGACGCCCAGCTGACGACGGACCCGCACCTCGCCGCTGTCGGTGTCGACGTGCACCTCGGCGAAGTGGGCGCCGAAGGCGTCGCGCGCCCAGTCGGCCTCGCGGCCCACGGTCTCGGCGGTGTCGGCCTCGGCGCCGATCCCTTCGGCGGGCAGGGGTCCCGTGTGCTCTTTCAGTCGCGCGACCAGTGCCGTGCAGGCGGCATGCACCGCCGCCCCCCAGGAGGAGGTGCCGGACGAGCCGCCGGCCACCGATGCCGCTGGCAGGGCGCTGCTGCCGATCTCCATCCGCACCGCGGCGAGCGGCACGCCCAGCGCGTCGGCCGCCACCTGGCTGAGGACGGTGCGCGCCCCGGTGCCGATGTCGGCCGCGTTGGTCCGCACGGTGTACGTGCCGTCGGGGTGGGCGTGCGCGCCGGCTCGGGACGGCATCTGGTAGACGGGATAGAGGGATGCTGCGACGCCGGTGCCGACCAGGTCCGCTCCCCTGCGGTCGTGTCCGGGCCGTGCGGGGCGGCCGGCCCAGCCGAACCGCTCGGCGCCCTCGCGTAGGCAGGCGACGAGGTTCCGGCTGCTGAACGGGCGGCCGGTGTCCGGCTCACGGTCGGGTTCGTTGCGTACCCGTAGCTCGACGGGGTCCATGTCCAGGGTGCCGGCGAGTTCGTCCATGGCCGTCTCCAGCGCGAACATCCCCGGTGCCTCGCCGGGGGCGCGCATCCAGGACGGGGTGGGGACGTCGAGCGGGACGGCGCGGTGTTCGGTGCGGCTGTGCCCGGAGGCGTACATGACGCGGGCGGGCACCGCGGCCTGCTCCACGAACTCCTTGACGCGCGAGGTGTAGGTGGTGATCTCGTGAATGACGGACGTCAGCCGGCCGCCGTCGTCGGCGCCGAGTCGTACCCGGTGCAGGGTCTCGGCACGGTGGCCCACCACTGCGGGCATCTGACGGCGCGGCAGGGCGAGGGTGACCGGCCGGCCGACGTGCCGGGCGGCCATGGCGGCCAGCACCACGTGCGGCCGCGGTGTGCCCTTGCTGCCGAAGCCGCCGCCGACGTGCTCGCTGACGGCGGTGACGTGGTCCTCGGGCAGCTCGAAGAGGGCGGCGAGGGCCGTGGCGACCGCGGTGGAGCCCTGGCTGGAGTCGTGCACGGTGAGCCGGTCGCCGTGCCACTCGGCGGTGGCGGCGTGCGGCTCCATCGGGTGGTTGTGCTCCGGCGGCACCCGGTAGGCGGCGTCCAGGCGCACCGGTGCCGCCGCGAACGCGGCGTCGGGTTCGCCGCGCTCCCGCAGCCCCGGGTGGCCGCCGTTGGCCGTCTCGGGCAGGTAGCCGTCGGGGTGGTCGACGGTCAGGGTGACGTCGTGCGGCTCGGTGTCGTAGTCGACGTGGACCGCGGCGGCGCCGGCGCGGGCGGCTTCCAGGGTCTCGGCCACCACCAGCGCCACGTACCAGCCGTAGTGCGGCACCCGTTCGTCCTGGAGCACCGACAGGGTGGGGTCGCCGGCGTCGCCGAGCCGGGGTGCCGTGGCGGGCGTGAGCACGGCCAGCACCCCGGGCTGGTCGAGGGCGGCCCGGTCGTCCACCGCGAGGACGCGGCCCCGGCTCACGGCAGCGGGCACCGGCCAGGCGTAGGCCCGGGCCGGGGGGTGGTGCTCGGCGGCGTAGCGGGCCGCGCCGGTGACCTTGTCCCGGCCTTCGCGGCGTTCGAGCGGGCTGCCGAGGAGGGCCGTGGTCCCGCGCGTGCCGGTGCGGCCCGGGCGGGACCCGCTGGCTGCCGCCGTGGTGTGGGGCATCGCCGGTTCCTTCCGTGGGGCGGTTCGCGGGGTGCGCTGCCGCGGCCGTGGGCCGGTGGCCGCCTGAGCGGTCAGCCGGCGCCGTGTCCGCCGGCTCCGGGTGGCCGGGCTCCGGTCAGCCGGGTCAGCAGGTCGCGTGCGAGGCCACGGGCGAGGTCGACCTTGAAGGCGTTGTCGCCCAGCGGCTCGGCCCGGGCGAGTTCGGCGTCGACGGCCCGTGCGATGGCGTCGGCCGTGGGGGGCGCGCCGATCAGCCAGTTCTCGGCGTGCCGGGCCCGCCACGGCCGGTGCGCGACGCCGCCGAAGGCGAGTGCGGCATGGTGCACCCGGCCGCCTTGGACGTCGACGACCGCTGCCGCCGACGCCAGCGCGAACGCGTACGAGGCACGGTCGCGTGCCTTGCGGTAGGCCGAGGGCAGCCCGGCGCTGTGCGCCGGCAGCGTCACCGCGGTGATCAGCTCGCCGGGCCGGATGATCGTGTCCTGCTCGGGCCGCTCCCCCGGCAGCCGGTAGAACTCCTCGACCGGCACGGTGCGCACACCGTCCCCGCCGTGCAACTCCACCGTGGCGTCGACGGCGACCAGCGCGACGGCCAGGTCGGACGGGTGGGTGGCGATGCAGCGCCGGGAGTGGCCGAAGATGGCGTGGTCGCGGTGCACGCCGTCGAGGGCGGCGCAGCCGCTGCCGGGTTGCCGTTTGTTGCAGGGTTTGGTGAGGTCCTGGAAGTACGGGCAGCGGGTGCGCTGGAGCAGGTTGCCGCCGGTGGTGGCGACATTGCGGAGCTGGCCGGAGGCCCCGGCGAGGAGCGCCTGGGAGACCACCGGCCAGCGGGCCCGGACCAGGGGGTGGGCGGCCAGGTCGCTGTTGCGCACGGTGGCCCCGATCCGCAGCGCGCCGTCGTCGCATTCGGCGACGCCGTCCAACGGCAGACGGCTGATGTCCACGAGCGTGTCGGGTGTGGAGACGCCGAGCTTCATCAGGTCGACGAGGTTGGTGCCGCCGCCGAGGTACTGCGCGCCGGAGTGCCCGGCGTAGGCGGCGGTGGCCTCCTCGACGGTGCTGGCCCGCACATAGGCGCAGGGCTTCATGTGACCACGTCCTGTACGGCGGCGACGATGTTCGGGTACGCACCACAGCGGCAGATGTTGCCGCTGAGCCGGGCACGAACCTCCGCGGAGGTCAGGGGCACCGGCCGATCCGCCGGATGGTCGAGGGCGGTGACGTCGGAGGGCCGGCCCGCGGTGGCCTCCTCGAGGACGCCGGCCGCGGAGCAGATCTGTCCGGGCGTGCAGTAACCGCACTGGAAGGCGTCCCGGTCGAGGAAGGCGCGCTGCAAGGGGTGCAGCTGCTCGCCGTCGGCGAGTCCTTCGACGGTGGTGACGGCATAGCCGTCCTGTGCGACCGCGGGCAGCAGGCAGCTGTTGGCCCGGCGCCCCTCGACGAGGACCGTGCAGGCGCCGCACTGTCCGTGGTCGCAGCCCTTCTTGGCCCCGGTGAGCCCGAGCCGCTCGCGCAGCAGGTCCAGCAGGGCCGTGCGGTTGTCGACGACGAGGGTGCACGGCTCCCCGTTGACCTGGAGCGTGATGCGGGTGTGCGTGACGTCCGCCCCGCCGTCCGGGCTGCCCGTATCGGGCCCGGAGGGCTGGTACGGCGGGTACGGGGCGTGGGTGCCCGGGTGCAGGGTCACGGTCCTCACCTCTTCGGGGGCGGCTCGCCGGACTCAGGGGTTCTCGGGCGTGTCGGAGGTTCCGGGGGGCTTGGAGGTCTCCGAGACCTCCGTGGCCTCGGGGGTCTCGGGGATCTCCTCCTCGATACCGGGAACCACGTGGACGGCGGCTTCTTCGGCCGACGCCGCGGCGCCGGCGATGCCGACGTCGTCGGCCACCAGGGCCTTCTCCTCGTCCTCGTGCGCTCCTTCGTCGGGGGCGACCAGTCGCCCGGCGCGGCCTTCGCCGACCTCGTCGTCGCGTGGTTCGCCCTCTCCGCCGGGGAGGTCGCCGATGCCGTTGCCGGACGCCCAGGCAGCGGTGTCCGGCTCCTCCTGCGCCAGGCGCCGGTCCAGGGACTCGCCCGTGCTCTGCTCCAGCGGCGTGGTGCCGTCCTTCTCGACGGCCAACGGCCGCTCGGGCGGGGACGCGCCCTCGTCGTAGGGGTCGGCACCCCGGTCGATCAGGGTGTCCTCGGATTCGCGGATGCCCTCGTACTCCGGTACTTCGCTGTCGTCGGGAGCGTCCGGCTGGTAGACCTCGTCTCCTCTGGGCTCCTCGGTGCGCATGATCGCAGCGCCCTCCATCCGTCGTACGGCTGACTCGTGCCGCGTATCCAGACGAGGACGGGCCACACCTCCCAGGCCGGCCGCGGCAACGATCCGGTGGCGTGCCGGAACCTCGGCCGTCCGTTCCGAAGCAGGAAAAGCCCGCTGGGAGGGGGCGAAATCCAGCAGGCTTCGAACCCTCGTCCGAACAATTGATCAATATTCGCCCTGGGTTACGCAGCACGATTTTCGGACCATTTCCCCGCACCGCAGAAATATGATCCTTTTCGCAGACCGCGACACGCTCGACACTCTTCGTTGCACCGGGCACGCAAGTAGCACCTTTCGGCCAACCGACGCGGGACATCCACCCGTCGCAGTCGGGTTGGCCGGAACCTGCGGTGACAGCAGACCCCGAAAATCGATATTCGTCGTGTGATCACAACAAGTTCAACAGGCGTGACGCTCCGCTCACCTGGCAGTGGCGCACGCGATGGGGGCTGCAGTGCACGACGAGATCTTGTGCCAGGTCACCGCCTACGGGGTCTGCGGCGGCATGCGCGTGGGGGTGCCGCTCGGCACCTACCGGGCACCCACGCTCCCGCTGGCCCTGTGGTGGCTGCGGGACCGTGCCGCCTGGATTGCCGACCGGCTCGATCCCAATCCGGCTGCCCCCTTCATTCCGGCGACGGCTCTTGTTCAGGTGGCGGATACCGTACCGGACGTGTCGCACGCGTTTCGCACCTGGTGCTCCGATGCGGCAGGCCAGGAAAATGTCGCCGATCAACTCGCCGCCGGCCAACTGATGCGGTTCGCCACGCAGGACGACACGACGGAATACGAATTACTGGCGGAATCCGTGGATGCGCTGCGGATGCGTCGAGCCATGCCACTCCTGGCCGGCAGGGTGCCACTCCGGGACTGACCCGCCGAGACGGCGCCGACGACCGCCACCCAGGGCGGACACCGCCGGGCAAGGCGAGGGCGGACCCGTCACACGAGGGCGGGACCTCCAGCGCATCCGGGCATCCGGGCATCCGGGGCCAGCCCGTACCGGAATGATCCGCCCCGGTATATCCGTTTCTCCCTCAGTTGACCTAACGTGTTATTGACCCGTGATGACGGACCATGGAAGGGACACGGCCGGGCGTGCCGGCAGGCACGGCGCGGTCGGGGCCGACCCGAAAACATTCACTCCGGGGTGATGGCGATGCGCAGCCGCTTCCAGCCCGACCGGCGCCTGACGGCTCGGATGCTGGTGACACTCTTCCTCCTGGGCCTGCTGTACGTGGCCTTCGTCGCGGCGCTGATCGTGCTGCTGAAGTCGGTGGTGCTGGTCGTCGTGGTGGCGGCACTGCTGCTGGGTGCGCAGTACTGGTTCTCCGACCGGATCGCGCTGTACGCCATGCACGGCCGGATCGTCTCCCGTGAGGAGGCACCCCGGCTGCACGGCATCGTGGACCGGCTGTGCGCCACCGCCGACATGCCCAAGCCGGAGGTCGCCGTCTCCCGGCTGGACCTCCCCAACGCCTTCGCGACCGGGCGCAACCCCAATCACGCCGTGATCTGCGTGACCGACGGGCTACAGCGACGCCTGGAGGCCGAGGAGCTGGAAGGTGTCCTGGCGCACGAGTTGTCGCACGTCGCGCATCGCGACGTCGCGGTGATCACCGTCGCCTCGTTCCTGGGGGTGATCGCCGGGCTCGTCATCCGGTTCGCGTTCTACTCGCAGCTGTTCAGCCGGCGCGACCAGAACACGGTCCTCGTCCTGGCAGTGGTGACCGGTGTGTCGGTGGCGGTGTACGCGATCAGCTTCGTGCTGATCCGCGCCCTGTCCCGGTACCGGGAGCTGGCCGCGGACCGGGCCGGCGCGCTGCTCACCGGGCGACCGTCCGCGCTGGCTTCCGCGCTGACCAAGCTGACCGGCGACATCGCCCGGATCCCCACCCGCGACCTGCGTACCGCGAAGGCGTTCAACGCCTTCTACTTCACGCCCGCCGTCGGGACCATGGACACCTTCGGCCGGATGTTCTCCACCCACCCCAGCCTGGAGCAGCGCTTGGACCAGCTGTCCAAGATCTCCGCCCAGCTGGGTCCGGCACCCGACACGCGGAGCTGAGGCCGGTGGGACTGCTCGACACCCTGCTCGGCCGCAGCAAGCCGGCCCCGCCCGATCTGGACCAGCTCTTCGCGCTGCCGTCCGCGGCGGTGACGCTCCAGGCGGCGACCTCCTTCACTCCGACCGGACTCGGCTCGGTCTGCTTCTCCAGCGTGGAGGGAGCCGAGTTCGCGCAGGTCCACGACGGGGTGCGGGAGCTGCTGGACGCGGACACGGCACGCAGCGGGCCGCCGGTCACGTTCGAGCGTGACGACTACGGCTATTCGTGGCTCGTCTCCCGCCGCGCGCCCGACGACCTGCCGTCCCTCGTCAGCGATCTGCACGCGGTCAACTCGGCGCTCCAGGACAACGGGTTCGGTCCCCAGCTGCTCTGCTCCCTCGCCGGCTTCGAGGACCGGGAGGGCAGGCGGCTCGCCCTGGTGTACCTGTACAAGCGCGGCACCTTCTACCCGTTCGCGCCGCTGGCCGGGGAGCGCCGTGACAATTCCCTGGAGCTCCAGATCCGCGCCACCCTGACCGACGACCTGCGGATCGAGCAGGACCTCACGCGCTGGTTCCCGGTCTGGGGCGCGCCGGGGATCTGATGGCACCCGGGACGGCATCCGGTCCTGCACGGCCCTCGTCCGCCGCCACAGGGCGCACAAGGGCGAGTGGTGATCGCCGGTGGCCGGGGCGACGATGGCGAGTATGAGTGCCACGAACGAGCCGGGCGGCGCCGGGGCGAAGCCGCTGCCCGCGCTGCCCGAGGACTGGGAACGCTGCCTGGTGCTGGTGGCGCACCCCGACGACATCGAGTACGGCACATCGGCCGCGGTCGCCCGCTGGACCGCCCAGGGCAAACAGGTGAGCTATGCGCTGGCCACCCGCGGGGAGGCCGGGATCGACGGCGTGCACCCCGATCAGGCGGGACCGGTGCGCGAGCGGGAGCAGCGCACGGCGGCCCGTGCCGTGGGCGTCGACGACGTGGAGTTCCTGGGCCATCGGGACGGCTGCGTCGAGTACGGGTTGCCGTTGCGCCGCGATCTCGTACGGGCCGTGCGGCGCCATCGCCCCGAGGTCGTGGTGAGCGGTGCCTTCACGGTGCGGATGGTGCTCGGGCTCACCAACCAGGCCGACCATCGCGCGGTGGGCCTCGCGGCCCTGGACGCCGCCCGCGACGCGGGCAACCGCTGGATCTTCCCCGAACTGGCCGACGAGGGCCTCGCCCCGTGGGACGGCGTACGGTTCGCGGCCTTCGCAGCGCCCGAGCATCCCACGCACGGCGTGGAGGTGGCGGGCGATCCGCTGGAGCGGGGCATCGCCTCCCTCGCCGCCCATGCGGCCTACGCCGCGGGGCTCGGCGAGCGGTCCGTCGACCCGCGCACCTTCCTCACCTGGGCCACCGGCATGGCCGGCCGCGCCATGGGCGTCGACGCCGCCGTCCTCTTCGAGGTGCACCAGCTGGTCCCGGAGGGCCCACCGCCGTGGGAGTAGCGGCGGCTCCCGTGGCCGGCCGGTCGCCGGACGGCTTATATCCGCCAGTCGCGCAGCTGGCCGGCCGCCGTGTAGACGTCGGCCTCACCCTCGCGGACCTTGCGCACCAGGCTGGACAGGGCACCGTAGGGCGGATCGATGCCCTCGCCGGACTGGCCCATGTACTGGGCGGCGACCAGGGCTGCGTACAGGGAGTTCATGTGGGGCAGCGGCTCCAGGCGCACTATGGCGTGCAGCAGCGCTGCGGCGCGCCAGGCCGCGTCCGGATCGGAGGCGGCCAGCGTCGGCATCTTCGTCCGGTGGCGGGCGGCCGCCGCGACGAGGGCGGAGTAGTCGGCGACCGACACGTCCTCGGGCATGGCACGCTCCTGGACGTCCAGGAGCCATGACACGTCGACGTAGAGGATCATCTGGCGACCGCGGTCCCTCGACCGCCGCCGCGGCGCCGTGAGGGCGGCAGCTCGTCGGGGAACGCCTCGTCGAACTCGGCGCTCAGCTTCTCGCTCCAGGCCAGGGCGCCCGCCACGAACTGCTTGCGCTGGTGCTCGCGCACCCCGAGATCGTGCAGGTACTGCTTGAGGCTCTTCCCCTCGGCCGCGGCCGCCGCCCGGACCCCCTCGAGTTCCTCGTCGGTGAACGACACATTCAGGGATGGCATGAGCTCACGGTACCAATCAGGTGCCACCCGAAGCACATCCCACCTGCCCACGGCGCGCCGCAACCTCGCCCCCGGCACCGCAGCCGCCTCTCCCCCGGTACCGCAGACCCTCTGGCGAATACCTCTTTGTCAGAGCTAACCTTCTTGGTATGACCACCGACGACACCCCGCCGGAAGAGTTCGCCGACGCCCTGGCCGGACTCCTTCGGCTGATCCGGCGGCGGGTGCGGAGCACCATGCCCGCGCCACCGCTGCGCGGCGCACAGGCCGAGCTGCTCCGGCTGGTGGTCGCGCGGCCCGGCATCCGCGTCTCGGACGCGGCGAAGGAGCTCTACCTCGCGGGCAACTCGGTCTCCACCCTGGTCAACCAGCTCAGCCGGGCCGGCTACCTGGTGCGCGAGACCGACCCGGACGACCGCCGATCCACCCTGCTGCGGCCCACCCCCGCCGCGGTCTCCCGGTTGCGGGACTGGCAGGCGCGGCGCAGTGCACTCGTACGGGAGCAGGTGGCCCGGCTGAGCGAGGCGGACCAGGCCGCGATCGCCGCGGCGGTCCCCGCGCTGCACCGGCTCGCCCGGCGGCTGCACGAGGACCGGGCGGACGGCAGGGCCGGACCACAGGCCACTGAGGGAGCGGAGGGAACGGGCCCATGAGCGACACGCCGGAGGCGGACATGAGCAAGCAGGCCGACACGCCGGGACCGGGCCCTTCCGGCCCACCCCCGGACACGCCCGGGGCAACGACGCCCACGGCCGCGGACGCCGACCGGAACACCACACCGGAACCGGACCGCGCCACCCCGGCGCAGCACCACGCGCCCACGACACCTTCCCCCGCCACTCCGCAGGCCAGCACCCCGCAGGCCGTCACCTGCACCGGGCTCACCTACGCCTTCGGCGAGACGAAGGCGGTGGACGGGCTCGACCTGACGGTCGCCGCCGGTGAGGTGTTCGGCCTGCTCGGGCCGAACGGCGCGGGCAAGACCACCGCGATCCGCTGCCTCACCACCCTGCTGCCGGTGCCGGCCGGCATCGTGCGGGTCTTCGGGCACGACGCGGCGCGCGAGCGCATGTCCGTGCGCCGCCTGCTGGGCTACGTACCGCAGCAGCTGTCCGCCGACGCAGGGCTCACCGGGCGGGAGAACGTGGCGCTGTTCGCCCGGGTCTTCGACGTGTCGCGGCGGGAGCGGGCGGCCCGGGTCGACCAGGCGCTGGCCGCCGTCGACCTCGGCGACGCGGCCGACCGGCTCGCCAAGACGTACTCGGGCGGCATGATCCGCCGTCTCGAACTCGCCCAGGCCCTGGTCAGCGCGCCGCGGCTGCTGATCCTCGACGAACCCACGATCGGGCTCGACCCCATCGCCCGTACCAGCGTGTGGGAGCACATCAACGCGGTACGGGCCGCCACCGGCATGACCGTGCTGGTGACCACGCACTACATGGACGAGGCCGACCAGTACTGCGACCGGGTGGCGCTGATGCACCGGGGGCGGATACGGGCCCTCGGCACCCCGGACGAACTCAGGGACGAGCTGCGCAGCCGGCGCCGTGCGGCCGGGGAGACCCCCAAGGAGCCGACGCTGGAGGACGTCTTCCGGGACGTCGCCGGCAGCGGCCTGGACGAGTCAGGAGACTTCCGCGATGTCCGACGCACCCGCCGCACCGCCACCCGTGTCGGCTGAGCCTCGCCCCGGCGCCCCCGGGAACAGCGCGCCGGCCACCGGTCTCGACCTGCTGGTGACCCCGCCGGCGGTGCGCGCCGGCTGGCGGGTGCTGCTGGCCCGGATCGGCGCGATGTGCGCGGTCGAGTTGCAGAAGCTGCGCCATGACCGCACCGAGCTGTACACCCGGGCGATCCAGCCCGCGCTGTGGCTGCTGATCTTCGGTGAGACGTTCACCCGGATCCGGGCCATCCCGACCGGCAAGGTGCCGTACCTCGACTATCTCGCGCCCGGCATCATCGCCCAGTCCGCGATGTTCATCGCGATCTTCTACGGAATCATGATCATCTGGGAGCGGGACGCCGGCATCCTCACCAAGCTGCTGGTGACACCGACGCCACGCGCCGCGCTGATCACCGGGAAGGCCTTCGCGGCCGGGGTGAAGGCACTGATCCAGGCGGTCGTGGTGGTGGTGATCGCGGCGCTGCTCGGCGTGGCGATGACCTGGAACCCGCTGCGGCTGCTGGGGGTGGCCGCCGCGGTGGTGCTCGGCTCGGCGTTCTTCTCCTGCCTGTCGATGACCATCGCCGGGATCGTGCTGACCCGGGACCGCCTGATGGGCATCGGCCAGGCCATCACGATGCCGCTGTTCTTCGGCTCCAACGCGCTGTACCCGGTGTCCGTGATGCCTGGCTGGCTGGGCGTCGTCAGCAAGATCAATCCGCTGAGCTACCAGGTCGACGCGTTGCGCGGGCTGCTGCTCGGCACCCCGTCGCACGTGGGTCTCGACTTCGCGGTCCTGCTCGTCGCCGCGCTGCTCGGCATCACCGCCGCGTCGTCCCTGCTGGCCCGCCTGGCCCGCTGAGGTGCGGTGCGCCGCCCCGTGAGCGCACGCTTGCCGGGGCGGCGCCGGTTGGCCGGCGCGCCCGAATTCCGTTCCAATCCATCCCACCCACGGCTACCCATAAAGGAGAGATAAGCGCAGAATGGGATAAAAGGTCACACACCACGGCCGTAAGCACGGTCGGACTTCGCAAGCGAAGGAGTCGAGTCCCATGGCCGACCTTTTTCACCGCAGGCGGGCTAAGCGGTCGAGCCCCCCGGAGCAGGCGTCCTACCGCAGGGAGCCGGGGCGACCCGGCGCCGGCGAAGACACGTCCTACCGGAGGGAAACGACCCAGCGCAGCTCCGTGGCAGAGGCCTCCCACCCCAGGGAGGACCTGTCGACCCACCCCGACGTCGGGGAAATGAGGGAGCGGTACAACCGCGTGCTGGGCGGACACGACGTCGCGATCATGGACGCGCCGGTCTTCCTGATCGGCCTGTTCTGCGCCGTCTCTCCCTGGATCGTGCACTTCACCACGACCCAGAACCAGTTGCTGGTGCACAACGTGATCATCGGCATCGCGATCGCCCTGCTGGGTTGGGGCTTCGCCCTGACGCCGCACCGGATGTACGGCCTGAGCTGGGCCATGTGCGCCATCGGCACCTGGCTCGTCATCTCGCCCTGGATAGTCGGCACCCATCCCGACAAGGGTGTCATCGCCACCAATGCCTCCATCGGCGGCCTGACCATTTTGATGGGACTGTTGTGCGCGGCCGTGGCTGCGAAAGCCCGTAGCCGCCGCGCTCGCGCACGATCCGCTTAGCCGGATCGCGCGCCCGCACGGCACGCATACGTGCGCACGTAGGGAAGCGCAGACGTAAGGAGCGTGATCGGGCCCGCGCAACGCCGAACTCCGCCACAGGAGGGCGCAGGGCCCTGAACCAGCGAACGACCGACGCCCGACCGCGGACAACGCGGCCGGGCGTTCCCATGGCGCGACGCCCCGGCACCCATCCCACCCCACACCCCCCCGTCAGGCACCCTTGTCCGACAGCAGCCGGGACTTCGTATATGTTTTCGACCATGAGCACAGCGGAGAACGACACGCAGCAGGCGACGGAGCGGATCGGCCCACCCCTGGCCGCCGACGAGCGGGAGACGCTGCGGACGTTCCTGGACTACCACCGTGCGACGCTCGCCATGAAGTGCGACGGACTCGGTGACGAGGATCTGCGTCGGCAGTCGATGCCGCCGTCCACGCTGTCGCTGCTCGGCCTGGTGCGACACATGGCCGAGGTGGAACGCGCCTGGTTCCGCAGGGTGGTCGACCAGGAGGACATCCCGCTGGTCTGGTCCGATGACGGCGACTTCCAGGTGGCGTACGACGCGCGCGACTCCACCCGGGACGAGGCGTTCACGGCCTGGCAGGCGGAGGTCGAGCGGGCTCGCCGGATCGAACGGGCCGCCACCTCGCTCGACGCGACGTTCCCCTGCCCCAAGTGGGGCGGCGATGTGTCGCTGCGGATGGTGATGCTGCACCTCATCCACGAGTACGCCCGGCACAACGGCCATGCCGACTTCCTGCGTGAGGCGATAGACGGCACCGTGGGGGCCTGAGCCCACACTCGCGCCGTCGTACCACCCTCTCCTTTCGGCGCACGACCTCCTTCCTGCTCACCGGCACCGCCCAGGCCCCAAGTCCAGAGCCCGCGACGGCAGTACGCGCCGTCCGGGCTCTGTTGACGTGTACGCATTCAGCTGTATGGTCTAGTCCAAGGAAATGCGGCCCCAGCCGTTCCGCTCCTGCCTTCCTGCGGTCGGTGACGGGTTCATTTCGTCGTCCCTTCGCGCCTCTTGGCCCCACAACTCGAAGCGGCCGACCCGCCGAATTCCGGGTTCCCCCACGGCTCATTCGCGCGGGAAGACCTGATGTGAAGGAGAACGCATGCACGCGAAAAGAAAGCTGGCCGCCGTCATCGGCGCCGCAGTCGCCCCACTCATCGCGGTAAGCCTCCCGTCGGGTGCCGCAAGCGCCCACGGCTATATCTCCAGCCCGCCCAGCAGGCAGGCGCAGTGTGCCGCGGGAACGGTCAGCTGCGGTGACATCAAGTACGAACCGCAGAGCGTGGAAGGCCCCAAGGGGCTGTCCAGTTGCAGCGCCGGCATCTCACGCTTCTCCGACCTGGACGACGACTCCAAGGGCTGGACCGTGACGAACGTGGGCAGCACGGCCACCTTCACGTGGACGTACACCGCCCGGCACGCCACCAGCGACTGGACCTACTACGTGGGCGGCCAGAAGATCGGCAGCTTCAGCGGTGGCGGCGTCCAGCCCGGCCAGACCACCTCTCACCAGCTGAACTTCGGCAGCCTGCGCGGTCACCAGAAGGTCCTCGCGGTCTGGAACATCTCGGACACCGCGAACGCCTTCTACAGCTGCGTCGACGTGAACATCGGCTGACGCACCACCCCATGCGCCGGACCGGGTGGTGCGCCCGGTCCGGCCGTCAAGCACCACCCAACCCCCCCACGCTCACCCCCCACCACCCCCCACACATGCCGTCCGCAGCACGACGGCAGGCAGGAGCGATCCATGCGCAGGCGCACCCTCGGGCTGCTGAGCGCGGCCGCATCCGCGGCGGCGCTCTCGGCGTTGACGCTGGTACCGGCGGCATCGGCGCAGCAGACCGGCGCGGATGCCTTCGTCGTCAGCGAAGCGCAGTTCAACAGCATGTTCCCGAGCCGGAACTCGTTTTACACCTACAGCGGTCTGACCGCGGCACTCAGCGCCTATCCGGATTTCACCCACGCCGGAAGCGAGACCGTCCAGAAGCAGGAAGCAGCGGCATTTCTGGCCAATGTCGGCCATGAAACGGGCGGCCTGGTCTATATCGTCGAGCAGAACACCGCGAATTACCCGCACTACTGTGACGCCAGCCAGCCGTACGGCTGTCCCGCCGGCGTCGACAAGTACTACGGCCGCGGCCCCATCCAGATCAGCTGGAACTTCAACTACAAGGCCGCCGGCGATGCCTTGGGGATCGATCTGCTGAACAATCCGGACCTGGTGCAGAACGACTCCGCCGTGGCCTGGAAGACCGGGCTGTGGTACTGGAACACCCAGACGGGGCCCGGCACCATGACCGCCCACAACGCCATGGTGAACGGAGCCGGGTTCGGCGAGACCATCCGCAGCATCAACGGCAGCATCGAGTGCAACGGCGGCAACCCCGGCCAGGTCCAGGACCGGATCGACAACTACACGCGGTTCGCGCAGATCCTGGGCGTCGACCCCGGCGGCAACCTCAGCTGCTGACACCGCCGGCGCGCGCAGCCTCCCACGCCTGCCTGCGCCGTGCATGCCACAGCCCCGCGAGCACCCACGGGCTCGCGGGGCTTTCGCCGCGCATCCGTCCCGGTCACCCCGGGCCGCGGCACAGCGGTATGTCCGCTCACCCGTCTCCCCCGCCTCGTCAGGCCATGGTGTGCCACGTCCTGGCGCGCCGGTGTGTCGCGCTCCCACCGGTGTGTCACGCCGTCACGTCAAGCGTGCGACACCACTCTTTAGGTGCAACAGCGACCAGTCGTCGGTGGTGCCTTCTGCGCCGCTACGGCCGCGTCCCGGTGTCACGGGCAGTACCGGAGACACGACGACGGCGCCGTGCCGCCCTCCCGATATGGGTACCATCCGGCACCAACACACCTACGTACCAACAGAGAGCGGGGACGGCATGCCGGACAGCGTTTCGGATCCCACCAACCTCAAGGCCCAGTACGCCGCTCAGGTCGCCACAGACCTGGAGAACAACGCCAAGGAGCAGGAACGTATCGGCTCGGACATCGCCGCGCTGCAACGCCAGCTGGAGGAGCTGGAGCGCGATCATGCCCTGCTCCTGAGCATGCAACAGGCCCTCGCCACCGAGCCGCCGGTGGCCCCGGACGCCCCCGCGGGCGACGGCCCGGTCTCGAAGGCCCGGCTGCCGCGGGCGCGCCGCCCCAAGGACGCCTCGCCCGAGCGGGGCGGACGCCCCACCAAGAGCGCACGTCGGGCCCCGGAGAGCCGCCAGGTCAAGGGGGCGGCCACGGCACGTCCCGCACGGGGGCGCGGCGCACGCGGCAGGGCCGGCGGTCCCACCCTGCGGGAGGTCGTCAGCCAACTGCTCTCCGGCCACCACGAACCGCGTTCCGCCGCCGAAGTCACCAGCGCACTCGCCCAGTCCCACCCCGAGCGCAAGGTCAGCCCCACCGTCGTCCGCAACACCCTCGAAGCGCTGGTCGCCAAGGGGCAGGCGCACCGTTCCAAGCAGCAGAACTCGGTGTTCTACACGGCGACGGAGGCCACGCCGGTCGGGCCGGAAGGGGACACCGACCGGGGCACCGGCGAGCAGGCCGGGGCGCCGGGCGAGGCGTCCGGGGCCTGACCGCCCCGGCGTGCACGTGGGGCGTGCACGCCGGGCGCACCGGCAGGAGTCGGCGGCCGAACGGGACCGTAGGCGGTTCCGCGGTGGTGCGGTCGGTGGCCGTGGTCCCCAGCGCTACGCAGGAGCCAGGAAGGCGGCCCAGCCGCCCTCCGGCTTCTCGCCGACGTCTAGGGAGCACAGCCGGGCGAGGACAGCGGGCTCCTGGACGTCGAGCCAGTCGCAGAACTGCCGGAAGGAGACCATCCGCACCTCTGCCTGATCGGCCATCCGCTTGAGGGCCTCCTCGACGGCGTCCATGTAGATGCCGCCGTTCCACTCTTCGAAATGATTGCCGATGAAGTACGGGGCGCGGTTGGTCCGGTAGGCACGTTCGAAGCCGGCGAGATAGGCCTGGGTGGCCTGCTCGCGCCAGTCGGGGTAGTTGGCCGCGGGGGCGTTCGTGGAGTTGACGGACTGGTTGGCGAGCATGTTGTAGTCCATGGACAGCACCTCGAAGGTGTGCCCCGGGAAGGGGATGGATTGCAGGGGCAGGTCCCACAGCCCCTGCTTGCGGACCGGCCAGCGCTGCTCGCCGCCGGGCGAGGAGGCGTCGTAGCGCCAGCCCAGCTCGCGTGCCGTGGGCAGCAGGTTCTCCTGACCCAGCAGGCACGGTGTGCGGCCTCCGACGAGTTCCCGGGTGTAGTCGAAGGGCAGCGGCTCCTCGGCCTTCCAGCCGGTGGCGGTGCGCCAGGACGTGACGAAGGTGTGCGCCTGCTCGATCTCGCTGCGCCACTGCTCGGGCGTCCACAGCTCCACGGAGCCGGGCCCCGAGCAGAAGTGCCCGTTGAAGTGGGTGCCGATCTCGTGCCCCTCGAGCCAGGCCCGTCGCACGCACTGCAAGGTCTGGCGCAGATGGGCGTCGGTGAGGAAGTCGATGTCGGAGGAGCCGACCGGGTTGTTCGGCGGCCGGTAGTGCGTTCTGTGCGCCTCGGGCAGCAGGTAGAGGCCCGACAGGAAGAACGTCATACGGGCGTCGTGGTCGCGGGCGAGCTTGAGGAACCGGGCGAAGAGGCCGGTGCCGACCTCGCCGGCACCGTCCCAGGAGAACACCACGAACTGCGGCGGCCGCTGCCCCGGTTCCAGGGCGACGGGCGTGGCCGGCTGCCGCGGCTGGGTGCCGGTGTACGCGGTGGAGCCGTCGCCGATCGGCCGCATGACGTTCTTCTGCGGCGCGTCCGCACCGGGTGCCGCCGTGCGATGCGGCCGCCGGGCCCGCGGCCGCTGCGGTGCACCACACGCGGAGAGCCCCACTGCCCCCAGTCCCCACCCCACCGCCTGTCTCCGGCTGATCTCGCTCACTGGCATCACAATCCATGGCCTGAACGGACACGTTGCATGTCGGTTACACCGACAGATACACATTATGTCCGATAAGCACATAAATAGGACATCCAGCACGGAGCGCCGGGCAAAGAGCACACCAAAGAGGTCCGGCTCCGATGCGGCGGACACCCGAGGGGTCGACGGGTCGCTCGACGGCCGAGGAACGCGGACATGCGTAGGCGCCACGGCTCTGCGGGCCGTGGCGCCTACGGACTTACGAGGTGTCAGGACGCTTGGCGCCTCCCGACGGACGGGGTCCCCGAACGGGCACTCCCCTGGCGGATACGGGCGCCCCCTTCGGGGGACACACGCACCGCCTTACGGGTACGACGTCACGTTCGACGGCACGGTGTCCGTTCCGGACGTCGCCGCACCGGTGTCGTTGATGACATGGGCGTACTGGCCCTTGCCGCCGAGCGAGATCACCATGATGTCGTGGAACTTCACCCCGGACTTGTTCGGTGCCTCGAAACCATGGTCCTGGATGATGGACGGGTCAGCGGTGTAGTTGCAGTAGCTGCCCATCCCCCAGCCCTCGTGGCTGTTGACCGAGTCGGCGACCTTGTAGGCGGCGAAGCCCCTGATGGAGCCGTTCTGGATGGCTGCCTGGTTGGGGGCGTCGTAGGCCTTCTCGTTCTGGAAGAAGATCGTCCGACCGCTCTCGCCGTTCCACTGCACGTCGTACTTGTTGAAGTGTTCGACGAACAGCCCGGTGGCGAGGACGTCGTCGCCGTTGACCACCAGGCCGTAGTCGGCACGGTTGGTGTCCCAGCCGACACCGTCACCGTGGTCGGCGCGCCACAGCCAGGTGTGGTCGATGATGGTGTCATCGCTGTTGATCGTCATCGCGGTGGTGACCTGACCGGCGCCGGCACCGCCCACCCGGGCGAAGACGTCCTGGACCGACGTCGGGTTGGCCGAGTGGTCGGCGGAGGAACCGGGCGGGCCCACCTCCAGCAGCTCGTCGGACCTGGTCGAGCCCGCGTCCAGCAGGAAGCCGGCGAGCTTCACCCCGTCGACGTCCGCCACCTTCATGGCGGTCACACCGTTGTCCGGCTCCAGGGTGGCGTAGCCGAGCCCGAGCACCACCGTGTTGGCACGGTTGACGTCGATCGTCTGGTCCAGGTGGTAGACGCCCGGCGTGAACAGCAGGTTCAGGCCCTGGCTGAGCGCCTGGTTGATGGTCGCCGCAGAGTCACCCGGGTGGGCGACGTAGAACTGGTCCAGCCCGATCGAGTCTCCCGCCGGGTTCCCGTTCGCCCAGGTCACGCCCTGTGCGTTGGTGCGCTTCGCGGGCACGAACACCTTGTAGGTGCTGCCGTCGAGGTACAGGAACGGCTTCTCGCGCGAGACGGGGGTGGTGCCGAGGGTGGTGTACGGCGGGTTGGGGAAGCTCTGGCCCGGGGCGCCCTGCACCCCGGAGAAGACCATGTTCCACACGGCGTTCTTCCAGCCGCCGACCGAGCTGTCCCGCGTGTACCACTGCTGCTGCGAGTACGGACCCACGTCACCGTCGATCTTGCTGTCGGCGATGTAGCCACCGCTCGCCCAGCCGTACCCGTTCGGGGCGAGGTTCAGCCCGCCCTTGATGTGCATCCGGCGGAACGGAGCGGCCTGCGCGACCGCCCACCGGTCCTCGCCGCTGACCGGGGTGAGCGCGAGGTTCTCGGCGCTGCGCCAGAAGTTCTGCGTCGCATTGCCGTTGAACCATCCGGCGTCGACCGTCACATCGCCGTTGATCTGGGTGGAGTCCGGCGACAGGCCGAGGCCCGAGATGGAGGTGTAGAAACCGAGCTGCGCGTTGAGGCCGTTGTAGGTGCCCGGCTTGAAGAGCAGCTGGTAGCGCCCCTCGCCGAACTGGGCCGACTCCTGCTTGTGGAAGATGTCGTCCAGGGTGCCCTGGATGTTCGACGTCGACGGGTCGAAGACGATGACGTTGGGGCCGAGGTCGCCACCGCCCGCCAGCGGGGCCGCCTGCGCGGTGCCCGGCACCAGGCTCGGGACCAGCGCCAGCAGGCCGGCGGCCAGCGCCCCCGTGACCACGGCGGTCACCGAGGCACGCCGGCGGCGATGCGTCTTCGGACGTGCTTCGCCCGGTTCTTGGGCCGGGTTGCGTGGGGGAGAAAGCATGTCGGAGGTCTCCTGGAAGTAGACAGCTGCGGGCTGCCGCCCGAACCTGAGAGAGAGCGCTCTCAGGCGGCCAGGGGGATCGTGCGCCCGCTTCGGGTATCGCGTCAAGAGTTGTGCACGGACCACTACTCAACCCGCCATCTCCCCACCTCGAAGGCCCACGCGGGCGAACAACAGCACCGCCGTATACGCCGTTTGACACCCATGCGACTGTTGCCCGAATTCGAGAATTCATGACATCGGGAGTCGATCACGCATGATGCGATCAAGAGGTGAAGTGTCGAGGTGGGCGGGCTCGGCGACGTTCCAGATCGCCCTCACTCGTCCCGGTGTGCGCCACCGAGCCACGCGCCAAGCCTTGACAGTGGCTTACTTCACTCCTTAAATCAAGGCCACATCCGCACCCGGCCGCCGCACCCGGCCGGACGCGGACCTCTGCCAGCTGCTCATCGCCAGTTGCACCTGCCCGTCGCACACCTGTCACTTGCGCACCTGCCACGTGTACAACTGCCAGGTAGCCCCTTGACGGATGAGTTGTGTCAGATACATGACAGCAGCAGCTTTCCGGCTGCTGTGGCTGTGTAATTTCCCCCCACATCGGAAGGCAGAGTCATGGACTCTCCGCACGTCGCCCGGCGCCTACGCCTTCTCGTCGCCGGCCTCACCGCCCTCCTCGCCGTTCCCGCGCTCGCCCTCCCGGCGGCTGCTGGGACGGCCATCCCGGACAGCGGCTCGTCGGCGTCCGCTGCGCCGCTGGCCGCGTCGTTCTCGGACACCTTCGACGGAGCGGCGGGGTCGGCCGTCGACGCATCCAAGTGGGTGCAGGAGACCGGTGACAACAGCGGCAACAACCACGAGCGGCAGTACTACACCGCAGGCAACGCCAACGCCGCGCTGGACGGCCAGGGCCACCTGGTCATCACCGCGCGCAAGGAGAACCCGAACAACTACCAGTGCTGGTACGGCAGCTGCCAGTACACCTCGGCCCGGATGAACACCTCCGGCAAGTTCAGCGCCCAGTACGGGCACGTCGAGGCCCGGATGAAGATTCCGCGGGGCCAGGGCATGTGGCCGGCGTTCTGGATGCTCGGCACCGACATCGGCAGCGCCGGATGGCCCAACTGCGGCGAGATCGACATCATGGAGAACATCGGCAAGGAGCCGTCCACGGTGCACGGCACCATCCACGGCCCCGGCTACTCCGGCGCCAACGGCATCGGCGCCGCGTACAACCTGCCCGGTGGCGGAGCCTTCGCCGACGACTTCCACACCTTCGCGGTCGACTGGGCACCGGACTCGATCAAGTGGTCGGTGGACGGCAACGTCTACGAGACCCGCACCCCCGCGGACGTCGGCGGCAACCAGTGGGCGTTCAACAAGCCGTTCTTCATCATCCTCAACCTCGCGGTCGGCGGTGACTGGCCCGGCGACCCGGACGGCAGCACCTCCTTCCCGCAGCAACTCGTCGTCGACGAGGTGAAGGTCGAGACCAGCTGAATCCCGGCCCCGGGCACCTCGATCTGCCACCGTCCGGCGATCTCTCCGTCATCGCCGGACGGTCGGGGCCCGGATGCGGGGCACGCAGGCGCGTGGCACGGCCGTCGGCCGTGGTGCGCGCCTGCGTGCCGCTGTGGACGTGAGGCGGGGCCGGGTGGAACCCGACGCCGGGTGGAACCCGACCGATCATCGGCGGGTGGTGGCGGCTCCACGCTACGATGGGCGTATGCATCGTTCCTCGTGTCTGAGCTGGTGGCGCTCCTCTTAGGAGCGGCCACCCCTCGTGCACGAACCGGGCCGTTCGGACGGACGGCCCTTGTTTGGTGCCCTGGGTTCCGGGGCCGTGTCGTCCTGACGGCGACACGACCACCAGGAGACCCCATGACCACCGATCTTCCGTCGGCAGGCCCCGGCACCCGTATCGACGGCCTCCCCCTCGACCGGCCCGGCTCCGCCACGGACCCGCTCACGGATCCCACCGGAGCGCTGGCCACCCCCGCGGACCCGCTCGGGACGGCCACCGCACAGGCCCGCAGCGCGGTACTGGACACGCTGATCCACCAGGACCCGGGACGGTTCCGGGTGCTGACCGGCGACCGCCCCACGGGACGGCTGCACCTGGGCCACTACTTCGGCACCCTGCACAACCGGGTGCGTCTCCAGGACCTCGGGGTGGAGATGTTCGTACTCATCGCGGACTACCAGGTGCTGACCGATCGCGATGTGGCGGAGAACCTGACGCACCATGTCGAGGAACTCGTACTGGACTACCTGGCCATCGGTGTGGATCCGGAGCGCAGCACGATCTTCACGCACAGCGCCGTGCCCGCCCTCAACCAGTTGCTGCTGCCCTTCCTCAGTCTGGTCTCCGTGTCCGAACTGAGCCGTAACCCCACCGTCAAGGACGAGATCGCCCACGCACGGCAGTCGTCCGTCAGCGGGCTGATGTTCACCTACCCGGTCCACCAGGCAGCCGACATCCTCTTCTGCCGGGCCAACCTGGTACCGGTCGGTCAGGACCAGCTCCCCCACCTGGAACTCACCCGGACCGTCGCGCGCCGTTTCAACGACCGCTACGGCGCCGCAGCGCCGGTGTTCCCCGAGCCCGATGCGCTGCTGTCGCGGGCGCCGCTGCTGCTCGGCACGGACGGCACCAAGATGAGCAAGAGCCGGCGCAACGCCATCGCCCTGGCCGCCGACGCCGACGAGACGGCCCGGCTGCTCAAGGGCGCCAAGACGGACGCCGACCGGCACATCACCTATGACCCGGCCACCCGCCCCGAGGTGTCCTCCCTGCTGCTGCTCGCGGCCCTCTGCCTGGACCGGACCCCTGAGGAGGTCGCCGCCGACATCGGCTCCGCGGGGGCCGCAGCGCTGAAGCGGACCGTGACGGAGGCGGTCAACACGTACCTGGCCCCGATCCGGGCCCGCCGTGCCCGGTACGCACAGGACCGCGGCTACCTGAAACGGATCCTGCGGGAGGGCAACGAGCGGGCCAGAGCGGTGGCGGACGCCACCCTCGCGGAGGTGCGTGCCGCCATGAACAGCCGGTACTGAGGACACCGTGCCGCTCTGAACAGCCGCTGCCGAGGGCACCCCGGCCGCTCAGCCCCGGGGTTCCGGCGGATGCGGCGGAGGGGGCGGGGGCTTCGGGGGGTGGTGGGGGGCGTGCGGACCGGCCTCCGGCCCCGGTGGCGGCGGGGGCGGAGGTGCCGGTGGATGGGGCGGCAGGGTGGTGAGGTCGGGGGTGGTCTCGGGCCAGACCAGCAGGACCGGGCACGGGGCGTGGTCGACGACGAACCGGCCGGCCGGTCCCAGGCTGTGCGGCCCGAGCCGGGCGCGCTCCCCGTCGCGCGCCGCCACCAGCAGTCCGGCGCCCTCGGCCGCGGCCACCACCTCGCGCTCCACCCGGCCGTGCCGCTCCACGAGTGAGCAGGCACGCCCCAGCCGCTGTGCGGCGGTCTCCAGCAGGTGCTGCCCGGCCGAGGCGCCCAGGTCCTCCAGCCGTGCCCCGGGGTCACGCTCCGGAGCGCCCCGGCCGAGCAGCCCGAAGAAGGCGCCGTGCGCGACGCCCGGCACCTCGTCCGGCCGCACGTGCACCAGCACGATCTCGGCGTCCTCGGGCGCATGGATGCCGGCCGCGTCCACGCAGGCCGGCCAGGTGCCTTCCACGATCCAGACGATCACACGCACAGGAGCACCCCCCGGCACCGCAGCAGCTTCCACATCACGATCACCTCCGGATACGAACGGGAACGCCTCAGACGACGAGTAGGGACAGCCACAACGCGGGCACGGCCATGGCGAGGGCCGCGGGCACGCTGAGGGCGGCGAGCCGGGTGAACTCCCCCAGGTCGACGTCGTGGGCGTGCCGGTGGGCGATGCGTCGCCACAGCAGCGTGGCGAGCGAGCCGGCGTAGGTGAGGTTCGGTCCGATGTTCACCCCGAGCAGCGTGGCGAGCACGGCGCCGCTGCCCGCCGGGGCGGTCAGGGGCAGCAGTACCAGCACCGCCGGCAGGTTGTTGATCACATTGGCCAGCACGGCGGCCAGGCCCGCCACGGCGAACAGTTCGGCCAACCCGGTGCCGCCCGGGACGATCCCGCTGAGCGCCTCTCCGAGCCCCCGGTCGACCACGGCCTTCACCACCATGCCGAGCGCGAGCACAAAGGCCAGGAACGGCACCGCAGCGGCGCCCACCAGACCCGCCGGGGTGATCCGGCCACGGAGCAGGGCACGGGCGGCGAGCAGCGCGGCGCCGGCGGCCGCGGCCCACGCCGGTGCGAGCCCCAGCACCGAAGCGAGGACGAACCCGGCGAGCGTGCAGACCACGGTGACCAGCGCGAACAGCGGCGGTCGCGGTACGTCCGGCAGGACGTCGAGCGTGCCGCCCGCGGCCAGGTCCGTCGCGAAGAAGCGCCGCAGCACCACGTACTCGGCGGCCACCGCCAGCACCCAGGGGAGCGCCATCAGCGCGGCGAACCGGGTGAAGCTCAGTCCGGCCGCCTGGAAGGCCAGCAGGTTCGTCAGATTGGAGACCGGCAGCAGGAGCGATGCCGTGTTCGACAGGTGGGTGCAGGCGTAGACGTGCGGTTTGGGCCGGGCGCCGAGTTGGGCGGCGGTGGCGAACACCACCGGTGTCAGCAGCACCACCGTGGCGTCCAGGCTGAGCACCGCCGTGATCACGGAGGCCAGGACGAACACCGCGGCCAGCAGCCGCCTGGGACCCGCCCCCGGCCCGCGCGCCACCGACCAGCGCGCCATCACCCGCCCGCACCAGGTGAACAGCCCCTCGTCGTCGCAGAGCCTGGCGAGCACCAGCACCGCGGCCAGGAACCCGACGACCGGGGCCAGCCGGGCCACCTCCGCCCGGGCGTCGTCGAGCGGCAGCGCCCCGGTGACGAGCACGATGACGGCGGCCGGGACGGCGACGGCCGCTTCCGGCAGGCCGAACGGCCGCAGCACGGCTCCCGCCAGCACGGCCAGCAACAGCACGACGGACAGCGCTTCCAGCGTTGCGTCCACCCCGCCCGGCCTTTCTCTGCGCGCCCGTTTCCCGTGCCGCCCATCATCGCGCGGGCGGGCCCGGTGCCCCCGATCCGCCGCGCCCGGGGCAGCACGACGCCCCGCAGGGTGCGGGGCGGTGGCGTGGGGGTGCCTCGGGGGGCGCCGCCCACGCCGTCGAGGTCACCGGGGTGATCCTCTCAGGCGCGGGCGGTCTCCGAAGCAGGCGGTGGGCGGCTTCCGCCGGGACCAGCTCGCTTCCTGACGTGCCGTTGTACGACCGTCGGCGGTCCGCCGGGCCCGCGGGGGTCAGCCCGCGGTGGGGTCCGTGACCGGGATGGTGCCGGTGCGGGCCACCTCGGAGTACCAGCCGGCACTCGCCTTGGGGGTGCGTTTGCCGGTCGGGTAGTCGACGTAGACGGCGCCGAACCGCTTGCTGTAGCCGTAGCCCCACTCGAAGTTGTCCAGCAGCGACCACAGGAAGTACCCGCGCACGTCGACGCCGGCCTCGATGGCGCGGTGCACGGCCGTCAGATGGCCGTGCAGGTAGCTGATGCGGTCCGGGTCGCGCACCTCGCCGCTCGGGTCGACGTAGTCGTCGAAGGCGGCACCGTTCTCCGTGATGATCAGCGGCAGGTCGGGGAAGTCGGTGTGCAGCCGGAGCAGCAGGTCGTACATGCCACTGGGGTCCACCGCCCAGCCCATCGCGGTGGTGGCGCCCGGCGGCTGGTGGAAGGCGACCTGGTCGGCGCCCGGCCACGGGCTGTAGGCGCTCTTGCCGTGGCCGTCGGAGTTGTGGCTGGCCTCTTCGGAGGCGGCCGAGACCAGCGTGGGCGAGTAGTAGTTGACGCCGAGGAAGTCCAGCGGCTGCTTGGCGAGCGCCGCGTCGCCGTCGCGCACGAAGGACCAGTCGGTCAGGTGGGCGGTGTCCCGCAGCAGGTCGGCCGGGTACTCGCCGTGCAGCAGGGGGCCGGTGAAGACCCGGTTGGCCACCGCGTCGATGCGGCGCGCGGCGTCCCGGTCGGCGGCGGAGTCGGTCAGGGGCCGCACGTGGTGGACGTTGAGGGTGATCGAGGTCCGGGCGTCCGAGGGCAGGGCGGCGCGCAGCGCCTGGACGGCCTTGCCGTGCGCGAGGTTGAGGTGGTGCGCGGCCCGCAGCGCGGCCACCTGGTCGGTGCGGCCGGGTGCGTGCACACCGGAGCCGTAGCCGAGGAAGGCGCTGCACCACGGTTCGTTGAGCGTCGTCCAGGTCTGCACCCGGTCCCCGAGTGCGTCGGCGGCCAGGGTCGCGTACTCGGCGAACCGGTCGGCGGTGCGGCGCTCCGGCCAACCGCCGGCGTCCTCGAGTTCCTGCGGCAGGTCCCAGTGGTAGAGGGTGGCGACCGGCTGGATGCCCTTCTCCAGCAGCTCGTCGACGAGCCGCCGGTAGAAGTCGAGGCCCTTCTGGACGGCCGGGCCGCGGCCGGTCGGCTGGATGCGCGGCCAGGACAGCGAGAACCGGTAGGCGCCGACCCCGAGGTCGGCCATGAGGGCGACGTCCTCGCGCCAGCGGTGGTAGTGGTCGCAGGCGACGTCGCCGGTGTCGCCGTTCCGCACCTTGCCGGGGGTGTGGGAGTAGGTGTCCCAGATGGACGGGGTGCGGCCGTCGAGCGTGGCCGCGCCCTCGATCTGGTAGGCGGCGGTCGCGGTACCCCACGTGAACCCCGTCGGGAAGACGCGGGCGGCGGAGGCGGCCGGCTCGGGCTCGGCTTGTCGGGTTGCGGTGGTCACAGGGGGTCCTTCCGGTGATTCGTCCGCCGTGCGGTGGACGGGTGGTTCTGGTCGCGGGCGGCGGTGACGGGGCGGGCTCGGTCAGCCCTTGACGGCACCCTGCATGATGCCGCCGACGATCTGCCGTCCGAAGACGACGAACAGCGCCAGCAGCGGCAGGGTTCCCAGCAGGGCACCCGCCATGATCAGCGAGTCGTCGCGGATGTAACCCTCGCTGAGCCGGGTGAGCGCGACAGGCACGGTGGGGTTCTGCATGTCCAGTGCAATGTACGGCCAGAAGAAATCGTTCCAGGCATGCACGAAGGTGATCATGAACAGCACGGCCATGGCAGGCCGCGCCACCGGCAGCACGATACTGACGAAGATCCGCAGCGAGTGCGCGCCGTCCACCCGGCCCGCCTCGACCAGTTCGTCCGGCAGCGCCTCGGCCAGGTACTGCCGCATGAAGAACACGCCGACCGCGCTGACCAGCGTGGGAAAGATGACGGCGGGCAGTTGCTGGCTCCAGCCGAGCTGGGTCATCAGCATGAACAGCGGGACGACACCCAGCTGCGGCGGCACCATCATGGTGCCGATGACCAGCATCAGCAGGATGTTGCGGCCCTTGAAGCGCAGTTTGGCGAAGGCGAACCCGGCGAGGGTGGCGAAGAGCACGGTGGACAGGGCGATGCAGCCGGCCACGATCAGGCTGTTGGCCATGGCCCTGCCGAGGGCGGCGTCACGCCACGCCTTGCCGAGGTTGTCCAGCAGGTGCGGTCCCGGCAGGAACGGCGGGGGCGTCCGGGTGACCCGGCTGTTGTCGCTGGAGGCGGCCACCATCGTCCAGTACAGCGGGAAGAGCGAGACGACGGTAGCCAGCCCGATCAGGACGTAGGCGAGCGGTCCGGCGTGGTGCTGGCGGCCGGCGCGCGGCCGCAGTCGCAGCCGCGTCCGGCGTCCGGCCGCGCCCTTCGTGTCCGGGCGGGAGCGCAGCGGCAGGCTGTCAGTGGTCATCGGGTGCGCTTCCTTCCGCGCCGGGCGAGCAGGAAGGCGATGAGGCGCTGCCCCGCGAAAACCACCACGAGCAGCAGGAACATCGCCCAGGCGATGGTGGCGGCCCGGCCCATCTGGTAGTTCTTCCAGCCCTCCTCGTACAGCAACAGGCCGAGCGTCTGGTACTGGTTGTCCTCGCCGCCGGTGATGCCGTTGGGGCCCTGGCCGAAGATCAGTGGTTCACCGAAGAGTTGGGTGGCGCCGATGGTGGAGAGCACGATCGTGAAGACGATGGTGGCGCGGATGCCGGGGATCGTCACCGTGCGGAACTGCGTCCAGCGGGAGGCGCCGTCGATGGCCGCGGCCTCGTAGCGCTCCAGCGGCACCGCCTGCATGGCGGCGAGGTACAGCAGGGCGTTGTAGCCGGTCCAGCGCCAGATCACGATCGACGAGACGGCCGCCTGCGCCGCCCACTTGTTGCTCTCCCAGTCCAGCGGGTCGATGCCGACCAGGCTCAACACCCAGTTGATCATCCCGAAGTCGCGGTTGAAGAGCATGGTGAACACCAGCGCCGCCGCACCCACCGAGGTGGCGTACGGCGTGAGCGCGGCCACCCGGAAGAAGGCGGCGCCGCGCATCCGGTAGTTGAGCAGGTGCGCCAGGCCGAGCGCCATCAGCAGCTGGGGAACGGTCGAGATCACACCGATGGTGAAGGTGTTGACCAGCGCGTTCCAGAACCGGTCGTCGTGCCACAGCTCCACGTAGTTGTGGAAGCCGACGAAGTCCATCATGGTCAGCGTGGACAGCTCGACGTGGTGCAGGGAGATCCAGCAGGTGTACAGCAGCGGGTAGAGGCTGAAGGCGGCGAAGACGATGAAGAACGGGGCGACGTACGCGTAGGGCGCGCCGCGTAGATCGAGACGGTGCAGCAGCACGCCACGGCGGGCCCGCAACGGTGCTCGGCCGCCGCCGGGCGGGGCGGCGGCCGGGGCCGGGGTGCCGGCCGGGGGTGCAGGGGTGGACGCAGCCACCTTCTGGCTCCTTCCGGGGCTTGGGCGTGTGATCAGCGGGGCGCCGCAGGACCGGCTCCGCGTCCGGCACTTTCGGTCCCGGTCGGCGCCCACCCGACCGAGGCCCGGGCCGGCTCCGGCGTGGAGCCGGCCCGGGGGCGGCCTGGCGTCGGCCTGGATCCGGTCCTGCGGATCCGGGCCGCCCCCGGCGTTTCGGACGCCGGAGGCGCCGGGGTGCGTGCGGTGGCCACGGGCCGGACCGCGGGGAAGCGGGCGGGCGCGGCGCCCGGGTGGCTAGCCGACGGCCTTCTGGATGCGCTCGTCGGTGTTGTCCCAGGCCTTGTCGGGGTCGGTGTGCTGCGACTCGATCTGCTGGATGCCCTGGGAGAAGATGTCCTTGATCGTGCCGTCCTTGCGGCCGAGCACCTGATGGTCCGGAATCGCCTCGGCCGCGGCGGAGAAGATCTTCCCGATGGGCGCGCCGGCGAAGTAGTCGGACGTGGCGTTCTTGACCTCGGGCGAGTCCAGGGCGGTCTGCGACGAGGGGAAGTTGCCCAGCTTCTTGAACAGGAACTGCTGCTGCTCGGGCGCCGTCAGCCAGGCGACCAGCTTCTTCGCCTCCTCCTTGACAGGGCTCGCCTCGGTCACGCCGAGGAAGGAACCGCCCCAGTTGGCGGTCTTCGGTGCCTTGGCGACATCCCACTTGCCCTTGTTCTGCGGGCCGGCCTTCTCGGTGATGTGGGCGAGCATCCAGGCGGGGCAGGTGGTGGCGGCGAAGGTGCCGTTGGCCAGGCCGGGGTCCCAGCCGGGCTGGTACTGCCGCAGCTTGGCGGTGAGCCCGCTGGTGGCCGTGCGCGCGGCGAGTTTCCAGGCGGCCTTGACGGTGGGGCTGGTCTTGTAGATCAGGTCGCCCTTGGCGTTGTAGAACTGCTCGGGATCGCCGTAGATCATCGCGTTGAACAGGGCGGTGGCGCTGTCCACGTAGGCCACCTTGGGGTTCTTGTTGTGGGCCTTGAAGTCGTCGCCGACGTCGACGAACTTCTTCCAGTCGCCCGCCCACAGCCGGCCCACCTCGTCGCGGTCGGTGGGCAGTCCGGCCGCCTTGAAGAGGTCCTTGCGGTAGCACACGGCGAGCGGGCCGATGTCCGTGCCGAGCCCGAGGACCTTGCCGTCCTTGGTGGTGATCTGGCCTTCCTTCCACGGCAGGAAGTGATCGATGTCCGCCCCGTGGGAGAGGTCGACGAACTTGTCCGCCTGGGTCTCGACGATCTCCTTGGCGCGGCCCACCTCGATGCCCTGGATGTCCTTCAGGCCGCTGCCGGCGGCCAGGTGGGTCTGTAGCGCGGTGTAGTACGTCTGCTCGTCACCGGCCACGTCTGCCTTGATCTTGATGTTCGGGTGCTCCTGCATGTACTTCTCGAGGAGCCCGGTCTCCTTGAAGCCCATCACGCCGAACAGGCCCATGGTGATGGTGGTCTTGCCGTCCTTCGTGCCGCCTCCGGTGCCGGAGCTGCTGCCGCTGCATCCCGCGACGAGTGTCAGGGTGGCCAGGGCCGCCACCATGGCGGCGAGTCTGCTGCTCAACGTGCGGCGGTGTATGCCCATCGGGTCCTCCTGAACGGCGACGCTGACGCGCTTCGGTTAGGGCCCGGCCAACCTGTGTCGGTTGGCTCGAACGGTGCAGTGGGTACGTTCCCAACGGAAACCGCGATAACGTTGGGAACGTTCCCAATGGATGCTGGAAGACTGACTTGCAAACGTCGGACCTGTCAAGGACGAGGGGCGCACTTCCGGCCGGGTACCGCTTGTGCCGGCACCGGCCGGCCCGGCGGGCGGCCCGCGCCTCTCTGGCACAATCGCAGGTGACATGGGGTCAAGTGGGACTGGCATGGAAGGGCAGGGCATGACGGACAGGCGGCGGCCGACCATCAAGACGGTGGCCGCGCGCGCCGGCGTCGGGCGCACCACGGTGTCCCGCGTGATCAATGGTTCGGATCTGGTCAGCGACACGGCCCGTGCAGCGGTCCTCGCGGCCATCGACGAGCTGGGCTACGTGCCGAACTCGGTGGCCCGTGGCCTGGTCACCAGCCGGACGGACGCCGTTGCGCTGGTCATCCCGGAGTCGGAGAGCCGGCTGGGCTCGGAGCCGTACTTCTCGGCCGTCATCCGCGGTGTCAGCACCGCGCTCGCCACCACCAGGACACAGCTCCAGCTGGTCCTCGTGCGCGACCAGGCCGAGTTGGACCAGCTGACCGCGTCCGTCGCGGCCCGCCGGGTGGACGGTGTCCTCCTGGTGTCCGTGCACGCCGACGATCCGTTGCCGGCCCTGCTGGAGGGCATGGGACTGCCGACCGTGCTGGCCGGGCGGCGCTCCTCGCACGAGTCGCTCAGCCATGTGCACTCCGACAACGCCGGGGGCGCCGCCGCCGCGGTGTCCCATCTGCTGGCGCGCGGGCGCCGCACGATCGCGACCATCGCGGGCCCGCAGGACATGGACGTCGGCCGCAGCAGGCTGAGCGGTTGGCGCGCCGCGCTGACCGCTGCCGGCCGCCCGCACACCGGCCCCCTGGTGGCCGTCTCCGACTTCACCGAGGAGGGCGGCGAGCGCGCCATGCGCACCCTGCTGGCCCAGGTGCCGGACCTGGACGCCGTGTTCGCCGCGTCCGACGTGATGGCGGCCGGCGCCCTGCTGGAGCTGCGGCGACAGGGGCGGCGGGTGCCGGACGACGTCGCGGTGGTCGGGTTCGAGGACTCGATCATCGCCCGGCACACCAACCCGTCGTTGACGAGCGTGCGTCAGCCCGTGGAGGAGATCGGTCGCACGATCGCCGAGGTGCTGCTGACGGAGATCGCGCACCCCGACGCGCCCCGCCGGCACCTGGTCCTGCCCACCGAACTGGTCGTGCGCGAGTCGTCCTGAGACCGGCGGGTGCCGCCGTCTGGGCCCCGCGGGCCCGCCCGAGGAGCCCCGAACCCTTGCCGCGGCGGTCCGGATGCGCTGGACAGGCGCGCAGGGGCGATCGTTATGCTGCCCGAAGCGTTCAAACGAACATGTGCCGGGTCGGGGCGAAGGGGCGTGCAGCATGCGGGAGACGGTCGATGTGCGGCGCCGGCGGATCCTCGCCGCCATCGAGTCCCGCGGCACGGCCCGGGTCAGCGAACTCGCCTCCGAGCTGGGCGTCTCGGTGGTCACGGTGCGGCGCGACGTCGAGGAGCTGCACCGCGCGGGCAAGATCGCCCGGGGGCACGGGGTGGCCCGTTCGATGGCGGCGGTCGACGCCCAGGCACCGGTGGCCGAGGAGCGGCCCGCGGACGGCGCCGTGGTCGCGGTGGTCGTCCCGGAGCGTCACGCCTACCTCTACGAGGCGTTGCACGGCGCGCGCTCCGTCCTGGAGGCGGCCGGCATGCGCATCGCGCTGCACATCGCGCCGCTTGCGCCTGGTGCGGAACGCCACCTGGTCGAACGGGCACTGGCGGCCGGCGCCCGCGGCCTGCTGATCGCCCCGCGGTGGCGCAGCGCCGTCGCGGAAGAGGCCGACTACGGCTGGCTCGCCGCGATGCGGGTGCCGGCCGTGCTCATGGAGCGCCGGCCGCGCCCCGGCAGCGCTCTGCACGCGCTCGACTCGGTCTGCTCCGACCACTGGTACGGCACCCATCTCGCCGTCGATCACCTGGTGTCGCTCGGGCACCGCCGGATCGTGCTGGCCGCCCGCAACGACAGCCCGACGGCCCGGGCGATCCGTGCCGCGTTCGCCCAGATCGCGGCCGCACGGCCGGAGGTGGTCGACTGGTCGGTGATGCTCAGCTCGCCCGACGCCACGCCCCGCGCGGCGGACGCGCCCGACGGGTACGGGGCGGCCGGGACGGCCGAGTGGACCGGGCCGGGCGGGGCGGCCCGGCCGTCCGCGGTGGCGGGCCCGGATGCCACGGAAAGGGTCGACGTCGGACCGGCCGGAGCGCTCGACCTCGCGGCGGTGCTGCGCGAACGGCGTGCGACCGCCGCGATCCTGCACGGTGACGTCGACGGGCTGATGTTGGTGCAGGGGCTCAGCGAGCAAGGCGTGCGGGTGCCCCGGGACTGCTCCGTGGTGACGTACGACGACGGGGTGGCCGCCCTGGGCAGTACACCGCTGACGGCCGTGGCACCGCCCAAGCCGGAGATCGGACGGGTGGCCGCCGAGCTGCTGCTGACCCGGCTCGCCGAGCAGCCGGGCCGTCCGGCACCGGTGCGCAGGATCGAGCTGCTGCCCGAGCTGAAGCAGCGCGGCTCCGCCGTCCCGCTGCGGCATGCGGTCCCTGCGGGGGCTGGAGGGAGTGGCGGGACCGAGGAGGCCGAGGGGCACGGAGACGCCGAGGGGCACGGAGAGGCCGACGCGGCGGAGGGAACCGGGCGGCGGGTCGAGGGAGCCGAGCGGGCTGGAAGTCCCGAGAGGCACCCTGCACCTGAGGGTCGGGAAGGTCACGCGGACCTGGCGGACGGCCAGACCCCCGAATGAGCGTTTGACCGTTTGAATTCTCTTCTGATCGATCTATTGACCCGGTCTGGTCAGGCGATCAGGATGCCCGTGTCCCACACCGGAGCCGCGGGAGGCCGCCATGCCCAGTCGACTGCCTGCACCGTCCGCAGTGTCCGCAGCGTCTTCTGAGGCTGCGTCCACCGCGTCCACCACATCCACCGGGCCCGCGGCGGCTCCGGATGCCGGCAGGAACCGCAGGTCGGTGCTGACCGCGTTCACCGCGTTGCCGTTGGCCGGCGCGCTGGGCGCGTGCAGCGGTGGCGGTTCGTGCGGGAGCGGGTCGGGCGGGCCCAAGCGGATCACGTTCTGGTCGGCGCTGCGCGGCAGCCAGGAGGTGGTGGACGAGTTCAACCGCACCCATCGCCATCTGAAGGTGGACTTCGAGCAGATCCCCAGCGGTGACCAGGGCGGTTACGCGAAGCTCAACAACGCGGCGCGCGCCGGCAACACCCCCGATGTGATCACCCTCGAATATCCGCAGGTGCCCGGCTTCGCCATCGACGGGGTGGCCACGGACATCAGCTCGATGGTCGACGACGCGCTGCGCGCCAAGCTGCTGCCGCAGGCGCTGGGGCTGACCACCTTCGACAAGAAGGTCTTCAGCATCCCGATCGACGTCGAGCCCATGGTGCTGTTCTACCGTCCGGACCTCTTCGAGCACTTCGGCATCGAGGTGCCGCGCACCTGGGAGGAGTTCGAGCAGGCGGCACGGGTGGTGCGGGACAAGGACCGCAACCGGCGCCTTGCGATCTTCCACACGGACGGCGGGGAGATCTTCGGCTCGTACTCCTGGCAGGCCGGCGCGCAGTGGTTCGACACCCGCGACGGCGCCTGGAACATCTCCCTTGCCGACGAGCCGACCCGCCGCGTCGCCGCGTACTGGCAGCGCCTGATCGACGAGGACCTGGTCTTCGCCAACCCCGGCAACGGCAAGCTGAGCGACGCGCAGTTGGCGAGCGGCAAGGTGCTCGCACGGCTCGCCGGCGCCTGGAACGCCGGCGCCTCGATGGCTGCCAGGCCCACCATGAAGAACCAGTGGCGCATCGCCCCGATGCCCCAGTGGGACCCGGACCACCCGGCCATCGGCACCCAGGGCGGTTCCACCTTCGCCGTCTCCAAGGACTGCCGGGACCCCGAGGCCGCGATGGAGTTCATCGTCTGGCAGGTCGCCGACCCGGGCGCGCTGCGCGCGCGGCTGACCAGCGGGGCCAGCAGCCAGTATCCGGCGATTCCCAGCCTGGTCCCGGTCGACAGGAAGGCCTTCGACCGGGCCTACTACGGCAACCAGGACATCTACCGCCTCTTCGACGACGAGGCGAAGAAGATCCGCGCCGGATGGCTCTGGGGGCCACGCATGCGGCCCACCGTCACGGTGATGCAGGACGGCTTCGCCCGCGCCGGCGGCGGCCGGGGAACCATCATCGACGCCGTGCGTGCGGCGCAGGAGGGCACGATGCCCGATCTCAGGGCGCTCGGGCTCGCCACCACCCAGCACAGCACCTGACGCCGCCCAGAGCCGGCGCAGCACGGCCGGCCACCGCACCCACAGCAGCAGAAAGGCAGGTGACACCGCCATGACCGCGACCGCTCCCCCGACCGCCGCCGACGAGCGCCCCACCCGGGCTCCGGCACGGGCCACGCACGCCACGCTCCGCACCACCCGGCGTCGCGAACTCGGCGCCTGCGGCGCCCTGATGACGCCCTTCTTCGCCCTGCTGGCGATCGTCTTCCTCATCCCGGTGGGGACCGCGATCTGGCTCAGCTTCTTCGGTGCCGACGAGCCCGGCCTCGGCTTCGGCCCGGAGCGCACCGTCTTCATCGGGCTGCGCTCCTACGCGGCAGTGCTGACCGACCCCACCTTCCTGAGCGGGCTCGGCAGCGTCGCCCTGTACTGCGTGCTGTACATCCCGCTGCTGGTGCTGTGCTCGCTGGCGCTGGCGCTGCTGCTGGACTCGGGCGTGATACGGCTGCGCGCGTGGGCGCAGCTCGGGCTCTTCCTGCCGCACGCGGTGCCCGGGATCATCGCCGCCATCATCTGGCTGTACCTGTACACGCCGGGGCTCAGCCCGGTGATCGACCTGCTGGCCGAGGGCGGCATCACGGTGGACTTCCTGGGCTTCCACGCCGTGGTGCCCTCGATCGTGAACATCGCCCTGTGGAGCAACCTCGGCTACAACATGGTGGTGTTCTACGCGGCGCTCCAGGCGGTGCCCCGTGAGGTGGTGGAGGCCTCGGTGGTCGACGGCGCAGGCCCGATGCGCTGCGCGGTGCAGATCAAGACACCGCTGATCCGGTCGTCCATCGTGATGGTGGCGATGTTCACGCTGATCTTCGCGTTGCAGCTGTTCACGGAGCCCATGCTGCTCAACCAGTCCACCCCTTCGGTCAGCGCCCGGTTCTCGCCGAGCATGTACATCTTCGACGCCGCGTTCACCCGGAACACCTACTCCATGGCGGCGGCCGCCTCCGTGGTCCTGCTGCTGTTCACGATCGTGCTGTCCTACGCCGTCACCCGCTGGACCAGCCGTGTCGACGCCCGTAAGGAGGCGGCCTGATGACCGCGACCCTGACCGCCCCGACGGCCGGTCCGTCCGGAACGCGCACCCGGGTGCTGGGCCGTGCCACCGCCAATGCGGTGGTGGGGTTGTCCGTGCTCTACACCCTGCTGCCGGTGTTGTGGCTGGTGCTGGCCACCACCAAGGACCGCGACGCGCTGTTCCGCAGCAGCCTGCTGTCCGGCGACTTCTCGCTGGTCGGCAACATCAAGGATGTCTTCGCCATGGACGACGGCATCTACGGGCGCTGGTACCTCAACAGCCTGCTGTACGCGGTGCTGGGCGCCGCGATCGGCGCGCTGGTGAGCGTGGCCTGCGGCTACGCGTTCGACAAGTACCGCTTCCGGCATAAGGAGAAGCTGTTCGGCCTGGTGCTGGCCGCGGTGATGGTGCCGCAGACCGTGCTGGCGCTGCCGCTGTACCTGATGGCGTCCGAGACCGGCCTGGTCAACACCTTCTGGGCGGTCTTCATCCCGGTGCTGTTCAACCCCTTCGGGGTCTACCTCGGGCGCATCTTCAGCCAGGGCTACGTGCCCGACGAGGTGCTGGAGGCGGCCCGGGTGGACGGTGCGGGCGAGCTGGCCACGTATGCGCGGGTGTCGCTGCGGATGCTGGCGCCGGGCCTGGTGACGGTCTTCCTCTTCCAGCTCACCGCCATCTGGAACAACTTCTTCCTGCCCATGGTGATGCTGTCCGACCAGCACCTGTACCCGGTCAGCCTGGGGCTGTTCAGCTGGAACAGCCAGGCCACCGTCACGCCCGACTACTACCCGGTGGTGATCGCCGGCTCGCTGCTCGCGGTACTGCCGCTGATCCTCGCCTTCGCCCTGTTGCAGCGCTTCTGGAAATCCGGCCTGACCGCGGGGGCGGTGAAGTAGAAAGGATCTCGTCGACGAGGCCGGGGCCCGTCGACGCCGACAAGGCCGGTCCGTCCCCACGAGTACGGTCGAGGCCGTACGTAAGGAGCAGTATGCCCCCCGCACCACCCCGTGATCGTCCGCTGCCGCGCGCCGCGCTGGCCATGAGCCGGGCCGCGGCGGCGGCCGTTCTCCCCCCGCCTCGCCTGGACGCGCTCCGTGCGGTGTGCGACCTGGTCGACGGGCCCGACGGACCGGTGCTCGACGACTTCGGCACCGCCGGGGCCCGCCGGGTACTCGCGGAGGTGGACCTGCTCGTCACCGGCTGGGAGTGCCCGCCGCTGGACGCGACCGTGCTGGACGCGGCGCCCCGGCTGCGCGCCGTCGTGCACACCGCGGGCACCGTGCGCGGCCACATCACCGAGGCCTGCTGGGAGCGCGGCATCGAGGTGTCGTCCGCGGCGGCCGCCAACGCGCTTCCGGTGGCGGAGTACACGGTCGCGATGATCCTGCTGGAGGGCAAGCGGGTGCTCCAGCGGGCGCAGGCCTACCGCACCACCAGGCGCCGCGACGACCCGCTGAAGGTACCGGGCGAGGTGGGCAACTACGGCCGTACCGTCGGCATCCTGTCGGCATCCCTGATCGGCCGTCGCGTCATCGAGCTGCTGCGCCCGTACGACCTGCACCTGCTGCTGCACGACCCGTACGTCGACGCGGCGCAGGCCGCCGCGCTGGGGGTGCGGCAGGTGGGCCTGGCCGAGCTGTTCGCGCAGAGCGACGTCGTCAGCGTCCACACCCCGCTGCTGCCCGCCACGCGCGGCCTGGTGAGCCGCGAGCTGCTCACCGCCATGCGCCCCGGCACGGTCCTCATCAACACCGCCCGCGGCGCGATCATCGACCAACCGGCGCTGGTCGACGTGCTCCGGCAGGACCGGATCCGTGCCGTGCTCGACGTCACGGATCCGGACCTGCTGCCCCTCGACGACCCGCTGTGGACCTGCGACAACGCGCTCATCACCCCCCATCTGGCGGGCTCGCAGGGCAACGAGTGGCAGCGCCTGGCCGACCTGGCGATCGGCGAGATCGAGCGCTGGACAGCGGGCGACGGCTTCGCCCATCCGATACGACGCGAAAGGCTGGCATTCCTGGCATGAGCTCACCCCTGGAACTCCCCGGCGACGACCGTGCACTGAGCCCGTACACGGGATACACCCGGGTGCACTGGGAGGCCGCGGCCGACAGCCTGTTGCGCGCCGCATGGCGCTGGGCGACACCGGGCAGCGCCCTGCTCGACCTGCCGGGCCGCCCTTCGCGGTCGGGGGTGCGCTCGGACGGCCTGGAAGGGTATGCAAGGACGTTCCTGGCCGCCGGGTTCCGGGTGGCGGGCGCCGGCGGCAAGGACCCGTACGGCTGGCTGGATCGGTATGCGGCCGGCCTCGACGCGGGCACCAGGACGCCCGGCCGGGACGACACCGAGTCCTGGCCGCTGATCCGCGACCACTGGGTGGCCGGCCAGCCCATGGTGGAGTCCGCTTCGGTCGCCCTGGGGCTTCGGCTGACCAGGCCCTGGCTATGGGACCGGCTCGAGCCCGCGGTGCAGGACCGGGCCGAGGAGTGGCTGCGCGGCGCGCTGCGCCACACCCCCGCACCGAACAACTGGTACCTGTTCCCCTACACGGTGGCCGGATTCCTGGAGTCGGTCGGCCGCGGCGACCGGCAGACCGCACGGGCCCGCGAACGCGCCCTGGAGCTGCTGGACTCCTGGTACCTCGGCGACGGCTGGTACACCGACGGCGAGGGACGGGCCTTCGACCACTACAACGGGTGGGCACTGCACCTGTACCCGATGCTCGACGCCCATCTCGGCGGCGATGACGAGCTGTCGGCGCGCTACGGGCCGCGGCTCGCCGCACACCTGGAGAACTTCGGGCTGTTCTTCGGCGGCGACGGTGCACCGATGCACTTCGGCCGGTCGCTGACGTACCGTTTCGCAGCCGGCGCTGCGGTGGCGCTCGGCGCCGTCACCGGACACAGCCCGCTGACGCCCGGCACGTCGCGACGCGTCATCAGCGGTGCGCTGCGCTACTTCCTGGACCGCGGGGCGAGCGGTCGGGACGGTCTGCTGAGCCTGGGCTGGCACGGCCCATACGAGCCGACCACGCAGGTGTACTCGGGTCCGTCCTCGCCGTACTGGGCGTCGAAGGCGTTCGTCGCGCTGCTGGCGCCCACCGACCACGCGCTGTGGAACGCGACGGAGGAGGCAGCGCCCAGCGAGGGCCCGGACCGGGTGGTGGCGCTGCCGGGTCCCGGCCTGCTGGTGCACAGCACCCAGGAGGACGGCATCGTACGGCTGCACAACCACGGCAGCGACCATGTGCGCCCGCACGAGGGCGAGGCGGGCATCTCCGACGACCCGCACTACGCCCGGCAGGCCTACTCGACCCGCACTGGACCCACTTCCGCCCAGAACCTCGCCGACAACCACGTGTCCGTGGACGTCGACGGGGTGTTCAGCACCCGGCGCCGGATCCGCCCGTTGGGCGCCGGGCAGGGCGACGGCTGGGGCTGGGCCGCCTCGTCGCACCGTCCGGTGTTCCCGAAGGGGGCGCCGTTGGTGCCGGGGCTGCGCGTGGAGAGCGTGACGGTGGTGCGCGGCCGGTACGAGCTGCGGGTGCACCGGGTGGTCGGCGCCCCCGACGGGGCGCGGCTGTGGCACACCGGCTGGGCCACCGGACCCGAGGAGCAGGTGACGTCCGCACTGCGTCCGCTGCACGGCTGGGACGCGGTGGACGAGGTACGGGCGCCCCAGGGCACCGCCTTCACCCGATGGGCCGTCATGCCCCGGTTGACCGCGCAGGACGCGGCCGGCACCCACGTCTACGCCTCGCTCGCCACGCTGACCGGACAGAGTGATCCGGCGCCGCTGGAGGAGGCGGTGTCGGAGGTGACGGCGACCGCGACCGGCTGCGAGGTGTGCTGGGCCGAGGACGGCAGCCGCACCCGGATCACGTTCGATCCGCTCGCGGTGGAACACGGGGAGGCATAGGCGAGGCACGGGCGAGCGGGCGGGGCGCCGGGCCGCTCGCGCCGGGCCCGGTGGCGGTGGGTCGCGCTGGGCCCGGTGGCGGTGGGTCGCGCCGGGCCCGGCGCGTACCGCGCTGAAGAGGGCAGACGCGTGGGACGCACGGGCAGGACGGCGCACGCCGCTCCTGTTCGAGCGTGTGCCGCACCCGTTCCGCCGGCCGGCGGGTCCGCCGTCGCCCTGGCCGCAACCCGCCCTGGCCACCTTGCCGTTACGACGCCACTCCCGTCACTGTGGTGCACCGGGGGACACCGTCGTCCCCCGATCCCCTGTCACCGACCCCCACAGAGGTGCCCCGATGACCCCTACGAGCCGACGACGTTTCCTGGGAGCGCTTGCCGCGGGAGCAGCCGCCGCGACCGCTCCCGCCTCCGCTCTCGCCGTCTCCCCCCGCGGCTCCGTCACTGACACCGCCCCCGACGCCACCCGCACGCTGTACCTCGGCGGCTACGGCTCGGGCGTCACCATCGCCGGCTACGACCCGGCAAGCGGCCAGATCACCGCGGGCAGCACCGTCCCCGGTGTCGTCAACCCGTCGTTCCTGGCGCTGCACCCCTCCGGGAACACCCTTTACACCGTCAACGAGCAGCAGGACGGCGCCGTGACGGCCGTCTCGCTCTCCTCAGGCACGCCCCAGGTGCTGGGCACCCAGAGCACCGGCGGCGCCGGCCCCTGCCATCTGTCCGTGCACCCGAGCGGGAAGTGGCTGCTGAGCGCCAACTACAACTCGGGCAGCGTCGCCGTGCACCCGATCGCGTCCGACGGCTCGCTCGGCGGATGCACCGATCTGGTCACGCACAGCAGCCCGCCGCCCGGACCGCAGGGCGGGCCGCACGCCCACCAGATCCTGACCAGCCCGGACGGTGCCCATGTGCTCGCCGTCGACCTGGGCACCGACGCCGTGTACAGCTACGTGCTCGACACGGCGGCGGGCCGGCTCACCCAGGTGTCGTACGCCTCCTTCCCGGCGGGCATGGGCCCCCGGCACCTGGCGTTCCACCCGAGCGGCACCTTCGCGTACGTCGCCTGCGAGCTGGGCAACGCGGTCGTCGTCTGCACGTACGACCCGGCCACCGGCACGCTGACACCGGGTCAGCCGCAGTCGAGCGGCGCCGACGACGACTCCAACGCCCCCGGCGAGATCGTGACCACCGCGGACGGCGCCTTCGTGTTCCTGTCCAACCGCGGGGCGAACACGGTCACCCGGTACGCCGTCGAGGCGCAGGGGACGCAGCTGCGGCTGCTGGACACCGTGCCGACGGGGGGTTCGTGGCCGCGGCACCTCGCGCTCTCCCCCGACGACGGGCTGCTCTTCGTCTCCAACCAGTACGCCGGTACGGTCACCGTGTTCCACGTCGACACGGCGACGGGCGCGCTGACCAGTGCCGGTGAACCGTTCCCGCAGCCGTCCGTGGCGTGCGCCCTGCCGCTCTGATGAACCGCTCGCGCGCCGGGTGGTCGGGGTCGGGTGAGCCGCCCGGCGCGCGCAGCGCAGGGAAACGGGTTTCCGGGCCCGGCTGAACGGGGCCCGCGCGCCGCGGAGGGACCCGTTCCGGGATCCGGAAAGGCGGCTTGCGGGTGCCTGCGGAAGGAGCTTCGGAGAGCGCTCTCCCCCTCGTGTACAGTGCGTTCATGAGCAGGAAGGCACAGGGCGTGGCGGCGGGGCCGCCCACGCTGGAGGACGTGGCGCGGGTGGCCGGGGTGTCCCGCGCCACCGTGTCCCGCGTCGTCAACGGCATCCGCAACGTCGACCCGGCGATCCAGGAGGCGGTCCGCGCGGCCGTGGCCCAGACGGGCTACACGCCCAACCGTGCGGCCCGCTCCCTGGTGACCCGGCGCGCCGAGACCATCGCACTGGTGGTGTCGGGGGCGGGCGACGACTCCGTCGAGGAGCAGGCGGCGTTCGCCTCGCGGGTGTTCTCCGATCCGTTCTTCGGCCGGGTGACCGGCGGTGTCATCGGATACCTACGGCCGCGTTCGATGCATCCGGTGCTGATGTTCGCCGAGACCGCCGAAGCACGCGATCAGGTGGTGGCCTACCTGCGCCAGGGCAGCGCCGACGGGGCGCTGGTGGTGTCCACGCACGCCGGGGACCCCCTGCCGGGCATGCTGGCCGCTGCCGCGCTGCCCGCGGTGCTGTTCGCCCGCCCGGTCGACCAGGTGCCGATCAGCTATGTGGACCTGGCCCACCGGGACGGCGCCCGGCTGGCCGCCGAGCATCTGCTGGCCCGCGGCTGCCGGCGCCTCGCCACCATCAGCGGACCGCTGGACGTGCCGGCCGGCCAGGACCGGCTGACCGGCTTCCGGGACGCGCTGGCCCGGCACGGCCACGGCTACGTACCCGTGGCGGAGGGCGGCTTCACCCGGGACAGCGGCGAGGAGGCGATGACCCGGCTGCTCGCCGAGCACCCCGGCCTGGACGGCGTGTTCGCCGCGAACGACCTGATGGCCCAGGGTGCCTGCCGGGTGCTGCGCGCGCACGGTCGGCGCATCCCCGAGGACGTCGCGGTCGTGGGCTTCGACGACAGCAGCGTGGCGGCGGTCTGCGACCCGCCGCTGACCACGGTGCGCCAGCCCGTGGAGGACATGGCGGCGGAGATGGCCCGGCTGCTCCAGGAGCGCATCGAGGGCCGCGGCGGCGATACCACCGGCGGCGACACCGGCGGTATCGGCAGCGCTGACCAGACCGACGGCACGGCCGGCACCGGGGACGACGCCGAGATCCGGGCGGTGATCTTCGAGCCCGAGCTGGTGGTGCGTGCCTCGGCGTGAGCGGGGCGCGCACGACGGTGCGCAGGGAGCGGCGTCCCGGCCCGCCTCGCTCGGGATCGCCACGGGCACGGCCCTGCCGCGTTCGGCCGGCGCAGGACTGCGCGCCTCGGGTCCTGCCACCCGGTGGCCCGTCGGACGGGCCTGACCGTCCCCGCACTCAGCGCGGCACCCGATTGCCGATCACCCCTTCCCAGTCGGGTGTCCCCTCGCCCTCGCCCGTCTCACGCGCCGGCTCCGCACGCCGGCCGCCGCGGGCGAAGAAGTCGGCGAGCGGAAGCGTGGCGGCACCGACCGTGACCGCGTCGGGTCCGAGCCTGCCCAGTTCGATGGTGACCCGGGCGGCGGGGTGCTTCAGGGAGTAGTCACGGGCGTAGGTGCGCACCTTCGGCAGCAGGTACGGACCGAGTTGGAGGCCCGCCCAGCCGCCGATGAGGACCCGCTCGGGTCCGAAGAGGTTGATCAGGTCGGAGATGCCGGCGCCCAGGTACTCGGCGGTCTCGTCCAGTACGGCGACGGCGACCGGGTCGGGCCGTGCGCCGTCCTGGGGTTGCGCGGCGGCCAGCAGCGCCGTCACGCCCGCCTCCTCGCTCGCGCCCTCCGGGAGCCGCCCACCGGCCTCCTGCCAGCGCTCCAGCAACGCTTCCGAACCCGCGTACGCCTCCAGGCAGCCCAGGGCGCCGCAGCGGCAGCGGCGGCCCCGCACGCTGACGGTGAGGTGCCCCCATTCACCGGGACTGTCGTGCGGCCGGCCCGGCAGGGCGGAGACGGCGCCTCCGGTGACGATGCAGGCGCCGACGCCGGATCCGAACAGCACGATCGCCGCGTCACGCGCGCCACGCCCGCCCCCGAACCACATCTCCGCCTGCCCGAGCGCCTTGGCGCCGTTGTCGATGTAGTAGGAGGTTCCCTCGGGCAGGTCCACCGCGCCGCGTAGCAGGTGCTCCAGCGGGACGGCGTCCCAGCCGATGGTCTGGCCGTGCACCACGGCGCCGCGCGGGGTGCCGCCCTCGACGATGCCGGGGACGCCGACGCCGACGCCGAGCAGGGTCTCCGGGTCGATCCCCGCCTCGTCCATCACCTCGGCGACCCCGTCCGCGATGTGCCGGACGATCAGGTCGACGTCGTAACCGTCGTGGCTCAGCAGCCGCTCGGTGCGGGCCAGTTCCTCCATCGCGAGGTCGAATGCCTCGACGCGCACCTTGGTCTCGCCGACGTCGACGCCGATGAGGCGGCCCGCGCCGGGCGCGACCCGGAGCAGGGTACGCGGGCGGCCGCCGTCGGACTCGACGATGCCGGCCTCCTGGAGCAGACCGTCCGCGGTGAGCTCCGCGACGACGTTGCTGACAGAACCCGAGCTCAGGCCGGTGGCGGGGCCGAGTGCCTGCCGGCTCATCGGGCCGTCGAAATACAACCGTTGCAATACGGCTGTGCGGTTGCCTCGTCGCAGGTCACGCACGGTCCGTCTGTTGTGCTCAGCCATGTGGCTCCTTCCCTTGTCGCAAGATACCTCTGCGGAACCCTTGACGCGACCTTCCCTCAGGATTTAACTCACAGCCTAAATTAAGCCCTGACTTCTTTGCTTGTCCCCTGCACGCTCACAGGAACCCCGGAAAGGGGCGAACCAGACATGCGCACCCTCAAGAGAGCGCTCCACGCGCGGACGGTCCTTGTCATCGCCACGGTCACCGCGCTGTCCGCGACCGCGACCGCGTGCGGTGGCGGCACCAACACCGGCGGAGGGAGCAACGACTCCCCCAAGACCCTCACCTACTGGGCCTCCAACCAGGGCCCCAGTCTCGAGGCCGACAAGAAGATCCTCACGCCCGAGCTGAAGAAGTTCGAGAAGAAGACCGGGATCAAGGTCAAGCTCGAAGTGGTGCCGTGGTCCGACCTGCTCAACCGGATCCTCGCCGCCACCACGTCGGGCCAGGGCCCGGACGTGCTGAACATCGGCAACACCTGGTCGTCCTCCCTCCAGGCGACCGGCGCGCTGATGCCGTGGGACGACAAGGCCTTCGCGAAGATCGGCGGCAAGGACCGCTTCCTGTCCTCCGCCGTCGGCTCGACGGGCACGGCCGGCCAGGACCCGGCCGCGGTGCCGCTGTACTCGCTCGCGTTCGCCCTCTACTACAACAAGCAGATGTTCGCGGACGCCGGGATCAAGCAGCCCCCGGCGACCTGGGACGAGCTGGTCGCCGACGGCAAGAAGCTCGCCAAGGACGGCAAGTGGGGCCTGGGCGCCGAGGGCTCGAACCCGGTGGAGAACATCCACCAGACCTATGTGCTGGCCAAGCAGCACGGTGGCGACTTCTTCGACGCCCAGGGCAAGCCCACCTTCACCTCGCCCGCCGCCGTCGCAGCCGTCAAGCAGTACGTGGACTTCATGTCCAAGGACAAGATCATCGCACCGGGCAACGCCGAGTACGCGCAGAACCAGTCCCTCCAGGACTTCGCCAAGGGCAAGACGGCGATGGTGCTCTGGCAGGCCGCCGCGACCACCTTCAAGGCGCACGGCATGAGCGACGACGACTGGGGCGTGGCACCGGTACCGGTGCCCTCCGGCAAGCCGGGCCCCGGCAAGCAGGTCAACTCGATGGTCGCCGGCATCAACATGGCCGTCTTCAAGAACAGCCACAACATGAACGGCGCCATGGACTTCGTGAAGTTCATGACCAGCACCGACGAGCAGAAGGTGCTCTGCAAGGCCTACGGGTCCATCCCGCCGGTGAAGGCCGCCCAGAGCGACCCGTACTTCGGCAGGCCCGAGACGACGGTCCTGAAGAACACCCTGCTCAACAGCGCCGTTCCGCTCCCCCAGGTGCCCAACGAGTCCCAGTACGAGACCTCGGTGGGCGACGCCATCAAGAGCCTGTTCGCCGAGGTGGCCGCGGGCCACAAGCTGACCACCGACATGGTCGTGGCGGCGCTCAACACGGCCCAGCAGCAGATGCCGAAGAAGTGAGCCGGAGATGACTGCCCCCACAGCCACGCAACAGCATGCGCCGCCGGGCGACACCGGACGGGCCGCCCCCGGGCGGACGGGACCCCACCGGTCCCGTCCGCCCGGGCGGCTGCGCCGCTTGACCCTGCCCTACGTGCTGCTGCTGCCCGCGCTCGCCCTGGAGCTGCTGGTCCACCTGGTGCCCATGGTCGTCGGCATCTGGATGAGCTTTCGCGAACTCGTCCAGCAGTACCTGCGGGACTGGAGCACCGCGCCCTTCACCGGCCTGGACAACTACCACCTAGCCGTCGACGTCAACGCTCCCGTGGGCGAGGCCCTGCTCCACTCGTTCTTCGTGACCTGCGCCTTCACGGTGCTGTCGGTCGGCCTGTGCTGGCTGGTCGGCACGGCGGCCGCGGTGTTCATGCAGGAGAGCTTCCGGGGCCGCGGCCTGCTGCGCGCCCTGTTCCTGATGCCGTACGCGCTGCCGGTCTACGCCGCCGTGATCACCTGGGCGTTCATGTTCCAGCGCGACCACGGGCTGGTCAACCATGTGCTCGGCGAGCAGCTGGGGCTGACCGACGGCCACACCTTCTGGCTGATCGGCGACAACAGCTTCATCGCCCTGCTGGTGGTCTCCGTGTGGAAGGGATGGCCCTTCGCCTTCCTGATCATCATGGCCGGGTTGCAGAACATCCCGCGGGAGCTGTACGAGGCCGCGGCCATCGACGGCGCCGGCATATGGCAGCAGATCCGCCGGATCACCCTGCCGTCGCTGCGCCCGGTCAACCAGGTGCTGGTCCTGGTGCTGTTCCTGTGGACGTTCAACGACTTCAACACGCCGTACGTGATGTTCGGCAAGGCGGCGCCGAAGGCCGCGGACCTCATCTCGATCCACATCTACCAGTCGTCGTTCGTCACCTGGGACTTCGGCACCGGCTCCGCCATGTCGGTGCTGCTGCTGCTCTTCCTGTTGCTGGTGACGGCCGCTTACCTGGCGCTGACCTCACGCGGAAGGAAGGCTTCCGATGTCTAGCAGCACCGGGGTCGCCCCGTCGTCGCCCCCTCGTTCGCCCACCGCGCCGCCGCGCTCCTTCGTCTGGTCCAGGCGCATCTTCCTGACCCTGCTCACCGGCTTCGTGCTGATCCCCGTCTACGTGATGCTCAGCAGCTCCCTGAAGCCGCTCGAGGACGTGTCCGGGCAGTTCCGCTGGCTGCCCAGCGGGCTGACCATCCGGCCGTACATCGACATCTGGTCCACCGTGCCGCTGGCCCGGTACTTCGTGAACTCGGCCATCGTCGCGGGTGCGGCGACCGCGTGCTCGGTGGTGATCGCGGTCTTCGCCGCCTACGCGGTCAGCCGCTACCGCTTCCCCGGCAAGCGGGTCTTCACCGTCACCGTGCTGTCCACCCAGATGTTCCCCGGCATCCTGTTCCTGCTGCCGCTGTTCCTGATCTACGTCAACATCGGCAACGCCACCGGGATCGCCCTGTTCGGCTCGCGCGGCGGGCTCATCCTGACCTATCTGACGTTCTCGTTGCCGTTCTCCATCTGGATGCTGATCGGATACTTCGACTCGGTGCCCAAGGAGCTGGACGAGGCGGCCCTGGTGGACGGCTCGGGACCGCTCGGGGCGCTGTTCCGCATCATCGTGCCGGCCGCCATCCCCGGCATCGTGGCGGTCGCCGTGTACGCCTTCATGACCGCCTGGAGCGAGGTGCTCTTCGCCTCGGTCATGACCAACGACACCACCCGCACGCTCGCCGTCGGGCTCCAGGGCTACGCCACCCAGAACGACGTGTACTGGAACCAGGTCATGGCGGCCTCCCTGGTGGTCAGCGTCCCGGTGGTCGCCGGGTTCCTGCTGCTCCAGCGCTACCTGGTCGCCGGTCTCACCGCCGGAGCCGTCAAGTGACCGACTCCTCCCCCGCTCCCGAAGGGATCTTCGTGCCCACCGAGTCCGCTCTGCCCCAACCCCCCGAGCTGTCCGCACTGCCCGACGACTTCGTCTGGGGCGTGGCCACCTCGGCGTACCAGATCGAGGGTGCCGTCACCGAGGACGGGCGCTCCCCCTCCATCTGGGACACGTTCTCGCACACCCCCGGCAAGACCTACGGCGGCGACCACGGCGACATCGCCTGCGACCACTACCACCGTTGGCCCGAGGACCTCGCGCTGATGCAGCAGCTGGGTGCCCAGGCGTACCGGTTCTCGATCGCCTGGCCGCGGATCCTGCCGGGCGGCGACGGGCCGGTGAACGAGGCGGGCCTGGCCTTCTACGACCGGCTCGTGGACGCGCTGCTGGAGGCGGGCATCGCCCCGAACGTCACCCTCTACCACTGGGACCTGCCGCAGGTGCTCCAGGACCGGGGCGGCTGGCCGACGCGCGAGACCGCCGAGCACTTCGCTGCGTACGCGTCGGTGGTGGCCGAGCGGCTCGGCGACCGGGTCACCCAGTGGTGCACCCTCAACGAACCGCTCTGCTCCGCCTGGATCGGCCACCTGGAGGGCCGGATGGCACCCGGCCTGACGGACATCAAGACCGCCGTCAACGCCTCGTTCAACCTGCTGCTGGGCCATGGCATGGCCGCCCAGGCGATCCGGGCCGCCGCCCCGAACGCCGCGGTCGGCATCGTCAACAACCTCTCGACGGTGGAGCCGGCCACCGGCACGGACGCCGACGCGGCTGCCGCGCGGCGCGCCGACGGGCACACCAACCGCTGGTGGCTCGACCCGGTGCACGGCCGCGGCTTCCCCGCCGACATGCTGGAGGTGTACGGCGTCGACCTGCCGGAACGCGCCGGGGACCTGGCCACCATCGCGCAGCCGCTCGACTGGCTGGGCCTGAACTACTACTTCCCGGCGGTGGTCACCGACGACCCCAACGGCCCGTACCCGTTCGCCCGCCAGATCTACCGGCCCGGCGTGCCGCGCACCGGCATGGACTGGGAGATCGACGCGAACGGCCTGGAGGCGCTGCTGATGCGGCTCACCGAGGAGTACGGGGCGCGCAACCTCTACGTCACGGAGAACGGCTCCTCGTTCCCCGACGTGGTGCGCGACGACGGCAGCGTGCACGACCCGGAGCGCATCGACTACCTGCGCGGGCACCTCGAGGCGTGTGCACGCGCGGTGGGCCGCGGCGCCCCGCTGCGCGGGTACTACGCCTGGTCCCTGCTGGACAACTTCGAGTGGGCGTACGGCTACGACAAGCGGTTCGGCCTGGTGCACGTCGACTACCCGACCCAGCGGCGCACGGTGAAGAGCAGCGGCCGGTACTACGCGGACGTCATACGCGGGCACGGCGAACGCACGCCACGGGCCGCCTAGTCGACCGACCGCCGGCGGCGCCACCGGCCCACGCAGCGCCGCCCGAGTTCCGGGCCCCGCTACCGCCTCCGCTGCGGTACCGGGGCCCGGTGCCATGCCGTGGTGCTGCGCGCGGCGCCGGGACCTGGCGTCGCGCGGCGGCCGAAGCGAGCCGGGCGCGCGGCACCGGGTCAGCTCAGCGCGGCCACGGTGTCCACGGCCGCCATCAGCGAGGGCATCAGCTCCCGGCGGGCCCAGCGCCGTTCGGCGGAGGTGGCGCCCCGCGGCACCTGCTCCACCAGCATGATCATGTAGAGGTAGCAGCGGTAGAGCGCGATCCGCAGCCGCGACGTCTCGTCGAAGACGACCGCGCCGCCGGCCTCCTGGCGGTAGCCCTCCAGGAACCACGGGTCCATCTCGATCTCGCCGAGCAGTGCTCCGGAGACGAAGTCGGCCAGCGGGTCCCCCCAGAACATCCGCTCGCCGTCGACGAGGCCACCGATGCGCGGCCCGTGGGGACCGCTCTCGATGAGGACGTTGCCGTCCCACAGGTCGAAGTGCACCAGTCGGGGCACCACGATCTCGTCGAGCACCGGGAACGCCCGTTGCAGGACCTGGGCTATGTCCTCCAAGGGCCGCGAGAGCTTCACGTTGAAGCGCCGGGCGTCGTCGAAGACGGCGACCACCATGCGGGTGAAGGCCTCACGCCAGGTGCTGGCCAGCGGTCCCAGCGCCCCGGAGGGGTAGCCGAACCCGTCACCGACGACCGTGTGGAGCCGGGCCACCAGATTGCCCAGGTCGTGCCGGAGCCCCTCCTGCTCGCCCTCCAGGAAGTGCTCGCGCGCCTCCGGCCACCGGGTGCCCGGCATGGCGGTCATCAGCAGGTAAGGGCCGACCTCGGAACCGCCGTCGGTGTAGACGGCCTCCACGCGCGGCACCGGTACGTCGCCCTCCGCCTCGTGGGCCGCCCGGCAGAACATCGCTTCCGCGCGCAGCAGATCGCGTTCGTACGCCAGGGTGGGCTGGTCCTGGTGGGGTGGCACCTTCAGCACCAGCTCCCGCCCGTCGGCGAGCGTGAGCAGGGTGACCGTGTTGTAGGTGCCGCCGGACAGTTCCCTGGTGTCCCGCACGCTCTCCGCGGGCACCCCGGCCGCAGCCAGGATCTGTGCCAGCTCCTTGGTCATCGTTCCAGTCATGTTCATGCGCTAATCCTCGCCTGTAGGCACTCACGGGAGAACGGCGAGGCCACCGTAGTCCAACCTTGGACCACTACGGCCCCGCTCGTTCAAATCCGGTTGCCCAACGGTGCCAGTAGGGACAACTCCGTTACACAGCACCGTAGTTGCATTTCGGGTGGTGGACGCCGCACTCGGGGGTGAGTCGCCGTCAGCCATGCGCCGGCTCGTGGCGTGCACCTGCACGTGACAGTCGACGGAGAAGGCGTCGGCCATCCGGGAAAGCGCTTCACCCTATCGTCGCGACAGTATGGACCGCGGCCGCGGTGTGCACCGGGGTGGGGTGGCCGTATGCGGCGCATCCACGATGTCCGAAAGCGATCAGGAACCCTTGCGGATCCGGAGGAAATCGGCACGAGGAGATCGGTGGCACGGGGCCTGGGGGGTGCGGGGCTGTGCGCGGGACGGCGTGCGAGGGGTGCCGACGACCCGGCGGTCCCCCCAGGATTCGCCCCGTGACATGCGTTGACGTGTCACGAGCCGGATGTCTAACTTGCCGGTGAACGATCGGTTTCCCGCGCGTGTGCGGTGGTTTCCCGGAGGGAGGGCCCATGGACGACGGGCACCGCAGCGCCAACGTGTCCGTGGTGGGCCGTGCCCTCAGCGTGCTGGAGGCGTTCTCCCCGGCCACGCCCGTACTGAGCCTGACGGACATCTCCCGACACACGGAACTGCCCCTGACCACCGCATACCGCCTGGTCAAGGAGCTGACCGCGCACGGTGCGCTGGAGCGCGAGCCGGACGGCGGGTACCGCATCGGGCTGCACCTGTGGGAGATCGCGGCGCTGGCGCCGCGCGGCCTCGGCCTGCGCGAGCTGGCCCTGCCGTACCTCTCCGACCTCGGCCATGTCACCCGCGAGAACGTCCAGCTCGCCGTGCGTGAGCATCTGTCGGTGCTGTATGTGGAGCGGCTCGCGGGGCGCAGCTCGGTACCCGTGCTGACCCGGGTCGGCGGGCGGTTCGCACTGACCCCGACCGGAGTGGGCCGGGTGCTCCTCGCGCATGCCCCGGCGCAGGTGCAGGAGCAGGTGCTGGCCCAGCCGGTGGCGCGCTACACCGAGCACACCCTGTGCGATCCGGTGCGCATCCGGCGTGCGCTCGCCGAGGTGCGGCACAGCGGGGTCGCGGTGTGCTGGCGGCAGGTGACCCCCGACAGCGTCTCGGTGGCGGCACCGGTGCACGGTGCCGGCGGCGACGTGGTGGCCGCGGTCTCCGTGGTGGCGCACGCCGACACCGCCGAGCCGCAGGCCCTGGCGCCGCTGGTGCAGGTGGCCGCCCGTGGGATCTCCCGGGCGCTGGGCGCCCCGCTGCCCGCGTCCCCGGGGGCCCGGCCCGGCGAGGTGGTGCGCGGGGTCACGGACCCGGCCACGGCGCGGCTGAACGGCGCCTGACCGGCACGGGGCCGGCGCCGGGTCCCGGTCGGACCGCGCGTGCCGCACGCCCCGACCGGGTCCGTCCGCGCGCCTGCGGTCAGTGCCCCCGCGCGATCCACTCGTCCAGGTGCGGGGCCTCGTCACCGATGGTGGTGGAGTCACCGTGACCGGTGCGCACCACGGTTTCGGGTGGGAGGGTCAGCAGCCGTTCCCTGATCGAGTCGATGATCGTCGGGAAGTCGCTGAACGAGCGTCCGGTGGCGCCGGGACCGCCGGCGAACAGGGTGTCCCCGGTGAAGACGGTGCCGAGCTCCGGTGCCGAGAGGCTGATCGCGCCGGGGCTGTGGCCCGGCGTGTGCAGCACCGTCAGCGGCACCCCGGCGACGACCAGCTCGCGGCCGTCCGCCAGCTCCTCGTCCGGCGCGCGGTCGGGGTGGGTCTGCCGCCACAGCGGGAGGTCGTCCGGGTGCAGCAGCACCGGTGCGCCGGTGCGCTCGGCGAGGGCGGGTGCCGCGTCGATGTGGTCGTCGTGCGCGTGGGTGCAGACGATGGCGGTCAGGCGCCGGCCGTCGAGCGCCCGGAAGATGGCGTCCGCGTCATGGGCGGCGTCGATGACGATCGCCTGGTCGTCGTCGCCGACGATCCAGACGTTGTTGTCGACGTCCCAGGTGCCGCCGTCCAGCGAGAAGGTGCCCGAGGTGACGACGTGGTCGATGCGCACCGCCGTCACAGGACCACCACCGAGCGCAGCACGTCACCCTGCTGCATCCGGTCGAACGCCTGCTCCACGCCGTCCAGCGCGATGGTCTCGGAGACGAAGGCGTCCAGGTCGAGCCGGCCCTGCCGGTACAGGTCGATGAGCATGGGGAAGTCGCGGGACGGCAGGCAGTCGCCGTACCAGGACGACTTCAGGGCACCGCCGCGACCGAAGACGTCGAGCAGCGGCAGGTCGATGCGCATCTCGGGGGTCGGCACACCGACCAGCACCACGGTGCCGGCCAGGTCGCGGGCGTAGAAGGCCTGCTCGTACGTCTCGGGGCGGCCGACCGCCTCGATGACGACATCGGCGCCGAAGCCGCCGGTGAGCTCCCGGATCGCTTCGACGGGGTCGCCCTGGCGTGAGTTGACGGTGTGGGTGGCGCCCAGGCCGGTGGCGGTGCGCAGCTTGCGGTCGTCGACGTCCACCGCGATGATCTTCGCGGCGCCGGCCAGCGCGGCGCCGGCGATGGCGGCGCCGCCGACCCCACCGCATCCGATGACGGCGACGGCGTCGCCGCGGCCGACGTTGCCCGTGTTGATGGCGGCGCCCAGGCCGGCCATCACTCCGCAGCCCAGCAGTCCCGCGGCGGCCGGGGAGGCCTCGGGGTCGACCTTGGTGCACTGGCCGGCGGCGACCAGGGTCTTCTCGGCGAAGGCGCCGATACCGAGGGCAGGGCTCAGCTCGGTCCCGTCGGCCAGGGTCATCTTCTGCTCGGCGTTGTGCGTGTCGAAGCAGTACCAGGGACGGCCGCGCAGGCAGGCACGGCACTGGCCGCACACGGCACGCCAGTTGAGGATGACGAAGTCGCCGGGGGCGACTCCGGTGACGCCGGCACCGACGGACTCGACGACGCCGGACGCCTCGTGGCCCAGCAGGAAGGGGAACTCGTCGTTGATGCCGCCCTCCCGGTAGTGCAGGTCGGTGTGGCAGACCCCGCACGCCTGCACCTTCACCACGGCCTCGCCCGGGCCGGGGTCCGGGACGGTGATGGTCTCGATCGCGACCGGTTCGCCCTTGCCCCGCGCGACCACACCCTGCACCTGCTGTGCCATGTTCGGCAGCCCTTTCTCTCGGCTCACTCGCTGTTGCTTCATGCTTGCTCGTCGTTCATGCCCGCTCGGCCCTGCGTCCCCGTCGCTCGCGCCGAGTCTCTCGCGTACCGGCGCGATCGGCGCGGATCGTGCGGGGGCGGGTTGCCCACGGGCCGGTCAGAGGTCCAGAACCAGCCGTTTTGACGCCGCCCGGGACACGCACACGAACATCACGTCGCCCTCGGCGCGCTCCGCCTCGGTGAGCAACGAGTCGTGGTGCTCCGGTATGCCGTCCAGGACGCCGGTCTCACAGGTGCCGCAGGTGCCCTCGCGACAGGACGAGAGCACCGGGAGCCCGGCGTCTTCGAGGACCTCCAGCACGGAGCGGTCCGGGGGCACGGTCAGGGTCTGCCCGGTGCTCGCGATCTCCACGTCGAACGCCTCCGCCGCACCGTCGCCGGCGGCTGGGCCGGCGGCGGGCTCCTGCGCCTTGGGGGTGAAGCGCTCGACGTGCAGAGCGCCTGCGGGCCAGCCGCCGGCGCAGCGCTGTTCCACCGCGTCGAGCAGGCCGGCGGGCCCGCAGCAGTACACCTGGGTGTCCCGCTGGGGGGTGCCGAGCAGCGCGTCGAGGTCGAGCAGTCCCGTCTCGTCCTCGGGGCGCAGCGCCACCCGCTGCGGATGGTCGCGGACGAGTTGGTCGGCGAAGGCCATGGAAGCGCGGGTACGGCCGCCGTAGACGAGGTGCCAGTCGGCGCCGCGCCGGGCGGCCTCGGCGATCATGGGCAGGATCGGGGTGATGCCGATGCCACCGGCGATGAAGAGGTAGCGCGGCGAGTCGACCAGCCGGAAGTGGTTGCGCGGGCCCCGCACGCGTACCGTGCCGCCCTCGGCGAGCACGTCGTGCACATGGGCCGAGCCGCCGCGGCCGTTCTTCTCCCGCAGGACTGCCACGTTCAGTTCGGACCTGTCGCCCGGGTCGCCGCACAGCGAGTACTGCCGGACGAGCGCGTCGCTGAGGAGCACGTCGAGGTGGGCGCCCGGTTCCCAGGAGGGCAGCGGTTCACTCCGCGGGTGCGTGAGGGTGAGCCGGACGACGCCGTCGGCGAGCGGTTCCTTGCGCGCGAGGGTCAGTTCGAGCTCGCGCTCGGGGCGCGGGGGCGTCGGGGTGGGCATGTCGGTTTCTCTTCCTCTTCCACGTGGGTGACGGTGCGACGCGCCTGCGGGGGCGCCCCGGGGAGGGGGTCGGGGGCGCCCCCGGAAAGGGCGGGGGACGATGCACACCGTCTGAAGGCCTGGCGGCACGGCAGGTCGCCATGGGCCCGCCGGCCGCCTCGGACCGGGTGTCAGACCGGGCACCGGGTGTCGGAACGGACCGGGTGTCAGACCCGGACCGGGTCCTGTGCCTGCGCCCGTGCGGGTGCCTCGGGGTGTTCCAGGAGCCAGTCCCACAGCTCGACCGGATCCTCGAACTCCCGCTCCGCGCCGCAGTAGCAGACCCCGAGCAACCGGTCGGTCCCCGGCACCCAGCGGACCCGCAGGACACCACCGGGCAGGGCGTCGAAGTCGTGCTCGCGCAGCACGGCGACGTGCTCCCGCATCACAGCGCCGGTTCGCCGGTCGCCGCGCCCTCTTCGGCCAACCGCTTGAGGATGCGACGGGCCGCCAGGCCACCGGTGTCGATGTTGATGCTGAGTTCCTGGTAGCCGTCCCGCTCCGCGGTGATGGCCTTCTCGAGCACGTCGAGCGCCACGACGTCCTGGAGGACGACGGTGCGGTTGTTGTCGTGCATGAACGCGGAGACCTTCTGGTCCTCGAGCGCGAAGTCGCGGGCGACCGCCCAGAAGTCGTGGGTGGTGCTCTCCGTCTCCGGGGTGATCGCGTACACCACCTCCACGTGGAAGGCGTCCGGGTCGCTGCCGTCCGCGTCCGGCGGCGGGGTGCCCACCGGGGCGATACGGCTGTGCAGCAGGTACAGGCAGGGTGCGTGGTACTCGATGTCCTGCCAGCGGGTGATCCGGCCCTTGATGCCGGTCGAGTCCGCGTAGAAGGACGGGCAGGCGGCGTCGTCCATGTGCCGGCTGACGCGTACCACGGCGGCGGCGTCGTCCGCCTCGGTCGTGATGGGGGTCTCGGCGACCTCCGGGGTGCCGATGTAGCCGCCGTGCAGATACGTCTCGTGGGACAGGTCGAGCAGGTTGTCGACCAGCAGGTCGTAGCGTGCCGCCAGCGGCTCCATGCCGGAGACCACCGCGAAGCCGGGATCGTCGAGCCAGGGCGCGCGCGGGATGAGCTTCTCGTCGGCGCGGTCCCGTTCCCCGATCCACACCCAGACGAACGAGTCCTGCTCCACGACCGGATACGACGTCAGGCGGGCGGTGCGCGGCACCCGTTTCTGGCCCGGCACGTTCACGCAGACGCCGTCGGCGCCGTAGGTGAAGCCGTGGTAGCCGCACACCACCTTGTCGCCGTCCAGGTGGCTGGGCTCCTGGGAGAGCGGGAAGCGGCGGTGCACGCAGCGGTCGGACATGGCCGTGACCGCGCCGGACTCGGTGCGCCACAGCAGGATCGGCTCGCCGCACACCGTGCGCGAGAACAGCTCGCGGCCCACCTCCCGGCCATAGGCGGCGACGTACCACTGATTGCGGACGAATGACGTCATCGGTCCTCCTGCGAAGGTGCCGTTGTGCTTCAAACCGTGCTCAGCGTCCTCCCGGGGCCCGACCGTGAACAGGGCGGCTTCCGCTCAGCGGAAGCGCTTCGGCCGATTGGCCGTCCCGTCCGCCTCCCCTGTCCGGCCGGCCCTGCGCACCTTCACCCTCCCCATGCACCTCGCTCATCACTCCCCCGCCTCCCGCGCCTTCTCTGCCGCCCCTGCCGCCCCTGCCATCCGTGCCCGTCCCTGCCGTCCTTGCCGTCCCTGCCGTCCCGGTCAGAACGGGTACACCGCCTCCTCGGCCCGTACGGTGATCCAGCGGGTCTCGGTGAAGGCCTCGATGTTGGCGGCGCCACCGAAGCGGGCTCCGGTGCCGGAGGCGCCGACGCCGCCGAACGGGACGTGTGCCTCGTCGTTGACCGTCTGGTCGTTGATGTGCACCAGGCCCGTGGGGACGCGTTCGGCCAGGTCCATGGCCTTCATGACGTCCCGGCTGAGGATGCCCAGCGACAGGCCGTACTCGCTCGCCGTGGCCAGCGCGATCGCCTCCTCGGAGGTGGCGAAGCTGCGCACCGGCGCCACCGGCCCGAAGACCTCCTCGGCGTAGGCGGGCGAGGCGTCGGTGACGTCGGTGAGCACCGTCGGCCGGTAGAACAGGTCCTCGTAGGTGCCGCCGGTGGCCAGCCGGGCGCCGCCCGCGACACTCTGCGTGACCAGCCCGTGGATCTTGTCGCGCTGGCCGGCGTCGATGACCGGCCCGAGGGCGACCTCCGCGCGTGCGGGGTCTCCGACGGCCAGCCGTCCGGCCCGCTCGGCGAGGCGTTCGGCGTACTCGTCCGCGACCGACTCGTGGACCAGGTGGCGTCCGGTGCTCATGCAGACCTGGCCCTGGTGGAAGAAGGAGCCCCAGGCGGCGGTGGAGGCGGCACGCTCCAGGTCGGCGTCGGGCAGCACGATCAGCGCCGAATTGCCGCCGAGCTCCAGATGGGCGCGCTTGAGGTGCTCGGCCGCCGCGGCGCCGACCCGGCGACCGGCCGCGGTGGAGCCGGTGAAGGAGATGATCCGGGTCTGCGGGGCCTCCACCAGGGCCGCGCCCGCCTCGGCGCCGCCCGGCACCAGGCTGAGCACGCCCTCGGGCAGCCCGGCCTCCTCGAAGACCCGCATGATGCTGACGCCGCCGCCGACCGCGGTCCGCTGGTCGGGCTTGAGGACGACCGCGTTGCCGAGCGCGAGGGCGGGGGCGACGGAGCGTATGGCGAGGACCAGCGGCACGTTGAACGGTGCGATCACGCCGACCACGCCTGCGGGCACCCGGCGCACCATGCTCAGCCGGGGTTCGGCCGACGGCAGCAGCTCGCCGAACGGTCGGGACACCAGGGCGGCCGCCTCGTAGCACTCCTGGGCCGCGGTCGTGGTCTCGAAGGCCGCCTTTCCGGGGATGCTGCCGGCCTCCCTGATGAGCCAGTCCTGGATCTCCTCGGCGTGCCGGGTGAAGAGGTCGCCGGCCCGGCGCAGCACCGCAGCGCGCGCGGTGTAGGGGGTGCGCGCCCAGGCGGTCTGGGAGCGTGCGGCGTGCTCGGCGGCGCGTGCCACGTCCTCGCCGCCGGCGTATCCGACGTGCTCCAGGATCTGCCCGGTGGCGGGCTCCACGACGGGCGTGGTGCCGCCCGCCGCGGCCGTCCAGCCACCGATGTGGACCTTGCCCGACCAGGTCTGCGGAGCGAGCAGCGACATCGCGGACTCCTTGGGGTTGTTCATGAGCGGGATACGAGATACGGGATATGGGATACCGAATACGACGTTAGGGGGCCTGGGGAGGAACGGCCCAACGGGGGCGTTGATCTTGGGACGGGGGCGTGGCCGGGCGAGCGGGTGCGGCGGTCAGGGTTCGAAGGTCCGATCGGCTTCCACGACCACGTCGAGCAGCAGGGGGGCGGTCCGGGTGGCGAGGGTGGGGGTGAGGGCGTCGAGGGTGTCGAGCAGCTGGGCATGGCCGGTGACACGGGTGGCGGGACAGCCGAGCGCGGTGGCCAGGCCGCTGATGCTGATGTCCTCGAAGGCGGGCCACGGCGCCTTGCCCCCCTGCTTCTCGGCGAGCCGGTCCATGATCGCGTAACGTCCGTTCGTGAGGACCACGAAGACGGCGCCGACGCCGTAGTGCGCCGCCGTCCACAGCGCCTGCACCTGGTAGAGCGACGAGCCGTCGCCGACGACGGCGACCACCGGCCGCCGGGGCTCGGCCATGCGCACCCCGATCGCCGCGGGCACCGCGAAGCCGAGGCCGCCCATGGCGGCGCTGAGGAAGCCCAGCGGTGCCCGGGCGGGCAGCAGGGCGTGCAGGTCGGGACGGTTGGAGGGGGTCTCCTCCACGACGACGGTGTCGACGGGCAGCCGCTCGGCGAGCGCGGCCAGCACATGGGCGGCGCGCAGCGACTCGCCTGCGGCCGGCGGCTCGGGGCGTGGCCGCTTCGGCGGCAGCACGGGGGTGGTGGCGCGGGCCGGCGTGCGGGCGGTGAGCTGCACGCAGAAGTCGGCCAGCGGCGCGAGGACGGCGAGCTCGACCGGGGCGCGGTGGGCCTCGGCAGGGTCGTCGGTGACCAGCGCGAGCCGGGTGCCGGCGGGCACCAGGGGACCCTCCTCGTAGGCGTACTGGCGCAGCACCGGGGCGCCGATGGCGAGCACCAGGTCGTAGGGGGCGAGGGTGGCGCGCAGGCGGGTGCGGTCGGCAGGCAGGTGGCCGGCGAACAGGGCGTGGTCCTGCGGGAACCCGGCGCGCGCCCCGAACGACTCCTGCCACACCGGGCAGCCCAGCCGCTCCGCGAGGCCGACCAGGGCGCTCCAGGTGTCGGCGTTGTCGGCACCAGCGCCCACCACCAGCGCGGGCGCGCCGGCGGCCGCGAGCAGGTCGGCGACCTCCTGCACGGCGCCCGGAGAAGCGGCGGTGGCGTGGCGCAGCGCGGCGGGGGCCGGCACCGGCAGGTCGTCGGCGGGCTCCAGCCAGTCGTTCATGGGCACGATGACCAGCGCGGGACCGCGTGCGGTACGGGCGGTGTGCGCGGCGCGGCCGATGGCGCCGGGGACGTCCTGGGCGCGCGACGGGGTCTCGACGCTCACCGGGTAGTCGCCCGCGAGTGAGTCCAGGCGTCCGGTGAGGAAGGGCTCCTGCGCGAGGTGGCGGCGATCCTGCTGGCCGACGAGGACGACGAGGGGGGCGCGGTTGACGCGTGCGGTGGCGAGGGCCCCGACGGCGTTGCCGAGGCCGGCGGTGGTGTGCAGGACCGCCAGGGCGGGTGCGTCGCGCACCACGGCCCAGCCGGTGGCCGCCCCGACGACGGAGCCCTCGTGGAGGGCGAGGACGAAGTCCAGGTCGTCGGGGAGGTCGGTGAGCAGCCCGACCTCGGTGGAGCCGGGGTTGCCGAACAGGGTGGTGATGCCGTGCCGACGCAGTTCGTCGAAGGCGGCTTCGCGGACGGTGCGCATGCGGTGCCGATCCTTGCTGGTGGGGGCGTGGTTCTGGCCCGGCCGGCGGGGCCGGCACCGATCCGGTCCGCGGTGCGGCGGCCCCGTGGCCGGGCGGGTCGGGGGTCAGGCCAGGTGGACCGCGCGCTTTCCGCGCACCTGCGACAGCACCAGGAACCCGGCGACGACAAGGCCCGCGTCCAGCCAGACGGCCGCGGTCCAGCTGCCGGTCGAGTCGCGCAGCACACCGCCGATGGCCGGGGAGAGCACCGCGCCCATCTCGCCGATCAGGTTCTGCATCCCGAAGGCGGAGCCGCGCAGGTCGGGCCGGGCCAGCTCGGCGGTCAGCGCGTGCCCGACGGGTTGCAGGGCGTTGAAGAACAGGCTGGCGGTGAAGAGCAGGACGCCCATGACCCACAGGGAGGGGTGGTCGGCGGCGCTGAGGTACCAGGCGAAGGCGACGGTGAGGACGGCCTGGAGGCCGGTGAAGGTCAGCATCATCTCCTTGCGGCCCCAGCCGCGCCGCAGGCCGTAGTCGGACATCCAGCCGCCCGCGGGGAACCCGATGATGCCGGCGCCGGCGTTGAAGCCCGCCGTCAACGCCGAACTGGCGAAGGAGGAGTGGGCGGCGCCCGCGACGATGGACACCGACCAGAAGCTGAAGAACCACAGGTTCCACAGGATCGCGATGTAGACGAGGTAGATGCAGAACAGGTCGCGGTGCTTCAGCACCGGCCCGAGCTCCTCGCCCTTGCGGGCCAGGACGAACAGGACGAGTCCCACCGCGAGCGCGACTTCGAGCACGGCGATCCACAGTTCGGACAGGCCCACGCCGTCGCCGATCAGGTACACGGCCATGATCAGGACGAGCGAGACCACCGCGTAGCCGCCCAGGTGCAGGGCCGCCCGGCCGACCACGGCCGGCTTGAGGTGGGAGCGGAAGTACCAGGTCAGGGTCAGGGCCACGACGAGGGTGGCGACGCCCAGCACCCAGAACGCCATCCGCCAGGCGTCGGTGTCGGACAGCATGCTCTTGCCGAAGTCGACGAAGTCCGGGGTGAAGATGGTGGCGATGGTGATGCCGATGGCGAGGCCGGTGATGACGACGCCCATGCCGAGGCTGCGGTCCCGCTGCGGGGTGCTCGCCGTGATCAGGGTGCGGTCGTTGGAGTAGAAGGCGCCCTCGCCGAGGCCGGTCACCACGCGCAGCACGATGAAGGCGACCAGGCCGCCCAGGAAGCCGGTGAGCACCGTGGTGACGCCGGCCCAGAGCAGGCTGACCACGATGATGGTGCGGTGTCCGTAGCGGTCGCCGAGGTAGCCGCCGGGGAACTGGGTGAGCATGTACCCCGCGAAGAACAGGCCGCCGATGAGCCCGCCCAGGGAGTGCGGATGTTCCGCGTGCGCCATGAATCCGACGCCGTTGTCGATCATCCAGGTGACCACCGGGCCGGTGACCGAACGGTCCGCCGCGCTGACCGTCCAGCCGAGCAGGAGCAGCAGCCACAGGGTGTGCCAGCGCCGCCAGCGCCCGGGGGCCGCGCCGGCCGCCGGGTCCGCCGCGGCGGCCGGGTCACCGGGCCCCGGGGCGCCGGGGGTGTCCGGCGCGGCTGGGGGGACGGTGTTGTCGCCCGGTACAGACGTCATCGGGAACTCCTTGTTCCGTTGCGCGGCCACAGACGGGGAGGGCGGGGCGGCCGGGGACGGTCATGTTCTGCTGGGCGGAATGCACCAGGCCAGGGCCAGATGCCCGGCTTCAGCGTGCGGACAACGTACGACCGCGGCTCATCTGGTGGAATAGGTGAAACTAGAATTTCTGCTATGTCGAATCTTCACCGGGATGCGCCCCGGCACAAGACCGCCTCCGCCGCGGCGTCCGCCGACGACGTCTACGGCGCGAGCTCGGTCGCCAACGCCCTGCGGGCGCTGGCCTACCTGGGCAGCAGGGACACCGTGCGGGTCACGGACGTCAGCGACCAGCTGGGGGTGGCCCGCTCCACCGCGCACCGGCTGCTGCACACGCTGCGCCTGCACGGGTTCGTGGAGCAGGTCCCCGGCGGCCGCCAGTACCGGCTCGGGCCCGTGCTGCTGGCGCTGGCGCAGGGCAGGGCCGCGGTGGAGTCGCGCAGCCGGATCGGTGTCGCGCAGTTGGTGCGGGTGGCCCGCCCCCACTTGAAGCGGTTGCGCGACGAGGCGGCGGAGACCAGCAACCTGGTGCAGCTGGACGGGCCCGACGCGCTGTTCCTGGACGGCGTGGACGGACCGCATCCGCTGCGGGTCGCCCCGCGCACCGGTGACCGGGTGCCCGCCTATGCGACCGCGGGCGGCAAGGCGCAGCTGGCACAGCTGCCCAAGGAGGCGGTGCGCCTGCTGTATCCGGCCGGGCTCGACCCGCTCACCTCGTGCACCGTCACCGGTCTCGACGAGCTGGACGAGGACCTGGCCAGGACGCGGGAGTGCGGTTGCGCCCTGAACATCGACGAGAGCGTCATGGACGTGCACGCCTTCGGTGTGCCGGTCCACGACGGGCACGGGGTGTGCATCGCGGCGGTGACGGTCTCCGCACCGAGCACCCGCGGCGGCCGGGCCCGTGCCGCGGAGTTGCTGCCGCTGCTGCACCGGGCCGCGCGCGGCATCACCGGGCAGTTGTGAGGGACGCCGGGCAGCGGTGGGACCGCGGGTCAGACCTCCGCGAAGGTCAGGGAGGTGAAGCGGGTGGTGAAGCCGGAGCCGATGGGTGAGGCGCACATCGGGCCGGCCTCGGCCTCCGCCTGCGGCGGGAAGTAGGCCAGCCGCAGCAGCGTGTCGGGTTCGGAGCCGTCGACGGCGTACCGCAGGGTGACCGCGTCGCCCTCCCGGTGCATTTCGACGGTGACGGCGGCCGGGGTGGGCGCGGGGCGGCTGATGAGGGCCAGCGGAACCACGTTCCAGTCGGAGACGTCGCGGGTGACGACGGCGCTGAGCTGGTACTCCCCGTCGACGTACTCGACACCGGTCTTGATCCAGTTCTTGTCGTCCGCCCGCAGCATCAGGCCCGCCTGGTCGTACTGGTCGCGGTAGTGCCCGGCGAACGAGCAGCGCAGCACGAAGGTCTGGGGCACCGGGCGCAGCAGGGCGTGGCCCGAGTCGCGTACGTAGCCGTAGTGGGTGTCGACCCAGAAGTCGCTGTCCGGAGCCGAGGTGATCTCCAAGGAGTCCTCAGCCGACTGCCAGGTCGCCGGTAGGTTGAGCCAGCTCCAGTCGGTGTATCCGAAGCAGGCCTGTCCCGCCTGGCCTTCCTGGCTCACGCTTCCACTCCCCACTCTCGGCTGTCCGACGGACGCGGCTCGACCGCCCTGCGCGGGTGGCCCTGACGGACGGTGTGCATTTCTGCTCGTTGTGCCCACTGTGCCAGATGAGATCGATTGCCGTTGCCGTCTTTCGTCGAACTCCTGCCCGATGGAGCCGGATCCGATCCGGGGTGCCCGAGGGCCGCGCCCCGGGCGGCGGCTGGGCGGCGTGGTGTGGCCGGCAGGACACTGCGTCTTCCCGCGGGCTGCGACATCAGCGGCTGCCGCCGCGGGCCCCCGGACCCCCAGCCGGAAGAGCAGGCCAGCCGGGACGACCGGCGCGGACATCACGCGGCGAACCCGAGTAATTGCCTTGTGGTCGTGGCCGGTCGGGCGGTGCAATGCGGCTATGACGGCGCTGGAGAGCACCCGCGAGGACGGCACGGGATCCGACCACCACACGGAGGTGAACCGGCGCTACTGGGACGAGCAGGCCGCGGCCTCGCACGGTCCGCTCGCGCATGCGCAGTGGGCCGCGGCGGAGCCGCGATGGGGGCTGTGGGCCACGCCGGAATCCTCGGTCGGGGTGCTTCCCGGGGACCTGGCGGGGATGCGCGCGATCGAGTTGGGCTGCGGCACCGCGTACGTCTCGGCCTGGCTGGCCAGGGCCGGTGCACGGCCCTTCGGGATCGATCTGTCCCGCCGGCAGCTCGACACGGCCCGTGCGATGCAGGCGGAGTTCGGCATCGACTTCCCCCTCGTGCTCGGCACGGCCGAGCGACTGCCGTGCCGGGACGGGGTGTTCGACCTCGCGATCAGCGAGTTCGGTGCCTCGCTCTGGTGCGACCCGCACCGCTGGATCCCCGAGGCCGCCCGTGTCCTTGCGCCCGGCGGCGGGCTGGTGTTCATGCGGTACTCGCCGCTGTTCGCGTTGTGCGTGCCGCCCGAGGGGCAGGCGTCCTCGGCGCTGCTGCGGGGGCAGTTCGGCACGGGCCGGCTGGATTGGGGGCGGCGCGTGGAGTTCGTGCTGCCGCATGGCCGGATGCTGCGGCTGCTGCGCACCCATGGTTTCGTCGTCGACGATCTGATCGAGATCCAGGCGCCCCGGCCGGCGCACCGGGAGTACGGCGAGGTCTCCGCCGCGTGGGCGCACCAGTGGCCCAGCGAGGAGATCTGGACGGCCCGGTTGGCGGGCTGACCCGACCGGGTCCCGGCGACGCGGCCGGGTCCCGGCGGGCCGGCTCAGTGGTCCCTGACGCCCGGGATGCGTCCGCTCTGCCGTGCCTCCGTGAGGCGGGCGGAGAACGCCGCACGGTCGTTGAGCCGGGGGTACGGCTCGTCCGGCACCGGCACGCCGAGGAAGTCGCAGAGCGGCTCCCAGCCCTGGCCGGCCTCGTAGACGAGCAGCCGGTCGGCCGGTACCTCGCGGCGCACCGCCGCATTGTGGTCGGCGAACACCTGAAGCGCGTGGTCCCGGTCGCCGAACCGGCCCTGGAACGTGCCCTCCCAGACGATCGCGTCGGTGAGGTCACCCATGCGTATGGTCATGGGGTTGTCGGACAGCGCGCCGTTCTTCCTCGCCAGCGTCGCCTGGTAGATGCTGTGGTAGGCGCTGTCGTACCAGCGCTCGGGGTCGCGCACGGTGAGGATCACCCGGGCGGCCGGGTAGTGGGCGACGAGCTCGCGCCAGAACCGGGCGCCCGGCCAGTCGACCGTGGCACCGAAGCCCCGGTAGACGTTCTCCCAGTCGATGTCCTGCCCTTGAGCGGCACGCTCCCAGTACGGCAGGGCCTCGGGTGCCGTGAAGACTTCCTGCATGTGGTGACATCGTCCGAACCCCAGCCGCTCCAGCGCGGTTTTCAGAGAGAGGGTTCCGGTTCGACCGAATCCGGCGCCTATGACGTCGAGCATGACTTCCCCTTGCCGTAGTGAATTACGTGTGACCGCCGTCGGCTCGGCGGCGCGGGGAGGCTATTGAGGTGGTCGTGCGGTGGATCCGTGCGGATGAGGGCCCGCATTGGGGGGGCGGGCCCGGGGCCTAGGCCAGGCGTTCGACCTCCAGCGAGGCCTCCCGCAGGCCGGCGCCCGTGATCTCCCGGTAGGCGCGGATGGCCTGGATCTTCTTTCCCTCTCTCACCAGCGCGGTGACCTTCTCCAGTTCAGGGGAGTCCGTCTGGACCCCCAGGTGTTCGGCGATCAGGTCGATCTTGCGCTCCAGCCGGGCGACACGGCGGTCTGCCCGTCGCACCTTGCTCTCTATGCCGCCGAAGCCCGCGAAAGCGAACACGAAGAAACACGCCACCAGAATAGGTATCTCCATGCCGCGATCTTAGAGCCCGGGCCCCGTCAGCCGATGCGACGCCTCGTCAACCACCGGCGTCTTTCAGGACACTGACGTGCACTCCGCTTTCGCCGTCGGGTCCCGCTGCGCCGTCCGGTCCCGATGCCTGGGCTGCCGTCCGGTGAGGGATGGGCCGCAGGTGCGCGGCAGCCGCGTGAGGGAGGTGTCCCGGGCCCTCACGCGGCTCACCGTGATCGCGCTCACGGGGGCTGTCCCGACGGCACGCCGGCCCCGTCGAGTCGATCAGGAAAGGCTCAGAAGCCGCTCCAGCGCTTGGCCCAGGACCGCTTCCGGATCCGGCACGGCGCCGGGTGCGCGCCAGGCCACGAAGCCGTCCGGGCGCACCAGGACGGCGCCGTCAGGTGCCGTGCCGTGCGCGCTCGCCCAGTCGGCACCGTCTTCGGTGCGCAGATCGGCGTCGGGGTCGGCGCCCACGCCGTAGACGTCGAGCGGTACGGACAGCCGGTCGGCGGCGCGCCGGGCAGCCGGGCGCCACGCGTCGTCGCGGGCGTCCGTGAGCAGCACCAGGGAGCGTTCGTACAGGTCCAGGGTGGAGATCCGGGTGCCCGAACCGGTCCGGGTCAGCCACAGGTGCGGTGCACGGGTACCGGGCTCGCCGGTGAGGCTCATCCGCTCCGGCAGTACGGGTTGTTCGGGGTCGGTGCCCAACACCGCGCCGTTCGGGTAGCGGTAGCCCAGCACCACGGGCAGCATGCCGCCCTGCGGCGGGCCGCCGGCACCCCGGGTGGGGGGCGGTGCGTACCCGGGGTGGCTGTGCTCGGCCGAGCGGACCGATGCCCGCCGGCCGGTCAGCTCGGCGATCGGCCGGCGTTCCTGCTCGTAGCTGTCGAGCAGGCCGGCGCCGGCCCAGCCGCCCAGCACGGCGGCGAGTTTCCACGCCAGGTTGTGCGCGTCCTGGATGCCGGTGTTGGAGCCGAACGCACCCGTCGGCGACATCTCGTGGACCGCGTCGCCGGCCAGCAGGACGCGGCCGGCCGCGTACCGGTCGGCCACCCGCTCCGCGGCGTGCCAGGGCGCCCTGCCGGTGACCTCGACGTCGAGGTCCGGATCGCCGGCCACGCGGCGGATGTGCTCGGCGCAGCGGTCGTCGGTGAAGTCCTCCAGGGTTTCGCCGTCATCGGGCCGCCACGGCATGTGGAACACCCACCGCTCCCGGTTGTCCACCGGCAGCAGCGCGCCGTCCGCGCCCGGTTCGGTGAGGTAGCACACGATGAAGCGGCGGTCGCCGACGACTTCCGCGAGCCGGCGCGAGCGGAACGTGACGCTCACGTTGTGGAACAGGTCGCCCGCCCCGCTCCGCCCGATCCCCAACTGCTCGCGCACCGGGCTGCGCGGCCCGTCCGCCGCGATCAGGTACTGGGCGCGCACGGTGCGGTGCTCGCCGGTGTCGCGGCTCTTCACGACCGCGCTGACCCCGTCCGGGTCCTGCGCGAAGGAGAGCAGTTCGGTGGAGAACCAGAGCTCGCCGCCGAGTTCGCGCGCCTGCTGCAACAGGACGGGCTCCAGGTCGTTCTGACTGCACATGCACCAGTTGCTCGGGCTGAACCGGGCCAGCCCGCCGCCCGGGTCGATCTCCTTGAACAGCCACCGCAGATCGTCACCGGCCAGCGAGGACCCTTGCAGGATCCCGTGGTTGTCCGCCAGCACCGAGGCCGCCTCGTGGATCGACCGTTCGACGCCGGCGGTGCGGAACACCTCCATGGTGCGCACGTTGTTCCCGCGGCCCCGCGGGTGCGTGGACGTGGCGGCGTGCTTCTCGACCAGCACGTGCTCGATGCCGAGCCGGCCGAGGAACAGCGAGGCGGACAGGCCCACCAGCGAGCCGCCCACGATCAGGACCGGCACATGGCGGTCGACGGTCTCGTCCATGAAATTCTCCGCTCTCAGCGTCTATGTACTAGAAAAGAGAATCATGGGTGATATGTTCTCAACGCTCAATTTCGTACAGCTTTGTGCACCCGTTCACCTGAACGGCGCGCATGCCTCGCGCCGCCTCCGGCGCCTGGCACGGATCAACCGCAGACAACTGCGGCACCCGAGAAACCGTCCGCGCGGCGCTCCGCTTCTCTCCACAGCGCCGCCGCGGACCCCTGACCTGAGCACGATCGGTGAGCCGAGTACGGCCGTACCGGCATGAGGGAGCGCAGAAGATGACGGTCTTGCCACCACGGGTTTCCCACTCGGCCTTCGACGGCGCACGCCTGCGCGTGCTGCTGCTGGTGGACCTTCAGGAAGGCACGCAGGAGGAGTTCCTGCACGCCTACGGGCAGATGAACGAGAAGGTCGCCGCCGTCCCCGGGCACATCAGCGATCAGCTGTGCCAGTCGATCGAGAATCCCTTGCAGTGGCTCATCACCAGCGAGTGGCAGGACGCACCCACGTTCCTCGCATGGGCCAACAGCGACGAGCACCTGGCCGTGGTGGAGCCGATGCAGAACTGCATCCGCACCACCCGGTCGTTGCGCTACAACGTGCTGCGGGAGACCCACGGCGCTTCGGACGCAGGCCGTCAGCCGGCGGCACCCGCTCCCCAGGTGGCGCCGCGACTCGGCGAGGGAGTGGTCCGGCACGCCCTCACCTTCACCGTCAAACCGGGCAGCGAGGACATCGTCGCGAAGATCCTCGCGGACTACGACTCCCCCGCGGCCCAGGTGGACGACAGCACCCGGCTGCGCCGCACCTCCCTGTTCCTGCACGGCAACCGCGTGGTGCGGGCCGTCGAGGTGGAGGGCGACCTGACGGCCGCGCTGCGGCACATCGCCCGGCAGCCCGAGATCCGTGCGGTCGAGGAGGCCGTGGACCCGCACCTGGAGCAGGAGCGGGATCTGAGCGATCCGCGTTCGGCGCGTGCCTTCTTCGCACGGGCCGCGCTGCCGATGGTCCATCACGAGTCCATGACCGGGCACGCGCCCGCCGACCTGCACCGGCACGCGCTGCTCTACGAGGCGGCGCCGGGCTGCGGCAGCCGTCTCGCCCGGCTGTTGGCCGCCGCCGACGAGGCGGTGGCCGACGATCCGTCGAACCCGGTCGCCGTCAGCACCCTGTTCCAGAGCGGGGATGTCGTGGTCCGCCTCGTCGACATGGCCGGCCCGCTGAACGCACGGCCCGAGGCGGTCCTGGGCATCGCACCGGGGCGGGTCGCCGAGTTCGCCCGCCTGCTGCGGCCGGGCCATGCGCCCGCCCCCGGACAGGACCTCGCCGGCTTCCTCGCCGACCGCGCCATGACCCCGATCACGGAGCGCTTCGCGCCGCAGCGCTGACAGCCGCACCCCTCGTCAACCCCGGAAGGACACCGTCACATGAACCAGCGGATGCTGGCGCCCCGCGTCGTGGACCTCAGCGACACACCGCACAACCGCAGACGCGGCGGCGATCTGCGCACCATGCTCACCCCCGCCACCGTGGGCGCGACCAGCGGCTTCATGGGGGTCGCCGTGATCGCGGCCGGCGAGCGGATCGGCGAGCACTACCACCCGTACTCCGAGGAGTTCGTCTATGTGACCAGCGGGCTGCTCGAGGTGGACCTGGACGGCGAGGCCCAACCGCTCGGGCCCGAGCAGGGTTTGTTCATCCCCCCGTACGTCCGCCACCGGTTCCGCAACGTGGGCGACGTCGAGGCCCGGATGGTCTTCCACCTCGGCCCGCTCGCGCCCCGCCCGGAGCTCGGGCACGTCGACACCGAGCAGACCGAGGACGCGGCGCAGCAGACCGCGCGGCACGAGGCCGCGGTGCCCGCCGCCCAGGCCGCCGACGCGTCGGGCGCCGCCTCATGAATCGGCGCGTGGCCGTCACCGGAATAGGCGTGGTCGCACCGGGTGGCGTGGGCGCGTCGGCGTTCTGGGAACTGCTGGTCAGCGGCCGTACCGCGACCCGCGGCATCACGCTGTTCGACCCCGCGGGCTTCCGCTCCCGGATCGCGGCGGAGTGCGACTTCGATCCGGCGGCGTACGGACTGGACGACGACGAGGTGGCCCGCAGCGACCGGTACGTGCAGTTCGCGCTGGTCGCCGCCGGGGAGGCCTGGCGGGATGCGGGCCTGGACGGCGCCGCCCTGGAACCGTGGCGGCTCGGGGTCTGCCTGGGCACCGCGGTCGGTGGCACCACCCGGCTCGAGCACGACTACGTCGCCGTCAGCCAGGCCGGTCGCCGCTGGGACGTGGACCACCGCCCGGCCGGGGCCCATCTGCACCGCGCCTTCTCGCCGAGCGCGCTCGGCGCCACGGTGGCCGAGAAGATGGGCGCACGGGGGCCGGTGCAGACCGTCTCGACCGGGTGCACCTCGGGCCTGGACGCGGTCGGGCAGGCTTGGCACGCCATCCGGGAAGGCCGCGCCGACGTGTGCGTCGCCGGCGCGTCGGACTCGCCGATCTCCCCCATCACGGTGGCCTGCTTCGACGCGATCAAGGCGACCTCGGCGAACAACGACGACCCGGCGCACGCCTGCCGCCCGTTCGACGCGGACCGGGACGGGTTCGTCCTCGGCGAGGGCGGCGCCGTGCTGATCCTGGAGGAGTGGGAGGCCGCGCGGGCCCGCGGCGCCCGCGTGTACTGCGAGTTGAACGGCTATGCCACGTTCGGCAACGCCTACCACATGACCGGCCTGACCGCCGAGGGCGTGGAGATGGCCCGCGCCATCACCACCGCCCTGGACCACTCCCGGCTGGACCGCACCCGGATCGACTACGTCAACGCGCACGGCTCGGGCACCCGGCAGAACGACCGGCACGAGACGGCCGCGGTGAAGCGGTCCCTGGGCGACCATGCCCGCACCATCCCGATGAGCTCCATCAAGTCCATGGTCGGGCACTCCCTGGGCGCCATCGGCGCCATCGAGGTGGCCGCCTGCGTGCTCGCCCTGGACCGCCAGGTGGTGCCGCCCACCGCGAACTACGCCACCCCGGACCCGGAGTGCGACCTGGACTACGTGCCGGGCACCGCACGGCCGGCGACGCTGCGCAGCGTGCTGTCGGTCGGCAGCGGGTTCGGTGGCTTCCAGTCGGCCGTGGTGCTCAGCCGGCCCGGAGGGAGTTCGTGATGGGCCACCGCCCCGGCCGTCGGGCCGTCATCACCGGTATCGGCGTCGTCGCCCCCAACGGCATGAGCACCGAGACGTTCTGGAAGAGCACGGTGGAGGGCATCAGCGTGCTGGACCGGATCTCACGCGAAGGCTGCGGGGAGTTGCCGCTCGCCGTCGCGGGCGAGGTGCGCGGCTTCGCCCCGGATGCGCTCATCGAGGAGCGCTTCCTCGTCCAGACCGACCGCTTCAGCCACTTCGCGATGGTCGCCGCGCAGGCCGCCCTGGACGACGCAGGGCTGAGCGGCGCCGGGCGGCGGGACCCGTTCGCGATGGGGGTGCTGACGGCGGCGGGCTCCGGCGGTGGCGAGTTCGGCCAGCGGGAGCTGCAACGGCTCTGGGGCACCGGCCCACGGTCCGTCGGCCCCTACCAGTCCATCGCCTGGTTCTACGCGGCCAGCACCGGCCAGATCTCCATCCGGGGCGGCTTCAAGGGGCCGTGCGGCGTGGTGGCCAGCGACGAGGCCGGCGGCCTGGACGCGCTGGGGCACGCCGCCGCCGCCATCGAGCGCCAGGACTGCGACGCCCTGGTGGTCGGCGCCACGGAGGCGCCGCTGGCGCCCTACTCCATGGTCTGCCAGCTGGGGTACCCGAGTCTGAGCCGGGGCACCGACCCGACCCGCGCCTACCGGCCGTTCACCCCGGCCGCCTGCGGGTTCGTGCCCGCGGAAGGCGGCGCCATGCTGGTCGTCGAGGACGCCCGCAGCGCGCGGGAACGCGGGGTGCGGCCCCGGGCCGAACTGGCCGGATACGCCGCCGCCTTCACCGCCGCCGACCGCTGGGAAGACGCAGCGGACGGCCTGGCCCACGCCGTGCGGGGCGCGTTGACGCAGGCCGGCTGCGCGCCCGAGGAGATCGACGTCGTCTTCGCGGACGCGCTCGGGGTCCCGGAGGCCGACCGTGCGGAGGCCCGGGGCCTCGCCGACGCCCTGGGCCCGCACAGCCTGCGGGTCCCGGTGGCGGCGCCCAAGACCGGCATCGGGCGCGCCTACTGCGGGGCACCGGTGCTGGACGTGGCCGCCGCGGTGCTGGCCATGGAGCACGGGCTCGTGCCGCCGGCGCCGAACGTCTTCGACATCTGCCACGACCTGGACGTGGTGACCTGCCGGGCCCGCCCCGCCACGCTGACGACCGCGCTCGTGGTCAGCCGCGGGCTGATGGGCTGCCACGCGGCGCTGGTGATCCGGCGCGCCGTCGACCCCCCGTGAGCGCGCGCCACCGCCCCGCGTCTCACGAGGTCTTACACCCCCTGCATCGACCCCTCTGTTAGGAAGGAGCGGCCCTTTCCATGACCGCCGAGCTGACCTATATCGAACTGGCCGCGCTCATGAAGAACGGCGCCGGGCTCACCGTGGACGCCAACGACCTCCGGACCCGGCCCGACGCCGCGTTCGCCGAGTTCGGTCTCGACTCCCTGGGCCTGCTGGGCATGGTGGGCCGGCTGGAAGACCAGTTCGCCCAGGCGCTGCCGGCCGAGGCCGACAAGTGCAACTCGCCCAGGGAATTCCTCCAACTCGTCAACGCGACGCTCACGACAGGAGCCTGACATGCCCGGACACACCGAGAACGAGATCGTCATCGCAGCCCCGCTGGAGCTCGTCTGGGACGTGACCAACGACCTGGAGGGGTGGCCGCAGCTGTTCAGCGAGTACGCGTCCGTGGAGATCCTGGACAAGCAGGGCGACACGACCACGTTCCGGCTGACCATGCACCCCGACGAGAGCGGCAAGGTCTGGAGCTGGGTCTCGGAGCGCACCCCGGACCGGTCGACCCACACCGTCCGGGCCCGCCGCGTCGAGACCGGCCCCTTCCAGCACATGGACATCCGCTGGCAGTACACCGAGGTCCCGCAGGGCACCCGGATGCGCTGGACGCAGGACTTCGCGATGAAGCCGGACGCCCCCGTCGACGACGCGTGGATGACCGACAACATCAACCGCAACTCCGCCGTCCAGATGCAGCTCATCCGCGACCGGATCGAACAGCTCGACCGCGCGGGCAGCGCCACCGAAGCCGCCCACCCCTGAGCGCGCCCGACCCGCGCCGCCCCGACCGACCCTCCGCCGCCACGCCGTGTGCGGCCAGAACAGGAACCCTCCGTGCACCACACCCTCATCGTGGCCCGTATGGCCCCCGGGGCCGCGCCTGACGTGGCCAAGCTCTTCGCGCAGTCCGACGCCGGTGAACTCCCGCACCGCGTCGGCGTCGTGCGCCGTACCCTCTTCCACTTCCACGACCTCTACATGCACCTCATCGAGTCCGAGGTGCCGCCGGGACCGGAGATCCAGAAGGCGACGCAGACGCCTGCCTTCCGCAGCATCACCGACGACCTGTCCGCCTACATCAGCGCCTACGACCCGGCCACCTGGCGCAGCCCCAAGGACGCCATGGCCCAGGAGTTCTACCGCTGGGAGCGCGACGGCAAGGCCTGACGGCCACGGTGACCCGGCCACGGCCGGCACCGGCACCCCCGTGCTCCGGCCCCGGCACGCCACCCCGTTGAGGAGGCGTGCCGGGGCCGTGTGCTGCCGGCCTGCGCGGAAGCCCATAACTTCCTAAATAATATGGGCCGGGGCGAGGCCGCGTGCGGTCCCGTCCCGGCCCAGGCCTGCCGTCGTGTCCCGCGCCGGCGCCCGGGTGACGCCCGTAGCCGCACGGCAGCCAAGGAGTGGACCCGCCCGATGAACCAGCCCCTGCCACGGCCCGCCGCCCGCTTCGTCGACCGCGTCGCCGTGGTCACCGGCGCGGCCTCCGGTATCGGCGCGGCCACGGCCGAGCGCCTCGCAGCGGAGGGCGCCGCCGTCGTGCTCGCCGATGTCGCCGCCGAGGCGGGCGAACGCGTCGCCGACGGCATCAGGTCGCACGGTGCGCGCGCCGTGTTCGTCCGGGCGGACGCCGCCGACCCCGGCGACTGGGAGCGTGTGATCACCGCAGCGCACGACTTCGGCCGGATCGGTGTGCTGGTGAGCAACGCCTTCACGGTGGAGGTGGTGCCGGCGCACGAGATGTCGCTGGCGTCCTGGGAGCGCCAGCTCTCCGTCAACCTCACCGGCGCCTTCCTCGGTTTCAAGGCGGCGCTGCCCGATCTGCGCGCGGAGTCGGGTGCGGTGGTCCTCACCTCTTCCGTGCACGCCCACCACGGGCTGCCGGGTCGGCCGGCGTACGCCGCGTCGAAGGGCGCGCTACTCTCACTGAGCGGTCAGCTCGCCGTCGAGTACGGGCCGCACATCCGGGTGAACGCGGTGCTGCCGGGCCCCGTCCTGACCGGCGCCTGGGAGGAGATCTCCGAGGCCGACCGGGTGGCGAGCGGCGCCGCGACCGCGGCCGGGCGGCTGGGGCGGCCCGAGGAAGTGGCCGCCGCGATCGCGTTCCTCGCCTCCCCCGAGGCCTCGTTCGTCACCGGGTCCAGCCTGCTCGTCGACGGCGGGTGGAGCGTCGTCAAGGATTCGTCCTGAGGCGCCGGCAGGGACGTGTCCCCCGCTGTCGTCCAGGAACCGCCAGAAAGGCAGGATGCGATGCCGCCCTACGCGCGCCGTGGCGTGCACGGCCAGACCGTGGAAACCCTCGCCCGCCGGGTGCTCAGCGGTGAGCTCCCGGAGGGGGCGACGCTCGACCTGGTGGCGTTGCAGCAGGAGCTGGACGTCAGCCTCACCGCGCTGCGGGAGTCGCTGAAGGTGCTGGCGGCCAAGGGCATGGTGGACGCCCGGCAGAAGCGCGGCACGTTCGTGCGGTCCCGCTCGGAGTGGAACCTGCTCGACGCCGACGTGCTGCGGTGGCAGTTCGCCGAGCGTGGCACCGCGCGAGCGGACGCGGTACTGCTGCGCAACCTCGGCGAGGTGCGCGTCATCATCGAACCGGCGGCGGCCCGGCTGGCCGCCGAGCGCCGCACCGACGCCGATCTGGCCGCACTCGACGGGGCGCTGGCGGCGATGGGCGAGCAGGGCGGCACGCCCACCCACGCGGTCGAGTCCGACCTCGCCTTCCACCGAGCCCTGCTCACCGCCTCCCACAACGAGTTGCTGGAACGCATGGAGATGGTGATCGAGTCCGCCCTCGCCCACCGCGACCGGCTGGTGCACGGCACCGGGCGCGCCGACGATCCGGTGCCCAGCCACCGCGCGGTGCTCGACGCGGTGCGCGCCCGGGACGCGGCCGGCGCGGAGCAGGCCATGCAGGCCCTGCTCGCCCAGGCGGTACGGGACGTGGATTTGGCCAGGACGGGCCCGGACGCCGACGCCGACGCCGGTGGATGAGTCCCGGCACGCCTTCACCTTGTGAAGGCGTGATGTTTCCGGACGGTTAACGGTGGGACGTTGGTGCATACCTATTGACGGGACATGTTCAACTCCCGAACCATGTTGGCCCGAGAGCCCGGCCGTGACCTTCCGGCCGGGACCGCATGTGCGGGCTGGTCCAGCACCCCTCTCGGCACGGGCGGGGGTGCTGTCGCCGTCCGTTCGCGTTTCAGGAAGGCATCCCCCCACGATGACGATCCGCAGACTCCGATCCTCCCCCCATTCCGGTGCCCGACGGCGCGGCGTGCTCTGGACCGCGGCACTGTCCGCGCTCGCCGCGACGGCCCTGCACCCCTCGCTGGCCGGCGCGGGCACCACCGCAGGTGCGACGGTCCAGGTGTATCTGACCACCACCGACGACGCCGGCGGCCGCCATGTCGTCAAGGGCCTCGAGCAGCAGGACCCGGTGGCCTTCACCCCGGGCACCGGACGGATCACGGTGGACGCAGGCCAGCGGTACCAGGCGTTCGCGGGCGGCGGCGCCTCGTTCACCGACACCGCCGCCTGGCTGATGAACAGCAGCGGAGCGCTGAGCCAGGCCACCCGTGACGACACCATGCGGAAGCTGTTCGATCCCCGGGAGGGGATCGGTCTCGACTTCATCCGCAACCCGATCGGCGCGTCCGACCTCGCCAGAAACGGGTACACCTTCGACGACATGCCCGCCGGGCAGACCGACGAGTCCCTGGCCCACTTCTCCATCGACCACGACCTGGCCGATGTGCTGCCGCTGACCAGACAGGCCCGGCAGCTCAACCCGGACACCAAGGTGATGGCCTCACCGTGGACCGCGCCGGCCTGGATGAAGGACAACGACAGCCTGGACCAGGGCTGGTTGCAGGCGAAGTACTACGCCGCCTACGCCCAGTACTTCGTCAGGTACCTCCAGGCGTACCGGGCGGGCGGCGTGCCGGTCGACTACGTCTCCGTGCAGAACGAGCCGACCTGCTGCTCGGGTTATCCGTCCATGCAGTGGAACGGCTCGGGTCTGGCGTACTTCACCAAGACCGATCTGCTGCCCGCGTTGCAGGAGGCCGGCCTGTCCACCAAGGTGCTCGCGCTGGACTGGAACTGGAACCGGTACGACGAGTACGCGGCCGACACGGTGGGCGACGCGGCGGTGCGCAGCCACCCCAACTTCGGCGGGATGGCCTGGCACGGCTACGAGGGCGACGTCGGCGAGCAGACCACCCTGCACGACCGCTACCCGGACATCGGTGTCTTCGACACCGAGCACTCCGGCGGCACCTGGGTCGGCAACCAGCAGCACGACGACATGCACAACCTGATCGACTACACCCGCAACTGGGGCAGCAGCTGGGTGAAGTGGTCGCTGGCGGTGGACCAGGACATGGGCCCGCACGACGGCGGCTGCGGCACCTGCACCGGCCTGATCACCGTGCACCACGGCGACGACCGCTCCGGGCAGGTCGACTACACCGTCGAGTACTACACGATGGGCCACCTCACCAAGTTCGTGAAGCCCGGTGCCCACCGCATCGCCTCCACGGCCGACTCCTCGGTGCTGAACGTCGCCTGGCAGAACCCCGACGGCTCGACGGCCCTGATCGCCTACAACGACACCGGCTCCCCGCAGACCGCCGACATCGGCGTCGCCGGTGAGCATTTCACCTATGACCTTCCGGCCGGCGCCTCGGCCACCTTCACCTGGGGCGGCACGGCAGGCGTGACAGACGGGGCCCGGGACGGCGCCCCCGCGAAGGCCGGCGCCGCGGCACCGGTCACCGCCGCATACCAGCGCAACGAGAGGCGAGCCTGATGAGCACCGCACGACACCGTCGCCCCCGCTCCATCACCCTCGCGGTGGCCGTCGCCGCCGCAACCGTCGGCACCACCATGGCCGCCTGGGGGGCCATGGCCGACGAGCCCGCCGTCCGGGCGGCCCCCGCCGCCGTGGCGCCCTACATCTACAACGGCTGGGGCAACCCTCCCGACCCGGCCGAGGTCATGGACGCCACCGGCGTCAGCTGGTTCACCATGGCCTTCGTCCTGGACGCCGGCGGCTGCGACCCGCAGTGGGACGGCGGCCGGCCGCTGACCGGCGGCGAGGACCAGCAGACCGTCGAAGCGGTACGCGCCAAGGGCGGCGACGTGGTCCCGTCGTTCGGCGGCGCCAGCGGCGCCAAGCTGGAGCAGTCCTGCGCCGACGCGGACGCCCTGGCGGGCGCGTATCAGAAGGTCATCGACGCCTACGGACTGAAAGCGATCGACATCGACATCGAGGGCGACGCGTACAACGACCCGAACGTGCAGCAGAAGACGGTCGACGCGTTGAAGCAGGTGAAGGCAGACAACTCCGGGCTGGTCACCTACGTCACCTTCCCCAGCGACCGCAGCGGCCCGGACGACAGCATGATCAACAGGGCCGCCGACTCGGGTCTGGAGGTGGACGGCTGGACGATCATGCCGTTCGACTTCGGCGCGGCCGGCGAGGACATGGCGCAGCTGACCATCCAGGCCACCGACGGTCTGAAGGACACCGTCAAGAACGCCTACGGGTACAGCGACGAGGAGGCCTACGCGCACAGCGGCCTGTCGTCGATGAACGGGATCACGGACGCCCAGGAGACGGTCACGACCGGCGACTTCCAGACCATCGTCGACTACGCCCAGCAGCACCACCTGGCGCGACTGGCGTTCTGGTCCGTCAACCGGGACCGGCCCTGCCCCGGGGCCTACCCGAACGACGACACCTGCTCCGGTGTCGCGCAGGACCCCTGGCAGTTCACCAAGATCTTCGCCGGGTACACCGGCTGAACGTCGATGTTCCCCCCTGCTTCTGCCACGCATGGAGAAACCTGATGAACATCGGACGTCGAAGGTTACTGACCACCGCCCTGGCCGCCGGCGCCGCCGGCGCCCTGACAAGCCGGCAGGCCGGCGCGGCACCGGCCGGCGGGGCGGCCGGGCCACCGGCCGGCCCCGTGGGCGATGTGGTCGGCAAGATCACCGTCGGCTACCAGGGCTGGTTCGCCTGCGCCGGCGACGGTGCCCCGATCAACGGCTGGTGGCACTGGAGCAAGGACATGAGCCGGCCGCCGTCCACGTCCAACGGCGGCATCACGTCCTGGCCCGACATGCGCGACTACCAGCACGTCTACCGGACGGACTACGCGAACCTGAACGACGGCCGACCCGCCACCGTGTTCTCCTCCTGGGACGACCAGACCGTCGACACCCACTTCCGCTGGATGCAGGAGCACGGCTGCGACACCGCCGCACTGCAACGCTTCAACCCCTACGGCGCCGAGGGCCCGACCCGGGACGCCATGGCGCAGAAGGTGCGCAGCGCGGCGGAGGCGCACGGCCGGAAGTTCTACATCATGTACGACGTCAGCGACTGGGCCGACATGCAGGCGCAGCTCAAGGAGGACTGGACGGCGAAGATGCAGGCGCACACCGCCTCCAGCGCCTACGCCCGGCAGAACGGCAAGCCGGTGGTGTGCATCTGGGGCTTCGGTTTCAACGACCCCCAGCGCCCGTTCGCCCCGGACGCCTGCCTCGACGTGGTCAACTGGTTCAAGAGCCAGGGTGTCTATCTCATCGGTGGTGTGCCGACCCACTGGCGCACCGGCACCGATGACTCCCGTCCGGGCTTCTCGGACGTCTACCACGGCTTCCACATGATCTCGCCGTGGATGGTGGGCCGGATCTCCGACACCGCGGGCGCCGACCGGTTCCTGCGGGACGTCAACACCCCGGACAAGGCCGACTGCGACGCACACGGCATCGACTACCAGCCCTGTGTGATCCCCGGCGACCTCCAGTCCCGGCACCGGGCGCACGGCGATCTGATGTGGCGGCAGTTCTACAACATGGTCGGGCTCGGGGTCGCCGGCATCTACGTCTCGATGTTCGACGAGTACAACGAGTCCAACCAGATCGCCAAGACCGCGGAGACCGCCGGGGACGTGCCGGCCGGGTCCGGCTTCTACGCGCTCGACGAGGACGGCACCAGTTGCTCGTCCGACTACTACCTGCGGTTGACCGACGACGGCGGCCGCATGCTGAAGGGCCAGCTCCCGCTCACCGCGACACGGCCCACCCAGCCGCGGGTGTGAACCGGCCGCATGCGCGTGGGCCCGGCCGAACTCGGCCGGTTCGGGTGCAGGGGAGCCGTACCGACCCTCCTGGGGAAGGGGCGGGCACCGGTCGCCGTCCGGTGCCCGCCCCGCCGGGGTCCGGTCCCGGTTCTCAGGCCACGGCGACCTGGGCCGGGACGGGTGCCGGGCGCTCGCAGGTGGTGCTGACGGGCCGCCGGGTGCCGTCGTGTGCCGCGTCCAGCAGGGTGAGCATCACATCGAGGACGTGGTGCGCGAGTTCGGCCGAGGCACGGTGCGCCCGGCCCGCGTCAAGGGCGCCGGCGAGGTCGGCGAGGCCGATGCCACGGCCCCCGTCGGGGTAGCCGGCCGAGACCGGCAGGGGCTGCCAGGCGCCCTCGGCGTACAGCTCGACCGGGCCGTCGAAGTTGTTCGGGTCGGGCACCGAGAGGCTGGCGGTGGTGCCGTGCACCTCGATGCGCGGCAGCCGGGCGGCGTGGATGTCGAAGCTCATGACGAGCGTGGACAGGGCACCGCCCGCGTGCTCCAGCACGCCCGTGACATGCGTGTCGACCTGCACGGGGAAGGTGTCGCCCGCGCGTGGACCGCTGCCGATCACCCGCTCGGCGCGCGGCCGGGCCGTGGCGCCGGTGACGCGGACCACGGGCCCGAGCAGGTGCACCAGCGCGGAGATGTAGTAAGGGCCCATGTCGAGCAGCGGGCCGCCACCGGGCCGGTAGTAGAACTCCGGGTCCGGGTGCCAGCGTTCGTGGCCGGCCGTCGTCATGAACGCGGTGGCGGCGACGGGGACACCGACGAGCCCGTCGTCGACCGCCTTGCGGGCCGTCTGGGTGCCGGTGCCGAGGACGGTGTCGGGCGCGCAGCCGACCCGCAGTCCGGCCGCGTCCGCAGCGGCCAGCACCGCGGCGGCTCCCGCGCGGTCCGCGGCGAGCGGCTTCTCGCCGTAGACGTGCTTGCCGGCGCGCAGCGCGTCGAGGGCGACATCGGCGTGGGCGGCGGGCACCGTGAGGTTGAGCACGGCGTCCACGTCGGCGCGTTCGACGAGTTCGGCGACGGACCCGGCCACGGCCGTCCCGTCGCCGGCCGCGCGTGCGGCCTGTGCGGCGCGGTCCGTGTCGAGGTCGGTGACGGCGGTCAGGCGGACGGTGTCGAGCCGGGCGAACGTCTTCAGATAGGCGCCGCTGATCCTTCCGGCCCCGACCATGCCGATCCTCAGCGGCTGGCCCACAGCAGTCCCCTCTCGGTCAGCGTCTGCACCTCGGGCACGTCGAAGTCATCGGGCTTGTGGCCGATGGTGGAGACGAAGACGCGTCCGGCACCGACGGTCCTGGTCCACACGGCCGGCATCACGGCCGCGTCCGGATGCACCTCGTCGGGCTCGAAGACGGTGGTGGCGAGCACGTCGACGAGCGGATCGGTGGCCACCCAGTACTGCTCGGTGTGGACGCGGAAGTCGCCGAGCCCGGCGACGACGGGGTGCGTGGCCCGCTCGGACACGATGCGCACCTCGTGGTCGAGGAAGCCGGCCGGGTGCATCAGGAACTGCCCGCCGGTCAGCAGCTGGTAGGGCAGGTCGGCGCGGAAGGCGTCGACGATGCCGCCGTGCCAGCCGGCCAGTCCGGTGCCCGCACGGACCGCCGCGGCCAGGCCGGCGCTCTGCTCGGGGGTGATCGTGCCCATGGTCCAGCACTGGACGATCAGATCGGTGGCGGTGAGCAGGTCGGCGTCCTCGTAGACGTCGAGCGTGTCGGAGAGCTCGACGGTGTAGCCGTGCTCCTTGAGGAACGGCACGAAGCGGTCGGTGATCGTCACGGGCTGGTGGCCCTCCCAGCCACCGCGTACGACAAGGGCCCGTCGGATGTTGGTCGTCACAGGCGTTCAACGCTCCCATCGATGTGCGCAGCAAAACGCGGCGGTCTCATCGTCGAGCCGCTCGGTCAGGGGGTGCCGGCAGGCGGTGCCGCTGAGGCGGTCGAGGCCGCGGCCGGGGGTCATGGGGCGTCACGATGCCGCCCACGGGGACGAGGGTGCTGGGGAAGTCGTCGTGGAAGGCGGGCAGTCATCGGATTGTCGTCCTCAATCCGAACGCACCCGGGCGACTTTTGTCAACGCACCGGAGGATAGAGATCGGACGTCTGAGGTCGGCAGTCTCGCCGCTCTCCGCCTGCCGGCCGCCGCGGGGCCGTCCGCGTGCGCCACCGGCGATACCGGCCTCTTGGTCCAGGCCAGGAGGGCCGATTAACCTTCTGGCCACCGAAAGTTCAACTGCCAGGCGGCTCACGGGCTATCGTAGGGCAGGACGTAGGACATCTCACGTCCTACGTCCTTCTCAGGAGCAGCCTCACTGGAGCAGCCCTCATGGCCCTGACCCCACCTCGACGCGGCGTCGTTCCGCCCCTCTGCACCCCGCTGGACGCCACCGGAGCCGTGGACACCGGCTCCCTCGGCCGGCTCGTCGAGCATCTGATCCGCGGTGGTGTGCACGGCGTCTTCGCCCTCGGCTCGTCCGGCGAGACCGCCTATCTCACCGACGAGCAGCGCTGCGTCGTGCTGGAGACGGTCGTCGCCGCGGTGCGCGGCCGGGTGCCGGTGCTCGCCGGCGTCATCGACACGACCACGCCGCGCGTGCTGAGCCATGCGCGCAGGGCGGCCCACCTCGGCGCGGACTCCCTGGTGGCCACGGCGCCGTTCTACACGCGCACCCACCCCAAGGAGATCACCCGGCACTTCCGCGCCCTGCGAGACGCCGTGGACCTGCCGCTGTTCGCCTACGACATCCCGGTCGCCGTGGGCACCAAGCTCCCGGCCCCCCTGGTGGCCGAACTCGCCGCGGACGGCACGCTGGCCGGTCTGAAGGACAGCAGCGGCGACGAGGGCGGCCTGCGGCGGCTGCTGGTCGCGCTGGGCGGCCGGCACGGCCGCGGCGACGGCCCCGCGCCGGACTTCACCGTCTTCACCGGCTCCGAACTCACCGTCGACGCCGCGCTGCTCGCCGGTGTCGACGGCGTCGTGCCGGGCCTCGGCAACGTCGATCCGGCGGGCTACGTACGGCTCTACGAGGCGGCGCTGGCCGGCGACTGGGCGCAGGCCGCCAAGGAGCAGGAGCGTCTGGTCACCCTCTTCGGCATGGTGGACGCGGGCCCCGAGGCCGAGATGGGGCGCAGTTCGTCGGCGCTCGGCGCGTTCAAGTCCGCGCTGCACCAGCTGGGCGTCATCGACTGCGGCGGCACCGCGATCCCCCAGATTCCGCTCGGGGAGGCGTCGGAGGCGGAGGTGGGCCGGCTGCTGCGGGGGGCGGGGCTGTCGCCGGTGCGGTGACGACGCCGCGCCGCCCCTCCCGTCGTCACGGGCGCGGTCGCCAGCCGCCCACCGGCCCCACACGCTGGAGGACGCGGTATCCCGCCGCCCCCAGCACCCCCGCGATGAGGAGTCCCCCGAGCACGAGCTGCGCCGTGCCCCAGGGGCCTTCGGATGCCCCGGCCGCGCCGGCCTGAACGCCGTGCCGCGGCGGGCCGGGACCGTCCGTGCCCCGATCGCCGCCCGCGCCGGGATCGCCTCCTTCCGGCCCGGCGAGTCCGGAGTCCGTGCCGTCGCCGGGAGTGGCGTCACCGCCTTGCCCCGGATCGGGTCGCGCACCCTGAGCAGTGCTCCCGTCCTCCGGGTCCCCGTCGAGCGCGGGATCGTCGGAGGATCCCGGGTCCTGGAACGAGGGGGTGAGGCCGTCCTGGCCGGTACCGGGGTCGTACTCGTCGGCGCCGCCGGAGTCCGGCACATCGGCGCCGCCGGAGTCCACGGACGCCCCGGGGTCCGGAGGCAGGGTGTCGGCGCCGGACGTGGTGTCCGCACCGGGTCCCGGGTCAGCCGCGGCACCGGTGCGGGGCACCGACCGGACCGAGGGTTCGGGCGCCTCGTCGGTGCCGGGCGCCTGCCGGGTGACCGTGCCGCCGTCGGGCGCGCCGGGGGTCGGCCGCGGCGCCGGGCGGGGCCGTGCCGGGCAACCGGACGGTGTGCTGGGTGCCGGGTGCGCTCCGGTGGGTCGGAAGCGGACGTGGGTCGCGGGCGACAGCGGTGCAGTACGGTCGCGGGTCGCCTCGGTCCCGGCGTGGCCGGTGGACGTCGTGCCGGGCTCCGTCCGCCGGCAGCCGCGGGCACTCGAATCCGCCGGCGGAACCTGTCGTCCGGCGGCCGGCCCCGCGTCCGCGTACCGCGGGCCGCCCTGCGCCGCGGCGGCCGGCGCGACCGCGGCGGCCAGCACCACGGCGCTCACCGCGGCGGCCCGGGCACACACTCTGGACCGCATGGCATCGCTCCCTCGCTCCCGTCTGAAGAGCACTCCGCGCAGCACGTGCAAGGTCGGCAGGACATGCGGAAGGCCCCTGTCATCCGGCCACGCTAGGAGCGTCGTGGAGCGCCCGCCCGTGGAGCGGGTCCGTCCGACGTACCCGCACCGCCCCGCACGGGCTACGTGCTCGCGACGGGGGCCCCGGGCCCGTCCTCGGGCGTCACGTACCGCTGCACGGCGGGCGCGTACCGCTCGGTGACGTCGTCGATGGCCGTCGTGTGCAGTGCCCTGCCGCCGACGATGCCGTACATGACGCCCAGGCCGAGCAGCATGCCGACGGCCAGCTCGGCGCGCAGGCCCGCGTCGGGTCCGGGCAGCCGGGCCGCGAGGCGGTCACCGACCTGGGCGCGGAAATTGGCGCGCAGGACGTCGCCGTGCTCGCGGTGCAGGGGTGCGAAGACGATGCGCAGCAGCGGGTCGGCACCCTGCTCGGCCTGGCTGAGCAGGACGTGGCGCACCATGTGTGCGCCGAGCCGGTCCAGCGGCGCGTCCAGCAGGGCGGCCGCGTCCGTCTCGAACGACATCACGTGCGCGAAGAGCGCGTCCTTGTTGCCGAAGTACTTCAGGATCAACGGCGGGCTGACGCCGGCGCGTTCGGCGACCGCTTTCAGCGTGATGTCGGCGTGCGCCCGCCGGGCCAGCAGGTACCGGGCCGCGCGGAGGATGGCGGCCTTGGTCTCCTCGGCGTCACGGCGGACCGGGTACGGGGCGGCCCTCGACGGGCCGGCGGCCGGATCGGCCCTGTGCTCCTGCACCATGCGCTCGCGCTCCTTTCCCGCTCCGCGCCGTCCCGCCCTTCACCGGATCTTCCTCCCCGTCACACGGGCCATCCCGGTCGTCCCGTCCGCCCCACCGGCCTCGGCCACGGCGGCCACACCGCCCGCCTCGATGCCGCCAGGCGCCGCGACCGCTGCGCCCTGCGGGGCCGCGGCCGCCCCGGCGCCGTCCTCGAGCGCACCGCCACCGCGGCGGCCGGGCAAGTCCGGATCCGCGGGTATCGCGAACGCCGCGGCGCAGGCGGCCAGGGCGACGATGCCGGCCATCACGAACGCCAGCTGGTAGCCGTGCAGGGTGGGCACCGGCTGCCCGCCGACCGGCATCGTGTGCCGCACCAGCACCGCGGCCACGGCGGCGCTGCACACGGCCTGGCCGATGGTGCGCAGCAGGACGTTCACGCCGTTGGCCGAGGCCGTCTGGTGGCCGGGCACCGCCCGGAGGATGAGCGTCGGCAGTGCCGAGTAGCACAGCGTGGTGCCCGAGGAGACGACCGCGGCGCCCACCATGACCGCCCACAGGGCCCGGCTGTCGGCGATCCGCACGACATAGCCGAGCGCGATCACCACCGCCCCGAGCGCCAGGGTGACCCGGGCGCCGCGCGCTGCGGAGATCCGGGCGGAGACCGGGGACAGCAGCAGCATGATCACGCCGTTCGGCAGCAGCACGAGTCCGCTGCCCACGATCGACAGGCCGAGCCCGTATCCGGTCGCCCGCGGTGCCTGCACCAGTTGGGCGGTGACCAGCGTGTTCGCGTAGAAGGCGAATCCGGCGAGCAGTGCGGTCAGATGCGGCAGCGCCACCCGCGGCCGGGTGGCGAGCCGCAGGTCGACGAGCGGGTCGGCGGTGCCCAGCTGCTGGTACCACCACAGGGCCAGTATCACCGCGCAGCCGCCGAACAGGCCCAGGATCCGCGGGCTGCCCCACCCCCACTGGCCACCCTGCGACACGGCGAGCAGCAGGCAGACGAGGCCGGCGGCGAGCCCGAACGCGCCGAGCGTGTCGAACCGCCCCGGCGACCTGACCGGGGACTCCCGCACCGCCCACCAGGCCAGCGCGAGCCCCAGTACGCCGAGCCCGCTGGTGGCCCAGAACATCACGTGCCAGTTCGCGTACTGCGCGATGAGTGCGGCCAGCGGCAGCCCGAGTGCGGCGCCGATGCCGACCGTGGAACTCATCAGCGCCACCGCCGCATTGGTGCGGGCCGGCGGCAGCACGTCACGCAGCAGGCTGATCGACAGCGGCACCACGGCGGCCGCCGCGCCCTGCAAGGCGCGGGCCGCGATGAGCACCCGGATGTCGGAGGTCAGCGCGCACAGCACCGAGCCGGTGGTCATCAGCGCCAGGGCGAGCAGCAGCACCCGGCGCCGCCCGTACATGTCGCCCGCCCGGCCGAGCACCGGAGTCAGCACGGCGCCGCTCAGCAGGGTGGCGGTGACCATCCAGGAGACGGCCGCTGCGGAGGATCCGGTCAGCCGCGGCAGGTCCGGGAGCAGCGGCACGACGACGGTCTGCATGACGGCCATCAGGATGCCGCCGAAGGCGAGCACCGGCACCGTCATGCGTGCGCGTAAACCCGAGGTGCCGGGGGTGGTCTCCGCCGACGGGACAGCCTCCATGAACGCTCCAGCGCAGGGGTGGGCCGGCGCATGGCAACGGAGGCCGCACGCCGGAAGGTGAATCGGAATTCACCAGTGTAGGTGAATTCCGATTCACCTCATTGCCGACCGTGGGGGCGCGGGAGTATAGGGCGCGCTGGTGGCCGCAGCCGGCCCACCGTCCGCCGGTCCGCCGGTCCGCCGGTCACCAGGGCGTTCCCCGGGTGACCGGCCGAGTCGGGAGATCCGGAACCGGTCAGGCCCCGGCCGCCTCGCCTCCGGCGATGACGTGGTCGATCCTGGCCAGTTCCGCGGGGCTGAACTCCAGGCCGCGCACGGCGGCCACGCTGTCGTCCAGCTGGGCGGTGCTGCTGGCCCCGATGACCGCCGAGGTCACGTTCCGCAGGACCCAGGCCAGGGCCAGCTGCGCCAGGGTCTGGCCGCGGTCCTGGGCGATCTCGTTGAGCGTCCGCAGCCGCCCGACGAGTTCGCCGGTCAGTTTCTCCTCGGTCAGGAAGGGGCTGTCTCCGGCGGCCCGGGAGCCTGCCGGGACGCCGTTCAGGTAGCGGCTGCTGAGCAGGCCCTGCTCCAACGGCGAGTAGGCGATGGAGCCCACGCCGAGCTCGTCGAGCGCGTCCAGCAGGCCGTCCTCCACCCAGCGGTCCAGCATCGAGTAGCGCGGCTGGTGGATGAGGAGCGGGGTGCCGAGGTCGGCCAGGATGCGCGCGGCCTCACGGGTCTGCTCGGCCGAGTAGTTGGACACGCCCACGTACAGCGCCTTGCCCTGCCGCACCGCCGTGTGCAGGGCCCCCATGGTCTCTTCCAGCGGGGTGTCGGGGTCGAAGCGGTGCGAGTAGAAGATGTCGACGTAGTCCAGGCCCATCCGGTCCAGGCTCTGGTCGAGCGAGGACAGCAGGTACTTGCGCGAGCCCCACTCGCCGTACGGGCCCGGCCACATCAGGTAGCCCGCCTTGGTGGAGATGACCAGCTCGTCGCGGTGGCGCGCGAGGTCGCGGCGCAGCGCCTCCCCCAGGAACTCCTCGGCGGCTCCGGGCGGCGGGCCGTAGTTGTTGGCCAGGTCGAAGTGGGTGATCCCGAGGTCGAAGGCGTGGCGGAGGATGTCCCGCTGGGTCTCGGCCGGCCGGTCGGGCCCGAAGTTGTGCCAGAGGCCCAGCGACAGTGCCGGCAGCCGAAGGCCGCTGCGGCCGGTGCGCCGGTAGGGCATGGCCGCGTATCGGTCGGGATGTGCGGTGTACAACGGGCGCTCCTGCGAAGGGTGCGGGGGGTCGCCTGGACCCCTCCGGTACATGACGGGCGGGCTGCGCCGGGCCGGCCCGATCGGCGGTCCCGGTGCGGACGCGGCCCCCAGCCTTCCGCCGAACCCGGGCAGCAGTCCAACAGGAGAATGCGATCGTATTGTGCGGATACGCTGCTGAATCATGGAACTGCGTCATCTCCAGCACTTCGTGGCCGTCGCCGAGGACCGGCATTTCACCCGGGCGGCGGAACGGCTGATGGTGTCCCAGTCGGGGCTGTCGGCCTCCATCAGGTCCCTGGAGCGCGAGCTACAGGCCCCGCTGTTCGTGCGCACCACCCGTCACGTCACCCTCACCGAAGCCGGCCGTGCGCTCCTCGCGGAGGCCGAACGCGTCCTGGCCGGGGTCCGGGCCGCCCAGGAGGCGGTGGCCGCGGTCCAGGGGGTGCTGCGCGGTCGGCTCGCGCTGGGGACCGAGCAGTGCGTCGCCGGCGTGCGGGTGCCGGCGTTGCTGGCGGCGTTCCGGGAGCGGCACCCGGAGGTCGAGATCCGGCTGCGGCAGGCCGGGTCGGCGCTGCTCGTCGAGGAGGTCGCCGCCGGGCGTCTCGACCTGGCGTTCGCGGTCACCGTCGGCGAGCTGCCGAGCACGGTGCGCAGCGTGCCACTCGCGCGCGAACCCATGGTCGTGCTCTGCCATCCGGCGCACCGCCTGGCCGCGCGCGCCGCAGAGCCCTCGGACGGCACCGGGTCCCCGGACGGCGCGGCCATCACCGACCTGGGCGGCCTCGGGAGTGAGGCGTTCGTGGACTTCCATCCGGACTGGGGCCCGCGCCGGACCACCGACGCCGCGTTCGCCGCGGCCCGGGTCAGCCGCACCGTGACGCTGGAGGTGGGCGACGTGCACAGCCTGCTGGAGCTGGTCCAGGAGGGTCTGGGCATCGCGGTGGTGCCCCGGCACTTCGCCCGCAAACCCCAGGCGGCGGAGCTGTGCGCCATCCCGGTGAGCGGGCCGGCCCGGATCGCCTACGAGACGGTGGCGGTGCTGCCCCGGCGCCCGGCCACCAGCCCGGCGGCGCGGGAGCTGATGGGCCTGCTGTAGCGGCGGGCGACGGGACGCGGGCACCCCCCGCCTGGCTCCGCACGACTCCGCAATGCCCTCGGTACGGGACGGGCTCGGATCGCCCTGACAGACCTATGCTGGTCTTGCGGCTAATGACAGCTATACGGACGTCAGGAGGCCGTCATGGTCGGGAGTCTTGTCGCCGCACTGGTGGCAGTGATCTGTGTGGGCCTGGTCGGCCTGCTGTCATCGGCACGGGTGGTCAAACAGTACGAGCGTGGGGTGATCTTCCGGCTCGGCCGGCTGCACGGATCGGCCCGCCATCCGGGACTCGCCCTGATCCTTCCGGGCGTGGACCGGCTGCACAAGGTCAACCTGCAGATCGTCACCCTGCCGGTGCCCGCGCAGGAGGGCATCACCAGGGACAACGTCACGGTACGGGTGGACGCGGTCGTCTACTTCAAGGTGGTCGACGCGGTCAACGCACTGGTGCAGGTGGAGGACTACCGTTTCGCCGTCTCGCAGATGGCCCAGACGTCGTTGCGCTCCATCATCGGCAAGAGCGATCTCGACGATCTGCTCTCCAACCGAGAGAAGCTCAACCAGGGCCTGGAGCTGATGATCGACAGCCCCGCGGTCGGCTGGGGAGTGCAGATCGACCGGGTGGAGATCAAGGACGTGTCGCTGCCGGAGACGATGAAGCGCTCCATGGCGCGGCAGGCCGAGGCGGACCGGGAGCGGCGGGCCCGCATCATCAACGCGGACGCCGAGTACCAGGCCTCCAAGAAGCTGGCCGCCGCCGCCCAGGCGATGTCGAAGCAGCCGGCCGCGCTGCAACTGCGGTTGTTGCAGACCATGGTGGCGGTCGCGGCGGAGAAGAACTCCACCCTCGTCCTGCCCTTCCCCGTCGAGCTGCTGCGCTTCCTGGAACGGGCGCAGGGCGGCACGGCACCCGCCGCGACGTCGACGGACGGGGCGGAGCCGTCTCCCCAGACCGAGGACGAGGCGGACGGCGAAGCCACCGACGCGGAGAAGGCCGACGAGGCCGACGAAGCCGGCGCGCCGGCGCTGGATGCCGGTGACGCGCTGGCGGAGCCGGGGCGTGACGGGGCGCTGTGGAACCCGACCGAGGTACCGGGCACGGCACACCCGACCCCGGCGGCGACCCCACCCCCGACGACCCCGGCGGCGGCGCCGGAGTCTCCGCCGAACGGTACGGAGCCGCGTGCCTGACGGGTGCGGCATCCTCCCCCACCCGTGCTCGCCGGAGCGCGCAGCTCTCCCGTCAGGGGCGCACGGAGGTGCGCGTGCAACCCTGCGGCACCCCATCGGCGCCCCTGACGGGCCCCCGGACCGGCGCGGCCCGATGGCGCCACGCGGCCGCAGGAGGGGCCCTCAGGAGGGGCCCTGGGGGTAAACCCCCAGACGAAGACGGAGGTCAGCCTCGTTATCCCGGCGTCGCTCGCTGCCTAGCGTGAACTCCCGTGAAGGCGCACGACCGTGCCTCACGCACCGGACCGCGCCACAGGGGAGCAGCGATGATCGACGTCAGGGATCTCACGAAACGGTACGGGCCCACCGTCGCCGTGGCGGATCTGAGTTTCACGGTACGACCGGGCAGCGTGACCGGCTTCCTCGGGCCGAACGGCTCGGGCAAGTCGACCACCATGCGCATGATCATGGGTCTTGACGCGCCGGACACCGGCGAGGTGCGCATCGCCGGGCGCGCCTACCGCGACCTGCCCTGGCCGCTGCGCGAGGTGGGGGCGCTGCTGGAGGCACGCACCTTCCACCCCGGTCGCAGCGCGTACCACCATCTGGCGGCGCTGGCCGCGGGCGGCGGCGTCCCGGCCCGTCGGGTGGACGAGGTCCTTCAGACCGTCGGGCTGAGCGGGGCGGCACGGCGGCGCGCCGGTACGTTCTCGCTCGGCATGGCGCAACGGCTCGGCATCGCGGCGGCCCTGCTCGGCGACCCGGCCGTACTGCTCTTCGACGAGCCGGTCAACGGCCTCGATCCGGAGGGCGTGCGCTGGATCAGGAACCTGATGAGATCGCTGGCCGCCGAGGGCCGCACCGTGCTGCTCTCCAGCCATCTGATCAGCGAGATGGCCCTGACCGCCGACCATCTCGTGGTGATCGGCCAGGGCCGGCTGCTCGCCGACACCTCGGTGCGCGAGCTGACCGCCTCGGGCGGCTCCCTGGAGGAGGCCTTCTTCCGGCTCACCGGCGAGAGCGCCGAATACCGGGGCCTGGCCCCGCAGCCGACGGGCGCCGCGGCCGTCGACACTCCGGGCCGGCACCCGGGCCCAGACCCTCAGGACCTGCCCCGCCAGGGCACCGCACACCGCCAGGAGCGCCCGTGATGACCTCCCCGTCCAGCCGTACCGCACCCGCCCGCACCACAGGGCCGGACATCGGCCGGCACGGTCTGCGGCAGGCCGTCCGGATGGAGTGGATCAAGCTGCGCAGTCTGCGGTCGACGTGGTGGGCGCTGCTGCTGGTGGTCGTCGCCATGCTGGCCGTGGGAGTGATCACCATGGCCAACACCAAGGCGCCGGGGCCCGGCCGGGCCGCCGCCTTCGACCCGACCAACAACGTGCTCGCCGGAGTGGCGTTCGGGCAGCTGGTGATCGGCGTGATCGGGGTCCTGCTGATCACCGGCGAGTACGCGTCCGGGTCCATCAGGTCGACGCTCGCCGCGATCCCGCGGCGCCCGCTGCTGCTTCCGGCGAAGGCGGCCGTGCTCGGTGTTCCGACGCTGGTGGCGGGCGAGGCGGTCTCCCTCGGCACCTTCTTCGCGGGTCGTGCGGCGCTGCATCCGGCCGTGCCCCACCCGTCGTTCGACCAGCCGGGCGTGCTGCGGGCGGTGCTGCTGTCCGGGGTCTACCTGGCGCTGGTCGGCCTCATGGGCCTGGGCATCGGCGCCCTGACGCGGCACACGGCGAGCGCCATCGGCGGCGTCGTCGTCCTGCTCTTCGTGCTTCCTGCGCTCCTCGCCGGGCTCACCGGCGTCCGCATCGCCAAGTACTTCCCGACCATGATCGCCGGGAACTCCCTCGCGGCGGCCAAGGTGACGGACGGCATGCTCTCGCCCTGGGCCGGGCTGGGGATGCTGGGCCTGTACGTGGTGCTGCTGCTCGGCGCCGGCGGCTGGCTGCTGACCCGGCGGGACGCGTGACCGGAGCGCCGGAGGCGAGGCCCGGACGAAGTGCCGCGGCCGGGACGGGAAGCGCGGGCAAGGCGGGAGGCCCCGGGCAAGGGACCACGGTGAAGGAGACTTGAGCCATGCAGGACAGCCGCAAGGCGCCCCCTCCGTCGCCGCCCGACCCACCACCGCCCCATCCGCCCTCCGCCGATCACCAGCCGGCCGGGCCGCCGTCCGCGCCGCACCTGCGACCGGCCGGCCCGCCGGCGGCGGCAGGCACGGCGCGCCCCGGCGCTCCGGGGGCGGACCGTGCCGCCCTGCCCGGCCCGGTCCGCGCGGTCCGTGGCATCGGCACGGTGCTGCGCACGCCGCTGACCGCGCGTGCCTGGTTGGAGGCGGCGTACTGCCTGGCCGCTTTCCCGCTGGCGGTGGCCGGTTCCGTACTGGTCATCGTGTTGCTGGCGCTGGGTTCGGGGCTGCTGGTGTCGTTGGTCGGCGGGATCCTGGGGGCGTTGATCCTGGTGGCCGCGTTGCGCCTGGCCCGGGTGCAGGGCGCAGCGCACCGCGCGCTCGCCCGCGGGCTGCTCGGCGAGCGCATCCCCGCACCGGTGCCGCCCGCGCCGGCCCACGGCCTGTTCGGGCGGCTGGACGCCGGGCTGCGCAACCCCGTCGACTGGCGCTGCGTCGGGTATGTGCTGGTGAAGCTGCCGGTGTCGGCCTTCGGGATGTACGCGGTGGGGTGGTGGGTGACGGGTCTGGTCAACCTCTCCACGCCGCTCAGGTGGAGCGTCCTCGGCCAGTACCCGCGGCACGGCGGCCCGCACGGCGCGCCGGTCCTCACCCCGCTGCCGTTCGGCGGCGCGCCCCGGTTCCACACCTTCTGGGGCACGTTGCTCGCGGCGGCCATCGGGGTTCTCACCCTGCTGGTCGCGCCGTGGCTGACCCGCGCGGTGGTGGCCGTCGACCGTCGGCTCCTGCGGGAGCTGCTGGGGCCCGGGGCGCTGGCCGAACGGGTCAGGGACCTGGAGGAGACCCGGGCGCTGGCCGTGGACGACGCCGCTGCGCTGCTGCGCCGGGTGGAGCGCGACCTGCACGACGGGGCGCAGGTGCGCCTGGTGGCGCTGGCGATGAGCCTCGACATGATCAGGGAAGGGATCGGCGACGACGGCGCGGGACCGGACCGCACCCGGCTGCGCCGCCTGGTGGAGACCGCGCACCACAACGCCACCGAGGCCATCGCCGAACTGCGCGATCTGGCCCGCGGCATCCATCCACCGGTCCTGGACGACGGTCTGCCCGACGCGCTGGCCACCCTGGCGGCGCGCAGCACCGTGCCCGTGGACCTGTCCGTGCGGGTGCCGGTGCGGCCGTCGGCGGCGATCGAGACCATCGCCTACTTCTGTGCCGCTGAGCTGCTGACCAACGTCATCAAACACAGCGGGGCCCGTCGGGCGACCGTCACCGTGGCCGAGCAGGACGGCGTCCTGCGGCTGGTCGTGGCCGACGACGGGCACGGCGGCGCCGAACCCGGACCGGGCAGCGGCCTCACCGGACTCCAGCAGCGGGTGCGCCCGGTGGACGGCAGGCTGAGCATCGACAGCCCGGCGGGCGGCGGGACGGTCGCCACCGTCGAGCTGCCGCTGCACGCGTGAGAGCATGCGGCCATGCGCGTGGTGATCGCCGAGGACGCTGCCGTGCTGCGGGAGCTGATGGCCCAGATGCTGAGCGAGCGCGGGCACGAGGTGTGTGCGGCCGTGGGCGACGCCGAAGCCTTGCGCGCGGCGGTCGCGAGGCACCTTCCCGAGGTGACCGTGGTCGACATCCGCATGCCTCCCACGCACACCGACGAGGGGCTGCGCGCGGCCATCGACATCCGCCGCGATCACCCCGCCACGGGCGTGCTGCTCTTCTCCCAGCACGTCGAGACGCGCTACGCGACCCGGCTGCTGGCGGCGGGGTCGGCGGGCGTGGGCTATCTGCTCAAGGACCGGGTCGCCAATGTCTCCGAGTTCGTCGACGCACTGGCGCGGGTCGGTGCCGGCGGCACGGCGCTCGACCCCGAGGTCGTCACCCAGCTCGCCGGTGCCAGCCGGCACGTCGACGACCTCGACCGGCTCACCCAGCGGGAACGTGAGGTGCTCTCCCTGATGGCCGAGGGCCGCTCCAACGCCGCGATCGCCGCGGCCCTGGTGGTCTCCGCCGGCACGGTGGAGAAACATGTCGCCGCGATCTTCGGCAAGCTGGGACTGCCGTCGTCGGAGGACCACAACCGCCGGGTGCTGGCGGTCCTCCGCCATCTTCATCCCTGACCGCCGCGGACGGCCTCGGGTTGCGGCCGGCTGCCCACGCCGGCCGTCCGTGCCGGCTGTTACGGTTCCGGGTCGTGACCGAGCTGCTGCCCGACTTCCCCTACCACCCCGACCCCGTGAGCACCTCCGTGGTGATCCCTTCGGATGCGGTCTGCATGTGCTGTGGACGGGGACGCGGGTACATCTACACGGGACCGGTGTACGCGGTCGACGACCTCGCCGACCGGCTGTGCCCGTGGTGCATCGCGAACGGCGACGTCGCCGAGCGGTTCGACGCGCATTTCACGGGCGGCACGGGTCTGGGCGACGACGTGCCGATCGAGGTCTTCTCCGCGGTCGACAGACGCACTCCGGGCTTCCCCGCCTGGCAGGAGCCCCGGTGGTTCTTCCACTGCGGCGACGGCGCCGCTTTCCTGGGCCGTGTCGGGGCGGCCGAACTCGCGGACCACCCCGACGCGCTGGCGGCGCTGCGCCGAGAGGTGAGCGGTCGGGGCCGGCCGCCGGGCCAGGTCGAGCGCTTCCTCGGGGCGCTGGACAGGGACGACCAGCCGACGGCCTACCTCTTCCGGTGCCGGGTCTGCGCGACGCACCTCGCCTATGCCGACGCCACCTGAACCACGGCGCGGTGCGCCGCCGTCGCCGGTTCCTGTGGCGGTCTGCCGGGCTCCCCGGGTCCGGGCTTACCGTGGAGGGGTGCGGATCGTTTCCCTCCTCCCCTCGGCCACGGAGATCCTCTTCGCGGTCGGCGCCGGTGACGACGTCGTCGGTGTCACGTTCGAGTGCGACCACCCACCGGAGGCCCGCAGCCGGCGCATCGTCTCCACCAGTGCGCTGCCCGAGGGGGGCCGGGCGTCGCCTGCGGAGATCGACCGGCTGGTCACCGAGCGGATGGCCGCCGGGGAGGACCTGTACCACCTGGACCGCAGCGCGCTGGCCGGGCTCGACGCCGATCTGGTCGTCACCCAGGACCTGTGCGCGGTCTGCGCGGTCGACGTCGGCACGGTCCACGACGCGCTGGAGTACCTCGCCTGCCGCGCGGACGTGCTGACCGTCGATCCGGAGACGCTGCCCGAGGTGCTCGACTCGATCATCACCATCGGTACCGCCGCCGGCGGCCACTGCCGTGCCCGGGCCGAGCAGTTGGTCGCAGGGCTGTCGGCGCGGCTCGACGCGGTACGGGCCGAGGTCAGCCGTGATCCGGGTACGGCGCCGGTGCCGGCGTTGGTCCTGGAGTGGACCGACCCGCCCTTCGCACCGGGCCACTGGGTGCCGGACATGGTCGAGGCGGCCGGTGGGAGCTGTGTCGTGGGCCGCTCCGGGGAACGCTCGTTCCGCACCGGTTGGGAGGAGCTCGTCGCCGGCCCGGCCGCCACGGCGGACGTGGTGGTCTGCGCACCGTGCGGCTTCGGCCTCGACGAGTCGGCCCGGCTGGCCGCCGAGATCGCCGACCGGCTACCTGCGGGAGTGCCGTTGTGGGCGGTGGACGCCAACGCGTCGTTCGCCCGCCCCGGACCCCGCCTGGTCGACGGTGTCGAGGCGCTGGCCGGCATCCTCCACCCCGGCGTCGTCGGTGCACCGGATCCGTCGCTGGCCCGCCGCATCCGCTGACCCCGGCGGGATCCGGAGGGCCGGACCAGACGCCCGCCTCGGGCGCCCGCCCGCCACGAAGGTGCTCGCCGCCCGGGGGCTCCGTGGTCAGCGGCCGGCGCCCGGTGACGGTGCCGCACCTGTGCCGGGTGGCGGGGAGGGTCCGGGCGCGGGGGTCAGCGCGGCGGCGAGGGTGCCCAGGGCGGTGCAGCCGACGACCGCGAGCAGCCCGGGCCCGTAGCCGCCGCAGGCGTCGAAGAGCAGCCCGGTGAGGGCCGGGCCGACTGCGGCTGCCGGGAGCACGGCAGCGTTCTGCCAGGCCGTGATGGTGCCGTAGTGGAGGCGTCCGAACTGGTCGGCGAGGGCGGTGGCGCGCAGCGGGTTGAGGCTGCCGTAGCCGAATCCGTACAGCACCGCGTAGGTGACGAACAGCCATGTCGCGTTCGCCAGGAACAGCACGATCGTCGCCAGGGTCATCGCACCGGTCGCCAGGCACAGCAGCCGGCGACTCGCCACCCGTTCCGTCCAGGTGTTGAGGACGAGCCGGGCCGGGACGCTGGCCAGGCCGGTCAGGCCGGACACCGTCGACGCCAGTACCGGAGACATGCCCCGGGAGATCATGTAGGGGATCTGGTGGACCTGGAGGGCGTTGGCGGCCAGCATCGCGGTGCTGCCCGCCGCGGTCAGGCACCAGAACGCGGCGCCGCGTACGGCTCGCCGCGGGGTCTGGCCGGCCGGGGGCACCGCGGATGCACCGGATCCCGCAGAGGGGTCGCCGTCCGGGCGCAGGCCGAGGTCTTCGGGTCGGTGGCGCACGAAGACGACGGCGAGCGGGGCCATGGCGAGCTGGATCACGGCGAGGACGACGAGGGCGGTGCGCCAGGACCATGTGGAGATCAGCCAACCGGACAGCGGGATGCACAGGGGCGAGGACAGGCCGCCGAGGGTGGTCAGCAGCGCCATGGCCCGGCCGCGGCGGCGATCGAACCAGTTGGTGACGACGACGAAGGTGACCGGGTAGAGGGTGAGCGCCATCGTCGTGCCGATGCCGAGCGCCCAGACCAGGAAGAAGGCGCTCAGGCCGGGGCCGGCGGCGAGCGCGGCCAGCGACACCGCCCCCGTGAGGCACCCGCAGGCCAGCACGGCGCGGGCGCCACGCCGATCGACGACCCGGCCGACGGGGATGCCGAGGGCGGCGGAGACGAGCAGGGAGACGGAGTAGGCCGACGAGATGTCGGCGCGGGAGCCTCCGAGGGTCGCGGTGACGGGGGTGACGAGGACACCGAAGAGGTACTGGGTGGTTCCGTAGGCGACGATCGTGTGGATACCGAGGGCGGTGACCAGACGCCAGCCGTAGTAGCGGCCTCCCGAGCGGGAACGGTTCGGGGCGTCGGTCTTGGAAATCGCGGGTGCCCTCCTCTGGCGCTCGTGCCCCCTCGCGGACCGCTTTGCGGGGCTGACTCCTTCGGCGAGCTGGCTCCTTGCGCGACTGCTGCTCCCGGCTCAGCCCTCGCCTGACCGTATGTTCTTGCTCATGGTCTCCCTCGGGGTGATGTGTGGTGCACGGTCCGTGGCCGGACGGGACCGAGTCACCCGACCCGGTGTCAGACCGGCGCGGTGCACGGCCCGTTCGACGCACGATCACCCGCGAGCCCGCGGCACGGCGCCGTGGCCCAGCGCTGTCCGGCCCGCACCGGGGCGGCGCACGGCGCTCTCCCCCGGCGCCGTGCCGCCCGGGGAGAGCGCGAGCCCCCTCGGGCACTCTGCCGCTTCCGGCGGCGACGCCCGGCTCAGCTGCGCCCGGCGCGCTCGTAGGCGCTCAGGAACTCCTCGAACGACACCGTGCCGTCGCCGTCGGCGTCCTGCCGGCCCAGCAGGGTCCTTGCCTGCGTCGCGGTGAGGTCCGCGACCCCGAGTTCCGACATGACCTGACGGAACTCGTCGGGCGTCAGGAACCCGTCCTTGTTGACGTCGAAGGTGTCGAACACCGTGCGTGCCGTGTCGTTGCCGGTCACTGCCACCACTCCTTGCTACGTGATCAATGGCGGCACAGCTTAGTGGCCGTCGTGGCGCCTGGTGCCGGCCGTGCCGGTCGCACACGACTCCCCCGCACTCACTCCCCCTGGACCGGAGCCGGCGGCGGCACCGGCGCCCCTGCCGGCGGGGGCACCTTGGCGTACCCGCCGCCGATCGTGGCGGCCTCAGCGCGCGGTGCGGGCACCGTCGTGCCGCCGGCGCCCTCGGAGGGCAGCACCGCGTCACGCGCCGTGCCCGGGTCCCAGCCGGTGAGCACGACGCGCTTTTGGACCACGATCGCTGCGCCCAGCACCACCGCGCCGACCAGCAGCATCAGTACGGCTCCGGCAACGTCGCCGGCCTTGGCGGCGTTGCCGACGACGGCGCCGAACCAGCCGAAGTCGGCGTCGCCGAAGGTGGTGTTGGCCTTGCCGAAGTCGCCGAGGACCTTCAGCAGCAGGGCGGGCAGGAAGGTGATCAGCACGCCGTTGACGAAGGAGCCCACGGCGGCGCCGCGCCGGCCACCGGTCGCGTTCCCGTACACGCCCGCGGCGCCACCGGTGAAGAAGTGCGGCACGAGACCGGGCAGCACCAGGGCGAGTCCGAACGCCGGGTGGAAGATCCAACCGAGCAGCCCCAGGCTGACCAGACCGCCGGCGAAGCTGCACAGGAAGCCGATGAGGACGGCGTTCTGCGCGTAGGGGAAGACGATCGGTGCGTCCAGGGCGGGCACCGCGCCCGGCACCAGTCGCTCCGCGATGCCCCGGAAGGCCGGCACCAGCTCCGCGAGGATGGTGCGCACACCGAAGAGGATCACGGCGACCGCGATGCCGAACTGCAACCCCTGCATCAGCGACTGCATCACGTAGTTCCCGACGCCGGTCGCCGCGCCGCTGCCGTTGCTCGCGAACGCCTTGAACGCCTCGGCCCTGCCGACCTTGCCGAGGTAGACCAGCGCCATGATCACGTACAGCAGCACCATGGACAGCGCCGTGGCGACCATGGAGTCCCGCAGGAAGCGCAGGCCCTCGGGCAGCTTCATGTCCTCGGTGCTCCGGCTGCGCCTGCCCACCAGCCGGCCGGTGGCACCCGCCGCGATGTAGCCGGCGCTGCCGAAGTGGCCGATGGCGATGGTGTCGTTGCCGGTGACCCGCTTGGTCCAGGGGTGCGCGAAGGCAGGCATCGCCACCAGCATGATGCCGAGCAGCGCGCCCCCGACGACCACCACGAGCCAGGACGGCTGCCCCGCGCTGGCCAGCACCATCGTCAGCAGGGTCGCCATGAACAGCATGTGGTGCCCGGTGAGGAAGACGTAGCGCAGCGGCGTGAAGCGCGCCAACGCCAGGCTGACGGCGAAGCCTAGGATCATCAACCACGCCACCCGGGCCCCGTACTGCTGCTGCGCGATGCCGACGATGGCCTCGTTGGTCGGGATCACGCCGTGCGCGCCGGTGGCGCCCTGGATCATCACGCCGAGCGGCGCCAGGGAGCCGGTGACGAGCGTCGCCCCGGCGTTGATCAGCAGGAACCCGAGCGTCGCCTTGATCCCGCCGCCGACCACCTGCCCCGCGGACCGGCGCAGCGCCAGCAGTCCGGCCGCCGTGATCAGTCCCACCAGGTAGGGCGGCTGGCTGAGGATGTCGTTGACGAGGAACTTGGCGAGGGCGACGAGCCAGTCCATGAGTGTGATAGCCCCTCAGACGTCGTAGGTGTCCCGCAGGACGCGGTCTGCCTCGGTGGTGCTGGTGAAGTCCGTCACCACCTTGACGGGCACGCCGACGTCCCCCAGCGTTCTGGCGATCTCCCCGGAGGTCATGATGGCGACGGCCTCGGACGCCTTGCCGCGGGCCGAGACGGTGTCGGTGGCCTCCACGGTGACGTACCGGGACCAGCCCCAACGCTCGAGCACCTGCTCCAGCGTGTTCTTCAGGAACAGGCTGGTGCCCAGGCCGTTGCCGCACACCGTGATGATCTTGTGCGGCTCGGACCCGGCACCACCGGCGGACCGCCGCCCCGCCCCCGTGTCCCTGCTCGCCGGGGGCACGCTCTCCCCGGCGCCGCCCTCCCGGGCCGCGCCACGCGCCGCCCCCTCCGGCGCGGCGGTGCCGGACGTGCTGCCGGTCGCCGCGCCGAGTACGGCGCGCAGTGCCGCGGGGGTGGACGCGTCCCGCAGCGCCTGCGCCATGCCGGGGTCGGCGAGCAGTCTCGCCAGGGAAGCCATGGCTGCGGTGTGCTCGCTCGCGTCCCGCGCGGCGAGGGCCACCACCAGGTCCACCGGGTCGTTGGTCTCGTGACCGAACTCCACGGGTGCCGCGAGGCGCACCCAGGACATGCCGGTGCGCAGCACCGCGGGAGACGGCCGGGCGTGCGCGAAGGCGAAGCCGGGCGCCAGGACGATGTACGGCCCGTTCTCCGTCACGTTGCCGATCATCTCCGCCGTGTACGCGTCCGTACAGGTCCCGGCGGCGACCATCAGCTCGCCGGCAACGGTGATCGCCTGCCGCCAGTCGTCCACCGCCGCGTCGAGGCGCACGGCGTCGGCCGGAAGCAGCTCAGTCAGCTCTGCCATGCGGGGGATCTTTCCACGGACCGGCCGCCCGGCCCACCCCCTGTGCGCCTCCCACCTGCGGGATCGTCCGGTACAAAGCGCCACACGCGGCACGCTTCGCCGAGCGGGGCGCGGCAGGGTCACCAGGCGACCGGCAGCTCCCGCGGGCCGCGGATGAAGCCCTTGCTCTGGAACGTGATCTCCTCGGCCGGCACGGCGAGCCTGAGCCGCGGGAACCGCTCGAGCAGTGCGGCGAGCATCACCTCCGACTCCATGCGGGCCATCATCGCGCCCATGCAGTGGTGCGGGCCGTGCCCGAACGACAGATGGGCGACGCCCGCACGGTCGAAGTCGAGCGCGTCCGGGTCGGCGAAGACCTCGGGGTCGCGGTTGGCGGCGAGATAGGACGCGTAGACCGCCTCGCCGGCGCGGATGCGCACGCCGCCCACCTCGACGTCCTCGGTGGCGATGCGGGGCAGGCCCACGCCGTTCCGGTGCGGGATGTGCCGCAGCAGCTCGTCGACGGCGGCCGGCAGCAGGGCCGGTTCCGTGCGCAGCCGGTCCAGCTGCTCGGGGTGCGTGAGCAGCATGTAGACCATGTTGGCGCTGTTGTAGCGCACCGCGTGCGCCCCGCTGACGAGGATGGCGGTGGCCAACGAGACCGCCTCCGCCTCGTTGATGTCGCCGGCCTGCCAGGCCTGCGCCAGCACCGCTGCCAGGTCGTCAGCCTCGCTGTCGAACCTGCTGCGCAGCAGGTCGGTGATGTAGGCGGTGACCTCCCCCTTGGCGGCGTTGCTCGCCGCCGCGCCACGCCCGGTCGAGAGGATCACGTCGGGCCAGGCGCTCACCCGCACGCGCTCCCGCTCGTCGATGCCGAGCAGGTCGCAGACCACGGACAGCGGCAGCGGGCCGTGCAGGTGCGTCATGAGGTCGGCCGGCGAGCCCTGTTCGGCCATGGTGTCGAGCAGCTCGCCGACGGTCTGCTGCGCCATCGGGCGCAGCCGCTTCATGTGCTGCCCGGTGAAGGCCTTGTTCACGATCTTGCGCAGCTTGGTGTGGTAGGGCGGGTCGGCGTAGTTGAGCCCGGCCGGCGAGGCGACACGATGGCCGGACATGGCCGTCACGGTCGCGTCGACGAGGGCGGTGCGGCTGAACCGGGGGTCGGAGGTGACGAACTTGACGTCCTGGTAGCGGGTGACCACCCACGCGTCGTGGTCCGTGGAGAAGGGCAGCCTGATGCGCGCCACGGGCTCGTCGCGCAGCAGTTCGTGCAGGAGCGGGTCGAACTGGAGCGCGGGCAGGTCGTCGACGGCCCAGGCCCGTGCGGAGTCCCGGCCGCCGGCGGCCGGGGCGGCCGGTGACGTGGCGGGGGCTGCGGGCGCGGTGGAGTCGGGCGGGGTGCCGGCGGGCGACGCGGCGGAGGCCGGCCCCGGCCGGGCGGGCTGGGTCGGCTGGGTGGTCATGGGATACGCCTCCCGGTGCTGCTCCCGCGGCCACGGTGCCGGCCGCCGTCGTGAAGGGCACGGCCGACGGACCGCACCCCGTGTCCGGTATGCCTTCCCTGACCACGCACGCGCCGAGCGCCAGGGCGCCCCCTGCCGCCCGAACGGAGCACCCCGGACCACGCCCACCCGGCGCCGCGCACCGGCCAGGCATGATGGTGGCCCGGCGCGCGTGGCTGGCCCGGCGGTACCGTGCGCTGGCGGGCGGTGCCCGCCGTGACGGCCCGGGGCGTACGCCGGGCGCGAGGTGTGCCAGGCGACCGAGCAGGAGAGGCGTGCAGGTGAGTGACCTACTGGGAGTGGCCGTCCTCGGGGCGGGCCACATGGGTGCCGACCACATCCGGCGCATCGACCAGAGCATCAGCGGAGCCCGGATCGTGGCGGCGGCCGACCCGGACGCCGGGCGGGTCGAGGCCGCGGCGGCCGGGATCAGGGGAGCGTCGCTGCACACCGATCCGCTGGCGGCACTGGACGTACCCGGCGTCGAGGCGGTCCTGATCGCCTCCCCCGGTCCGTCCCACGAGGAGGCGCTCCTCGCGGCCTTCGAACGCGGGCTGCCGGTGCTGTGCGAGAAGCCGATGACCCCGGACACCGCGGGTGCGCTGCGGGTGATGGCGGCCGAAGCCAAGGTGGGCCGGCGCCTGGTGCAGGTCGGGTTCATGCGCCGCTACGACGCCGAGTACCTGCGTCTGAAGGCACTGCTGGACGCCGGGCGGCTGGGCCGGGTGCTGATGCTGCACTGCACGCACCGCAACGTGTCCTCGCCGGCCGGGTTCACCTCGGCGATGATGATCGACAGTTCCGTCTCGCACGAGATCGACGCGAGCCGTTGGTTGCTCGGCCAGGAGATCACCGCGGTCTCGGTCCTGCGGCCGCAGCCCTCTTCGGGTGCTCCCGAGGGACTGCTCGATCCACAGCTGGTGCTCTTCGAGACGTCCGGGGGTGCCGTGGTGGACGTGGAGATCTTCGTCAACTGCGGCTTCGGCTACCAGGTGCGGTGCGAGGCGGTCGGCGAGACGGGCAGTGCCCGCATCGGTGATGCGCGCACCATGGTGGTGGAGACCGAGGGCAGCACGCGGGAGGAGATCCCGCAGGACTATCTGGTGCGGTTCGTGGACGCCTACGACCGCGAGGTTCAGGCCTGGGTGGACGCCGCCCGCAAGGGGATCGTGACGGGCCCCAGCGCGTGGGACGGATATGCCACGGCCGCGGTGGCGCAGGCCGGTGTACGCGCCCAGCGAGACGGCGCCCGGGTCGCCGTCCACCTGGAGGAACGGCCCGCCCTGTATTGCTGACGGCGGCCTGGGCACGCCACTATCCGGGACTCTGGCATATGCCGAATGCACCTCGGAAGTGGATTGTGCCAAAGCCCTTACGCGGCGTCCGGGGCTGTGCCAGAGTCATCCTCAGCCCTTCTCGCCGTACTCGTGGTGCCGGACGCAGTTCATGGCCGGACGGCCGGCATCCCAGCGGTGTCCCGGAGGGGTCGAGTCCCTGTTCGGCGCTGGCGAGAGCACGGCTTCGTGAGAGCGGGGCCGAGTGACGTCGGTGATCTGCGCGCCGGCCGCCGCGTGCGAGCGAGACCCGTGACTCGCTCAGCGTCGGTGGTGCGCGCAGGACCGTGCGCGGGCTCGCGGTCGAGCCGCAGGAAGCCGTGCCATCTCTGTGACTGGTTTCCCGCGGCTCCCGCGCATGCCCCCGAGCCCGCCCCGTCGCTCCTGGGCGAGTGGGGCGAGGATGACGCGGTGGTGGCCGCTTGCCGCGCGGTCAGGCCCGGGCGGTGTCCCGGGGCTTGTCCACGGTGACCCGTGCCGATGGCTTCGGCAGGGCGTGCTCGATCTCCTCCCGCAGGTCGTCGATCTTCGAGTAGCCGGCGTACCGCCCGGTCAGGCGGTACATCTCACGCAGCCGGTCCCAGGTGCGCGACGAGGAGTTGGAACCCATCGACACCAGGGCGAGCCGCGCGTAGGCGTCCGCCTGCTCGGGGTCGTCGGCGATGAAGCAGGACGAGGCGAGGGTGAGGTAGTCGAAGATCTGCGAACGCTGCCGTCCCTTGCTCCGCAGGTCCAGGGCCAGTTGGGCGTGGTGCTGCGCGGTGCCGGCTGCCGCCGGCTCGTGCTCGGCGAGGGTGCGGTAGGCGAGGGCCTGCATGCCGTGCAGGTCCGCCTCGTCGAACATCTGCATCCAACTCGGCGGCGGCCCCTCGCCCTTGTCGGAGACGAAGAGCTGCTCCGCCACGCCGAGGGTGCGCCGCATGGCCTGGCCGTGTCCCATCGAGGCCTGGGCCCAGGCCTCGATGGTGCAGAGCATGGCCTTGGTGCGCGGCAGGGTCTCCTCGCCGGAGCCGGAGGTGGCGAGCTTCATCAGGTCCAGGGCGTCGTCGGGCTGGCCGAGGTGCACCATCTGGCGGGCGGCCCGGGACAGCGCCTCGCCCGCCCTGGGCCGGTCGCCCCCCTCGCGGGCGGCGTGTGCGGCGATGATGAAGTACTTCTGGGCCGTGGGTTCGAGACCGACGTCGTGCGACATCCAGCCGGCGAGCACGGCGAGGTTGGCGGCGACGCCCCAGAGCCGCCGCTGGAGGTGGTCGGGGTGGCGGTAGGCGAGCATGCCGCCGACCTCGTTGAGCTGGCCGACCACCGCCTTGCGTTGCAGTCCGCCGCCGCGAGCCGCGTCCCAGGCGCGGAACACCTCGACGGAGCGTTCCAGTTCCTCGATTTCCTGGGACCCGATCGGGGCGGCCTCGTAGCGGTCGAGGCCGGCGGGGTCGGCGTGTAGGGGATCGGTGTGGAGAGGGGAGTCGGATTGCGGGGAGCGGGGGGCATCGGCCGCGAGGGCCGGGTCGGTGTGCAGCCAGTCATGCATCGCGCTGCTGAGTACTGATCCTGCGGTGAGCGCGGCACCCGCGCCCACCAAGCCGCGTCGGTTGAGCATGAGGTCCATTCCCGTGAATTCGGTGAGGACCGCAGCTGTCCGCTCGGGCGGCCACGGCAGTGGGTCGGGATGCTCTTCACCCCCGTCGTCACGCCGTTTCGAGGCGCGCCCGTGTCGGACCAGACCGAGGTCCTCGATGGTCACGACACGGCCGAGTTGCTCGGTGAACAGGATCGCCAACACCCGCGGTACCGGATCGCGCGGGATCTCTCCCATGTCGATCCAACGCCGCACCCGCGAGGTGTCGGTGGCCAGCTGAGGGTGGCCCATGGCGGCCGCCTGCCGGTTCACCAGTCTCGCGAGTTCACCCTTCGACCAACCGGCGAGACCGAACAGGTCCGCCAGGCGGGTGTTGGGTTGTCCGCTCACGTCAAGCCCCCAGGTTCTCGGCTGCCTCGACAGTAGCCCGCTGGCAGTTGCTGAGCGACTATTCGCCAGGGTTCGCCAGGCCCCGCCACATGGTGTGCCAGTGGGCACGGGGTGTCAGGTAGGAGAGCGCCGCCTGGGCCCGGTGGCCGGGCCGCACTCCCCAGGGTGCCGCCGACGCCGCCGGGGCCGGGTGACGCGAGGGAATTCGCAGGCACACGAAGGGATCTGTTTCGCCCATGTACGCAGCATCGTCCTCCGTGTCCGCCCCACCCCGGCCGCCGCACCTGCTCCCCCGGCCGCCCCGGACCCGGGAGAACCCCGCGCCGGCGGGCGGCGGTGTCGCTTCCGTCGACCGTCCCGGCCGGCTGCTCCCCGCCCAGTCGCGCCGGCCCGTCAGGACCGGCCCTTCCCCGCTGAGCGGACGCCTGGACCTGTCGGGGCCGCAGGGCGCCCAACTACGCACCTCCATTGCCGCGGTGCAGCGGATCTGCCCCGAGTTCAGCCCCGTCCAGTTGCTGCGCCGCAGCTCGCGCTCGGTGCTGCTGATCGGCAGCGTCGGCCGGGTCACCGCCGTCGCCAAGTGCTTACTCGACCAGTCCCCCGCCTGGAAGGAGCGCTACGAGCACGAAATAGCTGTCTACCGTTCCTTCGTGCGCAACCGCCCGCCCGTGCGGGTGCCCCGGCTGATCGCCGCCGACCCCGCGGGCGGCACGCTGGTGATCGAGCGCGTGCCGGGACGCACCGCCGCCCTGCAACGGCATCCGGCACCCGTGCCGGCCCGCAGCGAGCTACGGGCCGCCTTGAGCGCCGTGCACCGGCTGGGCCAGTGGCAGCCTCCGGAGGGCGTCTTCGGCTGCCCCCTGGACTACGGCACGCGGATCTCCCGCTATCACGAACTCGGCCTGCTCACCGACCGTGACCTCGGCGATCTTCAGAAGCTGCTGCACGGCATCGCCCACACCACGGGCCGCCGCTCGGTGTTGCAGTTCAGCCACGGCGACGCGCTGCTGTCGAACGTGTTGCTGAGCCCGTCAGGACCGGTCCTGGTCGACTGGGAGCACGCCGGCTGGTACCTGCCCGGCTACGACCTGGCGACGCTGTGGACGGTGCTCGGCGACTCCCCCGAGGCACGCCGGCAGATCTCCCAGCTCGCCCAGCTGGCCGGCCCCGTCGCGCGCGATGCGTTCCTGGTGAACCTGATGCTGGTGCTGACCCGCGAGATCCGGACGTACGAGACGGCGGTGCAACGTTCGCTGCGCGAGGGCGCCACGCCGCCGCCGGGTCCGGCGGGCGCCTACGCCCCGGCACCGTCCTGCGAGGAGCAGCGCCTACTGCTGCGGCGACTGCACGACGACTGCATGCTGGCCCGGCGCGCGGTACGGGCGGCGGTCGGCACGCGCTGACGGGTACCCGGGGCGCAGGGCCCCGGTCCCGCATCCGAACCCACCCGCCCCCGCCAAACAGCCCTCTGAGCACACGCGTGGAGACACACACGCGAACATGCACGGGAACACGCACGCGAACACGCAATCGAAACAGCCCCTTGGGACGGTGCCCACCAACCGTCCCGTAGGGGCTGTTCCCGTCCCACCCCCTCCGTCGCACCCACGCCCCGGCGAGAGCTCTTCGACCCCGATGGAGGGCCAACCATTGGTCCACGCCACTGACGCGTCGCAGGCGGTGTCGCCGCCAGTGCGCGCCCCGTCCTTCAGTGCCCGCCCGCCCTCTCTGACGTGGGGATATCGCATGTCCTGAGGTCGCGCATCCCGTGTCCGGAGCGTGATTGACGGATGCTCGCCCAGCGGATACGACTGACGCACGTCCCGGCCCGAACGCCGCTGCGCACCTGATTCACGTCCCAGGAGGCTGCATTGCGAAGAACCGCCCCCGACCAGAAGTCGGCCGCGCACAGACACCTGCCCAAGAGCGGGCTGCTCGCCTCGGCCGCCCTGCTGCTGCCGCTGCTCGGTGCCGCCCCCTCCAGCGGAGCCGAAGTGCCCGGGTACGCCCGGTTGCAGGGCACCTTCGCGGCGGCGGCCGCCGAGTCCCACGTTCCGCAGAGCGTGCTGCTGGGCGTGGCGTACCTACAGTCGCGCTGGGACGCGCACCCGGGGACGCCGAGCGTGTCCGGCGGCTACGGCCCCATGCACCTGACCGACGCGCGCACCGCGCTCGCCACCGCGGGGCAGCACCACAGCCAGGGTGGCGAGGATCCGCGCGGCGACGCCGCCCGGGCCACGCTCACCCCGCATCCGGCCCCGGTGCCCAAGTCCACCGAGCTGCCGGCCCGGTTGACGACCCTGGAGCACGCGGCCCGGCTCACCGGGATCCCGGCCCGGCAGCTGCGCACCGACCCCGCGGCGAACGTACGCGGTGGCGCCGCCCTGCTGGCCGACGCGCAGCGGCGGCTCGGCAAGTCGCTCAGCGACGACCCCGCCGACTGGTACGGCGCCGTGGCGCGCTTCTCCGGCGCCGATGACTCCGCCACGGCCGCCGGCTATGCCGACGACGTCTTCGCAGTGATCCGGGACGGCGCGCACCGCACCACCGACACCGGCCAGCGGATCACCCTCACGGCCGACCCCGGGCTCGCACCCGATGCCCGGCAGGTGACGGCGATGGGGCTGCGCAAGGCGAAGACGGACGGCACCGAGTGCCCGAAGACGGTGGCGTGCGAATGGGTGCCCGCGCCCTACGCGGAGTTCGGCGACGGCGACTACGGCAACCACGACCTGGCCGACCGTCCGCACGACCAGCACGTCGACGCGATCGTCATCCACGACACCGAGGGCTCGTGGGACGTCTCGCTGAAACTGGTGCAGGACCCGACGTACCTGGGCTGGCACTACACGGTGCGCTCCACGGACGGGCACATCGCCGAGCACATGCAGACCAAGGACGTCGGCTGGCAGGCCGGCAACTGGTACGTCAACGCGCACTCCATCGGCATCGAGCACGAGGGCTTCCTCACCGACCCGGACGCCTGGTACACGGAGGAGATGTACCGGGCGTCGGCACGGCTCGTGGCGTACCTGGCGGACAAGTACGACCTGCCGCTGGACCGGCAGCACATCCTGGGGCACGACACGGTGCCGGCCACCACAGGTTCCGGCATCCCGGCCATGCACACCGACCCCGGCCCGTACTGGGACTGGGCGCACTACTTCGAGCTGCTGGGCAAGCCCCTGCGCGCGACGGCGCCCAACGGTTCCGGTGTGGTCACCATCCGCCCGGACTACGCCACCAACCAGCCGGCGTACACCGGCTGCACCACGGCCGGCGAGCCGTGCGCGGCGCACGGCTCCAGTGAGGTCCGGCTGCACACCGAGCCGAGCGACGACGCACCGCTGCTCAAGGACATCGGACTGCGCCCCGGTGGCGAGGACTCGACGATCGACGTGAACGACATGGGCTCGCGCGCGTCCACCGGTCAGAGTTACGCGGTGGCCGACCGGAAGGGCGACTGGACGGCGATCTGGTTCCTCGGCCAGAAGGCATGGTTCAAGAACCCGGCGAAGCACCCGGCCGCGGTGCCCACCACCGGCGTGCTGGTGACACCGAAGGCCGGCAAGAGCGAGGTGCCGGTGTACGGGCGGGCGTACCCGGAGGCGTCGGCCTATCCGGCGGACGTACCGGTGCAGGCGGTCTCCCCGATGCCGTACAAGCTGCTCGCCGGTCAGAAGTACGTGGTGGGCAACAAGGTGACCAGTGAGTACTACTACGCGGTGACCTTCGACACCGCCTCCCACAAGGTGGTGCGCGGCACGGACGTGTACTACGAGATCCAGTTCGCGCACCGCGTGGAGTACGTGCGGGCCGCCGACGTGGATGTGGTGCACGCCGGCCGGTGACACGGAGCGCGAAGGGGGCCCGGGTCGTGCGACCCGGGCCCCCTTCGCGTCTGCTGTCTCGTGTCTCCCGTGCCCCCGCAGCGATCGCGAGGCCCCGTCAGTCCCCGTCAGTCCCCGTCCTGGGCGCTGAAGACCCGGCGGGTGCCCGCCTCGGCCCGGTACGTGACCTCGCCACCGGGGACGAGGTCGCTGCGCACGGTGAGGTCCCGGGTCTGGCCGGCGGTCACCGCGATGCGGGTGGCACGACCGGCCGACCAGTCGATGTCCACCGTCGCGCCACCACGGGCCCGCAGCCCGCGCGCCGAGCCGTCGGACCAGGCGGCGGGCAGCGCGGGCAGTACCTCGATGGCGTCGAACTGGCTCTGCAACAGCATCTCCAGCACTCCGGAGGTGGCGCCGAAGTTGCCGTCGATCTGGAACGGCGGGTGGGTGTCGAAGAGGTTGGGCAGCGTCGAGGCCTTCAGCTGCTCGGAGAGCATCAGGTGCGCGTGGTCGCCGTCCCGCAGCCGTGCCCAGAAGTTGACCTTCCAGGCCTTGGACCAGCCGGTTCCGCCGTCGCCACGCGCGGTGAGTGACACCTTCGCCGCCTCGGCCCAGGTACTGCCGGGGACGATCTGCCGGCCCGGGTGCAGGGCGTACAGGTGGGAGACGTGCCGGTGGTCGTCGGTCGGGGAGTCCAGGTCGGCCTTCCACTCCTGGAGCTGGCCCCAGGAGCCGATCCGCAGGCCCGGATCGAGTGACTTCAGGGCCTGTTCGAGTTCGGCGCGGAAGGCGGGCGAGTCGCCCAGCGTCCGGGCGGCCTCCAGGGTGTTGGTGAACAGGTCATGGATGATCTGCTGGGACATCGAGGCACCGGCGCTGAAGTCGCCGTGTTCCGGCGAATAGCTGGGGGACGCGACCAGGGTGCCGTCGCGCGGGTCGGTGTGCAGGTTGTCCAGCCAGAACTCGGCGGCCTCCTTCATCACCGGGTACGCCGTGGTGCGCAGGAACCGGGTGGAGCCGCCGAAGCGGTAGTGCTCGTAGAGCTGTGCGGTGAGCCAGGCCGCGGCCTCCGGGAACCAGAACGCGGTGGGCCAGTCGTGCACGCCGGTGAAGCCGAACGGATTGGTCTCGTCGTGCACCACCCAGCCGCGGGAGCCGAACATCTCCCGCGCGGTGACCCGCCCCGGCTCCCGCATCGCGGCCACGTAGCGGTGGAAGGGCTCGGTGGTTTCGGGGAGCGCCGCCGCTTCGGCGGGCCAGTAGTTCATTTGCAGGTTGATGTTGACGTGGTAGTCGGCCGACCACGGCGGCTCGGTGCTGTCGTTCCACACGCCCTGGAGGTTGGCGGGGAGCGATCCGGGGCGTGAGGAGGCGATCAGCAGATAGCGCCCGTACTGGAAGTACAGCGCCTCCAGCGCCCGGTCGGCCGCGTCGTCGCCGGTGCCGGCCCCGTACTGGGCGAGCAGCCGGTCGGTGGGCAGGTCGGCGGGGGCGCGCTGCCCGATGTCGAGCGTGACGCGGCCGAACAGTGCCGCATGGTCGGCGACATGGCGTGCGCGCAGCTCCGGATGGGTGCGCCGGGCGGCTGCGTCGACGGTGCGGGTGACGGTGGCGTGCGGGTCGTCGCCGCGGTAGTGCGGGTAGGCGTCGGCGTAGTCCGTGCCGGCGGCGAGCACGAAGTGGGCCTCGTCCGCGCCGGTGAGCGTGAGCGCGCCGTCGGCCGCCGTCAGCGTGCCGCCCTGGTGTCGCAGGCGCAGCTGGGCCTCGAAGCGCATGCCGTTGTCGGCGAGCGTCCCGCGCACGGTGATCCGGTCGCCTTCGGCGGTGGCGGTGAAGTCGTCGCGCGGCGAGGAGTAGCGGAGCGTGCAGGAGACGGCGCCGGACCGGTCGGCGGCGAGCCGTCCGACGATCACCGCGTCGGGGCAGCTGGCGAAGAACTCCCGCTCGTGCCGCACGCCCTGGTCCTGGTCGGTGTAGGCGACCGTGGCGATGCCGGTGGCCAGGTGGAGGGAGCGGCGGTAGTCCGCCGGGGTGGTGGCCGGGGCCCCGGGGACGTCGAGGAGGAGGTCGCCGAAGGTCTGGTGGGCGCCGTAGCCGTGTCTGGCCTGGCCGAGCTGGGCGACGGTCTCCTCGGGGGTGAGGGTGGTGTGCTCGTCGAGCTGCTGCTGCACCGCGGCGACGGCGTCCGGGCGTGGCTCGCGCCAGTTTCCGAAGTCGTAGCCGTCCGCGGCGCCCGGGCCGCCGGTCCACAGCGTCTTCTCGTTGAACTGGAGGTGTTCCGTGGCGAGGGTGCCGAAGATCATCGCACCCAGCGCGCCGTTGCCCACCGGCAAGGCCTCGGTCTCCCAGTCGGCCGCGGGCGTCGCGTACCACAGGGTCAGGTCATCGGAGGTGTGAGGCGTGGGTGTGGCCGCCGACGCCTCGTTTTCGGCGCCGACCACACCCAAGGCGAGGGCGCCTGCACTGCCAACAGCGGACATCATGGTCGTTCTTCGCGTCAGGCCATGAGACATGTGTCCCGACGCTAGAGGTCCGATCTTAATTCGGCAAGAGACATGACAAAGGAACGCCGGGGAAGCACCGTGCGGCCCGCCGTACGGTGTCCGGGCGGGGCAGCCCTGGACCTGCTGGGAGAACTTCGGGCTCAGCCCTGCCGGAAGAGTTCGGCAGGAAGCGGCTTCAGCAGGGCGTAGAGGTCGTCCGTGATGGGCCGGTCCCAGGCGGCGATGGTGACCAGCACGGCGTCGCTGCGGTCGAACTGCACACAGGAGATACGGCTCTCCGAGAGCTTGATGCGCCGGACGACCAGGAGGTTGTCGCCCTGCATCACGGGGATGTCCTCGGAGCCGATGACGGTGACGTCCTCGTCGTTCTCCAGCGCGAGCAGGAGCTGTTCCACCTCGAAGGGGATCTCGCCGTTGTCGATCTCGATGTCGCGGGCCGGGGAGCCCTCCGGGAGATTGCCGATGATCATCGCGGGTCCGCGCCCGCCGAAGAGGTCGTAGCGCAGGAAGACGCCCTGGCAGCTGCCGTCGGGAGCGGGCAGCAGCCCCGCGCCGAGATTGCCCGGCCAGTCCCCGGGGTCCATGGCCAGGACGTCGAAGTCCGGGCCCGCGGGCGTGGCGGGGTTGCGGCGGCGGAGGAACGACATGCGGACATGGTACGTGGCCCGGGGTGCCTTTTGACGCGTCGGTGGCTCCTTGTGCTGGTGGCCGACCCGCTCGTGTCGGACGGCCGGGCCGCTTCTGCCACGTGACCGGTCTGTTCGGCTGGGTGACCGGCCGGTGGTCGGCTGGTGGTCGGTCGGTGGTCGGTCCGTTCGGCGGGTGGCCGGTCAGCACCTCCCGCGCCCGGGTCGGGAAGGGCGCCCGATTGGCGCATCGGCCGGTCCGGCGCGGTCCTACCGTTCGCCGGCCCGGCCCGTGGACCCGGTGGACCCGGTGGACCCGCCAGATGTGCCGTGCGCGGGCTCCGGTCGCTGGAAGGTCGCGTACAGCAGCCACAGCGACGGGATCAGCAGCGCGGCGCCCACGCTGAGCGAGATCAGGCTCGCCCGCAGCACCGAAGGCAACGATGCCGCATCCGCCACGGTGGTGCCGGGCACCAGCATGTCCGGGTACTGGGCGGCGCCCCAGGACCACAGGACGGCGGCCACCGCGAGCGCCGCGGCGGCGCGGGCGGCGAGGTAGCGGTGCAGTGCCAGCAGGCCGAGGTCCGCCGTGCCCGCGACGGCACCGATGATCACCAGTGGCAGGGCGCGGTGGGTGAGGCCGTGGAAGAGGGCCGGCGCGTCCGCGTGCAGGATGCCGATGCCCGCGAGGGCGACCAGGCCGCACAGCAGTCCGCTGATCACCGCTCGCCGTTCGAACGCGCGGGCCAGCGTCCCGTGCTCCGTCCGGGCGGCGTCGGCGCACAGATAGACGGCGGCGAGATGGGCGCAGGTCAGGACCGCGAGCACGCCGCCGAGTACGGAGGTGGGGTTGATCCAGCTGCCGACCACGTCGCCTCGGGCGAGGCCCGGTGGGACCCGGCCGGAGGCGACGCCCCCGGCGACGGTGCCGAGGAAGAACGGGGTGACCACCGAGGACACCGCGAAGCAGGCCCCGAACAGCCGCTGTTGCCAGAGTTCGGTGCTGGCCTTGCGGAACGCGAAGGCGGCGCCGCGCGCGATGATCCCGAGGGCGGTGAGCGTCAGGGGCACGTACAGCGTGGACAGCACCGCGGCGAACACCGGGGAGAACGCCGCCCACAGCAGGACCAGCACGAAGATCAGCCATACGTGGTTGGCCTCCCACACCGGGCCGATGCTGTGTTCGATCAGCCGGCGCTGTGGCAGGCCGCGACGGGTGCGTCCGGCGAGCAGGTCCCAGAATCCGGCGCCGAAGTCGGCCCCGCCGAACAGCGCGTAGCAGGTCAGGCCGATCCACATCACGGCCAGCGTCACATCGGCGAGCACGACCGGCTCCCGTTGGCAGGGCGCCCGGTTTCGGGCCCGGGCAGGCACCCGGGGGCGCGGCGCAGCGGCGGGCGGGGTGGACGGGGCCCGCCGGGCCCGGGCCCGGGGCGGGGACCGCGTGCTCCGCCGGATTCAGGTGACCGGATAGCGCTCGACATCGCTCTCCTGGGGTGCGATCGGCACGGGGGTGGCGCGGGCCAGTCGCCGCAGGACGTACACCGTGGCGGCGGTCATCGCCGTGTACACCAGCAGCACCAGCCACAGTCCCGTCATCAGGCCGGGCGCCGGGTTGACGGCGTCGCGCACCCGCAGCACGCCCCAGACGATCCACGGCTGCCGCCCCAGTTCGGTGACGGTCCAGCCGCACTCGAGGGCGACCACGGCGGCGGGCCCGCAGACGGCGGCGACCATCAGGAAGATGCGCCGGCCCTTGAGGCTCCCCAGGTCGCGGCCGGTGCGCCGGGCCTGCCACCAGCCGAACAGCAGCACCACGCCCATCGAGAACAGCAGCATTCCGATGCCGACCATCGCATCGAACGACAGATGGATGGCGGTCACCGGGGGCCACTGGTCGCGCGGCACCTCGTGCAGTCCGGTGACGACCGTTTCGGGCCGGTAGCCGACCAGGAGTGACAGGCCGTCCGGAATCTTCAGCCCGTACCGCAGCTCGTTGTTGCCGGGGGCGACGCCGAGGACGGTGAGCGGGACGTGCGAACCGGTGCGGAAGACGCCCTCGATGCCGGCGAGTTTGATCGGCTGGTACGTGGCGAGGAAGCGTGCCGCCCAGTCACCGGCGATGATCTGGAACGGGGTGACGACGGCGCCGAGCGAGAAGGGCAGCAGGAACCCCGTCCGGTGGTAGGTGTCGTCGCGGCCGCGCAGCAGCGCGACGGCGTACACGGACGCGGTCGTGAAGCAGGCCACCATGAGTGCGGCGAGGATCATGTGGACGCTCTCCGGCGGGCTGGCCGGATTGAGCATGGCCGCCCACGGTTCGACGCGGGCCAACGAGCCGTCGCGGCGCTGGGTGAAGCCGCGGGGCTGGTTCATCCACGCATTGGCGCAGACCACGAAGAAGACCGAGCAGAGCCCCGCGATCACGATGGGCACTCCGGTCAGCAGGTGGCGCTTGGGCGGCAGGCGGTCCCAGGCGTAGAGATAGATGCCCAGGAAGATCGCCTCAAGGAAGAAGGCGAAGCCCTCCAGGGCGAACGGCAGCCCGAGGACCTGCCCGAAGCGCCCCATCAGACCGGGCCACAACAGCCCCATTTCAAAGCTGAGGATCGTGCCGGACACCGCACCGACGGCGAACAGCACGCCCATGCCGCGCGCCCAGCGACGGGCCAGCAGGCGGCGGGCCGGATCACCCGTATGGATGCCGTACCACTCGGCCGCCAGGGTGAGCAGCGGCAGCCCCACGCCGAGGCAGGCCACCACGATGTGCCAGGCGAGGGAGAAACCCATCTGCGCCCGCGCCGCCGCCAGGTCCCCCTCGCGCACCACCGCGGCCCAGCCGGTCATCCAGCGCGCTCCACGCAGCGCACGGGCGCGCGGGTGCCCACACGACCGGACGGGTTCATGGCGGCTCCTGGGCCGGACATACAGGGGACGTTTCGGGGGCGGCGGTGCCGAACAGCAGGGGTACCACCGAACACCGCGCCCGAAACCGAACACCGGGCCCAGCACCCGGCCACGGTCAGGGGGCGGTCGTCACGCCGCCGGTTCGAGCGGTTGGGAGGGTGGCACGACCGCGATCGGCGCGGCTGCGTGCAGCAGCACGGCATGCGTGACGGACCCCAGGAGCCGGGTCGGATGCAGCAGACGCCTGCGGTGCCGGCCGACCACGACCAGCACGGCGTCCTTCGACGCGGCGACGAGATGGCCCGCGGCGTCACCTGGCAGCACCTTCGGCTGAATGGTGACGTCGGGGTAGGAGGCCCGGTAGGGGCCGAGGATCTCGTCCAGTTGGTCGGCGGTGGCCGCCTGGGCCGCCTCCTGGTCCTCCGGGGTTGGCACGAAGTCGCCGGGTCCCGCCCAGGCGTAGGCCGGCCAGGGGTAGGCGCAGACGACGTGGAGCCGGGCCACGTGCCGGGCGGCTTCGGCACAGGCGAACGACAGGGCGTCCGTGTCGGGTGTCTCGGCGGAGACTCCGACGACGATCCGCGGGCCGGGCTCAGTGGGTCCCGTGTCGGGCACCTCGCGCCCGGGCCGGGGCACGACCACGACGGGGCAGGGTGCGTCACGGGCGGCGGCCATGCCGCTCGAGCCGAGCAGCAGACTGGCGAACCCGCCACGGCCGCGCGAGCCGAGCACCAGCAGTTGGGCGCTCTGGCCCGCTTCCGTCAGGACCGCACCCGGGGCGCCCTCCAGGCTGCTGCTGTCCAGCTCCGGAAGGTGCGTGCGGCCCGTGAGGGAGCTCAGCACGCGGGCCAGCACCAGGTCGTCGGCCGGTTGCTGTGGACTGGTCGCCAGCGCTTCGGGCCTGGTCCACGCGGCGTACTGGCGCACATGGACCAGGCGCAGCGGCGCACCGCGTAGCTGTGCCTCCGCCAGGGCCCAGTCCAGGGCGCGCAGACTGCCGTCCGAACCATCGACGCCCACGACGATGGGCAGCGTGCTCATGGGTTCCTCGTCTTCGGCGCGCCACCGCGGCCGGGCCGACTACGAGCAGTCGGCCGCGCGACGGGCCAGGTCGGGCCCCCCGAATCCGGTCATATCAGGTCAGATCGAATTCTCCCTCGCGAGCACCCGACACAAACGCACCCCACTCGTCGGGGGTGAAGATCAGGGACGGGCTCTCGGGGCGGCCGCTGTTGCGCATCGCGATGAATCCCTCGACGAACGCGATCTGGACGTCGCCACGTCCGCCGCTGCTGGAGCGCCAGTTGGCGTTGCTCAGGTCGAGGTCCGGCTTGTCCCAGCCCGAGAACGGTGGACGCCGGGTGATGCCTTCGGCCACGTGCGTGCTCCTCCCGATTGCGTTCGGCGCGGCCAGCCTAGCGAGTGGGGTGAACGCGGCACAGGGGCGGACGGCACAGCGGCGGCGCCCCTGTGCGGCAGGTGTCTCTCCCCGGCGGGGGGCCTTGCCCTGGTGGGGGCGTTCCCCTTACGGGCCTCCCGCCGGGTGAGATCACCTCAAGGGCTCGTCCTCGTACGCCGGACGGGCTGGTGGGGTGCGCTCGGGCCTGCCTTCGGGCGCCGGGCTCCAGGCGCCGGGAGGACTACTCAGTCCTCCTTCCAGACCAGCGCCTTCAGCACGGCGGAGGAGACCGTGATCGGGCTGTCCTGGAAGCCCTTGACGCGGACGCGCATGCCGCGTCCCTTGCCGACGCGGCCGACCAGGGGGATCACCACGTAGGTGTTGCCCTCGGAGCCGATGACCTCGGTGATGGGGTGGTCGGTCTGGTAGTCGCCGTCGCTGTCGACCTCCGACTGGCGGGCCTGGACCTGGGCGCCGACCGGGACGCCCTCCAGGACGAGGGAGAGCTGACCGGTGAAGCGGGCCGGGCCGCGGACGAAGACCGAACCGTCACTGGCGTGGTCGCCGGTCTCGTCGGTCCACTCCTTGGTGAACTCGATCGCGTCCCAGTCCTGCCCAGGGCGGATGGTGTACGGCTTGTCGAGACCGAGATTCACGTACTTGGGCATGTCGTCCTCCGTCGATGATCCCGCGCCGGTGGCCCACTTCCTCAAGGCGGAACGGTCGGCGAACCTGGCGACGTTCGTGTCGATGGGCGTGCTGGTGTACTGGTGGAACAGCCAGTTGGCCTTGATGCCGGGCGCACCGGGATGGCCGTTGTAATCGGCGATCCACAGGGCGTCGCCGGCGTACGAGGTGGTGTCGCGGTTGAGCCAGAAGTCGCGGTTGCAGTACAGGCCCACGCGGTGCTGGGCGCCGCGCAGCTTCTTGACGGCGCGGATGAAGGCGTCCTTCTCGGCGCCCGAGGCCCGGGTGCCGGACGAGGTGTTCTCCCAGTCGACGAAGAGCAGGTCGCCTTCGGATGAGGCGCACTTCGCCACGAAGTACTCGGCCTGTGCCGCGATGTTGCCGGGCCACAGGAAGTGGTAGAAGCCGACCACGCATCCGGCGTCGCGGGCCCGCTTGGCCTGGGCGGCCTGCTTGGGGTTCACATAGGAGCGGCCTTCGGTGGCCTTGACGATGACGAAGCCCAGGCCGCTCGTCGAGAACCCGGTCCCCTGATAATCGCTGACGTCGATTCCTTTGATCACAGCGGCTCCCTTACGCGATGGGGCGGCACGGCTTCGCCGTCGTCCACCAGGTCACTGAAGTCGGCCCGGGACGGCCACACCCTCCCGTGCTCGCACCGGCCCGCGCTGTGCCGTGTGCCGACAGCGCGGCTGCCCCATCCGACGCTGCCGCGCAGGCCGCACTCCGGGCGCCCGCCGCCGATGCCGGTCCGGCCGATGCTGTGCATACCCCTATTGTCCGACATCACCGCGGTGTGCCACCAGGCCATATCGAGCTGGATGATGCGCAATTGACTGCCTGTGATGCGTGCGGACGCGGGTGTGCGTGGCGCTTGTGACGGCAGGGGCGAAAGGGGCGGTCGTTCCGGCCGACCGACCTCATGAGACGCCCCTGTCCCCCTGCCGTACCGTTCCGCCGCGGTTGCGTCCCGCGATGTGCGGGACGGGTTTGCGAGGTGTCGCACTGTCATCCATTCCGTCGCCTGCCGTCACCGGCCAGGACGCCCGCCCGCCTCCTCCGGTTCCGGATCCGCGTCGGCCCGCCGTCAGCGCCCCAGGACCGCCATGGCGGCGTTGTGACCACCGATGCCGCTCACCCCGCCCCCGCGAACCGCACCCGCCCCGCACAGCAGGACGTTGACGTGGCCGGTGGCCACGCCCCAGGGGTCCGCCCCGTCGGTCGCCCAGGGGAAGGAGAGGTCGCCGTGGAAGATATGACCGCCCGGCAGCCGCAGATCGCGTTCCAGATCGAGCGGGGATTTCGCCTCGATGCAGGGCCTGCCGTCGGCGTCCCGGGCCAGGCAGTCCTCGATCGGCTCGGCGAGGTGCGCGTTGAGCTGCGCGAGCGTGGCGCTCAGCAGCCGCTCGCGTACGCCGGTGTTGTCGTGTCTGAACAGCCGGGCAGGTGTGTGCAGCCCGAACAGGGTGAGGGTGTGGCAGCCGCGTTCGGCGAGTGCGGGGTCGAGGATGGTCGGATCGGTGAGCGAGTGGCAGTAGATCTCCGAGGGCGGGGCGGTGGGCAGGGTGCCGCTGTCGGCCTCGGCGTGGGCGCGTGCCAGGGCGTCGTACCCCTCGGCGATGTGGAAGGTGCCGGCGAACGCCTCGCGGGGGTCGACCGCGCTGTCCCGGAGCCGTGGCAGCCGCTCCAGGAGCATGTTGACCTTGAGCTGGGCGCCCTCGGCCGGGGCGGGCGGCTGCTCGCCGAGCAGCGTGGCGAGTTCCTGGGGTGAGGTCCCGGCCAGCACATGACGGGCGGCGACGGTGCCCTCGCCGTGCGCGGTCCGGTAGGTCACCTCGGCCGACCGGCCGTCGGTCTCGATGAGCATCGCGTCGTGTCCGGTGGCGATCTCGGCGCCCGCCGCGCGAGCGGCCTCGGCCAGCGCGTCGGTGAAGGCGCCCATGCCGCCCACCGGCACGTCCCAGTCGCCGGTGCCGCCGCCGATCACGTGGTAGAGGAAGCAGCGGTTCTGCAACAGCGACGGGTCGTGGGCGGAGGCGAACGTGCCGATCAGCGCGTCGGTGAGGACGACGCCACGGATCAGGTCGTCCTCGAAGTGCTCCTCGATCGCCGCCCCGATGGGCTCCTCGAAGAGCATCCGCCACGCGTCCTCGTCGTCGATGCGGCGACGCAGCTCGGCACGGGTGGGCAGGGGCTCCGTGAGCGTCGGGAAGACCCGTTGGGCGACGCGCTGGGTGCGGGCGTAGAAGGCGAGCCACGCCTCGTGCGCCCGGTCGCCGCCGGTCAACCGCGCGAAGGAGGCCCGGGTGCGCTCCGCCATGTCGGAACCCGCGCCGACCAGCAGCCCCGTCGGGCCTCCGGCGCGCTCGACCGGGGTGTAGGAGGAGACGCTTCGCTTACGCAGCGCCAGGCGGAGCCCCAGGTCGTCGACGATGGTCCGGGGCAGCAGGCTGATCAGGTAGGAGTACCGGGACAGACGGGCGTCGACGCCGGGGAAGGGGCGGGTGGACACGGCAGCGCCGCCCGGTCCTTCGAGCCGCTCCAGCACGACCACCGACCGTCCGGCCTGGGCCAGGTAGGCGGCGGCCACCAGACCGTTGTGTCCCCCGCCGACGATCACGGCGTCATAGGCATCGCGAGCAGGCATGGTTCTTGGTAGCACGCGAAGATCGTTCGGGGCCAGGGGGACGGGGGCCCCGGGGTGGCGCGCCGTCCCGGTGGACGCCCGGGTGCCGCCGCTCGGCGGTGGGGAACGCCGGCGGGCTGGTGCCCGGTCAGCTGCCGCCGGACGCGTGCTGCTTGCGCAACGCCGCGACCCGGCGGTACAGCTCGACGGCCTCCGGGCTGCGGCCCAGTTGCTCCAGGCAGTGCGCTTCGTCGTTGAGCGCGGCGAGGGTGTCCGGGTGGCCGGGGCCGAGCGAGCGGGCGCGTGCCGCGGCCACCGCGCGGTATTCGGGCAGGGCGTCGGGCCAGCGGCCGAGCCAGCCCAGCGCGACGGCGACCTCGCGACGGCTGACCAGGGTGTCGGGGTGGTCGGCGCCGAGCACCCGGGCACGGACCCCGGCCACCTCGCGTGCCTCGGCGACGGCCTCCTCCCAGCGGCCGAGGCGCCCCAGGTTGACGCCGAGGCCGTGCCGGGCGCGCAGCGTCTCGGCATCGTCGGCGCCGTGCGCCCGGGTGCGGTCGTCTATCAGGCCGCGGTACAGCTCCAGGGCCTCGGCACTGCGGCCGAGCCGGCCCAGGCTGATGCCGATCTCGTAACGGGCGGCGAGCGTGTCGGGGTGGTCGGGTCCCAGTACCCGGCCGCGTGCCGAGGCCACCGTGCGGTAGATCTCCAGCGCCTCGGCCCAGCGGCCGATGAGACCGAGGACGTAGGCGACCTCGTACTGCGTCACCAAGGTGTCGGGGTGCTGCGCGCCCAGCACCCGGGCGCGGGCCGCGGCGACCTCGTACGCCATGCGGCAGGACTCCTCCAGGCGGCCGAGGCGGCTCAGGTTGAACGCGAGGTTGTGCCGGCAGCGCAGCGTGTCGGGGTCGTCGATGCCCGTGATGCGCTCGCGTGCGGCGAGCACCGCCGTGTACACCTCGTGGGCCTCCGCGTGCCGGCCGACCTGGCCGAGTTCGAACGCGGTCTCCTGGAGTGCGGCGAGCGTGTCGGGATGGTCGGGTCCCAGCACCCGGGCGCGGCCCGCGGCCACCCGGCCGTACTCGGCGAGCGCGGCGCCGGGCCGGCCGGTGCGGCTGAGGCTGAACGCGGCCTCATAACGGCTGGCGAGGGTGTCGGGGTGGTCGGGTCCGAGCAGCCGGGAACGCTCGGCTGCGACGGCACGGTGCACCTCGCCCGCCTCGGCCCAGCGGCCCAGTCGGCTCAGGCTCATGCCCGCCTCGTGCCGGGAGGCGAGCACGGCGACCAGGTCGGTGGCGGCCGGCAGGTGGCCGGTGCCGCGGACCGGCTGCCGGCCCGTGCTGCCCGTGGGTCCGTGGGGGTGGCCGGATCCGGTGCGGGCCGGGGGTGGAACGCCGTCGGTGCCGGGTGGGGCGGGGTGCGCGGCGCCCGGCCCGGTCGGGCGGCCGACGGCGGTGTGCGACGGCGTCGGGTGCGGCGCTGACGGTGTGCCGGGGCGGTCCGGTACCGCAGGGCGCACCCCCGTGGGGGACGTCCACGAGGTGGTGAGGCCGGACGTCGGTTCGGGGGGTGTGGTGCGCAGCAGGCCGGCGCCGGTCGCCTTGGGTCCCGTGGTCATGCCCTGGGTCCAGGACGGCAGGCCCGGGGCCTGGTACAGGGGTGGCTGGCCGAACTCGGTGCCCGGTCCGACAGGGCCGCGCTGCTCGGCGGGCGCGCGGCGCGTGACGACGGGCGGGCCGGTCAGGGCGGCGGTGGTGGCGCGGCCCGCACGGATGCGTTGGGTCAGCTCGCGTGCGTCCCCGGGGCGGGCCTCGGGGTCCTTGGCGAGCAGATCGAGGATGATCTTTTCCAGGTATCCGGGGAGTTCGGCGCGCTTGCTGCTCGGTGGCGCCGGCGGGGTGTCACGGTGCCCGACGAGCACCGCCCAGGCGTCCTCCAGGTCGAACGGCGGCGCCCCGGTGGCGATCTCGTAGAGCACGCAGCCCAGCGAGTACAGGTCGCTGCGGTGGTCGACCTCGGTTCCGCCGATCTGCTCGGGCGACATGTAGTGCGGGGTGCCCATCGCGATGCCGGAGCCGGTGAGCTTCTGGGTGAAGCCGACGTCGTGGCCGAGCCGGGCGATGCCGAAGTCGCAGAGCTTCACCGTGCCGTCGGCCAGCCGCATGATGTTGGCAGGCTTCAGGTCGCGGTGCACGATGCCTTGTTCGTGGGTGTAGGCGAGGGCGGCGGCGACCTGGTCGGCGATCTCCTCGACCTCGGCGACCTGGAGCGCGCGCCGGGGGTCTTCCTGGCGGGCCATCAACTGGCTGAGATTGTCCCCCTCCAGCAGTTCCATGACGAGGTACAGCACGCCCTCGTGCTCCCCGAAGTCGTGCACGACGGTGACCCCGCGGTGCTGGAGCGACGCGGCCACTCGTGCCTCACGGCGGAACCGCTCCCGCATCACCTGGGTCAACGACTGGTCCTGCTGCGGCGTCAGCGGCTTGAGGCACTTGACGGCCACCCTGCGGCCCAGCGCCTCGTCCCGTGCCCGCCACACCTCGCCCATGCCGCCGCGCCCGATCACTTCGAGCAGCTGATAGCGGCCCTGAATCAGTGCGGCCTCCGCCATCTGCCGTCGTCACCCCCCGTCGTCACCTCGCAGTGCCCTCCCCCGGCCCGTCCAGTATGGCGACCCCTGTCCGGAGTTTGTACGGCGTGGGGCGACTGTCGGGTCCAAGGCGCGCCATCGCACGCAGGATGTGCTTGGGCGGCAGCTGCCACCTCAACCGGCCGGGGATCCGGCGCAGCAGGGCCCCGGTGACGCGCAGCCGCCGGGTCACCCGGGCGGGTGGCGGCGCCGGCATGCCGTAGATCCGGTGGGCGTACGGGGGCAGGGCGGCGTAGGCGAGGTGGGCCAGCGGGCGCCAGAGCAGGGCGCGTACGGGTGCCAGCGGCAGGGGTACCGGGGGGCGCCGCAGGAAGGCGGCGACGTCCCGTGCCTCGGGGCCGGCGGCGAGGGCGGGCCGCATCCGCTCGAAGTACCGGGCGAGCTGTGCGGCGTCGGCGGGCACCTCGCGCGGGTCGAGCCCGACCAGCGGCGCGGCGGCGGTGGCCTGCTCGGCGATGTAGCGGTCGGCCTGCTCGTCGGTGAGCGGGAAACCGGAGCGGCGCACCACGTGCAGGTAGGAGTCGATCTCGGCGCAGTGCACCCACAGCAGCAGCTCGGGCTCGTCGACGCCGTAGCGCTCTCCGGTGTCCGGGTCGGTGGCGGTCAGCCGGGCGTGCACCTTGCGGACCCGGGCGCCGGCCTCCTGGGCGGCCTCGCTCGGGCCGTACGTCGTGGTCGATATGAACCGCGCGGTGCGGATGAGCCGGCCCCAGGCGTCGCGGCGGAAGTCGGAGTTCTGCGTGACGCCGCGCACCGCCCGCGGGTGCAGGGCCTGGAGGTACAGGGCACGGATCCCGGCCACCCACATCACCGGATCGGCGTGCATCTGCCAGGTCACCGAGGAGGGCCCGTAGAGCCCCGGGTCGCCGTCCGCCATCAGAGCCGCACCCTCCCCGCACCTCTCGCTGCCGTGGTCACCGCCGTCACCGTCCCGCACCCGCACGTCGGGCGCCCCGCCCGACGGATCGACGGTTCCGGCCCGGATCGCCCGTCCCGTCCACGGCTGTCCCGGTAGGGACGGTCGCCGGTCCACTCTAGGCATGCCCCGTCGCGAGAACGCCCAGGTGGTGTCCGTACGTTCCCGCTGCGGGGGCGAAGGGTTCGGAGCTTACGTCCCGAACCGGGCGGATCACAGCCGACAGGCGCGGCACCGAGCGGGACCGGCCACCTGGGGCACGTCCCGGGAGTGCACGGACCCCTTCTGCGCCACACGGGCGCTCTCCTGCACCTCGTCGGAGTGCCGCTGCCGCGGGTCGGGGCTCGACGGGGCGGTCAGCGGCCCCCGTTGCAACAGCTCAGGCGCCAGGGCCTTTTCCGAGGGCGCGGGGAAAGGGCGCGCACATCCGCGCGCGCCCGGTGGTTCGGATACGACGGTGACCGCCCCGGCCCGCCGCGCACCCCGCGAAGGCCACGGCGCGCGGCGGGCCGTCCGGCCCCGGTGACCGTCAGCCCAGGATCGCCAGGAAGTCCGAGCAGGCACGCGCGCAGGTGCGGCATGCCGCCGCGCACTCCCGCGCGCCCTCGTGCCGGTCGCACACATGCGCACACTCCAGGCACATCGCCCGGCACCACTCGACCTGAATCCGCATGCCGTACTCGTCCTGATGGGCCTGCTCGGACAGCATCGCGCAGGTCGCGTCGCAGACCTCCGTGCACAGCACGGCCTGCCGTCGCAGCTCGTGCCCCACACCGCCTTCTCCGGGGCCGGCGAAGCTCACTCGGCCGGCACAGATCCGGGCGCAGTCGGCACAAGCCTGTGCGCAGGCGAAACCCTCTTCCAGAAACGCGACGAGGTCCTGCCGGTCCTCCGCGTGCCACGCCGTGGACGTCACCGTTCGGCTCCTCTCCGAGCTCGTGAGCTCGCTCTCCTACCGCCTCCGGCCGCTCGCCTGCCGCACCACCGGCCATGGTGCGGGTAGCCGCGCCCCGCGGGTACCAAACCCCGGCCGCCGAGAGCTTTCCGGCCCGCGCGCATGGGCCGGGGGGCGCGGCGGCGCGTGTCGGGTCGGTGCACATTGCCTCGCGTAGCCCGCTGCCGTCCCTGCCGCCCCGCGGAGTAGGGTGGGCCGGCGCCCGCACCCGTGACCTGCGTGCTTGCGCGCGACAGGAGGCAGCGCGAAGGATCGCTGCGGCGGCCGAGCACAGGGGTGGGCTGGTAGATGAAGTGGTCACCCGGACTGTCCGGGCGCACGGCCCGGCGTGCCGCGCTGCGTGCGCTCGGCTCGCTGGCCATCGCCGCCGCGGTCACCCGCGCTCTCGTCACCACCCCCCAGACCGGCCGGGCACAACCGACCGGCGCGGCCGGACGCGCGGCAGCGGCGGCGGCCGTGACGTTGGGCGCCGCCCTGGAGGCGCCCCGTCTGGGACTGCTGCTCGGCCCCCTCACGACGACCGTGGCGGCCCTGCGCATCCGGGCCGGTGGGCGGCACCGGGGCGAGGTGGCGGCCGGCATAGCGATAGGAGCCGGTGCCGCGACGCTGACCTGCCGCTGGTGGCCGGTGAAGCCGGCGGCGGCAGCGGCGGCGGCCCCACCGCGCACCCCGGCGCCCGCACTGCGCGACGGGGCCGGGCTGCACCTCGTGATCAACCCGTCGTCCGGGGTGTCGTTCGGCACCCAGTCGACCGCTGACCAGCTGCGCGCGCTGCTGCCCGAGGCGGAGCTCACCGTGCCCGAGGCCGGCGACGACCTCACCGAGGTGCTGGACGCCGCGGCGCGGCGGGCCGCCGAGCAGACCGGCGCCCTGGGGATATGCGGCGGCGACGGCACCGTGAACGCGGCGACGGAGGTGTGCATCCGGCACGGTGTGCCGTTGGCCGTCTTCCCGGGCGGCACCTTCAACCACTTCGCCGCCGACCTGGGCAACCAGAGCCTCGCGGACGTGGCGCGGGCGGTCCGCGAGGGAGACGCGGTGACCGCGGACGTGGGTCGGGCCACGGCGGCCGGCGGCACCGAGCAGCTCTTCCTGAACACCTTCAGCCTTGGCGTCTACACGGATCTGGTGCGGGCCAGGGAACGTCTCGAGCGGCGCATCGGCAAGTGGCCGGCGCTCGCGGCGGGCCTCGCCACGGTGCTGGCCACCGGCAGCCCGGTGCGCATCGCGGTGAACGGTCGGTCGCGCCGGCTGTGGCTGCTCTTCGCCGGCAACGGGATCTACCACCCGGCGGGCTTCGCGCCCACCTACCGCACCCAGCTCGACGACGGGCTGCTCGACGTACGGGTGGTCGACGGCGGCACCGCGTTCGCCCGGACCCGGCTGCTGCTGGCCGTGCTCACCGGCACGCTGCCCAATTCCCGCGTGCTCACCACGGCCCAGGTGCGCCGGCTGCGCCTGGAGGTGCTGGAGGGCGATCCACGCTTCGCCTACGACGGCGAGGTCACCAGCGCCTCGGACACCCGGCTGGTCCTCGACAAGCTGCCGCGCGCGGTCACCCTCTACCGGCCGGCCGACCAGGCTCCCTGGCTGCGCTGACGGAGCCGCAGCCGGCGCCGGCGCAAGGCGCGCCTGTGCCGGGGGGACCGCGCGTCGGGACGCGCCCCACCACGACAGAAGCCTGCATTATGCATGTTTCTCTCCGGAAGGGGCGAACAAGAGCAATATGGATGTATGACCGGAAGGGGAGCCGACCCGCCGCGCGGGGAGACGGCATCCACGGACGAGGTCCCGATCTTGGAGCTGAACCGGCTGGGTAGCTTCGAGTGGGACCTCGACCGGCGCCGGCTGAGCATGGACGACACCGCGCTGGCCGTGTTCGACCTGCGCAACGACGAGTACGACGACCGCCCCACCTCCCTCGGCCGGCGGATCCCGATGGTCGAGCGGCGCCGCATCGCCCATGTGGTCACCAAGGCCATCCGCAGCGGCGCCGACAGCTACGGGACCTACTTCCAGATGCAGCGGCGCGACGGTGAGTTCCAGTGGGCGCACGCCCAGGGCTACCTCCAGCGGGACCGGGAGGGGCGCGTGCGGAAGGTCTACGGGATCGTCCGGGACGCCACGGACGAACTCGAGGAGTCGGCGCCGCAGCGCGGCGAACCGCAGGGCGGCGCGCGCCAGCTCGGCGTGGTCGTGCAGAGCACCATCTCGGCGCTGGCCCGCGCACACACCGTGCACGACGTGATCAACGTCCTGGAGGACAGCCACGACGTCGAGCGGCTGGGCACGGCAAGCCTGTTGCTGGGGCTGGTGCGAGGCGGGCACGTGCAGATCGTCGCGGCCACCCCGATGGACCGCCTGCAACCGGGCGCGGAGCTGACCCGCGTCGAGGAACCGTTCCCGACGAACGAGGCGGTGCGCACGCTCAGGCCGCTGTTCTACGCGTCGCCGGAGGAGCTCATCCGGCAGTACCCGGCGCTGGGGTTCGCCGTCCGCGCCTACGGCGTGTCGTCCGCCGCCTACCTGCCGCTCATCGCCCAAGCGCACTGCATCGGCGTCATCGGCCTGCACTACCACGACGAGCACGCGTTCACCGACGAGGAGCGCAATCTGCTGCTCGCGCTGGCCAGCAGCATCGCGCAGAGCCTGCAACGGGCGATGTTCTACGACGAGGCCAAGGACCTCGCCCAGAGCCTGCAACAGGCCATGCTGCCGCACAGCATCCCCGCCGTGCCGGGCGCCGACGTCGCGGTCCGCTACCGCTCCGCCTCGATGGCCCGGGAGATCGGCGGCGACTGGTACGACGTGATCCCGCTGCCGCAGGGCCGCTTCGCCGCGGTCATCGGCGACGTCCAGGGCCATGACACGCATGCGGCCGCCGTGATGGGCCAGCTGCGTATCGTGCTGCGCGCCTACGCGACCGAGGGGCACACCCCGGCGACCGTGATGGCCCGGGCCTCGGCCTTCCTCCATGAACTCGACACGGAGCGGTTCGCCACCTGCGTGTACGCGGAGGCCGACCTGACCACCGGCATCCTCCAACTGGTGCGGGCCGGGCACCTGGCGCCGCTGGTGCGGCTGGCGGACGGCGGCTGCCGATGGCTGGAGGTGAGCGGTGGGCTGCCGCTCGGGCACTCCCACGAGTTCGGCCGGCCCGAGTACGACACGACGGCGGTGGAGCTGGCCCCCGGTCAGACTCTCGTGCTGTTCACCGACGGCCTCGTGGAGCATCCCGACATCGACCTGGGCGAGGGCATGGCCGCCCTCGCCGCGAAGGTCAGCAGCGGCCCGGAGGACCTGGACGAGCTCGCCGACCGGCTCTGCGTGGTCGTCGACGAGCGGATAGGCGAGGACGACGTGGCACTGCTCCTGCTGCGCCGTCGGAGGGAGGGCGGCGACCGGACCTGCCGGCAGCTGCGTCGCGACGTCGCGCCGAACGACCCCGACGCGCTCCGCAGCGCCCGGAACATGATCCGCACCGCCGGCCGCACCCTGGGCGCGGCCGAGCGCACCGACGAGATCGAGCTGGTCGCCGACGAACTGATCACGAACGTCCTGCTGCACACCGACGGGCCGGCGACGGTGACCATGCGGCAGCTCCAGGGGCCGGACCAGAGGCTGCGGGTGGAGGTGGAGGACGCGGCGAGCGCCCTGCCCCGTCGCCGCGAGGCGGGCGAGTCCGGTGTGTCGGGGCGCGGGCTGATCCTGGTGGACCAGCTCTCCGACCTGTGGGGCGTGGAGCCGCGCGGCCGGGGCAAGTGCGTGTGGTCGGAGTTCCTGGTGCCGGAGCGGAGGGCGGATCCGGGCGCCGCCGACGGTGTGCCACACGCTCCGGGGCCCCGACGATGACGTGTGACGGCGTTTTCTTGATACTGATGATATTGCTCGTGGCACACACCGGCGCCGGTCGGACGACGGCCTGCCGAGCCGCGCTCCGCCCTGCGTGGGCCCACCGCTGGAGGTACCGATGAAGATGCTGATCAACGTGGCGGAGACGGTCGTCGCCGACGCCCTGCGCGGCTTGGCCGCGGCCCATCCGGAGCTGACCGTCGACGTGGACAACCGCGTCGTGGTCCGCCGGGACGCGCCGGTCGCGGGCAAGGTGGCCCTGGTGTCCGGCGGTGGTTCGGGGCATGAGCCACTGCACGGTGGCTTCGTCGGTCCGGGCATGCTGTCGGCCGCCTGTCCCGGCGAGGTGTTCACCTCACCGGTGCCGGACCAGATGGTGCGGGCCGCCGCGGCCGTCGACAGCGGCGCGGGCGTGCTGTTCATCGTGAAGAACTACACCGGCGACGTGCTCAACTTCGACATGGCGGCGGAGCTCGCCGAGGACGAGGGCATCCAGGTCGCCAAGGTACTGGTCAACGATGACGTCGCCGTCAACGACAGCCTGTACACGGCCGGCCGGCGCGGCACCGGTGCGACCCTGTTCGTCGAGAAGATCGCCGGAGCCGCCGCCGAGGAGGGGCAGCCACTGGAGCAGGTGGAGTCGATCGCCCGTCAGGTGAACCAGAACGCCCGTTCCTTCGGTGTCGCGTTGAGCGCCTGTAGCACCCCGGCCAAGGGCAGCCCGACGTTCGACCTGCCGGCCGGCGAGCTGGAGCTCGGCATCGGGATCCACGGCGAGCCGGGCCGCGAGCGGCGCGCCATGATGACCTCGCGGGAGATCGCCGACTTCGCCGTCGATGCCGTTCTGGAAGACCTCAAGCCGTCCAGCCCGGTCCTGGTGCTGGTCAACGGCATGGGCGGCACTCCCCTGCTGGAGCTGTACGGCTTCAACGCGGAGGTGCAGCGGGTGTTGTCGGAACGTCATGTGTCGGTGGTCCGCACCCTGGTCGGCAACTACGTGACCTCGCTGGACATGGCCGGTGCGTCGGTGACGCTGTGCCAGGTGGACGAGGAACTGCTCCGGTTGTGGGACGCCCCGGTGCGTACCCCCGGGCTGCGCTGGGGAGCCTGACATCCCGTCCGTGCCCGAAGCGTGCGCCCGCCGGCCCTCCGGGGCGCCCGGGCGTGCGCGCGCCAGAACCGAACCCGCTAGGAGATCTCGTGCTCGATGCCGCATTCTTCCACCGCTGGATGACGGTGGCCGCCGCCTGGGTGGAGCGTGATGCGCAGCACCTCACCGCGCTCGACTCGCCGATCGGCGACGCCGACCACGGCTCCAACATGCTCCGCGGGTTCAAGGCGGTCGTGTCGGCGCTCCAGGAGGAGCACCCCGACACCCCCGGCGCGGTGCTGATGCTGGCGGGGCGCCGGCTGGTCTCCACGGTGGGCGGCGCGTCCGGCCCGCTGTACGGCACGCTGCTGCGGCGCGTCGGCAAGGCGCTCGGTGACGCGGCCACGGTGGACCGCGCCGCCCTCGCCGGTGCGCTGCACACCGGCGTGAACGCGGTGGCGAGCCTCGGCGGTGCCGCGCCCGGCGACAAGACCATGCTGGACGCGCTGCTACCGGCCGCCGACGGTCTCGACACGTCGTTCGAGGCGGCCCGTGCGGCAGCCGAGCAGGGCGCGCTGGCGACCACACCGCTCCAGGCCCGCAAGGGCCGGGCCAGCTACCTGGGGGAACGCAGCATCGGCCACCAGGATCCCGGCGCGACGTCCTCGGCGCTGCTGATCGCGGCGCTCGCCGAGGTCGCCGAGGAGGCGGACGGCACCGATGGCACCGGCGGTCAGGGGGCGTCCGGTGAGTGACGCATCCGGCGCCGCGGGCGGTGTGTCGGACGCCGCCCGCGGCCAGGTCGGCATCGTGCTCGTCTCGCACAGCGCAGCCGTGGCGGAGTCCATCGCCGAACTGGCGGCCAACCTGGCGGGCGGCGGCGCGACCGCACCGGTGGCACCCGCGGGCGGCACGACGGACGGCGGTCTGGGCACCAGCGCCGAGCTGATCTCCGCCGCGGCGGCTCGGGTCGACCGTGGTGCGGGCGTGGCGGTGCTGGCCGACCTGGGCAGCGCGGTCCTGACCGTGAAGGCGCTCCTCGTGGAGGGTGGCGAACTCCCCGAGAACACCCGTCTCGTGGATGCGCCCTTCGTGGAGGGCGCGGTGGCCGCCGTGGTGACCGCCTCCGCGGGTGCCCCCCTCGACGCGGTCGAGTCGGCGGCCACGGAGGCGTACGGCTACCGCAAGACGTGACCCGGGGGATCCGGCACGCGGGGCGCACGTGGGCCCCGGCCCGTGACCGGTGGCGCCCCGGTTCCCGAACCCGGCCGGGGCGCAACCCCGGTTACGCCAGGGGAGCGACCCGCTCACCCCCCTGGCCTCCGCCGGCATGCGGATGTCGCCCGATCCACGTTGGCTCGACACGAGGCAGCACGGATCTCCCGACCTTCGGCGGCGCCTGGGATGTACCGCCACCCGTGCCGCCGGAGGGCAAACCTATGCGCACTACTCAGATAGTCGTCCGTTCCGGCCTGACCGCGGCGGCCGTCGCGCTGCCGCTGTCCCTGGCGTACGGACCGACGGCAGTCGCGGCCGGAGTCAGCGTGTCCGCCACGGGCTCCACCGTACGGGTCTCCACATCGGCGTGCTCCAACGGCGGCAATGCCTCCCTGCTCTCCAGCGGGCAGGCCATCTTCGCCCAGGGCCGGCAGGCCACCCTGAGCACGACCGGATCCACCCAGAGCGCGTCGTGGTCGAGCGTCCCGTCCGGGGCGCACACCGTGATAGTGATGTGCAGCGACGGCACCACGGCCGGCACCGGCACGGTACACGTCAGCACCGGAAACGCCACGACACCGGTCACGACCTCCCCTTCCGCCACCGCCACGACGATGCCCACCACGACGCCCACGATGACCGCGTCGCCCACGGCCTCCCCGTCCCTGCCCGTCCAGGGCGGCGTGGGCGGCGGCAGCACCGACTACGGGCCCCTGACGGCCGCGATCGGCGGGACCCTGGTGGCCGCCGCGGTCGGAACGAGTGCCTGGTACCTGTACCGCCGGCGTGCCCACAAGCGCGTCTGACCCCTGCCGTCCCCGCTCCCCTCTCCTCCGGCTGTCGTCCGCCCGGCTCCTCGGGCGGACGACAGCCGTTTCGCCGTGCCCGCACCCGTGCGTACCCGCCCGGGGCCTGAGGTGCGCCTGGTGCGCGCGGGGCGTATGAGTGCGCGGGCGCGCAGGACGTGCAGGGCGCACTTGGGTATCCGTTGCGTCCCTAAAAGCCGGTCATGGCCTGAATCAACTCGTTGGCAGAGGCACAACAGCGCATTACCGTCCTCCGAGGACAGACAGGGAGGGCGTTCATGGCACGACCGCTCAGCGTGCAGCTGTACTCCGTACGGACAGAACTCGCCAAGGACCACGACGGCACGCTGGCCCGCGTGGCCGGCCTGGGTTACCGCGCTGTCGAACCGTTCGACGTGCTCACCGACCCGCAGGGCCTGCGCCGCCGGCTGGACGACCTGGGGCTGGCCGTCTCGGGTGTGCACGCCATCCAGCTGGTGCAGCCGGAGCACGACCCCGACCGTGTCCTGGACGCAGTGGCCGAGGTGGGCACCACCGAGGCCATCGTCCCGGCGGGCATCCCACCCGAGGACTTCACCCACGAGGCCGGCCTGGCCCGCGCCGCCGATCTGCTGAACGACCTGTCCGAGCGTGCCGCCCGGCGCGGTGTCCGGCTCGGCTACCACAACCACTGGTGGGAGATCGAACCCACCGTCGACCGGCGGCACGCCATCGAGCGGCTGGCCCAGCTCCTCGACCCGGCCGTCTTCCTGGAGATCGACACCTACTGGGCCCAGGTGGGCGGCGCCGACGTGCCGGCGCTGCTGCGCCGCCTCGGCGACCGCGTGACGGCGCTGCACATCAAGGACGGCCCCGGCACCAAGGGCGAGCCGAACGTGGCGGTGGGCGGCGGCGTCATGCCGGTGGCCGAGATCCTCGCGGCCGCCCCGGACGCCTGGCGCATCGTCGAGTTCGACGCCTGCGCAGGCGACCTGTTCGCGGAACTCGCCGCGAGCCACACTTACGTATCCGCCTTGGAGGCCGCATGAGCACGGGTCCCGTCGGTGTCGCCATCGTCGGTGCGGGCGTCATCAGCAAGCAGTACCTGAGTGCCCTGAGCTCCTTCCCTGACGTGCGGCTGCTGGCGGTCGCCGACCTCGACCCGTCGCGCGCGCTGGCGGCCGCCCGCGCCTACGACGTGCCCGTCTCGGGTGACCTGGCCACCGCGCTCGCGGTGCCCGAGGTCGAGCTGGTGGTGAACCTGACGGTGCCGGCGGCGCACGGCCAGGTCGCGACGGCGGCGCTGCGGGCGGGCAAGCACGTGTACGGGGAGAAACCGATCACGCTGACCCCGAACGAGGCGGAGAAGCTGCTCACGGAGGCCTCCGAGCGGGGACTGCTGGTCGGCAACGCCCCGGACACGTTCCTCGGTGCCGGGTTGCAGTCCGCGCTGCGGGCGGTCCAGGCGGGCCACATAGGCACCCCGGTCGCCGCGAGCACGGTGATGCAGAGCCTCGGCCCGGAGTCCTGGCACCCGGACCCCGCCTTCCTCTACCAGCAGGGCGCCGGCCCGCTCTTCGACATCGGCCCCTACTACCTGACGGCGCTGGTGGCCCTCTTCGGCGGCGTCACCCGGGTGGCCGCCACCGCCACCCGGGCCCGCCTGGAACGCGCCGTCGGCTCGGGCCCGAAGGCGGGGCAGACCTTCCCGGTCACGGTGCCCACGCACGTCTGCGCACTGCTGGAGTTCGCCTCGGGTGCGACCGCCAACACCACGTTCAGCTTCGACTCGTCGCTGCCCCGCATCCAGTTCGAGATCACCGGCACGGAGGGCACGCTCGCGGTACCCGATCCGAACACCTTCGGCGGGCCGCTGCGGGTGCGGCCCAACGGCTCGGCGGACTGGCGCGAGCTGCCGGTGACCGGGCGCACGGACGGCCGGGGGCTCGGCGTGCTGGACATGGCGCGGGCGATCCGCGGCACCGGGCCGCACCGGGCGTCGGGGACGCTGGCGCTGCACGTGCTCCAGACGATGACCGCGGTCGACGATTCCGCGGCACGCGGCGAGTTCGCCCCGGTGGCCGGTCGCATCGTGCCGCCGGCACCGCTACCGGCGGACTGGGACCCGACCGCGGCGACGCTGCCGCGGTCGGCGCGTACGTAGCGGCTGCCGTTTCCCGGATCGCGTTCGGATCGGGCGGGGCCACGGAAGGTGCGAGGTGGGCAGCGGCACCTGCCGCGTCTTAGGCTCGGGAGCATGACCGTGACGCCCCGCCGCTACACCGTGGCCCTCAAACCCCGGGTCGCCGATGCGCAGGGCCATACCGACCACGGCGACAGCCTGCGCACGGCGGTCGTCGAGGCGACCGGTGAGCTGGGCGCTTCGGGCTATCCGCGCTATGCGGGGCACGGCATGCGGGCGGACATCGATCCCGAGACCGGCGCCATCGAGGCCATCACGGTCGACGGCGACGAGTTGCCCTACGGCTGGGTGGCCGAGACCGTCGGCGAGGCGAACGGCCGGTAGTCGTAGCCGGCGTCCACGCAGCGGTGCCCCGCGCCGCGGTGCTGCGGCACGGATCCTGTCGACGGGCTTCCCAAGAATCAAGTTGTACTCTACAACTAGATAGTGGACGTGAGGGGACCCGGCGCGCACGCGCCGACGCGCCCACCCGCCGGCGAGAGGACATGCGGTCGTGATGTCAGGGCACCAGACGACCGGGCGGGCCACCGACGACGGCGAACGGCCGGCCACTTCGCGGTCGCACCCGGTGGGGCGTCGGGCCGCCCGGGACGCGGCCGTCGAGACCATCCACCGCGAGCTGACCGTGTTCGCCCGGCGCGCCAGGGCCACCGCCGGGCGGATGCACCCGCAGTTGTCCCTGGTCGCGTACACCCTGCTCAGCCATCTGGAGGAGCGGGGCGGCTGCCGGGCCACGGACCTGGCGGCGCACTACGCGCTGGACAAGTCGACGGTGAGCCGGCAGGTGGCAGCCCTGGAGCGGGACGGCCTGGTACACCGCCGGGTGGACCCCGAGGACCATCGCGGCCAGGTGCTGGACCTGACCCCGGAGGGCACCGGCATCCTCGCCGAGGTCACCGAGAGTCGCCGGGCCGCCTTCGAATCCCGCCTCGCCGGCTGGCCGCCGGCCGACCTCCTCCGGTTCGCCGACTTCCTGCGGCGCTACAACGAGGCCGCGTCCCGGCCCGACGACGACCCGACGGCGCCGGCCGCGCCGCCGGGGCCGCCGCCCGAAGCCGCCTGAGCCCGTCGCGCACCCCGCGCGCGTCCCTCGTCCCTACACCGCCTCGACCGCCCGCGCCTCCGGCAGGTGCTCCGGTACGCGGGCGGTGCGGAACATCGCCGGGCGGCGCTGGCGGAAGCCCAGGGACTCGTAGAGCGCCCTCGCGCCGGTGTTGCGCATGGCGACGTGCAGGAACGGGGTCTCGCCCCGGGCCCTGATACCCGCGGCGACCGCGCGCACGAGTCGGGTCGCCAGGCCCTGCCCGCGATACTCCTGGTCGGTGCAGACCGCGCTGATCTCTGTCCAGCCGGGCGGGTGCAGCCGCTCCCCCGCCATCGCGACCAGCCGGCCGTCGCGCCACACGCCGAGATAGTCGCCGAGCAGGATGCTGCGCGGCAGGAAGGGTCCGGGCTCGGTGCGCGCCACCAGGTCGAGCATCTGCGGTACGTCCGCGGGGGTGAGGGGCTTGGCCTCGCCGTCGAAGGCCGCGTCGACTCCGTCGTCGACGTACTGGGCGCCGGGCAGCTGCCCGGTGACCTCCCAGTCCGACGGCAGGGCCACCCGCACCCCGGGGAAGTGGATCGAGGCGCCGGGACCGGCGAGCGCCGCGACATCCGCCCAGTCGTCGGGACGCGGGTCGGTGGGCAGGGCGAGCCACGGCGAGACGTCGACCGGGTAGCGCAGCACCCGTCCGCAGCGTTCGGCCAGGTGGGCGTGCGGGCCCGTCAGGGCGCTGTAGGCGGGGTTGTCCAGCGGATGCGGGAGGGCCGGCGGATGCGGCATGGACGCTGCCCTCACGCCCCCACCTCGATGACGACCTTGCCGCGGGCGTGCCCTTCCTCCACCGCGCGGAGCGCCGGGCCGGCCTGCTCCAGCGGGAAGGTGCGGGTGACGTGCGGGGTGAGCCGTCCGTCCACCACCAGGGCGGCCACCTCGTCGAGTACGGCCGCGGTGCGGGCGCGCTCCACGCCGGCGCCGCCGAGCCGGGCGACGGTCGCCCGGTCCGCTGCGGTGATCAGTTTCGAACGGTCCTCGAGCAGACCTGCGGCGGCTTCCAGCGCGTCACCGCCCACCAGGTCGTACACCGCGTCGATGCCGTCCGGTGCCGCGGCCCGCACCCGCTCGGCGAGATCCGGCCCGGAGGGCACGTGGATCGCGCCGAGCGACTCGACGAAGTCCTTCTTGCCCTCGCTCGCCACCCCCACGACCCGCAGTCCGCGGACGCGGGCGATCTGGATGGCGGCCACGCCGACGCCGCCCCCCGCGCCGGTGATCAGCAGCACTGCGCCGGCCGGCAGGTCCAGTTGGCGCACGCCGTCGTAGGCGGTGGCGGCGGCGACGGGCAGGGCGGCCGCATCGGTGAAGGAGAGAGCGGCCGGCTTGCGTGCGGCGACCGTCACGGGGAGCAGGGTGTGCTCGACGTATCCGCCGGTGAGCGAGCTGCCGAAGACCGCGTCGCCGGGCGCGAACCCTTCGACGCCCGGCCCCACCCGTTCGACGATCCCGGCGACCTCGCTGCCGAAGGCGACCGGCAGTTGTGCAGGCGGGGCACCCGGCCGGCGAAAGCCGGTGCGCAGCTTCCAGTCCACCGGGTTGACCCCCGCGGCCCTGACGGCGACGAGCAGCTCGCCGGCGCCCGGCTCGGGTGCCGGGCGGTCGATGAAGGTCTCCACCTCCGGCCCGCCGAACGCGGTGTACACATACGCCTTGCCCATGTACTCCTCACTCTCCTCACGGCACCGCTCCACCGGTCTGCCCGGCGTCGCCGTGGTGCTTCTGCCATCCTTGCGGCCGGCCGCCAGGTGCAAGGACGGCGGGGTGCGGCACATTCCCGGTTTCGGGAATCCGTCATGCTGCCGTCACATCGCGTGCGCGCTTCGGTCCCTCGATCACACCCATCACCCCTCACCCCTCGCCCAACTGTGCGAAGCGCCAGGGGGCGCTGGCAGCACCCACCGCCTCCGCGGGTCAGCGGTCACCTGACGCATTCACCCCCGGCGCACGACCGGCCTCGTTAACAATATGCGCATGACTGATGACTGGAAGCGACAGATGGATCGGCTTCACGCGGCCCTGGTGCGCCGTGATGACCCCGCCGCCTGGGTGACCGAGGCCGATGCCGTGGACGCCTCCTACCGCTACCCCTATGTCGCCCTGCGTGGGCCCGTCTTCGGTCTTGCCGCACAGGACCCGCGTACGGGGTCGCACTGGAGTCTGGTGCGGCCGGTGACGAACGGCACCCCGCAGCAGGCCCGTGACGAGTTGAACTCGCTGCTGTGGTTCAGGGCCAAGGACGACACCGACGACCGCGCCGTGCGGCGCGCGTTACTGGCGGCGGTGGACGTGCTGGACCGCGAGCCGGTCAACGAGGTCGACGTCCTCGGGGTCCGCTACCGCGTGGTGCGCGGGGACGAGTTCGCCCGCAGCGACAAGGACGGCAACCTGGAGCCGCCTCGCCCGACCGACGTCGAGCCGGTCGACCTGACCTGGGACAAGGACGACAAGAGCCCGTCGCCGGACATCGACTTCGCCCTCGACGCGGACCGCGAGGACGGCGTGATGGCGGGTGCCATGAAGTTGGGGCTGCGGGACTTCACCTACGCCGGGCCGCGTTTTCCCACCGATGTGCGCAAGGACTCCGAACAGGCGGTCACGGCCTGCCCGGACATCGTCCTGCTGCCCGTCGGCTTCGGGGTCGCCGAGCGCAACGGCAAGGGCTGGCTGCCGCGTGGCTCCCTGATGTCCACGCCGCACGGCGCGCGGCAGCTCCTGTACGGACAGCTGACCGAGACCTGGCCCCTGGTCCGCGACTTCGACGCGGACCAGAAGGCGGTGTACGCGCAGGCCGCCGAGGAGTTCAGGGCCGCGGGCCGCGCCAATGAAGTGCGGGTGTCCGGCAGCCTGTTCAGGATCTCCCGCATCGAGCGCTTCGTACGCGTGGGCCCCGATGGACCGGAACAACCCAGGGCCTCGGACCAGGACGGCTACGGCCCGATGAAGATCCACCCGACCATGGACGAGGACGGCACCCTGCACTACGACGACTGAAGCGATGGCTGCGCCACGGCGCCGCATGGCCGGGAGCGCGGGAAGCCGCGGTCGACGGGTGGACCGCGTCGCTTCCGGCGCGGTGCTCGCCGCGGTGGACAGTCCCGCGGCGAGCACCGCCGGAACCGGTACGGCACCCTCCCGCGTGGCGCCGCCGGGACCGGTGCCGCTTCCTGCGACACGGCACCGGTCTGATGGTCACAACACCGAACGCGCCGACGGCAACCGCGGTGCCGACGGGGCCGGTTGCGGCTATGCCTGACGGCTGCCGCCGAGCCTGGTCCTGGTCTCCCTGCCCCGGCCGGCCGGTTCTATGCCGCACAGGCCGCATCCTCCCGGCGGCTCCTGCTCTCCCCAGGGCGGGCTGACGACGGTGCAGCTCGACGCAACGGCCACGGACATGCCTCCGAGGGCGACTCCCGACACCTCGATGCCTCACCCGGTCGGTGACCGGTTCACGATGTCGTCGCCGCGATCCTAGGCTCCGCCGCGGGCCCGGTCGAGCTGGATACGGCCGTACCGGTGCCCCCGCTCACCCCTCCCCCACACCGCGCACCCGCCGGCGGCCCGACCGCCCTCGGGCCCGCGGACGGGGCCCGGGCTGCTCCGGTCGCGTGAACCGCACGGCGTGCCGCGGGGGAGCTCAGCGATGTCCTGCGCGCCATATGACATTGAGGAGAAATGCGATCCGATAATCATATGAATACGCGCCGATGGCTCTTGCTGAGCGCGCTCGGAATCGGAGCGGCCGCGGCGACCGGCTCGGCCGTCGTGCTCACCAGGACCACGGACCACGCCAGTTCATCCGCTCACCGGCCGGCGCCGGGCCCTTCGGGAACGTCCGGTCACAAGAAGGCCGGCAAGGGCACGCCCAGCCCGTCCAAAGGACCCCACCGGCCCTCCGGAGGCTCCCGCCGCAAGTCGAGCGGGCCCCGTCCGGGCTCCGTGCCCGTCGAAGCGGGTCTGCGCCAGACCTACCGGCTGCGGCCGGTCGCCGGCGAGTACGCGATCGGGAGTACGGTCCTGCATCCGCAGATCCGCAAGCACGCCCAGCTGACCCTGCCGGGATCCGGTCGCTACATCGCCCTGACCTTCGACGACGGTCCCCACCCGGACTACACCCCGAAGGTGCTGTCCGTGCTGCGCACGTACCGCATCCAGGCCACGTTCTTCGTCATCGGCGAGAACGCCGCCGCCTTCCCCAAGCTGCTGCACGACATCGCGGCGGGCGGGCACGTGGTGGCCAACCACAGCTACACGCACCCGCTGTTGACCAGCCTCTCCACGGCCAAGGTCAGGCAGGAACTGGGCAGGACGAGCGACGTCATCGAGAAGGTGCTGGACGCGCCGCCGCGCTGGTGCCGTGCGCCGTACGGGGAGTGGGACGCGCGCTCCCTGAAGGTCTGCGCCCAGCTCGGCATGGAGCCCCTCGGCTGGTCGCTGGACACCAACGACTGGGCCCGGCCCGGCATCGCCAAGATCGAGAAGGCGGTCACCCACGGCGTCGAACCGGGCAGCGTCATCCTCCAGCACGACGGTGGCGGCAACCGGGCCCAGACGGTGCGCGCCATCACCGACTATCTGCCCCGACTGCTGGACAAGGGCTACGTGTTCGTGCGTCCGCACACCTGAGCCGGCACGCGCGGCGGCGCGTGGAGCTGTCCATGATGCGGTCAGCCCTTTGACCACGCCCCGCCGCCACGGCTACCTTGCGGCACATGCAGCGATCGGCACATCTCACGGTTCGGGGGCACGTCGACCTGAAGCGTGTGTGCTCCGCCGCGTGTCGGCAGCCCTGAGCGTACGGCGGCACCTTTCGCCCCGTACGGCTGTTCCGCACGCACCACGACCCTGAGGACCGGGACGGGCGCGGCCGGCGGCTTCCTCCCGCTGCCGGCGCCCCCCATCAGTCCACGGCGTCGGTCACGAGCATCCGGTGCGTCCCGGCCGTGGCGACCTCGCCCGGCCCCGCCGCGAGCCCGGTCCGCACCGGGCCCGCCGGTACGTCGCCGGGCCCTGCCCCCTGGCCGGGCCCTCCGGCGCAGCCATGCGCTGCCGCATCCCGGAAGGCATCCGTGAACGGATCACCGGCGCACCCGCGCCGCCGCACCGCACCGCGTCACCCCGACGCACCGCCCACCGCGCCACCCCGCCGTCCGCCGGCCACCCGGGCGGTGCTCGGCGCCATCCTCGACCACGGTCCCGTCGCCCGCAGCGCCGTTGCCCGGCTCACCGGCCTGTCGCCGGCCTCGGTCACCGGGCACTGCGGGCACCTGCTGGCGCGCGGGCTGATCCGGGAGGCCGCGGCGACCAGCGGGCCACGTGGCCTCGGACGGCCGCACATACCCCTGGAGATAGACACCGAACGCCATGTGGTGGCCGGTGCGCACATCGCCGTGCGACACACCACGTTGTCCCTGATGGACCTGCGTGGCCGGATCGTGGCGGAGGACCGTGAACCCCACCGCGGCACCGCCCCCGACCAGGTGCTGGACCGGCTCGCTGCACGGCTGCCCGCGCTGGTGTCCGGGCACGCCGCGGACCGTACGGTGCTGGCGCTCGGCGTGGCCACCGGACACCGGGTGGATCCACGCACCGGCGTGATCGTGGACCATCCGCAGCTCGGCTGGCGAAACGTGCCGGCACGGGACGTGCTGGCCACCGCGACCGGGCTGCCGGTGCACGTGGACGGGCACGCCCGGGCACTGGCCCGCGCCGAACAGCTCATCGGCGAGTCGTCGAGTCGCACCAGCGCCGTGCTGCTGTTCGTCGGCACGGTCGTGGACGCCGCCTTCGCCACCGGTGGCCTGGTCCATCTGGGACCGCATTCGGGTGCAGGCAGCGTCGCCCATCTTCCGGTCGGCGGGCGGGATCCGGCGCCCGGCGCGGAGCGGAACGAGGGCCCGACCCCCGCGGAGGGCTCACCGGAGCGATGCGCGTGCGGTGCCCCCGACTGCCTCCAGGCACAGGTGTCGGAACCCGCCCTGGTGCGGCGGGCCGCACGGCGCGGACTGTCCGTGCCCGACTTCCCGGCACTGCTCGAACGGGCCCTGCGGGGTGATCCCGTGGCGTGTGCGGTCTTCGTGGACCGGGCCCGACGGGTCGGCCGGGCCGCCGCTTTGCTGCTCGACATGTTCGATCCCGATGTGCTGGTGGTGGTCGAACCGGCGTCCGGACGGCTGCCGGAGTGCCTTGCCGCGCTGCGGGCGGAGGTGAAGCGGCGGTCCTGGGCGGGCGAGGCCGCGGCCACGGCGGTCGTGCCGAGCAGCTTCACCGGCTCCGTGTTGGCGGTGGCGGGCGCCGCGGTGGCGCTGGGGGCGCTGTATGCGGACCCCCTTGGCGCCGGGGCCGCGCCCCCGTCCCGGTTCACCACCGCGGATTCGACTTAATTCAACGATGTGCTTTCTTGACCGGCTCCCGTTCCGCCGAGGAAAATGGATTCATGAGCGACCCGCAGCGTCTTTTCCCGTATGCGCCCCTTTCGGCGCCGCACGAGGGCGTGGCCGCGTCGATGCCCATTCCGTCGGGCCGCTGCTGTTGTCGCCGCATGCGCCGCACATGACGCCAAGCCAGCGAAATTCTGACGTGTGATCTGACATCGAGGCGGCCTTCTCCGTTCAGCCGGTCCGTCCGCACCGTGCCACACGTGCACTTTCGCACGCTCACATTCCGCGGCTCGCTCGCACATGCTTCGCTTCTCGCCTGCGCCCGCGCGTCTCCCATCCGACCTTGCATGCCTGCCCTTCATGGGCCCGCCACGGCGCGCCCATCCGTCATTCCGCATGCGCGGGTCCGAGCGTCACGGGGCAACGCTGCCGCGCTGCCGCGCCGTTCCCTTTTCCTCTTCGGCCCCCGATTCCCCTCCCTTTTCCGTCCTCCCTTTTCCGCCGGCCCTTTCCGCCTTCCCTTACCCGTCTTTGTGCCTATCTCCATCCCGGGAGACTCCATGGCTCTTGCCCCCGCTCCGCGTTCCTCGCCGAACATCGCTCCTGACCGGTTCAGGCAGGTCTTCCGACGCCATCCCGCGGGGGTGGTGGTGATCACGCTGGACGCCGGGCAGGGTCCGGTCGGATTCACCGCCACCTCGCTCACGTCGCTCTCGCTGAACCCGCCGCTGGTGTCGTTCGCCATCGCGGCCGGCGCGTCGTCCTGGCCGCATGTGGCGCGGGCGGCGAGCGTGGTCGTGCACTTCCTCGGTGCCGAACAGGAGCCGCTGGCCCGGCGGTTCGCCAGCCGTGGCGTCGATCGGTTCGCGGCGCCGACCGCATGGCGGCGGCTGCCCACCGGTGAACCGGTACTCCACCACGTCGCCGGCTGGTTGCGCCTGGGTGTCGAGCAGATCGTCCCGGCCGGCGACCACCACATCGTCATCGCCCGTGCCCTGGAGGCCCGGCTCGACGCCGGCCGTGACCCGCTCCTCTTCCACGACGGCGTGTATCACTCGCTTTCACCCCGAACGGATATCGGCAATGCCCAGCCTCACATCGCCTGAACCGACCCACCGCAGAAAGTTCCTCGCCCTGGCCGCCGGCACGGCACTCGGGCTCGGCCTCACCGGCTGCGTCTCACGCACCGAAGCCGCCTCACAGCCGGCACCGACCGGCGCCCTGCCGACCGCAGCAGCACGCGGCACCAGGCTCTCCATAGCCGTCCACACCTCGCAATTGCAGCTCGCCGCATCGGGGCTCGGCAGAAAACTCGGATTCACGGTCTCCCAGTGGCCCAATCTGACGGCCGGACCCGACGTCATCCAGGGATTCAGAGCGCACTCCATCGATCTGGCGGCCAATGCCGGAATTCCCCCCATCCAGGCCGCCGCAATCGGAGTGCGGGCCAGGATCGTCGCGGTGCAGGAACGGCACGTCCCGCTCTACCGGTTTGCCACCGCACCCAGCTCGTCCATCGCCGACGCCGCCGATTTCCGCGGCCGGAAAATCGCGTTCTCGCAGGGCCAGGCGCAGGGCGTGGTGGTCCTGCGCGCCCTGAAGGAGGCCGGGATCAAGAACGACGACGTCACACTCGTCGCGCTGCCCAGCACGCAGTTCCTGACGGCTTTGCAATCCGGGCAGGTGGACGTGGCACCGCTCAACGAACCGGTGCTGACCAAGTACCTGAACCAGTACGCCAAGGACGGGGCCCGGTCCGTGCCCACCGACGTGGTGGACCTGCTGACCGTCCTGTGGGCCCCGGTCGAGGTGCTGGACGACCCGGCCAAGCTGGCGGCGGTGCGCGACTACGTGCCGCTGTGGGCCCAGGGCCTGGTGTGGGCGTGGCAGCACACGGACGCCTGGATCGACACCTACTACGTCAAGGACCAGGGCGTGACCAGGGTGGACGGCAAGCGCATCGTCGCCTCGCTGGGCCCGCCCCGCTTCCCGGACAGCTGGGACAGGGCCATCGCGTGGGAGCAGGAGACCGCGGATCTGCTGGCGGACGGCGGCTTCGTCAAGAAGCTCGACGTCACCGAGCTGTTCGACCGCCGTTTCGAGGACCTCGCGGCGCAGGCCGTGCCGGGCCGGTACCGGGAGGCGGCCTCATGAGCGGCACGCTCTCGCACGTACGCCCTCCCGAGACGCCCCCCGCCGAGGCGCCGGTGCCGGGCCGGTCCACGCGTCCCGATCCGGACGGGGCAGCGCCGTCCCGTGCCGTCCGCTCCCCCGGACGGAACCGTCGCAGGCTCGGTCCCGGGCGCCCGGTGCGCTTCGGGCGGCTGCTCGGGCCCGTCCTGCTGGTCACCCTCTGGTGGACGGCGTCGGCGCTCGGAGTGCTCGACCCGCGGGTGCTGTCCGGGCCGGGGGAAGTCGTGTCCACCGCGGGCGAGCTGGTCGCGGACGGCCGGCTCGCCGACCATGCGCTGATCTCGCTGCAACGGGCCGGGCTCGGGCTGCTCTTCGGGGTCGTTGCCGGCGTGCTGCTGGCCGTGGTCGCCGGTCTGAGCCGGCTCGGCGAGTACCTCGTCGACGGTCCGTTGCAGATCAAGCGGGCCATCCCGGCGCTCGCGATGCTGCCGCTGCTGATCCTGTGGTTGGGCATCGGTGAGCAGATGAAGGTCACCGTCATCGCGCTCGGCGTCGCGGTCAACCTGTACATCAACACGTACGCGGCGCTGACCGGCATTGACCAGCGCCACGTCGAGCTGGCCGAGTCGCTGCGGCTCGGCAGGTGGGAGTTCCTGCACAAGGTCGTCGTACCGGGTTCGTTGCCGGGGTTCTTCGTCGGGCTGCGGCTCGCGGTTACCTCGTCGTGGCTCGGGCTGATCGTGGTCGAGCAGATCAACGCCACGTCGGGCATCGGCTACATGATGTTCCAGGCCCAGCAGTACGCCCAGACCGATGTGATCGTCGTCGGTCTCGTGGTCTACGGGGTCTTCGGCTTCCTCTCCGATGCCCTGGTCCGCGTCGTCGAGAGGAGGGCCCTGTCATGGCGGCGCACGCTGACGAGCTGAACCGGGACGGGACGGCAGCCGGCTCCGACGCCCCCGTCGCGCTCCGCGCCGCCCGACTGGTGCGCCGGTTCGGCGGCCGGCTGGTGCTGGACGGCCTCGACCTGACCGTGGCCGCGGGCGAGTTCGTCGCGCTGCTCGGCCGCAGTGGCTCCGGCAAGTCGACCCTGTTGCGGGCCGTCGCCGGGCTCGACGACCGGGTCGACGGCTCGGGTGAGCTGCTGGTGCCGGAGCGGGTCTCGCTGTCGTTCCAGGACTCCCGGCTCCTGCCGTGGCTACGGCTGCTGGACAACGTGGTCCTCGGTCTGCGCGACCGCGCGGGCGCCGCCCGGGCCCACCCGAAGCGGGGGGACGCCCGCCGGCGCGGCAGTGCGGCGCTGGCCGAGGTCGGCCTCGCGGGCCGGGAGCGCGCCTGGCCCGGTGAGCTGTCCGGGGGCGAGCAGCAGCGTGCCGCACTCGCCCGGGCGCTGGTGCGCGAGCCGGAACTGCTGCTGGCCGACGAGCCGTTCGGCGCGCTCGACGCGCTCACCCGGATCCGGACGCACGGCCTGCTGCGTGAGCTGTACGAGCGGCACCGTCCCGCCGTGCTGCTGGTCACCCACGACGTGGACGAGGCGATCGAACTCGCCGACCGCGTGGTGGTGCTCCAGGACGGCCGCATCGGCCTCGACCTGCCCATCGAGCTGCCGGCGCCGCGCAGCCCGGGCGAACCGCGCTTCCAGGAGCACCGCGCGACGCTGCTCGCCGCCCTCGGCGTGACGGCCGCTCCCGACAGGCCCCCGGCACCGGCTGCCCACGCCGGCGCCGTGCCACCCCACTTGGAGGAAACCCCGCATGTCCCGCACGACTGATCGTCCGCCGCTGCACCTCAACGCGTTCCTGATGTCCGTCGGGCACCACGAGGCGGCCTGGCGGCTGCCCGGGAGCAGTGCGCAGCCGACACCCGACATCGAGCACTACCTCCACCTGGCGCGCGTTGCGGAGCGCGGCAAGCTGGACTCGCTGTTCCTCGCGGACAGTCCCGTGTTGCAGGGCGACCCTGGGCGGCGGCCCGCCAGCAGGCTGGAGCCGACGCTGCTGCTGACCGCGCTGGCCGGTGCGACCCGGCACATCGGGCTGATCGCCACCGCCTCCACCAGTTACAACGAGCCGTACAACCTGGCACGCCGGTTCGCCTCGCTGGACCATGTCTCCGGGGGCCGGGCGGGCTGGAACATCGTCACCACCGCGGGCGCGGACGCGGCACGCAACTTCGGCCTGGACGACAGCCCGCCGCACCACGACCGCTACCGGCGGGCCGCCGAGTTCGTCGAGGTCTCCACCAAGCTGTGGGACAGCTGGGCCGACGACGCCGTGGTGGCCGACAAGGAACGCGGGGTGCACGCACGGCCGGACCGGGTCCGCCGGATCGGCCACGCGGGGGAGTTCTTCCGCGTCGACGGGCCGCTCAACGTGCAGCGCTCGCCCCAGGGCTATCCGCTGCTGGTGCAGGCCGGGTCGAGCGAGGACGGCAAGGACTTCGCGGCGCGCTACGCGGAGGCCGTGTTCACCGCGCAGCAGACCCTCCAGGAGGGCATCGCGTTCTACAAGGACGTCAAGCACCGTGCCGAGCTCCTCGGCCGCGACCCCGACGGGATCAGGATCCTGCCCGGCATCGTGCCGGTGATCGGGGACACCGAGGCGCAGGCGCGGGAGCTGGACGCCGAGCTCGACCGGTTGATCGTGCCCGAGTACGCCAAGCAGCAGCTGGCCAGGACGCTCCGGCTCGACCCGGCTGAGCTGGCCCTCGACGAGGAGCTGCCCGAAGGACTGCCCACCGAGGACGAGATCGAGGGCGCGAAGAGCCGCTACACCCTGGTCGTGGAACTGGCCAGGCGCGAGCGGCTGACGGTGCGGCAGCTGATCGGCCGGCTCGGCGGCGGACGCGGCCATCGCACCTTCGCGGGCACCGCGGTCCAGGTCGCCGACACGATCGAGCACTGGTACGACAGGGGCGCGGCGGACGGTTTCAACATCATGCCGGCGGTGCTGCCGTCCGGGCTGGAGCGGTTCGTGGACGACGTCGTGCCGATCCTCCAGGAGCGTGGCCTGTTCCGCACCGCGTACACGGGCCGCACCCTCCGCGACCACTACGACCTGCCGCGCCCTGCCAACCGGATCTTCGAGACGGTGGAGCGGCGGCCGGGACGCATCGGCATCGGCCTTGCCGAGGCCGGGTGAGTCCCGAGGGCGGGTGACCGCCGGCGGGGTCGGTGATGCGGCGCGGCGGCCCGTGTCACCGGCCGCCGCGGCGGGTGGCCACGATCATGCCGCAGCGCGGGCTGCCGTCGGCGCGGGAACCGAGCGCGGGCAGCGCGTGCAGCGTCACGTCGAAGCCGGCGGCGGTCAGCTCGCCGCGCACCCGGTCGGGGCGGAAGGTGCGGTAGTACATGACGAACGGCGGGCGCCACACGGCGTTGCGCACCCGCATCACCACGTCGAACGCCAGCAGCATCCAGGCGGCCGGGGAGCTGGGCGCGGGGAGCTCAGCGATCGGGAAGACAAACCGTCCACCGGGCCGCAGCACCTGCCTGACCTGGTCGAACAGTCGGGGCCGCTCGCGTGGCAGAAAGTGCCCGAAGGCTCCGAAGCTGACCACGAGGTCGAACACGGCACCGAACGGCAGGGCGCGCGCATCCCCGCGCACCCACTCCGTGTGCGCGGGCGCGGGCGCGAGCGGCCCCGCGCCGGTCGCCGGGGCAGCCGGGCGGCCGGTGGACTGCCGGCTCGCGCGCGCCTGGGTGAGCATGCCCATGCTGAAGTCGACGCCGGTGATCCGGCCGCGGCACACCTGTGCCAGGACGTCCATGCCCGCGCCGGTACCGCAGCACAGGTCGAGCCCGTCCTGGAAGGGACCGAGCGGCCGGATCGCTTCGGTCACGGCGTCCAGCACGGCGTCCGGCGTCCGGAACGGCGTCACGTCGAACTTCGGCGCGAGCAGGTCGTAGCCGCGCTCGACGGAGGACAGGGCCTGCACGGCGAGCTCGCGGACGGTGGGGCCCTCGGGTGCGAACATCACTGCTCAGCATAGGCAACGACGCCGGGCGCGTGCGGCGGTGCCAGGTCCGGGCCCGGCCGGGTGGCAGCGCGCTCACACCGCACTGCACCCTCCGTCCACCGGTACCGCCGCCCCCGTCACGAAGGAGGCGCGGTCACTGCACAGCCAGGCCACCGCCTGGGCGATCTCGACCGGATCGGCCAGGCGCCGCTGGATGGCACGGGCCACGGAGAGCTCCTCCAGCTGCGGCACCTCGCGCATCGCCTGCTCCAGCAGTTCGGTGCGGGTGCTGCCCACCATCAGGACGTTGACCCGGATGTTGCGGTCTCCGTACTCCGCCGCCGCGGCCTTGGTCAGGCCCGCCACCGCGTGCTTGGCGGCCACGTAGGGGGCGGCGGCGCCGGTCGCGAAGAGGCCTGCCGTGCTGCCGGTGTTGACGATCGATCCGCCGGAGGGCTGCCGGAGCATCACGGGTATCTGCTGGCGCAGGCAGTTCCAGACACCGCGGACGTTGACGTCCATGATCCGGTGGTAGTCCGCGTCGTCCATCTCGTGCAGCCGGGCGCCCACGGAGCCCCACCCCGCGTTGTTGAACGCGGCGTCCAGCGATCCGTAGGTCTCCACCGCTCTCGACACGGCCCGCTCGACGTCCGGCGGCGAGGTGACGTCGCCCGGTGCGGCCAGTGCGCGTCCGCCCTCCGCCGCGATGCTCTCGACGATCTCGTGGAGCCGCTCGGCCCGCCGCGCCATCAGCACCACCGCCGCGCCCTCGGCCGCCAGCAACCGGGCGGCTGCGGCGCCGATCCCGCTGGACGCACCGGTGATCATGACCGTCTTGCCGTGCAGCATGTGTCCCGCCTCCGCCAAGGCGAACAACCGTCCGCCATCCGCCGTGTGCGAGCACACCGTACGTCCCGGCCCCACCTGCACGGATGCCGGCCCCTGGTCCGGGCCGGCGCTCCGCCTCCACGCCCGGGTCCCGAAGCGCCGTGGTCACCGGGCCCGGCCGCGTTCCTCCCCGAACTCGAGGCGCTTGGCGACGCTCGGCACGGCGAGTGCGGGCAGCAGGCAGTGCCACATCTCGACGATCCGGTCGGGCAGGTCCTTGCGCCCGGATTCCATGCTCGCGTGCATCTGCGCGCCGGTACAGAAGTTGACGACCAGCCGGGCCATCGCCTCCACGTCCACGCCGGCCCTCAGCTCCCGCTTGCGCTGTGCCGCCCGGAAGCTGTGCACCACCACTTCGGCCCACTGCTTGTGGGAGTTCTCGTCGGGCTCGATGAACTGGTCCTGGTCCATCACCAGGCGGGCGCCCGCCAGCAGGACGGGGTTGTCGAGCAGTTGGTAGCCCCAGGCAAGGGTGATGTCCACGATCTGCTGGAGGCCCTGGGCCTCGATCGGCGGCACCACCAGGTCGGGCTGGCTGCGGACGATCTCCCGGGCCAGTTCACCCTTGCGCGGGAAGTGGTGGTACATGGTTCCAAGGGTGACCCCCGCGCGTTTCGCGATCCGTGCGACGCTGGCGCCGGCGTATCCGCACTCGGCGAACTCCTCGGCCGCCGCGCGCACCAGCGCCGCTCGGGTCCGTACGCCTCGTGCCTGCTTCGCCGCCCGTCCCGGCATGCCCACCTATCCGATCTTGCTCGACAAGGAAAACGACACTCCCTATTTTTGTAGCCGTTGTCACCGCGTGACCCTGCCGGCCCGGAGCGCCGGCTCGAGGATCACCGCTCGTTGCGTGAGGTTCGGGGAGGGAGCCGATTGGTCACCGGTGCCGCCGATGTTCCCCCGACAGACTATGAAGCCGCTGTGCCCGCACTTCCCGAGTATGTACGCAAGATCGACGCTGCCGAAATCCTCGTCCGCGGATGGCGATCGGACACGCCACGGTCCCATGTGGTGACGGTGCGGTGGCCGCGCGCGCACGCCTTCTACACGCTGCACGGGAAGGCGATCAGCCCGCTGCTGTTCACGGAGAGCATCCGTCAGGCCCTCGCCGTCCTGTCCCACACGGTGCACCGGATACCGCTGGACCACCGGCTCGGGTGGGAGTACGTCCGTTCCAGCGTGGTCACGCCGGTGTTCACCAGCGGTCCCGTCCCGACCACCGTGGACATGCGGATCGTCCACACCGCCGTGCAGCGCCGCCGGCTCGGCTCCGTCCGGGTCGCCGCACGGATCGACGCGACCTGCGGCGAGACGTATGTGGGCTGCGCCGAGATCGGTTACATCACGCATCCGCCGGCCATCTACCGCCGGCTGCGCGGCCGTTACGCCGATGCGAAGGCGGCCTTCGAACGGGCCCTGCCGCCGGCTCCGGCCGCCCGGCCGCGCCACGTCGGGCGGGTCCGGGTGCGGGACGTGGTGCTCTCCCCCACCGTGCAGCCCGGCAGTTGGCGGCTGCGCGTCGACACCACGAACCAGGTCCTCTTCGACCATCCGCACGATCATGTGCCCGGCATGGTGATGTTGGAGGCCGCCGCCCAGGCCGCGCAGGCCGAGGCGCTGCCCCGGCGGGTGCTGCCGGTCTCCTTCGATGCCGTGTTCAGCCGCTACGTGGAGCTGGACCAGCCGTGCTGGATCGCCATCGCGCCCGCCGCCGATGATCTGCTGGGCCGTCCCCGCCTCAGGGCCGACACGATCCAGGACGACCAGGTGGTCGCGTCCGTCCTGGTGGCCACCGAACCGTTGGAAGGCGGCCGGGCCACCGGCTGAGTCCGCTTGCCGGACCACGGCTCGAGCCCCGCGCCGAGCCGTCGGTCAGGCCTCGCGTCTTGACAAGGACACGCAATCCGCAGAGTCTTTGAGAGCGCTCTCTCGCCCCGCCGGCCGGGTTCCGGTTGGGGCTGCCCCCCACGATTCACGCAGGTGGGACCAGGCACCGCCGCCCGTCGGCGGCCGCGCAGCCTGGCTCTGCCGCGCCCTTTTTCACGCCCCCCACAGCCAGGGAGGAACGATGTCCCCCACCGCAACCCCTCCGCTCCGCCGCCGCCGATCCACCTATCTGGTCGGCGCCATCGCCCTGTTGCTCGCCGCCTCGGGCGCCGTCGTGAACAACGCGGCGTACGGCGCCGGGACGGCCGCCCCGGCCCTCGCCGCCGGTGAGGCCCCGCCGGACTCCTGGTGGGGCGACACGGGCAGCATTCCGGCCGCGCAGAACGTCCTCACGGTCAAGGTGCTCAACAAGACCAACGGCCAGTACCCGGACGACCAGGTGTACTGGACGTTCAACAACGAGACCCACTCGATCGCCGAGCAGCCCTACATCGACATGCCCGCCAACTCGGCCGGACGGATGTACTTCCACCTCGGCTCGCCGGACAGCAAGTACGCGGACTTCATCGAGTTCACCGTCGGCCCCGACGTCTTCAACGGCAACACCACCCGGGTGGACGCCTTCGCGCTCAAGCTCGCGATGCGGCTGCACGCGCACGACGGCTACGACGTGCAGGTGGGCGAGGACTACGAGACGTTCCAGGAGTCCCGGGACGCCACCTGGCAGAAGTTCGCCGATGCGATGCCCACCGAGTTCAAGTCGCTCACCGAGGTCGAGAAGCCCTACCGCATCCTGGCGCCCGGCAGCGTGCCGGACTTCCGCCCGGGCGGCCAGTACGAGAACTACATGAGCAGCTACGCGAGCCAGCACGGCATCAACGCCACGACGCAGGAGATCTTCGGCTGCTCGGGGCCGCTGGCCGCCGACCCGGGCCACTGCGCCGCCGCCAACCGGCACGTGGCCGAGCTGCCGGAGGACCAGTGGTCGACGCCGGCGAACTACTACAAGAGCGCCCCGGCCAACTACTACGCCAAGTTCTGGCACGACCACTCCATCAACAACCTGGCCTACGGCTTCCCGTACGACGACTACGCGGGCCAGTCCTCGTTCGTCTCGCACGGTGACCCGCAGTGGCTGGAGGTCGCCGTCGGCTGGTGACACCCGGCGGGCGGGCGCACCCCGGTCGCCCGCCCGCGTCGCCCGCCGCCGTCAGCCGGGGACCATCAGCTCGACGGACTCCCCCGGCTCGACGACCAGGGAGCGGTCGGGCAGTTCGATGTCGATGGGCAGCTGCGTCGACGGGTCCGAGTCCGGTACGGCCAGGTTCAGCCACCCGGGCCGCACGCTCACCCGCACCCCGCCGTGGCCCTGGTAGTACACCGAGAAGCTGTACTCGGCCAGCTCGGGCATCGGTACCGGGTCGAGGCAGAGCGCGCCGCGGCGGGTGGCCAGTCCGGTGAGGCCACGCTGCACCAGGTCCAGGGTGCCCGCCATGGCGCCCAGGTGGATGCCTTCGCCGGTGGTGCCGCCCTGGAGGTCGGCGATGTCGCCCTCGACGGCCTCCTGGAAGAACGTCCACGCCTCGGCGCGCCGTACCCGGGCCAGCACCCAGGCGTGCACCAGGCCGCTGAGCGTGGAGCCGTGGCTGGTGCGCCGCAGGTAGTAGTCGACGGTGCGCTGCCACAGGGCGTCGTCGAGGCGGTAGCCGAGCCGGTCGAAGACGCCCGCCAGCTCGGCCGGCGAGAAGAGGTAGCCGAGCATCAGCACATCGGCCTGTTTGCACGCCTGGTAGCGGTTGACCGTGTCCCCTTCGGCCTCCAGGATCCGGTCCAGCCGGCGGATGTTCCCGTACGCCTTGGCGTAGCCGTCCCAGTCGAGTTCCTTCAGCTCGCCGTATCCCTCGAACTGGCTGATGACGCCGGCGTGGAAGGGCACGTTCAGGGTGCGCGAGAGCTCGTCCCAGTGCGCCAGTTCGGTGTCGTCGAACCCGGTGCGCTCGGCGAGTTCGCGCCGTTTGGGCTCCGAGAGCGCGCCGAGCAGGTCCAGGGTGCGGGCGAGCACCCAGGAGGCCATGACGTTCGTGTACGCGTTGTCGTCCAGGCCGGGTTCCGCAGCGCCGGGGTACCCGTCGTGGTACTCGTCGGGACCGACGACGCCACGGATCCGGTACCGGCCAAGGCCCTTGTCGTAACCGGCCGAGCCGGCCCAGAACCGTGCGATGTGCACCAGCATCTCGGCGCCCTTGGTGTGCAGGAACCCGACGTCGCCGCTGGCCTCGCCGTACTGCCAGACGTTGTAGGCGATCGCCGAGCCGACGTGCCGCTGACGGCGCGAATGGTCCGGCAGCCAGCGTCCGGAGCGCGGATTGAGGTGCAGCTCCTGCGTCTCCTCGCGGCCGTCGCTGCCGCTCTGCCACGGATACATGGCACCCGTCAGGCCGGTGTCCCGGGCCGTGTTGCGGGCCCGCTCCAGGCGCCGGTGGCGGTAGCCGAGCAGCGCTCTGGAGACCTCGGGGAAGTGCAGGTTCAGATACGGCAGGACGAACAGCTCGTCCCAGAAGATGTGCCCGCGGTACGCCTCGCCGTGCAGCCCGCGGGCCGGTACCCCCACGTCGAGGTCGGCGGTGTGCGGGGAGAGCGTCTGGAGCAGGTGGAACTGGTGCAGTCGCAGGATGCGGCCCGCCTCGCCCGACACGTTCAGCTCGGCGCGGCGCCACAGTTGCTCCCAGGCCGTGTGCTGGGTGTGCAGCAGCTCGTCGAGGTCGGGAGCGCGGGCGGCGCGGTCCACGGCCGCGTCCAGCGGGTCGCTGATCGCCGGGTCGTTCGAGGTGTGCAGCGCCACCACCTTGTCGACGGTGACCGTGCGGCCCTCCTCGATGTCCAGCCACCACACCTGCACCGCACGGGCCGCCTCGTGCGGCGTGTCCGGTTCGGCGGCCGTTCCCCCGCGGACCGTGGTGCGTGCCGCCATCCCGATGCGCAGTGCGGACGTGGTGGTGCGGCAGCTCAGCCAGATCCGTTCCGGGGTGCTGGTGCCCGCGCGGACCGTGGTCAGGTGGCTGCCGTTCAGATCGCGGTAGCGCGGCACGCCGGCGTTGGTGACGGTGCCGTCCAGGGCCGACTCGATCTCGATGCGGCCGGCGAAGTTCTCCGGCTCCACCTCGGTGCGCAGCGCCGCGAGGTACGGGTCGGCCATGTGCACCAGCCGGGTCTGCCGTACCGTCAGCCGCCGGCCGCGCTCGTCCTCGTAGCGCACCCGGCGCTCCAGGACACCGAGGTCGAGACGGAGCCGCTGGCTGTGGTCGCGCAGTGCGGGGGTGTCCGGGGTGAGCCAGGGCGCGGGGGCGCGGCGGCGCGGGCCGCTGGTGTCGGGTCCCTCGTGGCTGTCGACGATGCGCAGCCGCAGCGGGAGCCAGTTGGGCAGGTTCACCATGTCCTCGTTCTCGACCTGGTGTCCGTCGACCGTCGACGTCAGCCGGTTGTACCCGCCGGCCGCGTACGTGCCGGGGTAGTGCACGTCGTCGGCGACGCACTCGGGGGCGGCGCCGCGGGTGGCGAAGTGGCCGTTGCCGAGGGTGCACAGCGACTCCCGCAGCCGCTCGTCCGCGGGTTCGTAGCCCTCGTACTCCCAGGTCCAGGCCGTCACGCGGGGGCTCCTTCGGTGAGCAGCTCGGCGAGGTCGTCCACCACCGTGTCGGCGCCGTGTTCCCGCAGCCGCTCACCGGCGTCCGGGGTGGCCGTGCGGTTCACCCCGATGACGGGTGCGAAGCCGCCGCTGCGCCCCGCGGCCACCCCCGCGAGGGCGTCCTCGACGACGGCGGTGCTCCGCGGTGGGTGACCGAGCCGGTCGGCGGCGGTCAGGAACAGGGCCGGGTCAGGCTTGCCGGGCAGCCCGAGCCGGGCCGCTTCGGCGCCGTCCACCAGCACGTCGAACAGCGGCTCGACCGCGGCGCCGACCAGCAGCTCGCGGGCGTGCCGGGACGCGGAGACGGCGGCGAGCGCGACCTCGTCGGCACGCAGCGCGTGCAGCAGCCGCACCGTGCCCGGATAGGCGACGATGCCGCCCTCGTGCAGCCGGGCCACGAAGATCTCGTCCTTGTCCGCCGCGACGGCCTGCACGGTCGCCGGGGACAGCCGAAGGCCCCGCGACACGAGGAAGGCCTCGGCGCCGTCGAGCCGGGACCTGCCGTCCACGTACCGCAGGTAGTCGTCCTGCTCGTCGAAGGGCCTGCGCTGGCGCGGGTCGCCGGGCGGATGGGCGTCGAGGAAGGCGTCGAAGGCCCGCTTCCAGGCGGCGGCGTGCACGCGCGCCGAGTCGAGGATCACCCCGTCGGTGTCGAAGACGACGGCGGGGACGCCGGTGAGGGGTGCGCGGATCGCCGTCATGCGTCGCTCTCCTCCCTCCCGCAGTCACGGTGCCGGGCCCGCGGTGTCCGGGCGCGCGACCCGAGGCGGGTACCCCTCATCCGCGATGCGGCACCACCGCCACCGGGCAGTCGGCGTAGTGCAGCATCGTGTGCGCCACCCGGCCGATCTGCGCGCCGAGGTGCCGGCGGTGCCGCCGTGCGCCGGTCACCAGCAGGTCCGCCCGCTGCGAGCGGGCCAGCAGCACCTCGTGGGCGGGGCCCTCGACGACGGCGCGCACCACGTCGGTCTGCGGGAAGGCGCGTTCCGCGGGGCGCAGGACGTCGTCGAGCAGCTGGGCGGCGCGTTGCTCGTGGCGCCTGACGCGGTCCTCCGGCCAGCGCAACCGGCCGGCCGTCTGGGAGGCCGGGCACCGCCAGGCGCGCAGCGCGAGCAGTTCGCTGTGGCGCATGGTGGCCTCCCGGAAGGCGAACAGCACGGCGCCCGCACCGCTGGCGGCCTCACCGGCCGCGAGCAGCACCCGCCGGTGGACGTCGCCACGGTTGCGGGCGCTACCGCGCACCACGATCACCGGGCAGGGCGCGCGCACCGCCATGGCCAGCGCGACGCTGCCGAGCAGCAGGCCGGGCACGGCGCCGCAGCCGCGCTCACCGACGACCAGCGCGGTGGCGTTGCGTGCCTCCCTGAGCAGGGCGTCCTCGGTCTCCTCGCAGACCACCTCGGTGAGGACCTTGACGTCCGGGTTGCGTAGGGCGGCCCGCTCCGCGGCGCATTCCACGATGTCCTGCGCGCGGGGGCACGCCTCGGGGCGGGTGGCGGCTTGGGGCCGCCCCGGGGCGCCGGACACCTCCGGCTGGCCGAACTCCGCGCCGGCGGCGCCCGTCTCCCAGGTCTCGGGTACGGCCGCCTCCCCGATCTGCCGTCCCCCGGTGTCCCCTCCGCTCGCCTGCCAAGCCTCGGACTCGGCCGGAGACCGTGCGGGTGATGTGGGGATGTTGCCTGATGAGGGGGTGTTGCCCGGCTGCTCGTAACGCTGCCACAGGGAGGCGTGCACCAGGCGCAACGGGAGTCCGTAGCGGGCCGCCTCCTCCGTGGCCCAGTCGACGGCCCGGAGGCCGAACTCCGATCCGTCGACGCCCACGACCAGCGGCAATTCCATGATCGGCACTCCTCTCCGGGCCTGCGGAGGGTCCGTCATCCGCCATCCATCGTCGCATCCCCGCTGGTCACCGCCAGCAGGGCCCATCCGCCCCGGTCCCGGGACGTTCGGCCCAGCGACCGGGCAGGACGGCGGGGGCAGGCTCGTAGCGAACCCCACTCGTGCCGGGGCCGGCCGGACACGAGGGGACGGCTCGGGCCGGAGTAGCCGCGCCCCGGCAGAGCACACCTGCCGGGGGCGTGCGACCCGGGAGGGTGGAGGTGCCGGGCGCGACGCGGCAGCCGATGCTTCCGGGTCGTGCCCGGCGGCGGCCGACCGGCCGGCCGGGTGCAAGGAAGGCAGGGCGCGCCATGACCGTCGCGACAACCATCACCATCCACGCCCTGGGCATGGAGCATCGCGCACGTCTCATGCAGCTGGCGCGTGACGTGTCGTTCGCCGAAGGGGTGCGGATCTTCGAGGAGGGCCAGCACGCGGACCGTTTCTGGGTGGTGCGCACCGGCACCGTCTCGCTGGACATCCCGGTGCCGGGGCGCCGCTCCGCGGTCGTCGAGACGATCGGGCACAACGAGCTGATCGGCTGGTCCTGGCTGTTCGAGCCGTTCCTGTGGCAGCTGGGCGCCGAAGCCATGTCGCCGGTACGGGCGCACGAGTTCGACGCGGCGGCCGTCCGTGACCTGTGCCGTTCCGATCCCGCGCTGGACGCGGCCGTCTCGCACTGGGTCGGGCGGGTGCTCGCGCACCGGTTGCAGGCGGCCCGTAACCGGCTGCTGGACCTCTACGCCCCGTACGGCAGCGGGACGTGGGCGTGACGTGAACGGGGCGTGAGTGCCGGAGGGGGCGCTTGCGCGGCTTTGCCTCGCCGCTTGCCTTGCGGGGGTCGGTTCGGCGTGCGGGGGGGGCGACGTCAACCCATCCGGTGCCCCCAGCGGGGTTCCACGGCCTCCCACTCCTTGTCCCAGCGCGCCGCGCGATGCCGGTCGATGCCGAGCCGGACGCCGCGGCCGGTGACGTAGGTCAGGCCGGAGAAGACCACCGTGGCCGAGCCGCCCAGCAGGACCGACTGGAGCGTCACCTGCGCTTGGCTGGGCGGCGCGGCGGTCAGCCGCCCGTGCTGGTCCGTCCAGACCTTGACCTGGTAGCCCGCGTGGTGGCCGGGCTCGACGAAGGTGCGGCCCGTGTGGCGGTCGCCGTCCGGTCCCGTCCACTCGACGGTGGCCCGCACCCGCTGCCCGTCCTGGCCGGCCAGGGCCGCGTTCCACGGCGCGTCCTCGGTGAGCACGGCCGTCGCATGGTGCCGCTCGGTGCGCTGCCGGGACAGGGTGTCCTCGGTGGCCCCGGCCGCGAGGGCGCCGGCGAACACACCGCCGACGGCGACCACGATCCAGACGATCAGGATGACCCAGGCCTCGATGATGTCCTCGCGCCGCCGCAACGGGTTGCGGCGCCAACGCCACAACCCCGGGTGCGCCGGCTGCTCCGGTCGCCGACCGCCGTGGTTCGGTCCCGGTGGTGGACCGGGGCCTGGGGGCCTGCCCGTGCGCATGAGGACGAACACCTCCTTACGTCCACCTTCTGAACATGCCATCCGGGCGCGGGGTACGGGCAGGGGCCGACCAGGTGCGTCGGTGGGGCCCGGCGGGCTCTCGTCCAGGGCCGGCCGGCCCATGCGGAACCCGGCCACGCGGCGCACCCTGAAGCCGTGAGGCATGGCCCACGCGTCACCCACCGCTTCGGCACCCTTTCGAAAGAGGCATCCTCATGAAAGCTCTCGTCTTCCAGGGCCCCGGCGCATGCGCCTGGGAGGACGTTGCGGACCCCGACGTCCAGGACGCTTCTGACGCGGTCGTACGGATCGATGCCGTGACGATCTGCGGGACCGACCTGCACATCCTCAAGGGCGATGTGCCGGAGGTGCAGCCCGGCACGGTGCTCGGACACGAGGCGGTCGGCGAGGTGGTCGAGGTCGGCGCGGAGGTCCGTGCGTTCCGGCCCGGCGATCGGGTCCTGGTCTCCTGCATCTCCTCGTGCGGCCGCTGCCGCTACTGTCGCACCGGCCTGTACGGGCAGTGCCGTGGGGGCGGCGGATGGATGCTGGGCCATCTGATCGACGGCACCCAGGCCGAGTACGTACGGGTGCCGTTCGCCGACCTGTCGCTGCACCCGGTGCCCGGCGCCGTGGACAGCGAGCAGGCCGTCCTGCTGGCCGACATCTTCCCCACCGCCTACGAGGTCGGCGTGGAGAACGGCCGGGTGCGGCCGTCGGACACGGTCGTCGTCGTGGGGGCGGGGCCGGTGGGGCTCGCCGCCGTGGCCACCGCCCAGCTGTACTCACCCGAACGGATCATCGCCGTCGATCGTGCGCCGGCCCGGCTCGACGCGGCCAAGCGGCTCGGCGCCGACGCCGTGGTCGCCGCGGACGAGGGTCCCGAACAGCTGGTGGCCGACCTCACCGACGGTCTCGGCGCGGATGTGGTGATCGAGGCGGTGGGGCTGCCGGAGACCTTCGAGATGTGCCTGCGGATGGTGCGGCCCGGCGGGCACGTGGCCAACGTCGGCGTGCACGGCGCGCCCGCCATGCTGCACCTGGAGGACCTCTGGAGCAGGAACGTGACGGTCAGCACCGGCCTCGTCGACACCCACTCCACTCCCACACTGCTGCGGATGCTGGCCGCTGGCCGGCTGCCCGCGGCGTCGTCGCTGGTCACCCACACCTTCCCGCTGGACGCCATGGAGGAGGCCTACGACGTCTTCGCGCGGCCGGCGATCACCGGGGCGCTGAAGGTGGTACTCGGCGGCGAGCACCACGACGCCCTGGTGCCGGCGCCCTGACCGCCCGGTGCGGTGCCGCCCGGCACGGTGCCGGTCGGTGCGGTGCCGGTCGGTGCGGTGCCGGTCGGTGCGGACCGGGACCCCCAGGGCCGTTCCCCGCGGACGACGGGTCCGATGGGCCCTTGGCGGGTGCGCCCGCCGGGCGGAGCGTGGACGGCGTGGACGCCGCACCCGCGCGCCGCACCGGTGCCCTAAGGATGAGTTCTTCGATGTACGCCAGCGACGGCTTTCGTGAACTGGGCCGGCAGGAATCCCTGCGACTGCTGACCAAGGCGGTCGTCGGCCGGGTCGTACACACCCGGCACGCCCTGCCCGCCGTCCTGCCGGTGCCCTTCTGCCTCGACCCCGACTCGGCGGTGGTGCTGCGCACCTCGCCCCGCTCGGACCTGGTGCGTGCGCTCGACGGAGTCGTGGTGGCCTTCGAGGTCGACGAGATGGACGCAGGCGCCCGGCGCGGCTGGAGCGTCGTGGTCACCGGCCGGGCCGCGGTGGTGACGAGCCCCGCCGAACACGCCCGGCTGGCCCGCACCGGCCCCCTGTCGTGGACCGGCCCCCCGGGTGACGCGGACGACGTCTTCGTACGCATCGAGGCGGAGCTGGTCACCGGCCAGGAACTGATGTCCGGGCAGGAGGCGGGCGTACCGTCCTGAGCCGCTGGAAGGGCGTCCACGCCGGAAGACATCTCACGAAAACGGGCATCTCGGGTGAGATGCGTCGGGTCACGGGTACGCGGCAGGCGGTGCACCCCGTGCCGTCGGCATGCCCGGAGAGGAGCCGGAACGAAGGGGTGCGTCCGATCGCAGACGAGCGCGACAGGAGCACCCCATGGCGGAAGGCGAACGGCCCCGCCCCGGCCGCCCGATCACCGTCTTCGTACTGGACGACCACGAGGTGGTACGGCGTGGCGTGCACGACCTGCTGACCGGTGAGCCGGACATCACCGTGGTCGGCGAGGCGGCCACCGCCTCCCAGGCCCTGGTGCGGGTGCCCGCGCTGCGTCCGCAGGTGGCGGTGCTCGACGTGCGCCTGCCGGACGGCGACGGTGTCGGCGTCTGCCGTGAGCTGCGCTCCCGGATGCCGGAGCTCGCCTGCCTGATGCTGACGTCGTTCGACGACGAAGAGGCCCTGTTCGACTCGATCATGGCCGGCGCTTCCGGGTTCGTACTCAAGCAGATCCGCGGCTCGGACCTGGTCGCCGCGGTGCGCACGGTGGCCGCCGGGCAGTCGCTGCTGGACCCCAGCGCGACCGGGCGGCTGATGGCGCGGCTGCGGGGCGAGCAGGCGCACGAGGCGGAGCCGGACGCGCTGCCCGGGCTGACCGAACGCGAGCGGGAGATCCTGGTCCTGATCGGCGAGGGCCTCACCAACCGGCAGATCGGGCGACGGCTCTACCTGGCCGAGAAGACCGTGAAGAACCACATATCACGCCTTCTGGCGAAGCTCGGCGTGGAGCGCCGCATCCAGGCCGCCGTCCTCGCCACCCAGGAACGGGACCGGCTGACCCACGACGCGCACCCGCCCGCGCATCGGGACCACGGACACGACCACGGACACGACCACGGGGTCGACCCCGACCTCGATCGTGACGCCACACACGGCGGCAGGGACGACGACGGGCGGGTCTGACGCGCCCCGCCCCCTCACTCCCCGCCGGATGCCGGCATGTCGTCAACGAGGATTCGGCGGCCGGTGAGCCGCACCGGCGTGACCGCCACCCAGAGGTTCCTCTCGTCACCCGCCCAGGGGGTCGTGTAGGCCTCGTCCTGGAGCCTGCGGATGGCCGCGGCGTCGGTGACGGCCCGCGCCGGACCGACGGCCAGCACGCTCCAGCCCTGGCTGAGCGCATCGTCGATGTGGTCGATCTCGAAGGCGACGTCATGGCCGGCCGCCTGGGCCGGCTGCGCTTCAGGGGAGGTCCGGAAGGCCAGGTCACCGTCGACCACGACATAGTTGACCGGCAGGATCGCGGGCCCGCTCGCGGTGGTCACGGCGACCCGTCCGACTCCGTGGGTGCCCAGCAGGCTCCGGCACTCCTCGGGGCTGAGGTCCACCAGGCGGGCGCGGCGGGCGGCCTGGCCGAGACCCGGTGGCAGGTCGACGTTGCTGCCGGTCAGCTCGTCGACGGTGGTCTCCAGCGCATCCGCAAGGCGCAACAGGAAGCCCATGCCGGGGGAGGCCGCGTGCTCCTCCACGTATTGCAGGTATCCGGGCGCCGAGCCGGACCGCGCGGCGACGTCCTCACGACTGAGACCGAGCTGCTCACGGCGCGTGGCGACACGTCGCCCCATGTCGCCCCGTATGTGTCCGGTCCCGGCGGCGACGGTTTCCGTCGACCGTTCTTCCGGCATGGCACTCCCGTCCTTCACTGACGACGTCGCGGTGGGCATTGCACCCCCCGTGCGCCACCCCCAAGCCCATGCTCGCACCCTCTCTTCTATTTACCCCCTCTTATCCGGTTTGTTCCCCGGTTGCCCCGGATCTCTTCCATGGAGGCGAGCCGGCACCGCACGCACAGCGTGTGCCCGAAAAAGCACAGGATGTCACAGGGCGCGCGCCACGGAAGCCGAGGCGGCGCGCCGAGAACGGTTCGGCGGCGCTGCTCAGCCCGCCCGACACCGCTGGGGCATCGGGGCTAGGTCATCTCGTCGACGCGCTCGGGCAGGGTCGGGTCGAACCACGTGGGTGCGTCGGCCAGGGCCTGCTTGATCCTGGTCAGGCCCGTCTCGTGGAGCTGGGGCATGGCGTCCAACGGGAACCAGCCGACCTCGACCGACTCGTCGTCGTTGACACGGGCCTCGCCTCCCACGGCGCGGCAGCGGATCGTGATGTCCATGAACTGGCACACGTCGCCGTTGTCGTACGTGACGGGTTCCAGCGCCTGGACCAGGACCAGGCGCTCGGGGACGCAGTGCACCCCGGTCTCCTCGTACACCTCGCGCACCGCGCACGCCGCCGGCTGCTCCCCGGGGTCCGGGATGCCACCGATCACCGACCACTTGCGGTTGTCGCTGCGGCGGCCGAGCAGCACCCGACCGGCGTCGTCGAAGACGATGGCGGTGACGCCGGGCAGCCACAGCAGCTGGTGGCCCGCGGTGGCGCGGACGGCGCGGATGAAGTCAGGAGTTGCCATGGACCGACCCTAATGGTCGCTCCGCGTTCCCCCAGGCCCAACGGGGCCGCGCGCCGTTGCGGCAGCTACTGTCCGCCGCCCGCGCTCGCGGGCGCGTCTTCCGCATCCCCCGTGGCCGTCCGCGGTTCCCGCTCGGCGTCCTCGGCCGCTCCGGTGGCGCGCCGGGTGCGCAGTGCACCCGTCGCCGCCCAGCCGAGTCCGCCCGCGGCGACCAGCAGCAGGGCGATCTCCGGCCAGATGCCCAGGCGGGTGGCGGGGGTCTGGGAGGAACGCAGCGGCACCTTCTCGACGAGCGAGGCGGGGGTGAACATCCCGGTCCTGCTGACGATCCGGCCATCCGGCTCGATCACCGCGCTCACGCCACTGGTCACCGGGACGGTGACGGTGCGGCTGTGCTCGACCGCCCGGATCCGGCTCATCGCGAGCTGCTGGTAGGTCATCTCGCTGCGGTCGAACGTGGCGTTGTTGCTCGGCACGGAGATCAGCTGCGCACCGGCCTGGACCGTGCTGCGCACCGTCCAGTCGAAGGCGGCCTCGTAGCAGGTGACGAGCCCGACCCGGGCGCCCGCCATGGTGAAGACACCGGGTTCGGTACCGCGCGAGAAGTCCTGCGGCACCATGCTGACGTAGCCCTCGCCGAAGGCTCCGATGACGTTGCGCAGCGGGATGTACTCGCCGAACGGCTGGATCTGCCGCTTGTCGTAGGTGCTGGTCGGGCCCTTGCGCGGGTCCCAGAGGACCTGCTCGTTGTAGAGCCGGCCGTCCGGCTTCTGGACCACCGCGCCCACCGACAGCGGGGCGCCGATCGCCTTGACCGCCTCGTCGATCTCGGTCCGGGCGTCCGGGTTGGTGAACGGGTCGATGTCGGAGGAGTTCTCCGGCCAGAGCACCAGGTCGGGCCGCGCCACCCGGCCGGCCTTGACCTCGGCGGCCAGGCGCAGCGTCTCGCGCAGGTGGTAGTCGAGCACGGCACGGCGCTGGGCGTTGAAGCCGAGGCCGGCCCGGGGCACGTTGCCCTGGATCACCGCGACCGTCGCGGTGCCGTCCTCGGGCGCGTCGCTGACGAGCGGCCGGGCCGCGCCGGCAGCGGCCAGCGGCACGGCGACGGCGAGCAGCGCGACCACCGCCGCGGGGCGGCGCAGCACCCGCCGCCGGCGGACGGCGACGGCCTGCCGGACGATCTCGCAGAGCCCGAACCCGCACAGCACCACCGCGAACCCGAGCACCGGGGTGCCACCGAGCGCGGCCAGCGGCAGGAACACGCCGTCCGCCTGCCCGAAGGCGACCTTGCCCCAGGGGAAGCCGCCGAACGGCGCGCGCGCACGTGCCGCCTCCCCCGCGATCCACAACGCCGCCGCCCACAGCGGCCAGGCGGGCAGCCGGGAGGTGACCGCGACACCCGCACCCACCAGCGCCGGGAAGCACGCCTCGGCGGCGACCAGCGTGAGCCAGGGCCCTGGACCGACCTCGACGCCCGTCCACACCAGCAGCGGCAGCAGGAATCCCAGGCCGAAGAGGTAGCCGAGGCCGGCCCCGGCCTTCCAGCCACGCCCGTGCAGGATCCAACCGAAGACGGCGAAGGCCGGCAGCGCCAGCCACCACAGGGTGCGTGGCGGAAAACTGACGTACAGCAGCACTCCGGAGCCCGCGGCGACGACTGCCGGGGCCAGGCCCCTGACCAGGCGGGCACGCCGTGAAGGCGGCGCGGCGGGCGCGGGGGGCTGCTCCGTGCGGTCCAGGGAGGCTGCTGTGGCGGTCACCTGGGGAGTGTACGGTGCGCCCGCCACCGATCCGTGCGGTGGTGAGGCGCCGTACGACCGGGCACCCTCGGATCGGCCCTTCGATCGGCGCTCGGCCGCCCGGATCCGCCCCCGAGGTATCAGCCCATCCATCACCCGACGGGCCCTATACCTCCATTCCCCGTCGTTTTTGCATAGTTCCCTACCTTCTTCTGCACAAACGGAGGGTTGGGCGACTACGGTGTGTCCACGTTCCCGACGCGGGGCGCCGTGCTCGGCGCGCGCTCGGGGCCCGTCAGATTCGGGGGGCGACGGGTGGCATCTTCCAGAAGTGTGCCGGTGTCCGCCGGCTCGGCAGCGGACCGCGGCGGCAGCGCGGCGGACGCCGTGGGTGTGATCGTGCTCGGCGCCTGTGCGGCCTGGTCGCTGGTGACCGCTGCGGTGACCGGTGGGCGTCCGGAAGGAAGCCTGCTCGCGGTGCTCGCGGTGGCCGCGGGGTACGCGGGCGGACGCGTCTCGGGGGCGCTGCTGCCCGTCGCCGCGCCCGCTCTCGGTGCGCTGGCGGGGACCGCCCTGGCGGTGGCCGCACCGTATCCCGCGCCGCTGGCGGACGGCTCGCCGTTGCCCGATGACACCGCGGGTTCGGCGGCCGTGCTCGCGCTGTCCGCCGGAGCGGCCTGCTGTGCGGCACGGGCGGCCGAGCGGCCGGCGACCCGCTCGGTGCTGTGGCTGCTGGCCGGGGCGGTCGTGGTGACGGCGGCGCTGCTCGGTTCGCCCGCGGGTGCCGCGGCGGCTCTCGTGGTGGTGGTGTGCGCGCCCGTTGCGGGCCGCCTCGGCAGGGCGCGCGGGCTCGTGGGCCTGGGTGCCGCCGCCGCCCTCACCGCGGTCGGCACCTGGGCACTGGCCGTGCGAGCCGTGCCGGGCGGACCGGGCAGCGCCATGGGCGACACTCTCGTCACGCACCGCGTCCGCCTGTGGCACGACGCGCTCGGCCTCGCCGTGGACCACTGGGTACTGGGTGCCGGCCCCGGTCGCTTCGGCGAGCTCAGTCCGACCCTCGCCGGGGCACTGATGGGGGACGGCAGCGCACGTTCGGCGCTGTTTCAGCAGGCTGCCGAGCAGGGCGTCGTCGGGGTGGCGCTGCTGGGCGCCGGATACTGCTGGCTGCTGCACGCCCTGTGGCGCTCCCCGCGGCCCACTGCGGTGGTCCTGACCGCGGGCGCCGCGCTGACGGTCCTGGCGGCGCTCGCCATCACCGGCGACGCCCTGAGCCACACGACGGTGACCGCCGGCGCCGGCCTGCTCGCGGGCCTCGCCACGGCGCACCCGCTCGCGGACGAAGCGGCGCCGGAGAACGAGTGACGTCCGCCGCCCCTCAGAGCGACCCGCGTGCGGTGGCCGGCCGCAGCCTGGCCCGGATGACCCGCACCGCCGCCTCCGCGTTGTCGACCGTGACGGTGAAGCGGTGCCCGTCGCCGAGTACCAGCACCATGCCCTCGCCGCGCCGCACCACCACCGCGGTGCCCTTGCCGGGCCGCCACCGGTACCCCCAGCCGCCCCACTGCCGGGGCGTGACGCGGGGCGCGAAGACGGCGTCGACGACCTGGCTGAGGAGGATGCGCCGGCGCGGCACGCCGATGTGCCCGCAGCGCACCTCGAGGCAGTCCTGGTCGACCTTGACCGCGACGTGCACGAACGCGAGCGTGCCGTAGAGCATCAGCAGCCCGGCGGCGATACAGCCGACGACCGACATGACCAGGGCGGGCAGGACCGACGTCCAGTTGGCGTCCACCGCGAGCTTGATGCCGAGCGCCAGGCAGGCAGCGCCGGCGGTCGCCAGCAGCCACTGGACACGGTTCGTCGCCCGTCCCGTCCAGACCGCGGGCAGGACGTCGCCGGAGCCACGGTGCCCGCGGTGGTGATGCCTCATGTCCCTGAGACTACCCGCGTTCGCCGCAGGGGCCAGTGGATCGGACACGGGCCCGGAACGGGGCGGGCCACGGGGGTGCGGTCAGCGCACCGGGCTGACCGCGGCGGCCAGCTGCCTGCCCTCCGAGTACGCCAGCGCCTCGGCGGGCAGGGCCGCCTCACGGCCGTTGAGCAGCACGGTGAGGCCGCCCACCGCGGGAGTGGCCGGCGTGGCGCCGCCCACCGCTTCCGAGCGGCCGGGCTGCGCTGCGATCCGGCGCAGCGCCTGGGCGGCCACGGCTCCCGCGGAGGCGTGCAGCACGAGCGGCGGGCGACCGTCGGGGCGCACGGCGGCACGGATGCGCTCCGCCACCAGTTCGTAGTGGGTGCAGCCGAGCACCACGGCCCGGACGCCCGCCGGGGTGCGCGCGGCGGCCGCGGCCACGGCCGCGTCGATGGCGGCCTCGTCGGCGTGCTCCACCGCGTCGGCGAGCCCCGGGCAGGGCACCTCGGTGACATCGGCACCGGCCGCGAAGTCGGCGATGAGGCCGCGCTGGTAGGCACTGCCCGTGGTGGCCGGGGTGGCCCAGATCGCCACGGGCCCCCCGCCCGCAGCGGCCGGCTTGATCGCCGGCACCGTGCCGACCACGGGCAACCGCGGCTCGTAGGCGGCACGCAGGGCGGGCAGGGCGTGCACGGAGGCGGTGTTGCAGGCCACGATCAGGGCATCGGGGTCGTGGGCCGCGGCGGCCCGCGCGGCGGCCATCGCCCGGTCCGTCAGGTCCTGGGGGGTGCGCGGCCCCCACGGCATGCCCAGCGGATCGCAGGAGAGCACGAGATCGGCGTCCGGCCGCAGTCGGCGCACCGCGGCCGCGGCGGCGAGCAGCCCGACTCCGGAGTCAACAAGCGCGATCTTCATCCGGCCACTTTAGACGATACGCAGCTCAGGCCCCGGCTCGGCCCGGCCCGCAGGCGGCCACGGCGCACCGCGCGGCACCCCCGCACCGGCACCGTCGCGGGGCACCGCGCCACCTCGGCGGGCCGGGCTCCCGTGCGCCCCTTCCGTGGGGCAGACTGCCGCGCGTGACCGCCATGACAGCGACCTCCCTCGTCTCCCTCGCCGCCTGGCTGTGGCTGCTCCTGGGCCAGGGGTTCTTCTGGCGCACCGACGTGCGCCTGCCGCCGCACGGTGACGCCCCGGACGACTGGCCGCCGGTGTGCGTCGTGGTGCCGGCCCGGGACGAGGCGGAGGTGCTGTCGCTGAGCCTGCCGTCCCTGCTGGCACAGGACTATCCGGGGCGTGCCGAGGTGTTCCTCGTCGACGACGGCAGTTCGGACGGCACCGGGGAGCTGGCGACGTCACTGGCCGCGCTGCACGGCGGGCTGCCGCTCACGGTGTCCTCGCCGGGTGAGCCGCCGGACGGCTGGACCGGCAAGCTCTGGGCGGTGCGGCACGGCATCGCCCTGGCCCGCGCGCGTGCCCCGCGGTACCTGCTGCTCACCGACGCGGACATCGCCCACCGTCCGGACAGCCTGCGCGAGCTGGTGGCCGCCGCCGAGGCGGGCGGCCTCGACCTGGTGTCGCTGATGGCGCGGCTGCGCGTGGACACCCGGTGGGAGCGGCTGGTCGTGCCCGCGTTCGTCTACTTCTTCGCGCAGCTGTATCCGTTCCGTTGGATCGGCCGAGTGCCGCGTCCCTCCGGACGGTCTCTCAGGTCGCGCACCGCGGCGGCGGCCGGCGGGTGCGTGCTGCTGAGCGCCGCGGCCGCCGAACGCGCCCGGGTGCCGGATGCGATCCGGCAGGCCGTGATCGACGACGTGTCCCTCGCGAAAGCCGTCAAGCGCACCGGCGGCCGCATCTGGCTGGGCCTGGCGGACGGAGTCGACAGCGTGCGCCCCTATCCGCGGCTGCACGACCTCTGGCGCATGGTGTCGCGCAGCGCCTACGCGCAACTGCGGCACAACGCGCTGCTGCTGGCCGGCACCGTGGCGGGCCTCGCGCTGGTCTATCTGGTCCCGCCCGTGGGGTTGTTCGCGGGCCTCTTCCTGGGCGACACGGGAACGGTGACGGCGGCGGGCCTGGCGTGGCTGGTGATGGTGGGGACGTATCTGCCGATGGTGCGCTACTACCGCCAGCCCCTGCCGCTCACGCTCCTGCTGCCGTTCACCGCCCTGCTCTACCTGCTGATGACGGTGGACTCGGCGGTACAGCACTACCGGGGCCGCGGGGCCGCCTGGAAGGGCCGCACCTACGCCCGGCCGCAGCGGGTGCAGACGCAGGAACCGCCGGACTCCGCCCCGGGGACGGCTCCCGATACCCGGTGACGGCCTGCCGGTGCGCTTGCCCGCACGCCCGCGATGCCGCTTCGGACCGGCGAAATCCGGCCGCGGCGGCATGGGTGAACCGGCGGCGTTCCGGAGCCCGGTGGGCCGAGGCCACGGCGCCCGCCGGCCTCTCCTCATCGGCGTCACGGCCCGCCCTGGCCCGGCTCGTTTCCACACCCCGTACCGCCCCAGACCTGCCGTGACGGCCGTGAACGCGGACATCCGACGTCGGAACGGATCTTTCGCCTACGGTCGACGGGAGGGCCCGGACGGCACCTCCCCGGACTCCGAGACCCGAACACGGATCCAATTCGAGACCCGTGACAGGTAACGCGACCGACGCATTCGAGCCGTTAGTCTTTGGCATGTCCGCAGCCGTGGTACAGGGGCCGGCGTCGATCGTTTCGGAAGCGCTTCCACTTTCCCGGTGAGCCCAATCAATTATCTCTGCTTCACCCCGCGGCGCGGCGCTCGAGCGCCGCCAGGGAGCGTCCGCCCGACCGACGGGTAACCCTGCGTAAGCTTGGTCTTTACCACTTCCACACGAGGCCCTGCGACCGTTTTTCCCACGTTCGCTCGCATTGGGGATCCGCAGTTTGCACGAAGATGAAAAAACATCTCTCTTATCGGTCTCCCCAACCGGCACATCGTGGGCTTAACTTATGACGCATGACCTCCCCCCGCTCCACATATGGCGGCGGTTACTACTCCGCGCCGTCCTTCCCGGACACCCCGATCTACGACTCTCTGGTCGCCGAGCGGGGCACGCCGCAGATCGCCCCGATCCGCGTGCCGTCGCCGTATGAGAGCAGCAGCCACCTGCCCGCGTACGAGAGCAGCAGTCACCTGCCGGCTCTTCCGCCGGCCCTGCCCGCCCTGCCCTCCGGGCCCTCGGCAGCTGCTCCCCACCCTGGTCACTACGGCTACCCGGCGCCGCAGCCCGCGCAGTTGCAGCCGGCACCGGCGCCGTACCCCCAGCCGCAGGCGGCGCCGCCGCGCGGCTACCCGAACGGCAACGGCTACGGCTACCCCCAGCCACAGCGCCCCGCCCCCGCCCCTGCCCCCACCGGCACGGGCTACGAGGCGATGCGTCCGGCCGCGCCCGTGCGCCCGGCTCCGCCGCGCCCCATGACGCCGCGCCCGGCTCCCGCACCGGCCCCGACCGGCTACGAGGACCCGTACAACAACAGGCAGTACCGCGGTTACTGACCGGCGGCGGACGCGGACCGCACGCGGGGTCGACTGGCGGGACGGCTCTGAGCGCCGTCCCGCGTTTGTCATGCGGTAGGGCGGCGACGCTCTCGTCCGCCTGCTTCCGCCTGCTTCCGCCTGCCCGAGCCCGCCCGGACGCACGGCTCCCGCGAGGCGGTCGGGAGCCATGAGGCCGCACGGAGGCCGGCCTCGGATGTGGATCGACGCTGCCGGACGGACGCTGCCGTGCGCCGTGTGCCGCACGCCTCCGTCCCGGGCAGCGTGACCACCCGTCAGCGCGCCCCGGAGTAGGCCGGGGAAGCTGCGCGCGCCTCAACGCGCCGTCGCCGGTTCGGGGATCGGCCGGACTTCAGGCAGAATCTGGTAATGGGACCACCGGCATCCTGCGGGTGTCGGGGCTCCCTCATGGTCCTGAACAGCCCGGCGTCGGCCTTGACCAGCCACGCCGGAGCGCCGCATGGGTGCGGCGTGGGTGGGAACCCGCCCGGCGGGCACGGCCGTTTCCATGCGTGCGGCAGCCGGGAGATCCGACTGACGGCCGGAAAAGAGAAGTGACGTCGCTTACTCTTCGCGCCCTGCGCGCGTGGGCCGTGCTGATCAAGGCTATGACGGACACGGAAGGGGGTGCAGGGCTGTGCGAGCGATCGCCGGACTCTGGCGCTGGCGGCACAACCCGCTGCGCCGGAAGACCGATCTTCTCGAAGCCTGGGTGTCGTTGGCGACCGCTGTGCTGATCGCCGTCGCGGCACCGGTAGCGGGCGTGCTGACGGGGACGCTGAGTGAGAACGCTCTGCTCAGGACGGTTCACCAGCAACAACAGGAGCGTCACGAGGTCACGGCCACGGTCATGCGCACCATACGGCAGTCGCCACCCGACCCCGACCCGGAGACGGTTCCCGCGCGGGACGCCCGCAGCCAGGTGATCGCCGGCTGGCGGGCCCCGGACGGCACCCGGCACCACGGCACGGTCACCACCGTCCTGCAGACCCCGCACCGCGGCGAGAAGTTCACCATCTGGACCGATGTGCACGGCACCGTCGTCGCCCGCCCGCTCGACCGGATCTCCGCCATGACGCACGCGATCCTGGCGGGGATCGGTGCCTCGGCGGTGCTGGCGGTGTCCCTCGACGGCGTTCGGCGGCTGGTCATGTGGCGTATCGTGCGCCGCAGGTACGCACGCTGGGACCGGGCGTGGGAGAAGACCGGTCCCGACTGGGGCAGGACCGGCGCCGACAGCTGAAAGCCCACGCCATCGGTCAACTCCCCCACCCGGCACGCGCTACGGTGGACCGGCCGGTTCACCGGCACACTTCCGGCACACCTCGCAGGCCGCCGATCACTTCAGGTGGGGGTCGAAACACCGCATGGCACAGGGCACGGTCCAGGTGACGCACACCGGCGCATCCCGGTGGCGGCGCCGCACGGGCGAGTACGCCTCCCTCTCCGCCGCTCTCGAGGCCGCGGTCGACGGTGATGTGCTCACCGTCGCTCCGGGCACCTACCGAGAGAACCTCCTGGTGGAGCGGGCCGTCACGGTGCGCGGTCCCGAGGGCGCCCCCGGCTCGGTGCGCATCGCGCCCGCCGACGGCGTGCCGTTGACCGTGCGCGCCTCCGCCACGGTGCAGTACATCCAAGTGGAGGGCCAGGACGCGGCCGCCCCCGCGCTGCTCGTCGAAGAGGGCACCCCCGACCTGACCGCCGTACGGGTCGTGACGCGCTCCGCCAGCGGTATCGAGGTACGCGGCGGCGCCCGGCCCACCGTGCGCCGGTGCACGGTGGACAACCCGGCCGGGATCGGCATCGCGGTGGTCGACGAGGCCGGCGGGCTCTTCGAGGAGTGCGAGGTCGTCGCCGCCGGCCAGGCGGGCGTGGCGGCCCGTTCGGGCGCCCACCCCCGGCTGGAGCGCTGCCGGGTGCACCATGCCTCCGGGGCCGGCCTGTCGGCGACCGGCGAGCACACCGGCCTGGAGGCGGTGGGCTGCGAGGTGTACGAGATCAAGGGCAGCGGCGTGCAGGTGACCGAGCGGGCCGGCATGCACCTCACCGACTGCGACGTGCACCGCACCACGGCGGACGGCGTCACCCTCGACACCGACGCGGTGCTCACCCTCGCCGACTGCCGCATCCACGACGTTCCCGAGAACGCGGTCGACCTGCGCTCCCGCTCGGTGCTCACGCTGACCCGCTCCACGGTGCGCCGCTTCGGCCGCAACGGCCTGTCGGTCTGGGACCCGGGCACCCGCGTGGACGCCAACCAGTGCGAGATCCACGACAGCACGGGCGACTACCCGGCGGTGTGGGTCAGCGACGGCGCCACGGCGGTACTGGACGCCTGCCGGGTGCACGACGTACCGGACGCACTGTTCGTACTCGACCGCGGTTCCCGTGTCGACGTCGTCGACAGCGACCTCACGCAGGTCCGCAACACCGCGGTCTCGGTGAGCGACGGCGCCACGGCACAGCTCGACGACTGCCGTATCCGCGACGCGGCCACCGGTGCCTGGTTCCGCGACCACGGCAGCGGCGGCACCCTGTCCGGCTGCACCATCGACGGCGCCCAGACCGGTGTGATCGTGACCAAGGGCGCCGATCCCACCATCGAGCGCTGCACCGTCACGGCGCCCGCCGAGGCCGGCTGCTACGTCTCCGCGGGCGGCCGCGGCAGCTTCCTCAACTGCCGGGTCACGGGCAGCGGCGGATACGGCTTCCACGTCATCGACGGTTGCCGCACCACCCTGCGCAGATGCCGCACCGAACGGTGCGCGCGCGGCGGCTACGAGTTCGCCGACGCGGGCACCGGTGCGGCGACGCAGGACGGCACGCGCGGACCGCTGGTGGAGAACTGCACCAGCGACGAGAGCGCCGGCGACAGCACCGCGATATCCGAGACGGCGGCGCAGCCGGTGGCGCCGCTCGCCGGGCTGCTCGCCGACCTGCCCACCCAGCGCATCGCCCAGCAGCAGACGCCGGCATCCGCTCCCGCCGGCACCCCGCCCACCATCCCGCCCGCGCCCGCGGAGCGCCCCACCCGCAGCCCCAAGGAAGTGCTCGGCGAACTCGACACGCTGGTCGGCCTGGACAGCGTGAAGCGGGAGGTGCGCGCCCTCACCGACATGATCGAGGTGGGGCGGCGCCGGCAACGCGCGGGCCTGAAGGCGGCCTCGGTCCGCCGCCATCTGGTCTTCACCGGCTCCCCCGGCACCGGCAAGACCACCGTCGCCCGGCTCTACGGCGAGATCCTCGCCTCCCTCGGCGTGCTGGAGATGGGACACCTGGTGGAGGTGTCCCGGGTCGACCTGGTCGGCGAGCACATCGGCTCCACGGCGATCCGCACGCAGGAGGCCTTCGAACGGGCCCGCGGCGGGGTGCTGTTCATCGACGAGGCGTACGCGCTCTCCCCGGAGGACTCCGGGCGGGACTTCGGCCGCGAGGCGATCGACACGCTGGTGAAGCTGATGGAGGACCACCGCGAGGCGGTCGTGGTGATCGTCGCCGGCTACACGGCCGAGATGCAGCGCTTCTTGTCGGTGAACCCGGGCGTGGCCTCCCGGTTCTCCCGGACCATCACCTTCGGTGACTACACGCCCGAGGAGCTGCTGCGGATCGTCGAGCAGCAGGCCGACGAGCAGGAGTACCGGCTGGCGTCCGGTACCGGTGAGACGCTGCTGAAGTACTTCACGGAGCTCCCCAAGGGGCCCGGCTTCGGCAACGGCCGCACCGCCCGGCAGACGTTCGAGGCCATGGTGGAGCGGCATGCCGGCCGGGTCGCGCAGCTGGCCGAGCCGAGCACGGACGACCTGACCCTGCTCTATCCGGAGGACCTGCCGGAACTGCCCTGAGCGGCTTCGGTCGGACCGTTCAGCCGCCGTCCTGCGACGGGCCGCCCGACGGCTCGGCGACCGCGACACCGCCGACGTCGGCGACAGGGCCGTCGTCCCCCGCGTGGGCGTCGGGGCGCTGTGCCGGGAGCGCGGGCCGCAGCCGGTCCAGCAACTGCCCGCGTTCCACCACGAAGGCGGGGTCGGCCTGGTACTCCGAGTGCCCCAGGATCGGCGCGGGCAGCGGGTGCAGTCCGGTGCGACCGTAGCCGAGCGGGTCTTTGAAGGGGGGCGCGTCGACCTCGGGCCGGGGCGGTCCGGGCAGCAGTACCGGGCCGCCGATGGGGTCGGTGGCACGGTGCAGATTGCGCCAGCAGACCACCTCGCGGTGCAGGCTGCTGAGCGCGTCGGGGCCGAAGTGGGCCGGGAACCAGCGCCCGTAGAGCCGCTCCAAGGGCGATCCGTAGGTCAGCAGTGCCACCCGGCCGCGCAGGGCGGGCCGCAGCTGCCAGGCAGCCGAGGCGGCGAGCACGCTGCCCTGGGAGTGTCCGGAGATCACCAGCCGTCCGCCGGTGTCCTGCGTCCACGTGGCGATCCGCCAGGTGAGGTCGGGCACCGCGCGCTCGGCGTAGCAGGGCGGCGCGAAGGGATGTGCCGCGCGCGGCCAGAAGGTGCCGACGTCCCACAGGATGCCGATGGTGCGCCGGGCGGAGACGTCCTTGTAGGCGCGCCGGCCCCAGGTGACGAACAGTATGAAACCGAAGCCGATCAGCCAGGAGCCGAGCGCCTGCGACACCTGTGCTGCCCCGTCCACCAGCGGGTGCATGGTCCTGGCCGCCTCGGACGGCACCTTGCCGGTGGCCCACGCGCCGGCCAGTGCGCCGGCACCCAGCAGCAGGGTCACCGCGGAGACGATGCCCACGGCGAGTGGTGCGCGGTCGGTGAGGGTGGCTCGTGCGCGGGTGGCTGCGATGCGGTGGGTGCGGGCCGGGTCCTCCGGCTCGTCGGCGTAGTCGGCGCGCACCCGTGCCAGGCCCCTGCGGGTGTCGAGCATGCTGCGCAACGCCAGCCAGCCGGCCAGTCCTGCGACCACCACGAGCAGCGGTGGCAGTACCGACGCCTGCCAGGTGAGCAGCACCGGAGGCCCCCAGATGGTGCCGCCGGCACCCGGCGTCCCGGCGCCGTCGACCCAGTCGGCGACGCGCTGGGCCACGCCACCGGTCATGACACCGCCGAGCGCGCAGGCCAACATCGCCACGGCGGGGCCGCCCAGACCGCGCAGCACGGCATGGGTGCCGGGTGGCGAGCCGCGGTGCATGGCATGGGCGACCACGGCGAGCGCGACGACCAGCAGGCCCTGCACCAGGGCGATACCGCCGAACGTGGCGTCGCCCGGCAGCCGCCCCGAGGAGTGCCAGTCGGGGCGTGACCACCCGGCGTACACCAGGGTCAGCACGAGCAGGCCGAGCGCGGCCAGTGGCAGCCCGCGCACCAGCGTCCGGTCGAGCGTGTGGTCGAGGCGGCGCTCGCTGCGGCCCCGGCGGCCGACGACCCAGACCACGAGCAGGGCGCCCGCGACGAGCAGCCCGTCCAGGACGCGGCCGAGGACGTCGAGCGTGCCGGGGCCGCCCGGGGCACGGTCGTACCGGGCGGCCGAGGTGCCGACCGCGGCGGCGACGGTGAGCAGCCCCGCGGCCGTGTGCGCGGCGCGCAACCGGGCCACGAGCCGGCGGCCGTACCAGAAACCGGGGCTGCCCAGCACGGTGGGCACATGTTCCTCGGTCTCCGACCGCTGCGGCAGCGGCGGGGCGGATTCGTAGGTGCTCCAGGTGCGGTGGGAGAGGTACCACAGCAGCGCGATGAGGGCGGCCGGCACGACCGCTGCGAGCGCGAGGCGGCGGCCCGGCTGGGTCCACCAGCCTCCGTGGAAGATGCCCGGCGAGAGGAAGTGCAGCCAGGTGTGGTCCTGTGCGCAGGCGCGGGTGCCGGCGCACTGCCAGGCCGCGAGGTCCAGGGCGACCTCGCAGGCGGCGGCGACCAGCACCACGGTGAGGGTGAGCCCGGTGAACCGCACCAGCAGTCCATAGGCCTGCACCGTCCGGCCGCGGCGGCGGACGCTGGGGCGCATCCAGTGGGCCAGGTTGATCACCATGAACGGCAGTAAAAGCAGCCACAGCGCCCGGGAACCGTTGCCCGAGGTGAGGTTGGACCAGACGTACGCTTCCGGGATCGGCGTGTCGCGGTCGCCGCCGGAGTCGCCGGGGCGCCGCTCGGCGTCGACGTCGTCCTCGCGGCGGAAGACCGCGGCGGTCTCGTCGCCGGTGACGCGGACGGTGCGCGGATCGCCCAGCATCTCCTCCGGCGTGGTTCCGCCGACGCCGTGCACCAGCAGTTCGAGGGCGGGTTCGGCCGCGCGCACGGACGGCTCGGCCGCGGGCCGCTCGGTGGCAGGTTCCACAGTGTGCGTTCCCCCCGTGTGCCGCGTGTGCGTGATGTGGGATCACCAGCATCGCGGACGGCGGTGCGCGGGCACACGTGTCCTCACGGAATCTCCTCCGGCTGGAGGACGGTACCCGGCCGTGCGGCGGGCACGCGGTGGGGTGGGGTGCGGGCGGGGTGCGTGGTGCGGGTCGGTGGACGGCGCGCGCCGAGGCTGCGGTGCGGCCACGATGGGCCGCGGTGGGCCGCGGTGGGCCGCGCAGGGCTGGGTATCACGGCTGTCGGTGCCGCGTGCGAGGATGGTCGAATCGTCGAACGCCGCCGACCACGGCGGGCGTACGGTGATCGACCATGGCCGAGGACGGTCGGCCAGAGGGTGGACGTACCCGCACACGGCCCACACCGGTGAGAGGATCCAGGCGGCGTGACTGAGAACCAGAACCTCCTCGCGGAGCAGCGCCGCACCCTGATCCTCGACGAGGTGCGCCGCCGCGGCGGCGTCCGCGTCAACGAGCTCACCCGCCGGCTCGGCGTCTCCGACATGACGGTCCGCCGCGACCTCGACGCGCTGGCCCGCCAGGGCGTCCTGGAGAAGGTGCACGGCGGAGCGGTCCCGGTCCTGGAGGCGAGCACCCACGAGCCGGGCTTCGAGGCCAAGTCCGGCCTGGAGCTGACCGCCAAGGAGGACATCGCCCGGGCCGCGGCCGCCCTGGTCACCCCCGGCACCGCCATCGCCCTCTCCGGAGGTACCACCACCTACTCGCTCGCCCAGCACCTGCTGGACGTGCCGGACCTGACGGTGGTGACCAACTCGGTGCGGGTGGCCGATGTCTTCCACACCGCCCAGCGCACCGCCGGCCAGCGTCCGGGCGCGGCGACGGTGGTGCTCACCGGCGGCGTGCGCACCCCGTCCGACTCCCTGGTCGGCCCGGTCGCCGACCGCGCCATCGCCGCGCTCCACTTCGACATGCTCTTCCTCGGCGTGCACGGCATAGCGGCGGAGGCGGGCCTGTCGACGCCCAATCTCGCGGAGGCGGAGACCAACAGGCGCCTGGTGCACTCCGCACGCCGGGTGGTCGTCGTCGCCGACCACACCAAGTGGGGCACCATCGGCCTGAGTTCGTTCGCCGCCCTGTCCGAGGTCGACACCCTGGTCACCGACCACGGCCTGTCCCCCGAGGCCCGGGCGGAGGTCTCCGAGCACCTGCCGAACCTGGTCGTGGCGGGCGAGCCGCGCCCCGCGGCCGAGGGCCAGCTGCCGGGCGAGCCGGCGGGCGCCGGAGCCATCCCGGACCTCGACGGAACGGCCGGATAGCGGTCCCTTCCGTGCGCACCCGTACCATCGGTGCGCCCGTGGGCCTCCGGCGCCTCACCCGCCCGCTGCCCCCGGCCACTTCCCCGTGGTCAGCAGGGACTCGATGGTGGCGGTGTACGGGGCGATGTCCAGGCCCTGCTCGGCCAGCCAGGCGTCGGAGTAGTACTTGTCGAGATAGCGGTCGCCCGGGTCGCACAGCAGGGTGACGACGCTGCCGGGCTGGCCGGCGGCCAGCATTTCGGCGACGATCTTCAGCGCGCTCCACAGCCCGGTGCCGGTCGACCCGCCCGCCTTGCGGCCGATGACCCGCTCCAGGGCGCGCACCGCGGCGATGCTGGCCGCGTCCGGCACCTTCATCATGCGGTCCACCGCGCCCGGCACGAAGCTCGGTTCCATCCTCGGCCGGCCGATGCCCTCGATCCGCGAGCCGCTCGCGCAGGTCACGCCGGTGTCGCCGGCCGTCCAGCCCTCGAAGAAGCAGGAGTTCTCCGGGTCGGCGACGCAGATGCGGGTGGCGTACTGCATGTAGTGGACGTAGCGGGCGAGCGTCGCCGAGGTGCCGCCGGTGCCCGCGGTGGCGACGATCCAGGCGGGCAGCGGGTGTCGCTCCAGCGCCAGCTGACGGTAGGTCGACTCGGCGATGTTGTTGTTGCCCCGCCAGTCGGTGGCGCGTTCGGCGTAGGTGAACTGGTCCATGTAGTGGCCGCCGGACCGGGCGGCCAGGGCCGCTGACTCCTCGTAGACGGTGCGCGGGTCGTCGACGAAATGGCACCGGCCGCCCTGGAACTCGATGAGGCGGATCTTCTCGGCACTGGTGGTGCGCGGCATCACCGCGATGAAGGGCACCCCGATGAGCTGCGCGAAGTACGCCTCGGAGACGGCGGTCGAGCCGCTGGATGCCTCGATGACGGGCCGACCCGGGCGGATCCAGCCGTTGCACAGCCCGTACAGGAACAGCGAGCGGGCCAGACGGTGCTTGAGGCTTCCGGTGGGATGGGTGGACTCGTCCTTGAGGTAGAGGTCGACGCCCCAGGCCGCGGGGAGCGGAAAGCGCAGCAGGTGGGTGTCGGCGGAGCGGTTCGCATCGGCCTGGACCTGGCGCACGGCCTCCGCCAGCCAGGCGCGGTACTCGGGGTCGCTGCGGTCCACGTCCAGTGTGCCTGCGGGCTCCCGGGCCGACGGGGGTGTGGCCATCACCACGGCTGCTCCTTCGTCTCACCGCCGGCGCCGGTACGGCCCCTGCCGTCCCGGCGGTGGCCCGGCAGCCCCGATGATAGGTCCCCTCGAACGCTTCCCACCTGCGTGAACTTCCCGGCGACCGGGTCGCACCACGGGCGCGTCCGCGTCGCAGCCGTCACTCCGGGCCGTGCCCGTCGCAACGGCGCCTTCCCGCTGCGAAACCGGCAGCCGAGGGCGCACTGGCGCCCCCGGTCAAGCACGGGCACACTGCAAAAGGGCGGGAACATTCCCGGCACCAACAGCGCTTCAACGGGAGTGGGGACGCCGTCCCGTACGTGAGGGGGCATCATGGCAGAGTCGGAATTCACCGCCAGCCGGGTTCGGATCGACAAGTGGCTGCAATCGGTCACCCGGGCGGGTCAGGTCCGCATCAATGACGGCAGGGTGGAGCTGCTGACCAGTTACGGCAGCGAGATCGACAGCGCCCCCGTCCAGGCGGTGCGCGCCGGCAGATCCTGGTTCTCCGGCGACGACAGCGCCTCCGCCGAGGTCAACGGCACGCGCTACCGGCTCACCATGAACGACGACGACTCCGACAAGCCGGCACCCACCGCCAGCCGGTTCATCGAAGCCGTGCGCAGAGCCAGCGGGCGCCGCTCCTGACGGACGCCGCCACCGCACCGAACGGATGCGGACAAGTTGCACTCCCCCGCCTGCTGGGCCACCTTGGAAGTAGATCACTCACGGTGTACCGGCGGTCACGCTTGTGACCAGCCCGCCGGTCCTCCAGCAGGCGGCCGCTCGGCATGGCCGCGCTGCTGATCCAGTTCTCCGTCGTCCTCCGGACCCAGCTTTCGGGGAGTCGCAGCCGTGATCAGCCAGCCACACAGGCAGTGCACGGTGGAGCTCCAGGCCCTGCCGTCGCGGATCGGGCAAGTCCGCAGAATCGTCCTGGCGCAGCTGCGCCACTGGCGCCTTGACGCCCTCACCGACCAGGCAGCGCTCGGTGTCACCGAGTTGTTGACGAACGTGCACCGGCATGCGCTCCCGGACAAGACCTGCACCGTCGACATCGAGTTGCTGCTCCACCGGCTCACCGTTTCGGTGCACGACCATGATCCCAGACTGCCGCGGATGGGCACCGCGGAGTCGTTCGCGACCTGCGGCCGCGGTCTCGCCATGATCGCGGCGATGTGCGACAGCTGGGGTGCGCGTGCCGAGGGCGAGGTGGGCAAGGTCGTCTGGTTCACCCTGCCGGCGCCGGCCACCACCACGCTGCCACCCTGCCTGTCGGTCTACGGGGCGGCCACCACGGGCCCGTTCGCGGATCCGGTGGGGTGGGCGGGGCCGGGTGAGCTGGTCGGCCCGCTGGATCCGCTGTCCGGCCGGCCGGGGCCGCTCTACGGGCCGGCCGCCACGCGCTCCGCCCTGATCGGTTGAGCGAGCGGCGGCCCGCGCCTCGTTGCCGTGGTGGGCCCGTCGTTGCCGTGGTGGGCCCGAGTGCCGGTCATCCGGCAGACGGGCCGGTCACGGGGCGGAGATGGCGCCCAGCACGTTCAGCCGGGCCGCACGGCCCGCCGGGCGCAGCCCCGCGAGGACTCCCGCGGCCACCCCCACGAGCGCCACCACCAGCAGCCGCAACGGAGGCACGGCGAAGACGAACCCGCTGCCGGACACCCCACCGGAAGCCCGGACCAGCACCCAGCCCAGGAATCCGCCCAGCACCAGTCCGCCCACCGTGCCGAAGGCCGCGACCAGCACCGACTCCCAGCGGACCATGGCGCGCACCTGGGCCCTGGTCTGCCCGACGGCCCGCAGCAGCCCGAGTTCGCGGGTGCGTTCGTGGACGGCGAGGGTGAGGGTGTTGGCGATGCCGAGCAGGGCGATCAACACGGCGAGGGCGAGCAGCGCGTAGACGAGGGTGAGCATCATGTCGATGCCGCTCGCGGACGCCGCGGCGTACTCGTCACGGGTCTGCACCTGGGGGTGGCCGTACGCGGCGGCCACCGAGCGCACCGCGGCCTTGCCCGCGGCCGGGTCTACACCGTCCTTGAAGGAGACGGCGATCAGCCGGTCGGCGTCCTGGGTGCGGTGCGGCGCCCACGCCTGGCGGGTGATCACGTAGTCGCCCGCGAGGTCCGGGCGGTCGTAGACGGCACGCACCGTGAACGGCTGCCGGCTGCCGTCGGTGAAGGTGAGCCGCACCGTGTCACCGGTCGTCAGATGCCGCGCTCCGGCCTCCTGCGCGCTCAGCGCGATGCCGTCGGCGCCCAGCCGGGCGAGCGAGCCGTGCACGGGACCGAGGTCGAAGGCGCCGGCCAGGGCGGCCGGGTCGGTGACCGTCAGGGCCCGGCCCTGCCCGTCGACCCGGGCCACGCCCTTGCCGAGCCCGACCGCGGTGGCCACCTCGGGCCGCCTCGCGAGCGCCGGCGCGAGCCGTGGGCTGAGACCGCTGCCGCCCGCGCCGAACGAGGGGCTGCTCACCGCGACGTCGCCGGCGAAGGACCGGTCGACGGTCTGGTCCCTGGTGGCCTTCAGCGAGGCGCCGAAGACGGTGAAGAGGCAGACGACGGCGACGCCGATCATCAGGGCGCTCGCGGTGGCGGCGGTCCGCTTGGGGTTGCGCAGCGCGTTGCGCCGGGCCAGCCGGCCGGTGACCCCGCGCAGCCGGCCGAGCGGGCGCCCCAGCACGCGTACCGACGTGCCGGCGGCGACCGGGCCGAGCACCACGAAGCCGGCCAGCGCCAGCACGCCGGCCGTGCCCGCGAGCCAGACCGACTCGGTGGCCAGCACCCCGGTGAGGGCCGCGGCAACCGCGGCCGCGAGCAGCACGGCCCCCGTGCCGGCGCGCGCCCTGGAGGCGCCCGCATGGTCGACGGCCGTCTCCCGTAGCGCCGCCAGCGGCGCGGTGCGCCCGGCGCGCACGGCCGGCACCAGCGCCGAGCCGAGGCAGACCACGATGCCGACCGCGAGCGGCAGCAGCAGCGAGGTCGCGCCGATGGCCAGGTCGCCGTCCGGGAAGGGGAAGCCGATGGCCGGGAAGAGCGCCTGGAGCCCGGCGGCGATGCCGATGCCGCCGGCGAGACCGGCCACCGATGCCGTGAGGGCCACGATGCCCGCCTCGACGAGGGTGATGACGGTGACCTGGCGGCGGGCGGCGCCCAGGGCACGCAGCAGGGCGTTGTCGCGGGTGCGCTGGGCGAGCACGATCGCGAAGGTGTTGTGGATCGAGAAGGTCGCCACCAGCAGGGCGATGCCCGAGAAGACGAGCAGGAAGGTGGTGAACAGCGTCAGGAACTGACCGGAGATCATGTCGGTGTTCTCCTGCGCCGACTGCTGTCCCGTGATCGCCTCGACGCCCCGGGGCAGGACGGGTGCCAGGGCGTCGACGAGCTGCTGCTGGCTGGTGCCGGGCTCCGCCCGCACCTGGATGCTGGCTGCCTTGCCCGGTTCGGCAGTCAGGTAACGCTCCGCGTCGGCCCTGGTCATACCGGTGAAGGTGGTCTTCGCCATGCCTCCGGTGCCGCCGAAGGTGGCCAGCCCGACGATCTTCACGTGGACCGGGTCGGGGGTGCGCAGCGTCGTGGTGTCACCGATGGTCAGGTGGCCGGTGTCGGCCGCACCGCGGTTGATGACGACCTCGCCGTGGTGGGCGGGCGGATGGCCGGCGGCGAGCCGGTACGGGTTGAGCCGGGGGTCGGTGATCCAGTTGCCGGCGAGGGTGGGCGGGCCCTGGCCGCCGATCGGGGTGCCGTCGGCGCCGACGAGCTGGCCGGCGCCCTGGATGTCGGGTTCGGCCGCGGCCACTTCCGGCACCGCGTCCAGGGCAGTGACGAGCGCGGTGTCGACGGGTTGCCGCACGCCCTGGGCCTCGCCGGGCGTGGTGATGGCGTCGGCGCTGCGGACCACGGCGTCGGTGCCGCCGGTGGCCCGGCCGAAGAGGGAGTCGAAGCTGGCGCGCAGGGTGTCGCCCATGATGAGGGTGCCGGCCAGGAAGGCCACCCCGAGCAGCACCGCGAGGAACGTGCCGGCGAAGCGGCGCCGATGGGCGCCCAGCGAGGCGAGGCTGATGCGTACCGTCGCGGGCCCGCCGCTCATGACCGTGCCTCCAGCGTCCCGCCGGCCGCCTGCACGGCGCCGGTTCCCGGGGCGTCGAGGTGCTTCATGCGGTCCAGCACCCGTTCCGCACTCGGCGCGGGCATCCGGTCGACCAGCCGCCCGTCGGCGAGGAAGACCACCTCGTCGGCGTGGGCGGCGGCGACCGGATCGTGGGTGACCATGACGACGGTGCGGCCCAGGGTGTGCACGGCGTGCCCGAGCAGCCCCAGTACCTCCTGGCCGGAGCGCGAGTCGAGGTTGCCGGTGGGCTCGTCGGCGAAGACGACGTCGGGCTGGCCGGCCAGCGCGCGGGCCACGGCCACCCTCTGCTGCTGCCCGCCGGAGAGTTCCGACGGGCGGTGCGCGAGCCGGTCGCGCAGGCCGACCACGTCGATGAGCGTCTCGATCCACGCCGGCTCGCCGCGTGCGCCCGCCAGGTCGAGGGGCAGCGTGATGTTCTCCGCGACGGTGAGCGTCGGCACCAGGTTGAACGCCTGGAAGACGAAGCCGATGCGGTCACGCCGCAGCCGGGTCAGCCGGCGGTCGTCGAGCCCGCCGAGTTCGGTGTCGCCGATGTAGGCGGCGCCGGACGTGAGCGTGTCGAGTCCGGCGGCACAGTGCATCAAGGTCGACTTGCCGGAGCCGGAGGGCCCCATGATCGCGGTGAACCGACCGGCGGCGAACGAGACGTCCACCCCGTCCAGGGCCCGCACGGCGGTGTCGCCGGTGCCGTACACCTTCACGGCACCGGCGACGCGGGCGGCCACCGTGGGCATGGCCTGGGTCGTCATGCCGCGCCGCCCTTCGTGCCGGTGTCACGACCCTGCTGCCCCGGCCCGTACCGCTCGTCCAGGACCGCACGCCGCCGCCGGTACTCGTCCTCGTCGATCTCGCCGGTGGCGTAGCGGCGGCCGAGCACGGCCATCGGGGCGTTCTCGTGCCCCGGGTGGCACGGTCCGCGACGACCACGCCAGACCGTGCGGCGCAGCACGAAGAAGATCGCGACGAGTACGGCCGCCCAGATCAGCGGGAAGAACAGGATCCACGGGCCGGGCCCGTCGTGTGCGTAGGCCAGAATGTTCATCTCGGACCATCTCCTCGTGGTGGTGCTCGTCGTGGTGCTGCTCGATGGTTCGAGACTCGCGCCGCGAGGGGGCCTGCGTCGTCGTACGGCCAGCGGCTGTGCGGGTACCACCGGGGGAGTACGCGGGCGGCGCGCGGCTGCTGCACGGGTGGGTCGTGCGGGACGGCGCCACCCGCCGGTGGCCGGCAGGGGCGCCGGCACGGGGACGTCGCAGGCGAGGGGACCAGGGGTGACGGTGGATTATCCGCCCACGCGGGTGGCGGGACGCGGGCGTGGCTGGTACCGGGGCGACTGCCATGTGCACTCGGTGCACTCGCACGGAGGCGAGCTGACCCCGGAGCAGTTGGCGGCCGCCGCCCGTGCGGCAGGGCTGGACTTCCTCGCGACCACCGAGCATGCGCCGGCCGACACGCATGGCGCCTGGGGCCGGCACGTCGGTGACGATCTGCTGGTGATACTCGGCGAAGAGGTCACCACCCGCACGGGGCACTGGCTCGCGCTGGGCATCCGTCCGGGGCAGCTGATCGACTGGCGGTACGGCGTACGGGACGACGTGATCGACCGGCATCTGGACCTGGTCAAGGAGGTGGGTGGGCTGTGCGTCGCCGCCCACCCCTACGCGCCGTACCTCTCGGGCACGTTCATGTACCCGTATCAGGGCTTCGACGTGGTCGAGGTGTGGAACGGACCGTGGGCGTCGGACGCGCCGTGGCACGCCGACAACGAGTCCGCCCTGGCCGAGTGGGGTCGCGGCCTGGCCGCAGCGGTCCACCGGGGGCGCTGGCGGCCCGCGATGGGCAACAGCGACACCCATCTGGCGGGCCAGCTCGGCATCCCGCACACCGTCGTGCTGGCCGACGAGCTGAGCACGGAGGCGATCCTGGCCGGTGTCCGGGCCGGCCGGAGCTGGCTGGCCGAGTCGGCCGCCGTGGACCTGACGTTCACGGCCTGCGCCGGTGAGCGCACCGCCGGGACGGGTGAGCGGTTGGAGAGCGGTGGTACGCCCGTCGTGGTACGCGCGGACGTCACCGGTGTGCCGTCGGGCGTGGTCACCTTCCACACCGAGCGGGGAACGGTGCACCGTGCGGAGTTGCCCGACACGGGCTCGGGCACGGTGCAATGGCGTACCAGCCAGGAGGAGTCGGCCTTCGTGCGCACCGAAGTACGCCATCCCGACGGGCCCATGGCAGCCCTGAGCAACCCGATCGTCCTGAGCTGAACGCACCCCGCGGGCGGGCCCGTGGAGGACCGGCGGCACAGCCCCCGGTCCGCTACGCCAGTGCCGCCAGCGGATCGTCCAGGACCGGCTGCCAGGCCAGTTCGGCCGCGCCCACCAGGCTGTTGTGGGCCAGCGTGCACGGCCGGATCGGCACGCCGCCGGTGCTGCGACCCCACAGGCTGCGCTCGGCGACCACCGCGCCCAGCCGGTCCGGGGCGGCCTGCAACAGATGGCCGTGGAGCCCGCCGAGGATGATGCGGTCGGGATTGAGGATGTTGACCAGGCCGGCGAGACCGAGGCCGAGCCGGTCGATCAGGGCCTCGATGGCGGCGCGCACACGGGACTCGTCCGGCTCCTCGACGATCAGCCGCCGGGCCTGGTCGAGGAGCGACACCTCGGGGCCCGGGGTGCGGCCCGCGGCCGTCAGGAAGGCCAGCGGGTCGGTCTCCACGTCCAGGCAGCCGCGACCGCCGCAGTGGCAGGGCCTGCCCTCGGGGTGCACGGTGAGATGGCCGACCTCCAGGGCCAGCCCGGAGCTGCCGATGTGCAACCGCCCGTCGAGGACCAGGGCCCCGCCGACGCCGCGGTGCCCGGTGGCGACGCAGAGCAGGTCCCGGGCCCCGCGTCCGGCGCCGTGCCGATGCTCGGCGAGCGCGGCCAGGTTGACGTCGTTGCCCGCGAAGGCCGGTCCGGTCAGGCCCGCCTCACGCACCTGCGCGGCGAAGATCTCCCGCACCGGGGCGCCGGCGGGCCAGGCCAGGTGCAGCGGGTTGAGCGCGGTGCCTTCGGGCTCGGCGACCGCGGACGGTACGGCGAGGCCCGCGCCGATGCACCGGCGACCGGTCTCCCGCAGCAGTTCGGCACCGGACTGCACGACGGAGCCCAGCACCCGCGCCGGATCGGCGTCCACGGTCTCGCAGGCCGGCGCGGTGGCCACGATACGGCCGCCGAGGCCGACCAGCGCAGCCCGGAACCCGTCGGCGTGCACCTGGGCGGCGAGTGCCACGGGACCGTGTTCGGCGATGGCGAGCCGGTGCGAGGGCCGGCCGTGCGCTCCGGCCTCGGCGGTCGGCCGGACGTCGACCCGGATCAGGCCCAGCGCCGCCAGCTCGGCCGCCACCGCGCCCGCCGTGGCGCGCGTGACGCCCAGTTGGGCGGTGAGCACGGCGCGGGTCGGGGCACGGCCGGTGTGCACCAGTTGCAGGGCGGGACCGAGCGCGCCGCGCCCCCGCTCCAGCCGGGTGCGCGCGGTCCCGTCCCCCGTCACCCCTGGCGCCGCATTGCCGTTCATGTCGGCGAGTCTCCCATGATCCAGCCGGCCCATCACCGCCGCTGCCGCGTCACCGGTGCGCAGCGCTGCCGCACGGTGCTCACCGGCCACCCGTGGTGCTCCGCGGGCTGCCGGCGGTGCTCGAGACACCGTAGGAGTTCAGGACAGTCCGCTGACCCGCAGGGTGATGTTGAGCCGGCCGCGCAGCCCCAACTCAGGCGGCGCGGTGCCCGGCATGACGCGTGGCACGCCGTGGTACGCCAGCCGTGCCGGGCCGCCGAAGACGAACAGGTCGCCGCTGTGCAGGGTGACGTCGACGTACGGCCTCGCGCGGGTTTCCGTGTTGCCGAACCGGAAGACGCACGCGTCGCCGAGGCTGAGCGAGACCACGGGGGCGTCGGACTTCTCGTCGCGGTCCTGGTGCATCCCCATACGGGCGTCGGCCTCATAGAAGTTGATCAGCGCGATGTCGTACTCGATCTCCGCGGGGAGGCTTCCCCCGGCGGCGGCGACCGCCCTGCGCCCCAGCTGTGCCAACCGGGTCGGCATCGGCTTCACCGGGGCGCCGTCACCGTCGACGGCCGTGCGGGCGTAGCCGTAGGGGAACCAGTGCCAGCCCAGTCCGCACTGCCGGGCCGTCATCCGCCCACCACCGGGAGTGCGCACCACCCGGAGCCCCGCGGGCGGCTTCGCCCAGGCACGGCAGGATGCGACCAGGGCCCGCTGCTCTTCGAGGTCGAGCCAGTCCGGCACGTGCACGGCACCCGGCGCGACGGCCGACCGTTCACGGGAAAACAACTGGCTCATGCCCACCCGACTTCCTCGACTCCGGGCCAGCATGACACGAACCGGTCCCACGCCCGGCTGCGCACGTGGCGGCGAACGTCCCCGTCATTCCGGTGTGGTGATCAGCAACGAGTTCGACACGTACGGGACCGGCGACGGCATCCGGACGTAGTCGGTTGCGGGGTCGGTGCTCTTCTTCACCGTGCGGTAGGTGGCGTCGTCCAGCAGGACGACGGACAGCGTCCGCTCGGACCCGGGTGGCGTCGTGCTGAGGACGGAGTCGTAGTCGCGCTGCCCGGAGGCCGGTTGGCCGAGGTCGTAGCGCAGGGTGTAGTGGACGCGAGGGTGGGCCGGATCACCCGTCTCCTTGCGCACCAGCCAGTACAGGTGGTCGCCCGGCCCGACTTCGCACGACAGCGTCGCGGTCGCGTGTGCCGCGGCACGGGTCGGCTTGCCCCTCAGGCGCAGCGTGACGTCGTGGTTCCCCGGGGCGCACCGCGGCAGGGCTCCGGTGTGCCCGGAAGTGCTCGACCGCGGCGCACCGGAGGCACCCGACGGGGGTCTGGCGGAGTCGTCTCCGCCGCCGCTGAAGAGGTTCTGCCACAGTCCTAAGGCCAGGCCTGACACGACCACGGCGGCGGTGACCGCCCAGCTGATGCCGACGATCTTCCTCCCCCAGGTGCCGTTGCCTCGGGTGCCGGCCGGTCCGGTGGGGCGGGGCTCCCGCTGACCGTTCATGGTTTGGTTCCTCTCCGATGTCCTGGTATTCCTCCGGGACGACCATCTTCGAGCACGGGCCGTGGGGCGGGTCGCACGGACCGCACCGGGGCCGAAGGAGAGACCACGTTGAGCAGCACGCCCTCACCCGCATCCGGGCTGCCGGACGAACTCCAGCGGCGGCTGGGGGTGCCCGACGCCGTGCTGATCGGGCTGGGATCGATGATCGGCGCCGGGATCTTCGCCTCCCTCGCCCCGGCCGCCCGCGCGGCCGGCTCCGGCCTCCTGCTCGGTCTCGCGCTCTCCGCCGTCGTCGCCTACTGCAACGCCACGTCCTCCGCCCGGCTCGCCGCCCGCTATCCGGCCTCCGGCGGCTCTTACGTCTACGGGCGGGAGCGGCTGGGCGAGTTCTGGGGCTACCTGGCCGGCTGGGCGTTCGTCGTGGGCAAGACCGCCTCCTGCGCGGCCATGGCCCTGACCGTCGGCTCCTACGTTCGGCCCGACCAGGCTCATGCGATCGCCGTCGCGGCAGTGGTGGCCCTGACCGCGGTGAACTACGCAGGCGTCCAGAAGTCCGCGCTGCTCACCCGCATCATCGTGGCGATCGTCCTCGCGGTGCTCGCCGCCGTCGTGGTCGCCGCCGTCACCTCCAGCGCCGTGCACGCGAGCCGCCTGGACATCGGCTCCGATGCGACTGCCGGGGGTGTCCTCCAGGCGGCGGGCCTGCTGTTCTTCGCGTTCGCCGGGTACGCCCGCATCGCCACCCTCGGCGAAGAGGTCCGCGACCCGGCACGCACCATTCCGCGCGCCATCCCGCTCGCGCTCGGCATCACCCTCGTCGTCTACGCCGCCGTCGCCGTCGCCGTCCTGCTGGTCCTCGGCGCGGGTGGCCTCGCCGCAGCCGGGGCGCCGCTGACGGAGGCCGTGCGGGTGGCCGGCGTCAGCGGGCTCGTCCCCGTCGCCCGCATCGGCGCCACCGTGGCGGCCCTCGGCTCCCTGCTCGCCCTCATCCTCGGCGTCTCGCGCACCACCCTGGCCATGGCACGCGACCATCACCTGCCCCACGCGCTGGCCGCCGTGCACCCGAGGTTCAAGGTCCCGCACCGGGCGGAACTGCTCGTCGGCGCCGTCGTCGCCGCGGTGGCCGCGACCGTGGACGTGCGCGGAGCGATCGGCTTCTCCTCGTTCGGCGTCCTGGCCTACTACGCCGTCGCCAACGCCTCCGCGTGGACCCTGCGCCCCGCCGAAGGCCGCCCGGCCCGGGTCATCCCTGCGGTCGGCCTGGCCGGCTGCCTCGTTCTGGCCTTCGCCCTCCCGCTGCCTTCCGTGCTCAGGGGTGCCGCGGTACTCGTGGTCGGCGCGGCCGCGTACGGCATCCGCCGGGCGAGGGCCCGCCGGGGGTAGCCGCGCTCCGGCCACCCGGGCCGCGGGGGGGTCGGGTCAGGACCCTCATTTGACAGGCAGCCTGTTGGCTGCCTTTACTGGACATGCAGCCAACAGGCTGCATGTCCGAGGTGGCGAACGGGGTGGGCGATGGACGAGGTGTTCAAGGCGTTGGCCGATGCCAGCCGGCGCCGGCTGCTGGACAACCTCAAGGCCCGCAACGGCCAGAGCCTGAGTGAGCTGTGCGCAGGGCTCGACATGGCCCGCCAGTCCGTGAGCAAGCACCTGGCGGTGCTGGAGGCCGCGGGCCTGGTGGCCACGGCCCGGAGCGGCCGGCAGAAGCTGCACTACCTCAACGCCGCACCGATCAACGCCGTGGCGGACCGCTGGATCAGCCAGTACGACCGCGAGCGCGTACGCGCGCTCGCCGACCTCAAGACCGCATTGGAGCAGACCCCGATGGCCGACGACCACGCCTTCCGCTACGTCACCTACATCCGCACCACACCCGAGCGGCTCTGGCAGGCGCTCACCGACCCGGCGTTCACCCGGCGCTACTGGGGACCGGCCTTCGAGACGACCTGGGAGACGGGCGCCCCCATGGTCTGGAACGACGCCGGGAGCAGGATCGCCGACCCCGAGCAGGTCGTGCTCGACGCCGAGCCGGGTCGCCGCCTGTCGTACACGTGGCACACCTTCACGCCCGAATGGGCCACCGCGTCAGGCCTGCCGCAGGACGTGATCGACCGGATCCGCACGGAGCGCCGCTCGAAGGTGACGTTCGAGATCGAACCCGCCGGCGAGATGGTCAAGCTGACGGTCGTGCACGACGACCTGGAGCCGGGCGGCACGGTACGGGAGCTGATCAAGGACGGCTGGCCCGCGCTGCTGTCGAGCCTGAAGTCGCTCCTGGAGACCGGCCAGCAGCTGCCGGCGCCGACGGGCTGAGCGCACGTCACGTCTTGCGGGGGTGCCGCACGTCGTACCGCACGTCAGAGGGAGCGGTGCATGATGTGCAGCCCGACGTAGCCGTGCGTCGGATGCCGAAACCCTTCCGGGAGCGTCCCCAGCACCTCGAACCCGATGGATCGGTAGAGGTGCACGGCGGCTGCGTTCGTCTCCACGACGGCGTTGAACTGCATCGCCCGGTAACCGGCTGCACGCGCCCAGTCCACGGTGTACGCGCACAGCGCCCGGCCCACGCCCCGTCCGGAGTGCGCCGGGTCGACCATGTAGCTGGCGCTCGCGATGTGCGAGCCGTTCCCCATGTGGTTCCTGTTCATCTTCGCCGTGCCGAGCACCGTGCCGGCTTCGGTGACGGCGACGACCGTACGGTCCGGTGCCGGCAGGAGCCACCAGTCGCGGCCCTGCTCCTCGCTGAGATCGACCGGATAGGTGAACGTCTCGCCCGCGGCGACGATCTCCTGGAAGAAGGGCCAGATGGCGGACCAGTCCGCGGTGGTGGCTTCCCTGATCAGCATGCGGACAGGATGCGGGGACCGCGCGCAGGACGGCCAACGCTTTTTGCGCCCGGGGCTTCGCGGACCGGCGTGGCGGCCGCTGCCGTGATCAACGCCGGGCTGCAACGAGGCTCCACCGGACTCCCTCCTCCGACACCGGCCACCGTGCGGGACACGCTCACCGGCCGGCGCACGTGCTCGGTCCCTCCCACTCCACCAGCACGGCTCCAGCGCCGCCATCCGACCCGCCGAAGCCGTGGCGGAGAGTCGGAAACCGCACCCCGTGCACGTCAAGCGGTGGCGCTGCGGAGCACCCCGATCAGCTGCGTCACCGTCTCGGCCATCGACGTACGGGCGACGGCCAGGTAGCGGCGGCAGTCCACGACGTCCGGGTGGGCGGGCAGGAACTCCCGCAGCGCCCCCGTCATCGCCAGATTCAGCGCCGTGCCGATGTTGACCTTGGCGATGCCGCCCGTGACGGCGGCGGTGAGCTCGCCGTCCGGCACGCCCGACGAGCCGTGCAGCACCAGCGGGACACCGGCCGCGGGGCCCAGCCGCCGCAGGAGGTCATGGTCGAGGACCGCGGTGCGGCTCGTCATCGCATGGCTGCTGCCGATCGCGACGGCGAGCGCGTCGACGCCGGAGACGGCCACGAACGCCCGCGCCTCTGCGGGGTCGGTACGGGCGCCCGGCTCATGGGCGCCACGCGGCGGCGGGACGTCCGCGGCCCGGCCGGCACCGTCCCCGGTCGCCGTCCGCCCATCCGTCCCGGCCGGTTTCTTCCCGCCCACCTCACCCAGTTCCGCCTCGATCCACAGTCCCCTGGCGTGGGCCCAGTCGGCCGCCGCCCGGGTCGCGGCGAGGTTCTCCTCGTACGGCAGCCGTGCCGCGTCGTACATGACCGAGCTGAAGCCGGCGTCGGCGGCCTGCCGCAGCAACGCGTCGCTCTGCACATGGTCGAGGTGGAGTCCGACGGGGACCGCCGCCTGCTCGGCGGCTGCTGCCGCCGCCCGGGCCAGCGGCAGCAGCCGCCCGCCACGGAACGCGACCGCGTTCTCGCTGATCTGGAGGATCACCGGGGCCCGCGCGGCCTCGGCGCCCCTGACGACGGCTTCGACGTGCTCCAGCGTGATGACGTTGAACGCGGCGACGGCGGTGCGGGCGGCGGCGGCTTCGGCGACCAGCGCACCGGATGCGGCGAGGGGCACGGTTCTCCTTCCCTTCCCATCGAATGTCCGGGCGGTCCGGCTGGCTCACCGGCCGCACGGCTCACCGGCGATCCAGCAGGGGGTGTCAGGAGCCGGACGGTGTGAGGATCACCGAGCGGGTGAGGTGGCGGGGGCTGTCGGGATCCAGGCCGCGCGCGGTGGCGACGGCGACCGCGAGCCGCTGGGCCCGCACCAGGTCGGCCAGCGGATCGCGGCGACCGCTCTCGACCCACCGGCCGCCCGTGCCGCGCACCTGGTCAGCCAGGCCCTCGGGAGCCTCGCCGAACATCCAGGTGGCGGTGCCGTCCGTGGTGATGCTGATGGGTCCGTGGCGGTACTCCATAGCCGGGTAGGCCTCCGTCCACGCCTGGGCCGCCTCCCGCATCTTCAGCGCCGCCTCGTGGGCCAGGCCCACCGTCCAGCCGTGTCCCAGGAAGGTGAACTGCGTGCAGTCCGCCAGCCCTTCGGGCAGCGGCTCGTCGAGCGCGCTGCGGGCGTCGGCGACCACGGCCTCGGTGTGCAGGCCCAGATGGGCGCGGAGCAGGGTCAGCGCGGTGGTGGCGAACCTGGTCTGCACGACCGAGCGCTCATCGGCGAAGTCGAGCACGACCAGGCGGTCGGCCACGTTCATCACGGGCGTGTCCGGGTCGGCGGTGACCGCTGTGGTGCGGATGTGGCCCCGTAGCGTGGCCAGCAGGTGGAGCACCTCGGACGTGGTGCCGGAACGGGTGAGCGCCACCACCCGGTCGTAGGACCGCCCGAGCGGGAACTGCGAGGCCGCGAACGCGTCCGTCTCGCCCTGACCCGCCGTCTCGCGCAGCGACGCGACCGCCTGGGCCATGAAGTACGAGGTGCCGCAGCCGACGATCGCGACCCGCTCACCCGCGGCGGGCAACGCCGAGGCGTTCTCGCCCGCGAGCTCGGCGGCGCGGGACCAGCACTCCGGCTGGCTCGTCAGCTCGTTCTCGACATGGGTCATGCCGCGCCTCCCCTGGTTGATTGTTTCTGCAAGATATCCCGCAGTTGCGAGCATCATCAAACATAGGGAGCAGGTGATCTGCGCTAAAGTCACCGCACCCGCCGCCCGTGGGCCGTACGGAAGGAGACGCGGATGTCGCGGGACACCCGCTGGACCACGCTGCTGGAACTGCTGGCGGCGCGCGGCCGGCTCGACGTGGCGGAGGCGGCGGCCGAACTGGAGGTGTCCGAGGCGACCATCCGGCGCGACTTCGACCAGCTCGCCGAGCAGCAGATGCTGGTGCGCACCCGGGGTGGCGCCGTGGCGCACGGCGTCTCGTACGAGCTGCCGCTGCGCTACAAGACCGCCCGGCGCGCCCCGGAGAAGCAGCGCATCGCCGCCGCCGTCGCCGACCGGATCGCACCGGGCGAGGCGGTCGGGCTGACCGGCGGCACCACCACCACCGAAGTGGCGCGCGCCCTCGCCGTCCGCCCCGGCCTCGCCTCCGGCACCCCCGCCCTGACCATCGTGACCAACGCCCTCAACATCGCCACGGAACTCGCCGTGCGCCCCCAGTTCAAGATCGTGGTGACCGGCGGGGTGGCGCGCGCCCAGTCCTACGAACTGATCGGTCCCCTGGCGGACGGGGTGCTCGGACAGATCACGCTCGACGTGGCGGTGCTGGGCGTGGTCGGCTTCGATCCGGAGCACGGGGCCACGGCACACGACGAGGCGGAGGCGGCGATCAACCGGCAGCTGTGCGAGCACGCCCGGCGGGTGGTGGTGGCCGCGGACTCCAGCAAGCTCGGCCGCCGCGCCTTCGCCCGGATCTGCGGCACGGGCCAGGTGCACACCCTCATCACGGACCGCGCGGCGGCCCCGGAGGAGCTGGCACGGTTCGAGGACGCCGGCGTCCGCACCATCGTGGCCGGGTGAGGCAGCCCCTGCCCCCGGCATCTGCATCTTCACAGCCACCCGTTCACAGCCACCCGCCACGTGTCACCCGCCCCCCGTCACGTGTCACGTGTCACTTCCCCGGTGGCTGCGACTCCGTGGCCCATGCCCCCTCGGGTCCGCCTGTCCCCGGTCTCCGCCTCCCGCCCCCTGTCGCCGCATTCCGCCTCCCGCGGCCCGATCGTTCCTGCAATTCCCTTGTCCCAAGGGGGCCGGATACCTAATCTGACTTTGTGCCGATTGTGAACAAATTCGCGCCGGCCTCGACGGCGCACGATCCGGAGACCCGTTCCCTCGTGCGGTTGCGCGCTGCCGTGACGGTGTTCTTCGCGCTCGACGGATTCGTCTTCGCCGGCTGGGTCGTGCGCATTCCCGCCGTCAAGGACCAGACGCATGCCTCGGCGAGCGCGCTGGGGCTGGCCCTGCTGGGCGTCTCGGCGGGCGCGGTGATCACCATGATGGTCACCGGGCGGCTCTGCCGGCGCTTCGGCACCCATGCGATGACGGCGGTCTGCGGCGTTCTGGTGCCCCTGAGCGTGGCCCTGCCGCCGCTCACCCACTCGGCGGCGGCGCTGGGCGGCGTCCTGCTCGTGTTCGGCGCGGCCTACGGCGGTCTCAACGTCGCCATGAACAGCGCCGCGGTGAACGTCGTCGCCGCGCTCCAGCGGCCCGTCATGCCGAGTTTCCACGCCGCGTACAGCCTCGGCGGCATGATCGGATCAGGCGCCGGCAGCCTGGTCGCCGGGCATCTCAGCCCGACCCGCCACCTGTGCGCACTCGCCGCCGCCGGACTGCTGATCGCCGTGCTGTCCGGGCGCGTCGTGCTGCGCGAGCCCGTACCGGTTCCCGGCGTGCCACGGGAGTCGGTCCGCCGGGCGGCGCCCGCATCCGAAGCCCGGGCGGCTGCCGCCCCGTCGCGCTCCGAAGCGAAGCCCGTCGTGGGGAAGGGTGCCGGGCTGGACGCCGGGCCGGACGTGCCGGCGACGGCCGACGGTGCCGCCGAGCCGGGTGGTGCACTCGCGCCCGCCACGACCACCCGACCGTCCGGTGCCGGCGCGCCGACGGCCGGCGGCCACGTGCCCGGTCACGGACCGGGCCCGCGCCCCGACCACGCCGAGGACCCGGCCGGTCCCGCGGGTTCCGGCGCGCCGCACCCCCCACGGCTCGACGCCGGCACCCGCGGCCTGGTGATCGTGTTCGGTCTGATCGCCCTGTGCACGGCCTACGGAGAGGGTGCCCTCGCCGACTGGGGCGCCCTGCACCTGCACCAGGACCTGGCCGCCGACCCCGGCATCGCGGCCACCGGATACGGCGCGTTCGCCCTGGCCATGACGGTCGGGCGGATCACCGGCACGGCGCTGCTGGAGCGGCTCGGACGGACCCGCACCCTGGTGGCGGGCGGCGGGACGGCCGCCCTCGGGATGCTGCTCGGGTCGCTGGCGCCGACGTGGTGGGCGGCGCTGCTCGGCTTCGCCGTCACGGGCCTCGGCCTCGCCAACATCTTCCCCGTCGCGATGGACCGCGCGGGTGCGCTCGCCGGGCCGAGCGGTGTCGCGATCGCCTCCACGCTCGGATACGCCGGGATGCTGATCGGGCCGCCCGCGATCGGGTTCATGACCGACTGGTTCTCGCTGCCGTCCGCCCTGACGAGCGTGGCCGTGCTGGCCGCACTCGCCGCGGTCGTCGGGTACGCGACCCGAAACGCCGGGCAGACCTGACGGCCACACGGCGGTCGTCGGCCGCCGGCCACCGGTCGCCGGTCTTCGCGTTGCCCGCTCGGCCCGCCCGCCGTCAGCCCAGCCAGCCGGGCCGCACCAGGCCGGATTCGTAGGCGAGGACCACCAGCTGGGCGCGGTCGCGTGCGCCCAGTTTCACCATCGTGCGGCTGACGTGCGTCTTCGCGGTGAGCGGGCTGACGACCAGACGGCGGGCGATCTCCTCGTTCGACAGGCCGATCCCCACCAGGGCCATCACCTCGCGTTCCCGCTCGGTGAGTCCGGCGAGCGACTCCGCCGCCGCGGGCTCCTTGGAGCGCGCGGCGAACTCCGCGATGAGACGCCGGGTCACGCCCGGTGAGAGCAGCGCGGCCCCGTCGACCACCGCCCGGACCGCACGCACCAGTTCATCGGGCTCGGTGTCCTTGACGAGGAAGCCGGACGCCCCTGACCTGATCGCCTCGAAGACGTACTCGTCGAGTTCGAAGGTGGTCAGCATGACGACCTTGACGTCCCGCAGTTCGGGATCGGCGGTGATCCGTCGGGTCGCGGCCAGCCCGTCGCTCACCGGCATGCGGATGTCCATCAGGACCACGTCCGGCCGCAGCTCACGCACCGTGCGCAGCGCCTCTTCGCCATCGGCCGCCTCACCCGCCACCTCGATGTCGGGCTGGGCGTCCAGCAGCGCCTTGAAACCGGCTCTGACCAGGAGCTGGTCGTCGGCGAGCAGTACCCGGATCAACGGTCCTCCCCGTGCTTGTCGCGTGGCAGTACGGCGGACACCCGGAAACCACCGTCGGGGCGCGGGCCCGCCTCGATCGTGCCACCAAGAGCGGCGGCCCTCTCCCGCATCCCCGCAAGACCCTTGCCGCTGCCGCCCGCGTCGGTGCCGGTCGCCGGGCCGTCGTCGTCGATGCGCAGCCGCACCGCCCGCTCGTCGTACCGCACCTGCACGCGTGCCTCGCGCGATCCCGAGTGCCGCACCACGTTGGTGAGCGCCTCCTGAATGATGCGGAAGCAGGCCAGGTCGAGTCCCGGTGGCAGGGCGGGAGGTGTGGCGGTGTCCCCGCGGCCGGTGGGTGCGCTGCTGTCCGGTGTGGCGGGTGTGCCGGCGGTGCCCTGTGTCCTGCTGGCATCACGCGCACCGCCGGTGCGCCCGGTGCCACCGGGGCCGCCGGTGCCACCAGTGCCGCCGCACCGTGCGCCCGTCGCCTTCCGGCCGGTCCCGGTGCGCTCGGCGGCTCCCTTCGTGGTGGCGGCGGAGGGCTCGGCGCCCGGCGCGTGCACGGTGTCGACGGTGACCGTCAGGCCGGCGCTCGCGGCCTGGTCGACGAGTTCGGGCAGCCGGGCGAGGCCCGGGGCCGGGGCACGCGGTGCGGCGCCCGGTGCGCGCAGGGTGTCGAGCACGTGGCGCACCTCCCCCAGCGCCTCCTTGCTCGCGGTCTTGATGGTGGTCAGCGCCGTGCGTGCCTGTTCCGGGTCGGAGTCCAGGAGCGCAAGGCCCACACCCGCCTGGACGTTGATCACCGAAATGCTGTGGGCGAGCACGTCGTGCAGTTCGCGCGCGATCCGCAACCGCTCCTCGTCGGCCCGGCGCCGGGCCGCCTGCGCCCGCTCGGCGCGCTCCTTCGCCCGCTGCTCACGCCTAACGCGGACGAGTTCGGAGACCGCGACCACGGCCAACGCCCAGGCCGCGATGCCGATTTCGCTCGGCCAGGGCGTGGCACCGTCCCCGGGCGGCGGCAGATAGGCGTACAACCAGTGGGACACCAGCAGGTGCCCGACCCACAGCAGCCCGATCGCCATCCAGGCGACTCTGCGATGTCCGGCCACCACGGCGCTGAAGCAGCCGAGGGCGACGGTGAGCAGGACCGGCCCGTACGGGTATCCGGCCGTCAGGTAGCACAGTGTCGCGGCCGCCGTTCCGAACGCCACCGGCACCGGGTTGCGCCACCGCCACAGCAGCAGCAACGCGCTCGCCACCAGCAGCGCCACGCCGAGCCCGTCCAACTGCTCGCGTCCGGGTTGGCCGCGTCCGGCGAAGCGGGTTCCGACGACGACGAAGACGGTCACCACCAGCGTGGAGCGCCATGGCCACTGCGGCCGGCCGGGCCGGTCGGCCCCGTCCTCCTCCAGCCGGCCGGCCCAGGGCGGGCCGTACCGCCACCGGCGCCACGGTGGCTCGGACCGGCCCGGGTCCCGGCCGCCGGGCGGGCGGGTGCGCTCTTCTGCCATGCCGCCACGCTAGACGGCGCACACGGCTCGTGGCGTCCGCCCGCCGTGGTGATCAGGCGTACTCCGCCGGGAGTAGCCGTGAAGGCCGGGCGGACGGGCGGCGGGCTCTCCCTCAGGGCGCCGGGACGGTACCGCCGCTGCCCTTGGCCGACGGGCCCGGGAGGCCCACGTCCCGGGCCAGCCGGCCCACGGCGTGCACGAAGAACGCCTCGCGGTCCTCGACGACCCGGTGGAACTGTCCGAACACCTCGAACCCGATCAGGCCGAACAGCTGCGCCCAGGCCGCCACCAGCGCCGCCACCACCCCGGGCGGCAGATCGGACGCCAGGTCCGCCGCCATCCGTGCCGCCTCGCCCTTGACCTGCGCGGTGAGCGGCGGCACCTCGACCCCACGGTCGCGTACGGCGTCCCGGACGACGTCGATGAGCAACCGCCCCACCCTCGCGGCCGGCGGCACGGTCGTCTCGGGAGCCTGGTAGCCGGGCACCGGAGAGCCGTAGATCAACGCGTACTCGTGCGGGTGCGCAAGCGCCCAGCCGCGCGCCGCCGTGCAGACCGCGATCCAGCGTCCGTGCGGGTCGGCGCCCCGCTCGGCGGCCGTGGCGTGGGCGCCCTCCGCCGCGGCGCCGAGGCTGTCGTAGGCGTCGATGATCAGGGCGGTCAGCAGGTCGTCGCGGCTGGGGAAGTAGCGGTACAGCGCGGAGGAGACCATGCCGAGCTCGCGCGCCACAGCCCGCAGCGACAGCCGGGCGGCGCCCTCGTCGGCGAGTTGTCTGCGGGCCTCGTCCTTGATCGCCGCCGTCACCTCGATACGGGCCCGGGCCCGGGCTCCTCGCGTGGCACTCATGGCAGGAGTCTGACACAGGTGCGTGAGCACCGCACACAAACGTGAGCACTGCTTACACGGCAGCGTGGCGCCGCGATCAAGAGCGGCGCACTATTTCGAGAGCAGTGCTCTTGCAAGATGCGCCCAAGCGAGGCAGACTTCTCAGCACACGAAGTCGAGAGCACCGCTCTCGAAATAGAGCAGCGCACCCAGTAGCGCACCCAGCTATGCGCTCCACCCAGGAGGAAGCCATGACAGCGACGCACTACGAGCAGCCCCAGCGGCTCGACCGGAAACTGAGCGCGACCGTCGGCTGGCTGGCCCGGCACGGCCTCAGCCTGGCCGGCTCGGCGGAACTCTCGGTGCGCGGCCGCTCCAGCGGCGAGTGGCGTCGCGTGCCCGTCAACCCGCTGTCACACGAGGACGGTTGGTACCTCGTCTCGGCACGCGGCGATTCCCAGTGGGTGCGCAACATGCGGGCGGCGGGCGGCGGGCAGCTCCAGGTCGGGCGCCGGACCCAACAGTTCACCGCGGTCGAGCTGCCCGACGCGGAGAAGCCCGCGGTCCTGCGGGCGTACCTGGACAAGTGGGGTTGGCAGGTGAGCCGCTTCTTCGGCCCGGTCACCGCCGGCTCCACCGACCCCGAGCTACTGGCCGCCGCCCACCGTCACCCGGTCTTCCGGCTCACCGTCACGCAGTGAGCGGGCATCCCGTGTCACGCGGTGAGCCGGGCTCCCGCACACCGCCCGACCCACCGACGAACCGACCCCGTCAGCGGTCCATCGCGTTCAGCACGCGTCCCGCGACCGGATGGGTGCGGACGATCTCGGCCAGTGTGGTCGAGCCACGGGTGATGCGGGTGAACGCCTTCCACGCGGGACGGAATCCGGTGAGCGCGGCGTGGAACATGCCGGGGCGGCGCTCGAAGACGGTGAGCATGCGCTTGCCGACGCTCATCTCCACGCCGAGCCCGGCCTTCACGGCGAAGGCGTAGTTGAGCGCCTGACGGCGGGCGTCCACGGCGTCCTGGGCCTCGGCGATACGCACCGCCCACTCCCCCGCGAGCCGCCCGGACCTGAGCGCGAAGGAGATGCCCTCGCGCGTCCAGGGCTCCAGCAGTCCCGCGGCGTCCCCACAGACCAGCACCCGCCCGCGGGACAGCGGCGAGTCCTCGCTGCGGCACCGGGTCAGATGGCCCGAGGAGATGCTCGGCTCGAAGCCGGCGAGGCCGAGCCGGGCGATGAAGTCCTCCAAGTACCGCTTGGTGGCGGCGCCTTCGCCGCGCGCCGAGATCACGCCGACGGTCAACGTGTCCCCCTTCGGGAAGACCCAGCCGTAGCTGCCCGGCATCGGCCCCCAGTCGATCAGCACCCGGCCCGCCCAGTCCTCGGCGACCGAGTCCGGTACCGGGATCTCCGCCTCCAGGCCGAGGTCGACCTGGTCGACCTTCACGCCCACATGGGCTCCTATGCGGCTCGCACTGCCGTCCGCCCCGACGACGGCGCGGGCCAGCAGGGTCTCGCCGCCCTGGAGCACGATCGCGACGGTGCGCCGGTCCGGCACGGCGGGCCCGTGCTGCTCCACGCGGGAGACGGTGACGCCGGTGCGCAGTTCGGCGCCCGCCTTCTGGGCGTGCTCGACGAGTTGCTGGTCGAACTCGGGGCGGTTGATGAGGCCGAACAGCATGTGCGAGGAGCGCCGGGTGCGGCTGTACTTGCCGTCCAACGAGAAGGTGACCGCCTGCACCCGGTCACGGAGCGGCAGTTCGAAACCGGGCGGCAGCGAGTCGCGTGACGGGCCGATGATGCCGCCGCCGCAGGTCTTGTAACGGGGCAGTTCGGCCTTTTCCAGAAGCAGCACACGACGCCCGGCGACGGCGGCCGCATACGCGGCACTGGCTCCCGCGGGTCCCGCCCCCACCACGACGACGTCCCACGCCTGCCGAGCGTCATCCGAAGAGTTGTCGCTGCTCACGATGGTCTACCGCTCCCGATCCGCCGTCTGGGACACCTTAGGGGGGCATCCTACGGCGGCCCTCGCCGCCCCCGACCTCGGGAGGATCATGAAAGATGCCCCCGGAGCGGACGAGTGGCAGCACGAGCCACGGGCATACCGGGTGATACCTCCGCACACCCGGCTGGAATGCTTGCAACGGCGCGCTGCGTGCCGGCCTGGCCGGCACCGGCCGGGCCGGGACAACGGATCCGCCCATCCGGCATACGATCGCAGGCGAAGCACGGGACGCTCCGCCGATGCGTGACCCGCTGCACCACCCGAACACCGCGTCCACCAGGAGCATGCTCATGCCGCCGAATTCGATCGCCGAGACCGTAGCGTCCCTCATGCCGAGGGCCAAGGAGGAGCTGACGGAGCTGGTGGCCTTCCGGTCGGTGGCGGAGTTCACGACGTTCCCCCGCAGCGAGAGCGAGGCCGCCGCCACCTGGGTGGCCACCACCCTGCGCAACGAGGGCTTCAGAGACATCGCCGTGCTGGACACCCCGGACGGTACGCAGTCGGTCTACGGTTTCCTGCCCGGCCCGCAGGACGCACCGACCGTCCTGCTCTACGCGCACTACGATGTGCAGCCCCCGCTCGACGAGGCGGCCTGGACCACGCCCCCGTTCGAGCTGACCGAGCGCGACGGCCGCTGGTACGGGCGCGGCACGGCGGACTGCAAGGGCGGCTTCATCATGCACCTGCTGGCGCTGCGCGCGCTGCGCGCGGCGGGCGGCGTACCGGTGAACGTGAAGATGATCGTCGAGGGTTCCGAGGAGCAGGGCACGGGCGGCCTGGAGCGGTACGCCGAGCAGCACCCGGAGCTGCTGCGGGCCGACACCATGGTCATCGGCGACGCGGGCAACTTCCGCGCCGGCCTGCCGACGGTGACCGTCTCGCTGCGCGGCATGACGCTGCTGCGGGTGCGCGTCGACACCCTGGAGGGCAACCTGCACTCGGGGCAGTTCGGCGGCGCCGCACCCGACGCGCTGGCCGCGCTGGTACGGATCCTGGACTCGCTGCGCGCGGACGACGGTTCCACGACGGTCGACGGCCTGGTCGACGGGGTGGCCTGGGAGGGCCTTCAGTACCCGGAGGAGGACTTCCGCAGGGACGCCAAGGTGCTGGACGGCGTGGCGCTGATCGGCTCCGGCACGGTCGCCGAGCGCATCTGGTCGCGTCCCGCGGTCACCGTGATCGGTATCGACTGCCCGCCGGTGGTCGGGGCCACCCCGTCGGTGCAGGCGAGTGCGCGCGCCCTGGTCAGCCTGCGGGTGCCGCCGGGCCTCGACTCGACCGAGGCGACCAAGCTGTTGGCCGCCCACTGCGAGGCGCACGCCCCGTGGGGTGCCCGGGTGCACTTCGAGCAGACCGGCCAGGGCCAGCCGTTCGGCGCGCACACCACGAGCCCGGCCTACGCGGCGATGGCCCGTGCGATGAGCGAGGCGTACCCCGGTCAGGAGATGCAGTACGCGGGCCAGGGCGGCTCGATCCCGCTCTGCAACACCCTGGCCCAGCTGTATCCGGAGACGGACATCCTGCTGATCGGCCTGAGCGAGCCGGAGGCCCGCATCCACGCGGTCGACGAGAGCGTGTCGCCCCAGGAGCTCGAGTCGATGGCGGTCACCGTGGCGCTGTTCCTCCAGCACTACGCGCAGGGCTGAACCACCCGCGGGGTCTGCGGCGGGCTTCCGGCGTCGTGGCCGGCGGGCCCGTCCCGCAGACCCCCGCGCTCGCCCGCCTCACACCGGTACCCCCGCCTCCAGGTACACCGCCGCGCCGCGCTCGCGGGCGCGCAGGGCCCAGCGCAGCCGCTCGTAGCGTATGGGCGGCAGCATGGTCGCGGCCTCCTGCTCGGTGACGAAGCGCCAGTCGCGTAGTTCCGGGCCGGGCAGCAGCACGCTGCGGGCCGTACCGCGGTTCAGCCGTCCGCCGTCGAAGAGCAACCGCAGTCCCCCGTAGCCGGGGGGCACGGGTGACTCCCAGTCCACGACGAGCAGGCGGGGCACGTCGGCGAGCCTTATGCCGGTCTCTTCGGCGACCTCGCGCATCCCGGCCCGGGCGGGTGCCTCGCCGGGCTCGACGACCCCGCCGGGGAACTCCCAGCCCGGCTTGTAGGTGGGGTCGACCAGCAGCACCCGGTCCTGGTCGTCGAAGAGCAGCACTCCGGAGGCGAGCGTCTCCGCGGTGGGCTCCGGGGTCTGCACGATGTCGCAGACGGGCGCGGCACCGGTGCGTACCGCCGTCGCGATCCGCAGGGCGGTCTCGCGCGGGGTCAGGTCGGTGTTGTCGACGAGGTAGGCGTCGCCGGCGAGCCAGCCGGCGAGCGCGTGACGGTAGGGCTCGATGTGGTCGTAGCACCACTCGCGCCGCGCCCGCTGCTCGTCCTCGGACAGGTCGGCCGGAGCCGGCCGGTTGGCGATACGGGTACGCAGGATCGTTTCGGCCGGGGTGAGGAGCAGATGCCGCACCGTGATCCGGCGGGCCGCGAGCGAGCCGAAGATCTCGTCGCGGTACTCCTGACGCAGCAGGGTCATGGGCACCACGAGGACGCCGCCCACCTCGGCGAGCAGTGCGGCAGCGGTGTCCACCACCAGCCGCCGCCAGATGGGCAGGTCCTGGAAGTCGCTCACCTCGGCGAGGCGTTTGGCGGGCAGCAGGGTTCTCAGTTGCTCGCCGAGGACCTCGGGGTCGAAGAAGACGCTGTTCGGGATCACGTCGATCAGTTCCCGTGCGACGGTGGTCTTCCCCGCACCGAACGCACCGTTGATCCAGACGATCACGGTTCCCCCTCTTCTGTCGCCCCCTGTGGCTTGCCCGCAACACCGGGCAGCGGAAACCAGCCCCGATCAGATCCGCACGGCCCATCCGCCCGCCACCCGCGCCAGACCACCGGCCGAACCGGCGTCCGCCCCTCGGCGACCCGTTCCTGAGCAGGCGAGACGTCCTGCGCCCCGCCTCGCTCACCGCGTCCGACTCCCCACGAACTCCCCACGCGGACGCCCGCACCGTGCCGCCCGGCAGTTTTCGCTCCCCACTGCCGCCGGAACGCCGATGAAGCCCGCCGGACCAGCCGTCACCCCTTCGTGGACCCCAGCGTGAGTCCCGCGATGAAGTGCCGTTGCAGGAGCAGGAACACCACGATCGTCGGCAGCGCGACCAGCACGGATCCGGCGGCCAGCAGGTTGTAGTCGGTGAAGAACTGGCCCCGCAGGCTGTTCAGGGAAGAGGTGATGGGCAGCTTGTCCGGGTCGGAGATGAAGATCAGGGCCCAGAGGAAGTCGTTGTAGACCCAGGTGAATTCCAGGGTGGCGAGCGCGGCCAGGGCGGGCCGGCAGAGCGGCAGCGCGATCCGCCAGAACTGCGTCCATACGCCCGCACCGTCGACGATGGCCGCTTCGGTGATCTCCTGCGGCAGGGTGCGCATGAAACTGGCCAGCACGAAGACGCAGAATCCCAGCTGGAATCCGATGTTGACGAGGATCACGGCCCAGTACGAGTCGTAGAGGGTCATCGAGTCGGACATCCACCAGGGCAGCGGAATCCTGTTGAAGATCACGTACAACGGGGTGACGAGGACCTGCTGCGGAAGCAGGTTCCCCGCGGTGAAGAACATGAGCAGGGGAATGCTGCCGCGAATCCGCAACCGGGCGACGGCGTAGGCGACGAACGCCGCGAGGAAAAGCGTCACGATGACCGCCGGAACCGCGATGATCAGCGTGTTGGTGAAGTACTTCCCCATGCCGGACTCGGTGAAGGCCCGCCGGTAATACGTGAACGACAGATGCCTCGGCAGCGAGAAGTAACCGTATTTCGAGGTCTCCTCGTAGGGGCGCAGCGACGCGTACACGGCGAGCAGCAGCGGGGCGAGGAAGGCGAGCGAGACCGCGAGCAGAAAGGCATGGACGCCGAATCGGCCACGCCGCGCCGGGCGTCCTGGCCTGCTGTCCGTGGTGAGCGGAGCGGGGGCGGGAGTGGTGTGCAGGCCGGCCGTCATCCTTCTTTGGCTCCTCTCAGCTCTTGGACCAGGAATGTCACGACGAAACCGAGGGAGACGGCGAGCAGTACGACCGCGATGGCCGAGCCGAATCCGATACGGCTCGCCTCGCCGATGATGTTGTCGGTGATGAGCACGGAGAGCAGTTCGAGGCCGTTGCGCCCCTTGTTGACCGCATAAACGATGTCGAAGGCCCGCAACGCCTCGATCACGGTGATGACGCCGACGATGACGTTGACCGGGCGCAGCGCCGGAAAGGTGACGTGGAAGAAGGTCTGCCGTGTGCTGGCGCCGTCGATCGCGGCGGCTTCCGCGAGCGCCGGATCGACCGCTTTCAGGCCCGCCAGATAGAGGATCATGACATAGCCGACATGCCGCCAGCCGGCCGCAAGCATGATCATCCAGAGGTTGATGTGCGCGTCGCCGAGCCAGTCGATCGGATGCTCGGGATTGCCGAGAATGGTGTTCAGCACGCCCTGGTCGGTACCGAGGATCAACTGGGCGATGAAGCCGACGACGGCGAGCGAGAGCACCACCGGCATGTAGATCACGGACTGGTAGAAACGGCTGAAGCGCACACCCCGGTCGATGAGCACGGCGAGCAACAGGCCGAAGGGTGTGGCGATCAGGCCCAGAAAGGCCAGCCACAGCAGGTTGTGCCGGACGGCGGGCCAGAACGACGGATAGTTGTGGACGAGGTTGTCGTAGTTCTGCCCGCCCACCCCGTGAATGGTGCCGATACCGTCCCAGGCGGTGAACGACAGCCCGACGGAGGCCACGGTCGGCCCCCAGACGATGCCGATGTCCAGCAGCACGGGTATGCCGAGGAGCACGCCGAGCACCGCGAGATCGCGGCGGGTGAACCGCCGCGATCTGCGAGTGGCACGCCGCGCGTGGGTCAGCCGCACGTCGTGTAATCCTCCTGTTCGTGCTGTGAAGTCAGTTGGTGGTGCGCTCTCGGGAGTTCGTACAGCGCCGTCGAGCAGGACTCGATGGAGCCTCGATCAGCCGACCGGCTGAGAGAAGATGGTCTTCTTCTGCCGCTCGATGCCGTTCACGAGCCCGTCCACGTCCTTCGGGTTGCCGATGAAGTCCTGGATCGCCTTGATCATCACGGTGCTCGCGAAGTCGGGGCGGGTGTCACGGTCCATGAACTGCGAGATCTGCTTGGCGTTCGAGACCAGGTCCACGGACTTCTTCTGCAGGGCGCTGTACTTGGCGGTGTCGGCTCCGTCGTTCACGGCGATGTTGTTCGGGTCGCCGGCCAGATAGAGATCCTCGGCCTTGGGCGTGCCGAGGAAGCGCAGCAGGTCCTTGGCCGCGTCCACGTTCCGGGACTTCTTGGCGATCAGGAATCCGTCGATCGGCGCTTCCACGGCGTCCTGGCCGTAGGCCGGGTCGATTTCGGGGAAGGCGAAGAAGTCGATGTCCTCCTGCTCGTTCTTGGGGAACTGCTGGCCCGGGTGGGGCATACCGAAGACGGCCATACCGGCGGTGCGCTTCTGCAACCCCTGCGCGGCCTCCTCCCACGTGCGGCCGAGCGCCCCCGGCTGGCAGTACTGGAGCAGTTCACGCCAGAGGTCGAAGACCTTCTTCACCTTGGGGCCGTTCCAGGCCTCCTCACCGGCCATCAGCGACTTGTGGAAGTCATAGCCGTTGGCCCGCAGATTGATGTAGTCGAAGGTGCCCATGGCGGGCCAGCCGTCCTTGTCGGCGAAGGCGACCGGCGTCTTGTCCTTGCTCATCTGCTTGGCCAGGGCGATGAAGTCGTCCCAGTTCTCGGGCGCCTCATAGCCGCGCTGGGAGAAGAGGCTCTTCCGGTGGAAGACCGCCCACGGGTAGTAGTAGAACGGCACGAAGTACTGCTTGCCGCCGTGCGAGGACTGCTGCTTGATGGCCGCGCTGAAGCCCTTGAGGTCCTTCCACACATCGCTGATCTCGATCAGCAGGCCTTTCTCGGCGAAGTACTGCATGCGGTATCCGGCGAACCACATGAAGACGTCGTCCGGCCTGCCCTGGAGATAGCGGTTGATGTTCTCCTGGAAGTCCTCGTGGTTCTGGGTGTTGACCTTGACCTTCTTGCCCGACTTCTTCTCGTAGGCCTGGAAGGCGTTCCCGTACGCCTTCTTCGGCACCGCATCCGATGCATTCGACCCGATGCTCACCGTGTTGCCGTCACCGGGACCCTTGCCACAGGCAGCCAGCAGGGCGGGTAGCGTGACGGCGCCCGCAGCTGCCGCCGTCGTTCGTAGCAGACCACGCCGAGACATCGGATGTATTCGGGTTTCGCCAGCTGTCTGGCGGGTCCCAGGGTTGCCGAACGATGACTGCGCCATGTCCCCTCCTCGGGGTCACCCCTCATCTCGCCCATCACGAGGTTTGGATCACACGCCACACCATCAGCCCATGTCAAGAGGTTTGGCACGGTCCACAGGAAACGCTGCGATACCGTGCCTTACGCCTCCTGACCAGCCGGCGGCGCGAGCCGCCGCGACGTCCGGGACGGTGTGCACGGTGGCCGCAGCTGCTCCGACGAGTCCGGCATCCGTACCCATCAGCGCAGGCGTCACCGTCAGGTGCTGCACGAAGGAGAGCGTGGCGTAGTCACGCAGGGCGCGGCGCAGCGGAACGAACAGCACATCGCCGGCCTTTGCCACCCCACCGCCGATCACCACGATGTCGATCTCCACGAGGGTGGCGGTGGCGGCGATGCCGGCGGCCAGCGCCTGGGCGGCACGCTCGAACGACGCCACGGCCGGCGGATCCCCCGCGCGCGCCGCCTCGGCGACCGCGGCGGCCGTGGTGTCGCCGCTCGGGCCGGGCCGCCAACCGAGGTCGAGCGCCCGTCGCGCGATGTTCGGGCCGCTCGCGATCCGCTCCACGCAGCCCCGCGACCCGCACGGGCAGAGGTCACCGTCCAGATCGACGCTGATGTGCCCGATGTGCCCGGCGTTGCCGGTGGGCCCCGGATGCACTCTGCCGCCCAGCACCAGACCGCCGCCGACACCCGTGGAGACCACCATGCACAGGGCGTTGTCATGGCCGCGGGCCGCGCCCTGCCAGTGTTCGGCCGCGGCGATCGCGACACCGTCCCCGATCAGCTCGACGGGCAGCTCACCGGTCACCTCCCGAACCCGCGCCACCAGCGGATAGTCACGCCAACCAGGCACGTTCACCGGGCTCACCGTGCCGTGGGAGGCGTCCACGGGTCCCGCGCTGCCGATCCCGACGGCCCGGGCGCGCGCCCACAGGGGCGAGCCGGTCAGCTCGCCGAGCACCTCCGCCACGGCACCCATGACGGTGTCACCGTCCTCCCGCGCGGGCGTCGGACGCTGGGCGCGCAGTAGAATCCCGCCGCCGCCGTCCACCAGCGCTCCGGCGATCTTGGTGCCGCCGATGTCCAGCGCGGCGACGAGGTCGGTGTGCATCAGTGTGAGATCTCCAGGTGAAAGGGCAGGCCGGAGAGTGGCCAGAGAACACGGGCGCCCTAGTCTCCCCCCGGGCTGACAACGTTGTCCAGGCCGTATGCTCGTGACCCCGTCCGCGCGGGGAATCATCCGTTCATGACGACAGGACTGGACACCGTGGCCGAGACCACCCGCAAAGCCGACAACCGCTACGGCAATCGTCCGACGATGAAGGACGTCGCGGCACGGGCCGGGGTGGGCCTGAAGACGGTCTCCCGAGTGGTCAACGGCGAGCCGGGCGTGACCGCCGACACCGAACGGCGCGTCCAGGAGGCCATCGACGCGCTGAACTTCCGCCGCAACGACTCGGCACGTGTCCTGCGCAAGGGCCGCACCGCCAGCATCGGTCTGGTCCTGGAGGATCTCGCCGACCCGTTCTACGGCCCGCTCAGCAGGGCCGTGGAGGAGGTGGCACGGGCCCACGGCGCGCTGCTGATCAACGGTTCGAGCGCCGAGGACCCGGGACGTGAGCAGGAACTGGCGCTCGCCCTGTGCGCCCGCCGGGTGGACGGTCTCGTGGTCATCCCGGCCGGTGACGACCACCGTTACCTGGAGCCGGAGATCAAGGCCGGCGTGGCCACCGTCTTCGTGGACCGGCCCGCCGGGCGGATCAACGCGGACGTGGTCCTCTCCGACAGCTTCGGCGGCGCACGTGACGGTGTCGCGCATCTCCTCGCGCACGGTCACCGCCGGATCGGCTTCATAGGCGACCAACCGCGCATCCACACCGCCGCGGAGCGGCTGCGCGGCTACCGGGCCGCCATGGAGGAGGCGGGCATCACCATCGAGGATTCCTGGATGTCCCTGGGTGCGACGGATCCGCACCGGGTCCGGCGGGCCGCCGAGGAGATGCTGGCCGGCCCCGACGCGGTCACGGCCGTCTTCGCGGGCAACAACCGCGTGACCGTCACGGTGGTTCGGGTGCTCGCCGAGCACGGCCACCGGGTCGCCCTGGTGGGCTTCGACGACTTCGAACTCGCCGATCTGCTGCGCCCGGGCGTCACCGTCGTCGCCCAGGACGCCGCCCAACTCGGCCGCACCGCCGCGGAGCGCCTCTTCAGCCGCCTCGACGGTGCGCCGCTCGCCCCGCAGCGCATCGAGCTCCCGACCCGGCTGATCACCCGGGGGTCCGGGGAGGTTCCCCCCGCCGGCTGAGCGGGCCACCGCCGAGCTTCGGGGGTGCGCCCCCCCTCAAGCCCTCACGCCCTCAAGCCCTCACGCCCACCGCGGGGAGCCCGAGGGGACCCGGGGCAGGACCCCTCGGAGACCCCTCGGAGGGCCGGCGTCCCCGCCCCCTCTAGATTCACGGCGTGACTGAACCCGCCTACCTCGCCGCGGTCCGGGAGTCGTACGACACCGTCGCCGCGGACTACGCCGCCCAGGTCAAGGCCCCGGCCGAGCTGGATCCCCTGTCACGCGCGATGCTCGCCGCGTTCGCCGAGGTGGTGAAGACGGCCGGGCGCGGACCGGTCGCCGACCTGGGGTGCGGCCCCGGCAAGGTGACCGCGTACCTGGCCCGGCTGGGGGTGCCGGCCTTCGGTGTCGACCTGTCGCCGAAGATGGTCGAACTGGCCCGAGCGGCCTATCCGGAGCTCCGGTTCACCGTCGGCTCCATGACCGCGCTGGAGTTCGACGACGAGGAACTGGGCGGCATCCTGGCCTACTACTCCACTCATCACACACCGCCGGAGCTGCTCCCGCTCGTGTTCGCCGAGTTCCACCGCACCCTGGCCCCCGGGGGCCATCTGATGGTGGTGGGCCATGTGGGCGACGGCGAACGGCGGCGTCCCGTCACGGCCTACGGCGGCCATCCCGTGTCGTACGAGTCCCATCTGCTGCCGCCGGCCCGGATCGCCGGGTTGCTGGGCCGGTCCGGACTGGCCGTCAGCGCGGAGCTGGTGGTGGCGCCCGCCGCGGGGATGACACGGACGTTCGCCACCTTCATGGCCCGCAAACCGGAGTCGTCCTCGGAAACCCGGCCCCGTTGATCCCGGTCGCATCACCCGGGCCGGATCAGGCCGGCGTGGGCCGCCCCGCGGCGAACGATTCCAGTTCGGCCCGGGTGAGCCCGGTGCGCAGGGTGACCTCGTCGCCGTCCAGGGCGCCGCAGTCCAGGCCGCGCAGCAGATGGCCGCTGAGCGACCGGGCCGTGGCGGGTTCGTCGAGCACACCGCCGCCCCGTCGCTCGGCGTAGGCCGCCAGCCGGTCGGCGGCCTCGGCGAACCCTTCGCGGTAGAACGCGAACACCGCGGCGTAGCGGGTGGGGAGGTGACCCGGGTGCATGTCCCAGCCCTGGTAGTAGGCACGGGCCAGGGCGCGGCGGACGAGGCGGTGGTGCAGCCGCCAGGCGTCGTGCACGCGTGCGGTGCCGCCGACCGGGAGCACATTGCTCGAGCCGTCGCACACCCGCACGCCGGTGCCGGCAGCGGCGACCTGCATCACGGCCTTGGCGTGGTCGGCCACCGGGTGGTCGCTCGCCTGGTGGGCGGCGCTCACGCCGAGCGCGGCACTGTAGTCGAAAGTGCCGTAGTGCAGGCCCGTGGCCCGGCCCTGGGACGCCTGGATCATGCGGGCGACGGTGGCGGTGCCGTCCGCGCCCAGGATGGCCGGCGCGGTCTCGACCTGGATCTCGAAGCCGATCCGTCCGTGCGGCAGCCCGTGCGTCGCCTCGAACACGTCCAGCACCCGGGCCAGGGCCAGCACCTGCTCGGTGTGGCTGACCTTCGGGAGGGTGAGCACCAGCCCCTCGGGCAGCGGGCCGGCCGCCAGCAGGCCGGTGAGGAAGATGTCGAGGGTGCGCAGCCCGCGGTCGCGCACCGCGGGCTCCATCCCCTTCATCCGGATGCCCGTGTACGGCGCCCAGGTGCCCTGGGCGCTGCCCTGCGCCACCAGCCGGGCGGCCTGGGCAGCCGCCGCGTCCTCCTCGGGGTCGGGACGGATGCCGTAGCCGTCCTCGAAGTCCACCCGAAGGTCTTCCACCGGTTCCCGGTCGAGCTTGGCCCGGACCCGCTCGTGGACGGGCTTGGCGAGGTCATCGGCGAGGCCCAGGACGGCGGCGAACGCGGCGGCGTCCGGGGCGTGCGCGTCCAGGATGTCGAGGGCCTGTTCGCCCCAGGTGCGTGGGGTCGTGGGAGTGAGGGCGTCGGCGGGAACGTAGACGGTGTGCACGGGCCGACGGGTGCCGGGATCGCCCGGGTACCGGTGGGCGAGGTCGGCGTCGACGGGGGCGAGCAGCGCGCCGATCTCCTCGGAGAGGCCGCTCGGAAGAGAGGTCGTCACGTTCTCGTGCGGATTCACGCGTCTGCCACCTGCCTCCGTATGCCGCCGGGCACCGGACGACCCCGACCCGGAGGAATCAACAATCTGTTGAACGAAAGTATGCGGCGGACCGCCCCGCGTCAACGGCGCCGGCACCGATGCGAAGCGGCCGGTTGCCCCCGTGCACGACGGCCCCGTGCACGACGACGGGCCGGGGTCGCACGATATTCGCCACCGTGCGACCCCGGCCCGTGCGGAGGACTCCCCTGGGGGGAGGTCGTGCTCAGCCCTTGCGGGCGGTGACCTCGTCCGTCAGCTGCGGGACGACGTTGAAGAGGTCGCCGACGATGCCGTAGTCGACCAGGTCGAAGATCGGGGCCTCGGCGTCCTTGTTGATCGCCACGATCGTCTTGGAGGTCTGCATACCGGCCCGGTGCTGGATCGCACCGGAGATGCCCGACGCGATGTACAGCTGCGGCGAGACCGTCTTGCCGGTCTGCCCCACCTGGTGCGAGTGCGGGTACCAGCCCGCGTCCACCGCGGCACGCGAAGCGCCCACCGCCGCGCCCAGCGCATCGGCCAGCGCCTCGATGACCGCGAAGTTCTCCGCGCCGTTCACCCCGCGCCCGCCGGAGACCACGATCGCGGCCTCGGTCAGCTCGGGACGGCCCGTCGACTCACGCGGCGTGCGCGAGACCACCTTCGTGCCCGTGGCCTGCGCGCTGAAGGAGACGGCGAGCGGCTCCACCGTCCCCGCGGCGGGCGCCGGCTCCACCGCGGCCGAGTTCGGCTTGACCGTGATCACGGGCGTGCCGTGGGTGATGCGCGAGGTGGTCGTGAACGACGCGGCGAACACCGACTGCGTGGCCACCGGGCCCTCGTCGCCGGCCTGGAGGTCGATGGCGTCGGTGATGATGCCCGAGCCGATGCGCACCGCCAGCCGGGCGGCGATCTCCTTGCCCTCGGCGGAGGACGGCACCAGCACGGCGGCCGGCGAGACGGCGTCGTAGGCGGCCTGCAACGCATCGACCTTGGGCACCACGAGGTAGTCGGCGAACTCGGGTGCGTCAGCGGTCAGCACGCGTACCGCACCGTGTTCACCGAGGGTTCCGGCGGTGGCTTCGGCGCCGGAACCGAGCGCGAGGGCCACGGGCTCGCCCAGCCGGCGGGCCAGCGTGAGCAGTTCGAGGGTGGGCTTGCGGACGGCACCGTCCACGTGGTCGACGTAGACCAGAACTTCTGCCATGGGATTGCTCTCCTGCACGTACGAAAAAGGGCTCGGGCAACGGGGGACGGGACCTGGGGCCTGGCCGCGCGAGAAGGTCGCACGCGCAGCCGGGCCGGTGGCCGGTGGCTAGATGAACTTCTGCTCCGCCAGGTAGCCGGCCAGCTGCTTGCCGCCCTCGCCCTCGTCCTTGACGATCGTGCCGGCCGTGCGAGCCGGACGCTCGGTAGCCGCGTCCACCGCGGTCCACGCACCCGCCAGGCCGACCTCGTCCGCGTCGATCTCCAGATCCTCCAGATCCAAAGACGTCACCGGCTTCTTCTTCGCGGCCATGATCCCCTTGAACGACGGGTACCGCGCCTCACCCGACTGGTCCGTCACCGACACGAGCGCCGGCAGCGACGCCTCGAGCTGCTCGGAGGCCGCGTCACCGTCACGACGACCCGTGACGACACCGTCCGCCACGGACACCTCCGACAGCAGCGTCACCTGCGGCACGCCCAAGCGCTCCGCGAGGACGGCCGGCAGCACGCCCATCGTGCCGTCGGTGGAGGCCATCCCGCAGACCACCAGGTCGTACCCGGTCTTCTCGATCGCCTTCGCCAACACCAGCGAGGTACCCATCACATCGGTGCCGTGCAGGTCGTCGTCCTCCACGTGCACGGCCTTGTCAGCGCCCATCGACAGCGCCTTGCGCAGCGCGTCCTTGGCGTCCTCCGGACCCACCGTGACCACGGTGATCTCCGCGTCGTCGGCCGCGTCGGCGATCTGCAACGCCTGCTCGACCGCGTACTCGTCCAGCTCCGACAGCAGGCCGTCGACATCCTCCCGGTCGACGGTCAGGTCCTCGGCGAAGTGCCGGTCGCCTGTGGCGTCGGGCACGTACTTCACACAGACAACGATCCTCAAGCTCACGCCGGCTCTCCTACTGCCTCGTCATTGCTTCGGCTGCCTTCGCAGGCAGCATATGCGCCTGGAGCGGGCATATCCGGTCGGGGCGGTCCCCCTGCCGCCCCTCAATATTACTCGCCAGTACAGCCAAGAGCCTGCCCGCTGAGCAAGCGCTTTGAACTGTGATGTTCGCAACGCTCTGTAACCACGGGGTGCGCAAGCATCGGCGGTGGCGCGTCCTACTGGTCGCGCAGGACCCGGAAGCCGCCCTCGTGGTAGAGCAGCGGCCGTCCCACGCCCGTGGCGTCGCCGTCGACGGGCTCGGCCAGGACGATGCGGTGATCGCCGGCGGGCACCCGGGCCACGACGCGGCAGACCAGCCACGCGGGCACGTCCCCCAGAATCGGGACGCCGCCGGTGCCGGGACGCCAGCGGGTGGGTGGGCCGAACCGGTCGGCGCCGCTGCGCGCGAAGGTCGCGGCGACCTCGTGCTGGTGCTCGCCGAGTATGTGCACCCCGACATGCGTGGCCCGGGATACCGCCGGCCAGCTGGACGCGGTCAGGCCGATGCCGAAGGACAGCAGCGGCGGATCGAGGGAGACCGAGGTGAGCGAGGTGGCGGTGAAGCCGACCGGCACCTCGCCACCTGCGGTGATGACGGCTACGCCGGCCGCGTGGCGACGGAAGACGGCGCGCAGCAGCTCGGGGGTGTCAAGGGAACCGGAGGTGGGGAACGGGGCGGAGCCAAGGTCGGGCGAGGCCGTCATGGAGTCATCCTTCTGCGGGAGAGGAGGGTGGCCGGGTCCTTCGCTGCTCAGCTCTCCGGACAACACGCGCTCGCGGTATGAGCGAGGTTCCTGTGCACTCGCGCGATGAAGTGACGTTGTCCGGGCATGACATCAGGCTGACGACACAGCGGGGTGCGGTCAAGAAGATCACGGGATTCTGGGACACGCGTCACCGTGGGCAGCCGGCCGGTCGTGGTCACACGGCCTCCCCCAGGGCCGCAACGACGTCCACCTTGCGCGGCTGGCCCGTCGCACGGCGCACGATGTGCCCGCCGGCGTCGAGCACCAGCACGGTGGGCGTCTTCACGATGCCCAAGGACCGCACCAGGTCGAGATGATGCTCGGCATCGACCTCGACATGGGCGACCCCGGGCACCATGGCCGCGACATCGGCGAGAATCCGCCGGGTGGCTCGGCAGGGCTGGCAGAACGCGGTGGAGAACTGGAGGAGGGTGGCGCGCTCCCCGAGCGGCCGGCCCAGCTGCACGGCCCCGATGCGCTCGCCGTCGTCGCCCTGACGCACCCGCGCCCTCCGTCCCTCATGTCCTCGTCCGGGCCGGCGTGCTGTCGTGCGGTCGGCCCCGTGCCGGCACCCGCGTGCCCGTGGCTGTAGCGCTCGCCGGGCGGCAAAGATTCCCGGAGCGACTCCCGGGTGGACGTTTTCGGACGCGACGCGCAGCGGCTCCGTGCCAGGGCGTCGGGCCGGGTGCCGGCATGGCGCGGGTCAGCGCGCCATCTCCTCCTTCACTGCGGCCACGAAGGAGTCGATGTCGTCCTCGGTGGTGTCGAAGGCGCACATCCAGCGCACATCGCCGGCCGACTCGTCCCAGAAGTAGAAGCGGTAGCGCTTCTGGAGGCGTTCGCTGACGTCGTGCGGCAGCCGGGCGAAGACGGCATTGGCCTGCACGGGGTAAAGGATGTCCACGCCGGGCACCGAGCGCACTCCCTCGGCGAGCCGCTGGGCCATCTCGTTGGCGTGCCGGGCGTTGCGCAGCCAGAGGTCCTTGGCGAGCAGCGCCTCCAGTTGCACGGACACGAAGCGCATCTTGGAGGCGAGTTGCATGGACAGTTTGCGCAGGTGCTTCATGTGGCGGACGGCGCCGGGGTTGAGCACGACGACGGCCTCGCCGAAGAGGGCGCCGTTCTTGGTGCCGCCGAAGGACAGCACGTCGACGCCCACGGCGTTGGTGAAGGCACGCATCGGCACGTCCAGCGAGGCCGCCGCGTTGGCGATGCGCGCGCCGTCCATGTGCACCGTCATGCCGAGTTGGTGGGCGTGCTCGCAGATGGCGCGCACCTCGGCGGGCGTGTAGACGGTGCCCAGCTCGGTGTTCTGGGTGATCGAGACGACCTGGGGCATCGCCCGGTGCTCGTCGTCGAAGCCGAACGCCTGCCGGTCGATCAGCTCGGGGGTCAGCTTGCCGTCGGGCGTGGGGACGGTGAGCAGCTTCAGGCCGCCGACCCGCTCGGGCGCGCCGCACTCGTCGACATGGACGTGCGCGGTGTCCGCGCAGACGACGGCGCCCCAGCGGTCGGTGAGCGCCTGGAGCGCGACGACGTTGGCGCCGGTGCCGTTGAAGACCGGGAAGGCTTCGGCGGTGCCGCCGAAGTGGCTGCGGATGACCTGCTGGAGATGCGCGGTGTAGTCGTCCTCGCCGTAGGCGATCTGGTGGCCTCCGTTGGCGACGGCGAGCGCGGCGAGGACCTCCGGGTGGGCGCCCGCGTAGTTGTCGCTGGCGAAGCCACGTATGCCCGGGTCGTGATGACGGCGGGCGTCGGTCCGCGGCGGGTTGAGGGGGGTCACGGCTTCTCGGTCAGCCACAGGCGGTTTCCGTTCACTTCCCGGGCGGGCCTCTCCCAGATTCCGGCGATGGCGTCAGCCAGTTCTCCGACGTCCGTGAAGCCCGCGAACTTGGCGTTCGGCCGCTCGGCCCGCATCGCGTCGTGCACGAGCGCCTTGACCACCAGGATCGCAGCCGCGGCCTGCGGACCTGCGTCGCCCCCTGCCTTGCGGAAGTCGTCGGCCATGGCGAGCGTCCAGGCCTCGGCTGCCGCCTTCGCCGCGGCGTAGGCGGCGTTGCCGGCCGTGGGGCGGCTCGCGCCGGCCGCGCTGACCAGCACGAACCGGCCGCGCTCGCTCCGGCCGATGGCGCCGTGGAAGGCCAGGGAGGTCTGCTGCACGGTGCGGATCAACAGCTTCTCCAGCAGATCCCAGTCCGCGGGGTCGGTGGCTGCGAAGCCCTTGCTGCCGCGCCAGCCGCCGACCAGGTGGACCAGGCCGTCGACGTGCCCGTACGCCTTCTCGGTGCGCTCCGCCCACTCCCGGGTGGCCGCCCGATCGAGCAGGTCGACCCGCTCGCCGACGACCGTGGCACCCGGGTGCGCCGTGCGGGCCGCGTCGACCGCCTCCGCGAGCCGGTCTTCGTCCGCGTCGGCGCCGACCACCGTGGCGCCCGCCCCGGCCAGCCGCAGCAGGGCCGCCCGGCCCGCGGGGCCGCCGGCGCCCGCGACCGCCACCACCGCCCCGGACAGCGCGCTGTTGCCCGTCATCCTCGTCACCTCCGGCCTCGGGTGGCTCATGCCGCCGCCTTCGGCGCCTGAGCCGTGATTCCCTTGGTCGAGGCGATCACCTTCCGGAGCTTCTTGGCAAGCGCCTCGTAGAACATGCTGAGCGGAAACTCGTCCTCCAGCACGTCGTCGACGAGCTTGCGCGGCGGCAGGCTCAGGTCGAGCGCCTCGGGGCCCTTGGCCCAGCGGGAGCCGGGGTGCGGGGAGAGGTAGCGGGAGACCAGCTCGTAGCCGGCGAACCAGTGCACCAGTTTCGGACGGTCGATGCCGCTGCGGTACAGCGCCTCGATCTCGGCGCACAGGTCCTTGGTGACCTGCGGGGCGCGCTCCCAGTCGATGCTCAGGGTGTTGTCGGTCCAGCGGACCACGTCGTGCTGGTGCAGGTAGGCGAAGAGGAGCTGGCCGCCGAGCCCGTCGTAGTTGCGCACCCGCTGCCCGGTGACGGGGAAGCGGAAGATCCGGTCGAAGAGCACCGCGTGCTGGACGTCACGGCCCTGCGGCATGCCCTCGGCGGCCAGCTCGGTGGCCTCCCGGAAGGTCGTCAGGTCGCAGCGCAGCTCCTCCAGACCGTACATCCAGAACGGCTGGCGCTGCTTGATCATGAACGGGTCGAAGGGCAGGTCGCCATGGCTGTGGGTGCGGTCGTGGATCAGGTCCCACAGGACGAACGCCTGCTGGCAGCGGTCCTGGTCCTCGATCATCTCGCTGATGTCGTCGGGCAGTTCGAGCCCGAGCACGTCGACCGCCGCGCCGACGACGCGGCGGAAGCGGGCGGCCTCGCGGTCACAGAAGATCGCGCCCCAGCTGAAGCGGGCCGGCGCCTCGCGCACCGCGATGGTCTCCGGGAAGAGCACGGCGGAGTTGGTGTCGTACCCGGCGGTGAAGTCCTCGAAGGTGATGCCGCAGAAGAGGGGGTTGTCGTAGCGGGTGCGCTCCAGTGCGGCGAGCCACTCGGGCCACACCATGCGCATCACCAGCGCTTCGAAGTTGCGGTCGGGGTTGCCGTTCTGCGTGTACATCGGGAAGACCACGAGGTGCTCCAGGCCGTCCTCGCGGTGCGCGGCGGGCTGGAAGGCCAGCAGCGAGTCGAGGAAGTCGGGGACCTGGAATCCCTCGTCGGCCCAGCGCCGCAGATCGGTGACGAGGGCCTGGTGGTACGCGGCGTCGTGCGGCAGCAGCGGGGCGAGCCGCTCAATGGCCGAGATGACGCGGGCGACCGCCTCCCCTGCGGCGTCGTGCGACGGGGCGCCCTCGGCGTCGAAGTCGATGGAGCCATCCGCCGACTGCCACGGCCTGATCGCTTCGACCGTCTCCTTCAGGAGCTGCCAGGCAGGATGCTGTACCACGCGCGAGACAGGATAAACATCCTTCTCCGTACGTTTGCGCGTGAGCATTTCCGTCATGACCCCTCCTCCGCAGGATAACTTCTCGTACGACCCACGGTATGCGGACATGGCCACCTCTCACAAGTCGGCGTTGGATAAATCATCCTGCGATCGGACGCCCAGACAGATGTTTTTTCGGCCTCACCCGGGTTCCACGGGCGCGTCGTACGGAAAATCCGCGGTTGCGCCGGCTGAATCTCAGGCGCCGGGGCCGCGTTCGGTCACGTCATCGCGGACACGCCCACGCACGGGTGAGGCGGGACACCCGAGACGAGCGGGCCAAACACCCCACGGGGCATCCACACCGGTCTTCGGCCAGTCGCGTCGGAGCGGTTCCCTCAGCCAGGAGGGCCGTTAGGCTGCGTGCCCTGGCCGCGTGGACCGCCCGCCCCCTCCCCGCGTCGTTTCCGGGACGGGATACCCGTGCCGCGCGGGAGCCGAGCCGCCGTCGACGGAAGCGAGTGAACCTTGAACTTCCTCACCATCGGTCATCGTGGCGTCATGGGTGTCGCGCCAGAGAACACCCTGCGTTCGTTCCTTGCGGCGCAGCGCGCCGGACTGGACGTGATCGAACTCGATCTGCATCTGAGCAAGGACGGCGCCCTCGTCGTCATGCACGACGCCGACGTGGACCGCACGACCGACGGCACCGGGCCGATCGCCGAGCAGACCCTGGACGAGCTGCGCGCCCTGGACGCCGGGGGCGGCGAGCGCATCCCGGTCTTCGAGGAGGTGCTGGACGCCGTCACCGCGCCGCTACAGGCCGAGATCAAGGACGTCGCCGCGGCCAAGGCGCTGGCCGAGGTGATGAACGCCCGGGATCTCGTCGCCCGGGTCGACGTGCTGTCCTTCCACGACGCGGCGCTCGCCGAGGTCGCCCGGCTGGTGCCGGGAGTGCGCACCATGCTGGTCGCGAGCGAGTACGGCACGGGCGTGGTGGAGCGGGCCGTCGCGATCGGGGCGACGGGACTGGCGCTGGACATCCAGAAGATCAGCCTGGAGGTCGTCGAGCACGCCAGGAAGGCGGACCTGAGAATCACCGGCTGGGTCGTCAACACCCAGGACCACCTGCGTCTGGTCCGCGCCCTGGAGCTGGACGGCGCCACCACCGACTATCCGGAGATCAAACGGACCGCCCGATTCACCGCCTGAACCCCGGCTCCCGGGGGCCCGTCAGGAGAGCGGCTTGACCAGCAGTTCGAACTCCAGGCCCGGCCGCTGCGGGATACCGAAGCGCTCGTCGCCGTACGGGAAGGGGCTGGTCCTGCCCGTACGGCGGTAGCCGCGCCGCTCGTACCAGGCCATCAGGTCCGCACGCACCGAGAGGACGGTCATCTGCATCTCGCGTGCGCCCCACTCCTGGCGTGCGTACCGCTCCGCCTCGGCGATCACGGACTTGCCCAGACCGGCGCCCTGGAGCGCGGGGCGGACGGCGAACATCCCGAAGTAGGCGCTGTCGCCGCGGCGCTCCAGCTGGAAGCAGCCGACGATCAGCCCGTCCCGTTCCACCACGAACAGCCGGCCGTCCGTGCCGTCGATGACCTCCAGGACGCCCTGCGGGTCGGTGCGCTGCCCCTTGAGGAACTCCGCCTCGGTCGTCCAGCCGGCCCCGGGGCGGCCGGACTCACCACGGTAGGCCGAGTCGATGAGCGCGACTAGCTCCTCGGCCTCGCTGTGCAGCGCGTCCCGGAAGAGGAGCGCACCGGTGGCGGGGGGCGGGGCGGTGTCCATGGCACGGTCTCCGGTCTGTGCTGGGGTGCGGGTGAGCGTGGCGGGCCCGGGGTGGTGCCACACGGTCGGTACAGCCCGGATGAGCCTAACCCGAGGGGCGTGCAGCCCGTAGGGTCGGTCCATATGGTGCATGTACTCAGCAGCAGAACGCTTCTCCGGCCGACGGATCCCGAGCGCTCGCGCGCCTTCTACGGCACTCAGCTGGGCCTCGAGGTCTCCCGCGAGTTCGGCACGGGCCCCGAACGCGGCACGGTCTATTTCCTCGGTGGCGGCTTCCTGGAGGTGTCAGGCCGCTCAACCGAGCCGCCGGCGCCCGGCCTCCGGCTGTGGCTCCAGGTGGCGGACGCGGCCGCCGCCCACGAGGAGCTGGCGGCACGCGGCGTGCACGTGCTGCGCCCGCCGCAGCGCGAGCCCTGGGGACTGATCGAGATGTGGATCGCCGATCCGGACGGGGTCGAGATCTGTGTCGTACAGGTGCCCGACGACCATCCGCTGCGGTACCGGCCGGGGATCTGACGCAACGGGGCCCGGGGCCCCGGGACGGGCGTGCCCGGCGGGGCGAGGAGGGCAGCGGCCGGCAGGGTGAGCAGGGCGGCGCCCGGCAGGTGCAGGCCGGGCAAGGCCCCAGGGCGGGGCTCAGAGCCGGGGACCGCCGAGGCTGCCCTCCAGGCGGGTCAGCAGTTCCCCGAGCCGTTTCCCGAGCTCCTCGCGACCCGCGGGATCGAGACCGGCAAGGACGCCCTCCTCGTACGACAGCTGCGCCGGCAGCAGCGCGTCGACCAGATCCCGGCCGTCGTCGGTGAGGGTCACCAGCGCGACGCGCCGGTCACGCGAGTCGCCGCGCCGGCCGACCAGCCCACGCTCGGTGAGCAGCTTCAGCCGCTTGGTGACGCCTGCCCCGGAGGCGAACGTCTCCCGGGCCAGCTCACCGGGGGTGAGTTCGTGGCCGGTCCGGCGCAGGGCGTTCAGCAGGTCGAATTCGGCGCGGGTGAGTCCCGCCCGGCGCAGCGGGGCGTCCTCGGCCTGCTGGAGCAGGGCGGCGCAGCGGTTGATCCTGCCGATGATCTCCATCGGGGCGGTGTCGAGATCCGGAAGCACCTCGTGCCATTGGCGCACCACCGCGGCCACGGTGTCGTCGGTGGCCGCCGAGCCGTTCCCTGCCGTCATGCCGGTGCATCCTCCAAGGCGTACGGTGCGTCGTCCTGCCAGGCGTGCAGTCCCTGCCGTTGCACGGTCTGGGCGAGCGTACGGTGTCCGGCGCGGCCGGCGACGGCCACCCGCACCGGTTCGTGCGAGGTACGCGGCCACCATTCTCCGGCGGCGGTGTGGGCCACGGCGTGCAGGTCCGCCAGGGCCGCGGTGAGCCGGCGGCGGGCCTTCTCCAGAGCGGCGGGGTCCGGCACCGGTGCGTCGAGCGCGAGGCGTGCGTCGTCGACGGCGGCCTCGCAGCCGGTCAGGGCGCGCGGTACGCACGCCGGCACGCCGGTCGGCCACGGCGAGCGCTGCGGCGAAACCGAGCACGGCACCGATGAGCGTGTCCATGATCCGGCCGGTCATCAGCTCCGTCACCGGCGCGGGCCGCGCGAACTCCGTGACCAGCAGCGCCATCGGTGTCACGCAGATGGTCCCCAGCCAGTAGGCGCGGCTGATCAACGCCTCGGCGCCGAAGGCGAAGACCAGGCAGCACCCGATCAGCCCGGCCGGCCCCAGGTGGGCGAGCGGGGCGACGGCCGCGAAGATCAGCACACCGGCGAGGTTGCCGACCACCCGCTGCACGGTGCGGGACCAGGTGAGGCTGGTGTTGGCCTGGTAAAGGGCGGCGGCGGTGACCAGCGCCCAGTAGGGGCGGTCGACGCCGAGCGCGAGGGCTCCCCCGCCGGCCAGGGCACAGCCGACGAAGGTGCGCAGGGCGAGCGGCAGTGCCGGCGAACCGGGCGCGAAGGCGCGCCAGGGCGAACGCCGGGCCGCGCCGGTGCCGGCGTCGAGGCCGTGGATGTGCGGTGCGGGAATGCCGGCGATCTCCGCCGGGCGCGGCACGGGCCCGCCCCGGCGCAGTTGCCGGGCCCGGGCGCGCAGCCAGCGGGGTTCGGACGCATCGGGGGCGGCGAGGGCGACCTCGGCGCGCACCACGAGCAGTTCGAGGGCGCGCCGCTCCGGGTTGCGCGTTCCGCATGCGGCCAGCGACTCCCAGGCCCGGTGGACGGCGGCCACAGCGGCGCCGCGAGCGGCCTCGTGGCCCGCCCGGGTACCGCGGGTGGTGGCGTAGCCGCCGGCGGCGTCGAGTGCGGCGGCCACGGCGCGCCGCTCCGGTCCGTGCGGGCGCACCAGCGCGGGGGCCATGCCGACGCACCAGGCGATCAGGCCGGCGACGGCCGTGAGCGCCAGATGCCCGGGCACCTGGTCGAGCCGCTGGGGGAAGAACAGTGCGGCCGAGCTGATGAAGACGTAGATGACATGCGCGGGCGGACCGATGCGGGCGGCGTCACACAGCGTCTTCTGCACGGCGGCCAGCAGCGCGCCCACGGTCACGAGGATCATCGCCTGCCGGGTCAGCGAGGCCGTGACCAGGCAGATCCCCAAAGAGGCCACCATGCCGACGACGACCCAGGCGAGGGTACGGGCGCGGGTCGCATAGGGGCGGTCGTGGGCGTACAGGGCGCAGAACGAGCCGGCCATCGTGTACGCGATCAGGTCGGTGCGGCCGAGCGTCAGCAGCACGACATCGGGGATGGCGGTGGCGATGACCACGCTCCACGCGTGCTTGAACCAGATCTCGGAAGGGCGGTGTGGGCGCAGCACGCTCAGGAGCGGGAAACGGCGGGTGGATGCGGACCGGACGGGAGTAGGTGTACTGCGCATGCGATTAATGTTAACAAGTATTTCACCAGAAAAATAATTGGAAAGGATCTCCTCGCCCTACCTCACCCTGCCCCCATGCATCCACCCCCTCTGGCGCACCCAAGGGGGTCGCACAGCGCCACGGCGCGCTCCCCCATATCGCCCCCTTACGCCCATTCGTGCCCGCGTGGACACACAGCGTGACGGGCAGGTCGTGAGGGATGTCGCCGGTCCGTCGGGCGGGCCGACCGGGAGGGGACCGGTCGGAGGCGGTCGGCGAGGGAGGGATGCACCGTGCTGACATCGGCCCCGGCCGCCTGGTTGCTCGTGGCGCTCTGCGCGGTGGCGGGGGCCTACTGCGTGCTGCGGACGCGGAGCGCGCTCGAGGAGCAGCGCCGTTCCGCGGGAGCCGACGCCACCATGGGGTTCGGCATGGCGGCGATGGCCGTACCGGCCGCTGCCGCCCGGCCGCCGGGGTCCTGGCAGGTCTGCGCGGCCGTCTTCGGCGCCATGGCGCTGCATGCGGCCTGGTCGGCCCGGCCCGGCCGGCACGGCTGGCATGGCCGGCACCATCTGCACCATCTGGTCGGCGCGTCGGCCATGGTGTACATGGCGGCCGTGATGGCCGGAGGCGGCGGCCACGGCCACATGGGGCACATGGCGCAGGGTGGCATGGGCATACCCGAGCTGACCGGCCTTCTGCTGGTGTACTTCACGGCGCATGTGCTGTGGGCCGGAGCACGGCTGGCACCCTCGGGTCCGCCCGCCCCCGGCGCGCGGGACGGCAAGGGCGGCCTTGGATGGGCCGACCGGCCGGAGTTGGCGCGGGCGTGCCAGCTGGCGATGAGCATCGGCATGCTGGCGATGCTGCTGGCGATGTGAGGTGCCGCGTACGTCGCGCCAGGCTCCGCCGAACCGTGGCGTGCGTCACTTGAGTTGGCACACCGTATCGCCGGGCTGCCTGCCGCCATAGGCTCTTGGCCCATGATGGTCGCCGTGGCGTTGTTGCTGCTGGGTGCGCTGATCGCCGTCGCGGGCCCCCGGCTGCTCGGCCACGCGAGATGGACCGACCGGGAACCCGTCGTCGCACTGTGGGCCTGGCAGTGCGTGGTGGCGGCCGTGCTGCTGTGCTGCGTGCTCGCGATGGCGCTGAGCGCATCGGCGGCTTGGCGGGTGGTGCGCGGCCAGGTGTTCGCTCCCGCACCGGACCGGGTCGTCGAGGCGTACGCCCTCGAGGCACCGCGGCTCTGGGCCGCGACGATCGCGGTACTGCTGGCCTGCGGCGGGCTGTGGACCGGGGCGATGCTGCTGCGCGAGGTGGCCGGGGCCCGGGCACGCCGTCGGCGTCGGAGGGTCGAACTCCTCGCGCAGGCCCCGTTGTTGCCGGGCGAGCAGCAGCGCGGCGACCGGCTGGTGATCCTGGAGGGCGACCGGCCCGACGCCTGGTGGCTGCCCGGCACCCCACCCCAGCTGGTCGTCACGACCGCCGCTCTGCGACGCCTGGAAGGCCGCGCCCTCGATGCCGTCCTCGCCCACGAGCAGGGCCATGCCCGGGCCCGACACGACTGGCTGCTGTACTGCTCGGGGGCGTTGGCGGAGGGCTTCCCTCAAGTGCCGGTGTTCGCCGCGTTCCGCACGGAAATGCACCGGCTGGTGGAGCTGGCGGCCGACGACATGGCGTCCCGGCGGTTCGGGCGGCTCGCCATCGCGCTGGCGCTGGTCGAGCTGAACGAGGACCGGGGCGTGTTCGGGCCCGCCGCCACCCCGCAGGCGCAGGTGCCACAGCGGGTGCACCGGCTACTCGCCGCGCCCCGCAGGCTGCGTCCTGTACACCGGCTGCGGCTCACCGCTGCCGCGGCGCTGATCCCGGCCGTACCGCTGCTGGTGACGTTCGTACCCGGGTTGCGGGCGCTGGGCTGAGGGACCGCGTCGGGGTTGCGGACCCCGGCCGGACGGTTCACGCCCGGATCGGGCCGTGGCCCCGACCTGGTGCCCGGTACCGATCGCACGGCCTCCAGGCCGGTGGTCGCGGACGGGGGATCCGGGTTCGTGGGCCCGTCCGTGCGTGGCAGGGGACGGCGCGCCGTAACTGGCCATGGGCTTCGGCCGTCCGCCAGGATCACCGCATGCACCCGGCCGCACCGTCAGGCGCCCGATCCGACCCGCGCACCACCCGCCGCACCGCCGTGCGCGTCGCGCTTCTCCTCGCGCTGCCCTGCGCGCTGCTCGTCGCGCTCGTGGCGGCGCGCTGGACACCGCTGATGGACCTGGACACCGACTGGGCACGCGCCACGCACCGGCAGGCCTTGGCGGATCCGGGTCTGACCCATGCCAATCGGGTGCTCACCGACAGGGTGTGGGACCCGTGGACGATGCGCGCCCTGGCTGTTCTGGCCGCCCTGTGGTGGGGGGTCCGCGGCGCATGGCGGCCCGCCGTGTGGCTGCTGGTCACGGTGGTGTGCGGGGCGCTCGTCCAACAGGGCGTCAAGGCCGCGGTGGCCCGTCCCAGACCGGTGTGGCGGCACCCGGTGGACACGGCGCACTACGCGGCCTTCCCGTCAGGGCATGCGATGACCGCGACCGTGGTCTGCGGTGCCCTGTTGTGGCTGCTGTACATGCGTCACGGTCGCGGCCCCCTGTGGTGGACGGCCTCGGGCCTGGCGGTGGTCAGTGTCGCGGGGGTGGGCCTGACCCGGGTGTGGTTGGGGGTGCACTGGCCGTCGGACGTGCTGGGTGGCTGGCTGTTGGGGGCGCTGACGGTGGCCGTGGCGGTGGCCCTCGCACCGGGCGCGGCGGACCACGGCCGGGAGCGTCCCCCCGGACGCCCTTGACCTCGTGGCGGGGGGCGCGAAGGATCCTGGCATGATCACAGGCGTTCTGTTCGATTTCTCCGGGACCCTCTTCCGTATCGAGTCGGTCGAGTCCTGGCTGCGGGCGGTGCTGCGCACCTCGGATGTGTCCATGCCCGAGGACGAGATCCGGCGGGCGGCGGCCGGCCTGGAGGCGGCGGGCGCGCTGCCCGGTGGCTCCACCCCGCAGCGGATGCCGGACGAGCTGGCCCGTGCCTGGGAGGTCCGCGACCGGGACGCCTCGCTGCACCGGGCGGTGTACACGCGCCTGTCCCGGCAGGTCGACCTGCCGGAGCCGGATCTGCACGACACCCTGTACGACCGCCACAAGACCCCGGCGGCCTGGAATCCCTACCCGGACGCGGAACCGGTGCTCGCCGGGTTGCGGTCCCGCGGTGTCGCCGTCGGCGTGGTGAGCAACATCGGCTGGGATCTGCGTCCCGTCTTCCGCTCGCACGGCCTCGACCGGTACGTCGACACGTACGTCCTGTCCTACGAGCACGGCATCCAGAAGCCCGACAGCCGGATCTTCGCGCTGGCCTGCGAGAAGCTGGGGCTCGCGCCGGGTGAGGTGCTGATGGTCGGGGACGAGCGCAGGGCGGACGGCGGTGCGGCGCGGATCGGCTGCCGGGTGCACTTCGTGGATCATCTGCCGGTCGGCGAGCGGCCGGACGGCCTGCTGCCGGTCCTGGACCTCACCGGCCCCGACGGCCTCGCCGGGCCCGATGCCGGTGGTCCCGGCCTCACCGGGGACGGTCGTGCACCACGCCGGTGACCTGGTCAGGTCGGGAGCGGGTACGCACAGGCAAGTACCGCACACACGCGCCTGAGGCATACGCCTCTCACCCATGTCGTGAAAATATGTCGCCGGCATATGTGGAAGCGCAATAATGCCGCCCGCATGGACGATCCCCCGCGTCGCCCATGCGGACGGCAAGTCTCGTACGGATCCCCTTGCGGGCACCCGTACGCGACGCACTGAGTATATTGGCTGTGAGCCAGTCAACGCAGGAGTTACAGGATGTCCCCTCGAAGCGCATCGGTCAATGAAGAGTTGCGCCGGCGCTCACGGGAGCGTCTCTTGCAGGCAGCCCTGGAGTTGGTGAGCGAGCGGGGGTACGACTCCACCACGCTCGCGGGAATCGCCGACCGCGCCGGTTCGGCCCGTGGCCTGGTGTCGTACTACTTCCCCGGCAAGCGCCAGCTGGTGCAGTCCGCGGTGCACCGCCTGATGCACCGCACCCTGGAGCAGGCGCTGGAGCGCGAGCCGCACACCGACGACGGTCGGGAGCGCATGGCGCGGGCCATCGACGCGATCCTGGGCCTGGCGCAGGACCGGCCGATGCTGATGCGTACGCACATGGCGGGCATCCTGCAAGCCGAGGGCTTCGTCCAGTGCTACGAGCAGCAACGGCTCGCGGAACTGCTGGAGGACACCGTCCGGCACTACGGCTCGGGCGCCGTCGAGCGCGACTACCCGATGCTCAGGGCGCTTCTCATGGGCGCCGTGTTCGCCACACTGGTGCCCGGCGTTCCGATGCCGATGGAGACGCTGCGCGGCGAGCTGTTCCGGCGCTACAAGCTCGACTGGGAGCAGGGCACACCGCCGGGCTCTGCACCCGCGAACGGGCACGCGGTGGAACCGTCGGACTTCTCGGAGTTCTTCGACGTACGGCCCATGGACCCGAAGTAGCGGGCCGAGAGCCCCACCTACGGCAAGGTGACGAGGCTCAGAGCATGCCGGCGGCGCCGGTTCAGGTCCGGCTCAGGCCCGCCCCCGGCGTGCGGTCCGGCCTCGGGAGGCGGCCAGCACGCTGTCGAGCAGGCCGGGGAAGAGCGCGTCCAGGTCGCTGCGGCGCAGGCCGTTCATCTTCGCGGTGCCCCGGTAGACCTGCCGGATGATCCCGCTCTCGCGCAGCACCCGGAAGTGGTGCGTGGTCGTGGACTTGGTGACGGGAAGGTCGAAGTGGGAGCAGGGCAGTTCATCACCGGTTTCGGCCAGCTCGCACACGACGCTCAGCCGCACGGGGTCCGACAGTGCGTGCAGCACCGCCTCCAGGCGGATCAGCTCGCGCGGCGGGTGGGCCAGCGCACGGCCGGCGGGGGCAGCGGCGGTCACGGCGGCAGGCTCCTCCTTCTGCTCCTTGGGGCTCCCTCACACGAGGTTGTTTGTACGGGAACCACCGTAGTTTGACAAGTCTCGTAGTACGTTGCGTACCGTACTCGGCGTCCCGGTGGACCGGATCGACTCCGGGCCCGCCCCCTGTTCCGCCGCGCCCCGCCCGTGACGAGAGGAGCCCGCCGTGAGCGCCCTGTTCGAGCCCTTCACGCTGCGTTCGCTGACCGTGCCGAACCGCATCTGGATGGCGCCGATGTGCCAGTACAGCGCCGTCGCCGAAGGGCCTGACGAGGGTGCTCCCACGGACTGGCACTTCCAGCACCTTGCCGCTCGCGCCGTGGGCGGTACGGGCCTGATCCTCACCGAGGCGACCGCCATCAGCCCCGAAGGCCGTATCAGCCCGCATGACCTGGGGTTGTGGAACGACACGCAGACCGAGGCGTTCCGGCGGATCACCGCCTTCCTGAAGAGCCAGGGCAGCGTGCCCGGAATCCAGCTCGCCCATGCCGGCCGCAAGGCGTCCACCGACGCGCCGTGGCGGGGCGGCACCCCGCTCGGCACCGACGAGGGCGGTTGGCGGCCGGCCGGGCCGAGCCCGCTGCCCTTCGACGACCGGCACCAGGTGCCCGCGGAGCTGACCGCGGACGGCATACGACGGGTCACGGCCGAGTTCGCGAGGGCCGCCGAGCGTGCGCTGGCCGCCGGGTTCGAGGTCGCGGAAGTGCACGGGGCGCACGGGTACCTGATCGGTGAGTTCCTCTCACCGCACTCGAACCACCGCACCGACGGCTACGGCGGCACCTTCGAGAACCGCACCCGATTCGCGCTGGAGGTCGTCGACGCGATCCGCGCGGTGTGGCCCGACGATCGACCGCTGTTCTTCCGGATATCCGCCACCGACTGGCTGGAGACGAACGGCTGGACGCCCGACGACACCGTGCGCCTCGCCGCGCTCCTGCGGGAACACGGCGTGGACCTGCTGGACGTCTCCTCCGGCGGCAACGCCTCCGGCGTCCGCATCCCTCTCGGCCCCGGCTACCAGGTGCCCTTCGCGGCCCGCGTCCGAAGGGAGACCGGGCTGCCGGTCGGCGCCGTCGGACTCATCACCGAGCCCGACCAGGCCGAGAAGATCGTCGCCAACGGTGAGGCGGACGCCGTCCTGCTCGGCCGTGAGCTGCTGCGCGACCCGACCTGGGCGCAGCGCGCCGCGCGGGCGCTGGGCGGCGACGTTCACGTGCCGGATCAGTACCTGCGGGCGATCTGAGCCCACCGGCGTTCCGCACGGGCACCGGGTCCCCGCGGTGCGCGTGCGGGCCTCGGCGGGGACGCAGCCGGGCCGCCGCTCAACTAGCGTCGGGAGCGTGGACGGCACAGGCACTTTCCTTGCAGCGCTCACCCGCGGGCCGCTCGTGCTGGACGGCGGCTTGTCGAACCAGTTGGAGGCGGCGGGCCACGACCTGAGTGACGAGCTGTGGTCCGCACGGCTGCTCGCCGACCGTCCGGCGGCCCTCACGGACGCCCACCGCGCCTACTACGAGGCGGGCGCGGACGTGGTGATCACGGCAAGCTACCAGGCCACGTTCGAGGGGTTCGCGCGCCGGGGTGTCGGCACCGTGCGCGCCGCCGAGTTGCTGCGCTCGAGCGTGCTGCTGGCCCGCCGGGCGGCCACCGGGGACGACGCGGGCCCGGCCACGGAAGTCGGCGCCGGGTCGGGCGGTGGCACGTTCGCCGGGTCCGGCGACGGCACGGCGCGGCCGCTGTGGGTGGCCGCGTCGGTGGGTCCGTACGGGGCGATGCTCGCGGACGGATCCGAGTACCGCGGCCGGTACGGGCTGAGCGTGGCGGAGCTGGAGCGCTTCCACCGCCCGCGCCTCGACGTCCTGGCGAACGCGGCACCGGACGTGCTCGCCCTGGAGACCGTCCCGGACGTCGACGAGGCGCGTGCGCTGCTGCGTGCGGTCCGCGGGCTCGGCGTGCCCGCGTGGCTGTCGTACAGCATCAGCGGCGGGCGGACGCGGGCCGGGCAGCCGTTGGACGAGGCGTTCGCGCTCGCCGCGGATGCGGACGAGGTGATCGCGGTCGGGGTGAACTGCTGCACGCCGGACGACGCCGACGCGGCGGTGCCCCTCGCGGCCCGGGTCACCGGGAAACCCGTCGTGGTCTACCCGAACAGCGGCGAGGGATGGGACGCGCGGACCCGCTCGTGGCGTGGCTCGGCGTCCTTCGCGGCCGGCCGGGTGGGCCGCTGGCGGGCCGCGGGTGCCCGGCTGATCGGCGGATGCTGCCGGGTGGGACCGGAGACCATTGCACGGGTGGCAGCAGAACTGACCGGAACCCGTCCCCCCACACCCGGCGGTCCGACCCGCGAGCAGTCCCACTGAGCCACAGCGGGCCGGGCGGGCAGGCGTTCGACCTGCACAGGGGTGCCGTGCGCCGCTTGGTGTCGTGCCGCGTCCGAGGGCGTTGTCAGTGGCAGGGTGCAGACTGACCGATGGCTGAAAGAGCGGGGTCCCGGACGGGCCGGGGCTGCGACACACCGGAGGTGGCCGGCATGGCCGAGGTACTGCTCACCGTAGGCACCCGAAAAGGACTCTTCATCGGGCGCAAGGGCCCCGGTGGCTGGGAGTTCGACGACAGCCCGTACTTCAACGCGCAGGCGGTCTACTCGGTCGCGATCGACACCCGTGGCACCACCCCGCGCCTACTCGCCGGTGGTGACTCCGGGCACTGGGGCCCCTCCGTCTTCCACTCGGACGACCTGGGCAAGACCTGGACCGAGCCGGCGAAGCCCGCAGTCAAGTTCCCGGTGGACACCGGCGCGTCGCTGGAGCGGGTCTGGCAGCTGCACCCGGCCGCCGCCGAGGAGGACGTGATCTACGCGGGCACCGAGCCGGCCGCGCTGTACCGCTCGGAAGACCGCGGGGAGACGTTCGAGCTGGTGCGCCCGCTGTGGGAGCACCCGACCCGTGGCCAGTGGGTGCCCGGCGGCGGCGGCGAGGGCCTGCACACCATCGTCACCGACCCGCGCGACCCGCAGGCGGTCACCGTCGCCGTCTCCACGGCAGGTGTCTTCCGCACCCGGGACGGCGGGGCGAGCTGGGCCCCGTCGAACAAGGGAGTGGCCGCCGTCTTCCTGCCCGATCCGAACCCGGAGTTCGGCCAGTGCGTGCACAAGATCGCGCAGGACGCCGTCGACCCGGACCGGCTCTACTTGCAGAACCACTGGGGCGTGTACCGCAGCGACGACGCCGGGGCGCACTGGACCGACATCGGCGCGGGCCTGCCGTCCACCTTCGGCTTCGCCGTGGCCGCCCACCCGCACCGCGGCGACACGGCCTACCTCTTCCCGATCAACGCCGACTCGGACCGCGTGCCCGCCGGCCGCCGCTGCCGCGTGCACCGCACCGACGACGCCGGCCGGACCTGGCATGCGCTCACCGCAGGCCTGCCGGAGGAGGACCACTACGGCACCGTGCTCCGCGACGCCCTGTGCACGGACGACGCCGACCCGGCGGCCGGCATCTACTTCGGCAATCGCAACGGCGAGGTCTTCGCGTCCGCCGACGACGGCGACAGCTGGCAGCAGTTGACCGCCCACCTCCCGGACGTGCTGTGCGTACGTGCGGCGGTACTGGCCTGACGCCCCCTGCCGCGCCGGCGCACGCCCACGCGCCCAACAGCCCGCCGGCCGTGCGGCGGTGTCCCGGACAACCTCGCGCGCGCCGCCGAGTTGATCGTGTGTCGGTGCACGGCAGTAGAGTGACGCTCCGTGGCACCACGACCTTTGCATGACATCGTCGAAGCAGGCTGGGCGAAGGCCCTCGAACCGGTGGCGGACCGGATCACCGCGATGGGCGAGTTCCTGCGCACGGAGATCGGCGCAGGACGTACCTACCTGCCCGCCGGGCAGCATGTGCTGCGCGCCTTCCAGCAGCCCTTCGACGACGTACGCGTCCTCATCGTCGGTCAGGACCCCTACCCCACCCCCGGTCACGCCGTCGGGTTGTCCTTCTCGGTCGCTCCGGACGTCAGACCCCTGCCCGGCAGTCTCATCAACATCTTCCGGGAGCTGACCACCGACCTCGGGCTGCCGCAGCCCACCAGCGGCGACCTCACGCCCTGGACCCGGCAAGGCGTGCTGCTGCTCAACAGATCCCTGACGACCGCGCCCCGCCGCCCGGGCGCGCACCGCGGCAAGGGCTGGGAAGAGGTCACCGAACAGGCCATCCGGGCGCTGGCCGCGCGCGGCAAGCCGCTGGTGTCGATCCTGTGGGGCCGCGACGCGCGTAACGCCCGGCCGCTGCTGGGCGCGCTCCCCGCGGTCGAATCGGCCCACCCCTCCCCCATGTCGGCGGACCGCGGCTTCTTCGGCTCCAAGCCCTTCAGCCGCGCCAACGACCTCTTGCTGCAACAGGGCGCGGGGCCCGTCGACTGGCGCCTGCCATGACCGCGGCGGCAGCCACCACCGGCTCGGGTGCCGAAGCGACCGGGTGCGTGCTGGGCGTCGACTCGGGCGGCTCGGGCCTGCGCGTCCAGCTCGCGTCGCCCGGCGGCGCCACCACGGCACCGGTGGCGGCCGGGACACCGGTGCGTACCGGCCCGGGCGGCATCGACCCCGCGCATCTCATGGAGTTGCTGGTGCCGATGGCGGAGCAACTCCTCGCCCAGGCTGGTGCCGACGCGCTGCGCGCCGTCGCCATCGGTGCGGCCGGGATGGCAACCCTCGGCGACGCGCTGCGCGCCGAACTGCCCGCCATGATCGAGAAGCACCTGGGAGTACGCCGGCTGGCGCTCGCCGCGGACGCCGTGACCGCGTACGTGGGCGCCCTGGGCCAGCGGCCGGGCGCCGTCGTCGCCGCGGGCACCGGCCTGATCGCGCTCGGCACGGACCTCGGCGCCTGGCGCAGAGCCGACGGCTGGGGACATCTGCTCGGCGACTGCGGATCGGGCGCCTGGATCGGCCGGGCCGGCTTGGAGGCGGCGCTGCGTGCCCACGACGGGCGGCCGGGCGGTTCGGCGGCGCTGCTGGCCCGTGCGGAGGCCGTGTTCGGTCCGGCGCCCGGGCTGCCGGGCGCGCTGTACCCGCGCACCGACCGGGCCGGCGTGCTCGCCTCCTTCGCGCCCGAAGTGGCCGCGGCCGCCATCGATCCCCTGCCGGCCGCGCATCCCGACGGCCCCGGCGCCCCCGCCGCTTCCTCGGTCCGGGGTGTCCCCGGCCTTCCTGGCGCGTCCGAAGTCCCGGGCGGGTCCGCCGATCCGGTGTCCGCAGACCGCGCCGGGGCCGTGGACGCGCTGGCGACCGGGGACCCCGTCGCGGCCGGAATCCTGCGGGCCGCAGCACGCCACATCGCGGAGGCCGCCGCGGCCGTCTGCCCCGCCGGCGGGCCGTACGAGGTGGCCTTGACCGGGGGCCTGCTGCACATCGGGGAGCCGCTGCTCGGACCGCTCCGTCGGGAGCTGGCCGCACAACTGCCGCAGGCACGGCAGGTCCCTGCGGCGGGCGGTCCCCTCGACGGCGCCGTCCGCATCGCCCTCGACCTGGCGGACGACCGTCTGAGCCTGCCGGTGGACGGCCGCATGCTGTACGTGCGCCCGGAGCCTCCCGCCGCGTCCACGCCCGCCGCGGCGGAGCCCAGCGGTTAGCCGTCGGCACCGCGAGCCCGGTCTTCGGCAACCCGAGCCGCGCGGCCGTGCCCCGAACGCGCTTCCCGGCGCCGTCGAAGGGCGCCACGCGGGCGCGCCCGGGCGTGCGGCCGTCGACGCATTTGCGTCAATGCTGCGGGGTGCCGTGGGCGTTCCGCCGGGAGGATCCGTTCGTACCGTTCTGCGGCGATGTACCCCCTCGGCATCCCATCCGACAAATAGGGACAATCATCACTCAGTCGCCCCTCAGCGAACGAAGCCGTGGGGGAAACCAGTAGCATGCGGCGCCATGAGCTCCCCCAATGGGCCCGCTTCTGGCCTGCCCGTACGAATGCCGCCGCCCCGACGGTCGGGGCGACACCGCCGTCCGGAGCCTGTCGTGGCTCCCGACGGTTCACCCGCGCTCGTTCTCGCCGTGCCCGGCACCCCCGGCGCCGACGTCCGCAGCCTTGCCGAGGAAATCGTCAGCATCGCGCGCTCCGAGCTGCCCGGCCTGGACGGCAGGATCGGGTACCTCGACGGGGACGACGACGAGTTTCCCGGTCTCACCACGGTGCTGAACCAGGCCCTGGAACAGCGCACCGCCCGCTACGAGCAGGCGAAGGCGGCCGGAGTCGAGGTGGCCGAGCCCGAGGGCCCGGTGGCCGTGGTGGTGCCGCTGCTGGCGGGCCCGCACCCGACGCTGCTGGAGCGTATCCGCGAGGCGGTGGCGGCCAGCGAGGCCCAGGTCGAGCTGACCGATGTGCTCGGCCCGCACCCGTTGCTCGCCGAGGCCCTGCACGTCCGCCTGTCGGAGGCCGGGCTGTCACGCGCCGACCGGGCCCGGCTGTTCACCGTGGCCACCGCGGCGGACGGCATCATCCTCACCTCCGTCGGCGGCGCGGACGCCGTGCAGGCCGCGGGCATCACGGGCATGCTGCTGGCCGCGCGGCTCGCGGTGCCGGTGATGGCCGCCGCACTGGACCAGGAGGGCGCCGTCGCGGCCACCGCCGACGAGCTGCGCGCGGCCGGTTCCGCGCAACTGGCGCTGGCTCCCTACCTCGTCGGACCCGAGGTCGACCGGGCGCTGCTGGAGTCCGCGGCGAAGGACGCCGGTTGTGCGGCGGCGGAGCCCCTGGGCGCCTACCCCGCGATCGGCAAGCTGGCGCTTTCGCAGTACGCCTCGGTGCTGGGCATCAAGCTCCCCCAGCAGGGCGCACCGGTTCGCTGACCGGGGCACGACCGCGCGGGTGACGGGCGCGCGCCCCGGCCGGACGCAGCTGGGGGACGTCCTGCTCGGCGAGGAGCCGCCTGCCCCGGCCGAGGGGGCGAGATCCGCACGTCACACCAGGTCACGAAAGGGCCCGCCGGGCAAGAGCGGGCCCTTCGTTGTTTCTGTGGTGATGCCTGGTGGCGGGGTGGCGCTGAGGGCGGGTGGGTGCCGCCCGTCAGACGGACCCGGGTCGGGAGAGCCGTCCGGGGGGGGTGCCTCAGCCGAAGACCACGCAGGACGCCGCGGGCGCCGGAACGGAGCCGCCACGGCGCGGCACCCCCGTTTCCGGGTCGAGGGTGAACCAGGTGACGTTCCCGGAGTGCTCGTTCGCCGCGTAGAGGTGCCGCCCCGCCGGGTCGAGCGCCAGGTCACGCGGCCAGGTGCCGCCGCACGGGACGGTGTCGACGAGGGTGAGCCGGTCACCGTCCGCGTCGAGGGCCAGTACGGAGATGACGTCGGCACCGCGGGTGGCCGTCCACACGAACCTGCCGTCGGCGGACACGACGATCCCGGACGGGAAGGCGTCGCCGTCCGGCGGACCGGGCACCACGGACGTCTCGGGGCCCGCCTGGAGCACGCCGTCCGCGGCGTTCCAGCGGCAGACGGTGACCGTGGGTGCAAGCTCGTTGAGGAGGTAGGCGCGGTGGCCGCGCGGGTGGAAGGCGAGGTGGCGGGGTCCGGAGCCGGGCCGCAGCGCCGTCTCGTGGTGGATCTTGAGGTCTCCCGCCGGGTCCAGCGAGCACACCCGCACCGAGTCGGTGCCGAGGTCGACGCTGACCGCCCACCGGCCGCTGGGGTCGGACTGCACCTGGTGGGCATGGGGGCCCTGCTGGCGCTGCGGGTGCGGGCCCGAGCCCTCGTGCAGCAGCACGGAAGCCCGTGATCCGAGGCTTCCGTCCGGCCCCACCCGCACCGCGCTCACGCTGCCCGAGCCGTAGTTCGCGGTCAGCACATGGCCGTCGTAAAGGCTCAGATGGGTGGGCCCGGCCGCCGACACGGACACCGCTGGCCCGGCCGGGCGCAGGCCGTCGGGGTCCGTGCGGAATGCGGCGAGTGCCCCCTCGTTCGTCTCGCTCACCGCGTACAGCGTCCGCCCGGACGGGGAGAGCGCGAGGTAGGAGGGGTCGGCGATGGTGTCGAGCGCGCTCAGCACGGTCAGCGCACCGCTGTCGGGGTCCACGGCGGCGGTGAGCACGCCGCGGCCGCCGGCCGCCGTGAATGATCCGATGTACGCCCGGCTGCCGCTCCTGGCCACTGATGTCCCCTCTCGGCTCCGTCCTGGTGCGGCCGACGGTAGCAGTCGAGGAAACGCCGGACGGTGCGAAGGGACCGGCCGCGCGGGGGTGGCGGCGGCGCGCCCTGCCGTACGCGTTCGACCAGCGCGACCCGCCGGTCGGGATGGCCGCGCCCGGCCACCCCGGCCCGGCCACCCCGCGCGGTGTCACCCGCTCGGGCTCATCCCTCCCCGTCGGCCAGTCCGGTCAGGCTGACCACCCGGAGGAAGCCGCCCGGCTCGTGCGGGTGACGGCTGGTCATGTCGAACCGGAGCGAGGAGGTGGTGACCGCGTCGAACGTGATCCGCGTGGTCCCACCGGACTCGGTCGCCCAGGTGATGTGGGCATGGTCCACGGGCACGTACTGCGAGCCGTCCCACTGGCGCACCGTGATGGAATCCGGCAGGTCGTGGGCGCCGTCCACGGTGAAGACCGCCTCCGCGCCCGAGAGCCGCCGGCGGGCGGGCCAGGTCAGCGACACCCAGGCGGTGGGGTGCGCCTTGCTGATCGCGGGCAGCAGGGCGGTGGCGGCCATGGTGTACGCGTTCGACCACGCGGTGGCCGGGTCACCGTCGAGCATGGCCGCCGGGATCGTGTCGGCCGCGCCGGAGAAACCGGCGTCGGCCTCCGGGCCCGCGCCGGCGCCGTGGTCCCCTCCGGCATGGCCTGCGGGGCTCCCCTGCGGGGCCGCCGGGCCGGCGGCCGTCGCGGTGGCGTGCGAGGCGCCGGTGACCGGCACGGTCACGGAGTCCGTCTGGAGGCCGTGCGCCTGGGCGGTGACCGTGACCGAGCCGGCCTGCCCGGTCCGGACGATGGCGAGCGCCATGCCGTTGAAGGCCCTGCGGGTGGGTGAGGTGTAGTTCTCGGCGCTCTCCTGCCGGCCGTTGTCGGCGCCCAGCAGCCGGCCGCCCCGCACGCCGAACGTCAGCGCGTGGGCGGCGTCCGGTACGACCACGCCGCGTGCGTCGGTCACCTCGGCGGTGACGAAGACCAGCTCACCGGCGTCCGCCCGGGAACGGTCGGCGGTCAGCCGCAGCGCGGTGGGGGCGCCGGCGGTGCGCAGCACGTCGCGGGCCACCTCGGCACCGTCCCGGCGCGCCACGGCCTCCAGCTTGCCCGGGGCGAACGGCACGTGCCAGGTCAGGTGCAGATGCCCGGCGCTGCCGTTGGGGCTGGTGTAGCTGCCGGGGTAGGGCCCCGACGTGACGGTCTTGTCGTCGCCGGTGGCCTCGGTGGTCTCCAGGTACGGCGTGCCGGAGGCGGTCGTCTTCGTGTCGAAGCGGCGTACCCCGAGCGAGCGGCCGTTCAGGAAGAGCTCCACCTCCGGCACGTTGCTGTACGCCCACACGACCACCTCGTCCTTGGACCGGTGCGACGTCCAGTCCATGGGAAGCAGGTGCACCATCGGCTCCGCGTTCCACTGGCTGCGGAAGAGGAAGAACTGGTCCTTGGGGAAGCCGGTGGTGTCCACGGCGCCGAAGAAGGACGACTTCACCGGGAAGACGTCGTCGTACGGCGTGGGTTCGCCGATGTAGTCGATGCCCGTCCAGACGAACTGGCCGGCGAAGAAGGCACGGTCACGGTCCTTCTTCAGGACGTACTCGCCGCTCATCGTCCACGATTCGAGGTTGTTGTCGTACGACGAGGCGCTGCGCCGGCCCGGCGTGTAGTTCTCTCCGGTGTTGAGCTGGCCGGGGCTGTCGTACACACCGCGGGTCGAGGTGCAGGACGAGGACTCCGACTCGAAGAGGAAGACGTCCGGGTACTTCGCGTGCAGGGCGTCGACGGAGGCGGCCGTGTTGTAGTTCAGGCCGACGCCGTCGAGCATCCGCAGGATGAGGTCCTGGGGGGAGCCGTCCGCGGGCACGCTGCGGTACTTGTCCGAGCCGATCACCACCGGTCGGGTGCTGTCGGCGGCCCGGACGGCCTTGATGAGCCGTTCCGCCATGGGCACCCCGGCGGCCTTGGTGCTGTCCGGGACCTCGTTGCCGATGGACCACATCACCACCGCGGGCGAGTTGCGGGCCGCCTGCACCATCTCGGTGATGTCGTCGACGCCGTGCTCGTCGAAGAACCGGCCGTAGTCGTACGGGTTCTTGGGGGTCTGCCAGCAGTCGAACGCCTCGACCATCAGCAGGATGCCCAGCTCGTCGCAGAGCTCCACCAGCTGCGGCGCGGGAGGATTGTGGGAGGTGCGCAGCGCGTTGACGCCCATGTCCCGCATCAACGTCAGCTGGCGGCGCGCGGCGTCGGGGTGGCAGGCGGAGCCGAGCGCGCCCTGGTCATGGTGGAGGTTGACGCCCTGAAGCTTGAGGTGTGCACCGTTGAGCGAGAAGCCGTGGTCGGGGTCGAACGCGAAGTGCCGGATGCCGAACGAGGTGTCCGTCTCGTCGAGCGTCCGGTCGTCGGCCGTGATGCGGGTGCGCAGCGTGTAGCGGTAGGACGGCCCGGCCGCGGCGTCCTTCCTGCCGTTGCCTTGTGTGGCGTCCGGCGCGGCCGACCACAGGGTGGGGTCGTCGACGCGCAGGGTCAGCTGTGCGGTGCCGGGTGTGCCGTCCAGGGTCACCGGGGTGCTCGCGGTGGCCACGGCGGCCCCCTCGGCGTCCAGCACGGTCGCCGTGACCTGCGCCGAGACCGTGCGCTCCACGCTGACGACGGACGCGGCCACGTGCACGTTGGCGTAGCCGGACGCGAGGGTCTCGGCGAGCCGGGGCGTGGTCACGGTGACGCCGTGCCGGATGAGGTGCACCGGGTCGGTGATCACCAGGCGTACGTCGCGGTAGATGCCGCTGCCCGAGTACCAACGGCTGCTGGGGATCTGGTTGCGTACCCGCACGGCCAGCGTGTTCGACGTGTGGCCGTCCACGTGGGCGAGGTCGGTGAGGTTGACGGCGAAGCCCGTGTAGCCGTACGGATGCGCGGCGACCTGCTGCCCGTTGAAGTGGACGAGCGCGTCCATGTACACGCCGTCGAACTCCACGGACAGCCGCTTGCCGGACAGCGTGGCCGGCAGGGTGAAGTCCTTGGTGTACCAGCCGAGCCCGCCGGGGAGGTAGCCGCTGCCCGCCCTGGTGCTCTCGTCGGCCACGGGATCGAGCTCGATGCTCCAGTCGTGCGGCAGGTCCACGGAGCGCCATGCCGGGTCGTCCGGGCCCGGCTGGGGGGCGTCCTCGCCGGTGGTGTTGACCAGCGCGAAGCGCCAGCCGGGGCGGAGGTCCGCGGTGCGTGCGCCGGGGTGGACCGCGAGCGTGCCGGGTGCCGGCGACCCGGTCGCGGCCGCCGCGGTGCCGGCTGCGGCGAGCGGCAGGTCCATCGCGCCGCCGAGCGCGACCGCGCCCGCCCCGCTGAGAGCCGCTCTTCGTGAGATCGCCATCTTTCGCCTCCCAGGCCGTGGTCTGGCAGTGCCGGGTTCGCCGTATGCACGCCGCCGTACGGGCCGTACGGCGGCATCGGCGGCCGGGCCGACCGAACGAGGGGAGTCTGTCGTTCCCTGTTTGAATTAGTCAACAAACCAAACAAACTTTGGCAGGTGACATCACATCCGATCCACTTTCGAACCTGGTCATCCGTGATGGTTCCCCCGAATCACCACGCATGCCCTGCTGCCGCAGGCTTAGTATCGGAATGCTGCGCAGGCCCGTATCGAAACGCGTTTCGACGTCAGTTCCAGCCGGCTGCCGACGAGCCGGCGCGCCCGGCAGAGGAGATCGAGTGGATCAGTCGTCCGCCCCCGTCCGCCGTCTGTTCTTCGGACGTGACGACGCCGAGACCGATTTCACCCATGGACTGCTCCGGTGGGGATTCCAGCCCACCGCCGCCTACGATGCCGCTCTCACCGGACGCAAGACGCTGATCATCGGGCGTAAGGGGTCCGGCAAGAGCGCCATCTGCCATCGGCTGATGGCGGGGTACGAGGGAACCGCCCTCCTCATCACCCCGGATGACGCGGCCGGCGACGAGATCCGCCGCTTCGAGTTGCAAGGGGTCACCGCAGACACGGCGAAGTCCCTGATCTGGCGTTACACCTTCGCCATCCAGGCCGCACGGCATCTGTCGGCGCACGCCCGCCCGGCCCACGGCTGGCGCATCCCGCGCGCGGTCCGCGCGTTGCAGTCCTTCCTCCAGGCCAACGACGAGACCGGCGAGGACCGGCTGTACGAACGACTGCGACGTGGCGTGCGACGGTTGCAGGCAGCATCCCTCGCGCTGAAGGCCTTCGGCGTGGTGGAGGCGACGGCGGAGTTCAACGGCGGCACCGAAGGGGCCCGGGCCCTGCGCCAACTCGAGGTCCTGGAGTCCGGGGTGCTCGCCGCGTTCGAGGCACTGCGCTGTACACCGCAGCACGAGCCGCTGCTGATCCTCGTCGACCAGCTGGAGCAGGTCTGGAACATCGATCCCGACAGCCACGCCATGGTCACCGGCCTGCTGCTCGCGGCCAAGCATGTGACGCGATGCTACGGCGGGGCGGTGCGGTGCTGTCTGTTCCTGCGCTCCGACATCTACGACTCGTTGAACTTCAGCGACGGGGACAAGTTCCGCAGCGACGAGCTTCGTATCTCCTGGACGCAGCCCGCCCTGAGGGACATGGCACTCACCCGGGCCTCCCTCTCCCTCGAGCAGTCGCTGACACACGAGGAATTATGGGGTGGTGTCTTTCCCGCCACCGTCGAGGGCGAGGCGACGTCGGACTATCTGTTCCATCGCGTCCTGGCACGTCCGCGCGACGCCATCCAGTTCCTCACCGCGTGCAGGGACGTTGCGGACGGCCAGGCTCATCCCACGGTGCAGCCCGAGGACATCGTCACGGCGACCAAGCAGTTCTCCGACTGGAAACTCCAGGACCTGGCCCGCGAATACCTGGTCAATCACCCGTTTCTGAAATCGCTGTTCACCCTGTTCGAGAACCACGGCTACATCGTGATGCGGCCGGCACTGGACCGGCGTTTCCAGGCCGTGCAGGGCAGCTTCCAACGGGGCTACCCGGCCTACGCGGAGAGGCTCACGACCCAAGGCGTCATCGACATCCTCTATGCGGTCAGCTTCCTCGGGGTGAAGCGGGGCAGCGACGTCGTCTTCGCCGGCGACACGCAAGTGCCGGTCCAACGCCACGAGGACGAATTCCACATCCACCCCTGCTTCCGCCCCGCCCTGGGCAGCACCACCGCCATGGGACTGCCGCCCTACAGCCCCGACAACGACGTCGACTCCCCTCCCACCAAATCGAGTGCCCGCAGCGACGCGGCGGCCGGTCAGCAAATCAGTCGCGACTTCCACCTCCTCACCGAACTCACCCGCTCCTGTGGCCGCATCCTGAACATGGTGGACCGCTCCGACCTCCCCGAACCCGCCGGTAAGGAACTCTCCGGTCAGATAGAGAGGGTTCTGCACGCCGCTCGGCACAAGCTCGATCTCCAGTCGAGCGGGAAGTCCGTGGACTCGACCGCCCATGTGACGTCGGCGGCCAACTACTTCCGCGAACTGAGAACGCGGCTCACCGCCGGCGGAGTCCAGGACGAGAGGGTCCTGCGCCGGCTCGACGAGCAGGCGAACGCCCTCATGGCCACGGTCGGCGGCGCCGTCGGATCGGGAGGGGGCTCGGAGTCCTCACTCTGACGCCGCGGCCGGCACGGGACCGTGGTCGGCCCCCGGCATGGGCACCGCCCCGCGTGCCACCCGCGTCACCACCACCCGAAGACCCCGCACGCCAGCCCGGGACCGACGACCACGGAGACGAGCCCGCAGGTCAGCAGCTGTCGGAAGAGTCGCGCACGGTCTTCGGGCTGGGCGGCGCCGAGGATCAGGCCGCCCGTGATGCCCAGCGGGTTGATGTCGACGAGGATCGACGCCAACGCGACCGCGAGAACGGCTCCGACGGGCGAGGCGCCCTCGGCGACGACCGCGGGAACCAACGGCATCGTGGTCGCGAAGACGGCGATGGAGCTTGCCGCGAACGAGGTGACACCCGCGATGTAGCAGAGGACCAGCAGGCTCAGCATCGGTGATCCCGCCACCCGCAGCAGATCGCTGATCCGGGTGAAGGCGCCCAGGTCCTGCATCAGGCCGACGTAGGTGAGCAGTCCCCCGATGAGCAGCACGACGTTCCAGGGGATCCGGGAGATGATCTCGTTCGGGTCCAGCCGGAGGGCGAGCTGCTGGACGACCGCTGCGGTGAGTCCCAGGTAGCCGATGTTGACGTCGAAGCCGACCGAGTGCACCACCACGGCCAGCAGGCACACCAGGGTGAGGAGCCGGGCCGCCCCGGTCGACACGGGGCGCCCTGCGGTGGTTTCGGCGCCCGGGTCCACGCCGGAGCCGTCCGGTGCGGAAGCGGCGAGGAGGCCGGCCGGCGTGGTCGGCTCGAGGCGGCCACGTGGCATCACCCCGGTGCGGAGCCCGACGACGAGGCATCCGGCCGAGACGGCGAGGCCCGCCACCAGCCCGCCGAGGAAGAAGCTGATCGGGGCGGAGTCGGGCAGGCCGATCCCCAGCTTGTCGCCGAGCTGGCGCGCGCTGGTGCCGTAGATGGCCAGCGGCGAAAGGAGCCCGCTGATGATGCCGGTGATGCCGAGCACGGCCGCGATGAACGGGGGTATCCCGTAGCGCGCGGCGAGTCCGAGCGCGATGGGCGCGACGATGGCGGTGGCCGCGGCCGGCAGCGTGCCGATCGCCGTCAGCACGGCACCGATCAGGAACGGGACCAGGGCGACCAGCAGGGCCCTCCCGCCGACCAGGCGGAGCATGCCGTCGAGGAGCCAGTCGAGCGTGCCGTTGATCTGGGCGACGGCGAACAGCGCCGTGATCCCCACGATCAGCACGAAGAAGTCGCCGGGGAAGAACGCCGTCACGTCGTCCGCGGTGCGGTGCGCGGCGAGGCCGACGAGGAAGGCGGCGGGCAGGGCTGCGAGTCCGAGGTTGAACCTCGGGACGAGGGTCGCCACGAAGAGGGCGATGAGAACGACGATGGAGACGTCGGCCATGGACATCTGTGCCTCCCTGGTTCAGATGACGCCGCGGTCGGCGAGGTCGTCGATGGTGGTCGTGGCGAGGCCGAGGTCGCTCAGGACGGCGTGGGTGTGCTCACCGAGACGAGGGGCCCTGCGGTCGATCGTCTGCTCGAATCCCGAGAAGCGTCCGGCGGACCCCTGGACCAGGCGGGTACGTCCGTCCTGCTCGTCGGTCACCTCGACCACCGATCCACGGGCCCGCATATGGGGATCGGCGCAGATGTCGGCGGCCGTGTACACCGGTCCGCAGGCCACCCCCGCCTCGTCCAGCAGCCTGGTCAGCGGCTCGAGGTCATGGGCGGCCACGAAGGCGCCCACCCGGCCCTCGATCTCCGCGCGATGCTCGATCCGGGCGGTCATGGAGTCATGGGCCGCGAGATCCGGCGCCTGCATCGCACCGACCAGCCGGCGCCACATCTGCTCCGTCGACGCCGGCAGGGCCAGCCAGCGCCCGTCCCGGGTGCGGTAGAGGTTGTTGGGGCTGATGTGCGGGTTCTCGTTGCCCTGGCGCTCCCGGACCTCGCCGGTCGCGGCGTAGTCGACGATGAAGTCCTCCATCATCCGCAGCAGGGGCTCGTACAGGCCGATGTCGGCCAGTTGCGGCTCGCCGGTCAGGTCACGCTGGCGCAGGGCGAGCAGCGCGGCGAAGGCGGCGTAGATCCCGGTGACGCCGTCGGCGACCGGATACCCGGCGAACACCGGAGGACCGTCGGGGAACCCCGTCCGGTGCGTCAGTCCGGCGAAGGCCTCGGCGACCCGGGCGAAGCCGGGGCGGTCGGCGTACGGGCCGGTCCGCCCGAAGGCGCTCACGTGCACCATGACCAGGTCGGGTCGGTAGGCGACGAGGTCGTCGAAGTCGATGGAGAAGCGGCGCAGGGTGGCCGGCCGGAAGTTGGTGACCACGACGTCGGCCGTCGCGGCAAGCCGTCCGACGAGGGCTGCGGCCTCGGGGTGGTGCAGGTCGACGGTCACGCTGGACTTGTTGCGGCCGACGACCGCCCAGCCGGCGGACACCCCGTCCTCCAGCGGCGGATAACCGCGCGCGGGGTCCCCCGTCCCGGGCTGTTCGACCTTGATCACCTCCGCACCGAACTCGCCGAGCAGGGAAGCGGCGAGAGGCCCGGCGAGAACCGTCGAGATGTCGAGGACGCGCACACCGTTGAGGGGCCCAGACACGAATATTCCTTTCACGCGAACCGGAATGTTCCCGGCCAGATGCGACCGGCGCCACCATGTCGCGGCACCCTCTCCACGGGAAGACGTCGATCGCTGGATCCGGTGAAAGGCAATGGCTATAACATCAGCGGATGCGAGTCGAACGGGCCCGGTACTTCCTCGCCGCGGTACGCACCGGATCCCTTCGGTCGGCGGCAGCGGCCTGCGGCGTCAGCCAGCCCACGATCGGGCAGCAGCTCACCATGCTCGAAGAGGAGCTCGACGCCGTGCTGCTGACCCGGAGCCCAGGGGGTGTGCGGGCAACGCCGGCCGGCGAGGCGCTCGTCGGCCCGCTCACCCGTCTCGTGGCGGCCGAGGACGCCGTGCGCGAGGCGGCGCTGGCCTCCAACGGGACGTATCAGGGCCGGGTGTCCATCGGCGGCGGATCGGTGACCGTCGAGACCATCGTCGCGCCGGTGGTGGGGCGGCTGCTGACCGACCATCCCGGCCTGCGCTTCTCCGTACGCGAGGGCTCCTCGGGCGACATCGAACGCGCGGTGCTGGCCGGTGACCTGGACCTCGCCGTGGTCACGACCCCGGGCGAACCCGCGCCCGGCTCTCTCGCCCGGCGGCGGCTCCTCACGGCGCCGCTCGGTATCCACACCCGGCCGGACCACCCGCTCGCCCACCGCGCCGAGGTCACCTGGGACGACCTCGGCCGGTGGCCGATCGTCACCATGAGGCCGGGTACCGTGCTGCACCAGCGGCTGCGCGAGCACCTCCCGAACGCCGAGGCGATGGTCGAGGCGATGTCGGCCCGAACGGTTCAGACCATGGTCGCCCAGGGTGCCGGGGTCGGACTCCTCGCGCTCTTCGACACCCGGCCGCCCATGACCGACCTGACGTGGCTCCCCCTGGTGGACGCGGAGCCCGTCGAGGTGAGCCTGGTCCAGCGCGCCGACAGCCAGCCGTCACGCTCGTCCCGCGTCGTCCGCCGGCTGATCCTCGCCCGCGCGGAGGAGCTGGCGGGCGGCGAACTTACAGCGCTGTAAACGTGGGTGTCAACCGGTGTCACCAACCGTCTGGCACGGGCCCGTCGCGGCTGCCGGCCCCTCGATAAGGTCGCCGGCGGCAGATGACGGAGCACGGCACGGCGTCGACGACCGCCCGTGCTCACCTCAAGGAGGCGAAGTGGCCAACGTTCGACTGAGCGACGTGGCGAAGCATGCGGGAGTGTCACCGAAGACGGTCTCGAACGTGGTCCACGGCTACGCGCACGTACGGGAGAGCACCCGTGCCCGGGTCCAGCGCGCCATCGACGAACTGGGCTACCGGCCGAACATGCGCGGCCGCAACCTCGCCACCGGCCGCACCAAAATGCTCGCCCTCGCCTTCCCCGACCTGCGCATTCCCTACTTCGCCGAGCTCGCCCACGTCATCGCCGAGGCGGCCGGGCAGCAGGGCTACCGGCTGCTGCTCGAGGAGTCGGGCGGTACGCCCGAGGCCGAGCGGACCATCCTGTCCGCCGAGGAGGCGGGCATCGTCGACGGGGTGCTCTTCCAACCGGTCTGGCTGACCTCCACGGAAATCGCCCAGCGGCGCCGCGACGTCCCGCTCGTCCTGCTCGGCGAGAACACCGCCCCGCTCAGCGTCGACCACGTACGCATCGACAACATCGCGGCCGCCGCGCGGGTGGTGGAGCACCTGGCCGCGCTGGGCCGGCGGCGCATCGCGTTCCTGTGTGCCGAGCACCCCACCCCCAGCGAGACGTCGAAGATGCGTCTGATCGGCTACCAGCAGGGCCTGGAGACCTGCGGACTTCCCGTGGATCCGGCACTGATCGTCTCCGGGAGCGTGGCCGACGCGGACTCCGCCTGCACCTCGCTGACGGCCGCCCTCGATGCGGGCATGGCGCCCGACGCCCTGGTGTGCCGTGACGACCTGGTCGCGCTCGGCGCCCTGCGGGCCCTGTCCCAGCGGGGTCTGCGGGTGCCGGAGGAGGTCGCGGTGACCGGGTGGGACGACATCACGCTGGCCTCGGCGGTGCGCCCGAGCCTCACCTCGATCCGCGCGGACGGTGCGCAGTTGGCTCGGCGCGCGCTGGGCCTGCTGCTCGAACGCATCGAAGGGTACGAGGGCCTGGGACGCCACGAGATCGTCGGTCACTCCCTCGTGGTCCGGGAGAGCGCACCCGCCCGCGCGGTCTGACGTCGCCGGAGCGCCGGCGCCCGTGCCCGATCCTCGACCACCCATTTACAGCGCTGTACATGACTGCTGAGATGGAGTGCTGAGATGGTCCTGCGGCGGGTCCGTCCGATCCGTCCTTCTGCCCGTGGAGGCACGTTTCCCATGCCCGAACCGCACTCCGAGACCGCGATGGCACCCGAGACGTCGACCCTCCCCCGGCCGGAGTACCCGCGGCCCGGCTTCGCCCGCGAGGACTGGCTCAACCTCAACGGGACCTGGGAGTTCGCTCGTGACCCGGGTGACAGCGGCCTGGAGCGCGGCCTGGTCACCGCCGAGCTGCCGGAGCGCATCCTCGTCCCGTTCTGCCCGGAGTCGGAGCTGTCCGGGATCGGCGACACGGACTTCCACCAGGCGGTCTGGTACCGGCGCACGGTGCGCGTTCCCGAGGCGTGGGCGGGCCGCCGGGTCATCCTGCACTTCGGTGCCGTGGATCACGACGCCACCGTGTGGGTGAACGGGCACGAAGTCGCCCGGCACAGCGGCGGCTTCACGCCCTTCAGCGCCGACCTGGGTGACGTGGTCCAGCCGGGTCAGGCGGCGGTCGTCGTGGTGCGGGCCCGGGACAGTGCCCGTGGCCCGCAGGCCCGGGGCAAGCAGTCGACGGAGTACGCCAACCACAGCTGCGTGTACACGCGGACGACCGGGATCTGGCAGACCGTGTGGATGGAGCCGGTCGCCGCGACCCACCTCCAGCGCCCCCGGATCACCCCGAACCTGGCCGCGGGATCGTTCCACGTGACGATCCCGCTGTCGGGATCACGCGTCGGCCACCGGGTCCGCGCCGAGGTCCGTGACGTGCACGGCGTCGCCGTGTCCGCAGCCGTCTCGGCGGACTTCGATCTCGCCCCGCACCTCACCCTGACCCTGCCCGGGGACCGCCGCCGTCCGTGGTCCCCCGAGGACCCGCACCTGTACGAGCTGGCCCTGGAACTGGTCGACCCGGCCGGAGCCGTGGTCGACCGCACCGTGTCCACGGCGGGACTGCGCTCGGTGACGCTGGACGGAAAACGCGTCCTCATCAACGGAAAGCCCGTCTTCCAGCGCCTGGTACTCGATCAGGGCTGGTACCCCGACGGTCTGATGACCGCGCCTGACGATGCCGCGCTGGTCCGGGACATCGAACTGTCGCTCGCGGCGGGGTTCAACGGGGCGCGCCTGCACCAGAAGGTCTTCGAGGAACGGTTCCTCCACCACGCGGACCGCCTGGGGTACCTGGTGTGGGGGGAGTTCGGCGACTGGGGTGCGGCCACCGGGCCGGTCGGCCAGGACAACCAGCAGCCCACGGCCGGCTTCGTCGCCCAGTGGCTCGAGGCCCTGGAGCGCGACTACTCGCATCCGTCCATCGTCGGGTGGTGCCCGCTCAACGAGACCCGGCAGGAGCTCACGGACCGGCAGACCGTCCTCGACGACGTCACCCGTGCCATGTTCCTCGCCACCAAGGCGGCGGACGCCTCACGGCCCGTGCTCGACGCTTCGGGCTACTCGCACCGCGTGCCCGAGACCGATGTGTACGACGCGCACTGCTACGAGCAGGACCCGGAGGTGTTCCGCCGGTTGATGGCGGGCCTGGACCGGGACGCCCCCCTCGTCAACCCACAGGACCAGGCGCCCCACAGCACCTGGTCGGTGCCCTATCGCGGGCAGCCCTACTTCTGTAGCGAGTTCGGCGGCATCTGGTGGAACCCGGACGAGGCGCAGGCGCTCGGGGACGACCGCCTGGTGTCCTGGGGGTACGGCGAACGCCCGGACAGCGAGGAGGCGTTCCACCAGCGCTTCGCGGGGCTCACCGGCGTGCTGCTCGACGACCCCGACATGTTCGGGTACTGCTACACCCAGCTCACCGACGTCTTCCAGGAACAGAACGGCATCTACCGCTTCGACCGGACCAGCAAGCTGGACGTGACGCGGCTCCGGGCGGCCCAGCAGCGGCCGGCCGCCTTCGAGTCCACCGACCGACCGTGAACGCCGAAACCAGAGATTTCCCGGGGCGAAGAGAAACGGTGGCCTTGTCCGCGCCCCGGGTTTTCCGTGCCTCAGCGTGTCCGGATGCGCCCTTGTGCCCGCGGAATTCGTCAGCGACCTTGGAACGCACGAGGTAGTGGAGGCTACCGGAGGGATATCGGCACATGAGTGAAGCGGAATCACGGCTGTCACAGGGCCCCCGGCTGTTGCTTTCAGTCGAACCCATTCAGGTCTTCAGCACTCGGAAACGGACCGGGGACGGCGGCACCGACAGCAACGACAACCGCCCCGACAGTCCGAACCACGTCGCGCAGGCCCGGACGGTGGAACGGCCTCCGTATGCACCTCGGTGACCTGGTACATCCCACACCGGTCCGAGATTTCCTCCAGACCACGTTGGGAGTGGAGCCCGCCCTGTTCCACGGAGATCAGGACAGGTTCGGGACCCTGTTCTCCTGGGACATATTGAGTGACGTCATTTCACGGGTCAGTCCGGACAGTTCCCAGATCCGTCTGAACCAGGACGCGCGCAATATTGCCGAGTCCGAGTGGATCAGCACGCACATCTCCACCGACGGACGTGTTTTCCGTACCCTCAGGACTCCGCAGCTCCTGGAGTTGCTCCACAAGGGTGCGACACTCGTCGTGGACGCCGTGGACCGTACGCACCGCCCGCTGGGCAGCCTAGCCCGCACGCTCGAACGGGATCTGAGAACGCCTGTCCAGATCAACGCGTACAGCGCATGGGGCGAGAGCCCGGGGTTCGGCATGCACTGGGACGGTCACGACGTCCTCATCCTCCAGATCGCCGGGCAGAAGGAATGGACCCTCTTCGGCGGGCCCCGACGCCCCTGGCCGATGGAACAGGACATCGAGGAGAACCCGGCCCCGTCGAGCGAGGCAGAGCAGACCGTGATGGTGCTGGCTCCCGGCGACGTTCTCCATGTGCCGCGCGGCTGGTGGCACAGCGCTCGGGCCATGGACGGCCCCACCCTGCACCTCACCGTCGGCATACCGAGGCCGACCGGCGTCGACCTGCTCCAGTGGCTTGCCGGTCGGATGAGCGCCCATCCCGTCCTCCGCATGGACCTGCCGCGGTACCACCCGCCGGACGTTCAGGAACGACACCGGCAGGACATCGTGCGCACCGTCTCCTCCCTGCTGGAGGACCCGGCGCTGCTGGAGACCTTCCTAACGGAACAGGATGCCTGTGCCCCGGCACGCAGATACCAGAGCCTGGGTGTCATCAGGACGGGCGGCACGACGCTGGGCGGCGCGGAAACCGTTTCGTGGCTCGCTCCCCGTGCCGTGCTGCGTGAGGAGGACGACCGGGTCGTCGTCGAGGCGGACGGCCGTCGTTTCACCTTTGCGTCGGCGGCGTCGGCCATGGTGAAGCTGCTGATGGAGCAGATGGACTGCACGGTGAGCGAGGTGCTGGCCGTGGGGACCGGTGGTACGACCCCGCTCGGCGAGGACGACGTTCGTGCGTTCCTCACGGACGTGGTGGAGGCCGGTCTGGTGGCCGTTTCCGGCCTCGGCTGACCTCGCAGGTGACCGGCGGCGCCGCGAGCTCCGCCTCCCCGTCAGTCGGCGACGGGCGGACCGTCCGCGTCCCCGGGCCCGGCCTCCGCGAGGCGGGCTTCGATCCGGGCCCGTACCGCCGCGGCCCCGCGACTGTCGAACTCGGCGACCTGCCTGAGCGCGGTACGCCAGAGACGGCGGGCCTGCTCGACGTCGGTCGCGCGCACGACGGAGGCGAGCCGGTCGAGAGTCAGCGCCTCCTGCCATCGGTCGGAGTGGCTGTAGAAGACCGCCGCGGCCTGCCGGAGCAGGGACTCGGCCTCGGCGTCACGTCCGACCCGGTGGTACACGGCAGCGCTGTAGTACCAGGCCATCGCCTCGTAGAAGTGGTCGTCGACACCGCGGAAGATCTTCGCGGCACGCGCGTAGCAGGCCAGGGCGTCGTCGAAGAGGTCGAGATCCTCCTGAACCGCGGCGAGCGACAGCAGGCGCGTCGCCTCCGATCTGGGGTGCTTCAGGTGCACCGCGCACTCCACGCTCCGCTGCGCGGCGCGCAGGGCCGCACGCAGATCGCCGTTGCTGCGGTGGATGTTGCCGAGGACGCGCAGGGCCCGCCCCTCGCCCTGCCTGTCGCCCACGGCGAGGTGGGCCTCCAGCGCCCGCTCGGCGATCACAGCCGCCTCCGCTCCGTGACCCGCGTCCAGTTTGCAGTGCGCCAGGTCAACCATGGTCGAGGCGCCGAGCCGGGGCTCCCCTACCTCCTGGAACACCTCGCATGCCGCCTCCAGCCAGGAGGCAGCCGTGTCGTGTTCCTTCGCCCGGAAGTGGTCGAGGCCGATCGCGCCGAGGGACATGGCCTCTCCCAGACGGTCATGCAGTTCGCGGTGGAGGGCAAGCGCCTGCCGTTGGCAGGTCAGGCTCTCCGCGAAGCGGCGCTGGTTGGACAGCGCCCTGCCCATGCGGGTCAGCATGCGGGCCTCGCCGGCACGATCTCCGAGGCGACGGCTGGCTTCGAGGGAGGTGCCGGCCATGTCGATCAGTTCCGCGGAGGTGATGGGGAGAGCGTTGCTCCGCCACAGGACGAGCGGCAACTTCGAGGCGAACTCGTCCAGTCCCGCCTGCGCGGCGGCACGGACCGCGGCGTTGAGGTTGGCGTGCTCCCGGTGGAACCACGCGATGGCCTGGTCGCGGTCCGGGAGCGACAGGGGCTCGACGGCGTCCACGGGTGGCGGCGTCGGCAGGTCGGTGACCTGGGGCTCTATGCGGAGCAGGGCGGTGGTCGCCGCCTGGAAGTACCACGACAGCAGGCGTCGTGACGCCGCCTGCTGCTCGTCCGCCGGTTCGAGGGCGCGGAACTGGTCGGCGGCGTAGACGCGCAGCAGGTCGTGGAACTGGAAGCGGTCGGCCGCGATCTGTTCCAGCAGGTGCGCTGCCGTCAGCTTGTCCAGCAGGAGCCGCGCCCGGATCGTGCTGACGGAGGCGAGAGCGGCGGCGGCGTGCAGGCTGAACTCGATGCCGGGATGTGCCCCGAGGAGCCGGAAGAGCCGGGCCACCGGCGCCGGCAGGGCCTGGTACGACCAGTCGAAGACGGTGCGCACATCGTAAGAGCCCTCCTCGTCCGTGCTCAGCGCATGCCACCGCGAGGCGTGGTCACGCAGTTGCGCGATCAGGTCCGCCAGGCGGAGGTGGGGGTGGCTGACGATCCGTTCTCCCGCGATACGAAGGGCCAGGGGAAGTCGCGCGCACAGCCGCGCAAGCTCGGCCAGTTCGTCCGGATCGTCGTCCGTGCGGTGGCCCTCGATGACCGTACGCAGCAGGGCGACGGCCTCCGCTTCGGACAGCAGGTCCAGAACCATGCGGTGCGCCCCTTCGCGTACCGACAGGCCGGACAGTCGACTTCTGCTCGTGACGATGGTCAGCGAACCGGGACCGGCCGGAAGCAGGGGCCTGACCTGCGCGGCGTCGGCCGCGTTGTCCAGGAGCAGCAGAACCGTCCGGTTCGCGAGACAGGAGCGGAAGAGGGCGGCGGCGGCCTCCAGGTCCTCCGGAACGGCCTGCTTCATGATGCCGAGCGCGGTGAGGAAGCCGTGCAGCACCTCGATCGGTGGCAGCGGGGCGTCGTAGTCGTGTCCGCGCAGGTTGACGTAGAGCTGGCCGTCCGGGAAGCGTTCGGCGACCTGGTGGGCCCAGCGCAGCGCCAAGGACGTCTTCCCGACGCCGGGGGCTCCGGTGATCACCACGGTGGGGATCCGCGACGAGGTACCGTGCGCCGCGCTCAGGGCGGAGGCAAGGCCCCTGAATTCCGCGGATCGGTTCACGAAGTGCGCGATGCCCGCGGGGAGCTGGCGTGGCGGGGGTGCGGCGGACGGGACGGGCGCCGCGTCGGCGTGGTGGAAGTGCACGCCTCCGCTGATGTCCCGTGCCTGCACCACGTTCCGCGCGGAACCCGACATCCGGTTGTGCACGGAACCGGATGTCGGGTTGCCTGCCGGCGGTTCCTCCACCACGGCGATCCCCTCACTGGCCTGGCCGGTGAACTCGGGCGTGCGGCCCCGGACTTCTGCACGTCCATGGTGGCGTCCGTCGGGGTTCGGGTCGTCGGATTTCAGGAATGGCCGGCGCATGAGCCGCTGTCCGGGGCCTTCCCCCGCCCGAGTACCGCCGGTTACGGTGCGTTCGCTCCGGCGGAAACCTCGATCGCCGGGAGACCTCCGACCGAAGTGCCTCCGATTCCCTCGCCGGTCCGCGCCCCGAACCAGATTGCGGTGAACCCCAGCAATGACGCACGCCGCCTCTGGAGCCGACGACGGGAGGGGCGCCGCCGCGGTCCGCGCGGCGCCGCTGCCGCGCGCGGTGCGGATCGGCTACGGGCTCGGCTCGCTGGCCACCGGCACCTTCGGCACCGTCCCCGGACTGATCCTGCTCTACTACCTCACCGATGTGCTGGCCGTCCCGCCCGCGGTGGCCGGTGCCGCCGTCTTCCTGCCCAAGGCGTGGGACGTGCTGATCAACCCGGTGATCGGTGCCGTCGCCGACCGCAGCCGGGTGCAGGGCGGGTCCCGTCGGCCGTTCCTGCTGGTCGGCGCGGTGACCCTGCCGCCGCTTTTCGCGTTGATCTTCGCGGCTCCGCCGTGGCACGGGGCGGCCGCCGCCGGCTACGTGGCCCTGCTGTTCCTGCTCGCGGCGACGGCGTACGCCGTGTTCCAGGTGCCGTACGTGACCATGCCCGCCGAGATGACCGGGGATCCGGCGGAACGTGGCCGGGTGCTGGGCTGGCGGGTCGCGTTCCTCGGCGCCGCCATCCTGCTGTCGGGGGCGCTGGCGCCCGCCCTCGCCCACGCGGGCGGGGACGCTGCGGCCGGCTACCGCAGGATGGGTGTGGTGATCGGTCTGCTCCTGGCCGCCGGCATGCTCGGGGCCTGGCGGACCACCCGTGCGGCCCCGGTCGTCGCACGCAGCGAGGCGGAGGGTTCGTTGCGGGCCCAGTTCGCCGCCGGCCGGGACAACCGGGCCTTCGCTGCGCTGGCCGGGATGTGGGCGGTGCAGGCGCTCGCGGTGGGGGTGATGCTGGCCGGGACCCAGTACTTCGCCACGTACACGCTGCGTTCCGCGGGCGCCGTCACGTGGCTGTTCGTCTGCATGATCGGCCCGTTGCTGCTGGTGATGCCGCTGTGGAACCGGCTCGCCCGCGCCCGCGGCACCGGATACGCCCAGGGCTGCGCCTCGTTGCTCTTCACCGGCGCCTCGGCGGCGCTGTTCCCGACTCCGTACACGGCACCCGCCGTCGGCTACGCGGCCGTGGCGCTGGTCGGCGTGGCCTACGCGGGGCTCCAGCTGCTGCCCCTGACCTTGCTGGCGCACACCTTGGCGGCCGACGCGGCCCGGACCGGGCGGCGGCGCGCCGCGACCTTCACCGGGCTGTGGACCGCGGTCGAGACGCTCGCCCTGGCGCTGGGTCCTGCCCTGTTCGCGCTCGTACTGACGGTGACCGGGTTCCACTCGTCCGCGGCCGACCGGCGCGTGGCCCAGCCGCCGGCGGCCCTCACCGGCATCACCGTCGGCATGAGCCTGCTGCCGGCAGTCCTGTCCTCGGCCGCGCTCCTGCTGCTGCGCCGTTTCCGACGGGAGTCCGCCCGCCTCGGTCACGGCGACGAGGTCGATCCCGATACGGACTCCGGCGCCGGTGCGCCCTCCACCGCTGCCGATGCCCCTCGCACCCAGGAAGAGAGACACCGTGGTCCCTGAGCCGCCGCGCGCGAGCGCCCTCCCCGCCTCCGGCCGCCCCGCCGACGAGTTGCTGGCCCGGCTTCGCGACCTGCGCGCCGCTGACGCCCCGACCAGAGGCGGCCGTACCTTCGCCTACGTGTACGACCCCGGCCTGCCCGAGGTGGACGAGCTCGCTGCCGCGGCCTACGGCGCCTTCGCGACCGTCAACGGCCTGGATCCGACGGTCTTCCCGAGCGTGGCCCGGTTGGAGAACGACGTGGTGGGCGCGGTGAACGCGGTGCTCGGGGCGCCGGGCGCGCAGGGCACGTTCACCAGCGGCGGCACCGAGTCGATCCTGCTCGCGGTGAAGGCCGCCCGCGACCACGCCCGCGCCGTGCGGGGTGTGACGCGGCCGCAACTCGTCCTGCCGTCGACCGCGCACGCGGCGTTCCACAAGGCGGCCCATTACCTGGGTCTCGAGACGGTGGTGGTGCCGGTCGACCCGGTGACGTTCCGGGCCGTGGCGTCCGAGGTCGCCGGGGCGATCACCGACCGGACCGCGCTGGTCGTCGTGTCGGCGCCGTCGTACGCGCACGGGGTGCAGGATCCGGTGGAGCAGGTGGCGTCGGCGGCCGACGAGCGGGGTGTGCTGTGCCATGTCGACGCGTGCATCGGTGGCTGGTTCCTTCCCTTCCTCGCCCGCGCCGGCCGCCCGGTGGAGCCGTTCGGCCTCTCGGTGCGGGGCGTCACGTCGCTCTCGGTGGACCTGCACAAGTACGGGTACGCCGACAAGGGGGCCTCCGTCGTCCTCTACCGGGACGCGGAGCTGCGGCGCCACCAGTACTTCGCGCACGCGGGCTGGCCGGGCTACCCGGTGGTCAACCCCACCGTGCAGGGCACCAAGTCCGGAGGTCTGCTGGCCCAGGCGTGGGCGGTGCTGCACCATCTCGGCGAGGACGGGTACACGGCGCTGGCCGAGCGGGTGGCGCGGGCCGCCGACGCGCTGCTGCCCGGCCTGCGGGCCACGGACGGCGTCAGGGTGCTCGGCGAACCGGCGGGCAGCCTCGTCGCGTTCACCGTGACCGGGCCTGCCGCGGACCGGGCCGCGGCCCCCGACGCGGATGCCGGCTCGCCGGACCTGGGTCTCGTGCTGCATGTCGCGGACGAGATGCGGGAGCGCGGCTGGTACCTGCAACCGCAACTCTCCTACGACGGCCTGCCGCCCAACCTGCACCTGACGCTGACTCCGGCGACGGCCGACCGGGTGGGCGAACTGCTGGTGGACCTCGCCGAGTCGGTCGCCGCCGCACGCGCGCTGGAACCGGTGGTGGTGGATCCGGGTCTCGTCGAACTCGCCGCCGGCCTCGACCCGGACGCCCTCACGCCCGAGGAGGTGGCGGGCTTCCTGGCCTTCGCCGGCCTGGGCGGCGAGGGCAGCGGCCTGCCCACCCGGATGGCTCCCGTCCTGGCCCTGCTCGACGCCCTTCCGCCCCGGCTGAAGGAGCGGCTGCTGGCGGAGTTCGTCGGTTCGCTGTTCCGGGTGTGAGGCCCGGTCCGTCCCGACCGGGTGCCCGATGCCCGCCGCCGGCGCAGGTCAGAAGCGGAAGCCGATCACAGGGAAGAACTCATGTGACGAATCCAGGGGACGCCACTGACACTGCCGGGCGCGGTGGTTGACGAGCGTGCCTAGTCATCCACGCACTGGGGGTACTTCGAGCCGCGGTAGCAGTCGTGGTAGTCGCTCTTGCTGACGCGGAACTTCTTTACGTCGCCTCCCTTGGTGGGATCGACGACCAGGTAGTACCTCTTTCCGCTCTTCACCTTGTCGGTGACCTTCCCGGTGGGGCCCCGGTCGAAGTCCCGGCTGCACCCGGCGAGTGCGAGGGCGGTGACTGCGATGAGGACGAGGGCGACGCGCCGCATGTCGTGCTCCGATCAACTTGATGGCCGGAGCAGTCTAAGGACCTCGCCGGGGCGCCCCGCGGCGACACGCCTAACACCCTTTCCCGCGCGACGGGTTCGCGGCGAGACCCGCCGACCTCGGCCCGCCGGATCGAGGCGGAAGCCGGTGCGGACGGAGCGCTCGACACGCAACTCCACACCGGTTCGCCCAGCGACGTCCTGGGGCCTTCCTCGACGAGGCGGGCCGCCCGGAGGAACTCCCCGAGTGGGTGTCCGGCCTGTGGGCGAGCGGCAACGGGTGGAACACGCAGTCCCGCGTGATGGCCGAGCTGGACCGCCACCGCGACACGGACATCCCGGTGCGCGCCCTGGTCATCGAGGCATGGAGTGACGAGTCGACGTGCACCGCGTTCCGTGACGCCCGGTACGAGGTGCACGAGGACGGCGCACCGCACCGGCTCGCCGACGTCACCTTGTTCTCCTGCTTCGTGCCGATCATGCAGTACCACTCCGAGTACAGCCACCACCGCACGCCGCTGCGCGACCGTACGCCCTAAGACGTCGCGGACCGCTCCGGCGACCCGCGTGTCGCGGTGTGTCGCGCCGGGTTCGGTGACCGGGGCCACGAGCAGCGCGGAGCCGGGCCGGAACTGCTGCTGGTGGTCCCAGATGCGGGGGTCGTCGGGGGGCCGGACGGCGACCGGGTCGGCGTCCGGACGGGCGGTACGCCCACCGGCGACCACGGCGGTGGCGACCTGACGGCGTACGGCTGCGGGCGCGTCCTCCACCGTCCTTTCCAGGGCGGCATCGCTGATCGGCCGGTGCAGAGCGGCCCTCAGTGCCTGTCCGCGTACGACGGCGTCGGGGGATGCGAGCCGGTCCTCCAGGAAGCCGACGTCCCCGTCGATGGCCGCGGCGACAACGGCGAGCCGCCGGCCGTGCGCCCCCCGCGCGCACAACTCGTCGAGCAGCGGCCGCAGCCCGCTGTCCCCTTTCCGCCCCTCGTTCCGCGTCCACGCGGCCAGCGCACGCATCCGAGCGGGGTAGGAGAGCGGGTCGAGGACGCCCCAAAGGGCATCGACGGCTGCACGGGGGTCATGGGCTTCGCTGGACATGCGGGCCATTGTGGCGCTGCGGCGGCGCTGGTTCGTCAGGTTTTCCCCGAGGCGGTGGAGCCTGAACGGTTGGCGTCGCGGGCGGACCGGCGTCAGGGCTGCTGCGTACGCGTGCGGGCCAGGTAGTCGTCGATCAGGGGGAAGACGGCCTCAGGTCGTTCCAGGTGCGGGAGATGGCCCGCCTTGGGGATGACTTCGAGCCGGCCGTCGCCGAACGCGGCGGCGTACGCGGCCCCGTAGGCGGGCGTGACGATGCGGTCGCTCTCTCCCCACAGCAGCAGGGTGGGTTGCCGGACACGTGCGAGTCGGTGCAGCAGTTCGGGATCGTGCATGTAGGGATCGCCGGCGAGCGTGCGCATGGTGGCCAGGTTGGCCTGCACGGCGGCACGTCGGTCGGGTGGCAGGCCGGCTGGGTCCCGGTAGAAGCGGTCCGGGTCGTGCCAGGAGTGTTCCGCGACCCCACGGGCGTCGAGGGCGAAGAAGTCCGTGATCGGTTCGCCCTCGACGTGCACGCCGACGGCGTTGATCAGGACGAGTCCGGTGATGAGCCCCGCGGTGTCACGTACGGCCATCTCGGCCGCCGTCCAGCCGCCCAGGGACGAGCCGACGACCGCGACGTCCTTCAGACCGCGGTCGTGGAGATGGTGCAGGTAGGCCAGGGCGAGGTCGCCGATGCCGGTGAACCAGGCGGGGCGGAGGGTGCCGTCCCAGCCGGGATGGACGGGGGTGAGGGTGTGCGCGGTACGGGCCAGATGGCCGGCGAGGCCGGTGACCGTGGCGGGCCCTCCACCGCCGTGCAGGATCAGAACGGGGCGGCCGTCGCCGGCTTCGGAGAGCGTGAGGGGGAGGTCGTCGTAGACGGCCGTGGTGTGCGTAGGCATGCCAGGACAGTAACTCAACATCTTTATATAAGCTAGTTTAGTTGTGTCGTAGACTTACCCCATGCACGGTGACCTGCAAGCCCTCGGCAGGGCAGTGAAGCAAACCCAGTACCGACAGCACCGAGCCCTCGACACCGCGCTGTCCGCGGTGGGCACGACGCTCGCCCAGTGGGACGCCCTGCGCGCGATCAGCCGTTCTCCCGGGGCTTCGGCCCGCACCCTGGCCGCGGCGACCTTCCAGAGCGAGCAGGCGTTCGGCGCGCTGGCCGGCCGCCTCCTGGCCCACGGCCTGGTCGAACGCCGCCCGGGCCACGGCCGGCGGAACGCACACCACCTCACCCCCCGTGGCGAACAACTGCTCGCCGCAGGACACAAGGTGGCCGACGAGGTGCTCGCCGCCTGCTTCGCCCCGCTGTCCGACGCCGAGCGCACGACCCTGCTCGACCTGCTCCAGCGCCTGGCCGCGGAAGACGACGGCCGGCCCGACGCGTCAGGCTCCGGGACGCGGCCTTCGCACTGATCCGCCGCCGCTGCGACCGAGCGCGAGATCAGACGAAGGCCGCAGTCCCCCGCCGTTGGACGACAGTCGTGTGGGACTAGGAGAGCCCCGCCAGGGCCGGCTTGGTCGTACGCCGACGCCCGGGTGCGGGACCGGGTCCCGGACCGGGACCGGGTCCGGGTGCGGGCCCGGCTTCGGGACTCATGCTGCCGCTCACGGCACGTAGCTGTAGCAGGTCACCCACGTGGTCGCTATGGTGGCGTGCGCGCCCACGGCCGCGTACGCGCCCGACAGCGCGCTCTCGTTCTGTAGCACCCACTCCATCGGCTCGTCGCTGATCTGGTCGTTCGCGGTCAGCACGAGCTTGCCGTCCAGGTAGTACTTCACCTGGTCCGGCGTCCACTCGATCGACGTCGTGTGCGTGACGTTCAACCATGCTGCGCCGGTGTCCACGCTCTCCTCGCCCGGGTGCGTGAAGCCCTCCAGGGTGTCGTCCTGGAACGAGCCGCCCGCCTCGGGGAAGTCCATCTCGTAGGGGTCCTGGTAGAACAGGTGCGCCATCTTGAAGCCGGGGTCCGCCTTCGTCACCCGGAAGCGCTCGGAGTACTTCCCGTACGTCTGGTTCGTGCACTTCTTCGGGACGACCGCGCCCACGTAGTTGTCGCCGCTCGTCGGCCGGTACATGTCCACGACCAGGGTCCCGCCGCCGTCGTAACCGTTCGGGGTGACGGAGACGGTCTTGTCGGCGCGGTACTCCCCGCCGAACGTCCGGGTGTTGCCGTTGCTGTGGTTCTTCGGGTTGGCCGTGTCGTACCAGCCCGCGGGGTACGCCCAGAACTCCGCCTGGTAGTCCGACGGCAGCCCGCCGCAGTACGCCGACGGTGTGTCCACGTTGTGGTCGCAGTCGGAGAACGAGCCGAGCGCAACGGTGTCCCCGTTGAAGTTCTCCGCGAACACCTGCGTGAACGGGCCGCAGTTCCCCGAAGGCAGGTTGTTGTCCGAGACATGGCACGCGTCCTGCGAGGGGAACGTATCGGCGGCCGGCGAGGGCAGGGCGAAGCCCAACACGAACGCCAGAGCCACCGGTAACGTCGCGGCGGCCTTGCGGTAGGGGTGAGGAAAATTCATCTGCGAAGCGTAGGACGCGAAACGCCTGTCCGACGCTGCTTCCGGGCCGGGAATTCCACGGTCGCCGGATATGCGGTCGCCGGATGCGCGGTCGCCGTATCGGACGCCGGCCATCTGCAACTACGGGCGGGGAACCTGTCCGTGCTCTGGCCCCTCCTGCGGGCCGCAGAGGTCCGCTGCCTGGTCGTCTCGGGAGGCGCCGACCGCGAGGACACCATCCGCGCCCATGCCGCACTGCTTCCCGGAACGACGCTGCCCGTGTGCCGGCTGCACGCCGGACCCGCTGCCTTGACGGACCGGATCGAACGGCGAAGTGAGGGCGAAGGCCCGCAACTGCCGGGCGACGAGATCAAGGGCTTGACCGCCGGCGCGCTGCATCGTCTGGCCGCGCAGGCGGCCGACGAAGCCGAGACGCTGCACCGCGCAGGGGTCGGCGACGTGTGCGTGGACACCGACGGCCGGTCGGTGCAGGACGTCGTGGCACGCCTGTGCACCCTCATGGAATGCTGACGAGAAGCCGGCCGAGAAAGGGCCCCCAAGCGCCGTGCCACCCGGGGCGATCGACCGGGGTCCGGAAAGGGCGCGGAGCGGGCAGCCAGGGCACGTGAGGAACCCAGGGCACGTGAGGAACCCGCGGAAGTCGGCTCGCCGGCCGGCCGTCGCGGCCGCGTGCCGGGGCTTGACCAGCTGGTCCGTTCGGCTCCACACCGGTCGTCCGAACGGGTGGACCCCGCGCCGTCCAGCTTGCGTAGTCGCCTCACCGGTGCGGGATCGCGCTGGACTGGTGGTCGGGCGCGCCCCTTCCCGTCCGCCTGCCACCCGCGCCCATCGACCACCCGTTCTCGCGAAGGGTCACGCGCCGATGTCGCACGCCTCACGCCGTGGGTCCTCCTCGGGCGTGCCCAGGCTGGTCGAGCTGCCGATCCGCGTCGTGGCGGCAGCGGCACTGGCCGTCGACGCCTACGTGCACGCCGACCTCGCCCCCACCTACGACCTCAACTCCGCCAGCATCAGCCAGGGCGACCTCTTCCGCATCGAAGCCGCCCTGGCCGCGCTCGCCGCGCTCCTCGTGCTCTTCTTCAGAAACCGTCTCGTCCGCGCGTACGCGTTCCTCGTCGCGGCCGGCGGGCTCGCCGCGGTGCTGGTCTACCGCTATATCGACCTCGGGGCGTTCGGCCCGTTCCCCGACATGTACGAGCCCCTCTGGTTCGCGGAGAAGACCGCCAGCTTCGTCGCGGAGGCGGTGGCCACGGGGGCGACCGCGGTCCTCCTCGCGCTGCCGCGTCGCCGTTGACCGTCAGTCACCGGGGCCGCCTCACCATCCCACCGACAGGAACTTGGCGATCGGTGGCCCGAACCGATCGGTGTCGATGAGGAACGCGTCATGTCCCTGGGGGGACTCCAACGGCAGGAACTGCACATCGGTGCCGCCTGCGGTGAGCCCCTCGGCGATCTGTTGCTGCTGCTTCAGCGGGAACAGGATGTCCGTGCCCACGCCCATCACCAATGCCTTGTCCAGGCGCAGGCCCGACAGTGCGTCGCCCACCGGCACGCCGCAGCACTCGGCCAGGTCGAACTGGTCCATGGCATGGCTGAGGTAGAGGTAGCTGTTGGGGTCGAAGGCGTGCAGGAAACGGTGGGCGTGGAATTCCAGATAGCCCTCCATCTCGAATTCCATGCCGAACGGCACCTTCGCCGGGCGGCGCGGACCGCTCAGCCGTGCACGGCCGAACCGGCTCTCCCACTCCCCGGCCGAACGGTAGGTCACCATGCCCAGCTTGCGCGCGATCAGCATGCCACGCTGGGGATACCGCTGTGCGTGGTACCGGCCCTGGTCCCAGTGCGGGTCACTGCGGATCACCTCGCGTTGCAGCGACCTCAGGGCGATGGAGTACGGCAACGAGTGCACGGCGCCGGATATGTTGATGTGGCTCCGCGCTATTCCGGGATGCCGGGCGAGCAGCGCCAGCGCGCTCATTCCCCCCATGGAGGAGCCGATCACGCAGTCCAGCCGCTCGAAACCCAGCGCGCGCACCGTGTAGGCAGCGGCGTCGGCGATGTCCTCCATCGTGAGGTCGGGGAAATCGAGCCGATAGGGCTCACCCGTGCTCGGGTCGATCGAGGCGGGCCCCGTCGATCCCTTGCAACTCCCCAACGAGTTGACGCAGATCACATACCAGTGGTCCGTGTCGATGGGCTTTCCCGGCCCGAGCATGGCTTGCCACCATCCCGGGCTCGGGTCGTCCGGATGCGAGGCCGGGTGTGCATCGGCCGAGAGGCCGGTGAGGAGCAGGACGACACCACGCGCCGTGTCCGTTTTCCCGTGGGTCTCGTAGCCGATGCGCGCACCGTGCAGCGTGCCACCGCGCTTCATCGGAAATCCGTCGGGCAGGTCGACGAAGCGCGTGGCAGGGGGGATGAATTCCCTCATGCACCTCTCCCCCTTCAGGTTCAGGCGCCGCTGGGGCCCTCGTCGAGCGAGGTGAGCCATGCGTCGTCCGAGCCCTCGGCCAGTTCCTCGAACAGGTAGCTGGACAGATAGCGCTCGCCGGTGTCCGGCAGCATGACGAGCAGGACCGAGCCCTCCGGGGCGCTCTCCGCGACGCGCAGCGCCGTCGCCACGGCGGCTCCGGCCGACATGCCGGTGAGGATCCCCTCCTCGGCGGCGAGCCGGCGGGCGGTCTCGCGTGCCACGGTCTCGTTCACGGTGGTGAGCTCGTCTATCACGCTCTCGTCGAGCACCCCGGGCACGAAGTTGGGGGCCAAGCCCTGGATCTTGTGGTGGTGCCACTCCCGGCCGGCCAGCACGGCGGCGTTCTCCGGCTCGAAGGTCACGATCCGCACACCGGGCCGGGCGAGCTTCAACATCTGGCCGACGCCGGTGAGGGTGCCGCTGGTGCCGGAGCCCGTGATGAAGTAGTCCAGCCGCTTCCCGGCGAAGTCGCTGAGGATCTCCGCCCCCGTGGTCTCCCGGTGGTAGGCGGGGTTGGCCGGGTTCTCGAACTGCCGGGGCCGGAACCAGCCGTGCTTCTCCGCCAGCTCGTCGGCCCAGCGGTTTCCGCCGGCGCTGCCCGTCTCGGGCACGGGGAAGAGGAGGACCCTGCCGCCGTAGGCCCGGATGAGTTTGCGCCGCTCCACCGAGAAGGTGTCGCCCATGACCGCCACGAACTGGTAGCCGCGCGCCGCGGCCACCATCGCCAGCGCGATGCCCACATTGCCCGAGGTGCACTCCACGATCGTGTCGCCGGGCTTCAGTTCTCCCGACGCCTCGGCGTCGAGGATGACGGAGAGCGCGAGGCGGTCCTTCACCGACCCGCCGGGGTTGAACGCCTCCGCCTTCGCGTAGAGCGTGACGTGGTCGGGGGCGACGCGGTTCAGTCTGACGATGGGTGTGCGGCCGATGGTGTCGAGAATGCTGTCGTAAAGAGGCATGGCGGAGCTGTCCTTCGTAGGCGAATGCTGCGGGCCGGCCAGGTGGTGCCCGGTCGGAGGGGTCACTCGGCGCGTCAGCCGACCAGCGAGTCCTCGACGTCCTCGAGACTGCGCAGCTCTCGGGCGATCGCCATGAGGTCCTCAGCGCAGCCGGACAGGATCTCCGCGACGGCGGTTCTGTCGTGCATCGGAATGGTGGGGGCGAGGCGCTTGAAGTCCTCGGTGTTCAGCAACTGCCTGCGCAGTTGCTGAAGGACGAACCTGCCGTTCTCCCTGAGCCGGAGTGCGGGATCCTTGCGGAGCCGGTGCAGCAGCGTGATCCGCTGCTGCAGGTCGGGTCCTGAGCCCTCCCCCGGACGCTCGGACACCGCCGGCGGGATGCTCGGTCGGCTCTCCCCGCCGCCCTTGCGCTGGCTCTCCGGGACCGGTTCCTGACCGCTGGCCAGACGCCTTCGGACATCGCGTGCGGTACCCGTGGAGATCCCGGACTGCCGGGCGATCTCCCGCAGTGAGGCGTTCGGATTCCGCCTGATGACATCGGCGGCCGCGAGACGCCCCGCGGTCGCGCTCGACGGTCGGGCCCGCCCGTCACGGCCGATGCGCACCAGCGGCTGGGCGCCGTCCTCGCCGGACTGCCGCCGGATGGCGGCCACGTACTTGGCGCTCAGGCCGCTCAGCTTGGCGATGCTCCGGTCGGACCAGTCCGGGTGGTACCGGAGGATGCGCAGGACGGCCTGCCTGCGCTCCTCGCGGGAGAGCGGGAGGCCGTGGCGCGCATTGGCCTCGACCGCGGCCATGAAGGCCTCTTGCTCGTCGCCGTCGAACCACTGCACGGCGAGGGTGTGCTGGTTGCGCAGTATCGTCGCGTGCACCCGATGCATTCCGTCCACGACGCGCATCGTTTCCCGGTGCACCAGGATCGGCTGGAACTCCGCACCGCCCTCGGCGAGCCGCTGCACATGCTGGGGGTCGATGTCGAAACGTGGTGAGTCTGCCGGCCGCAGGGCAACTATGTCGATCTGGAAGCTTTCTTCCTGATCCTGGTCTAAGAGTTTCGGCATGGCGGGGATTTCCTCAGTACGAGCAAATATTGACTCTACAAACCCTCAACGCGAGGTTTTCTCACGCGGGAATGGCGGCGATTCACTGATCGGGGTCGTGCGGCCGGTGGGCCGACGCGCCCGGACGGCGGGCAGTGCGGGTTACGAGGTGCGGACCCGCCGTGCCCCCAGCCACACCAGGACGGCTAACGCCGAGGTGAGGGCCGCGGGAGTGAAGCGCAGGACCTGCTGCGGCAGTGCGACCGACCAGCCGAGGAGTAATGCGGAGAGCCCGGCCGAGCTCAGGATGGTGCCGCGCATCACGGCGTTCACCCGCCCCGTCATCGCCTCCGGTATCGCCCGGAACCGGTACTCGTTCGTGGTGACGTTCAGCGCCCCCTCGCCCGCCATCAGGCCGCAGAAGCCGAGGATCACCAGGGCGTACCAGGGCGTCAGCAGCCCTGCGCAGCTGACGGCGGACAGGGTCAGCCACAGGCCGATACGGCGCTCCGCGCGCGCCTTCGTCCAGACCCGGCTGCCGAGCCACGCACCCAGCGCCGTGGCCGCGGATCCGCTGGCGAGCACCAGGCCGCCCAGGCTGACGGACCAGTGCCAGGTGGTGCCGACGAGCACCAGCAGGACGGTGGGCACGGCACCGGCGCCGAGGTTGTAGAGCGCGAGCACGGCGGTGAGCCGGGGAATGCCGCGGATCGTGCGGAATATCCGGAAACCCTCGATCTGCATGCGCAGGAAGCCGCGTTCGACGGCCGGCTTCTCGCCCTGCGGCAGGGCGATCGCGACCAGGGCGGTCAGCAGGAAGGTGGCCGCGTCCATCCAGAGCGCCCAGTAGTCGCCGACGGCCGCCAGGACGACACCGGCGACGGCGGGTCCTGCGGTAAGGGCGAGTTGGGTGCAGGCCGAGTACCTGCTGTAGGCCTCCGCCACCCGATCGCCGGGAGCGAGCTTGGGCAGCAGGCTGAAGTCACTGGTCAGGTTGGAGGCCACGGTGCCGAAGCCGGCCACCAGGAGCACGAGCAGCACCAGGCCGATCTGGTCCACCATGAGCAGCAGCGGGGTCAGCGCGACCAGGCAGCCCTGCATGAGCTCGGCGACCATGAAGACCCTGCGCCGCTCGTAGCGGTCGATCAACGTGCCCACCAGGGGCGAGGCGACGAACGGCAGGTACTGCACCCCGAGGCTCAGGGAGGCCAGGAGCGGCGAGCCCGTGCTGCCCAGGATCGTCCAGGGCATGGCGAGGCGGAGGAAGGTGTTGCCCAGTTCGGAGATCGATGCCGCGGACGTCAGCAGCCAGAACCGGCGCCACGGCGCCTCTCCCGAACGCCCCGACTCCGCGCCGGGCTCCGGGGACAGAGCGAGGGCCGAACCGAAGTCCTGCGCTCCGGACGGTGGTCCGGGTTGGCCGGATCCGGAGTCGTCGGAGCCCGTGGTGTCCATCCGTTGTCTCCGTTTCTCCAGGGTGAGCACGATCTCTTCGGGACGGGCGCGCCGTGGGTCGCACGGGCCGCCCACCCTTCTGACCGGGGTTCCGCCGCTGTCCGGGGGTCCCTCAGCGCACGTGTTCGGCGATGATGCGGGCGCAGTCGAGGGCCTCGGTGTGGGTGGAGTCGACCTCCACGTCGTAGACGACGCCCTTGTGCGCCAGCTTGGCCTGCATGGCCGCCATGCCGAGCACCCGGTCGCCGCGGACCATCTCGCGGGCCGCCGCGACCTCGGCGTCGCAGTGCACGCCGACCCACAGCACCTCGAGGCCTTCGAAGTGCGCGCGGACCCGGTCCTGGGAGGCCTGGCCGCTCAGGAAGACGTCGTCGAGGATGATCCCGACGCCCTCCCGGGCCATGGCGGCGATGCCCGTCGTCCAGGCGCGCTCGGCCGTGCGGAAGTCGTCGCCGAGCGACACCTCACCGCCCTCGCCCAGCTTGACGCCGCCGTCGGAGTCCATCTGCTTGGCCGGCATCGCGGCGATGAGGTCGTCCACGCTGAAGCTCAGCCACAGCTCGGGAAGGATTGCCTTCAGGCAGCGGGCGATCCCGGTCTTGCCGGAACTGGATCCGCCGTTGATAACGATGATCTGTGTGCTCACTTGACCTGTACGCCTTCCCAGATGATGCGGTCTGTCCTGCGGTGGTGTGCGGTCGCTCGTCGGGGACCGCGTGGTGCCGAACCGGATTCGTCCCGGGGCGCCCCGTGCTGCATGTCGCTCACCCGGCTCCTCGCCCGATGTGCACGCCCGGCGCGCCGCCTGCCTTCACTCCTCTTTCGCCGGTGCGGCGGGCGCGGTGGTGAGCGCGTAGGTGTCGACGATCCGTGCCATGTCCTTCTCCACCTCGGTGGGGGACGGCCCGCCGACCAGGAAACCACCCGTGTTGGGCCATACGTCCCCGGTCCCCCGCAGCACGTCGCCGACGGCGGGGACCCTGCTGCCCAGCACCGAGTCGGGAAGGTCCTCGAGTCCGGTGATCCGGCTGACCACACGGGGCTCCGGCACGTTCAGGGGCAGGTACAGCCACCCGGAGGAGGCGGGATCCCGGTGGTCCAGCATGGTCCTGGGCGTGCTCACCTCCGAGGGCCTGCCCATGCAGGCGAGCACCGCCTCCCGGGCCAGGTCGACACCGAAGACGGTGCGCTGGTGCCAGGAGATGCCGGCGCCGCCGAAACGGTTGCCGATCTCCAGGAAGACCAGTTCGTCGCCGGGCGTGTGGAACAGCTCGAGATGGATCACGCTGTCCCGCAGCCCGAGGGTCCGAAGGACGGTCGTGGTGAAGGCGCGGATGCGCGCCACCAGGGCCGGGTCGTCCGGGGTGACGGCGGCCAGCGGCGCGTTCCCGTGCTGGAAGTCGAAACAGGTGTCCAGGTAGCGCGAGGCGCAGAACCAGCGCAGCGTGCCGTCCTGTACGACGCCGTCGATGTGGTAGATGGAGCCGTCGATGAACTCCTCGGCCTCGTAACCCGCTTCCAGGCCGCCCTCGGCGGCGAGCCCGAGGAGCGCGGCGGCGTCGTCCAGGATGTGCACGCCGATGCTGGCGGCCTGGCTGCGCGGCTTGAGCACGACGCGGCCGGGGGCCCGGTGCGCGAAGGCCTCCAGCTCCGCCCGTCCGGTGTCGGGACCGACGGCCAAAAAGCGTGGTACGGGTATCCCCGCGGCCGCCACAGCCTGCTTCATGGGCACCTTGTCCCGGCACAGCACCGCCGTGCGCACCGAGGTGCCCTGGAGCCCGAAGTGCTCGCGCAGCCGGGCCGCCGGCAGCGTGGTGTGCTCGTACAGCCCGACGATCGCGGCCGGCGGCCCGAACTCGGCTGCCAGCGACTCGACGACGGCACGAATGCGGTCGAAGTTGCGGTCGTAGGTGTCCAGGTCGGCATTGCTCACGTCGCCGGAGGCCGGTAGGTCCAGGAGTGCGACCCGTGCGAATCGTGCGGCCAGTTCCTCGGGGAGCCGGGCCGCGCTCGCACGCGGCAGGACCACCGTCACACGGTCGGCGTCGAAGTCGACGGCGTGGGCCTCGGATGCGTGGAAGCCGACGTGGACGATGTGCTGCCCGGCGTGCACCTCGGTGGCGGTGGCCCGGTCGGTGCCCGCGCTCACCCGCGCACCGCCATCGACTCGTGCAGGAACAGCCGCTTGGACGTGCCGCCGCGCTCCCTGACGTAGGCCACCAGCTTGTTGCTGTCGATCATCGCCGGGTGCTTGTCGTCGTACTCGACGCACATCACCGCGCCCAGCCAGGGCTCCTGGCCCATCGCGTACACGTAGACCGAGCTGGCCCGGAGCGTGTCGACGATGGCCGAGGCCTGCTCGAAGTTGGAGCCCTTGAGACGGCGACCCGCGTCGATCCTGCGCTCCAGGCGCTCCGGGAAGAGCGGCCCGTACAGCCAGCTGACCGGGGCGCCCACGCTCTCCATCCCGATGAAGACCGTGTCCACCTGGCCCACTGCCGCCGTGACCTGCGCATACAGCTGGGGCGAGATGTTGGTGGAGTCGGCGGCGAACAGGACGCGGGTACCGTCCAGGTCCAGCAGCCAGCCGCACTTGGTACGGATCCGGATGTCGCCGTGCTCGCCGAGGAAGGGCAGCGCGGTGATGGTGCCGCCGGGGGTGCGAAGGGTGTCCAGGTCGTCGAGTTCCACGACGTCGTCGAAGCCGAGGGCGCGCAGGATCCGCTTCAGGTCCGGGTCGACGAGGCTGGAGCCGGCCGACTTCGCGATGACGACGCGGCCCACCCGGTGCCTGATCCTGAGCAGCGTCTCCAGGAGCATGTGGTCCTGGTGGTTGTGCGTGATCAGCACGTTGTCGATGCGCTCGGGCAGATCGTCGAAGGTGAACCGGCCGTCGCTCTCGTGCGAGTAGCCGCTGTAGCTGATCACCGGGTCGACGAGGAACGTGGTGCCGCGGTGGCGGACGAACACGCAGGCGTGGCCGACGTACTCGATGGTGTCGTCCTGCGAGGGGGCGGCCGGTTCGGGAGTCTCCTCGAAGAAGCCCTTGAAGGTGGTGGCCCGCTCCCCCTCGATGCCGAGGTCGGCGGCGAACTGGTCCAGCTCGCGGGGGTCGAGCCCGCCGGCGAAGACCCTGTCGAGCAGCGGCGAATCCAGCGGAACGGTCACCAGCACCTGCTCGGGCGTGTACTCGAGTACCGGCGTGGTGAGGGCGAACTCCCTGGCGTCCCGCTCGATCGTGGAGAACCGGACCTGCTGAAGCCCTGGATCGAAGTACGGGGACGCGTAGAGCAGCGGCTCGATGAAACGGTAGTCGGGGGTCCGGTTGTCCCGGTTGTAGAACAGCTCCACCCGCCCGGCCAGCGGCTCGGGCAGCTGGCGGTACACCGGCTCCATGGTGGCACCGTCCAGGGTGGGCAGGATCTTCTGCTCCAGCTCCTCGATGGCGTCCGCGAGTTCCATGAGCGGGGCGTACTGCTCGCGCACGGTCTCGTACCAGCTGCGGATCCTGTCGTACGAGCCCGCGCACTCGTGCACGAAGGGCCCTCCCTGGAAACGGGCCTGCTTGAGCGCCGTGCGGTGCGCGTCGGGCTTTTCCAGATAGGACTCGACGATGTTCCGGTAATGGCCCTTCAGGTATTTCGCCAGGGTGAAGGGCGGCAGCAGATACGACCAGGCGTACCACCCGGCGACAGCGGGCTCCGCAATGACATTTCGCTTCAGCGACAGAAGCGGCGCCGGTGAGTGCAGCGATAAGGCCACGTCAGCCCCCATTCTCATCAACGTAGTACTGGAACACGGAAGTCGTCTCGATGCCCGGCGGTCCGCGGCAGCCGCCGGCCTCCCTCTGATCGGTGCCGTTCGACGGCGGCGCCCGGGTCAGAGCGGCATGAGCGAACCGCCCGGAGGCGGCGTCGTATCCGGCGCGGCAGGATCTCCCGCGTCGGACATCTCAAGGGGACGGGCCCCGGCGTCGAGGAACCGCCGGAAGGGGAGGTCCGCGCTCCCCGGCGCTCCGGCGGGCCGCAGGGCCGCCTCGTGGTGCACCTGCCGCATCAGGTGCCCGCTCACAGCCGAGGATATTGCATTCGTACACCCGTCCGCGCGTGCAGCGTGGCATGAGATTGGCAAAGCCGTGGTGGGAGATCTCCTTGCCCTCGTCTTACCGGTGTTCCCCGGTGCGAACACGGAGCGCCGCCGGCTCTGCGCAGTGCCCATGCGCTACTCCCCCCAGGTGTTTGCGTCGCAGGTCCCGGATGATCGGCCGGTCGGTGGCGTGCACCCGTTCGCCCCAGCCCGCCGCGCCGATCCACTGCCGGAGTGCCGCAAGGAGCGGAAGCTCGGCGGTGCCCGCCCGGGTCACGGTGGTCAACCACTCCTGCGCGTCCACGACCTGGTGCGCTTCGAAACCGAGCTCGTCGCGCAGCTCCTCGACGTCGTAGGTGCGGTGCACGAGGACGGACTCCTCGGCCGCGCCCTGCGCGTCGGCCGCCGCCAGCAGCGCCGTTGCGACGTCGGCGACATGGCAGACCGGGACGCGGCCCTCCAGCCGGGGCAGCGCACCGTGCCGCAGCGACAGCCGCAGCAGCTGGGCGAACACGTCCCGCTCCAGGAACGCGTGCTCCCGGTCGGTGTGCCCGTACACCAGCCCGGCGCGCAGCAGGTCGATGCGGCAGCGGTCGCCGGACAGCGCGCCGGCGTAGCCCTCGGCGACGAACTTCGACTGCGAGTACGGGTCCCGGACCGCGGCCAGCGCTTCCTCGCCGAGCGGCACGAAGCGCGGGCCGACGGAGGCGGCGGACAGGAACACGAAGCGCGGTGCGTCCAGCGCGGCGGCGGCGCGCACCAGGGTGCGGGTGGTGGCGATGCTCCCGTTCACCTGGCGCTCGAGCGGCAGCAGATGGTTGACCTCGAAGCCACAGTGCACGACGGGCCCCCAGCGGAGGTCCGGCCCGTCACCACCGCTCCCGGCGAGGCGCTCGGCGTCTTCGTATCCGAGGAACTCGACGTCGGCGAGGTCCGCGGGAGCACGCTCGAAGCGTGCGCAGTGCCGGGACACCAGGTGCTCGGGGTCGCTGGTGGTGACGACGGTGAGTCGACGGTCGCCGTCCAGGAGGCGGTCCAGGACGTGGCCGCCGATGAAGCCGCCGGCGCCGGTGAGGGTGAGGGCCGCGGCGCGCTCCCGCGCGCGTGGGGTCGCCGGGCGCAGCGCGGCGAGCTCGGCCGGCAGCGCGGCCAGCTCCGTGGCGACACCGGCGAACACGCCCGGCACGGGGTCGTGTGCCTGCGGGGCGGCGGTCCCGCGCTCGCCCGCGGTCCCGTCCCCGGACCGGTCGTGCAGTCCGGCGAGGAAGCCCGCAACGCTGAAGTCGTAGTTGAGCAGGTCGAAGACCTCCTGGACCGGGTCCTCGCCGTAGATCTCGCTCAGTTCGACCTGGATCCGTACGAGCGCCAGCGAGTCCCCGCCCGCGTCGAAGATCGAGGTGTCGGGTTCGACGTCGACGCCCAGGACGCCTGCCACGATGCCGTGGACGATCGCCCTGTCGTCGCCGGAGGCCGACCGCGCGTCCGCGGGGGGCGTGTCGTCGGCCGCGCCCGCGCGGTCCGCGGCCTGCTGAACGAGGGTCCGTACGGCCGCCTTGTCCGCCTTGCCGTTGTTCGTGAGCGGCAGCTCGGGGAGCGCGAGCAGGACGTCCGGCACCTCCCAGGGCGGCAGTTGAGCACGCAGCTGCGCCTTCAGCTCGGTCTCCTGACGGGTGGTCGCGGTGTGCGCGAGCACCAGCGCGGCGCCGTCCTGGAGTAACACGGCCGAGGCGTCCAGGAGCTTGGCCACCCTGCCGCTCAGCTCGGTCAGGCCGATCCGGTGGCCGAGCCGCTTGATCTGCTCGTCGAGTCTGCCCAGGTAGAACACCTCCCCGTCGACGAGCTCGACCTCGTCGCCCGTGTGGTAGGCGGGAGAGCCGTCGACGGTGGTGAACGGACCGGTCTCCTCGGCGGACGCGGCGGACGCGGCGGACGCCCCCTCGTAGCCGAGCGCCACCCCCGGGCCGACCAGGACGAGCTCGCCGCGGCCGGCAGCGGCATAGCCGCCCTGCGCGGCGTCGTACACCCGAGCCGTGTAGCCGTCGATGGGGCGGCCGACGGAGGTCGTGAAGCGCGACGGCTCCGCGACGCTGAAGCACACCGTGCCCTCGGTGGGACCGTAGGCGTTCAGGACGCGGCTGTAGCGGGCGGCGGCGCGGAACTCCACCTCGGAGAGTGCCTCACCGGCGAAGACGACCGTGCCGATCGATTTGCGTGCTTCGTCGTCCAAACGCGCGTAGACCGAGGGCGGCAGTGTGATGATGTCGCAGCCGCGGTCCCGCAGATGCCGTCCGACCGCGCTGAGCCACGAGCCGCCCTCGCCTGGCGGCACCACCAGCTGCGCACCGGCGTACAGGGCCACCAGGATCTCCGCGATGGAGGCGTCGAACGACAGCGACGAGAACTGCACCACCCGGTGCCCCGGCTTCACCCCGAAGAGCCGGGTCTGGGCGCGGCACAGGTTCTCGATGCCGGCGTGGCCGACGTTCACCAGCTTGGGAAGGCCGGTGGAGCCGGAGGTGAAGATCGAGTACGCTGCCGCCGAGCCGGGCACGGCCTTCGCGTCACCACGTTGGCCTGCTGCCGCGGCGGCGCGCGTGATCTCTTCCGCTGCGAGCACCCTGACGGCCTCGTCGTGTTCCACGCCCACTTCCCGGAGCGCGGTGAGCGAGTCCGGCGAACAGCAGACGACGAGACGGGGGGCCGCGACGCGGATCGCCTCCCCCATCCGTTCCGCGGGCAGCGTGGGGTTCAGCGGGGTGTGGACGAGCCCGGCGCGCATCACCGCCAACGCCCAGATGAGGGCCTCCGCGGTGTGCTCGCCGATCAGGACGACGCGGCCGCCGTCCGGGCAGAGCCGGCACAGCTGCGCCGCGCGCTCCCGGGTGACCTGGTCGAGCTCCGCGTACGTCCAGCTCTGCGCTCCCGATTCCAGCGCCACCAGGTCGCCATGGCACCCGAGGTGGTGGGCGACGAAGGCAGGCAGTTCCACGAAGTACCTTCTTTCAACTCGCTGAACGCGGCGGTGCACGGGAGTGGGCGGTGGGCTGGGCCCGTCGGCCTGCGCGCGCCGGGGCACGCGCGGGGCCCTTCAGCGCATACGGCGGGTCATTGCGCGGTCTTGACCGGTCCGCTCCGGGACCCGACCCGCTCCTCGAGTTCGCCGAGGATGTTCCGGGCGTCCTCGGTCGGCAGGAAGGCCCGCTTGTACTGCAACCGCAGCAGTGGAGGCCCGGGCAGGGACCGGTCGGCCAGGAACTTCAGGTCCTCGAACATCCGGCGGCTGCGCACCGGGATCCAGCGCCACCTGCCGGGTTCCGGCCGCATGAGTGTGGTGTCCGAGACCACGATGCGCGGCATGCGGCAGCGGCCGCAGGCGGCACCGAAGGTCTTGAGGTCGGAGACGGTGAAGCGGCCGAGCGAGTCGTAGAACTCCCGCTTCTGCCGGAAGTACTCGGGGGTGTAGTCGGACGCCAGCTCCCCGCGCACGACCAGCGGTTTGATCTCGGCGAAGTAACCGCCCTTGCGGGCGAAGTCCCAGCGTGACACCGGGTATTGCAGCACCAGCCCGCCGCCGATGTTCCTCAGCACCGTGTCGGTGACGGCGCTCAGCAGCTCGTCGAAGGAGATGCCCCGGCGCAGCGGCAGCCACTGTTCGTCGGTCGCTGCGATGGTCGGAATGCCCTTGCGACCCGGTACCGGCAGCTCCCCCAGCTCGTGCTCGACCAGCGCGGGATCGGCCGGCGGGAGCGCCGCGTACCTGGCGAGCAGCGCCGCGTGGTCGCGGTAGCGGCCGGCGACGGGGCGGGTCGGCTTGCCCTGCACCTGCGCGCGTATCGCCTTGAGCACGGCCAGCGCGTCGGACAGGTCGACGACCATGTGGTTCATCTTGACGAAGACCACGTGCTCGCCGTCCGCATGCGGCCACATGGCGATGTGCACGGCCTCGTCGAGCCGCAGGGGACGGGAGTTGTGGTAGTCCGAGACCGTCTCGGCGAGCCGGTCGGTGTCACCGTCCAGGAGCGTCTCATGCAGGACGACGGTGGCGGCCGTCTCGGCCTCGTCCCTGCCGAGCAGGTTCGCCAGGGCATGCGTGAGCCCCAGTTCGCGTGCGAACCGGAGGAGGCCGGCCGGATCGGCGGCGCATGCCGGGTCCAGGGTGCCGATCCAGGCGGCGCAGGGGTTGACGTCGCAGTCCAGGTCGAGGTCGCGGAGGAACCGGAAGAGGTCCTGCACGCCGAGTGCATCGGGCCGTAGGGAAAATCCGGACATCAGCCTTCAGTTCCCCTCGGGTTCGGTGCAGCCGGCAGGACGGAGCGCTCGCACGGAGACACCGGCGAGCGTGGTGGAAACGGGCCCGGCCATCGCTGCCGTGCCTGGACTCAACATGGCTGAAAGTCTGTCGAGCACCGTGCCGCACGGCAAGCGCGTTCAAGGACAGGGGGTGGCGTGCAACCGCGGCCGAGCGGTGTGCAACCGCGGCCGCGCATCAGTTGGACACTGCTGGTCCGGCGCCTGCCGGGCGAGCATGAGCCGACCCGGGGAGTTCGACGGCTGCCGTATCATCCCCGGTGCCGCGACCCGGCCTTCCTTTCCCACCTGTACTCCCCTTTCCGCCATATCCGCAGAAGGAGCTTCCACGCGTGGTGAATTTCGCCGTCTTCGACCTCGATGACACCCTGGTGGACAGCACCGACGCCATTGACCGGTGGTTTGCCGAGCTGGCCGGGCAGCGCGAACTGGGGGCGGAAGGACTGGAATTCCTCCGTGCGGAACAGCAGCGTCCGGTAGCCCCCCGGGAGACCTTTCGCGTCATCGTCGAACGCTTCGGTTTCTCCGAGTCCCCGGCCGAACTCCAGGCCCTCTTCTGGGAACGCTGGCCACGCCTGGTCCGGCCGTTCGGCGGTGTCATCGAGCACCTGCGCCTGCTGCGCGGGGCCGGCTGGCGGCTCGCCGTGCTGACCAACGGCCCGGAGTCGGTGCAGCGCCTGAAGATGGGCGACGAACTGGCCGGTCTCTTCGACGCGGTGTGCTTCGCCGACGGCACACAGGTGCCCCTGAAACCCGACCCGGAGAGTTTCCGTCTCGTTGCCCGCCGCGCCGCCGCCGAACTCGAGGGGGCGTGGATGGTGGGTGATTCCCTCGTACACGACGTCGCGGGAGCCACCGCGGTGGGCATGGAGACGATCTGGATCTCGGGCGGCCGGAAGCCGGCGCCCGGAGAGGCCGTTCCGGGTCGGGTGGTGGCCACGGTCACCGAGGCGTTCCGGCTCCTGCTTCCGGAGGGCGCCCGGGGTCTTCGGAGCCCACAGCGTCCGGAGCACGCTGATCGGTGAGGTACGCCACCCCGGAGCGCACCCCCCACCGATAGGTGCCAAGGCCGCACAGCGCCACCGCAAGGGTGTCCCACGGCGCGGGAATCGCTCCCATACCGCCGAAGGTCCCGAGCCCCGACAGCACCAGCAGCCACACCAGGTACACCAGCAGCCAGGTGCCCCTGCGCACCTCGGCCACCACGTCGAGCTGCCCGCGACGCAGTGCGGCGAACAGCAGCACGGTGCCCAGCAGCACCGGCAGTGCGACACGCAGGGTGTGCCAGCCGGACCAGTAGACGAGCTCGGCCGCCACGACGAACCCGAGCGGCAGGATCCAGCCCAGCCCTCGTACCCAGCCCGCCAGCCGCTCGGGAGCGGCGGTGCGGAAGGTGGCCGCCGCGACGGTGCACAGCGAGTACGTCAGCAGGGCGAGCACCCCCACGACCGCGATGATCTGCTGCCATCTGCTGGACGGCAGCAGGCACACCATGCTGAGCACGAAGTTCAGCGCCAGCGCGTTCCTGGGCACCCCGGCGCCCTCGTCCACGTGCGTGAACAGCTTCGGCAGCCCGCCGTTCTTGGCCACCGCGTACGTCTCCCTGCCGCCGGCCGCGACGATGACGTACGTCGAGCCCGACGGCGACAGCACCGCATCGGCGTAGATGACGGTGGCGAGCCAGCCCAGGTTGAGCAGCAGCGCGAGCTCCCCGTAGGGCGAGGCGAAGCTGAGCCCGGCCCAGCCGCCCGGCCCGAGGCGCTCGGATGGCACCGCGAGGACGAAGGTCACCTGGAGCACCACGTTCAGCACCACGGAGAGCCCGATGGCGGTCAGGACGGCGCGCGGGATGTCCCGGCGGGGGTTGCGCGCCTCGGCCGACAGCTCGATCGGGGCGGCGAAGCCGTTGAGCGCGTAGATGATGCCGCCGCCCGCGATGGCCGTCAGGACCGCCGACCACCCCTGCGGCGCGAGTCCGCCCCCCGCGGAGACGTTGCCGGGGTGGAAGCTGGACAGCAGCAGCGTCACCACGGTGATCAGCGGCACCGCCACCTTGATCACGGTGACCAGCAGGTTCAGCCGGGCGAAGAGCTTGACGCCGAACGAGTTGAGCAGCACCAGGGCCGCCAGCAGAACGGCACCGACGACCTTGCCCTCGGCCGACATCGCGTCATCGACGTAGAGGCCGGGCAGGTAGCGGTCCGCGTACTGCACGATGGCCGAGGTCTGCGCCGCCATCGTGCTGGCGACCGCCAGGAGCATGGCCCAGCCGATCAGGTTTCCGGCCAGCGGGCCGTTGGCGAGCAGCGGCCAGCGCACCATGCCGCCGGCTTGCGGGGTGCCCGCACCCAGTTCGATGAGCACCACGGCGATCAGCATGACCGCCACGCCCGCGATGATCCAGGAGAGCACGGCCGCCGGGCCCGCGAGGGCGGCAGCGTAGAAGGCGCCGAACAGCCAGCCGGAGCCGATGATGCCGCCGAAGGCCACGCCCGTCAGGCTCCAGAAGCCCAGGTCGCGCCGGAGCCGGCGGTCCTGGTCGGGCTCGGGCCGCGTGGCGGGATCGGGTGCCACGACCGTCATGCGGTCACCTCCGCGTGCCCGAGCAGACCAAGCAGCGGGCGTGTGCGCCGCGTTCGCAGTTTCACGGTGTCTTCCCTTACGTGCGATCAGCGACGAGTGCCGCCAGACGGTCGATGCCGAATTGATCTGAGGGCCCTGGTACGGGCGGTGCGCTGGGCAGGGGGCCGCGCCGGTGCATCGCCGGTGCATCGGCCGGCGATGTCGCTGCGCAGGGCCATGGAGGCCGGCGCCGGATCGGGCACCGGCGTGCAGCTCGCCGATGTCCGCGCAGGACGCCCAGGGTGCGCTTCGCGGGCGCCGGTCAAGGGGCGGGGCGGGTCCCGGTCTCCTCGGGCAGGGGGCGCGAACGCAGTTCGACCAGCCGTTCCGGGGCTTCGAGGTCGGTGAGGACCTCGGCCAGCCCCTCCCCCACCGCGATCACATGGCCGTAGCGCGTGACGAACGCGTCGGGCGGCAGCGCCAGGCGCTTGCCTGGACGGACGGTGACGCCGGTCTCGTGGATGGTCGGCCCGAAGCGCTCCCGGTGCACCAGCACCTCCACGGCCTCGCAGCGCGCCTGCGGCAGCAGGAACCGGACGGCGGCGGCCTTGCGGAAGCGCGGCTCGGTGACGGGTGTGCGGCCGGCCGCGACGTCCGCGGCGGCGACGGTGGGGTCGGTGCCGGTGGCCAGCAGGCCGAGGTAGGGGATGAGGTCGCCGCCGAGCCGTGCGTTGACCTCCACGAGCCGCGGTCCGTTCGGGGTGAGCTTGAACTCGGAGTGCGTCGCGCCGTGCACCAGGCCCAGCGCGCGGTGGATCGCGCGGAGCTGCCCGAGCAGTTCGGCGTCCTGGAGCAGTGGGTCGCCGGCATCCACGTCGTGCCCGGTCTCCTCGAAGTACGGTTCGAGCCCGAGCCGCTTGCGCGCCAGGACGGTGGGGACGACCTCTCCCCCGTGGATGATCGCGTCGATGCTGATCTCCGGGCCGGTCAGGAACTCCTCCACCAGCACGTTCGCCGCGTGCTTGGCCATGCCCAGCAACTCGGCGGCGTGCGCGGTGGCAAAGGCCTCCGCGATGTCCTCAGGTCCGTTCGCGCGTACGACTCCGACGCTGGCGGCCATGGCCCGGGCCTTGACGATCACCGGGTAGCCGATCTTGTCGGCCGCGACGAGGGCCTCTTCTTCGGTGGTGACCGTGTACGAGGCGGGTTGCGGCACGCCGGCGGCGGCGAGCACGGCGCGGGTGGTCGCCTTGTCGCGGCAGGCGCGGACGGCCTCCGGTGGGCTGCCGGGCAGTCCGAGGTCGTGGGCGAGCTGGGCGCAGAAGACGACCTGCGACTCGTCGTAGGTGAACACGCCTGCGACCGGCAGGGATTGCACGACCGCGAGTGCCGCCGCACGCAGCGCGCCCGCGTCCCGTGTGTCGACCCGGGTGGCGCCCGTGCAGTAGGCCAGCTGCCAGGTGGCCTCGTGCGAGTCCAGGAGCCATAACCGGTAGTGCTTCGACACGGCGGCCAGGAGGTACTCGCGATAATGCCGGTATCCACTGCCGACCAGCAGTAGGACCGGCGCGTTTTCTGTCATGACGGTTCCTTCTGCGGGTACGGAGTTGCATACGCGTGCCGAGACGAATACATCCATCGCCCACGCTATGGGCGCCCGAATACCTACCTGCGCGGCCGAGAATCTGTCAACTACGAACAGGAAAACGGCTTGTACAAGCGAGCACGTGCCGACAGAGCGGCCGTGCAAGTGGGGAAAAGGCGCAGTTGCACGGCCTCTGAACGGCCCTTGCGCGGGTCCCGGGCATGTGCCATAAAGATCCGGGCATCGGGGTCCGACGCATCTGGACCGCCCCAACAATAGGGAGGTTCGACTGTGACCGATCGAATCCTGCAGCTCATTGCATCGGCGATCGAAGAGATCAATGAAATGCGCGAGGAAGACATCCCTACCGATGACATACTCGACCTGCGCCTCTACGGCAGTGGAGGGGTTTTCGAGTCGATGTACCTCGTGGCCTTTCTTTCACAGGTGGAAGAGGGCCTGGAAGATGAATTCGGAGTGGATGTCTCGCTGGCCTCCGAAAAGGCCGTGTCGCTTCGGGTGAGCCCGTTCAGCAGTGTCCGCCGTCTGATCGCCTTCATTGAGGAGGAGCTGCAACTGGCCGGCGCGACCGTATGATCATCATGATCACCGGCACGCGTACCGGTATCGGCAGGGCGCTCGCCGAGTACTTCCTCGAATCCGGCCACCAGGTCATCGGTTGCAGCAGAAAACCGTCGGACATCGAGCACGCGAGGTATCAGCACCATGAAGTGGACCTGACCCAGAACTCTCAGGTGAAGAAGATGTTCCGGGAGGTCAGGCAGGAACACGGCCATCTGGACGCGCTGGTGAACAACGCCGGCACCGCCACCATGAACCACTTCATGACCACCCCGGACGAGACGGCCAGAAGAATCTTCGACATCAACTTCTTCGCCGTCCTGAACTGCTGCCGGGAGGCGGCGAAGCTGCTGCGCAAGTCGAGCGAGCCGTCCACCGCCATTCTCAACATCTCCACGGTCGCGGTGCCGTGGGCGCTGGACGGCCAGCTGGTCTACACGGCCAGCAAGAGTGCGGTCGAGCAACTCGTCCGGGTCATGAGCAAGGAGCTGGCCGGCTTCGGCATCCGGGTCAACGCCCTCGGTCTGCCACCGGTCCGCACCGTCCTGACCAGGACGGTGCCCCAGCCGAAGATCGACGCACTCGTCGAGCGCCAGGCCATACGCCGTATGTGCACGATGTCCGACCTCGTCGGCCCGGTGGAGTTCCTCATCGGCCCGCAGTCGGCGTTCGTGACAGGGGAGACCGTCATGCTTGGGGGTGTGCACTGAATGCGGGATGAACTGATCCGCCGCTTCGAGGACTTCGGCACCCGGACCGCGCTCTACGAGCAGCGGACCGGCTTCACGTACGCCGACCTGCTGGACCGGATCCGCCGCGTCCGGGACCGGCTGGGCGCGGCGGGTGTCGCCGCGCACGACACGGTCGTCGTGAACGGCGACTACTCGCTGGACTCCATAGCGACGCTCCTCGCGCTGTACCTCAACAGGAACGTCGTCGTGCCCGTGGTGGCGCTCAACGCCACGAACCTCGACACCATCACCGAGTACTGCCGCCCCAGGTACCTGGTGAAGCCCGGCGCGGAACCCGACATCCAGGCCCTGGAGCCGCCGGACGCGGACTCCGCGGGCAGGCTGGGCGACCTCAGTGCCCAGGAGGCCGCCGGGCTCGTGCTGCTCAGCAGCGGCAGCACCGGCGCCCCGAAGGTCATCCTGCACAACCTGGACGCCCTGGTCGCGGAGAAACTCAAGAAGCGTCCCCGGCAGCGGCGGAACGCGCTGAACATCCTGATGGTCCTGATGTTCGACCACATCGGCGGCATCAACTCGCTGCTCAGCACGGTGCTGGTGGGCGGTACCGCGATCCTCCCGGAGGAGCGCGTCCCCGACGAGATCTGCGGGCTGATCGAGGAGCACCGGATCCTCGTGCTGCCGACCAGCCCCACCTTCCTGAACCTCATCATGGTCGGCGACTACCACCGCAAGTACGACCTCAGCAGCCTGCGCCTGATCACCTACGGCACCGAGCCGATGTCCGAGGAACTCCTCAAGCGCGTCAACCAGTGCTTTCCGGGGGTCCGGCTGCTTCAGACCTTCGGCACCAGCGAGACCGGCATCGCCACCACCACGAGCGAGTCCTCCAGCAGCACCTACTTCAAGATCTCGGATGCCGGCGTCGAACACCGCGTCGTCGACGGCGAGCTCCAGCTGAGGAGCAGGACCCAGTTCCTCGGCTACCTGAACTACCCGGACGACTCCCTGACCGAGGACCGCTGGTTCCGCACCGGCGACCTGGTCGAGGAGGGCGCCGACGGCTATCTGCGCATCAAGGGCCGGGCCAAGGAAGTCATCAACGTGGGCGGCGAGAAACTGCTGCCGCTCGAGCTGGAGTCCATCCTGCTGGGCAGCCCGCACATCGAGGAGTGCGTGGTCTACGGCCGCCCGAACGCCATCACCGGTCAGACGGTGTGCGCGGACATCAAGCCGAAGGACGGGCTGACCCGCGCCGAGGTCCGCAAGCACGTCGTCGAGTTCCTCACGGGCCGGGTGGAGCCGTTCAAGATCCCCTCGAAGATCGCCGTGGTCGACTCCGTCGAGATCACCAGCCGTCTCAAGAAGGTTCGGCCCCTTCCGGGCAGCGACCCCGCGTGAGCAGGACAGCCCCGAACCGAGCAGGACAGCCCCGAAGCACCGCCCAGACGACCGGTTCCACACAGCACACCACAGGGAGAGCGCGATGGCACGATCGAAGGTATCCATCATCGGGGGCGGTCCGGCCGGCAGCGTCGCGGCGCTCACCCTCCACAAGCTCGGCCATGACGTCACCGTCTACGAGCGGAGCCGGTTCCCGCGCTACCGCATCGGCGAGTCCCTGCTCCCGGGCACGATGTCGATCCTCCAGCGCCTCGGTCTCCAGGAGAAGCTCGACGCGCAGAACTACGTGAAGAAGCCCTCGGCCACCTTCCTCTGGGGCCAGGACCAGGCCCCGTGGACCTTCTCGTTCGCGGCGCCCAAGGTCGCCCCCTGGGTCTTCGACCACGCCGTCCAGGTCGATCGGCGGCAGTTCGACCAGCTCCTGCTGGAAGAGGCCAGGAACCGCGGGGTCACCGTGCTCGAGGAAGCCAACGTGACCGAGGTGGACATCTCCCGACCCGACGGAGTCACTCTCACCGTCCGTCACAACGGCGAGACCCTGCATCCCGAGAGCGACTTCGTCATCGACGCGGGCGGCGCCAACAGCCCGCTCGCCCGCCAGCTCGGCGTGCGGCGCTACGACGAGTTCTACAAGAACTTCGCGATCTGGTCCTACTTCACCATGAAGGACCCCTTCGAGGGCGATCTGAAGGGGACCACGTACTCGATCACGTTCGAGGACGGCTGGGTCTGGATGATCCCGGTCAAGGACGACGTCTACAGCGTCGGGCTCGTCGTCGACCGCGACAAGGCCGGCGAGGTGCGGGAACTGGGCGCCGACGAGTTCTACCGCAGCACCCTCGCGAAGTGTGCGGGCGCCGTCGAGATCCTCGGGGACGCGCCGCAGGTGGACGAGGTCCGCATCGTGCACGACTGGTCGTACGAGGCCGAGTCGTTCTCCGCGGACCGGTACTTCCTCTGCGGTGACGCCGCCTGCTTCACCGACCCGCTGTTCTCCCAGGGCGTTCACCTGGCCTCGCAGTCGGCGGTGTGCGCCGCGGCGTCGATCGACCGGATCGCCCGGGACGAGGCCGAGAGCCAGGCCGTCCACGCCTGGTACAACCGCACCTACCGGTCGGCCTACGAGGAGTACCACGAGTTCCTCGCGTCCTTCTACACCTACGCCTCCTTCACCGAGCCGGACTCCGAGTTCTGGCGCAAGCGGCGGATCACCGAGTCCGACGACGAGCGGCTGAGCCGCAGGACGTGGTTCGAGAAGCTGGCGGGCGGCGGCGCGGACGGCAACGGGGTGACGGTGCCGAACTTCCATGACCGGGCCGCCACGATGATCACCATCGGCAAGCACCAGCGCAAGGGCCTCAGCGACGAGTTCTCCGAGGAAGAGCTGAACGGCGCCCGGGTCCGCTGGATCAGCGACCTGACCAAGCGGCTCAACAGCATCACGCGGTTGCGCTGGAGTGGCGACAAGGCCCTGCTGAAGCCGTACTACCGGGTCGACCGGACGACCTTCCGGCTGGAACCGCGGGAGATCCTCGCCAACGAGGAGGGCCTGGACATGGCCCACTACCCGTTGGACGAGGAGACCCGGCAGGTGTTCCAGGAGCTCGCCGAGGAGGAGTTCGGCTACCGCGACCTCATCAAGCGGCTGCGCGGCGCGGGCCACCAGGAGATCGGCACCCAGCTCGTGCTCCGCCTCATGGAGGCCGGCCTCCTCTCCGGTTACGACAAGAACGGTGACCGGGTGATCGTCCAGGGCCGGCTGCACTTCGGTGGCGTCGGAGTCGAGTACGAGGTGTGACGTGGAAGAGCTGAAACTGGGCGACCTGAGCGTCTCCCGCATCGGGCTCGGCGCGATGGGCATGTCCTTCGGCTACACCGGCGCGGGCACCGACGACGCGGAGTCCGTCCGGGCGATCCACCGCGCCGTCGAGCTGGGCGTGACACACCTCGACACGGCGGAGGGCTACGGCCCGTTCACCAACGAGGAACTGCTCGGCAGAGCGCTCAAGGGCCGTCGCGACGAGGTCGTCCTGGCCACGAAGTTCGGCCTGATCTCGCATGTACCACCGGACCCGGCCCCGGCCGGCTCCGGTGCCCGGGACCTCGACAGCCGTCCGGCCAATGTCCGGGCGGCCGTGGAGGGTTCGTTGCGGCGCCTCGGCACCGATCACATCGACCTGTACTACCAGCACCGTGTCGATCCCGACACCCCGATCGAGGACACCGTCGGCGCCCTCGCCGAGCTGGTCGCCGAGGGCAAGGTCCGCCACATCGGGCTCTCCGAGGCCGGCGCGGAGACCATCCGCCGCGCCCACGCCGTGCACCCGATCACGGCGGTGCAGTCCGAGTACTCCCTGTGGACCCGCGATCCGGAAGCGCAGGTGCTGCCGGTGCTGCGGGAGCTCGGCATCGGATTCGTGGCCTACGCACCACTGGGCCACGGTTTCCTCACCGGCCAGGTCCGCTCGACGGGGCAGTTCCAGGCCACCGATCTCCGTGCGGACAATCCCCGCTTCACCGAGGAGAACCTCCGGCACAACCTGCGCATCGCCGACGCCGTGCAGGCCGTCGCCGCCGAGGCCGGGGCGACACCGGCGCAGGTCGCCCTGGCGTGGCTGCTCACCAGGGGCGACGGCATCTCCCCCATCCCCGGTACCCGCCGTACCGCCCGGGTGGAGGAGAACGCCGCCGCCGGTGATCTGCGGCTGACGCCCGAACAGCTCGACCGGCTCGACCGGCTCCCCCCTGCGGCGGGCGAGCACCACACGCCCGAGCAGATGCGGCAGCTGAACGGTTGAACGGCCACGGGCGAGCCACGGCGGGTGAGCCACGGTCGTGGCTCACCCGCCGGCCAGCAGCGGCCGGGCGTCACTCCATGCGGGCGATCAGCGCGCCCTGGGAGGCGCGCTGGAGCGGGGCCGGCTGGGCGGAGTGCAACCGTCGGGAGGGCAGCCAGATCTCGATCGCGCCGATGATGCCGGGCGCCCGCACCGGCGTCGCCAGGCACGCCGTGCCGAGCAGGTACTCCTCGGAGTCCTGGAATGCATCACCGCACTGGGGCAGCCGTTGCTCCAGCACCCGGGCGTCGGTCATGGTGTGCGGGGTGAGGCCGACCAGCCGGTACCGGGCGAGGTAGTCGCGCCGGGCCGGTACGTCCAGGCAGGACAGGACGCACTTGCCGAACGCGGTCGCGTGCGCGGCTTCCTGCACGCCGACCCACAGGTCGACGGACGGGGTGTCGGGACGGTCGGCGATGTCCACCAGCGTGATGTCACCGCCCGAGTACAGCGACAGGTGGGCCGCGCCACGGGTTTCGTCGCGGAGCGCGCGCAGCACCGGCCGGATCCTCGGCAGCAGCGCCTGGCCGGCGTTGCGTCGGCACAGCGCGCCGACCTGCTCGCCCAGCACATGGCCGTCGTCGAGTTTGCACAGGTAGCCCTCGTGCACGAGGGTGCGGAGACCGCTGAACGGGTCCGATCAGGGTCGGTCCGACCATTTCGTCACCTCCGCCGGCCTCGTCGCCGCCTCCGCAGGATGCTCCGCGACGAAGGGGCAGGAAAGGTCGGTCCCGGCGCTTGGCGCGGTGCGCCCGGCGACACGGGAGGCACGGTGAGGTGTTCCGTCGCGCATTTCTGCACCGCCGCCGCACGTTGTCCCGCCGGCGGGACAACGGTTCGTTTCCGTCGCCTCGGCGTCCCCGGCAGGCCCGGCACCCCGGCGGACGGATCGCCGGGCCGGGCTGAGCCCGGCCCGGTGACCGCACGGGATCAGGACACGGCGCAGGTGCCGCCGCTGAGTGTGAACGCGGTCGGTGAGGCGTTGGTGCTGCCCCTGCTGGCCTGGAAGCCGATGGTGACCGAGCCGCCCGACGGGATGCTCCTGGTGTAGTCGGCCGGGGTGACGGTCACGTCGCCGCCGCTCTGGTGGGGCGTGCCTCCCCACATGTTGCTGATCGTCTGGCCGTCGGCGAACGAGAAGCCCAGGGTCCAGCCGCTGATGGCGCTGGTCCCCGTGTTGTCGATGGTGATCTCGCCCTGGAAGCCCGACGTCCAGTCGTTCACCACGCGGTAGCCGACGGAGCAGGTCCCGTCGGACGTGCCCGCCTCCTCGGTGGTGACGCTCACCGTGCCGGAGCGGTCGGAGCGGTTGCCGGCCGCGTCGCGGGCATAGACGGCGAACGCGTACGTGGTGTCCGCGCTCAGCCCGGTGACGGTCGCCGAGGTGGTGACGGAACTCGCCACCGTGGTCTCCGAACCACCGTTGACGCGGACGACGTCATAGCCCGCTACGGCAACGTTGTCACTGGCTGCGCCCCAGGTCAGGGCCACCGAGTTGGATGTCACCGAGGAGGCGGTCGGCGTGCCGGGGACGGTGGGGCCCTCCGTGTCATCGGTACTGCCGCCGCCGAAGATCGTGGCCTCACGGGAGGTCTGGGCGATGCCGTTGGCGCCGTTGAAGATGCGCTGTCCCCAGGAGCTGAGCTGGTCGGGGTCGAAGTCCCGCACCAGGTCCAGGATCGGATCGCTGTTGCCGCTCCAGGACCACGCGATGTAGCCGATCCCCAGGTCCTGGGCGGTGGACATCATGGTGTCCTCGTCCGGATCGCCGTACTGGTCGGCCGGCCCGCCGAACTCACCGATGACGATCGGCAGCTTGGCGTCGACGAAGGCGTTCAGGTAGTCGGTGATCTCCGCCGCCGTGTCGAACACGCTGTACATGTGGATGGAGAAGATCAGGTTGCCGGTGGTGTCGGCGTCGTAGACGGTCTGGGCGTTGGCCTTCATGACGCCCTGCCAGTCCTGGCCCCAGTTGGGCGCGTCCACCATGATCGTGTGTTGCAGGCCGGCGGCGCGCAGCTTCTGGATGGCGGAGATGGTGGGATCGGTCCAGCCCTCTGGGTTGGTGTTGCCCCAGGGCTCGTTGCCGATGTTGATGACGACGTAGTCCTCCTGGCCGGCGAGGACGCTCTTCAGCTTGATCCAGTAGTCGGCGGCGCGGTCGAGCGTGCCGGCGGCCGAGTCCTCGCCGTATCCGGTGGTGTCGTGGTCCTCCAGCACGCAGATCATCCGGTTGACCTTGCACAGGCTGATGACGTCGGCCACGTCGGAGGCGGTGTTCTCCGTCCAGCGGTAGCCGTCCGAGAGGACCACGCGAACGGTGTTGGCGCCGTACGCCTTGATGTCGGCGAAGGACTGGGTCTGGCCGGTGTACCAGGTGTGGGCGTGGTTGACGCCCCGCATGATGAAGTCGTTGCCGTCGCCTTCGACGAGCCGGCCGTCGCTGATGTGCAGGCCGGTGGCGTCCGCCGACTCCACCTGCGCGGCGGCCGGGCCGGCGAGGCCCAGGCCGAACAGGCCGAAGAGGGTCGTCAACGCGGCAAGGAGAGCGGCTATCGACCGCTTCGATCTCTTTCTTCCCACTGCGACTCCAGAGAGTGTTGGAAGGTTGGGCACCCGATTTGGGAGCGCTCCCATAAACGCATCATGACCAAGACACGTCAAGACTTATGCGCAAACGCCTGGAGGTTGCCCGCCGTCTCCTGCCTCGTCCGCGCGATGAGGCGGTCTCGGTGGCAGGCCGGGGATTCGGACCGGCGGCCCGCCCGGCTGGATCCGCCGGCGCGGTGCGGTACGCCCGCTCTACTGTTCCGGTCATGACGAAGCGGGGTCAGCGTGGTGGTGGCGGGCGGCCGGGGGCGCGGGCGCGCTCGCCCAAGGGGGCGTCGGGAAAGGTGTCGCGCAAGGGCTCGGGCGGGCGGGGTGCGTCCGCCGCCGGTTCGTCCGAAGGTGGCGCGGACGGCGCCCGCGTCGTCCCGGAGCCCGTGGTGGAGACGGTGCGGCTCCCGCTGTCCTTCCACCCGTGGCGCGGCGGCCATGTCGGTGAGTTCGACCGGGGGTTGCGGTCCTATCGGGGCGGCGAGTCCCGCGACTGGCGCCGGGTCGCGACGGTGCGGATGCTGGCCCGCGCCTCCCGGGGCCTCGACGTCCTCGGCCCCGCACCCGGTGAGTCGCTGCCGAGGGGGTTCCTCTGGGGCGACCCGGGGCGGCAGCAGTTCGGCATGGGCGGTCCGGACTGGGTCTTCGGACCGCTGGAGAGGCCCTGCCGCCGGTGCGCCACCGTGTTCGTCAGCTCCGCCGAGGAGCAGAAGCGCATGCACGAGGAACGCGGATGCCACATCGACGTGATGCCGGCCCTGTGCCGGGACTGCCGTCAGGTCAAGCGGGTCCGGAAGGAGTACTCCGAGCGCGTCGGGCACCTGGGCGGCACCCCGGCGCCGGACGCGCTGCTCCACGTCGCCCGCCTCGGCGCGCGGCTCCTGGCCGCCGGGGAACAGGTCAACGTGGACCGGCTGATCGGGTACAGCCGCACGGCGAGACGGACCAAGCGCCTTGCCCGGGACGCGGCCCTGGTCGAGGAGGAACTCCTGGCTCTGCGTGCCTCCGGCGTCCGACGCCGCTCACCCGGATGAGCGAGTGCCGCCGGTCAGGAGCCGGCCACCTGCACGGGCAGGGTCTTCAGGCCGTTGATGAAGTTCGACACCAGGCGGCGTGGTGGGGACGTGAGGTGGAGCGACGCCGGCAGGGTGCGGCGGACCTCGTCGTACAGGGCCCGGAGCTGGAGGCGGGCGAAGTGGGCGCCCAGGCAGACGTGGGGGCCGTCGCCGAAGGAGACGTGGGGGTTCGGGGAGCGGGACAAATCCAGGGCGTGCGGGTCGGTGAAGACGCGTTCGTCGTGGTTGGCCGAGGCGTGGAAGACGACCACCTTGTCGCCGGTGCGGATCCGCGTGCCGGCCAGTTCGGTGTCCCGGGTGGCGGTGCGCCGGAAGGTCAGGACCGGTGGGTGGCGGCGGAGCAGTTCGTCCACTGCGGTGCTGAGATCGGCCTCGCCGTCGCGCAGCCGGCGGTAGGCCTCGGGGTGCCGGGCCAGCAGGTGCAGGCCGCCGGGTGCCGCGCTGCGTACCGTGTCGTTCCCTGCCACCACCAGCAGGAAGAAGAACATCTCCAGCTCCGGCTCGGTCAGTTCCGGGTCCGAGCCGAGGGCGGTCATCACGTCGTCGCTCGGGTGGCGCCGCTTGTGTGCCGCCAGCGAGAGCGCGTAGTCGAACATGTCCCGCAGCGCTGCCGGGGATCTCGGATTGACGGGCTTGGCGTCCGCCCCGAGCACCGGTGTTCCGGCCTCGTCGGGGTCCTGGTAGCCGATGACGCGCTGGGTCCAGTGCAGCAGGAGGCCCCGGTCGCTGTCCGGTACGCCCAGCAGGTCGGTGAGATTGAGCAGCGCGTAGTCGTCGGTGACCTGGGCGACGAGGTCGCAGGTGCCGTCGGTGGCCCGTGCCCCGGCGACGGCCCGGGTGAGCAGGGAGCGGGCGCGCTCCCGGGCGACCGCGGCGAAACGGTCCACGCGCTTCGGCGTGAAGGCCCGGCTGACCAGGGCACGCAGGCGCCGGTGGTGCGGTGGGTCCTGGTTGAGCATCATGCGGCGGATGAACGGCAGGTCGGCGGGGTCCGGGTCGCGAATCTGGGTGGCGCCCAGATACGAGGAGTACGTCGAGGAGTCCCTCAGGACACGCACGACATCGTGGTGCCGGGTGACGGCCCAGAAGCCGGGGCCGGCCGGCCAGCCGAGCACCTCCGGCTCCTCCTGCCATGCCACCGGGTGGTGATCGCGCAGCTGACGGTAGCGATCGTGGGGGACGCCCCGCGCGTACTGCCTCGGGTCGAACACATCCGGTATCGGCGCCTGTCCCGGCAGTTCGGTGCCTTGCCCGCTCACGCCCTCGCCTCGCCCTCCTGCCCGTCGGCCCGTAGGAAGTCCTCCACCACACGGATCAGGTCGAGAGGGGCCTCGTCCATCGCGTAGTGGCCGCATGAGGGCAGTTCCACCAGTTCGCCCTGCGGAAACCAGCGCATCCAGGTGGCCTGCTGCACCTGGGCCGAGAGTGCCGGGTCCAGCGCGCCCACGACGGACAGGGCCGGCACGGGCGAACCGTCGAGCTGGTCGTGGAAGTCCTCGCCGGCCCAGGAGTCCAGCCAGGCCCGGAACGCCTTCACCTCGCTGCGTTCGAGCGAACGACGCACCATGCGGTCCAGCCAGGCCGCGGGGCGTCGACCTCCGGTGGTGAGGTCGAGGATGATGCGGCGGTTCTCCGGGTGCTGCGCCGCGGCGGAGAAGAGTTCCCACTGCTCGGGAGGCAGCGGCAGGCCGGATGCGGGTACCGGCGACACACCGACGATCCTGCGCACCCGTCCGGGCGCGGTCGCCACCGTCCGCTGAGCGATGCAGCCGCCCATCGAGTGGCCGATCACCGAGAACCGGTCCCAGCCGAGCCGATCGGCCAGCGCGATGACGTCCGCGGCGCCCTCCGCCGTGGTGTACGCGCCACTCATGTCCCTGGCCTCGCCGTACCCCCGCAGGTCCACCGCCGCGTACTGGAACGAAGCCAGGTCGAGATCCGGCAGCACCGGGTCGTAGGCGGAGCGGTCGGAGAACCAACCGTGTATCGCGATCACCTTGTGCGGGCCGTCGCCGTGCAGTCCATGAGGCAGAACAGGTAAAGCGGTCACGCTGACTCCCGTTGCCGGACGGAGTGGGCCGGCCGGTCAAACCGACCCAACTCCGATCACAATGGCGGTAATCAGCCGGCTGCGCAAGGCCGCCGGCCCGAGCCCTTCGGGCCGGCATCGTGCCGCGCCGATGCCTTCGGGGCCGCGGCGGGTCAGGGGTGGAACAGCGGCGACACGGCGTTCTCCGACATGTCCTGCCAGTACGTCACGTGGATCGTGTCATCCACCACGATGCCTTCCGTCGTGGGCAGTTTCACGGAGGTGGCCTCCCCCGTGTCGCTGCCGATGTTCTTGCCCTGGAACGCGACGGTGAGGGTCTTCTCGGTGGTGGCGTCTTCCTTGCCCTGGTTGGCGAGTACGCCCGCGTAGCCCTCCTTGCCCGGGTCGAGGACCACCACGGCCTGCGGCTTGGAGTCCTCGTAGGGCGGTGGCACGGACTGCGCTTGGCCGAACCTGACCGCCGGATAGCCGTACAGATTGCAGGGCTTGTCGCTCGTGTTGGTGACGGTGAGCAGGAGCTTCGCGTCGTCCTTGTGCGCGGGCAGCGCGAACTCCAGGGTCACGTGGGTGTTCGTGCCGGTGCAGGTGCCTTCCTCGGTACCGCCCCCGTCGCCGCCCGACGTGCCACCCGTCTCGCCGCCGGTGTTACCGGAGCCGCCTGTCCGGGTCGCGGAGGCGGTCGGCTTCGACGGCGAGGCGTCCTCGCCGGCCTTGCCGTCACCCGACTGACAGGCCGTGGTCGCCAGAGACGCGGCGACGGTCATGCCGAGGGCACCGAGCCGCCAGGTGCGACGGGTGGTCTTGCGGTAGGTGTGCATCTTGATCCCCGTGGGTGTGGGCTGACGTACGGTCACGCTGACTCGCAAGGATGCAACGGTCCGGGGTGCCGGACCGGTGCGCCCGAGGATCGTTACGGATCACGCACATGGAAGCGACGCTTCCCCCTGCCGCGCCCGCCTCGCCGGCTCCCCGAATGCGGGGGAAGCGTGCTCACACCCCCTCCCGGTCCACCGTCACCGCCCCCTACGCTCGGCGTGATCTCTTACCAGCCGCCACCGACGACGTTGGAGGAACCGACCGATGGCCGACGCACGGATGCACACCCTGGCCGGCACCCGGGGTGCGATCACCGCACACGAGTGGTCGCACCCCGATCCGCGCTGCGTGGTGCTCCTCATCCACGGCTATGGCGAGCACATGGGACGCTACCCGCATGTCGCCGACGCCCTGCTGCGCGCGGGGGCAGCCGTCCTCGGCCCCGACCACATGGGCCACGGCAGGTCGGAGGGCGACCGGGTGGTGATCGAGGACTTCGAGGACGTCGTCACCGACGTGCACACGGTCGACGAACTGGCCCGGGCCACCTATCCGGGCCTGCCGGTGATCGTGGTCGGCCACTCGATGGGCGGGCTGATAGCGGCCCGGTACGCCCAGCGGTACTCCGCCACGCTGACCGCGCTGGTGCTGTCCGGCCCCGTACTCGGCCGCTGGCAGACGATCGAGGACCAACTGGGCCTGGACGAGCTGCCCTACGTGCCGATCGACCCGGGCACGCTGTCCCGCGACCCGGCGGTCGGCACGGCCTACGCGGCGGACCCGCTGGTGTGGCACGGGCCGTTCAAGCGCCCGACGGTGAGCGCGTTCGACCGGGCCATGAGCACCATCTCCGACGCCGGCGACCTCGGCCCGCTGCCCACCCTCTGGATACACGGCTCGGACGACCGGCTGGTCCCGCTCGACGGCACCCGCACCGGTATCGAGAAGTTGCGCGGTGACGACTTCACCGAGCACCTGAGGCCGGGCGCCCAGCACGAGGTGTTCAACGAGACCGACCGGGACGAAGTCCTGGCCGAGGTGACCGGTTTCATGGACCGGGTCCTCACCACCCGCTGACGCCCCTCCTCCCCCACCGGTCTCCGGCGCGCGCCGTCACCGGCCGCACCGGTGCCGGCGTGTCCTGGAAAGGGCTCGCGCCGACGCCGATGCGCGCGCCGGTGCCGGAGTTCAGACCGCGTCGGCCGCGCGGTCCGTGGTCCGGAACGCGGGGATGACCTCGCGACCGAACCGGCGGATGCACCTGAGCTCCTCTTCGTGCCTGGGCCCGGCCGCCATGCGGAACGTCATGATCAGGTAGGCGGGGTCGATCGTCTCCTGGAACGCGCGGATCGACGCGATGCAGTCGTCGGGGCTGCCGACGATCAGGCGGTCGCGGCGGTGGCGGTCGAACTTGAAGTCCTCCTCCTTCGTCACGCCCTCGAGGAACGGCTCGCGCTCGGCCACCCACCGCGGGACCTGCTCGAAGTAGAACCAGTGATCGGCGCGTATGTGCGGCCACCACACGCGCTCGACGTCCTCCAGCGAGTCGCCGACCCAGCCGTCGCGCAGCAGGTTGACCGCGAGCTTGTCCGAGGTGCCGTACTCCACTCCGGCGGCGCGATAGAGCTCCGTCCAGTAGCGCATGACCTCGATGTTGTGCAGCGGATCGGTCGGCCACGGGCAGCCGAAGCGCGCTGCGCGACGCACGCCCGGTTCGGACATCGCGCCGATCCACAGCTGGGGGCTCACCGGCTTCGGTGTGATGTGGCCCTTGACGTTGAAGTGCCGGCCGTGGAAGTCGAGCTCCTCGCCCGCCCACGCGCGTTGCACGATCTCGATGCCCTCCTCGAACCGGGACACCTGGCGCTTGGCATCGAGTCCGAAGAGCTCGAACTCCGACGGGAAGTTGCCCAGGCCGACGCCGAGGCGGAGGCGGCCGTTGGACAGGATGTCGGCCATCGCGCCGTGCTCGGCGACGTGGATCGGGTGCTCGAAAGGAAGCAGGTGGATCGTTGTGCCGATATCGACCCGTTCGGTGATCGCCGCCAGCGCGCCGAGCGCCGCCCACGGGGAGGGCAGATAGCCGTCGGGCATCATGTGGTGTTCGGGGACGAAGAGCCCGTCGAAACCGGCCTCCTCTGCCACCCGCGCGGCCGCCAGGATCTCCTGCCAGCGCTGCACGATTCCCTCTGCATGGGGCGGATCCTGGGGACGGAACAGGATTCCGAACTTCATGGCCGTGTCTCCTCCCGGAGTGACCTCGTTGCCAGACCTGTCTGTCACATGTCTTTCTGGCGCTTCGCTACATCAGGGCGGACGGTGGTGGCGGCTCCGTACGGGCGTTGCCCAGATCTCGCGGCTGACGCCAGATCTCGCAGCTGACGCTCGGCAGGTGCAGCAACTGGCCGACCGCTCATCCCAGTGGATCACCGCCATCGCCGTCTGCACCCGCCGCGGCGCCCATCTGACCGACATCTTCACCGGCGACACCGGTCCCGTTGATCATCGCCCACGGCAGAACCCGTGGTCAGCGCCGGCGCGTCTGTGGTACACCGAAGGCTCCGCCCCGCCGTCCCGGAGGTCCCCGTGCGCCGCCTTGCCGTCTTCCTCGCCTCGTCCGACGGGAACGATCCGGCGTACGCCAAACTGGCCGCCGACGTGGGCGCGGAGCTGGCCCGGCGCGGGATCGGCCTCGTCTACGGCGGCGGCCGCAGCGGGCTGATGGGGGTGCTGGCGGACAGCGCGTTGAAGGCGGGTGGCGAGGTCGTCGGTGTCATGCCGCGCAGCATGGTCGAGCGGGAGTGGGCGCACGAGGAGGTGACGGAGCTGCTCATGTGCGATTCGATGCACGAGCGCAAGGCGATGATGGCCGAGCGCGCTGACGCCTTCGTCGCCCTGCCCGGCGGGCTCGGCACGCTGGAGGAGATCTTCGAGGTGTGGTCATGGCGCCAGCTCGGCTTCCACGCCAAGCCGGTCGGCCTCCTCGACGCCGGAGGTTTCTGGACGCCCCTGCTCGACGCCCTGCGCGGCATCGCCGACTCCGGCTTCCTGCCCGCGTCCACCCTGGACGACCTCGCCGTCGCACCCGCGCTCCCCGGTCTGCTGGACGCGCTGGAGGAGCGGCTGCGCCGCGGCCCGCAGCCCGCGCACGGAAGCTGACGGGGTCGACGGCGCACCGCGGCCCGTCCAGATCGCCGCGGTCCCCAAGCCCGTCGAGAAGGCCACAAACGGATGCACGACGGACGTACGGCGAACGTCTTGCGTCACTGCTTGACCCCGTCGATGACGACCTGGTGGAGTTCGAGATCGTCGACGTGCTCGGCGATGTTGGGCGTGTCGAGCGGGCCGTCGACCGTGACGTGGCTGAGCCGTACGCTGCCGACGGGGTCGTCCGGATAGCCCTGGATGTCCCACCCCTGACTGGCCGCGGCGACCTTCCAGTGGCTGAGGTTGATGTCGGTGACGGTGGGTGGGAACGACCCGGAGTCGCCCTCGCCGTAGTTGAAGTCGATCAGCAGCAGAGGGCCGCCGATGGCCTGCACGTCGACCCGGTAGACGTGGGTGCCCTCCAGGAAGCCGCCGCGCACCGAGTTGGTCTTCAGCCGGTGGCCGGACTCCAGACCGGTGGAGTTCATGGTCAGATCCCGGCCGTACACGTTGCGGATGCCGCCGCTCATCTCGCTGCCGAGGGTGATTCCGCCGTGGCCGTCGGCGAAGGCGCTGTTCTGGATGACGATGTTCTGGCAGGGGATGTTCACCCGGCGCCCGTCCGCGTTACGGCCGGACTTGATGGCGATGCAGTCGTCTCCGGTGTTGAAGGAGACGGAGTCGATCAGTACACCGTCGCAGCACTCAGGGTTGCAGCCGTCGGTGTTCGGGCCGTCGGACTCGACGGTGACGCCGCGTACCGTCACATCGCGGCAGAGGGTCGGATGCAGGTGCCAGAACGGGGAGTTGCGGAAGGAGACACCCTCGATGAGCACCCGCTCGCACTGGTACGGCTCCACGAAGGCGGGTCGGAAGTGGTATCCGGTTCCGTCCCGTTGGGCCACCGGTAGGCCGGCGTTGACGGTCGCCTCGAAGGCGGTGAAGTCGGGGCCGCCACCGGTCTGGGCCCATGCCCACCAGGTGGCGTCGGATGCCTGCCCGTCGAGCAGGCCGGATCCGGTGATGGCGATGTCGTGCTGGCCGAAGGCGTAGATGAGCGGGGAGTAGTTCATCAGCTCGATGCCCTGCCAGCGGCTGTAGACCGTGGGCAGGTAGTCCGCACGGTCGGTGGAGAACAACAGCGTGGCACCGTCGGCCACGTGCAGCTCCACCCGGGACAGCAGGTGGATGGGGCCGGTGGCCCACGTGCCCGCCGGGACCACCACCCGGCCGCCGCCCGACTCGTGGGCCGCCTTGACCGCGGCGCCGAGCGCGGCGGTGTTGTCGGTCGTGCCGTCCGGGACGGCACCGAAAGCGGTGATGAGGAAGTCCCGTGCCGGGATGCGCGGCGCGCGGACGCCCGCGACGATCCGGTCGGCGGCGGCGTCCCAGGCTCCGTCACCGTGGCGCGTTGCTGCCGCGGCGCTGCCGGCGAGGACGTCGGGCAGGGCGGCCGCCCCGCCCACGGCCGTCGCCGCCAGGAGCAGATGTCTGCGGGTCAGCCGGAAGGTGTCCATCGCGTTCATGTCCTCTCCTCAGGATCTGTGCCCCGCTGTCGCGGACGTCGACGTCGGAGGTTCCTGCGGACCGGGGCAGACCCTTGTGGTCGGCGATCAGTCGGCGATCAGTCGGCGATCGGATGGATCTTCGACCCCTATGTGCCCCGGCCGGCACGATGCGAACCGTGGGGCGCGGGGTGTCAGTCCCCGTCCGCCTGGGACAGCGCCTCGCTGATCATGCGGGTGGCGAAGTCACGGTCGTCGGTGAGGCGGTTGATGTGCTCGGCGAGCAGGAAGGCGGTGGCTTCCAGGGGGGTCATCTCGCCCTCGGTCCAGTACCCGTACTGCTTGCGCCACAGGCCGGGACTCAGGCCGGTGCCTGCGGCGACGAGCAGGCCGGCCATGGTGGGGATGGCTTCGGGGCGAACGCTCTTGGGCATCATGCGCATCGTGGCCACCAGGTTGGGCACCACGCAGGCGATGACGTCCTCGTCATGCTCCTCGTAGGCCATGCGCAGCCACTGCATGAACATGTAGATGAGCGTGCAGGCGCCGTCCAGCACGTCATCGACTCCCCTGGGGCCCAGGGAGGCGGCGAACTGGTCGATCATCGCCTGCTGTTCGGGGTCGGTCCTGGTCCTGCCGTCGTAGACGGCTTTGAGTCGAGAGTCGATCACCATGAGTGCTGCGCTCACATCGCCGGCGGGAGCATGCCGGGGGTCACAGGACGACGACACGGAACTTCCTCCTCGTGCGACGGTGGGTGACGAGCCGCGTCCGTACAGTAGTCCGCCGAGAGGACGGCAGGCGGCCCAACCCATCGAATTGCCCCCTGGGGGTGGTCGACCACCGGTCCCGGGTCCCGATCGGTTCCTCGACGTCCGCGTCCGTGAAGCCGTGAGCCGACGCGCCGAACCAGAGGTCATCGGCGACCCCCTCGCCGGCGGCGGAAAATGTGATGCCGCTCGCCCGCGCGCCTCCCTACACTCGCCACGGACCGAGCGGCCTGTGCGACGGCGCGTGGTCCGTACCGCGTCGTCGAAGGATGAAGGAAGGGAGCCGGCCATGCGTGACCACACCGTTGGCGTCGCTCCCTGTGCCCGGTACTCGGTGATCCTGGTGTCCTCGGTCGTCTGGTGCCCGCTGCGCGCCAGGCACCAGACGTCCGTGACGAACGTCTGACATCCCTTCCCGGCCTGTCCGTCCAGTCAGGCCGCAGCGTTCTCCCATGCATCGCGCTGCCCGGTTTCCCGGAACGTCCCGAAAGGCACTGCGCCATGCGCACGCACCGCACCCATCGACTCGCCCACGTCCGCAACCTCGGCATCCTCGCGCACGTCGACGCGGGCAAGACCACCGTCACCGAGCGGATCCTCTATGCGACCGGTACCACGTACAAGCAGGGCGAGGTCCACGACGGCACCACCGTCACCGACTTCGACCCGCAGGAACGCAACCGTGGCATCACCATCTTCGCCGCGGCCGTGAGCTGCGCCTGGCACGATCACCGCATCAACCTGATCGACACGCCGGGCCATGTCGACTTCACGGACGAGGTGGAGCGTTCCCTGCGCGTCCTGGACGGCGCCGTCGCGGTGTTCGACGCGGTCGCCGGTGTGGAGCCGCAGAGTGAGGCCGTGTGGCGGCAGGCCGACCGGCACGGTGTGCCGCGTCTCGTGTTCGTCAACAAGATGGACCGGGCCGGCGCCGACCTGGACGCCACCGCCTCGTCCATCCGGGCACGGCTGCATCCGGCGCCGCTGGTCGTCCAGTTGCCGATCGGCGCCGAGGACACCTTCACCGGCGTCGTCGACCTGGTCCGCATGCGGGCGCTGACCTGGACCGGCGGCAGAGCCGGGGAAGGCCCGGTGCCGGACGTGCTGCGCGACGAGGCGGAGCAGCGGCGCAGACTGCTGGAGGAGACGGTGGCACAGCTGCACCCGGTCGCGCTGGAGGAGTTCTGCGACACGGAGACGCTGTCCGCGGCCACCCTCTCGGGTGCGCTGCGCGACCTGACCCGCAGCGGCGACGGCGTGGTGGTGCTCTGCGGCTCTGCGTACCGCGACCGGGGCATCGAGCCGCTGCTCGACGCGATGGTGGCGTATCTGCCCTCGCCCCTCGACGTGCCGCCCGTACGCGGCGTGCACGACGGCGGCGAGCAGGTCAGGCAGGCCGATCCGCAGGCCCCGCTGGCTGCCCTCGCCTTCAAGGTGAGCGGCACGCAGACCGGTCGGCTGACCTACGTACGGATCTACTCGGGAACGATCGGAAAGGGGGACGCCGTGTGGAACGCGACCGCGGGCCGCACCGACCGCGTCGGCCGGATCCTGCGGGTCATGGCCGGCCGGCACACCCCGCTGGACGAGGCGGTCGCCGGGGACATCGTCGCCGTGGTCGGGCTGAAGTCCGCTCGCGTGGGCACGACCCTGTGCGCACCGGGCGCGCCGCTCGTGCTCGAACCGCCGGGGACCGCCGAACCGGTGGTGTCGGTGGCCGTCGAGGCACGCCGGTCGGCCGACACCGGCCGGCTCGCCACGGCCCTGGCCCGGCTCACCGAGGAGGACCCGTCGCTGGCCGTGCGCACGGACCCGGAGACCGGCCAGACGGTGCTGTCGGGCATGGGCGAACTGCACCTGGAGGTGGCGGTGGAGAAGATCCGCCGCGACCACGGCATCGAGGCCGCGGTGGGCCGCCCGCGGGTCGCCTACCGCGAGACGGTCGGCCGGGGCGTGACCGGTGTCGTCTTCCGGCACGTCAAACAGGACGGCGGCGCGGGCCAGTTCGCCCATGTCGTCCTGGACGTCGCACCGCTGGAGGTCGAACCGGGCGCGCCGGCCTTCGTGTTCCGCTCGACGGTGACCGGTGGTCGGGTGCCGCAGGAGTACGTCCGCGCGGTCGAGGCCGGCTGCCGTGACGCGCTCGCCGAGGGGCCGCTCGGCGGTCATCCGGTGACCGGCCTCCTGGTGACGCTCACGGACGGGGCGACCCATGTGAAGGACTCCTCGGAGACGGCCTTCCGCACGGCGGGCCGCCTCGGTCTGCGGCAGGCTCTGCGGGAGTGCGTCATGGTCCTGCTCGAACCCGTCGCCGAGGTCACGGTGACCGTGCCCGAGGACACCGTCGGCACGGTGCTGGGTGACCTGGCGGCCCGCCGCGGCCGGGTGACGAGTTCCTGCACGGGGCAGGGTGCGACGGTGGTCACGGCCACCGTCCCCCTGGCAGGCCTGTTCGGCTACGCGACGCGCCTGCGCAGCGGGACCCAGGGCCGCGGCACCTTCACGGCCCGCCCCACGGGCCACGCTCCGGCGCCCGCCGCGGTCCCCGCCGGCCGGTGACGTCCGTTGGGGGTGGCCCCGTCCGTACTGGGTGTGCGGACGGGGCCACCGCGTGGTCGGCGGGGGCACCGATCCCGGTTGCCGGCGTTCCGGGGGGGGGCGGGTCTTCCGGGTGTACCGGGTGTGCCACAGATGGCCGGTCAGGGCAGGACGTTGCCGCCCATGCTCTGCCAGCCGGTCCAGCCACCGCCGGGGGTGTAGACGTCGGACCAGGTCGTGCCGTTCTCGGCGCGACCGTAGAGCTGGAGCTGGGTGCCGTACCGTACGACGACGGGGTCCGCGGCCAGCTTGCCGCCGACGGAGAACCAGCTCGACCAGCCGCTGCCGGGGGTGTAGTCCCTGGACCAGGTGGCGCCGTCCGGCGCGCGGCCGAAGATCTCCAGCTGGGCGCCGTACTGCGTGGTGTCGTAGGGGGTCACGACCGGGTTTCCGACGATGGTGCCGCCCACGCTCTGCCAGCCCGACCAGCCCTGGCCCGGCGTGCGGACGTCGGACCAGACGGCGCCGTCGGAGCCCCGGCCGTACACCTGTACCTGCTGCCCGTACTGGACGGCGGCGGGGTCGCCGGTGATGACGCCGCCGAGGCTCGCCCAGCCCGACCAGCCCTTGCCGGGGGTGAACACGTTGTACGAGGTGGAGCCGTCGGGCGCCCGGCCGAACAGCTCCAGTTGGCTGCCGAACTGGATGACCGTCGGGTCCCCGGTGAGGCTGCCGGCGAGACTGCTCCACCCGGACCAGCCACTGCCCGGGGTGTACACGGCCGTGCTGACGGAGCCGTCCGGCGCCCTGCCGAACAGCTCGATCTGGTCGCCGGACTGCTGGGTGTGGTAGTCGATGGCCACCGGATCACCGGCCAGCTCTCCGCCGAGCGAGGTCCAGCCGGACCAGCCGCCGCCGGAAGCCTTGGTGTCGGTCGTGACGGAGCCGTCGGCGGCCCGTCCGAAGACCTCGATCCGGTCGCCGTACCGGATGGCGGCCGGGTCGGAGGTGAGGTCGCCGCCGAGCGAGGTCCAGCCGGACCAGCCGCTGCCGGGAGTGTTGACGTTCGCCGAGACGGAGCCGTCGGCGGCCCGGCCGAAGGCGTCCACCTGCGCTCCGGCACGGACGACCTGGCTGCTGCGGGCCCCGGCGGCGCTGGCGTTCGGGATGACGTAGGTGGTCACCGACTGGGCGGGCAGGGTGACCGGCAGCCAGCCGTTCGAGCCGACCGGGACGCTGCCGACCGACGCCAGGTTCTCCGAGGCCGAGGTCCGGTACGCGGTGGCCGCGGCACCGGCGGCGAAGGAGAAGCGGTTGAGGTCGTAACTGACCGACTCGGACGCGGTGGTCGGGTTCGTGGCCACGATGACCAGCTTGTCGCCGGTGGGATCGTAGGCGGTGAACGTGTTCGGGTCGTCGCTGTCGATCATCTCGTACCCGGGCCGGACGAACTTGGAGTAGTTCCCCATCACGTAGTACCGCTTGGGAAAGGTCAGCTCACCGGTACCGGATGACGCGATGTCGGCCCACACCAGGCCCCAGAGGTCGTTGATGTTCCCGTTGTCCTGGCCGCCGTCCACGGCCTGCCAGATCACCCACGCACTGGGGTGCATCTGCTGCTCGTTCGTCAGGATCCGCTGGGACAGCACGAGGCCGGCCGCCATCTGGCTGGACTCGGTTCCGGAGCCCCATTCCGACATCCACACCGGTTTCCCGGTCTGCTGACCGAGTCGCTGGAGCGGGCTGCCGTCCGCGACGCGGTAGTCGTGCGTGTTCAGTTGGGTCACGGCGGCCTGGGAGGCGGGCCCGTAGGCGTTGTAGTCGGCGATGGTGCCCGCGCTGCCGAGTTCGTCAGGGGCGCTGATGCCGACGTCGTCGCCCAGCCCGGCCGCCGCCAGCTCGTCGTGGAGGTAGCCGATGATGGTGTTCTGCGCGGTGGTGTTCACGTTCATGGCCTGCTGGTGGCCCGCCGAACTCCACTGCGACAGCACCGCCTCGTTGAACGGCTCGACCTGGGTGACCGGGATGTCCCAGGACTCGCGCATGTGCGCGACGACGGTGGCCAGGTACTGGGCGTAGGCGTGGTACTGGGAGCTTTGCAGGTTGTCGGCGCCCGCGGTGTCCGCCCCGGCGCTACAGCCGTTGACGGTCATCCAGTCCGGGGCGGAATAGGGGATCGCCTCGAAGACGTCCGCACCGCGCTCCTTGGCGGCCTGAAGCATCCACCGCTGGTTGGGGTCCTGGGACCAGTCGTACACCCCCGGGCTCTGCTCGAAGGACGGCACCGCGCCGCCCAGCCGCAGCTGCGCCGCACAGCGGTCGGTCGGGGTGGTGGCCCCGATGTTGTAGCGCACCACGTTGAGCCCGAGTCCCGAGGTCGGCGAGAACAACGCGTCGGCCAGCGCGTTCTTCGCCGCCGTCGAGGACCAGCCGCCGGAGCCCTCGGCCCACCAGGCCAGCGAGGTGCCCCATCCCTGGATCGTCTGGTAGCGCGTCCCGGGATCGATCTCGACCGGGATCGTGGTCGCCGCCCCGGCACGCTCACCGCCCGCCAGGCCGACCGGGCCGAACGCTCCCGCGACCAGCGCCAGGACGGACACGCGAACGGTCCAGCGCCGCACGGTCCCGCGTGGTCGCCGACGGCCGATCACGAGTGCGTCCTCAGGGACGCGCCGGGCCCGCACGCCGCAGCGGCTAACCGCCGCCTGTGGGACAGGTCGCCGGACCTTCTCATGCCACCGATTCCACTGAATCCACTGAATCCACTGAATCCGCTTATTCCATGACGTCTCATATGTCTCCTCAAGGTCTCCCGCACCTCACACGGATGCGCCGGACGCGCCGCGCGCGCCGCATGTGCCGCACGCGCCGCCGACAGGAGGAGGATCAGCGACCGAACATGAACCCGTCAATATTAATTGGTAATTTTTGTGGCGTGCAGTGCGCGATTTACTGAGGTATGGAGTGAATGAGCCGCACCGGGTAGCTACATGACGACATGGCGCGTGCACCGGCGCCCCAGCGGTGGTGCACGCCCGCACAGGGGCGCGGGTCAGTCCGGTGACCCGCGCCACCCTCGCGCGGCGCCGCCCCGGCCGCGGTGTCACCCGGCCTTGTCGGTGAACTCGGTGGTGTAGGTCTTCTTCAGGTCGATGGTGGCGTCCTTCAGGTTCGGGTTGAAGGACTTCAGGACGCGCTCCACCGTGGCCGGACCGTTGGCCGGCATCTTGCCGTCCTTGGTGAACATCGGCAGGGTGTTCTCGATCGCCTGGGCGTACAGGCCTTCTCCGCCCTGTGCGTAGTCGCTGGGCATCTTCGCCGCGATCTCCTTGGCATCGTGCGACGAGATCCACTTGAGCGTGCGCACCAAGGCGTTGGCGAGTTTCTGGACGGTGTCCTTGTGCGAGTTCGCCCAGTCCGTGTTCATGTACAGGCTTGACGAGGGGTACAGCCCGCCGAGGGCCTTCTGCGACCCCTCGGGTGTGCGCATGTCGACGATGACCTTGCCGAGCTTCTTGTCGAGGATCTGCGCGACGGTCGGGTCGGTGGTCATGCCGCCGTCGATGGACCCCTTCTGTAGCGCCGAGATGAAGGTCTGCCCGGCGCCGACGGCGACGTTGGTGAACTTGTCGGTCGACACCCCGTCGTGGACGCCGAGGTACTTCGTCAGGAAGTCGGTGGAGGACCCGAGGCCGGTGACGCCGAGTTTCTTGCCGGCGAAGTCCTTGGGGGACTTCAGGCCCCCGGCGGCCTTGTTGGAGACGATCTCGACCTCACCGGGTGTCTGGGCGAGCTGGACCACGGACTCGACCTGCTTGCCCTTGGTCTGGAGGTCCAGGGTGTGGTCGTAGAACCCGACGACCCCCTGGACGTTTCCGGCGACGAGGGACGTGGTGGCGTCGATGCCGGCCGGCTCGCTGAGCAGCTCGATGTTGAGGCCCTCGTCCTTGAAGTAGCCCAGTCGCTGGGACAGCATCGCCGGCAGGTAGATGACCTTGTCGATGCCTCCCACCATGATCTTGACCTTGTCTCCCTTGCCGCCTCCGCCACCGTCCGACGCGTCGGAGGACACCTCGTCGGCGCAGCCGCTCAGGGCGGCCAGGGCGGCGAGTGCGGTGATGGCGGTGGTCAGTTTGGTGGTGCGGGTGCGACGGGGCATGTGCGGCTCCTGAGGGTGACGCGGTGATGGAAAAGAGGTCAGCGGGCTTCGTTGCCGGCGGGCTTCCAGCGGAACAGCCGGTTCTCCATGAAGGTGAGCAGGCCCTCGGCGAGCAGGGCGACCACGGCGAGGATGACCATGGCCGCGTAGACGCCCGCGGAGTTGAAGGTGCCCTGGGAGGTGGAGACCAGCAGGCCGATGCCCTTGGTCGCTCCGATGTACTCCCCGACGATGGCCCCGATGAGGGCGAAGCCGAAGCTGACGTGGAGGCTGGTGAAGATCCACGAGGTGGCGGAGGGGATGACGACCTGGAAGGTGACCTGGCGGTCGCGGGCGCCGAGGATGCGGGCGTTGTCGATGAGGTGGCGGTCCACTTCCCGGGCGCCCTGGAAGGCGTTGAAGAACACCGGGAAGAAGACGAGGACGACGGCGGAGGCGACCTTGGAGGCCGGTCCCAGGCCGAACCAGATCAGGAAGATCGGCGCGAGGACGATACGGGGCAGCGCGTTGAGGACCTTGATGTAGGGGCCCATGACGTCGGCGAGGAACCGCACGCGTCCCAGTGCGATACCGAGCACGACACCGCCGATGACGCCGACGACCCAGCCGAGCAGGCTCTCGTAGAGGGTGTACCAGATCTGTTCGGCCAGGGAGCCCTGCGGGGTGCCGTGCATGACCCACTGCTGGATCTGGTCCCAGATCTTCGAGGGCATCGAGAAGTTGAACGGGTCGATGATGCCCACCCGGGAGAACCACTCCCAGATGCCGAGGACGAAGACGAGCACGGCGGCGCGGGAGAGGCCGACGGCCAGGCGCCGCCGGCGTGCGGCGCGGGCGCGTTCCGTGGCGCGGGCGGGCTTGGCGACGTCGACGGGCACGGTCGCCTTCCGGATCTCAGGCGGCATTGCTGGCTCCCCTTTCGCGGGTGATCCGGACCTCGGCGCCCAGGGACGACCAGATCTCCCGGTAGATCTCCACGAACCGGGGCTCCAGGCGGACCGACTCGACCCGGCGGGGACGCGGCAGGTCGATGGTGAAGATCTCCTTCACCGTGGCCGGGCCCGCGGTCATGACGACGACCTTGTCGGCGAGCGCGATGGACTCCTCAAGATCGTGGGTGACGAAGACGACCGACGATCCCGTGCCGGACCACAGCTCCATCAGCTCGTCCGACATCAGGGCGCGGGTCTGCACGTCGAGGGCGGAGAAGGGTTCGTCCATCAGCAGGATGGACGGGTCGTTGACGAGGGTGGCGGCGAGCGCGACACGCTTGCGCTGCCCGCCCGACAGCTGGATCGGGTAACGGTCCTCGAAGGCGCTCAGGCCGACCCGGGCCAGCCATTCGCGGGCCCGGTCCTTGGCCTCCGGCTTGGGAACGCCGCGGAACCGGGGACCGGCCATGACGTTGGACAGGACGGTGCGCCAGGGAAACGTCGCGTCTTGCTGGAAGACGAACCCGACCCTCTCGTCGATACCCCGCACCGGCGTGCCGGACAGCAGCACCTCCCCCTCGGTCGGCTCCTCGAGGCCGCTGACCAGGGTGAGGGTGGTGGACTTCCCGCAACCGGTCGGGCCGACGACGGCGACGAACTCGCCCTGCTCCACGGTCAGGTCCAGATCACGCACCGCGGTGTGCGAGGCACCGGACGGCGTACGGAAGGCCTTGCGGACCCCGCGCAGTTCGATGGCCGGACTCGATTGGCTTGTCATGCCAGGGAACGTTAGGAACAAAGCCGCGGGGTGAGAAGATTTCGCCAGCAACCGCTGGTTGTTCTCGTTACGCGGGGTTTTGCTCATTGTGCCGACGGCCGGCGCACCGGCTCCCGTCCGGGGCCTTCCCTGGCCGAAACCCTGCCGGTTACGGTGCGCTCACCCCGGCGAGACCGCTCCCTCTTCCCCCGGGGCAGCTCTGGAAAGCAGGTGTCACTGTGGCCCGCTTGCGCATCGGCTGGCCGAGGCAGGTGTTCGCCCAGGTGTTGATCGCCCAGCTGGTCATCACCACGGGTGTTCTGCTGTTGTTGACCGGGCTGTTCCTCCAGCCGCTGCGGACGCAGCTCGACGACCAGGCCGAGCATCAGGCGCTGGCCATCGCCCAGACCACGGCGGCCGATCCGGACATCGTCACGGGGCTGCTGTCGAGCGATCCCGATCCGCAGGGGCCGGTGCAGCGGCAGACCGAGCGCACCCGTAAGGCGACCGGTGCCCTGTACGTCGTCGTGATGAACCCACGCGGGATCCGCTGGTCCCACACGGACGTGCGGCAGGTGGGTCGCCGGGTGTCGACCGATCCCTCCGTCCCCCTGCACGGGCACGTCGTCCTACAGATCGACCGAGGCACGCTCGGCACCTCGGCGCGGGCGAAGGTACCGTTGCGCGACGGCACCGGGCGGGTGATCGGCGCGGTCTCCGTGGGGATCGCGTACTCCAGCGTGCAGGACCGTCTCCTCGCGGCACTCCCGGGGCTGCTGCGGTACGCGGGCACGGCCCTGGCCGCCGGAGCGGGCGCCGCCTTCCTGGTGGCCCGGACGCTGCGCAAGCGCACGCACGGCGTTTCCGTGAGCGACATCTCCGCGCTGCTGTCGGAGCGGGAGGCCATGCTGCACGCCGTACGCGAAGGGGTGATCGCCCTGGACGAGCGGGAGCGGGTACGGCTGGTGAACGACGAGGCGGCGCGCCTGCTCGCTCTCGAGGAGGGCGCACAGGGGCGTGCGCTCAGTGAGGTGCTGCCACCCGGCCGGTCCCGTGATGTGATCGCCGGGCAGGTCACCGGCCGGGATCTGCTGACCGTGCGGGGGAACCGCGTGCTGATCGCCAACCGGATGCCGACCCAGGACGGCGGGTCGGTCGTCACGCTGCGCGATCGGACCGAGGTCGAGCTGCTGGGCAGGGAACTCGACTCCATCAAGGGCCTGCTGGAGGCGCTGCGGGCGCAGGACCACGAGCACGCCAACCGCCTGCACACCGCACTCGGCTTCCTCGAACTGGGCATGCACGAGCGGGCCCGGAGCTATGTCGCCAGCCTGACGCATGCACGGCGGGCGTCCGCCGAGGAGGTCTCCGAGCGCATCCGCATGCCCCTGGTGGCCGCCCTGCTGGTCGGGAAGTCGGCCATCGCCTCCGAGCGCGGCGTGGCCCTGCGGCTGTCCGACCGGTCCCAGCTGCCCGCCGGCCTGGTCGAGGCCCGGGACGTCGTGACCGTGCTGGGCAATCTGATCGACAACGCCCTGGACGTGGTGAGCGGCGGGCACATCGCCCATCCCGTCGTCGAGGTCGAGGCCTTCGTGGAAGCCGACACGGTCGTGATCCGGGTCAGTGACAACGGCCCCGGGGTGCCCGTGGAACTGCGCAGCACCATCTTCGAGGAGGGCTGGACCACCAAGGAGTCTCCCCCGCACCGCGGTCGGGGCCTGGGCCTTGCCATGGTCCGCAGCCTCGCCGAACGCTATGGCGGCACCGCCCGCATCGCCGTGCGGGCCGGCGGCGGTGCCGTCTTCACCGTCACGTTTCCCGGCATCGTCGCGCATGCGTCCCCGACACCGTCCCCAGCCCTGCAAGGAGAGTCGTCGTAATGGATGTCCTCGTGGTCGACGATGACTTCCACGTCGCGGAGATCAACGCCGCGTACGTGGACAGAGTGACCGGTTTCCGCGTGGTGGGCACGGCCCAGAACGCCTTGCAGGCGCTCAGGGAACTGGAGCGCACAGCGGTCGACCTGCTGCTCCTGGACCACTACCTGCCCGATCGGACCGGTCTCGACCTGGTGCGCGACATGCGGCAACGCGGCCTGCGCAGCGACGTCATCATGGTCACCGCCGCACAGGACGTCGACGTCGTCGAGGCCGCCCTCCGCTACGGAGTGCTGCACTACCTCGTCAAGCCGTTCACCTTCGACGCGCTGCGCACCCGGCTGGAGAGCTACGCCGAGCTCCGGCGCACCCTGCGGGACGCCAGCGCCAGGACCACGGCCGGGCAGCATCAGGTCGACCGGATCTTCGGTGCCGTCCGGACCCCGGCGACCGCCCCGTCCGCACCGGTCAAGGGCTGGTCCGGGCCCACGGTGGAGCTCATCTGCCAGATCCTCGACGAGGCCGGCGGCGCCCTGTCCGCCCAGGAGGTCGCGGCCGAGGCGGGCATCAGCCGCTCGACGGCCCAGCGCTACCTGCGCCACCTCCAGGACCAGGGGGTGCTCCAGCTGTCGCTGCGCTACGGCGACGCGGGGCGGCCCGAGCACCGGTACGCCTGCGCCTCGCCCAGGCGTGACGACCAGGCGTGAGGCGCACACCTGGTGCGGCCACCGTTCAGGGGCGGAGCTTGTAGAGGATCTCCCCCGCGTTCCGTGCCACCAGCGTCTGCGGATCCCGTTCCCACGCGGCGATGTCGATCGACCTCGGGTCCAGGTAGGAGAGCCCCAGCGCACGTGTCGTCTCGGGGTCGATCCCGGTGGCGAGGGTGACCTCGATCCGGCACTGCTCGCCGGCGGACTCGTCGTAGGTCCCGCCGCCGCGCAGATGGGTGGAGTGTGCCAGGACGCCCCAGGGATGGTGGCGGAACCGGTCCCACTGCTTCACGAAGTAGTCCCGGCAGTGGTAGCCGACCTCCGCGATGGCGGTGCCGTGGGTCAGGCTGACCTCGGTGAGCTGCGGTGCGTACAGCACGACCTGGCCGCCGTCGGCCACGACGGGTTCCACCTTGTACATGCCCTTGGCGGCCGTCCACAGCTCGTCATAGCGGTCCGACACCAGGGACAGCACGCGCCGCACCGGCGCGTCGAGGTACCGCACGTCGACCTGGGCGGTGATGTCGGCCGCCGCCGCCCAGGCGTCCTGGGTGCCGCCGTACGTGAGGGCGTGCAGGTCCGTCGTGCCGGACTCGACGACCAGGCTGAAGCAGCGCAGTTCGCTCGGCACCCGCGCGGCGGCGCGGTTGATCAGTTCCCGGACCGGTGTGATGCCCCGGGTGCCGATGATCTCCGCGCTGGTGATCAGTGCGCCGAGCCAGTGCGAGACGTCGATCACCTCCTGTCCGGCGACGCCCGGGAACAGGTACTTGTTGCCGCCGGAGAACCCCACCACCTCGTGCGGGAAGACCGGTCCGACGACCAGGGTCACGTCGCTGTCCGCCACGGCCCGGTTGAGCCGCACCTCCACCGGGTCGCGGAGCCGGCCGCCGGAGAGCTCGGCCAGTTCCGCGCCGGGGATGGTGCCGACGGACACCAGCGCCTCCGGCCGCCACCACTCGTGGTTGCGGATCGTCACACCGGGATACCGCTGCTCGCTGTGGCCCGGCGGATAGCCGAACAGCGCCGCGAGTTGGCGTTCCGTCATCGCGGGATGGGTGCCCAGCGCGACCATGAAGGTCAGTTCCGCCACCCGGCCGTGCAGTGCCGCGTGCACGCTGTCGAGCAACGGGGGCAGCGGGCAGCTGCGGGTGGCGTCCGGCACCAGCACGCAGACCCGTTTGGCCGTGTAGTCGTCCGCGTCGAGCGCCGCGCGGACGAAGGTGTCGACGGCCTCAGGTGTGAGGGTTTCCTGTGCCGAACCGAGGACTCGGGTCACGTCGATCACTTCCCTTTTCCGTGCGGGGCCACCTGCTGGGACACCAGGGCGTCGAGGTCGGCCACCAGCGCGTCGTCGTCGGCCAGGTCCGGGGCGACGAGCGCGAGCAGGTCCTCGGTCCGACGGGTGGTGCGCAGCCGGTCGGCCCATGGATCGGCCAGGTCCGCCGGCTCGGTGCGCAGGTAGGCGATCCAGCAGGCGAGCATCCGCAGGGCCGCCTCGCCCCGGTGGCCGGCGGCGCGCTCGCGGCGCAGGATCGGCACCGCGCGCATCCGCAGCTTCTGCGTGCCGTCCGAGGCGATCTGGGCGAGCAGGTGGCGGATCCGGGGATTGGCGAACCGGTCGATCAACTGGTCCTGGTAGCCGGCCAGGGTCCGAGCGGGCTGGGGCAGGTGTCGGGCGGCCTCCGCCCACCACTCCCGCACCCATCCGCGGCAGGTGTCGTCGGCGACGGCGTCGGCCACCGTGCGGTGCCCGCGCAGCAGTCCCGCGTAGGCGAGGATCGAGTGCGCGCCGTTGAGCAGCCACAGCTTGCGGTGTTCGTACGGGGTGACGTCGTCGACGAACTGGGCACCTGCCTCCTCCCAGGGCGGCCGTCCACCGGGGAAGGCGCCGGCGAGCACCCATTCGCGGAACGGTTCCGCCACCACCGCGGCCCGATCGGTGCGGCCGGTCAGCCGGGCCGCGGTGTCCAGGTCCTCGGCGGTGCTGCGCGGGGTGATGCGGTCGACGGCCGTGGACACGAACGACACCGACGCCGCGATCCACTCGGCGAGGCGCGGATCGAGCTCGCCGGCGAGTTCCGCCACGACCTGGCGCAGCGCCTCGCCGTTGCCGCTGAGGTTGTCACAGGGCACCAGGGCGATGGGGCCGGTGTCCGCCCGCTGTCGCGCGCGCAGCCCGGCCACCACCCGGGCGGGTGCGGTGCGCAGCGGGCGGCCGTCGTCAGCGGTCAGGGCCGCGAGGTCGGCGAGCACGGCCGGGTCGCCGAGGTCCAGCCGGCCGTCGCCGGTCCGGCAGTAGCCCGCTTCGGTGACGGTGAGCGTGAGCACCCGGACATCGGAAGTGGCGAGGCAACCGGTCAGGGCGGCGGTGTCGGCACCGTCGATCGCCTGGGAGATGGCCGGGACGACGTCGGCCTGGTCCGACTCCGGCCCGCGTACCAGCAGGGTGTAGAGCCCGTCCTGGGCGGTCAGCGCGGTCGCCGCGGTCGCACTGCGGCCGGTGAAGGCGGCGATGCCCCACGGGTCGGAGCGGCCGACCACGCCGGTCCACCAGGCCTGGTGCGAGCGGTGGAACGCGCCGAGCCCGAGGTGGGCCATCCGTACCGGGGGCGCCTCCCGGCTGCGGTGCAGGGCTGTCACTGCCGTATCTCCTCCTCTTGTGGACGCGGTCGCACGGTCCGTGGAACGTTGCACGGCGCGTGCGAAAACCGCGCGTACGAGATGTTTCAGATCTCCCCGGCGAGGCTGACGGCCAGTTCGGTGAGGGATTCGGCCGCTCCGGGGGCGAACGGTGCCGGCATCCCGTAGTAGCGATGTGCCTCGTCGACCTCATAGCCCCCGTACGGGAACTCCTCGGCCGGTGGCAGGTAGCCAGGGCTGCCGTCCGCGTAGCCGATCACCAGGCACTCCCCGGGCACCCGGTCGGTGATGCGCCGTGCGGTCGCCGAGAAGGGCTCGCCGGGCAGCGCGACGATCCGCAGCCCGCCCCAGCACAGCACGGTGACCCGCGCCGTCCAGGACGCCGTCGGATGCGGGGCGACCTCGCCGGCCCAGTGCAGCCAGTTGCGCAACAGGGCCTGCCGGCCCGGGGTGGCCGTGGGCAGTTCGCGGGCCCACGCGGCGGCGTCCGCGGCGTCCTTGACCGGGTCGGTGGCCATCAGGGGCAGGGCGATGCCGGCGGAGACCGCGGCGGTGCCGGCCTGGTCCACCGCCGTGCGGGTCGCCGCCGTGCGGGTCGGCACGGCCAGCGCGGCTGCCGCGATCCGCCGCCCGACGCGATCGGCCGCCGCGAACGTCCGCTCGCTCGTACTGCCCAGCGTCATGGAGGCGTGTGCGCTGTGCCCGGTGTTCAACTCGCCGCAGCATCCGGTGAGGAACAGGCAGGTGGACCCGGGCTCGGCCGCCTCGACCGCAGCACGCACCACGCCCGGGTAGTCCGCGGTCCACAGCAGGTTGTCCGCCCCCAGGACGACGGGATGGCAGGGGTAGCTGACCACGGAGGCCAGCAGCGCGCCGTCCCCGCGGCGGAACCGCAGCACCGTCAGCGGCGCGTACACCGGGCCGTCGGCCCGGCGGCGGTTGCGTGCGACGCCCGGGTCCGCTCCGCGGCCCACCTCCAGCACGGCGGGTTCGCGTGCCGCCAGGGCACGGTGCGCCGCGGCGACGCAGGTGGCGTGCAACGTGGCGAGGTAGTCGGCGTCCACGGGTCCGCCGAGCCGCCCGGGCACCGTTGCCGGGCCGCCGTGGGTGTGCGTGGCGGTGACCACGACATGGCCGGGCACCTCGGCACGTACCCCCGCGCAGAAGTCCTCGTGCAGTCCGCAGGTGTCCACGGTGACGAGCACCGTGTCATCGACCGCAAGGGCCCGCACGGTGATCGGATCGTGCCGGCCGGTCGCCGGCTCGGTCCGGGCGGCGAACCCCGACAGGGCGAGACCGGCCGGTGGGGTGCAGTCGTGCACCGCGGTGCCCACCTGTACGGTCATGCGGTCCCGCCCGGGGAGGCCGGATGGTGTGTCGGGCCCGTGGACGCCGCGGGACCCGCGCACTCGTCGTCCGCCACCAGGGCACCACCGTCGACCACCAGGACGCCGCCCGCCACCACCGTCCGGATGTCCAACGTGCGGTCGCCCGGCTGCCAGGCGAAGGTGAGCAGGTCCGCGGGAGCCCCCGGCACCAGGACGCCCCGCCCGCCGGCGAACCGGCCCGGGTTGGCGGTTGCGAGGCGCAGTGCGGTCGCCAGGGTCAGATCGGCCATGGTGAGCGCGGTTGCCACCCCGTCGGCCAGCGAGCGGGACGCACCGGCCAGGAAGGGCGTGCCCACGTAGCCGAGCCGGCCGTCCGGGGACAGCTCCACCTCGCCGCCCACCGGCGTGCGGTACCGGCCCGGTGGCAGACCGCCCAGTTCCGTGCAGTCGGAGACCAGGTGCGCCCGGTCGACGCCCTTGGCCCGCAGCATCGCCTTGAACGTGTCGGCCGGCAGGTGGTGGCCGTCCGCGATGAACCCGGCGGACAGCCGGTCGTCGGCGAGCTGCGCCCACAGGTAGTTGGGGTGGCGGGCCAGCACGGCGTGCGCACCGTTGCCGAGATGGGTGGACAGCCGGGCACCGGCGTCCACGGCACGGGTGATCTGTTCCGGGGAGGCGTGGGTGTGCCCGATCGCGCACCGCACCCCGGCTCGGGTCGCCGCCCGGATGAACTCGATCGCGGCGTCGTCGTGCGGGGAGACGGTGACCATGCCCACCAGGTCGCCCCAGCGGTGCAGCTCCGCGCTGCTCGCCGGCCGGATGTGCCGGGCGTCGTGCACACCGCGCGGACCGTCCTCATGGGACAGGAAGGGGCCCTCGACGTGCACGTACGGAATGGCGTGCGCCACCCGCGGGTCGGCGTCCCTGGCCTCGCGTACCGCCTCCAACGCGCGGGTGATCCGCTCCTCGTCGGCGGTGACCACGGTCGGCAGCACCGTCGTCACGCCCGCTTTCCACAGCGCTCGCACCAGTGCGGCCACCGTCGTGGGCGTCACCGAGGCGGCGTTGACGTCGTGCCCGGCGAACCCGTTGACCTGGAGGTCCACCAGGCCCGGTGCCAGCCAGAGGTCGGTGCTTTCCGAAGCGGGGCGCACCTCGGCGATCACGCCGCCTTCGGTGCTGACGCTCAGCGTCCGGCCGGTGGCCGGGTCCCGTCCGGTGACCTTCACAGGGACCGCACCCGGCCCCGGAAGTCCGCCAGGAACCGGGCGTTCGCCTCGTCGCCGCCCGGCGCGTTGCCACTGCGCCACACCGGTGGCTCCACTCCGGACGCGGCGAGCGCCTGGACCGTGCGCAGCACCAGCGCGTTGAGCGCGTAGGCGTTGGCGAAGGTGGACACCGCCGCGAGCGGTTCGCCGACCCCGTCGATGCTGATCACCGCGTCACCGATGGGCACCTTGGTGTCGACGGCGATGTCCACGACGTCGTGCAGGTTCGCCTTGGACGGGTGCCGGGCCGGGTGGTCGGGAGCGGTGTCGGCGGCGTGCTGGCGGGAGCTCAGGCCGATCACCGTTGCCCCGCGCTCCCTGGCCTCCAGGGCCGCGTCGATCAGGGCGGCGTTGATGCCGTAGGCGTTCACCAGGATGAGCACGTCGTCGGGGCCGAGGCCGGCGTCGGCGATCACCACCCGGCCGTAGCCCGGTGTGCGCTCGATCGCCATGGAGCGCAGCGCGCCGTTGGACAGCAGGGTGCCCTCGTCCAGGATCGCCGAGACGTGCATCAGCCCGCCGGCCCGGAAGAACACCTCCTGCGCGGCGAGGTTGGAGTGACCGCCGGGGCCGAAGATGTGCACGAGGCGGTCCCGGCGGATCTGCGCGGCCAGCACCTCTGCGGCCCGCCCGATGGTGTCGCGCTCCTCCGTGTGGATGCGCTCCAGAAGCGCGGTGACCGTCCGCAGGTAGGTCAGGGTGTGGTCGGCGTGGTCATCGGGCATCGGGGGCGGACTCCTTGTCGACGTAGAGGGTGCACCGGGGGTGGGTGCGCAGTGCACTGGCGGGCAGCGAACCGTCGATCGGTCCGTGCAGCGCCCGGGTGACGGCGTGCTTCTTCTGCGCGCCGGGCACCATGCAGAACGCCTCGGCCGCGGACAGCAGCGCGGGGACGGTCAGGGTGATGGCTCGGCGGGGTACGTCGTGCAGGGTGGCGAAGCAGCCGTCGTCGACCTGCTGGACGCGGCTGACCTCGTCCAGGGTCACCACCTTCACCAGCGCCGGGTCCGCGAGGTCGGCGGGCGGGTCGTTGAAGGCGAGATGGCCGTTGACCCCGATGCCCAGGCACAGGATGTCGATCGGCGCGGCGGCCAGCAGCGCGCTGTACTCGTCCACGGTGGCCTGCGGGTCGGCGCCCGGGTCGATCAGGTGGACCGTGCCGACCGGCACCCGGTCCAGCAGGACCGTTTGCAGCCAGGTGCCGAACCGCTGCGGCGCTTCGGGTGCGAGGCCCAGGTACTCGTCCATGTGGAAGGCGGTGACCCGGCTCCAGTCGATGTCCGGCCGGGCGGCCAGCTGGCGCAGGGTCGCCTCCTGGCTGGGCGCGCTGGCGAAGATCATGCGCACCGCTGCCTGCTCGGCCAGCCGGCGTACGAGCGCGTCACCGATGTCGCGCGCGGCGGCTGCGCCGAGGGTTTCCCGGTCCGGGAAGGAGCGGAGTTCGATCTGGTGGGGGGCGTTGTCGGACATCAGTTCTCGGCTTCTCCATGGAGTTCGACGAGCAGCAGCAGTGCGCGTGCGATGTGGAAGGGGTCCTTCACGGGCAGGGCCACCACCTCGTCCAGCGGGCGGCCGTCCCGGGCACGGATCTGGGTCCACTCCCGCCCGGGTCCTTCGGGGAAGGTGCCGAAGGTGTACTCGTGGATGCGGTCGTGCCAGGCCGCCAGTTCGGCGCTGCCGTGGGCCCTGGCCAGCAGGGCCGTCGCGTACAGGGCCTCGGCGTGCGGCCACCACAGCTTGGTGTCCCAGGTGCGGGTGACCAGGTTCTCGTACCGGTCGTCGAGCAGGTCGCCGCGTGGTGCCCCGCCCTCCCGGTCGACGTAGCGCAGCAGGCCGCCCTCGGCGGTGTCCCAGCCGACGGCCAGCGCGCCGAGCGCGGCTTCGACCACCCACGAAGGATCGCCGGCCACCGCCGCGACACCGGGCACGGTGGCCGCGGCGCGGTGCAGGAACCACAGGAACTCCAGCAGATGGCCGGGCGTGCGGTGCCGGGCGAGCAGGGTGCCGTCCAGACCGGGGCCGCGCGGCGCCATGTCGCGCATCTGCGTTCCGGTGACGAACAGGGCGGAGAGCGCGTCGGCGGCCGCGGCGACGGTGATCTCCTGGGCCCGTCGGGAGCCGGTCGCAGCGTGGAGTTCGGCGCCGGCGTGCATCAGCATCATCGGTTCGGCGAAGCACCGGAACCGGGGATGGACCGGGTACGGCTCGTTCAGCGCGGTGCAGGACCGCACCCGGTCATAGGCGCTGACCAGCAATTCCTCGGCCAGCGCGCCCCACGCCCGGGCGGCCGGGGTGCCGGTCGCCACGAGTTCGCCGTGCAGCCCAGCGAAGCCCAGCACCGCGAAGAGATCGGCGAAGACGCTGGCGTGCGCGGCGCCGTCCGGTCCTGCGGGCCTGACCGTCCCGTCGGCGCTCAGCACGTAGGCGGTGGTGCCGTCGCCCAGCAGGGCGTGCGCCGCGACGAACTCGGCCGTGCCGGTCGCCTGGCGCAGCAGCGTGTCCGCGTCCATGTCGATCAGTCCGGCCCTGGCGGCGCGGGACAGCCGGGCGGTGAGCCAGGCCCAGCGGCCCTGCGACCAGGTGTACTTGTCCGTGCTGACGAGGGTGTCGCCCACGTTGGCGAAACAGGTGTGCACGCCGCCGCGTTCCGCATCCGGTCCATGGGCCAGCCACCAGGCCAGGACGTCGTCCTCCAGATGCGACCGGTGGAAGCGCTGGAACCGGTGAAGACCTGCGTCAGGCATGGACGGCGGCCTTCTCCTCGTGCGGCCCGTGCCGCTCGTCGTCGGAGTTCAGCGCGTCGATCAGGGCGTCGGACGCGGGATCCCGCCAGGGCCGCAGGAAACCGCAGGCGATGAAGGTGACGAGGGAGACGAGGATCGGTCCTGCCACGGACACGGTGGTCGTCCAGTTCTCGTTCAGCCGGGCGACCTGATCGGCGAAGGCGTACTTGGTGAGGACGAACACGAGCAGGCCGGCCGCCCAGGACAGGATGGCCGCGGAAGGACCGCTGCGCCGGAACAGCGGCAGCATGCCCAGCAGCATCGGGATCGCGACCGGGCCGACCAGCGCGCCGAACCACAGCACCAGCAGGCCGAGCACCCCGCCGAAGCTGTCCGCGGTCAGGGCGACCGCCAGGGACAGCGCGATGAAGAGGAACGTGGCGACGCGTCCGGCCGCCAGCTCGGCGCGGGCGCTCAGCCGCGACCCGCCGCGCAGCACCGCCGGGATGATGTCCCGTACGACGACCGCGGAGATCGCGTTGGCGTCGGAGGACGACATCGCCATGGTGTGCGAGAACATGCCCGCCAGCACCAGGCCGACCAGGGCCCCGGGCAGCAGATGCGTGGTCAGCAGGGCGTAGGACTGCTCGGGGGACGACAGGTTCGGCAGGATCAGCGGCGCCGCCCACATCGGGAAGAACAGCACCAGCGGCCAGACCAGATAGAGCCCGCCGGACAGCAGGGCGGCCTTGCGTGCCTGGGCACCGGAGCCGGAGGCGATGAAGCGCTGCGCGAGGTTCCAGGTGCCCCCGTTGTAGGAAACGGTGTCGACCAGCGCGTAGACCAGGAAGAACACCACGGTGTAGCTGCCGGAGAACGGGTGGGCGTGGCTGGGCGGCAGCTTGCTCCACATCGTCCAGATCGACGACGGACCGCCGAGTTCGGACAGCGTGACGACCAGCATGGTGATGCCCGCGACCAGCTGGATCACGAACTGCCCGAAGTCGGTGAGCGCGTCCGCCCACAGGCCGCCGACCGTGGAGTAGACCAGCGTGACGCTTCCGGTGAGCAGCACGCCCCAGGTCAGCGGTACCCCGGCGAAGACGTTCAGCAGGACGGCGCTCGCCGTCCACTTGGCGGCGACGTCGAAGAGTTTCAGCGCGGCGCCGCTCCACGCGAGCACCTGCTGGGCGGGCACGTTGTACCGGGTGGTCAGGTACTCCAGCGGCGAGATGATGCCGAGCCGCTGCCGCAGCCTGGGCCAGCGCGGCGCGAACACGGCGGCGCCTATGGACAGCGCGATCACGATGCCGAGCGCCCACCAGATGTAGACGGCGAATCCGACGGTGTAGGCCACCGCGGCGTACGCGACGAACACCGCCGCGCTGTACCCCGACATGTGGTGCGAGATGCCGGCCAGCCACCAGGGCATCCGGCCGCCGGCGGTGAAGAAGTCACGGGCGTCGTGCACCCGCGACTTCGCCCACAGGCCGATGGCGATCATGAGACCGAAATAGAGCAGCAGCACGAGCCAGGCCGCGGCGCCCATGAGACCTCCGAGGATGTGGGTGTGATGGCGTCGCCGTGCACACTTGCATGCAACCGGATGCACAATCAAGACTCTCGGGCTAAGATCCGTGTTTCAGGAATCGTGGACCGTGTGCCGCGCCCGACCAGCCGGGGGACGAATGACCGAGGCTCCCACTCCCACCATCGGCATGATCGCCGAGCGGCTCGGCATCTCCCGGTCGACCGTCTCGCGCGCCTTCACCAGACCGCACCTGCTGCGGCCCGAGACGGTCCAGCGGGTCCTGACCACCGCAGAGAGCCTGGGCTATGTGCCGAACCACGCGGCCAGGACGCTGTCCACCGGCCACAGCGGGACCATCGCGCTGATCGTCCCGGACATCGCCAACCCGTTCTTCCCCCCGCTGATCCGGGCCGCCCAAGCCGGCGCCGACCAGCAGGACTTCTGCGTACTGCTCGGAGACTCCGCGGAGAACCCGGACCAGGAGAGCCGGCTGATCGCCCGGTTCACCCGGCAGGTCGACGGCCTGGTGCTGGCGGCTTCCCGGCTGGCCGACGCCGCGCTGGTCGACCACGCCGGGCACAAGCCACTGGTACTGATCAACCGGGACATCCCCCGGATCCCCCGGGTACTCGTCGACTCGCACACCGGAACCGTGCAAGCGGTTGCACACTTTGCGGAACTGGGGCACCGTCACATCGCCTACGTCGGGGGCCCCGTCGGCTCCTGGTCCGACCACCAGCGGCGCCGGGCGATCAACACCGCGCGCACCGAGCACGGGCTCACCGTCACCATGCTCGGCGCCCGGCCGGCGACGTACGCCGGCGGCACGCGCACCGTCGACGCGCTGCTGGCCAGCGGCGCCACCGGCGTCATGGCCTTCGACGACGTGGTGGCGCACGGGATCCTGGCCGGACTCGCCGAGCGCGGCCTGCGGGTGCCCGAGGACTTCAGCGTCGTCGGCTGCGACGACGTCCTGGCCGCGACCACCTACCCGCCGCTGACCACGGTGTCGCTGCGCTGCGCGGACGCCGGGGACATCGCGGTGTCGGTGCTGCTGGAACTGCTGGGCGGCCGCAGGCTGGGCGACGTGCGCTACAGCCTCGACTCGCAGCTCGTCGTGCGGGGCACCACCGGGCCGGCGCGGCACGGCAGGGACGGGAGGAGGGCATCCTCCACCGGCCCGCGCCCCTGACGCGAGGGCGCCGTCAGAGCAGAATGATCGTGTACTCGGCGAAGCCCGGCTCCGCCGGTGGCAGGTGCCGGCCTTGACCGTCATCCACGGCAACGCACCATGATGGTGGACGGCCCGGCAGGTGATCTCCTGAGCGGCGCAGGCGCACCGGCACGAGCCACCGCCTTGGACGCCCGACGGATTGGGGGCGAGGTCGTGCGCGCACGGCTCACGGTACGGCAACTGGTCGACGACCTCGGCTGGCCACTGGCCCGGGTCGGGCGTTCCAACGGCGGTCTTGACCAGGCGGTGACCAGCGTGATCATCCAGGATTTCGAGCAGCCGGTCCGCTCGGAGCCCGGCTGTCTCGTGCTGGGTGTGGGGATCGGTCCCGGTACCGTGCTCACCCCGCTCGTCGAGGACATGCGCAAGGCGGGCGCGGTCGCGCTCGCCGTCAAGCCTCCGTTGCCCGAGCAGGCGCACGATCTCCCCCTGCCGGTGCTGGAGATCAATGCGGACGCGTCGTGGATGCACGTCGCCGTCACCATCCGGGAACGCCTGCTGGAACAGGACCGTGCTCCGGAACCGACGTCCGGGGCCATGGGCGATCTGTTCGACATCGCCAACACGATCAGCGAGGCGATCGGGGCTCCCGTCACGATCGAGGACCACGCCTCGACGGTGCTGGCCTGGTCGGCCGATCAGCAGGACACCGACGACGCGCGGGTGGAGACGATCCTCGGCCGCGCGGTGCACCCGCGGTGGCTGGAGTGGTACGAGGCGTGTGGCGTGTTCCGGCGACTGCATCGCGAACGCGGCCCGGTGTTCATCGAACCGGGCGCTCCGGGACTGCTGCCGAGGACGGCGATCGCGGTGCGTACGGGTTCCCATGTGCTCGGCTACATCTGGGCGGCCGTGTCCGGTCCGTTGAGCGCCGAGCAGGCCGATCGACTGCGCATGCTCGCGCCTGCCGTGGCGCTCCACCTGGTCAATGTCCGTACCGGCGAGGCATACGCGCGGCAGCATCGGGGTGAGCTGGCCGCCATCATGCTCGGCGGCGGCCAGGAGGGCCGCGGTGCCGCTCACGAACTGGGCATCGGCCCGTCCCCCGCGTGCGTGCTCGTCGCGGGCATGGCCGGCGCCGCATCCCACGACGGCGACGGTGCATCCGACACGACCGAGTCGGCGGCGCGACTGCGTCGGTGCGCGCACTCGCTGGCGCTGTACCTCGCCACCACTCATCCGTCTTCGGCCACGGTCGTGCTGGGCGACGCGGTGTACGCGTTGATCTGGTGGCCGCAAGAGGGCGGCGGGGAGGCGCTGGAGTCCGCGGAACGGCTCGCACGGGACTTCCAAGCACGCTCTCCGCACGGCAGGCACTGTCTCATCGCGGTGAGCGGACCGGCTGCCGCCGTCGAGGAGATCACCACGGTACGAGCCCAGGCCGACGCCGTCCTGACGGCCATGCGCCGCACCGGCATGGCCGGCACCGTCGGCACCATGGAGTCGATGGCGCTCCCCGTGTTGCTGCGGCAGCTGGCCGACGACGCCATCGCCCAGGGAATCGGGAACTGCATCGGGCCGCTGAACCGGTTGATCCGGCACGAAGGTCCCGGTGGCGAGCTGGCTCGCACGCTCGCCGCGTACGTGGACTCCGGTCGGGCCGTGGACGACACGGCGGTGGCCCTGCGCGTGCACGTCAACACCGTGCGGTACCGGCTGCGACGCATCCGGCACCTTGTGGGCCTGGACTTCTCCGACGCCGACGCCATGCTGCTCGTCCAGTTGCAGCTCCGCATGCGGGCGCTGTCCGGCAACGATCTTTGATGTCCAGGACATCTGCGGGCGGCCATGTTTGTCGTCGCGGACAAGAGAATCCGCGACCCAAGATCGGACACTGAGGGCGTGGATACCAATTCCCACGAGCGTCCCGATTTCATCCTGGAACGACGCAGCATCGAGTTCGTGCCCGCCCACCTACGCCATGGCAAGCCTTCCGACCTGCTGTTCGTGTGGTTCGGCGCGAACATGGAGCTACCCGTCGTGGCGGCGGGCGCGGCCACCACCCTGAGCGGGCTGAGCCTCGGATGGGCCGCGGTGGCGATCCTGATCGGTGTGCTGGTCGGCACACTGCTCATGGCGAGCCATTCCGCCCAGGGCCCGCATCTCGGGCTGCCGCAGATGATCCAGAGCCGCGCGCAGTTCGGGTTCTACGGTGCCGCGTTCCCTCTGCTGTTCGTGATCGTGATGTACCTCGGGTTCTACGCGGCGGGCGTGGTGCTCGGGGCGCAGGCCCTGACGGCGTTGACGGGGCTGCCCCTGTCCGCGGGGATCATCGTGCTGGCCCTGTTGAGCACGCTCGTCGCGATCTTCGGATACAACCTGATCCACCGGTTCGAACGCTATCTTTCCGCGCTCGTCGCCGTCGTGTTCCTGGTGCTCACCCTGCTGCTGGTCTTCGGTGACGTACCGGCGACGCACCCCGCGCCCGCGTCCGGCGGGTTCGTGCTGGGACCGTTCCTGCTGGCGGTGTCGGTGTCGGCGACCTCGCAACTGGGCTTCGCGCCCTACGTGGCCGACTACTCGCGCTACCTGCCCGAGCAGACGTCGATCAAGAGCGTGTTCTGGTACACCTACGCCGGAGTGGGGATCAGCGGGGCCTGGCTGATGATCCTCGGTGCCGCGCTGAACCTGCGGTTCCAGCAAGGCCCGGTCGAGAGCCTCGGCCGGCTCGCGCACGGGGCCGGCGGCTGGTTCGAGGCACTGACCTACGTGGCCCTGATCGTGGGCGTGTTCAGCATCAACGCCCTCAACATCTACGGCGGCTACATGTCCGCGCTGTCGTTCGTGACGACGTTCGTGCGCCGGTGGCACGGCGGTCTCGGACTGCGCCTAGTGTTCATCATCCCCGTCGCGGTGGTGGCCACCTATCTGGGCTTTCTCTACAAGGACAACCTGCTCTCGTCGTTCCAGGTGTTCCTGACGCTGTCCCTGGTGCTGATCATCCCGTGGACGGCGGTCAACCTCGTGGACTACTACGCGATCCGCCACGGTCACTACGTGATCGAGGAGATCCACAAGCCGGACGGGATCTACGGCAAGGTCGGCGTCGCGGGAGTCGTCTCCTACGCGATGGGTTTCGCCGTCCAGATCCCCTTCATGAGCAACGACGTCTACGAAGGTCCCGTGGCGCGGCTGCTGCGCGACGGCGACATCTCGTGGCTCGTCGGTGCGCTGGTGGCCGGCGCCTGGTACTACGTCGCGAAACGCCCCTGGGCGTCCGCCGGGGCAGCGCAGGACGACGGCACGGCCACCGAGCGGGTTCGGGAATCGGAGGTCCCGTCATGAGTGCGGCCGATCCGACGGTCGTCGTCGTGGGCTGCGGCGTCAGCGGCCTGACCACGGCGCTACGGCTGCGCCGCCTCGGCCGTACCGTGCGGATCGTGGCCGACCGGCCTGCGGAACGCACCACCTCGGCCGTCGCGGGCGCCACCTGGTTTCCCTACAAGGTCGACCCACCCCACCGGGCCCTGGGTTGGACGGCGGCGAGCCGACCCGTGTTCGAGTCGCTGGCGGCGTCGAGCGAGACGACGGGCGTGGTGCTGCGCACGTGCGTGATGTTGCACCGGAGTCCGCTCGGGGGAGCTCCGTGGTGGGCCGACGCGGCACCCGACCTGGCCCTGTTAGGGCGCGCACAGCTCCCGCCCGGATTCGCCGACGGCTACTCCTTCACCCAGGCCGTGATCGACATGCCGATGTACCTGGCCTATCTGCTCGATCGCTTCCTTGCGCACGGCGGCGAACTGCTCCACGCGCGACTCTCCTCGTTGACCGAGGCCGCCCGGTACGGCGATGTCGTGGTCAACTGCTGCGGTCTCGGGGCGCGTGAGCTCTGCGACGACCCCGCGACGTATCCCGTCCGAGGCCAGTGGCTCCGTGTCGACAATCCCGGCATCGACCGGGTCCTCGCCGATTTCGACCATCCGGACGGTGACGCCTACATCATCCCGCACCGTCACAGTTGCATCCTCGGCGGTACCGCGGACGAGAACGCCTGGGACGAGACACCCGGCGACGAGGTGTCGGCCCGCATCCGCAGGCGGTGCACCGAACTGGATCCCCGGCTGGCCGGGGCGAGGGCGCTGGAGCAGCGGGTCGGACTGCGACCCGTTCGCCGAGGCGGAGTCCGGCTCGAACTCGACACGCTTGCGGACGGCACGCCCTGCGTCCACAACTACGGTCACGGCGGCGCGGGCGTGACCCTGTCCTGGGGATGCGCCGACGAGGTCACCGACCTGGTGCGGTCGCTGGGCACCGACATCGACACGCCACCGGCGGCGACGGGAGGAACCAGTTGACTTCCTCTCCCTCGTGAACGAGGGAGATTCCTACGGCTCGCGCCGTGGGGTTTTCTGCTTCGTCGCCGACTGCCCGCCCGGCTTACGCCGTTGAGGTCTTACACCAGCTCCACAGACCGTCACCGCCAGCCCGGCGGCCTTGAGGTTGATCGCTGCGTTCACGTCACGGTCATGGGAAGTGCCGCAGTCACACGTCCAGGTACGGACGTTGAGCGGCATCTTGTCCTGCAAAGTGCCGCAGGCGGAGCACAGCTTGGAGGAGGGAAAGAAGCGGTCCACGACCACGACCTCGCGTCCGTACCAGGCGGCTTTGTACTCCAGCAGCGAGCGGAACTCCCACCAACTCGCGTCCGAGATGGCTCGGGCGAGCGTGTGGTTCTTGACCATGTTACGCACGGTCAGATCCTCGATCACGAGCGTTTGGTTTTCGCGCACGAGTCGAGTGGTCAGCTGGTGCAGCATGTCTCGGCGCCGGTCGGCGATCCGTGCATGCACCTTGGCGGCCTTGCAGCGCGCATTGGCGCAGTTGTTGCTGCCCTTGGTCTTCTTCGCCAGCTCGCGCTGGGCCTTGGCCAGGCGGGCACGGTCGCGGCGTTCGTGTCGGGGATTGGCGATCTTCTCCCCGGTGGACAGGGTCAGCAGATGGTCCAGGCCCACGTCGATGCCGACCGCACTATCGGTGGCGGGAAGCGGCTTGATGCTGGGGTCGTCGCACCGCAGGGAGACGAACCAGCGCCCGGCCGCATCCCGGCTCACGGTCACCGTGGTCGGCACCGTTCCTTCGGGAAGCGGCCTTGACCAGACGATGTCCAGCGGGTCGTTCATCTTCGCCAGGATCAGTGCCCCATCACGGAACGTGAATGCCGAGCGGGTGTACTCCGCGCTGCCACGGGACTTTCGCTTGGACTTGAAGCGCGGGTACTTGGAGCGCTTGGCGAAGAAGTTGCTGAACGCGCCCTGCAGATGCCGCAAGGCCTGCTGCAGCGGGACCGAAGACACCTCGTTGAGGTAGGCGAGTTCTTCGGTCTTCTTCCACGCCGTCAGCATCGCCGAGGTGGCGTTGTAGTTGACGCGCTTCTGCCGCGCCCAGGCCTCGGTGCGGGCGGCGAGTGCCATGTTGTAGACCTTGCGCACACAACCGAACGTGCGCGACAACTCCGCTGCCTGCGCATCGCTGGGGTAGAAGCGGTACTTGAACGCCCGCTTCACCTGCATCGTGGCCATGCTCACAAACTAGTGAACTTATTGGTGAAGACCAAATCTGCGGGTGAGAGCACCATCTTTCGCCCTGACGGCGAAACCCGCTCCTTGCCCTGCTCCGCAGGAGCTGGGTTTCCTCTCCCTCGTAAACGAAGGGGTCTCCACTCAGAAGTCCAGATAATCCAACCGGACGACCCTAGGTGTCGCGCCTGCACAGCAGCAGGCCGCCGGTCAGGAGCGCCGCCGCGGCCCACGCCGCGGTCACGCCGAGACCGGCCCAGGGGCCGATGGGCAGGCTGCGGATGTCGGTGGTGGTCTGGATGGCGAGCCCGGCGCTCATCGGCCCGATCTGCCGGAGCAGGCGCTGCCCGGAGGGAGCGCCGACCACCTGGGCGAGGACGGGGACCAGGTACAGCAGGCCGAGGACGATCCCGACACCGGTCGCCGAGTCCCGCACGACGGTGGCGACACCGAGGCTGAGCAGGGCGATCAGGATCAGGTAGAGGATCGACCCGAGGGCGGCACGCAGCGTGGGCCAGTCGGTCGGGGACAGCGCAGGGTGGCCGCGGGCCGTCGTGAAGGCATGGGCCGGCAGGAGGAGCCGCCCGGCCGCCAGGGACCCGAGCACCGCAAGGGTCCCGGCCGGGGCCACGATCCCGGTGAGCGTGACGGCTTTGGCCGCGAGGACGGTGGCTCGCTGCGGCACCGCCGCCACCGTGGTGCGGATCATGCCCGTGCCGTACTCGCCCGCGATGACCGGTACGGCCAGGACGACGACCAGCGCCTGCCCGAGCTGGACGCCGGTGAGGCTGAGCTTGGTCATGTCACCGCAGGAGGCGGGCCCGCAGGTCACCACCGAGGTCGCGGCGGCGCTCAGGGCCACGGTCGCCACGACGGTACCGAGCAGCAGCCAGAGCGGGCTGGGGACGGTCCGGGTCTTCGTCCATTCCGCGTGCAGGGCCCGTCTCACGCGTCCCTCCTGTGCAGAACGAGCGCGGCCACGGCCAGGCTCGCCGCCGCGTAGCCGGCCAGGACGGCGAACCCGGCCCAGGGTGCCAGCGGGTAATAGCCGTTGTAGGGCGTGTAGTCGCTCGCGACCTGGTGATACCGCACGAGCGTCTGCTGGACGGCGAAGGCCGCGCCCGGGGTCACCCGGGCCAGCCAGTTCGACACGCTCGCGGGCATGAACGGGTTGGCGAACAGGAGGTAGGGCAGCACGACGGCCACGACGACGGTGGTGACGGCGCCTGCGCTGCGCCGGATGAGGGCGCCGACGGAGAGGGCCAGGATCGCCGCGGTAGCGAGCAGCGCCGCGATCCCGAGCTCCACCCGTAGCTCGGTCGAGGACGTCACCGGGAAGACGTACACGCCGTTGGCCCGGGCGAGCCGCTCGCCGAGCGGAACCGCCACGACCGCTCCCGCCAACGCGGCGACGAAGGTGACGCCCCCCAGCACCATCGCCTTGGCCACCAGCACCCGGCTCCGTCTCGGGCTGGCGGCCAGGGTGACGTGGATCAGGCTCTTCCGGTATTCCGTGGTGATGAACAGCGCCCCCACGACCATCACCACGATCAGCGCGGCGAACGTGCCGGTGAGGAGCTCTCCGAGGGTGCCGCCGGTGGGCAGCGTGTCGCGCACGGCGGGCGCCATGTCGCCGGCGCCGGTCACCGTGAAGCGGCCGCCGGATCCCGCGAACGAGCCCGAGGTGTTCTCCGGGTAGCCGGAGAAGCTCGGGGACCGGGGCCCCACCTGGTCGCCGGTCCAGTTGCCACCGCCCCAGCGCCCCTGGACACGAAGGTCCCCGAAGACGGCCGTGGACACGGTGCCGCGCGTGCCCATGCCTGCTGCGGAGGGCGGAGACGCGACGAACAGCCCGCCCAGCGCGGTCCGCCCGAGCCCGTTCACGTGCGCGGTGCCCACCGTGGTCCAGTGCCTGCCGTCGGCGGAGGCACGGCCGGTGATCGTGTCGCCCGAGCGGTCCAGCCGCAGCCAGCGGACGGCGGCGGTGGAGACGGGGGCGGGGGCGGGGAGACCGGCGGTGTCGTTGACGTAGCCGTCCTGCATCCGCACGCCGTGGCTGCCGGTCACCATGATCGCCGCGTAGGGCGATCCCTGGCGGGTGCTCTCCTTGATGACGAGCCCGGCCTTCGCCCACGGCACGGTGCCGGCCCGTAGGTCCGAGGGCCCCCTGGGGATGCTGCTCCTGAGCGCGGAGACGGAGACGGTGATATGGCCGTTTCCCGCCAGCGGCCGGTGGACGAAGTAGAAGCTGTCGGTGACCGGTTCACCGCCTGGTCCGATCGGAACGGGCGGTGCACCCTCCTGATGGCTGCTGGCCCCGGCGAGCAGGGCGACCAGCACCAGGGCCAGACCCGCCGCCACCATGCCGATCGCCCAGCCGCGCACCGTTCGGAACTTGGTCCACTCCGCGTGCACCACGTGAGCGAAGCCGTTGCGCGCGGCCCGCCGGCCGGAACGCGACGCTGTGACGGTGGCGTTCACGGCGAGACCTCCGTGGGTGTCGCGGCGCGGAACTCGACCGCCTCGCGGGTGAGTTCCAGGTAGACGTCCTCGAGGGTGGCGCGGTGTGCCGACACCTCGGAGAACGGCACCGCGCTCTCGCTGAGCAGCGTCACGATCCGGTTCGCGGGCAGGCCGGAGACGGTGAGGGTGTCGGGGCCGGTGGCCGCCACTGCCGCGCCGGCCTGTGCGAGCACCCGCGTCGCAGGTGTCCCGGCCGTGGTCCGCAGGACCACCCGGTTCCCGGAGACGGCCGCGATCAGGTCGGCCACGCCGGCGTCGGCGATGGCCTTCCCGCGCCCGACCACGACGAGATGATCGGCGGTGTCCTGCATCTCGCTCATCAGGTGGCTGGAGACCAGCACGGCGCGGCCCTGAGCGGCCAGCGACCGCAGGAAGCCGCGCATCCAGATGATGCCGTCGGGGTCCATGCCGTTGAACGGCTCGTCGAGCATGACGATCGGCGGGTCGCCCAGCAGGGCCGCGGCGATCCCGAGCCGCTGCCGCATGCCGAGCGAGTAGCCGCCGGCCTTGCGCCGGGCCGCCGGGACCAGGCCGACCTGCTCGATCACCTGGTCCACCCGCCGCGCGGGCAGACCCTGCGAATGCGCCAGCCACAGCAGGTGGTGACGCGCGCTGCGGCCGGGGTGCAGTGCTGCCGCGTCCAGCAGCGCACCGACGTGCTTCAGCGGATGCCGAAGGCTCTGGTAACGCTTTCCCTCGATCAGCGCGGTGCCCTCCTCGACCGCGTCCAGGCCGAGGATCACCCGCATGGTGGTGGACTTCCCGGCCCCGTTCGGCCCGAGGAAGCCGGTCACCAGGCCCGGGCGGACGGTGAAGGACATGCCGTCGAGGGCCAGGGTCGCGCCGTAGCGCTTGCGCAGTCCGGCGACGACGATTCCCGGGGCGCTCATCGCAGCGCGCCCATGGTTCGAAATGCACTCATGCCGACGGTTCTACGCGGCACCCGGTCCCGGTCCGGTCGCAGCGGCTGCGACCCGGCTGCAACCGGGGATCTGGCATCGTCGACGCATGGCATCTCGATCCGCCGGACGACTCGGCCGCCCAGCCCGCACCACGACGACCCTCGGTGCGTGGCGGTGAGGGTGCTCGTCGTCGAGGACTTCGAGGTCCTCGCCCGCTCCCTGGGGACCGGACTGCGTCGCGAGGGAATGGCGGTCGACGTCGTCCTGGACGGAACCGCCGCCCTCGACCGGCTGGCCGACACCCGCTATGACGTGGTGATCCTCGACCGCGACCTACCCGGTGTCCACGGGGACGAGATCTGCCGGCGGCTCGCCCACGGCCGCTGCGCGACCCGCATCCTGATGCTCACCGCCTCCGACACGATCGAGGACCGCGTCGACGGGCTCAGCCTCGGCGCCGACGACTACCTGCCCAAGCCGTTCGCGTTCGCCGAACTGGTCGCCCGCGTCCGTGCGCTGGCCCGCCGCGCCACCCCGCCGCTTCCGCCCACCCTGGCGTGCGGGGACATCAGCCTCGATCCGGCTCGCCGCACCGCGTTCCGGGCCGGCCGGCGCCTCGAGCTGAGCCCCAAGGAGTTCGCCCTCCTCGAATGCCTGCTCGCCGCACCCGGCCTGGTGATCTCCGCCGAGGAGTTGCTCGAACGCGTCTGGGACGAGGCCGCCGACCCCTTCAGCAGCGCCGTCAAGCACACCATGCACCGCCTGCGGGCCAAGCTCGGTGACCCGCCCGTGATCGACACCGTCCGCGAAGGCGGCTACCGGATCGGACTGCCATGACCTCGGCCCAGCAACTCCCCAGAAGGTCCTTGCAGACGCGGCTCGCGCTCGCCTACGCGGCAGGCATCTACGCCACCGGGGTCTTCGTGCTGGTATGCGTCGCCGTCCCGCTCGCCGGCGTCCAGTCGACCAACCCCGCGGGCCACCGTTCATCGGGCGCGATCACCGGGACCGGGAACGGCATCGACCTGCCCCGACTCCTCACGGGATCGGCCGTCGCGCTGGTCCTTCTGGTTCCCGTCGCCCTGGCTCTCGGCTGGTTCGTCGCCGGCCGGTTCCTGCACCCGCTGCGCGCCATCACCGCCACCGCCACCGCCATCTCCGCCAGCGATCTCCACCGGCGCCTCGGCCTCGGCGAGCCCACGGACGAGCTGACCGAGCTCGGCCATATCCTCGACGATCTGTTCGCCCGCCTCCAGGCCTCCTTCGACGCCCAACGCCACTTCGTCGCCAACGCGTCCCACGAGCTGCGGACCCCCCTCGCCGGTCTGCGCACCCTCCTCGAAGTCGCCCTCGCCGACCCCGACGCCGACGCCGACACGCTGCGCTCGGCCTGCTGGGAAGCCCTCGACCTCGGCGGGCACCAGGAACGGCTCGTCTCGGCCCTGCTGGTGCTCGCCACCAGCGAGCGTGGACTTTCTCGCCGGGACACCCTCGACCTCGCCGACCTGGTCGAAGGCGTGCTCGCCGCCCGCCGTGGCCAGGCAACGGAGCGAGGCATCGATCTCGCCGCACACCTGGCACCCGCGGTGACGGCCGGGGACCCACGGCTGATCGAAAGCCTCGTCGCCAACCTCGTCGACAACGCCATCCGCCACAACCACCCGGACGGACACGTCACGATCGCCACGCGGACCTCCGGCACGCGGGTGACCCTGACGATCGCCAACAGCGGGCCGGCCGTCCCCGGCGACCAGGTCGAGCGTCTCTTCCACCCCTTCCAGAAACTGGCGCCCGACCGTCACGGCGGCGGCGACGGCCACGGTCTCGGCCTCGCCATCGTCCGTGCCGTCGCCGAAGCCCACCGCGCCACCCTCACCACCAGCGCACGCCCCGAAGGGGGCCTGTCCATCGCCGTACGGTTCGCGCACGCCCGCTGATCCGGGACCGCGCCAAGAGGTCCCGGCCTCTTCGACGTCGTCCTCGGGACCGGCGGGGCACGCGCAGCGCCGCACGCCCCCGGGGCCGGATTCTGCCCGGGGACGTGCGGCGCGGGACTTCGCTGCGGGCTTACAGGCTCACTTGGTGAGCGGAGCCAGCTTCGGGTCGTTGGCGTAGGCCTCGGCCGCGTTCTTCTTGGTCACGATGACCGGCGGCAGCAGGTAGGAGGGGACGACCTTCTTGCCGTTGTTGTAGGACTTGGTGTCGTTGATCTTCGGCTTGTCGCCCTTCTGGAGGGACTTGGCCATCTCGATGGTCTCGGCGACGAGCTTGCGGGTGTCCTTGTTGATGGTCGAGTACTGCTCACCGGCCATGATCGACTTGACCGATTCGACCTCGGAGTCCTGCCCCGTGACGACCGGGATCGGCTTTCCGGCGCCCTTCACCGCGGTGATGATGGCGCGCGCGAGCGTGTCGTTCGGCGACAGGACGCCGTCGAGCTTCTTGCCGCCGTGGTAGGTCGAGGTCAGCAGCGAGTCCATGCGCTGCTGGGCGTTCTCCGCCTTCCAGCCCTGGACCGCGGTCTGCTTGATGCTGTCCTGGCCGGATCCGATAACGATGTCACCCTTGTCGATGAGGGGCTTGAGCACGTCCATCGCACCGTTGAAGAAGACCTTGGAGTTGTTGTCGTCGGGCGATCCGGAGAACAGCTCGATGTTCCAGGGGCCCTTTGGCTTCTTGGCCTTCATGCCGTCGATCAGGGCCTGGCCCTGGAGCTGGCCGACCTTGAAGTTGTCGAACGCGATGTAGTAGTCGACGTCGGGGGTGTTGGTGATGAGGCGGTCGTACGCGATGACGGTCGCGCCGGCGTCCTTGGCCTGCGCCACCTGGGTGGCGAGCTGTGAGGCGTCCGTCGCGCCGATGACGATGACCTTGGCGCCCTTGGTCACCATGGAGGAGATCTGCGCCTGCTGATCGGCGACGGTGGTCGAGGCGCCCGCGTACTGCACGTCGGCCTTGAATCCCGCCTTCTTGAGACCGTTGGTGAACAGGTCACCGGCGAGCACCCAGTTCTCCGAGGTCTTGGCCGGCAGGGCGACACCGACGAGGGAGTTCTTGGCAAAGCCCTTGGCGCCGTCCCCGCCGGAGGTGGAGCCCTCACGATCGTTGCCGCACGCCGTTCCCAGGGTGAGCAGGGCGACGGCGCCGACCGCGGCGATGCCTCGGGTGATGAAACTACGCATGGTGGGATGAGCCCTTCTTGCGTTCGAGCCGGGTGAGTTCGGGCACCGTGGGGTTCAGCGCCCTGGTGGGGCCCGGTCGGTCAGCTCGCGACCGGGGTCTTGTCGGAATCGGCGGCCGGGCCCGCGGGGCCGACCGGCGTGGCTGGATCCTCTCGGCGGAACGGGCGCATCAGCGTGGCGATGACCGAGAAACGCCCCTGCCGCTTGTTGTACACATCGAACGCGACGGCGAGGAGCAGGACGAGGCCCTTGATGATCTGGACCATGTCCGAGCCCACGCCCTGAAGCTGAAGACCGTTGTTGAGCAGCGCCATGACGAGGCCGCCGACGATCGAGCCGCTGATGGTGCCGAGTCCGCCGGAGACCGCGGCCCCGCCGATGAAGACGGCCGCGATGGCGTCGAGCTCCCAGCTCAGGCCGTCCTGCGGCCCGGAGGCAGCGGACCGGGCCACGAAGATCATGCCGGCCAGGGCGGCCAGCACCGACATGTTCATCATGACGAAGAAGTTGACCCGCTTGAGCATCACACCCGACAGCTCGGCCGCTCGGGCGTTGCCGCCGACGGCGTAGATGCGGCGGCCCCCTATGGTGTTGCGGGTGTAGTACGAGTACGCGAGCACCAGGGCGATCAGGATGATGCCGGAGATCGGCAGGCTGGTGCCGACGCGGCCGCCCGCGAAACGCAGCGTCGCGAAGACGATGACGGCCAGCATCACGGCCAGCCGGATGCCGATGACCCACAGCGGCGCCAGGTCGGCGTGCATCTCGCGCCGGGTCTGCCGTATCCGCCACTCGCGCCACACCATGCCGGCGCAGGCCACCAGGCCCAGCAGCAGCGTCAGGTTGTTGTATCCGCTGTCCGGTCCGACCTCCGGCAGGAAGCCGGCGCCGATGTCCCGGAAGCCCTCGGGGACGGGCACGGTGTCCGCGTTGCCGATGTACTGGTTGCCACCACGGAAGAGCATCATGCCGGCCAGGGTCACGATGAAGGCCGGCACTCCCACGTACGCGACCCAGAACCCCTGCCACGCGCCGATCACGGCGCCGACCAGCAGGCCGAGCAGGAGGCCCACCGGCCAGGGCAGCGAGTACTCCTGCATCGCCTTGGCGACGACGATGCCCGTGACCGCCGCCACCGAGCCGACCGACAGGTCGATATGACCGGCGACGATCACCATCAGCATGCCGATGGCGAGGATCAGGATGTACGAGTACTGGCTGACGACCGCGATGAGGTTGCCGGAGGTCAGTGTCAGGCCGCCGGTCCAGATCTGGAACAGCAGGACGATCGCCACCAGGGTGAAGATCATGCCGAACTGGCGGGCGTTGGAGGTCGCGCCTCCGAAGAGGTTCTTCTGCAACTCTTTGATGCGGCTCATGAGGTCGGGCTCTTCTTCTTGGCGGTCATCTGCTTCATCAGGAGTTCCGGATCGGCCGCGCTGCGGGGGACCTCACCGGTGATGGCCCCTTCGAACACCGTGTAGATGCGGTCGCACAGGCCGATGAGCTCCGGCAGCTCCGAGGAGATGACGATGACGCTCTTTCCCTGGCTGACCAGCCGCTGGATGATTCCGTAGATCTCGAACTTGGCGCCCACGTCGATCCCGCGGGTCGGCTCGTCGAGGATCAGCAGGTCCGGGTCGGTGAACATCCACTTCGCCAGGACGACCTTCTGCTGGTTGCCACCGGAGAGCTTCACCACCCCCTCGTCGACGCTGGGGGTCTTGATCCTCAGGCTCTTGCGGTACTCCTCGGCGACATGGTGCTCGCGCACCGCGTCGACCACCCCTCGCCTGGCGATCTTCGCAAGCTTGGCGGACACCATCGACGCCTTGATGTCGTCCAGCAGGTTGAGGCCGATGGTCTTGCGGTCCTCACTGACGTAGGCGAGACCGTGCCGGATGGCGTCCGCCACGTTCCTCAAGTGGACCTCGCGGCCGTCCTTGAAGACCCGGCCGGACAGGTACGTGCCGTAGGAGCGCCCGAACAGGCTCATCGCCAGTTCGGTGCGGCCGGCACCCATCAGACCGGCGAAGCCGACGATCTCGCCGCGTCGGACGTTGAAGGTCGAGCCCTTGCACACCAGACGTTCCTCGGAACTCGGGTGCTGCACCGTCCAGTCGCGTACCTCGAAGAAGACCTCACCGATCTTCGGCGTGTGGTCGGGGAAGCGGCTGCTGAGCTCGCGTCCGACCATGCCGCGCACGATGCGGTCCTCGTTGACCCCTTCCGCGTGGACGTCGAGGCTCTCGATGGTGCGGCCGTCCCGCAGGATGGTGATGGTGTCGGCGACCGCCTCGATCTCGTTGAGCTTGTGCGAGATGATGATCGAGGTGATCCCGCGCTCCCGGAAGCCGCGCAGCAGATCCAGCAGGTGCCGTGAGTCGTCCTCGTTGAGGGCCGCGGTCGGTTCGTCCAGGATGAGCAGCTTGACGTCCTTGGCGAACGCCTTGGCGATCTCCACGAGTTGCTGCTTGCCGACGCCGATGTCCTTGATCAGTGCGTCGGGGTCCTCCCGGAGGCCCACCTGCGCCATCAGTTCCAGCGCCCGGCGCTGGGCGACCTTCCAGTCGATCCCGAAGCGGCGGCGCGGTTCGTTGCCGAGGAACATGTTCTCGGTGATCGACATGCCCGGCACCAGCGCCAACTCCTGGTGGATGATGGCGATTCCGGCCTGCTCGCTGGCCCTGATGTCGGGGAACCGCACGGGTTGGCCCCGGTAGATGATGTCGCCCGTGTACGTCCCGTACGGGTGAACACCGCTCAGCACCTTCACCAGGGTCGACTTGCCGGCGCCGTTCTCGCCGCAGATCGCGTGGATCTCGCCTTCCCGCACCACCAGGTTGACGTCGGCGAGCGCCGTGACACCGGGGAAGGTCTTGGTGATCGACCGCATCTCCAACAGGGTCGACGCAGAGGTCATGACCCGGTCTCCGAACTGCGAGGACGGCGCCGACCACCCGGCTCCCATGCTGTGGGGGTGCGGCAGTTCGTGAACATCAACTTGCCTCCGATGGCACCGGTCGGTGCCCCATGTCGGCGTGTCACATCTGCGGGTCTGGACGCTAAATCCATTTGTTTACTTAAGTCAATGGGGTGCGCCAATATGTTTGTCCGGGCACGTCAGAGAGGACCCGCACGTGCGGCAGTCAGGAACCAATCTCCCCAAGGTCGGGCGGTACAACCGGGCCGTCGTGATGGACCAGATCCAGCTCGCCGACGGCATCAGCCGGGTCGAGATCGCCGAGCACACGGGCCTCACTCCGCAGACCGTCTCCGGCATCGTGCGCCGTCTGCTCGACGAGGGAATCGTGTGGGAGGACGGCGCAAGCCGGGCCTCCCACGGCGGCAAGCCCCGCACCACCCTGCGGCTCAACCCCGACGCCGGCCGCGCCATCGGCCTCCACTTCGACCCGGTCGAACTCACCTGCGCACTGGTCGACCTGCTCGGCCGGCCGCTGGCCGTCAGGAAGCGCCCCACCCCCTCGGGCACCGACCCGTCCCATGTCGTCGCGGCCATGACGGAGTTGGTCGCCGAGGTGCGGGCCTCGGCGGGCGTCCCGCACGAGGAGGTTCTCGGCCTGGGCCTGGCCACGCCGGGCCCCATCGATCTGGAGCAGGGCGTGATCGTCACTCCGCCCCAGCTCGCGCACTGGTCCCGGGTGCCGGTGCGGAGGATGCTGAGCGACGCCACCGGTCTGCCGGTGACCCTCGACAACGACGCCACCGCCGCAGCGGTCGGTGAACGCTGGTCAGGCGCGGGCAAGGGGGTGGCGAACTTCGCGTACTTCTTCTTCGGCACGGGCATCGGCGGCGGTCTCATCCTCAACCACCAGGTCTACCGGGGCGGTTCGTTCAACGCGGGAGAGTTCGGCCACTCCGCCGTGCTGCCCGACGGGCCCGAATGCTACTGCGGCAACCGGGGCTGCCTGGAGCGGCTCATCAATCCCTCGGCGATCGTGACCGAGGTGCACCGCAGGCTCGCCGCACGGTCGGGCGGCAGCGTGTTGTCGCAGGCGTTCGGCCAGGACCCGGCCTCCGTCGACCATGCTGCCGTCCAGCGCGCCGCCGCGGACGGCGATCCCGTCGCCGCCGCGGTGATCGACGAGGCTGCGCAGCACGTCGCCTCGGTCGCGGTCAGCGTGGCCAACTTCATCGACGTGGATCTCATCGTGCTCGGTGGCCACGGAATCCATCACGTGGAGTCACGGTACGTGGAGGCCGTCGCCGCCGCACTCGCCACCCGTCCGCTGTCCCGCAACATCCGGGTCACCGAGGTCGAGGCCTCCCTCTTGGGTACGGACGCCGCCGTGGTGGGTGCGGCGGCGCTCGTCCTGCACGCCACGTACTCACCGCAGCTGTCGGCGCTGCTGGCGGACTGACCGGCACCGGACGGCGCAGTGCCGCGCCGGCGGAGCGGCGCGGCGTGCTGCCACCCCCCGGGGACACCGGGGACCTCCGACAGTCCCGGTCAAGCCCGGGGGGTGCGGTGCCGGTCCGGTGGGACCGTGGTGTGGCGCGTACCCGGCAGGGGCTCCGTGGTGCCGGTCAGGGTGGTCGTGCCCGGCTTCAGCCCATCGGCGCTCGCGGTGACGGTCACGGTGCCTGCTCCGGTCGCCCTGACCAGCGCGTAGGCGATTCCCTGGTACGCCTTGCGTACGGTGCCGCGGAAGCTCTCCTGGGTCTGGCTGCCGCTGTCGACGGCCACGATCACGCCCGGTCCGCTGATGCTGAACGTGATCGGGGCGGACGAGCCGGTCACGACCCGACCGGCCGAGTCGGCGACCGTCGCCTGCACGAACGAGATGTCGTTGGAGTCGGTCGACACCGTGCTCTGATCGGGCGTGAGCACCACCTGGGTCGCCGCGGTGCCGGTCGGCGGCGGCGAGGTCGGGGGCGCGCCCCACGTGCTCTGCCACGCGTACCCGATCGAACGCACCGTTCCGACCGCGTCCATCAGGCCGGAGCCGCCGCCCACCGTGGGCCACAGCCCGTCGGCCTCGCCGAGGTAGTCCACCCCGGTCCAGATGAACAGGCCGGTGAGCCCGGGGTTGTTCTGCACCGTCGGCCATGTCGACGTGGCCGTGCCGATCTCGGTGATCAGGCCGGGCCGCTGGGGCGACATGCCCATCGCCTGGATCACCTCGTCGGGCCGGTAGTTGCCGCCGAAGACGTCCAGGATGGTCCGGGTGGCGCCGCTGATGTCGCCGCTGTCGGCCGGCCGGAAGAGGGCCTGGGTGACCGGGCGGCCCGGGTCCAGGGCGTGCGCGATCGAGACCATCGTGCTCAGCAGGGGCGTCCGTGTCGCGAGCGAGTCGCGGATCTCGTTGCCGGTGCTCCACATCACCACGCTGGGGTGGTTGCGGTCGCGCATGACGACACCGGTGACGTCGACCTGGTACCAGGGCACCGAGCCCGTCGCACCGGGCACGGCCGGCACACCGGTGGGCGCGGACGCGGTCCGGCTGAAATCCGTCGCGTAGTCACCGACGTCGGTGTACTTGTGCTGCGTCCAGACGTCGAAGAACTCGTCCAGGACCAGGAAGCCCATCCGGTCGGTGAGCTCCAGGAAGGCCGGGCTCGGCGGGTCGTGCGCCGTCCGGACGGCGTTCACTCCGAGCGCCTTGAGCTGTGCGAGCCGTCGCTCCATGGCGCGCCGCGGGGCGGCGATCCCGAGCCCGTGGTAGTCCTGGTGCAGCGCGACACCCTGGAACTTCACGCTCTTTCCGTTCAGGCTCATCCCCGACGATGGACTGAACGTGAGGCTGCGGATGCCGACCGGCGTGATGTCGTCGTCGACCGTGGTGCCGTCGACCAGGACGTGGGTCGCCAGCGAGTAGAGGTTCGGCCTCTCCAGGTCCCACAGCGCCGGGTTGCTCACCGCCACGTCGTAGCTGAAGGTGTCCGAGGCGCCGGGGGCGATGGTCCTGGCCGCCGTGTCGACCGCGGGGAGCGCGGAGCCGCCCGGGTCGCTGAGCACGCCCTGGACACGTACGCTCGCCGGCGTGCTGCCGCCGTTGACCACCGTGGTCTGCACGTGGACGGTGGCGGCGGAGCCGGTGACGTTCGGCGTGGTGACGTACGTGGCCCACTGGTCGACGTGCACCGGATCGGTCACGATGAGGCGGACGTCGCGGTAGATCCCGGCACCGGTGTAGTACCGGGAGGCGGGCTGCTGGCTGGTGTCGGTCCTGACGGCGATCACGTTGTCGGCACCGCCGAACTGCACGGCCGCCGTGATGTCGTAACGAAAGCTGGTGTACCCGTTCGGGTGGCTGCCGATGTGCGTGCCGTTGACGTACACGTCGGCATGGGCCATCACACCGTCGAACTCCACGTACGCCTTGCGGGTGGCAGCCACCCCGGCCAGCGAGAAGTGCTTCCGGTACCAGCCGACGCCCGAGGGCAGATAGCCGCCCCGGCCGGTGCTCGGCGCCGACGAGGAGAACGGGTTGGCCGGCGGGCTGCCGCCCTCGATGCTCCAGTCGTGCGGCACGCTGAGCCCGCGCCAGTCACCGTCGTCGTACGAGGCGGCACCGGCGCCGCTCGCGTCGCCGTAGTGGAACAGCCAACCGGGATCGAAGTTCGTCACCGACCGGTACCGGTTGGCGGCGACCGTGTGCGTGCCCGCTGCGGCCGCCGGTGCGGTGGCGGCGAACACGGTCACCGGGGGGACCGCGGCCGCGGCGACGGCGGTGGCTTTGATCAGGGTCCGGCGGCTGATCCGCCGGGAACCGGAGGGGGGTGGTGGGGCCGGTGCGGACACGGTCGTTCCTCTCTGGCGTCGCCGCAGGTGGGGGCACCGCGGGTGGCTGGCGTGGCTCGGTGGGGTCGGGCGGGCGGTGCTACTGGAGATATCAGGTCGTCACGGTGCTGCCGGCCGCCGAGGCGGCTCCCCGGCCGGCCACCGCCGAGAGAACGATCAGTACGGTGATGACGAGTGTCCGAAGGATCTTCATCAGGTCGCTCCAGGGGGACGAGGGACGCGCGCCGGTCAGCGGAGGTAGGCGGTCAGCGACAGGTGCTGCTCCTCGATGCCCTGCCGCACAAGGCCGGCGAACCGGGTCGCGCCGTACTGCGAGAAGTGGGTGTTGTCCGTGACCCCGTCGACGGAGGAGCGGAGGTAGAGCTCGGCGGAGGTGTCCGGGCCGAGGGACTCGACCAGTGCCTTGCTCTTCGCGGTCAGATCGATCACCGGCACCTGCTGCGCCGCCCCCACGGCGCGCATCTCGGCGGGCAGGTCGACGCCGAGGCCGTTGATGTGCAGCGCCGTGGGCGTGAGCGTGTCGCCGTCGAACAAGCGGCGGACCGGCGGGGTCACCAGGACCGGAACACCGCCCTTGGCACGGACCTGCGTGATCATGGAGGTGAGGTTGCTGCGGTAGGCGGACGCGCTGGTCTGCTTGTCGTTGTGGCCGAACTGGATGAAGACCAGGTCGTCGGCCCGGACCTGCGACAGCAGCGCCGGAAAGAGCACCGAGTTGGCGAGGAAGCTGCCGGAGCTCTCCCCGGAGTCGGCGTAGTTGGCGATGACCGCGCCGGGACCGACCGCGGTCGTGATCATCTGGCCCCATCCGGTGTAGGGGGCCGTCGGTTGGTCGCACACGGTCGAGTCACCGGCCAGGTAGGCGACCAGCGGATGGCTCGCCGGTGTCACCGAGACGGCCGAGACCTGCGGGCTGGATCCGGCGAACCGGATGTCCAGGCCGGCGGTTCCGGTGCCGCCCTCGCCGGTCGGCTGCCCCTCCGGCTGCCGCACGTCGACCGTGAAGGAGTACGTGGCGACGGTGCCGGCGGCCGTCTTCGTCGCCGGGAGCATCAGCCGCCGGGACTCCACCCACATCTCGGTCTGCCCGGCGGACGTGGCACTGCCGAGGGAGACGCTCACGTCGTAGTCGCCCGGCGCGACCCCGTAGTGGCAGGTGATCGGCGAGGTTCCGGAACAGCCGGCCGGCAGGGCCCGCGGCCCGGCGGCATCCGCATCCGCCGCACCGGTGCCGACCAGTGCCGCGAGGGCCAGGACTCCGGCAGCCGCCCACCGCGACCCACCTCCTCCACGCCCCCTGACGAGCCCGTTCATCACCATCACCTGTCGCTCCTTGACGTGGGGTTGACGTGCGAAGTCGGTGCGAGCGTGGTCGCCCTCGCGCCGGTCACACCGCGGCCGCGGCTCAGCGACCGCCTGGCGTCGGCGGCGACCTCGTGGGTGGTGCAGTGCCCGTCCGGTCGGACTGCTGGACGGGATGACGAACGCGCGCGGCCGGATGGCGGTGCTGCCGTATCCCGTGCGGAAGGCCAGCGGGTCCTGGGTCTACCCGCACGCGTTTCTTCCGGGGGTGTCCGGCCGTCTCCAACTGCTGCGTCCCGTATGCGGGAGCGCTCCCATGCTCCCCGGCAAGGCTGGGTGATGGCAGAGCGTAGGGAGGCAGATGACGGCACGTCAAGCTTTTTGTCTGATCCTGTTGTTCGATCATGTTGAATTGCGCGGAGTGCGTGGTTCCCGGTTCCGAGAAGCCCGCCCGCGGGACTCGACTGGAGCGGCTGCGCCACGGCGTTGCGGGTGCCGGCGGTTCACCCGACGGCGGGGTCCTGCTTCCGCACGTAGCACGCACTGATGGAAGCAACTCGCAGAAGCCCAGAAGTATTTGACAACCCCTCCGCATAGTGATCGACTCCGAAGCCGAGCCTGAAGCAGTTCGTGTACGGGGGAGGCGGGGCATCATGGGCGCCGATCATCAGGATCAGGACAGCGTGGAGCTGGCCGTTTCGCGGCACGGCGAGCTGAACTCCCTGCGGACGTACCTGGACCTGGCCGCGATCCCGGGCGTGGACGTCCGCCGGGTGTCCGGCACTCCCGGGCCCGGAGAGCAGGGCGCCTCCGACGCGCTGACCGTGCTGGCCACCAGCACCGGCCTGGTCACCGCGATCAGGGTCCTGCCCCAGTTCCTGCGGGCCAGGCGCAGCGATCTGTCCGTCACCGTGACGGTGCGTGGGAAGAAGCTGACCGTCGACGCCCGCAACGTCGAGGAGGTCATGCCGATCCTGGAGCGGCTCATCGATGAGTGACCGGCCACCGCTGTTCGACCACTCCCGATCCCGGGCCGTACTGATCGGCACCTGGGACTACGAGCACCTCACCCGGGTCCCCGCGGCACGACACAGCCTCGACCGCATGCACCGGCTGCTCACCGGCCCGCAGTGCGGGTGGCCGGAGGACCGGGTGACCGTGATAGCCAACGAGCGCGGCCCCGGCGACCTGCCGGACCGGCTGCTCGACCTGTTCGAGGACGCCACGGACGTCGCTCTCTTCTACTACGTCGGGCACGGTCAACTCGACAACGAGGACCAGCTGTGCCTGGGCCTCGTCGGCTCCCGGGACACCTGGCACCGCCGGGCCACCACCAGCCTGGAGTTCTCCGACGTGCGCCGGGCCCTCCAGCACTGCGCGGCCGCAACCAAGGTGGTCATGCTGGACTGCTGCTTCTCCGGCATCGCCACCGTCCGGGAACACGCCCTCGCCGGAGCGGACGGCGAGGTGCTGCTGGACCTGGCCGCCCGGACCGGCGCCTACACCATGACCGCCAGCAGCGCCGACACCACCGCCTGGTTCGAGACCGACCCGGAACTCACCGAGCCGCAGACCTACTTCACCAAGTACCTCGCCGACCTGGTCGAGACCGGGATCCCCGGCCAGCCGGCCGGCCTGCGGCTCCACCCGCTGTTCAGCAGGCTGCACGACGACCTCGCCCGCGACGGCCGGCCTGTCCCCCAGAGACGCAGCGTCGACTCGGCCCGCGACTTCGTGTTCGCCCACAACGCCGCCCCGCCCAGGACGGTCTCGGGTGCCGATGACGAACTGGCACGGCTGCGCCGCGAGTTGGATCTCCTCAAGAGCGCGACCGCGGCGCAGAACGCGGCCCGCGCTGCGCAGGAGCGGATCATCGCCAGCGTCAACATCACCGAACACCACCTCGCCAACGGCCTGCGGGTGGTGCTCTCCGAGGACCACAGCACGCCGGCCGCGGCCGTGAACGTCTGGTACGACGTCGGGTCGCGGTACGAGGAGCGGGGGCAGACCGGCCTGACCCACCTGTTCTGCAAGCTGATGTTCTACGGCTCCGCTTCGGTGGGGTCGAACGGGCACTTCGAACTCGTCCAGGGCGCGGGCGGCACCCTGAACGCCACCACCAGCTTCGAGCGTGCCAACTTCTTCGAGACCATGCCCGCCCACCAACTGGAGCTCGCGCTCTGGCTGGAGGCCGACCGCATGGGTTCGGTGCTGGTCGCCATCGGCGACACCGAAATGGGGTGGGCGCGCGACAGCTGCATGAACGAGCGCCGGCAGCGCTACGACAACGTCCCGTACGGCACGAGCTTCGAGAAGCTGACCGCCATGGTCTACCCGGAGGGGCATCCTTACCACCACACCCCCATCGGGTTGAACGCCGACCGCAACGCCGTCACGCTGGAACAGGTCCGCGCCTACTTCCGGTCGTACTACACACCCGACAACGCCGTGCTCAGCGTGGTCGGTGACATCGACCCCGAGCGGACCCTCGGCTGGATCGAGAAGTACTTCGGCTCCATCCCGTCACCCGGGCGCAGGCCGCCGCGGCGGGACGGCACGCTGCCCGACCTCATCGGCAGGGAGTTGCGCGAGGCCGTCGAGGACGACGTACCCTCGCGCGCCGTCATGGCCGCCTACCGCCTTCCCCGTGACGGCAAGCGTGCGTGCGACGCCGCGGATCTGGCCCTGACCATTCTCGGCGGCGGTGAGTCCTCACGCCTGTACAACCGCCTCGTACGACAGGACCGCATCGCCGGCGCGGCCGGATTCGGGCTCCTGCGGCTGAGTGGCGCGCCCTGCCTCGGCTGGCTGGACGTCAAGGCCACCGGCCACGCCGCCACCGGCGCTCTCGAGGCCGCCGTGGACGACGAACTGGCCCGCTTCGCCACCGAAGGGCCCCGCCCCGAGGAACTGGAGCGCGCCCAGGCCCAGTTGGAACGCGAGTGGCTCGACCGGCTGGCGACCGTCGCCGGCCGGGCCGACGAACTGTGCCGTTTCTCCCTGCTGTTCGGTGACCCCCAGCTCGTCTGGAGCGCGCTCGGCAACGTCCTCACCATCACACCCGAGGAAGTCCGCGCCGTCGCCGCACGCTACCTGGTCCGCAACAACCGCGCGGTACTCACCTACGAGCCGTACTGGGACTACTCCTGACCGCGCCACGCTGCTCTCGACGGACGGTACGTGATCCGATGCCCGCCTCGCCCTCCCGGGAGGGGCAGGCGGGCTGGCCACGGCGTCGGCGGGAGGTGGTCACGGACACGGACACGGTGCCTTCGGGCGGCTGCTCCGGTCCCCTAGGTTGCACTCCATGGCCTCATCCGTCGATCCCCAACGCCGCGCTGCCGAGGTGCGGCCGCGCCTGGTGACCCGCCCGCTGCTGTTGCGCTTCGTGACGGTCGTCGGCTCGTCGGCGAGCTTCTACCTGCTGCTGCCGGTCGTCCCTTCGTACGCGCAGAACGTGCCGGGCCGGGGCAGCGACACGGCGGGCCTGGTCACCGGTGCGCTGATGCTGGCCACGGTGGTCGGTGAGCTGATGGCCCCTTGGCTGGCCGCACGCTGTGGCCATCGCCTGCTGCTGGGGGCGGGGTTGTTGCTGCTGGGTGCCCCGGCGCTGGCCCTGACCGTGTCGCAGGGCATGGGCTGCATCGTGGCGGTGTGCCTCGTCCGGGGGCTCGGCTTCGCGTTCACCCTGGTGGCGGGCGGGGCGCTGACGGCGTCGCTGATCCCGCCCGAACGCCGCGGGGAGGGACTGGCCCTGGTCGGCGTCATGGCGGGTGTGCCGTCGCTGGTGGGCCTGCCGCTCGGGGCCTGGCTGGCCTTGCACGCGGGGTACGGGTCCGTCTGCTCGACGGCGGCACTGATCGCCCTGGTCTCCATCGCCGCCGTCCCGGGCCTGCCCGGTCGGGAAGCGGCGCAGGGGCCGCCCCTGGGGATCTTCGCCGGGGCCCGTTCCGGCGCGCTCGGCCGCCCCACGGCCGTGTTCGCGGTGACGGCGGTGGGCGCCGGGATCGTCGTCACCTTCCTGCCCCTGGCCGTGCCGCCGGGCCGTTCCGGGGTGGTCGCCGCGGCGCTCTTCGTGCAACCGGCCGCCGCGACGGGATTCCGCTGGTTCGCCGGTCGCCGCGCCGACCGGCGCGGAGCCGCCGGACTCCTCGTGCCGGGTCTTGTCGTCTCGGCCGTCGGCATCCTCGCCGTCGCCCTCACGGACGTCCCCGTCGCGGTCGTCGTGGGTGCGGCGGTGTTCGGCGCAGGCTTCGGCATCACCCAGAGCGCCACCATCACGCTGATGTACTCCCGGGTCCCGGCCGCCGGGTACGGGACGGTGAGCGCCCTGTGGAACGTCGCCTACGACGCGGGGATGGGCATCGGCGCGGTCGGCTTCGGCACGGTGGCCGGCATGACCGGCTACCCCTGGGCATTCGTCCTGACCGCACTCCTGATGGTGACGGCCCTCGTCCCGGCCCGGTGGGACCGTACGGCAGCATGCGGACAACGTGCGATGGCCGGCGAGGAGCAGGCGGTGACGGAGAAAGAGCAGCGGTGAGCGGGTGTCCGCTCCCCCGCCCGCGACGTCGACGTGCGCCCGTGGAGCAGCGCGTTGTCGCCCTGGGCCCTCGGCACTTGACTTCCCCTCTCCCGGAGTGTTGTCTCATTACGGCCCTAGCCGTAATTAAGGTCGAGAGGTGCCGAGTTGAGTACAGACCGCCTCGCTTCCGAGGAGGACGCGACCATGACCGGGGACCTGGCGAGCACCTACGCCACGACCGCCCTCGCACAGCTCGGCCGCGTGGTCGAGGAGCAACGGGACGCCATCGCCCGCGGCGGTGCCGCGATCGCGACGGCCCTGTCCTCGGGCGGCATCCTCCACGCGTACGGGACGGGACACTCGCGCAGCGTGGCTCTGGAACTGGTCGCGCGGGCAGGGGGCCTCGTCCCGACGAACCTGTTGTCCATCAAGGACCTCGTCCTGTGGGGTGGCCGGCCCCCGGAGTCGATCCGCGACCCGAAGCTCGAACGCGAGCCCGGCGTCGCCGAGGCCGTCCTCGCCCTGCACGACGTACGGCCGGGCGACGTCATGGTGATCGCGTCCAACTCGGGGATCAACCCCGCGGTCGTCGAGATGGCCAGGCTGGTGCGGGAGCGCACGGTGCCGGTGATCGCCATCGGCTCCGTCGAGCACAGCCGGACGATGCCGAGCCGTGACGCCGCGGGAACGACCCTCTTCGACCACGCCGATGTCGTCGTGGACACCCTCACGCCGCTCGGCGACGCCGTCGTCCCCCTGCCGACCGGCGACCACGCCTGCGGGACGTCGACGCTGAGTGCCGTGCTCGTGGCCCAACTCCTGGTCGCCCATGCGATGGAGGACCTGGACCGGCGGGGCGTCCACGTCCCGGTCTACCGGTCCATGAACACCAGCGGGGCGGACACGCCGAACGCCGAGGCCGAGCGCGCCTGGGCCGCCCGTCTGCGACCTGTCGAGGCCTGAGCGCACCGTGGGCCAGGAGACCGTGGTCGCGGTCGACCAGGGCAAGTCCGGTACCCGCGCGACGGCTTGCGTGGTCGACGGAGCGAACGTGTGCGGCGACGGTGCCGCCCTGCGCGCCGCCGCCGCCGCCCAGTCGGTCTCCCGCGGCTGCGAGCCGGGCTCGACCGGGGTCGACGCCGTCGCCGACGCCGTCGCGCGCCTGCGCCTTCCGGGGCCACCCGACGTGGTCTGCGTCGGCACCACCGCGGCGCCGGCCGGCCAGGACGAGCGCAGCGCGGTGGCCCGGGTCCTGAGCAGCAGGCTGCGCGCCGGCCGTGTCCTCGTCACGGAGGACGCCGTCACCGCCCATCTCGGCGCCTTCGGCGGGACGCCGGGAGTGGTGGTGTCCGCCGGCACGGGCGCCATCGCGCTCTGGTCCGACGGGCACGGCTGCGTCCGGGTGGACGGGATGGGGCCGGTACTCGGCGACCACGGCAGCGGAGCGGACATCGGTCGGGCCGGGCTGCGCGCCGCCTTCTCCGCCGTCGAAGGGCGCGGCGCTGCGACCGCGCTCGTGGAGCCGGCGCGGCGGCACCTCGGCGGACTCGGTCTGGCCGGGGCCCGGCGGCTCCACGAGGCCGCCCATCCGACCGAGGTCGTCTCGGACTTCGCGACCGCCGTGCTGCGCGCGGCCGAGCACGGTGACGAGGTGGCCGGTACGATCGTCGCCCGCGCGGCGCACGACCTCGCCACCAGCGCCGCACTCGCCGCCCGCCGGGAGCTCTCGGCGGGCGGGCGGCCGCGTTGCTGCGCCGTCGGACGGCTCATGCGGAGCGAGGTGCTGCGGGCCGCCTTCACCCGGCACGCGACCAACCGTGGCCTCGCGGTCGGCGAGGCGCACTCCGGCGCTCTGGCGGGTGCCCTGCTGCTCGCCACGGACGGGCCCGGGCAGGCCTTCGCCCCGCTCGTCGGGGTGGCCGGGCGGGCTCACCCGTCCGGGTGACCGCGGCGACGTCGGAACCCGCCCGGCCGGCGGTCCGTGCCGCTACCCCACTCGCCAGGCGACCAGCTCGGCATCCTGCGCAAAGATCAGGTCGCCGGCGTTGTAGACCATCCGCAGCGCGGGCTGGTCCAGCAGCGGGTGCCACGTCTTTCGGTCGGTGTCCACCCTGATCACGTGCGATCCGCCGACGAGGGCGTAGAGCGTGGTGCCCTTGTCGTCGAGGGCGAGCTGGCCCGCCGCGGGACCGTCGCCCGCGGTGGTGTCGAGGGCGCGCAGCGTGTGACCGGTACGCGGATCCAGCTGGAGTACGTCGCCGTCGACCACGGTCCAGAGCCGGCCCCGCGCGTCCCGGGTGATCGCGTTGATCGACTTGGCGGTCGCCGAGGGGTTGACCTCCCACAGCTTCTTCCCGGTGGCGACGTCGTAGGCGAAGACCGTGGCCCGGTCCTGGGTGGTCGGGGTGGTGGACAGTCCGCCGGCGACGGTGGTGGTGCCGTAGACGACGCCGTCGCCACCGGTCAGGGCGGTGATCCCCTCGTCGGTGACGAAGTCGTCGATGACCTTCTCCACGGTCCCCGTCCCGGCGTCCAGCACCGACAGGGATCCCCCCAGGGTGTCCCCGGAGGGGGTCGAACCGGTGACGACCCGGCCCGCGGTCGTCGCGAGTCCCTGCAAACGGCTCTGGACGTGGGAGTGGAGGTCCAGCAACTTCACGGGGTTCTCGGTGCCGCTCGGCGCCTCGTCGGAGTACTCCGAGCTGTACCACGGCCGGGCCGGGTCGTAGCGGTAGACCCGGGCATCCGGGTAGGCGCCGATGAGCAGGCCCTGCCGGGTCGGCAGGAGCGACTCGATCTGGCTGAAGCGTTGGTAGTCCGCGGTGCCGTCCTCGGTGGCCACGGTGGCGAGTCCGCCTTGGAGGAACCCGCCCGCGTAGACCGTGCCGTGCGGTCCCGAGGCGAGCGCGAGGATCTGGGTGGGCTGCCCGGGAACGCCGGTGCGCACCGTGGCGGACTGACCCGTCGTCGGGTTGTAGCGGAACATCAGACCGCGCCAGAGCAGCCCGACGATGCTGTCGCCCGAGTAGCCGTCGGCGTCCACCGGTGCCCAGCCGATACCGCGGGTATTGACGATCCGGCCGTAGATCGTGAGGTTGGTGCGCTGCTGGGCGTGGGTGTCGGGGTCGTAGCCGACGAGTTCCGCCGAGCCCGCCTCGAACTGCCGGAAGAACCAGACCCGGCCGTCCGGACCGGGCGGGGAGATGTCCAGGCCGGCGGCGCCCTCCACGGTGTCGGTCCAGGTCCCGGACGACAGGTCGTAGACCCGGAGCGGACCGGGGAACGTCCCTTCCCGTGCATAGAGGTAGTGGCCGTAGGCGCGGAGATCGTTGACGACCTTGCCAGCCGGGTCGGTCAACCCGGGCGGCAGGGGCACCTGGCGCTTCTCCCCCGTGGCCGGGTCCAGCTCGGTGATGTGCCAGGACGCGTACGCGCCCGCGTAGACCTTGCCGCTGGCGTAGGCGATGCTCTTGACGTAGGTCTCGCCCTGGGCCATGACGCCGAAGTCATGGAAGGCCCGGGTCTGCGGGTTCCAGCCGAACACCTTGCCGCCGGGCGAGGTGCCGCCGTAGACGGTGCCGTCCGGTGCGACGACGATGTTCCAGACGTAGGTCTCGCCCGCCACCGGGACCCCGAGGTCCTCGGCCTTGGTCGCGCCGGGCGCCAGCCGGAACAGCCGGCCGTCGCCGTAGGTGCCGACGTACACCGTGCCGTCCGCCGCCTGCTCCACGCCGTACGCACCGGACGCACCGGGCAGGGGCACGCTCAGCAGCGGCGCCCCGGAGGTCGGGTCCACGGCGTTGAGGGACGCGGGCGTGCCCGACGAGGCCGACCAGATCACCCGGCGGCCGTCGGACAGTTCGCCCACGGTGCCGCCTATCAGGAGGGTGTCCGTCAACGGCACCCCCAACGACCGTGGGCCCACGGGGGCGGAGGGGTGGTTGCCCGCCCCCGCCGCGGCGGCAGGGGCGGGCGAGGCGGCGACGAGCAGGGCCGTCAGGGCCGATGCCACTGCCATGAACAGCGTTACGGGTCGCCGCACGGGGCTTCCTCTCTCAGCTGGGGACGATGAACAGGTGCGTCATCGCCGAGGTGTGGTTGGGCGTGTCGCCCGACTGGCCGGTGGAGTCCGTGAGGCCGGGCGCCGCACCGCCCACCGACCCGGTGTCACCGCCGACGTGGGTGGTGGTCACCTGGGCGTGGACCTGGTCGCAGCCCGGAGCCAGCGTCACGATGGTGTAGAGCGGGATGGCCGCGTGGTTGACACCGCGGGGCACGCTCTCCTGCGTGGTCGCGGCGGGCGCGCTCGCGCATCCCGTCCCACCCGATGTCGTCGCGGTGAGGGTGAACTTGGCCGTGGAGAAGTTGTTCGGGCAGGAGTCCACCCCGCACCGGTGGTACTCCACGTCGGCGATGACCGCGAGCTGGGAGTATCCCGCCGGCAGCGTCTGGTCGAGGACCGGCGTGGTGACGGAAGTGGTGACCGGGATGTTGCCCGCGGGCAGCGACTTCTGCATGGCCAGCCCGGCGGAGTCCTCGCCGACCGAGGTCGACGCGAACCGCAGGGTTCCCGACACGGTCTCCTTGGCCACGGAGCTGGAGGTCGACGCGGTGCGCAGGTAGAGCGTGCAGCTCAACGTTCCGCTGGTGGTCGCGGAGACGAGGAAGCGGGTGACGACGGTGATGTCCTGGTGGGCCGGGTCCCCCGTCGAGGGCAGCACGTTCTCACCCATGACCACGTTGGACGAGCCCGCGCCGGAGCAGCGGACCTCGTTGTCGACGAGGTTCACCTGGTCGGCGGCGTAGGCTCGCAACTGCGAGTAGACGTAGGCCGTCTGACCGGCGGTGAGCGACGTGGTGACGGTGGCCAGCGGCACGACCTTCTGGGTCGCCGGGGTACCCACCGGTGGCGCCGCGGGGATACCCGTGATGACGGTGGGGCCGAAGTCCTGCGAGGTGGCCGCGGCGACCGACCCGGCGCCGGCGAGGACGCCCACGAGTGCGGTCAGGGCGACGGTGGTGGAGGCGACGAGCCGTCTCCACCGGGCACGCTCTTTCATGATTCCTCCGATCGTCACGGAGCGAACACCGCTCCTACGCTCTGGTTGTTGGCTTCGATCTTGAAAGAGTTGTAGTTCGCGTTGGCGGTCGTCCGGGTGTACGAGACGAAGGTGCGGGAGCTGCACGCCGTGTCGACCGGGACGTCGGTCAGCCAGGTGTTGATGCGGTAGTGGTGCACCGTGGTGGTGACGGTGACCCCGGTCAGCGGTCCGTTCGTCGTGGTGCGGCAGACCGAGCCGTCGGCGTCGAGCTGGTTGACCACCAGCTGGGTACCGACGAACGAGCTCGTGCCGTCCATCCGTGCGCCGGAGGAGCGCTGGCACAGTCCCCCGTCGCTGCCGTAGCAGACCGTGATGCTGACGTCGCCGATGGCCTGCACGGCGGTTGCCGACGCGGGCGCATCGAAGGTGACGGGGTTCGCGCGTACCTCGGTGTTGACCAGCATGCTCGGGCTGAAGCTCTGCTGGACCGCCGCGATGTCGTCGAAGACGTCCTGGAGGTAGGAGGCGGCGAGCACCGTGATGGACCCGCGGGCGTCGGCGGCGTGATTGACGAACTGGGCGTAGACGGCACAGTCGAGCGCCGTGTCCGCGGGCGCGGTGACGAAGCCCCGGGTGAGCAGGGTGGCCGCCCGGTTCGCCAGTACGTTCTGGCCGCTGACCAGCTGCGCGAAGACGGCGGACTCGCCGGGCCTCTTGCAGTAGATCATGTGGGAGACCTCGGTGACCTGCGCCGCGTCGTCGACCTCCAGCTTGCTGCTGAGATACCGCGTCGACCCGGCCGGTACCACGACGAGAGCGCCCAGGCTGCGCGTGGTCTTGGCCCCGGACGGTGTGCTGGACGGGTCGCTGGAGTAGGCGCCGGGGGCCGAGATCCGTACGCCGGCCGCGGCTGAGGCCTCACCGGTGCCGAGCACCGTCGAGGCGGCGAGCGCGAGCATCCCGACCGCCAAGCCCCTGATGAAAGCCATCCTCATGTGGTCGCTCCTCGCGTGACATGATTACGGTCAGGACCGGAATTGACATGAACATAGAGATGCCCCGGATCGGCGTCAAGGGGGCCGCCGCAAGCCGGACTTCAGGAGGCGAGGCGCGGCAGTACGTCCGCACCGAAGGCCTCGATGGCGCGCAGGGCGGCCGACTGCGGCATGCCGGGGGGCTGGATACGCAGGATGACTCCGTCCGCGCCCAGCTGCGCGTACGTGTCGAGGCGCGCGGCACACTGCTCGGGTGATCCGATCACGCTGCGGGCCGCGATGTCGCCCCATTGCTGAGCGTAGCGGGCGGCGTCCGCGGACGTGCGCTTCCAGTCACCGTACGCGTCGTAGAGGCCGCGCAGGGGCTCCTCCAGGGACTTGCGGGCCGCCTGGGTCGTGGGGGCGCAGTAGCCCTCACGGCAGACGATCACGTCGGCGCCCAGCGTGTCCGCGCCCCGCTCGTAGCCGCGGTACTCGGCGATCTTCGCCGGGAGTTCGGCGTCGAGTTCGTTGAAGGACGTCGTCCAGCCGTCGCACATCCGCGCGGTGCGCGCGAGGGCGGCGGACACCCGGCCGCCGTTCCAGATCCGCGGGCGCGGGCGCTGGACGGGACGGGGCGAGAGGAAGGCGTCTGCCAGCTTCGTGAAACGGCCGTCGTGGCTGACCGACTCCTGGGTCCACAGGCGCTTGACGAGGTCGAGGCACTCGGTGAAGCGGGCGACGCGCTCGCGTGGCTCGGTGCCGTACAGCGCGAACTCCTCCGGGCGGTAGCCGAGTACGAAACCGGCCGTGAGCCGGCCGCCTGACAGCACGTCGACATGGGCGAGGGTCTCCGCGAGCCAGACCGGGTGGTAGACAGGGGCGATCAGGCCTGCCGTCGCCAGGCCGATGCGGTCGGTGTGCGCGGCCAGCCAGGTCAGGGACGTCAACGCTTCGTGGTAACCGGGGCGGTGCAGGTGGCGCTCGCCGAGCACCACCCAGTCGAAGCCCGCCTCCTCCGCCAGCCTGGCCTGCTCGACGGCGTCGGCAAGGCCCGGCCGATCGGCCTGGTCCGCGTAGAGGTTGACGTACAGGCCGAGTCGCATCGCAGGAAGCCCTTCTCTTTACGGTCTGGACCGAAAAGGCTAGCGTGCGGGTGAGGTTGAGGAAAGTGTGTCGATGTGCAAGGGATGGTCCATGGCGGAGGAACTGATCAGGCGGTTGCGCGGTACCACGCTGCCCGCGGTGCTGACGCCCATGCGGGACGACGGCGCGGTCGACTTCGATGCCCTGGACGGCTACGCCGCCCGCATCGCGGCCCGGCCCGTCGGCGGCGTGGCGGTGTGGGCGCACACGGGCCGCGGCCTGTACCTGGGCGAGCGCGATCGGGCAGCGGTGCTGCGGGCCTGGCGGGCGGCGACCGCCAAGCCGGTCATCGCCGGGGTCGGGGTGCCACGGGCCGAGCGGCCGGACTCGCCCGAGCGGGCGGTCGAGGCCACGGTGCGGATGGCGGTGGCCGCGGCCGGCCTGGGAGCGGACGCCGTGATGGTCTACCCGCTCGCCTCGTACGCCGGCCTGCCGGACGGCCACGAGCGCGCGATCGCGCTGCACGAGCGGGTCTCCGCCGAGAGCGGCCTGCCCGTGCTGGGCTTCTACCTCCACGGCGAGGCGGGCGGCTACGCCTACCCGCCCGCCCTGATCCGCGACCTGCTCGCCCTCCCGAACGCGCTCGGCGTCAAACTCGCCACCCTGGACCGGGCCATGGCCTGCCAGGACGCCATCCGTGCGGCCGAGCCCAGCGGGCGCCTCGTGGTGACCGGCGAGGACCGGATGTTCGGCCCCTCGCTGATGTGGGGCGCCGACACGGCGCTGGTCGGCATCGCGGCGGCCCGGGTCGAGCTCACGACGGCGGTACTGGACGCCTGGACGAAACGGGACGACGACCCCGCCGCGTTCCTACGGGCCTCGAACCGCCTGGACCGTTTCGCCGAGGCGACGTTCCACGCCCCCATCGAGGGCTATGTGCAGCGCATGCTGTGGGCGGCGGCGTGGGAGGGCCTGATCCCGGCCACGGCGGCACACGACCCGTACGGGCCGCGCCCGGCGGACGGCGAGCAACAGCGCGTGGTGGACGTCCTGGAGGAGCTGGCGAAGCGGGGGAATGCCTGAGGCCCCGTCCGGGCCGCGCCTCTCGATCGGGCGTCACATCTCGAACGGGCGTCACATCTCGAATCCGAAGAGTTCGGCCGCGTTCCGCCACAGCACCCGCTCCCGCTCGTCCGCCGTGAAGCCCGCGTCGCGGATCACGCCGAGGGCCACGCACGGGTCGACCAGCGTGGCGTCGGTGCCGAACAGCAGCCGCTCCACCGGGACCCCGGCCTGCCGCGCGTACGCGACCCGGCCGGCGTCCGCGACCGTACGGCAGTGCTCCAGGTACAGCCGGTCGCAGGAGGCCGCCGCGTGCGCGGCCTCCTGCCAGGCGTCGCCGCCGGCGTGGCCCACGATGACCCGCAACCGCGGAAGGTCGTCGAGCAGGCCGGGCAGCAGGGCCACATCGGTGCCCCAGGTGTGCAGCAGCAGGGGCACGCCCACCTCGTCGAGCATGGCGAAGGCCTCGCGCATCTGCGGGGAGCCGATGGCGCGTCCGGGATAGGTGGTGTGGATCTTCGCCCCGACGAAACGTCCGGTGGCCAGGCAGCGGCGCAGGTCGGCGGCGCTCTCCTCGATGCGGTTCGGATTGACGACCGCGTAGCCGCGCAGCCGCGGCTCACCGGCCAGCACCTCGCTCAGCGCCGCGTTCCCGCTGACCGCGTCATAGGTCACCGCCTCGGACGCGGACACGAGCTGGAGGTCGATGCCGTAGCGGTCCATCAGCCGGAGGTTCAGCCCGGCCCCGGCCACGTCCATGTGGAACGGCCAGGGCCCCCAGTGCGCGTGCACGTCGATGATCGGCATCAGCCCAGCAGCTCCTCGACGTTGCCGCCCGAGATCGCCGCGCGGTCCGTCGCGGAGATACCGGCGTAGCGCAGCCGCAGCGTCTGCGGCGCGATGTCCATGAACGGCGTGCGCGACCCGAAGACCAGGTGCCGGGCGCCCACGCTCTCCACCACGCGCTCGACGGAGTCCGGCGCGGAGAGCATCCGGGTGGTGGCGCGGAAGCCCGGTTCACGGCGGGCCAGCAGCAGGAAGTCGGCGAGGAAGTACGCGTGCAGGTCGAGGAAGACGACGTCGGCGCCGCGGTCCGCGAGCGCAGGCCCGTAACGCCGCGGGTCCCCGTCGTGCAGCAGCACCAGGCCGCGGGCGAGCGCGAGGTCGACGACGTGCCGGTAGCCGGGGAAGCCGGGTTCCGGCGCGCCCTGCTCGGCGGTGAACAGGCGCAGGAAGCGCACCCCCGCCGCCACGAGAGCGTCGAGCTGGGGCTCCGCGGCGAGGGCGTCGCGCAGGTCGGCGGTGCCGACGGGGAGCAGCTCCGGACAGCCGCTCAGGTCCTGGAGGGTCTGGGCATTGCCCTCGGCTGCGTCGAAGAGGGCGCCACGGGTGTGCAGCGCGAGGCCGCGCTCGACGGGCGAGCCGGCGAGCCGGGCGCGCACCCCCGCGAGGTCCAGGTCGGCGGGGTGGCGGGGCCAGGCGCCGTAGAGGACGTCGACGTCCCAGCGCACCCGCTCCTGCGGGCTCGGCGCCAGCCACTCGTATCCGGTCATGAGCGGTGCACCAGGCGTACCGCCTCGGCGATGTCGGCGACGTCGGCCGGCGTGTAGGCCTCGTTCCAGGGGAGGGCCACCAGCGTGCGGTGGATCAGGCGCTCCGCTTCCGGGCACCCCCCGGGAGGCTGGTCCGGCAGAGCGGGGTTGGCGTACAGCGGCCGTTCCAGGTAGCCGGACATCGCGGGCACCCCCTCGGCCGTGAGCGCCTTCGCCCAGCGGGCGTTGTCGTCCACCCGGAGCGGGAAGAGCCACCACGCGTGGCCGGTGCGCTGCGGCGGCAGACTCACGCCGTCCAGCCCGGCGAGGGCGGCGACCAGCTGCTCGGCGCGTTCACGCCTCCTGCGGACCACCTCCGCGACCTTGCCGAGCTGCGCCCGCGCCACTGCCGCCGCCAGCTCGGTGATCCGGTAGTTGAGGCCGAGCTCGCGGTGGATGCGGCCCTCGGTGCGATCCCAGCCCTTGTCGGCGAACAGGCGCATCCGGCGGGCCAGCTCGGCGTCGTCGGTGATCGCCAGTCCCCCGTCGCCCGCGGTGATGTGCTTGAACTGTTGCAGGGAGAAGCAGGCGATGTCGCCCGTGGTGCCGAGCAGCCTGCCCTGCGCGTCCTCGCCGAGCCAGGCCTGCGCGCAGTCCTCGATGAGGATCAGCCCGTGCGCGTCGCAGATCCGGCGCAGCCGCCCCGTGTCGGCCGCGCCGCCGAAGAGATGTACCGCGATGACGGCGCGGGTGCGCGGCGTGATCGCCGCCTCGACGGCGTCCGGGTCCAGATTGCCGTCCTCGGGCCGGACGTCGGCGAAGACCACCCGACCGCCCTGGGCCAGCACCGGGGCGACCGTGCCGAAGTCCGAGATGGGCGTGGTGACGACCTCGTCGCCCGGGCCGATCCGGGCCGCGGCGACCGCCAGGTGCAGCGCCGCCGTCCCGGAGCTGCACGCCACCGCGGCCTGCCGGCCGTACAACCGCGCCATGTCGCCTTCCAGCGCCGGGCCTTCGACACCGAACGTGCTGCACAGCACACCGGACTCCAGCACCCGCAGCACCGCCGCGCGCTCCTCGGCGCCCAGGGTCCGGCCCTGCGGGTCGAGTACGGAGGGAAATGGCCTGTCCCGTACGGGCATGACGGCGGATCCTCTCGACGCTGCTCGCGATTATGGCCTGGACCGGAACCTAAGTGTCACCGTTACAGCGCGTCAAGACGTCGTCCTGGCGGCCGGTGTGGTGGGCGCCGGGGGCGATGCTGCGCCCGGTCCGCACCGGGGCGCGCGGGTGCGGCAGGCCGCGGCACTGCGCACGCGTCGCGGCGAGTCACCGTGCGGCGAGATCACGGCAGGAGATGCCGGCCACCGCGGCCTGGAGAGCCGCAGCAACCCCGGCCGCGCCGCCACGAGATGACGTTCCGAGATCTTGTCACCGCCCACCTGGGAAGTTACGGTCTAGACCGTAAGTAGACCACTGGCTGGAGCGCTTCCGGCCGCAGCGTCAGGAGCCGCGCTTGAGAATCGCCTCGGTCCGTACCCGCGTCGTCAGCGCGCCGTATGTGCGTCCCTTCGTCATCAGCAGCGGCAGCAGTCCCGAACTCGTCAGCCTCGTCGTCGAGGTGGAGAGCGCCGACGGGCACAGGGGCTACGGCGAGGCCTCACCGATGACCGCGTTCACCGGCGACACCATGGCGGGCCTACGAGCGGCGATCGCCGAGCACCTGGCCCCCGCGCTCGACGGCCGTGACCCGCTCGACCTGGCCGGCGCGCACGTGGCGATGGACACCGCGATCCGCGGACAGCACCTGGCCAAGGCCGCCCTGGACATGGCCCTGCACGACCTGGCGGGCCGCACCGCCGGCTGGCCGGTGCACCTGCTCCTGGGCGGGCGGATACGGGAGAGCGTGCCGACCGCCTGGGTGGTCGGCCTGGGCACGCTGGAGGAAATGGCCGCGGAGGCCGTCGAGTTCGCCGGCAAGGGCTTCGTGCACATCAAGCTGAAGGGCGGCGTGGACCCCGCCCTGGACGTGGAGTTGGTGCGTCTCGTACGGGCGGCGCTGCCGGCGGGCGTGGAGCTCTCCCTGGACGCGAACGAGGGCTACGACTCCACCAGTGCCGCCCGCACCCTGCGCGCGATGGCCGACGCGGGTCTCGACCTGATCGAACAGCCGTTGCCGCACTGGGACGTGGCCGGCCTCGCGGCGCTGCGCGGCCGGGTGGGCGTGCGGGTGATGGCGGACGAGAGCATGCAGTCGCTGCACGGTGCGCTGGAGCTCATCCGGCGGGGCGCGGTGGACGTCCTGAACATCAAGATCCTCAAGGTGGGCGGCCTGTACCGGGCCCGCCAGATCGCCGCCCTCGCGGAGGCCGCGGGCCTGGCGGTGAAGATCGGCACGATGCCGGAGCTGGGCGTGGCGACACTGGCGGCGGTGCACCTGGCGGCCGCGCTCCCGCATGCGACGGTCCCGGCGGATCTGGTCGGCCCGCTGATGGTGCAGGGGGAGCCACTGGCGCCGGCGGCCTTCACGTCCGCCACCGGAGGGTGGGTGAAGGTGCCGACGGGTGCCGGTCTGGGGCACGAGCTGGGGTAGGGCGCACCCGGTGGACCGGCTGACCCGACGGATCGAACCGGTCCCCGCGGCATGATCCGCCGGAACGCCTGTCCCCCGGATGCACACACGAATGTGTGCCGTCGCTCAGATCAGCACGCGGTAGACGGTGCGCGGGCGCCCGACGGGCTCACCCCGCTCGCTGCCGACGGGTACGGCCACGCCCGCCCGCTCCAGGCGTTTCAGGACGCGGCGAGCCGTGCGCTGCTGGACGGCCAGGTGGTCGGCGACGGCCTGTGCCGTGAGCCCTTCGCCGGGGTGGGCCTCGACCAGCTCGCGCAGCCGGCTCAGCGTCTGCGTGTGCAGCCCCACCCGGCGGGCCAGCAGCGCCAGGCTCTCCGGTCCGGACAGCTCCGACGCTTCCTGGCCGGCACCGCCCGCGCCCGCGTCGATGACGATGTCGACGTCGTCCTGCATCGACACCACACCGGCCACCGCGCCGACCGACCGTGCCCGGTTCACCGCCCGCCGGGCCAACGACTCCGCCTCTGCGGCGGTGCGCCCGAGACCGAAGCCCACGTGCGCGTTCGGATGCCGGGCCGCCAGCGCGTCCAGCAGCGGCAGCCGGGTGAACCGCTCGCTGGCCTTCTCCAGCACCCCCCGGGTGGTGACCACCAGCCGACGCCCGTCCGGGAGGTGCGCGAGACTGCCGCCCAGCAGGGCCAGGTCGGCGGCCAGTTCGGCGTCCTGCGCGGGGACGTCGAGGATGCCCAGGGCCACCTGGGCATCCCCGCTGTGCGCGGCGGACGCGGCGAGCACCAGCGCCTGTAGCGTGTCGCGGATGGAGTGCCGGGAAGGGGCCAGGCGCACCGCGTGCATCGTGCTGTCCAGCACGTGGAAGGCCGAACCCAGGCAGGTGATGGCCACTCGGGTGTGCTTGCGGTCCCGGGCCGCGAGGTGGAAGTCCACCAGGTCCTGGCAGGTCAGGCCCGGTCGGTAGGGCAGCACGTGCACATGCTCCGTGGGCAGCTTGGCCTCGGTGAGCGTCTCCGTCACCTCCCTGCGCTCCAGCGTGTCGATGGAGATCCGGGAGACGTCGTGGCCGAGACGCAGCAGCTCCACCAGGGCGCGTAGCAGCGTGGCGCCGCTGTAGGGGACGTACATCGCCGGCCGGTCCAGCAACCCCTCGGCCGCCGCCAGGGCGTGCGGCACCACGCCGGTGAACAGCAGCGCGTCGGCGCCGGATCGCGCCTCGCGCACCACGTCGAGGGCGTCGTCCTCGTGCCGGTACGGCAGGGCCGTCAGCCGGGTGGTCGCGGAGCCGCTGCCGACGGCCAGCACCTTCTGCACCACGTCTTCAGGACCGATCACCCCGACCGTGAGCACGGATCACCCCTTGATGCCGGACATGACGACGCCCTCCTGGACGTATCGCTGTCCGACCAGGTAGGCGAGGAAGATCGGCACGAGCGCGACGACGGAACCGGCCAGCACCTCGTTGAGCGGCACGTTCTGCTGGTTCAGCGAGGCGATGCCGGTGGTGAGGGTGCGCATGTCCGTGCTCTGTCCGATGACGAGCGGCCAGAGGAAGTCGTTCCAGTGCCACAGGAAGATGAAGACCCCGAGGGTGGCGAGGATGGGCTTGGTGAGCGGCAGCACGATGGATACGTATACCCGCCACTCCGAGCAACCGTCGAGACGGGCCGCCTCGAAGAGCTCGTCCGGCAGTGCCTGGATGAACTGCCGCATCAGAAACACCGCCTGGGCGTTGGCGAGGGTCGGGATGATCAGTCCCCAGTAGGTGTCCACGCCGCCGGTCTCCGCGATCAGGATGAAGGTGGGGACCAGAGTGACGTGGTAGGGCACCATCACCATCGAGATGAAGGACCAGAAGACGGGCTCCTTGCCGGGGAAGCGCTTCTTGGCGAAGGCGTAGCCGGCCATCGAGGCGAGCAGCAGCACCATGACCACGGAGACGAGGGCGTACACGGCCGTGTTCGCGGCCCAGCGCAGCACGTCCTGCGCCCCCAGGATGCCGGCGTACGCCCCACCGTCGAGGTGCCAGGGCGTGAGGCTCTCCGGGAAGCGGATCGCCTCGGCCGGCTTGAGGGACAGGACGATCAGCGCATAGAAGGGGAAGATCGCGACCAGGGAGGCGACGGCGAGCACCAGGCCCCGCACGGCCTTGCGGAGCCGCCGGCCGCGAACCGCACGGCGGCCGGCGTCGGCGGCGGATGGGCGGGGGGCCGTCCGGGCGGGGCCGGGACGGGATGTGGTGGTCAGGGTCATTTCTCCCTCCCCAGGAGCAGCCGCTGGATGAGCGCCACCACGAGCGTCATGACGAACAGGGCGACGCCGATGGCACCGGCGTAGCCGAGGTCGAAGTACTTGAAGCCCTGTTCGTAGAGATCGAACACGAGGGTGTAGCTGGCGTGCGCCGGGCCGCCGCCGGTCATGACGTAGACGGCGTCGAAGGCCTGGAAGGACATGGTCGTCTCGATGACGGCGAGGAAGAACAGCGCGGGACGCAGCTGCGGGAAGACGACGTACCGGAAGCGCTGCCAGGGCCCGGCGCCGTCGACGGTGGCGGCCTCCTCCAGTTCACGCGGCACGTTCTGGAGTGCGGCGAGCAGGATGAGCATGCCGTAGCCGAAGCGGGACCACACCCCGACGAGCGCCAGCGCCGGAATGACCATGGTGGTGTCCTCCAGCCACGGGGTGTGCCCGAGACCCACCCAGCCGAGGACGGTGGACCACGGGCCGCCGGCGGAGAAGACCCAGCGGAAGATCGCTCCGGCCAGCACCAGGCTGGTGATCACCGGCAGGAAGAACACCGAGCGGAAGAACCGCACGCCGCGGAAGGCACGCCGGGTGAGCAGCGCCATGCCGAGGGCGGCGACGACGGTGGTCGGAACCGCGAACAGCGCGTAGAGCAGGGTGACTTTCAGGGCCGACCAGAACACCGGGTCGTCGACGAGGCGGCGGAAGTTGTCCAGGCCCTTCCATTCCGCCGTGCCGCCGATGGTGTAGTCGAAGAAGCCGAGCGCGGCGCCGGCCACCGCGGGGCCGAAGCGGAAGACCAGGAAGAGCACGAAGCACGGCAGGACGAAGAGCATGCCCGCCGCGGCCTCCCGGCGGACCAGCGGTGAGCGGCGCCGCGCCGGCGGCGCGGGGCCGTGCTTGCGGACGGTCAGGTGGGTGGCCACGCGGTTCCTCCTTGGCTCGCGTTGCTGCGGGGCGCGATCGGCCACCGCGTGCCGGGGGTTCGCCGGGGCCCGGTCCGCGGTCCGTCCGTCAGGGCGACAAAGGGACCGCGGACCGGGCCGTCGGTCGGCCGGGATCAGCCCGTGATCCCCTTGGCGGCCCGCTCCGCATCGGCGAGCGCCTGCCGGGGGGACTTCTTGCCGATGAGCGCTGCCTGGATCTCCGGGGCCAGTACGCCCATCACATCGCGCGACTTCTCGTACAGCGGACCCACGTCGACCTGGTCGAGCGTCTTCTCCATGGCGCTGGACACCGGGTCACCGGCGTAGAGGTCGTTTCCGGTGAGCGGCGAGAAGAAGCCGGATTCCCTGTCGTAGCCGTCCATCAGCTTCTTCGACGTGACGAAGTTGATCCAGTCGGCCGCCGCGCCCTTGTTCTTGGTCCTCTTGAACATCGCCAGCGAGCCGACGGTGCCGTAGCCCACCTGCTTGACGTCCTTGAGCGGGCCGACGACGTGGATGTTGCCCTTCCCCCAGAACTTCTGCACCTCGGTGGGGAGGTGCTGCCAGGTGCAGGCGACGACCTTGTTCTGGGCCACCCGGGTCTGCTCGATGTTGGGGCTGGTCTTGGTGAGCGGCGCCTTCTCGACATAGCCGCCGTCGACGAGCCGCTTCAGGAAGTCGAGTGCCTTCACGCCCTGCGGGCTGTTGAACGCGACGGACGTGCCGTCCTTGTTGAAGACGTCACCGCCGGCCTGCCACAGCAGCGGGTAGTAGGTGACGTTCAGGGTGGCGTTGGCGGTGTCGCCGTTGTACGTGGTGATGTCGTAGCCCTTGGCCTTGAACTTCGGGGCCATGGCGAGCAGTTCGTCCCAGCTGGTGGGGTAGGTCTTCTGCCCCACCGCGTCGAAGACCTTCTTGTTGCAGATCAGCGGCTCGGTACTCATCAGAAGCGGGGCGCCCAGGAGCTTGCCGTCGACGGTGGTCGCCCGGAGGGCGGAGGGCCGGTAGGCCTTTTTCGCCGCGGGCCCGAGGTGCTCGTCGTACGGCTCGATGTTCGGGGCGTACTTGGGGAGCTGGTCCGGGATCAGATAGGCGACGTCGGGGCCCTTGCCGCCCGCCAGGGCGGTGGTGAGGGCCTCGTCACGGTTGGCCCAGGGGAAGATCTCCACCTTGACGTCGATCTCGGGGTGCTTCTTCTCGAACTCCTTGACCGCCTCGTCCCAGTACGCGCGGTGCTGCTTCTCGTCCGCGATCACCGGATACGTCCACATGGTCACCGTGGAGGCGTCGTCGCCCGAGCCGCCGCAGCCGCCGGCCAGCAGCGCGCCGGCAACTGCGACTGCGGCTATCGCCATCCTGCGTCTCATCTCTGCCACCTCGTCCTCTCGTGCCACGGCCATGCAGACGGTGCCGTAGAGCCAACCATTTCGGCCTGGACCTTAAATGTGCAGGAGTCTGCTGCTCGTCAGCGGCGACTGTCAATCCCCGGGGCTGCACCCTGGCGCACCTTCAAGTTCCCTTCGAGTTCCGGTCAGTTCCGGAACTCCGCAGGGCGGTCCCGCCTCGCCGTCAACGAGAGGGGCGGCGGAGTTGGAATACTGGCCCGATGCCCCGTCCCCGACACCAGCCGCCCGCCGGGTCACCGCTGCCTGCACGGCTACCGGAGGGACCGCCGAAGGCCGAGGCGCTGGCCGAGGTGCTCCAGGGGCTCGCCGATCGGCTGGGCCCCGGCGCCCTGATGCCCTCAGAACGGGTCATCGCCGAGCACTACACCGTGGCGCGAACGACCGTGCGGCAGGCCGTCGAGCGACTGCTCGCCGACGGCGTGCTGTTCCGCCGGCACGGCCACGGCACCTTCGTCGCCGAGTCCCGCCTCGGGCACATGGACCTGCTCACCTCGTTCAGCCGGGACATGCGCGCCCGCGGCATACGGCCGGGCGGCACCGTGCTGTCCGCGGCCCCGGAGCGGGCCACCCCCGCCCTCGCCGCCCGGCTACAGGTCGGTCCGGGCTCGCCGGTGCTCCGGCTGGAGCGACTGCGTACGGCGAACGGGCAGCCGATGGCGCTGGAACGGACACACCTGTCCCTGGAGCGGTTTCCCGAACTGGCCCGCCTGGACTGGACGGACCGGTCCCTGTACGAGGAGCTGGAGCAGCGCTGGGGGGTACGGGTGGGCACCGCGCAGAACCGGATCACCGCCGTACTGCCGGGCCCCGGTGATGCCGCCCTGCTCGGCATCGACGCCACCGAGCCGTGTCTGTGCGTGGAGCGGGTCAGCTACGACGAGGGCGGGCTCGTGATGGAGGCCGGGCGGTCGTGGTACCGCGGTGATCGGTACGAGGCGATGGTCCAGGTGCAGCGCCCGGGGAGGCCTCTCCCCACGGGTACGCATACTGGTACGCACCAGTATTGACCACGGGGTGCGGCCCTCTCTAGGCTCGGCCCGACGCACCGCGCTTGCGAGGGGAACCCACCGTGCCGGTCCAACGTGACCCGGGGCAGCCGCAGTCGGCGCCCACGGCCGGGCTCGTCCTGCACACCGCGACCTGCGACATCACGCCGGATCCTGGCCACCCGCTCGGCGGGTACGCGGCGCGTGGCGACGCCGGTGCGCTCGGGCGCCACGATCCGTTGCAGGCCACCCTGATCTGCCTGAGTGCCGGGCCGTGCAGCGCCGCCTGGCTCACGCTCGACTCCATCGCCGTCGACGTGTCGCTGGCCGAGGACCTGCGAGCCGTCGTCGGCAAGGCCCTCGCCATCCCTCCGGAACACGTCGTCGTCTGCGCTTCCCACACCCACTCGGGACCTGCGGGCTGGGTCGGAGCGCTGCACCCGGCGGATACCGAGGAGCGCGAGGACGACCTGGTGGCGGAGCTGGTGGCGGCGGTGGGCGCGCTGGCCGAAGACGCCGCCACGACCGCACAACCGGTCGAGGCGCACTGGTGCCTGGCCGCGACTCCCGGCGTGGCCGCCAACCGGCAGGGCCCGCAGGGCCCGCACGACGACCGCACGGGAGTGCTGGTGCTGCGTGCGCCCGGCGGCACGGTGCAGGCACTGCTGTACGACCACGCCGGCCACCCCACGGTGCTCGGCCCGGAGAACCTGCTGTGGTCGGCCGACTGGCCGGGCGCCGCCCGCGCCGTCCTCGGCGGCGCGCTGGCCGCGGTCGCCGCCTTCGCGGGCGCGCCGAGCACCCCTCCCCCGGCCATCGGCTTCCTCCAGGGTCCGGCGGGCGACGCCAGCCCCCGACTGCTGCGCCGCGGGCGGGACTTCGCGGAGGTCGCGCGGTTCGGTGCGGTGCTGGCCGGACCGGTGCTGCGTGCCGTGCACGAGGAGGCACGGGCGCTGGTACCCGGGGCGCTGCCGCGCGTGCTGCGCACCACCGTGGAGCTGCCGGTGCGCCCCAGCCCCACCGCCGCCGAGGCAGCGCGTGAGCTCGCGGCCGCCGAGGCCGCATGGCGCCCCCTCGCCGGAACGCCCCAGACGCCACAGGCACGGATCGCCGCCACCCGTCTCGACGGGGCCCGCCGCCAGGTGCGGCTGGTCGAGGCGGCGCTGCCGGGCACGTTGCGGTTGCCGATCAGCGTGGTCACGCTCGGTGGCCTCGCCTGGGTCCATCTGCCGGTGGAGCTGACGGGCGCCCTGGCCGAGCGGATCGTCGCCGCCGGCGCGCCCGACACCGTCCGCGTGGTCGGCTACAGCGACGGCTACTTCGGCTACGTGACCGATGACGCGGCCCACCGCGCCGGCACCTACGAGGCGTTGAGCAGCCTGTTCACCGCCGACGCCGCGCAGACCCTGGTGGCCCGCGCGGTCGCACTGCTGGCGCAGGCCACCGCCGGACCGGCCGGCGGACCCGGAAGCGCGTCGGAGACGTAGCGGAGCCCGGCAGGGCCGACCCCACCGTGCGCGGCCTGCCGCCGATAGGATGACCGGCGGCAACGTCATCTTCGCAGGCTGGGACGGAAGAGGGACCTCGGATGGTCACGGTGGGTGTCGTCGGCCCGCACGACCTGGCGGCGTCGACCTGCGAGCTCGTGGCTGCCGTGCCCGGCGTCTCCGCCGTCGCCCTGCCGTACCGCTCGGAAACCGAGACCGCCGACGTGGTGCGAGGAGCACCCGGTGATGTGGACGTCTGGCTGTTCACCGGCGTGATGCCCTACGAGGCGGCTTCCGCGGCCGGCCTGCTCGACCGGCCGGCGGGCTTCGTCAACTACACCGGGGCGCCCCTGCTCAACGCGATGATCCAGCTGCTACGCGACGGCTATGACCCGTCGTCGTTCAGCGTCGACATCCTTGAGTCCGGCCAGGTGGAGGAGACCTTGACGGAGGCCGGTATCGCCACCTCCGGCGCGCGCGTCCTCCCCTATCGCCGTGGATTGACCGCCTCCGACATCATCGCGTTCCACCGGGAGTGCGCGGCGGACGGAGCCGGCGCCGCCATCACGTGTCTGCGCTCCGCCTACAGCGTGCTGAAGACGGAGACCACGGCGATCCGTCTGGCGCCGTCGATCCACTCGGTCCGGTACGCCATGCAGCAACTCCTCGTCGCCTTCGGCGAGGCACGGTCGGACGACGCGCAGGTGGCGGTCGGCATGTGCGAGGTCGACCCGGCGGCCGAGGCGGACCTCCGGCGGGAGGCCAGCGGCCTCGGCGGCACCGTGGTGGCGCAGCCCGACGGCCGGTTCCTCATCTTCACCACGCGGGGGCCGCTGGAGGCATCGACCGCAGGCTTCACGGAGCTGCCCCTGGTCACGAAGCTCGGGGCGACCCACGGCGGCATCCGGGTCGGGTTCGGAATCGGCGCGACCACGGCCGAGGCCGAGACTCTCGCCCGCCGCGCCCTGAGCCGCGCCGGCCGCCTCGGCGACGTCGCAGCCGCCGTCTCCATGCGCAACGACATCGACCTCACGCTGTCGGGCAACCCGCTGCGGACACCCCGGCGCCCCTCGCTGTCGTTGCTCAGCGAGCGCGCCGGCCTGTCGAAGTCCACCTTGGTGCGCTTGCAGAAGATGCTCGCCGAGCAGGACGACACCACGGTCACCACCCGCTCGGTCGCCGCCGCGCTGGGCGTTCAGCAGCGGACGGCCCGGCGGGTGCTCAACCGCCTGGAGCGGGCCGGCGCCGCCCAGTCGACCGGGCGTCAGGGCCTCGAGGGCAGCGGTCGGCCACTCGTCACCTACCAGCTCCACCTTTGAGCTTGCGCTTGGCGTCCTGGTCAGCGATCGCGTGCGTGTCGACGCCCTCCAGTACCGCGGTCAGGAAGCGCCGCACCGTCTCCAACTCGCCCGTCCCGAACCCTTCAGCGGCGGCCACCACCCCGCCGATCACCGGCCCGAAGAACGTCCACCCGAGTTCCGTGGCCTTCTCCTCCACCTCCAGAAGGACGCGTCGCCGGTCAGCCGTGTCCCTGCTGCGCCGGACCAGTCCGAGCCGCTCCAGCCGGTCCACCAGGGCGGTGGTCCCGGCGGAGTTCAGGCGCAGCTGCTCGCTGAGCCACCCGGGCGTGGCACGCGTATCGGACCGTGCCGCGTCCAACAAGTGGATCAGCGCGCGCACATCGGTGGGATGCAGCCCGTGGCGCGCGCCGAATTCCGCGCCGAGCAGGTCGAACTCCACGGTGACGGCACGCAGCAGATGAACCAGCCGCATCACCGCGCCCTGGTCGTCCATGCGCCCTCCCTCGTCCCCGTCGCCCCTGCGCGCTCCCTGCGGATCCCGACATAATATCTCGCTGAACGAGATTACCGCTCAGCGAGAGGAATGCCGGTGCTCCTGCCCTCCGCCTTCGACCTTGCCTACGACGAGCTCCGCGCCCGTTGGCCCGACTCCACCGAGGAGCGTGACGTCGCCACACCGTACGGGCGCACCCGGGTCCATGTGTACGGTCCGGCGCACGGCAGCCCGCTGGTGCTGCTGCCCGGCGGTTCCGCCACGGGCCTGGTCTGGTTCGCCAACGCACCGGTTTTGGGCAGGCGCTACCGGGTTCATGCGGTTGACCTGATGGGCGACGCCGGCCGCACCGAACGCCGGGGCACCCCGTTGAAGCGCGCCGACGACCTCATGTCCTGGCTGGATGCCCTCCTGGACGGGTTGGGGCTCGCCCGCACACACCTGTGCGGCCATTCGTACGGCGCCTGGCTGGCCGTCGGATACGCGCTCCACGCACCGCGGCGGGTCGACCGCCTCGCCCTCATCGACCCCACGCAGGTCTTCGCCGGGTTCCGCCCCGGCTACCTGCTGCGCGCTGCCCACCCTGGTCCGCCCCGGCGAGGCCCGCGCCCGTGCCTTCCTGGCCTGGGAGACGGCGGACATCCACCCGGACGAGGCCTGGCAACGCCTCTACGCGCTGGCCGGCACCGTTCCCGGCCGCAAGATCATTGCCGGTGGCCGTCCCCGGACCGCGGACCTTGAGATGCCGGTGCTGGTGCTGCTCGCGGAGCACAGCCGCGCCCACCACACCGTCAGGGTCGCCGACCGGGCCCGCCGGACCCTCCCGCAGGGCGAGGTGGCCGTGCTGCCCGGAGCCACCCACCACTCCCTGCCGCTGACCGCGCCGGAGCAGCTGAACGGCAGGTTGATGGATTTCCTGGGATGACGGGCCCGGTGTCACGGCTGTCGCACGGAGGTGGTCCGGCGCGCGTGACGGCCGCCCTCGGGCTCGCCGGTTCAACCTGACGCCGATGCCGAGAGGTACCGCTGTCGTTCCGTTGGAGTGAGGTCCCGGCCCACTGCCCGACGGATGCCGTCGAGTACGGCGGTCGGGTCGGGAAGGACGATGTGCCAGGTCAGGACGGAGTGGTCGACGCGTTGTTCGGCGGTCAGCGTGCGGCAGTCCGGGCTGAACGCCAGGGCTGCCACCGCATCTCCGGCGGTCAGGGTGCGTCGCTCACTCCCGGTGGAGGTGTCCCACAGCACGATGTCACCGTTGCTCGCCGCAGTGGCGAGAGTGCGGCTGTCGGGGCTGAACGTCATGGTGGTCGCCGTGGTACTGAGCTCTTCCTTCAACTGACCACCGTCGGCGTCCCACAGCCGTACGGTGTTCTTGTTGCTGGTGGCAAGCGTGCGGCCGTCCGGACTGAAGGCGACGAGGGAAGCTGATCCGGGTACAGGTTCGTCCTGCATGGTGAGCTCCCTTTCGATGCTTCCCGTGTGGGTGTTCCACACCCGCGTGGTCCCGCCCTTGGCTATCGCAAGGAGACGGCCGTCGGGGCTGATGGCAATCGATGAGGCAAGCTGGGCCGAACTGGCAAGGTTGGCCTCGCGGGCTCCGGTCCGCATGTTCCAGACGGTGGTTCTGCCGTCGAGGTTGACCTGGGCGAACGTGTGGCCACCGGGACTGAATGCCGTGGCCAGCGCCCCGTCTGTGGGCAGTGACCGTTTCGATTTCCTCGACGTGGTGTCGTACAGGACCTTGTGCGTGCGTGGCCAGCCTTGTTCCAGGAGGGTGTGGCTGTCGGGCGCGAAGGCGAGGAGCGCTCGGTACGGGCCGGTGGACAGGATCCTTCTTCGGTTGGTGACCAGGTCCCACAGCTGTACCGTGCTGGTGACCGAACGCGGCGTGATGGCGTCGTGCGCGATGGCGAGCAGGCGGCCGTCAGGGCTGAGCGCAGTGCTGTCGACCCGCCCACCGGACAGCGGGAACGACTTGCGTGCGGATGGTGCGAGGTCCCAGATGCGCACGGTCGCATCCTGGTGGGAGACCGTCGCGAGAGTGTGGCCGTCCGGGCTGAAGGCCATGGAGGTCACGGCGCCCAGGTGGCCGATGAGACCGGCCTGCATGGTGGAGGTGACGGTATTCCACACCCGGACGGTGTGGCCACTGTCCGCAGCCGCCAGACTCCGACCGTCGCGGCTCAGGGACACGTCCGTCACGTCAGCACCCTGAGAGGTCAGGGTGGTACGTCGGTGTCCGGCGGCCACGTCCCACACTTCCACGCTGCCGCTCGGGGTTGCCACGGCCAAGGTCCGGCCGTCGGCACTGATTGCGGAGGGCTGGTCTGCGTCGAAGCCCGCCACCGTGAACGTGTGAGTGGGGCGTCGTCCCTCGTCGAGACTCCAGGTGCGGACGGTACCGGCGCGGTCGATGGCGACCAGACGGTGACCGTCGGGACTCACCGGAGGATGCCCCTGAAACGTAGAGTACTCGGAAAGAGTCGACAGGTGGCGCCCCGTGACCATGTCCCACGTTCCCCCGTCGTAGTCCACGACGAGCGTGCGGTTTCGGGCAGCCGATACCAAAGCCGCCACGGGGAACTCGGCAACGAACGTGGTACGCACCGCACCGGTCTTCGTGTTGCCCACCGAGGCTTGGCGTCTGTCATCGCTCGGACCTCCGTCAACAGTGAGGATCCTCTTGCCGTTCCGGCTGAAGAAGGCAGAACGCACTGCCGCCAGGCCGGGAAATTCGACGCGTCTACGGCCGGTGGCAACCTCCAGCAGCTGTAAGCGGGAAGCGCTGGAATATCCGTAGGCGGCGACCGTGCGCCCGTCCGGACTGAAGACGACGGAGTCGGCGATGTGGCGGCCGTGCAGTCTGATGGTCCGTTGGAGCGGGCTGGCGCCGATGGCGTAGACGGCAGCGGTGGCTTCCTTGGTGGGCGAGGTTTCGTAGGCCTGTACAGCCAGCAAGGCCGCCAGGTCGAAGTTCTTGGTGCGCAGGGCGCTGGACTGCGCGGCGAGATGGCCGGCGAGGATCGTGCGCCGCTGGGCAAGGAGGTCCTGGCGCTGGCTGAACGTGAGTCCGGCCGCAGCCAGGGTCATGACCAGGAGTACCGACAGCGCGGTGACAAGGGAGCGCAGCCGGCGCGTGGTGCGGGCGGCTGCCTGCTGCTCACGGTCGCGTTGGGCCGTGCTCCTGACGAGGAATTCACGTTCGAGCACGGTGAGGTGATGATGCTCATCAGGGCCGAAGGCCTCCTCGGCCGAGTCGAGTCGGCTCCCCCGGTACAGGGCCTCATCCTCACGGCCCAGTTCCTCCCACGCCGCGGCCGCCTCCGTCAGCCGCCGATGGACGCGCAGGCGCTCACGGTCCTCCTCGATCCACGCGTACAACCGGGGCCAGGCCGTGATCAGTGCCGTGTGCGCAAGCTCGACGACCCCGTCGTTCAGGGTGACCAACCGGGCTCTTACGAGACGTTCCAGAAGGTCGCGCTCGGGACCAGGGGTGTCTGCGTGGAGTTCGGTGCGATCTGCGGGGCGCCCGGTGTCGGGGACACCGTCGCCCGGGATGATCAGGCGAAGCAGGAGGCGACGGGCGATCGCCGTCTGGTCCGCGGAGAACTGGGCAAAGAGGTCTTCGGCGGTCTGGGCGATCGAGCCGTTCAGACCGCCGGCGGCCTCGTAGCCGGCCGTAGTCAGTGTCTTGCCCCGGCGGCGGCGCCAGGTCTCCAGCAACACGTGGGACAGCAGCGGCAGCCCGCCGGGGGCGTCGGCGACCTCCTCGACGAGGCGGGAGGTCAGCGCCCGCTCCACCGTCAGCCCGTCGGCCGTGGCCGGCCTGACGATCGCCTCGCGCAGCTCCGCCGTGCTCATCGGCCCGACCAGCAGATGCGCATCGCGCAGCGCCTCGGCCAGCTCCCGATGTCCGGCACAGTGGCCGTAGAAGTCGGCACGGACGGTGAGGAGCACCCGTGATCGGCTACCGGGCCCGCGGGCGGTCAGCAGCAGGTCGATGAAGCGGGCGCGTTCGGCCGGGTCGTGGCAGAGGGTGAAGGTCTCTTCGAACTGGTCGACGATCAGCAGCGTGTCCAGCGCACCGCCCGAGGGGGTGCCGGTGCGCGCGAGGAGATCGGCATGCGTGTGGGCCGGGCGACTCCCCGGGGTCAGGATCCGGATCGCGGCCAGCCGCAGGCCCGGCTCCTGAGGGTGTTGCAGGGCAGGGACGAGACCGGCGCGCAGGAGGGACGACTTCCCGCTCCCGGAGGGTCCGAACACGGCTGCGAACCTGCGGCGGCCCAAGAGGTCGAGGAGATCCGCGGTGAGCCGCTCCCGACCGAAGAACCGACCGCTGTCACCGGTCTCGAACCGCGCCAACCCCCGATAGGGCGCATCGACACCGTCCTCGTCCGCGGCGGGCCGGGTGGCACTGTCTTCGACCGCCGCACGCCACCGTGCCTCCCACGCTTCCCGGTCGCCCCCGCACGCCCGTACGTAGGCCAGGACGACGGGCAGCGTCGGCAACTGCTCACCCGCGGCCGCCTGCGAGAGCGTGGTGACCGAGTAGCCCGCCTGCTGCGCCATCCCCCGGTAGGTGATGCCACCCGCCTCCGCCCGCAGCTTGCGCAACTCGAAGGCAAAACGCTGCACCGGACCCGCGCTCGGATCCACCGGCACCTCACGACGCCCCACCGCACCCCCCGGCACCCCTGAAGCCGTCACACCAGGCCAGTGAAGCCGTTACACCAGGCCAGCTGCCAGCCTTACGCACTCGCACCCCTTCAAGAACAGCACTCCCGGCCATTGTTTGGTCGCCGAAACACCCCTGCCAAACAATGTGCAAGCGGCTGAACTCAGTGATGCGAGCACCTCGGGACCAGAAGACGTCCCCGTCCTGAACCCTGATCGCTGCGGGGGACGGGGCGCCCCGCGGTCGAGCCACTCCCGACAAGCCAACCGCCGAGGGGGAAGGGGAAGAGGTGCCGCGTGTTGGGGAACACGCGGCACCTCTCAACCCGAAAGCACCCCGCAGCGCTGAAAGTCAGCCATATCCCGACACGACTCTCCCGGCGGGCAGCTGCCGCGGGCCATGCTGCGACGCGACGCCGATCAGGCGTCAGGGGATGCCGGGGCCCGGCCCCGGCACAGTCGATCGAGAGGCCATCAGATGAAGCGCAAGGTCGCCGTCGCAGCCGCCGTGTCGGCATGCGTCCTGCTCGCCCTGGCCCCCTCCAACGCCCAGGCCGCCGGGCCCGACCGTGACACCGGGGCCGGTGTCCGGACCGCCACGCTCGGAACCGGCTACGGCATCAACGTCGGTACGGTTCCGCTGACCACCGATCTCGCCGGCGGGACGTACCTCCTGAAGGACCCCACCCGCGGCAACAACAGGACGATCGACGCCACCACCAGACAGGTGCTCACGGACAGCGACAACATCTGGGGCGACGACGCCCCCTCCCATCGCCAGTCGGCCGGGGTGGACGCGCAGTTCTCCGCCGTCGCGTTCTGGGACTACTTCAAGGAGGAGTTCGGCAGGCAGGGCATCAGAGACGACGGGGTGGGGGTGACGAGCGTCGTGCACTACGGCACCCTGTCCAACAACGCCTTCTGGGACGACACCTGCTTCTGCATCTCCTACGGCGACGGGGACGGACTCGATCACCCCATCTCCCTGGACATAGCCGGTCACGAGCTGACCCACGGACTCACGTCGTTCACCGCAGGGCTCGGGTTCAGCGGCGAGCCCGGCGACCTCAACGAGTCGACGTCCGACGTCTTCGGAACGATGGTGGAGTGGTACGAGAACCTTCCGGCCGACGTGCCCGACTACACCCTCGGCGAGATGTTCGACCCCACCGGCGACCTGCGGTGGATGGACCGGCCCTCACGCGACGGCGTCTCCCCTGACTGCTGGTCCTCCGCGGTCGGCGGCATGGACGTCCACTACGGGTCCGGGGTGGGCGACCACTTCTTCTACCTGCTCGCCGAGGGCAGCGGCGCCAAGTCGATCAACGGCGTCGACTACGACAGCCCGACCTGCAACGGCGCCACCCTGACCGGCATCGGACGGGACAGCGCTGCGGCCATCTGGTACCGCGCGCTCACCGACTACCTCACCTCCACCGGCAACTACCGGGCGATGCGGGCCGCGACGCTCGCCGCTGCGGCCGACCTGTACGGCTCCGGCAGCCCGGAGTACAGCGCGGTCTCCGCAGCCTGGTCGGCGGTCAACGTGACCTGACCCGGAGCGCGCACCAGGGCGCGGGCCGTGGGCGGCGCACCATCCGGCGCCCACGGTCGTCCGGCCCCGTCAACCGGTTGGTCGGCGCGCATGCAGGCGAACGTCAAGGGAGTCGAGCCCGAAGTTGATGAGGGAACGGTTGGGCACGGGGGGCCGCAGCACCTCGACCCATGCGGCCGCCTCGGTCAGCGCGTCGAAGAGGCACGCCAGCTCCACCCGGGCCAGTGGCGCACCGATGCAGTAGTGCGGGCCCCAGCCGAACGCCACATGCCGGTTCGGGGTGCGGTCGAGTCGTAGCCGGTCGGGGGCCTCGAACTCCTCCTCGTCCCGGTTGGCGGCCGGTGTCCAGACCACCAGCCGGTCCCCCGCCCGGATGCGCCGTCCGGCGAGTTCGGTGTCCACCCGTGCCGTGCGCAGCACATGCAGGCCCACCGAGGTCCAGCGCAGCAACTCCTCGACACCGAGCTCCGCGTCGTACCCGTCCGCGCGCATGGCCCGCCAGGCGTCCGGGTGCCGGGTCAGCGCGAGCATCGCCATGGTCGAGGTGTGCCGTACCGTCTGCACCCCTCCGACGAGGATGTTGTCGCAGTTGAGCAGGGCCTCGTCCAGGGGCAGTCGATGGCCGTCCACTTCGTGGGTGACCAGGGTGCTGATGATGTCGTCCCGTGGGTCGGTCTGGCGACGCATGCCGAGTGCGAACAGGTAGGGCAGCAACTGTTGGTGTGCCTCGGCGCGCTCTTCGGGGGTGTCGCCGAGGAACGCCCGGTCGCACATGCGCACCACGTGGTCCCGGTCCTCGTCCGGCACACCCAGCAGATCGCACATGACGTTCAGCGGAACCGCGGTGCTGATCTCCCTGACGAAGTCGGTCTCCGGCGCGTGCAGCGCACCCTGCACCACCCGGCGGGTCAGGGCGGCCACCCGCCCCTTGAGCTCCGCCGCCTTGCGCTTGGAGAAGAACGGCATCACCAGGCCCCGCAGGTCCCGGTGGCGCGGCGGGTCGGTGAGCGCCATCATCTTCCCCGCCCCGGCCGGTGCACGGTCCCTGCCGGTGCCCAGCAGCGACCCGCGCTCCGAGCTGAACCGGGCCGCGTCGCCCAGCACCTCGCCGGCCAGCGCATGGGACAGCACGCACCACAACGGCCCCTCCGTCTCCGACTCCAGTCGCCACAGCGGCGCTTGACGGCGTAGCTCACGGAGTACGAGATGGCTGTCCGCACGGGCCCAGAACGCGGGCTCGGTCAGGTCGGGAAGGGTGGTCGCACTGGTTGCCGTGTTCATGCTGCTCCTCAGCTGCGCTGGCGTCGGTTGCGGTTCCTCGGCTCCGCCGTCGGTCCGTGGCTCACTGGTGGAGGGCCGGCAGCAGCAGGTCCTGCACGATGCCCGCCACCCGGCGCACGGCACTCTCGCCGGACTGGAGCACCAGGTGCCCGGCCGGCAGTACGTCGACCCCGCGGCCGGCGGTGGAGCAGCGGTCCCACTCCGCCATCTCCGCCGCTGTCACCGCCTCGTCGTCGGCGCCGAGGATGGACTGGAGGGGGCAGTCCAGCGGTCCGGTGCCCGGATCGCGGTACGTGCTGACCAGACCCATGTCGGCGCGGAGCACCTGGTGCACCCGCTCCCGTAGCGCCGGATGGGTGACCACCGCGCCGGCGCGTTCGTCGTTGCGGAGCATGAAGTCCGCCAGTTCGCGCACATCGGCGTCGATGCGGGTGCCGGGCAGTTCCCGCCAGGTGTGCGGGGGTGCGAAGCCGATGACGACACAGGCGGTCGGAGCCAGCCGGGCGCTCAGCCTCCTGGCCACCTCGTAGCCGACCAGGCCGCCGATGCTCTGGCCGAGCACGGCGTAAGGCCGGTCGAGGTGCGGCAGCGCGGCGTCGCTGACCGCGCGGACCAGGTCGCCGAAGCTCTCCGGGTAGGGATCGCGGGCGCGTCCGCCCCGCGCGGGCATCCGCACCCCCCACAGCTCGATCTCCTCGGGCAACAGCCGACCGAGCGCGGTGAAGGCGGTGGCGTCGCCACCGGCGTGCGGGAAACAGAGCAGTCGAACGGCGGCGTACGGGCGGGGAACCGGTAACCAGAACCAGTCACCCTCGATCCGGGGGACGGTGCGGGAAGCGTGCACGCGGGCGCCTCGCTTTCACATGGGGGGTGCGCTGCGGGTTCTTCAGCTGGGGGTGCTCAGTCGACGGGGGCGGCGGTGAGCCACGAGGTGTCCGCTGTGATCCACTCCTTGCGGCGCAGCCCGACCGCCTCCAGATAGGTGTCGATCGTGTCGTCGTCGAGGAACTGCACGATCTGAAGGTGTGTCCAACGGCTCTCTCCCCAGCGGTACTCCATCAACGCCCGCACCAGATCGGGGGTGAGCTGCTCCAGCTTCACCAGGGTGGCGGTGATGTCGTCCCACACCCGGGGTTCGCCGACACCGGTGAACCACTCGGGCAGCGCCCTTTCGACCAGCACGCTGCCACCGGGGCGTACGTGCCGCCTGGCGGTGGCCATCATCTCGTAGCGCACCTCGGCGTCGGTGAGGTTGACCAGGCAGGAGCCCAGCACGACGGCGTCGAAGGTCCGTCCGAGGCGCAGTTCCGGGATCTCGGCGTGGACGGTCTCGGCCCCCTCGATCCTGGCCAGCATCTCGGCGCTGTGGTCGACCGCGACCACCTGGTGGCCCAGCGCGACCAGCGGGTGGGTGAGGCGTCCGGTGCCCGCGCCGAGTTCCAGTACCGAGGCTGCGCGTGGCAGTGCGCCGTCCACCACCTGGGGCGTCCGGCCGGCACGCAGGATCGAGTACAGCTCGACCGGGTCGCCCTCGGGGCTGAACGCACCGGGACCGGTGCCCTTCTGACGCGACATGGCTGTCTCCTTCGGATGTCGGGCGATCGGTTGGCGGAGTGAGGTGGTTCAGGAGGGGTCGGGCACGTTGGGACGCGGCCCTTCCCACACCTTCTCGACGTGGTCGAGGCAGGTGTCCCGGTCACCGCGGACACCGACCTCCCGCCAGCCCCCGGGCACCGCCCGGTGCGCGGGCCAGACCGAGTACTGTCCGGCGTCGTTGACCACCACCGTGTACGTCCGGGGAGGTTGCGGCTCGCTCATCGGGACTCCTCTCCGCGCCGCCACGTGGTGACGGAGCCGTCCGGTACTTCGCCCATGCGCTGGATCGCCGAGAAGAAGTCGGCGACGTACTGGTGGAGCTGAACGGCCGTCACGGCAGTGTCCGCACTGTCGACGATCAACATGGCGCGGTCGGACGTCGGGTCCTGCACGAACACCACGTTCAGCGCGAAGTGGTTGGGTTCCCTGCGCACCGTCGGCTCCACACCGAGCCGCAGGTCCACGATGCCGGCCTGGGCGGACGTCAGGCGGCCCAGGGCGTGGAAGCGGTTGAAGGTGAAGCTGGAGTCCAGGGTGGGATCGGTCAGGTACCTGGCGATCTCGCTGTACGGCATCCTGCGGTGCGGGGTGATCTCGCTCTCCTGCCGGTGCACCTCGCGCGCCAGGGAGGTCCAGGTCTGCCCGTCGAGCCCCACGCGCAGCGGGACGGTGTTGAGGAAGACTCCGCGGGTCTCCGTGCCCGCCCCGTCCTCCAGCCTGCCGTTGACCGTCAGTCCGGTCACCACCTCGGGGGTGCCGGCCAGCCGGGAGAGCGCGGCCACGTGTGCGGCGAGCGCGACGCTCTTGGCGCCGATCCCGTTGGCCGCGGCGAACGCCGGTACACGAGCCGCCGTCTGGGCCGGCAGCACGCGCTCCAGGACACCCGTGTCGGCTCCGCGTCCCGAGCCGCGCTCCGCGGCACCCAACCGCGTGGGGCGGACCCCGGACATCCGCCGTTTCCAGAAGTCCCGTGACACCGTGGACTCCTTGGCTGCCGCCTCCAGGGCCACGTAGTCCCGGAAGAGGGAGGCGGGCGCCGGGAGCGGGGGGCTCGACGGGTTGTCGCGCAGTGCGGCGTGCCGCTCCAGCAGTTCGGCGAAGAGCGAGGTGAAGCTCCAGCCGTCCAGGATGGCGTGGTGTTCCACCAGGGTGAGCTGGTAGACGTCCTCGGACAGGCGCTGGACGAGGACCCGCAGCAGCGGGGCGGTGCCGAGGTCGAAGGAGACGCCCCACTCGTGCAGCGCCAGGTCGGTGACGCGGGCCAGTTGCTCGGACTCGCCCACCTGGCACAGGTCCTCCACGACCAGGGGCACCGGCACGTCGTGGTGGACCAGTTGCATCGGTTCGCTGAAGGAGACCAGGTCGAAGCTGGTACGCAGCACGGGGTGCCGGTGCAGGACCTCGGCGAGCGCGGAGGCGAACGCCTTCTCGTCGAAGTCGCCGGAGATCCGGTAGCTGTTGACGTTCTGGTAGGGACGGCGCCCCGGGTCGGCCTCCAGGTGGTAGACCATGGCCAGCTGCATGGCGGTCATGGGGTAGGCGTCGTCCAGACCTGCGGGGAGGTAGGCGCGGTCCGCCGCGGACACCAACGCGAACGGTGCTCGCTCGCCGGTGTCGTCGGCCTCGTCGGCGCGCCTGAGCTGGGGCGCCAGTTCGGCCAGCACGGGGGTGGTGAAGAACGCCTCCAGGTCGAGCTCGTAGCCGCGGCCCCGGAGCAGGCCGGCCACCTGGACGCTGCGGATGGAGTCGCCGCCGAGGGAGAAGAAGTTGTCCTCCCTGGCGACGTCCTCCACGCCGAGCGCCTCCTGCCAGGCCCCGGCCAGGAGCCGCTCCGCGGCGGTGTCCGGTGCGGTGTGCTCGCTGTCGCGCCCGGCCTCGGCCCTGGGGTGGGGCAGGGCGCGCAGGTCGACCTTGCCGTTGGAGGTCAGCGGCAGTTCGTCCACGGCCATGATGACCGAGGGCACCAGGTGGGTGGGCAGCCGTGCGCCGAGGAAGGCACGCACGTCAGCGGCAGCGGCCCCGCCCACCGTGTAGGCCACCAGACGGGACGGGCCGTCCGGGTCCGGGTGCGCGATCACGGCGCAGTCCCGGACCTGCGGGTGCGCGAGGAGCGCGTGGCGGATCTCGCCCAGCTCGATGCGGAAGCCACGGATCTTCACCTGGTCGTCGATGCGCCCCAGGTACTCAAGGGTGCCGTCCGCCCGCCACCGGGCCAGGTCTCCGGTGCGGTACCACGGCGTGGCGTCGTGGGGCACCGGCCCGGGTGCGAACCGGAGGGCGGTCAGGTCGGGATTGCCGACATAGCCCTTGGCCACCCCGGCCCCGCCGACCACCATCTCCCCCACCACACCGATCGGCACCGGCACACCGTGCGGGTCGAGCACCGCGACGGAGAGGTGCGGCAGTGCGCGGCCGATGATGCTGTGCCCGAAGGAGTGCGACGAGTCGATCTGGTGGGCGGTCACGTGGACGGTGGTCTCGGTGATCCCGTACATGTTGCACAGCCGCGCCCGGGGGGCTCCGGCCTGCTCGAACCAGTGCGCGACGTGGTGCGGCTGGAGCGCCTCGCCGCCCAGCACCACCCAGCGCAGGCCCTCCACCGGTACGGGCAGGTCGGCCAGCGCTGAGGTCAGCTGGGCCAGTGCGGACGGGGTCTGGCTGACGATGGTGACCCGTTCGCGTACCAGCAGTTCCACGAACCGTCCGGGGGCCCGGGCGATCGCCAGGGGCACCACGACCAACCGCCCGCCGTACAGCAGCGCCCCCCACATCTCCCACACGGAGAAGTCGAAGGCGTAGGAGTGGAACCCGGTCCACACGTCCTGCGGGCCGAACCCGAACGCCGTGTCCGCCGCGTCGAAGAGGGCGGCGACATTGCGGTGTGTCACCTCCACGCCCTTGGGGCGCCCGGTGGAACCGGAAGTGAAGATCACATAGGCGGAGTCCTCGACGGAACCGGCGAGTGCCAGGTCCTCCGCCGGCCACGCCCCGGACGCCCCTGCGGTGGCCACGTCCTCGTCGCGCAGCACCAGCCGCACCTGCGCATCACCGAAGACCATCGTCTGCCGGTGAGCCGGGTCGGCGGGGTTGACGGGCACGTAGGCGGCGCCGGCCTTGAGCACCGCCAGCACCGCCACGACCTGGCCGGGGCCGCGCTCCAGCAGCAGTCCGACCCGGTCCCCCGGCACGACGCCGCGGGAACGGAGGGAGCGGGCCAGCCGGTTCGCGCGGGCGTTCAACTCCGTGTAGGTGAGGTGTTCGGCGCCGTGGCTGAGGGCGGTGCGGTCGGGGTGCGCCGCGGCCACCCGTTCGAACGACTCGTGCAGCCGGGCGTCGATCGAGACCTGGGGCGCCGCCGTCGGCTGGACCACCGCACGGTCCTCGTCGGTGAGCAGGTCGACGAGCCCGACCCCGGCATCGGGATCGGCCAGCACCTGCTCCAGCAGTCGCACCCAGCGCCGGGCCATGCGCAGCACCGTCGACTCGTCGAAGAGGTCGGTGGCGTACTCGACTTCGAGCCGTGTCCCGGCGTCCTCGTCGCAGACCGCCCAGATCAGGTCGAACTTGGCGGTGCCGGTGTCGGTGGACATCGGGCTGCCCACCGCGTCGGCGAGTCGCAGCCGGTCCGTGCCTCGGCTGTCGTGGTAGCCGAAGACCACCTGCACCAGCGGGGAGTGGCCGGGCGTTCGGTCGGTGAGCACCCGGTCCACCACGGCCTCGAACGGCACGTCCTGGTGGTCGAAGTCCTCCAGCACGCTGTCGCGGACCCGCCCGAGCAACTGCCTGAAGGTCGGCTCGCCGCCCAGGTCGATCCGCAGCGCCAGCATGTTGACGAAGTATCCGAGCAGGCCCTCGAGTTCCAGCCGGTCACGGCCGGCCACCGGGGTGCCGATCACCAGGTCGTCCTGGCCGGTGTGCCGGTGCAGGAAGACGGCGAAGGCGGCCAGCAGCGGCATGTAGCCGGTGGCTCCTTCGTGCTGGGCCAGGGTGCGCGCCCGGCCCAGCAAGCCCTCGGGAAGCGGCACGGTGACCGTGGCGCCGCGGAAGCTCTGGGACGCGGGGCGGCGACGGTCGGCGGGCAGCGCCAACGTCTTCGGCGCATCGCCCAACCTCCGCTCCCAGTACTCCAGTGCGCGCTCGTAGCCGGGGCCCGTCTGCTGCTCCCGCTGCCAGCGTGCGTAGTCGGCGAACTGCACGGGCAGCGGTTCCAGGGCCGGTGGCCGGCCCTGTTCCGCCGCGGCGTACAGCTCGGCCAGCTCCCGTTCGAAGACAGCCGTGGACAGTTCGTCCCAGATGATGTGGTGGAAGACCACCGCCAGGTCCCACCGGTCCGGCCCCGTCCTGAGCAGGCAGCCGCGCAGCAGCGGTCCCTGCTCCAGGTCGAACGGCTGGCGCACCAGGTCCTGCAACAGCTGCGCCGACCGGGACTCCGGATCGGGCTCGCCGGTGAGGTCCCGCACGGTGAACGGCACGTCGACGTGCGCGCGCACCACCTGTCTCGGCTCGCCGAGGGCCGCCGAGAACACCGTGCGCAGCGCTTCGTGCCGCTCGACGACACCGCGCAGGGCGCGCTCCAGCAGGGCGGGGTCGAGTCGGCCGTGCAGCCGCTGGACCCAGGGCAGGTTGTAGGTGGCCGTGCCCGGTTCCCACTGGTCGAGGAACCACAGGGACCACTGGGCGGCGGACAGTGGTGCGGTGGTCTCGCCGGCGCGGACGATGGGTCGCCAGGAAGCACTCATGGTCACCTCAGCTCACCTCGATGTCGAGTTCGGTCACCGCACGCACCCACTCGGCGTCGTTCAGCGGTGGCAGCGAGGCCACGGCGGAAGCCCGCCGCTCGACGTCCTCGACGGAGTCGGCACGCGCCCGGACGGACCCGGCGAGTTGGGCGATCGTCCGGGACGTGAACATGGTGCGCAGGGGCACGTCGACGTGCAGCGCCACGGCGATCCTGGCCCGCACCCGCAGGGTGTTGAGCGAGTGCGCCCCCGAGGTGAACAGGTCCTGGTCGCGGTCGAGCCCGGGCAGGTCGAGCACCATCGACCAGATGCGGTTCAGAACGTGCTCCACCGGTTCGGCCTCCTGCGGGCCGTCCGTTTCGAGCCGGGACGTGCCGGAAGGCAGCGGGTCCCCGGCGTCCCCGGTCCGCAGGGCGGACCGGTCCACTTTGCCGTTGCCGGTGAGCGGCACCTCGGACAGGCGGCGGAAGTGGGTGGGCACCATGTGGTCCGCCAGCACCGATCCGGCATGGGCGCGCAGTTCGACGGCATCGACCGCGTGCCCGGCCGCCAGCACCACGTAGGCCTGCAAGCGGTGGTCCTCACCGTCCGCGACGAGCACCGCCACGGCCTTCGACACCGCCGGGTGCCCTTCCAGCACGGTTTCGATCTCGCCCGGCTCGACCCGCTGACCGCGGATCTTCATCTGGTCGTCCAGCCGGCCCAGGTACTCCAGCTCGCCGTCCGCGCGCCAGCGTGCGGCGTCGCCGGTGCGGTAGAGCCGGCTCCCGTCGGCACGGAACGGGTCGGGCACGAAGCGGTCAGCGGTGAGCCGTGGCTGGTTGAGGTAGCCGATCGCCACGGCCACACCGCCGATGTGCAGTTCGCCCCGTGCGCCGGCCGCCACCGGCTCGCCGGCGGGGTCGAGCACGTGCAGGTGCACACCGCTGATCGGGCGGCCGATCGGAGTGGTGCGGGCCGTCTGCGGCAGCGTCCGGCACCGCCAGGCGCTGACGTCGACCGCGGCCTCGGTGGGTCCGTAGAGGTTGTGCAGCTCCCCGGGCATCCGTCCGAGGAAGTCGTTGACCAGCCGTGGGGGCAGTTCCTCCCCGCTGCACACGGTGCGGCGCAGCGACCGGCACTCCTCGGCACCCTGCTGGGCCAGGAAGACACGGAGCATGGAGGGCACGAAGTGCACGGTGGTCACCTGCTCGGCGACGATCAAATCGCGCAGGTAGCCGGGGTCCCGATGGCCACCGGGACGGGCCAGGACCAGTCGCGCGCCGGTCATCAGCGGCCAGAAGAACTCCCACACCGACACGTCGAAGCCGAACGGCGTCTTCTGGAGGACCACGTCGTCGGCGGTGAGAGGGAACCGCGCGTCCATCCAGGCCAGCCGGTTGTGGATGGCCCGGTGGAAGGTGGCGACGGCCTTGGGGCGCCCGGTGGAACCGGAGGTGAAGATCACGTAGGCGGGATCCTCGGGGCCGGCCCAGGGCTCCGGGGCGCGGTCGGGATCCTCGGCCCACCGGTCCGGGTCGTCGAGGTCCAGCACCGTGGCCTCCCCCGCGGGCAGCAGCGGGATGAACCGGCGCTGCGCGAGCACCACGGGGGCCTGCACCTCCGTGACCATGTGGTGCAACCGCTCGGCCGGGTGTTCGGGATCGAGCGGGAGGTAGGCGCCGCCCGCCGCGACCACCGCGTACAGCGCCGTGACCAGGTCGAGGGAGCGTTCGGCCAGGACACCCACCACGACCCCGGGGCCGACCCCGAGCGAGCGCAGCCGGTGGGCGAGGCGGTTGGCGGACGCGGTCAGCTCCGCATGGCCGAGGTGCGTGGCATCGATCGACACGGCGGGCCGCTGCGGATCGCCGTCGGGCCGGGAGCGGAGCTGGTGGTACAGCGTCATCGTGTGGTCCGGCGGCGCGTCGGCGCCCGGGTCTGCGGAGGTGTCCCGTGCGTGGGCGACGGCGGGGACCGGTCCGCTCGAGGGGTGCTCAGCCGGTGTGTGCTCCATGGCCATTCTCCTCCGTGCCGGCTCGGACGGGGGTCGCGCCGTGACCCCTCGTGTGGCGCAGGTTGCGGTGTCGGGCTCGTGCATCGCGTCGCGCAGCAGGGCCTTCCAGTCCTGGACCAGGTCACGCACGGTGTCCTCGTCGAAGAGCCCGGTGTTGTACTCGACCACTCCGTGGAAGCTTCGTCCGTCGTCGGTGACCTGCCAGCTGATGTCGAACTTCGCCGTCCCGGTCGGGACCAGCGCACGGCGGACGGTGAGCGGTCCGGCCCGCCAACCGTCACCGGTGTGCCGGTGCATCTCGAAGACCACCTGGACCAGGGGGGCGTGTGCGGTCGGGCGCTGGCCGAGCACCCGGTCCACCACCGCCTCGAACGGCACGTCCTGGTGGCCGAGGTCGGCCAGCACGCTGGTGCGGACCCTGCGCAACAGCTCCCGGAAGGTGGGTGTGCCGGAGAGGTCGATGCGCAGGGCGAGCAGGTTGACGAAGTATCCGAGCAGCCCTTCGAACTCGGGCCTGCTGCGACCGGCCACCGGGGTGCCGATCACCATGTCCTCCCGGCCGCCGTACGCGCGCAGCGTGAGAGCGCAGGAGGTGAGCAGCACGAGGAAGGGGGTGGCGCCCTCCTGCCGGGCCAGGACCCGGACCCGGGAGGCGACAGCCGTCGGCAACGCGAACGCGACGGTGGCACCGTCATGGCCGGGTTGCTCCGGGCGGGGCCGGTCGGTGGGCAGCCGCAGCAGGGTCGGCGCACCGGCCAGCCGGCGGGCCCAGTGGTCGAGCCCGGCTCGATGGGCGGCGGTGTCGCTCCGCTGCCGCTGCCAGGCGACGAAGTCGTCGTAGTGGGCGGGCAGCGGCGGCAACACGGGCGCACGCCCCGCTACGGCCGCGGTGTAGGTTTCGGCGAGTTCACGCTCGAAGACGGTCAGGGACAGCTCGTCCCAGACCAGGTGGTGCAAGACGATGAGCAGGACAGACCGTTCCTCGTCCGTGCGCACCAGTACGGCTCGGTACAGGGGGCCGTGCTCCAGGTCGAACGGGGCCCGGGCGGCGGCCTTCAGGGAGGCACGGGCGGCCTCTTCCCGGTCCGCCGGGTCCGGGGCGTTCCCGGTCGTTCCGACGGGCGGGGCCGCGGTGGGTGCCACGAGGTCCAGGTCGAGGGTCAGGTCCGGACGGATCACGCGCCGCGGTTCGCCCAGGCGCTCGACGAACACCGAGCGCAGGACGTCGTGCCTGGCCACGATCGTGCGCAGGGCCTCTTCGAGCAGGGTGTGGTCGACCGGGCCGTCGAGCGTGAACGCCCAGGGCACGTTGTAGGTGGCCGTGCCCGGCGCCCAGCGTTCCAGGAACCACAGCGAGCGCTGACCGGCCGACAGGCCGCCGTCCGCCGGCCGGGTGGTGTGCGCGCCGGCCCGGTTCGCACCACCCGGTACGTGCCGGTGCTCCGGCGTGGCGGGTTCCTGCGTGCCTTCGCCGACCACCTTGTCCACGACGATGGCCAGTTCGGCCAGCGTGGCCGCGGAGAAGACCGCCTGGGCGGGCAGCCCGGGCCCGTATGTCGCGATCAGTTCGGCGGCCAGTTGCAAGGCGACCAGCGAGTCACCACCCAGGGCGAAGAAGTTGTCGTCCATGCCGACCCGCGGCACGTTCAGCATCCGGCACCATGTCTCGGCCAGCGCCGTCTGCGTGGTGGACCACTGCTCGTCCTCCGCGGCGGACGGTTGCGCGTCCTGTGCGGGTTCGACGGCGGGGTCGGTGGCGGTCTGCACGGGCTCGGGGAGAGCCGCCCTGTCCAGCTTTCCGTCGGCGGTCAGCGGCAGGGCCGGCAGCAGCACGACGGTGGGCACCATGTGCGGCGGAAGCAGCCGACCGGCCTGGGCCACCAGTTCGGCGGCGCTGGTTTCGGGGGCCACCACATAGGCCACCAGGGCGGTTCGACCGCCGGGAACGGACCGCCCCAGCACGGCGCAGTGCCGCACCCCGGGGTGGCGCTCCAGAGCCAGCCGCACCTCGGACGGTTCCACCCGGAACCCTCTGATCTTCACCTGGTCGTCGGTGCGGCCGACGAATTCGAGGTCACCGCGGTCGTTCTCGCGGACCAGGTCACCGGTGCGGTACATCAGGGCGCCCGGAGCGTCGGCGTACGGGTCGGGCACGAAGCGTGCGGCGGTCATCGCCGGACGGGCCAGGTAACCCCGGGCCAGTGGGGCACCGCCGATGTACAGTTCGCCGACGTCTCCGCCGGTGACCGGCGTCATCCGCTCGTCCAGCACGTGGAGCACCCGCTCGCCGCAGGCGGTTCCGATGGGGATCTCGTCCGGCACCGGCCCGGCCGGGAGCCGGAACAGGGTCGAGGTGATGACGGATTCGGTGGGGCCGTAGGCGTTGAGCAACGGCACCTCGGGGAGGAGCCGCCGCCAGTTCGCGACCGCGGGGACGGACATGCGTTCACTGCCGGAGATCATCAGCCTCAGCCCTCGGCAGGCGGCGCACGCATGTTCGTCCAGCGATAAGGCGAATCCGCTCCAGTAACCGCCCGGCAGGTTGGCCACGGTCACCGCGTGACGTGCGAGGAGATCGGCCAGTTCACCGAAGGGCAGCAGCCCGGGTCCACGGGTGACGACGGTGGCGCCGACCCGCAGCGGGGTCAGGGCCTGTTCCAACGCGACGTCCACATGGGGGGCGGCGAACCACAGGACCCGGTCGTCCGGCACCAGCTCCAGCCGCTCGGCCATGTCGTCCAGGTGCATGGCCAGGGCCGCACGGGTGACGCACACACCCTTCGGTCGTCCGGTGGTGCCCGAGGTGTAGAGGAGGTAGGCGGTGTCGGTGTCCGCGGGCTCGGCGCCCTCCGTCGGGGGGCCGGCTCGGCCCTCCAGGACCGGCTCGGCGCCGGCGTGCGGGCCGGGGCGCAGGTGCACCCGCGCCCCGCTGTCCGCCAGCACCTCCCGACGGTTCTCGGCGGGCGCGGTGGTGTCCAGCGGCAGGTAGACACCGCCGACGCTCAGGACGGCGAGCAGGGCCACCAGGGTGTCGACGCGATCGCTCAGGGAAACGGCGACGACCGTCTCCGGACCGACCCCGCGCTCCCTCAGGCGGTCCGCCAGTCGGGCACGTCGGGTGTCGAGTTCGGCGTAGGTGATCGGGGAACGTCCGTCGCACTGCACGGCCACCGCTCCAGGCGGCCACTTCGTGAGGGGAAGGGTGAATCGTGCGGGCATCTCGAAGTCTCCCTACCGGGGCAAAGGGGGAGGGTGCACGACGTGCCAGCCCACCTCGCCGACGCCCGTACCCGACGTCCACAAGGTGGTACGTGCGCTGTTCAACGGTGCCGAAGGTGGCGGCTAACAGGTGGTGCCTTCGAGAGGCGGAGGGCAGAACGGGGCAAAACCCTCAGTTCGCCAGCACACCGCCCCGTTCTGTGGGGATAGGGGGTCGTCGGCACCAGTCGTGGACGGGCCGCGGCGTCCCGCGGACACACCACCCACGTCTGATCCAAAGAGACCTTGCACCCTGCAAGCGACTGCAATCAACAACCCCTCGGACCCCGGTGGCCAGTTCCCAACCGCTACGCCCACCACCCGGCGGCACCCTCGCCGGGTGGCCTGCGACGCTGACGCGGATAGATCGTCACACCTACCGGATGATGTCCGAATCCGGCCCCGAGTTCCGACCCCGAGGATCATCGGACCGTGGCGGCTTCGATCGATCTTGACCTTGCCGATCTCTCCGCACGCAGGCCCCTCACGAACGACTCGGTTTCGGCGCCCGCCCCGACATGCCCAGGTCACCCACGATCCGGCGGGCCCGGGGCGCGCCAGGTCACGCCGTGTCCCACCCCCGCGAGAGGACACTCGGCCGACCGTCACGGGAATCTCCCACTGATCAACAGATAAATTCTCACTCACTGGGAGACCGGACTCATCGCGTCCGGATTTCGTGTCTATAGTCCGGCGCGTGATCAGTGAGAAGCCCGCGCACGGTCCCGGCCACCGGACCGGCACCATCCTGGCGGCGTTCGCCGAGCAGTCGTCCATGACCGCTCAGGGCATCGCCCGGCACACCGGCATCCCCGTCAGCGCCGTGTACCGGCACCTCCAGGACCTGATGCGGCTCGGCCTGGTCAGCCAGGCCCGGACGCACGGCCGGTACTGCGCGGGATCGCTCACGGTGCAGATGGCGGAGAACTACCGGCGCGAGATGCTCAACGGCGGAACGGTGCGGCGTCGGCTGACCCGGCTGGCGGCCGACACCGACGAGCTCGCGGCCTTCCTCATCCCGAGCGGCCAGCAGGTGCTGTGCGTCGAGGTCGCCGAGGGATCACGCGTGATCAAGTGCAGCTTCTCCCCCGGTCTGAGCCAGCCGCTGACCTTCGGCGCCAGCGCCCAGGCGATCCTCGCCCACCTGCCGGCCGAGCGCGTCACCGAGGTATGCGAGGCACACCGGCTGAGCCGCGAGGAGGCCGAGCTGCTTGCCGTCGATCTCCATCGCGTCCGCGAGCGGGGTTACGCGATGAGCACGGGCGCCGTGGACGAGGGCGTGTGGGGCGTCAGCGTTCCCGTCTTCGACCGGCGCGGGCAGGTCACCGGGACCGTCAGCACCATGGCGCCGGAGTTCCGGGTGCGCGGCAACCAGCGGTCCCTGCTCACCTTCACCCATGCCGCAGCACAGGACATCAGCCGCCTTGAGGAGTTCCCGTCGTGATCACGGACACCGAGCACACCGACCGCACCGGGACGGAGGCAGGCGGCACCGCCGTCCCGCCCCGCCCGGTCTGGACCGGCCGCGTCGACGGGCCGGGGCCGGCGCACCGGCGCTGGCACTCGGTGGTCGGTGCGGCCGACCCGCGCACCCCGGGGGTGGCCCTGATCGGCTTCCGCAGCGACGAGGGCGTCCGCCGCAACGGCGGGCGGCCCGGAGCGGTGGACGGTCCGGGTGAGATACGCCGGGCGCTCGCGTCCAAGGCCCTGCACACCGAGATCGTCGTGCATGACGCGGGCGACGTCACCGTCCACGGGCACGACCTGGAGTCCGGGCACGACCGGCTGGCGGCCACGGTCGGCACCCTGGTACGCGCCGGACACCTGCCCGTCGTCCTGGGCGGTGGGCACGAGACCGCCTACGGCTCCTACCGGGGGCTCGCCGAGGGTGGGTCGCTCGAAGGCCGGCGCCTGGGGATCCTCAACCTCGACGCGCACTTCGACCTGCGGACGGCTCCGCAGGCGACCTCCGGCACCCCGTTCCGCCAGGTCGCAGACGCCGAGGCAGCACGCGGCGCCGACTTCGGATACGCGGTGATCGGCATCAGCGAGTCGAGCAACACGGCCGCCCTGTTCCGCACCGCGGCCGACTTGGGTGTCTGCTACCGCACGGACGAGCAGTCCCAGGAGCGCCACCTCGACGACGTCCTGTCGTTCGTGGCCCGCTTCGTCGACTCCGTCGACGTCCTCCACCTCACCATCGACCTCGACGTCCTGCCGGCCGACGCCGCCCCCGGCGTCAGCGCCCCGGCCGCGCTCGGCGTCCCGGCGACGGTCGTCGTCGAGGTCTGCAAGGCGGTCGCGGCAAGCCCGAAGCTGGCCCTGCTCGACGTCGTGGAGCTCAACCCCGTACACGACCAGGACCATCGCACCGCGAACCTCGCCGCCCGGCTCGTCCACACCGTGTCGGTGACCGCCCACCGCGCCCGCCACACGGCCCCCGGCCACGGCGGGGCAGCCGGCGCCGCAGCGAGCTGAAATTCGCCCACCACTCCCACCCCGAACGGAATCACCATGGCAAGAGCGCCCCTGGGGAGAAGAGTCGCCGCCCTGCTGGCCGGGCTCGTCACCTGCGTCATGATGCTCACGGCTGCCGCGCCGGCCGGCGCGGCCGAGCAGGACGGGAAGGCCGGCAAGCTGGCACGCCTGCGTTCGGGTCAGGCGACCCTCCGGGTGGGCACCGACGCGACCTTCCCGCCCTTCGAGTTCACCGACGCCAAGGGCCGCAAGACCGGCTTCGACATCGAGCTGGTCCGCAAGCTGGCCGCACGCGCGGGCATCAAGAAGGTCTCCTTCACGCAGATGCCCTTCGGGAACATCGTCCCCGCCCTCCAGGCCCACCAGGTGGACATGGGGGCATCGGGGATCTACATCAGCGCCGAGCGATCCAGGGTCGTCGACTTCACGGACGTGTACTACCCCGGCGGGCTCGCCGTCTTCGTCGCCGGCAAGAACGACACGATCAAGTCCCAGGCCGATCTCTCCGGCAAGCGCATCGCGGTACAGGTCGGCACCAAGTCCGTCGAGTGGCTCAAGCAGCATCAGCCGCACGCCCGGCTGATCATGGTGCAGACCAACGAGCAGATGTTCTCGTCGGTGAAGCTGGGCCAGGCCGACGCCGTCGTCACCGGCGCTCCGGCCGGCCGGTACTTCGTCGCCCAGCACGGCGGCCTCAAGCAGGTCGGGAACCGGCTGACGAGCGAGGACTACGCGTACGCCCTGCCGAAGTCGGACGCCGAGGTGACCGCGGCGCTCGACACCGCCCTGAAGAAGATGAAGGACGACGGCTCGTACACTGCGCTCACCAAGAAGTGGTTCGGGGCGCAGAGCGACCAGGGCGCGAAGAAGGATCGACCGCTCCTCAACCCGCACACCATCGTCGAGTCCTGGGGGCAGATACAGCACGGTCTGCTGGTGAGCATCGCCGTGATCCTGATGTCGCTGTGCCTGAGCCTCCTGCTCGGCACGGCCGGCGGGTTCGCCAAGCTGAGCGGTTTCCCGCCGCTGCGCTGGCTCGGCAACGTCTATGTCTCCGTGATCCGCGGAACGCCGTTCGTGGTCCAGCTGTTCTTCCTCTACTTCGGCCTGCCCCAGCTCGGGCTCCAACTGCCGCCGATGGTCGCGGGCGTCCTGGCGCTCGGCCTCTACAGCGGCAGTTACGTCACCGAGATCTTCCGTGGCGCCGTGCAGTCGGTGGACCGCGGGCAGATCGAGGCCGCCAGGTCGTGTGGCATGTCGCACGCGTCGGCCATGCGCCACGTCGTCGTTCCGCAGGCGTTCCTGCGGATGCTGCCTCCGCTGGGCAACGAGTTCGTGTCGCTGACCAAGAACTCCGCACTGGTCTCGTTCATCACCATCGGCGAGCTGTTCCTGGTCGGGCAGACGATCATATCCAGGACCTTCGACGCCCTGACCGTCTATCTCTTCATCGGCCTTCTCTACTACGTCCTCACCAACGTCATCGGGTCCGCTACCCGTGCGATCGAGAAGAAAATGGCGGTGTACGTCTGATGGCGCTCCTGGAGACCTTCGACATCACGAAGACATTCGGCGACCACCAGGTGCTGCGCGGTGTCGACTTCCGTATCGAGCCCGGGCAGGTGGTGGCCGTCATCGGGCCCAGCGGTGGCGGAAAGTCGACCTTCCTGCGCTGCCTCAACCTGCTGGAGACGCCGACCTCGGGGCGTGTCGTGTTCACCGGCGAGGAACTCGAGCCGAAGAAGTCGAACCTCGATAAGCTGCGCGCCCGAATGGGCATGGTCTTCCAGCAGTTCAACCTCTTCCCGCACATGACCGCGCTGCGCAACGTGGTGCTGCCCCAGATGAACGTGCTCGGGCTCACCCGCGAGGAGGCGGAACGCAAGGGCCGTGCCCTGCTGGACCGGGTCGGCATGCTCGGGCGGGCCGACGTGTACCCGAACCGGCTGTCCGGCGGGCAGAAGCAGCGCGTCGCCATCGCGCGGGCGATCGCCATGGATCCCGAGCTGATGCTCTTCGACGAGCCGACCTCCGCACTGGACCCGGAGGTCGTCCACGACGTCCTGGACATCATGACCGACCTCGCCCGGGACGGCATGACCATGATCGTCGTGACCCATGAGATGGGATTCGCGCGCAGGGTGGCCGACCGGGTCGTCTTCATCGACGACGGCAGGATCGCCGCGGACCTGCCGCCGGAGGAGTTCTTCTCCGAGCACAACGGCAACGAGCGGATCCGCACGTTTCTGGCCAAGGTGCTGTAGCGGCCACCACGACTCCACCGGGCGGACGCACCGCGGCGGGACCCACCGCGACGGGCGGGACGACCGGCATCATCCGGTCAGGCGGCCGTCATCCGGTCAGGCGGCCCAGCAGCTCGCTGGCCTGGGGACCGAAGGTGGCGTCCCCGGTGTCCCGTGCCCGCTCCAGGTACCGCACGGCCTGGTCGGTGTCGCCGTCCTGGCTGGCCATCTCCCCGAGCCGGTAGGCGGCCTCGGCGACCAGGTCCGGATTGCTCCTGGTGGAGTCGAGGGTGCGCCGGTAGAACTCCCGTGACCGGTCCCGGTCGCCGACCCAGTAGTACAGCTCGCCGAGGTGGGCCAGCGCGAGCTCCCGCTGGAACAGGTCACCGGAGTCGATCACCCACTGGTACCAGCGTCGCGCCTCGGCCACGTCCCGGCGGTCCTTGGCGGCGCCGCCCAGCATCATCGCCCCCATCGCGCCCGTACCCCGATCGCCGTTGTCGACCATGTCCAGGTAGCGGCGCCGGGCTTCGTCGGCGTCGCCGGACAGCGTCGCCAGCTGGGCCAACCGCAGGTGACACACACCGACGACCGTTTCGCCGCTGTCGTCATCCAGTCCGGCACCCACGTCGGCACCGCGCTGTTGCGCTTCCTTGGCCAACTCGAGGTTCCCCTGGTCCTGGTACAGGCAGCCGAGTTCGTGCCAGGCCATGCCGCAGAAGAAGGAGTCCCGGGTCGCAGCCGCCCGCCGGTACGCCGCGATCGCCGCGTCCGTCTCGCCTCGGCCCGCATGCGCCTCGCCCAGGTGGTAGTTGGCGCGGACCGCCCAGGTGACGTCGTCGGTGTCGGCGATCAGCTCCCAGGCGAGGATGGCCTCCGCGATCCGCCCCGCCCCTTCCAGATCGGTGCCCAGCTTGAAGCAGTGCTCCGGATGGACGTCGGCCGCCGACAACTCCTGGGCCTCCTCGTGCCGGCCCTGGTGCCGGAACAGCACACCGAGGTCGACGGCCGCCTTGCCACGCGCCGCCGGGAACTCCGGGGTGGCGACCCGCCGGTACAGCTCGACGGCCTGGTCGAGGTCGCCGGCGAGGTAGTGGCGGCGGGCGACCTCCAGTACCCCGCCGCCCGGGTGGCCGTTGCTGCGGCGCAGGTGCAAAGCTTCCGTGGCGGCCAGTTCGCCGTCCAGGTCGTGCTGGATCCGGCAGACCGTGGCCAACCGCTCCCACACCTTGTAGGCCAGGGACGCGCTCTGGTCGCCGAAGTCGGCCAGTACACGCAGGGCCGACCGGGTGACGGCGGACCCGTCGGGCAGCTTCCAGAGCACCGACATGCAGCACTCGGAGGCCATCTCCAACGATTGGTCGTCCCACCGGGCCAGCCGCTCGAACACCGACCGCATGCCGTCGACGTCCTCGTCCAGCAGCAGACGCACGGCCAGTGCCGGAGCACCGAACTGGGGATCGGACTCGGGAATCCGCTCCAGCGCGTCCTTTCCACCGTCCAGGTCGTCCTCGTAGCTGATCAGATTCTCGGCCGCAAGCCAGGCCAGCGGCGGAACCGCCTCGGCGGGCAGGTCGCCGGCCAGCAACTCCGTCGCCAGCTCGTACCGCTCCTCCGACTGCCAGCTGTCCGCCGGCGACGAGTGGAACAGCCCGACCGCGGCGCGGGCCATGAGCGCCCGGTGGCCGGTTTCGAGCAGGCCCTGGAAGCAGGACTGGCTGTCACCGCTCCGGTAGCCGTCGGCTAGGTTCGCCTCGCCGAGCCGGATGGCGACCCAGGGCTGCACGGCGGACGCGGATGCAAAGGCTTCGGCGAGCGCGTCCACGACGTCTTCGGTGTCGTCCCACGTCGTCAGGTTGGTGGCCGCCAGGTAGGCGGTGTAGCCGGCCGCCAGCCTGTCCTCGGACCGGGCCGCCCTGACCTGCCGGTGGGCCGCTTCCGACCCGGCACCGCCGTCGTCGAGCAGGTCGCCGAGCAGGGCCGTGAACACCCCGGTCAACGGGTGTCGCCCCTGGGCCAGTGCCTCCAGGTCGGGGAGTGCGTCCTGGTCACGGGTCAGGTAGCGGGCGAGGGTGGTGACCGGGTCGGCGGGCACGGTGGTGTCCGGGGGCAGGGCCTCGGCGGCGGCCAGGACGGCCAGGGCCACGGCCGCGCGCGGGCCGTGGGTGAAGTCGGCGGTCCCGGCGAGGTCGCTCAGGAGCTGGCGCGCGGCGGTGGGATCACCGTGCCGCAGTTCGATGCCGGCGAGCACGGTGCTGGCCTGGTGCGCGGCGGGTCGCCAGTCGCCGGCGGCGGCGGCGCGCAGCTCGGCGCGGGCGGCGGACAGGTCGCCGGCGCGGTAGTGGTCGAGACCCGGCCGGACCGGGACCAGCCAGGAGGACGGCGCCTGGAGGTCGTCCAGCGGGGCCAGCGCCAGATCGACCAGGTCGGGCGCGTCGGCCTCGGTGCCGGCGTGGTCGAGGACTAGGGCGGCGCCGTCGTCGTCGCCGGCCTCGCGCAGCAGCTCGGCCAGCGGCTCGGCGGCCAGCGGCCGGAACCAGGGGTGACCGGAGTCGACCACGGCCCGGTAGGCGCGGATCGCCGCCAGGAAGTGCCGCTCGCCGCGGAGCAGCCGGCCGAGCTCGACACCGGCTGCCGGAGCCAGCTGCGGGTGCTCGCTGCGGGCGAGCGCGGCCAGTTGGCCGGGCGCGGAGTCGGCCTCCCAGACCTGCGGACAAGCGACGGACTCGCCGGCCGCGATCCTGGCGAGGCTGGCCCGCAGCACGGCGAACCCGCGCACGTCGGACCGCAGGCTCAGGTCCTTGGCGCGCTGGTGCGACTCCACCGCGTGAGCGAACTCGCCAAGCTCGAACCGGGCCAGTCCGACGCAGTTCAGCGCCACGCCGCGCAACTCCGGATGCCCGGCGGCGAGCACCTGCTCGTGGACGGCGTGCGCGGCAGTCAGGGCCGCCCGGCAGTCGCCCTTCCGCATCCGCTCGGCGAACACCGCGAACGCCTCCCGGTGCGCTTCGTAGCCACCGTCCACCCCTGACGCACCGTCCACCATGCCCGCACCTTCGTGATCCGCTCCGGTTGCCTGCTGCGCAGAGCGTAGGCGGCGGGGCCGACAGCGGGGGTGCGGGGGCGATCGGGTGCCGGTGGACGTCGACACCGTGCCGCGTGGGCACCACGGCCTGGCCAGGGCCCGTCCCCACACCGACTGTTCATCATTTCTATCGATACATGCACATGGGCGTCATGGTGTTGGCACGCGCTTTGTGCGATGGTGTGCGAAAGAGTGTGGTCATGGCCCGGTGGCGGCCCGGCTGTCCGTCCTGGGTGCGGCAGGGGGAGGCGCTGGTGCGCGGAGGAGTACGTGCGCCGGACGGGCGGCTTTTGACGGTGGAGACGAGCGGGAATCCGAGAGGAAAGCCGGTGTTCCTGCTGCACGGGACACCGGGGAGCCGGCTCGGCCCGTCCCCGCGTGGGGTGATGCTCTACCACCAGGGCGTACGGCTCATCTCGTACGACCGGCCCGGTTACGGCGGTTCGGATCGATTACCGGACCGCAGCGTCGCCGACGTGGCGCAGGACGTGACAGCGATCGCGGACGCGCTCGGTGTGGAACGCTTCGGCGTGGTCGGACGCTCCGGAGGCGGGCCGCACGCACTCGCCTGCGCAGCGCTGCTGGCGGAGCGGGTGACCCGGGCGGCGGTGCTGGTGAGCCTGGCGCCACGGAGTGCCGACGGGCTCGACTGGTTCGCCGGCATGGCAGCGTCCAACATCGCTGAGTACACCGCTGCGACCACCGGCCCGGAGAAGCTCGCCGCCAGCCTGGAGTCGCGTTCCGCAAAGATCCGGGACGATCCGATGCGGCTCCTGGCCGAACTGCGCCGAGAGCTGACCGGTCCTGACCGGGTCGTTGTCTCGGACGCCGGGATGCGCTCGCTACTCGCGCGCAACTTCCAGGAGGCGATACGCACCTCGTCAGACGGCTGGTACGACGACGTGCTCGCGTTCAGCTCCCCGTGGGGCTTCGACCCGGCCGACATCCAGGTGCCGGTGATGATCTGGCACGGCACCGAGGACGTCTTCTCACCGGTGGGCCACTCGCGCTGGCTGGCCGACCGCATCCCCGGGGCGATCGCGGTCTGGCAACTCCAAGCGGCCCACTTCACCGCGTTTCGCGTCCTGCCCGACATCCTGACGTGGCTGCTCACCGGCTGGTGGGCGCGGTCAACCGAAGATCACGCCGCCGCGGAGGGTTCGAGGTCCCGGTAGACGTGCTCGCGATTGAGGGCCGTCACCGTCTGCGGGTGGTCCGGGCCGAGCAGCCGGGTCAGCGTCTCCCGGGCCGCCATACCCAGCTGGCTCGACTCCTCCGACCCTTTCGACCCGGCGAGCGCGAGGGCCAGATCGGCCTCGCACAGGACCGTGTCCGGATGCTGCTCCCCGAACCTGACCCGGAACCCGGCGAGGGCAGCTTGCTGAAGGTCCCGGGATGCCTCGTGCTCGCCCATCTCCCGCAGGGTTCCGGCGAGGTTGGCCATGCACCACAGCGTATTGGGGTGCTGGTCGGGAAGCTCCTGGCGCATCCGCTCCAGCACACCCTCCAGCACGGACCGCGCACGGTCCCGCTCGCCGACGCCGCGCAGGTGGATACCGAGGTTGTTGACGGCGACAAGGGTGGAGGGGTGGCGCTCGCCCAGCGACTCGCCGTACTTGGCGACGACCTCGCGTTCCAGTTCGAGCGCGGCCGTACGCTCGTCGGTCACGTACAGATCGGTCGCCAGGTTGAGCATGCAGGCGAGGCTCTCCGGGGTCTCGTACGGGTACCGCTCGCGGTAGCAGTCCCGGGTGCGCTGGGTGAGGCGCCGGGCGTCCTGCACGTGTCCGGCACGGCGCAGTGAGACCGCCAGGCTCTTCGCCGTCCGCAAGGTCTCCGGCGCCATCCGGCCGACGACCCGCTTGCACGACGCGTACGTGGCGGTCAGCAGCGTCGCCGACGCCCCGTAGTCGCCCGAGTCGCGCAGGTCCCGGGCGAGGTTGCCCGCGGAGAAGAGCGTGTACGGGTGTTCCGGGCCGAGCACGACGCGGCGCCGGTCCAGGGTGTCCTGGTCGATGTCGCGTGCCTCGTAGTAGTCGCCGACCAGGCGCAGGCAGACGCTGAGGTTGTTGGCCGCGGCAAGGGTGCGGGGATGGTCGGCGCCGAGCAGCTCGGTGAAGCCGGCGTACGCCTCGCGTGCCATCTCCAGGGCCTCGTCGAACTGGCCGAGCGTTCCGAGGTCGGTGGCGAGTCCGCTGGCGGTCATGAGCGTGTGCCGGTCGGGTATGCCGGGCCGGTCGAGGTTGGCCCGCTGCCACGCCAGGATTCGGGTGTTCTTCTCGCGCGCCTCGACGTACTTCCCCCTGGAACGCAGGATGTTGGCGAGGTGGAAGTCAAGGAAGCGGTCCTGGCGTTCGAAGTGCCGCCGTCGTAACGGGGATTCGAGGGACATGTCGCGCCGGCTCCACACCTCGACGAGCCGCTCTCCCAGGGCGTCGGCCGCGTCGAGGTCACCGCGCTTCCAGAGATAACGCACCCGGTCGATGAGCAGCTGGCGGGTGTCCGGCTCGTCGCACCGGCTCGCCCGGGACGCCTCCAGATGGGGCCAGATCTCGGCGAACCGCTCCCAGTTCTCCGGGTCGTCGGTGTCGCCCTGGACCGGCCGGGCACCCACCAGGATGCGGTGGACCGCGTGCTCGGCTGCCACGCGCTCCTCGGTGGTCATCTCGGAGCGGATGACCGACTGGACGAGCCGGTGGATCTGGATGCTGCGGGTCGCCGGGTCGACCTTGGCCAGCGCGAAGCGGCTCAGCTCCTGGATGAGTCGCCCGAGGTTCAGCCGGTCCTGGAGGCTCTCGTCGTACGGCATCAGGGACTCGAGCATCCGGTTGCTGTAGAGCAGGTTCCCGGAGATCGGCTCGGGCGCGAAGAAGGCGCAGAGCTGGAGCAGCCGGACGGCGGCCGGCGAGCGCTCGCGCAGCCGGGTCAGCGAGATGTTCCAGGTTGCGGCGACCGGTTGCGGATAGCCGGGCGGCGGGTTGAGCGCCAGGACCCGGGTGTCCTGGGCGGCCAGTTCCGTGAGGTAGTCGGAGACTGCGGTGGCGGTCTCCGCCAGCCAGGCTCCCGCCTGTTCGACGGCGAGCGGCAGATCACCGAGGGCCGCGGCCACGGCGTCGGCGTCCCGTGGGTCGATCGTGGGCACCCGGCGCAGCAGATGCTCGACGCTCTCCTCACGGTTGAACACGTCCACCTCCAGGGGGTGGCCGAGGTGGGACCAGTTCTGGTTGCGCGAGGTCAGAAGGACGTGGCCCTGGCCACCGGGCAGAAAGGGCTGGATGGCCTCGGGGTCGTCGGCATTGTCGAAGATGAGCAGCCAGCGCTCGGTGGCGCCGATCTGCCGCAGGTGGTCGAGGGCGTCATGGGCCGCCTCCGCCATGTCCTCGGGCATCGGCAGGCCGAGCCGTTCGCCGAGTTCCGCCAGGGAGGTGGCGACGAGTTCGCGCTGCTCGGCGGAGATCCACCAGACGATGTCGTAATCGCCCATGAAGCGGTGCGCGTACTCCAGGGCCATCTGCGTCTTGCCGACACCGCCGAGGCCGTAGAGCGTCTGCGGCCTCGGCAGGACTATCGTCATGCCGGCGCCGAGCTCCTCCCGGATGTGCTCCATCAGCAGGCTGCGCCCGGTGAAGATCGGGTTGCGGATCGGGACGTTCCACACCCGGGGCGTGGTACCGGGGAACCGCGGCAGGACGCTCGTCTCCTCGCCACGCGACGGCGGGCGGCCCGGTCGCCCCAGGGCGCGCAGCAGCGCCGAGCCGGCGTAGCTCTCGTCGCGCTGGACCAGGTCCACCGGTGTCCGTTCGACGAAGGGAGCGGTCACCCGCACCTCGCCGACCCGGACCGGGATGAGGAGCCGCTTCGTGCCCGACGGGTCCGCGGCGACGGCCTGCTCCCACACGCTGCGCGCCTTGGTGGACCGCAGGTAGGCGGCGGAGAGCAGGGCCATGGTGTGGGCCGGGGCCTCCCCGACCGCGCCGGTCTCCCGCCCGCCCGGCGCCGCCTCCCCGTTCTCCCGCCCGCCCGGCGCCGCCTGCCCGTCGCTCGCCGCGTCGGCGGGCAGCACCCGGAACCCGGCGTCGGTGAGCAGGGCCGCTATCCAGTCGGCCCACATACGGTCCTCGGGCACGAAGCTCAGACGGACGTTCGTCGTCGCCGTGGGCCGGTAGCGGCGGCTGAAGCGGTCGCGGTAGTGGAGACGGACGTTCTCCGCCATCGGCGGCAGCGAGGTCACCGTCGACTCGCTGATGACCGCGGTGAGCCGCTCGAAGGCGGAGAGCAGCGAGTTGGCAAGACCGGTCTCGTCGCCGAAGGTGGCCAGCGTCTCCTCGTAGTTGTAGTACGAACGGTAGGGCACCTCCACCGAGCCCCAGTACGCGTTGAGCTCGTCGTCGGACATGCCGTTGGGGAGCCGGTCGAAGATCGCCCTTGCCAGCGAGCGGCCCGTGTCGGCCTTCTCCTTCTCGCCCTCGTCGATCCGCATGGGGACCGGGAGAATACGGATCTGGCGCTCCCGGAAGCGTTCGTTGATGTCGCGGGCGACGCTCGCGGATCCGTCGACGCTCTGGCCGCTGAGGGTGAAGCAGTCCACCAGGACGTCCGGCAGCAGCACGGTGCAGATGTCGGCGACATCGCTGATGCCGGTACGGCTGTCGATCAACACGTAGTCGTAGTGGCGCTTCATGTCCTCGCGCAGGGCGTCGAAGAACTGGCCACCGCCGAGCCGGTCGAAGAAGTTGTCCCAGTCGAAGCTGCTGACCGCGGCGGAGTACGTGCGGTCCTGCCGTCCGGCCGAGACGAAGTCGAGCGTGCCGTCGCCGGGAAACGTCCAGTTCAGGGAGACCGCGTGCGGGGTGATGCGGGCGTACTGCAAGTGCCAGGCGTCCGGGTCCCGCTTGCCGGGGGTGACCGCGGCTTCCGCGAAGTCCCTGATCAGCTCGACGACCCCGGTCGTCGCCGCCAGGGTGGACGGGTCCAGGAACGGGTGGAAGAAGCGATGCAGGCCGGGCGCCTCCAGGTCCCAGTCGACGGTGAGGACGCGCTTGCCGCCGGCGGCCAGGATCCAGGCGACGTTGGCGAGCGCCATCGTGCGGCCGGTGCCGCCCTTGTACGAGTAGAAGGTGACGATGGTTCCACCGCGGTCGTCGGTCATTGCGGATCCTCCCTCTGGTCTGGGCGAGGATGGCGGTCCTCGGGCGATGCGGTGGAGCCCGTCTCGCCGGGCGGGTAGAGCCGGAAGCGCTCCCTGCGAGGCCCTTCCGGCGGGTAGGCGGGCGCGCGTTTGAGGAACTGGGAGGCCACGTGCTCGACGACGTCCGGCAGGACGTCGGAGAGCGACTCCAGGCTGAGGACCCCGTGCACCGCACGCCGGCAGACGACCGAGCCCTGCGTGGTCTTGCGGGGCATGGTCTCGTTGAGGGCGGTCACCAGTTCCTCCTCGTGGTCGCGGCCCTCCGCGTCCTCGCGGTTCCACGGCACCACGACACCCGTCCACGGCCGGTCCGCCGCATCGAGCCGGCCGAGCCACTCCCGCTGTTTCGGATCGGCCACCGCCCACCGGTCGACAAGCACGATCTCGGGTCCGTCGACCGGATCCGCGGGCTCCAGCGGGTCGGGCTCGTCATCGGACGAGACGAGGGTCGAGTGGTAGTCGAAGCTCCCGGCGATCTCGGCCGCAACCGCGGCGAGCGGACGTCGGGAGAGTGGATAGAAGGGGTTCCAGTCGATGGCCCGGTCCCCGTAGAACTGCGTGCTGCGGCCCGGCGGCAGGTGGTGGCGTGAGGCGGCGGCCACCGTGATGCGCAGGTTGCGGGTGCCACGCGGCGTTCCGAAAGCGCTCGGTATCCGCCGGTAGTCGACCGGCTGTCCCGGGTCGACGTCCGAGATCTCCGCCACCTTGACGATGTGCCTGGCCAGCTCGTAGACGGCCACCTCGTACTCCTCCCGCAGCCTGCTGAGCTTGATCAGCCCGTACAGCCCGTCGGTGGTGTACCTGGTCCCGAAGGCCGCATGGTTGAACTGGAGTTGCTCGGCCGCGCTCGGAGTCGACTGGGGTGGTACCGGGACCCATAAGGCCGGGACGATCGCCTGCACGGGCCGGCCGATGCGCGCCTGCTGCTGGATGGCACGCTGCTGGAAGGCGAACCACTCCTTGCCGCAGTGCAGGCTGCCGAAGTAACGCGGTGACGTGAGGGGGACGAAGACCCGGCAGGTGGCGAGGGCGTGGGCCAGCCGGTCCGACCATCCTTCTCCGGTCCTTATGTCGCGGTCCATGAAGCCGACCCCGGAGTGGGGAAGGTCGGTGAGGGAGAGGATGTGGTCGCAGAGGTCTCGGTAGAGGCGTTCCACCCACAGATTGGGATCGGCGACGCTCGCATCCTGGCTCGGGGTGTGGGCGTAGCTCAGGAAGAAAAACGGGTTGCTCTCGCCCCCCTGCCGCTTCTCCGATGTGAGCACGCATCCCCCATCTGCCACCGGGTGGGACAGTGTAGGAAACTATGCCTCTCATGTGGAACAACGAGAGCAGGAATTCAGGCCGGAAGCACGGTGTGCAGTACGTTTTTCGGACAGCCAGGTGACGGCGAAGTCCACCGCAGCACTCATGACGAGGGAACGTGTCTCCGCGCCACCCACCAATCCCCGGAGAACGCGAGGACTGCACCGGTCGAGATCATTCTTCTCGAAGTCCGTCCCGAGATCCGCGAAGTCCGTGTCATCGAGATCGACGTCCTCGTATGTGATCCACGCTGGTCTTCCCTTCTGCACCACGACGCATGCGTAGTCACGACGAGGCGGATTCGGGACTCGATACTCGGCTAAATGGAACGCGCTGCAGACCTGGTATCCAACGCCGATGAGCAGAATGCGGGCGTCATTCTCGTACAGCCAGCGCAGCGGGGACTCCTCACCCAGATGGCACTTCTCGTCGTGGCAGGACACCGCCTTCGCGGCCTGGCTGCCCAGTGCCACGAACGAGGTCTGGGGATGGCTGCTGCGCCGTGCACCCGGCGCCCGGCGTACCGTTTCGGCGAACCTGCCCATGCCGTCGGACGGGGTGTGGTCGAGTTCGAACGCCGGCATCCGAGAGCGGAACGCCGCGCGCTGGTCCGCTGTCATCCCCTCGGTGCGACGGCGGTGGACCCGGGAGGTCGTGGAGTTCCCCTCGGTGAACGAGGGAACGACCACCGTCCCGCGCCGTCCGAGCACGTCCTGGAGCGCCCCGAGGAGCGGCTCGGCCGCCGGGTCACGGGTGTACTCCCCGGGCCGTTGCCGGATGGGGCCTACGGTGCCCATCCGGGCGTGCACCAGGACGACCCCTCCCGGCCGTACGCCGAGTTCCGCGAGATCGTCGGCGAGCGAGGCCCGGGTGGCTGGGGCGGGCTCCACGGGGCGTCATCCCTCCGCCGGGAGGGCCGCTCGGATTCCCGCCACGAACTCCTCGCCCACCCGTGTGAGCACCTCGGCATCCGCCAGCATGTCCAGCGCCCGAACCGTCTCCTCGGCGTGTTCGACCGGGTCGGCGGCGAGCGCCGGCGTCGCGGAGCGCGCATAGGCCTGTGCCAGCAACTCTCCGGCCAGCAGCGGGCTCGCGGCCCACGGCGCCGGGAACGACCTGGGGTCGGCCTCGTCGTAGAGCTGGATCTGTTCCACGAGCGCGTCGAGGGTGGCGAGTTGATGGCCGTGCAGCAGTTCCCGAGCGAGCGCGACGGGATCGCCGGTGGGCGTCAGGCCGACGGCGCCCATTCCGCGGATCCCACCGGCGAGGCGGACGTCGGCGGTGTCGTCCGGTGTTCCGGCGAGCGGGGTGACCGTGGTGAGCAGGGCGGTGAGTCCGGGCAGGCGCTGCGGCACCGTGTCGCGGAGCAACCGCCACGCTTCGTCCGCCGTTTCCCGCAACCGGCCGGCTTCCCGTGGCGGCAGTCGTGGCCGGGCCGGACGGGTGTAGTGGTCGCGGTACGGGTCGAGGTCGTCCAGCGCGACCCTGTCGGTGAACCACCCGAGGGGTTGCCACCGGGCGTCTGGAGCCGCGCCGGGGACGATGCGTGCCGTGTCGCCGGCGAGCCGTACGACGATACCGTCGCCGTCCGGCACGGCCTCGGCCCACCGCATGCCGGCCGGCGCCATGCGGACCCGCCCGAGCGCGGGCAGGAACACCGTGCCGTCGCGCTCCGCCGGGACCGGAACCGGATCGGTGATCCCGGCGCGCAGGGCGGCCGAGGCGGCCATCGCGGTGAGCGGGGATATCGGCGGAAGGTCGCCGGGGTCGGAGGCGGTGACCAGGAGGTCAGCGGCCCAACTGCGTAGATACGGATGGGCGAGCAGCAGGTCCATGGCGTCCGGGTGCTCTGCCAGCCGCGCCAGCAACTGCCAGGTGGCCTCGGACCGTTCATCGCCCCCGCCGGTCCGCTCCTCGATCATCGCCAGCCATTCCCGCGTCACCAGCCGTTGGGCCGCGGCGAGCTCCAGAAGTGCTTCTCGGTCCCCGCTCCCGCTGGCCAGCCTGTCCACTCCGGCGACGCTCTCGGGGGCGCCGTCCACGATGACCGGCTCTGCTGCGAGCCGCGACGCCACGCCGGTCACCAGCTCCTTGAGGTCGGCGCAGTACACCGAAGGGTTGTCGAAGCCGTTCTCGCCGCGGTAACGGTGGGCGTAGAGACCGCCGCCGCATGAGCGGACGACGGGACAGGCGCGGCACTCGGCGCTGAGGCCTGCCACCCCTTGCTGCCGGGCCATCACTCCGGGATGGCCCGCCACGGTGTCCAGGCTGTGAGAGAAGACGTCGTATCCGGTCTCGGGGGCGCCGTCGTAGGCGATCTTCAGTGAGTCGGCCTGCTCCAGCGTGCCGTCGGTTTCGATCACCACGAGGTCGGACGGGCCGACCCCCATCGACTCGGTGAGGCTCGGCCCACCGTGACAGGTACTGATCACAGAGTCGAAGAGCCGTACCCGCATCGGTCGGCCGGTGGCGTCCCAGCGGTCGAAGATTCTCAGCAGCCACTTCGCGTAGGCGGTCGGGTGGCCGTCCGGGCGGACCGGTGGCTCGTCCCAGGTGGCGTGCGGAAGCAGGAAGTCGATCCGGGATGGTGTGAGGTCGGTCAGCGCGTCGTAGACGGCGATCGGGTCATTGGCAAGATCGATGGTGCACAACAGACCCGCATAGAGATGGCGGTAGCGGTCGCTACGGAGCAAATTCACGGCGTTGAGCACGCGTTGATGGCTGCTGCGGCCGTCGGCATAGCGGCGGTGCCGGTCATTGGCGATGCGGTCGCCGTCGAGGGAGACACCCACTTTGACGCCGAACTCGGCGAAAACGTCGAGATAACGCTCGCTTAACTGGACGCCGTTTGTGTGAATGCGCACATCGAGGTCGGTCATCGGCGTCAGCGCATCGCGCAAAGTTGCGCAAATCTTGCGCAGTCTGGCTGGACCGGCGAGCAGCGGCTCCCCTCCATGCAGGATGACGTGCATGGAGGAAAGGGCATGGGCCTTGGCGTGCTCGCCGAGTCGCGTGGCCACCCAGGCGACGGTCTCCTCGGAGATCACCTTGGGCCGCCGGCTCCAACTCTGGTCGGCGTGCTCGTAGACATAGCAGTACCTACAAGCAAGGTCACACCTGCTGTGGACCTTCAGGACGAACTGGCGGAACGGGACCAGCAGTGGAGCCACCTGTTGATACTAAAGGGCTGAGTTGAACGTGGTGACCCTGGTGTTTCGGCCATGCACGGCTGCTTCGACTCGTTGCAGGCTTCTGGCCAACACCCGGCCGTGCTGTGCAGTGGTGGAGAACTCGCGATCAGGGGAGTGCCCAGCAGTCTCGGAGCGTCTTGCGTCCGCGGTAGCCTTCATGTAAGTCCTCGGGAGATGGAGTGACGCGGTCGTCCGGGCCCCGCATCTCGGCGAAGATCGAACGCGTCGGCTGGTGCCATGATCCTAGCGCCGTTCGGTGTCAGCTGCGCTTGTTCCTGGCTAGTTCCTGAAAGCGCTCCAAAAGTTTATCCTGGGCGCAACCCAGCAAATGCACCCACCCGAGCCACAGCTCTGCGGCGGCGTCTTGACGACAGCTCATTTCCGCAGGTCCAACGCGTTTCTGCGCAGGTTCGGGTGAGGGATCGCGACGGCGTCCTCCGTTCGGGGGGCCGGGGGGACGGAGTCGTGCATGAGAGACCATCCGGGTGATGAGCCCTCGAGTACCGAATTCCGGTACGCGGACCTCCCCGGCCTGTTCCAGCTCACGGACCGTGCCGCGGTGAGCAGGCAGAAGGACACGCTGAAGTGGATACGGCGGCAGCTGGCGATGCTGTTGCTCGCTGCCACCTGCTCGGCCCTTCCGTGGCGATTACCGGTGGGCAGTGTGGATCTTCTCGCTCTGGCCAGCGCGGCCGGGTATGTGGGGGCGTTGTGGTATTCCTGGCAGGCCACCCGCTACCACCATCGGGCGAAGTGGCAGCTGCATCGGACGGCCGCCGAGCTGCTGCGTTCGCAGTGCTGGCGGTACGCCGTGCGTGGGGCGCCGTTCGGCCCCGAGGTGGTGGACCCTGAGGGTGTCTTCGTCTTCCGGCTGTCCAAGAGCTTGGAGCAGTTGAGGGCGGCGGGCTGGCAGGCTCCGGTTGCCGAGACCGCCCCGGATCCGGCGCGCGACCTGATCACTCCTGCGATGCGGGCCCTGCGCGGCAAGCCGCTGGCCGTCCGCCGCGAGGTCTACGTGCGCGATCGGCTGATGGAGCAGCGGAACTGGTATCGCCGCAGGTCCGGGGAGTCACGTCGCTCCCTGGCCTGGTGGCAGACACTGTCCACGCTGAGCACGGCCATCGCCCTCGCCGCCGCGGCGGCCAGGATCTTCGGATGGGGCTCCGAGCTGGACCTGGCCGGGCTCGCCTCGTCCATCGCCGCGTCCGCCGTGGCCTGGAGCGAGGTGCGCCAGTACAGCCCGCTGATCACCGCCCACGCCCGGGTGGCCCAGGAGCTGAGTGCCATGGAGGTCACCTTGCGCAGACAGACGGCGGAGTCCCGGTGGGCGGCCGACGTGGAGAACGCGGAAGAGGCGATCTCTCCGGAGCGGACCGCCTGGCTGACCCGGCACGGCGAGTGAGGCGCCCCGGTCACGGAGGATCGCGCTCGACCCCCGCCCGCCAGATCACCGAGACCGGCGTGCCGCGGCGCCGGGCGTAGCCGACGATCTCGCCGGTACCGCCGCGTCCACGGGCCGGGTGGCCGTCCCAGACGGCGAGTACGAGGTCACTGTGGTCGGCGATGTAGGTGCCGGCCTCGTAGTAGGCCTCATCGCACGCCTCGGCGTAATCCAGTACGACTTGGCGGTGTGTCCGGTCCAACAGCTTGCGGAAGAGGACGCGTTCGTCGGTGGCGAAGGTTCGCTCGTAGTCGGCGGAGGGGAGGACCGCGGTGAGCCGGGCGCCGTGGGCAAGGGCGATCTCGGCGAACATCTGGTCGGCGCCGATCGCCAGGCTGCTCAGTGCCTCCAGCGGTCGGCGGTGCGCACCGGCCGGGCGTCCGGCCACCGTCAAGGCGGCGATCAGTCCGGCACGGACGTGGGGGAAGGCGGCTGCCGGGATGGTCCGGTGGCCGGTGATGCCGACTCTGGTGGCAGGCGGTAACTGATCCTCGCTCTTCATGTGTGGCCTCGATCGCAGGGCGGCAGAGTGCCGCTGGGCACGTCCTCATGCCCAGCCCGACGCGAGCTGTGAGGAGCGGCTGAACACGCCCAGTCTACAAATCGTCGGGGCCGGTCCTGCCCGGCGAGCGATGCCGGACACGGATGGGCCCGTTCGTGCAACAACCTGCCCCCGGCACAGTCGTTGGGGCGGTTCACCTTTCGAAAGACGCCCCTGAGCTGACAGACTCTGTCGGGTGCCAGACTTCGACGTGCTCGTCATCGGATCCGGCCCGGGCGGCCAGAAGGCAGCGATCGCCGCGGCCAAGCTCGGCCGCCGGGTCGCCGTCATCGACCGCCCCGACATGGTCGGCGGGGTGTCGCTCCATACCGGGACCATCCCCTCCAAGACACTGCGCGAGGCCGTGCTGTACCTCACCGGCCTCAGCCAGCGGGATCTGTACGGCCAGAGCTACCGCCTCAAAGAGGACATCACGGTGGGCGACCTCACGGCACGTACGGAGCACGTGGTCAACCGTGAGGTCGATGTCGTCCGCAACCAGTTGTCCCGCAACCACGTCGCCCTCTGCACCGGAACGGCGCGCTTCGTGGACGCCCACACCCTCGCCCTGTGTGAACCGGGCGGCGAGGAACGGCTCCTGAGTGCCGAGCACATCGTCATCGCCACGGGTACCCGCCCTGCCCGGCCCGACCGTGTCGAGTTCGACGGGCAGACGATCATGGACTCGGACAACGTCCTGAGTCTGGAGCGTGTGCCGCGTTCCATGGTCATCGTCGGGGCCGGTGTGATCGGCATGGAGTACGCCTCCATGTTCGCCGCTCTCGGCAGCAAGATCACGGTGGTGGACAAGCGGCCCGGGATGCTCGACATGTGCGACGTCGAGGTGATCGAGGCGCTCAGGTACCACCTGCGGGACCTGGCCGTCACCTTCCGCTTCGGGGAGACCGTCAGCGCGGTCGAGCGCCACCCCCGTGGCACCCTCACCGTCCTGGAGAGCGGTAAGAAGATCCCCGCCGACGCCGTGATGTACTCGGCCGGCCGGCAGGGCGTCACGGACGGACTCGACCTCGGCAAGGCGGGTCTGTCAGCCGACCGGCGCGGCCGGATCACGGTCGACGAGCACTACCGCACCGAGGTGCCGCACATCTACGCGGTCGGCGACGTCATCGGCTTCCCGGCGCTGGCCGCCACGTCGATGGAGCAGGGGCGCGCGGCCGCGTACCACGCCTGTGGGGAGCCGGTGGGCCAGATGCACAGCCTCCAGCCGATCGGCATCTACACCATCCCGGAAATCAGCTTCGTCGGGCGGACCGAGGACCAGCTCACCCAGGACAGCGTGCCGTTCGAGGTGGGCATCTCGCGCTACCGCGAACTGGCCCGGGGCCAGATCCTCGGCGACTCGCACGGCATGCTCAAGCTGCTGGTCTCCCCGGACGACCGCAAGCTGCTCGGCGTGCACTGCTTCGGCACCGGGGCCACCGAGCTGATCCACATCGGGCAGACCGTGATGGGCTGTGGCGGCACCGTCGACTACCTGGTCGACGCGGTGTTCAACTACCCGACGCTCGCGGAGTCCTACAAGGTCGCCGCGCTGGACGCGACCAACAAGATCCGGCAGATCGACAGGCTTGGAGACGCATAGGGCCTGAAGCCGACGAGTACCGAGCCAGGCCAGGAGCGTTGGGCTTCCCTGTCCGGGAACGTCCGGCACCGTCCGGCAAGGGGATGTCCGGGCGCCGGTCCCGATGTCGGCGAGCACCGTCCCAGAGACCTCTCGCCATCGTTCCGCCCGAGCGACGGCGCCGCCGTTCCGCCCGAGCGACGGCGCCGTTCCGGCAGCACGATCCGATGACGCGGCGCCCGGATCTCCCCCGCGCCCGGATCCGCCCCTTCATGCCCCGGTCGCCCATCGGTTCACGCACGAGCCGTGCAGCAACCGCCTGGCACGTTCGACGACGGCGGGACCGCCTCACTGACGGCTTGCTCCGGTTTCCGTGCTGCCGGGCCCGGTGTATCGCGGGCGTATCGAAAACCGCATACGCCACCGCAACAGCCCACCGTTTCCCATGGAGGTGTGAACCACAACGCATCCCTGGCAGCTCCGCCCCGCCGCACGCGCGGGATCGTGCTCCTCAGCCTGGCGGTCCTCGGCATGGCGAGCGCCGCGTTCGTCGTGCGAGGGCCCCTCATGATGGCCGCTCCGATGTGCATGGCCGGGCGGTGGCACGGCTGCTTCGACACGTTCAACGGTGTGGTGCTCGTCACGTTGGTCACGCTTCCGTTGGCCGCGCTGGTGGTGTGGGTCCTGGCGCGCTGCCGGCGTACCGCCGACGGCCCGTCGGCGTGGCGGACGTCACTGGCCGAGGTCGGCATGGTGCACGGGACGGTGCCGTTCCTGTGGCTGACCATGATGCCGGGCGCCGGGGCCGGCACCGTCCCCGAGCGAGTGAGCCTGATACCGCTGCGGGACCTGGTCACGATGGGGCCGCTCGGGATCGTCGGCAACCTGCTGGTCTTCGCATCGCTGGGGTTCTTCGCCCCGATGCGGTGCGCGGCGCTGGCGTCCGTGCCGCGGATCCTGGCGCTGGGCGCGGGCTGCTCGACCCTGGTCGAGACCGCGCAGTACGTCCTGCGTCTCGACCGGGTGTCCTCCGTGGACGACGTCCTGGTCAACGCCGCCGGCGCCGCGCTGGCCGCGCTGGCGTCGCGCCGCTGGTGGCGCCCTGCGGCGGATGCACCGTCGGACCGGGCTCGCCCCGCGCCGGCACCGGCAGGCTGAGTCGCGTGCCGGGCGTGCACGGGTCCTTGCATACGTCGGCGATACGTCGTGCTGCCTAGGCTGGGGACATGCGCGTACTGATCGTGGAGGACGAGCCCTATCTGGCCGAAGCCGTCCGTGACGGTCTGCGTCTCGAGGCGATCGCCGCCGACATCGCCGGCGACGGCGACTCCGCCCTGGAACTGCTCGGCGTCAACTCCTACGATCTCGCGATCCTCGACCGCGACATCCCGGGCCCCTCCGGCGACGAGGTCGCCCGGCGCATCGTCGCCTCCGGCAGCGGCATGCCGATCCTCATGCTCACCGCTGCCGACCGGATCGACGACAAGGCCTCCGGGTTCGAGCTCGGCGCCGACGACTACCTCACCAAACCGTTCGAGCTGCGGGAGCTCGTCCTGCGGCTGAGGGCGCTCGACCGCAGACGCGGGTACGCCCGGCCGCCGGTCCACGAGATCGCGGGCGTGCGGCTCGACCCGTTCCGCCGGGAGGTCTTCCGCGACGGACGCTACGTCGCGCTCACCCGCAAGCAGTTCGCCGTGCTGGAAGTCCTCGTCGCCGCCGAGGGCGGTGTCGTCAGCGCCGAAGAGCTGCTGGAACGGGCCTGGGACGAGAACGCCGACCCCCTCACCAACGCCGTGCGCATCACCGTGTCCGCGCTGCGCAAGCGGCTCGGCGAGCCATGGATCATCGTCACGGTGCCCGGCGTCGGCTACCGGATCGACACCGGTGGGGACGCCCTCGCCCCCGGCCGTACGCATGCGTAGACCCCCGGGGCTCAGCGCCCGGCTGAAACTCACCCTGAGCTATGCGGGATTCCTCCTCATCGCCGGCGCTCTCCTGCTGGGAGTGGTGTGGGTGTTCCTGCTGCGCTACGTGCCCGACAACCCCAGGGGACTGCTCGGGATCTCGCCGAACCGCTATCTCCTCGTGCACACCTTCGCCCCCGCCGCGGCCGTGGCGATGCTCTTCTTGCTCATGTTCGGCCTCGTCGGGGGATGGGTCCTCGCCGGCCGGATGCTCGCGCCCCTCACACAGATCAGGGACGCGGCACGGAGGGCCGGGACCGGGTCGCTGGCCCACCGGATCCGCATGAAGGGCCGCCAGGACGAGTTCCGTGAGCTCTCCGACGCGTTCGACGCCATGCTGGAGCAGCTCGAGTCCCACGTCGCCGAGCAACGGAGGTTCGCCGCGAACGCCTCCCACGAACTGCGCACCCCGCTGGCGATCTCGCGGACGCTCCTCGACGTCGCCCGCAAGGACCCCACGCGGGACCGGGGTGAACTCATCGAGCGCCTGCACGCCGTCAACACCCGGGCGATCGACCTCACCGAGGCCCTCCTGCTGCTCAGCCGCGGCGACCGTGGAAACTTCACCCGCAGCCGGGTCGACCTCTCCCTCCTCGTCGAAGAGGCTGCCGAAACGCTGCTTCCCCTCGCCGAGCAGCGCCGGATCACGCTCGACGTCACCGACGGGGTGGCCCGGACCGACGGCTCCGCGGAGCTCCTGCTGCGGATGGTGACGAACCTCGTCCAGAACGCCATCGTCCACAACCTCCCCACCGGCGGCACCGTGACGGTCCACGCCGAGGCACACGCCGACACGAGCGTGCTGCGGGTCGAGAACACGGGTCGCCGGATCCCCGAGGAACTGATACCGACCCTCACCGAACCCTTCCAGCGCGCAACGGAACGCGTACGCACCGACGAGCACGCCGGCGTCGGCCTCGGCCTGGCCATCGTGCACAGCATCGTCCGGGCCCACGACGGGACCCTCGACCTGGTCCCCCGGCCCGCGGGCGGTCTCCGCGTCACGGTCCGGCTGCCCGGTACTCCGTAGCCGATTTTGGTCGGGCGGGCCGGCCCGGATTAATTCTCCGACCTGTTGACGAAAATCGGAGCGGATTCGCATGCTGGGCTCAGTGCCGTCCGAAGACGCCGTAGATCTTTGACGTGGACATGGAAACCTGCTGTTCAGGCTGCTGCGCGCGCCGATGTCCAGGAGGATGAAGGAGAGTGGAACTGATGAGCAGCGGTCCTCAGAACGGGTCGCCCATCGGCCGACGGGCGCTGCTGGCCCGGGTGGCCAGGACGGCCGGTGTGGCCGGCCTCGCCGGTGCGGCCGGATCGCTGGGCGCGGCAGCGCGGGCCGCGGCAGCGGTCCCCGCGGGCGGCACGGACAGCACCGGCGGCGCGGTGCGGGGGCGATACCCGTCGAACTGGCCCGACCTGGAGCCATACGGTCTCGCGGACACCCGCATGGATCTGTGGCCGCGGCAGGACAACTCCTTCGTCCTCCCGCTCGAGCTGCGCCCGCGCGACGAGGAGCTCGGCCGGGTCTGGATGCGCGACACCTACGTCAACTGCTTCAAGGTCGCGGGCCGCCGCCCGCTCTACGTCGCCACCGGCACCACCCGCGTACCCGGCCTCGACACGGCCGGCCCCTGGAACGACGGGATCTTCATCTGGACGGCGAGCTCGCTGCGCGGCCCGTGGCAGCTGGCCGACACGACCGGCATCCGGCCAGGCGCCGAGAAGGGCAAGGTCTGGTCGCCGGAGTTCGCCGGCGAGAACCGGCCAGGGCGCACGGTCGTCGCTCCGTGGCAGGAGTACTGGTACGACGACCGGTTCGGCAAGCGCGGCAACGTCTGGGCGCCGGAGGTGCACTACTTCCGGGACACCTGGTACATCGTCGCGTGCATGGGTGATCACGCGCACAAGGTCGGCTCGTTCCTGCTGGCGAGCGAGGGCGGTGTCGAGGGACCGTACCGGCTCGTCGAGGGCAATGTCGACAAGCCTTTCGGCGACGCGCTCCCCGACGCGCCGCCCGCCGGTCCTGGGGCGCGTTTCCACATCGACGGCAGCATGTACACCGAGGGCGACGACGCCTGGCTGGTGCTGCACAACAACCTGTACGCCCGCTTCCGGGACGACATGGAGGACATCGTCCCGACGACGCACCTGCCGGCGTTCCAGCAGCAGCCCTACACCCCCGAGCCCTACCTGGAAGGCGCGTACGTCTTCCAGCACGGCGGCAGGTACTTCCTGCTGCACGCCGCGTGGGACCGCACCTCGACGGACGCCGACGGCAGCACCCGCCACGCCTACGACACGGCCGCCCCCGGCCGGACGCAGTACCACTACGACACGGTCGCCGCCGTCGCCGACCACTTCGAGGGCCCGTACTCCCGCCGCTGGACCCTGGGCGTGGGCGCCGGCCACAACAACGTCTTCACGGACGTCGGCGGCCAGCTGTGGGCGACCTTCTTCCGCAACCCGAACTTCGGCTACTGGGCGGACCCGGCACGCATCGCCGACGCCGCGGTACCCGGTGTCGTCCGCCTGGAGTGGACCGGCCCGCAGGGCGACCGGCTGTACGTCCAGCGCCAGGGCCAGAGCCGCGCCATCAGCGGGTGAAGGCCCTGCTCCGATCACGTTCTCCTACCGGAAAGGGGACACCGTGACCTGCCCGACCGCTCCGAACATCGTCTTCGCGATGACCGACCAACTCCGCGCCGACTTCACCGCCGGCATGGGCTTCGACCTGGACACCATGCCCTTTCTCGACTCGATCGCCGCCCAGGGCACCCGTTTCCGCCGCGCGTACACCACCGCCCCGGCCTGCGTCCCGGCACGCACCAGCCTGCTCACCGGCAGATGGCCCAGCACCCACCGGGTACGGCAGAACTCCACCCCGCTGGAGGTGTCGCGCGGCGACGACCTGCTCGATGTGCTGCGCGGCGCCGGCTACCAGCTGTTCTACGCCGGCAAGACGCACATGTACCGGAACAGGGCGGAGTACTTCGACGCCTTCTCCGGTCCGTACGGGCACACGAGCGGGCCGGACACCACCACCGAGCAGCGCGCCTTCGCCAACTGGCTGAACTCCATCGACATGGGCCCGACGAGTGCACCCACCCCGTTCCCGGTGGAGTTGCAGTACGCGCACCGCATCGTCTCGGACACCATCCGGCAGGTGGACGCCCGGGACCCCGACAAGCCGTTCTTCGCCTGGGTGTCGATGCCCGAACCGCACAATCCGTACCAGGTGCCGGAGCCGTACTTCTCGCTGTTCGACGAGGACGAGATCCCCGACCGGTCCTGTGGCCCCGAGGCCGCACAGGCCAAGGGCGGCGCCTACAAGTGGCTGCGGGACCTGGTGGAGGAGAAGCGCCCCGGCTACGACAGGCTCTGGCGTCGCTACCGCGCCACCTACTGCGGCATGCTCCGCCTCATCGACGACCAGGTGCGCCGGCTCGTCGACCACCTGAAGGAGCAGGGCCTGTGGGAGAACACCCTGCTGGTCTTCCTCGCCGACCACGGTGACTACGCCGCCGACTACGGCCTCCAGCGCAAGGGCGCCGGCATCCCCGAGGTCCTGGCGCACATCCCGATGGTCGTGCACGGCTGCGGCGTCACCACCCAGGACAACACGGAGGACTTCGTCTCGATCGCCGACATCCTGCCCACCGTGTGCGACGCGGTCGGCCGCCCCATCCCCCTGGGTGTCCAGGGCCGCAGCCTGTGGCAGATCCTCACCGGCGTCGACTACCCGGCCGCGGAGTTCGCCGACATCGTCACCGAACGCGGCTACGGCGGCCTGCCCTACCCCGACGACGCCCGGCCTCCGCTGCACTTCCCCTACGAAGGCACCAGGTACGACGAGCTGAACAGCGTGACCCAGAGCGGCTCGTCGCGGATGATCCGGCACGACCACTACAAGCTCTACGAGCATGTCGCCGACGTCGGTGAGCTGTACGACCTCGACAGGGATCCGATGGAGCTGGACAACCGCTGGGACGATCCGAGCCTGCGCAAGGTCAAGGCCGATCTCATGCAGCGACTGCACCGCTGGTCGGTCCGGCTCACCGACGACCTGCCGAAAGGGGTCTACGAACCCAGACGACCCCCACACAACTGGTATCGCACCTCGGAGGAGGACGGAGCATGACCGCACCGATCCACCGCGGCGAGGGCACCCGGCGGCCTCCCTCGTCACGCCGTACCGTCCTGCGCGGCACCGCCGCCAACCTCCGCACCGTGCGGTGACCCTGGCCCGCGGCCACGGAACGCGCTGCTCAGGCCGGCGCCGTGATACGGCCCCGCGCGACGAGTTCCAGCGTGCACGCGGTCGCCACGCCCTGGACGGCCATCAGCGCGACGAGGACGAACAGCTGAACCGCTCCCGCCTGGACCGGCGAGGAACCGCCGAGCAGCATGCCCACGTACGCGCCGGGCAGCGTGACCAGGCCCACCGTACGGGTCTGGTCCAAGCCGGGTATGAGGGCGTCCGACGCAGCCGGGCGGGCGATCTCCAGACGGGCATCCCGCTCCATGAACCCGAGGGCCAGGGCCGCCTCGACCTCACCCGCGCGTTGGGCGAGCTCGTCAAGCGTCCGCCGCCCCGCGAGCACGGTCGCGGTGAGAGCGCCTCCGATGAGGATGCCCGCCACCGGGATCAGCGCGATTCCGCGTAGCGGCAGCAGACCGGTCAGGAGCAGCACCGCGAGCACGGGCAGCACCCCGGCGGCGATGGGCACGGCTGCCCAGCGCCACGTCGCGTTGCGGGTGATGCGCCGACCGGCGGTCCAGGCGGCGACGGAGAACATGACGGCCACGAAGCACAGCAGCAACGGCACGATGTGCACCACGGCGCCCACCACCAGGGACACCACGGCGAGCTGGACCGCGGCGCGCAGTCCGGCCGTGACGATCTCGCGCCAGTAGCGGCGCGTGTCCCGCGCATCGCCGAACCGGGCCCATGCGGCGACGCCGACGGCGACGGCGAGCAGGACGGCCATCACCACACCCAGCACGGCGTTGACGGGAAGCAGCATGTCGGACTCCTCTCGGTTCAGCGCGCGGCGGCCTGGTGGGCCGCACGGGTCAGCAGTGTCACGGCCTCCCGCCAGTCGGCAACCACGCCGATGTCGCACTGCTCGAAGATGGCCGCCGACGGATCGTTGTTGATCGCGACGATCGTGTGGGCGCGCTCGACGCCCACCAGGTGGTCCTGGCTGCCGGAGATGCCGATCGCCACGTAGAGCCGCGGAGCGATGGCCCTTCCGGTGATGCCGAGTTGCCGGTTGTGCGGCAGGGCTCCGGTGTCGGTCACCTTCCTGGTCGCTGCCAGTTCCGCGCCCAGCAGTGCCTGGAGGGGCGCCAGGTGCGTGAGGGCGTCGGCCGGTACTCCCGCGCCGACGCCGATGACGACCCGTGCGCGCTCCAGCGCGTCATGGCCGTCGGCGGGAACGCGGCTCAGCACCCGAAGAGCCGGATCGTCCCCCGCGTCGAGGCCGAGGACGGGAATCCGGTGGGGTGTGCGGGGTGCCGGCAGCGGCAGCGCTCCGGTCCGCAGCGTCGCGACCGTGACCGCGCCGTCGGCCACCAGGTCCGCCAGGGCGCCGCCCACCGGTTTCGTCCCGATGAGCCGACCCGAGGCGTCGTCGGCGCGCAGTGCGACGAGGTCGCTCAGCAGTCCGGCATCAAGGCGCGTGCCCAGGCGTGCGAGCAGCTCGCGCTCCCATGCGGTGGCGCCGCCGAGCACCGCGTGCGGCGGGCCGGCGGCGTCCAGCCACGCTGCCAGCGCGTCCGCAGCGGGGCGCGGGGCGGCGCCGGTCAGGTCGAGGGCGAGGTCGGCGCCCCACGAGGCGAGCAGTTCGGGATCGGGCGCCGCGCACCCCACGACGACCCGTCCGCCGCCGTGGGCCGCGATCAGCGATGCCGCGCCCAGCAGGGCACGAGCCGACGGTCCTGGTGTCCCGGACGTCACGGCCAGGACGTACGGACGGGTGACCGCACCGCCGGGTGGCTGCGGGAGGAGCAGGGCACCGGGCTCGTCCGGCGCCTGTGCCAGGCGCTGCGTGAGCAACTCCCATATGCGCCCGGCCCGATCGGTTCCCCCCTTGATCAGGAGCGGGCGCCGGCCCGGCCGCGCGTGCCGGACACCGAGCACGCGGGTGGGGCTGGCCGCCGCCGTCCGTGCCCCGGGCAGCTCGGCCAGGCCGGCCGTGGTGATCCGGGTGCCCTCGGGCCACCCGGACGGATCCGCCCTGGCCGCCCGGCACGAACGCTCTGCGACCGACACCACGGCGGGCAGCTCGACCCGGGCGTGCACCGTCTGGGACTCCTCCTGCACACGGGCTTCGAGGCCGCGCCCGTGGTCCCTCGGGTCCACGTCCATGACCGGCCCGAGGAACGGCCATTCCAGCAGCCCCGCCACCATCGGTCCGAGCGCCCCGGTCGCGGCATCCGTGCTGCTGTGGCCGGCGAGGACCAGGTCGAAGGGGCCCCGGGTGCGCAGCGCCGCGGCCAGGGCGTGGGCCGTGACGAGGCAGTCGGCACCGGCCAGCCGGGGGTCGCTGAGGTGCACGGCGCTGTGCGCTCCGCAGGCGAGGGCCTCCCGCAGCACGTCGAGCGCGCCCGGTGGCCCCATGGTCAGTGCGGTGACGTGCCCTGCGGACGCCTCGGCAAGCTGCACCGCACGCGTCAGCGCCCGCCGGCACCAGGCGTTCATCTCGCCGGGCAGGGCTGCGCGCGCCAGCCTGCCGTGCTCGTCGAGGGGCACGGACCTGTCGTACGGCGGAACCTGCTTGAGCAGGACGGCGACGTGCAGCGGGCGGAGGGCTTGGGACACGGCGCTACGCCACCCCGGTGCCGACGAGCAGACCGATCCCGAACGTCACCGCGGCGGACAGTGCGCCCAGGAGCAGCTGCCGTCCGGAACCCCGCCACAGGGAGCGTCCGGTCAGCCGGGCGATGACACCGCCGGCCAGCACCAGCCCCGCCCCGCTGGCGAGCAGTACCGGGGCCACTGCGGCGGCACCGAACAGGAACGGCAACAGGGGCACCAGCGCACCCAGCGCGAACGCGACAAAGGAAGAGCTCGCCGCGGCCCACGGCGAGGGCAGGTCGTCCGGGTCGACTCCGAGTTCCTCCCGGACGTGGACGCGCCAGGCAATCTCCGGATCCGCCGTCAGTTCTCGTGCCATATCGGCAGCGAGGTAGGGGCTCACTCCCTTCGCCTGGTAAATGAGGGTGAGCTCGTGCAGCTCGTCCTCGGGATGGCGCTGGAGTTCCTGTTTCTCCTTGGCGATCTCGGACTGGGTGAGCTCGTTCTGTGAGGAAACGGAGGTGAATTCCCCGGTCGCCATGGAGCAGGCACCGGCCACCAGTCCCGCGAGTCCCGTGAGGATCACCGTCCGGCCGCCGGCACCACCTCCGAGTACGCCCGCCACCAGGGAGAAGTTGGAGACGAGCCCGTCCATCACACCGAAGACGGCGGGCCGCATCCAGCCACCGGTCACATCACGGTGGGCGTGATGGATTTCCGCTGGAGGGGCTTCAGCGGTCATTGCCATGACATGTCCAATCTCGATGTCCCATTGCCCCGGCCGACCCGACTGACGAGCCTGTTTAGGTAAGCATTGCTTTACTTGAGGCGGTCGGCCGCTGCTGCGCGGAACAGCGTAGATTTCACCGCGACATGACGTGATTGGCGACGACCGAGAAGCAGAAGCGGGAATCTTGGGCGCGCCGACAAAGAACGTGGGAGGCCCGGAAGCAAACACTGCTGTTCCGTCCTGGAAACCCATAATCGGCGTACGACTGCAAGGATTGACGCGATGATCCGGCCCTTGGTGTACGACAGGTTCCACCGCTACGACGAACTCACCGCGCTGCTGCGCCAGTGGGTGGCGGACCGCCCCTCGCTCGCTGCCCTGGAGAGTCTTGGCCCCTCCCTGCACGGGCGGGACATCTGGCTGCTGACGCTCACCAATGCCGACACCGGGCCGGCCCGGGACAAGCCGGCGTTCTTCGTGGAGGCCGGTATCCACGCGGCGGAGTGGACCGGTGGCTACGCGGCGCTCCACCTCATCCACCATGTGCTGTCCGCGTACGGAACCGATGAGCGTGTGACGCGGCTGCTCGACACCCGCACGCTGTACGTGGTGCCGCGGCTGAACCCCGACGGCACCGAGCACGTCATGACCGAGGGCCGCTACGTGCGCTCCAGCATGCGCGCACACCCACGGCACGTGGCCCCGCCCGGGCTCCAGTTGCGGGACGTCGACGGGGACGGCCGGGTGCTGTTCATGCGCCGGCCCGATCCCCACGGGCCGTGGAAGCGGTGCCCGCAGGAGCCTCGGCTGCTGGTGCGGCGCGATCCGGACGAGGTCGGCGGTGAGTACTTCCGGCTGTTCCTCGAAGGCGAGATCGAGGGGTACCGCGGTGACGTGGTCGAGGTCTCCGAGCCGGTGGAGGGCATCGACCTGGGACAGAACCTGCCCACGGACTGGGGCACGGCACCCTGCACACCCGACAACGCGGGACCGTTCGCGGGTTCCGAGCCCGAGACGCAGGCGGTGCTGCGTGCCGTGACGGACCGGCCCAACGTCACCGGCTTCGTCACCTGTCACACCTTCGGCGGCCTGCACCTGCGTCCCCCGCTCAACAGCGGCGAGACGCTGCCGTACGCCGACCAGCACGTGTACCGGACCGTGGGTGCCAAGGCAGCGGAACTGACCGGGTACGACGTCATGTCGTTCCAGGACCTCAAGTACGACCCGGACGCCCCCTTTCTCGGCGGTCAGCTCGGCTGGTACTACGACCAGCTGGGCATATTCTCGTGGATCACCGAGTTCTGGAGTCCGCAGCGGGCCGCCGGCATCAGGGAGTACCACCCTTCCTGCTGGCTTCTGGACCACCCCGTCGAGGACGACCTCAAGCTGATCGCATGGAGCGACAAGGAACTCGACGGACAGGGGTTCGTCGACTGGTACCCCTTCGACCACCCGCAGCTGGGGCCCGTCGAGCTGGGCGGTTGGGACATGATCCATTACTGGTACAACCCGCCGCTGGACCGCGTCGAGCGCGAAGTCGCCCCGCACACGGAATGGGTCGTCTTCCAGGCGCTGTGTGCGCCCTGCCTGGAGATCGGCTCCCTCACGTCCGAGGAGGTCGAACCCGGGGTACACCGGATCAGGGCCGTGGTGCGCAACAGCGGCTGGCTGCCGACGTACGTGACCCACCAGGCGCTGCGTCGCGAGCGCGGCGGCGCCACGGTGGCCCGGCTCCGGACGGACGGGGGGACCCGGCTGCTCGCCGGCGACGCGCAGGTCGAGCTCGGTCAGCTCGAAGGGCGCAGTGCGGCGCTGTCGACCACCACCTGGTGGGGGCACACGCCGGGCACTCCGGACCTCGCCGCGGCCGAGTGGCTCGTCGCCGCGCCCGCCGGGGCCCGCGTCACGGTGCACGTGCGGCACCCGCGGGCCGGGGCGGCCACCGCGCAGGTCACGGTGGGCACCTGACGGACCGGCCAGGGGGCGACGGAGGGAAGGTCCGCTGCCCCCTTTCGGTACGTGCTCAGTCAGTGCGATGGGTCCATCGGCCCTCCAGCAGCGTCGCGCGCACCGGCATGGCCATCAGGTCCTCGGGGGACACCTCCGCAGGATCGCATGCGGTCACCACGAGATCGGCCCGGTCCCCGACGCGTACCGCAGCCTGCCCGGCAGCCGCCGCCCGGAGAGCCGTCTCCAGGTCCATCGCCTGCTCCGGGTGCCAGGGAGAGCGCCCGTGCTCACTCCCCCGGTGCACGGCCGCCGCTATGCCCCGCCACGGATCGAGCGGTGACACGGGCGCGTCCGACCCGATCTCCAGCACGGCTCCGGCCGCCAGCAGGTCCGCGTACGCATAGGCCCGGTGGGTGCGGCCGTGCCAGTGGCGGTCGGCGATGTCACGGTCGTCCGGGGCGTGCGCGGGCTGGACGCCGAGCACGAGTCCGGGGCGTTTGAAGCGGGCGTGGTCGTGCACGGCGACCAGCTGGGCGTGCTCGATCCGGCCGACGCAGCCCACGCGTTCGAAGGCGTCGAGCGCGATGGCGTTGGCGCGGTCGCCGATGGCGTGCACGGCGCTGTGGATGCCGTGCACGGCGGCCCGTGCCATGAGGTGTTCCAGTTCCTGCGGCGGGGTCTGGAGGATGCCCCAGGCCTGCTCGCCGGAGGGTGTTCCCGGGTACGGCTCGTGGCAGAGCGCGGTCCGGGTGTTGAGGGAGCCGTCGACGAACAGTTTGAGCGGTCCGACGGTGACCATTCCCCCGGTGTCCGGCAGCACGTCGCCGGTGCGACGGCCCTGGGCGATGGCGTCTTCCAGGTAGTCGGGGTAGATCGCCGCCGTCACCCGGGTGGCAAGCGGGCCCGCACCGCATCGCCGTGTCCAGTCCCGGGCGTTGTCGGCGTACTCGAAGTCCACGATGTGGGTGACACCGCGGGCCGCTGCGGCCGTCAGGGCGTCGGCGACCCAGGTGTCGGCCACCGCATCGGCAACCGGCCCCAGCCGGGCCACGGCGTCCAGGGCCTCCTGCTCGCGCAGCACCCCGGTGGGATGGCCAGGGCGCCCCAGGCGTGCCAGTGCGGCACCGCTCAGCCAGGCGGTGTGCAGGTCGTTGCTGACCAGGACGGCAACCCGGTGGCCCGCCCGGTCGAGCAGGTCGCGGTGCGGTCGGTCGGGCCACAGCCCGTCGCGGAACCCGAAGCCGATCAGCGGCTCCTGGTCGCCGCCCGGCGACCGGCCGGCGGCGTCCGCCATGGCCCGGGCGGCGGCCTGCGCGGACCCGGCACCGGACAGGTCGACGCGGCGGCGGGCACTCGCCCACTGCACCAGGTGCACATGGGCGTCGCACAGGCCGGGCAGCAGCGTGCCACCGGCGGCGTCGAACACATCGAGGCCACCGCGACCACCGCGACCACCGCCGGCGCGTCCGTCCGGCACGTCGGGGGTGATCGCGGCGATCCGTCCGCCGGCCACCGTGACGCAGCCGAGCGGGCCGCGTGGTCCCAGGCGGACGTTGCGCAGCTGAAGCTGCCTGCCGGCGGTGGCCCCTCGCACGTCATTCACCGGACATCAGCACCCTTCGCATCGCAGCTGCCAGCTCCGTGTTGCGGTGGACGTCATCGCCGTCGAGGACGGTGGCCACCCGGAGTGCCACGTCGAGCGGTTTCTCCTGGCTGAGCTTCCGCTTGCCCACGACACGGTCAGGGCGCAGCCGGAAACCCGTGGTGTACGGGGCGATGCTGCGCGCGTACTCCGGGACGCCGGCCAGCTGCCAGGGGGCGGGGCGACGGCTCTCGAAGTGGTCGACGGTGCGGTCCAGCACCTCGAACGTGGCCTCGTCGTCCAGGACTTCGGGCCTGCCGTGCAGATGCGCCACCACGTAGTTCCAGGTGGGTACGTAGGGAGCGGCACCGTACATGGAAGGGGAGACATAGCCGTGTGGTCCCTGCACGACCACCACCACCTCGCGCTCCCCCAGACGGTGTTCCCCGGCGTCGGCCCTGGCCAGGTGGCCCAGCACCGCAACGCCCTCGGTGTCGGGGTCCGGCAGTACCGGCAGGTGCGACACCACCGGACCGGTGTCGCCCGCGGTGATCAGGGTCGCCCAGCCGTGTGCGGCGACGAGAGCGCGCAGTTCGGCAGGGTCCGTCAGGGCGTAGGTGTCTTGTTCCAGCATGTGTTCCTCACGGTGGGAAGGGACCTGTGGCCCCGACCGTAAGTCGGCGGCACGCAGGGAACATCGTGGGAATCACGCATGTGCGAGGGGGCGGTTTGTCGGCCGCCACACAAGGACTATGCCCGCTCGGCGTGGAGTTCGTGCAGCCTCAGTTGCAGCCAGGCGGCCAGCCGGGTGTCAGGGTCGTCCAGATCGAGCTCGAACAGTTTCTGGATCCGGCGGATGCGGTAGCGCAGGGTGTTCTCGTGCACGGACAGACGGGCGGCGGCGGGGATCGCCTCGCCGAAGGCGTTCAGGTAGGCGAGCAGCGATGCGGCGTAGGTGGAGCTGTGCCGTGCGTCGTGAGCGATGATGCGCTGCACCGGTCCGGGGGCCAGCTCCTCCCCCGGCGCGCCGCGTTCGAGCAGTTCGAGCAGCAGGACGCGGCTGCGTACATCGTCGACCGTGGCGACCGCGGCCGGCTCGGGGGCCACGGCCAGGGCGCGCAGCACGCGGTCGGCGGTGCGCCGGCAGGCGGCCACCTGGTCCAGGCGCTCCCCGATCGCGCTGATACCGGCGCTGAGCGCGAGGTTCGTACTGCGCTGCACGGTGTCGCAGATGTTCTCGGCGAACCTGACGATCCGCTGTACCGCGGTGTCGTCACCGCGTAGCGGCAGCAGTGCGTACACGGTGCCGCCAGCGGCCGTGCACAGGGCCTGCGGGTGCCATGCCTCGCAGTAGAGGTTGACCAGGTCGACGATCCGCGCGCCGGCCAGGCCCGGGATCTCTTCGGGCACCGGCCGGGCGAAGGCCACCACGACCGTGGACGCCTCGTGGGACAGGCCGAGTTGGGCGGCTGCGGTGCGTCCGCTGAGGCCGCCGTCGAGCAGTGAGCCCAGCACCTCCGCCCGCCGCCACCGGTCGGGATCGCGGTGCGTACGCGCCCGCAGCAGGTGCAGCGCGGTGACCTTCGCCGCCTCGTCCAGCGCGGCTTCGGCGCCGTCGCCGAGGGCCGGGTCCCCGTCGAGCACCCACAGCAGACCCAGCAGCTGGGATCCGGCGCGGACCGCGACGGCCAGCCGATCGGTGTGATCCGCCGCCGGAATGTCGAACCGGACGGGACCGGTGGCCCGGATGACCCGCCGGTACTCGTCGCTGTTGCCCTCCCGGTGCGGCGTCTGCCGGCCCAGGATGGCCTTGCGGCGGATGTCGTCGATCTCCTGGTGCGGCAGGCTGGAGTGGGCCAGGACGTGCCCCTGCGGATCCTCGATGGTGACGGCGCCGCCCACCTGGTGGGCGATCACGTTGGCCAGCGCGAAGAGGTCGCCGATGCCGACGGAGTCGTACCGTCCCGCGGCGGGCTCCAGGGCACCGGTCACCGCGGTCACGAGGGCATCGAAGTGTCGCCACGGCAGGTTGTCCGGCACCGTGCACAGCGCCACGCCTGCCTCGCGTGCCGCCGAGACGGCCGTACCGAGGTCGCCACCGCGCGGCTTGACCACGACGGTCCGGTAGCCCGCCGCCCCGGCCTGCCGGATGGCCTCGCGGGTCTCCTCCGCCCCGACATGGCCGCCGACCAGCATCAACAGCCCCTCGGGCAGGGGCGGCACAGGCTCGTGCAGGCCCTGGATGAGCTGTCCTCCGACGGTGACGTCCTCGCCGTGCGGCGCACATTCGACGTGCAGGACGAGGGGGCCGAGCGTATCGCGCAACCTACGGAGAGTGAGGTGTCCCGAGCCCGGTGCCTGTGGCGCTGCCATGTCTGGAAATGATCGCTCTGAGCTGGTCGGCACGCGGTCATCGTAAGCACACGGCGATCCCGCACTACAAGGCTCTTTCCGCTGGTCGGCACCGTCCAGGGCCTGTTCCCGCGCGCGCCGGGCGAGTTGTCCGGCCACCGAGTCACCGTGTGTTTCACGCCGGTGAACGGCGTGTGGAGCCCGACAAACGCACTGGGGTGTTTTTGCGGACCCCGACGATGTCCGGTCTGCGGTAGTGCGGGAATCTCGGTGCCCCGAATCCGTAACGACCTGGGGGCGATAGAGCGCGGATCAGCGAGCGGCGTCTGGTGCGTGCGATCGCAAGGCGGCGGAGCGTCCTCGTAGCGGAGCTATGTGGACGTTTCGCCAACGCGGCGAGCGTGCGTGCCAGACGCCGGGAGCCCGCGGGCTATTGCCCCCCAGGTCGTAAGACCCCTGGAGGTGGCCGTGTTCGCTGGTCCGGCAAGCGTGCGCGGGATACGAAAATGGGCTGTCGCCGGTGTGGTGTCCCTTCTGGTGGCGGCGTCCGGCGCATGTGCCGGACCCGGCACCCGTGGCGCGACGGCGGGGCCCGACGGGGGCTCCTTCACCGTGGGGGTGCCGGCCTGGTACGTCGCCCACCTCACCCCCGGCCGGGCCGGCAAGAGCAGCGTCGCGGACGCGGTGTGGACCCCGCTGACCCGGATCGACGCGTCCGGGAAGGTACGCAATGCGGTGGCCGAATCCATACGGTCCAGGGATCACCGGCACTGGACCATCAGGCTGAAGGCGCACGGAACGTTCCAGAACGGTGAACCGGTCACCGCCCAGTCCTTCGCCGACTCGTGGAACGCATCCGCGTACGGGCCGAACGCCATGCCGTACGGCTATCTCTTCGCCGGCATCGAGGGATATGCGGACCTCAACCCGCTCAAGGGCAGGCCCACCGCCAAGACGCTGTCCGGTGTGCAGGTGGTCGACCCGCTGACCTTGCGTGTCACGCTGGCCAAGCCGCTGTCGGTCTTCCCGTACACGCTGGCCAGTACGGTCTTCGCACCGATGCCGAAGGCCGCGTTCAAGGATCTCGCCGGCTACGACCGCCGTCCGATCGGCAACGGACCGTACGAAGTCGCGGCGCCGGGTCTCCAGCCGGGCAGCCAGCAACTGACCCTCACCCGCTTCGACCACTACGCGGGCCGGCCGGGCGGCGCGGCGCGCATCACCGTGAAGACGTACCAGGACGATGCGACCGCCTACACCAACTTCCAGGCCGGTGCGGTGGACCTCGCGCTCGCCACGGGCAGCCAGCTCGCCCAGGCCCGCCATGCCCGGCCCGAGCAGGTGTCGACAGCGGTCACCGGCAGCGTCGTCTATCTCGGGTTCCCCCTGTGGGACCGGGCGTTCGCCGATCCGCGGCTGCGTCGCGCCTTCTCCCTCGCCGTCAACCGCAGGGCCGTCGCACACGCACTGCTCCAGGACCTGGCCCACCCGGCCACGGGAATCACCTCCGACGTCGTCACCGGTGGCGGGCGACCCGCCTGCGGCGACTGCCGCTACGACCCCGCGCAGGCCAGGAGACTGCTCGCCGCGGCCGGCGGCTGGCACGGGCACCTGACCCTGTGGACCCAGCAGGACCCGCTGATGCAGACCGTGCTCGAAGCCGTGCTCAACCAGCTGCGCAGCAACCTCGGCATCACCTCGATCACGCTCAGGGCGCAGCCCACCGACCAGCTCTATCCCAACCTCGCGGCGCACAGGACGAACGGCCCGTTCCTGCTCTACATGGGCCCCGCCTATCCCACCCTGTACGCCCAGGCCGACCAGCTCTTCTCGGCGGCGTCCTTCACCAACACCACCGGCTACCGCAGCACCCGCTTCACGGACCTCCTCACCCGAGCCGCTGCCGCCGGCAGCACGGCCCGCACCACGGACCTCTCCCAGCAGGCCGAACGCACCGCGCTGGCCGATCTGCCGCTGGCACCCCTCTACCACCCGGTCTCCGGCGCCGTGCACGCGAAGAACCTCGACGGCGTACGGCTCGACTACCTGGGCGACGTGCAGCTTGCGCACATCACCGTCCGCTGAGGGCCCGCCCCGCCGCCGTCCTTGCCCGTACCGCGCTTGCCCGTACCGCCGTTGAAGGAAGGAGCGAGGATGGCCCGCTTTCTCATCCGCCGGTTGCTCACGATGGTTCCGGTCGTACTCGGCACCACGTTCGTCATCTATGCCACGGTCTACGCCCTGCCCGGCGACCCGGTCCAGGCACTCGCAGGCCCGGACCGAGCCGTCAGCCCGGCCGCCGCGGCCGCCATCAGAGCCCACTACCAGCTGGGCGATCCGTTCCTCGTGCAGTACGGGCACTATCTGCTCGGCCTGCTGCACGGCGACTTCGGAATCGACTTCAATGACACGCCGGTCTCCTCGATCATCGCGGCGGGCTGGCCCGTCACGGTGCGCCTCGCCCTGATGACCTGGGTCCTCCAGGCGCTGATCGGTGTGGGCCTGGGGGTACTGGCCGCCGTACGGGCGGGGCGCGCCCTGGACTTCGTCGTGCTGGGCGGCTCCACCCTGGTGCTGGCGGTGCCGTACTTCATCACCGCGTACGTCGCCCAGATCGTGCTCGGTGACCGGCTGGGCTGGTTCCCGGTGTCCGGTGTCGACGCGGGCTGGCCGCGTAGTTACCTGGTTCCCGCGCTGTGCCTGGCCCTGCTCGGCATCCCCGAGGTGGCGCGTCTGACCAGGACCGGGGTGCTGGAGAACCGGCACGCGGAGTTCGTCGACACCGCCGTCGCCAAAGGCATGGGCCAGGCCCGCGTCCTGGTGCGGCACGTCCTGCGCACCGCGCTGATCCCCGTGGTGTCCCTGCTCGGTCTCACCCTCGGCACGCTGCTCTCCGGCACCATCCTGATCGAGGGGATCTTCAATCTGCCCGGACTGGGTTTCCAGACCTTCCAGGGCATCCAGCAACACAACGGCCCGGTCGTCGTCGGTATCAGCACCCTGCTCGTGCTCACCTTCCTGTTCATCAACCTCATCGTCGACGTCCTCTACGTCGTCATCGACCCGAGGATCCGCCTTGACTAGCCAGCTGACCGCCGTTTCCGAGGACGTCCACCGTCTCTCGGCCGCCAGCCGGGGGCTCGGCTCCCGGCTCCGCTCGCCCCGCTTCTTCCTCGCGGCCTCCACGGTGGCGGTGTTGTGTCTGATCGCCGCCTTCCCCGGCGCCTTCGCCGGCTGGTTCGGGCACGGCGACCCGCACTCCTGCAATCTCGACCACAGCGGCCAGGGCCCCTCCCCGGGGCACCCGTTCGGCTATGACATCCAGGGGTGCGACCTGTACAGCAACGTCATCCACGGCACCCGCGACTCGCTCGGCATCGGGCTGCTCACCACGGGCCTCACCCTGGTGGCCGCGGTCGTCCTGGGCTCCCTCGCCGGCTATCTCGGCGGGGTCGCCGACCTGGTGATCAGCCGGGTGATGGACGTCTTCTTCGGCTTTCCCACCCTCATCGGCATGATCGTGGTGCTCGAGTCGTTCAGCGTGCACAGCGTCTGGACCGTCTCGGTGGTCCTCGCCCTGTTCTCCTGGCCCGTCATGACCCGCATCATGCGTTCCTCCGTGCTGGCCGTGCGCGGCCTTGACTACGTCACCGCGGCCCGCGCGCTGGGCGCCTCGCACACCCGGGTTCTGCTGCGGCACGTCATCCCCAACGCCATCGCCCCGGTTGCCGTGCTCACCAGCATGAGCATCGGTGCGGTCATGACCGCGGAGGCCGCGCTGACGTTCCTGGGGGTCGGCCTCGAGGCGCCCGCCCTGTCCTGGGGCGTGCAGCTCAACACCGCCCAGCAGTACTTCACCGAGCATCTCGGACTGCTGCTGTTCCCTGCTCTCTTCCTGTCCGTTGCCGTTCTCGGCTTCGTCCTGCTGGGCGACTGCCTGCGCGACGCCTTCGACCCGAGGTTGCGATGACCACGCCCGCCCGCCGCACGTTCCGCCCCGGCACTACCGTGCCGACCTCCGCCGAGCCGTCCGGGTTTCCCGGGGCCCCCGGGTTTCCCGGCTACGATCCCGAAGCCCCGCCGCTGGCCGTCGACGACCTGCGCGTGGAGTTCGCCGCCACCCGTACCCGGCCGCGCACCACCGTGGTGGACGGCGCGTCGTACCAGGTCGACGCGGGCCGGACGCTTGCCGTGGTGGGTGAGTCGGGCAGCGGCAAGAGCCTCACGGCACGTGCCGCGCTCGGTGTGCTGCCGCCCGGCGCCCGCGTCGTCTCGGGGTCGGTGCGCCTGCACGGCATCGACCTGCTCACGCTGGATCCGCACCGGCTGGGGGCGCTGCGTGGCCGCCACCTCGGCCTGGTCTTCCAGGACGCCCTTGCCGCGCTCAACCCGGTACTTCCGGTGGGGTACCAGATCGCGGAGATGTACCGCGTACACGAGCGGGCGAGCCGCAAGCAGGCGGCGCTGCGGGCCGTGGCCATGCTCGACCGGGTCCGGATCCCCGACGCGGCCCGGCGGGCGGGCGACTACCCGCACCAGTTCTCCGGCGGGATGCGCCAGCGTGTGCTGATCGCCATGGCACTCGCGCTGACCCCCCGGGTCCTGATCGCCGACGAACCCACCACCGCCCTGGACGTCACCGTCCAGGCCCGGATCCTCGACCTGCTGCGGGAGCTGCAACAAGAGCACCACCTCGCCCTCGTCCTCATCAGTCACGACCTGGCCGTGGTCGCCCGGGCGGCCGACGAGGTGGCGGTGATGTACGCGGGCCGGGTCGTCGAACGGGCTCCCGCCGACACCCTGTACGCCCGCCCCGCGCACCCCTACACCCGTGCCCTCATGGACGCGGTGCCGCGCCGCGGGCGGCGCGGGCTGCCACTGGCGGCGCTGCCCGGTACACCCCCCGATCCGGCCCACCTGCCCGGCGGCTGCCCCTTCCGGCCGCGCTGTCCCCTGGCGGGCGAGGAGTGCGCGACCGCTCCCGCGACGCACACCGCCGGCCCCGGGCACACCAGCGCATGCCACCACTGGCAGGAGGTCACCGCAGCATGACCGGCACCCCGGCAGCGTCCCCCGTCGTCCTGGACGTGACCGACCTCGTCAAACACCATCCCGCTGCGCGCCCCGTCGGCCTGCGGCGCCGCGCGGACCGCATCGCCGTGGTCAACGGCGTGAGCCTTTCGCTGCGCCGCGGTGAGACCCTCGGCCTGGTGGGCGGGTCAGGGTGTGGCAAGTCGACCCTGGCACGCGTGCTCACCGCCGTGGACCGGCCGACATCCGGCCGGATCACGGTACTCGGCACCCGCCTGGACACGCTCCGCGGTCGTGCACTGCGCACCGCCCGCCGCACCATCCAGCTGGTCTTCCAGGATCCGTACACCTGCCTGGATCCGCGGATGACGGCCGGAGACATCGTGCGCGAGCCGCTGCTCATCCACCGTGACCTCACGCCGCGTGCGGACCATCGCCGGCGCGTCGGCGAGCTCTTCGAGCTCGTCGGTCTCAACCCCGATCATGCCGATCGCCGACCGCACGAGTTCTCCGGCGGTCAGCGGCAACGCATCGGCATCGCACGCGCGCTGGCGCTGCGCCCGCGGATCCTGGTGTGCGACGAACCGGTGTCCGCCCTCGACGTCTCCGTCCAGGCCCAGATCGTCAACCTCTTCACCTCGCTCCAGCGCGAGTTGGGACTTGCCTGCCTGTTCATCGCCCATGACCTCGCCGTGGTCGAGCACGTCGCCGACCGGGTCGCCGTCATGGATCAGGGCCGCATCGTGGAGCAGGGAACCGTGAGTCAGATCTACGACACCCCTGAGCACCCCTGCACCCGGGCCCTGCTGAACGCCTCCCCCACGCTCGACCGCACTCCGCGCGCCGGGTCCCCGTCCTGACGCGGAGCCCTGCCGGCACTCCGGCAGGTGCGTTTCGGCGGGTGATCCAGCGGTGGTTTTCGGCATATCAGGGTGGGATGTCGGTCATTTGCGCAGAGGCTGCGCGTCGCCGGTGGCAGAGCGACACGGGCCGTGACAAGTTCGGAGCACCGAAATTCGAACAGCCACTGGGGGGTTAAGGCATGTCTCGGTTCAGATCCACCTTCTTCGCCTTACTGTGTTCCACGCTCCTCGTCACCGCGGGCGCTGCCACGGCCGCGGCAGCGTCCGCCGCGCCGGACGGAGATCCCTGGGGCGTCGTCTCCCACGCGCCCTCGCCACAGCGGTCGCTCGGGTCGAACGCCTGGACCGCGGCCCGGATGGCGGCGGCGATCCCCGCCGACGGCGCTTCGGCCACCACCGCGCCGCCCAAGGCCCAGCCGTCCGCCGCCCCCGCCGCGGACCCGCTGTCCGTCGCCCCGCGCCCGGCCGCGGCGACGCCCGAGACCTCCCCGGCGAGTCCGGCGGTCACGGCGAAGGGGCTGGCCGCGGACGTCAACGCGTCGGTGCTGGTGGGGAAGGTCTTCTTCCACAACACCGTCGACGGCCTCGACTACGTGTGCTCGGGATCCTCGGTGAACAGCACCGCCCAGAACGTCGTACTGACCGCGGGACACTGCGTCTACGACGCCGGCGCGTGGGTGACCGACTGGGTCTTCGTGCCGTACTACGACCACGGCAACCGCCCCTACGGGACCTGGTACGCCGCGAACCTGACCACGTTCACCGGCTGGACGCAGAACAGCTACCGCGAGTACGACGTCGCCTTCGTCAACGTCTGGAACAACAGCGACACGCTCGGCCACACCGTCGGCGGAGAGGGCCTGCGGACCTGGTCCGGCATCCCGCAGGAGGTGCTCGGCGTGACGGCACTGGGGTACCCCGCCGGCGCGCCGTACGACGGCGAGTGGCAGTACTACTGCCTGGGGGACGCCACCCTGGACACCAGCGACAACACCCTCGGCATGCCCTGCCCGCTGACCGGCGGCAGCAGTGGCGGTCCCTGGATGCAGGAGTACGACAACGCCACCGGCCTCGGCTATGACATGGGCATCAACGAATCGAGTACGGGTTCCTCCATGTACAGTCCACCGTTCACGTCCGCGGTGGCCGACCTCTACGGTCAGATACAGGACGACGTGTACGCCTGAGGAGATGGGGGGACTCACGTGGCGGCCAGTGATCGCAGGTCCGTACGTGCACTGCCGGTCCTGCTGGCCGGACTCTTGCTGACCGCTGCCTGCGGGCAGGACACCCGTGGCGAGCCGGGTGACTGCCCGTCCTCTTCCGGGGCCGCCGCGGCCGATGCCGCGACGCGTCACACATCCACCGACGATCCGTCGGCGGTGGCCTCGTACTGGACGCAGGAGCGCATGGACAGCGCAAAGCCCGCGCCGATGCCCACCAAGGAGGGGGACCGCCCGGCCTGCCCCTCCTGACCCGTCGACCCCGAGGTGCTCGTCAGCTCAGCAGCGACCACGCCTCATGGGCGCCCCGAACCCGTCGATATCCCAACGGGCTCGGGGCGCCTTTCGCATGCGCTCGACGCCCGGGGGGACAAGGCGGTCGGCGCACTCGGTGGGGACCGCGAACGAGACCGCCCCAGCGGAACCCCGCACAAGCACCGAAACCTCTCATGACCAGGTCGGATAACGCATTAGCAGCCGCAATCACACACCCCAATTATTAAATCTACTTCCAATATTAAATACGGCCCTCATGTATTCCATTGCACTACTTGACAAATCGAAGCTATTTCCGGCTTGATGGGCGCGGCACAATAACAGACCTTCCATGAAGGAGAGTTCAGTGCTCAGACGCAGCCTCGGCATTCTCGCCACTCTGGCGGCCGCAGTCGGTTTCACACTCGCTTTACCCGCCTCACCCGCCTCCGCCGGCGCCACCGCCGCCTGCGCCACCCCGTGGAGCGCCTCCGCGGTCTACACGGGCGGGCAGAGCGCGTCCTACGGCGGGCACAACTGGCTGGCCAAGTGGTGGACCCAGGGTGAGACCCCCGGAACCACCGGCGAGTGGGGTGCCTGGTCCGACCAGGGCGCGTGCGACGGCGGCGGCTCCGACCCGGGGGACCCGGGCGACCCGTCCGGCTTCGTCGTCAGCGAGTCCCAGTTCAACCAGATGTTCCCGAGCCGGAGCTCGTTCTACACCTACAGCGGGCTGACCGCCGCGCTCTCGGCCTACCCTGGTTTCGCGAACACCGGCAGCGACACCGTCAAGAAGCAGGAGGCCGCCGCCTTCCTCGCCAACGTCAGCCACGAGACCGGCGGACTGGTCTACGTGGTCGAGCAGAACACCGCCAACTACCCCCACTACTGCGACACCACCCAGCCCTACGGGTGCCCCGCGGGTCAGGCCGCCTACTACGGGCGCGGTCCCATCCAGCTCAGCTGGAACTTCAACTACAAGGCCGCGGGCGACGCGCTCGGGATCGACCTGCTGAACAACCCCTACCTCGTCGAGCAGAACGCCGCCGTGGCCTGGAAGACCGGCCTGTGGTACTGGAACACCCAGACCGGCCCTGGCACGATGACCCCGCACAACGCCATGGTCAACGGAGCGGGCTTCGGCGAGACCATCCGCTCGATCAACGGCTCGCTCGAATGCAACGGCGGCAACCCTGCGCAGGTGCAAAGCCGTATCGACGCCTACGAGCGCTTCACCTCGATTCTGGGCGTCTCCCCGGGCGGCAACCTGAGCTGCTGACCCCCTGCGAGCGACCTGCCCGGTCCGCACCGCGCCGGTCCTCCGGCCGCACTTCCCGGACGCCGTCGGCAACCGACGGCGTCCGGGCCATGAGTCGTTCCGGCACCCGATACGGCCGACCGGCGGCGGCTCCCGTCCGCGGCCGAAGCGGCGCCACCGTCGCGGCGATGTCGGTGTCCATGCCGTCGTTCCGCTGCGACGGCGAACTCGCCGCTTCCCATCTGCGACAACTCCAGGCCACCGTGGACCGGTTGCAGCGGGTCACCTTCGAGTAACCCCTCACGACCCCGGTCATGGGGGGGGCGTCCGGCAAGGCCTGACGCATGAGGAGATCATGCGGGCCCCCGCAGAACTCTCCCCCTGGAGCGGGCTTCGCCCCTGTGCGAGGATGCGCTCCGGCGGGTCGACGTCCTCGTGTTCGTCCACGAGTTGAGCTCATGTCGGAGCAGGTGTCGCTCACGAACGGCACCGCGGCGCAGGGCCGTCGGTCCCTCTCAGCCACCGCCTGCCCGCCCCCCCCTCACCCGGGAGGATTCCCGTGCCGACCTCCACGACCCGGCGCCGCTTTCTCACCGCAGCCGCCCTCGGTGCCGCAGCCGGAAGCGGCGTCCTCACCACCCCCACGGCCCACGCGGCCGCCCCGGGCACCGGGGCACGCCCCTCCCGGGTGCCGCTGACCCGGGAGGAACACCGTGCCGTCGTGATCGGCTCGGGCTTCGGCGGCGGCGTGAGTGCCCTGCGTCTAGCGCAGGCGGGGGTGCCGGTCACCGTGCTGGAGCGCGGTCGCCGCTGGATCACGGGGCCGAACGTGGACACCTACGCCACCGTGTCCCATCCCGACCGGCGCCTGCTGTGGTACGGCACGACGCCGGAGGCGGTCCGGCCGGTGCAGCGGCTGCTCGGCAGACCGCTGGACCTGGACCCGTACGTCGGGCTGGTCGAGCCGGTCCTGGGCGACAGCCTGCTCGCGCTGTGCGCGGCCGGTGTCGGGGGTGGCTCGCTGGTGTACCAGGGGATGACGCTCCAGCCCTCGCGGGAGGTCTTCGAGACCTGGCTGCCCGGGGAGCTGGACTACGGACTGCTGGACCGCGAGTACTACCCGCGGGTGGCACGGATGCTGGACGTCTCCACGGCACCCGACGAGCTGCTCGCCACGCCGACGTACCGGGCGACCCGGATCTTCCGGGACCGGGCCGAGCGGCGCGGCTTCCCGGTGGAGAAGGTCCCGCAGCCCGTCGACTGGAACTACCCCCTGGCCGAGACGCGCGGGGAGATGAGGCCCGCATACACCAGTGGCGACACCCTGTTCGGCGTCAACAACGGCGGCAAGCACACCGTGGACCTCACCTACCTCGCGCAGGCCGAGGCCACCGGCCGGTGCCAGGTCCTGACGCAGCACCAGGTCACCTCCGTCGCCCGCGGAACGGGCGGTCGCTGGACCGTGCACGTGGACCGCATCGACGACGCGGGCCGTGTCCTGGAACAGCGGATCATCACCACGAAGGCCCTGGTGATGGCCGCCGGCAGCATGAACACGACGCGGCTGCTGGTGCGCGCCGCCGCGCTCGGCGACATCCCCGGCCTGCCCGGCGAGGTCGGCCAGGGCTTCGGCACCAACGGCGACCGTATCTACCTGTGGTCGGACCTCCTGGAGGACTTCGGCCCCCGGCAGGGCAGTCCCATCGCCTACATCGCCAAGACCTGGGACGACCCGCGCACGGCCAGTACGACCTGCCAGTTCTCCCTCCCGCCGCTGTACGGCGTCGACACCCGCTCCACGCTCGTCCTGGCCATGGCCGTGAGCCCCGACCGGGGCAGATGGACGTACAGCGGCCTGACCGACACGGTGAACATGCACTTCCCGGTGGCCGGTGACCGCGCCGTCGGGCTGCTGGCGGCGCAGCGCGTGCAGGCGATGGCCGGGGGTCTGGGCACCATCGCGGAGTTCAACCTCGCCGAGAACATCACGGTCCACCCGCTCGGCGGCGCCTGCATGGGCCCGGTCACCGACCCGTACGGGCGGGTGCACGACCAGCCGGGCCTGTACGTCCTGGACGGCGCCCTGATCCCGGGCACCACCGGGGCCTGCAACCCCTCGATGACCATCGCGGCGGTGGCGGAGCACGCGTTGGACACCATCGTCGCGCAGGACGTGGGCACGACCGTCTGAGGACCCATCGGCCTGCCACCGGGCCTGGCGCACCTCCCCGAAGCGCCCGTCAATTAGAGCTTGACGAGTCAACGATCGCCTTCCCCGGGCGTCCTGGGGAGGAGTCACCACACGCGTTCTCGACGCTGCCACCACCGGGCCCATGACACCGCGGGCACGGTGGTGGGAAATCCTGTCAACTGTGCCTGGAGAATCGGATGTTCGCCGCATAGTCTCCGAAAGGCCGCCCACCACCCCTGGGCCATCCACTCATTTCGGAGTCGTCATGGTGATGCACGAGCACGAAGTCGATCGCCGCACCCTGTTCCGGGTCGGCCTCGGCACGGCAGTCGCCGCTGTCGTCGGCACGGAGGTGGCGTTCCCGACCGCCGCCGGTGCCACCCCCGCGCCGCAGTTCCCCTGGATCATCGACTGCGACAGCTGGAGCGCGCGCCCGCCGTCCAGCCCGATCCAGATCACCGGCAACACCACCAACAAGATCATCTTGCACCACATGGCGTTCCCCAACGTCACGGACTACTCCCGCGAGCACGCCGTCCAGCTGGCACGTGACTGCCAGGACCTGCACATGGACACCAACGGCTGGGCGGACACCGGCCAGCACTTCACCGTCAGCCGCGGCGGCTACGTCCTCGAGGGTCGCCACCGCAGCCTGGAGACCCTCGTCGCCGGCGAGCACCAGGTGACCGCCGCCCACTGCCCAGGGGAGAACGGCAACGCCATCGGGATCGAGAACGAGGGCACCTACATCACCGAAACCCCGCCGGCGGCGCTGCTGGACTCGCTGGTGGAACTGTGCACCGCGGTGTGCCGGCAGTTCCACCTGAACGCGTGGGACATCTTCGGCCACTGGGACTTCCGCCTGGGAACCGACTGCCCCGGCATCGCCTTCTACCGGCTCTTCCCCCAGATCCGCAGGCGGGTACTACAGTCCCTGGCCGTGTCGCCCGCCGCCGCGCCGGACCGGCGATGGCCGGACATCTGGCGGTTCGTCGACAGTCAGGTGGTGCAGGTCGCCCAGTACCTGCTGGTGAACGCCGGCTACGGCGACCTACCCGTCGACGGTGTGTTCAGCACCGACATGAACGCCGTGGTCGCCGACTTCCAGACCAGCCGTGGCCTTGCCGTCACCCCCGACGCCACCTTCGACACCGCCACGTGGGAAGCGCTCGCCCCCACCCTGGACAAGGGCGCCGCCGGGCCGCCCGTCGAGGCGGTGCAGTACCTGCTCACCATCAAGGGCTACGCCGACACCGTCGGCATCACCGGCACCTACGACCACGCCACCAGGAAGGCGGTGCAGGACATGCAGCGCCTGCACAGCCTCCACCCCGACGGCAGGATCGACCTCAGCACGTGGTGCGCGCTGGTCGGCGGCACCGTCCGCGAGACGCTCGTCCGCTGAGCCCTCTCCGGACCGTCGGCCCGAAGCGACGCCCGAGCAGCCCGACGCGGCCCGGCAGGATGACTGCCCGCCCGGCCGTGTTCCGGGCCGCGCCGGGAACCCGGCGGCATCGGCTCAGCCGGCGGCTGTCAGGCGCTCCTGATCGATGCGGCGTCGGTGAGGTTGAGGAGCTGTACGGACTTCTCGCGCATCTCGACCTTGCGGACCTTGCCGGTGACCGTCATCGGGAACGCGTCGACCACCAGCACGTAGCGGGGGATCTTGTAGTGGGCGAGTTTCCCGCCGGCGAACTCCTTCAGGTCGTGCGGGGTCATGTCGGGGGCGTCCTCGCGCAGCTTGACCCACGCGCAGAGTTCCTCGCCGTAGCGCTGGTCGGGGACGCCGACGACCTGGGCCTCGACGACATCGGGGTGGGTGTAGAGGAACTCCTCGATCTCGCGCGGGTAGATGTTCTCCCCGCCGCGGATGACCATGTCCTTGATCCGGCCGGTGATGTTCACGTAGCCGTCCGCGTCCATGACCGCGATGTCGCCGGTGTGCATCCAACCGGCCCGGTCGATGGCCTCGGCCGTCTTCTCGGGTTCGTCCCAGTAGGCCAGCATCACCGAGTAGCCGCGGGTGCACAGTTCGCCGGGCTCGCAGCGGGGTACCGTCAGCCCGGTCTCGGGATGGACGATCTTGACCTCGATATGAGGGTGTACCCGGCCGACCGTGGTCACCCGCCGTTCCAGCGAGTCGTCCGCGCGGGTCTGGATGGACACCGGCGAGGTCTCGGTCATGCCGTAGCAGATCGTGACCTCCGCCATGCCCATCTCCGCCACCACCCGCCTCATCACGTCGACCGGGCAGGGCGAGCCCGCCATGATCCCGGTGCGCAGTGACGACAGGTCGTAGGAGCCGAAGTCGGGGTGGTTGAGCTCCGCGATGAACATCGTGGGCACGCCGTACAGCGAGGTGCACCGCTCCGTCGCGACGGCGTCGAGAGTGGCCTCGGCGTCGAACCCCGGCGCCGGAATGACCATCGTGGCGCCGCTCGACGTGCAGGCGAGGTTGCCCATCACCATGCCGAAGCAGTGGTAGAAGGGCACCGGGATGCACACCCGGTCCTCGGCGGTGTAGCCGCAGAGCAGGCCGACGAAGTACCCGTTGTTGAGGATGTTGTGGTGCGACAGCGTCGCACCCTTCGGGAACCCGGTGGTCCCCGACGTGTACTGGATGTTGATCGGGTCGTCCGGGGAGAGCACCGCCTGCCGCTCGGCCAGCACGGCGGCGTCGGCAGCGCGGCCGGTCTCCAGCAGCCCGTCCCACTCCGGCGAGCCGATCAGCACCACGGAGCGCAGGTCGGGGCAGTCGCCCCGGACCTCCTCGATCATGGCCGCGTAGTCGGACGTCTTGAACTCCCGTGCGGAGACGAGCAAGGAGATCCCGGCCTGCTTGAGGACGAACTCCAATTCGTGGGTCCGATAGCTCGGGTTGACGTTGACGAGGATCGCGCCGAGCTTTGCCGTGGCGTACTGGAGCAGCGTCCATTCGGCCATGTTCGGCGCCCAGATCCCGACCCGGTCGCCCTTGGTGACCCCGGCGTCGATGAGGCCCAGGGCCAGGGCATCGACGTCGGCCCGGAACTCGCGATAGCTCCAGCGGCGACCGGTGGCGAGCTCGACCAGCGCGTCCCGGTCCGGATACGCCGCGACGGTGCGGTCCAGGTTGTCGCCGATCGTGTCGCCGAGCAAGGGGCGATCGGAGGTCCCAGAGGCGTAGGAGGGCGCGATCGGGGCGTCGGTGTCCCCATCGGACGCAACAGCTTCTCGTGGCATCGTTGCCCTCTCCGCTCTGGTGTTTGCCCGATGTGGCGGTCAGCTCCCGAGGAGTCGGTCCGGGCCTGGCCCATGCGTCCTCGACGCCGTGCGTCACCTCGACGCGCGTCGCCCCGCGCCCGGACGCCCGCCGGTGGTTCCACCTGCGTGGGAGGCGTGGCCGTCGACGACGGCACAGTAGTTCCGGGCCAAGCCGAACGGGAAGAGGTCGCCCAGCACGAACATGGGGAACCCGTGCGCGCAGTGGGCCCGGCACGCCCGCAGCTACTCGTCGCCGGCCGTCGTGATCCGTTCGAGGACGTCGGTGTAGCGGCTCCGTCTGTCGGGGCGGGCGTGGTCGGCGGCGTGCCGAAGGAAGGGAACGGCCGGAGCACCGATCCTGACGAGGCCTTCAGCGGCCGTTTCACGGACGGCGGAAGGGGCGCGTTCGAGGAGCCTGACCATGGCGGGTACCGAAGGGTGCCAGGCCGCGTGGCTGAGGGTCCGGATCGCCATGCGTTGCACGTCGGGCTGGGGGTCGTCGAGCAGGATCGACGTGTGGTGCAGATAGGTCTGCCGGTCCAGCATCGCCCGTGCGGTCCGGTGGGCGTGCAGCCGGACCTTCGGCTTGGGGTGTCTCAGCAGCTCAGCAAGGAGCTCTCGCAGCCCGGGGTCCTGGTCGGCGGCGGGGCCACGGTGTTGCTCGGCCAGGTCGGTGAGTGACCGGCGGATCTGCTCCGGAGTGCCGGTACGGGCCCGGTGGAGGAGCTCTTCCCGGAGCAGGCGGGGTGACGTCACCGGGGGCACGGCCGGGACTCGGTCCCGGAGCGTCGCCAGCGCTGCGGCGTCCTGCCGTACGGCGTCCGGGCCGCGCAGCGGACCGTCGACGAGAACCAGCCCGTTCGCGAGATCGTCACGCCCCTCGGCGCGCAGCCGTTGGCAGGTCCGAGTCAGGGCAGGGGTGCGCAGCAGGCGACGGCCGCTCAGCAGATCGACGAAACCCCAGGCGCCGGCGTCGAGGCGGTCGCCGAGGTGCTGTGCCAGGTCGTCGGCGGGAACCTGCCCCAGTGCTCGCCGGACGGCGGCACGGACGGTGGGCGGATCGTGTTCCCACCATTCCAGCAGCAGGGGAAGCAGCGGTTTCACGTCACCCGGGCCGAGTTGCGCGGCTGCCAGCGCCACCCTGTCGTGCAGCACGAGGCCGTTGCCCAGTTCCGTCGCGTCGATGGCGGGCAACGCCCGAGCCATGGCGGGCAACGCCCGGGCCAGTTCGGTGCCGGCGGGTGGCAGGGCGACACGGCCGTGCAGGAACGCCCGCAGCACGGGCAGCACGGCCTCGGGTTCGGGCCACTCCAGCAGGGCCCGGGCAGCGGTCTGCCGGCGGTCCGCTGCGGACGAGTCGAGCATGGCCAGCAGGCGCTCCCGCAGCGCGGTCGACCGGGGCTGGTCGAGGTCGTCGATGTGCACGGTGCGCGGCGGCGGGGCGGGTGCGCCGGCGGTCTCGGTGAGGGTCCAGGGCGGTGCGTCGAGGGGTTGGAGCTCCGTCATCCAGTCGACCAGGGCGCCGCGTACCGAGGGGGCGGCGGCAGGATAGGCGTCGATCAGCGCGGCCAGGCGTTCCTGGGAACCCGGGGTGTGGCCGGCCCGGTTGCGGAGCTCCGCCAGGGCGCCCGGCGTGCGCACGGCGGCGTCGAGCGCGGCCCGCCACTCTTCGGACTCGGCGGCGGGGGCGGAGGGTGGCGTGACCGCGAACGCTTCGCGCAGCACGCCGGTCTCGGCCTGCCAGGGGTCGGCGCCGAGCCCGGCGGCGGCGAGCGCCCGTTCGAGGTCCGTACGGACCAGCACCGCGCCGAGGCGGCGCAACAGCGTCAGTGACCGGCTTCCCAGGCAGGCGGGTGGCAGGGCGCGTACCTCGTCGGTGACGGCCCGTCTGTCGATCGCCGGCAGCCGGGGCGCGACTTCTTCGAGGACGGCGACGAGTACGGGGGCGAGGCCGGGCCGGCCGTCGTCCGCAGGTGTGCCGAGTTCGTCGAGAAGGACCCGGGTGAACCGGGTGAAGGTCGTCAGTTCCTCGGTCGTCCACGGTGCGGGGCACAGCCGCAGCGTGAGCCCCAGTACCCGGCCGCGGACGGCGGGCCTGGCGGCGGCGAGACGGAGCCAGTCCGCCAGCAGCGGCCGCAGGTCCTTCAGCCGGGCGGGGGACGGTGGTTCGCGCCGCTCGGCAAGGCGGACCGCAACGGAAGGGTTCCAGCCCCCGGCCACGAGGGATCTGACGTCACCGTCCGCCGGGTCGTCCCCGTGCGGCGTGCCGTCCGCGTGCGGCCGTCCGTCGGCGGACGGGGTGATGTGGTGCTCGGCCAGTGCCGCCGCCACGTCCTCGATCGTCCCGGCGGCGAGCCGGACCCGGCCGGCGGCCACCAGGGAGAGCAGGGCCGGCGCGAGGGGCGATGCCTGGTCGTGCAGTACGAGGACGGTGCGCGCCGGGAGCGTGCGGTCGAGGCCCTCCAGCAGCAGTTCGCGGGTACGACCGGCTTCGCCGTGTTCGGCGGCGGCGAGGAGTGTCGCCGCGTAGGCGTCGCCGAGGATCGCACGCAGCGCTTCGACGAGCGTGCCGCGCAGCCCCGGGTTGTCGTGCCGGCCCAGCCGGAAGAGCAGTGTGGGCACCGCTGCGGGGGTGCCCACCTGCACCAGGACCTGGGCGGCCGTCTTCTTGATGTTCATGTTCGGATGGCCGAGGCATGCGGCGATCGCGGCGCAGGCCCACCGGGCCCGCGCATGGCCGAGGGCGAGCAGGGCCTGCCGTACGGTCTGGATGTCCTGGGCCGCGGTCAGCGGGATCAACGTTGCCGAAAGGGCCTGCGCATCGTCCCCCGTCGCGTCGCGGGCGAGCAGTGCGATCACGTGCTTGCGCACGTGCCGGTTGCGGTGCCGGAGCAGGCGGTGCACGCGCGGACGGACCTCCGCGTGGCGGACGCGGGTCAGCAACTCCAGCAGGATCGCCTGCTCACCGTCCGACAGCCCCGGCCGGTCCAGAAGGTCCAGCGCCATGGTCGCCACGAGGGCGTGGCCGGCCTCCGGCGCGTTCGCCGCGTCGAGCAGGCAGGACGGCCGGATCCTGCGCCGCTCGTGGAGCCGGCACCCCAGCGCGTGCACGGCGTCCAGGACTTCCTGGGGCACCACCGGCTCGCCGTTCGTCGGTGCGCTGCCGGGACTGCCGGGACGGCCGGGACTGCCGGGGCGCGAGGTGGCGGCGCCCGGCTGCCAGGAGGCGGCCAGGTCGGCCACGATCCGCAGGAGCAGGTCCGCGAGGACGGGCAACGTGCCGGGGCCGCCGTGGGCCGCCAGTCTGACCAGTGCCGCCACCGGCCGGTCCGGATCGAGATGGGAACTCAGGAGGGCCAGTTCCTGCTCGTCGGGGCCACCGAGGTCGGCCGCGATACGGGCGGGCAGGTCGCAGGGGTCGAGCCGCACGAGGAGGGCCCGGCGCTGCGCCGGATCATGGGTCAGATGCCACAGCAGCTCGAGGGCCCGATGGCGTACGGCACGGAGATGGGGCGCGATGACCGCGGGGTTCCGCACCGCGGGGTTCCGCACCGCGGGGTTCCGCACCGCGGTGTTCCGCACCGCGGTGTTCCGCACCGCGGTCAGGCCGAGCCCGTCCCGCAGCACCTCGGCCGTCCGGCCCCCGCCGATGGCTTCCAGCGCGTCCAGGGCCGCGTCGGGGGCCGACGGCAGGAGAGCGAGCACGGCTTCCTCGGCGGCCTCGTGGCGCAGGGTGCGGAGGGCGGCGAGGAACGGTCCGGGCTGAGCTGCGCGGGGAAGTCTGCGCGCGATCTCGTTCGCGATCGGGAGGTCTCCCGTGCCCTGCCCGGCCAGGGCGACCAGCAGGGCGAGCCGCCGGGGCCAGCCGGGATCGTCGGGTGCCGTGTCCACCAGTGCCCGGAGCGTCGCCTGCCGGCAGGTGTAGAGGAGCACCGCGATCTCGTGGGGCGGAATCGAGTGGTCGGCGAGTGCCAGACCGACGAGGGCCGGGGCGTCCGGGTCGTTCGGGAAGTGCCCACGCCGGTGCAGTCCACGCAGGCAGGTCACCAGCGGCCTGCCGAAAAGCAGCGGATCCCGTGCGGCGACGGCTGTCAGCTCGCCGATGTCATCGCGGTCCGCGAGGTCACCGAGCCGTTCCACGGCACGCTGGCGAAGGCGGGGCGGCAGGCCGGGATCATCGATGACCTGCCGCAGCACGTCCCGGTGTCCGTGCCGGGCCGCCGCGGCGAGTGCCGCACGGGCCACGGCGGGCCGTGCCGTCACCGCGCCGGAGGTGAGGAAGCGGGACAGGCGTCCGGCCGGCAACGGATCCAGCACGGCCCACGGCTCGCCGAGTTCGGTCAGCGCCGCGGTGACGACGTCGGCGCCGTCGGCCCCGAGCAGGCCGATCACGCGGGTACGGACCCATGCGGGTGTCAGCACACCGGTGTGCAGGCCCTGCCGGGCCAGCCGAAGCGCCGCCTCCTGCAACACCGGGTCATGGCTGTCCACCAGCCCGTCGATGAGTTGCCGGGGCCGGTGCGCGCAGGTGATGCTCGTGTCCCGCACGGCCTGGTACAGCAGTTCACCCGGAGGTTCCTCCCGGAGCACGCGCGGCTCGTTGAGCAGCTCGGCACTCAGCCAGCAGAGCTGCACAGGTACCGGCAGGTCAGCCGCACGCCACGCCGGCCAGGGCCGTTCGTGCAGGTGGGGCCCCAGCCGCTGGTAGAGCCCCGCCAGGACGAGCATCGTCTCCGGTGGTCCCGTGACGGCCGCCGGGAGCAGCTCCGCGAGCCGGGCCGTGTCGCGTGCGTCGATGGCCCGGCCCGATGCGAGGCGCTCGGTGAGCAGGGTCAGGCCCAGATACCGCAGGCGGGGGTCGTCATGCCGGACGAGTGGTGCGAAGACGGCCGGCGGGCAGGTCCGAGCGTCGATGTGGGCGGAGAGCCAGCCGGCGTCGCCTCGGCTCACCGCATCGTGGAACAGCTCGTCTGCTGGCGTCGTCATCGTCGGATGCTAGGCCCTGTCGTCAAACTCCCGTCTGCCCGGCGACGCCATGCACGCACTCTCGCCGCACCGGGCACAAGCCCACGTACTCCCCCACTGCCTGAACGGCGTGGGAGGTGCCCCCATGCGTACGCGGACTCGCGCCCGGCACTCCCCCAAGCTCTTCGAGCAGGGGGGACCCCCAGAGCACGCACCTGACGCCGCCAGGCCGCCCTTCGGGCGACGACGGGAGTTTGACGACAGGACCTAGCCGCGCCGTTCCCGGCTCCACCATCGGGAATCCGACGAACCAGTGCCCGCGACGGCGACGTCGCCCCGGCGTGTACCCGTGCGCGCGCGAGGAGGTCCCTGGCGTGATCGCTGCGATGCTGCGCACCGCCAGGGACCCCATGAGCGCACTGCTATGACGGGAGTTCAATCGATTGCGAGTGCTGGAATACGTTCCTCGGGTCCCACTTGGCTTTGACCTGTTGCAGGCGGGCGTAGTTCCCCTTGTAGTACAAGTCGTGCCAGGCGACTCCGGAGGAGTTGAAAGCCGGATCGGAGAGATCAGTGTCCGGATAGTTGACGTAGCAGCCGTCGGTGTGGTCGTCGGGAATCGGCACGCCGCCGGTGGCGGCGTACACCTCCGCGTAGAAATCCCGAACCCAGGCCAGGTTCTCGGCGTCGTCCGCCGGGTCCGACCAGAAACTCTGATAAAGCGCCTGGAGTACCGAGCTCCGGTGCGGGAAGGCGGTGTCGGCGGGATCCACCGCATTCACGTTTCCGCCGAACGGAAGCAGCAACAGACCCGCGTTCGGATTATCGATCTCGGTGCTGGTGAGATACTTGTAGATGATGGCCAGGTCCGCGTCGGTGTAACTCGTGCGGTGGTAGGCCGACTTATGGTCGGCACGCAGTGTCGGATTCGTCAGTACCGGCGCGTTGGTCGCCAGGTAGCGGACCGCGTGGAACCAGGGCATGTGCTGCGCGTTGACCAGTTGCGGCATGGGGCCGTACTCACCGGAGTTTCCGGTTATCGGCTGGACCTCCGTCGCCACTCCGTCGCGGATCTCGTTGACGAAGTCGGTCAGCAGTTCCTCCGCGTTCGGTGCGTCCCCCTCGACCTGGATGAACATGGAGACGCTACCGCTGGACTTGTGGTTGAGCGCGAGCGAGCTGACCAGAGCCACGCCGGAGGAATCCGGCGCGCTGTTCCGCTCGTGCCATCCGCCGTAGTTCTTCACCAGTCTGGTGAACTTGTCCTGAGTGAGATCCGCCCACGAGAACGCCAACCCGTTCAACAGGACCGTGGCCGGTGGCCTGGGCAGTGCCCTGCCGGGGTCGCTGCCACTCACGTCGGGAGAGCGCATCCAATAGCGGGTGATGACGCCGAAGTTCCCGCCACCGCCGCCGCTGTGCGCCCACCACAGGTCACGGTTGGGATCGTCGGGCTCACGGGTGGCCACGACGCTGCGCACGTTTCCGGAGTCGTCCACCACGACGACTTCGACGGCATGAAGGTGATCGACGGTGAGCCCGTGCCGGCGCGACAGCAGGCCGTCGCCGCCGCCGCAGATATGCCCACCCGCACCCACCGAGTGGCATCGGCCGCCCGGAATGGTCACGCCCCACCCCTTGTACAGGGTCTCGTACAGATCCAGCAGTCGCGCACCCGGTTCTATGGCGAACGCCTGCATGTCCGGGTCATAGGAGACGGTGTTCATGCCTGACATGTCGATCACGACGCGGACGTCGGGATGTGCGACGAAATCCTCGTAGCAGTGCCCGCCACTGCGTACCGCGACGCGCCGGCCGGCGCTGACGGCGACCTGCACGGCGTCGATGACCTGCTGGGTGGAACCGACCATCTGTATGTAGTCGGGAGACCCCACCCAGCGCTGGTTGTCTCCCGTGATCAGCTCACCGTAACGGGGATCGTCCGACGGTATGGTGAACGGCCCGAAATTGCCGGCCGATTTCGACTCCGCGACGCCGGTACTGCTCGCATCGGCCACCCCGGCACCTAACAGCGGCAGCGCTGTGGCGCCGGCAGCCAAGCCGGCGGTCGCGCTGAGGAACGATCGCCTGTCACTCTTCTTCTCGGTCGGTGTGACCTTCTTTTCACGCATTGCGCTCCCCCAATTTACTACTATCGATCGCAACCGCAGGGACCTCGGCACCCATTCGTGGTGCGGGCCGGAGCGGAAGGAACAGTGTTGACGCACGCCGCTACCAGATGGGATTCCCCGACAATCCCCGGCCGCGGCGGATCAATTCCGCCGCCGCGACTCCCTGGTACATGAGCTGTGAACCCCCCAGTACGGAATGACCTGGGCCGATGACGCCTGGCAGCGTAATCCGGGAACCCGCACAAGTCAGGACCGTACCGCCCTGCGGACGTTCCCAGGCCGGTGTACCCCCTGCTTTCCTGGCTGTACTTGTCACTTTGGACGGGAGCCTAACAGGTGGCGTCGGCGAGCAGCAGCCGATCATCCTGGCCAGGCCGCCACCGGCAGGCCGACGGTAAGCAGAGCGGTTCAGTCGAATGACCAAAGCGGCCTTCCGGCCCGCCGATCCGACACCGCAGGAAAAATGCCATCGAGGCGCAGCACATCCGCCATCGCCGCCATCACCACCACACCAGCCTGTGCAGGCCATTTACACACTCCGTAACGACACCACTCCTCTTCTCGTTGACCGAAACATGCCCCATCGGCCGGAAGTTGCGCGCTGGGTCAACCATGTCCGGATAACGCTTAGCTATACTGGGACTGAAGCGTCGGAAGTTAATCAGCGGGTCGGCTCGGCCGGACCGTTCCTGCGACAACGCCCGGAGGCGGAGAGGGACGCGACATGAGGGCACCGGCGAGATGTAGACATCACGGCATCGCCGCCCTCGACGGCACCACCACCATCCGCGTGGCAACCAGGCCTTCCACTGCCTCCCCTGTCAACCGAGACCAGGCCTTCATCGAAGGCACCTACTACTGCTCATATTTGGCGCTCTCAACGAGTCATCCTTTCAGACGTGGTCCAGATATGTGGTGTCAGCCGGACAGGATTCACACGAGGGGGAAATGTGCCACGCGCCGAACGACAGGTACCGAAACCACCGGAAGCAACGCCGAGGAAAGCGCAGAGTAGGGATAGCCAGGTATTGGTGTCCCGAGTGGGATTACGTTTCTCATCGAGCCTGACCTACGACAGCTGGGAGCGAGCCGGGGTACAGCTGTCGCGCATTCTCGATTCATCGGCCTGGTGTCTGGGGGACTGGCTGATATGCGGTCAGGAGAACTACGCCGACCGCTATGTACGAGCCATCAAGGTGGCCGGTCTTGACTATCAGACGTTACGCAACTACGCCTGGGTCGCCCGGCGCTTCGAACTGAGTCGGCGCCGGGAGATGCTGAGTTTCCAGCACCACGCCGAGGTCGCCGCGCTGGCCACCGCTGAACAGGACCGGTGGCTGGATCGCGCCGAAAAAGCGGCCTGGTCACGCAATGAGTTACGCCGTCAACTGCGCCAGAGCCGCAGTGACGAGCAGCCGTCCGCGAAACCGACGTCGTTGATACCACGCCTGCCGGTGGCGCAGGAAAGAGTCGAACGCTGGCGTGCGGCAGCGCGGAGGTCGAACGATCCGTTTGCGAACTGGATCGTGGGCATCCTGGACCGTGCCGCCGAAGACGCCCTGAGTGCGGAGTCCCCGCAACACGAGTAACCGAGTAACCAGCGGCGCGGTTCAGATCGTCCTCCCGGCGGCCACAATGTCGTCCCGCTGGCGGGACAAGAAACCGGCGCCCGTCATTCCGGTGTCCTGTCCGGATACGGTCGGCACATCTCGATTGGCCGGGGCTATACGGCCGTCCACCCGACTCGCGCGATAGGTTGCCAGAGCAGCCGTACCGAAACGACCCGTCATGAGGTGTACCGCGCCACGGAACGGCGTTCCCCAGCAGCGCGGGTTTTCTTCTCCTGCACCTCGATCCAGCACGACGACAGCCCGCAGAAGCGGTGGAGGACTCAACCGATGACGACAGAGACAACACGCGTTGCCGTGGTGACCGGAGCAGGGAGGGGAATCGGGTTAGCGATAGTGCGCGCACTTGTCGAGGACGGATACGCCGTCGTCGCGGGCAGCCGCACCGTCACCGATGCGCTGAAGGAATTGACGCCGGATGCGATCGAGGCCGATCTGGGCAACCCGGACGAGCCTGCCCGCGTGGTGCAGCACGCGCTCGACCGGCACGGCGGGATCGACCTGCTCGTCAACAACGTAGCCGGCACCTCCACACCTCCCGGCGGCTTCCTGCAACTCGACGACGAGGCCTGGCAGCACACGTTCAATGTGACGTTCATGTCCAATGTCCGCGCCACGCGGGCCGCCCTCCCGAGTCTCCTCGAGCGCCGGGGCGCAGTGATCAACATCAGTTCGGTCAACGCGAAGCTGCCGCAGCCGCGCCTGATCGCGCAGTCCGCGGTCAAGGCCGCCGTGTCGAACCTCGGCAAGGCTCTCGCCGAGGAGTTCGGTGGCCGTGGTCTGCGGGTGAACACGATCTCACCCGGCCCGGTATGGACCGACCTGTGGAAGTCCCCCGGCGGGCCCGGGGACATGCTCGCCCGGCGGGCAGGCGTCGCGCTGGAGGACTTCAAGGACCAGCTGCCGGCGACCGTGGGCCTGTCGACCGGCGAGTTCGCCGACCCGGAGGAGATCGCGGCACTCGTCGTGTTCCTCGCGTCCGGGCGGGTGGCCAACATGAGCGGTGCGGATCTCGTGATCGACGGCGGGATGATGAAGACCGTCTGAACCCGGCGTGGCGCCACCGGCTCGGGGTTCGGCCGAGCCGAACCCCGAGCCGGTGGCAGTGATCACTTGTAGTGCGCCAGGCCCAGCCGTGGTTCCGTCACCACGTACAGCCCGCGAGCCTGCTCCGGGACGGGCCCCAACGAGCGCTGGAGCGCCGTGTTGAAGAACTGGGCCCGGGCGTCCTCCATCTCCCGCTCCTCATTCGTCAGCGAGTCGGGATCGCCCTTCTGCCACTCCTCCCCCGTCGACGACTTCCAGTTCCAGCCCTCCCACTCCGTCATCGCCTTGCTCGTGGTCCGTACGGCGAGGTCGAGTGTCGCCTGGGCGTCCCGCAGGTCCTCGATGCCGGACACGATGTCCACGAACGACTGCTTCAGCTCCTCGGCGCTGCAATCGCGGAGCGTGAGGCGCTGCGCCTCCCAGAAGTAGGAGTCCTGCCCGCGGTTCTGCTGGTACAGGTTCGACACGACGACCAGCAGGCGGAGATAGGCCTGCCGGTAGGACCGTTCGTAGAGGCCCTGGGCCTCCTCCTCGCCGAACTCTCCCCGGAAGACGCTGGCCAGGCTGGCCGCGGTGAGCATCGCGCTGTACATGGCGAGGTGCACGCCGGTCGAGAGCAGCGGGTCCAGGAAGCATGCGGCGTCGCCGACGAGGAAGTAGCCCGGTCCGGCAAAGCGCTCCGACGCGTACGAGTAGTCCTTCTCCATGCGCAGCGGCGTCACCAGCTCGGCGGGGGCCAGCAGATCTCCGATCATGGAGCTTTCGCGGATCGCGTCGTGGTAGACCTCCTCCGACGTGATTCCCTCCTGCCGCTTCGCGTTGAAGACTTCCTTGTGCGTGACGAGACCGACGCTGAGCCGGCCGTCCGCCAGCGGAATCCCCCACAACCAGCCGTCGTCGACGGAACCGATCGCGATCGCGCCGTCCGGTCCCGCGGTCAGCGTTTTCGCGCCCTCCCAATACCCCCAGATCGCGATGTTCTGGAACACCTCGTGGTAGCGCCGGCCATGGAGATGGCGCGAGTTCAGCAAGCCTGCCCGGCCGGACGCGTCCACCACGTAGTCGAAACCGATCTCGTACTCATCGGCTTCTCCGTCCGGCCCTTCCTGTGACCAGACCGCGCTCCGTGGCCGTTCGCCGTCGAATCCGAGCCGCTTGACTTCGGCACCTTCCAGGACCTTCACGCCCAGTTCCTTGACGTGGTCCAGGAGCAGCTTGTCGAAAACCGCACGGTCGACCTGGTACGAGTAGAGCCGGTCCTCCGAAGCGCCGAACGTGACGTCCCAGTTCTCGCCACCCCAGTCGAAATAGGCTCCCCATTTCTGCTGGAAGCCGCAGGCGTCTATCTTTTCCCGAACACCGAGCAGCTCTAAGATCGGCAGACAGGACGGGAGCAGCGACTCGCCGATGTGGTAGCGCGGAAAGTGCTGCTTCTCCATGAGCGTCACGTCAAGTCCTTCGCGGGCCAGCAGACCTGCGACAGTGGAGCCCCCAGGGCCGCCACCGATCACCAGAACTTGCGTAGATCGGTCCATGCTTTGCTCCTATCAGAGGCCCCATAAGGCCAACAGCAAGATGTGTTCCGGTCGAATACCGAAGAAGGTGGCTGTCTGATGGATGGGCAACCGTTCGACCCCGCAGCTTCCGGTGACCTTATTACGGATCGGGTCGACTCCTCAACCCATGGCGCCCATTCGCATACTCGATATTGTCCCGCCGGCGAGACATCATCGAATCTCGCAGCGCGTACCGACACCGGCAGTATGAGATGTTAGAACCTCGGAACCGCCCGTCGAATACGAAGGTGCCGGTGGTCCGGGTTCCCTGGTCGGAGGCTCTGGTGCAGAATGACCTGTCAGTACTGTCGGCCGAATCGGCATTACAGCAGCCGGCCTGGCCGGATTCTCAGCACGTGCGCCAGGTGAGAGAGACGCTGGCAAGCAGACCCCCGCTTGTGCGCGCTGAAAACGTCTACACGTTGCGTTCCCTGCTGGCCTGCGCGGCGGCGGGCAAGCTCTGTGTCGTGCAGTCCGGCGACTGCGCCGAGGACCCCGCCGAATGCACGCCCCGTTATGTGGCCCGGAAAATCGCCCTGCTGGACATGCTGGCCGGGGTGGTAAAGATGTTCACGGGCAAGCCCGTACTCCGGGTGGGGCGGATCGCGGGTCAGTTCGGCAAACCGCGGTCCAGACCGACGGAGCTGGTGAACGGTGTCGAACTCCCGGTCTACCGCGGCCATATGGTCAACAGTCCGGAACCCGATCCCCTGCTCCGCCGGCCGGACCCCGACCGGCTGCTGCGCGGCTACGACGCGGCGAGCGAAGTGATGCGCTACCTGAGCCGGCGCAGCAGGGAACGGCACCCCCTGGGGGAGGCCTCCGTCTGGACCAGCCACGAGGCCCTGCTGCTCGACTACGAGATACCGATGCTGCGCCGGGACGACGGGGGGCGGCAGCTGCTCACCTCGACGCACTGGCCCTGGGTCGGCAACCGCACCAACCAGGTGGACGGCGCCCATGTGTCCCTGCTGGCCACGGTCGACAATCCGGTCGCCTGCAAGGTGGGCCCGGACATGCCGCCGGACGAACTGGTCGCGCTGTGCGAGCGGCTCGACCCCTGCCGTACGGCCGGCCGGCTCACGCTCATCGCCCGGATGGGCGCTGACGCCGTGGCCGAGAGGTTGCCGCCGCTCGTGGCCGCGGTCCACGCGGCCGGCCATCCGGTCGTCTGGCTCACGGACCCCATGCACGGCAACACGGTCAGCGGCCCGAACGGGCTCAAGACACGATTTCTGGAAACCGTCGTCCGAGAGGTCGTGGATTTTCAGCACGCGGTATCCGCCGGGCGGGGAGTGGCCGGCGGGCTACATTTGGAGGCGACTCCGGACGACGTCGTCGAGTGCGTCGCAAACGAGTCGATGATCAAGCATGTGGGCGCCAGGTACGCCAGTTTCTGCGACCCGCGGCTCAACCCCAGGCAAGCCATCACGGTGGCTTCCGCCTGGCGCGCATAGCCACCCCGGACCGTGGTGAAACAGGCTCGCACGTGCGAGAACGTGCACCCTGTCTCGCCGGCGGGACACACCGAAGTCCCGTGCCGCTTCGTCGAGCGCCAGTGCCGCGGTCCGCATTCGACAATCCCCTTCTCCTCCTTCCTGTCGTCGTGTCAACGGAAACGAGGTCGCCGGTATGGGCAAGACGGATGTGCCGCATTACGTCGAAACAAGGATCGAAGTACCGCAGGACCCGCTCGTCGTGGCGGCCAGATTGGCCGAAGCCGGCCCGCACGGCGAGTTCGTCATCTACGAGGACGACGGACAGTGGTCCTATGCGGGCGGTGTGCTCGCCGACGTTCGCCTCGACCGCGAAGGAGCCCGACTCAGCGGCGTCCGAGAAGCGCGACTGCCCTGGAGCGAGCGGCCTTTGAGGCAGGTCGCCGAACTGTTCTCGACCCTGCCGGTGCGGGATTGGCGGGCCTATGGCACTGCCATGTTCGAGCTGTCCTACGCAAAGGACGGCAACCAGGAACACCTGGCCGATCAGTGCCTCCTCCATCTCGTGGTGCCGAAGAGCGAAGTACGCCTCGCTTCCGGCCAGGCACTGGTACGTTCCACCGATCCGGACACCCTCGCCGTGCTCGTCGAACTGCTCACCGGGCCAATTGACAGTAGAGCGCGGTACGCGATACCAATCGACGTCAGACGCACCGGCCGTGACGAATACTGCGGTGCGGTCGCGAGTGCAGTTCGCGAGATCACGGACGCTCAGCTGCAAAAGGTGATCCTGTCGCGTCTCGTCGACGTGGATCGCGATATCGACCTGGTCGCCACGTATGTGCTCGGTCGGCGCCAGAACACCCCTGCCCGATCCTTCCTTTTGCACATGGACGGTCTGGAGGCGGCCGGATTCAGTCCCGAAATCGTCGTCGGTGTGACCGCGGAAGGTAAGGTCGTCAGCCAACCGCTCGCCGGTACCAGAGCACTCACGTCCGACACCGCGGAAAATAGCCGTCGCCGCGTGGAGCTGCTATCTTCCGAGAAGGAGATCTACGAGCACGCGATTTCGGTGAAAGTCGGAAACGACGAGCTGCTGACCGTCTGCGAACCGGATTCGGTAGGGGTCCGTAATCTGATGACGGTCGAGGAACGGGGCAGTGTCCAACATCTCGCTTCTCGGGTGACGGGACAACTGGCCGAAGGACTTGACGCCTGGGACGCCTTCGCCGCCGTCTTTCCCGCGGTAACCGCTTCTGGGGTACCCAAAGAAGCCGCCTACGAGGCAATCCGCCGGCACGAGACCGAGCGCCGTGGTCTTTACGGCGGCGCGGTACTGACCGTGGACGCATCCGGCGCCCTGGACGCCGCACTCGTGCTCCGTACCGTCTACCGCCAACACGGAAGGACCTGGCTGCGTGCCGGCGCGGGAATCGTCGGGCAGTCGCAGCCCGCCCGGGAATTCGAGGAAACCTGCGAGAAGCTCGACAGTATCGCGCGCTTCCTCGTCGCCGGCGAAACCAAGGAGGAAGTGCACGCGTGAGAACGGAGAATCTCTACCTGTCCGGGATCGGCAGTGTCGTTCCGGAACGGGTGCAGACCGAACAGGCGGTGGCGCGGGGCTGGTACGACGAGGCCGCCCGCGAGGCATCGGGCATCATCTCGGTCGCGGTCAGCGAGTCGACGCCCGCACCGGACATGGCGATCGAGGCCGCCAGGACCGCGATCCGGCGCTCCGGCCACGACGTGGGCGACTTCGGCATCCTGTTGCACAGCCACGCCCACCACCAGGGTCCGGAGGGCTGGTCTCCGGCGCACTACATCCTTCGCAACACCCTGGACCGGCCGATACCGGCAGTGGAGATCAGGCAGGGGTGCCTGGGCATGCTGGCCGCGATCGAGACGGCCGCGAACCGGCTGCTGGCCAATCCCGGTCACCCGGCCGCGCTGGTGACCGCAGCGGACAACTTCTCCACCCCCCTCGTGGATCGCTGGCGGTCCTCCTCGGCGTTCGTGCTCGCCGACTCCGGGTCCGCCGTGACCGTGTCGAGGACCGGTGGATTCGCCCGGCTGCTGGCCATCGGATCGGTGTCCGACTCCCGGATGGAAGCCCTTGACCGCGGCGGCGACCCCCTGTTCCCGCCCGGGATCACCGTCGGCCGGCCGCTGGACTTCGAGAAGCGCAGAGAGCACATGCGCCAGCAGTGGGCGAAGGGCGTCACCCCGCCCATCGGGTACTTCGGCGACAAGATCTCCGCCGTCACCGAGCTGACGCTGAAGGAAGCCGGCCTCACCATCGACGAGATCGCCAGGGTGGCGCACCCCGGATTCGGGTGGGACGGGCTCGAGACCATGTTCCTGTTCCCGCTCGACATCGACGGCGACCGGGGCGTCTGGGAGTACATCAGGCGGATCGGGCACGCCGGGGTGACCGAGGTGTTCCTCGGCCTGGAGCACCTGTGGACGACCGGGCAGGTCGTTCCCGGTGACCGCGTGCTCCTGGTCACCGCGGGTGCCGGGGCATCCATGGGCTGCGCGGTCGTCGAGATCCTCACCGCCTACGGGTCAGAGTCAGGGAGCTGATGTGCTGGCTGGATGTACGCCCTGGCCCACCGAGGCAGCCGAGCACTATCGGGCACGGGGCTTATGGCGCGGGCAGGATCTCGGCACCCTGCTCCGCAGGGCGGCGGCGCAGTACGGCCCGGCTCCGGCTCTGGTGCACGGCGAGCGCCGGATCTCCTACGCCGAACTCGACCGCTGGGCCGACCGGATGGCCGCCGGCTTTGCCCGGCACGGCATACGCGCCGGCGACCGGATCGTGGTTCAGCTCCCCAACGTGCCCGAGTTCGTCGCCGTCTGCTTCGCGCTGTTCCGGCTCGGCGCCAAACCGGTCTTCGCCCTGACCGCACATCGGTCCCAGGAGATCGGGCACCTGTGCCGGAGCACCGGTGCGGTCGCCTACGTGCTGCCCGGGGTGTACCGCGGGTTCGACCACCGGGAGCTCGCCAGGGAGATCCGCGCGAGCACCCCTGACCTGCGGCTGCTCTTCACCCTCAGCGGCGGCAGGGACGACGACCTCGTCGCGCTGTCCACCGTGCAGGACGAACCCGGCGGCCTGCCGGAACAGGATGCGTCGGATGTGGCGTTCTTCCTGCTCTCCGGTGGGACGACCGCGCTGCCGAAGGTCATCCCGCGCACGCACGACGACTACGCCTACCAGGTCCGCGCCACTGCCGCCGTCCTCGGCATGTCCCCCTCGGACGTGTATCTGGCCGTGCTGCCCCTGGAGTTCAACTTCGCCTGGGGCTGCCCCGGGGTGATCGGCACGCTGGCCTCGGGTGGCACGGTCGTGCTCGCCGACGATGCCACCGCCGACGACTGTTTCGCGGCCATCGCGAGGGAGCGGGTCACCGTGACCTCCGTGGTCCCCAGCGTCGCTCAGCTGTGGCTGGAGGCGGCGGAGTGGACCGACGCGGACCTGACGAGCCTGCGTGTCATGCAGATCGGCGGTGCCAAGCTCCAGCGGTCGCTCGCGGAACGGATCGCGCCCGCCTTCGGGTGCGAACTCCAGCAGGTCTTCGGCATGGCGGAAGGCCTGATCACCCTGACCAGGTCCGATGACCGGCCGGACGTGGTCATCGGAACCCAGGGCAGGCCGCTGTCCGACGCGGACGAGATCAGGATCGTCGGCGAGGACGGCCGGGACCTCTCCCCCGGAGACGTGGGCGAACTCCTCACGCGCGGCCCGTACACCTTGCGCGGCTACTACCGCGCACCCGAACACAACGCAGTCGCGTTCACCGAGGACGGGTTCTACCGCAGCGGTGACCTGGCACGCCTGACCGAGGACGGCAACCTGGTCATCGAGGGCCGGATCAAGGACGTCGTGATCCGGGGTGGCGACAAGATCTCCGCCGCGGAGGTGGAGGGGCATCTCCTCAGCCACCCGGGGATCCTGCGCGCCGCTGTCGTCGGCGTCCCGGACGACTTCCTCGGCGAGCGGACCTGCGCGTACCTCGTCACGGCCGGTGCGCCCCCCACGCTGCACGACCTCAAGCAGGCCCTGCACCAGCGCGGACTCGCCGACTACAAGCTTCCCGACCGGGTCGAGGTCATCGACGCGCTGCCCGTCACCCCGCTCGGCAAGGTCGACAAGAAGGCACTGGCACTCTTGGCCGCTCAGCCCCGCACACCGGTGGCGAACCAGAAAGGCTGACATGGACGCAGATTCCCAGACGACCACGGAACCGCCCGACGAGCGGGAGCTGCGCGAGATCATCGCGCCCTTGATCGACGCCCGGCCCGCGGACATCCCCGGTGACGCCAATCTCATCCTGCTGGGGCTGAGCTCCATCGACGTCATGCGTCTGGTCGGCCGCTGGCGCCGGGCGCGGCTGCCCGTCGTCTTCGAGGAACTGGCGGCCGCTCCCACGCTGAGCGGCTGGCTCGCGCACTTCGACAGCCTGCGCACCCGATGAGTGGCGCAGACCTTCGGCACCATCCACATGTGAGGGGACGACCTTGGCCGAAAGAGCAGTGATCGCGGATCTCGACGAGCCGTCCGTCGTCTACGGCGTGCACGGCACGGAAGGGGAATCCCGGTGGAAGTGCTTCGCACGGCGTAACGACCTGTTCGGGTCGTGGGAGGCCGTCGAGTGGGCGGGGCTGCCCCCGGGCGGGATCAGCGGCGAACACCTGCACAGTCGCACCGAAGAGCTGTACTTCATCGTTTCCGGCACCGGAGTGATGCTCATCGACGGCCAGGAGCATCCCGTCGAAGGCGGTGACCTCGTCCTGACCACCCTCGGCACCCGGCACGGCCTGCGCAACGTGGGCGAGGGCGAGCTGACGTGGCTGGTCATCGAGGTGCTGGGTCCGCCGATGGCAGCGGTGCTTTCGGGTCATCAGAAGCAGTCCGAGCGTGGGGGTAAGTGATGAGCAACGCCGTGGTGATCAACCTTCGTGAGGTGCGGGAGATCGACGCACGCGTCTTTCTCAGCGGTCCGCTGGGGCGCATCCGCCTGCCCAGGCTCCAGCCGGGCCAGCGCGAGACGCTGGTCGCCGACGCGCAGGAGCACACCCTGTTCGTCGTGCAGGGCAGCGGAACCGCGGTGACCGGTTCGGCCACCGTCCCCCTTCGGCACGGTGTGGCGCTGACGTTGCCGCTGGGCAGCAGTGTCACGGTCGAAGCCGGCGGTGACGGTCTTGAGCTGTTCATCGCCAGCCTCGCCACCCCGCAGGCGGGCGGAGAGTCGGCGTGATCGTCACCAACGCCCACGGTCTGAACCGCATCGCCGACGACCGGGCCTGGCGCTGCCTCGCGCGACGCGGAATGTTGCACAGCGAGTGCGAGGCCTTCGACTACCTCCGGCTGCCGCCGGGCGCCACCCGTGACGGGCGCGGCCGGGAGGGAGTGGAAGAGGTCTGGTTCGTCCTCAGCGGAGCAGGCCGATTCTTCGACGAAGCAGATCATTCCGTCCCCCTGCAACCGGGCGATCTCGTCCTCTGGTCCGGGGGTTCCGGCGGGTCACTGCGCAGCAGTGCCACGGACTCGCTCGAACTGCTCGCCTTCGCGGTGCTGCCCGCCGCCGTGACGGAACAACTACCCGTCCGCAGCCCGGTGGCCTGAAGGCCCTGGACCCCGTCCTGCCGTACTGGAGGCAAACATGGTGGACCGACTGGTGGTCACGACTCTGGACGAGCCGTCCCTCGTCTACGAAATGCACGGTGGCGAGAAGATCGCCCAGTGGAAGTGCCTGGCACGGCGGAACAACCTGTTCGGGCCGTGGGAGGCAGTGGAGTGTTCCTGGCTGCCGCCGGGCGGGGCCAGCGGTGAGCATCTGCACAGCCGTACCGAGCAGTTCGACTACATCGTGTCCGGCTCCGGCGTGATGACGATCGACGGCACGGACCATCCGGTCACCGCCGGCGATCTGATCACGACGTGCTTGGGGACCCGCCATGGCATCCGCAACGTCGGCACGAGCGACCTGGTCTGGCTCGTCATCGAGGTGTCGGGTCCGGGGATGACCGGTGCGGCGCCGCCCACGCCCGACCGGCACGCACGGGACGTCCGTGCCGAGGTGATCAAGCTCCGTGAGGTCAGGGACGTCGACGCGCTGGAGTATCTCGCCGGGCCCCTGCGCCGTGCACGGCTGGTGCACCTGAGCCCGACGGAGACCGAGACCCTGGTGGCCGACGACCAGGAGCATGTGCTCTTCACGCTCGGCGGAACCGGCCACGCGGTGACGCGTTCGGCGACCGTCCCCCTGCGCCAGGGTGTGTCCGTGGGGGTGCCGTTCCGCGGCGGTGTCACCGTGCAGGCCGGCCCGCAGGGACTGGAGTTCTTCGTGGTCAGTCTTGCCGTCCCGGCGAACGCAGGTGGTGCAAAGTGATCGTCTCCAGTGTTCAGGACGGGCTGACCCGGACCGTGGACGAGCGGGCCGGCGAGGCCGTGTGGCGGTGCCTCGGCCGGCGCGGAATGTTGTACAGCGAGTGCGAGTCCTTCGACTACGTACGGCTCGCGCCGGGATCCGTCCTCGACGAGCGCGGCCGGGACGACATCGAAGAGGTGTGGTTCGTGGTGCACGGCACGGGCGAGTTCGTCGATGACGAGAAGGGCCCGCTTCCGGTGCGCGAGGGGGAACTGGTCTTCTGCTCCCACGCGGCCGGCGGACAGTGGCGCAGTGCCGCGGACTCCCCTCTGGAACTGCTGCTCCTCGCGATGATGCCCGCTTCGGTGAGCCGGGGGCTGCCGCTGCGCACCCCCGCCGAGTGAGCTGTCCGCTCTTGAGTGAGGAGGGGAGATGAGAGGCGGCATGCGTCAACAGCCGAGCGAGCGCGTCAAGGTCGATGTCCTCGTCGTGGGTTCCGGCCCGGTGGGCTGTACGTTCGCGCGGGGGCTCGTCGAAGGCGGCCGGAGCGTCCTGATGGTGGACGCGGGGCCGAAGCTCTCCGGCCGTCCGGGCGAGCATCTGAAGAACACCTTCGTCTACCAACGCAACGTCGACCGGTTCGGCGCGCTGGTCCGTGGGCATCTGCATCCGCTCTCGGCACCCTCGCGCGTTCCGGCCCCGCAAGACCTGTTGATCCGTCTTGACGCCGGCGTCGCCACCTACGCGGTCGGCGGGATGGCCACGCACTGGACGGGCGTGACTCCCCGGCACCATCCGACCGTCGAGCGTGCCGACTGCTTCCCGGCCGGCGAGTGGGACAGGTTCTACGGCGAGGCCGAGACGCTGCTCAACACCCACACCGACGTGACCGCGGACGCCGTCTCCCACCAGGTCGTGCAGGACGCGCTGGCCGCGGCATACCCGGAACTGCCCGACCCCTACGGGGTGCAGCACCTCCCGCTCGCGGGGGAACGTCGCACGGACAATCCCCAGCTCGTGCGCTGGACCGGTGCGGACACCGTGCTGGGCCCGCTCGCGGACGGTGAGCGGGGCGACTTCGTCCTCCGCGAACAGCACCTGTGCAGGCGGCTGGTGCCTGCGTCGGACGGCTCGAGGATCGAGTACGCCGAGATCGAGGACCACGCCCGGTGGCGGACGCTACGGGTGGAGGCCGACACGTACGTGGTCGCATGCGGCGCCGTGCTCACCCCGCAGTTGCTGTACGCCTCCGGCATCCGCCCGGACGCGCTCGGCCGCTACCTCACGGAACAGCCCGTCGCCTTCTGCCAGATCGTGCTCCGGCAGGACCTGGTCGACCACCTCGCATCGGACGCCCGCTTCGCCCGGCGGGTGCGGGCCCATCAGGCAGCCAGCCCCGCCGACCCGGTGCCGATCCCGCTCGACGACCCCGATCCCAACGTGTGGATCCCGGTGTCCGAAGACCGCCCGTGGCACTGCCAGATCCATCGCGACCTGCCCTACGACGACCAGGTGCCGAACCTGGACGTGGACCCTCGGCTGGTGGTGGATCTGCGCTGGTTCGGTCTTGTCGACCCGCGGCCGGAGAACCGGGTGTGCTTCTCCGACACCGCTCGGGACGCCTTCGGGATGCCGCAGCCGAGCTTCGCGTTCTCGCTCGGTGACGACGATTCCGAGCGGCAGCACCGGATGATGCGGGACATGCTCCGGGCGGCGCGAGCGCTCGGTCCGTTCCTGCCGGGGTCCGAGCCGCGGTTCGTGGTTCCCACACTGCCGTTGCACATCGCGGGGACCGTGCGAATGGGGACCGACGCGGACACCGGCGTGGTCGATCCCGACTCGAAGGTCTGGGGCGTCGAGAACCTCTACCTCGGCGGCAACGGCCTCATCCCGACCGGCACCGCAAGCAATCCGACGCTGACCAGCGTGGCGATGGCGCTGCGGGCAGCGCGCGGGATTCTCGGCGAGGAACGCCAACACGCAGCAGAAAGGTACACACATGACCGGCCCGGGATATCTGTTCCTAGGTGACGAAGAGACCGCCTTGGTCCAGCATGCGCTGGCCGGCCGGCAACTGAACCGGTACCGATTCGACGACTCGGCCGAGCAGTCCATGGTGTTCATGCTCGAGCGCGAATTCGAGCAGCGCACGGGCGCTCCGCACTGCCTCGCCGTCAACAGCGGCACGTCCGCGATCCTCACCTCGCTGGCGGCACTCGGCGTGGGTCCCGGCGACGAGGTGATCGTTCCCGGTTACACCTTCATCGCGACCATCGCCGCCGTCGTCCACCGTGGCGCGATCCCCGTCCTCGCCGAGATCGACGAGTCGCTCACCCTCGATCCCGCGGATGTGGTGCGCCGGATCACGCCGGCGACGAAGGCCATCATCGCCGTGCACATGCTGGGCGCGCCGTGCGCGATGGACGAGCTGCGGACGATCGCCGACGAGCACGGACTGGTCCTGATCGAGGACGTGGCCCAGGCCTGCGGCGGCCGGTACCGCGGCCGCGCCCTCGGCACCATCGGCGACGCGGGGGCCTTCTCGCTCAACATGTTCAAGATCATCACCTCCGGTGACGGCGGTCTGGTCACATGCGCCGACGACGCGGTGCACGAACGCGCCTTCGCCTTCCACGACCACGGGTTCAAGCCGTTCCGCCAGGGCGTGGTCGACGCCGACTCGTTGTTCGGCATGAACCTGCGGATGCACGAGCTGAGCGGCGCCGTCGCGCTCGGCCAGCTCCGCAAGATCGACGACATCCTGGGCACGCTCCGGCGGCAGAAGACGGCGCTCTCCGACGCCGTCGGCGAGCTGCCGGGGGTGGCGCGCCGCCGCCTCAACGACGCCGACGGCGAGTGCTGCTCGCTCCTCGTGCTGAGGTTCGAGTCCGTCGAGGCGGCCCGGGCGGTGGCCACCCGGCTCGACACCGTCACCCTCATCGACTCGGGCCGCCACTACTACGGAAACATGCCGCAGCTGCTCGGTCGCCGCATGCCCACCACGACGGAATGCCCCTTCGCGTGTGCCGCCCATCCCACCAGCTACCGGTACGAGCCGCACATGCTGCCCCGCACCGACGACATCCTCGGCCGTTCGGTCGCGCTGTCGGTCGGAGTGGTCGATTCCTACATCGGCGCCGGATTCGGCATCGACCCGCTCTCGTCGCCGGACGAGATCGCGGCCGTGGCCGGCGCCCTGCACTCAGCCGTCGACGAAGTGGTTGCGAAGATATGAACACGCCACCTGCCGAATCGGGATTGGCGCGGACGGGCGTCCCGCCCAGTCACTGGAGGGTCCGGGCGCAGCAGACCGTCACGTACGAAGTCCACATGATGGACAACGTCCTCGACCCGGCGAACCCGGCGCTGATCGAGGCGGGAGCGACCGTCCCCACCGACCGTCCTCGCCGGTTCGTCGTGGTCGACGCCACCATCCACGACCTCTACGGGCGGGAACTCAGCCGGTACCTGGACCACCACAACTGCGAGTACCGCCTGTGCGTCCTGTCGGCCTCCGAAGAGGCCAAGACGATGGAGGCGGTGTTCACCGTGGTGAGCGGTCTTGACTCGTTCGGCATCTCCCGCCGGCACGAGCCGGTCATCGGCATCGGCGGCGGCATCATCCTGGACATCGTCGGCCTGGCCAGCAGCCTCTACCGGCGCAGCACTCCGTACGTGCGCGTTCCCACCTCGCTCCTCGGCCTGGTCGACGCCGGGGTCGGCATCAAGACCGGGGTGAACTTCGCCTGCCACAAGAACCGCCTGGGCTCGTACTTCGCTTCCTCGGTCGCGTTGCTGGACCGGAGCTTCCTGGCGACCATGGACGAGCGGCACATCAGCAACGGCCTGGCCGAAATCCTCAAGATCGCGCTGGTCAAGGACGCGCGGCTGTTCTGGCTGCTGGAGGAGTACGCCGAGCTGCTGCTCACGGAGCGGCTCACGGGACAGACGCTGACCGGCGACGTCGTCGCCACGGACGTGTTCAGCCGTGCGGTGGGCGGCATGCTGGAGGAGCTCCAGCCGAATCTGTGGGAGAAGCAGCTGGAGCGGCTGGTCGACTACGGCCACTCCTTCAGCCCCACGCTGGAGATGCGGGCCCTGCCGGCGCTGCTGCACGGTGAAGCCGTCACCGTCGACATGGCGCTCACCACGGTGCTGGCCGAGGGGCGCGGCCTGGTCGCACGGCAGGAGCGCGAACGGATCTTCGACCTGATGCGGCGGCTACGCCTGCCGGTCTGGCACCCGTTGCTCGAACCCGAGCTTCTCGAGCACGCGCTGCGGGAGACCACCCGGCACCGCGACGGGTTGCAGCGCATGCCGATCCCGGTGGGGATCGGCGGGGCTCGCTTCGTCAACGACGTCACCCTCGCCGAGCTCTCCGACGCGGCCGGGATCCTGCGCGAGCTGGACCGGGCCCGGGCCACCACGTCCGGGCACCGTCATGCGCCGGGCAAACCGGTGGTCACCGACGTCGACGGTGCGTCCGATGCGGACGGGACGTGCGTGATCCGCCACGACGGCATGAGCAGCACCTGGGAGGCGATCACATGGTCGTCCCTACCGCCCGGCGCCTCCTGCGACGTACCTGCGCGGTCCGGCACCGACACGTTCTGCTTCATCCTCGCCGGCGAAGGAGAGCTGCTCCTCGACGATGTTCCGCACCCGCTCCTCCCCGGCCATCTGATCGCCCATCGCAGCGGCACCGTGCACCGCTTCAAGAACCTGGGCACGGCGGACCTGAGCTGGCTCGTGATCGCGGTGCCCCGCCCTCCTGCCGCCCCCGAACTGTCGGAGAACGCACCGACGACGGAGTGTGTCGCGTGACCCCACACCTGGCGACCGAGGCCCGACAGCGGGGCATTCCCGGCGCGACCGCGGTGCACCATGTGGCCTACACCGTGCCCGACCTGGACCAGGCCGTGGCGTTCTTCACCGAGGTGATCGGCGCGGAGCTGGTCTACACCCAGGGTCCAGTGCAGGACGGCGAGGGTGACTGGATGACCCGCAAGCTCGGCGTGGCCGCCGAGGCGAGCGCCCAGGTCGCCATGTTGCGGCTGGGGCCCGTGACCAATCTGGAGCTCTTCGAGTACACGGCGCCGGACCAGCGCCGGCACATGCCCCGGAACAGCGACTGGGGCGGCCACCATCTGGCGATCCACGTCACGGACGTGGATGCCGCCGTGGCCTACCTGCGCACCCAGCCGGGTGTCCGCGTACTCGGCGAGCCGGAGACCATCACCGAAGGTCCCATCGCGGGTGACCGATGGGTGTACTTCGTCACACCGTGGGGGATGCAGATGGAGCTGATCCACCTCCCTGCGGGAATGCCGTACGAGCAACAGACCCCTGCCCGGCTGTATCTGCCGGAACAGCCCTGGTCCAACCGCGAAGGAGCCCGATGAGTGCGCCGGTGAACGACAGGCCCCCGCGGATCACCCACGTGCCCGCCGGCCAAGGGCCGACGACCTGGGTCGACGGTGACGCCTACACCGTCAAGGCCGGCACCGAGAGCACCAACGGCTCGCTGGCGTTCCTGGAGGCCTCGATCCCGCCGGGCAGCGGTCCGCCGCCGCATGTGCACACGCTGGAGGACGAGGCGTTCTACATCCTCTCGGGCCAGCTGGAGATCCGCGGCGACGACCAGCGGTTCGAGGTCGGTGCGGGAGACTTCGTCTTCATCCCGCGCGGCACCGCGCACTGCTTCAAGAACCTCAGCGTGCACGTCGCGCGGATGGTCTTCCTCTACACCCCGGCCGGGTTCGAGAAGTTCTTCCTGGAGTCCGGCGATCCGGCCGTGCCGGGCATGCCGATCCCCGTGTGGGGGCCCGCGGAGTTCGAGCGCGCGACGCAGATAGCCGTACGCCTCGGGTGGCAGGGGCCGGCGACCGAGGAGGAAGCCGGCCGGTGACGCGCCGCCAGGTGGTGCTTCTCCCGCCGGGAGGCTTTACGGACCGTCGAGGAGCAGCATGTCGTCGCGCGATGGGTCAGGTTCAGCCGTCGACCCGTAGCGCACCCAGCAGCATCGGCAGGGAAGCATGCAGTTCGCGTTCCCAGTACGCCCAGCCGTGGGTTCCCGGTCCGTAGAAATGGGTGGTCACGTGCTTTGCGCCCACGCTGTCCAGCTCGGCGGCGAGTGCGTGGTTCTGCCGGTTGAAGTCGGCCTCGAGCGCGCTCGTGTTCCCCGGAGGGTCCAACGGCCCGGTGGTGCCGTCGCCGCACGACAGGTACACGGGGATCGACCGGAGCCGGTCGGCCAGGTAGAAGGGGTCGTGGGCTGCCCAGATGCCGCGCTGCGCGACCGGGTCGCCCCAGACCCGCAGCGGGTCGTCGCCCTGGCCGGCGAAGTAACCCAGGATGCGGTTCACCGACTCGTCGTTCAGCAGCGGGTGTGCCGAGCCCGAGTACGCGGCGGTCGCCTTGAACATGCCGGGATGCCGGGCGGCGTACAGCAGCGCGCCCTGGCCGCCCATGGACAGCCCGGCCACGACGCGGTCGCTGCCGGCTGCCCAGTCTCGTTCCAGCAGCCGTCGCAGCTCCACCGTGTGGAACGTCTCCCACGCCGGGTCGCCGCCCTGACCGTAGTTCCACCAGTCGCTGTACCAGCCGTTCCAGCCGGCCTCCGGCATCACCACGAGCACCTTGCGCAGGCTGTCGAGCTGCGCGACGTCGGTGAGGCTGGTCCACGAGGTGTAGTCCCCGCAGCAACCGTGCAGCAGCCAGAGGGTCGGCCAGTGCTGGCGTCGATCGCTCGGGTTCCAGCCGTCGGGCGTGAGGAGCCTGACCTTGACCGTCCGGCCGCCCAGCGCCGCCGACCGCACCGACAGGTCGACCTGACGGTCCGCGACCTGGGTGACGGCGACCACCTCGGCGCCTGCCGACGTCGCGGCGGGTGTGGCGTCGACGCCCCCGACGGTGGGCGCCGGCGACTTCCCGAGCGGGGCGGCGAGCGCCGGCGCGGTGGGCGCGAGGGTGAGGAGCAGAGCGGCAAGGACGAGCAGAAGGCGCGAGCGAAGGGTCAGGACAGCGATCACGGCGGCTCCCTGGGGTTGGTCGCTGCTTGGATGTGGTGCGACGGGGCCGGGTCAGCCCCTGTCGGGCAGGATCAGCAGGGCGTCCCCGACGGGACGTTCACCGGTGGCGTCGGACGGCTGGTTGACCACCTTGCCGTCGATCACCGTCGTGGTGGAGCCGCCTCCGTCGAGGTTCATCGCGTCGCGCAGCCCGAGCGCCCTGGCGATCTCGGCGGCCTCCGGGATGCTGAGCCCCAGCGCGCCGGTGCTGCGCCCGTCGGCGGTGACGAGCACGGTCCGGCCGGCCGCGTCCACCCCGGCCAGCGTGCGCGGATTGCGCTTCTGCACCCAGCCGTAGTACCAGCTGGGGTCGCCCGGGTGCACCATGCCGTCGGTGGCCGGCGTGACGTGGAGCCGCCCGTCGCGGACCAGTTCGGGGCCGCCGTTGACGATGTCGGTGCGGGGTGAGGGCGAGACGGGGTGGCCCTGCCGGTCCAGCAGGGTCGTCCTGATGTGCAGGTGGTCGCCGGCCCGGGCGAGGTCGCTCAGCTCGGCGACGCGCCGGCCGGTCGCCTGCACGGAGCTGCCGCCCGCCGGCAGCGCTCCGCCGCGTGGCGAGCGCAGTTCGACGACCCGGCCATGGGCGTCCAGGACGGCCTCGAGGCCCTCGCCCTGCGGGGTGCGCTGGCCGAAGTCGGGTGTGAAGGCGACGAGTTCGTCGGGGTTGGTGCAGGTCACATCGTGCAGCGGCAGCGAGGTCGGGAGGTCGTGTGCGGTGCCGCCGCAGTTCCTGATGAGACCGGGGACCCGGTTGATGCCGTTCAGGCTCAGCGAGGTGCCTCGCCCGGTGACCTGCCCCCGCCAGGTGAAGCGGGCGATCTCGGTCTGCCCGCCGTCGTCGTGGATCACGAGTCCGGGGCGCCCGCTGACCGGTTCGCTCAGCAGGCGGCCGTCGTACACGCCGACGCCGGCGGGGTCCCCCGGTGCGCCCGCGAGGGGGTCGAGGACGAAGAACCCGGCGTTGACCGCAGCGGTCGCGCCGGCGGCGTTCGACAGCACGCTGGCCGTCTCGCGGTTCTCCAGGTCGGGCCCGTACGCCGCCGTCAGGCTGCCGTGGAACCGGTGCGGGTCGATGGTCAGCACGTCGACACGCCACGGGCCCCGGTCGGTGGAGTCGCCGTCCCAGCCGGTGTACACGGCGGATCCCGCGTACCCGGCTCTGCTCAGGCGGGTGCGTTCGGATGTCGCGGCGGACTGCGCGTCGAACGATCCGACCCGGACCCGCCAGCCGAGCGTCCCGCCGGCGTAGTCGGCCGTCTTCGGCGTCGTCACCTGCTCGACCCGGGCCTCGAAGCCGTCGCGCCGCAGGGCGGCGGCCAGTTCGTCGGCGCTCGCCTTGTCTTTCAGGGTGGTGGGCGGTGCGTCGGGGTCCGGTGAGCTCTCACCGCCGGGTATGGACACCTCGACCGTCCAGTGCAGCGCCGAGTCCTGGCTGCCGCGCACGATGCGGGTGAGGGTGACACCCGGTTGCAGGGTGGTCGTCGTCCGGGTCTCGGTCAGGTCGGAGGGGCCCAACGGCAGCGCGTGCAGGCCGGGCTGCGGAGCCGGGGACGCCTGTGCCGGCAGCGCGCCCGCCGTGACGAGGACACCGAGGACAGCGGCCGCACCGCACAGTCTCTTCTTCATCTGCACCGCCTGGAAGCATGGGACAAGTGATCTACAGGACACGTCTCAGCACCCCGGTATAGGCGTCGGCGTAGCGGACCATGCCGAGGTCGCTGGGGTGGGAGCCATCGGTTGTTGCTTCGTCGTCGTCACCCAGCAGGTCGTCACCTCTGAGGTAGCTCAGGTTCCTGACCCCCGAGGCGAGCAGGTTCCGGTAGGCCTCGCGGTACGCGGTGCGGCTGCCGGCCTGCTGGTCGCGCTCCCCCTTGACCAGCCAGGCGTTGGCGTAGGTGCGGTCCTCGACCATCACGATCGGGATGTGCCCTCGCGCGGCGCGGAGCTGGCGGACGAAGGATTCGCCGCGTTCGCTCACCATGTCCGCATCCATGTTCGGCAGGCAGTCGATGACGAACACCGCGGGATCGAGTTCGGCGAGCAGGGCGCCGACCTCCGGGTCCATGAAGGCGTTTCCGGAGAACCCCAGGTTGATGACGGGCCGGTCGAAGCGACGGCCCAGGAGGGCCGTGAACGCCATGCCGGGGCGGGAGGCACAGGCTCCCTGGAGGATCGACGACCCGTAGAACACCAGCGGTTTACGGGTCCGTGGCGGCACCACCTGGAACGATGCGCCGCTGTCCACCCCGATCTGTAGCGACTCGACGCCGTTGTACAGCGGCAGGTAGGCCGTGTACCGCCGCAGTCCCGCGTCGACACCGGCTGTCAACTGCGCCTGAACGGTCTGCGCCGTGGGCTTGACCACCGCCAGCCAGCGGTCGCGGCCGTCGGCGTCCTGGGCGTACAGATCGACCCCGCTGACACCGGTTGCCGGCATGTGCGGCAGCGCCAGGCTCGGCGAACGCAGCGTGTAGCGGGCGTGGATGACCGGTGAGTCGGTGTGGAACCGGGCCAGCATTCCCGCGGAGTCACGGCTGAGGTCCCACACGGCCTGGCGCACCGAGCCCTCTGCCCGCGCGGGCAGCCGGTCGTAGAAGCGGGCGGTGTCACTCCAGCCCTTCCCCTCCACTCCCCACTGCGCCACGTCGTACCAGGCGATGCCGTCCTCGACCACCGGTTCCGGCTCGGCGGGCGCCGCTGCGGCTGCGGCCGGCCGGGCTCCGGTGAATGCGGGACCGAGCACCGTCGCACCCGCTCCGAAGGCGGCCGTTGCGAGCAGCTGCTTGCGGGTCAGTCCCTGGCGCTCCATCGGCTGTCCCATCTGTGCGGGGCAGGCGAAGCCCACCCACGACTGTCGCCTTGCCAGGCCTCGCCATCGCCTCGCACTGACACAGCTACAGGCACAGCCAAGACACAGCTACGGACAACTGATTAACACACGCCGCATCAATATCGGCCGGGTTCCCCTGCACGTCAAGGTGCGCGAGCAGGCAACATGGCCGAGCGGAGCCGACGCCCGCACCGCACGCGGTCGTCCCGACGGGCGGCCCACGGCGCCCGGTGCACCGACCGGCCACCGGGTCGGACGCGTCAGCGCAGCGGGATGTCGTGGTCGGCGCCCCGCTCGTGCTGCGGGCGGGGGCCGAAGTAGCGCCGCTCGCCCTCGGCGATCGGAACGTCGTTGATGCTGGCCTCGCGGCGGCGCATGAGCCCGTTCTCGTCGAACTCCCACAGTTCGTTGCCGTAGCTGCGGTACCACTGCCCGGCTCGGTCGTGGCACTCGTACTGGAAGCGGACGGCGATGCGGTTGCCGTCGAAGCTCCACAGGCTCTTGCGCAGCGCGTAGTCGAGCTCCCGCTCCCACTTGGCGGTGAGGAACGCGACGATCTCGGCGCGCCCGGTCAGGAACGTGTCACGGTTGCGCCAGACGGAGTCCTCGCTGTAGGCGAGGCTGACCCGGTGCGGGTCGCAGGTGTTCCAGGCGTCCTCGGCGGCCTGCACCTTGTGCAGGGCACTGGCCAGGTCGAAGGGCGGGAAGGGCGGGCGGGGCTCGGACACGGCGCGATCCTTTCTGGGCGCATGCCTCATTGCACACAGCTGTACCACAGCACCGTCCCACTCCAGCGTTCCGCGATGACGGGGCGGACCTGCGACGCGCCCCGCCGGCAACCCTGGACACGGATGCGAAAATGTTCGTTTGCGATCGAACGAGTCGTTGATTATTGACGCTTTCTTCGGGTGACCTCAACCTGTAACGCAGTCAGTGCCCGCCCGGAACAGAAGAAGAGGTCATTCGCCATGACGCTCAACCGCCGTACGTTGTTACTGGCTTCCGGCGCCGCAGTGGCCGGAGCCGCCCTCACCCGGCCCGCCTTCGCGGACGTCTCGCCGGACGCGTTCGAGACCCTGATCGACACGAACACCTTCGACAGCCGCAGCGCGCTGGAGTCCGCCTGGGACTACCTCTACCCGTGGGGCTCCGACCACAACGGCACCGCACGGATGTACGCGAGCCACACCGATCTGTCCCAGCTCTACATCGAGAGCGCCGGCACCCTGGTGTTCAAGGCGACCCGGATCAGCGGGAACGAGGGCACCAGCAGCTCGGATCCGCATCTGCCGATCCACTACCACTCGGCCGCGATCCACGCGAAGAAGCAGGTACTGGTGAACGACCAGTACCCGAACTACGAGGTCAAGGGCGAATTCCAGGCGCCGTCGGCCGCCGGCACCTGGCCCGCCTTCTGGATCACCGGCGCCAACAGCTGGCCCCCGGAGAGCGACATCCTGGAGTTCAAGGGCAGCGCCACCAACTGGTTCAACACCTACGACGGCAGCTGGGAGAACACGAAGGTCTCGGTGTCGGGTCCGGGCTCCTGGCACGGCTACCGGGCGTGGATCGCGAAGTCGAGCTCCACCGACGTGACCATCGACTACTACCTGGACGGCACCTGGGTCGGCCGGCACACGGGCTCGAACTTCGTCGGCAAGCCGATGAACATCATCATCAACCTCCAGATGGAAGGATCCTCCGGATCATCGGGGCCCTCCGGTGACACCTACTTCCGCGCCCGCAACGTCTACGTCGGCCGCAGCAACAACGGCTGAGCCCTGCTCGCCTCCCGCCTCCCGCCTCCCGCCTCCCGCATGATTCGGACATTCCGGATGGGGAACCCGCCCCCGCATGAGGGAGAGCCTGGTGCGAGGCGGCGTTGCCGGCGGCGCCGTCAGAGTGAATCCGGTGGCAGCGTCCTTGGCGCAGGCCGGGCTGATCGGCGCGGTCAGCGGGCTGCGTAGCCAGTGGGGCATGGCCGCGGTCTCCTGGAGCGCCCGCCCCACCATGGCACCCTCGACGAGGCAGGCACTGCTGACCCGGCCATGGGTGCGCGGCACGACCCTGGCCGCCGCTACGGGAGAGTTCATCGCGGACAAGTCACCACGCGTCCCGAGTCGCCTTGCCCCAGCCGGCCTGGTCCCCCGCCTGGTGCTCGGCGCCCTGTCGGGGACGGTGCTGTCCCAGCGCCATCGTGCGCCGACTCCGGGGATCGCAGCCGCGGCCATGGGCGCCTCGGCGGCCGGCGCGTTCGCGTTCGCCGGAGCGCTGTGGCGCCGGACGGCCGGATTCCGCACCGACGCCGTCGCCGCCGCCGTGGAAGACGTCGTGGCCGCGTCCCTGGCCTGTCTCGCCTGCGCCTGACGCGCACATCGCACGGGCAGGTCCAGCAGTGCCGTCCCGCTACGTGAGTTCGGAGATCAGTACCGCACGCGTTCCGGGTTCCAACGCCTGGAAGACGTGCGGTAGGTCGCCCGGGTAGGCGATGTAGTCACCCGGGCGCAGCTCCACCGGCTCGTCCGCGAGGCCGACCAGCGCCCGGCCGCCGCTGAGTACCACGTGCTCCACGGCTCCGGGCATATGGGGGTCGGAGGAGCGCTGCGATCCCGGTTCGGCTGCGATGAAGTAGACGTCGCGCCGGGCCCCGGGAGGGCATGTGCTCAGCAGGACGGCCCGGTAGTCGGCCTGCGACGAGACCACCGCAGGCCCCTCCCCGGCCCGGATCACCTGGACCTTCGGCTCAGGCCTGGCGATCAGCTGGGCGAAGGGCACCTGCAACGCGACACACAGCGCCCAGAGCGTTTCGAGGCTCGGGTTCCCGGCGCCGGACTCCAACTGGGAGAGCGTGGACTTGGCGATGCCGGCCCGCCGGGCGACCTCCGTGAGAGACAGGCCGTTACGGGTGCGCTCCCTGCGCAGCGAGGCGGCGATGACCGCCATCGGTGGCCGGCCCTCCGGCTCGGCGCCCGGGGATGTGTCGTCTGCTGCCATGGTGTCGTTCGCTCCATTGGACGATCGTTCTACTTGACGAACGCGAGGGTCTTGTTCATTGTAAGCAACATGCGTTCGATATGGAGAACCCTGGATCGGGGCCTCTGGCGCGATATCGCTCTGGTCTGTCTGGCGGTCGGGGTGGTCGGCCTGTCGTACGGTGCGACGGCGGTCTCTGCGGGGTTCCCGCCCTGGTTCCCGGTGCTCATGGGGGCACTGGTGCTGGCGGCGTCCTCCGAGTTCCTCTTCATCGGGATCATCGCGGGCGGCGGCAGCCCGATCGCGGCGCTGCTGGCCGGTCTGCTGGTCAACGCTCGCCATCTGCCCTTCGGCCTGGCCGTCCCCGACGTGCTCGGGCGAGGCTGGCGCAGAGCACTCGGCATCCACCTGATGAACGACGAAACCGTGGTCTTCGCCCTGGCCCAGCAGGGCATGCGCCGGCAGAGGGTCACCTACTGGGCCTGCGGACTGGGAATCCTGGTGTGCTGGCCCACCGGTGCCCTGCTGGGGGCAGCGGTGGGTGCGGTCATGCGGGACACGGATGCCTTCGGGCTGGACGCGATGTTCCCGGCCGTGATCCTGGCGCTGGTCATCCCGGCGCTGCGGGATGCCGGGGTTCGACGTGCCGCCCTGCTCGGTGCGGCACTGGCGCTGCTGAGCGTCCCGTTCCTGCCGGCGGGGATCCCGGTGCTGGCCGCGCTCGCGGGACTCGCGGCCCTCGGGCGTTCGACAGACTCCACCACGGGTGCGACGGCGAAGGGGGATGCGGCCTGATGCCGACCGTGACACAGCTGCTCGCCGCGACGCTGGGCCTCACGGCGGGGACCTTCCTGCTGCGGCTCTCCGGACCGCTGTTGAGGACCCGGATCACCTTCCCGCCGCAGGCGGAGAGACTGCTGGAGGTATCGGCCGTCGTGCTCCTGACAGCGCTGGTGGCCGTCACCGCGCTGACCGAAGGGACCGGTCCCGCCGGGGTCGCCCGCCCGGCCGGAGTGCTGCTCGGCGGAGTGCTGGCCTGGCGCAGGGCCCCCTTCCTGGTGGTCGTCCTCGGCGCCGCCGCCGCAACCGCCGCGCTCCGGCTGATCGGCGTGAAGTGAGGTGCGGCCGGGAGCAGGGCCCGCGTGCGGCGCTCCCCTTGCCGGTCACCGGGCCGATCGATGGCTGTCTGCGGAGACATCGCGGGATCAGGGAGCGGCCGGGGAGCGGCGGAAGGGGCGGCAAACGGTGTTGCGCGGCGGGCACGGCGGCTGCATGATCCCCCGGATGGACGACACGCCGAGCCGGTTCCCGGCTTCCGTAACAGCCCTGCGTGCTGCGGCCCGCGAAGCGGGCTTCACCCGGTCCTGCGAGGCCCGCACCGGCAGCCTGCTGGCCACCCTTGCGGCCGCCCGGCCCGGCGGCCGCATCCTCGAACTCGGCACGGGTGTGGGCGAGGGCACCGCCTGGCTTCTCAGCGGGATGGACAGCGCTTCCCAGCTGGTCACGATCGAGCTGGACGAGGCCGTGCAGGAAGTCGCCCGCAGGCAGCTGGGGTCCGATCCACGGGTGTCCTTCGTGGCCGGCGACGGCGGCGCATGGCTGCGGAACTTCGACGGGGAACCGTTCGACCTGGTGTTCGCGGACACCTGGCCCGGCAAGTTCACGCACCTGCAACGAGCCTTGCACCTCGTGGCCCCGGGCGGAACGTCCCTGATCGACGACCTCGATCCGCAGCCCGGCTGGCCGGCCGGCCACGCTGCCGCGGTCGAGCGACTCCTGACCGATCTGGAGGAACGACCGGACTTTCGCTCCGTGCGCATGGCCTGGGCGAGCGGTCTCCTCATGGCGGTGCGGTCAGCCCGGACCTGAGAGCGATCGTGCGGGCTCCGGCGCCCGGCCGGGCCGGGGGCGGCGGCACCGGACGCCGCCCGACGGCTGCCCCGCCCCTCACTCGGCGATGACCTCGGCAAGGCGCTCCCTGCTGCGGGCGGCGATATCGGCGTGCAGGTTGTTGCCGTGGCAGTCGATACCGACGAAGAGCGGGCCGAGATCACGCACCCGGAACTGCCAGAGGCACTCCGGCATCAGGTGCTCCCAGTACACGTTCTCGATCTTCTCGATCTGCTGGGTCTCCAGCGAAGCCGCACCGCCGACGACGGCCAGGTAGACACAGCCGTGCTCGGCCATCGCGGCGGCGGAGTCGGCCGACAGGCCTCCCTTGCCCAGGATCGCCCGCACGCCGAGGCGTTCCAGCAGTGGCCGGGTGAAACGGTCCATGCGTTGACTCGTGGTGGTTCCCACGCACAGCGGCACCCAGTCGTCCCCGTCCTTCTTCACGTTCGGCTGGGTGTGCAGCAGCACGGCGCCGGAGAGGTCGGCGGGGAAGGTGTGTTCCTGGTCCTGCCAGTGGATCAGCGTGGCGTCCCGAAGGCCCCAGACCGTGCCGGTGATGGTGACCTGGTCACCGACCCTGAGCTCGCGCAGCGCGTCGGGGGTCAGCGGTGTCGTCAGGGGGATTACCACGAGTAGCTCCAATCGACGTGCAGGTCGTCGTAGTGAATGCGGGCGGCACGGCGTTCGCCGCGCCAGCACTGCATGTTCACCGCGACGGGGTTCATGGAGTTGTGCGTCCAGGCCCGCTCGATGTGCACGTCGAGTGCGGTGGTGTCACCGCCCAGGCCCTGCGGTCCGATGCCGAGCTTGTTGATCCGCGCGAGCATGTCCTCCTCGAACGCGGCCACCTTGGGGTCGGGATGGCGCTGCCCGACGGGGCGGGCGGTGGCCTCCTTGGCCAGCGCGACGCACTGGTCGGACGATCCGCCGAGACCGACGCCGACCACCAGCGGCGGGCACGCCTTGCCTCCGGCGTCCGCGACGCACCGCAGGATGAAGTCCCTGATCCCCGGTTCCCCGTCCGCGGGCAACAGCATCTTCAGGAACGACCAGTTCTCCGAGCCGGATCCCTTCGGCATCATCAGCAGGTCCAGGTAGTCGGCGCCGGCGGTGAAGTCCATGTGCAGCACCGGGATGTCCTCACCGGTGGAGTCCTGCCGGTTCTTCCTGGTGATGGGGTGGACGATGCTGGAACGGAACGGGGTCTCCAGGGTCGCCCGCCGGGTGCCGGCCTCGATCTCCTGCTTGATGCGCGCGCCGTCGACGTGGGCCCCGGTGCCGATGCGCAGCCAGTAGATGGGGATACCGGTGTCCTGGCAGACCATCATGTTCTTGTCGCCGAGTTCCGCCGCGTCGAGCATGGTGCGCATGATCTGCGCCGCGCGCGGCTCGGACTCCCGCTCGATCGCGGCCTTGAGCGCACGCCGCACGTCGGGCGGTATGTCCTTCAGCGACATCACGTACGCCTCGCGCGCCACGTCCTGGAGCACGGTGTAGAACTTCTCGACCACCTCGGTGATCATGTGAACGACCTCATTTCGTCGTGGCTGTCGGACGTCGGCCGCCGCCGGTCTCAGGTGCCGGCGGAGATTCCGATCACGACAGCGCCGAATACGAACAACGCGACGGTGACCGCGTACAGCACCGCGCGGAGCACCCGCCGGCGGCGTCCGGAGCTGTAGTCGGCCAGCGCGGTGTTCAGCCCGAGCGCACCGTGCAGCAGTGCCGCAGCGAGCATCAGCGCGTCCCAGGTGATCCACAGCGCCTGGCTCCACCGTCGGGCGACGAAGGTGGCGTTGGTCGCGGCGACGTCCGTGGCGAAGTGCACCACCACGAAATGGCCGCACACCAGCACCGCCAGCAGTACGCCGGTGAGCCGTATCAGCAGATAGGGAATCGCGTGGCGGGGCACGCCCTTCGCGGGTGCGGGAAGCGGCTCCGGCGCGGTGCGCGCGTTCTGGCTCACGCTCATGTCAGCTCCGGGTACAGGATGATCACGCTCCCGAGCACGCCGGCGATCAGCGTGACGATCGTGACGCCGAACAGCGCCCGGCCCGCCGCCGCGCGGCCCAGATCGGCGATGTCGATGGCCAGCAGGCGCAGCCCGTTCAGCGTGTGGAAGAGGATGGCGAACAGCAGCCCGCACTCGAAGATCCGCATCGGCCAGGTGCCGTAGAGCTCGTGGACGTTGTCGAAGAGGGCGTGCGAGAACGCGTACAGACTGACGTCGACGATGTGCAGGCAGAGGAAGACGAAGATCACCGCGCCGCTGATGCGGTGTGCGTAGAAGGCCCATCGGTTCAGCTCGCCGCGGTCCGCTCCGGGGAGCGCGAGACGGCGCAGGAACCCCCAGGTCAGATAGGCTCCGCCCGCGGTACGCCGGGCACCGACACCGACCACGGCGGCGAACGCCACGATGGCGACGACCGCGGCGCTGAGCGCGAGGAGGAAGAGCGACTGCGCCAGGGTCATGGCGCCCCCACCTGCTGGGTCGGCTCGGCCTGGTCCGCCTGAGCAGTGGGCTTCGGTGGCTCGTGTCTGGTGAACTCCACCGGGCGGTAGTCCACACCGATCTCGCCGTCCACACGGTTCAGCACCACGTAGCGCAGCCACTCGTCGTTGTCGGCATCGGGAAAGTCCGACCGGAAGTGGGCGCCGCGCGACTCTTCCCGCAGCAGCGCGGAGGTCGCGACCAACTTCGCCACCTGTACCTGATTGACCAGGTCAAGGGCCTCCTGCCAGGCGAAGTTGACCTCGGCGGGGCCGGGCACGCCGACCTTGGCCACCCGCTCGGTGAGCTCGTCGATCCCGGCGAGCGCCCGTTGCAGGCCCGCGCGGTCGCGCACCACACCGCAGTCGGTCCACATCAGTTCCTTCAGCTCCGCGGTGAGGCCGAAGGGCAGTTCACCTCCGGACCGTTCCAGCGGCGCGTAGACCCGGCGCAGGATGTCACCGAGCTGGCCGGTGTCCGGTTCCCGCAGGTCACGGGTGGCGGCGAGCTCGGCCGCTGTGTCCCCGGAGCGTGCGCCGAACACCGTCGACTCCGCCACGCCGTTGCCGCCGAGCCGGTTGGCGCCATGGGTGCCGCCGGCGTCCTCGCCGGCCACCAGCAACCCCTCGATGCCGGTGCGGCAGTCCTGGTCGATGATCGCGCCGCCCATGTGGAAGTGCGCGGTCGGCGACACCGGGACGGGACGGCGCGCCAGGTCCTCACCGATCTGGCGGGTGCGCTCGACCATGCCGGGAAAGCGGCGCTCCACCTCCTCGGCGCCCAGCGCGGCGGAGATGTCGATGAGCACGCCGCCCGCCTCGGTCCCGCGGCCGGCCATGATCTCCAGATAGCTGGAACGGGAGACGATGTCGCGCGTGGACCTTTCCATCCGCTCGGGGTCGTAGCGCTGCATGTAGCGCTCGCCCTCGGCGTTGTACAGGTGGGCGCCGGCGCCGCGCAGGCCCTCTTCGAGCACCGCGCCGTTGAGCCGGGAACGACCGGCGAGCAGCCCGGTGGGGTGGAACTGCATCATCTCCATGTCCCGCATGTCCAGCCCGGCCCGCCAGCAGAGTGCGACCCCGTCGCCGGTCTTCTCCCGTGCCGGCGCGGAGATCTTGTACATGGTCGCGGCACCGCCGGTCGCCACGACCACCACCCGGGCCCGCACCAGGACCGGTCTGCCCGAACGGATGTCGAGCACCAGCAGCCCGGCCAGTTCACCCGCCCTGTCGCGCACGATCTCCAGCGCCCGTACGTCCTCCATCTCGCGGACGCCGAGCCGCAGCATCTGGTCGCGCAGCCGGCCCATGATCTCGATGCCGGTGAGGTCGCCGCGGTGCACGGTGCGGTCGAAGCGCTGGCCGGCGAACGCCTTCTGGTGGATGCGTCCGTCGGGGGCACGGTCGAAGAAGCAACCGGCTCTGGTCTCGAGCTCGCGGATGACCTTGGGGGCGTCACGCACCAGCGTGGCCGCCAGCTCCTGGTCGTTGAGGTACTTCCCGCCGTCAAGGGTGTCCAGCAGGTGCAGGTCCAGCGAGTCGTCCTCGTTCAGCACCGCGTTGAACCCGCCCTGCACCATCCTGGTGCAGCCGGACCTGCCGACGGCTCCCTTGCTGATCACGGTGATGTCGAGTTCGGGGGCGCGGGCCTTGGCGCGCAGTACGCACATCAGCCCGGCGCCACCACTGCCGATCACCGCTATGTCGGTGTCGACACGGTCCAGTTCGTCCGGGCTAGACACTCCCACGGTTCCTCCAACGTCGCAGCTGCCGAATCGCCTTCGCTGGATCGAGCCCCTTCGGACAGGCGCCGGTGCACTCGTACATGTAGTGGCAGCGGTCGATGCTGCCGCTCTCCTCGACCACCCTCGCCCGCTCCTCGGTCGCGCTGTCCCTGCTGTCGGCCAGCAGCACCATCGCGCGCTGCAACGCGGCAGGGCCGAGGAAGTCCCGTCCCGAAGCGGCGACGCCGCAGCCGGAGTAGCAGGCCGCGCAGCCGATGCAGTCCAGGGCCGGTGCGATCAGCTCCCGCTCGGGGCTGTCCGGCGGTATCACGGCGGGCTCGACACGTTCCTCGTCCGGGGTGAACGGGATGACCGCAGCCCACTGCCGCCAGAACGGGGCGGTGTCGACGATCAGATCGCGGATGACCTCGAGCCCCGCGGCCGGGTCGATGCGCAGGGCAACGGTGTCCTCGGGCACCCTGGTCTGACAGGCCAGCGTGGACCGTCCGTCCACCCGGACCGTGCACGTGCCGCACATCGCGACCCGGCAGGAGAACCGGAAACCCAGTGAAGGGTCGTGGTCCCGCTGGATCGCGAGCAGCACGTCCAGCACCATCATCGGCTCGATCCGCACCACGTCGAAGACGCTCGGCGCCTCAGGATCGGTCCGGTGAAGGGTGACGCGGATGGTGTCCGAAGTGCGCTTCCCTCTCAACCGTCGCTCCATCTTTCACGAGTTCGGTGAGCTGCCTGCCCCCTGTCGGTGTCGCACGAAGGCGCCGATCCGGAGGGCGCCCACATGGCCTGAGGACTGACCTCTGCACGCAGACAAGCACAGATAACCGCCGACGGGCAAGGGTGCAGGTTCCTTCCTGCCGCTGTCCTTGACGCTCGATTCGCCGGTACCTACAGTCCAGCCTCACGGCGCACGGTCAGACCTCAGGTCACCAAATGAGTGGGGACGTCTTCCTATGACTGTCAGGGACAACCGGCCACCACACCCGTCAACGGACGTCACGCCGCCGCAGCGGCCGTCCGGAATCAGTGACGAGACCACCAGGACCGGTCTCGCCGCCTCCTTGCTGAGCGGACTCGGATGGCTCTTCGACGCCTACGTCATCAACATCTTCGCGCTGGTGCTTCCCCTGGTCGCGCTCAGCTTCGGCACCTCTCCCGCCCGGCTCGGCATCGTCGCCTCGCTGTTCCTGCTGGGATACGCGGTGGGGACCATCGGCTTCGGGCTGCTCACCGACAGACTCGGACGCAAACGGTCACTGAGCCTCTCCATCGGGGGCTACGCCGTGCTCACCGCGCTGACCGGCGCGTCACCGAACATCGCGACCATGGGCGTGTTGCGCTTCCTTACCGGGGTCGGCGGTGGTGGCGAGCTGCCGGTCGGCGCCACGTTCACCAGCGAGATGTGGCCGGCCCGCCGCAGGGGGCTCGGCATCGGACTGATGTACTCCGGCTACCCGCTGGGCTATCTGCTGGCCGTCGGGGGCGCCTTCGTCGCGGACATCATCGGCTGGCGATGGATCTTCGTCATGTCGCTGGTGCCCGGTGTGTTGATTCTGGCGATCCGCTCCGCGATCAAGGAATCGCCGCGCTTCGTGGTGGTGCAGGAGCAGATGCAGCAACGCTCCGCACAGGCGCGGGGCAGCCGGCACGATTTCCTGAACGTCCGCACGATCCTGGCCGACAAGGTGGAACGCAGGCACCTGCTGATCGGTGTCCTGATCTTCATCCCGCTGGCGTACTGCTACTACGCGCTGTCGGTGTTCCTGCCCGAGTACATGCGCGAGACCCTGCATCTGAGCTACAACGACACGCTGGTGTACCTGACCTTCCTGACGGTTTCCTACTTCGTCCTCGCGATCCTCGTGGCCTGGCTCGGCGACATCGTCGGCCGCAAGCCGACCGCCATCGGTTCCGCGGTCGTCGCCGGTATCGGCGGTGTCGCGATGTTCACGACGCACTCTCCGGCCACGTTCCTGGCGATCGGGCTGATCGCCTACCCGGCGTGGGTGGGTCTGACGTGGACGATCGGCATCGCCTACGTCAACGAGATCTTCCCGACCAGCATGCGCGGTTCCGGGTTCGGCCTCAGCGTGGGAGCCGGCAGGATCATCTCGATCGCGGCACCCACCATCGGCGGCGCCCTCTCCGGCAGCATCGGCCTGGGCGGCAGTTTCAAGGTCGCGGCAGGGCTGTGGGTACTGCTCGTGATCGGTTTCCTGCTCGGGCCGGAGACCAAGCGGAAGACGCTGGAAGAGATCGAACGGTCCGAAGCCGAGCGGGTGCACGGCCGGTAGCGGAACCGGTGCGGCGACAGCGCGCCGTGAAGCGGTCGGGGAGGCCGGGCTCGAACTCGGCCGGGGCCGGCCCCGCCTGCCGCTCAGGCACCACCTCCGCCCCGGCCCCGGCTGGCCCATGGGCAAGATGGGCTTCATCTTCGACGGGAGCCAACCTCACCGTCGAGCGTGCCCGCACCGGCCAAGGCCCGCAGTGCCTCGTCACCGGACCCGTCTGAAGCCCGCCTCCCACACGACCGCAAGGAGTTCCCGTGTCCGCTGAGGACGTCAACACCAAGGCATGGACCGTCCACGGACAGCAGCAGGTGGTCCGTGCCCGCCGCCTGCCGGATCGGCCCGTACGCCTCTCCAGCCGCCCCCGCGCAGCGCTCCCGCCCGTGCCACACGCGGCCATCGGCGTCGGTGCCATCGTCCTCGGCGACGACGGCCTGCTACTCGGCCGCCACCGCTACGGCACCCTCGAACTGCCGGGCGGAACGGTCGAGCCCGGCGAGTCCCTCGAGCAGACCGTGGTACGGGAACTCGCCGAGGAGACCGGACTGCGCGCCCGGGCCGAGGACGTCACGCTCCTGGGCACGCTCGTCGACCACGTCGACCACGTCGTACGCGTCACCGTCGGCGCCGTCGTCGACGCCTGGCAGGGCCGGCCCGCCACCCAGCCGGACGAGAGCGTCGGCGACTGGGCCTGGTACCCGCTCGACCGGCTGCCCGACGGACTGTTCGTGTGCAGCGCCCAGATCCTCACCGCCTGGCGCCCCGACCTGCCCATCGACCACTCCCCCGCGCACTTCAGCCCCTACGCGTAGCGCACGCCCAGCGCGCGGCGGACCGGGCCCCTGTCAGGCCAGGATGCGGGTCGCGAGTCCGGTCAGCTGCTCCTCGAGACCCCGCAGCCCGTCCAGGTCGTCCGCGACCAGATATGCGGTGACCAGCTGTGCCGTCGCGGCCACCAGCGCCTCGCAACCGAACCGCTGCTCGGCGGACGAGACCTGGAAGATCTCCGCGATGGCGTCCGCGAACTGCCGCTGGCTCTCCCGGCGCCGGGCCATCGCCTCGGGCCCGGCCGCGTACACCTCGACGAGGAACAGCCGGGCCAGCGAGGGGTGTTCGGCGAGCGTGTGCAGATAGAGGTGCAGCAGCTCCCGCAGCGTCTCGCGCGGCGCGCGGTCCGGGTCGGCCGGCAGCTCCAGCCTGCCGGTCACCACCTCAGTCGCCGCGTCGAGTGCCTGGATGAAACAGTCCTGCTTGGAACGGAACTGCTGGTAGAACGTCTCGCGCGACACCCCGGCGCGCCGGATGATCTCGGCGACCGGTGTCGCCGCGTACCCCTTCTCCTGCACCGCCTCCGCCATCGCCCACAGCATCCGGACCCGCTGCGACGCGACGACCTCGGCACGGCTGAGCCGGTGCCGGCCGCTGGGCAGTGGCCCTTCCGGGGGTTGTTCCAGGGATGGCTCAGCCACGTCCACGTCGTCCTCCGCGGTCCGGATCGGGCTCCAGACGGAGTGTAGTGATGGCGGTGGCGAGCATCTGGTAATGGCCCGTGAGCAGCAGGAACTCGATTGCCTGCGGCTCGGTCAGATGGGTGCGAAGTGCCTTCCAGGTCGCGTCGTCGAGGTCCTGTTCCGCATGGAGCATGTCCACGGCGGTGAGCAGCACCCGCTGCCGGGGCGTCCAGCCGGCCGCGTCGGGGCCTGACCGGATCCGTTCGACGTCGGCGGTGCTGACTCCCGCCCGGCGGCCGAGCCGCACATGGTGGCTGAACTCGTAGGCGCAGTGCCGCAGATGAGCCACGCGCAGGATGATCAGCTCGGTGTCATGACGTGGCAGGGTGCCGCCCGGCATCAGCCGTCCCGCGAACCGGAGCCAGCCGCGGAACACCCTTCGGTTGCGGCCGAGGGTGAGGAACAGCGCCGGTGGCACGGTGCCTGCGACCCGTCCCGATATGCGGCTGAACACCCAGGTCAGCAGGCCGACATCGGCCCGGCTGCCCGGCGCGATGCGCGCCTGCCCCACCGTCCGGTCCGTCGCCCCGCTCACCGTCCGGCCTCCGGCGCAGCGGCCCGCAGTGCCCGGTCGGCGACGCGGTTGAACAGCCGCATGGCCAGCACGTACACCGGTGGCAGGACGCGCTGCACCAGGTGCAGCGTCCGGATCCAGGGCGATGTGTGCACGAGATAGCGCTTGCGGCGCATGCCGTCGAGGATGGCCACCGCCACCTCGTCAGGCGTCACCGCCAACCGCTTGAAGCGCGCTTGGACTCGCTTGAAGGCGGGGCTGTCCTTGTCGACGCCGGCGATGTCGACGCTCTTGGTCAGTGGCGTGTCCACCGCGCCCGGGCAGACGAGGGTGACGCCGATGCCGTGCCGGTGCAGGTCGAAGCGCAGCACCTCCGACACGCCGCGCAGCCCGTACTTGCTCGCGCTGTACGCGGCGTGCCACGGCAGCCCGACGAGACCGGCGGCGGAGGAGACGTTCACCAGGTGCCCGCCGCGGCCCGCTTCGGCCATGGCGGGCACGAAGGACTCGATGACGTGGATCGGGCCCATCAGATTGACCTCGACCTGGGAGCGCCAGTGGCGGTGCTCCAGCGTCTGCACCGTGCCCCAGGCGGAGATCCCGGCGACGTTCATGACCACGTCCATGGCGCCGCCGTCCGCGTGGCACTTCTCGGCCAGTGTCCGCATCTGCTCGTACGAGGAGACGTCGGCGGGCTGCGCCAGACCGACCTCGCCGCCCGCGTCCCGGATCGCCGCCACCGTGCCCGTCAGCCCGGTCCGGTCGATGTCGGTGAGGAAGAGCACGGCACCCTGGGCCGCGGCCCGGAGGGCGACGGCCCGCCCGATCCCGCTTGCGGCGCCGGTGACGAACACCCGCCGGCCGGCCAGGAATCGTCCTTCCGGATGCTTCATGCGGTGCACTCCCAGACTCCGAAGGCTGAGCGGTACAGGAAAACTCTCCCACCCGACGAGGCGGGCGCGCCGCCGGGCGGCGCAGGTCTCGGACGCTTCGGGCCGTTACGGATGGGGCACCTCGACCTTCACCGGGTCACCGCCCGGGTAGTGCACGGTCACGTCGTGCTCCAGATGCCGGTCGAACAGGAACATCCCCGCGTACTTCCGGTCCACGCAGACCTTCCAGCTCTTGGTGGTGCTGTCGCCGGGCGCGATCGGCACCGGAAGTCTCCGGTGCGATGTCTGCGTCACCCAGGGCACGCCGAGGGCGCCGACGATGTGCGTGTCGAAGTCGACGGTGCCGGAGTGCACCGGCGTACCGCCGGTGTTGGTGAAGGTCAGCGTGACCTTCTCGCACCACGGCACGCCGGCCGACGCCGGGTGCGGACTGCTCACGTGGAGTGCGCCGTCACCACCGGAGCCCGACGTACCGCTGCCGCCCGCTCCGTCACCGCCCTTACCACCGCCGGCCGTTCCGCCACTCCCCGTCGTACCGTCGTCCGGGGCGCCGTCGTCCGTGCCTCCGTCGGTGGATCCCGGCGCGGGGTGGGCACCGTACGCTGCGGAGCCCGAGCCGCTCCTGGTGGTCATCCGGATGCCGAGCCCGTCCACGGACAGCGCGTCGGACGTGATGAGGGCCTGCTCCCCCCGCACCTTCGTCATGTAGACGAACGGCGGCACGACGGGCGGCGCGGGCAGCTTGTCCGGCGCGAAGGTGACGCACGCCGGGCCCGGGATGCCCTCGATGCACCCCGAGAAGGACTTCATGTAGAGCGTCACGTGACCCGTCATCGTGATGATGTTCGACGTCAGCTCCTGCTGGGCGTCGCCCGGATCGCGCGATTGCAGTCGGTAGTCCGTGAGCGTCGCCGCGTTCATCCGCAGCACGATCACCTTGAAGCGGCCCTTGGCCGTGGTCATCTCCGTGGTCCCGGCGAGCGTGAAACCCTGCGGCGAGAAACGGGACGCGGTGACCACCGCAGGCGCCAGCGCGACCCGCCCCGGCGCCGCGTCCGCCTCCGCGGCCTGTGCCCGCGGCCCGCCCACGCCGACGAGGGCAAGCGTCAGCACCAGGGGCAGCACCACGGCCAGGGCGCGCCCGGACGGCTCAGGGCTGTCGCCGGTCCCACCCGCCCCGGCGGCCTCCTCGGTCCCGCTCGCCCTGCCCGTGTCGCCCGCAGGTACGGCGGGCCGCGGTGTCCAGCCGAAGCCCATCGCGCTCCCGGTGATGCCCAGCGCGGTGCCGAGGACGAAGCCCCCGAGGTTCGTCGCCACGAAGGACAGCACCGAGAGCAGCAGCGCGTTGAGGCTGACGTAGGTGCGGGCGTGCGGCGCCAGGATCAGGAAGGCGCCCGCGAGGATGAGCGCAGCCCCGATGCCGATCGCCGCAAGGCCACCGAGTCCGAGGTTCACCAGCACGCTGAGCGGGGACAGCGGCGCGAGCAGCACGTCCGTGCCCGCCGCGCCGAGCAGCACCCCCGCCCAGAACGGCCGCCGCCGGCGCCAGGACCGGAACACGGCACGCTGCCGCGGCCACGGCAGGCGCGCGTCGAGAAGCGCGCCGGCGCGGGCGCTGCCGGGGCGCCTCAGTAGCATTCCTTGCCGTCCTTGCGCAGGCTGATGCTCATGCCCTTGAGGCGGAAGTCGCCGCCCATGGCGCTCCAGGCGCTGGAGTGCACCTTGGTCACGTCCACGTCCTTGACCTGCATCCCGAACGTGCCTGCCGGGCCCTTGACGCCCGGCACCGCGTCCAGCGTCCCGGCGTCCCGGCCGATCTGGGCGGCGCCGAAGTTCGAGTCGCCGGAGAGCGAGTCGCCGTCGATGGTCAGGCTCCCGGCCGTGACCGTCCCGGCGTCGCCGCCGGCCGTGAGCCGGAAGACGACCGTGCCTATGGGGGTGTCGATGCGGGTGGACTGGCAGATGTCCGAGAGCCGGACGTCCTTCAGGGCCAGCAGCGACACCGCGTGCTTGGCGCCGTCCCCGGACCTGTCCACCTGCACGTACGAGGACAGGCCGGCGCTGACGAGATGGCCGGAGCTCATCTTGAAGTTGGTGCCGGACACCGCGAACGACGCGGCCAGCGCGCCCTGGGACATCAGGGTGGCCAGGACGCCCACGGCCAGGACGGCCGGTACGGCGACGACGGCACTCTTCTTCCAGGCCGTTCGGCCCTCGGGAGACGTCGGCTCGATGGGGTCGTCGATTGCGCTCACGGGAACCTCCGGTGGGGTCGGCAGGACGGTGGTGCGAAGGTCAGCGGCACATCAGGATTGGCGAACAAGGCTGTACACGAAATATTGGCGAACAGTGTTGTACACGAATTCCCGCCGGGTCGCCAGAGGCGGCGCGCACGCCGAGTGCCCGCGTGGCGCGCCGAGTTCGCGTCACCGGTGACGACCTGGGGGGTCAGGGGCCAGGGCCAGGGGCAAGGCCAGGCCAGGGGCAAGAGTCAGAGGCAGGAGTCAGGGCCAGGGGCAGGAGTCAGGGAGCCAGGGCCAGCGACGGCGCTAGAGTCCGATCCGCGCTCCCCATCGCAGCGCCGCGGGTGCCACCCTGCTGCCGAGCAGCGCCAGCTTGGACTCGACGGTGACCGGGACGACGGGACGCCGGCCCCGTACCGCCCGCAGGATCTGGGTGGCCACCTTCTCCGGCGGGAAGCCGCGGCGCGCGTACAACCGGGTGACCCTCCTCCGCTGGGCGGCCTGCTCGTCCGGGGTGAGGCCGGAGAACGTCGCCGTCCGCGTGATGTTGGTGTGCACGATCCCGGGGCAGATCGTACTGACCGAGATCTTCTCCTTGGCGAGCTCGGCGCGCAGGCAGTCGGAGAGCATGAACACCGCCGCCTTGCTGGTGGCGTAGGCGGCCAGCATCTTCGAGGGCAGATACGCGGCGGCCGAGGAGAGGTTGACGAGGTGCCCGCCCTGGCCGCGCTCCTTCATCAGCGCGCCGAAGGCGCGGCAGCCGTGGATGACGCCCCACAGGTTGACGTCGAGGACGCGCTGCCACTCCTTCTCGGTGGTCTCGAGGAACGTACCGGAGTGGCCGATGCCCGCGTTGTTCACCACGATGTCCGGCACGCCCTGCTCGGCGGCGACCCGCGCCGCGAAGGCCTCCATCGCCGGGCCGTCGGAGACGTCGACCTGATGGGCCGTCACTTCGGCGCCGAGCAGCCCCGCCAGTTCGGCGGTGCGGTGGAGACCGTCCGTGTGGCGGTCGCACAGGGCGAGCGAGGCGCCCCGCTCGGCGAAGGCGAGGGCAGTGGCCCGGCCGATGCCGCTGCCGGCGCCGGTGACCACCACCAGCCGGTTCGCGAACTCGCCCTTCCGGGCGCGGCGGCCGTGCTGGGCCTTGGCGAGGGCTGGGGTGGCGGGTGCCCCCTCCTGGTGGGCGCTGAACTCGCGGATCAGGTTGGCCACGACGGGTCCCTTCTGTAGCAGCGCCGACCAGTGCGTGGCGGGCAGCTCCCGGCGCCACAGGTGCGGGGCCCACTGCTCGAGCCCCTCGGTCAGGGCCGGGCTGACGAAGCTGTCCTTGGTGAGGGTGATGACCTGGACCGGAACCGCGGTCGGGCGCGGGCGGGGCTTCCGGAGCCGGGGCAGCATGTTGGCGCGGTACAGCCGGATGCCGCGCACCGCGTCGGCGGCGAGCGTGGTGTGCGGGTGTCCGGGACGCGGTCTCACGCCCTCACGCACGCGCAGCAGGGTGCCCCAGTTGCGGGCGAGACCGAGCCGCCAGACGGCGGGCGCGACCACCGGCACGTGGAAGAGGTAGATGTACCAGGAGTGCAGCGCCTGGGAGACGAGCTGCCACAGGTGGCGCGGGGTGGGCCGGTGCAGCCGGCGGCGCAGCCAGTAGCCCATGTGGTCCAGGCACGGTCCCGACATCGTGGTGTACGAGGCGATGCGCTCGACCGCCTTCGGGTCGGTCACGGCCTCCCAGGACTGGATGGAGCCCCAGTCGTGGGCGACGACGTGCACGGGCCGGCCCGGGCTGGTGGCGTCGGCGACGGCGTACAGGTCGTCGGCGAGGAGGTCGAGGCGGTACCCCGCCGTGCCGGACGGGGCGTCGGAGTCGCCGGCGCCGCGTACGTCGTAGCGCACCACGTGGTGGTCGACGGCGAGTTCGGCGGCCACGTCGTCCCAGACGTGGTGGGTGTCCGGGTAGCCGTGGACGAGCAGCACGGTCGGCGCCGCCGGGTCGCCCTGCTCGTAGACGGCCAGGGAGACGCCGCCGGACGGGACACGGGTGCGGCGCACCCCGGACGCGGCGCTCACCGTTCCACCGCCCTGGCCCGTAGCTCCAGACCTCGGCGCACATGGGGCAGGTCGTCGTCCAGCCAGTACGCGTCGTCCTCGGTGACGACGAGCAGCTCCTCGAACTTCACCCCGACGTCCCGGAACCCGATGTGCGGCTCGACCGCCCACAGGCCGGGGGTCGGTGCGTGCCGGGAGGCGCGGCCGTCGGCCCACAGCGGGGAGCGGCCCGCCATCCGCTCGTGGACGAGCTCGCGGCCGAGGGTCTGCAAGGTGCGGACGCCGAAGCCGAAGAGGTTCACCCCGGCGGGCAGCCGCTGCGGGGGCATCCGGGTCACCTGGTGGCCGATGACCCGGCCCGGGTAGACCTTGTGCCGGTTGTCGTAGCCGTGTTCGGCGATCTGTGCGTCGACGGCCGCGTACACCTCGTCGAGGGTGCGGCGTTGGCGGACGAGGTCGACGATCAGCTCACGGTAGTCGAGCAGGTCGGTGGCGATGCGGTCCCAGATGCGGTGGTGGCCGAGCACGCCGCCGTAGCCGATGTCGGCGGTGTAACCGTCCACGATGGGGGCGCAGTCCAGCACGTACGGCATGCCCGGCCGCAGCTTGCGCCGGGTGGCGAAGAACTGGAGCGGGGTGCGGAAGTGCCGGAACGCGGTGCGGTCGCCGAACCAGGCGAAGGGCACGTGGAAGAAGTCCTGCACGCCCTCGGCGACCAGTTCCTTGCGCAGCCGGGCGGCCGCCTGGCGCTCGGTGACGCCGGGTTCGAGCCAGTCGGCGACGCTCTGGGTGCAGCGGTAGGCCAGTTGCTGGAGCTCGCGGAAGCGGTCCAGGTCCTGCTGGTCGAACGGGAATGCGGGTGGCGCGCCGCGGGGCCGGGCGTTGGTCGTACGCATGGGGGTGGGGTCTCGCCTTCGTCGCGTGGTAACGGCAGGTGGTCAGACGTCCAGTTCGAGGCAGGCACCGTCGTCGGCGCGGGAGACGCACACGAGCATGTCGCCGGCGGCCCGCTGGGCATCGGTGAGCTTGTGGTCGCGATGGTCGACGGCGCCGGAGAGCACGCGGAGCCTGCACACCCCGCAGAACCCCTGCCGGCAGGAGTAAGGGGTGGCCGGTTCCGCGGCGCGCAGTACCTCGAGCGCGCTGCGGTCGGCGGGCACGGGGAGCTCCCTGCCGTCGCGCAGCCGGAGCGTGAAGGGCCGCGCGTCGACGAGGGGCGGGGCGGTGAAGCGTTCGAAGTGCAGTGCGGTGGCGGCGCTGCCGGGGAACGCCCGTTGCAGCGCGTCGAGCATCGGCGCGGGTCCGCAGGCGTAGACGGCGGCGCCCTGCGGAGCGCGGGCGAGCAGCTCGGCGGCGTCCGGGACGCCGCCCTCGTCGTCGGCGAGGACCTCGACGCGCCCCGGGTGCCGTCGGGCGAGCGTGTCGACCTCCTCGGCGAGGGGCAGGGAGTCACGGGTGCGGCCGGTGTGGACGAGCGTCCAGTCGAGCCCGTGCCAGGCGGCCTCGCGGGCCATGGGCAGGACGGGGGTCACGCCGATGCCGCCCGCGATGAGCAGCACCCGCGGCTCGCGGGCGAACGGGAAGGCGTTGCGGGGACCGGCGACCGCGACCCGGCTGCCCTCCGCCAGCTCCCGGTGCACCTCGGCCGATCCGCCCCCGCCGTCGGGGACCAGCCGGACCGCGACCCGGTACGCGTACCGGTCGGCCGGGTCACCGCACAGCGAGTACTGCCGGCGGCGCCCCGACGGCAGCTCGAGGTCGAGGTGCGCGCCCGGCTGCCACCGCGGCAGCATTCCGCCGTCCGGCGCGACGAGGCGCAGCGCCACCGCGTCCGGGGCGACCGACGCTCGCCTTGCGACGGTGAGTTCGCGGGGCCGATCGTCCTCGGGCGGTCTCGGCCGGCGGTCCCTGCGGGTGGCCAGCGGAACGTACCAGGAGCTGAACCGGTCGAGGCCGGCCAGGAACCGGTCCGGGCGGTCCCGGCCGTACAGGTCGGGCGGCGGGGTCGGTCGGGGCGACGTGGGCATGCGGCTCTCCTGCGGCAGCGTCAGTGGGCGGCGGCGCGGGCGGCGGGCGAGGCGCCGAGGTAGGCGACGGCCTGCCGCGTCGAGCCCTCCTGGCTGGGGTGGTAGCCGGGGCTGAAGTAACGCAGTACGGAGCCGACGAGCTTCACCAGGTCCGGCAGCAGCCCCTTGTGGGCGGCCCGCGCCGCGTCCCGCCAGCCGGCCTTCGTCCCGGGGGCCGGCTCGGGGTCGACGGCCATCAGGTACCTGGTCCCGCGTACCCACAGCCGAGCCAGGGTCACGGTGGCGATGACCATGGGGCGGATGCGGCGCGTATAGCTCCGGTCGAGGTGGCGCAGCAGGTCGAACGCGACGCTGCGGTGCTCGACCTCCTCCGCACCGTGCCAGCGCAGCAGGTCGAGCATCGTCGGGTCGGCGCCCGCGCGGTCCAGCGCGTCGGCGTTGAGGATCCAGTCGCCGAGGAAGGCGGTGAAGTGCTCGATGCCGGCGATGATCGCGACCCGTTCGATCAGGTACTGGCGCTGCCGGCGGCGGCCGATGCCCGGCTTGTCGCCGAGGACGTGGTGGAAGAGGTACTCGACCTGGGCGACGTACGGGGCGATGGGCACGTTCCTGGCGACCAGGTGGTCGAGCACGCCTTGGTGGGCCTCGGCGTGCACGGCCTCCTGGCCGGTGAAGCCGAGGACGCGGGCGCGCAGCTCCTCGTCCGTGATCAGCGGCAGGGTCTGCCGGAAGACCCTCACGAACCAGCGCTCCCCCTCGGGGAGCAGCAGGTGCAGCACGTTGATCACATGGGTGGCCATGGGCTCGCGGGGGATCCAGTGCAAGGGGAGGTCGTCCCAGTCGAACCGGACATCGCGAGGTGTCAGTACCAGGTCATCGTGCTCGTCCGTCTTCTTCATGACAGCTCCCGGGCAGGGGCAGGCAGCCGGCGCCCCGCTTATTGATGGTTACTCAACAGTATGGAGTGTTGAGTTCCTGTCAATAGACTGAGCGCATGGCTCGCCCGACTTCCCGATCCCGCATGCTCCCGACCGAGCGACAGGCCCACATCCTCGCCGCCGCCCGGCGCATCCTCGCGGACCGGCCGATCGAGGACATCTCCGTGGAGGCCGTCGCCTCCGAGGCAGGGGTGTCGCCCGGCCTGCTGTTCCACTACTTCGGCTCGCAGCGCAAGTTCCGCCAGGCGGTGCTGGAGATGGCGGCCGCCGAACTGCTGGCGCACGTACGCCCCGACCCGGAGCTGAGCCCCGCGGAGCAGCTCCACACCGGCATCGAGACGTTCATCGACTACGTCTCCCGGTTCCCGACGATCTACCAGGCGGTGACCCGCCTGAACCACGGTGCCGACGTCCGCGCCCTGCACACCAGCGCGCGGACCGCGATCGGCGCATGGATCCTCGAGGCGATCGCCGGTACGGGGGCGGACCTGACCCCCGCGATGCGGCTGACGGTGACGGCGTGGTTGGCGTACATGGAAGAGGCGGTCCTGGGGTGGCTGGCGACGCCGGACATCAGCAAGGAGGAGCTGGCGGGGATGTGCGAGCGCAGCTTCTACCTGCTGACGCGGGCGGCGCTGGACGACGAGCAACGGTGGGCGGAGATCGAGGCCGCACTGGGGAAGCAACCCTCGGACTGACGCGGCCGCCGCACCGGCCGAGGAGAGGTCCTAGCGAAGCGTGGCCGGCACGTCGGCGGAGTCGCCGATCGAGACGAGGTACCGGGCGTACGCCTTGACGTTGGACTTGGTGACGAGCTTGCCCTGCAAGGTCTCCTCTTCCGTCACCTTCTTGCCGTCGAGGACCTTTCCGGCGAGGCCGACGACCTTCTGGCCGAGGGCGTAGGGCGACTCGGCGTTGGTGCCGTACATCGTGCCGGCCTGGATCGCGGCGAGGGCGTCGGCTATGCCGTCGTTGCCGACCAGCCGGACCTTTCCGGTGAGGTTGCGGGCCTTGAGGGCGGCGAGGGCGCCCATCGCCATCTCGTCGTTGGCCGCGTAGACGCCGTCGATGTCGGGATGGGCCTGGAGGGTGTTGGTCATGACGTCGAGTGCCTTGGCCCGGTCGAAGTCGGCGGCGTGCTTGGCGACGGTCCTGATGTGCGGGTACTTGGCGATCTCCTCCTCGAAGCCCTTGCTGCGGTCCTGGGCGACGTTGGTGCCGAGCAGCCCCTGGATCTCGACGATCGTGCCCTTCTTGCCGAGGGACGTGGCGAGCGCGTCGGCGGCGTTGCGGCCTGCCTGGATCGCGTCGTAGCCGATGAAGCAGGACAGGGTGCCGCCCTGGGGCTTGCGGTCGAAGGCCATGACGGGGATGTGGGCGCCGTTGGCCTGCTTGACGGACGCCGTCGCCGACGTGCTGCTGACCGGGTCGATGATCAGGGCGCCGACCTGCTTGGAGACGGCGGTGGTGGCCAGGTTGAGGGCGGTGGCGTCGGAGTTGTTGGCGTTCTCCACGCTGAGCTTCACCCCGGACGTGGCCGCCTGGGACTTGGCGCCTTTCCCGACGCTGACGAAGAACGGGTTGTTCATGGTGCTCATGATCAAGGTGGCGGTCTTCTTCCCGGACGCCTTACCGGACGAGGTGCCGGAGCTTCCGTCCTGGGTGCCTCGGCTGCAACCGGTCAGGGCGAGCGCGGTGGCGGCGGCGAGGACGGCGGCCGTCCGCGCGGTACGGATGACGGGCATGGTGGGGCTCCTTCAGGGGGTGTGACGCGTGGCGGGGACGGTGGCGGAGGTGGGGGCGGTGTCCGTCGCCGGGGGTTCGGCGGGCAGGGGCGGCTTGCGCCAGGCGACCATGGCCCGCAGGGCGTCGACGTTGCGGTCGAGGAAGACGGCCAGCAGGATGACCACGCCCTTGACGACGCTCTGGAGGAACGGGGAGACGTCGAGCAGGTTCATGCCGTTGTCGATGACGCCGAGGACCAGGGCCCCGATCAGGGTGCCGATCAGCTTGCCCCGGCCACCGGCGAGGCTGGTGCCGCCGATGATGACGGCGGCGATCGACTCCAGCTCCAGGCCGGTTCCGGCGGTGGGCTCGGCGGTCGACAGGCGGGCCGTGAGGATGAAGCCGCCGACGGCCGACAGGAGCCCGCTGATCACGAAGGCGAGGATCTTGATCCGCTGGGTGCGGATGCCGGAGAGCCGAGCCGCCTCCAGGTTGTCACCGGTCGCGTAGACGAAGCGGCCGAAGCCGGTACGCGCCAGCAGCACGCCGAAGACCGCGTACCCGGCCAGCATCAGCCACACGGGGAGCGGGATGCCGGCCACGTACTCCTGCCCGATGCCCTGGAAGTCGTAGTCGCCGGCGGCGACCGGGTTGCCGTCGGTCAGCTGGAGGGACATCCCGGACAGGATGGACAGCATGGCCAGCGTGGCGATGAAGGACGGCATCCGGGTCCTGGTGACCAGCAGCCCGTTGACCAGGCCGACGACCGCGCCCACGCCGAGTCCCGACGCCAGGGCGGGCAGCAGTCCGTGGTCGCGCAGGACGAGGGCCGTCACCACGGCGGTGAAACCGAGGGTGGCGCCGACGGACAGGTCGATCTCGGCCAGGATGATGACGTACGTCTGCCCGACGGCCAGCAGCGCGACGACCGAGGTGGCCAGGCCCACGTTCAGCAGGTTGGTGCTGGTCAGGAAGACCGGTGAGGCGATGCTCAGGACCACGCCCACCAGCAGCAGCATCCAGACCGCCCGCAGTTGACGGGCCACGGACTTCAGGACGGGGCTCATGCGGCACCTACCAATGCGTGTTCCAGGACGGTCTGCTCGTTGAGGCGGTCGCCGGCCAGCTCTGCCACCAGCCGCCCCTGGCGCATGACGACCGCGCGGTCGGACATGGCGACGAGTTCGGGGAGGTCGGAACTGACCAGGACGACCGCGACCCCGTCCGCGGTGAGCTGGTTGATGATGCGGTAGATCTCGGTCTTCGCGCCGACGTCCACCCCCCGGGTGGGCTCGTCCATGAGCAGCACCCGGGGCCCGGTCAGGACCCACTTGGCGAACAGCGCCTTCTGCTGGTTGCCGCCGGACAGCGACGCCATCGCGGCCTCGGGCGACGGGGCGCGCACGCGCAGCGTCGACATGGCCTCGTCGCAGGCCGCCCGCTCGCGGCCGCGCCGTACGAGATCCACCGGACCGGTGTGCCGGCGCAGCGTGGCCAGGGAGATGTTGGCCTCCACCGACATGTCCGGGCACAGGCCCTCCGCCTGCCGATCGGGGGTGATGTAGGCGATGCGGCAGGCGATGGCGTCCTGGATGCGGCGCAGCGACACCGGAGCGCCGTCGACCTCGACCGTCCCGGTGGTGAGCGGCTCCAGGCCGAACAGCGCGCGCAGCAGGCTGTTGCGGCCACAGCCGACCACACCGCCGACCCCCAGGACCTCTCCCGCACGGACATCGAGGTCGACGCCCTGGAAGGTGGCCCCGGACCCGGCGCCCCGGACCCGCAGGACGATCTCGTCCCTGGTGTTGCGCTCCTTGGGGTAGAAGTCGTCCACCGTCTTGCCGACCATGGCCGCGACGACCTGCGCCGGGCCGGTGCGCACGGTCGGCGAGTCCAGGGCGACCAGGCCGTCGCGCAGGACGACGACACGGTCGGCGAGCTCGAAGATCTCGTCGAGGCGGTGGCTGATGTAGAGGACGGACACACCCTGCTCCCTCAACCGCCGTACCTGCCGGAAGAGCTGCTCCGACTCGCGCTCGTCGAGGGCCGCCGTGGGCTCGTCGAGGATGAGCAGTCGCAGGTCGTGGGAGGTGGCCTTGGCGATCTCGACCATCTGCTGTTCGGCGATCCCGAACGTGCCGACGGGCCTGGACACGTCGATGTCGGCCATGCCGAGCTCGGCGAGGGCCGACCGGGCTTCGCGGGCCATCCGCCTCCTGGAGACCAGCACGCGTCCGAAGCGCCGCTCGCGGTCGAGGACGTGGATGTTCTCGGCGACCGTCAGATGCGGAAAGAGGTTCTGGCGGAACTCCTGGTAGATGACCTCGATGCCGCGCGCCATCGCCGCCTGCGGGTTCTTGAGGGTCACGGGCTCGCCGTCGATGACGACCTGCCCGGAGTCCGGCTGGCCGGCGCCCGAGACGACCCGGGTGAGCGTGGACTTCCCGGCCCCGTTCTCCCCGGCCAGGGCCACGACCTCGCCCGGACCGACCTCGAAAGTGATGCCGCGCAGCACCCTGTTCTCTCCGAAGGACTTGGTGACGTCCTGGAGGCGTAGCCTCATGCCTGGCTCCTCAGTACACGACGCCCGCCGTGAGCAGCACGTTCGCGTACGGGGTGAACTCCCCGGAGCGGACGGCGGCCCGTGCGGTGGCGGTCGCCTGCTTGAAGGTGGTGTGGGGTGCGAAGCGCAGGGCCACCCCCTGTGCGGCGAACCGCCTCTCGATCTCGACGAGCATCTGCGGGCTCGCCTCCTTGATCTCCTCCGACAGGAGCACGTCCTCCACCGCGACCTCGGCCAGGATCACGTCGAGCAGGTCCAGGAAGCGCGGCAGGTTCTCGGCGATGGCCAGGTCCACCCGCTCCACGCCCGGCGGGACGGGCAGGCCGGCGTCGGTGACGACGAGCCGGTCGGTGTGGCCGAGCTCGGAGATGACCCGGGCGAGCTGCCCGTTGAGCGTTCCTCTGTTGCGCCTCACGAGGCGGCTCCTTCCAGGTCGGTCGTGGCATCGGTGGTGGCGGACCCGGTCGCGGAGCCGGCGGAGGCGAGCAGGGCGCGGACCGCGGCCAGGTCCGGGAGCGAGGGACTCGCCCCGGGGCGGAGGGTGGCCAGGGCGCCGGCCGCCATGCCCTGTCGCAGGGCGACGTCGGTGTCCAGGCCGGCGGCGAGTGCCGCTCCGAGCGCGCCGGTGAAGGCGTCGCCGGCCGCCGTGGTGTCGACGGGGGTGACGGGGAAGGCCGCAAAGTGCTGGACCCGTTCCGCGGTGACCGAGACTGCCCCGGCCCCGCCGAGGGTGATCAGCGCGTGCCGCACACCCCGGTCGAGGAACCAGTGGCCGGCCCGCCCGGCGGCCTCGGGTCCGTCCACTTCGATGCCGGTCAGGGCGGTGGCCTCGCTCTCGTTGGGGGTGACGAGGTCCACGTGCGCCCAGACGTCGTCGGGCAGCGGCTGGGCCGGAGCCGGATCGAGCACCACGGTGAAGCCCGCCTCGGCACCCGCCCGCGCGGCGTGGCAGGTGACCTCGGCCGGGATCTCCAGCTGGAGCAACATGACGCCGGTGCGGTCCCGGGTCCCGGCGATGCTCGCGTCCACCATGTCGGTCGTCAGGGCGGCATTGGCCAGCGGTGTGATGACGATGTCGTTCTCACCGGAGGCGTCGACCCGGATGTGGGCGACACCGGTGCGCTCGGGGAGCGTACGGACCTCGGAGGTCTGTACGCCGTGTGCGCGCAGGCCGTCCAGCACGGTGCCCCGGAAGAGGTCGTCTCCGACGCAGCCGACCATCCAGGTGGGCGCGCCCGCACGGGCGGCGGCGACGGCCTGGTTGGCCCCCTTGCCGCCGAGGACGAGGGTGAAGTCGTCCCCCAGCACCGTTTCGCCGGGTCGTGGCAGGCGTCTGCTGAACGCGGTGACGTCCGCCGTGATGCTGCCGACGACGAGAACACCAGTCCGGGGCATCCCGGTCCTCCTCCTGTTGTGGGCATCGGTGGGGAAGGGAACGGCCGCGTGGCCGTGCCCTGCGGAGTTGCGCCTGTGGGGAGTCGTGTGTGCGGGCAGGTGTGCGTGCCGGACTCGCGCCCGTGTCTTGGTGCGTCGAGCCTGGTCGGATCGGTCCCGGCCGGGTGCCGGACCCGGGCTACTGCCGCGGGGCTCCGGTGGAGCCGCGTTGGACGAGCTTGGTGTCGAGCGTGATCCGACGGGAGCTGCGGTCCCCGTCGTCGTCCTGGCCGAGTCGCCGAAGCAGCAGGCGCATGGCGAGGACGCCCTGTTCGGCCATGGGGCGGTCGATGACGGTGAGGGGTGGGTTCAGCAGCGGTCCGGCGTCGAGGTCGTCGAAGCCGATGACGCTGACCTCGGCGGGGACGCCGACGCGCATGTCGTGCAGCGCCTTCAGGGCGCCGAGGGTCATGAGGTTGTTGGCGGTGAAGACGGCGGTGGGCGGCTCGCTCGAGGACAGCAGCCGCAGCGTGAGCTGGTAGCCGCTCTCCTCCCGGAAGTCGCCGATCAGGTCGAACTCCGGCGGCAGCTCCACGCCGCCCTCCGCCAGTGCCGCCACGAATCCCTCGCGGCGGTGGCGTCCGGGCGTCGTCTCCTGCTGGCCGCTGATGGCGGCGATCCGGGTGTGCCCGAGCGACAGCAGGTGGAAGGCCGCCTGCCGGCCACCCTCGTGGTTGTTCACCAGCACCGCGTCGAAGTGCTCGCCGCCCGCCAGGTCGCGGTCCACGAACACCAACGGCACGCCCGCGTCGCGGACATGGAGCGGCGTCATGTCCTGCTCCGTCGCCGGCGCCAGGATCACCCCGTCGACCTGGTGGATCATGTCGGTGAGCACCTCGTCCTCGCGCTCACTGCTCTCGTCGCTGTTGGCGAGCAGGATGCGGTACCCACGGTCCCGGGAGGCCGACTCCATGCCCTTCACGACGGCCGCGAAGTACGGGTTGGTGATGTCGGGCACCACGACGCCGATCGTGTGGGACCGCCCGGACTTCAGCGACTGCGCGGCGACGCTGGGCCGGTAGCCTAACGCCTCGACAGCCGCCTGGATCGTCTCCGCGTTGCGCACCCGGTGGCCGCGCAGGTGCCGGGAGACGGTGGCCGCGGAGACCCCGGCGCGGGCAGCGACATCATGGATGGTGCTCACTGCTGATCTCCCGTTTCGTCACTGAAACCGTTGTCAGAGAACGATTGCAGTCACGTCGACACCCCGTCAATGAGGCGGTGTGCAGATTTTTCAACCCGTACGGTCGCCGACGTCGACGAGGAAGCCTGGGACCGGCTCGTCGACATCACGCTCAAGGCCGCGTACGTGGCCGGCAAGGCGGCGGTCCCGCTGATCTCCGAGGCCGGCGACCCACGCCGGGCGCGACAGGCCACCGGCCCAGCGTCAACGGATCACCTCGTCACCGGGTCACCGGGTCACCGGGTCACCCCACGGCACCTCCACCGACCGGTGGTACTGCCACCCGAGCCCGGACCACCTCGGCGCGTGCGTGGCAAGCCGTACTCGGTACTCCTCCCAGGTCCGCCCGTCGACCGGCGACCACCCGATCTCCGCGAGGCCGGGCAGCCGCGGCAGTGTCATGTACTGCACCTCGTCGAACGTCTTCACGCGCTCCGTCCAGAGCGCGGACTCCGCCCCGAGCACCTGGTCCTCGCCGACGCCGGGAATGTAGGTGGCCGGGTCCCAGGTGTAGCCGTCCTGGACGTCGGTGTAACCGGCCCAGTCGTGCCCGTACGGCGTGTCGGCGTCGTACTTCATGTCGAAGTACGCCTTCTTGCTGGGCGAGAGGACGAGCTCGGCACCCTGCGCCAGCGCGCCCTGCGCCTTCTTGGCGTCGGCCCAGAACTGGACGACGGTACCGGAGGCGATCTCGGCGAGGCCGACCTCCTCCCAGCCGATCATCTGCTTGCCGAGGCCGTGCACGGTCTGCCGGACGCGGCCGATGAAGGTGCGGTAGTCCTCAGGTGGCGTCGCCAGCGCCTCGTCGCCGCCGATGTGCAGGTAGGGGCCGGGGGTGAGGTCGGCGAGTTCACCGAGGACGTCGCCGATGAACCGGTAGGTGATGTCCTTGTCGATGCACAGGGAGACGGGGATGCCGGTCTCGCCGGTGTAGAGCGGCGGTGCCACGCCGTCGCAGGCGAGTTCGGCGTAGCTGGCCTTGGCGGCGTTGACGTGGGCGGGCATGTCGATCTCGGGGATCACCATGATGTGGCGTTCCGCGGCGTGGCGGACGATGTCGGCGTACTCCCGTTGGGTGAAGTAGCCGCCGGTGCCGCCGCCGACCTCGGTGGAGCCGCCGTAGGTGGCCAGACGGGGCCAGCTCTTGATCTCCAGGCGCCAGCCCTGGCTGTCGCTGAGGTGCAGGTGAAGGCGGTTGATCTTGTACATGGCGAGGATGTCGACATAGCGCTTCACCTCTTCGGCGGTGAAGAAGTGCCGGGCCACGTCCAGCATGGCGCCGCGCCAGGGGAACCGCGGGGCGTCCTCGATGTGCAGGGGTGCGATGGTCCACGGGCTGGCCTGCGGGGTGGCGGACTCCGCCGCGGCGGGCAGCAGCTGGCGCAGGGTCTGCGTCGCGTGGAAGAGGCCGGCCGGCTCGGTAGCGCGCAGGAGGACGCCGCCGTGAGTGACGTCGAGGCGGTAACCCTCGGCCGAGGGGGTCTCGTCGTCGCCGGCCAGGGTGATGGCGTGTGGGGCGGTGCCGAAGGCGACCACCGGGACGGCGTGACCGGTGGCCCGGCGCAGCCACGTGGCCAGGTACTCGGCCGTGCGGCGGGCCTCGGGGGCCCGGTGGCGTACCGCGACGGCGGTGTGGGCGGTGATCTCGAACGGCCGGCCGCCGGTCATCTCCAGCGTGCGGGGTCTGGGGATGAGCGCGGGCGGGGGCGGCGCGACAGGGGTGGTGCGGGCGGGGGCCGCGGCAGCCGTGGAGGTGAGGCCGGCGGCGGTGGCGAGGCCGGCGGTGCCGGCGAGGAGGACGCTGCGGCGACGGGGGCCGTGGTGCATCGGTGGTTTCCTCTCAGGCCAGGGTGAGGTGGGGTTCGAGGGTCACTTCGAAGAGGCGGTCCCAGGGCAGCTCGACGAGGACGTCGGTGACGCCGGTGAGCCCGGCGGTGCGGGTGGTGGCCCCGCGGCGGCCGAGGACGAGGTGGTGGCCGGCGAAGTGGTCGGCGAAGTACCGGCGGGTCGCCGGGACGAGGCGGTCACGGACCCACCCATCAAAGAAAGCTTTCTGCTCGGGCGTCAGGTTCAGCGGGTTCCATCCCCTGGACCTGGCTTCCGCGTAGGCGGCCTGCTGGATGACGTTCTTCCAGTGGTCGTCCTTGACGAACCGGTAGAGCAGGTACTGCGCGTGCGCACGGCCCGGCTCCATCAGCGCCGGAGTTCCAAGGCCGCTGCTCGAGCGGCGCAGGAACGCCCAGCGGGCGGTGGCATGGGCCAGGGCGAGACCGAGGGCGTTGCCGCCGGTGTTCCAGCCGGAGAACGACAGCAGCGCCGCCTGGTCGACCTGCTGTTCCAGCTGGACCACCAGGTCGTGGTCGGCGCGGTTGACGAAGACCGGGTCGACCACGAGGACCGACTCCCCCGCCGCCGTCAGCCTGGCGGCCCGCCGGGCGAACGCGGCGAGGTCGGCCGCTCGCCGGTCGGCGCCCGCCGACGGGGTGTTGACCAGGAGCACGAGATCGGCGCGGCCGTCGACGACGGTGCCCCCGACGGACTTCACGTGCCGGCGGATGTTCTCCGCGAAGGGGATGCCTTCGAGCTCCGCCGTCCACTCCTCGGCGGAGATCCCGGCGTACTCCACCCGGTAGGTGGGCGCGGCCCCCGCGGCGACCAGCCGGGCGACCAGCAGCGCGTCCACCTCGTCAGCGCCGGGGAAGACCTCGACCTGCCGGCCGACCCCCCGCTCCGCCACCAGCTGTTCCAGCTCGACGCGTTCGGCCCGGGCCAGGCCCACCGGGGCGGTGTCGTCCTCGGAGAGGACCAGGTGGCTGATGGTGCCGTCGGCGACCCACTCGACCATCTGCCGGTTGATCTCGTGGTTGCGGGCCCGCGCCGCCAGGTAGTCGTCGAGCACCGCGTCCGGGATGCCGGCCCGGACCTCGTCGAGCCGGGGCCGCAGCTCCTCCTGGCCGAGGTTCTCCACCTGGTCGTACAGCTTGGCCCACTCGACCAGCGCGTCCCTGTACTGCTCGTTGTCCGGATTGCCGGGGGTCACCGCGAGGCGCTGGATGGTGTCGTGGACCACGATCTGCGCATCCGGCCGGGCGGCCCGCAGCGTCCGGATCGCCGCGACGTTGGCCTGCGCCGACTCGAGGGTGGGCGTGCCCGTGCGGGAGGCGATCAGCCCGCCGTAGGCGAGCATGCTCACCGAGATCACGTACTCGTCGGCGCCGACCGAGCCCAGCCACCGGGCGACTGCCGCGCCGTCCCCGGGCTGGAAGAACCGGCCGAGCGACTTCCGCGGCGGCAGGGCGAGGCCGACGCCGGCGACGGCTGCGGTCATGGTCGGGCAGTAGGTGTTGACGGGCCGGTCGTCGAGGGGGACGAGGGCGATCCGGCGGTCCGGACGGCTCGGACGTGGGGCCGCGGCGGCCGCCTGCGGGGTGCGGCCCAGCACCGGGACGGCCAGGCCGGCGGCTCCGGCGGCAAGGACGGTACGCCTCCTCGTCAGCCGTTCCCCCGTCAGCCGGTCCCTCGTCAGCCGGTCCCCCGTCAGCCGTTCCCCCGTCAGCCGGTCCCTCATCAGCCGTTCTCCTGTCAGCCGTTCTCTCATCAGGCGTGCTCTCCGTTCTGGGCGGTGTGACCGGGAGCCACCCGAGCCAGCTCCCTGGTCAGGTACAGGGGTGAGGTGATGGCGTTGCCCACCACCACGGCGTGCGCCCCGGCGGCGAAGGCGCGGCGCAGGTCGTTTGGAGTGCGGTAGCGGCCCTCGGCGAGCACCGGCACGGCCAGCCGCGTGGCAAGGCGTTCCAGCAGGTCGAGGTCGGGCCCCGGGGTCTTCGGGGCGTGCGGGGTGTACCCGGAGAGCGTGGTGGCGACGGCGTCGGCGCCGGCGGCGACCGCGGCGTGCGCTTCCGCCTCGATGGACACGTCCGCCAGCACGAGGGCGCCGGCGGCGTGCGCGGCGGCGACGACGGCCGCGAACGGCGCGGGACGCGGCCGGTCGGTGGCGTCGACGGCGACCAGGTGCGCCCCGGCCTGGGCCAGGGCGCGGGCGTGCTCGCCGGTCGGGGTGATCGTCACCGGCCCGGGGCCGTCCTTCCACAGGCCGATGACCGGCACGTCCACCGCCGCCCGCACGGCCGCGACGTGGTCGGGGGCGTTGCAGCGGATGCCGGCCGCACCGCCGAGGACCGCGGCGGCGGCGACCCTGGCCTGCACGGAGGCGTCGCGCATCGGGTCGTCGGGTTCGTCCGGCAGCGGCTGGCAGGAGACCACCAGGCGACCGCGGAGGGCGTCGAGAACGTTCACTTGGGCTCCGTCTCGGTGGTGTGCGGGAAGGTGGCCGACCGGGGTCGGCCACGGGGATCAGCCGGCCGGGGTCGGCCTCAGGGGTCGGTCGGCCCGGGGTCGGCCGGAAGGTGCGTGCCCGGGTGGGTCATCGCCGCCCTGGCCGCGCCGACGGCGACCGCCGCGGCGCCGAGCGCGGCCGGAACCGGCGTCACGTCGGCGTGCAGCGTCAGCCGTTCGGCGGCGTAGGCGTCGCGGGCGTGCGGCAGCAGGGCCTGGCCGGCGCCGCCGGCCAGCACCACCGTCTGCGGGTCGAGCAGCGCCACCAGGCCGGCGAGGGCCCGGCCGAGGGCGCGGCCGGCGGTGGCGAGGACCGCGGCCGCGGCCGCGTCGCCGGCCGCAGAGCGGGCGGCGACCTCGGCTCCGGTGACGTCCGCTCCGGTGCGCAGCCGGTAGGCACGGGCGAGCCCGGTGCCGGAGGCCACGCCTTCCAGGTGTCCGGTGCGCCCGCAGCCGCAGGGCAGCCGGTCGGCGTCCGGCGCCGGGAGATGGGCCAGCTCTCCGGCGCCGCCACGCGCCCCGTGCTCGACGCGGCCGCCGCGGACCAGGCCGCCGCCGAGGCCGGTTCCGACCGCGACCAGCAGCACGTGCGCGCTGCCGCGGGCGGCACCGGCCCAGGTCTCGCCGAGGGCGGCGGCGTTGACGTCGTTCTCCACCACGACGGTCCTGCCGATGCGCTCGGCCAGCACGTCCGCCACCGCGGTGCCGGCCCACCCGGGCAGCGAGTCGGTCGCGTACCGGACGGCGCCGGTGGCCGGGTCGATGACGCCCGCGGCGCCGACGCCGACCGGTCCCGTGCCGCCGAGGCGCCGGGCCAGCTCGGCGGCGGTGCGCAGCACCGCGTCCGGGCCCTGCGCGGCCGGGGTGTCGGCGCGCGCCCGGTCCAGCACGGTGCCGTCGGGTCCGACGAGGGCGGCCAGGGTCTTGGTGCCGCCGATGTCGATGCCGAGCGTGGCGGCCTCGCGAGGACCGGCCCAGGACCGTCCGCCGGCCGGGGCGTTCACTTCAGCCCCGTGTGGGCGAGGCCCTCGATGAACTGCTTCTGCGCGACGACGAACACCACCAGCACCGGGATCGCGGTCAGCGACGCCGCGGCGAGCTGGACGTTCCACATCGGCCCGCCGTAGGCGTCCACGTACTGGGTGAGCGCCTGGGGCAGGGTGAACTTCTCCGGCGAGGAGAGGTACACCACCGGTTCCAGGTAGAGGTTCCAGCTGTGCAGGAAGGTGAAGATGCCGACGGCGCCGAGCGCCGGCCTGGCCAGCGGCAGGGCGATGCGCCAGAACGTGCCGAAGTGGCCGATGCCGTCGACCCGGGCGGCCTCCTCCAGTTCACCGGGCAGGCTGATGAAGAACTGCCGCATGATGAACGTGGCCAGGACGCTCGGCGCGCCGAAGATCGGCACCAGGATCAGCGGCCAGTGGGTGTCGATCATGCCGAGGTCGTGGAACATCTGGAACAGCGGGACGATGGTGACCTCGCTGGGGACGAGCAGTCCGACCAGCACCACCAGGAACAGCACGTTCTGGCCGCGGAACCGGATACGGGCGAAGGCGTACCCGGCGAGCGAGGACACCATCATCGTCCCGACGGTCACCAGCGCGGCGATGTACACGCTGTTGACGTACTGCCGGACGAACGGGCGCCCGTCGAAGACCTTCTGGTAGGCCGACGCCGTCGGGTGGAGCGGCAGGAGCCGGGGCGGGTAGGAGAAGATCTCGCCGACGGGCTTGAACGACGACGTCACCATCCACCAGGTCGGGAAGACGAAGGGGATCGCGAGCACGCAGAGCAGGCCGTACAGGGCGACTCGGGCGCGCAGCGGGACCCTGCGACGCCGCGGGATCTCACGTTTCATAGAAGACCCACCTCTTGCGCAACTGCCACTGGAACACGGTGAGCGCCAGCACGATCAGCAGCAGCAGGATGGACAGGGTTGCGCCGTAGCCGAAGTGATGGAACTGGAAGGCCTGCTGGTAGAGGTAGTAGACGAGCACGGTGGTGGACAGCTTCGGGCCGCCCTGGGTGAGCACCGCGACCTGCGCGAACACCTGGAGCGAGCCCACGATGGTGATCACCGACGTCAGCAGGATCGTCGGGCTGATCAGCGGCACGGTGACGGACCGGAACCGCCTCCAGGGGTCCGCACCGTCGATCCGCGCCGCCTCGTACAGCTCCCTGGGCACGCCCTGGAGCGCGGCCAGGAACAGCACCATGTTCAGACCGACGTTCTTGAACACCTGCACGACGACGACCGAGAACATGGCGGAGCCCTCGCCGCGCAGCCAGTTGGGTCCGTCGACACCGACCGTGCGCAGCAGGCCGTTGATACCGCCTTCGGCCTGGAGCAGGAAGCCCCACACGATGGTCCAGGCGACCAGCGACACCACGACGGGAGAGAAGAACAGCGTGCGGAAGACCGTCATCCCGCGCAGCTTCTGGTTGAGCAGGACGGCGAGCGCCAGCGCCAGGGAGAGGTTGAGCACCACCAGGCCGGCCGAGAACAGGGCCGTGGACTTCAGCACCTCGGGGAGGTTGGCGTCGTCCAGCAGCTTGGTGTAGTTGTCCCCGCCGGTGTAGTGGAACTCGCCGGCCAGCACGTTCCACTCGTACAGGCTGTACCGCACGACCAGGGCGATGGGCAGCAGCACGAACACGACGCTGCCGGCGAGCTGAGGGGCGACGAACGCGAGACCGGCGAGCTGGTCGCGTCGGCGCCGGGTCCAGAACGGACGTCGCACCGGCTGCCCCGCGGTGGGGGAACCGCCCTCGGGTGGGTCCACCACCGCGGTCCGCGGGGAGACGGGCATGGTCACTTCTCCAGCAGCGGGGAGATGTTGTCGCACAGGTCGTCGAGGACGCCCTTGACGTCGGCGTTCGGCTTCCACAGCGCGTCCAGCCGGGCGCGGACCTGCTGGGCGAGTTCGGCCTGGCCGGTGTGGCCCGGCTTGTCCACGCCCTTCTTGACGCCGTCGACGACCACGCTGTCGAGCTGGTCCTCCTTCAGCAGCGGGTTGGTCCTGGCCAGGTTCTCCGCGGTGAGCTGGGACGCCCGGGGCGGCGGGAAGTAGGCGGCGAGCTTTGCGGAGTTCTGCGGGTTGGTGAAGTAGGCGAGGAAGTCCTCGGCCTCCTCGGTGTGCCCGCCCTGCTTGACCACGCCGATACCGGCCTGGCCGATCACCGAGTAGTCGCCGCTCGGCCCGGCCGGCAGCGGCACCAGGTCCCACTTGAACGTGGCGTCCTGGAGCAGCGACGCCCGGCTGATCTGGGTGACGGTCATCGCCGCGTCACCGGTGAAGAAGTCGGCGCTCTCGCCGGGGCCCGGCATCGCCTTGTCCTCGAAGATCCCCTTGTGCAGGGCGGTCATCGCGTCGACCATCGGCTTGCTGTTGAACGTGCAGGTCTTGCCGTCGGCGCTCCAGGGATCGGCCTTCCAGCCGCCCCAGAAGGTGGCCAGGTTGTCCCAGCCCTTGTAGTCGAAGTCGCGGATCACCATGCCGGCCTTGCCGGTGGAGCGGTGCACGTCGGAGCCCTCGGCGAGGACCGTCCGCCAGTCCCACTTTCCCGCCCTGACCAGCTGGTCCGGGGTCTGCTGGTGGGCCTTCTTCAGCAGGTCGAGGTTGACGAAGACACCGAACGGCGAGGTGGAGAACGGGTAGGCGTACAGCTTGTCGCCGCTCTTCCAGAGCTTGGTGGCGCTCGGGACCAGGTCGTCGTACTGGTAGCCCTTGGTCTGCTTCAGCGTGTCGTCGAGCGGCACCAGGGCCCCGGAGCTGACGAAGTCCGGCGCGGAGTTCTCGAAGACCCAGGCGAGATCCGGGGCGTTGCCGCCGGTCATCTGGGTGGTGAGCGCCGTGGTGTAGGTGTCCAGCGGCAGCGGGTCGAACGTGATCTTCTTGATCTCGGGGTGGGTCTTCCGGTACGCGGCGGCGATCTCGTTGAAGAGTTTCAGGTGCGGTGCGTTGGACGTCCACACCGTCATCCGCAGCGTCACCGGACCGCTGTCGTCGTCTCCCGAGCCGCCGGAACCACACGCGGCGAGCACGAGCGCCCCCGACATGGCGGCGGCGAACGTGGCCAGTCGTCTTCGTATCAACATGGTGTTCTCCCTGGGTGGTGCGTGGGCCTGGCCTAGGAGGCCGTGACCGGCCTAGGTCCTGTCGTCAAACTCCCGTCGTTGCCCGAAGGGCGGCCTGGCGGCGTCAGGTGCGTGCTCTGGGGGTCCCCCCTGCTCGAAGAGCTTGGGGGAGTGCCGGGCGCGAGTCCGCGTACTGGATGTACGTGGGCTTGCGCCCGGTGCGGCGAGAGGGCGTGCATGGCGTCGCCGGGCAGACGGGAGTTTGACGACAGGGCCTAGTAGCCCGCGACATCGGGCCAGCGCAGCTCGACGCCGGCCGCGGTGAGCCGGTCCTGGAAGGCGGAGAGCAGTTCGGGGTTCTCCCGGACCGCGCGGGGGCGGGTGCCGTGGGTGAGGCAGAAGTCGGCGAGCGCGCCGGCGGCCTCGCCGACGTTCCACTCGACCGGGTGCAGCCGGTAGGCGCCGTTGGTGATGTGGGTGGTGCCGATGTTCTTGCCCGCGGGCAGGAGGTTCTCGACCCGCTGCGGCAGCAGCGCGCCGAGCGGGATCTCGAACGGGCAGCAGCCGACGTCGATGTAGTTGTCGCCGCCCGTCGAGGGGTGCAGGTCGATCCGGTACATGCCGATGCCGACGGAGTCCGGGTACCGCACGGCGCCCCGCTTCCCTCGCACGGCGAGCGAGAGGTCCTGCTCCACGACGGTGTGGTCGGCCCTGATCCGGCGCGACTCGCGGATGTACGGGGCCTGGGCCAGGCCGTCGGCGGAGCCGGTGATGTCGCCGCGCAGCCGCAGTCCCGGGAATCCGGTTCCGCCGTCCGGGCGTGGTGCCTCGGTCTGCAACCAGTACAGGACGGCGAAGCTCAGCTCCCTGGCCCGGCGCAGGTGGTCGGCGGCGTCGGGGACGTCGATGACCGGGCCCTCGAAATAGTCGATCATCGGCCAGTTGACCAGGGTGATGTCGCTGGCGTAGGCGCCGTCGGTGAAGGTGCGGCGGGCGGCGATCCGGCGGAACGTCCACAGGTTGGCGTCGCCCGGGTTGACCCGCTGGTCGGCGTCGACCGCCAGCGGGTCGTCGTCGGGGTTGGGTGCGAAGTCGCGCTCGACGATCCGAAGCGTCCTGGGGTGCGGGGACCGCCAGGACAGCAGCGGTCCACCCCAGAAGTCGGGCTGGTAGGAGCGCCAGAAGTCGTAGTCGGCGGGCTTGTCGACGGTGTGGTCGCCGTCGACGTGGTCCAGGGCGAAGCACACCGAGACGGCCTGCATGTTCAGCGGCTGGGCCGCCTGGGGGGCGCTCGGCTCGCCGGTGTCGGCGGCGGACTCGAAGCCGGTGACGTACTCGGTGCCGGTGAGCGGCAGCAGTTCGCCGGTCTCGGTGGCGTCCAGCACGTAGGGAGCGGTGGCGTGGATGTGCTCGCCGGTGTCGCGGTGGGTCAGGGTCACCGCCGTCACCCGGTCGCCGTCGGTGTCGGCGGCGGTCGGACGGTACGGCTGGAGGACGGTGAGCCGCCCGCCGGCGCGGTACGGGGCGAGCATCGCCGCGATGACCGCCACCGCAACCTGCGGCTCGTGGCAGAGCCGGCTCACCCAGCCTCCGCCGGGGTTCAGGTCACGGCGCGCCCTGGCCCGCTCGGTGAGCGGGTAGTACCGGCGGTAGTGGTCGCGGATGCCGTCACGCAGGGCGCGGTAACCGGCCGTGACGCCGAACTGCTCCACCCAGGAGTGCTCGTCCGGTGGCACGGCCTGGCTGGTGAGCTGCCCGCCGAGCCAGTCGAACTCCTCGGTCAGCACGACGGTGCGGCCGGCGCGGGCGGCGGCGAGTGCCGCGGCGACGCCGCCCAGGCCCCCGCCGACCACCAGCACGTCGCTGCGTATCTCGGTCAAGAACGGTCCTCTCTCGGTTCGCAGAGGGTCTGCCCCTCGACGAAGTGGCACGGCAGGAGCCGCTGGAGCGTGGTGCTCGACTCGCCGTCCAGCAGGGCGGCGAGGAGTTGCACGGACTGCCAGCCCATCTCCCGGCGCGGAATGCTGAAGCCGGTGCACGCGGTGTCGGGGTCCGCCGGCTCGGTCGGTACGCCGGTCACCAGGACGGACAGGTCACCGGGCACGTCGAGGCCGCGCTCCCGGGCGGCCCGGATCAGCGCGACCCCGTCGTCGTGGCCCTCGACCACGGCGGCGGTCACTCCGGCGGCGAGCAGCGCGTCCAGGACGGCACTCGCGGACCGGCCGGCGGTCCGCTCGTGCCGGCCGCTCCGCTGCGCCCCGGCGCGGAACCCGTTCATCCGGTCGGCCGCGGACTCGGCGCCCTCCCCCGCCCCGACGTAGGCGAACTCCCGGTGGCCGAGCTGCCGGGCCCGCTCGAGAAGGGTCCGGGTGGCGTCGGCGTAGTCCGCGCCCACGCAGGGCACCGGGCCGCCGGCGTCGTCGCGTCGGCCGACCGCCACGAACGGGTAGTTCTCGCGATTCAGCCGGGCCAGCTCGTCGTGGGGGATGTCCCGGCCGAGGAGGAGGCAACCGTCGGCGATCCGCAGCCGGTTGTTCTCGTGGAACACCTTGCGCCGCCCGTCGGTGACCGGGGCGCTGGTGAACAGCAGCAGATCGCACCTGAGCTGCTCGGCGCACTCCTCTATGCCGCGCAGGAACGGGTAGTAGAAGTCGGCGCTGGTGCTCGGGAACACCGACTCGTAGGTGAACACGCCGAGGATCTGGTTGTGCCGGCGCACCATCCGGCGGGCCACCGGGTCGGCCGCGTACCCGGTCTCCCGGATCACGTCGAGGACGCGCTGCCGGGTCTCGGGGGCGATGCGAGTGGTTGCGTCGGTCCTGTTGTTCAGCACGAGCGAGACCACTGCCTGGCTGACGCCGGCGAGGCGAGCGATGTCGCGCTGCGTGATCCGTGGCACGGGGGGCTCCTCCGGGGCTACTGAAGCCATCGCTGATAATACGTATAATCAGCGGATGGGCAGTGACGCTACCCGGGCCGTTTCACGGTGTCAACAGTCGGACGTCCCGGGTGAAAACCCGGATTCAGGGCGCTGAGCTGTGCAAACTTCCGCGGGAGTGGGGTGTCCGGAAGTGGGGCGCTCGGCGTCCGTGCGTGGGCGTCGGGCTTGGCCCCGTCTGCTGGCACGCCGGTCGCCGGGTCGCCGGAGCCGGCTGGCCCGCGGTCGCCGGGAATCAGCGAGCGCAGGAAGGCCAGCCGGCCGGTGCCGTCCTCGGCGAGGACGGCGTTCAGGCCCCGCGCCCAGGTCAGTTACCCGTGCGCGCGGCGGTCAGACGGTACAGAGCACCCGGGCGGGTGTCGAAGGACACCACGCACTCCTCGGGGCGGTCGGCACCGGCGCCTGCGACGTCCATCGGGTGCGGGGTCCGGATGCGCACCGGGTTGCCGAGCAGGGAGCGCACCTCGGCGTGCGTGATCCCGTCGGCCGTCCACGCGAGGTCGACCTCGAATCCGCCGCGCGCCCGCAGCCCGCGGAAGGAGCCTGCCGGCCACGCCTCGGGAAGCGCCGGCAACAGGGCGATCTCGTCGGCGTGGCTCTGGAGCAGCATCTCGGTGATGCCGGAGATCCCGCCGAAGTTGCCGTCGATCTGGAACGGCGGGTGCAGGTCGAAGAGGTTGGGGGCGGTGCGCGCGGGCGTGAGCAGGTCCGACAGGTGCTTGTAGGCCTGCGCCGGGTCCAGGAGCCTGGCCCAAATGTTGATCTTCCAGGCGAGCGACCAGCCCTGCCCCGCCTCTCCGCGCAGTTCCAGGCTCTTGACCGCGGCCGTGGCGAGTTCCGGAGTCGTACGCGGGTTGATCTGCGCGCTCGGGAAGACGCCGTAGAGGTGGGAGAGGTGACGGCTGCGTTCCAGCGCGGCGTCCTCCCAGTCCTCCAGCCACTCCTGGATCTGGCCGAGGTAGCCGATCCGGGTGGGCGCGAGGCGGTCGCGGACCTCGGTGACCCGCTCGACGAGTCCGGCGTCCCGGTCGAGTGCCGTCGCGGCCTGCCGGTAGGCGTCGAACAGGTCCCGCAGGAGCTGCATGTCGATGGTGGGACCGGCGCAGATGCTGACGCTCTCGCCCTCGTCCTGGTGGTGGGTGACCTCGGGGGACTGCGAGGGGTTGGTGACCAGCCAGCCGGTCCTCGCGTCGACGACCAGCGTGTCGAGGAAGAACTCCACCGCACCCCTGATCACCGGGTAGTTGCGGCTCAGCGTGTCCTTCTCGCCGGTGAAGCGGTAGTGGTCCCAGAGCATCACGCAGAGCCAGGCGCCGCCGGTCGGCCACATGCCGTACTGTGCGGCGTCGACGGGCGCGGTCCCCCGCCAGCCGTCCGTGTTGTGGTGCAGCACCCAGCCCTGCGCGGCGTACATCGCCGTGGCGGTGCGGGTTCCGGACTCGGCCAGCTCGTGGACCATCTGCATGGCGGGGTCCCAGCATTCGGCGAGGTTGGTGGGGCCCGTCGGCCAGTAGTTCATCTCGAAGTTGATGTTGACGGTGTACTTGGACTCCCAGGCCGGGTTGAGGCTGTCGTTCCACAGGCCCTGGAGGTTGGCGGGCTGGCCCGGCGAGCGGGAGCAGGACGCCAGCAGGTAACGGCCGTACTGGAAGTAGAGGGCGGCGAGCTGCGGGTCCTTGCCGTCGGCGAAGAGGGCGATGCGCTGGTCGGTGGGGAGGCCGGTCCGCTCCGATGCTCCCAGGTCGATGTCGACCCGGGAGAACAGCCGGCGATAGTCGGCCACGTGCCGGGTGCGCAGCTGCTCGTACGGCCGCCCGGCCGGCGGGGCGAGGTGGCGTCGGGCTCTGTCCTTCGGGTCGGCGCCGGCGTCGAGGTAGTTGCGGTAACTGGTCGCCATGGAGATCAGCAGGGTCACGCCGTCGGCGTCCTCGACGGTCAGCGCGCCCTGGTCGGTGGAGACCCGGCCGCCCTCCGCTCGCGCATGGGCCAGTGCGCGAAACCGCACGGAACCGGGCAGCCCGTACCAGTCGCCGCTGACGCCGTCGAGCGCGATGGTGTGCGCGTCCACGGCGGAGTCGGTCGCCTGCTGGGGGGTGCTGAAGCGGGCGGTGAAGCCGATGGCGCCCGGCGTGTCGGCGGTCATCCGCACGACGATGACCTGGTCGGGGGTGCTGGCGAACACCTCGCGCACATGGCGTACGCCGTCGCGCCGGTAGCTGGTGCGGACGACCGCGGTCTCCAGGTCCAGTTCGCGTTCGTAGTCGGTCACCTCGCCGGTTCCGGTGAAGGTGCAGGCGAGGTCGCCGAGGACCTGGTAGGCGACCTGCTCGGAGGGGCTGCCGATGAAGCTGGTGTCGATCAGCCGCTGCGCCTGGTTCCACTTCTCCGCCACCACCAGACGGCGGATCTCGTCAAGGTGCTCCCCGGCGCCCGGACGGACGTAGTCGTGCGGGCCGCCGGCCCAGACGCTGTCCTCGTTGAGCTGGAGCCGTTCGACGTCCGTACCGCCGAAGACCATCGCACCGATCCGGCCGTTGCCGACCGGCAGCGCCTCCAGCCACTGGGTTGCCGGGGCCTGGTACCACAGGCGCATGGGGTTGGGGCCCTGGGCGGAACCGGCGGCCGGCGGCACGGCGGTGTCAGCCGCACCCGATGCGGCCTGCGCGGCTCCCGTGCTCAGGGCGGTCGTCGCCGCGGACGCGCCGGCAACCGCGAGGACATGCCGTCGGGACAACTCGGACATGGGGTACCTCCAGGTGTGTCGTGCAGGCAGTGGGTGCGCTCGGTCCCGCCGCGCACCGGCATCCGGGTGCGGGTCCTGCGGGCGGCGCCGGGTGTGCTCCTGGCCCGGCGAATCCGGCAGCTCCAGCCGTGCGAGCGGCGGCCGTCGCGACTCGCGCCGACCGACCGCTGCCGCCGGCCGACCGCTGCTGCCGACGGCCGGGTCGGGCCGGGCCGCAGGGCGTCCGCGTCGGCAGCGGACGCCCTGCGGGCCCGTCCGGGTGGCCCGGTCACCGGTCCCGTACGCCGCGGGATATCCGATCAACAGCAGGTCACTGGGTGTCGCCGTCGGGCAGCGGGTACGGGAAGGAGGCCGTGACGCCGATCTTGTCGTACTCCATCTTCGCGGCGTCGAAGTCGTCTTCCCAGTTGGCGTTCTTCACGTCGTTGCACTGGTAGCTCTGGTACTTCTGGTCGGTGACCTTGCCGACTTCGATGTCCTCGAAGCTGAAGCCGCACCCACCGGCGTCCATGTGCACGCCACGGGTGCCGCTGTCCGGCATGGAGGCGTCCGGGATCACGTCGCCGATGACGACCTGGCGCACATGGTTGTCGATCGTGTGCGGCTCGACGTTGCTGACGCCGTAGGTGTAGAAGGCGCCCATGTCGCCGCTGTCCAGGCCGGCCTGGTCGATACGCAGGTATTCGAAGGTGTTGTCACGGGCGTAGTCGTCCTCGGGCGCGACCTCGGGCCGCACTTCGAGGCTCACGCCGTAGCGCGCGCTGTGCTTGATGTGGCTGTGGCTGATCGTGTTGTGACCGGTGTCCATGAGCTCGATGCCGGAGGCGTCGCCGGGCACCAGCTCGCCGTAGTGGGTGATGTAGTTGTCGGTCAGCACGTGGCCGTTGGAGGTGTTTCCCTCGCCCGGGTACGGCCCCTCGATCTTGATGCCGTCGCCGCCGATGTTCTCCAGCAGGCTGTCGCGGACGGTCAGCCCGTCGTTGGCGAAGAGGGCGTAGACCGCGTGGTAGCCGGTGTCGGAGATGTGCAGCCGGGACAGGGTGATGTCCTTGCTGTTGGTCAGGGTCACGGCGCCGAAGCGGTCGCGGGGCATCTCGATCTGCCGGTCGTACTCGGGGTACTTGTGCGGTTCGCCGGAGTCGCCGTCGCTGATCCAGCCGTTGCGGTACCAGTCGACGAAGTCGGTGTACTCCAGCGAGAGCCCGTCGAGGGAGATGTTCTGCACACGCCGGTCCGGGGCGGGCCCGGCCAGGTCGAACAGGGTCTTCACGGTGGGCCGCAGCACGGTGACGTCGGCGATGTCGCCGCGCGGCTTGTAGTAGAGCTGCCCCTTCTTGAAGTCCAGGTAGTACTCGCCCGCCTGGTCCAGGAAGTCCAGCGAGTTCTGGAGGAAGTAACGGGAGCCGCCGCGGGAGTTCATGAGGGCGTAGCGGGTCCAGTACTTCAGCGTCATCTGGTTCTTCGCCGGGTTCCAGTCATGGATCGGAACGGTGTCGGTGAACCAGCTCCAGCTGCCGCCCGACCAGACGACCGCCTGGGCGTTGCTGAGGTCCCAGCTCGCGTCCCAGTCGCCTGGGTGGGAGTACAGCCACTGGTGGACGGCCTCCTTCTCCGGCTCCGCGAGCACGGAGGTCAGGTAGGGAGCCCACTCGTCGTCGGACTTGCGGTTGGGGTAGCGGGCGGTGGTGGCGCGCTTGCCGTCCTCGAAGAGGGTGTAGAAGGGCTGGTCCGTGCCGACGTCGGCACGGTAGATGCCGTCCTTGTACTCCTCCCAGCCGGTGACGGGGGCGGCGCCCATCACGCGGGCCTTGCCGGCGCCGTCGTAGGAGCGGTAGACGACCCGGTGTCCGTCGACGCCCGAGTCGCGGTCGTCGAAGTCGATGGTGCTGGAGACCGGGTAGTCGCCCGCGCGCAGGTTGACGTCGATGTCACAGCGCATCCGGCCGGGCCGGTTGAGGCCCTTGTCGCGGATGTGGTCGCGGGCCCCTTCGATGGTCTTGAACGGGCTGCTCCTGGTGCCTTGGGCCGTGTCGCTCCCGTCGGGCGCGACGAAGAGATCGGTGGCCTTGCAGTCGGCCGGCTTCGCGTCCGCGTCGGCGACGTTCAGCGTCACCCCGCCGGCCAGCAGGGCGCCGGCCGCGAGCAGCAGCGGAAGTCTTGTTCTTCGTCCTACGAGGGTGGTGATGGGCATGAAGCCTCCTTGCCACGTGCGTGGTGTCGCTGTCGTCGTCCGGCCGTGACCGCATGACGAGCCGCATGACGAACCGCGTGACGACAGCTGGGGACACAGGTCGCGCCGGACCGGGACGTGCTCCTGTCCGCGGTGACGACGTCGGCACGTCACCGCGGCTTCACGTTCGGCCTGTCGCCGCTCGTGGTCACCGGGGAGCGGGCACGCTCCGCCCGGGCCACGGGTACGTCATGGGCGCGGGAGCGGTTTCGGCTGGGTACGCGGGTACGGCGGTGCCGTCGCAGGCGCCGTCACAGCCGGGGGCCGCTGCCCCCTTCGGTCGGGTTCCAGGAGTCCTGGGCCAGGCTGGGGATGGTGTTCAGGAGCGGACGGACGGTGCGGCGCCGGCCCTTTCGGGCCCCACCTCTCCGGTCCGTCGTTCACGCAGGGTTTCCTCCTCGGCGGGCAGCACGGAACACGATCTAGTGGGTCGCTGATCGAGCACGACAAGTAAGATGTTCGCCCTTGGGCGCCGTCAATACGCAGGCACGAACAATAAGTAGATGTGTGCGGGACGGCATCGCCGCGGCCCCCTGAGTCATAAATCCACTCGACCACTGAAGTGGTGACGTCATGTCAGTTCCCGTTCCGCAGACGTTTCCGCAGCTCAGCGAGGAGGACCGGACGGCCCTGTCCGACTACTCGCGCCAGCCGCCCGGGGCGCTGCGGCTGCGCAGCAGCATCGTCCTGGCGTGCGCCGACGGACTGACCAACGCGGAGGTGTCACAGCGGCTCCAGGTCTCTCCCGCCACCGTGGCCAAGTGGCGGGACCGCTATCTGCGCCGGGGCATGGCCGGTCTGAGCGACGCGCCCCGCTCGGGCCGACCGCGCAGCGTCGCCAGGCAGGAGGCGGAGGCGCACATCGCCGCCGTGCTCGCGCGGGCCGAGAACGGCTCACCGGTGCCCTCCACCCGCTCCCTGGCGGACACGCTGGGCCTGTCGCAGTCCACGGTGGCCCGGATCTGGCGCGAACGGTCCGCCGGACTGCCCGAGCCGCCGCGACCGCCGAACGGCGGGCCCGGGCCGGGAGCCGAGACGGACGGGGACAGACCGGCACCGATCCCGGCGCGGATGCCGCGACAGCTGCTCTCCGACCATGTGTACACGCTGCTGCGCGACTGGATCGTCAGCGGCGAACTCCTGCCGGGCCAGCGCCTGGTGGAGTCGGAGATCGCCCGCCGGGTCGGCACCAGCCAGGCCCCGCCCCGTGAGGCGATCAAACGGCTGGCGTACGAGGGTCTGGTGATCTCACAGCCGCACCGCGGCACACGCGTCGCGCGGATCTCCGAGCGGCAGGCCCAGGACGTACGGGACATCCGGGTGATGTTCGAGGAGTACGGGGCCCGCCGCGTCGCCGGCCGCCTGGACGCCGAGCACACCCGCCTGCTGACCGACGACGTGGCGCAACTGCGCCGAGCGGTCGACAAGGGCGACATCGCGGCCTTCCGCAGCGCCGACATGTCCTTTCACCGCCATGTGTGCGAGGCGGCGCGCAACGAGGCGCTGATTCGCCTGTGGCGCATGATCGAGTCCAGCCTGTGGGATCTCCATGTTCTGGGAGACCCCCGCTACGTCGGTGGCTGGGGCGCGTTGGCCGATCACCACGCGGAGCTCCTGGACGTCCTGCGCTTCGGCGACCCCGATGTCGCCGGGCCGATGTTCGCCGCCCACGCCGCGGGCGAGGTGGACCGCTACCTCCCCGGCCCGGCAGGGCCCGGCGCCCCTTCCGGGCAGTAGAGCGACCGCGGACCCCCGGGCCTCTTCCGCGTCCTGATCTCGGGCGTCACCCTGCGCAACTCCCCGTTCTGGAACATCCATCCGGTGCTGAGCCGGAACATCGTCGTACGTGACGTCCGGGTGGAGTGCGCGGGCCCCAACAGCGACGGCTGCGCCCCCGACTCGTGCGAGAACGTCACGATCCAGCGGGTCGTCTTCGCCACGCACGACGGCTGCATCGCCATCAAGTCCGGCCGTGACAGGGGCTCTGGCGAGGCGTTTCTCGCCTCGAGACCGGGAGTGCGCAGCCGACTGCGCGCGCTGCCGCAGGACTTCAGGTCATCACTTGTATGATACGTTACGACTGTCGAGGGGGTGGCGCGGGGCCTCCCCCGACCGTGCAGCGTCACGCCCCCGCCCGAACTCCCCCACGGCCCGCGCCCGGCCTCCACGGGCCACGGACCACCCGGTCCGGGGGCCCACCGGACACCACGGCGGCGCCCCAGGAGGCGACAGCACCTCCGTCCAGGGGAGGGCGAACGAGCGCGCAGAGGGGGATCGGATGAAGATCACCGGATACCGGACGCTCCGGACGGTGCACGTCTGGGGCCGCCCCATCGGGGACGCCAACGGCTCGGTCACCGAGGGGACTACCGAGGTCCCGGTCCTGCTGGTCGAGACCGACGGCGGCCTCACCGGGGTGGGCCTCGGCGCCCACGCCGACGCTCACCGGATCTTCCCCGCCGTCGAGAACCAGGACCCACGCGCCGTCACTGCGCTCTACGACCGGATGCTGGCCCACACGTTCAAGGCCGGCCACGGCGGCACCGTCTTCGGCACCGTCGGCGCCTTCGACATGGCGCTGTGGGACCTCAAGGCGAAGATGGCCGGCGAGCCGCTGTGGCGCACGCTCGGGGCCGCCGACCGTTTCGTCCCCGGCTACGCGTCCGGCCAGGACATCGCCCTGGACGACGCGGAGTTGGCTGCGCTGTACACCGGCTGGGCCGAGCGCGGCTTCACCGGTGCCAAGGTCAAGGGCGGGCTCGACACGGACCGCGACGTCGTGCGGCTCGGCGCGGTGGCGGAGGCGCTACGCGGCAACACCCGATCCCCCGCCCTGATGCTCGACGTCGACGAGACCTGGGGCAGGCACCAGGCGGTGCGGCTGCTGGCCCGTATCGAGAACCGCGTCGAACTCACCTGGATCGAGGAGCCGGTGCGCCGGTGGGACGTGGCCGGCCATCACGCCGTGGGCCGCGCCGGACGTACCGCGGTCGCCACCGGCGAGAACCTGACCGGTCTCGAGCAGTTCCGTCCCCTGCTGACCGGCGACGCCGTCCAGGTGGTGCAGACCGGCAGCGTCTGGGGCGTCACGCACTTCCTGCGGGTCGCCCTCTTCGCGCACGGCCACGACCTGCCGGTCAGCCCGGCCGGCTACGGGGCCAACCCCCTCGCGCACGCCGCCGCCGCGGCCCCCAACCATCTCGTCACCGAAGTACTCGACGTCTCGCCCCCGACGGGACTGACCGTGGACCAGGTGATCGCCGACGGCGGCATCGTCCTCGGCGACACCCCCGGCCTCGGCATCACCGTGGACGAGGCGGCCATCGCACGACTGGACCGGACCGCCGGCCCGCAACCCGCCGGGGACCGGGTACGCCCGTCCGCCGCCGGTCTGCGGCTCGCGGCCGAGGCCGGCACCGGGTACCGGAACCGGCCACGAGAGGCAGACCGTACCGACACCGCCGCACCCCTTCCCCATGACGGGCGCACCGAGCGGAAGGGCACCCCGTGACACGACCACGTGCCGTCTTCGCCATGAACCCGCCGGGCCTGAGACGCGCCCTCTTCGACGAGGACGCCCTGGCCCGCCTGCGCCGTGCCGCCGACATCGACACGGACGTCGTCCTCACCGAGCTGGAATCCACCACGTCACGGGAGACGCTGGCCGGGGCGGACATCCTCGTCGCGGGCTGGGACGCGCCCGTCGTCCGGGCCGCCCACCTGCCGTACGCCGCCCGGCTGCGGGCCGTGGTCTACGCGGGCGGGGTCGCCGCGACCTGTCTGGAGGACCCCGCGTCGTTCGCCGCCCGCGGCGTGGTCGCGGCCAACGCCCGGGTCGCCAACTCCGGTCCGGTGGCCGAGTACACGCTCGCCATGATCCTCCTCGCCGGCAAGCGGGTGCTCCCCACCGGACGGGAGTACCGGCGGTCCAGGAGCCTTCCCGACCACTTCGCCACCGCCTCACGGCGCGGCAACTACCGGCAGACGGTGGGCATCGTCGGCGCCTCCACCGTGGGCCGCGCGGTGCTCGCCCTCCTCCGTCCCTTCGACCTCGACGTACTCCTGTACGATCCGACACTTTCGACGGAAGAGGCCGTCGACCTCGGTGCGCGGCCGGTGCCGCTCGACGAACTCATGAGGAGCAGCCAGGTGATCTCCCTGCACCAGCCGCTGACCCCCGAGACCCGGGGGCAGATCGACGCGGGTCGGCTCGCGCTGATGCGCGACGGAGCGACGCTCGTGAACACCGCGCGGGGCGCCGTCGTCGACCAGGACGCCCTGACGGCGGAGCTGCGCACCGGCCGGATCGACGCCGTGCTCGACGTCACGGACCCGGAGCCGCCGACCGCCGACAGCGATCTGTGGACGCTGGACAACGTCGTCCTCACCCCGCACATGGCCGGCTCCCTCGGCGGCGAGCTGCACCGCATCGGCGATGCCGTCGCCGACGAGGTGGAGCGGTTCGCGGCGGGCCGCCCGTTCGCCCACCCGGAGGACCTCGCGGCCGTCGCGCACCCGAGGGTCCGGTGAGCCGGATGCGCACCCGCACCTGCGCCCGCACCCCCGAACTGACCGAACTCGGCCTCGGTACGGCACAGTTGGGCAACCTCACCCGGACGACCAGCGACGCGGACGCCCTGGGCGCCGTCGACGCGGCCTGGGAGAGCGGCGTCCGCTACTTCGACACGGCACCGCACTACGGGCTCGGCCTTTCCGAACGCCGCCTCGGCGCCGCCCTCGCGCAGCGCCCCCGGGCCGAGTACACCGTCTCCACCAAGGTGGGCCGGCTGCTGGTGCCCAGCCCCCACACCGCGCACCTGGCGGACGACGGCGGGTTCGCGGTGCCCGCGGCGTTCCGCCGCAGCTGGGACTTCAGCCGGGACGGCATCCTGCGGTCGCTGGAGGGCAGCCTGGCGCGGCTCGGCCTCGACCACGTCGACGTCGTCTATCTCCACGACCCCGACGACCACTGGCTCCAGGCGTCCACGACCGGCGTCGACACCCTCGTCGAACTGCGTGACCAGGGCGTGGTGAAGGCGGTGGGTGCCGGCATGAACCAGGCCGGGATGCTCGCCGAGTTCGTCCGCCGCTGCGACGTGGACATCGTCATGGTGGCCGGTCGGCACACCCTGCTCGACGGCTCGGCCCAGGACGAGCTGCTGCCGCTCGCCCAGGAGCGCGGGGTGGGTGTCGTCGCCGCCGCGGTCTACAACTCCGGGCTGCTCTCGGCCCGCCGCCCGCCGGTCGACGCCACCTACGACTACCAGCCGGCCTCAAGCGACCTGATCGGCCGCGCGCTCGCGATCGCCGACGTCTGCGAACGCCACGCCAGCAGCCTGCCCGAGGCCGCCATCGCCTACCCGCTGCGCCACCCCCAGGTCACCTCGGTGGTGCTGGGCGCACGCGACGCCGGCCAGTCCCGTACCAACGCCGCCCGGCTGGCGGCCGGTGTCCCCGATGCGCTCTGGGACGAGCTGGCGCGCCTCGGCCTGCTGCCCGACGGCTCCGCGACGCAGCCGGCGGGGTGCCGACCATGACCGAGATCGACGTGCACCTGCACGTGTGGGACCCCGCCCGCGCCCCGTACGACTGGCTCGGCCCCGGCCTGGCGCCGATCGACCGGGTGATGCGGTTCCCGGACGTCCGGCCCGCGCTCCGGGCGGCCGGCATCACGGCGACGGTGCTGGTGCAGGCCGCCGACCATGATGCCGACACCGACCACATGCTGGACGCCGCGCGCGACGCGGCGGTGTGAACCACCCCGGAAGGAACGCCATGGAACACGGCTCGACCAGGCCGGACACGACCGCACTGGCCGGCTGGCTGCACAGCTGGGTGACGGACGAAGGTGCCGTCAACGGCTTCCACAACCACAGCGTGTGGGGCACGAACCCGTTCACCTTCCTCGACTTCACCAGCGGGCACACCACCTTCGCCGGCCCGGCGCTCGGCGCCTTCGGCCAGGCCCTTGCCGAGCGGCCCGACGAGCGGGGCGCCCTGCTGCTGCGGCGGTTGCTGCGCTACCAGTCCACCGAGGTGCAGGCCGACGGCCAGTACCGGCACATCGGTTTCCAGGTCGGCGAGTCGGCGACCACCGGTCTCATCCACAACGCCGTCGGCAGCCTCGGTGTGCTCCTCGCCCTGAAGCACGCCCGCCATCTGCTGCCCGCCGACGAGGTGAGCGCCGCGCTGGCAGCCGTCCGCCAGAATCTGGCGGCGTGCGAGATGTACGGGGGCGGGCGGCCGGGCGAGGACGGCACCTGCAATCAGGAGTACGCCCGGGTCTGGGTCAAGCAGCTCTACACGGAGTTGAGCGACGACAGGAGCTACGCGGACCAGATACCCGAAGACCTCGCCACCCTGGTCCGGCTCTTCCACCACCGCGGCGTGCCCGACGCGGACAGCGCCGGCACGTTCCGCACGGTACGGGACCGCACCGAGGGCGGCATCCTGGAACCGGCCGAGTACTACGGCCTCATGATCGTCCCCCTGGTGCTCGGCTACCGCGCACGGGGCGAGGAGGAGTTGCTGGCCGAGGCGAGGCGCCTGTGCCGGCACGTGGCCCGTTCGGCCTGGACGGACGCCGCCGGCGCGACCCGGTACCACCGCTACTGGTACGTCCGGGGCGAGCGGGTGCTCAAGACCGACACGCCCATGCTGATAGCAGGCATGGGGCTGACGCTGTACGGCATCCACGAGGTGCTGGCCGAGGGTCCGGACCCGGAGCTGGAGGCCTTCACCGAGGCGTGCCTGGCGACCTACGCCGGCTACCAGACCCCCGCCGGCTACTTCGCCTCAGCGAGCGGCTGGCACAACGAGGCCGACATCGCGCCCAGCACCGCCTGGCACGCCCACGACCTGATGTTCCTGATGGCCAGGCTCGGTCCGGGCGAGGGCTTCTGGGACAGGGTGCTCGCCCCCACGGGCCGGCAGTCGGTGCTGGTCAGCGACCGCGCCTTCTGGGCGGAGTCCGGTGCCCACTGGTGCGTGCGCTCCCCGCTGACCGCAGGAGACCTGCACATCTACGGCCGCAAGGACAAGGACACCTTCACCCGGGAGTTCTTCGCCTGGACGGACCGCGAGCCGCTCCCCGAGGACCTGCGCTACCCCGGCGTACCCGAGTTCTTCGTCGCCAACGACGGCATCTACCGCGTCGACGGCGACCGGACCCCCACCGACGTCACAGCCGTCGGCCCCCTGTCCTACCGGGGGCGGCTGTGACGCTACCCTCCGCCGCACTGTCCAGTGGATGTTGATCCCCAGCGTTCTCCACCCAGGAAAAGAGAGACGACAATGATGTCTGCCACCTCAGGGAGCAAGGCGCGCGGCGCCGCCCTGGCCGCCGTGGTTCCGCTGATATGCCTCGCGGCCTGCTCGTCGGGCACCGGGTCGGGCGGCAAGGACGGCGAGATCCGGATGATGGTCAATCTGACCGACAACCTGGATCAGGCCTACTGGGAGAAGCTGGTCAAGCCGTTCGAGGACAAGACCGGTCTGAAGGTGAAGATCGAGGGCCCGACGGGCAAGTCCGTCGCGGAGTCCTTCCCCCAGCAACTGGCCGCGGGCACCGCCCCCGACGTCATCCAGTCCATCTTCCCGGACGACGACACGGCGTCGGAGCTGCTCGACCTCAGCGGTGAGGACTGGGCCAAGGGCACCCCGATGTACGACGACTACGCCATCGGCAAGGCGCACTACGCGGTCGGCGTGGGTACCCAGACGCAGTCGCTCGTCTACTACAACAAGTCCGCGTTCAAGAAGGCCGGCATCACCGCGACCCCCACGAGCTGGGCGGAGCTGGCCGGCGACCTGGACAACCTGAAGAAGGCCGGCTTCACGCCGATGCAGACCGCCGGCGACTACGAGACCGGCCTCCAGCTCCAGCAGATCTACCACCCGACGCTCAACCAGCTCCACCCGAAGTGGCAGAGCTCCGTCAAGAACAGGAAGCTCACCGTCGGCGAGACCTACAAGCCGGCGTTCCAGATGTACGCGGACTGGATCAAGGCCGGTTACATAGCCAAGAGCGACGTCGGCCTCAGCCCCTCCCAGGCGGACGGCAACTTCATCGGCGGCAAGGTGGGCCTCTACACCAACGGCAGCTGGTTCTCCGCCACGCTCGCCAAGACCGGGAAGCTCCCGTTCGACGTGGGCGTGTTCTCCCCGCCGATTGCCGACAACAAGAGCTACCCGGGCCCGCAGGGCGCCACCATGGCCAGCCCGTACATGGTGCACAAGGGCGCGGCCGATGAGGACGACGCCAAGAAGCTGGTGGAGTTCATGGTCACCGACCCGGCGGCGATCAAGGCGCAGCTCGGCTCCGACGGGGTGTTCCGCAAGGACGCCCACCTCAAGCAGACCGGTGTCGACTCCCAGATCCAGGGCATTCTCGACGACGCTCCCGAACTGGTCGCCGTCGGCGAGGGCCAGGGCAACGTCCGGCTGCCCGTGACGGGCTTCAACCCCAAGTTCACCGAGGTCGCGCAGAGCCTCTACACCGGGGCGAGCCCGGCCGACGCCGCCAAGGCCATCGACCAGTGGGTCGACGAGAACCGCTGACCATGGCACCGAGGATCTCTTCGAAACCGCGGGGATGGCGCACCATGGGCGCCAACGTCAGCATGGTCCTCCCCGCGGTTCTCATCTATGCCGCTCTGCTGGTCGTACCGGTGATCTACGCGTTCTACTACAGCTTCACCGAATACAACGGATTCCCGGGCCGCGTCCCCGAGTTCATCGGCCTGGACAACTACCGCACCGCGTTCGACTCCGACGACATCACCGGCACCATGGTGATCACCGCCGTGGTGGCCGTGGTGGGCGCGGTCGCCGTCAATCTCGCGGCACTGGGGCTCGCGCTGCTGCTCCAGCGCACCGGCCGGTTCACCACCTTCGGCCGCGTGGTCATGTTCTACCCGCATGTGCTCAGCGCGCTGGTCGTGGGCTTCCTGTGGCAGGCCATCCTCGGGCCCCAGGGCGTGGTCAACACCATGCTGAAGAAGGTCGGCACCGGCGCCCTGCCCTTCCTCGACGACCCCGACTGGGCGCTGTGGTCGATGATCCTCGTCATCGTCTGGTCCCTGTTCGGCGTCCAGCTGATCCTGTACCTGGCGGGGCTCCAGGCCGTGTCGGCGGATCTGCTGGAGGCGGCGAGGCTCGACGGAGCCGGCCGGTGGCAGACCTTCCGCGCCGTCACCTGGCCTTCGCTGGCGTCGACGGTGACGGTCGCCATCATCACCTCCGGCATCTCGCTGCTGAAGACGTACGACGTCGTCGTGTCGCTGACCGGGGGCGGTCCCGCGGGGTCGACCAAGACCCTCGCCTACTCGATCCTCGCGGTCTCGTTCCCCCAGCGGGACATCGGCCTGGCATCGGCCCAGGCCGTGCTGCTGATCCTCGCGGCCGCCGTCCTGTCCCTCACGGTCCTCTTCCTGCGCAGGCGCGCCGAGGACGACGCGGAGTCCATCAGATGAAGAAGACACTCACTCCAGCCACCGTCGCACGGGTGGCGTTCCTCTCTGTCGTGTCCCTCGGCATGCTCGTGCCGATGTACATCCTGGTGGTCAACACCTTCAAGAGCCAGCAGGAGATCCTCGCCAACCCGTTCGCTCCGGACCTCGGTACGGCGACGTTCCGGCATCTCGCGGACGCCTGGAACAACCCGGACTTCAGCATTCTCAACGGCTACGGCACCACCATCGCGCTGGTGCTCTGCGTGAACGCGCTGGCCTTTCTGGTGTGCACCCCCGCGGCCTACGTGCTGGCCCGCACCCCGAAGACGATCGCCCGGCTGCTGCTGTTCTTCTTCATCGCGGGGATGTTCATCCCGACCCAGGTGATCCTGGTGCCGGTCATCTTCGTGCTCCGTGCCGTCGGGCTGATGGGGACGATGCCCGGTCTCATCCTGTTCATGACGGCCACCACCATCCCGTTCACGCTGTTCGTCTTCTTCGGCTACATACGGGTGCTGCCCAGGTCGCTGGACGAGGCGGCGGCGATCGACGGAGCGGGCAGGTACCACACGCTGTGGCGGATCATCGTGCCGCTGATGCGGCCGATCATCGCCACCGTGTTCATCCTGAACTCGCTGAGCGTGTGGAACGACTTCGCCAGCCCGCAGATGATCCTCGGCCCCGGCAGCGGCCTCTACACCGTCACCACCGGTGTGTACGCGGCCGTCGGCCAGTACTCCACGGACTACACCAAGGTCTTCCCGACCCTGCTGCTCGCCGTGATCCCGATCCTGGTGATCTTCGTCGTGATGCAACGTCACGTCATGAGCGGCCTCGCGGCGGGAGCCGTGAAGGGGTGATCCCCGAGGGAGTTCGTAGAGGTCTTCCACCTGGACTGATCGACGGTGCTCCGCCGCTGTCCGGAACACGGCATCCAAGGAAAGGCTCCTCCATGGTGAGAACTGGCAGACGGCCGGCGCGGACCGTGCTGGCCTGTGTCGCCCTGGCGCTGGTGATCAGCGCCGGCAGCGCGGCGACGGCGGCCCCCGGTCCGGCTTCGTCCCCCGAGGCCCTCACGGTCTACGTGTCGGCGGCCGACGGCGACGACGACAACAGCGGAACCAAGAGCGCTCCCCTGAAGACGATCACCGCCGCGCGGGACGCGCTGGCCGGCCGCACCTCCGCCAGGACCCGGGGCACGGTGTACCTCCGGGGCGGCAGCTACGTGCTCGACGACACCGTCCGGCTCACGGGGACGGAGAACTCGTGGGTGACGTACTCCGCGTACGAGGACGAGAAGGTGACGCTCACCGGGTCGCATGAACTCCCGGCCGACGGGTGGAAGAGGCTCACCGACCTCTCGGACGACACCCTCGCGGAGCCGCAGTACTCCTCCCACACCCGCCTGAACACACCGGAGTTGCGGGACGGTGTGTGGGTCTACGACCTCGGTGCGCACGGCATCGACCCGGGCACGCTCTACAAGAACGGCTTCAACTGGGTCCAGCAGCCGTTCGCTCCGGAGCTCGTCGTCGACGGCGGCACCCAGACCCTGGCCGAGTACCCCGACGGCAACTCGTGCGCCACCACGGACACCGGTTGCCATCTGTGGGGCACCGGCGCCAAATGGAAGGCCGACGGCCCCCGGGACCTCATGAACGTGGACCTGGACTCCCGCTTCGGCCCGGAGAGCGCCTGGAACACCTCCGGCACGACGCCGCGCGCACAGTTCGAGGACAAGAAGCAGCTCCTGCCGGACCCCGCGGGACGGGACACCTGGACCCCCGAGGAGCTGCGGCGCATGACGCCGTCGATCTTCACCGTCGGCGGCCGCGCGGCAGCCGACGACCGCTACCGGCGGTGGGCGCCACAGGCCGAGCCCACCGTGGACGATCTCGGCACGCGTGGATTCGGCGACTACGCCGACGTGCCCGTCCAGCTGGACCCGCAGTGGATCGAGGACATCGACAACACGAAGTCCGAGACCGAGGGCTGGCTCTCGGGCTACTTCGGCAACAACTACGCCAACGACATGGTGCGCATCCTGTCCTGGAGCGGCGACAAGCTGTACGCGAAGTACCCTTCCATGTACATCCCTCAGGACTCCTGGACCAAGGTCAAGGTCCTCAACGTCCTGTCGGAGATGGACACCGCCGGTGAGTACTACATCGACCGCTACCACGGCAACGACGTCCTCTACTACCGTCCCCAGGACGGCACGATGGACGGCAGGACCGCCACGTTGCAGACGTTCGACAAGAACTTCCTGCTGCTCGACGGCGTCCGGGGCGTGACGATCCGGGGCCTGGCGATGACCGGGTCACTCGTCAGCGGTGTGCAGATGCTGGACGCCGTCGGGACGCTCATCGACGGGGTCGACATCTCCAACGTGAGCATGGACGCGATCCGGATCGGGCGCACCACCGACACGATCACCGCCATGCCGGACTACGAGACCGTGCAGGGCGGGCACGACAACGTCGTGCAGAACTCCTACCTGCACGACCTCGGCGGCGGAGGCGTGCTGCTCGGTGGCGGTGAGAGGACCACCCTGAAACGCGGGAACAACGTCGCCCGCCACAACGAGATCACCCGCTTCTCGAAGCTCGCCACGTACACTCCCGCCGGCTACCTGTACGGCGTGGGGAACTCGTTCGAGTACAACTACGTCCACGACGCACCGCACATGGCCGTGCAGATCATGGGCAACGACATGCGCGTCAACCACAACCACTTCTACGACGTGGTGAAGAACGCGGGCGACATGGGCGCCGTCTACGCCGGACGTGACTTCACGTACCTGGGCAACGAGATCGCCTACAACCACTTCGAGAAGATCGGCGGTTCCAACGACGCGCTGTACATGGACGACGGCGCGTCCGGCGTCCGGTTCCACCACAACGTCGTGAACGGCTCGAAGTCCGGCGTCAACTTCAACTCCGGCCACAGCAACACCGCGAACGACAACGTCTTCATCGGTGCCGATCACGCAGGCCACGGCGGGATCTACCACAAGAACGGGGAGACGAGCCTTCCGCTGGCCAACAGCTGGGTGCTGGAGAGCCGCTACAACGCCTTCCTCGACGTCCGCGAGGGCGAGAAGTACAGCGCGACCCCCGAGAACGTCGCCGCCTGGCACGAGCACTACACGAACGGCAAGCAGAAGTACTCCGACGGGAAGCCGATCTCCTATCCGGAGATCACCCAGTGGTACGTGCCCCGGGTGACCGCGACGGGCGCGGAGTGCACGGCCGCCGCCTACACGACGTCCGGCACGAACGGGTGCAGCCGGGAGACGGTGTGGGAGGACCCCGACTCCCTCTGGGTGCCGTCGCGGGTCGAGTTCGACCACGCGGTGATCGTCGGCTGCTGCGGCTTCATCGAGACGGACGCGACCTTCACCGCACCGGAGTCCCTGTACAACCTGTCCCGGTGGAGCGACAGGATCAACACCGACAGCGTCCTGGCGACGTCGGTGGCGGACACCGGTCTCGACCTCGACACGCTCCGGTTCTCCGACTCCGGCTCGGTGGCCCGGTCGTACGGGACCGCGTGGGTCAGGGAGTGGAACCGCAGCGTCACCGCGAAGGGCATCGGCCGTCCGCAGCACGGCGACACGGCTGCCCGGTGACGCACGGCCCGGGGCCCGGGGCGTCCGTCGCGCGCGGACGCCCCGGGCCGTCACGTCCCGGACGTGTCGAGCGGGCGTCGGCGGGCCCACGAGGACGTGATGTGGTCCCGCATCGCCTCGGCCGCCTCGTCGGCGTCCCTGGCGGCCAGCGCCGCCGCGATCCGGGCGTGCGCCTGGTGCGTGAGGTCGAGGTCCTCGCGCGTCGGCTCGCCGCTGTACTGCGGGGAGCGGACGGCCTTGCCCTGGATGCTCGACACTATGGCGCGTCCGAACGCGTCCTGCGACGCGCGGTGGATGATCTCGTGGAACTCGATGTCGGCGCGCGAGTAGGCCGCCGGGTCGTCCCTGAGCGTCGCGAGTTCGTCGAGCTTGGCCGAGAGCGCGGCCGTCTGCGCGTCGTCGATGAGCCCGGCGGCGCGGGCGGACATGGCGCATTCCAGAGTCGTCCTGATCTCGATCAGGTTGTCGAGGAAGACCAGGCGGTCCTTCCGCTGGAAGAGCGCGTCGAGGATCAGGGGGTCGAGCAGACTCCACTGTTCCTGATCGAGTACGACCGTTCCCCATCCCTGCCGGGTCGCGACGAGGCCCTTTTCGGAGAGGGTCGTGGTCGCCTCGCGGATGACGGTGCGGCTCACCTCGTACTGGTCGCACAGCTCGCCCGCCGACGGAAGCGCCGTGCCGGGCGGGTACTCACCGAGCACGATGGCCGTCACCAGGCTCTGCACGACGGCGGCGGCGAGGGGCGGCCGGCGCCGTCGAGGGCGGGACACGGCACCGGTGTCGGCGGATGGCTTACTCATCTGTTCTAAGACTCCCCGTGTATGGCAGGTGTGCCCGGCCCGCTGTCCGAGGACTCAAGGCTAGCGGAAGCGTGCTAAAGTCATCACTCGTATCATAAGTTACGACCGATAGCCACCTTGGGCGCAAGGCCGCACCGGCGCTGCCTCGGTGGCAAGGGCGCTCGGCCGCTCACGACGGGCGCTGCGCGCACGCCGGAGCTCTTCAGGGCAGGCGTCGCACGTTGCGACCGTGCAACGCGCGCAGACCAAGGAGAAGCGCGATGCGAATCACCGGATACCGGTCCCTTGCCACGGTCCACGAGTGGGGACGACCGGTCGGCGATGTGAACGGCGTCATCCCCAGCGGAGTCACCGAGGTGCCGATCCTGCTCCTGGAGACCGACGAGGGCCTCACCGGCGTCGGCCTCGGAAACCACCCGGACGTGCACCGGGTCTTCCCCGCGCTCGACGGACAGGACCCCCGGGCGGTCACCTCGCTGTACGACAGGATGCTCTCCCACGTCTTCAAGTCCGGTCACGGCGGCCACACGTTCGGGACCATCGGTGCACTCGACATGGCGCTGTGGGACCTCAAGGCGAAGATCGCCGGGGAGCCGCTGTGGCGCACGCTGGGCGCTGCCGAACGCTTCGTGCCAGGCTACGCCTCGGGCCTGGAGTACGCGCTGAGCGACGACGAGTTGGTGGCGTTCTACGAACGGTGGGCCGCACGCGGCTTCACCGGCGCGAAGGTCAAGGGCGGACTCGACGTCGACCGTGACGTGCGACGCCTGACCGCCGTCCGCGACGTCCTGAGCGTCAACAGCGCACGCCCCGCGCTGATGTACGACGTCAACGAGTCCTGGGGAGCCCATCAGGCGGTGCGACTCGCCCAGCTGGTGGAGGATCAGGTCGACCTCACCTGGCTCGAGGAACCCGTGCGGCGCTGGGACGTGGCCGGTCACCGCGCTGTCGCGGCGGGCATCCGCGGCGCGGTCGCCAGCGGCGAGAACCTGACGGGTCTGGAGCACTACCGGCCGCTGCTCGACGCGGGCGCGGTCGGAGTCGTCCAGACCGGCAGCGTGTGGGGCATCACCCACTTCCTGCGGGTCGCCACGCTGGCGTTCGGATACGACCTGCCGGTGAGCCCCGTCGGGTACAACGCCAACCCGCTAGCACACGCGGCGGCCGCCGTGCCGAACCACCTGGTGACCGAGGTACAGGATCTGCACGCGCCCGTCGGGCTGCGGGTGGACCAGGAGATCACCGAGGGCGGGATCGTCCTCGGCGACACCCCGGGTCTCGGCATCGAGGTCGACGAGGAGAGGATCGCCGCGCACGCCGCGTCGGGGCAGTGGTCCGTCCCGACCGGCCCGCACGTGCGCCCCGTCGACGCCGGCCTGCGCCTCGTGCCCCGGGCCCGGTGAGGCGCCCCGCCCACGTTCACCGAAGACCGCCACAGCACGGAGGGGATCCCAAGTGAGTCAGCGCAAGGCCTTGGTGGTACGCGGTGGTTGGGAAGGGCACGATCCGGCCGGCTGCACCGAGGTGTTCATTCCACGGCTGGAGCGCGCGGGTTTCGGGGTCACCGTCGCCGAGGACCTGGCGGTCTACGAGGACGCGGCCCTGCTCGCGGCCAGCGACCTCGTCGTCCACTCCTGGTCCGGGGGCGAGCTGACGGCACTTCAGGAGAGCACGCTCCTCTCGGCCGTGGAGGCGGGCACGGGATTCGCCGGCTGGCACGGCGGCGTCATCGGAACCAACGTCGCCAACGCGCGCTACCTGCGCATGGTCGGAGGGCGGTTCCTCTGGCACCCGGACGGGTTCCAGGACTTCACCGTCCGTATCGTCGCTTCCCCGGACCGGGACGGCGAGATCACCGAGGGCGTCGAGGACTTCGATGTCGTCACCGAGCACTACTGGGTGCTGACGGACGGCCTGAACGCGGTGCTTGCCACCTCGGTCCTGGCTCCCACCGGCGATCAGTGGGACCAACCGGTCGAGTTCCCGGTGGTGTGGACGCGCCGCTGGGGCGCCGGGCGGGTCTTCGTGTGCACCCTGGGCCACCGTGTCGCGGACCTGGAAGTGCCGCAGACGGCGACGATCGTGGAACGGGGCCTTCGGTGGGCGGCCCGCTGAGCGTTCCGGGCCCGGGGCGGTGCGCACCCGGCCCCGGACCCGGACACCGCTTTCGCCCTCAGGAGCTTTCGCGGGCGACGACCCGGTAGCCGACGTCACGGTGCGGCGCACTGACCGGGGCGCCGCGCATCCGCGTCAGCAGCAGCTCGGCACCGAGCTCCCCGATACGGGTGCTGGGCACCGCCACCGTGGTCAGCGCGGGGACGAGATGCCGGGCGAACTCGAAGTCGCCGAATCCGGCCAGCGCGAGCGTGCCGGGCACGTCGATCCCCCGCCGCACGCAGGCTTGCAGGGCGCCGGCGGCGAAGACGTCGCTGGAGAACATCACGGCGTCGGAGTCCGGATACCGCTCCAGCGCCAGGTCCAGCAGGGCCACGCCGGTGTCCATGGTGACCGGCTCCTCCCCCGCGTCCACCGTGCGCGGGGCGGCGCCCAGCAGCTCGCGGACGGCGATCGCGTAGCCGTCGAGGCGTTCCGCGGCCCGGGGATCGCCGGAGGTGTGCCGGCCGGCGAAGGTGATTTTGCGCCGGCCGCGCCCGACGAGATGCGCGACCATCGCCGATGCCGCCGCCGCGTTGGAGAAGCCGACCAGCAGGTCCACCGGCTCGTCGGACCAGTCCCAGGTCTCCACGACGGGCACCCCGGCCGCCCCCAGCAGGGCGAGGGTGCCCGGGGTGTGGTCGGTGCCCACCATGAGCAGTCCGTCAGGGCGCCGGCCGAGGAAGCTGCGCAGCACCTCCTCCTCGTGCTCGGGACGGTAGTCGGTCGTGCCGACGAAGATCTGGTAGCCATGGGCCGCCAGGGCGGTCGAGAAGGCGTGCACGGTGTCCGCGAAGACCGACGTGTTGATCTGCGGGACCAGGGCGGCGACCGTGCGGCTCCGGTTCGAGGCCAGGTTGCTGGCGGCGAGGTTGGGCACGTAACCGGTCGCCGCGATGGCCGCCTCGACCTTGGCCCGGGTCTCGTCCGACACCGACCGCGGGTCGCGCACGACGCGGGAGACCGTCTGGGCCGACACCGCGGCTGCCGCCGCCACGTCCGACAGGGTGACGGAACGGGTTGCGGAACGCTTGCGGGGGCGGCTGGGCGGCTGAGTCACACCGGTAACGATATGCGTCGCTCCGGCCTCCGCCGCCCCGTCTCCCCGGCCCTGCCCGCCGCCCGGCGCCGATGCCTTTCGCGTCACCGTGTTCCGGTTCCTCTCGGCTCAGCGCTTGCGGAAGACGGGCGGGCGCTTCTCGGCGAACGCGCGGCGGCCTTCTGCGGCGTCCTCGGTGGCGAAGCAGACGGTCTGGAGGTCGCGCTCGTAGGCGAGGGCCTGGTCCTCGGGCAGATTCCCGGCGGCCCGCAGGTTGATCTTGGCGGTCTCCGCCGCCACGGGGGCCCGTGAGGCGATCACGGCGGCGAGGGCGCGGGCGCGGGCGAGCAGTTCGTCGGGGGCGACCACCTCGCTGACCAGGTGCCACCGCAACGCCGTTGCGGCGTCGATGCGTTCGCCGGTGAGCAGCATGAGTGCGGCGTTGCTCGGGCCTGCCGCCCGGCTGAGGAAGGCGGCCATGCCGCCGCCCCCGATCCAGCCGAGCGTGATCTCCGGAGCCCCGAAGGACGCCGTATGCGAGGCGAGCCGGATGTCGCAGGACAGCGCGGTCTCGAGACCGCCGCCGAGGGCGTAGCCGCCGACCGCCGCGATGGTGGGGGTGCGCGCGGCACGGAGGGCGTCGCAGTAGTCGACGCGGTTGCGGAACTCCCATGGCGTCGCGTAGCCGTCGAGTGCGCGGATGTCGGAGCCGGCGCTGAAGGCGCGCCCGCCCGCACCGGTCAGGACCACGGCACGGACGTCGTCCGTGGTGTCACACCATTCGACGGCCCGGACCAGGGCGTGGGACATCTCGGGGGTGACCGCGTTCAGTTTCTCGGGCCGGTTGAGGGTGAGGGTGGCGACGCGGCCGGCGACGTCGAGGGTCACGTGCTCGGTGCCGAGGTCGGGCGGGGTGCTGGTGGTGTCGGTCATCCTCGTCAGTCCTTCGTGGTCCGGCTCGTACGGTAGAGGGCGCGCATCCGGTCGAGTGCCGCCTGGTGGCCGGTCTCCTTGGCGAGGGCGTCCCGGACGACGGCCGACGCCGCGGCCTGGAAACCGATGTAGCCGGCGTGCCGGGGGCGGACCCACGCCTGCTCGCAGGTGGCGGTGGTACGGCGGTAGAAGTCCGCGGCGACGGTGGTGGGATCCGTCCAGGCGGCACGTGCGCTGGGCTGCCCGTGGTGCCGGGGCAGGAACTCCCGCTGGGCCGAGGGGGACATCAGCCAGCGGACGTGGTCCAGCAGTTCGGGGGTGGGTGCGCAGTGGGAGCTGACGGCGAGTCCGGTACCGCCGAGGGTGGAACCCGGCCGCCCTCCTGGTCGCGCCACCGGGGCGTCGGTGAAGGCCACCCGGTGGGCGTAGGTCACGTAGCCGTACACCAGCGGGCAGTGCGCCAGGCGGTCGGTGCGCGACATCAGCTCCAGCAGCCCGATCGGGTTGAGGGTGCGGGTCTCGGCCGGTGCACGGGCGTCGACGGCCGCCATGAGGTCGAGGACGGCGTGCCCCGTCCCGTCGCTGATCAGTTCGCCCTGGTCGGCGGCCGGCTCCTCGCCGAGGGCGACGGCGACGGAGGCGAAGGTGAGGAAGGCGTGCGGCCCGGCGAGCGACAGGGCCACCGGTGCACGGCGGGCGAGGCGGTGCACCTCGTCCCAGGTGGCGGGGGGCTCCCCCACGAGGTCGGTCCGGGTGGCGGCGACTTGCGTGGCGGCGTCCAGCGGGAGCGCCCACTGCTTGCCGGCCATGGCGTACGAGCGCATGGTGGGGCCGATCGAGCCGGTGCGCCAGCCGTCCAGTTCCGCCTGGCCGAACAGGTCGTCCAGCGGGCGAAGGCAGCCTGCCGCGAGGGCCTCGCCGAGGTGCGGATGGTCGAGTACGACGAGGTCGTAGCGGGCGCAGAGTTCGTCGACCGGGTGGGATTCGAAGCCCTCCAGCGGCTGGACCGACCAGTGCACGAGGTCGCCCGCCGCGGCGGCGAGTGCGTCGTAGCCGCGCGGGTGGTCCCAGGTCAGTCCGGCCCAGGTCATGACGTCTCCGCCACGATGCCGGAGGCGAACAGCTCCTGGATCGTGCCTTCGTCGAAGCCTGCTTCGGTCAGGATCTCGCGGGTGTGTTCGCCGGTGAGCGGGGCGCCGCGGTCGATGCGGGGCGGGGTGGCGGAGAACCTGTACGGGAACCCGGGCACCCGCACGCGGCCCTCGGTGGGGTGGTCGTAGGTGACGAAGGTGCCGTTGTGCCGGATCTGCGGGTCGTCGACCAGTTCCGCGTAGCCGTAGACCGGGCCCGCCCAGATGCCTGCGGCCTCGAAGGCGTCGAGCCAGTGGCGTGAGGTGCGGGTGAGCAGCCGGGACGCGGTGCGCGCGAAGATCTCGTCGCGGTGGGTCCAGCCGTGTTCCTCGTCCTCCATGGTCAGGAAACCGTCCTCGCCGAGGATCTCGCCGAGCCTCTTCAGGGGCGGGAAGGCGAGGACGATGTAGCCGTCGGCGGTCTGGAACGCGCCGTAGGGGGCCCGGATGTAGACGTGCGCGTGCGGCTCGGCGGAGCGGGACTGCGCCAGCCTGCCGACGGTGTGCACCGACAGCTCCTGCATCTGGAGGGTGGTGACGGCGTCGAGCATGTTCACCGTCACCAACTGGCCCTCGCCCGTGCGTTCGCGGTGCAGCAGCGCCGCGAGCACCCCCTCGAACGCGGTGGAAGCGGTGACGCCGTCCACGAGGTACTGCCCCGCGGCCCGCGGTGCCTCGCCGGCCCGGCCGGTGGAGAGCATGGCGCCGGACATCGCCTGGAGCAGCAGGTCCTGGCCGGGGCGCTGGGCGTAGGGCCCGTCTTCGCCGTAGCCGGAGATGGAGACGTACACGAGGGCCGGGTTGATCGCGGCCAGCGAGGCGTAGTCGACGCCGAGGCGGTCGGCGACGCCGGGCCGGTAGTTCTGAAGGAAGACGTCGGCGCCGGCCACGAGCCGGCGGAGCACGTCCTTGCCCGCCGGGTCCTTCAGGTCGACGGCGAGGGAGCGCTTGTTGCGGTTCAGCGAGAGGAAGGAGGTGTTGATCCGGTTGCCGCCCGCGCCGCCCGCCGCCGCGTGCCGCTGCCACTCGCCGGTGACCGGCTCGACCTTGACCACGTCCGCGCCGAGGTCGCCGAGGCGCTGTGCCGCGAAGGGTCCTGCCATGGCGATGGAGCAGTCGAGGACCCGGTACCCGGCGAGTATCCCGGGCTTGTCGCGCGTCGTCATGGGACTCCTTGAAGGCGGGAGGGAGAGGGGACGGCGGGGAGTCACCCTGGGGCGGTGGCCGCGTCGCGCGCCGATTCATCGCCTCGATGATGGTGCCAGACCCTGTTGTTAGCGCTACCGGCAGCGCTAACATTCACGCTAAGAGGGCACCGCGTGCAGTGTCAACGCCTCGATCCGCCCCTTCGGCGCCCGGCCGGCACCGGGAAGATGGGAACCACTGATGAAACAACCGCGAGTCGCACTCGTGACCGGCGCCGGCGGCGCCCTGGGCCGGGCCATAGCCACCCGGCTGGCCACCGACGGACACGCCGTCGCCGTACTGGACCGCGACGCCGCAGCGCTGGAGCGCACGGCGGAGCAGGTGCAGAAGGCCGGCGCCCGCGCGTTGGCGCTCACCATCGACCTGCGCGACCCGCAGGCGATCGGGACGGCCGTCGAGCGGGTCACCGCCGAGCTGGGCACCCCGCGCGTCCTGGTCAACAACGCGGCCGTGTACCCGAGCCGGCGCTTCCTCGACGTACCGCTCGCGGAGTACGAGGACGTGGTGGCGGTCAACCAGCGCGCCTACTGGGTCACCGCGCAGGCCGTCGCGCGCTGCATGGCCTACGCCGGCGGCGGGGCGATCGTGAACATCGCCTCGATCACGATGCACGGCGGCTGGGACTCGCTCGCCGCGTACGTCTCCACGAAGGGCGCGGCCGTCGCGTTCACCCGCGCGCTCGCCCGCGAGCTGGGACCCGAGGAGATCCGCGTCAACTGCGTCTCCCCCGGCGCCTTCCCCACCGCGGCCGAGGAGATCCACGACGACCCCGAGGGCTACACGCGGCATGTGCTCGAGCATCAGGCGCTGAAGCGGCGTGGCCGTCCCGACGAGCTGGCCGCAGTGGTGTCGTTCCTCGCCGGTCCGGACGCCTCGTTCGTCACGGGCCAGTGTGTGGAGGTCAACGGAGGGTGGGTGATGTCTTGAAGCTGAACGGACGCGACTACGACCGCCATGCCCTCGCCCGGCTCGCCGGCGACCTCGGCGCCGCCGGCGGCGTGCGGTCCGTCGTCCTGGACGACGGGTCCGAACGCGGCATCCGCACCCTGGAGTTCCGCACCGGTGCGGGGCTCTCCTTCGACGTGCTGGTGGACCGGGCGATGGACCTCGGCGGGGCGGAGTACGCGGGCCGCGGGTTCGGCTGGCGCTCCGCGACCGGGTTCCGCCATCCCGGCCTGCACGAGTACCGCGACGACGACGGTCTGTCGATGATGCGCAGCTTCTCGGGGCTGCTGCTCACCGCCGGGCTCGACCACACGCTCTTCGGCGCCGAGGTGGACGCCTCGCAGTACCGCTACCCACCGCGCCGCACCGTCTCCAACGGACTGCACGGCCGCATCGCCAACCTTCCGGCCCGCCTGACCGGCTATGGAGAACGGTGGCAGGACGACGGCCGGCGCTGCGTGCTGTGGGCGGAGGGCGAGGTGCGCCAGGCGGCGATCTTCGGCGAGCATCTGCGGCTCACCCGCCGTGTCGAGGCCGACCTCGGCGGCACGGAGATCCGGCTCATCGACCGGGTGCGCAACGCGGGCTTCGACCCCACACCGCACATGTACCTGTACCACGTCAACATCGGCTGGCCCTTCCTGGACGAGGGCGCGCGCTACGAGCTGCCCCTGCGCCGCACGCTGTGGCAGAGCGACAGCGTCGCCGAGCAGGGCGTCTCGAACACCGCCATGCCGGGCCCGCTGTCCGGGTTCGTCGAGCAGGTCTACGAGCACGAACTGGAGCCGGACGCGGACGGTCTGGTACGGCCCCGGCTGGTGAACGACCGGCTGGGCATGTACTTCGAGCTGGAGTACGACGCGGCGCAGTTCCCGTCCTTCTTCCAGTGGATGCACCTGCGCGAGGGCGCGTACGCGGTGGGCTTCGAGCCCTCCACCCACCATGTGCAGGGAGAGACCGCCGCCCGTGAGGACGGGTCCATGACGTTCCTGGAACCCGGGGAGGAGCGTTTGTACACGACGGTGTTCCGGGTGGGCAGGACCGGCTGATCAGCGCGGCCGCTCAGTCCGTTCCAAGCATCTCCCGGGCGGCGTAGTAAGCGTGGAGAGCGGCTTCGCCGCCCGAGCCCATCGCGGTCATGATCCGCTGGTAGCGGGCCGAGCGCAGGTCGCCGGCGATGAGGACGCGGGGATGCTGGTGGGAGGGGGGACAGTAGCCTGCCGTGTCACGGACGAGGTCGCCGGGCGGGGTGGTGGGGGCGCTGCCGATGCTGAGGAAGACGGCGTCTGCCGTCAGCGTTTTCCGTGTGCCGTCGCGGCCCACCGTTTCGGCCGTGTGAGCCGCCCCTCGCGGGTGCAGGGTCAGGTGGTCGACGGGAAGCAGGGTGACACGGGGGTCCTGCTGGATTTCCTCGACCTTGTAGTCGTCGTCTTGCGGGTACGCCACGAGCAGGCGGGTGGCGGTGGTCGGGTGAGCCCGCAGGAACGTGCCGACGGGGCGGTCGCCACCGAGGACGAGCAGCGTGCGGCCCTCGGTTTCGCCGGGTTCCACCTGCCACAGCGGGGGCGGGGCGAGGTCGGGTGGTGCGGTGATCCAGGGGGCTTCCCGGGGCTGGAGCGGGCCGACGCCGGTGGCCAGGATCGCGTAGGGAGCCGTCAGCGGGCTGCCGGTGTCCAAGGTGACGGTGACGTGGTCGTCGCCGGCGCGGATCTCGGTGACGCGGCAGCCGAGTTCGATCCGGCACAGGTCGGTGTTCCGCAGATCCGTCGTAAGGGCGTCGGCCAGATCCGGGCCGCTGGTGTGGCCGCCGAGGACGTTGGCCAGCACGCGGATGCGGCGGAGGGTGTGGCAGAGGGTGTCCTGTTCGACCAGTACCGAGCGCATCCCCACGCTGGCGGCCATGCGGGCGGCGGCGCAGCCAGCCGGGCCTCCGCCGATGACGATCAGGTCGGTGTCGGTGTCGGTGCGGCGGGATGGGTCGTTTCGGTCCGGCACCGTGGCCCTGTCGTGTGCGTCGAGGTGCCGTGTCACGAGGTCGGCGGTGATGAGCTGGCCTTCTCCGACCAGGCGGCGTGCCACGAGCAGTCCGGCATCGTGTACGGCCGGTCCGGCGTCGCTGGCGCAGGCGTCGGTGATGATCCAGGGCGTGTAGCCCTGTTCGAAGGCGTCGGCGGCGGATTTCAGTACGCAGCTCTCGGTGGCAACCCCGCAGAACACCAGGTCCGTCCAGCCCGCCGCACGGACGAGTGCGGCGGCTTCCGCGGTGAGGAACGTGTAGCCGGGTTTGTCGAGCACCCGGTAGGCGTCGGCGGCGTGGTCGGTGAGTTCCGCGACGATGTCGGTCTCGGGTGGTCCCTGGAGACGGTGCCAGCCGAAGAACTGCTCGTACGGGCTGCCGGGGTGGTTGAAGTAGCGGGTGAAGACCACCGGCAGCCCTGAGGCGGACCAGCGGGTCACCAGATCGGTGACCGCTGCAACGGCATGGCGACTGTGGCGGTTGACGAAGCCGTTCTGCATGTCGATCACGACCAGTGCCGCGTGGCCGATGTCCATGCGCGCAGCTTACGAGGCCGGCGGGGTACGAGCCGGCGGATCGGCGTCCGCCACGGCCGCACGTCCCAGGAGTGCCGGTCGACCGCCTACCGGTCGTCAGGGCCTACGGTCCGCCAGGGCCTTGAGGACGCCGTCGGGGACCCGGACGGTCAGTTCGACGTTGCGGTCCGCCGTCGCGCCCTCGGCGCGGTCCCCGCCGACGCCGTCGAGGATGTTCGCGGCGATCTCCCGGCCGGCGGCTGCGACCCGCAGCAGTGGGGAGTCCTCGTCGCCCGGAGCGGCGTGCGCCAGGTGGTCCAGCATCGTCAGCCGCAGCAGGACGTGGTCGCCCTCCACCGCGATCTCGACGAGCCGGGCCTGGCACGGCCAGTCGATCGTCGCCGAGGTCGAGACCTGCCAGAACCCCTGCCCGTCGGGGCCGACCGCGCCGACCCGGTTGCGGTGCGTGTGACCCGACAGCCACAGCGCCACGTTCGGGTACGACAGCAGAAGCTCCTCGATCTCCGGGCCGAGTACGCGCGGCAGGTCCTGGCCCGGCCGGGCGGCGCCGGACTCGTCGCGTGCCACGTACCCGTTCGTCATCGTGGACAGGCCGTGGTGCGAGGCCACCACCACCAGTTGGTCGCTCGCCAGCGCCCCGTCGAGCTGCGCGCGCAGCCACCGGAACTGTTCCGTCCCGAGGGAGCCGTCGACGTGGCCGCCGGGGTTGGTGGTGTCCAGGACGAGCAGGCGCACGGCCGGGTGCGGTTCGTCCGCGAAGTAGGCGACGCCCCCGGCCTCCGCGGCCTCCGCGGCCTCCGCCGCGTCCGCGCCGCGCGTCGCGGCGACGAACCGCGCGCGGTCGAAGAGCCGGCGGTCGGGGTCGGCGGCAACGGGTGCGGTGGGTCCGCCGCTGAAGCGCGCGGGATCGTGCTGGTACAGCTCCATCGCCGGCGTGTCGGACGCGTCCGTGGCGGCGCGTGTCGCCTCGTCCAGCAGTACCGGCTTCGCTTCGCCCGCGAGCAGCGCGGCCACGCCGGGCGAGCCCGGGGCGCGGCCCTGCACCAGCGCGTCGTGATTGCCGAAGCAGGCCAGCCAGCGCACCCCGAAGCCGGTGGACACGAACTCCCGGGCGGAGTCGCGCAGGGCGCGCGCGTAGCCGGGGAAGCCGCGCGTGTCCTTCCACTCGTCGGCGACCTCGGGGTCCGGATGGTAGTAGGCGGGGTCCGGGTCGCCCGCCGTACCGGTGCCCGGCCGGGTGTCCGGCGGGAACGAGCGCGTGCGCGCGCCGCCGCTCATCAGCGCGATGAACTGGTCGAGTTCGTTGACCTGCTGGTTGTCGGTGTTGTCGCCGGTGGTCAGGACGAGGTCTGCCGGCCGCCCCGCCTCCGCCAGCGCCCGTACGGTCCGCGCGAGGGCCTCGACCTGTGCGACGGCGGCGAACTCCTGCGGCCGGTAGCTCGGCACCATCTGGGCCCAGGTCGGCTCGTCGCCGATGCGTTGCAGGAACTCCAGGCGGGTCGGCGAGGTGAAGTCGGCGAGCTGGAAGTCCGAGACCTGGACGAGGCGGAGCACGGTCTCGGCCGTGCCGTCGGCCGCCTCCCCGGCATCGCCGAGGCGGGTGTGGCACTCGCCCGGGCCGATGCCCAGACGCCGGTATCCGCCGTCCCCCGGCTGCCGCCGGACGGTGCGCTCAGTGGTCAGGCCCGGGCGGGACGGACGGTCGCGGTCCTGGGAATCGCTCATGGCAGCACACTACGACGTTCTAGTGATCGGTGACAGCTTCGGCTCACCCCGGACGGCGTGTCAGAGTGCACGAGCACGGCCGGCCGCGTGCCCTCACCCAGCTCACCTCCGCAAGGTGCGTCGGGGTGGCACCGGGGGGCGCTTCGCAGTGCCCGGGGCGTGCGGCCGATGGAACGCCCGCCGCGTCATCGACGCTGGTGGTAGCCCCGTCAGGGGCGTTGTCAGGGGCCCCTTGTCAGGGGCGTTCGGGGACTGTCAGGGGCGCGGGGGACGCGGGGGAACTCACGTGCGGGTGGCCAGGCCCGGGCCTGGCGCGGGGCGACGGGGCGAGGGTGCGACCGGTCGAGGCGCCGCCATGCCACCTCACCCCGGCGGGGCCGTCGAGGCGCGTTCGACCAGCTCCACCGGCAGCAACTCGCGCACCGGCGTGCCGTCCGGTCCGTCGAGCGAGTCGATCAGTATCCGCGCAGCCCGCCGCCCGAGGCCGAGCCGGTCGGCGCGGAGCGTGGTCAGCGGCGGGTCCGTCAACGCGGACGTGGGCAGGTCGTCGTGCCCCACCACGGACAGGTCAACGGGGACGCGCAGACCCTCGGCACGGGCCGCGGCGTAGACCGCGTACGCGATCCAGTCGCTGTTGGTGACGATCGCAGTCGGCCGGTACGCGCGCGGGCGGCGCAGCTCGGCGCGGAGTACGGCCTCGGCGGCGTGCGCGGTCAGCGCGGACTCGATGACTAAGGGTTCGAGCCGGCGCTCGGTCATCAGCTCGGTGAAGGCGGCGAGGCGTTCGGGGTCCGGGGAGGTCGCGGCCGGGGCGGTGAGCAGTGCGATCCGCCGGTGGCCGAGGCCGGCCAGATGCCGCACGGCGAGCCGGACGGCCTGCGGCCCGTCGATCCGCAGGGAGTGCATCGAGTCGACGACGGCCCGGCTGCCGTTGAGCACGACGACCGGCTTGCCGGTCCGCCGGGCCCACGAGCGGACGGCGCGACCGGGGCCGATCGGAGCGACGGCGAGCGCGTCGACCCCGCGCGCGGCGAAGGCGTCCAGCAGCTCGCGCTCGTGCCGGGGCTCGTACCGCGCCGAGCTGGTCATGGCCTGGTAGCCGGCCGCCGAGCACTCGCGGTCGAAGCCCTCGACGACGTCCAGGAAGAAGGGGTTCTGCAGATTGCGGATGAGCAGGCCCATCACCCGGGAACGGCGGGTGCGCAGCGAGACGGCGGCCTGGTCGGGGACGTAGCCCATGGCCCGCGCGGTACGGCGCACCCGCTCCCGTAGCTCGTCGCTGACGCCCTTGCGTTCGGAGAGCGCGATGCTGACGGCCGAGACGGAGACGCCGAGTCGTTCGGCCACGTCCCGCATCGTGGGTCGCGGAGTGCGAAGCATGCCCGCAACTCTAGACGCGTGGCGCGCCCCACTGCTAGAACGTTCTAGTCCTAGTCCGCCTTCCAGATCCCCGGCCGTTCGTCCGAGCCAGGGTCCGAGCCTCTGACGCGCTCTGGGCCGTGGCCGCCCGGCACCACCCCCAACCCCCGGGAGCGACATGTCCGCAGATGCCCGCGAGGAGTGGGAGATCCTCGAAGCCGACTCGATGCGCAGGTTCCACAACAAGGTCGCCCGGCTGTCCGCCGCCGGGACCTTCCTCGACGGGTTCGACCTGGCGGTGATCGCCGTGGCCCTGCCCGTCCTGACGGACAAGTGGCATCTGAGCACCGACATGAACATGACCGTCGCCGCCTCTGCGGTCGTCGGGATGCTGATCGGTTCCGCGGTGGTGGGCCGGCTCACCGACAAGCTGGGCCGGAAGAAGATGTACTTCCTCGACCTGCTCTTCTTCGTGGTCTTCGCCGCGGCGACCGCGCTCAGCCAGGACGTCTGGCAGCTGATCGCCTTCCGCTTCCTGCTGGGCATCGGGCTCGGCGCGGACTACCCGATCTCCGGCACGCTCCTCGCGGAGTTCGCCCCGGCGCGGCGGCGCGGTGCGTTGATGTGCCGGTTGGGGGCCATGTGGTTCGTGGGGTCGGCGACGGCCTACATCGTCGGTATCGCCTTCGAACCGCTCGGGGACGAGGCCTGGCGGTACATGCTCGGGCTCGGCGCCGTGTTCGCCGCCTTCGTGATGTACCTGCGCCGCTCCATCCCCGAGTCGCCGCGCTGGCTTGCGGCCGAGGGGCGCGGCGAGGAGGCCACGTCCGTCATCGGCCGGATGAACGAGGCGGGCTTCGCCGACGCCGACCACACCTTCGCCGAGGCCTCGATGGCCGAGGCCTTCCGCAAGGCCAAGGAGGGCCCGGCCGACCACCCCTGGCAGCGCCTCTTCAGCCGCCCCCTGCTGCGCTGGACGCTGTTCACCTGCGGCTTCTGGGCGATGTACACGATGATGTACTACGGCATCACGATCTACACACCCACGATCCTCAACGGGCTCGTCAACACCGACGAACGCTGGCAGGCCTACCTCGGCTCGGCCGCCGTCGGCCTCCTCGGCGTCGCCGGCGCGGCCCTCGGGATCTCCCTGGTCGACCGGATCGGACGGCGCCCGCTCATCATCGGCGCGTACGCGGCCACGCTCGTGGTGCTGCTGCTCATCGCGCTCGTCACGGCACCGCCGATCGGCATCCTCACCCTGCTGTTCGCGCTCGCGGTGATGTTCGCCAACAGCGGCCCCGGCATCCTCGACTTCGTCTACCCGACCGAGCTGTTCCCCACGGACGTCCGCGCCACCGGCTCCGGGCTCGCGACGTCGGTCAGCCGGATCGGCGGGCTGCTCGGCGTGCTCGTCTTCCCCCAGCTGATCGACCGCTGGGGCGTGTCGCACGCGATCTGGATGTTCGTCGGCTCGGCGATCGTCGGAACCCTGGTGTGCGTCTTCCTCGCCCCGGAGACCAAGGGCCGCACGCTGGAGGACCTCGAATCCATCGTCGCCCGGGGTGCGTTGACGCGGCACGGGGTCCAGGCGCCTGACGCGGTCGAGGTGCCGTGATCCGCTGAACGGCCGCCGGCGGCGGGCGACGCCGCGGAACGCGCCCCACCCCCACCTACCGAACGACCATGCGGCGCGGCCGGGTTCCGGGCGGGCGGCCCACGGGCCAGGCCCCGCCAGGTACCCGGCCCGCTGCTGGACCCCGGCCGGCAGCAGACGATGCTCCGCCGGCAGGCCACCGACGTCGGCGGCCTGCCGGTTCAGCGATTCGGCACCGCCCCGCCCGCTGCCGCACGCCGACCGAGCGCCTCAGCGCTGTAGGTGTCAGAACCGTGTCCGTGCTGGTCAGAGGAGCCGAGTACGGCCGGCCCCAGCCCACGTGAGACCTCCGGTTTCGGGCCGCCGAACTGAAGCGCCGTCACCCTCCTCGGCAGGCGTCACCTCGCTCCCGTTGCTTCCAGGTTGCCGACTGCTGCCACAAGCAGAGGTCTTGTCGAGCCCCATACGCTCCTGTAGACAATAGACGAAACCGAAGCCGCCGAGCTGAGAGCACCGTCGCGGCATCGCCGAATCCATCCCACTCAAGGACGAGGAGGATCAAGCGTGGCGCGGACGACAGACGGGCCGGCCGCCGGACTCGTGGGGCTCGGGAACCTGGGCCAGGCGATCGGGCTGCATCTCCTGGCGGAAGGGTGGCGTGTGCGGGCAACCGACCGGTCACAGGGACGGACTGACGTGCTGACGGATGCGGGCGCCGAGGAAGCGTCACCGAAGGAGCTGGCGGAGTGCGATGTCGTGGCGTTCGTCGTACCCGACGAACGGGCGATCCATCAGGTGCTCGACAGCGGGTTCCTCGACGAACTCGGGGCGGACTGCAACGTTGTCGTGCACAGCACGGTGCTCCCCGAGCGGACGCGTGAGCTGGCGGGAATCGTCACGGCACGCGGCGCCGGATACGTGGACGCCCCGGTCACCGGTGGGGCGGAGCGAGCGCGAGCAGGTGACCTCAGCGCATTCGTCGGCGCCGAAGCGCCCGACCTGGCGGCCGTGCGTCCCTACCTCGACACGGTCGCCAGTGATGTCCACCATCTCGGTGCCGTCGGCGCGGGTGCCGCGGTCAAGCTCGCCAACCAGCTCGTCATGTTCGCCGCGCTTGCCGGTGTGTTCGACGGCATCCGCATCGGTGCCGCGTACGACGTCGACGAGGAGGCACTGCTCCGGGCGATCTCGACCGGGACGGGCGACACGTGGATCGGCAGGAACTGGGGGTTCTTCGACCGCGTGGCCCGGGACTACGACGTGGCCGGCGTCCCGGCCGAGGATCGGTCGTGGCGTAAGGACATCCGTGAAGTCATCGAGGCGGCGGGCTCCGCCGGTGCTCCCACCGCCTTGGCGGCGCTGCTCGCCGACACGGTCCCCCAGACGCTCGAAGCGCACGCCGCTGCAACCGGCCGGGACGGGGGAGCAGCCCGATGAGCATGACCGACGGTCTGGTCCTCGACGTCACGGACACGCCCGGGGCCGCCACGACCCCTCGACGCCGCAACAGGTCGCGGTCACGGGACGGCCTCGCCGCCCTCGGCTTCCTCACACCCTGGCTGATCGGCATGGTCTGCCTGACCCTGGGGCCGATGATCTACTCGCTCTACCTGTCGTTCACGCGATACGACCTGTTGAGCAGCCCGCGGTGGGTCGGTATCGCGAACTTCACGCAGATGTTCTCGGATCCTCGGTTCGACAGCGCTGCCAGCGTCACGATCACTTATGTCGTCGTGTCGGTCCCGGTCGTCCTCGTCGTGTCGATGCTGGTGGCGCTCCTCCTGAACACCGGCATCCGGTTCATCACCGGGTATCGCGCGCTCGTCTACCTGCCGTCGCTGCTCGGCGCGAGCGTCGCGATCGCGACCCTGTGGCGGCAGATATTCGGTGCGAGCGGCCTCATCAACAACGCGCTGCACGCGGTCGGCATCGAGCACTCCAGTTGGATCGGCGATCCGAACACCTCGCTCCTGGTGATCATCACCCTCAACGCATGGGCGTTCGGTTCCACGATGGTCATCTTCCTGGCCGGGCTCCGACAGGTGCCGCGGGACCAGTACGAAGCGGCCCTGGTCGACGGTGCCGGCCGATTCCGCCGGTTCTTCAGTGTCACGCTCCCGCACATGAGCCCGCTCATCTTCTTCAGCGTGCTGCTCGACACGGTCCACGCGTTCCAGGCGTTCACCAGCGCTTACGTAGTCAGTGGGGGCGACGGCGGCCCGGCCGACTCGACGCTCTTCTACACGCTGTACGTGTACCAACAGGGCTTCACCCAATTGAACATGGGCTACGCGTCGGCAATGGCCTGGCTACTCGTCGTGGTCCTGGCCGCTTTCACCGGCCTCTTGTTCCTGACCTCCCGTTTCTGGGTGCACTACGGAGATCGGTGATGGCCATGACGACACCTCGAATCGCCCCCGCGCTCACGCAGCGCATCCGTCCCGTCCGCAGCGCGGTCGCCGTCGGCGTCGTCCGGCACGTGGTCCTGATCCTGGTGTTGCTCGCGATGCTCTATCCCTTGCTGTGGATGATTGCGGCATCGTTCCGGCCGAACTCGGAGATCTTCTCCAGCCTCGGTCTCCTTTCGAGCCACTACACCGTGCAGAATTACGTCGACGGGTGGGCGAGCGGGTCGTTGCGGTTCTCCCGCTACTTTCTCAACTCGATCGTGATATCGGTTCTCACGGTGCTCGGTAACCTGATGGCCTGCTCGCTGACCGCCTATGCCTTCGCACGGCTCGAGTTCCGTTTCAAGCGCGTGCTGTTCGCGCTGCTGCTCGGGACGCTCCTGCTGCCGTACCACGTCACCCTCGTCCCGCAGTACATCCTGTTCAACAAGCTGCATCTCGTGAACACGTTCGCGCCTCTGATCGTTCCGCACTACCTCTCGACGGACGCGTTCTTCGTGTTCCTCATGGTGCAGTTCATCCGTGTACTGCCCCGCGAGCTCGACGACGCGGCGCGTATGGACGGATGCGGCCACTGGGGCATATTCAGACGGGTCATCATACCGCTCTCGCTGCCGGCGATCGGGACGACCGCGCTCTTCAGCTTCATCAATTCATGGAACGATTTCCTCGGACCGCTGCTGTACCTGGGCGACGCGAATCTCTGGACGGTACCGCTCGGACTCAACTCGTTCCTCGACTCCACGGGTGGCCAGTCATCCTACGGTGCGCTCTTCGCCATGGCCACCCTGTCTCTGGCACCCCTCGCAGGTTTCTTCGTGGCTTTTCAGCGCCTCCTCATCGAGGGAATCGCCACCTCCGGAATGAAGTGAGGCGATAGTGCGATGAAGGTGTCGAACCACAAAGGGAAGCTGCTCGTCACTGCGGTCGCGGTGTCAGCGCTGCTCGGCGGATGCTCCGCCTCGTCGAACAACTCCACGGTCCCGGCGGCGAACGCCCCCGTCGCCGGATCGATCCAGCTGTCCTACTGGGGTTCCTCGACCCGGGTGGACAAGACCGACCGGATCAACAGGCTCTTCGAGGGAAAGTACCCGAAGGCGTCGGCCCAGACGCAGGTCGGCGACTTCTCGACCTATTTCGACAAGCTCAACGTGCAGGCCGCGAGCTCCTCGATGCCGTGCGTCACCGGACTACAGACCCGTCAACTCAACGACTACACGCACGACGGACTGCTCCAACCGCTCGATCCGCTCGTGAAATCCGGGGCGATCGACGTCGGTTCGATCCCGAAGAACGTGCTGGACAGCGGGCGCGGATCGGACGGCAGGCTCTACATGATCCCGTACGGTTCGGCCTGGAACGCATTGATGATCAATCAGGCGATGGCCAGGAAAGCGGGTGTCAAACCGCTTCCGATGCGCTACAGCTGGAACGGATTCGTCTCGTGGCTCAAGGCGGCGAAGTCGAAGCTCCCCGCCGGGGTGGCTCCGACGACCTCGCAGGGCGGTAACGAGCCGGTGTTCTCTGCGTACGTCATCGGCAACGGCGAGAAGATGTTCAACGCGGACGGCCGGATCGCCTTCTCGAAGAGGACCCTGACCGACTACTGGACGCTCTGGGAACGGCTTCGCAAGGCGGGCCTGACGAACTCCGCAGAAGACGCAGCGGACGAACCCGCCCAGCCGGAGCAGTTCTACGTCACCACGGGCAAGGTGCTCAGCGAGCCCACCGCGGGCAACGCGCTCGTCGCCGCGTCCGCGGCGGCGCCCGGCGAGGATCTCACGACGGTTCCGTTCCCCACCGGGTCGGCCGGACTCGGGAACGCATTCTTCGTCAGCGGATGGTCGATCCCCGCGAAGTGCGACAACAAGGCGACCGCTGCGGCGTATATCGACTTCTTCACGAACAACGACAAGGCCGCCGCCATCTACGACTCGGACAATGGCGCCGTGGCGAACAGGGAGCAGCTACAGCAGCAGCTCGACAAGCCGACGTCACCGCCGCTCAAGCAGGAGCTGCACGTCTACGACTACATCCTCAGCAAGAAGGTTCCCCAACCACTCATGCCGTCCGGATACAACACCACGTTCGAGCAGGCCTTCACCCGTGGATACGAAAACATCGAGTTCGGCAGAAAGTCGATCTCCGAGGCAGTGGACGACTTCTTCGCGGAGGCCGCGATAAACCTCGGTACCAGGTGACGGAACGGGAACGACGAGCAACGAGGAGGAATCAACCATGCCTGATCCCGACTCCGCCGGGGCGCGCACAGGTCAGCGGCCGACGGCACTAGGGGGTATCCGTGTCCTCGACCTGACGCAGGTGATGTCGGGTCCGTTCTGCACGATGATCCTGGCCGACCTGGGTGCGGACGTCATCAAGGTGGAGAACCCGGACCACGGCGACCAGACCCGAAAGTCGTGGGGCAGGTCCGTCGTCGGTGACGACAGTCGGGCGTTCCTGTCGCTGAATCGGAACAAGCGCAGCGTCGTACTGGATCTGAAGGGTGATCAGGACCGGAAGACATTCCTGGAGCTCGTACGGACCGCCGACGTCGTCATCGAGAACTTCCGACCGGGTGTCACCCGGCGCCTCGGAGTGGACCATGACGCGGTGCTGGCGGTCAATCCGAGGATCGTCTACGCCAGCATCTCGGGATTCGGCCAGACCGGACCGTATGCGGCGTACCCGGGCTATGACCTCATCGCGCAGGCCATGACCGGAATCATGAGCGTGATGGGTGAGGCGGGGCAGCCCCCGGTGAAGTCGGCGATACCGGTGGCTGATCTCGGCTCGGGCCTGTTCTGCGCGATCGGGATCCTCGCGGCGCTGCGCGCCCGGGAGGTCACCGGTGCCGGCCAGTACCTGGAGACATCGCTCTTCGAGTCGGCGCTCGCGATGTCGGTATGGGAGTCGACGGAGTTCTGGTCGACGGGCGAGCCACCGACTCCGCTCGGCTCGGCCAACCGCATGTCGGCCCCGTACCAGGCGCTCGCGACACGGGACGGGTATCTGACGGTCGGCGCGAACAACGAAAGGCTCTGGCAGCGGCTGTGCAAGGTGATCGAGGCACCGGACCTCCTCGCCGATCCGCGCTTCGTGGACAACGACCACCGGATGACGCACCAGCGGGAACTCGTCGACGCGCTCCAGCGGACCCTCGTGACGCGCGACACGGACGACTGGGTGACCGCACTCCTGCACGCGGGTGTGCCCGCGGGACCGATCCGTGACTACCGGCATGTCCTGACCGAGGACGAGCACGTCCGCGCACGCCAGATGGTGACCTCGTTCCAGCACCCCGTGGAGGGCGAGACGAACGTGCTCGGATCGCCACTGAAGCTTTCGGGGACACCCGTTCGGACCGCGGCTGCCCCGCCTCTGCTGGGGCAGCACACCCAGGAGGTGCTCGCGGAGCTGACGACGCGTGCGGCACAGGCGCAGACGCAGGTACCGGGGCAGGCGCAGGGGCAGGCGCAGGGAGATCCCGCGTGAGCCCCGTGGAGCGCGGGGACGGGGTCGACCTCGTCGTCAGCGACGGCATCGCAGCGGTCCGGCTGCGCAATCCGGGACGCCGGAACGCGCTCACCTGGGCGATGTACGACCGTCTTCGGTCCATCGCCGCCCACGTGGGAGAGCGGGACGACGTCGTCGCGGTCACCATCCGGGGTGACCCCGAGGACGGGTTCGCCGCAGGCACGGACATCGGCCAGTTCGTCGATTTCGCGGACGGACGTGACGGCGTCGCCTACGAGCGCCGTGTCGGTGCCGTCGTCGCTGACCTGCTCGCGATAGCGGTGCCGGTCGTCGCGCTCGTCGAAGGCGCTGCCGTCGGCGCAGGGCTCGTCGTGGCCGCATGCTGCGATCTCGTGATCGCGGAACGGGGAGCGCGGTTCGGCGCTCCGATCGCGCGGACCCTCGGCAACTGCCTCCCGGCCGCGGTCGTCGCCCGGCTGCGTGCCCGGGTCGGGGTCGCCAGGACCGACGCAATGCTGCTCGGTGCGACGCTCCTGCCGGCCGAGTCGCTCGCTGAGGCCGGGTTCGTGACGGCGCTCGCCGAGCCGGGACACCTTCAGGAGGCGGCCGAGCCCTACCTGCACCGCCTGCGCGGGACGGCGCCGCTCACCACCCGGGCGCTCAAGGAGATCGGGCGTCGGCTCGACGCCGCGCACGCCGTCCCCGACGACGAGGACCTCCTCATCCGTTGTTACGGCAGCACGGATTTCCGCGAGGGCGTAGGTGCGTTCCTCGCCCGCCGACGCCCCGTCTGGACAGGAAGCTGACCGGCCATGACTCCTCCCCTCCCCATCGACAGCCATCAGCACTTCTGGCGCACGGCGGCACAGGAACAGCCGTGGCGGCACGCGTCGCACACCGCGCTCGAGCGTGACTTCACGCCGGATGATCTCGTCTCCGAACTCGACGCGGCCGGCGTCGCCGCGAGCGTGCTCGTCCAGTCGGTGGACGAGCCGGAGGAGAACGTGCGGCTCGCCGCGTACGGGACTCATCCGCGGGTCGCAGGCGTGGTCGCGTGGCTGCCGCTTCCGGATGCCGCGGCCGCGCGCAAGGAGCTCGATCGGCTCGCCGTACCGAAGCTCGTCGGGGTGCGGTGTCTCATCGCGGACGACCCCCTCGCATGGCTCGTGGAACCGGACTCGGTGGCGCTGTTCACCGAGGTCGCCCGGCGCGGACTCGTCTGGGATGTCGTGCCGATCACGCCTCAGCAGACTCGGCAGGTGCTCCGCCTGGCGGAGACGGTTCCGGAGCTGCGCGTCGTCGTCGACCACCTCGGACGACCGCCGATCGAATCGCTCGGCTGGGAGCCGTGGGCATCGCACCTGCGACAGCTCGCCGGCTGCCCGAACGTGGCGGTGAAGGTCTCGGTCGGCATCGACGCGTTGACGGCGTGGTCCGGCTGGCAGGTCGGCGCGCTCGAACGGTACGTCCGGTTCGTCGCCGACCTCTTCGGCCCCCGGCGGATGATGCTCGCCAGCAACTGGCCGGTGGTGCTGCTGCGCGCCGAGTACGGCAGGGCGTGGGCGGACCTCGCCGATCTCGTCACGGCGGTGTGCCCGGACGAGGACGACCGGGAAGCGGTCCTCGGTGGATCGGCCTGCCGGTGGTACGGGCTCCACCGGTTCCTGCCGGACACGACGAGGAAGGAGGGAGCCGCGGAACGCCCCGCCTGACCGGACCACGACGGCATCAACGACCGCATCGACGACGACATCGAAGGCGCTCGACAACCAGGACAGGAAGATCGTGACACCCACAGACTGCACGTCCCCCCAGTTCAAGAAGGCCTCGGCGGACAACCTCAGCAGCCTCTACCAGCCGCTCCGCGTGTGCGACGTCGTCGATGCGCTCGACGGCATCGGGTACTTCAACATCGGCCTCATGGACCGCGAGGTCCGACCGCTCTGGCAGGGCATGCGGTTCTGGGGCGAGGCTGCCACGATCCGTGCCGTTCCCTCGAACAAGCCGATGTGGAAGCTCGATTCCACGCAGGACATCGTTGAGGCGCACCGGATCTGGTTCGAACAGAACAGCCCCGCGCGCCTCCCGGACGACCTCGCGCCGGGCCACGTCGTCGTCATGGACGCCGGCGGCGGTCCAGAAGTGGGTTTCTGGGGCAGCGAGAACTCCATGGGCGCCGTGCTCGGCGGCGCCGTCGGCATCGTCACCGACGGCTACTGCCGCGACACCGCCGAGGTGGTGGCGCAGCGCACCCCCGTCGTCGCGCGGTACCGCGGGCGCACCATCATCCCCGGCCGCATCATGGCGATCGAGACGCAGGTGACGATCGCGTGTGGCGGAGTGCAGGTCAACCCGGGTGACATCGTCGGTGCCGACGATGACGGGGTGGTCGTCGTGCCGGAGGAGGTCGCGCTTGAGGTGGCAGGGCACGCACGCGCGATCCTGCTTGCCGACATGCGTTCCCGGCGCTCCAAATACGAACGTCTCGGCCTGGCGACGGACCGCACGGTCGACGTGGAGGCGATCGAGGCCTACTACGCGGACGTGTGACCCTCCCCTGCCTCGCGGCCGGCGCACGGCCGCGAGGCAGGATTCCGCACGCGTGCAGCGCCACTAGTCTATTGTCTACAGGACCGGCGAGGCACGTGAAAACGGGCAGACCCGACCGTTCGGTCGGCCCCCCGGACGGTCCGGACCACCGCGGCAGATTGGGAGCACGATGGACAACCCCCCGGCCTCACGCCGGATCGACCCGCCCAGCCTGGTCGAACTCGCCGCCGAGCAGCTGCGGGGGATGATCCTCGCCGGAGAGTTGCGCCCCGGAGACCGGTTGATCGAGGAACGGCTCACGGCCGAACTCGGCATCAGCCGCCCACCGTTGCGCGAGGCAATGCGCCTCCTCCAGCAGGAGGGCCTGATCACCATGGCTCCGCGCAGGGGCATGACCGTCATGGAGCTGGCGGCCCGGGACGTCCACGAGATCCTCACGCTGCGCTCGGCGCTGGAGCGACTGGCCGTCGAACTCGGTGTGCCGGTGCACGAACCGGCCCGGTTGGAGAACTGCCGCACGGCCCTGGACCGCATGCGGGAGTGCGCCGACAAGGGAGACCGGGCGGAACTGGTGCGTTGCGGTTACCTCTTCCACCGCGCGATCATCGAACTCGCCGATCACAAGAGGCTGATCACCATGTACGAGTCGCTGCACCGTCAGCTGGTCCTGTGCATGGCCCTGAACCTGTACGAGCGCGAGCACTACCACGAGGACCTGGCCGTCCATGTCGCCCGACATGGCGAGTTGTTCGACCTGATCGCCTCGGGCGACCGCGATGCCGTCCTGCACGCCCTCGCCACGCATGGCGAGCGCTCCTTCACGGACCACTGGCCGCCGTCCGACACCCTGGTGCACCCCGACTGAGGGGCGTCCCCCCACCGTGTCTGGCCGGAGGGCGGGGTGGCCTCGCGACGCCACCCCGCCCGCGTATCGGCGCCGCATCCGCACGACGTCCACGAGCGCGCTCCGCGTCAGCTGGTGCGCACCGCACTCGTGGTGCGCACCGCACTCGTGGCCTGCACCGCACTCGTGCGCACCGAAAGCCCCGCCGCGGCACGGACGTCCGCGGTGCCGTCCGGCTGCACCGTGATCTCCATCGGCTCGCCCGCCACCGCCAGGCCGGTGACACTGAGCGGGCCGAACTCCCCCGCCAGCGCCGGTGAGACGGTGAGCGTCCCGCCGGGCACGTCCGCGTGCAGGCCGAGCACCGACTGGAGCAGGGAGATCGAAGCGGTCGCCGCCCACGCCTGCGGACGGCAGGACGCCGGATACGGTGTGGGCCGCGTGTCAACGGCGCTGCCGTGCCCGCCGAACAGCTCGGGCAGCCGCCCGTCGAACGCCCCGGCGGCCGCCACGAGACCGCGTGCAAGACCGCGCGCGGCCTCCGGGAAGCCCGCACGTACCAGGCCCTGTACCGCGATCGCCGTATCGTGCGGCCAGATCGACCCGATGTGGTAGCCCAGCGGGTTGAAGCCCACGCTCTGCGAGCTCAGGGTGCGCAGGCCGAACCCCGCGTCCAGGTCCGGAGCGCAGAGCCGGGCGGCGAGCACCGCGCTCTCGTCGGCGTCGAGCAGGCCGGTGCCCAGCAGGTGTCCGAACCCCGAGGTGACCGAGTCCACCGGCTTCTTGTCTGCGTCGAGCGCGACGGCCGGGTAGCGGCCCGTGGCGTCCTCCACCCAGAACCGTTCGCGAAAGCTCCGCCGTACCCGGTCGGCCCACTCCTCCCAGCGGTCAGCGCCCGGCCGGTCGAAGGCGCGCAGCAGGGCGGCACCGCAGCGGGCCGCCTCGTAGGCGTACGCCTGGACCTCGCACAGCGCGATCGGGGCCCGTGCGATCCGGCCGTCGCGGTAGCGGATCGAGTCGCCCGAGTCCTTCCAGCCCTGGTTGGACAGGCCGCGCCCGGTGTGGTCGACGTATTCCAGGAGACCGTCGCCGTCCGCGTCACCGTGCTCGGCCATCCAGGCCAGCGCGGCCTCAGCGTGCGGGAGCAGCGCCCGTACCTGCTCCGGATCGAGGCCCCAGCGCCACGCGTCGTGCAGCAGCGTCACCCACAGCGGCGTGGCATCGACCGTGCCGTAGTACCGGGGCGGCAGCCCGACGCCCTCCCGCCGCACCTCGTGCAGGATCTTGCCGGGCTGCTCCTCGGTCTCCAGGTTCACGACCGTGCCCTGACGGCGGGCGAGCGTGCGCAGGGTACCCGCGGCCAGTTCGGTGCCGAGCGGCAGCAGCATCCGGGCGGTCCACAGCGAGTCCCTGCCGAAGAGGGTGAGGAACCACGGCGCGCCGGCGGCGAGGAACAGGTCGCCGTCGCCCTGCGGGTCGGTGAGCAGGAGCCGGCGCAGATCGTGGGCGGACTGCTCGACCCAGTGGTCGAACCGCCGGTCGGCGCTGAGCAGGTGAGGGGTGCGCCAGAGGGCGGCGTCCGGTGGGGCGGGCGGGAACAGCACGCTGCTGCGGTCCTCCGCGACGACCACCAGCTCGGTCGACCAGCGCGCGCCGGGGGCGAGACGGACGTCGTGGTGGAGCCGTCCGGCCGGCCCGTCGACCGCCGCGGGCGCCTGCGTGCTGGTCAGACGCACCGTCATGGAGCGGTCCGTCCAGACGAGTCCGCCGCCGTCCGCCGCCGCGTCCGCCGCCGCGGTCGTCTCCGCGGTCGCCCTGCCTGCCTTGACCTGCTCCATGGTGGCGAAGTCGGACGCTGCCATGACCGTGAGGCGGACCGCCACCTCTGCCGGCCCGGAGTTGACCAGCTCCAGCGTCTCGGTCAGGCGTCCCGGCGCCACCCGGCGCCGCCGCTCCAGCGTGACCGCCGGATCGGCGGTGTGCTCGCCGACCCCCCGGAGAACGGCGCGGAACGCCGCCGTGTCGGCACCCGTGACACCGCCGCCCACCGGTGCCACGGGAATTCCGGGTGCGTCCACCTCCAGCCGGGACAGGCACCGGCGGTCGCCGTGGAAGAAGCCGTCCCCGGGGCCGCCGATCCGCCCGTCGGGGCGGGAGACCACAAGGCTCGGTGCGTACAGGCTCACGCAAGCGTCGTGCAGGAACGGCTGAAGTTCGTTCGATGTCTTGACAGGCGTCTCCACTGGGCGCAGCCTCTCGTAGAACGTTGGATCGATCTAAGACACTAACGGCCGAGTCAAGCAGCGTATAGGGGCGTTGGATCGATCCAAGCAATATGCACTGAGAGAGCTCAGGGCAGTCGAGGAGCGTGGAGACCGCGATGGCGCACCCTTCCACCCCGCCCGCACAGCGGCGGGGCCCCGTCACGCTCGCGATGGTCGCGCAGCGGGCCGGGGTGGCACCGCAGACCGTCTCCAACGCTCTCAACTCTCCGGAGCTGCTGCGTCCTGAGACCCTGGAGCGGGTCCGCCGCGCCATCGACGAGATGGGCTACCGGCGCAACCGGTCGGCCAGTGCGCTGCGCACCCGCTCCTCCAAACTCATCGGATACGGCATCGCACCGACCGCTCCCGGGGTCTCCACCCCCGTTCTCGACCGGTTCCTGCACGCCCTGTCCCAGGCCGCCGACGAGGCCGGTTACCACATCCTGCTGTTCGCCTCCCCCAGCGGACCCGATCGCCTCGGCGGCTACGAGGAACTCCTGCGCGAGCACGCCGTGGACGCCTTCGTGCTCAGTGACACCGATCGTGGCGACCCGCGCCAGGCCTGGCTGGCCAAGCGCGCCATTCCGTTCGCCGCCTTCGGCCGCCACTGGTCGAGCCGCGAAGTCGGCGACTGGGTGGACGTCGACGGCGCGGCCGGAACCGACGAGGCCGTCGAGCACCTTGTCGCCCTCGGCCACCGCCGGATCGCGTTCCTCGGCTGGCCCCGCGGTTCCGGCATCGGCGACGACCGGGCGGCCGGCTGGAGCCGCGCCATGCGGCGGCACGGGCTGCCGGTCCGCGGACGCCGCGCCTCCAGCGTCGACGACGTCGACACCGCGCACGCCGCCGCAGTACCGCTGCTGGACGGCGGTGCCACCGCCGTCGTCACCGCCAGCGACACCCTTGCCCTCGGCTGTCTCCGCGCCCTGGCCGAGCGGGGGTCGGCCCCGGGTCGCGATGTCGCGGTCATCGGCTTCGACGACTCCCCCGCTGCCGCCCTGCTCTCACCCGGCCTGGCCAGCGTGGCCCAGCCCCTCGAGGAGGCGGGCCGCGCCTGCATGCGGATGCTCCTGGCCCGCATAGCCACGCCTGACGGCCCGCCGGAGCGCCTGCTGCTGCGCCCTGCCCTCATCGTGCGCGACAGCGCCGCGTGCGCTCCCTTATCCGTCTGATACGCACACCCGGCCCAGGACGTGGGCCCGCGATCTTCCGCACGTCTGTGCCCGCCACGGGCGTCACCTGCCGCGGCCGCCACGGGCGCTGCCGGCACGCCCGGACCGCCCGAACCTCCCGGACCGGGCCCCGGCGATCCCGTGCGTGGGCCGGTCGCCACCGTGCGACGAGAACCGGACCGGTACGGACGGGGCGAGGCCCGGGTCGTGCGGGCCGGCCACCGGAATCCCAAGGAAGAGTGGAAATGCCACGCCGAAGTGTCGAAGTAGCCGCCACCCCGCGCCCGACGGCGGGTGCCGCGGCGGCCGGTCCGAGCGCCGGTCCGAGCGGGGACGCACCGTTCCGGTGGCGCCGTCGGCGGGTGCGCAGCGTGATGGCGCGGCGTGAGGCGCGCTGGTGTTACCTGTTCATCGCTCCTGCCGTCCTGGGACTGCTGCTGTTCTCGCTCGGCCCGATGATCGCGTCGTTCCTGCTGAGTTTCACCTCGTACGACATGCTCGCGTCGCCGAAGTGGGTGGGCCTGCACAACTACGGCGAACTCGCCGGTGATCCGCTGTTCCGGAAGTCGCTCAAGGTCACGCTGGTCTACGGAGTGGTGAGCGTGCCCGCCACCATGGTCGTCGCGCTGGTGCTGGCGATCCTGCTCAACTCCCGGATCCCGGCGATGGCGTTCTTCCGTGCCGCCTACTACCTGCCGAGCGTGATCGGCGGTGTGGCGGTCGCCATGGTGTGGCGGTGGCTGTTCAACAGCGACTACGGGCTGGTCAACATCGCGCTCGGGCGGGTCGGCGTGCACGGCCCTTCCTGGCTGACCGACGAGCAGTGGTCGCTGCGGGCTCTGATCATCATGTCCCTGTGGAGCTTCGGCGGCACCATGCTGATCTATCTGGCCGGACTCCAAGGCGTGCCGAAGGAGTTGTACGAGGCCGCCCAGGTGGACGGCGCCGGCCGGTTCCGGCAGCACCTCCACATCACCGTGCCGATGCTGTCGTCGGTCACCTTCTTCAACCTGGTGATGGGCATCATCAACGCTCTCCAGGTGTTCGCCGAGCCGTTCGTGCTGACCAATGGCGGGCCCGACAACTCGACCCTGCTGCTGCCGCTCTACCTGTACAAGAACGCTTTCGTCTACTTGAAGATGGGCTACGCGTCGGCGATTGCCTGGGTGGCGTTCGCGATCGTTCTGATCCTCACCCTGCTGGTTTTCTGGTCCTCCCCGAAATGGGTGCACACCGAGGAGTCGGAACAATGATGCGGACCCGCACCTCCACCGTCATCCGGGCCGTGATCGCCTCGGTCGGCTGTTTCCTCGTGCTGACGCCGGTGATCTGGATGGTCCTCACTTCGCTGAAGTCGGCGCACGAGGTGTTCGTCGATCCGCCGGTCTGGCGATTCACGCCGCAGTGGCGCAACTACATCGACGTACTGGCCATCGCCCCGTTCCAGCGTTACATCCTCAACACGGCCACCGTCGTGACCGGTGTGGTGGCCGGCACGCTGCTCAGCTGCTCGTTCTGCGCCTACGGCTTCGCCCGGTTGCGCGCCCCGGGCAAGAACGCCGTCTTCATGACGCTGATGGCGACCCTCATGCTGCCGACCACCGTGACCCTGGTGCCCACCTATATCGTCTTCAACCAGATCGGATGGGTGAACACCTTCAAGCCGCTGATCGTCCCGGCCTTCTTCGGGTCGGCGTTCTTCATCTTCCTGTTCCGGCAGTTCTACCTCCGCATTCCGAAAGAGCTCGAAGATGCCGCCCGAATCGACGGCGCCGGATACTTCAGGATCTGGTGGAACATCTTCATACCGCTGAGCTGGCCGGTCATCGCGACCGTGACGGTGTTCACCTTCATCGGCGCCTACAACGACTTCTTCGGGCCGGTGATCTACCTGACGGACGAGAGCAAGTGGACCATCGCCGTCGCCCTCTCCACATTCGCCGGATCTCCCAAGGTCGGCCCGCAGATGCATTTGCTGATGGCCGCCACCACCATCGCTTCCCTGCCCTCGATCGTCGTCTTCCTGCTGGCGCAGCGGTACTTCATCCGCGGCATCGCGGTCAGCGGACTCTCCAAATAGCACCGTCCCGCCACCAGCCCGGCGGACTCGAAACGAGGCTCCCCATGACCCGACCGTCCGAACAGCTCCCGCACCCGCCCACCGGCACCGACCGCACGGCCCGGCGGCTGTCCCGCCGCACCCTGCTCGGTGGCCTGGCCGCCGGCTCGGCACTCACCGTCGCCGGTTGCTCGGCATCGAGCGGCGCACCGGGAAACAAGAAGCACGTCGAGGTGTACGTCTGGACCAACGGCCCGGCCATCGACGCGAACTTCCGCGCACGGGTCCAGATGTTCAACAAGCACTTCGCGGGCAAGTACAGCGCCCACATCAACTTCCTGCCCTACGACCAGTTCTGGCAGAAGGTCGACCTGCAATATGCCGCCCATAAACCGTTCGACATGTACTACTGGGACGTCCAGGCCTACGCCCAGTACAAACGCGGGCTGCTCCAGGACGAGGAGTCGGTGGTCGGCAAGAGCGGCATCACCGATCCCGCGAAGTACCGCACCCAGCTGTACGACCCGTGGCGGTTCGACGGAAAGAACCTCTACGTCATCCCCGACAACGTCCAGTCGATGGCGCTGTTCTACAACAGGGACCACTTCGACGACGCCCGCCTGTCCTACCCCGACCCCACCTGGACGTACGACCGCGTCATCGAGACCGCGCGCAAGCTCAAGAAGACCTCCGGTGCGAAGGTCACCCGCTGGGGATTCGACGTCGGTGACCTCGGTGGGACGTGGTGGGGCATCCAGACGCTGAGCTGGGCGGCCGGCACCGCCTTCGTGGACCGGCCGCTGGAGCCGAGGAAGTTCCGGTTCACGGAACCCGCCAACGTCGCGGCGCTGAAATTCATCCAGGACCTGATGTGGGACGAACACATCGCTCCCCGACCGGACGAGCGTGCCGCCATCGGGCAGCAGAACGGGGGATTCCAGTCCGGGACGTACGCGATGACTCCGGTCGGTACCTGGAACATCGCGACGTACAAGCAGATGAAGGGCAACTGGGCCATGACCTCGCTGCCGTTGTACCAGGGCAAGAGCATTGCGCCCTATTGGCTCGGCGGCTGGGTGATTCCCAAGAACTCGCCGGCGCTCTCGGCCGCTCAGGCCTTCGCGACCTGGAGCGCGACCACCTTCCAGGAGCAGATGGCCAAGGACCACGACTGGATCCCGTTGCAGAACGCGGCCCGCGAATCCGCCGCCATGCTGAAGGGAATGCCACGGGGTTTCGCCGACGCGATGAAGAAGCTCCCCGAGGCCCGCATCGGCGACATCTACACCCAGAACATGCAGAAGATCTTCAGCGAGCCGTTCGCCAACAGCATCGAGCAACTGCTGGCCAGGAAAGTGACCCCGCATGCCGCGGCGAAGCAGATGCAGGACGGCGCCACCGAGCTGCTCGCCTGACCCGCCCCCGCGCGGCCGACCCCCGTCGCCCCAACGGCAGACCCCAGCCCCCAAGGAGCCAGCCCCATGCCCGCCCTCCTTCCGCTGCCCGTCGTCCGACCGACCAACCCGGACGACACGATCGCCCCCATGCACACGTCGGACACGGCGACGACCTATGCGGTCTCGCGCGGCGCCCGGGGAGGCACCGAGCCGACCGTCGCGACCGTGACGCTGCCGCCCGCCACCGCGGTGCACGGTTTCACCAGCGGCTGGGGCACGGAGTACGAGCCGACCTCCCTCGATCCGGCGGCGACCGGGACCCTCCGGGTGACCAGCGGCCGGTCGGGCCAGGGCGCCGTCCCGTGGCTCGGGGTCGACACCGGTCAGGGCGCCTACGTGATCACCTTGCACTGGAGCGGCAACTGGCGGATCACCCACACCCCCGGCGCCCACGGCTCGGCGGTGCAGGTCGGCCTCGACCCCCGCGGCCAGCAGGTACGGCTCGACGGGGCGGAAACGTTCACCCTGCCCGAGGTCAGCATCGCCTGGGGCGCCGACCTGACCGACGCCTCCGCCGCGCTCGCGCGGCATCTCCTGGGCCAGACACCCCCGGGGCCACCACCGCTCACCGAGTGGAACCACTGGTGGCCGTACGAGGACGCCGAGATCGACGAGGACACGTTCCTCGCCAACGCTGCGATCGCCGGGGACCTGGGTCTTGACGTGGCGCTCCTCGACGCCGGCTGGTTCGGGGACGCCGATGCCGGCAGCGACTGGTACGAGCAGCGCGGCGACTGGCACAGGGTCAACACCGCCCGCTTCCCGCACGGCCTGGCCTGGCTGGCCGAGCAGACCAGGCAGCGCGGCGTCGCCTTCGGCATCTGGCTGGAGGGCGAGGCGATCGGCACCCAGGCGGGCACCGCCCGCGACCGGCCGGACCTGATCGCGACCGGACCCGACGGCGAGGCCCTCGGCTACGTCTGCCTGGGGTCCCCGGCGGGCTGGAACCACATCCTCGACACCACCGCCGGACTGGTGCGCGAGACCGGCGCCCGCTGGCTGAAATGGGACTTCAACCTCGACCCCGGCGCCGGTTGCACCAGGAGCGATCACGGCCACCACGCCGACGACGGCCTGCTCCGCCACTACCTCGGCCTCTACGCACTGCTGGACCGGCTGCGCACCGAATTCCCCGACCTCGTGCTGGAGGGATGCAGCTCCGGCGGGCTGCGGATCGACGCCGGTCTCGCCGCCCACGTCGACGCGCTGTTCCTGTCGGATCCGGACTGGACCGAGCACGCCCTGTGCTGCACCTGGGGCGCCGCCCGCATGCTGCCCGCCCGGCAGCTGTACCACTGGCCGCAGAGCGAGTGGCGCGGCGAACACCGCTTCCAGCACGTCGACTACTCCGGCACCCTCATCACCCGCCAGCAGTTCGACACCAAGATCAGGGCCGCTGTGCTGCACCGGTTCGGCCTGAGCATCCGGCTCCCCGAGATCCGCCCCGACCTGCGAGAGAGGCTTCGTGAGCACATCACCGGCTTCCGCGAGGTGATCGCTCCGCTGCTCACCGACGGCGTGCTGGTCCCGCTGACGGACCAGCCGCTGCGGGAGGAGAGAGGGCATCGGCAGCCGTCGTTCCAGCTGGTCTCGGGGGCCCGCTCGATCGTGGCGGGCTTCCGGCTGCCGCGGGCCGGCGACTGGCAGCCGGTCCGTCCCCGGCACCTGGAACCGGACGGGCGGTACGAGGTGCGACTGCTCGACGGTGCGGACCTCGGGCAGCCGACGGTGGTCACGGGCGCCGAACTCGGCCGCACCGGCCTGCGGTGCCCCGAACCGGGGGCGGCCTCGGTGATCTGGCTCCTGACCCGGATCGACCGGGTGGGCGGAGGAACCGGCGGTTGAACCGGCAGCGGACACTCCACACCCACCGAAGGAGCGACAACCGGATGCGAGCCCTGGTGTACGAGGCGCCGCGCGTGATGAGCCTGCGCGAGGTCGACCGTCCCGTGCCCGGTCCCGGCGAGGTGCTGCTGCGGGTGGCGTACTCCGGCATCTGCGGCTCGGAACTGAGCGGTTTCCTCGGCCAGAGCAGCCTGCGGACGCCTCCGCTGGTATTCGGCCACGAGCTGTCCGGCACGGTCGCGGAGATCGGCGCCGGCGACCCGGGGTCCGCCACCGAGGGCGCCCGTGTCACCGCCAACCCCCTGGTGTCCTGCGGGAGCTGCGACTACTGCGTCACGGCCCGGCACCACCTGTGCCGCGACCGGGCGCTGCTGGGAGCGTCGCTGCCCGGCGGCAACGCCGAGTACGTCGTGGTACCGGCCGGCGCGATCGAGCCGGTACCGGACGGTCTCAGCCTCCAGGATGCCGCCATGGCCGAGCCGGCGGCGTGCGCGGTGCACGCGGTCACCCTCAGCGGGATCGATGCCGCCGGCTCGGCACTCGTGGTCGGTGCCGGTCCGATCGGTCTCTTCCTGATCCAGGTGCTGCGCGCGCACGGGGTGGCTCGGGTGCTGGCCACCGACCGCAATCCGGAGCGGCGCCGGATGGCGGCCCGCCTGGGCGCCGTCCTCGTGGGTGACCACGGCGAGCAGCTGCCGGCCGACGTGCGCGAGCTGACCGGGGGCCACGGCGTCTGCGTCGCCTTCGACGCCGCGGGCACGGCGGAGACCCGCCGCACCTGCCTGGCCGCGACGGCGCCCGGCGGCAGGGTGATGCTGATCGGCCTGCACACCGACGCCACCACCCTGCCGGTGAACTCGCTGGTACGCGGTGAGATCGCCGCCCAGGGCGTGTTCGCCTACCCGCAGGCGGCCTTCAGGACCGCGCTCGCCTGGCTGGCCGGGGGCCGTATCGGTCTCACCGACGGTGTCGTCGAGGTCGCCCTCGAAGACGGACCCGGCTGGTACCAACGGCTCGTCGACGGCGATCCGGCCGCCAAGGTGCTGATCCGGCCGACCGGCGCGGCCCCCGCACCGGCCGGGGTGACGGCGTGAGAGCGCGGGTCAGCACCGACTGGAGCTTCCACGGCACCCAGGCCCTGGTGCTGGAGAACGGCAGGCTGCGTGCCGTGGTGCTGCCCGCACTCGGTGGCAGGATCTGGCAGCTGACCCAGCTGACCCAGCTGCCCCACGGCAGGGACCTGCTGTGGCACAACCCCCGGATCACGGCACGGCCGGTGCCTTTCGGGGCGGTCTACGACGACGTGTTCTTTGGCGGCTGGGACGAGCTGTTCCCCAACGACGCCCCCGAAGAACTGGCCGGCGAGGTCTACCCCGACCACGGCGAGCTGTGGACCTCCCCCTGGAGCTGGCGCATCGTCGCGGAGGGACCCGACGCCGTCCAGGTGAGACTGTCCCTGGACACACCGATCAGCGCCTGCCGCTTCACCAAGACGCTCACCCTGGTGGCGGGAGAACCGCGGCTCGGGATCGGGTGGCGGATCGAGAACGCCGGTTCCCGGGATCTGCCCTACCTGTGGAAGCAGCACCTGGCGGTCCCCGTCGACGAGCCGGCCCGGCTGACGATGGGGGCACGCTCGATGTACGTCGAGGACTTCGGCAGCCCCCGCTCCGGCCGGACCGGCACCTGGTACAGGTGGCCGTATCTGGTCGAGGAGACGGCGGCCGGCCGCCGCCACGACATGCGCACGACCCTGCCGGGTGCGTCGCGGGTGAGCGAGTTCCAGTACGCCACCGACCTCGACGGCGGCTGGTGCGCGGTCACCTATGCCGACGGCTGCGGCATCGGGATGGCGTTCGACACGGCCGTGTTCCGGTCCTGCTGGACCTTCGCGTCGTACGGCGGCTGGCGGGCACACCAGGTACTCGTCCTCGAACCCTGCACCGGCCACCCCATCAGCGTCAACGAGGGGGTGGCCGCCGGCACGCATCGGATCCTGCCGGTCGGCGAGGTCATCGACACCGAGCTGACGGTGGTGGCCTACGAGGGGATGGCCGACGTCTCGGGCATCACGCCCGACGGCGGCGTCGAGGGCGACCGTTCGGACTGCGGGAGAGCGTCATGAGAATCGACTCGGTCGACCTGTTCTACCTGCGCATGCCCCAGGTGCTCGACATCGGCGACGGCAGCCAGGACATGCTGCTGGTCCGCGCCGAGGCCGACGGAAACGTGGGCTGGGGGGAGTGCGAGGCATCGCCGCTGACCTCGATCGCGAGCTTTGTCGCGCCGCTCTCCCACAGCGCCTGCCATCCCGTCGCGGCCTCGGTGCTGGGGCAGCGCCTCGACCACGCCGACGACATCGCCCGGATCAGCGCGGAGGTCCGCGCCGCAAGCCTGGACCTGTTGCAGACCGACCACACCCTGTCCGGCATCGAGATCGCGCTGTGGGACCTGCTCGGCCGGGTCCGGGAGCAGCCGGTCTGGCAGCTGCTGGGCCACCGGAGATCGTTCCCCAAGACCCCCTACGCCTCCTCGCTGTTCGGCGACGACCCGCAGGAAACGCTGGAGAAGGCTGCCGCGGTACGTCGCGCCGGGTACCGGGCGGCGAAGTTCGGCTGGGGCCCCTACGGCACCACCTCGGTGCAGGGGGACGCCGACCAGGTGCACGCCGCCCGCGAGGGTCTGGGCGAGGACGGTGTCCTGCTCGTCGACGCGGGCACGGTCTTCGGCGAGGACGTCGACGCCGCCGCGCTGCGGCTGCCGGCGCTGGAACAGGCGGACGTGGGATGGCTGGAGGAACCGTTCACCTCGGGTGCGCTGCGCTCGTACCGTTCCCTCGCCGCCAGGTCGGCCACCGTGCGACTGGCCGCGGGCGAGGGCGCGCACAACCCATCGCTGGCCGAACACCTGATCGACCACGGCGGCATCGGGTTCGTCCAGATCGACACCGGCCGGATCGGCGGCATCGGGCCCGCCGCCCGCGTCGCGCGTCATGCGCGTGCCGCGGGGGTCGCGTTCGTGAACCACACGTTCACCTCGCACCTGGCTCTCAGCGCCGCACTCCAGCCGTACGCCGGAGCGCAGGCGGACCGGCTGTGCGAGTACCCGGTGGAGGCGAAGCCCCTGGCCCGCGACGCCACCACGACCCGCATCGAGGTGGACGCGGATGGCACGGTGGCCGCCCCGGACGCCCCGGGCCTGGGCCTGGAGCCCGACCTCGAGGCGCTGCGCGGCTATCTCGTCGACGTCGAGATCACCGTCGGCGGGAACACGTTGTACCGGACCCCTGAGCTGCGTCCATAGCGGGCAACGGCGGTTTTGCGGACCGGCACGCACGCACGAGGGGAGAGCACAGATGAACCAGGCGAACACGGCGGGGACCGGCGCGGCGGCCCGCGCCGATACACCCGGCGCGGCAGCCCGCCGGGAGTCCCCGGACTTCTCCGGCCGGCGTGCCGTCGTGACCGGAGGGGCCCATGGGATCGGCGCGGCGATCGTGGAGCGGTTGCGTACCGCCGGCGCCCAGGTCGTCGTCCTCGACCGCGAGACGGGCCCCGGTGTGGTCGAGGTCGACCTCGCCGACCGGGCCGCGGTGCAGGAGGCGAGCACGACGGCCCTGCACCGGCTCTCTGGCGTCGACATCCTGGTCAACTGCGCCGGTGTCCTGCATCCCTCCGCGCTGCTCGGCCTGGACCTGGCCGGCTACGACACGACACTCGCGGTCAACCTGCACGCGCCGGTGCTGCTCATGCGGTCCCTGTCGGTCCCGATGGCCGAGCAGGGCTACGGGCGCATCGTGAACGTGACGAGCGTCCACGCCCGGTTCGGCGAGCCGCTTTCGCTGGCGTACGACGCGTCCAAGGGCGCACTGGAGTCCGCCACCCGCACCGCGGCCCTCGAACTCGCCGACCACGGTGTCCTGGTGAACGCGGTGGCACCCGGCTTCGTGGCGACCCGTATGTCGGTGGTCAACGGCGAGGACGAGCTGTCCGCGGAGCCGTTCACCAGCGTGTACGCCGGTCAGGGAAGGCTCCCGCTGCGCCGCGCCGCCCGACCGGCCGAGGTGGCGTCCGCCGTGGCGTTCCTGGCCGGCGAGGAGAACAGCTACATCACCGGCCAGACTCTCACCGTCGACGGCGGCCTGACCGCCCGCTTCTGACCCGGCCAGGGCCGCGCGGTTCGACGGTTCACACCGCTCGGGATTCCGGCGGCCGGCAGGTGGGTTTGCCGGCTGGGCTCGTTCATCGGCCTTGGAACCTCTCCAGGTCCGAGGTGCGCGACTCGATGACGAGCACGGCGATCAACGCCGCCAGCGCCGCCAGGAGGGCGGCGACGATGAACGCCGCGGTGACACCCGCGGCGAGTACCTGGTCCCTCAACTGCGGCGGCAACCTGCCGGTACGTTGCACCCGTCGCCGCTCTTCCGGCGTGGCATGGGCGAGGAACCGGTGGAGCAGGTCCTGTGCCTTGTGGCGGCTGGCGGTGCTGTAGGCGGTGACGAGGATGGACAGGCCGAGGGAGCCTCCGACCTGCTGGGTCGCGTTGAGCACGCCGGATGCGGCGCCGGATTCCCGCTCGGCCACGTTGGAGACGGCCATCAGGGTGAGGGAGACGAACTCGAGTCCCATGCCGAAACCGAACACGAGCACCGGTCCGAGGATGCCGCCCGGGTAGCTGCTGTCGGCGTCGAGGCGGGTCAGCCAGCCCAGGCCGGCTGCGGCGAGCACGGCTCCGGTGACCATCACGATCTTGGGCCCGGTCCTCGGCAGCAGTTGGGAGGCGGCCGCGGCGCCGACGGCGATGACGGCGCTCACCGGCAGGAAGGCCAGTCCCGCGCGGAGCGGGCTGAAGTTCAGCACCTCCTGCACGAAGAGGGTCAGGAAGAAGAACATGCCGAACAGCGCCGCTGCGAGGCACAACATGATCGCGAAGGTGCCGGACCGGTTGCGGTCGCGGAACAGCGTGAGCGGCGTGATCGGCTGCCGTGAGGTGCGCTCGAGCAGGAAGAAGGCCACCAGCAGCACGACCGCGACGGCGAAGGCGGCGACGGTGAGAACATCGGACCAGCTCTTGTCCCCGGCCCGGATGAACCCGTACACCAGCGCGACCATGCCGAGTGTCGAGGCGAAGGCCCCGACCACGTCGAACCGTCCGGGCCTGCGCTCGGACTCCCGAATGTGACGCGGGGTGGCGAGCGCGATGAGGAGGCCGATCGGGAGGTTGACGAAGAAGATCCAGCGCCAGGTCAGCCACTCGACGAGCAGACCCCCCGCCAGCAGTCCGATCGCGCCGCCCCCCGCGGACACCCCCGCGAAGACGCCGAACGCCCGGTTGCGTTCCCGTCCTTCTGTGAAGGTGGTGGCGATGAGCGCCAGGGCCGTCGGTGAGGCGACGGCACCGCCCGCACCCTGCACGGCGCGGGCGACCAGGAGCTGCCAGGGCTGCTGCGCGAAACCGCACAGGAGCGACGCGACCGCGAAGAGCAGCACGCCGAGCAGGAACATCCGCCGACGGCCGAGGATGTCACCTGATCGGCCGCCGAGCAGGAGCAGTCCGCCGAAGGTGAGGGTGTAGGCGTTGATCACCCACGAGAGGTTCGCCGTGGAGAAGCCGAGGGCCGACTGGATGTGCGGCAGCGCGATGTTGACGATGGTGATGTCCAGTACCACCATCAGCTGAAGCGAGGAGATCACCAGGAGCGCGACGAGCTTGCTGCCACTCGTCGAAGCCGCCGTGCCGGCTCCGTTCGGGTGCCCCCGCGGGCTCGACGCCACGTTCAAGCTCCCTTCCCGGCCGGCTCCGGCCGGACGCCTGTTCGTGCAGGTCGGCGGCCTTGTCCTCCGAGGCACTGGCGGATCCTCCGGCCGACCCTATGGTCGGCACCGCAGCCGCGCGACTGGAGTGAACCCTTCGGCGTCCGTCCCGCCCTCGCACGCTGGCAGCCATGGCCCACCGCCCTCCCCCGTCGTGGCCGCGGGCCCGGCCCAAGTGGGGACGCAACTGGGGACGGTCGTTCTGGTGCATGCGGCCTCAGCTGTGGTTACCTGCTTCCATGACCGTGCTTGTGACCCGTCGCCACGTGGACTACGTGCGTGTCACCACCATGGGTTGTTCCGCCGCAAGCTGACGCCACGCTCCGGCTTCTGACGAGCCTTTCCCGCACCGTTCGACGCTGACCGCCACCGCGGTACCGGGCGCGATCCACCACGCCGCGGTTTCCTCATGCCTTCGCGTTCCCACCCTCCATCCAGGGAGCAGCCCGATGAGCCAGCCCAACGACTCCGCCACCGCCGGCCACACCCCCGAGGAATTACCTGCCGGGCCCGACGCCTCCGCCTGGTCCTTCGAGACCCGGCAGGTCCACGCCGGGGCCACCCCCGACCCGACCACCGGCGCCCGTGCGACGCCCATCTACCAGACCACGTCGTTCGTGTTCCGCGACACCAAGCATGCCGCCGACGTGTTCTCACTGGCCGAGCCCGGCAACATCTACACCCGCATCCACAACCCCACCCAGGACGTCTTCGAGCAGCGCATCGCCGCGCTGGAGGGCGGTGTCGCGGCCGTCGCGCTGGCGTCCGGGCAGGCGGCGGAGACGCTGGCCATCCTGACCCTCGCGGGCTCCGGCGACCACATCGTCGCCAGTTCGTCGCTGTACGGCGGCACGTACAACCTCTTCCGGCACACCCTGCGGAAGCTGGGCATCGAGGTGTCCTTCGTCGACGACCCCGACGACATCGACGCCTGGCGGACGGCGATCCGGCCCACCACCAAGGTCCTGTTCGCGGAGGCCCTGGGCAACCCGCGCGGCGACGTGCTCGACGTGGAGGCGGTCGCGGACGTGGCCCACCAGGCGGGCGTGCCGCTGATCGTCGACAACACGATCCCGACCCCCTACCTGGTGCGGCCCATCGAGCACGGTGCGGACATCGTCATCCACTCGGCGACCAAGTTCCTGGGCGGCCACGGCACGGCCATCGCGGGTGTGGTCGTCGACGGCGGCACCTTCGACTTCGGCGCGCACGCCGACCGGTTCCCCGACTTCACCGAACCCGACCCCACCTACCACGGCCTCCAGTACTGGCCGGCGCTGGGACCGGGTGCCTTCGCCATCAAGCTGCGGGTCCAGCTGCTGCGCGACCTCGGCCCTGCCCTGTCCCCGCACTCCGCGTTCCTGCTGCTCCAGGGCGTGGAGACGCTGAGCCTGCGCATGGAACGGCACTCCGCCAACGCCCAGGCCCTGGCGGAGTGGCTGGAACAGCGCGACGAGGTCGCCGCCGTCCACTACGCGGGACTCGCCTCCAGCAAGTGGTACAAGGCGGGACAGAAGTACCTGCCGCGCGGCGCCGGTGCCGTGGTCTCCTTCGAGCTGCGGGACGGCGTGGAGGCGGGCAAGCGGTTCGTGGACGCGGTGGAGCTGTTCAGCCATCTCGCCAACATCGGTGACGTCCGCAGCCTGATCATCCACCCGGCGTCCACCACCCACAGCCAGCTCGACGAGGAGCAGCTGGTGGCCACCGGCGCCTCCCCCGGCCTGGTGCGCCTGTCGGTCGGCATCGAGAACCTCGCCGACCTGAAGGCCGACCTGGAGGCCGGCTTCCGCGCGGTGAAGGGCGCGTCCTGAACACCGTGGTGACGCCCTCCCAGGTCCCCCTCCCGCCGGCCGCCGGTGCCTGGCGGGAGGGGGACCCGCCCGGGCGTCGCCGGTGGTACGACCGCGAGCGGCCGCTTCCGCTGGAGGCGGGCGGTGAACTGCCGGGTGTGCGGCTCGCGTTCGAGACATGGGGACGGCTCGCGCCGGACGCGTCCAACGCCGTCCTCGTCCTGCACGCCCTCACCGGGGACAGCCATGTCGCCGGCCCCGCCGAACCCGGGCATCCCACCCCCGGCTGGTGGGACGGCCTGGTCGGACCGGGACGCGCCCTGGACACGGACCGCTGGTTCGTCGTCGCTCCCAACGTGCTCGGCGGCTGCCAGGGCAGCACCGGGCCGTCGTCCGCCACACCGGGCGGACGCCCCTGGGGCGGTGACTTCCCCTTTCTGACCCAGCGCGACCAGGTCGCGGCCGAGGCCGGCCTGGCCGACGCGCTCGGCATCGACCGCTGGGCGCTGGTGGTCGGCGGCTCGATGGGCGGCATGCGGGCACTGGAATGGGCCGTGTCGCATCCCGAGCGCACCGGCGCGCTCCTGCTACTCGCCACGACGGGCGCGGCGAGTGCCGAGCAGATCGCCTGGGCCAACATCCAACTCCACGCCATCCGCTGCGACCCGCACTGGCGTGGCGGCCACTACCACGGCACCGGCAGCGGCCCGCACACCGGACTCGGCCTGGCCCGGCGGCTCGCCCACGTCACCTACCGCAGCGAACCGGAACTGCACGCCCGGTTCGGCCGTACGCCCCAGGGCGCGGAGCGTCCGTGGAGCGGCGGCCGGTACCAGGTCGAGTCCTACCTCGACCACCACGCCGCCAAGCTGGTGCGCCGCTTCGACGCGGGCAGCTACGTCGTCCTGTCCGAGGCCATGAACGCCCACGACATCGGCAGGGGCCGCGGAGGCACCCGTGCCGCCCTGAGCCGCGTCACCGCCCGCACCCTGGTCGCCGGTGTCGACTCCGACCGCCTCTACCCACCGTCCCAGCAGGCGGACCTGGCCGCGGGCATCCCCACGGCCGACGGCCTCCGACTCATCGAGTCCCCCTACGGTCACGACGGCTTCCTCATCGAGGTGGCACAGGTCGCCGCGCTCGTGGGCGAACTCGTTCCCGAACCAGACACCCGAGACAGCCGCTGAGGAGGACGGCGTCGCAGGCGGCAACGGCTAGCAGGCCTCGTGTTCGGCGTCGCCGAGACCCTGGGCCCAGAGGTACGTCAGCTGGTGCATCCGGTACTGCTGACCGGCCTTGAGGAGATGACGCTCGGCGAGATCGTCAAGGATCAGTGCGACGTCCACCGCGACATAGCCGCCCTGGCTGCTGGTCCCGCTCTGGCCGAGCCGCCGCACCACCGACTGGTGCGCGGTGCCCAGTCGTGCATAGCCCCGTTGGAGCCGCTGCTGAAGGTTCAGGTTTCCGGAGACCAGTTCTTCCACCCGGTGGCGCGCCGGACGCAGCCGCCGTGCCAGGTCGGCCACGCGCCACCCGGGGTTGGACACCAGCCGGGCGGCGGCGATGCGCAGCGCCAGCGGCAGCCCACCGCAGTCGCTGACGATCTGGGCGGTGGCCTCCGGTTCGTCCCGCAGCCGCCGCTGGCCGACCACCGCGGCGAGCAGGTCACGCGACTGGTGGGCGGTGAGCGGCTCCAGGCCGATCACCCGGGAGCCGACCGGTGCGACGCCGGGCGCCTGTGAGGTGATGATCAGGGCACTGGAGTCACCGGTGGGAAGGAACGGCAGTACCTGTTCCGGTGTCTCGACGTCGTCGAGCACCACCAGCATCCGTCTGGTCGCCAGCAGGCTGCGGTACAGCTGGACCCGAAGGTCGAGGCCGCTCGGCAGCATCTGCTGCGGAATGCCCAGCGCGACGAGGAATCCACCGAGCACCTCGTCCAGCCGGCGCGGCTGGTCGGCGGGTGTGTGCAACTCGGCGAAGAGGTGCCCGTCGGGGAAGGCCGCCGCGTGGGCGTGCGCGGCCCGCACGGCCAAGGCGGTCTTGCCGATGCCGGGCATACCGGTGATCACGATCGGATCGGGCGACTTGAGCCGCAGCCCGGCGTCGATCGAGGCCAGCTCGGCCTCGCGCCCGACGAAGTGCGCCAGGTCCCTGGGCAGCATGGCCGGGATGACACCCGCCCATGCGCCGGGTCTCGGCAGGGCGAGCGCGCCCGTCAGCAACCGCTGGTAGGTCTCCGTCAGCTCCGGGCCCGGGTCGACGCCGAGCTCGTCGGCCAGCAGCCGGCGCCCCTCGTGGTAGGTGGCGACCGCGTCCGCCTGCCGGTCGCAGCGGTACAGAGCCGTCATGAGCTGGACGCGCAGTCGTTCCCGGAGCGGATGCTCGGCCACCAGACCGGTCAACTCGGCCGTCAGCTGGCGATGGCGGCCGAGGGCCAGGTCGGCCTCGATCCGCGCTTCCAGCGCCGTCATCCGTGCCTCGGTCAGCCGTGGCCCCTCGATCGCGATGAGGCGGGCCGTGGCGTCGTCCAAGGCCGGACCGCGCCACAGCGCGAGGGCGCGCCGCAGCACCGACGACGCGTCCGCGCAGTGCCCCTCGGCCAGGGCCGTCGCGCCGGCCTGCGCCAACTGGTCGAACTGTATGTGGTCGCACGCCAGGCGGTCGACGTTCATCTGGTATCCGGTGGTGACACGTGTGATGGTGGCCGCGGCACCGAAGAGCTTACGGAGCCGGGACACGTAGGTGTAGATCTGAGCGCTGGCCGTCGCGGGTGGGTGCTCGTCCCAGAGCCGGTCGGCCAGTTGCTCGTCCGACACCACTCGGCCGTCCGCCAGTAACAGCGTGGCCAGCACGGTCCGCTGCTTCGCGCCATGCAGCATGTGTTCGTCCTCGCCATCGTTTACTCGGATGGGCCCGAGGACTCTGAACTCCATGTCGGTCTCCTCTTGTGCCGTACGACGCACCCCCGACTCGGATACCGCGAGGCCGCGGCTCACCGGTCCCGTGGGTCGGGGTGGTCGTGGACGAATGTTTGGGAGCAACTGGCCGTCGCCGAAGCCCGTCGTTCTCGGCCGGCACCTGCTCGTGTGTCAACGGGGTACGTGGTCGTGCCACGGCTGCGAGCAGCCGGATCGGGGCTTGGACCCGGTGGCCGACGTGCGCTGCTCCCCCCAGCGCCCCGCCGGCCGCGAGGCCTGGTCCTGGCCGGGTTCCTCGCGCTCCCGGTCGGGTGGTTCGAGCGGTGGGCCGGGGGCGCCGGGAGTGCGGGAGCGCCTGGTGCTTCGGCCGGCTCAGGCGCGGGTACGGACAGGCCTCCTGGAACCGTGCCGGGGAGCCGCGTCTGCTCAACGCGCGTAGCGCAGCGGCAAGAGGATGCCCGTGGTGCAGTCGGTTTCCGGCCGCGCTGTCGAACGCGGCTCGCGCCGGTGTCGGCCGGGCGGCGCGTGTCTCGGCGCGGTGCGACGAAGGGCGGTCCGCCGCTGCCACGTCCCCCCGTGTCCTTGCCGCGAGGGCGGCACACCTCGGTGTGGGTGGTCTGGCCGGGCGGGACCGTGGTGCCCCGCGTACGCGTCGGCCGGACGCCTGCCTTCTGTGCGGGCGCGCACGACGTCGGCAGGGCGATCGGTCTGGGACGGCTCGCCGGAGGTGGAGCAGAGGCAGCCCCCGGCGGGGGCACCGGGCCCGAGCGGCCGGGGCCCCGGCCGGTCGGCCACGGGAGGCCCGCTGGTGCGACGCCGCAGCGCGCTCCCGCCCCGCGGTCAGCGGGGGCCGACGCATGGCCGGATCAGCCGAGGCGAGATCGGTGAGCGGGCGGCGCGGCCGGGCGATCGGGACCTCGCGGTCCACCGGGTGGCCCTCGGTACGCACGGCCGCCGCGTCTGAACCGGTTACGTCGGAAGGCCGGCCGCCGTCGAAGGAGACGATGGCGTCATCGAGCCGGACCACGCCCAGGTCGTCCCGGTGGGCACGGACGCGCCGGCGGTGCTCGGCACGCTCGACGGCGGTGAGCCGTTCAGGCGGTAATCGTTTCCCCCAGGTGAGACCGGTAAATGAGCACACTGCGGACACGCCGCCCACGATGTCTATGTCCAAAATAGACCCCCCGTGTGACAGGTGGGACTCGATCGGCGCGCTTAGGCTAGCCCGAAGCCGGCCCGAGCAGATCAGCACTGAGCGCACGAAAGTTCGACCGAACGCGCATGTCTGCTGCGCAGGGGCATGCGTGAGGGTATGACCGCCGCCGGTGGCGTGCCGACGGCGAGTTCCAGCCCCGACGGGTCGTGGTCTGCCGGATGAAGGTCCCCGCCGCCCGCTCGCGGCCCGAACCGTGAGGCAGGGGCCTGCTATGGCTCCGATATAGGCACCTTCGGTCTGCTATCCATCATGAGGGACCCTTCTACGGCTGAAAGCCGGTCGGACTACCACGTCGTGTTGTCCGGCCCGGAACGAGACGAGCTCTCGGCATCCGCACGGGAACTGATGCGCACTCCGCCGGGGCTGGTGAACGACGGGAAATGGCTGACTGCCGCGGAGCAGCTGGCGGCGACGGTGCCTCTGAGGGCACGCCAGGCGATTCGGCGGTTCCAACGCGACCCGGGCCTGGACGGCGTGCTCCTGCTGTCCAACCTGTGGGTGGACCCGGAGGAGTTGCCGCCGACCCCGACCCAGCAGGGCTCGGTGGAGCGGGAAGCGACGCTGCCGGCGGCGACACAGGCGCTGATCGCGATGTGCCTCGGCGAGCTGATCGCGTACCAGAACGAGAAGGGCGGAGCGCTCGTCCAGAACGTGGTGCCCGTCCAGGGGCAGGAGGAGTCGCAGAGCAACGCCGGCTCGGCGGTGCTGGCGATGCACACGGAGAACGCGTTCCATCCCCATCGGCCCGACTACGTCCTGCTGATGTGCCTGCGCAACGACCACGAGGACCGCGCCGTCCTGCTCACCGGGCCACTGCGCCGGGCCCTCCCGCACATCCCCGCGCCGGTGCGTGCCGTGCTGCGGCAGGAGCGGTTCGAGACCAAGGCACCGCCGTCCTTCCTCGCCTCGGGAGCCAAGGACCTCCACCATGCCGTGCTCACCGGAGCGCGGGAGGACCCCGACATCGTCGTCGACTTCCACGCCACCCGCCCGCTCGACGAGGCGGCACGGGAGGCGATGGGGGTGCTGCGGCAACAGCTTGCCGCGGCGGCGCAGGAGTTCGTGCTGCGGCCCGGGGACCTGGCGATCCTGGACAACCGGGTCACCGTGCACGGTCGCAGCGAGTTCGTGCCGCGCTACGACGGGCGGGACCGCTGGCTGCACCGGACCTTCGTCCATCTCGACGCGAGGAGGTCACTCGGAGCCCGGTCGGGAGACAGCCAGATCATCGCGTGACGGCGGCGAGGGGCCCCCGGTCGTCCGGAAGGCCAGAGAGGTGGCACGGAGAGATGGACAGCGGCACGGTGAACAGACCGGTCAAAGGCGTGCTCGCCACGATCGGGAACACGCCCTTGGTCGAGCTGACCTCGCTGATACCGGGCTTCGGGGGGCGGGTGTACGGCAAACTCGAGTTCTTCAACCCGGGGGGCAGCGTCAAGGACCGCTCGGCGGCCTCGATGATCCTTTCGAAGATCAGGTCCGGCGAGCTTGAACCGGGCCGCTCGGTGGTGGTCGAGTCGAGTTCGGGAAACCTGGCGATCGGTCTTGCGCAGATCTGCCGGTACTACGGACTTCGGCTGATCTGCGTGGTGGACGCGAAGACCACGGAGCAGAATCTCGCGATCCTGCGGGCCTACCAGGTGGGCCTGTCGATGGTGAGCGAACCGGATGCGGAGACCGGGGAGTTCCTGTCCGTGCGCAAGCAACGCGTGCAGGAGCTCATGGCGGAGATCCCCCACGCGTACTCGCCCAACCAGTACTCCAATCCCCTCAATCCGGCGGCGCACGAGCGCACCATGGCCGAGATCGCCCACGCGCTCGACGGCAAGGTCGACTATCTGTTCTGCTCGACCAGCACCACGGGGACGCTCAACGGCTGCGCTGCGTACGCCCGTGCGCAGGGACTGTCCACCACGTTGGTGGCGGTGGACGCGGTCGGCAGCGTGCTCTACGGCCTGCCGGCCGCGCCGCGCCTGATTCCCGGGCACGGCGCCTCCGTGCCGCCGGCGCTGCTCGACCCTGCGGTGCCGGACAGGGTCGTGCACGTCAGCGATCTCGACTGTGTCGTCGGCTGCCGCATGTTGGTGCAGCGGGAGGCGATACTCGCCGGCGGCTCCTCGGGCGCCACCGTGTCGGCCCTGCGCCGCCTCCGGTCGGAAGTTCCCGACGGTGCCACCTGCGTGCTGATCTTCCCGGACAGGGGCGACCGCTACCTGGACACCATCTATTCGGACGGCTGGGTGATCACTCACTTCGGAGAGGCCACGCACCTGTGGAAAGACGACGACGTCGAGGTATAGGCCGTGCATAGCGCAGGCTCTGAGGCTTTGGCCATGACGGCAAGCCTGTTGGTCATCGACTCCGGAGCGGTCGGAAGGATCCTGGACGTCTCACCGACGTCCGTGGTCGATGCCGTGCGCACGGCCTACCGGCTGCACGACCAGGCGCAGACCGTGGTGCCGCACTCCACGTTCCTGCGCTTTCCGGACGACACGGTGAACCGGATCATCGGCCTGCCGGCGTATGTCGGCGGGCCGGTGCACACCGCGGGAATGAAGTGGATCGCCTCCTTCCCGGGCAACCTCGCGGCCGGACTGCCTCGGGCCAGCGCGGCGATCGTGCTCAACTCCATGGCGACGGGCGGTCCCACGGCCCTGCTGGAGGGGGCGCAGATCTCCGCCCACCGCACCGCGGCGAGCGCGGCCCTGGCCGCGCAGGTGCTCGGTCCCGAGGAGCCGACGGGCATCAGCCTGATCGGATGCGGTGTGATCAACCTGGCGGTGCTGCGCTACGTCAGGCATCTGCTGCCGTCGGTCCGCGTCGTCACGCTGCACGACGCAGATCCCCCGCGTGCCTCCGCCTTCGCCTCCCAGGTGCCCGACGGTGTGTCCGTGCACGTGGTCGAAGAGCTCGACGAGGCGCTCGCCGCCCACCGTCTGATCTCCTTCGCCACCAACGCGTCCGCGCCGCACACCGGCCTCACGGCCTGCCGGCCGGGGACGGTGGTGCTGCACATATCGCTGCGTGACCTGCATCCGGAGGCACTGCTGGCGGCGCGCAACATCGTCGACGATCCCGATCACGTCGACCGCGAGCGCACCTCGGTACACCTGGCCTCCCAGCGTGCGGGTGACCGGGGGTTCGTCCACGCCACGATCGGCGGGCTGCTCTCCGGGCGGGTGGAGCTCGCCCCGACCGAGCAGGTGACGGTGTTCTCCCCGTTCGGGCTCGGAGCCCTCGACATCGCGGTGGCGGAGATGGTGCGGCAGGAGGCGGAGCGTACCGGGGGCGGGCTGGCCGTGCCCTGGTGACCGGTGGAGTCGACTCGAGCGAATGGCGAGAACGGAACGAGGGGGCTACATGTCCGAGGAGCAGGTGCTCTACAACGTCGTCGTCAACGACGAGGAGCAGTATTCGATCTGGTGGGAGGGCAGGGAGCTGCCCGCCGGATGGCGCATCGAGGGGACGCGGGGCAGCAAGGACGAGTGCCTGGCGCACATCGACGAGGTGTGGACCGACATGCGGCCACTGAGCCTGCGTCGTCGGATGGGACGTGTGTGACCGTGCTCGACCAGGACGCCGTCCGCCCGTTGCCCGCGCTGGTGGCCGCGCAGGCCCGCCGGACTCCCGACGCCGTGGCCGTACTCGGCCCCGGTAGCGACTCCCTGACGTATCTGGAGCTCGAGGAGCGCGCCGCGCAGGTCGCCAGCTACCTGCGCGGGCGTGGGATCGGACCGGGGGCACGCGTCGCGGTACGCCTGCCGCGCAGCCCCGACCTGGTCGCCGCGCTGCTCGGTGTCTGGCGTGCGGGCGCGGCCTACGTGCCCGTCGAGCCGGACGGGCCGGCCGAGCGTGCCGCGTGGGTGCTCGCCGACAGCGGCGCGGCGTGCACCCTCACGACCGCGACCCTGGGCGCGCTGCCGGCGGCGTCGACGGTGGGGCCCGACCCGGTCGACGACATCGACGGCGACTCGGCCGCCTACGTGATGTACACCTCCGGATCCACCGGGCTCCCCAAGGGGGTCGTGATCCCGCACGCCGGGATCGCCAACCGTGTTCGGTGGGCCGTGCGGCAGCACGGACTCGGCGCCGCGGACCGGGTGCTGCAGAAGACGGCGATCGGCTTCGACGCGGCGGGCTGGGAGATCTGGGCTCCGCTGATCAGCGGCGGTGTCGTGGCGCTCGCCCCGCCCGGTGCGGAACGCGATCCGGCGGCGATACTGCGCGCCGTGGCCACGCACGGGGCGACGGTCCTCCAGGTGGTGCCCTCCGTGCTGCGGCTGCTCGTGGCGGAGGACTGGACCGGGTGCGACTCGCTGCGCCTGCTCTTCTCGGCCGGCGAGGCGCTGCACGCCGACCTGTGCCACCAGGTGCTCGCCAAGGTGGACGTGGAGGTGTGGAACACCTACGGCCCCACGGAATGCTCGATCGACGTGACCGCGCACCGGTTCGACCCGGAGCAACGCACCGGCCCCGTCCCGATCGGCCGGCCGTTGCCGGGCATGCGCGTCGTGGTGCGGGGCGCCGGCGGTCAGCCGGTGCCGATCGGCGTTCCCGGCGAGTTGTACGCGGGAGGTGTCGGCCTCGCCCTCGGCTACCAGGGGTCCGGTGCCCTGACCGCGGAGCGGTTCGTGCCCGATCCCTTCGGCCCGTCGGGGGCACGGCTGTACCGGACGGGCGACCAGGTGCGCTGGCGCTCGGACCGGGTGTTGGAGTACCTCGGCCGGCTGGACTCCCAGCTGAAGGTGAACGGGGTGCGTATCGAGCCCGGCGAGGTGGAGGCGGCGCTGGGCGCGCATCCCGCCGTGCGGGCGGCCGCGGTGACCGCGCTGGACGGACAGCTCGTCGGTTACGTGGTCGGTGAGGTGCCGCCGCGGGAGTTCCTCGCCGAGCGGTTGCCCGCCGCCGCGCTGCCCACCGCCTACGTACAACTGGACGAGCTGCCGTTGAACACGAGCGGCAAGGTGGACCGGCGGGCGCTGCCGGAACCGGACCTGGGCCGGCCGCCGTTCGTCGCGCCGCGCACGATCGCCGAGGAGGAGGTGGCCGCCGCCTGGAGCGACCTGCTCGGCCTGCCGCAGGTCGGCGTGTACGACGAGTTCTTCCACCTGGGTGGCTCCTCGCTGCTGCTGACGAAGCTCGCCAGCCGGCTCGGTGACATCTCGATCCCCGCGCTGTTCACCGCGACGACGGTCGAGGCGCAGGCGCAGCTGCTGGCGGACAGCGCCGACGTGCCCGTGGTGCGGCAGGTCAGCCGGAGCGCGCCGCTGGCGCTCTCGGTGGCGCAGTACCAGTTCTGGTTGCTGGACCGGATGAACCCCGGCGGCCCCGAGTGGAACGCGCCGCTGTTCCTGCGGCTGCCCAGCACCCTCACCGGCGAGGACGTGGACGCGGTGCTGACCGCGCTGGCCGCCCGGCACGAGATCCTGCGCACCCGGTACGTGGCGGAGGCGGGCGAGCCGCACCAGGTCATCGACCCGCCGGCACCGGTGTCCGCCCGTGTGGTGGACGGCCTGGCGGACCTCGCCGACGTGCTCGGGTGCGGCTTCGACCTGGCCCGAGGACCGGTGTGGCGCGCGGTGCTCTACCGCCAGCCCGGTGCGGAGCACCTGCTGGTGCTGGTCGTGCACCACATCGCCTGCGACGGCTGGTCGGCGGCGGTGCTGGAGCGTGACATCCGCGCCCTGTGCGAGGGTGCCGAGCTGCCGCCGCTGACGACGCAGTACGCGGACTACGCGGCCTGGCACCACAAGTACGGCATCGACGACGGCCAGCTCGACTACTGGCGCGAGCGGTTGGACGGCCTGGTGCCGGTCGAGCTGCCCCTGGACCGGCCCCGTCCCGCGCGCCGCGACTTCTCCGGCGGCACGGTCACCTTCACCGTGCCCGCCGAGCTGACGGCGCGGTTGGAGGCGGTGGGTCGCCGGGCCCAGGCCACGCCCTACACCGTGCTGCTCACCGCCTTCGCCACGATGCTGGGGCGGTACGGCGCCGGCTGGGACGTGCCGATCGGGACGTCCGTGACCGGCCGTACCCGGCCCGAGTTCCATGATGTGGTCGGCGTGTTCCTCAACACCCTGGTGATGCGCTGCTCGCTGGATCCCGAGCTCGGCTTCGGTGCGGCGGTCGGCCGGATGCGCGAGGTGACGCAGGGCGCGTTCGCGCACCAGTCGCTGCCCTTCGACCGGCTGGTGGACGAGCTGCAACCGGACCGTGATCCCTCGCGCACCCCTCTTTACCAGGTGATGTTCAACTTCCACGAGGACGGCCTGACCGGGGTCGCGAGTGATCTCGTGGACGTCGAGAAGGTGGCCGAGGCCTGGCAGGTCGCCAGGACCGACCTCACCCTGGTGCTCCAGCGGGACGACGAGGGCTCGCTGGTCGGCTTCCTGGAGTACGCGACCGCGCTGTTCGACCGCGCCAGCGTGGAGCGGATGAGCCGGCACCTCCAGAGCCTGCTGAGGGCGGTCGCAGCGGACCCGGACGCACGCCTGGCCGACCTCGACCTGCTGACCGACGAGGAGAGGGCGCGGCTGTCCCGGCCGACGGAGCACCGCCCGGTGGACTGCGTACCCGACGCGATCGCGCGGTGGGCCGAGCGCGCCCCGGACCGCGTCGCCGTGATCAGCGCGGCGGAACGGCTGACCTACGGCGAGTTGGACCGGCGTGCCGCGCTGGTCGCCCGGCGGTTGGGCGCCCTGGGGGTCACGACCGAGTCGGTGGTCGGCGTGTCCCTGCCCCGCGGTGCCGCGTTCGTGGTCGCGGTGCTCGGCGTGTGGAAGGCCGGTGGCGCCTACGTCCCGCTGGACCCGGCCGACGCGCCGGAACGCCGCTCGCACATCCTCGGCACCACCGCAGCGGAGATCGTCATCGACACCGCGTTCCTGGCGGACCTCGCCGACCAGCCCGTGCCCGACGGGCTTGCGGCGCTGCCGGAACCGTCCCCTGACACCCTGGCCTACGTGATGTTCACGTCCGGGTCGACGGGACGGCCCAAGGGCGTGGCGATCGAGCACGGCTCGTTGGCGACCACGCTGGCCGCCTCGCGCGACAACCTCGGATTCGACGAGGAGTCGACCTGGCTGGCGATGGCCGCTTTCACCTTCGACATCTCCTGTGTCGAGCTGTTCCTGCCGCTCAGCCGTGGCGGCTGCACCGTCATCGCCAACGCCGAGCAGGTCCTGGACCATGCGGCGCAGTTGCGGCTGATGGACGAGCATCGGATCACCCATCTCCAGGTGTCGCCGCCGCACTGGCAGATGCTGCTCGACGCCGGCTTCGGGGTACGGGACGTGATCGCGCTGACCGGTGGCGAGGCGGCCACCCCGGCGCACCTGGCCACGATCGCCTCCCGGGTCAGGGAGTTCTACAACGAGTACGGCCTGACCGAGACCACCATCGCGGCGCTGCGTTGGCGGGTGCCCGAGCGGGTCGAGACGGTCGCCGTCGGCCACCGGTATCCGCAGGTGACCGTGCACCTCCTGGACGAGCGGATGCGGCCGGTGCCGCCGGGTGCGATCGGCGAGCTCTACATCGGCGGTGCCGGCGTCGCGCGCGGCTACGTGGCCCAGCCGGGCCTGACCGCGTCGCGCTTCCTGCCCGACCCGTTCACCGGCGGCGGGAACCGGCTCTACCGCACCGGCGACCTCTGCCGGGAGCTGCCCGGCGGCGAGCTGGTCTTCGCCGGGCGGGCCGACCGGCAGGTCAAGGTACGCGGGCGCCGGGTCGAGCTGGGTGAGATCGAGGCGGTGATCGCCGAGTACCCCGGGGTGCGTGCCGCCGTGGTCGCGTTGCACAAGGACCAGCTGGTGGCCTACTGCGTCGGCGAGGTGCCGGCGCCCGGTGAGCTCATCGCGCACGCCGGCCGTTTCCTGCCCGAGTACATGCTGCCCGGTCGGGTGATCCCGATCGAGCGCGTCCCGCTCAACCGCAACTCCAAGATCGACTATGAGGCGCTGTCCCGACTGGCGCAGCCCGTGGAGGAGAAGCCCGACATGTCCGGTGCACCGAGAAACAAGGTGGAATACCGCATCGCCGGCCTGTGGGCCGACGTCCTGGACCGCTTCGTGGGCGTCGAGGACGACTTCTTCCAGGCCGGTGGAACCTCGATACTCGCCACCCGGCTGATCTCGGACGTGAACCAGGAGTTCGACGTCAGGGTCTCGATGCGCGCGTTCTTCGACCACCCGACCATCGCCGGACTCGCCGTCCTGGTCGAGGAGGCGGTGCGGGCCTCGGTCGAGGAGCAGCTGGGAGACGACGCGGGCGCCGTCGCATGACCAGGGCCGCCCTGAGGGAACAGCTGGTCAGCGAGCGGCTGGCGGGCGGGCGGCGGGCCCGCCCGGGCTTCGGCCACGCCGACCGCGCCGGCGAGTTGCCGCTGTCCTGGGGGCAGTGGCAGTTCTGGGCGCTGCACACCGCGGCGCCCGGCAGTACCGAGTACCTCGTCCCGCTGATGCTCCGGCTCGACGGCGTGCTGGACGTGCCGGCGCTGACCAGGGCGTGGCAGGGGCTGGTCGCCCGGCACGAGCTGCTGCGCACGACCTACGTCTGGGACGACTCCCGGCCGCGCCAGGTCATCCACGGGCCGGACGACCCCGAGGCCGCGGTGGACTTCGCGATGTACGAGGAGGGCGGCGCCGTCGACCGTGACGCGCGCATCGCGGAGGTCTTCACGCGCGAGACGGCGATCCCCATCGACCTGGGGCGGCATGCGCCGCTGCGGGTGCGGGTGGTCCGGTTCGCAGCGGACGACCATGTGATGCTCGCCGTCTTCCACCACATCGCCTGCGACGCGATGACGTACGGCATCGTCACGCGGGAACTCTCGGAGCTCTACGCCGCACAGTGCGAGGGCAGGGCGCACCGGCTGCCGCCGGTCACGGTCCAGTACGCCGACTTCGCGGCGTGGGACCGCGGGCGGCGCTTCGACCTCTCCTACTGGCGCGAGCAGCTCGCCGACCTCTCCCCGCTGGAACTGCCGACGGACCGACCGCGCCCGTCGACGCGTGACGGGGCGGGGGCCACGGTCCCGGTCGCCCTCCCCGACGAGGTCGCCGGACGGGTACGCGAGCTGGCCACGCGGCACGGTGCCACGGTCTACGTCGTGCTGCTCACCGCGTTCCAGGCGCTGCTCGCGCGCTACACGGGCACGCCCGACGTGGCGGTCGGCACGGCCGTCTCGGCACGCAACAACCCGGAGCTGGCGGACCTGGTCGGCTACGCCTTCAACACGCTGGTGCTGCGTGCCCGCTGGGACGGCGGCAGCTTCGCGGATCTCCTGGCGGCCAACCGGAACACGGTCCTCGACGCCTTCGACCACGCCGACGCACCGTTCTTCGCGGTGGCCGACGCCGTGCGGCAGGGCGGGGACCGGCAGCTGTTCCAGGTGATGCTCGACCTGCGTACCGACGCCGCGCCCGGCCCGGTGTTCCCCGGACTCACCGTCCACCCGTTGCACACCGGCGAGGGTGTCGCACGGTTCGACCTCACCATGCACCTGCACGACGTCCAGGGCTCGATCTTCGGCGAACTGGAATACGCCACCGCGCTCTTCGACGAGGCGACGGCGGCACGGATCGCCGAGCACTTCGCGCTCTTCCTCGAGAGGGCCACGGCCCGCCCGGACGGCCCGGTCGACCTGATCGACTTCCTGCCCGACGCGGAACGCCGGTTCCTGCTCCCCGCGGCCGAGCCCGCGCCCGACTTCGGTTTCCGGCTCTCGGGGGCCCCGGACGCCGTCGCCGTGGCGGCCGGCGACACCCAGATGACGTTCGCCGAACTCGACGCGCGTGCCAACCAGTACGCGCACCACCTCCTGGCCTGCGGGGTCGCCCCGGAGTCTGTGGTGGGCGTGCGGATGGGCCGCACCCCGGACATGGTCGCCTGCCTGCTGGGCGTGTGGCGGACCGGCGCTGCCTACCTGCCCATCGACACCAGCCACCCCGAAGACCGCGTCGCCTACATGCTGGAGAACTCCCGCGCGCGCGTCGTCGTGGACGCGGACACCGACGTCGACGCCCAGCCCACGACACCGGTGGAGCACGCGCTCGATCCCGACAGCCTGGCCTACATCATGTACACCTCGGGGTCGACGGGACGGCCCAAGGGCGTGTCCATCACCCATCGCGGCCTGGCCAACTACCTGTCGTGGGCCGTCAGCCGCTACGCCGGAACCGACGGTGGGGCGCCGTTCCTCTCGTCGATCGGTTTCGACCTGGGCGTGCCGAACCTGTTCGCGCCGCTGCTGACCGGCCAGCGGGTGTACCTGCTCCCGGACGACTTCGACCCCGCGGACCTCGGCGCCCTGCTGGCGGCCGGCGCGCCGTACGGCTTCGTGAAGCTGACCCCCGGCCATCTGGACCTGCTCTCCCATCAGCTCAGCCCGGAGCAGGCACGGTCACTGGCGGGCCTGGTGATCGCGGCGGGGGACGAGTTCCCGCAGCGTCTCGTGCGGCGCTGGGCCGAGCTCGGCGGGCCGCCGCTGGCCGCCGAGTACGGGCCCACCGAGATCACCGTGGGCAACTCCGCGCAGTTCGACGTCGGCGAGTCGACCACGGAGCTGGTGCCGATCGGCTCGCCGATCCCCGGCACCTCCATGTACGTGCTCGACGAGAACCTGCTGCCCGCGCCGATCGGTGTCGTCGGTGAGGTCTACATCGGAGGGGTGGGCCTGGCCCGGGGCTACGCCGGCCGGCCCGACCTGACCGCGGGGCGGTTCCTGCCGAACCCGTACGGCGAGCCGGGCTCCCGGCTGTACCGCACCGGCGACCTCGCCCGGGTGCTGCCGGACGGCTCGGTGGACTTCGCCGGACGCGTGGACCACCAGGTCAAGCTGCGCGGCTACCGGATCGAGCTCGACGAGATCGAGGCGGTGCTCAGCGCCGCGCCCGGGGTGCGCGACGCGGTCGTGGTGCTGCGCGAGGACCAGCTCGTCGGCTATCTGGTCGGCGACGCCGATCCGGAGGCGCTGCACGAGCGGGCCGCGGCCGCCCTGCCGCCGTACATGGTGCCCTCGGCTCTGGTGACGCTCGACGCGCTTCCGCTGACCGCCAACGGGAAGATCGACCGCCGGGCGCTGCCCGCGCCGGAGCGTGAGGCGTTGACCCGGGTGGGGTACCAGGCCCCGGACGGACCGGTGCAGGAAGCGATCGCCGGCGTCTGGTCGCGGGTGCTGGGGGTCGAGCGGCCCGGCGCCCTCGACAGCTTCTTCGACCTCGGCGGCGACTCGATCAGCGCGGTGGGCCTGGCCGGTGCGCTGCGCGAGGCCGGGTTCGACATCAGCGTGCGCGACGTGTTCGCCGAACGCACCATCGCCGCCCTCGCCGGCCTGGTCGACGCGGCGGGCAGCGGAACCCCGGTGGCCGCCGCCGTGGCGCCGTTCGCGCTGCTCCCGCCGGCGGACCGCGCCGCGCTCCCGCCGGGCGTCGCGGACGCCTTCCCGCTCTCCCTCACCCAGCGCGGCATGCTGCTGGAGATGTACACCGGTGGCACCGTGCACCGGTACCACAACATCACCGCGTTCCGGATCATGGACGCCACCCCGTTCCGCCTCGACGCCTTCCAGGCCGCGGCGGCGCTGATCGTCGCGCGCCACGAGGTGATGCGCACCGGCTACGACCTCACCTCCTACTCCGTGCCCCTGCAACTCGTGTGGCCCACGGCCCGGATGCCGGTCGGGTTCACCGACCTGCGGCATCTGGAGGCGCCGCGCCGGCAGGACGCTCTGATGGCGCACTGCGCCGCGGAACGCGCGGTGCTCTTCGACATCGCGCGACCGCCGCTGATGCGGATGCACGTCCACCTGTGCGACGACGAGAGCTGGTGGCTGTCGATCACCGAGTGTCACCCCGTCCTGGAAGGCTGGAGCTACCACTCCCAGCTGATGGAGATGCTCACGGCCTACCAGCGGATCCGCGACGGCCTGGCACCGCAGGAGCCGGAGCCGACGCCCTTCCGCTACGCCGACTTCGTCGCCACCGAGCTCCAGGCGCTCGACTCGGCCGAGGACCAGGAGTACTGGCGCGGCGTCCTGGCGGACCACGCCATGTTCACCGTCCCTCCCGCGCTGGCCGATCCGGCCGGAGGGACGCGGCGGTACCAGCTCATGATCCCGATCGACGACCTCGAGGAGCCGCTGCGTGCCCTGGCGACCCGCGCCGACGCCTCGTACAAGAGCGTGTTGCACGCCGCGCACCTGTACGTCCTCAGCAGGCTGACGCCGGAGCCGGCCTTCCACAGCGGCGTGGTCTGCGACGGCAGGCCGGAGCTGCCCGGCTTCGAGCGGGTCTCCGGCATGTACCTCAACTCCGTGCCGTTCCCGTACCGCCGGGGCGCGGGCAGCTGGCGTGAACTGGTCAGGCGCACCTCGGACTCGGAGATCGAGATGTGGCCGCACCGGCACTTCCCGATGCCCGCCATGCCTCAGCTGGTCGGCGGGGGACGCCCGGTGGACGTGCTGTTCCACTACCTCGACTTCCACCAGGTCGACAGGACGCTGATCGACGTCGAGGCCGCCATCGACGACAGCCCCAACGAGTTCCGGCTCGTCGTCGGCACACCGGTCAGGGGGAAGCTGAGCATCGCGAGCACGCCCGAGGTGCTCAGCGAGGACAACGCCGCCAGGCTGGCGGCCATGTACCGCGCGGTCCTGGAGGCGATGGCCGCCGATCCGGAGGGCGACCCGCGTGCCCTCACGCTCTCCGGCTCGCCCCGGCTGGTCGGCCCCGAGCGCCCGGTGGACGACCTGGGCGACCTGCTGGCAGTCGGCGCACCGGACCGGGTCGCGGTGATCGCCGACGGACACGCCCACACCTTCGGCGAGTTGGCCGAGCGCGTCGATCGCGTCGCACACCGGCTGCACGCGCTGGGTGCGGGGCCCGACACCACCGTGGGCGTGCTGCTCGACCGCGGCGTCGACCTGGTCGCCGCACTGCTGGGCGTGCTGCGGGCGGGCGCCGCTTTCGTTCCGCTGGATCCCGCGCATCCGACCGCCGCGCTGCACGAGGAACTGGCGCACACCACCATCGTGTTGAGCTCGGCCGGACACGCGCACCGTGTCGCCGCCTGGGAGCCCGTCCTGGTCGAGGAGTTGCCGGACGCTCCCCCGGTCGGCCCGGCCACGGATCCCGACTCCCTGGCCTACGTGCTGCACACCTCCGGCTCCACCGGCCGGCCGAGCGCCGTGGGCGTCACCCGGCGCGCCCTGGCGAACTACCTCCGCCATGCCGTGGAGAACTACATGGGGGACGCGGACGGCCGCTGCGGCGCGCCGGTGTTCTCCTCGATCGCCTTCGACATCACCGTGCCCAACCTGCTCGCCCCGCTGCTGGCCGGGGCGCCCGTGTGCCTGCTCCCGCAGGACCTGGACGCGGCCGACCTCGGCGCGCAGCTGCTCCAGCACGGCCCGTACCACTTCGCCATGCTGACCGCCAGCCACCTCAGCCTGCTGCTGGGCCAGCTCGGCGGTGAGCGGGTCCAGCAGCTCATCGACGTGATCGTCTCCGCGGGAGAGCCCCTCGGCGCGGACAGCGCACGGCTGCTGCCGAACCTGCGCGTCGAGTACGGGCCGACCGAGGCCACCGTCGGCGTGTGTGGCGCACCCGTGCACCCGGCTGCCCGGGCCCTCACGGCGCCGCTCGGGACACCGCTGCCCAACACGGCCGTCCAGATCCTCGACAGCGAGCTGCTCCCGGTGCCCCCAGGGGCCGTCGGGGAGCTCTGCATCGCGGGAGTGGGGCTGGCACGGGGATACCTCGGCGCGCCGGCCCGTACCGCGGCCCGCTTCGTACCGGACCCGTACGGCGCACCGGGATCCCGGCTGTACCGGACCGGGGACCTGGCCCGCATGACCGCCCGGGGGCGGCTGGAGTTCGTCGGGCGCCTCGACGACCAGGTGAAGGTGCGCGGCCACCGCGTCGAACCCGCGCAGACCGAGGCGGCGCTGCTGGCCGATCCCCGGGTGGCGCGGGCCGCGGTCGTCGTCCACGATCAGCAGCTCGTCGCCCATCTCGTCACCGCCTCCGACACCAGGGACATCCGTGACGCCCTGGCACGCAGGCTGCCCGCCCACCTGATCCCGACGCGCTTCGTCACCGTCCCCGAGCTTCCGATGACCGCCAACGGGAAGCTGGACCGGCGGGCCCTGGCCGCGCCACCGCCCACCTCCACCGGCCGGGGACGGCCACCCGAGAGCGCCATGGAGCGGGCGGTCGCCGAGGTCTGGAGCACGCTGCTCGAGACGGAGGTGACCGACGTCGAGAACACCCCCTACGAGCTGGGTGCCGACTCGCTCACGCTGCTCCAGGTCCTGGCCGCGACCGCGCAGCGGGGCCTGGACCTTCCTCGGGACCTGCTGCGCGCCAACGCCACGCTGGAACAGATAGCCGCCCACACTCGGGGGAAGCCGTGACACGAGACTCATCCGAACCCGGTGACGTCGCGACCATCGACCTGGACACCGTGGACCTCGCCGACTCCGCGACGTTCCGCGACATCGACCTCACCGCGCTCTGGCGGCGGTTCCGCGACGAACGGCCGGTTCGCCTGCAACCGGCGAGCGGCGGGCGCCCGGCCTTCTGGGCCGTGACCCGCTACGCCGACGCCCTGGCCGTCTACCGCGACCACGAACGCTTCACCACCGAGCAGGGCAACATGCTGGCCACGCTGCTGACCGGCGGAGACACGGCCTCCCGCAAGATGCTCGCGGTCACCGACGGAGCCAAACACCGCGAGATGCGGCAGCTGATGGCCAAGGCCTTCTCGCCGCGCGTGCTCGGCGAGGTCGCCGAGCGGATCAAGACGCGCATCCACCGGCTGATCGCCGAGGCCGTGGAACGCGGTGAACTCGACTACGCACGCGACGTGGCCGAGTACATCCCGATCGGCACCATCTGCGACCTGCTCGACATCCCCGAAGCGGACCGCGCGGACCTCCTCGAGTGGAGCAAGGGGGTCCTCAGCTCCGACACGGCGACGCCGAACCAGGCGGACATGGTCCTGGCCCGCAACGAGATGCTGCTCTACTTCACCAGCCTGGCCGCCGAGCGCCGCAAGAAGCCCGGTGACGACGTCATCAGCACCCTGGCGACGAGCTTCCTCACCCACGAGGAGGTCGTCTTCAACTGCTACAGCCTCATCATCGGCGGCGACGAGTCCAGCCGGCTCAGCTCCATCGGCGCCATCCACGCCTTCGCCACGCATCCCGACCAGTGGCGCGCCCTGAAGGAGGGGCGGGTCACCGCGGACAGCGCCGTCGAGGAGATCCTGCGCTGGACGACCCCGCCGATGCACTTCGGCCGTCGTGCCCTCGTCGACGTGACGGTCGGCGACACGCCGATCCCGGCCGGCGCCGCCGTCACCGTCTGGAACTCCTCCGCCAACCACGACGAGCGTGCCTTCCCGCACCCGGAGCGCTTCGACCTGGCCCGTACCCCGAACAAGCACATCACCTTCGGCCACGGCACGCACTTCTGCATGGGTGCCTTCCTGGGGCGCGCGCAGTTGAAGGCGATGGTCGAGTCGGTGCGTGAGAGCGTCGACACGATCGAGTCACGCGGGGAGCCGCAGCAGATCCACTCCAACTTCATGTACGGGTACTGCCGCCTGCCGGTTGCCTTCGCTTAGCGGGCAACCGGCGGGCGACTCCCCTGCCGGGCGGAATGCGGGAGGGCTCCGACCGGAGCCCTCAGATCTCGGAGGAGAGCAGCGCGGGGTCGGGCCACTGCGCGAACTCGCGCAGCCCGAACATCAGGGGCCGGACGTTCCCGCGCTGGGTGATCCGGGTGACCTCACCGAACACGACGGTGTGGTCACCGACCGAGGTCTGCCGCAGCACCTGGCAGTCCGCGGTGGTGTGTGCGGCCTCGCTCAGATGCGGGCCCTGTGCGCCGGGCTCCATGTCCCAGCGGACCCGTTCGAAACGGTCGGGCGAGCCGGAGGCGAACAGCTCGGCGACGGGCTGGGCGTCCGCCCGCAGCAGGTTCAGCGCGAAGCCGCCGTGCGCCAGCACCGCGCCCAGCGTCGGGCTGGCACTGCGCAGGCTCACCAGCAGACAGGGCGGTTCCAATGCCACGCTGGCGATCGAGGTGCAGGTCATGCCGGCGGGCCGGTCGTCGTGGCCGATCGCGGTCACGATGCCCACGCCGGTCGGGAACGTCGCCATCACGATACGTAGATCGACCATCTTTCAGGTCCTCTCGGTGGACGGCGGAGGCCGTACGGCCTCCGCCTGGTCGTGCACGGATTCGTCGACCGTCCGTCTCACCGGCCGTGGAGCTGCTTCAGGTACTCGTAGTTGCTCGGCAGGCTCTCCACCAGGCTCTGCTGGTCCTTCTTGATCTCCTCGAAGAGCGGCCCGGCCGCCTCCACCGCCGAACGCCGGTGCTGGAGCGAGGGCAGCACACGATCGGGGAGCAGCCCGAGCCCGGCGAAGATGCAGTAATAGCTGCCGTTGGTCCAGAAGTTGCGGAACTCGGCTTCGAAGTTGCCGTAGTACCCGTCCTCGCTGGTGATCGGCGGGTTCACCGGCAGGCCCGCCTTGTAGGTGGCGATCTTCTCCTTGATGTGGTCCGCGAGGTTCAGTTCCTTGTTGGCCCGCCAGAACGGCGTGTCCATACGCGGCGCGAAGTAGAAGTGCGCCTGGAGGAAGTCGCGGGTGTCGTCGAACATCGCCTCGATCTCGGTGTTGAACCGGTCGGACAGGACCGTGTCGCAGTCCTTGTTCGGGAAGTGCTTGACCAGGTAGTAGATCGCGGCGGTGGTGAAGTAGATGCCGGTGGACTCCAGTGGTTCGACGAAGCAGGAGGACAGGCCGATGCTGACGCAGTTGCGCACCCAGGCGCGGCGGTTGCGCCCGACCCGGAAGCGGACGTGGTTGAACTCGGTCTTCTCGGGGTCGAGACCCCACATCTTGGAGAACTCCAACGTCGCCTCGTCCTGGGTGGCGAAGCGACTGGAGTGGACGTAGCCGGTGCCGTGCCGGCCCAGCATCGGGATCTTCCAGGCCCATCCCGAGTTCATCGCGATCGACGAGGTGTACGGCTCGACGCCGTGCTTCTCGTCGTCGTTGGGGATCGCGGTCGCCACGGCGCGGTCGTTGATCAGGTGGTCGCTCATGTCCAGGAAGGGCTCGCGCATGGCCTGGTTGATGAGCAGGCCGCGGAAGCCGGAGCAGTCCACGAACAGATCGCCCTCGAGCACCTTGCCCGACTTGGTGTGCAGGGCGGTGATGAATCCTCTCGAGTCGAGGTCCACCGTGGTCATCTCGTCCTTGACGTGCACCACGCCCTGCTTCTCGGTGGCGAAGCGGCACAGGAAGTTGGCGACGAGCTGCGCGTCGAAGTGCCACGCGTAGCGGGTGGCACGGCGGCCGTCGAACCAGCGCGGCGCCCGGTTGGCGTCCATCATGGCCGGCTCGCGGAAGCAGGCGTAGTCGTACGGCTCGTCCGTGCGGCCCGCCTGGAAGTCACGGAACCAGTAGTGGGAGAGCGGCACGCCGCCGGATTCGGGCAGCAACCCGAACGGGTGGAAGAACTGGTCGGTACGTGTCCCGAGGGGCCGCGGACGGGTGCTCGCCTCACCGGGCGTACGCCAGTTGATGAACTTCACGGCGGTCTTGAACGCCGCGTTGCACTCCGGCATCCAGTCCTCCTCGGCCAGGCCGAGGAAGTCGAAGAACGTCTTCTGAAGGTTGGGCACGGTGGCCTCGCCGACACCGATGCGCGGGATGGTCGGGGCCTCCAGCACGGTGACGGTGACGTTCTCCTCCAGCGCCTTGCTCAGGTACGCGGCGGTCATCCAGCCCGCCGTACCGCCCCCCAGGATCACGACGTTGCGAATCTGATCGTCCACGGATGACCGACCCTTCCAGTTCTTGAGGTCAACGGGCCGTTCAGCCTGCGCGGATCCGCTATATCCGTGCTATGCCCAGCCGGTATGGCTCGGATATAGAAGGCTGCCGGACACTGCCCCGCGAGGTGGGAAACCGATCGAGGGGGCGTGCGTGGCCGAGCAGACCGCGAAACTCGACGAGGCGCTGCGCGCGGAGATCAAGGACATCGTGTGCGGGCTGCTGCGCGCCGACCCGGACACCGTCACGCTCACGAGCCGCTTCGTGGAGGACCACGGTGCCGACTCGCTCCAGTTCGTGGACATGCTCGCCTCGGTCGAGCGGGTCTGCGGCGTGCTGGTCCCCCCGGAGGAGATGAGCCGGATGACGACGCTGGGCGGGGTCTACTCGGTGCTGGAACAGGTGCTGGACTGCACTCCCCCGGGGGATGACCTCCGGACCAGCCGGACGAGCAGGCCGGCCGGGTGACCGGCGCGGACATCGCGCGGGAAAGCTGAGTAGCACATGACCTCGTCCCCTTCGAAGCCGCTCTCCGTCATCCAGCAGGCGATGTGGCTCGAGTACCGGCTGGCGCCGGCCAGTTCGGCCTACAACCTGGTGCTCCCGATCCGCATCCGCTCGCCGCACGACGTGCGGGCGCTGAGCCGCGCCGTCGAACTCGTCGGCGCGCGGCACGAGCTGCTGCGCACCCGCTTCGTCGAACTCGCCGACGAGCCGCGCCGGGTCCCGTCCGACGCTCCGCTGGCCCGGCTGGACGTCATCGAGTCCCCGCCGGAGCTGCTGCGCGACGCCGTGCGCGACTATGTGGGCCGGCCCTTCGACCTCTCCGAGGGCGCGTTCCGGGTCGGTCTGATCGTGGCCGCTCCCGACGACGCCGTGCTCGTGCCCGTCGTCCATCACATCGCCGGCGACTTCGTGTCGCACTGGCTGATCGTGCGCGACCTGCTCGACGCCTGCCAGCACGGGGACCTGCCCGAGGCCGAGGGCGGCTACGACCTCTACGTGGCGGAAGAGGCCAGGGTGGTCGCCTCGGACATCGGCACCCGCTCGCATGCCCACTGGTCCGCCCGGATCGAGGGCGCGACGGCCGCCGAGCTGCCGACCGACCGTCCCCGTCCGGCGCTGCCCCGGCATGTGGGCGCGACCTGCAAGGTCCGGCTGGCCGCTGACGTCACCGAGCGGTTGCCCGCCGCGGCCGAGGCGGCCGGTGTCACGCCGTTCGCCTACCTGCTCGGCAGCTTCAACGCCGTGCTGCGGCACTACACGGGCCTGGACGACTTCGTCGTCGGCTGCCCGGCGACCAGCCGGCTCGGCACCCAGTTGCGTGACGTGGTCGGGTGCTTCGTCAATCCGCTGCCGATCCGCGCGCACTTCACGCCGACCACCACGTTCCGCGAGGTGATCGCCGCCGCGAACGAACAGGTGCGCTCCAGCATGCTGCACGTGCGCTATCCCTGCGGACTGCTGGGCAGTGGTGCCCCGTTGTTCCGTCTGGCGGTCCTGCTGGTGGCGATGGACCGGCGCGAGCCGTCCATCCCGAACCCCGTAGCCGACCAGGAGTGCGGCCCCACGATCGAGTACGCCGGGATGCGGGTGGCGCTGATGGACGTGCCCTCGCAGGAGGGTCAGTTGGACCTGGTGATCCGCCTCGAGCAGAGCGAAGCGGGGATCGACATGGTCTGCACCTACGACACGGACCTCTTCGACGCGGGCACCATCGAACGTTTCGCCGGCCACTACCAGCGGTTCGCACGCGCCGCGGTCGAGGACGTGGACTCCACGGTGGCCTCCCAGTCCCTGTCCGACGGCGACGAACTGCGGGATCTCCTTGCGCTGGGCGGAGTATGGAGCCAATAGATGCCGCCTCGGTATGAAGGCCCCATGAAGAACCTGATCTCCTTGTCGGACCTTCCTGACGACAACCTGCACGCGCTGGTGTCCGACGCACTCCACCACGCGGCCGGGGCTGGCGAACCCTCCCTGCACGGACGGATCGTGGGGACGTATTTCCGGGCGACCTCGACCCGTACCCGGACCGCCTTCACCGCCGGCGCACTCCGGCTCGGCGCCCAGGTGATCGCTTTCGGCCCCGAGGACATGCAGCTCGTGACGGGCGAGAGCACCCGGGACACCGGACGGGTGCTCTCCGGAATGATCGACGCCCTCGTGGCCCGCACCACGGGAAGCACCGAGGAGCTGCTCGACTTCGCCGCCCAGGGCAGGATGCCGGTGATCAACGCGATGAGCGCCGGCGAGCACCCGACGCAGGCACTCGCCGACCTGACGACGCTCCACGAGCGCTTCGGCCAGCTCGAGGACCTCAGCGTGCTCTACGTCGGGGAGGGCAACAGCACCGCCGCGGCGCTGGCCCTGGCGCTGAGCCGGTACCGCGGCGTGCACCTGCAGTTCCGCACGCCGCCGGGGTACGGGCTGCCGGCCGAGTACAGCCGGCAGGCGAACGCCAACGCCACCCGCAGCGGCGCGACCGTGATCGAGCGGCACGACATGGCCGATCTTCCGAAGGACTTCGACGCCATCTACACCACCCGGTGGCAGACGACGGGCACCAGCAAGCCGGATCCGAACTGGCGGACGGTCTTCGCGCCGTTCCAGGTGTCCTCGGCACTGTGGGAGGGGAGCCCGAAGGCCGTGTTCCTGCACGATCTTCCCGCCCACCGCGGCGAGGAGGTCAGCGCGGAGGTGCTCGACGGCCCGGCGAGCCTCGCCTTCCGGCAGGCGGAGCACAAGATGCACAGCGCCATGGCGGTGCTGCGGTGGTGCCTCGGGTGACCACGGCCGACGAGCGGATCACCGTCAAACCCCTCCGACGCAACCGGGACTTCGGGCTGCTGTGGGTGGGCGCCGGTTTCTCGTACCTGGGCTCACGCGTCACCGCGCTTGTGTACCCCATGCTCCTGCTCTGGGGCGGCGGCTCCACCGTGACGGCCGGGCTGCTGGGTTTCACCGCCCTGCTGCCGCAGCTCGTGGTGCAGCTGCCCGCCGGGGCCTTCGTGGACCGCCGGGACCGGCGCAAACTGATGATCGCCAGCGAGCTCGGCATCGTGCTGGCCGTCGGCAGCCTGGTCGTTCCGCTCCTCGGGGGCCACCTGTGGCTGCCGCAGCTCTTCGCGGTCGCGTTCGTCGAGGGCAGCTTGCAGGTGGTGTACCAGCTGGCCGAGCGCTCCGCCGTGCCCCAGTTGGTACCCCCCGAGCAGCTCCCCGCGGCCTACAGCGGAAACGAGGCCCGCACGCGCGCCGCCTCGATGCTCGGCCAGCCGGCGGGCACGGCACTGTTCGCGGTCGGCAACGCGGTCCCGCTGCTGCTCGCCGTCGGCACCCGGATCGTGGCGCTCGCCTCGTTGCTCGGTATCCGCGCGAGCTTCGACGCCGCGCGCAAGGTGTCACAGGCACCGGTCCTCGCCGACATCGGGGACGGAATCCGCTGGCTGTGGCGGCAGCGCTTCCTGCGCGCCGTCCTGCTCATCCTGGCCGGCACCAACATGATCAACCAGATGCTGGTCTTCGCGATGCTGCCGCTCTTCCGCGCCGAGGGGTGGGCGAACGGCCTGGTCGGCGTGGTCGTCGCCAGCGCCTCGGCGGGCGGTCTGGTCGGTGCGCTCACCGCCGGCCTGTGGATGCGGATCTGGGGCCTGCGACGCATCCTGATCGTCGCCACGGCGGTGTGGGCGATCGTGACGCTCCTCGTCGCGCCGGTGCACAACGTCGTGGTGATCGGCATGCTGTTCGCCGCGAGTGGGTATGTCGGAGGCGCGTTCAACGTACCCGCGATCGTGTACGTGATGCGCATCACCCCGCCGGAGATGCAGGGGCGGGTCTCCAGTGTCGCGAACTTGGTCAGCTACGGCGCGATGGCGCTCGGGTGGGCGGTGGAAGGTCCGCTCCTCGAAATGATGACCCCCCGTCAAACCATCATTACCATAGGTGCCGGTCTAACGTTGATCACAGTGAGCGCGATCCTGAGCCCGGCAATCCGCGGTGCGGTAAGCGCTGCGGAGACCGAGCCACTCGCCTAAGTAACTCGGAAGGGTACATGGTGCGCAGAAACCCGGTCTCCACAGAGGTGGCCGTCCGGTTGGAGTCGGTGACGAAGGCCTATGGCAAAGGCAATGGTCTGGTCACCGCGCTGAACGACGTCTCGGTCGCGATGCCACGAGGCACGTTCACCGCGATCATGGGTCCTTCGGGCTCCGGCAAGAGCACCTTCCTGCACTGCGCAGCCGGTCTCGACCGGCCCACCTCGGGCCGGATCTTCCTCGGCTCGATGTCGTCCGACTTATCCACCCTGTCCGAGAGCCAGCTCACCGAGCTGCGCCGGGACCGGATCGGCTTCGTGTTCCAGTCCTTCAACCTGCTGGCCGCGTTGACCGTGCAGCAGAACGTCACCCTGCCGCTGCGGCTGGCCGGGCGCCGCACCAACCGGGCCCACCTGGCCGACACGCTGGCCAGGGTCGGGCTCACCGACCGGGCCAAGCACCTGCCCTCACAGCTGTCCGGCGGACAGCAGCAGCGCGTGGCCATCGCACGCGCGCTGATCACCCAGCCGGACGTGATCTTCGCCGACGAGCCCACCGGCGCCCTCGACACCGTCACCGCCCGGGAGATCCTGAAACTGCTGCGGCACACCGTGGACACCGCCGGGCAGACGATCGTCATGGTCACGCACGACCCGGTGGCCGCCTCGTACGCCGACGCCGTGCTCTTCCTCGCCGACGGAAGCATCGTGGACACCGGTACGGGCTTCACCGCCGACCAGATCGCCGACCGGATGACGCACCTGGGAGCGTGGGCCTGATGTTCCGACTCGCGCTCGCCACGCTCCGCAAGCGCAAAGGCTCGGCCGTCGGCAGCCTGCTCGCCCTCTTCTGCGCCGCCGCCATCGTCTGCGCGTGCGGGGTGCTGCTGGAGAGCGGCATCCACGGCAAGGTCCCTGTCGAGCGGTACGCGGGCACGTCCGTCATGGTCGGCGCGAAGCAGGAGATCTCGTGGACCAAGGTCAAGCACAAGAAGGGCAAGACGAAGAAGAAGACCAAGTCCGACCCGCTGAGCGCGCACGCCTGGCTGCCGACGTCGGTCGGTGACCGGCTCTCGGCACTGCCCGGCGCGAAGGTGGTCGAGGACCTGACCTTCACCGCGAACCTCGTCTCCCCCAGCGGCTCGGTGCTGCCGGGCCCGGAGGGCAAGCCCTCCAAGGGACACGGCTGGGCTTCGGCCGCGCTGACCCCGTACACGCTGGTGTCCGGCACCGAGCCGCGCCGGGACGACGACGTGGTGATCGACACCGATCTCGCCGCCGCGAGCGGGCTCAAGGCCGGTGACCGCACGGTCATCCAGTCCACCGGCTCGCCGCAGACCTTTCGCGTGGCCGGCGTCGTGCAGCCGAAGAGCGCGGTGAACCATGAGTCCGCCCTGTTCTTCGATGCGAAGGAGGCCCGGACGCTCGCCGGACACGCCGGCAAGGTCGCGGCCTACGGCGTGTCAGGGGTGAGCCCCGCGAAGGTCGAGGCCGCCCTCTCAGGCACCACCGCACAGGTCTTCGCGGATGACGACCGCGGCAAGATCGAGTATCCCGACGCGTCCGCCGCCCGAACCAAGCTGATCAGCATGAGCGGGGCCATCGGCGGCACCGCGCTGATCGTCGCGGTCCTGGTGGTGGTCGGCACCTTCGCCCTCTCCATCCAGCAGCGCTACCGAGAGCTGGCCATGCTCCGTGCCATCGGCGCGAAGCCCCGGCAGATCCGTCGCATGATCGGCCGCGAGGCGCTGCTGCTGGGTGTGGTCGCCGCGATCCCCGGCGCGCTGGTCGGCCTGCCGCTCTCGTCCTTCATCCACCATGAGTTCGTCTCGCTCGGTGCCCTGCCGGACGCGCTGAAGATGACCCGCGGGCCCCTGCCCGTTCTCGGGGGCGCCTTCGCGACCGTGCTCGCCGCCTGGGTGGCGGCCCGGGTGACCGGCCGCCGGATCGCGCGCATCTCCCCGATGGGGGCGCTGGCCGAGTCCGCCGTCGAACGCCGGAGCGTGGGTGCCGGCCGGGTGCTGGCCGGGCTGGTCTTCACCGGCGTCGCCGTGATCATCACGGTGGTGCTCGCGGCGCTGCACACCGAGGCGGCCTCGATGCCGGTCACCTACCTCAGCATCCTGCTGTGGATGATCGCGGTCTCGCTGCTCGGCCCCTACCTCTCCCGTGCCGCGGTGGCGTTGCTCCGCGGGCCGCTGCGGGCCTTCCCGGTCGGCGGCTTCCTCGCCTCCCGCAACTCGCACGCGAACAGCCGCCGGTTCTCCTCGGTGGTCACGCCCCTGGCGCTGCTGATCGGAATGACCACGACGATCCTGTTCGTGCCCAGCACGATCAGCCAGGCCGCGCAGGCCCAGAGCGATGCCGGGATCAAGGCCGACCACGTGGTGACCGCCGACGGGCCCGGGGTGCCGGCCGCGGCAGCCCGGGAGCTCAGCGCGGCACCGGGCGTCAGCACCGTCACCCAACTCCTCCAGACCAGGGTCTGGGTCGGCCAGGACAAGCGCCAGAGTCTCGGCGTCAGCTCCGCCGGGTTGCAGAAGACCCTGGATCCCGATGTGAAGTCCGGTTCGCTCGCCCACTTCGGTCACGGCACGATCGCGATGAGCGAGGGCGCCGCGGACGGACGAGACATCGGCGACCGCGTTCAGCTCACGCTCGGGGACGGCACCAAGGCCAGCTTCCGACTGGTCGCGACCTACGGTCGGAGCCTCGGGTTCGGCGACATACTGTTCGACTTCGACGACGTCGACGGCCACGTGGACAATCCGTTGGCCAGCGCTTTGCTGGTCAAGGACACCTCGACGGCGGACCGGCTGGGCACCCGGCTCAAGCGTTTCCCCGGGCTCGCCGTGGCAAGCGGTTCCGCCTTCGACCAGCTCCAGGCGGACCAGGAGAAGACCAACAACGACGCCAACATGATGTTCATGGGGCTGATCATCGCGTTCACCGCGATCGCCATCATCAACACCCTGGCCATGGCGACCGGTGGCCGATCCCGCGAGATCGCGCTGATGCGCCTGGTGGGGAGCACCCGGCGGCAGGTGCTGCGCACGCTGCGCTGGGAGGTGGCGCTGATGCTCGTGGTCGCCACGGTGCTCGGCACAGGTGCGGCCTGGTTGACCCTGAGCGGCTTCAGTGTCGGCATGGTCGGCTCCGCCTCACCGGGCATAGTCCCCGGCTCCTACCTCCTCGTGCTGGTCGGCGCCATCGCGCTGGGCATGGTGGGAACGGTGGTTCCAGCCCGGTTCGTGATGCGGCGCAACCCCGCCGAGGACATCAACGGACGACAGTGACGGAAGACAGTGGTGGACAACGACTATCTGCGTAGGTACCACCCGCGCCCGCAGGCGGCAGTGCGACTTGCCTGCCTGCCGCACGCGGGCGGGGTGGCGACCGCGTTCCGCGGCTGGGGCGAGACGTTGCCGTCCCGGATCGAGTTGCTCTGCGTGCAGTACCCGGGGCGACAGGACCGGCTGAGCGAGCCCCTCGTCCCCGACCTTCCGAGCCTGGTGGACGAGGTGGCGGCGGCGCTGCCCGTCGACCGGCCGCTGGCGCTTTTCGGGCACAGCATGGGGGCCACGGTCGCCTTCGAGGTCGCGCGACGGGTGAAGCCGGTGCACCTGTTCCTCTCGGCGCCGGTCACCGGCCGTGCTCCGCTGGACTTCTCCACCGAGGAACGGCTGGTGGCCAGTGTCCAGCAGCTCGGCGGCTCCGGCGCCGCGCTGCTCGACCACCCCGAGATCAGGCGCCTGGCGCTGCCGACGATCCGGCATGACCTCCAGATCCTCGATGCGCACCGGATCGCCGCGGGCGCGCCGCTCGAGTGCCCCGTCACGGTGCTCGTCGGGGAGTCCGACCAGAGCAGCACGGCCGCGGACGCCGAGGTCTGGGCCGAACGCACGACGGGCGACTTCGAGATCCGGACGCTCCCCGGCGGTCACCACTACTTCGAGGAGGCGGGGGACGAGCTCGTCGCACTGTTCACTCGGCGGCTGGAACCGTTGTCGGGCACGGGCTGAGAGACTGGGGGACGGGATGATCTGGGATGATCTCTACATCACGGCGGTGGCGTCCTGCCTGGGCAAGGCCGTCGACGTTCAGGAGGCGGTGAGCGCGGGGGCGTACGACCCGGAAGACGCCGAGCGCCAGGACTTCCTGTCCGTGGCGGTGGCCGATCCGGGGGAGAACGTGGCCGTGCTCTGGTCGCGCGCCGCAGAGCTGGCGTTGTCCCGCGCCGGCATGGACCCCGCGGACATCGACCTGTTGCTGTGTGCCGGCACCTTCGGCGCCGGTGTCGACGGTTGGAACGCCGCCGCGTACGTCCAGCGCGAACTCGGTATGACCGGTGGCTTCGCGGCCGAGGTCCGCGGCGGCTCCAACGGGGGGATGGCGGCCCTCGAACTCGCCGCCTCGTTCCTGACCAGGCAGGGCGCGAAGGCCGCCGTCATCACGGCGGGCGACATCTTCCCGATGCCGTACTTCGACCGGTGGCGGGCCGAGCGCTTCCTGTTCGGGGACGGCTGCGCCGCCGCAGTGCTCTCCCCGCACACCGGCTTCGTGCGGCTGCGGAGCACCGCGACCACGAGCGACCCCTCGCTGGAGGCGATGCACCGTGGCCACGCGCCGATAGGCCCCTTCGACCCGGACAAGAAGTTCCCGATCGACCTGCGTGAGCGAGCGCGCGAATTCCAGCAGGGAGGAATGGTCAGGGAGGAACTCACCCAACGGCTCTCGGCGGGACCGCGCCAGGTCGTCCGCCAGGTCCTCGCCGAGACCGGGGTCACCCTGGACGAGATCGAGCACATGATCGTGCCGCACTTCGGCCGCACCATGACCACTCTCCAGTGTCTCCTTCCTCTGGGGCTGCGCGACATCGACCGTACGACCTGGGACTTCGCCCGCCAGACCGGCCACCTGGGTCCGGGTGACCAGTTCGCCGCCCTCGACCATCTGCGCGAGAGCGGCGAACTCAAGCCCGGGCAGCGGGTACTCATGCTGGGGATCGGCGCCGGATTCGCCTGGAGCAGCGCCCTGCTCGAGGTCACGGAGCCGGACGACTGACGGCCGGCTCGACATGGGCGAAGCCCGGCCGCCCGCACAACACGCGTAGCGGGAGGAGGGAGGAGCCCCGTGGCCAGCCTGCGTGATCCGGGAAGTCAGGCACATCGTGACGACGTCCGGTCAGGCCGCAGCGAACGCCCGCCGCGCCGGCGCAGTTCGCTCGGCACGACACCGTAGGCCTGGCGGAACAGCCGGCCCATCTGTGAGCCGTCGCCCAATCCCCAGTTCGCACCGATCGCGGCCACGGTCAGATGGTCCAGGCGCGGATTGCTCAGTGCGGCCCGGCATCGTTCCAGACGTTCGTTGCGCAGCCAGCGGGCCGGTGTCTCCCCCTGCTCGGCAAAGAGTTGTTGCAGGTAACGCAGCGAGATGTTGTGTTCGGCTGCCAGCGTCCGCGGCGAGACGTCGGGGTTGGCGAGGTGCTCTCGCGCATAGTTCTTGATCTGGCGCAGCAACTCCCCTCGCGCGCTCGAATGGGAACCGCCCGGCGGGCCCAAGCGCTCGGCGAGCAACGAGCGGATCACACCGTCCAGGGTGGCGCCCAGGGTGACGAGTTCGGCCATCGAGAGCTCGGTGAGTTGGCTGGCAAGCTCGGTGATCACGGCGCTGGCGACCGCGCTCACCCCACGCGTTGCGGACCAGGGTGCCGCCGTCAGCGGGCCGGTGTCCTGGGTGGTCAGGTCCATCACACGGTGCGGAAAGCGGACCACGGCCAGCTTCATGGGGCCCTGACTGTGCACCGTGTAGGGGCGGGAACTGTCAACGGACGCCACCGCCCCGCGGCCCACGGTCACGTCATGGTCGTCCTGACCGATCCGCACGCTGCCGCAGAACGGTGCCATGATGAAGACGTGGCTCTGGCCGAGATCCTGTTGTGTCTTTCGGACGGCGTGTGCGTCGGCGGTGATCAGTGACACCTGCATCTCACCCAACCGGCCGATCACGAGGGTGCCCTGGTTGAACTCGGATTCCACGGCGATATCGAGCGGGCCGCATAACTTCATCATGTGCTCACGCCATAACGCTGTGCGACGTGAGGGTTCCGAATCAGCAGTGGTATAGACCTCTACCGAAGTTCTCGACTCCATCGTCACCCATTTCTTATGCTGTCCTCTTCTTTGGCCGGCGTCACCGATGCGGCAGCGCGACGCGTTGAGAATATTATTTGGCAAGTATCTGGTCGACAAGATGCGTGGATTTTGTAAGTACCGCCGAGTCCTGCTGGCCCTTTCCCGGTCGCCCCGAATGTGGCCACAGGTGGCACGACGCCGGCTGCGCAGGGTGGACGAGATGCCGGCAGCCGCCGCCGACCGAGGGCGTCACGCGCGCCCGATTCTCCCTACGAGTGGCTGAAAGAAGCGGCACCGAGGCGTCCCGACGGGCCGTCTCCGCGACCACGGAGAAACCGGGAGGGCAGGGCCGAACGAGAGAACCGGCCGCGCCGCGCCGCGCCGGCGCGCGCAGGGGACGGCGCCTCAGACATCCCTGACATCCGGACCGTCGACAATGGTGACGGACCCGGCCACCCGCTTCAGGTGGACACCGGGCCGAATACCACTCGACCCGTCAGAACTGGAATTGGGAAGTCAGGGCGCTCGAGTTCATCCGCGCCGTCCTCGGTGCCGGACGTGAGCGCGGGAGGTTTCCCGGAGTAAGCAAGGACGCCCGGGGTGGATTTCCCGGGCGTTCACGAAGCTGCGGCTGGGCTTGCGAGCCGATTTCAAGCCTTATTCTCCGGCGCCGTGGAGATTCGAAGCCGATCCGCTTCGCGAATGCGATCTGGAATGTGAACACCCGCTTATAAAAATCCGTACGTGCCCGCGGGCATTTCCGGAACAAGGCCGCGACTGCCGCGTGCGGATACCTGGCGCGCCCTTGCACCTGGTGGTGCTCCGTCAGCTGGCGGAGCACGCACATCCGGCCCACCGACCGCGCCCCGCGGACCTGGACGAGACCGCCGGAGTCCGTCCAGGTCCGCGGGGCGCGGTCGGCGCGATGCCTCAGGCCAGGGCCTTCCGCAAGGTGCCGGAGGCCACCAGGTCCACCACCCTTGCCACGTCCTGCCGCATCGGCCGGTCGCGGTCGAGGAACGGGGCGACCTCGCGCACCGCCCCACGCGCCGCGCGTACACCCGGGTTCACGACCTTCTCACCCCGCAGGTCGGCCGCCTGCGCGAGCGCGAGGAGATGGATGGCGACGACCTGTTGGGTGAGCTCGATCACGGTGCGGGCGTCACGCGCCGCTATGGTTCCCATGCTCACCTTGTCCTGGTTGTGCGCCTCGGTGGAGCGCGAGAAGGACGTGGCCGGCATGGTGTCCTTGAGCGCCTCGGCGACCAGCGACGATGCCGCGATCTGCATGCCCTTGAAGCCGTGGTGCAGCCCCGCCTCCCGGTCGTCGGCGGCGAACACCGGAATGAGGTTCGGCGTCAGACCGTTGTTGAACTTCTCGTCCACCACCAGTTCGAGCTGGCGGTCCAGCAGGTCGGCGACGCTCGCCACGGCGGTCTTGAGCGCGTCCATGGCCTGGCCGACGTGGCCCCCGTAGAAGTTGCCGCCGTTGCGCACCGCGCTCTCCGCGACGTCGAACAGGGGGTTGTCGTTGGAGGAGTTGACCTCCACGGTGAGCCACCGCTCCGCCCACTCGATGGTGTCGCGCAGTACGCCGACCACATGCGGTGCGCAGCGGATCGAGTAGCGGTCCTGGATCGGGTCGTCCAGCTCGCGGAAGCCGTCCTGGGACAGGGCGGCGGCCTGCGGTCCCCGGGTGTCGGCGCCGCCGAGCAGCTGTCGGATCAGCTGGGCGCTGGTGATCACGCCGTCGTGCGGCTTCTGTTCGAACAGGAAGTTCGCGAAGTGGCCGGGGTTGCCCATGAGGACCGCCGAGGCCATGGCCGTACACACGTCGGCGGCGTAGGCCACCTCGGCGGCGTCGTGCAACGCGAGGACGGCGTAACCGGACATGAACGACGTGCCGTTGACCAGTCCGAGGCCCTCCTTCGCGCTGAGCACGAGCGGCTCGATGCCCGCCTCGGCCAGTGCGTCCGCCGCGGAGCGCTCCTCGCCCCGGTGCAGCACGGTGCCCTCACCCGTGAGCAGGGTCGCGAGGTAGCTGAGCGGAACCAGGTCGCCGCTGGCCCCCACGGAACCCTGTTCGGGTATCAGCGGCAGGATGTCGTTCTCCAGGCAGGCGAGCAGGTTCACGACGATCTCGGGGCGCACGCCGGAGTGCCCGCGGGCCAGGCAGTTCGCCCGTACCAGCATCGTGGCCCGGATGACGGCGGGCTTGGCGTACTCGCCGATACCGCACCCCAGGAAGCGGATGAGGTTGCGTTGCAACGCCTCGACCTTGGCCGGACCGATCTGACGCGTGTTGCTGTCGCCGAAGCCGGAGGTGACCCCGTAGATGGGGATACGCGTCTCGATGAGCTTGGTCTTCAGCTCCTCCGACAGGCGCATCCGGCGGGCCGCCTCCTCGGCGAGCCCCAGGCCGAGCCGGCCGGGGTGGTTGGCCACCCTGACGATGTCCGCGAGAGTCAAGGTGTGACCGTCGATGAACAAACTTGTCATTGGGTCCTACTTTCTGCTGTGAACGGTTCACACCGAGCCGCAGGACCGAAAGCTGCTGCCGCCAATGCACGCACGGCGGCTCGGTCGATCTTTCCGGCAGCGTTGCGGGGCAGCGCCTCCAGGCACAGGAGTCGGCTCGGCCACTTGAAGCGCGCCAGAGCCTTGGCGGCGAAGTCCCTGACCTCGTCGAGCGTGGGCGCCGTGCCTTCGCCCGGGCACAGCACCGCGACCGGTGTCTCCCCCCACTCCGAGTGCGGCAGGCCGACCACGGCCACGTCGCGCACGTGGGGCAGCTCGGCCAGGACGCGCTCGATCTCCGCGGGCGAGATGTTCTCGCCACCGCTGATGATCAGGTCCTTGATGCGGTCGACGACGAAGCAGAGCCCGCGCTCGTCGAGGTGGCCGAGGTCGCCGGTGTGGAACCAGCCGTCGGCGTCGAAGGCCGCGCGGGTGGCCTCGGGGTCGTTCCAGTACCCAGGGGTGACGTTCGGGCCGCGCACGCACAGTTCGCCCTGCGCATCCGGCAGGGTGAGGGGGCTGCCGGTCTCCGGGTGCACCACCCGGACTTCGGAGTAGGGCATGGCGAACCCGGCCGAGGCCGGATGGGTACGGACCAGCTCCGGCGGCAGGTGCGTGGCGAAGGGCGCCGTCTCGGTCAGCCCCCAGGCCTGCTGAAGGGCGACGCCCCGCCCGGCGTACTCGGTGACCAGCGCAGGCGGCACGGGGGCGCCCGCGACGACCGCCGCGCGCAGCGAGGACAGGTCGGTGGTCGCGAACTCCTCGCAGCGCAGCAGCGCCGCGTACATGATGGGCACCATGAACATGCTCGCGACGCGGTGGCGCGCCACGTCCCGCAGGCAGGTCTGCGGGTCGAACCGGCGGTGCAGGACGACGGCACCACCCCGGACGAGCACGCCGAGGGTGAAGGCGTTGAGACCGCCGATGTGGAACAGCGGAGCGACCGCCAGGGTGGCCTCCCTGGGCCGGATGTCGACCGCGGCGTGCACGTTCGCCTGGTTCCACCAGAGGTTCCCGTAGGTGAGGATCACCCCCTTGGGCCGGCCGGTGGTTCCGGAGGTGTACATCAGCATCGCGATGTCAGCGTCGTCCGGCTCCACCGCCTCGGGAGCGGTGCCGTCCGCGGTGTCCCCGGTGAGGCTCCGCCACATCTCGCGCGACGACCCCGGGGCCTTGCCGTCCAGGTAGCACCGCCGCACCGGAATCGAGCCCGGATCCGACCGCACGATGCCTTCGACCAGCTCGCGGTGGCCCGGCTCGACGACCAGGCTGTGACAGCCGGCGTCGGCCAGCAGATAGGCCACCTCGTCGGCCGCGAGACGGAAGTTCAGCGGCACGAACACGGCCCCGAGGTGGGCCGCGGCCAGCAGCGTTTCCAGGAAGAGCGGGCTGTTCAGGCCGAGGTACGCAACCCGGTCTCCGCGCCGGAGGCCACCCGCGGCGAGGATCGTGGCCAGCTGCCGAACGCGATGGCTGATCTCCGCGAAGGTGAGCGTCCCGTCCTCGTAGTGGAGGGCGGGATCCCCACCGGATGTACGCGCCCGTCGATGGATCGCCACCGCGGGACTGATCCAGGACTGATTCACACCAGCAGGATCACCGCGCCGTCTATACGTCCCCTATCTCCGGACACCGGGCGCCCGCGCCCCACTCATGGCAGCGTGCTCTTCACCCAGACCGTCGCCCGGACAGGCCGGCGCTCGGCCACCCGGCCGAACGCGCCGGCCGATCGGCAGAGAGGCTTTCCCCATGACCGTCCGCCTGGAACGCCGCGGCCCGATCGCCGTCGTCACCATCGACCGCCCGGACAAGCGCAACGCCTTCGACGGCCCGACCACCCAGGCCCTGGACCGCGCGCTCAACGAGTTCGAGGATGACGCCGCGCTGCGCGCTGCCGTACTCACCGGCGGACCGCACTTCTTCTCCGCCGGCACCGACGTCAAGTCCTGGGCCGGCGCCCCGACCGAGCGCGGCGGCCCCTACGGCGTTGCCGGCCGTGAACTGCGCAAGCCGCTGATCGCCGCGGTCGAAGGCGTGGCCGCGGGCGGTGGCTTCGAGATCGCCCTCAGCGCGACGATGATCGTGGCCTCCACCACGGCGAGGTTCGCCTTCCCCGAAGTCGGGCTCGGCCTCGTGGCCGAGTGCGGGGGCCTGTTCCGCGGGCCGCGCGCCCTGCCGCTGAACATCGCCCGCGAGCTCCTCCTCACCGGCCGCCCGCTGTCCGCCGTACGGGCCCACCAGCTCGGCCTGGTCAACCAGCTCACCGAACCCGGCAGCGCCCTGGCCGCGGCCGTCGAACTCGCCGAGGAGGTCGCCGCACACGCACCCGTCGCCGTCGAGGAGTCCCTGGCCGCGGTCGAGGCCGCCTACGCCGAGGCCAACACCACCGGCTGGAAGACCACCGCGCAGGCCAGCGCCCGCGCCCGCGCCACGGGCGACGCCGTCGAGGGCGTGGCCGCCTTCCTGGAACGACGCCCAGCGCGCTTCACCGGACGCTGATCCCCGCCTCTCCGGCGGATCAGCGCAGCCCGGCGAAGAGGTCGTTCTCGGGCACGGCCGCTCCGGTGGTGTCCTGGACCCGAACGAAGGTCTCGACGCCCATCAACTCGGTGAACCTCTGCTGGCCCATCTTGAGGAAGAAGATGTTCTCGCCCTGGCTTGCGTGCGCGGCGAGCGCATCGAACTTCTGGCCGCCGAACGCGCTGGTGTCCACCCAGGTGGTGATCTCCTCGTCGGGGAGTCCGATCTCGGCCACCGCGGCGGCCTCGGCGGGATCCGGCTCCGGCCCGTCCGCACCGAACTCGCGCATGGTCTCCCCGAACCGCTGCATCATCGAGCGGGGCGCCGTCGTCCAGTACACCTTCGGTGTCAGCTCCTCGGTCATCGCCAGCGCCGCCATGGTGATGCGGTTGGCCTGGATGTGGTCGGGGTGGCCGTAGAAGCCGTTCTCGTCGTAGGTCACGACCACATCGGGTCGGTAGCGCCGCAGGAGTTCGGCGAGCCGGGCAGCACCCTCCTGCACGGGGGTCTGCCAGAAGGATTCGGGGGCGTCGTTGGTCGGCCAGCCCATCATCCCGGAGTCGGCGTAGTCCAGCGTCTCCAGATGGCTGATCTTCAGGACGTCACAGCTCGCCTGGAGTTCCTGACGCCGCATCAAGGCGACGGCCGCCGGATCGTGCCCGGGATCGCCCGGCTTGACGCCTCCCGGCCCGTCACCGCAACCGCCGTCGGTACACGTCACGAGGACCGTGCGGATGCCCTCCGCCGCGTAGCGCGCGAGGACGCCTCCGGTTCCGGTGGCCTCATCGTCGGGATGGGCGTGCACCGCCATGAGCGTCAAGGGCCAGTCGTTCATGAAACAGTCCTCCTGTGTGAAAAGGCCTCGGTCCGAGTCCGCCTTCGGGCCTTCCTGTGCTGCACTCGCATGGCGGCGGTCCGGTGCAACAATCCCGCCCGTACGGCTGTTCCCACCCTGCGAGGGAACTCTCCGGCGCGCTCTCTTGCACGCCGGTACGCGGATCGGGACCCCGTGCCGCGCTCCCCGGCCGCACAGACTCCGACCTGCGGCGATCCTCCGCGACCCGAACGTCATCCACCGGGGACGGCTGACCAGATCGAATCCTTCCGGTGTATTTGTTTTCCGGGCGGTTAGCCTCGGAGTCATGGCACGTTTCCGGTGGCGTGACGGGATGGGCACGCACGCACTCCCCCACTGCCTGAAGGGCGTGGGAGGTACCCCCAGCCGCGCCCCCTCGCGCCCGGAGAAACGGATCCCATGACTCCACTGAACCGCAGACGCTTCCTCCAGCTTGCCGGCGCCACCACCAGTGCGTCCGCCCTCACGACCAGCATCGCCCGCGCCGCGGGCATCCCGGCCCACCGCCGCGCCGGGTCGTTGCAGGACGTGGAGCACATCGTCGTGCTGACGCAGGAGAACCGCTCCTTCGACCACTACTTCGGCACGCTGCGCGGAGTACGCGGGTTCGGCGACCCGCACCCCGTGACGCTGCCCGGCGGCAAGCCGGTGTGGTACCAGCCGGACGGCGCCAAGGACGTCCTGCCGTTCCGCCCCGCGGCCGACGACCTCGGCCTGAAGTTCATCCAGGATCTGGCGCACGGCTGGAGCGATACGCACGCGGCCTGGAACCAGGGCTGCTACGACCGGTGGGTGCCCGCGAAGACCGCCACCACGATGGCGTACCTGACGCGCGACGACATACCGTTCCACCACGCGCTGGCCGACGCGTTCACCGTCTGCGACGCCTACCACTGCTCGCTCATGGGTTCCACCGACCCGAACCGCTACTACCTGTGGACCGGCTACACCGGCAACGACGGCAAGGGCGGCGGCCCGGTGCTCGGCAACGACGAAGCCGGCTACTCCTGGACCACGTACCCCGAACGCCTCGAACAGGCCGGCGTCTCCTGGAAGATCTACCAGGACGTGGGCGACGGCCTCGACGCCGCCGGCAGCTGGGGCTGGATCGACGACGCCTACCGGGGCAACTACGGAGACAACTCCCTGCTCTACTTCGACCAGTACCGCACCGCGGCCCCCGGCACCCCGCTCTACGACAGGGCCCGCACCGGCACCGACGCGAAGAACGGCGACGGCCTCTTCGACGTGCTGAAGGCGGACGTACAGGCCGGAAGGCTGCCGCAGGTCTCCTGGATCGCGGCGCCCGAAGCCTTCAGCGAGCACCCCAACTGGCCCGCGAACTACGGTGCCTGGTACATCGCCCAGGTCCTCGACGCGCTCACCGCCGACCCCGACGTGTGGTCCCGGACGGCGCTGCTGATCACCTACGACGAGAACGACGGTTTCTTCGACCACGTCGTGCCGCCCCACCCGCCGTCGTCGTCCGCGCAGGGCGCCTCCGGCGTGGACGTCACCGGGGAGCTGTACGGCACGGAGGCGCCGCTGCCCTACGGCCTCGGGCCGCGGGTACCGATGCTGGTGGTGTCGCCGTGGAGCACCGGCGGCCGGGTCTGCTCGCAGGTCTTCGACCACACCTCGGTCATCCGCTTCATCGAGCAGCGCTTCGGGGTGGCCGAGCCGAACATCTCGCCCTGGCGGCGGGCGGTGTGCGGCGACCTGACGTCGGCGTTCGACTTCGCGGGCAGCGACACCGCGGTGCCCGCACTGCCGGACACCAGCGGCTACCGGCCTGCGGACCACGACCGGCACGACGACTACGTGCCCACCCCGCCCGCTGACCCCGCACTGCCACGCCAGGAATCCGGCACCCGCCCCGCCCTGCCGCTCCCCTACGATCTGGCCGCCGACGCCACCGTGTCCGGGCCCGGTGCGCTACGGGTGGACTTCGCGAGCCGCGGTGCCGCCGGTGCGGCCTTCCACGTCACATCGGCGGCGGAGCCCGACGCACCGCGCACGTACACCGTTGCGGCCGGTGGACAGCTCTCCGGCACCTTCGCGGCGGACCCTCGGGACGGCACGTACGACGTTTCGGTACACGGGCCGAACGGCTTCTGGCGGCAGTTCACCGGGGTCGCCACCGAGGCGGGCCCCGAGGTGCACGTACGACACAGGGCGCAGGGCACGCAGGTGGAGCTGGTACTCACCAACGACGCCGGCCGGGCCGTGGAACTCACCGTCGACCAAGGCCACGGCGGTGTGCGGGCGGCCCGTCTCCGGGTGGCCGCCGGCAGACGCACCGTCCACACGGTGCCGACCACCGACGGCTGGTACGACCTGACGGTGACGTCGGCCGACGGCGGCGGCTTCGTACGGCGGCTCGCGGGGCACGTGGAGACGGGGCGGATCAGCACCACGGACCCGGCGCTCGGCAGGTCCTGACCGGCCCCGGCCAGCCCTCGTCACTCGAACCGGGCCGGGTCGCCGGCCCCTCGACGTACGATCTCCGCCTCGCCGCCGGAGAAGTCGATGACCGTGGTCGGTTCGGTACCGCAGTCACCCGAGTCGAGCACGGCGTCCACCACGTGGTCGAGCCGCTCCTTGATCTCCCAGCCCTGGGTCAGCGGCTCGTCCTCGCCGGGCAGCAGCAGCGTGCTGGAGAGCAGCGGCTCACCGAGTTCGGCGAGCAGGGCCTGCGCCACGACATGGTCGGGGATCCGGACCCCGACCGTCTTCTTCTTCGGGTGCAGCAGCCGGCGCGGTACCTCCTTCGTCGCGGTCAGGATGAAGGTGTAACGGCCGGGCGTCGCCGCCTTGATGGCGCGGAACACATCGTTGTCCACGTGCACGAACTGCCCCAGTTGCGCGAAGTTCTGGCACACCAGGGTGAAGTGGTGACGGTCGTCGAGGTTGCGGATCGCCCGGATCCGGTCGATCCCGTCACGGCTGCCGAGCCGGGTGCCCAGCGCGAAGCACGAGTCCGTCGGATAGACGACGAGATCGCCGGAGTGCAATCGGTCGACCACCGTGCTGAGGGTCCGCCGCTGGGGGTTCTCGGGGTGCACATCGAAATACTTCGCCATCCGCCGAGCCTATGGGATGCCGGCAGCGCGCTCCGCGGGCCCGGAGCGCCGGTGGGTCCTGCGGAATCCGATGGTGCGCCCGGTGCCGGCGTCCGGGACCTACGCGCCACCACCCGGTGACGACCCGTTTGCGGGATCGCGTTCGATGTGACGCGAGACACGTACGAAACCGTTTCGTTTCGATAGTGCGCGGGGCTTAGGCTCTTGACTGTACGAAACCGTTTCGTTCGGAGTGGGATGCGAAGTGGGAGTGGATGAGCATGGCCGAAGCCACGCCGGTGCGCCGCAGCCGGATCACGCCCGAGCGCGAGGCCGAGCTCTACGCGGCCGTGCTCGACCTGCTCCGCGAGGTCGGCTACGACGCCCTGACGATGGACGCCGTGGCATCCCGCACCCGATCCAGCAAGGCCACCCTCTACCGCCAGTGGGGGAGCAAGGCGGAGCTGGTCGTCAAGGCACTCAGGCACCAGAAGCCGGTGAACATCGGCGAGATCGACACCGGCACCCTGCGGGGCGACCTCCACGAGTTGGCGACACGTGAGGACGACTGCCGGATGGAGCAGGACACCTCGCTGATGCGCGGCCTGGCCATGGCGGTGCACGAGAACGCCGATCTCCTGCGTGCCCTTCGCGAGCTGCTGTTCGAGCCGGAGATGACCGGCTTCGAGCGCATGCTCCAGCGGGCCGTGGCGCGGGGCGAGATCCGCCCGGACAATCCCGCGGTGGAGTACGTCCCGCACATGCTGGTCGGCGCCCTCGTCGTCCGGGGGCTGATCGACGACCAGCCGCCGACGCAGGCCTTTCTCACCTCGTACATGGACGCCGTGGTCCTCCCCGCGCTCCGCGCCTGACACCCGGGGTCCCGCACCCCCTGCTGCACACGCCCCGGCTCCCCCGCCGCCCTCGAGGCGCGGGAGGGCCCCATCGTCGCCGGGTCGATGACCCCTGCCCTTCAAGACTCCATGACCTGACCCAGGAGCAGTTCCTCGTGGCCACATTCCTCTCCAGACTCGGCCGGTTCGCCTTCCGGCGGCGGCACCTGGTCACCCTGATCTGGGTCGCGCTGCTGACCCTCGCGGGCGTGGGCGCCGCACAGGCGCCAGCGGCGGGCTCCACCTCCTTCTCCATCCCGGGCACCGAGGCCCAGAAGGCCTTCGACCTCCTGGAGAATCGTTTCCCCGGCGCCAGCGCCGACGGAGCCACCGCGCGTGTCGTCTTCAAGGCGCCCGACGGCGACAAGATCACCTCCGCCGGCAACAAGGCCGTCGTCAAGGAGACCGTCAAGGAGCTCGGCACCGGCTCCGAGGTCGCCTCCGTGGCCGATCCCTACCAGGGCAAGGCCGTCAGCAAGGACCGCACGACCGCCTACGCGCAGGTGTCGTACAAGGTCTCCGGCATGGAGCTGGAGGACTCCTCGCGAGACGCGCTCAAGGACACCGCGCAGCAGGCGCGGGAGTCGGGACTGACCGTCGAGATCGGCGGTGACGCGCTCCAGGCGGTTCCCGAGACGGGCGCCACCGAGGTCATCGGCATAGGCGTCGCCGCGGTCGTACTGGTGATCACCTTCGGATCGCTGATCGCCGCAGGGCTGCCGCTGCTCACCGCACTGATCGGCGTCGGTATCGGCATATCCACGATCACGGCGCTCGCGAACACCCTCGAACTGGGCTCCACCACCTCCACCCTGGCGATGATGATCGGCCTCGCGGTCGGCATCGACTACGCCCTCTTCATCGTCTCCCGCTACCGCGCCGAGCTCGCCGAGGGCCGGGAACGCGAGGAGGCGGCGGGACGGGCCGTCGGCACGGCGGGTTCCGCGGTGGTCTTCGCCGGCCTCACCGTCGTGATCGCGCTGGTGGGCCTGGCCGTGGTCAACATCCCGATGCTCACCAAGATGGGCGTTGCCGCCGCCGGCACCGTCGTCGTCGCGGTCCTCATCGCGCTCACCCTGATTCCCGCGCTGCTGGGATACGTGGGCAGGAAGGTGCAGCCCGCCGGCCAGAAGAGCAGGCTGCTGGGCGGTGGACGCAAGGACGCCGAGGGCCCGGCGGGGCACGCGTCGCAAAAGCCGAACATGGGAACCCGCTGGGCGCGCTTCGTCGTCCGCCGTCCCCTCGCCGTGCTGCTGCTCGGCGTCGTGGGCCTGGGCGCGGCCGCGGTTCCGGCCACCTCGCTCGAGCTCGGACTGCCCGACGACGGTTCGCAGCCGACCAGCACCACCCAGCGCAAGGCCTACGACCTGCTCTCCGAGGGATTCGGGCCCGGCTTCAACGGGCCGCTGATGGTCGTCGTCGACGCCGGGTCCAGCAACGCCCCGAAGTCCGCTGTCAAGGACGTCACCCGCACCGTCAAGGGCCTCGACGACGTGGCCGCGGTGGCCCCCGCGACCTTCAACAAGGCCGGCGACACCGCGATGATCACCGTGGTCCCGGACTCCAAGCCGTCCTCGGCCGAGACCGAGGATCTCGTGCACGCCATCCGTGCAGCGGGCGGCGGCATCGAGGCGGACACCGATGCGAAGGTGCTGGTCACCGGCTCCACCGCGATGAACATCGATGTCTCGCAGCGGCTCAACGACGCGCTGCTGCCGTATCTCGGGCTGGTCGTCGGCCTGGCGTTCCTGCTGCTGATCGTCGTGTTCCGTTCGATCCTGGTGCCGCTCAAGGCCGCGCTCGGCTTCCTGCTCTCCGTGCTCGCCGCGCTCGGCGCCGTCGTCGCGGTCTTCCAGTGGGGCTGGCTCGCCGATCTGATGGGCGTCGAGCAGACCGGTCCCGTGATGTCGATGATGCCGATCTTCATGGTGGGCGTCGTCTTCGGCCTGGCGATGGACTACGAGGTCTTCCTGGTGACGCGTATGCGAGAGGCGTATGTGCACGGGGAGCAGCCCCGGGAGGCGATCGTCACCGGATTCCGGCACGGGGCCCGGGTGGTCACGGCCGCCGCCGTCATCATGATCGCGGTGTTCTCGGGCTTCATCGGCTCCAGCGAGTCGATGGTCAAGATGATCGGCTTCGGTCTCGCCATCGCCGTCTTCTTCGACGCCTTCATCGTGCGGATGGCCATCGTCCCCGCGGTCCTGACGCTGCTCGGCAAGGCCGCCTGGTGGCTGCCCAGGTGGCTCGGCCGAGCCCTACCGAACGTCGACGTCGAGGGCGAGGGGCTGCGCGCCACCCACGACTCCCACGACACCCACGACACCCGGAAGGCTCCCCTTCCCGAGCCGGTCGGGCCGGGCTTCCCGGCCGGTGGTGAGACCGTGCCCGTGACCGTGGATCCACGCGGGCCCGTGGCCGCGGGGGTGGCCGCGGCAGCCGGTTCCGATCGGGAGCTGTACCTGCCGGACGGCTGGGGTGTGCGCGGCACCGTCCGCACTCCGGGCGGTGCGGCCGTGGCAGGCGCCGCGGTGACGCTGATCTCGCCGGACGGACAGCAGCTGGGCCGCTGCGTGGCGCACGCCGACGGCTTGTACGCGGTGGACGCCCCCGGGCCCGGCAGCTACTTGGTGATCGCGGCGGCCGAGGGGCACCAACCGTACGCGTCCATGATCGCCGTGGGCGACGAGGCACCGCACCACGACATCGTGCTCGGCGGGGCGAACGGCCCGGCGGACGCCTCGGTTGGGGGCACCGTGCGTGCGGGCGCGGACATCGGCGGCCGGCCGCTGCCGGACGCGCGGGTCACGCTGCTGGACACGGCAGGCCGTGTGATCGCCACCGCCACCACCGGCGAGGACGGCGCCTACGCCTTCACCGATCTGGTCGCCGGTGAGTACTCGATCATCGCCAGCGGCTACCCGCCGGTCGCGAGCGCGCTACAGGTCGAGGGCGCCACGGCGGGCTTCGACATCCGCCTGCACCACTCGGACGGGTAGTCCGTCCGACAAGCCGCCTGCCCGACGAGTACTCCATCCGACCAGTACTCCGTCAGGCCGTTCGACGACTGGTCCGTCCGCGCACCTGCGGACACACGGTCGCCGGGTCCTCCCCTCGGTGCCTTCGACAAGGGCACCTGGGAAGTAACCCCCAGGGTAGGGCGGGCCTGGGTGCGCCGCCCGTGGGGACGGGACAGGCGCAGGAGAGAGGGTCCGGCGGCAGCACGAGCGGAGCTGCCGCCGGGCCGTCTGGTCGTCCCCGGCACGTGCCCCGGTACATGCCCCGGTGCATGCCCTGCACGTGCCCCGGTAGAAACGCCGGTGCTCGTGGGGCGCCCGGTGAGTCGTTCTCGGCGGCCCGAGCGCACGCCGAGGCCGGCACCTTCTGCACGCAGGCGATCGGTGCGATCGAGAAGAGCTCGTGGCAATGGGCCTCCCCGGCGAGCGGCAGGACGGACCGGTCCATCACGGCAGGGCCCTCTTCGGCCGTGCTGTAACGGACGTACCGACGCCTCTACCGGGGCGGCGCCGTCGAGGCGCGTACCACGAGTTCGGTGGCGAGTTCGATGTGGTGGGACTCGAGTTTCTCGCCGTTGGCCACGCGCAGGGCGGTACGCAGGGCGGCACCGCCCATCTCCCGTAGTGGCTGGCGCACGGTGGTCAGTGGTGGTGAGGCCATCCGGGCGAGGTTCGTGTCGTCGAAGCCGACCACGCTCAGGTCTTCGGGGACGCGCAGGCCCCGGGCGCGGGCGGTTTCGACGACGCCGAGGGCGATCTCGTCGTTGCCCGCGAAGATCGCCGTCGGTGGCGCTTCCAGGTCCAGCAGCGCCGCGGCGCCGAGCAGGCCGGCCCCGTACGTGAAGTCTCCGGGCTGGACGTACGCATCGGGTACCGGCGCTCCTTCTGCCTCCATGGCGGCGCGGTAGCCGTGCACGCGTGCCTGGTTGCACACGGCCATGGTCGGTCCGCCGAGATAGGCGACGCGGCGGTGACCGAGGGAGAGCAGGTGCCGGGTCGCGGCCAGGCCGCCGGCGAAGTTGGTCGCCCCGACGCTGTTGACCCGGCTGTCCGGCAGGTGCAGCGGGTCCAGCACGACCAGCGGCAGCCCGGCCCGGGCCAGCTCGTCCAGGTGCGCGGCGGTGTACACGCCGGTGATCGCGATGAGGGCGCGGCGTCCGGCCGAGACCAGGTCCCGGGTCCAGTGCGGGGCACGGGAGGCCCTGCCGATCACCACCGAGGCCCCCAGCTCGGCGGCGGAGTCGATGATGCCTTCCAGGGCCTCGGCCACGTACGACTTGAGGTCCCCCCTGAACTGCACCTCGATGGTCGGGCTCTGCGCGGCCTCGGTGTGGCGGAACACGGGCGCGAGGTAGTCGTGCTGATGCAGCAGTTCCTGCACCCTGGCGCGGGTCCGCGGTGCCACGCCACCGCGGTCGTTGACCACTTTGGACACGGTGGCGACGGAGACCCCCGCCGCTCGGGCGATCGTCGCCAAAGTGGTGCGCCTGGCGTTCGGTGGCATCGGTTCCTTCCAGCTGTACGTCCACTGGTGTGGGGAGCCGCTCCGGGCCTGCCCCAGCGGAGCGTTCGGGCTCCGCGAACGCATCCCTCAAGGCGCCACGCGCACACTCTCGGCCAGGGGCATCGCCCCGATCCGGGCAATGTTTCGAAACGTTTTCAAGCTCAGCCGGGGCTACTCGAGAGTCGTGCCAGCCTGATACTACGCAGCTGACTGTTTCTCCGACAACGTGCGTGCACACACCTTGACAGTCATGGGCGCGAAATCTAACTTGCATTCACAAGCTGAACACAAGGCTGGATTTCGAAAAGTTTTCATAACGACTCACGAGAAGCCGGCGGCTCTCGAGTGCGGAGAACGAACATGGAGATCCCCCTCTCTCGACGTACCCTCCTCGGCCTGGCCGCCGGTGTGCCTCTTTCCGCGGCCCTCGCGGGCTGCGGCACGTCCGGTCCCGGCAAGGGCGGCGGTGGCGGCAGTGGAGCCACGTACTGGTACCTGGCCAGCCAGCCCCAGGAAGGCGTCAGGGCCAGGGCGGTGGAGCGGTTCAACAAGGCCCACCCCAAGGAACAGATCAAGGGCACCGCCTTCCAGAACGACGCGTACAAGACGAAGATCAAGACCGCCCTCGGCGCCGGTCAGGCGCCCACCATCATCTGGGGCTGGGGCGGCGGCACGCTGCGCACCTATGTGGAGGCGGGCCAGGTCGAGGACCTCACCTCGTGGTTCGACGAGCACGCCGCGGTCAAGAAGCGGCTGTTCCCGTCCTCGTTCGGCGCTGCGACCGTCGACGGCAAGATCTACGCGATGCCGTGCGAGACCGTGCAGCCGATCGTCCTCTACTACAACAAGAAGGTCTTCGACAAGGTAGGTGTGAAACCGCCGGAGTCGTGGGGCGACATCATGGCGCTGGTGCCGAAGTTCAACGCGAAGGGCATAGCGCCGTTCGCCCTCGGTGGCCAGTCCCGGTGGACCAACATGATGTGGCTGGAGTTCCTGTTCGACCGCATCGGCGGTCCCGAGGTGTTCCAGGCCGTCTTCGACGGCGAGAAGAACGCCTGGTCCAACCCGGCAGCCATCAACGCGCTGACCAAGGTCCAGGAACTGGTCAAGGCCCACGGGTTCATCAAGGGCTTCTCCTCGATCACCGCGGACTCCAACGCCGACCAGGCGCTGCTCTACACCGGCAAGGCCGCGATGATGCTGCACGGCGCCTGGTCGTACGGCATCCAGCAGTCGGCCGGTGGGGACTTCGTCTCCAGCGGCGGTCTTGGTTTCATGACCTTCCCGCCCGTCGAGGGCGGCAAGGGCGATCCGAGCGACACCGTCGGCAACCCCGGCCAGTACCTGTCCATCTCCTCCAAGGCCAGTGCCGAGGAGAAGAAGATCGCCAAGGACTTCCTCGCGACCGGCGTGCTGGCGGACGCCGAGGTGAAGGACTGGATCGGCACCGGAGGGGTCCCGATCCGGCTGGGCACGGAGAAGCTGCTGGCCGCCTCCAAGGACGCGGACTTCCTGAAGTTCACCTACGACGTCGCCAGCAAGGCCAAGTCGTTCGGTCAGTCCTGGGACCAGGCACTCAGCCCGACGGCCGCCGAGACGCTGCTGGACAACATCGCCAAGCTGTTCCAGCTGTCCATCTCGCCGCAGCAGTTCGCCACCAACCTCAATGCGGTCATCGGCAAATGAGTTCACTCACCGACCATCCGCCACGTCGCGAACCCCGCAGCATCCTGCCGTGGCTGGCCGTGCCGGCGCTGGTGGTCTTCGTAGGCTTCGCCGTCATCCCGCTCGTCGGTGTCTTCGCGCTGAGCTTCACCACATGGGACGGGATCGGCGCCATCCACCCGTCGGGGCTGACCAGTTGGCGTGCGGTCCTCACCAACCCCGGGCTGCCGCACGCCATCTGGGTGACGTTCCTGGTGATGGCCGTGTCCTGGGCGGTGCAGACTCCGCTGAGCGTTCTGCTCGGCACGTTCCTGGCCGGCCGCCAGCGCTACCGTGCGGTGCTGGGCGTGGTGTACTTCGTCCCGCTGCTGCTCAGCGCCGCGGCGATCGCGGTCGTGTACAAGGCCCTGCTGGACCCCAATTTCGGGCTCGGTACCGGGCTGGGGATCGGGGCGCTCAGCCAGGACTGGCTGGGGCGGCCCGGGCTCGCCTTCGGCGTCGTCATCTTCGTCGTCTCCTGGCAGTTCATCCCGTTCCACTCACTGATCTACCAGGGTGGCGTCCAGCAGATTCCGCAGTCCCTGTACGAGGCCGCGCAGTTGGACGGCGCCGGGCGGATCCGGCAGTTCTTCAGCGTCACGCTGCCCCAGCTGAAATACACCATCATCACCTCGTCCACGCTGATGGTGGTCGGGTCGCTGACCTTCTTCGACCTCATCTGGGTCCTGACCCAGGGCGGCCCCGGAGACGCCACCCGAGTCCTCGCGCTGGACATGTACAAACGGGGATTCCAGGCCAGCCTGATGGGACCGGCCAGCGCCATCGCGGTCATCCTGGTCCTGGTGGGCCTCGCCCTCGCCCTGCTGCTGCGCCGGCTCGGCGGCCGGGACGCCGGTGAGAGCCAACTCGAGGGGGCCTGACGTGACCACCACAGTGACCAAGCCCGGGCGACCGCAGAAGGCCACGCCCCGCGAGCGGCGGCGCCACCCCCGTCCGGCGACCCGCCGGCGCAACTGGCTCGGCGGCCTGGCCGGATGGCTCTGGCTCGTCATCGTCGCCGTACCCCTGTACTGGACGCTCATCACCAGCTTCAAGCTCCAGAGCAACTACTACGCGAGCAACGCGCTGGTGCCTTCGAGCGACCCCACACTGGAGAACTACCGGCTGGTCATCGAGTCCGACTTCATCGGCTACCTGGTGAACAGCGTCGTGGTCACCGTCGGCGCTGTGGTGCCGGCGGTCGCGTTCTCCTTCATGGCCGCCTACGCCATCGTGCGCGGCTGGCGCATACGGGTCCTGCGTACGGTGAACGGGCTGTTCCTGATGGGCCTGGCCATCCCGCTCCAGGCCACGGTGATCCCGATTTACCTGATCATCATCAGACTGCATCTGTACGACAGCCTGCTGGCGCTGATCCTCCCGTCGATCGCGTTCGCCATCCCGCTGTCCGTGCTGGTGCTCACCAACTTCATCCGCGACATACCGAAGGAACTGTTCGACTCCATGCGGGTCGACGGCGCCACCGAGTGGGCGACGTTGTGGCGGCTGGCGGCACCGCTCACCCGGCCGGCCATCCTCACCGTGTCCATCTACAACGCACTGACCATCTGGAACGGATTCCTGCTGCCGCTGGTCCTCACCCAGAGCCCTGACCGCCGGACCCTGCCGCTCGCCCTGTGGAACTTCCAGGGCCCCTACGGGGTCAATGTCCCTGCCGTGCTCGCCGCCGTCATCCTCACCACCCTGCCCATCCTGGTCCTGTACGCGTTCGGCCGCCGTCAGCTGCTCAGCGGTCTGACCGCCGGATTCAGCAAATGATCGACGCCTCGCTCGCGCGCGGCGCGGCGAGTGGGGCGAACAGCCGAGGGAACAGGTGAGGGGCCGTTCGAAGAGAACGGCCCCTCACCTGCCACTTCCGAATGCCCTCACCCCAGGGCCAACCGGTCCTGTCACGCCTTGTGCTGCATGGAACGCCGGGCCGGATTGCCCTGTTCCGCGGCCTTGGGGTCCTTCTCGTCGGCCTTGGCGCGGACACCGGCGGCGATGCGCTTGCCGATGGTCTCGTCGATGTGCGACCAGTACGCGAAGGCGCGCTCGAGGACGGGCTCGCTCACCCCGTTGAGGAGGTGTCCGACGACGTTGTCGACCAGCCGGTCACGGGCGGCGTCATCCATGACCTCCCGCACCATGGTGCCGGGCTGCCCCCAGTCGTCGTCCTGTGCGTGGGAGACGTAGGCGGAGCGGGTGATCTCGCCGTCGGCCGTCCAGCTCGGCGGGGATCCGTGGCGCTCGGTGTCGGCCGCGGGGCCACCCTCGGAGTTGGGGGCGTACACCGGGTCGGTCGTGTTCCGGTAGGCCATCGCCCCGTCCTTGGAGTACGTGTGGACGTCGACGACGGGGGCGTTCACCGGCAGTTGCTGGTAGTTGCCGCCGATGCGGTGGCGGTGGGCGTCCGCGTAGGAGAACAGCCGGGCCAGCAGCATGCGGTCCGGGCTCGGCCCGATACCGGGGACGAAGTTGTTGGGCTGGAACGCCGCCTGTTCGATCTGGGCGTGGTTGTCGGTGGGGTTGCGGTCGAGCGTCATCCGACCGACCGGGATGAGCGGGTAGTCCCCGTGCGGCCACACCTTGGTGAGGTCGAACGGGTTGAAGCGGTATCCGGCGGCCTCCTCGTACGGCATGACCTGCACGTACAGGGTCCAGCTCGGGTGGTCGCCGTCCCGGATGTGCTCGAAGAGGTCCCGGGTGTGGTAGTCCGTGTCGGCCGCGGCCATCTGGTCGGCCTCGTGCTGGCTGAAGAACTCGATGCCCTGGTCGGTCTTGAAGTGGTATTTCACCCAGAACCGCGCACCGTCGGCGTTGATCCACATATAGGTGTGGGACGTGTAGCCGTTCATGTGGCGCCAGGTACGCGGGATGCCCCGGTCTCCCATGAGCCAGGTGACCTGGTGGGCGGACTCCGGCGAGAGCGTCCAGAAGTCCCACTGCATGTCGTGGTCGCGCAGGTTGTTGTCGGCGCGGCGCTTCTGGGACCGGATGAAGTGCTGGAACTTCATCGGGTCCTTCACGAAGAACACCGGCGTGTTGTTGCCGACCATGTCGTAGTTGCCTTCGCTGGTGTAGAACTTCACCGCGAAGCCGCGCGGGTCACGCCAGGTGTCCGGGCTGCCGCGCTCGCCGGCCACGGTGGAGAAGCGGGTGACGAGGTCGGTGCGGGCGCCGGGCTGGAACACGGCCGCCTTCGTGTACGCACTGACATCGTGCGTCACCTCGAAGTAGCCGAAGGCCCCGCTTCCCTTGGCGTGCGGCTGGCGCTCCGGGATCCGCTCCCGGTTGAACTGCGCCATCTGCTCGATGAGATAGGCGTCCTGGAGCAGGATCGGCCCCCCGGGTCCCACGGTGAGCGAGTGCTCGTCGCTCTCCACCGGGGCGCCGGAATCGGTTGTGGTGGCGGGCCGGATCTCCGTCATGATGCTGCCTTCCCGTGGTACGTCCCGCAGTGACGTCGCGTCTCCCCGAGACACGACGTCCAGGTCGGTGCGGCGCGGCAGAGACCGCCACGGCCGACACCTCGTTTCCCATGGATCGCGTGACCCGGAGGAGGCGGGCTAAACACACGCGCGGCGACCGACCTGCACCAGGCGGGATGGGCCCCGTCGACAAACACCTCGACATCGGTCACGGTCATCGGGGACGCTTCGTGCGATGACCAGAATCGATGACACGCCTCCCGCATGGGACGAGCGCACCCAGCTCACCACGTTTCTCGACTACGCACGTGACACCGCCCGCACCAAGTGCGACGGCGTCTCCGCGGAGAACGCCCGCAAGGCGCTCCTGCCGGGTTCGCCGCTGATGACCATGAGCGGAGTGATCAACCACCTCCGCTGGGTCGAGTACTACTGGTTCCAGGTGGTCTTCCTCGGCGAGGAGGACAGGGGCCCCTGGACCGAGGAGGACCCCGACCGCGAGATGCGTATCGCCGTCGACTTCCCCCTCACCCGGTTGCTCGACGAGTACGCCGAGCAGAGCGCCCGCTACCGCGACCTGGTCGCCGGTAGCGGCCTGGACATCCGGGCCAAGCGACCTGTCCGCGAGGACTTGCACGTCGACCTGCGCTGGATCCTGCTGCACCTCACCGAGGAGACCGCCCGCCACAACGGTCACCTGGACATCCTGCGCGAGATGCTCGACGGCACGACCGGCTCCTGAGCGCCGCCCCCGGCCCTGCCCATCGGCAGGGCCGGGGGCGGCGTCCGCCTCCGTCGCCGGGCCCTGAGGCCCGAGCCTCATCGGCTCGGACGACCCTTGCGGCACCCACGAGTGCACCATCGCCCTGACGCGTGAGCGAGGGGTTGACCACCGCCGAGTGCTGCCCTACGTTCCACCTCGGCGACAGAAACTCGAACGATGTTCGATATTTCGAATAAGCTGATGTGAAGCCAACTCACGAGTGAGGTCAGTAGCGTGATGACGATTCTCCGTTGGCGTCATGGCCGACGACACATGCACGTGTTAACCCGGATGCTGCTCCCCTTGACCCTGGCCCTGGCCCTGGCCGGTGCGGTGACGATGACCGGACACACCCCCTCACCTGCGGGCGCCGCGGACGCGGGCACCACGACGCAGGTCGCGCCGTTCGAGGCGACCGCATCGGCGACCACGGCTCCGATGGGGTGGGCTTCGTGGAACACCTTCGCCGCCAAGATCAACTACAACGTGATCAAGGCGCAGGCGGACGCCATGGCTTCCTCGGGGCTGAAGGACGCCGGATACCAGTACGTCAACATCGACGAGGGCTGGTGGCAGGGCACCCGGGACTCCTCCGGAAACATCACGGTCGACACCGGTGAGTGGCCCGGCGGGATGCAAGCCATCGCCGACTACATCCACAGCAAGGGCCTCAAGGCCGGCATCTACACCGACGCCGGCCGCGACGGCTGCGGCTACTACTACCCGACCGGCCGCCCCGCCGCCCCCGGTTCCGGCAGCGAGGGCCACTACGACCAGGACTTCCTGAAGTTCTCCCAGTGGGGCTTCGACTTCGTCAAGGTGGACTGGTGCGGCGGCAACGCCGAAGGCCTCGACGCCCGCAGCTCCTACCAGGCGATCAGTGACGCGATCACCCGCGCGAGCGCCCAGACCGGCCGCCCGATGGCGCTGTCGGTGTGCAACTGGGGCAACCAGAGCCCGTGGGACTGGGCACCGGGCATGTCCACCATGTGGCGCACCAGCCAGGACATCATCTACTACGGCGAGAGCCCCTCCATGGACCGCGTCCTGACCAACTTCGACAGCGCCCAGCACCCCGGCGCCCAGAGCCCCGGGCACTACAACGACCCGGACATGCTCATCGTCGGCATGCCCGGCTTCTCCGCCGCCCAGAACCGCACCCACCTGAGCCTGTGGGCCATTTCCGGCGCCCCGCTGCTGGCCGGCAACGACCTCACCACGATGAGCGCGGAAACCCGCACCATCCTGACCAACCGCGAGGTCATCGCCATCGACCAGGACCCCCTGGGCAAGCAGGGCACCAAGGTCGCCGAGGACCACTCCGGCCTCCAGGTCTACAGCAAGGTCCTGGACGGCACCGGCCGCCGTGCCGTCGTCCTGCTCAACCGCACCGGTTCTGCCGGCAACATCACGGCCCGTTGGTCGGACCTGGGCCTCAGCGGAACGGCAGCGGTGCGCAACGTCTGGGCCGGCGCCGACGCCGGCAGCTTCACCAGCAGCTACACCACCAACGTGCCCGCGCACGAAGCCGTACTGCTCACCGTCACCGCGTCCAGCAGCACGCAGGCCGGCTGAGGAGGTCGGTAGCCAGGACGTCGCCAACAGCTCGGCGTGCCCCGCAGGGTGAGCACTCATCCTGCGGGGCGCGTATCGAAGGTGCTCCCAGGTGCCCGAGCCGTCTGCGCGACGAACGAGCGCAGCTCAACTCGATGGCGTCCGGAGATGGCGTCCGGAGTGGATATCAGGAAGGCTCGCGCGCATGGTCTCGGTATTGCAGAACGTGGCGATTGACTGCGCGGACGCCTACGGGCTGGCCCGGTTCTGGAGCAGGGTGACCGGCCGTCCGCTGCATCCGGAGGACAGGCCGGGTGATCCGGAGGTTCAGGTGCTGCTGGCGGAGGGCCCGGTGTTGCACTTCAACCAGGTGCCCGAGGCCAAGACGACCAGGAACCGGATCCACCTGTGTCTGCGCCCGGAGACCGGGCGCGAGCAGGAGGTGGAACGACTGACGAGCTTCCGCAGAGCGTCTACTACGAGTGGCAGGCCTATGTGACCGGCCCGGCGATGGGGAACCTGACCATCGACGGGGTGCACCGGCCCGCGCCGCACCACCAACTGCACTGGTTCACCACCGGCGAGCTCGGCCCGAACTGGTGGGAAGCCCTGTACCTGCACGAGAACGAAGGCCTTCAGTGCCTCGGTGGCGGCGTGTGCCCGCTCCGCTCGATCACCCGCTGAGCAACAGCACATGATCAGCGGTGCGGGCGGCCTCCCAACCCGCGGTGTTCCTGGCGACGGGGACCGGCATCCGGGATGCTGGTCGCCATGGATGAGGTCGAGCTCGTCGTCGCCCATTCCGAGCGCGCGACCTTGCGCGTCGGCGACATGTTCCTGAAAGTGGACGCCGATCAGGCGCGTATCGACGTCGAGGTCGAGGCGATGGCCCTGGCGCCGGTCCCGACCCCGGAGATCCTGTGGCGCAAGCCGCACGTGCTCGCGGTCGCCGCGCTCCCGGGCACGGCGCTCGGTCGCCTCGGCGAGCCGAGGACCGCGCCGCCGGCGGCGTGGGCCAACACGGGTGCCGCCATCCGGAAGATGCACGACGCGCCGCTGCCGGCCTGGCTCGGCCAGGCCGGCCGCGGCCGCGACGAGTTGGCGGCGGAGCTCGACGGCGAGTGTGAGTGGCTGGTGGCGAACGGCGTCCTGCCCGCCGACCTGGTCTCCCGTAACCGTCAGATCGCCGAGGCCGCGCTGGCGCCGTGGACTCCGGTGTTCACGCACGGCGACCTACAGATCGCTCACGTGTTCGTCGACGGCGACGAGGTCACCGGCATCATCGACTGGTCCGAGGCGGGCCAGGGTGCTGCCCTGTTCGACCTCGCCACCTTGACGCTCGGACACGAGGAGCGCCTCGTCGACGTCGTCGCCGGCTATGGCGCCGACGTCGACCTCGACGCGATCCGCGCATGGTGGTCGTTGCGAAGCCTGCTGATAGTCCGCTGGCTGACCGAGCACGGCTTCGACCCCTTCGCGCCGGGCTGCGAGGTGGATGTGCTGAAAGCCGGGATGTGAGGCTGCTCGGGCCCAGCTGCTGCGCGCATGCGTTCTGACGCATCGAGCCAACCATCGCTCTGCACCCGCCCGTGTACCGATCGACGGGAGGCCCGGTGCCGGTGGGCAGTGCCGGTGGGCACCGGGCCTCCCGTTCGATCGCTGCGAACCCGCGTGGCAGGGGCGATTGCGACGGTCAGTGCCGCAGGGTCATCGCGTAGATCTCCAGGTCGCTGTTGCGTTGCCAGTCGAGTCCTCCGGACCCGGGTGCGACCCATGCCGGCACGGACGGTGTTGCCAGGGAGAGGGACCGGACCTGCTTCCCGGGCTCCAGCGGAACGGTCGTTTCGTAGAGCGATGCCTTGGTCGTGGTCTTCCCGCTTCCGGCCTTGAGCTGGTAGTCGGTCGTCAGCGCGACGGTGTTGCCGAAGTCCGGGGCCTTGTTCGCCCAGCCGGTGAGTTCGAGCGGAACCGTCGCGGTGCTGCCGTCGGTGTAGGTGACGACGGCGGTGGCCGACGCGGCACCGGTACTGCCGTTGTCGGACGCGCCCACGATGTGGAGACTGCTGTAGTCACCGGAGGGGAGGGCGATGGCCTGCCCGGTGGACTTGACGAAGTTCTCGCTGGTGCCGGAGGTCGGGGGTGCCTGGTAGGTGACCCCACCGAGGGTGACAGGACCCGGCGCGGGCAGCTGGTCGGCGGCGTAGCTCAGGCCCGTGCCGTCGAAGTCGCCCTGGTCCGGTGCAGCGAGGGTGGCGACGCCGTCGTTGTTGTACGCGGCGTTCAGATCGACGGCGCACGAGGTGCTCGTCCGGATCGCACACTTCCCGGCTTGCTGGACCACGACGGTGACCGTCTTCTTGACCGGAGCGGTTCCGGGAAGCTCCGCGGTGACCGACACCGTATAGGCGCCTGCCGCGGTTCCGGCCGGCGCGGTGATCTGCAACCGGTCGTTCACCTGGGCGGGGAGCCCGTTCGAGTCGGCCGTCGCCGTCGGACCGGACAGGGACACCGACCACCCCTTCGGCGCCGTCGCGCGCACGGCGACCCGCGCGGTGTGCGGCGCCGTCGCCAGCAGCGTCAGATCGACCTGCTGCTGCGACGCGCGATCCGCCGTGGGCTCCAGGACGACCTGGTCGGGCGCAACGTCGGCGCTGAGCCGGCGCCGCGGATCCGGCGTCGTGTCGATCGACGGCGGGACGTTCTTCGCGCTGGTCGCCCACGCGGTGGGCTTGCTGCTCAGGGCGAAGTCGATGCGCCCGCCGTGGGCGATGTCCGCCTGGCCGACCCACGCCCTGTCCCAGGCCCTGCCGTTCACCGTCATGGCGGCGGTGTAACGGTTCTCCATGCTGGTGCCCGGCGCGGAAATCGTCAGGGTCCCGCCCTGCGTGTTTCCGTAGTCACCGATCCGCACCTGGGCGTTCGGGAACTGCGGAGTGGTGACGACGTCGAAGTTGCCGCCGCTGGTCGTGGGGTAGAGCCCCAGCGATGACATCACGTACCAGGAGGACATCTCACCCATGTCGTCGTTGCCGGGGATACCGCCGGGGCTGTTCGTGAACAGGGTCTCCTGCGCCTTGACGACGGTCGCGGTGCTGCCGGGCCGCCCGGTCCACGCGTACAGGTACGGCGCGATGAGGTTCGGTTCGTTGTTCGGGTTGAACTTCGTGGAGTCGTAGTAGTCGTACGGGCCACTGACCCAGGCCGTGCGCGCGGTCCCCGCCGGGTCGGCGAGGAGGTCGTCATAAGCGAAGAACTCGTTCAAACGGCTGGTCGTGGCGTCCCTGCCACCCAGCATGCCGACAAGACCCGCCGGATCCTGGGGCACCAGCCACTGGTACTGGCTCGCGTTCTGCTCGTGGAACGCATGGTCGCTCGTGACCGGGTCGTACGGGGTCAGCCAGGTGCCGTCGGTCGCGGTGCGCGGTCGGAACTGGCGGGTCTGCCTGTCGAAGACGTTCCTGTACGACGCGCCGCGCCGAGCGAACATCGCGGCATCGGCCGCGTGGCCCAGGCCCTTCGCCATCAGCGCCAGCGAGGCGTCGGCCGCCGCGTACTCCAACGTGGCCGACGTGCCGTAATAGCAGTCGTTGTCGTTCGTCTTGGTCGGGCAGCAGTTGCCGCTCGTTCCGCCGCTACAGTCGGCGGTCGACTGGATGTTGAGGCCGTAGGGGACGTAACCGCGTGCCGCGTAGTACGCGACACCGGCACGCCCGTTCTCACGGACATCGGCGGGCGGCACCTCGGTCGCGTTCGCCCGGAGGTACTGGTACGCCTCCCGGGCGTCCGCTCCGGTGAGCAGTCCCTTCGACCAGCCCTCCACCAGGAACGGCGTGACCGGGTCGCCGGTCATGATGTTGCCCTCCTGGTCTTCCAGGTACCAGCGAGGCAGCGCGCCGCCCTCCCGAGCCAGCGCGAGGATCGACATGTCGACATCGTGTGCGACGGTGGGGACGAGCATCTCAAGGAGCTGGTTCTGCGTCCGGAACGTGTCCCACAACGAGAGATTGCTGTAGGGGGTGTAATCGCTCGCGGTGTGGATCTTCTTGTCGGCTCCGACGTAGCGGCCGTCGACGTCACCGATGATGTTCGGATCGAGCATGGCGTGGTAGAGCGCCGTGTAGTACGCAACCTGCCGGTCGTGCGAGCCGCCACCGATCGCGGCCTTGTGCAGCATCGCGTTCCACTGGTCGTTCAGTGCCTTGTGCGCGGCGTCGAAGTCGAATCCGAGCTTCCCCGTCTCCGTCGAGAGGTTTCGCTGCGCACCGGCGAGCCCGGTGAAGGAGAGCCCCACCTTCGCGACCACGGGAGCATCGTTCCTCGTCGTGTCGAACGACACCCATGCCCCGTTGGAGCCCTTGGCGGCCGACTCACGGGAACCCGGGCTCCGATCGGTGCCCTTCCAGGTGCCGTAGGACGCGAACGGCCGGCTGAGCTGCGCGACGAAGTAGGTCTTCTTGGAATCCTCGACCCATCCCTCGATCGTCCGGTCGCCGACGACGCGGATCTCGGAATCGGCCACGCCGGCGCCGGCGTTGAACAGCACGTTCGCCTGGCTGGTCCGCGGGAACGTGTACTGCTGCCACCCGGTCCGAGCGGTCGACGTCAGACCGACGGTCACGCCGTACTTGTCGAGCCTCGTCTGGTAGTAGTCAGGGCCCGTCGTCTCGTTCGCATGGCTGAAGGTCGACGCGTACTGCGCCGGATCGGTCGAGCTGACCGCGCCGGTCGTGGGCATCATCGGCAGGTAGTTGAACCGGCACCCGTTGATCGTGGTCTGGCTGAATCCGGTGACCGTGTCGGCGGACTCCCTGTCACACCCCGTGCCGCCGGCCGTCTTCATCAACGGGCTCTCCTGCACCAGACCGAACGGTGCGCCCGCGGCGGGGAAGGTCAGCCCCTCGTTCTCGGTCCCGATGAACGGATTGACCAGCTTCGTCAGATCCGTCCCCGCTCCCTGCGTCGCGTCGGACGCCGCCGCCGACTGCGTGGCGGCGTTCGCGCTCACCGCGGTCCCGGCGGCAGATCCCGTGGCGGCCAGACCGATGCAGAGCGCAGCCGCCCCCCATCGGTCTCTTATGCGCCGTGCCCTCGATCTTTTCCGGGTTGCCGGGTACTGCATTGATCGCATATCAACCCCACGGTGTTCCCGCTCGTGGACACTGCGGCCACGAGCCGCAGGTGACGCTAGATCGCTTGTTCTACCCCTGCAAGGGTTACTGCTCCGTACACGTGGCTTGTCCGGGTCAGCTGTCGGTGCACGAAGGCCAGGTGTGCACCGCCCACTCCCGCCAGCTCGGCCAACCTGCCGGTGGGGTGGGAATCTCGCCGCCGTCGAGTTCGGCGGCGTCGGGCACCTGGAACTGCTCCCGCCAGGCGTCCAGGTCGGCCTCGCTCATCGGGAACGTCTGGTGCGGTGTGGTTTCCTGGCGGTGGGAGATACGGGCGAGCTGGACGTCCTTGTCCACGGGCAGGTAGACCACCTGGCATGACGCCCCGACCGACCGGGCCAGCCAGCGCAGTGCCGACCGTTCGTCGCGGCTCCAGAGCCCGTAGTCGAGTACGACGCTGATCCCCAGCCGCAGCGCCTGGAGGGCGACCGAGATGAGCCGCCCTTCGAGCACCCAGCGCTTGCCGTCGGCCATCGAATCGCCGAACAGCGGGATCATCCAGTGATCCGGGGTCAGCCGCAGCGCCCGGTGGGTTGCGGCGAGCTCCTTGGCACGGGTGGTCTTCCCGGCCCCGGGGAGCCCGACCATCAGGAGCAGGGTGGCGGCACGCGGGTGCTGCGTGGTGCCGGGCCCGGCTGCATGCGGGTGCTGTGCATCGAAACGCTGCGAATGAGACATGACTCCCCTGATCAGGCAGGATGACCCGGCATCACGGGAACACGAGTGACTGCCGGCAGGACACTGATCCGGCGGTACGTCCTGGCACTGCCCCGCGGAGGAGGCAGGCACTGGCCGCGGTTACAGCAACCGCGGTACCGCCGCTATGCGGCGGTTGTGGTCATGGGAGCGCAGCAGCACATGCCTCGATCGTAGCGGACGGGGCGGCGAGGTCGCCCCAACGCCGCACCCGGGGCGGGCGGCGGCGGAAGGTCCGCCGGGCCATGGCCGCGGTCCGTCGTGGCAGCTCCGACCGGCGACCCGGTTCGGATGACACGGCCTCCGCCGCCCGCAGGCGCGAGGCGCGAGGGAATCGTGAAGGGTTCGCTCATGATCCTCGTAATTCGGTCACAGGAGAGGGAAAATTCGGAGCGCTCACTTGGCACTTTCGAACAGATTTGGCTCCGCCCCCCACCGATGGGAGACCGATCAACGATGTTCACTCTGGTACGGCGCAGAATACGGACGGCCGCGCTCGCGCTCTCGGCCATCGCTGTCGTCGCTTTCGGTACGACCGCCACGAGCGGCGCGGCAGCGGCCCCCGCCCTTGCGAAACAGGGACCGACCTCGGTGGCGTATGTCGAGGTGAACAACAACAGCATGCTGAACGTCGGCAAGTACACCCTCGCCGACGGCGGCGGCAATGTCTTCGACGTCGCCGTGATCTTCGCGGCGAACATCAACTACGACACCAGCACGCAGTCGGCGTATCTGTACTTCAACGACAACGTGCAGCGCGTTCTCGACAACGCCGCCACGGAGATACGGCCGTTGCAGCAGAAGGGAATAAAGGTCGTCCTTTCGATACTCGGCAACCACCAGGGCGCGGGCTTCGCCAACTTCCCGTCCCAGCAGGCGGCCTCGGCGTTCGCGCAGCAACTGTCGGACACGGTGACCAAGTACGGCCTCGACGGCATCGACTTCGACGACGAGTACGCCGAGTACGGCAACAACGGCACCGGCCAGCCCAACGACAGTTCGTTCGTGCAGCTGGTGACGGCGCTGCGCACCACCATGCCGGACAAGATCATCAGCCTCTACTACATCGGCCCGGCTGCCTCGCGCCTCTCCTACGGCGGCGTCGACATCACGTCCAAGTTCGACTACGCCTGGAACCCGTACTACGGCAGCTGGCAGGTGCCCGGTGTCGCGCTGCCCAAGTCGAAGCTGTCGCCGGCCGCCGTCGAGATCGGCGCGACCTCGCAGAGCACGGCCGCCGACTTCGCCAGCCGCACCGTCAACGAGGGATACGGTGTCTATCTGACATACAACCTCGACGGCGCCGATCGCAGCGCCGATGTCTCCGCGTTCAGCCGGGAGCTGTACGGCAGCGACGCCGTCTACACGCCGTAGGACGACCGCACGCCCCGGCGCGCGGTGCACGCCGGGGCGTTGTGCGGGCCGGCAGGTCCATGCACGCAGGTGAGAGCCTTACCTGGCACGGGCGGGTGGCGCAGCACTCTTGATCGTCTTCTGAGCGGCGCCTAGGCTCTCATGCCCATGGAGACGGGGGAACCAGACCACGGGCGGCGGGCATGGCACGACGGGCTGGTCGGACGTCGTGTGGCCGCAGGTCTGCTGGCCGGGGCGGGGCTGGTCATGCTGGGCACGGTGTTCGTCGTGCTGCCGGGGGTGGTGGTCGACCACGATCTCGCCGGGGCGAGCGTCACTGCGCAGGATCGGCTGGCGGCGGTGAACGATGTCCGTACGACGCTTCTGCAAGTGGTCGGCGGCCTGGTCGTGCTGTTCGGCGCCTACGCCACCTGGCGGCAACTGCGGGTGAGCCAGGACGGATTGCGCGCCACCCAGGAGGGTTACGTCACCGATCGATTCAGCCGGGCCGTCGACCAACTCGGCAGCGACAAGCTGGATGTGCGCATCGGCGGGTTGCACGCGCTGTGGCGGATCGCGGAGCAGTCCGCCCGCGACCGGGAGGCCATCATCTCCATCCAGGCCGCGTACCTGCGTACGCACCTGCCCTGGCCACCCGCCGGGCCGGAATCACCGGCGGCGGACGTGCCCATCAACGACATCGCGCCCTTGGAGACCCGCGCCGCCGACGCCCAGGTGGCGCTGACCGCGCTCGGCGTGCTGTGCCAGCACCGGGAGCAGTCCTGGGTCAATCTCAGCATCACCGACCTGCGCCGTGCCGACTGCGACGGACTGTGGTTCCCCGAAGTCAACCTCGATCGCGCCTGCATGGAGGCGGCGGGTCTGTACCACGCAAATCTGACCCAGGCGTCCCTGGTGTCGGTCAACCTCCGGCACGCCGACCTCACGACTGCGATTCTCCGCCGGGCCCGCTGCGTCCTGGCCGACCTGCGGGCCGCGAAGCTGGTCCAAACCGACCTGCGTGAGGCGGACTTCACCGAGACCGACCTGCGCGAGGCGAACCTGCGTAAGGCCGACGCGCACGGCGCGATCTTCCACCGCGCCGACCTCCGCATGGCCGACCTGCGCGGCACCGACCTGAGCACCGCCAACCTCGTCGAAGCACACCTGACCGGCGCCCTGGCCAGCGAGCGCACCCGCTGGCCCGCCGACTTCGACCACACGGCCGCCGGAGTCGTCGACACCGATGACCCCGGACCCGAGCCCTCACCCCTGCTCCAGCCGCCCGGGATGACGTGGCAGGCGCCGCCGCTGCGGTCCACTCCCTGACCAGGACGCGTGCGTGCTGTGGTCGCGGTGGGGGCCGAAACTCCATCCATAGCCCGTGACCCGCGTACTCTCATGCATGGTCGACGCTTTCCGGGAGCGTGTCAGGCTGCTGGGATCTCGCGGCTCCAGGGTGAGGCGAAGGCCACGTCGCAACGGCCCTCAGACGACGTCGAACTCGTTGCCCTCGGGGTCCTGCATGGCGGCGGCGTAGCGCCCCATGCCCGGCTCATCCTTGATCCGCAGCACGGTGGCACCTGCTTTGACCAGCCGTTCGACCGTAGCCTTGACCCGCTGTGCGCGGACGTCCAAAGGGACGTCACGGCCCCCACCGACCTTCAGGTCGAAGTGCCACCGGTTCTTGGCCGCCTTCGGCTCCGGAACCTGCTGGAACCACACCCTCGGTCCGCATCCCGCGGGATCGATGATCGACTCCGGGATGTCCCCGGCACCGGCTGGCAACTCCGCCTCGGGCACCCCCACCGCCACCCAGTAAGCACGCCACGTGGCGTGCCCTTCCGGCGGAGGCTCGGGCACGTAGCCCAGGGCTTCGGTCCAGAACGTCACCATTGCCTGCGGATCGGAGCAGTCGATCGTCAGCTGCACTGTCATCTCCATGCTCGGAGCATCTCAGGCAGGTCTGACAGACGACCAACTCTCGCAGTAGCCCCCTGGTGCGGAGGCGATGGCAGCCGCACGGTCCGATCCGACCCCGCACACACACCCACCTTCATCTCCATCGGCGGCGGCACTCCGCACACCCCGGAAGCCGCGCTCACACCACTGGCGCATGACCCCAGGCTCTCCCGATCCGGCCGTTTCCTAGCTGAACTGGGGTGCGGTCTCCTAAGATAGGGCTGATATCCCGGTCAATGTTCGGTATCACGAACATCAGCGACGTAGGCGGCTTCCACCCCCACGGTCCGCACACCACGACAAGCAAGCGAACGGGTCGCCGTGCCGTTCTGGCGAACCCCCGTCATTCGGCGTTGTTGCCGTGGGTCGGGGCCCGTAGGCCGTCGTCCGGGAGCCAGCCAAGCTAAGGAGACGTCCCCCACATGCACAGCATCGATCCTCTTGCCCGGCGGACAGCCGCGGCCCTCACCGCCCTGGTGCTGGCCGCTGCACCCGCGGTCCTGATCGGTTCGCCGTCCACGGCCGCCGCCGCAACCCCCACCGTCCAGTCAGCGCCACAGGCGCAGGATCCCCCCATGGTGGACAACGACTTCCCGGTCACCGTGGAGGGCGCGTACGGCGACAAGCGCTTCACGGTGTTCCGCCCCACGGACCCACAGGCAGTCGGCCACCCCATGCCCGTGGTGGCATTCGGCAACGGTGCGTGCCAGCACACCAGCATCAGCGAGGTCACACCGCTGTTGAAGCTCATCGCGTCCAAGGGAATCGTCGTGGTGGACACCGGATCCGTCGACGGTTCCGACAACGGCGTGCCCAGCGGCCAGCCCATCCCGTCCCTGCTGACCGATGCGATCACCTGGGCCGATCACGAGCAGGACCGCGCCGACTCACCGCTCTCGCAGGAGCTCGACCTGACGAAGGTGGCCACCGCGGGACACTCCTGCGGTGGCCTGGAGGCGCTCATCGCCGCCCAGGACGACCGGGTGTCCGGCGTGGTCTCGCTCGACAGCGGGCTCTTCGAGGACGGCTCCTTCGGCTTCCCCCGCTCCGAACTCACCAAGCTCCACACCCCGGTGATGTTCATGGACGGCGGCCCCTCCGACATCGCCTACACCAACTCCGGGGACAACTACGCGCTGGTCACCGTCCCCGCCGTGCGGGCCACGCACCCGGACGCCGGGCACGTCGGGTTCATCACCGGCGCCCAGATGGCCGACGGTGTGACGACGGCCGTCTCGTTCCTCGACATGGTGCTCAACGACAACCAGACAGCCCGGGACTACATCCTCGACCCCTCGGGGCTGGCCTCCCATGCCCCCTGGACAACGGCCAACAAGAACTTCTGAACCAGTCCGTCACCCTTCGGCCCCGGGTGGGGCCGGGGTTGCCCCGCTCCCGCACATCGACGTGCCGGCCAGGAGCGCGGTCGGCCGCGTGCACACCAGTGTGTGACGGCCGGTTGCCGGTGTGTGTGTCATGAGGCATCACCACGACACACACACCGGCAAGATCCGACACCCCGTTGAACCGCACCAGGAACTGACTACCCATCAGCAGGCGACGGAGTTGTAGGTGTCTCCCAACGCCTATACCGTGCGTGGCGGTTGGGCACACACACGGTGCGAGGCCGAGACAGGCTCCTGGTGGACGGGTGGGTGTCGAACCCAGCCGTCCAACAGGAGCGGCAACGAGGCCTGAGCCGGAGTCACACCTACACTCCCCGGCCGTCGAAGGCTCAGCTGAGCACGGCCTCCCACTTGGTGCCGTTGGTGGATGCGTCGCCGGAGAGTCGGTCGCGGGCGGTGGTGTCGCCGTACAGGCTCCAGCGCATCCAGTCCACGAAGGTGGCACGGGTCTGCGGGTAGGTCACACCGTTGTCCCACACGTAGGAGTCGTGGTTCTGCCCGAGGTGGGTCAGGAACGCCTTCGGCGCGGCCAACTCCGCGTAGGCCTGGCGGGCGGAGGTGTACGGGCAGGTGGGGTCCTGGTCGCCATGGATGAACAGGACGTTGGCCTGCACTTCGCCGGTCGGGTTGCCCATGTCCACGCACGCGAACGGGACCGCCGCCTTGATCCGGGCGTCCGGCCAGGCCGTGAGCAGGCCGTGGGTGGTCATACCGCCCAGCGAGTGACCGGCCACCCCCACACCCACCGCGGTGTCCAGGTGCCCGGCGAACGGGTCGCCGGAGGTGGTGTTCAACGCGAGCGTATTGGTGATGACCTGCGAGACGTCCTTGGACTGGTTGCCGTTGTAGACGTCCTGGATGTTGCCTTCCGTGCCGGTGGACGTGGTCGGAAAGACGGGAGCGGCGACGACGAAGCCGGCCGCGGCCAGCGGAAGGATCTCGGCGAGGTAGACCTCGGGGTTGCCGCCGAGTCCGTGGCTCCACTCGGCCACCGGGAACACACCGTCGGCGATTGGTGCATCGCGGACCGGAGTGCCACCGGGTGTGCCCGTGGCCGACGGGTACCAGATGCGGGTGGTCAGCCTGCGGTCGCCACGGCTCCAGGCGAACTCGCGCACACCGAGGGCGAACGTCTGGGTCGGCGCCCCCTGCGAAGAGCTGCTCCCCGCGGTGGCTCCGAGGGCCGAACCGGCACCGAGCACCATGGCGGCCCCGGCCGCACCGGCCACGGTCGAACTCAGGAACGTGCGCCTGCGCAAAGACATGGGTGACTCCTTGTGTGAGGGGTGGAAGTGAGCTTCCTGACGCATCGGGGGCCGGTTTCCCGGGCTCCGGTACGGCGCGCCGAGTCGCCCGGGTCCCGTGCGCTTATGTCGGGCCGGGCCGTCCTCCCGAACGGCCCGGCCCGTGCCCCCGGAAGGTGGTCAGCAGGTGGGGTTGGTCTGGGGGAGCAGATCCGAGTTCGCCGTGGCCCATGCCCCGGTCCAGGCGCCGGACGGGAAGGTGACGTCGTTGCCGCGGGCGAGGGGGTTGGATTCGCCGGTCGCCCGCGGCTGCCGCTGGCCGTTGGTGCCGTCGCCGGTGAAGGAACGGTGGTAGCGGGCTCCGTCGCCGCAGATGGCCTGCGTCATCAGCCCCTGGGGCGCACTTGTGCAGGACATGCTCCGGCCACCCTCAGCCGCGGCCAGGATGGCTGACGCACCGGCGACCGAAACGGCAGAAGCCTCGGCGGAAGCCGCGAACAGCACCATGGTCAGGCCGAGCAGGAGGAGCGCGGCGGCGCGAGCGCGGCGCCGACGTGCTCGATGTGCTCGACGTGCTGAGGAAAACATGTCAACTCCCGAGGTCGGCCGGACGGCCCGTCACACGCTCTCCGCCGGTGTCCCTGGTATGCGGCGATGGCAACGTGCGATCAAGGCTTGCAAGCACGAACGATGCGGGTGCTTCGAACGGCGACCTGTAAGGCACCGCCCTTGCACCCAAGCGTCGTTCGTAACTTCGAACAGCAGCCGGATATTCGGACAGCAAGCGATGATATGGGGTCACCAGAGGGCGTCAAGACCCTCTGCACGCCCCACTCCTCCCCTGGACCTTCGAAATCTTTCGGAACCCCACGTCAGATCGGTTGACATCGATGTCGCACTACAGCAGATATTTTTGACGCCGCATCCATGGGCCGGTCAAGAATGTGACCGCCTCACCCCCTGCGCAACGAAATAAATCGGAGCAAGAGTCCGGAATGTTTCGACGGGAGTTGCGGCGACTGCATGAAGCCGACGCAAGGGCGTCACGCGGCAGGGCACGCCGCAGGGCTCGGCCCCTGCGTGGCTCCAGCGGAGTGCGACCGGCCTCGACGCCGGCGGGGTGCTCCGGCGGCGAGGCGGCTGGCAGGAAGAGCTCAGTAGCCGTAGATCATCTTGTAGGCGACCTCAGGCAGGAACTGCCCCGCCGAGGAGCCCGATCCGACGCCGCAGTCACCGTCGGACTCACCCGGAGTCTTGATCCACAGCAGCATCTCGGCACCGTCGCCCCCCTCCTGGGTGGGGGTGCCGATCTTGCGACCCGCAGGGTTGCACCACTCGCCGTTGGAGCCGTTGCCGTTGCGGCTGGTGTCCACGACGAACGGCTTGCTGTAGCCGTGACGCTGGCTCAGGACCTGGTTGACGCTGCCGGCGTAGGACGCGTTCTGGGAGGTGGGGAAGTAGTTCGAGACGTTGAGGGCGAAGCCTCTCGCATTGCTGAGGCCGGCGGCGTTGAGGTGCTCGGCCATGGTCGAGGCATCGATCCAGCCGGGGTTGCCCGCGTCGAGGTAGACCCAGGCGTTCGGCGACTTCGACTTGAACTGCGAGAGGGCGTTGATGAGCATGTTCTGACGCTCGTTGATCTTGTCCTGGCTCATACAGCTGTAGTCGCCCAGGGAGTCGGGTTCGAGGATGACGACGGCCGGGCGGCTGCCGATGCCGCTGGCGAAGGCCCCGATCCAACTGGCGTACTCGGACGGTGAAGCGGCTCCGCCCGAGGACTGCCCGCCACAGGCGTCGCGGCCGTACATGTTGTAGGCGACGAGGATCGGCAGCTTGTTGGCGGACGCGGCCGCGCCCGTGAAGGAGCCCGTGGCGGAGCCGATGTCGCCGCTCCAGGAACCGAACCAGCGGGCCGCGGGAACGTTGGCGATGGAGTCCCGGATCGCGGAGGCCCGTCCGTCACCCGGATTGGCGGCCACCCATGCCGCGGGGCTGGAATTCGGGTCGGCATAGAAGCCGCTGGTCGCGGCGAGCGGGTCGGGTGCCGCCTGCGCGGACGGCGCCGAGGCCAGGAACAGGGGCAGAGCGAGGCACGCTGCCACTGCCCCGCGTACGAGTTTGCGCATGAATGCACCTCATTCATGGGGATGGAGCGCCGCGGCTTTCGTCCATTGCCCGCGACGCGGGGATGCGACGGCGCCGGCTGCGGCACTCGGGTACGAGGTGCACGTCAGCGGCTGCCGGGAGGTGATTTTTGGGAGCGCTCCCAGACGCGGGCGAGAGCCTGGGAACGCACCCTCGGTATGGTGTGTGCCCTGTTGAAAGCTGTCAAGGGGCACCACGGCGGCGGTCTTCACCTGAGCACGAAGAGCGGCTAAGGTCAGGGAAAACTGGAAGCGCTCCCAAATGTTCGAAGAGATACGTCCCGGCGAACAGCGAGGAAGAAGGGCCCGCAGCCCATGACAGACGTGCCGCGTCGACAGCCCACGCTCGAGGAGGTGGCCGCGCGTGCCGGCGTCTCCCGTTCGGCCGCCTCCCGGGTACTGAACGACGCTCCCCACGTCAGCCGCGCCAAGCGTGAGGCTGTCCAACGGGCCATCAGGGAACTCGACTACGTGCCGAACACGACGGCGCGGGCTCTGGCGACCCGGCAGAAGGGTGTGGCCGCGCTCGTCATCTCCGGGGAAACGCCGTCGATCTTCGCAGACCCGTTCTTCGCCAAGGTGATCGTCGGTGTGTCCGCCGCGCTGGAGGAAGCCGACCTGAACCTCATGCTGTGCCTCGCGGCCGCCGACCGCGGCCGACGGCGCCTGGAGAAGCTGCTGCGCGCCGGGGATGTCGACGGCGTCATGCTCATGGCAGTCCGGGAGAACGACCCCGTGCTCCACATCGCCCAGGAGACGGAGCTACCCGTGGTGTTCGGTGGGCGCCCGGTGGATTTCGACCCACCGTGGTTCGTGGATGTCGACAACGTCGGCGGCGCCCGCCAAGCCACGGAGCACCTCCTCGCCCTCGGGCGCAGGCGGGTGGCGATGATCTGCGGGACGATGGACACCCAGGTCAGCCGTGCGCGCCACCGCGGCTACCGCGAGGCGATGATGCTGGCCGGGCTGGAGCCGCTCACCCCCGAGAGCGGGGACTTCAACGAGCCCAGCGGTGCCCTCGCCATGGCCGAACTCCTGAAACGGCACCCGGATGTGGACGCGGTGTTCGCCGCCAACGACAACATGGCAGCCGGTGCCCTGCGCACGCTGCGCGGGGCGGGCCGGGCGGTCCCCCGCGACGTCGCGATCGCGGGCTTCGACGACCTGGACATCGCGCAGATCGTCGAACCGTCACTGACCACGGTCCACCAGCCCATACAGGCCCTGGGCCACGAGATGGCGCGCATGCTCGTCGGCCTCGTCGCCGGCGAGAAACCCAGCCCACTGATCCTGCCCACCCGCCTGGTCACCCGCTCCAGCACCTGACGGCATGGGTCGGCCGGGAGAACGGACACCGTGTCGAGGACCGGTGACGTGGGGCCTTCACGCTTCGACGGCCTCGCCGTGATGCAGATGCTCGCGCAGCCACTCAGCCGTCGTACCCACGTGCAGCAGCGCGCACTTCTCGGCCAACGGGGCGTTCCTGGCCGCCAACGCGGCGTAGATCGCCTCGTGTTCGGCGATGGCGCGTTCGCCGGCATCGTCCTCGACGAGGCCGTGCCAGACACGGGCGGGCATGGTGCGGTTGGAGATGCCTTGCAGCAGAGTGGCGAGCGTGGCGTTACCGGTGGCCGTAACCACTGCTTGGTGGAAGGCGACATCGTGCTTGGTGAACAGCTCGACGTCGTCGCCGGCGCCGCGCATCGCATCCAGGTGGCGTCGTACACCGACGAGGTCCTGGTCGCGGATCCGGTGGGCGGCCAGCGCAGTGGCGGCCGGTTCGAGCCCTCGGCGCACTTCGGTCAGCTCCACCAGGGTGTCGTCGCGCAGCAGTTCTGCCGCGGAGTGCAGGCCTGCGCGGAGCAGGGCCGGTTCCAGGCTCCTCACACGGGTTCCGTCGCTCTGCCCGACCTCCAGCACCTGGGTGACCACGAGGACCCTGACCGCCTCGTGCATCGCTTTCTCCGAGACTCCGGATTCCAGGGCCAGTCGCCTCTCAGGCGGCAACCTGGCCCCACGCGGGAGCTCACCGGACTGGATCAGTTTTCCGATGTGTGTGATGGCTCTACGGGTCAGCGACATGGGTTGATGCCCACTCTCCGTTGTCGGCGCCACACCCTACCAAGACATCCCATGTGCCGGTCCGCTGGGCGTAGGGCTCCGAAGAACGCAACGCACAGAGCTCCCCAAGGGGCTCAATGTGACCTGCTAATTCAACGTATCGCCGGCCGTACCCTGGACAGCCACCCACGCAAGGCGTATAAATACATCCCATGTCATGCGGCGGCTCGTTGCGATAGGCGCACTCGATGAGGATGGCCCCGCGACCCCGAGCCGAGGGCACCCACCCGCGGCGGAGGCGATCGTGGCCACCCGAGCGGTCGACGGCCGCCCACGCCCGTGGAGATCCAACGAGTCGGAAGCGGCAGATCATGAGCGCTCCCCCTCACCTGGATGCACACGCGACGACCCGTCACGGCACCATGGTGGGCTACGGCTTCACCTGGGGCTCGGCGTGCGGCAACGAGGGCTCAGGTCGTCACCGCCGTCGGAGCGTTCGACCGGTGGTCGTTCCACCGAACCGACCGACTGGTTGTCATGATCAGGACACGGCGGGGAGGTGGCCCGAGTCCCCGCCCAGCAGGTGTCACCCCACTTCGCCACTGCCACCCGCACGGACAACGGAAGGTCCTCCATGGCGATCGACAGGCGCGTCTTCCTGACGGGAGTCGCTACCGCCGCCGCCGCTACGGCGGCAGACCTCTCGCTCACCCGTGGGACGGCGTATGCCGATCCCACTCACTACGACCCGAGCTGGGACTCGGTCGACCAGCACACCGCTGCCCCGGAGTGGTTCCAGGACGCGAAGTTCGGCATCTACTTCCACTGGGGTGCCTTCAGCGTTCCGGCCTTCGGCAACGAGTGGTACCCGCGCAACATGTACATCGACGGCAGCGCCGAGAACAACCACCACAAGGCCACGTTCGGAGACCCCTCCGCATGGCCGTACCACGACTTCATCAACGGAGCCCGCGACAAGGCCGGCAACTTCGTCCAGTTCGCGCCCAAGCTCGTCTCCGCCGGCGGCAGGTTCGACCCGGACGACTGGGCCCAGCTCTTCGCGGACGCGGGAGCCCGGTTCGCCGGCCCGGTCGCCGAGCACCACGACGGCTTCTCCATGTGGGACAGCCAGGTCAACGAGTGGAACTCGGCACAGCACGGTCCCAGGCTGAACCTGCTCCAGATCTTCCGCGACGCCATCCGCGCCAAGGGCATGAAGCTGCTGCTGTCGATGCATCACGCCTACAACTTCAACGGTTACTACGATCACGTACCCGGACAGTCCGACCCCAGCCTGCGGAAGCTGTACGGGCAGTTGGACACGGCTGCGGAGAACCAGCTCTGGTACGACAAGCTCAAGGAAGTCGTGGACCTGGCCCAGCCGGACGTCATCTGGGAGGACTTCGACCTCACCCGTGTCGACGAGGCCAAACGCCTCGAGTTCCTGTCCTACTACTACAACCAGGCCCTCACCTGGGGCAGGGAGGTGGTGGCCACCTACAAGGACGGTTACAACAACAAGGGCGAGGTCTTCGACTACGAGCGCGGCGGTCCGGGCGACCTCTCCTCCCCGTACTGGCTCACCGACGACAGCATCAGCAGCTCCAGCTGGTGCTACACCCAGGGCATCGGCTACTACTCGACCCCGCAGATGCTGCACGCGCTGATCGACCGGATCAGCAAGAACGGCAACATGCTCCTGAACATCGCCCCCATGGCAGACGGCACCATCCCGCAAGGCCAGCGTGACGTGCTGCTCGGCATCGGCGACCATCTCCAACGCTTCGGGGAGTCGCTCTACGGCACCCGTGCCTGGACGGTGTACGGCGAGGGCCCGACCAAGATGGGCGGCGGCTCCTTCACCGAGCCGGTGGCCGGCACCGCCAAGGACTTCAGGTTCACGCGCGACAAGGCCGACCGGGTGCTGTACGCCACCGTCCTGGGCTGGCCGGGCTCCTCGACCACCATCGGCACCCTGGCCGCCGGGCACATCGACATGCGCTCGCTGACGTCGTTGCAGTTGCTGGGCTCCAGTGCGGGCACATACGTGGACCTGCCCGCGCCCACCCAGAGCAGCGACGGGTTGCACATCACCCTTCCGTCCGCCTCGGCACCGCACAGCGCACTGGCCTACGTGCTCAAGTTCACCTTCTCCGGCGCCATCCCGGTGCATACCCCCTAGGCCCTGTCGCTCCCGTGGCCAGCTCCAGGACCACATCATCCCCCACCCTGCCAGGAGACCGTATGAACAGCAGAGCGACCCACCTGCTTCGACTGGAACGCTCGGGCGTCGGTCGACACCCGGCCGTTCCGAGTGGCCCCGGACACAGACCTGGACCGGTGACGTCCGCCAGTCGCGTTCGCCGGATGCCGCGCCTGGCCGCCTGTCTGGCGGTCTTCGCCCTGACGCTCCTGGGGGTGGGCACGGGCGGCGCCGCGCAGGCCGTTCAACCGCCGCTGACGGCGGGGACGAGCCAGTTCCACGGTGTCAACTGGGCCGACCCGAACGACAACTTCATCACCGGCCCGAATGTCCCGGTCGGCCTGTCGACGTCGGACGATCACACGACCGTGTACGCGAAGTCGACAGCGATCCTCAAGGGCTTTCAGAGCCTGGGCGCCAACACCGTCCGCCTGGGCTTCAACGCCGCCACCACCTCCGGTTCCTGGTGGAACAGCTACACCGCAGCCCTGGACGCCGCCACCGACCTCGGCATGAACGTCGTCGTCGCACCGTGGCTACAGAACGGGAAGGTCAGCGACACCGCGTCGTTCAACCAGATGTGGGACACCGTCATCGACAAGTACGGCGACCACAGCAACTTCTACTTCGACATCATGAACGAGCCGTACGGCTACAGCGCCACCGACCTGACCAACTTCGAGGCGAACTGGCTGGCACGCTACCCCAGCCTGCCCCGCGGCCACGTGATCGTGCCGGGGCTGTACAGCGACGGGAACCTGTGCGCCGTGGGCTCCGACTCGCGGCTGTCCGGGACGCTGCTGTCGATCCACATCTACGGGATGTTCGGTGACTCGCACGCCACGGAGGCGGCCTGGAAGGACGACTTCACCAGCAACCTCTGCGGCCACGCCGACCGCGCCGTGCTCACCGAGTTCGGGGTGCCGATGAACACCGGTGTCGACTACAACGGCCCCAAGGACGGCTTGAACGACCTCTCCTACCTCTACGCGATCACCGATACCGTGCGCAGTCTCGGCATGGGCTCCATCCTCTGGACCGGCGTCAAGGAGACCAACCAGACGCAGGGCCCGGGGCCCTGCGAGAACGCTTCCTGCGCCATCACCTCCCTCAGCGGCAGCGGTACCAACCTCTCCCTGTCCGTCACCAACCGGTCAGGACTCGACCGCCTCCAGTGGGGATGGGGCACCGGCACCAATCCCGGTGGCGGCTCCGGCGACGGCTCCAGCGGGGTGCTGCGCAACACTGCCTCCAACCGCTGTCTGGACGTGACGAGCGCCAGCACCGCCAACAACGCCCCCACCGAGATCTGGGACTGCAACGGTGGAGGCAACCAGTCCTGGACCCTGACCTCGTCGAAGGAACTGGTGGTGTACGGCGCCAAGTGCCTGGACGCCTCCGGAGGCGGGACCACCGCCGGCACCGCGGTGGTGATCTACGAGTGCAACGGCGGAACCAACCAGCAGTGGAACCTCAACGGCGACGGCACCGTCACCAGCGTGAAGTCGGGCCTCTGCCTGGACGTCACCGGAGCCGCCACCGCCAACGGAACCCCGATCGAGCTGTGGAACTGCACCGGCGGCAGCAACCAGAAGTGGGCACGCCAGTGACGTGCCGGTAGCTGCTCGGGCCCCGGAACCGCTCGGCTCCGGGGCCCGGCACCGGAATCGTCGCCGTCAGGTTCCGGCCGCGCCCTGGTCGTCGCGCGGACCGGCCTCGGTGGCCTTGCTGGAGCGCAGGTGCTGGCGCAGCCACTGCTCCGTGGTGCTGACATGGATCAGGGACGCGGCCTCGGCCAACGGCGAGTCACGCGCGAGCAGGGCCGCATAGATCGCCTCGTGTTCGGCGACCGTGCGGTCGCCCGCGTTGTCGTCGACCAGGCCGCGCCAGACCCGGGCGCGAACGGTTCGGCTGGAGATGCCGTCCAGCAGAGTGGCCAGGGTGGCGTTTCCGGCGGCCGCGATGACCGCCCTGTGGAAGGCGACGTCGTGCTCGTTCAGCAGCTCGACGTCATCGCGGGCTCGTCTCATGGCGTCGAGATGGCCTCTGACGTCGGCCAGAGCATCCTCGGAGATCCGGCTGGCGGCCAACCCGGTGGCGATGGGCTCGAACAGCCTGCGCACTTCGGTCAGTTCCAGCAGCGTGTCCCCCTGGAGCAGCTCCACCGCCGAACTCAGGCCTTCCAGCAGGAGCGCCGGCTCCAGACTCGTCACATAGGTCCCGTCGCCTCGCCTGATCTCCAGGACCCGTGCGACCACGAGGGCCTTGACCGCTTCACGCATCAGGTTGCGCGACAGACCGAGATCGGAGGCCAGTTGCTGTTCGGGCGGCAGCTTGGCGCCGGGTGGCAGCTCGCCGGACTGGATCATCTCCCGGATACGCGTGATCGCCTTGTCGGTCAATGACATCGCTGGGTTTCGCACCTTTCGCAGGTGCCTGCCAACCTAGCAGCACATCCCATGTCTGGAAAGAAATGCAGGGATCTGCTCGGCACCCGAACGATCACCGCGAATGGCTGCTCGCGCCGTCAGTCTGCGGAATCTCCGCCTCGTTTCGTACGGTTTCGCGATGCGCGTTCGGTTGTGGCTGGATGAGCACATCCCATGTCCTGGGGACAGGGCGGCATCCGGCGCGGCGCAGAGGTCATCCGACCTCCGTGACCCCCTCCGCAGGCGCACGGGTGGGCTCGTTCTCCGCTGCCTCGGTCAGGTCGTTCCGGCTGGTCTCGCCGAGTGCGCTGATGCAGACGACGGTCACCAGGCAGAACGCGGCGATGACGCAGGAGATGATCAGCGTGGCCCGGTCACCGGCGGCGGCCCGGATCGCGGTGAAGATCACCGGCGCGAACCCCGCTCCGAGCCCGGCGAGTTGGTAGCCGAGGGACGCACCGGTGTACCGGTGACGGGTGGCGAACAGTTCCGTGTACAGCGCGGCGAGCGGACCGTACATCAGCGGGTGCAGCAGCGACTGTCCGACCACCAGGGCGAGTACGAGCAGCGCGGTGCTGCCCGAGTCGAGCATCGGGAAGAGGGTGAAGGAGTACGCCGCCAGGGCCAGGGCTCCCGCGGTCACCAAGGGGCGGCGGCCGAGCCGGTCGGAGAGGGCCGACCAGCCCACGATGCCGGCGACCGCGAGGGTCGACGACAGGGTGAGCCCGTTGAGCACGGTCTGCCGCTCGAAGCCGCCCTGCACGGCGTAGGCGACGAGATAGGTGGTGAGCGTGCCCTGCACGACGAAGGCGGACAGGCCGACACCGACGCCCAGGAGAAGCACCCGCGGGCGGTGGCGCAGGACGTCCCAGAGCGGGAGGGGACGGCGCCCGTTCGCCCCCTGGTCCTGCTCGGCCGCGAACACCGGGCTCTCGGCCACCCTCAGCCGGACGAACAGGCCGATCGCGAGCAGCACCAGGCTCAGCAGGAAGGGGATGCGCCAACCCCAGCGGAGGAAGGCGTCCTCACCGACGGCCGCGGAGGTCCCGGTGAGGACGAGGGTGGAGACGGCCATGCCGCACGGTGCGCCGGCATTGGTGAAGCTGGCCCACAGCCCCCTCCTCACGGTGGCGTGTTCGGCGCTGATGAGCACCGCGCCGCCCCACTCGCCGCCTACCGCGACACCCTGGACGATCCGCAGGAAGAGGAGCGCCAGCGGGGCGAAGGCGCCGGCCTGGCCGTAGGTGGGCAGGACGCCGATGAGGAAGCTGGCGACGCCCATCAGGGACATCGACAGCACGAGCATCCGCTTGCGCCCGATCCGGTCCCCGAAGTGACCGAAGATGATCCCGCCCACCGGCCTGGCCAGGTAACCCGTGGCGAACGTGGTGAAGCTGGCGAGCGTGCCGACCAGCGGGCTGAGATCGGAGAAGAAGACCTGGGCGAACACCACGGCGGACGCGGTGGAGTACAGCAGGAAGTCGTAGTACTCGATGACGCTGCCCAGGAAGCTGGAGGTCACCGCCCGGCGCAGCAGCACGCGGTCGTGCCCTGCTCGGCGGGGAGGAACGGCCTGCATGTCGTGAGCTCCCTTGCTCTGGCGGAGGGGGATCGAAGCGAACGGGAGGGCGTCACCGGCGACGAGGTACGCCGGGGGTTCCACCAGGTGCGCCGGCCGGACTGGCACGGCGGGGTGGATGGCCGGAGGGCGGAACGCTTGCCCGACCCCGCCCGGCGTTCACCCGGACCGTCGCGGCGTCGGATCGACGAGCCTCGCAAAGTAAGGCACTTTTTAACCTTGCGTCGAGATTCTGACTAACATCGAGTTGCTCGTCTACCCTTCAGACGTGACATTCGAGAACGGGGACGAGGCGGTCGCGACGGCAGCAGCACGCCCGCAGTCGCTGATGTTCAGCTTTCTGGGCATCTACGTGCTGGGCCGTGGCGTTGCGGTGTACTCCGGCAGCATCATCGACGTCTTCGCCCGGCTCGGCGTATCGGAGGAGGCCGTACGCTCGACGCTGGCCCGCATGACCAAGCGCGACCTGCTGACCAGGCAGCGCCGGGGCCGCAAGGCGTACTTCGGGCTCACTCCCCGTGCGGCCCGGGTGCTGGAGGACGGGCGCCACCGGGTCCACGAGACGGGTGCCGTCAACCGGGACTGGGACGGAACCTGGACGGTGGTCGCCTTCTCGCTGCCCAACGACCACGGACGGACGCGTCACGATCTGCGTTCCCGGCTGGCCTGGGCCGGCTTCGCGCCCCTTCAGGGCGGGCTGTGGATCGCGCCCGGCACCAGAGACGTCTCCGAGGCGCTGGCGACGCTCGACCTCGGCGACGGCGTCACCACCCTGCAAGCGAGGCCGACCGGGCTGTCGGACTCCGCCGACCTCGTCCGCCGGGCCTTCGACATCGATGCCATCGCCGCCCGCTACCGGGCGTTCCTCGACCAGTGGGACAGCAGCTCGCCACCGGCTACGGCACGCGACGACCTGGCCTGCCAGGTCCAGTTGCACACGGACTGGCTACAGGTCATCCGGCAGGATCCCCATCTGCCGGCCGAGCACCTGCCCGAGGAGTGGCCGGCCATCCGGGCGGAGGAGGTCTTCCGGCTGCTCGACCGCAAGATCGCCCCGGGCGCGGCGAAGCTGGCGGCGACCCTGCTGGACGAGATCGAGCTGTGAGCCCCGCACCGCCGGCGCCCGGCGTGCGCCCGGAGCGGCCGGCCTCCGCCGTGAAGGCGGGTCCCGTCCTGCCGTCCGCCCTCGCGGCTGACCGGCGACGGGCCCGGCGGGCAGGCGTGTCGGTGCCGTGACACCGGCTGGCGGCGACCGGTGAAAGGCCGGACGACCTCTCGTTCTCCCTCGTCAACGCATACTTTGGGCACTGGCCTTGCATTCGGTTTCCAGACAGGGGTGGTGTGCATGCCGCGCGTGGCGGGGGTGCCGCAGGGGGGCGCCGGGCAGGCTCCGCGGCCCGAGACGTTCCTGCTCGTCCTCTTCGGCGATCAGGTCCTCGGCCGTGGTGTCGCCGTGTCTACGGGGAGCGTCATCGCGGTCCTGGACCGGCTCGGCGTCGGTGAACACGCGACGCGGGCCGCCGTCGCCCGCATGATCCGCCGTGGGTTCCTGCGCTCGCTGCGGCGGGGCAGGCAGGCGTTCCTGGGGCTGACCCCCCACGCGGTGAACGTGCTGAGCGACGGCCTGCACAAGCTCGAAGCCGATGTCGTCGACCGGAACTGGGACGGGCAGTGGACCCTGCTGACCTTCTCGGTGCCGGAGACCCGGCGTGCGGACCGGCACGCCCTGCGTACCCGGCTGGACTGGCAGGGATTCGCACCGCTGCGCAGCGGCCTGTGGGTGTCGACCCGGGCGACGGACGTCTCCCGCACGCTCTCCGAGCTGGACCTCCTGGACCGGGCCCAGGTGTTCCGCGCCCGGGCGAGCCAGTGGACCGATCCCGGCGCCATCGTGCGGGAGGCGTGGGACCTGCCGGCGATCGGGGACGCGTACCAGCGCTTCGACGACGACTGGACCGGCGAGCGGGGCACCGGGCTCGATGAGTTGTCGTTGCGCACCCGGCTTTCCGCGGCGTGGCTGCTGGCCATCCGCCGTGACCCCCGGCTGCCGTGGACCCTGCTGCCGCATGACTGGCCCGGTGTCCGAGCGCAGGAGCTCTACCGTGCCTCGCTGAACCGGCTGACCGAGCCCGCCGATGCGCTGGCCGCCGACGTGCTCCACACCGTCCCGGACGAAGAAGCCGCCCTCGCCACGCCGGACATGGGCCTGGAGCGCTGATCCGGCCCTGTCCGTGACCCGCCGCGGCCCAGGTGGAGCAGACGGACCAGTCGACCGATCTCCGAGGACGGCCCGCCCGGCGTCGCCACGGCCGCGTTTCTGACACTCAGTCATTTCTTGACGACCGTCATGCACATGCCTAATCTATCGACTGGGGCGGACAATCCGACAGGGAGCGTCTATGACCAGACTCAAGGCCCTATCAGCGGCCCTCATCAGCACCCTCCTGCTCCTCATCACCGGTCTCTTCACCGCGCCTGCGGCATCGGCCGCTTCGCTTCAGGAGGTGACCGACTTCGGGAGCAACCCAGGTGGTCTGCGCATGCACGTGTACGTGCCCGACTCCCGGCCGACCCAGCCGGCGATCGTGGTGGCGATGCACGGCTGCGGCGGTTCGGGCCCCGGCTTCTACCAGGGCAGCGAGTTCGCCTCGCTGGCCGATCAGAAGGGATTCATCCTCATCTACCCGACCGCCACGAAGCAGACCGCCATGAGCAACTGCTTCGACGTGTGGTCCGACGCCTCCAAGCACCACAACGGCGGCAGCGACCCGGACTCGATCGTCTCGATGGTCAACTACGTGGAGCAGCACTACAACGGCGACCCGCAGCGCGTCTTCGCCACCGGCACCTCGTCCGGCGGCATGGAGACCACCGCGCTCATGGCCGACTACCCGGACGTCTTCAAGGCCGGTGCCGCCTTCATGGGGGTGCCGTTCGGCTGCTTCGCCAACGAGGCCGACTTCCCGCCCCAGACCAGCCAGTGCGTGAGCGGGAACATGCACAAGAGCGCACAGGAGTGGGGCGACCTCGTCCGGCAGGCCTACCCGGGCTTCTCCGGCACCCGTCCGCGGGTGCAGCTGTGGCACGGCACCGCCGATCCGCTCGTGCCGTACCAGCTGATGGGGGAAGAGTCCACGCAGTGGGCGGACGTCTTCGGGCTCAGCCAGACCCCGACCTCGACTGACCAGCCGCAAGCCACCTGGACACGGCAACGCTACGCCGACTCGGGCGGCACCGTGCACCTGGAGGCCATCAGCGTCTCCGGAGCCGGTCACCAACTGCCGATGAGCGGCATGGCCGCCGCCGCGCTCCAGTTCTTCGGGCTGTAAAGAACAGTGCCCCGCGGCGCAACGCATGCCGCCCGGGCCAACGGAGTGTGCCGGCCCGTGTGGTCTCCTTGCCACCACACGGGCCGGTCCTCGGCGTGCTCCGTACGATTCTCGCCATGGCACCATCAACACCTGCAAGAGCGGCAAACGCTGGCATTCCGAAGGGATCACGCCCTGTGCGTACGTACGACAACCCGGTGATCAGTGGGTTCCACCCCGACCCCAGCGTGTGCCGGGTCGGCGACGACTACTACCTGGTGTGCTCCAGCTTCGAGTACTTCCCCGGACTGCCGATCTTCCACAGCAGGGACCTGGTGCACTGGGAGCAGATCGGCAACGTGCTCGACCGCCCCGCGCAGTTGCCGCTGCCCATCCCCGGCAGCATGGCCTCCCGAGGCCTCTACGCCCCCACGATCCGCCACCACGACGGCCGCTTCTGGGTGATCAACACCAACGTCAGCGGCGGCAGCCACTTCATCGTGACCGCAGACCGGCCCGAGGGCCCCTGGTCGGACCCGGTCTGGATCGACCTGCCGGGGATCGACCCGGACCTGGCGTGGGAGGAGGACGGCACCTGCTGGTGTGCCTTCACCGTTCCCGGCATCCACCTGGCCCGGATCGACCCGGTCAAGGGCGAGGTGCTGGAGGGACCCTTCCCCATCTGGTCCGGCACCGGCCTGAAGTACCCCGAGGCTCCGCACCTGTACCGCATCGGCGACTGGTGGTACCTCCTGATCGCCGAGGGCGGCACCGAGCGCGGCCACGCCGTGTCCGTCGCCCGCGCACGCTCGCCGCGCGGTCCCTGGGAGGGAGGACCCGGCAACCCCGTGCTGTCGCACAGCGGCACCGACCGTCCCATCCAGAGCACCGGCCACGCCGACCTGGTCACGGCGCCCGACGGCACCTGGTGGATGGTGCTGCTCGGCACCCGGCCGCGCGGCTACACCCCCAACTTCCAGGTACTCGGCCGGGAAACCTTCCTCACCCCCGTGGAATGGGACGAGCACGGTTGGCCCGTCGTCGCACCGGTGCCCGAGCAACACCCCGCGCCCAGCGGAGCCTGGCACCCGTTCCCCGCGCTGCCTGCTCGCGACGACTTCGACGCGCCCACGCTCGCGCCGCACTGGATCTCGCCCTACGCCCGCCCCGACGACTCCTGGTCACTGACCGAGCGCGCGGGCTGGCTCACCCTCACCGCCACCGGCACCACCCTCGACCGGCCTCCCTACACCTTCGTCGGCCGCCGTCAGCAGCACCACGACTGCCGTGTCACGGCCCTGCTCGACCCGGGGTACGGGCGGGGCGGCCTGAGCGTGCGCATGGACGACGCCCACCACTACGACCTGGCGGCCGGAGCGGGAGAGGTCAGTGTCAGCGCACGGATCGGCCCGCTGCGGCAGACCGTGGCCCGCCGTCCGGTGCCGCCCGGCCCGCTCACCCTCACCGTGACCGTCCGCACCACCGACATCGTCTCCCCCTCCCCCGAATTCGCCGGCATCGAGCCCACCGGCCCCGACACCCTCGCCTTCTGGCTCGGCGACCCCGACGCCCCCGGCGCGGAACCGCTCGCCGAACTGGAGGGACGTTACCTTTCCACCGAGGTCGCCACCGGCTTCACCGGACGCGTCATCGGGATGTACGCGACCGACGGCACCGTCGCGTTCGACTGGTTCCGCTACGAGCCGGCGCCCTCCGCCTGACCCACCCGAGCCGCCCGGCTCAGGCGACCGCCGCACAGCTCAGCGGGTCTCGCCGGCACAGGTGGTGACGCTCTCCAGCGCGTAGACCCGCGCCGCGTTGCGTCTGAGGACCGCGTCGGCGGCGGAGTCGCCGAACGGTACGAGGGCGGTGCGGACCAGGTCGAGCCAGGTGCCGTACCGGGTGGCCAGGGTCATCACCGGCCAGTCGCTTCCGTACAGGCACCGGTCGGGGCCGAAGGTCTCCAGCGCCTCGCGCAGCACGGTGACCATGGACTCGGGCGGGGCGCCGGGCTCCGTCTCGGTGGCCAGGCCGGAGAGCTTGCAGACGACGTTGCCGTGTTCCGCCAGCCTGCGCAGCGCCCTTCGCCAGGCCGCGGTGGGGTGGTCGGCGGACGGCTTGCCGAGGTGGTCCAGGACGATGACGGTCTCCGGGCAGGCCGCGGCCAGCTCGATCAGCTCCGGAAGTTGGTGCTCGCGCACGCAGGCGTCGAAGGGGAGCCCGGCCTCGCCGAGGAGCCCGACCCCGGCGCGGAACGCGGCGTGGCGGGTGAAGCCCGCCGGTTCGTCCTGGATGTTGCGCCGCACCCCGACGACGAAGGGGTCGCCGGCATGGCGGGCGATCGTGGCCTGCGCCGCGGAGGTGTCCTCCAACGGGACGTGGGCGACGACACCGCGGATCCACGACCGTTGCCTCGCCTCGCTCCGGACCCACGCGATCTCGTCGACGGCCTGACGCTCGGCACACCCCGCCTCGACGAAGATCACGTCGGTCGGCTCGGGCGCGGAGTCGGCCAGGTTCCGGGGGGTGAAGGGCCGGTTGAGCGGTGGAAGCTCCGCCAGCCACGGGTAGTCGAGCCGATCCGGGTCCCAGAAGTGGACGTGGGAGTCGATCAGCGGTGGCGCGTCCGCACCCTCGGGTCCGGGCTGTGGGTCAGGCGTGCTCATGGCCGTCCTTCGGGGCTGTCTTCACGGCGTCTCCTGGCTGTCGTGCCCGTCGAACGGTGTGTCGTAGGACGGGGGCCTGCTGTGCAGGTCGAGCCGGAGGGAGAGGCGGATCCGGGTGGAACGGGGCAGGTCCACCCGCAGCCAGGGCCCGTCGACCTGGACCGTGGCGGAGGCGACGGACGGCTGGCCGTGGCCGTAGTCGTAGAGGTCGCCGATCCAGGTGGGGTCGTCGCAGACGGTGTGGCGCACGGTGGTGATGGCGTGTTCGGCGAACGCCCCCGCCTGCACGATCACCGACCGCGGTGCGTCGGGGTCGAGGTTGACCAGGTCGACGACGGTGGCCTCCGGGTCGATGCGGGAGACCAGGGCCGCCACCGAGGAGGGCAGGCCCGGGCGCCGGGCGCCCGCGTCGTAGTAGCGCACGCGTGCCTGCTGGAGGCCGCCGTTGTAGATGACCTGCGGCCCGCCCCAGGTCAGCTGGACCAGCGCCTCGGTGACCACGGGGTTCGACTGCTGCCACAGGTGGATGTCGGCCTCGGGTACGTCCGTGCCGCGGTAACGGTCCATCCGGGCCAGCCGGTGGCGCACCTGGGCCTGGGCGGCGGCCAGGATCCGCTCCGGGTAGCCGGGGTCGTCGCCGCTGAGGAAGGCGAACCACGGTTCCTCGTGCCCGGCTTCCTCCTTGCTGCGGAAGGGGCGCACCGTGCGCCAGTCGTAGCCGCTGGCCGAGCGGAGCCGTTCGAGGCGCTCCCGGTCCGCGTGCGACGCGGAGTGGTGCCACAGGGCGATCGGGACCGCCATCAGCATCGGGTTGTAGTCGAACCATCCGCGGTCCGCGTGCCGGAAGGGCACGAGCAGTGTGGGAGTGGCCATGTCCTCGCGGAGTTGGACCGTCCACTTGGACCGGATGCTGGAGTCCGCCTCCTTGAAGGTCATGATCTTGCCGTGGGAGATGATCTCGTCCAGCGCGGGACGTACCAGGTCCAGGTAGGAGTCGTCGCCCGTGGCGGCGGCGCCGGCCAGGGCGGCGATCATCGCGGCGTGCCCGATGCTGTACCACCCGTGGGGCCATGACCAGCCGTAGTGGCCGCCGTACCAGCGGCCGTCCAGGAGGCCGCCGACGGTGCCGTCCGGGGCGACGTTGTCGGGGAGGGTGCCTCCGCGGGTCGTGGCGCGCTCCCGCCAGGCGCCCACGTACTCGGCGATCCAGTCGCGGTAGCGCGGGTCTCCGGTGAGGATCAGCGCGTTGAGGACGAGACCCGAGGCGGCCAGGTTGACCGCGGTGTCTCCGGAACCCATTCTCCGGCGCATCTCGTCGCCCAGCCGCGGGTCACGGTCGAGCGGCGGCACGGCGGTGCCGGGTGGCAGTGTCCACTCCAGGGGGAAGCCGTACATCCGGGCCTCCTGGGGAAGCCAGGGGTAGGCATCGCCGTCGAAGAGGCCCTCGCGTGCCGGGTCGCTGCCGTTGTGCGGCCGGCGGATGATGCGGTGTTCCGGGTCGTAGTTGCCGTGCCGCGGATCCGCGTAGAGATCCGCGAAGCGCCGTGCACGCTCGGACCAGCGGGCCGGTGCCGCCATGCACAGGAAGTAGAAGAGCAGCAGGCTCTCGCCCTGGTGGAACCAGTCGTAACCGCGTTCGTACTCGTCGTGGAGCATGCCCAGTTCGGTCAGCTGCCGGGTGACTCCCTCCCAGTGCCGTTCCGACTGGCCCAGCAGGTCGTCGTGTCCTCCGAGCAGGTAGAGCTGGGGCCAGTTGAAGAAGACCTCGTAGAAGTCGTCGGCGCCGTCGCGTGAACTGAGCTCGCCGCCGTATCTCAGTCGTCCGTCGGGTTCGGTGAAGTCGTCGGCGAACCGGCGCCAGGCGTAGTCGAGCAGGTCGAAAAGATCACGCTGTGCCGTCGCCCAGCCCGGTGGTTCCAGTAGCGGCACCGAGGCCGTGATGACGGGGTGCATCGGTTCTCCAATCAGGCAGGGCGGTGCCCGGCACCGTCGCCGAGGGCTTGGTGCGGTGCGCGCTTTTCGCGGGCCTCGTGGCGGGTCGTTCAGTTCTTGGTGGCGCCGGCGAGCATTCCGGCGACCAGGAAGCGTTGGGAGAAGAGGAAGACGACCAGCACGGGGGTGATCGCCAGGAGGGTGGCCAGCGCCAGTTCGGGACGCTGGACGGCGAGGGAACCGACGGTCGGGTTGAACTGCGGGACGTCGTTGAGCAGCGTTCCCAGGCCCACCTGCACGGGGAACTGGTGGCTCTCGGGCAGCATGACGTAGGGGAGGTAGTAGTTCGTCCAGTTGGCGACGAAGCTGAAGAAGCCCACCAGGGCGACGACCGGGGCGGCCAGCGGGAGCGCGACCCGGCGGAACACGCCGAACTCCGAGCAGCCGTCGAGCCGCGCGGCGTCCAGGAGCTCTCGTGGCAGGGCCGTGCTGAAGTAGATGTAGGTCAGGTAGACGCCGAAGGGGTAGAAGGCGTAAGGCAGGATGATCGACCACATCGAGCCGATCAGCCGGAAGGCGTTGACCTCCAGGAACAGCGGGACCACCAAGGTGGCGTTGGGCATGAGCATCACCACGAGGGTGGCGATCAGCATCAGGTGCCGCCCGCGGAACTCGGTCATGGCGAGCCCGTAACCGGCGGGGACCGCCACGCACAGGGTGAGGACGAGGGCGAGGAACGAATACAGCGCCGAGTTGCGCAGCCACAGGAGGACGGCGTTGTCCTGGTATGCCGTCAGCGCGTGCCAGTTCGCCCGCAACGCGTGCCAGGAGCCGAAGGACAGCGGGTTGTCGTGCACCAGCTGACTGTCGGTCTTCGTGGCGGCCAGCAGGAGCCACAGCGCGGGGAGCACGAAGAAGGCCAGGAACACCGCGAGTACGACGGCCGGCAGGGGGTTCACCCGACGCCGGGCGCGGGCCGTGCGGTGCGGACCGGCGCCTTCGTGTGACACCGCCGCGGAGAGTGGGAGGGAGGCCGCGGGCCGGGTGTCAGTCCGCATCGAAGAACCCCGATCGTGCGACGAAGACTCCGGCGACGACGATCCCGACCACCAGCAGCTCGACCGAGATGGCAGCCGCCGTGTTGACGTCGTTGTTCTGGAAGGCGAAATCGTACGACAGCTGGTTGAGCGAGTAGTCCCGGCCGGCGACCCCGACGCTGGCCTGGGACAGCAGCTGGGGCTCGACGAACAGCTGGGTGCCGCCGGCAAAGGCGAGGATCACCATGTAGACGATCCACTTGCGCAGCAGGGGTATCTGGATCCGCCGCGCGGTCTGCCAAGGGCCCGCACCGTCGATGCGGGCCGCCTCCAGGATGTCCGGCGAGATGGTGTTGAGCGCCCCGTACATGACGACGATCCATCCACCAGCGCCGGTCCAGAACGCGATCAGGGTGAACAGGACGGGCAGATGAGAGGGCGCGATGACCTGGCTGAAGGTGTCGAACCCGAGGGCGCGCAGCAGGACGGCGATCGGGCTGACCGCCGGATCGAGCACGAACAGCCAGACCATGACGCTCGCCGCGCCGGCCAGGGCGCCGGGCACGTAGTAGAGGAAGCGCAGGGCCCTGCTCACCCCCTGTGCCGCCAGCCGGTGCAGCAACAGCGCCAGGGCGACGACGAACACCACCAGGGCGGCGAGCCAGAACACCAGGTACAGCGCCACGTGCTCGACGGCGGAGAGGAACCGGAAGTCCCTGGCCGCGGTGGCGAAGTTCGACAGGCCCGCGAAGGTGCCACCGCCGTCGGTGAAGGCGAAGTAGACCGCGTAGCAGGTCGGGACCACGCCGAAGGCGACCAGCAGTACCAGGTAGGCGGCGACGAAGCCGTGGCCGGCCCGGACGGACCGCAGCACCCTGCGCGCCGGCGGCGTGCGGACGCCGACGGTTCCGGGGGGCGGCGCGCTCACCGGGTCACCTTGTACCCGTCGGAGCGTGCGTAGTTCACGATGGCGTCCTCCCAGGACGGCAACATCGAGCGGACGCTCTTGCCCGCGGTCAGCCCCGGAGTGACCGTGGCCGCCCAGATGGCCTCCTGGCTGAACTGCCCGTACCCCCAGCCGGGCCACACCTGGTTGGCGGCGGTCTGTAGGGGCCGGGTGATGTCGCCCGCGTAGTAGCCGGAAGACGCCTGGTGAGCCAGCCAGGTCTTGGCCGCGGGTGCGTACGCCGGATAGCCGGGGGCCACCTTGCCCTGGTAGTCGTTCGAGGTGGTCACCCAGGTGAGGAAGGCGGTCGCGGCTTTGAGGTGCGCGCTGTGCGCGGACATCAGCCAGGTGCCTCCGCCGACGTTGCCGACCGACGGCCGGGCATCGCCCGACCACTGGGGCATCGGCGCGACCCCGATCTGGTGAGCGGGGGTCTTGAAGGACCCGTGGAACAGCGAACCGCCGTACCAGGACGGGCCGGGCATCAGGAGGATCCGGTCCGCGGCGTTCTTGTCGAAGTCCGAGCTGAACACACTGCTCAGGGAGAGTGTCTTGTTCTTGACCAGGGTGTCCAGGAGCGCGGCCATGCGCGTGCAGTTCGGGCCGGTGGCGTCGACCGTGACCGCTTTCGGGCCGGTGATGTGGTTGGCTCCGCACTTGCCCGCCCACAGGTAGATCTCGGGTGCGAAGGCGTCACCCGCGGAGCCGACCAGGTAGCCGGGGTGCTCGCGGGCGACCTTCCTGCCCAGCGCCTCGTACTGCTCCCATGTCGTGGGCACCCGGTAGCCCCACTTCTTCATGAGGCTCGCGTTGTACCAGAGGACGGTCTGGGCCAGGTCGTTGCGCAGGCAGTAGAGCGTTCCGTCCACCGTGCACGGGTCGTTCGCGCCCTTCGCCCAGTTCGCGAGGGTCGACTTGGGAATCATGCCCTTGTTCAGCGGCGCCGTGAAGCCTGCCTGAACGGCCCAGGACGTCTCGTTGTTCTGCGAGCTGAAGACCACGTCCGGCCAGCCGTGCCGGGTGCGGTCGAACAGGCTCACCTTGGTGCGCAGGTAGTTCGAGCCGTTGGCGTCCCCGTCGTAGCTGACGATGTCCATCTTCACCGAGGGGTGTTCCTTCTGGTACAGCTTGGCGGCCGCCAGGCGCGAGGAGTCGACCCACACCGTCAACGTGCCGTCGGTCTGCTTCACCGGCCGGAAGCCGTCCTGAGCACCGGTCGATCCGCCGCCGCAGGCGGCCACGGCCATCAGGGCGAGCGTGCCTGCCACGGCCGGAAACCCGGCGCGTCCGCGGCCCCTCCTTGATCTCTTCGCGCCCACCGCGCGGCCCTTCGCTGTCATGAACGACTCCACTCGATGTCGTGTCCCGCCGGCGACGAAGCCCGGCCGGCGGCGGCGTGTTCCTCCCTCGCCCCGGCTCGTTCCACGGGCCGGTCGGAATGGAGCGACAACAGGCCCGCCCAGGGGACGCTGCGGACAGAGCGCTCACCTCGGTCACACATAAGAGCGGCCCGAACGGCATGCCGTCAACGGGATGAGCAGGCTTATGTGCAAGATTTTTTAACGAGCGTGCCCCAAATATGACACTAATGCCACCTTACAAGGCATTTCCATGTGCCCCCTCGCCCCAAATGAGTCAGACACATTCTTGATTACGGAAGCAGGTATATCCTTTTCCGGAAGGAAGGTTCGGTCGAGCATGAGGCGATCAGCCTCGGCGTCGAAGGAGGCAAGCCGTTGGACGGAAAGCCCGTACCTGCGGCCGGCGACACGACTCCCCCTCGACCGGGCAACGCCGATCCGACGGGCCCCTATCGCCCCGGATATGAGCTGGTGGCCGAGCAGATCCTCCAGCTCATCGCCGAGTTGCAGCTACAGCCCGGCGACCGGATGCCGACGGAGATCGAGCTGGCCTCCCGCCTGGGCACCAGCCGCACGGTGGTACGGGAGGCGGTGAAGATCCTCTCCGCGATCGGGCGGGTGCGCGCCCAGAAGGGCCGCGGCCTGTACGTGACGGACGACGAAGGCCTGCTGGGCTCCTCGCGCTGGGGAAGCTTCTTCCTGCCGACCAACCTGGAGCACGTCTACCAGCTCTTCGAGTTCCGACGGGTACAGGAGGCCGCGGCGAGCAGGCTGGCCGCCACCCGGGCGACTCCCGCCGAGTTGCGCGCCATCGAAGCAGCAGCGGAGCTGTGCAGGGAGGGGCATGTGACGAGGCAGCGGGCGCTGTTCGACCGCGGCGACGACGACTTCCACCTCGGCATCGCCACCGCCTCGCACAACCCGTTCCTCGTCGCGGCGGTACGCGAGGCGCGCCGGTTGCAGCGCCAGTCCAGCACGATCGGGCTGCACGGCACGGTGGGCGGCCACGCGGCAGAAGCGGTGGAGGAACATGCCGCGATCTGCCGCGCCATCAGGGACGGCGATCCGGAGGCGGCGGCCCAGGCCGCCACGGCCCACCTCGACAACACGCTCGAAGACTACCGGCGCGAGATCCAGCGCCGGGTCTTCGGCTGACCTGCACGACCGGCAGCGGCCGGCGGGCGAGTGCCCGTTCCCGTCGCCGAGAGGGTTGACAGGCTTCGGGGGGCCTCTGCCATCCTGACCGTCCGAGAGTCCGACCAATGTTCGAAATCTCGACCGCTTGCATGGACTCCGCGCGCACAGGTCCCCGGACTGACCCCTGGAGACCCGGGCACTTCGTCTCTGTATGTCATGGACATGATCGTGCGCGGTATCCGGGCGGGCCGTTCGCCAGCCCGCCGTCGCCCATCCTCCAGAAGGAACAGCCGTGCAGCCTTCGTTCGCCTCCTCGCCGGCCCGTGCGTCCCGCGGGCGACGAGGGCGCCGTCGTCTCGGGCTACCCCTCGGACCAGACGGAGAACGCCGTTCAGGCCGACGTGGTCGCCGCCGGCCATCGCTGATCCGGCCAGCTCACTTTCGGCTCGAAGCCGACGGCCGCCGGGGTCTCGACGGCCGCCGCTGTCCCGATCGCGGTGGTGTCCACCCTCGCGGCTGTCGACCGCCCTGTGTCAACCAGCGCCCTGGGAGGCGATGATGACCCCGACCCGACCACTTTCGACGGCTCCACCGCGCTCGATCGGCGCGAGACTCAGACGAGCCGTCGCCTGGGTGGTGGGCCTCATGCTGGCCTTCGCCGTCCCCGCCGTCGTACACCCCGCGACGGCCAGGGCGGACAACCCGATCGTGCAGACCATCTACACCGCCGACCCCGCACCGCTGGTCTACGACGGCCGGGTGTACCTCTACACCGGCCACGACGAGGACAGCTCCACCACCTACACCATGAAAGAGTGGCGGGTGTGGTCCTCCGACGACATGGTCAACTGGACCGACCACGGTTCCCCGCTCGACCTGTCCTCCTTCAGCTGGGCGTCCAACAACGCCTGGGCAGGTCAGACCGTCTACCGCAACGGCAAGTTCTACTGGTACGTGCCGATGACGGACAAGTCGACCGGGCGGATGGCCATCGGTGTGGCGGTGTCGGACAGCCCCACCGGGCCGTTCCATGACGCCCTCGGCCACCCGCTGGTGGAGAACGGCCAGATCGACCCGACGGTCTTCATCGACGACGACGGCCAGGCCTACCTGTACTGGGGCAACCCCGACCTGTGGTACGTCAAGCTGAACGCGGACATGACCTCGTACTCGGGCAGCCCGAGCAAGATCCAGCTCACCACCGCCGGATTCGGCACCCGCACCGGCGACGCCAACCGGCCGACCCTCTTCGAGGAGGGTCCCTGGGTCTACAAGCGCAACGGCCTGTACTACATCGTCTTCGCGGCCAAGTGCTGCTCGGAGTTCATCGCCTACTCCACGGCACCCGGCCCGACCGGGCCATGGACCTACCGGGGGACGGTCATGCCCACGCAGGGCGGCAGCTTCACCAACCACCCCGGCATCACCGACTTCAAGGGGAATTCGTACTTCTTCTACCACAACGGCGCCCTGCCCGGCGGGAGCGGCTACACCCGCTCGGTCGCCGTGGAGAAGTTCTCCTACAACTCCGACGGCACGATCCCGACGATCAACATGACGTCCACGGGCGCGCCCCAGGTCGGCACGCTCAACCCGTACACACGCCAGGAAGCCGAGACGATCGCCTGGGAGTCCGGCGTCGAGACCGAGCCGTCCAGCGAGGGCGGAATGGACGTCGGATTCATCGAGAACGGCGACTACATCAAGGTCAAGGGCGTGGCGTTCGGTTCGGGCGCGTCGTCGTTCACCGCCCGGGTGGCCTCGACGGTCGGCGGCGGCACCGTGGAGCTGCACCTGGGCAGCGCCAGCGGGACGACGGTGGGCCGGTGCAGCGTGCCGAACACGGGTGACTGGCAGACCTGGACCAGCGTGTCCTGCCCGGTCAGCGGTGCGACGGGGACCCAGGACCTGTACCTGAAGTTCACCGGCGGCAGCGGCTACCTGCTCAACATGAACTGGTGGCAGTTCACCGCCGCCTCCACCGCCACGGCACACGCCAGGTAGTCCGACGGTACGGCGGCGGCGCACCTGCCGGGTGACCGCCGCCGGCACCGGCCCGGCACGGTGCCCAGCCGGCGCGTGTCGGGCCGCCGTCTCCCCCATCACCACCCCCGTCCACTCAGGACAAGGAGACCACCATGTCCATGCGAAGGCGCACCTTCGTCGGCCTCGGCGCGGCCGTTGCGGCCGGCGCCGGTCTGCCCCTGCTCGGCACCACGGCAAGCGCCAGCACCTCGACGCCCCGGACGTCTCTGCGGGGGCAGGCGCCCACGCAGAAGTTCGCCATCGGCGTCCGCCAGTTCAACTGGTCGCGCAGCGGCCGTCAGATCCTCACGAAGGTCTTCTACCCGACCTCCGGCACCCCGGGTGGCAACCCCGTCCCGGACGCCCCGATCGCCGACGGCGTCTTCCCCATCGCCGAATGGAGCCACGGCATGGGGTGCAACTCCGACTGCTACTCGTCGCAGACCCACGACCTGGCTTCCGCGGGCTTCATCTGCCCCGCTCCCTCGTTCTCCGACAACACCAACATCGGCAGTGTCTACAACGGCAACTGGTCGAAGGACGTCTCCGAGGTCCTCACCCAGACCCTGGCGCTGAACAACTCGGGAAGCCCGTTCGCCGGGCACATCGACACCGCGGCGGGCGTCGGCGTGTCCGGGCACTCGATGGGCGGCATGACCACCCACGGCCTGCTCACCGCCTGGCCGGACAACCGCATCGTCGCCGCGGTCCCGGTCGCCTGCGTGGACATGGGCAACCCGGCAGGTCTTGCGGCCAAGGTGCTGTTCATCCACGGCAGCAACGACCCGACCTGCGACATCAACTCGGCGCGCGCCGCGTACAACGAACTGCCCGCGCCCAAGGCCTTCCTCACCCAGAACGGGGCGGACCACGGCTCGTTCCTCACTCCGCAGTACCCGTACTACGCCCAGACGGAGAACACCTTCCTCGACTGGTTCCGCTGGGGCCTGTACGGCGACACCACGGCTCGTGACCGCCTCCAGGGCGACGCCACCAGCAACGGCACCTCCTGGGTGACGGTCATGCAGTGATCCAGGCCGGCGACTCGCCCCGGGGCTGACCACCCGGAACGGGGCGGACGTCGGAGCCGGCAGGTCACCCCTGCCTTTCTCCGCAACCCAAGCAACTCCCTGAGGGGGAACCATGCATCGCAAGAAATTCGCCCCACGGCGCCCCACCGTGGCATTGGGCATGTTCACCGCCGCCTCCCTGGCCGTCATCATGGCCGCTGAGCCCAGTGCTGCGGCGAGCACGCTGGGTGCGCAGGCGGCCCAGTCCGGACGGTACTTCGGTACCGCCGTACCCGCCGGGAAGCTCGGCGACGGGACGTACGTGGGGATTCTCGACCGGGAGTTCAACATGATCACCCCGGAGAACGAGATGAAGTGGGACACCACGGAGCCCTCCCGCGGCTCGTTCAACTTCGGCCCCGGTGACTCGATCGTCAGCCACGCCCAGGCGCACGGCCAGCGGATGCGCGGCCACACCCTCGTCTGGCACTCCCAGCTCCCCGGCTGGGTCAGCAGCATCGGCGACGCCAACACCCTGCGCAGCGTGATGGACAACCACATCACCCAGGAGATGTCCCACTACAAGGGCAAGATCTACGCCTGGGACGTGGTCAACGAGGCGTTCGCCGACGACGGCAGCGGCAGGCACCGCAGCTCGGTGTTCCAGAACCTGCTCGGTGACGGCTTCATCGAGGAGGCCTTCAAGACCGCGCGCTCGGTCGACTCGTCGGCGAAGCTCTGCTACAACGACTACAGCATCGAGGACTGGAACTCGCCCAAGACGCAGGGCGTCTACAACATGGTCAAGGACTTCAAGTCCCGCGGTGTGCCCATCGACTGCGTCGGCTTCCAGTCCCACTTCGGCACCGGTGGCCCGCCGTCCAGCTTCCAGACCACGCTGTCCAACTTCGCCGCCCTCGGCGTGGACGTGCAGATCACCGAGCTGGACATCGCCCAGGCGTCGTCCACCGCGTACGGGAACACCGTCAAGGCGTGCATGAACGTGTCGCGCTGCACCGGCATCACCGTCTGGGGCATCCGCGACAGCGACTCCTGGCGCACCGGCGAGAACCCGCTGCTGTTCGACAACAACGGCAACAAGAAGGCCGCGTACAGCGCCGTCCTGACCGCACTCGGCGGCTGACGCCCCATGCGGCCAGGTCGACGGTGGCGCAACGGCCCGGTTCGGGCGCTCCTGCTCCAGCGGGCCGGCCACTCCAGCGGCTGAGCGACCCATCCCTACGTCGGGGCGCCGGTGACCGGCGCCCCGACCCGCCTGGACCTTCCACTCCGACCGATAAGAGGACAAGCAGTGAACGTTCCCGCGACCTTGTTCCGATCAGCGAGACGGTGGCTGCGGAGCGGCACACTCGCGCTGGCCGCGACCCTGACCATCGCCGCCTCGGCCGCGACCCTGACCGCGGCACCCTCCGCAGCGGCCCTGGGCAACGGTCTCGCCCTGACACCGCAGATGGGCTTCAACGACTGGAACGCCTACGGGTGCAACGTCTCCGAGTCGCTGATCAAATCCACCGCCCAGGCCATGCACACCAACGGCATGCAGGATGCCGGCTACGAGTACGTCAACATCGACGACTGCTGGATGACACACTCCCGCGACGGCTCCGGGCGGCTGGTACCGGACTCCGGCAAGTTCCCCGACGGCATCAAGGGCACCGCCGACTACGTCCACTCGCTGGGCCTGAAACTGGGCATCTACGAGGACGCCGGCCTACAGACCTGCGCCGGCTACCCGGGCAGCCTGGGCCACGAGACCACCGACGCCCAGACGTTCGCCTCCTGGGGCGTGGACTACCTGAAGTACGACAACTGCTACGCGGGACCGGGGTGCGCCCTGAACAGCTGCCCCAACGGCACCAAGACGCCCGCGAAGTCCCGTTACACCACCATGCGCGACGCCCTGGCCGCGACCGGCCGGCCGATCCTGCTCAGCCTGTGCAACTGGGGCGAGGAGAACGTGTGGACCTGGGGCACCGACATCGGCAACAGCTGGCGCACCACCGGCGACATCAACGCCAGCTTCGGCAGCATGCTGTCCATCTTCCACAGCAACGTGGGCCTCGCCCCCTACGCCGGGCCCGGACACTGGAACGACCCGGACATGCTCGAGGTCGGCAACGGTTCCCTGACCGCCACCGAGAGTCGCTCGGAGTTCAGTCTCTGGTCGCAGATGGCAGCGCCCCTGATCGCCGGCACCAACATCGCCTCGGCCAACTCCACCACCCTGTCCATCCTCACCAACACCCGGGTGATCGCCGTCGACCAGGACCCGCTCGGCAAGCAGGGCACCCTGGTGTCCTCCGCCGGTGGCCTCGACGTGCTGGCCAAGCCGCTGGCGAACGGCGATGTCTCCGTGGCGCTGTTCAACGAGACCGGTTCGACCGCGACCATCACCACCACCGTCGGCGCCGTGGGCAAGACCGGAGCCTCCTCGTACACGTTGACCGACCTCTGGTCGGGAGCGACGTCCACCACGTCGGGCACCATCAGCGCCTCCGTTCCTGCGCACGGCACCGTGATGTACCGCCTTGCGGGAGGTACCAGCGGTGGGACCGGCGACACCACGGGTGCGGTACGTGCGGTGGGTGCCGGCAAGTGCCTGGACGTGCCGAACTCCACCACCACGGCCGGCACCACGGTGCAGATCTGGGACTGCAACGGCGCCTCGAACCAGCAGTGGACGCACAACTCGGGCAACCAGCTCACGGTCTACTCCGGCAGCTCCCAGATGTGCCTGGACGCCTACGACAACCAGACGGCACCCGGCACCAAGGTGGACATCTGGCCCTGCAACGGCCAGGCCAACCAGCAGTGGACGGTCAACTCCGACGGGACCATCAGCGGCGTCCAGTCCGGGCTGTGCCTCGACGTGAACGACGCCGCCACCGCAAACGGCAGCTCCGTCGTCCTGTGGACCTGCAACGGCCAGTCCAACCAGCAGTGGACGGTGGGCTCGTAGCCCGTCCCGCCGGACACGCTCCGCCCCTTCCCCGGGCGCACCGCATCGACAGTCCGGACGGCCTCTGACGAGGCCGCGCCGGAACCGCTCACTCGAGAATCAAGAGGTCCTCATGCGCACAGGAAGTTTCAGCCGCACACGTCTGTCTGTGACGCTCGCCGCCGGGGGTGCGGCCCTGGTCGCGTTGGCGGCGACGCTCGTCGCCAACCCGGCTCAGGCGGCCACCACCACCCCGTCGGCAGCCGCCGCGTGTTCCCTTCCGTCGACCTACAAGTGGTCGTCGACGGGTGTGCTGGCGCAGCCCGCGAACGGGTGGGTCTCGCTGAAGGACTTCAGCAG
>NZ_JAMJWG010000020.1 GCF_024435355.1 Streptomyces odontomachi
GCGCGGGGAACTGCGCGAACACCCACCACCCGCCGGTGGTCCGGACACGACAGAAAGCGGCCCGCTCAGGTCGGTGACGATACGGCACCCTCATCGGGGCGCAGCCGCCGAAGGACACACCGGCCTTCCACGTCGGACTTCGCCACCGTCGGCGATACGGTGGCGCCGCACCCATCGTCTTGGGAGGCTGAGGTGCGGCATCGGTACCGGCGGTGGCGCGGGGCGTGGGACGACTCGGCGGTCGGGCGGCTGTTCGCCCACGGCACCGAGGTGGAGTTGCTCCGCCGCTCCCTGGGCTTCGCCGCACTGGGCTCCGTCGCCCTGACTCCCCTGCTGATCGTCGTGGCGGCGCTGGAGCCGCGCGGTGGACGCGGCTTCTCGCAGTGGCTGATCGACGGGATGGGCCTCGAGGGCCGGCCCGCACGCGAGGTCCAGGAGGTCTTCTCCGCACCGCGCATCGTCGTCACCACCACCAGCGTGTGGGGTGCCGTGCTGCTGGGGGTCTTCGGGCTGTCGTTCGCGGCCGAGGTGCAGTCCACGTACACCCGTGTCTGGGAGCGCTCCGTCTCGCCCTGGCACAAGCTCTGGCGACAGACGCTGTGGCTGGCGGGGCTCACGGGATACCTGTACGTCGTCGCGAACAGCGGCCTCGTGCTGCGGCAGGGTGCTCTACAGACGGCGATCCGGGTGTTCCTGGTGCTCGTCCTGGGCGTCGCCTTCTTCTGGTGGGGCCAGTACATCCTGCTCGGTGGACAGGTGGAGGCCCGGCACCTGCTGCCCGGGGCGGTCGCCACCATGCTCGGCCTGGTGGGCCTGCGCTGGTTCTCCTGGCTCGTCTTCCAGCCGCTGGTGGTGAGCAACGCGATCACCTACGGGCCGGTGGGCACGGTGCTGATCGTGGTGTCCTGGCTGGTCGGCGTCGGCTACGTGTTCTTCGGCGGCACGCTGCTCGGACGGCATGTCTTCGAGTGGTACCAGCGGCGCGCCGACCACTGAGCCCGGGCGCACCGGGCCCGGGCGTCCCGGCGGCCTCCCCCGGTCACCCGGTCAGCCGCTCTGCCGCAGCCGGCGCCACACCGCCTTCGCCGCGTTGTGTCCCGACATGCCGTGCACGCCCGGGCCCGGAGGGGTCGCCGACGAGCAGAGGAAGACCGCCGGGTGCGGGGTGTGGTACGGATACGCGCTGATCCTGGGGCGGAGCATGAGCTGCAACCCGGACGCGGCACCGCAGCCGATGTCGCCGCCGATGTAGTTGGCGTTGCGGGTGGCCAGCTCGGGCGGGCCCGCCGTGGCGCGCGCCAGCACGCGGTCGCTGAAACCCGGGGCGAAGCGTTCCAGCTGGCGCTCGATCGCCTCGGTGAGGTCGCCCTGCCAGCCGTTCGGCACATGACCGTACGCCCAGAAGGTGTGCTTGCCCTCGGGGGCACGCGAGGGGTCGGCGACGGTGGGCTGCACGGTGATCAGGAACGGGCGCTCGGGCGCCTTGCCGCCGCGTGACGCCAGGTACAGGGCGGTGCCGATCTCCCGCTCGTCCGCTGCGACCTGCACGGTGCCGGCGCGGCGTGGTTCCTCCGCGGTCCACGGGACCGGCCCGTCCAACGCATAGTCGACCTTGAAGACGCCGGCACCGTACCGGTAGCCCTCGTACGTGTGCCCCAGGCCCGCGATCCTGGCGACGGCGGTGGGCGAGGTGTCGAAGACGTAGGCGCGTGCGGGTGGCAGGTCGTCGAGCCGTTTGACCTCGTAGTCGGTGTGCACCGCGCCGCCGAGGTCCGTCAGGTACGCGGTCAGCGCGTCGGAGATCGCCTGGGAGCCACCGCGGGCCACCGGCCAGCCCTCCGCGTGTGCGGCCAGCGCGAAGACCAGGCCGACGGCGCTGGTGGCGACCCCGCCGAGCGGGGCCATCACATGCGCCACCAGGCCGGCGAACAGCGTCTTGGCGCGGTGGTCCTTGAAGCGGCGCATCAGCCAGGTCGACGGGGGCAGACCGGCCAGGCCGAAGCGGGCCAGCGTGACCGGGTCGCGGGGCAGCGCGGTGCGCGGCAGCGACATGAAGTCACGGAAGAGGGTGTCGGTGCGGTCCGTGAACGGGGCGACCAGCCTGCGGTAGGTGCCCGCGTCACGCGGCCCGAAGGAGGCGGCGGTCTCGGCGACGGAGCGGGCCAGGACGGCGGCGTCGCCGTCCGGGAAGGGGTGCGCCATCGGCAGGTCGGCGTGCAGCCACTGAAGGCCGTACCGGTGCAGCGGCATCGTCTTGAAGACGGGCGAGCTGATGCCCAGGGGGTGCGCGGCGGAACACGGGTCGTGACGGAAGCCGGGGAGGGTGAGCTCCTCGGTCCGGGCTCCCCCTCCGACGCTGTCGCGGGCCTCGAAGACCGCCACGGAGAAACCGCGGCGGGCCAGTTCGACCGCGGCGGTCAGACCGTTCGGTCCGGCACCCACGACGACGGCATCGAGCAGGGACGACACGGTCGGACTCCTTCGTCAGCCGATGGCCAGTGCCGCACAGGATATGCCGGACCGCACCGGCCTGCCCCGGCGGCCCGGCGCGACGGCCCGGCCCGGGCGCGCCCCGGGCCGGGCCGCTCATCGGCGAGCGGAACGATCCTTCACCGTCCGACCGCGTACCCCTGCATCCCCCGCGGATTGGCCGCGGCACAGAGCACACCGGAGTGCGGGTCCCGTGCGACCGCACACAGGCGACCCTCCGTCCAGGACTCCCCCACCGTCACCCGGTGCCCGCGACGCTCAAGATCGGCGATGACCTCGGGGGCCATGCGGGACTCGACCGTGAGGCCGCCCTGGGTCATGCCGCGCGGGAAGAAGGAGCTGGGGAAGCTGTCGTTGTGCCAGTTGGGGGCGTCGATGGCGCCCTGGAGATCGGGTCCGCCGCGTACCTCGGACCGCAGTGCGACGGCGAGGAAGAAGTGCAGCTGCCACTGGTCCTGCTGGTCACCGCCCGGCGTGCCGAACGCCATGACCGGTGTGCCGTCCCGCAGCGCCAGGGACGGCGTCAGGGTCGTCCGGGGGCGCCGGCCCGGGGTGAGCGAGTTGGGCAGGCCCTCGTCGAGCCAGGTCATCTGGAGCCGGGTGCCGAGCGGGAAGCCCAGCTCGGGCACGACCGGGTTGGACTGCAACCAGCCGCCGCTCGGCGTGGCGGCGATCATGTTGCCCCAGCGGTCGACGATGTCCAGGTGGCAGGTGTCGCCGCGGGTGTCCCCGTCCGGCGCCACGGTGGGCTCCCCGGCGCCCGCGGCGACACCGAGCGCGTCGAACGCTCCCGTCTCCCCGGCCGCCACGGACCGGGTGTGCGCGGACAGCGCGGGCGTGCGCCCGCCGGGGCTGCCGGGACGCAGCTCGTGGGAGGCAGACTCGCCGACGAGGGTGCGCCGGTCGGCGTTGTAGCCGGGCGACAGCAGCTCGTCGAGGGGCACCTCGGCAGCGTCCCCGTACCACGCCTCCCGGTCGGCCATGGCGAGCTTGCAGCCCTCGACGAGCAGGTGGACGTAGTCGGCCGAGCCGTACTCCGGCAGTTCGGGGGGCAGCAGGGCGAGCTGCTGGAGGAAGACCGGGCCCTGGCTCCAGCCGCCCGCCTTGCACAGCGTCCAGCCCCGCCAGTCGAAGGTCACCGGCGCCTCGTACGTGGCCTCCCAGGAAGCCAGGTCGGCTGCCGTGAGCGTGCCCGCGTGCCGGCTGCCGCTGGTGTCCATGGTGGGGCGCTGGGCCTGGCGGACGAGGGCCTCGCCGATGAAGCCGGTGCGCCATATGCGGCGCGCCGCCTCGATCTGCTCGGTGCGGTCGGCGCCGGCCGCCGCCGCCTCCTCGATCAGCCGCCGCCAGGTCGCGGCGAGCGCCGGGTTGCGCAGCAGCTCGCCGGGCTGCGGGGCACGCCCTTCGGGCAGGTACACCTCGGCGGACGAGGTCCATTCGGTCTCGAAGAGTTCGCGCACCGTCTCGACGGTGTCGCGGACCCTTTCCACCGGCGGGTGGCCGTCCGCGGCGTATCCGATGGCGTAGGACAGCACGTCGGCGAGCGACTTGGTGCCGTGGTCGCGCAGCAGCACCATCCAGGCGTCGAACGCGCCGGGCACGGCGGACGCCAGCGGGCCGGTGCCGGGGACCAGGTCGAGGCCGAGCGAGCGGTAGTGCGCGACGGTGGCTCCGGCGGGCGCCACGCCCTGCCCGCAGAGCACCTGCACCTGTCCCCCGGACGGCGCGAGGATGATCGGCACCTCGCCGGCGGGTCCGTTGAGGTGCGGTTCGACGACGTGCAGCACGAAGCCCGCGGCCACCGCAGCGTCGAAGGCGTTGCCGTCGTCCTCCAGGACGGCCATGGCCGTCTGGGAGGCGAGCCAGTGGGTGGAGGAGGCCATGCCGAAGGTGCCCTGGAGAGTGGGCCTGGTAGTGAACATCTGGTCGTGCACCTCGCTGTTTCACGCGCAGCCGTCGGTCCGGTCAGCGTTCAGGAGCTGTCCTGAGGCCGGGGCCTGCTGTCAGGTCTTCGTGGTTCACCTGGTCAGCAGGCAGATTATCGACCGCTCGGGAGACCCGCGGCGTCGCCTCCGGCGGGCGTTTCAGCTCCCGGAAAGCGGACAGGCACGCGGGCCGAGGTCCACCTCCCAGCCGGGGCCGTCGAGCCGGATGCGGAACGTGCGCTCGACGTGGGGCGCCGCGGTGGAGAGCGGGGGGACGGCGGGTTTCTCGACCACCCGGTCGCCGAACGACGTCCTGGCGACCGTGCACGCCAGCTGCTGCTGCCCCAGCACCCCGGTGTGGCCGGCCCCTTGGGGAAGGGTGACGTGCAGCTCGTCACCGGCGACCGCGATCGTCGGCGGCTCGTTCAGCAGGGGCAGTTCCGTGCCGAGTTGCTGGGCCTCGGCGTCGGTGGGGCCTGCGAACAGCAGCCGCACCGCGGTGGCCACGTCGGATCCGCCGGGGGCCCGGCGGGGCACCGCCACCAGCCTGTCGCCGATCAGGAAGTAGACCTGGACCTGTGCGGGCAGACCCGTCGCCGGCTCGCCGGCCGGCACGACACCCGAGGTCGGCACGCCGCACGCGGCCAGCAGGAACGCCCCTGCCACGACGCCGGCGAGCAGCGCGGGGACGCGAGCGGCGGTCATGCCAGGTCCGCCGGCCGGTCAGCGGCGTCCGGCGGGGAGTCCCGGCGCAGGGGAAGTTCGACCGTGAAGACCGCGCCCTGGCCCGCGCGGTTCTCGGCCCGCAGCCGGCCGCCGTGCAGACGCACGTTCTCGGCCGTGATGGCGAGGCCCAGGCCGCTGCTCTCGCTGCGGGTGCGGGTGCTGTCCGCCTTGTAGAACCGTTCGAAGATGTGCGGCAGCGCGGTCTGCGGTATGCCGGGGCCGTGGTCGGCGACCTCGATCACGATGTGGGCTCCTTCCGGTGCTGCCTCCGTCACGCCGAGGCTCACCCGCACCGGCGGCTCGCCGTGCCGCAGCGCGTTGCCGACCAGGTTGGCCACCACCACGTCGAGGCGGCGCGGATCCACCCGGGCCCGCAGGGTGCCGGGCGCGGGGAACCGGATGTCGACGTCGTCCAGCCAGCCGCGCGCGGCCAGGGTGCGCCGCACCGACTCGGCCAGGTCGATCTCGTCGAGGTTGAGGCGAGCGGCGCCGGCGTCGAAGCGGGAGATCTCCATCAGGTCGTCCACCAGCGTGATGAGCCGCCCGGTCTCCTGGCTGATCAGTCCCACGGCGGCGGCCTGCTCGCCGTCCAGGCCCGGGATGTCCTCGTCGAGCACGTCGGTGACCGCGGACATCGCGGCCAGCGGGGTGCGCAGTTCGTGGGAGACGTCCGCGGCGAAGCGGCGCGCCTGCGCCTCCAGGCGGCGCAGTTCCGTGACGGACCGCTCCAACGCGGCGGCCGTGTCGTTGAAGGAACTGGACAGGTCGGCGAGTTCGTCGGAGCCGTGCACGGCGAGCCGGACGTCGAGGTGCCCCTGGGCCATCTGCCGGGTGGCGCGGCGCAGCGCACGCACCGGGCGCAGCACCCCGCGTGCGGCGAGTAGCGCCAGCAGCACGGCCGGGGCCAGCGCGTACAGGGTGGCGCGCTCGATGGCGGTGATCATCGCGTGCACGTAGGCCAGTTCCGTGCTCTGGGGCACCAGCAGGTACACCACGAGCCCGGAGAGCGTGGGGACCGAGTCGACGTCGCTGGTGTAGGTGACCGGCAGCCCGACGACGAGGTACGGCCGGCCGTCGTCGCTGACCCGCTGGAAGACGGCGCTGGCGCGGGTCTGCACGGAGCGCAGGAGTGCGGGGGTCACCACGTCGAAGGTCTCCGTGGACGCGGTGCCGGCGCGCCGCCCTCCGTAGGTGGCGAACACCCGCCAGCCCTGCGACCGGTGGTCCCGCGCCACCTGGCTCACCAGGCCGTCGAGCCCCTGCTGGTCCGGTTCCGGGACGAAGCGCGGCACCAGGGCGTCGACGGTGTCCCGGAACTGCTGGATGACCGTGTCCTGGCTCTGTTGCAGCACCGCGGTGCGGGCCTCGCGGAAGGCCAGGGCTCCGGTGCTCAGCGCGCTGACCACGGCGACCAGCGCGAAGGCGATGACGAGCCTGAAGCGCAGGCCTCGCATGGCCGGGAAGATCTTCGCCATCACATCCCTGTCACCGGGCGCTGAAGCGGTAGCCGAAACCGCGGACGGTCTCGATGTAGCGGGGGGCGCCGCTCGGCTCGCCGAGCTTGCTGCGCAGTCTCTTGACGCAGGCGTCCACCAGCCGGATGTCGCCGTGGTAGCCGTGCTCCCAGACGACTTCGAGCAGGTGCTGGCGGCTCAGCACCCGTCCTGGGGCGGCGGACAGGGTGAGCAGCAGCCTGAGTTCCGACGGTGCGAGGGCCACGGACTGACCGCGGTGGGTGACCGTCAGGCCCGAGCGGTCGATGGTCAGCTCGCCGTGCGTCTCCGTCCGGGGCCGCGTGGTGTCGGAGTCGGGTGTGCCGAGCCGGCGCAGCACCGCGCGTATGCGGGCTTCCAGGACGCGCGCCCGCACCGGCTTGACCACGTAGTCGTCCGCTCCGGACTCCAGCCCCAGGACGATGTCGATGTCGTCGCCGCGTGCCGTCACCATGATGATCGGGACCTGGTCGCGCTCCCTGATGCGCCGGCAGACGTCCAGTCCGCCGATGCCGGGCAGCATGAGGTCGAGCACCACGACGTCCGGGCGGAACGACGCCAGCAGCGCGAGCCCTTCCTCGCCGGTGGCGGCGGCGAAGACGTCATGTCCCTGGTGTCGCAGGGCCAGTTCGACACCTCGGCGGACGGCGGGATCGTCTTCGACGAGCAGGACGCGCGGCATGCCGTCAGTATCCGTACCGGCCTGCGCCGGTCGCCTTGGGGGTGCTCTTCGCCGCGCTGGCGGTCTTCGTGTAGGACTTCCAGATGTCCTCGGGAAGGGTCCGTGCTGCCGCTGTCCCGGCCTGTCCCGCCAGGCCCTTGAGCGATTGCACCTGCTGCGTCTTGGGCTCGATCCGGAAGAGGGCCACCGCCGTGACCGCCGACGGGTCGTAGCCGACGAACCAGCCCGCCTTGCCGTCCGGGCTCGTCCCCGCCCGGCCCGCCGCACCTTCGTGCCCGTCCACCGGGGCCGGTGTGTCGTGTCCGTACAGCGCGGCGGTCACGTCGTGGGCGACGGCCGAGGAGAACGGGTGGGTGACGGCGGGCCGGTGCAGCGTGACCGCGGCGCCGTCCTGGGTGATGCGGAGCACCGAGTACGGGTCGGTGTGCGTGCCGGACGCCAGGAAGGTCCCGTAGGCGCCGGCCAGCCGGATGGGGCTGGGCGTGACGGTGGCGCCGAGCGCGAACGTGGGGGCCTGCGCGCCGAAGCCGGTGGGCAGCAGTCCGGCGTCGACGGACGCCCGGCGCACCCGGTCCAGGCCGACGTCCATGCCCAGTTGCACGACGGGGACGTTGACGGACTCGGCCATCGCCTTGGCGATGCTGATCGTCCCCCAGGAGCGGTTGCCGTCGTTGGCGATCTTCACGATCTTGCCGTTGCGGTCCCAGTAGGGCCCTTCGGGCGTGCGCACCGGCACCTTGTTGTCCGCGTCGTACCGGGTGTCGGGGGTGAGCGGGGCACGGGGCGCGTCGCGGCGGAGCAGCCGGCCGTCGCGCAGCCCGGCCGCGTACACGAAGGGGGCGTAGACGGTGCCGGCCGGCACGACCCTGATGTCGGCGTCGTTGAAGGCCTGGGTGAGGTAGCCGGGTCCGCCGTAGAGGGCCAGGATGCGCCCGTCGGTGGCGACCGTGGCGGCGCCGACGCGGACGTTGCGGTCGGCGTGCCGGGTCTTCGGGTGGAGGGCGGAGGTGCTCTTCGGCACCGCCGCCGCGAGGGCGTCCACCCGGCGCTTTTCGAAGGTGGTGTGGATCTGGTAGCCGCCGAGGGCGAACTGCGCGTCCGAGATGTCGGCGCGCAGCTGTGCGTACTCCCGTGCGGTGTCCACCAGGTAGCCGATCTGTCCGTCCAGGCCGGCGGGCTTGGGCGGGGCGATCGGTTCGGGGAACGTCCGGTACGTGGCGCGCTCGGCGGGTGACAGGTGACCTGTGCTGACCATCCGGTCCAGCACCCACTTCCAGCGGTCCACGGCGCGCTTGTGGTTGGCGGCGCTGATCGCGGGGTCGTAGTTGCCGGCGCCCTTGAGCAGGGTGGCGAGGACGGCGCCCTCGCTGGCGTTCAGCTCGGTGACGTCCTTGCCGTAGTACGCCGTGGCCGCGCGCTGCACCCCGTAGGCGCCGCGGCCGAACCAGCTGGTGTTCAGGTATCCCTCCAGGATCTGCTGCTTGCCCATGCGCTGGTCGATCTTGACCGACAGGAACATCTCGGTGATCTTCCTCGACAGCGTCTGCTGCTGGTTGAGGTAGACGTTCTTGACGTACTGCTGGGTGATGGTGGAGCCGCCCTGGGTCTCTCCGCCGGTCGCCATGGCGTACACGGCCCGCCCGATGCCCTTCGGGGAGATGCCGTGGTCGCTGTAGAAGGACGCGTTCTCCGCGGCCAGGACCGCCCACTGCACGTCGGAGGGGATGCGGTCCAGCGACATCGCCTGCCGGTCGACGGGGCCGACGCGGGCCATCTCGGTGCCGTCGGCCCAGTAGTAGACGTTGTCCTGCTGGGTGGCGAAGGCGTTCAGGTCGGCCGGGACCCGGGTCCGTGCGTAGGTGATGCCGACGGCGGTGACCAGGGTGAGCGTCACCCAGAGTCCGGCCAGCAGGGTCTGGCGGAGCGACGGCAGCCAGCGGCGCAGGCCGGTACGGCCGGGGCGCGGGTAGCGGGGCCGCAGCTTGGCGGTCCAGCCGGGCCGGATGCGGGCCAGCCACTCGGTGCACCGGTCGAGCCGGCGGAAGGCCGGGGGCCTGCCGGCCGCCTTGCGTGCACGTCGCCGGCCGCGCGGGTGCCGCGATATGAGCCGTCTTGTCAACATCCGTTCGCCCCTGCCGGATCGCCCCATGGGGCGCTCTCGCCCCGGTGTCAGCGGGGAGCCTAGAAAGCGCCTTGGATGCTCAGTCGATGAGTTCTCGACAATTCTGTAACAGCAGGTTTCGAAGGTCTTGACGCGTTCCGTCGGGGACGATCCCGTGCCACCCCGGCCGCGACCGCTGCCCCGGCAGAGGCTTCCGTTATGGTTCCGTGACCCTTTGAGCCAGGGATCATTACGCTTCGAATGAAGGGTGGGCCACGGCCGACACCACCCGCAGTGCCGGCCCCGACCTCACCGATGAAGGCAATCCCTATGCCCCGTTCAACCAGTTCGCCCCGTTCGACGAAGCGCCGCTGGCGGGCCATGCCGCCGCGTGCGCGGGGGTCCGCCTACACGGTGTGCGGGCTGCTGTCCGCCGGCCTGCTGGGCACGCTGATCGTCGGGGTTCCCGCCCCCGGTCCGCACTCCGACGGCGGCACGACCGGGCAGACCACGCCCGCGGCGGACAAGCCGGCGCGGACGGCGCCACCGGCCCGCCGGCCCCCGGCGTGGGACGGCAAGGTCAAGGTGCTCGGCGACGGCTCGACCTCGTACACCGGACCGCAGCAGCACCAGCTCAGGCCCGAGAAGCTGAAGCCCGGTCAGAAACCCCCGCAGTTCGTGGTGTTCTCCTGGGACGGGGCCCTGGAGGACGACCACCACTACTTCTCCCGCTTCCGGAAGGTGGCCGAGGAGAACGACGCCCACATGACGTTCTTCCTCAGCGGCATGTACCTGCTGCCGAAGTCCGAGCGCGACCGTTACCACCCGCCGGGGCACGCCGCGGGCTCGGCCGCCATCGACTTCCCCACCGATCAGCACATCCGGTGGACCCTGGAGCAACTGCGCGGGGCCTGGGAGGACGGCGACGAGATCGGCACCCACTTCAACGGCCACTTCTGCGCCCCCGACCCGGCCGGTGGCGGCACCTGGACCACCGAGCAGTGGAAGAAGGAGACGGAACAGGCGTACTCCTTCGTGCAGCACTGGAAGACGAACACCGGCTTCAAGGACATCCCGGCGCTGCCCTTCGACTACGCCGAGGAACTGGTCGGCGGTCGCGCCCCGTGCCTGGAGGGCCAGAAGAACCTGCTGCCCGCGGCGAAGTCGCTCGGCTGGCGTTACGACGCCAGCTCGCCCGGCGACTTCCAGCTGTGGCCGGCCAGGAAGGGCGGGCTGTGGGACTTCCCGCTCCAGCTGCTGCCCTACCCGGGCCGGGACAACCAGGTCCTGTCGATGGACTTCAACTTCCTCTACAACCAGTCCGGTGACGACACCGACGGCAACCCGGCCAGGTACCCCGAGTGGGAGCAGGAGACCCGGCAGGGCTATCTCAACGGCTTCCAGCGGGTCTACAACGGCAGCCGCGCGCCGCTGTTCGTCGGCAACCACTTCGAGACCTGGAACGGCGGCATATACATGCAGGCGGTGGAGGACGTCGTCAAGGACGTCTGCCACCGCAAGGACGTGCGCTGCGTGTCGTTCAAGGAGCTGTGCGACTGGCTGGACGTCCAGGACCCGGCGGTCCTGGACCAGCTGCGGGGTCTTGACCCGGCGGAGTCCCCGAACTGGTCGACGTTCATCAAGTGACGGGTTGCCGCCCCGTCGGGTCGTCACCGTCCCGGAGGGCCTGTTTCTGTCGTATCCGGACCACCGACCGGTGGGGGTTGTTCGCGCAGTTCCCGCGCCCCCTTTAGGGCACTACGTGCCCATCAAAGGGGCGCGGGGAACTGCGCGATCGGCCACGACGAGACCGTCGGATCGCCACCGGCCCGAAGGCGCTCTTTCTGTCGCATCGTGACCACCGGCCCGGTGATGGGTTGCTCGCACAGTTCCTCGCGCCCCTTCAGGGGCGCCCCGCGTCGGGCGCCGTGCCGTCGTCGTCCACCAGGTGGCAGGCGACCCGGTGGGCACCGCCGCCGACCGTCCGCAGCCGCGGCACCTCACTGCGGCAGCGGTCCACGGCGAGCGGGCAGCGGGTGTGGAAGCGGCAGGCGCTGAACACATCGCCGGCGCCGCCCTGCGGGGCACTTCCGGGGCGCCCGGTCGGGGCCACCGGGCTTGGCAGGTCACCGCTGAGGACGATCCGCTCCCGGGTGCGCTGCGTGACCGGGTCGGGGACCGGCGCAGCGGACAGCAGCGCCTGGGTGTAGGGGTGTTTGGGGCCGGCGAACAGGGCGGCGGCCGGGGCCTCCTCGACGATCACGCCCAGGTACATCACGGCGATCCGGTCGGCGAGGAACTCCACGGCGGCCAGGTCGTGGGTGATGAACAGGCAGCCGAAGCCCCTCTCCCGTTGCAGGTCGGCGAGCAGGTTGAGCACGGCGGCCTGCACGGAGACGTCGAGGGCAGAGGTCGGCTCGTCGGCGACCAGCAGGGCCGGGTCCACGCAGAGCGCGCGGGCCAGCGAGATCCGCTGCCGCTGACCGCCGGAGAGCTGGTGCGGGTGCCGGCCGGCCAGCTCCGGGCGCAGCCCGACCTGGGCCAGCAGCTCGGCCACCCGCGCACGTGCCGCGTCCCCGCGCGCGATGCGGTGCAGCCGCAACGGCTCCGCGATGATCTCCCCGATCGTCATCCGCGGGTCCAGCGACGCCGAGGGGTCCTGGAAGACCAGGTGGAAGTCCTTGCGCAGGGGGCGCAGGGCCCGCCGCGACATCCGGGTGATGTCGGTGCCGCGCATCCGCACCGTGCCGCCGGTCGGCTCGTCGAGGCGTACGGCACATCGTCCGACGGTGGACTTGCCGCTGCCGGACTCGCCGACGAGGCCGACGACCTCGCCGCGGCCGACCGAGAGGCTGACTCCGTCGGCGGCGCGCACGGTACCGCCCGGCACGGAGAAGTGCCGTTCCAGGTCGATGAGTTCGAGTACCGGGCTGCCGGCCGTGGCGGCGTCGGCTGCCGTGGCCGGCTCGGGGTCGGCCGGGGGTGGGGTGCGGGTCACTGTCCGGTCTCCTGGTGGGTGCGTACGAGCGCGTCACGGTGTGGATGCCAGCAGGCGGCCTGGTGCGGGGCGTGGGTGCCGGTGGGGGCACCGGTGGTGTCGGACGTGATGACGCCGGCGGGAGTGCCGGTGATGACGCCGGTGGTGGCGTCCGTGGCGGCGTCGTCCGGGTCGGTGTCCCCCAGGAGGGGCCGGCTCGCGGTGCACTGCTCGTCCGCGCGTGCACAGCGGGGCGCGAAGGTGCAGGCGTCGGGCTGGGTGTCCAGGCTGGGCACCAGGCCGGGGATCTCGGTGAGGCGCGGCCTGTCGGCGTTGTCGGGGGCCGGCCCGGGACGCAGTACGGCGCTGAGCAGCCCCCTGGTGTAGGGATGGCGGGGTGCGGCGAACAGCTCGTGCACGGGGGCGTGTTCGACGGCCCGGCCCGCGTACATCACGAGCACCCGGTCGGCGATGTCGGCCACCACGCCCAGGTCGTGGGTGATGAGGACGATCGAGGTGCCCAGGCGGTTGCGCAGGTTCTTGAGCACTTCGAGGATGCCCGCCTGGACCGTCACGTCGAGCGCGGTGGTGGGCTCGTCGGCGATCAGCACCGCGGGGTCGCAGGCCACCGCGAGGGCGATCATGACGCGCTGCCGCATCCCGCCGCTGAGCTGGTGGGGGTATTCGTCCAGGCGTCGGTCGGGCGCCGGGATGCCGACCAGGGTGAGCAGTTCGGCGGCGCGCTCGCGGGCCTCCCTGCGGTTCAGGCCCTGGTGCCGGCGGAGCACCTCGCCGACCTGGCGGCCGACGGTGAGTACCGGGTTCAGGGAGGTCATCGGCTCCTGGAAGATCATGGCGATGTCCTTGCCGCGCACCCGGCGCAGCTCCTTCTCGCCGGCGCCGACGAGTTCGCGCCCGCCGAGCGTCACCGAGCCGGAGAGCTGCGCGGTGGACGGCAGCAGCCCCATCACGGCCATCGCCGACACCGACTTGCCGCAGCCGGACTCGCCGACCACCGCGAGGACCTCCCCCGGGGCCAGTTCGTAGCAGAGCCCGTCGACGGCGTGCACGGGGCGGCCGCCCCGGCCCCCCTTCGCCTGCGCCCCGAAGGTCACCGACAGGTCCCGGACGCCGAGCACCGGCTTGGTCGTGGTGGCGGTTGTCGCACCGGTCGCCGTCACAGCGTGCCTCCTCGGGGGTCGAGTACGTCGCGCAGCCCGTCGCCGAGCAGGTTGAACGCCAGGGTGGCGGCCACCACGGCGAGCCCGGGGAAGACCGCCATCCAGGGCGCGGGCGCGAGGAACGACTGGGCGCTGGAGAGCATCACGCCGAGCGACGGTGCCGGCGGCTGGACGCCGAGGCCGAGGAAGCTCAGCAGCGCCTCGCCGATGATGGCGGTGGGGATGCCGACGGTGGCCTGGACGATCAGCGCGGAGCTGGCGTTCGGCAGGATGTGCCGGAAGAGCACGGTGCCGTCGCCCCCACCGCTGGCCACCGCGGCGGCCACGTAGTCGGCGTGTGCGAGGCGCAGCGTCTCGGCGCGGGTGATGCGGATGACGGCCGGGATCTGGGAGATGCCGATGGCGATCGTCGCATTGGTCAGGGACGGCCCGAGCACGGCGGCGAGGCCGACCGCGAGCACCAGGAACGGGAAGGCGAGCATGGTGTCGGTGAGCCGGGAGACGGCGCTGTCGGCGAACTTGCCGTAGAACCCGGCGACCAGGCCGAGCGGCACGCCCACCACGAACGCGAGCACCACGGCGAGCACGCCGACCTGCATGGACGCGCGCGCCCCGAAGATGACGCGGGAGAGCTGGTCACGGCCGAGGTCGTCGGTGCCGAGCCAGTGCGCCCAACCGGGCGCCTGGAGCACCTGGCCGAAGTCGGGCCGCGCGGGGTCGTAGGGCGCGATGAGCGGGGCGGCCAGTGCGGCGATGACGAAGACGGCGGCAACGACGGCTCCGGTGAGGGCGAGCCGGTTGGCGACGAGCCCCCGCAGGGCGATGCGCAGCCGGCCCGGTTCCGCGCCGCCGTCGGATATCGCGGCGGGCGCGTCGGCGGTGGTGGTCGCGGTCACCTGGCTCCTCCGAGTCGGATGCGTGGGTCGATGACGCAGTAGACGACGTCGACCAGCAGGTTGATGACGATGTACGCGGTCGAGGTGCAGAGCACGACGCCTTGCAGGACGGCGTAGTCGCGGGTGAAGACCGAGTCGATGGTGAGCTTGCCGAAGCCGGGGAGCACGAAGATCTGCTCGGTGACGACCGCACCGGAGATCAGCTGCCCGAGTTGCAGGCCGAGCACGGTGACCACGGTCACCAGCGAGTTGCGCAGCGCATGGCCGCCGATGACCGCACGGCTGCTCAGGCCCTTGGCGCGCGCGGTGCGGACGTAGTCGGCGGAGAGCGCGTCGAGCATGGCGGCGCGGGTCTGCCGCATGACGACGGCGGCGAAGCCGGAGCCGAGCACGATCGCGGGAAGCACCATGCGGTGCAGGTTGTCCAGCGGGTCGGTGCCGAACGGCACGAACCCGGAGGCGGCGAACACCGGCAGCGCGATGGCGAAGGCCAGCACGAGCACGATGCCGAGCCAGAAGGTCGGGATCGAGAGCCCCAGCAGGGCCAGGATGTTGGCCAGCCACTCCTCGGGCCGGCCCCGTCGCACCGCGGCGACCACCCCGGCACCGATGCCGAGCACGATCGCCAGCAGCAGGGAGAGCGCGGCGAGTTCGAGGGTGATGGGCAGCGCGTCGGCAATGGCCCCGGTGACGGGCAGCCCGGTCCGTGCCGAGCTGCCGAGGTCCCCGGTGAGGGCGTGCCCGACGAAGTGCCCGTACTGCACGGCGATGTTGTCGTTGAGCCCGTACTCGGCACGGATCGCCGCGAGGGCCTGCGGGCTGCGTTCCTCGCCGGCGAGGGCGAGCGCCGGGTCGCCGGGCAGCGCGCGGACGCCGGCGAAGACCGCGATCGAGACGAGGACGAGGGTGATGGCGGACTGGCGCACCCTCTTCAGCAGGTAACGGGTCATGGGATTCATCGGACGTACCCCGCGTGCGTGATGCGGACCAGTCCGTCGCCGTAGACGCTGATGCCGGAGACGTTCTCTGCGGCCACCACGTAGTTCTTCTGTCGGTAGACGTAGATGAGGGTGTGCTGGTCGGCCACGGCCTTGGTGAGTTGGCCGTAGATGGCCGCGCGGCGCTTGGGGTCGGACTCGGTGCGGCCGCGCTCGATGAGGTGGTCGACGGTCTTGTCGGAGAACCCGTAGGCGTTCATCGCGGCACGGGTCTGGAGGAAGCTGGCGATGTTGCCGTCCGGGTCGAGCCGTCCCGACCAGCCGCTGGTGAAGGCGTCGTAGTGCCCGTCGTCGGTGTCGGCGAGCATGGAGGCGTACTCCATGGGCCGCAGCGAGACGTCGAAGCCGGCCTCCTTGGCCATGGCCTGCACGACCTGGCCGAACCGGTTGGTCTGCGGGTCGTTGGCCATCTTCATCTCGACGTGCACGGGGGTGTGCACTCCGGCCGCCTTCAGCAGCGCCCGCGCGCGCGTGACGTCCCGGCCGGGGCACTTGGTCGCCGGCATTCCGGGGGCGATGGCGGAGGCGGGCGCGATGGGCCCGCAGGCGGGTTCGTACATGCCCTGGAAGACGACCTTGTTGATCAGCTGGCGGTCCAGGGAGAGCTCGAACGCCTCGCGTATGCGCACGTCGCGCTGGAACGGGCTGTCGACGGGGCCGGGCGGCTGGCCGAGTCCCTTGGCGTTGCCGACGTTCAGCCCGATGCCCTGGTAGCCGAGCGAGGGGGAGTTGAAGAGTTGCAGCTTCGGCTCGGTCAGGGCGCTCTGCACGTCGACGGGGGTCATCTGGTCGCCGACCTGGATGTCGCCGGAGCGCAGGTTCGCCAGCCGGACGGTGCCGTCCGGGATGGGCTTGTAGACGACCCGGTCCAGGTGGATCTTCTTGGCGTCGTAGTAGTGCGGGTCCTTGTCGAGCACGATGCGGTCGCCGCCGACCCGCTCGGCGTACTTGAACGCACCGACGCACGACGGGTGGTTGGTGAAGTTCTTGCCGTACTTCTTCAGCGCGGTGGGCGACATCACCATGCCGGAGCGGTCCGCGAGGACGGCGGTGAGCGGCACGTACGGCTGCTTGAGGGTGAGCCGGACGGTGTAACGACCGGTCGCCTCGGCGCTCTTGAGCGGGGACAGCTCGGTGGCACGTGCCGAGCCGGCCAGGTCGCGGTCGCGCAGCAGCGAAGTGACGACGGCAGCGGCGTCCAGGTGGGTGCCGTCGCTGAAGGTGAGGTCCGGGCGGACCGAGAACGTGACGGTGCGACCGTCGGACGAGGTCTTCGGCAGTGCGGTGGCGAGCTGGGGGATGATCTTGCCCTGCTGGTCGACGTCGTACAACTTCTCGCACATGGCGGCGAAGACGGTACGGCCCACCAGGGTCTGGGCGAGCGTGGGGTCCAGCTTGTCGGGGTCGGCGTTGAGCGCCACCGTGAGGGTGCCGCCGTCGCGCACCGGACGATCGTCGGTCATCCGCTCCGCACCGACCTGGGTCGCCGAGGTCCGTAGGGAGCCGCACCCTGCCGTCAGGGTCATGACCAGCGCGGCCGTGGCCGCGAGGGCTGTTCGGCGCAAAGGCACGCCACCTCCGCGTGAAGTGATCGGACGTACTGGGGGGAACTGCTGGGGGGGGACAACGGGGGGGACAGCGAAGAACCTGATCACGTGCGATCGACGGTGATGTTGCGCGATCAAGGAATACCGCAGAACGTATTTCGCATACAGTCCCGCGCACAAGGGGCAACCAGGTCACGAACTGGCTTTTGCGTGAACATTGAACTTTCGGCACGGCAGAGGGTGCCCGTCACGCACGCGACCGGCAGTCCGTGCAGGATACGACAGGATCCGGAACAGATCCGTCCGGTACGCTCAGGCCCCTGACCGGACGCTTTCGCACCGGACCGTCGTCGCGCGTCTCGCGCGGGGGCGGGTTTTCGCAGCGGACGTCCTGCGTGCCGGCTCACCGGCAGGCCCGCCCGCGCCCTGGGCCCGTCCCAGGGTGCCGGCCGGGTCGGCCGAGCCCCGGGCCGGTCAGCCCATGTAGCCCTCGACCTGGCCGCTGGAGCGAGGCCGCGCGGCGTTGGGGTCCTGGCCGCTCGCGCGCAGGGCGCGCCGGCGACGCAGCAGGTCCCAGCACTGGTCCCGCTCGACCTCGACGGCCTTCAGTTGCCGCCGCTCGCTCTCGGCGCTGATCTCGTCCCGCTCCCGGCTGCCGCGCAGCTCGCGCTCCTGCTCGACCAGGGCCCGGATGCGGCCGAGCACCTCCGACTCGGATGCCACCGCGACACACCTCCCGGATACCGGTCGTCCCGCCTCGCCGGTCAGCCGTCCTGACCGCGGCCCACGGCCGCGCCGCGACCGGCGTACCGCGGCCGGCGCCCTTCGTGGGCGCCTCCCGACTACCCCGCAGCACGCCGCCCAACCACGCCGGACGGCCCCGGGTGCACCGGCGGGCGCCGGGCGCCGGCGAACACTGCTCGCCCGGCGCCCGGCGATCTTCACTCGGCGCCGGTGTACGGGGTGACCGCGCCACCCCGTACACCGCGCGGCCGTCACCCGCCGTACTGGGCGAAGACCCGGGTGAAGTCCCAGTTGCTCTGGCTGACGCCGGAGCAGGTGTCGGCACCGCCGCCCGTGCAGGGGCGGTCACGGTTGACCGACCAGAAGGTCAGCCGCGCGAGGTGGTGCTGCTGGGCGTAGCCGAGGATGGTCTGGAAGTCGGACACCGTGACGGTCTCGCTGTTGTCGGTGACCCCGTTCATGGACGAGATGCCGCTGTGCCGGTACGCCTCGTCGTCGCTGTAGCCGTACGCGTTCTTGAGGGCGTTCTTCAGGCCGTCCGCCGCCTGCTTGGTGAGCTGGCCCATGTTCTGGCCGGCGCCGCCGAAGTCGAACGGCATGATCGTCCAGCCGTCGACGGTCAGGCCGGACTGCGCGCCCCGGTTGATCAGGCTGGTGTCCGGGCCGCTCTGGCCGGTGCCGAAGGTGACGAACACCTTGATGCCCGGGTTGTTGGCCTTGATCGTCTTCAGGGCGTCCACGGTGCGCTGCTGGGTGGCGCCGTCGCTGTAGGCGTCGGCCTCGATGTCGATGTCGATGGCCTTCAGCCCGTAGGCGTTGATCACCTTCTGGTAGGCCGCGGCCAGCTCGCTCGCGCTGGAGCAGGAGCTCTCCAGCTTGTTGCCGCTCCAGCCGCCGAAGGACGCGACGACGTCACCGCCGGCGCCGCGCACGGTGTTGATGGTCTGCTGGTCCACTCCCCCGGTCAGCGCCCGGCCGCCGTCCCACTGGGGGTTGCAGTAGCCGTTGCTGAGCACGAAGGCGAGGGTGAACCACTTGACGCCGGTGGCGCTCATGACGGTGCCGGGGTTCGGCGGGCTGCCCCAGCCCTCGTAGAGGTAGGGCGCGACGGCCATGGCGCCGGTGCCCGGGGTGCTGCCACCGCCGGTGGCGGGCGCGGTCCACTTCTGGTTGGAGGCACCGGTGCAGGTCCAGATCTGCAACCGGGTGCCGTTCGCCGAGTTGCCGTCGGTCACGTCCAGGCACTTGTCGGCCTGGGTGTTGACGATGTCGTGGGCCGCGTTCGCGTTCCACTTCTGGTTGGCGCCGCCGGTGCAGTCCCACAGCTGCACCTTGGCGCCATCGGCGGTGCCGTTGTCGACCACGTCGAGGCACTTGCCGAGGGCGCGGATGGTGCCGTCGGAGTTCACCGACCACTGCTGGGCGGCGGTGCCGTTGCAGTCGTAGAGCTGGACCGCGGCGCCGTTCGCCGAGCTCGCGGCCGCCACGTCCACGCACTTGCCGGCGAGGCCGGTGATGGTGCCGGTGTCCGCGGAGGCGGTGGGTGCCTGGATCATGCCCAGGGCGAGCAGCGGCGCCACGAGCAGCGGCAGCAGGCGTACGGATCTGCTGCCCGAGCGTCTGAGGAATCCGGTGCGGGGCGCTCTCATCACATCGTCCACTTCTGGTTGGAGCCGCCGGTGCAGGTCCAGATCTGCAACCGGGTGCCGTTCGCCGAGTTGTTGTCGGTCACGTCGAGACACTTGTTGGCCTGGAGGTTGACGATGTCGTGGGTGGACGCGTTGTAGGTCCACCTCTGGGCGCCGGTGCCGTTGCAGTCCCACAGCTGCACCTTGGCGCCGTCGGCGGTACTGCCGCTGGTCACGTCCAGGCACTTGCCGAGGGCCCGCAGGGAGTCACCGTTCACGCTCCACTGCTGGGCCGCGGTGCCGTTGCAGTCGTAGAGCTGGACCGGGGTGCCGTTCGCCGAGCTCGCGCTCGCCACGTCCACGCACTTGCCGCCGAGGCCGGTGATGGACCCACCGCCACCACCCGAGGAGCTCTCGGAGACATGCACGTAGTCGACGACGAGCTGCTGCGGGAAGGAGGTGCTGCCGTCCGGGTCGCCGGGCCAGTCACCGCCGACCGCGAGGTTCAGGATGATGAAGAACGGCTTGTTGAACACCCACTGGTTGCTGCCGACGTCGGCCGAGGTGCGGGTCTCGTAGACGTTGCCGTCCACCGACCACTTGATCGTGTTGGGCGACCAGTCGACGGCGAAGGTGTGGAAGGCGTCGGCGAAGGCCGCACCGCCGGGCAGGGTGTATCCGGCGCCGATGCCGTTGGCGCCGGAGTAGCCGGGGCCGTGGATGGTGCCATGCACCGTGGACGGCTCCTTGCCGATGTTCTCCATGATGTCGATCTCGCCCGAGTTCGGCCAGCCGACGCTGCCGATGTCGGTGCCGAGCATCCAGAACGCCGGCCACATGCCCTGGCCCCGCGGAATCTTCATCCGCGTCTCGACGTGCCCGTACTGGGCGCTGAACTTGCCGGAGGTGTTCATCCGGGCCGAGGTGTACTGGCAGCTGCCGTACCAGCACTGGTAGTTGTTCGGGTTCTCCTTGCGCGCGGTGATGACCAGGTGGCCCTGGCCGTCCAGCGCGGCGTTGGCGTTGCCTGCGGTGTAGTACTGCCGCTCGTGGTTGTTGCCGCTGTTGTCACCGGTCTCCAACTGCCAGCGGCCGCTGTTGACGGCGGACCCGGCCGACCCGTCGAAGTCCTCGGTGAACGTGGCCTGGAGGGCCGGCGCGGCGGTCTCGGCGGCGGAGGGCGCCGCGGTGGCCCGGTCGGCCGCCGCTGCGGCCGGGATCAGGGCGCCGGAGGCGCACAGCGCGGCGGCGGCCCAGACGAGCAGCCTGCGTCTGAGGGGAAGACGCATGGGGCATCACATCGCTTTCGGTGAGAGGGGCATGGCCGGTGACTCTGGTCATGGCCGAGGCTTCGAGGCTGATCATGCCCATGACATGCGCAAGCGGGCAGGCGGCAGCCACGGTGCGAGCCATGCGTGAGAGCCGCGCGGAGAACATGTGACGCTACTTACTTCAAGCGTTGATTTAAGGCCCCCCTCAAGGGGCCGTCAAGGTATACGTCTGGACCAATTCCCCCAGAGGTCCGGAAGGTTGACCACTTTTCGCCAGACTCGACCCTCCGGACGGGCACCCAACGGTGCCAAGCAGGTGGTCGTCAAGGGGTTGACCGGACGCGATGCGCCTCCTACATTCCTCGCACCTTCCGAGGTACATCGATTAACCACTCGTTAACCGCCTGGTTGGAGGCACCCCGTCGTGCGCGCACCGCTGACTCGGCGCGGCCTGTTCGCCGCCGGTACCGGCCTCACCGCCGCTGCCGCTCTGCCTGCCCTGTCCGGCTGCTCCGCGCTGGCAGCGGCGGACTCCGATCCCGACACCCTCGTCGTGCACACCCAACTCGGCACCACCGCCACCGGCTCGCCGAGCTATCTCGCGGCCGTGCAGCGGTTCCACGAGGAGCATCCGGGGATCACCGTCAAGAACCTCATCAACGGCGACGACCTCGCGCAGGTCTACGAGACCTCGCGGCTGGCCCGCAAGGAGGCCGACGTCGTCATGGTGAACCTCTACGACAAGACGCTGGCGTGGACGGAGGTCGGCGCCACCGTCGACGTCGAGCACTACCTGGACGCCTGGGGGCTGCGCGAGCGCGTGCTGCCCGCCGCGCTCCGCGACTGGACCGACGACAAGGGCCGGCTGAGGGCCTTCCCCTACTTCGCCACCAACTGGCCCGTCGCCTACAACCATGCCCTGCTGGAGCGCGCCGGCGTCGACCGGATCCCCACCACCGGGGACGAGTTGATCGGCGCCGCCCGCAAGCTGCGCGCCAAGGGGATCGCGCCCGTGACGGTCGGCGGCAACGACTGGACCGGGCAGAAGCTGCTCGCCCAGATCATCCAGACCTTCCTGACCGAGGAGGAGGCCCGGCATGCCTACGCCACCGGGGACTTCGGCAGCAGGGGCGTGCGGGAGGGCATCGACTACTTCGTGACGCTGCGGGACGCGGGGGTGTTCTCCGACAAGGCGCAGGGACTGACGTCGGACTCGATGAACACCCAGTTCAACACGGGTGCGGCGGCCGTCGAGTCGGCGATGTCGTCGGCGCTTGCGCAGGTGCCGGAGAAGGTGGGGCGGCACACCGAGGTGGGCGGCTGGCCGCTGGCCGACGGCGCCGTGCACGACAGGCCCACCATCCTGCGGGCCTACACCCTGATCGGATTCTGGATCAGCCCGAACGGCACCAGGAAGATCGACCACGTCGAGAGGTTCCTGCGCTTCATGTACCGCCCCGACACGGTCGCGCGGTTCATCCGGGAGAGCGGCCGCGACATGGCGCTGCGCTCCGACGCCCTCAGCACCCGCTTCCCGCTCGTCGGCGCCGCCCAACGGCTGGGGTCCGGCGTGAGCCAGGTGCTGCTGCCGGACGTGTACGTCCCGCCCACCGCGTCCCAGCCGCTGATCACCGCCACCAGCACCTCCTTCACCCGCGGGGTCGGCGCCGCCAAGGTGCGCGCCGCGCTCGAAGCCGCCTACCGCTCGGCGTGAACCGCCTTCCCCCTCGCCTCGAACCTCAACTCGAAGAGCCCCAGCCCACGGGAGCCCCCTCATGACGACGTTGACGCCGCTGCCGGACCACACCGCGGTCCGCCCGCCCGGCGCGCCCCTGCCCGGCGCCGGTCGCGGACCGCGCCGGCAGGGCGGCACGATCCTCGCGGTGCCCGCCCTGGTCTGGTACCTGGTCTTCATGATCGGCCCGCTGGTCGCCATCTTCGTGGTCGCCGCGCTGCGCTGGCCGGGCATGCTCCAGCCGGTGTCCTTCGCCGGGCTCGGCAACGTGCGCACGGTGCTGGCCGACCCGGTCTTCTGGGACGCGGTGCGCAACACCGCCGTCCAGCTGGTCGTGGCACTGCCGATCATGATCGGGTGCGCCTACATGCTGGGCTACTACGTCGCGCAGCGGCCGCCCGGCCACCGGATCATCCGCTATCTGCTCTTCGTCCCCGGCCTGATCTCGACCCCGGCCAAGGCGATGGTGTTCTACGCGGCGCTGTCCCCGGACGGGCTCGTCAACGGCGCGCTGAAGTCGGCGGGCCTCGGCTCGCTCACCGACGCCTGGCTCGCCTCGCCGTCGACGGCCCTGGCGTGCCTGATCGCGTTGGACGTCTGGAGCGGGATCGGGTTCACCGCGGTGCTGTTCGCCGCCCGGCTGGGGAGCGTCCCGGACGAGCTCGGCGAGGCGGCCCAGCTGGACGGTGCCGGGCACTGGCGGACCATGTGGCGCATCCACTGGCCGGTGATACGCGACTACACCGGCGTCGTCACCATGCTCCAGTTCCTGTGGACGCTGTTCGGCTCCGCCCAGCACGTGCTGCTGCTCACCCAGGGCGGCCCCGGCACCTCGTCCACCACGCTGTCCTTCCTCGTGTACCAGAAGGCCTTCATCGCGGCCGACCTCGGCTACAGCCAGACCGTCGGCGTGCTCCTCTTCCTGGTCGGGCTCGCCGGGCTGCTCGCCATCCGCCGCGCGTTCCGCCAAACCTACTGAGATCGGAGCGGACCACATGAAGTTCAGCAAGCGCTGGCTGCCCGCGCACCTGCTGGTGTGGCTCTACGCGGTGCTGTTGGTCGTGCCGCTCTACTACTTCGTCGCGTCCGCGTTCAAGACCAACGAAGAGATCTTCGGCCACCCCTTCGCGCTGCCGCACTCCCTTCGCCTCGGCAACTTCGAGACCGCGTTCACCAGCGCCGACCTGGGCCTCGCCGTCGTCAACTCGGCGCTGGTGACGGTGGTGTCCCTGGCGCTGACGCTGCTGCTCGCGCTGCCGGCGGCGTTCGCGCTCGCCCGGTCGACGGGGCGGTGGGCCGCGGCGCTGGAGAAGGTCTTCGCGCTGGGATTCCTGATCCCCACCTTCGCGGCGCTCTTCCCGACCTTCCTGCTGGCCGCGGCGACCGGTCTGTTCCACACCCGCACCTTCATGATGCTCTTCCTGCCCGCGACGGCGATGCCGCTGTCGGTGGTGATCCTGGTGCAGTTCATGCGGACCGTCCCGCGCGAGATGGAGGAGGCGGCCCGCATGGACGGCGCGTCCACCTACGCCGTGCTGCGGCACGTCCACACGCCGATGTGCCTGCCCGGTATCGCCACGGTGCTGCTGCTGAACTTCCTGACCTTCTGGAACGAGTACCTGTACTCGCTGGTCATCATCGGCCCCGACCCCGCCCAGCGCACCGTGCAGGTGGCCCTGCCCACCCTGAAGGCCATCACCGGTACCGACTACGGCGTGCTCACCGCCGGCACCGTGCTGACCCTCGTACCCGTGTGGGTGGTCTACACGGTGCTCCAGAAGCGGATGCAGCAGGCGCTCGTCAGCGGCGCGGTGAAGATGTGAGCGCGTCCCCACCGAAGCCGGCCCGGCGGCCCACCATCAAGGAGGTGGCGGCCGCCGCCGGGGTGTCGACGGCGGCCGTGTCCCAGGCGTTCAACCACAAGGGCCGGCTGTCGGAGCCCACCAGGCGGCGCATCCTGGAAGCCGCCCTCGAGCTGGGCTGGGCCCCGAACGGGCCCGCCGCGGCACTGCGCAGCGCCCGCACCCGCACCCTCGCCCTGGTGGTGCGCCGGCCCACCGACGTGCTCGGCGCCGACCCGCACTTCAGCGAGCTGATCACCGGTATCGAGGGCGAACTGGCCCCCCTGGGCTACGGCCTGCTGCTGCACCTGGTCGCCGGCGTCCAGGAGGAGAACGTGCTGTACGAGCGGTTCGCCGCCGAGGGCCGCGTCGACGGCGCCGTCCTCACCGACGCACGCACCGACGACACCCGCCCCGCCCTGCTGGCCCGCCTGGGCCTGCCCGCGGTCCTGCTCGGCGCACCCGACCCCACCGCCGCCGTGCCACGCGTCGGCCTCGGGCAGCAGGGCGCCGGAGTGCAGGAAGCGGTCCGGCATCTGCTGGACCACGGCCACCGGCGCATCGCCTATGTGGCCGGGCCCGCCGAGTTGCAGCACACCCGGCTGCGGCTCGGCGCGTTCGAGTCGGCGCTGCGGGCGGCGCACCTGCGGCCCTTCGCCGTGCTGCACACCGACTTCACCGAGCGGGCGGCCCTCGCCACGACCGGGGCGCTGCTCGACGCCGCCGACCGACCCACGGCGATCATGTACGCCAACGACTCGATGGCGGTGTGCGGCGTCGGCGCCGCCCAGCGCCGCGGGCTGCGGGTCCCCGCCGACCTGTCGGTGGTCGGCTACGACAACCTGCCGCTCGGCCGCTGGCTGCACCCCCGGCTGGCCACCGTCGACCAGCAGGTGCAGCAGGTCGGCGCGGCCGCCGCCCGGCTGCTGCTGGCCCGCTGCGGCGAGGCCGTCGAGGAGCTGGTCCTCGACGGCCGGCCACGGCTGGTGGAAGGCGAGTCCACCGGCCCGGCACCCGACTGACCCCACCACGACGCCCACCACGCGCCCCTGCCCTCCCCCACGGCCACCCGCCCCGGAAACGACCGGGACGGGCAGCGCACCGAGGTGCGCACCGAACCGCACGACCGGAGAACGACACCATGCGACGCCACAGCGCCCAGCTCACCCACGACCCAGCCGTCCTGCCCTGGCTCGGCGCCAACTTCTGGTCCCGCACCGGCGGGCCCCTGATGTGGCGCGGCTACGACCCGGCGACGGTACGCGAGGAACTGGCCGTGCTGCGCGCGCACGGTCTGACGATGACCCGGTCGTTCTTCTACTGGCCGGACTTCCACCCCGAGCCGCACCGCGTCGACGAGACCCTGTGCGGGCACTTCCACGACTTCCTCGACGCCCATGCCGAGGCGGGCATGGCCACCGTGCCCACCTTCCTCGTCGGCCACATGTCCGGGGAGAACTGGGACCCGGCCTGGCGCGGCGGCCGCGACCTGTACGAGGACGTGTGGCTGGTGGGCCGGCAGGCGTGGTTCGTCTCCCAGATGACCCGCCGATTCAAGGACCACCCCGCGGTGACCGGCTGGCTGATCTCCAACGAGATGCCCGGCTACGGCCGCGTCTACCAGGTCGACCCGCCCTCCAGCGAGGTCGTCACGGCCTGGGCGCAGGCCATGTGCAACGCCGTGCGGGCCGCCGGCGGCACCCAGCCGGTCTCGCTCGGTGACGGCGCGTGGGGCATCGAGGTCACCGGCCGCGACAACGGCTACTCGCTGCGCGAGACCGCCGAGTACGTCGACTTCGTCGGACCGCACGTCTACCGCTCGGACACCGACCGGCCGCGCCAGCACTACCGCGCCGCCTTCGAGTGCGAGCTGGCGGCCGTCACCGGGGCACCCGTCGTCCTGGAGGAGTTCGGCCTGTCCACGGACATGGTGTCCGACGAGAACGCCGCGGTGTACTACCGGCAGACCCTGCACAACTCGCTGCTGGGCGGTGCCACGGGCTGGATGGCCTGGAACAACACCGACTACGACGACCTGTGGGAGCAGTCGCCCTACGACCACCATCCCTTCGAGATGCACTTCGGCATCACCGACGCGACCGGTGCCCCGAAGCCGCCGCTGCGGGAGCTCGGCGCGTTCGCCGAGGTGCTGAAGGCCGTCGACTTCCCGCGCTGCCGCCGCGGCGACGCGGACGCCGCGCTGGTGGTGCCCGCCTTCCTGGAGCGCGGCTACCCCTACAGCAGGCCCGCCGACCGGCCGCTCATCTTCACGTCCCTGCACCAGGGGTACGTGGCGGCCCACGCCGCCGATCTGCCGGTGGGCCTCACCCGGGAGGCCGACGGCCTGCCCGACGAGGCCGCCCTGTACCTGCTGCCGGCCACCCGCCAGCTCACCACCCGCACCCGGCGCGAGCTCCGGCGCCGGGCCCACCGGGGCGCCACGGTCTACCTGTCGTTCTGCTCCGGCGAGCACCCGGTGACCCGCGGCCCGTGGTTCGACGACCTGGACGGTCTTTTCGGCGTGGCGCACCAGCTGTCCTACGGGGTCGCCGAGTCCATCGAGGACGAGGTACTGGAGATGACGTTCACGCAGGACTTCGGCTCGCTGGCGGCGGGGGACGTGCTGCGCTTCCCGGTCGCCGGGAACGCGGACAGCCGGGCCTATCTGCCCGTCGTGCCCCAGGGCGCCCGGGTGGTCGCCGTCGACGCGCACGACCGGCCCGCGCTGCTGGTCAACGAGACCGGGTCCGGCCGTACCGTGCTGGCCACCTACCCCCTGGAGCACATGGCGGCGCGCACCGCCCGGGCCAACCCCGAGGACACCCACCGGCTGTACGCGGCGCTCGCCCGGGTCGCCGGCGCCCGGCGCCCCGTGACGGTCGACAGCCCGTACGTCGGTGCGGACGTCCTGGTGCACGAGGACGGGCGGCGCTTCGTGTGGCTGGTGAGCCAGCACGGCGAGGAGATCACCGTGCGCCCCGCCGCCGACGGCACCCTGCATGACCTCACCTCAGGTACGGCCGCCGACGAGGTGACGCTCGCCCCGTACGGGGTGCGCGTGATGGAACTGCGCTGACCGCGCTGAGCGGGCCCGCTGCCGCGGTCCGTGCACACGGGTGGGCCGCCGGACCGTTCGGCTGGCCGGCTGGTTCTCCTGGCGCGTCTCCCCTTCTCCCGGATACCCAGAGTTGAAAATTATAACTTTGAGTCACTTCTGAGAAGCGGAGGGCAACATGGAGGAGCGGGTCCCGGTACTGGTGTGCGGGGGAAGCCTGGTGGGTCTGTCGGCCGCGGCGTTCCTGGCCTGGCGTGGTGTGCCCGTGCTGGTGGTGGAGCGGCGCGAGCAGACGTGTGTGCATCCGCGTGCCAAGGCCTTCAGCATGCGGACGGCCGAGCTGTTGCGGCAGCTCGGCATCGAGCAGGAGGTGCGGCGCTGCGGGCCGCCGGGCGTCGCCTTCACGGCCGGCAGCAGCGAGTTGACCGTGCACACCCTGGCCGGCGCGGAGATCTCCTGGCAGGAGGCCGCGATGGACCCGACCTTCGGGCAGGGGGACGCCAGCCCGTGCCGTTTCCTGGTGTGCCCGCAGGACGTGCTGGAGCCGATCCTGCGGGACCGGGCGGTGGAGCTGGGCGCGGACGTACGGTTCGGCACGGAGCTGGTCGACTTCGAGCAGGACGGGGCGGGCGTCACCGCGCGGATCCGTGACCTCGGCGACGGGGCCGTCACGACGGTGCGGGCGGACTACCTGATCGGGGCCGACGGCCCGGACAGCTCCGTGCGGGCGGCGCTGGGCATCGGCACGCACGGGGTGGGCACCTTCCAGCACGACGTCAGCGTCCTGTTCGACGCCGATCTGAGCGTCCCGTTGCGCGGCCGGAAGTTCTTCCTGTGCTTCGTCCAGCACCCGGAGGCGAAGGGAGTGCTGAGCACCGACGGGCGGCGCTGGCAGTACACCAAGTCCTACCGGCCCGAAGCGGGCGAGAGCCCGGACCAGTTCACCGAGCAGCGCTGCCGGCAACTGGTCCGGACCGCGGTGGGCGTGCCCGATCTGGAGCTGGACGTGGTGGACATCCAGGCCTGGTCGATGTCGGCGTGGGTCGCCTCCCGCATGCGGCAGGGCCGGGTGTTCCTGGCCGGGGACAGCGCCCACGTCTGCCCGCCCGCCGGCGGGTTCGGCGCCAACACCGGGATCCAGGACGCCTACGACCTGGCCTGGAAGCTGGCCCATGTGCTGGACGGGCGGGCGGGTGCCGGGCTGCTGGACACCTATCAGGACGAGCGGCTACCGGTGGCCTCGTTCACCGTGGACCAGTCCGTCGCCCGTTTCGTCGAGCACAACTCCCCCGCGCAGGCCCCCGCCGGGGAGCGGATCTCCCAGGTCAGCCATCTGGCGGTGACGATCGGCTACCGCTACCGGTCCGCCGCCCTGCCGCCGTGCCCGCCCGGCGACGACGCGCCGTGCGAGGTCCCGGGGCCCCCGCGCGGCCGCCCCGGTACCCGCGTCCCCCATGCGTGGCTGGAGCACGGCGGTGCGTCGGTCTCCACCGTGGAACTGGCCGGGCGCACCTTCGCCCTGCTCGCCGGGCCTGCGGCGGACCGCTGGGGCAAGGCCGCCGAGGTGGTGGCCGGCCGCCTCGGTGTCGACGTCGACGTGCACCACCTCCCGGCGACGGCCGCGCCCGGCGCCGAGGAGCAGCACGGTGCCGCCGGCCGTCGGGGCGAGGATGCCGGGAGCAGGGACGGGCGTGCGCAGGGTGAGCAGGTGCTGGGCGCGTTGGGCCTGGACGAGGGCGGCGCGTTGCTGATGCGGCCGGACGCCTTCGTCACCTGGACGTCACCCGTGCGGTGCCTGGACCCCGAGGCCGAACTGCACCGGGCGCTGGCCCGCGCCCTGGCCCGCCCGGAACAGCCGGCCGCCCTCCCCACCAGCCCCTGAACCTGCCGTGCGCACCACTCCTGCCCCGGCCGGGCACGCCGCACGAGCCCGGCCGGGCGGTGGGCGGCGCGCACGGCCGACGGTCCCTGGTGCTGTGGCCGGTGAACCTTCCCGACTACGGCACCAGGTCCTGTCCGGCGGATCTTGCCGCGGTCGCGGGGTCTGGCACGCCCATCTGCGGCGTTGTCGTCGGTTGCCAACGCGCCGCGTCGGCGCCCTCCTCCGCCTTGCAGCTGGACGCACCAGACCCCGCTCACCTGGGCCGAGAGGTGACCGCCACCCGCATGCGGCCTGATCCGCCGGACAGGACCTAGCCGGCGTCGGACTGCAACGCGCGTTCGCTCGCCCTGCGTCGTGCCTCGGCCGAGGCCGTCGACGACATGAGGAGTGTGTACAGCACCAGCGCCGAGCCCAGGCCGACCGCCCAGCCGTAGTCGGCCAGCGGCTTCAGGACGGGGATCAGCCCGTCCTCGGGGAACGGGCCCTTGCCGGGGGCGGAGTGCGAGCCGCCCACCGCGAGCGCACCGCCGACGAGGAAGGCGAGCACGGCCCGCCAGTTCCAGCCGCCGGCGTACCAGTAGCGTCCGTCGCGGCGGTACAGGTCGACGAGGTCGAGGTGGGTGCGGCGGACGAACCAGTAGTCCGCGATGAGGATGCCGGCGACGGTGCCGAGCAGCCCGCCGACGACGCCGAGCCAGACGAAGATGTAGAACTCGGGCGTCGCGATGAGCTTCCAGGGGAAGATCAGCACGCCCACGACGCCGGTGATGACCGCCCCGACGCGGAAGGTGATGTGCTTGGGCGCCAGGTTGGCCAGGTCGTAGGCCGGGGAGACCACGTTCGCCGCGAGGTTGGTGGAGATGGTCGCGATGAGGACCGTGATCAGCGCGAACAGCAGCCCGAAGACGTTGTCCGCCTTGCCGGCGAGGTCCACCGGCTCCCAGATGGGCTCCCCGTAGACCTGCTGGGAGCCCGAGGTGACCAGCACCGACAGCAGCGCGAAGGCGGTCATGGTGGTCGGCAGGCCCATCGTCTGGCCCCACACCTGGGCGCGTTGGCCCTTGCCGAAGCGGGTGAAGTCGGGGATGTTCAACGACAGCGTCGACCAGAAGCCGATCATGCCCATCAGGGCCGGGAAGAACACCGGCCAGAAGTCGGCGCCCCAGCCCAGCTGCGACGGCTGGTCGAGCAGCGGCCCGAAGCCGCCCGCCTTGTCGGCCATCCACCACAACAGCACCAGCGCGCCGACCAGCACGAAGGGCCCTGCCCAGTTCTCGAACCGGCGCAGCGTCTCCATGCCGCGCAGGATGATGGCGAGCTGGAGCAGCCAGAAGACCACGAAGCAGGCCCACAGCGTCCACGGGTAGCCGCCGATCTCCCGGGCGTGTGCCCAGTCGCCGCCATAGGCCTTGTTGAACAGCACGTAGATGCCCTGGCCGCCGATCCAGGTCTGGATGCCGAACCAGCCGCAGGCCACCGCGGCACGGATCAGCGCCGGCAGGTTGGCGCCGCGCAGCCCGAAGGAGGAGCGCGCCAGCACCGGGAACGGGATGCCGTACTTGGGCCCGGCGTGGCCGGTGAGCAGCATCGGCAGCAGCACGATGACGTTGGCGAGTGCGATGGTGAAGACGGCCTGCTTCCAGTCCATGCCGAGCGCCACCAGGCCGGAGGCGAGCGTCCAGGACGGGATGTTGTGCGCCATGCCGATCCACAGGGCGGTGAAGTTGTACGTGCCCCAGTGGCGGTCGGCGAGCGGAATGGGCCGCAGGTCCTCGTTGGCGAAGCGGCTCTCCTCGGGGAAGGCGCCGTGCAGCAGTTCTGCGCGGCCGTCGTCGGTGACGAACTGGCCGCCCGATATCGATGCGGTGGAGCTGAGGGGGCGTGGGGGGCCTGGGGGACCTGGCGGGACGGTATGGGTCATGGACGGATCCCATTCGCTGGTAGGGATGCGCTGGCGAGGGCGTGGGGGGTGCCTGGTGTGCCTGCCCGGCCGGCGCCGCGCGGGGTGGGTACCGGTGGCCACCCCGCGCGGCGCCGGTGGCCGTGCGGCGCTGGTGGGAGCGCGGAGGGGGAGGTGCGGATGGGGAACGAAAGGTGCCGACCGGGGTCAGCCGAGTGCCGGGATGATCTGCGATCCGTAGGCGTCGATCACGTTCTCACGTGCGTCGTGCATCGCATAGATGGCGAACTGGTCCACGCCCAGATCCTTGAGCGCCCGCAGCTTCTCCAGGTGTGCCTCCACCGGGCCGAGCAGGCAGAAGCGGTCCACGATCTCGTCGGGGACGAAGGCCGTGTCGGGGTTGCCGGAGCGGCCGTGGTGCGCGTAGTCATACCCCTGGCGGGCCTTGATGTATGCGGTGAGCGCGTCGGGCACCATGCCGGAGTGCTCGCCGTAGCGCGCGACCAGGTCGGCGACGTGGTTGCCGACCATGCCGCCGAACCAGCGGCACTGCTCGCGTGCGTGGTCGAGGTCGTCGCTCACGTAGGCCGGTGCCGCCACGCAGATGGTGAGCTCCGCGGGGTCACGGCCGGCCGCCTCGGCCGCTTCCCGGACCGCCTTGACCATCCATTCGGTCAGGTACGGGTCGGCGAGTTGCAGGATGAACCCGTCGGCGCACTGCCCGGCCAGCGCGAGCGCCTTGGGTCCGTAGGCCGCCATCCACACCGGCAGCCGGCCGTCCTTGACCCAGGGCAGCCTGAGCGGCTGGCCGTTGACCTCGGCTTCGCGGCCCTCGGCGAGGTCGCGGATGACGCCGATGGCCTCGCCGAGCCGGGCCAGCGTGTTCGGTTTGCGGCCCGCGACGCGCATCGCGGAGTCGCCCCGGCCGATGCCGCAGACGGTGCGGTTGCCGAACATCTCGTTCAGCGTCGCGAAGGTGGAGGCGGTCACTTCCCAGGTGCGGGTGCCCGGGTTGGTGACCATGGTGCCGACCTTCAGCCGCTCGGTGTGCTCCAGGATGCGGCTGTGGATGACGAACGGCTCCTGCCAGAGCACGGCCGAGTCAAAGGTCCAACCATGGCTGAATCCCGACTGCTCCGCGCGTCGCATTAAGTCGACGACGGTGGAGGCCGGTGGGTCCGTCTGCAGGACGAGACCGAAGTCCATGGGCACGCTCCTAGTCCTCAAGGGCTGGGCGGGCTCCGGACGGGGCCCACCGGGTGCGGGGGCCGGTCAGTTCAGGTGCGGGCAGGCGGTCCGGTGGCGGCGCGTCGGCTGCCCCGCCACGACCGCCTGGTGGAGCAGGTCCGTGCGCTTCTCCACGCCCGGCAGGCGGGCGGCGCCCACGTGCCGGCGTCGCCGACGATGGAGCCGAGTTCGCATACCGGTTTCTCCCAAGTCCCGGACTTCAGGTAGTGCAGGGCCCGTTGGCAGATACTCCGCGGACGATGCCCCCGCGTGACGCGATCAGACAGGTCTCTCCCTGCCGGACCATGCCTGACCTTGTGCTGAGAGGCCTCGAAGGCATTTCTTGAAGGCACAACTCTGGACTCGTTCCGAGGGGTTTGCAAGGGGTGTTCTACACGCGTCCACCTCCCATCCGTCAGAGAGGTCGGCATCAAACACCCATTTCGGGTGAACTCTACTCCGAAGGGGCACCCTTTGCTCCTCAGCGCGCCGGGCCCCGGAAGCGGACATGGCCCCGCCGCCCGGCAGTCGGCCGGGCGGCGGGGCAGGCGGAACACCGGCACAGGGATCCGGCACAGGGATCCGGCACGGCAGATCCTGCGGTCGCGCGGGACGCGCCGCGTACGGTCAGCGCTCGCGTTCCACCATGCCGTCGGGTTTGTCGAGCCAGCCGAGGCGTGCTGCCCTGACACCCGCCTGGAAGCGGCTGGTCGCCCCGAGTTCCTGCAAGAGAGCGGAGATGCGCCGTCGGCAGGTGCGTACCGACATCCCCAGCCGGCGGGCGATGACCTCGTCCTTCTCTCCGGTGGCGAGGCCGCGCAGCAACGACTTCTCCAGGGCCCCGACCTTTCCCTGGTAACCGTTGGCCAGTCCCTTGTAGGGGACGGCTTCACGCCACAGGCGATCGTGGACCGAGCAGAGGAAGCGGACGAGATGGCGGTCGGTGATCACGACCGCCCCGTTCGAACGGTCCTGCACATCATCGAGGGGGACGAAGGCAACCTTGCGGTCGAAGACCAGCATGCAGGTGGTGAGTTCTGCCAGGGTGCGCACTTCGGCTCCGGCCTCGACGGCCCCGCGCACGCTGGGCTGCATGGCCAGGCTGGTCCGCACGGTGTGCTGGCACAGGATCCGCGTCGTCACCCCGCGCTCCACGTGGACGGTGGAGCCCGACAGCAGGTCGGGCAGGGCGTACGGCCAGTGGGCGCCCTCCGGTTGGACCGTGATCATCTCGTTGTGGCACTGCTCCGCCTCGAGCCTGAGGCGGTTGCGAGCCGCCTGGGGATCGTGGAGCACCTCCAACCCGTACGGCGTCCGGGTGGCGGCATCGGCCCTGAAGGCCGCGTCGTAGTCGCCCGCCAGGCGACGCAGGACGCCCAGTGCCTGGTTCATCTCTTCCCGGTACTGGCGCACGTTTCGCTCGAATGCCGTGGCGGCCTGGTACGCGGCCATGCGGGGGTCGACGGGGACCAGCTGCTCCTCGTCGTCCCCGCGGCGCAGCAGCCGCAGCTGCACCAGTGTCCGCAGAGCCGCGTCCACGTCCTCGCAGGGCAGTGCGAGCTCCTCGGCGGCGGCGCGGTGGTCGATGGTGCGGTGCGCGAGCGCCCGCAGGTACAGGGCTCTGCTCACGTCGTCGAGGCGCGACACCTGCGTGTCGACGGTGGGCTGGTGCTGTAAGCCGGCCTCGGCAACGTCACACGTGTCTCCTCGATGGCCCTCGGACGCCGGTGTGCCGGGATGTACGGGCATCACCGATATCCGGGGGACGGTGACGCCCCCGTCGAGATGGCGCTCGGCGCGGGCGAGAAGGGGTTCGGGCTGCCGTGTAGTGCGGTCGATCATCACGATCCCTAGCGAGCAAGTGCCGATTGTTTTCTGGCGGCAATGAGTCGTCAAGAACAAGGAGTGGGGAAAATTGACCTGTTCGTGCGGGCAAGAACGTCTCGTAGGAGAATTTCCCGCCGGGGGCAGGAGTTCGGTGAACGCGGCCAGGCCCGAGCACGGTGCGCGCGGCTGCGCCGAACGCCTCCGGCATCGCGCCGCATCCGAGACAACAACGCTCCGACGTTGTTCACCAACCCCGGTCGACGTGCTAATCAACCGGAAGCCACCGCCCCGCGCCCGCTCCTCCAGGAGTCGACCTCCGCGAAACGCTTCCCAGTGCGGGCTCGGACCGGGCCAGGCGAGGTGGATCACATGCTGCCGGCCGGCGATGGGTACGGGAGCCGGGGGCTCGTCGGCACACCGGGGGCTCGTCGGCACAGAGGACGAGGCCGTATTCACGATCTCCGGAAAGTCGGCCGATGCGCACGGATCACGGTGATATCCCTGGAGCGTGACGGGCCGGACCAGGAATGGCCAACAGTATGCCGGGCCGGTTCGCGGAGAAAAGGCCGGCGACGGCGAAGAACCGGAGAAGAACCCGACAGGGAAGGAGGGCTGGAACCCCGCGGCACGGCACCGTCAGAAAAACCGAACCCGTGGCCGCTTCACTCGACCTCCTCGCGCAGCGTACGCATTGCCTGGTCCGGGTCGATCGTCCAAGGGATGATGGTGCGATCCACGCTGCCGGTGTAGAGGACCGTGCCGTCGGAGCTGAATCGGGCGGTGTTGATCGTGTTGGTGTGGCCCTGGAGGGTGGCCCAGCGGCTGGAGCCCGCGGTGTCCCAGAGCGTCACGGTGCGATCGCTGCCACCACTGGCGAGCAGGCGCCCGTCGGGGCTGAAGACCAGGGTGAGCACCGTCCCGGCGTGGGCGGTGGGCAGGTCACCGGCGGGCCGGTGGGTGCGCAGGTCCCACAGGTGGATGGTGCCGTCGGTGCCGGCACAGGCCAGCCGGTGGCTGTCCGGGCTGATGGCGACGGTTGCCGCACCGCAGGCGTTGCCCGGCGGTGACCACGCTCGCCCGCCGTTGCGGGTGTCCCACACCCGGACCGCGCCGTCGATGGTCGCAGCCGCCACGGTGTGCCCGTCGGGCGCCGCGGCCACGGTGCCCACCGAGGCGCGCAGCGTGCCGAGCTTTCGGTAGGCGGCCCGGCCGGGCGCGGGATGCAGCGCCCATATCCGCACCTGTCCGTCTCCGCCGCCGGTCACCACCGCGTCGCGCCACGCGGCCAGAGTGGTGAGGTCCGTGGGTGCGTGCCCCAGGACGCGGGCACGGGTGGGGTGCGCGGTCGGACGGACGATGACGCGGCCGTCGGTGCCGGTGTCCGCCCACCACGCTCCGCCGGGGTCGAAGGCCACCGCGAGAGCGCCATCCGAAGGATGCGCGGACAGGACGGCACGGCGCGTGCGGGTGCGGGTGTCCCACAGGGTGACGCTACCGTCCACGCTGCCGGACACCGCGAGCTTCCCGTCCGCGCTGACGTCCACGGAGGTGACCCAGCCGGTGTGGCCGGCCAACGGCATGCGGTCGCGCTGCCACTCCAGCACGGTGCCGTCGCCGCCGGCCGAGGCGACCGTACGGCCGTCGGGGCTGACGGCGACGGCGATCACGGCCCCGTTCTGCCCGGTCAGTGAGGAGATCGCGGCCCGGCGCCGGACGTCCCAGCGGATCACCTCTCCGCCGTAGTCGGCGGAGAGCAGGATGCCGTCGGGCGCGAAGGCCAGCTCGCGTGCGGTGTAGCTGCCCTGAATCGTGCCCAGGTGGTGTCCGTCGTGCGCATTCCACAGTTCGACGCGGGCGCCCGGACCCCCGGCTGCCAGCGTCTGCCCGTCCGGGCTGATGGCCACTCCGTACAGGGGGTGGTGCTCCTGCGGCACCAGCCGCCTGCTCCGGGACGGGTGCCGGGCGTCCCAGACCACCACCGCGCCCTCCTGCCCCGCGCAGGCGAGCAACGTGCCGTCCGGGCTGTAGGTCACTTCGGACCGTGCGCCGCCGCAGTCGTGCAACACCGTGCGCACGGATCGCTCGGCGACGTCCCAGACGGTGACGTCGTCGCTGCTGCCCACGACCGCCAGTGACGTCCCGTCGGGGGTGAACGCCACTCCGTCCAGGATCTGTTCGGGGCCCTCCAGCCGGCCCGCCTGGTGCCAGGTGGAGGTGTTCCACAAGGTGACCGTGCCGCTGCGGTCGGCGATGGCCAGCAGCCGCCCGTCCGGGCTGAACCGCAGCGCCCGCGCCGCTGGGCCGGCCCGCCCGAGTACCGCTGTCTGGCGGCCCGAGGCGGAAAGCCACACGGTCGCGGTGCCGTTCTGCCCGGCCGCGGCCAATAATCGGCCGTCAGGGCTGAAGTCGACGTCCTTGACCAGCCCGGCCCCCGGTCGTAAGCGCCGCTGGAACGGTTGCGAGGAGGCCATGCCGAGCAGTGCACCGCGGGCGTCCGCGGTGTGCGCGGTGGTGTAGGCCCGGATCGCCAGCCGCTGCGCCGCGGCCGGGTCGGACGCCAACTCGGCCTGCGCCTGGACCGCGTACTGCCGCGACTCGGCGGTGTGCCGCTCCCGCACGGCCACCGTGGCGACCGTCATCACCACGGTCAGCAGCAGCACCAGGGCGCCGGCCAGAATCCGCAACCGGTAATTGGCCCGACGGATCCGGACGTGCTCCGCCGCCTCGCTGTCGCGGGAGGCGTCCAGAAACTCCCGCTCCGCGGCACAGGCCGTCAGCGACAGCCGCTGGGCGGCGGCAAGTTGCTCGCCGCGGTACAGGGCACCCCGGTCACGGCCGAGCGCCCGCCACGAGGCCGCGGCCCGGGTCACCAGCCGCTGCACCTCGATGTCCGCGCGGTACTCCGTGGCCCACGCGGCCAGCCGCGGCCAGCCGCGCACCAGCCCGTCGTGCGCGAGCTCCACGGTGTGCTCGCCCAGTACGACGACACGGCGGGCCGCCAGGTGCTCCAGCGCCGCCTTGGTCCGTGCGTCGGCGCCGAACTCCGCCCACTCCACGGCGCGCGCCCGTACCGTACCGGCAGGGTCGGTCACGAGCAGCCGCATCAGCACCTGCCGGGCCGCTCCCGCCAACTCCGGCGGCATGCCCACGAACGCCTCTTCCGCCGTGCTCGCGGCCAGCCCGACGAGGCCGCCGAAGGACTCGTACGCCTCCAGGGTCAGCGTCCTGCCATGGCGCAGCCGCCACAGCCGGCGCAGCGCCGTGGCCAACAAGGGCAGCTCGCAAGAAGTGCGCTCGCCGTCGCTCATCAACCGGGCCGTTAGGGCCCGCTCGACCAGGACACCGCGGGCAGCGGCCGGTTCCACCACGGCGCGGCGTACGTCTGCCCGCTGCATCCTGTCCACGGGAACCACTGCCGCACCGAGTTCCGCGCCCCACCGGCGGACCCGGTCGGCGCGGACCCCGGCCACCACGCGCAGCGTTCCGCCGGGCTCACGCGCGTTCTTCAGCAGTCCGACGAACTCCTCGCGCGCTCCCTCGTCGGGCAGGCCGTCGAGGAACTGCTCCAGGTCGTCGAGGACCAGCCAGGCGCACGCTCCCGTGGGACCCTTGTCCTGGTCACCCGGCGACCCGCTCCCCGGACGGACCAGCTGCACGCCGCCCTGGACGGAGGTGTCGCCGCGCAGGGCCGCGGCCACGCCGGCGCACAACAACGACGTCAGCCCGACCCCCGAGGGCCCCGTCACCAGGCACAGGCCCTCGTCCCGTGCGGTACGTGCCACATGCCGCACCAGGGGCTCCCGGCCGAAGAACAGTTCGTGCTCGTCCTCATCGAACGGTGCCGCACCCGGATACGGGCAGCTGAGGTCGTCGTCGGCCTCCCGTACCGCCTCGCGGGTCTCGTGCCAGCGCCGCTCCCACTCCTCCCGATCGGCGCCGCACGCGACGGCGTAGGCGAGGACCACGTCAAGCGAGGGCAGCCGCTGCCCGGCGGCGGCCTGCGACAGGGCGGTCGGCGAGTAGCCGGTGCGCTCGGCCAGCCGGCGGTAGGTGGGCCCGCCCGCCTGCTCGCGAAGCTGCCGAAGCGCGGAGGCGAACCGCGCAACCGGCCCTTCCTCGACGTCAACTGGCTTCTCAGGGCGCCCCATCCGGTCACCGTATAGGGAGAACCTGTGGTCGCGCTCCGGCCGCCGGCCGGCACGGCGGACGGGCCGGGCCGTGCGCGGGGGTGCCGGCGCTCGCCGGCCGTCCTATCCCAGGTACTGGCAGGTGCCGCGGGGCGTGTAACGGCCGTGTCCGGCGCGGCCCGTGTACTCCCGCCGGTCGATGACGACGGTGCCGCGCGACAGGACGGTCTCCACCCGGCCGGTGATCTGCTTTCCCTCGTACGCCGAGTAGTCGACGTTCATGTGGTGGGTCGCCGCGGAGAGGGTCTGCTCGGCGGTCGGGTCGTAGAGCACGACGTCGGCGTCGGCGCCCGGCGCGATGGTGCCCTTCCTGGGGTAGAGGCCGAACATCCGCGCCGGGGTGGCACAGGCGATGTCGATCCAGCGCCGGCGCGTCAGATGCCCCTCCACGACCGCCTGGTGGAGCAGGTCCATGCGGTTCTCCAAATGCGCCCACGTTGGACGTTCCGCGTGAGGAGCGTGGTACGTTCCGACCGCCCCTGGGTCTTGACCGCAACCCGAGGAGAGCGATGGCGTACTCGCCCCCCACCTGGCCCGTCTCCGTCAAGGGCGTGGCGATGGACAATCACCGACGCGTGCTGCTGCTGAAGAACGAACGCGAGGAGTGGGAGCTGCCCGGTGGACGCCTGGAGCCCACCGATGCCACACCAGAGATGACGCTCGAACGGGAGATCAAGGAGGAGACCGGCTGGGCGGTGAAGGCAGGCCCGCTCCTGGACGTCTGGATCTACCAGCCGCTGCCCGAGGCGATGCCGGACCGGCGGGTCGTCATCGTCACCTACGGGTGCGACGTCCTCACCCCGAACATGGCACCCGTGATCAGCCACGAGCACAAACAACTGGACATGTTCACCGCAGACGAAGTCCCCCACCTGACCATGCCCGACGGATACAAGCAATCCATCGCCGCCTGGTACGAACGGACGTGACCGGCCGTGAGCGCTGGGCAGCTGACACGTCGCTCGCGACACGCACTGTGGCACTGGGCCACTCCGCAGGCCGAAGCCGTCCTCGCCGCCCGCGACCTCGGTGCCATCCTGCGCTTCCACCGCACCGTGCACGGCATGAACCAGACCGAGCTCGGCAAGCAGCTCGGCTACGACAAGACGTACATCTCGCTCCTGGAACTGGGCAAACGCACCCTCGATGACATCGGCTCCCGCCGGCACATTGCCCAGGCCCTGAGCCTTCCCCCACACGTGCTCGGCGTCACCGACCCCGCCGACACCGACCACCGCGCCGTAGTGCAGTTCGGCGAGTCCACCGTCCGCCTCGCCGGGATCGCCCGCCAGTCCGGGCACGCCTCCGAAGCCGTCGCCGAGCTTTGGCCACTGGTTGCCCGGTTGGAAGCCCGCGTGGAGGACGGGCATACCGAGCGGGACGTCCTGCCCCTGCTCGCCCGGGCCCGCGTCGGCCTTGGCGTCGCCCTCGGCAACGTCCTGCCCGAGGAGCGGCTCAGCACCGCCGCACGCTGGACCGCGAAGAGCACGGACATCGCCCGATGCTTCGACGACCGCGCCTTCGCCTCCTCGGTGATGCGCATGCACGGCAACGAGCTGCGGAAAGCCGGTCTCCTCGGAGCCGCCGTCAACCGGCTCCTGCGTGCGGTGGATCTGGCGCCCGACCGAGCGGCCCGCGCCGCCACCCTGCCGCTCCTCGCGCGCGCCGCTGGCTCGCTTCGCAACCAGGAACTCTTCGACAGAGTGATGCGAGAGGCCGACCAGCTCCTCGACGAAGTCGAGCACACGTCGCTGTTCAACCCCTTCTCTCTGCACGAGATCCAGCTGCGCGGGCTCATCTCCACCGGCCGGCGCAAGGCCTCGATACGACTGGTCGAGCAGGGAAGCCCTGCTCCCACGACCACCGTTGCACCGCAATGGCGGGTCATCGAGCTCGTCACCGTGGCCCATGTTCGGCTCACTGCCAACGACTGCAGCAACGCGGCCCGGTACCTGAACGCCGCGATCGACGAGGCCACCCGCCAGCGCCTTCCTCACCAACTGCAGCGCGTCATGCGTGCGGCGGCGGGGCGGCTGCCGGAGATCAACGAGGCCGCAGCTGATTCCCTGCATCAGATACATCAAGAGATCGCTGCGTAAACGGGCTCCGGTTGCGGGCGTCAGCTGGCTGTCTCGGCCGACAGATTCGCGTCCCCACCGGTCGGCTTGGCGATCGGCCCGTCCGGGCCTGCACAGCTGAGCCATTGGTTCTCCTCACAGCGAGTCACTCCTGAATACGTAGAGCCAACCGGAGAGGAGACTGCTCGGATACCAGCGAAGGGGCCCCGCGCCATCAAACGCGACACAAGATCATTTTCGTTGCCGCGTGACTGGGCATCCCTTCAGCGTGAAGTCTCGCGCGATTCCCAGACCCGATACCTAACGTCGGCCATAGGTTGGTACGACCGAATCCGCGCGGGCATACACAGCCCATTAAGAATGACAAAAGTGACACAAGATCATAGCTAGCACGGGACGCATGATGGCGCGCGAACGGAACAGACGGTTCGAAGCTCTCCTCAAAGAGGCTGACTGGTCACGGGCTCAGGCAGCCGCTGCCTTCGTCCGGGTTGCCAAGGAAAGTCGGCTCACCCAGTACGTGCACGTGCAGCGGCAACACGTGCAGCACTGGGTAGCCGGGCATGAGCCCTCTGGGCAGGCCCCCATAATCATGTGCGAGGCACTGTCCCGTCGGCTGAAACGCGTCGTCACGGCGAGCGAGGCCGGGTTTGCAGCACCACACTCGCCAGTACAGGGGGTGCTGGACTGGAGCGTTGATCCGCTGATCTCGCTCAACGACTTGGGAGCACCGACTTGGATCCGAACCGGCGCAACCTGCTCCGTGGCGGGGTGTACTCAGCCACCACCCTCACCCTTCCCCCGACTCCTGGTGGGTCGAGATGGCGAAGAGACCAGCAGACGCAGAACACAAGGGCACACAGCGCGTCGGCCGCGGCGACGTGAGAAGCGTGCGTGAGATGACGCTGGCGTTTTCCCGCATTGACCAACGCCGCGGGGGCGGCCACGGCCGCAGGGCCCTTGTCCAGTACCTACGCGAGGAAGTTGCCGGCTATCTGGTGGGCCGGTTCCCCGACGACCGAACCCTCCGGGACATGTTCTCGGCCGCCGCCGAAGCCTCCTACCTGAGCGGATGGATGGCTTTCGACAACGGCGAGCACGAGATCGCCGAGCCGTACTTCGCACTCGGCCTCAAGCTGGCGGCCCGCGCAGTCGACGCCCCTCTCTCGGGTCACATCCTGCGCGCCATGGCACATCAGGCGCTCGACCTCGGGCTGTGCGACACCGCTCTGAACCTGTCCTCCGCGTCGATCGCCGGTCAGCGCTACCAGTCCGCGACTCCACGCGAGCGAGCGCTGATCACCGTCGTCCACGCCCGCTGCCTCGCCGCAACCGGGCAGAAGAATGCGTCAGCCAGGGCTCTGGCCCGCGCTGAGGACGATCTACGCAACGCGCACGACGGAATCGAAGAACCCACCCGCACCTTCTTCTTCGGCGAAGCGTCACTGGCCCACGAAATGGCCTGCACTCTTCGAGAGCTGAACGATCACAAGGGGGCGATCGGCCAGTTCGAGCGCGGCGTGCGGACCCGAGGCACCGAATTCAAGCGGACGCATGCGGTGACGCTCGGGTACCTCGGCGCAACACAGATCGCGACCGGCACCGTAGAAGAGGCATGTGCAACGTGGTCGAAAGCCCTCGACGCCATAGAGGAGGGCATCTACTCCGGGCGTGCCAGGCAGCGCGTGGTGGAGATGCGCCAACTCCTTTCGCCGTACCGGCGCCGGGGCATTCCCGCTGCTACGGAGCTGGAAACCAGGGCCGCCGGCTACCTCCGACAGGTAGCTTGATCGCGTCACACCAGGAACGAGGAGAAGAATGACCATGACCATTGAGATCGAGCCCATCGGTGTCGTGGTCGAAGGCCGTCAAGAGGTTGCCGATGACAACTGGGGCGGCGTCACATCCATCATCCAACTCGACCCGAAGTTCCCACTCGACGTCGTCAAAGGTCTCGATTCCTTCTCCCATTTGATCGTGACCTGGCACTTCAACCAGGCATCCCCTGATGACGTCGCCCTCCACGCACGCAGCCCACGGAACGACCCCCGCTGGGCGCCGTCGGGAACGTTCGCGCACAGAAACCACCGACGCCCGAACCAACTGGCCACCAGCTTCCCCCGGCTGCTGAAGGTCGACGGCCTGGCCCTACACGTCACCGACCTCGATGCCGTCGTCGGAACCCCCATATACGATCTCGCGCCCTACTTCCATGCCATGGGGCCACGTGGGGAAGTACGTGAGCCTGCCTGGCCTAGCGAGATGCTCAAGAGCTACTGGGACTGACAGATCCTGGATTCCGACAACCCCACGTCGTAGGGCCCTGGGGCGCGGGGCAACTGAGCGGGAAAGCGGTGTCGCGATCACATGAGAACAGGGCTGGGGCAGGGAGCACAGCGCCCCGCCCGCGGGCGTGTCGTTGAAGTGGGGACCATCCCCGCGGGCGCGGGGAGCCAGACGATGTGCTCCAGCATCGAGTCCGCCGACACGGGACCAACCCCGCAGGCGCGGGGAGCAGGCGATCCGCCAGCAGGGCAAGGTCGGCGCGCTGGGACCATCCCCGCCAGCGCGGGGAGCAGGGCAAGTGGGGCTCGGTGCACTCCGAGGTCCTGGGACCATCCCCGCGGGCGCGGGGAGCAGTCGTGTCGGCGACGGCTGAAAAGTAGACCACTATCGACGCTTGGGTTCTAACGCCTGTCGCAACATTCCTTGATCATTATGGAGTGTTGATGGCGAGGCGGGGACGTAAGCGCAGGCTGGAGCTTGAGGCCGAGTACTGGCGCCTTCTGGCGCCCGGGGTAGGCAGCGTCGAGGCGTACAGGCGCCTTGGGATCGGGCGCAAGACGGGCTACCGGTGGCGGGCGGAGAACGGCGGCCTGCAACCGGACTATCTGCCAGACGCCTCGCGTTCGGGCCGGTACTTGTCGCTGTTGGAGCGCCGGAGGATCGCCTCGTTGCGTGGCCGCGGCCTGGCGATCCGGAAAATAGCCTGCCTGCTCGGACGGGCACCGTCGACGGTCAGCCGGGAGTTGCGGCGCAACAGCCGCCCACACGACTACGGCAGATACGACGCCGACCTGGCCCACCACCGCGGCCGCGAACGCGCCAGACGTTCCCGACGCTCCAAGCTGTCCACGGATCCCGAGCTCAAAGCAGAGGTTCAGTCCAAGCTGGACAGGGAGTGGAGCCCGGAGCAGATCGCCGCCCACCTCAGGAACCGCTGGCCCGACCGCCCCGAGCGGCACCTCTGTCTGGTTAGGGCGACGTTCAGTGGGATCTGTCAGCGATCACGGGGAGCCGTCACGTTTAGTGAAGGAGGGTGTTCGATTCGGGTCCGCGAGCCGGAGTGCGCCCTGCCGCGCAAGATCGGGTGTGACGCACCGACATGTTCGGGTGTGCCGGATTGAACCCTCGCGTCGGTGGTCTATGTCGAGGACATGGATCACAACGAAATCACCTGGCAGGACCTGCTCTTCGAGGGCTTCGAGGTGCGGATCTCTACCGCGGTGCACCGGACGGACGGGATAGTGGTGCGGCTATGCGGTCGGCGCGTCACGAGCTCGTGTCCGTCCTGTGGCCGGGCATCGGCCCGTGTGCATGACGGCTACGAGCGCCGCTTGCAGGATCTTCCGTTGGCCGGACACGCAGTACGAATTCTGCTGAGTGGCAGGCGCTTCGTGTGTGCTAACGATGCGTGCCTCAAGCGTACCTTTGCCGAGCAGATACCAGGTCTGACGAGGCCTTATGCTCGCGTTACGGACGGGCTGGCCGTGTTGCTGGACCGGATCGCGCTCGCCTTGGCCGGCCGTGCCGGGGCGCAGATGGCCAGGGCCATGGGCCTGGAGACGGGGAGGATGGGGCTGCTGGACAGGATCCGGGCAATGCCTGATCCGGTCTGCAACACCCCGCGCGCGCTCGGTGTCGACGACTTCGCCACCAAACGCGGCCACTCCTACGCCACGGTGATCACCGACGCTGAACGGCACCGGCCCATTGAGGTGCTGCCGGGCCGCGAGGCAGCGCCACTGGCCGCATGGCTGACAGCCCACCCCGGCGTGGAGGTGATCTGCAGAGACACGGCTGGGGCCTACGCCGAAGGCGCCGCGCTCGGCGCCCCGAATGCCGTGCAGGTCGCGGATCGCTTCCATTTGTGGCAGAACCTCGGTCAGGCGATCGAGAAGTGCGTCGCGGCCCTACCGTGATCACCTCAAGAACGTCACCTTAGCGCCCCAGGGCGAAGTCGCTACCACCTCGACGGACAGCTCACGTGAAACGACGTCGATCCCCGACGACGTGTTACTGACCGGGCGCCGGGCCGAGCGCATGCGCGCCCATCATGCCCTAGTCCATGGCCTCCTGAGCGAGGGCATGGGCCTACGTGCTATGGCCCGTCACCTGGGCTGGGGCCGCCACACCGTCCAGCGGTATGCCCGCGCGGTCCGATGGCAGGACGCCGTTACCGGCCGCCGCACCCGGACCAGCCACCTCGATGTCCACCGCCCCTACCTGCAGCGACGCATCGACGAGACCGAGGGAGCCATCACCCTGAAGGCCCTGCGAGAGGAACTCGCCAGCCAAGGCCAACCGGTTCCTTACAGCAGTCTGCGCGACTGGGCTCGCAGCCGCCTGCAGTGGCCCACTCATCCTGCCCGGCCTCCGGCACCACCGAGCGTCCGACAGGTCACCGGCTGGCTCACCCGCCACCCCTCCACACTCACCGAGGAGGAACACCAGCGTCTCAAAGCCGTTCTGAACGCCAGCCCCGACCTGGCCACCGCACACCACCTCGTCCGGAAGTTCGGTGACATGCTCACCCAGCAGACCGGTGCCCTCCTGCCCGCCTGGATAGACGAGACTCGCACCGCGAACCTGCCCGGACTGATCAGCTTCGCCCACGGCCTCACCGGCGACCTCAATGCCGTCACTGCCGGGCTCACCCTCCACTGGAGTTCGGGCAGCACCGAGGGCGCTGTGAATCGCATTAAAAAGATCAAAAGGCAGCTATACGGGCGCGCTGAACTCGAACTACTCCGAAAGATGATTTTGCTTCAGTGACCGACCGTGACAGCTCCCTGTGATCATTGACAGATCCCGAGTCAAGCCGTCTGAGCCAGAGGTCAGCTGGCCTGGCGACCAGCCTGCCCCGACGGGCAAGGGAGAGCCGGCCGCAACCACGAACCGGGTGTGGACCATCCTGTCAGGCATGAGCCTCACCCGCTTCCGCAACTCGGTCGGCCGCCGGCGTGAACGCGGCTTACGACTCTGGCCGATCGGTATCGTACTGGCCGCCACGTTCGTCTTCGCGCTCGCCACCGCCACAGCGGTCTTCACCACCGGCTGGAAGCTGCTCGGGGTGCAGGGCCTCAAGCCTGAACACCGACTCACCTCACAGACACTGTTCGATCTGGTGAAACTCGCCTTCGGTGTCGTTGCCGGCGCCGGCGGCCTGATCGCCCTTGTCGTGGCCTACCGCAGGCAGCGCATTGATGAAGACGGCGCGAAACGCGAGGCTACCCGTCTGCACACGGAGCGGTTCACCACCGCGGTCACGCAGCTCGGCGATGCCTCCCCCGCAGTATGTCTGGGCGGTGTCCATGCCCTGGCAGGCCTCGCCGACGACGCCCCAACCACGGGGCTGCGGCAGACCTGCATTGACGTTCTGTGCGCCTACCTCCGCCTCCCCTACACAGCCGAGACCGATCTTCCCGACAACACGGCCGCCCTGCACAACCACCTCGCTCTACGCCAAGTACGACACACCGTCATCCGTCTCATCCGCGACCACCTCCGTCTGGACGCCGACCACCCCCACACCTGGCAAGGTCGCGACTTCGACCTCACCGGTGCGGTCTTCGACGGAGGCGACCTCTCGAAGGCAATCTTCTCCGACGGCACCGTCAACTTCACCGACGCCCACTTCGTCGGCCCCTTCTCATTTCATGACGCTCACTTCCTCGGCGGTACTGTCAACTTCACCGAGGCTCACTTCCGCGGCGGCACCGTCGACTTCACCGAGGCCCACTTCTTTGGCGGCACCGTCAACTACACCAAAGCCATCTTCGACGGCAGCACCGTCAACTTCACCAGCGCCCACTTCGCGGCCGGCACCGTCAACTACACCCGGGCCATCTTCCAAGACGGCACCGTCGACTACACCAAAGCCATCTTCGACGGCAGCACCGTCAACTTCACCGAGGCCCACTTCCTGGGCGGCACCGTCAACTACACCCGGGCCTCCTTCCAAGACGGCACCGTCGACTACACCAAAGCCATCTTCGAGGGCAGCACCGTCAACTTCATCGAAGTCCCCTTCACCAGAATCACCGTCAAGTTCGCCAGCGCCCACTTCGCGGCCGGCACTGTCAACTTCACGCACGCCGGCTTCGGCGCCTGCGCTGTCGGCTTCCGCTACGCCCACTTCAGCGGCGGCACTGTCATCTTCGCCCGCGCTGGCTTCATCGCGCGCGTAGACTTCCGCGACGTCCACTTCACCGGCAGCACCGTCGACTTTCGCGGGGACGGACCCGAGGGGGCTGCGATGGGTACGGCGCCAGACGGCCTGGTGCCCATCAATGGACAGCCGCTGCCCCTCGGCCTGCTGTTGCCCTCAGAGTGGTCCTCACCCACATCATGAACCCCACGGCGCTGTTGGTTCTACAGCGCCGAACAACGTAATGCAGAGGTGCGGTGGCATCGTCCGGGAGCTGTCACCGACCGTGACGACTTCCCGTGATCGCTGACAGATCCCACTGAACGCCGCCATAGCCACCTCTGTCACGAGACCATCTACCGAGCCCTCTACCAAGGTGCCAAGGGTGGCTTGAGCAGGACCCTCACCAGGAAACTTCGCACCGGCCGGCCGCTAAGAAAGCGACGCCGCCGCCCCGACCAGCGCATGCCCCGTTTCGTTGCACCCGCCGCCCTCATCGACCGTCGGCCACCGGTCATCGAACTGCGCGAGCGTCTCGGTGACTGGGAGGGCGACCTCGTCGTGGGCGCCCGCAGTCAGTCCGCCGTCGCCACACTCGTCGACCGGCGAACTCGCTATCTCCGCCTGGTCCCGCTGCGGGCGGGGCACTCGGCCAGCCAGTTGCGTGACGCCCTCATCGCCGCCCTCACCATGCTGCCGGAACGGGCGCCTCGGAGCCTCACCTGGGACCAGGGCTCCGAGATGGCCCGTCATCATGAACTCGCGCCCCTACTTCACCGACGGGATCTTCTTCGCACGCCCCGGCAGTCCCTGGGAGCGAGGGACGAATGAGAACACGAACGGCTTGATCCGGCAGTACTTGCCCAAGCGCACGAACCTGTCCCTGCACACCGCTGACGACCTCCGTGTCATTGAGCACCGGCTCAACAATCGACCCCGCAAGACACTGCGTTGGCAGACCCCGGCTCAGGCATTCGCCGCGGCTCTGGCACTCTGAGCCTGCAACGTTGCGACGATCATGCGAATCCGCCTTAGAACCCAAGCGCCCCCAGCGGGTCACGATTCAAGCGACGCCGACACAGTCGAACGCGTTCTGCGCGGCCCGGCCGGCGTGGGGACCATCCCCGCGGGCGCGGGGAGCAGATCTCGTCGGCCGCTTCGTGGATGGCTCGGACGGGACCATCCCCGCGGGCGCGGGGAGCAGGCGTTCGACCCGGCGACCACCGGAGCGCCCGCGGGACCACCCCCGCGGGCGCGGGGAGCAGAGCCCCGCACCGGTCTGGTGCGGGGCTTCGTTGGGACCATCCCCGCGGGCGCGGGGAGCAGTCCGTTGTGGCTCGGTGGCGGGTGGTGCCCGCGGGACCATCCCCGCGGGCGCGGGGAGCAGCCCTCAACCGGCCCTGACCTGCGAGGTTGCATAGGACCATCCCCGCGGGCGCGGGGAGCAGAGCACGCCGACGAGCGCGGGCTGTCGGGCACGGGGACCATCCCCGCGGGCGCGGGGAGCAGCTGGTCGTGTCCCGGCCGGTCCAGTCGGACCGGGGACCATCCCCGCGGGCGCGGGGAGCAGCGACCGGACAGCACCAGATCGAGTGACAGCGCGGGACCATCCCCGCGGGCGCGGGGAGCAGACGAAGGCCAGGTCGCCGCTTCGCCGAGGAGAGGGACCATCCCCGCGGGCGCGGGGAGCAGGGCTGTTGTGGGTCCGGCGCACCGGTGCTGTCGGGACCATCCCCGCGGGCGCGGGGAGCAGTTGATCTGCCACAGACCAACGCAGCCGATGGAGGGACCATCCCCGCGGGCGCGGGGAGCAGGTCCTCGGCCCGCACGCGCAGGACGGCGATGAGGGACCATCCCCGCGGGCGCGGGGAGCAGTCGACCGCCACTTCTCCCGGCATGCCGCCAACGGGACCATCCCCGCGGGCGCGGGGAGCAGAGGTCGAGGGTGCCGTCTTCCCGCTTGGCTCGGGGACCATCCCCGCGGGCGCGGGGAGCAGGATCGTGGCACCGTCGAGCCCACCGTGCATGAGGGACCATCCCCGCGGGCGCGGGGAGCAGGGGCCGCACAGTCCGCGCCCATGCTTCGGGTCGGGACCATCTCCGTGGGCGCGGGGAGCAGATGTCTAGCACCTCCGCTAGCAGCCAATCCGGGGGACCATCCCCGCGGGCGCGGGGAGCAGTGAACCTCCCACAACGTCATGCCGCGCTCATAGGGACCATCCCCGCGGGCGCGGGGAGCAGTTGTCGCGCACCGGTCTCCGTCTCACCGCCCAGGGACCATCCCCGCGGGCGCGGGGAGCAGTCGTCGACGAGCGCGGACGCCGAACAGGCCGGGGGACCATCCCCGCGGGCGCGGGGAGCAGGCGAGGACATCCGGGAGCGCAGGTGAGGTCTTGGGACCATCCCCGCGGGCGCGGGGAGCAGGGCGCCGGCCGCGTTGCCCGAGCCGAGCTGGAGGGACCATCCCCGCGGGCGCGGGGAGCAGGCCGTGTCCTCGGTCAGCGTCGTGCATGGCCAGGGACCATCCCCGCGGGCGCGGGGAGCAGTTGACCGCCGCCCGGGTGAGGGTCTGCGGGTAGGGACCATCCCCGCGGGCGCGGGGAGCAGACTTCACGACCTGCAGCTTTACAACGAGCAGAGCGCAGGTTCAGCAAGTTTTACAGATGCCGGCAATTTGCCCATTTCCGGCCTCCGGCCGATCTTCGACATGTACAACCACACTACGTTCTGGCTCGCCACCCCCAGATCCTCCTGTCCGCCCACCGGCATGACGCCCACTCACTCTCAAGGCTGAAACTGCCGAAATATCATCGAAACACCCATCCAGAGATACAGACATCATGTACATATCTCATATGACCAGTGGGGGAAGTGCCCACGGTAGCCTGCTGAGCAAGCTGGGGGCGCCTGCTCGGGCGGTATGGGCGAAGCATGATCGCGATACTGATGGCTGGCTGCCGTTGTGGCGTCATATGGAAGACAGTGCTGCTGTGGCGGGGCTGCTTTGGGATCAGTGGCTGCCGCTCGGAGTGCGCAGGCTGATCAGCGAAGCGCTCCCAGGTGGCGACGAGGACGCGCGTGCCCTGGCTGTATGGCTCGCTGGTGTTCATGACATCGGTAAGGCCACGCCTGCCTTCGCCTGCCAGGTCGAGTTGCTCGCCGACGCGATGCGTGACCAGGGCCTGGAGATGCGTTCCCGTGCGGCGATGGGACGGGATCGTCGGTTAGCACCGCATGGCCTTGCCGGGCAGCTCCTGCTCGCCGAGTGGCTTGAGGAGCGACACGGCTGGCGGGGAGCGCAGACCGGCCAGTTCACGGTGGCCGTTGGCGGCCATCACGGTGTACCGCCGGAGCCGGGCCAGATCAAGGCATTGGACGACCATGAGGAGTTGCTGCGGACACCTGGTCCAAGTAGCAACACCTGGCGCCATGTGCAGATCGAGCTGTTGAACGCGTGCGCCGTTCGTTTCGGTGTCGAGGAGTTACTCAAGGCGTGCAGGGCTGTCAAGTTGCCGCAGCCCGTTCAGGTGCTGCTCACCTCGATCGTCATCGTCTCCGACTGGATCGCGAGCAACCCGGACCTCTTCCCGTATTTCCCCGATGCCGCATCCCACAGTGACGAGGAGCGGCTCAGCAGAGCCTGGGGAGGGCTTGATCTGCCCGCTCCGTGGCAGGTCGAGGAACCGCACGGCTCTGTGCAGGACCTCTTCACCTCCCGTTTCGATCTCGCGAACGGTGCCGAGCCGCGTCCGGTCCAGGAGGCGGCGGTGGCCCTGGCGCGGGAGATGGACTTCCCCGGATTGATGGTCATCGAGGCGCCAATGGGAGAAGGCAAGACGGAGGCGGCGCTCGCCGCTGCGGAGGTCTTCGCCGCACGCTCGGGGGCGGGCGGAGTGTTCTTCGCGCTGCCCACGATGGCCACGGGCAACGCCATGTTTCCGCGACTGCTCGACTGGCTGGACCGGCTGCCCTCGGCAGACGGCACTCGTTATTCGGTGCACTTGGCGCACTCCAAAGCCGCTCTCAACGAGCGATTCGCCGGGCTGATGTCCAGGGCCGGCAGCGTGGCGGCTGTCGACCTCGATGGCGCTCACACCGAATCCCGAGCAACGTCCAGGACAGGGCACAACCACAGGAGGGCCGGCGCCGAGCTCGTGGCGCATGCCTGGCTGCGAGGCCGTAAGCGGGCCATGCTGGCCTCGTTCGTCGCCGGCACCATCGACCAACTGTTGTTCGCCGGACTCAAGAGCCGGCACCTGGCACTGCGGCACCTCGCCGTTGCCGGAAAGGTCGTCGTCATCGACGAGGCGCACGCCTACGACACATACATGAGTGTCTACTTGGATCGGGTGCTGTCATGGCTGGGGGCGTACCGGGTGCCGGTCGTGGTGCTTTCCGCGACCTTGCCGGCCTCGCGTCGCCGAGAGCTCGTCGAGGCTTACGGCGGGCGTGCCGGGGCGGCTGCCGAGGATGTGGCGGAATCAGGTGCCTACCCGCTGCTGACTGCCGTCGCTCCGGGCGGGAGCGCGCTGGTCCGGCACCCGCAGGCCTCGGCGCGGTCCGCAGAGGTCGAGGTTGAGCGGATCTTCGACGATCTGAGCGTGCTCGCGGACCGGCTGGACAGTGAACTGACGGACGGTGGTTGCGTACTGGTCATCCGGAACACCGTCAGGCGGGTGCTGGAGACGGCTCGGGTTCTGCGGGCAAGGTTCGGCGCCGAGAACGTGACTGTTGCCCACTCCTGCTTCGTCGATCTCGACCGTGCGGAGAAGGACAGCACACTGCTCCGGCTCTTCGGTCCTCCCGAGAAGCCGAACGACAGGCCCGCCGGGCAGCACATCGTGGTGGCGAGCCAGGTCGCCGAGCAGTCTCTTGACGTCGACTTTGACTTGCTGGTAAGCGACCTGTGCCCGGTGGACCTTCTCCTGCAGCGTATGGGCCGCCTGCACCGCCATCAGCGCGGGCCACACCAGAGTGACCGGCCCGAGCGTCTACGGACCGCACGGTGCCTGGTGACCGGCGTCGACTGGAAAGCGGATGTACCCGAGCCAGTGCACGGATCTGTTGCCGTGTACGGGCGGTATGCGCTGTTGCGGTCAGCGGCCGTCCTCCGCCCTCACCTCGACGGCGGGACCGAGCGGCCTGTGCGGTTACCGGCGGACATCAGCCCTCTGGTGCAGAGCGCTTACAGCGATGAGCCCGTCGGGCCGGAGCATTGGCAGGACGCGCTCAGCGAAGCCCACGCGCAGTTCAAGCAGCACCACGACGATCAGACGGAGCGTGCCGCCGTGTTCCGCCTGGGAGATGTCGGTAAACCCGGGCGGCCGCTGTTCGGCTGGGTCGCCGCCGGTGTGGGAGACACCGACGACACTCCGACCGGGCGTGCCCAGGTCCGTGACACCCGGGACAGCCTGGAAGTCGTCGTCGTCCAGCGACGCGGTGACGGAAGCCTCGCCACCCTGCCCTGGCTCAAGCCAGACGGCAGGGAACGGCCGCGCGCCGGCATCGAACTCCCGCAGAACGCGGCACCAGTACGCTTCGCGGGCCGCACGGCGGCGAGCTGCGGGCTGCGGCTGCCGATGCAGTTCTCCTACGCCGAGATCATGGACCGTGCCATCGCCGAACTGGAGCAGTTGTATCTACCCCACTGGCAGGGCAAGGAGAGTCCTTGGCTCGCCGACCAGCTGATCCTCGCTCTCGACGAGGACTGTCGGACCCGGCTGGCAGGATTCACCCTCCGGTACAGCCCGGAAGACGGCCTTGAGGTAACCCATGACTCAAACGACTGAACCCCCTGCTGCTGCCACAGGCGCCGAAGGGGCACTGTCCTTCGATCTGACCAACCAACCGTGGATCGGAGTGCTCCGGTGCAACGGATCGGAGGACGAGCTGTCACTGAGCGAGGTTTTCGCACAGGCCAATGATCTGCGGCAGATCGTGGGCGACCTGGCCACCCAGGAGTTCGCTCTCGTGCGGCTTCTCCTGGCCGTCGCCCACGACGCCCTGGACGGGCCAGATGACGCCGAGGACTGGAGCGAACTGTGGGGGGAGCCCGACTGCTTCGCGCCCGTCCAGGCTTATCTGGCGCAGCACCGCGACCGGTTCGACCTTCTTCACCCCACGGCGCCGTTCATGCAGACCGCCGGGCTCCGCACAGCGAAGGACGAGGTTTTCTCCCTCAACCGCATCGTGGCCGACGTACCTGCCGGCGACCCGTTCTTCAGCGCGCGGATGCCGGACGTGGACCGGCTGAGCTTTGCCGAGGCCGCCCGCTGGGTAGTCCACGTTCACGCCTACGACACCTCCGGCATCAAGACCGGCATGGTCGACGACAAGCGGGTCAAGGGCGGCAAGGTCTACCCCCTCGGTACCGGATGGGCTGGCGGGCTGGGCGGCGTCTTCGTCGAGGGTGCGACGCTCCGTGAAACCCTGCTGCTCAACCTGGTGGCAGCGGACACCGAGGGACTGAGTTTCTCCTCCAGCGACCTGCCGGCGTGGCGCCGCGAGCCCTGCGGGCCCGGATCCGATCAGCGCTCCGCGACCGGATTGCGTGACCTCTACACATGGCAGTCCCGACGAGTGCGCCTGCACTACGACACGGACGGCGTCCACGGGGTTGTCCTCGGGTACGGCGATCCGCTCGCCTCAAGGAACATGCACGATCAGGAGCCGATGACTTCGTGGCGGCGCAGTCCCGCACAGGAGAAGAAGCTGGGCCAGTCCCCGGTGTATCTGCCCCTGGAACACGATCCGGCCCGCTCGGCTTGGCGGGGCATCGCAGCCCTCGTCGCCGACCGGCTGGAGAGCAGTGGCGGAAGCGAGGCGGCGCCACGCCTCCGGCCTGGGATTCTCGAGTGGGTCGCCCGGCTGGTGGCCGACCGCCACCTCCCCCGCCACTCACTCATACGCACCCGACTGGTGGGTGTCAGTTACGGCACCCAACAGTCCGTGATCGACGAGGTCGTCGACGACCGCCTGGAGATGCCCGTCGTCCTCCTTCACCAACAAGACCGTAGATACGCTCGGCAGGCCGTCGCCGCGGCTGAGGAAGCCGATAGGGCGGTTCGCGTCCTCGGAGATCTGGCGGCTGACCTGGCCCGGGCCGTGGGTTCCGAGGCGGAGGGCCCCAAGTCGGCCGCGCGGACAACCGGATTCGACGCACTGGAACATCCATACCGGCAATGGCTGGCCGAAATGGCCCAGGTCACGGACCCCTTCGAACATCGGCAGACATGGCAGCGCGAGGTTCGAGGAACGGTGAGTCGTCTCGGTGATCGTCTCATCGCCGCCGCAGGTGACGCTGCGTGGGAGGGACGGGTCTACACGGACAGAAAGAACGCGACTCACTGGCTGAACACGGGCCTCGCAGACCGATGGTTCCGGGGACGTCTCGCCAGAGAACTTGCTGACCCCGACGCCCCCGACAGCGGCGGCCGCCCGGACACCGACCAAACCGCGACCGAAGCGAAGGTGCACGCATGACGACCGGCTCCGCCCCGGCCAAGGACCCCAGCGTGAGCGCGCGCATCGCCGAACTCACAAGGGCGAGTATCAGCGGCTGGCAGAGGGGCTACCTCGCCGACGAGTCGCACTCCGTCGCCGCCCTCGCTCGCCTGCGCCGTGGTGCGGGCCGGGAGGCGGGGGAATCGCCGGACCTGTGGACGTTGATCGACACTGGCGCCCTGCACTCCCAGGAGGAGGGCGGGCCAAGGCACCTGAGCGAACCTGAGGTGATGCGCGCCGAGAACGCGGTGCACGCAGCGCTGACTCTGTGGGCATTCCACCAGCAGTCCCGCGGCGAACCCATGCACCGGTGCCACTCCCCCGGGCAGCCAGCCAGCCTCGGCGCGGCCGTGCGGCGGCTGATGCCACCCGATGACATCGACGAGCCCGTACGCAAGCGCCTGGTCCGCGCCGGCACCGCACCAGACCTGGTCTCTCTCGCCCAGCGGCTGCGCGACATCGTCGCCCTGCTGCGCCGGAAAAGCATCCCACTCGACTACGGCCTGCTGGCTGGCCAGCTGTACGTGTGGCAGTGGCCCGACGGTCCGTCCGCCGTGCGCCGTGCGTGGGGCCGTTCCTTCCACACCCCGCCGCGCAGGCCCCGGCAGCCCACAGGCGACAACCCCACCGCTCCGCACACCGACAAGGACCATTCGTGAACCGCATCTTCCTGGACGTGCACGCCCTGCAGACCGTCCCGCCCAGCAACCTCAACCGGGACGACACGGGTGCACCCAAGACGGCCGTCTACGGGGGTGTCCCGCGTGCCCGTGTCTCCAGCCAGGCGTGGAAGCGAGCCATCCGCACCTACTTCGATGACGAGCACCTTTTGGACCCCGCCGAGTTGGGTGTGCGCACCAAGAAGGTGGTGGAGCTCCTCGCCGACCGGATCGCCGGGCTCGACGGCACCGTAGAGCGTGAGGCGGCACTGAAGCTGGCCGACGAGACGGTGAAGGCGGCCGGCTTCAAGACCGAGGTCCCCAAGCGCAAGGCCGACCAGGCGAAGAAGAACGAGGACCCTGACGCCCCGACCCCCGCACCGGAAAGCAAATACCTGGTCTTCCTGAGCTCCCGGCAGCTCGACGGCCTGGCACACCTCGCCCTGGAGGGTGCCGCGGACATCACAGCGTTCCTCAAGACCAAGGAGAACAAGGCCCGCGCCAAGGAGATCGCAGACACCCGGCACTCAGTCGACATCGCCCTCTTCGGCCGCATGGTCGCAGACATCGCCGACATCAACGTCGACGCCGCCGTCCAGGTCGCCCACGCCATCAGCGTCCACCGGGTGGACAACGAGTCCGACTACTACACGGCCGTCGACGACGAGAACAAGGACGAGGAGACCGGCGCCGGGATGATCGGCACCGTCGACTTCAACTCCGCCACCCTGTACCGCTACGCGGCCCTCGGCGTGCACCAGCTCGCCGCCAACCTCGGCCAGGGCCTGCGTGAGGACGAGCCGCGCACCGAGCCTGTACGCCGTGCCGTCGAGGCGTTCGTGCACAGTTTCATCGCCTCGCTGCCCACAGGGAAGATCAACACGTTTGGGCATCACACGCAGCCTGACGCCGTCGTCGTCAAGCTCCGCGCCACCCGACCGATCAGCTTCGTGTCTGCTTTCGAGGACCCGGTCCGCAGCGACGCCGGTGGGCACGTGCGTGAGGCCTCCGACCGGCTCGCCGCCTACGGGTCCGATGTCGAACGCGCCTATGGCGACCCGGAGACCACCCAGACGTGGGTGCTGCGCGTGGGCCCGAACACCCAGAAGCTCGTCGACCTCGGCACTCAGACCGAGACCATGGGTGAGCTCGTGGAGGCCGTTGGCAAGGCCGTGACAGAGCGCCTGGAGAAGCCCGAATGAGCGTGCTTGCCCTGCGTCTGGCCGGCCCCCTGCAGTCCTGGGGAGCCGCATCCCGCTTCACCCGCCGCACCACCGAATCAGCGCCGACCAAGAGCGGCGTCATCGGCCTGCTCGCCTCCGCGGCCGGCATCGATCGCGACGACGACGCCCGCCTCGCACCCCTGGCCGCGCTGCGGTTCGGGGTCCGTATCGACCAGCCCGGCACGCGTATCCGTGACTTCCAGACCGCGCACCACGCCGTGACCGGGGTATCAATGCCGTTGTCGGAAAGGTTCTACCTCGCCGACGCCGTGTTCGTCGCGGCCGTCGAGGGCGACCACGCTCTGCTCACCAGCCTGCGGGACGCACTACGCACTCCGGTGTACCCGCCGTTCCTCGGGCGACGCTCCTGCCCGCCCTCCGAGCCCCTCTGCCTCGACCTGCACAAGGGCGGGTGCCTGGAAGACGTTCTGGCGAACGTGCCCTGGCAGGCCTCCGCCTGGTACCGAAAGCGCCGGCAAGCCCCGCAGAACCTCCCCGTGCTCCGCGAGATGGGCGACGGCGAGTCCGCCAGGAACGCGGACGTCCTGCGTGACCAGCCCGTCAGCTTCGATGCCGCGCACCGCCGGCACGCCCTGCGCACGGTCATCTCCGATCCGGTCCCCTTGCCCATCCCGGCCGACAGCAGCCGCAACGACAACCACGATCCGTTCGATGCCCTCGCTGCCCTGGAGGAAGAGCGCGACTGATGTTCATCTCCCGCTTCCGCGTCAACACTGCGCGGCCCGGTGCCCGAAAGCTTCTCTCCTCACCGCAGGCCATGCACGCGGCAGTCATGTCGTCGTTCCCGCAGCTCCTGCCCTCCGACAGCCCCCCTCCGGACTCGCCCCGGGTACTGTGGCGTCTGGATCAGATGGCTCGCGCCGAGGTCCTGCTCTATATCGTCAGCCCCGGTCAGCCGGACCTGACGCACCTGGTGGAGCAGGCCGGCTGGCCCGCCGTCGCCACCCGCGAGAATCCCGGCTGGCAGACCCGGGCCTACGCACCACTCCTCGATCGTCTGACCGCCGGCGATCGCTGGTCGTTCCGTCTGACGGCGAACCCCGTGCACAAGATCCGCCGCAAGGAAGGCGAAGAGCAGAAGATCACCGCGCATCTGACACCCATCCACCAGATGGGATGGCTGCTCGACGACAGGCGCCAGGAGCGCCTCGGTTTCCGCATCTGCGAGAAGCCCGACGACCGGCGGCTCCTTCCTGAGGGCACCACCCATCAGAAGCGGCCCCACCCCGGCGACCGGTACGAGCTGGCCATACGGGACGCCCGCTCCCTGGCCTTCAACAAGTCCGGCGCCGCCGATGGCCGCAGGGGGCCAGTCACTGTCGTCACCGTCACCTTCGAAGGACACCTCGAGGTCACCGACCCGAACGCGATGCGCCGCTCCCTCACCCAGGGCATCGGCCGAGCCCGCGCCTATGGCTGTGGCCTTCTCACCCTCGCTCCGCTCGCGAGGAGTCCCCGCACAACATGACGACCGTCTCCAAGCGTCCGGCCCCCAGTCCTCGACAACTCACCCGCACCGGTGACCGTCTCTCCTTCATCTACCTGGAGCGTTGCACCGTCCACCGCGACGCCAACGCGATCACGGCACAGGATGGGGAGGGCACCACACACATCCCGTCCGCGACGATCGGCACGCTCCTCCTAGGGCCGGGAACTCGGATCACCCACCAGGCCATGAGCGTCCTCGGCGAGACCGGGGCCGCCGTCTGCTGGGTCGGTGAACACGGGGTGCGTTACTACGCGTCCGGCCGCGCCCTCAGCCGCTCCTCGGCCCTCATGGAAGCTCAGGCCCAGCAGTGGGCCAACCCGCGCAGCCGTCTCGCCGTGGCCCGAGAGATGTATCGGTTGCGCTTCCCCGATGAGGACCCGGTCGGCCTGACCCGGCGTGAGCTACTCGGACGGGAGGGACGACGGATGAAGGTCTGTTACCGTGCCGAATCGGCCCGCACGGGCGTGCCCTGGCGGGGCCGCCGATACGTACCGGGCGACTTCAGCGCCGGAGACGCCGTCAACCAGGCCATCACCGCAGCTGCCCAGTGCATGTACGGCATCGCACACGCCGTCGTCACCTCTCTGGGATGCAGTCCGGCGCTCGGCTTCGTGCACTCCGGCCACGAGTTGTCCTTCGTCTTGGACATCGCCGACCTCTACAAGACGGAGATCGGCATCCCTCTTGCCTTCGACACCGCCTCGGAGGGAGAAGAGGACGTCGGCTCACGCACCCGACGCGCCCTGAGAGACAGAATCAACGAGACCTCACTGCTGAACCGGTGCGTCGACGACATCCGACGCCTGCTGCTGGCACCAGATCAGGCGAAGGCGGCAGCCCTCGGCGACGACCAGGACATCGCGACCCTCCAGAGCGATGGCGGCCACCACGTCCCTTCGGGCGTCAACCACGACGGCCCGGACGAGTACGAGGGCTGGAACCTTGTCGGAGGGGAGACCTGGTGACGGTCATAGTCCTCACCAACTGCCCCAGTGGTCTGCGGGGCTTCCTCACCCGCTGGCTCCTGGAGATATCCGCGGGGGTCTTCATCGGCAACCCCTCGGCCCGCATCCGCGATGCCCTCTGGAACGAGGTCCAGCAGTACGCCGGCCAAGGCCGAGCTCTGCTGGCCCACACCACCAACAACGAGCAGGGCTTCACCTTCAGGACGTTCGACCACCAGTGGCACCCGATCGACCACGAAGGGGTCACTCTGATCCAACGCCCTACCGCAAAGGCTCAGGCTTCACCAACGCAGACCCCAAGTACTCCACCGCCAGGTTGGAGCCGGGCCTCCAAACGCCGCCGGTGGGGAAGAGGCTAGGCCCGACCGCAATGGACAGGCGACGCCCCATGGCACGGGTTGGCGCCGTCACAGTGTCGGGCGCCTCCAGCACCTTGGGGGCCGGGGGGACCAGTTGTACGTCAACTACTCGTGGCCAAAACGTCCTCGCGATGTGCTCCCCGGAACCGGGGAGCACATCCCGAAGCGCAGTGGCAGCGCACGTACCCGTCCCTGCTAGAGCCGGGAGCAGGCCACCGGCCTCGGGGTCACCGCTGTCGCCCTGGGGCCATCCCCGCGTGCGCGGGGAGCAGCTACCGCTCTACCTCGACCTGTCCGTGATGCGGGGACCATCCCCGCGTGTGCGGGGAGCAGACGGCGGTCCCTCAATGGTGGGGGTATTCGAGCGGACCATCCCCGCGTGCGCGGGGAGCAGTAGCCCACGTGTCGGATGCGTGAGGCGTCGGTGGGACCATCCCCGCGTGCGCGGGGAGCAGGCAGGCTTCAGCCAGCCTGTTCGTGGTCGAGTAGTAGAGACCATCCCCGCGTGCGCGGGGAGCAGGGCGGCCGCGTCGCCGGCCGGCGCCGTACCCCGGGACCATCCCCGCGTGCGCGGGGAGCAGGGATGCTCCCTGCGTGTGTGGCGCGAGGGGGCGGGACCATCCCCGCGTGCGCGGGGAGCAGGTCATCGGCTCACACGTCCCAGGCGAGACTGCGGGACCATCCCCGCGTGCGCGGGGAGCAGCATCTCTCGGACGTCACCGACACCCAGAGGCAGGGACCATCCCCGCGTGCGCGGGGAGCAGGTGGCCCGGTTCGTCTGGCCCAGACCGGACGAGGGACCATCCCCGCGTGCGCGGGGAGCAGTGATGCGCTGCGACCTTTGCAGCCAGAGCGTGGGGACCATCCCCGCGTGCGCGGGGAGCAGCGCCCTCCAGCGCGGTGCCCGCATCCAGCTCTGGGACCATCCCCGCGTGCGCGGGGAGCAGTACTCGCACGGCGACTGGGCTACGAGGACGCAGGGACCATCCCCGCGTGCGCGGGGAGCAGAGGGAGCCACACAGCGAATCTCCGGGAATGGTGGGACCATCCCCGCGTGCGCGGGGAGCAGCGGGGGCTGTTCACGCTGTTCGACATACGACCGGGACCATCCCCGCGTGCGCGGGGAGCAGACTTTCTGACCAGGGATTTCTTAACGGCAGGTGCCGAGAAAATACCACCTTCAGAGAATTGCTCATATCAGAAATAGCTGGATGAAGTAGACGAAAAAGAGGCCATACGGCGCCGGGTCATCGTCATGGCCGTTTCGCCACGTGAAAAACTTCGTCACCTCGCCCGCAAAGACGTCAGGACCAGGCGTCCATATCGCGTAGTGAGGGCCGCGGCCGTGGCGGCGATGGACAGGATGAGCGAGACGATCAGGTGTGCCACAGAGTGGTCATCGAGAACCTGCAAGATGCTCAGGGCTGTGCCAAGTGGCAGGCCGAGAATGGTGAGTACGCCCAGGGCACCGCTGATCTGCTGGCTTTCCTGGGTCTGCACGAGTCGACTGTAGTCGGCCGCTTCGGCGAGGATCTCGTCGAAGCGGGCGGGGAGCCGGTGCTGGTTCTGGAAGGCGAGCAACAGGTCGTTCGCTGCCCCATGGGCGGTGAGATGCTGACGCCAGTAGGTGCTGCGAAAGACAGCGATACTCCGTTCCAGTGCGGCCACCCGCTTTGCCAGCTGCGACGATGTGAACACATGGGAGAGTTCGTCGGTCAACTCGTCGATCTGATCGCGTTGGAGTGAACCGAGCAGGAGAGCGTCTAGATACACGGAACGAGAGTGCAGCGCAGCAAATTCGAAGAAATCGCCCGTACCGGTGTCGGCCCGGTGGCCCAGGAAGGCAGCTCCTTGACGAAGCACCAGGGCGCTCCAGTCCGCGGAAATCCTCGCGGTGTCTTTGAATTGCTCGCCGGCGGTCTCCGGTGGCAGGGGGAAGTCCTCAGGTGTCGAGCATGAGGCGAGCTGCCACAGCCAGCGGTCAGCAGAGGGGGGCAGTTCCCCTTCCAGGTTGAAGCGCAGGGCCGGGGTTTGCTGTGCGGTCGGGGTCATGAAGGCGACCGTGTATGGCCGGGCTATGGCAAACGGTGCCTCGTGATCGCGGACGTCGGCAACACCCGCAAACAGCATGACTGGGTCCAGGGGCCCGGAAAGGATTTCATTGCCGGTGTTCGGCCTGCGTCCGGCCAGGGCTCGAAGTACTGGCAACAGCGGTCTTTCCACGCTCAGGTGCAGGACTGCGAGGGCGTGTTCGTTGTTGCGTGTGGTGGCGGCACGCAGGAGCTCCATGCCGAGCAGGTGTAGTCCGTCGTGCTTGACGTCCAGCGGCAGGTGCCATCGACAGGGCCGTCCGGGTGCCCCGTAGAGGGCGCGGGCGGAGGCGGGGGCGAAGTAGGTGGAACGGGTCTGGACGTCAGTGAGTCGGTTGCCCAGCTCGAACGGGTAGGGACCTTCGGGCCAGTCGGGGATACGCAGCAGCCGTACCGGCAGGACGACGGTCAGCTCCTGGCGTGCGCCGGTGACGTTCTCAAGTGGCGAAGCTCCATAACTGGTCACCGGTAATACTCGGCTGGGTCGGGCTGGTCTAGTCGGATGACGAACTCTGCACGATCGGGGCTTTCAGCGCTGACGTAGAAGCGGACGTGCTCCCCCGTGCGGATGGTCCGAAAGCCTTCGGTCACGATTTGCCGGTAGTCGAAGGTGTAGTACCGCTCGTCCTGATCGTCCCGGACCACGTAGGAGCCGAGGGCGCCGCTGAGTCCTCCGCCGCTCGGGCGCCTGTCGACGATGGTTCCGTGACGTGCCCCGGTGCCGCTCACGCCGTCACCGCCTCTCCTGTCGCGGACGGGTCGATGTCCTGAACGCATCGGAAGCCGACAGCGTTACTTCCGCCGCGCTTGCGGTATACGCCCTTGCTGCTGGTCTGCACCGCCCGCATGGGGTTGTCGTAGCTGCCACCGCAGATGACGGCCTCGCCTGGGTCGTCCAAGATGGTGGAGGTCCATTCCCAGCAGTTGCCCACCATGTCGTACATGCCGAACGGGGAGCGGTTGTCCGGCCGTTTATCGACGGGTGTCACCCCGGCGCGTCGAACAGCGTCGCCCGCAAAGTCCCGATACCAGGCCTGGTACGTCATCACAGGCCGCTCGATCCACGCGTCGGCGCAGTTCACGCGAGTGATGTCTGGGCTGTCTCCCCAGGGGAAGAGGCGTCCATCATCGCCGCGGGCCGCGGCTTCCCATTCCAGAGCTGTCGGCAGGCGCTTGCCCTCGAAAGCGGCGAAGGCGTAAGCGCTCCACCAGTTCACGCAGATGGCCGGATGGTCGGCAAATTGCGGATTCTCGTAGTAGTCGGGCCACCGCAATCGGTCAGTCCAGGGACTGTGCGTGATGTGCGCCGGCTGATCGGGATGATCCCATCGGGAGGTGCCGTCCGCGTCGAGGGCGTCGAGGAAACGTCGGTAGCGCTCGACGGTCACCGCGTGACGGTCGAAGCGTACGGGACCGTTGACGCGGCGGATCAGCAGCCGTTCCGCCGGCCCGACCAGGTAGGCCCCCGCAGGGAGCACACAGTCGTCCGTGTCCGAGGTGCCGGGCATGCCAGCGAGGAACGCGCGTACCTGCTCCGTGAGGAAGGGACCGCCGGGAAGATCCGCTGCCATTTCCCGGTTCTTCGGCTCGGCCAGAAATCTCGCAGCCAGCAGTTCCTGGTAGGCAGTGTGCACGAAAGCAAGGTGATCGGACCCGGCAGGCCGCAGTAGCGGGCCAAGGACACAGGCATCGAGGTCAAGGCGTCCGTTTCGGAAGGCGTCCGCCCCCAACTGTCTGTGTGCGTCGAGCAGGGAGAACACCGTACGATCGGTGAGGAAGGCATATCCGAACACGGCTGGCAGGCGCTGCTCCAGGTCGGGCTGCCCCTGCTCCGCCAGCGTCCTCGTGAGGTGAACGCCCAGGATGTCCGCGAGCGGCTTCCCCGCCGGGATATTCAGCGACGCAGTCAGGCGCTTCTCGAGAGGCGTTGCCTCAGGGTCGGCCAGACGTACAACGTGGAAGTGCGGCACACGCGAAGGGTCGAGCCCGTTGACGTACATCTGCTCGACCAGTTGCTCGGAGCGGCCGGCGCCGCTGTCCAGCAGCTGACGTACCTGGGGAGAATCCGCGAGGAACGACACCCGCGAACTCATCACCACCGCGGATTCGGCGGACAAGACGGCCGCGAGATCGGTAAAGAGCCGCAAGAAGCCGGCAGGACTTGGTTCCTCCACGCCCTCGTCCACCGCATCGAGCACACACAGTGCCGTCCCGGAGCGGATGAGATAAAGGAAGAGATCATAAGCGCGCGAGCGATCTGACTTCATCGCCGGTGCCAGGAGACGGGCCGCGTACTCGGAGAACGGTTCGCCCTTCGGTTTGAGACCGAGGTCGAAGTAGAAGCGGAACCGCCGGACTTCGGGATCGGCAGCCAAGGAACGCAGGAGCGTACTCTTGCCGCTCCCCGGACGGCCGGTGACCAAGACATTCGCACTGCCGGATGCGAGGCGGGCCACGAGCTGGGCCGCATCGCCGGAATGCTCCATTGTCGATTCGCCGGTGCGGGGGTCAGTGGTCAGGGTAGCCGCGGGGACAGCGGCCCGCGGCTCCGACGGCTCGTCGGCCGAGGGGAGATCGGCGAGGTGCTGATCGAGGTTGACGATGGTATCGACGAAGCCGTCATAGCGTACGACTCGGAAATCAAGCCCCAGCATCCCGCGCAGGGCGCCGGGCTCCGTACCACCGTCGTCATCCAGGACGACGAAGCGCGTCAGCTTGGGCAGGCGGGTCCGCAGCAGCTCACCATCGCTGGAGGCAAGGACGGTCCTCAAGTCGTCAGCATCCCTGGAGAGCATGAGCTCCACGTACTCCAGCCGCATCCCCGACTCACGGCAGAACAGCTGGTACACGGTGTCCGGGCTCAGGACAAAGCGCTTGGCCTGCCGGTAGCCGAGAGTGAGGTACAGCCCGGCAAGGAACTCGCAGCGGCGGGCCACTTCGGGCGCCATGTCAGGCTCACCGCCGAGCAGTGCCGCGCTCCCGGTGGCGGTGAACCAGACCAGCACATCGACGAGCCTGCGGACCGCCAGCAGCCCGTCCTCGTCGCTGATGTCGTACCCGTCGTGCGTGGACCGGTTCCGCAACCGCCGAATGTCGTCGAGCGCATCCAGCACCGTGCTGCTGCGAATGTACGGACGGCATCGCTTGACCAGGTCGTTCAGGGCCTTCGTCGCAGGGTCGCCCTCGACGCCGTGGTGGCGCCACAACTCCTTGAGGAGCTTCTCGGTCAGCTTTCCGACCAAGGCCACGGCATTCTCCGGATAGCCGTCATTGAGAGACCGCAACGGCCGTTCCAGATCGAGTCCCAACCGGTCAGCGATCCTCGAATGGTCGTCGAGTTCACTCCGTAGGCGCCGCAGGCGCTCGTCGACCATGGAGCTCACAGGGACTCCCCACCCCGTCGGCCGAGCACGAATGCGAGCCGGTCAGGAAACACCAACACCGGCTCCGGATGAGCGCTACGCATCTCTGCGATGCCCTTCTCGATCTCGTCGTCACTAAAGGTGGAAAGCAACGACATATAGCGGGCACGCACCATACCGAAGTACTTGTCCCGATCGATGCGCAGCTCATGCTCCACATAACTCAGACTGGCTTCCAGCCCCGCCGCGGCCAGGTGACCCTCGATAACGGCCGGGTCCGGCTGCAACTCCTCGAAGCGCGCCAGAGCCGCCTCGAACAGCGGATACTGGATACTGGCCGGGAGCATCACCACCAGCAGCCGGCCTCCCGGCGCCAACTGATCAGCCAGGCCGCGCAGGGTTCGCGCCGGATCGGCCACGTGATGCACCGACTCTTTCAACCACAGCGCATCGAGCTGTTCGTATGGCAGACGAGTACGTCCTTCGGCGATGTCCTCCGCAGAAGCAACGATCGGCTTCAGACCGGCCGTAGGCGGCGTGCCGAGCTGGCTGAGCATCGACTCGGACGGATCCACACACAGAAGGGGATGGCGCGGCTGGAGCTGCCTGGCAACTTCCCTGGCGAACAGGCCCGTCCCGGAGCCGACGTCAGCGATCCGGTCAGTGGGAGCAAGCCGCAACGCCTCAGCAATCCGGGCGGACATCCAGGGAATGTAATGCGGGCCATACACCCAGTGCTCGTCGTACTCGGCCGCCAACTCCTCGTAATGTCCGCGCACATCACGCTGCTCCACGATCCCCCTCGTGCCCCTCCCGTATCGCCAGTCGTGCCGTATAAGGCACAGAACAGGCTATCGCGAGTGCTCACGCCGCAACAGTCCGTCATCGACTCAGACGACATCCGGGTCGCCTTGATACTCCCCGCCCCTCCAGCAATGCCCCGAAGGCGCCTGGGTCACGCCACCACCGGAAGCCGTTGAGTGCGATGGCCGGCGACGGGCTTCTTCGCCACCTCCCGGGTCGTCTGGCCTCGACGGCAAGGTGTCCTCGACGTGAGAACGGCACGGCAGGCACGGGGAGCAGTCGCCGGTGTAGACGAGCGGGAACAGCAAGGAGGGGACCATCCCCGCGTGCATGGGGAGCAGTGCGCGGCCAACGGTGCGGACGGCCAGGACACGGGACCATCCCCGCGTGCACGGGGAGCAGGGTGAGAGGGCCGCCGTGGGTGGCGGTGTCCAGGGACCATCCCCGCGTGCACGGGGAGCAGCAGGAGGAGCGGACCGAACTGCGCGCCGAGGTGGGACCATCCCCGCGTGCACGGGGAGCAGCGACGAGTCAGCGACGGCGGCGTGAGGCTCCGGGGACCATCCCCGCGTGCACGGGGAGCAGGGAGGCTTCCTGATGAGCGATGCCGAGCGCCGGGGACCATCCCCGCGTGCACGGGGAGCAGACCGCCTGCCGCAGGGACTTCTCGGCGAAGATGGGACCATCCCCGCGTGCACGGGGAGCAGTAGAGCGGGCCGATGGCGATCATGTCGGGCTCGGGACCATCCCCGCGTGCACGGGGAGCAGCTTGGCGGTGACGACGACGCGCCCGTCGGGGAGGGACCATCCCCGCGTGCACGGGGAGCAGCTCGTGTTCGTCATCGCCGTGGTCGTGGCCCTGGGACCATCCCCGCGTGCACGGGGAGCAGAGGCGTGTCCCGGCGCTTGCCCTGACGGGCGCGGGACCATCCCCGCGTGCACGGGGAGCAGGCACTCGTCTTCGTGATCATTCAAGTCGGCCTGGGACCATCCCCGCGTGCACGGGGAGCAGGACGCGACCGAGAAGGGCTGGCACGCGCACGAGGGACCATCCCCGCGTGCACGGGGAGCAGGCGGGGAACCAAGTCGCTCATGATCAGTCCTCGGGACCATCCCCGCGTGCACGGGGAGCAGTTGAACGGCTTGATGTCACGCAGGTTCGGGAAGGGACCATCCCCGCGTGCACGGGGAGCAGGGCGTCTGTGGGTGGGGAGGTGGCTCAACCCGGGGACCATTCCCGCGTGCACGGGGAGCAGCCCCACAGGACAGCGAAGCACTGCTCACTGACGGGACCATCCCGCGTGCACGGGGAGCAGGGAGTCTCTTCCTCTTCCTTGGGCTTCTCGTCGGGACCATCCCCGCGTGCACGGGGAGCAGGACAGGTACCGCCCGCCGGTCGACTCGGTGTAGGGACCATCCCCGCGTGCACGGGGAGCAGTAGAACTGCGGGTTGTCGAACGACTCGTTGTAGGGACCATCCCCGCGTGCACGGGGAGCAGCGGATCCGGGCACCGGTGAAGATGCCAAGACCGGGACCATCCCCGCGTGCACGGGGAGCAGTGAACGGCGTGCCCGGTCGCGAACTGGTGGATGGGACCATCCCCGCGTGCACGGGGAGCAGGCGTCGTACGGCGGTCTGCCCAGTAATGGGTGGGGACCATCCCCGCGTGCACGGGGAGCAGCCAGCCGGTCCTTGACGGTCTGCATGCCGGCCACGTCGGCCAGGGACCATCCCCGCGTGCACGGGGAGCAGTGCCGGCAGCAAGTTATGGCGCACTGATATCAGGGACCATCCCCGCGTGCACGGGGAGCAGGTGACCCTCGCCGTGGCGCCGATGGACCGCTCGGGACCATCCCCGCGTGCAGGGGGAGCAGCAGATCAGCACCGCCCGTCCCCGGATCACCGTGGGACCATCCCCGCGTGCACGGGGAGCAGCCATAGTCGGCGATGCCCTGCACCTTCAGCGGGGGACCATCCCCGCGTGCACGGGGAGCAGATGATGCCGCCCTTGCCGTTCTGCCGCGGCACGGGACCATCCCCGCGTGCACGGGGAGCAGTGAACAACCTCGCCTCCACGGTCGGCGGCCGGGGGACCATCCCCGCGTGCACGGGGAGCAGTCTTCGCGACCAGGCACTTCTCTAAGAGAGGACGCCGAAGACAGCCAGTTTCATCGATTTGCACCTATCAGGCATATAGGAAGATCAAGAAGGGTCGCACAGTCTGACATGCCACACAGACAAACCACACGACGTCACTATCAGAGACTCGGCCACCTCACCGCACCCGAGGACAAAGATCCAGACATTATCGTCGCGACACAAAGCTCCCTCTACATCGCTGCCCTCCGGAGCGCCCCCGGCCCTGGAGGGACCATCCCCGTGCGTGCGGGTAGCCAGCTCGAATCTGCGGCCATGCGCATCATCCGCCGGCTCCCCACCAGCCGATCCGTCATTCATAACCGTTGCACCATCACGCAGATAACCCCGGGGGCCCGCAGTTAGAACCGACGCCAGCCGTTCACGACTCGCACTGCGTCAGGCCCCGTGCCAGGTAAGCACCATGCCCCGCTCGCCCCACGAACCTCCGGCCCTCAATGACCGGCTCACCGCGCGACAGCACGGTGTCGACCTGCCCCGTGACGCGTTTGCCCTCGTACGCCGAGTAGTCGACGTTCATGTGGTGCGTCTCGGCGCTGATCGTCTGCTCGGCGTGCGGGTCGTAGATCACGACGTCTGCGTCGGCGCCCGGCGCGATGGTGCCCTTCTTCGGGTAGAGGCCGAACATCCGGGCCGGTGTCGCGCAGGCGATCTCGATCCAGCGCCGGCGCGAGATGTGCCCGTCGACGACGGCCTGGTGGAGCAGGTCCATACGGTTCTCGACGCCCGGCATGCCGTTGGGAATCTTGGAGAAGTCGCCACGGCCCAGGTCCTTCTGCCCGACGAAGCAGAACGGGCAGTGGTCCGTCGAGACGACCTGCAAGTCATTCGTGCGCAGGCCCCGCCACAGCGCCGCCTGGTGCTCCCTGGGCCGCAGCGGCGTCGAGCACACGTACTTCGCGCCCTCGAAGTCCGGCTCGGCGAGGTTGTCCGTCGACAGGAACAGGTACTGCGGGCAGGTTTCACCGAAGACCGGCAGGCCCTCGTCCCTGGCCCGCGCCAGCTCCGCCACCGCCTCCTGCGCCGATACGTGCACCACGTAGACCGGCGCGCCCGCCACTTGCGCCAGCTTGATCACCCGATGCGTCGCCTCCGCCTCCAACAGGGACTTCCTGACCTCCCCGTGGTAGCGCGGGTCCGTCTCGCCGCGTGCCAGGGCCTGTTCCACCAGCACATCGATGGCCAGGCCGTTCTCCGCGTGCGCCATGATGAGTCCGCCGTTGGCGGCGCCCTTCTGCATCGCGCGCAGGATCTGGCCGTCGTCGCTGAAGAAGACCCCCGGGTACGCGGTGAACAGCTTGAACGAGGAGATCCCTTCCTCGACGAGAAGATCCATCTCCTTCAGCGACGAGTCGTTCACGTCCGAGAGGATCATGTGGAAGCCGTAGTCGATCGCGCACTGGCCGTCGGCCTTGGCGTGCCAGGTGTCCAGGCCTTCCCGGAGCGAGCGTCCGACCGTCTGCACCGCGAAGTCGACGATCGTGGTCGTGCCACCCCAGGCCGCCGCCCGTGTGCCCGTCTCGAACGTGTCCGACGCGTAGGTGCCACCGAACGGCATCTCCATGTGCGTGTGTCCGTCGACGCCGCCCGGGATGACGTACTTGCCCGACGCGTCGATGACGCGGTCGGCCGACCACTGTTGGCTTCCGGCGACGGCCAGGGCGGCGATCCGGCCGTCCTGGATCAGCACGTCGGCGTGCATCTCGTCGGCGGCCGTGATGACCAGACCGCCGGTGATCAGTGTGCGGGTCATGCCTCGCCCCTCCCTGTGCCGTTCAACTCGCAGTTCCTGCGGTGCTGTTGTGCCGTCGCAACGCGGCGTCCCTCAGAAAACCCGTGGTCAGCTCAGCCAACGTGATTCTTGAAGGAGGTGATGCCCTCCTGGACCAGCTGGTCCATCTCCTTCAACGTGCCCTCGTTGACGTCGGCGAGGATCATGTGGAAGCCGTAGTCGACGGCGCAGTTGCCGTCCGCCTTCGCGTGCCAGGCGTCCAGGCCCTCGCGCAGCGAGCTGCCCACGCTCTGCACCACGAAGTCGACGATGGTCGTGGTGCCGCCCCAGGCGGCGGCGCGGGTGCCGGTCTCGAAGGTGTCCGACGCGTAGGTGCCGCCGAACGGCATCTCCATGTGGGTGTGCGCGTCGACGCCGCCCGGGATGACGTACTTGCCCGTCGCGTCCAGCACGCGGTCGGCCTGCCAGCCCGCCGCGATGTCGCTGCCGTGCGCGGCCAGCGCGACGATGCGTTCGTCTTCTATGAGGACGTCCGCTTGGGTCTCTTCGGCGGCGGTGATCACGAGGCCGCCGCGGATCAGGGTACGGGTGCTCATCTTCGGTTCCCTTGAACGCGGGTTGCTGCGGGGGCGGGACGGTGGCGGGACGACGGCGGGTCGGCGGTGCGGCGGGTGGCCCGGTCGTGCCCGCCCGTCCGGGGGTGCGGCGGGCGGCTTCCCTGCCCGGCCGCGTGGTGCGGCGGAGGGGCGGGCACGGCCGGGGCGGTGCGGCCGGGTCAGCCGCCGCCGAGGGCGCGCAGCAGGATCTCGGCGCCCTCGTCTGCTTCTTCCTGGGTCAGGGACAGCGGGGGCGTCACCCGCAGGGCGCTGGTGTTGTGCCCGCCGCCCTTGCCGATGAGCAGCCCGCCCTCGCGGGCCGCCTCCAGGACCGCGGCGGCACCCTCGGGATCCGCCTCGTCGGTGCCCGGCTTCACCAGCTCGATCCCGATCATCAGCCCCCGGCCGCGTACCTCACGCACGCCCGGCAGGCCGGCGCAGCCGCTGCGCAGCCGCTCGATGAGCCGCCCTCCGACCTGGCGGGCGTTGCCCTGGAGGTCGTTCTCGAGCAGGTACGCGACATTGGCCAGGCCCGCGGCCATGGTCACCGGGGAACCGCCGAAGGTGGAGATGGAGTTGCTGTCGAGGCAGTTCATGATCTCGGCACGGGCCACCACGCCACCGATCGACATGCCGTTGCCGATGCCCTTGGCGAAGGTCATCAGGTCCGGTGGGCCGTTCTCGGCGTGCGCCTGCCAGCCCCAGAAGTGGTCACCGGTACGGCCCCAACCGGTCTGCACCTCGTCGGCGATCCACAGGATGCCGTGCCGGTCCAGGACCTCGCGGAACGCCGCGTAGAGGCCGTCGGGCGGGGAGGTGAAGCCACCGATGCCCTGCACCGGCTCGGCGATCAGGGCCGCGACTCCCGGGCGGGTCTGGCCGAGCACGTCTTCGAGATCGGCGACGCAGGCCGCGATGAACTCGTCGTCCGGCAGGTGCGCGAAGGGGCCCCTGCTCCGCATGCCGCCGTGCACGTACAGCGTCTTCAGCGGCGAGAGGCTGGTCGGCGCCCAGCCCTTGTTGCCGGTGATGCCGACCGCGCTGAACGAGCGGCCGTGGTAGCTGTTGCGCATCGCGAGGATCTGGTTGGAGCCGCGGTAGGCGGTGGCGAGCAGCAGCGCCGCGTCGTTGGCCTCGGTGCCGGACGGGGTGAAGAAGACCCGGGCGTCCGGGATGCCCGACAGTTCGGCCACCTGCTCGGCGAGTTCGACCATCGGCCGGCTCAGGTAGACCGTGGAGGTGTGCAGGATCTTGCCGGCCTGCTCGGCGATCGCCTTGGTGACCTCGGGCAGCGCGTGCGCGGTCATGGTGGTCAGGATGCCGCCGAAGAAGTCCAGGTAGCGGCGGCCGTCGGCGCCCCAGACGTACCGGCCCTCGCCGTGCGTGATCTCCAGCGGGTCGGAGTAGTAGATCGCCAGCCACTTCGGCAGGACGGCCTGGTGTCGGTCGAACAGCTCACTCATGGCTGCACCAGCCCTTCGTACGCGTCGGGTCGGCGGTCTCGGTAGAACGCCCACTGGTTGCGCACCTCGTCGATCAGGCCGAAGTCGAGGTCGCGGATGAGGAGTTCCTCGGTCTTGTCGTCGGCCACCTCGCCCACGAACTGGCCGCGGGGGTCGACGAAGTAGCTGGTGCCGTAGAAGTCGTTGTCGCCGTACTCCTCCTGGCCGACGCGGTTGATCGCGGCGATGAAGTACTCGTTGGCGACGGCCGCCGCCGGCTGCTCCAGCTGCCACAGGTAGGCGGACAGGCCGCGGGAGGTGGCGGAGGGGTTGTAGACGAGCTGCGCACCGGCCAGGCCCAGCTGGCGCCAGCCTTCCGGGAAGTGCCGGTCGTAGCAGATGTAGACGCCGACCCTGCCGACGGCGGTGTCGAAGACCGGCCAGCCGGCGTTGCCCGGTTTGAAGTAGTACTTCTCCCAGAAGCCCTTGACTTGGGGGATGTGGTGCTTGCGGTACTTCCCCAGCACGGTGCCGTCGGCATCGATCACGGCTGCGGTGTTGTAGTAGAAGCCGGACTGCTCGACCTCGAAGACCGGGACGACGATGACCATGCCGGTCTCCCGGGCGAGCGCCTGCATGCGGCGCACCGTCGGACCGTCCGGCACCGGCTCTGCCCAGCGGTAGTGCTCGGGCTCCTGCACCTGGCAGAAGTAGGGGGCGTTGAAGACCTCTTGGAAGCCGATGATCTTCGCGCCTCGGCGAGCCGCCTCGCGAGCGTGCTCCTCGTGTTTGACGATCATGGATTCGGTGTCGCCTGTCCAGGTCGCCTGGACCAGTGCGGCACGTACGACGGTGGCCATGAGCTGCTCCTTCGACGAACGACAGAAGCTCTCTACGCACGTAGACACAGCGGGTAGAGGGATGAACGTAAGCCTCGTGCTCGAGCGGGGCAAGACCATCGCCCTGAACCCGCTGAGTCGATCATGATTCGTACCCGTGCGGGTGAGGGGGCGAAACGAGGTACGTCCACGTGATGGCGCCTGCCCCACCGTCTCCTTTCCAGCTTCCGTCGCCGCCTTGCCGGTCGGCGCCCCTGAGGGCGCCATTGCGCACGTGTAGAGACCGCTTCTGCCAGAGACCGCTTCTGCCAGAGACCGCTTCCGCGTTCCCAGGTCGCCGGTCCGCGTCCCGGAAGGGACGTTCCGCGCCTTGCGGGGCGTCCCTCGGTCTGGGAGGGGCGCCCCGTGCGGAGTCCTGGCCTAGCGGGAGAGGCCCGCGACGCGCAGGGCGTGGAGCAGGTCGCCGTGGCAGGTTTCGGACACCGCCTCGGCCGCCGCGGTCAGCAGGGGCACGAGGCGCTGCGGGTCGGCCTGGGCGCAGCGCGCCGCCTCCTCCGGCGGGCGGGACCGCACACAGGCGTCGAGCAGCGCGCCGACCTCGCGGTCCCGGCCCTCCTCGACGAGGACGAGCGCCGCGGCGGAGACCTCGGGCGCCGGACGCGCCACGGCCTGGCGCAGCAGCCGGCCGCCGTCGGCGGCCAGTCCACCGGCGGTGAGCGTGTCGGCGAGCGCGACCAGGCGGTCCGTCGGCTGTGACGAGGCCTCCCAGAGCAGCGTGGACCAGTCCGGGTCGAGACCCACCTGGCTCAACTCCACCGCGAACAGCGGGAAGTGGTCCGGTGGCCAGGACGCGGCCTCGACGAGGACCGCATGGGCCTCACCGCCGCGGCCCTCGGCCCGCAGCCGCATGAGCGCGGCGACGGCGCCGGCCACGGCCTCCCGTGCCCCCTCGCCCTCGGAGTCCGTCCGCTGCGCGTCGTCGGACGACGCGCCGGGACTCCCGGCGAACCGCGCACCGCGCGGCGCGCCGGCCGCCGGTGTCGCCGTGGGGCCGGGGAACACGACGGCCGGCTGCTCGCCGCCGTCGGTCCCGTCTGCGGCCCCCGCAAACCGGGCGCCGCCACGCGGCCGGGCCGCCCGGCCACCACCGCTGGGGTCGGGCTCGGCACCGGGGTACCCGGGGTCCTCTGGATAGGCGGAGACCGCCGGGTACTCGGAAGCGTCCGGGTACTCGGAAGGGCCCGGATACTCGGAAGCCTCCGGGTACGCGGATGCGGGGGCGTCGGGATACGCGGCGTACCCGGCTGCGGGGGCGCCGGGGCCCGGCGCCCCGAGGGCCGCCGGGTCGTGGTCCCGCTGTCCCGGTGCCGTCCAGTCGTGGTCGCCCTGCCCCGCGACGGGATCGAAGCCGGTCCGCATCGGATCCGCGTGGTCGTAGTCCGCGTGTCCTGAAGCCAGCGGATCATGGTCCGCCCACCCCGAACCCAGCGGGTCGAAGTCGGCCTGCCCCGCATCCCCGTGGTCGAAGCCGGCGTGCCCCGTCGCGGCCGGGTCCAAGCCGCCCTGCCCCGTGTCGTCGTGCCCGTAGCCGGCGTACCCGGCGTCCGGATCGAAGCCGGAACGTCTGGCGCTCGGGTCGGGGCGCGTCCCGCGGGGTTCGCCGGCACCCGCTGCGGTGCGTTGGTCGATCTCGGCGAGTCTGGCCTGTAGTTCGGTGCAGCGGGCGCTGGCGCGTGCGTGGTCGTCCTGGGCCCAGGCCAGGTCACGCTCGATGGTGGCGGCCTCGTCGGGCGGTGCGGCCGGTAGCCGGCGGGCGAGTTCGGCACGTCGCCCGGCTGCGTGGCGCTGCTCCCGCAGCATGACGTCGAGCCGGTCGCCGAGCCGGTGACGCGCGCCCGGCAACGCGTCGTACGCGGCGAGCGAGGCGGTGTGCAGCTCCCGCGCCCGGGCCGCCTCCTGCACGGCGTACGGCTGCCCGTGGAGCGCGGCGAGGTCTTGCAGCAGGGCCTCCACCACGTCCCAGGGTGGTTCCTCACGCCCTTCCAGACACGCCTGCATCCCATCCGGGTCACGCCGCCAGAACACTCCGCACCAGCCGCCGCCCTGGTCAAGGCGGCCCACCAGCGCGGACAGGTATTCCGCGAACTCCCGTACCGCGGCCGGGAGTCTCTCCACAGTCGTCACTTCCTGCCCCCGTCGACCGGATCCCAACGGGGCGGTAGCCAACACCCCCAGTGTTACGAGATCGCTACGAAGTCTTTTCAGCCTGGACTCGGTGCGCGCGACGTGGGGGCGAAGCGGGTCAACCGGACAGCGACACGAGGACGCACCGCGCCATGAGGTCGTCCATGGACAGGCCGAGCGTCCGGGCGAGCGCCGCGATGGTGAAGAACGCCGGAGTGGGGGCGCGGCCCGTCTCGATCTTGCGCAGCGTCTCGGGGGAGATTCCGGCGCGCGCGGCGACCTCCACCATGCTGCGCTCGCCGCGCGCGGCACGCAGCAGCAGGCCGAGCCGCTCGCCGCGCTCGCGCTCCTCGGGGGTCAACGGGGTTCGCACCATGCCCCCATCCTACCCGCTGCATCCCATTCTCATACCGGTATAGTAATTCCGGTATAGTAATTGGCATGGTGGAACTCAAGACAGACGAATCGATCGACGCGATGCGTGCGGCCGGCCGGGTGGTCGCCCAGGCCCTCACCGCGGCCCGCGACGCGGCGGCGGTCGGCGTGTCGCTGCTGGAATTGAATGCGATCGCCCACGACGTGCTCCGCGCCGCCGGGGCCACCTCCCCCTTCCTCGGCTACCGCCCGGCCTTCGCCCCCACCCCCTACCCCGCGGTGCTCTGCGCGTCCGTCAACGACGCGATCGTGCACGGCATCCCGGACGGCTACCGGCTGCGCGACGGCGACCTGCTCTCCCTGGACTTCGGCGCCGAACTCGGCGGCTGGGCCGGCGACTCGGCCATCAGCCTGATCGTGGGCACCCCACGCCCCGAGGACGTCCGCCTGATCGAGACGGCCCAGGGCGCCCTCGAAGCGGGCATCGCCGCCGCCGTCGTGGGCAACCGCATCGGCGACATCGCCCACGCCGTCGGCACCGTCTGCCGCACCGCGGGCTACGGCATCCCGGACGGCTACGGCGGCCACGGCGTGGGCCGTCACATGCACGAGGACCCGGCCGTGCCGAACGAGGGACGGCCGGGTCGTGGCATGCCGTTGCGACACGGCATGGTGCTGGCGATCGAGCCGATGCTGCTCGGCAGCGGCCGGGACGGCTACCACACCGCGCGGGACGGTTGGACGCTGCGCACGAATGACGGGTGTCGTGCGGCGCATGTGGAGCACACGGTGGCCATCACGGACACCGGTCCGCGTGTGCTCACGGCGCTGTAGCGCCGTACCTGACCCCGGGCGGGCCCGGGCCCGTGTGCCCGGGGCGGTTCCACCGCGTGGGGCCAGCGCGTGGTGCCAGCGCGTGGTGCCAACGCCCGGCCCGGTGGCCTGGATGCGGTGGTCGCTGCCCCCTTGGGACGGTGACGACCTGACCGGTCCATCGTGGCTGGTCGCGCCCAGGCGGTGGGAGCCGCAAAGTGTCACAGCCACGCGCCCCTTTCCCGCGCGCCCTGCGGCCGAGGGCACTCCCGTGAGGGGCGCGGGGAACTGCGCGCGCAACCACCCAGTGGGCCGGTGGTCCGGACACGACGGCAACTGCCCCCTCGCGACGGTGACGATCCGACGGTCTCGTCGGGGCCGGTCGCGCAGTTCCCCGCGCCCCTGATAGCTGGGCACTTCGTGCCCCACGGGGCCCCAAGGGGGGCGCCACGCGCCCACCCCCCAGGGGCGCGGGGAACTGCGCGAGCAACCCACCACCGGGCCGGTGGCCCGGACACGACGGCAACAGCCCCCTCGCGACGGTGACGACCCGACGGTCCCGTCGGAGCCGGTCACGGCCACGCGGCGGGAGCCGCAAAGTGTCACAGCCCCGTGACCGGGGGGAGGCAGGGCCTCACCCCGCTGGCTGGACCACCTGGGCCGAGCCGCCGCCCCGGCGGACCGGCTCCGCCGCTGCGAGCCAGCGGCCGTTCGGGAGGCGTTGGACGCCGGTGGCCGCGCCGATCTCCGGGTTCTGGGTGAAGTGGTGGCCGAGGGCTTCCAGGGCGGTGCGGTCGTCGCTGGTCCACAGCGCCGGTTCCAGCTCCGTCGTGGCGGCGTTGCGCTGGCTGGCGCGGGGCGCCGCGATCGCGTCGACCAGCGGGAGGCCGCGGTCGAGGAAGCCGACGAGGGTCTGGAGGACCGTCGTGATGATGGAGGCGCCGCCGGGCGAGCCGAGTGCCACCACGGGCAGGCCCTGCCGGTCGAGCACGATGGTCGGCGAGATCGACGAGCGCGGGCGCTTGCCGGCGCCCGGCAGGTTCGGGTCGGGCACGGCCGGGTTCGCGGGCGTGAAGTCGAAGTCGGTCAGCTCGTTGTTGAGCAGGAACCCGCGGCCCGGTACGGCGATACCGCTGCCGCCGGTCTGCTCGATGGTGAGGGTGTACGAGACGATGTTGCCCCACTTGTCGGCCACCGTCAGATGCGTGGTGTTCTGGCCCTCGTACGTGGCCGGCACGGCCTGGCCCGCCGTCTTGCAGTCGGCCGGGTGGCGCGGGTCGCCGGGGGCGAGCGGGCTGGTGAGCACCGCGTCGTCCTTGATGAGGCAGGCCCGGGAGTCGGCGAACCGCTGCGAGAGCAGTTCCTTGGTGGGCACGTCCTGGACGGCCGGGTCGCCGACCCAGCGGCCCCGGTCGGCGAACGCGACACGGCTCGCCTCGATGAAGTGGTGCAGGTACTGCACCTCGGAGGCCTTGGACAGGTCGGTGTTCTCCAGGATGTTCAGCGCCTCGCCGACGGTGGTGCCACCGGACGAGGAGGGCGCGATGGAGTACACCTGACGGCCGCGGTAGGTCGTCTTCGTGGGCGCCTGGAGCTTGGCGCGGTAGGCCGCGAGGTCCGCGAGCGAGAGGTCGCCGGGGCGTACCACGCGGTCGGCGGCCGGGTCGACCGGCGGCTCGTTCACCGTGCGGACGATGTCGCGGGCCAGGTCGCCGTGGTACAGGGCGCCCATGCCCTGGCGGCCCAGCAGCGCGTAGGTACGGGCCAGGTCGGGGTTCTTGAGGGTGGAGCCGACCTCGGGGAGCTTGCCGTCGGGCAGGAACAGGTCCGCCGTGGCGGGGAAGTCCTTGAAGCGGTCGAGGTTGCCCTCGGTCATGGAGCGGAACGTGGCGTCGACCGTGAAGCCGTCCCGGGCGATCCGTTCGGCGGGCCGGAGCACCGTGCCGAGGCTCCGGCTGCCCCAGGTGTCCAGGGCGGTCTGCCAGGTGGCGGGGGTGCCGGGGGTGCCGATGCTCAGGCCGCTGGTGACCGCGTCGGCGAACGGCAGCGGCTTGCCGTCCTCGACGAACAGGTTCTGGTCGGCGGTGCGGGGCGCCGTCTCGCGTCCGTCGATGGTGTGCACGCTGCGGGTGCGCGCGTCATAGTAGACGAAGTACCCGCCGCCGCCGACACCGGACGAGTACGGCTCCGTGACCCCGAGCGCCGCCGCGGTGGCCACGGCGGCGTCCACCGCGTTGCCGCCCTGCCGCAGCACCTCGATGCCGGCCGCCGAGGCGTCCGCGTCGACGCTGGCCACCGCGCCGCCGTAGCCGACGGCGACGGGCACCTTGGGTGGGGTGGCCGTGGCGGGTGCGGCGGACGGGGGTGCCGCGGCGCCGACCGTCAGAGTCGCGGCCAGAGTTGTCAGTACCGAAAGCGTCCGTGCAACCGAACGACGCATACGCAACCTCCGTTGGACAGCCATCGGCGCAGCGTAGCCGCGCCCCGTGCGGGGCCGCCAGGGACCGCTCGGACCACCTTCTGCCCGCCGTACCGCGGCGCCCTCAGCCGTTGCGCGGCAGTCGGACCACGGTGACGAAGAAGTCGTCGATCTGCCGGACGGCGGCGATGAACTGATCGAGGTCGACCGGCTTGGTCACATACGCGTTGGCGTGCAGTCGGTAGCTGCGCAGGATGTCCTCCTCGGCCGAGGAGGTGGTGAGCACGACCACGGGGATGTGGGCGAGGTCGGGGTCGGACTTGATGCGCTCCAGGACCTGACGGCCGTCGTACTTGGGCAGGTTCAGGTCGAGCAGGATCAGATCCGGTCGGGGCGCGTCCTCATGGCCGTTCCTGCGGTAGAGGAAGTCCAGTGCCTCCTCGCCGTCCCGGGCGACGTGCAGGGTGTTGCGGATCTTGTTGTCCTCGAACGCCTCGCGCGTCATGAGCTCGTCGCCGGGGTCGTCCTCGACGAGCAGCACCTCGATGGGCTCGGCCTGGGGGGTGGTCACGCGGTGGCTCCTTCGGGGTCGTGCGGTGCCGCGTCGGGCTCGTTCGATGTCGTGTCGCTGGGGTGGACGGGGAGGGTGAAGAACACCCGCGTGCCCTCGGTGACGGTGTCGTCCAGGGTGATCTGTCCCCCGTGGTGCTCCACGATCTTCCGGCAGAGCGCGAGACCGATCCCGGTGCCCTCGTACTCCTCCCGGCTGTGCAGCCGCTGGAAGATGATGAAGACCTTCTCCTGGAACTCCGGCTCGATGCCGATGCCGTTGTCCTGCACGGAGATCCGCCAGGTGTCGTCCGCGCGCTCGACGCCGATGGCGATGCGGCAGGGCCTGGCGGGGCTGCGGAACTTCACCGCGTTGCCGATCAGGTTCTGCCAGAGCATGGTCAGGGTGTTCGGGTCACCGGACACGGTCGGCAGCGACGGGGGGCGTTCGACGTCCACCGCGGCCTCCTCGATGCTGGTGGAGAGGTTGGCGAGGGCCCCGTCGAGCACCTCGTCCAGCGCCACTTCGGCCTGCTCGTCGCCGACCCGGCCGACCCGGGAGAAGGTCAGCAGGTCGTTGATGAGCACCTGCATGCGCTTGGCGCCGTCCACCGCGAAGGCGATGTACTGCTTGGCGCGGTCGTCGAGCTGGTCCCCGTAGCGCTTCTCGAGCAGCTGGCAGAACGAGGCGACCTTGCGCAGCGGCTCCTGGAGGTCGTGCGAGGCCACGTAGGCGAACTGCTCCAGCTCGGCGTTGGACCGCTTCAGCTCCAGGGTCTGCTCGTCGAGTTCGGTGGTGCGCGCCTCCAGCTGGGCCGCGCGGCTGCGCGTGGCGGCGAGCGCCGTGACGATCCGGCACCGCATGGCCTCCACGGCGGTGACGAGGGACTGGAGGTCACGGGGCCCGTTCAGCCGGATCGGCTGGTCGAAGGCGCCCGTGCTGACCTCGGTGGCCGCGGCCTCCAGCAGGGCCAGCGGCCGGCCCACGATACGGCGCAGCAGGACCGTCAACGCCACGCTGCCGGCCACGAAGCCCGCCAGCAGCGCCAGCAGCGCGATGTCACGCAGCCGCCGGGTGTCGTCCACCGAGGCGCGGGTGCTCGCCCGCAGGTCGGACACGTCCCGTTCCATCCGGGTGAACCGGCCGCGGGTGACGTCGAAGGTGTCCTTGCCGGCACGCAGCTTCGCCTCGCTCACCTTCTCGCCGCGGCGTGCGGCGGCGATGAGGGGTTCCGCCTGGTGGGTGCGCCAGTCCTGGGTCGCCGTGCGGATCGCGCGCAGGTCGGCGCCGAGCCGGGCGTCGTCACCGATGCGTGCCGTCACCCCGGCGTACCGGTCGTTCTCCGTGCGCTGCCCTGAGGTGTACGGCTCCAGGAAGGCCGCGTCACCGCTCAGCACGTAGCCGCGCACCCCGGTCTCCTGGTCCACCAGGGAGGTCTTCAGCTGGTAGAGGGACGAGGCGAGCGGCTGGATGCGGTCGGACAGGTCCTGGGCACGCTCGTCGGCCCGCTGTTGCAGGAGTCCGCCCGCCACGCCGCACACGATCACCAGCAGGACGTTGGCCGTCAGGACGACATGGATCCAGCCCTGCACCGTGAGCCGCCCGACCCGGCCGCGGCGGCCCGCCGGTCCGGGCTGCCCGCCGCCGTCGGCCGGGGGCGCGGGCCCCACGCCGGCGTCGAGCGGGCCGGTGTCCGCGGCATCGCCCTGCGGGGGCGCGTCGTCCGCCGGGGTGTGCCCCGCGGTGGCGTCTGCCGCCGCCGTCGCTTCGTGCTGCGTCATGTTGTGCTCTCCCAGGACAGATCGAGGACGGCGAGATCGTCGGCGAGTCCTCCGAACGGCGCCGTCAGCGCCGTCACCTCCTCGACCACCGCGTCGACGAAGTCCTTGCCGCGCAGCCGCCGGTGGCTACGAGCCAGGTCGAGGAGGCCTTCCTCGCCGAGTCTTCGTCGCTCGCCGACCACGCCCTCGAAGAGGCCGTCGGTGAAGACGGTGACGGCTTCGACGCCGTCCGCCGGCAGCGTGGTCTCCGTCCACTGGGAGCGGTCGGCGAACAGGCCAAGGGCCGGACCGCCGGGCGGCTCGCTCAGCTCGATGGTGTCCCGGGTGTGCACCAGCAGACCCGGGTGGCCGGCCCGCACGACGTGCAGGTGGCGGCGATCGGGCGGCAGCCGCAGGCTGAGGAGGGTGGCGAAGACGTAGTCGGCGGCACGTTCGGCGGTCAGGATCTCTTCCAGCAGATGGGTCTGCCGGGCGCCGACACAGCCGGAGAGCACGGCCGCCCGCCATCCCACCCGTAGGCACACGCCGAGCGCCGCCTCGGCCGCACCGTGCCCGGACACATCGCCTATGACGGCGTGCACCGTGCCGTCCGCGGTCTGCACGGCGTCGTAGAAGTCGCCGCCCAGCAGTGCGTGATCGCGCCCCGGGCTGTAGCGCGTGGCGACGGTGCAGTCGTCGTCGCGCAGCAGCGGGGTGGGGAGCAGGCCACGCTCCAGCCGGGCGTTCTCGGCCGCCCGCAGCCGGCTCGCCTGGAGCTCCACGCTGTGTCGCTCCACCTGCTTGCGCTGCAAGGCGTAACGTATCGCCCGGCCCAGGGTCTCGGCGTCCAGACCGTCTTTCGCCAGGTAGTCCTGGGCGCCTTCGGCGAGCGCGGTCAGCCCTGCCTCGTTCTCGGCGAGCCCGGTCAGTACGACGATGGCGGCGTCCGGCGTGACCTCGCGCATCCGGCCGACGGCGGTGGTGCCCCAGGTGTCCGGCAGGTGCAGGTCGAGCAGGACGCACTCCGGTTGCCCGGCGTCGCTCACCGCTGTGCGCGCTTCGGCCAGCGACCGGCACCAGGTGACGTCCACCGGCAGTCCGCTGTCCGCGAGCACCTCGTTCACCAGCAGCGCATCGCCGGCGTCGTCCTCGACGAGCAACAGGGCCAGGGAAGTCCCCGCAGCCCAGCCCAGGTCCGGACGGAGCGGCGCACCGCTGGGCACGGCCGCGCCGGTCCGGTCCGGATCGGATGGGGTGTTTCCGGGCCTTACGGGGTTCCCGGGTATCGAGCGTTGCGCCACCTGCCCCCACCTCTGGTCACCGACCGAGGGAATCGCCGGTCGGCTCGGAATGATACTGGCCACAGGGCAACGGGCAGGGTCGCGACGATCACATCCCGATACCGCTCAGCCATGGCTCATGTCCGCCGTGGGTTTCGACCCCGAGCCACCCGTGCGTTGGTCGTCGGCGCCTTGGCACCTTGGCCTTGGCGTCTTGGCTCCTTGGCGCCTCGGGTAGCCGCGCGCGGGCGGACGACTCGGACGACACCTGTCGACGCCACACGACGCAGACAAACCACGCAGACAAACGGCGCAGACGACGCGGTGGATCACCGCTCGGGCGGCGGGCCCGCCGGGCAACCAGGTCCCTCCGAGGGACGTCGGGGTCTACACCTCGCCGAGGGCCTGTTCGGACACCATCCGGCCCGGCTGCGGCGGCGGCTGGCCGGGCAGTCGTACCCGGGCCGAGACGCGCTTGCCGACCGGCACCCGTTCGACGAAGACCTCGCAGGCGAGTGCGGTGACGATCTCCATCCCGTGGCCTCCGACCCGCTGCGGGTCCCTGGGGTAGATGCTGGGGAGCGTGGGGCTGCTGTCGTACACGGTCACGGTGACCGATTCGTCGGTGCCCTCCAGGGAGAGGATGTACGGACCGCGGCAGTGCCGGTCCGCGTTCGTGACCAGCTCGGTCACGAGCAGCAGGATGTCGTCATGGGCGCGGGTGTCGATGGGGGCGCACCACTCGGAGGCGAGTTCGGCCATGAACTCCCCGGCGAAGACGCGCGCGTCGGCGATGCAGCCCGGCTCGCCCGTGTAGTGCGCCGTGCGCCGGAGAGGTTCGACTGGTACGTCAAAGCCGACTACTGACACTTTTGCCCCGTTCCGCTATGTGCTCACGCCTTCTCTCACCGGGCCGCTGGGGAGCATGACCGCTGTCATGCCGATACCCGCGGGCGGGCCGTTCCAGCCCTGTTGCCCGACTTTCCGGGCTTCACGCACGGTCCCGAGCACCCTTGTGCGCCCGAGGAGCCACGCTCCCATCGGCCGGGGTTCCACGCTGAACCACGATGAAAGCACGCGTTCGCCCTACGGTAACCGATGGCGGTCATGTGACGGTCTGTCCGGTAAAGGATGACGCCAATCGTTGGCCTGCCGCACGAACGCGCACACCACCTGGCGGCATGCTGCACACCACGTGACGCAAGTTGCACACCGTATGCCCGCATTTCGACATTCTCCGGAAGGCCGACACCGGCGCAGCACGGCCAGTTTGACGGTTGCCTCACCGGGCGGATGCCCATACTCTCAGCCACCGGTCACGACATGATGTTTTCTGCAACAATGTGTTCGCTTCAGTTCATTCTTGTCGGCTTATGCCGGGTGGGGAGGCATGAGGTGGAGTTCAGCCGGAGACGTTTCACCCTGCTCGGCGGCGGTGTCGCCGCGGGACTGCTGACCGGGGCCGCGGGACAGCTCGTGGGCGCCGGGCCGGCCGCCGCGGCCCCGCTCACCCCGGATCAGACCGGGCTCGCCGCCCGGAGCCGCCCCGGGGGCGGACCGGTCACCTTCGACAAGTACTCCCTGCTGGTGGACGGCGCCCGCACCCCCCTGTGGTCCGGTGAGTTCCACCCGTTCCGGCTGCCCAGTCCGCAGCTGTGGCGCGACATCCTCCAGAAGTTCAGGGCGAGCGGATTCAACGCGGTCAGCATCTACCTCTCCTGGAACTTCCACTCCCCCGCACCCGGCTCCTACGACTTCACCGGCGTGCGGGACGTGGGCGCCATGCTCGACATGGCGGCGGAGGCGGGCCTGTTCGTCATCGCCCGACCGGGCCCCTACATCAATGCCGAGGTGGACGGGGGCGGCTTCCCGGGCTGGCTCGCGGCCCTGCCGGGTACCGCACGCTCCGACGACCCGGCGTATCTCGGCCATGTCGACGAGTGGCTGACCGCCGTCGACGAGGTGATCGCGCCGCGCCAGTACACCACCGGCGGCGGCACGGTCCTGCTGTACCAGCTGGAGAACGAGTACGCCGCCCACGTCAGCGACGGCACCGGCGCGGCCTACCTGTCCCACCTGTACGCCAAGGTGCGCGCCGACGGGATCACCGTGCCGCTGTTCCACAACGACAAGGGGCGCAACGGCTACTGGGTGCCCGGCACCTTCCCCACGGACGACGAGGAGGGGCGCTACCTCTACGGCTTCGACGGATATCCCTCGCCGACGTCCACGCCGCCCGACTGGGGCTACTTCGGCACCGGCGGCCCCAAGGGCGGTGCGACCGCGAGCCCGGACACACCCGGGTTGCTGGCCGAGTTCGGCGGCGGCTGGTTCGACTGCTGGGGCGGCGCCGAGTTCGACGGCCGCGGCTACGAGGGATCACGGGAGAGCCGGAACGCGCTGTTCGAGCGCCGCTTCTACCTGACCAACCTGGCCAACGGCATCAAGATCCACAACGTGTACATGATCTTCGGCGGCACCTCCTGGGGCTGGCTGCCCGCCCCGGTCGTCTACACCTCGTACGACTACGGGGCCGCCATCGACGAGGGCCGCGGCCTGACCGGCAAGATCCCTCCGATGAAGCAGATGGGCCTGATGCTGGAGGCGGTGCCGGAGCTGGCCGCGCTGGACCGGGCCGAGGACATCACCACGGGCGCCGACGGCGTACGGGTCTACCACCTCACGAGCCCCGGCACCGACACCCATGTGTACGTGCTGCGCAACGACGCAGCGGACCCGCGCGACCTCACGCTCCCGATGACCACCGCGGCCGGGACCGTCGACGTGCCGGTACGGCTGGCGGCCCGGGACGCCCGGCTGCTGGCCACCGGGATCACCCTCGGCGCGCGCCGGGTGCACCACACCACCGCCCAGCCGATGGTCCTCGAACGCATCGGCGGCCAGGACGTCGGCCTGTTCGTCGCCCGGCCCGGCGACCCCGTGGAGCTCGCCCTCGCCTGCCCGCACGAGCCCACCGTCACCGTCCTGGACGGCACGGCCCAGACGGAGTACGACGCGACGGCCGGGGTGCTGCGGGTGCGCGCCACGCTGTCGGGGCTCATCCGGCTGCGGATCACCGGCGACCAGGGGAGCGACGCCGCGCCCGTGCTGTTGCTGCTGGCCGACGACGACGCCTCGACCGTGCTCTGGCGCCCGACCACCGCCTCGGGCGCCGCGCTGGTCCGCGGCCCCGCGCTGGTCCGCACCGCCCGGGTGGCCGGCACCGTCCTGCACCTGACCGGTGACACCACCACCGCCAGCGACCTGGAGGTCTGGGCGCCCGCCGGGGTGACCGCCGTGCGCTGGAACGACCGCCCGGTGACGCTCGCCCGCACCACGGCCGGCAGCCTGGCCGCGCGCACCGCGCTCGCCGGCCCGGAGCGCCCGGAGCTTCCCGCGCTGACCGGTTGGCTGCGGCGCGCGGAGAACCCGGAGTCCGCGCCGGACTACGACGACTCCGGCTGGCCGGTCGCGGACAGGACGGCCTCGTCCTCCACCACGCAGGTACCCGCCGGCTCCCCGGTGCTCTTCGCCGACGACTACGGCTTCCACTACGGCGACGTCTGGTACCGCGCCACGTTCACCGGCCCGCTCGACGCGACCGCGGTGGAACTCGACTACCAGACCGGCACCCAGGGTCTGCTCATGGCCTGGCTGGACGGTGTCCCGCTGGGCACCCACCGCATGCCGGTGCCGACCAAGGAGCAGGCCACCACCGGCACCTGGAGCGCGACGGCCACCCTCCCGCTGACCGCGGTCTCGGAAGGGTCCGGGGCGGCGGACCAGCACGTGCTGGCCGTCCTGGTGCGCCGGATGGCCCATGACGAGGACGGCGGCGCCAACGACGCGTTCAAGGCGGCCCGCGGGCTGCTCGCGGCGCGCTTCGCCGGCTCCGGCCCCGACCTCACCTGGCGGATCCAGGGCGCGACGGGCACCGCCGATCCGGTGCGCGGACCGCTGAACACGGGCGGGCTGCACGGCGAACGGGCCGGCTGGCACCTTCCGGAGCACGGCACCGCCGGCTGGCTGCCCACCGATCTGCCCTACAGCGCGCAGCAGCAGGGCGTGACCTGGTACCGCACCGACTTCCGGCTCGCGGTGTCCGAAGGAGTGGACGCGTCTGTCGCGCTCACCCTCACCGACGACCCGGCGCACGCCTGGCGGGCGCAGATCTTCCTCAACGGCTGGAACCTGGGCCAGTACATCAACGACGTGGGGCCCCAGCACACGTTCGTCCTGCCGAACGGCGTCCTCGATCCACGCGGCACCAACACCCTGGCCCTCGCCGTGCTGGCGGACGGCTCGACCCCGGCGGGCCCGGGCGAGGTCGAACTGACGCTGCTCGGCGCGGCCGCAGGGGGCGCAACCCCGGCCGTCAAGGGCCCGGGGAAGGGGCGGCCCGGGCGCCTCGGCCGACACGGCACGGCATGACCGGTTCCGTACGGGACCGGCCGCTTCCGTGCGGGAGCGACCGGTTCCGTGCCGGACCGGCCACTTCCGTGCCGGACCGACCGGTTCCGTGCCGGGCCGAACCGACTAGCATTCCCGCCCATGAATGACGACCTGCGCACCATCGTCCTCGCCGTCGTGGTCCTCGCGATAGGCGCGGTGCTCGGCTGGCTGGCCAGAACGTCCCTGGGCCGGCGCAAGCTGCACCGCAGACAGGGCTTCTTCGGGTTGCCCGTGAACGCCGAGTCACTGGTGGTGGTCACCCGCGAGGCCGGCAGTCCCGAGCTGACGGTCACCCGGCATGACGCACTGGCGCTGGTCGAACTGTCCGCGCTCATCAAGGACTGCGGTGGGCACCCTCAGCTGGTGGCGCACGACGCGGCCCAGCAGGGGTTCGGGGAGCGCACCGAGTTCTGCGTGGGCGCGCCCGGGGCGCACCGCCGGATGGCCGCGCACATGCAGTCGCTGCTGCCGGGCGTGACGGTCGACAACGACCCGCAGGCCGGCGCGGACCGCGACTCGTTCCGAATCGGCAGCGAGCGGTACCGGGTGGAGCCGGGCAAGGCCGAGTACGTCCTGCTGGCCCGGCTCACCGCGGGCCAGGGGAACACCGGGCGTCCGGTCTTCCTGCTCTGCGGCCAGCGGCCCATCACCCATCAGGCGGCCGGCCGGTACCTGGCACACCACCATGAGCGGCTGGCCCGCAAGCACCGCGGCGGTTCCTTCGTGCTGCTGCTGAAGGTGGTCAACTCCGCGGCGTACGGCCCGGACGTGGTGGAGCTGGTCGCGGACGTCACCAAGCCGGCGCAGAGCGCCCCGCCGGTGCCCGCCAAGTCCCATCGCGCGACCTGAGTCCCGGCCGGCGGCGCACGTCCGGCCGGGCCGCACGGGCAGCCCGTTCGAGGGGTACCCGCTGATCTGACGCCCGCCCCTTCAGGGGCGCGGGGAACTGGGGTACCTCTGGGTTGCCGCCCACGCTTCGAGGCAGTGGGGGAACCAGGAAGGCGGTGGAGGTCGGTTGACGGGTGGTTGCTCGTTCAGTTCCCCGCGCCCCTTCGGGGGCGCGCGTGGCACGACCCGTCCGGTGTGCAGCTGACCTTCTCCTCGTCCGGCCGACCCGTCGTGCGTGTCGGTCCCGCGCGAAGAGTGATCTTCGGCTGCCCGCCGGTCGTGCCCAGCCACCCGCCCTACCGCTGGGCCGGTCCTCGCAAGCTATCCGCCCTGTCCGAGTGCACCACGGCGGACACGCGCTGACGATCAATAACCGTATTTGTTCTCATTCGCCTGCTTTATCGCTCTTGTTGAGCGTTCGAGATCTCAGATGTCTCTGATCCAGGCGACCCTTCAGACCTCCCAGACCCCTCACCCACTCAGGCCTCCGACGCCTCCGCATACACCCGGTACAGCTCCGGATGCCCGTTCACCGCCCAGTCGAGCCCCGCCTCCACGACGTGGATCTCCCGGCCGGAGGCGAGCCGCACCACGGGCTGGCCGCCGGGCCCGACGTGCCAGGCGGCACCCTGGACGGTGCGCACGATCACCGAGCCGAGGTAGAGGCCCGCGTCGTTGCCGAGCCAGGGCAGCGTCTCCGGATCGTCCCGCCAGCGCGGCAGCAACTGGTCGAGCTCGGCGAGGGAGGTCGCGGAGTCATCGAGATCCACGCCCGCGGCGGCGGCCTGCGACCGCAGCAACTCGCACTCGGAGAACAGCTCGCCGACGCCATCGGGGTCGTGCGCGAACGCGGCCGCGAGCCCTCTGCTCCCATCCGTGGGCCGGTTCCTGCGCCACCTGTCCAAGAAAGGGATGTTCATACCACCCAGCGTGGCATCCCAACGGCACCCGCACCACAGGGGCGCGCGGACACCTCGCACCTGAGGGTGCAGGGGATGCGGTCTGCGGGCGCGGCCGGGGCCCCTGCCGCCACCGGTTCCCGACGTCACGTCAGCCTGCCGCTCGCGCCCGTGACTTGGGGTGACCGTCCCCGTTACCCCGACTCTTCCCACTTGATCTGATCTTGTATTAATTCTGATCACTTCTGTTCGACACGGAAGTCACTCTTGTCCGATACCGGTGTGATTCCTGTCTGTTACGGGAGGCAAGAGGTGTGTCCGACGGTGTTCCCGAGGCGGCTGCGGAGCCGTAGCCTCCTCTTCGGTCCGCTCACGCGGCCCCGGGTCGCGATCGGATTCCGGGCCGCACGGCGCGCCTGCTCGTGTCGTGCGACCAAGGAGGGACCATGCGCCGTCGTCTGTGGGGTTCGGCCGCGGTGCTGGCGCTGCTCGCCGTCGCCCTGCCCACGGCAGCCGCCCAGGCCGCCGCGCCGGCCTCCTCGACGGGTCCTGCGCACGGGTCGCGGCCGGTGCCCTTGGAGCGGCTCTTCGACAATCGGGCGATCAGTGACCCCGGGCGGCCGGATGCGGCGGACTTCGACGGTGCCGGGAACTCGTTGCCCGCCGAGGACCTGACCGCGGCCGGCTGGACCCCGGGCCGCCGCCTCACCCTGGAGCGGGCCTCCCTCACCTGGCCGCGACGCGCCCCGGGTGCCCCGGACAACGTGGTCGCCGACGGCCAGCGGGTCCGGGTGGCCGGCCGGGGTGACGCCCTCGCGTTCCTGGTGGCCGGCACCGGAGGAGCGGCGGACGGTGCGGGCACGGCGGGCGGGCGCGCCGAGGTCCGCTACCAGGACGGCTCTCGCGACACCTTCACGCTCACCGCACCCGACTGGCGCACCGGTCCGCTCGCCACGAAGGCGGTGGCGCTCCCGCACATCCACACCGCTTCGGGCACGGTCGCCACTCCCGCGAAGGTGTACCCGGTGACGGTGCCGGTCGACCGTCGGCGCACTGTGGCCTCGGTCGTGCTGCCTCGGGACGAGGGTCCTGACCTGCATGTCTTCGCCGTCTCCGTGCGGCAGGGGACGGACGGCTGGACGGGCAGTTGGGAGGCTGTCACTTCGGGGCAGCCCGTCGTCGGGCCGTTCGCCGACCAGACGCTGCGCCTGGTGGTGCACACCACGGCGGGTGGGCCGCAGGTACGGATCCGGTTCGCCAACACCTTCGCTTCGGCCCCGGTACGCATCGGTGCCGCCACGGTCGCGTTGCGGGCGGAGGGCGCCACCCCGCGCAGCGCCCCGGTGCCGCTGCGGTTCGGCGGTGAGCCGAGCACGAGCATTCCGGCGGGCGCACAGGCGTACAGCGATCCGCTCCGCTTCGACGTGCCGGAGCAGACGGATCTGCTGGTGAGCTTTCACCTGCCGGACACCGTCACCGCCGCGCCGCTGCACAGCCTGGCCGTCCAGCAGTCCTACGTCAGCGGGCCCGGGGACCACACCCGCGACATCTCCCCCGACGCGTACGGGGGCACGATCACCACGTGGCCGCTGCTGGCCGGGGTGGATGTGAGCGGCGGACCCGGCTCGGTGGTGGTGCTGGGCGACTCCATCACCGACGGCGAGAAGTCGACGGTGGGCGCCAACCACCGCTGGCCCGATCTGCTTGCCGCCCGGCTGCTCCAGCAGCATGCGGTGCCCCGTTTCGGCGTGCTCAACGCCGGTATCTCGGCCAACAAGGTGGTCACCGACCGCTACCCGGGCGACGGGGTCTCGACCGACGTGGGTGGTGTGAGTTCGGTGCACCGCCTGGACCGCGATGTGCTCGCGGCGACCTCGGCCCGCACCGTCCTGGTCTTCCAGGGCGTGAACGATGTGCGCTGGGGCGGCACCGCCGAGGATCTGGTCGCCGGGCTGCACGAGATCGCGGATCGCTCCCATGCCCTGGGACTGCGGGTGGTGGCGGCGACGATCGCCCCCTGCGAGGGCGAGACGCTGTGCACCGCGGCGGCCGACACCCAGCGCACCGCGGTCAACACCTGGATCCGCACCGGTGACGCCTTCGACGCCGTGCTCGACTTCGACCGGGTGCTACGCGACCCGGACCACCCGGCACGCCTGTCCCCCGCCTACGACAGCGGTGACCACCTGCACCCCGGCGACACCGGCTACGCGGCACTGGCGAACTCGGTGGACCTCCACCTGCTGACCCGGTGACCCGGTGCCCTGTTGACCCGGTGCCCCCTGGCGAGTGAGCCGAAGGGCGCGCTGGTGTCCAGGGCCCGCCCGCGCGGAGCGCCCGACGAAGGAGGGTCGAGCACGGGCGGGCCCTGGACACCAGCTGAAGCGCCCGGAGGCGAATCGAGCCACGAAAAAGGGTGCCGAACCGAGCCCTAAAGGGAGATATCCACCACGACCGGTGCGTGGTCCGACGCCCCCTTGCCCTTGCGTTCCTCCCGGTCCACGTAGGCGTCGGAGACGGCCTTGGCGAAGGGCTCGTTGCCGTATACCAGGTCGATGCGCATGCCGCGGTTCTTCGGGAAGCAGAGCTGGCGGTAGTCCCAGTACGTGTACGGGTGGTCGTACTTCAGGGGGCGGGGCACCACGTCGGTCAGACCGGCTTCGCGGAGCGTGGTGAGGGCGGCGCGCTCGGCGGGGGTGACGTGGGTGGAGCCTTCGAAGACGGCTGTGTCGTAGACGTCGTCGTCGGTCGGGGCGATGTTGTAGTCGCCCAGGACGGCGAAGGGGCGGCTGCCGGTGGCGTCGCCCGCGATCGCGGCGCGCAGGGCTTCGAGCCACTGGAGCTTGTAGACGTAGTGGGGGTGCTCGACCTCTCGGCCGTTGGGCACGTACACCGACCAGACGCGGACCGGGCCGCAGGTCGCGGAGATCGCGCGGGGCTCCTCGACGCCGTCGTACCCGGGGTCGCCGGGCAGGCCGCGGACCACGTCTTCGAGGCCGGTGCGTGAGATCACCGCGACGCCGTTCCACCTGCCGGTGGCGTGCACCGCCGTCTCGTAGCCCAGCTCGCGCAACTCGGCGGTGGGGAACTGCTCGGCGGTGGTCTTGGCCTCCTGGAGGCAGAGCACGTCCGTGCCGCTGCTCTCCAGCCAGGCCAGCAGCCTCGGGAGGCGGGCGGTGATCGAGTTCACGTTCCAGGTGGCGATGCGCATGTCTGCCAACCTACCGGCCGGGTGTGACAGCGCCGTCCGCCGTCACAGTTCGGTGCTGCCGCCCGAGGCGAGCCGGAGGTGCTCGGCGCCGCCGCCCAGCGACTCGATCTGGGCGTCGTACACCGGACGCGCCAGGTCGGCGAGCAGGGCGTCGTGCACGTCGATCGCACGCTGCGGGCGTACCTCGCGCACGTAGTCGATGACCTCGGCACTCTTGTTCCAGGGGGCGTGCACGGGCAGCAGCAACGTCTCGACGGGGGTGTTCGGCACGGTGAACGCGTCGCCGGGGTGGAAGACCGAGCCGTCGATCAGGTAGCCGACGTTGGTGATCCGCGGAATGTCCGGGTGGATCACGGCGTGCAACTCGCCGTGTACCTGGACGTCGAAGCCGGCCGCGCTGAAGGTGTCTCCGTGGCCGACGGTGTGCACCCGGCCGGGGAAGGCGGCGGAGAGCTGGTCGGCGACGGACTTCAGGGTCCAGATCTCGGTGGCCGGGTCGGCGTCGAGGGCGGCCCGCAGCCGTTCCTCGTTGAAGTGGTCGAAGTGCTCGTGCGTCACGAGGATCGCGTCCGCGCCGACCGCTGCGTCCTCTTCGCTGAGGCCGCCCGGGTCGACCACCAGCGTCCTGCCGTCCTTCTCCAGGCGGATGCAGGCATGCAGTTTCTTGATGAGCTTCATGGTCCCCATCCTGCTACGTGCCCCTGCGGGGCCATGGCGCCGGGTGCGAGATGCCTGCAACGTGTCGCGGCGGAATGCGCCTGCTCCGTACCACGGCGAGATGCCCCGAAAGGTGTCACTCCTGGGGTGTGGTCTCCTCCCGGATGACCTCCTGTGCCACTTTGAAGGCCCGGCCGGCGGCCGGGGCCCCGCAGTAGACGGCGGTCTGGAGCAGCACCTCGCCGATCTCCTGCGGGGTGAGCCCGGTGCGCAGGGCGGCACGGGTGTGTGCGGCGACGTCGTCGAGGTGTCCGCCGGCCACCAGTGCGGCGAGCGCGACACAGCTGCGGGTGCGGCGGTCGAGTCCGGGCCTGTTCCACACCTCGCCCCAGGCGTATCGGGTGAGGAGGTCCTGGAAGTCGGCGGAGAAGTCGTCCGTCGCCGCCAGTTCGCGGTCGACGTGTGCGTCGCCCAGCACTTCGCGGCGTGCCTTCAGGCCGGCCTGGTGGGTGTCGAGGCGGCTGGCGCACTCGGGCTGCGGTGCGCTCGGCGCGATCTCGGCTAGCGGGGCCACCTGCGGCGGCATGATCACCGACTCGGCCGGCGCCGGCAGGACGAACTGGCCGGTGGTGGTCGGGTCCGGCACCTGCCATGCGGTGGAGAAGTGCCGTACCAGCAGATCGCTGACGGCGGCCGGCTGTTCGACGGGCGCCAGGTGGGAGGCGCCCGGCACCAGGGCGAGCCGTGCGTCCGGTATGCCGGCGACCAGGGTGCGTGCCTCGGCGGGTCCGGTCACCGCGTCGTCGGAGCCGACCAGCACCAGCGTGGGCACGCCGATCTGGGCGAGCTGCGGGCGGATGTCGAAGCTGGCGAGCGCCTCGCAGGCGGCGATGTAGCAGCCCGGGTCGGTGGTGCGCACCATCTGTACGGCCCACTCGGTGATGGCGGGCTGTGCCGTGGCGAAGCCGGGCGTGAACCAGCGCTCGGGCGCGGCGCGCGCGATCGGGTCGAGCCCGTGGCTGCGCACCACGACGCCGCGCTGCCGGAACTCGTCGGCCGTGCCGAACCGTGGCGAGCAGCCGACCAGCGCCAGCGACGCGATCCGTTCGGGGTGGCGCAGCGCGAGTTCGGCGCCGACCGCGCCGCCCAGGGCGCACCCGGCGTAGCCGAAGCGTGCGACGCCCAGTTCGTTGAGGGTGTCCAGTAGCCGGTCGGCCAGGGAGGCGACGGAGTTCGCCGGGTGGGCCGGGGCGCCGCCGTGCCCGGGCAGGTCGAACCGGAACACCCGCCACTGCTTCGTCAACTCGGGCACCTGCCGGTCCCACATGTGCCAGGTGGTGCCCAGCGACGGGCCGAGTACGAGCACCGGGGCGTCCTCCGGGCCGTCGAGGCGGTACTGGAGGGCCGGGGTCTTCGCCACGCTCACTTCACTCACGCCTGTCACGGTAACCGAATCCGCTGTGCGGCCGCCGCCGTCGGCAGCCGGTGGCGGCCGGCGGCGGCGAACTCCCCGGGTCCGCGCCGGGTCAGGCGGCGCGGCCCGCCTTGAGTGCGGTCGCGATCTCGACGGCACGGCTGGCCTGGTGGCGGGCCGCCCCCAGGGACGCCTCGCCGGGCGCGCCTTCGGTGGCCACGTGGGAGGCGCCGTAGGGGTTGCCCTGCTGGGACTTGACGGGGTCGGTGTAGCCGGGCGGCACGATGATGCCGCCCCAGTGGTAGAAGGTGTTCGCCAGTGTCAGGAGGGTGGACTCCTGGCCGCCGTGGGGGGTGCTGGAGGCGGTGAAGGCCGAGTACACCTTGCCCGCGAGCTTGCCCTGGAACCACAGGGGTCCGGTGGTCTCGATGAATGCCCGCAGCTGGCTGGCCGGGTTGCCGAAACGGGTGGGGGTGCCGAGCAGCACCACGTCGGCCCACTCCACGTCGTCGATGCTCGCCTGGGGGACGTCGGCGGTGTCCTGGATGTGCTGGACCCATTCCTGCCTGGTGTTGATCACCTCCGCCGGGACCGTCTCCGCCACCTTGCGCAGGCGTACCTGCGCACCGGCCTTCTCCGCGCCCTCGACGGCCGCCTGTGCCAGGGCGTGCACGGTGCCCGTGGCGCTGTAGTAAATGATCGAGACATTCACAGATTCGGACATCAGTTCCATTCTTTCATCATCGGGATAGTGTTCCCTTCACCCGTTACGACGACGCAGCCCTGCGGAATGTGAGGCGGCGCGCCCAACGCAGCGTTCGCCGAGGTGTCTTGTCGAACTGAGCGGGGCAGAGCGACCAAGGGAGTCGGCACCACCATGACCAACCCATCCGGGTCCGAGCACCAGCCCGATCCCGGCCTGAGCGCGATCATGAGCGAGCGGCACCGGCTGATCGGTCTCACGTACCGGCTGCTCGGCTCGCTGACCGAAGCCGAGGACGTCGTCCAGGAGACCTACACCCGCTGGTACGCCCTGGCTCCGCGGCAGCGGGAGGACATCGAGTCCCCCGGCGGCTGGTTGACGACGGTCGCCAGCCGCATCTGCCTCGATCTGCTCGGCTCCGCGCGGGCCAGGCGGGAGCGCTACGTGGGGGAATGGGTCCCGGAGCCACTGCCCCTGGGTACGGAGTGGGTCAGCGGACGGTGGGGCGGCGACACCACGGGCGACCCGGCCGACCAGATCACCCTCGACGAGTCGATCGACATGGCCTTCCTCGTCGTGCTCGACGTGATGACCCCGGCCGAGCGCGTCGCGCTCATCCTGCACGACGTCTTCCGCTACTCCTTCGCCGAAGTGGCCACGATCGTCGGGCGGACGCCGACGGCATGCCGGCAGCTGGCCTCGTCGGCCCGCAGGCGCATACGGCAGTCACAGTCCGCCGCGACCCCGGCGACCCGGCGCGTGGACACCGTCCGCGCCTTCAAACGGGCGTGGCGGGCCAAGGACATCGACGCCCTGATCGGCCTGCTGGCCCCGGACGCCGTGGCGACCGGCGACGGTGGCGGACTGGTGCCCGCGGCGCTGCATCCGATCGAAGGCGCCGAGCAGGTCGCGCACTTCTTCGCGGGTCGGATGGACGCGGTGCCGGACATCACGCTCCTGGAGAGCACGGTCAACGGTCAGCCCGGCCTGGTCGCCCACCTGGACGGCGCCCCCGTGTCCGTGCTGGCGTTCGACGTCGAGGGCGATCGGATCACCCGGATCTGGGCGGTGCTCAACCCCGACAAGCTCCGGCCCTGGAGGTCGGGCTGACCCGCGTCCGAGCAACCGTGCCGGGCGGAGTCGACCGACGATCGAATGCGCGCAACCCGTTGCCGCGAACCGATTGCCGCAAGCCGATTGCCGTGCACCCCCTACACCCCCTACGCCGACCGCCCATTGACACCTCTTCGACATCACCTGTTCAGGAATCGGGTGTAAGCCGACGGCACCGAAGCACCGCTTGACAGCGATCTACCCGATAAACATACTTACACGATCAAGCGAGCGAAGGGGCCGACGGGGATGCGCGGTTGCCCTCGCACTCCGGGGGGATATTCGTGAAGCGTGGCGGTCGTCCGCATTTTATTCAGCCGCACGGACCTCGCCGCGCCGCCCGTTTTCCTCTCGCCCGCGGTACCGGAGACATGCCTCCGGCGCCGGCAGGCAACCCCCCAGGACGACGTGAGGAGCAGGTGCCGCCCGCTCGTCCATGCCCAGCCCACCCGGCACTTCGCGGATCCCGTGGCCGGTGCCGCCATTCCGTCGCACCGTGTATTTCACTCGCCAGTATTCACTGTTTTCCGCATTCCGCGTAATCACATCACCATGGTTAGCTCGCCCATCGATTTACCTTCCCGGCTGCCGACTTGGAAGAATGAACGATATGACTGACGTGCAATCCGGTGCGCCGGTATTCGGCACCTCGCGTGAATTAACATCCTGGCCCGAAGCCGGGCCACCGAAAATGCCGAGTGCCGCGCCCCCCATGGTGGAATTCCGGGCACTTGGCCCGTTGGAGGCATGGGTCGCCGGCCGGCCGGTGGAGTTGGGGGCACCCAAGCAGCGCAGGTTGCTGGCGTTACTGGTCAGTCGAGTCGGACAGCCGGCACCGGTGGACGTGCTGCTGGAGGCCCTGTGGGCGGGGTCTCCGCCCCCGTCGACGACGGCCTCGCTCCAGGCCTACGTGGCCAATCTCCGCAGGGTGCTGGAACCGGGCCGGGCGCCACGGACACCGGCGAAGGTGCTGCGCACCAGCGACCGCGGCTATCTGCTGGACGACCGCGTCGTGGCGGTGGACGTCCACGAGTTCGAGCGACGCGCCAAGGCGGGGTGGCAGGCGTGGCACCGGGGTGACCCGCATGAGGCCCTGGGCGAGTTCGAAGCCGCCCTGGGGTTGTGGCGGGGCGAGGCCTACCCGGAGGTGTCCCATGCGGTCCATGTGGCGGCGGAGGTGGCGCGGCTGGAAGCGTTACGGCTGTCGGCCGTCGAGGGGCGGTGCGCCGCGCTGCTGGCCGTGGGGGCCCACGAGGTGGCGGTCGCCGAGTTGGAGGCCTTCATGCAGGCCCATCCGCTGCGCGAGTACGGCTGCGAGCTCCTGAGCCTGGCGCTGTACCGGGCCGGGCGGCAGGCCGACGCCCTGGCGGTGCTGCGAACCAACCAGAGACGGTTGGGCGAGGAACTGGGCATCGACCCCAGACCGGCGCTCCAACAGCTCGAGCGGGAGATCCTGAGCCATGCTCCGGCGCTGGACTGGCGCCCCGCGCCGGCCGTCCCGGCTGCCCCGGCCATGCCGACTGCGGGCAGGCCCGTGGCCGCGCCGCAGGTCCGGGTGCCCGCACCGGCGCGGACCAGGGCGACCGCGGACGAGGAGATCTTCGTGGGCCGCGAGGCGGCACTGCGCCAACTGGCCGCGATGTCGGGTGGGGCGGCGGCCGGCCGGGGGCGGGTGGTGACGGTCTCCGGTGACCCGGGCATCGGCAAGACCAGCCTGCTGCGCCGGTTCGCCGAGCTGGCGGCGAGCGTGCCGGTGCTGTGGGGTGCCTGCCCCCGGCATGTAGCCACCCCGCCGTTGTGGCCCTGGCGGCAGGTGCTGGGGATGGCGGGCACCCTGGGCACGCGGCGCCCCCTTCCGGGCTCCGTGGCCGAGCTGCTCAACGGGGTCGACAAGGTGAGCGGGCAAGCCTGCCAGCCGCCGTACGCCGCGCACGCGGACGCCGTCACCTCGCGGCTGTGCGAGGAGATCGTCCACTACCTCATCGAGGTCTCCCAGGCCACACCGCTGGTGATCGTGCTCGATCACCTGCACCAGGCGGACCGGAGCTCCCTTCAGTTGGTGGCCCGGCTGGCCGCGTCCGTGCAGACGAGTCGCCTGCTGGTGGCCGTGTCCCACCGTTCCGACGAGGCGTCGGCCCCCGCCCGGACGCCGGCCGCACTGGCACGCGCGGAAGTGACGCGGTTGGAGCTGGGTGGCCTGAACACCGCGGAGACCCGGGCCCTGGCGAGCGCGATGCTCCGCCGCGAGGTGAGCCGGGCAACGGCCGAGGATCTCCGGCACCGCACCGGGGGCAATCCGTTCCACCTGCGCGAACTGATCAGGGCGCGGGACGGCGAAGGGCGCCCGAGCCGCACCCGCCCGGCGTCGGTGCCGGCACCACCGGACGAGGCGGCGCCCGGCACGACCCGGCCCGACCGCCGTCGAGTCGCCGTCCGCAGCCTCCGCCGCGGGCCGCAGCTGCACCCTCGACGCCGCCGCTGAGGCCGCCCCGACGGCCCTGCCAAGCAACCACCGATCAACCACCGGGCAGCTGTCGAGCAGTCGCCAAGCCGGCCCCAAGCCGGCGAACGGTCCCCCTCAAGTCCCATGGACCACACTGGTGGGCCTACGCAGCATCGGAACGCTCCCGGGCCGAGCCGGACAGGCGTCGGCGTGGGACACAGGGGGCTGAGTGACCACTTCCCAGGCCCAGGCCTGCTTCCCACCCGACGTACGTCCCCCGCCGCGGCCAGCGCAGCGGCGCGCACGTCGCCACCCACCGGGCCGGGGACGGCCGCGCAAGGCCATGGCGGAAGGTGACCGCGCGGCAACGTCATCAACGCCGAGAGGGACTCGACGAAGATACGGGGGAAACGTGAAGATCCAGGTTTTGGGCCCCTTGTCCGCCGAGGTCAACGGGAGATCGATCGTTCCGACGGCCGGCAAACCGCGGCAGGTTCTGGCCCTGCTCGCGCTCTCTCCGGGACGGGTGGTCCCGGTCGCCACGCTCATCGAGGAACTGTGGGGAGCCACGCCGTCCCCGAGCGCTCTCGCCACCCTCCAGACCTACATCCTCCAGTTGCGCCGGCGCCTCGGCAGCGCGATGGGTTCCGACGGGCCCGGCACGGCCAAGGAGGTGCTGGCCACGCGGCCCGGCGGCTACGTGCTGGAGACGACCGCCGAAAGCGTCGACGTGCACACGTACGAGCGCCTGGTCGCGGAGGGCCGGTCGGCCTTCGAGACCGGCGACGACGTCGTCGCGGCCGACCGCTTCCAGCAGGCGCTCGCCCTGTGGCAGGGATCGGCACTGGTCGACCTGCGGGTCGGGCCCGTCCTCAGGATAGAGGTCATGCGCCTGGAGGAGAGTCGCCTGTGCACCGTCGGGCAGCGGATCGACGCCGATCTGCGCCTGGGCCGGCACACCGAACTCCTGCCGGAGCTGACGGAGCTGACGGCCCGCCACCCCAAGCACGAAGTCCTCCACACCCAGGCCATGGTCGCGCTCTACCGAGCGGGACGGCAGGCGTCGGCCCTGGAGGTCTACCGGACGCTGCGCATCCGGCTGGTCGAGGAGCTGGGCGTCGAACCCTCTCCGCAGGTGCAGCGCCTCCACCAGGCGATGCTGACCGGCGACCCCCAACTGGACGTCGCCGCCGGGGGTCGGCGCACCTCGACGTTCGACCTCTTCGCCGCCTGAGTCCTTCCGCAGGGCCCGGCTCCTTCGGTTGCGCCGGGCGCCTCAGCCCCGCTTCGTCGCGCAGATGACGACGCGGTTGATGATGGCGTCCGGCGGGATGTCGGCGGGATCCTTGGCGGTCACCCCGGTGACCTCGAACCCGCACTCCTCCAGCCAGCTCCGGTAGGTGGACACCGTCTGCAAGCCGCCGCGTCCCATCACGCAGCCGAGGATGTAGGACGGGAAGAAGTCGACCTGGAGGTCGTCGGTGTCCCTGATATCCTCGGGGTACACGGGCGCGAGGACGACGATCTGCCCGCCGGGGTCCAGTGCCTGGTGGGCGTTCCTGAAGATGGTGAGGACCTCGTCCTTGTCGTACATGTCCACGAAGTGCTTGAGCAGCAGCACGTCGAAGCCCCCCGGGAGGGACGCAAGGACGTCACCGCCCACGAACGAGCACTGCTCCGCCACGCCCTGCGCCGCGAAGTTCCGCAGGCACTCGGCCTCCAGGGCGGGCCGGTCGAAGGTGGTCACGCGCAGCCCGGGCGAGCCCTTCAGCTGGCAGGTCATGATCGCCCCGAGCCCGTTGCCGCCCTGCACGTCCAGCACGCGTGCCCCGTCGGGAACGTCGAAGCTGCGGAAGAACCAGGGGTAGACGGCGGCGGTCTCGTTCTGGGCCAGCGGTCCCCATGCGGCACGCACCTCGGCGACCTCGGCGGCCGCCTCGAACATCGTGCCGTCGAAGCCGTAGAGCTGCTTCAGACCGACGACGCTGCCGGTCGACACGCTGTCGGCGAGGTAGTACAGCTGCCGCAGCATGCCTGTCTTGATCATGCTCATGAAGGTCAGGACACGCTGGAGGTCCGGCTCGCAGACGTCGGCGAGCGCGTCGAGGGTGTAGCCGCCGGAGGTCTCGTCCCGGGCGACGAAGCCCTCCTTCACCAGCAGGTGCAGCAGCTGCTCCACGGCGTCGGGCTTCGCCCCGACGGCGGCGCCGAGTTCGGCGGCGGTCAGGCCGGATTCCTTGCGCAGCGCCTCGACGATGCCGAGTTCGAAGCAGGCGTGGAGGTTCATGAACCGGGTGGGTCCCACCATGTACTCGCGTATCCGGGCCAGTACGGCTTCGGGGTTGGACACAGGTATCCCTTCGATTCGACGGGTCGGGTGGGCTCAGGCGTTGCGGTAGGCGACGCGCACGGCCAGGTCCGCCAGCTCGCCGCGCCACACCTGGTCGACGGGTGCGTCGGCGATGGCCTTGCAGCCCCGCTCGACGAGGTCGGCGATGTGCTTCTCGACATCGGCGGGAACTGCCATGTCCAGAAGGCGGCGGCGTACCTCGTCGGGGGTGTGGCCCGGCTCCGTGATCAGGGTGTGGATGTGCTCGTCGCGCTGCATCGCCCAGCCCAGCAGCAGCGTCATCTTGTGCTGGGTGAAGTCGAGGCCGGTGGGCTTGCCGGTGTCGGCCGGGTCACCGAAGGCGTCCAGCAGGTCGTCACGGAGCTGGAACGCCTCGCCCACCGCCTCTCCGTACTCCTCGAAGGCGGGGGCCAGGTCGTGGCGGCCCGCGGCGAGCGCGCCCACGACGAGCGGACGGTGGATGGTGTACCGGCCGGACTTGATCCTGGCGATCAGCCGGGAGCCTTGCAGGTCGACCAGCCGGGAGCCCCGGGGGTCGACCGAGAACTCGGCCGCGGCGTGGACGTCCAGGTACTGGCCGACCATCACTTCGGAGCGCAGCCTGTGCCACTCCGGGGCCACCGTCCTCGGTGCCTCGGCCATCAACTCCCCCGAGTAGACGAGCGCGAGGTCGCCGACGAGGATCGCCACGCCCTCGCCGTACCGGCGTGACTCGCCCTGCCATCCCTCGTCGGCGTGCAGCCGGGCGTGCCGGGTGTGGACGGTCGGCCGTCCGCGCCGCTGGTCGGAGTCGTCCAGGACGTCGTCGTGGACGAGGGCGGACACGTGCAGCATCTCCAGGGCGGCGCCGGCTGCCACGATCCCGGGGTCCTCGGGGTCACCGCCGGCGGCGAGATAGCCGGTGATGCAGAAGGCGGGCCGGATGCGCTTGCCGCCCGACGCGATCAGCTCGCGGAGCGCGTCGACGGGGACGACCGCCCGCTCGTGCACTCCGGCCCACCCCGCGCGTTCGGCCGCGAGGAGGGAGCGCAGCCTGTCCTCGACGCGGTGCAGCAGGCCGGCGCTGGTGCGGCGGGCGAGATCGGTGGCCTCCCGGCCGGCGTCGGTGGTCGCTTCCGGGGTCACGGGTATCTCCTCGGGGTTCCGTCGGGGGCACGTGCGCGCGAGCGCCGCGGTGTGGTCACCGGGCCGGCGCGGCTCGACCGGATACGCGCCCGCCGTCGGTGCTGACGTCCGCATGGAGCGAATCTGGAGTTCCGCTTTAGCGACGATCGATTGCGAATGTGGAACGTTGACATGCTGATCAATCCCGTGGAAACCTCCCTGTGCGCCCGGAGCGGAATCGAACAAGCGTTACCGGAGGTAGGGAAGATGTGTTACTCGTACTCTCCGCCGGGCAAGGGCAGTTGCTCACCGAGCCGTATCCACATTCCGTAGCGCGCCCTCTTCGTCTTTACCCAGGGGCCATCGAAGCGACGACGACTGCGCATTCGCGATGCGGCGGTCCGCACGGTTCGCTGTGGTCACCGTGAAAGCCACCTCAGAAAGGAGCTCAAATGGGGTTGCACAGCTGCGCCCAAAGCCCTGTTCAAGAACCCGGCGAGGCGACCGAATCCACTCTTTGCGACTCGCGTGTGCGGCAACTGGAAGGCGATCTGCGTGCGCTCCCCGGCCTCTACCAGGAGAGCCTGCACCAGGTCTTACCCATATCCAGGCAAACACACCAGACGCGGGTGTCCGGGAGCCGGAGCAGGGATCGCCTGAACATGGCGGCGCTCGATTCCCGGCACCGGATCCTCGCCATTCTCGAGTCATGGGCCGCGTTCGTGGCCGACGAGCGCCGCTTAATGGCTCCCACGGGTTCGGTTCCGCAATTGGCACATTTCCTGCTGCACAACCTGGAGTGGCTCACCCGGCAGCCACCGGCGGCTGATTTCGCGGACGAAGTTGACGGTCTCCGGAGGGAACTGCTGCACACCGTCGACTCGGAACCGGGCGATTTTAACGCGGCCACCCGGGATTGTGTGGTGACGGACTGCCCCGGGAAGATCACCATGCCGTCGCAGCATGCCGGGAACGCGGCGGGCAGAGGCATCCGGTGTTCCTCGGGACACACGTGGCACATACATGAGTGGATTACCCTGCGCCTGCTCATGGAACGGCAGGAGAAGGCGGTCCACGCATGAGGAGACCGCCGCGCCACCAACTGCTGCCCACCCATGTGGCCGCGCTCGCCGCGGGCGTGTCGGACGCGACGATCCGCAAGTGGGTGAGTCGCGGGAAGATCACCCGCTACGGGACACCCGGCCGGGCCGAGTTCGACATAGCCGAAATCATGCAGATCGTCAGGGAACGACATCGTTAGGCGACGGCTCGCGTGCCGTGGCCGCCTCAGCGCTCGCCCGGGTCGCGACAGACCCGCGGGTGCGGGGGCGGCCGCACGGAGCGGACGTCCGGCTAGCGGGAACGGCGGGCGAACGGCCTGGTGTCGATTCCCCGGTCGACGCAGAAGTCGCGGAGTTCGCCGTGGATCAGCAGGTCGCAGCGCGTCAGGTCGGCCGGGGTGGGCGCGCCGAGCACCGTCATGAGTGCGGCCAGTTGATCCAGCCATGTCGTGATCCGGGCGACCAACGCCGCCACACCGTCGTCGAGCAGCGTGCGCAGGAAGGTGCCGGAGACGCCGACACCAGACGCGCCGAGCGCCAGCGCACGTGCCACGTCGAGCGGGTTGCGCACGCCTCCGGAGGCGAGGACGGGCAGGGCGGCGTCGTGCGCGTCCAGCAGGCAGGCGACGGTGGACTGTCCCCAGCCGGTGAGGTAGGCGTAGTCGGCGAGTTCGCGCCGGCCGTTCTCGATGCGTGCGAAGTCGGTGCCGCCCCGGCCGCCGAGGTCGGCGACGTGCACGCCGAGGCTCTCCAGCAGCCGGACGGTCTCCCGGCTCAGCCCGAAGCCGACCTCCTTGACGATCACGGGGACGTCGACGCCGGCCACGATCTTCTCGATCTGCGGCGCCCAGGACGAGAACGACCGGTCGCCCTCCGGCATCACGGTTTCCTGGACGCTGTTGACGTGGATCTGGAGGGCGTCGGCCTGGATCAGGTCGAGGGCACGCTGCACCCTGTCGACGGAGGTCGTCGCGTTGACGTTGGCGATGACGAACCCGTCCGGGTTCTCCTTGCGCAGCACGCGGAACGAGTCCGCGCAGTCCGGGTCCTTGAAGTAGGCGCTCATGGACCCGGAAGCGAGGGGCACGCCGGTCTCGCGAGCGGCGATGCCCAGGTCCCGGTTGATGATGCCGGTCCGCTCGCTGCCCCCGGTCATCGCGTTGATGTACAGCGGCACCTGCCAGGCGACGCCGGCGAAGGTGGTGGCGAGTGAGACGTCCGGCCGGTCGATGCCCGCGAGGGCGTGGTGCACGAAGGACACGTCGTCGAACTGGTTGCGTCCGCTGTGCTGCTGCTGTTGCTCGACGGCAAGTCGGACGTGGTCGTCCTTGCGTTGAGCGATCATTCCTGTTCCCTTCCGCGGCGGGACGGATCGGCACGGACACCACGGGCTCGCGGCACACCGGTAGCCGGGGCGCGCAGGCTCACCGCGGCTGGGGCACCATGAGGAGACGACGCGGATGGAGCGTGGTCTCCGGAGCCGTGCGGACATGGGAATGGGGCTCCGGATACAGCTTCCATTCCTGCGTCACCTCGTCGAGGATGACTTCGAGTTGCTTCCAGGCGAACATCTCTCCTATGCACCCCTTCGATCCGATGCCGAAGGGAATGTAGGAGGCATCGACCTTGCTGAGGTGGATGGAAAGCCATCGGTCGGGATTGAACCGATGCGGATGTGCGTAGTGTTCGGGGTCCCGGTGCAGCAGGTACGAGCTGAATACTACATTGGTTCCCGCGGGAAGCGCGCAGTCGCCGAGCCTGATGTCCGCAAGTGTTTTTCGGCACGAAATCCACACCGGCGGGTAGAGCCGCAGCACCTCCATCAGGAACCGCATGGTGTAGCTGGAAACACCCTGGTCGTGGCCGGGACTTCCGCTTCTCCGCTGTACCGCGTCCTTGAGGAGTCGCTCCTCGACCAGGGGATCTCGAGAGAGCACGTGCAGCGCCCATGACATGACGGAAGCCGTGGTGACCGTGGCGGCGGTCAGCATCATGACCGCCTCCTCGCACACCTGCTCCGCCGTCAGGACTCGGTTTCCCTTTTCATCGGAGTCCGCCAGGAGCGTCGAAAGGTAGCCGCCCTCCGTTCCGGGAGATGCCTGGAGATCGGCGATGCACTCCGCGAGCAGTTCCCGGAATTCCTTGCGCGCCCGGGACAGTCCCTTCGCCGCCTGGGGCCGCGCCGCTCGGGCTGCCGACTTCCCGTAGAGCGGTTTCTTGATCATTTCCCAGGCCAGCCGGGACAACCGCTCGCTCAGCGCTTCCGTCGTCGCCGGCGGCAGCCCGTCGATGAGGGTGCCCACCACGATCGCGCAGGCGATCCGGCACATCTCGGACTGGATGTCCACGGCGTCTCCGGCACGCCACGAGGACACGATGCGACGGACGATGTCACGCATGGCGGGAACATAGGTGTCGACCTTCGCCGACCGCAGATAGGGATTCGCCAGGCGGCGGTAGTGCCGGTGGCTGTTCTCGTCCTCCGAGAGCATTCCCACCCTGCTGAGATTCCTGGCCTTCCGGAAGAGTTCACCCTTCCCGAAGTTCTTGCTCTCGCTCACCAGTATCGAGCGAACCAGCGCCGGGTCCCTGACGAACACGGCGTCGACGCCATCCACCGTCAGGCGCCGAAGTCGGCGCCCGCGGAGCATGTTCTCCATGCGACTGAATTGGAACGCCGGCACTTCACGTTCACCCGGATCGTCCGAGCATGAGGTTTCCGAGTTCATCCGACCCCCCACTACGCTCACCTCTCGTACACAGTTCTGGGCGCGTCGTACGCGAACAGCGCAAAGCGGGAATCCCGCAGGACGCGGGATTCCCTGAAGGTGCGTGAACTGCTTTCCGCCGTTACGCGGACTCCGTGTCGCGGGCGGCGATGTAAGCGACGTTCAGCCGGCTGACGGGGCGCCAGCGGTAGTAGGACTGGAGTTTGTAGTACTCCTCGCCTTCGGAGGTCACGGCTGCGTACACCATCTTGGGGTCGTCGACACCGTACGGAACGCTCTTGACGAAGTGCTCGATCTTGGTTCCCAACCGGGCGAAGTACGCCATCGGATCCTGCGTCTTCACCCCGTAGGAGATCCGCTGGATCTCCTTGGATTCCCAGTTGTGGGTGGTGTAGAGCCCGAAGGAGTTCTCGCAGAAGCCGAACATCTGCTCGCTCGGGTCCGGCAGCCCGAGGTCCCGGTGCATCGCCAGGACGCCGTCTCGCTCATAGCATTCGACGGGGGCCCTCAGGTAGGCGTTCATCGTCCGGCTGCGGTAGTCGATACCGAGCACGTCCACCTTCTCGGCCAGGCCGTAGCGGGTGAAGAAGTCCATGTTCTCGGCCAGGCTCCGCGGCATCGACGCCAGACTGCTGAGCCGCTCCAGGGTCTCGTGCTCTCCCGCCGGAAAGTACACCCAGATCTTCTTGAACCCGGAAGTGACCCCGAAGTCGATGCCGTAGCTGTCGATGGGGCAGAGCTGCTGGATGTCCGTGAGCAGGTTGCCGACGGGATGGTCGGTCTTCTCGGTCAGGCCCTTCGACACGGCGACGGCGTACGGGTCGATCTCCTTGGGGAGGGTGAAGCGAGCGTCGAAATCCCCTTCGTGCTGTGCGTTGGTGGCCACCCTGAAGGCGATCACGGCCTGGGACAGCTCGTTTTCGAACGCGGTCAGAATGGGCCAGACGACGTCACGCGACGCCGTCACGTTCAGCAGGCCGGCTGACTTCTCGATGGCTGAGTAGACACTTGCCACATCGACATCGACGGTACCCGACATCATTACTCCAAAGAGTCAATCAAAGAGTCGATCTCTGTTCCAGCGGCGCCGTGGTGGTGGTGGTCCGGGAACGCCGTGGACTTGCTGAGGTGACGACCGGGATCACGGAAATCCAGTGGGGCGCGGGTCACGCCCGGTCCTTGAATTCCTTGAGCCGGTCGGCCAGCGCCAGGCGCTGGACCTTGAGGGTGCCGGTACGCGGCAGTTCGGCCTCGGGGATCTGAACCGGGGCGGCCAGCTGGGGGAAGTCCACGACGGCGGCGCGCCAGCGGTCCCTGTTCAACGGCTGGTCACCATGGGTGCAGAGCACCGGAACGGCCTCGGCGTCGGGGCCCTGGACCACGACCAGCTCGCTCAGCTCGGGCAGCTTGGCGAGGACCAGGTCCTCGATCTCGAGGGAGCTGCGGACCCCGGGGATCCGGTCGACCTCACGGTCCAGCATGTGCAGGCAGCCGAACCTGGTGAAGTAGCCGATGTCGCCGGTGTACCACCAGTCGCCGTCCCGGTTGCCGTCGTACCGCTCCTGCTCGCCGAAGTACGTCTTGGCCAGGGCGGGCCAGGAGACCTGGATGCGGCCGGGGTTCTGCTCCGTCGCCCGCCTGCCGTCGCGGGTGACGGTGCGGACCTTCGCCGAGCCCACCGGCATCTGCCAGCCGACGCAGCGCCCGTTGGCCTTGTGGGCGGAGCGGCGGAAGTAGGCACGGCCGACGGCGGGCCCGACCTCGCTCTGCCCGTAGATCTGGAAGAACAGGGCGCCCCGCCGCTCGGACGAGGCGAGCAGCCGGCTCATGGTCGCGGGGTGGATCGCGTCGAAGGTGCTGCTGAAGTACTTCACCGAGGCGAACGGCTTGCGGGGGTCCTCGGCCAGGCCCTCCCACGCCATCAGCGAGTTGGGCAGCGCCTCGATGAGCCCGGGCGGGTGCTCGGCGAACAGCCCGGCGACCGTGTCGGGGTCCGACTCGTTCATGAGCAGGACCGGCATCTCCTTGAGGAGCGCCAGGGCCATCGCGGCGACGTTCCGGGAGTGCACGAAGGGGATGTGGATCGCGACCGTCTCCCGCCTGCGCATCAGCGAGAGCAGCCGCCACTGCGGCTTGAGCCTGAGGCCCTGGGTGCGAGGCGTGTGCACGACCAGCTTGGGCACTCCGGTGGTCCCTGAGGTGTGGGTGATCACGGCCGCCTCGTCGATGGGCCGCTCCACGGGCTTGACCCGCGGCGCCCCGGCGAGCGCAGCCAGCGACACGGTCCCCGGCCGCTCACCGGAGACGGTGATCACCTGCCGGGTCAGTTCCGGTAGCGGCAGCTCGGCCAGCGCGTCCAGCTTGGGCTCGTCGGTGAGCAGGTTCGGCCTGCCGACCCGCTCGAGCAGGGCACCGACCGTCACCGCGTCCAGGCTGGGCGAGAGCAGTACGGGCACCGCGCCGATCCGGGATGCGGCGCAGGCCAGCACCCACACATCGGCGTTGGCCCTCTTGTGGAGCACGACGTGCTGGTCGGGCCGCACCCCGGTGGCCCACAGGCGGGCCGCCAGGTCGTCGACGAGTTCGGCGAGCCGGGCCACCGTCAGGTGCCTGCCCGCCTCGGGGAGCACGTCCAGATCGTGGTCGAGGGTGATCGGCGTCGTCGCGTTGACGGCCGCGGCCATGGCCGGCAGCAGGCCGATGTGAAGACCGCGCTTCTGTATCGATCGATAGGCCACGGAGCCCTTCATCGAGCTGTCTCCTTTTCGGTGTGCGATGGGCGATCGGGTGGTGGCCGGCTCGATGCGGGTACGAGGGACACCTGCGGTGCGAAGGGAGGGGGTCGGCCCCCAGGGCGCGGTTCTGGGGGGCCACCGGCTACCGGCTACCGGGCGATGACCAGGGTGGCGGGCGGCGCGGAGTGGAACGAGATGTCCTCGAAGCCGGCCTTGACCAGCCAGTCGCGGTAGTCGGCCCGCCGCCATGTGCTGCCCCGCTTGCTCTTGAGCAGCATTTCCGCGGCGAAGACCAGCGGGAAGGCCGGACCGCTGCGGTCGTCGTCGACGATGTAGTCGCAGACCACCAGAGCGCCGCCGGGCTTGAGGGCCTGCCGGAGCCTGGTGAAGACCTCCACGTTGTCCTCCGGCCCCTCCTGGTGGGCGATGTGGGAGTAGACCGCGACGTCGTGCGCCGCGGTACCGAAGTCGGTGGTGTGGAAGTCACCGTCGACGGTGGTGAACCGGTCGCCCACGCCGCGCTCGTCCAGCAGCCGGCGGGCGATGGCGTTGATCGGCTCCCAGTCGAGCTGGGTCGAGCGGGCGGCCGGGTTGGCCGCCAGCCAGACGCCCGAGTAGATGCCCGAACCGCCACCGACGTCGAGGATCGACAGCGCGCCGGCGTCGGCAAGGCCGAGCACCTCGGCGGCGATGCCCGCGGCGGGCACCGACTGCGCGGCGATGGCCTTGACGATCTCCTCCCAGTGCGGGTTGTTGGCCACCTCGACCACCGGGTTCGACACCGGACCGCCGACGCGGACCACCTCGGCCAGGTCGGTCAGCGCACCCATGTGCTTGAGCTTGAGCTTCGCGAAGCGGGTCAGCGAGACGGGCGTGTCCTCGACCAGGTAGGTGGCCGCCTCGGGGGTGTTGCGGTACCGGCCCTCGTGCAGCTCGATCAGGCCCACGCTGATCAGGCCGTCGAGGAGGGTCTGCGCGCCGCGCTCGGAGATGCCGGCGCGGTCGGCCAGTTCCGCGGCCGTGCCCGCCCCGTTCTCGAGGTGGGTGAAGAGCGCGTGGGTGGACGCCGCGGCGAGCACGCCGGTGGCCCAGTAGCCGTTGATCAGCCGCATCACGCGGTCCGGTGACGGCCTGTCGTTCGTCATGCTGCCCCTCCGATGGCCCGGGTGGCCGACGAGTGCGTCCGCACGGCGCTGCGCAGCGCGTTCACCACCCGTTCGACCTGGTCCGGCGTGAGTTCCGCGTGCATGGGGATGGCGAGCTGGCGTTGGAAGAGGTCTGCCGAGACGGGGCACTCCTGCTTGGTCTCGAACACCGGCTGCACATGGGCGGCGAACGTGCCGTGCCCGCAGCCGATGCCCTGGCCGCGCAGCTCGGCGGCGACGGCCGCACGGTCCACGCTCGGGTCCAGCGTCACCATGTAGGTCTGCCAGGCGTGGGTGCGGTCCTCCGGAACGCTCGGCAGCGTCAGCAGTTCCTCGCCGGCGAGTCGGTCGGTGTACTGCGTGGCGACGGTGGTGCGGCGCTCCAGCAGTTCGTCGATCCGGCCCAGCTGCACCCGGAGGATCGCGGCGGCGATGTCGGACAGCTTGAAGTTGTAGCCGATCTCGGTGAACGTCGGGATGGGCAGGCCGACGACGTTCCCCATGTCGAAGATGCTGCCGATGCCGAAGGAGGAGCGCAGCCGCACGTCCTTGCCGATCTTCGGGTCGCGGGCGAGCACCGCACCTCCCTCACCGCTGGAGGCGCCCTTGCGGCCGTGGAAGGACAGGCAGCCCACCTCGGCGAGCGCACCGGCCTGCCGGCCCTGGTAGGTCGCGCCGACGGCGCAGGCGGCGTCCTCGACGAGGAACAGGCCGTGGCGGTCGGCGATCTGCTGGAGTTCCGTGTAGTCGGCGGGCATGCCGACCGTGTCCACGGCGATCACCCCGACGGTGCGCGGGGTGATCAGGTCCGCCACCGCCTGCGGGTCGACGGTGTAGATGTCGGGTCGCACATCGGCGAAGACCGGGACCGCGTCGACGTACCGCACGGCCTGCGCGGGTGCCGGGAAGCCGTAGTCGGCGACGATCACCTCGTCGCCCGGCTCGACGCCGAGCGCGAGCATGGCCAGGTGCAGCGCGGCACCGCAGTTGCTCACCGCGACGGCGTCGCCGACGCCGTACCTCCCGGCCAGCTGGGCCTCCAGTGCCTTGCCCTCGGGGCCCTGGCCGGCCGGCCAGCCGGAGGCGAACACCTCGGCGACGGCGGCGAGCTCCCGCTCCCCGAGGCTCGCGTGGACCAGGGGTATCGGTTCCATCGCGGTCACCTCTCGCCGCCCGGCTGCACGTTCGTTTCCTGGCTGCCTGCCCCGGTGGTCGACGGCGGCGGTTCGAAGCGCAGCGGGGTGATCTGACCGACGTCGTACCGCTGCCGCATCGCCTCCACCGCCGCCGGGTCCACGCTCGTACCGCGCGACCAGATCTCGGCGATCTCCTCGAAGTAGTCCTCGTGGTCGGGCGACGGATAGCTCTGGAAGAGCATCTTCACGGGCTTGTCCGTGGCGTTCCGGAACGCGTGCGGGGTGCCGGAGGGCACGAACATGCAGCTGCCTTCACCGGCGCGGACGACCCGGTCGCCCTTGGGGGACTCCCAGTGGTGCCAGGTGTCCGCGGTGCGCTCGGTCGGCTCGAAGCAGAGCAGGTCCAGCTCGCCCTGGAGGACGTAGAAGAACTCCTGGGAGTGGCTGTGGACGTGCGCCCCGACGTCGAATCCGGGCGGAACGATCACCTCGAAGATCGATATGGCGGATCCCATCTCCTTGGTGGCCTTGAAGGTCACCTCCTGTGCCGGGGTGACCAGCTTTCGCCCGGCACCAGCCGGAATGATGAGGTCAGTCATTGCTCCGCTCTCTTTGTCGGCGCATGCGGGCATGCGGGCATGCCCGCACGAGTGCACGAGTGCAGGGGTGCAGGGGTGCGGGGTGTGGGAGGTGCAGGGATGCGTGCGGCGCGGCGGGCGCGCAGGGGTTCAGACGAACGTCTGCGGAACGCCGTCGACCGCCCAGGTGCCGAGCGCCATCTCGGCGGTGATGCCGGGACCGAAGCCCGCGATCAGACCGGTCGCACCGGACGCCAGGGCGCCCTCGTCGAACAGCCGGCGGGCGGCTTCGAGTACGACGGCGCTGGCGATGTTGCCGTACTCGCGCAGGGTCGACCAGCTGTGCCGGAACACCTCGCGGTCGACTTCGAGGAACTTCGCGAGGTCGTCGAGGATGCGCGGGCCACCGGCGTGGATGAGGTAGAAGTCGAGCTTGCCGACGTCCCAGCTGTGGTCCTTGGCCAGTTCGCGCAGGACCGGGGCGAGCGGTTCCATCGTGCCGGGCACGCGGCGGTCCAGCTGGAAGTGGAAGCCGGTGTCCTTGACGGCGTAGGAGATCCAGTCCTCGGTGCCCGGGATGAGGTAGGAGGCGTTGCGCTCCAGGTCGATGCCGATGCCTCCCGAGCCGCGTACCACGGCGGCGGCGACGGCGTCTCCGAACAGGCCGTCCGAGAGCAGCGAGCCGATGTCGTCCGCGTCGGGCTGGTAGCAGAGCGAGCACAGTTCGCAGGAGACGATCAGGACGTTGCTGCCGGGGTGGGCCAGGCAGAAGTCGTGCGCGCGGTTGATCGCCGCTCCGCCCGCCGCGCAGCCGAGCTGGGCTATCGGGATCTGCCGGGTGTCCGGTCTGAAGCCCAACGTGTTGATCAGCCATGCCGTCAGCGACGGCATGAGGAACCCGGTGCACGAGACGTAGATGATCGCGTCGATGTCACGGGCCTTCAGTTCCGCGTTGGCCAGGGCCTGCTCGACGACCTGGGGGGTGCGCTTCTTGGACTCGGCCTCGTAGATGCGGTTGCGCTCCTCGAAGCCAGGGTGCCGGAGCGTCTTCTCGATGGGCTGGACGATATGCCGCTTGTTGACACCGGTGTTCTGGATCAGGCGGAGCGCCAGTGCCAGTTGCGGCTTGCCCGCATGGGCCCGCGCGGCGAACTCCAGGGTCTCTTCCACGGTGATGACGTGTTCGGGCGCGTTCATCGCCGGCTTGCATAGCCTCGGCATATCTGGGATCCACTTCCTCAGAGTCTCGACGGCAAGGGGCGCTGGGGCGTTGTCCTGGTGGCCGTTTCGCCCGCCGTCCTGGGTGTGGTGGGTGACGAGTTCTTCACGGTGGCCTGGCGTGCCCGCGCATCGATGGGGCGGACACCTCTGCGTTCGCCCGCCGCACGCCCTGACGGGCTCTCTCGTCGAGACGCGGCACCCCGCCGTGCAGGCACGTCGACTGCCCGGGCGTTGTCAGAGGGCTCCGGTGACGGCCGGCCGGTCACATCGGCAGCCGGTCCGAGGAGAGACGTCGACGGCGAGCTGCGCCCGCACTTCAAGTGGAGGGACCTCAACGGCCCGGAAACCCCCGGGGAGTCCCCGGTCCCCCACAGGGACTTCAACGGGCCGGGAGGGCAGGGAAGTTGCTGGGGGCAACGCAGCCGGCTGCTGTGGATCACAAGCGTCCCGCCGCCCCCAAGAGAGCGCACAAGGCGGTCGATTACGTACTTGCGAGCCGTTTTCGGGCAGGGGAGGCGTGCGGAAATCGTGACACAGGAGCGGCCCTCGCGCCAAGGACATCACAAAGTGACCCAGGTCACATTTGCCGCTCCCCCGCTACCCGCGTCACACGGCGAGGCCCCCCGCGGCTCGCCTCCCAGGAACGAGCGGCCACGCGTCGAACCTCGCGTCGGAAACCCGCCGGCACGGCGGGGAGACGGCGTCGAGCCTGGAGCCATGACGAACTACCAAGCTCTCCCGATCCCGGCCGGAACCCTCAAGGAACTCCGTGACGTCGACGACGCCGGGCGCCCCCTTCGCCCCTACACCGCCGGCGACGACAGCGACCCCAACGACAGCGTCGGCTCCCCGCTGCGCTGCTGCCTGCGGCCCGTCGAGCCCGGCGAGCGCATCGCGCTGGTCTCATACGCGCCGCTGCGCCGCTGGGCTGCCGGGACCGGGGCGGACCCGGGGGCGTACGACGAGGCCGGCCCCGTGTTCGTGCACGCCGGGGAGTGCCCCGGGCCACGGGGCGGCGAAGGCTATCCGTTCGCCCGGGCCGGTGCGCTGCGCACGCTGCGCCGCTACGACGCGCGCGGGCATATCGTCGGCGGTCGGCTCTTCGAGATCCCGGACGATGCCGACGGCGGCTTCGACACGGCCCTGGCGGAGGCGTTCGCGCTGCCGGAGGTGGCGCTGGTGCACGTACGGGCGGTGGAGTACGGCTGCTTCCACTTCGAGGTGCGGCGGCCCTGATCCGGGTGCCGCATCAGCCGTTCGGCCGCCGGAAAGAAGTCCACCGGGCCCTGTTCGGGCCCGGTGGGTGGGTCGGCATCACTGGTCCGTCGGCTCAGCCGGCCGGCTCAGCCGAAGTTGACGTCGCTGCAGATCAGGTAGGTCTGGTCGAGGTGCGAGGCCTGCCAGATCGTGTAGATGACGTGGTGGCCGGTGTAGCCCGAGGCGTTGATGTTGAAGGTGTAGTCGGTCGCCGGGGCGAACTTGCCGGTCGTCGTGATCAGATCGAGGTTGCCCCAGCCCAGGGGCTGGGTCTCGGGGTTGTAGCCCTGCTTGCTGACGTACACCTTGAAGTAGTCGGCGCCGTGGCTGGCCTGGTCGTGCAGGTGCATGGTGATGTTGCTGCTGACGTTGGTCGTGTGCCACTTGCCGACCGTGTCGAGGGAGCTGGCCAGGCCGCTCTGGGCGTCACCGTCGCTGCACAGGCTGCCGTCCGGGATGTAGGCCTGGAAGTTGCCGGCCATGTTCTCCCGGAAGAGGCTCATCCAGTTCCACATGGTGTTCGGGTTGGCCTGCCAGGCCTGCCAGCACATGGGGTCTTCCTGCTCCATGGCCGGGTTCTGGAAGTCGCTGCCCCAGCGCTGCCAGCAGTCGTAACTGCGGGAAGCCGGTTCCACGATGGTGCCGTGGGCGCTGGCGGAGCCGTTCCACGGGCTGAGGAACAGGGCGGTCAGGCCGAGGACCGCGGCCAGCACCGGCCCGATCACTCGCATCGTCCAGCGGCGGGAGAGGGCATGTGGGGACATCGTGTGCGGTCTCCGTCTTCAGTGAGGGAGTGGGGGTGATTGCACGGGGAACACATCCTTGGGAGCGCTCCCATGATTACCCGGACTTTACCCGAGGACACATCGCTGTAACCCGCCACTCTCGGCCAGATGCGTGCAGGCGTGCGACACCGCCATCCACCGCCACGATCTCGGCACGCAAGCGCCCGTGACCTCCGAGTGGCTCCTCAGCGCCCGTGCCCTGACAACTCTCCTCTTGACGAGCGCGAGAGCGACCTCTTCGTGTCGGGCCTCCGGCCCATCCCCCCTGGACGCACTACCGTTACCGTAACGGGCCACTCCCGGGAGGGCCCCGCCAGACCAGGCCGAATACCTGCTTGACCTTTTCCGTGACGGCCTTGCGCCGGTCGTCGGAGGAGCGGACGTCGAGCACGCTGGGCAACTTCATGAGTCCGCTGCGGTAGTGGTTGGAACACCTCCCCTTTGCTGCGGGCGAACTCGGCAGTCGTCGCCTTCGTCTCGGCAACCTGGTCCTGTGGCGTCTTCTCCCCGCCGGCCGCCGGGAAGACCACCGGGCGGACGGGAGCGGACCGAGCCGTCCGGGGCAGCCGAGCGCGGCGCCGACCTTCCCAGCAGCCCCAGCAGCCCCAGCAGCCCCAGCAGTCCCAGCAGCCCCGACTTGCCGCGGACCTTGCTGCATTCGAGCACGGCCCAACTGCCGGGCGCTCGGGCGGAGGGCGATCCTCCCCCGCCCCGGCGCCTGGAGCCTGCGGGCCCCGTCGGTGCCGGGACAGCGGCGAGCCGGGCAACTGCGAGTGGCGTGGGTGCCCGCCGCCGTCGGCTTCGGCAACAGCGGCGTCATCACCGACAACGAACCGGGAACTTGACTGACAGAAGATGTCAGCGAACCTCCGGATAGTGGGGCCATGATCTTCAGCCCCCACTCCCGCCGGGCAGAGCGGCTGCTTGTGCCCGCTGCTTTCGCCACCGCGCTCGGCAACAATGTCCAGCTCATCGTCGGTGCGCTGCTCGTGATCAGGGAGCAGCAGACCATGATGGCCGTCGGCTGGCTCTTCATCGCGGTCGCCGGGCCGCCGGCGTTGTTGTCGCCCCTCTTCGGACGGCTGGCCGACCGCTTCGACCGGCGGGCCCTGTGGATCGGCTGCGATGCCACCAGTGCGGCGCTGGCCCTCGGGCTGCCACTGTGGCTGGCCTGCGGCGGCTCTCCGGAACCCGGGATCTACGGCACCAATCTGGCGCTCGCCGTGGTCGGCGCCCTGTTCTTTCCGGCGAGTTCCGCGCTGATCAAGGAACGGGTCCCGGCGGACCGGCTGCGGCGGTTCAACGCCCGCTACGAGATGGGGACCCAGGCGGGGATGCTGCTGTCGGCGACGATCGGCGGGCTGTCCGTCCAGGCGTTCGGTGCCGTGCCGCTGCTGGTGTTCAACGCCGGGACCTTCGCCGTCTCGGCGCTCTGCGTCGCCGCGGTGGGGCGTCAACCGGCCAGGGCGACGACGGCCACCGCAGCCGGCTCGCCGCCGGCGCCGGCGGCTCCGAGCGGGCCGCTGCGGATGCGCCGCTTCATCCTCCTGTACGCCCAGGGGAGCGTGGTCGTCACGGTCTTCAACGCCCTGCTGCCCACCGCCGTCATCGGCGAACTCCACCTGGGAGCAGCGACGTTCGGTACCGTGGACGCCCTCGGATGCCTCGGTTTCCTGGCGGCCACCGGTGCCTACCGGATCGTCAGCAGACGCAGTCCGGACCTTCGCATCGCCGTCGTGGGATTCCTGCTCTGCAACGTCGGCCTGGTACTGCAGAGCCAGTTCGGGATCGCCGGCTATCTCGTCGGGGTGCCGCTGGGCGCGCTGTTCTTCGGGCAAGCCAGGATCGCTTCCCGGACCATGCTGATGGCCTCGACCGACGATGCCTCGGTGGGCAGGGCCTTCGGGCTGGCGAACGGTGGCGGGCTTGCGGCCACGGTCGGGGTGATGTTCCTGGTCGCGACGGTCACCGACCACAGTGACACGCGCTACGGCTTCGGGGTCCTCGCCGCCCTTGCGTTGCCGGCCACCCTGTCCGCCGGACTGCTGCTGAGATCGCCGGCCCCCGCGCGGCCGGACGTATCCGCCGGCCGGTACCGGTCGCGCACGGCCGCCGCGGTCTTTGCGATCTCGCGGCGCAGCTCCTCGGGAGCCAGCACCTCGATGTCCGGCCCCAGTGACAGCAGCGTCGGCACCGCCAGCTCGACCGACTCCAGCGGCATCGTCGCCGTCACCCAGCCGTCTGCTTCCGGCGGCCCCGCCGAGGCTTCGACGGCTCGGACCGATGCCGCGTCCAGGCGGTCCGGCAGCGCGGACAGCAGCGCGGGAGCGATCCGGACGGAGGCCTGAAGCCGCAGTCTGCGGGCGTCGTAGGCGGTGAGGTAGTCCTGCCAGTGGGCGGCCAGGTCGAAGCCGTGGGGGCGTTCGAAGACGTCGTCCCCGACATCCAGACGGAGGATCGACGACACCCGGTAGGTCCGCACCGCGCCGTCCACCGCTGCGACGAGGTACCAGACGCCCGCCTTGAGGACCAGGCCGTAGGGGTCGAGTGCGCGCTCGACTTCCTGCGGCTCGGCCCAGCGGCGGTAGCGCACCTGGATCCGCCGCTGGTTCCACACGGCATCGGCGAGAACCACGAGCGCGGGCGGCGAGTCCTGTTCCCGGTACCATCCGAGCGCGTCGAGGTGAAACCGCTCCCGGACCCGGCCAGCCCGGTCCCGCAGTGGAGCCGGCAGCGCCGCAGTCAGTTTCAGCTGTGCCGCCGCCAGCACCTCGCCCAGTCCCAGGTCGTCCGCCGCACCGGGCAGCCCGGCCAGGAACAGCGACTCGGCCTCGTCGGCGTGCAGTCCGGTGAGCCGGGTCCGGTAGCCGCCGAGCAGCTCGTAACCGCCGTGGTGCCCGGCGTCCCCGTACACCGGAATACCCGCGCCGCTCAGCGCGTCGATGTCCCGGTAGACGGTCCGGACCGAGACACCCAGCTCTTCGGCGAGCTCACCTGCCGTCAGCCGGCCCCGGTTCTGCAACAGGAGGACGAGGGAGAGGAGCCGGGCCGCGCGCATGAACCGATCATTCCAGGTCCGGGCCTGGCCCTTCGGCACCTGCCGGCTCTCCCGAGTGATGCGGACCATGAACGGCACCAGGGCAAGCACCCCAGCCTGCCCACGCCGTACCGCACCCTCGCCGAAGCCCGGCAGGACGCGGGAGCGTGACCGTCGGATCGAAAGCCACTGGCGGGTCACTCGCCATCTGGTCAGCCGTGCGGAGGTGCCGAGGTGGGCGAAGGCCGCGGAGGCCGGGACGCGGTGCCGAACGGGGCGACGACCAGGAAGACCAGGGTGTCCAGCAGCCCCGGGAGTTCGCTCACGTGGTCCTCGTCGATCCAGCGGTACAGCGCGGCGTGCACCCCGCCGATGAGCGCATCGGTGAGTTCGGCGCCGGGTATGCCGACGGGGCCCGGCGGGGCGTCGGCGAAGAAGCGGCGGAACTCGGCGAGTAGCCGCGCGCGGGCCCGGCGGCCGGCCGGCCCCACCGCTTCGATCTCGACGAGCATCGCGGCGAACGGGGGTGTTTCGGCCAACAGGTCGAGCAGCGTGCGCAGGCCCGCCCGGACCGCTGCCGGCCAGTCGGCGCCGCCGCCCGCCGTCTCGTACGCCTCTGCCATCCGGGCCACCACGAGCGCGGTCCCGGCCCGGTAGGCGCTGAGGACGGCGTGCTCCTTCCCGGCGAAGAGTTCGTAGAACACCGGCCGGGTGACCCCGGCGGCCCGGCAGATGTCGCTGATCCGCGCCCCGGCGTAGCCGCGTTCCGCGACGGTGCGGGCGACGCCGTCGAGCAGCCGGTCGCGCTGGTTGGCCGCGACGAACTCGGCCGGCACACGTCGCGGGCCGCGCCGGATGGACCGCTCGGCCTCCCGTCCCGTGCGCGCGCCCGGCAGCTGCCCGGACGTGGCTGACCTCTCGGTACCGTGGGTAACTTCCATGGCCGAACTTCCTCCGCCCACCCTTGACGCGGTGCACCCGCGGGATTACAACCCCCTCAGGTTTCCTACTGTTCCAAGCTCGCGCCGCGGCCCGTCGGCCGCGGGTCTCCCAGCGGCGCGCGCCCGGTAAGACCTTGCACGGCTGCACGCACCATCGTCTCGCCCGGTGCCTTCCGACGTGCCACTGACCGCTCCCCCAGCGCCGTACCGCGTACGTTCCCGGCCAGCCGGCCGCGCAGCACGCTCACCTCGGTTCGCCGCTGCGCAGCCACCGTTCTGCCGTGCAACCGCCAGGCAGCGCCGCGTCACGCACCGGTCCGTCACTCGACTGCGAAAGGGACTCGCATGACCATCAGGCACTCTCTCCTCGTCGCCTCCGCCGCCCTCGCGGGGACGCTGCTCACCGCCACCGCCGTGTCCGCCACCGGGCAGGCCGCCGCCGCGAGCACCGTGCTCACCTACGGCAGTGCGGGCGGCAGTTCCGTGGCGGTCGGGGACGTGCTGTCCGCCGCCAGCAGCAGCGTGGCGATCCGCACCACGTCGGGCGGCAGTACCGGCATCACCTGCGACGCCTCGTCCTTCTCGGCGTCCGTGGCGACCAACCCGGCCGCGCCCGGCACCGCGACCGAGAGTCTCAGCGCGTTCTCCATCGGCGGCAGTTGCAGCACCAACATCGTCGGCACCACCAGCGTGAAGAGCATCACCGCGGGCGGGCTGCCGTACGCCACGTCCGTGACGTCGTCGGGCACCGTCACCGTCCAGGGGCCGCTCACCACGACCGTCGTGCTCGGCAGCCTGCTCGGGAACGTCACCTGCGGCTACACCGCGGACAGCCTGACCGGCACGGCATCCAACACGGACAGCTCGATCGCGTTCAGCAACCAGGAGTTCACCAAGTCGTCCGGGTCGTCGCTCTGCCCGGGCTCCGGCTACTTCACGGCGACCTACGGGCCGGTCAAGGACACCACGGCGGCCGGCAGCCCGAGCGTGTTCACCAACTGATCCGGGGCCGTGTGCCGGGGTGACGGCAGTCCCCCGGCACACGGGCCGGGGCCCGTCGCCGCCGGCACCGGCGTGGCGTCGTGCCGCGCTGCCGCCCGGCCCGCCGACCGGTCGGACGGCAGCGCACCCGGTTCACCGGCTCGCCGGTGCCCAGGGCAGGGGTGCGCCCGCGTACTTGTGGGCGCGGACGTCGCCGGAGCGTGCGTGGCCCTCGAAGAGCTCCGCGCGTGCCGCGCGCCCGCACGGTTCGCCCGGCGCGGCGCCGGCGGCGGGGCCGACGGCCTCCTGGTAGGCGACGGTCCGGCCTGGGGTGGCAGCGCCGGCGGCTGGCCGCGGCCTGGCCGAGCGGCCCCCCGTAGGTTGCCACGGTGCCACCCGGGCACGCGCACGCCCTGCCCGGTGACCTGCCGAGTCGGACGGTGGTGCGCAGGCGGCAGTCGCCCGCGTTCCGGCGCACCGCAACCGCTCAGCGCAGGACGGCCGCCAGCAGGTCGGTGCCCAGTGTCGTCATCTCGGGCAGGTTGAGGGTGTAGTGGACGTAGCGCCCCTGCCGCCGGGTGGTGAGCAGGCCGGCGCGGCGCAGGACGGCGAGGTGGCGGGAGACCTCCGGGGAGGAGAGGTCCCAGGCGTGGGCCAGCTCGCCGGTGGTGTGCGGGCCGCGGGCCAGGGTGCGCAGCAGGCGCAGTCGTACCGGATGTGCGAGTGCCTCCAGCCGGCGGGTGACCGTGTCCAGCGACGCCGGCTCCGACGGGCCCGGCTCGGCCACGGGGTACTGCACCACCGGCTGCCAGCCACGTGCGTGGATCACCACCAGGTGCGGGCGGCCGAAGGTAGTGGGGATGAAGGTGACCCCGATGCCGTGGGCGGCGGTCGCGTTGTCCTGGAGCTTGTCCACGAGGATGCGGTTGCCGTCCGGTGCCAGGCTGAGAGCGCCGGAGACCGAGGCGAGTGCCGCCCCGATGCCCTGACGCTTCAGCAGGTCGTTCTTCAGACGCAGGTCGGTGGCCAGTTGCACGGCGACGCCTGTCCAGGCGGCGTCGAAGAACGCCTCGGCGCACTGTTCGATGGTCCCGCGCACCCGGGCCCGCACCGCGGCCGGGTCCGCGAGCAGCCGCTCCGCGAATGCCTCCTGGAGCGCACCACGGGCCTGGGCCAGTTCCAGGGCCCGCTCGCGCGCGGCCCGGTCGGCGAGCGGCGACGGCGCACCGAAGAGGACCCGATTGCTGCCGCACGTGGTGGTGAGGGCGGCGGTCACATAGGTCTCGTCGTCGATCCGGTCCACCTCGTCCAACTCCTCGGCGAGGGTCTGCCGAGGCCGGGCGGGGACCAGGAAGTCGGCTCGTGAGGAACGCCAGAGGAACTCCGCCTCCCTGAGCCGCTCGGCCAGCTCCGGAGGCAGCCGTGCCCAGACGTCCCCGGCCCAGCCGGCCAGCCGCGGGTGATGCCCGGGTTCGGCCAGGACGTGCAACATCGCGGTCAGTTCGGCCAGCGGGGAGGCGGCGAAACGCAGCCGCTCGGCCGGTAGCCCGGTGATGTCGATGCGCAGCGTCATCCCCCCATCATCGCTGGTCGGACAGCGGGCGACGGTGTCGGTTGACGATGTCCGTCAACCGACGTGCCGTATCCGGCGGCCGACCCGACCGTGGGCGCCATGGCAACCACCACCAGGATCCGTCCCCGCGCCGTCCTCCGTGCCTCCGGAGGCCCCCGCTACGCCGTCGCCCTGGCCGTGGACGCGCTCGGCACCGGCCTGCTGAGGCCCTTTCTGCTGCTCTACGGGATGACGGTGCTCAGGCTGTCCGCGCCGGTCACCGGCACCGCCATGACGGCCGGCGTCGTCGCGGGTCTTGCGTGCATGCCCGCGCTGGGCAGTTGGCTGGACCGGGGCGCACGCAGCACCGCCGTGGCGGCGTCGATGCTGGTGCGGGTGCTGGGCGTGGCACTGCTGCTGGCCACCCCGACGGGGAACGTCTGGCTGTTCGCGGCGGCGGCGCTCTTCCTCGGCATCGGCAACCAGGCATGGCCGGCCGCCCACGCCGCCCTCGTGGCCACGGTCGCCCACGGCCGGGAACGCGACGCCGCCCTCGCAGGGGGCCGCGCCCTGCGCAACGCCGGCCTGGGCGCCGGTGCGCTCCTCGCCACCGCATGCCTGGCGGGCGGCACCACCGCATTGCAGGCGCTGGCAGCCGTCACCGGGCTCGCCTACCTCACCGCGGCGGCCTTGGCCTGGTCCGTCCGGGTGCACGCGCACCCGGCCGTCGCCGCGGCCACGGACGCCCGGGACGGCGCCGACGGGCCCGCACCCCGGATGCGCGCGCTGCTGGCCGCCAACGTGATCTACGTCTTCTGCCTCAACGTCCCCGAAATCGCCCTCCCCCTGGTCCTGGTGACGCAGCTGCACGCCTCCTCGGTGTGGTCCGGGGCCGTCTACGTGGCCAACACGGTGCTGGTGGTCACCCTTCAGGTGCCGGTCACCGTCCTGCTGTCCCGCTTCCCCCGCCGGTCCGTGCTGGCCGTCGCCGGTGTGGTGCTCACCGCGTCCTACCTCGGCTTCCTCGCAGCCACCTCCCTCGGGCACGGCTGGGGTGCCCCGGCCGTCGCCGCGGTGTCCGTGGTCTGCACCCTCGGCGAGGTCGTCTACGCGGGCAGCGCCACCGCGCTCGTCACGGCCCTCGTCCCGGCACATGTCCTGGGGCGCGCCCTCGCCCGTTTCCAGCTCTCCACGGGCTTCGGTCTCGCCGCCTCCCCCGCGGTCATCACCGCTCTCGCACCGCACGGCCCGGCTGTCCTCTGGGGCGGCCTCGCCGCCGCGACGCTCCTCTCCGCCTCCGCCGTCGCCCGCTGAGCTTGCTCCACGGTGTTCCGGGCGGAGCACCGTGGGGCGGCCGGGGGCGCGCACGGCTCAGGAGAGTCCGCGCAGGGTGGCGAACATCGTCTTGGCGGCCGCCTTGGTCTTGGCGAGGGTGAGCCACGGGGCGGTGGTGTCGGGCGTGTAGGCGACCACGTGGTCCGTCGGCTTGCCGGCCGCGTGCCGGTCCGCCACGAAGTCCGTCATCCACTGGACGAAGCCCGCGGCGCCCGCGTCGTCCTCGCTGCCGTCCAGGATGAACGAGGAGATCGCGAAGGACCTGCCGTAGTCGTCGCAGAGCTTCGCCGCCTTCTGGACGTACGTCTCCTCGCTCGCGTAGGAGTCGCCCTTCGGCCACACCGACCAGCCGATGACGTCCGCGTCGGTGGTCATCCACGTCGTGACGTCCCTGCCGCTGGCGGCATTGAGGCTGTACGTCATCAGGTCCAGGGACACCAGGACGTCGGTGCGGGAGCCCACCGCGTTGCGCAGCAGCCTGACCACGTTCGTGAACGTCGCGCCGTCCATGTTGTCCTCGGGCTCCTGCCAGGGACAGATGCGCCGGATCTTGCCGTCCTTGGGCACGGAGTTGATGAGCGTGGTGAAGTCGGCCTGCGTCGGACTGGACCACTTGGTGGAGGCCAGCGGGAGGTGGGCCGGGCTCGCGGCCGTGCACGCCGCGCCCAGCCACTGTGACCAGGTGCCCTTGAACGAGGGCTGGAAGGTGTAGTGCAGCTCGGTGGCGCCGAGTTGCGAGGAGATGGCCGAGAAGTCGGACTCCGTGATGCCCGTGGCCCCGACCAGCGGCCGTGCGACGGCCCGCGGCTCGGCGGCGCGGGCGGTGCCGGCGCCGGACGCGAGCCCGGTCCCGCCCACCACGGCTGCTGCCGCGGCCGCGCCACCGAGCAGCAGCGTCTGGCGTCGGGTCGGGGAGAGTGCGCCGGATCCAGGAACCCGTGCAAACCGCTCACTCATGAAAACTCCGTTTCACAGGGGTCGAAGAGTGTGGTGCTGCACCCGGGCAGGGGCGTCACCGCCTGGTGGGGAAAGGGGGAAGTGCGGGGACGCCGCCCTGGCGACGAGTCGGAACCGTAGCGTAAAGAAGCCCTCGCAACCCCTTCACACATCCAAAAAAATTGATCACATCCGCACGTCAGAGGGGTAATCAACCCACGCGTGCAGGCCGTGCGCGCGGCTTCGTATGCTGCTGGCCCTGCACAAGAGCAGGGCACCGGGGGCACAGGGGGACATGTGTGGGCACATGCGCAGGATGCGCTACTGGTCGCTGTCGGCGTCGTGTTGGCGGCGCTGGGGGCCAAGTTCAAGGAGTCGTTCAAGAAGCTCCTCGACTTCGTCGGGCGCCATCTCTTCGACTGGTTGGTGGGCCGCGACCTCTTCACCCGCAGGGCGGTCCGTGCCTACGTGCACCGGCTGTACGACGAACACCGGCAGTTCCACGTCTCCTTCCAGCCTGGTTCGTCGTCCGAGCCGATGGACATGCGGCAGGTGTACGTCAGGCTGGGCCTGGCGACGGGCGTGCCGGGCCTCCCGCGTCCTTCGGGCAGTGCGGGAGGGCGCACGGCGTCCGCGTCGCTGGCCGACAAGGACCGCACGGTCGTGCTCGGTGCCCCCGGTGCCGGCAAGACGATGCTGCTGCGGCACACCGTGCTGACCTGGGTCCTCGCCCGCCATCGCCCGGACGCCCCGGCTCGCCGCACATGGTACGGCCGTCGCCGCCCGCCGCGCGCCGACGTGCGCGACCTCACGGGGATCCCCGTGCTGCTGCCGCTTGGCCGGCTCGACCCGGGCGTGGGCCTGCGCGAGCAGATCGTCAGCCACCTCGCCGGCCTCGGTTTCCGTAACGCGGGGCGGTGGCTGGACCGGGTGCTCGACGGTGGCGGGGCCGCGCTCTACTTCGACGGCCTGGACGAGGTCACCACGGCCCACCGTGCGGACATCGTCCAGATGTTGCGTACGTTCCTGGGCGAACACCGCTCGTGCCGGGCCGTCATCACCTGTCGGGTCGCGGTCTACGAAGGCGAGTTCAACGAGGACTTCGGCGCGCCGCTGCACGTCGAGCCGTTCGACGACACCCAGATCGGCCGCTTCCTGCGCGGCTACCCGTGGCCGGACGACCTGGAGCCGGACACCGCCGACCAGCTCCTCGGCGTGCTGCGCGACACCCCGCAGCTGATGGCACTGGTCACCAACCCGTTGCTGCTGACCATGGTGGCCTACCTGCACAGCACCGTGTACGCGGGCACCAACGAGCAACTTCCGCACACCCGCGCCGACTTCTACAAGGAGGTCGTCGGCGCCCTCCTCGACGACCGCCGCCGCACCCGCCATCCGCGTCCGGTGAAACTCGCCGCGCTCCAGCGGATCGCGCTCGCGGCGCAGGACGTCCCGTCGAGCGCGCACGACCGGCTGGCCCTGGAGGAGAAGGAGGTGCTCCGGCACATCGAGGCGGCCTTGGTGGACCAGCGGCGGGAGGCGACGTCGGAGAAGGCCCTGGAGGTGCTGACGGAGATCGTCGAGCGCACGGGCCTGCTGCTGCGCATCGACGGCGGCGTGCGGTACCAGTTCGCCCACCTGACCTTGCAGGAGTACCTCACGGCCAGGGCGCTCGCCGGCGATCCGGCAGCGCTCCTGGGACGGTACGCCCGTGATCCGGCGGCCTGGCGGGAGACGGTGCGGCTGTGGTGCGGGGTGGAGGTGCGGGACTGCACGGAGGTCGTTCGGGAGGTCTTCCGTCAGGACCCGCTGCTGGCGTTCCAGTGTCTGGCGGATGCGCACCAGGTGGAGCGTGAGCTCTCGGAGCGCGTGATCGAGGCTGCCATGCGGCTGCTCAACGAGGACTTGGGCGACGGCTCGTTCCGCCAGGTGACCACGGCGTTCGGGGTGGTCGCCGCGGATCGGCGGGAGCCGGGGCCGAGGGTGTTGCGGTTGCTGGAGAGCGCGGCGCGCAGTCCCGTCGATCATCCCACGCGTCAACGGGCAGCGGCCTTCGCCCTGGCGGCTACTCACATGCCGCGAGCCGCCACGACACTGACGACGCTGCTGGTGCTACCGGGCATCGGCGAGGCGGCGGTCGAGGCGTTGGCGTCGATGGGGAACCTGGCGGTGCCGGCACTGCGTGCTTTCCCTCTCGATCAGTATCAGGGATACCGGGCCACGCTGCCGTTTCGGGCACTGTGGTTGATTCGCACTCCGAAGGCTGCTCGGGTACTGGCTGAATTCCTGCCCCGGTCGTTCCATCGGAACCCGGACATCGATGCATCCCGAACGTGTGCCTTCTACCTTGCCGACCTGCTACGGGATACCGAGATCGAACGGACCCTAGACGCCGGCACTCTGGCGACAGTGCTCGACGATGACGCCCCGTCTGACCCGCCGTTGGCCAGGCGCAACTGGCACATCAGAAGGCCGAGTGATTTCCGGTGGGTGTGGCAGCCTTTCGCTGCCGGGAAGGACAGTGCCCTGATCTCCCTCGTGGCGCTGATCGCATGGTGGCTGGCACGGAACGAAGGATTCAACGTACCCCCCGGCGTTCGACTCGACCCACGCATCACGGCACCGCTGGCCTTGTACGCGGCGAGCGAAGACCAGAAGTACCTGGTCGCCCCGAGAATTTCGCTGCACGACTTCGCCGCGACGAGCGATGAATTCTTCGGACGGGAACGCGTGAGGGATTTTGTCAAGAAGATCAACGTAACGCAGCCCCCGTATCGGTATCACACGCCAACCTGGGGGGAATTATTCTTCCGCGAGATCGCCATGTTGATCCATGACGACACACTCGAAGGGTACGGCGACCTGCTGCACGAAACTCGCGACCTTTGGATCATGTCACTGCGCAGCGTCGGAGCCACTCCAGCACATACTAATTTCCTCGCCCAACTGCCGCCTCACATATGCCTCAAACTCGCCATGGTCGGCGAACACACTGTCCAGCAGCTCGCCGAGGCGTGGAGTCAGAAACTCGATGTGAACACGTTCTACGTCCGCTATGGCCCACAGGTGCGGCTGCTCCAGAAGAGCAGGTTTCGCACCAGCGAGCGTGACCTTGCGGACGCAGACCTGCTGCCCTTCCTGAAATTCAGCCTGAGCCGCCCAGAGTTCCGCACCTGGCCCAGCCCGCCACCACCCCCGCCCTCGGCATGACTCCGGGCGCCCGCCAGGGTGTGCGCGGGCGCCCGGAAGTGGGTGACGTTGCCTTCGGTCAGCCCCGGGCCGCCGCCGCGTACGCCACGAAGTCCGCCCACGCGGTGGGCGCAAGCGTGAGCTGCGGGCCCTCGGGGTCCTTGGAGTCGCGGAGGTGGACGGTGGTGGGGCAGGTGGCTATTTCGACGCAGTCGCCGGAGCCGCTGCTGCTGTACGACGACTTGCGCCAGTCGAGGGCGACTTCTACGCAGTCACCGTCGCCACTGCTGCTGTAACTGGACTTGTACCAGGTCAGCGCGACTTCCACGCAGTCGTCGCCACTGCCGCTGCTGTATGTGCTCTTGAACCAGTGCAGTTCGGGGGTGCTCATAGAGCTCCTTTCAGCCGCTCCAGCAGAGCGATCGAGTCCGGAGGGGTGAGCGCTTGCGAGCGCATCCGTGCGTAGCGCTGGTGCAGCACGCTCACGATATTCGGGTCGTGGATGAATTGTCCGCCCTCCTGCCCCTCGCAGTACGCAAGCCACGTCTTGCCCGAGGTCTCCAGCAGTTGCAGGGGACCGCCCAGCCCTGCGTGGCGCTCCTGGACCAGCGGCATGATCTGGACCTCGATGTTCCGCACCTCCGTGAGCGCGAGGACGTGCTCGACGAGTTCCCTCGTGACCTGCTTTCCGCCGGTCCGCCGGAGGAACAGGTTCTCTTCGAGGAGGAAGTGGTACGCGGTGTTGGGCCGTTCGTACAGAAGGCTCTGCCGCTTTTTCCGTGCCGAGAGCCGGGTGGCGACCTGGTCGTCGTTCAGCGGCGGCATCTGGTCGGTGAACACGCACGTGGCGTAAGCGTCCGTCTGCAAGAGGCCGGGAATTAGGCGGCACTCGTATGTGTAGAGGCTCACCGCTCGCCGTTCGTACCAGGCCCATCGGTTGAACCACGCAGCAAGTCCGCACGGCGGCTCGCACACCTTCTTGAACGCCTCGTGGAGCACGTCCGTGTAACCGAGTGCGGCATCGGCCGCCATGACGAAGTCCCAGTCTGGCACCCTCCGGCCCTGCTCGATCGAAGCGACGGTGTGCTTCGAGAACCCCACCAGGCGGCCGAACTCCTCACGGCTGAGCCCCGCGTGCTCCCGTAACCCCTTCACGACCGCCCCGAACATGCTCAGGCTGTCCGAAGGTTGCGGCCCCGGCTTCGGCTCCGTTTCCGACTCCGGTTCTGGCTCCATGGGCTCAACGTCCATGGTCCTGCCCCCTTTTCGATGCAACGAGGGGTGCTTCCACCCCCCTGACAACCGGTCACACCGTCAACCCGCACCGTCCGCACAGAGTCACGGCAGCCCGCACCCGCCCTTGCGTACACGGCCCGTGTACGACCCGTCACGCTGGCGCTGCGCCGATCACCACCGTCACATTGGCGGGCATGAACCAAACCACCCCACACCCCACCGAACCTGCACACGCGTTCGCCCAACGCTTCAGCTCGACGCCCCTGGGCGCCCGGCTGGCCCGGCACCTGGTCGTGCACCAACTGGAGCGCTGGGGCGTGCCCCACGGCACCGTCGGGTCGGACACCGCGGCGCTGGTCGTCGGGGAGCTGGCCGCGAACGCGGTCACGCACGGGCGGGTGCCGGGGCGTGACTTCGAGGTGCGGCTCGCGCTGCGGCACCGGGATCCGCTCGGTCCGGGCGCCGCCGGGCGCGTCCTGCGCATCGAGGTGTCCGACACCCGTACGGAGTGCCGCCCGCCGAGCCCGGGGGAAGCCGCGGCCCCGTCGCCGCTCGCCGATGCCGGGCGCGGCCTGGCCTTGGTGGCCGCACTCGGCGCCCGCTGGCGCGTACGGAATCGCGTGCCCGGCCCGGGGAAGACGGTCGTCGCCGAACTCGACCTGCGTTGACGGCAGGACGGCCGCGCGGCGGCATACGGTCGCCGGGGCGGCGTCACTCCGCCGACTCCAGGATGCGGTCGAGTGTCCGGCGCCCCATCCTGCTCATCGTCGGATTGCTGTCGACGTAGTACCAGACGGCGCCCATCGACTGTTCGAATGCCCACGCCTTGCCGCGCTCCCATTCGAGGTCGTCGCAGCCCAGTGTCCGCCGCAGCACGTCCCGCGGACCCGGATCCAGCAGGTGCCAGGCACTGACCAGGTCCAGTGCGGGGTCGGCCGGGCCGAAGCCGCCGGCGTCGAGCACGCCGCCGAGCCGGTCGCCCGCGACCAGGACGTTGCCGGGGATGAGGTCACCGTGGCACATCACGTCGGCCCCCGTGCGCGGCAGCACCCGAAGGCGGCTCCACAGCCGGCGCAGGCGGGGCACGTCGAGCAGGCCCTCGCTCTCCGCGAAGCACTTCTCCATCCAGTCGTCATGGCGGGTGAGGACGCCGCCGCGGCCCACGCCCCTGAAGGGCCGCCCCCGTGTCCCGACCTTCCGGAGGTCGGCGATGAAGGTCGCCAGGTCCTGCGCGAAGGCCTCCGATCCGCTCGGGTCGACGTCCGAAGCGACCGTTCCCGGCAGCCACGTCTGGACCGACCACGGCATGGGGTAACCGGCTCCGGGCGCTCCCAGGGCGACGGGTTCCGGGGTGCGGAACCGGGACACCTGCGCCAGCTCCGCGCTCGCCCGGGCTTCCTGCTCCAGCATCACCAACGTCTCGGCGGCATCGGCCGGCCGCAGGGGGAAACGCGCCGAGAGGTCGTTGCCGATGCGGAAGATGGCGTTGACCGTCCCGGTCGACTCCAGGAGCCGGATCGCCTTGCCGCTCCACTGCGGGAACTGTTCCCGGATCAGGATCGCAACGTCTTCGGTGGTCACGTCCACTTGATCACCATGCATGGTCATCCCACCAGTATCGGCCTGCGTGCCGGTGGCGCGGATGCCGGAGACGTGCCGTCGGACACGGGAGGCATGCCCTTCGTCTTCTTCCTGACCCTGCCCGGCCTGGTCGTCGTGCTGACCCTGCTGGCCTTGACAAGCTCAAGGAGCGGCAGTCGGCACCGATCACGCCGGACGGCGAGGATGACGGCGCTCCGCCGAACAGGACGACGGTGGACCTGGCCACCGGAACGGCGGTCGTACGGTTGCCGCGCTCCGGGCGGGAGGAGCGCCCCCCATCCTTCGCCGGCACGCGCCGATCCTCATCGGCCGGGGCCGCTTCGAGCCGCCTGGGCGACCCAGCGCCCCCCGTTGTCCCAATACCCGCGGATGTCCTCGAGGGAGCGGCCCTTGGTCTCCGGTGCCATCTTCCACAGGAACACCAGCGCCACCACGGACAGCACCGCGAACGCACCGAACCCGGCCGCACCGCCGACGGACTCCAGCACGACCGGGAACGCGAAGGTGGCGATCAGGTTGGCGACGAAGTCCGAGAGCAGGAGTGCCGCAGCGCCCACGCTGCGGAGCCGCGCCGGGAAGGCCTCGCCGGTGTAGACCCAGATCAGCGAGCCGATGCCCAGGTAGAACCCGACGTAGAACAGCCCGATACCGGCCACCGCGAGGTATCCGGTGGCGCCACCGAGGTGGCCGGACAGGAACACCCCGGTCATCACGGCGTGCCCGACGATCACGCCGACCGTGCCGATGAGCAGCGGTGGCCTCCGGCCCCAGCGGTCCACCATCACCATGGACACCGCCACGCCGAGCACGGCGATCAACTGGACCAGAGCGGACATCAGGATGGAGTCGGACGCCTTCCCGAAGCCCGCCTTCTCGAAGATCATCGGGCTGTAGTAGAGGATCGTGTTGGTGCCGGTGATCTGGACGAAGAAGCCGAAGGCGATGACGAAGAAGGTGGCGCGGGCGTACCTGCGGGTGAAGATCTCCCGGAACCGGCCCTGCTCGCCCTCCTCCAGATCGGCCCGGATGGCGTTCAGCTGCGCCTGCACGTCGGCCCGGGAGTCGATGCGGCGCAGCGTCGCCAGCGCCTCGGCGTGGCGCCCCCGCATCGCGTACCAGCGCGGGCTGTCGGGGAACCTCAGCAGCGCGACGGCGACGACGAGGGCGGGAACCGCGGAGATGCCGAGGATCGCCTCCCAGGACTCGCTGTCCGAGAGGGCCCAGGCGACCAGGAGCGAGATCACCACGCCCGCGCTGGTGAAGAACTGGTAGGCGGTGCCGAGCTTGCCGCGGTTGTGGTCCGCGGCGAACTCGGAGATGAACACGGGGGCCACCACGGTCGACAGCCCGATGGTGACGCCCAGCATCAGCCGTACCGCCGTCAGCCACCACACGCCCCAGGGCGCCGCGCTGAGGGCCGCGAACGCCGCGAACCCGACGGCCACGAGCAGCATCGTGCGGTGCCGTCCGAGCGAGTTGGCCATCCTGGGCCCGAAGGCGGCGCCGACCAGGCTGCCGAAGACCACGATCGAGGTGATCACGGACACCCACAGGGTGCTGAGGTGGTAGTCGGACTTGAGGAAGATCAGGGCCCCGCCGATGGAGCCGGAGTCGTATCCGTAGATGGCGCCGATGGCCGCGGCGACGACGGCGACCATGGTGCCCAGCGGCTTGTCGCGCGTGCCGCCGGTCGCGCCCGGCGGGGCACCGGCGGCCCGGCTCGGTTCCCGCATCTCGGTGCTCATGCCGCACCCGCCGCGATCTTGACGGTGTCCCCGCTGTCCAGGGACTCGTGGATCGCCACGACCACGTCGGTCACCAGCACCCCCTGGGCGAGGCCGGGGCCGACCTGCTCACCGTTGTCCAGCCTGCTGACGAAGTCCTGGACCATCCAGGTCGGGGGCCCCTGGAGCCGTCCGTCGATCTCGCCGCCCAGCAGGCCCGGCCAGCGGAAACCGTCCGGGCCCGCGGTGCGCACGCTCTGGTCCTGGAGGTCGACGAAGACCGCCGAGGTGTCGCCGACGGCCTGGTACTGGAAGTCCACGATGGACGGCATCGAGTCGGGCAGCACCCAGGTGGAGGTGAGGTTGGCGGTGGTGTCGTCGTCGAAGGTGAGCAGGGCGTGCACGACGTCCCAGGTGTCGACGCCGCGGGCGGCCAGCCGGCCGCGCGAACCGCGCGCGGTGACGGAGACCGGGGTGCGCCCGTTGACCCACAGGGCGGCGTCGACGGTGTGGCTCATCAGGAACCAGGCGGGCGACGACTTCGCCGCCCACCCGATCATCTTCGTCGGCACGAAGTAGGTGTTGCTCAGCAGGATGTTCTGGGTCAGGACGGTACCGAGCGTGCCGGAGTCCGCGGCGTCGCGGATGCTGCGGACGGCAGGGTTCCAGCGGTTCTCGAAGCCGACCATGCACTGCACGCCCGCGGACTCGACGGCTTCGGCGATGGCGGCGGCGTCCTCGCGCGTGGTGGCGAGCGGCTTCTCGATCAGCAGGTGCAGGCCGGCGCGCGCCGCGTCCACGGCGGCCTGCCGGTGCGCGAAGTCGGGGGTGGCGACGATCACCGCGTCAAGCTCCTCCGCCGCCACCATCGCTCGGTGGTCGGCGTAGGCGGTGAGGCCGAAGTCGTCGGCCACGGCGCGGGCCGCCCGCTCGTGCAGATCGCAGACCGCCCGGACCTGCGCGCCGGGGAACCCGTGGAGGGAGTGCGCGTACATGCGGCCGCGTATGCCGGCGCCGATGATGCCGATCTTCTTCATGGTGATGCCTCGCTAGCGGGAACGGTGACCGGAGGGAGGTAGCAGGTATGTTCATGCTGTGGACTAACTCCGGTGGACGTCAACCCTTCCCCCTGGGGAGATCCGCGGAAATTCAGGAACACCACGAGAAACCTCTGCCCGAGTAAGTACACTTCCCACATGAACTCAATCGGGGGCGGCGATCCGATCCGCTCTCTCGACCCCACGCGCGCCCGCCTGGTGCAGGCGCTGTACGACTTCGGACCGCTCTCCCGCGCCGAGCTGGCACGGCTCACCGGCGCGTCCCGCAGCGCGCTCACCGCGATCGTGCAGGACCTGATCGACCGGCGCCTGCTCGCGGAACAGCCGCTGCGCCCCAGCGGACCCGGCGGAGGGAAACCCTCGCGCCCGCTGTGGTTCTCCGAGGACGCCCCGCCGCTGGTCTCGGCGCACCTGCTGCCGGGCCGCCTCTTCGCGGCACTGGTCGGCGCGGGCGGATCCGTCATAGCCCGCACTGCGCGCGCGTTCGACACCGGGACCGGCAGCCGGGACCGAGCGCTTGACGTGCTGTTGGACGCGCTCGCCGAGATGCGCGACTCCGCCGCGGCCGAGCCGATGGGTTTCGGGGTCGCCGTCGGCGGCATGGTGGACACCGACACGGGAACGGTCGTCAAGATCGCACTCGCGCCCGAACTCGACGGGATGCCGATCGGTTCGGCCATCGCCGAGCGGTTCGCCCCCGATCTGGTCTGCGTCGACATGCACCCGCGCGCCCAGGCACTCGGTGACCGCTGGTTCGGGCAGGGCCGGGGCCGCAGTCGCTTCGCCTCCGTCTACACCGGGGAGGCCCTGGGCGTCGGCCTGGTCATCGGGGGCGACGTCGACCGGGGCCCGTCCGGTACGGGCGGCGAGGCCGGTCACAGCACCGTTCAGGCCGGCGGCATCCTGTGCCACTGCGGCCGGCGGGGCTGCTGGGAGACGATCGCCGGACACGGCTGGCTGCGCGCCGAGGCGGCCCGTCGAGGACTGCCGGGTGCCGCCACCATGACGGCGGGCCCCCTCGCGCGACTGGCGGCGGCGGGACAGTCCGGCGCCGAGGGCCTGCTCGAGGAGTGGTCGGCGAATCTGGCGCTCGGCCTTGCCAACCTCCACCAACTCGTCGCCCCCGGACTGTTCATCCTGCACGGCGACGTGGTGGCCGGCGGCGAGGACCTACGGCGGCGCATCGAGCGGCACCTGTGCGACCGCATCCCGCCGCACCCGGCCGGCCCACCCGCCATCGCCCTGACGGCGCTCGACGACGACGCGACACTCCTCGGCGCCGCCGGGCTGGTGCTGTCGCGCCGGCTGATCCGGTCATGATGGCGGCCCGACCGGCCCGTTCGACGCCGGATCGGTGTGCGGCTTCGACGGGCCGGAGGTGACGCGGGCAGTACCTCACTGCTACGCGTTACGCCCTAGGGGGTCGCGATCCGCTGGGAGAGCCACGCCAGTGCGGGCGGCATCCGGTATTCCACGGCATGGTGTCCTCCGTCGAACAACTCGAAGCGTATGACCTCCTCGTCCACACCCACCTCGGCGAGGACGTCGCGGAACGCCTGTGCACCCAGGTCGAGGAACCATTCGTCGCGGGTGCCCGCGTCGATCCAGATCGCCCGCTGGGATCGCAGCGCCTCGGCGTGCAGGGGCGCCATCCGCACCGGGTCCCGGTCCAGCCAGCGCTGCCAGATCTCCGGCCGGATCGCTCCCGTGCGCGGCTCGAAGGGCAGCTGCGGTGTGCCGTCCGCAGCGGGCGAGAAGCAGGCCGAGACGCCGAGCAGTTCGAGCAGCCGCAGGTCCTCGTCCCTGGTGAAGGCCACCCGCGAGCGGAAGTCGTCCCACCAGCGGAAGACGTCCCCGTCGTACGCCCTCAAGTGGCGTGCCGCCATGAGGAAATGAGGGATGTACTGGGCCTGTGACAACGCGTCGCCCGAGTGTGTCGCGAACGCTCCGAACAGGTCGGGTCGGAGCATCGACGTGATCACCGCGCCGTACCCGCCGCTGGACTTCCCCGCCAGCGCCCGGTGATCGCGGTCGGCGAGCGACCGGTAGTGGGCATCGACCCACGGCACGATCTCCTCGCAGAGGTAGGAGTGGTACCGGCCGGTCCCCGGCGAGTCGACGTACTGGCTGCCGCCGTAGGTGGTCCAGGCGTCCACGAAGACCAGGATCATCGGCGGCGCCTCGCCACGGGCGAAGATCCCGTCGACGAGTTCGGGTACCGGCTGGCGGTAGGGGGTGCGGTTGCGCCAGACCGGGAGGGTGCCGGCGTAACCGAGCAGCAGGTAGGTGACGGGGTATCGGCGCCCGGGGTCGGTGTCGTATCCGGGCGGGGTGTAGACCCACAGCGGCCGCTGCGCCGGATCGCCCAGCGGATTGTCGCTCAGCAGGGCGCTGTCGATGACGTGCTCGTCGATGCGGCCTGCGAGCGCGGTGGGCCATGGAGCCATCGGAACCTCCTCGGAAGCAAGAGGCCTCGACATTACTATGATTTCAAAATATATTAATCGGAAGTAACTGGTTGTAGGGTGGCGTGATGGATGCGACGCCGCACGGTCCGACCTCATCCGCGGACTCGATCGACCGGCACATCGCCCACTGGGGGCGCGAGGTTCCCGACCTGGACCCGAAGGTCGAGGGGGTCGTCACGCGGATGCAGATGCTGGTGCGCCATCTCCAGCGCCGTAAGGAGGCGGGGCTCGCCCGGCGCCGGCTGAAGATGTGGGAGTACGAGATCCTCTGGCGGCTGCGCTCGGCCGGGGAGCCGTACCGGATGTCACCGACGCGGCTGGCCGAAGTGCTGGACACCCATCCGGCGACGCTGACCAACCGGCTGGACCGGTTGGCGAAGTCGGGTTACGTGACCCGGGAGCATGCCTCCGAGGATCGCCGAAGCCTGCTCGTCACCCTGACCGAAGAGGGACACCGTGCCTGGTCGTCCACGATCGGCGAGCAGATCGCGACGGAGCGCGCGCTGCTGGCGCCGCTGAGCGAGGCGGAGCGGGAGCACCTTGTGGTCCTGTTGCGAAAGGTCACCTTGGCGGCGGAGTCGGACGGCCCGCCCCTGATGCCGACTCTCGAGGGCACTCGCCCGCCGGCGCCCGACGGCCGCTCCTGATCACCGGGGAGCGGACAGCTGTTCGCGTACCCAGGCAGGGTCGGGATTGGTGTGCGGCCGGCCGGCCACGAAGACGATCGGCACGGTCTCGTTGCCCTCGTTGACCGCCCGCACCGCTGCGGCTGCGGCCGGGTCACGCCATATGTCGACCCAGTGCAACCGGCGGGCGTCACGGCCCAACCGGAAGCGCAGTCGCAGGCAGAACTTGCAGCCGGGTCGCCAGAAGACGATGGGACGGCCGTCGACCGCACTGCGGCGTTCCGCCTCCTGCGCGCCGATCGACCCCGGGAACACCAGCGACGAGTGCACGACCGCGAGCCCGACGAACACCACCAGGATCGCCACGGCTCCGCCGGGGCTCCCGCCGAGGAACTGCCCCGCCGCCACGGCCAGACCGCAGAGCACGAACACCGTGGGCCAGATCCAAGCACGCTTCATGGAGACGCAGACTACCGGTGCGTCGACATGCCCCTCGCGAGTGCATCGGCGTCACGCCTCCTCCGGGAAGACCCCCGGTCTGCCTCAACGGCCCGCCTGGGCCGCCCGCTCGGCCGTCCCCAGCGTCGTGCCGCGCTCGGCCCGCTGGAGCCGACGGCGACCGGCGTACTTGACCCAGGTGTACGAGCCGGGCTTGCGTGCCTCGCGTGCCAGTGCCTTGACGGTGAGCGTGCAGATGAACTCCTTGAGCTTCGCGCCGGGGCGGCCGGTGAGGTGGACCCACTTGGCGTGGTCGTCCCGGGAGGCGTACTGGAAGAAGCCGACGCGTCGCCCCAGGCTGATGCACTGGCCGCCGAACCCCAGGCTGAGGGGGGCGGGTCGCCGGCCCGCGATCCGGTCGAGCACCGTGTCGGCGGCGTGGGCACCGAGCGGCCCCGCGGCCTGGCAGCTCATCCGCAGCGGCAGGTCCGACGGTGCCGCCGCATCGCCGGCCGCGACGATGCGCACGTCGTCCACGCTGGTCAACGTCTCGTCCGTGCGCAGGCGGCCCGCGGCGTCGGTGCTCAGCCCGCTGCGCCGCGCCAGGTCCGGTACGCCGAAGCCGGCGGTCCAGATGGTCACCTCGCTCGGCACCGTGCGGCCGTCATCGAGGTGCACGGCGTCACGCGTCACGGCCGTCGCCTTCGTTCCGGCGCCGTGGAGCACCCGCACGCCGAGTGCGGCCAGCCGCCCGGTGACCTCGCGGCGGCCCCGCGGGTGCAGGTAGGGGCCGAGCGCCTCGCCGCACACCAGGGTCACCGTGCGGCCCACCTCCGCCAGCTCGGCGGCGGTCTCGATACCGGTCGGACCGGCGCCGACCACCGTCACCGGAGCCGCCGCCGGCAGGGCGTCGACGATCGCCCGCAGCCATTCCGCCTCCTCCAGGTCGGCGACGGGGTGGGCGAACTCGGCCGCTCCCGGCACGCTCCGGTCGGCGCTGTCACTGCCGACCGCGTACACCAGGTAGTCGTAGCCGACCGTCCCGCCGCCCGCCAACGTCACGCTGCGCTCGCCCGCGTCGATCCGTGTCACGGCGTCGACCACCAGCCGGACACCGGCGCCCAGGACCTCGTCGTAGGCGACGACCGCGTCGTCGGTCCCGGCCACCAGCTGGTGCAGGCGGATCCGTTCGACGAACGTCGAGCGCGGGTTGATCAGGGTCACGGACACGTCGGCGCGCTGCGTGAGGCGGTTGGCCGCCATGACGCCGGCGTATCCGCCGCCGATCACGACCACATCGGTGTGGTCGGTCCTCCCGGTGTCCTTGGCCGTACCGGTCTCCTCGGTCATGGTGTCTCCTTGGTCCGCGGGGTTCACCCTCTAGACCGCGCGCGACCGAACGTTTGTGACAGCCCAGCGCGTGAGACAGGTCACTCCTCGGGCGGAACGTCCGGCGACGGGGCGGCGACCGGCTCCCCACCCGGTCCGGAGACCTCCACCAGGTGACCGGAGCTGATCCACTCGGCGATGTCCCTGACGATGCCGTATCCGCGGCCGTCGCGCGCGAGCGCGGGCAGGTCCGGCGGCTGCCAGGGCGAGAACATCCCCGGGTAGCCCGTCAGCGGCTTCAGCACCCGGTACACATGGCGCGTGTCGGGCACCCCGCGGTGCACAGCGCCGCGCATGTATTCGGGGGTGCCGAGGGCGTACACGAAGTTCTGGTCGTGGCAGGCGTACGCGTCGACCTCGGTGCCCGGCACCAGCACCACGCCGCGCGGCGGGGGCACATGGGTTTCGGCGGCCAGCATGGCGACGAAGCCGGCGCGGACGTAGGGTCCGGTCGCGGGTGGTGGCCCGGGCTCGGGCAGCGGGGCGCCGTCCGGTACCGGTACCAGGGGCAGGTAGGTGTCGGTTGCGGTGGCGCGTGGGCGCGGCGCCCAGCGGGTCACGGAGGCGCACCAGTCCGCCCACGGCGCGGACGGCAGACCCGCCGCGCTGCGTATCCCGCCGGTGAGGCCCGGGTCCGACTCGGCGAGGATGCGGCCCATGGCGTGGTTCACGGCCTCCCACGTGTCGTGGAACGCAGCCGTGTCCGTGCACCGGCCGCCGTCGCAGCGCACCGCCAACCACACCGCGCCCGTCTGCACCACCGACCAGTGCCCGTCGTCGAGCCGTCCGATCAGCAACCGCTCGCCGCTGCCGGGCAGCAGATCGTCCAGGGCGGCCCTGGCCCGGTCGAACAGGTCCGTTTCGTCCTGGGGCAGCAGCGCGACCAGCGCGCTCTCGTCCTGCGGCCGGGCGAGCAGTTCGGCCGGGTCGAACGCCTCGGCCGCCCGGTGCAGCTCCTCCTTCCACCGCATCCACCACTGCACCTGCTCCTCCGGTCGCGGATACGCCGTCAGCTCCTGGACACAGTCCGCCGGGGTGACCTCCTTCTGCCAGGGGAAGTTCTTGGCGGTCGGGAAGACGAAGAAGCCGATGGCGATGCCGTCCGCGGCATGACCGCTGGCGACCAAGTCCTCGTACGACTCGCCGTCGGGCGGGAGTTCGTCCTTCGGCAAAATGGTGATCTTGATGCCGGTCCAGGTGCCCTGCTCCGCGTCGTAGCTGTCGTGCCGCAGCGCGCGCAGCCGGTCGAAGACCTCGGTGCGGGGCAGTTCCTCGGCGGCGGTAGCGGTGGCGTCGGCCGGATCGCCCTCCCACACGACGGTCTCGAAGGAACCGACCGCGTGGTAGGCGAGTTGGGCCCACTTCCAGCCGTCCGGCAGCAACGCCGCCACCTGCCGGGCCACCTCCAACACCCGGCGCGCTGTCGCCTCGTCTTCCTGTTCCTGCGTCATGTGCCGTCCCCCTGGCTTTCCTTGACGTCCAGCGCCGGAAAGCCGCTAGGTTCACGCGCCGGCGCACGCGTACCGTAGCGGCCCGCCCGGTTCGCGACCGCAAGGGGGCGGGGCGGGCGCCGGCGCCCCTGACGGCGGACACCGGGCGCGCCCGCCGCTCACGGCTCACGGCTCACGGCTTATTCGGTTCCGCCGGCGTGCTCGATGAAGCGGGTCAGGAGTGCGTGCAGTTGCTGCTGGTCAGCGGGGGACAGAGGGGTTGTCAGGTCGGCCATGGTCCGTGCCGCGGTCGTGGTGGCGTCGGCCAGCCGGGTGCGGCCTTCGGCGGTGATCTCCACGGCGTAGCGGCGGCGGTCCTGTGCGTCCCTGCGGCGGGTGACCAAGGCCTGGCGTTCCAGTTCGTCCACCACGTAGACCATCGAGGACTTGTCCATCTGTAGCCGATCGACCAGCGTGCGCTGGGCGGCCGGGCCCGCCTCGGCGAGGTGGCCGAGCACCGCGAGGTGACGCAGGTCGACGTGGTGCGCCCGGAGAGCACGGTTGGTCGCGGCACGTGCGTAGCGGTGCGCCAGATAGAAGTCGCGCCCGATCAGCATGGGGAGATCGTCACTGGATTCGTCCACGTCGCTCAGTATGCCTGAAGACGGATCGTCTTAATTAAGATAGTCTTCATTCATGAAGGTCATTGTCGTAGGCGCCGGCCTCTCCGGGTCACTCCTTGCCCAGGGACTGCTCCATGCGGGAGCGGATGTCACCGTTCACGAGCGGGAACCCGCGATCGACGAGCGCAGTCAGGGCTACCGCATCCACATCGCGCCGCAGGGCGATCTCGCCCTGCGCAGCTGCCTGCCCGCAGAGCTGTACGACCGGGCGGTGGCCACGTCGGGTGTGCATGGATCGGGAGCGGTGACATTTCTCGACCCGAAGCTCGACGTGGTCCGTCGTCTCCGGTTCCCGGAGCAGGAAGGGGACGGATCGTCCGGACGGCACCTGATCGTCGACCGGGTCACCCTCCGGCGGCTCATGCTGACCGGCCTGGACGTCCACCACGGCTCCGCGTTCGAGCGTTACGCACTCCTCGACGACGGAAGGGTCCGGGGTTTCTTCGGCAACGGCGAAGTCGCCGACGCCGACCTGCTGGTGGCCGCGGACGGCGCCAACTCGCGGGTTCGCGCGCAGCTCCTGCCCGGCGCGCAGCTCGTCGATGTGGGCCAGGACCAGATCTACGGCAAGACACCGTTGACCCGGCGGGTACGCGACCTGGCGCCGCCCGCCGCTCTGGAGGGGTTCTCAGCCGTGCTCGGCACCGACGGCCGCTCCATGCCGATGGCGGCCTACCGGTCCCGCTCCGGCACCGGGGAGGACTACCTGATGTGGGTGGTCGTCTTCCCGCCGGAACTCCGGCCGGCCGGGCTCCACGATGCGGACGGTGCCGGCCGGCAGCGGATCGCGGCCGAGCTGGTCGCGGACTGGCCGCCGCAGCTCGCCGAGATCATCCGGCATGGTGACCCGGCCTCCGTGCACCTGACGACGGTCCGCAGCGCGAAACCCGTACCGCACTGGGACACCGTCCCGGTCACCCTCATGGGCGATGCCATCCACGCCATGGTGCCGGTCGGCGAGAGTGCGGCCGTCGCACTGCGCGATGCAGCGTTGCTGTGCCACCGCATCGCCGAACGGGACACCGGGCACGGCGGGTCACTGCTCGACGCGGTCCATGACTACGAGGCCGAGATGCTCGACTACGGATTCGCTGCCGTAGAGCAGTCACTGCGCGGCGTCTGACGGCGTGCCTGGGGCCTGACGGCGCGTCGGCTGGACCACCGGCTTCTTCGCGAGGTACCAGCGCCGGCCCGCCCCACGGGGTGTGTCCCGCCGCGGCTGCGTCGGGAGAGCGGGAGGCGGAACTCCGCAGACGGACTGGCGTACCGCCGGGCCGACGAGGCGCCGTCTGCCGCCGGCTACGGCGCCGCCGGCCGCTCCCGCGAGATCTCGGCGCGATCGGCGTCGCTCTCGGCCCGGTCGATGTCCAGTCCGGCGAGGGCACCGACCGGGTCCAGGTCGCGCACGCCGCGTGGCCACCAGTCGTCGCGGCCCGGCTCGGACTCGTACCCGTACCAGAGGCCGTCACGGCCGAAGCGCAGTTGGAGGTGGCCGCGGGGGTGGGTGAGGTGGTTGCGCCACGGGCGGAAGGCGGGGAAGTCGGCGGCGAGCAGCACCGAGCGTGCCCGGTCGAAGCGGCCGGCCGGCGGGTCCCACGGCTCTTCCAGCACGGCGAGCCCCTCGGCGCCGCCCTGCCGCCAGGCCGCCACCGCGCGGGCCAACTCGGCGGTGGTGCGCCCGGTGGCATCGGCGAGCGTGGCGTACAGACCGCGGGTCGCCGCCGTCAGCCCGGAGCCGGGACGGGCCGCGGCCAACCGGACGGCGTCCTGCCACAGCGTCAACTCCCCCACCGGGTCACGGCCCGTGGTGAGCAGCGTGTGCGCCCGGGCAGCGGCGTCGGTGGCCAGCTGGTCGAGCGCCAGCGGGTCGGGGCCACCCGGTGCCATGGGATACGCCGGCGGGGCCCCGGGGCGCGCCGGAGCGGGGAGCGGCGCGGGCAACGGTGCCGTGGGTGCGGACGGGCGGCCGCCCGGACCGAACACGTCGGAGGCGGGCACGCCGGGGAAGGGCGCCGGGGCGCGGGAGGCGTGCGCGGCGCGGGCGGCCTTGCCGGCGTGCCGGCGGGAGAGCATCTCGATCAGCTCGTGCTCACCGCGGCCACGCAGCTGCAACAGGACGAAGGGGTTGTCGTCGAGCAGCCGGGCGGCCTCGTAGCAGAGGGCCGCGGCGTGCTTGCAGGGCCAGCCGGAATCGGGGCAGCTGCACTGCGGGACGAGGTCGCCGGGGCCGGGCAGCAGGGGGACGCCGCAGTCCGCCAACGAGTGCGGCAGGTCCTTGTCCAGCAGGGCCGCGATGTGTCCGGGCCGCTCGGCGGCGGCGTCCAGGAAACGGTCCCAGTCCTCAGCGGACAGCGTCCGCAGCCGGACCTGCGCACGATACGGCCGCGGGCGGCTGCCCTGGACGTAGGCCAGCAGGCGCCCCGGCGTGACGCTGATCGCGCCCACCTGCCCCCGCCCGGCGTACGCCCTCCCCCGCACCACCCGTGCCGGATCCAACGCCCCCTCTTCCAGCGCCGCGACCCAGGCACGCCCCCACCAGGTGATGGCGAAGGAGACGGGCGCGGCGGTGACGGAGGCCGTTGCGTCGCCCGGGACGGAGGAGGGGAGTTCGTGGCCTGGGGCGGGATCAGGGGCGTTTCCGGGAGCGGTGGCGGGGTTCTGCTCCGAAGCAGCGGCGGGGGCCGGCTCGGGCCCGGACTCGTCGAGGCTTGCGGCATCGGGCCCGGAGGCATCGGGTCCGGAGGCATCGGGTCCTACGGCCGGATCCTGCCCTGGGGCGCTGGTCGGGTCCTCTTCCGGAACGGAGGCCGGCTCGGGCCAGGTGGCGGAAGCGGGTTCGGAGCGCGCGGGCGCCGTGGGGGCGGGCCGGTCGGCGGCGCCGTGCCCGGCCCTCCTCCGGTCCGCCTCCGCACGCCGCATCCGCTCGCGCTCCGCGCGGGCCGCCGCCTTCCGTTCCGCCAGGGCGCGGCGGGTCTCGCGCAGAGCACGGCGCGCCTCGTCGGCGGGCCGCGGGACGGGCGACTCGGCACGGGCATCGGCCGAAGTCGGGCGCGGGGCAGGGGACTCCGGACCCGGCTCGGACGCCTCCGGGTGCGAGGCAGGCGACTCCGGACCCGGCTCGGGCACCTCCGGCTGCGAGGCAGGCGACTCCGGTCCAGAGACGGGCGACGCCGGGCCGTGCTCGGGCGACGCCGGACCAGGGACGGGCAACGGTGAGCCAACGACGTGCGACTTTGAACCGGGCTCAGGCAAAGCCAGGCCAGCGGCGGACGGCTCCGAGCGCGGAGCACGCGACTCCGTGTCAGAGACGGGCGGCTCCGGGCGCACGGCACGGGACGCCGAGCCGCGGACGGACGACTCCCGGCCCAAGGCACGCGACTCCATGTCAGAAACGGGCGACGCCGGGCGCACGGCACGGGACGCCGAGCCGCGGACGGACGACTCTGGGCCCGAGGCACGCGACTCCGTGTCAGAGACGGGCGACGCCGGGCCAGGCTCGGGCGATGTCGAGCCGTAGACGGGCAACGTCCGGACGGAGGCGGGCGACGCCGGGCCGAGGCCGAGCAGGCCCGGGCGCGGGATGCGGGGTTCTTGTTCGGGGCTGGTCATTCCGGCCTCCGCAGGGATACCAGGTCCGCCAGCTCGCGGTTGGTCAGCTCGGTGAGCGAGGCCTCGCCGCCGGTTCCCAGGATCGCGTCGGCCAGCGCGCGCTTGGCCTGGAGCAGGTCCGCGATGCGGTCCTCCACGGTGCCCTCGGTGACCAGGCGGTGCACCTGGACCGGCTGGGTCTGGCCGATGCGGTAGGCGCGGTCGGTGGCCTGCTCCTCGACCGCCGGGTTCCACCAGCGGTCGTAGTGGATGACATGGCCGGCGCGGGTGAGGTTGAGGCCGGTGCCGGCCGCCTTGAGGGAGAGGATCAGGACGGGTGAGGCGCCTTCCTGGAAGCGGTCGACGAGCCGCTCGCGCTCCGCGATCGGCGTGCTGCCGTGCAGCAGTCCGGCGGGCACGGCGCGTGCGGCGAGGTGGGCGTCGAGCAGCCGGGCCATGCCGACGTACTGGGTGAAGACGAGCGCGGAGCCCTCCTCGGTGAGCAGGGTGTCCAGCAGCTCGTCGAGCAGGGCCAGCTTGCCGGAGCGGCCGTCGAGCCGGCCCGCGAACTCGGCGGGCGGCTCCTTCAGGTACTGCGCCGGATGGTTGCAGATCTGCTTCAGGGAGGTGAGCAGCTTCAGGACCAGACCGCGGCGCGCGATGCCCCGGGCGGCCCCGATCAGCGTCATCGACTCGCGCACCACCGCCTCGTACAGCGCGGCCTGCTCGCGCGTGAGCGGCACCACATGGTCGGTCTCGGTCTTCGGCGGCAGCTCGGGGACGATGCCGGGGTCGGACTTCCGGCGGCGCAGCAGGAAGGGCCGGACCAGCCGGGCGAGGCGCTCCACCGCCGCGGTGTCCTCGGTCTGCGCGCCCCCGGCACCGGCGGCCCGGCCTTCGACGGTCTGGCCCCCGAGGACGCCGGCCTCGACGGCGCGGGCGTGCCGGGCCCGGAAGGACGTGAGCGGGCCGAGCAGGCCGGGGGTGGTCCAGTCGAGCAGGGCCCACAGTTCCGAGAGGTTGTTCTCCACGGGGGTCCCGGTCAGGGCGACGCGGGCCGGTGCGAGGATGGTGCGCAGGGCCTTGGCGGTGGCCGAGTGCGGGTTCTTCACGTGTTGGGCCTCGTCGGCGACGACCAGGCCCCAGGGCTGCTCGGCGATGCGGGGGGCAGCCGAGCGCATGGTGCCGTAGGTGGTCAGGACGAAGCTGCCGTCGGGCAGTCCGTCGAGGCTGCGCCCCTGGCCGTGGTAGCGCCGCACGGGGGTGCCGGGAGCGAAGCGGGCGATCTCCCGCTGCCAGTTGCCCAGCAGCGAGGCGGGGCAGACCACCAGCGTGGGCTCCTTCCTGGCCCGCCGCAGATGCAGGGCGATGAGGGTGACGGTCTTGCCGAGGCCCATGTCGTCGGCGAGACAGCCGCCGAGCCCCAGGGAGGTCATCAGGTCCAGCCAGGCCAGGCCGCGCAACTGGTAGTCCCGCAGCCGGGCGTGCAGGCCCGCGGGCGGGGCGGCCGGGGGGAGGCCGGCGGTCAGGCGGTCGCGCAGCGCCGCCAGTGCGCCGACCGGCACCACCTCGACCGACTCCCCGTCGACCTCGGTACTGCCGGTGAGGGCGGCGGAGAGCGCGTCCACCGGGTCGAGCAGACCCAGCTCGCGCTTGCGTGCCCGGTGCACCAGGACCGGGTCGACGAGCACCCAGCGGTCCCGCAGCCGGACCACCGGACGGTGTGCCTCGGCCAGCTCGTCCATCTCGGCCTCGGTCAGCTGCTCGTCGCCGAGGGCGAGCTGCCAGCGGAACTGGAGCAGCTGCTCGCTCTCGAAGAACGGCGTGCCGTCGGTGGCGGAGCCGGGCGCCGGGCGCACCACGGCGGTCGCGGTCAAGTCGCGCGCGAGGTCGCGCGGCCAGTGCACCGCGACGCCGGCCGCACCCAGCCGGGTCGCCGCGGCGCCCAGCAGATCCGCCACCTCGTCCTCCGACAGGGCCAGCACGTCCGGCACCGGGCGCTCGGTGAGCCGGGCGAGCGGGGGCCAGATGCGGGCGGCGCGGCGCACCGCGAGCGCGGTGTCGACCCGGGCGCGCGGCCCGAACGCGGCGCCGTCGCCCGAGCCGCCCCCCGGACCGTCCCCCGCAAGGGCGGTCGCTGTCTCGTCTCCCCACAACCGGGCGGCGTCGACGACGAGGGTCGGGTCGGCGAGGCTGTGCACCTGGACGATGGCGGCACCGGCGTGTCGCGCCCTGGCCGGTGCCTGCGGGTCCGGTCCGACGATGGGCTCGACGTCCCGGTCGAAGAGCCGGGACGGCGAGAGGTCGAGCCGGAGCGAGATCCGCACCCCCGTGTCGACGCCCGCGGCGACCTCCGCCGCCCAGTCGTCCGCCTCGGGCAGCGTCTGCGGCGGCCATGCGGCGAACGGCGCGCCGGAGGCATGGGGTGCGGCGGGGGTGCGGGGCAGCAGGTCGGCGACGGCGTCGAGGAAGGCACGCACCAGCGCCTCGGACTCCGGCAGCTCCAGGGGCACACGGCCGGGCAACGGTGCGGCGCGGCCGGCCGGCGGAAGGGCGGCGGCCACGGCCCGCAGGTGGGCCATGTCGGCCGCGTCCAGCGGGCCGGCGCGCCAGGCGTCCTGGCCCTCGGCGGTGAGTCCCGGCAGCAGCCGTCCGCCGGCGACCAGCCGCAGCGCGTGCAGGGCGGCCGCTGACCAGCAGGCGGTGGCCGGGTGCGGGACGGCGCCGGGTCCTCCCGGACCGCCGGGGCCCCGCGGATGGGCGGCGACCAGCGCGGGCAGGGCCTGCGCCAGCGGAACGCGAAGGGCCGGAACGGTCCTGGTGCCCACCGGACCGGAACCGTCCCGGTGCACGACGGTGAGCTCGGTGGGCTCTGCTGCGGGGCCGGAGGGCGTGGTGGCCGCACGATCCCAGTCACCGGCGGGGTCCCAGTCACCGGCGGGGTCCCAGAACACCAGCCGGCCGTCCCGGGGCGGCGTGGCGGGCACGAAGACGGCCGGGTACGCCACGGGGATGCCGTGCACCATGGCGTCAGCCACCTCCCTCCCGTGCGGGTCCGCCGACTGGCTCGGTCGCCGCTGCTGCGACGTCTTCGACTCTAGGCGGAGGGTGTGACAACGCGATCAGGCAGCGCCGTGAGCGGCGGGAGCCAGGCCGGTGCGGCCGGACGGTCGTCCCGCCTCCGGCTCGTCCCGCTTACGGCTTGGTCGACGACACCACGTACACCTGCGGGTACCGCGGATTCGCGAGGTTGACCACGACCCGCTGGCTCGGGTGCGGGTCGCGTTCGAGGTGGGAGAGGCCACGCCAGTCGCCGGTACCGCTGAAGTCCCAGCCGACCACCTTGCGGTCCCGGGCGCCGATCGGCAGGCCGTCCTTCTTCAGCGCCCCGACGCTGGTTCCCATGGTGGTCAGGAAGTCGTTCAGGCCGTGCTGGGTGGTGAGGAACTGGACGTAGAGACGGCTGGTCTTCCAGTTGTTCGTCTCGTAGTACGACACCGCTTCGTGCTCCAGCGGCAGGGGCACGTTGTACAGCCGCCGCTGCACCTTGGACGGCGCCCCGCCGGTCAGGCCGGTGGCCGCGTAGCGTGCCTCCTTCTCCTTGCCGCTGTCCCGGCTCTGATTGGCCGAGATGACCAGGTAGCCGGCCGGGATGCCGATGAGCAGCACGATGGTCAGGAGGGTCAGCGCGCGGCGGCGGATCATGTGGCGGCGGCCCTCACCGGACGGCGGGGGCGCCGCGGGATCCTGGTGTTGCACGTCGGTCCGTTCGGTCGGTTCCACGGCGGTCATCGCGGGGCCCCCGGTGTGCTGCGGGCGCCCAGGACCTGGGCGTAGCGCTCGTAGCGCGCGTAGCGTTCGACCCGGCGCCGGGTGGCACGGCGGAACCGGCGGGCGACCAGCCTGGCCAGGTCGGCCGCGCCGACCATGCCCGCCTGGGGGCCCAGCTGGGCCCGCGCGATCCGGGCCTCGGGGCGGTAGCCGCGGCCGGTGAGGTGCCGGCGGAAGGCGTCGCGCGCGGGCCCGATGAGCAGGTCGTCGGCCGCGCTGACGCCACCGCCGATGACGAAGCAGGACGGGTCGAGGGCGGCCGCCAGGTTGGCCAGGCCGACGCCGAGCCACTGTCCGATGTCCTGGAGCAGTTCGACGCACATCGCGTCGCCCTCGCGGGCCAGCTCGGTGATGAGCGGTCCGGTGATGTCGGGGATGCTGCCCTTGACCCGTTCGATGATGTTGTACGCCACCGGCGAGTCGGCCGCGGCCAGCTCGCGGGCCTCGCGTACCAGTGCGTTGCCCGAGCTGTACTGCTCCCAGCACCCGCGGTTGCCGCAGGGGCAGCGGTGGCCGCCGGGCACGACCTGCATGTGGCCGAACTCGCCGGCGACACCGTACTTGCCGCGCTTGACCCGGCCGTCCTCCAGGATCGCCCCGCCGATGCCGGTGCCGAGCGTGATCATGACCAAGTGGTCCTCGCCGCGGCCGGCGCCGAAGCGCCACTCTCCCCAGGCGGCGGTGTTCGCGTCGTTGTCGACCATGACGGGGACGGCGAGGCGCTCGGAGATGCGGTCGCGCAGCGGCTCGTTGCGCCAGTTCAGGTGGGGCGCGAACAGCACGCGGTTGCGGTCGCCGTCGACCCAGCCCGCCGCACCGATGCCGACGGCGTGCACGTCGTGCCGGTCGGACAGGTCCAGGACCAGCTCGACGATGGTGTCCTCGACGACCCGCGGGCTCTTGCTCTTGTCCGGGGTCTCGGCGAGCACGGTCTCCAGGATCACGCCGTCGGCGTCCACCGCACCCGCCATGACCTTCGTGCCGCCGATGTCGATGCCGACGGTGGGGACACGGGGCGCCGTCAGGTGGGAGCGGCGTTCCCGGGCGGCCACGGTGCGCAGCATGGTGGCGCGGGTGGAGCCTCCGGAGGTCCCCCCGGAGCGCGAGGGCACCCCCATACGGGCGAAGCCGAGCTTGGCGCCGGAGCCGAACGCTCGGAGGGGGGTGGGGTCACGGTAGGTGCTCATCGACGCCGATTGTGCCTCACACGCCCCTGGGACCGCATGGCGCATCCCGCAGCCGGGTACCGCTGACGGCCTGCTGCGGGGTACGTGCCAGGCCTTTCGGGACAACGCTCACACGGGGCCGCCGGCCACGCTCACGGCGGGCCGTGGGTGCCGGCACGGCCGACCATGACCTTGCTCACGTCCCGTCACGGTCGGCCACTCGGCGTCACGCCTTCTTCGGTCCGGCGTCCCGTCCCGCGCTCCTGCTTCCCGCGCCGAGGCCGGCCGGGGCGGGGGCGCGCTCCAGTTCGTGGCGGAGGTCGTCCAGCTCGCTGCCGCCGGCCATCTGGCGGGTCAGCTCGTCCAGGGTGATCTCGTCACGGGTGTGGCTGCCCGCCATGGTGCCCCGCTTGAGCAGGACGAAGCGGTCGCCGACGAGGTAGGCGTGGTGCGGGTTGTGGGTGATCAGCACCACGCCGAGGCCTGCGTCACGGGCCGCGGCCACGTACTTGAGGACCACCCCGGACTGCTTGACGCCCAGGGCCGCGGTGGGCTCGTCCAGGACGAGGACCCTGGCGCCGAAGTAGACCGCACGGGCGATGGCGACACACTGCCGTTCGCCACCCGACAGGGTGCCGATGGGCTGGTCCACGTCGCGCAGGTCGATGCCCATGCGGCGCAGTTGGGCGTGCGTGGTCGCCCGCATGAAGGACGTGTCCAGGCGCCGGAAGGGGCCCTTGCCCTTGGTGGGCTCCGAGCCGAGGAAGAAGTTCCGCCAGACCGGCATCAGCGGCACCACGGCGAGGTCCTGGTAGACGGTGGCGATGCCGCGGTCCAGGGCCTCGCGCGGGGAGGCCAGCGTGGTCTCCGCACCGGCGATGCGCAGGCTGCCGCCGTCGTGCTGGTGCAGCCCGGAGATGATCTTGATGAGGGTGGACTTGCCGGCGCCGTTGTCGCCGAGCACGCAGCTGATCTGTCCGGCGTGCACCTGGAGGGAGACGCCTTCCAGGGCGCGGATGGTGCCGTAGAACTTGCTCACGTCCGTCAGCTCGACGAGCGGACCGTCCGGCGCGGCCGGCACGGGCGCCGCAGCGGCGGGCGCGGGAGCCTTGGTGACGGACGCGGGCGCTTTCGCGCCTGCCTGGTCGCCGCCACCGGACGCAGCGTCCGTGCCACGCACGCCGTCATCGCTGGTCAGGTCGTCGTTTCCCGTCATGCCGTCGCCTCCGCGCGCTTGCGGACCCAGGCGTTGAGCAGGGTCGCGAGGAGCAGCATCGCGCCGAGGAAGAACTTGAACCAGTCCGCGTCCCACTCGGCGAACACGATGCCCTTGCTGGTCATGCCGAAGATCAGGGCGCCGATCGCGGAGCCCACGGCGGAGCCGTAGCCGCCGGTGATCAGGCAGCCGCCGATGACCGCGGCGATGATGTAGATCAGCTCGTTGCCGACGCCCTCGCCGGACTGCACGGCGTCGTACGAGAAGAGCAGGTGCTGCCCGGCGAGCCAGGCACCCAGGGCGACGCCCATGTAGAGCCCGATCTTGGTCCGGGCCACCGGGACGCCGACGGCGCGTGCCGCGTCCTTGGCGCCGCCGGCGGCGAAGATCCAGTTGCCGGCGCGGGTGCGCAGCAGGATCCAGGTGGCGACGGCCACCAGCACGATCCACCACAGGATGGTGATCCGGAGGTTGACCGAGCCGAGCGTCAGCTGGGAGGCGAAGATCTTCCTGGCGGAGGAGAAGCCGTCCATGTCGGCGATCGACTTGGTGGAGACGGTGCCGTCGATCAGCTGGGTGAAGCCGAGGTTCATGCCGGTCAGCATGAGGTACGTGCCCAGCGTGATGATGAAGCTGGGCAGTTTGGTGCGGGTCAGCATCAGGCCGTTGAAGGCGCCGATCCCGAGGGTCACCAGCAGCGAGACGACGACGCCCACCCAGACGTTCACGGTCAACTGGTAGCTGAACATCGAGGTGACCAGCGCGGAGCTGGTCACCAGCACGCCCGCGGACAGGTCGAACTCCCCGCCGATCATCAGCAGCGCCACGGGGACCGCCATGATCCCGAGGGTCGACGAGGCGTACAGCACGGTGGCGAGGCTGGTCGCACGGAGGAATCCGTCGGCCGTGACGGCGAAGAACGCGAAGACGGCGACGGCGCCGACGACCGAGCCGAGTTCGGGACGGCCCAGCAGCTTGCGCAGCGGCGGACGGCGCCCCGGCCGCTTGGCCGGGGCGCCGCCGTGCTGTGCGGCCGCGGGTGCGGTCGTCGTCATCGGGTGCCCCGCTTGGCGTAGTCGGCGAGGGTGTCCGCGCTCTCCTTGGTGACGATCTGCGGTCCGGTGAGGACGGGGCGGCCACCGCCGAGCGTGTCGGCGTTGTACTTGTAGAGCCAGAGCAGGTCCACGGCCTCGTAGCCCTGGAGGTAGGGCTGCTGGTCGACGGCGAAGCCGAGGGTGCCGTCCTTCAGGCCGGTGGCCACCGTCGCGTTCAGGTCGAAGGTGTCGATCTCGGCCTTGCTGCCGGCGCTCTTCTTGGCCTTGGCGGCGGTGTCGGCGAACGGCGCGCCGAGCGTGACGATGGTGTCGATGGACGAGTCCGACTGCAATTTGGACTCGATCTGGGACTGCACGTCGGGCATGTTGGTGCCCTCCACGTACAGCTTGCTGAACTTGCCCTTGAAGTGGTCCTTGGCGCCGGCGCAGCGCTGTTCCAGGCCGACGTTGCCCTGCTCGTGGATGACGCAGAGGACGTTCTTGCGGCTGCGCTTGGTCAGCTCGTCACCGACGGCCTGGCCGGCGATGGTCTCGTCTTGGCCGATGTGGGTGAGCGCGCCGAACTTCTTCGACTCGGCGGAGCCGGAGTTCACGGTGATCACCGGTATGCCGGCCTTCTCGGCGCGGGCCACGGCGGCCTTCATGGCGTCGGGCTTGGCCAGGGTGACGATCAGCCCGTCGACCTTCTTGTCGATGGCGGCGTCGACCAGCTGGGCCTGCTGCTGGGCCTGGTCGTCCTGGGAGTACAGGAACTTGATGTTGTCCTTGACCGCGGCCTGCTTGGCGCCACCCTTGACGATGTCCCAGAAGGTGTCGCCCTCTCCCGAGTGGGTCACCATCGCGAAGGTCCAGCGCGGCGTGCTCACCGCTGCCTTGCCGCTGGTGGCCTTCTTGGAGGCGTCCTCGGCCTCCTTGCCGCCGTTGCTGCTGCACCCCGCGAGGGTCAGGCCGATGGCCCCTGCCAGAGCCATGCTTACCCAGCTGCGAAACCGTGCCACCAGACCGCGCCCTTCTGTCCGTATATCGTGCCGACGGGGACCGGCCGTCCAGTATCCGGTATCCGTGTCCCCCGCCCGTGCACCGGGTCCCTACCGTGGCGGAAACGCGCTGATCAGGGCGATCGTGCTGCGCGGCCACCGCGGTACGGCTGGAGGTGTTCTAGCGGTGCGGGTCAGCCGCGTCAATGCCCTTGTCATAACATTCTGACGGCTCACGTCGCCGGCCCCGCCCACCCCGCTCCCCCACCCGGCGGCCGGCTCACGTCCGCACGAGCAGCTGGAACTCGAAGGAGTACCGCGAGGCGCGGTAGACGTGCGTACCGAACTCGACCGCGCGGCCGGTGTCGTCGAAGGTGGTCCGCTCCATGGTGAGCAGGGGCGCACCCATCGGCTCGGCGAGCCGGTCGGCCTCCTCGGCGGAGGCGGCGCGCGCCCCGACGGACTGGCGGGCGCTGTGCAGGGTGATGCCGGCGGCGCGCATCAGCCGGTAGAGGCCGGTCGCCTCCAGGCGGTCGTTGTCCAGGTCGAGCAGCCCGGCCGGCAGGTGGTTGCACAGGTACGCCATGGGTTCGCCGTGCGCCAGCCGCAGCCGCTCCACCCGGTGCACCTCGCTGCCCTCCGGCACGCCGAGCGCGGCGGCGACCGCGGCCGGCGCCGGTACGACGGTGTTGGCCAGGACCCCGGTCGACGGGCGCTGGCCGGCCGCCTCCAGGTCGTCGTAGAGGCTGCTGAGCTCCAGCGGGCGCTTGATCTTGCTGTGCACGACCTGCGTTCCCACACCACGGCGCCGCACCAGGAGCCCCTTGTCGACCAGCGACTGGATGGCCTGGCGCACGGTCGGGCGGGACAGGCCGAGCCGTCCCGCCAGTTCTATCTCGTTGCCGAGCAGGGTGCCGGGGGTGAGCAGACCGCGCTCGATGGCCGCCTCCAACTGCTGGGACAGCTGGAAGTAGAGCGGGACCGGGCTGCTGCGGTCGACGCTGAGATCAAGGGGGACGGTCGGATCCACACCTGGTTTGGGCACCTTGCGAGGGTAGCTCCGGGGAATGATGACGGGAAGTCGTGAAGTAAGATTGTCCAGACATTTGACAGCGTCACGGCGGCCGGGCCAGGTTGTAACCATGCGCATCGGACTGATCGGAACGGGCCGTATCGGCTCATTTCACGCTGCGGCCCTGCACCGCAATCCCGCCGTCGACTCGCTCGTCGTCGCCGACGTCGAGCCGGCGCGCGCCACCGACCTGGCGGAGCGCCTCGGCGTCAGCGCCGCCCCGGGCGTGGACGAGGCCTTCGCCGCCGGCCTGGACGCCCTGGTGATCACGGCGGCCACCTCGGCGCACGCGGAGCTGATCGGCCGGGCGGCGCGCGCCGGCCTGCCGGTCTTCTGCGAGAAGCCCATCGCGCTCGACCTGCCCGGCACGCTGGCCGCGCTGGAAGAGGTGACGGCGGCGGGCACGGTGCTGCAACTGGGCTTCCAGCGCCGCTTCGACGCCGGCTACACCGCGGCACGCGAGGCGGTGCGCGCCGGCCGGCTCGGGCGGCTGCACACGGTGCGCGCGATGACCTCGGACCCGGCGCCGCCGCCCGCGGCCTACCTGCCGCTCTCCGGCGGCCTGTACCGGGACTGCCTGGTGCATGACTTCGACATCCTGCGGTGGGTGACGGGACGTGAGGTCACCACGGTGTACGCCGTCGGATCCGACGCGGGCCCCGCGATGTTCGCCGAGGCGGACGACGTGGACACCGCGGCGGCCGTCCTGACGCTCGACGACGGCACGCTCGTCACCGCGACCGCCACCCGGTGCAACGGGGCGGGGTACGACGTCCGCATGGAGCTGGCCGGCGAGCGCGACCAGATCTCCGTCGGCTTCGACGACCGCACCCCCGTCAGCTCCGCCGAACCCGCAGGACCGCCGCCGCCCGACAAGCCCTGGCCCGGCTTCCTGGAGCGGTTCGCGCCCGCCTACGAGGCCGAACTCGCCGCCTTCGTCGAGGTGGTGCGCGGCACCCGCGTCAACCCGTGCGACGGCCACGAGGCGCTGCACGCCCTGCGCATCGCCGAGGCCTGCGAACTCTCCCGGCGCGAGCACCGCCCGGTGCAGCTGGCGGAGATCCGGCAGGCGTGAGCCGGGCGGCGGCCCGGGGACGGACGGGCGGCCCGCTCAGCCGTCCTCGTCGAGCAGTCCCGCGTCGTGAGTCAACAGGGCGATCTGCACGCGGTTGTTGAGGTCGAGCCGGGCCAGGATGCGCGAGACATGGGCCTTGACGGTCGCCAGGCTCAGATAGAGCTCGGCGGCGATGTCCGCGTTGGAGGCGCCCCGGCCGACCGCGACGGCCACCTGGAGTTCCCGCTCACCGAGCACGGCGAGCCGGGCGCGCGCCCGCGTACGGCGGTCACGTCCCGGGTCGGGCTCGGTGACCCGGCCGATCAGCTGCCGTGTGACGGTCGGCGAGAGCACCGGGTCACCGGCCGCGACCCGGCGCACCGCGGCGACGATCTCGGCCGGCGGGGTGTCCTTCAGCACGAACCCGGCGGCACCCGCCCGCAGCGCCCGCACCACCTGCTCGTCGGCGTGGAACGTGGTGAGCACCACCACCTCGGGCGCTTCGGCGCGGGCCCGCAGCGCCTCCGTCGCGGTCAGGCCGTCCACCGCCGGCATCCGGATGTCCATCAGGACCACGTCGGGCCGGCAGGAGTCGACGAGTGCCTGCACCTCACCGCCGTCGCCGGCCTCGCCGACGATCTCGATGTCGTGGGCGCCGCCGAGCATGAAGGACAACCCGGCGCGCACCAGAGGATCGTCGTCGACGAGGAGCACCCTGATCGGTCGCATGGTCGTCACGGTAGCCAGCCCGCTCCCCCTCATCCGGACCAGGGCAGCCTGGCCCGCACCAGGAACCCGCCGTCGGGCTGCGGCCCGTGTTCCAGGTGCCCGCCGGCGAGGGTGGCGCGCTCGGTGAGGCCGATGAGGCCCTGGCCCGAGCCGGGGACGTGCGGCACGGCGGCCGGTGGCGCAGGGTTGCGCACCGACACGGTAAGACCGTCGCCCGGTGCGCCGGTGACGTGGACCGTGACGGTGGCACCGGGCGCGTGCTTGCGGGCGTTGGTGAGGCCCTCCTGGGCGATCCGGTAGGCGGTGCGGCCCACGTTGGCGGGCACCGCCGCGGGGTCGGTGAGGTCGTGGTCGAGGACGACGTGCATGCCGGCGCTGCGGGACTCGTCGACGAGCGCATCGAGCGCGGCGAGCGTCGGTTGCGGGCGGCCGGACTCGTCGCCCTCCCCCGCCCGCAGCACGCCGATGATCTGCCGCAGGTCCTGGAGCGCCTCGTGGGCGCTCTCCCGGATCACCCCGGCCGCGCGGCCGATCTCCGCCTGGGGCGCGTCGGGCCGGAACTCCAGGGCGCCGGCGTGCACGCTCAGCAGGGTGAGGCGGTGCGCGAGGACGTCGTGCATCTCGCGTGCGATGGCCTCACGCGCCAGCCGCTGGGCCTGCTCGGCACGCAACTGCGCCTCGGTCTCGGCACGCCGGGCACGGTCTCGCAGGCTCACCAGCAACTGGCGGCGGGAGCGTACGAACATGCCCCAGCCGACGGCGGCGCAGCTGAGCAGCACGGTGAACGCGACCGACACAGCGAAGGGCAGGTCCGGGTCCGGACGCAGCCAGAAGAAGACCGGCGCGCTCGCCAGCGAACCACCGCCGATCCAGGCCACGTACGGGAACGGCCGGTGCACGGCGAGCGTGAACAGGGCGACCAGGGCAGCACCGCCCGCACTGTTGGAGAGCAGCCCGACCGGCAGCATCGCCACGGCGAACGGGACCGGCCAGCGCCTGCGCAGCCAGACGGCGCCGCAGGACAGCGCGCCCAGCAGCTGGTCCAGGGCGGCCAACGGCTCGGGGGTGTGCGGGTCGTGCGCCACCGTGCGGGCGGCGAGCAGCCCGAGGACGACGGCCGCCCAGAAACACATGAAGTCGACGATCCAGTCCCGCACCGTGCGCCGGCGGCGCCCCGCACCTTCCGGATCGAGCGCACGGACCAGGGCGGACGGCAGGAACCAGCGGTGCCCCGGCAGCGGGAGGGCGGGGGCGGCCGGCGGGGGCGGCATCGGCTCTCGGGCCGGGTGGCCGGGGGCGGTTGCTCCGGGGGCGGCGGGTCCGCGGGCGGTGGACTCGGGGACGTCGGCACCCGGCCCGTCATCCCGTGGTCCACGTGCCCTCGGTCCGGGAGGCACCGGCCGGGGCGCACGGGCGCTCAGGGCCGGCCCGGCGCCCGGCGTGCGCTCATCACCTTCCATGCCGGCAATCTACGCAGCCCCGCGGGCCAGGGAGCCCGGTCGGCGACGACCGCGCCCTTGGCGAGCCGAAGGGGAGCCGAAAGTCGCGTCCGGCCGGCGGCTCCGCATACTTTCGGCGCCGCGGCCGTCCGCACGGTGACCCTTCGTCGGCATGCTCTCGCCCCGCGGCCGATGACTGTGGGGGGTCCGCGGGGCGAGGGTCTCTTGCATGAAACAGCTTGTGCAGTTCGTGGCGGTGCTCGCGCTGATCCAGGGGGTGGGGGGACTGGTGCACGCGATCACCGGCCACGTGGGCTGGGGGATCACCCAGCGCCTCGACGTCCTCGACGGCTACGACACCTACGCGAGCATCGCGTTGGTCGTGCTGGGCCTCGCGCTGCTCGCCGCCGCCGACAGCGACAGCGACCGTCACACCGACCGCTGACCGCTGACCGCTGACCACCCTGGGGAAGCGGCGAGCGTCGGTGACCGGCCGGCGGCGGCGAACGGCGGACCGTCAGCAGTCGAAGTCGATCAGGTCGAACGTCGCGTAGTGGTCGGAGGTGTAGTAGTCCTCGTCGGTCTGCTCACCGGTGACGATGCGGCGGGCGCCGCGGTCCGGGGAGCCGGGGGTCTCCACGGTGTACTCGTGGTAGTAGCCGGTCGACTGCTGCGGCAGGACGCCTTCACGGTTCTGGAAGACCTGACCGTCCTCCGGGTACGGGAACGGGCCGCCCTGGTCGATCAGGTCGAGGGTGTCGTACGCCTCGGCCGGCAGGTCGGAGTGGCAGATGTCGCCGACCGCGGTGATGCGGTACGTCACCGCAGTCGCGGCTGGTCCGGTGTGGGTGGGGGCCGGCGCCGCGCTCGCGGCGGCCACGGGGCCGACGAAGAGGGCGGCGGCAAGGGCGGAAACGCTGAGGATGCGTGTGGGGGTTCGCATGCCTTCTAGGATGACGCGCGTAGACCATGTCGTGTCAATGACAAGGACATGAGTTTCCAGAACGTTCATCCAGAAGTGCGACATACGGACGCGCCCCAAGGCGGCCCAGCCATACGCCTCTTAGTGGTCGTCTTCGGCCGCCGGGGCCACTGGGGGCGACTGGGGCGGCTGTTTGCCGCGACCGATACCTGGAAGAGCGCCCGCGTCGTCACCCCGCATGGGTGGAGAACAGGCCTCCCGTCGGCCCCTGCTTGTCGCCGCCCTGGGCCTTCTTGAGCGCGTTCGCCAGGCCCTCGATGGTGAGCGACTGGAGGATGACCCGGCCCTGCCCCTCCAGGGTGGCCAGGGACAGGCCCTCACCACCGAAGACCGCGTTCATGATGCCCTGGCGGTTGAGGCCGCCGACGCGCTGCACGCCGTACTGGATGCCTTCCTCGAAGGCGACGACGCAGCCGGTGTCGACCTCGATGCGCCCGCCGAAGTCGGCCGGGTCGAGGTCGATGAAGTTGCCGGCGCCGCAGATGATGACCGTGCCGTGGCCGGTGAACTTCTCGAGGATGAAGCCCTCGCCGCCGCTCATGCCGGTCCTGCCGCCTTGGAAGGCGATGCCGAACTCGACCGTGGACTCGGCGGCCACGAACGCGTCCTTCTCCGCGAACCAGGCGCGCGAGCCGGTCAGTTCGAGGGCGCGCATCTCGCCGGGCAGCACGCCTGCGAAGCCGACGGTGCCGTCGCCGCCCTGGGACGTGAAGTACTGGAACGCCAGCGACTCGCCCGCCAGGTAGCGCTGTCCGACCTGCATGGCGGTGCCCATGGCCTGGCGGAGCATGCCGCCCATCCCGCCGCCGCCCTGCTGCCCCTGGCCCTGCCGCTGGCCGCCGCTGGACGGCCCGCCGAGCCGGGTCTCCATGGTCACGTTGGCCGTCTTGAAGAGGAACTTGCCGGCCTCGCAGTAGACGGTCTGGCCTGGCTTGAGGTTCACGACCACCATCTGCATGGCATTGCCGACGATCTCTTGTTGCAGGGTCACGGTGGTCTCCTTGACACGCACGGGTGCTTGCGGTGCGGATCGGGGCCCCCGATCCCCGTCCGTCCCTTCAACGACGGAGACCACCCGCTCGGTTCCGGCCAGGTGGTGGGCCGGCTCAGGCGCGAGCTCCCGGGCCCCCGAGTTCCGCGGCGCGCTCCGTCAGCTCGGTCGCTCCCCGCTCGGTGAGCGAGCCGAAGAGGCGTAGTCGGGAGACGCCGCCGTCCGGATGGATGTCGATGCGGGCCTGGCTGCCGGTGACGGGAGCGGGGAGTACGAAACGGTGCGTGGCGTCGGGTTGCAGCCGGGTGCGCGGCAGCGCCGCCACCCAGGACACGTCGCCCTGCGCGCCGGTTCCCCCGGCGCCGGCGCCGGGCTCGCCGACCGAGACCGAGGCCCAACCGGCCGCGTTCCCCTTGAAGTAGGCGGTGTCGATCTCCACGGCCCGGATCTCGGCGTGCGCGGCGAGCCGGTAGCGGATCCAGTCGTGGCCGCGGTCGCGGCGCCTGCGGGTCTCCCAGCCGTCGTTCATCTGCCGGGAGCGGCCGGCCCGTATGGTGTGGGTGGCGGGCGAGTAGAACAGGTCGGAGGCGTCCTCGACCCGGCCGCCGTGCTCCAGCGCCACCACGTCGAACGTGCCGAGCGCCGCCAGCCACGCCGGGTTCGGCACCACCTCACCGTGCACCCGTAGGCGCGCGACGCCACCGTCGGGGTACTGCATGAGGCGCAGGTGGGTGACGCGGCGCGGCAGGTCGACGGCGAAGCCGTTCGCGGCGTGCCCGCCGACCGGCGTACGCGGCACGAGGGTGTGCCAGCGCACGCCGCCCGCGAGCAGGTCCTCGGGCGACGGGGTGCCCTCGGCGCAGGTGGCCTCGACGGCGACGTCCTGCGGGTGGTTGCCGCGGAAGTGGGCGGTGTCGACGACGACGCCGTGCACCACGCCGGGGGCGCCGAGGCGGATCAGGGCCCAGTCGTGGTCGTCGGGTTCCGGCCAGGGCCGCTCGGCCGAACCGCCGCGGCGCCGGCGCGTCTCCCAGCCGTCCATGATCTTGCCCTTGTGCCCGAAGCGCTCGGGGTCGAAGACGGCGCGATGGGGCAGCAGCAGGTTCTCGCGCGGGGCGAAGAACTCGTCGTTGGCCGCGATGACCGCGGCGCCCAGGGCCCGGTCGGCGAGGTCGGGGTGCACGGTGAAAGGGAACGCGGCGGTGCGGTAGTCCGCGTACGGATCGCCGCCGGGGTACGGGGCCGCGGCGCCGGTGAAGTGGGGGATCGCCGTCACGGTGATCACTGCTCCTGCTCGGGGACGTGCTGCCTGCCGGGGACGGGTACCTGCCCGACGTGTTCCTGTTCCGGGAGACGCGGCCGCTCCGGGCGGTGTCTCCCCTCCGGTGCGGCGAAGCTCTCCCTCGCCAGGAGACGGCCCGTCGGCGGGGCGAAGAAGGGCCCGGCCGTGCCGGGTGCACCAGGCGCGCCGACCGCGCTCGCCGTGCCGCCGGAGCGGGCGTAGACGCAGGTGCCGCGCAGCCAGGCCGAGGTGACGACGCCGCGGAGGGTGCGGCCGGCGTAGGCGGTGATCGGGTTGCGGTGCTGGAGCGCGGTGGGGTCGACGGTGAACGTCGCCTCGGGGGCCAGCACCGCGAAGTCGGCGTCCCGGCCGGGTGCGATGGCGCCCTTGCGGGTCAGCCCGACGAGCCCTGCGGGCCGCTCCGACATCCAGCGCACCACGTCGTCGAGGGTGTGACCGCGCCGTCTCGCCTCGGTCCAGACGGCGGGCAGGCCGAGTTGCAGGGAGGAGATGCCGCCCCAGGCGGTGGCGAAGTCGGGGGTCTTGAGGTCGGCGGTGCACGGCGAGTGGTCGGAGACGACGCAGTCGAGGATGCCGTCGGCCAGCGCGGCCCAGAGCAGCTCGCGGTTGTCCGCCTCGCGGATCGGCGGGCAGCACTTGAACGCGGACGCGCCGTCCGGCACGTCCTCCGCGCTGAGCGTGAGGTAGTGCGGGCAGGTCTCCACGGTGAGCCGGATACCGGCGCGGCGGGCGGCGGCGATCAGCGGCAGCGCCCCCGCCGACGACAGATGCAGGATGTGCACACGGGCGTCCAACGCGCGGGCCGTCTCGACGACCGTCCGGATCGCCGTGTCCTCGCTCGCCGCGGGCCGTGAGCGCAGGAAGTCCGGGTAGCCGGGTCCGGCGTGCCGTGCGGCGTCGGCCAGTTGCCGCGGGTCCTCGGCGTGCACGATCAGCATCCCGCCGAAGCCGCCGGTCTCCGTCATCGCGGCGACCAGCTGTGCCTCGTCGAGCTCGGGGAACTCCTCGACGCCCGAGGGCGACAGGAAGCACTTGAAGCCGAACACCCCGGCGTCGTGCAGCGGCCGCAGCCCGCCGAGGTTCCCGGGCACCACACCGCCCCAGAAGCCGACGTCGACGTGCACCGCGCCGCGGGCCACGGCCTGCTTGGTCCGCAGATGGGGCACGGTCGTGGTGGGCGGCAGCGAGTTGAGCGGCATGTCGACGAGCGTGGTGACGCCGCCGGCCGCAGCCGCGCGGGTGGCCGTGCGGAACCCCTCCCACTCGGTGCGGCCCGGGTCGTTCACGTGGACATGGGTGTCGACGAGGCCGGGGAGCAGGGCGTCGTCGCCGAAGTCCCGCACCCGGGCGCCGGGAGGTGGCACCGCGTCGTGGGCCAGCACGGCGGTGATGCGCCCCTGCGCGACGGCCACGGTGGCGGGGCGGGTTCCCTCGGGGGTGACGACCCGGGTGGAGCGTAGGAGGAGGTCGGCGGCGGTCTGCGGGGGTTCGGGCGATGCGGACGGTTCGGCGATCGACACGCGGATCCTCTCCGTCGGGCGGCTCCGGCTCGTGCCCGCTGCTCCGGCGCTGCACGGCTCGGAGTCCTTGGACTCCGGGAGTCCGGGGACGGCACGGCGGCTCAGGTCCTCGGCTCCGTCCGATGCCGGTCTCCGCCCCGGCTCGCAAGGTTTTCAACGTTCTGTTGAAGTGTTCCCCGCGCCTATTGCCTCGTCAAGCACGCCCTCTGCCCCGCCCTCACCTCAAGCGCGCCCCACCCGCGACCATCCGCCGCCGCGCACCGGGGCGCATGCGGCGCGCGGCATGCGCCCGGCCCTCCACCCGGGTGGTCCTTCCGATCATCGGAATCATGCTTCCGCGACCCGCTCGTACCTGTGTACGTACGATGGGTGCCCTGACCGCAGTGGCCCCGGCGGCGTGGTAGTCCCAAGCAGGCGGCGGACCACTCACCACTCCTCTCCGCACGCCCCGCTGACCGGCCGGAACGCCTCTGGACCGGGCAGCACGCAGACCGCCGCCGGGTAGGCTGATCGCTTACCCACTCGCCCGCACACCCCGTTCGTCGCGGTGCCCGGAGACCTTCCGGCTCACCCGACTCCCGAGTCCCGAAAGGACCTCGCCGTGCCGTCGTCGTCCAGCGCCAGCACCTCCGACGCCGCCAAGTCCCCTGCCGCCTCCGGATCCTCCGGGGGCGTCCAGTCGCTCGAGCGCGCCTTCGACCTGCTGGAACGGATGGCGGACGCGGGTGGCGAGGTCGGCCTGAGCGAGCTGTCCGCCGGCAGTGGGCTGCCGTTGCCCACCATCCACCGGCTGATGCGGACGCTGGTCGCCTGCGGCTATGTGCGCCAGCAGACCAACCGGCGCTACTCGCTCGGCCCCCGCCTCATCCGGCTCGGCGAGTCCGCGTCCCGGCTGCTCGGCACCTGGGCCCGGCCGCACCTCGCCCGCCTGGTGGAGGAGACCGGCGAGACGGCCAACATGGCCCTGCTGGACGGGGACGAAGTGGTGTACGTGGCGCAGGTGCCGTCGAAGCACTCCATGCGCATGTTCACCGAAGTGGGCCGGCGGGTGCTGCCGCACACCACCGGGGTGGGCAAGGCCCTGCTCGCCCCCCTGCCCGCTGAGGAGGTCCGGGCCCTGCTGGCCCGTACGGGCATGCCGGCCGCCACCGACAAGACGATCACCTCCCCCGACGACTTCCTGGGCGCCCTCGAGGATGTCCGCCGCGCCGGCTACGCGGTCGACGACAACGAGCAGGAGATCGGCGTCCGCTGCCTGGCCGTCCGGGTGCCCGACTCCCCCACGGCCGCGGCGATCTCGATTTCGGGTCCCGCAGGGCGGCTCACCGACGCCGCCACGGAGAAGATCGTCCCGGTCCTGAAGGAGGTCGCCAGCGAACTCTCCGGGGCCCTGACGGCCAGTTGAGCCGGAACGAACGACCGCGCACTAATAAGCACGCAAGAATTCAACAGATTCCACAACCGCCGCGAATACCCGCAAGCCCGCCGTCCGTAAATGGACTGCCGTGCAAAAATCGCCTTGGAATTAAAATGAGGAAATGACTCACCGGTAACCTGAGAAGTTAATGGGAGCGATCCCACTTCCCGACTTCCCATTGGCCGCGGACACATCAACGCGGCCGGCCGGTCCCGACCCATCGGGCACCACGGCCATCCGGCGCACCAGGAGCCCACGGCGTCCCGGCACTCCAGGCGAGCGGGCGTCGGCCCCTGCGCATCCCGCCGCGCAGGGGCCGACGCCCTCACTCACCTCTCCCCCCCTCCGGGGCCACTCAGTTGAGCGGCGGCAGCCGCCGATCACCGAAGAGTTCCACTGCCGTCCGCACCTTCGCCAGGCTCGGCGAGAGCGCGCTGACCGAGCCGATGGCCCCGGCGACCAGCAGCAGCGACCGGCGTAGCCGCCGGATCTCCGGCATGTCGTTGAAGGCCATGGCGGCGAGCGCCGCCAGCTCGTCCTCCGCGATCCCCCGGTCGGGGAACTCCGCGGGATGGGCAGCCAGTTCGCGACGCAGACGTGACACGGCGGCTCTTAAATTCGCCACACGCGGGTCTACGCCGCCACTGCCCTTCACTGTTCTGCACTCCACACTCCGCAACACAGCCCCTCCCCCTTACACACCGTTGTGCGCCGCATCGCATTACTGCTGCCCTGCACGCGCACCCCAGGCTGGACCCCTCATGCCCCTCATGAGTGGCCCATTGCCTGGAGGTGCGGGACAGTAAACGCCACGTTGCGGCCGCGCGCCACAGAATGGACGTAATTCGACGCGTGTCCTTGAAACAGGGATGCGATAACGGATAACCGGAAGATCTGATTCAGTACCTCTCCGTAAGCGTCATCGGCGCGCTTTTCCGGGTACGGCATTCATAGGGACCTTCGAGAGCGCACGCTTACCAAGGTCAGCGGCCAGACCAGGGACGAGGAGCGCCGAGACGTCGAAGTCTCCAAAGGCGGAAGAGTTACACAGAACGTGGACGGCATACAGGAGTTCGATGGCGCTCGCGCAAGGCGCATCGGACGTGCCGGTTGACCCGGATACGTCACCTCGGCCGGACCCGGACGAGCGAGCCGGCCGGGTGGGCCTCCCGGGCCAGCGGCGCGGGGCGCACACCGCGAGTGACCAGAGCAGGCGGTTGGCCGCCCGGGCGCGCGTAGGCTCGACGGGGAGCCCTCGCCGGCGGGCAGGCCGGCGTGCGCCGGGCAGGGAGAGGAGCCGCATGACGGGCAAGGCGTCGAACGACCCCGTTACGTCCCCGGCCGGGACCACTCGCGCCGGCGGGAACGAGACCGGCGCAGTCGTGGGGCTGTTGCTCGCCGCGGGCGGCGGACGGCGGCTGGGCGGGCGCCCGAAGGCGCTGCTACGACACCGGGGGCGCCCCCTCGTGGAGCACGCCACGCAGGTGCTGCGCGCCGGCGGCTGCGCCCGGGTGCACGTGGTGCTGGGTGCGGCAGCCGCACGGGTACGCCGGGAAGCCGTTCTGCCGGGCTGCGTTCTGGTCGACAATCCAGCATGGGAGGAAGGCATGGGCTCCTCGCTGCGCGCCGGACTCGCCTCCCTCACCGGCACCCACGTCACCACCGACCACGGAACCACCGACCACGGAACCACCGACCACGGCACCGCCACCGGAGCCGCCCCCACCGGCGAGCCCCCGTCCGGAGCGGGATCGATCGCCGGGTACGCGGACGCGCCGGGCGCCGTCCTCGTCCTCCTCGTCGACCAGCCGGGCATCGGCACCGCGGCGGTGGCGCGGGTACGCGCCGCGTACGACTCGCCCGCCTCGCTGGTGGCCGCCGCGTACGGCGGACGGCGGGGGCATCCCGTGCTGTTCGGCGCGGACCACTGGGCCGGCGTGGCGGCGAGCGCCCGGGGCGACCGGGGAGCGCGGGCCTATCTGGCAGCGCACGCGGATGCACTCACGCTCGTCGAGTGCGCCGACGTGGCCGAGGCGTACGACATCGACACCGTGGCGGACCTCTCCCGGCTGATGCCGGACTGACGGGCACTCAGACGGGCACTCGGACAGGGACGCGACGGTGGCGGCGTACGGCGCGGCACGCGAAGTGGCACCGCGCGCCACGCCTTCCCGGTCCGTAGCGTGGCCGTCACCGTCAGATCGCCTCGACATCTCTCGACGGAAAGAGTCTCAACATCAACAAACGATTGAACTTCCACCATAAGAAAACTAGTATCCACTGATCAGAAGCGTTCGCAGAGCCACCTACGCAGGGGAACACAGCGGCACTCTTCAGGCGCCGGATCGGTGAGCCGGCACTGCCGTCGCGCGGATCAGGCTGCGGCACGCGGTGCCACGCCGTCCGGGGCCCGGCCTTGCCGCTGTGCACCCCGCCGAGTTGGGCAGCCCCGCGCGGGGCCGTCCGTCGAGCCGTGCAGCACACCGCTCGTCGAAGGAAGTGAGAGTTCATGTCCGCATCAGCGCCCGTGGGGGCGACCGTCGTCGACGCGGAGCCGCTGCCCCGCCAGGACGAGGTGCTCAGCCAGGAGGCCCTGGCCTTCCTGGCCGAGCTGCACCGACGCTTCACCCCCCGCCGCGACGAACTGCTGGCCCGCCGCGCCGAGCGGCGCGCGGAGATCGCCCGCACCGCCACGCTCGACTTCCTCCCCGAGACCGCCGCGATCCGCGCCGACGACTCCTGGCGGGTCGCCCCCGCGCCACCCGCGCTGGAGGACCGGCGCGTGGAGATCACCGGTCCCACCGACCGCAAGATGACCATCAACGCGCTCAACTCGGGCGCGCGGATCTGGCTTGCCGACTTCGAGGACGCCCTGGCCCCCACCTGGGAGAACGTGGTCCTGGGCCAGCTCAATCTGACCGACGCCTACGAGCGCCGCATCGACTTCACCGACGAGGCCAGCGGCAAGTCGTACACCCTCAGGGACGCCGACGGGTTGGCCACCGTCGTCGCCCGGCCGCGCGGCTGGCACCTGGACGAGCGGCACCTGGAGGTCGACGGCCGGCCCGTGCCGGGGGCGCTGGTCGACTTCGGCCTGTACTTCTTCCACAACGCCCGGCGGCTGCTGGACCTCGGCAAGGGCCCCTACTTCTACCTGCCGAAGACCGAGTCGCACCTGGAGGCGCGGCTGTGGAACGACGTCTTCGTCTTCGCCCAGGACCAGCTGGGCATCCCGCAGGGCACCATCCGGGCCACCGTCCTCATCGAGACCATCACGGCCGCGTACGAGATGGAGGAGATCCTCTACGAACTGCGCGACCACGCCTCGGGGCTGAACGCCGGGCGTTGGGACTACCTCTTCTCGATCGTGAAGAACTTCCGCGACGGCGGCGCGCGCTTCGTCCTGCCGGACCGCAACGCGGTCACGATGACGGCACCGTTCATGCGCGCCTACACCGAACTGCTGGTGCGCACGTGCCACAAGCGCGGGGCGCACGCCATCGGCGGCATGGCCGCTTTCATCCCGTCCCGGCGCGACCCGGACATCAACAAGGTCGCGTTCGAGAAGGTGCGCGCCGACAAGGACCGCGAGGCGACGGACGGCTTCGACGGCTCCTGGGTGGCCCACCCGGACCTGGTGCCGATCGCCATGGAGTCGTTCGACGCGGTGCTGGGGACGCGTCCGCACCAGAAGGACCGGCTGCGCGAGGACGTCTCGGTCAGCGCGGCCGAGCTGATCGCCGTCGACTCCCTGGACGCCAGGCCGACCTATGGCGGTCTGGTCAACGCCGTGCAGGTCGGCATCCGTTACATCGAGGCCTGGCTGCGCGGCGCGGGCGCGGTCGCCATCTTCAACCTGATGGAGGACGCGGCCACCGCCGAGATCTCCCGGTCGCAGATCTGGCAGTGGATCAACGCGGGGGTCTCCTTCGAGAACGGCGAGCGGGCGACACCGGAGCTGGTGCGCAAGATCGCCGCTGAGGACCTCGCCGCGATCCGCACCGAGGCCGGCGCCGAAGCCTTCGCCGCGGGTCGCTGGGAGCAGGCGCACGACCTGCTGCTGAAGGTGGCCCTGGACGAGGACTACGCGGACTTCCTGACGCTGCCGGCCTACCGGGAGCTGATCGGGAAGGACTGACGCACGCGGACCGCAGCGGCCGGCGACTCCCGTCGGCCGCGCGGGGGCGGACCGGCTCCGGTCAGTCGACGGGCCGGGCGGCCGGGCGGCTTTCGGTGTGTTCGACGTCGGCGGGCACCCGCGCCGCCGGCCGCCACCCGCCCCCGCCAGGGTCACCGGGTCTGCGGGCGGCCGTGCAGGTCGGGCACGTGTTTGAGCCAGCCGGGGCGGGCCGCCTCGGTGGCGGCGACACGTCGGGCGGTCTCGGCGGCGAGTTGCTCACGACCGTGGAACCCGGTCGGCAACCAGGTCGCCGAGGCCCTCGCTCGGGCGGCGAGATGGCCGACATAGGCCGCGCGCACGGCGTCCGGGCCGGTGAAGCCGGGCTCACCCGCCAGCCACTCGTCCGGTACCCGGGCGACGATCTCGCGCAGCAACGGCTCCGTGACGCGGGGCGCCAGCTCCGCGTCGGCTGCGACGGTGTCCGGGTGGTACCCGCCGAGTGCGTGCGCACGGAAGTCGTACACCTTGCCGACGGCGTTCGCGGCGGTGTCCCACCGGTGGTGGAAGACGAGTGCGGCACCGTGGTCGATCAGCCACAGCCGCGGCTCGGCGGGACCCGCACCCGGCCAGACCATCAGGTTCGGGCTGTGCACCGTGCGGTCGACGTTGGCGGTGAGCGCGTCCAGCCAGACGATCCGGCCCGCCTCCAGAGGCCCGACGGCGACCGCGTCCCGGTCGGCGGCGCTGAAGTCCACGGCGCCCGGCAGCAGGTCCATGCCGAGGTTCAGCCCGGCACTGGCCCGGAGCAGGTCCTGCACCTCCTGGTGCGGCTCGTGCGCGGCCACCGCCGGGTCGAACACCACCCGCACCAGTTCGGGCACCCGAAGCCCGAGCCGCCGTCCCAGCTCCCCCACGATCACCTCGGCCACCAGCGCCTTGCGCCCCTGCGCGGAACCGGTGAACTTCGCCACGTACGTTCCCAGGTCATCGGCCTCGACGACGCCCGGTACGGAGCCGCCGGCGTGCAGGGGTTCGACATAACGGGTCGCGGTGACCTCCCGCAGTTCTGCCCCGGACTTCACAGCTCTTCCGCCTTACGCTCCACGCCCGACCTCGATCGGCTGCCACTCGGCACGGACGGCGAGGTGACGTGGCCGTGGCCCGCTCCCTCCCGCACCGCTATGCACTCGCCCCGATTCTCTCCCGGACGGCCTCCGGCAGCGGATACGCGCGCTCCACGGGCAGCGCCGGCAGGACGGCGGCGGCGTCCCGGGTGCCCCCGGCGTCCTCGATGCCCGCGATGCCCGCGATGCCCTCCGGGGTCGGCGCCCGGGCTGCCCGCAGACCGTGGTGGATCGCGTGCACCGTGTCGGTGATGTCGCTGATCCCCACCACCCACTCGCCCACGTACCGCCGCACCGCCTCGCCGGCGAGCCCGACCTGGATCGCCCGACGCGGCAGCGGCGCCAGGGAAGGCGAGCGGTCGGGGTCCCACTGGATCCGTACGGGGCTCTGGGCGACCTGCTGCCGCCAGGAGTCGCGGCTGGCGTGCACGCCGGCGTCGTAGTGGCTCAACGCGGCGTGCGCCAGCGCCCACTCGAACCCGTCACGCCGGACCTCGATGGCGAGCACCCGCTCCTGGCCGGCCTTCCGGGCCCACCCCGACCGGTACATCATCCACAGGAACGAGGGCTTGATCCACGTCATCCGTTCCTGCTTGAAGGGCGCCACGAACGTCCCCGCCCGCACCGCGGGCTCCGCGATCTCCCGGGGATACGCCTGGTACACCGTGAGGGTCGCCGCGGTGTACCCGGCCCGCACGGTCCGCGCTCCCATGACCTGGCTGTCGTCGCTCATCATCACCATCCGGCCGCCATCGTCACCCATGGTCGACGTTGCGGCCACGGGTTTTCGCGGCGCGACGGCGTCGCGCGGCGGGCGCGGGACGCCGTACAACCATCCGGCACGTCGTCCGTCCGCCGCCGAAGCCGGAGCGCCAGCCGAACCCCACCGCGGCGGCCCCGAGAGCTGACGGAGCATCATGCACGGTTTGAGCGCGGGCCCTTGGGCTCAATAGGATCCGGCGATGATCACAAGACAACGGCTGGCGGCGGTGCTCTGCGCACTGTCCGCCGCCCTGACCCTCGCTCTCCCCGCGGCCGGGCCCGCCCTGGCCGCGGACGGTGCGGACGGCACCGGGGACCAGGCGCAGCAGGACGCCCCGAAGGTGGACCTGGTGCTGGACGTCAGCGGATCCATGCGGACCCGTGACATCGACGGCGGTACCCGGATGGCCGCGGCGAAGCAGGCGTTCAACGAGGTGCTGGACGCCACGCCCAAGGAAGTGCAGCTGGGCATCCGCACGCTCGGTGCGAACTACCCGGGCGACGACCGCAAGGTGGGCTGCAAGGACACCGCGCAGCTGTACCCGGTCGGGCCGCTCGACCGCACCGAGGCCAAGACCGCCGTGGCGACCCTCGCGCCCACCGGTTGGACGCCGATCGGGCCGGCCCTTCAGAAGGCGGCCGGCGACCTGGAAGGCGGCGAAGGGTCGCGCCGTATCGTCCTCATCAGCGACGGCGAGGACACCTGCCAGCCGCTCGACCCGTGCGAGGTGGCCCGGGACATCGCGGCCAAGGGCATCCACCTGACCATCGACACGCTGGGCCTGGTGCCGGACGCCAAGACGCGTGACCAGTTGCTCTGCATCGCGGAGGCCACCGGCGGCACCTACACGTCCGTCCAGCACACCGACCAGCTCACCGACCGGGTGGGCCAGCTGGTGGACCGCACCGCCGACCCGGTGGTGACCCCCGTCGCCGTCCAGGGCGCGGCAGGGTGCACCGACGCGCCGAAGCTGAAGCCGGGGCTCTACAACGACCGGGAGAAGTTCGGCGAGCACCGCTGGTACCAGGTGGACGTTGCCGCCGGGCAGGAGCTGCGGGCGTCGGTGAGCGTCGCGGCCGACCGCGAGGTCAACCGGGACTACGGCGTGCTGCTGCGGGCGGTCACCCGGCACGGTCGGGAGATCGTGCGCGGTTCGGAGGCGGGAGACGGCCGGACGGACGTGATCTCCACCGGGCTGCGCTATCCGAGGCCGGAGCAGGACGACGATGACGACGCGGCGGACACGCCGGAGACGGTGTGCCTCCAGGTCAGCAACTCCTACGCCGCCGCCCCGTCGGTGAAGACCACCCCGGGTCTGCCCGTGGAGCTGACCGTCGATGTCGTGGACGGCCCGGACACCCCCGGCGACGTGGCCGCCTTCGGCCTCGGCCGTGGCTGGTGGCTGCTCGGTGCGCTGGTGCTCACCGGGTTCGTGGGAGGCCTGCTGTGGGGCTGGATCTCACGGTGGCGGGTTGCGATCTGGAGGGCCAACTGATGCGTAGGGTACGGCTGATACGCCAGGTACGAGTCGTGGGCCAGGCAGGAGCGGTGGGCCAGGCACCGGTGGTGGGCAGGCGGCGGCTGATACGCGGGGTGCGGCTGGCCCGTGGGGCGCGCACCCTGGCCGGTGCGCTGCTGGCGTGCGCTGCACTGCTCGGGCCTGCCGCGCTGCCCGCACTCGCGGACACCACGGCCAGCCCGTCGGACGGTTCCGACGCCACGAGTGCCGCGTCCGACGACGCGGGGCCCACCGAGGCGGGCACGTCCTTCCGTACGGCGGCCGCCATGCAGCTGGACCAGCAGGCCACCGCGAGCGCGTCCACCGGCGACTACCTGTACTGGTCGTTCCCGGCGGACTCCGGGCAGCGGCCCACCGTGCAGGCGACGGTGCAGCTGCCGACCTCGCCCGCCCTGCACGCCGCCTCGACCTGGCAGATCGACGTGTACGACGGGCTGCGGCGCCGGCAGGCCTGCATGTACGGCACGCAGGCACGGACCGCCGCCACGGGCACCGCATCGGTGCGGCTGGCCTGCACGCTGCGTCCGGTACGGGCCTGGGCGGAGCCGTGGGCCAACGATCCGCTGCCGGGCACGTACTACATCCGGCTGACCGCGGTGGACCTCGGCAGCGCCGATGTGGGGCTGCCCTTCCGGGCGTCGGTGAAGGCCGCGTCGCACGATGCGGGCGGGGCGTACGCGGTGGGCGGGTCGCTCAGCGAGCCGCTGGTGCCGGGCATCTCGATGGCGGCGGCCGCCGGATCGGACTCCGATTCCGACTCCGGTACCGGTGACCGGGCGAGCCTGGCCGAGGGCGAGCCCGACGGCGGCTGGGCCTCCGGTTGGGCGACCGACCGGTGGATCTGGACCGGTGTGGGAGGTGTGCTGGCCGCGCTCGCGGGCGTCGGCGGGTACGTCCTGACCCGCGGACGCGGACCGCGGTACGGGCCGCCGCCCCAGGGCTGAACGAGGACCGACCGAAAACCGGCCGCCGCCTTCGCGGACGCGGGGCGGCCGGTCGGCTGTCGCGGTGCCCCGCGCGGCGAGTGAGCCGAAGGGCGCGCCGGTGTCCAGACCCGGACCGCGCGCAGGCCCGACGAAGGAGGGCTGAGCACGGTGGGGGTCCCGACACCGGCTTTGCCGCCCGGAGGCGAACCGAGCCTCAGAAAGGGGCTCGTCATGCGTCGCCGCGGATCGCCTTCGCCAGCGGGCCGTCCCCCGCCACCCGGAGCCGGCCGTCGCGCACCGCGTCCCGCACCGTCAGGTCTCCGGTGACCAGCGCCGTGCAGGTCTCGGCGGCCAGCAGCAGGCGGGCGTCGGGGGCGCCCGGAGCGGGACCGTCGCCGTAGACCGGGTCGGCGTCGGCTGCCGCGTCATCGTCCGGGTCCGGCAGGTCCGCGCCGAGCCGGACGTGGAACACGCCCTCGTCCAGCTGGACTTCGGCCACTCCGCCGCCGCCCAGCTCCTGGAGGCGGGCGCGCAGCGGCAGGGCGAACCAGTGGGCGCGCACCGCGTCGGTGGGGCGCCGCTCGCCCAGGTCGCCGGCGCCCCAGGCGTGCAGTGCCTGGAGGACCGGCAGCAGCCCGCGGCCGCGCGGGGTGAGCTGGTAGACGAAGGCGGAGGCCGGTGGGGGCAGCCGGCGGCGGGTGGCGATGCCGCCCTGCTCCATGTCCCTCAGCCGGGAGGCGAGCACGTCGGTGCTGACGCCGGGCAGGTCCGCGTGCAGATCGGTGTAGCGCCGCGGCCCGGCGAGGAGTTCACGGACGATCAGCAGGGTCCAGCGGTCGCCGACGGCGTCCAGGGCGCGGGCGGCGCCGCAGTAGTGGTCGTAGCTGCGGCGGGCCGGCGGGTTCGACCGGGGGGACGGCGCCGAGCGGCGCGCGGGTTCCGGCTGGGATGACTGGCGTGGCATGCGTCGCAGTCTAGACATATTGTTGGACTTTCCAAGCGAGTACTTGGTAAAACCAAGTTGGACGCGAGGTCTCCTGGTGAACGCAGGGCCGCGTGCCGCAGTCGCGCACCATCCGTGCGTGCCACGCAGGCACTTCGGTGCCGCCGCAAGAGGTCTGGAGACGGTCGCATGGAGTTCCGGCAGTCGAGCAAGCTCACCGACGTCTGCTACGAGATCCGGGGCCCGGTCATCGAGCACGCCGACGCCCTGGAGAAGGCGGGACACAGCGTGCTGCGCCTGAACACCGGCAACCCCGCCCTCTTCGGGTTCGAGGCGCCCGAGGAGATCGTCCAGGACATGATCCGGATGCTGCCCGCGGCGCACGGCTACACCGACTCGCGCGGCATCCTCTCGGCCCGCCGCGCCGTCGCCCAGCGCTACCAGAACCTGGGCCTGGACGTGGACGTGCACGACGTCTTCCTGGGCAACGGCGTCTCCGAGCTGGTCAACATGGCGGTCACGGCACTGCTGGAGGACGGCGACGAGGTCCTCGTGCCGGCGCCCGACTACCCCCTGTGGACGGCGGTCACCACCCTGGCCGGCGGTCGGGCGGTGCACTACCTCTGCGACGAGCAGGCCGACTGGAACCCCGACCTCGCCGACCTGGAGTCGAAGATCACCGACCGCACCAAGGCCGTCGTGATCATCAACCCGAACAACCCGACCGGCGCCGTCTACCCCAAGGACGTCCTCGAAGGCATCCTCGACCTGGCGCGCCGCCACGGGCTCATGGTCTTCGCGGACGAGATCTACGACCAGATCGTCTACGACGACGCGGTGCACCACTCTGTCGCCGCGCTCGCCCCCGACCTGGTCGTGCTGACCTTCTGCGGGCTGTCCAAGACCTACCGGGTGGCCGGCTTCCGATCCGGCTGGCTGGTCGTCACCGGGCCCCGGCAGCACGCCCGGAACTACCTCGAGGGCCTGACCATGCTGGCCTCCATGCGGCTCTGCCCCAACGCCCCGGCCCAGTACGCCATCCAGGCCGCGCTCGGTGGCCGGCAGTCCATCCAGGAGCTGACCACACCGGGCGGCAGGCTGTACGAGCAGCGGGACCGCGCCTGGCGGAAGCTCAACGAGATCCCGGGCGTCAGCTGCGTCAAGCCCCGCGGCGCGCTGTACGCCTTCCCCCGGCTCGACCCGCAGGTGTACCCCATCCACGACGACGAGCAGTTCGTGCTCGACCTGCTGCTGCGCGAGAAGATCCAGGTCGTCCAGGGCACCGGCTTCAACTGGCCGAGCCCCGACCACTTCCGCATCCTGACCCTGCCGCACGCCGACGACCTGGACGCCGCCATCAGCCGCATCGGGCGGTTCCTGGCGGGCTACCGGCAAGAGGCGCCCGCCCGGGAGCGCTGAGCCAGCGGCGCCCGGGTCGCTCGGCGACGCGCGGGGTGCCCGGGGTGGGAACCGAGGGTTCAGCGCGGGGCGAGTGATAGTGGTGCACATGCTGCTCGTAGCAAGGGACCACGCCGTCCCGATACAGGTCCCGGGCCGTGGCGCCCTCCGCCCGGTGGGAGGCGTCCGCCGGCACGGCATCGACGCAGGAGACGGCAGGGCGGGCACGGTCGGGTGCCGGCCCGGCGGACGACCACGCCACGGGGCGGACACGGGGGTGGGTGACGGGCGTGGGTGATCTGCTGCTGGTGCGGCACGGTGAGACCGAGTGGTCCCGTTCCGGACGGCACACCAGCTTCACCGACCTGCCGCTCACCGACCGCGGAAGGGAACACGCCCGTGCGCTCGCCCCGCTGATCGCCGGCCAGCACATCACCGCCGCCTTCACCAGCCCGCTGCGGCGGGCGCGCGAGACGGCGGAACTGATCGGGCACGACGACGCACGGGTCGATCCCGATCTGTGCGAGTGGGACTACGGCGGCTACGAGGGCATCACCACCGCCGACATCCAGCGCACCCGGCCGGACTGGTTCCTCTTCACGGACGGCGTCGCACCGGGGCCGCCCGAACACCCCGGGGAGCGCCCCGAGGAGGTCGGGGCGCGGGCCGACCGCATGCTGGCCAAGGCGGACGCGGCACTCGCCTCGGCGACGGACGGCGGCGGCGTCCTCCTGGTCGCCCACGGACACTTCCTGCGGGTGCTCACGGCCCGCCGTCTCGGGCTGCCACCGTCCGGCGGAGCGCTGTTCCAGATGGCGACGGGGACACTCGCACGGCTCGGCACGGAGCACGGGCGGCCGGTGCTCTCCGGATGGAATGTCACACCCCGGTCGTAGGCTCGCCGGTGTACGCAGGTCCAGGGGGCCAGGGGGAAGCGGGAGACGGCTGCGAGGTGGGGGCGGCATGAGGGACGGCAGCGGCGGGCAGCGCGGGGACGCGGCCGCACGGGGCGGCGGCGCGGGCCCGCCCGCCGGTGACACGGGCGGTCCCGGTGGCGGCGCGGGCGGGCCCGGTGGCGGCGCGGGCGGTCCCGGTGGCGTCTTCGCCGCCCGCACCGGCGATGAGCCGCACGGCGACGACTCGCCGGCGCGGGCGCGTGAGGTGCGCAGCGCCTGGCAGGGCCTGATCGAGCTGCGCCGGATGACGCACCCGGACGGCGCGACCGACCGGCCGTGCGGCTGGGAGCGCGCGCATCTCGTCCGGGCGGCGGCGCTCGCCCTGGAGGCGGCCGGCTGCCGCCCCGCCACGGCCGGCACCGGCGGCTACCACGTGTCGGAAACCCCCCAGCCGGAGGCCGTCGCCGTCCGGGCGCACACCACGCAGGAGCTGCGGGCCTGCGCGACCGCCCTGGAGGACGCCGGTTGGCAGCCCAGCGAGCACCGTGATCGCAGACGCGGCACGCACTACCTGCTGGCGTCACCACGCCGCGCGTGAGCGCTGCCCGGTTCCACACGGCCCGACGGCCGCCGCGGCGGCCCGGGTGGGTGCGGGCGGAATACGCGACGCCCGCCGGCGGTTCAGGGCGGATGAGCAAGCGCTCAGAAACCTACCCGCCCGCTCTGCCGCCCACCTGCGCACCGACCAGAGCCCCACCCCGGCCCACGCACCACGAAAGGCACGCCATGCGCCCCACGCCCGAGCCGACCGCCACGGCGCCGGCCCCGGAGTTCGCCCCCGCCGAACCCGCCACCGGGCCCGCCACCGGGCCCGCGTCGCCCGCCCCCGGCGCTCCGGAGCCCTCCGCCACCGTGGACTTCTCGGTCCCCATCACCGTGCGGGGCTACGAGACCGACACCCAGGGCCACCTCAACCAGAGCGTGTACCTCCAGTACGCCGAGCACGCCCGCTGGTCGCTGTTGCAGGCCGCCGGCATCCGCCAGCAGGACCTGGTGAACCACCGGGTCGGCCCGGTGGTGCTGGAGACGACCATCCGCTACCTGCGGGAACTACGCGCGGGCGACGAGACGGAGATGAGCTGCCGGCTGGTGTGGGGCACCGGCAAGACCTTCCGCGTCGAGCAGACCCTCACCAAGGCCGACGGCACGGTGGCCGCGGAGGTGGCCGCCGTCAGCGGCCTGCTCGACCTGACGGAGCGCCGGCTCGTCGCGGACCCCCGCGGCGTCCTCCGCAAGCTGGCCGCGGACCCGGCGGCGTTCGGGATCTGACCGCCGTCCGGGCACCCGGGCGATGGACTCGCCGATCGCGTGCACCTCGCCGTACTACCGCCGGTACGAGGAGAACGCGGTGGAGTACCAGAACGCCGCGTTGACGACCGCACCCACGCCCGCCAGGATCATGATCACGACAGGCGGCACGAAGGCGGCTACGGCGGCTGTTGCGAGCGTGCCGGCCGCGAGCGACCAGCCGGCGCTGAGGACGTCGAGCTGGGCGTCGGCGAACGTGTCGACGGCCGCGGCGACGGTGGCGACGGTGGCGACGCCCACGAGCACCACCAGCGCGGCGCCGAGCGGGCCCAGTTCCACGGCGACGAGCAGGTCCCTGAGAAAGGTGGGCGACAGCTCGGTACCCAGCTGATGGACCACGCCGATGCCCGTGATCCCGGCAAGCAGCGTGATCAGCGTGAACCTGCCGAGCCTGGACGGGCCGAGCGCAGGTACCAGGATCGGAACCAGCACGAGCGCCGCCGAGGCAATCTCCCACCGTGACCCCGGATCACCGTGCGGGACGTGATCCGGTGGTGCACCGACACTGGCGATCACCAGGACGAACACGCCGAACGCGAGCGTCCACAGCACGACCGTTCTCAGGCGGGGCGCGATCCATACGCCACCGTTGTCCGGGTATGCCGCGAGGAGCACGAGGCCGACGCCGGCGATGCGCGGATGACCGGCACCGCATAGGCCGCAAAAGTGCTGGCGTACGCCGCGACCAACGGAAGACCGACGATGGCCTGCGACAGCAGCACCCGGTCGATCTCCCAGCCGGGGAAGTTGTCCGACTCGGGCACCAGGGTTGCGAAGAACGCCAGGACGACGGCGATCACCGGCAAGGGCCACGTCCGATCCCGCAAGCGCGGTAGCCGCCGCGAGAGCGATCGCCAAGCCACCCGCCAAGCGCATCTGAGACCCCTTCGCTCGTTCACCGCGGACACCGAACGGCCGACGCGCGTGGCCACGACTTCCCCGCCCTGTTCGCCGGTCGCGCTGCTCGCCGCCCCGACCGGGGGAGGCTAGTTCCGCGGCGCTGGGACTCCTCCCGGAGCGAGACCGGGCAACCACCACGATCCGTACGAGCACATCACCCACGACGCACGCCAGCCCGTGACCAGCGCCATCGAGATGAGGGCCCGTCATGCGTCGACCCTGAGGCCTCCCCGCCCCGAGCCGGGCGACCAACTCGAGCCCGAAGGCGCCCACATGATCCGCCGTACAGGGCCCTAGGCAGCGCTGGCGAATTCCGGTAGGAAAGTTTCCTAACAGTGTAGGAGCGACCCCTGGAGGTCACGTGCACTCCCCCCACCCCGGCGGCCCCGGCCGCCGCACCCTGCTCGCCCTCATGGGTGCCACGCTGCTCGCGGGACCCGTCGTACTCGGCGGATCCGCGGGTGCCGCGACGCGTTCCGGGCTGCCCGGCGCGGCACCCGGCGCCGGTGTCGCGCCCGGCATCGCCGCGGTCGGGCTCGACGACCCGGAGAAGAAGGAAATCGCGATGGAGCTGGTGTGCAGCGCGGAGAACTCCTCGCTGGACTGGCAGGCCCAGTACGGCTACATCGAGGACATCGGTGACGGCCGCGGCTACACGGGCGGCATCATCGGCTTCTGCTCCGGCACCCACGACATGCTGGTCCTCGTCGAGCTGTACACCGACCGGGTGCCCGACAACCCGCTCGCCGAGTACCTGCCCGCGCTGCGCGAGGTGGACGGCACCGACTCGCACGAAGGGCTCGACCCGGGTTTCACCGACGCCTGGCAGGAGGCGGCCGAGGACGAGGCGTTCCAGCAGGCGCAGAACGACGAGCGGGACCGCGTCTACTTCGATCCGGCGGTCGGCCAGGGCAAGGACGACGGCCTGGGCGTGCTCGGCCAGTTCATCTACTACGACGCCATGGTGATGCACGGCCCGGGAGACGACGACGTCAGCTTCGGCGGGATCCGCGCACGGGCGCTCGGCAACGCGGACACGCCTGGGGACGGCGGCGACGAGGTGGAGTACCTGAACGCCTTCCTGGACGCCCGGGTCTGGGCGATGAACCAGGAGGAGGCGCATTCGGACACCAGCCGGGTCGACACCGAACAGCGGGTCTTCCTGGACGACGGCAATCTGAACCTGGACCCGCCGCTGGACTGGAAGGTCTACGGCGACCCGTACCACATCGGCTGACCGGAGCCCGGGGGAGGCACTCCCCCGGGCCGCCCGGCCAACCGCTGCTACGCGTCCTATGCGTCCTACGCGTCCGCGGCGAGCCGGCCCAGACGCTGGGCCTCGTCGCGGGTGGCACGGGCCAGCGCGTCCTCGTCGACGTGGACGAGGCGGCCGTGCTCGGCGACGGGGGCGCCGCCCACCAGCGACAGCGTGACGGGTGCCGGGGCGCCGAAGACCAGTGCGGTCACCGGGTCGGCGATGGAGGCGTGGGCGAGGGTGTCCATCTTCCAGAGCACCACGTCGGCGAGCTTGCCGGGCTCCAGGGAGCCGATCGCCGCGGCGCGGCCGAGCACCCGCGCGCCGCCGTGGGTGGCCAGCCGCAGCACCTGGCGGGCGTTCAGGGCCCGTTCGCGGTGCCGGCCGAGGCGGTTGATCAGCAGGGCGTTGCGCAGTTCGGTGTGGAGCTCACCGGACTCGTTGGACGCCGTGCCGTCGACACCCAGGCCGACCGGGACACCGGCGGCCAGCAGATCGGGGACGCGCGCGATACCGGCGGCGAGCCGGGCGTTGGATGACGGGCAGTGCGCGACGCCGGTGCCGCTGCGGGCGAACGCGGCGATGTCGGAGTCGTTCATGTGGACGCAGTGCGCCATCCAGACGTCGTCGCCGAGCCACCCGGTGGACTCGAAGTAGTCCGTGGGCCCCATGCCGAACCGCTCGTGGCAGAACTTCTCCTCCTCCACGGTCTCCGAGCCGTGCGTGTGCAGCCGCACGCCCTTGCGGCGGGCCAGTTCGGCGGCCCTGGTCAGCAGCTCGGTGGAGACGGAGAACGGCGAGCAGGGTGCGACCGCGATCTGCGTCATGGCGCCCGGCGCCGGGTCGTGGTGGGCGTCGATGGCCTCTTCGGTGGCCTGGAGCGCGCCGTCCAGGGACTCCACGGCGAAGTCAGGTGGCAGCCCGCCGTCGGAGGCACCGAGGTCCATGGAGCCGCGGGCGAGCGTGCAGCGCACCCCGGTCTCGGCGGCGGCCCGGAGCACCGCACCGGTCAGGTCGCCGGCGCCGCGCGGGTAGACGTAGTGGTGGTCCATGGCGGTGGTGACGCCGCCGCGCGCCATCATCGCGAGCGAGCCCCGCGCTGCCTGGTAGAGCATCGGCTCGTCGATGTGGCCCCAGACGGGGTAGAGCGCGCTGAGCCAGTCGAAGAGGTTGTGGTCGGTGGCGAGTCCGCGGGTGAGCCACTGGTAGAAGTGGTGGTGGGTGTTGACCAGGCCGGGGGTGAGCAGGTGCCCCGTGCCGTCGATGCGGCGGGTGACGCCTGGCAGGTCGCCGGGCGCCGGGCCGGGGCCGACCGCCTCGATGGTGTCCCCCGCGATCACGACATGGCCCGCGGTGTACTCGGTGTCGTCGGCGTCGACGGTGGCGATGGCGCAGTGCTCGATGACGAGACGAGGTGCCGCTGCGATGTGCTCGGGGGTGGCGGTGTGCTGGGCTGCCGTGCGGCGCATGGGCGTCTCCTCGCTTCTCGTGTCCGGGCGAGCGTGGTCAGAGGTTGGTCAGGTCGACGGGGATCCGTGCTTCGTGGCCGGCGCGCAGCACGGTGCCCTCGATGAGCCCGTAGGGGCGGTCGGCGGCGAAGTAGACCTCGTTGTCGTTGGTCAGGCCGAACGGTTCGAGGTCCACCAGGAAGTGGTGCTGGTTGGGCAGCGAGAAGCGGACCTCGACCATCTCCGGCCGGTGGTCGATGATCCGCGCGCCCATCTCGTACAGGGTCTGCTGGAGCGAGAGGGAGTAGGTCTCCGCGAAGGCCCGCAGCAGGTGCTGCCTGGTCTCGGCGTACGACTCGTCCCAGCGCGGCATCGGTGTGTCGTCGTCGGCCCAGCCGAATCGCCAGCACCCGGTGACGCGGGTGGCGAGGACACGGTCGTGGGCCTCCTGGAGGGTGGTGTACCGGTCCTTGGTGTAGCCCCAGAACTCGGAGTCGGTGGAGTTCAGCACGACCAGGTCGCGTACCCCCGAGACGACCTCCCAGCCCTCGCCGTCGTAGCCGACCTGCGTGGTGCGGGTCTCCTGGCCGCGCCGGACGAAGGAGTGCGGGCCGGGCACGGTGCCGTCCGCCCCAGCCGTGCCGTCCGGTCCCGCGCCGCCGCCCGGGGTCCCGGATATCGCGATGCGCTCCCAGGCGTACTCCTCGATGCGCACCCGGGCCCGATGGATCGCCGGCTGCGAGGTCACGAAGTGCCGGGCGAGGTGGACGGCGAACTCCTCGGCGGAGGAGACACCGTGTTCCTTGGCGAAGGCGAACACGGTGTTCTTCATGGTGTCGGTCGGCAGCACCTGGGCGTTGGAGCCGGAGAGGTGCGCCCCGGACAGGTCGCCGCTCAGCGCGACCGAGACGTTCAGGTCCCTGATGTGGTGGGTGTCGCCGTCCCGCGTGATGCGCACGACACGGGTCTCCGCCTTGCCGTACTGGTTCTGGCCGAGCAGCACCGGGCGGGGATCGGACGGCGACGTGGCGGTGGACGGCTGGTCGGCCCGGGAACGGTCCCGGGCGTCGGCATCGGTGGTCATGGCTCAGCTGGCTCCCTGGTGTCTGGTGCCGACGCGGTCGGCTTCCCCCTGGCTCCTCCGGTGGACCGCCTGGGTCTGTCGTCACACTCCCGTCGTTGCCCGAAGGGCGGCTCGGCAGCGTCAGGTGCGTGCTCTGGGGGTCCCCCTGCTCGAACAGCTTGCGGGAGTGCCGGGCGCGAGTCCGCGTACGCACGGGGGCACCTCCCACGCCGTCCAGGCAGTGGGGGAGCGTGCATGGCGTCGCCGGGCAGACGGGAGTTTGACGACAGGGCCTAGCTCCCCCGGTACACCGCGTACCCGTACGGGTTGAGCAGCAGCGGTACGTGGTAGTGCTCGCCGGGGGCGACGGCGAACGTGACGGTCACCTCCGGGAAGAAGGCGACCGGCAGAGGATCGGCGGCCCGCGCGGTGAGGTACGCCTCGGTGTCGAAGGTGAGCCGTACGTGTGTGGTGCCCTCCGCGGGCGCCGGGAGGTCCTTGCACCGGCCGTCCGCGTCGGTGCGGGACGTTCCGACCGCGGCCCAGGTGGTGTCGCCGGCGCGTGCGGCGAGGGTGACGGTGACACCGGTGGCGGGCCTTCCGGCGCTGGTGTCCAGGATGTGCGTCGAGACGGATGCGGTGCCGTCGCCGCTCATGCGGCTCCCTCCTCGACCAGTCGGGTCAGGCGAAGACGGTTGATCTTGGCCAGTTCGGCGCGGACGACCGCGCGTTCCCGCTCGGGCGGGTTGCCGAGCCGGTCCCTGAGCGCGTCCCGCAGCTGCTCGCCGCTCAGGCCCGTCGCGCAGATCAGGAAGACCTGCCCGAAGGTGCTCTGGTAGGCGCGGTTGAGTTCGACCATCTGCCGCTTCAGGTCCGCTTCGGCCTCGGTCATGCCGTGCTGTTCACGGGCCGAAGTCGGGTCCCCCGCCGCCGGGCGGCCGATGGGCGGGTGTCCCGCCACCGCCTGTGCCAGGTCCGCGTCGGTGAGCGCGGCCGTGGCGGCGTCGCTGGTGGCGAGCAGGTGTGCGGCGCTGGGGTAGGGGCGGCGCGCGAGCAGGGCGGCCACCCAGGCGTGGCTCGCGCACACGGCGCGGAGTTCGGCGGCGGCCGCGGCGGTCGGTCGGGCGTTGAGGCGCGCGAGGCCCGGGGGTGCGGGGGCCGCATGGGGCGGACGCTCACCGGTCGAGGTCACGCGCGCCTCCGGGGCCTGGGCGGGACGGGCTGCATTGCGCCTAGCCAATACCTCCCACGGGCAATCGTCAACAGTTTGTTGAATGTCATCTCCGGTCGGCGTCCCCGGCCATCCGAGCCTCGAGGTGGACGCCGACCGCCACGGTGCACGCCGCGACCAGGCCCGCCAGCGGCACCGCCCAGTGCCGCGCGAGCGTGGCCGCCAGGACCAGCACCGCGCCGCACGGCAGCACCAGCTGCTGGGGAGTGCTGCGCTTGAAGTGGCGGCTGTGCACCCACCACACCGTCACCATGTACAGGGCCGTCGGCGCGGTCACCGCGAAGGAGGCCGCCGGGGGCGTGAGGTCCGTGTGGTGGGTCACCTGCTCCACGGCCACCTCGATGCCCGCACCGATCGCCGCGGCCGAACCGAAGATCACGTAGTGCCCGTAGCCCCACCAGAACGGCTGGCTGCCCTCGGCCAGGTACTCGTGGATCGGCGCGGCGAAGTAGATCCAGAACGCCGCGAAGACGATGACGAGGCCTCCGGCCGCGATCGGCAGCAGCTCGCCGAGGACCGCCGACTCGGCCAGGGCCGACTGGACCGCGACGGTGGCGGCGGCGATGCTCTCCCCCAGCACGATGATCGTGAACAGTCCGTACCGCTCCGAGATGTGGTGCGGGTGCCAGGGCGTGCGGTGCGCCCGCTCGGCGAAGGCCGGCACCGCCAGCTCCACCACGGCCAGCGGCCCGAACCCCCAGAGCCAGACGTCGGCCGGCAGCAACAGCAGCCCGACCCAGCCGAGCTGCACCACGACCAGGCCGGCGGCGTAGCGCACGGCCGTCCGCCGGGCGGGGCCCCGTTCCCCGTGGGCGGCGCGCAGCCACTGGAGGGTCAGCACCAGGCGCATGATCAGGTAGCCGGCCACCGCCAGCGAGTAGTCCGCGTGTTCGAAGGCGCGGGGGATCCCGGCGGCCAGCACCAGGACCCCGGCGATCTGCACCAGCGTCGCCACGCGGTAGGGCACGTCGTCGCAGTCGTAGGCGGAGGCGAACCAGGTGAAGTTCATCCAGGCCCACCAGATCGCGAAGAACACGATCACGTACTGGGTGATGCCGTGGACCGGGTGACCCGTGGTGACGGCGTGCACCAGCCGGCCGCCGGCCTGCGAGACCGCCACCACGAAACACAGGTCGAAGAAGAGCTCCAGCGGTGTGGCCGCCCGGTGCTCCTCGTCACGCGCCCGTGCCCGCATCGGCGACATCAGCCGCGCGCGATGGCCGTGCCCGACGCCGCCCCTGCCCGCACTTTCGCTCATCACCCCACAGTCCCCGGGCGTGCCGTCGCACACACCTGGGCCGGCGCGGAAATACCCCGTCAGTCCTTCGGCCGCGGGCGCTCGGCGCCCTGTGCGGCGTTCTCCCTGTTCAGGTAGTTGTAAATGGTGAAGCGGCTGACGCCGAGCGCGGTCGCGACGGTCTCCACGCCGTGCCGCACGGCGAACGCGCCCCGCGCTTCCAGGCTCCCTACGATCCGTTGCTTCGTCTTGCGGTCGAGTGCGGCGAGGGGCCTGCCGTGCTCACGTTCCAGGGCGGCGAGGATACGGTCCAGGGAGTCGGCCAGTTGGGGCAGCCGGACGGCGACGACGTCGTGGCCCTGCCAGGCGAGGCGCACATCGTCCGGGCCGGCCTCGGCCAGCGGCAGCAACTCCCCGCCCATGGCGTCCACCAGCGGTTTCACCGCCCTGACGAAGGGGTCGTCGGCGAGCGAGGTCATGGCCGGCCGCCCTCGCCGGACTCGCCGTCATCGGTCTGCTCCTGGATGACGTTGACCTGGAGCGAGACACGGGTGGCGCCGGCCTGGAGGGTGCGGTTCAGCAGCGTGCCGATCGCGTCGAGCACCGCCGGGGCGTCGCCCTCCACCGTGTTGCCGAACGGGCCCACGTCCACCGCGTCGAGATCGGCGTCCTGAATGACCTCGCGGGCGACCAGCGCGTGGGACGGCGGTTCGTCCAGGTCGAAGGGCTCGGTCGTGAAATCGACGGTCAGTCGCATCAGGTGACCCTAACGGAGGCGGGCGGGGGCCGGTGTGGCGGCCCTGCCGCCCGCTGGTGAAGCGGCCCCGCGCCGACGTGGCGCGGGGCCGGATGACGCGGGCGGTCACAGCGCCTTGAGTTCCTCCGTCACCTCCAGCACCGACTTCTTCGCGTCACCGAAGAGCATCGTCGTCCGGTCGGCGTAGAAGAGCGGGTTGTCGATGCCGGCGAACCCGCTGTTCATCGAGCGCTTGAGCACGATCACCTGCCGGGACTCGTCCACGTTCAGGATCGGCATCCCGTGGATCGGGCTCGACGGATCCGTGCGCGCCGCGGGGTTGGTGACGTCGTTCGCGCCGATCACCAGGGTGACGTCGGTGCGCGCGAACTCGTCGTTGATCTCGTCCATCTCCTTGAGCGCGTCGTAGGCGACGTCGGCCTCGGCGAGCAGCACGTTCATGTGACCGGGCATGCGTCCGGCGACCGGATGGATCGCGTACTTGACCTCGACGCCCTTGGCCTGGAGCAGCTTGGCCATGTCCTTGACGGCGTGCTGGGCCTGGGCGACCGCCATGCCGTAGCCGGGCACGACGATGACCTGCGCGGCGTAGGCCATCTGGATCGCCGCGTCGGACGCCGAGGTGGACCGCACGGTGCGGGCCTCCTCCCCGTCGCCGCCCGAGGCGAGGGCGCCGCCTCCGCCGAAGCCGCCGGCGACGATCGCCGGGATCGTCCGGTTCATGGCCACGGCCATCTGGTTCGTCAGGATCGAACCGGACGCTCCGACGATCATGCCGGCGACGATCATCGCCGTGTTGTCCAGCGCCAGGCCGGCCGCCGCTGCCGAGAGCCCGGTCAGCGCGTTCAGCAGCGAGATGACGACGGGCATGTCGGCGCCACCGATCGGTATCACGACCATCACGCCGAGGACCGCGGCGAGCACCAGCAGCAGGATCACCCACACCTGCGCCGCGCCGCCCAGCCCGGCCACCACGGCACACGCGACCGAGGCGGCCAGCAGCAGCGCGTTGACGCCCTGTTGGGCCTTGCCCAGGCCCATCGGCCGGCCGGGCAGGATCTCCTGGAGCTTGCCGAAGGCGACCAGCGAGCCCCAGAAGGAGACCGAGCCGACGAGCGCGGCGAACATCGACGCGATCACGACATGGCCGGGGGTGCCGGTGAAACCGTCCGAGGTGCGGAACTCCGACCAGGCGATCAGCGCCACCGCCCCGCCGCCGACCCCGTTGAACAACGCCACCATCTGCGGCATCGCGGTCATCTTGACGCGCCGGGCGGAGGGCACGCCGAGCACGGTGCCCACGATCAGGCCCACGACGATCAGCACCCAGTTGTGGTCGACCCGCAGCAGGGTGGCGACCACGGCGACCACCATGCCGGCCGCCGCGATCTTGTTGCCGCGCACCGCGGTCTTCGGCCCGGTCAGGCCGGACAGGCCGTAGATGAACAGCGCGAAAGCGATGATGTAGAGGACGCGTACCAGGGTGTCCATCAGTCGCCCTCCTTCCTGCCGCCGGGCCGGGTCTTGAACATCCCGAGCATCCGGTCGGTCACCAGGAAGCCGCCGACCACGTTGATGGTGCCGAACGCGATGGCGACGACCAGGACGATCGAGTCCAGCACGGACGGGTCCTTCAGCTCGCCCAGCAGGGTCAGGCCGCCCAGCAGCACGATGCCGTGGATCGCGTTGGTGCCGGACATCAGCGGGGTGTGCAGGGTGTTCGGCACCTTGGAGATGACGGCGAACCCGACGAACCCGGCCAGCACCAGGATCGCGATATTGGCGGTCAGACTGTCCGCATCCATCAGGACTCCTCCTTTGCGACCCTGGTGACACACGACTTGGCCAGGACCTCGTCGGACCAGTCGGGCGCGACGGCGCCCGCCTCGTCGAGCATCAGCCCCAGGAGCGCAGCGACGTTGCGCGCGTACAGCTCCGAGGCGTGTTCCGGCATCGTCGCCGGCAGGTTGAGCGGCGCGGCGATGGTGACGTCGTGCCTCACCACGACCTCGCCCGGCTCGGTCAGCTCGCAGTTCCCTCCCATCTCGCCGGCCAGGTCGACGACGACGCTGCCCGGCCGCATGCCCTTGACCGCCTCCGCCGTGACCAGCGTGGGCGCCTTCCGGCCCGGCACCAGCGCGGTGGTGATGACGACGTCGAATCCGGTGATCGCCTCCTCCAGGCGCCGCTGCTGCTCGGCACGCTCCTCGTCGGTCAGCTCGCGGGCGTAACCGCCCTCGCCGGCCGCCGAGATCCCCAGATCAAGCCACTGGGCTCCCAGTGACCGCACTTGTTCGGCCACTTCGGGGCGGACGTCGTAGCCGGTGGTGCGGGCGCCGAGCCGCTTGGCGGTGGCCAGCGCCTGGAGGCCCGCCACGCCCACGCCCAGCACCAGCGCGGTCGCCGGCTTCACGGTGCCCGCCGCCGTCGTCAGCATCGGGAAGAACCGCGTGGAGCGCTCGGCGGCGAGCAGGACGGCCTTGTAGCCGGCCACGTTCGCCTGCGAGGACAGCGCGTCCATCGACTGGGCGCGGGAGATCCGCGGCACGGACTCCATCGCGAAGCCGGCGACGCCGGCCTGGCGCAGCGCCTCGATCGTCTCCGGAGCGGTCAGCGGTGCGAGGAAGCCGACCAGCGTGGTCCCGGAGCGCAGTTTCCCGATCTCCTCGGCGGTCGGCGGGGTGACCTTGACCACCACGTCGCACTCCCACGGATCGCCGATGGTCGCGCCCGCGGCCACGAAGAGGTCGTCGGGGATGAGGGCGTCGAGTCCGGCGCCGGACTCGACGACGATCCCGCCGCACCGTTCGAGGAGTTTTTCGATCACCTTCGGTACCAGGGCAACCCGGCGCTCGCCGGCGCCCCGTTCGCGGGGCACCCCCACGGTCGCGCTGCGGGGACGCTGCACAGTCTCAGCGCTCATGTACACATCCTTGCGATTGCACTGCCGTACCTCCAACATCGCAAAACGGGTGTCTTCGGGCCCGACCGGTCGCGCCGGCAGACGTACGCGTCGCCGGCCCGACGGCCGGCCGGGCCGGCCCAACGCCCTTCAAGGGGGATGGGTGGCGTCGACCCGGTGACGACGGCGCCGGGCAAAGGCTATGCGCCACCGCCGCGCCGCGCCCGGAACTCCGGCCGCACTGGCCGAAGGCCCCCTGCGCCCTGGAGGCCCTCTTGACAGGCTCGGACCCGCCGCGGGCCCCTTGACATCGCCAGAGCCCGGCGGCACTCTTTTCCGTAAAGTAGAAGAATTATTCCGTATTACGGAAGTCGTGGGACGAACAAAGATATCCGCGTCGAGCGCAGAAAGGCAATGCCCGGCAGCGCTTGTGCCGGACAACGGCACAGGTCGGACACCCCGCACACGCCGGTTGCACGCGCCGGGCACAGGCCGCCCACCCCCGCAGGACAACCAGACGGCACCTGCACGTCGAAGGACGCGCAGGCCCCGAACAGACGTACCGCAGGCCCGAATCCGAAGGAGCGCCGCCCTCTCATGGCTCCCCTCCCTGAGCCCCTCCCGCCCGAAGACGCCGCGCCGGACGGGGGCCCGTACACCGGCCACCGCTTCGATGTGAACCTGTCCATCCTCTTCACCGAGCTACCGCTTCTCCAGCGCCCGGCGGCGGCAGCGGCTGCCGGCTTCACCGCCGTCGAGCTGTGGTGGCCCTGGGTCGACGCACCGGTGCCGCCGCGCGGTGAACTGGAGGCGTTGCGCGGGGCCATCGAGGACGCGGGGGTGCGCCTGGTCGGCCTGAACTTCTACGCGGGCCGGCTGCCGGGACCCGACCGGGGCGCGCTGTCGGTGCCCGGCGCCGAGTCCGAGAGGTTCCGCGACAACATCGACGTGGCGGCCGACTTCGCCGACTCCCTGGGCTGCCGCGCGCTGAACGCGCTGTACGGCAATCGCGTCGAGGGCGTGGACCCCGGCGAGCAGGACGCCCTCGCGCTGGTGAACCTCCGGCTCGCGGCCCGCGCCGCGGACCGCATCGGCGCCACCCTGCTCATCGAGGCCCTCAACCGCCCCGAGTCACCGCACTACCCGCTCGTCAGCGCACCGCAGGCCGTCCAGATCGTCGAGCAGGTGAACGAGACGACCGGACTGGACAACACGCGCTTCCTGATGGACCTCTACCACCTGTCCATGAACGGCGAGGACCTGCCCGCGGTCATCGACCGGTACGCGGCGCTGACCGGTCATGTGCAGATCGCGGACGACCCGGGCCGGGGCGCGCCCGGCACCGGCGCGCTGCCGCTCGGCGAGCTGCTCGGGCGGCTGCGCACGGCGGGCTACGACGGCTGGATCGGGTTGGAGTACAAGCCCGGGGACCGGCCGAGCGCCGAGGCGTTCAACTGGCTGCCCGGACCGGCGCGCGCGGCACGCTGACACGCCGCCCGTCGCCCCTTGACACGGCACCCCATCGCACCGGAAGGCACCCACATGAGCAGCACTGTCGCGGGCCCCGCCGGGTCCGACCGGCCCTCGGTGGCCTGGATCGGCCTCGGCATCATGGGCTCCCCCATGGCCGAGAACCTGATCAAGGCCGGATACCCCGTCACCGGGTACACCCTGGAGCCCGAGAAGCTCCAGCGGCTGGCCACCGCGGGCGGCACGGCGGCCGGTTCGGTCGCCGAAGCGGTACGGGACGCCGATGTGATCATCACCATGGTGCCCGCCTCCCCGCAGGTCGAGGCCGTCGCCTACGGTCCCGACGGCATCCTGGAGAACGCCCGGCCCGGAACGCTGCTGATCGACATGTCGTCGATCACCCCGGGCACCTCGGTGGCGCTGGCCGAGGCCGCCGCCGCGAAGGGCGTCCGGGTCCTGGACGCGCCCGTCTCCGGGGGCGAGGCCGGCGCGATCGAGGCGGTGCTGTCCATCATGGTCGGCGGCGACCAGGCCGACTTCGACGTGGCCCGACCCCTCTTCGACGCGCTGGGCAAGACCGTGGTGCACTGCGGCCCGCACGGCGCCGGCCAGACGGTGAAGGCCGCCAACCAGCTCATCGTCGCCGTCAACATCCAGGCGTGCGCCGAGGCCGTGGTCTTCCTGGAGAAGTCCGGGGTGGACCTGCCGGCGGCGCTGGACGTGCTCGGCGGTGGCCTGGCCGGCTCCACCGTGCTGGCCCGCAAGCGGGACAACTTCCTGCGCCGCGACTTCGCACCGGGTTTCCGCATCGACCTGCACCACAAGGACATGGGCATCGTCACGGACGCGGCACGCGCGGTCGGCGCGGCCATCCCGGCGGGCGCACTGGTCGCCCAGCTGGTCGCGGCGCTGCGCGCCCAGGGCGACGGCGGCCTCGACCACTCCGCCCTGCTGCGCGCGGTGGAACGCCTGTCGGCACCGGCGGCCTGACCCCCGCCGGTGCCGACTCTCGTGTGCCACGCCCGTCATCCCGGGCAGACGGGAGAGGGATCCTGGCCGCGTAGGTACTGGGATTGCTCGGTCTTTGTGAAGTTGCGGTCCAGGGCCGAGCAGATGGCGCGGCTCATGGCGCGCGCGTCGCGGGAGTCCACGTTCCACAGCCGGGCGGTGCCGTCATCGCTGGCAGTGGCGACCGTTCTGCCGTCCGGGCTGAACGCCACCGAGATCACCGGCATGGTGTGGCCTTTCAGAATGGTGCGGGGCTCGCCTGTCCGCACATCCGACAGGCGTGCGGTGCCGTCATCGCTGCCGGTGGCGAGCGTCTTGCCGTCCGGGCTGAACGCCACCGAACGAACAGCCCCCGTATGACCCTTAAGAGTGCTACCAAGCCCAGCCGTGCGCACATCCCACAACCGTGCGGTGCCATCATCGCTGCCGGTGGCGAGCGTCTTGCCGTCCGGGCTGAACGCCACCGAACGAACAGCCCCCGTATGACCCTTAAGAGTGCTACCAAGCCCACCCGTGCGCACATCCCACAACCGTGCGGTGCCATCGAAGCTGCCGCCGGTGGCAAGTGTTCCACCGTCCGGGCTGAACGCCACCGAACCCACGACGTCGGTGTAGTTCCCGAGGGTGGTACGGAGTTTCCCGGTCCGCGCGTCCCAGAGGCGTGCGCTGCCATCGGAGCTGCTGGCGGTGGCGAGGGTACGGCCGTCGGGGCTGAACGCCACAGACTCCACGATGTCGGCGTCCCCCCTGAGCCTGGTGCTGGGATCGCCGGAACGCACGTCCCACAGCCGGGCGGGGTCGTCTTCGCTTGCGGTGGCAAGTGTGCGGCCGTCCGGGCTGAACGCCAGCGCACGTATCGTCCCCGTGGAGTCCTTGAGGGTGGTGCGGATCTTTCCGGTCGGCACGTCCCACAGACGTGTAGCGTCGTCGTAGCTGCCGCCGGTGGCGAGCGTGGCGCCGTCCGGGCTGAACGCCACCGCACGCACCGTGCCGGCGTGGCCCTTGAAGATCGTGCGGGGCTCGCCCGAGGACCGCGCGTCCCAGAGGCGTACGGTGTCGTCATCGCTCTCGGTGGTGAGCGTCTTTCCGTCCGGGCTGAACGCCACCGCACGCACGGCCATGGTATGGCCCTTGAAGACCATACGGGGCTTACCGGACTGCACGTCCCACAGGCAGGCGGTGTGGTCGCTGCTTCCGGTGGCGAGGGTGTTGCCGTCCGGGCTGAA
>NZ_JAMJWG010000021.1 GCF_024435355.1 Streptomyces odontomachi
GGTCCTTCGTTCGGATCACCAGGCCGGTCGTGCGGCTTCAGCGGGCCGGTTCCGTGCCGTGGCCGGCGTGGGCCGCGTCCTGCGCCGGCGTCGTGCCGCTGAAGGGGAACTCGCGCAGCTTGCGCCAGGCTCCGTCGGCGCCCTGCTCGTAGAGGGCGAACCCGGTGCAGGGCCACTGCGCCTCGTAGTGCGCCAGCTCCTCGAACGCGCGGTCCATCGCCGCTTCCTCGATGCCGTGCGCCACGGTGACGTGGGGGTGGTACGGGAACTGGAGCTCGCGTGCGACGGGGCCGGACGGGTCCCGTACCCGGTCCTGCAAGCAGGTGCACTCGTCCGCGCCTTCGACGACCCGCACGAACACCACGGGTGACAGCGGCCGGAAGGTGCCCGTGCCGGACAGCCGCATCACGAAGGGCCGGCCGGCGTCCGCGACGTCCGCCAGGTGGGTCTCGATCCCCGGCAGCGCCGCCGCGTCGACCTCGGTGGGCGGCAGCAGGGTGACGTGGGTGGGGATACCGGCGGCCGCGGCGTCACCGAAGCCGGCCCGCCGCTGCTGGAGCCGGCTGCCGTATGGCTCCGGGACCGCGATCGACACACCGATCGTTACGGTCCCCACGTCGTACTCCTGTCTCGTGTTGCCGGGCGGGTGGCGCGTCGGACGGTGCGCCCCGCCGGGCGGAGGTGGTGCGCCGGTGCTCGGGCCGGTCGGGCCGCGGCCCGTGGTGACGGGCTGCGGCCCGGACGGCGGAAGGGCACACCGGAGCCTCGGACGGCCCGCGCGACGGGCCCTCTTCGACTGTACGGCGGCGCGCGTCAGTGCTTGGCGGGCAGGAAGCCCACCCTCTCGTAGGTCTGGGCCAGGGTCTCCGCGGCGACGGCACGGGCCTTCTCGGCGCCTTCGGCCAGGATCGCGTCGAGCGTCTCCGGGTCGTCCAGGTACTGCTCGGTGCGCTCCTTGAAGGGTGTCACGAACTCGATCATCGCCTCGGCGACGTCCGTCTTGAGCGCGCCGTAGCCCTTGCCCTCGTACCGCTTCTCCAGGTCGGCCAGGGAGGCGCCGGTGAGGGTGGAGTGGATGGTGAGGAGGTTGCTGACGCCCGGCTTGTTCTCGACGTCGAAGCGGATCTCGGTCCCGGTGTCGGTGACCGCACTCTTGATCTTCTTGGCGGTGGCCTTGGGCTCGTCCAGGAGGTTGATCAGGCCCTTCGGGGTGGACGCCGACTTGCTCATCTTGATCGTCGGGTCCTGGAGGTCGAAGATCTTCGCGGTCTCCCTGAGGATGTACGCCGCCGGGACGGTGAACGTCGCGCCGTACCGACCGTTGAAGCGCTCGGCCAGGTCGCGGGTGAGCTCGACGTGCTGGCGCTGGTCCTCGCCGACGGGCACCTGGTCGGCCTGGTAGAGCAGGATGTCGGCGACCTGGAGGATCGGGTACGTGAACAGGCCCACGCTGGTGCGCTCCGCGCCCTGCTTGGCCGACTTGTCCTTGAACTGCGTCATCCGGCCGGCCTCGCCGAAACCGGTCAGGCAGTTCATGACCCAGGCGAGCTGGGCGTGCTCGGGGACGTGGCTCTGCACGAAGAGGGTGCAGCGCTGCGGGTCGAGACCGGCCGCCAGCAGCTGGGCCGCGGCGAGCCGGGTGTTGGCCCGCAGCTCGGCGGGGTCCTGCGGGACCGTGATCGCATGCAGGTCCACGACCATGTAGAACGCGTCGTGGGAGTCCTGTAGCGCCACCCACTGGCGCACCGCGCCGAGGTAGTTGCCGAGGTGGAACGATCCCGCGGTGGGCTGGATCCCGGACAGCACACGGGGCCGGGAGCCCGGTGCGGACTGGTTCGGCCGCGACTGGTCGTGGGCGGCGAGTGGGTGGTCGGTGGCCATGCCCCCCATTCTCTCATCCCGGCCGTGCCCGCATGGCTGCCTCGTCCCAGCCGCCTCGGCACGACCGGACGCGGGGCGCCCCCGAGATGACCGGATGCGGGGCGCCCGAAGGGACGCACCGCATCCGGTCCGGGGCGCTCGCTCAGGAGGTCGCCGCACCCAGGCCCGGCGCCGGGAACGCCCGCATCAGGTCCGCCACCTCGGCCCTGATCTTGGTCAGGGCCGCCTCGTCCTCCGTGCGGGCCGCGGCGACCGCACGGTCGATCCACTCGGCGACGACGGGCATGTGCGCGGCGGACAGGCCGCGTGAGGTGAGCGACGGCGTACCGATCCGGATGCCGGAGGGGTCGAACGGCTTGCGCGGGTCGTAGGGCACCGTGTTGTAGTTCACGACGATCCCGGCCCGGTCGAGGGCCTTCGCCGCGACCTTCCCCGGCACGTCCTTGGGCGTCAGGTCGATCAGGATCAGATGGTTGTCGGTGCCGCCGGAGACCAGCTCGAAGCCGCGTTCGCCCAGCTCGGCGGCGAGCGCCTGCGCGTTGCCGACGACCGCGTGGGCGTACTCCCGGAAGTCGGGGCGTGACGCTTCGTGCAGGGCGACGGCGATGGCGGCCGTGGTGTGGTTGTGCGGGCCGCCCTGGAGGCCGGGGAAGACCGCCTTGTCGATGGCCTTGGCGTGCTCCTGCTTGGACATCAGCATCGCGCCACGCGGCCCGCGCAGCGTCTTGTGCGTGGTCGTGGAGATCACGTCGGCGTGCGGCACCGGCGACGGGTGCGCGCCGCCCGCGATCAGGCCGGCGATGTGGGCGATGTCGGCGACCAGCACCGCACCGCACTCCCGGGCGATCTCCGCGAACGCGGCGAAGTCGATGGTGCGCGGCAGCGCGGTGCCACCGCAGAAGATCAGCTTGGGGCGTTCCGCGAGGGCCAGCTCGCGCACCTGGTCGAAGTCGATGCGCCCGGTGTCGCGCCGCACGCCGTACTGCACGCCGCGGAACCACTTGCCGGTCGCCGAGACGCCCCAGCCGTGCGTGAGGTGGCCGCCCATCGGCAGCGCCATCCCCATCACGGTGTCGCCGGGCTCGGCGAAGGCGAGGTAGACGGCCAGGTTCGCGGGGGATCCCGAGTACGGCTGGACGTTGGCGTGGTCGACGCCGAACACGGCCTTGGCGCGGTCGACCGCGAGCCGCTCGATGGGGTCGATGTTCTGCTGGCCCTCGTAGTAGCGGCGGCCGGGGTAGCCCTCGCTGTACTTGTTCGTGAGGACGGTGCCGGTGGCCTCCAGGACGGCCGCGGAGACGTAGTTCTCGCTGGGGATCATCCGCAGGGTGTCGGCCTGGAGCGCCTCCTCGGCACCGATCAGGGCCGCCAGCTCGGGGTCCTGGGATGCGAGTACCGGGTGGGCGGGAGGCACCGGCTCGGCGCGATGCGCCGGGGTGGACGGGGCGGCGGAAGCGGCTTGGCTGGGCGGGAAGGGCATGGCGTCGTCCTTAAGGGGGCGAGCGGTCGGTGTCCGGTCGTGGCCCCGGGGCGCCCAGGCGGGCGGCGCCCCGGGCTTGGTTCCGGGGTGCCCCACCCGGAAGCACCCGGGAGGCCTGGCACCTCGAAGCGTCAGCCCCGGCACGGCTCCCCCAGGGTCGCTTCCCTGTGCGCCAGTCGCCGTGCACAAAAGACAGCCTAGCCAGCGGGGCCGCGGCTTGTCCCGTAACGGCCGGCGGGAGATCGCAGAACATCAGCGCGGAGATTGCGAAACATCAGCGCGGATCTTCTGGCGACGTTCGCGCTGACATTCCACTGACGTTCCCCTGACCTTCCAACCGGCCCTCCGACTGACCTTCCCATGGCACGCGCCAGAATCCACACAAGCCGGCCATCCTCCACCCACTCATCGACATACCGCATTCCTCGAACCACTCACAGGACATTCATAGGGAAATCATCGGGCATTCATCGGACACGCCCAGGTAACCGCCAGGAACGGCTGTTAAGGCGAGCATCGAAACGACGCAAGGAACCACGTTTCCGCAGGTAGAAGCGGTCACGGTTCCGCTTAACCCATTAATAATCGCTGATTTTCAATTAACTTGAATCTCAGCGAAAACGGCTTTTCAGCCCGGCGGGACGACGTAACGTTTTCCATGTCGCAGCCGGCGCGACACGGCTGAATCAGCACAGCAGGCCAAACCGCCGCACGGGCTGAATCAGCACACCAAGGAAATGGAACGTCACCTCTCAAGGAGCAGAGCATGAGTGCCTTCAGCAAGATCCTCCCTGGCAAGCCGAAGAAGCAGCACCCCAAGCCGCCGAAGCAGCACGCCAAGGCGCACTGCAAGCGGGCCAAGGGTGCGGACAAGAGGCGTCCCCGTCCCATCGGCCGCTGACGCACCGGCCATCCGGGGGATGACACCGGTCGGAGGCGGGCCCGCACGCGGGTCCGCCTCCGGCGCGTTCCGGGCCGGGTTCGGGAATCGCCCCCCGGTCACGTCAGGAGAACAGCACCCATGAACCCTCGCGACGACCACCCCACCATGCAGCTGCGCACACCGGCACCGACGGAGACGGCGGCAGACACCGCGGCAGATACAGCGACAGAAACAGCTACAGAAACAGCTACAGAGGAGACTCCCGGGTCTTCCGGGTCTCCCGGACCGCCCCGGGTCGCGCTTCGCAAGGCCTTTCGTCGTTTCTGGCCGTTGACCGCGGGCGATCGCCTCCAGCTCGCGCTGGTCTGCGCCTGCGCGGTGCTGGCGGCGCTCGCCGAGACCGCCGGCATCCTGCTGTTCGGGCGGCTGACGGACGACGCGCTCACGGCGGGCTCGGTCAGCGCCTTCTGGGGGCCGGCGGGGGTGTGGCTGGTGGTGGCGGTCGCCGGGGCCGTCGTCGGGTACCTGGGCAACTCGCTGGCGGTCCGGGCCGCGGAGCGGTTCGTGCGGCGGCTGCGGGCGAAGGTCTTCGCGCATGTGCAGCGGCTGCCTCCGCATGTCTTCCAGCGGTACCGGCAGGGTGACCTGGTAGAGCGGCTGACGGGCGACGTGGAGGCCATCGAGCAGCTGGCCGTCTCCGGGGTGGTGCAGGGCGCCGCGGCCGGCTTCGGCGTGCTCTTCTACGGGGTCGCCGCGCTCTGGCTGCGCTGGGACCTGGCGGTGGCCACGTTCCTGCTGGTGCCGGTGTTCTGGGTGGCGGCCCGGCGGTTCTCCGGGCGGCTGGGGTCCGTGGCGCGCCGGGAACGGGCCGCCGACGGTGCGATCACCGCGGTCGTCGAGGAGGCACTGGAGAACGTCGTGCTCACCCAGGCGTACCACCGGTATCGCGCGGAGGAGCGGCGGCTGGACCGGGAGGCGCGGGCCTGGCTGCACGCAAGCGTCACCGGTGCGCGGCTGAGCGAGTTGTACGAGCAGCTGGTCGAGGTGATCGAGACGGTGTGCGTGCTGGCGGTCATCGGCCTGGGGGCGTGGGAGATCTCCGCGGGGCGCATGACGCTGGGGCAGCTGCTCTCGTTCGCCGGGTTCCTCGGGTACCTGTATCCGCCGGTCCGTTCGCTCGGCCAGCTCGGGCTGACGGCGACCGCGGCGACCGCCGCCGCCGAGCGCCTCCTGGAGCTGCTCGACACGCCGCCCGCGGTGACCGATCCCCCGGCTGCCCCGAACCTCCCGCATCCCGCGGGCGTGACCGGGGTGCCGCCGCGGCGCGCCGTGGGACGGCTGGACGTCCGCGGCGTCGGCTTTTGCTACCCGGGCAGCGCGCGGGCGGCCCTCAGCGACGTGACGTTCCGGGCCCGACCGGGTGAGCTGGTCGTCGTCACGGGACCCAGCGGGGCCGGCAAGTCGACCCTGGCCGCGCTGCTGCCGCGCTTCTACGACCCCACCAGGGGCACCGTCTGCCTGGACGGCCGTCCGCTGTCCGCCCTGCCGCTCGCCGAGCTGCGCACGCACATCACCCTGCTGCCGCAACGCACCCTCGTCCTGCACGACACCGTGCGCGAGAACATCGCCTGCGGGCGACCGGGCGCGACGGACGCGGAGATCGTCGCCGCCGCCGAGGCCGCCGACGCGCACGGGTTCGTCCGGGCGCTCCCCCAGGGGTACGACACGGTCGTCGCGCCGCACGCCGCCCGGCTCTCCGGCGGCCAGTTGCAGCGCATCGCCATCGCGCGGGCCATGCTCCGCGACGCACCCGTCCTGGTCCTCGACGAGCCGACCACCGGCCTGGACGGGCTTGCGGCGCAGCGGGTGCTCGGGCCGCTGCGCCGGCTGGTGGCGGGGCGCACGACGCTGGTGATCACCCATGACCTCACGCTGGCGCCGTTCGCCGACCAGGTGCTCGTACTGGCCGACGGGCGGCTGGCCGAAACCGGTACCCATGCCGGGCTGCTCGCCGAGGGCGGTCTGTATGCCCGGCTGTACGCGGCGCAGCACCCGGGCCCGCTTCGTCCGGATGCGCCCGTCATGGGGGTGGATCACCCGGGCGGGTGGCGCACGGACCCACAGGTTGCCCCGCTGCGAAAGGTTTCTTCCTGAGTCCGATGAGCGACGATAGAAACGGGCCACAAGCCCACCTCGTGACGGAAGAAATGAAACGGAGACCCCGTGAGCGCGACCGACACGCACATCGCCGCGACCGAGAAGCACAGCGCGCACAACTACCATCCGCTGCCCGTCGTCGTGGCCGAGGCCGACGGTGCCTGGATGACGGACGTGGAAGGGCGCCGTTATCTGGACATGCTGGCCGGGTACTCCGCACTGAATTTCGGCCATCGCCATGCGCGGCTGATCGAGGCGGCCAAGACCCAGCTGGACCGGGTGACGCTGACGTCACGGGCGTTCCACCACGACCAGTACGCGGAGTTCTGCGCCCGTCTCGCCGAGCTGTGCGGCATGGAGATGGTGCTGCCGATGAACACCGGCGCTGAGGCCGTGGAGACCGCCATCAAGACGGCGCGCAAGTGGGGCTACCGCGTCAAGGGCGTGCCCGAGGGCACCGCCCAGGTGATCGTCGCGAGCAACAACTTCCACGGGCGCACCACGACCATCGTCAGCTTCTCCACCGACCCCGAGGCACGCGCGGACTTCGGCCCGTACACGCCCGGCTTCACGATCGTGCCGTACGGCGACGTGGCCGAGCTGCGTGCGGCGTTGACCGAGCACACGGTCGCGGTGCTGCTGGAGCCCATCCAGGGCGAGGCCGGGGTGCTGGTGCCGCCGGCCGGCTATCTCGACGAGGTGCGCAGGCTGACCCGTGAGCGGAACGTGCTCTTCATCGCGGACGAGATCCAGTCGGGCCTCGGCCGCACGGGACGCACGTTCGCCTGCGAGCACGAGGGCGTCGTACCGGACATGTACATCCTGGGCAAGGCGCTGGGCGGCGGGGTGGTGCCGGTGTCCGCCGTCGTGTCGTCCCGCGAGGTGCTGGGCGTCTACCAGCCGGGCGAGCACGGGTCGACGTTCGGCGGGAACCCGCTGGCGTGCGCCGTCGCGTTGGAGGTGCTGGCGATGCTGCGCACCGGCGAGTACCAGCAGCGCGCCGCCGAGCTCGGCGACCATCTCCACCAGGAGCTGGGGCTGCTCGCCGGCACCCCGGGCGGCCCGGTCCTCCAGGTGCGCGGGCGCGGTCTGTGGGCCGGCATCGACATCGACCCGGTGCACGGCACCGGTCGGCAGATCTCCGAGAAGCTGCTGGAACGGGGTGTCCTGGTCAAGGACACGCATGGCTCCACCATCCGCCTCGCGCCCCCGCTGGTGATCAGCAAGGAGGACCTGGACTGGGGGCTCGAGCAGGTCCGGGAGGTGCTGGGACGCTAGCGCCCCGATCGGTTCGGGGCCCGGCGACGCAGGTCCGGGCCCCGGACCGGGTGGTTCCGTGGCACTCCGGCGGTCGAATTGGCCCAGGAAACTGGCCCGGAAGTGGCCCATGGGCCTGGGCTATTCGGCGCCTACGCTCAAGGGCATGACCACGCACGACACGACGAGTCCCACCCCTCAGGACACCGCGGCCGGGGTCGAGCGCGCCCCCGTGCGGGGGCCCCGGATGCGCTGGCCCCAGCTGGCACCCGACGTCTACAAGGCCATGGTCCAGCTGGACACGGCGTCCCGGCAGGGCGTCGACCCCGTACTCCTCGAACTGGTGCGGATCCGCACCTCCCAGCTCAACCACTGCGCGTCCTGTATCGACATGCACACCAAGGACGCGTTGGCGGCCGGCGAGAGCGTCCAGCGGATCATGCAGCTGAGCGCCTGGAAGGAAGCCCAGCACTTCTACACGGAGAGGGAACTGGCGGCTCTCGAACTCACCGAGTCGATCACCGTCCTGACCGACGACTTCGTGCCGGACGAGGTGTACGAGTGGGCCGCCATGCACTTCGACGAGACCGAGCTGGTCCAGCTCATCGCCGCGATCACGGCGATGAACGCCTGGAACCGGTTCAACGTGGCCGCGCGTACGGTGGCCGGCCGCTACCAGCCGGGGGACCACTCGTGACCGCCCGCACCACCTACCTCGACGGCACGGTACGCGCCTCGATGCGGGCGCTGAGCGCCGCGGCGAAACAGGGCTTCGGCGAGCCCGCCCTCGCCGAACTCGTCCAGATCCGCGCCTCCCAGCTCAACCACTGTGCGTTCTGCCTCGACATGCACCTGGAGGTCGCGCGGCGGCACGGGGTGAGCCAGGCGCAGCTCGATCTGCTGAGCGCCTGGGAGGAGGCGCACGACGTCTTCGACGTGCGGGAACGGGCCGCGCTCGCCCTGACGGAATCGCTCACCCTCCGGATCGATGGGGGCCGCTCCCGGGCCTTCGGCTCTGGAGGAGGTTTCGTGCCGGACGAGGTGTACGAGCAGGCCGCCGAGCACTTCGACGCGCCCCAGCTCGCGCACCTCATCGGGCTGATCGTCGCCATCAACAGCTGGAACCGGCTGATGGTCAGCCGGCGGATCCCGGCGGGGAGTACCGCGTGGTGAGCACGCGAGACGGCATGATCGACGGGGGTCACCCGTGACGGGTGACGACCAGTGGCGAGTGACGACTAGTGACGAGTGGCGAGTGACGACCAGTGGCGAGCGAGGAGTTCCGACGGTGAGCAAGGTCAACACGTTCCGCGCCCTGCACCACGGCAGGCTGCCGGACGACCCGCTGATCCTCCCCGGCCCGTGGGACGCGGCCAGTGCACGCGTCCTCGCGGACGCCGGGTTCGCCGCGCTGGCGACGCCCAGCGCAGGGGTGGCCGCCTCGCTCGGGTACGAGGACGGGGCCACCCCCGCCGACGAGATGTTCGCGGCGATCACCCGGATCGTGCGGGCCGTGGACGTGCCGGTGTCCGCGGACATCGAGGACGGGTACGCGCTGCCGCCGAAGGAGCTGGTGGAGCGGCTGCTGGAGACCGGCGCCATCGGTTGCAACCTGGAGGACTCCAGCGGCGGCACCCTCAAGGACCCCGCGCAGCACGCGGACTGGCTGGCCGAGGTGCGCGCGGCCGCCGGCGACCAGCTGTTCCTCAACGCCCGTATCGACGTCTTCGTCCACGGCGACGGCGACCCAGCGGACGCCGTCGACCGCGCCGCGCGCTATGTCGCCGCAGGGGCCGACTGCGTCTATCCGATCGCGGCACCGGCGGACGTGCTGCCGCTGCTGCGGTCCGGGATCGAGGGGCCGCTGAACGTGCTCCACCGGGTGAGCGGCGGCGGTCCCTCGCTCGCCGGGCTCGGTGAGCTGGGCGCCACCCGTGTCACGTTCGGGCCGGGCCTCCTGCGGCTGACCATGGCCGCGCTACGGGACTTCGCGGCCGACCCCGAGTGACCGTTCGCCCTGCGCGGGCGCCGTGGGGTGACGCACGTCAGGGCAGCCACTTCCGCCACTTCGACGGGTGGCTGTCCACCCATTTCTTCGCCGCCTGTTCGGGCGTCAGCTTCTGGTCGGCGATCAGCAGGGAGACCTCGTTCTGGTCCTCGGTCGTCCACCGGAAGTTCCTCAGGAACGCCGCCGCCTTGCCGCCGTCCCTGGCGAAGTTCGCGTTCAGGTACTTCTGGAGCGGCGTGTGCGGATACGCGCAGGCCACCTTCTTCGGGTCGGTGTCGCACCCCGTCTTGTACGGCGGCAGCTTCACCTCGGTCATCGGGACCTTCTTGGAGAGCCACTGCGGCGTGTACCAGTAGGTGAGGAAGGGCTTGTGCTCCTTCGCGAACTGTCTCATCTGGGTGATCTGTGCCGCCTCGGAACCGGCGAAGACCACCTGGTAGTTCAGCTTCAGGTTCTTCACCAGCGCCTTGTCGTTGGTGACGTACGACGGCGAGCCGTCCATCAGCTGGCCCTTGCCGCCGCTTTCGGCGGTGCGCAGCTGCCGGGCGTACCGGTCGAGGTTCTTCCAGTTCGTGACGTCGGGGTGCTGCCGGGCGAAGTACGTCGGCACGAACCAGCCGATGTGGCCGGTGACGCCGAGCCCGCCGCCGCGTGCGATGGTCTTCTTGTCCTCGACGTACCGCTGCTCCTGCTCGGGGTGGCCCCAGTCCTCCAGGATGGCGTCGACCCGGCCCTGGCTGAGCGCGTCCCAGGCGGGCACCTCGTCGACCTGGACAGTGTCGACGCGGTAGCCGAGCCGGTGCTCCAGGAGGTACTTCGCCACGGCGACGTTGGACTGCGCACCCACCCAGGACTGCACGGAGAGCGTCACGGTCCGGGCGCCCTCGGCATTGGCGAACGGCGAGGTCTGCTTGGTCATGTCCGCGGCGCCGCACCCCGTGAGCACGGTCAGGGCGGCCGCGGTGAGCCATGCGGTGACCGCGGTGCGTCCGGCACCTGCCCTGGTGCGGCCCGGCTGCGTCCGTGTTCCGCGCACGCGCGGTGTGGCGGGCATCTCAGGCTCCCTTCCCTGCGCGCCGCCCGGTGGGCTGGGTGACGCGGTCGAGCATCAGGCCCAGGCAGACGATGGCCACGCCCGCCACCAGGCCGGTCGCCAGGTCGCCCTGGGCGAGGCCGAACACCACGTCGTAGCCGAGCGCGCCACCGCCGACCAGGCCGCCGATGATGACGACGGCGAGCACCAGCACCACGCCCTGGTTCACGGCCAGCAGCAGCGCCGGGCGGGCCAGCGGCAGCTGCACCTGGCGCAGCTGCTGGGTGCCGGTGGCGCCCAGCGAACGTGCCGACTCCAGTGCCGCGGGGTCGACGCCCCGCAGCCCCTGGGTGGTGATCCGGACGACGGCGGGCAGCGCGTAGATCACGGCGGCACAGGCCGCGGGGGCACGGCCGACGCCGAACAGCGCCACGACCGGGATCAGGTAGACGAACTGCGGCATGGTCTGGAAGACGTCGAGCACCGGCCTGAGCCAGCGTTCGAGACGGGCGCTGCGGGCGGCCGCCACACCGACGGCGAATCCGAGCACCAGGGTCACCGCGACCGCCGCGAGCACCTGGGACAGCGTGTCGAGCGACGGCCCCCACACGCCCAGCACCCCGACGGCGGCCATCGCCAGGACGGCGGTGAGCGCGGTGCGCCAGGTACCGATCAGCCAGGCCAGCGCGGCCACGATCAGCAGCACCGACCACCAGGGCAGCCACAGGAGCCCGGAACGCAGCGGGTCCAGGATCCAGGTCGTGAAGCGCGCCGCCCAGTCGGCGGTGCCGCCGACGTAGGGGACGCCCGTGTAGAGGTGGCCGGTCATCCAGTCGACGGCGCGGTTGACCGGCTCGGCGATGTCCACCGCCCAGGAGCCGGGCCACTCCCGATGGCCGGCGAGGCGCGCCGCGACCGCAGCGGCGACGGTGAGCAGCGCCATGCAGACGATGAGCAGCCAGCCGGGCCGGCCGTGCCGCAGCCGCCGGGCGGCCGGTCCCGGCCCGGTGCCACCGCCCGCCTGCGCACCGCTCGCCTCGGCACCGTCCGCCGGGTCTCCGGCGCCGCCGAGCCGTTCCCCCGCCGCGGCCGTGGTGCGGTCCAGGACGACGGCGAGCAGCACGATCGGGATGCCGGCGGTGAGCGCGGCGCCGACGTCGACGGAGGCGAGGGCCTGGTAGACGCGGTCACCGAGGCCGCCGGCGCCGATCACGGACGCGATCACGGCCATGGAGAGCGCCATCATGATCGTCTGGTTGACGCCGAGCAGCAGCTCGCGCCGGGCCAGCGGCAGCCGGGCGGTCACCAGCCGCTGCCAGGCGTTCGCGCCCAGCGAGGCGACCGCCTCCATCACGCCCCGGTCGGCGTCGCGCAGTCCGAGCGCGGTCAGCCGGGCCATCGGGGGTGCCGCGTAGACGACCGTGGCGAGCACGGCGGCCGGCACGCCGATGCCGAAGATCAGCACCACCGGCAGCAGATACGCGAACGCGGGCAGCACCTGCATGGTGTCCAGCACCGGCCGCAGCGCCCGGAACAGCCGTTCCGAGAGCCCGCCCGCGAGCCCGAGCACCCCGCCGACCAGCACCGAAGCCAGCACCGCCACCACCATCAGGGCGAGCGTCTGCATGGTCGGCACCCACATGCCGAGCCAGCCGCACACCCCGAACGCCACGACGGTGGTGAGCGCCAGCCGGACGCCCGCGAGCCGCCAGGCGATCAGGCAGGACCCGGCCGTCACGCCCGCCCAGCCGGCGGCGAGCAGCGTCAGGTAGACGATCCGCACGCAGAACACCACGGCGCCCGAGACATAGCCGAAGAAGTACAGGAACAGCGGGTGGCTGTCGCGGTTGTCGATGATCCAGTCGCTGGCCCGCTCCAGCGGCCCCGAGACGTCGACGGTCAGCGCGTGCGGCCAGGCGGCGCCCGACCAGCGCGCCGTGGCGAGCGGTACCAGCACGGCCGCGAGGACGGCGAGGACCAGCAGCTTTGCGGCGGCACGGCGCCGCGCGTGGTCGGTGACCGGCGCGAGCAGCCCGGCGGGCGGGGCCTGGGCGGTGGGCGTGGTGGTGGCGGCCATCGTCATCCCACCCCCCGGCCGCTGCCGGCGGCGTTCCCGGAGCCGTGCGCGGAGCCGTTGCGCGCGATCACGTTCAGCAGCCGCTCGTGGTCGACGATGCCGAGGCAGCGCCCGTCCTCCATCACCCGGACCGGGAACCCGGTGCCGGCCACCGCCTCGATGGCCTCGGAGACGGTGGCCCCGGGGGCGATCTCGGGGCCGCGGTCGCGCTCGTCGGGGTCGGCGGGGCGCATCGCGTTGCGTACGGTCAGCACCTGCTCGCGCGGCACGTCACGGACGAAGTCGCGTACGTAGTCGTCGGCGGGCGAGCCGACGATCTCCTCGGGGGTGCCCAGCTGCACGATGCGGCCGTCGCGCATCAGCGCGATGCGGTCACCGAGGCGCAGCGCCTCGCTGAGGTCGTGGGTGATGAAGACCATGGTGCGGCCCTCGGCGCGGTGCAGCCGGACGACCTCCTCCTGCATGTCCCGCCTGATCAGCGGGTCCAGCGCGCTGAACGGCTCGTCGAAGAGCAGCACCTCGGGGTCGACGGCAAGCGCCCGGGCAAGACCGACGCGCTGCTGCTGGCCGCCGGAGAGCTGCGCCGGCCGGCGCAGCTCCATGCCGTCGAGACCCACCTTGGCGACCATCTCGGCGGCACGCGCGCGGCGTTCGGCGCGCGAGACGCCCTGGATCTCCAGGCCGTAGGCGACGTTGTCCAGCACGGTGCGGTGCGGCAGCAGCCCGAAGTGCTGGAAGACCATGGCGGCACGGTGCCGGCGCAGCGCACGGAGCCGGGTCCGGTCCATGGCGCGCACGTCCTCGCCGTCGATCGCGATCGATCCGGCGGTCGGCTCGATGAGCCGGGTCAGACAGCGCACGAGGGTGGACTTGCCGGACCCGGACAGGCCCATGACGACGAAGACCTCGCCCTTGTGCACCGTGAAGGACACGTCGCGCACGGCGGCGGTGCACCCTGTGCGGGTACGCAGCGCGGCCGGGTCGAGCCCGGCCAGGTCCGGGTCGGCCGGTACGCGGTGCGGCTTGGGCCCGAAGACCTTCCACAGCCCGTGGACGGAGAAGACGGGCGGTTCGCCGGCGTCCGCGCCTGCGGCGCCCGGCGCGCCCGGAAGGGGCGCGGGGAACTGCGCGCGCAACCCGCCACCGGCCGGTGGTCCGGACACGGCAGAAACAGCCCCTTTCGGCCGGTGACGACCCGCAGGGTCGTTCGTGGCCGGTCGCGCCCCCGCTGCGGAGCCGTATATGTCACGATCCCGCGCCCCTTCCGGGGCACCGGAACCGTCGGGGATACCGGAACCCTCCGGGGCACCGGAACCGTAGGGGACACCCGAACCCTCCGGGGCACCGGAACCGTTGGGGAGTCGGGAGGGGGCCATCACGCTTCGCCTCCCACCAGTTCGGCGCCGCGTTCCCCGACCATCAGCACCCCGATCATCGGGTTGACGGCGGGCAGCGTCGGGAAGACGGAGGCATCCGCGATGCGGATGCCGTCCAGGCCGCGGATGCGTAGTTCGGGGTCGACCACGGCGGCCTCGTCGTCCGCCGCGCCCATCCGGCAGGTGCCGGCCGGGTGGTAGACGGTGTGCGCCACCTGGCGGGCGTACGCGCTGAGCTCGTCGTCGCCGGTCACCTCGGGACCGGGGCACACCTCGTGGTTCAGCCAGCCGGCGAGCGGTTGGGTGCGGGCGATCTGCCGGGCGATCCGGATCCCGTCGACGAGCGTACGGGCGTCGTAGTCGGCCTCGTCGGTGAAGTAGCGGAAGTCCAGGGCGGGCTTGTCCTCGGGGTCCGCGCTGGTCAGGTAGAGCCGGCCGCGGCTCTTCGCCTTGGGGATGTTCGGGGTCATCGACACGCCGTGCTCCGGGCGCTGGTAGCCGAGCCGCTCGGGGTTGTCGGTGAACGGGATCTGGTAGAAGTGGAACATCAGGTCGGGGCCCGGGTGGTTCGGGTCGCGGCGTACGAACAGGCCCGCGTCACTGTCCATCGCGGAGTTCTCCGGGATCGGGCCGTTCGTCTCCCAGACGATCACCGACTCCGGGTGGTCGAGCAGGTTCTCGCCGACTCCGGGCAGGTCGTGCACCACCGGTATACCGAGGGCCGCCAGGTCCTTGGCGGGGCCGATACCGGAGAGCAGCAGCAGCCGCGGGGAGTCCACGGCGCCCGCGCACAGCAGCACCTCGCGCCGCGCCCGCACCAGCTCCTCGGTGCCGTCCTCGGTGCGCACGTGGACGCCCGTGACGCGGGTGCCGTCCAGTTCCAGGCGGTACGCCCGGGTCTGAAGCATCAGGTGCAGGTTGGGCCGTGCCAGGTAGGGGTGCAGGTACGCCACCGACGCGCTGGAGCGCTTGTTGGTCTCGGGGTGGTAGGCCAGGTCGAAGAAGCCGACGCCCTCGGTGAACGGCTTGCGGTTGAACCCCTCCACGTGCGGCACGCCCACCGCGGACTGCGCGGCCGTGACGAAGTCACGCGCGATCGGGTTCCGGTCCTCCTCGCCCACCGGCACGATGTTGTTCTTCAGGCGTGCGAAGTACGCCTCCATCTGCACCGCGCCCCAGCCGGTGGCGCCGGCACGCTCCCACTCGTCCCAGTCGGACGGCAGCGGCTTGAAGGCGATGAGGGTGTTGTGCGACGAGCAGCCGCCGAGCACCCGGGCCCGGCTGTGCAGGATGTGCGAGTTGCCGCGTGGCTGCTCGGTGGTCGGGTAGGCGTAGTCGAGATCGCCGCCGAGCAGCCCCATCCAGCGGCGCAGGGTCAGCACTTCGGGGCGGTCGACGTCGCTGGGGCCGCCCTCGATGACGGCGACCTCGGTGTCGATGTTCTCGGTGAGCCGGGAGGCGAGCACGGATCCGGCGGTGCCGCCTCCGATCACGACGTAGTCGTACTCGGGCATGGTCAGTTGCTCCTTGGGCGGGCGGGACGTGCGCCTGTCAGGGGTGCCGGGCACGTTCCGCGTGGGGGTGAGGGCGCATGGGCCGCGCGCCACGGCCCGGTGCCCGGGGATCGGCCGGCCTCGTCCGGCGCGTGGCCGCTGCCGGTGCTCAGCCGGCGAACCATCGCACCGGCCGCGGCGCCAGGTTCTGGTACACGTGCTTGGTCTCGCGGTACTCGGCGAGCCCCGCCGGGCCCAGCTCGCGGCCCACGCCCGACTTGCCGAAGCCGCCCCACTCCGCCTGCGGCAGATAGGGGTGGAAGTCGTTGATCCACACGGTGCCGTGCCGCATCCGGCGCGCGACCCGGCGGGCGCGACCCGCGTCCGCCGTCCACACGGCGCCCGCCAGGCCGTACTCGGTGTCGTTGGCGAGTGCCACGGCCTCGTCCTCGTCGGTGAAGGTCTCGACGGTCAGCACGGGTCCGAACACCTCCTCGCGCACCACCCGCATACCGCGGTGGCACCGGTCGAGCACGGTCGGCTCGTAGAAGTAGCCGGTGGCGGGGCGGACCTCGGACGGCGGCGGGACCTTGCCGCCGGTGCGCAGCACGGCGCCCTCGGCGAGCGCCGACGCCACGTGGTCCGCGGTCCTCTCGCGCTGCGCGGCGGAGATCATGGGCCCGCACTCGACGCCGTCCGCGGTGCCGCGGCCGAGCCGGATCAGCGCCGCCCGGCGGGCCAGTTCGGCCACGAACCGGCTCCGTACGGACTCCTCGACGATCAGCCGGCCGCCGGCCGAGCAGACCTGGCCGCTGTGGATGAACGCGGCGTTGAGCGCCTGGTCGACGGCGGTGTCGAAGCCCTCGTCGGTGGCGCAGGCGTCGGCGAAGACCACGTTCGGGTTCTTGCCGCCGAGTTCGAGCGCCACCTTCTTCACGCCGGCCGCGGCCAGCTCGGCGACCTTGACGCCGCTGACCAGGCCGCCGGTGAACGACACCAGGTCCACGCCGGGGTGCGCGGCGAGCCGGGCGCCGACCGGGTCACCGGGGCCGGTCACGATGTTCGCGACACCCGCCGGCAACCCGGCCTCGGTGAGCAGCCGGACGAGTGCGACGGTGCTGAGCGGGGTGATCTCACTCGGCTTGATCACGAAGGTGTTCCCCGCGGCGAGCGCCGGGGCGATCTTCCAGCTGGCCTGCAACAGCGGGTAGTTCCACGGTGTGATGAGCGCGCAGACTCCGACGGGTTCATGGACGACGACGCTGTGCACGGTGGCCGAACCGGTGTCGACGACCCGGCCGGCGTCCTCCGCGCCCACCAGGTCGGCGTAGTAACGGAAGGCGTCGGCGACGCAGTCGACGTCGGCGCCGCCCTCCGCGAGGGTCTTGCCGGTGTCGTGGCTCTCCAGCAGTGCGAGTTCCGCGCGGCCCGCGGTGAGCAGCGCGGCGGCCCGGTGCAGCAGCGCGGCACGTTCGGCGGGCGGGGTGTGCGGCCACGGGCCCGCGTCGAAGGCGGCCCGGGCGGCCGCCACGGCGTCGTCCGCGTCCTCGGCGCCGGCCTCGGGGACCCGCGCGAGCGTGCTGCCGTCCGCCGGGTCGACGATCTCGCGCGCCTTCCCGGAACGGGCCGCGCGCCACTCGCCTCCGACGTGGATGCCGTGCTCGGCACGCACGCGCAGGTGGTGGTCCGCATCTGCGTGGATGCGCTGGTCTGCACCCACGTGGATGCTCTGGTCTGCGGACACGTTCCGTACGCCTTCCGTTGCACTCTGCTGTGAACCTGCCGCCGGCCGGTCCTCACTGCGGCCGTGAGCTTGTTCCCGCGGTGGCCGAAACCATGCGGAATCCATGACGGAACGTATGCCGTATCACTGCGAGTGCGGCCCGCGGACCAGGAACTTACGCTGAGGATTGCCGAGGACACGGCAGTCCAGGAGGTGGTGTGATGACCGGAACGTCGCCCACGGGGCCGCGGCGCGACGCCCGACGGACACGCAGGCTGGCCGGCTACGGCCTGCTGGCCGCGGCGGGCTGCACCGGCCTCGCCGTGCTGGTCGTGCCCGCGGCATCCACCGGCGCAGGAGCCGCCCCGGCCGGTGCGTCCCGGCCCGTCCCGGCCGGCGCGCTCGCCACCGGCAGCGACAACGGCATCGAGCAGCAGAGCGCCCGGACCATCGCCGCCCGGGCGAGAAAGGCCATGCTCGACGCCGACTCCCTGCACGCCCGGCTCACCGACAGGCGGGCCCGCACCGGCACCCACCGCCCCTCGGCGCTGGACGTCACGCTGGACCGGCACGGCAACTGCACGGGGAAGGTGACCCTCGGCCAGGGCGGCAGCGTGCAGGTGATCAAGCGCGGCAACGAGGTCTGGGTACGGCCCGACCAGCAGTTCTGGAAGTCACAGGTGTCGTCCACGGCGGCCCGCGCAATCACCCGGGTACTGGGCGACCGCTACGTGCGCGGCAACGTGCACGACGCCCTGCTGAAGCGCGCGGCCCGGTTCTGCGACCTGGACACCTTCGACCGGGAGATCAAGGGCGCCAGCACCGGCGCCAACGCCCTGCACAAGGGCAAGCCGACCACGGTCTCCGGCACCCGCACCGTCCCCCTGACCGGTCGGCGGGACGCCAGGTCGGTGTCGCTCTGGGTCGCGGCCGAGGGCACCCCGTACCCGCTCAAGGCCACGGCACAGGACAGCCACCGGACCGTGACCACCACCCTGGACGCCTTCAACCGACCGGTCCCGTCGGCCACTCCGTCCGCCGGCGACTCGGTGGACGTGGCCAAGTTGAAGGAGCAGCTGCCGGGTTAGCGGGCCGGCTGCCGGGTTCATAGGGGCGCGGGGAACTGCGCGACAAGCCACGACGAGACCGTCAGGTCGTCACCGTCCCGGTGGGGCCGTCTCTGTCGTGTCCGGACCACCGACCGGTGAGGGCTGGTCGCGCAGTTCCCCGCGCCCCTTATTGGCGCCTTCGGCGCCACTCGCGGCGGAGCCGCATATCGGCAGACCCGCGCCACCTTGCGGGCGCGTTCGTCAGATCAGGCCGAGCGAGCGGACCGCCTCGCGCTCCTCCGTGAGCTCCTTGACGGAGGCGTCGATGCGGGGGCGGGAGAAGTCGTTGATCTCCAGGCCCTGGACGATCTCGTACCGGCCGTCCTCGGTGGTCACCGGGAAGGACGAGATCAGGCCCTCGGGGACGCCGTAGGAACCGTCCGACGGCACGGCCATGGAGGTCCAGTCGCCGTCCGCGGTGCCGTTGACCCAGGTGTGGACGTGGTCGATGGCGGCGTTCGCAGCGGAGGCGGCGGAGGAGGCGCCGCGTGCCTCGATGATGGCGGCGCCGCGCTTGGCGACGGTCGGGATGAACTCCTCGGCCAGCCACTTCTCGTCGTTCACGGCCTCGGCGGCGCTCTTGCCGGCGATCGTGGCCTGGAAGATGTCCGGGTACTGGGTGGCGGAGTGGTTGCCCCAGATGGTCAGGCGCTTGATGTCGGCGACGGAGGATCCGGTCCGCTTGGCGAGCTGGGTCAGCGCGCGGTTGTGGTCGAGCCGGGTCATCGCGGTGAACCGCTCGGCCGGCACGTCCGGGGCCGCGGCCTGGGCGATCAGGGCGTTGGTGTTGGCCGGGTTGCCCACCACGAGGACCTTGACGTCGTCCGCCGCGTGGTCGTTGATGGCCTTGCCCTGCGGCTTGAAGATGCCGCCGTTGGCCTCCAGCAGGTCACCGCGCTCCATGCCCTTCGTACGCGGGCGGGCGCCCACGAGCAGCGCCACGTTGGTGCCGTCGAACGCGACGTTCGGGTCGTCGCTGATGTCGATGCCGGAGAGCAGCGGGAAGGCGCAGTCGTCCAGTTCCATGGCGGTGCCCTCGGCGGCCTTCAGGGCCGGGGTGATCTCCAGCAGTCGCAGCCGGACCGGCACGTCCGCGCCGAGCAGCTGGCCGGAGGCGATGCGGAAGAGCAGTGCGTAGCCGATCTGGCCGGCCGCGCCGGTGACGGTTACGTTCACAGGAGTGCGGGTCATGGCGTTCTCCGTAGGACAGCTGGCGGACGATCTCTCGGCGTCAAGAGATCTGGTGGTCAGGCTATCGCGCCGGATACGGAGCAGCAGCGCAGGGCGGACGGTGTGGCCTGGCCCACAGCCCCGCACCCCGCGCGCAAACGGCGGCCGTCCTCGCCCGAGGGAGGAGGCGAGGACGGCCGCCGTCGGGATCGACCGATCCCGTGGGGGTACCGTGCGCGTTCCCCCGTTCGGCAGGTCCATGCCCAACTGCGGTGACTTTCCTGTGCACATGCGGAGACGTCGACACCGGGGCACGTCAACAGCGTTGTGCACGTCTCGTTGCGAGGCGCTGACCTGGTAGCGGAATGGCAACCTCCGCGCTACGGCGCCCTGACAGCCCTTGCTCTGCCCCCCGCCCGTCCATGAACCTATGGGAAACGGCCGACGGGCAAGCAGTACGCACGCGGTACACCGGCAGTACGCAAACCTGCGTACCCGGGTACGGACGCGGTATCACGGGGGAGCCCACACGGCCGGCGCGCCGGCTACGGCACGGCGCCGCACGAACGACGGCGCCCGTCCTTCATCGGGGGAGAGGACGGGCGCCGTCTTTCGTCTTCGCTCAGCTCATCGTTCCGCCTGCGCTCAGCTGCTCTCCATGCACTCAGCTGATCGTGTAGTGCAGGGTGTCGTCCAGGAACGGGATCTCCAGCAACGGATGCGGCTGCGCCATCAGCGCCAGCAGGGTTATGACGACGCCCAGTACCCCGTACGTGACCATGTCCGTGAAGCGGGAGCGCACCGCCAGCATGCCCACCGACGGCAGCGCCCAGCGCAGCACCGCACCCGCCATGAGCGCCAGCCCGACCAGCAGGGTGCCGGCCCTGAACAGGTCGAACGCGGTCAGCAGCAGCCCGAGGGCGCCTACCGCGAGCACCGCGATGAGCGGCCACTGCCGGGCCGAGGCCGGGGCGTCACCGGGCGCGGCACGGCCGCCGCCCTCGGGCCGTGCGGTGTCCCGGGTGAAGCGCGGGAAGCGCCGCGAGGGGCGCGCCGGAGCCGTCGCCCCGGACGGGCCGCCGTCCACCGCCTCCAGGCCGCCGTCCACCGTCGCCGGGGCGGCATCAGCCGTCGCCGGGGCGGCGTCCGCTGCCGGCCCGGATCCGTCGTGCGTGTGGTCCCGTTCGGTCGGCTCAGTCGGCACGGTGTGCACCCTCCGCGTTGCGCTCGGCCGCCTCGACCACGTTGACCAGGAGCTGGGCACGCGTCATGGGGCCCACGCCGCCGGGGTTCGGGGAGATCCAGCCGGCGACCTCGGTGACCCCGGGGTGCACATCGCCGACGATCTTGCCGTGCTCGTCACGCGAGACCCCGACGTCGAGCACGGCGGCGCCCGGCTTGACGTCCGCCGGCTTGATCAGGTGCGGCACCCCGGCGGCGGCCACGATGATGTCGGCGCGCCGCAGATGCCCCGACAGGTCACGGGTGCCGGTGTGGCACTGGGTCACGGTGGCGTTCTCGGAGCGGCGGGTGAGCAGCAGCGGCATGGGGCGGCCGATGGTGACACCGCGGCCGACCACGACCACGTCGGCGCCCTTGATCTCCACGCCGTGCTGCCTCAGCAGCCGGATGATCCCGAACGGGGTGCAGGGCAGCGGCGCCGGTACGCCCAGCACGAGGCGGCCGAGGTTCGTCGGGTGCAGGCCGTCGGCGTCCTTGTCGGGGTCCATCAGCTCCAGGACGCGGTTCTCGTCGATGCCCTTGGGCAGCGGCAGCTGGACGATGTAGCCGGTGCACGCCGGATCGTCGTTGAGCTCGCCGACGACCGCCTCGATCTCCTCCTGGGTGGCGGTCGCCGGCAGTTCGCGCTGGATGGAGGCGATGCCGACCTGGGCGCAGTCGCGGTGCTTGCCCGCGACGTACTTCTGGCTGCCCGGGTCGTCACCGACCAGCAGGGTGCCGAGACCCGGAGTGATGCCCCGCTCCCTGAGGGCCGCCACGCGGGCGGCCAGGTCGGACTTGATCGCGGCTGCGGTGGCCTTGCCATCGAGAATCTGGGCGGTCATGCCCTCATCCTCCCGGATGAGGAGCCCTTGGTTCCAATCCGTGTCGGGTACCGGACAGCGCCGGCTCCGACACGGCCCGGACCCGGCACGGAACGGGCGGCACGGAAAGCGGCACGGAGAGACAGGGATCACAGGAGGGGCCGGAGGGGCGGGAGCCAAGATCGACGAGATTGCACTTGCACAACACATGCGGGATACCGCTGGACAATCTGGCTATCTCTTCATCACGATGGTCCGCGCAGTACCGCGGACAGTGCCGGGGGGACGGGCCGCCTCTGTAGTTCTCCTTCCTCCTTAGCAAGCCGCGATCGTCCCCGCGCTTCCGACGGAGGAACACCACCTCATGAGTTTCGGCGATCCGAACAATCCCTACGGGCAGCAGCCACAGCAGCCCCAGCAGCCCCCGGGCGGCCAGCCCAACTACGGCTACCCCCAGCAACCGCAGGGCCAGCCGGGCCAGCCGGGCTACGGCTACCCGCAGCAGCCGCAGGGCCAGCCCGGATACGGCTACCCCCAGCAGCAGCCGGGCCAGCCCGGTCAGCCCGGCTACGGCTACCCGCAGTACCCGCAGGCGCCCGGCACCCTCCAGGCGAACAACGGCCTGATCAACATCGGTTACCTGGGCACCGTCCAGCTGGCGACCATGGGGCAGCGGTTCCTCGCCCGGCTGGTGGACGGGGTGATCCTCGGCGCGGTCTTCTCGATCATCCTGTTCGGCGGGTTGGCCGGCACGATCGGCATCGGCTCCAGCACCGTGGACGACTGCGATCCGAACTCGCCGGACTACTACTCCTGCCTGAACGACCAGACCGACAAGGCGATGGGCGGCCTCGCCGCGTTCTTCCTGATCATCGCCATACTCGCCGGCCTGATGCTGCTCTACGAGTGGCTGATGATCGGCATCACCGGTGCCACGCTCGGCAAGCGCGCCCTCGGTCTGCGCGTCGTGCGGGAGACCACCGGTGAGGTGCCGGGCATCGGCGCGGCCTTCATCCGCTACATCATCCCGATCGTCGGCGCGTTCCTCTGCTACATCGGGGCCCTGCTCGTCTACCTGTCGCCGTTCTTCGACAACACCGGCAAGCTGCAAGGCTGGCACGACCGGGCGGCCGGCACGCTGGTCATCAAGAAGTAGCCGGCAGGCCGCAGCCCACCGCCTTTCGACAGGCGAACCGGCAAACAGGCAAACAAGAGGGACAAGCAAGACAGGCAGCGAGGCCCGGCCGGAAGTTCCGGCCGGGCCTCGCTGCGTTGCGACGCCGTTCAGCGGGGGCGGACCCGCTCAGTGGAAGAAGTGCCGCGTCCCCGTGAAGTACATCGTCACGCCCGCCTTCTCCGCGGCCTCGACGGCCTGTTCGTCGCGGATCGAGCCACCGGGCTGGACGATCGCCCTGACCCCGGCGGCGATGAGGATCTCCGGCCCGTCGGGGAACGGGAAGAACGCGTCGGAGGCGGCGTAGGAGCCGGTCGCCCGCTCCTCGCCGGCCCGCTGCACGGCGAGCCGGCACGAGTCGACGCGGTTGACCTGGCCCATGCCGACGCCGACGGAGGCGCCGTCCTTGGCGAGCAGGATCGCGTTGGACTTCACGGCGCGGCACGCCCGCCAGGCGAACGCCAGCTCGCGCAGCTCCTCCGGGGAGAGCGCGGAGCCGGCCGCCAGTGTCCAGGAGGCCGGGTCGTCCCCGGCGGCCTGGAGCCGGTCGGTGGCCTGCACCAGCACGCCGCCGTCGATCTGCCGGACCTCCCGGGCGCCCGCCGGGGCGCCGAAGGCGCGCAGCACCCGGATGTTCTTCTTCCGGCTGAGCGCCTCCAGGGCGCCGTCCTCGTAGCCGGGGGCCACGATGACCTCGGTGAAGATCTCGGCGACCTGCTCGGCCAGCTCCTTGGAGACCGGGCGGTTGACGGCGATCACGCCGCCGTACGCGGACACCGGGTCGCAGGCGTGTGCCTTGCGGTGCGCCTCGGCGACGTCGGCGCCGATCGCGATGCCGCACGGGTTGGCGTGCTTGATGATCGCGACGCACGGCTCGTCGTGGTCGTAGGCGGCGCGGCGGGCGGCGTCCGTGTCGGTGTAGTTGTTGTACGACATCTCCTTGCCGTGCAACTGCTCGGCCTGGGCCAGGCCACCGCCTGCCGGGTCGACGTAGAGCGCGGCGCCCTGGTGCGGGTTCTCGCCGTAGCGCAGCGTGTTCGCGCGGCGGTGGGTGGCGCCGAGGAAGTCGGGGTGGCCGCTGCCGTCGGCGGGCGCGTAGCCGTCCGCGAACCAGGACGCCACGGCCACGTCGTACGCGGCGGTGTGCTGGAACGCCTCGGCGGCAAGCCGCTTGCGGGCCCGTAGGTCGAAGCCGCCGGCACGGACCGCCGTGAGGACGTCGCCGTAGCGCTCGGGGGCGGTGACGACGGCGACGGAGGGGTGGTTCTTGGCGGCGGCGCGGACCATCGACGGGCCGCCGATGTCGATCTGCTCCACGCACTCGTCGGGCGTGGCGCCGGAGGCGACGGTCTCCCGGAACGGGTACAGGTTGACGACCACCAGCTGGAAGGGCTCGACGCCCAGTTCCTCGAGCTGCCGCCGGTGGTCGGCCAGGCGCAGGTCGGCGAGGAGGCCGGCGTGCACCCGCGGGTGCAGGGTCTTCACCCGGCCGTCCAGGCACTCGGGGAAGCCGGTGAGCTCCTCGACCTTGGTGACCGGCACCCCGGCAGCGGCGATCCGCCCGGCGGTGGACCCGGTGGAGACCAGCTCGACCCCGGCCTCGTGCAGGCCGCGTGCCAGGTCTTCCAGACCGGTCTTGTCGTAGACGCTGATGAGCGCCCGGCGTACGGGGACCTTCGTGTCCTGCGGGTCGTGGGCAGCGTTTGCGGCTTCGGCGGTCACGCCACTGGAAGTCATGCGGGCAGCAATACCTTTCGTCCCTGGATGCGGTAGCCGTGCCTGGCCAGTTGCCGCACGACATCGACGAGCAGCCGGCGCTCGACGTCCTTGATGCGCTCGTGCAGAGCGGCTTCCCCTTCCGCGGTGTCCTCTTCGACCACGTCGACCACGCCCTGAGCGATGATCGGGCCGGTGTCGACGCCGTCGTCGACGAAGTGGACGGTGCACCCGGTGACCTTGGCGCCGTACGCGAGCGCGTCACGCACGCCGTGGGCGCCGGGGAAACTGGGCAGCAACGCGGGATGGGTGTTGATGAACCGGCCCCCGAACCTCGCGAGGAACTCCTTGCCGACGATCTTCATGAACCCGGCCGACACGACGAGGTCCGGCTGGTACGCGGCGGTGGCCTCGGCGAGCGCCGCGTCCCACTGCTCGCGCGTCGGGTGGTCCTTCACCCGGCACACGAAGGTGGGCAGCCCCGCGGCGCGCGCCCGGTCGAGCCCGGTGGCCGAGTGGCGGTCGGCGCCGACGGCGACGATCCGGGCCCCGAACCGCTCCGGCCCCTCGGCCGCGATGGCGTCGAGCAGTGCCTGGAGGTTCGTACCGGAGCCGGAGACCAGTACGACGAGGCGCTTGACGGCCTCAGTGGGAGCCACGGTGCGGCCCTTTCTCGCGGAAGCTGACGGGGATCGACGGAGATCGACAAAGAGTCGACGAGGGTGCTACGGAGTCTGCGGGTCCACAGGGTCTGCGGAGGGTTCTGGGGCGGGCGTGTCCGACACGGGGTTCACGGGCGGGTCGGGCACGGGGGTCTGTGGGGGCTGGACGACGATCTGGTGAGGGCGGGTCGGCGGTGCGCCGCCACGGCGGCCACGAGCACGGGCCCTGCGGGTTTCACGCGGGGACGGCACGGGCGTACGACTTTGTACGTTCGCTATGTACGGTCGTACGGCTTTGTACGGTCATACAAAGAGCTTCGTGTCCCGAAATACGGGGAACCCTACGAAGCGGCGGCCCCAGCAACGATACCGGCATCCCGGTGCGGTCCCCGCGGGGCGGGGAGGGCACGGGAGGTAGCGTCTGGGGGGTCCCCGGGGGAACGCCGTGGGTATGCACGTCGTTGACGCCGGGGACAGTGTCCGACGGACCGGGGGCCACGGACACGACCGGCCGCCACCAGCCACGACCGACCGCCCTGCGCGGTCGGCCCGACAACTCAAGCAACCACCTTCGCCAGCGAACACCACGACGCGACCACCTACTCACGGGGACACCTGCCACCGCGTGCGAACGCGCCATCGCCGCGACCGCCCGTGACGACCCGACCTAAGGAGAGACGCACACCTGATGCCGGACCGAAGCCTCCGCCTCCACCCGCAGCCCTCGGGGCCCTTCGCGTCCGGACCGCTGGACGAGTCGCACGCGGCGCCCCTCCCGCGTACCCATCGGCCCGCGCTGCCGGACCCCCGCCCGCACGACTGGGGTGCCGAGCGGGGCCGCGCTGCGACGGGCGAGTCGCCGGGGGTGCAGTGGGCCACGCGTGACACGCAGCGGGTGCACGGTCCGGGTGGCTCGCCCGGTGCCCAGCGGGGTCCCGCGGTGCGTGGCCGGCGCGGGTCGGCGGAGTCGGACGGGTCGAGCGAGTCGCACGGACCGGACGAGCCGACAGAGCCGCGTGACGGCCGGGACGCACGGCGCCCGGGCGGGCGGACGGACGACAACCCGTACGCGCCGCCGCCGGAGGGCGCGGCGGACCAGCCGTGGCGCCCGCGTCACCGGTTCGGCGACCGGGGTTCCGACTCCGGCGACCGGGGCGGCCGGCCGTCGCCCTGGGACCAGTGGAGCGATCGGCAGCCGGGGCGCTCGCAAGGCAACGGCTTCGGCGACCGCCCGCGCGGCCAGGGCGGGCCCGAAGGCCCGATGGGTCCGGGCGGCGGCATACGTTGGGACCCGTCGGACCCCGCCCAGCGCCGTGCGATGTACGCCCTGCTCTGCGGACCGTGGGCGTTCTTCTTCGCCCTCTTCGGCTGGCGTGACCTCGCCCTGCTGCTCGGCGCCCTGGCCCTGTACTGGAGCATCAGCTCGCTGCGCACCAAGCCCCGCCGCCCGGATCCGACGGCACCGCAGCCGGCCGGGGCCTCGGGTGCCGGTGCCGGCGCCAGATCCGTGTCGGGTGCGGGCTCCGGGCCCGACACCGGCGCCGAACCGGGCTCGGGCTCCGCGTCCGGTGGCGCGACCGGTGCCGGCGCCGCCGCCAAGCCGCTGACGTCGGTCGCGGTCGGCGGCCTGGTCATGGCCATGCTCGCCCTGGCGATGGTCGCCACGACCTTCGCCGCCCAGCTCATCTACAGCGACTACTACACCTGCGTGGACGACGCCCTGACCACCTCGGCCCAGCACTCCTGCAAGCACCTCCTGCCGGAGAACCTGCGCACGATTTTGAGTACGGAGCCGTGACCTAGGGGCGGTCGCGAGGGCGAGATCGGGCGGGCGCGAGGGCGAAGGACGGCGCGAGGGCGGCGGGCGTGGTGGCGTCCGCGGTCGGTGGCCGTCACCGCCGGAGCCGCCAGGCGCGGAGCACCAGTACCGCCGGTACGCCGATGGCGAGCGTCCAGACCAGGCTCGCCACCCCCGTCTGCCACCACACGGGGCCGAACCGCGCCAGCCCGCCCACCCCCAGGGGTCCGCCCGCGTACACGCAGAGCACCGCCATGGCGGCACCGCACGACACCGCACCCCCTGCCGCAACCAGCGCCGTGCGCGCCCAGCCCCACACCGCAGTGCGCTCCCCGTACGCCGGGGCGGCCCGTTCCGCCGTCCACCAGGCGACCGTCAGCCCGGCGGCCAGCGGCACCAGCCCGGCGAGCCAGGTGCCGGGTGCGCCGTACCCGCCGGACGGCAGGACCGGGAGCGACGGGGACCCCGGCAGCAGCGGCACCGGCGCCGTACCGAGCGGGGCCACCAGATGGCCGGTGCGGAACACGAAGCCCGGCCCGAGCGTGAAGGACGCCGCCCACACCGCCGCGTTCGGGATCAGTGCCAGCGCCAGCAGCAGCAAGGCGACACGCCCCGAGCCATCCTCCGCGAGCCGGCGGAACAGCGCGCGTGCCGCGAACTCGTGCTGCACCAAGGGCAGCACCGCCAGCAACGCGCCACCCGCGAGAAGCACCAGCGTCGCCGCCGCGCCGGCGCGTACCGAGGCACGCAGCCGGCGCCGAGTCAGTGCCAGGCCGGACGGCCCCGCGAGCGCCGCCGCCCGGTCGGCATGCGCCCAGCGGCTCCCCGAGGGGTGCCGGTCCGGTGCGCGCCGTCTCCGCATCCTGCCGCGGGCCCGCCACACCCCTGCCGCGGCGGCGAACGCCACCAGCAGGGGCAGGCGCACCACCGTGCTGGTCCACTCCGGCCGTAGCTCACCGTGGTCGGCGTAGCGCGCGACACCCCAGGCGACCAGCACGTAGCCCAGGACGACCCCGCACCACGCGGCCCACGGGGAGGGCCAGACGGTCCGCACCGGTGGGACGGCCGACGCCGGCGGACCCGGGCGCTTCGCGTCCGCCGCGCTCCCCGCGCTCCCCGCGCTCCCCGTGCCCTGCGTGCGCGCCGCACCGCCGAAACGCGCTCCCCTTGCTGCGCGCCCGGCGCGACTCAGGCCGCCGGCACCGCGCGCGCCGCCCCATGCGGCCTTGCGTCCCGCACCCGCCGTACTCGCCGTGTCGGGGAGCCGGGCGCGGCGCCGCTGCCCTTCCGGGCATGCCGCGTCGTGGCCCGCCCGGTACGCCAGCCACGCCGGCAGAGCGGCCAGCAGCAGGGGGGTGACGCCGACCGGCGCGGGCACGCCGGAGAGCGTGTCCATGCGGGTCAGCTCGGCGCCGTGCGCCAGCAGCCAGAGTGCGGCGGCGATGTGCAGCGCTCCGGCGACCCCGCTGTCCGGGTACGGGGAGCCGATCCAGAGCACCATCACGAGCGCGGTCAGCGCGCCGATTCCCAGGCCGGCGGCCAGCACGCCGCCCAGCACGGCCGCAACCGGGCCTGGTGCGCTCTCGGGTGCCCGGGACAACTCGGCGAGCAGCGGAGGAAGGGACGGTGGCGTGCGGTCGATCGTCTGGGTCACGCCCGCCATGCTCCCAATGAAATGGGACAAAACACGCGTAATGAATTACGCACATCGTGTGTAATGCCTGCGATCGAGGCGGAGGAAGGGCGCGCCGGGTGCGGCGGGCGGGGACGCGGTTCAGAGTTGAGTGCGCAGACGAGATCGGCCCGTGTTCCAGGGCGGTGATCCTGGAACACGGGCCGATCTCGGCCATGTCAGACGAACACTTCGGACGGTCGCCGCGCAGCCGGGCGGCCGTCGTGCGGTGTCAGCTGAGCAGGTCGCGAGCGAGTCGCGCGGTCTCCGTCGGCGTCTTGCCGACCTTCACGCCCGCGGCCTCCAGGGCTTCCTTCTTCGCCTGGGCGGTGCCGGAGGAGCCGGAGACGATGGCGCCGGCGTGGCCCATCGTCTTGCCCTCGGGGGCGGTGAAGCCGGCCACGTAGCCGACGACCGGCTTGGTGACGTTCGCCTTGATGAAGTCGGCCGCACGCTCCTCGGCGTCGCCGCCGATCTCACCGATCATCACGATCAGGTCGGTGTCGGGGTCGGCCTGGAAGGCCTTCAGCGCGTCGATGTGGGTGGTGCCGATCACCGGGTCGCCGCCGATGCCGATGGCGGTCGAGAAGCCGATGTCCCGCAGCTCGTACATCATCTGGTAGGTCAGCGTGCCGGACTTGGAGACCAGTCCGATACGGCCCGGCTTGGTGATGTCGCCGGGGATGATGCCCACGTTGGACTGGCCCGGGGTGATGATGCCGGGGCAGTTCGGGCCGATGATGCGGGTCTTGTTGCCCTTCTTGCCGGCGTACGCCCAGAAGGCGGCCGAGTCGTGCACCGCGATGCCCTCGGTGATCACGACGGCCAGCGGGATCTCCGCGTCGATCGCCTCGACGACGGCGTCCTTGGTGAACTTCTCGGGTACGAAGATCACCGTCACGTCGGCGCCGGTCTTCTCGATGGCCTCCTTGACGGAGCCGAACACGGGGATGTCCGTGCCGTCGAAGTCGACCGACGTGCCGGCCTTGCGGGGGTTCACGCCGCCCACGATGTTCGTGCCGTCGCCGAGCATCAGCCGGGTGTGCTTCATGCCGGTCGCGCCGGTCATGCCTTGGACGATGACCTTGCTGTCCTTGGTGAGGAAGATAGCCATGGCTTGCTGAGCCTTATCCCTTGTCTCGTCGTCTCGTCGTGTCGCCTGGTTGCTGACGCCTGGGGGTCAGCTGGCCGCGGCTGCAAGCTCGGCAGCCTTGTCGGCTGCGCCGTCCATGGTGTCCACGCGCTGGACGAGCGGGTGGTTGGCGTCGGAGAGGATCTTGCGACCCAGCTCCGCGTTGTTGCCGTCGAGCCGGACGACCAGCGGCTTGGTGACGTCCTCACCCTGGTTCTTCAGCAGTTCGAGGGCCTGCACGATGCCGTTGGCGACCTCGTCGCAGGCGGTGATGCCGCCGAAGACGTTGACGAAGACGGACTTGACGTCGGGGTCGCCGAGGATGATCTCCAGGCCGTTGGCCATGACCTGGGCGGAGGCGCCGCCGCCGATGTCCAGGAAGTTGGCGGGCTTGACGCCGCCGTGCTGCTCACCGGCGTAGGCGACGACGTCCAGCGTCGACATGACCAGCCCGGCGCCGTTGCCGATGATGCCGACCTGGCCGTCGAGCTTGACGTAGTTGAGGTTCTTGGCCTTGGCCTTGGCCTCCAGCGGGTCGGCGGCGGCCTTGTCCTCCAGCTCCTCGTGCTCGGGCTGGCGGAAGGCGGCATTCTCGTCCAGGGAGACCTTGCCGTCCAGCGCCAGGATGTCGCCGGAGGCGACCTTGGCGAGCGGGTTGACCTCGACGAGGAGCGCGTCCTCGGCGACGAAGGTGTCCCACAGGGTCACGAGGACCTCGGCGACCTTCTCGGCGGCCTCGGCCGGGAACTTCGCCTGGGCCACGATCTCGCGGGCCTTGTCGATGGTCACGCCCTCGACGGCGTCGACCGGGACCTTCGCAAGGGCCTCGGGGGTCTTCTCGGCGACCTCCTCGATGTCCATGCCGCCCGCCACGGACGCCATGGCGAGGAAGGTGCGGTTGGTGCGGTCGAGGAGGTACGAGACGTAGTACTCCTCGGCGATCTCGGGCGCGGTCTCGGCGATCATCACCTTGTGGACCGTGTGGCCCTTGATGTCCATGCCGAGGATGTCCGTCGCACGGGCGACGGCCTCGTCCGGCGTTGCGGCCAGCTTCACACCGCCGGCCTTGCCGCGGCCACCGACCTTCACCTGCGCCTTGACGACCGACTTGCCGCCCAGCCGCTCGGTCGCCGCGCGCGCCGCCTCAGGCGTGTCGATGACTTCACCGGCCAGCACCGGCACACCGTGCTTGGCGAAGAGGTCCCTCGCCTGATATTCGAACAGGTCCACGCGCGTCCGTCCCTATCGTGATCGTGATCTCGCCACTGTGGCGTCGGCTGTCTGCTCCCCCGCCGCCCCAAGGACTCCCCCACGACCGAAGCGGCGCGGGAGGGACCCCGAGGGGTGTCCCATCTCGTGGGCGTGCCGCTAGGGGCAACGTGACTGCGCTGTCACCGCTGTCTCTGCCATCACTTGTCACTGCACGTGTCACTGCTCGAGATCCCCAGGCGCCCCAGGGGCCGGGGCATCCCCACCCGGCGCCCTACGGGTCCGGGAGGTACCGCCCGGTGACGTACACCGTGAGCGGGCACGCGGCATGTCCGCATGGCAGGTTATCGCCGTCCGCAGGCGCTCCCTAAATTGCAGATCACACCGTGACGGTGATAACGGTCACAGCCTTGCCAGGACCGATCACAACGTGTCGACCATCACGCCGACAAGACGCCAAACGGCGCGCCGATATCCACCAACACCCCCCATTGTGCATGATCCGTGTGTTCATCTTTACATCACTTCCGCACACAGTGTCCGGAAAGCCGCCTTGTCGCCGAAGCGTCTGCCTTGAACACTAAGGTCAGCAACACGCATCAGGAGCAACAAGCACATCGCTTGGACCCGGCGAGGGAGAAGCCGGGGAGCGACGGGGGAGACCTGAATGCGTCGAGCGTGACCGTGCGTACGCATGATCCGCGCGCCGTGCAGGGGATACGGCCCCCTCCGCCGTCTCTTGGTGCCTGTCACCCGGTACCTGAAGGGATTAGGAGGGGGAATGCCGACGATCCCGTCGTACCCCGGCGTCTACGTCGAAGAGCTTCCCAGCAGCGTCCGAGCCATCCAGACCGTCACCACGTCGGTCACCGCGTTCGTGGGCCACACCCGGCGCGGGCCACTCGACGAACCCGTCCGCATCACCAGCTTCGCCGACTTCGAGCGGCGCTTCGGCGGCCTGAGCGCCCGCAGCGCGGTCGGCCACGCCGTCCACCAGTTCTTCGGCAACGGCGGCACGGTCGCCGTCGTCGTCCGGGTGGCCAAGGCCGGCAGCGGCAAGGCCGCCTGCGTCACCCTGGAGTCCACCGAGGGCCGCAGCGCATCGCCGGCGCTCGCCGTGCACGCCAAGGAACCCGGCGCGTGGGGCAACGGCCTGCGCGTCCAGGTCGACTACGACACGGCCCACTGCGACGACACGTTCAACCTCCGGGTCTTCGACGCCCACGGCGAGGCACGCGAGGTCTTCACCGACATCTCCGCCGACCCCTCCGACAGCCGCTACGCGGAGACGGTCGTGGGCGGCGGCTCCCGGCTGATCCGCGTCGAGGTCCTCGGGGACGACCGGCCCGACCCGTCGGGCACCGTCTCCAAGCCCTTCGGCCACGACCTGCCCGACCTCGCGGTCGACCTCACCGTCAAGATCGGCGACGTGGAGCGCGAGTTCACGCTCTACGACCGGGACCTCGACGGCGACCCGCCGGACTCCGTCGCGTGCCTCGCCCACCTGCTGGAGCGCAAGCTGCGCGCGCTGCCCGACGCGCCGGGCCGGCACTCCTTCGCGGGCGCCGAGGTGGCCGCCTTCGGGCGCCGCCTGCAAGTCGTGGCCGGGTCCACCGACCCGGGCGACGTGGTGCGGTTCGTCGGCGAGTGCGCCAACGACCTGGGGCTCGAGGCCTCCGTCAACCCTCCGGTGTTCCCCCTTCAGGACGGCGAGGACGGCGAGCCGCCCGGCCCGCGCGACCTGATCGGCAGCGAGGCCCGCAGCACCGGAATCCAGGCCCTGCGCGACGTCGACGACGTCAACCTCCTGGTCCTGCCCGAACTGGCCGGCTACGCCTCGACGGAGGACATCGTCACCGTCGTCTCGGCCGCCCACCGGCTCTGCCAGGAGCGCCGGATCTTCCTGCTGGTGGACGCGCCGGGCAGCTGGACCAGCGTGGACGCGGCCCGGGCCGGCATCGCCGACTTCGAGCCGGTGCGCGGCTCCTACGCGGGCCTGTACTTCCCGCACATCCAGCTCACCGATCCGCTCACCGGCCGGTTGCGGTCCTTCCCGCCGTCCGGCGCGCTGGCCGGCGTGATCGCGCGCACCGACAGCGAGCGTGGCGTGTGGAAGGCCCCGGCCGGCACCGAGGCCCGGCTCGCCGGCGTGCACTCCCTCACGGTCCGCCTCACCGACCGGGACAACGGCCTGCTGAACCCGCTGGGCATCAACTGCCTGCGCACCTTCCCCGTGGTCGGCCCGCTCGTGTGGGGCGCCCGCACCCTGGAGGGCACCGACGCGCGGGACAGCGAGTGGGCGTACGTGCCGGTGCGGCGCCTGGCGCTGTACGTGGAGGAGAGCCTGCGGCGCGGCCTGCAATGGGTCGTCTTCGAGCCGAACGACGAACAGCTGTGGCAGCAGATCCGGCTCAACGCGTCCGGGTTCCTCAACAACCTGTTCCGGCAGGGCGCCTTCAAGGGCAGCACGCCACGCGAGGCGTACTTCGTGAAGTGCGACAAGGACACCACCACCGCCGAGGACATCGCGAACGGCCTGGTGAACGTCGTGCTGGGCATCGCGCCCGTGAAGCCGGCCGAGTTCGTCGTCGTCAAGATCCAGCAGCTCGCCGGGCAGTTCGACCTCTGAAGACCCGGATGACGGGACCACTGGACCCACGGGACGTACCGGCGTGAGGGACGTAAAGGAAGGCCATGGCTGAATTCATCGTCAACGCCCATCGCTTCGACCCGTACAAGAACTTCAAGTTCCTTGTGCTGTGGGACGGGCGCACGGTCGCGGGCATCAGCAAGATCAGTCCGCTGAAGCGGACCACCGAAGTCGTCAAGCACCGCAACGGCGGCGACCCGAGCTCCCCGCGCAAGTCGCCGGGCCGCTCGGAGTTCGACGGCATCACCCTGGAGCGCGGGGTGACGCACGACCCCGAGTTCGACCGCTGGGCCAACAAGGTCTGGCAGGTCGGGGCGGGCCTCGGCGCCGAGGTGTCACTGGCCGACTTCCGCAAGGACATCGTCATCCAGGTGCTGAACGAGGCGGGCCAGGTCGCCGTCTCGCACAAGATCTACCGCGCCTGGCCGAGCGAGTACCAGGTGCTCGGCGAGATGGACGCCAATGCCAACGCGGTCGCCATCCAGAGTCTGAAGCTCGAGTGCGAGGGCTGGGAGCGGGACTACGAAGTACCCGAGCCCGAGGAGCCCTCCTTCACCAACCCGGCCTGACCGCCGGGACCCGACCGGCTCCGCCGAGCAGGTCAGGCGGACCAACGGGCGCGCAACCGCGGGGACCCACCCGCAGGTGGCGCCACCACCGGCACGGGCGGCACGACCACGGGGAGGGGGATATGACGGTCACGGGGCCCGCCGAACTGCTGGCCACCTGGGAGGCCGGGCTCGCCCGGCGCGGGCCGGCCCGGGCACACCTGCTGCACCGGGCGGCCCGCCCCCGGGCGGCGGACGAGGTGCTGTCCGCACTGCCGGTCGGCGCACGCGCGGCGGACCTGTTCGCGCTGCGCCGGGCGCTGTTCGGCGAGCGCATGGAGATCCGCCTGGAGTGCGCCGCCTGCGACGAGGCGATGGAGTTCGACCTCGACGCGGGCGACTTCGCGGAGCGGTTCGCACGGGAGACGGCGGCCGACGGGGACGCGGTGGGCAGGGGGGACGCGGCGGACGGGGGTGGGGCGCGGGACGCGGGTGAGCCGGTGCCGCCCGGGAGCCGGGCGCTCGCGCAACCCGGGGAGCCCGGGAAACCCGGTGAGCCGTTGCGGGTCGTGGTGGACGGCTGGGAGATCGCGTTCCGGCCGCCGACGGCCGCCGACCTCGCGGCGGCGGCCCACGCGGGACGGCGGGCAGCGGGCGGCGAGGGCTTCTTCGGCGGCGGAGGTGACGCCTTCGGTGCGGACGGTGCCGGCGGAGGTGGGGCGACGGCCGCGGAAGAGGCGCGGTTCGCGCTGCTGCGGCGGTGCGTGGTGACGGTACGGCAGGACGGCGTACCGCGCGACGTCGGCACGGCCGTGCGGGCGCTGCCCGACCGCGTTCGACAGGCGCTCTCCGAGGCCGCTGCGACGGCCGACCCGGGCGCCGACGTGACCTTCGGCGTCAACTGCCCGGCGTGCGGCGAGGCCACCCGCGCCGAGCTGGACATCGCCACGTACCTGTGGACCGAACTGGACGCCTGGGCCCGCGACCTGCTGCTCGACGTCCATCTGCTCGCCTCCGCCTACGGCTGGACCGAGCCGGAGATCCTGGCGCTCAGCCCGCTGCGCCGCCGCTACTACCTGGAGCTGTGTGCCGATGCCTGATCAGACGGGGCCCGTGGAGGGGACGGGCGGCCGAGGGGGACGAAGGGGCGACGGGAGGCCGGCCCCGATCGACGGGTCGGGTGCGCCCCAGGGTCCTGGCGCGGCGGCGGCTGCGTCCGCCGGGTCCGCCGGCTCTGGCGAGGGCGACTTCTTCGACCGTTTGCTGGCGCGGTACGCACCGTCCGGCGAGCGGACGGGCGGTGGTCTGGCGCGGGTACGGCCGCGGCTGCCGGAGCCCTTCGAGCGGATCGAGTCGCTGGGCGCCGCGGACGACACCGGGTCCGGCACGGCTGCCGGGCCCTGGTCGGCGGCACCGGACACCGCACCGTCGCCGTACGGCACGGGGCGTGCGCCGCGCGAGGTCCACACGGAGCACGAACGGACGCTGCTGCACACCGAGCGCACGCCCGAACGCGACGATCCCGCCGCGCGCGGTCCCGCACCCCGGGCCGCCCAGCCGGCCGCACTACGCCCCGCCACCACCCCACTCCCCCGCCGATCCCGGCCCGCCGAACCCGCCACGCGGCGCGCCGGGCGCGGCGAAGGGACGGCGGCGGACGCGGCGGGCGATGCGGCCGCGGGCCGGCTGGTCCCGGAGGCCGGCGCCGTTCTCCCGTCCGGGGTCGGAGCCCTGCGGCCTGCCTCGACGGCGGACGTCCAGGCGCCGCGCGGTGCGGCACGGGCGGTGACCGCCCGGCGCGGCGGCCGCGGCACCGAGCAGGTGGTCCACGTGCAGATCGGGCGGCTGGAAGTGAGCGCCGCCGGGCCGCCGCCACGCCCCGGACGTCAGGACCGCGCCCCCGCGCGGCGCGCCCCGACGGTCGGCCTGGAGGACTTCCTCAGGCAGGGGCGCGACGGCGACAGGGCCCGGTGATCCGGTGATGGCACGCACGACAGCACCCGGCGGAACCCGGTGCAGGCCGGGCCCGAGCACTCCGTGGGAACGCGGACGGAGCAGCGGACGGCAGGCAGCAGGAACCGGACAGAGGCGGCCCCCGGCAGGCCGGGGCGGGGAAAGGAACCACGACGTGACGGGGACCGAGGACACGACGTCATGAGCAACGCACTCGCCATCGCACATGTCAGCCAGGCCCTGGCCCTGTTGATCGAGAACAACCTGCTGCCGGAAATCGACATGGCCGTCTCGGTGGAGACCCGCAAGCCGCCCCCCGACCCGCCCGCCGACCCGACGATCAACGTCTTCCTCTACCAGGTCACCCCGAACGTCTCGCTCCGCAACAGCGACCTGATAACCCGTGCCTCGGACGGCACCCTGCTCAAGCGGGCCGTCGCCGCGCTCGACCTGCACTACGTGATCAGCGCCTACGGCGAGGAGAACGAGCTGGTCGGCCAGCGGCTCATCGGCTCCGTGGTGCGCACGCTGCACGAGATCCCCATTCTCCCGCGTGACGTCATCGAGACCGCCGGGCAGCGCCCGTACCTGGCGGGCAGCGATCTGCTCGACTCCCCGCAGCACGTGCGCTTCACACCGCAGGTGATGGACGTCGACGAGACCTCCAAGCTCTGGGGAATGCTCTATCAGACGCCGTACGCGCTCTCGGTGGTGTACACGGCGACGCTGGTCCTCATCGACGGCCGCGAACGGCCGGTGGACGCACGGCCGGTGGAGCGCAGCAGCGTACGGGTACTGCCGTTCGGGGCGCCGCCCGGGGCCACAGGCTCCGGTGACGGGGCACGTGACGGTGCCCCCGGCGGCGGCGCGGCGGGCGAGGCGGGGGCGCCCAGGACCGGGGCGCCAGGACCGGCCCGTAAGACGACCGCGGGGAAACCCCCGGCGCGGCCGCGCAAGGCCACGGCGACCGAGACGGCCAAGAAGTCAGCGTCGAGGACCACCGCAAAGAGGCCGCCGAAGGCCACGTCAAAGGCCACGTCGAAGACCACGTCGAAGGCGGCAGCACAGACGGAAGCAGAGACGGAAGCAGAGGCGGAAGCGCAGACGGCGGCAGAGAAGGCGGTGCAGACGACGCCGGGGGCGCCCGCGGAGACGACTTCGGGCACGCCGTCGGGCACGCCGTCGAAGTCCCTGCCGAAGCCGAAGACGCCGTCGAAGACCACGTCGAAGGCGGCCGTCCGGCGGCCCAGGGGCTCCGCCGCCAAGGGCGCCGCGGACGAGGAGAGCTGAGACATCGTGCGGCGACCGGGCGGGGGCCACTCACCGGCTCGCCGGCACACCGGCTCGTCAGGCATCGGGGGAGGGCGAGGACATGGACGGTAACGCGTACGGGGCGGGCGCCCGGCCGGGCCCGGGGCCCGAGGCGTCCGGGCCGGCGTCGACCGCCGGGTCATCCGGGTCGGGCGGGGCACTCGGGTCAGGCGATCGTGCCCTGACGCTGGCCGCTGCCCTGCGCCGCGTCCTCGCCCGCGTCGACGCGCACGCGGACCGGGCGGTGCGGCGCGGTGAACGGGGAGAACGGGGAGAACGGGCAGCGGGCCCGGCCACCGGCGACGCACCCGCCGAAGGTGCCCGGCTCGGCGGCGTACCCGACACCGGGCCGGACGGGCCCGACACCGCGCCACCTCCAGCCGGGGCCTGCGTGGTGCCGGGGTCCGCCTCCCTCCTCCCCGCCGACGAACCGGCCGAGGACGGGCTCGGGGCGCTGGTGGCCTGCTTCGGGCTGAGCGCGTTCGAGCGTGACGTCGTGCTGCTCACCGCGGCGGCCGAGCTGGACCCGACGACGGGGGCCCGGTGCGCGGCGGCCAGCGGCAATCCGGAGCGGGCGTACCCGACGTTCTCGCTGGCGCTGGCCGCGCTCGCCGAGCCGCACTGGAGCGCGTTGACGCCGGTGGCGCCGCTGCGCCGCTGGCGCCTGGTGGAGCTGGACCCCACCGGCACGGAGGGCCGGTTGACCACGGCACGGCTCCGCCTCGACGAGCGGATCCTGCACTTCCTGCTGGGCTCGCCGTATCTGGACGAGCGGTTGCACGGTCTGCTGCGCCGCTGCCCGCCACCCGAGTCCCTGCCGGCGTCGTACGACCTGGCGGCCGACCGGGTCGCCTCGGGCTGGGCGGCCGGTTCACGGCCGGACGCGCCGCTCCTCGTGGAGCTGGTCGGCGGTGAGCTGCGCACCCGTGCGGACATCGCGGCGGCAGCGGCGGCGCGTTCCGGGCTCGGCCTGTACGCGATGGCCGCGGACGACGTGCCCACCGACCCGGCCGAGCGCGACCGGCTCGCCCGGCTGTGGCAGCGCGAGGCGGTGCTGTTGCCAGCGGCGCTGCTGCTGGAGACCGAGGAGACCTGGCGGGAAGCGGACCGCGACCAGCGTGCGGCGACCGAGGCGTTCGTGGCGAGCGCCGGCGTGCCGCTGGTGGTGTCCGGCGACGATCCGCGCCCGACCGACCGGCCGCGCGGTGAGCGCGTCGTCGTGCCCGTGCTGGACGACGAGGAGCAGCTGGACCTGTGGGCGGGCGCGTTCGACGACGTCCCGGAGCTTGCGGAGCACGAGCTGCGCTCGCTGGTCGCGCAGTTCCAGCTGCCGCCGCACGTCATCCGGTCGGCGGCCACCGCCGTACGCCGTGATCTCCGTGACGGGGCGGCGGACGACGACCTCGCGGGGGACGTACCGCGGCTGGCCTGGCAGGCCGGGCTCACCGAGGCGCGGCTCGGCATGGACGGTCTCGGGCGGCGCATCGAGCCGACCGCGGGGTGGGACGACCTGGTGCTGGCCGACCGCCAGGTGCAGGTGCTGCGGGAGATCGTCGCGCACGTGCGGCAGCGTGCGACGGTGCACCAGGAGTGGGGCTTCGCGCGGACGCTGCGGCGCGGCCTCGGGGTCACCGCGCTCTTCGCGGGCGGCTCAGGCACCGGCAAGACCCTCGCCGCAGAGGTGATGGCGCGGGAACTGGGACTCGACCTGTTCATCATCGACCTCTCGCAGGTCGTCTCGAAATACATCGGCGAGACCGAGAAGAACCTCCGCAAGGTCTTCGACGCGGCCGAGCGCGGCGGTGCGCTGCTGCTCTTCGACGAGGCGGACGCGCTGTTCGGCAAGCGCAGCGAGGTCAAGGACAGCCACGACCGGTACGCGAACCTGGAGGTCAGCTACCTGCTGATGCGCATGGAGGCCTACCGCGGCCTCGCCGTGCTCACGACGAACATGAAGAAGGCGCTGGACACCGCCTTCATGCGGCGTATCCGCTTCGTCGTCGACTTCCCGTTCCCCGCGCAGGGCGAACGCGCCGAGATCTGGCGGCGCGTGGTGCCCCCGCAGGCGCCCGTGAAGGACCTCGATCCGGCGCTGCTGGCCCAACTCACCGTGGCGGGCGGCTCGATCCGCAACATCGCCCTGTCCGGTGCGTTCCTCGCCGCGGAGGAGGGCGAGCAGCTCGCCATGCGCCACATGCTCGCCGCGGCCCGTACCGAGTACCTGAAGCTGGAACGTTCCTTGACGCCTTCGGAGGTGCGGGGATGGGTGTGACTGAGGGACGGGGGCGTACGGGGGCGGGGACGGGCGCGGGGCGTACGGCGGTTCCGGCTGCTCGGGTTGCCCGGGCCGCCCGGGCCGCCCGCCCGGCGACCACGGCACCGTCCGGCACGGGATCTTCCGGCACGGGATCTTCCGGCACGGGGCCTTCCGGCACGGGGCCTTCCGGCACCGAACGGCAGACGTTCCGCGTCGACATCGGTGAGCTGGTCCTCACCGGCTTCGACCGTGCCCTGGACACCACCCGGGTGACGGCCGCCTTCGAGGCCGAGCTGGCCCGGCTGGTCCGGGAGCGGGGCGTGCCGCTGGCCGCGGACGGCGCCGGGCGCGCGCTGGACGCACTCGGCGGCCTGCCGCCGCTGCCGGCGCACCTGTCGGCGCGCCGCCTGGGCCAGGAGCTGGCCCGTGCCGTGCACGACGGCCTGTCGGGGCGGGGTGAGGCCTTATGAGCACGTCGCACACCCCGGCACAGGACGCCAGGGAGGCACGCGAGCGGCGCCGCAAGCGCAAGGAGCGCGCCACGTCGCGGGCGACCGACCCGAAGAACGTGGTCAGCGGGGCGGGCCAGCCCCTGGACCCGTCCGTCCGCCGTGACCTGGAGGAGCAGCTCGGCCACGACCTGAGCAAGGTACGCCTGCACACCGACCGGGACGCCGGCGCCCTGACCGAGATGCTCGGCGCGGATGCGGTCGCCGTCGGCCAGGACATCTTCTTCCGCGCGGGCGCCTTCGCCCCGGGCACCGCCGACGGCCGTCGGTTGCTCGCCCACGAGCTGCTGCACACCGTCCAGAACCCCCACGGCCTCGGCACCCTGCGGGCGGGCCGCGACCTTGGCGCCGTCTCGCTGCCGCACCAGGCGATCGAGCGGGAGGCGGAGGGGGCGGCGCGGGAGATCGCGGACGGCGCCCGGGACCGGGCAGCCGCGGCGGAGTCGCCGGCGGCCACCGGGGAGCCCCGGGTCGAAGAGGGCCAGGAGACCCCGGGCTGGCTGCGCTACGCGACGGTCGACGCGAACCGGCGGCGCATGGAGACGGTGGATCCGGCCACGTTGCTCGACCGGCTGGCGAACAACGTGCTGCGCTCGCTGCGCGGCGACCCCCAGGACGCCTCGGGCCGGGTCCGGCTCCAGCTCGCGCGGATGGGACCCGAGCTCCAGGACGGCGTCCTGGACCGGCTGGAACTGCGGCTGCTGAGCACCGAGTTCGACCGCGTCCTCGCGCTGACCACGGAGGCCGAGAGGCCGCCGCTGGCCTTCGTACCGGCCGAGACCCCCGGCGAACTGCCGAACCTGGCCGAGCAGCGGCAGGACGACCGGGTCACCGACGCCGAGCACGCGGAGGGCACCCGCGCGGCGAAGGCGCAGCGCGCCGAGGACGACCGCGGAGAACGGCGGGACGCCGGGGACCGTGACGAGAAGGCGGCACAGCAGCGCAGCCGCGCGGCGAACGACGCCGCGGAAGAGGAGCGGGAGGGCACGGCACGCGATGCTCAGGAGGCCGCGCGCGCCCGCTCTTCCGAGCGCACCGAGCAGGAGCAGCAACGCGGCGAGGAGCAGCAGGACGAGCAGCGGCAGTCCGCCGACGAACAGGGCCGGCAGACCGCGGCCGACCAGCAGGGCGACGTCGAACAGCAGGAGCAGGACCGCAAGGAGCAGCGCGAACGCGAGGAGCAGGACCCGGAGCAGGCGAACGAGCCCGGTGCACCGAAGAAGCAGCGCGAGGAGGCCGCGCAACGGCCGGCGGACGGCTCCACGCCGCGCAGCGTCGACCCGAAGGCGGGCGTCCAGCCGGGGCCGGTACGCCCCGAAAAGGTCGACGAGCGTGCCGAGCTGCCCGAGAGCCCGCTCACCCGGCACGGGCTGAATGAGAAGGACGAGCACGAGGGCGAGCCGCGCGAGGAGGAGCTGCCGCTCGGTGTGGAGGCGGGTGCGGACGGCGACGTTCCCACACAGGAGAACGCTGCCGGAGCCACCGGTGTGGCCTCCGCCGAGCCCGCTCTGCGCCCCGAGGACTACCTGCCCGCGTCCGACCTGGACGTCTCGGCGGTGCCGACGGCCGACCAGCTCCAGCCCGGCGCCCCGGAACCGGCTCTGCCGCTCTTCCCCACCCCGCCGCCGACCCGGGCGGAGCAGGTGGAGAAGGAGCGGGAGGACGACGCGTCGGATGAGGACACCGAGGATGGCCCGCAGACCGAGGCGAAGGCACCGGGGGAGGAGCGCGGTCCCGTCGAGGGCGAGGCCCCGCAGCCCGAGAACGGGCCGGCGGCCGATGCGGGCGACCACACCGCGCGTGACCTCGAGACGGACCGCTCCGCCGACCAGGAGGTCGGTCCCGACCCGGAGACCGCCGACCACGAGGACAGGGCGGCCGAGGACGAGACCAAGGCCGCCGACGACCACAGGGTGGAGGGCGGGGAACCCGGCGACGGCCCGAGCGGGCAGGCGGACGACGACAAGGACGGCGCCACGGGCGACGGTTCCGAGGACGCCGACGCCAAGGACACCCAGTCGGAGGAAGCGGACCGCAAGGCACGGGACGAGGCGGAGGCGAAGGCGCGGCCGGAGGGAGCCGGCGGTCCCGGGGCGTCCGGCACGGTGACCGCCGCCCCGGTCCGGTCCGGCACGGCGGTGGCCGAGCCGGCGGCGGCCGGCCCCCCTGCCGGTGCGCACACCGAGCAGACCCCGGCCGAGGATCGGCACCCCTCCCCCGCCACCCGCCGTTCGGCGGAGCCCGTTCGAGGCGACCGGGAGGCCGCGGGGCCCAGGAGCGCCGTGCCGAAGGAGAGCGGACCGGGCGCGGCGCCCAGCGGGGTGGTCGGCGGCCCCGACCCCGCGGGGCCGACGGCGGCCGCGGGACCCGGGGCGGCTCCGTCCGCGGCGCAAGCGGCGGTGAGCCCGGCCGAGGAGCAGCAGGGCAACACGGGGGGCAAGCTGGGTGCCCCGGCCCCGGAGGGCGCCAAACCGGGCGAGGACGCCTCACTGGAGAAGGACGGTGGCGGCTGCGCGCCGCCCGCTCCGCCGCCCGAGCCGGCCGGCGCCGCGGGCTGCGGGGGCGGGAGCGGCGGTCAGTCCAAGCCGGAGAAGAAGAAGGCGCCACCGGACGTGTCCGGGCAGGACCCCAAGGCCGCGTTGAGCACGGTCAGCAAGCTCGCGCCGGATCAGGCGCAGGAAGCACTGCCCGGCGTGAACGGCGCGGCGGAGAACAAGGTCAAGAAGGAGCAGCAGCGGCTCTCCTCGAACCCGCCGACGCGTGAGCGGCCGTCCGGCGCACCGCGCACCCAGGCTGCCCCGCCCACCGCCGCGCCGCCGGAGGCAGCGGTCACCGGCCGGGTGGAGCGGGTCCCTCCGCCTGACCAGAGCGACAAGCAGCAGGCCAAGGGCAGCGAGAAGGCACAGGGCGCGCACCCGACGGACAGCGCGCCGCAGCCCGAGGTGTCGGCCATCGGCGAAAAGGAGCTCAGCCCCGAGGACGCCCAGAGCGTGGAGGCCGCCGCCGACCAGGTGCCCACCTCCGACCCGGCGCTGCGGAACAAGACCGTGGGACCGGCGCCCAAGATTCGTCTGGAGGGCGCGAGCGACCCCAAGCGCACCGACGACCAGGCGCAGAAGCTCAAGGACAAGCAGTCCAAGCTCCGTGAGACCGGGCGGGCCGACTCGCTCAAGCCGATGGGCGAGGACAAGATCTACCCGAACGCGCCACGGGAGCAGTTGCGCGGCAAGGTGCACGCGAAGGCCCGTACGATCCGGCGCGCCGCGTCCGGAGCGCCGCCGAAGGAGGGCTACGGCGTCGTCGCACAGCAGGAGCGCGGCGGCGAGATCCAGAGCGCCGCTGGCCAGGCCCAGAGCGGTCTCGCCACCAGCGAGCGGCAGCAGCAACAGGACGAGCAGAAGGCCAAACACCAGAAACAGGCCGAGATCGACCGCCAGGTCGACGACAACGCCGCCAAGCAGACCACGGAGCGCGGCAGGGCGGCGCAGGACGCGGAGCGCCAGCGCGAGCAGTGGCGCGACGAGCAGGACAAGCACGTCGACGACGCCGACAAGAAGACGAAGACCGAGCACGAGGGCAAGAACAAGGAGATCGTCAAGGCCCGCAACGACAAGGACAAGGAGGTCGAGGGCCGCAAGGACACCGACAACAAGTCGATCGACGACGAGCGGGACAAGTCGGAGAAGGAGGCCAAGAAGAAGAAGGAGGAGAAGAAGCCCTCCGGTGGCTTCTTCGGCTGGATCGCCGACAAGGTCAAGAGCTTCTTCAGCGCCCTGCTCGACGCCGTCACGAAGATCTTCGACGCCGCCCGCAAGGCCGTCAACGGCATCATCGACAAGTTCAAGGAGTTCGCCAACAAGGCGATCGACGCGGTACGCGACTTCGCCATCAAGGCCATCAACGTGCTGGCGGACGCGCTGATCGCCATCGGCGACACGCTGCTTGCCGCCTTCCCGTCGTTACGCGACAAGTTCCGCAACGCGATCAACAACCTGCGCGACAAGGCGATCAACGCCGTCAACAAGCTGGCCGACGGCCTGAAGAAGGCCGTCAACGCCCTGCTGGACGCGCTGGCCGCCGGCCTGAACGCCCTGCTCGACGTGCTGGAAGCGGGCATCAAGGCGGCCATCAAGATCTACGAGTCGGTGATCGTCGGCGCGCTGAAGTTCGTCGAGGCCGCGGTCTCCGCCTTCGGCCAGTTCGCGGAACTCATCGCCGACATCGCACCCGATCCCGGGGGCTGGCTGAGCAAGGCCGGCAGCGCAGCGAAGACGGGCATCACGGACCACCTGTGGGGCGCCATCAAGACGGCGGTCAAGCAGTGGTTCGACGAGAAGGTGCAGAGCGTCATCGGCCTCGGCAAGATGATCATCGACGTGCTCGTCAAGGGCTGCATGTCGCTGAAGCAGATCGGCAAGATGGCCTGGGACGCGGTGATCGCCGCCCTCCCCATGATGATCATCATGCTGGTCATCGAGAAGGTCGTCTCGCTGATCATCCCGGCCGCCGGCGCCATCCTCACCATCATCCAGGGCCTGATGGCCGCATGGGGCACGGTCAGCCGGATCCTCCAGGCGTTCAGCAAGTTCTGGGCTTTCCTGAAGGCGGTGAAGTCCGGCCCGGCGGCATGCCTGTTCGCGGAGGCCGTCGCGGCGGGCGTGGTGGCACTTCTGGAGTTCATCGCGAACTTCCTCCTCCAGCGCCTGGGCAGGGCCCTCAAGGGCGTCGGCAAACGCCTCCAGGCCCTCGCGCAGAAGATCCTCAAGGGCCTGAAGAAGGCGGGTAAGGGCGCGCGCAAGGCGGCGGGCGGCGCGATCAATCGCGCCCGGGGCGCGGCCCGCAAGGCGGCCCAGCAGGTCCGCAAGCCGGGGCGCCCGGCGAAGCCCACGGGTTCGAAGGTGCCGTCCAGGCCGGGGGCCGGCACGGCACACGGCCCGGCGAAGCCGAAGGGCCCGGCGACGTCCCAGGACCGCCCGAGCAGCCGCACGCCGAACCGCGAGAAGGAGCACCGTCGCGACGCGGACGAGGCGAAGCACGCACGGGACGCGAACGATCCCGCCAAGCGTCCGGACCCGAAGTCCGACAGGGCCCCCGACCGGACCTCGGAGAAGCCCTCGGCGAAGAAGCCGACCAAGCCGAAGGAGACGGAAGCTCCCAAGCGCACCAAGCCGAGCAAGCCGAAGTCGGCGGCGGGCCGGGCCCTGTCCAAGGCCAAGGGCGCGGTGAAGGGCGCACTGAAGAAGATCCGCAACGCGGGCCGGACCCTCGGCAGGAAACTCCGCAAGTCGAAGCTGGGCCAGGCGCTGAAGAAGACCGGTCACAAGCTGCGGGACTTCTTCAAGAAGAAGCGGGACCGACTACGGGACCAGCACAAGCGGCGGAACGAGCAGCGGAAGCGGCAGCAGGAGGAGCGGAAGAAGAAGGAGAACTCGAAGGAGTCGAAGGAGGCGCGGCTTCAGAAGATCGTCGCACGCATAGCGCCCAAGATCTCGCAGCTTGTACGCCGGAGTGTGCCGGGAATCATCCTGCGCACCGCTCTGGCGGCCATGCGCCTCTGGTACCGGCTCACGGATCTCGTTCTGAGCGGCCGGTCAGATTTCGAAGCGGAAGCCGTTCTCAATCCTCGCCGGGTCGCCGGAAAGGGATTCGTGCTGACCGGCTACGATCTTCGAAGGCTGGCCGACGAAGTCGTCAAAGACCTCATGCAGCGCGGCGATGTCCGGGCAGCGGAGCTGAGGATGCGACGAACGAAGGCCGCCGTGGGGCCGGACGACGAGAGCCACCAACTTGAGGTCTCACAGCCGGCCGACATTCCGGGAGCAGTCCGCTACTACCAAGGCCGCGGTGACGATCTCGAGACCTCCCGACCCCGCCCACAAGGGGACCCCCGAGGGGATTCCCTTGACGTGACCCTCGGGCCACACGCTCCGAAAGAGGGAACCGGGTTCGCGACCAAAGGCACCTACGAGCGCCACGCCGTCGGGCCCAACAGGGAAGACGTCGTCGAGGAGAACTTGAAGGGGATCAGCAATGCCAAGACACAGGTGGTGGGCGACTACCCCGGCATTCTCGGCCAGCTGAGGGCGACCGGCCGCGAGGACTCCGCCATCGCCGACGCACTGCACCACTACACCCGAAGTGGTCGATTCCCTTCCAGCTTCTCGGCTGATGAACGGGAACTCCTGGCTCATCTGCACTGGCTCATGGTCGTTCGGGAGTCCGTACGGAACAGAACAAATCTGGCCATGGCGCCCATGACGCTCGCGCTGCTGCGTGACTCCGAGCGAGGGATCACCTGGGAGCAGGCGTTCACCGCACACGAGAACAACAGTCAGCGTGAGGGCGGTCGTGGACTCTTCCCCATGTCGATGCGCGGTGCCGCGGCAGCGGCACGCGACCTCGCGGCACGGGCACGCCGCAAGCGAGGGAAGCAGCCCTACCTCGATATGCGGGAACTGAAGCGCAGGGAAGTGGAACTCACCGAACTCTGGGCGGCGTCGATAACAAAGGGAGACGGTATTTACGGGAGCACGAGATCCGAGGCCCGAAAGAAGGGTCGCACTATGATTCAGGAGTTTGTCTTGAAATTCTATGGACTCAACTAGAGGCGCAGGCATGACCGACTTCAAAGAGCGACTCGTCCTCAAAGGACCCGTTAACCGCACCCAGGTAAGCGACATTGCCTGGGATCTCGACTGGGATCTGCATGACATCGGGGACACAAGAAAGGAAATCTATGTCGACATCTGGTTTGACCGCACAAAAAGCGTAGAAATTCATTATGTAGAAGACAGTTACGTCGCGCTCACGTACCTCACGCTCCGCGGGGAAGATGTCACGCAGGTCTCCCGGGACATCAGGGCCCGGTTGGCGTTGTGGAACCCTCGGCAGGCCCTGGTGGAGGTGGAGCAGTCCACCGATCGAGATGCCAGGCTCAGGGCCGTTTACGCCGCCGCCCTGTCCAGCCCGTCGGAGGATCCCGCCGTAATCGAGGCTTTTCGCACCATCGCCCGCACCGATGAGGACCCCGGCGTCCGTCAGGCCGTCGTACTGGCCACTGGCTACACCCCTTGGCCGGACTTGGTTCACCTGGTTGCCGAACTTCGCGACTCGGACCCCGTCGACCATGTCCGCCACAACGCGCAGGTGCTCCTGGACGGCCTGAGTATCCATCCTCCGAACTCCGGAGACGAAGCATGACCACCTACCCCAACATCTCCAAACCCATCCGCTCCGGGTTGGTCCTCATCGACCCCGACCGCGGCACCCCGCAGCGCATCATCGTGTTGCAGTTCAACCCGGACAGTCTCGAACGCTCCATCGCGCCCCAGACCGCAGGGACCAGCAGTGACTCCGGTGGAGGGGGCTCCGGGTCCGGGGACAGGAACGAGGCGCTTCGGCTGAAAGGGCCCGCCGAAGAGACCTGGAAGTTCACCGCTGAGATCGACTCGACCGATCAGCTCGACGTGGCCGCGCCCGACGGGATACATCCGCAACTCGCCGTTCTCGAGATGCTGGTGCAGCCGACGACCGCGCAGCTGCGTGCGAACAGCCGGCTGAGTCAGAACGGGGCCATCGAGATCAGCCCGATCGAGATGCCGCTCACCCTCTTCACCTGGGGAAGCAAGCGTGTCATGCCCGTGCGGCTCACCGAGCTGTCCGTCACCGAGTCCGCGTTCGACGTGAATCTCAACCCCATGCGGGCCAGCTTGAGCATCGGGCTGAAGGTGCTGACCGTCAGCGACCTGCCCGCCGGGCACCCCGGCGCCGAGCTGTACCTGGCGCACCTCGCGCAGAAGGAGCGGCTGGCCGGCATGGCGCGCGCCGGCAGTCTCGGGGCGCTCGGACTCACGCCGGGCGACATCGGCACCGGGACCGGCACCGGCGCCGCCACCGCCGTACGTCCGACAGGGGGTTGACCGTACGCCATGGCCACCATCGAGCCTTACGAGAACGCGCTGGACGCGATACCGGGCGCCCACCCGTACCCCCGCTCCAGCCGGTACCACGACGCCGAGATCGGGGTGCACACCCAGCCGGACGGGACCGAGGTGCGGTACACCAAACGGCGGTTGCTGCCCCCGCTGGACGCCGCGGCGGACGGCACCGTCCCGCACACCGTCAGCGAGGGCGAGCGGCCCGATCTGCTCGCGCAGCGGTACCTCGGCGCGCCGGACCAGTGGTGGCAGATCGCCGACGCCAACCCGGTACTCGATCCGCACGAGCTGACCGCCGAGCCGGGGCGGACGATCGACGTACCGCTCCCGGGCGGCTTCCCGGCGAGCACGGGCACCGGAACACGTGGCTCGGGAGCCCCCCGTGGCTGACGAACCCGTGGGCCGCGGCCCCGTCCACATGCAGCTCCACATGGGGCCGAAGCTCGTCAACCCCGTGCCTGCGGAGGTGACGGAGGCGCTGCTCACCGCGCAGATCACCAGTACTGCCGGGGAGCGGAGCGGGTTCCAGATCGCCTTCGATCTGACCAAGCGGGGCGCGATCGTCGACCGGCTGCTGCCGGAGGGGTTCTTCGATCCGAAGACGCGGGTGGTCGTCAGCGTCTCCGTCAAGGGAACCGCAAGCGTGCTGCTGGACGGGCTGATCGTGCGGCACGAGGTCGGGGCCAGCAATCAGCCGGGACAGACCACGCTCACCGTCACCGGGGAGGACCTGACCCTCCTCATGGACCTGGAGGACCGCACCGACCGGTACCCGAACCTGCGGCCCTGGCAGCGCGTCGACCGGGTGCTGGCCAAGTACGCGGACTACGGCATCGAGCCCACCATCGTCCAGGAGCCGATCGAGCAGCCGCCGCGCGAGCAACTGCGCGTCATGTACCAGACCGGCACGGACCTCCAGTTCGTGAACGATCTCGCGCGCGCGAACGGGTACACGTTCTACCTCGACCCGGGGCCGGTGCCGGGCCGTTCCACCGCCTACTGGGGTCCGGAGAAACGGCTCGGGGTGCGCCAGCACGCGCTCACCGTCAACATGGACGCCGAGTCGACCGTCGACCAGCTCACGTTCGCCTACGACGGCACCGCGCGCGAGGAGCCGCAGGCCCGGGTGCAGGACCCGGGCACCCGGACCTCGACCCTGCTGCCGCAGCCGGACATCGGTCCGCTGCGGCCGCCACTCGCCAAGCGTGCCACACCCGCGCTGAAGCGGCGCACCCTGCCGGGCACCGCCAAGTTGGAGACCGAGCAGGCCAGTGCGGAGCTGCTGGCGCGCGCCGCCACCTCCGCCGACGCGATCTCCGGCTCCGGCCAGCTGGACGTCAACCGGCACGGCTATCTGCTGCGCCCCCGCGAGCTGGTGGGCGTGCGTGGCGCGGGCGTCACCTACGACGGCGACTACTACGTCAAGAGCGTCACCCACAACCTCCGGCCCGGCTCCTACCAGCAGAACTTCACCCTCACCCGGGAGGGCCTGGTCGCGCTGAGCGACCGGGTCAGGCCCTGACCGGCACCACCGGCGAGACCCCGACCGACATCCGCATCCATATCCACATCCACACCGACACCGAGACAGACACCGACACCGACACCGACACCGACACCGACAGGAGCAGTTGACGCGATGGCGCCACCGAACAATCGCTTCCTCGGCAAGTTCCGCGGCCGGGTGGTGGACAACAACGACCCGCTGCACCTGGGCCGGCTCACGGTCAGCGTCCCGGACGTGCTCGGCGACGAGGCGTCCACGTGGGCGCTGCCCTGCCTGCCCTTCACCGGTCCGCAGGCGGGGCAGTTCGTGGTGCCGCCGCCGGGCACGGGCGTGTGGGTCGAGTTCGAGCAGGGCGATCCGAGCTTCCCGGTGTGGACGGGCTGCTGGTACGGCGCCGAGGACGAGCTGCCGCCGGACGCGCTGGCGGAGCTGAAGGCGAGCACGGCCACCAAACCCGTGGTCATCCAGACCCCCGGCAAGCACAAGATCCTCATGTCGGACGTGCCGGGGGGCGAGGGGATCAAGTTGCAGGCCGCGGGCGGTGCCTACGTCCAGATCGACGAGAAGGGCGTGACCATCGGCAACGACCAGGGCGCGGTGATCACGCTGATCGGCAACGAAGTGAACATCAACGAGGGCCGGCTGATCGTGCCCAAGAAGCGTTGAGGAAACAGGCTGAGGAACCAGGCTTGAGGAACCAGGGGGGAACGCCATGCACGTCAGCGCCGGCCAGCTGATCGGCACCGACGCCGTGATCAACTGCCCGCACGGCGGCCGGGTGACCGCCGTCTTCACACCCGCGTCCGACGCGGTCCTGCTCGACGGCCGGCCCGTCGCGACCGACGCCGGGTCCTACGCCGTCACCGGCTGCACCCACACCGTGAACGGCACGCCCTCACCTTGCACCGAGGTCCGCTGGACCGCCGACCGGGACGGGGTGCTGGTGGACGGTGTACCGGTACTGCTGGACATCACGCGGGCCAGTTGCGTCGCCGCGCACCTGGTGCCGCAGGGGCGGCCCGTGGTGGCGCCGGTGCGCCGGGGGGTGAGCGCGGGATGAGCGCCCTGCCACGGCACCGCAGCGACATCGCCTTCCCGTTCCGGATCGACCGGCGCGGCCGCACCGCGCAGGCCGGGCGGGACGGCCACGTGCGGGACCTGGTGGAACAGGTGCTGTTCACGTCGCCGGGCGAGCGGGTGATGCGGCCCGACTTCGGTTGCGGCCTGCTCGATCTCGTCTTCACGCCGAACAGCCCGGAGCTGGCGTCCGCACTGGAACTCTCCGTGCAGGCCGCGCTGCAACGCTGGCTGGGCGACCTGATCGAGGTGGAGGGCCTGGACGTGGTCAGCGAGGACCACGTCGTACGGGTCTTCCTGCGGTATGTGGTGCGGGCCACCGGACACCGCCGGGACGACGTCTTCGAGGGGAGGGCGGGGGCGTGAGCAAGGACGACGACCGCCACCACGACGGCCCTGGCGGCCAGCACGGGCAGGGCCATCACGACGGACACGGCCCTCACGACCGACACGACGGGCACGACCGACACGACGGGCACGCCCGTACCGTGCTCGAAACGAACCGGCGGAGCCGGATCCGGGCGCGTCGGATGAACGGTGTCGACGCGGTCGAGGCGAGCGACGACGGGCGCACGCTGACCGTGACCTTCCTGGGCAAGGCCCCGCACGGCCTCGGTCCCGAGCACGTCCGGATCGACGGCGGCCGCCGCGTCACCGGCATCACGGCGCTGGAGACCAGCGTGGCACGCGAGGAGGACCCGGAGCTGGACGACCGGCTCTACGTCACCCTCGACAAGGCGGGCGACACCTCCCGCTACCGCCTCTCCCTCGTCGAGGCCGACCCCTACGGCCGGCCCGGCACCCGTCCGTACCCGGGCTTCGAACAGCGCTACCACGGTGCCGACTTCACCTTCCGGCCGCACTGCCCCTCGCCCTTCGACTGCGCCGACGAACCGGCCGGCGGCGAGCGGGACGGCGGCCCGGTCCCGGCGGCGCCCGTCATCGACTACACGGCTCGCGACTACGCCACGATCCGCCGGTTGCTGCTGGACCGGCTGGCGCTGACCACGCCGGACTGGGTGGAACGCAACCCTGCCGACCTCGGGATGACGCTGGTCGAACTGCTCGCCTACACCGGCGACCGGATCAGCTACCAGCAGGACGCGGTGGCCACGGAGGCGTATCTGGACACCGCGCGGCGCCGGGTGTCGGTACGGCGGCACGTGCGGCTGATCGACTACGCCATGCACGACGGGTGCAACGCGCGCGCGTTCGTCACCGTGCGGACCGTCGGCGAGCACATGCTGCTGCCCGGCACCTTCCGTTTCGCCGCCGTCAGCCCCGCCGTCGGCCGCACGACGGATCCGCAGGAGCGGCCCGCGCCCGGCACGGTCATCGACGACCGCGATCTCGCCGTGCTCGACGAGCAGGGCGGCGTCGAGGTGTTCGAGCCGGTCGTCGCCGAGCCGCTGGTGCTGCGCGAGGCGCACAACACCATCCGGCTGTGGACCTGGGGCGGCGAGGTGTGCGCCCTGCCACGCGGCGCCACCGCCGCGACCCTGCGTGACGAGTGGGCCGACGAGCAGCGCCTTCTCTCCCTCCGCCCCGGCGACGTCCTGATCCTGGAGGAGGTCAAGGGCCCGCGTTCCGGCACGCCCGGCGACGCGGACCCGGCGCACCGTCAGGCCGTCCGGCTGACGTCGGTCACGCCGGCCGTCGACACCGTGGAGGACCAGCCGGTCCTGGAGGTCACCTGGGCGAACGAGGACGCCCTGCGTTTCCCGCTCCGCCTGGTCACCCTCGGTGGCACCGACTGCGTACCGGTGGCGGACGTGAGCGTGGCGCGCGGCAACGCGGTCCTCGTCGACCACGGCCGCTCCCTCGGTGGCGCCTGCCACGCCCACCCGGCGCAGGGCGACTCGGGCGGCGGTGAGCTGCTGGAGACGGTGACCGTGCCGCCGGTGCCCGCCGTCGTCGCCCCGTGCGGACCGCCGGCGTTCGGCTGCGCGGACCACTCGGAGGGCTGGGGGCACCTCCCACGCCGTTCAGGCAGTGGGGGAGCGCCGGCCCACCTCGTCCAGCTCCTCACCGAACAGGCCGACGGCGGCCGGGCGCTGACGCTCGACCAGGTGCGCCAGTTGTTCGCGCTGGTCGGCGAGGACGCCGCGGCGCGGGCCGGGATCGGGCTCGAACTGGCCGGCCGGCGGCACGAACGGATCGTTCCGGGCACGGCGTACGAGCAGGCCGCCGCGTTGCGGACGCTGCTCGCGCAGAGCGTGTACCCGGGCATCGCACCGCGCTTCCGTCCGCTGCTGGGCCGCTCGCCGGTCACGCAGGCGGTGCCGTTCCCGCTGCCGGAGCGCATCTCCGCCGGGCAGGCGGACCGGTTGGCGGCGATCCCGGAGCGGGTCCGGGCCCGGCTGGTGGAACTGTGGCGCAGCGCCCGCGACCAGCGGGGGGACCTCCCGCGCCGCCCAGGCACCGGGGGAAGTCTTTCGGACGACGAGATCGCCGAGCTGGCTGTCGTCTTCGGTCTGAAGGTGATCGAGCGCTTCCAGCTGCGCCGGCAACCCGTACCGGCCCTGCGCGATCTGCTGCACCGCAGCGACGAACTGCTGGCCGCGAAGCTGCGCCGGCTCGCGGTGCTCACCGCACGGGCCCGGGCGGGCACCGTGCTCGGCGCGGACATCGCCTGGGAGATCACGCACAGCTGGGGCCCGGCCTACGCGTTCGGGCTGCATCCGGACGCACCTGAGCTGCGCGGCCCGGCGAGCGCCGCGCTCCGCCAGGACCCGCGTGCCGCGCTGCCCGCCGTGCTGCTGTACCGGGCCACGTCCGGCGGGGAAGCCGAGGGCGACGGCTCCGCCGGGCCGGAGGGACCGGACGGGTGTGCGCCGGCCGAGGTCTGGTCCTCGCGGCGCGACCTGCTCTCCAGCGGGCCGCGCGAGCGGCACTTCGTGGGCGAGCTGGAGGACGACGGGCGGCTGGCGCTGCGGTTCGGCGACGGGCAGTACGGGGCCCGGCCCGAACCGGGCGCGCGGCTGGTCCTGCACTACCGGATCGGCGGCGGCCAGGCGGGCAACGTGGGCGCCGAGGCCATCAACCACCTCGTCCTGGTCCGGGACGAGGCCGCGGAGGACGCGGCCACCCCGGCCCCGGTCGCGGGGGTGCGCAATCCGCTGCCCGCCACCGGCGGCACCGAGCCGGAACCCGTCGAGCAGGCACGCCAGCTGGCGCCGCTCGACCTTGGGGGTACCTCCCACGCCCGTTCAGGGCAGTGGGGGAGCACCCGGCTGCGCGCGGTGACCGCCGAGGACTACGCGGCGCTCGCCTCGGCCCTGCCCGGGGTGCAGCGCGCCGCCGCCGAGCTGCGCTGGACCGGCAGCGGGCAGGAAGTACACGTCGCCATCGATCCCGGGGGTACCGCGCACGCCCTTCAGGCAGTGGGGGAGGTCGGCGGGCAGCCGTCGCCGGTGCTGCTGGACTCCGTGGCGCATGCGCTGGAGGCGTACCGCCGCATCGGCCATGACCTCGTCGTGGGCCCCGCGCAGCTGGTGCCGCTCGACATCGCGCTCACCGTCGGTGCGGCGCCGGGGCACCAGCACGGGCAGATCCTCGCCGAGCTGTACCGGGTGCTCGGCAGCCGCCGGCTGCGCCACGCGGGCGCCGGCGGCACGACCGGCTTCTTCCACCCGGACGCGCTGACGTTCGGCGAACCGGTGCGGCTGAGCCGTCTGGTGGCGGTCGCCGCTGCGGTGCCGGGCGTGCGGCACGTCGAGGTGACGCGGCTGCGGCGGCTGTTCCAGGGGGAAGGACCCGACCAGGAGGCGAGGGAGGACGGCGTGCTGTGGATCGGCCCGCTGTCGATCGCCACCTGCGACAACGACCCGGAGCGGCCCGAGGCGGGCCGCCTGGAGATCACCCTCGGGGGTGCACGATGACGTCCTACGACTCCTATGACGGCTCCGATGACGGCTCCTACGAGCCCACCGGCACGGGCTGCGGGTGCGGTTGCGGCGGCGCCTGCGGTGACCACGGGCCGGGCGCCGGGCACGACGAGCGGACCGCGCCCGCCGCGCCGTACAACCCGCCCGGCCGGACCGCCCTGGACCACCGCGTCGGCGAGTACGGCGACTTCCTCGCGGCCCTGCGCGACCGGCTCGCCTCACCGGCGTACCCGGCGCTGCGCCACCTGACCGTACGCACCCCCGACGATCCGGCGCTCGGGCTGCTGGACGCCGCCGCGGTCCTCGGCGACCTGCTCACCTTCCACGGCGAGCGGATCGCCGACGAGGCGTATCTGCGCACCGCCCACGAGCACCGGTCACTGGTGCTGCTCGGACGTCTCGTCGGGCACCGGCCGCGGCCCGGCGTCGCCGCGAGCACCCATCTCGCGTACACCCTCGACCGCGACCAGCGGGCCCCCGACCTGGTGGTGACGGTGCCGCGTGGCGCACGCAGCCACAGCGTGCCGGCGTCGTCCGACGAGGACACGCAGACCTTCGAGACCAGCGAGGACCTGGCCGCCCGCTGGGACTTCAACGAGCTGCCGGTGCGCCGCCGCCGGCCCGCCCCGCTCACCCCGGACGACCTGGCGAAGCGGCCCGAGCTGTACGTCGCCGGGACCACGACCACGTTGCGCACCGGCGACCAGCTGTTGTTCGTGTTCGGTGAGCAGGCGGGCGGACGGCGACTGCTGCTGCCGGTGGCGGGCGTCCGCGTCGACCGGGACGAGGCGATCACCGCGGTCCGGCTCGCCCGGTCCGCACCGCCCACCCTGCGGGAGCTGGTCGAGGAGACGGCACGCTGGATCGCCGACCCCGCCATACCCGGCGAGCCCGGCGACGAGCCCCCGACGCCCGAGGTGCCCAATCCACGCCCGGTGAGCCGCCTCATCGAGGACTTCGACGAGCAGGTCCTGACGCCGCTCCGTGCCGACCTCCCCGGTCTCACCACCCCCGAGTCCTTCGCGGCCCGCCTCACCGAACCGCACGACCGCCTCGCCGAGGCCCAGGTGCTCGCGGCACCGTACGAGGAGGTGGCGGCCTGGTTCGAGGAGTTGCAGGCGGTACTCGGCGAACTACGGGACCGGGCGGGGCAGCTGGCTCCCAGCACGCCCGGGGCCGCGCCCCAAAGGGGCGCGGGGAACGGCGCGCGCGACAACAACGAAACCGGCAGGTCGTCACCGCCCCCAGGGGGCACCCCGGACCGCACCCGGCCCACCGTCCGGCAGAGCCCCACAACCGCGGCCCTCCAGGCCCTGGACGCCGTCCTACCGGCCCTGCGCACCCGAGTGGCCCCCCTGCGCCCAGCAGGGGAGGCGGGCAACACGGCCACCGCGGCCACCGGGAACTCGTCTCTGACCGCCAGGCTGCTGTCCGCCCTGGACCCCAGGATGGCCCCCGGCCTCTACCCGGCGTGGCGCGCCACGGCCGCGCCGACCGCGTCGGAGACGCTGCGGGACCTGCTGGCGATGCGGGTGACCGCGTCGCCGTTCGGTGCGACGGCGCCGCTGAAGTCGGTGCAGGACGAGAACGGTCGGGTGGTGCGGCAGACCGACTGGCCGCTGGTCGGCGGCACCCTGGCGACGGTGCGGATCGTCTTCGACACGGCGGGCCGGGCCCCGGTGCGGGCGGAGTTCCAGTACACGGAGACCGGGTCGTCGTTCCAGCTGGTGCGGAACCTGCCGTTCGACGGCGCGTTCCCGTTCGGGCCCGGCCGGGTCGAGCTGAGCACCCGGACCGGGCAGGACCACGACCTGCACTGGTTGAGCCGCCGCCCCACCGACTCGCAGGACGCCGGCGTCACCGCCCGGCTGCTGGCGGGACTGCCGGAACGCACCCTCTTCGTGGGCCGGCCCGAAGGCGAGGGGTCCGACGGCGGCCAGGTCCAGGTCGCGGTGAACAACGGCACCGCACGTGAGTTCCTGCTCTCTGCCGACGCTCCCGTGCAGTTCACGCACGGCGACCTCGAAGTGGCCCTGCTGTACTCGCTGGCCGGCGGCCCGCCCAGCGTGGAGATCAACCTGGCCAGCAAGCCCGCCCCGGCCAACCGCCGGCTGCTGCGCCTCGACTCGGTCCAGGACAGCATCACGGTCGGCAGCTGGGTGGCGATCCTGCGGCCCCGCAAGGGCGCCACGGACACCGGCGACGCGCCCCGGGCCGCCGCCGCCCAGGGCGGCATCCCGGGCGACCCGAACCTGTCGCGGGTCACCACCAAGGTGGTCTCGGTACGCACGGCCGTGTACACCGACTACGGGATCACCGGCCGCGGCACCGAACTCGTGCTCGCCGACGACTGGCTGGACGAGCACGACGTGCTGCTCTCCCACATCAGGGACGCCGAGATCCACGCGGGCGGCGAGCCCTTGCAGAGGGCGGACGAGCCGCTCGGCGAGGACGTGCACGGCAACACGATCGAGCTGGAGGGCCTGTACGACGGCCTGGGCCCCGGCCGCACCCTCATCGTCTCCGGTGAGCGCAGCGACATCCCGGGCACCGCCGGCGTGCGGGCCACCGAGGTCGTGGTGCTCGCGGACGCGGCGCAGCAGGTCGACCCGCAACTGCCCGGCGACCGCGTGCACACGGTGCTCACCCTCACCACCGACCTGGCCTACCGCTACCGCCGCGAGACGGTGCGGATCCTCGGCAACGTGGTGGCCGCGACGCACGGCGAGGGCCGCGACGAGCCGATCGGCAGCGGTGCCGCCGACCGGGCCAACCAGACGTTCCAGCTCTGGCAGTCCCCGCTCACCTGGCTGCCGTCCGACACCCCGCTCGGTGCCACGCCCACCCTGGAGGTCCGCGTCGACGGCCTGCTGTGGCACGAGGTGGACTCGCTGGCCGGGCGCGGCCCACGGGAGCGGGTCTACATCACCGGCACCACCGGCGACGGGCGCACCACCGTGACGTTCGGCGACGGCGTGCACGGCGCGCGGCTGCCCACCGGGCAGGAGAACGTGCGCGCCCGCTACCGCTTCGGCACCGGTCACGCCGCCAACGTCGCGGCCGACCGCATCACCCAGGCCGTCACCCGCCCGCTCGGCGTCACCGCGGTCACCAACCCGCGTCCGGCGACCGGCGGCGCCGACGCGGACGGGCCGGCGCTGACCCGCCGCACGGTTCCGCTGGCGGTGGGCGCCCTGGACCGCCTGGTGTCCGTCCAGGACTACGAGGACTTCGCGCGCTCCCGGGCCGGCATCGGGCGGGCCGCGGCGCGTGAGCTCTTCGACGGCCGGCGGCGGATCCTGCACGTGACGGTGGCGGGCACCGCCGATGTGCAGATCACCGAGGACTCCCAGCTGCTGGGAGCGCTACGTGCCGCGCTCGCCGGGTACGGCGACGTCCGGCTGCCGGTGCGGGTGGACGCCCGGGAGCTGGTCCTGCTGCTGCTCGCCGCCCGGGTGAAGGTGGCGCCCGACCACGAGTGGGCCCGGGTGGAGCCGCGGCTGCGCGCTGCCCTGCTGCGCCGGCTCGGGTTCGAGGGCCGGGAGCTGGGGCAGCCGGCGCACCTGTCGGAGGTGCTGGCCGCGGCCCAGTCGGTGCCGGGCGTCGACTACGTGGACGTCGACGTCTTCACCGGCGTGCCGACCTCCACCACCGCGCAGCGACTCGCCGATCTGCTGGGTTCGCTCGACGGCCCGCAGGCGCATGTGCCGGCCAGGACGGCCGGCTACGAGGAGCAGCGGTACACGGTCGCCGACCCGGCCGGCGAGACGCTCTCCTCCGTCGCCGCCCGGCACGGCGTCCCGCTCGCCGCGCTGCTCCGCCTCAACCCCGACATCACCGACACGCGCCGGCTGGCGCAGGGCCGTTCGGTGTTCGTCTTCCGCGGCATCCGGCCCGCGCAACTCGCGCTGCTGACGCCGGACGTCGCGGACACGCTGATTCTGACGGAGGTCAAGTGATGTCCAGGGAGCCGGACGGGCTGATGGAGCTGCTTCCGCAGTGGCACCGGCTACGCGACCAGGAGGGCGGGTCGGGCGAGCCGCTGCGGGCCCTGCTCGCGGTCGTCGCCGAGCAGTTGGACCTGGTGCGCGACGGTGTCGAGCAGGCCTATGACGACCTGTTCGTGGAGACCGCGGCGCCCTGGGTCCTGCCGTACCTGGGCGATCTGGTGGGCTACCGCCCGCTGCCGGGCTACGAGCGGGTACTGGCCGGTGGTCTCGGCGGGGGCCGCCAGGACGCCTCGCGCGAGCAGTTGGCGCGCGCCCTGGCACCGCGCCGCGATGTCGCCGCCACCGTCGCGAACCGTCGCCGCAAGGGCACCCTCGCCCTGCTGGAAGAGCTGTCCGCGCAGGTCGCCGACTGGCCCGCACGCGCCGTCGAACTCTCCCGGTACGTCGCCCACCAGCAGCCGGTGCGGCTGTACGGGACGGGTGGCGCCGCGGCCGACGCGACCCGGCTGTCCCGGGGCCGGACCGTGGACCTGCGGGACTCCGCCGCGCTGGACCTGGCGGGCGGTCCCTTCGGTGCGGTGGCGCGCACGGCGGACGTGCGGCGCGCGGCGTCACGGTACCGGCAGGGCGGGGTGACACCGGCCGGCGTGGGCCTGTTCGTGTGGCGGCTGCGGCCGTACGCGCTGACGTCGTCGCCCGCGTACTGCATCGACCGGGCGCGCAACCTGTACACGTTCTCGATCCTCGGCAACGACAGCCCGCTGGTGACCAAGCCCGTCCCCGAGCCGTCCGCCGGTCACCTCGCCACCGTCGACAACGTCCCCGCCTTCATCACCCGCCGTCAACTGCACGACCGGCTCGCGGACTACTACGGCCCGGGGAAGAGCTTCGTCATCCGGCGGGACGGCGAGGACCGTCCGGTGCCGCCGTCCGACATCGTGGTGGCCGACCTGTCGCACTGGCGGTACCGGCCGCGGCGCGGGCAGGTCGCCGTCGACCCGGAGCTGGGCCGTATCGCCTTCGGCGCGCGCTCGGCGCCCCGGCAGGGTGTCTGGGTCGACCACCACTACGCGTTCGCCACCGCGATGGGCGGCGGCAGTTACCCGCGGGACCGCGGGCCGCGGCCCGAGGTGCCGGTGTACCGGGTCGGTCCCGGCCACGACTACCAGCGGATCATGGACGCCTACCGCGACTGGCGGCACGACCGGCACGCCGGCCGGGCCGGCGCCGAGGGCATCATCGAGATCACGCACAGCGGCGCGTACCAGGAACAGCTCGACTTCGACCTCGACCCGGGCGACCGTCTGGAGGTCCGGGCGGCCGAGGGCACCCGGCCGGTGATCCGGCTGCTCGACTGGTACAGCAACCGGCCGGACGCGCTCAACATCCGGGCCGTGGAGGGGGACGGCGACCACGGGCACGGGGACCACCACGGCCACGAGCACGGGCACGGGCACCGTGCGGGCTGCGGCTGTGCGCGGCCCCGGATCGTGCTGGACGGGCTGCTGGTCACCGGGCGCGGCATCCATGTGACGGGCCCGGTCGGTGCGGTGGTGCTGCGGCACTGCACCCTCGTACCCGGCTGGTCGCTGGAGCCCGGGTGCCGACCGCACGCCCCGCAGGAGCCCAGCGTCGTGCTGGACCGCACCACCGCCTGCCTCCAGGCCGAGCACAGCATCCTCGGCACCATCCAGGTCATCGGCGACGAGGTCTCCACCGACCCGCCGGCGATCCATCTGCGGGACAGCGTCCTCGACGCCACCGCGCACGACCGCGAGGCGCTGGCCGCACCCGACTGCATGCTCGCGCACGCGGTACTGCACGCGCACCGCACCACCGTCATCGGCGAAGTGCACGTGCACGCCGTGCAGATCGCCGAGAACTCCCTGTTCACCGGGCAGCTGCGGGTGGCCAGGCGCGGCGTCGGCTGCCTGCGCTACAGCCATGTGCCGCCCGGCTCGCGCACCCCGCGCCGGCACCGTTGCCAGCCGGACGGGGTGGGCGCGGCGGACGCCGCCCGCGTGCGCCCGGTGTTTGTGTCCGAGCGGTACGGCACGCCCGCGTACGCGCAGCTCGCCGCCTACTGCGCGCCCGAGATCCGGCGCGGTGCGGAGGACGGCGCCGAGATGGGCGCGTTCCACGACCTGTACCAGCCCCAGCGCGAGGACAGCCTGCGGGCCCGGCTCGCCGAGTACACCCCCGCGGGCAGCGACGCGGGGATCTGCTACGTGACCTGAGCGCCGGTCCGGTCCGGCCCGGCGGGCCGGCACCCGCCGCACCCCGACACCCACCGCCTTCGTACGACGTTCACGACCTGGGGGGACTCCCTACGATGCACGCCGATCTCTCCCGCCTCACCTTCCGGCCCGAACGGCACTACTCCGCCGTGCTGGCGCAGCAGGGCCGCGTCCAACTGGACGCCGACGCCAACGAGCAGACCGTGATCGAGCTGGTCGGGCGGCGGGCCCTGACCGCCGATCTGATCGGGCAGCACGGCGGCCCGGCCGGCGCCACCGGCTTCGCGATCACGTTCCAGGGCGGCAAGCGCGACCTGGACGACCTGGTCATCGGCAGCGGCCGCTACTACGTCGACGGCATCCCGCTCGACGCCGACCGACCCCAGCCGGGCGTCCCGGTACCGGACGAGGACGCCGACGCCGACGCCGACGACGCCCAGGTCGCCCCGGATGCCGCGGCACCGACCGCCGCCGCCCCGTGGACGTACTGGGACCAGCCCGACGCCTATCTCGACCGGGAGCGGGCCGGTGACCGGCTGCCGACGCGTTTCCCGTTCGTGGTGTACCTGAAGGTGTGGGAGCGCTCGGTGACGGCGGCCGAGGACCCGGCGCTGCGCGAGGTGGCGCTCGGCGCCGCACTGCCCGACACCGCGGCCCGCGTGAAGGTCGTGTGGCAGGTGCGGCCGCTGCCGCTGTCCGAGCTGCCCGAACTGGCTGCCGCCGGCGGGTCCGACGCCGCCCAGCCGACCCCGGACGAGGTGCGCCGGGCGTTTCGCGCCTGGGCCGACCGGCAGGAGGCCCCGGGCGCCCGCATCGCGCTGCGCGCCGAGCGGCCCGAGCGCGCCGACGAGGACCCGTGCCTGGTCGCCCCCGACGCCCGCTACCGCGGCCCGGAGAACCAGCTGTACCGCGTGGAGGTCCACGACGGTGGCAGCGCCCGGGAGGCCACCTTCAAGTGGTCGCGCGAGAACGGTTCCGTGGTCTTCCCCGTCGACGACCTCGACGGCACCTGGGTCCAGCTCGCCACGCTCGGCGGCGACACCAAGCTGGACCTGGACGTGGGCGACCGGGTCGAGTTCGTCGACAGCGCCTACGCCAGCCGGCTCGAACCGCTGCCGCTGCTGCGGGTCGAGGAGCTGGACCTGCCGGGCCGGCGGGTGCGCCTGTCGGGCGAGCCGGCCCAGGGCGTCGCCCGGCGGCCCGAGCTGAACCCGTACCTGCGCCGCTGGGACCACCGGGACGGGCACCGGCGGCCCTCGGGCGGCACGCGGCCGGGCGCCGGCGCACGGGTGCAGCACGGCGCGGTGCGCATCGAGGAGGGCCGCTGGCTGCCCCTCGAAGACGGCGTCGAGGTGTACTTCGCCCCGGGCGGCAGCTACCGCACCGGCGACTTCTGGTGCGCGCCGGCCCGTACCGCCACCGGCACCGTCGAGTGGCCCACGGACGCGGCGCGCCGCCCGCTGCTCCAGCCTCCGCTCGGCGTCGCCGTGCACCATGCGCCGTTGGCCCTGGTCACCGGCGAACAGGGTGCGGTGGACCTGCGGCTGGCCTTCGGGCCGCTCGCCGGGGCGATCCCTGCGGCCAGCGCGGAACAACTGGCGGCCGAGCGCGAGGCGCGCCAGGAGGAGATCGCCGCGGAGACCACGTCAGGGCAGAACCCGCGCTCCGAGACCACGGCCGGCGCGGAGGCCGCCGCGGCACCCGACGCCGACACAGGGGCGGCCGGTGCCGCCGGGCAGGGCAAGGACAGGGACCCGGGCGCGGGGGGCGGCCGAGGAGGACGACGCCATGGCTGAGCCGCTGACCGCGGCGCAGGTGCTGAAGGCGCTGCGCGACGAGGGCCTCACCGTGCACGAGGTACGCAGCTGGCGCCGGCACAACCGCAACACCAAGGGCCCGTGGGGCCCGCTGAACGGCGTGATGATCCACCACACCGTCACCGAGGGCGTCGAGCCCTCCGTGAACCTGTGCTACGACGGCCGGAGCGATCTGCCGGGTCCGCTCTGCCACGGCGTCATCGACAAGGCCGGCGAAATCCATCTGGTCGGCTGGGGCCGCGCCAACCACGCCGGCCTCGGCGACGCCGACGTGCTGCGCGCGGTGATCCGGGAGTCCACGCTCCCCGCGGACGACCAGGCCGACACCGACGGCAACAGCCGCTTCTACGGCTTCGAGTGCATCAACCTGGGCGACGGAAAGGATCCCTGGCCCGAGGCCCAGAAGGACGCCATCGCCCGTGCCGCGGCGGCGATCTGCCGCGCCCACGGCTGGACGGAGCGCTCCGTCATCGGCCACAAGGAGTGGCAGCCCGGGAAGATCGACCCCCGCGGCTTCACCATGTCCGGCATGCGCGCACGGATCGCCGAACGGCTACGGGCGCCCGCGGGCGCCGGGGATCGTGCGACGGGTTCGGACACAGGCGCGGGCACGGGCACGGGCGCCGGGAAGGCGACGGGTGACGGGGGCGCCGGCCGGGAACCGGCGCCCGAGGACGTACCCGCCAGGCCGGACCGGCCCCCGGAGCCTCCCGCACCGTCCGCGTACGAGCCCTTCCCGGGCGCCGCGTTCTTCCAGGACGGCCGGAGCGACCCCGTGATCACGGTGATGGGCCATCGCCTCAACGCCGAGGGCTGTGGCCGCTACCGCCAGGCCCCCACCCCCGACTGGAACCAGGCCGCCCGCCGCTCCTACACCGCCTGGCAGAAGAAGCTCGGCTTCCGCGGCAGGGATGCCGACGGCATCCCTGGCCGCGTCAGCTGGGACCTGCTGAGGGTGCCGCGCGTGTCCCGCCGGTGACACGCACGGCACTCCGGTGGCCTGCACGCCAGGCCGTCGGTTTGCACCTCAGGCCGTCGGTTTGCACCTCAGGCCGTCGGTTTGCACCTCAGGCCGTCGGTTTGCACCTCAGGCCGTCGGTTTGCACCTCAGGCCGTCGGTTTGCACCTCAGGCCGGTGGCCTCACTGGCCGGCGATGGACTGGCCGCCGAGGCCGGTGGCCAGGTGCTGGACGAGCAGCGCGGCGTCCTGCGGCACGGTGTCGGGGACCCGACCGGACTGCGCGTCGTCCTTGATGCCGTCGACCGTGTAGAGGACGTCACCGACGACCTGCAAGGCGGTGTGCGGCAGGCTGCCGGGCGACACGGGGTCGGCGGGGAGGCCGTCGTGCATCGCGGCCGAAGCGTCGGTCAGCGTCGTCACCACCGCGGCGACCGGCGGGGACTGGAGCACCGCGCCGGTCACGACGTCGGGAAGGTCGGCGGGCTGGAACGCCATGGTGGACGCGTCGGCGGCGGGCGCCGCCATGGTGTGCGCCGGAGCGGGTGCGGCGGCGGACTGGGCGACGGTGGTGTGCGCTACGGCAGGTGCTTCGGCACGCGCGGCGGTGTGCGCCGTGGCGGGCGCGGCGGCGGACTGGGAAGCGGCCAGTTCCGGCGCGAACGCCGACAGGGGCCCGAAGAGGTAGTCCACCTCTTCCTGCACCGCGGCGGGCGCCTGAGCCACGTGCTGTCCGGCCTCCGCCGCCCGCGCCTGAACATGGCCAACGGTCCGGGCGACGGGGCCGGGAGCGACATCGGCGCTCTGGGCGCCCCGCGCCACCTGACCGACGACACCGTGCGCGCCCTGCGCCGCGTCACCGGCGACCCGGTGCGTCGTGTGCCCGGCCTGGCCGGCGGCACCCTGCGCGACTCCGGTGGCGTCGTCGACCGCGCCGTGTGCGGCCGGCGTGGCATGGCTCGCCACCCCCTGGGTCACCTGGGCCACGTGGTGGACAGCGGCGTGCGTGGTCTGGGTCACCGCCTCGTGGGCGGTTTCGGTCACATGGGTCACACGGGCGACGGTGTGCTGGACGTCGACACCGAGATGGACATCGGCGCCGTCCGCGCTGGCGTCCCCGGCGGCTTCGATCGGGCGGTCAGGTTGCGAGACGGAGTGCGCGGGCTGCTCGTCCGCGCTGGCGACGGCCGAGCCGAGCGCCCACGCGCCGGAGACACCGGCGGCGATCACGATGGAGCGTCGGAGGTTCTTGTTCATGCGTACGTCAGATCCTTCGGGACATGGAGAACTTCGAAACTTCGGCTGAGTTCCGGGGCCGATGGTGGCGCCCCGGACGTTGGGCAGACCTGTTCCGCCCCCGCGCGGGCAGGCCGCAGCACGCGGAAACGGCCTGCCCTAGCCGGGGAATTCGACGATGTCACGGTGTCTGTCCCGGATCGAGGCCCCGGCGACGACGGCATGCGCACCGGGCATGAGCCGATGCGTCACCCCCGCCCGGTCCAGGGCCGCACTCTGTTCGGCGTGGCGTTGCGACGCTCCGGAACCGGTGACGGACGTGGCGCCGAGCACCGCGGCGGGAGCCTCGCCCGGCACCGGAAGGCGCCCGCCACCGGGCAGCCCCGAACCGCTTCCCTCGCCGGTGCGCTCGCCGCGCAACAGAGCTCCTGCGCCGGCGGCATCCGCACCGGCGACGCTCGAGCCGTACCCGGCGCCGTACTCCCGCCCGTGGTCCGCAGGGCCGTCCGTGCCCGAACCCGGCAGCGACGGGCCCTGCTGCTCCCCGCCGCCCACCGGGCCCTGTGGCCCGCCGGGCAGCGGCGCACCGGGCCAACCCGCCAGTTCACGCAGCGAGCGCAACAGCTCCTGAGGCAACGCACGCACGACGGCCCGCACCGTGTCCTGCACCTCGTCCGCGCCCGGCGCACCACCCGTGGCTGCCTCGGTGCCCTTGGCATCGGTGGCCGCTGCGCCGCCGGTGGCGCCGGTGGCGTCCGTGGCGCTCACGCTCGTCGAGTCCGCGCCGTCGCCCGGGTGGGTGGCGGGGACGGTCTCGGTGGGCGCCGGTTGCGCGCTGGACGGCGAACGGGGCGCGTGTGCCCGGGAATCCGAGGGTGCGGAGTGCACATTCGGTGTGTCCTGGCCGGGGGCACCCTGCCGTGCGGTCGCGGCGGGAACGGGAGCCGGAGCCGCAGCGTGACCGGGGGTCTCGACGGTCCCCGCGTACCGGATGTCCGTGTGGGTGCGGACGGTACCGGTACGGACCGAATGATCTGCCCGCGTCACCGCCGTGGACGGCGCGGCGTCCGCCGTCGGGCGACCGTCCTCCGCTGCGTGCGCCTGCTCACCGAAGACCAGGCCCAGGACGACCAGGGCACCCAGCAGCAGCGTCACGTGCAGCACGCGCTGCCCGGCCGCCTGGCGCACCATGCGCAGGGCGGCACCGGACTGGGGTGCTGCACAGCTCAGGATCTCGGCCCTTCCGTCGGGAGGTTCGTGCGACGGTGTCCGGAGCGGGCGCTCCGAGCGGGGACGCTCCCGTCGCGGCGTCGATCCTCGCATGGGACTCGGGAGGTTGCGCAAGCCCCGGGTGACCGTCGTGGGTTGATGTGCGGTGTGCTATCACCGCCCGGCGGACGCATCTGGTATGGGCAAGGGGCGCTTCTCGATGGCCGCGGCCATCACCTCGGGGAAGAGGTCGGGCGTGCAGGCGAAGGCGGGTGCGTCCAGTGCGGCGAGCGCTGCCGCATGATCCCTGTCGTACGCCGGCGCCCCCTCGTCGGAGAGCGCGAGCAGCGTCACGAACTGCACTCCGGACGCCTTCATGGCCGCCACGCGCTTCAGCATCTCGTTGCGTATCCCGCCCTCGTAGAGGTCGGAGATCAGTACGACCACCGTGTCCGCGGGGCGGGTGATCTGCGACTGGCAGTACGCCAGCGCCCGGTTGATGTCCGTGCCGCCGCCGAGTTGGGTGCCGAAGAGTACGTCGACGGGGTCGTCGAGCTGATCGGTGAGGTCCACGACGGCGGTGTCGAAGACGACCAGCCGGGTGGCGATGGACCGCATCGACGCCAGCACGGCGCCGAACACCGAGGCGTAGACGACGGAGGCCGCCATCGACCCCGACTGGTCGATGCAGAGGACCACCTCTTTCTTCACGGACTGCGCCGCCCTGCCGTAGCCGATCAACCGCTCGGGCACGACGGTGCGGTACTCGGGGAGGTAGTGCTTGAGGTTGGCCGCGATGGTGCGGTTCCAGTCGATGTCGCGGTGGCGTGGCCGGCTGACCCGGGCGCTGCGGTCGAGCGCACCGGTGAGCGTCGCCCGGGTACGGGTCGCGAGCCGCTTCTCCAGGTCCTCCACGACCTTGCGCACCACGGCCCGAGCGGTCTCCTTGGTGGTCTCCGGCATCGCCTTGTTGAGCGAGAGCAGGGTGCCGACGAGGTGCACGTCGGCCTCCACCGCCTGGAGCATCTCCGGTTCCAGCAGCAGCGCGGACAGGCCGAGCCGGTCGATGGCGTCGCGCTGCATGACCTGCACCACCGAGGACGGGAAGTAGCTGCGGATGTCGCCCAGCCAGCGGGCGACGGACGGCGCTGACGCGCCGAGACCGGCCGATCTGTCCCGGCCACGCTGCCGGCCGTCCCCCGTGTTGTAGAGCGCGCCGAGCGCCTTGTCCATGGCCGCGTCCCGCCCGGCGAGTCCGTGCCCGGTGCCGTCCGCCGCGTCACCGCCGAGCACCAGCCGCCAGCGCCGCAACCGCTCGTCGGTGCCGTCGCCATGACCGTCCGGCCCTGCCGGCGTCCCCGTGCTCATCCCACCACCCCCACGGTGTCCTGCGCCGGTTCGGCGTCCATGTCGGTGCCGGTGCCGGCCTCGATGCCGGCTCCGGTCCTGGTCCTGCGCCCGGGTGGGCCGTCCGGGGCGGGCAGGCCGAGCAGCAGGGACAGCACGGGGAGGACGGCGTCAGCCCGGTCGACGTCCAATTCCGGGGCGAACCCGGGCAGCGCGGCACCGCTGCCGGTCACCGCCGCCGGCGCTCCCGCCGGGCCACGGCGGATCAACTCTCCGAGCGTGCGCCGCACCCCGGCCTCGTAGGCGGAGAACGTACGGCGCAGCAGCGGCAGTACGTCCGTGAAGGCGATGTCGGAAACGGCGGCGAGCCAGCCGTCCACCAGCGCGAGGAGGCGTTCGTCGTGCACGAGGAGCATGCCCGAGCCGGCGCCGCCGCCCACGAAGCCGTCGATCCACGCGGCCGCGTCGGCGGGCTCGGTACCCGGTGACAGCGCCAGCCCCATGCGTCGGGCCGCCTCGTCCTGCGTGGAGTCCCCCTCGTCCAGCAGGATCCGGGCGCTGCGCCCGCGCAGCACCCCGGGCATGGACTCCCGCTCGGCAAGCCCCCGCAACACGGCGTGCCAACGGCTACGGACGCCCGGCTCACGCTGCCCGCCGCCGTCGTCCGGCGCGTGCGGTACCTCTGCGTTCTCGCCGGCTCCGGCTCCGGCTCCGGCGGCATCGTGGGCTGCGTCGTCGACGGTCACGGCGGGATCCGGGGTGGCCGGGGCTTCCCGGGCCTCCTCGAGGAGTCCCACCGCGCCGTGCACCGCGTCGAGATGGCGGCGCATCTCCGCTGCGGCGTCCGCGTCCAGGGATGCGCAGGCGGGTGGCAGGCCGACGAAGATCCGCTCGGCGAGGCCGGCGGCCACGTCGCCGAGGGCGCCGGTGTCGGTGCCGCGCACGTCGCCGTAGCGCACGGAGCGGACCAGGGCCGGCAGGGCCTGGGCGAGATGGCCCACGTCGGCGTCGAGCGCGGCACGGTCGGCGAGGGTGCGCATCACCACCGGGAGCGCTTCGGGCAGATCGGCGAGCAGGCACTGCTCGGCGAGCGCGGTGACGTCGGCCAGGGTGTCAGCGGCGGCCGCGTCCGCCGCCGCCTTCGCCGCCGCGGCAGCGGACGCCGTGGTCCCCCACACACCGGCCTCGGCGACCCGCACGGACAGCTCCGGCTCCCAGCACAGCCGCCAGGTCTCACGGAAGGTGCCGGTGCTGCCGCGCGCGGAGACGGCGGGCTCGCCCCAGGGCACGCCGAGCAACCGCAGCCGGTGCAGCAGCCTGCTGCGCGCGGCGTCGGTGTCCCGCCGCAGGTCCAGGTCGAGCTCGCGCTCCGCTGCCGCCGGTTTGAGCCGCAGGGCGCGCTGCTGCCGGGCGAGGTCGCGCTGCAACGGCACAGCGGGCGCGTTCTCCGGCACCTCGCCGAGTACGTCCCCGACCACCAGCCGATCGTGTACGAGCGCGAGCGGTACCTCGGAGCCGTCGCACATCACCGCCTTGACCGCCTCGCTCGTCTCAGCGAGCCCGGCGAGCGGCCGGCCGCGCAGCGTGGCGAGCGCGTCCGCGAGCCGCACCGCCTCGATGACATGGGCGGAGGACACGATGCGGTCCTCCTCCCGGAGCAGCCCGGCGACCTTCGTCATCCAGCGCTCCAGCGGGCGGTCCGGGGACCGGAACAGATGGCCGTACCAGCCGGGCGAGTCGATGCCCGCGCCGTAACCGCTGTCCTTGGAGAGCCTGCGGTGCGTCCAGGGCACCCACGTCATGTCGGCCTTGACCTTCGGCAGCCCCTTCAGCAGCGCACGGTCGCCGGCGGCGGTGCTGCGCTCCTTCAGTGCCGGGACGTGCCAGGCGCCGCACACCACGGCGATCGCGTCGCCGAACTGCCGCCGTGCGGCGCGTACCTGAAGGCGCATGTACGCCTCGCGCACCAGGTCGCGGTGCGGCTCGCCGTCGCCGTACGTCTCACGGAGCGCCGTCATGGCGTCGGCCAGCGCCTCGAACGGGGCAAAGGCGTCCCCCACCACGCCCCGATGCTCGACGACGTCCTCCCACCAGCGCTCCGGGTCGTCGTACCCGGCCGTCTCGGCGAGCACGGCGAGCGGATCGATTCGGACGGCCTCCTGCGTGTCGGCGCCGCCGTGCCCCTCGCCGGTGCCGGCGTCCCCCTCGCCGGCACCGGCCTCCCCCGGATCCGCACCGGCTTCCCCCGCGTCGGTGTCGGCCGCCCTGTCCCGCCAGGCGAGTGTGTGGGCCGCGGGAAGGTCGATGAAGCGGACGGCAACGTCATGGGACAGCGCCCACTGGAGCGCCACCCACTCGGGGGAGAACTCGGCGAACGGCCAGAACGCGGACCGGCCCGGCTCGTCCACGACATGGGCGAGCAGCGCCACGGGCGGCCGCATCTCCTTCTGCGCGGCGAGTGGTACCAGCGCGTCCGCCTCCGGTGGGCCCTCGATCAGCACCGCCTGGGGCAGGGCCTCGTCCAGCGCGGCACGCACCGCACGGGCGGAACCCGGCCCGTGGTGCCGCACCCCGAGCAGCAGCGGACCGCTCCGGCGCGCCCGGAGTCGGGCGTCACCCGCCGCTTCCCCGGCTGCCGGAGAGCCGGCCTCCGCCGCCGGCGCCCGCTCTTCCTCCGGGTGCGTCTTCTCCGCGTCCACCGTCATACGCTCACCTCACGGCAGGCCCGGTAGAAGTCCTTCCAGCCGTCCCGCTCCCGTACCACCGCTTCCAGGTACTCCTGCCAGACGACCCGGTCGGCGGCCGGGTCGCGGACGACGGCGCCGAGGATTCCGGCGGCCACGTCGCCCGGGCGCAGCACACCGTCGCCGAAGTGTGCGGCGAGCGCGAGCCCGTGGGTCACGACGGAGATGGCCTCCGCGGTCGAGAGGGTGCCGCTGGGGGACTTCACCTTCGTACGCCCGTCGGCGGTGACGCCGTCGCGCAGCTCGCGGAAGACGGTGACGACTCGGCGGATCTCGTCCATGCCCTCGGGTGCGGCGGGCAGATCGAGCGAGCGGCCGACCTGGTCGACCCGGCGCGAGACGATCTCGACCTCGGCCTCGGCGGTCTCGGGCAGGGGCAGCACCACCGTGTTGAAACGGCGGCGGAGCGCGCTGGAGAGGTCGTTCACCCCGCGGTCGCGGTCGTTGGCGGTGGCGATGACGTTGAACCCGCGGACCGCCTGGACCTCCTGGCCCAGTTCCGGTATCGGCAGGGTCTTCTCGGAGAGGATGGTGATGAGGGTGTCCTGCACATCCGCCGGGATGCGGGTCAGTTCCTCGACACGGGCCGTCATGCCGTCCGCCATGGCACGCATCACGGGGCTCGGGACGAGGGCGTCGCGGCTGGGGCCCTGGGCGAGCAGCTGGGCGTAGTTCCACCCGTAGCGGATGGCCTCCTCCGGGGTGCCTGCGGTGCCCTGGACGAGCAGGGTGGAGTCGCCGCTGACGGCGGCCGCCAGGTGCTCGGAGACCCAGGTCTTGGCGGTGCCGGGCACGCCGAGCAGCAGCAGGGCCCGGTCGGTGGCGAGGGTGGTGACGGCGACCTCGACGATGCGGCGCGGGCCGATGTACTTCGGGGTGATCTCGGTGCCGTCCGGCAGCGTGCCGCCGAGCAGGTAGGTGGCGACGGCCCAGGGGGACAGGCGCCAGCGGGGCGGCCTCGGTCGGTCGTCCTGCGCGGCGAGCGCCGCGAGCTCGGCGGCGAACGCGTCCTCCGCGTGCGGCCGCAGTGTCTGTGTGCCGTCGGCGGGCGCGGGTGTGGACGGTCGCTCGGTCGGCTCTGCGGACACGGGCATGGCTCTCCCCCTCATCTCCGGCCGCCTGCGCGGGCCGGCTGCGCTCACGTCCCCAACTCTGCATCACTCCACTGACAATCGACCTGACCTGCACTGATACCGCTATTCGGAGTGATTGTCAGTGGGGTGACCTACCGTCGGAGACATGACTGAGCAGGGGGTGCGCTGGACGGCGGACCAGGTGCTGGCACTGGCTCCTGACGCCGCCTCACGCAAGGCGGGTAGCAAGCTCGGTGCGGCCGGCCCGTGGTCCGACACGGGCGGCGACGAGGGGGCGATCTGGGGGCTGTGCAAGGGCAGCGGCAGCAAGCCGTACCAGACGGTGGTGGACATCGCGGGGAGCACCGGCCCGGCGTACAAGTGCAGTTGTCCGAGCCGGAAGTTCCCGTGCAAGCACGCGTTGGGCCTGCTGCTGCTCTGGACCGGCGCCGACGACTGGGGGTCCGCGCCCGAGGCTCCGGCCTGGGCGGAGGAATGGCTGACCGGGCGCCGCAAGCGAGCGGCCGAGAAGCCCGCAGCGCCGGCCAGGCGGGACCAGGGGGCGCCCGCGGACCCGGCCGCCCAGCGGCGCGCGGACATCAGGGCGCAGCAGCGAGCGGAGCGCGTCAGCGCGGGCGCCACCGAGCTGGAGCAGCGCCTGTCCGACCTGCTGCGCGGCGGCCTGGCCGGCGCCGAGCAGGCGGGGTACGGCCTGTGGGAGGAGACCGCGGCCCGCATGGTCGACGCCCAGGCGCCGGGGCTCGCGGCACGGGTGCGGGAGTTGGGACCGGTCGCCACCTCGGGACCGGGCTGGCCCCTGCGGTTGTTGGAGGAGTGCGCCCTGATCCATCTGCTCGACCAGGGCTGGCTGCACCGGTCGGACCTGCCGCCCGGCCTGGCCACCACGGTCCGCGCCCGCATCGGCCTTCCCACTCCGGCCGACGGCCCCACGGAGCGCGACCAGTGGCTCGTCCTCGCCCAGTACGACACGGCCGACACCAAGCTCACCACCCGCCGCATCTGGCTCTACGGCACCGGTTCGGGCCGTACGGCGCTGCTGCTCTCGTACGGCGCTGCGGGCCGCCCGCCCGCGCTCGCGCTGCCGGTGGGCCTGGCGTTCGACGCCGAGCTGTCCGCCCACCCGGGCCCCGCCCAACTCCGCGCCGAGCTGGGCGAGCGGTTCAGCGCCCCGGTCCCGACCGCCGCCCGGCCCTCCGCCGTCACCACGTCCGAGGCCACCGCCCGCTACGGCACGGCGCTCCGCGACGACCCGTGGCTGGACTCCTGGCCGGTCACCCTGGGCCCGGTGATACCCGCCCCGCTGCCGGACGGCTCCGGCTGGCAACTGGCCGACGCGGACGGCGGCCTGGCCGTGCCGATCACCGCCTCGGCGCCGGCCGCGCCCCCCGGCCTGTGGCGCCTGGTCGCGCTCTCGGGCGGCGCCCCCGTCACCGTCTTCGGCGAGTGCGGCCACCGCGGCTTCACCCCACTCGCGGCCTGGCCCCAGGGCCCGGGGGAAACGGTGGCCCTGTGCTGACGACGAGGAGGGCTCCCGCAACGCCGAAGACGACAGGAGCCGACCCGCGGACGACACCCACCGCCGCCGCAACGACCGGGGCGGCACGTGCTCTGACCGCGGACACCGGCACCCCGGACACCGGCACCGCTGAGGCATGGACCACAAGGGCACGGACCACAAGGGCACGGACCGGAACCACATGGACCGAAGTCGCACGGACCGCAGGGGCACGGACGGCCGTCCTGCCCACGAGGACAGGGCCGCTGCGCACCGGGCCCCCACGCGCCAGGACCGCACGCGCCGAGCGAGGTACAGGGTCATGAGCAACACGACGAGCACGACAGGCACGCCTGACGCCGGTGCCACGGCGGCGGGATGGGATGACCTGGTCACCGCCGCCCTGCTCGGCACGGAGCGTCGCAGGCCACCCGTGACCGCCCACGGCAAGGACGCGGCGACGGCACTGCTGGACGCGGCCGCCGTGCAGACGGTGCGGCGGCGCGCGGGCCTGCGTCCGGCTCCCGCCGCACCGCTGCCCGGCCGCGCCCCGGCCGACGCCCGGCCCGCGCTGCCGTCCGCGGCGGTGCGACGCTTGACGCTGCTGCTGGCGAACCGCCCGGGCGCCGGAAGCGACGGCCGCCGCGGCACGGCACCCGACCTCATGGAGCTGCTGCCCCAATGGCTCCACGCGGCCGACGACCAGGGCTTCGCCGCTCCCCCGCACCTGATCCCGGCCCTGCTGGACGTCGCCCGGGCCCGCACCGACCTGCGCCCGCAGGTCCTTTCCTTCGCGGGACCGCGCGCCCTGTGGCTGGCCCGGCTGAACACGGACTGGAAGTTCGCGCTACGGGCCACCCCGGGCGGCGGCGCAGCCCTGCCCGCCGCCGAGGACAGCGCCCAGATCGAGCGACTGTGGGAGGAGGGGCTGTTCGCCGAGCGCGTCGCCCTGCTGGCGGCGCTGCGGGCGCATGCCCCGGGTGCCGCCCGCGACCTGCTCGCCGGCACCTGGCCCACCGAGCGGGCCGAGGACCGGCTGATGTTCCTCGACGCACTGCACACCGGCCTGTGCGGCGACGACGAGCCGTTCCTCGAACGCGCCCTGACCGACCGCAGCCGCAACGTCCGCGCCATCGCCGCCGAACTGCTCTCCGCACTCCCCCGTTCGGCGCTGGCCCGGCGCATGGAGGCCCGTGCAGCGGCCTGCGTGACGTTGGACCGTACGGGTCCCTCACCGGTACTCGTGGTGACGGCACCGCACGAGTGCGACGCCGACATGGAGCGCGACGGCATCATGCCGAAGCCGCCGACCGGACGCGGCGAGCGCGCCTGGTGGCTGGGGCAGCTGGTGGAGGCGGCACCGCTGGCATCGTGGAGCGCTGGGTTCGACGGTCGCTCGCCCGAGGAGATCATGGCGCTGGCCGTGGCCGACGACTGGCAGAGCGAGCTGCACGCGGCCTGGTGCCGGGCGGCGGTCCGCCAGCGGGACGCGGCCTGGTCCCGGGCGCTGCTCGGCGCCCCGACCGCGCAAGGCGCCGGCGGCCCCGGTGCGGTCTCCCTGGCCGAGCGCGCGAAACTCCTCACGACGCTGGCCGAGACGGAGCGTGCCGAGTGGGTCGCCGCCTTCATCGCGGCGCACGGCCTGTCGGAAGCGTTCCAACTGCTGGGTTGCTGTGCGGCCCCATGGGCGGAACCGCTGGGACGGGCGGTGGTGGACGCGTTGAACATCGCGCGGGACGCCGGAAGTTACCCGTGGAGCTTCAGCGGGGTGATGGGCCTTGCGGAGCGCTGCCTGGACCCGGCGGAGGCCACCCGCCTCGAAGCGCTCACCGCGATACCCGAGGAACGGGAGGACGCGTCGCCCGGCGCCGGAAGCTACTGGGCCGAGGCGTTTCAGCGGCTCACGAACACGTTGCAGGTACGGGCGGCAATGAGCGCCGAGCTGATGACACCGACAGCCGAGGACCCGGAAACCGAGGGCCCGGAAGCCGAGGAATCGATAGCCGAGGAATCGATGGCCGAGGGCCCGGCGCACGGGTCCCTGGAGCCACCCCTTGAGTCCTGAACCCTGCGGGCCCCTACGGGCCCTACGCGTCCCGTCCGTGCACCCGCTCCCCCGAGGGCTCCTGCGTTCGAGGGCGCTGGACGGCTCCCGATGGCTCCTGCGTTCGCGTGGCGAAACCCCGTACCGCAACCGCCCCACGTCCCTGGACATATGCACTCACCCAGGGCCGCGGGGCGGCGAACACGCTGCCTGACATGGGCCGACGCCTGCGGAACCGCACGGCCGGCGGAGCACGGAATCAGCCGGCGAACCCAGCGGAATCGGCGGAACCTGGCGGTATCAGCCGAACCGGCGGTATCGGCTAGTCCGGCGGAATCAACTGACCGCCGGGGTGCGGACGTGCGCCTGGACCCAGTCCACGATGGAAGCCGTCGTGGCCCCGGGCGTGAAGATCTCAGCGACGCCCTTCTCCTTGAGCGCCGGAATGTCCGCTTCCGGGATGATGCCGCCCCCGAAGACGACGATGTCCTGCGCGTCCCGCTCGGCGAGCAGCTCGATGACACGGGCGAACAGGGTGTTGTGCGCGCCGGAGAGGATGGAGAGGCCGATCGCCTCGGCGTCTTCCTGAATGGCGGTGTCGACGACCTGCTCAGGGGTCTGGTGGAGGCCCGTGTAGATGACCTCCATGCCCGCGTCACGCAGTGCTCGCGCGATGACCTTGGCCCCGCGATCGTGGCCGTCGAGTCCCGGCTTGGCCACGACCACCCGGATCGGCCCGGCTGCCACACTCATCACTGCCTCCATGTACCGACGACGTTGTCCCCAGGATCCCGCACGGACCGGTTTCGCGCCGCTGAGGGAGGGCGAAATCACACGGCGGGAACAGTAGGGACACCGTAGCGACCGCCCGAAGCCTGCGGGCCGCCTCCCCGCCGAGGCTCGCCACCGCCGCCCCGTCCGAGGTCACCACCCGCCACGGCCCATCGGAGCACACCGGCGGCGTGACCCAGCCGAGACCTTCCGTCCCCCTAAACGCAGCATTTTTCGAACGGGCCTCGAACGCAACACCAAGGATGTCTCTGCGCGGCGCCGAAAGAAGGCCGAATGCCCGTTTCTCCTCGGCCGGAAACCCAGCCGAAGATTGTCGCGCCCACGTACTGCCGGGTACAGTCGCCGCACTGCTCCGCCTCTGGGGGGCGGTGACCTCCGTGGCTCAGCCCGAATTGACCAGCCCCCCAGCCCCTGCTGTCGAGGCGAAAGAGAAGTAGGTGAACGACCGTCACCCGTCGGGGGATTCCCATCCCTCGGCCCCCGATGCCGGCCATGCGTCGTACGGGTCGTACGACCAGCAGAGCCTCCATTACGGCGACGGTTATCCCGCATACGGCTATGACGGCTATGACGCCTACGGGACCGGTTCGGTTGCGCCGGCGAGCACAGCCTTCCCTCCGGACAGCGGTTACCCCGCGAGTCACACCGCCACCACGGCTTACCCGGCTGACGGTTTCGCCACCGGCAGCTTCACGCCGGGCGCTTTCGCGGGCGCCAACGACTACGACTCCGACCCGCTGTTCGGCGACCTCCCCGGTACCGCTCCCGGCGCAGCCGCTGGCTACGACATGACCGGCCAGTGGGACACCACCGGCGCCTACGCCCCGCCGACCGCCGACCCGTACGGCACCCAGTCGCAGGCCCAGCCACACGGCGCGTACGACACCGGCGGCTACCCCACGGGGACCACGGGGGGTTACCCCGACGCGGGCTACGACCTGACCGGCCAGTGGGACGCCACCGCCTGGGCGGGCACGGACCAGACCGACACCGGTCTGTGGGACACCACCTCGTACGCGCAACAGGTCCCCGAGCAGGTCCCCCCGCAGTACGACGGCTACGCCCCCCAGGACTTCGCAGGTCTCACCGCCGACCCGGCCGAAGCGGCCGACGCAGCGGCTTCATACGCGCCCACCGGCTATGACACGACCGGCCACGAGACGACCGGCCACGAGACGGCCGGCTACGAGACGACCGGTTACGAGACGCTCGGCTATGAGACGACCGGCCATGACACGGCCGGCTACGAGACCCCCGCCCACGAGTCGGGCGGTCACGACGCACACGGCTACGACCCCAACGCCCTCGATACGCACGGCTACGACCCCAACGCCCTCGATACGCACGCCTACGGCTACGCCCCGCACGGCTACGAGTCGTCGCCCTACGGCGGCCTCGAGCCCGAACTCGCGGACTACGAGCGTGAACTGGCCGACATCGACGCCACCGGTTTCGACACCGGCACCGACCACGCCGCCTACGCCGACGCCACGGACCCGTACGCCGGGCCGACCCCGCACGACCACGCCTCCCCCGCCCCCGGCACCGTCGACGACGAGCCCGCGGGCATGCATGAGGACGGCTACCGGGAGTACGACGACGCGGGGTACCAGGACGAGGCCGAGGACCAGGGCCAGGACGAGGCCGACGACGGGTACCGCGACGGAGACGGCAGGGACGAAGGACGGGAACTCGCGCCGGTCTCGCGCCGCGCCCCCGGCCGGGGTTCCGGCTCCCGGCGCCGTAGCCCGGCGAAGCGTTCCGCCTTACTGACGGTGGCCGTGCCCTCGGTCTGCGTCATCGGGGTGGCGGGTGTCGCCGCCGCGTCGGTGGGCGGCCTGGGCGGCGACGACAAGCCGGCCACGGCGGCCTCCGACATCAAGCCGGCCGAGGCCAACAACAAGCTCGACACCCAGCTCGACAACCTGTCCGCCGACACGCGCGACTTCGCCGACCGGGCGAGCCGTACGCAGGAGCGCATCGACCTCAAGGCCCAGGAAGAGGCCAAGCGGAAGAAGGCGGCGGAGGACGCGGCCCGCAAGGAGCGGCTGCGGCCGAAGTTCGTCCTCCCGGTCACGCAGAAGGGCCTGAGCGCCACTTTCGGCCAGGCGGGCGTCAACTGGATGTCCGTGCACACCGGTATCGACTTCCCGGTCGCCTACGGCACCCAGGTGATGGCGGCGACCGACGGCACGGTGCGGTTCCAGTACAACACCGCGTACGGGAACATGGCGATCCTTACCGCCAAGGACGGCACCGAGACGTGGTACTGCCACCTCTCCAGCTACCGGGTCAACTCCGGTACCACGGTCAAGGCCGGCGATGTGATCGCCTTCTCCGGAAGCTCCGGCAACTCGACCGGGCCCCATCTGCACTTCGAGGTCCGCCCGGGCGGCGGCGACGCGATCGACCCGCTCCCGTGGCTGCGCAGCCACGGCCTCGACCCGACCTGAGCCACGAGCCCGAGAGCCCACGCGTCAAAGCCGGCGGGTATCAAGAGGGCACGTCAAGCAGCGAGCTCCCCCACTGCCTGAAGGGCGTGGGAGGTACCCCCAGGGAGAGCGCCGCGCGACGCGGCGCTCTCGGGCTACGCCGGCGGACTACAGCTTCTCCACCGGCGCGTACCGCAGCAGCAGCCGCTTGGGCTTGCTGTCGCCGAAGTCGATGGTGGCTTCCGCATTGCCGCCGCTGCCCTTGATCGCGACCACCGTGCCGAGGCCGAACTGGTCGTGGGTGACGCGGTCACCGATGGCCAGCTGGACCACCGGCTTCTCCGTCGCGCGCCGGGTGGCGAAACCGGACGCTCCCGACGCGGCGCTGCGGGACCGCGACGAGGAGAGCGAGGCGGCGACCCCGGACGCCGCGGATCCGGATGTGCCGGCCGCGGCCGCCCTGGCCGAGACCGTACGCCGCCAGTCCAGATGGCGGTCCGGGATCTCCTCGAGGAAGCGTGACGGCGGGTTGTACGACGGCTGTCCCCAGGCGCTGCGCAGGGCGGCCCTGGTCAGGTAGAGACGCTGCTGTGCACGGGTGATGCCGACGTACGCCAGCCGCCGCTCCTCCTCCAGCTCCTTGGTCTCCCCGAGGGCCCGCATGTGCGGGAAGACGCCGTCCTCCATGCCGGTGAGGAAGACCACAGGGAATTCCAGGCCCTTGGCGGTGTGGAGGGTCATGAGGGTGATGACGCCGGTGCCGTCCTCGTCCTCGTCGGGGATCTGGTCGGAGTCGGCGACCAGGGCGACCTGCTCGAGGAAGTCCGCGAGGGTGCTCTCCTCGCCCTCGCCGCGCTCCTGCTCGAACTCCAGGGCGACGGCGGCCAGCTCCTGGAGGTTCTCGATACGGGTCTCGTCCTGCGGGTCGGTGGAGGCCTGGAGCTCGGCGAGGTATCCGGTGCGCTCCAGTATGGCTTCCAGCACGGTCGCCGGGCCGGCGCCGGACTCGACGATGGTGCGCAGGTCCTCCATGAGGGTGTTGAACTTCTTGACCGCGTTGGCCGAGCGGGCCGCCATGCCGTAGGCCTCGTCGACGCGGCGCAGCGCCTGGGGGAAGCTGATCTTCTCGCGCTGGGAGAGGGCGTCGATCATCGCCTCGGCGCGCTCGCCGATGCCGCGCTTGGGCACGTTCAGGATGCGGCGCAGCGGTACGGAGTCCTCGGGGTTGGCGAGGACGCGCAGGTAGGCGAGGACGTCACGGACCTCGCGGCGCTCGTAGAAGCGGACACCGCCGACGACCTTGTAGGGCAGGCCGACGCGGATGAAGATCTCTTCGAAGACACGGGACTGGGCGTTGGTGCGGTAGAAGACGGCGACGTCGCCGGCGGTGGCGTCGCCCGCGTCGGTGAGCCGGTCGATCTCCTCGGCGACGAACTGTGCCTCGTCGTGCTCGGTGTCGGCGACGTAGCCGGTGATCTGGGCGCCGGCGCCGGCGTTCGTCCACAGGTTCTTGGGGCGGCGGCTCTCGTTGCGCTCGATGACGGCGTTGGCGGCGCTGAGGATGGTCTGGGTGGAGCGGTAGTTCTGCTCGAGGAGGATGGTGGTGGCGTCCGGGTAGTCCTCCTCGAACTGGAGGATGTTGCGGATCGTGGCGCCGCGGAAGGCGTAGATCGACTGGTCGGCGTCGCCGACGACACACAGCTCGGCGGGCGGGATCTCGGCGGCGCCGTGCTCGCCGTCGTCGTGTCGCGCGGGCGCCGTGCCGACCAGCTCGCGCACGAGGGCGTACTGGGCGTGGTTGGTGTCCTGGTACTCGTCGACGAGGACGTGGCGGAAGCGGCGGCGGTAGTGCTCGGCGACGTCCGGGAAGGCGCGTAGCAGATGGACCGTCGTCATGATCAGGTCGTCGAAGTCCAGCGCGTTCGCCTCGCGGAGGCGGGACTGGTAGAGCGCGTAGGCCTGGGCGAGGGTCTTCTCGAAACCGTCGCTCGCCTGCCCCGCAAAGTCCTCCTCGTCGATCAGCTCGTTCTTCAGGTTGGAGATCTTGGCGCTGAAGGACTTCGGCGGGTACCGCTTCGGGTCGAGGTCGAGGTCACGGCAGACCAGGGCCATCAGACGCTTGGAGTCGGCGGCGTCGTAGATGGAGAACGAGGAGGTGAAGCCGAGCTTCTTGGACTCGCGGCGCAGGATGCGCACGCAGGCGCTGTGGAAGGTCATCACCCACATCGCGGCGGCCCGCGGGCCGACCAGCTGCTCGACGCGCTCCTTCATCTCGCCCGCGGCCTTGTTGGTGAACGTGATCGCGAGGATCTGGCCGGGGTGGGCGTGCCGCTCGGCCAGCAGGTGGGCGATGCGGTGGGTGAGCACCCGGGTCTTGCCGGAGCCGGCTCCGGCGACGATGAGCAGCGGGGAGCCGCTGTGCACGACCGCGGCGCGCTGCTGTTCGTTCAGCCCGTCCAGGAGGGCGGCCGGGTCCACCGCGGGGCGCGGGGCGCCGTCGCGGTAGTACGCCTCCCGGGGTGGGGGCGTGTCGTACTTCCCGCCGAACAGGTCGTCCGGAACCTCTTCCGGGCGCTCGTCGTCGGGCGGCGGCGGGGGCTCCTCCTCCGCGGCGTGCGGGGCCTGGAGACTCGCCAGGAAGTGATCGTCAAAGAGGCTGCTCATCGTCTACGAGTCTAGGCCGCGGCACCGACACCCCGCCCCGGGTCCAGCGCGCTTCCCCCGTTCTCGCGTCCCGATCGTGCTCCGCGATGCGGCCTGGGACACATCACCCGACCGAATCGAACACAGTGCGGCTCGATCTGCTCACCGTCAGCGAAAGTCACGAAAATGTATCGGGCATATCGCACACCAACCTTCACAGTGGTCACACCGGTTGGCTACGGTTTCCCGACGGGTGGCCCGTACCCCCGCCGGCGAGAAGCGCCGGGACGGGTTGCCCCCGCTGAGTCCGGTGCGCCCTGGCGGGCAAGCCGGAGCCGGGGACCCATCGGGGCCGTGCTCGTGCGGCCTCTGGGGTGAATCGGTCCTGCACGGCACGACCCGCCAGTTCCCGCCCTGCGCGGGCACCGAAGGGCCGCCGTACGGGACCGTAGGGCAACCTTCCGGACCACCCGCCCGAACCCGACAGCTAACCCGGTAGGCGGCGCACGGAAGGAGTCGCCTGCTGTGGCGTCGCACCGCAAAACGCAGAGCCCGGGCTTTCGCTTCGGCGGCCTCGGCACGTCCTCCGGCCGCTTGCCGGCTCTCGGCATCACCACCGCGGCCCTGACCTCGGTGGCCCTGCTGGCCTCCACCGCGCAGGCCGAGCCCGCGAAACCGAAGCCGAGCCTCGAAGAGGTGCAGAAGAAGGTCGACACCCTGTACCACCAGGCCGGCGTGGCCACGGAGAAGTACAACGGCGCCAAGGAGCGGACCACCACCCAGCGCAAGCACCTGGACCATCTGCTCGACGACGTGGCCAAGCGCACGGACGCCCTGAACACGGCGAGACGCGAACTGGGCTCCATCGCCGCGGCCCAGTACCGCACCGGCGGCCTCTCCGACACGGCCACCCTGCTGCTCGCCAAGGACCCCCAGCAGTACTTCGACGAGAGCCACCTGATGAACCGGCTCACCGACCGGCAGAAGGCGGCAGTCGACACCTACCAGAAGCAGCAGACGGCGACGGCGAAGAAGCGTGCGGAGGCCTCCAGAAGCCTCCAGGACCTGACCAAGTCGCAGGCCACGCTCCGCAAGAGCAAAGAGGACGTTCAGAAGAAACTCGGGTCCGCCCGAAAACTCCTGTCGAAGCTGACCGCCGAGGAGAAGGCGCGGCTTGCGGCGATCGAGCGGAAGAAGCGGGAGGCGGCCGAGCGCAGGGCTCGTGAGCTGGCCCGCAAGCAGGCCGCGGCGGCGCAGAAGGAGCAGCAGTCCGGGTCCGGCACCTCGTCCGACGCGACGAGCTATGCGGCACTGGGCGGCAAAGCGGTCTCCTTCGCCAAGAACCAGCTCGGTAAACCGTATGTGTGGGGGGCCACCGGACCCGATTCGTTCGACTGCTCGGGCCTGACCCAGGCCGCCTGGAAAACCGCGGGCATTTCCCTTCCGCGCACCACCTGGGATCAGGTCAAGGTCGGCAAGACGGTGTCGGCGGAGGAGGCCCAGCCCGGCGATCTGGTCTTCTATTACAGCGACATCAGTCACGTGGGCATCTACATCGGAAACGGGAACGTCATCGACGCGCCGAAGCCCGGCGACAATGTCAGGACGGTACCGATGACGTATATGCCGATTCACAGCGTGGTGCGGCCGGTCGCGTAAACCGGGCACAGACCGGAGAGGGTCGGAAACGGGAATCGGGAAAGCGGACGGGCGCGACGGCGGTGCCGGCTGATACCGGCGAATTCCGCCGTCGGCCGCTGTCGAGGACCGTCGACAGCCGTCGGCAGCCGTCAGGTCCAGAGCACCGCGATGAAGATGTTGGCCATGGTGAGCCCCCCGACCACGCCGAACGACGCCTTGTCGACGGTCTCCTCGTCCCGCTTCACGTAGACCAGCGCGAGGATCACCACGAGCAGGACCAGCTTCAGGCCGATCTTGACCGTGTTGATGTGGTGATCGTCGGCTTCGTTGAGGCCGACCAGCAGTGCGCCGGTGACGAGCATGGTGCCCGCGCCGTGCAGCATGGCCGGGCCGAACCGTGCGGTGCCGGCCCCCATCGCCTTCATCTGGGTGAGGAAGCCGCCCAGCAGTGCTGCAATGCCGATGATGTGCAGGCCGACGAGGAGATGGATGAGTATGTCCATGGACGCGGAGCCTAACGGGGGCCGTCGGGACCGCGTCCCCGGGGTCCGCGCCGCCCCGTCGACTCCGCGCCGCCCGTTCCGGGCCCGCCGGGGGCTTTGTCGCGAACATGCCGAGGCGCGGCGACCCGGAGGAGGTCGCCGCGCCAAGGTGCCACCGTCATCACCCGGCCGGCCGCAGGGCCCGCCGGGTGATGAGCCGGCCCACTCGCTCGGCGGGGGCAGAGCCGATCGAGCGCGTGGCATGTGCCGTTCGTGGGTCAGCTGTCATCGCTGGTCAGCTGACCGGTGGGAGACGGGGGTGCTCAGCCGTTGAGGGCGTTGAGGACGGAGGTGTAGGCCTGCTTCTTCTGGTAGTTGCCGTCGAAGAGCAGCGGCGTGTCACCACTACGCCAGGAATACTTGTCGGTCACGCCCCATACCGTGATGCCGTCGCACTTCGAAATGGCCAGGCATGCGTTGACCACCTTGGCGTAGTTGTCCGCCTGGGACGTGCCCGAACCCGCGATGTCCAGCTCGGTGATCTGAACCGACACACCGAGGTCGACGAACCGCTGAAGGTTCGACTGGAAGTCACTGGGTACCGGCGACTGGCTGTTGAAATGCCCCTGGAAACCCACGCAGTCGATCGGCACACCGCGGGACTTGAAGTCCTTCACCATGTTGTACACGGCGTTGGACTTCGCGTTCACACCGTCGATGTTGTAGTCGTTGTAGCAGAGCTTGGCACTCGAATCGACCGACCGCGCCGTCTGGAACGCATGCTCGATGAACGAGTTACCGATCTTGTCCTGGAACGGCGAACTGCGCCGGGCCCCACTGGAACCGTCCTGGAACGCCTCGTTGACCACGTCCCAGGCATAGATCTTGCCCTTGTAGTGCGACATCACATTGGTGATGTGATTGTCCATCACCTGCGTCAACTCACTACCGCTGCTGATCCCGCTGACCCAGCCCGGCAACTGCGAGTGCCACACCAGCGTGTGACCACGCACCTTCATCCCGTGCGACGTCGCATGGTTGAAGATCGTGTCACCACCGCTGAAGTTGAACTGCCCACGATTGGGCTCGGTGGCATCCCACTTCATCTCGTTCTCGGGCGTCACCATGTTGAACTCGGCGTCCGCCGTCGCCGCATACTGCGACTCACCCAGGTGACTGGTGCTCAACGCGGTGCCGAAGTACTTGCCCTTCGCCGCGGCCGCGGCGCCCAGGGTGTCCGCCGCGTGCGCCGACGGCCCGGTCAGCGCCACCAGGCCAGCTGAGGCCAGCGAACCGGCGAGGCCCAAGACCAACGTCCTACGCAGGCCACGCCACGACCCACGCCTACTGCGCTCGGGGGTGAGCTCGGTCATTGCTTTCCCTTCGTCCATGGGGGGCCGGACGAGCGCTCGACTTCAGCGCCGTCCGGGGATTGCGGTGATGCAAGCGTCAGGGTCATGTCGCGCGACCCAGGCGGTGCGCGGCATGGCCCTGACAAGACACGAGGCCATGAGGCTTGTGCGGGGAGGTGGTGCGGGGAGGGGTGGAACCGGTGGAGCGGTAAGCCTGCTGTGCGCGGGTCGATGGGGGGCGGGTCCGGGGCGACGCGGATGGCGGCTCCCGTCCCCGGCGACACGCTGTGGCGCTGCGTGACGATGGTGGGGAGTATGGACCCCGCCGAGGGCCAGCGTCAACGCACCTACCGGAAATATTTCGATGCTCTACGACCCCCCGACGGCCACAAAAAGCGCTTTGACCTGCGCATACAATCCCTCAAGCGGGTTCGTGCACAGCACGAGACGGAACACAACCCGACAGCAGTCGCGAAAATTTCGACAGCAGCTCCGAGATCAAGGAGTGTGGGTCATCTGGACCCCTGCTCGACGACTCCCGCCTCCGCTGCGGGAGGAGGTCCGCCGGGGTCCCGGGCTACGTCATGACCAGCAGCGCGACCCGTTTCCGAAAGATTTCGACCTCTTCAGCGTCTCGATCCGGAGCCGCTGACTGCCGTACCACGTCGTGATTCCGGGAGTTTCCAGATTGCCTCCGGTCCCGGCTCGACCGCTGCCGAAGCTCTTGCAGCGCGAAAACAATCGGTGCACACTCCGGAACGTTTCATTGCCGTTGCGGTGCGGAGTGCGCCGCGTTACCGAGGAGGAAGCGTGTTCCGTCGTACTCGCAGCTCCCTGTCGTCAGGGCATTCCACGCGGTCGACCCGGCCGGTACGCACCGCGCTGGTCGCCATCGCCGCGGCGGTGACCACGGCGGCCACCGCGCTCACGGTCACACCGTCCGTCGCCGCCACCAGCAGCACGGCCGGGGTCTGGGCCAGCTGCCCCAACGGCTACGTCGGCCTGACCTACGACGACGGCCCGAACCCCTCGTCGACCAGCGCCCTGCTGAACGCCCTCAACCAGGGCGGCGCCAAGGCCACGTTCTTCATCTGGGGTGCACACGCCCAGCAGTACCCGAGCCTGCTCCAGCAGGAGGCCTCCGCCGGCATGTGGATCGGCAACCACACCTGGGACCACCCCCACATGACGCAGCAGAGCACCCAGACCATGACGAACGAGATCTCGCAGACCCAGAACATCATCCAGCAGACCATCGGCCAGCGGCCGGTGCTCTTCCGGCCGCCCTACGGTGAGACCAACAGCACGCTCAAGAGCATCGAGCAGCAGCAGGGCATCCAGGCCGAGGTGATCTGGAGCCACGACTCCCAGGACTGGAACGGCGCCAGCACCCAGCAGATCGTGCAGACCGCCTCGACCATGACCAACGGCAGCATCATCCTGATGCACGACGGCGGTTACCAGACCACCATCCAGGCCGTCCCGCAGATCCTCAGCGGTCTCGCCTCGCGGGGACTGTGCCCCGGCAAGATCGTCCCCGGCCAGAACCTCCAGCCGGTGGTGACGGCGCCGTAGCCGTGCGGCGCCATGGCCGATGGTGACGCGTCATATCCGGTGACAGCGCGTCCTCGTCGGCAGGCTGGTCAGGCCGGTACGACCGGCGGTTCCGGGCTTTGCGCGCGGGACCGCCGGCGGTGCCGGAGCCGCATCGGGCCGTCACCGCCCGATGCGGCACACCGGGCGGTCGGCGGTACGTCGGGGCCGCCGACCGCCCGTTGGACGATCCGCCGTCCGTCGGGTCACCGGGTCACCGGGCGGAGGCCGGGGACGTCAGACCGGCGAGGGTGGGGCGGTGCTCTGCCGGATGACCAGTCGGGTGTTCAACTCCAACCGGGTGGTGGCGGCGTCGCCGGCCCTGAGCCGCAACAGCATGTTCGCCGCCTCCTCCGCCATCTTGCGCAGCGGCTGGTGAATGGTGGTCAGCGCCGGACTGGACCACTGGGCCAGCGGTACGTCGTCGAAGCCCACCACCGACAGGTCGTGCGGCACGCGCAGTCCCGCCACCCGGGCCGCCTCGAAGACGCCGAGGGCCTGTAGGTCGCTGCCCGCGAAGATCGCCGTGGGGCGATCCGGCCGGTCCAGCATCTCCACCGCCCGGGCGTAGCCGCCCTGCACATGGAAATCGCCGAACGCGACCAGGCTCGGATCCGCCTCCAGGCCCGCCATGCTCAACGCCGAGCGGTACCCGTCCAAGCGCGCCATCGAACACAGCATGTCCTGCGGCCCGGTGATGATTCCGATCCGCTGGTGCCCGCACTCGATGAGATGGCGGGTCGCCGCCAGTCCCCCGGACCAGTTGGCCGACCCGACGGACGGCACATCAGGTTCGGGATCACCCGCCGGATCTATGATCACGAACGGGATGGAACGCGACTTGAGTTGCTTCTTCACCGCGGGCGGCAAGGTGGAGAAGACCAGCACCACCCCGACGGGACGACGCTGCACCACCCCGCCGACCCAGTCAGGTCCGGGCAGATGCCGCGTACCGCTCTCCGTCAACACCACGCTGGCGTGGTTGGCCTTGGCCACGTTCTCCACGCCGCGGATCAGCTCCATCCCCCAGATGCTGTCCAGTTCATGGAAGACGATCTCGATGAGCGGCGCTTCCCACGCCGACCGGGGCGTACGCCGATAGGCGTGCGCCTCCAAGAGTCGTTCCACCTTGAGCCTGGTCGGCCGGGAGACGTCCTGTCGGCCGTTGAGCACCTTCGACACTGTCGAGATGGAGACACCGGCCTGCTCGGCCACCTGGGCCAGGGTCACTCGCCCTGTCTCCTCGTCTTCGCGCACGGCATGCAGCATATGCCGCCGCACGAAAGTTTTCGAGGGGGCCTCGCCGTTTCTTGATGCCGAGTACATCCGCCCCACCCTCGCCGATCAGGTGCGATACGCCCGGCGAGGCAGACTGGTGTGACCCGGTTCATGGACGCGGACGGCCGCCTAGGGCCAACCGGACGGGACAATGGGAACCGTCCCCGACTGGAACGAGGCTCTGATGCGCGACCATGTCCATGTGCGCGTCCCCCATGGCGTGGGCCTGACCGAGGACGGCGAACTGGTCGAGGAATCCCGCTGCCGGTGCGGCGCCGTCTGGACCAGGACCTACCGCTCAAAGGACCCGACCGCCGAGTGAGTACGGGCCGGCGCCCGCTGCCCCGGGCTTCCCACCCGGCCACGGCCGGTCACACCAGCCGGCGGGCCGTGGCCCAGCGTGTCAGCTCGTGACGGTTGGACAACTGGAGCTTGCGCAGCACCGCTGAGACATGGGACTCGACCGTCTTGACCGAGATGAACAACTGCTTGGCGATCTCCTTGTACGCATAGCCACGCGCTATGAGGCGCAGCACTTCGCGCTCGCGCTGGGTGAGGCGGTCCAGGTCCTCGTCGACGGGCGGGGCGTCGGTGGAGGCGAAGGCGTCCAGGACGAAGCCGGCGAGGCGGGGCGAGAAGACGGCGTCGCCCTCCTGCACGCGGAAGATCGAGTCGATCAGATCGGCACCGGTGATGGTCTTGGTGACATAGCCACGGGCGCCGCCACGGATGACACCGATGACGTCCTCTGCGGCGTCCGAGACGGAGAGGGCCAGGAAGCGGACCGGACGCTCGGTGTCGGCCATCAGCGGGGCGCAGCGGCGCAGCACCTCGACGCCGCCGCCGCCCGGCAGGTGCACGTCCAGCAGGACCACCTCGGGCCGGGTGGAGCGGATGACCTCGACCGCCTGGTCGACGTCGGCCGCCTCACCGACGACTTCGACTCCGGTGAGGTCGGTGCGCCCGATCTCGGCGCGGACGCCGGTACGGAACATCCGGTGGTCGTCGACGAGGACCACGCGCGCATGCCGGTCGGCGACGGGATCCGGGGTGCCCGACCCGGCTGGGGCGCCGCCTCGGTCCGCTCCCACCGGTCCCACCGCGCCACCCGGCCCGCCCATGGCCCTGGGCTCGCTCGCCTCGCTCATGACGTCGTCTCCGCCCTCTCCATCGTCAGCTCGACCTCCGTGCCGCCGTCCGGCACCGCGCGGAGCCGGGCCGTGCCGCCGTGCCGCTGCATCCGGCCGATGATCGATTCTCGTACGCCCATCCGATCGGCGGGCACGGCATCCAGGTCGAAGCCGGGTCCGCGGTCCCGCACGGACACGAAGACCGTCTTTCCGTCGACTTCGGCGAAGGCCTGCACGGCGCCGCCCTGGCCACCGTACTTGGCCGCGTTCACCATGGCCTCACGTGCGGCCTGCATCTGTGCGGACAACTGCTCGTCGAGGGGGCAGTCTCCGACGACCACCACCTCTATGGGGACACCGTGCTTGTCCTCGACCTCGGCGGCGCTGCGCCGGACGGCCTCGGCGAGGGTGCCCGGCCCCTCGTCGGCGGCTTCGCCGGACGGGCTGGAGACGGCCGGCTTGTAGAGCCAGGTGCGCAGGTCACGCTCCTGGGCACGGGCCAGCCGGCGTACCTCGCTCGCATTGTCCGCATTGCGCTGGATCAGGGTCAGGGTGTGCAGGACCGAGTCATGGACATGCGCGGCGACTTCGGCACGCTCCTGGGCCCGGATGCGCATCAGCCGCTCCTCGGAGAGGTCCTGCATCATGCGGACGAGATACGGGCCGGCGAGCAGCGCTATGCCGACGATGACGGCGAGCGCCGCCTGCATCACGGAGCCGAGGTGCTCGACGGAGCCCTGCATGATGAACATGCCGGTGACGCCGGTGCCGACCAGCAGCACACCGGCGGCGGAGCGCAGCAGCGTCAGCGTCCTGCGGCGGCGCCCGACCTCCATCCAGCGGGCCCTGCGGGCATTGTCCGCCTGCCGCCAGACCAGGGCGACACCGGCGCCGACCAGCACGGTCGGGCCGAGGTAGGCCTTGACGGGGCCGCCGAGGTCGACCTGGCCGACGAAGACCATGGCCACGACGACCATGGCGAGCAGGGCGACGACCTGGCCGCGGTCCGGCCTGCGGACGCCACGTCTGCGACGGCCGTCACGTGTGGTCTCGGTCATGGTGGGGCTGCGGCCGGCATCGACGCCACCGATGCCGAGCGGGACGAAGAACCAGAAGGCCGCGTACAGCAGACTGCCGAGCCCGTCGGCCATGATCAGGCCCACGAAGACGATGCGCACCCAGATCACGGGCAGCCCGAGATGCCCGGCGAGCCCACGCGCCACGCCTCCGAGCCAGCGACCGTCGCTGCTGCGGTAGAGCTTGCGCGGGGGCCGCGGGTCCTCGACGGCTGCGGTGGCGGCTTCCGGCATACGTCGATGGTCACATGCCGCGCTGACGGTGACATCAGGGTCGGACCCCGAGACGTCCCTGATCACTCCCGGGCCCGGCTTCGGGGGCGAGAGCAGGGATGTAGGGATGTCAGGGGGGTGCCGTGGATGTCAGGGAAGATTTCAGGGTCGGGCCAGGGTCTTCCCGACTGCCGTACGCCGGTCTCGGCCGTCACCATGGACGTATGACAGATCAGCAGCATGCCGGGGGCGGATCGCAGCCCAGGCCCGGACCCGGCACCGGGTCCGGGGGCGGCGCGCGCCCGGGCCCGGGCGGCGGTCCGGGCTCCGCCGCCCGCGGCGGCACGGCGCTGGCCGACGCGGTCTCGGCGCCGGGGGGGCCTGCCGGCGGTGCGGAAGCGGGCGCGGCGGGGACCGGGGGCACGGGCGCCGGCGGGCCGGGGGCCGAGCCGGGTGCCGGTCGTGTGCTGGACGGCCTGCGGCGGGTGCGCGAGCAGAAGATGTTGGGCGGCGTCTGCGCGGGCCTCGGGCGGCACTGCGAGCTGGACCCGGTGATCTTCCGGATCGTGCTGGCCGTCCTGTCCCTCACCGGCGGCCTCGGCCTCATTCTCTACGGCCTCTTCTGGCTCTTCGTCCCCTTCGACGGCGAGGAGGAGAACGAGGCACGCCGGCTGCTGTCCGGCCGGGTGGACGGCGTGACGCTGACGGCCGTGCTGTTCGCGCTGGTCGGCTGCGGGTTGTTCCTGTCCATGCTGGGCAATCAGGGCGTCCTCACCTTCGGCGCCAGCGTCGCCCTGCTGCTGGCCGGTGCCGGCTACTGGGCCCGGCGGCGCGGCACCCTCGACTCCGACCCGCTCGCCGCCCAGGCCGTGGCGGACGCCCCGCCGGAGGCCCAGGCCCCACCGGCACCGGCGTCCTACCCCGCCTGGTGGCGCGACCCGATCGTCAAGGACGGCACCCACGAGGGCGGCACCGGCTACCTGTGGGGCCCGCAGAACATGCGCGACCTCAAGGCCGCCCGCAATGTCGCCCGCACCTCACGCTGGGACACCGCCCCTCGCCCGCCACGGCACCCCGCACCCTCGGGGCCGCACTGGATAGGCGGTTGGGTGTTCCTGCTCGCGCTCCTCGCCGGCGCCGCTGGCACCGGCCTGACCTGGCGCACCGAGGCGCTCGGCACCAGCCTGGAGACCGGTTTGGCCGCCGCCCTCGCGGTGTTCGCCCTGGGCATCGGGATCAGTGCCCTGCTGGGCAGGACCGGCGCGGGCTCGATCATGCTCGCGGTGATCACGGCCGCACTGCTGGCCGCCTCCTCCGCCCTGCCGAAGAACATCACCACGGACTGGATACGCACCACCTGGCAACCCCCCACCGCCGCGCAGGTCCATGAGCACTACGCGTTGGGCACCGGAGACGGCACCCTCGACCTCAGCCGCGTCCACGTCGCCAAGGGCCACACGGTGAGCAGCCACGCGGAGGTCGGCGCCGGCCGTCTGAAGGTCGTCGTGCCGAAGGACACCACCGTGCGCCTGCATGTGGTGGTGGACCTCGGCGACATCCAGCTGCCCGGCGACGGCCGTCAGGACGTGGACGTCGCGCCCGGCAAGGAGAAGGACGTGACCCTGCATCCCTCGGTTGACCAGGCCCCCGGCGGCACGGTCGACCTCAGTCTCAACGTGGGCATCGGACAGGTGGAGGTGGCCCGTGCTGCGGCATGACGTCCAGCCGGGAAAGCTGGTTGCGGGTGTGGCCCTGCTCGGTGCGGCGGTCGTGTTCGGAGGAGACGCCCGGGGGCTCTGGAGTGTCCCGTGGTTCGTGATGGCGCCCATCGTGGTCGGCGGCCTCTGTCTCGCCGGCGCCACCGGCACCATCGCCTCCGCCGTCCGGTACCACCGGCGCCGCGCGCGCACCGGAACTCCCGGTGTGCAGAACCCGAGCGTCCAGGGCGCGCACATACCCGAGTCTCCGGTCCACGCACGCGTGCCGGGGGCGCAGGCCGGTACGGACCCGTCGGAGGCCCGGCCTCGGGGATCGGGCGGCTGAGCGCGTCCGTCCCTGATCCGATCCGGCGTCGGGCCCTGCCCTGCTGGCAGCCTACGGTTGAGGCAGGTCCGAGGCCTTGCGGCGACGCGCGGCACGCACCAGCGCGTCGAGGGACAGCTGCGGCGCCCCGCCGATCACCAGCGGCAGCCAGGCCATGAGGTACGCGAGGTCGTTGCCGTAGTAGTAGGGCGTGACGGCCCAGCTCATGGTGAGCCACAGGCTCAGCGAGATGAGCGCGCCACCCGTGGCGGCCAGCCGGGTCAACAGGCCGAAGAGAGCTCCGAGTCCGACGGCGAGCTCGCCGAAGGCCATGGCGTAGCCGAAGTCGACGGGGTTCTTCAGAGCCAGGTCGACCATGGCGGGTATGGCCGCGGAGTCACGGACCGCATGCATCGTTTCGCCGATCGAGCCCGCGCCCGACGCGGACAGGAAGGAACCGTCGGTGAGCTTGTCGATTCCCGCGTAGATGAAGGTGACGCCGAGGAAGATCCGCAGCGGAAGAAGCGCGAACAGGGCGGCACCGCCGCCCCTACCGCCCGCCTGCGTGCCCGAGTACGCCGGGCTCACCGGGCTTCCGAGGGAGTCCCGCAGACCACCGCTGCCCGGGCCGCCTCCCCCGACGAACAGCCGCTGCGTGTCGTCCTGAGCCATCGGTTGCCACCCCTCGCCCGCCAGATCCCGCCAACATTCGTATGACTTTCAACAGAGACTACGGATGCCAGGACGGGGCGGCTCACCCGCGTACGCAAGGGATTGATGCGGGAGATGCGAAGGAACGGCGACGAATTCCGGGAGACCTGCGGGACGGATGCGGGACGGATGCGGGTGAACGCGGAGTGAATGCGGCGGTGAAAGGCGACCGTCCCGCGGGGCAGGGCACCCCGGGGCGGCACCCGGAGACGTACCGGCGGGTGCCGTCAGTCGGTGGTGACGTCGATGGTGCAGCAGTTCGTCTCGGTACCGGCGGCGGTGATGACCTGGACGTCCACGCGGCCCGGTTCCACGTCGACGGGGACCGGCACGGTGAGGACGGTGTCCGAGGGGTTGCTGAAGCCGCCGGGCACCGGCACCAGCGGCACGTGCACATGCACGCTCCCGATCCGCACCACGGTCCGGGCCAGCCGGTCCGCGCCCTGTGCGCCGGGGGGTACGAAGCCCGCGCCGCGGATCTCGATGTCGTCACCGGTGCGGATCGGTCCGTCCAGATCGCCCGCCTCCCGGGCGCGCACCACGGAGAGGATCACCGCGCGTCCGCCCTCCGCGTACTTCCCGGCGAGATACGTGGCAGCCGACACCAGCACCAGCAGCGCCAGGCCCCAGGGCACGTCGGGCAGTTGCTCCGGTCGCCGGGCCAGCCGCACCGCGCTGAACACCAGGGCCACGGCGGTGATCACGACATACTGGGTGTCCGCGAAGTCCGCACGGCCGGCGTCGTCGGTGAGCAGGTCGGCCGCGCGCGGCCGGTCGGCGCGCACCTTCTGCAACCGCTGGCTGCGCACCCGCAGTGCCACGACGCGCCGCACCAGGACGGCCACCCCGCACACCACCGCCACCACGGCGACCACGCCGGCGCCACGGGCCAGGTCCAGCCCGTCGATCAGGGTGTCGCGTGCGTGGTGACTGGAGGCCCCGGCGAGTTCACCGGCGAGTACCAGCACGGCGAAGACCGCGAACAGCACCCAGGAGGCGGCAACGGCGCGCGAGGTGGACAGCCGGTTGTCCTCGCCGATGACCGGCGCGAGGATGCCGCCGCGCGCCCTATGCAGAAAGCCGGCGGCGGTCAGCGCGATCGCGATGACCGCCGCGGCGAGCAGGCCCGCGGTGCGGGCGATGGTCCAGCCCACACCGATGCCGGTGAGCGCCTGTACCAGCACCAGCACCAACACCCCGGCCCACACCGCGCCCAGGGTGCGCGGCCACAGTGACGCGGTCCAGGCCTCGCCCTCGGCGCGACTCCGCTCGGCGACGACGGACGCGGACTGGGTCAACTCGTCCGACACCCACTGGCGGGCCGCGCCCACCGAGTGCGCCACTGCCGACGGCAGCCCCTTGCCCTGGGCGAACCCCTCACGCTTGGCGAGGAATGCGGCCACCGCACGCCGATGACCCTCCCGCGCCCCGCGCGGGCAGTCGCCGCATGTGCAGCCACCCTCGTGCGTGCCCTGCTCCGCCTGCTGCACCGCCACGCGCCAACTCCGCCTTCCGCGCCCCAGCGCCCTCATGGTCCGGTTTCCTGCCGCCGGCCGACCTACGGCACGAGCGGGGCGACCGCGGCGCTCGTGCCCCGGACGACAGGGACTGATTGTGCCGTACGCACCCGGGGAGTTGGCCGACAGGTCGACCGGCGCGCGTGGCGAGGGTGACGCAGAGAGACGCGGATTGACTTCCGGGCGCTGCCGCGGACGTCAGGGTCGCTCCCACTCGCCCACTGCCTTAAGGGCGTGGGCGGTACTCCATCGGCATGGAAAGGTCTTGTTGAGGGGGGTGTCGTGGGTGCCGAAGGGCCGCGTTCGGTGGGGTGGTGGGTCGGTGTCGCGGGGGTATGTACGTGCTCGGCCGGCGCGATTGCCCTGGACCGCCAGTTCACCGGCACCCAGCGGCGGTCCTGCGCGCGCACATACCCCCACGACACCTCCCGTCTCACTCGCGACTCTCCCCCGGTGGTTCGTTTTTCCTTCCTCCACCCCTTTCGGGGTGTCGCCCCGCTACGGGCATGGGACAAGCCCCACCGGCGAGGCAGGCGCGTACGAGACGGGAGGGGGCGTGGGGGATGTGCGCGCGCAGGACCGCCGCCGAGTGCCGGTGAACTGACGGTCCACGATCATCGCGCCGGCCGAGCACGTACATCCCCCACGCCCCCGACCCACAACGAAACAGAAGGCGACGCCGCCGGAGGCGCCGGCTGACGGACCACGCACCTCACCCAGGAGGGGGCAGGTGGCTTCCCTGCCGCGGTCGGCCGGTCACGCAAGGGGCGCGGGGCTGGGCAGGACGCGAAGCCCGCCGTTGTGGCTACGTCGGCGTTTCCGGCAACCGGGGGGTTCGGGGACCGAGGGTTCGGAGGTCGGGTCTTCAGACGTTGAGGAGGCGGCTGCGGCGCCGGAGGCCATGGCGCCGAAGGGCTCGGAGGCCGAGGGGGGCGGGCTCGGGAACGTCGACCGCCGGCTCCGTCGCTTCGGGTCCGGGCGGGCACCGCCCGGGCCCGCGCGTCCTCACTCCCACTCGATGGTGCCGGGCGGCTTGCTCGTGATGTCGAGGGTGACGCGGTTGACGTCCGCCACCTCGTTGGTGATCCGGGTGGAGATGCGGGCCAGGGTCTCGTAGGGCAGCCGGGACCAGTCGGCCGTCATGGCGTCCTCGGAGGAGACGGGGCGCAGCACGATCGGGTGGCCGTACGTGCGGCCGTCGCCCTGGACGCCGACGCTGCGGACGTCCGCGAGCAGCACGACGGGGCACTGCCAGATGTCCCGGTCGAGGCCGGCCGCGGTCAGCTCCTCACGGGCGATCGCGTCGGCCTCGCGGAGCAGGTCGAGGCGCTCCTTGGTGACCTCGCCGATGATGCGGATACCGAGACCCGGCCCGGGGAACGGCTGGCGGTGGACGATCTCGTCCGGCAGGCCGAGCGCGGCGCCGACCATGCGCACCTCGTCCTTGAACAGCTCCCGGAGCGGCTCGATCAGCTGGAATTCGAGGTCCTCCGGGAGGCCGCCGACATTGTGGTGGGACTTGATGTTGGCGGTGCCGGTGCCGCCGCCGGACTCCACGATGTCGGGGTAGAGGGTGCCCTGGACCAGGAACTCCACCGGGTGGTCACCGGGCGCCTCGGCGACGATCTCGGCCTGGGCCTGCTCGAAGACCCGGATGAACTCCCGGCCGATGATCTTCCGCTTCTGCTCCGGGTCCGAGACCCCGGCCAGCGCGGCGAGGAAGCGGTCCTGGGCGTCGACGACCTTGAGCTGGACGCCGGTGGCCGCCACGAAGTCCTTCTCGACCTGCTCGGTCTCGCCCTTGCGCATCAGGCCGTGGTCGACGTAGACGCAGGTCAGCTGGGAACCGATGGCCTTCTGGACGAGGGCGGCGGCGACCGCGGAGTCCACTCCGCCGGACAGGCCGCAGATCGCGCGAGCGCTGCCGACCCGGGCGCGGATCGCCGCGACCTGCTCCTCGATGACGCTGCCGGTGGTCCACGACGGCTCGATGCCAGCGCCGCGGTACAGGAAGTGCTCCAGGACCTGCTGGCCGTAGGTGGAGTGCATCACCTCGGGGTGGTGCTGGACGCCGTAGAGCTTCTTCTCGTCGTTCTCGAACGCGGCCACCGGGACGACGTCCGTGGAGGCGGTCACCGTGAAGCCTTCCGGTGCCGCGCTGCACGCGTCGCCGTGCGACATCCACACGGGCTGCTCGACGGGGGTGCCCTCGAACAGGGTGGAGTCGGCCTTGGAGACCGCCAGGCTGGTGCGGCCGTACTCCCGCGCCCCCGTGTTGTCCACGGTGCCGCCGAGGGTCTGGGCCATGAGCTGGAAGCCGTAGCACATCCCGAAGACGGGGACACCTGCTTCGAACAGCGACCGGTCGAGACGCGGGGCGCCCTCCGCGTAGACGGACGAGGGGCCGCCGGACAGGATGATCGCCGCCGGCTTCTTGGCCAGCATGTCGGCGACCGGCATGGTGCTCGGCACGATCTCGCTGTACACCCTCGCCTCACGGACTCGGCGGGCGATGAGCTGGGCGTATTGCGCACCGAAGTCGACGACCAGGACGGTACCGGGAGCGGCGGCAGCGGGGGACGATGGCACGGGCACGGCCTTCCGGCGTGGGACTAGCGGACACAGCCCCCGACCGCCGGCGCCACTGGCTCCGGAACCGGGTGCTGCAAGAGGGTCTGTGCCTCGATTCTAACGGCGCCGGCGCGCGACCCTCCGAGCCTGTGGATAACCTCGCCCCGACCCGCTGACCTCCGTTGACCTGCGGCGGCTTCCGTTGACCTCCGCTGGTCTGCGCTGGCTTCCGTTGACCTCCGCCGGTCTGCGCTGGTCTGTGCTGAACGATCTCCCGCAGGGTAGGGCCGTGGACGGGAACCGTTTGATCCCCCTGTGCCCGGCCGCCCCGGCCGGGCACAGGCCGCGCAGCGTGGTCGTCTGCTTGCGCGGTCCGTGCGCGGTGACGCGGTCCCCGCACCGCCCGTGCCGTCTCGGCATCCGGGCCCGCGACCGTCCCCGCCTTGACCGGGTGCACCGGCGCCCGTGCATACTGTGCACGTGATGCAGCAGCGCGCGTTCTTTACCTATGGCAACCGGCCCACCGGCTGCCGTAGTCGCGCTGCCTGATCCACCAGCGACTTCCCAGGCGCCCCGGGCCGACAAGGCTCGGGGCGCCTGTCGCATCTCCGGGCCTACCGCCCCGGCGCACCTCATCCGCACATCCACACCAGCGACGACGAGGAGCCCGCACCATGACGCAGAGCACGAAGGCCGCCGAGACCGCGACGGCCACCACCGGCAAGGACAGCCACGCCGCCAACGCGAGCGGCGCCGACAAGACGACCGAACCCGCCGGAGGCACCAAGGCGACCCCGTCCACCACCACGGACGACTCCACCGCGGACAGAACCGGTGCCCGTACCGTCGACGCCGCCGACGTGATCACCGGCGCCCGCGCGCGGATCGACGCGCTCGACGAACGGATCATCGGCCTCGTCCGGGAGCGGATGGCCGTCTCCGCGCTCATCCAGGAGTCACGCATCTCCTCAGGAGGTCGCCGGGTGAACCTCTCCCGGGAGATGGAGATCCTCAGTCACTACCGGAACGCGCTCGGAAGGCCGGGCACCTCACTGGCGATGACCTTGCTCGAACTCTCCCGTGGCCGTATCTGAAGCTGAGACCCGGACCGCTCCTGCACATCCCCGCCTCTCACCCGTACGGCGCGTGACCGCCCGCGCGTCGCTTCGTTGGTCCCGGTGTCCGTGCCGGCCAGGGGCGGTCCCCAGGGACCGCGAACGGCACTTCTGGAGCGGTGGAATGCACGGGTCGTGCCGTGCGCCGTGGGACACCGCTCCGGGCATGTGACCGGGCGGCAGGGGACAGCGGCCCGGTCACCGGGAAACGGCCGGCTCCGGGGACGCCCGGAGCCGGCCGCAGACCCCCCTCACACCCAGCGCTCGCGCCCCGCGCCCCCGCACTGCCGACATACGCGACGCGCTCTCCGCGCCTCCGTCTCCGGCACCGGCACCGGCACCGGCACCGGCACCGGCACCGACCGGAACTCCCCGGAACCTCCGAGCCCATCCGGCATCGACCGGAATGCTCCGGAACCGGCCTTCGCCGCGCGCCGCCCTCCGCGGCCGGCCCATGACGGCTTCTCCGCCGGCGACTTGCCCATAGCTGTTTTCAAGCCATGTCGAAACAGAGACTGTACGGGTTATGGTGACGCATATCACATAGGAAGAACGGAAGTTCATGGGCAACCCTTCCCAGTAACCGCAGGTCATCCATGCATAATCAACGCCCGTCCTCACCTACGGCGTATACCTACCCCCCACCCGCGTGCTGAGCGACCGGAGCGCGCCGGACAACTCCGAGGTCCTATGAAGCTTCGCCGAGCCATCGCCGCCACGGCCACGGTCGCCGCGCTGGCCGCGCCGGTCCCGCTCACGCTGCTGTCCGTATCGGCCCCCACGGCGTTCGCGAGCACCGCCTCAGGCGGCACGGACACCGCGGCCGGCGGCACCGACCAGACCGCCGGCGCCACCCCCACCCCGGCCGCGTCCGACGAAACCCCGCTGAGCGCGAGCGGCACCGCCACCCCCAGCGCCACGGCAACCGATCCGAGCACGCCGCAGACCCCGACACCGACCGGCTCGCCCACGCCCAGTGGGAGCGCATCCACGGAGCCGCCCGCCGGAGCCACGCAGCCGCCCTCCGGCACCGTCCCGAAGCCCGGCTCCTCCCCGACCCTCGACATCGACCGCGATCACGACGCGACCTCCGACGAGCCTCAGGACACCGGTGACGGGACGGGCGAGGGCGACGGCAGCGGCGGCCAGGACGAGGGCAAGAACAGCAAGCCGCCCCTTCCCGGCGACGGCTGGTCCCCCAGCCAGTGCAAGGAGTTCGTCCCCGACGACCGGCTCTCCGTGGACGTGTCGGGACTCCCGAGCAAGATAGTCGCCGGCTCCGGCTGGCACCCCTTCACCTTCGCCGTGACGAACCACTCCGGCGCACCCCTGCGGAACCTCTACGTACAGAGCTTCACCGAGTACACGACCGGCGTGAACGAGCAGGCGTCCCTGCAAAGCAGCCTGGCGCAGCTACAGTTCCACGACCCCGCCACCGGACGCTGGACCGACGCCTTCCAGGACTCCTACCAGGACGGCACCGGCCGGCACCCCTACACCGGCACCTTCGTCGCCCGCATCCCCAGCCTGGCCACCGGCCACCGGGTCGACCTCCTCCTGCGGGTACGGGTCGCCACCCGCGCCCCGGCCGGCGCCGCCTTCGCGCTCAGCACCGCCGTCTACGCGGGCCACGGCTCGAGTTGCAACATCAACGGCGACACCTACGACTTCACCGTCCTCAAGGCCGGCAGCCACCTGGGCAACGTGGACGACGCCCGGCCCACCGGCGAGAAGCCCATGGACGGCCACGGCAACGGCACCCACCCCCAGGGCGCCACCCAGATCGTCCCCGTCACCGGCGCCATGGCGGACACCGGCACATCCGAAGCGGTGCCCATCATGGGGGTCATCGGCGCCTGCGCCGTGCTCCTCGGTGCGCTGCTCGTCTTCGCCTCCCGCCGGCGCGCGATCGCTCTCGCGCACGCCCAGGACGCCGATGTCGCGGAGCCCATGGGCGACACGGAAGACCCAGCCGCCACCGAGGACGCCGCGGACCAGGGCGACACCACCGGCGCGGAGAGCTCCACCACGGACGAGACAGCCACGACCACCCCGCCGGGCACCACGGATCCGGCCGACCCCGCCGATCCGGCCGACACCACAGCCACGTCAGACTCGGCCGAAGCAACCGAAGCAACCGAAGCAACCGCAGCGACCGAAGCGACGAAGGCAACAAAGGCAACGGAAGCAAGCGACGCGACGGCCACGGCCGACGGCGACACCGCCCCGCGCCCCGACGGCTCGCCGAAGCCGCAAGACCCCGAAGACATCTCAGGCAATTCAGACACCGCCTGAGACGAGCGCCGCTCAGCGGCGAACGAGGGGACCTGCGCTAGGAGGGGGGCGCAGGTCCCTTCGTATGAGTTCAGTCAGGCAACTGCATGAGTTGGGCGGGCGGCCGCACGGCGCGCCGCCGCAGCGACGCGCCCCGCGGGCAGATCACTCCACGCCGGAAGCCCCTCGCGTCGAAGCCGCCGCGGCCTTCGAGCCCTTGGACCCCTCCGAACGCTCCGGCGGCTTTGCAGCCTCCGAACCCTTCGAACCCTTCGACGGCACCGTGGGCATCCCCAGGAACGGCAGTTTCAGCGCGCCGAACGCATCGGCAGGGACCGCGGGGGACTTCGGGGCCACCGCGGCAAGTCGCCGGTAGGGCTCGCTCTGGGCCGGGCGCTGGTCGTCCTCGCCCCTGTTCGGCCAGTACGACATCGCCCGCTCGGCCTGCGCGGTGATCGTCAGGGACGGGTTGACCCCCAGGTTCGCGGAGACCGCCGAGCCGTCCACGACCGAGATGCCCGGGTGCCCGTACAGACGGTGGTACGGGTCGATGACGCCCGTGTCCGCCGAGTCGCCGATCGGGCAGCCGCCCAGGAAGTGCGCGGTGAGCGGGGTGCCCATCACCTCGCCGATGTTGGAGCCGGGCACGCCGCCGATCTCCTGGGCGACCTCCACCGCTGCCTGCGTGCCCTCGGGGACGTGTGCCGGGTTCGGCTCGCCGTGTCCCTGCTCGGCGGTGAGCAGGCCCTTGCCGGGGCTCCGCTTCTTGCGTCGGGTGGTGAGGGAGTTGTCGCGGTTCTGCATGACCAGGGCGATGATGGTCCGCTCCGACCACCGGTTGCCGGCCACGATCCGCAGCACGGCCATCGGGTGGCGCAGATAGCCGGTGAAGACGGCGGAGAGCGCCCGGCCCAGCAGGGTCCGCCGGTTGTGGCTGCGGGGGACGCAGATCAGGGCCATCAGGTTCGAGCCCTTGCCGTACCGGACCGGCTCGATGTGGGTGCTGGGGTTCGGATGGATCGAGGAGGTGATCGCCACCCCCTTGGTGAAGTCCAGCTCCGCGTCCGCGCCCTGCTTCCTGCGGAAGGCGCGCGGGAAGGTGAACGCGCCCGTGAGCGCCTCGGAGTTGGTGCGGGTGAGCTCTCCGAGCCGGGCTGACAGGCGCGGCAGCCGGCCGGCGTCGCGCATCGTGTGCAGGAGCGTCTGGGTGCCGTACGTGCCGGCCGCGACCACCACGCGTGCGGCACGCAGCACGGTCCGCCGGCCGCGGCGCCGCTTGTCGGTGGGCACGGTGGTGACGGCGTAGCCGCCCTCTGGGTGTTCGGCCAGCTCGACGACGGTCGTCATGGGCTTGATGACGGCGCCGGCCTGCTCGGCCAGGTGGAGGTAGTTCTCGTTGAGGGTGTTCTTCGCGCCGTGCCGGCAGCCCGTCATGCACTCGCCGCACTCCGTGCAGGCCCGGCGGGCCGGCCCCTTGCCGCCGAAGAACGGGTCGGGCACCTCGGTGCCGGGCTCGGCCCGTGCCCCCCCGGCGTCCTCGCCGTCGCCGTAGAAGACCCCGACGGGCGCCAGGTGGAACGTGTCGCCGCAGCCCATCCGGTCGGCGGCGGCCTTGAGGTACACGTCGGAGGGTGTCATGTGGGGGGAGAGCCGGGCGCCGAGCATGCGCTGGGCCTGCTCGTAGTACGGCTTCAGCTCGTCCTGCCAGTCGGTGATGTGCCCCCACTGGAGGTCCTCGAAGAACGTCTTCGGCGGCACGTAGAGGGTGTTGGCGTAGTTGAGCGAGCCGCCGCCCACCCCGGCGCCCGCCAGGATCATGACGTTGGACATCAGGTGGATGCGCTGGATGCCGTAGAGGCCGAGCTTCGGTGCCCACAGGTAGCGGCGCAGGTCCCAGGAGTTCCTGGGCAGCGTCTCGGGCGTGTAGCGGCGGCCGGCTTCCAGCACGGCGACCCGGTAGCCCTTCTCGGCCAGTCGCAGGGCGGAGACGGCGCCGCCGAAGCCGGAGCCGATGACGACGACGTCGTAGTCCACGTCGTGGTCGTGGTCGCCTCCGGCGGCGGGTGGGTCGTCGTGCGCCGCCATGTCCCTCTGGGCGGGCTCGTCCTGGGGCATCGGTACCTCCGGTGACGTACGTGCGTGAGGAGTGTCCGGACCGGTCAGCGCAGGCCCAGGGCCTTCATGACGCGCAGGCTGCGGCTCATGAACGCGGCGTACGCGGCGTCGTCCATGCCGAAGGACGGAGCCATCGGCAGCAGCCGCTGGTGGGCGACGGTCTGGGCCTCGGTGTACTTGTGGATGCCCTCCCCGCCGTGCCGGCGGCCGAGGCCGGAGTCCTTCATGCCGCCCATCGACGACTGGACGCTGCCGTACGCGGCGGCGTACCCCTCGTTGATGTTGACCGAACCGGTGCGCAGCCGGGCCGCGACCCGGCGTCCGCGTGCGGCGTCCTTCGTCCACACCGAGGCGTTGAGGCCGTACGGCGTGGCGTTGGCGAGCGCGATGGCCTCGTCCTCGTCGGTGAAGCGGTAGACGGAGACGACGGGCCCGAAGGTCTCCTCGCCGCACACCGCCATCGGGTCCACCACACCGTCCAGGATGGTCGGCTCGTAGAAGTACGGGCCGATGTCCGGGCGGGCCACGCCGCCGGCGAGGACCCGGGCGCCCTTCTCGACGGCCTCGTCGACGTGCCGGGTGACCGCCGCCAGCTGCCGTGCGCCGGCCAGCGAGCCCATGTCGGCGCCGTAGGCGAGGCCGCTGCCCAGACGCAGCGCCTTGGTGCGGGCGGTGAAGCGGGCCAGGAACGCGTCGGCGATGGACTCGTGGACGTAGAGCCGTTCGACGGAGATGCACAGCTGGCCGGCGGAGGAGAACGCGGCGCGCACCGCTCCGGCGGCGGCCTTCTCGACGTCGGCGTCCGCCAGCACCAGCATGGGGTTCTTGCCGCCGAGTTCCAGCGAGGCACCGACCAGCCGGGCGGCGGCGCCCTGGGCGACCTCGCGCCCGGTGCGGGTGGAACCGGTGAAGGAGACGTAGTCCGCGTGCCGCACCACCTCCGGGCCCACCACCGGTCCTTCGCCGATGACGACCTGGAAGACCTCGCGCGGCAGACCGGCCTCGATGAGCAGGTCACGGGCCCACAGCGCGGGCAGCGCGGTCTCGGTGTCGGGCTTCATCACCAGCGCGTTGCCCGCGACGAAGGCCGGCAGGGCATCGTCGGCGGCCAGCTCGAACGGATAGTTCCAGGGCACGATCTGGCCGACCACGCCCCGCGGATGCCGGAGTTCCGTCACCCGGGTGAGCACCGGTACGGCGCCCGTGCGGCGCCGTGGCCGCAGATATGCGGCGGCCTTGCGGCCGTAGTGCCGGGCGGTGACGAGGACGCCCTGCACCTCCTCATGGGCGTGCAGCCGGGCCTTGCCGGTCTGCACCTGGATGAGGTCCAGGATCTCGGCCTGGCGCTGGAGGACGAGATCGTGGAAGCGCAGCAGTACGGCGGCGCGCTGCCGCACCGGCAGCGCGGCCCACGCGGGCTGGGCAGCGCGGGCCCGCTCGAAGGCGGTCGCCACGTCCTTGGGCGTCGACTCGGGCAGGTCGGCCAGCGTGTCGCCGGTGAACGGCGCGTGGCAGACCGTGTGGCCGGAGCCGACGACATCACGGGTGAGCTGCGCGATCAGCTCCGGCGTGACCACGTCGGCGGGGGTGCGGGAACCCGCGGGGACCGGCGCGAGGGGATTCGTGCCGGCCGTCTCCGACGCCGGACCGGCGACCGGAGCCGCCGCGGCGTCCTGGGCGTCCTGACCGTCCTGGGCGTTCTGGGGGGAAGCGGGGGCCTTCGAGTCCGTCATGGCCGTGAGGGTAGGCCCGCGCGCGGTGTTTGGGTACCCGTCGGTAACGACGTTCACCATCCACTCACACCCTGCCAGTGATCGCTGGCAGCAAAGGCGGTGATCAGGGCGGTCACGATGACCGAGGAAGCGGAATGCAGGGTTCAGTCACGCGGAAGCCCCGGGCCGCGGTCCCGGGGCTTGCGCAGGTCGACCTCGGCGGATCGGACGTCCGGGGTCACAGACCGTCGATCTCCAGGTTGTCGACGGCGTCCTGGTACAGCTGCTCGCCGACCGGGTGCGCCCAGCCCTCCCCGGGCATGCTCACCTGGAGCCGCCAGTACACCTTGCTGTCCTTGGTGCCGTCCTTGGGGATCACGATCTGGTGGTAGAAGTACCGGAACGGGGGCTCGTCGGTGTCGGTGGGATCCGTGTAGTTGACCGAGGTGTCGTACGCGGTCGTGCCGTGGAAGTCGACCTTCTTGCTGCTGACCTTCTCGTTGGACATCTCGGTCTGGTTCTCGCCGCCCTTGCGGTAGTAGGCGGCCCAGCCGTCGGGCTTGATGATGTCGTCGGTGCTGGGGTCCTTCTGGGAGTTGTCGACCTTCTCCACGTAGATGTGGAAGACACCGCTCGGGTCGTAGAAAGTGACGCCGCTGTTGTCGTCGTTCGGGTCGCGGTGGTAGCCGTGGGGCACCGCGATCGTGGCCCCCACGGTCTCCGGCTCCGGCCTGGTCTCCCAGTTCTTCGGCAGCCCGCCGCCGCCGAACGGGTCGAGCAGCAGCAGGACGAGCGCGAGCGCCACGACGATCACGCCGGCCCCGAGCCCGTACTGCGCCTTGCGGTTGCCCTGGAGCACCGGCGGGACCCAGCGGTTGCCGCCGGCGGACGCCGAGCCCGACGCCCCCGGGTACACCTGGGTCGGCGGGAGCGCGACATGCGCGACGGACTCCAGGGACTGCCGGACCTCCGCCGCCGAGGGGCGCGCCATCGGGTCCTTGCGGAGCAACTGCATGATCAGCATGGACATCGGGCCACCCGCACGGGCCGGCGCCTGCGGCTCCGCGGACAGCACCGCCTGGAGCGTGGCCGGGGTGTGCGAGCGGCGGAACGGCGACATGCCTTCCACGGCCGCGTAGAGCACCACGCCCAGCGACCACAGGTCGGACGCGGGACCGGGCCGCTGGCCCAGCACCCGCTCCGGGGAGATGAACTCGGGCGAGCCGACGAACGCGCCGGTCTCCGTGAGCCGTTGCTCCCCCTCGACCTGGGCGATGCCGAAGTCGGTGAGCACCACCCGGCCGCCCTGGCCGAGCAGCACGTTGTCGGGCTTGACGTCACGGTGCAGCACACCGGCGCCGTGGGCGGCCTGGAGCGCGCCGGCCACCGCCAGGCCGATCTGGGCGGCCTCCCGGGGGTCGAGCGTGCCCTCCTGGAGCCGGTCGGCGAGCGACTGGCCCCGCACCAGCTCCATCACGACCCACGGCTTGCCGTCCTCCACCACGACGTCGTGCATCGTGACCACGGACGGATGGTCGATCCGGGCGGCGGCCTGCGCCTCGCGTTCCATGCGCTGGTAGGCGGTCTGCCGCTCGGCCTGGGTCAGGTTGTCCGGCAGCCGCGGTTCCTTGATGGCCACCTCGCGCTTCACGACGAGGTCGCGCCCGACCCACACCGTGCCCATACCGCCGTGACCGAGGCGTGCGGTGAGCTGGTAACGGCCGCCGATCACCCGCTGCTCCTGCGGGGCGCCACTGACCTGGGTGGGCGCACCGTACGCGACCGAGGGAGGGTAGCCCGGGTGCCCCTGGCCCTGGGCTCTCTGGTCGGGACTCCCCTGCCCACCAGCCGCCTGCTCGCCGCCGCGGCCGTCCTGCGTGGCCTGCGTCGGGTCATAGGCGCCGGCCCCGGGCGCGTACGGGCCGCCCTGCTGGGGCACCGGCCCGCCGGCCGGCGGCTGCGGTGGTCGGAGCCCGTAACTAGTGGGCTCGTTGGGATGTCCTCCCCGATCGTTCGTCATACACCCCATCCTGGCGACGCGGACCTTGCGATTTCCACCGCCCTTTGCCAGCAGATGCAACAACGTGACAAAGCGTGGTCGCCGTCCGCACAAAGTGCGCGGTGGGTGAGCGGGCGACCGGGTGGTGTCACGAGGATCAGCCCGAGCGAGGTGCCGAGGGTGAGGACGGCACGGAGCCGGTGGCCGCCGGCGGTGCGGAGGGAGACGACGACACGGAAGCGGAAGGTGGTCGTGACGCGGACGGGGAAGGGGACAGGGGCGGGGACGGGGACGGGGGCGCCGAGGTGCTCGCCGGAGCCGAACTCTTCGGCGCATGGTGCCCGTTGCCGTCCCCGTTCACCAGCAACGCGATCGCGGACACCCCGGTTCCGGTCACCGCGACCACCAGCACGGCCGTCACCAGCATGGTGCGCGCGGTGCGCCGCCGGCCGGGGGACGACCGGTCGGCGTCCGCCGTGCGCGGTGAGCCGGCAGGTACTGCGGAGCCCCGCACCCCGCCGGCCTCCGCGGCGCCGTTTCCCCCACCGGCCTGCGGCGACGTCCGCTGCCCCGCGCTCCCCGTCGACCAGGGCTCCGCGTCGGCGGGGGGCCAGGGGCCCATGGCGTTCGGTGACCACGGGGCGGCCGGGGACCGGGGCTCCCGGCCGGCCGCCGGTGGGAGGTGCCGGCCGCCGGTGGCCGGTGGCCGCCGGGCGGGCTCCGGTGCGGCGGGGTGCGCGACGGCGGTCGGGCGTTCCTGTGCGGCGAAGGTGTGGTCGGAGGGCTCACGTTGTTCCGGCACCCCCGCCGCCCCCGCCGCCCCCGGCGGCTCCTGGGTCCCTGCGGGTGGCTGGTCCTCGGGCGCTTCCCACACGCGTGGCGACTCGCGTACTGCCGGCGGCTGCGGGAACTCGTCCGTCCCGGAGTCCCCGCGCCGTTCGCCATCCGCCGGACGCCCCTTCTCTCGTCCTGTCCCCGTGTCCCCCGGCCCCCCGTGCGACGGGTCGGACGGACGGGTTCGGGTGCCGCGCCAGGCGGCACGGTGGGGGCGCCGGAGCACACGGGGCGTGGGTGAGGAGGCCGTCGGCGCGCCGGCCGTGCCGCCGCTCAGGCCCTTGAGGCGGTGCGGAAGCGGCAGGTGGGACAGGCGGGTGCCGAGCGGCGCCCGTCGGGCGCGTGCCGCGCCACGCTCAGCGGGCGGTCCTGCTCCCGGCGGCAGCGGCGGCACCCGGCCGGTCTCGGCGTACGCGCGCAGCATCCGCTCGGCCTCCGCGGCGTCCAGCCGCCGGTCCGGGTCGCGCTCCAGCAGACCGCGGATGACCGGCAGCAGCTCCCCGGCCTGCGCCGGCACCCGGATCTCGTCGGAGACGACGGCGAGCAGCACGGCGCTCAACGAGTCCCTGCGGAACGGCGATATGCCACTGACCGCAGCGCACAGCAACGCGCCCAGCGACCACAGGTCCGACTCGGGCCCGGTACGCGACCCCGACATCCGTTCCGGAGCGGTGTATTCGGGCGAGCCGAGGAACGAGCCGGACTCCGTCAGCGTCGCCGCGCCGGTGACCTGCGCGATCCCGAAGTCCGTGAGCACCACCCGACCGGTGTCGGTCTCCAGCAGCACATTGGCCGGTTTCAGATCCCGGTGCAGTACGCCGGAGTCATGCGCCTTGCGCAGCGCGCCCAGCAGGGCGATCCCGATCCGGGCCGCCTCGCGGGCGTCGACGGGCCCCGTCCGGGAGATCAGCTCGGCCAGCGAGGGACCGTCGACCAGCTCCATCACGATGTACGGGCGACCGTCGGCCTCGATGACGTCGTGCACCCCGATGATGTGCGGATGGCCGAGTTGCGCCAGGGCGCGCGCCTCGCGCAGGGTGCGCTCGCGCCGCTGGCCGGCCTCGTCCGCGTCCAGCGCGTCGCCCTCGTCCACCGAGAGCTCCTTGACGGCAACCTGACGGCCCAGCAGCCGGTCGGTGGCGCGCCACACGACGCCCATGCCGCCTCTGCCGAGTCGACCCTCCAGACGGTACCGTCCCACCAGAACGCGGGCGTTGCCGTCCGGTCCGGGCCCCTCGGCCCACGCGGTCCCGTCGGTCCCCATAAGCTCATGATGCCCCAGCGCCACCGCCCCGAAGGGGGGCCTTAAGGCCAGGTCGCACGGGGTTGTCCGAAGATCGCCCATCGCCCGCGCGAGCGTCGTGGGCGCCGCGCGTGGCGGCAGCGCCGTGGATGCCGTACGCGCCGTGCGCACCCCGAGGTGGGCCACGCCCCCGGCGTGGTCAGGACGCGGGCGGCTGCCAGCTGCGCAGCATCACGTCGAACTGCTGGCGCGCCTTGGTCCAGCCGGCTTCCGGGGACGACACGTAGATCGCGTACTCGACGCCGTCGCGGTCGTAGTAGGTCTGCTCGATGGCGTGCCGCGGGCCGGGGAAGTCGTCCTGATTGGACCTGGCAGTCCAGGTGAACTCCCACAGCGAGCCGGTCCGGTCCCGGAAGATGTTGGCGGCCAGACTCACCTTCCGGTAGTCCGGCAGGGCGCCCAGCTGCTTCTCCAGGTCCAGCTGGTGCTCGTAGGGGCTGCCGAAGTCGGGCGCGCGGTCGATGCTGATCCGCACGAAGTGCTTGCCGTTGTCGGGCGTGTAGTCGATCTGGGTGCCACTGGGCTTGCGCTGCCAGCCGTGCGGCACCGCCAGGCTGAACCCGGCCGGGTCGTCCACCTGCTTCCAGCCGTTCGGCACCGTGCCGCCCGGCTGTCCGCTCGCCGAGGTCGACGGCGCCGAGGGCGAGGAGGACGACGAGGTGGAGGGGGTGGAGTCCGGGGGGAGCGCGCCGTTGCTGCTGCTGCCGTTCGCGTAGTGCAGTCCGAGGAACGTGCCACCGCCGACGAGCGCGACCGCCGCGACCGTGGCCGCCACCACGGTCCAGCCGCGCCGCCCGCTCTTGGCGGGTCGGTACTCGCCGGCCTGCGGTACCGCGGTGTTGTGGCCGAGCCCCGGCACCGGTGTCCCGGACGGCCCGTAGGCGTCGTACGGACCCGGAGCGTGGCCCCCGCCGGGGTGCGTGGGCGCTGCGCCCTGGGGTATCGGGGGCGCTGCGCCCTGCGGTATCGGGGGTGCCGCGCCCTGCGGTATCGGGGGCGCTGGCGGGTAGCCGGTGGGCGGTGTGCTCTCGTATGACGGTGGCTGGTACTGGTGGACGCGGGTGGGCTGGTCGTCCGGCTGACCGGAGGCGGGCCAGCGGCCCTCCGCGGCGGCGGCGAGCATCGCTTCCGTCGCCGCCGCGGGGGGCCGGCTGGCCGGATCCTTGTCCAGCAGTGCCGCTATGACGGGGCCGAGGGGGCCCGCGTTCGGCGGCACGGGGGGCTCGTCGTCGACCACGGCCTGCATGGTCGCCAGGGGGGTCGCGCGTCGGAAGGGGGAACTGCCCTCGACGGCCGTGTAGAGCGTCGCGCCGAGCGCCCACAGGTCGCAGGCGGGTGTCGGGTCGGCGCCGTGCACCCGCTCGGGCGCGAGGTACTCCACCGAGCCGACTATCTCGCCGGTCTTCGTGAGGGTCGTGTCGCCCTCCATGTAGGCGATGCCGAAGTCCGTGAGCAGGACCCGGCCGTCGTCGGAGAGCAGGACGTTGGCCGGCTTGACGTCGCGGTGCAGCACACCGGCGGCGTGCGCGGCGCGCAGCGCGCGCAGCACCCAGAGGCCGACCCGCGCGGCATACGCGGCGTCGAGCGCGCCGGAGTCCCTGACGACGTCGGCGAGGGAGGAGCCCTCCACCAGTTCCATCACGATCCACGGCCGGTCGTCGTGTTCCAGGACGTCGTGGATGGTGACGACGGCGGGGTGGTTGATCCGGGCGGCGGCGCGTGCCTCCGTCTGGGTGCGGGCCAGGAGGACGCGGCGGTCGCTTTCCTGTGCGTACTGGGCGGCCGTCAGTTCCTTGACCGCCACGGTCCGGTGCAGTACCTCGTCGTGGGCACGCCACACCCGCCCCATGCCACCCCGACCGATGGACTCACCGAGCCGGTAGCGACCCGCAAGGAGCAGGCTCTGCATCTGATTCACGTTCCCCCGCAAAGTTCTTGACAGGGCCAGCCTAGGGAGGCCGCCGCAGACAGGGAACACGGCAGGCCGCACGGAAACCGCACTGTGACGCACGATACGCCTGCGACCTGTCATCCTTGTGCGGCCCTGAAACGGCCTTACGGGACATGGGGACCGAGAAGGTCAACTGTCCGGGAATCAGGTGTCCTGAGGCATTCGGTAGACGGAGACGTGGGAGCGTGAGTCGGCGGTGAACTCTGCTCCGGACCAGTCGGCGTGCCGGGACTCCTTCTCGAATCCGGCCAGTTGGGCCATGAGGTCCAGCTCGGCCGGCCAGATGTAGCGGTGCGGGCTGCGGAAGAGCTCCGCCGCATGGCCGTCGCCGAAACGGAAGTGGTGGGAGACGACCCGCTGGTGCAGGTGGTCGTAGGTGTCAAGACCGATGTAGCCCGGCTCGCAGTGCCAGACCGTGGCCTGCTGATCGGCCGGCAGCTTCCGTAGCTCGGGCACCCACAGCTCGATGACGAACCGTCCGCCGGGTGCGAGGTGGCGGGCGGCGTTGCGGAAGCAGCTGACCTGCTCGTCCTGCGTGAGCAGGTTCGAGATCGTGTTGAAGACGAGGTAGACGAGCGGGAAGGATCCCGCCCCCGGCGCCGTGGCGGTCGCCATGTCGCCGACGACGACCGGGATCGTCGCGTCGTCCGCCTTCGTGCGCAGCTGGTCGATCATCGGCTGCGAGAGCTCGATGCCGACGACCGGGACGCCGCGCTGGGCGAGCGGAACGGCCACGCGGCCGGTGCCGACGGCGAACTCCAGCGCCCGTCCGCCGTCGGCGAGTTCCGCAAGGCGGTCCACCACCGGATCGAGCACGTCGGGTGCGAACATGCCGGTGCCGGGCGTGTCGTACCTCTGGGCGGCCTCGGCGTCCCAGATCTCATCCTGTCGCATGGTGTCTACGATGCCCGGCACCCTGCGTCGCCGTCGACGCAGTTTCCGCCGCCCCTCCGCCGGCCCCGGCCCGCGCACCGATGCAGCTGCTCGACCGGATGCGGGTACGGGGGCGGGCGGGTACGGGTACGGCTCAACCCGTGTACTGGTACGTCGCCGACGCCTGCTCGTACAGGGCGTCCACCTTGTCGCGCTGCGACTCCGGGCCCCTGATCTGGACGATGTGGTAGCGGCCGTCGAGGAGGAGGGCGAGGTTGCGGGCGTAGACCTCGCCGTCGCCGGAGCCCTGCCAGGTGAACTGGCCCTCCGCCATGACACGGTCGCCGACCTCGGTGGTGCGCATGCCTCCGCTGGTGGCCCAGCTGGAGTCGCGGTAGGGCTGGAGCTCGTGCTCCTTCTCGCGCTGGTACACCATCGGGTCGGTGCCGTCGGACTTCGCGGTGTCACGGCCGGGGACGACGATCAGCTGGAAGCCGTCCTTGCTGTAGACGACCTGTCCCAGGGAGTTCCTGGCCTGGCGGTGCCAGCCGTTGGCCACGGCTATCTGGAAGCCTTCGGGGTCCTTGTGGAGGGTGTAGCCCGAGGGGAGCCCGGTGTGCGAGGTCTGCGGTTGGTCGGAGCCGGTGCTCTGGCCGCCGCTGCCGCCCTGACCGGGCGTGGCGCCCTGGGTGCCGGTGCCGGCGGACCGGCCGGGCTCCGCGCTCGCGCCGCCGCTCCCCCCGGCCTGCTGGTCGCCGGTGCCGGCCTTCGGCATGAACAGCATCGCGTACGCCACGGCCGCCGCGAGGCCCAGGAACACCAGCGCGAGCAAGGTGCGGCCGAGCCGCCGCGGCGCCGGCTTGCCACCCCGCTTGTGCCGGCCGCCGGTGGTGACGACTATCCCCTTGCGACGGCGGATCAGCTCGCCGCGGCGGCGGACGATCGGCAACCGCTCGGCGTCGGCCGGCGGGGCCGGGGCGACATGGAAGCCGGCCTCCGGCTCGGGCGCGGAGCGCACGAGGGAACGCAGCCAGCCGCGCAGCTCCTCGAAGTCGGGCCGCTCGGAAGGGTCCTGACGCAGCAGCGACTCGACCACGGGACGCAGCGGGCCGCATTCCTCGGCGAATGCGGGCGGCTCGGAGCACACCATCTCGACCAGCTCCGGAGCGCTCTCCTCCGGATAGGGCGCATGGCCCTGCACGGCCCGGAACAGCAGCGCGCCCAGCGCCCACAGGTCGGTGGCGGGGCCGATGGGCGGGGCCAGCTGCCAGTTCTCGTGCACCGGCCCGGCCTGCTCGGGGGCCCAGCGCTCCGTGACGGGGCCGACGACGGCCATCCGGGCCTGCCGGGCACGCTCGGCGGCGAGCGGCGTGGCGGGCCCGCGGCGCACCGCGCCGCCGGCGCCCCAGCCCGCGGGCTCGCCCCCGTCGGTACCGCCGGGCACGGGCAGGCCCGTGCCGGCCCCGGGACGCTGGCCGAGGTGGCCCGTGACGGACGGGTCCGGCTCGCGGCGCGGCGGCCAGGGCCCGACCGGGCGCACTCCGTACGGGTCGGCGATCTGTCCGGGCGGCCCGCTCGGCTCGTCACCCTGGGCGGGGGGCAGACCGGGCGCGGCGTCGCCCTGGGCCGGCGGCAGGCCGCGGCGCCCGGCCTCGCCGCGCTGCTCCTCCTGGCTGCGGGCGGCGGCCCGGGCACCGGCACGGTAGGCGGCGATGGCGCCGGCGCGGGCGGCTCGGGCATCCATGCCGTTCGACCCCGGGTAGGGGCTCGACGGGCCGGGGCGGCCCGCGGCGTCGAGTCCGGCGGGGCCGGTCGGGGGGCCTGCGGGGCCGGTCGGGCGGGCAGCGGGCGACAGCCCACCGGTGGTCCCGTACGCCGGACCGCTCGAAGGGTCGCCCGGACCTCCCGGACTGCCCGGACCGCCTGAACCCCCCGGGTCACCGGGGAAGACGCCCGGTCGATCCGGGTAACCGCCGCCCGAACCGCCCCCAGGACCGTCTCCCCGGTCGCCGAACCCGCTGCCCGGGCCGCCGCCGTGGCTCCAGGAGCCGGTGTCGCCCATGGGCGACCGGGGCAGCTCGCCGCTGGGAGCGAGGGCGAGGGCGGCGGGGTCCGGAGTCGGGTCGTACCCGCACAGGGCCTCTTCGGCGGCGCCGGCCGCCAGGCCGGTGAGCAGCACCCGGCCGTCGTCGCAGACCAGGACGGTGCGGGTGGTGATGTTGCGGTGCACCCAGCCGTGCGCGTGCAGGGCGCGCAGGGCGGTCAGCACGTCGGCGGCGATCTCCGCCGCGCGGTACGGCGACAGGGGGGACTCGGCGAGGAGGGCGTCGAGCGGGCTCGCGGCGACCACTTCGCTGACGATCCACAGCGAGCCGTCCTCGGCGAACACGTCGAAGACCTGGTCGAGACGGGGGTGGTCGGGGATCTGGGCGGCGGCCTGCGCGGCCTCGATCGCGCGCCGTACCGCCGGGTCCGACGAGGTGCGGACGGCACCCGCCATGGCCCGGCTGCCGGGCCGCCGCGCCCCCGGCAGGCCACCGCGGGCGGTGAAACCCTCCGGAAGGCCGTCCGCGTCCAGCACTTCGGCCTCGACGACCTCGGGCAACGGGACCTGGCGGACCAGGACTTCCTGTCCGCTGTAGGTGTCGAATGCACGGGTCTGGGCGAGTTCGTACTCGTCGGACGGGGGAAGCGGCAGGCGGTAGCGGTCGGCGAGTACCCGGCCCGCGTAGTCGTCCACGGCGCGGCCCCCTTCCGATCGTGGCACTTTCCGTTCTCACCGGAACCGAGCGCAGTCCGTCGAATGCGTACGGTCCACAACCACTCACGATACGTGCCGAACCACAACCGTATCGAGCAGATGTGGATAACAGATCGGACCAGCCGTCACCGCGCCCTCACGAACCCCACCTGACCTGCCGATACGTCACGTTGCCCGGTCCGTCGCCGAACCGGCCTGCGTGGCGCGGCGGTTGCACTGGATCGGCGCGGCGCCCCCGGCTCACCCGGCGATCGGTCACCCGTGGCGATCAGCGTGGACGGGCACGGCAGGGGCCGGGGCCCCGGACTGCGGGCCCCGGGCGCCGCTCAAGACTTGGGCTGGAAGGTGCGGGTGAAGGTGTTCCAGGTGTCGTGGCGCAGGTCCGAGCCCCAGGAGTCGGCCTTGGCCGTGTACATCATCGCGTACCCGAGGTGGGAGTTGACGACGAATCCGCGGTCGATCCGGCGGAACTTGGTGCCGTCCTTGACGAAGGTGAACTCCCAGTCGGCCGCGAGCCAGTCGCGGTAGCCGACCGGCTCGATGCGGATGCGGTGGTACTGGTCCAGGTGGATGTTGTCTTCCTGCTGCTTCCAGTCGAGGAACGGGTTGGCCTCCGGGGACGCCGTCGTGCCGATCAGCAACTCCTGCTGGTCGGGGCCGGTGAAGTGGACTCCGGCGCCGTCGGTGGAGGTCACCTTCCAGCCCGCCGGCAGCCCTATCGAGAAGCTGGTCGACTTGTACGTCCGCGCGGCGGCGCCCTGGTCCGTGTCGCCGGAGCCGCCCCCGCTGCCGCCCTTCCCCGAGCCTCCGGACGCCTGGCCGTCGGAACCGCCGGAGTCCTGGTGCTGGCCCTGGTCGTTGTCGGTGCCCTTGCCACCGTCGGTGCCCTTGCCGCCGTCGCCTCCCGCGCTGGCCCCGCCGGACGTGCTGGTGCCTCCGGTGTCCTGGCCGTGCGCGGTGTCGTCGCCACTGCCGTTCGTGAGCTTCAGCGCCAGCACGGTGCCGAGCACGGCCACCACGACCACCAGGGCCGTGATCATCAGGGCGCGGCGGGTCGCCGGCCGCTTGCCGGACGGCCGGGCGTGGGTGTGCGGCACGGTCGGCAGGGCCCCGGGAGCCGTCGGGCCGGCGGGTCCAGAGGTCCCCGTCGACGCCATGACCGCGGACGGGTCACCGGATCCACCCGGGCCGTCGGTCCCGGTCGAGCCATGGGCCTGCGACGGGTCGGTGGGCGTGCCGAACGGGTCGGGAGCCGGGCCGAAGCCCGGCAGCGAGGTGTCCGCCACCGGTGTCTCGGAGCCGTCCGCGGCGGGCGCCGCCGCGCCGTGGGCTGCCGTGTCGTGGGCCGGCTTGTCGAACGACACCGGGCCCGCCGTACGGCCGGACGCCTCGGCGTCGACCGGCAGCGGCTGACCGTTTCCGCCGAGAACGGTGGTCATCTCGTCCTGGTAGTCCGCGACCGCGTCGTGGGCTCCGAACGTCCGGTACGCGTTCGGGTCCGGATCACCGGGGCTCGCCTGGTCGGCCGGGGCCGCGCCGGAAACGGCGTCGTCCCGGCCGGAAACGGCGTCGGCAGGCGGGGCGTCGAAAGGAGCACCCGACGCCGCTTCCGGCGACCCGGACACCTCGTCCGCCCGATCCGTGGGCCGGTCCTCCGCCTTGTCGTGGGCCTGGACTCCGTCGGAGCCGGCCGGTACCGAGGCATCACCCGTCGAGGCCGCGGAGGCGTCCGCCCCCGTGGACGGCACCGCATCCCTGCCGCCCGCGCCGGCACCGCGGTCGTCCGCGACACCGGCGGGGCTCGGATCGGGTGCCGCGGTGGGATCGTGCTGCCCGGCAGCCGGATCGGACGGGGCGTTCCGATCGGCGACGTCGACATCGCCATACTGCCCGGACACCGGGTCCCGCCCGGGGACGGCGTCGTTCGGTGCGGAGACGGCATCCTGGCGTGACGCCACCGCTGCCGCGGCACCGGCGGCGCCCATCGCGACCGCTCCCTCAGCCGCCGCGGTGTGGGAGGGGCTCGCGGCGCCGGCATGCTGCTGTCCGGCGGCGGGCGCGGTGTCGGCCTCGGCGTCCGCGCCGATGTCCGCGGCGCCCCCGCTCGACGCATCCGGGGCCGGGTCGGACGGCGCGTCAGCGGGCGCTTCGGCGGCCGCGCCGGTGGCCGGAGCGCTGTCCTCCGGCTTGCCGGACTGCCGCTTGGTGGGCGGCAGGACCAGCGAGGTCGTCGCCGTGTCGTCGCCGGGCCCGACCGTCGGGAGTTCCACGCCGTCGATGACGGCACGAAGCAGCGCGCGGGCCGCCGCGTCGTCGAGGCGCTCGTCGGCGTCCTTGGCGAGCAGACCGCAGATGGCCTTCTCCAGCGGGCCCGCGTTCTTGGGCCGCTCCAGCGGTTCGGTCATGACGGCCGTGAGGGTCGCGATGGCGGACCCCTTGTCGTACGGCGGGACGCCCTCCACGCAGGCGTACAGCAGACCACCGAGCGACCACAGGTCGGCGGCCGGGCCGGGGCGGTGACCGCGGGCGCGCTCCGGGGAGATGTACGACGGGGCGCCGACGAGCATGCCGGTCGAGGTGATGGACGGGTCACCCTCGACCTGGGCGATCCCGAAGTCGGTCAGCACCACCCGGCCGTCCTCCGACATGAGCACGTTGGACGGCTTCACATCGCGGTGCAGGATGCCCTGGCGGTGCGCAGCGCGCAGCACGTCGAGGACGGCGAGGCCCACCACGGCGGCGCGCTGCGGGGTCAGCACGCCGTCCTCGCGGATGACCTCGGCGAGCGACTTGCCCTCGATCAGCTCCATCACGATCCAGGGGCGGTCGTCCTCCTCGACGACGTCGAACACCGTCACCGCGCTGCGGTCGTGAATCCGGGCGATGGCCTTGGCCTCGCGCAGGGTGCGCGTGATGAGGCGACGCTTCTCGTCCTCGTCGCTGGAGGGGAAACGCAGTTCCTTGATGGCGACGGTGCGGCCCAGCATCTCGTCCGCCGCGCGCCAGACCGTGCCCATGCCGCCGCGGCCCAGCACCTTGCCCAACCGGTACCGACCGGCGAGGAGACGTGCCCCCGTGTCCCGGCGGGTCTTGTCCTCCGCCTGCTCCGCCTCCGACATGTGTCCCCTCTGCAACCCGCCCCGACTCAAGCCCCCATTGTCCCCCACCGCCAGGGATGCCCCTCACGGGGTGATCCCCGGGTCCGCCGGGAGGGCTGCCGTCCCGCATGATGGGCCGGGCCCCGGCGGGATGACAAGGGAGGACTTCATGCCCGTACTTCGGACACTGCCGGCGCTCTCGCTGACCGTGGTCCTGCTCGGCCTGGTCTCGGGCAGCGCGCCCGTGACCGGGGACCAAGCTTCGGGCGCCACTCTTCCCTTGCTCGCCGACAAGGGCAAGGGCCAGACCGTTGCGCTGCTGACCCGCGACGAGACCGGTACACGGTTCGTACGGAGCGGGCCGGCGATCCGGCGTGCGGACCACTTCCGCGCGGGCAGCATCACGAAGACCTTCCTCGCCACGGTGGTGCTGCAACTCGCCGCTGAACACCGGCTTTCGCTGTCCGACACCGTCGACGACCATCTTCCGGGCCTGGTGCGCGGGCACGGCAACGACGGACGGGCGCTGACCCTGCACGCGCTGCTCGACCACACCAGCGGGCTGTACGACTACACGGCGGACACCGGCGGCGCCGTGCCCCTCCCCCCGGGCGACGCGGTGCGTCTCGCACTCTCCCATCCGCCGACACCGCGCGGCGCCTTCGCCTACTCCAACACCGACTACGTGCTGCTCGGCATGGTGATCGAGCAGGTCACCGGCGAGCCGTACGCGACGGTGACGCGCCGGCGCATCATCGAGCCGCTGCACCTGACCGGCACGTCCTTCCCCGGCGGCCGTACCACCCTGCCCACGCCGCACGGTCGGGCGCACACCGCCGGGGGCCGCGATGTCACCGACCTCGATCCCCGGGTCGCGGGAGCGGCGGGCGAGTTGGTCTCCACCCTGGACGACCTCGACCGCTTCTACACCGCACTGCTCGACGGCCGGCTGCTGCCGCCCGCCCAACTCGCCCGGATGCTGGACACCCGGGCCACCCACGGGCTGTACGGCCTCGGGGTGTATCCCCAGCGGCTGTCCTGCGGGGTGACCGTGTGGGGCCACAACGGTCGCATCGTGGGGAGTTACGTGCGCAGCGTCGCGACGCGGGACGGGCGGCACGTCCTGACGTACCGCCTGAACACGGACGAGGCGCCTACGCGGCGGGCGGAGTCGGCGCTGCTCAGGGGTGAGTTCTGTAGGGGGTGAGCCCTACGACTCCCCCTGCCGCCGGCTATTCGGGCGCCGAAGGCGCCCCCGAAAAGGGGCGCGGGACTGTGTCGATATGCGGCTCCGCCGCGTGGGCGCGAGCAACCACCCACCGGCCGGTGGTCCGGATGCGACAGAAACTGCCCCTTTGGGCCGGTGGCGACCTGCAAGGTCACATCGTGGCTGGTCGCGCAGTTCCCCGCGCCCCTTGGGTGGGCACCCCGAGCCGCCCCGGCCCCGGAAAGTGGGCCCCCGGACCGCCCGGGCACCCCACGTGGGCACCCCGGACCGCCGGGGTCACGAAAGGGCCCGCGGGCTAACCCGCGACGATGTCCGGCGCACCGAGCCGCGCCGCATCCGCCGTCAAGTCATCCGGCTGCCGCTGGGATTCCCGCTCGGCCTCCACCCGCTTCTCGTAGTGCTCCACCTCCCGGTCCGTGCGGTCCGCGTCCCAGCCGAGTACGGGGGCCATGAGCTGGGCCGCCTCGCGGGCGCACCGGGTGCCGCGGTCGAAGGTCTCGATGGAGATGCGGGTGCGGCGGGTCAGGACGTCGTCGAGGTGGCGCGCCCCTTCGTGCGAGGCGGCGTAGACGACCTCGGCGCGCAGGTAGTCGTCGGCGCCGGTGAGCGGGGCGCCGAGGGTGGGGTCGGCGGCGATGAGGTCGAGGACTTCCTCTATGAGCGATCCGTAGCGGTTCAGCAGGTGTTCGACGCGGACGACGTGCAGGCCGGTCTTGACGGCGAGATGGGCGCGGGCGTTCCACAGCGCCTTGTAGCCCTCGGCGCCGATCAGCGGGACGTCCTCGGTGACGCAGTCCGCGACGCGCTGGTCGAGCCCGTGCACGGCCTCGTCCACGGCGTCCTTGGCCATCACGCGGTACGTCGTGTACTTGCCGCCCGCCACCACCACGAGCCCGGGGGCGGTGTGGGCCACGGTGTGCTCGCGCGAGAGCTTGCTGGTGGCCTCCGACTCCCCGGCGAGCAGGGGGCGCAGGCCGGCGTACACGCCCTGGACGTCGTCCCGGGTCAGGGGGACGGCGAGGACGGAGTTCACGTGCTCGAGGAGGTAGTCGATGTCGGCGCTGGACGCGGCCGGGTGGGCCTTGTCGAGGTCCCAGTCGGTGTCGGTGGTGCCGACGATCCAGTGCCGGCCCCAGGGGATGACGAAGAGCACGCTCTTCTCGGTCCGCAGGATCAGGCCCGTGGTGGAGTGGATCCGGTCCTTCGGGACGACCAGGTGGATGCCCTTGGACGCCCGGACGTGGAACTGGCCGCGCTCGCCGATCAGCGCCTGGGTGTCGTCCGTCCACACGCCGGTGGCGTTGACGACCTGCTTGGCGCGGATCTCGTACTCGCCGTCGGCCTCCAGGTCGCGCACGCGTGCGCCGACGACCCGCTCGCCCTCCCGGAGGAAGCCGATCACCCGGGTGCGGTTGGCGACCCGCGCGCCGTACGAGGCCGCGGTGCGGATCAGGGTGGCGACGAAGCGCGCGTCGTCCATCTGGGCGTCGTAGTACTGGAGGGCGCCGACCAGGGCGTCCTTCCGCAGGCAGGGGGCCACGCGCAGTGCGTGCCGCCGCGAGAGGTGCCGGTGCATGGGCAGGCCGCGGCCGTGGCCCTTGGCCATCGACATCACGTCGTACAACGCCACACCCGAGCCCGCGTAGAGCCGCTCCCAGCCCTGGTGCTGGAGCGGGTACAGGAACGGCACCGGCTTGACGAGATGCGGCGCGATCCGCTCCAGGAGCAGGCCACGCTCCTTCAGTGCCTCCCTGACCAGGGCGAAGTCCAGCATCTCCAGATAACGCAGACCGCCGTGTATGAGCTTGCTCGACCGGCTCGACGTGCCCGACGCCCAGTCCCGTGCCTCGACGAGACCGGTGGACAGGCCACGGGTCACGGCGTCAAGGGCCGTGCCCGCGCCGACCACGCCGCCGCCCACGACCAGCACGTCAAGCTCCCGCTCGGCCATTGCCGCCAGTGACTCGGCGCGGTCCGCCGGTCCCAGTGTCGCTGTCCTCACGCTGTCTCCCGTCGCCTCTCGCGCTCTCACGCCCTGCGCTCTCCTCGGGGTGCTCGCCGGCCCGGTGCCGTGCGGGCGCGTGCGCCCTGCCCGGTCCCGAGCGCCGGCTCGGGCCCCTCGCCCGGGTGCCCGGTCGAACGTGCATCCCTCACGTCTGAGTCTGACCGCGTTGTTCGACTTCAGCCACCATGGGCCGGCCCCTCCCCCACCACCACCCTCAACGGATCACGCCGCGCACGCCACCCCTTTCGGACGGGAAGAACATTTCCCATACCGGACATGCACCGCAGGACTGCGGATAACTCCGGGCTACCGCAGGCGAATTTCGGCCGAGTCAATCCGGCATCACGGTCATATTTACTCCTAGTGTGACATTGCGCTGGTCCAGTCTGTCCACCGGACTTGCGTGATCCTCCCTCGCCGGCTATCGGGAAGGACGCCGCACACCATGCCCGCAGATCTCGCCGTGATCGGCCTCGGCCCCTTCGGTCTGCCGCTCGCCCAAGCCGCCGTGGCCGCCGGCATCCGCACCCTCGGCTACGACCGCGTGCCGCCTCCGGCCCCCGGCCGCAGTACCCAGGAATCCGGCCGCAACACGGACGCTGCCCGTGCGGTGCACGACACCGGCCGGGCGCCGCACGAATCCGGCGCCGCACGGCCCGCCGCACCGGCGCAGGACGCCGGCGGCTGCGGTGGGCTCACCACGGCCGACCTGCGCCGCATGGCGGCCGGCGGGCCCTGCCCCGGCGCCGACCCGGCCCAGCTCGGCCGGGTGCGCACCGCGGTGATCTGCGTGCCCACACCGCCGGGCCCGGACGGCGGCCCCGGCCTCGGGCCGGTCGCCGAGGCCGCCCGTGCGCTGGCCGCCCGGCTGCGCCCGCACACCACCGTGATCCTGGAGTCGCCGGTGCCGCCCGGCACCACGCAGGACTTCCTGCTGCCGTTGCTCGAAGCGGGCTCGGGGCTGCGCGCCGGCCGCGACTTCCACCTGGCCTACTCCCCCGTGCGCACCGACCCGGGCCACCGCCCGGTCGGCTACCCGGCCACGCCCAAGGTCATCGGCGGCCTCACCCCGGCCTGCACGGAGTCGGCCGCCGCCTTCTACGGCAGGCTCACGGAGAAGGTGGTGCGGGCGCGCGGCCCGCGCGAGGCGGAGACCGTGCAGTTGCTGGAGACCAACTACCGCCATGTGAACATCGCCCTGGTCAACGAGATGGCGGTGCTCTGCCACGACCTGGGCGTGGACATCTGGGACGTGATCCGCTGCGCCGAGACCAAGCCGTTCGGCTTCCAGGCGTTCCGGCCCGGTCCGGGCGTCGGCGGCCACGCAGTGCCCCAGGACCTGTCCGGGCGCCTCGCGCACGGCGCCTCGGGGCCGCCGCAGACGGTGCGCACCCTGCGCATGGTGGAGCTGGCCCAGCAGGTCAACAACCGCATGCCCCGGTATGTGGTGCAGCGGGCCACGACGCTCCTCAACGAACACGGCAAGTCGGCGCGCGGCGCGGTCGTGCTGCTGCTCGGGGTCACCTACAAGGCGGACCTAGCGGACCTCCAGGGCTCACCCGCCGAGGAGATCGCCCTGCGCCTGATGGAGCTGGGTGCCGCGGTCCACTACCACGATCCCTATGTGCCCGCCTGGACCGTACGCGGCCGGCCCGTGCCCCGCGCCGAGGGCCCCTACGAGGCGGCCGCCGGCGCCGACCTGACGCTGCTGCTCCAGCACCACCGCACGTATGACCTGCATGGACTGTCCGTGAAGGCCCAGCTGCTGCTGGACACCCGGGGAGCGACTCCGGCGGGGTCGGCGCAACGTCTGTGACGACGACGGGCGCGGGGGCGCCGAAGGCGCAATTGTGGATGGACACAACCCCGCGGGGGCGGGCGTCACCGCTTGTGCTGGGAGTCCGCCACCGTGACCTCGACCCGCTGGAACTCCTTGAGCTCGCTGTACCCGGTCGTCGCCATGGCGCGACGCAACGCGCCGAAGAAGTTCATGGAGCCGTCGGGGGTGTGGGAGGGCCCGGTGAGGACCTCCTCGATGGTGCCGACGGTGCCGAGGTCGACCTTCTGGCCGCGCGGCACCTCCTCGTGCACCGCCTCCATGCCCCAGTGGTGGCCCTTTCCGGGCGCGTCCGTGGCACGGGCCAGCGGGGAGCCCATCATCACCGCGTCCGCCCCGCAGGCGATCGCCTTGGGGAGGTCACCGGACCAGCCGACGCCGCCGTCCGCGATGACGTGCGCATACCGACCGCCGGACTCGTCCAGGTAGTCCCGCCGGGCGGCCGCCACATCGGCGACCGCGGTGGCCATGGGGACCTGGATGCCCAGGACGTTACGGGTGGTGTGCGCGGCGCCGCCGCCGAAGCCGACCAGCACGCCCGCGGCGCCGGTGCGCATCAGGTGCAGCGCTGCGGTGTACGTGGCGCAGCCGCCGACGATGACGGGCACGTCGAGCTCGTAGATGAACTGCTTCAGGTTCAGCGGCTCGGCGGCCCCGGAGACGTGCTCGGCGGAGACGGTGGTGCCGCGGATCACGAAGATGTCGACGCCCGCGTCCACCACGGCCTTGGAGAACTGCGCCGTGCGCTGCGGGGAGAGCGCCGCCGCCGTGGTCACACCGGAGTCGCGCACCTCCTTGATGCGCTGCCCGATCAGCTCTTCCTTGATGGGCGCCGCGTAGATCTCCTGGAGGCGGCTGGTGGCGCGCTCACCGGGCAGCTCGGCGATCTCGTCGAGCAGCGGCCGCGGGTCCTCGTAGCGCGTCCACAGGCCTTCCAGGTTCAGCACCCCGAGGCCGCCCAGCTCGCCGATGCGGATCGCGGTCTGCGGGGAGACGACGGAGTCCATGGGGGCGGCCAGGAACGGCAGCTCGAAGCGGTAGGCGTCGATCTGCCAGGCGATCGAGACCTCTTTCGGGTCACGCGTACGACGGCTGGGGACGACCGCGATGTCGTCGAATGCGTACGCACGACGGCCGCGCTTGCCGCGCCCGATCTCGATCTCAGTCACGTGAGTGCCTCTCCTCTTGCGTGTCGGCGCCCCCAGTATCCCCGACGGCACGGACGGGGACGAAGGGGGCGAGCTGCCGACGCCCGCCGTCTGCACGGCACCGCACTGGCCGGGGCGGCGTCCGCCCGCTCACAACGACGCCCGGGCCGCATGACCCGGGCGTCCAGGGTTCCCGGGGGTCAGCCCCGGGTCGTGTAGTTCGGTGCCTCGACCGTCATCTGGATGTCGTGCGGGTGGCTCTCCTTGAGGCCCGCGGAGGTGATCCGCACGAAACGGCCGCGCTCCTGCAACTCGGGGACGGTACGGCCGCCGACGTAGAACATCGACTGGCGCAGACCGCCGACCAGCTGGTGGACGACGGCGGAGAGCGGACCGCGGTAGGGCACCTGGCCCTCGATGCCCTCGGGCACCAGCTTGTCGTCGGAGGCGACGCCCTCCTGGAAGTAGCGGTCCTTGGAGAACGACTTGCTGTCGCCGCGGGTCTGCATGGCACCGAGGGAGCCCATCCCGCGGTACGACTTGAACTGCTTGCCGTTGATGAACAGCAGCTCTCCGGGCGACTCCTCGCAGCCGGCGAGCAGCGAGCCGAGCATGACCGTGTCCGCGCCCGCGACCAGCGCCTTGGCGATGTCGCCGGAGTACTGGAGGCCACCGTCGCCGATCACCGGAACACCGGCCGCACGGGCGGCGCGGGCCGCCTCGTAGATGGCCGTCACCTGCGGTACGCCGATACCGGCGACGACCCGCGTGGTACAGATCGAGCCGGGCCCGACACCGACCTTGACACCGTCGGCACCGGCGTCGATGAGCGCCTGGGCGCCGTCCCGGGTGGCGATGTTGCCCCCGATGACGTCGACGGACGCGTTCGACTTGATCTTGGCGACCATGTCGCCGACGAGTTTCGAGTGGCCGTGGGCGGTGTCGACCACGATGAAGTCGACGCCCGCCTCGATCAGCGCCTGGGCACGCTCGAAGGCATCACCCGCGACACCGACGGCGCCGCCGACGATGAGGCGGCCCTCGGCGTCCTTGGCGGCGTTCGGGTACTGCTCGGCCTTCACGAAGTCCTTGACGGTGATCAGGCCCTTGAGCACGCCGTGGTCGTCGACCAGCGGCAGCTTCTCGATCTTGTGGCGGCGCAGCAGCGCCATCGCGTCCACGCCGGAGATCCCGACCTTGCCGGTGACCAGCGGCATCGGCGTCATGACCTCGCGCACCTGACGCGTGCGGTCGGTCTCGAAGGCCATGTCGCGGTTGGTGACGATGCCGAGCAGTTTGTCGTTGCCGTCGACGACCGGTACCCCGCTGATGCGGAACTTGCCACAGATCGCGTCGGCCTCGGCGAGCGTGGCGTCCGGGTGCACGGTGATCGGGTCGGTCACCATGCCGGCCTCGGACCGCTTGACCAGGTCGACCTGGTTGGCCTGGTCGGCGATGGACAGATTGCGGTGCAGCACGCCCACGCCGCCCTGCCGGGCCATGGCGATCGCCATCCGGGCCTCGGTGACCTTGTCCATCGCTGCGGAGAGCAGCGGGATGTTCACCCGGACGTTTCTCGAGATGCGCGATGCGGTGTCGATCTGGTCCGGCGCCATGTCCGAGGCGCCCGGCAGCAGCAGTACATCGTCGTAGGTCAGCCCGAGTGTCGCGAACTTATCGGGCACTCCGTCGATGTCGGACGTCATGACACCTTCCCCAATGGCCTTGATCGGTGCGGATGTCCATGCTAACGGGCTGGGGGACCGTCTCATTCCACTCCGAAGATCGTCCGGCCGGGCGGACGGAGATCTGCATCACGCGCCGTCGGAACGGCGGGGGCTACTGCTCGGCGAGCGCACGCAGCCGGCTGAGGGCACGGTGCTGCGCGACCCGGACGGCACCCGGGGACATGCCCAGCAGCCGGCCGGTCTCCTCGGCCGTGAGACCGACGGCGATGCGCAGCAGCAACAGCTCGCGCTGGGTGTCCGGGAGGTTGGCGAGGAGTTCCTTGGCCCGCTCGGCATCGCTGCTGAGCAGGGCGCGCTCCTCGGGGCCGAGCGAGTCGTCGGGCCACTCGGGCATCTCGTCGGAGGGCACGGCGGTGGATCCGGGGTGCCGCATGGCGGCACGTTGGAGGTCGGCGACCTTGTGCGCGGCGATGGCGAACACGAACGCCTCGAAGGGGCGGCCGGTGTCGCGGTAGCGAGGCAGCGCGAGCAGCACCGCCACGCACACCTCCTGCGCCAGGTCCTCCACGAAGTGCCGCGCATCCCCTGGCAACCGGGACAGTCTGGTCCGGCAGTAGCGCAGTGCGAGGGGGTGGACATGGGCTAGGAGGTCGTGGGTGGCCTGTTCGTCGCCACCCGCGGCGCGGTGGACGAGCGCACCGATCATCGTCGTCCCGTCGTCACGCATCAGACCATGGTGCCTTGGCGCCGTTTGCTCCGCGGCACCGCGTCCGTAGTTGTGCACTGAAGCGTTATGAGTAGGTGCGCCGGCACTCATTCCCTGCGCTCTCCCCTCACGCTCGTTCCGCTCGGCTGGCTCGTCCCTGAGGAACTCCACCCTTCAAGGATGCGGCATCGGCCGCGAAACGAGCACCGGGCGTCCGTCGCCCCGTCCACCAGAAGGCGGACGGGGGACGCCACGTCCGAAGCTTCGCCGCTCTCAGCGGACCAGGCCCCAGCGGAAGCCGAGCGCGACCGCGTGCGCCCGGTCGGAGGCGCCGAGCTTCTTGAACAGGCGTCTGGCGTGCGTTTTCACGGTGTCCTCGGAGAGGAAGAGCTCCCGGCCGATCTCCGCGTTGGACCTGCCGTGGCTCATGCCTTCCAGGACCTGGATCTCACGCGCGGTGAGGGTCGGTGCCGCACCCATTTCGGCGGAACGCAGCCGGCGCGGGGCGAGCCGCCAGGTGGGGTCGGCGAGCGCCTGGGTCACGGTGGCCCGCAGCTCGGCGCGCGAGGCGTCCTTGTGGAGGTAGCCGCGTGCACCGGCGGCGACCGCGAGTGCCACCCCGTCCAGGTCCTCGGCGACGGTGAGCATGATGATGCGCGCACCGGGGTCGGCCGAGAGCAGCCGGCGGACGGTCTCCACGCCGCCGAGGCCCGGCATGCGCACGTCCATCAGAATCAGATCGGATCGGTCGGCGCCCCAGCGGCGGAGGACTTCCTCGCCGTTGGCCGCCGTCGTCACGCGCTCGACGCCGGGCACGGTCGCCACGGCACGGCGCAGCGCCTCTCGGGCGAGCGGGGAGTCGTCACAGACGAGGACGGATGTCATGGCTGATCTCCGTAGCTCTCACAGCTGCTGCGCGTCACCTTGAGCCTCCAGCTGGTACGAATCGTCACCTCTGCGGTTGAGCCCTCGGACGCGTGCCCGAAGCCCTGCTTTCCCTCAACCACTTCCGCACTCTCAACGACGGTCACTCGAAAGAGTTACGGGTCGGAGAGCTCCTTTCGGCACTCTACGTGAGGGGTCCGACACGGCGAAGGGGGCTGCATCGCGCCTGCTCGGCGAGCCGATCGGGGGCCGCATCTTTCACTGGGCCCTGCCGGTTCCCTACCAGTTCCTTCACGAAGAGTCATGACCCGTTCAGCTGGTTTTCCTGCCTCTCACTGGTGTCTGAGGCTAGATTTGCAAAGAATCATATTTTCATCTCCTTTGACGGTATAGATACATAAATCTACCCGCGGGCACCTTCCCGCGCCCCGGGACACCCGTTCCAACGCGCAGCACGGCTTCGAGGCACCACAAGGGGTTATGCAATGGCAGACTTCTCCCGCCTTCCCGGACCCAACGCAGACCTGTGGGACTGGCAGCTGCTCGCGGCCTGCCGGGGGGTCGACAGCTCGCTCTTCTTCCACCCGGAGGGCGAGCGCGGGGCGGCGCGCAGCGCGCGCGAGAACTCGGCCAAGGAAGTCTGCATGCGGTGCCCGGTCCGCGCCGAGTGCGCCGCCCACGCCCTGGCCGTGCGCGAGCCGTACGGGGTGTGGGGCGGGCTGACCGAGGACGAGCGCGAAGAGCTGATGGGCCGCGCCCGCACCCGCCTGGTGACCACCGCCCCGGGCGGGACGGCGGCCAGGGTGGTGCACGACGCGGAGACCCCGACGAACGGGGCGCATGGGGCGCACGGGGCGCATGGAGTGCACGGGGCACACGAGGCGTCCCATGGCCATGACGAGCCCACCAGGTCGGCGGCCGCCCCCACGGGTCCGTCCGGGATGTCGTCCGAGTCGGCGTCCGACCGGCTGTCCGATCCGCTGTCCGATCCACTGCCCGACGCGCTGTCCGGGTCACCCGCGGGAGCGACCCACGAGGTGGCGCCCGAGAGGCAGCCCGGGTCTCCTTCGGGAATGCCCCACGACGTCGCCGACGCGGACGACGTCTGGGACGGGAACGGCGTACGGCGCCATTGAAGGAACGTTTCTGCAACCACCTTGTGCGACCGAGGTGTTCTCCCCGTCCCACCCCGGTTCCTCTGCCGCACCGAGGCGCCCGCTGCCGAAGAAGTCCGTGGAAGCCGGAGGCCGTGCCCGTCTACGGTACGGACATGAAGCTTCTCTCGGTCAACGTGGGCCGACCCAAGGCGGTCCCCTACACCGACCCGAAGATCGGCGTGACCGGTATCGACAAGCGGCCGATTCAGGGACCGGTGCAGGTCACGGCGCCCGGACCCAAGGGCGTCGGGGGCAGTGGCATGGCGGGCGACGCGGTGTGCTCGCTGGCCCACCACGGCGGGAACGACCAGGCGGTGTACGCCTTCGCCCGGGAGGACCTGGACGACTGGCAGCGTGAGCTGGGGGCACCGCTGAGCAACGGCATGTTCGGCGAGAACCTGACCACCCAGGGCGTCGACGTGGGCGGCGCGAAGATCGGTGAGCGCTGGCGCGTCGGTGCCGACCTGATCGTCGAGGTGACCAGCGGCCGCATCCCGTGCCGCACCTTCGCCGGGGAGATGGCGGCCCGGGTGCCCGACGGGTGGACGGAGGACTGGATCAAGCGGTTCACGACGCGGGCGGCGCCGGGTGCGTACCTGCGCGTGGTGGAGCCGGGCGAGATCCGCGCGGGCGATCCCGTCGAGATCGTGCACCGTCCGGACCACGAGGTGACGGTCGCCTTCCAGTTCCGCGCGGTGACCCTGGAGCGCGAGTTGCTGCCCCGGTTGCTGGCCGCCGCCGACGCGCTGAACCCGTCAGCGCTCAAGCGGGCGCGGGCGTATGCGGCGCGAGGGTCACAGGACGCGTGACCACGGGGCCGGGCGGCCACGCGTGGCTACCCGGTCACTACGCTTGGCCCATGACCACGGCTCTGATCACCGGATCCACCTCGGGCATCGGTGCGGCGTTCGCGCGCCGCCTGGCTGCGGACGGCCACAATCTGGTCCTCGTCGCACGCGACACGGAGCGGCTGCACGAGCAGGCCACCGAGTTGCACGACACGCATGCCATCGAGGCCCAGGTGCTGACCGCGGACCTCGCGACCGACGACGGCATCGAAGCGGTGGCCGACCGGCTGGCACAGCCCGCGAGCCCGGTCGACGTGCTGGTGAACAACGCCGGGTTCGGCAACAAGGGCCGCTACCTCGACGTGCCGATGGCCGACGAGCTGCGGATGCTCAAGGTGCACTGCGAGGCGGTGCTGCGCCTGACGTCGGCGGTCGTCGCACCGATGCGCGAGCGGCACCGCGGCACCGTCGTCAATGTCGCCTCGGCGGGCGCCTTCGTGCCGCGCGGCACGTACGGGGCCTCGAAGGCGTGGGTCGTGCAGTTCACCGAAGGCGCGGCGAAGGACCTGGCGGGCTCGGGCGTCAGGCTGATGGCGCTGTGCCCCGGCTTCGTCCGCACGGAGTTCCACGAGCGGGCCGGCATGACCACGGACAACATCCCCCGCTGGATGTGGCTGGACGCCGACCGGCTGGTCACCGCCGCGCTCGCCGACCTCTCCCGCGGCCGGACGGTGTCGATCCCCGACGTGCGCTACAAGGCCCTGCTGGGCCTGGCGAAGCTGACCCCGCGCACCCTGGTCGGCGCGATCTCGTCGCGGACGGGACGGAAGTACGGGCCGCGGTAGGCCTCCGTGAGGGGTACGGGGGATCCCCCGCGTCCGGGCCACCCCGGCCAGCCGGTAGGTAGGGGCGCGGGGCCGCGCGAGCAACCCGCCACCGGCCGGTGGCCCGCTCACGACGGAAACGGCCCCTTCAGGCCGGTGACGACCCGCAGGCTCGTCGTGGCTGATCGCGCAGTTCCCCGCGCCCCTTCAGGCTCAGGCGCGCGCACGCGGCGGAGCCGCACATCGACACAGACCCGCGCCCCTTCAGGCTCAAGCGCGCCCACGCGGCGGAGCCGCACATCGACACAGACCCGCGCCCCTTCAGGCTCAAGCGCGCCCACGCGGCGGAGCCGCACATCGACACAGACCCGCGCCCCTTCAGGCTCAGGCGCGCGCACGCGGCGGAGCCGCACATCGACACAGACCCGCGCCCCTTTGGCGCGCCGCCCCGAGAGGGTCCGGGACGACCGGAAGGCCCGGCGCCCGAGTGGGCGCCGGGCCTTCGGCGAGTTGCGTGCGGGTGCGGGTCAGTGGGCGTGGCCGTGACCGTGGCCGCCGGCCGCCGACTCGTCCTCCTCGCTGGGCTTCTCGACGACCAGGGTCTCGGTCGTGAGCAGCAGCGAAGCGATGGACGCGGCGTTCTCCAGCGCGGAGCGGGTGACCTTGACGGGGTCGATGACGCCCTGCTTGATCAGGTCGCCGTACTCACCGGTCGCGGCGTTGTAGCCCTCGCCCTTGCCGAGGTCGGCGACCTTGGAGGCGATGACGTAGCCCTCCAGGCCGGCGTTCTCGGCGATCCAGCGGAGCGGCTCCACGGCGGCGCGGCGGACGACGGCGACACCGGTGGCCTCGTCGCCCTCCTTGCCGAGGCTGCCTTCCAGCACCTTGGCCGCGTGGACCAGGGCGGAGCCACCACCGGAGACGATGCCCTCCTCGACCGCGGCGCGGGTCGCGGAGATGGCGTCCTCCAGACGGTGCTTCTTCTCCTTCAGCTCCACCTCGGTGGCGGCGCCGACCTTGATCACGCACACGCCGCCGGCCAGCTTCGCGAGGCGCTCCTGGAGCTTCTCGCGGTCCCAGTCGGAGTCCGTGGCCTCGATCTCGGCCTTGATCTGGGCGATCCGGCCCTCGACGTCGGCGCTCTTGCCGCCGCCGTCGACGATGGTGGTGTCGTCCTTGGTGACCGTGACGCGGCGGGCGGTGCCGAGCACGTCCAGGCCGACCTGGTCGAGCTTGAGGCCGACCTCTTCGGCGATGACGGTGCCGCCGGTGAGGGTGGCCATGTCGCCGAGCATCGCCTTGCGGCGGTCGCCGAAGCCGGGGGCCTTCACCGCGACGGCGTTGAAGGTGCCGCGGATCTTGTTGACGACCAGGGTGGACAGGGCCTCGCCCTCGACGTCCTCGGCGATGATCAGCAGCGGCTTGCTGGCCTGGATGACCTTCTCCAGCAGCGGCAGCATGTCCTGGATGGAGGAGATCTTGCCCTGGTGGATCAGGATGTAGGGGTCGTCGAGGACGGCCTCCATGCGCTCCTGGTCGGTCACGAAGTAGTGCGAGAGGTAGCCCTTGTCGAAGGCCATGCCCTCGGTGAAGTCCAGCTCCAGGCCGAAGGTGTTGGACTCCTCGACGGTGATGACGCCGTCCTTGCCGACCTTGTCCATCGCCTCGGCGATCAGCTCGCCGACCTGCTGGTCCTGCGCGGACAGCGCGGCGACCGCGGCGATGTCGGACTTCTCGTCGATGGGGCGCGCCGTGGCGAGCAGGTCGTCGGAGACGGCCTTGACGGCGGCGTCGATGCCCTTCTTCAGCGCGGCCGGGGAGGCACCCGCGGCCACGTTGCGCAGGCCTTCCTTGACGAGGGCCTGCGCGAGCACGGTGGCGGTGGTGGTGCCGTCACCCGCGATGTCGTTGGTCTTGGTCGCCACCTCCTTGACCAGCTGGGCGCCCAGGTTCTCGTACGGGTCGTCGACCTCCACCTCACGGGCGATGGTGACGCCGTCGTTGGTGATGGTGGGGGCGCCGAACTTCTTGTCGATGACGACGTTGCGACCCTTGGGGCCGATCGTCACCTTGACCGTGTCGGCCAGCTTGTTGACGCCGCGTTCGAGGGCACGACGGGCGTCCTCGTCAAACTTCAGAATCTTCGCCATGGGAGCGTTTCAGTCCTCTCGGTTGCGATACCTCGGCCGCCGCCAGGAGCAGCCGCCATCGCGGGAAACCGACTGCGCCCCGGGCGCCCGGCTTCTTTCAGTCGCGGGGGGCCAGGGGCGCAGTCACAAGCGAAATGCGGGTGAGGGGATGGGTTCACGCGGGAACCCGGGCCCGTCGCCCCGGGTGTCGAACTACTTCTCGATGATCGCGAGGATGTCGCGCGCCGAGAGAACGAGGTAGTCCTCGCCGTTGTACTTCACTTCGGTGCCGCCGTACTTGCTGTAGAGCACGACATCGCCGTCCTTGACGTCGAGCGGCAGGCGCTCGCCGTTCTCGAAACGGCCCGGGCCGACGGCCAGGACGACGCCCTCCTGGGGCTTCTCCTTCGCGGTGTCCGGAATGACCAGGCCCGAGGCCGTGGTCTGCTCGGCGTCGAGCGGCTGGACCACAACACGGTCCTCGAGCGGCTTGATGGCAACCTTGGTGCTGGCGGTCGTCACGATCCGACCTCCCCCTTCGGAGATCACGGGGTTGACTGTCTGAGGTGGCGACCAGGTGGATCCGTCGTCGCGGGTGCCGGACCTGCCCGTCGCGTCATTTGGCACTCTCCAAGGGGGAGTGCCAATGCTGAGACTATGACTGCGATTAGCACTCGGTCAAGCGGAGTGCCAACGCACCGCGGGTCGCGCCCCGCAGGCCCGCGTACCGCCCGGCCAGGGGCCGCGCACTGCCGGCCGGCGGCCGGCCGCACCACCCGCTGGCCCACAATGGGCGGGTGAACGACCAGAACGACGCCCTCGACGCCCGCGGCCGTCACCACGCGCACGACCACGCCCACGGCCGGGACGACGCCGACGACCGGGCGAGGGCGGCCGTCGACGCCCTCACCGCGCTGCACACCCCCGAGGGCCACGCCCTGCTGGACGCGGTGCGCGAGGTACGGGCCGGCGAGGAACTGGCCCTCGCCACCCGGCTGCGCCGCACCCACCCGGCGGACCTGGTCTCCGCCGCGCTCACCCAGGCGCGGCTGCGGCAGCGGGCGGTGGTGAAGTTCGGTGCCGCGGACGCCGGGCGCATGTTCTTCACCGCGGACGGCGTCGAGCAGGCGACGCGCGCCGGGGTGGCGGCGCACCGGGCAGCGCGTTTCGCACGGTTGGGCGCACGGTCCATCGCCGACCTCGGCTGCGGCATCGGCGGCGACGCGATCGCGCTGGCGCGCGCCGGGCTCACCGTGCTCGCCGTCGACCGCTCCCCGCTGACCTGCGCGGTGGCCCGCGCCAACGCCGAGGCGCTGGGCCTGGCCGATCGCATCCAGGTGCGCCAGGCGGACGTCACCGAGGTGGACACCGCGCCGTACGACGCCGTCTTCGCCGACCCGGCCCGGCGCGCCGGCACCGGTCGGATCTTCCGCCCTGAGGCGTACTCGCCGCCGCTGTCCTGGGCCGTCGAGACGGCCCGCCGCGCCTCGTGTGCGGCGCTGAAGACCGCGCCCGGCATCCCGTACGAGGCGATTCCCGAGGACGTCGAGACCGAGTGGGTGTCGGTGGGTGGTGAGGTGAAGGAGGCGGTGCTGTGGTTCGGCACCGGCGCACCACCGGCGCGGCGCGCCACCCTGCTGCCGGCGGGCATCGGAACTCCTCCGCACCATGGGACCGTCGAGCCCGTCGAGTCCACCGGAGCGCAGCCGGCTTCCGACGCGGCGCTCGTGTCCCTGTGCGCGCCCCTGTCCGACCTCCCGCCCGACCCCGAGGTGCGACCTCCCGGGCGTTACGTCTACGAGCCGGACGGCGCCGTGATCCGCGCCCACCTGGTCGCCGAGGTGGCCCGGCAGGTCGGCGGCGGGCTGCTCGACGCGACCATCGCCTACGTCACCGCTGACGAGCTGCTGCCCACCCCGTACGCCACCGCGTACGAGATCACCGACGTGCTGCCGTTCAACCTGAAGCGGCTCAGGGCGTTGCTCCGGGAGCGCGGGGTCGGCACGCTGACGGTGAAGAAGCGCGGTTCCGCGGTCGAGCCGGAGGAACTCCGGCGCAAGGTACGGCCGCAGGGCCCTCATGCGGCGACGGTCTTCCTGACCCGGGTCACCGGCGCACCGACCGTGCTCATCGGCCGGCCGGCGGGCCGGCGGACCCCCTGAGGGGCGCGCGTCAGTCGACGAACTCCTTCACCCCGTCGGTCCGCAGGGTGAAGCCCGCGGGGTCGGGAAGCTCGAACGAGGTGCCGTACGGGCCTGCCGTGATCTTGTCGTACTGGCCGCCCTCGGGCTCCGTGTGCACGACGGCCTTCGTCACGTCCGGTCGACGAGGCGGCAGCTCCAGCGCCCGCTGGAGCTTGTTCACCTCCGACAGCCGGTCCTGGCTCAGCTCCACCCCGCACAACTCGACCGCCAGCCGCTCGGCAGGCTGGGCCTGGTCCTCCTCGGTGCACTCACGGCAACCGAACGCGCCCCGAGGTGCGGGCCGCTCGGGCCACCGTCAGGAGAAGTCCCACAGCCGCGTGGTGCCGTCACGGCCGGCGGTGGCCAGGAGGCTGCCGTCCGGGGAGAAGGCGGCGCGGAAGACCGCGTCGGTGTGGCCGGTCAGGGGGGCGCCGACCGGTACCCCGGTGCGGGAGTCCCAGACCCTGACCGTCCCGTCGTGGCTCGTGGTGACCACGTAGCGGCTGTCCGGGGAGAAGGCGACTCCCTCAACGGTGTCCAGATGTCCGCCGAGCGGGACGGAGTGGCCCGACGTCCCGTTCCACAGGCGGGCGGTGCCGTCGGCACTGCCGCTGACGACGAAGGTGCCGTCGGGGGAGAAGGCCGACTCGTTGACCCTGTCGGTGTGCCCGGTGAGGCGGGCGACCGGGGTCCAGGTCTCCGCAGACCACAGCGTGACCATCCCGTCCTGGCCGGAAGAGGCCAGATGCCGGCCGTCGGGGGAGAACGCCACGCTGTAGACAGGACCGTCGTGCCCGCGCAGCGGCGCACGGGCGGGCTGGCCCGTATGGGTGTCCCACAGCCACACCGTCCCGTCATGGCCGGCGGTGGCGAGGCGGCGGCCGTCGGGCGTGAACGCAACGTCCCAGACCAGGTTCCGGTGCCCGGTGAGGAACGGGAAGGCGAGCTTTCCGGTGCCGGTGTTCCACAGGCCCACGGTCCTGTCGTGACTGGCCGTGGCGAGCCTTCTCCCGTCCGGGGAGAACTCCAACCCCCACACGATGTCGGTGTGTCCCACGAGCGGTGGTACGACGAGCTTCCTGGTGGTCGCGTCCACCAGCGAGACGGCCACGGAGGCATTGGCGAGGACGCGGCCGTCCGGCGAGAAGGCCACCGTCCAGACCGGCTCCGGCCATCCGAGGGACGGCATCGCCCGCACCCCCGCTCCGGGCCGCGGCCTGCCGGCTCCGTAGGCGCTTCCCCAGTCGGGAGAAGGCCCGGACGGACCGCCGCCGCGGGTCGCGCTCCCCCGGTCCGATGCGCCGGGCGCGCCCTCGCGAGTGGTGGTGCCCCACCGGTTCCGGGCGATGGCGATGTGCCCGGCCGTGTCGCGATTCCGCTGCTGGGGGACGGGCAGCGACCGGCCCTCCAGGCTGACCCGCAGCCGGCCGAAGAGCGTGCTCATCTCGATCAGCTCCGGGCCGCCGGGGATTCCTTCCGACAGCGTTCTGATGAGTTCCCCGGTGAACGCCGTGTGGGGCTCCCCCGGCGGGGCGAGGGCGACGCGGGTCTCACTGGTGGCGGTCAGGAGGTACGAGCCCCGGACCGTGGCGGAGTCGGCGATCCGCTCGCCCGCCGACATCCCCCCGACGAGTGCGCGCCCGCTGTAGCAGCAGTCAAGGATGACGACGGTCCGCGGTGACGGTGCTTCCAGGACGATGCGACGCAGGTCCTCGTACCGCAGCGAGTGATGCGTGCGCTCCCTGCGGGAGGACGGCATCCCCAGGTAGAGCTCGTCGCTGTACGGGTCCGTCTGTCCGTGCCCGGCGTAGTAGATGAGGAGGGTGTCGTCGGCCGCCGCGGCCTTTTCCTGAACGAGGTCCAGTACCTGGCCTGTCTTGTCCGGCTGGGCGATCACCGTGCAGGCGCGGCCGGGAAGCCCCCACACCGCCGGATCGGTCAGGACCTGGCGCAGTCCTTCGAGGTTCCCGGCCACCGCGGGCAGGTCGTCCAGGTGGGCGTAGCTGTGGACGCCGATCAGCACGGCTTGCGAACGTGCGGGATCCGACAGGACCGTCACGGCCGGGCATCCTGCCCGTCCGCCGGGGGAGCCGCCGATCGGCCGTCGTCGTCCCAGGTGCGGAGGATCCGATCGATCGTCTCCGGGGAGCAATCGTCCAGGACGATCACCCGGCCGTCGCGTTCGAGCCGGATGTGTGACGGCCGCGGACGGGAACCACGCCACGACAGCACCGAGGTGACCAGGCTTCCCAGTGCGATGCTGTTGGCCAGTACCACGTTGACCGCATCCAGCGCGTCGCCCATGTGCCCTTGCGGCAGGTCCGCCGGGCCCGCCTCGATCCGGGCGCGTCCCCGCAGATCCGGGTCCGACAGCAGCCAGCGGTACAGCGATGTCGTCTCCCCGGCGCGCTGGGCGCTCTGCCCGTCCGCTGAGGTGCCCCCCAGCCCCAACGTGACCCGCATCGTTCGCTCCTCGCATGCTCCGGCGATCCGAAGTGGTCAGTTTAGAGGGCGAGTTGGGACCTTATGCGGCCGTTCGCAGCAGCCGCGTCCCGGTGTGTCACCCGTCCCGGCACCCGCAGAGGTTTCAGCGGGGGCCGGGACGGCGGGGTCAGGGGGGTGGGGGTGAAGGCGGCGATCAAGCGGGCGTCGGCGCCGGAGCGACGCCGTCCTGCCGGAGTTCCTCGGCGCGCCCTCAGTCCGCCGACTCGAACCGCCACCGGTGCACCGCCCGCCGGACGAGGTCCGGGCCCGGTTCAGGGAGTTCGGGCAGGTTGGCGGTGTGCGGGTCGGCGAGGGTGGTGGCCGGCCACCAGGTGATGACGAGGACGCGGTCCTCGGGTGCCGTGAAGGTCTCGCGGCGCGACGGCGCCGGGGCGAGGGGCTGGGCGCGGGCCCAGGCGAGCAGGTCGGGGCCGCGCCCTGGCACCGCCCGCGCCTCCCACATCAGGGCGACCGTCATGGTCCGGTGACCGTCATGAGTACCGGTGACCGTCATGAGTAGAGGTTGTCCTTGGCGGTCTCGTGCACGTGGTCGTGGGACGCGTGGCCGTGCGCGTGAGCGGATGCGGTGGCGGAGGCCCCGTCCCCGCCCTGCCCCGGGACGTGCGGGTGCCGGCCGGGCACATGCGGGTCCGTTACCGGCAGGGACGAGTCAGCGGGCAGCTCCCAGTCGGAGGCGGCACGGTCACGGGCGACCATCTCCGCGCCGAGCGCGGCGACCATCGCGCCGTTGTCCGTGCAGAGCTTCGGGCGCGGTACGCGCAGCCGGATGCCGGCGGCCTCGCAGCGCTCCTGGGCCAGGGCACGGAGCCGGGAGTTGGCGGCGACACCGCCGCCGATCATCAGGTGGTCCACGCCCTCGTCGCGGCAGGCCCGCACCGCCTTGCGGGTGAGCACGTCGGCGACGGCCTCCTGGAACGAGGCCGCCACGTCCCGCACCGGCACCTCCTCACCCGCCGCCCGCCTGGCCTCGATCCAGCGGGCCACGGCGGTCTTCAGACCGGAGAAGGAGAAGTCGTACGGGGCGTCACGCGGGCCGGTCAGGCCGCGCGGGAACGCGATCGCCTCACGGTCGCCTTCGCGCGCGTACCGGTCGATGACGGGGCCGCCGGGGAAGCCCAGGTTCAGCACCCGCGCGATCTTGTCGAACGCCTCGCCCGCCGCGTCGTCGATGGTCGCCCCGAGGGGGCGCACGTCGGAGGTGATGTCGGTGGACAGCAGCAACGACGAGTGGCCGCCGGAGACCAGCAGCGCCATCGTCGGCTCGGGCAGCGCCCCGTGCTCCAGCTGGTCGACGCAGATGTGCGAGGCGAGGTGGTTGACGCCGTAGAGCGGCTTGCCGAGCGCGTAGGCGTACGCCTTCGCGGCCGAGACGCCCACCAGCAGGGCTCCCGCGAGTCCGGGCCCGGCGGTGACCGCGATGCCGTCGAGGTCGGACGCGACGACGCCGGCCTCCTTCAGGGCCCGCTCGATGGTCGGCACCATCGCCTCCAGGTGGGCCCGGGAGGCGACCTCCGGCACCACGCCGCCGAACCGGGCGTGCTCGTCGACGCTGGAGGCGATGGCGTCCGCGAGCAGCGTCGTACCGCGGACGACGCCGACGCCGGTCTCGTCGCAGGAGGTCTCGATGCCGAGGACGAGCGGCTCGTCGCGGGAATCAGCCATGGGTCTCGGGTCCTTGCCGTTCTTGTCGGGCTGCTGCGTCTGCGGTGCCCGGGATGTCTGCGGTGTTCGCGGTGTTCGCGGTGTCGGCCGTGCGGGTGGCGTCCGTCGCGCCCGTGCCCGCTGCCGGGTTCTCCGATGCTGCGGGGCGTGCTGGTTCCGCCGTGGCCGCCGCGGCGTTCCCGTCGAGGGGCGCCGGCGGGTCCTCGTCGCTCGTCGGGTGGACGAGGAGCCGCATGACCAGCGCGTCCACGCTGCCGGGCTGGTAGTAACCGCGCCGGATCCCCACGGGCTCGAATCCGAAGCGCTCGTACAGCCGCTGCGCGCGGGTGTTGTCGACGCGGACTTCGAGCATCACCTCGGTGCACTCGGCCGCCGTCGCGTGCCGCAGCAGATCGGTCAGCAGCCGGGCGCCGAGGCCCGTCCCCCACTGCTCGCGCACGACGGCGATGGTCTGGACGTCGGCCAGGTCGCCGGAGGCGGCGAGGCCCGCGTAGCCGAGCAGCCGGCCGGCCGCCTCGGCGACCACGTAGCGCCGGCTGGCGCCGGGGCCGCGGGCGTGCGCGAGCTCGGACCAGAACATGCCGCGTGACCAGGCGTCGTCCGGGAACAGGTCCCGCTCGAGCGCCAGTACGGGGTCGATGTCCCACCAGCGCATCTCACGCAGCCGAATGCCCGCGTCGGCCGGCCCGCCCGGGGCGGACCGTGCCGGCTGCGGCGACCGCGGCAGCGGTGGGGTGGACGGTGCCGAACGCATCACCGTGGGGTGACCACCTTGTAGTTCTTCGGCACCTGGGCGTCCGGCCTGCGCAGATACAGCGGCCGGGGCGGCAGCAGGCCGTGCGGCACGCCGCGCCCGGCACCCGGTGCGCCCGCGTCATCGGCGGCGTCCGCCGTGCCGGCCGCGCGTCCGCCGCCCGGCGGCAGGCCCTCGCCGGCCGCGATCCGTTCGACCGCGAACGACGCGACGGCCGCCGCCTGAACGTGCTGCGGCTCACGTGCGTCCGGAAAGACGTCGGGGTACAGGAAAGCGCCGGCGCCGACCGCCGGCACCCCGGCGACCTGCTCCGCGATGTCCGCGGGGCGGTCCACGGCGGGGTCGGTGACCCGGGTGTACGGGGCCTCGTAGCGCGCCCAGTACACCTCCTTGCGGCGCGCGTCGGTGGCCACCACGAAGGGGCCCGGCGGGCCTTCCGACGCGGCGGCGGTGCCGTGGGCGTAAGCGATGCCGTCCAGCGTGCACACGCCGTGCACCGGGACGCCCAGCGTGAAGCCGAAGGTGTCGGCGGTCATCAGGCCGACGCGCAGTCCGGTGTACGGGCCGGGGCCGACGCCGACGGCGATGTCGGTGACCTCGGCGAGCTTCACGCCCGCCTCGGCGAGCACCGCGTCGACCGTGGGCAGCAGCAGCTCCCCATGCCGGCGGGCGTCCACCTGGGCCGATGCGGCGAGGACGGAGGAGCCGTCGTGCAGGGCGACCGTGACGGCGGGGGTGGCGGTATCCAGGGCGAGCAACAACACACCAACAGCCTACGGCGCCCGGGCCCACCGCACGGCCGCCCCGGACCGTCCGGCCCCTGCTGCTACCGTCACCACCGGACGCGTGCGCGTGCGAGCGCGCGTGTGACGGGCATGGGCACGGGCACGGGCCCGAGCCGTAAGCGGGGGAACCGGACGGTCGCGGTGCGCGGCGGACGGCCAGGGCTCCACGGGAGCCGGGCGAGAGGTGGGCACAGGTGTCAAGGAGCAGCTCGGGATGGGTGACCGGGCTGACCGCTGCGGCCGTCGCGGCGGTCGGCTTCCTCGCCTACCAGGCCTCGGCCAGCGTCCCGGACGACCTGGGCACACCGGGCGGCGACAAGGCACCGAGCGGCACCGCCTCCCACGCACCCCACCACAAGCCCGACCCGAACGCCCTGCCCGCCCACTCGGGCACCGGTCAGCGGGTGGTGTACGGGCTCGGCGCCGACCGCGTCTGGCTGGTCGGCGCCGACGGCCGGGTGCAGCGCACGTTCGCCGTCACGCCGAGCACGGTCGACCCCGCGCCCGGCACCTTCAGGGTCACGTCACGCTCGCTCGCCACCGTCGGGTCCGACGGGCGGCCGATCGAGCACGTCGTGCGCTTCGCCAGCGTCGACGGGGTGACGGTCGGTTTCAGCGCGGCGGTCGACGGCTCCACGCCGAAGCCCGACCCGGGCAGCAAGACCGGCGGCATCCGCGAGTCACGCGCGGACGGTGCGGCCCTGTACAAGTTCGCGGACGTGGGCGAGCCGATCGTCGTGGTTCCCTAGCCGCACCCGCGTACCGCACATTCCTTCGTACGGGGAGGGCGCACCTCCGATGTCGACGCGCGGCCCGGGGGCGAGCGGACCGCGTCGGGGCTCGCCCGGCGGGTGCTGGCTGGCGCGTTCGGCGGCGGGCGGCTCGGATCAGGCGGCCGCGTCCCGGCGCCCGCCCTCGTCGGTGCGGTCCTCATGAGCGAGGACGTCGGCGGTACCGGTGGCCGGAATTCCCGTACCGGTGCCCGCGCCCCGTGCCAGGGGCGGGTGCGGATGCCACGGCGGCGTGGACACCGCGCGCGCCGCGGCGCACGACGCCAGCAGGTCCCGCATCGCGACCGGACGGTGTGACGACCGGTCCTCGCGTTCCGAACCAGGCATGGGCGCCTCCTGAGCTCCGGGGGCAACACACGACAACTTAGGTAGACCTAACCAATCGCGACCCCGGTCCATGGGACCACGCGCCGCCCACCACGCGCAACACCCTTCGGCAGGTGTCGGTGCACGTCGGAGCCGCCCGGATCAGCCGTGCAGCAACTCCTGGAGCGGAACGTCACGCCAGCGCTCGCCGACCCCGACCAACGTCACCTCACGGGTCTCGTCCGCCTCGTCGGCCGCGTCCCCCGTGCTGCGCGCGATCACCACGTGCAGGCGCTCGTCCGACAGCTCCTCGACCTTGCCCTCGCCCCATTCGACGACGATCACGGAGTCGGGCAGCGAGACGTCGAGGTCCAGGTCCTCCATCTCGTCGAGCCCGCCGCCGAGCCGGTAGGCGTCCACGTGCACGAGGGGCGGACCGTCACCGAGCGAGGGGTGCACGCGGGCGATGACGAAGGTCGGCGAGGTGACGGCACCGCGTACACCGAGGCCGGCGCCGAGGCCGCGGGTCAGCGTCGTCTTGCCCGCGCCCAGCTGGCCGGTGAGCAGCACCAGGTCGCCGGCGCGCAGCAACCCGGCCATCCGGCGGCCCAGCTCCCGCATCTGTTCGGCGGAGGAGACGGTCGCCTGCACGGTGACCGGCGCGCTGCCAGGCCCGGCGTCGTGGGCACCGCCGGCGCGCTCGGCGCGGTCGGCGCGGTCGGCCGTGTCGCCGTCGTCGCCCTGCCGGTCCGGCCCGGTGTCCCGCCGGGCCGCCGGGTCAGCCGGCACTCCAGGCGCCCCCGCCGCTTCCCGTGCCCTCCGCGTTCGAGGCGCCCGGGTTGCGTCCGCGGCGCGGGGGGCGTCCGGTGCGTCCGGTGTCGGCGTCGCTTCCGGCGCCGGGGCGGCTGGTACCTCTGGGGCGGCTGGTCGGTCCATAGTCGCCCACGGTAGCCGCTGGGGGCACGACTCCGACCCGGGCCAGCAGATCGGCCAGCCGGTCGGTGACCACCTCGGGGCGCTCCAGCATCACCAGGTGCCCGGCGTCGGGCACCAGCACCAGCTCGACGCCGGGCAGCCGGTCGGCGATCACCTCGCTGTGCTCGCTCGGTGTGACCAGGTCCTTGTCGCCCGCCAGGACCAGCACCGGCAGCCGCGCGAAGTGGTCGAGCGCGGCCAGCCTGTCGTGCTGCGAGAAGCCCGGGTAGAACTCGGCGACCACGTCGATCGGGGTGTTCTCGATCATCCGCTCGGCGAACCTGGCCACGGTCGGATCGACGTCCTTGGACGCGAACGAGTATCGCTTGATGATCCCGGCGAACAGGTCCGAGGTGGCCCGGCGTCCGCGTTCTACCAGCTCGGCTCGTTGCCCCAGCGCCTTCAGGACGCCGGGCAGCACCCGCCGCACCGCGTTCACGCCCAGCACCGGCAGCCCGAAGCTGACCTCGTCGAGCCGGCCCGCCGAGGTGCCGACGAACGCGACGGCCGCGACGCGGTCCCGGACCAGCTCGGGGTACTGGTCGGCCAGCGCCATCACCGTCATGCCGCCCATCGAGTGGCCGACGAGCACCAGCGGGCCCTCGGGTGCGGCCGCGTCGATCACCGCCTTCAGATCCCGGCCCAACTGGTCGAAAGCGACCGGCACGTGCCGCTCGCGCTGGGTCACACCACGCGACGAGCGGCCGTGGCTGCGCTGGTCCCAGTGCACGGTGCGGACCACGCCGCGCAGCGCCGCGCGCTGGAAGTGCCAGGCGTCCTGGTTGAGGCAGTAGCCGTGGCTGAAGACGACGGTGACCGGGGCGGGGTCACGGCGCCCGAAGAGGCGACGGCGCCGCGGCGCCGGGCCGCCGTCCGGCTCGACCTCGTCGATCTCGTAGTACAGCGTGGTGCCGTCATCGGCCTGCGCCCGCCCCGGCGTGCCGCGCAGGGTGCCGTACGGGCCCGTGGAGTCCAGCGCGAGCCGGGCTCTGCGCCGGATGCCGCGGCCGACCGTGAGACGCTCCATCGCCACTCCGGCGGCCGCGCCCGCCGCGATCACCCCGATGGCGACACCGGCGACCCCCGCCCTGCTGCGCCAAGGTCCCGCGACCGCCCCCGCGACGGCCTCCGCGCTGCTCTCGCCCACGTACCGCTCCTCTCCACGGGGGACTCGTCCGGGTCGCGCCCGCCCACCAGGGTGTGCCCGCTGAGATCGTCTCTCATCCCGGCTCGACCCGCCGGACTCGCCGGCCGGACGGCACGCCGTCAGGCTCCGACGCGGGGCCGCCGTCCGGCGCCGGGGTTCAGGGGCGCTCGTTCAGAAGGACCCGTGGCACCCGCGCCCCGATCCGGGTGACGATCTCGTAGGCGATGGTGCCCGCCGCCTGCGCCCAGTCCTCGGCGGTCGGCTCCCCGTGCTCGCCCGGCCCGAACAGCACCGCCTGCGTGCCCTCCGGGGGCTCGTCGCCACCGAGGTCGACGACGAACTGGTCCATCGCCACCCGTCCGGCGACCGTCCGCCACTTGCCGCCGACCAGCACGGGACCGGTACCCGACGCATGCCGCGGGATGCCGTCGCCGTAACCGAGCGGGACCAGGCCGAGCGTGGTGTCGCCCGGGGTGACGTAGTGGTGGCCGTAGCTCACGCCGTGGCCGCCCGGGACGTGCTTGACCAGCACCAGCGAGGCCTTGAGCGTCATCACCGGGCGCAGCCCGAAGTCGGCCGGGGTGCCGATCGCGGGGCTCGGGGAGATCCCGTACATCGCTATCCCGGGGCGCACCAGGTTGAAGTGCGACTCGGGGAGGGTGAGGGTGCCGGGCGAGTTGGCGATGTGCCGCACCTCGGGGCGTGCGCCGCGCTCCTCGGCGTAGCGCACCATGTCGCGGAACCGGCCCAGCTGGGGCTGGATGGAGGGGTGGTCGGGCTCGTCGGCGCAGGCGAGGTGCGACCACAGGCCGGTGACGCGGATCAGCCCCTCGGACTCGGCGCGCATCGCCTCGGCGACCAGCTCCGGCCAGTCGGCGGGCTGGCAGCCGCCGCGGCCGAGCCCGGTGTCGGCCTTGAGCTGCAACCGGGCGGGCCGTCCTGCCTGACGTGCGGCGGCCATGACCTCGCGCAGCGCCCGTACCCCGCTCACCGACATGTCGAGGTCGGCCTCGATGCCGTCCCGCCAGGGCCCGCCGGGCGCCCACAGCCAGCACATGATCCGCGCCCGGTCCGGCCCGAACCCGGCGGCACGCAGCGCCAGGGCCTCCTCCGGGGTGGCCGTGCCCAGCCAAGTCGCGCCGGCGTCGAGTGCGGCGCGCGCCACGGGCACCATGCCGTGGCCGTAGCCGTCGGCCTTGACCACGGCCATCAGGGCGGCACCGGGTGCGAGGGCACGCAGGGCCCGTACGTTTCCCCGCAGGGCCGCCAGATCGATCTCGGCACGCGCACGCACCACAGCACTCTCGTTCATCGCTCTCAGTCTCTCAGAGCGGCCCGAACGCGGCGTTTCACGGGCGCCGAGTGGCGGTCGGCCGGTGCCCCGGTCAGGTAGGCCCCTGATCACTCCCCGGACGCCACGTCCCGCCACACCCCCGCCAGCATCGCGGCGACCTCCGCCGCCCCCACGGGCGCCCCCACGGGCGCCCCCACCGGGCCGCCGTGACCCGCGGCCGCGCGCCCCGCGAGACCGTGCAGATAGGCCGCCACCGCCCCGGCGTCACGGGCGTCGAGGCCCGCGGCGAGGAGGGAGCCGGCGAGGCCGGAGAGCACGTCGCCGCTGCCTGCCGTGGCGAGCCAGGAGGTGCCGGTGGGGTTCACCCGGACCGGGCCGCCCACCGGGTCGGCGACGAGTGTGGTCGAGCCCTTGAGCAGCACCGTGGCGCCGTACTGCTCGGCCAGCCGGCGCGCCGAGTCGAGCCGGGCGGACTCGACCTCCTGACGGTCGACCTTCAGCAGGGCGGCCGCCTCCCCCGCATGCGGGGTGAGCAGCGTCGGTGCCGTACGGGCCCGTACCGCGCCGCGTTGGGCGAGCCGCAGGGCGTCCGCGTCGACGAGGACGGGCACGTCGGAGGCGAGCACCTCGTCCACCACTTCGGCGTCCTCGCCGACGCCGGGGCCGACCACCCACGCCTGGACGCGTCCCGCCTTCGCCGGTGGCCCCGCCGAGACCAGCGTCTCGGGGAACCGTGCGATCACCGCGTCCCCCGCCGGCCCCGCGTACCGCACCGCTCCCGCGCCCCCGTGCAGGGCGCCCGCGACGGCCAGCACCGCCGCGCCGGGGTACCGCGCGGAGCCCGCGACGACGCCGACCACACCGCGCCGGTACTTGTCGCTCTCCGCCGCCGGCCGCGGCAGCAGCGCCGCGACGTCCGCGTGCTGGAGCGCTTCGAGGTCCGGTCGGTCGGGCAGCAGCGGCCCGAGCCCGATGTCGATCAGCCGAGTGGTGCCCGCGCAGGCGTGGCCCGGATCGATCAGCAGCCCCGGTTTGTGCGCCCCGAAGGTGACGGTGACATCCGCCTGCACCGCCTCCCCGGGCACCTCGCCGGTGTCCGCCGCGACCCCGCTGGGCAGGTCGACGGCGACGACGATCGCGTCCGACGCGTGCGCGAGCTCGGCGAGCGGTCGGGCAGCGGACCGCAGGCCACCGCTCCCGCCGATGCCCACGATGCCGTCGACCACGAGATCGGCCCGCCGGATCAGCGCCTCGACACTCTCGGCACCCGCACCGGACTCCCCCGCGCCGGACCGCCCCGCACCGCCGTCCACGTGCCGCGCCGTGCCGCCCGCCGCACGGAGCGCGGCGAGGCCTGCGGCGTGCGTGCGCTCGGGGTTGAGCAGCAGCGCCGTGACCCCGGCACCGCGCCGCGCGAGCCGGACCCCGGCGTACAGGGCGTCTCCCCCGTTGTCACCACTGCCCACCAGCAGCACGACCCGTGAGCCGTAGACGCGGCCGAGCAGCCCGGCGCAGACGGCGGCAAGCCCGGCGGCGGCCCGCTGCATCAAGACACCCTCCGGCAGCCGCGCCATCAACTCGCGCTCGGCCGCCCTTACCGTTTCGACGCGGTACGCAGTACGCATGGGACGAGTTTCCCGCACCGGCGCGGGCCCGCGCACGGCCGGCGCACCGCAAGCCGCGGCACGGGCCACCCTGTCAGGGGGTGCCGTCACCGTCGGGGCCCCGAGGTGGTCGCCGGCGATCACCCCCGAGGTCGGACGGGTTCTGCCCATGAACAGCCTCTACACCGTGACCGTCGATGCCGTGGGGGGAGGGGTGCGATGCTGCCGGGGCACGGGAGGAGAGGGGCCGTGCTGCCGGGAAACCGGCTGACGGCGCCCGCCCGGGGGGTCGTGATGCTGCTCGCCACTGCCGTGTTCTGCGGCCTGTGCACGGTGGCCGGTTGCGCCCCGCGCCAGGTGCCGAATGCGGCGCCACCGCTGCGCATATGCGGCACCACCTTCTACCGTGGTGCCGAAGGTCTCACGGTGACCCGGCTCGGTGCGCCGGACGACGGTGTGCCGCCCGCGCCGGACGGTGGTTCGCGGTTGCCGCGGCGTGAGCACGGCGCGCTGACCGGCGGCGGTGCGGGTCTGCGGGTGATCGCGGTGACCGGCGGGTGCGCCCGGGGCCGTACCGTCGTCGTCTCCCCCGCGTCCGCCGTGCGGGTGCGCACCGTGGCCCGTGACGGAGAGGGCGGGATCCTGGCGTTCTCGCTGGTCCCGGCACGTCCGCGGGCACGGGTACGGGTCGACGTGTACGCCTATGACGGGCGACGGCCCACGGGGCGGGTGCGCACGGCCGTGGGGTGACCGCCGGCGGCCGATCGCGGCCTGACCGGCGGGGTCATGGGCTGACGGCAGGTCATGGGCTGACCGGGGCAGCGGCTGGTGCCGCCACCCCTACCATGCCGATCAGCTGCTCAGCGGAAGTCGTCCGCGTGGTCGGCGGCCCACTGCTCGAAGGTGCGGGCGGGCTTGCCGGTGATGCGCTCGACCTCGTCGGTGATCTCCGGCGTGCTGCCGACGGTGAAGCCCAGGAAGTCGACGAGCTGCTGTGCGGCGTCCTTGGGGAACCGGTCGGTCGCCAGCGCCTCGACGGCCGCCTCGGGGGAGACCGTCTCGAAGGTGATCTCGCGGCCGATGGCCTTGCCGATCGCGGCGACCTGCTCGGCGAGGGTCACCGCGGCGGGGCCCGTGACGGTGGGCGACGTGCCGGCGTGCGCGCCGTCCAGCAGGGCGCGGGCCGTGACGGCCGCCAGGTCGGCCTCGTGGACCGGCGCGGCGACGGCGTCCGGGAACGGGCCGCGCACCACACCGTCGGCCTTGATGGACGCGGCCCACTGAAGGGCGTTGGCCGCGTACATGCCGCCGCGCACGAAGGTCCACTCGACGCCGGCGTCGCGCACCGTCTTCTCGGCGAAGGCGTGGGCGCGCGCGATCATGCCCTCTTCGGCGCCCTTGTACGTCACCGACGACGACGAGTTGAGCACGATGCGCTTCACGCCGGCCTCGGCCACGGCCTTGACGACCGGGGCTGCGCCGCCCTGCACGCCGGAGGCGGCCAGGTTCAGGTAGACCGCTTCGGCGCCGCTGAACGCCGAGCCGATGGTGGTCGGGTCGCTGAGGTCGGCCTTGACGACCTCGACCCCGTCCGGGAGGTTGGCGGCTGCGGGCTCGCGGCTGATGGCACGCACGGTCGCGCCCTCCGCGAGCAGTTGGCCGACGAGGTGGCGTCCGATGTTGCCGGTCGCTCCGGTTACTACGATCAAGGGAGTTCCCCCTCCAAGATGAGCGCCGAGAGCCGGGGCTGCGCCACGCACGGTGTGGTGGTGGCGGCCCAAGTCGACTCTGATGAGCAGAGGTTGACCGTACACGCGCTGACGGGACGGCTCCGGCCCGGTCCTTAAGGGGGACTAAGCGACCTCTAAAGCCCCACCTTCTGCGCCTTCAGCCCTCCGCGATCACCACGGCCGACGCCACCCCCGCGTCATGGCTGAGGGAGATGTGCCAGAACTTCACGCCCAGTTCCGCGGCGCGCGCCGCCACCGCGCCGCGCACCCTGAGGTGCGGCCGGCCGGAGTCCTCGACGTAGACCTCCGCGTCCGTCCAGCGCAGCCCGCCGGGCGCGCCGAGCGACTTGGCCAGCGCCTCCTTCGCGGCGAACCGGGCCGCCAGGGACGCGATGCCGCGCCGCTCGCCGCTGGGCAGCACCAACTCGCTGGCGAGAAAGAGTCGGTCGGCCATGCTGGGCGTGCGCTCCAGGGAGGCACGGAAGCGTTCGATCTCGGCGACGTCGATGCCCACCCCGATGATCACTGTTCGCTCACTCCTACGCTGCCCGGTCCACGGCCCGCCGGCCAGTGTCTCACTCCCCCGGGCACCGGCCGGCCCGGCGCACGGCGCCCGCGCACGTCGCAGCCGGGGCCGGGCCGTACACCTGCCAAGTCCAGGTCCACCCAGCAGCGTTCCGCCAATGGGGCGTTCCGGCGTACGCAGGGTTGACCCGGGCGGCCCGAGGGCGAGCCGGCCCGGGTACCGCGCACCGGGCACCACCTAGGCGAAGGCGCTCGGCGAGTGCGTGAACGCCGCACGCGGCGGGCCGACACGGGGGTGTCCGGCGGAAGCGTACGAGAAGACAACTACTGTTAGCGTGCGTGCGGTCGCTGTGGGTAACCGAATGCCCACGCCAAGGCAAGTGAAGGAACTCAGAGCTCCATGCGCAGACTTCAGAAAGTGGCCGTTCTGGCCATCGCCGTCGGCAGCCTCTCGGGCGTCGGAGCCGGGGTCGGCGTCGCCGACTCCGCGACCCCGGACCAGAGCCAGACCATCGCCCAGCCGCCGGCCGCGCCCGCACAGATCGGCCTCCAGCAGTTCGCCCCGACGCAGAACGCGCCCCAGACCTCGGTGCTCCAGCAGGCCGCACCGCTCCAGGCGGTGGCCGCACCGGCCACCGACGCCGAGCACGCGGTGACCGCTGCGCCCCGGCAGGTCACGACGCAGGGTTTCGGACATACGGCGCTGGCACCGGCCGAGCAGCTCGCGGGCCAGCCGGCCGCGGTGGTGGGCCGGGACACCCAGAGCGCTCCGCAGACCGTCATGCAGAGCGCGTTGCAGACCAGCCCGGAAGGAGTGCTCCGCGCCACCCCGCAGGGGACGCTGGAGACCGCACAGCAGGTCGCCTCGCGACCCCTGGTCTCCCCGCAGACGGCCGAGGCGCCGACCGCGGTCGTCCAGCAGGCCGCTCCCCAGCTGGCCCCGCAGGCGGCACCCCAGGACACGCCCGGGACCGCGTCCCAGAACGTGCTCCAGGCCGCGCCGCACGCCGTGAACAACGTCTTCAGCCTCACCCAGTGACCACGGTCGGTCGATCCGGCGAAGACGGTCGACCGGCCCGGTAGCGCGGCCGGCTGCGGTACGCACGAGCCGGGCCCCGTCGCCCCGCCCCTCCCTTCGCGCGCCCGGGGCACCGTCCCGCGCGCCGACTTGATCACCCGTACACCGGCCGGACGGCCGGGACGTCGCGGCCGCGACACCAACTCCGTGGGCCCTTCGGAAGACCCCTTCCGAAGGGCCCACGCACGTGACCGGCCGTGGCCGGCCGTGGCCGGCCCGGGGCGCACACGGCGTGGCGACGCCGGGGGGCGACGCCCGCGGCAGCACCGCACCCGCACCACGTCGCCCAAGTACCGCACGCAGCGCGAGCCGCGCATCTCTGCACAGCACCGAATCCGGCCCCCCTCACGTGCCGCCTACACCGGCCGACTCCGTGACACGCCCGCGAGTCGACGGCCGAACGGGTGTTTCTGGCCCCGCCTTCGGCGCCCCCTCAACCCCGCTCGGCCGCGTGACACAAGGGTCGCCCTGCGCTCCGCCGGAGTCCGGATGGAGCACTTCAACACCACACGCCCAGCGCGCCAATGAACATATGCGGCTATTCGCCATTAATCTTCGTGAATGTACGAATCCGGCCCATTCGGGCCGTATCCGCACTCACACAACGGAGAACACATGCGCAAGATCCAGAAGGCCGCCCTCGTGGTCGCCATGCTCGGCACCATCGGCCTTGCCGGCGCCGGGTCCGCCGCCGCCTACGGCGGGGGCAGCAGCGACCTCGACATCACGCAGAGCAACGCCTGCAAGTCGCACGACCTGAACATCGCCGCGCTGAACAACATCGGTGTCCTCAACGGCCTCGCGGGCAACGCCCTCGGTGGCGAGGGCAACCCGGGCGCCCAGGTCTTCGAGCAGGGCTCGGACGTGGCCTGCTCGAACGCCGCTGGCTGAGCCCCTCAGGCGGCCAAGCACGGCCACCCGAGCCTCACATGGAATGGGTCCCGTTTCCGCGCCACCGCTCGGGCCGGGACCCATTCCCGCTCCCCGGAAGGCCGGCACCCGCCGGCCGCACGGCGAGCACCGCACGAACCGCGGAACGCAACGGCGGCGGCCACCATCTCGGGGATGGCCCGCCGCCGTTCTGCTGCCCGCGCACCGGCCAGGACCAACGCCTGCCGGCGATAGGCCAGATGACTCAATGTGCCCCGCACGTCAGCGCGTCGCCCCCCGCGGGGAAACCGGACTCCCTAATCTCTCATAACTGTACGAATGCGTTCATTCAGGACGTATCGCACTCATGCAACGGAGAAGAAATGCGCAAGATGCAGAAGGCTGCTGTCGTTGTCGCCATGCTCGGCAGCATCGGGTTCGTCGGCGCCGGCACCGCCGCCGCCGGTGACGGGGGCAGCCTCGACCTCACGCAGAGCAACACCTGCAAGTCGCACGACCTGAACATCGCGCTGCTGAACAACATCGGTGTCGCCAACGGCGTGCTCGGCAACCTCCTGAGCGGCGAGGGCAACCCGGGCGCCCAGTCCTTCGAGCAGGGCTCGGACCTGACCTGCGCCAACACTGCGGGCGGCAAGTGACGCACCGCCGCCACAGGCACCTGAGCAGCATCTGAGAGTGGGCCCCGGAATCCGAGCCGCACGCACGGTACCGGGGCCCATTCCCGTCACCACTTCGATTCGCCTGCGGGTTCCGGGCCCGACGCCGACCCGGCGCCCGCGCCCATGCCCCGGGCACCGATCCGGAAGGACCGCACATGCTCAGCCGGAAGAAGTTCGCAGCCGTCACCGGGCTACTGGGCGGCCTCGCCCTCACCTGCGCCGGCATCGCCCACGCCTACGGTGAGACCTCCAACGGGTGCACCCGCGACGACCAGGGCAACGTCACCTGCGTCCACGTCGAGAAGTCCGACACCGTGTACCAGTCCAAGGACGGCACCACGCACGTCCACCAGTCCAAGAGCTGCGAGACGACCTCCACGAACCGCGTGGTGCGGCCGCAGGGCAGCCCGGGGCAGCAGGAGGGCGTCACGAGGGTCGGCGCGCAGGTCGACTGCTCCAACTCGGTCTCGGCGCCCAAGGGTTTCCAGCCCCCGCACATCAGCTTGCCCTGACGCGCGGGCACGCACCGACGCGAAACGGCGCATGGCCGGCCCGGAGGAGCCATCCGGGCCGGCCATGCGCCGTTTCGGCCTGCCGTGCAGGCCGCGTGCCGAGCCGTCCGAGCGGGGCCCGGCATCGGCACGGGACCTCAGACGGGCGTCTGGTGCATCGGGCCGCCCCACGCCCGCGGCACCCGGATGTCGGGCCCGGCCGGCGCGCCGACCGGCACCTCGGACGGGTGGCAGTACGCCAGCCCGGTCAGCGGGCGCCCCGTGCAGAACCGGACGAGCAGGTCGGAGAACTCCGCCATCCGCTCCACCGACACCAGGTGGTCGGCCTCCCTGACGGTCGTGAAGACGGCCGAGGGCAGCGCGGCCGCCACCGCACGCCCCATGGCGGGCGTGGTGAGTGTGTCGCACTCGCCGGTGAAGACCAGGCCGGGCACCGCGGGCACCGGCTCGGGCCGGTACCACTCGTGGCGCAGCAGACGCACGTTGTGCTCCAGCACCTTGCGCACGTCGTCCGCCGACTGCCCCATGAACTGCTGGTACAGCAGCCGGGAGACCACCTCGCGCTTGCGCACCGGCGCACCGCCGGCCGGGGACATGAACCGCGCCACCAACTCCGTGGCCGCCTGCGCCAGCTCACCGCGCTCCAGCATGCCCGCCCAGCGCGGTACCGCGGCGGCGTACTCCTCGGGCACGCTCAACGTCATCCCGGCCAGCACCAGCCGGGCCAGGTGGTCCGGGTAGTGCTGGGCGAAGCGCAGCGCGATGGCGCCGCCGAAGCAGGCGCCCACCATGTTGACCCGCGCCACGCCCAGTTCGGTCAGCATGTGCCGGACGGTGGCGGCGAGGAAGTCGATGCCGTAGCCGACCGGCAGGAAGTCCGCGGCACCGTAGCCGGGCAGGTCCACGGTGATCAGGGTGCACGGCTCGGAGAGCCACTTCTGGTGGCGCAGCCAGGCGTGCCGGTTCTGCGACGAGCCGCCCAGCAGCACCATGGGCGGGGTCGTCGCGGCGTCCTGGTGCACGATCCGGCAGTGGTAAGTGAACCCGTCGAAGTGCAGCGTCCGCTCCGACACGTGCACTTGAGCCGATGACTGCCCGCCTGCGGCGGGCAGGGAGGCGTGCGGTGCGGTGGCCGTGTCAGTGCGCATGGAAACCCCGGGAGAGATGGGAGAAAGGGAGCAAATGCCCGAATGCCCCACGATCTCCTATCCGAGGATGTTTCGTCGCGCTCCTGATACGTGTGTCGGCGGTTGCGTGTGCCGGCGGCGGCCGGCGTAGGTCCCGCGCGCTACCCGAGGGCCGACTTCACCGCGTCGGCGAGCCGGCCCGCCACGGTGCGGGCCTGGTCGCTGTCGGCGGCCTCCACCATGACGCGCACCAGCGGTTCGGTGCCGGACGGCCGCAGCAGGACCCGACCGGTCGGGCTCAGCTCGCGCTCCGCGTCGGCGACCGCGGAGGCCAGCTCGGCGGAGGTCGTCACGCGGGACTTGTCGACGTCCCGGACGTTGATGAGCACCTGCGGCAGCCGCTGCATGACGGCCGCCAGGTCGGCGAGTCGCCGCCCGGTCTGGGCGACCCGGGCCGCCAGCAGCAGCCCGGTCAGCGTGCCGTCGCCGGTGGTGGCGTGGTCCAGCACGATGACGTGACCTGACTGCTCGCCACCGAGCGCGTAGCCGTGCTCCTTCATCTCCTCCAGGACGTACCGGTCGCCGACCGCCGTCTGCACCAGCGAGAGTCCCTCGCGCTCCAGGGCGAGCTTGAAGCCGAGGTTGGACATGACGGTGGCGACGACGGTGTCCGCGGGCAGCGCGCCCCGCTCGCGCAGGGCCAGCGACAGCACGGCGAGGATCTGGTCGCCGTCGACCTCGGCGCCGGTGTGGTCCACGGCCAGGCAGCGGTCGGCGTCGCCGTCGTGCGCGATGCCGAGGTCGGCACCGTGCTCGACGACGGTGGCCTTGAGCAGGTCCAGGTGGGTGGAGCCGCAGCCGTCGTTGATGTTCAGCCCGTTCGGCTCGGCGCCGATCGTGATGACCTCGGCGCCGGCCCGGGTGAACGCGGCCGGGGAGACCCCGGATGCGGCGCCGTGCGCCTCGTCCAGGATCACCTTGAGCCCGTCGAGCCGGTTCGGAAGCACGGCGAGGAGATGCTCGACGTAACGGTCGAAGCCCTCCTCGTAGGCCTTGACGCGGCCGACTCCGGTGCCGGTGGGGCGGTCCCAGGGAGCGCCGGTGCGGTGCTCCTCGTAGACCCGCTCGATCCGGTCCTCCAGCTCGTCGGCGAGTTTGTGGCCGCCGCGTGCGAAGAACTTGATGCCGTTGTCGGGCATGGGGTTGTGGCTGGCGGAGAGCATCACGCCGAAGTCCGCGTCGAGCACACCGGTGAGATGGGCGACCGCGGGCGTCGGCAGCACGCCGACGCGCAGCACGTCCACTCCGGCGCTGGCGAGACCGGCGACCACCGCGGCCTCCAGGAACTCCCCGGACGCCCGCGGATCCCGGCCGACCACCGCCACGGGACGGTGGCCTTCGAAGGTACCCGCCTCGGCGAGCACATGCGCCGCCGCCACGGACAGGCCGAGCGCCAGCTCCGCCGTGAGATCCGCATTGGCGACACCGCGCACGCCGTCCGTGCCGAAGAGTCGTCCCACTGGTGTCCTCCGAACTTTCGCCGTCCTGGGGAAGGCGGCCTGGCCGCCACGGAAGCTCTCCGGATCGGTCGGCTCGCGGAAGCTTCCTGAAATCTTATGCCGTTATATGCCCGAGATGCTTGAGAGACGCCAGAGAGCCGTGAGATCCCCGGGGCAGGGGAGATGCACGCGAGCCAGGAGACTCACGAGAGCGATGGGCTCTGTGGGACCCGCATGGCCTGCGCAACCTGAAGTGATCGAAGGCGATCCCGAGCGGTTCCAAGCGGTCCCAGGTGACAAACGCCCCGGCGGCACACTGCGTGCCGCTGGGGCGTGTGATGTCTCTCCCGCGCCATATCCGTGCCATATCCGCGCCATGCCCGCACCGCGGGGCCCTGAAGCCCCGGGGCCGGACGTGCCGCACCCAGCTGCCGGAAGGCGTGCCGGCCGGTTCGTACGCGAACGGGCCGCGCCCGGATGGGCACCGGACGGCACTCGGCCCCGGCCGAACGGGCCTGCACCCAACGGGCAGACCCGGAACGGAACCGGGGCCGAAAGCCGGGACCCGACCAGGGGCCGGGCCGTGCCAGCAGTGCCTGAGATCAGCGCTTGCTGTACTGCGGTGCCTTGCGGGCCTTCTTCAGACCGGCCTTCTTGCGCTCGACCGCACGGTCGTCACGACGCAGGAAGCCGGCTTTCTTCAGCGGGCCGCGGTTGTTGTCGACGTCGGCCTCGTTCAGCGCGCGGGCCACGCCGAGGCGCAGGGCGCCGGCCTGACCCGAGACGCCGCCACCGGCGATCCGGGCGACGATGTCGTAGCGGCCCTCGAGCTCCAGCACCTTGAAGGGCTCGTTGACTTCCTGCTGGTGCACCTTGTTCGGGAAGTAGTCCTCAAGGGTGCGACCGTTGATCTTCCACCGGCCGGTGCCGGGGACGATCCGGACCCGGGCGATGGCGTTCTTGCGACGCCCCAGGCCGGCGGCGGGCTGCGGCTCGCCGAAGCGGGACGCCAGCGACTCGCTGGTGTACTCGCCTTCGACGGGCACCGACTCGCTCGTGTACTGGTCGATGTCGATCTCTTCGAGCGGCTGCTCGGCAGTGGTCTCGGCCACGATGCTCCTCAGGTTCTCTTCGTGTTAGGGGGTGTGGCCGGACTTACTGCGCGACCTGAGTGATCTCGAACGGCACCGGCTGCTGGGCGCCGTGCGGGTGCTGGTCACCCGCGTAGACCTTCAGCTTGGAGAGCATCTGACGGCCCAGGGTGTTCTTGGGGAGCATGCCCTTGACGGCCTTCTCGACGGCCTTCTCGGGGTTCTTCTCAAGCAGCTCGTCGTAGCGGACGGAGCGCAGACCGCCGGGGTATCCCGAGTGGCGGTAGGCCATCTTCTGGGTCCGCTTGTTTCCGGACAGGTGCACCTTGTCGGCGTTGATGATGATGACGAAGTCACCGGTGTCGACGTGGGGTGCGTAGATCGGCTTGTGCTTCCCCCGCAGGAGGCTGGCGGCGGTGGAGGCCAAGCGGCCCAGAACGACGTCCTGAGCGTCGATGACGTGCCACTGGCGCGTCACATCGCCGGGCTTGGGGCTGTACGTACGCACGGTTCGTAGCCTTCGTTCTCTTCAGTGATGGGGACACCCCGGACCCGGGCGGGAACTGGGGTAGTAGGTCCTGACATGGCCACCACGGACGATCACGACAGCCCTGGCAGTCCCGGTCGACGCAAACCGAGTACGTGCCGCTGGTCATCGGCCCGGTGGACCGGTGTAAGGGCCCCTCACGTGAGAATGAGAAAGCCAATACACATAACGATCCAGCAGGATACCGATCCAAGGGCGCACGGGTCAAAACGGCACCCGCGCACCCTGCGGCGTGACCCGTCGACGCCGCGGCGCCCCCGAGGGCGCGGCCTTCGGTACTTCCCAGCATGCCGTACCGGATGCCGCACCGGCTCCGACGCGGAGTCGACCGAGACCACCGGAATTTCTCCTTCCGACCGCCCCGTTTCCCCCACCGCCCGGGCCTGAGCCGCCGGCGCGCACCCGTTTAAAATGCGGCCATGAGCTTTGGGCAGGGGGGACCCCAGTGGGGCCCCGGGGGACCGGGGTCGCAGCCCCCGGAGTGGGGCACGCAACAGGGCCAGAACGGTCCGCAGCAGCACCCACAACAGAACCCGCAACAGGGTTGGCAGTCCGGACCGCAGCAGCCGCAGCCGCAGTGGGGCTCGGGGTCGCAGACGCCGGACTGGGGAGCGCTCGCCGAGGCCTCCGAGGCGCGCAACCGCCGCCGCAAGTGGCTGATGATCGGCGGCGCCGCGCTCGCCACCGTCGTCGTGGGCGCCGCCGTGGCGATCGCCGTCGTCTCCACGAACGGGGACGACACCGCGGACAAGCCCTCCGACCACCTGCCCAGCACCGCCGACATCCCCAGCAAGTCCTCCGAGCCCGACCCGTCCTTCGCGAACACCACGCCCCCTCCCCCACCGGACCCGAAGGACTACGTGTCCAGCGCGAAGAAGGACAAGGCACCGCTCAACGCCGGCACCCTCTTCCCCGACGACACGGTCACCATGGGCGAGCGGTCGTACAAGCAGGGCGGCACCGACGACACGAAGAGCTGTGCTTCTGTCACCCACGGCGACCTCGGCCAGGCGCTCGACAGCAACCACTGCATCCGTGTGATCCGCTCCAGCTACTCCAAGGGCGGTGTCGCGGTCACCGTCGGTGTCGCCGTCTTCGACAACGACACCCAGGCCGCCAAGGCCGTCAAGCAGACCGACAGCGGCAACGTGCTCGCGCTCTCCGGCTCCGGCATCTCCTCGTTCTGCACTACCGCGATCTGCCGCCACACGGCCAACTCCTACGGCCGCTACGCGTACTTCACCGTCGCCGGTTTCACCTCCGGCAAGGACGTCACGAAGGGCGACGACGACGTCTTCGCGGCCGGCGACAACCTGGCGGAGTACACCTTCCGCCAGATCCTGCACCGCGGCCAGGTCCAGGCCTCGGCGGCGGCGACGGAGTAGGGGGCGGCGGGTCGGGGCCCGTAGCGGCGGCTGGCCGGGACCGGCTCAGCAGCAGGACGCCGCGCCGGGCGCCGTACGCCGGTTGCGGGCCTCGCGGCTCCGCGCGGCGAGCAGTTCGTCGGCCGGGTAGCCGACCTCCTCCAGGGTGAGCCCGTGCGGCCGCACCACGTGCACCGCCGAGTCCCGCACCCCGGCGTCCAGCACCTTGCGGGGCCAGTCGGGCGGGCGGTGTCCGTCGCCGACGAACAGCAGCGCCCCGATCAGCGAGCGCACCATGTTGTGGCAGAAGGCGTCCGCCCGCACCGTCGCGGTGATCAATCCGTCCGCGCCGCGTTCCAGGGCGAGCTGCTGGAGGGTGCGGATGGTGGTGGCACCGTCACGCTTCTTGCAGTAGGCCGCGAAGTCGTGCTCTCCGACGAGCCGCTGCGCCGCCTCGTTCATCGCGGCCACGTCCAGCGACCAGTCGTGCCAGAGCACATGGCCGCGCAGCAACGGGTCGACGCCGCCGGGGTGATCGGAGATCCGGTAGGCGTAGCGGCGCCAGACGGCCGAGAAACGCGCGTTGAAGCCGCTGGGCGCCGCGCTGACGGACCACACCCGCACATCGCGCGGCAGCCGCCCGGCGAGCCGCTTCGGCAGCTTCTCGTGGTGCTCGGCCCACAGCTCGGCGGGCAGGTCGACATGGGCCACCTGGCCGCGTGCGTGCACGCCGGCGTCGGTGCGCCCGGCCACGGTCAGCTCGTATGTCCCAGCAGAGCGCAGCACGACACGCAGGGCGTCCTCCACCTCGCCCTGCACGGTGCGCCGCCCCCCGGCCTGCTTGGCCCAGCCGTGGAACTCCGCCCCGTCGTATGCGAGGTCCAACCGCACCCGTACGTGTCCGGGTGCCACGTCGTCCGCCACGGGACCGCTCCTCTCCCTCACGGCCGCGCCGGGCCGAACCTGCTGCTGTGTGCACGACCCCGTACCCCGCCAGGGACGCAGAACAGGGCCCGTGGTCCCGGCGAACCGGGGACCACGGGCCCTGTCACGCGCGGGGCGCCGGAACTCAGGAGTCCTTGGACTCCTCGGTGCCCTCGGCCTCGGCCGGAGCCTCAGCCTCGGTCGCCTCGTCCGCCTTGGCCTCGGCCTTCTTGGCGGTGTCCTCCTTGACGGCGCGCTTGGTCGCCGCCTCGGCCTCGCCGGTGGCCTGCTGGGCCACGGTGAGGGCCTCCACCAGCTCGATCACGGCCATGGGCGCGTTGTCGCCCCGGCGGTTGCCGATCTTGGTGATACGGGTGTAACCACCCGGCCGGTTCTCGTAGCGCGGGCCGATCTCCGTGAAGAGCGTGTGGACGACGCCCTTGTCGGTGATCACCTGAAGCACCTGACGGCGGTTGTGAAGGTCGCCCTTCTTCGCCTTGGTGATCAGACGCTCGGCGTACGGCCGCAGCCGGCGAGCCTTCGCCTGGGTGGTGGTGATGCGTCCGTGCTCGAAGAGGGACCTGGCAAGGTTCGCCAGGATCAGCCGCTCGTGCGCGGCGCTACCGCCCAGACGGGCACCCTTGGTGGGCTTCGGCATCGTGTTTCTCCTAGGTGTCTGCCCCGGCCGTGTCAGGTACCGGGGTCAGTATCCGAGCGGGCGGGGTTGCCCGTCGGAGACCCCACGCCCCGTAAGGGGCGCGGGGAACTGCGCGGCCGGCCAGGGACCGGCCCGCAGTGAGCATCCGGCGACGAGTCCCGAGCTCAGTACTGCTCGGTCTCGACGTTGCGATCCTCTGGGGTACCCCCAGCCAATCAGTACTGCTCGGTCTCCACGAACCCGGCATCGGCGTCGTCGTCGGCGCCGAAGGCGTCCGCCGCAGCCGTCGGGTCGAATCCGGGCGGGCTGTCCTTGAGCGCCAGGCCCATGCCGGCCAGCTTCGCCTTGACCTCGTCGATCGACTTCGCACCGAAGTTGCGGATGTCGAGCAGGTCCGCCTCGGAGCGCGCAACGAGCTCACCCACGGAGTGGATGCCCTCACGCTTGAGGCAGTTGTACGACCGGACGGTGAGCTCCAGCTCCTCGATCGGCAGCGCGAGATCGGCGGCGAGCGCGGCGTCCGTCGGGGACGGACCCATGTCGATGCCCTCGGCGTCGATGTTCAGCTCGCGGGCCAGGCCGAACAGCTCGACCAGGGTCTTACCGGCCGACGCCATGGCGTCACGCGGCCGCATGGCCTGCTTGGTCTCGACGTCGACGATCAGCTTGTCGAAGTCGGTGCGCTGCTCGACACGGGTCGCCTCGACCTTGTACGTGACCTTGAGCACCGGCGAGTAGATCGAGTCCACCGGGACCCGGCCGATCTCCTGGCCGACCTGCTTGTTCTGCACGGCGGAGACATAGCCGCGACCGCGCTCGACGGTCAGCTCCATCTCCAGCTTGCCCTTGCTGTTGAGCGTGGCGAGGACCAGGTCGGGGTTGTGCACCTCGACACCGGCGGGCGGCGCGATGTCGGCGGCGGTGACCAGGCCGGGGCCCTGCTTGCGCAGGTACATCACGACGGGCTCGTCGTGCTCGCTGCTCACGACCAGCTGCTTGATGTTGAGGATGAGGTCGGTGACGTCCTCCTTGACGCCCGGCACGGTGGTGAACTCGTGCAGGACACCGTCGATGCGGATGGACGTGACCGCCGCACCCGGGATCGAGGAGAGGAGCGTACGGCGCAGGGAGTTGCCGAGGGTGTAGCCGAAGCCCGGCTCCAGCGGCTCGATCACGAACCGGGAGCGGAACTCGTCGACGACCTCTTCGGTCAACGAGGGACGCTGAGCGATCAGCATGTGGTGATCAGATCCTTCTGTCGTGGGCGCCCGCTATATGACGCCCGACGGGGACCGTGTGCATGACGACGGCGCGTGGCCGCCCACACGGCGTACTGCAAGGGTACGGGTGGCGGGTCCCGAAGGAACCGCGCCACCCGTACCCGAAACCCGGATCACAGGGACCCGAGGCAGACCTCAGACCCGGCGCCGCTTGGGCGGACGGCAGCCGTACTGCGACCTGTGGGGGACGACCCCCACACCCCCAGCCGGACACCGAACCGCGGCCGGATCGGACCTCAGACCCGGCGCCGCTTGGGCGGACGGCAGCCATTGTGCGGGGTCGGGGTGACGTCCTGGATGGAGCCGACCTCGAGGCCGGTGGCCTGGAGGGAGCGGATCGCGGTCTCGCGGCCGGAGCCCGGGCCCTTGACGAAGACGTCCACCTTGCGCATGCCGTGCTCCTGCGCGCGGCGGGCGGCCGACTCGGCGGCCATCTGCGCGGCGAACGGGGTCGACTTGCGCGAGCCCTTGAAGCCGACGTGGCCGGCGGAGGCCCAGGAGATCACGTTGCCGGTCGGGTCGGTGATCGAGACGATGGTGTTGTTGAACGTGCTCTTGATGTGGGCGTGCCCGTGAGCGACGTTCTTCTTTTCCTTGCGGCGCACCTTCTTGGTAGCGCCCTGGCGGCCCTTCGGAGGCATGTATTTCTCCCGTGGAGGTGGTCGGTCCCGCAGCGTTCGCTGTCGATCGACCGCTGAGGACTACTTCTTGCCCGGCTTCTTCTTGCCGGCGATGGCGCGACGCGGACCCTTGCGGGTGCGCGCGTTGGTGCTGGTGCGCTGGCCGTGGACGGGCAGGCCACGGCGGTGCCGCAGACCCTGGTAGCAGCCGATCTCGACCTTGCGGCGGATGTCGGCGGCCACCTCACGGCGGAGGTCACCCTCGGTCTTGATGTTGTTGTCCACGTACTCGCGGATCTTGACGAGGTCCTCTTCGGACAGGTCGCGGACGCGGGTGTCGGGGTTCACGCCCGTGGCCGCCAGCGCCTGCTGGGAGAGGGTCCGGCCGATGCCGAACACGTAGGTGAGGGCGACTTCCACGCGCTTGTCGCGCGGGATGTCAACACCGGAAACGCGTGCCATGCAATGGCTCCAGTTGCTTCTCGGAGGTCTGTCGCAGTGCCGCCTCCCAGCCGCCAGCCTCGCCGCCGGCACATTCGTCCGGCGGCGATTTGGTACGACTGGGTCCCCGGCCTCCGACCGGAGGTATCGGATCCACGAGTACCTCCCAGGCGGCCTGAGCCGTCCGGGAGGGTGGATCCGGGCCCTGCGTAGGAACGTATCGTGCTGCGTCGCGTGAAAATCTGCGGTGCAAGAAGGGGGATGGCCCCCGCGTCAGCCCTGGCGCTGCTTGTGGCGCGGGTTGTCGCAGATGACCATGACCCGACCGTGACGGCGGATCACCCTGCACTTGTCGCAGATCTTCTTGACGCTCGGCTTGACCTTCATGGGATCGAGGTTCTCCGGGTCAGTGCCACACCCCACGGGAGCGGGGCGCAGGCAAGATCTACTTGTAGCGGTAAACGATCCGGCCGCGCGTGAGGTCGTACGGAGACAGCTCCACCACGACCCGGTCGTCAGGGAGGATGCGGATGTAGTGCATGCGCATCTTGCCGCTGATGTGCGCCAGGACCTGGTGGCCGTTCTGGAGCTCGACCTTGAACATTGCGTTCGGAAGAGACTCGACGACAGTGCCCTCGATCTCGATGGCACCTTGCTTCTTGGCCACGCTTCGCCCTTCGAATCGACTACCTGAGCCGACTCCCGATGGCCCCCACGCCTTTGCGGGACCTCACCCGGGGATGGGCAGGGTGGACGCGGACCGCATGAGCGCCGTGGCCCCTAGGGGCGGGGGAAACGCATGCGAAGACGCGGGTGCACGAGAGCCGACGAGTCAGTCTACGTCAGTGCACCCGGAAAGACGAATCGCCCTTACGGCACGCGACCCGCTGAGGAGATGGATTCCCGGCCGCACAGATCATTATGCAGCGGGCGCCGGGCTGTCGCTCGCGACTTGGCGTGGGGGTGTCCCCGGGCTCCTGAGACCGTGCGTCGGGGTCTCCCCTGGCCTCAAGACGTTGCGGAAGGGTCCGGGGCGATGGTGATCCCGTACTCCGCGAGCTTCGCCTTGCCCCCGTCCGGCGCGGTGAGCACCAGGGGGCCCTCCTCGGTGAGGGCGATGGTGTGCTCCCAGTGCGAGGACCAGCTGCCGTCGAGGGTGACCACGGTCCACTCGTCGTCGAGCACCTCGGTCTTCGGTGTGCCGAGGCTCACCATGGGCTCGATGGCCAGGCAGAACCCGGGCACCAGGCGGGGGCCCTTGCCGCGCCGCCGCTCCACGTAGTTCAGCAGGTGCGGGTCCATGTGCATCTCGGTGCCGATGCCGTGCCCGCCGTAGTCCTGGATGATGCCGTACTTGCCGCCGCCGGGCTTGGGCTGGCGGCGGATGTAGGTCTCGATGGCGCGGGAGACGTCGACCAGGCGGTTGCCGTTCTTCATCGCGGCCAGGCCCGCCCACATGGACTCCTCGGTCACCCGGGACAGCTCGACCAGCTCCGGTGCGTGTCCGGTACCGACGAACACGGTGAACGCTGCGTCGCCGTGCCAGCCGTCGACCACGGCGCCCGCGTCGATGGAGATGATGTCGCCGTCCTTGAGGACCACGTCGGAGCTGGGGATGCCGTGCACGACGACCTCGTTCACCGAGGTGCAGATGGTGGCAGGGAAGCCGCCGTAGCCGAGGAAGTTCGAGGTGGCGCCGTGCTCGGCGAGCACCTTGCGGGCGATGTCGTCGAGGTCCTTGGTGGTGGCCCCCGGCACCGCCGCCGCCCGGGTCGCCTCGTGCACGGCGGCCACCACCAGGCCTGCGGCACGCATCGTGGCGATCTGCTCGGGAGTTTTGATCTGCACCATGGCGGCTGTCGCCTTTCTGGCCCGGGTGTCCACGGACCGTGCGGGCACGCGGGTACGCGTGTACGGACCTTCCCACGATACGGCCGCGGGACCACCGATACGGCGCCCCGCACTTCGGAGGTACCCCCCTGCGCCCTGGGTGGCACCGGGGCGCCGAAAAAGGGGCGCGGGGAAATGCGCGCCCAACCACCCAGCGACCCTGCGGGTCGTCACCGGCCCGAAGGGGCAGTGTCTGCCGTTTCCCGGCCACCGGCCGGTGGATGGTTGCTCGCGCAGTTCCCCGCGCCCCTTAAGGCTTAAGGACGCAGTGGCGGCCCCAGGCCGCCTGGCAGCGCCTAGGCCGCCCGGTCACCTCGCAGCGCGGACATCGCCCGCTCCGTGACCTCCTCCACCTTCCCCAGCGCGGCGATCGTGACGACCAGGCCCTGGGACCGGTAGTAGTCGATGATCGGCTCGGTCTGGGTGTGGTAGACCTCGAGGCGCTTGCGGACGGTCTCCTCGCGGTCGTCGTCGCGCTGGTAGAGCTCGCCGCCGCAGGTGTCGCAGACGCCCTCCTGCTTCGGCGGCGCGTAGGTCACGTGGAAGACGTGGCTCGACTCGTTGCGGCAGACGCGGCGGCCGGCGATCCGCTTGACCACCTCGTCCTCGGGGACCTCCAGGTCGAGCACCGCGTCCAGCTTCATGGACTCGGCCTTCAGCATCTCGTCCAGCGCCTCGGCCTGAGAGACGTTCCGCGGGAAGCCGTCGAGCAGGAAACCGCCCTGCGCGTCCGGCTGCTCCATGCGGTCCTTGGCCATGGCGATGGTGACCTCGTCGGGAACCAGGTTCCCCGCGTCCATGTAGGCCTTCGCCTGCTTGCCCAACGCGGTGCCCTGGCTGATGTTGGCCCGGAAGAGGTCACCCGTCGAGATGTGCGGGATCGACAGATTCTTGGCGAGGTACGCAGCCTGCGTTCCCTTGCCGGCACCGGGCGGTCCGACGAGGACGATTCGCATCAGCGGAGGAACCCTTCGTAGTTGCGCTGCTGAAGCTGGCTCTCGATCTGCTTCACCGTCTCAAGTCCGACACCCACGACGATGAGGATGCTGGTACCACCGAACGGGAAGTTCTGGTTGGCCTGGAAGAGAACCAGTGCCACCGTCGGCACGAGAGCGATAACACCCAGATAGAGCGAACCCGGCCAGGTGATCCGGTTGAGGACGTATCCCAGGTATTCAGCAGTCGGGCGTCCGGCACGGATACCTGGGATGAAACCACCATACTTCTTCATGTTCTCGGCGACTTCCTCGGGGTTGAACGAGATCGCCACGTAGAAGAACGCGAAGAACACGATCAACAGGAAGTACATCGAGATGTAGATCGGGTGGTCGCCCTTGGTCAGGTTGGTCTCGATCCAGGTCTTCCAGCCGGAGGTCCCGCTGGCGAACTGGGCGACCAGGGCCGGAATGTAGAGCAGCGACGAAGCGAAGATGACGGGGATCACACCCGCCTGGTTCACCTTCATCGGAATGTAGGTCGATGTGCCACCGTACGAACGGCGGCCGATCATGCGCTTGGCGTACTGGACCGGAATGCGGCGCTGCGCCTGCTCGACGAAGACCACCAGGCCGACCATGACCAGGCCGATCAGCAGCACGGAGCCGAACTCGATCCAGCCGCCCGCGAGGGAGCCCTGCTTCTTGATCGCCCACAGGCGGGACGGGAAGGTGGCGCAGATCGAGATGAACATCAGGATCGACATGCCGTTGCCGATGCCGCGGTCGGTGATGAGTTCACCGAGCCACATGACGACGCCGGTACCCGCGGTCATGGTCACCACCATGACGATGGTGGTGAAGATCGACTGGTCGGGGACGATCTCCGTGGCGACCGGGCAGCCCCGGAAGAGCGCGCCACTGCGGGCGGTGGCCACCAGGCCGGTGCCCTGTAGCACGGCCAGGGCGACCGTGAGGTAGCGGGTGTACTGTGTGATCTTCGCGGTGCCGGCCTGGCCCTCTTTCTTGAGGGCTTCCAGGCGCGGGATCACCACGGTGAGCAGCTGAAGAATGATGCTCGCCGTGATGTACGGCATGATCCCGAGCGCGAAGACGGTGATCTGGAGTAGTGCGCCGCCACTGAACATGTTCACCAGACCGAACAGACCCTGGTTGGCGCTGGCCTGATCCATGCAGGTCTGGACGTTCTTGTAGCTGACGCCCGGGATCGGGATGTGTGTACCGATGCGGTACACCACGATGATGCCGAGCGAGAAGAGCAGCTTCTTGCGCAGGTCGGGCGTCTTGAACGCCCGGGCGAACGCGGTGAGCACGGTGCCTCCTGCAGCGACCCCCGCGCACGTGCGTCAGAGGTGACGGTCTTGAGGTTCGACGAGTGGGTGTGTACAGGTGACTGTCAACCGGCGCGAGGGGCACTCAGGGGCGCCACCCGCGCGGAAGTTGGCAGTCCAGGTCACCTTACCGGCGACACTGCCCCCGTGGAATGACCAACCGGGGATACCCCATTTGTGGTATCCCCGGTCGGATGCTTCAGGTCACCGGATCAGCTCTCGGTGACGCTTCCGCCTGCTGCGGTGATCTTCTCCTTGGCCGAGCCGGAGACGGCGTCCACCGTCACGGTCAGCGCAACGGAGACCTCACCCTGGCCGAGGACCTTGACCGGGCAGTTCTTGCGAACGGCGCCCTTGGCCACCAGACCGTCGACCGTGACCTCGCCACCCTCGGGGTAGAGCGCGGCGAGCTTGTCCAGGTTGACGACCTGGTACTCGACCTTGAACGGGTTCTTGAAGCCCTTGAGCTTCGGGAGGCGCATGTGGAGCGGCATCTGGCCGCCCTCGAAGCGCTCCGGAACCTGGTAGCGAGCCTTGGTGCCCTTGGTACCACGACCGGCCGTCTTACCCTTCGACGCCTCACCACGACCCACACGGGTCTTGGCGGTCTTGGCGCCGGGGGCCGGACGGAGGTTGTGGATCTTGAGCGGCTTCTGCTCCGCCATGATCAGTCGACCTCCTCGACCGTCACCAGGTGGCGGACGGTGTGCACCATGCCGCGGAACTCGGGACGGTCCTCCTTGACGACCACGGTGTTGATCCCCTTGAGACCAAGCGACCGCAGGGTGTCACGGTGGTTCTGCTTGCTGCCGATGTACGACTTCGTCTGTGTGATCTTCAGCTGCGCCATCACACACCCGCTCCGGCACGGGCCCGCAGCAGGGCTGCGGGCGCGACGTCCTCCAGCGGCAGACCGCGGCGGGCCGCGATCTCCTCGGGACGCTGCAGGCCCCGCAGGGCCTCCACGGTCGCGTGCACGATGTTGATGGCGTTGTCGGAGCCGAGCGACTTCGACAGCACGTCGTGAATACCGGCGCACTCCAGGACGGCGCGCACCGGACCACCGGCGATCACACCCGTACCGGGGGAGGCCGGCTTCAGCAGGACGACGCCTGCGGCCTTCTCGCCCTGGATGGGGTGCGGGATGGTGCCCTGGATCCGGGGGACCTTGAAGAAGTGCTTCTTGGCCTCCTCCACACCCTTGGCGATGGCGGCCGGCACCTCCTTGGCCTTGCCGTATCCGACACCCACGGTGCCGTCACCGTCGCCCACCACGACCAGCGCGGTGAAGCTGAAGCGACGACCACCCTTCACAACCTTGGCGACGCGGTTGATCGCGACGACGCGCTCAACGTACGCGGTCTTCTCGGCGGCAGCTGCGCCGCCGTCACGGCCCTTCCGGTCCCGCCGCTCGCCGCCACCGGCACCGCCACCGCGGCGCTGGGGTCCAGCCATTGGATTACCTCTCTCTGTTCCGCTAGCTACGGCAGGCTCAGAACTTGAGCCCGGCTTCGCGGGCGGCGTCCGCCAGGGCGGCGATGCGCCCGGCGTACTTGTTGCCACCACGGTCGAACACGACGGCCTCGACGCCCGCCGCCTTGGCGCGCTCCGCGACCAGCGCACCGACCTGGCCGGCCTGCGCGGACTTGTCGCCCTCGCCACCGCGGATCGAGCTGTCCAGGGTAGACGCCGACGCCAGGGTGTGACCCTTCAGGTCGTCGATGACCTGGGCCACGATGTGGCGGTTCGAGCGCGTCACGACCAGGCGCGGACGCTCGGCCGTGCCCGAGACCTTCTTACGGATCCGGATGTGGCGGCGCTTGATCGCGGCGCGCTTGTAGGCGTCGCCCTTGGCGATCTTCTGACCGTATGCCATGGCTTACTTACCCGCCTTTCCGACCTTGCGGCGGATGACTTCGCCCTCGTACTTGACACCCTTGGCCTTGTACGGGTCGGGCTTGCGGAGCTTGCGGATGTTGGCGGCGACCTCGCCCACCTTCTGCTTGTCGATGCCCTCCACCGAGAAGTGGGTCGGGTTCTCGACCTTGAAGGTGATGCCCTCGGGGGCCTCGACGAGGATCGGGTGGCTGTAGCCGAGCGAGAACTCCAGGTTGGAGCCCTTCGCCGCGACACGGTAACCGACGCCGCTGATCTCCAGCTTCTTCACGTATCCCGTGGTCACACCGGTGATCATGTTCGCCACCAGCGTGCGGGACAGGCCGTGCAGGGCCTTGTTCTGCCGCTCGTCGTTCGGGCGGGTCACCACAAGGGTGTTCTCCTCGCCCTTGGCGACATCGATCGGCGCGGCGACGGTGTGGGCGAGAGAGCCCTTGGGGCCCTTCACCGAGACCGTGCGGCCGTCGATGGTGACGTCCACGCCGGTGGGAACCGGGATGGGGAGCTTGCCGATGCGCGACATAGCTGTTTCCTCCGTTCCCTTCCGTTACCAGACGTAGGCGAGGACTTCCCCACCCACGCCCTTCTTGCCGGCCTGCTTGTCGGTGAGGAGCCCGTGCGACGTGGAGATGATCGCCACGCCCAGGCCGCCGAGCACCTTCGGCAGGTTGGTGGACTTCGCGTAGACCCGCAGACCCGGCTTGGAGATCCGCTTGATGCCCGCGATGGAGCGCTCACGGTTCGGGCCGAACTTCAGCTCGAGGATGAGGTTCTTGCCGACCTCGGCGTCCTCGGTCTTCCAGCCCGTGATGAAACCCTCCTGCTGGAGGATCTCCGCGATGTGCGACTTGATCTTGCTGTGCGGCATCGACACGTCGTCGTGGTACGCCGAGTTCGCGTTACGCAGACGGGTCAGCATGTCTGCGATCGGATCGGTCATGGTCATGAATTGGCCTGTGGCCTTTCTCGCCGCGGTTTCCTGTCTGCGTCATCCCTCTCCCCGTACAGGGACGGGACGGGTGCGACGCGGGGACCTGCGGCGTAGTGGTGACTACCAGGAACTCTTGGTGACGCCCGGCAGCTCGCCGCGGTGCGCCATCTCACGCAGGCACACGCGGCACAGGCCGAACTTGCGGTACACGGAGTGCGGACGGCCGCACCGCTGGCACCGGGTGTAACCGCGCACACCGAACTTCGGCTTGCGGGCAGCCTTCGCGATCAGAGCCTTCTTCGCCATCTCGCTCACGCCTCCTTGAAGGGGAAGCCGAGGTGACGGAGGAGCGCGCGGCCCTCAGCGTCGTTGGTCGCCGTGGTCACCACGGTGATGTCCATACCCCGGACGCGGTCGATCTTGTCCTGGTCGATCTCGTGGAACATGACCTGCTCCGTGAGACCGAAGGTGTAGTTGCCACGGCCGTCGAACTGCTTGGGGGACAGACCACGGAAGTCGCGGATGCGCGGCAGCGCGAGCGACAGGGTGCGGTCCAGGAACTCCCACATGCGGTCGCCACGGAGCGTGACGTGGGCGCCGATCGGCTGCCCCTCACGCAGCTTGAACTGCGCGATGGACTTGCGGGCCTTGGTGACGGCCGGCTTCTGACCGGTGATCGTGGCGAGGTCGCGGATGGCGCCCTCGATCAGCTTGGAGTCGCGGGCGGCGTCGCCCACACCCATGTTGACCACGATCTTGGTGAGGCCGGGAACCTGCATGATGTTCTCGTACTTGAACTCGTCACGCAGCTTGCCGACGATCTCTTCGCGGTAGCGCGTCTTCAGACGCGGTGCGGTGGTGGCAGCAGTCATCAGATGTCCTCACCGGTCCGCCGGGCAACGCGGATCTTGTTGCCGTCTTCGTCGAAGCGGTAGCCGACACGGGTGACGACCTTCTTGCCGTCCTTCTCCACGACGAGCTGAACGTTGCTCACGTGGATCGGGGCCTCGGTCGTCACGATGCCGCCGGTCTTCGAGCCGCGCGCGGTCTGGCCGGTCTTGGTGTGCTTCTTGACCCGGTTGACACCCTCGACGAGGACGCGGTCGAGCTTGGGGTAGGCCTGGATGACCTTGCCCTGCTTTCCCTTGTCCTTGCCGGTGATGACCTGGACCAGGTCGCCCTTCTTGATCTTCATGCCTACAGCACCTCCGGCGCGAGCGAGATGATCTTCATGAACTTCTTCTCGCGCAGCTCACGGCCGACGGGGCCGAAGATACGGGTGCCGCGGGGGTCGCCGTCGCCCTTGAGGATGACGGCGGCGTTCTCGTCGAAGCGGATGTACGAGCCGTCCGGACGGCGGCGCTCCTTGACGGTGCGAACGATGACCGCCTTGACGACGTCACCCTTCTTCACGTTGCCACCGGGGATCGCGTCCTTGACGGTGGCGACGATGACGTCACCGATGCCCGCGTAGCGGCGACCGGACCCACCGAGCACACGGATGCAAAGGATCTCCTTCGCGCCCGTGTTGTCGGCGACGCGCAGTCGCGACTCCTGCTGGATCACGTCTTTCTCCTGATCGTCTGCCGGTTCCCTTCGGGGATCAGCCGAAGAGCCTGGCGGAACCGTCCTGCGGAGTACCCGCAGGAATTCATATGACCGGCCGGGCCGGGGTGCGCGGCGCTTTCACACCGCGCACCCGGCCGGGCCGAAGCCCTCGCGCGGGGCCACCTCCCAGCGGCCGAGGCCCGGGGGGAGCCCCCAGCGGGGGCCTGCGGGGACGAGGCCCCCGCAGAACTACTTGGCCTTCTCCAGGATCTCGACGATCCGCCACCGCTTGGTGGCGGAGAGCGGCCGGGTCTCCATGAGCAGGACACGGTCGCCCACGCCGGCAGCGTTCTGCTCGTCGTGCGCCTTGAGCTTGCTGGTACGGCGGATGACCTTGCCGTACAGCGCGTGCTTGACGCGGTCCTCGACGGCGACGACGACGGTCTTGTCCATCTTGTCGCTGACGACGAGGCCCTCGCGGGTCTTGCGGAAGCCGCGCTCGCTCTTGTTGTTGGTCTCGGTCACGTTCGTCTCGCTCATCAGGCGTTCTCCACCGTCTCGATGCCCAGCTCGCGCTCACGCATGAGGGTGTAGATCCGCGCGATGTCCTTGCGGACGGCCTTGAGCCGGCCATGGTTCTCGAGCTGTCCGGTCGCCGCCTGGAAGCGGAGGTTGAACAGCTCTTCCTTGGCCTCGCGGAGCTTTCCGAGAAGCTCCTCGTTGCCCAGCTCGCGCAGCTCGGATGCCTTGGTTCCGGTCGACATCACGCCTCACCTGCCTCGCGCTTGACGATCTTGCACTTCATCGGCAGCTTGTGCGCCGCACGAGTCAGGGCCTCGCGCGCGATCTTCTCGTTCGGGTAGGACAGCTCGAACATCACCCGACCCGGCTTGACGTTCGCGATCCACCACTCCGGCGAACCCTTACCGGAACCCATGCGGGTCTCGGCGGGCTTCTTGGTGAGCGGACGGTCCGGGTAGATGTTGATCCAGACCTTGCCGCCACGCTTGATGTGGCGGGTCATCGCGATACGAGCCGCCTCGATCTGGCGGTTGGTGACGTAGGCCGGGGTGAGCGCCTGGATGCCGTACTCGCCGAACGCGACCTGCGTACCGCCCTTGGCCATACCGCTGCGCTTCGGGTGGTGCTGCTTGCGGTGCTTGACCCTACGGGGGATCAGCATGTCCCTCAGGCCTCCGTTCCACTGGTCTCGGCCGGCGCCGCGGCAGCCGCGGCACCTTCCTCGGCCTTGGCAGCCTCGGCCGGCGCGGGGGCGCTCGACTGCTGCTGCGGGCGACGGCCGCGGCCACCGCGCTCACCGCGGCGGGCCGGGCGGTCGGCGCCGCCACCACCACGGGCCGGGCGGTTGCCGGCGCGTGCGGCGGCGTTCTCGGCGCGGACCTCGGCGATGTTCTTCACGTCGCCCTTGTAGATCCACACCTTGACGCCGATGCGGCCGAAGGACGTACGGGCCTCGAAGAAGCCGTAGTCCACGTTGGCGCGCAGCGTGTGCAGGGGCACGCGGCCCTCGCGGTAGAACTCCGAGCGGGACATCTCGGCGCCGCCGAGGCGGCCACCGCACTGGATCTTGATGCCCTTGGCGCCCGCCTTCATCGCCGACTGCATGCTCTTGCGCATGGCACGGCGGAAGGAGACGCGGGAGGACAGCTGCTCGGCGACGGCCTGCGACACCAGCTGGGCATCGGTCTCGGGGTTCTTGACCTCGAGGATGTTCAGCTGGACCTGCTTGCCGGTGAGCTTCTCCAGGTCGCCGCGGATGCGGTCGGCCTCGGCGCCACGGCGGCCGATGACGATGCCGGGACGGGCGGTGTGGATGTCCACCCGCACGCGGTCACGGGTGCGCTCGATCTCCACCTTGGAGATACCGGCGCGCTCCATGCCCTTCGTCATCATCCGACGGATGGCGACGTCTTCCTTGACGTAGTCCTTGTAGAGCTTGTCGGCGTACCAGCGCGACTTGAAGTCGGTGGTGACACCCAGGCGGAACCCGTGCGGGTTTACCTTCTGGCCCATTACCGGGTTCCTTCCTTGCTGCTGACGACCACGGTGATGTGGCTGGTCCGCTTGCGGATCCGGTAGGCACGGCCCTGGGCGCGCGGCCGGAACCGCTTCAGGGTCGGACCCTCGTCCACATAAGCCTCGGAAACGACGAGGCTGGTCACGTCGGTGTGGTCGTAATTGTGCGCGGCATTGGCGATGGCGCTGTTCAGCACCTTGCCCACCGGCTCACTCGCGGCCTGCGGGGCGAAGCGCAGGACCGCCTGAGCCTCCGCGGCGTCCATGCCACGGATGAGGTCCACCACACGGCGGGCCTTCATGGGCGTGACGCGGATGTACCGCGCCTGGGCCCTGGCTTCCATGGTTGTCCCTTCAGTGTCTGACACGTTCGTCGTCATGTCGTCTCACCCCGCTGTCAGCGGCGCTTCGACTTCCGGTCGTCCTTGACGTGACCCCGGAAGGTGCGAGTCGGCGAGAACTCGCCGAGCTTGTGGCCGACCATCGACTCGGTGACGAACACCGGGATGTGGGTCTTGCCGTTGTGCACCGCGATCGTGTGGCCGAGCATGGCCGGGACGATCATCGAGCGACGGGACCAGGTCTTGATGACGTTCTTGGTGCCGGCTTCGTTCTGGACGTCCACCTTCTTGATCAGGTGGTCGTCGACGAAGGGCCCCTTCTTGAGACTGCGCGGCATCTACACCCGCTCCTAGCGCTTCTTGTTCGTCTTGCGGCGGCGGACGATGTACTTGTTGCTCGCCTTCTTGGGAGCACGAGTACGTCCTTCCTTCTGACCCCACGGGCTGACCGGGTGGCGACCACCGGAGGTCTTGCCCTCACCACCACCGTGCGGGTGGTCGACCGGGTTCATCGCCACGCCGCGCACGGACGGGCGGACGCCCAGCCAGCGCTTGCGGCCTGCCTTGCCCCAGTTGATGTTCGACTGCTCGGCGTTGCCGACCTCACCGATGGTGGCGCGGCAGCGCTGGTCGACCAGGCGGATCTCCCCGGACGGCATGCGCAGGTGGGCCATCCGGCCCTCCTTCGCGAGCAGCTGCACGGAGGCGCCTGCGGAGCGGGCGAACTTGGCGCCGCCACCCGGGTTCAGCTCGATCGCGTGGATCGTGGTACCGACCGGGATGTTGCGCAGGGCCAGGTTGTTGCCGGGCTTGATGTCGGCGCTGGGGCCGTTTTCCACCCGGTCACCCTGGGTGAGACCACGCGGGGCGATGATGTAGCGCTTCTCGCCGTCCGCGTAGTGCAGCAGCGCGATGCGAGCGGTGCGGTTGGGGTCGTACTCGATGTGAGCGACCTTGGCCGGCACGCCGTCCTTGTCGTGACGACGGAAGTCGATCACGCGGTAGGCGCGCTTGTGGCCGCCGCCCTGGTGGCGCACGGTGACCCGACCGGAACTGTTACGACCGCCCTTGCTGTGCAGCGGGCGGACCAACGACTTCTCCGGCGTGGACCGCGTGACCTCGACGAAGTCGGCGACGGATGAGCCACGACGGCCCGGAGTCGTCGGCTTGTACTTGCGGATACCCATTTCTTAGTCCTCGTCCGATATCGGACCGGGCTCCGTTAGGAGGCCTGGCCGAAGATGTCGATACGGTCGCCCTCGGCGAGGGTCACGATGGCGCGCTTGGTGTTGGCGCGCTTGCCGAAGCCGGAGCGGGTGCGCTTGCGCTTGCCCTGCCGGTTGATCGTGTTGACCCCGGTGACCTTGACCGAGAAGACCGCCTGGACGGCCTGCTTGATCTGGGTCTTGTTGGCACGCGGGTCGACGACGAACGTGTACTTGTTGTCGTCGAGCAGTGCGTAGCTCTTCTCGGAGACGACGGGCTTGAGCAGGATGTCACGGGGGTCCGTGTACGACTTGCTCAGCGGCGTCTCGACGGTGTTCTTGCCCTCGGTGGCGTGCCGCTTCGCCTTGGCGACGCGGGCCGCCTTGGCGGCCTTGGCCGCCTTGGAGGCAATGCTCGGGTGACGCGTAGCCATCAGGCCTCGCTCCCTTCGGCGGTCTTGGTGCGGGCGGCCACGAAGGCTTCCAGCGCAGCCTGGGTGAAGACCACGTCGTCCGAGACCATCACGTCGTACGTGTTGAGCTGGCCCGGGTCGAGGACGTGCACCTGCGGGAGGTTGCGCGCCGACAGCCAGCCGGCCTCGTCCGCCCTGTCGATGACCAGCAGCACGTGCTTGCGCTCGCTGATCTTGGCGAACAGGCTCTTGGCGGCCCGCGTGGACGGGGCGTCCCCGTCGATCACGCCGGAGACCACGTGGATGCGGTCGTTGCGGGCCCGGTCGGTGAGGGCGCCACGCAGCGCGGCGGCCTTCATCTTCTTCGGGGTCCGCTGGCTGTAGTCGCGCGGCGTCGGGCCGTGCACGACGCCACCGCCGGCGAACTGCGGAGCGCGGGTCGAGCCCTGGCGGGCGCGGCCGGTGCCCTTCTGGCGGTACGGCTTCTTGCCACCGCCGCGGACCTCGCCACGCGTCTTGGTCTTGTGCGTGCCCTGGCGGGCAGCGGCCAGCTGGGCGACGACGACCTGGTGGATCAGCGGGATGCTGATCTTGGCGTCGAAGATCTCCGCGGGGAGTTCGACGGTCCCGGCCTTCTCGCCCGCCGGCGAAAGAATGTCAATGGTTGGAGTGCTCATCGCTTACCTCAGGCCCCCTTGGCCGCGGTGCGGACCAGGACGAGGCCGCCGTTCGGGCCCGGGACGGGGCCCTTGATGAGGAGCAGGCCCTTCTCCGCGTCGACGGCGTGGACGGTCAGGTTCTGGGTGGTGACCCGCTCGTTGCCCATCCGGCCGGCCATGCGCAGGCCCTTGAAGACACGGCCCGGGGTGGCGCAGCCACCGATGGAGCCGGGCGAGCGGTGCTTGCGCTGGGTGCCGTGCCCGGCGCCGAGGCCACGGAAGTTGTGGCGCTTCATGACGCCGGCGAAGCCCTTGCCCTTGCTCTTGCCGGTGACGTCGACCTTGCCGCCCGCCTCGAAGGCGTCGGCCGCGACTTCCTGGCCGAGGGTGTACTCGCTGGCGTCAGCGGTACGGATCTCGACGAGGTGGCGCCGCGGGGTCACGTCGGCCTGGGCGAAGTGGCCCTTGAGGGGCTTGTTCACCTTGCGGGGGTCGATCTCGCCGAAGGCGATCTGGACCGACTCGTAGCCGTCGCGGTCGTTCGTGCGGACCTGGGTCACGACGCAGGGACCGGCCTTGACCACGGTCACCGGGACGACACGGTTGTTCTCGTCCCAGACCTGGGTCATGCCGAGCTTCTCGCCCAGGATGCCCTTGATGTTCTTGGTCGTCATCGCTATCAAACCCGCCTTCTCAGAGCTTGATCTCGATGTCAACGCCGGCCGGAAGGTCCAGGCGCATCAGCGAGTCAACGGTCTTGGGGGTCGGGTCGAGGATGTCGATGAGGCGCTTGTGCGTGCGCATCTCGAAGTGCTCGCGAGAGTCCTTGTACTTGTGCGGCGACTTGATGACGCAGTACACGTTCTTCTCGGTGGGCAGCGGCACCGGGCCCGCGACCGACGCACCAGTGCGGGTCACCGTCTCGACGATCTTCTTCGCCGAGGAGTCGATGACCTCGTGGTCGTAGGCCTTGAGCCGGATGCGGATCTTTTGTCCCGCCATGGCTGCTTCGTAGTCCTGTCTCTCGAATAAACGCTCTGGAACCCGGTGATCCGCCCCGCTCGCCTTGCCCATCCTCCGACCCACGCGGTCGGGCGTGTCGCGCCGTGTTCACAGGGATGTACCGACAACGAATTTCCCTGCGAGGGGTGCGATCGACCCTTGCCGACGATCACGGGCCGGGGACGAGCGCCGAGCGGCGCATCCACCGGGTGCCTGGCTGGCGCCCCGCTGACACTTCCCGGAAGATTCCCGTACGTCCGCCTCAGCGCCGCAGGTCAGAGGCCCGGAGGCCCATGGGTGCAGTTGGGGCGACGAGTACTGTGGGACTCGCTTCCAGTCCTCCCGACGGGAGGCGTGCAGCATCGGCACTCAACCGAGCAACCCGGTTAGTCTGCCATACAGGGCTTTGCCATGGCCAATCGACCGGTGGACCCTACCCAGGTGTCGGGGCCGGTGAAACAACGGGCAGGTGAGCGGCGTCACAGGCACCGCAATACCGTTGTGCCGGCGCCGCCGGGGCCCACGGGCAGAAGCAGACCGAGCCCGGGAACGAGTGTACGAGTAGATGGGTGGCCGATGACCTCGGTGGGACGTTGGGCCGGGATACGGGAGAGTGCGGTCCTCTTCGAGGACGAGGCGGTCCTGGTGCTGAACAAGCCGGCCGGCATCTCCGTCATGGGCGAGCGCCACGAGACCGACCTGGTCAGACTGGCCCAGGAGGACGGCGAGGAGCTCTTCCCCGTCCACCGCATCGACAAGGTGACGTCCGGCGCGATCCTCTTCGCCAAGGAGCTGCGGCACCACGGTGACCTGACCCGACAGTTCAACAAGCGGACGGTCGGGAAGTCCTATCTTGCGATCACCCGCACATCGGAGTTGCCCGAGGGCGGCCGGCGCGCCCTGCCGGCGAGCGGCACGATCGACCTGCCGCTCGGCGTGGGGCGGAAGAACCGGGTGCGGGTGGCCGGGAACCGGGAGGACATCGTCGCCTCCGAGGACGGCCGGCGGTGGTCGCTCGGCTCGGCGTCCGACTCGGCGTCATCGGGCAGCTTCGGCGACAAGAAGAGCTATCCGTCGCGAACGGACTTCGCCCGCGCCTGGGGCGACGACCACCACGATCTCCTCGCCCTCCGCCCCGTCACCGGCCGCCGCCACCAGATCCGCGTCCACCTGGCCTGGATCGGCCACCCCATCGAGGGCGACCCCCTCTTCGACAAGGCCGCCGCGTCCCGGGGCGACCGCTGCGCCCTGCACGCCTGGCGCCTCGCGTTCGACGCGGCATGGGCGAGCGGCAGGCGGATCGCTCTTGAGGCGCCACCGGGTGCCGACTTCTGGGGAGTGCTGGGTGACGGTGCCGGGGCGGTGCCTGAGGGGGTGTTGGACGGGGTGCGGGACTGGTGAGTGCCGCGTGGTTCCGATCCCGCGCCGGCTACCCGGAGGCCCGGCTGTCCTCGGCAGCGTGCACGGATGTCGGAGCCCCGGAGTGACCGCGGGCATCACGAAGGGCCGCTCCTGGGCCAGTGGACGCTGTCCAGGAATTCGGGCGTCCGCTGCTCCCTACAGTGCCGTACGACCTGCGCGATCTCCTCTTCCGTGACGAAGGCGCCCTGCACGCGGAGGGGCTTGTTGGCGCCCATCGGCAGGAACAGCCCGTCGCCCTTGCCGATCAGCTTCTCGGCACCCGGCTGGTCGAGGATGACACGGCTGTCGGCGAGCGAGGAGGTGGCGAACGCGAGCCGGGACGGCACGTTCGCCTTGATCAGACCCGTGACGACGTCGACCGACGGCCGCTGCGTGGCCAGCACCAGATGGATGCCGGTGGCACGGGCGAGCTGCGTGATGCGCACGATGGAGTCCTCGACGTCCCGCGGCGCAACCATCATCAGATCCGCCAGCTCATCAACGATGACCAGCAGATACGGGTAGGGCTGGAGCCCGCTCCCGCTGCCTTCCGGCGTGGTCAGCTTGCTGCTGCGCGCCGCCCGCACCGCCTGGTTGAAGTCGTCGATGTGGCGGTGGCCGACGGCAGTGATCGCGCTGTG
>NZ_JAMJWG010000022.1 GCF_024435355.1 Streptomyces odontomachi
AATCCACTGTATCAGCTAATTTCCCGGCCTCGGCCCACCGCCTCGCAGGCATGGCGGGCCGCGTCGGAAAGTTAGGATCTGACTACTGGATGTCGTGGAACCTCGGCGCTTCACGTCGCCTGGCTCCGAACAGGGAATCAACTGTACAGCCGCCGTCCGATGGGTGCAAATCGTTTCTGCGGCACTCCTAGACAGCCAACCGGGACCTCTCATGAGAAACCGGGACTTCTCATGATCTACCCTGCTGAGCGGCGCGTACCGTGCACCCCGGGCCTGCGTCATCCCCGTTCCACGGGATGGGCCGCGCGGCGCCTGGCCTCGACGACGCAGGCAGCACCGTGGCGGCCGGGTCTGCCGCTTTGACCGGGCACGGGTGGACACAGATACACAGGTGGACACGGGTACGTAGTGGACACGGGTAAAGGGGACGGTGACATGGAGACAACGCTGCGAGGCGTCGGGGTGAGCCATGGCGTGGCGATCGGCGAGGTCCGGCACATGGGCACCGCCGTACTCGAACCGCCGGCGAAGCAGATCCCCGCAGAGGACGTGGAGCGTGAGAAGGGGCGCGCCCGTCAGGCCGTCGAGGCGGTCGCCGCCGATCTGACGGCGCGCGGCAACCTGGCCGGCGGCGAGGCCCAGGCGGTGCTCGAGGCGCAGGCCCTGATGGCCCAGGATCCGGAGCTGCGGGCCGACGTGGAGCGCCGCATCAGCGTGGGCAGCACGGCGGAGCGCGCCGTCTACGACGCGTTCGCCACCTACCGTGACCTGCTGGCCGGTGCGGGCGAGTACCTGGCGGGGCGGATCGCGGACCTGGACGATGTGCGCAACCGTATCGTCGCCCGGCTGCTCGGGGTTCCGATGCCGGGGGTGCCGGACAGCGAGCAGCCGTACGTCCTCATCGCTCGCGATCTCGCACCGGCCGACACCGCGCTGCTCGACCCCTCCCTGGTGCTCGGCTTCGTCACCGAGGAGGGTGGGCCCACCAGCCACAGCGCGATCCTGGCGCGGGCGCTGGGCGTGCCGGCGGTCGTGGCCCTGCGCGGTGCGACCGAGCTGGCCGAGGGGATGGTCATCGCCGTCGACGGCAGCTCGGGCGAGGTCTTTCCGGAACCGAGTACGGAGCATGCGGAGCGGATGCGCGCGTCAGCGGCGAAGCGGCGTGCCGAGATGGCTGCTTCGGCGGGTCCCGGAGCGACCTCGGACGGTCACAAGGTGCCGCTGCTGGCCAACATCGGTGGCCCCGAGGACGTGCCCGCAGCTGTGGAGGCGGGTGCCGAAGGCGTGGGCCTGTTCCGTACCGAGTTCCTCTTCCTCGATGACAGCGCCACGGCACCGTCGGAGGAGAAGCAGCTCCAGGCGTACCGGTCCGTGCTCGAAGCGTTTCCCGAGGGGCGGGTCGTGGTGCGGGTACTGGACGCGGGGGCGGACAAGCCGCTGGACTTCCTTACCCCGGGGGACGAGCCCAACCCGGCGCTGGGTGTGCGTGGCCTGCGGACGCTGCTGGAGCATCCCGAGGTGCTGCACACCCAGCTCTCCGCGCTGGCCAGGGCCTCGGAGGGGTTGCCCGTCCACCTGGAGGTGATGGCGCCGATGGTGGCCGACCGGACCGATGCCAAGGCGTTTGCGGATGCCTGCCGTGCGGCGGGACTGCATGCCAAGGCGGGGGCGATGGTGGAGATTCCGTCGGCGGCCCTGCGGGCCCGCTCGATCCTCCAGGAGGTGGAGTTCCTCTCCCTGGGCACCAATGATCTCGCTCAGTACACCTTCGCGGCCGACCGCCAGGTCGGAGCCGTGTCGCAGTGGCAGGATCCCTGGCACCCCGCACTGCTCGATCTGGTCGCACTGTCCGCGGAGGCCGCACGGGCCGAGAGCAAGAGCTGCGGGGTGTGCGGCGAGGCGGCGTCGGATCCGCTGCTGGCCTGCGTACTGACGGGGCTCGGGGTCACCTCCCTGTCGATGACCGCGGCGTCCCTCCCCTATGTCCGCACCACGCTGGCCACGTACACGCTGGCGCAGTGCGAGCGTGCCGCGGCCGCAGCACGGGCCGCGGACACCGCGAGCGAAGCACGCGGCGCGGCGCACGCCGTGCTGTCCGGGGAGTGATCCGGCGACGGGTCGCCATGTCCCCGGTGGCGGGTTGAACCGGGCCGCACCCCGCCCGGGGCCCGGCCGGGGCGTGCGAGAGGCGCGCGCGAAGGCAGCGGGTCCGGTGCGCGGGCGGGTCCGTACGTAGTTCAGTGGGGATGGCCCGCCGGGGGCTCGTCCGGTCCGAGATCCGGGGGCAGCACGTAGTCGACGCCGGACTCCGGGGGGACCAGGTCGCCGGATTCCACGTCCGTGCAGTAGGCGTCGAAGACCTCGGCCTCGGTCAGGGGGCGTAACTGCCAGCTTTCCAGCCGCCAGCCGTAGACCCGGTCCGGCACGCCCGGCCGGATGGTCCGCACCACCAGGCCGCCCGTGGTCCGGCTGGCGATGCCCGTGGCCAGGACGGTGGCGAAGGCGCGGATCGCGGACTCGTCCAGGTGCGCCCGGCCGTGCTCGTCGTCGGCGACGTCGAGCGCGGAGAGCAGGGTGTCAGCCGGGGTGGCGGCGCTGCACACGAGATGGTGCGTGCCGGGGCCGGCTCGGTCGAGTACGCGGAGGACGAGGTCGCAGGCGCGGGTGAAGGAGGACCAGCCGATGTCCTCCCCGCAGGTGGCGCAGGTGCCGATGCCGGCCAGCAGGGTCGTCGCGTACTGCCAGGTGGCCTGGCGTAAGGCTGCTGTCACCAGGTCCGGGACCAGCTGGGCCAGCGGTCGGCCGTCGTAGGCGATGGTGGCGCCGGTGGCGGCCAGCTCGGCGGTGAAGCGGCCGCGGCTGGCCTGCGCGTCGGGATCAAGGCCCGCTCGGGTGCAGAAGTCCTCGTACTCCGCGGGGTCGAAGAGGGCCAGGGAGGTGTGCCGGCCCTCCGAGGTGAGGGCGTGGAGCAGGGTCTCGATCTGTTGGAGATAGGCGTGGTGGTCGTCGAAGGCGAAGCTGCGGTAGCTCCGCATCGCCGTGAAGTCCTCCTCGTCGGTGAGCAGTGCGATCGTGCCGGCCATTTCGCGGTGCAGGAGCTGCTGCATGCGGGCAAGCTCGGTGTACGCCATGGTTCCCCCTCTGCACAGTCGATCAATGCTCACTCACCGTAACGGTCGGCACTGACAACGGTGGTTCGGGCGGCCGCGGCAGGGGTCGGCAGCGGCCTCCGCGGGGCGGTCCCCCGGGCTTCGGGCTTCGTGCTTCGGTCGCGCATCTCGGGCTCCGTCCCGGTCCCGGGGGCCGGTCCCGGTCCTGGGGATCCCCCGCGCCCGGTCAGGATCGCGGCCGCGCCAGGCCCTCGTAGAAGCGGAGCAGCTCGATGCTGTCGACGGAGCCGGGGTTGACCGCCTTGTCCATCGGGACGCCTTGGAGGAGGCGTTTGACCGGTACCTCGATGCGCTTGCCGGTGAGGGTGTGCGGGACGCCGGGGGCCTCGATGACCTCGTCGGGAACGTGCCTCGGGGAGAGGTTCGTACGGATGGTCTGCTTGATGCGGTCACGCAGCGCGTCGTCGAGGACGGCGGACGGCGCCAGGTGGACGAAGAGTGGCATCCAGTAGCCGCCGTCGGGCTGCTCGATGCCGATGACCAGGGATTCCCGGATCTCCGGGAGGCGTTCGACGACCTCGTAGATGTCGGCGGAGCCCATCCGGACGCCCTGCCGGTTCAGGGTGGAGTCGGAGCGGCCGTGAATGACGACGGAGCCGCGGGGGGTGATCGTGATCCAGTCGCCGTGGCGCCACACGCCCGGGTAGGTGTCGAAGTAGCTGTCGTGGTAGCGCTGGCCGTCCGGGTCGTTCCAGAAGCGGATCGGCATGGACGGCATGGGCTGGGTGACCACCAGTTCGCCGACCTCGTCCAGGACCGGCCGGCCCTGCGGATCCCACGCCTGTAGGTCGGTGCCGAGACAGGCGGCCTGGAGTTCCCCGATGTGCACGGGGAGGGTGGCGACGGCGCCCGCGAAGCACGAGCAGACGTCGGTGCCGCCGCTGACGGAGGCGATCCACTTCTCGCCGCACTCGTCGTGCAGCCAGCGGAACCCGTCCGGCGGCAGGGGTGACCCGGTGGTGGCCACGCAGCGGATCCGTGACAGGTCGTGATCGCGCCCGGGGTGGACGTCCGCCTTGCGGCACGCCATCACGTAGGCGGCCGAAGTGCCGTAGAGGGTGGCGCCGGTGCGCGCTGCGACCCGCCACTGGGCGCCGGTGTCCGGGTACCCGGGGCTGCCGTCGTAGAGCACCACCGTGGTGCCCGTGAGCAGGCCGGAGACGAGGAAGTTCCACATCATCCAGCCGGTGGACGTGTACCAGAAGAAGCGGTCACCGGGCCCGAGGTTGCAGTGCAGGCCGAGCTGCTTGAGGTGCTCCAGGAGGATGCCGCCCTGGGACTGCACGATGGCCTTGGGCAGCCCGGTGGTGCCGGAGGAGTAGAGCACCCACAGCGGGTGGTCGAAGGGGACCTGCTCGAAGACGGGCGCCGTGTCCCCGGCGGTCAGGGCCGACCACTCCAGGGCGTCCTCGGGCGCGGGTGTGCCCATCAGCGGGACGTGGACCACGGCGCGCAGGCTGGGCAGCTCGCGACGGAGCTCGTCGACGACGTCCCTGCGGTCGTGGTCCTTTCCGCCGTAGCGGTATCCGTCGATGGTGAACAGGACCACCGGTTCGACCTGCTGGAAGCGGTCCAGCACGCTGCGGGCCCCGAAGTCCGGGGAGCAGGAGGTCCAGACCGCGCCGACCGCCGCGGTGGCGAGGAGGGCGATGGCGGCGTGCGGAATGTTCGGGAGGTAGCCGCTGACGCGGTCGCCGGGGCGCACGCCGAGCGCATGCAGTTCGGCGGCGAGTGAGCCGACCTGCCGGCGAAGCTCGGACCAGCTGATGGTGCCCGGCTCGTGGCGCTCGTCGACGTGCACGATGGCGGGCTCGTCGGGGCGGCTGTCCGCGGCGCGCAGGGCGTGCTCGGCGTAGTTCACGGTGGCGCCGGGGAACCACTGGGCGCCGGGCATCGTCCGGTCGGCCAGCACGCGGGTGTACGGCGTGCTGAAGCGGACGTCGAACCACTCGACGACGGCTGCCCAGAAGGGTTCGAGCGACTCCACTGACCACCGGTGCAGCGCCGGGTAGCCGCCGCCCTCCGGGGCGCCGTGCCGGTGCGCGGCCCAGGCCTGGAAGCGGGTGACGTTCGCCTGCTCGACGGTGTCGTCGTCGGGCTTCCAGAGCGGGGCGGGATTCGTGGCGGTCATGGGGCGGCTCCCAAGGGTGACGCGTCGGGTGCGCCGTGCCGTGCACGACGGGTGTGCGCGGGATGCAGTGACTGGGACGATGCCATGTGATCGACTGCCACGCCAGGGTGGAAACACACAGCCCGGCGTGCACGCGGACGTGTCCCGGCGACATGTCCGGGCGCGCTCGGGGGTGTGCGGGGAACACGTCCGGGTGCCCGTATGCATCCGTGCGCGATCCCGATGCTCCCCTTGCGCGGTCCCGTTCATGAAGATGTGACCGCACCGTGGGTGAACGGCAGTTGAACGACGCCCCTGTGTGCCCGCGCGAATGGCAGGGTGATCACCATGGACGGTCGTGACCTGGTGCGTTCGATGCAGGCGGTCCGCAGGGCGGGGCCGGCGCGCGGACTGCGGATGATGCGCGCCACATGGCGCCGGCACCGTACGGACGGTGCCGGTCTGCCGGAGCGTGGCCCGGAGCGGGCCCGGGTGCCCGGCCAGGTGACGCGGGTGAAGCCCGGCCCGGGCGGCGGCGTCGTCCATTTCGAGCGATCCGCGCTGCGCATCACCGTGATGGCCGGCGGGGCGCTGTTCTGGGGCTGGGAGGGCGCGGGACCGTTGCCGTCGTACGCGCTGGCGGGTAGCGCGCCCGAGCCGGACCCGCGTGCGTCGCTGGAACCGGACACGGCCGGCGGCTGGCGCGTGGTGGCCGAGCGGGTCACGGTCGCGGTGTCCCGGCACGGTGCGATGGACGTGTACACCCCGGGCGGGGTGCGGCTCCGCCACGACCAGCCGCCGCGCTGGTGGGAGCCGGTGGGCGGGGGCGAGGCACGCTGGGTGCAGCGTTCCCGGGTCGCCGCCGACGCCCGCTTCTTCGGTCTGGGCGGCCGGTCCTGCGGGCCGCGGCTACGGGACGGCACGTACCGGCTGTGGAACGCCGACCCGCAGACGGCGTACGGGCCGCAGGACGATCCGCTGCACATCACGATGCCGGTGCAGATCGTGGTGGCCGATGCCGGGACGCACCTGGTGTTCCATGACACCACCTGGGACGGCGCGGTGACCCTGCGAGAAGGCGAGGAGGGCGCAGGCTCCGGGCACGATCGCGCGGGGTCGTCCGAGCTGCGCATGGAGGGTGGCCCGCTGCGCTGCTGGGTGGCGGTGGGCAGCCCGGCGCGGGTGCTGCACGCCTGGGCGTCGCTCACCGGCCCGCCCGCACCGCCACCGGCCTGGTCGTTCGGCCACCACCATGTGGTGCGGGGGCCGGACGGCGAGGCGGAGGTGCGCCGTGTCGTGGCCGGCCACCGTGCCCACGGTCTGCCGCTCGACGCCGTGCACGTGGACCTGGAGCGGGCGCCGGACGCGGGGCGGCCGACCGCCGAGGAGGAGCCCGGGGAGGGGCTGCCGCGCCTGGCCAAGGAGCTGCGTGAGGACGGCGTACGGCTGGTGGGGGTCGTCTCCCCCGCGGTGCGCGCCGACCGGGACGACGCGGTCTTCACGAGCGGTACCTCGGCCGGCGTCTTCGTCGCGGACGCGGCGGGCCGGCCGGTGCACGGGGAGGGCCACCACGGTGAGTCGGTGTACCCGGACTTCACCGATCCGACGGCACGCCAGTGGTGGGGTGAGCACTACCGGGAGTGGCTCGACCAGGGGTTCGCCGGGTTCTGGCACACCCTGGACGAGCCGGTGGCCTACGCCGCCTACGGTGATGCGACGCTGCCGCGTTCAGCACGGCACGCCCTGGACGGCCACGGCGGCGACCACCGCGCCGCGCACAATGTCTACGGCCTCACCATGGCGCGCGCCGCCCATGAGGCGCTGGCGAAGCTGCGTCCCGAGGAGCGCCCGCTGTTGCTCGCGCGTTCCGGCTGGGCGGGCATGCAGCGCTACGCGGGCACCTGGTGCGGCACGGTGGAGGCGGGCTGGCCAGGGCTGCGTGCCGCACTGTCGGTGGTGCTGGGCCTCGGGCTGTGCGGGGTGCCGTTCGCAGGTCCCGACCTGGTGGACGGCGGTGCCGGCGGCTCGTCGGAGCTCCAGGTGCGCCGCCTGGAGCTGGCCGCCCATCTGCCGCTGCTGCGCACCCGGGGCCCCGGGCTGCCGGTGGGCGAACCCGTCCCGGGAAGCGAGATCGTCGCGCACGCGCGCGTGCTGTTCGCCGAACGGCGCCGTCTCACCCCGTACTTCGTGACGCTGGCCCAGCTGGCCCGCCGTACCGGCGCACCCCCGGTGCGGCCGGTGTGGTGGGGCAGCCCCGAGATCCGGGCGCTGCGTGACTGCGAGGACGCGTTCCTGCTCGGTGACGCTCTCCTGGTGGCCCCGGTACTGGAGCCCGGCGTGGACCGTCGCGAGGTGCGGCTGCCACCCGGCCGCTGGTACGACACCCGCACCGGGCAGTCGTACGACGGCCCCGCCCGCGTGGACCTGGCCGCACCGCTCGCGCACGTGCCGGTCCTCGCGCGCGGCGGGTCCGTGGTGCCGGTGCTGGGCGAGGACGGCGTGATCGCACTGGAGGCGTGGGCGCCCGCCCCGGGCCGCCGTGGCGGTGGCGTGGTGATACCCGAAGCCGTGCGCCCCGGGGACGGGGGCGACGCAGGCGGGTCAGGCAGGGACGCCAAAGTGGAACGGTACGTCGTCCGCCGGGCCGGCGACCGAGTGACCGTGGAGCGCCACACGGCGGACGGCCCGCGTGAGGCGGGGCGTCCGGTGCGGATACGGGGGATCTGATGGGGGATCTGGCGAGGTGGCTTGTGCAGCCTGCGGGCCGCGACCCCTGGGACGGCCTCGGCGAGCCCGCCAGCGGCCCATGAAGGCACGGCAGCTGACGGAACGTCGGCAGACCCCCCGGGTGAGCGGAGAGCCCGTGAACGGGGCCTCGCCGGGCCTCGTCCCACCAGCCTCGCCGGACCCGTCCCACCGGACAGCCCCGAGCCCGCAGCCCTACCCGGCAGGCAGCCCTACCCGGCAGGCAGGCCTACCCACCAGGCCGAGGCCTTCCCGGCAGGCCCATGCCTGCCGACCATAGCCGCCCAGGCCTGTCGACCACGGCCGACCAACCTGAAGACGTCCCAGCCGCCAGGCCCGTAGCCGTTCCCCGTCGTGCCGGCCTCAGATGTACCGGACTCGTACCGGCCTCAGATGTACCGGACTCGTACCGGCCTCAGATGTACCGGCCGTCGAAGAACGCCTGCACAGCCGCCGTGTGCAGCGGGAAGGCCAGCTCCGCCGGCCTGCGCAGCAGGTCCCAGCCCTCGGTTTCGTCCGTCGGGCGCGGTTCCGGCAGGTCGGCCGCGGGGCGTTCGGGCAGCAGGCCGAACAGCAGCAGATGGCCATCGGGCGCGCTCATCGCGTCGGCGAGGCGCACGTCGCGGCTGGCGACGCAGATGCCCGTCTCCTCCTTGAGCTCACGGGTGACGGCATGCCGCCAGTCCTCCCGATCGTCGATGAAGCCGCCGGGCAGCGCCGTGCCACCGCGTTCGGGGGCGATGCTGCGGGTCACGACGACGAGGGCGGTGCCTTGGGGGTCGTAGACGGGCTGGAGGGCCACGGCGACCGGCAGGGGGTTGCGGTAGGCGACATGGTCGCAGGACGCGCAGGTCCGGGGCCAGCCGGACACATCGCCCGGGTAGGGCGCCCCGCAGCTCGAACAATGCGAAAACGGCGCGGGGTTGGCGTGTGGTTGATGAGTTGCGGACACGCCGCGGACTGTATCTGATCATCTGCACGACGTCTTCCGCGGCACCCGGGGCTGCTGATACAGCAGGGAGCATGACAAGATCCATGCTTTTCGCTCCGTCCCGGCGCAGCCGCCCGGGCGCCTCGGAACCGGTGCGCAGGGCGCCTGCACGGCGTGGCTCGGCGCTGCGCAGGATCACCGTCGCCCTGACGGCCCTGTTCGCCCTCGGCAGCGCGGTGGCGCCTGCGCAGGCCCGCCCCGAGCCCAAGGCGCCGCGGGAGTTCGTGGCGCTCAGCGACGTCGATCCGACCATCCTCCAGGAGATCCGCTACATCACGCCGCACAACTTCACGGGCGTCCCCGTGGACGGCTATCGCCAGCCGATGTGCATCCTGACCAGGGCCGCGGCCACGGCGCTGCACAAGGCCCAGCAGAAGCTGCTGCGCCAGGGCTACTCCCTGAAGGTGTACGACTGCTACCGGCCGCAGCGTGCCGTGGACTGGTTCGTGGCATGGGCGAAGGACCTCGACGACCAGCGCATGAAGGCGGAGTTCTATCCGCATGTCGACAAGACGAGGCTGTTCGAGGACGGCTACATCGCGGAGAAGTCCGGCCACAGCCGCGGCTCCACCATGGATCTGACGCTGGTACGGCTGCCGGCCCTGCCCACTCGCCCCTACGTGCCAGGGGAGCCGCTCGCACCCTGTTACGGCCCCAAGGACCAGCGTTTCCCGGACAACTCGATCGACATGGGAACCGGCTTCGACTGCTTCGACACCCTGGCGCACACCGACGACCCTCGGATCGTCGGCACCCAGCGGGCCAACCGCGACCTGCTGCGCGACGCGCTGTCCGCGCAGGGGTTCGTGAACCTGCCGGAGGAGTGGTGGCACTACACGTACCAGCCGGAGGTGTTCCCGGACACGTACTTCGACTTCCCGATCTCTCGGCGGTCGCTGACGCCCGGTGACCACGGCGGGCGCTGATCCTGCGGACGAGGCCCGGGGCGCACGGCGGTCCCGGGCTTTCCCGGGCCGTGCCGGGCTGTTCCGGGCCGCGCCGGGCCGTCCTGGCACCGCCGTGGATCCCCAGCGCGTGATCCAGCGCACCCAGGGCTGTACAGAGCCGCGGAACGCACTACCGTGCGCCCATGGCGCGTACTTTCGATTCTTACGAAGAGTTCTGGCCCTACTACGTGGCGATGCACTCCCAGTCCGCCACTCGATGGGTGCACCTGGTGGGCACGCTCACGGGGCTGGCCGTGAGCGCCTACGGGCTGGCGCGCGGGCGAAAGCGCTATGCGGCGGCGCTGCCGCTGATCGGCTACGGCACCGCATGGCCCGCGCACTTCCTCATCGAGAGGAACAACCCCGCGACCTTCGGGCACCCCGCGTGGTCGCTGCGCGGTGACGCCGAGATGATCCGCATGATGCTGGCGGGCCGCGACCACGAACTCGGTGAGATCGCGGCCAAGTGGCTCGCCGAGAACGGCTGACTGCGCGCCGTAGGAAGTACCGGACACGGCCACCCGGTGCCGCACCGCGACGGCGCGGATGGCCGAATCCTCCCCCTGCGGTCAGGCCGGACCGCGGTCAGCTGAGAGTCGACGCCGCCGGCTCTCTCGACGTGGCCGAGATCAGCATGGCGTGCTCGACCACCTCGATGAGGATGTTCTTGACGGAGTCCCGCTCGCGCGCGTCGCAGAGCACCACCGGAACCTGCCCGTCGAGGTCGAGCGCGTCCCGCACCGCATCGGCGGGGTAACGCGCGGCGCCTTCGAAGCAGTTGACCCCGACGATGAACGGTATCGAGCGGCGCTCGAAGTAGTCGACGGCGGCGAAACAGTCCTCCAGACGGCGTGTGTCGGCGAGGACGACGGCTCCCAGGGCACCGGTGGCCAGCTCGTCCCACAGGAACCAGAAGCGGTCCTGGCCGGGTGTACCGAAGAGGTAGAGCACCAGGTCCTCGCGGAGCGTGATCCGCCCGAAGTCCATGGCCACGGTGGTGGTGGTCTTGCGCTCCACCCCGCTGAGGTCGTCCACCGGCCGCCCGGCCTCGCTGAGCATCTCTTCCGTGCGCAGCGGCTTGATCTCGCTGACCGCGCCGACGAGCGTGGTCTTGCCCACGCCGAAGCCACCGGCCACCAGGATCTTGAGCGTGACGGGTGCGACCGGAGGTTCTCCCCGGTCAGATCTCCCGAAGATCATCCGTGTCTTCTCCTGCCTCGCTGTGATCGGACGCCGGTGGACCGTATCCGCCGCCGCCTGGGGTTTCAATGGCGAGAACGTCTCCGGGACGCACCTCTACCGAGTCGCTACCGTTCAGTTGGACGATTGTGCCGTCAACGCGCTCCACCCGGTTGGCGCCGAGCGCGCCCGCAGCGCCGCCGGCCATGCCGTACGGCGCCACTCTGCGGTGCTGGGACAGCGTCGAGACGGTCATCGCCTCCCGGAAGCGGATACGGCGCAGCGCGCCGTCCCCGCCCCGCCAGCGGCCCCGCCCGCCGCTGCCGTCGCGCACCGCGAACTCCTCCAGGAGCACCGGCAGTCGCCACTCCAGCACTTCGGGGTCGGTCAGCCGTGAGTTGGTCATGTGGGTCTGGACGACGGGCGCGCCGTGGAAACCGTCGCCGGCGCCGGAGCCGGACGCCACCGTCTCGTAGTACTGGTGGCGGTCGTTGCCGAAGGTGACGTTGTTCATGGTGCCCGAGCCCTCGGCCTGCACCCCGAGGGCCTGGTAGAGGGCGCCGGTGATGGCTTGTGAGGTCTCCACGTTGCCCGCCACGACGGCGGCCGGAGGCTCGGGCGCGAGCATCGAGCCGGGTGGCACGATCACCCGCAGGGGGCGCAGGCAGCCGTCGTTGAGCGGGATGTCGTCGGCGACCAGGGTGCGGAAGACGTACAGCACGGCGGCGTTGACGACGGAGAACGGGGCGTTGAAGTTGGTCGCCAGCTGCGGTGCGGTGCCGCTGAAGTCGATGGTGGCGGAGCGCTCCGTGCGGTGCACGGTGATCTTCACGCGGATCATGGCGCCGGAGTCGGTCTCGTAGCAGCACGAGCCGTCCTCCAGGGCGTCGATGACGCGTCGCACGGCGTCCTCGGCGTTGTCCTGGACGTGCTTCATGTAGGCCTGTACGACGTCCAGGCCGAAGCCGGCGATCATGCGGCCGACCTCGTCGACGCCCTTCTGGTTGGCGGCGATCTGGGCGCGCAGGTCGGCGAGGTTGGTGTCCGGGTTGCGGGACGGGTACGGGGCTTCGGTGAGCAGTCGCCGGGTCTCCGCCTCGCGGAAGCGGCCCCCGTCCACGAGCAGCCAGTTGTCGAAGAGGATGCCTTCCTCGTCGATGGTGCGGCTGTTCGCCGGCATGGAACCGGGCGCGATACCGCCGATCTCGGCGTGGTGGCCGCGCGAGGCCACGTAGAAGAGGATCCGCGGTTCCGCCGGCTCCCCCTGCGCCTCCGCCCGTGCCTGCGAGTCCCGCCCGGGTTCCCCGGTGTCGAAGACCGGGGTGATGACGGTGACGTCGGGCAGGTGGGTGCCGCCGTGGTACGGGTCGTTGACGGCGTAGGTGTCGCCGGGGCGCATGCCCGACCCGCGGCGCCGGATGACCTCCTTGACGGCGGTGCCCATGGAGCCCAGGTGGACGGGGATGTGCGGGGCGTTCGCGACCAGGTTGCCGTCCGGGTCGAACAGCGCGCAGGAGAAGTCGAGGCGCTCCTTGATGTTCACGGACTGGGATGTCGACTCCAGTCGGGCGCCCATCTGTTCGGCGATGGACATGAACAGGTTGTTGAAGACCTCGAGGAGGACGGGGTCGGCCTCGGTGCCGGCGTCGAAGCCCTGCTGCGCCGCCACGCGTGCCATGACCAGGTGGCCGCCGGCGTTCACCGCGGCCCGCCAACCGTCGTCCACGATCGTCGTGGAGCCGGACTCGGCGATGACGGCCGGGCCGGTGACCGTCTCGTCCACCGACAGCGCGGCGCGCTGGTACAGCGGGACGTCCTGCCAGGTGTCACCCGTGTAGAGGCTGACGGTGGGGGCGTGCCCCGCGCCGTTCCCGGCCTCGGCTTCGGCCCCGGCCTCGGAGGAGGTGGTGTGGGGGGCGAGGGCGGACAGGTCGGGGAGTTCGGACAGGCCGGTGGCCTCCACGGAGAGTGCCTCGACGACGATCGGCCGGTCCAGCGTGAAGGAGTAGGTGGCGCGGTGGCGGTCCTCGAAGGCGCGGACCATGGCGTCCGGCGTGTCGAGTTCCACGGTGAGCGCGGTGTCGGTGCCGTCGTAGCGCAGCTGGGCGCGGCGGGTGATCCGGATGCGGTCGGCGGGCACGTCCTCGGCGCGCAGCTCGGCGCCGGCTGCTGCTTCCAGGTCGTCGGCGGTCCTGAGCACTCCCGGCATGGCTCCGGGCGCCAGCCGGGTCTCCACGGACTGCTCGCGCATGGCGGTGGTGTCCGCGAGCCCGATGCCCAGGGCCGACAGCACCCCGGCCATGGGCGGCACGAGCACGGTGCGGATGCCGAGCGCGTCGGCGACCTTGCAGGCGTGCTGGCCGCCCGCGCCGCCGAACGTCGTCAGCGCGTAGCGCGTGACGTCATGGCCCTTCTGGACCGAGATCCGTTTGACCGCGTTGGCGATGTTGGCCACGGCGATGCGCAGGAAGCCCTCGGCGACCTGCTCGGGGGTGCGGTCGTCTCCGGTCTGCTCGCGGATCTCGCGGGCCAGCGCCGTGAACCGGTCGCGCACCAGCGCGTCGTCGAGCGGCTGGTCGCCGCCGGGGCCGAAGACCCGGGGGAAGTGCGCCGGCTGGATACGGCCGAGCGCCAGGTTGGCGTCGGTGACGGTGAGGGGGCCGCCTGCCCGGTAGCAGGCGGGTCCCGGATCGGCGCCCGCCGAGTCGGGACCGACCCGGTACCGGCTGCCGTCGAAGTGCAGGATGGAGCCGCCGCCCGCGGCGACGGTGTGGATGTCCAGCATCGGGGCGCGCAGCCGCACCCCGGCGATCCGGGTGGTGAAGACCCGCTCGTACGAGCCCGCGAAGTGGGAGACATCGGTGGACGTGCCGCCCATGTCGAAGCCGATGACCCGGTCGAATCCGGCCAGCTGCGACATCCGGGCCATGCCGACGATGCCGCCGGCCGGCCCGGAGAGGATGGCGTCCTTGCCGCGGAAGTGTCCTGCCTCCGTCAGCCCGCCGTTGGACTGCATGAACATCAGCCGCACGCCGTGCAGCGCGTCGGCGACCTGCCGCACGTAGCGGCGCAACACCGGTGAGAGATAGGCGTCGATGACCGCCGTGTCGCCTCGGGGCACCAGTTTCATCAGCGGGCTGACCTCGCTGGAGAGCGAGATCTGGGAGAAGCCGATGCGTTCGGCGAGCGCCCCGACGGCACGCTCGTGGTCCGGGTGCAGATGGCTGTGCATCAGAACGACGGCGACCGCCCGGATCCCGTCGTCGTACACGCGCCGCAGGTCGGTCTCGAGCCGGTCCAGGTCGGGGGCGCGCAGCACGGAGCCGTCTGCGGCGAGGCGCTCGTCGGCCTCGATGACCCGCTCGTAGAGGAGTTCGGGCAGGGCGATCTCGCGCGCGAAGATCGCGGGGCGGCTCTGGTCGGCGATGCGCAGCGCGTCGCGGAAGCCTCGAGTGACGACGAGCGCGGTGCGCTCCCCCTTGCGTTCCAGCAGGGCGTTGGTGGCGACCGTGGTGCCCATCCGGACGACCTCGATGCGCGCGTCGCCGGCCTCGTCCGTGGCGGGCGGTACAGCCTCGTTGCCCGGTTCGGCGGAGTCGAGCAGGGCGCGGATACCGGCGACCGCGGCGTCCGGGTAGCGGGCCGGGTTGTCGGAGAGCAGCTTGTGGGTGAGCAGGCGACCGTCGGGACGGCGCGCGACGATGTCGGTGAACGTACCGCCCCGGTCGACCCAGAACTGCCAGCCTGTCACTTTTCTCTCCCGGCGTGCGCGCTGCTCAGAGCGCTCGAAGGCCGTTGATCACGTCGCGCAGAATACTCTCGTCCGGCAGCTGAGCGGGCGGCACCGGCCGTGTCACGTGCACCAGCTCCGCCTCGACAAGGTCGCCTATGAGGACGCGCACCACGCCGATCGGCAATTTGAGATCGGCGGACAGCTCGGCCACGGACTGCGGGTTCCGACGGCACATCCCGACGATGTGCAGATGCTCCGGGGAGAGTGTCTGCTCCTCCTCCAGCTCCGCGTCGTCCACATCGGGTTCGGTCCGCACCAGCGCGATGAGATCGAGCCTGTGCTGCCCCGTACTGCTGGTGCGGCCCCGTGTCATGGCATACGGACGCACCACGGGTCCGGCATCGTCGTCGAACCAGTGCGGCGTTTCCCGACCGTCTGCGCTCATGCCATCCCACTACCCGCCGGCGGGCAGATCGGTACGTGGCGTGGCCGCCAGATGTGTGCCGACCCGCTTGACGAGAAGGGTCATCTCGTAGGCCACCTGGCCGACGTCGGCGTCGGCGTCGGCCAGCACGGCGAGGCAGCTGCCGTCACCGGCGGCCGTGACGAAGAGGAAGGCGTCGTCGAGTTCCACCACGGTCTGGCGGACGGTGCCCGCGTCGAAGTGGCGGCCGACGCCCTTGGCGAGACTGTGGAACCCGGAGGCGACGGCTGCCAGATGCTCGCTGTCCTCCCGGGTCAGCTCCTCGGAGACGCCGGTGGGCAGGCCGTCGCCGGAGAGCACGAGTGCCTTGCGGATGCTGGCGACGCGGCGGACCAGATCGTCGAGGAGCCAGTTCAGCTCTCCGACGGCCGCGGGTGTCTCGGTATGGCCGGTGGCCTTCGGTGCGGTCATCGACCGTCCCCCTCAGATGTCGTTCCCTGCGCTGTGCCCTTGGGGCTTGTCTCCGGCGCCGTGCTCTCGGGGGAGGGCCCCTGCGCCCTGTCTTCGGAGCCCGTCCCCTGCGCTGAGCTCGTGGAGCCGTCTTCGCCGGCCGTGTTCTCCTCGCGGCCGCGCCGCCAGCCCCGTTGCATGGAGGCCATTCTCCTGCGCACCTCTTCCGCGTCGCGTTCCACGGGTGCGCCGCCGGTGTCCTCGTCGACCTGGCGTTCGGTGCGCCGCTCGGGTCCGCTCTTGAGCTGCGGTGCCAAGGATGCCTGTCGCACCCGGCGCGGCAGCGGTGTGGAGCCGGACGGCTGGTCCCGTTGCGGGAGGGCGGCCTGGGCGGGGCGGCGGCGCCTGGGGAGATCGCTCTGCACACCTGCCTCCTGTGTCGAGGCAGCATGATGCTGCTGCGGGGTGTCGTTCTCCCGCGGCCGGCTCGGCGTCACCGGATGGCCGTGCGAGCTGACCAGCTTGGGTGTGGTGCGCCGGGGCAGCGGCACCGGTCCGCCGGGGCGGTCCGGGCCTCCGGGGCGGGTGGCTTCGCCACGGGGCTCACGGGTGTCGGACGCCTGCTGGTGCTGCTCGCCCGACGGGCGGGCGCCCGGCCGGCGCCGATGGAACATGCCGCCGTGCTCGCCGTCCTCGTCGTCCAGGGTGCCCGGGAAACCGGCCAGCTCCGCCTTGCCGCCGGACGCGGGGACGGGGGCCTCAAGCTCCACCGGGCCGTCGAGCAGGTCCGCGTCCCGCACCGACTTGCGGCGCAGCGGCTTGCTGCCGACCGGGGCCTCCAGCGGGGCGCCCCCGGAGTCCTCGACGAACAACGCCGGATCGTCTCGGGTGACGTCCCAGGAGTCCGTGAGCAGCGAGTCGGGGATGAACACGATGGCGCTGGTACCGCCGTACGGCGACTGCTGGAGCGACACGCGCACGTTCTGCCGCTGGGCGAGCCGGCTGACCACGAAAAGGCCCAGCCGGTCGGTGTCGGAGAGCTCGAACTCGGGGGTCTCGGCGAGTCGCAGATTGGCGTCCAGCAGCACGTCGGGCGCCATGCCGAGGCCGCGGTCGTGGATCTCCAGGGTGAAGCCGTTGGCCACTCGTTCGCCGATCACCTGCACGGCGGTGTGCGGTGGGGAGAACACGGTGGCGTTCTCCAGGAGTTCGGCGATCAGATGGGTGAGGTCGGCGACCGCGGGGCCGATGACGGCCAACCGCGGCAGGCGGCGGACCTCGACGCGCTCGTAGTCCTCGACCTCGGCGACGGAGGCGCGGACGACGTCCATCAGCTGGACCGGTTTGCGCCACTGTCGCGAGGGCGCGGCGCCGGAGAGGATGACCAGGCCCTCGGCGTGGCGGCGCATGCGGGTGGTGAGGTGGTCGAGGCGGAAGAGGTCGGCCAGTTCGTCGGTGTCCTCGGTCCTGCGTTCCATGCTGTCCAGCAGCGTCAGCTGCTTGTGCAGCAGGACCTGGCTGCGGCGGGCGAGGTTGACGAACACCTCGGAGACACCGCGCCGCATTTCGGCCTGCCGGACGGCGGCTTCGACTGCGGCCCGCTGGAGGGTGTTGAGAGCCTGGCCGACCTGGCCTATCTCGTTCTTGTCGTAGTCCAGGCGGGGCGCCTCGGTCTCCACGTCGACCTGCTCGCCGCTGGCCAGCCGGCGCATCACGCCCGGCAGCCGCACACCGGACGCCTCGTGCGCCTCCGTGCGCAGCTGGTGCAGGTCCCGGATGAGGCTACGGCCGATCCGTATGGAGACGATCAGGGAGAACAGCAGGGCGACCAGGCCGAGGACACCGGCCACCCCGGCCCGCATGAGGACGCCCACGGACACCGGCCGGACGCGGTCCTGGTAGTGGTCGACCGCGGTGTTGTCCATGTCCCCGAGATCGAGGAGGGCCTTGGTGGCGATGGTGTTCCAGGTGCCCTTGTCCACCGCACGGGGCGTCCCCGGGACGGCCTTCGCCAGAGCGTCCTCCACCGTCCGCAGCGGCTTGGTGCCCTGGGCCGTCCAGTAGCGGTTGAACGGGGCGGCGTCGTGGTCGGGGAGCAAGGGGAGGTTGGTGGCGTACAGCAGGCTGCGCTGGGCGCCGAGGTCGGAGATGAGCCGGATCTCGCTCTGGTTGAGGTGGTTCGCCACCAGGGCCGCGGAGACCACCGCGTCCTCCCTGGCCAGCAGCTCGCGGGCGCGCCCCAGGGAGATCACCGCCTGGCCCTGCTTGCTCAGGTCGACGTCGTTGACGCCCTGCATCGACACCAGGAGCTCGTAGCAGGGGTCGACGAGGTCGTCGTACAGGTCGAGCACGGTCAGGCCGTCGACACTGCCGCCGTCCACCCTCTGCCGCAGCGTCACCAACCCCTCGAGCGAGTGGGTCAGGGTGGCCAGGCGTTCCTTGGCGTCCTTGGTCATGCCGTCGCGGACGTCGTCGTCCTTGGCGATCTCCTGCATCTTGGCGACGGCGGTGTTGGTGGCCGTGCGGCTCCTGCGCATCTGCCATTCGACGTCGGAGGCGCGTGGATCCGCCAGGTAAATGAGCGTCTGGCGGCGCTCACGCTGCATGGCGTGTGCGGTGTCCTCGATCGGGTAGGTCATCTGGTCGACGGCCTTGGCGAGGCCCAGCAGCTGGAGCGCCTCCCGGCCGGTCACGACCGTGGCGAATCCCCAGATCGCGGTCAGGGTGACCAAGGGCACGAGCAACAGCGCCACGATCTTCCGGCGGATCGATTTCCCGCGAAAGCGCATGGCCTCCCCCAGCTTGCCCCCTTCGGCCGGGGGTGTACGTGAACAGCGTATGCGGTGTACGTCAACAAACGGCGCGAGCCTACTACTCGTCACCGATCAACTCGAAGGCCCGTAGCGTCGACTCCGAAATACCGGATGACCAGGTCGTCCATAGTTGTCCGGCCATTACGGGAGATGACGGTTCGCGGATGTGCCCAGGACGGGTACGCGGCCCCGTGGGGCGCCACCCGCAGTTGGCTGATTCTTTTCGATCCGTAGGGAATCTTCAGAGAGGCTTTGTTCGTCTTCCTGGACAAGGGGTTCACTCTGAGGAGGGGCCATCGGGAGCTGCGAGGTTCCCAGTTCGCGTAAAGCAGGCCAAGCCGGGCAGACGTGGTGGGGCCGGCTCGGCAGCTGGCCGCATCATTCAAGTCAGTCGCATACGACTGATCCGTACGAACCGCGGGTGTACCGGAAGAAGGTCCGACGAAGGTGGGGAGTGACGTTGTGAAGGGCACGGCAGGGCCGGGCAGGGCCTTGGCACGGGAAGCAGCGGATGGCCCGGCACAGGACCCTCGGTGGCGTCCGGGCGATGCCCCGGCACCCTCGCGCCGGGCTCCGGAAGGCCGCCAGTGGGACCGTACACAGCTGTGGAAGGACGAACCCGCACGGAAGCGCCGGCTGCCCGACCCGGTGCGCACCGCGGCGGTGCGTGCGGTCCTCATCGTCGCGGTGACGCTGGTCCAGGCGATGACGGCGTTCCTGTGCACGATGGCCGGATCGTGGCTGGCTTTCCCCATGGTGCTCAGCAGCATCGCCAGCACGGTCGTCGCCACCTGGGCAGTGCTGGACGTCTGGGTCACCCGCCAGGTGTGGAACCAGCGCCACGGCGTGGTCTCCGCGCCCAGCAGCTCCGCCCGGCAGCGACGGCGGGAGCGGCGCAGGGCACGCCGTGAGGCCCGTCCCGCACGGATACGTGAGGCGGGCGGCGGCCCCCGTCGGCTATCGCATCCGTAGCGGCGGTCGGTGCCCGCCGGGACGACCTTTCGGCCGATGTGGGGCGGTTGCCGACCCTGCGCTGGCACGCCGCGTGCGGGGCGAATCCCCGCACGCGGCAGGGGTGCACACGCGGAGGGGGTTCAGGCGGGCCGTGCGCCCGCCGGGCGGCGGTACATACGGGTTGCGGTGATCTCCCCGTGGATGGCCTCTTCGCCCGGATCCTGCTGGGGCAGGCCGGGGCGAAGGTGTTCTTCCACGCTGATGTACTTGAGCCCGGCACGCAGGTCCGCGTCATTGCGAAGCCGGATCACCAGCGGGAACTCGGCCAGTGCGGTCGTGTCGAAGAGCCCGGTGGTGTACAGCAGCTGCACCCCCAGGGCGTCGGCCACGGCGCGCTGAAGCTCCAGCAGATATGTGGCGTTGGCCCGGCCGATCGGGTTGTCCAGGAACAGGGTGCCGGCGTGGTGGTGCTTCTCGCGCCCCCGGTCGTTGGACCGCAGCGCGGCCATGGTGCAGTACAGCGCGATGGCAGCGGTGAGCAGCTGGCCGCCGGAGAACACATCGCCCATCTGGCCGACCGGCACCCGCTCGGCGCGCAGCACCGCGTCCGGCTTGAGGATCTCCACGCTGATGCCGCGCGGCTGGAGTGCCGCGTGCACTCCGCGCAGCAGCAGGGACATCCCGTCGCGCCGCAGGTCGGAGTTCTTCCGGACGGCGGCCCGGGTCGCCTCGTCGATGACCTCGCCGAGGCGCTCCGTGAGCGTCGCCTGGTCGGGCTCGTCGAAACGGATGCGCAGGAACTCCTGTCCTGACCACTCGCCGAGCCCCTCCGGCAGCCGGGACAGCCGCTGTGCGGAACGCAGCGTGGCCAACGCCTGCTCGACCATGCCGCGCAGCCGGTCGACGATGCTGTCGCGGTTGCGCTCCAACTGCGCCAGCTCATCGGTGAGGACACGCAGCCGGGGCGCGAAGGCCTCCGCCCACGGGGCCGCGTGTTCGGGGAGTGCGGCAGCGGGCAGCTCCCGGATCTGCTGGCGGGCAGGGGTGCGCACCTGTTCGTAGCGGGTGGCGTTCGCATGGCGTACGAGGACGTCGCTCGCCTCGCGCACCGAGGCCTCAGCCGCGGACAGGTCGGCGGCGCAGCCGCGCAGTGACCGGCGTGCCTCGCCGGCCGCGTGCCGAGCCTCCTGCAAGCTGCCCTGATAGGGCTCGGGTTCCTCGCCCTGCTCGGCCGCATCGTGGTGGTCGCGGAGCAGGTCCCGGAGCAGCGCCGCGGTCTCGTCGAAGCCGGCGGCGGCGTCCTCGGCGGCGCGGTGGGCGGCGAGGAGTTCGGCGTGCGCCTCGCGTGCCTGGCTCACCGCCTCGGTGTGCGCGCTGAGTTCGGTGGTGGCGGTGCGCAGCAGGCTCTGGGCGTGGTCGGCGTCGGTGGGCTCCAGAGGGTCCGGGAGCTCGGTGTGCGCCGTGCCGTCTTCGGGAGCCAGCCGCTCGGCTTCGCCGCGCAGCCTGCCCAGCTGCTCGCTCGCCGTGGTCGCGCGTCCCTCCAGGAGTTGGACGTGTTCCTCCGCGCGGGCCGCCGCGGCCTGCCGGGACGGGCCGTCGGCGCCGTCCGGGGACTGCAACAGCTGCGCGGCGCGGGTGCGCACCTTGTTGCTGAGCCGGTCCAGCTCGGCGCGTGCCGCGCTCTCGTCGCTCTCGGCGCGGGCCTGCTCGGCACGGAGATCGGCGCCCACGCCGGCCTTCTCGTACACCTGGGAGGCGGCGCGGTAGGCCTCGCGCAGGGCGGGCAGGGACGTGGCAGGGTCCGGGACCCGCCGGTCCCTTCGCGCGGGGCGGTCGGCGGCGGGCAGGTCGTCGGCAAGCACGTCGTCCGGGGCGCCTGCGATGTCGGCGCGCTCGGCGCGCAGGGCCCGCGCGGTGCGGTGTGCGTCGTCGGCGGCGCGCTGGGCGGCGCGGCGGTCCTCGTCGGCGGCACGGGCACGCTCCAGGCAGGTCTGGGCGCGGGCCTCGGACTCGACGGCGTCGTCGGCGAGTTCGCGCAGCCTGGCCTGCCATCCGGAGCGCTCCCGGAGCCGGAAGGCGAGTCCGGCGAGGGCGTCGGCGGCGCGCCGGGCGAGCTGTGCGGCCTCCTGCCGCTCGTCCCGTGCCGCCGCCGCTTCGGCGGCCGCCTCCTCGGCCTCGGCACGGGCCGTACGGGCCTCGGCAAGCTCGGCCTCGGCCTCCTGCGCGAACACGGTCGCGGAGTGCGCCGCCGCCGCGAGCTCGGCGAGCCGGCCGGCGGGGCAGGCCGCCCGCCAGGAGACCAGGCGCGCGGCCAGCTCACGGTCCCCCGCCAGCCGGGCGGCCAGTTCCCTGATCTCCTCGTCCCGGCGCGCGGCCCGCCCACGTAGCGCCTGGCGCTCCTCGTCGGCGGCGAACTCGTCGTGCATGGCCGGGTTCGGCGGCACCAGGAAGACCGCATGAGCCCCGTCGGGGCCCTGCATCGCGGCACCGTCGCCGTCCGGGCCGGCGGGTACGGGAGCGAGCAGGGCTGCGGCGGTACCGACGGCAACGGTGGAACGGGGCAGCAGGGCCGCGTCGCCGAGCACCTCACGGGCCCGGGCATGGGTGCCGGGATCCGTGATGATCACGCCGTCGACCAACTCGGGACGGGCGGCGAGCACCCGGGCGTGGTCCACCGGGTCGACGGCCTGGGCCAGGTACCGCCAGCCCGGCAGCGCCGGGATGCCGTGCTCACCGAGGTAGGCGACGGTGGCCAGCACATCGGGCCCGGGCGGCAGCAGCCCGCCGTCGCCGAGCGCGGCCAGGATGCGGGCATCGTCAGCCGCGGCCGTGCGCAGGTCGAACAGCTGCCGCTCGGCGGCGGCCACCGTCTCGTCGAGCAGCCGCTCCAGGTCGTCGGCGCACCGGTCCAGCTCGTCGCCGGTGAGCGGGCCCGAGGTGCGGTCACGTGGAGCGGCGGCTGACGGGTGCGGGCCGGCGGGGTCCGCGCCGGCGTGCGTGGGGTCGGGCCCGGCGGGATGGGGAGCGCTGCCGATGTCCTCGGCGATCCGGGTGCCCCCGGGCTCCCCGGTGTCTCCCGCCGCGGCGGGACGGCCGGTGCTTCCGGGACCGGCGGTCGCGCCGGTACCGTCCGCGGCCGCGGAATCGGCGGCGGTCTCGGAGCCCATGGTGCCGCCGGTGGGCACGAGGGCGCCGGGCAGGCCCAGCAGGGCGGTGACGCGGGGGTCGGCGGTGAGGGACTCGGCTGCGCGCAGTTCGGCCTGGTGGGCGCGCTCGGCGGCGGTGGCGGCGTCGGACGCGCGGGCCGCGGTCAGCTCGGCGCGGCTCTCCACGGCGACCGCTTCCCTGGCGCGTTCCGCGGTGCGGCGGGCGGCTTCGCGCGCGGTGTCCCATGCGGCGACGGCGGTCTTCTCCGCGTCGCTCGCGGCGAGTGCCGCACGGGCCGGGTCGGCGTCCGGGGCGCTGTCGTCGAGCCAACCGGCGCGCACCGCCTCGGTGGTCTCCTCTTCGACCTCCGCCAGCCGCTGGCGCAGGTGGTCCGCCTCGCTGCGGGCGCGCTGGGCCTCGGTGGCGGCTGCGGTGGCGTCACGGTGTGCGGTCTCGCTGGTCTCCTGGAGTCCGCTGGAACGCGCCTCGCCTTCGGCCGCCAGCCGTTCGGCGTCGACGGCGGCCGCGTCCAGGGCGCGCACCAGGTCACCGGCGGCCTGGGCGCGGGCCGCCAGCGCGGGGGCGGCGTCCCGCTCGGCCTCGCGGATGGCGGCGGCGACGCGGGCCGCGCGATCGGCGGCGGCACGGTGCCGCAGCACGGCCTCCGCGGCCTGCCATGCCGCGTACAGCGTGCGGGCGTCGGCGAGTTCGCGCTTGTGGGCAGCGGCGGCCTTCTCGGCGCCGGCGAGGGCGAGCGAGGCGTGTCGGTACGCCAGTTCCGCCGCGATCAGGGCGCTGCGCTCGCGGGTCCGCTCGGTCTCGGTGACGGTGTGGGCGGCCGAGGTGACCTGCCCTGCCAGCTCGGTGGCCCGGTGGCGTTCCTGCGTGCCGCGGGCGGCGAGGCGGCGGGCGAGCGTCCTGGTGCGGCGCTCGGCTCCGGCGTGGATGTCGCGGGCGCGTGACCGCACCTCGGCGGCGTCGACGATGCGGCCCAGGAGGTCGACGGAGCCGGCGGTGAAGTCGCGTTCGGCGATGAGCTCGGCGCGCCGTCCGAGCTTGTTGCCGAATCCGCTGACGAGGTCGGCGAGTCCGTCGGTGTCCCGGGTGTCGGTGACGGCGCGCAGCAGCAGGTCGGTGAAGTCGGCGTCCTTCTTGACCGCGAAGAGTCCGGCCGCCTCGCCCTCGTCGGCGTTCATCTCCCGCTGGTAGCGGAACAGCTCGGGGTCCAGGCCGAGCTCGCCGAGGTGCTCGGTCCAGCGTTCGTGGATCTCCTCCCAGTGCACGTCGAGGTGCGGGTAGACCTTGTCGGCCTCGGTGAGCGCGTCGCGGAAGCCCTTCATCGTGCGTCGCCGGCCGCGGGCGCCGGACAGGCCCTCGACGGGCGGGCGCACGGCGGTCGACTCGGCGACGGGCAGGTTGTCCAGGCTGAGGCCGGCTCCTGGTCGGAACGAGTACCACGCCTCGGCGAACTTGCGTGGATCGCTGGAGACCTGCCGTCCTCGCCACTCGCTCACCTTGCCGACGACGACGCAGGCACCCGTGCGGGTGTGCTGCCACTCCAGGGCGACGTGACCGCAGTCGTCGGCGAGCAGGAACTTGCGCAGCACGCCGGAGCTGGCGCCGCCCAGGGTGTTGCGGTGGCCGGGCAGCATGACGGAGAAGATCAACTTGAGCAGGACGGACTTGCCGCCGCCGTTCTCCAGGAAGAGCACTCCTGCGGGAGCCGGGCGGCGGGGCGGGCCGGTCGGCTCGTCCTCGAAGAACTCCGCCTGGGTGGGCGCGGGGTCCGGCACCGGTTCGCCGACCCCTCGCAGGTCCAGCACGGTGTCGGCGTAGCGCGCACCGGCGGGCCCGATGGAGTAGAGGCGGACGCGGGACAGCTCGTACATGGCGGCGGAACTCTCGTCGGGGCTCGGGGCTCGGGGCTCGGGGCTCGGGATCAGGGTCGGGGCTGGTCGTTCGGGGCGGGGAGTTCGTGCTTCGGGGGCGGAACCGGGGGGACGCTAGGGGCCGGGCGGAGGGCCGGGCGCGGGTGGGTCAGGCGTGGAACGGCAGGCCGGCGTCGGGGGCGAGGGCGTCGGTTTCGTCGGGGGGCACCAGGGTGGCGGTGCCGTCGGTGACGGGCACTATGCCCAGGTCCAGCAGCTCGGCCAGGGCTGCGCTGCCGGCCATGTCGCGTACTTGGAGCTGGTAGCGGGCGGTGGTGCGGTAGGTGCCCCCGGCGTCGTCGCCGGTGCGCTGGAGGAATCCGGAGTCGGCGAGGAAGGCGACGGCCTTGGCGACGATGCCGGTGGTGGAGCCGGCGAGCCGGCGGGCGTCCTTGGTGGCGCCGGTGGCGCTGCGGCGCGCCCAGACCCGCCAGGCCGCTTCGAGTCCCGGGGCGTCGGTGGCCGGGTCGGTGTTCTCACCCTGGGCCTCGGCGCGTTCCTCCAGGCGGCGGCAGGCCTGCCGGACGAAGGCATCGACGCCGTTGACCGTGAGGCGGCCGATGTAGCCGTCGTCGGCGAGGTCTTCGGGGCGGGGGAAGGCGAGCGCGGCGACCGCGAGATGGGCGAGCCCGTGCAGGAAGCGGTCGGTGGCGTCGGTTGCGGCGCGGCGGGCGTAGTCGCCCATGCGGACCGCGAAGACGGAGTCCTCGGCGGCGGCCACCGCCATGCCGGCGCGTGGGGACACCTCCAGCACGATCAGGCCAAGGCCGGCGGCCACCGCGTCCGCGAGGCGGGCGAAGGGCGGGTCGTCGCGGTAGCGGCGCAGCAGCTCGGTGTACTCCTCGCTGCGGGCGGGCAGCAGCCGCGGCTGGAGGCCGAAGGAGACCAGCCGTGCGGCGTCCGCGGCGTCGGCGGGGGTGACGGGCGCCGTGGCCGCGGCCTCCGGCCGGCCGCCCTGGGACTCGCCCCACGCGCCGGCGTCTGCGGGGTGGTCACTCACGTGCTGTGCTCCTTGCCGAAAGGGGTGCTGGGCGGGTGGGTGCCGGCCCGGGCGGTCGCCTCCTGCGGCCGCTGCGGGCGGCGACGCGCGCGCTGACGGGGTCGCGGGGGCGCGGGTGCCGCCGGTGCCGCGGGGAAGTCCGCACCCCGCCGGCCGTCGCCCGGCACCCACTGCTCGTGCGCCATACCCATGCTTGTCCGTGTCCGTGTCCGTGCCCGGGGCTGTGCGGGGCGTCGGGGGGCCGTGGCGGGTGGGGGCCGCCTCATGCCGCCTCCGTACGGTCGGCGGCCATGCCCGCGGCGTCCAGGCGGGCCGTGCCGACGATGAGGTCGGCGCCGCCGAACTCCGGGTCGTCCAGCTCCGTGCCGTCGTCGACGGCGAAGAGCAGCTGCTGCTCGCCCTGGCGGTAGGCGGTGCCGACCGCGGGGCTTGCGGCGTGCACGGCCAGCAGGGCGACCAGGTAGGGCAGTTCGGGGTCGCTGCGGCGGGCGTCGGCGAGCAGGCCGGACAGCCGGCGCGGGGCGTCGGCCGGCAGGTCGAGCAGGTCCATGGCGGCAGCCAGCTGCTCCTCGGTGAAGCGGCTGTCGTCCGGGGTGGCGATCAGATCCGGCTCGGGCATCTCGGCGCCCAGGTGCTCACGCTCCAGCGGCGGCGTCAGCAGCAGGTCGACGAGGTCTGTGAGCCGTACCGCGGCGGGCGTGCGCAGCCCGGTGCCACGGGCGAACCACGCGTCCGTGACCTGGGTGGCCTGCGCCACGGGGAGCGGCAGCACGGGCGCGACGAGTTGGCCGTACAGGTCGAGTCCGGCGCGCGCTGAGGGGGTGGCGAAGGCCTGGCGGTCCTGCTCGGCGCGGAACAGCGGGCCGGCTTCCAGGAGTCGGGACTGCAACTGGGTGTGGCGGCGGATGCAGTCCTTGACGATGTCGACCAGTTCGGCGGCGCGGCGCTTGTGTTCCTGGTCCTCGGACTCGTCGCGGGACTTGCGGATGTTGGTGAGGATGGCGTTCTCGTGGCGGTAGCGGTCGGCGACGTGGACGAGGGCCTCGTCGATCATGTCGGGGACGGTGCGCAGCCAGTCGACCGCACGCACGTTGCGCCGGGTGGCCTCCAGGGCGCGGCGCAGCGATTCCGCGTACTGCACGGTGCGGTACCTGGCCTGCTCGGCGGCGAGCTGGGCGTCGGCGAGCCGGCCGCGACTGATCAGTACCTCCAGCTTCACCTCGGCGGCGATCTGGGCGCTGGTGACGTCGGTGTCGAGGGCGCCCACCAGGACGTTGACCGCCTCGTCGGTGGTGCGTAGGCGGACGCCGCCGCCGTGGCCGGGGACCTCTTCGACGAGCTTGAAGTCGTAGTCACGGCGGACGTAGCTGCCGTCGGGTGCGAACGTGCCGTAGACGGCGCGGAAGCCGCGGTCGACACTGCCGACGTTGATCAGGTTCTCCAGGACCCAGCGGGCCACTCGCTCGTGCTCGTCGACGGGGCGCTGCGGGGCCTGCGCGCCGACCCGGGGCAGCAGGCGCGAGACGACCTGGTCGGCATCGGCGCCGGTGTCGAAGTCCATGTTCAGGGTGACCAGGTCGATGGCGGCGAGCGCGATCTCCGCCATGCCGTATATCGAGTACTCCCCCGCCAGGTTGGCCTTGCGGGTGTCGAGGTCGTGCAGCGGGGCGGTGCAGGCGAGGGCACGCAGGCGGCGCGCCAGGCCCTCGTCGGCGGCCGGGCCCGGGGCGGGCCGCGGCCCCCGGCTGAGCTGCGGCGCAGCGGTGGTGGCAGCTACTGTCGACGTCACGGTCACAGACTAGGTCCTGGGTGTGACAACCACGCACAGGCGCTCGGCCGACCGGCGCCGGTGGTGGACGCTCAACCGGTCTGTGGATCGTTCGCGGCCACTCGGCTCCCGTAGACCTCCACGAGTTGCCGCCGCGAGTCGTCCAGATACCCGGCGAGCTGCGCTTCGGCCTCGTCGTGGCGCCCGGCCTCGAGGGTGCCCAGGAGTTGTGCGTTGCGCGTGAGGTACGGCTCGTGCAGGTGCTGCGGGTCGTCCACGACGTGGAAGGCGAGACGCAGTTCGGCGAGCACGCTGCGCATCAGCTCGTCGGTGCGCTCACTTCCGGCCAAAGCGACCAGCTCTCGGTGGAAGTGGATGTTGGCCGTCGAAACGCCCTTCCAGTTGTCGGCCCGGGAGGCCTTCCGGCCGGCCGTGACGGCGCCCGCGACCGCGTCCAGCGCGTAGGGGCGCGCGTCGAGTCCGCGCACCACGGCGCACTCCACGAGGCGGCGGGTGCGGTAGATGTCCTCGACGTCCTCGACGGTGAGCACCCGCACGAAAACGCCCCTGTTGAGGCGGTGGGTGAGCAGGCGTTCGTGGGTGAGCAGCCGGAAGGCCTCGCGCAGCGTGTTGCGTGAGACGCCGAGCGCGCCCCCGATGCTGTCCTCCGACAGCCGGGTGCCGGGCGGGAAGTAGCCCTCGGCGATCCGCGTCCTGAGGATGTCGGCCACCCGCTCCGCGGTGCTGGTGCGCCCCAGGAGCGCGCGATCGTCGGCAAGTTCGGGGAGTTCGGCCATGCCCGAAATTCAACCGCAGACACAAGAACAAAACAACATGGGTATTGAGGGATCGTTCAACAATCCTCTACCTTGACGGAACGCGGCCGCCCCACGGCACGCGAGCGGCACCCCATGCCTGACGGCCCCAGGGCTCCGGTTCACCGAGCCGCCCCCTCTCCGGCACCACCTCCCCACCGGTCACCCGTTCTGGCACCACCCGTTTCCTTCCGCTTCCGGCAGCGCCCCTTCCCCGGCACCGCTCCCTCCGGGGACTGCCGCTCCCGGAAGGGGCCGGACGCGGCAATCGGCCCATACGCACCCTCCTCATCCCTTGCGAGGTGCCCATGAGCACAACTCCCACTCCACCGCCCACGGCGCCCGACACGGCAAGCAGCCCGGACGAACGCGCCGGCGACGACGGCGCGTTCGGCTGGCTGCGGGCCCTCGGGCCACGGGGACGCCAGGCGTTCGCGGGCGCCTTCGGTGGATACGCCCTGGATTCCTACGATTACTACACGCTGCCGCTGAGCATGGTCGCGATCGCGGCCTACTTCGACCTGGACAGCGGCCAGACCGGACTGATCACGACCGTCACCCTGGTCGTCTCGGGGTTGGGCGGCGCCGTCGCGGGCGTGCTGGCCGACCGGTTCGGCCGGGTCAACGCCCTGCTGATGACCATCATCATCTATGCCATCGGCACGGTGGCCTGCGGCTTCGCGCCCAGCTACCAGGCGCTGCTGGCGTTCCGCGTGGTGCAGGGATTCGGTTTCGGCGGCGAGTGGGCGGTCGGCGCCGTGCTGGTCGCCGAGTACGCCTCAGCGCGGCACCGCGGCCGGACGCTCGGTGCCATCCAGAGCTCCTGGGCGGTCGGCTGGGGGCTCGCGGTGATCGTCTACACGCTGGTCTTCCAGTTCCTGTCCGAGGCCATGGCCTGGCGGGTGATGTTCTGGACCGGCGCCCTTCCCGCGCTCCTGGTGATCTACCTGCGCTGGCAGGTCACCGACGCGCCGAAGGCGGCGGAACGGCGCGCGCCCAGCGGGGCCGGCGAGGCCAGCGGGTCCAGCGGCTCCCCCATGGCGACCTTCGTGGAGATCTTCACGCCGCGCACCGCGGACGGCGAACCCGGCCTGCTGCGCACCACGTTCTTCGCCGCGCTGCTGTCCACCGGGGTCCAGGGCGGCTACTACACCCTGGCCACCTGGGTGCCCACCTACCTCAAGGAGGAACGCGGGCTCTCCGTCGTCAACACCGGCGGCTACCTCACGTTCCAGATCTCGGGCGCCTTCATCGGCTACGTGACCGGCGGCTATCTGACGGACCGGCTGGGCCGCAAGCGGAACATCATGATCTTCGCGATCCTGTCCGCGCTCGCCATCGTGGCGTACACCAACATCCCGTCCGGCGCGAACACCGCTCTCCTGGTGCTGGGTTTCCCGTTGGGCTTCTGCATGTCGGCGATCTTCAGCGGCTTCGGTTCGTACCTGAGCGAGCTGTACCCGACCGCGGTACGCGGCACCGGGCAGGGCTTCACGTACAACGCCGGCCGTGCGGTGGGCGCCGTCTTCCCCACCCTCGTCGGGTTCCTGGCGGGCAGCTGGGGCGTGGGCGGAGCGCTGGTGTTCGGCGCGCTGGGGTACGCACTGGCGGTCGTGGCGCTGTTCGGGCTGCCCGAGACGCGCGGGAAGGTGCTGTCGTGACCCTGCTGCCCGAGCACCGCACGGCCGGCGCCGCTCCGGCCAGCGACCTGCCGAACGCTGCCGTCGAGTCCCCCGTCCTGGTGGCCGGCGCCCTGCCCGGCAGCGCGCCGGCCACGACGCCTCCGGAGGCCGGGCAGGACCGGACGCACGGAGAGGGGCGCAAGGAAGGACGCCAAGAGGGGCGCAAAGAGGGACCCGAGAGGGACGCACGGGCCGCCCGGGCATGGTTCCGGTCCGGCGGAACCGCACCGACGGCCGGTTGGGCCCCGGGACACACCCAGGCCAACCTGATCAGCGTGCCGGCCGACTGGGCGGAGGAGATGCGGCTGTTCTGCGACCGCAACCCCAAGCCGTGCCCGGTGCTCGACATCACGGCGCCCGGCTCCCCCACCACCCGGCTCGCACCCGACGCGGACCTGCGCACCGATCTGCCCGGCTACCGGGTCTGGCGCGACGGCGAACTCGTCGAAGAGCCCCGGGACGTGCTCCCGTACTGGCGCGACGACCTCGTCTCGTTCCTCATCGGATGCAGCTTCACCTTCGAATGGGCGCTGTCCGCGGCGGGCGTGCCGCTGCGCCATGTCGAACAGGGCCGCAACGTCCCGATGTACGTCACCGACCGCTGGTGCCGACCGGCGGGGCGACTGGCCGGCCCCATGGTGGTGTCCATGCGGCCGGTGCCGCACAACCGGCTGTCCACCGCGGTCGCGGAGACCACGCGGATGCCTGCGGTACACGGCGGCCCGGTGCACTTCGGCGACCCGTCCAGGATCGGCATCAAGGACCTGGCGCGGCCCGACTTCGGCGACGCCGTGGTGGCGGAGCCGGGGGACGTCCCGATGTTCTGGGCCTGCGGGGTCACCCCGCAGGCGGTGCTGATGGCGTCCCGCCCCCCGTTCGCCCTCACCCACGCACCGGGCCGGATGTTCATCACCGACGTCCGCGACGAGCGCTACCGGGCGGGGTGAGGCCCGGGGCGGCCCCGACACCAAGGGCAGCCACCGCGGCCGCCGACGCGAGCGGCAGGGCGGCCACCGGAGTCCCGGTGGGCGGCGCCGCGGGCGAGGCCGCCCCCGCCGTCGCGAGGGCCTCCGCCGTCGCGACGGCGGCCTGTGCGTCCAACCGTGCACTCGTGCCGCACGCCCGGTGCGCCGCTTCCCGGCCGGCCAGGACGAGCAGTTGGGGCAACAGGTCGGTGGACCGGCGCAGCACCCACGCCGTTCCCTCGGTGGCCAGCCAGCGCACCTTCGTGCCCCGCGACGGGGGCGGCAGTTCGGGCTCGCCGGCCGGTGGCGCCCCGGCGGCCAGGCCCGCGTCGGCGAGCAGCCGGTGGACGCGGACCGCCAGCAGACGGTGGCCGCGCTCGCCCGGATGGAGCCGGTCCGCGCTCCACATCGCCCGGTCGGCGAGCCACTGACGCTCCGTGAGGTGCACATGGAGCGCGTCGTACCGCTCGGACAGGGCGTGTACGACGGCGTTGACCGACCGCTGGCGCCGGGCGAGCGGGTGGGCCAGCAGGCCCGGCAGCCGCAGCATGGCCCCGGGGTCGGGCAGGCAGGCGGTGAGCAGTGCGGTGCCCTGCGCCGCGAACGTCGCGTACACCCGGTTCAGCCCGGCGGCGACGGCGTGGATGTCGTAGCTGCACCGCAGGGTGTCGTTGAACGCCGACGACGACGGTGACGAGGTCGGGCCGCAGGTCCAGTGCGCGCGGCGTCTGCCGGTGCAGCACGTCGCAGGTGCGTGCCCCGCTGACCGCGAGGTTGTGGAAGTCGACGGATCCCGCGGGGCCGAGACCGGCGGCGAGCAGGGCGGCCCAGCCGCGCCAACCGTCGCCGATCGGGTCGCCCACCCCCTCGGTGAGCGAGTCACCGAGCGCCACGAACCGCAGGCGCCTCATCCCGCACCGTCCCGCGCCGCGCCGGTCGCGGAGAGCGCATCCGGAAAAGCGGGTCCATCGCCGGCGGAGGGCGCATCGTGGACGGCCGCCACGCCCCCGGCAGGCTGCTCGGCGTCGTGCGGGCGCGCGTCGTCCGAGGCCCGGAAGGGGGCACGCGCATGGCCGGAAACCGCCACGTCGGCCGGCACCCCAGCGGGCACCCCGGCATGGTCCTCGCCAGGCGCCTCGGCGCCACGCAGCGGCGCGCGGCCACCCGGTGCGCCCCGCAGAGCGCCCGGCGCCACCCGCAAGGCGCCCGGCGCAAGGCGCACTTCCCGCGGCCCGCCCGGCACCTTGCCCGGTTCGGGACCCAGGTCCCGCGACGGTGCCGGCTCCTCCGCCGCCACGGACGCGGCTGCCCCTGCCCCTGCCTCTGTCCCTGTCCCTGTCCCTGCCCCCACACGTACGGGCGCGTCGTGGGCGCGCAGGAAAGCGGCCACAGCGGCGTCCCAACCGAAACACTCGGCACGGGCCCGGGCCGCCTGCCGTCGATCCCGTTCCGGACGCTCGAGCACGTCGAGGACGCCGTCGGCGAAGGCCTCACCGGTATCCGCCGCCGCGGCGCCCGCCGCACCGATGATCTGCGGCAACGCGGACGAGGCGCTCACGACGACCGGGGTGCCGCAGGCCAGTGCCTCCAGCGCGGCGAGGCCGAAGGTCTCCGCGGGGCCCGGCGCGAGGCAGACGTCGGCGGTGGCCTGGAGCGCTCCGAGCAGCCCGCGGTCGGCGACGTGCCCGAGGAAGGTGACCGGCAACCGCCGCTGCCGGGCATGCTGTTCGAGCCGGCGCCGGAGGGGGCCGTCCCCCGCGACGACCAGGCGCACCGCGATGCCGCGTGCCAGCAGCCGATCGAGGGCGTCCAGGGCCGTGCCGGGCCGCTTCTCCACGGAGAGCCGGGAGCAGACCGCCAGCAGCAGCTCGCCCGGCCGGGCGTACCGCTCCCGCAGCCCCGGATCGGCGAGCCGGGGGTGCCGGGCGGCCAGATCGACCCCGAGCGGCGCCCGTACGACGTTGCGGGCGCCGATGCGGACGAACTCCCGCTCGGCCCACTCGGTGGTGCACACGACACGGGTGTACGCCCAGGCGGTACGGGCGTTGAGCGCGTCGGCGGCGCGGCACGCGGCGGCCTCCGGCACGCCCCAGGCGCGCAGCACGCCGTGCGCCGTCTCATGGGAGACCATCACGGCCGGGACGCGGGCGCGGCGTGCCCATGCGCCGGTCCAGCGCAGGGTGGTGCGGTCGGAGACCTCCAGGCGGTCCGGGGCGAGCCGTTCCAGGAGCCGGGTCAGACGCCGGCGGTCGATCAGGACGCGGTAGCCGCCAGTGCCGGGCAGCAAGGGTCCCGGCAGGGTGATGACGGTGCCCTGGTCGGTCTGCCGGCGGTCGGCCCGCGCACCGGGCACGATCAGCACCGGGTCGTGCCCGGCGGCCCGGTATCCGGCGCCCAGTTCGCGCAGGGCCGTGCGCAGGCCGCCGGAGGCGGGCGCGACGAAGTTCGCCAGCCGCACGATGCGCAGTGGCCCGTCCGCCGCCCCGGACGTCCGGCACGCGCCGTTCATGCCGCCACCGCCGCGCGGTGCGCCAGCACCTCGGTGTAGTGCTCGATGAGTTCGTCCCCGACCACCGCCCAGGTACGGTCCTCGACGGTGGCGCGGCCGGCGGCGCCGAAGGCGGCGCGCAGCGGGGCGTCGACGGCAAGCCGCACGACGGCGCGACGCACGGCGGCCCGGTCCTCCGGTGGCACCAGCAGCCCGGTGCGCCCGTGGTCGACCAGGTCGAGCGGGCCGCCGGCGGCGGGGGCCACCACGGGCAACCCGCTCGCCATGGCCTCCTCCACGGTCTGGCAGAACGTCTCGAACGGCCCGGTGTGCACGAAGACGTCCAGCGAGGCGAAGACACGGGCGAGGTCGTCGCCGGTGCGGCGGCCGAGGAAGACGGCCCCGGGCAGCGCCTTGCGCAGCGCGTCCTCGCTGGGTCCGTCGCCGACCACGACGACCCGCACACCGGGCAGGCGGCAGGCGCCGGCGAGGAGTTCGACCCGCTTCTCCGGGGCCAGCCGGCCGACGTAGCCGACGATGACCTCGCCGCCCGGGGCGAGGTCACGGCGCAGCGCGTCGTCGCGCAGCGCCGGCCGGAACCGTGTGGTGTCCACGCCGCGGCCCCACAGGCGCACCCGTGGCACCCCGTGGTCCGCCAGGTCGCGCTGGGCCGCCGTGGACGGCGCGAGGGTGCGGTCGGCCGCGCAGTGCACCCCGCGCAGCCGGCGCCAGGCGGCCGCTTCGCCCCCGCCCACGTAGGTGCGGGCGTAGCCGGCGAGGTCGGTCTGGTAGACGGCGACGGCGGGTATCCCGAGGCGTTCGGCGGCGGCCATGCCGCGCACCCCGAGGACGAAGGGGCTGGCCAGGTGGACGATGTCGGCCCGGTGCGCGGTGAGCGCAGCGGCCACCCGGCGGCTCGGCAGGGCCACCCGGACCTGCGCGTATCCGGGCAGCGGAAGGGACGGGACGCGCACCACGGGGCAGGGCGCCGCGGCGTCGGCAGCGGGACCGGCGGCGGTGGCGGGCGCGACGACGAGCGGCTGATGTCCGCGCGCGGTCAGGTGACGGGCGGTCTGCTGGGCGCAGTGGGCCACGCCGTTGACGTCGGGGGGAAAGGATTCACTGACGATGACGACACGCATACTCGTGTTGTCGTCGCACCGGACGTGGCCACGCCAAAGTGGATCTTTCCTGGCGAGGAACGTCCCATGAGCGTTGACCTGTCAGGGGTGGCCGAAACCGTTGCGATCTCGGACAGAGCGGGACGTCGGCCGGACCTCGGGCGCCGGCACCGCTCTCAGGCAGAGGGGGCGTCGGGGGTGATCCTGCTGCGCACCGCGACCTGCACGTCGTCCACCTCTGCGGGATCGCTGGCCAGTCGCCTGAGCCGCTCCGCCACACGGGCGTCACCGGTCTCCGCGTACCGGGCGGCGAGCTCGCGGGTGGACTCCTCGCAGTCCCAGAGGCACTCGACCGCGAACCCGGCGGCGAACGACGGGTCCGTCGCGGCGAGCGCACGCGCGGTGCGGCCGCGCAGATGGGACGAGGAGGTCTCGCGGTAGACGTGCCGGAGGACCGGTGCCGCACAGCGCAGGCCGAGGCGTCCCGCGCCGTCGACGAGCGGGCAGAGCGTGTCCGCGTCGGGCCCGTCGCCGCGTACCGCCTCGCGCAGCGCGTCCAGCACCAGGTCACGGTCGCGGACCGCGCCCCGGCAGGCGAGTACGCGGCCGGCCGCGGCGCCGAGGGCATCGGGCCGCTGGGCCCAGCGGCGGGCGCGCTCGACGGCGGCGACACTGCGCATCCGTTCGAAAGCGGACAGGGCGGCCTCGACGACGACGGGTGAGGAGTCCTGCGCGGCGGCCTCGATGAGGTCGAGTGCCTGCGGATCGTGTGCGCCGGCCAGATAGCGCAGTGCGGTGCAGCGGGCGCCGTCCGGGCCGCTGCGGGCGGCCTCGACGAGCAGCGGACGGTCCGCGGGTTGGGCGACCGCGACCAGGCACCGGGCGGCCGGCCCGTAGAGCGGGGTGCCACGCTGCGCGCCCTGCTCGGCCCAGTCGAGGACCGCTTGGACGTTCCACTCGGGGCGCGGCCCGGATGAGCTCAGCTGCCGCTGCCAGCGGTCGAAGGAGGCGTTTTCCTGCGCCGCGCGCACCCGGTCGCCGACGCCCGGTCGGGGGTCGTCGGCCCACAACCGCCAGGGCCGGGGCTCGAAGGCGTCCCGTAGGGCGGTGGCGAGCGCGGTGTCTCCTTCGGTGCCCGCCGGGAAGCGGGCCAGGACGGGGACGGCGAGCGCCCGCAGCCCCGCGTCGTCGTCGCGCAGGGCGAGCTCGTCCAGGGCCCAGGTCCAGTTGCTGCCCGTGGCGGCGTAGCGGCGCAGCAGCAGCACGGCGTCCTGCCGGCCGTAGGAGGCGAGGTGGCCGAGGACGGAGAGCGCGAGGCCGGTGCGGGTCTCGTCCTCCAGGAGATCCTCGGGATCGAACAGGTGCCGCTCGATCTCGTCAAGGGCGCCGTCCAGGTCGAGATAGAGACGGGCGTAGTACAGGGAGCGGTTCTCCACCTGCCAGTCGCGGCGGGGATCGTTCAGGACGCAGTGGTCCAGGGCCGCCAGTGCTTCGGCGCGGGGCGCGGTGAGCGCGTGCAGCGTGCCGTCGCCGCGGCCGCGCTGCAACAGGCCGAGCAGCGTACCGCTGGGCGCTATGACCGGTTCGAACATGGGAAACAGCCTCACATCAAGCGTCGACAGGGCCGGACTCGTGCACTACCTGGCGGCGCGACAACTCGTCGGGACACCTGTCGTCCGTAGCTTGCTGTAGACCATCGTCCTCTGCCTCTCATCGGTCGACCCGCGGGCCACTGGGGGTCCCTCCCCGGGGAGGGCCGCGCGGTGCGGCTACATCTGCCCCGCCGTCGCGTCCGTGAATCACGACGTCATGATGGCCCAGGGGTTCTGTCCCCCGCGACCACATTTCGCCCGGCTGCCCTCCCGGCCCGCCGTCGCGACCCGCGGCGGGCCGCGCACCGGCGCCCCGGGCGCGCGGCACCGCTCACGCGTCGCCGAACAGCCGGAGCACGTCCGTCTTGCCGAACATCCGGGCGGTGTCGCGGGCCGAGGGGGTGCCCGCCGCGGGGTCGGCGCCGGCGTCGAGCAGCACCCGGATCACCGCCTCCTCACCCTTGAAGACGGCGCCGGCGAGCGGGGTCTGGCCCCGGTCGTTGGCGCGGTCGGCTGCGGCACCGCGGTCCAGCAGGGCACGGACGGTCCCGGCGTGGCCGTGGTAGGCGGCGAGCATGACCAAGGAGTCGCCGCGGTCGTTGGTGAGGTTCGCCGGGACACCCGCGTCGACGTAGGCGGCGAGCGCGTCGGTCTCACCCTGACGGGCGAGGTCGAAGATCTTGGTGGCGAGCTCCACGACCTCGGGGTCCGGGGCTTCACTCATGAGGGGAGGGCCTTTCGAGGGGGACGGCCACGGGGACGGCCACGGGCAGGGACCAGGGGCGCCGGGCCGCGCCCACGGGCGCGACCACGTACGGCCGGGCACCATACGAGTGAATCGCCAGCGTACTGCCCGTGGGAACCACACCCGGGGTCCCGTTCCGGCAAGGATCACCGTGGCGCAGTCCGCCTCGCCTTCGACCGCCCCGGCGCGGGCGTCGTGGCGGGCGACACCCCGTCGAGCCGGGGGGAAGTGATCTATTTTCACTCAGTTGCACCTTTTGTCGCACGGATACATGCTGTGAGGAATCCGGGACTCACCGTGACCGTCCTCGACAGGAGACGCGCATGATCCTCACCATCTCCGGCGTGGTGCTGCTCGGCATCATCATCTTCCTTTTCTTCCGCAAGGACGGCCTGAAGTTCTCCCACGCGGCGGTCTGCTCGCTCTTCGGCTTCTACCTGGCGGGCACGGCCCTCGCACCGAGCATCCACGCCGGGGGCGAGAGCCTCGCCGGCCTGATCGGCGGCATCAAGTTCTGACCGCGCCACATCACCTGGCGCCCCCTCTCCCCCGCCCCGACGACTTCCACGACCCTGCCCGACGACCCCGGGACGCCCCCCTCCCACCGGCGTCCCGCTCATGAGGACGACTCAGGAGTACGACGTGGCCCGGCGCCCCCTTCCCCTTGTCCTGCGCTCCGGCGCCGCACCGATCATCCGGCGCCGGGAGCCCACCGGCTCCGCGGCGGTCCTGGCGCCCGTGGTGCCGGTTCCCCTGCTGCCGGCACCGCTGCGCATGCTCGCCCGCGGACTGCGCCGGCTCGCCGCCTCCGCCCGGCGCGGCTGGTCGGACACGCCTCGCGAGCGGCGCGGGGCGCTGGTGTTCTTCGTGGGCTCCGTGGTGCTGACCGTCGCCCTGCTTCCCTACGGGGTGCCGCTCGCACTGGTGACGCTGGCGGCCGTGGCCCTCTGGCAGGGGCGCGGTCTGCCGCGTGAGGTACCGCCGGCCCTCGACGAGGCCGGGGAGCGCCGGCTGGGTGCGCTCTACGAGGCGCTGGTCCCGTGCTTCCACGTGCCGGACGACCCCGACCCGCTGTATGCGCACGGGGGCGCGTGGCAGGGCGCCTTCGCCTGTCACGCGCGCGACGCCGACGGACGGCTGTGCCGGCTGGTCCTGCGCTACCCGGCGTATTTCGCGGACGACGACGCCGATGCGCGGGCCCGTGTCGAGCGGGTGGTGGCCGCCAAGTCGGGCCGGGGCCGGGAGTACCGCTTCGACTGGGACGAGGAGGCCGGCGAGCTGACGGTCACCGCACTGTCGCCGCTGCCCACCGACATCGCGGCCCGGCAGTATCGCCCCGCGCCGGGCGAGACCGTCCTCGGCTTCACGGATCCCGCCGATGTGCCGTGGACGCTGCCCGTGGTGGACGACGCCGAGCCACCGGACCTGCCGGCCGTGGTGTGGCGCACCGGACCGCGCTGCACGGAGCCGCACCTGCTGGCCGCCGGCCGCCCTGGCAGCGGCACCTCCACCCTGCTGCGCACCCTCGCCCGCCAGGCCCTGGACCACGGCGACGTGCTGATCGTGGACGGCAGCGGCACCGGCGAGCACGCCGGTCTGAAAGGGCGTGCCGGCGTGCTCGCCGTGGAGAGCGGGCTGACCGGCGCACTGGCCGCTCTGGAGTGGGCGGCGCACGAGACCCGGCGCCGGTTGGTCACCGCGGACCGCGCGCGCCAGGCGGGACACCGCCCGCCGGAGGACACCGCCCGTCCGCTCTGGCTGCTGGTGGACCGGCCGGCCCTGCTCGCCGACCTGGCCGCCGCCGAGGGACGCCAGGACCCGCAGGAACTGCTCCGGACCCTGCTGCGGTTGGGGAGCGCGGCAGGGGTGACGGTCGTGGTCGCCGAGCACGTCGACGCGCTGGACGGCCTGGACGAGGCCGTGTGGCGCTACGCGCGCGCCCGTGTGGTGCTGGGCGCGGCCCCGCTCGACCGGCTGGAGGCGGTGCTCGGGGCACCGCCGCACACCACGCCCACGGCGCACGTCCCGCCGGGACGCGGGTACGCACGGCTGGGCTCGGGACCGGTGCTGCGCTTGCAGGTGCCGGCCGCCCCCGACCCGTCGGACGAGGCAGCCGGCACGGCCGACCGGGCGGCGGCGCCGACGCTGCTGTCGAAACGGGTGGGCGACCCGGCTGCCGAGCCGGAGCGCGGTCGTTCCGGCACGCCGGCGGGGTCTCAGCCGAACGTGTCGGCCTAGGGACCGGGTTCACCGGTCATCCGGTCCGGCGCTCCCCCTGAACGTCCGTTCAGAAGGCGTACCGCGCCCGGCGCACGCGGGCCCGGCCCGCCGCTGTCACGCCACGAACGTCCTGGGCAGCTGGGAGGGACCGCTGACGCCTTCGGCCACCAGCCGAGTTGCGGCGACCAGTCGGGCCACCGCCTCATCGGCCACCGCCCCCGAGACCGTGAACGGCAGGCGTACGTAGCCCTCGAAGGCCCCGTCGACCCCGAAGCGCGGACCGGACGGCACCCGCACGCCGACCTGCTCGCCCGCCTCGGCGATCCGGGATCCGGACAGGCCGCCGGTGCGCACCCACAGCGTGAGGCCGCCGGAGGGCACCTCGAACTCCCAGTCGGGCAGCTCCCGGCGCAGGGCGGAGACGAGGGCATCGCGGTTCTCGGTGGCCTGGGTGCGCCGGGCCGCCACGGCGGACTGCCAGCCGTCGGTGCTCAGCAGCCAGTTCACCGCGAGCTGCTCGAGCACGGGGGTGCCCAGGTCCGCGTAGGCGCGTGCGGCGACCAGACTGCGGATGACGTCGGGCGCCGCACGCACCCAGCCGATGCGTAGACCGGCCCAGAACGCCTTGCTCGCCGAGCCGAACGTGATCACCGTCGAACCCGCGGGGTCGAAGCTGCAGACCGGGCGGGGCAGGGTGAGGTCCGGGTCGAGGCACAGCTCGCTCATGGTCTCGTCCACGACGAGCACCGTGCCCGCTGAGCGCACCGCGTCGACCATGCGGCGCCGCTGGTCCTCGTCGGCCAGGGCACCGGTGGGGTTGTGGAAGTCGGCCACCACGTACGCCAGCCGGGGCGCCGCGTCCCGCAGCACCTGCCGCCACCGCTCCAGGTCCCATCCGGTCAGGCCCTCCGCCATGGCGACCGGCACCAGCCGGGCGCCCGACTCGCGCATCAGCTGGAGGATGTTGGCATAGCTCGGGGACTCCACGGCGATGCGCTCGCCGCGGCCGGCGAAGAGATGGCAGATCGCGTCGGTCGCCCCCATGCCTCCGGTGGTGACCATGATCTGTTCCGGCATCGTGGGCACGCCCCGCGCGGTGTAGCGCTCGGCGAGCAGTGCGCGCAGCGCGGGCAGGCCGGCGGGGTAGTCGCCGTGGGTGTGTGCGTACGGTGGCAACTCCTCCAGGGCGCCCTGGACGGCACGGGTGAGCCAGGGCTCGGGTGCGGGAAGGGAGGCACACCCCAGGTCGATCATGGAACCGAGCGCTTCGGGCGGCAGCGGCTCCAGACCGCGGGCGGGCAGCGGATTGCCGGCCGGCACCGCGGTCCAGCTGCCCGCGCCCCTGCGGGACTCCAGGAACCCCTCGGTGCGCAGCGCCTCGTACGCGGCGGCGACGGTGGTGCGGCTGACGGAGAGCGCAATGGCCAGCTCGCGCTCGGCAGGCAGCCGAGCGGCCACGGGGATGCGGCCTTCGAGCACCAGCACCCGGATGCCGTCCGCCAGCGCACGGTACGCGGGCGGTTTGCGGGTGCCGGGGCCCGCGGGCCGGGGCTGCTGGGAGGTGAGCAGCCGGGCGAGGTGCGCCACCCCCACCGCCGAAGTCCACCCTGCCATCCGAACCAGTCCACCTTCCTCGAATTGGCCCTGGAGCGTTCCATTTCTCACGCCACAGAGTGACACGAACCGGTCCACTGACACCAACGGAGGTCCACTCTTGTCCCATATACCGGAAACCCCCCAGCCAATCGCGTCGACCGGCTCCCTCACCCCGGCCGACCCGACCGACCCACCCAGCTCGACCAGCACGACCAGCACGACCGGCTTGACCGACCCCGCCGCCCCCGGCGTCCGCGCCGACCCCACCGACCGCGCCGAGCCGCCCGGGTCGGACGCCGCCCCGGCTCGCGCCGCGCCACCGCCCGCCGCCGAACCGTCCGCCACCGAACCGCCGGCACCCGGGCAGGTCCCGTCCTCCCGGGCCGCTCGGGCCCTACATACCGTCCGCGGGGTGCGCCTGGCCCGGCGCCTCGTGCAGCTGTACGTCGGTCTGACGCTGTACGGCGTCAGCTCCGGCCTGCTCGTGGCGGCCGGCCTGGGTCTCGAACCGTGGGGCGTGCTGCACCAGGGGCTCGCCAAGCTGACCGGAATCCCGATCGGGACGATGTCGATCCTGGTGGGGATCGTGATCCTGCTGCTGTGGATCCCGCTGCGGCAGCGTCCCGGCCTGGGCACCGTGTCCAACGTGTTCGTGGTCGGCCTGGCGATCGACGCCACGCTCGCACTGGTGCCCACGCCGCACCCGCTGGCCGTCCGGATCGCGCTGATGGTCGCCGCGATCGTGCTGAACGGCGTGGCGACCGGGCTCTACATCGCCGCGGACTTCGGCCCAGGGCCGCGCGACGGGCTGATGACGGGACTGCACCGGCGCACCGGCCGCTCGATCCGCCTGGTGCGCACCGCCATCGAGGTGGCCGTGGTGGCGGGCGGTTTCCTGCTCGGCGGCACGATCGGCGTCGGAACGCTGTTGTACGCGCTGGCCATCGGCCCGCTCGTGCAGCCGTTCCTCCGTCTCTTCGCCGTCCGGCCGGCATCCTCCGGCAGCACGGTCGTGGCCAAAGGGTCACCGGAAAGCGCGATACTGCGATCGTGAGCACCCATCCCCGCCATCCGTTCCTGGACCACCCGGGACCGATCCCCTTCGCCCACCGCGGCGGCGCCGCCGGCGGCCTGGAGAACACCATGGCCGCCTTTGAGCGCGCGGTCGACACGGGCTACCGCTACATCGAGACCGACGTGCACGCCACTGCCGACGGCGTCCTGGTGGCGTTCCACGACGCAACGCTGGACCGGGTCACCGACGGTGCCGGGCGCATCGCCGAGCTGCCGTGGAGCGAGGTGCGCCGGGCGCGCGTGGCGGAGCGCGAGCCGGTACCGCTGTTCGAGGAGCTGCTGGCCGCGTTTCCCGAGGTGCGCTGGAACATCGACGTGAAGGCCGAACCCGCGCTGCTGCCGCTGATCGAGCTGATCGGCCGCACCGGCGCCTGGGACCGGGTGTGCGTGGGCTCGTTCTCGGAGGCCAGGGTGGTCCGGGCGCAACGCCTGGCGGGCCCCAAGCTCGCCACCTCGCTGGGCACCCGCGGCGTGCTCGGGCTACGGCTGCGCTCCTGGGGGCTGCGCGCCGGGCTGCGCCGCTCCGCGGTGGCCGCCCAGGTACCCGTGGAGCAGTCCGGGGTGCGGGTGGTCGACCACCGCTTCGTGCGTACCGCCCACGCACAGGGCCTCCACGTCCATGTGTGGACCATCGACGACCCCGGGCAGATGCACCGGCTGTTGGACCTCGGCGTGGATGGCATCATGACCGACCACACAGACACGCTGCGTGCGGTCCTCGAAGAGCGGGGCGACTGGGCCTGACGCCCGGCCGCCCGGGGCGGCGCACGCACGGGGGCACCAGGCGCGGAGGACGGGGCAGGCGTTCCGGGCCGTACGCGCTCGCCCCACGAGGTCAGGGAAGGCGAGGCGCGGGTGGGCGACGACTCCCTGCGGCCCGTACCGGCCGCCGAAGCGACCGGCACGGCGCGAGGCGACGGCACGGCACAGGTCAGCACCGCACAGCACGCCGGCACTACGCCGGGCGGCAGCAGGCGGGGCGGGACGGCGTCGGCAGCGGTGGCGCCGGACGGCGATGGGCAGGAGCGCGCGGCGCGCCGGCGGCAGCAGCGCGGCTGGTACTTCTACGACTTCGCCTGCTCCGTCTACTCGACCAGCGTGGTGACGGTGTTCCTGGGGCCGTACCTGACCGAGGTGGCGAAGGCGGCGGCCGACCAGGACGGTTACGTGCACCCGCTGGGCCTCTCCGTGCGGGCCGGTTCCTTCTTCGCCTACTGCATCTCCGCCTCCGTCGTGCTGGCCATCGTGACGATGCCGCTCACGGGCTCCGCGGCCGACCGCACCGGGCGCAAGAAACCGCTGCTGGGGGCTGCCGCGTACCTGGGCGCGTGCGCGACCGCCGGCATGTTCTTCCTCGACGGCGACCGCTACCTGCTCGGCGGTGCGCTGTTGATCGTCGCCAACGCCTCGCTCGCCGTGTCGATGGCCCTGTACAACTCCTACCTGCCGCAGATCGCCACACCGGAGGAGCGCGACGCGGTCTCCTCGCGCGGCTGGGCCTTCGGCTACGCGTCGGGGGCGCTGGTGCTGCTGCTGGATCTCGGGCTGTTCACGGCACACGCCCGGTTCGGCGTCTCGGAGGGCGTGGCGGTGCGGATCTGCCTGGCGACGGCGGGGTTGTGGTGGGGGGCGTTCACCTTGGTGCCGCTCGCCCGGCTGCGCGACGCCCGCGCCGGCGCACCTTCGGCACCCGGCAGCGCGGCTCCGGACGCGGGCACCGCCGAAGGCGGCTGGCGGCAACTGGCGACCACCTTGCGTGACATGCGTCACCGCCCGCTGACGTTTGCCTTCCTGCTGGCGTACCTGATCTACAGCGACGGCATCCAGACCGTCATCTCCCAGGCCTCCGTCTACGGCTCCGAAGAGCTGGGCCTCGGGCAGTCCACGCTGATCACTGCGGTGCTGCTGGTGCAGGTGCTGGCGGTGGGCGGCGCCCTGACGATGGGGCGGCTGGCCCGCGCGTACGGCGCCAAGCGCACCATCCTGGGGTCACTGGTGGCCTGGACGGCGACCCTGACGGCCGGCTACTTCCTGCCCGCGGGCGCGCCCGTGTGGTTCTTCGTGCTGGCCGCGGGGATCGGTCTGGTGCTCGGCGGCACGCAGGCGCTGTCCCGCTCGCTCTTCTCCCACCTGGTGCCGCGCGGCAAGGAGGCGGGGTACTTCTCGGCGTACGAGATGAGCGACCGCGGTCTGGCCTGGGTGGGTCCGCTGCTGTTCGGACTGACGTACCAGCTGACCGGCAGCTACCGTGCCGCGATCCTGTCGCTGATCGCCTTCTTCGTCCTGGGCTTCGCGCTGCTCGCCAGGGTGCCCGTGCGGCGGGCCGTGCGGGAGGCCGGCAATCCGGTACCCGAGCGGATTTAGCAACCGGGGACAAATCCCGGTAGTGTACGCCGTTGGCCTGCCAGACGGACCGTTACTGCGCGTCAAAGTAGCAGAAACGCTGGGTGACATCTCGCGTCAGACGTGACAAACCGGGCGGTGGCGGGTACGGAATGTTTTGACAGTGTCTGAACAAGGCTACGACTACGACGGCGATGCATGACCCTGAACGGGAATCTTTACCGCCGACCGGACGTTGACCGTACGACGACGACAGCGACACCTGTCCTGTGGGCATCAAGCCCGGGAGGCACGATTCATGAGTGAGCGAGCTCTTCGCGGCACGCGCCTCGTGGTGACCAGCTACGAGACCGACCGCGGCATCGACCTGGCACCGCGCCAGGCCGTGGAGTACGCATGCGAGAAGGGACACCGCTTCGAGATGCCCTTCTCGGTCGAAGCGGAGATTCCGCCTGAGTGGGAGTGCAAGGTCTGCGGGGCCCAGGCACTTCTGGTGGATGGCGAAGGACCCGAGGAGAAGAAGGCCAAGCCCGCTCGTACGCACTGGGACATGCTGATGGAGCGGCGTACCCGTGAGGAGCTCGAAGAGGTCCTCGAGGAGCGGCTCGCCGTACTGCGTTCCGGCGCCATGAACATCGCCGTTCATCCGCGCGACAGCCGCAAGTCAGCCTGACTCGCACCAGACGAGTAGACACACAGCCGCGGGCCGTGACCTCAGGTGTCACGGCCCGCGGCTGTGTGCTGCAAGCGATCATGAACGGCTCACCGCGCGGCATCACCGTCCACGACGTCCGGCGAAAGAAGCATCCGGCGGCGCAGCGGAACCGGACGGGCGGCGCGAGTGGCGTCCGTCACAGCCTCAGGGATTGAGCGGTGGACGCGGACCCGAATCGTCCGGCCCTGAATCGCCGGGGCGCCGTTCCTCATCGTCGCGGACGACCTCACCCTGCACCACGTTGCCGTCCGACCGGTGCTGCCGTACCTGCTGGAACGGATCCGTCCAACCCGGCACCGCGGCCCTCACCCGTCGCTCCACCAGCCGGCTGACCGCGCCGCGCACCGGCCGTAGCAGAAGCAGCAGCCCGAGCACGTCCGAGAGGGCGCCGGGCAGGATCAGCAGCAGCCCGGCGACGATCAGCAGACCGCTGCCCCCTTGCTCGTCCGGCGCCGGCTCGCCGCGCTGCTGGGCCTGAAGCGTCCGGCTGAGCCGCTGGAACGCCCGGCGCCCGGTGCGCCGGATGACCACGACACCGCACACGATCCCGGCGAGCAGCAGCAAGAAGACCGTGCCACCGCCGGCGGCTCCCGCGATCAGGGTCAGCAGCCAGATCTCCAGGACCAGCCACACCGCCACCGCCAGCGGCAGGAAGGTGCGCATACGCGAACGCCTGGGGCGTGCCGGAGGCGTCGGGGGCTTGGTGCCAGTCGTCATGCTTCCAGTGTGCCTGCCCGGGAGCCGCTGCCGCCCCGGACCCCGGGGATACGCCGGGGATCAGGTACGGCGCCCCAGCAGCCGGCCCAGCCGCTCCGCAAGGCCCCAGGCGGTGACCCGCCACAGCGCCTCGACGAAGATGTCGCGGCTCATCTTGGAGTCGCCGCGGGTGCGCTCGACGAAGGTGATGGGCACCTCGACGACATGGAACCCGGCCTTGACCGAGCGGCGGGCCAGGTCGACCTGGAAGCAGTAGCCCTGGGAGGCCACGTTCGCCAGGCCGAGCCCTTCCAGGGTGGTGCGCCGAAAGGCGCGGTAGCCGCCGGTGATGTCCCGCAGGGGCATGTCGAGCAGGACCCGCGAGTAGATGCTGCCGCCGCGGGAGATCAGCTTGCGGTGCGTGGGCCAGTTGACGACCCGGCCGCCCGGCACCCAGCGCGACCCGAGCACCAGGTCGGCGCCGCCGCCGAGCGCGGTCAGCAGCCGCGGCAGCTCCTCGGGCTGGTGGGAGCCGTCGGCGTCCATCTCGACCAGCACGCCGTGGTCGCGCTCCAGACCCCACCGGAAGCCGGCCAGGTAAGCGGCGCCGAGGCCTTCCTTCCCGGTCCGATGCAGCACGTGGACCCGATCGTCCTCGGCGGCGAGCTCGTCGGCGAGCTTGCCGGTGCCGTCGGGGCTGTTGTCGTCGACGACGAGGACGTGCGCCTCGGGCACGCTGGCGCGGACCCGGCCGACGATGGACCGGATGTTCTCGGCCTCGTTGTAGGTCGGAATGATCACCAAGGCCGTGCCGAGCGAGCCGGACCGGCCCCCACGATCACGCGCCGTGGCGGTCCCATCGCCGTCGTTCACAAAGTGCCCCTTCGTCTCACATGCAGGGGACCACCTTAATGGCCGGCGCCCGTGCCAGCGCGGCGGCACGGCACCGCGGCACCGCGGTGTGTCCCCGGGTGCGAAACGGGAGGCGGATTGGGCCCGGCGCCCTTCGGGCCGACCTGGCGCCCGCTGGCTGCGGATCGACGACAAGCCGTTGTCTACTGAGCGTCCGGGCCCCATCCGTGCCACTCTCCCCGGCTCACACGGAGCAGGGGGACGCCCCACCGGTCGGCACGATCCCTCGCCCGGCGTGACGCGGGCGCTGGGCCTGGCTCCCAGTGGTGGTACGCCGGCGCGGCACACCACCCATGACCCAGCGGCGCCACACGGTGCGCGGGCTCCCCGGCCGGACGTCCGGCGGTGGACCCGGCCGAACCTACCGGCCGCCGACGGCGTGCTGTCAACAGCCCGCCCAGCTGCGGAGATTTCCGGCCTCTCCCGGTCAAGTCGGAGGATACGCAGGTCGCCGGCGGTGCGACGGACCCTGGCCGACGCCGCACCGTCCCGCTACATCACTCGTGTGGCCGCACGAAGATCGTCCGCCCGGACACCACCGTGCGCAGGCAGACCGGCAGTTCGCTCGCCGGGTCGAGTTCGGGCAGGCCTGGCGTCTGGGAGCGTGGGTCGGTCGACCAGCGTGCGAGGCGCTCGTCGGGCACCCGGACGGTCAGTTCCCCGGTGCGCCACACGGCGTAGTCGGCCGGGGCGCCAGGCACCAGGACACCGGCGTCGTCCCGGCCGACGGCCCGCCAGCCGCCGCGGGTGTGCGCGGTGAAGCCGGCCCGCACCGACACCCGGTGCTCCGGCGTCCGGTGGAAGGCCGCGGCCCGGATCGTCTCCCACGGTCCGAGCGGGGTGACGGGACTGTCCGAGCCGAAGGCGAGCGGGACCCCGGCACGCAGCAGCGCCGCGAGCGGGTTGAGCGTCCGGGCCCGTTCGGCGCCCAGACGCTGCACGTACATGCCGTCGGTGCCGCCCCACAGCGTGTCGAAGACGGGTTGCACGGAGGCGATGAGACCGAGTTCGGCGAAGCCGCCGATGGTGTCGGGGGTGAGCATCTCGGCGTGCTCGACGCGGTGCCGGGCGGCGCGCACCCGGTTGAGCCCGACCCGCTCGGCGGCGGCACGCACCCCCTCGGTGACGGTGGCGACGGCCGCGTCGCCGATCGCGTGGAACCCGGCCTGGAGCCCTGCCTCGGTGCAGGCGGCGACATGCGCGGCGACCTGGTCGACGTCGAGGTAGGCGGTACCGGTGTGGTCGGCGTCGGCGTACCTGTGGTGCAGGCAGGCGGTGTGCGAGCCGAGGGCGCCGTCCACGAACAGGTCGCCGGCCGCGCCGAGCGCTCCGAGCTCGCGTACCCGTGCGACGTCCTTCTCGCCGGTCACCGGCTCCGCCCAGTACCCGAACACCCGGGGCCCCGGCTCCGCATGGGCCAGGTCCAGCAGTCCGGCGAGGTCGTCCTCGCTGGAGATCTCGGGCCCCGCGCACTCGTGCACGGCTCCGATGCCCAGGGCGGCGGCCCGGCGCAGGGCGGCCCGCTGGGCTTCGGTGCGCTGCTGCGGGGTGATCGCGGCGTACGCGGCGGCCCTTACGGCGTGGTGGGCATCGCGGGTGAGCGGGCCGCCGGCGCTGAAGCCGGCGCGGTGCTGGATGCCGGGCACCAGGTCGAGCAGGGCGGTGGTCACGACGGCCGAGTGCACGTCGATACGGGACAGGTACAGCGGACGGCCGCCGGTGGCCTCGTCCAACTCGGCCCGGCTGGGCGGCCGCCCGCCGGGCCAGCGGGCGGCGTCCCAGCCGTGGCCGAGCAGCACCCCTGCACCGGGGCGCGCGGCAGCGTGCGCGCGCACCCGCGCGAGACAGTCGTCGAGCGTGCCGGCGCCGGTGAGGTCGAGGCCCGTGATGGTCAGGCCGGTGGACGTGGTGTGCACATGCGCGTCGGTGAACGCGGGCGTGACGAGGGCCCCGTCGAGATCGACGACGTGGACGGGGCCCTCGAGGTCGTCGGCCAGCGATGCGGCCGCGCCCTCCGGGCCGACCCAGGCCACCCGCCCGTCGTCGACGAGCATCGCGGTGGCACGGGGATCGGCGGGGGTGTGGATGCGGCCCCCGCGCAGCAAGGTGGTGCGGTGCGTCATGCGCCCAGTCTCCTCGCCCGAGCACCGCAGCCCGCCGCGGGGCGCGCCCGGCACGCAGCCGGCGGGGTCCGGGCGAGGGAGAGCGGCGCCGGTCGAGGTGGCTGCCTAGGGGGTGTCTGACACATGAGCGCGGGAGAAGGAGCGTCGTCTGGTGCGTGCGATCGCAAGGCGCCGAAGCGCCCTCGATGGGGGTCCCCCCTGTTCGAGCGAAGCCGAGAGCTTGGGGGAGGAATCACGTGGGCGCTTCGGCAAGGCGGCTGGGGGTGCCTCCCACGCCCTTCAGGGCAGTGGGGGAGTGCGTGCCAGACGACGCGACGCCGCGGGCATGTGTCAGACACCCCCTAGATCCTGGGCGGGCGGGACTCGTACGGCGTCGAGAGCACCACCGTCGTCCGGGTGGAGACGCCGGCGAGGGAGCGGACCCGGGCCAGGATGTCCTCCAACTCGTAGGGCGTGGCGACGCGTACCTTGAGGATGTAGTTCTCGTCGCCGGCGACGCTGTGGCACGCCTCGATCTCCGGGACCACGGACAGCCGGTCGGCGATGTCGTCGGGCGCGCTGGCGTCGAACGGCTTCACGGAGATGAAGGCCGTCATCGGCAGGCCGACGGCCTCGGGATCGACGACCGCCGTGTACCCGCGGATGACCCCGCGCTGCTCCAACCGGCGTACCCGCTGGTGCACCGCCGACGTGGACAGACCCGTGGCTTTGCCAAGGTCCGTATAACTCATCCGCCCGTCTTCGACGAGCAGCTGTACGATGCGTCGATCCAGCTCCTCCATGGCGCAAGAACCTACAGTGCGCTCCGCACCCACGGGAACTTCGCCAGCGAAGCGCCTCGATGACCGGCAGGGGGTAAAAGGGCCAGGTCCGGGGAGATCCGGGGAGCTGTGATGAAAACCACAGTGTTCGAGGCGTGTGGGTGGGCATGCCGCGATTTTCCTGCCGCCGCGTGGGAAATGCTTCGTGTGGTCGAGACCACAGCGGCTCATCGGCCCACCCAGAGGGGGATACATATTCATGCAAAGTCCGAAGTACCCGGGCCGCCTTGCCCGCACCGCGCACCAGGACACCGAGTCCGCGTTCGAGGCCGTCCACGGGCCTGATCCGGAAGGCGACCCGGCCGACTCCGACGACACCTTCGACACCTACCGCGTGGTCTGCCCGGACTGCGCCCAGTCGATCGCGTTGCTGGCGGACGAGGACGTGCTGCCCGAGCACGCGCTGTGCCCCTCGGCATGGGACCCGTTCGGTCTCCAGGTCTGCGCGGGCACCGGTCGCCCGTCGGTCGACGCGCTCGCCGCGGACGCCGACGGGGAGGAAGAGCCGGAAGCCGCACTGCTGTTGACGCTCCCCCAGGGCCTCGACTGGCGCACCCAGCCGTTCTCGCACGTCGGCGGCCCCGGCTCGCGCCCCATCCAGGTGCCGCAGATCCGGCGCCCCGCGGCCTGACCCGTGGAACCGGCCCGGCCGTCTCGGCGGGCCGTACACGCAGGATGCCGTGTTCCGGGCCAGGTATCCCGATGCGCACCGGCACGTGGATCAGCCCGTGGCCGGATCGGTGAACTGAGAGACGAATCGACCGGGCGGTGACCTGACCGCCCGTGTGGGCGTTGGCCGGGTATGACCGTTTCCACCCGGCCCGCGACCGGCCGTCGCCTCCTGGTCCCCGTATCCGCAGAATCGGTTCCGCACCTGGCCCGTCTACCCCAGCCCGATCCGCCGATCTACCACGCCCTGCTGCGCAGTTGGGCCGAGCGTGGCAAGACCCTGCCGGGGCGCCACGACCCGGAGTGGGTACGGCTCGCGGCGCCGCCGACCGCCTTCGCGTCACCGCGCGCCCTCACGCCCCCGGCGGTCCGCTCGACGCCGGATCCCGCGCGGCCGGCGGCGGCGCCCGTCCTCAGGACTCCGGACCGACGAGGTGGCGGGCGATGACCACCCGTTGGATCTGGTTGGTGCCCTCGACGATCTGGAGCATCTTCGCCTCGCGCATATAGCGTTCGACGGGGAAGTCCGCGGTGTAGCCGTATCCGCCGAGGACCTGTACGGCGTCGGTGGTGACCTTCATGGCGGTGTCCGTGCACAGCAGCTTCGCCATGGCGGCCTGCCGTGCGAACGGCCTTCCGGCGTCGCGCAGTCGTGCCGCGGCGAGGTACAGGGCGCGGCCCGCCTCGACGGCGGTGGCCATGTCGGCGAGCAGGAAGCGCAGGCCCTGGAAGTCGGCGATCGGCCGCCCGAACTGCCGCCGCTCGACGGCGTACGCCAGCGCCGCGTCCAGCGCCGCCTGGGCGAGGCCGACCGCGCAGGCGGCTATGCCGAGCCGCCCGGAGTCCAGCGCGGACAGCGCGATGGTGAAGCCCTGTCCCACCTCGCCGATCCGGCGCGCATCCGGCACCCGCACGCCGTCCAGGTGGACCTGCGCGGTGGGTGAGCCCTTCATGCCCATCTTCCGTTCCGGGGCCGCGGCGGAGAGACCCGACGCGTCACCCGGCACCAGGAAGGCGGTGATGCCCCGGGCGCCGTCGTCCGACGTCCTGGCCAGCACCGTGTAGAAGTCCGCGATGCCACCGTGGGTGATCCATGCCTTGGTGCCGGTCAGCGACCATCCCAGGGCGCCTTGGGCGTCATCCGGAACCGGCGGCCGGTCCGGATCCTGCGGTTGCTCCGAACGGGTGGGCACCGGCTCGCGCACCGCGCGGGTCCTCAGCCCCGCGGCATCGGAGCCGGAGGCCGGCTCGGACAGGCAGTAGGCGCCGAGCAGCCCGCCGCCGAGCATGGCCGGCAGATGCTCGGCGCGCTGCTCCTTGGTGCCGAAGGCGGCCAGGGCGTGGCAGGACAGGCTGTGCACGCTGACGCCGAGCCCGACGGTCAGACGGGCGGCGGCGAGTTCCTCGAGGACTTGGAGGTAGACCTCGTACGGCTGGTCACCGCCGCCGTACTCGCTGTCGTAGGGCAGTCCGAGCAGGCCCGCTTCGGACAGCAGGGTGAAGGTCTCGCGAGGGAAGCGGCCGGCTTCTTCCTCGTCGGCTGCGTGGGGTGCGATGTCGCGGCGGATCAGGTCACGGACGAGCGAGAGCAGGTCACGTGCCTCGTCGGTGGGTAGCTGACGGTCCACCGGCTGCGGGGCGAAGTCGGACATGGCGGCGCGGTCCTCCCTGTCGGGCGCTGGGGCGGGCACGCGCCTGGGTAGGGCGGCGCCGCCCGGCGGGGTCGTGTCCCGGGTGCTGCTGCGCTGCCGCCGACGCTGCCGCCCTGGATCGCAGGCGCGGCCACACGGCGGCGGTGGCGCGATGAGTATGCCCGATCGGGGGCGGGTCGTCACCCGCGTTTGGGGAGATGAGAGGCGGTACGGGCACAGGTGCGCAAGATCGGCTGAAAGAGGGTGGGAGGCCGCCTGACGCGCTGTCCGAGGGAGGCTGGTGCGGCGGTCCGCGGGGCGGTCGGACGGCGACGGTCCGCCGGTCGTCGTCCCGCTGCCATGGCACGAGAATTGGTACACACCATTGACTCAATGGTCTAGTCCTTCTACTGTTCCAGCGAGCACCCCCACCGACGTCGGGGCCTTCACAGGTCAAGCACGCGCACGTGTCGCAACGTCCTCTCCCCACCCTCACGAGGAGATCCGATGCTCAGACCGTCCCTCCCCCACACCCGCTTCAGAAGGCTGATCGCCGCGGCCTGTAGTGCCGTGCTCGGCGCCGGGCTGCTCGCCGCCGGCGCGAGCAGCGCCAGTGCACAGCAGCCGGACCGGGCGCCCGCCGCCGTCGCCGCGGGGTCACGTGTCGTCGGCTACTACACCGACTGGAGCGTCTACCAGCGCAACTACCGGGTCAAGAACATCGAGACGTCCGGCTCCGCAGCCAAGCTGACGCACATCAACTACGCCTTCGGCAACGTGCAGGGCGGCAAGTGCACCATCGGCGACTCCTGGGCCGACACCGACCAGACCTACACCGCCGACCAGTCCGTGGACGGCACCGCGGACACCTGGGACCAGCCGCTGGCAGGCGCGTTCAACCAGCTCGCCAAGCTCAAGAAGCTGCACCCCGGCCTGAAGGTCCTGTGGTCCTTCGGCGGTTGGACCTGGTCCGGCGGCTTCGGCCAGGCCGCGCAGGACCCGGCCGGCTTCGCCCAGTCCTGCTACGACCTGGTGAACAACTCCCGCTGGGCCGGCCTCTTCGACGGCATCGACATCGACTGGGAGTACCCCAACGCCTGCGGCCTGACCTGCGACACCAGCGGCAGCGACGCGTTCAGGAACGTGATGGCCGCGCTGCGCGCCAAGTTCGGCAGCGGCAAGCTGGTCACCGCGGCGATCAGCGCCGACGGCACGGCCGGCGGCAAGCTCGAGGCGTCCGACTACGCCGGCGCGGCGCAGTACGTCGACTGGTTCAACCCGATGACGTACGACTACTTCGGCGCCTGGGACGCGCAGGGTCCGACCGCCCCGCACTCGCCGCTGAGCTCCTACAGCGGCATCCCGAAGGCGGGCTGGGACAGCGAGGACACCATCGCCAAGCTCAAGAGCCTGGGCATCCCGTCGGACAAGCTGCTGCTCGGCATCGGCTTCTACGGCCGCGGCTGGACCGGCGTCACCCAGGACGCGCCCGGCGGCACGGCGACCGGGCCGGCGGCCGGCACGTACGAACAGGGCATCGAGGACTACAAGGTGCTCAAGACCAAGTGCCCGGCCACCGGCACCGTCGGGGGCACCGCGTACGCGCACTGCGGCAGCGACTGGTGGAGCTATGACACGCCGGCGACCATCGCCGGCAAGATGAGCTTCAAGAACCAGCAGGGCCTGGGCGGCACCTTCTTCTGGGAACTGAGCGGAGACACCACGAACGGCGAACTGATCAAGGCGATCAGCTGAACGGCACAGCCGTGAAGGGCGGGGGCCTGCGGGCTCCCGCCCTTTCGTGTGCGCAACGTTGTCGGCGCGCCGCGCGTCTCCTTCTCCAGCGGCCGTTTTCCCCCCGGCGGCCGGCATTGCCGCGCATCCGACCGAAGGGGAACCCGATGACCGGACGACCGTCCGTACACCGCCGTAGACCGCTGCTCGCGCTGGCCGCCGCACTCGCCGTGACCGCCACCCTGACCGGGCCCGTCTCCTACGCGGCCACGCCGCACGGGCCGGCCACCCGGCCCTCCCCCGGCGCGCCGGGCCTGGGCGACCCGCTCTTCCCGCTGGACGGGAACGGCGGCTACACGGTGCGCCACTACACCCTGGACTTCGACTGGCAGGCGCCGGCGACGCCGTTCGAGGCGAGCGCGACGATCGAGGCGCGGGCGACGCAGTCGCTGTCCCGCTTCGACCTGGACTTCGCCGGCAACACCCTGCACACGGTGACCGTGAACGGACGTGCCGCGTCCTTCGCCCGGGACGGCGACGAGTTGGTCGTCACGCCGGCCGCCCCGCTCGACGACGGTGACGACTTCACCGTCCGCGTCACCTACACCGCCGACCCGACGCAGACCCGGCACCGCGACGACGCCATCGAGGACTACGGCTGGATCCCCACGCCCGACGGCACCGTGCTGTACCCCCAGCCCGACGGCGCCAAGATGATCTTCCCGGCCGACGACCACCCGAGCCTGCGGGCGCCCTTCACCTTCCACGTCACCACGCCGCCCGGGCTCGACGCGGTCGCGGGCGGGCGGCTGACCAGCCGCACCGAGCAGCCCGACGGCCGGGTGCGCTGGACGTACGACACCCAGCAGCCCGTCGCCACCCAGCTGGTGCAACTGGCGATCGGTCACTTCACCTTCGTCGACCGCACCGGCCCGCACGGGCTGCCGATCCGGGATGTGGTCCCCGACACGCTGGCCGCGTCGGTCGAGCAGTACCTGCGGCTCACGCCGGACCAGCTGGCCTGGCTGGAGCGGCAGCTCGGCCCGTTCCCGTTCGACCGCTACGGCGTCCTGGTCGGGGACACCGACCTCGGTGTGGCGCTGGAGACGCAGACGCTGTCCCTGCTGCCGAAGGGCGACCTGCTCGGCACGCAGGTGGACGCCGAGAAGAACATGGTCCACGAGCTGACCCACCAGTGGCTCGGCGACAGCGTCGCCCTGCGGACCTGGTCCGACCTGTGGCTGAGCGAAGGGCACGCGCGGTACTACGAGCGGCTGTACTCCGAGGCGCACGGCGGCGACAGCTTCGAGGCGGCCATGAAGGAGGCCTACCGCCAGCACGACCAGTGGCGCCACGACACCGGCGCACCGGCCGAGCCGACGGAGTCCAACCTGTTCAAGAAGATGCGCTACGACGGTTCTGCCCTGGTGCTCTACGCGCTCCGCGCGGAGGTGGGCGACGCCACGTTCCAGCGCATCGAGCAGCAGTGGTTCGCCCGTTACCGGGGGAAGGCGGCCGGCACCCAGGACTACGTCGCGCTGGCCTCCGAGGTGGCCGGCCGGGACCTGTCGGGCTTCCTGCGTCCATGGCTGTACGGCGCGCACACCCCGCCGATGCCGGGGCATCCGGACTGGGTGGTGGACCCCGTCCAGGAGTGAGACGCACGGTGGGCCGGGCGCGCCTGCCGGATCGGGCGCGCCCGGCTCACAGCACGTCCTGGGCGGTGACGAAGATGTCCTCGGCGCCGAAGTTGCCGGACTTCAGGGCGAGGTTGACCGTGCGCCCGCGGTAGCCGGCCGCCGTCCAGGGCACGCCGGGGGCGATGGCGCGGCCGATGGTGAAACGCCGCACGCCCAGCGCCGTGACCACCGCGCCGGAGGTCTCGCCGCCGGCGACCAGCAGCCGTCCGAAGCCCGCGTCCACCAGCTCCCGGGCGCAGGCCGCCAAGGCGCCCTCCACGGCGGCCGCGCTGCGCTCCGTGCCGAACCGGCGCTGCGCCCGGCGCACCTGGTCACGGTCGTCCGCGCTGTACAGCAGCACCGGACGCGGCCCGGCCCGCCCGCGCGCCCACGCCACCGCGTCGGCCACCGTGCCCTCCGGGTCGTCGAGCAGCGCATCGACCGGAATCCGGCGGTGCGGCAACCGGGCGCGCGCGTACGCGGTCTGCGCGAGGGTGGCGTCGGAGACGCTGCCGGCGAGCACGGCGGCGGGGCCGGCGGCGACCGGGATGCGGGCGGCACGCCCCGGGTCGGCGGCCGCGGCCGGGGCGGTGTCGGGGGTGCGCCCGGACGGCGGCGGAAGGGCGAGGGCGAGGCCCGAGCCGCCGGTGAGCAACGGCAGTCGGGCGGTGGCACGCAGCAGCGGCGCGAAGTCGTCGTTGCCGAGCACGTCGGTGACCACGATCCGGGTCCCGTCGGCGACGAGGCGGTCCACATGGGCGCGCAGCGCCGCGTCGCCGGCGCGCAGCACCGGGTGCGGCAGCAGTCCGACGGGGTGCCGGGTCTGGGCGGCGAGCACCCGGACCAGGTCCGGGTCGGTCATCGGGGTGAGCGGATGGTGCCGCATGCCGCTCTCGCTCAGCAGGCGGTCAGCCACGAACAGGTGTCCCTGGTAGACGGTGCGGCCATTGTCCGGGAAGGCCGGGCAGGCGATGGTCCAGGGTGCGCCGGTGGCCGCCAGCAGCGCGTCGATGACCGGCCCGATGTTGCCGCCGGGCGTGGAGTCGAAGGTGGAGCAGTACTTGAACCAGAAGCGCTCGCAGCCCAGTGCCGCGAGGCCGCGATGCGCGTCGAGGGCCGCCCGGACCGCCTCCTCCGGCGGTACCGTCCGCGTCTTCAACGCCACCACCACGGCGTCCGGCGCGTCCGACGGCATCGCCCCGGCGGCGCCCGGGGCCGGCCCGGCGGTTTCCCCAGCGCCCCGGCCCCGCACGCCCGCCGCCGTGGCTCCGGCCGCCGGGCCGGGAGCGGACGCCACCGCGGCAGCGGGCGGCTGGCCGGGAGTGGGTGCCGCCTCACGGGCGCCGACGATCAGCGTGGTGCGGTAACCGGCCCTCACGAGGTTGCCGGCCAGGTCGGTGGCGCCGGTGAAGTCGTCGGCGATGCAGCCCAGTAGGGGGTGCCGAGGGGGGTCGGGCGCAGCGGTGCCGGGCGCGGACGGTTGCGCGGTCCCGGCCGGTTGGGGTGCACCGGCCGCCCGATCCGGGCCCGAAAGCTCCGCATCCGTGGCCGGCCGGACCGTCATGCCCCCGCCTCCTGCGGTGTCACGGCGCCCAGCGCGGCGAGCTGGGCGGTGCCGGTGCGCGGTGAGGTGAGTACGGGGACACCGAGCGCACCGGGCGGCAGGGTGCCGACGGCGGCGGCCATGGAGGCCTGGGCGAGCACGAGCACATCGGTCTCGGCGGCGAGTCGACGGGCCTCGGCGGCGATCAGCGCGTCGTGCTCTTCGGGACGACCCTGGATGCGCGCCTGGTAGGCGCCCTCGCAGGTGGAGGCGGTGAGGGTGATCTCGGCGCCGCTCTCGGCGGCCTGCCGCCGGATCAGGGCGGCGGTCGGCTCCAGCGTGGAGTCGAGGGTGGCGAGGACGCCGACGCGGGGCCCGGTGCGCACGGCCTCGGCGGCCATGGGGGCGTCCACCCGGAAGATCGGGATGGACACCAGCGGACGTACCTGTTCGGCCGCCGGGCCGATCGACGAGCAGGTGACCAGGACCGCGCGGGCCCCGGCCGCTTCGGCGTGCCGGATGTGCGAGGCGAGCCGGGCGGTGGTGCGCGGCAGCGGCCCGTGCGCGATGGTGTCGGCGAGCAGGCTCTCGTCGACCATGTGGTACGGCCGTACGCCGGGCGCCTCCTCGCGCAGCAGCGGGTCGAACACCGCGGGCAGCGCGGCGACGGTGTGCAGCACGCACACCCGCGGCGGTGCGGTGCCGGGCGGCGTGCCCGCACCGCTCGGTCGTGCGTGCTCCTGATCGGCCGTCATGCCGTGCCTCCGTCCTGGTGCGCCACCCCGGCTACGGCGTCGCGTTTGCCGGCCGCGACGTCCGTACCGACCGCGGCGTCCCACCACGGTCTGCCGTACCTGTCGACGATGTCGCCGAGCTGCCGCAGCCGTTCGGCGCAGGGGCCGTGGAGGGTGGCCCGGGTGTCGGGGGCGCCGAGCGCGGCGGTCCACAGGGCGCGCCCCGCGAGGAACCCGGAGGCGCCGGCGCGGCAGGCCGCCTCCACCGCCGTGGGGAATCGGGCGGGGTCGACGCCCTGGGACAGCACCACCCACGGCACGTCCACCACCGCGTCGACACGGGCCGCCTCGGCCGCGAGATCGGCGACCGTGCCGACCCCGCCGTTCGGCACCTGGCATTTGTAGAGGGAAGGCCGCAGGGGCGCCAGTTCCCTGGCGGCCGCCACGATGGCGTCGTTGAGGACGAAGGTGCCGTCGGCCTCTTCCTCGGCGGTGGGCCGGGCCACCGGCTCCAGCACCGAGGCGAGCCCCGCAGCGCGGCACAGCTCCACGAAGCGCGCGGCCAGGGCGATGCGACGGTCCTGTTCGCCGTCGCGCCGCCAGATCACCAGCAGCTTCAGCGCCCGCACCCCGTCGGCGGCCGCGGCACGCGGATCCACGGTCTCGTCCAGGGCGGTGTCCGTGACCGGTCCCCCGGGCTCCTGGGTGAGCACGTCCACGGCGAGCACCGGGGCGCAGCCGCCCGGCAGGACCTGACGGGCGATCAGCTCCCGGAAGCCGTAGTGCCGGTCGATCAGCAGCGCCGAGGCGGACGGGCCCAGGGCCTGTGCGACGGTCAGCTTGAAGTCGGTCATCGTGGCGTCGTCGATGCGCTCGCGGGGTTGGCCGGTGCGCTCGATCATCATGGTGCGCAGCGAGTCGCGCTGGTCCATGGCGACCATGGCGAACGTCCCGGTGGGCCGGGCGAGCGCCCCCACCGGGGCGGTTCGGGTGGTCTGGCTGCTGGTGGTCATGGGTGCTCCGGGTGCTCTGTGCGGTGCGCTGTCGTGGCGGTCCGAGGGTCTGGCGTGCGGCGTCGGGTGCCGCCGCCCCGGTCGTCCGTGGCGGGGGACGCCGGCGGGTTCGGGGTGGGAGCCGTGCGGTCCGGCGGGCGGGCGCCGTCGGGCGGTGCGGCGAGCACCGCCGGCAGGAACGCCTCGCGGTACACCGCGTCGTACCCCGCCGGGTCCGCGTCCTCGCCCGGTGTCCGCCGCGCCGTGCCGAGGGGCGCCGGCTCGGGCAGGCCGGCGGAGGTGGCGGCCAGCAGCGCGGCGCCCACGGCGGGTGCCCGGTGCTCGGCGAGCACCCGCACGGGCCAGGGGGTGACCGCGGCCTTCACACGTGGCCACCGCGGCTGGGCGACCGGGCCGCCGAGCAGGACCGTCTCGCGCGGCGCGACCCCGGTCAGCACGGACTGCGCTTCCGCCATCCAACGGGCCTGGTAGGCCGTGGCCTCCACGACGGCGAGCGCAAGCCGAGCAGGGCCGTCCCCGGGTCCGAGGCCGTGCACGGCCACCCGGCGCTGCGGGTCCGGGGCGGGGGCGCTGCGGCCGGACAGGTACGGCTCGACGATCAGGCCGGTCGGTCCCGGCCCGGCGGCCGCGAGCAGTGCACCGAACCGTGCGTGGCGTTCCCCGCCCGACGGCAGTCCGAGCAGGTCGGCGCACCATTCGACGAGGGCGCCGCAGCTGCCCGTGCCGGCGATCACGTACCAGGTGCGGCCGTCCGCGTGCCGCCCGTAGCCCATGCCCTCGGCGAGCGCCCGGGGCGCGTCCGGCGGGCGACCGGTCAGGGTGAGGACGGCCTCCGCGGTCCCCATGGAGTCGGCCAGGTCGCCGGGGGTTCGGGCACCGGCCGCCCAGGCGCCCACCAGGTGGTCGTGGCCGGCGACCACGACCGGCGTGCCGGGGCGCAGCCCGGGCACCCGTGCGGCGCCGTCTTCGGTGACCCGGCCGGCCGGCTCGCCCGGAGCGCACACGCGCGGCAGCCGGTCGACGGACAGTCCGGCGAGTGCGGCGAGTGCGGGGTCCCAGCGGCCGTGGTGGACGTCGAAGGCCATGGTGCGCTGGGCGAAGGTGACGTCCGTGGCGGTGGTTCCGGTCAGCGCACGGGCGGCCAGGTCGACGGCGCCGGACCACACGGCCATGTTGCGCAACGCCTCGGGACGGTGCGCCCGCAGCCAGCACCATTTCGCCAGCGGGACCTTCGCGGAGGGCCGCACCCCGGTGGTGGCGTGCAGGGCGGCGGCGCCCGCGTCGCGCACGAGAGCGGCGGCCTCCGCGTCGCCGCGCGGATCGGACCAGGCGAGCAGCGGCCCGGTGGGCCTGCCGTCCGCGTCCAGCGGTACACCGGTCTCCGCCATGCCGGTCAGGCCCACCGCAACCACCGTGCGCCCGGCGCCCGCCACCGCTTCGGCGAGCGCGGCGAGGGCCGCGGTCACCAGCGCGCCGGTGGCGTCCTCGCCGAGCGGGGTGCGCCGTTCGGCCGCTGCCAGCACGGTGCCGTCCGGGGTGCAGACCACGGCCTTGACACGGGTGGAACCCACGTCGAGACCGGCCAGCGCGGGCCGGCCCGACCCGGCGGTGTGCCGGTCGGCGCCGGTGCCGTGCCGGTCGGCGTCCCGGTGGTTCACGACCGCTCCTTGAACTCGGGCAGGTCACGCGCGATCTCGCAGGCGTACAGCAACACCCCGGCCGACCAGGCGTGCGAGAGGGTGAGCAGCATGCCCTTGGCCTGGAAGCACTCGGTCTGGTAGAAGCGCTCGCTGACCATGCCGCGGTAGGCGTTGAAGTCCCCGTCGGCGCGTGCCACGAACTGCCGGAAGCAGTCCAGGTTCTCCCGTGCCGACTCCGCGTAGTACGGGTCGTCGAGGTGCCGGGCGAGCCGTACCGTCTCGGGCAGGCAGATCAAACCGAAGGCGTGCAGGTGCTGGTTGGACGGGGACGCCTGGTCGCCGCCGCGGGTACGGAAGCCGTAGCGGCCGAGCAGGGTGTGCGCGTCGAAGGTGACGTCGTAGGTGTAGCGGAACGTGAGCGTCCAGTCGGCCGCCCGGCGGGCCAGGTCGAGCCAGCGCGCCGTGCCGGGGTCGGCCTCGTGCAGCAGCGTGTACGCGATGATCGCGTTGTAGCCGTCCTCCGACGTGGGGGCGAGCGAGACGTCCTCCGGTGCGCCGCACAGGAACTCGGCGCGCACGTCGTCGGCGTACCCGGTCCCGGCCCGGCGTGCGGCGGCCAGCAGCGCGTCGTCGCCGAACGCGGCGGCGGCCTCGACCAGCGGCGCGATCCAGGCGAGCCCGGCGGCGCCCTGGTGGTCGAGGGGCGCGCCGGTGTCGCTGTGGTGGGCGGCGGCGAACCGGCCGTCGGCGTGCTGCCCGGCGCGCGCCACGGCGAGGTTGGAGCGCACGGCGTGCTCCCACGCCGGGTGGTCGACGCCCCGGGCGCGTTCGGCGCGCAGGGCACGCAGCAGGAACAGCGTGGCGTCGCCGAGGGTGCGGGCGTGCAGCCGGTGCGGGTCCGGTGTCCAGCCGGCGCTCCAGCCGTTACGGGCGCCCCACTGCCCCCAGAACGTACCGCCGGGTGCGAGATTGCCCGCGATGTGGTCCAGCACGCCGACGGCGGCCGCCGCCTGCTCGGCGTCGCCGGTGCGGCGGGCGTGCAGCAGCAGGGCGTGCGCATATGGGGTGCCGCTGACCCAGGACACGTGCATCGCCGGGCGGTCGCCGCGCTCGCCCAGCGCCTCCCGGTCGAAGGCCGCGGTCTCCAGCAGCACCGGCGGATCGGGCCGGTAGTGCCAGCGGTGCAGCCCGTGCGCGGCCAGCTCGGCGGCCTCGTCCAGACCGACCCAGGCGGCCGGCTCCGGCGCGGTGGGGGTGCGGTGGTGCACGGCGCGCAGGACGGGCGCGTAGGCGTGCGGGTCGGCGGCCAGGAGGTGCAGGGTGAAGCGCAGGGTGTGCGTGTCGCCCGGCTGCCAGGTGACCATCGGGGCCTGCGCAGGGCGCGGGGTGGCGGAGCCGTAGTAGCTGACGGGTTCCTCGCGGTAGGGCGCGTGCAGCCGCAGTGCGGGTCGCCCGCCGGGCAGCAGGGCGAAGCCGACGCCCTGCTCGCCGAGGTCGCCCTGTTCGGCGACGGACAGCGCGGCGCCGCCGAGCCGGTCACGTGCGAAGACGGCGGGCGTGGCGCAGCGGTCCGCGCGAAAGGCCCAGGCGTCGGCGACCATGCCCGCCGGGTCGTGGCTGCCCGGCTCGTAGCGTGGGTAGCGGCGGGCGCAGTCGGGCAGCCGGTTCGCGCCGTAGAAGACGCCGGGGATCAGCCAGCCGGGATCCGCCGTGCGGCCGAGCCGCAGTTCGACGCGGAGACCGGCGGTCGCGGGCTCCGGTGCGGTGCGCCGCACGGTGAGTTCGGCCTCGCGCCGCAGGGCGCCGCCGGTGCCGTCCGGCTCGGCGGGCGAGAGCCGGAGCCGGACGGTGAAGCCGGCCGCGGTGCCGCGCAGTTCGCAGCCGCCGTCCGGCCGCGGCTCCCGCCCCTCGGCGGCCACCGCACGGTGGGTGCCGTCGGGCTCCATCAGGGCCACGAGGTAGGGCAGCAGCGCCTCGCCCCGGGCGGGGTCGCGCAGCGGTACGCCGCCCGGGGGTGACGTCACGTCGACCGGGTTCGGGGTGCCGGCGTCGGCTGTACCGGGCCGGGCGTCAGCTGAGTTCGGTGGCACGGATGTTCCATCCTTCCAGCCGTACGGTGCGTCCCGCCTGCGGTGCGTCGCGCCATGCCACGGGGATGCGGACGGTTTCGCCGGGCAGCAGGTCGATCATGTTGTCGGCGAAGACCGCCCAGCCCGGGGCGGTGTACTCGCGTGCGTCGGTCAGGTAGAGACCGAGCGCCGCGGGTCCGCCGGTGTGCGCCAGGTGCACGGCGGTCAGGTCCGGTTCGGTGCGCACCGTCACACGGGCCTCGGCCAGGTCGCACAGGGGTGCGAGGTCGGCCGTGGTGCTGTGCACCCACCGGTTGTCGGCGAGCAGGGCACCGTCCGGGGCGCGCAGGGCGAGATCGAGGACGAAGAGGTGGTCGGCGAGGCGCGGCAGCGCCGTCCGCCACCGGCCCGCGCGTGCCGCGGGCACGCCGTTGTGCGGTCCTGGAGTGTTCGGCCGGCCGGCGGGCAGGGCCACCTCCGCGTGCAGCACGCCGTCGGCGCCGAGCAGCCGGGCCGTGACGGTGCTGCCCTCCGGGGTGCCGTCCTGCCGCCAGGACCACAGGTCGGCCGTGAACGCCTCGTGCCCGCCCCACGCCTGCGTGGCGAACCGTGCGCACACGTGGGCGGGCCGGTAGGCGCGCCGGACACCGTGGTAGGCGGGCTTGGGATCGCCGCGGTGGTCCACGGCGCTGGTGCACCAGGCGTTCGGGAAGGGCTCGTTGAACTGCCAGGGGATGGCGCCGCTGCTGCGCGGCGCACGTCGCAGGTGCGCCTCCGTGGCGTACCGCAGGCCGTCGTACTGGAGTTGCTGGCTGGCCCGGCGCATGGCGTCCGGGTCGTCGGGGCCGACGCGCCGGCCGAAGGCGGCGCATACCAGTTCGGTGTTGTTCCACCAGGCGCCGAGGTGTTCCATCACCGGGTTGGCGCGGCCGGTGGGGCGGCGGTCGGCGGGCGGCACCACGGCCTCGAACGTGCGCCGGTTGGCCATGCCCTCCACCCCGAACTCGGTGTGCAGCAGGCAGCTCGCGCCGTCGTAGAGCCGCTGGTGGGCGCCGAGGCCCTGGTGCTCCCAGGGGCCGTGCACGTCGTGCTGGTCGTCGGGTGCCGCGGCGACCAGGTCGGCGCGGTTGAGGAAGGCCGGCCCCGACGGCGAACCGGGCAGCCAGCAGCGGTCCGGGTCGAGTTCGGCGACGACCGACGCCAGGGTCCTGATCACCGGCGCGTCGGCCTCGGCGAGCGGGCGTTCGGCCGCGGTGTCGTGCAGTTCGTTGCCGGGGCCCCACACCGCGAGCGAGGGATGGTGGCGCAGCGCGGGGACGAGGGCACGCGCCTCGCGTTCCATCAGCGCCAGGTAGTCGGGGTCGGCGGACGGGACGCTGTCGATCCCGGAGCTGGACAGCGCGAACTCCTGCCACACCAGCAGCCCCAACCGGTCGCAGGTGCGGTAGAAGTCCTCCGTCTCGATCAGGCCGCCGCCCCACACCCGCAGCAGGGTGACGTGCGCGTCGGCGGCGAGCCCCAGCAGGTGCGCCAGCTTCGCGGGTCTGGGCACGCCGTGCCGGGCGTCCATCGGCACCCAGTTCCAGCCCTTGGCGTAGATGCGGCGGCCGTTGACCTGGAGGGTGTACGGCAGGGCGTGCCGTGGGGCGCCGGGGTTGGGCACCAGCGCCACGCGCCGGAAGCCGGTCTCGGTACGTCGGGAGCCGGCGGTGCGTCCGGCCCGGTCCCGGAGGGTGACGTCCACCGTGTACAGCGGCTGTGCGCCGTGCCCCGCCGGCCACCACAGCCGGGGCCGCTGCACCGTCAGGTCCAGGGTGGCCCCGGTCGCACCGGCCGGCACGTCGGCCGTGCCCTCGGCGACCACGGCCCCGTCGCCGGGCGCCCGGACGCACGCGTGCAGTTGCCCGGGTTCACCGGCCGCCACCGCGGCGTCGACGCGCAGGTGTCCGGTGCGGCCGGCCTCGTCGGGCAGCGCACCGATGCGGGCGTCGACGAGCCGGAGCGGCCCGGTGATCTCCAGGGTGACCGGCTTCCAGATGCCCTGGTGGATCATGCGGGGGCAGAAGTCCCAGCCGTAACTCATCCGGCTCTTGTGCACCCGGACCCGGTCGGTGCGGCCGACCTGCGGTTCGTTCGGTGGCGCCGGGTGCACGGCGACGGCCAGCAGATGGCTGCCGCCGTCCGCGACGGCGTCGGTGACGTCCACGTCGAAGGGCACGAACATCCCCGCGTGCCGGGCGATCTCCTTCCCGTCGACGAGCACGGTGGCCTCGTGGTCGACGCCCTCGAAGCGCACGATCGCCCGCTCACCGGGGGCGAGCGGTCGGGTGGTGAGGGGCCTGCGGTAGAGCCAGGTGCGCTGCGGCACCCACTCGGCCTCCAGGGAACGGGTGCCGGTGAACGGGTCGGGTACCTGGCCGGCGCGGTGCAGGTCGTCCAGCACCGTGCCGGGCACCCGGGCGGGGTACCACCCGGGCTCGCCGGGTGGTCGGCCCGGTCCGGACATCCAGCGCCAGGTGTCGCCGAGGCAGGGGCGTAGTTGCCAGGCGCTGTCCAGCGGGGGCGCTGCGCTGGCCTGTTGTGCTCGACCCTTCGGGTCGTCGCCGGTGTCAGCTCCCGGGAGGGGTGGTTCCTGTCCCCTCCGGACCACCCGGCCGATGGAGGGTTGCTCGCGCAGTTCCCCGCGCCCCTCAGTGGCGCCTGCGGCGCCCTCCGGGACGTCCAAGGTGTCCGGCGCCGTCGCATCCCCTCGACCTCCCCAGCCCCCGGCCGGGAGGGGTGATACCTGTCGTCCCCGGACCACCCGGCCGATGGAGGGTTGCTCGCGCAGTTCCCCGCGCCCCTCAGTGGCGCCTGCGGCGCCCTCCGGGACGTCCAAGGTGTCCGGCGCCGTCGCGCCCCCTCGACCTCCCCAGCCCCCGGCCGGGAGGGGTGATACCTGTCCTCTCCGGACCACCCGGCCGGTGGAGGGTTGCTCGCGCAGTTCCCCGCGCCCCTCAGTGGCGCCTGCGGCGCCCTGCGGCGGGGGCGGGGGGGTCGACGGGGTCGGGGCCGTCACGGGCCCTCGTCCTCCCCTGGCTGCTGGCGTTCCAGCAGGTTCAGCTCCGATACCGGGCGCTGTGGGTCGGCCGGTACCCGGTAGGTCTTGATCGCGTGTGGGCCGAAGTCGTCCTCGATGGCTCGGTTGCCGAGCATGGGCAGGGTGATGTGGGCGTGGGTGGCGCGGCCCTGGGACTCGTAGGCGCGGAGCACCACGTCGCCGGAGTCGTCCTCGTCGCCCTTGAGAACGGTGACGACGATGCTGGAGCCGCCGTCGTCGGCGTGCCCGGTGCGCTGGGCCAGCGGGCCGGTGTGGAAGGTCTCCAGCAGGGCGAACGCGGGCTGGTTCAGCTCGGCCGCGCGGCGCACCGGGTCGGCGGTCCGCCAGTCGCCGGCGTGTGGGAGGAGTAGGAGTCGGAAGTCCTGGCGGCCCTGGTCCAGGTAGTCGTAGATGCCGTCGTCGGTGAGTCGGTGCGGCTCGTGCCAGGCGTAGGCGGGGCTGCGCAGTGCGGTCACCCCGATCTCGCCGCCCGTCACGTCATGGCCGTACTTGCCGTCGTTGGCGACGACGAGTCCGGCGGCCCGGCCGTTCGGGAGGGTTCCGGCGACGTCCACCCAGGCCTGGGCGGGCTCCTCGGTGCCGTCGGGGGTGCGCTCGATGTGGCCGTACGGGATCTCGTGGGTGGCCGTCACCCCGGTGAGCGCCGTGGGGAAGCGCAGCTTGAGCGTCTTGAGCTGTTCGTGCCAGTCCACGGTGACGCGCACCTCGACCTGCCGGGATCCGGCGGACAGCACCAGTTCCTCGACGAGGGTGGAGTGGCCGTAGCCGCTCTCGATGCGCAGGGCGGCGCGTACCGGGCCCTGCTCGGTGATGCGCACCCGGCGGCAGTCGAAGGCGCCGGCGACCTGGTCGTAGGCGCGGACGCGGTGGCCCCAGGTGTCGGAGGGGTCGTCGATGACGACGGCGTGCCGTCCGGGCCGCTCGGGCAGCAGCTCGACCTTGGCGTCCTTGTCGTACAGGGAGTTGAGCCAGCCGGTGGCGGGGTCGACGGTGAGGCGGAGGTGCTCGTTCTCCAGGGTGGTGCCCGTCGCGGTGACCGGGGCCGGTCCGGGAGCGTCCGGTGCTCCGGGAAGTAGGTGGTAGACGCGGTGGCCGAGCGGGGGGACGGTGGCGCGGAAGGCGATGCGGCCGCGGCTGCCGTTCATGCTGGCCTCGGAGCGGATCTGCTGGAGCGGCACCGGGGTGCCCGTCTCGTCGGTGAGGCGGCTGACGGCGGCCCGGCCGAACTCGGCCTCCACGTCCGCCGTGAGCTCCCACGGGTGCGGGTTGAAGACGACCAGCGGCACCGTCTCCTCGCGCAGCGGGATGTCGATACGGCGGGCGATGGCCTGCACGGAGGTGTTGAAGACCTCGGCGGCCAGCGAGCGGGCCCGGCCGTAGTCGTCGCGGGCGTCCTCGTACGCGGAGCGCAGCGAGGTGCCGGCGAGGATGTCGTGGAACTGGTTGAACAGCACCAGTTTCCAGGCCTCGGTCAGCTCCCGGTGCGGATAGGCCTGGCCGGTCAGCGCGCGGGCGACGACGGCCCACTTCTCGGCGCGCTGGAGCTCGTTCTCGGCACGCCGGTTCCAGCGTTTGATGCCGGAGTGCGCCGAGTAGCACCCGGGGCCGTGGTGCTGGAGCTCCCCGGCGTGCACGGGGATGTCGGCGCGGTCACGGACCCGGGAGAAGAACGCCTCCGGGTGGCTGAGGGTGAGCTTGGGCAGGCCGCCCAGCGCATCGAGCCGTTTGACGCTGTCCAGGTTCGCCTTGGTGGGGCCGCCGCCGTGGTTGCCGACGCCGTAGAAGACCATCAGCTCCGGCTCGTCGTTCGGCATGATGGCGAGCGCCTTGTCGAGGTGGCCGCCGATGTCCTGGCCGGGGCTGCAGTACTCGTGCGGCAGCCGGTAGGCGAGCACCCGGGAGCCGTCCGGGGCCTGCCAGTGGAAGAACTGCCCGGGCAGCGCCTGCTCGTGGGGGCCGGGGCGGAGGAAGACATAGGCGTCCATGCCGGCCTTGCGCAGCAGCTGCGGCAGCATCGCGTTGTGCCCGAACGGGTCGAGGTTGGAGCCGACGGTGGCGGCGGCGCCGAACTTCTCCAGCAGGTAGCGCTGCCCGTACAGGGCCTGGCGGACGAAGGACTCGCCGGAGGGGATGTTGCAGTCCGGCTCGATCCACCAGCCTCCTATGACCTGCCAGCGGCCCTCGGCGGCGTACTTGCGTATGGTCTCGAACAGCTCCGGGTCATGCCGCTCGATCCACTCCAGGTACATGACGGAGTCGCAGGTGAACACGGCGTCGGGGTACTCCTGAAGACGGTCGGCCGCGGACTGGAAGGTGGCCCGCACCTCCTGGAGCCCCTCCGGCCAGCGCCACAGCCAGACCGGGTCGATGTGGGCGTTGCCCACCAGGTGCAGGGTGCGCTCGCGCGAGCCGGGGTTGGCGAAGGGTCGGCGTCCGGTGTCCATGGCTTCCGTCTGGTTTCGTGCGTGGTTCGGCTGGGTCATGTCCGGCTCTCCGGGCGGTCAGGGGTGCGTCCGTGCGGGTCGTCGGGGTCGCATCCGGCGGCCCAGGCGTCGACGCGCTCGCTGAGCAGGTGGAGCAGCAGCAGGTGCATCTCCTGGATCCGGGCGGTGGCCGTGGCCGGTACCGGCAGGACGTGGTCGGCGTGCTCGGCGGCCGGTAGCGGCATGCTGTCGGGGTCGTGACCGCCACCGGTGAACAGCACGGTGCGGGCGCCCGCCTTGCGCGCGGCGGCCAGGCCGCGCACCACGTTCGGGGAGCGACCCGAGGTGGTGAAGCCGACGACCATGTCGCCGGGCCGGGCGAGCGCCTCGACCTGGCGGGCGAAGAGGTCCTCGAAGGAGTAGTCGTTGGCGATGCAGCTGACCACCGAGGGGTCGGTGGTCAGCGCGACCGCGGCCAGCGGACGGCGCTCGCGCAGATAGCGGCCGATCATCTCACCGGCCAGGTGCTGGGCGTCCGCGGCGCTGCCGCCGTTGCCGAAGGTGTACAGCCGGCCGTCCCCGGCGTAGACGTCGATCAGGTCGCGGGCGACCCGGTCGAGGACGGGCAGCAGGTGCCGGGTGCCTTCCGCGGCGTGCAGATGGTCGGCCAGCTGACGGTCGAGGGCATCGTGCATGGTGCCGGTGCTCCAGGGGGTGCGAGGGTGAGCGGGGTGGGTCGGGTGGTGTGGGGTGGGTCGTGCGGGGTGGCGGCGGGTCAGGCGTCCGCCAGGCGCTCCAGGCCGATGGCGGCGGCGCCGAGCACTCCGGCCGCGTCGCCGCCGGACGCGACCACGATCCGGGCGGTGCGTGCCGCGGGGCCCATGGCCTGCGCGGCGACCAGCCGTCGTACGGGTTCCAGGAGCCGGTCGCCGGAGCGGGTCACCCCACCGCCGAGCACCACCAGCTCCGGTTCGAAGACGTTCACCAGCGACGTGAGGCCGCTGCCGAGGGTGTCGACGGTCTCCGTCCACACCTGGGTGGCGACCGGGTCGCCCTGCTGGGCGGCGGCGTCCACGTCCTCGGCGGTGAGCGGTCCGGGCCGGTCGAGGACGGTGGCGGTGCCACGGGCGCGGGCGGCGGCGACGGCCTCGACGGCGCGCTCGGCGATCGACGTACCGGACGCGTACGCCTCCAGGCAGCCCTGCCGGCCACAGCTCCTGCAACGCCGCCCGCCCGAGCGGACGGTGATGTGTCCCGGCTCGCCGCCGTTGCCGGCACCGCCGCGGTAGGTGCGGCCGTCCAGCACGACACCGCCGCCGATGCCGGTGGACACCGTCAGGTACAGCAGGGTGCGGCAGCCGCGGCCGGCGCCGAACCGCCATTCGCCGGCCGCGCCGGCCGTGCCGTCGTTGTCCAGCACGGCCGGCAGCCCGTAGCGCTGGCCGGCCAGGTCGGTGACGGGGATGTCGGTCCAGCCGGTCAGGTGCGGCGGGCCGATGAGGACACCGGTGTACGGGTCGAGCGGGCCGCCGCAGCCGATGCCGACGCCGAGCAGCTGCCCGGCCGCGGCCCCCGCGTCGGCGAGCACCTTCTCGCCCAGCTCGAACAGCCGCCGCAGCGCGGCCTCGGGCCCGTCCTCGACGCCGGTCGGGCAGCTGGCGAAGGACCACATGCGACCGTCTGCGCCCACCACCCCCGCGGCGAGCTTGGTGCCGCCGATGTCCAGCGCGAGCACGCCCGGCGCACCGCTGGTGTCCCCCTGCGGCCCGGCGTTGTGGTCGTGCGTCATGCAGCCCTTCCGTCCTGTCGTGACGATGCCCGAGACCCCGTCTCTCGCCGGCCGGTGCAAGGAACGAACGAAGGACACGGGTGGGGACGTGCGATACGGAAGACGGCCGGAAACGGCGTCGCCGAGGCGCGCCGCACCGGCCGTCACACAATGTGGCATCGTTCCCACATGAGAACGTAGCCACATGCATGACGGGGGTCAAGAGACCCGCGCTGTCGGGTTGGGGGAAATCCCGCCGGCACCGTTCGCGCTCGATGTGCCGCCTCGTTGCGGCCGGTTGCACGCCCGCCGAGGGTGCCGCCCGCGGCGGAGAACGTGCTGGTGGCGCGGCGTTAGTGAGGTCTGCCGGGGGCCGACGTGGAGCCGCGCGGCACGAACTCCGGCTGGAGCGTGTGGGTTCGGGCCCGGCCCTGCTCGCCCGCGATCCGGGCCAGCAGCAGCTCCGCGGCCCGCCGGCCCATCTCGTAGACGGGCTGCCGCACCGCCGTCAGGCCGGGCTCGACCATCCGCATCCAGGTGAGGTCGTCGAAGGAGACCACGGAGCAGTCCTTCGGCACCGGGCTGCCGCGGCGCTGCAACTCCTGCCAGACGGCCTCGGCCACCACGTTGTTGGCGGCGAACACCGCGGTGATGTCGGGCTCGGCGGCCAGGAAGGCGGCGATGTCGGCGCCGGGGTCGGCGGGGCGCAGCCCGAGGTCCAGCACCAGCCGCCGGCTCAGCGGCACCCCGGCGGCGCGGTGTGCGGCGCGGTAGCCCTTGAGCCGGTCGCGCCCGGTGTCCCACACGGTCTCGTCCAGGACCATCGCGATCCGCCGATGGCCCAGGTCGAGCAGGTGGGTGACGGCGGCCTGTGCGCCGCGCTCGCTGTCGATGGTGACCGCGTCGCAGCCGCGCGCGCCGGAGCGCCGGTCGACCTCCACCACCGGGGTGCCGTGCTCCACGAGGAGTTCGGTGGCCTGCCGGCCGACGGGTGCGAGCAGCACTCCGGCCGCCCGCATGGCGAGGAAGGCACGGGCGCCGTCCAGCGCACGGGCGTCGTCGCCGTGGTCGTCGACCAGCACCATCTGGTGGCCGGCGGCGGCCAGGGACTGCTCGACGCCGGCGGCCAGCGCGGCGTAGAACTGGTTGCGCAGATCGGAGACGACCAGGCCCACCAGGCGGCTGGAGCGGCCCTTGAGGGTGCGCGCGGAGACGTCGGGCACGTAACCGAGCCGTGCCGCGGCCGCCTCGACCCGTGTCTTGATGGCCTGTGCGACGTAGCCGTTGCCGGCCAGCGCACGGGAGGCCGTCGACGGGGAGGTGCCCGCCTCCTGCGCCACCTGGCGGAGCGTGACCCGGGTCCGCTTGCCCTTGCCCATCCGTCGCTTCCCGCCCTTTCCCTGCCTTCTCCTGCCTGCCCCGGGCCGCTTCCCTGGTCACCCCGGGGGACCGAGCGGCGTGCGCCGGCTCGTCCGGTCCGCGGGCGCCGTCCGGTCCGCCCGTCCGGCCGTTCACCCGGCGCGCTCAGTCCCGGCGGCCCGTGCGCTGCTCGGACCACTGGGCGCGCAGCGCCGCGTAGTCGCACTCCTCCAACGGCTCGCCCGTACGGTCGAGCTGGGTGGTCACGTACAGTGCCGGAACACCGAGTCGCCGCTTCACGGCACCGTAGGCACGCCATTGGGCACGGTCGGGGGCGCACCAGTCGTCGGTGTCGATCAGCAGCCCCGGGCAGGACGCCGCGGCGACCGCCGCGCGGTAGCGCATCTGCGGCACGAGCGGGGCCCAGGGGTCCGGGTCGTCGAGTCGCAGCATGTCATTGAGCCGGATCATATCGGTGACGTCCGCGAACGACGGGTGTGGCGTGTGCGTCACGACCAGGGCATCCGGTTTCGCCGCCTTCGCCGCCCGGTAGAGGGTGGCCAGCTGGGTGTGCAGCAGCGCGATGCCCCAGCCGGGCCCCGTGCCGGTGAGGGAGTGGCCCGACGGGGTGTCGGCGGTGAAGTCGATCTTCAGCCCGTCGGCGTCGAGGCCGTCCGGGGCGAGCAGCCGGCGGATGTTCTCCGTGAGCAGGGCACGGGCGCCGGGGTGGTCGGGGTCCAGGGTGACGGGGTGGCCGTCGGGCGTGCGGACGCACAGCTCGTCCGGGACGCCCTCGGTGGACCAGGCGCGCCACCAGAGCAGCACCCGCTGCCCGGCGGCGTGCCGGGCGGCGATCCAACCCCGCAGGTCGGGCCATCTGCCGGGGTCGGGCTCCCAGGAACCGTAGGCCCGCTGCCACTTGTCGTCGATGACGACGGTGCCGGGCACCAGGCCGTGCTCGGCCAGCACCGCCAGGTGCGCGTCATACTCCTCACGGGTGCTCAGCTCGGGTGCCGGGCGGCCGGTGTCCCTGGCGCGCCCCATCTGCGCGCCCCACCCGCAGAACATCGGCTCGGACCACCAGGCGGGGCGCTGCCGCCCGCCGGGCTGCGCGGTCGGGGTGGTCCAGCCAGGGCCGTCAGGACGGTCAGCCCGGTCGGTTCGGTCGGTCCGGTCAGTTCGGTCCCCACGGGTTCGGTCCGGATCAGGGACGGCCGCTCGACGTGCCGCCGGGACCGCTGGTGCTGCCGATCCCGCCGGTACCGGGCCGGCGACCCGATCCGGCTCCGGCTCCGGCTCGGACTCCGAGTCCGGCTCTGGCTCCGGCTCCGGCTCCGGCTCCGGGACGAAGCCGTGCGCCCGCAGCCAGCCGAGGTGTGCCCGCAGCCCCGCGTACGGGTCCGGGTGGCCGGGTGAGAGAAGCACCGCGGGGGTGCGGAAGTCGCCGTCGACCCGGGTGTGCGCCTCGTAGTCCAGGCACAGGTGCCAGCCCAGGTCGGACGGTACGTAGCGGGCCTGGGTGAAGGTCAGCCGGTGCACCGGCGCGCCGATCCCGAGCGTCCACCAGGTGCCGGCGGCGTGCTCCGCCGGGTCGGCGTCGTCCGGGAGCCTCTCGCCGGTGAGGGCCAGGCAGAGCGGTGGCGGGGTGAAGAACCAGTGCCCCCGGCCGGGACGGGCGTCCCCGCACGCTCCGAGGACGGCGCTCTCGCCGGCGCCGCGCAGGAGCCGGCGGGGCGGCCCGGGGTTGGGCGTGAAGAGCGTGTGCCAGTCGTGGCCGCTGGGCCGCAGTCCACCGCCCCGGCCACCGAGCACCGAGCGGGTGGCGAAGAGCGCCGCGGACTCCAGGTCGCCGCTCCCCCGCACCAGCCAGCTGACCTCGCAACCGTCCGCGGTGCACACGAGCCGGGTCTCGGCGTGCCGCCACGCCGTACTGCGCCGGGCCACAGTGATCACCGGCCAGCCCTCCGAGGCCACGAGTGCGGGCGGCGCGACGGAGAGCGTCTCGTCGACGGCGCCGGTACGGTCGAGCGCGCCCGGGAGTTGCAGCTCCACGGGGTGACCGGGGCCGCTCGACAGCCGGGCGGTGCCGCCGTCGGCGGCCACCGTGAGCCGGTAGCCGGGCGCCGTGACGGTGATCGTGCCGTCCGCGGACCGGTGCGCGCTCACCTCGCCGTCCGGGCCCGACGGTGCCCGCGTCCCGGGCTGCCCCTCCCTCGCCGCCACCGTCGCCGTCTCCGCCGCTGCCCTCGCAGCCCCCGGACCTGCCGTCACCGTGATCTCCTTCGCCGCCGCATCGCTCTGCGGGGTCCTCGTCGTCGTGGGCTCGATCACTGCCGTGGGCTCAGTCACTGTCGTGGGCTCTGTCACCGCACGCTCACCAGGGCCTCCGCCTGCTGTCCGAACCGCAGCTGCCCCACCGTCAGGTCCGCGCCCACCCGCAGCCGCTCCGCCGGGGGCCCCGCCTCGGGCACCGTGACCACGAACTCGACCCGCCGTTCCTCGTGCCCGCCGAGCGTGGTCGTCGCCGGATCCGGCTGGACCCGCCAGCCCGGGGGCACCACCAGGCGGACCTCGGCGGGTTCGGCGCCCGGGAGCGGATTGCGTACCTCGACCTCCAGGCGCACCGTGCCGCCGGGCTCGACCACGCTGCGGTAGGGGAAGATCCGGGCGGCGAAGCCCTCGGCTTCGAAGTCCAGGTCCCCAGGCAGCAGTTCCCGGTGCAGCCGGGCCAGCTCCCGGCCCTTGTCCAGCAGCATGTCCAGGTAGGCGTCGGTCACCTCGTACGGGAACCAGTGGCCGCTGATCATCAGCTCCGGCCGCAGGATGCGGTACAGCTCGGCGCTGCGGGTGAAGTCGTCGATGCGGAACCGGTTGCGGTACTGGTAGTTGAGGATCTCCGGCTTGAGTCCCGGCTCCCACTCGGTGGTCTGCTGGTCACCGGTGGCGATGGTCCGCCGGCCGTCGGCGGTGAAGGAGTACGCGGCGGCGTAGAGCGTGTGGCCGGGCAGGTCGTGCACGCCTATCTCGTACTCGCGCCAGCGCACCGGCCGGCCCACGGGCAGTTCGCGGTCGACGGGGATCGGGTCGTACCACAGGCAGGGCAGGTCCCAGTACGTGGGCGCGGCGAGCACCGGGGCGATGTGCGCGGGCGCCCACACCTCGGTGCCGTGCACCTCGCGCAGCAGGTTGAACCCGGCCACGTGATCGTCGTGGTAGTGGGTGGGCAGGGCCACCTCGACGGTGTCGATGCCGTGGTCACGGCGGAGTGCCTCGATGGAGGCGAGCAGCGGGCGGCGCGCGGAGCGGTCCTGGCCGCCGGCAAGGCCGGTGGTCAGGTCGTAGCCGAAGTCCAGCAGCAGCGCGGTGCCGTCGTCGGACAGCAGCGCGTAGGAGTTGGCCATCGACGTGGTGTTGCGCAGCAGGTGCGGCCCGGTGACCTCACGCCAGGGCTGCTGGAGCATCCGCTCCGGGTCGAAGGGGGCGCTCCGGCTCATGCCCAGCAGCGCCTGGAGCCGGTCGCGTAGCCGGGCGACGGCCCGCGGCGGGTCGGTGACAACAGCGCCGTGCGAGGGAAGCAGCGTGCCGGGGGTGTGGTCGAGCAGTTGCTGGCAGGAGAGCATCGTGGCGGCCACGCCCTCCTTGCCGGCATTGCCGTGGAAACCGGTGTACGACCACTGGGTCGCGGCGAGCGACCACAGCCGGCCCTCGCCGTGCACCAGGTCGCCCACGAAGGCGAGCCGGGCACCGCCGTGGTCCACCAAGTAGCTGACGGAACCGACGGTGTGGCCCGGGGTGGGCAGCGTGTAGACCTCCACCGGGCCGTAGCGCCGGGTGCGGTACTCCGCGACGGTGCCGGTGACCGGAACCTGGTAGAGCAGCGAGAAACGGTCCTGGCGGACGTCGTAGTCGTTCTCGACACGGCGGGTGCGCCAGTGCTCGTCGACGCCGGCGATCAGGTCCTTCTCCACCGGGGGCACAAAGATCCGGATTCCGGCCGCCGCGGCGCGGGCCAGGCCCTGGACCTGGTCACGGTGGTGATGGGTGATGAGCACGTCCGTGACCTCGTCGACGTCGAAGCCGGCGAGGTGGTCCAGGACGTCGCCGCTGCCGAAGTCGATCAGCACAGCCTGCCGGCCGGACCTGAGAACGTAGACGTTGCAGGTGTCCCGGAAGAGGAACACATCGCTTCCGACCAGCACTTTCCGCTCCCTGGGGCGCTATGCAATCGATACCAGATGGGAACGGTGCCAGGCGTCGGGGCGGACGGTCAAGCATTCGGGCGCCGGAGAGCTGCCCGGAAGGGGAGCCGGCCGGAAGGGGAAAGGGGAGGTGGCCGGCGGGAAGTTGCCAGACCGGTTCCCGACGTCCCCCGCGGGCGGCTGGCCGAGCTTGCACCGGATTCTGGGATCGATCCCGGCCGGGCGGGTACGGTGCCGGGGCGCCTGGCCTGGCGGACCACCGGCCGCCGAGCACGGACTTGGACCGGACCGGGCCTTGACCGCCGACCGCCGACCGCCGACCGCCGAGCCGAACCGGGCCTTGCCCGCCGGACCGGGCCTTGCCCGCCGGACCGAGCCGGGACCCGGGGGTTGGGCCATTCGTGGCTCCTCCATCCGCGGGCGGCCGTGCAGCACGGCAGGAGTGCTCCGGCGATCGTAGATTGCCGTCTGTGCCGGACTCACCCCCCACGCCCGTCGCCCCCCGCGTCCAGCGGCTCCTCCAGAGCGCCGAGGACGTCATCCACCTGATCGTCGCGGTGCTGCTGGTGCTCGTCGGGGCCCTTCTGCTGGCCGACGTCGTCAAGGACGTGGTCGACGCGGTGAGCGGGCCCTATCACGAGTTGGCGATCGTGCTCGCCATCCTGGACAACAGCCTGGTGTTGTTCATCGTCGCCGAGCTGCTGCACACCGTCCGTCTCACCATCAGGAACCACACGCTGAACGCCGAGCCCTTCCTCGTCGTCGGCCTGATCGCGGGCGTCCGGAAGATCCTCATCGTCACCGCCCAGACCGAGCGGTCCTTCCAGTGGCAGCCGCAGGGGGTGGAGATCCTCATGCTGGTCGCACTGGTCCTGGCGATGGCGGTGGCCATCCTGGTGCTGCGGCACGCGACCCGGCCCGACACCTTCACCACGGATCTCGGCCGCCCCTGACGCGAGCATCTCACCGGCACTTCCCAGCACTTCCCCCGCTTCCAGCTACCGTCCGCCGCAGCATCGGCACCGGCACCAGCACCGGCACCGGCACCGGCACCGGAAACCTGCCAAAACCCTCCCAGCGCCAAGGACAGCGCGAGGAACGCGAGGAAGGGGACCGGCCACTGAACGCGACGGAGTCGCGGCTCGATGCCGCCTATCCTTGACGCCATGAGTGACGAGACCTACCAGGACGCCCCGGAGCAGATGCGCGTCCGCCTGGAGAAGGCGGCGCGGCTCCGTGAGAACGGCGTCGAACCGTGGCCGGTGACCTACCCGCGCACGCACACCATCGGCGAAATCCGGGCGAAGTATCCCGAGCTGGACGCCGACACTGCGACCGGGGAGAAAGCCGGAATCACGGGCCGGGTCATGCTGTCACGAGTCGGCGGCAAGCTCTGCTTCGCCACTCTGCGGGACGGGACCGCCGAGATGCAGGTGATGATCTCGCTCGCGGGCGTCGGCGAGGAGGCGCTCGCGGCGTGGAAGCGCGACGTCGACCTCGGCGACCATGTCGGCGTGACGGGCGAGATCATCTCGTCCAAGCGCGGCGAACTGTCGATCATGGCGGAGAGCTGGGCGATCACGTCGAAGTGCCTGCGGCCACTACCGGAGAAGCACGCCGGGCTCACCGACCCCGAGGCGCGCGTCCGCTACCGCTATCTCGACCTCATCGTCAACGACGAGGCCCGCAAGATGGCCCACCTGCGGAGCGACACCGTACGGGCGATCCGGGACTTCTGGCACTCCGAGGGCTACCTCGAGGTGGAGACGCCGATGCTCCAGCCGATCCACGGCGGCGCGGCGGCCCGACCGTTCAAGACCCACATCAACGCCTACAACATGGAGTTGTACCTCCGGATCGCGATCGAGCTGTACCTGAAGCGGCTCGTCGTCGGTGGCATCGAGAAGGTCTTCGAGATCAACCGGAACTTCCGGAACGAGGGTGCGGACTCCACGCACAACCCCGAGTTCACGATGCTCGAGGCCTACGGTACCTACCTCGACTACAACGGCATGGCCGACCTCACGCAGCGCTCGGCTCAGCAGGCCGTCATGGCCGCACTGGGCACGACCGTGGTCGTCCACGACAACGTCGAGTACGACCTGGGCATCGCCGAATGGCCGCGGAAGACCGTCTACGGCCTGGTCTCGGACGCGCTCGGCGAGGAGATCACCCCGCACACCCCGATCGAGAGCGTCCGCAAGCTCGCCGACGCCCGTGAGGTCGAATGGGACTCCAAGTGGGGTCAGGGCAAGCTCGTCCAGGAGCTGTTCGAGGAGCTCGTCGAGCACACCCTCATGCAGCCCACGTTCGTCATGGACTACCCGGTCGAGACCTCGCCGCTGACCCGCCAGCACCGCTCCGAGCCGCTCCTGGCGGAGAAGTGGGACCTGATCGGTTTCGGCGCCGAACTGGCCACGGCCTACTCGGAGCTGATCGACCCCATCGAGCAGCGCCGCCGCCTCACCGAGCAGTCCCTGCTGGCCGCCGGCGGCGACCTGGAAGCCATGCAACTCGACGAGGACTTCCTGCGCGCCCTGGAGTACGGCATGCCTCCCACGGGCGGCATGGGAATGGGCATCGACCGCCTGATCATGGCCATCACCGGCAAGAACATCCGCGAAACCATCCTGTTCCCGCTGGTGAAGCCCAGCTGACGGCGAGGACGAGTCCGCGGCGGGCAGTGCCGTACCCGCTCCCGAGGCGGGGTACGGCACCGCTCGCGGATCCGCTGGCGACGGCGAGAGGTCGTGGCAACCATGCCCTCTCCCCGTCGGCGAGACGACGGCCGGCGGCCCGCTGCCAGCCGCCCGCTGCCCGCTACCCGCTACCCGCTTCGACGGCGGCGGCCGTCAGGTGATGGGTGAGGTGTACACGGACCAACGTCCCCCGGCGGTTCAGCGAACCCCGACAGCCTCCAGAGCCGCGAGCTGGGCTGCCGTGGGATCGGCCGGGAAGTACAGGTAGCACACCCCACCCGTACCGCTCTTGACCTTCCCCTTGTCGTCGTAGCGCTTGGTCCTGAGCCAGATGTTCTCGAACTCGCGCCTCAGGTAGACGTTGCGCACCGCGTCGTCGCTCGACGAGGCGGGGTCGTTGGCGACGACGTCACCCTCCGGGGTGAAGCCGGCGATCACCATCAGATGCCCGGACGTGCCGTAGTTCGCGCCCGTCAGCTCGCTCGCCAGGAACGACTGGGAGGTGATGATGGGGATCCCGGCGTCGATCAGCCGCTCCGCGTCGGTCAGCGAGCCGAGCCGGGTGACCACTCCCTGGAAGTCGGGGTACGTGGCCGCGTATGCGGCGTTGAAGGGCCAGTTGCCGCAGCCCTCGTACTGGTAGTCGTACACGTAGCGGGCCGCCTGGTCCACCTCCGGATCCGCGTACGAAGGGTCGATCCAGGCCATGTCGGCGGCGCTGGGCCCGCGACCCCAGAACTTGATGACCATCGACGACGAGGTGGCGCTGCACCAGGCCTCGCCGCCGCCGTCGTACTCCGGGTACTCGCCGGCGTGGATGTTCTGCGAGAACCGCGGCACGGCCAGTTCCCTGGCCACGCTCGGCGTGGTGGCGGGCACCTCGAAGCGGTCCGGGACGTCCGAGCCCATCACGCCGGCCCGCCACACCACCGGAGCGGCCGTGCTGCCCGGAGCACGGTAGAGCGTCAGCCGCAGCCGGGCGGAGGCCAGCCGGAGGCCGGCGGACGGGTCGTCGATGGAGAAGGTGTCCGTGTAGACGCTGCTGCGGTCGTCGGACTGGCCGTCGACCGAGGTGCGCTTGATGTCCTCGTCACCGGAGGCCCAGCGGCCCATCACGTACCACGGGGTCTGGGTGCCGTCGGAGTAGCTGCCCTGGAGCTCGATCTGGAGCCAGGTGCCCTTGGGCGTGTGCGCGTTCCAGGAGGCGATGGCTTCCGTGGCCGGTACGGTCAGCTCGTACACGGGCGACGTCCAGCGGGCGTACTCCCATGTGGCGGTGGTGCCGGTGTGCGGGTCGGTGTAGTCGGTGGTGCCGACGGATGCGGCGAGGGTCAGGCCCGGCCGGGTGCCGGAGGCGGCCTCGGTGCCCTCCGCCGTACCGCTGCGCCAGTCGCTGGACGAGGTCCAGGCGTGATAGTCCACCAGGGGGTTGGCCGTCTCCTTCTTGCACGGGTGCGTGTGACTTCGGTGCCCGCCCGCCTGCGCCTGCGTACGGGAGGCCGCTGCGGCGGGGACGGCGGTGCCCGCGGTGGCGGCGACGGCCAGGGACGCGGCGGCGGCCAGCAGGGTGCGCCGGGACGCGGTGGGAGCGCCGGTCGGCGCGTCGACGGGCGCGCCGGAAGTGCCGGCCGGAGTGTCGGGTGTGCCGTGTGGTGTATCGGCTGATCTGGTCATAGGACGAGGAACCCCCAGTCGGCGTGATCCCTTGGGATCGACCCTCGGGACGGTCATGCTGCGGCCACGGTGGACGGTGTGGGGCCACTATGAACGCTCCCGACCGGCTTCTGCCAGCGTCCACGGCACTTGGACGGCCACCAATATTGGCCTCTACCTGTGGCGGCGAAAGGGGGGCGGGGGGCTGGTCGCCCGTTCGGGGGCGCGCAAGTGGTCGAAGACTCGGGCGCTCGAGCGCTCGGGCGTGCAAGCCATCGCCGATGCGCCCGGGCGTACGCTGGATCGAGTGATCGTTCCGCCCCCGCTCCCCCGCCTCGCCGACACGCTGCGGCGGTCCACCCCGTCCTGCGGCGCCAGCCGCCTGATCGCCGTCGACGGGCACGCCGGATCGGGGAAGTCGACCTTCGCCGCCCTGCTGTCCACCGCCCTCGGCGGCGCCCCCGTGCTGCATCTCGATGCGCTCGCCACGCACGCGGAGCCTTTCGAGTGGACCGGGAGCATGCGGCGGCAGGTGATCGAGCCGTTGAGCCGCGGCGAGCCGGCGCACTATCGCCCCTACGACTGGGACGCGCGCGCATTCGGAGCGCCCCTGACGCTTCCGGCCGCGCCGGTGGTGCTCGTCGAGGGCGTCGGGGCGGGCCGGGCCGCGCTGCGCCCCTGGCTGGCCCGGCTGCTCTGGATGGAACTGCCGCGGGAGGAGGCCTGGCGACGCGGCCGGCGGCGGGACGGACCGGCGCTGACCGCCTTCTGGGACGGCTGGACCGCCGCCGAGCGCGCCCACTTCGCCGCCGACCCGTCCCGCCCCTTCGCCCAGTACCTCGTACGGCAGCAGTGCCGCACGGACAGCGCGCCCGGGCACGCTGCGGACGAAGCCGTACGGCGGGTTTCGGACGATGTGGTGGGGCGGATTTCGGACGAGGCGGTAGGGCACGCCTCGGGCGAGGCGGTGGGGCCGAACGGTACCGAGCGACTCCCGGGGTCCACGCGCCTCATGGCGTACGAGGTGTTGCCGGGGCCCGCCGGCACGCGTTCGCCCGGTAACGGCGCCCATGAAGCCGGCCTGGGACCTCACCCAGAGTAATGATCAGACCGCGGCGAACTAAGCGCTTGGAAAACGACTTCCATAACTCGGCCAACTCGGCTTGACCACGGGGCCTTACAGGTCTTACGTTCTCAGTGCGGCCCTTTCGAGGGCCCGGCAGACGCGAAGCCCCCGGTTGTTCCCCCGTGATCGGGGGCTTCGTTCTGTCCCTTGCACCCCACTTATCCGGTGCGCGCCCGGCGCATTTTTTCACGCTCGGTCACCAACTCCCCCTCCCTTTCTGCGCGTACACCCGGCGCGTCCCGCTCCGCCCGAGGGTCCGGATACGCCGGGAATCGCTTCAAACGCGGCCCTTCCCACATTGCGCCGCTCTTCGGCCCGCCACACCGCCGCAGGTACGATGCTTTCGGTGCAGGTGACCCAGGCGGCGACCGACGGCCGCACAGCGCATGCCAGTCGATTCCCGTCCACGGCCAGGCGGTTCGGCGAGGGAGCCGGCGGGCACCAACCCGACGGCACACCACGGGGGCACGGTTTGTGGGGGACGTGATGGACTTCGGCATGCAGGGCTCACCAGCCCCGGCCGACCTTGCCTGGCTCAGGGGGGTCGACGCCTACACGATGGGCGCGTATCCGCAGGCTGAGGAGGAGTTCCGCACCGCGGTGCGGCTGGACCCCGGCATGGCCGACGGGTGGTTGGGCCTGCACGCCCTGCGTGTCGACATCACCCCGGCCCTGCTGCGGATGTACCAGCACCGCGAGCGCTTCGGCGAGCAGCGCGCCCGGCACCGCAGGACCCTCAACTCCTGGTACTGGCTCGGCTGGTGGGTACAGCCGGTCCTGGAGTCGCCGCGCGACCTGCTGCTCGCGCACGCCTCGCACTGGCTGGACGGCCGCCACGTCCCCGAACTGGACCGCGCCCTGGCCTCCCTGCCACCGGTGGACACCGACGGGCAGGTGCGCTTCCTGCACGCCTGCCGCGCCTACCTCGTCAAGGACTGGGAGCAACTCGTCCGGCACACCGACCCGTTGCTCGACGACCCGATGCTCGGCATCGAGGCCGGCCTGTTCGGCGGCATGGCGCGGGTCCGGCTCGACATGTACGGCCAGGCGGAGCCGCTGCTGTCCGCGGCGCTGATGCGCTGCCGCAGCGAGCAGCCCCAGCGCAAGGAGCTGCGCTACTGGCTCGCCCGCGCCCACGAGGGCACCGGCCGCAGCGCAGCGGCGCTGCCCCTGTACCGCGCCGTGCACCGGGTGGACCCCGCGTTCATGGACACCTCGGCACGGCTCGCCGCGATATCCGAAGGCGACGGGTACGACGAGTCGGCGGACGTCGCCGCCATCGCCCTCGCCGGTGTCGGCCAGGACACGGCGGACGGCGCCGATCCGCTGTACGGCGTCGAGGGCCGGGACGTGCGGCTCGGCGAGCCGGAGCCGCCGAGCGCCCCCCTGCCGCCCAAGCACACCGACGGCATCCGGGAGAAGGCGGTCGTGCCGGTGCCGGCCAGCCCGCCACAGCCACCCCCGGGGCCCGCCGACCCCGCGCTGCTGGCCGCCGCGATCGCCGAGCTGGAACGCATGGTGGGCCTCGAGCCCGTCAAACGGCAGGTCAAGGCGCTCTCCGCACAGCTCAACATGGCCCGGTTGCGCGCCGGCCAGGGCCTGCCCGTGCAGCCCCCCAAGCGCCACTTCGTCTTCTCCGGCCCGTCCGGCACCGGCAAGACCACCGTCGCCCGCATCCTCGGCAGGGTCTTCTACGCGCTCGGACTGCTCGGCGGCGACCACCTCGTGGAGGCCCAGCGCGCCGACCTCGTCGGCGAATACCTCGGCCAGACCGCGGTCAAGGCCAACGAACTCATCGACTCGGCCATCGGCGGCGTCCTCTTCGTCGACGAGGCGTACGCCCTGTCCAACACCGGCTACGGCAAGGGCGACGCCTACGGCGACGAGGCGCTCCAGGTCCTGCTCAAGCGCGCCGAGGACAACCGCGACCACCTGGTCGTCATCCTCGCGGGCTACCCGGAGGGCATGGACCGGCTGCTCGCCGCCAACCCGGGCCTGTCGTCCCGCTTCACCACCCGCGTCGACTTCCCCTCCTACCGCCCCCTCGAACTGACCGCGATCGGCGAAGTGCTGGCCGCGGAGAACCGGGACTCCTGGGACGAGGAGGCCCTGGACGAACTGCGCGCCATCGCCGGGCACGTCGTCGACCAGGGCTGGATCGACGAGCTCGGCAACGGCCGCTTCCTGCGCACCCTGTACGAGAAGAGCTGCGCTTACCGGGACCTACGCCTCTCCGGCTACACCGGCACGCCCGGACGCGCCGACCTCGCGACGCTGCGGCTGCCGGATCTGATGCAGGCGTACGGGGAGGTTCTGTCGGGGCGGGGCCCCGGCGGCCCCACGGCCCTGTAGCAGGCGCTGGCGGCCTGGCTCAGCCCTTCTCGGCACTTCTCCGCCCTTCGCGGCCCTTCTCAGGGCTTCCGGGCACCGGGTCACAGCGCGGCCCACGGGCCGCGACCGGTCCGAAGGGGCGCCTCGGTCGTGTCCCGACCATCAGCCAGTGGTGGGTTGCCCGCGCAGTTCCCCGCACCCCTTCATGGGTCCCCCGCGGGGGACGAAGGAAGCGCGTGATCGTCGGTTGGGGGTCTTCGTTCAGCCTGCCTTTGGACCAGGTCTCCGAGGGCTACCAGGCTATGGAGGAGCGCCGCGCCATCAAAACCCTCCTCAAGCCCTGTCCTGCCGTCCGCCACCCCCGTAAGGAGCACTGCCGTGCAGATCACCCGTAGCTCGATCGACACCGCGAAGGGCCCCGCCGACTGGTTCACAGGCGACGTCTACATCGACCCTGTCGCCGCCGCCCCAGCCCCCTCCCGGGTCACCGCCTCCCTGGTGCACTTCATGCCCGGCGCCCGCACCCACTGGCACCGCCACCCGCTCGGTCAGACCGTCTTCGTCACCGAGGGCGTCGGCCTGTGCCAGCGACGCGGTGGACCGGTCGAGGTCATCCGGCCTGGCGACCGCGTCCTGTTCGAGGCCGATGAGGAACACTGGCACGGCGCCGCCCCGAACCGGCTGATGGTCCACCTGGCCATCAACGAGGGCGACGACGACCACGCCGTCGTGCACTGGCTGCACCCCGTCACCGACGACGAGTACACCGCCGCCCCGGCCACCGACTGACACCCGGCCCGCCCGGCCCTGCGTCCCCGCACCGCCCTCACCCGAAAGGTCAACCGTGACCACGTTCGCCCTCGTCGGCGCCGGCCCCGGACTGGGGCTGGCCGCCGCCCGCCGCTTCGGCGCCGCCGGCCACCACGTCGCCCTCCTCTCCCGCAACACCGACCGCCTCGGCGCCCTCGCTGGCGAACTCGACGGTGACGGCATCCGGGCGCGCGGCTTCACCGCCGACGTCCTCGATCCTGCCTCCCTCACCGCGGCCCTGGACGCAGCGGCCCGGGAGCTGGGGCCGATCGAGGTCCTCCAGTTCAGCCCGGCGCCCCGCAGCGACTTCATGAAGCCGGTCCTGGAGACGACCGCCGCCGACCTTGACGACCCGCTGGCCTTCTCCGTCAAGGGGTCGATGGCCTGTGTGCACGCCGTCCTGCCCGGGATGCGGGAGCTGGGCCGGGGCACGCTGCTGTTCGTCAACGGCGGCAGCGCCGCACGCCCGAACCCCCGCGTGGCCGGCACCTCGGTCGCGTTCGCCGCCGAGAGCGCCTACGCGGCGATGCTCCACGACGCCCTCGCACCCGAGAACATCCACGCCGCCCAGCTCATCGTCCCCGGCGCGATCCATCCCGACGCCGAGCACTCCAGCCCCGACGCGCTCGCCGAGCGCTTGTACGCCATCCACACCGACCGCGGCACGTTCCGGCACTACGCCGAGCCCATGCCCACATGATCCTCTCGGCCGACGCTCCTGAGCGCCCCAGCCCGCCGCAGCCTGCCGCCGCGTCCTGTTCCGTGCCGCGCCGGCAGCTGCGCTCCACCGACGCCGCCTTCACCACCGGCACCGCGCTCGTCGTCGACGGCGGCCACATCGCGCGCCGATGACCCGTTGCCCGCTCCCCCACTGGCCTGAGGGCGTGGGCGGCGCCCTTGTCCCCGCGCTCCCGTCACCTCCCCAGATCCCTGACGCGTCACCTCGCCAGAACCCCGAGAAGGGCGCGGGCATCTCCACCCGCGCCCTTCGGGGCTGCTCGTGTCAGCCCGCCATCGCCTCGCTCCGGGGCTCTGCGTCTCGTGTGGGCTCCGGGCTGTCGGGGTCGCGGTGGGCCGGGTCGCGTACCTCGCCGACCAGGAGTTCCAGGACGTCCTCCAGGGCCACCAGGCCGACCACCCGACCGGACGCGTCGGCGACCTGGGCGAGGTGGGTCGCCGCGCGGCGCATCACCGTCAGGGCGTCGTCGAGGGGCAGTTCGGCGCCCAGCGTGGTCATCGGCCGCCAGACGTGCTGCGGCACGGCACGTTCGCTGTCCTCCAGGTCGAGCACGTCCTTCACGTGCAGATAGCCCATGAAGGCGCGGCCGTCGGTGCTCACCGGGAAACGGGAGTAACCGGTGCGGGCGGTGAGCGCGACGATCTGGCCGGGGGTGACCGTGGGGTCCACGGTCACCAGGGACGCCGGATCGAGCAGCACATCCGTGACCTTGCGGGAGCCCAGCTCCAGCGCGTCCTCCAGCCTCTCCTGTTCCTCGGGGTCGAGCAGGCCCGCCTGACCGGAGTCCTCCACGAGGCGGTTGAGCTGCTCGCTGGTGAAGACGGCCGCCACCTCGTCCTTCGGCTCGACGCGGAAGAGGATCAGCACCCCGCGGGCACAGGCGCCGAGCGCCGCGGTCACCGGCCGGCACAGCCGCGCGAACGCGACGAGTCCCGGGCCGAGCCAGAGCGCCGCCTTCTCGGGCGCCGCCATCGCCAGGTTCTTCGGCACCATCTCGCCGATCACCAGGTGCAGGGCGACCACGAACACCAGTGCGAGGACATAGCCGAGCGGGTGAACCAGTTCGTCGGGCAGCCGGACGGCGGCGAACACCGGTTCCAGCAGGCTCGCGACGGTCGGCTCGGCGACGGCGCCGAGGGTGAGGGAGCAGACGGTGATGCCGAACTGCGCGGCGGCCATCATCTGCGGGAGGTTCTCCAGGCCGTGCAGCACCTGGCGGGCCCGCGCCGCGCGGGCGCGCTTCCCGGGTTCCTCCGGTCCCGGGGGAGGCTCGATCTGGCTGCGCCGCACCGACACCATGGCGAACTCGGCACCGACGAAGAACCCGTTGGCGAGCACCAGCAGGGCGGCGAACAGCAGCTGGAGCAGGCTCATCGCGCCGCCCCCTTCGCCGCAGCGGCCACAGCGGCATCCGCGCCCGCATCGGCGCGCCGCCCGGAACCGCCGCCGGATTCCCTACGGTCCCGGTCCCGACCGTCCGTGTCACCCTTGGCGGTCGGCTCCGTCGTCCTGACCAGCCGGACCCGTTCCGCGCGATAGTGGCCGACCTGACGCACCGTCAGCCGCCAGTCGGGCAGTTCGGCCCGGTCTCCCGGGGCGGGGATGCGGCCGAGCAGGTCGGCGACCAGGCCGGCCACGGTCTCGTACGGGCCCTCGGGTGCCTCGAGGCCGATGCGGCGCAGGGTGTCGACGCGGCAGCTGCCGTCGGCCTCCCAGGCCGGCCGGCCGTCCTCGGAGGGGGCGGTGGCCAGGTCGGGTGCGTCCTGTCGGTCGTGCTCGTCGCGCACCTCGCCGACGAGTTCCTCGACGATGTCCTCCAGCGTGACGACGCCCGCGGTGCCCCCGTACTCGTCGACGACCACCGCGATGGGCTGTTCGCTGCGCAGCCGGGCCAGGAGCGGCTGCACGGGCAGGGTCTCGGGCACCAGCAGCGGTGCCTGGGCGATGCGTTCCACAGGGGTGCGCAGCCGGTCCTGGGCGGGTATCGCCAGCGCGTCCTTGAGGTGCACCATGCCCACCACCTCGTCGATGCGCTCCCGGTAGACGGGGAAACGGGACAGGCCGGTGGCGCGGGTGAGGTTGACGACGTCCTCGGCGGTGGCGGAGGTCTGGAGGGCGCTGACCTTCACGCGCGGTGTCATGACGTGCTGGGCGGCCAGTTCGCCGAGGGAGAGGGTGCGCACGAAGAGGTCGGCGGTGTCCTGCTCCAGGGTGCCGGCCTGGGCCGAGTGGCGGGCCAGCGAGACCAGTTCGTCGGGGGTGCGCGCGGAGACCAGCTCGTCGGCGGGCTCGACGCCGAGGGCACGCACCAGACGGTTCGCGACCGTGTTCAGGGCGGCGATGACGGGGCGCAGCAGCCGGGCGAAGAGGTACTGGGGCCGGGCGACGAAACGGGCCACCTGAAGGGGCCGGGAGACGGCCCAGTTCTTGGGCACCAGCTCGCCGATCACCATCTGTATCGCGGAGGCCAGCAGCATGCCGACGACGACGGAGACCCCGGGCGCGGCGCCGTCGGGCAGGCCGGCCGCGGTGAGCGGGCCGGTGAGCAGCTCGGCGAGCGCCGGCTCGGCGAGCATGCCGACGACGAGGGAGGTGATGGTGATGCCCAGTTGGGTGCCGGAGAGCTGGAAGGACAGCTCCTTCAGGGCGGCGACGACGGTGCGAGCGCGCCGGTCACCGCCGGCGGCGGCCTGTTCGGCGTCGGCCCGCTCCACGGTGACGAGACCGAATTCGGCCGCGACGAAGAACCCGTTGGCCAGGATGAGGACGAGGGCTGCTCCGAGGAGCAGCAAGGGGATGATCATGCCGCCGCCTCCGTGTCGCACCGGACGCGGTCCGTGCTGGGGCTACTTCCCCCATGCCCTGAACGGGCTTGGGGGGTCCCCGCACCCACGCCTTCAAGGCAGTGGGGGCAGGTGGGGGCGGCGCAGGTACTACAGGACGAACCGTCCATCGCCTGAGGAAGTCACTCCTTGTTCAGCAGGAGCCCCCGCGCACCACCGGTGTGCTGTCGGGGGCAGGGGCGCGAGACGCGCCTCCACCACCAGATTAATCAAGACAGCGGCTCCCGCGTCAGTGTGAGCGCTCCCTGAGCCTGCCCTGATCTTTCTCACAGGCCGAGCACAGCGGGAATACGGCGGGTCCGGGCCCGCCCGCCGGCAAGCGTCGAAAGGCCGTCTCAGTGGCCGGGTCCCTGGTCGGCGGCGCCGTGCGCGTCCACCAGGGCGCGCAGGGCGCGGGCATCGGTGAGGGCGCGCCGTTTCGCGAGGCCGGGCTGGATGCCGAGGGCGGGCAGGCTGGTGCCGTCGCTCAGGTTCAGGAACACCCAGGGGTCACCAGATCGCAGGGTGACGTGCAGGATCTCGGCCCAGTCGAGCCGGCGGCTGCTGACGATGTTGACGACCGTGACACCGGTCACGTCGGCAACCACCTTCGGCCTGCTCAGCAGGACGAGTGCGGCGAACAGCATTCCCCCGGTGAGGACGAAGCTGAGCCTCTCCCCCGGGCCGACCGAAGGCAGCAGCAGGGCGATGACGGTGAGCACCACGAAGAGCGCGCCGCCGCCGATCAGCAGGACCGCACGGGTGAGCGCCGGCCGGAAGGTGACGGGCAGCGCCGGCAGCTCCGGGGCCCCGGGCCCCGGCAGGACGCGCTCCGGCGGGGCGGCGTCGGGTGTCGTTCGGTCCGTCATGACGGATGCTCCCGGGAGGGCTGCGCGGTGGTCGTCACAGGCGGCAGGCGTGGATGGCCGTGGTCAGGATGGCCCGCGCCCCCAGCGCATAGAGGTCGTCCATGATGCGCTGCGCGCCCTTGGCAGGCACCATGGCGCGCACGGCGACCCAGCCCTCGTTGTGCAGGGGGGAGACGGTCGGGGACTCCAGACCGGGGGTGAGGGCGACGGCCTGCTCCAGGTGCTCGGCGCGGCAGTCGTAGTCCATCATCACGTACGTCCTGGCCACCAGGACGCCCTGGAGACGGCGCAGGAACTGCTCCACCTTGGGCTGGTCCTCGGTGCCGGAGCGCGCCGCGTCACGCGAGCTGCGTGCCTGGATGACGACGGCCTCGGAGTGCATGATCGGCTCTCCTATGACCTCCAGGCCGGCGTTGCGCAGCGAGGTGCCGGTCTCCACGACGTCCGCGATGACGTCCGCGACGCCCAGCTCCACGGAGGTCTCCACCGCCCCGTCGAGGTGCACCACGGCGGCGTCGATGCCCTGGTCGGCGAGGTGGCCGGCGACGATGCCCTCGTACGAGGTGGCGATGGTCCGGCCGGCGAGGTCCTTCACGTCCGACGCCGTGCCGGGCCGCGTGGCGTAGCGGAACGTGGAGCGGGCGAACCCGAGCGCCAGGATCTCCTCGGCTTCGGCTCCGGAGTCGACCAGCAGGTCACGCCCGGTGATGCCGATGTCGAGGCGGCCGGAGGCGACGTAGATCGCGATGTCGCGGGGGCGCAGGTAGAAGAACTCGACCTCGTTGGCGGGGTCGACGATCACCAGTTCCTTGGAGTCCCGTCGCTGCTGGTACCCGGCCTCATGGAGCATCTCCGACGCAGGCCCGGAGAGTGAACCCTTGTTGGGGACGGCGATGCGCAGCATGAGCTCGGATTCCTTTGCGGGAAGGGGCTTCGAACGGAAGGGATGCGAACGGGGGAAGGGTGCGGGGGTGCCACGGGGACGGGCGGGCGGCGGTGCCGGGCGGGCGCGGCGGCCGGGCCGTTCAGAGATGGGCGTAGACGTCGTCGAGGCTGATGCCGCGGGCGACCATCATCACTTGGAGGTGGTAGAGCAGCTGCGAGATCTCCTCGGCTGTGGCGGCGTCGCCTTCGTGCTCGGCGGCCATCCACACCTCGGCGGCCTCCTCGACGATCTTCTTGCCGATCGCATGCACTCCCTTACCGACCAGCTCGGCGGTGCGGGAGGTGGCGGGGTCGCCGTGGGCGGCCTTCTGCTGGAGCTCGGTGAACAGCTCCTCGAACGTCTTCCTGGACATGATGGCCCCTACTCTACGCGGCCCTGCCACGCCCTCTTCACGGCGATGGCCGGTGTGGTCACTCCCCCTCGCCCCCGCCGACGGTCGGGCGGGTGCTAGGTCCTGTCGTCAAACTCCCGTCGTTGCCCGAAGGGCGGCCCGGCGGCTCCCCCACTGCCTGAAGGGCGTGGGCGGTACCCCCAGTGCGTGTTCTGGGGGTCCCCCCTGCTCGAAGAGCTTGGGGGAGTGCCGGGCGCGAGTCCGCGTACGCATGGGGGCACCTCCCACGCCGTTCAGGCAGTGGGGGAGTACGTGGGCTTGTGCCCGGTGCGGCGAGAGGGCGTGCATGACGCCGCCGGGCAGACGGGAGTTTGACGACAGGGCCTAGGCCCCGGGAATGCTCCGCAGGGTGGCCGCGGTGGCGACGGCCGCTGTGACGGCCTCGTGGCCCTTGTCCTCGTTGGAGCCCGCCAGGCCGGCGCGTTCCAGGGCCTGCTCCTCGGTGTCGCAGGTGAGCACGCCGAAGCCGATGGGCACGCCGGTGGTGATGGAGACCTGGGTCAGGCCCTGGGTGACGCCCTGGCACACGTAGTCGAAGTGCGGGGTGCCGCCTCGGATGACCACCCCGAGGGCGACCACCGCGTCGTAGCCGCGCACCGCAAGCGCCCGGGCGGCGACCGGCAACTCGAAGCTGCCCGGCACGCGCAGCACGGTGGCGTCCGCGATGTCGAGCTCGTCGAGGGCGCGCCGGGCGCCGTCCAGCAGACCGTCCATGATCTTCTCGTGCCATTGGGCGGCGACGACGGCGACCTTGAGGCCGCTGCCGTTCGTCACGCTCACTTCGGGTGCGCCCTTGCCGCTCACGTGCTGTTCTCCTTGGTGCCGGGGTGATGCATACGAGGATGGGGGGATGGAGGGGACGGGGTGCCGGGCTGCCCGGTGCCGTCACTGGTTGCCGCAGGCGGCCATGGCGGGGGCGTCAAGGCCGGGCAGGTCGTGGCCCATGCGGTCGCGCTTGGTGCGCAGGTAGCGCAGGTTGTGCTCGCCGACCTGGACGGGCATCGGCTCGCGGCCGGCGACGTGGATGCCGTGGCCGACGAGGGCGTCCGTCTTGTCCGGGTTGTTGGTCATCAACCGGACGCTGCGCACCCCGAGGTCGGCGAGGATCTGCGCGCTCGCCCCGTAGTCGCGTGCGTCCGCGGGCAGCCCCAGCTCCAGGTTGGCGTCGAGGGTGTCGCGGCCGCGTTCCTGGAGTTCGTAGGCGCGCAGTTTGGACAGCAGTCCGATGCCGCGCCCCTCGTGGCCGCGCAGGTAGACCACGACGCCGCGGCCCTCCTTGGTGATCCGCGCCATGGCGGCGCGCAGCTGGGGGCCGCAGTCGCAGCGCAGCGAGCCGAACACATCGCCGGTGAGGCACTCGGAGTGCACCCGTACCAGGACCTCTTCGCCGTCCGCGAGGTCACCGTGCACGAGGGCGACGTGCTCGACGCCGTCCAGGCCGGAACGGTAGCCGTAGGCGGTGAACTCGCCGGTGGCGGTGGGCAGCCGTACCGCCGCCTCGCGGTGCACGCTGGGCTCGGGCGGGAGGGCTTCCTGCTCGGGCGAAGGCGCGCTTTCGATGCCGCGCCGGTAGGCGATCAGGTCGGCGATGGAGATGATCGTCAGGCCGTGCTTGCGGGCGAACGGGATCAGTTCGGTCAGCCTGAGCATGGTGCCGTCCTCGCCGGCGATCTCGACGATGGCGCCCGCGGGGCGCAGCCCGGCGAGCCTGGCCAGGTCGACCGCGGCCTCGGTGTGGCCGGCCCGGGCCAGCACTCCACCGGGGCGGGCGCGCAGCGGGAAGACATGGCCGGGCCGCACGAAGTCGCCGGGCCGGCGGGTGCCGTCGGCCAGCAGCCGCAGCGTGCAGGACCGGTCGGCCGCGGAGATCCCGGTGGTCACGCCGTGCTCGGCGGACGCGTCGACGGACACTGTGAAAGCGGTCCTCAGGGCCTCGGTGTTCTGCTCGACCATCTGCGGCAGCTGGAGCCGGTCGACGTCCGCCGCATCCATCGGTGCGCAGATCAGGCCACGGCACTCGGACATCATGAAGGCCACGATCTCGGGGGTGGCCAGCTCGGCGGCGACGATCAGATCGCCCTCGTTCTCGCGGTCCTCGTCGTCGACGACCACCACGGGGCGGCCCGCTGCGATGTCGGCGATGGCCTGCGGGACGGGGTCGAGGCCGGTGGGTGCCGGGGCGGCGTGGTCGGCGGGGTCGGCGGCGGGGTGCCGGATGGGTGCCGTGCTCATGCGGGGGCTCCTTCCAGGGCGGGCTGCGCCGTCTGCCGCGAGCGCAGCCACCAGGCGCGCATGCCCCACAGGACGAGGGCGCCGTAGACGAGGTAGATGAGTCCGGAGAAGGCGAGTCCGCTGGTGAAGTTGAGCGGTACGCCGACGGCGTCGACGAGCAGCCAGGCGAACCAGAACTCGACGAGGCCGCGGGCCTGCGCCACCATCGCGACCAGCGTGCCGACGAACACGTAGGCGTCCGGCCACGGGTTCCAGGACAGCGACGGGTAGGCGGTGAACAGGCCGCCGACGGCGAGGGTGCCGACGGCGGCGCCGGCCAGCAGCAGGCCGCGCTCGCGCCACGAGGCGAACCGGATGACGAGTTCACCGTCCTCGCTCCGGCGCCGGCCGCTCGTCCACTGCTGCCAGCCCCACACCGCCGTCACGATGATCACCAGCTGCTTGCCCACGCTGCCGGACTGCTGGACGGAGATGTTCGCGGCGATCAGGATCACCGCGGACAGCAGTTGGGCCGGCCAGGTCCACACGGAACGCAGCCAGCCGAGGGCGAGTGCGATCAGACCGATGGTGTTGCCGGCCAGGTCGGACCAGATGATGTGCTGTCCGACGGCGGTGAACGCCTCGGAGTTGAGCCAGTCGACCGCGCTCACTTCACCGACTCCTTCGTCTGACCGTCCTGGTGGGGTGCCGTGCCGGTGGCGGTGGACCGTTCGGCGGCCAGCAGCCGCTCGACGTACTTGGCGATGACGTCCACTTCGAGGTTGACCTGCTCGCCGGGTTCCTTGATGCCGAGGGTGGTCAGCGCGAGGGTGGTGGGGATGAGGCTGATGGTGAAGTAGTCGGGGCCGGCGTCGACCACGGTGAGGCTGACGCCGTCGACGGTGATGGAGCCCTTCTCGACGACGTAGCGGGCGAGCGGGACGGGCAGCTCGATCTTGACGATCTCCCAGTTGTCGGAGCGCTTGCGCTCCAGGAGCGTGCCGACACCGTCGACGTGGCCCTGCACGATGTGGCCGCCGAGCCGTCCGCCGACGGCGGTGGGCCGCTCCAGGTTGACCCGGGAGCCGAGCCGCAGCGCACCGAGGCTGGACCTGTTCAGGGTCTCCGCCATCACGTCCGCGGTGAACTCGTCACCCGTCAGGTCCACGACCGTCAGGCACACGCCGTTGACGGCGATGGAGTCGCCGTGCCGTGCGCCCGCCGTGACGGCGGGTCCGCGCAGCCTGAAGCGGGAGGCGTCGCCGAGGTTGTCGACGGCGGTGACCTCGCCCAGCTCTTCAACGATTCCGGTGAACACTTCAGGACTCCTTCGGGGGAAGGGTGGCGGTGATGCGTACATCGGGCCCGATGCGGACGATCTCGGTCATGTCGAGCCGCAACGCGCCGGTCAGGGTGGGGATTCCCGCGCCCGCCAGCGCGGCGGGCCCGGCGCCGAGCAGGGCGGGGGCGAGGTAGCCGACCACGCGGTCGACGACGCCTGCGGCCACGAAGGACCCGGCGAGCGTCGGCCCGCCTTCGAGCAGTACGGAGCGGATGCCACGGGCGTGCAGGGCGGCCAGCAGGGCGACCACGTCCAAGCCGCGGTGGGCCCCTTCGCCGTGCCCGGTGGTGGTGCGCGGCAGCCGTAGCACGTCGCAGAGCCCGTCCAGGTGGGCGGTGTCGGCGTGCTCGGCGACCGCGACCAGCGTCGGCGCGGTGTCGTCCAGGACACGGGCGCCGGGCTTGACGGCGGTGGCGGAGCCGTCGACGACCACGCGGAGCGGTTGCAGGGCGCCGGTGACGCCGCGGACGGCCAGCTGCGGATCGTCGGCCCGTGCGGTGCCGGCGCCGACCACGACCGCGTCGCTCACGGCGCGCAGCCGGTGCACATCGGCGCGGGCCGCTTCGGAGGTGATCCACTGGCTGGTGCCGTCGGCGGCGGCGATGCGTCCGTCGAGGGTGGCGGCGTACTTGTAGGTGACGTGCGGGCGGCCGCGGCGTACGGAGGTCAGCCAGGCGGCGTTGCCCTCCTCGGCCTCGTCCGCGAGCAGGCCGGACGCCACGTCGACGCCGGCGGCGCGCAGCGTCCGGGCACCGCCGGTGGCGGTGGCGTCGGGGTCGGCGACCGCGTAGACGACGCGGGCGAGACCTGCGTCGATGAGGGCCTGGGCACAGGGTCCGGTGCGGCCGGTGTGATTGCAGGGTTCGAGGGTGACGACGGCGGTGCCGCCGCGGGCCCGTGCGCCGGCCGCGCGCAGCGCGTGCACCTCGGCGTGCGGGCCGCCGGCGCGCTGGTGGTAGCCCTCGCCCACCACGTGCCCTGCGGGGTCCAGCAGGACGCAGCCGACGACCGGATTGGGGCGGGTGAAGCCGAGGCCGAGCGCGGCGAGTTCGATCGCGCGTCGCATCGCGGCGGTTTCGGCTGCGGTGGCCACCGGGTCCTCCTGCCTCTCGGGCACGGACTCCGGGGCGTGTCGATGACGACACAGATCAACGGACGAGGGCCTTCCTGCGCAGCCGACGCCGGGTCCCGACCCGTCGCACGGGCCACGGACCACTGGCGGCGTGCACGTAAGCGCCCGCCCGCCGCGCACTGCCTCCCATCCGGACTTTCACCGTCGGTCCAGGAATTTCACCTGGTCAACCGGTCGCTGGAGGCGACCGGGTCGCGGACTATAACCGCCGGTTCGGACTTTCACCGACCCCGGAGTGCGCTGCTTGTGGTTCGCACCCAGTCTGCCACGTCCGACCGCGACCCAACCGGACCGCCCCTGTGGGCTCACTCACAGTCACCCGGAGCAGCCCGGCGCACCGCGAGACCACCCGGTCGTGCCTGGTGCCACGGCCAGGGCCGCGCCCCGTGCGACACAGCGACGGCCGGCGGCCCTCGGCGACGGTGACGCGGCGTCGCCCGCCGCCGCGGCTGTCGGGCTCCTCTGGCACGCTGGCAGCGTGACCACTGCGCTTGCGGAAGAGTTCGAAACCCACCGGCCTCGGCTGTTCTCCCTCGCCTACCGCATGCTCGGTTCCGCCGCCGAGGCGGAGGACGCGGTGCAGGATGCGTATCTGCGCTGGGGGCACCGCCCGCACCCGTCAGGCAGCGGGGCAGGCGCCGAGCGTGAGGGCATCGAGCAGCCCGCTGCGTGGCTGACGACGGTGCTCACCCGGCTCTGCCTGAACCGTCTCACCTCTGCGCGCGCCCGGCGGGAGCGTTATGTCGGCCCCTGGCTGCCGGAGCCGGTGCTCACCGCGGACGGCGCGCTCGGGCCCCTGGAGTCCGTCGAGCAGCGCGACGCCGTCTCCACGGCGCTGCTGCTCCTGCTGGAGCGGCTCACCCCGGTGGAGCGCGCCGTGTACGTGTTGCGGGAGGCGTTCGCGTACAGCCACCGGGAGGTCGCCGAGACGCTCGACCTCAGCGAGGCCAACGCACGGCAGCTGTACCGCCGCGCCACCGCGCACGTCGCCGCGCCCGAGCGACGCTTCAGCGCCGAGCCGGAGCGGCTGCGCGCCCTGGTCGAGTCGTTCCTCGCGGCGGCACGTGACGGCGACCTGAGCCGGCTCGAAACGCTGCTGGCCAAGGACGTGACCTGGTCGGGCGACGGGGGCGGCAAGGCCAGGGCGGGGCGCCGGCCGATCGAGGGGAGGACCAAGGTCGTGCGCTTCCTCGCCGGCGGTGCCATCAAGTTCGCGGGCGGCATGGACTTCCAGATCACCGAGGTCAACGGCGCGCCCGGGCTGCTGATCCGGGAGGACGCACAGCTGATCGCGGTCGCCACGTTCGAGCTGCGCGACGACGTCATCGCCGAGATGCGGGCCGTGGTGAACCCGGACAAGCTGGCCTACGTGGCCCGCCAGCTGGCGGGCGAGCGCCTCTGACGCCGCCGGGTGCCCCCTCCCCGCTGCGCGGGTCCCCTACAGGTCCGGGCCGGCTGTCACATCCACGGCCGCTCGCCGGTCTTGGGATGAGGAGACCGGGAGTCGGCGCCGTGAGGGTCCGGGCGGCCCTCCGGCAACGCCGGTTCGTTCGAAGGGGGTTGGAGAAGGCGATGACCACGATCGTGGTGACGGGCGGCACCGGAACGCTCGGCAGACCGGTCACCCGGCGCCTTGCGGAGCGGGGCCACGACGTACGGGTGCTCAGCCGGCACTCCCCGCGGTACCCCGTAGACCTGCGCGAGGGAACGGGCCTGGCCGCGGCGCTGGACGGTGCCGACGTCGTGGTGCACTGCGCCAGCGGGCCGCGCGGGGACGAACAGGCGGCACGCCGTCTCGTCGCGGCGATGCGGGCGGCCGGGGTGGGCCATCTGGTGTACATCTCGATCGTCGGGGTGGACCGGGTGCCGATCGGCTACTACCGCGCGAAGCTCGCCGTCGAGCGCATCGTCGAGGAGTCCGGGATCGGGTGGACCGTGCTGCGCAGCACGCAGTTCCACGACCTGGTGGTGACCCTGCTCCAGGCGGCGGCCAAGCTTCCGGTGATGCTGCTGCCCTCCGGGGTGAGCGACCAGCCGATCGAGGTCGCTGAGGTGGCCGACCGGCTGGCCGACCTGGCCACCGGGGAACCGGCCGGCCGGGTGCCCGACATGGCGGGACCGGAGGTGCTCGGCCTGCCCGCCCTCGCCCGCGCCTACCTGCGGGCGACCGGCCGCCGCCGCCCCGTCGTCTCGGTGCCCCTCCTCGGCAAGGGCTACCAGGGCATGCGCAACGGTGGCCATCTCGCGCCGCGGCAGGCCGTGGGCGAGGCAACGTTCGAGGACTATCTGGCAAGGCGGTTCGGCACCCAGGAGTGAGTCGGGACGCTTCGGCGCACCGGCGTGCGCCCCCGCGTCCGCTGCCGTTCGCCGTACGCTCAGCCGACCGGTCTGCGCTCGCCTGCGTCGGGCCGTGTCACGCCCACGTCGTCCGGCCCGCCCTGGCGAGGGAACAGGTCGTCCTGTGCCGCCTCGCGTGCCGTGAACAGCGCGCCGTGCAGCACCGCGCCGCCGCCCAGCTCGCTCGCGCGCACGTCCGTGCTCAGCGGCGAGAGACGGCCCAGGTGATCGGCGACGCGGACGGCGAGTTCGGGGCCGCCCGCGTGGCCGACCTCGCCGCCGAGCACGACGCAGCCGGGGTCGAGGACCGCGGACACCGCTGCGGCACCGAGGGCGAGCCGGCCTGCCAGCTCGTCGAGGAAGTCATGGGCGCCGGTGGCCACGGCGCCCCGCACCAGGGCGGCGGCGGGCGGCTCATGGGGCTCCTCGGCGGCCGTCAGCCCGTGCCGCGCGGCGAGGTCGGCGATGGCCGCGGACGAGGCCAGCGAGTGGAAACCGTCGTCGCAGCCCGAGGCCGACGGCAACCCGGCGGTGCCCGGCACCGGCAGGAAACCCAGCTCGCCGGCGCCGCCGGACGCCCCGCGGCGCAGGGCGCCGTCCAGCACCACGGCCGCGCCCACGCCGTGCCCCAGCCAGAACAGCACGAAGGTGTCACGGTCGCGGGCGGCGCCGGCGCGCTGTTCTGCGAGGGCGGCGAGGTTGGTCTCGTTCTCCACGATGACGCGTGCGGGCAGGCGCTCCTGAAGTGCCGTGACCAGACGGCGGTGCCATGCGGGCAGGCCCGTGGTGCGGCGCAGTTCGCCGGTGCCGGGGTCGATGAGGCCGGGTGCGCCGATGCCCACGCAGTGCAGCGGCCGGCCGCCGGCCCGCGCCGCGGTGTCCTCGACGAGGCGTACGGCGCCGGCCACCGCGGCCGCGGTGCGGCTGTCGGCGCGCACCGGCAGGGACGCCTCGGCCAGCCGGCCGCCCAGCAGGTCGCTCACGACGACGGTGACGCCCTGGGTCCGCACGTCGACGGCGGCGAGGTGCGCGCGGTCGGCCACGATGCCGTAGAGCCGGGCGTTCGGGCCGCGGCGGCGTGCACCGGCCTCGCCGACGACCGTGATCAGTCCGCCGTCCTGGAGGCGCTCGACCAGGTCGGCGACGGTGGGCCGGGAGAGTCCGGTGAGCTGCTTGAGCTGTCCAGCGGTCAGCGGGCCTTCACGCTCCAACAGGCGTAGCGCCAGCCGGTCGTTGATCGCCCGTGCCGTGCTCGGTGATGCGGGCATGTCGGATCCCTTCAGGCGGGTTCGCCCCGCCTTGCCTCGCCGGAGCGACGACCGTACCGGTCCGCCATGACGGACCGCGGGCGCGGGCGCTCACGTCTCCCGGTCGGTGCACTATTTATCAGGCAGGGTTCCTGATAGTTTAGCGCCCCGGGCCGACACGCAGGGAAGAACCCGCGGGTGACGAGGCAACGCCCCCGCAGGTTTGATCAGTTCGCACACGGCCCACGCGCCGGACGGCCGCAGATCAGAGGCAGAGCAGAAGCAGGGCGCAGGGCAGAGGCAGAAGGGTCGGGACATGAGTGACACGGGTGCTCGGGCGGCCCATGACGCACGGAGCGTACGGCACGCGCGGTACGCCGTGGCCGTGGTGTTCTGCATGCACGGTGCGATCACCGGCTCGTTCGCCACCCGGGTGCCGTGGATCCAGGACCATGCTTCGGTGAGCCCGGGCGGGCTGGGGCTCGCGCTGGCCTTCCCGGCCATCGGTGCCTCCCTGACCATGCCGTGCGCCGGCTGGCTGTCCCACCGCTTCGGCACCCGCGCGGCCCTGCGCGGCCTGCTGTCGCTGTGGCTGATCGGCCTGACCCTGCCCTCGCTCGCACCGAACCTGCCCACGCTCTGCGCGGCGCTCTTCATCTACGGTTCGACCCTGGGCATGGCCGATGTCGCGATGAACGCGCTCGGCGTGGAGGTCGAGAACCGGCTGGACAAGTCGATCATGTCGGGGCTGCACGGCATGTGGAGCGCCGGCGCCCTGCTCGGCTCGCTGGGCGGCACCCTCGCCGCGCACCTGGGCACCGACGCCCGGCTGCACCACGTGCTGACGGCCTGCCTCCTCACGCTGATCGGCGTGACCGCCTGCCGGTGGGTGCTCGATCTGCACCCCGAACCGGAGGAGGAGCCCCCGCCGCGGTTCGCGCTGCCGCCGCGGTCCGCGCTGCTGATCGGGGCGATCGGCTTCTGCGCGGTGTTCGCCGAGGGCGCCAGCCTGGACTGGTCCGCGGTCTACCTGCACAGCCACCTCGGCACCACCGCCTCGGTCGCCGCCGCGTCGACCACCGGCTTCACGCTCACCATGGCGGTGGCGCGACTCTCCGGGGACCGGCTGGTGAACCGGTTCGGACCGGTGCGGGCGACCCGCGGCGGCGGGCTGTGCGCCACGGTCGGTGGGGTGCTCGTGGTGCTGGCGCCGCACCCTGCGGTCGCCATGGTCGGCTTCGGGCTGACCGGGCTGGGTATCGCGGTGATCGTGCCGCTGGTCTTCGCGGCGGCGGGGCGCAGCGGAACCAACCCGAGCCAGGCGATCGCCGGCGTCGCCACCATCATGTACGCATCCGGGCTCGTCGCCCCGTCAGCGATCGGCGCCATCGCCCAGACCACCAACCTGGTGGTGTCCTTCGGTCTGGTCACGCTGCTCGCGTGCGGCCTGATCGCGGGGGCGAGGGTGATGCGGACGGACTCCGGCCGGGCCGCCACGGTCGCGACCGGGGCGGCGGCTGCGGAGCCTCGTGGGTGACGGGGTGTGCCTGCGCCCCTGACGGGGCGCGCACCACTGCGGTCAGGCCGGTGGCCTGAATCCGATGGAAATGCCTCCTTGGGACGGTGGTGAACTGACGGCCCGTTCTGGGCTGGGCGCGCAGTTCCCCGCGCCCCTTGGCGGGTGCCTTCGGCGCCCGACCGGTTTTCCGGTGGCCGGGTCAGCCGGCGATGGAGTCCAGTTGTTCCGGGGCCGGCCTGAGGGGCCACAGGTCGCCTCCGGGTGGGGACTGGAGGTCGGGTACCGCGGCCTGGGCCGCGGTGTCCCCGGCGTCCGCTGCCGCGTGCACGATGTCGCTGGCCGCGTACCGGTAGAACTCCAGCTCGGGGTAGGACCACGGCTGTGCGGCGGTGGCTGCGGGCAGGAGGAAGTCGACCGCCTTCAACAGGCTCTGGCCGTCCGGGCCCTGGTAGTGCCACAGGTCGACACCGACGTGCTGGCCGATCTGGGCGAGCCGGGTGTACGCGACCAGGTCGAAGGTCGAGTAGTGCCAGCTGCGCGTCCTGGCCAGTTCCTGCGGTTGGCTGCCGTCCCCGGCGATCTGCGCGTCGATGCGCTTGGTGCGCGCGTCGAGCACCGTGGTGCGGGCCAGTTCCCTGTCCCCGGTGGCGTAGGCGAGGGCGGCCACCTGCATGTCGTAGAAGGTGCCGTGGTTGTTCTCTGCCGCGCCCTCCTCCTTGCCGAAGTCGCTGGTGACGAGCCAGTTCAGGAAGTCCTTGTGCCAGCCCGACATCGCCGTCGCGTCGTCCTTCGTCCAGCCGGGCGCTCCGGTGGCGAGCAGGGCGACGGCGTCCACCACGCTCGTGTACTCCTGCGAGAAGTCGATGATGCCGATGGACCGGCCGTCGTACTTGCACGGGATGAACTGCGCGTGGTTCAGGTTCGGGTTCATCCGGGTGTCCGGATCGAGGAACCAGGTGCGCAGGATGTCCGCGGCATGCTCCGCATAAGCGGGCTTGCCCGTGTAGTACCAGGCGAGGCTCAGCGTGTACGCCGAGTCGAACACCTTGCCGACGTCGGGCCGGTCGGTACCGGTGTCCACCTCGGGATTGCGCTCGCCGTCGCGTTGGACGTACGGGCAACCGTGCGGGTTGTCGTCGGTCTTCGGCTGGGAGGGCCACCAGTACGGGGCCTGGCTGAGGTAGTCGTGCGGGTCGCCGCCGGGCGCCGGCTCCGGCTTGTCGACCACGGTCCAGGGGCCTTGGTCGAGCCAGCCGTCGGCGCGTGCGGTCAGGTCGTCGAGGGCGCGCCGGAGCGCGGGATCACCGTGCGCGAGCCGGATTCTGGTCTGCTGAAGGCGGGCGCCGTCCAGCACGGCGGTGTGCGGGACGGTCGCCGCTGGGGCGGCCTGGCGGTCGTGCGCGGCGGCGGACGACGACATCGGCAGGAGCAGGGCAGCGAGCGCGACCGCGGTCGCCGCCGCGATGCCGGCAGCCGGACGCCGGGGGGATCTTCCGCTCATCGAGGTCTCCTTCAAGCCTGATGACGGTGGGCACGGACAGCGCCACCCGCTCACCAGATGGTCATGTCCGTGAACATCATTCATGAATTGGACCGTGCGAGCGTAAAGGGGCCTGATTCACGTGACAATGGCCGTGCATCGATTCATGGATGAGTGCGGTGAGCAACGGGTCGACCGCTCCCGAGCGTTGGCCCACCGGCACCGCACCACCCTGCGCACCTCCGCGCGCCGGGCGACCGCCTTCCCCCGTTCCGGCGAAGTCCGCACCAGTGCGCCGCACGCTCCCCGGCATGCTGGGACGCTGACCCGCATGGCGTACCCGGAGCAGTCCACGGCCCACGAACAGGGCATCGGCGAGGTGATCGCGCGGCTGCGCGCGCTGTCCACGGGCTGGCCGCCCGACGACGGGGTAGCGGTCTTCAACCGCGTCTATCTCTCCGTCACCGAGGCCGTCGCCCAGCGCGTCGAGAAGGGCCGGCTCGGCGACCGGGCCGACGCCGTCACACTCGACGTCTGCTTCGCCGGGCGCTATCTCGCGGCCATCGCCGCCGACGCGGCAGACCAGCGCCCGCCCGCCTGCTGGCGACCGCTGTTCCGGTACCGCCACCGCCCCGGCATCCACCCGCTCCAGTTCGCGCTCGCGGGCATCAACGCGCACATCGGCCACGACCTCGGGCTGGCCGTGGTCGACGCCTGCCAGGCGCTGGACTGCACCCCGGATGAGTTGGAGGACGAGTTCGACCGGGTCGGGGACCTCCTGGTCACCCTGGAAGAGCGCATCCGCGAAGAGGTCATGCCGGGCCCCGACCTGCTCCAGGTCGCCGACCCGCTGACGCATCTGCTGGGTTGCTGGAGCCTGGAACGGGCCCGGGACGGCGCCTGGTCGGCGGCGCGTGCACTCTGGGCGCTGCGGCACACCCCCGCACTGGCCGACGATCTCGCCGGGCGGCTGGACGCGGCCGTGGGACTGATCGGCCGCATGCTGCTGACGCCGCTCCCCCTCCCCCACCGGCACCCGCCCGTGCCGGCGCCGGCGCCCGCCGACTGACCCGGCTCGACCGCACCGCGCGCACGGGTCGCTCAGTCACGCCTCCTGGCCGCCGCTTCGACCAGCCGCAGGAGGTCGTCGAGATCGGCCTCGAACTCGGCGCCGAAATCGACGGACCGATCCAGCCAGTGCGCCAGCCTGTGGTGGCCGGGAAGTTCCTCGGCCGGCAACCGGGCACGGCGGCCACGCGGGTCGAGCGTGCCGGGGGCGAAGCGGCCGGACGCCTCGGAGAGGGCGTATCCGATCACGAACGTGCTGGTGAGACGCTCCAGTCGGGGTACTTCACGGTCCGGCACCCCGGCCTCGATGAGCGCGCAGTAGATGACGTCCACGGCACGCACCGCTTCGGGCGTGACGGCGGGCCGCGAGAACAGCAGGTGCGCCGCCCAGGGATGACGTTGCGTCGTCTCCCGACATGCCCGGGCAAGGGCGACGAGTCGTCGGTCCCAGGGCTGCTCCCGGCCGGTGTCCGGCGGCAGCAGGGTGGCCAGCAGCCGCCCGACCAGGCCGTCCAGCAGTGCGGCCTTGTCGTTCACATGTCGATAAAGCGCCATCGGTGTCACCCCGACGCGCTCGGCCACCGCACGCATCGAGACCGCGTCCAGGCCACGCTCGTCCGCGATCGCCAGCGCCGCGTCCAGGATCTCTTCCCGTCTGCCACCCATGCGTCTACAGTGTAGACGTATACGGCGTAGACAAGGGAGGCGTTGCGTGCGGCCGGGTGGACGGGCTCTCCTGGCCACGTGGCCGGGGCGCGAGCCGCGGCGTGCGAGCGCCGTGCGGCTGCCTCACGATTTCCGCAGGGAGGCGGGATGCTCAACACAGCGGGTCTGGTGAAGCGCTACGGCCGACATGTCGCGCTGGACGGCTTCGACCTGGAGGTCGCCCCCGGTGAGATCGTCGGCCTGATCGGCCACAACGGCGCCGGCAAGACCACCTTCGTCGAGACCGTCAGTGGTCTCGTACGCCCCGACGCGGGCCGGGTGTCCGTCGGCGGGCACGACGCGCTGCGCACCCCGCACGCCGCGCGGCGCCTCCTCGGTCTGGCCCCGCAGGAGGTGGCGCTGTACCACGGCGTCACCGTGCGGGAGAACGTACGGCTGTTCGCCCGGCTCGCCGGGCTGCGCGGGCGGCGTCGGGAGCAGGAGATCACCCGGGTCCTGGACGAGCTCCGGCTGTCCGGGCTTGCGGACCGGCCGGTGGGCGTGCTGTCCGGTGGGCAGCGCCGCCGGGTGCAGGCGGCCACCGCCATGGTGGGGTCACCGCCGTTGCTGCTGTTGGACGAGCCGACCGCCGGCGCCGACCCGGAGACCCGCTCGGCCCTGCTGGCGGCCGTCAAGGCCCGCGCAGCGTCCGGCACCGCGGTCCTCTACACCACGCACTACCTGCCGGAACTGGTCGATCTCGATGCCACGTTGGCGCTGGCACACGCCGGACGGATCATCGCGCGCGGTACCCAGCAGGAGCTCACCCACCACCTGCCCGGCGAGCTGAGGGTCGTCTTCGCCGACCCGGCCGAGGGCGAGCTGCGGGTGTCGACGAGGGATCCCGGCGCCGACCTGGCCGCCCTGATCGCCGCCGGCCGCACCCCCGTCTCCGTCGACGTGCACCGCCCCGGCCTGGACGACCTCTACCGCTCCCTGGCGGCCACGGCCAACGAAGAGGAGGTGACGGCCGGTGGTGTGGTCGCATGACTCCGCGGCACGGACGAGCGCCGTCGTACGCCACACGCTGCTGCTGATGCGGCGCGAACCCGGTCCGCTGCTGAGCCGGATGGTCCTGCCGCTGGTCTTCCTGACCTTGCTGCGCCCGCTCTACCTGACCGCACAGGGCCGTGCGGCGGGCACGGAGCAGGCGGTCGTCGGCACGCTGGTCACCTTCTCGCTGCTCGCGCTCAGCATCTCGGGCAACGCCATCCTCAGCGAGCGGCTTGGGCGGACCTGGGACCGGCTGCGCGCCACGCCCGTCCGGCCTGCGGAGCTGCTCGCCGGCAAGGCCGTTCCCGTCTTCGCCGTGCTGCTCGTCCAGCAGCTTCTCGTCCTCGGCTTCGGGGTGTGCGCCTTCGGACTCGGCGTCCACCATCCGCTGATGCTGCTGGGCGTCCTGCTCAGCTGGAGCTGCACCCTGCTCAGCCTCGGCGCGCTGCTCGGCGTGCTGGCCCGCAGCATGGGTGCGCTGTCGGCGGCGTACGACATCGGCGGCATGCTGCTCAGCAGCCTCGGCGGCGCGCTGGTCCCGCTCGGCGACCTGCCGCACTGGATCGCGGGCGTCGCACCGCTCTCCCCCGGCTACTGGGCCGCGCAAGGGCTGCACGCCGCCCTCGCCGGTGAGCCGCACACCGTGGCGTCCGCCTGCGGCACGCTCCTTGCGACGGCGCTGGTCTGCGGCACGCTTGCCTCGATCCGCCTGCAAGGCCGCGGTGGGCGACCGGTGTCGCTCTAGGCACTGTCCCAGACGGGCAACGCCGGTCGCCGCACGGTCAGGTCCAGCTGGCGTGCAGCGGCTGGCCCTCCGCATAGCCGGCGGCGCTCTGGATGCCCACGACGGCCTTCTCGGCGAAGTCCGCCAGGGACGCGGCCCCGGCGTAGGTGCAGGCCGAGCGGACGCCCGCGATGATCGAGTCGATCAGGTCCTCCACGCCGGGGCGTTCGGGGTCCAGGTACATCCGGGAGGTGGAGATGCCCTCCTCGAACAGGCCCTTGCGGGCGCGGTCGTACGCCGACTCCTCCGCCGTGCGGTTGCGCACCGCACGTGCCGACGCCATGCCGAAGGACTCCTTGTACAGCCGACCGTTGGGGTCCTGCTGGAGGTCTCCGGGCGATTCGAGGGTGCCGGCGAACCACGAGCCGATCATGACGTTCGAGGCTCCGGCGGCGAGCGCCATGGCGACGTCGCGCGGGTGCCGCACCCCGCCGTCGGCCCAGACGTGCTTGCCGTACTTCGCGGCCTCGGCCGCACACTCCAGCACGGCGGAGAACTGCGGCCGGCCCACCCCGGTCATCATGCGCGTGGTGCACATGGCGCCGGGGCCGACGCCCACCTTGACGATGTCCGCACCGGCCTCGATGAGATCGCGGACACCGGCCGCGGCGACCACGTTACCCGCGACGACGGGCACCTGCGGGTCGAGTGCGCGCACCGCCCGCAGCGCACCGAGCATCGACTCCTGGTGGCCGTGGGCGGTGTCCACCACGAGGGTGTCGATACCGGCGTCCAGGAGTTGCTTGGCCTTGCCCGCGACATCGCCGTTGATCCCGACGGCCGCGGCGATGCGCAGCGCGCCACCGGCGTCGGTGGCGGGCGTGTAGAGCGTGGCACGCAGGGCGCCCTTGCGGGTGAGGATGCCGACGAGCCGGCCGTCCACGTCGACGGCGGGCGCGTAGCGGCGGTTGGCCGCGTCCAGCCGGTTGAAGGCCGCACGGGGGTCGACGTCGGCCTCCACCAACAGCAGGTCCCGGGACATCACTTCGGACAGCTGGGTGAAACGGTCGACGCCGCTCAGGTCGGCGTCGGTGACCACGCCGAGCGGGCGGTGGTCCTCGTCGACGACGACGCCCGCGTTGTGGGAGCGCTTGGACAGCAGGGCCAGGGCGTCGGCGACGGTCTGGGTCGGGGCCAGCACGATGGGGGTGTCCAGCACGTGGTGGCGCTGCTTGATCCAGGCGGTGACATCGGCGACCACCTCGATCGGGATGTCCTGCGGGATGACGACGAGACCGCCGCGACGGGCCACCGTCTCGGCCATCCGGCGGCCGGCGACCGCGGTCATATTGGCGACGACCAGCGGAATCGTGGTGCCGGTGCCATCCGGCGCCGCCAGGTCCACGTCCTGGCGCGAGGCGACGGCGGAGCGGCCGGGCACCATGAAGACGTCGTCGTACGTCAGGTCGTAGGAAACCGGAGGCGACGATACGTAGCGACCGGTGCCGGGCTCCAGGAAATGCATAAGTCTCACATTTTTCAAGCGAAACGGCGCAGGTCATCCCGCAAGGACACAGAAAGAAGCCCCCGTGTTCCCTGGTCCTTCTGAGGTACGGGGGCTCTCCTGCCGGTGTCGGGGCAGAAAACCTGCCTTACATCAAGACATTACCCGAACATGAAGGTCCGGGCGAATCACCAGTCCCGGGAAATTTCACCGCTCCAGGCCGCCGGCAACCCCCGGATCGGGGGCGCTCGGCACCGCCCCGCCGCCCCCACCACCTTCCCGCCGATCCGAACCACCTCTCCACCCCGATGACGCGACCCCTTGACTTAAACGGTTAAGTCCGGCACTGTGCCCGCCAGTACATCCCGGGGCGGGCCCATGATCACGAGTCAACGCGATGGAGACGCGATGAATCATCGAAAGGCCTTAACGGCCTTGAGCACCGTCGGAGTACTGCTGCTGAGCTGGGCGATCGGGGCGGCACTACCGGCCACGGCGGCCGGTTCGCCGCTGTCCGGGGCGGCGTCCCAGCGGGCCGAGGCCGTCACCGCTGCGCCCGCGCTGAAGGTGTCGGGCAACCATCTGGTCACCTCGGCGAACGCCACCACCCGCCTGCTGGGAGTTAACCGGTCCGGTGGCGAGTTCGGCTGCATGCAGGGCAAGGAGATCTTCGACGGACCGGTGGACCAGGCCGCCGTCGAGGCGATGAAGCCCTGGCACATCAACACGGTCCGGATTCCGTTGAACGAGGAGTGCTGGCTGGGCACCTCGGACGCCCCGTCGTCCGACACCAGCGGCACGGCCTACCAGCAGGCGGTCCACGACTACGTGGACCTGCTGGTGTCCAACGGCATGAACGTCATCCTCGATCTGCACTGGACCTACGGCCAGTACACCGGCAACGGCGCGGGCTGTTCGGACGTCAAGGCCACCTGCCAGAAGCCGATGCCGGACATGCAGTACACGCCGGACTTCTGGTCCCAGGTGGCTGGCATGTTCCGGGGGAACGACGCGGTCGTCTTCGACCTGTTCAACGAGCCGTACCCGGACGCGGCCAACAACTGGGCCGATGCCACCGAGGCATGGACCTGCCTGCGGGACGGCGGCACGTGCACCGGCATCGACTACCAGGTGGCCGGCATGCAGACCCTGGTCGACACGGTACGCGCCACCGGCGCCACCAACGTGATCATGGTGGGCGGTCTGACCTGGACCAACGACCTCAGCCAGTGGCTGGCCTACCAGCCCGACGACCCCGCCGGCAACGTGATGGCCTCCTGGCACTCGTACAACTTCAACGCCTGTGTGACCGCCTCGTGCTGGGACAGCACCATCGGCACGGTCGGGGCGCAGGTGCCGGTGCAGGCCGGTGAGATCGGCCAGGACAGCTGCGCCCACGACTACATCGACAAGGTGACGGACTGGGCGGACACCAACGGGGTCGGCTACACCGCCTGGACCTGGAACCCGTGGGGGTGCAGTGGCGGCAACGTGCTCATCGACGACTGGAGCGGCACCCCGACGTCGAGCTACGGCGAGGGCTTCAAGGCGCACCTGATCACGCAGAACCCCTGACGGGAGACGCTCGGAACCGCACCGTGCACCACATGTCTCGTCCGACCCGGGTCGTGGCCACCGGCACCCGCCGTGGCCGCGGCCCGGCCGGGAGCAGCGGCGAGCTCTAAGCGGGCCCGCCCGCCACCGTGAGCAGCACCGCGAACCCCTCGGCACGCCCGTTCCAGTAGGCCTCCGCCTCCGCGAACACCTGCTGGGCGGTGGCCCACTCGTCGGGCCGTGCCGCGGCGTACGCCTGCCAGCCGGAGACCAGCAGGAGCCGTCCGCGTGCCACGGGGAGCCAGGACAGGTCCCGCAGGCAGTCGGCGAGGGCGTCCCAGTTGTGCCCGAACCAGTCGGGTAGTTCCAGGGCGCGGGCACACCGGTCCAGGAAGGCGGCCTTGCCGGTGACCGCGTCGAGGTCCAGAACGGTACTGGTCCAGCCGGTGGCCCGGACCGCCTCGAGAACCGGGGTGAACGCCACGTCGGTCATCTGTGCATCATCTCGTCCGTCGTCCGTCGTCCGTCGTCGGTGTCGGTGTCGGTGTCGTGACAGCCTCGTCCGTCGTCCGTGGCTGGCTGGCTGGCTGTCGGCACCTGCCCACCCCGAGGCGGCGTGATGTACCGCCCGGGGTGTGCGGGGTCAGGCGGCGTCGCTGTCCGGGTCCGTGCGGTCCAGCGCGGGCTGCGGCACCTCGCCGGTGGTCATCAGATAGTCCGCCGCCGTGGTGTCCGTGACGAGGCTGGTGACCAGGCCGGAGCGGAGCACCGCGTCGATGGCGGCACCCTTGCGGTGGCCGCCCGCGATGGCGACCACTTCGGGGATGCGCCGCAGCCGGTCCGCCTCCACCGTGATGCACCGCTCACCCAGGTCCCGGCCGACCCGGCGGCCCTGGGCGTCGAAGAGGTGGGCCGACATCTCCGCCGCGACCCCGAGTGAGGCGTAGTGGGCGCGCTCCTCCTCGCTGAGCATGTCGTGCACGGTCGAGATGCCGGCCTCCCAGGAACCGATCGACACGCAGGCGACGGTCACCTTGTCGAAGTACTCGAAGGCGCGGGCGATGCCCGTCTGGTGCCGCAGCGCGTCGGCGGTGGCCGAGTCGGGCAGCAGCATCGGCGCGTAGATGGGGTGGGCCTCGCCGCCGGAGACCTGCGCGGCACGGCGCACGGCCTCCACGGAGCCGCGCTCCGCGGTCCCCGCGTCGTAGACCCCGGTGAGCTGCACGACGGTGCACGGCGGCAGCCGGTCCAGCGCCGCGGCCATGTGAATGGTCGACCTGCCCCAGGCCAGGCCCAGCACATCGCCCTCGGTGACCAGCTCCACCATCAGGTCGGCGGCGACCTCGCCCAGGTTCTCCGGGTCGGGCGACTCGTCGGCTTCCGCCGGGGACTCGACGACCACGGCGTGCCGCAGGCCGTAGCGGGCGCGCAGCGCGTCGGAGCGCTCCGCGTCGAGTTCCGCGGGCACCCTGATCTCGATCCGTACGAGATCACGCTCGAGAGCGGTCTCCAGGACCCGCGCCACCTTGAAGCGGCTCACACCGAACTCCTCGGCGATCTGGATCTTGGATTTGCCCTCGAGATAGAAACGGCGGGCCATGGCCGCCGCCTGTACCAGCTCCGCGGGTCCCATCCGCAGAGCCGGCCGCCCTGCCGACATGCCGGACACGGCGATCTCCTTACTGCTGACAACTGCTCTCAACGTCTTCACACCCTGGATTCGCCGTTCATCCTTCCAGATCCGCAGCAGTCGATCAGCCTTGACGTGTGGCGTTCACGTTCCCTTGTCCAGGTGGCCGCGTCACGGTGCGCGGTGCGCACCGTACGCTTCAGTGGCCACATGCCCAGGATGCCGTGGACATCGCACCGGCGGCCTGGTCGCGCAGCGCCCGCACCGCGTCCGCCGGATCCTGCGCGCCGTAGACGGCAGAGCCTGCGACGAAGACGTCGGCGCCGGCCTCCGCACACCGCTCAATGGTGCTCGCCGAGACACCACCGTCCACCTGGAGCCACAGGTCGAGCCCGTGCTTGCCGATCAGCTGACGGGCGCGGCGGATCTTCGGCAACATGATGTCCAGGAAGGCCTGGCCACCGAAGCCCGGCTCCACCGTCATGATCAGCAGCATGTCGAGCTCCGGGAACAGGTCCTCGTACGGCTCGACGGGTGTGGCGGGCTTGAGCGCCATGGCGGCGCGTGCGCCCTTGGCACGGATCTCGCGCGCCAGGCGCACGGGCGCGGCGGCCGCCTCCACGTGGAAGGTGACGGAGGATGCGCCCGCCTCGACGTACTGCGGCGCCCAGCGGTCGGCGTCCTCGATCATCAGGTGGCAGTCGAGGGGGGTGTCCGTGGCCCGGGCCAGCGATTCCACGATGGGGACGCCCAGGGTCAGGTTGGGCACGAAATGGTTGTCCATCACGTCGACGTGAAGCCAGTCGGCACCCTGCACGGCGCGCGCCTCGTCGGCGAGGCGCGCGAAGTCGGCGGACAGAATGCTGGGGTTGATCTGCGGGGCGTCCATGGCTCAAGCCTGCCATGCCGTGACCGCCTGCTTGGCGGCGGTCCCGGCTGGGGGGGGCCGGGCTGGCGTCGGGGCTGCTGGCTCGGGGTGCGGCCGTCGGGTGGGGCGTGGCTGGGCGGGCGCGGTCGCCACCTGCCGGTGGGGGCATGATTGGGGCAGCCCCCTGAGGACGGTGGCCCACGGCAACGGACTCGTCGTGGCTTGTCGCGCAGTTCCCCGCGCCCCCCACCACCGTGTCCTTCGGACGCAACCACCCCGTGCCGGCGCGGGCCACGCCACCACCTGCCGGTGGGGGGCATGACCGGGGCAGCCGCCTTAGGACGGTGGCCCACGACCACGGACCCGTCGTGGCTTGTCGCGCAGTTCCCCGCACCCCCCACCACCACCGCGTCCTTCGGACGCAACCACCCCGTGCCGGCGCGGGCCACGCCACCACCTGCCGGTGGGTGGACACGGCCGAGGCAGCCCCTGAGGACAGTGGCCCACGACCACGGACCCGTCGTGGCTTGTCGCGCAGTTCCCCGCACCCCCCACCACCACCGCGTCCTTCGGACGCAACCACCCCGTGCCGGCGCGGGCCACGCCACCACCTGCCGGTGGGTGGACACGGCCGAGGCAGCCCCTGAGGACAGTGGCCCACGACCACGGACCCGTCGTGGCTTGTCGCGCAGTTCCCCGCGCCCCCCACCACCACCGCGTCCTTCGGACGCAACCGCGCTGCCGGGGCGGCGGGGGCGGGGGTTAGGACGTGCGGCGTAGGAGGGACAGGTACATCGCGTCGGTGCCGTGGAGGTGGGGCCAGAGTTGGATGTCGGGGCCGTTGCCCAGGGAGGGGACTTCGGGCAGGAAGGGGCGGGCGTCGATGGGCTCGGCGGTGGCGTGGTGCCTGAGGACGTCGTCGACCACGGCCCGGGTCTCGGCCAGGTGGGGTGAGCAGGTCGCGTAGGCGACGACGCCCCCGATGCGTACGGACGTCAGTGCGGTACGCAGCAGGGCGCGCTGGAGGGGGGCGAAGCTCTCCAGGTCCGCTGGGCGGCGGCGCCAGCGGGCCTCGGGTCGGCGGCGCAGCGCGCCGAGGCCCGAGCACGGCACGTCCACCAGCACGCGGTCGAACGTGCCGGGCTGCCACGGCGGGCGGGTGGTGTCGGCGGTGACCACCTGGTACGGGCCGGGGTTGCCGGCCAGCGCCCGTGCCACCAGGCCGGCGCGGTGCGGCTGCCGCTCGGCGGCGACCAGGGCGGCACCGCGTTCCGCGGCCAGCGCCGCGAGCAGGCCGGCCTTGCCGCCGGGGCCCGCGCAACCGTCCAGCCAGCGCCGGTCAGGTCCTTCCAGCGGCGCCGCCGCCAGGGCCAGCGCCACCAGCTGGCTGCCCTCGTCCTGGACGCCGGCGCGCCCCTCACGGACCGCGTCCAGCGCGCCCGGATCGCCGCCTTCGGTGAGCCGGACGGCGTACGGCGACCAGCGGCCCGGCTGCGCCGCCTGCTCGTCGGGTGCCAGCAGTTCCTGCGTGGTGGCCCGCCCGGGGCGGGCGACGAGCGTCACCTCGGGCCGTTCGTTGTCGGCTTCGAGGAGTTCCTCGATGCCCGCACGAGGGCCACCGAGCGCGTCCCACAGGGCCGAGACCACCCACCGGGGGTGGGCGTGCACGACCGCGAGGTGCTCCTCGGGATCGTCCTCGTACGGGGGCGCCACCCGCTGGAGCCAGCCCGCCAGGTCGTCCTGGGCGACCTTGCGCAGCACGGCGTTGACGAACTTGGCGCGCCCGTCGCCGAGCACCACGCGTGCCAGCTCCACGGAGGCGGAGACCGCGGCATGGGTGGGGATGCGGGTGCTGAGCAGCTGGTGGACGCCGAGCGAGAGGACGTCGAGCACCGGCGGGTCGACCTCGCGCAGCGGCCGGTCGATGCAGTCCGCGATGATCGCGTCGTAGGTGCCCTGCCGGCGCAGCGTGCCGTAGACCAGTTCGGTGGCGAGGGCCGCGTCCCGCCCGTCCAGATCGCCCTTCTCGCGCGCCCTGCGCAGCAGCGGGGGCAGCACGAGGTTCGCGTACGCGTCCCGCTCGTCGACGGCCCGCAGCGCCTCGAAGGCGAGGATCCGTACGGGGTCCTTCTTCGGACGGCGGTACGGCTTCGAGGACGGGCGCGCGGTGTGGGGGCGCCGGCGTGGCTGGTCGTTCAAAGGTGCTCCGCTGCTTGGGGTGCTGCTCGGGGTGCTCTGCTTGTGCGGCTTGGGGTGCTCCGGGTGCCGCCCACGGCCGTCACGGGGTGCCACCCATGCCCTTCACGGCAGTGGGCCCCTCGGGCAGTGGGGGGAGCGCGGGCGAGCGGCCGGTGGCTGCGTTCTCCCGGTGGCCGCGTTCAGCCTACGTCGCCGGTGCCGAGCCGCTCGCCGGGGGCGATGCGCACCCCGCGGGCCCAGTCGGCACCGCGCATCGGCTTCTTGCCCTGCGCCTGCACCCACAGCAGTTCCACCGCGTGCGAGCCGGTGCCCGCGTACACGTGTTGTTTGCCGGGCGCCAGCTCCCCCGGAGCGAGGTCGGTACGGTCCGGTGCCGGGGTGACCTGCACCAGCTTGAGCCGCTCGCCGCGGAAGACGGTCCACGCGCCGGGCGCCGGCGTGCACCCGCGCACCACCCGGTCCACCCGCAGTGCCGGTGCGTCGAAGTCCACCCGGGCGTCCTCGACGGTGACCTTCGGTGCGAGGCTGATGCCCTCACCGGGCTGGGGCAGCGGCTTCAGGCTGCCGTCCTCGATGCCGTCCATGGTGGCCACCAACAGCCCGGCGCCGGCCAGCGAGAGCCGGGTGAGCAGGTCGCCGCTGGTGTCGGTGGGCCTCACCTGCTCGGTGATGGTGCCGTACACCGGGCCGGAGTCCAGGCCCTCCTCGATGAGGAAGGTGGCCGCGCCGGTGATGTCGTCGCCCGCCATGACGGCGTGCTGCACGGGTGCCGCGCCACGCCACGCGGGCAGCAGCGAGAAGTGCAGATTGACCCAGCCGTGCACGGGAACGTCCAGCGCGACCCGCGGCAGGAGGGCGCCGTAGGCGACGACCGGGCAGCAGTCCGGCCCGATCTCCCGCAGCCGCGCCAGGAAGTCCTCGTCACGCGGCCTGTGCGGCTTCAGCACCTCGATCCCGGCCTCTTCGGCACGCTCGGCGACGGGGCTGGGCACCAGCCTCCGGCCACGCCCCGCGGGCGCGTCGGGACGGGTGACGACCGCCGCCACCTCGTGCAGTTCCGAAGCGATCAGGGCGTCCAGAGCGGGAACGGCGACCTCGGGGGTGCCGGCGAAGACGAGCTTCATCAGTGGCTGTCGCCTCTCGGGCGGGGATCGTGGGCGGGCGTCGGTCGGATGGGAAGCACCGAAGCAGCGCACCAGTCTAGAGGGCGCCGTCCTGCGGGAACTTGGGCGTCTCGGCACGCCGCACCCCTGCGCGCGGGCCGCGGACGTCCGGCCCGCGAGACGCACCGGTCCGCCGACCCGGTCGTGTCGGTCCGACCAGCCGAACCGCACTGTCTTGCGCCGACAGCGTGACCACTCACGCGGTGGCGCGTTGGTCAAGACGGAGTTGACCGCGAGCCGTCCGGCGGCCCTGCTCCTAGCCCCACGTTTTTCCACGCCTGCTTTGAGAGGCTTGTTCATGGCCGACCACGCAACTCACGACGCCCAGGCCCGGGCCAGCCTTCATCTGCTGGTGCGGGACATCGAGCGGGTGCGCCGCCAGGTGGACGCCCTGCGCACGCTCACCGCCCAGTTGGGCAACGTCTACCGTCCACGGCGTTCGGGTCCCGCCACCGGATTCGTCGTCTACGGACGAGCCCCCGCCCCCACCGTCCGGCTCGCCCAGGAGCTGCGGGACAGCGTCGAGACCCTGGTCACGGCCGCCGTGGACTTCGACCGCTCGCTCGGTTTCTCGTGGGACGCGGTCGGATCGGCGCTGGGGGTGACGAAGCAGGCCGTGCACCGCCGCTACGGCGCCCGCAGGGCCACGGCCGCCCAGGCCGCCGCCGAGGCCGAGCGCGGCACCCAGACCCCGGGCTCGGCCACTCATCCGCTCCCCGTGGGCAGCGGTCTGCCGGCCGTTCCCGCGGCCCGCACCCGGCCGCCCGGCCTCCCCGGCCCCAGCGGTCCCGGAACGGGCACCCCGGGCACCGGCAACCCCGGAACGCGCGACGAGGCCCGACCCGGCGTCTTCCCCGGCCCGCGAAACGGCTGATCGGGCGGGCCAGCCAGCCAAGTGGTCGACCGTCGGGCAGTCGGGCAGTCGGGCAGTCGGGCAGTCGGGCAGTCGGGCAGTCGGGCAGTCGGGCAGTCGGCCGGATGGTCAGGCGGTCGGTGACGGATGCCGGCCCGGTGAGCGGGTGAGCGGGTGAACGCGGATCGCCAACGCTCCGCTCCTTCCCGGTGCCGGCCGCCGCGCGCTCCTCGGCTTGCCGGGCGGTGGACGTGAACCCCGGCACCTCCTGGCAGGAGCACGCCGACCCGGCGCCTCAGCCGATGTCCGGCGGATCAACACGGATCCGTACCGTGTCCGCCGCCGTGCGGGCCGTCTTCGTCAGCCGGGCCACCTGGGCCGACTTCAGGGCGGCGGCCAGTGCGGCACCCCTGCCCTGCGGCACCCGGACCAGGGCACGCTCCCACTGCTCCCCCGGCGGCGGGGCGCCGGTGCGGCGCGGCCGGCCCGGTTCGGTCGGCGGCAGCAGGACCGGGCCGAGGACCTCCGCCTCCGCCGGCAGCTCCACCTCGGCGAGGAACGCCGACACCGCCGCCATCGGGCCCGTCACCGACGCCATCCGGGACACCGGCGGAAAACCCAGCTCCGCGCGCTCCGCACGCTCCCGTACCGCGTAGCCGACCGGGTCCCAGCGCACCAGCGCCTGCACCGGGGCCGCGGTGGCCTCGGCAACGATCACGAGCGTGCCGTCCGCCTCCTGGCCGCGCACCAGCGCGCCGGCCGCGATCCAACGGCGCAGCGCGTCCTCGCCCGCCCGCAGGTCGGGGCGGCCCAGCATGGCCCAGCCGTCCAGCAGCAGCGCCGCCGCATACCCGCCGTCGGCGACAGGCTCCGCACCCGGGGTGCTGACGACCAGCGCGGGCGTGTCGGGCACCGTGTCCAGCACCTGCTCACGCCCCGACGTGCGCACCGGCACCGTCGGAAACGCCCGCCCCAGCTCCTCAGCCGTGCGCCGCGCGCCGACGACCTGCGCGCGCAACCGGACCGCGCCACACTCCTGGCAGTGCCAGGCACCTTCAGCCCGCCCACACCAGCCGCACCGCAGCGCCCCCGCCTGCGGGACACCACCGCCCCCGCCCGCGCCCGTGGGGCCACTTCCCTGCTGCGCCTCCAGCGGACCCGCACAGTGCACGCAGCGGGCCGGTGTGCGGCAGCGCTCGCAGGCCAGTCGCGGCACGTACCCCCGTCGGGGCACCTGCACCAGCACCGGGCCCCGGGTCAGACCGTCCCGGGCGACCTGCCAGGCGAGGGTGGGCAGCCGGGCCACCCGGGCCGCCTCGTCGCGGGCGAGGTCGGTGTCCTGGACGGTGCGCACCAGCGGCGCGGCGCGGCGGGCGCGCTCCCGGTCGGCCACCAACGGCCTGGCCCAGCCGCTCGCCACCAGCTGGGCGGCCTCCACCGTGCATCCCCAGGCGCCCAGCAGGAACCCGCAGCCGTGCTGTGCCGCGCGGGTCAGCAGCACCTCGCGGGCATGCGGCTGGGGGGCGTGCAGCTCGCTGTGGCTGTCGTCGCCGTCGTCCCAGATGACGACCAGGCCCAAGGCCCTGACCGGCGCGAACATGGCGGCGCGGGTCCCCACCACGGCGCGCACGGACCCCCGCCGCACCGCGAGCCACTCGCCGTAGCGCCGCTCGGGGCCCGCCTCGGCGGCCAGCACCGCATGCCGCCCCGTGCCGATCAGCGCGGTCAGGGCGGCGTCCACCCGGGCCACGGCGCGCCCGTCCGGGACCACCACCAGGGCGCCCCGCCCCGAGGCGAGCGTCGCGGCCACGGCACGCGCGAGGGCGTCGGCCCAGTGCGGGCCCGGCAGGGCGTTCCAGACGGCTCGTGGGGCGCCCCCGGTCGCGAGCGCGTCCAAGAAGGCCGGGCCGTGCCGGTAGGACGCCCAGGGGCCCGGCTCGGGCGCTGCGGGCGGTGGTAGCGGCTCGGGCGAGGGGCGGGACTCCGCGCGGGCGCTGCGCGGCGGAACGGCCAGCTGGAGCACGTCAGCGAGACTCCCCGCATAACGGTCGGCGACGGCCCGCGCGAGCCCCAGCAGTTCCGGGCCGAGCACCGGCTCCGGCGACACGACCTGGGCGAGCGCGGCCAGCGGCCCCTGGTAGTCGGACTCGGCCACCCGCTCGACGAGGAATCCGTCGACGAGCCCGCCGCCTTCCCGGCGCCCGCCGCGCACCCGGTGCCGCCCCGCGCCGAAGCGCACACGTACCCGCACCCCTGGCTGCGCCTGCTCGGCGAGTTCCTTGGGCACCGCGTAGTCGAAGTACCGGTCGAGGTGCAGCACGCCCTTGTCGACCACGACCCGTGCCACCGGCAGCTGGTCGGCCAGCTCGGCGCCCCGCCAGGTCCGTGGCTTGGCCCGTGGCACTTCGGCCTTGCGCACGCTCTCCCGGATCAGGGCCAGCTGCTCCGGCGGCACCTGCCCTGCGTCGCCACCGCCCCCCTGTCCGTCCGCACCGCTCACACCTGCATTCCTACCACCGAGCACCGACACCATCAGGGCGCAACAAGGTCGCGGACGAACACGAGGACGGCCACCCGAACAGAAACGAAGATCCGGCAGTCCGAGGTGGACTACCGGATCTTCATCTTGGAGTGGGGGACCCGTTCGGTCGCCGGAGGCCTACAGCCCGGCGGCGGCCCGCAGGGCGTCCACGCGGTCCGTGCGCTCCCAGGTGAACTCGGGAAGCTCGCGACCGAAGTGGCCGTACGAAGCGGTCTTGGCGTAGATCGGACGGAGCAGGTCGAGGTCGCGGATGATCGCTGCGGGGCGGAGGTCGAAGACCTCGCCGATGGCGGCCTCGATCTTCTCGGGGTCCACGGCGTTCGTGCCGAAGGTCTCGACGAAGAGACCGACCGGCTCGGCCTTGCCGATGGCGTAGGCGACCTGGACCTCGCAGCGGGTGGCGAGGCCGGCGGCTACGACGTTCTTCGCGACCCAGCGCATGGCGTAGGCGGCGGAGCGGTCGACCTTGGAGGGGTCCTTGCCGGAGAAGGCGCCGCCGCCGTGGCGGGCCATGCCGCCGTAGGTGTCGATGATGATCTTGCGGCCGGTGAGACCGGCGTCACCCATGGGGCCGCCGATCTCGAAGCGGCCGGTCGGGTTCACCAGCAGGCGGTAGCCGTCGGTGTCGAGTTTGATGCCCTCGTCCACCAGGGCACGCAGCTCGGGCTCCACGACGAATTCGCGGACATCGGGGGTGAGCAGCGACTCCAGGTCGATGTCGCTGGCGTGCTGCGAGGAGACCACGACGGTGTCGAGACGGACCGCCTTGTCGCCGTCGTACTCGATGGTGACCTGGGTCTTTCCGTCCGGGCGCAGGTACGGGATGGTGCCGTTCTTGCGGACGTCGGACAGCCGCAGGGAGAGCCGGTGGGCCAACCGGATGGGCAGCGGCATCAGCTCGGGCGTCTCGTCGCACGCGTACCCGAACATCAGGCCCTGGTCGCCCGCGCCCTGCCGGTCCAGCTCGTCGAGCTCCGCGGCAGCGCCCTCGACCCGGGCCTCGTAGGCCGTGTCGACACCCTGGGCGATGTCCGGGGACTGGGAGCCGATGGACAGCGACACGCCGCAGGAGGCGCCGTCGAAGCCCTTCTTCGAGGAGTCGTAACCGATCTCCAGGATCTTGTCGCGTACCAGTTGAGCGATGGGCACATACGCCTGGGTCGTGACCTCGCCGGCCACATGGACCTGACCGGTGGTGATGAGGGTCTCAACGGCGACCCGGGATGCCGGGTCATCCTGCAGAAGTGCGTCGAGGATGGTGTCGCTGATCTGGTCGGCGATCTTGTCGGGGTGACCCTCGGTCACGGACTCCGAAGTGAAGAGACGGCGGGACACATCGCTCCCTGGGGTTGCAGCGGCTGCTGGCTGATCATGTGTGGACGGGTCGGACAGAGAGGTCCAACGCCATCCGCGAACAGTTTATCGGGCGGAATGGTCCTTGGCCCGGGTGTCTCGCCACTTGAGCGAGCGCCCAGGCATCCGCACGACAATACGACGGTTCCACTTCGCTGGGGAAACGACACGTCGGAGCCATGTGAGTGCACTCCGTTTCATCCGAGGCCTCATACGGGTTCATCCGGCGTAGCCGAATTTCCCCAGTTGGGGGTGGTGGGGTCGGCCGGGACCGGTGTGGTCGTGTTATGCCGGTCAGCCGAGGCCGTCGAGGGCGCCGAAGCGGTTGCCCACCAGGTCCCACACCACGTCGGCGAGGGCTTCCTTGGGTCCGTACGGCACCGGCGTCTCGGTACCGTCGGCGGAGAGCACCACGGCCTCGTTCTCCTCCGCGCCGAAGGTCTTGCGCTCCCCCACCTCGTTGACGACGAGCAGGTCGCAGCCCTTGCGACGGAGTTTGGCGCGCCCGTTCGCCAGGACGTCGTCGGTCTCGGCGGCGAAGCCCACGACGACCTGGCCGGGGCGCGGCCGGTCGGCGGACAACTCGGCGAGGATGTCGGGGTTGCGCACCAGGGTGAGGGGCTCGGGGTCCCGCCCCTCCGTCTTCTTGATCTTTCCGGTGGCGTAGGCGGCGGGCCGGAAGTCGGCCACGGCCGCCGCCATCACCACCGCGTCGGCGTCGGCAGCAGCCTTGAGCACGGCTTCGCGCAGCTGGACGGCGGTCTCGACGTGCACGACGTCGACGCCGGCCGGGTCGGGCAGGTCCGTGTGGGCGGCCAGCAGGGTGACCCGGGCGCCACGGGCCGCGGCGGTGCCGGCGAGGGCGTAGCCCTGCTTGCCGGAGGAACGGTTGCCCAGGAAGCGCACCGGGTCCAGCGGCTCCCGGGTGCCGCCGGCGCTCACCACGACATGCCGGCCGGTGAGGTCGGCCGGTCGGCTGCCGCGCGCCAGGGTGCGACGACACAGGTCGAAGATCTCGACGGGGTCGGGGAAGCGGCCCTTGCCGGTGTCGACGCCGGTGAGACGTCCGACGGCGGGCTCCACGACGAGGGCTCCGCGGCTGCGCAGGGTGGCGACGTTCTGCTGGGTGGCCGGGTGCTCCCACATCTCGGTGTGCATCGCCGGCGCGAAGACGACGGGGCAGCGGGCGGTGAGCAGGGTGTTGGTCAGCAGGTCGTCGGCGAGGCCGTGGGCGGCCTTGGCGAGCAGGTCGGCGGTGGCGGGGGCGACGACCACCAGGTCGGCGGACTGGCCGATGCGCACGTGCGGGACCTCGTGGACGTCGGAGAAGACGTCGGTGGCGACCGGGTGCCCGGAGAGGGCGGACCAGGTGGCGGCGCCGACGAAGCGCAGTGCCGACTCGGTCGGCACGACGCGTACGTCGTGTCCCGACTCGGTCAGCCGGCGCAGCAGCTCGCACGCCTTGTAGGCGGCGATGCCGCCGCTGACGCCCAGTACGACCTTCGGCCTGTCCACCGTGCCTCCCCGCACTCGGCCCGCATCCGGGGCTCCTTCGTACTCCCCGTAATGCCCCCGCTGTTCCTGACATTCCCCATGACACACCACGGGCCCGGCAGCGGCGCTGCCGGGCCTGAGCTGTGGGCTCCGGTGCACGGTCCCCTGCCCCTGGCCGCCCCAAAGGTGCCGGGGCGCCCGCCGGAACCGACCGGAGGCCGGACCTGGCGGCGGGGGTGGCGCAGCGGTCGGGTGTCCGCCGGACTACTGGCCCGAGCCCTCCACGGCCTCGGAGGTCAGCAGGCCCGCGTTGATCTCGCGCAGGGCGATGGAGAGCGGCTTCTCGTGGACATGGGTGTCGACGAGCGGACCGACGTACTCCAGGAGGCCCTCACCGAGCTGCGAGTAGTACGCGTTGATCTGGCGAGCGCGCTTGGCCGCGTAGATCACCAGGCTGTACTTCGAGTCGGTGGCCTCGAGGAGCTCGTCGATCGGGGGGTTGATGATGCCCTCGGGCGCGGTCGTGGAAGAGGACACGCTCTGCCTTCCGAACGATGGGAGATGACCGGGCGATGCCCTCGTGCAAGTCACCAGGTCGCCGGGGCGGTGAGCGCCGCCGGCCACCGCAGGTGGTTCGGGCACGTGATGTCGGCTTGGACACCGCGCATCGATCACATAACGTCCACCAAGGCTAGCAGCTCATGCGCCACATCCTCGACGGAGGTGTTGACGAGGGTGACGTCGAACTCGGACTCGGCGGCGAGCTCGACCCTGGCCGCGGCCAGCCGGCGCTCGACGACGTCCGGGGACTCGGTGCCGCGGCCGGTGAGCCTGCGCACCAGTTCGTCCCAGGAGGGCGGGGCGAGGAAGACGAGCCGGGCGTCCGACATGGTTTCCCGCACCTGGCGCGCGCCCTGGAGGTCGATCTCCAGCAGGACCGGCTCCCCGGCCTCCAGCCGCTCCAGCACGGCTCCCCGGGGGGTGCCGTAGCGGTGGCCGGCGAATTCGGCCCACTCGAGGAACTCGCCGTTGGCGATGAGCTTGTCGAACTCGTCGTCGGAGACGAAGAAATACTGGACGCCGTCCTGCTCGCCGGGGCGGGGTCGGCGCGTGGTGGCGGACACCGAGAGCCAGACCTCGGGGTATGCCTTGCGCAAATGGGCGACGACCGTGCTCTTGCCGACCCCGGAGGGGCCGGAGAGCACGGTCAGCCGCGGACGTGCGTCCGGGGGCACGGGGGGTGTCCCCCGGGATGTTGCAGACATGTAGCGATTATCCAGGGTCGCGGTCGGACCGGGAAACGTCAGGCGGCGTTGCCGCCGAACTCCCGCTCCAGGGACGCGATCTGGTTGGAGCCGAGACCGCGCACCCGGCGGCTTTCGGAGATCCCGAGCCGCTCCATGATCTGCTTGGCGCGGACCTTGCCCACGCCCGGCAGGGACTCCAGGAGGGCGGAGACCTTCATCTTGCCGATGACGTCATTCTCCTGGCCCTGCTTGATGACCTCGTGAAGGGAGGCGCCGGAGTGCTTGAGTCGATTCTTGACCTCGGCCCGCTCCCGGCGAGCCGCGGCGGCCTTTTCGAGCGCGGCTGCGCGCTGTTCGGGGGTAAGGGGCGGAAGAGCCACGCCTACGTCACCTCGGATGTCGAACTGTCGGATACGGACCGGTGAGGAACCTAGTCGCCCCACACCTGGGGAGCAACGAGCAACGCGTGTACCCGTACTCCCCCACTGCCTTGAGAGCGTGGGGGTAGCCCCACTCGACGGAGACTAGCGGCCAAGTCCGTCTGAGTCAGCGAGAACAGACGAAAAGTCCTGGTCAGCCTTGGATCGAGACGGACATTGTGCGCAAATCATGCCGGTTTCACGGCTCGGCGGGGACAAATCGCCGACGATCCGACCAGGGAAATCGTCAGTCGGTGGGTGTGACGGCCCGTACCTCGGCGGCGAACCGGTCCGCTGCCGCGCGCAGCGCGGCCACCTCGGGCCCGGCGCGCAGCACGCCCCGACTCACGCTCGGCACGACGTTGCCGAGCGCGCCGCCGAAGACCGCGGGAAGATCGCGGGGCGTGGCGCCCTGGGCGCCGATGCCGGGGGCGAGCAGTGGACCGTTGATCTCGAGGTCGTAGGAGGAGAGGTTGCCGAGGGTGGCACCGACGACCGCCCCGAAGGAGCCGAGTGGTGCGCTGTCGGCGTTCTCGGCGGCCAGGTGGGTGAGCAGGGTCGCCGCGACGCTGCGCCCGTCCTCCCGTACCGCCCGCTGCACCTCGGCGCCTTCCGGATTCGAGGTCAGGACGAGCACGAAGAGGCCGCTGCCGGCCTTTTTTGCCAGGTCGACGGCGGGACGCAGGGAGCCGTAGCCGAGGTAGGGCGAGACCGTCAGAGCGTCCGCAAAGAGGGGCGCCTCGGGGTGCAGGAAGGTCTCGGCGTAGGCGCTCATGGTGGAGCCGATGTCGCCGCGCTTGGCGTCCATGATCACGAGCGCTCCGGCGGCGCGCGCGTCCTTGACGGTCCGTTCCAGGATCGCGATGCCACGCGAGCCGAACCGCTCGAAGAACGCGCTCTGCGGCTTCAGCACGGCGACGCGGTCGGCGAGCGCTTCGACGACGGTGCGGCTGAACCGCTCCAGGCCGGCGACGTCGTCGTCCAGCCCCCAGTCGGCGAGCAGCGAGCCGTGCGGGTCGATACCGACGCAGAGCGGACCGCGCTCGTCCATGGCGCGACGCAGCCGTGCACCGAAGGGTTCCGAGCTCATGGCTTCCTCCACTGGGGTCACATTGGTCACAAGGGTCTACGTCGAGCTACGTCAGCCGTACGAGATCAATCGCACAGCCGTCCGACAGTCAGGCATGCGGATGCATCAGGGGTGATGCGGCGAACGTATGGCGCGGCAGGGCGGGCGGCGTCACGCGGTGCGTCCGGGACCGGCCGAGTCGCCGTCCGGCCGGGCGGCGGCGACGCCCTGCGCGCCGGCGCCGACCGCTTCGGCGAGCGTGGCATAAGGAGAGGCGCGCAGCCGGGCGGCCAGGCCCCGGTGGATGCCGCGCGTCCAACCGGGACCGCGATAGATGAAGCCGCTGTAGCCCTGCACGAGCGTGGCGCCGGCCAGGATGCGCTGCCAGGCGTCTTCGGCGGTCTCCACGCCGCCCACCCCGACCAGCGTGATCCGCCCGCCCACGCGCCCGTGGAGCCGGCGCAGCACGTCAAGGGAGCGCTCCTTGAGAGGGGCGCCCGACAGGCCGCCGGTCTGCTCGACGAGCGCCGGCGCGGAGGCGAGGCCGAGTCCGTCGCGGGCGATGGTGGTGTTGGTGGCGATGATGCCGTCCAGACCCAGCTCCAGGGCGAGGTCGGCGACGGCGTCGACGTCCTCGTCGGCCAGATCCGGCGCGATCTTGACCAGCAGGGGCACGCGGCGGTCGGGGACGCTGCGGTCGGCGGCGGCGCGCACCGCCGTGAGCAGGGGCCGCAGCCGGGCCGTGGCCTGGAGGGAGCGCAACCCGGGCGTGTTCGGCGAGGAGACGTTCACGACCAGGTAGTCCGCGTACCGGGCGAGGCGCTCGGTGGACGTCACGTAGTCGCGCTCCGCCTCGTCCTCGGGGACGACCTTGGTCTTGCCGATGTTGACGCCGACGGTGACCGGGAAGACGGCGCTGCGGGCCGCGAGCCGGGCGGCGACGGCGGCGGAACCATCGTTGTTGAAGCCCATGCGGTTGATCAGGGCGCGGTCGGGGACCAGCCGGAAGAGCCGGGGCGGCGGGTTGCCCGGCTGGGCTTCGCCGGTGACCGTGCCGATCTCAACGTGGTCGAAGCCGAGCATCGCCAGGCCGTCGATGCCGGTGGCGTCCTTGTCGAAGCCGGCGGCGAGCCCGAACGGTCCGGGCATCCGGCGTCCGAAGGCCTCCGTGTGCAGCTCGGGACGGCGGGGTGCGAGCACGGCGGCCAGCAGGTGGCGCAGGCCGGGGACGGCGGCCGCCGTCCGGATCCAGGAGAAGGCCAGACGGTGCGCCCGTTCGGGATCCATGCGGCGGAAGAGCAGGCGGAAGAGGAGCTGGTACATGCGAAGTCCGTGAGGTGAGATCCGGGCGGGCGGGCGTGGTCCGGCCGTGGGGTGCGCCGCGCTCCGGCGCACCCCACGGCCTTGACAGCGCCTAGGCGCGCGACGCGGTGAGGTGGGTGGCGTGTTCCTGGAGGGAGCGCACACCGACCTCGCCGTGTCCCAGGGCGTCGATGCCCTGCACGGCGGCGGCCAGTGCCTGCACCGTCGTCAGGCACGGCACGCTGCGGGCCACCGCCGCGGTGCGGATGTCGTAGCCGTCCAGCCGGCCGCCGGTGCCGTACGGGGTGTTGACGATGAGATCGATCTCGCCCTCGTGGATGAGCTGGACGATGGTGGGCTCACCGTTCGGACCCGAGCCCTCGGAGTGCTTGCGCACGACGGTGGCGCTGATGCCGTTGCGCCGCAGGACCTCCGCGGTGCCGGAGGTGGCCAGCAGCTCGAAGCCGTGCTGGACCAGCTCGCGGGCCGGGAAGATCATCGAGCGCTTGTCGCGGTTGGCCACCGAGATGAAGGCGCGGCCCTTGGTCGGCAGCGGCCCGTACGCGGCGGCCTGCGACTTGGCGTAGGCGGTGCCGAAGACCGAGTCGATGCCCATGACCTCGCCGGTGGAGCGCATCTCGGGGCCGAGCACGGTGTCCACGCCGCGTCCGGAGGTGTCCCGGAACCGGCTCCACGGCATCACGGCCTCCTTGACGGAGATCGGTGCGTCCAGCGGGAGGGTGCCGCCGTCGCCGCTTGCCGGGAGCAGGCCTTCGGCGCGCAGCTCGGCGATGGTGGCGCCCAGCGAGATCCGTGCGGCGGCCTTCGCCAGCGGCACCGCGGTCGCCTTCGAGGTGAAGGGGACGGTGCGCGAGGCGCGCGGGTTGGCCTCCAGGACGTAGAGGATGTCACCGGCCAGCGCGAACTGGATGTTGATCAGCCCGCGCACGCCCACGCCACGGGCGATCGCCTCGGTGGAGGCCCGCAGCCGCTTGATGTCGTAGCCGCCCAGCGTGATCGGCGGCAGGGCGCAGGCGGAGTCGCCGGAGTGGATCCCGGCCTCCTCGATGTGCTCCATGACGCCGCCGAGGTACAGGTCCGTGCCGTCGTAGAGGGCGTCCACGTCGATCTCGATGGCGTCGTCCAGGAAGCGGTCGACGAGGACCGGCCGGGAGGGGCTGATCTCGGTGGACTCGGAGATGTAGGTGGCCAGCCGGGTCTCGTCGTAGACGATCTCCATGCCGCGGCCGCCGAGCACGTACGACGGGCGCACCAGCACCGGGTAGCCGATCTCGTCGGCGATGGCCTTGGCCTCGGCGAAGGTGGTGGCGGTGCCGTGCTTGGGGGCGGGCAGGCCGGCCTCGCCGAGCACCCGGCCGAAGGCGCCGCGGTCCTCGGCGGCGTGGATGGCCTCCGGGGAGGTGCCGACCACGGGCACCCCGTTGTCCTTGAGCGCCTGGGCGAGTCCGAGCGGGGTCTGCCCGCCGAGTTGCACGACGACGCCGGCGATCGGGCCCGCCTGCGCCTCGGCGTGCACGATCTCCAGGACGTCCTCCAGGGTCAGCGGCTCGAAGTAGAGCCGGTCGGAGGTGTCGTAGTCGGTGGAGACGGTCTCCGGGTTGCAGTTGACCATCACGGTCTCGTAGCCGGCCGCGCTGAGCGCGAACGAGGCGTGTACGCAGGAGTAGTCGAACTCGATGCCCTGGCCGATGCGGTTGGGCCCCGAGCCCAGGATGATCACCGCTGGCCGCTCGCGTGGCGCGACCTCGGTCTCCTCGTCGTAGCTGGAGTAGAAGTACGGGGTGCGGGCGGCGAACTCGGCGGCGCAGGTGTCGACGGTCTTGTAGACCGGGCGGATGCCGAGGGCGTGCCGGACCTCGCGCACGACGTCCTCGCGCAGCCCGCGGACGCCCGCGATCTGGGCGTCCGAGAAGCCGTGCCGCTTGGCTTCGGCGAGCAGCTCGGGGGTGAGCTCGGATGCGGCGGCCAGCTCGTCGGCGATCTCCTTGATGAGGAACAGCTGGTCGACGAACCAGGGGTCGATGCTGGTGGCCGAGAAGACCTCCTCGGCGCTGGCGCCGGCGCGGATGGCCTGCATGACGGTGTTGATGCGGCCGTCGGTGGGCCGCTGGGCCGCCTCGAGCAGCGCGCCCTTCTCGCCGGGGTCGCCGACGAAGGTGAACTGGCTGCCCGTCTTCTCCAGCGAGCGCAGCGCCTTTTGCAGCGCCTCGGTGAAGTTGCGGCCGATGGCCATGGCCTCGCCGACCGACTTCATGGTGGTGGTCAGGCCGGGGTCGGCGGACGGGAACTTCTCGAAGGCGAAACGCGGGGCCTTGACGACCACGTAGTCCAGCGTCGGCTCGAAGGACGCGGGGGTCTGCTCGGTGATGTCGTTCGGGATCTCGTCGAGGGTGTAGCCGACGGCGAGCTTCGCGGCGATCTTGGCGATGGGGAAGCCGGTGGCCTTGGAGGCCAGCGCGGAGGAGCGCGAGACGCGCGGGTTCATCTCGATGACGATGACCCGTCCGTCGACCGGGTTGACCGCGAACTGGATGTTGCAGCCACCGGTGTCCACGCCCACCTCGCGGATGACGGCGATGCCGATGTTCCGCAGGATCTGGTACTCGCGGTCGGTGAGCGTCATCGCCGGGGCGACGGTGATCGAGTCGCCGGTGTGCACGCCCATCGGGTCGAAGTTCTCGATGGAGCAGACGACCACGACGTTGTCGTGCTTGTCGCGCATCAGCTCCAGTTCGTACTCCTTCCAGCCGAGGATGGACTCCTCCAGGAGCACCTCGGTGGTCGGCGACAGGGTGAGGCCCTGGCCGGCGATGCGGCGCAGTTCCTCCTCGTCGTGGGCGAAGCCGGAGCCCGCGCCGCCCATGGTGAACGAGGGGCGCACGACCACGGGGTAGCCGCCGAGCTGGTCCACGCCGGCCAGGACGTCGTCCATGGAGTGGCAGATCACCGAGCGGGCCGACTCGCCGTGCCCGATCTTCTGCCGGACCGCCTCCACGACGTCCTTGAACTGGTCGCGGTCCTCGCCCTTGTTGATGGCCACGACGTTGGCGCCGATCAGTTCGACGCCGTACTCGTCCAGGGTGCCGGCGGTGTGCAGCGCGATCGCCGTGTTGAGGGCGGTCTGGCCGCCCAGGGTCGGCAGCAGCGCGTCCGGGCGCTCCTTGGCGATGATCTTCTCGACGAAGTCGGGGGTGATCGGCTCGACGTAGGTCGCGTCGGCGATCTCCGGGTCGGTCATGATCGTCGCCGGGTTGGAGTTGACCAGGATGACCCTCAGGCCCTCGGCCTTCAGGACGCGGCACGCCTGGGTGCCCGAGTAGTCGAACTCGGCGGCCTGGCCGATGACGATCGGTCCGGAACCGATGACCAGGACGGACTGGATATCGGTGCGCTTAGGCACGCTGGTCCTCCATCTGGGCGGTGTTCATCAAAGAGGTGAAGCGGTCGAAGAGGTACGCGGCGTCGTGCGGTCCTGCGGCCGCCTCGGGGTGGTACTGGACGCTGAACGCGGGCCGGTCCAGCAGCCTGAGCCCCTCGACGACCTGGTCGTTCAGGCAGACGTGGGTCACCTCGGCGCGCCCGTAGGGGGTGTCGCTGACCTTGTCCAGCGGGGCGTCGACGGCGAACCCGTGGTTGTGCGCGGTGACCTCGACCTTGCCCGTCGTGCGGTCCTGCACGGGCTGGTTGATGCCGCGGTGCCCGTACTTGAGCTTGAAGGTGCCGAAGCCGAGGGCGCGGCCGAGGATCTGGTTGCCGAAGCAGATACCGAAGAGCGGGATGCCGCGCTCCAGGACGGCCTGCATGACGGCGACCGGTCCGTCGGCGGTGGCCGGGTCGCCGGGCCCGTTGGAGAAGAACACCCCGTCCGGCTCGACGGCGAAGACGTCCTCGGCGCTCGCGGTGGCGGGCAGCACGTGGACCTCGATGCCCCGCTCGGCCATCCGGTGCGGGGTCATGCCCTTGATGCCGAGGTCGACGGCGGCGACCTTGAAGCGCGCCGTGCCCGCCGGCAGCGGCGCACCGTCGGCGCCGAGCGCGGGGACCACGTACGGCTCCTTGGTGGCCACCTCGGCGGCGAGGTCGGCGCCGGCCATCTCGGCGGACTGGCGGACCTCGGCGAGCATGGTGCCCTCGTCGGGCATGGCGTGGTCGGAGAAGATGCCGACCCGCATGGCGCCCCGCTCGCGCAGGTGCCGGGTGAGGGCGCGGGTGTCGACGCCGCTGATCCCGACGACGCCCTGGGCGGTCAGCTCCTCGTCCAGGGTGCGCCGGGAGCGCCAGTTGGACGGTACGCGTGCGGGGTCGCGTACGACGTAGCCGGCGACCCAGATGCGGGCCGACTCGGGGTCCTCGTCGTTGACGCCGGTGTTGCCGACGTGCGGGGCGGTCATCACCACGACCTGGCGGTGGTAGGAGGGGTCGGTGAGGGTCTCCTGGTAGCCGGTCATGCCGGTGGAGAAGACCGCCTCACCGAAGGTCTTCCCGGTGGCGCCGAAGGCCCGGCCGCGGAAGATCCGGCCGTCCTCCAGGACGAGCACGGCGGGCGGCGGCTGCCGGCGGGCGGAGCGCGGGGCGACTGCGCTGGTGGTCGGCGGGGTGGTCATCGGGGCGCGCCTTCCGTGGTGGTGTGCTGGGACGGGTTCGCGGCGGTGCCGGCGGGCGGGTACCCGGCGGGGTGGCCTCCGGTGCCGGCGGGGCGGGAGCGGCCGGGGGTGGCCGCGCGGCCGCGCGCCGGTGGGCGGCCGGGAGCGGTGGATCCGCGGGATCCTGCGGTGCGGCCCGTGACGGGTGCCGGGCGGGGTGTCATGCGAGCTTCCCGTCGGCGAGCGTGGGCCTGCCGCGCAGCCAGGTGTGCGTGACCCGGCCGGGCAGCTCACGCCCCTCGTAGGGGGAGTTCCGGCTGCGGGACGCGAAGGCCGTCGGGTCCACCTGCCCACGGTAGGCCGGATCGACGAGTGTGAGGTTGGCCGGCTCACCTGCCGAGACGGGCCGGCCGTGGCCGCGCAGCCGGCCTATCGCCGCGGGCCGTGACGACATCCGGTCGGCGACGCCCGCCCAGTCCAGCAGCCCGGAGTCGACCATGGTGTGCTGGACGACCGAGAGCGCGGTCTCCAGGCCGACCATGCCCATGGCAGCGGCGGCCCACTCGCAGTCCTTGTCCTCGTGGGGGTGCGGGGCGTGGTCGGTGGCGACGCAGTCGATGGTGCCGTCGGCGAGGGCCTCGCGCAGCGCCAGCACGTCGGACTCGGTGCGCAGCGGCGGGTTCACCTTGTAGACGGGGTTGTAGCTGCGCACCAGTTCGTCGGTGAGCAGCAGGTGGTGCGGGGTGACCTCGGCGGTGACCTGCCAGCCCTTCGACTTGGCCCAGCGCACGATCTCCACCGACCCGGCCGTGGACAGGTGGCAGACGTGCACCCGGGAGCCGACGTGCGCGGCGAGCAGCACGTCGCGGGCGATGATCGACTCCTCGGCCACCGCCGGCCAGCCGCCCAGCCCCAGCTCGGCGGAGACGACGCCCTCGTTCATCTGGGCGCCCTCGGTGAGGTGCGGCTCCTGGGCGTGCTGGGCGACCACACCGTCGAACGCCTTCACGTACTCCAGCGCCCGGCGCATGATCACGGCGTCGTCGACGCACTTGCCGTCGTCGGAGAAGACGGTGACCCCGGCGGCCGAGTCGTGCATGGCGCCCAGCTCGGCGAGCTTGCTGCCGGCCAGGCCGACGGTGACCGCTCCGACGGGCTGCACATCGCAGTAGCCGTACTCCCGGCCGAGCCGCCAGACCTGCTCGACGACGCCCGCGGTGTCGGCGACCGGGAAGGTGTTGGCCATGGCGTGTACGGCGGTGTAGCCGCCGGATGCGGCGGCCCGGGTGCCGGTGAGCACGGTCTCGGAGTCCTCGCGGCCCGGCTCGCGCAGATGCGTGTGCAGGTCGACCAGGCCGGGCAGCAGGACGCGGCCGGCGGCCTCGACGACGTCGGCGCCGTCGGCGCTCAGGCCGTGGCCCACGGCCTCGATGACCTCGCCGTCGATCAGGACGTCCTGCGGCTGGCCGCCGAGCACCTTCGCGCCACGGATCAGGGTCTTGCTCATGTCGGGTTACTTCTCCTCGGCCGATTCGGTGGTGGCCGCCGGGCGCTCGCCGGACGGGTGGGGGGTGGTGGCGGGTTCGTTGCCGCCGAGCAGCAGGTAGAGGACCGCCATGCGGATGGACACGCCGTTGGTGACCTGTTCGACGACGGTGCAGCGGTCGGAGTCGGCGACCTCGGCGGTGATCTCCATGCCGCGGACCATGGGGCCGGGGTGCATGACGATGGCGTGCACCGGCATCTTCGCCATCCGGTTCGCGTCCAGCCCGTAGCGACGCGTGTACTCGCGCTCGGTCGGGAAGAAGGCGGCGCTCATGCGCTCGCGCTGTACCCGCAGCATCATCACGGCGTCGGACTTCGGCAGCACGGCGTCCAGGTCGTAGGAGACCTCGCAGGGCCAGTGCTCGACACCGACGGGCAGCAGGGTGGGCGGTGCGACGAGGGTCACCCGGGCGCCGAGGGTGTGCAGCAGGTCGACGTTGGAGCGGGCCACCCTGCTGTGCAGGATGTCGCCGACGACCGTGACGCGCTGTCCGGCGAGGTCCCGGCCGAGGGTTTCGGTGCCGTCGTCGCCGCGACCGACGAGGCGGCGGCGGAGCGTGAAGGCGTCCAGGAGGGCCTGGGTGGGGTGCTGGTGGGTGCCGTCCCCCGCGTTGATCACGGCGGCGTCGATCCAGCCGGAGGCGGCGAGGCGGTGCGGGGCGCCGGAGGCGGGGTGCCGGATGACGACGGCGTCCACGCCCATCGCCTCCAGGGTCTGTGCGGTGTCCTTCAGCGACTCGCCCTTGGAGACCGAGGAGCCCTTGGCGCTGAAGTTGATGACGTCGGCGGAGAGCCGCTTCTCGGCGGCCTCGAAGGAGATCCGGGTGCGGGTGGAGTCCTCGAAGAAGAGGTTGACCACGGTGCGGCCGCGCAGGGTCGGCAGTTTCTTGATCGGACGGTCGGCTACCCGGGCCATCTCCTCGGCGGTGTCGAGGATGAGGACCGCGTCGTCGCGGGTGAGGTCGGCGGCCGAGATGAGATGGCGCTTCATCGTTCAGGCTCCGTAGGGCTGCATTCGTCGGGAGGGGGAGCGCGGAGCGCTCTTCGATTGAGGGTGGTGGGCGACATTCGTCAGGAGGGGGAGCGCGGAGCGCTCTTCGTTTGAGGGTGGTGGTGGGCGACGGGTGGGCGGGCAGGGGTCGGCACGGGTTCGCGGGCAGGCCGCTGCGGCCGGCGACCGGGTGGGCGGCGGCGCGTCACCCGTATGGGCGTACACACACCGAAAGGCTCGGGGTGCGGCTAGGACCGCTCCCCGGGGGTGGACGGTCCGGGCTCGCGCACGCCCAGCAGCACGGCGTCCCGGCCGTCCTCCTCGGCGAGCTGGACTCTGACCGTCTCCCGCAGCGAGGTGGGGAGGTTCTTGCCGACGTAGTCGGCGCGGATGGGCAGCTCGCGGTGGCCGCGGTCGACGAGGACGGCGAGCTGTACCGCGCGGGGCCGGCCGATGTCGTTCATCGCGTCCAGGGCGGCGCGGATGGTGCGGCCGGAGAAGAGCACATCGTCGACGAGGATGACCAGGCGCCCCTCGATCCCGTCCGCGGGGATGTCGGTGCGGGCCAGCGCGCGCGGCGGGCGCATGCGCAGGTCGTCGCGGTGCATCGTGATGTCGAGGGAGCCGACGGACACTTTGCCGCCGGTGATCCCGTCCAGCTTGGCGGCGATCCGCTGGGCGAGGAAGACGCCTCGGGTCGGAATGCCGAGCAGTACCACGTCGTCGGCGCCCTTGGCGCGCTCGACGATCTCGTGGGCGATACGGGTGAGCGCCCGCGCGATGTCGGGGCCCTCCAGAACGGGCCGGGCGGCGCCGGATTGCTGTGCGTCCATACGAAACGGACCTCCTTCTCCGCCTCACGGGACGGACATTAAAGGACGTCAATAGTGCCTTCCCACCGTACCAGGCCTATTCGGGCCGTCTGACCACCCCGACACCCACACAGCCCAAGGTCAGTCATATTGTCGGCCCGGACCCGCTCGGCTTGACGGAGCCCAGTAACGCTGCGTAACCTCACAGTGAGTTACCAGCCGCGCGGCAGAGCCGCACGTCGATACAGCGTCCGGGGAGCCATATGTCCAGCGAATACGCCAAACAGCTCGGGGCCAAGCTCCGGGCCATCCGTACCCAGCAGGGCCTTTCCCTCCACGGTGTGGAGGAGAAGTCCCAGGGTCGTTGGAAGGCGGTCGTGGTCGGGTCGTACGAGCGCGGGGACCGTGCCGTGACCGTGCAGCGCCTGGCCGAGCTGGCGGACTTCTACGGCGTGCCGGTACAGGAGCTGCTGCCGGGCACCACGCCCGGCGGGGCCGCCGAGCCGCCGCCGAAGCTCGTTCTGGATCTCGAGCGCCTCGCCCACGTCCCCGTGGAGAAGGCGGGCCCGTTGCAGCGCTACGCCGCGACGATCCAGTCGCAGCGCGGTGACTACAACGGCAAGGTGCTCTCGATCCGCCAGGACGACCTGCGCACGCTTGCGGTCATCTACGACCAGTCGCCTTCTGTCCTGACCGAGCAGCTGATCAACTGGGGCGTGCTCGACGCCGACGCGCGCCGAGCGGTCGCTCACGAGGAGAGCTGACCCAGCCGATCACCGCGTTACCCCACCCCAAAAGCTGCGTGACCAGGGAGAAACGTCACGTCGAAGGGCGGGCCCAGCTGAGCTGGGCCCGCCCTTGTGCGTGAGGCAGGCAGGCCGGGCCGCCGGTGGGCCGGCCGGGCTCGCCCGGGGGACGGCGCCCGGCGGACCGGGGGCGCCGCCGAGGGCAGGCTCAGGTTTCGCGTCGCAGGCTCGGCTTGAGGTCCTTCAGCCGGCCCAGCAGGCCGTTGACGAAGGCCGGCGACTCATCGGTGGAGAACTCCTTGGCGAGCTGCACCGCCTCGTCGAGCACGACGGCGTCGGGCGTCTCGTCCTCCCAGAGCAGCTCATGGGCGCCGAGCCGCAGGATGTTGCGGTCCACGGCCGGCATCCGGTCGAGGGTCCAGCCGACGGCGTACTGCGCGAGCAGCTCGTCGATCCGGCTGGCGTGCTCGGCATACCCCTCGACGAGCTGCATGGTGTACTCGCTGACCGGCGGCTGTCGGGTGTCGGTCCGCGCATGACGAATCCAGTCCGCGAGGACCGTGAGCACGTCGGCGCCCCGGTGGTCCGCCTCGAAGAGGATCTGGAAGGCACGCTTGCGGGCCGTGTTGCGGGCAGCCACGGTCAGCTGTTCACCCGGCCGAGGTAGTCGCTGGAACGCGTGTCGACCTTGATCTTCTCGCCGGTGGTGATGAAAAGCGGGACCTGGATCTGGTGGCCGGTCTCCAGCGTGGCGGGCTTGGTGCCGCCGGTGGACCGGTCGCCCTGGACGCCGGGCTCGGTCTCCTGGACCGTGAGCTCGACGGCGGCCGGCAGCTCGACGTAGAGCACCTCGCCCTCGTGCTGCGCGACGACCGCGTCAAAGCCCTCGACCAGGAAGTTCGCGGCGTCACCGACCGCCTTGCGGTCGACGTGCAGCTGGTCGTAGGTCTCCATGTCCATGAAGACGAAGTATTCGCCGTCCATGTACGAGAACTGCATTCCGCGTTTGTCGACGGTGGCCGTTTCGACCTTGACGCCGGCGTTGAAGGTCTTGTCGACGACCTTGCCGGAGAGCACGTTCTTGAGCTTGGTGCGCACGAAGGCCGGGCCCTTGCCGGGCTTGACGTGCTGGAACTCGACGACGGACCAGAGCTGGCCGCCTTCGAGCTTGAGCACCAGGCCGTTCTTGAGGTCGTTCGTGGAAGCCACGGTTGCGGAATCTCCTGGACTGAACGCTGATGGACGACCGGGGTTGCGCAGGCGCCCACTCAGCGGCCGCTGAGGCTACAGCGCGAGCAGCTCCTTGGTCGTGATGGTGAGTAGCTCGGGTCCGCCGTCCGCCTCGGGGCGAACGACGAGCGTGTCATCGATCCGGACCCCGCCCCGGCCCGGGAGGTGGACCCCCGGTTCGACGGTGACCGGCACACAAGTGTCCAGTTTACCCATGGCTGAAGGGGCCAGCCGCGGGTCCTCGTCGATTTCGAGTCCCACGCCGTGTCCGGTGAGCGGCATCAGACCCTGCGTGAATCCCGCGGAGCCGAGCACCTCGCGGGCGGCCCGGTCGACTTCGCGACACGGCGTGCCGGGGGCGAGTGCCTCCCGACCGGCCCGCTGGGCGGCGAAGACCATGTCGTACATCTCGACCTGCCAGTCGGCGGGCGAGGTGCCGATCACGAAGGTGCGGCCGATCTCGCAACGGTAGCCGCGGTAGGCGGCGCCCATGCAGACGGTGAGGAAGTCGCCCTCCTCGACCCGCCGGTCGGTGGGCGCGTGCGTGGGGTGTCCGGCGTTGGGGCCGGTGGCGACGCTGGTCGGGAAGGCGGGGCCTTCGGCGCCGTGGTCCACGAGCCGGCGCTCCAGTTCCAGTGCGAGATGCCGCTCCGTGCGGCCGACGAGGATCGATTCGAGGAGTTCACCGAGTGCCTGGTCGGCGATCTCCGCGGCGATCCGCAGGCAGGAGATCTCCTCCTCGTCCTTGACGAACCTGAGCCGTTCGACGGATCCACCGAGGTCCACCAGGAGCAGCTTGGGGGCGACCGAGCGCATGGCGCGGTGCCGGGCCACGGTCAGGTCGTGCTCTTCGAGGGCGAGCGACTCGGCGCCCCAGGCGCAGGCGAGGTCGGCGGCGGCCACGGCCGGATCGCCGCCCGAGGACAGCACCTGGGTGCGCAGCCCCTCGTCGGCGCTCGCCGTGTCCGGGCGGCCGAGGGGCGAGGTCGAGCACAGCAGCACCTCGGTGTCGGTGCCGAGCAGGAGAACGGCGCCCGCGGGCGCCGCGCCCGCGAGGTAGCGGACGTTGGCGGTCCGGGAGACCAGCGCGGCGGCGCTGCCGGCCGCCGCGCACGCCTCCCTGAGCCGGTCCCGGCGGGCCGCGTACACCTCTGACATGTGCCGAGCGTACGGTCAGCGGCACGCCGCGGCCCGCGGTGCGCGTCCGACCGAGTTCGGCGGGCCCGGGGACGGCTCGGTACCGGGGTTCAGATCTCCACGGAGAGGTCCTGCGAGGGGACGTCCCCGTCGGCGGACCTGCGCCCCGCCCGGCCCGGACGGCGGCGGGCAGCGCGGTCGGACCGCCGGGTGATGGTCGACTTCGCCGGGTGCCGGGGTGCATCGGGAGTGCCGCCGCGGGGCGGGGCCGGGGCGGCCGTGCGCGCGATGAGTGGCTGGACGACGAGAAGATGGGCGGCCGTGAGGGCGAGGCAGAGACCGGCCGTCACCAACCACAGCGGAGCCACGCCCGCGTGATCCAGCAACTGCGTCGCGGTGACGGGGGCGGCGACGGTGGCGATGCCCCAACTGATGCCGTACGCGGCGAGGTAGCGATCGGTGCCGCCGGGCGGCGCCAGTTCCGCCACCACGCTGAAGACCCGGCCCATGACGAGCACCTCCCCCAGACCCCATACGACGGTGGCGGCCACGAAGACGGGAAGGGTGCGCGTCCCCGCGTAGCCGGCGACGCCGATCGCCAGCACGGCGTGCCCGAGAGCCAGCGCCCGGGATGCCGGGAGCGCGGCGACGCAACGCAGGCGCAGGACGGGTTGGGCCGCGACGACGGTCAGGGCCGAGGTGGTGAAGAGCAGTCCGGCATCGGCCGGGTCGAGTCCGCGGCGTTCGAGGGTCAGCGGGAGCGCCATCATGATCTGCATGGCGACGAGCGCGAAGACCGTGCCCGACAGGAACATCGCCCACAGGGCACGATCCCGCCACGGCCGGATCGATTCGGCGGGTCCGTGGTGCCGGTCGACCGGCCGGCGAGGGGGATCGGCGGGCAGCGCGAGGCGGACGACCAGTGCGCAGGCCAGGCAGGTGAGCGCGTCGACGACGAACAGCCACCGCAGGTCCCACCGGCCCACGCTCGCCGCGATCAGCCCGGCGCCGCTCCCGCCGACCGCGAGCGCGGCGTTGAGCAGGCTGTACGCGCGCACCCGCAGCGCGGGATCGACGGCGTCGGCGATCAGCGCCTGGCTGGGCGGCTCGTACAGCTCGAAGAACAGGCCGAGCAGGATCGCGAAGAACGCCACGACGGCGAGGGAGCCGGCGGCAGCGATGCCCAGTTGCGCGAGGCCGCAGCCGGTCAGGCCGAGCACGATCGTGCGGCGGCGCCCCAGTCCGGCCGCCAGCCGGCCGCCGATCAGCCGGGACGGGATCGTCGCGAGGCCGAAGACCGCCGAGACCGCACCGGCGGTCGAGGCGCTCGCGCCGTAGTCGGTGCTGATCAGGACGGTCAGGAAGGACAGGGAGAAGGCGCCGAGCCGATTGATCCCCCGTGCGATCACCAGCAGCCATACGGTCCGCGGCACGGCACCCCCCCAGAAATAACTGTCGAACCAGGTATCGTCAGGTACGAACGCTAACCTCGAGGGAGTGACTGGTCAAGTGATGTTCGACAGTCACGTGGCGCTGCTGCTGGACCAGGCCGTGGCGCTCGTGAACGCACTCACCGACGGCGAAGCGCGCGGCCGTGCGTACACCGCGCCGCGCGGCGCCGAACTGCCGGATGCGGTCGCCGCCGCGGTGGGCCACGACGAGACCGCGGCGCGGCCTCGCACGCTCGACGCGGCACAGGCGGAGTGCCTGGCCGCGACGGCGCAGTGCATGCGGGAGGTCTTCCAGGCCGTACAAGACGGACGGATGGATGCGGCGGCCGTGGCCGTCAACGACCTGCTGCGCGACACCGGCGCCCGGCCTCACCTGGACCGGGCCGGGGACGAACCCTGGCGGCTGCACTTCCACGGCGCCGACGACTCGTTGGCCGCGGCGATCGGCGCCGGCTGCGCCACCGGCCTGGCCCTGGTGGTCGGCGGCGGCCTCACGGACCGGCTTGGCGTGTGCCAGGCCGCCCGCTGCGACCGGGTCTACACCGACACCTCCCGCAACGCCGCCCGCCAGTTCTGCTCCACGGCCTGCCAGAACCGCACCAAGGCCGCGACGTTCCGCGCCCGGCGGAGCGCCGCGCGCTGAGCCGAGCAGGCTGTGCGGAGCGCCGGCGCATCGCAGAGACGGCCCCGTGGGGCGAGTGACGATGTGGCCGTCTCGTTGTGGCTCGTCGCGCGGTTCCTCGCGCCCCTTATGGGGTGCCCTTCGGCTTGCTGCGTCACCCGCCCCTCTTGGAGGCGGGGTTCACCACTGCGGTGGGCTGGCGATGGCTCGGGCGAGGACGTCGTCGAGGACGCGGGCCGTCTCGGCGATGTCGAGTTGGGAATTGTCGATGATCGGCAGTCCCGAGCCGTACCAGCCGGCCATCCGGCCGTGGATGCGGGCGACCTCTTCGTCGCTGAGGCGGCGGTTGCCGCGGCGCTCGGCGTTGCGCTCCAGGACGATCTCCAGGCCGGGCAGCAGCACGATGGGCAGCAGTCCGGGACCGACGTGCCGCTTCCAACCGCCGAGGCCGACCACCGGGCGGTCGGGGAAGACCGCGTCGTCGAGGATGCAGGAGATGCCGTTGGCCAGGAAGTTCCGCGCGGCGAATCCGCAGGTGCGGCGGGCCAGGCGGTACTGCGCCTCCGAGTTGTCGTTCCACCCGGACTGCGGGTCGGCGAAGCCCGAGCGGACCCATTCGCGTACGTCGTCCAGGCTGATGTGCGCGGTGGGGACGCGGCGGCGCTCGGCCCAGTACCGGGCGACGCTCGTCTTGCCGGCACCGGCCGGACCGATCAGCAGCACCGCGAGCGTGATGCCGGTGGGGTCGGCGCTGCCGGTGGCCGGCGGCGGACTGGGCACGGCGACCGGATCACCGGTGGGCAGCTGGATGTGGCCGGTGGTGTCGGGGCTCGGCGGCACGGGCGCGGGTGGCGGGCCCGGTGGCGCGGGGGCCGGACCCGGTGGCTGCGCGACGGGCCCAGGAGACGGTGCCGCGGCGGGCGACTGCGGTGCCGGGCCGGGCGGTTGGGAGGCCGGAGCCGGCGGTTGCGGTGCCGGACCCGGCGGCTGTGCGACCGGACCCGGGGGCTGCGGCGCCGGCCCGGGGTGGTGCCCGAGCCGCAGAGGGACCGGCGGGTGGCCGGGGATGCCGGCGCCGGCCGGGGCCCCCGCCGGGCCGAGCCCGGGCGGGGGCGGCGGGCTGCCGGGCACCACGGGAGGCATCCCGGGGTGGTCGGTGGCACGGGGTGGTGCCGGCGGCGCGGGCGGCGGGTCACCCGGTGACGCGTCGGCCGCTCTCCTCGCGGCGTGCGCGCGGACCAGGTGTGCCGTCATCGCGAGGGTCGCCGGATCACCCGTCGGGCCGGCGGCCGCTCCCTGTCCCTGGGGAGGGGGCGGTGGCAGCGGGGATCCCACTGCATGCTGCATCCGGTGGCACTCCGTCTCGTACAGGCAAGGGGCTCGGGCGCGGGCCTCGGCCCGTGGCTACTGAACGGTACCGTCCCCGGTCGTCCTTGGGGGAACGGCCGAGAACTTCGCGAAGTGCCCCGCACCCGCTGGTTTTCGGCCAAATGGCGGCGATGCCCCAGGTCACCGTGCGTCGACGGGAAGGTCTCCCGGCGTGCGCATCAGACGGGCAGAACTGCCGCCCGTCCGGCGGCGGGGCACCGTGCGCCCGGGTCGGCCGGCCGCCGGCGAGATCGTGCCGTCAGTCCTGGACGCCCGGTGAGGCTGGCGGAGCAGGTGGGTGCCAGGGGTGTCGGATGGTGTCGGATGAGGCACTCCGATGGACCGGAAGATGCCCACTGAGGCCGGACCTAGTCACCCTGGGCCGGGATCTTCACACCGGGCACGCCCTCCGGATCGTGACGCGGGCCGGCACCCCCGCACGGTTCCGGCCCACCGGGCCCGCCCTGCCGGGCGGGACGGGTGAGCGGGAGGTGGACGTTCGCCGGGCGCCCGCCGGATGGTGATCCACCGGCGCCTAGGCGGCCACGCGGCCGTACGCGGCCAGCAGCGCGTCCGGGTCGGGGCCGGCCAGCACCGCGGGCTTGGCCAGACCGTCGAGGACGATGAACCGCAGCAGGTCGCCGCGGGACTTCTTGTCGACCTTCATGGCCTCAAGCAGCTGCGGCCAGGCGTCGGACCGGTACGTCAGCGGCAGCCCGACCGACTCCAGGACGGCACGGTGCCGGTCCGCGGTCGCGTCGTCCAGATGGCCGGTGGCCCGGCCGAGTTCGGCCGCGAAGTGCATGCCCACGGAGACGGCCGCGCCGTGTCGCCAGGTGTAGCGCTCGTTCTTCTCGATGGCGTGCCCGAGGGTGTGCCCGTAGTTGAGGATCTCGCGCCGGCCGGACTCCTTCAGGTCGGCGGAGACCACCTCGGCCTTGACCCGGATGGAGCGCTCGATCAGCTCGGCGGTGTGCGGGCCCTGGGGGCCACGGGCGGCCGTCGGGTCCGCCTCGATCAGGTCGAGGATCTTCGGGTCGACGATGAAGCCGGCCTTGATGATCTCGGCGAGACCGGAGACGTAGTCGTCGACCGGCAGCGTCGACAGCGCCGTCAGGTCGCACAGCACACCGGCGGGCGGGTGGAAGGCGCCGACGAGGTTCTTGCCCTCGTCGGTGTTGATGCCGGTCTTGCCGCCGACCGCGGCGTCGACCATGCCGAGCACCGTGGTGGGCACCGCGATCCAGCGCACACCGCGCAGCCAGCTCGCGGCCACGAAACCGGCCAGGTCGGTGGTGGCGCCGCCGCCGACGCCCACGACGACGTCGGTGCGGGTGAAGCCGGCCTGGCCGAGCGCCTGCCAGCACCGCGCGGCGACCTCGGCGGTCTTGGCCCGCTCCGCGTCGGGCACCGCGAGGGTCAGCGTCTCGTAGCCCCGTCCGGCCAGTTCCGCGCGGACGTCCTCGCCGGCTTGCGGCAGGCCCTCGGGGTGGATGACCGCGACCCTCCTGGCACGGTCGCCGACCAGCGGGCCGAGTTCGCCGAGCAACTGCCGCCCGACCAGCACCTCGTACGGGTCCTGGCCGGTCCCGCCGACGTGGATGCGCGCCGTGGGCTGCTCGGTGTGCGACTGCTGGCTCATCCCTGCTTCAACTCCAGTGCGTCGAGGACGGCGTCGGCGACCTCGTCGGGGGTGCGGTTGTCGGTGGCGACGACGGCGCGCGCGACCTCGGTGTACAGATGGCGCCGCTGCTCCATCAACTCCCGCCACTGCCGGCGCGGGTTGACGGCGAGCAGTGGCCGCGCGACGTTGAGGCCGGTGCGCTTGACGGCCTCGTCGACGTCCATCGAGAGGTAGACGACCGGACGGCCGGCGAGCGACTCCCGGGTGGACGCGTCCAGCACGGCACCGCCGCCGAGCGCCAGCACGCCGTCGTGTTCGGCGAGCGCACGCTGCACGGCACGCCGCTCGACCGCACGGAAGTACGGCTCGCCGTCGTCCACGAAGATGTCCGAGATCGGGCGGCCCTCGGCGGCGATGATGTCGTCGTCGGTGTCCCTGAAGCCGCGGCCGATGTGCCCGGCCAGCAGCGCGCCGACCGTGGACTTGCCCACGCCCATGGGACCGATCAGCACGATCGCGGGCCCCTCGCCCGAGGGGGTCTCGGGCGTCGTCGATGCCTCGTGCACCGCTGGGTCTCCCGTCACCTGATCCGGAGGTTCGATACGTAGGACTGGACGTTCCTGCTGGTCTCGGCCACGCTGTCGCCGCCGAACTTCTCGGCCACCGCATCGGCCAGCACCAGCGCCACCATGGCCTCGGCGACGATGCCCGCCGCGGGCACCGCGCAGACGTCGGAGCGCTGGTGGTGCGCCTGGGTCGGCTCTCCGGTGACCACGTCGATCGTGGCCAGCGCCCGCGGCACCGTGGCGATCGGCTTCATCGCGGCACGCACGCGCAGCGGACCACCGGTGGAGAGACCGCCCTCGGTGCCGCCGGAACGGCCACTGGAGCGGGTGATGCCGTCCGCGCCGCGGACGATCTCGTCATGGGCCTGGGAACCGGGCACCCGGGCCAGGTCGAATCCGTCACCGAGCTCCACGCCCTTGATCGCCTGGATGCCCATCAGGGCACCCGCGAGACGGGCGTCGAGGCGCCGGTCCCAGTGCACGTGCGAGCCGAGGCCGACCGGCGCGCCGTAGGCCAGCACCTCGACGACGCCGCCGAGGGTGTCGCCGTCCTCGTGGGCCTGGTCGATCTCGGCGACCATCGCCTTGGAGGCGTCCGCGTCCAGGCAGCGCACCGGGTCGGCGTCGAGCTTCTCGACGTCGCCGGGCGTCGGGTACACCCCGTACGGGGCCTTCGCACCGGCCAGCTCCACCACATGGGAGACGATCTCGATGCCGGCGGTCTCCTTCAGGTACGACCTGGCCACCGCACCGAGCGCGACACGTGCCGCGGTCTCCCGGGCGGAGGCACGCTCCAGCACCGGGCGTGCCTCGTCGAAGCCGTACTTCTGCATGCCGGCGAGGTCGGCATGGCCGGGGCGGGGGCGGGTCAGCGGGGCGTTGCGGGCCAGCCCGTCGAGTTCGGCCGGGTCCACCGGGTCGGCCGCCATGACCTTCTCCCACTTCGGCCACTCGGTGTTGCCCACCATGATGGCGACCGGGGAGCCGAGGGTCAGGCCGTGCCGTACCCCGCCCAGGAAGGTGACCTCGTCACGCTCGAACTTCATCCGCGCGCCGCGGCCGTAGCCGAGGCGCCTGCGGGCCAGGTGGTCGGCCACCATGTCGGTGGTGACCGGCACACCGGCGGGCAGCCCCTCCAGCGTCGCGACCAGCGCGGGTCCATGGGACTCCCCCGCGGTCAGCCAGCGCAACCTGCTCAACGATGCTCCTCAATCCTTGACCGCCCGGGCACGGCGGCGGCGTGGCGCACGACGTACGTGCGCCCTCTCCCTCTGTTCCCGATCCTCCCACGTCCCGGTGGGCGGACCATGCGGCGGTCCATCAGGCGGACGTGCCCGGCCCGTCCGCCGGTGCCACCGTCACCGTCCGGCGAGCGCCCGCTCTCCCGCCGTGCGCATCACCGCCAGCGGAGCCGGGACGCGGCCCGTCATCTGTTCCACCTGGAGCACCGCCTGGTGCACCAGCAGGTCGAGGCCGCCGACCACCGGCCCGCCGTGCGCCGTCCAGCGGGCGGCGAGTGCGGTCGGCCAGGGCTCGTACAGCACGTCGAAGAGGGTGCCGGGGCGTTCCGGCACCGCCGCGGCCAGGGCGTCCGCCGCGCCGGCCGGGGTCGTCGCGATCACCAGCGGGGCGTGCAGCGCGTCGGCGGCGTCGGCCCAGTCGGCGGTGCGCACCCGGACGCCCAGCCGCTCGCCCCATTGCTGCATCTCGGCGGCACGGGCGGCGCTGCGCACGTAGGCGACGACCTCGCCGGAGCAGATCCGGGCGAGCGCCGCCAGCGCGGACGAGGCGGTGGCGCCGGCGCCGAGGACGGCGGCGGACTCGACCTTGTCGATGCCGCGCTCACCGAGCGCGGCCAACATGCCGGGGATGTCGGTGTTGTCGCCGAGCCGCCGGCCGTCGTCGGTGAAGACCACCGTGTTGACGGCCTCGACCGAGGCGGCGGTGTCGCTGATGCCGTCGAGCAGCGGGATGACGGCCCGCTTCAGCGGCATGGTGAGCGACAGTCCCGCCCACCGGGGCCCGAGGCCGGCGAGGAAACCGGGCAGCGCGGCCTCGTCGACCTCGAAACGGTCGTAGGTCCAGCCGGTGAGGCCCAGCTCCGCGTAGGCCGCCCGGTGCAGCACCGGGGAGAGGGAGTGGGCGATCGGCGAGCCGAGGACCGCCGCCTTGCGGGCGTCAGTGGCTGCCCGAGTCATTGAACTTGTCCTTGAGTTTCTGGAAGTCGGCGTAGGTCTTGGCGAACTCGGTCTTGTTCATCCCGTCGGTCGCCACGAAGTAGAACCAGCCGTCGTGGGTGGGGTTCACGGCAGCGGCGAGGGCTTCGCTGCCGGGGTTGCCGATCGGGCCCGGGGTCAGGCCCTTCTGGGTGTAGGTGTTGTACGGGTCGTGGTTGCTGTTGATCTCCGACTCGCTGATGTCGATCTTGCTCTGGCCCTTCAGGTAGTTGAAGGTCGAGTCGAACTGCAACAGCTGGTTGGTCTGGGTGTTGCTCGGCTTGAGGCGGTTGTAGACGACCTCGGCCATCTTGCGGAAGTCGTCATGGGTCTTGCCCTCGGCCTGGACCAGGCTCGCGACGGTTATGACCTGCCAGGGGCCGTCGAGATGGAGCTCGTCGGCCTGCTTGTCCAGGTCGAGCGAGTTGTACTTCTGGGTGGCCGCGCCGACCATCCGCTTCAGCACGTCCTCGGGCTTCATGCCCTTGGCGACCGGGTAGCTGGACGGGTAGAGGAAGCCTTCCAGGGGGTCCTTGACGTTCTCGTGGCCCTGCGCCCAGCTGGGCAGGCCGAGCTTCTTGTAGTCCTTCTTGGCCACTGACGCGGTCGTGCCCGCCTTGAGGCCGAGCCGGGTGTCGATCTGCTTGTACACGTAGGCGTTGCGCCAGCCCTCGGCGACGATGAGGGTGTTGCGGCTCTTGGGATCGAGCATCAAGTCGACGACGCTCTCTCCGGACATCTGTTTGTGCAGCGTGTAGACGCCGTCCTGGATCGTCTGGCCCTTGGGGTTGTCCTTCTGCGCCTGCACGAACGCGTCGACGCTCTTGATGACGCCCTTTTCCTTCAGCAGCTGTCCGATCGTGTAGCCGCCGGCTCCCTTGGGGATCGTGACGGTCACGGTCTGGGCGGCGCCCTCGCCGCTGTAGTCCGGCGGCGGCCCGAAGTGGCTCTCGTAGAACGAGTAGCCGGCGTAGCCGGCGCCTCCCACGACGGCGACCAGCGCGAGGGACACCCCGGCGCAGGCACAGCCGTTGCGGCGCTTGCGGCCCTTGCCGCCGCGACGCTCGCCACGCCCCCGGCGGCCACCGGGTTCCTCGGGCTCGTCGTCGTCATCGTCGTCGCCCGCGAAGAAGGCGTGTTCGCCCTGGTCGGGGCCCGGGTCCCAGTCCGTGGGCGGGTCCGGGTCAGGGTCCGGCTCGGGCGTCGGCCGCGGGCCGCGGCGCGCGGCGGGCTGCCCGGGGCGCGGACCGGTGCCGGGGTTGCCCGGGCGGCCGGACATACCGGGGGCGCCGGCGCCGCCGGGCGCACCAGGACCGCCGGGCATACCGGGGCCACCGGGCATACCGGGGCCGCCGGGCGGCCCGGAGACCTGGTAGCCGGGCTCCTCGGGATGGTGGTGGCCGCGCGGCTGCTGGCCGTAGGGGTCACCGGCCTCGGCGCCGTACGGTGGCTGCCCGTGCCCTGAGGTGTCCCAGCCGCCTGGCTGCGCGCCGTATGCCGGATTCTGGCCCTGGTCCGGGTAGCCGCCGGGGTAGGGCTGCTGTCCCAGCGGGTCGGGGCCGAGCCCGTCGTCCTGCGGGAGGCGTCCGCCGTAGGGCGGCTGGGCCTGGCGGGAGGGATCGGGGTAGGGCCGGCCCAGCTGCCCGGGGTTCAGGTGATCGGCATGACCGGGGTGCGGGTGGCCGGCGTCGCCAGGCTGCGGGGGGCCGGGTTGGCCGGGGTGGCCCGAGGCGCCGGGGTGGCCTGGCTGCGGCTGGCCGTGCTGCGGGCCGAGCGGGGGCTGCTCCTGGTAGTGCTGCCCGCCGGTGCCCCACGGGTCGTAGTCCTGGGGCGCCGGCTGCTGCTGCGGGTAGTACTGCGGCTGGCCGTACGGGTCATGTCCGGGCTGGATCTGCTGGGCGCCGCCGTAGGGATCCTGATCGATCGGGGCCTGCTGGGCGCCGTAGGGGTCCACGTCCGCCGGGGAGTGCTGGGTGCCATATCCGAGGTCCCCGTAAAGCGGGTCCTCCGGATGCCACGGTTCGGGGCCTGGGCCCCGGCCATACTCAGTCATCGATCCCCTAGAGCCGCGAGGCGGCCCGGGGCCGGGCGCTCCGGCACGGCACCCTATCCGCCTCTCCTGATGGCGTCGGTTGTTCGAACACCGGCGCATGCCGCGGAACGTTACCGTATCGCGATCAGATACCCGATTCGACGTCCTCACCCGGTGCTCGGCCCGAGGTCCGCTCCGTCTCCAGGGCGTTCTGAAGGATCACCACGGCGGCCGCCTGATCGATGACGGAGCGGCCCTTCTTGGCGGTGACTCCCGACGCCCGCAGGCGCTGACCTGCGGTGACGGTCGTCATACGCTCGTCGACCAGGCGCACCGGCACGGGTGCGACGTTCCCGGCGAGCGTCTGCGCGAAGGCCCGCGCCTTGGCCGCCGCGGGGCCTTCGCCGCCCTTGAGGGAGCGTGGCAGACCGACGATCACCTCGATGGGCTCGTACTCCTCGACCAGAGTTGCGAGCCTGCGGTGGGCGGCCGGGACGTCACGTCCCGGCACGGTCTCCACCGGAGTGGCGAGGATCCCGTCGGGGTCGCACGAGGCGACCCCGATACGGGCTTCCCCGACGTCGATCGCAAGCCGACGACCGCGGCGCATGCCCGGCGCCTGCCCGGACGCCGTCATCGCGGCACCGCCACGACCGCCATCGTCATGCCGCCTCGCCGACGAGGCGTTCGACGGCGGCCACGGCCTCGCCGACGGCGGCCGGGTTCTGACCGCCGCCCTGGGCGACGTCCGGCTTGCCACCGCCGCCACCGCCGAGGGTCTTCGCGGCGACCCGGACGAGGTCGCCGGCCTTGAGCCCATGGGCGCGCGCGGCCTCATTGGTGGCGATCACGGTCAGCGGACGCCCGCCGGCCACCGAGAACAGGGCGACGACGACCGGACGGTCGGTGCCGGAGCCCTGGGTCAGCCTGCCGCGCACGTCGAGGACCAGCTTGCGTAGGTCGTCGGCGCCGGTGCCGTCCGGGACCTGGGCGGTGACCAGGGCGGTGCCGCGGACGTCCTGGGCGCTCTGGGCGAGCCCGGCGGCGGCCTGGAGGACCTTCTCGGCGCGGAACTTCTCGATTTCCTTCTCGGCGTCCTTCAGCCGGGCCAGCATGCCGGAGATCTTCTCGGGCAGCTCCTCGGAACGGCCCTTGAGGAGCTCCTGGAGCTGGGCGACGACGGTGTGCTCCTTGGCGAGGAAGCTGTACGCGTCGACGCCGACCAGGGCCTCGATACGCCGGACGCCGGAGCCGATCGAGGACTCGCCGAGCAGCTTCACCAGTCCGAGCTGGGCGGTGTTGTGCACGTGCGTGCCGCCGCACAGCTCCTTGGAGAAGTCGCCGATGGTGACCACGCGGACCCGGTCGCCGTACTTCTCGCCGAACTCGGCGATGGCACCCTGCTTCTTGGCCTGCTCGAGGCCCATGACCTCGGCACTGACGTCGAGGTCGCGGGCCAGCACCTCGTTGATCTTCTGCTCGACGTCCGTCATGACCGTCTGCGGCACGGCGGACGGGGAGCCGAAGTCGAAGCGGAAGCGTCCCGGCTGGTTCTCCGAGCCGGCCTGGGCGGCGGTCGGGCCGAGGGCGTCGCGCAGCGCCTGGTGCGTGAGGTGGGTGGCGGAGTGGGCGCGGGCGATGGCACGCCGGCGATCCACGTCGATGGAGGCCCACACGGGGGCCCCGACGGTGATCTCGCCGACCTGCACGACGCCCTTGTGGACGTGCACGCCCGGTACCGGCTTCTGGACGTCGCGCACCAGCACGACGGCGCCGCTGTCGAGCCTGATGCGGCCGCTGTCGCCGATCTGGCCGCCGCCCTCGGCATAGAACGGGGTGCGGTCGAGGACGACCTCCACCTCGTCGCCCTCGGTGGCGGCGGGGGCGGACACGCCGCCCACGAGCAGGCCGACGATGGTGGCCTCGCTCTCGTAGCCGGTGTAACCGGTGAAGTCGGTGGTGCCGGAGGAGTCGACGATGGCCCGGTAGGCGCCGAGGTCGGCGTGGCCGGTCTTCTTGGCGCGGGCGTCGGCCTTGGCGCGCTCCCGCTGCTCCGTCATCAGCCGCCGGAAGCCGGCCTCGTCCACGGTCAGGCCCTGCTCGGCGGCCATCTCCAGGGTGAGGTCGATGGGGAAGCCCCAGGTGTCGTGGAGCAGGAAGGCCTTGTCGCCGGCGAGCACGGTGGCGCCGGCGGCCTTGGTCTCGGTGACGGCGTCGTCGAGGATGGCCGTGCCGGACCTCAGCGTCTTGAGGAAGGCGGCCTCTTCGGCGAGGGCGACGGTCTCGATGCGCCGGCGGTCGGTGATCAGCTCGGGGTACTGCTCCCCCATGGTGGCGATCACGGTGTCGACGAGTTCGCCGACGACCGGTCCGGTGGCGCCGAGCAGCCGCATGTTGCGGATGGCGCGGCGCATGATGCGGCGGAGCACGTAGCCGCGGCCCTCGTTGCCGGGGGCGACGCCGTCGCCGATGAGCATGACGGAGGCGCGGATGTGGTCGGAGACGACGCGCAGCGAGACGTCGCTGTCCTCGGCGGCCCCGTAGGCCCGACCGGTGAGTTCGGTGGCCTTGTCGATCACGGCACGCGAGGTGTCGATCTCGTACATGTTGTGCACGCCCTGGAGGATCATGGCGAGACGTTCCAGGCCGAGACCGGTGTCGATGTTCTTGTTCGGCAGGTCGCCGAGGATCTCGAAGTCTTCCTTGCCGGTGCCGGGGCCGCGCTCGTACTGCATGAAGACCAGGTTCCAGATCTCCACGTAGCGCTCGTCGTTGACGGCGGGGCCGCCCTCGGGGCCGAACTCGGGGCCGCGGTCGTAGTTGATCTCGGAGCACGGGCCGCAGGGGCCGGGCACGCCCATGGACCAGTAGTTGTCCTTCTTGCCGAGACGCTGGATGCGCTCGGGGGGGACGCCGACGACATCGCGCCAGATCCGCTCGGCCTCGTCGTCCTCCTTGTAGACGGTGACCCAGAGCCTCTCCGGGTCCAGCCCGTAACCGCCCTTGTCCTGGGGGCTGGTGAGCAGCTCCCAGGCGAGCTTGGCGGCGCCTTCCTTGAAGTAGTCACCGAAGGAGAAGTTGCCGCACATCTGGAAGAACGTGCCGTGCCGGGTGGTCTTGCCGACCTCTTCGATGTCCGGGGTGCGTACGCACTTCTGGACGCTGGTGGCGCGGATGTACGGCGGCTTGACCTCACCGAGGAAGTACGGCTTGAAGGGGGCCATGCCCGCGTTGATGAGCAGCAGGGTCGGATCGTCCGCGATCAGCGACGCCGACGGCACGACGGTGTGCCCGCGCTCTTCGAAGAAGCGCAACCAGCGGCGGCGGATTTCAGCCGACTCCATCAGTGGTCCTCGTTTCTGGTCGTCCTGTCGAGCGAATGCTTGGACGGATCTTGCGGGAACGGATAAGGAAGCGAACGGTCGTCCTGGGCGGGCCGCTGGCGTGCTGCCGGCAGGGCCCGGACGTCGCCGGGGTCGGCGGAGGCGGTGAGCCCGAGCGCCTCGCCCAGCTCGGCCTCGCGCTGGGCCATGCCGGCGCGGACGTCGAGGGCGAAGCCCTTGAGGCGGTGACCTGCGTCGACCGCCTTGTTCGCCGCCTGGGCGGCGAGGCTTTCCGGGGTCAGCTGCCGGAGCTTCTTGTGCACCTTGGTGGTGGCCCACACCCCGGCTGCGGCGCCCGCGGTGAACCAGAACGTACGGCGGAACATCGCAGCGTCAGCCCTTCTTCCGCTTTCCCCGTCGCATGCCCGGCACGGTGCGTCCCATGATCACGGTGTGTCGCGGGGGCTCGGTGTGACCGGGTGTCGCGGGGTGCTGCTCGGTGCCCCGGCGTCCCAGGGCCTGGCGCACTCCGTAACCGAAGGCGGCGACCTTCACGAGGGGACCGCCGAAGGTGCTGGCGACGGTGGTGGAGAGAGCCGACGCGTTCGACGTGACCTCTTGGACGTCGGTCGCGATGGCGTCCACCCGGTCGATCTGGGTCTGTGCGGAGCGGACCGCGCTCGAGGCGTCGGCGAGCAGCGGAACGGCCTGCTCGGTCACGTCCGCGACAAGCTTGGTGGTCGCCCTGAGGGTCTGGGCCAGCCTCGCCAGCGCAACGGCGAGGAAGGACACCAGGATCGCCCAGAAGACGGCCACGATGATCCCGGCTACCTCTCCACCGGACACAGAGCACCGCTCCCCGAACATCGCGCCGACATCGCATGACCTGCTCCTCGCAGGTCGTGTCCCGAGCCTATCGCGCCACCAGTGGCGCTCCGTACCGGATTAGGGGCGCGCCGGACGGGCCCTCGCCCGTGTGGAGAAGCGACAGCCCGCCGCCGCCCACCGAGGACGGTGGGACGGCGACGGGCTGCGGTGCCGCGGTACGGAAGGGTGTCCGGGTCAGCGGGCGTAGTACTCGACGACGAGCTGCTCGTCGCAGATGACCGGGATCTCCTTGCGGTTCGGGTCGCGGTCCAGGCGGAAGGCGAGGGCCTTCAGGTTGACCTGGAGGTAGCGCGGGGTCTCGCCGTCGGGGGCGAAGCCACCCTCCCGGGCGACCTGGAAGAGCGACTTCTCACGGGAGCGCTCGCGCACCATGACGACGTCGTCCGGGCGGACCCGGAAGGACGGCTTGTCGACCTTCTTGCCGTTGACCTCGATGTGGCCGTGCACGACCATCTGGCGGGCCTGGTAGATGGTGCGGGCGATGCCGGAGCGCAGCACCAGCGCGTCGAGGCGCCGCTCCAGCTCGATGATCAGGGCCTCGCCGGTCTTGCCCTGCACCTTGCTGGCGCGCTCGTAGGCGCGGACCAGCTGGCGCTCGGAGACGTCGTACTGCGCACGCAGCCGCTGCTTCTCCAGGAGCCGGACCTTGTAGTCCGAGTTCTGCTTGCGGCCGCGGCCGTGCTCACCCGGCGGGTAGGGACGGGCCTCGAAGTACTTCACGGCCTTGGGGGTCAGCGCGATGCCGAGGGCACGCGACTTCTTGACCTTGGGTCGGGACTGGTTCGCCACGAACCAAACCTCTCTTACTTTTAGTGATATCGGCTTCACCAGGGTTAGGGGAGGTCGCATCCGCAGCCGGGGAATTTCCCGCGAGGGACCGTGTGGATCCGCCGGGGCGGATCTCGGTTCCTCGTCGGGCAGCCGCATTCCCTGGTCTGGGCACATACGTGCAGCACGCGAGTGGCCCACCGACCGCCATTTCTGGGGTGGTGGGCGGCCCGCGACACCGTTCGCCGGTGCGCGACGCTCCTGGAGCCTTCGTTCACCCGAAGGTGAGGCTCCGGCTGACTGTCCCGCTCTGGTGAGCCGACCGGGGCCGGACACGGGACGCAGCACTTGGGCGAAGTCTAACCGGTCGCCGTAGGTGCCGATGACCACCGCGTGCGCGGGCGGCGCGGGCGCCGGGCTCCTGGCTCCGGTCCCGTGTCAGTCCTCCGTCCGGCCCGGCTGCTCGCCGGCCAGCCGGGCGCGGACTCGCTCGACCACGTCCGCGTACCGGGCCTCGGCTCCGTAGCGCGTCGGCTGGTAGTAGCGCCGGTCCTTCAGGGCGTCGGGGGCGTACTGCTGGGCGGCGATGGCGCCGGGCAGGTCGTGCGGATAGAGGTAGCCCTGTGCGTGGCCGAGCTTCGCTGCGCCCTTGTAGTGGCCGTCGCGCAGATGGGCGGGCACCGGGCCAGCCAGGCCCTTGCGCACGTCCTCCATGGCGGCGCCGATGGCGGTGGTCGCGGCATTGGACTTGGGTGCGAGTGCCAGGGCGATGGTGGCGTGGCTGAGGGTGAGCGCCGCTTCGGGGAAGCCGATCATCGCGACCGCCTGGGCCGCGGCGACCGCGAGCGGCAGTGCGCTGGGGTCGGCGAGGCCGATGTCCTCGCTGGCGGAGATCATCAGCCGCCGGGCGATGAACCGCGGGTCCTCCCCCGCCTCGATCATCCGGGCCAGGTAGTGCAGCGCGGCGTCCACGTCGGAGCCGCGGATGGACTTGATGAGGGCGCTGGCGACGTCGTAGTGCTGGTCACCGTCGCGGTCGTAGGTGACGGCCGCGCGGTCGACCGACTCCTCCAGCGTGGTCAGGGTGATGTCCTGCTCGCCCTTGGCGAGGGCGCCGCCGGCCGCGGCTTCGAGTGCGGTGAGCGCCCGGCGCGCGTCACCGCCGGCGATGCGCAGCAGATGGGCCGCGGTGTCCTCGGGCAGGCTCAGCGCACCGCCCAGCCCGCGCTCCTCGGCGAGGGCGCGCCGCAGCAGGCCGCCGATGTCGTCATCGGTGAGGGGTTCGAGGGTGAGCAGCAGGGAGCGGGAGAGCAGCGGGGAGATCACCGAGAAGTACGGGTTCTCGGTGGTGGCGGCGATGAGGGTGACCCAGCGGTTCTCCACGGCGGGGAGCAGGGAGTCCTGCTGGGCCTTGCTGAAGCGGTGGATCTCGTCGAGGAAGAGGACGGTCTCCTTGCCGTAGCCGCCGGTGGCGCGGCGGGCGCCCTCGATGACGGCGCGCACTTCCTTGACTCCCGCGGTGATCGCGGAGAGCTCGACGAACCGCTTGTTCGTGGCGCGCGATACGACGTAGGCGAGGGTGGTCTTGCCGGTGCCGGGCGGGCCCCAGAGGATCACCGAGGACGGCCCGGCCGGGCTGTGCCCGCCGGCCCGATCGCCCTCGCCGACCAGCCGGCGCAGCGGCGACCCGGGCTTCAGCAGATGCTGCTGCCCCACGACTTCGTCCAGGGTGCGGGGGCGCATCCGGACCGCGAGGGGGCTACTCGTCGGGTCCTTCTCCTGACGGTCCTCTGCGGCGGCGGTGAACAGATCGGGCTCCACGCTCGAAAGCCTATGTCACCGCTGTGACAGTGCGGCCGCCGCACGGGTCGCGGCGACCGCCCGGACACCTGCCGTCAGCCGGCCCAGAGGTCTGCGCCCCAGCGGGTGAAGATCATCATGGCGATGACGCCGAGGTGCAGCACGGGCAGGACCCAGGTGAACTCGCCGAAGAAGGCGCGCAGCCAGCCGGGGCCGGGCAGCAGGCGGTTGCGTACGTTGAACGAGGTCACGTACCAGAACATGACGATGGTGGCGACCCAGGCCAGGCAGCACCACAGGCACAGGGCGTTGATCCGGTACAGCGACTGGAACTGCAACCAGCTGACGAAGCCGACGCCGAACAGGGTGCCGGCGTTGAACGTCAGCCAGTACCAGCGCGGGAAGCGGGCGCCGGTGAGCAGGCTCACCCCGACGCAGATCACGATCGCGTAGGCGGCGAGGCCCAGCATCGGGTTCGGGAAGCCGAACACCCCGGCCTGCTTGCTCTGCATGACGCTGCCGCAGGAGATGATCGGGTTGATGCTGCACGCGGGGGTGAACGTCTTGCCGGCGACCTGGGCTTCGAGCAGCTTGAACTTGTCGAGCGTGATGACCCAGGCGGCCAGCAGGCCGGCCGCGCCGGTGAGCACCAGGAGTACCGCGAACGCCCTGCTGCCGCCGACACTGCGCGGGGCGTCGGTGCGCTCCTGCGCGGCGGGAGCTTCGTCTCTGACTGTCGTCGTCTCGCTCATCACGCCGTTTCCGTCGCTAGAAGTGGGGGGCCTGATCCGCAGCCATTGTGCCGCACCGGGGTACCGAACCACCGTTGGTTGTGGATAAGTACGCGCGTACGCGGGGGGTTGCTCGAACACGCAGCGTGTCGCCCGCCCGACTCTCTGTGCAGTTGGATAACGCTGCATGGATCTGGTGGTCCGGCACGGGACGCCGACGCGGTCATGGGGCGCAAGGACACGGCCGCGCCGGACCCGTGGGCCCGGCGCGGCCGGTGCTTCAGTCCGCCCTTGCTCAGCCCAGCAGGCGGGTGAGTTCCGCCACGACCGTGTCCAGGGCGACCGGGCGCTGCTCGCCGGACTCCATGTCCTTCAGCTGCGCCACGCCGTCGGCGAGATCACGCTCGCCCGCGACGAGGGTGTACCGGGCGCCGGAGCGGTTGGCCGACTTCATGGCGCCCTTCAGGCCCCGTCCGCCGAACGCGAAGTCGGCGGCGATCCCCTTCCGGCGCAACTCGGTGATCTTGGCGAACAGCACCCGTCGCGCCTCGTCGCCGAGCGGCACGGCGAAGACGCTGGTGGTGGACGGCAGATCCAGCCGGACGCCTTCGGCCTCGAGGGCCAGCACCGTGCGGTCGACGCCCAGCGCCCAGCCGACGGACGGCAGGGCGGGCCCGCCGATCATCTCGGAGAGGCCGTCGTAACGCCCGCCGCCGCCGACCGCGGACTGCGAGCCGAGCCCGTCGTGGACGAACTCGAAGGTGGTGCGGGTGTAGTAGTCGAGCCCGCGGACCAGCTTGGGGTCGTCCTCGTACCGGACGCCGGCCGCGGTGATCAACTCCCGTACCTGCTCGTGGTAGGCCTTGCACGCGTCGCACAGGTAGTCGCGCAGCAGCGGCACACCGGTGAGCTGTTCCTGCACCTGGGGGCGCTTGTCGTCGAGGACCCGCAGCGGGTTGATGTCGATGCGGCGGCGGGTGTCCTCGTCCAGGTCGAGCCCGCGCAGGAAGTCCTGCAAGGCGGCGCGGTAGACCGGACGGCACTCGCTGTCGCCCAGGGAGTTCAGCAGGATGCGGAAGTCCTTGAGGCCGAGCGAGCGGTAGGACTGGTCGGCGAGGATGATCAGCTCGGCGTCGATGGCGGGGTCTTCGGCGCCGATGGCCTCCGCCCCGACCTGCGAGAAGTGGCGGTAGCGGCCCTTCTGGGGGCGTTCGTAGCGGTAGTAGGAGCCGGAGTACCAGAGCTTGACGGGGAGGTTGCCCGCCTTGTGCAGGTTGGCCTCCAGCGCGGCGCGGAGCACGGACGCGGTGCCCTCGGGGCGCAGCGCCAGGCGGTCGCCGCCCTTGGTCTCGAAGGCGTACATCTCCTTGGTGACGATGTCGGTGGACTCGCCGACGCCGCGCGCGAACAGCTCGACGTTCTCGAATCCGGGCGTCTCGATGTAGCCGTAACCGGAGTTCCGCAGCGGGGCGGCGATGGCCTCGCGGACGGCGAGATAGGCGGCGGAGTCGGGCGGAAGCAGGTCGTAGGTGCCCTTGGGGGCTTTGAAGGTGCTCACGGGAGTGGTGTCGTCACATTCCTCGTCGGGGAGCCGGGCTCGCGCCGGCTCCCGGGGCGGCGGCCACCTGCCGCAGGTACGGGTTGGTGGCGCGCTCCTGGCCGATGGTCGTCTGGGGGCCGTGCCCCGACAGCACCACGGTCGAGTCGTCGAGCGGAAGGCACACGCGGGCCAGCGACTCGAGGATCTCGGCAGGGCTGCCGCCGGGCAGGTCGGTGCGTCCGATGGAGCCGGCGAACAGCAGGTCGCCCGAGAAGAACACGGACGGCACGTCCGCGGCCTCGGGCGTCTGGAAGGTCACCGACCCCTTGGTATGGCCGGGAGCGTGCGCCACGGAGAAGTCCAGGCCGGCGAGGGTGAGCCGGCTGCCGTCGCCGAGTTCGCGGACGTCGTCGGGTTCGCCCACGGTCAGCTCGCCCATCAGCGGCATCCCGATGGAGCGGCCGAGCGCCTTCTCCGGGTCGCTCATCATGTACCGGTCCTCGGGGTGGATCCAGGCGGGCACGCCGTGCGCCCCGCACACCGGCACGACCGAGGCGACGTGGTCGATGTGGCCGTGCGTGAGGATCACCGCGACCGGCTTGAGCCCGTGCTTCTCGACGGTGGCCGCGACGCCCTCGGCGGCCTGGTGCCCCGGGTCGATGATCACGCACTCCTCGCCCGCGGCGGGCGCGACCAGGTAGCAGTTGGTGCCCCAGGCTCCAGCGGGGAATCCGGCAATGAGCACGAATCGTCCTTCGTTTCTCGTCTTTCTCCCGTAACTCCGGGAGGCCTCGGCCATCCCGTGGGAGGCTCGGCTCGTTCGCGGCCGAGCCTGTGCAGCCGAGGTACGGCGGTTCAGAGCCTACCGGCGGTGCCGTTTACACAGCGAACCCATATACGGTACGGGGCACACGCAACACGGCCGGCCCTACGAGACGCACGAGGAGACAGACCGGTGGTCAGCAACGATCAGCGGCGGCGGCAGCTCGCCCGGGAGAAGTTCTTGCGGCAGCAGCAGCGCCGGGAGACCGCGCGGCGCAAGACACGCACCCGCACCGCGGCGATCGCCGCAGGTGTCGTGGTGGTCGTGGCCATCGGCGCAAGCGCCTGGGCAACCGACGGGTTCAAGGGCGATTCCAAGGACAACGCCGCGGACACCCCGCCGAGTGCCACGCCCACCAGCAAGGCCCCCGACCCGTGCGACAAGCCGGCGAAGGGCAAGGTGGCGAAGCTCAGCTGGAAGAAGGAACCGGCCATGAGCATCGACAAGTCGGCCACCTACACGATGGACCTGAAGACGACCTGCGGTGACATGCCGATCAGCATGGACGCATCCAAGGCGCCGCACACCGTCAATGCGTTCAACTTCCTGGTGGGCGAGGGCTACTTCGAGCACACCAAGTGCCACCGGCTCACCACGTCGGGCATCTACGTGCTCCAGTGCGGCGACCCCAAGGGCGACGGCACCGGCGGGCCCGGCTTCACGCTGCCCGACGAGAACCTCAAGGACAAGCGCCTGAAGGGGAACGTCTACCCGGCGGGCACGGTGGCGATGGCCAACCAGTACAACCCGCAGACGAAGCAGGGCAAGCACACCGGTGGCAGCCAGTTCTTCCTGGTGTTCCAGGACAGCCAGTTGCCGCCCTACTACACACCGTTCGGAACGCTCTCCAAGGACGGCATGAAGGTCCTGACGAAGATCGCCAAGGCCGGTGAGAGCACCGGCCAGGGCGATGGCGCGCCCAATGCCACGGTGGTCATCAACAAGGCGACGATCAAAAAATCCTGACCGCAAGCTGCGAAATTTCGCTCGCGCTGGATGCGGACAGCCACCGTGCGGTTCGCCTAGATTGGCCGTGACGAAACTGTGGACGATGCCGGAGGGCCGCAAGGACCTCGACGGGCATCATGTGGAGGAGGCGCTGTGAGCAGCGACCCGTGGGGCCGCGTCGACGAGACGGGGACCGTGTACGTGCGTACGGCCGACGGCGAGAAGGTCGTCGGTTCCTGGCAGGCGGGCTCCCCCCAGGAGGCGCTGGCCTATTTCGAGCGCAAGTATGAGGGCCTGGTTGTCGAGATCGGCCTCCTCGAGCGGCGCGTGCAGACCACCGATCTGTCTGCCAAGGATGCCCAGACGGCCATCGGTCATCTGCGCGAGCAGATCGAGGCGCACCACGCCGTCGGTGACCTGGACGCCCTCCGGGCGCGCCTGGACAAGCTGACCCAGACCGTCGATGCCCGCCGCGAGGAGCGCAAGGCGCAGCGGGCTCGGCAGTCCGACGAGGCGCGGCAGGCCAAGGAGTCGTTGGTCACCGAGGCCGAGGAGCTGGCGCAGAGCGAGCAGTGGCGGGTCGCCGGCGAGCGGCTGCGTGCGCTGGTGGACACCTGGAAGGGGCTGCCACGGCTCGACCGCAAGTCGGACGACGAGCTGTGGCACCGCTTCTCGCACGCCAGGTCGGCGTTCTCCAAGCGCCGCAAGGCGCACTTCGCGGCGCTGGATGCGCAACGGGAGGAGGCCCGCAAGATCAAGGAGCGGCTGGTCGCCGAGGCCGAGTCGCTCTCCGACTCGACCGACTGGGGCGTCACGGCGGCCCGTTACCGCGAGTTGATGTCCGAGTGGAAGGCGGCGGGCCGCGCCCAGCGGGAACACGAGGAGGACCTGTGGAACCGCTTCCGCGGCGCCCAGGACGTCTTCTTCGGGGCCCGCAGCTCCGTCTTCGCCGAGCGGGACGCCGAGCAGGTCGAGAACCTCAAGCTCAAGGAGGAACTCGCCGAGGAGGCCGAGCGGCTGCTGCCGATCACCGACCTGAAGGCGGCCCGTGCGGCCTTCAGGTCGATCAACGAGCGCTGGGAGGCCATCGGTCATGTGCCGCGTGACGCCCGTCCGAAGGTGGAGGGCCGGATGCACGCGGTGGAGCGGGCTCTCCAGGAGTCCGAGGAGGCCGAGTGGCGGCGCACCAACCCGGAGGCGCGCGCCCGCGCCGAGGGGCTGACCGGTCAGTTGCAGGCCGCCGTGGACAAGCTGCGCGGTCAGATCGACACGGCGCGTGCCGCCGGCAACACCGCGAAGGCGGACAAGCTCCAGCAGGAGCTTGACGGCCGGCAGGCGCTGCTGGACCAGGCGCTGAAGGGCTTGCAGGAGTTCGGCGGCTGAGCCATCGGGCGGCGGCCCTTCCCGCATCCGTGAATCCCCGCCTCGTCGGTGTGCGCAGGCGGGGATTGCGCGTTCGCCGCCTTGGGCGGGCTCCGCAGCGGCGTCAGCCCGTGGTGGGCGGGGCGCCGCGTGGCGTCAGCGCGGATCCGTCTTCCGTGCGTCGCGGTCCAGGCTGTCGAGTGCGTGTCGGAGCACGTCACAGGCCTGACGGTGGTTGCCGGCCGCCTGGAGCAGTTCGGCCAGCCTTCGGCAGACGGTGAGTGCTTCGGGGCCGAACTGCTTGTGGGTCTGCTGGAAGGCGACCTCCAGCGTCTCCATGGCCTCCCTCTCCTGACCGGTTTCGGCGAGCAACTCCGCGAGTTCCAGATGTACCGCGAAACTGACGCCTTCGGCATCGGGCACCCTGGCCTGCAAGATCATCCGAAGGATCGGCAGGGCGTCGCGGTTGCGGCCGACGGAGCGCAGCAGCCGGGCGAGCTGGAGCCCGGTCGCCATCATCGCCGTCTGCACCTCGATGTCGATGACCGGTCCCGCGGCGGCCGTGTGGGAGGCGCGTGCCCGGTTGCGGACCAGCGGCAACCGCCCGACGTCGTTCTCCTGGCTGCGCTGCGGGCGGGGGCGGTTCTTCGACAGCAGTCGGGCTTCGAGCTCCCTGAAGAGGGTCTCCAGGTCGAGTGTCTCGGGTGCCTGCCGGACGCCGTTGCGCAGCAGGTGGAGCAGTTCTCCGGTGAAGGCGGTGTAGCGCTCGCCCTCCGGGGCCAGCGCCACGTGGTCCCTGGGCGACGCCGTGAGCACGTACGCGCCGTCGACGCTCGTCTGCGCGGCGAAGTCGCCGGCGCTCAGAGTGCGGGCGGCCCGGCCGCTGAAGCAGCAGTCAAGGATCACGATCTTCCGCCGCGCCGGGGAGGCGCGTAACGCCGTCCTGAGGTGCCGGTACTCGGTCGCCGTGTAGCCGGCACCGTCCCGGGAGCCCGTCAGTGCGAGGTAGAGGTCGGCGGACTCGCTGTCCCGCAGGCCGTGCCCGCAGTAGTACACCACCAGGGTGTCGCTGGCCTGCCGCCCCAGCTCGTAGACGGGTTCCAGGAGGTCCGCCGGGGTGGCGGGGTCGAGGGTGATGCGGCAGCGCGGGGTAGGCAGCCCCCAGATGGTCGCGTCCATGAGGGCACCGGCGAGGTCGGCGGTGTTGTTCGTGACGGCCGGCAACTGCACGAGGTGCTGGTAGGCGGACGTCCCGACGAGGACAGCCGCCGACGCCGAGGGGTCAGGCAGCTCCGGCATCGTCGTCCTGAGGCTGCGCGAGGAGGTCCGTCAACCGGCGCACCGTCTCCGGATCGGCGTCATGGATGTCCACGCGGAGGGTCCCCCGGTGCACGGAGACCCGCGGCGATGCGGGTCTGGCGGAGCGCCACTGGGCGATGCCCGCGACGAGTTGGCCCGCACCGAGCCCGGTGCTCACGCTCAGCGAGATGATGTCCAGCAGGCTGCCCATGTGCTCGCTGCCGGGTGGCTGCGAGGCGCTGAGCACCCCGTGGGCGTGGGGCCCGATGTCCTCGTCCGCTGTGAGCCAACGCAGCAGGGACCGCAGCTCCTCCTCCGTGTCCCCGCCCGTCTCCACCGTCACCTGGATCGTCCGCACGACTCCCCCGTTCCTTCGTCGCTCGCTCATGTGGCGAGCCCTCCTGCCGGTCCCCCGGGCAGTTGCTGGGCGCTGGTCGTGCCGATCGCGCCGGCCGCCCGGTCGGCGACCGTGGAGAAGGCCGTCAGGGCCTCTGCCGACGCACCGAGGCGGGCCAGGCACACCGCACGCCAGTAGTGCGCCGTCAGGGTCGTCGGATGCTCGGCGCCGAGCGCGCTCCTGCACACCGCGTGGACCGCCGCAAGCAGCTCATCGGCGTCCGCCAGCTCGCCGCGCTGCACCAGGCCGACCGCCTCGCGCAACCGGGCTTCGGCGGCTTCCGGGGCCATGGCGCGCAGGATGTGCTCGCGCGTCAACTGGCTGAGCCGGAAAGACCGGAGAGACGGATCGGCCTCGGCCGGCTCGATGCCGTCCCGGAGCCGCACATAGGGCGTGGTGGACGGCCTGGTGGACGGCCGCCACGTGTGCTCCGGCTCGATGGACCCCGCTGCCGCCACGTCGTCGGTGAGGCGCGACACGGCTCGGCCGCGCACCCCGCCCGTGATCGCGCTGGCGATCAGCGCCTCGGGCTGTGGCGGGCAGTGCAACCGTGCGACCACCTCGTCCATCGACGGCCGCTCCGCCGGGTCCTTCCGGAGGAGATCTGTGACCAGGCTCGCCAGATCGGGCGGAATGCCCGGCACCACTGCCGCGATGTCGGGCCGGGTTTCGTTGATGATGTTGTAGATGACGCCGTAGGCCGAGGTCCCCTCGTAGGGCTCCCTGCCGCTGAGCATGACGTACGTGCACACTCCGAGGGAGTAGAGGTCCCCCGCCGGCCCTGTCTGCTGGCCCCGGATGGACTCGGGGGGCATGTACTGGGGCGTGCCGATGATGTGACCGGTCCGGGTCAGGGTGGTTTCGACCCCGCTCCACAGCATGGTGGCGATCCCGAAGTCCTGGAGCACCACGCGCCCGGCGCGGGTCAGATGGACGTTGCCGGGTTTGATGTCCCGGTGCAGCACGCCGGCCTCGTGGGCCGCGGCCAGGCCCGCGCACATGCCCGTCACCACCGCGCGCACCAGCGGGGCGGCGAGCGGTCCCTGCCGGATCATCGACCGGAGGTCAAGGCCGTCCAGCAGTTCCATCACGAGGTAGGCGTTGGAGTCGTGCACTCCGAAGTCGTGCACGGCCACGGCGTTCGGATGCGAGATGCGTGCCAGCGCACGGGCCTCCCTGCGGAAGCGCTGCGTCCACTCCTCACCGTCGGAGGCGGCGTGCATCAGCTTGACCGCCACGCGCCGGTCGAGCACCTCGTCCTGTGCCGCGAACACCTCGCCCATACCGCCCCGGCCGATGACGTTGAGTATCCGGTACCGCTCCCCGATCAACGACCCGACCGAACGGGATTGTCCTGCCATGGTGTCCCCCGCCCCCCGTTGCCCTACGGCCGTCGCGCCGATGTCACCCGGTACACGTCGTAGACGCCCTCCACTCCCCGGACCGCCTTCAGGACGTGTCCCAGGTGCTTGGGGTCGCCCATCTCGAAGGTGAAGCGTGATGTGGCCACGCGGTCACGCGAGGTCTGGACGGCCGCGGAGAGGATGTTGACGTGCTGGTCGGACAGGACGCGGGTGACGTCCGAGAGCAGCCTGGAACGGTCCAGGGCCTCCACCTGGATGGCCACCAGGAACACGGACGACTGGGTGGGCGCCCACTCGACGTCCAGCATCCGCTCCGGCTGCTTGGCGAGCGATTCGACGTTCACGCAGTCCGCACGGTGCACGGAGACGCCGTTGCCGCGGGTGACGAACCCGATGATGGGGTCCCCGGGGACCGGCGTACAGCACCGGGCGAGCTTCACCCAGACGTCGTCGACGCCCTTGACCACCACTCCGGGGTCGTTCGAGCGACGCTTGCGGGCGCGGCTGTGGGACGGAGGCGCGCTCTCGGCGATGTCCTCGTTGGCCGCGTCCTCGCCGCCGACGGCCTGGACGAGCTTCTGCACGACGTGCTGCGCGGCGACATGGCCCTCGCCGATCGCCGCGTAGAGCGCGGAGATGTCCGGGTAGCGCATCTCGTGCGCCAGGGTGACGAGGGAGTCGCCGGTGAGGATCCGCTGGATCGGCAGGTTCTGCTTGCGCATCGCGCGGGCGATGGCGTCCTTGCCCTGCTCGATGGCCTCCTCACGGCGCTCCTTGGAGAACCACGCCCGGATCTTGTTCCTGGCCCGCGGCGACTTCACGAAGCTCAGCCAGTCGCGGGACGGCCCGGCGCCGTCGGACTTGGAGGTGAAGACCTCCACCAGGTCGCCGTTGTCCAGGGTGGACTCCAACGGCACGAGCCGGCCGTTGACCCGGGCTCCTATGGTGCGGTGGCCGACCTCGGTGTGCACGGCGTAGGCGAAGTCGACCGGGGTGGCGCCGGCCGGCAGCGCTATGACATCGCCCTTGGGGGTGAAGACGAAGACCTCGTTGCGCGACAGGTCGAAGCGCAGGGACTCCAGGAACTCGCTCGGGTCCTCGGTCTCCTTCTGCCAGTCGAGCAGCTGCCGCAGCCATGCCATGTCGTTGACGGCGTCGGCGTCCCGACCGGAGCGGCCCGTGCGACCGGAGCGGCCCGTGCCCTTGGGCGCGTCGGTGCGCACCTTGGAGGCCCCGGCCACCGCCTCCTGCTTGTACTTCCAGTGCGCGGCGATGCCGTACTCGGCCCTGCGGTGCATGTCGAAGGTGCGGATCTGCAACTCCACCGGCTTGCCGCTGGGGCCGATGACCGTGGTGTGCAGCGACTGGTACATGTTGAACTTCGGCATCGCGATGTAGTCCTTGAACCGGCCGGGGACCGGATTCCATCGCGCGTGCACGGTGCCGAGCGCCGCATAGCAGTCGCGGACCGTGTCCACCAGGACACGGATGCCCACCAGGTCGTAGATCTCCGCGAAGTCCCGGCCACGGACGATCATCTTCTGGTAGACGCTGTAGTAGTGCTTCGGACGGCCGGTGACGGTGGCCTTGATGCGGGCGGCTCGCAGATCGGCCTGGACCTCGTCGGTCACTATGGCCAGGTACTCGTCGCGCTTGGGGGCGCGCTCGGCGACCAGCCGGACGATCTCGTCGTACATCTTGGGGTAGAGGATCGCGAAGGCGAGGTCCTCCAGCTCCCACTTGATGGTGTTCATGCCCAGCCGGTGCGCCAGCGGTGCGTAGATCTCCAGGGTCTCGCGGGCCTTCTTCTCCTGCTTCTCGCGCTTGAGGTAGCGCATGGTGCGCATGTTGTGCAGGCGGTCGGCGAGCTTGATGACCAGCACCCGGGGGTCCTTGGCCATGGCGACGACCATCTTGCGGACCGTCTCGGCCTGCGCGGCCTCGCCGAACTTGACCTTGTCCAGCTTGGTGACGCCGTCCACCAGCAGCGCGACCTGGTCGCCGAAGTCCTTGCGGAGGGTGTCGAGACCGTACTCGGTGTCCTCGACGGTGTCGTGCAGCAGCCCGGCCATCAGGGTCGCCGGGTCCATGCCAAGCTCGGCCAGGATCGTGGTGACGGCCAGCGGGTGGGTGATGTACGGGTCACCGCTCTTGCGCTTCTGACCGCGGTGCCAGCGCTCGGCGACCTGGTAGGCCTGCTCGACCTGGCGGAGCGTGGCCGTCTCGATCTTGGGGTCGTTGCCGCGCACTATCCGCAGCAGCGGCTCCAGCACCGGGTTGTACGGGTTCGAGCGCTGCACGCCGAGCCGGGCGAGCCGGGCACGCACTCGGTTGGACGAGGCCGAGCGGCTCGACGGCTGGCCCGTGGCGGGGCGCACGGCAGGGGCGGCGGCCGGCGGACGGGCCACGGGTGCGGCGCTCGCCGGACGGGCCGCCGGAGTGGCGCTGGCCGGCCCGGAGGCAGCACGCTGCGGCCGCTCGGCGGGGGCTGACGGGCGGGACTCGGCCGTCCCGTCGCTCGGCGCCTGGTGGCCGCTGCGCACCCCTGGCGCGGCCCGGTCGACGGCAGCCTGCGGCGCCGCAGCCCGCTGGGTTCGCTGACCGGACTCGGTAGCTAGTGGCTGGACCTCATCTGGCAAGGGCGCTCCTCGTGCGCGCTTGGTCCGGGTCCACGGGTCGTGCCCCGGATAGCCCATGGTAGCCATCCCTGGCCGGCGGCTCGCCTTCGGCCATCGGGACAGCCCTTTGGCGCAAAAACACCGCGGCCGGGCTCCGGATTCCTCCGGGCCCGGCCGCGATGCCGTGCGATGCAACGATGTGAATGCGCCGCGCACGCGTGACCAGGCTGGTCAGAGCGTGATGAGGGCCTCCAGCGGGGCGCCGCCGAGGGCGGTCGCCACCCGCTCGCGCCCGCTGAGGAAGCCCAGCTCCAGGAGCACCGTGAGGCCCACCACCTCGGCGCCGGCGCGCTGTATGAGCTGCACGGACGCCTCGGCGGTGCCGCCGGTCGCCAGCACGTCGTCGATGACCATGACGCGGTCGCCTGCGGACAGGTCCTCGGCGTGCACCTCGATCTCGGCCGTGCCGTACTCCAGATCGTAGGTCTGGCTGAGGGTGGCGCCGGGCAGCTTGCCCGCCTTGCGCACCGGAATGAAGCCGAGACCCGCACGGACGGCGACCGGCGCGGCCAGTATGAAGCCGCGCGCCTCCAGGCCGGCGACCTTGGTGGCCCCGCACCGCTGGGTGACCTCGCTGAGCGTGTCCGTGAGCGCCGCGAAAGCCACCGGGTCGGCGAGCAGCGGGGTGAGGTCCTTGAAGATCACACCCGGCTGCGGGAAGTCCTGCACGTCCCGAATGCGGCTGAGCAGGAGTTCCCGCACGTCCGTCACGGCTGGTTCACCCGTCTGTTCACTCGCCTGTTCACCCGTCTGTGTCATCGGCGCTTCCCCGAGGGGCGACCGCGGCCACGGTTACGGGAGGTGGGCTGGACGCGCTGGCCGACGACGGCGGGGGTGGCGTCCTCCGGCTCGTCGTCATCGGCCGCAGACTCGGCGGCCGACTCGCTCTCCGGAAGGGACTCGCCCTTGGCGGCGGCCGAGGCCCGCTTGGCCAGGACCCGCCTCTTGAGGGCCTTCAGCGGCTGCTCGCGTTCCTTGAGGTCGGTGACGAGCGGGGTCGCGATGAAGATCGACGAGTACGCACCGGCGGCGAGACCGACGAACAGCGACAGCGAGATGTCGTTCAGCATGCCGGCGCCGAGGAAGCCGCCACCGATGAACAGCAGACCGGCGACCGGCAGCAGCGCCACCACGGTGGTGTTGATGGAACGCACCAGCGTGCCGTTGATGGAGCGGTTGGCGATCTCGCTGTACGTCCAGCGGTTCTGCTTGAGGATGTCCTTCGAGCTCTCCTTGAGGCTGTCGAAGACGACCACGGTGTCGTACAGCGAGTAACCGAGGATGGTCAGCAGACCGATGATCGTGCCGGGTGAGACCTCGAAGCCGACGAGCGCGTAGACACCGGTGGTGATGGTGATGTCGTGGATCAGGGCGACGAGCGCGGCGACGGCCATACGCCACTCGAAGGCGATCGCCAGATAGATCACGACGAGCACCATGAAGACGCCGAGGCCGGTCCAGGCCTTGTTGGCGATCGTCTCGCCCCAGCTGGGGCCGACCAGGTCGGCGTTGATGGCGTCGGACTTGAGGTTCAGGTCCTTGGACAGCTGGTCCTTGATCTGGTCGGACTTGGCCGTGTCGACGCCGCTGACCTGGATGCGCAGGCCGCCGGTGCCGAGCTTCTGGACGATGGCGTCCTTGCCGGAGGCCCGTTCGGCGGAGTGCTCGGCCTGGGACACGGACACGCTCGTCTTCGGCGTGGTGAAGACGGCACCGCCCTGGAAGTCGATGCTCAGGTTGAGCCCGCGCACCACCAGGCCGACGAAGGCGGTGATGGTGATCAGGATCGAGACGCTGTACCAGATCTTGCGCTTGGTGATGAAGTCGTAGCCGACCTCGCCACGGTGGAGCCGGGCGCCGAGTGTGCCGAGTCGGGACATCTCACGCCTCCTTCGGTTCGACGGGGGCGCTGGTACGGCGCGAGCGGCGCAGCGGCGGCTGCACTCCGAGCCGTTTCGGGTCCAGTCCCGACCAGGAGTGACCGCTGGCGAAGAATTTCTTGCGCGCCAGGATGGTCATCAGCGGCTTGGTGAAGAGGAACACGACGACCACGTCGAGCAGGGTGGTCAGACCGAGCGTGAAGGCGAAGCCCTGCACCTTGCCGACGGTGACGATGAACAGCACCGCGGCGGCGAGGAACGACACGAAGTCGGAGACCAGGATGGTGCGCCGGGCACGCGGCCAGGCGCGCTCGACGGCCGGGCGCAGCGTGCGGCCCTCGCGGATGCCGTCCCTTATGCGTTCGAAGAACACGATGAACGAGTCCGCCGTGATGCCGATCGCGACGATCGCACCACACACCGCTGGCAGGTTCAGCGCGAAGCCGATGGCCGGGCCGAGCAGGGACATGATCGTGTACGTCAGCACCGCCGAGACCAGCAACGAGGTGATGGCGATGAGGGACAGGCCGCGGTAGTAGAACACCAGGTACAGCACGACCAGGGCGAGGCCGATGGCACCGGCGATGAGGCCGGCGTGCAGCTGCTCGCCGCCGAGCGCCGGGCTGACCGTGGTGACGTTGTCCTCCTTGAAGGACAGCGGCAGGGCGCCGTACGAGAGCATGTTGGACAGGCTCTGGGCGGACTCCTGGGTGAAGTTGCCGGTGATCTCGGCACTGCCGCCGGTCAGCGCCTCGCTGACACGCGGGTCGGAGACGACCTCGCCGTCCAGGACGATGGCGAACTGGTTCTGCGGCTGCTGCTTCTTCGCCAGCTCACCGGTGATGTCACCGAACTTCTTGCTGCCGTTGCCGGTGAACTGCATGGTGACCTGCCAGCCCGCCGCGCCCTGCGTGTCGTACTGCGCCTGGGCCTTCTTCACGTCGGTACCGGCGACGGCCGCGGGGCCGAGGATGTACTTCTCCCACTGGTCCTGGGAGTCCTTGCCGCACACCACGACCGGGTCGGACGGCTTGGTCTTCATCGCGGCGGTGGTGGCGGTGTTGGAGCGCACCTTCGGGTTCTCGCAGTCCAGCTTCTCGAACTTGGCCTGGAGGGCGGCGGCCTGGGCGTCGGTGGCCCCGTCGCCGGACGTGGCGCTCGCGGACGGGCTGGCCGGGGAGGAGGCCTTGTCGCCGCTCTTGCCGGCGGAGCTGGACGGCGAGGGGTCGGACTTCAGCGCCTGGGAGATGGCGCGGCCCTGGGAGGACGGGCTGGAGCTCGCGCTGGGGCTGCTGGAAGAGGTCGCCTTCTCGCCGGAGCCCTTGTCGCCGGCCGGGCTCTTGCTGGCGTTCGGGCTGGCGCTGCTGCTCGACGAGGGGCTGGCGGACTGCTGGGGTGTGGGCTTGCCGGCGTCCAGCGTCAGCACGGGGCGGAAGAAGAGCTGCGCGGTGGTGCCGACCTGCTCGCGGGCCTCCTTTGAGTTGGTGCCGCGGGGGATGTTCACGATGATGTGATTGCTGCCCTGCGTCTGCACCTCGGCCTCGGAGACACCAAGACCGTTGACACGGCGCGAGATGATGTCGACGGCCGTGTTCATGTTGGTCTGGTTGACCGCGTTCTTCTGGCCGGCGCTGTTCTTCGCCTCGAGCGTGATGCTCGTTCCCCCGGCGAGGTCGATGCCCAGGCGCGGCTTGGTGTTCCCGGACAGGAACATGCCCCCGGTGAGCGCGATCATCGCCACCAGGATCAGGACCAGGGCGCGTCCCGGTTTATTCGGGTTGCGCGTCCGCCGGCCTCTTGTGGGTGCTGCCACCTTCTCGTTCTCCCTCTCTGGCCACACCCGGCGCGCGCGGCGCACGGGTGACCATGAAATGGTGTCGAGATACCGCGCGAAACCGCACGTTTCCGGGGTCACCGTGCGTGGTCGACTGCACGGTGCCCCCGGGCGTGACTACTTCGCGTCGGACTCGCCGTCGGTCTTCTTCGACTCCGCCCCGTCGGTCTGGGCGGTGGCATCGGCCTTGGCGGTCTTCTTCGGCTCGGGGTCGCCGGACGCGGAAGCGTCTTCGTCGGCGTCGTCGTCGGAGGCGGTCGCCTTGTCGGCCGGCTCGGCTACATCGGCCTTGTCCGTCTTGCCGAGGTCGATGCGCGAGTCGTCAGAAGTGTCGGCGGTCTCGTCGGTCTCGGTGAGCTCAGAGAGGGCGGACGCGTCGTCCGGCACTATCGGGCTGTCCAGGTCGAGGGTCTCCCCCGGGCCGTGCACGATGCGGTTGTACTCGTCGTCGTCCAGGACGGAGCCGATCGCGTTCTTCGCGTAGATCGCATGCGTGCCCGGAGCCACCTCCAGGAGAACCGTCTCGTCCTGGACCTCCTTCACGATGGCGTACATACCACCGATCGTGCGGACGCCGGATCCGGGCTGCATCTGGTTCCGCATCTGCTGGGCCTGCGTCTGCTTGCGCTTGGCGGACCGGGTCATCAGGAACATGGCCCCGATGAGCACGATGAACGGGAGGAGGGTCACGAGACTCACGGGTCGGAACTTCCTTCATACGGCCGCACGACTGCACAGCCTGGGTCGGGGGTGGTGGTACACCGCTTGTTAGGGCGGCATCGGCGGAGTCTAAGGGAGTCCGCACGGATGGAACAACGCTCAGCATGGCACCGCAGTTCCTGACGCCGCGACCGTCCGCGCCGTCAGGTTCCGAACAAGCGCTGCTGCCCGCCGCTCCCCGAACCGCCGGCCGGGGTGGCCGGTGGTGGGGTCAGGCCCAGGTGGGCCCATGCGGCGGGGGTGGCGATCCGACCGCGTGGTGTGCGGGCCAGGAGACCCTCGCGCACCAGGAACGGTTCGGCCACCTCCTCCACTGTCTCACGCTCCTCACCAACCGCTACGGACAGTGTGGACAGGCCTACGGGACCGCCGCCGAACAGCTCGATGAGCGCCTTCAGGACGGCCCGGTCGAGCCGGTCGAGGCCCCGTGCGTCGACCTCGTAGACCTTCAGCGCCGCGGCGGCGATCTCGCGGGTGATCAGGCCGTCGGCCTTGACCTGGGCGTAGTCACGCACTCGGCGCAGCAGACGGTTGGCGATCCGGGGGGTGCCGCGGGAGCGGCCGGCGATCTCTGCGGCGCCTGCTGTGTCGATGTCCACATCGAGCAGGTGGGCGGAGCGGTGCACGACGCGCTCCAGCTCGGCGGGCTCGTAGAACTCCATGTGGGCGGTGAACCCGAAACGGTCACGTAGCGGGGGCGGCAGCAGGCCCGCGCGGGTGGTGGCGCCCACCAGGGTGAACGGCGGGAGGTCGAGCGGGATGGCGGTGGCACCGGGGCCCTTGCCGACGATGACGTCGACGCGGAAGTCCTCCATGGCCATGTAGAGCATCTCTTCGGCGGGCCGCGACATCCGGTGGATCTCGTCGAGGAAGAGGACCTCGCCTTCCTGGAGCGAGGAGAGGATCGCGGCGAGGTCTCCCGCGTGCTGGATCGCGGGGCCGCTGGTGATGCGGATCGGGGCGCCCATCTCCGCGGCGATGATCATCGACAGGGTGGTCTTGCCGAGCCCGGGCGCGCCGGAGAGCAGCACGTGGTCGGCGGTGGCGCCACGGGCGCGGGCGGCGCGCAGCACCAGGTCGAGCTGCTCGCGGACCTTTTCCTGACCGATGAATTCACCCAGGTCCTTGGGCCGCAGCGCCGCCTCGACGGCCTGGTCCTCCCCGTCGGCGGACGCGCCGACGAGCCGGCCGCCGTCGTCGGGCGCGGCGGGCGTGCCGGGGGCGGTCGGCGTGTCGCCGGTCGTGTCGTCCCAGTTCATGCGGTGTGCCTCACGGTGGGTGCGGGTCGCGGGGGCGCTTGCAGGCGGTCGGTCGGGGCGGGTGAAGGGGCGGATGGCGCTCAGGGCGTGCGACGGAGCTGCCGGCAATCAGCATGGGACGGTGCCCCGGACCCGGGTGCGGTGGCCGCGGGTCACTCTGCGCCGGTCATCGGGTGCGGTTCAGGCTCTGCAACGCGGCCTTCAGCAGGGTGCCCACCTGGGGGGTGGCTCCGTCCGCCTCGGCCTGGGGGGCGATGGCGGCGACCGCCTCATCTGCTTCGCGGGGGGCGTAACCGAGGCCGATGAGAGCGGTGTGCACTTGCTCACGCCAGCCGGTGGCGGCCGCGGCGGGGCCGGCCGGCGCTCCGACCGGCGCGCCAAGGCGGTCCTTGAGTTCCAGCAGGAGTTTCTGCGCACCCTTCTTGCCGATGCCGGGCACCGCGGTCAGGGCCTTTTCGTCGGCGGTCGCGACGGCTCTGCGCAGCGTGTCGGGGCGGTGCACGGCGAGCATCGCCTGGGCGAGGCGCGGGCCCACTCCGCTCGCGGTCTGGAGCAGCTCGAAGACCTGGCGCTCGTCGTCGTCGGCGAAGCCGTACAGGGTGAGCGAGTCCTCGCGGACGACCAGGGAGGTGGCGAGCCTGGCCGGGCTGCCGACGCGCAGCGTGGAGAGGGTGTCCGGGGTGCACTGGACGGCGATGCCGACGCCGCCGACCTCGATCACCGCGGTGTCGGGGGCGAGGGCGGCGACGGGGCCGCTGACGAAGGCGATCATTCCGGGGCCTTTCGTGGGGTCGCGGCCGGCGGCGCGGCCGGGGCCCGGTCCGAGGCGGGCGCGGATGTCCGCGCGGCGGGGCGTGATGCGCCCGGTGTGGCCGGGAGTCCGGCACGGGCGCGGGCGTGCGCCTGCTGGAGGCGGTTCATGGCGGGGGCCCGCCAGATGTGGCAGATGGCGAGCGCGAGCGCGTCGGCGGCGTCGGCCGGTTTGGGGGGCGCCGCGAGCCTCAGCAGACGGGTCACCATGGCGGTGACCTGGGCTTTGTCGGCGCGTCCACTGCCGGTGACAGCGGCCTTGACCTCGCTCGGGGTGTGCAGGGCCACCGGCAGTCCGCGACGCGCGGCGCACAGTACGGCCACGGCGCTGGCCTGGGCGGTGCCCATGACCGTGCGGACGTTGTGCTGGCTGAAGACGCGTTCCACGGCGACGTACTCGGGGCGGTGCTCGTCGAGCCACTGTTCGAGGCCCTGCTCGATGGCGACCAGGCGGTGGCCTATCTCGGCGTCCGCAGGGGTGCGGACGACGCCGACGCCGACCATGGTGAGCTGCCGGCCCGCGACACCGTCGACCACCCCGACGCCGCAGCGGGTCAATCCCGGGTCCACGCCCAGTACCCGCATGGGCCCTCCCCTCGGCTCACCGGTCCCCCGGTCCGTGACGTACGCGTTGGCGCTCTGGCCCTCGAACCGTATCGGCCCCCACTGACAACGCGGTCAGACGGCACGCGCCGAGTCGGCCTGCGGCCGAGGAGCCCGGGGCCCTGGCGCCGCCGCGACTGCGGTATCGAGGACACCGGCGGGCGTACGAGGCACCCGGGAAAGGGCGCGGGGCACGGGGCAGGGGGTTCCGGCGCCTCGCGAGCGACCGACCCGCCCGAGTCCCCGTGCCCCGAAGGAGCGCCCTCCGGGCGCCCCAAGGGGCGTCAGGCGCCGACCTTCTCCATGATCTCGTCGGTGACGTCGAAGTTGGCGAAGACGTTCTGCACGTCGTCGCTGTCCTCCAGCGCGTCGATCAACTTGAAGATCTTCTTCGCGCCCTCTTCGTCGAGCTCGATCTGCATGGTGGGCACGAAGTTGGCCTCGGCCGAGTCGTAGTCGATGCCGGCGCCCTGCAACGCGCTACGGACGGCCACCAGGTCGGAGGCCTCGCTGAGGACCTCGAAGGACTCGCCCAGGTCGTTGACCTCCTCGGCGCCCGCGTCGAGCACGGCGGTGAGCACGTCGTCCTCGGTCAGCTCGCCCTTGGGGACGATCACGACGCCCTTGCGGTTGAAGAGGTAGGCCACGGAGCCGGGGTCGGCCATCGAGCCGCCGTTGCGGGTCATGGCGACGCGCACGTCGGAGGCCGCGCGGTTGCGGTTGTCGGTGAGGCACTCGATGAGCACCGCGACACCGTTCGGACCGTAGCCCTCGTACATGATCGTCTCGTACTCGGCGCCGCCGGCCTCCAGGCCGGCGCCGCGCTTGACCGCGGAGTCGATGTTCTTGTTCGGGACCGACTGCTTCTTGGCCTTCTGGATGGCGTCGTACAGCGTCGGGTTGCCGTCCGGGTCGGCGCCTCCGAGCCGCGCGGCGACCTCGATGTTCTTGATGAGCTTCGCGAAGAGCTTGCCGCGCTTGGCGTCGATCACGGCCTTCTTGTGCTTCGTCGTGGCCCATTTAGAGTGGCCGGACATCTGCCTGTCTCCTTCGCCTCACCCATCTGTTCACCAACGCCAGAGATCCTACAAGGACCGGGTGGCCCCCTGGTCACGCACCATCTCAACGAAGAGGGCGTGCATGCGATGGTCGCCGGTCAGTTCGGGGTGAAAGGACGTGGCCAGCGCACTGCCCTGGCGTACGGCGACGATGTGTCCGTCGTGTTCGGCCAGTACCTCGGCGGCTGCACCGACCGACTCCACCCAGGGTGCCCGGATGAAAACGCCCTCCACAGGAGCGCCTTCGACACCGCTGACGTGGACCGCCGCCTCGAAGGACTCGTTCTGCCGGCCGAAGGCGTTGCGGCGCACGATCATGTCGATGCCGCCGATGGTCTCCTGGCCCGAGCGGGGGTCGAGGATCTTGTCCGCGAGCATGATCATGCCGGCGCAGGTGCCGTACACCGGCAGACCCGCGCGCACGTGGCCACGCAACGGCTCCATCAGGCCGAAGAGCACGGCCAGCTTGGAGATGGTGGTGGACTCTCCGCCGGGGATGACGAGTCCGTCGACCTCGGCGAGCTCGTCGGGGCGACGCACCGGCCGGACCACGGCGCCCGCCGCGACCAGCGCGGCCTGATGCTCCCGTGTGTCGCCCTGGAGGGCCAGGATGCCTATGACAGGTGCGGTACTCATCGGTGGTGTGACCTGTGCCTTATGAGGAGTGCGATGCGTTGGTGGGGAGGTGTGTTGGGGTGCTGATGGGTCTGAGAGGGCTTGGTGGGGCGCGGTACCGGACCGCCCGTGGGAGGCCCCGCGTCCGCCCGGCCGGTGCTGTCGGCTGCCGGCCGGACGGGTGCGCGGCATGGCGTCTACGGGCGACTTCGGGCAACCCCGGCCCGGGTCACCAGCCCCGGTTGGCGTAGCGCTCGGTCTCGGGGAGGGTGTCGCAGTTGATGCCGACCATGGCCTCGCCCAGGTTCCGGGACGCGTCGGCGATGATCTTGGGGTCGTCGAAGAAGGTGGTCGCCTTCACGATGGCTGCGGCGCGCCGGGCCGGGTCGCCCGACTTGAAGATGCCGGAGCCGACGAAGACGCCCTCGGCGCCCAGCTGGCGCATCAGTGCGGCGTCCGCGGGCGTCGCGACACCGCCGGCCGAGAAGAGCACCACGGGCAGCTTGCCGAGCACGGCGACCTCCTTGACGAGCTCGTACGGCGCGCGCAGCTCCTTCGCCGCGGCGTACAGCTCATGGTCGTCGAAGGCGCGCAGCCGGCCGATCTCGTTCTTGATCTGGCGCAGGTGGCGCACCGCCTCGACGACGTTGCCGGTGCCGGCCTCGCCCTTGGAGCGGATCATGGCCGCGCCCTCGGCGATGCGGCGCAGCGCCTCCCCGAGGTTGGTGGCGCCGCACACGAAGGGGGTGGTGAAGCCCCACTTGTCGGAGTGGTTGACCTCGTCGGCCGGGGTGAGGACCTCGGACTCGTCGATGTAGTCGACGCCGAGGGCCTGGAGGACCTGGGCCTCGACGAAGTGGCCGATGCGGGACTTGGCCATGACCGGGATGGAGACGGCGTTGATGATGCCCTCGATCATGTCCGGGTCGGACATCCGGGCCACGCCGCCGTCCTTGCGGATGTCAGCCGGGACGCGCTCCAAGGCCATGACGGCCACGGCGCCCGCGTCTTCGGCGATCTTCGCCTGCTCCGGCGTGACGACGTCCATGATGACGCCGCCCTTGAGCATCTCGGCCATACCGCGCTTGACGCGCGCGGTGCCGGTCTCGGGGGTCGCGGAGTCGGTGCCGGACTGGGCGGAGCTGGGAAGCGTGCTGGACACGGAGCAACCTCACTTGGTGAAGGCGATTTCTGCGACACCGAGCGTGCGGCGGACAAGGTGGCCACTACAAGGGCCAATGGGAAGCCGGTGGATCGTTTTCGCGCCGGCCCGCCGGAAGCCCCGTGATCGGCAGACACGGCGCGTGACCGCAGGGCCCAGGGTCGCCTTGTAGTGGTCCGGCGAGCCCGGAAGCGAGCAGGCTCCCAAGGCGGACGCCCGGCGAGGCGCCGAAGCGCCCGCAACGGGGGTCCCCCCTGTTCGAGCGAAGCCGAGAGCTTGGGGGAGGAGTCACGTGGGCGCTTCGGCAACGCGGCCGGGGGTACCTCCCACGCCCTTCAGGCAGTTGGGGAGTGCGTGCCAGACGACGCGACGCCGCGGGCATGTGTCCGACACCCCTAGGT
>NZ_JAMJWG010000023.1 GCF_024435355.1 Streptomyces odontomachi
CTGCGTTTTACGGCGAGGTCTGCGGCGGGTGGATCCACGGGCATGGCGTGCCGTCGGCTCGGGGAAATCAGGTTGCCTCGGTCCGCCGATGCGCGGACGATCGGCCTATGGATCACGTCGTACGTATCGTCCTTCCGGAGGAATGGCCCGCGCTCAGGCAGTTGCGGCTTGCCGCACTACAGGATCCGGCCGCGCCGGTCGCGTTTCTGGAGTCCTACGAGGATGCGGCCGAGCAACCTGACGCCTTCTGGATGCAGCGAGCGTTCCGGGGCGCAGCGGAGGACTCAGGCGTACGACAGTTCGTGGCGGAGGCACCCGATGGTGGCCTGTCAGGGTCCGTGACCGTGATCGTGGAAGAACCAGGTGCCGCGACGCCGTTCGGAGGCCAGGTCCAGCAGCGTCAGGCCCAAGTGGTCGGGGTGTACGTGCGGCCTGAGTACCGCGGGGGCGGGCTCATAGAGGCGCTGTTGGAGGCCGCGTTGGAGTGGTCCTGGACGCTACGGGACGTGGCACGGGTACGGCTCTTCGTCCACGAGCGCAACGCCCGTGCGGAGGCTGCGTACCGCAAGGCCGGATTCGCCCGAACGGGGGTGACCTCGCCGATGCCGGGCGGCAGTTCCGGCCAGGAGGTCGAGATGGTGGTGGAGCGGCCCTGACCAGGGCACTATCCCTCCACAGCGGTCTTGGAGCGCTCCTGAGCCCTACTAGAGCGGCAGGTTCGCGTGGGGCCAGCGAGTACGGGCCTGTTCGCGGGAGCGGAGCAGAACGAGGGTCGGCATGCCCCGGTCGGTGCCGGTGCCGGTGCCGGTGCCGGTGGCGAGCAGGGCTGGCAGCTGGGGCAGGGGGGCGACCGCTGCCACGTCTTCGAGGACGAGGGTGAGTGGTGGGTCGAGCCGACCGGAGGATGACCGTTCGGCCATGCGCCGGCCGTGCTCGACCACGCTTGATGCCAGTGCGGTCAGCAATGGCATGGCTCCTGGGCGGGATTTGGGGTCCTCGACGGCCTCACCCACCAGATAGAGCGTGCCCCCTTCCGTGAGGAAGGAATCCAACGTTGCCGTGTCGGCTCTGTTGGGTGTGCATGCGTCCCGGATGTGGACGGAGGACAGTGCGGACAGGGCGCGCGCGGTCAGTTCCTGGGCGATGTCGCGCCGCTCGGGGTGCGCGGTGAGCGCGGCCTCCAGCTCGCCGGCGGTGCCCGAGGCGGCCTTGGGATGGCTGCGTAGCGTCCGTACCGCGTCCTGGACCTGCGTCCCCTGCGCCCAGCGGTGCACATGGCGGAACTGGCGGCCGTCCACTGCTGCGGCGTGCAGGAAGCAGCGCAGCAGGGTTTCCGCGGTGTCGGCCACCGCGGTGTCGATCTTCGCGGTGGGGCGTACGGGGGCGAGCAGTGCCCTCGCCCGCTCGGCGGCGGTGTCGCGGTCCGTGCATCCGGCGCTCGGTGACCAGTGCAGCCGGGCCGGGGTGTCGCAGCGGTGGGTCGGGTCGTAGAGGAGCACGGGCCCGAGCTTGGCCCGGGCGTCCTTGGTCTGGACCCAGATGCTGGGATCGGACGTGATGACGAGGGCGGGGCCCGTCGCGTCCGCCACGGCCTGAACGGCGATCGGGCGTCGGGCGTCCGGAGTGCCGATGAAGACGGAGGGCTGGGTGCCCAGGTCGTGTGAGGGAGTTGGTGCGCCGGGGGCGTGCGGGAATGGCGTGCGTGGGGACGGCAGCGGGAAGCCGGCGAGTCCGGCGGAGGGGTCTGCTGCCGGCTGCTCCTTGGCCAGGCTCGGGCCGTCGCCCAGTGTTCTGGCTGATGTGTCCGGAGCCGTTGGAGAAGCGTCAACCGTTGCCTGGGCGGCCGTTGCGGGCACGGGTGCCGCGTCTTGGGCGGGGGCCGGCGAGGTGTCCGGGGTTTTCGCCGGGACGTCGGCTGTGGGGGAGGCGTGTGCCGGCGCGGTCGGGTCGGTGGGCGCCGGTGTCGGTTGCTGGGCCGGGGCGTCCACGGTCTTGCTTGTCCGCCCGAGCGCTTCTGCTTCCGGGGTTGCCGCTCGGCCCGGTACCCGGCGGCCGGCGTGCGCCGTGCGCCGTTGGAGGGCTCGGTGGGCACGCCAGCGGGCCAGGGTGCCGATGGCGAAGATCACCAGGACGAACAGCACCATCAGCTGTCCGATGAACAGGCCCCACAGCAGGCCGTAGCCCGAGAGCTGGGCGCGGGGGGTCTGGGGCCAGGCGCCCGGCACGTCGTGCGGGTGGGCTATGAGGTGGTGCATGGCCAGGGGCGTGTGGGAGAACGAGACGCCGGTGGGCCAGGAGCCGTGTGCGAGGAGGCCGGCGAGTCCGGTGGAGGTCCACACCAGCATGGCCGTGCCCAGGAGGAAGGCGAGGAGGCCCACCAGGAGGCCGTCCGGGATCCCTCCAGGGCTGCCGCCGCCCCGCGTACGCGGCGCGAGCCCCGGCGCGCGGTGACCTGCTCCACGCCGGTCGGGGTCTTCCTCGCCGTAAGCACCGTCGTAGGCGCCGGAGCGGTCGTCGTAACCCTCCTGTCGCCCGCGCTGCCCGTACGCGCCGCTGTGGTCTCCGATCGGGCCCGGTCCGTCCACCGGGCCGCCGTCCCCGTTGCGCCGTGGCATGTCAGGCCACCGTCGATTCCGACTCGTCGGTGAGTCGCTGTTCGACGAAGGCGGCTGCGCGCTGCTCTGCCTCCCGTTCGGCGGCTCTCAGGGCGTCGTCCTCGTGGACGCTACTCGCGGACTCGGTCATGGCGCGGTCGGTGAAGACGAGGGGGCGCTCGGACTCGGTGACGAGGTGTTTGACGACCTGGACGTTGCCGTTCACGTCCCAGACGGCGATGCCCGGGGTGAGGGTGGGGATGATCTCGACGGCCCACCGGGGCAGGCCGAGGACACGGCCTGTGGCGCGGGCCTCGTCGGCCTTCTGGGCGTAGATGGTGCGGGTGGAGGCCATCTTGAGGATGGCGGCCGCTTCTTTCGCTGCGGCGCCGTCGACGACGTCGGACAGGTGGTGCACGACCGCGACGAACGACAGGCCGAGGCGGCGGCCGAACTTGAGGAGGCGCTGGAACAACTGGGCCACGAAGGGCGAGTTGATGATGTGCCAGGCCTCTTCGACGAGGAAGATGCGCTTCTTGCGGTCCGGGCGGATCCAGGTGTGCTCCAGCCACACGCCGACGATCGCCATCAGGATCGGCATGGCGATCGAGTTGCGGTCGATGTGCGAGAGGTCGAAGACGATCAGCGGGGCGTCCAGGTCGATGCCGACGGTGGTGGGTCCGTCGAACATGCCGCGCAGGTCGCCGTCGACGAGCCGGTCGAGGACGAGGGCGACGTCCAGGCCCCAGGCGCGGACGTCGTCCAGGGCGACGTTCATCGCCTCGGCGGACTCCGGCTTGGGGTGGCGCAGCTGCTCGACGATGTCGGTGAGGACGGGCTGGCGGTCGGTGATCTGCGTGTTGACGTAGGCGTGGGCGACCTTGAGGGCGAAGCCGGAGCGTTCGTCCAGGCCGTGGCCCATGGCGACTTCGATGATGGTGCGCAGCAGCGCCAGCTGGCCGGTGGAGGTGATGGACGGGTCGAGGGGGTTGAGGCGGATGCCGGTGTCCAGGGCGGCCGTGGGGTCGAGCCGGATGGGGGTGATGCCCATCTCCTGGGCGACCAGGTTCCATTCGCCGACGCCGTCTTCGCCCTGGGCGTCGAGCACGACGACCTGGCGGTCGCGGAAGCGCAGCTGGCGTAGGACGTAGGTCTTCTCCAGGGCCGACTTGCCGTTGCCCGACTCGCCGAGGACGAGCCAGTGGGGGGCGGGTAGCTGCTGGCCGTAGAGCTGGAAGGGGTCGTAGATGTAGCCCTTGCCCGAGTACACCTCGCGGCCGATGATCACGCCGGAGTCGCCCAGGCCGGGGGCGGCCGTGGGGAGGTAGACGGCCTGGGCCTGGCCGGTCGAGGTGCGCACGGGGAGCCGGGTCGTCTCCACCTTCCCGAACAGGAAGGCGGTGAACGCATCCGTGAGCACCGAGAGTGGATCCCGCATCGCCATCACCACATCAGCCCCTGCTCACCTCTCGTCACCTTTCTTGCCTGCCCGTCCGTCGCATCCCGTACGCCGCCCGGCGCTTGAGCGCCCGCCGTGCTCCGTGCCTTCGCTGCCATGCGCCGTCTGGTGCGCCCACCCTCCCCCACTGCCATGAGGGCGTGGGAGGTACCCCCATCCCACCACCACCCTCAACGGAGCTTCGCGCCCCTTCGAGCCCCGCTGCCCTTCGCGGGGTGCGCCGTGGGCGCTCACCACTGGAGTTGGTCCAGCGTCGGCCGGTTAACGGCGGATTCCGGTCGCAAAGGGCAGCGTATTGACGAAGGCGCGGTGGTGTTCGCGGTCGCACCACTCCAGCTTCAGATACGACTTGCCGGCCGAGGCCCTGATCGTGCGCTTGTCTCGGGCCAGGGCTTCGGGGGAGCGGGCGGAGACGGTGATGTACCCGACCAGGTTGACGCCGGCGGCGCCGCTGGCGAGGTCTTCGCCGCGCTGGTCGAGCCGTGAGTGGGCGGCGACGTCGCGGGGGTCGACCGTGCGGTTCATCTTTGCGGCGCGGCTTGCCTCCGCCACGTCGTTGGTCTTTTCGGTGAGCATCCTTTCGATGGCGACCTCGGTGGGTTCCAGGTCCATTGTGACAGCGACGGTCCTGATCACGTCGGGAGTGTGGACAAGCAGCGGGGCGAGGAAGTTGACGCCGACCGGCGTCATCGGCCACTCCTTGACCCAGGCGGTGGCGTGGCACCAGGGCCTGCGGGTGGCCGACTCGCGGGTCTTGGCCTGGAGGTAGGTGGGCTCGACCGCGTCGAGTTCGGCGGGCCAGGCGTTGCGCTGGGACATCGCCTGGATGTGGTCGATGGGGTGGTCGGGGTCGTACATGGAGTGCACGAGCGAGGCGAGGCGGCTCTGTCCGAGTGGTTGGCGGACGCGGATGTCGGCTTCCTGGAGGCGTGAGCAGATGTCGGTGAGCTCGCGGGCCATGACGATGGCGAGGCCGGCGTCGCGGTCGACGCGGCGGGTGCCCTTGGGGCGGGCGGCGCGGGCCAGGGCCTGTGCTTCGGCGGCCAGTTCGCGGGTGTAGTGCATGCAGGCGACCAGGTAGGCGCGGTGTTGCTCGCTGCTGGTGGAGACCATCGACTGCAACTGGTCGTAGGACTGCTGGAGCCAGCGGGGTGAGCGGTCGTCGCCGCGCTGGGCGACGTCCTTGGCGTGGGCGTCGGGGTCGGCGGGCAGGGTGCGGGCGAGCATCTGGAGGCGGGTGACGAAGCCGTCGCCGTTGGCCACGTGTTTCAGCAGGGTGCCGAAGCGGTCGACGAGGGCTTCCTGGTCCTCCGAGTCGCGCAGGCCCACGCCGGGGCCTTCGATCTCGATGGCGGCGGTGACGGTGCGCCGGTCGGCGTGCAGCAGGACGGCGATCTCGTCGGGGCCGAAGGGTGCGGCGAGCCAGCTGATGCGGCCGATGCCGGGCGGCGGGCCGATCTCGACCTCGCGTCCGTCGAACCGGGTGCCGGCTTCCATGGCGCTCGAACGGTAGGCGGTGCCCTGCCGGAGCAGCCTTCGGTAACTGCGGTTGATTTCGTACCACCTGTAGAAGGTGCGGTGCCGGTAGGGCACGTAGACGGCTGCGAGGGCGAGCAGTGGGAAGCCCATGAGGAGCACGATGCGCACCGGGAGTACGGGGACCAGCAGCCCGCACATCATGCCGAGGAACGCGCCTCCGATGATCAGGGCGATCTCGCCGGTCTCCCTGTTGCGGCCGACGATCGCGTTGGGGCGGGCGCGGCCGATGAGATAGGTGCGGCGTGGCGAGATGGCGTGGGACATGTGGGAGACATGACCCAAATGCGACGCGGAGTCGGTGCTCAACGCCCCTCACCTCCTGCGGTGGGCTTGCTGCCGCCGCCGCGGTTGGTGGCGTGCGGGGTGTTCACGGGGTTGCTGCGGGGTGTGGCGCCGCCCGCGCCGCCTCCGCTGTCCGATGCCGGTGTGCGGCCTGCGTGCGCGGCGACGCCGCCGCTGGCCGGGTTGGCGGGCGCCGGGCCCTGGCCGCCACCTCCGCCCCCTGCCCCGGCGTCGTCCCTGCCGCGGGCGCTGTGCGTCTTGATGCCCTGGGAGACGAGGGCGGCGGGTGAGCTGATGACGGCGGCGGCGCGGTTCTCGGCGCCCTGGTGGATGCGGTTGTTGCGGGTGTTGGCGATCTCGTCGCCGAAGCCGGGCACGAAGCGGTAGATCACGGCGCTGGCGAAGATCGCGAGCAGGATGATGGAGAGTCCGGAGACGACGGCGGAGAAGGCGCCGGGGCCGTCCTTGGATGCGCTCAGTGCGCCGGCGAGGCCGAGCACGATCACGATGATGGGCTTCACCAGGATGACGGCGATCATGATGCCGGCCCAGCGGCGTACGTGCCCCCACATGTTCTTGTCGACGAGGCCGGCGTAGACGACGGTGCCGAGGAGGGCTCCTACGTACAGCAGGGCGGCTCTGATGACGAGTTCGAGCCAGAGGATGCCGGCGGCCAGGATCGACACCAGGGAGACGACGATCAGCATGATCGGGCCGCCGCCGATGTCGTTGCCTTTGGAGAGCGCTTCGGAGAAGGAGCCGAAGAACACGTCGGTCTGCCCGCCGGTGGCCTTGGCGAGTACGTCGGTGACGCTGTCCGTGGCCGAGACGACGGTGTACAGGACCAGGGGGGTGAACGCGGAGGCGAGCACCGTCAGCCAAAGGAAGCCGATGGCTTCGGTGAGGGCGGTGCCCAGCGGCACGCCGCGTACCGCGCGCTTGGCGACGGCCAGCAGCCACAGCAGCAGTGTCAGGATCGTCGAGGCGGCGAAGACGACGGCGTACTGGCGTAGGAACGTCTGGTTGGTGAAGTCGACGTTGGCGGTGTCCTTGACGATCTTGCTGAGTTCGTCGATCGTCCAGGAGGCGGCGTCCGCGCAGGCCTTGGCGAGCGACGAGAGCGGGTCCAGGGGGGTGTCGGTGGTGGGGGGCTTCTGGGTGCCCTTGTCGCCGCTCTCGCAGAAGTCCTTGGCGGGGCCCTTGATGAGCCGGCAGGGGTCCTCGGTGGTGTCCGGGTCGGGCTTGGCGACGGCGCGGGTCGCCAGGAGCACTGCGGCTGTCTGGACGAGGGTGCAGACGGCGGTGAGTTTCAGCGCGCGGCGGCTAACGGGCATACGTGAACCCTCCGTACCCTTCGACCGCCTTGGCGATCTCGTCGGAACTGGACGCCCGGTCGTCGCCCGGCACCGGGGCCGGGCCGTCCTGCTGGGAGTGGGTGATGATCTTCCAGTCGCCGGAGGTCCACGTGAGCGTCATCCTGATCGTGAACCAACTGTCCGTCACGGGTGTGGTCGAGCGTTCCCCGGCGAGCCCGACGAGCCCGCTGCACCACACCGACACGGTCGCCTGGTCCTGGTGGAACGAGGTCGTCCTGGTGCCGATCGGGGTGGTGCGGGAGACGAACGTGTAGCCCTGGGGTGACGAACCGTCCTCCTTGAGGCCCACGCTCTTGTTCAGCTCCGGGGTGTACGCCTTGTCGAGGTCGGTCTTGAAGGCGTCGACGCGGGACGGGGCGACGATGGTGTCGAGGATGGTGTCCCGGGCGCTCTTGGCGAACATGTCGGCGGAGCCGAGCGCCACCGCGTAGTTCGCGGCCGCGCTCTGGGCCCCTTGCTCGTCGTGGCCGAATCCCGAGGGGATGCCGGCGGTGCTCTTGGCGCCGACCGGTTGCCGGCCGCTTGCCGCCGTGGCGGAGGTTCCTGGCTTGCCGTCGCCGCCGTCCGTGCCGGAGGCGGAACCGGAGTCGCTGCCACCGCGGTTCGCGAACGCGATCGCTGCGATGAGGACCACCATGACGCCGACGACCGTGACGAGGCTTCGTGAGCTGCGCCCGCCACCGCGGCCGGGGCGCCGGGCGCTGCCGTACGGCCCGTCGTCGTCCGGGAGCCGGGTGCGGGTCTGCCGTGTGGTGGTGTCGGGGCGCCCGCCGCCGCGGCCTGTGCGGCCGCCGGGTCCGCCGCGGCCGGGGTCGCCGTATCCGCGGTCGCCCCCGTACCCGTGGTCGTCCTGGCTCATGCCGCGTACGCTCCCTCGTCCTCGTGCCGGCCCGCGTGCGGGGCCGCTTCGTACGACGGTAGTGGCCGTGCTGGTGTCCGCGTGGGTGCGGTGGGATGACTCGACATCAGGGGGACGCAACCTAAGACGGTGGGCACGACGGATAGGTGTGACGGTGGGGATTCAGGGGCCGGGTGGTGCCGGTGAGTGAGGTCGGGTGGGGTTGCGGGAGTACGGGTGAGTCGGGGACGGCCATGGAATGTCGGTGGGAACGGGGACATCGGGACGACGACGGCATGGGGAACGTCGGGACGAAGGCTGACGACTTGGTCGGGGCGGCCCGGTGCGAGGGCGGGCTGCGGATGCCTGGCCCGCCGGGGCGCCGGGGTCTCGGCCGCTAGACCGCCATGCCGTACACGATCGTGAAGAGCGTGCCGAGCGAACCGATGATGAAGACTCCGGTCAGACCCGCGATGATCAGGCCCTTGCCCTGTTCCGCGCTGAAGGTGTCGCGCAGCGCCGTGGCGCCGATGCGCTGCTTGGCCGCGCCCCAGATCGCAATGGCGAGGCAGAGCAGGATGGCGACGGCCATCACGACCTCGACCATCACCCGTGCCTCGTTGCCCAGGGTCCCGAAGGGGCCCCAGTCCGGGGCGATCCCGCCGATGATGGTGGAGATGTCGCCCTTGTCGGCTGCCATAAGCATGTAACTCACCGCCCCTGTTCGGGTAGTACGCGTGCTCGTAGTGCTTCCGTCGGTTGCGGCGGTCGGTGGTGCCGTGACTGCCGCTGTGGGTGCTGCTGTCGGTACCTTCCTACCCCTGCGGCTGAGCAGAGGTCACTTTCATTCTCGCCGACAATGATGCCTGTCGATGCCTCCGCGGCGATGCCGCTTGGCGGGTTTCGTACGGACCCACAAGGGGGCGGGGGGCTCCGTGGGCTGATTCATCGTCTGTCGTGACTGCTTCTCAGGCTGCTGGGAGCGGTGTTCGGTGTGCTTTGAACGAGGTCTCATGGAAGCCGCTGAACGAAGCGATGGAAGCGGCGGGCGGCGGGCTCCCCAGGGAGGGTGCTCCCCGGGGAGGCCGCCGCCCGCCGCCTCTGGTGAAGGACGGTTACGCGCTTCCGCTGCCGCCGGAGCCGCCCGTGCCGTAGGTCTGCACGACGTAGGCGCACTCCGTGTAGGTGTAGCCGGGTTCGAGCTTGGCGGTGTCGGTGCCGTTGCTCGACGTGCCTTCGGCGGTCTTGTGGAGGAAGTACGTGGTGCCCACGGGCAGGTAGATCGTCTTGGACGGGTAGTGCGTGCCGCTGTCCTTGCAGGCGGACAGGGCGGCCAGGCTCTCGCTGCCGTAGGTGGAGCAGCTGCCGCACGCACCGAGCGTGAAGCTGCCGGTGACCGGGCCGGTGTAGAGGATCTCGATCTCGTCGGGGCTGTCATTGCTGACGGTGACGGCGATGCTGCCGCCGGAGCCGGCACGGGGCAGGTGCTTGCCCGCCGCGGGGACGTCCTGGGCGATCTCCGCGGCGATCGCGATCCGCTTGGCGCTGGCCCGGTTCTTGTCGTGTTTGTACTGGTCCATGAAGTCGTTCATGGTGGACAGGGCGCTGTCGAAGTCGCCGTCCCGGTACTGGTCGACTCCGCAGGCGTAGGTGCCGGACTGCACCTTCTGGTCGGCCCGGTCGGCGTCCTTGGAGAGCGCGTCGGCCACTCCGGCCTTGTCGCCGGGGAGTTGCGAAGCCTGGCTGCTCAGGGTGCGCAGCCGGTCGTTGGCGGCGCAGGGCTCGTCGCCCTTGAGGTCCTTGGCGACCGAGTCGATGGCCGCGCTGACGGCCGGCTCGACCTTCGCGGCCTGCGGGGACTTCGGGAACGTGGTCAGGAGTTCGGCGAGGTTGCCGCCCTCGGTGTCGGACTGCTTGTCGTAGCCGAGGTCGTCGAGGCCGCACTCGTAGAGGGAGGTGGCGAGCCGGTCGTCGGGCCAGGTGGTGAGGGAGCCGAGGCGCTGCTTGTCGATGCTGTCGGGCACGGTGCGCAGGTACTTCAGGGGCGCCACCGCGTCGCAGTACTTCTTCTGGGCGTAGGGCGTGGCGACCGTCGTGTAGTACGCCTTCAGGCTGTCCGGTACGCGGTGGCCGGCGCGTGAGTCGGCGTGGTGGGCGTCGAGATCGTGGTAGGTCGCCAGGGCTTTGCGGTACCGGGACTCGGATGTGCTGAATGGCTCATTCTTTGCTGCCTGGACGAGCCGATCGGCCGTGTCGAGGCGGTCTTCGAGGGCTTGTTCGATGGCTTCGTCCCGGGCGTTGCCGTACAGGACGGCTCCCGAGGCGGGCACGGCGAGCAGGACGATGCCGAGCACCAGGGCGAGCGGTGCCTGTGGCGGCCAGGACAGCGGGCTGCGCAGCCCGCGGAACGCGCCGTGCGCGGCGGCGAGCGCCAGGAAGGCGAGGTACAGCGAGAGGGTGCCGGTGGAGACGCCGTCCGGATCGGCGGGCAGCGCGGCGAGCAGCAGGAGTGCCGTCGCGATCCAGCAGACGACCATGGCGAGCCAGCGCCGGACGAGGGCGTATCCGATACCGAGGCCACTGAGGTTGAGCACCGCTACGGCGATGGCCCGCAGCGGGTTCGCCGGACCCGGTGGCGGCGCGGCTGGGGCCAGGACCGCCCCGGAGGGCGTGACGAAGGGGCCGAGCGGGGTCGACGGCGGTGGTGCCGACCCGGACGGTGCGGAGAACCCCGGGGGCGTGCCGTACTGCGGGGGCGCTGCCGGTGACTCGGGGGACGGGGGCGACTGGGGTGATGCGTAGGGCCGGGATCCGTGGGGCTGGGATCCGTAGGGCTGGGATCCGTAGGGCTGCGGTGCGGGTGGCTGGTCGGGTGCCGGAGCGGACGAGGGCGGGGTCGCCGGCGGATGTGCGGGCGGGGGTGGCGTGCCCTCTGTGCCCTGTCGGTCCTGCTGCGGCTGGTCCCAGGCCATCGCGTCTCCCCCCGCTCGCGGACGACGCGCGAGGCGCGCGTCCCCCCCTGCACTGTGCCCCGCCGTGGAAACCCACGGCTGACCTGCCCGGTACGCGCGGGCTCACAGTATTTTGACAGGATTATTTTATCCGGATGTGTCGGTGCTCCGGATCCGTTTTCTCTGGCGAATCGGCCGGTTCGGCACGGTGACGTCGACGGGACAGGGGTACCAGGAGCCGGGCGGGACCCGTCCCGAGGATCCGGCCGGCCGCCGTGGTGTCGCACCGGCCTCTTTCGTTCCATCGCGGCCGCCAACACCCCCTGCGGAGCGCCGCCTTGCTGCCCGTCGAACCGTTCCGGGCCGGTCCGCGGGGAGTAGGGTCGGGCCGAATGACCGGCTTGAGGGAGGGGTCCCATGACGACGTCCGAACCGGTGGTCGACGCGCGGCGCATGGCGCTGCTCGTGATGGATTACCAGGTGTCCCTCGTGCCCATGCTGCCCGCGGCGGTCGGAGCCGAGGACCTGGTGCGGCGGGTGGCGGACGCGATCGGGACGGTGCGCCGGGCGGGCGGCGCCGTGGCCTACGTGCGCACGGGGCTCGTCGCGGCGGAGCGCGCGGCGGTCCCGGCCGAGAACGCGCACGTCAGGGCGTTCATCGAGCAGACGGGACCGGCCATGGACGCCGACGGCCCGGGGACCGTCATCGTCGACGCGCTGGCGCCGCAGGCGGACGACATCGTGGTGCGCAAGATCCGTGTGGGCGGCTTCTCCACCACCGACCTGCACGACCGGCTCGCCGAACGCGGCGTCACGACCCTGGTGTTGGCGGGCATCGCGACCGGCGGCGTGGTGCTCTCCACCGTCCGGGAGGCGGCCGACCGCGACTACCGTCTGCTGGTGCTGTCCGACGGCTGTGCCGACCCGGACCCGCAGGTCCACGAGACCCTCATGGAGAAGGTCTTCCCGCAGCAGGCGCAGGTGCTTCAGGTCGCGGAGCTGGCCCGGGTACTGGCCTAGCGACAGCGAAACGCCGGACGACGTCGTCATCGGACTACCTCATCCCGGACTACCTCGTCCTGGGCCTCCTCATCAGGCCTTCTCGTCAGGATCAGGCCTCCGCATCAGGCTTCGTCGTCGACGCCCGCCACGAAGTGGTCGAACTCACCTGCCTGGACGCCGAGTACGAAGGCGTCCCACTTGCGGCGCGTGGTGGTGACGATGTTGCCGGGATCGCTTGTCTCGCGGAGGTAGACGTGGTCGTTCGGGCCGAAGGCGATCTCGATCCACGGACCGGGGCCGGTGGCGTGTTCGGGAGCGGCGCGGATCCAGTCGAGGTCGGCGGGGACGGTGTGTTCGGGCATGGCGCCTGGGTTCCTTGAAGAGTCGGGGAGACGGGCCGTGTGGGGGGCGGCGGCCGGGGCACATGCCTGGCTCTCCACTGCGATTCTCCGGATGTGATCGGAAACTTTCGGGGATTTCTGTATTCACCGTATCGCTGACCGGATTGGGGTCCTGGCGATGCTCGGAGCCCCTTTACCGGAGGTTGGCGCCAGAGTTATCCACAGGCTGTGGGATGTGGACCCCCGCGGCGGGCGCGGCCCGCTTACACTGGCTCGGACGGATTACGGTGGGCCGATGGGGGGTTGACGGTGCGTAAGGCATGGCTGGTCGCGGGGCTGGCCGGGGGCGGAAGTCTGTCGTTCCTCGCGCTGCTCGTCGTCGGTACCTACATGGCGGCGGGAAACCTGGGAACGGGGTCGGCTGGCTCGGTCGATCTGGCGGAGGGGACCGTTCCGGCCGCGTACCAGAGCATCGTGCAGGACTGGGGGAATCTCTGCTCGGCCCTCAATCCCGCCCTGCTGGCAGCACAGCTGTACCAGGAGAGCGGCTTCAATCCGAACGCGCACAGCCCGGCGGACGCCCAGGGCATTGCCCAGTTCATACCCGGCACCTGGGCCACCCACGGCCTGGACGGCAACGGCGACGGCAAGCGCGACGTCTACGACCCCGCCGACGCCATCCCGTCCGCCGCCACCTATGACTGCAAGCTCGCCTCCTACGTCAAGAAGGCCGCCGGCAACCAGACGGACAACATGCTCGCCGCGTACAACGCGGGCGCCTACGCCGTGATCAAGTACAACGGCATCCCGCCGTACCGCGAGACGCAGAACTACGTGAAGACGATCAGGTCCCTGGAGAAGAGCTTCGCCAAGCCCGCCGGCCGGGTCGACCCCTCGCAGCAGGCAGCGGGAGCCATCTACTTCGCCCAGAAGAAGCTCGGCACCCCCTACCTCTGGGGTGGCAACGGCACACCGGAGCAGGGCGGCCGCTTCGACTGCTCCGGACTGACCAAGGCGGCTTACGAATCCGTCGGCATCACCCTGCCCCGCGTGGCCAACGACCAGTACAACGCGGGACCGCACCCGCAGCGCAGCGAGCTGCTCCCCGGCGACCTGGTCTTCTTCTCCGACGACCCGACCAATTCCCGTGCCATCCGGCATGTGGGCATTTATGTCGGCGGCGGCTACATGATCGACGCGCCGCGATCGAACACGGTGATCAGGTTCGACCCGATAGACACCCCGGACTATTTCGGGGCCACTCGGGTCACCCGGGACGGGGCGCAGGCCGTGTCGTAGGGGCGCGGCGTGGCTGCCCCTCGGTAAACAGCCGCGTGGAAACCGGCACTCTCTGTGAAACCTGGCCCTGAGCTGCGGCGATTGAGTCTCTCTTCGATAACGTCTGCGTCGTCATTCGATAGAGAGCGGAACGTGTGGAAAGTGTCTGTGCGTTCCTCGGAGGGTCGGCGCGGCGGGCCCGGGCACTGCCCGGGCGCCGAGTGACGGGGGCTCCGGCCGAACGGGGTTGTGATCACGGGGGTGATAGACGGGGGCGCACAACGACGTGCGTCCTCGAGGCGAAGTGAGAGCGTCCTTGAGCAGGGACGTGGCGAACGATCCCTGACCAGGGTCGAGAAGGACGAAGGGGCCACTGTGTGATGGCTGGACTCGAAACCTCCGGGTCGAACCCCGACGTCAGCATGCTCTACGACATCAACGGACTGGCGCACGACGCACCCGGCTGGCTGGACCGCACCGTCACCTTCCTCGGTGAGTACGGGCTGCCACTCGGCATGGTGATCCTGATCGGGGCCTGTTGGTGGACGGAGCGCAGGCGGGCCGAGTCGCTCGACGAGGCCGCGACCTCCGTGGCCACCGTCGTCTGGGCACCGCTCGCGGCCGTCCTCGCCGTCCTGGTGAACACACCGATCCGTGGCTTCGTTCAGCGGCCACGGCCGTTCGCCGACCACGAAGGGCTCGACGTGCTGCTGCACGGCCAGCACGGGTACTCCTTCGTCAGCGATCGGGCGACGCTGGCCATGGCCGTCGCCGCCGGGCTCTTCGTCGCCAGCCGCCGATTCGGGCTCATAGGCATCGCGATGGCCCTCGCTGAGGGCTTCTGCCAGGTCTTCCTGGGCGTGCACTACCCGACCGACGTCATCGGCGGCTTCGCCCTGGGAACGGCGGTGGCGCTGCTGCTGTCACCACTGGCGACCATGACACTGACCCCGCTGATGAAGGTCCTGGGCGGCTTCGAGCGGGCCGGCCTGCTGGTACGCCCCCGACACCTGACCGCGTCGCACAGCGGGCGAGGCCTCCGCCTCCAGGAAGGTGCCGGGCAAGCCGGGCGGGCTGCCGGGCGGTCGGACACCGGTGCGCCCGGGCCGGCGTGCGGCGCGGACGCATCCGAGACGGTGCAGAAGCCGGCGGCTCCCGGCGCGCCCCGCGACCCGCAGGGCCCACAGGAACCCGACCTCGCCGCGTAGCCGACCCGCGCGACGCCGGCCCGGCTGCGCATGACGCCGGTCCGGCTGCACGCGACGACGCCGGCCCGACTGCGCGCGACGCCGGTCAGGCTGCGCATGACGCCGGCCCGACTGCACACGACGACGCCGGCCCGGCTGCACACGATGCCGGCCCGAGTGCGCGCGACGCCAGACGCCAGCCCGGCTGCACACGACTCCGGCTCGAGTGCGCATGACGCCGGCCCGGCTGCACACGATGCCGGCCCGAGTGCGCGCGACGCCGGCCCGACTGCGCGTGGCACCGGCCCGGCTGCGCGCGACTCCGGCCCGAGTGCGCATGACGCCGGTCCGGCGACCTCGGTGTAGGCCCGGCCGCCTCGGTGCAGGCCCGGCGGTCGGCGACGCAGGCCCGCCGTTCCGGGTGCGGGGCACCTCAGGACGGGCGTCCCGGGCGCGGGCTCCAGGCCGGTCCCGGGTTCGGGCCCCGGGCTACAAGTCCTGGGGATAGGTGAAGAAGCCCGCAGGGTCATAACTCTTCTTGATCTTGGCGAGGCGGGACGCGGCCTCGCCGTAATAGGCAGAGCGCCAGTCCTTGAGGGTGGGGTCCGTGTAGTTCTGGTACGCGGCGCCGGAGGCGTAGGGGCGCATGGCGCGGTGGGCGCCGTCCAGCCAGGCCTGGGCGGAACTTCCGGAGGTGCCCGCCGGCCAGGACACGAGGTACTGCGCGAGCATCCGCGAGCGGCGGTGCACGAAGGCCGTCGCGGAGGGATCGACGCGGTTGACGGCGCCGCCGAGCGCGGTCAGGGCGACGCTGCCCGAGCCGGCCGACACCGACTGGAGCCGGGACAGCAGCGTCTGGATGCCCGCGTCGGACAGGGAGCGGTCGAAGAAGTCGGAGCGCGCCGCGTAGGTCTCCCGGCCGAGCGCGCCCTCGGGGGCCCGGCCGGGCGTCGGTCCCGGCAGGTGGCACTGGGCGTCGGAGTACGTGGCGCAGTTCGCGTACACCTCCATGGACGCCAGGTACGAGCGGCGCCGCAGCGAGACGCTCCGCGCGGAGGAACCTACCCGGTCCGCCAGGCGGTCCACGGCGTTCTGCAACCCGCCGTAACTGCCCAGGGAGAACGCGGAGACCGACACGCTGGGGACGCCGCCCGCCGCCTTGTCGAGGTGCGCCGCCGACCAGATCTCGTCGGGCTGGTCGGGGCCCCACTCCTGCCAGGCGCTCAGGACGTGCGAGGCCAGGCTCCACGGCCACGTCATGTAGGCGGCGACGCCCTGCGGCGCCGGATGGGTACGGAACCGCAGCTCGGTGACGACGCCGAAGTGGCCGTTGCCCGCGCCGCGCAGCGCCCAGAAGAGATCGTCGTGTTCGGATGCGTTCGCGGTGAGCTGTGTGCCGTCGGCCGTGACCAGGGTGGCCTGGGTGAGGCTGTCGCAGGTCAGGCCGTAGGCGCGGGAGACCACGCCGTGGCCGCCGCCGAGGGTGAGCCCGGAGACGCCGACCGTGGGGCAGGAACCCGCGGGTATCGTCACGCCCTTCGCGGCCAACGCACGGTAGACGTCGATGAGTTTCGCGCCGGCTCCCACCACCGCCTCGGAGCCGCTCGCGCGCACGCCCGCCATCTTCGAGACGTCGATGATGAGCCGGTCGTCTCCGGAGGACCAACCGGCATAGGAGTGACCGCCGTTGCGGATGGCGACCCTGACCTTGCGGGCCCGGGCGTAGGAAAGGGCGGTGCGGATGTCGTCGGCGTGTGCGACGTAGGCGACGGCGCTGGGTTTCAGGGCGTCGAAGCGGGTGTTGTACAGCTGGCTGGCCGTCCGCCAGTTGCTGTCGCCGGGGCGCAGCAGGCTGCCGTCCAGGTCGGAGGCGAGCGCCTTCAGATCGGCCGGCGCGGCGGCCTGGCTGCTGGAGCCGGTGGCGTGCTGCCCGGAACCGGCGCCGCTGCTGCCCGGTTTGTCGTCCGCCGAGGTGCCGGACCCGGCGTCGGAGCCGGTGCATCCGGTGGTCGCCGCGGCGAGCCCCAGGGCTCCCGCGCCGATGAACGTGCGCCGTTGCATGGTGCCGTTGCCTCCCTCGTTGCCGCCTCAACGACTTCCGACCGCCTCAGGAGCCTGCCCGAGACCTGTCGCCCGTCGGTCGATCTTCTCGGAGAACGAGACGGGGGACCAGGGGGGTGGGTTCCGTCTCAGGGGGTGCCGGAAGCGGTGGCCGTGGCGCTCGCCGCGTGGTCCTGGGCGTCCGTGCGGGCCAAGCTGCGCGCCCTGCGGGCCGGGCCGCGCCAACCGCAGTCGCACCGTGCGAAGCAGAAGCGCCCCTGCTCGGTGGTGATCGTCCGGTGTTCGCGGGGCGCCCTGGCCGGTGTCGCGTCCTGGTCGTGGGCCACGGGCGCGACGGTACTCGGCGTGGGTGAACAGCAGGTGCGTGACACGTGCGCGTACCGGTCGTTAACCGGACAAGCGGGAGGCCACCGGCGGACGGGTACTAGGGGTTGGCAGGCGATGGTGGTGCAACGGCGCAAGCGGGCCGAAGGTGCGGTCGTCACGGCTGTCGCGATGGCGGGCCTGATGGCCGCCGTCGCCGGGTGTTCGGGCCGCGGTGTCGCCGACACCGGGCGGGCCGGCAACCCGGTCGACGCGATGCACCGGGCCGCCGGCGTCCTGATCACGCAGGGCAGTTCCAAGGCGAGCACGGCGATGGAGATGGCCGCGGGCGGCACCCGGGTCACCATCCGCGGCGAGGGCGTCTACGACTACCGGGCCCGGCTCGGCCGGCTCAGGGTGACGCTGCCGCGGGACCCCGCGGGCGCCGAGGAGCACCAGCCGATCACCGAGCTCCTCACCCCCGGCGCCCTCTACATGAAGAACCGCGGTGCCGGAGTGCCGTCGGACAAATGGGTGCGTATCGCCACGGCTTCGCTCTCCGACGGGAACCTGGTCACCGGCGGTGCCACCGATCCGCTCGCCGCCGCGCAGATCCTGCGGGGCGCACGCACGGTGACCTATGTGGGTCCGACCACGGTCGGGGGCACGCCGGTGTGGCACTACCGCGGCATCGCCGACCTGGGAAGTGCTGCGCGGGCCGCCGAAACCGGGCAGGACGCGCTGGCCGCGGCGGCACGTGGCTTCGCCACGCCGCAAGTGCCCTTCGACGTCTACCTGGACGACGAGGGCCGCATCCGCAAGCTCCGGCACCGGTTCAGCTACGACAACGACCGGATGGGCAAGGCCGTCTCGGTCACCTCGGTGACGCTGCTCTACGACTTCGGCGCGCCCGCGACCGTAAGCCTGCCGAACGCGGCGGACATCTTCGCCGGGAAGATCGCCGAGCAGTAGGGCGTGGGTGGCGGGAGGGGGGAGCTTTGGCCGGTGGTTGGGCCGGGTGCCGTTTTTGGACTCGGGTCGGTGCTGGCTGGATGCGGTTGCTGCGCCGGCCGCGGTCCGATGCGTACCCCGTCGCCGGTGAACGTGCTTCTGCCGCCGGTCGGAAGGCTACGGGCGCTTGGTCCGGGGTGCGGAACGGGGTGCGCGACGCGGGGGTGAGGGGTGTGGGTGGGGCTGGAAATGGTCCATCCGTGCCATGCGCCGTGCGTCACCGCTGCCTACTCTAGGAAGCGGTGACGGCAGAAAGGGGTGATGTGCGTGGCTCTGGTGCGGGGAACGGCAGTTCAGGACCACGTCGCCCTCGCCGAGATCGAGCTCTGCGGCGAACTGATGATCGCGGCCTCGGCCGCGCACGGCGAGCGGCTCAGCGCCGATCGCATCGACGAGGTGCTGAAGGTGGCCGACGAGAAGCGTTCGCGGGGGCGAGGCGACCACACCGGCTGATCGCCTGGGCCTCGCGGGCCACGGCTACCCGGGCCTCTGGGCCTGCGGCCCACGGCTTCCCCCTTCGGGCCGGTGGTGATCCGACGGTTTCGTCGGGGCCGGTCGCGCAGTTCCCCGCGCCCCTTGAGCGGGCGCTTCGTGCCGAATGCGGCGGTCGCAGGGGCGTGAGGAACTGCGCGAGCAATCCACCACCTGGCGGTGGCCCGGATACGACAGAAACAGCCCTACCCGGCAGAAACGGCCCTACCCGGCCGGTGGCGATCTGACGGTTTCGTCGGGGCTGGTCGCGCAGTTCCCCGCGCCGCTTGAGCGGGCACTTCGTGCCCGATACGGCATTCCTGGGGTGCGGGGAATTCTTCCCCGAAGTCGATCAGGTGCGCAGCAGGCGGCCGATCGCCTTCGTGGCCTCCTCCACCTTCGTGTCGATCTCGTGGCCGCCCTTGACGGCCGCGTCCGCGACGCAGTGCCGCAGGTGCTCCTCCAGCAGCTGGAGCGCGAAGGACTGGAGGGCCTTCGTGGAGGCGGAGACCTGGGTGAGGATGTCGATGCAGTAGACGTCCTCGTCGACCATCCGTTGCAGGCCCCGGATCTGGCCCTCGATCCGGCGGAGCCGCTTCAGGTGCTCGTCCTTCTGCTTGTGGTAGCCGTGCACCCCGCGGTCATGGTCCGTGACGATCTCCTGGTCGCGCGGCGCGGTGGATGTCGCCTCGGTGGCGCCTGCGGGCCGACCGCCGGGCGCCGTGCCGGCCGCCGGGCCGGTCTCCCCGCCGGCGGTTCCGGCGCCCGGGCCGGCTCCTGTGGTCGTCATCGCGTCCTCCCGCTGCCGTGTGCCAAGGTGCGCACGTATCTCACATACGCCGCGTGGTGTCGAATCCCACACCGGTGGAACCGGTGCCGCCCGAGCCGCCCGACGGGCCGCCGCGGGACCTGCCCGGAATCGGCCGTGATCACAGCCGCCGGGCTGGAAATGATCGCCGCTGTCGAGGTCACGGGCCTGGAATCACGGGGCCGCGGCCACCACACTCCATACCCCCGACGGGTATATGGTACCGAATTCTCCAGGGTGGCGAACGGCGCACAAGACCGGCTCCCGTCCACGGTGCACCATGGGCGACACTGGTGGACGCCGGTCAGTAGTGGCCGGATGATGTGCCTAGCATCAGGCTGACCCTCCCCCGAGCGTTCAGGGCAGTGGGGGAACCGACCAGAGCATCCGAGGACCCTACGTGCGCTTTCGTCTGACCCCCAGGGAGACGAGCTTCTACGACATGTTCGCCGCGTCCGCGGACAACATCGTCACGGGCTCGAAGCTCCTGATGGAACTGCTCGGCGCGGAATCCTCCGCCCGGGCCGAAATCGGAGAGCGGATGCGGGCCGCCGAGCACGCGGGGGACGACGCCACGCATGCGATCTTCCACCAGTTGAACTCCTCCTTCATCACGCCGTTCGACCGCGAGGACATCTACGCGCTGGCCTCGTGCCTCGACGACATCATGGACTTCATGGAGGAGGCCGTCGACCTGGTCGTGCTGTACCAGATCGAGGAGCTTCCCCGCGGTGTGGAGCAGCAGATCGAGGTGCTGGCGCGGGCCGCCGAGCTGACCGCCGAGGCGATGCCCAACCTGCGCACCATGTCGAACCTCACCGAGTACTGGATCGAGGTCAACCGCCTGGAGAACCAGGCCGACCAGATCCACCGCAAACTCCTCGCCCACCTCTTCAACGGCAAGTACGACGCGATCGAGGTGCTCAAGCTCAAGCAGATCGTGGATGTGCTCGAGGAGGCGGCCGACGCGTTCGAGCACGTGGCCAACACCGTGGAGACCATCGCGGTCAAGGAGTCCTGAGGCTTCGTGGACACCTTTGCCCTGGTCGTGACCATTCTGGTCGCGCTCTTCTTCACGTACACCAACGGTTTCCACGACTCGGCGAACGCGATCGCGACATCGGTCTCCACCCGGGCGCTGACCCCTCGGGCCGCGTTGGCGATGGCGGCGGTGATGAACCTCGCCGGTGCCTTCCTCGGCAGCGGGGTGGCCAAGACCGTCAGCGAGGGGCTGATCTCGACGCCCCACGGCGACAAGGGAATGGGGATTCTCTTCGCCGGTCTGGTCGGCGCGATCATCTGGAACCTCGTCACCTGGTACTTCGGATTGCCCTCCTCGTCGTCGCACGCGCTGTTCGGCGGCCTGGTCGGGGCGGCGCTCGCCGGTGGGACGACGGTGATCTGGTCCGGGGTGGTGGACAAGGTCGTCATCCCGATGTTCCTGTCCCCGGCCATAGGCCTGGTCGTCGGCTATCTGGTGATGCTGGCGATCCTGTGGCTGTTCCGGCGGGCCAACCCGCACAAGGCCAAGCGCGGCTTCCGCGTCGCCCAGACCGTCTCGGCGGCCGGCATGGCGCTCGGACACGGTCTCCAGGACGCCCAGAAGACGATGGGCGTCGTCGTGATGGCGCTGGTCATCGCCGACGTCCAGGACCGCGGTGACGCCATCCCGGTCTGGGTGAAGCTGGTCTGTGCGGTGATGATGTCGCTCGGTACGTACGCGGGCGGCTGGCGCATCATGCGCACCCTGGGACGCAAGATCATCGAGCTGGACCCACCGCAGGGGTTCGCGGCGGAGGCCACGGGAGCGTCGATCATGTTCGGCACCGCGTTCCTGTACCACGCGCCGATCTCCACGACGCATGTGATCACGTCCGCGATCATGGGTGTCGGGGCCACCAAGCGGGTCAACGCGGTGCGCTGGGGAGTGGCCAAGAACATCATCCTGGGCTGGTTCATCACCATGCCGGCGGCGGGCGCGGTGGCTGCGCTCTGCTACCTGGTCGTGTGGGCCGCCTTCGGCTAGCCCCTTTTTTTGTGGCTCGGTTCGCCTCCGGGCGCCTCAGCCGGTGTCCAGGAGCCGTCCGTGCTCGACCCTCCTTCGTCGGGCGCTCCGCGCGGGCGGCTCCTGGACACCGGCGCGCCCTTCGGCTCACTCGCCGCCGCCGGGGTGGCCGGAGAGCGGGTTCACAAGATGCCGCCGCCGGAAACGGCGGGGCCCGCCCCCCTCAGGAGTCGGGGGCGGGCCTTCGGCCTCACGGTGGCACCGCCATGCAGCACCGCGAGGGGATTGGGTTCGCTGGCGTCCCCTCTTTTGGCTTGCTTCGTCGCCACGGAGGCGAACCGAGCCCTAAAAAAATCAGCCGAAGCGACCCGAGATGTAGTCCTCCGTCGCCTGGACCGACGGGTTGGAGAACATTCGCGCGGTGTCGTCGATCTCGATGAGCCGGCCGGGCTGGCCCACCGCGGACAGGTTGAAGAACGCGGTGCGGTCCGAGACACGGGCGGCCTGTTGCATGTTGTGCGTCACGATGACGATCGTGAACCGCTCCTTCAGCTCCCCGATCAGGTCCTCGATGGCGAGTGTCGAGATCGGGTCGAGCGCCGAGCAGGGCTCGTCCATCAGCAGGACGTCCGGTTCGACGGCGATCGCACGGGCGATGCACAGCCGTTGCTGCTGGCCGCCGGAGAGGCCGGAGCCGGGCTTGTTCAGCCGGTCCTTGACCTCGTTCCAGAGGTTCGCGCCCTTCAGGGACTTCTCGACGACGTCGTTCAGCTCACTCTTCTTGTACGAGCCGTTGAGCTTGAGGCCCGCCGCCACGTTGTCGTAGATCGACATGGTGGGGAACGGGTTCGGGCGCTGGAAGACCATGCCGACCGTGCGGCGTACCGCGACCGGGTCGATGTGCGTGCCGTACAGGTCCTCGTCGTCCAGCAGCACCTTGCCCTCGACGCGGCCGCCGGAGGTGACCTCGTGCATGCGGTTGAGGGTGCGCAGGAAGGTCGACTTGCCGCAGCCCGAGGGGCCGATGAAGGCGGTCACGGAGCGTGGCTCCACCGTCATCGAGATGTCCTCGATCGCCTTGTGGGAACCGTAGTAGGCGGTGAGCCCGCTGACGTCGATGCGCTTGGCCATGTGAATCACTGCTCCTTCCACCGCGTCGGCGGTTGGTGGTCTGGTCGGTCGGGGTCGGAACGACGCCCGGCCGTGGCTGTGGCCGGGTGCCGTCCGTGGGGTGCGGGCGGCCGGGCCCGGCCGCTGCCGCGGCTCAACTCCGTCCTCCCTTGGGCGCCTTCCAGCGGGCGAGACCGCGGGCCACCAGGTTGAGGATCATGACGAAGGCGATCAGGGCGAGGGCCGCGGCCCAGGCGCGGTCGTAGGCCGCGGTGGAGCCGGCGCTGTTCGCGTACTGCTGGTAGATGTACAGCGGCAGCGACGCCTGGGCGCCTTCGAAGGGGTTGTTGTTGATGAAGCCGGTGCCCCAGACGAGCAGCAGCACGGGCGCTGTCTCGCCGGTGATACGGGCGACGGCGAGCATCACGCCGGTGATGATGCCGCCGATCGAGGTCGGCAGGACCACCTTGAGGATGGTGCGCCACTTGGGCACGCCCAGGGCGAGGGAGGCCTCGCGCAGCTCGTTCGGGACGAGCTTGAGCATCTCCTCGGTGGAGCGGACCACCACCGGCATCATCAGGATCGACAGGGCCAGCGAGCCGGCGAAGCCGGACGGGCCCATGTCGAGGATGAGGATCCAGAAGCTGAGCACGAACAGGCCGGAGACGATCGACGGGATTCCGGTCATCACGTCGACGAAGAACGTGACGGTGGCGGCCAGCTTGCCCCGCCCGTACTCGACCAGGTAGATCGCGGTGAGCACGCCGATCGGCACGGCGATCACGGTGGCGAGCCCGACCTGCTCGACGGAGCCGATGATCGCGTGGTAGATGCCGCCGCCCGGTTCGGTGTCGGCGACGACGCCCATCGAGTGGCTGAGGAAGAAGCCGTTGAAGACCTTCACACCGCGCTTGACGGTCGCGTAGATCAACGAGGCCAGCGGGATGACGGCGATGATGAAGGCGACCCAGACGAGGCTGGTGGCGACCCGGTCCCTGGCCTGCCGGACGCCCTCCACCCGGGTCGCTATGGCGAAGGTGCCGAGCACGAAGAGGACGGCGGCCATCAGGCCCCACTGGACGTGACTGCCGAGGCCGAAGCCGAGCCCGAGCCCGACGGCGACGGCCACGGCGCCCACCGCGATCGCCCACGGCGACCAGCGGGGCAGCCGCGCACCGTGCAGCGAGGTGCCGGGTCGGGTCCTGGTCGTCTGCTGGCGGGTGGTGTCGGTCATGCGCTTGCCCCCGAGTACTCCTTGCGACGGGCGATGACCGCGCGGGCCGCGCCGTTGACGAGCAGGGTGATGACGAACAGCACCAGACCGGAGGCGATCAGCGCGTCCCGGCCCTGCTCGGTGGCCTCGCCGAACTTGCTGGCGATGTTCTGGGCGAAGGTGCCGCCGCCCGCGTCGAGCAGGCTGGCGTGGATCTTGAAGTCGGGTGACAGGACCGTGGCCACGGCCATCGTCTCGCCGAGCGCGCGGCCGAGGCCGAGCATGCTCGCCGAGATCACGCCGGAGCGGCCGAACGGCAGCACCGAGAGGCGGATGACCTCCCAGCGGGTGGCGCCGAGCGCCAGCGCCGCCTCCTGGTGGGTCTGCGGGACCTGCCGGAAGACCTCACGGCTCACGTTGGTGATGATCGGCAGGATCATGATGGCCAGCAGGATGCTCGCGGTGAGCAGGGAGCGTGGTGGGCCGTCCTGCCAGGAGAGGATGCCGGTCCAGCCGAAGTAGTGGTCGAGCCAGCCGAAGAGGCCGTTCAGGTGCGGCACGAGGACCAGGGCGCCCCACAGGCCGTAGACGATCGAGGGCACCGCGGCCAGCAGGTCGATCACGTAGGCGATCGGCCCTGACAGCACCCGGGGCGCGTAGTGGGTGATGAACAGCGCGATGCTCACGGCCACCGGGACGGCCAGGGCCATCGCGATGATCGAGGAGACCACGGTGCCGAAGGCCAGGACCGCGATGCCGAAGACCGGCGGGTCCATGGTCGGGTTCCACTCGAAGGTGGTGAAGAAGTTCCCGTGGTTCTTGCTGAGCACGGTGGCTGCCCGGTAGCTGAGGAACGCCGCGATGGCGGCCATGATCAGCAGGAGCAGGATGCCGGAGCCACGGGACAGGCCCAGGAAGATCCGGTCACCGGGGCGTGCGGTGCCGCGCGCGGCCTGTCGCTGCGGTGTCGCGGCGGGGCCCGGCGGGGGTGGGGGAGTGGTGGTGTGCTGCGGCTTGGTGTCGGTGGTATCCATGAGGTCTCCGGTCTGCGGGCCCCTCCCGCTGCCACAGGCTTCGGGGCAGCGGGGGCGGCGCCGGGCGGCGGTGCACCGGACGGTGTGGGGGTGGCTCCCCCACTGCCCAGAGGTAGGGGGCAGTGGGGGAGGTCTCCCCCGCACTCTCAGGTCAGCTCAGGCCCGCGATCGTGGAGCGGACCTTGGACGCGATCTCGTCGGGGAGCGGCGCGTAGCTGGCCTGCTTCAGCAGGGCCTGGCCGTCCTCGCTCGCGATGTAGGTCAGGAACGACTTGGTGGCGGGCAGGGTGTCCGCCTTGTTGCCCTTCGCGCAGGCGATCTCGTACGTGACGAGGGTGATCGGGTAGGCGCCCTCGGCGCTCGGCGTGTAGTTCAGGTCCAGCGCGAGGTCCTGGCCGGTGCCGACGATCTTGGCCTCGGCGATGGCCTTGGAGGCGTTGTCGACGGTGGCCTCGGCCGGCTGGGACGCCTGGGTCTTGACCTTGACGGTGTTGATGTCGCTGCCGGCGTAGGAGAGCTCGAAGTACGAGATCGCGCCGGGGGTCTGCTTGACCTGCTGGGCGAGCCCGGAGGAGCCGGTGGCGGACTGGCCGCCCTGGGCCTGCCAGGACTTGCCGCCCGAGTACTTCCAGTCACCGGGCGCTGCGGCCTTCAGGTACTTGGTGAAGTTGTCCGTGGTGCCGGACTCGTCGGTGCGGTGGAAGGGCTGGATCTTGGTGCTGGGGAGCTTCGCGTCCGGGTTGAGCTTCTTGATGGCCGCCTCGTCCCAGGTCTTGATCTTGCCGTCGAAGATCTTCGCCAGCGTCGGGGCGTCCAGCACCAGGTCGTCCACGCCCGGAACGTTGTAGCCGAGCGCGATCGGGCCGCCGACCATGGGCAGGTCGATGGCCTGGCTGTTCTTGCAGACCTTCGGGGACTGCTTGATCTCCTCGGGCTTCAGCGCCGAGTCCGAGCCCGAGAACGCGGTCTGCCCCTGGAGGAACGAGGTGACGCCGGCGCCGGAACCGCTCGGGTTGTAGTTGATCCGAACGTCCTTGCAGGCGGCGGTGTAGTTCTTCACCCAGGCGTCGATGGCGTTCTTCTGCGCGCTGGAGCCGGCGGCCAGCAGCTCGCCCTTGGCGTCGTCGCACTTGATCGAGCTGGTCTTCGTGGTGTCACCGCCACCGCTGGTGCCACCGGTGTCGTCCGAGCCGCACGCCGTCAGGGCCAGGGCGCCGGAGACGGCCACGGCGCCGAGTGACAGAGCGCGAAGCCGATTCTTGCGCTGAAGCTTCACTGAGGAGTCCTTCCGGGAGCCGCCCTTGCCTCGGGCGGCGTGCCTAGTCCTTTGACATGTTCGTGAAAGAGGCGGTGTGAGGCCGCCTGTGGGGTGCGGCGAGCACCGTTCGTAGGGCCGAAATTAGGCAGATGAGATGAAGCTGCCAAAGGACGCAAGTGAACGGCGGGTGAACCTCGGCGGGCGGCCTGGTTAGGTCACGGAATGCTTACGGGATGTCGACGCCAGGAGTCCACCTGGTGCGGTCGGGAATCGGGCAACACTGGTGTCATGGAACACACCTCCGTGGTCCGTGCGGCGGGCTGCGTCCTGTGGCGCCGGTCGGCGGCCGACGGCGGCATCGAGCTGGCGCTGGTCTACCGGCCCAGGTGGGCCGACTGGTCCTGGCCCAAAGGCAAACTCAAGCGTGGCGAGACGTTCCGGGCGGCGGCCTGCCGTGAAGTCCTGGAGGAGACCGGACACACCTGCCGTCTGGGGACGGAGCTTCCTTCCGCTCACTACGTCGACGCACAGGGCCGCCCCAAAGAAGTCCGGTACTGGGCCGCAGAGTCAACCGGCGGAAGCTTCCGGGAAAACAGAGAAGTCAGCCGCATCGCCTGGCTCGCGCCGGAGCAGGCCCGCGATCAGCTCACCCATGCACGGGACCGGGCCATGATCGACATCGCGCTCATCGCGATCAAGGCGGACAAGCGGGAATCATAATGCCGAAAACGCCACCGAAGCGCTGCTGGGGCGGATCGTCGGGCGTGGCTCCTGGGGTTGCCCCGTTGCCACCACGCGGATTCCCTGTGACCGGCGCGTCGACGTCGGACCCGCGTGGGACCCGCGGGGGACCCGCGTCGGTCCCCCGCGCCGGCGCCGTCCGATGCCACCGTGAAAGCACCGGTCAGCGTGGGCTCACCGTCTCCTGCAACCAGATGTCCTGGAACGCGAAGCGTGCCGCTTCCACTTCGTGCCGTTGGTCGGCGTGCAGCACTCCGAGTGCGTACGCGGTCGACGGCGCGATCCGGGGCGTGCGGGCCGCCGCGGCAGCCGCTGCGGCGGCCTCGGACGCGTCGCGGTGGCGGTCCAGCGCCAGCCCGGCCTCGGCGAGTCGTAGATCGATCGGGTCCGCGCCGGGCGCACTCGTGCCGTGCGCCGCCTCGGCGGGGCGGGCCTCCTGGGCGCGCTCCCGCGGGGTGCCGCGCCCGTCCCGCGCGCCGGCGTCATGGAACGCGACGGACGCCTCCGTTGCCTGCTGGCACGCGCCGAACAGCACCTCGCGCGCATAGCGGTGCAGCCGCAGCAGCAACCGCACCTGGTGCCAGGGGGCGTCCTGCGACTGCGGCACGGGCTCGGCGGCGAGGCCGTACATCAGCGCGTCCGCGTTGTAGGGGCGCCCGGCCCGGCAGAGCGGTAGCGCGGTGACCGCCTCGGCGAGCCGGGTCTCCGCCTGGGCGGCCAGTACCTTCAGATCGGTCTCCGGGGCGCCCGGCGCCAGCGGCACCTCGCTGGCCAGCACGGCGACCCGGTCGGCGACCGCGTGGAAGCGGGACGATCCGAGGGCCTGCAAGGCCGTCGAGTGGGCACGGGTCCGTACCAGCGTCAGCTGCCGTTCCAGCAGGGCGCCGGCCTTCGCTGCACCGATGGTGAGGCTCCCCGCCGACGGTGCCCCGCCGCCCGGGAGACGCACCGGATTCGGGGGACCCGCAGAACTGCTCCCGGGGCTTTGCTGACTCGCCTGACCATGCAACGTGTCGGGACCTCCGAGGCCTGCGGGACCTCCCGCCGGCCGTCCCGCGCCGCCCGCTCGTACCGCCACCGCCCCGGGCCCCGTTGCCCCACCGGTCGCCGGATCGCGTGGTCCCGGCACCAGTACGGCGCCGGACAGCCGGTGCAACGCCGCCAGCAGCCTCTCGAGCCGTGCCGCGCTGGCGTGCTCGTGGCCCAGGGTGCCGGAGAGCCAGGCCAGCTCGGCACGGAGCGCGTCGGACCAGTCGGGTTCGAGCAGCGGGCGGAAGGTGTGCAGGGTGCCGCCGATCCGGCGCGCGGCGTGCCGCAGGTCGCGCGCCGCCTGCGCGGACTCCTCGGCGCCGCTGCCCACGCCCCCGCTCTCGCGGTGCAGTCGCAGCGCCCGTAGGAACGCCGTTGCCTGCTGCTGCAAGTACGTGCTCAGGGCGTTCCCGGAGTCGGCGTCGACTCCGGTGCTGCCGGTGCTCTCGCTCATGGTCCGTCCCCCTGTGCCGCCCACCTGGCCTTTGGCGGATGTACCGCCCAACCGATCCCTGGCGGGTGTACCGCCACACCGGCCCCTGGCGGGTGTGCCCCACCGATCCCTGGCGGGTGTGCCGCCCACCCGTTCCGTGGTGGACGCGCCGCGCACCTGCCGTCGGGGGCGTGCGCCGCGCGCCTGATCCCCCACGGCCTGCGCGGACACGGCCTGCGCGGACCCCGTCGGCGCCCATCCCCCTCGGCACCTGCACGATCACGGCGTTGCTCCGCAGGATCATGGTGTTGCTGTGCCACGCCGGCGCCTCCGGGCGTCTATGAGCATCTCCTGCACGTTGCGCAGGGGACGGCCGGCCGGGGGCATCTCCCAGCCCTTCGGGGTCCCCCCACGCGGGCGGTCCCCCGAGGCGGAGTCGGATTCGTCCGTGGTGTCCGTGGTGTCCGTGGCCGTTGCGTGCCGGGTCCAGTTGCCGTCCGGGCCCAGGTGCCAGGACGCGGTGGAGTCGCTCATGCCCATGTCCAGCAGGCGGCACAGGGCCGCCCGGTGGGCCGGGTCCGCGACCTTGACGAGGGCCTCGATACGGCGGTCGAGGTTGCGGTGCATCATGTCGGCGCTGCCGATCCACACCTCGGGGTCACCGCCGCTGCCGAAGGCGAAGATCCGCGAGTGCTCCAGGAAACGGCCCAGCACGGACCGCACCCGTATGGTCTCGGACAGGTCCGGCACGCCCGGTCGCACCGCGCAGATGCCGCGCACCCAGATGTCGACGGGCACACCGGCCCGGGAGGCGAGGTAGAGCGCGTCGATGACGGCCTCGTCGACCATCGAGTTGACCTTTATGCGTACCGATGCGGGCCGCCCGGCGCGGTGGTGCTGCGCCTCCTTCTCGATGCGCGAGATCAGGCCGTCCCGCAGGGACCGCGGCGCGACCAGCAGCCGGCGGTAGGTCTCGCGGCGCGAGTAGCCCGAGAGGCGGTTGAACAGGTCGCTCAGGTCGGCGCCGACCTGGGCGTCGGCGGTGAGCAGCCCCAGGTCCTCGTAGAGCCGGGCGGTCTTGGGGTTGTAGTTGCCGGTGCCGACGTGCGAGTAGCGGCGCAGCATCTCGCCCTCCTGGCGCACCACCAGCGACAGCTTGCAGTGCGTCTTCAGGCCGACCAGGCCGTACACGACGTGGCAGCCGGCCTCCTCCAGCTTCCGCGCCCACTTGATGTTGGCGACCTCGTCGAAACGGGCCTTCAGCTCGACCAGCACCAGCACCTGCTTGCCGGACTCGGCGGCGTCTATCAGCGCGTCCACGATCGGCGAGTCACCGGAGGTCCGGTACAGGGTCTGCTTGATCGCCAGCACGTCCGGGTCGGCCGCGGCCTGCTCCAGGAACGCCTGGACGGAGGTGGAGAACGAGTCGTAGGGATGGTGCAGCAGCACGTCGCGCTCGCGCAGCGCAGCGAAGATGTCCGGCGCCGACGCGGACTCGACCTCGGCCAGTTCGCGGTGGGTGCCGGCCACGAACTTCGGGAACTTCAGCTCGGGGCGGTCCAGCGACGCGATGCCGAAGAGGCCGGTGAGGTCGAGCGGGCCGGGCAGCGGGTAGACCTCCGCCTCGCTGATCTTCAGCTCACGCACCAGCAGGTCCAGGACGTACCGGTCGATGGTCTCCTCGACCTCCAGGCGCACCGGCGGCCCGAAGCGGCGCCGCATCAGCTCCTTCTCCAGCGCCTGGAGCAGGTTCTCGGCGTCGTCCTCCTCGACCTCCAGGTCCTCGTTCCTGGTCAGCCGGAACATGTGGTGCTCCAGCACCTCCATGCCGGGGAACAGCTCCTCCAGGTGCGCGGCTATGACGTCCTCCACGGGGACGTACCGCTGCGGGGAGGCCTCCAGGAAGCGGGAGAGCAGCGGCGGCACCTTCACCCGGGCGAAGTGCCGGTGGCCGCTGACCGGGTTGCGCACCACCACGGCCAGGTTCAGCGAGAGGCCCGAGATGTACGGGAAGGGGTGCGCGGGGTCGACCGCGAGCGGGGTGAGGACCGGGAAGATCCGGTTCCTGAAGAGCGTGAAGAGGCCCGCCTGCTCCTTCTCGGTGAGCTCGCTCCAGCGGACCAGGTGGATGCCCTCGTCGGCGAGCGCCGGGGCGACGTCCTCCTGGTAGCAGGCGGCGTGCCGGGCCATGAGCTCCCGGGCGCGGGCCCAGATCATCTCCAGCACCTCGCGTGGCTGGAGGCCGGAGGCGGAGCGGGTGGCCACGCCGGTGGCGATGCGCCGCTTCAGGCCCGCGACCCGGACCATGAAGAACTCGTCCAGGTTGCTGGCGAAGATCGCCAGGAAGTTGGCCCGCTCCAGGAGCGGGGTCTGCGGATCCTCGGCGAGCTCCAGCACCCGCTCGTTGAAGGCGAGCCAGCTGCGCTCCCGATCGAGGAAGCGCCCCTCGGGCAACTCCGTGCCCCCTGCACCCTTCCGCTCTTCCTCGTAGACGTCGAGGTCGGCGTCGAGATCCGGCTCGAGACCCGGGCTGGACGTGGCCACGGTGTGTGGCCGGTGCGCAGCCAGGGAGCCCACGGAGGGCTGCGCGTGCTGGACCGGGGCCGGTGTCTGCGCGTCGGGGTGCTTCATGAACCCATTGTTCCGCGCAGGCCGCCTTGCGGGCTCGCCAGACGGCACGGAGGTCGGCCGGGACGTCCCGTTCGGTGGCGGTTCGGACACAGCGGGCTGCATTCCGCGAGGGTCGCAAGCCAGTCTGAATCGATGGTTACGGCGATATGACGTGCAGGACATCGTGGGACGACTCCCCGGCATCCATATGTATGCCGAATGCGTGCAGGGCGACGTATGTCGATGGTGCATACAGCATGCGATTACCATGCATAACGGGCATGGCTCCCGTGCGTCGCCGTCAGGTCTCCGTCCTGTACATCAGGTCCGTCTCGTACGTGGTGAACCCGAGCCGTTCGTACACCCGCACCGCGGCGGTGTTGTCCGCGTCCACGTAGAGCATCGCCGTGGGCAGCCCGGCGGCGGCGAGGTGCCGTAGCCCGATGAGGGTGAGCGCGCGCCCGAGGCCGCCGCCCTGCGCGCCGGGGCGCACCCCGAGCACGTAGACCTCGCCCAGCTGGTCCTCGGCGTGCACCTTGGTCCAGTGGAACCCGATGATCCGGCCCTGCGCGGGCTGTCCCACCGCACCCGCGGCGGCCGGCCCAGCGGTCCGTTCGGCGAGGAAGAACCCCGCGGGGTCGAACCATGGCTCGGCCTTGCGGTCGTCCAGGTCACGCTGGGTGAGCGACCCCTGCTCGGGGTGGTGGGAGAACGCCTCGGCGTTCACCGCGAGCCACTCCGCGTCGTCCGCGCCGGGCACGAACGCGCGCACCCGCACATCCGGCGGGAGCACCGGCTCCGGCAGGGCGAGTCCGGTCAACGGGCGGCGCATCTGGCGCAGTTCGCGAAAGAGCGTCATGCCGAGCACCTGCGCCAGGTGCCGGGCCGCCGAGTGCCCGCCGTGCGCCCAGATGCGCAGCCGCTTGCCGGTCTCCGCGAGCAGCGCGGTGCCGAGCGCCCTGCCGTGCCCGCGGCCGCGGTGGGCGGGCGCGACGACCAGCTCGGCGGCGGGGGCCTCCACCGGGTCGGTCTCCTCCAGCTGGGCGTAGCCGAGGAGTTCGCCGTCCATCGAGAGCAGCAGGTGCCGCACGCCCGCGCGCGGGCCGCCGCGCAACCGCAACCGGCCCTGTTCGGAGACCGCCGTCTGCCCGTCGACCTGCGCCGCCTCGGCGATCAGCGCCAGCGCGGCTTCGGCCTGCGCAGGGGCGAGTTCGTCGACGGTCTCGATGCGCCGCAGGGGCGGGGGCGTGGGGATGTTGGTCATGAGTACGAGATTACGGCGGGTGGCGTCGTGAGAGGGGATGGGCTGCCTCGGTGCCGGGCGGTGGTCACCCGGCGGGGCTGCGGTCCGGCCACCGCTCGGGGCGGCGGCCGGACCGCGGTGGACCGCTGCTCGAACCGTGGCTCAGAAGTGGTCAGAAGTGGTCAGAAGTGGCTCAGACCGTGGCCGCCGTGGGCCAGGGGGCGTGTTCGGTGATCAGCCGGCGCATCGTGCGTACCTCGCGCGGGCTGTTCCAGCCGAGCACGCCGACCACCCTGCCCTGGTACCCGTAGCTGGCGACGAACCGGTGCTCGTCCGGGTCGCCGTGCGTGATCTGGCACGGGGCGCCGGCCGGGAAGATGCCGTACGCCTGGATCTTGGTGTCGTACTGGTCCGTCCAGAAGTAGGGGACGGGTGCGAACGGGCGGTCGTCGCCCAGCAGGTTCCCGGCGACGGCCATCGCCTGCTCCGTGGCGTTCATGCGGTGCTCGACCCGCATGCGGGTGCCGAAGAGCGGATTGTGCCAGGAGGCCACGTCGCCGGCGGCGTAGACGTGCGGCGCCGCCCGGCACCGGTCGTCGCAGACGACGCCGTCGGCCAGCGGCAGACCGGAGTCGGCCAGCCAGCCGGTCGCCGGGGCGGCGCCGACCGCGAGGACGACGACGTCGGCGTCCAGCGCCGAGCCGTCGGCAAGTTCGAGCCCGATCACCCGCCCGGCGGCCGACCGGAAACGGGTCACGCCCACCCCGAGGCGCAGCACCACCCCGTGGTCGCGGTGCAGTTCTGCGGCCCGTGCGCCGATCCGGTCGCCGAAGAGGCGGTGCAGGGGCGCGGGGGCGGGGTCGACCACCGTGACGTCGCGGCCCATCGTGCGGGCCGCGGCGGCCACTTCGCAGCCGAGGAAACCGGCGCCGACGACGACCACCTTCGGATCGCCCAGCAACCGGGTGCGCAGCGCCAGCGCGTCATCGAGGGTGCGGAGCAGGTGCACACCGGCCAGATCGGCACCGGGCAGGCTGCGGGGCCGCACCCCGGTGGCGATGACCACGGCGTCGTAGTCGACGTGACCGACGTGACCGACGTGGCCGTCGTGGCCGTCGCCGTCGAGCAGCACGCGCCGCCGGTCGACGTCCAGGCCCACCGCACGCCGGCCCAGCAGGAACTCGGCGTCGAGGGCGTCGAGCGCCGTGTCGTCGCGCAGCGCGGCCCGCTCGGGTTGCCAGGAGCCGGCGAGGACCTGCTTGGACAGCGGCGGACGATCGTAGGGCGGATGGGGTTCGTCGCCGATCAGCGTCACCGTGCCGTCGAAGCCGCGGCGGCGCAGGGCCTCGGCGGCGGTCAGACCCGCGGCCGAGGCCCCCACGACGACCACCCGGTGCAGCGGCATGCTCATTCCTCGACGGTGATGGCGAGTGCCGGGCACAGCAGGGCGGCCTGCCGGACGTCCTCGGCCCGCTCCGTGGGCGGGTTGTCGTCGAGCAGTACGACGACGGCGTCGTCCTCACGCTGGTCGAACACGTCGTCGGCCGCGAGGACGCACTGGCCGGCGCCGACGCACCTGTCCTGATCGATCGTTACTTTCACCGGAGGTTCCTCCTCGGACGATTCGGGCGGTTCGGACGACGGGGGCGGGCGCAACGGGTCACCGAGCCTCCGGGTCACCAGGTCACGGGCAGTTCGTACACGCCGTAGACGAGCGCGTCGTGCTTGAACGGCACCTGGTCGAGGTCCACCGCCAGGCGCAGGCCGGGGATACGGCGGTAGAGCGTGCCGTAGACGACCTGGAGTTCGACGCGGGCCAGGGGCTGCCCCAGGCACTGGTGCACGCCGTAGCCGAAGGCGAGGTGGTGCCGGGCTTCGCGGTCGACGTCCAGCCGGTCGGGGTCGGGGAAGGCGGCGGTGTCCCGGTTGCCGACGTCGGTGGGGAAGACGACGCCGTCGCCGGCCCGGATGGTCTGCCCGCCGATCTCGATGTCCTCCAGCGCGACGCGACGGCGTCCGGAGTGCACGATCGTCAGATAGCGCAACAGCTCCTCCACGGCCCGGGCGAGCTGCTTGGGGTCGTCGGCTTCGCGGACCCGGGTGAGCTGGTCGGGGTGCTGGAGCAGGGCCAGGGTGCCCAGGGCGATCATGTTCGCGGTGGTCTCGTGCCCGGCGACGAGCAGCAGCCGGCCCATCTTCGCCGCCTCGTGCCGCGTCAGCTCACCGGTCGCCACGCGCTTCACGGCCAGGTCGGAGAGCAGGTCGTCGCCGGGATGGGCGAGCTTCTCGCCGACCAGGTCCTCCAGGTAGTCGATGATCCGCCGCTGGGCCGCCAGCGACTCCTCCGCCGTGGAGTTGCGGTTGATCGTGATCTTGCTGTTGGCCTGGAAGAACTCGTGGTCGGCGTACGGCACACCGAGCAGTTCGCAGATCACCAGCGACGGCACCGGAAGCGCGAAGGCGTTGACCAGGTCGACGGGTTTCGGGCCGGCCAGCATGGCGTCGATCAGATCGTCCACGATCTTCTGGATGGCCGGCCGGAGCGCCTCCACCCGCCTGATCGCGAACGGGCTGGTCACCATCCGGCGCAGCCGGGCGTGCTCCGGGTCGTCCATGGCGATGAAGGACGTCGCCTGCGTGCGGGCGGCCTTCTGCCCCGCGGTGGTGTGCGGGTACGCCGGCAGGGTCACGTCGGCGCTGATGCGCGGGTCGGACAGCAGCGCGCGCTGGTCGGCGTGGCGCGTGACCACCCAGGGCGTCTTGCCGTCCCACAACCGGACCTTGGTGATCGTGCCGTCGGCCAGCATCGCCCCGAGCGCGGGCGCCGGGTCGAACGGGCAGCCGGCCGCTCGGGGCATCGGGAACTCCGGTAGGCCGGAGGTCGATTCGTCGGACAGTTCGCCGGACAGCACGGAGACGTCGCTCACGGTTCAGTACCTCCTGGGGGTGGGGGTGCCGCGGACCGGGGGGATCGGGGTCCGCGGGTCGGCACTGGTCAGAGCAGGTGTCGGCACGGGGCGGGGCGGGTGTCGGCACCCAATCAGGGCAGATGTCGGCAGGTCAGGGCGGGGGGTTCGGGCCGGGCGGGGAGATCCGGTCGGCGTTGTCGATCAGCCTCTCGACGATGGGCAGGGCGACGTGCATGGCGAGCGCGAGGGCGGCCTCGTCCTCGGCGGGCAGGGTCTCCAGCAGCGCCGCCAGCCGGCTCCGCCGGGCCTGACGCAGCTCGAACAGCAGCGCGCGGCCCGCGTCGGTGATGTCGACCAGCGCGGCACGACCGTCCTCGGGATCGGGCACCCGGGTGGCCAGCTCCTGCCGTACCAGCCGTTGGACGAGCTGGGTCATGGACGGCTGGCTGACGCCTTCCGCGGCCGCCAGTGCGGTGAGGCGGACCGGGCCTTCACCTTCGAGCGTGGAGAGCACCGCGCCGGCGATGAGGCTGAGGTCCTGCCGTGCGCTCACATGGCGCACCATCAGCTTGGCCACCCGCTCGATCGACTCGGCGATGCGCTCGCGATCCCGTTCGTGGCCGTGCCCGTGGCCGTGCCCGTGGCCGTGCCCGTGGCGAGGCTCGCGGTCGTGCTCATCCCTGTGCTCGTGCTCGTACCCTGCTCGTTCCACCCTTGATTTATATCCTTGGCCTATACAACCAAACAATCAATCTGGGGGAACGGCGAGACTTGGCCTGATTCTCTTCACATTTTGCATAGGGATATGAAGTTACTGCCACCGGAAGGTCGGATCGTGACGGTGCCGCCCCGGCGGCCGGTCAGCCCTTCCCCGTGGATATTCCCGGCAAAGCGGAAGCGAGGGTCACAGTAATCGGACCGTCATCTGCAAGCCCCTGTATGACTACGCGCGTTGACCATAAGCTGCCGTACGGCGGAATTTGGCCTGCGGACCCGCAGCAGCGGTTCGGAGCCGGCCGTCGAGGCTCCAGAACCAGCGTCACACCCAGGGGGAAACGTGTCATCGAGGGCTCGCCATCGGCGCAAAAGCCAACGTACGCAGCGACTTCTCACCGCTCTCGCCGGTCTGGCCACGGGGGGTGCGATGCTCGCGACGCTGCCGAACGGCGCGCAGGCCGGCCAGGTCGAGCACAGCCCAGCGGGTGCCGCGTCCCGCACGGTCGACGTGCAGATGCTGTCGTTCAACGACTTCCACGGCAATCTCCAGCCCCCCACCGGTTCGTCCGGCCAGATCGCCGAGACCGGGCCGGACGGCACGACGAAGCAGGTCGCGGCGGGGGGCGTCGAGTACCTGGCCAGCTCGCTGCGGACGGCACGCGAGGGCCACCCGTACTCGGTGACCACGGCGGCGGGCGACCTGATCGGCGCCAGCCCGCTGCTCTCCGGCCTCTTCCACGACGAGCCCACCATCGAGGCGATGAACGGCCTCGGGCTGGACGTCACCAGCGTCGGCAACCACGAGTTCGACGAGGGCGCCACCGAGCTGGCCCGCATGCAGAACGGCGGCTGCCACCCCGAGGACGGCTGCTTCGAGCAGGGCAAGACGTTCGAGGGCGCCGACTTCCCCTACCTCACGGCCAATGTGACGGACGAGAAGACCGGCAAGCCGATCCTCAAACCGTACTGGGTGTGGAAGCACAACGGCGTCAAGATCGGCTTCATCGGTGTGACGCTGGAGGGCACGCCGAACATCGTGTCGGCCGAGGGCGTCAAGGGCCTGAAGTTCCACGACGAGATCGAGACGGTCAACAAGTACGCCAAGGAACTGGACCGGCAGGGCGTGAAGTCCATCGTCGCGCTCATCCACGAGGGCGGCATGCCGGCCTCCACCTCGTACAACTACGACTGTGACTCCCCGGGCGCCGGCGACGGCGTCTCGGGACCGATCGTGGACATCGCCAAGGGCATATCGCCCAAGGTCGACGCGCTGGTCACGGGCCACACCCACCAGGCCTACGTGTGCACGATCCCGGACCCGTCCGGCCGGCCGCGCATGGTCACCTCGGCGTCGTCCTTCGGCCGCCTCTACACCGACACCACGCTGACCTACGACCGCCGCACCGGTGACATCGTGCGCACCAGCGTCGAGTCGGCGAACCACGTGGTCACCCGCGACCAGCCCAAGGCCGCCGACATGACGGCCCTCATCGACCGCTGGAACAAGCTGGCCGAGCCCGTCGCCAACCGCCCCATCGGCTACATCGCGGCCGACATCAGCAAAGGTGACGCCCCCGAGGAGCCGCTCGGCGACCTGATCGCCGACGCCCAGCTCGCGCACGCCAAGTCGCTCGACGACAAGTCCGTCATCGCGTTGATGAACCCGGGCGGCGTCCGAGCCGACCTGACGTACGCGGCGAGCGGCAGCGAGGGCGACGGGGTGGTGACGTACGGCGAGGCGTTCACGGTCCAGCCGTTCAGCAACACGGTCAACCTGGCCGACCTCACCGGCGCCCAGCTGATCACGGTGCTCCAGCAGCAGGTCAGCGGGGCCAACGAGGCATCACCGAAGATCCTCCAGATCTCCGACGGTCTCACGTACACCCTCGACATGACCAAGTCGGGCGCGGACCGCGTGGTCACCGACTCCGTGAAGCTGAACGGCGTGGCGATCGACCCGGCGGCCACCTACCGGGTCGCGATGAACAGCTTCCTCGCCGGCGGCGGCGACGGCTTCCCGGAGCTGGCCAAGGGCACGAACCCGCTGGTCGGCGAGGACGACCTGGCCGCACTCGCGGACTACCTGACGGCGAAGTCATCAGCGGACGCACCGCTGCCGGTACCGGCAGCGGACCGGATCACGGTGGTGGGGTAGCGGTAGCCGTAGCAAGAGCGGCACCGGTAACGGTTCTGGTTCCGGTTCTGGTTCCCGCTCTGGTTCCGGTAACGGTTCCGGTTCCCGCGGTGGTACGCGGGACTTCGGGGGCGGTGGGCTTGGGCCTGTCGCCCCTGATGGGTTGTCAGGGACGCTGGTGTGACCAGGGAACGTCCACGTGTGTCGTCAGCCCGCCGCCGGCGTGGGCGTGTCGTCGGCCTGGATGTCGAACTTGATGTTGTCCCCGTCGACCGAGGTCACCGTGACCGTCACACCCAGGGTGCTGCCGTCGGACGCCGTGAGCGTGCAACGAGTGGTGGTGCCCTTCTTCCCTTCGAGGTCTTCGGGGCAGGCCATGTCCGGCTTGGGCTGATTCATCTTGGCGGCGAGCCGCTCGGCGACCGTGTCAGCCAGCTTTTCCTTGGACATCTTCGGGGTGGTCTCTCCCACGCTGACTGATGCCGAGCAGCCGGCGAGCAGCGCGGCCGTGGCCACGGCCGAGAGGCCGCATTTTGCCGCGGACGGACGGGTCTTGATCATCGTGAGTTCCTTTTCTGTTCTTCCGGAGAAACCGGGAGCCGTGGGCGTGCGCTCATTCTCTGCCGCCTGGCGGACGGACGCCTGGCGACGCGTCCGTCCGCCAGGGGCCTTGACCGCTGCCGGTCTTCGGTTCACAGCGGCACATGATGTCCGCAATAATCTCAAGTCATGGACCAACTGCTGGGAATTTTGCTGAATGTGTTCTTCTTCGCTGCCATCGCAGGAATGTTCGTCCTGGTCATCCGGATGTTCATCAGCTCGAACAAGGAGGACAAGCGCATCCGACAGGGCTGGTCGGAGCTCGGCCGGTTCACCGCGGAACATGGCTGGACACATGAGCAACGCGCGCGGGGACAGGCCACTCGGTACTGTGGCGTGGGGCCCATGCCTGGCAGCGGGTCGGGCCTGAGCGCCTGGCACCACATCACGGGGGAGTTCCGTGACCGCGCCTTCGCGAGCTTCGAGTACCGCGCCGTCAATGCTTCTGGTGATCTGGGCGAAGGTAAGAAACGGCCCATCATCCACACGTTACTCATGGTCTCGGTACCTGGCTCGGGGCCGGCCACGGAGATTCTCCAACCGAGCAAGCTGAACGTGCTGCTGGACCGGAGGCCCAGCATACGGCTCGGCATCCCCGAATTTGATGAGAAATTTCGCGTTGTCACCGGAGACGAAGCATGGGTCCGAAACCTCCTGAGTGACTCCGTGGTGTCTTTCCTGCTCACTGATCCACGCGCCAAGAGGTTCGAGCTTGAACTTCGCCAGGACGAGTTGTTCACGTGGTACAAGGGCACCCTGTCTCCACACGCCCTCGAAGAGGGCTTGAACTACCTGTGCGACGTGCTGGACCGGATTCCCACGCAGGCATGGACTGCGGCCTGAACGAAACCGAGTGCCTCCTGGATCGGCGCCAGGACGGCGCGAAGCGGATGACGAGACGCTAGGCAGGGGCCTCGTTCTCCGGACGTACCGTGCCAAGGAACTCCTGGAAGTCGCCGACGACCTCGTCGAGTTGGTTCCGCTTCGCGGTGAGTACGATCTCGATCACCGCGCGCTGCGCCGGATGGTTGACGTCCTCCATGCCGAGGTACACCTGGCTCTGGCACAGCTCTATGGGCTCTCCCCGCAAGGTGGTGGAGAGAATGACGTTCTGGACCACCCCAGGCGAGTCCGTCAGACCTGGGATGTCCGGTGTGCCCACGTTGGTCTTGCTGACGACCCGCACGGGCCCACCCTGCGCCAGCCTGGGCACGGCCTCGTCGGCGATCTGCGACATGGTGGCGCCGTCGTTGCGCATCGTGCCGGAGATGGTGATGTTCGCCGTGAACCCGCCGTCGATGGAGGCGGGATGGATGGCGACAAAGGCGACGTTGGGCGCTCCCACCTCGTCCGGCGGTGCCGCCTGCCAGCCGCCCGGCAGTGCGAAGGAAAGCTTGATCGGCAAGGTGGCTGTCATGGTGAATCCCCATCTTCCAGTGAACGTCGACCGAGGTCAGGACAGGACTTAGAGCAAGCTGCCGACCGTGTGGTCCCAGGCGCCGCCCACGGCATGTCCCGCGTCACCGAGCGTGTCGACCACCTTGCCAGGATCGACGGTGATGTTGCCGCCGACCTTGCCGCCGAGTCCCAGCCCGATCCCGGCTTCTCCGCCGATGGTGAACTTGCCGTCCTTCATGCCCAGGTCCGCATTGGCCTCGGCGCCCACACCCGCCCATCCCTCCGCGGTCCCACCGACGCCAATGCCTCCGATGTCGGCGGATCCCGACCCGGAGACCTTCCCTCCCGCGAACGCCTCAGCACCGGCGTGCAGTCCGTCCTTGCCGACGGACGCCTTCACCGACGCGTCGGCGCCGACGTAGGCCTTGCCCTCGCCTTGGAGAGCGAAAATGCCTTTTTCCATGCTGCCGTTTGCGTAGGCCTGTGCCAGGTAGGCGGACCCCGAGGCGCCGACCTGTGCCCGGCCGTTTGTGACGCTCGCACCGACGGAGCCGTCGGCGCCGAGCACCGCGATGCCCGCCCCGCCCTTCAACGTGATACCGCCTGCTTTCGTCTCACCAGAGACGCCGGCCTCCCAGGCGTTGGCCTTCCCCGACCACTCGGCCAGCTTGATTTCCACGTCGGGTTTCTTGCCGGGGGTGGCTCCGTCGCCGTCCTCGGACTCGCCGGGCTTGTTCCGCAGGTACCAGTTACCGTCGTCGTCCTTACCGAACTGCTTTTCCCTGCGGCGCCAGTGGCTGGCCTCGTCCTTTTTCCACTTCTTCTTCTCCTTGGTCCATGCCGAGGGAGAAATGGCACTCTTGGCGACGTTGTGGTCTTCCCACCACTTCTTGGCGTCGACGCCGCTCCTGGTCGCCACGAGCCAGTCGGGGCTGTCGGCTGCGCTCCCCGCGAGGTCGTCAAGCTTCTTGGTCAGCGCGTCGGCCGCCTCCTTGAGCTGCTTGCGCGCGGAACTCAGCAGGTGTTCGGCGCCCTCGTGGTCCCCGTCCTTCCACGTGAGGATCGCCGTCCGGGCCTGACCCTGTGCCCAGGTCAGAGTGGAGGCGTAGGTCTTGACCGCCGCGGAGGCTCCGGACATCGCGTCGCTCGCGAAGTACCAGTTCTTCTTCTCCTTGGCCAAGGTGGGCCAGAAGACATTGCTGGCCTCGCCGATCCAGCCCTTGATGCGCAGGTCGCGCAGGGCGTCGCCGATGTCATTGAACTTCTTGGCCCACTTGTTGAGGTCGCTCTCGAGGTCGTCCAGCTTGCCGGGCTCTCCCGGGATGAGGTCCTTTGGGTCGTCCGTCGACCCGAGGCTGCTTCCCATGGCTGCGCTTCCCCCGCCCGCGCCTAGACCAGCACCGTCTTGACGGACTTGACTGCCTGCTTGATCGCCAAGTCCGTGTCCTCGTAGTCACCGTTGGCCTTGTGCAGGCCCTCGGCCAAGGTCGCCGCACAGTTGGCGAGGAACGCGGACCCCGACTCCCACGTCGCGCAGAAGGTCACCAACGCCGCTGCCGCGTCGTCGTCCCCGAGCTTCGGGGCACCTTCCGCCGGATCGCCTAAGTCCACCTTCTTGACCGGTTTGAGAATTTCCAAAATGTCCGCCCCACCCTTTTTGAGAGTGCCTGGACTTACTCCCAGATCGCCAGCCACGGCAGATCCCCCCGTTTTATTAACTCCGCCTTGTGCGGAGCCACTTCTTTGTCGAGCAGCGCACGCTAGCACCCGACATGCACTGGAAGTTGTCGTTCTGGGCGGGTCACAGCCCTGGTCACCTGCCGCTCAACCGTTCCTTTCTGTATTGGCTACAGAACTAATCCGCTGGTCGGCGCGTCGTCCCGGGGGCGGCCGGGCGACTACTGATGGCGCAGTCGGTGGTGGACGCACCGCTTTCGGCCGCGTCGGTTGACCGGATCTGAGCGGTGCAATGACTCTTTCGCCCGGCGGACAGCGCCCCCGCGAGCGCGGGAGGGCGGACTGCAACCGCGCGCCCCTGACGCGACGTCATATCGTCCGATGAGGCGTCACTAGACGTTCGTGATCGGGTGGGGACACCCCGGTGTGACAGGAGCGACCATGGCCAAGGCCACCACCAAGCGAACCGCCTGGTTCGTGCTGTGGGCGGTCGTCGCCGCGATTTTCGCGCTCGCCAACGTGCGGGTGTTCGTGCCGGGCGCCTCCGACGACTACCGGCCGAGATGCGACCACCAGTGGATGCAGCCCGGCGACGCCTGCATTGGCAGCGGCGGTGGCTCCTACGACGAGATGGTCCACGACCACGAACGCAACCAGGAGCTTCTGTTCCTAATCAGCTGCCCGCTGACGTTCGTCTTCACCGGCCTCGCCATCGGCGAGCGACGGCGCGCCAGGCGCATGAAGCGGCGGGTGGGGAAGGCGTCCTGACCGGCTTCGCCCGCGCGTTGGCCTGGTCGGTATGACCACTCTCGTGTTCATCGTCGGTGACGCCTCCGCGTCAGGTCACGTCTCGCCCAGCTGGCCGGCCACCAGCCGTCCGCCCCGGCTGTCCGCAATGCGCAGCACCTCCTCCAACGACTCCGTGGACCGGATGAGGGCGAACCGCACGGCGCGCTCACCCGCCTTCGCGTCGCCCAGCACCGCCCGCGCGCCCGCGAGCACCCGCGTCCCCGAGTCCAACTGCGCCGCCTCGATGTCGTCGGCGAGCTGGGACATGAGGCTGTCCTCATCGTCGGTGTTGAGGTAGCACGGCTTGCCGTTCTCTCCGGTCCAGGGGAGCAGGCGGAGTGGGGGGTGTTGCGGTGTCACGCCGCCGTTGCGGCCGGACCCTCGGTCGATCATCCGTGATGCTCCTTGCGTGGTCTCTGCGGCTCTCGTTCCGTAATTTCCGTTTGATGATTCATGGTTACGCATTCGGCGTACGCTGCTACAGAACGTGATAACTGCCGGTGGGCAGGACAACGGGAGGGGTGTGCGGTGACGGGTACGGGCCAGGGTGACCGGGGCGTTCAGGGCAAGCAGGGCGAGCAGTCCACCGAGGGCGACAGCCGCCCCCGCGGCGACCGGACCAACGAGGAGTCGGGCCGCGCGGCCCTGGGACGGACCCTGGCCTACCTACGCGCGAAGGCCGGGAAGTCCCTGGCCCAGCTCGCCGAGGAGACGGCTTACGACAAGAGTTACTTGTGGCGCCTGGAGGTGGGGCAACGGCTCTCGAAGAGGGCCGTGATGGAGGACCTGGACCGCTACTACGGGACCGGGGATCTGCTGGTTCGGCTGTGGACGCTGGCGCGGAAGGATGTGTACGAGGATCGGTATAAGGAGGCCGTGCGCCTGGAGGCGTCGGCGACGATGATGCAGATCTATACGCCGGGCATGCCGGGCTTGTTGCAGACCGAGGATTTCGCCAGGGCGACGATGTCACCTCCGTGGTTCAGCTACGAGGAAGCTGAGTTGGCCGAGGAGCAGGTTGCTGGCCGGATGGCCAGGCAGCAGCGGCTGGCGGGAGGCTCCCCGCCTGATGTGCGCTTCCTCATCGACGAAGCGGCGCTGCGACGCCCCCTACCGGACGCCAGGATCTGGGCTGGCCAGTTGCGCAGGCTTGTCGAAGCCACGGCCCAACCGTCGCTCGTCATCCAGGTACTCCCTTTCACCTCGGGTGCCCACCCGCTAATGAACGGAGGAGGCTCGTTGACCCTGCTCTGGCAGGCGGACGGCAGTGCGGTGGCCTACATGGAAGGCAACGCCTGTGGCGAGGTGTTCGAGGAACAGGCAGTGGTCACCCGGTACCGCCGGATCTACGATCGGCTGAGGGACCAAGCGCTGTCCCGGAGGGACCAAGCGCTGTCCCCGGAGGACTCGGCGGCCTTCATCAAGGGCATGTGGGAGGGGCATCAGTCGTGGAGCGCATAGACCTGAGCACGGCCATATGGCGCAAGTCGAGTCACAGCGACGGCGGTTTGAACAACTGCGTCGAGGTCGCCGACAACGTCCCCGACCTCGTCCCCGTCCGCGACAGCAAGGCCCCTGACGGCCCGGTGGTCGTCTTCGCCACCGGGACATGGAGGACCTTCGTCGGAGCCGTTCGGGAGCAGAACGCGTCGTAGCAGCCAGTAGTCTCAGCCGCTCGGGCAGCCTGGCTCATGTATGCGGGCTATGAGCCGAACCGGGGCGGGCGACGAGCCTCTCATTGGGTGGGCAGGGCGCGGTTACTGAGCCCCTGTCCACCCTTTTTGCGGCGTGTCGCTGGGTCACCGCTGTATGACCCGATTCAGACCCGCCCACCTCCCTCGTTGCCTTACTCGCATGACAACGCAACGGTACGTAACTACGGTTGACTTCGAACTGTGACGTAACGATCGCTGACGGTAGGCGTAGGGGGGCTGGTGACGCTTGACAGCGGTGGCCACCTGGTCGAAGGGGTGCCGCACGAGGAGCAGTTCAGGTTGTTGATCCTGCCCGACAGCGGCTCTGCTGGGAGCCAGCGAGGCAATGGTCACAAGGCCTTGACCCTGGACCCCACTCCACTGTTTACGGTGAGCCGGTCCCACACAAAGATCCGAGCGCTCGTGGGGCGGACCAGCGTCACCCTCAAGCCCTGGAGGCTCCACTGCGAACCGAAGCGCCCGATAACCCGGACCATCACGCTCGTCCAAGCCGTTCTCAACCTGCAACTGACCAATCGGGGTGAGGTTGGGAAAGGCTTAGTTTCGGACATTGAGGGATGCCAGCGCCTCCCGCCGACACGCCGTCGACGGGACCGCGTTCGACGCCGTCGCTACCCGAAGACCAGGCTCGCCCCCGAGGCTCTGCTGCCCACAGGCTGCACCGATCCAAGAGCTCGACTAAGTAATGAGGCACTCACGTGGCATGGGATGAATGGGAAAAATTAAAGGCTGAAGCAGCGGAGAAGAAGTCGGCGAGAATGGAGATCAACCATCTCCAGGACACTAGTTCCGGCGGAGGATCCGCCGGCAGCGGTGGCGACTTGGTGGTCCACCAGGACGACTTGGGCGCGGTCGGACACGAGGCCTTCATCCTCCACGACCATCTACGCAAGCAGACGGACATCGCCGGAGCTGGGGCTGGCAAGGGACACGCGGGTTCCAATATGCAGGCAGCTGCTTCGCTCAAAAGCCATGGCTTTGACATGGGTCCCGCAATCGAGAAGACCGTCGACGTGTGGACGACTCAGGTGAAAACGGTCCTCCAAGCCTGCGCTCACATCTCGAACCACCTCGACTTCAGCAAGAAGCTCCACAGCAAGGACGATGAACGAATCGCGGCTGATCTTCGCGGCAGAGACGGCTCGGCCATGCCCGTTTCGCGAATCAACGAGTATTTCAAGTAGGAAGGCCCGAAGGTGGCGCTCACTTACACAGACTTAGTCGAGGTCGACCTGGGCCATCTCGGCACGGCGGTGTCCGATTGGAAAGCGACCGTCGCCCATCTCAAGACCTTGGCCCACGATGCCAAGACCGGAATGCAGGCGAAGTCGGAATCTGCACGCTGGGCAGGTGTGAATGCCACGGTAACGCAGGGATTCATCAAGAAGACCGCCAAAGAGATCGGTGACCTCCACACTGAGGCGAAAAGTATTTTTCAAGTTCTCGACGACGCCCATCAGGAACTGGTCAAGCTCCAGCGTAGTACTCGGCATCTGGTGTCTGAAGCCCAGGGCAAGGGATTCGTCATCACCGATGAAGGTGACAGTACAGTCAGCGTCGCCGACCATGTTGCACCTGGTGAACCTGCCAAGCCGGAGCAACTGGAAAAGGCAAAACACTACGCCAATCAAATCAGCTCCAATCTCGGCAGGGCCAACGATATTGATCAGTCAGTTAAGTTGGCGCTAGCCAAGGTCCATGGAAACGATCAGCACAACGCGGGCCATCACACGTACAAGTCACTCAACGACGCGCAGGCCGAGCGAGCAGTGGAACTGGCTCGCAAGGGCGATCACATGACCGACAAGGAGCTGGCTGAACTCAATCGCATCCTGAAGTACAACAGTCGGGAGAAATCGCCCGACGACCCATCCAAGATGGATGGTGAGTTCGCCACCGAATTTTATAAAGGCCTTGGTGGTCCGAAGAAAGCTCTGGAATTCTATGCTGAGATGGCGACGGACGGTACGGAGAAGGATGCCGGTAAGACTCGTCTGGATGGCGTAGCAGAACTCCAACGCAACATGGGCTTCGCGCTGGCTAGCGCTACCGATCCAGATTCTCGGCGTCACCTACCGGCGAGCTGGGGTACCGATTTTCGCCGACTGGGGACTCAGAAGATCGAGTGGCAACAAGGCCTCATGTATCAGCCTTACGGATACCAAGTGCTCGGCGGAATTCTGCGGTACGGCGAATATGACCCGCGATTCCTTGATCCGATTGCAGAACATGTCACCCAGCTGCATCAGAAGGATCCTGATAAGTTCATGACGCATATTGGTTCTGGGCAAGGGGACCGGTACGGTTTTAATCCTTCGGGGAAGGTGGGATCCGGGGAGGACCCCCTGACCAGCGTGCTGGAGGCATTGGGACACAGTCCGGAAGCCTCGGAGAGGTTCTTTACGGATACTCCGACAGCGTATCTGGAGGATGGAACTCCGGATCGGAGTGGGAAAGTCAAATTCAATTCGTATTTCGATCTCTTCACGGATAAAGATTTCCAGTGGAATGCGGATTCCAACGATCCGGACATCTACGGGAATCTTGACAAGCAAGAAGAAGCTCGAAATTTTGGCCCCGCAGCACTTGGGCACGCACTCGAATCTGCCGCAACGGGAAGCCCGTATGGCGATGAAAGCGGACCGGCTCTTCCGCACTCGAGGGAACAGGCAGATTTGGTCAGTCGTATTGTTAACAAATTTGGTGCGGAGCCAGAGTTGCTTCACCATAACGAGAATGGCGATATCGAAGAAGCCTCGGGCCCGCTTTATGCCATGCGCGACAGCCTCGGCGGAATCGTTGCCGACTATATGGGCGACTTCCAGGGCACGTTGGCGAAGGAGAATGGCGATCAGTTTGAGCCCTTTGGCGCGCCTGTCGCTATGAGAAATGCGCAGGTGCAGGCATTTCTTTCGGAAGTTGGTCAGGATCCAGATGCCTATGCGTCCATCACGAGCGCACAACAAGCGTACACCGCCCACGCCGTGAGCGACGTGGTAAATGGGCAAAGCGACTCAACTGTGCCAGACGCAGAGCGCATCAAGAATGCGGTGCGGCCGGGTGGAATTATTGCAGGAATCATGAGTGAATCGCGGGCCGATGCCGTTCTGGACTATCACACGGCTGCCGACAAGGACTTCAATGAAGCCGCTTCGGATAAACAAAAATGGGTCAATCGAATCCTGGGTTTCGGAACGGATAAGGCAGGGCAACTACCCATTGTAGGCGCCCCCATTGGCTGGGCTTCGGAAGACATTCAAGAGAGCATTATGAAGAGTATCGAGCACGACAGTGCGGCTGAGGCGCAGCGTGATGCAACGGATGCCTACTCAAACGGGCGCGATGCGGCGATGGAATCGGCCAGGACTGCGGTCGAAGTTGCTACACGGGGAAAGTATAACTGGGATACGGTTAGTGATCTCATGAATTCTGCTGCCGGTGCGGCAGATGATGGTCATTCAGCGGGAGTGGCAATGGGTACTGCAACGGATGGATAGGAAATGAAGAGGCAGGTTGGGGTAGGAATAGCAATTATGCTTTTTCTGGTCTGCGAATCTGGATGCTCAGGAAAAGGAAAAAATTATGAGGTACCCGCGGCGATCTGCGGTATCTCGATCGAGCGATCCACTCTGAAGCAGCTGCTCCCCGATGGTGACAAGCTGCGCACTGTGAGCGATCACACGGCAAGGGTTCCGGAACATCGCTTCTGCGACGTGTATGTGGATGATCATACGGCGCTGTCAACCGAAGGCGTCTGGGAAAAGGCGGGGTTCACGGCGCAGCAAGCCGCTAAAGACAAATTAATCTTCCAGACGCGCTCGGAAAAAGGTGGAAAATATGCAGTCTGGGAATATGGTGCTGCCACCGTAATTGACTGTGCGAATGTGAAACAAAAAGCCGCACGATTTTCGATCGAAGTTGAGCTCGTAGATCATGAGGGTGACAAAGGAGAAAAGATAGCAAAATTCTTGAGCGGCTTTGCTGCGGGATACAAAAAAACTCTCCCGTGTGAGAACTGATCCGGCGATGCCCGGGCCCTCGCGGCCCGGGGCCGTGCGTCTCTCCCCGAGCCGCATCGACCCCGTTCCCTTGACTCACCCGAGCCGCGCCGCCCCCGCCACCCCCGGCGGTGGCGTAGTCGCCCCCGGTAGGCGGACCGTCACCAAGGTGCCGCCTCCCGGGGCGGGGTGGAGGGTGACTTCGCCGCCGCTCTGTTGGACGGTGCGGGCGACGATGGACAGGCCGAGGCCGGAGCCGGGGAGGCTGCGGGCCGAAGGGGAGCGCCAGAAGCGGTCGAAGACATGGGGGAGGTCTTCCGGGGCGATGCCCGGGCCGTGGTCGCGTACGGTCAGGACGCCATGTCGCAGGGCCACCTCGATGGTGCCGCCGGACGGGCTGAACTTGACCGCGTTGTCCAGGATGTTCACCAGGGCGCGTTCCAGTGCGGGCGGCTCCGCGCGTACGTACCACGGGTTGAGGTCCGTCGTGATCGTCAGCTCGGGGCCGCGTAGCCGGGCCCGGCCGAGTGCCGTCTCGACGATGTCGTGCAGCGCGACCACCCGCACCTTGTCGGGGTGCTGGCCCGTGTCGGGGCGGGCCAGTTCCTGGAGGTCGCCGATGAGCGCGGCCAGCTCCGTCATCTGGGCCTTGACCGAGGCGAGCAGCGCCCTGCGGTCGTCGGGCGGGATGGCCCGACCGGTGTCCTCGCTGCGGGCCAGCAGTTCGATGTTGGTGCGCAGGGACGTGAGCGGGGTGCGCAGTTCATGGCCGGCGTCGGCGATGAGTTGCGCCTGCCTGTCCCGTGACGAGGCCAGGGCCGCCGTCATCGAGTTGAACGAGCGGGACAGTCGCGCGATCTCGTCCTCGCCGTCCACCGGGATGCGCACCGTCAGGTCCTCGGTGCGGGCCACGTGCTCGACGGCGCCGGTCAGCTCGTCCACCGGGGTGAGCCCGGCGCGGGCGATCCACAGCCCGGCGGCGCCCGCGCCGATCACGCCGATGCCGGCGACGGCGGTGAGCAGCAGGGCGAGCCGGTCGAGGGACTTGTCCATCTCGTCCAGTGGCCGGGAGATGGAGACGGCGCCGGCGGGCTGCCGGGGCGCGGGCTGGGTCCACACCCGTACCCGCTGGCCGTCATCGGTAGTGGCGTCGTGCAGTGTGCTGGTGCGGGCGCCGACCGCCACCTCCTGGTCGGCGCGCTGCACCGGCACGGCCTTGGAGCCGTCGCCGACGCACCGCGATCCGTCCGGCTGTACCACCTGCACGTAGACGAAAGCGGGTGGGGCGTTGCCGCCGGTCTGCGAGTCGTGCTGGCAGCGCGCGAGAAGCAGCGCCACGTAGTTTTCGTTGGCGCTGGAGTTCCGCAGGGAGTTGTCCAGCTCGTCCTGCAACTGGGTGCGGGTGAGCAGCCAGCACGCCACCGCCGCCGCGGCCACCGCGATCGCCACGGCGGCGGCGACCAGCATCGCGAGGCGGGAGCGGAGCGGGAGCGCGCGGAACCAGGACATCCGGCGGGGTCCGTCGCCGCCGGGGGTGCCGTGACCGCCGGGGCCACCGGGACCGTCCGGCTGCCCCGGGCTGCCGGGGTGACCGGGGCCGCCCGGCTGGCCCGGACCCAGGCTGGCGCCCGCCGGAACTCCGCCGGGCCCGCCCGGGACCCCACCGGACCCGACCACGACGCCCGGATCGCCCGGCATCCCCGAGCCGCCCGGCATCCCCGGACCGCCCGGCATCACCGGGCCGACGCCGCCGCCAGGGCCAGGCGCGTAACCGTGCCCCGCACGCCCGCCGCCGCCGGGACCGTAAGCGTGTCCGGCGTCCCCGGGGACGCCCTCGGCCTGCCATGTCCCCCGTCCCGTACCGCTCACTCGGACCCGCCCGGCCGCAGCACGTAGCCGACGCCGCGCACCGTGTGGACCAGGCGCGGCTCACCGCCGGCCTCGGTCTTGCGGCGCAGGTACATCACGTACACGTCGAGGGAGTTCGATGACGGCTCGAAGTCGAAGCCCCAGACCGCCTTCAGGATCTGCTCGCGGGTGAGCACCTGGCGTGGATGCGCGAGGAACATCTCCAGCAGGGTGAACTCGGTACGCGTCAGCTCCACCCGCCGGCTGCCCCGGCTGACCTCGCGGGTGGCGAGGTCCATGCGCAGGTCGGCGAAGGCGAGCACGTCGTCCTCCTCGGCCTGGCCGGCCGTCGCCGCGTAGGTGCTGCGGCGCAACAGCGCGCGGATCCGGGCGAACAGCTCGTCCAGCTCGAAGGGCTTGACCAGGTAGTCGTCGGCTCCCGCGTCGAGTCCGGTGACCCGGTCGCCGACGGTGTCGCGCGCGGTGAGCATCAGGACCGGCACGGTGCTGCCGGACGCCCGCAGCCGCCGGGCCGCCGTGAGCCCGTCCATGCGCGGCATCTGGATGTCGAGGACGAGCAGGTCCGGCCGGTACACGGCGGCCTTGTCGAGCGCGTCGGCGCCGTCCACGGCGACCTCGGTGCCGTAGCCCTCGAAGGCAAGACTGCGCTGGAGGGCCTCGCGCACGGCGGGCTCGTCGTCGACGATCAGGATGCGCTGTGGTTCGCCGTCGGCGGGGCTCATGGGTGGGTTCCTCGGGTCGGATCGGGTCGGGTCGGATCGGGGTGGGGCTGGCTGGTATCAGCCTCGCATGTCATGCAGGGGAGCCGACCGGTATCGGGCCGGTGGGGGAGGAAGGTGGAGGGCAAGAGGGAGAAGTAAGAGGGTGGAGCAAGAGGGAGGAGTGGGGGAGAGGGACGTGGGGAGGGGCGTGCGCCCCGGGGGCGCATGATCCCCGGGGCGCCGGTCCCGCGGGCGTCAGCTGTTCGATCCCCCGCTCCTCAGCTGGTCCAGGTCCGCCTTCACCGTGTTGATCGGTATGGCGAAACCGAGCCCGATGCTGCCCGCCTGCGACGACGAGCTGCTGTCCTGGGAGGACGGCGAGTACATGGCCGAGTTGATGCCGATGATCCGGCCGGCCATGTCGATCAGGGCGCCGCCGGAGTTGCCGGGGTTGAGCGAGGCGTCGGTCTGGATGGCCTTGTACGTGGTCGTGGAGGACCCCGTGTCGCCGTTGAACTGCCGCCCGCCGAACTCGAACGGCCAGCTTCCGTCACCGCCCTGCCCCTGGCCTGAGCCGCCCTGCTGGTCCTCCACCGGCACGGTCACATCGCGGTCGACGGCGGAGATGATGCCGCTGGTCACGGTGCCCGTCAGACCCTCGGGTGAGCCGATGGCGACGACGTCGTCCCCCACCTGGAGGGCGTTGGAGTCACCGAGCGTGGCGGCCTTGAGGCCGGACGCGTTGTCCAGCTTGATCAGTGCCAGGTCCTTCTCCGGGTCGGTGCCGACCACCTGGGCGGTGTAGGACGTGCCGTCGCTGGCCTTGGCCTTGATCTCGGAGGCGCCGGCGATGACGTGGTTGTTCGTGACGACCTCGCCGTCGCGGGAGACGATCACGCCGGAGCCGGTGGACTGCCCGCCGCTCACCGCTGCGCTGACCTCGACGATGCTCGGGCTGACCGCTGAGGCGACCCCGGCGACGGTGCCCCGGCTCGCCTTCGACACGGGCGTGCCGGCGACGGCGGACGCCGTGCTGCTTGACTGGCCGGTGAGCTGCTGCACGGCGTATGCGGTGCCGCCGCCGACGGCGGCCGCGACCAGGGCAACGGCGGCCAGCAGGGCGACGGGTCGACGGGCCCGGCGCGGAGCGGCAGCGGCGGCGTTCGGGTCGCCCATGCCGCCCACGCCGCCCGCGCCTCCCATGCCGTTCATGCCGTCCAGCGGCGGTACCGGGGGCGGGCCCGCCGGCGGCATCGGGTGACCGCCCGCGGCGGCCATGGCCGGGAACCGGGTGGTCGTCGCCGAGTCGTACGGCGGCGGGAACGAGGGTGTGGCCGGCGCCGGGGCCTGGCCGATCACCGAGCCCGACACCGCGCCGGACATCGGTGCGGGGGCCGGGTACGTCGACGGGGCTTCGGGCTCGTACGCGGAGCCCTGGTGCCCGGGGTACACGGTGGCGGACTGCTGGGAGGAGTCCTGAGGATACGCGTCGCTGCCGCGGAAGCTCTCGGTCATGGCACCACCTTGTCCGGCCATCATGAGAACTCCCTGAGGGCCATGTGAGAAGCCCGGCAGAAGCGCGTATGCCCGCAGAAGCGCGTATGCCCGGTATTGCCACGCCCGTCCCGCTTCCGCGCACTGTCATCACGGGGCGTCCATCGCCCCACCCTCGCGCCCTACGGCCACCACAGCGCACCCGGAGTCAGAAGCAGGCTGAGCCTGCTGTCAGGGTTTCTTGACATGGCGAGGCTGTCAGGGAATCCTGACGGCATGAGCGCTGAAGAGTCGCCAGCCGCAGCGCTGGCCGCACAGGTGACCAACAAGGACCCCGCCGTCGGGCTCCAAGCCGTCGTGGCGCTGCGGCGGCTGCTGGAGGAGCTGGAACGTCTGCACGTGGACAGCGCACGGGACCAGGGCTGGACGTGGCAGAGCATCGCAACGGCGCTGCGGGTCAGCAGGCAGTCCGTGCATGAGAAGCACGCGAGCAGGCGCAAGGCCATGGGCAAGGAGGACTAACCGACATGTTCGACCGATTCACCGCACTCGCGAAGCGCGCCGTGGTCGCGTCCCAGGACGCGGCCCTGTCGATGGGGCACGACTTCATCGGCACCGAACACATACTGCTCGGCCTGGCCTGCACCGCCGGCACCGCGAGCGAGGTGCTGCGGGAGCACGGCGTCGAGCTGGAGCGGATGCGCGACGAGACCGTACGCATCCTTCAGGAGGCGGGGGTGCCGGCCACCGGGGGACAGGCAGCCAAGGACGCGCTGTCCACCCTCGGCATCGACGTCTCCGAGGTGCAGCGTCGCGCCGACGAGACGTTCGGCCCGGGCGCCTTTCAGTTTCCCCGCCCGGCCTACACGCCACGGGCCAAGAAGGCCCTGGAACTGACCCTGCGTGAGGCGATGGCCCTCGGCCACCAGCAGTTCGACACGGAGCACATGCTGCTCGGCGTCCTCGCGGAGGGGGAGGGCGTGGGCATCCAGGTCCTGAACGCACTGGACGTGGACGTCAGCGCGGTACGCCAGTCGATCCTCGACCGTGTGACGCGCCAGGCGTCGTAGGCGGCAGGCGTCGTAGGCGCCAGGTGTCGTGATGGGCAGGCGTCGTGAGCGGCAGGCGTCGACGCGCGTGTCTTCGTCAGCCGCAGCCGCAGGAGCGCCGTATCACCAGCCGCGACGGGAACAGCTTCAGCCGTTCGCGGCGTGAACCGGCCACCCGCAGGCTGTCGTCGAGGACGAGGTCGATCGCGGCACGGGCCATCGCGGGCCGGTCGGAGGCCACCGTGGTCAGCGGCGGGTCGGTCAGCGCGGCTTCCTTGACGTCGTCGAAGCCGGCCACGGCCAGCTCGCCGGGGACGTCTATGCGGAGTTCGCGCGCGGCCCGCAGTACGCCGATGGCCTGGTCGTCGGTGGCGCAGACGATCGCGGGCGGGCGGTGCGGGCCGGCCAGCAGGGCGAGGGCGACCTGGTAGGCGTCGTAGCGGTTGTACGGGGCCTGGAAGAGGCGGCCTTCGGTCTCGCGGCCGGCCTCCTCCATCGCCTTGCGCCAGCCCGTGACGTGGTCGGCCACCGGGTCGCCGACGACGGGGGTCTCCTCCGTGCCGCCGAGACAGGCGACATAGGGGTGGCCGTGGTGCTCGAGGAGGTGCCGGGTGGCGAGCCGGGCACCTCCGACGTCGTCGGTGACCACGGCGACGTCCTCGATGGCCTCGGGGCGGCGGTGCAGCAGGACCACGCGGGCGTCCCAGGCGTCGATCTCCGCCGCCGCCGTCTCGCTCGGGCCCTGGCTGACCAGGATCAGGCCGGAGACCCGCATACCGAGGAACGCGCGCAGGTAGTGGACCTCGCGCTCGTCGAGATAGTCGGAGTTGCCGACCAGCACCATCTTTCCGCGGTCGGCGGCGGCCTGCTCGACCGCGTGCGCCATCTCCGCGAAGAACGGCTGGCGGGCGTCCGGCACGATCATGCCTATGAGGTCGGTTCTCCGGGAGGCCATGGCCTGGGCGACCCGGTCCGGGCGGTAGCCCAGCTCCTTGATCGCGGCGAGCACACGCTCGCGGGTGGCCGGGGCGACCGGCCGGGGTCCGTTGTTGATGACGTAGCTCACGACCGCGGTCGAAGTACCCGCCAGTCGTGCCACGTCGTCCCGCGTCACCTTGGCCACGCGCGAAGTCTACGCGGATGGAACGGGCCGGTGTCTCCAGGTGTGCAGGTGTTCGTCTCGGCCGGTGTGCACGACGGCCGACATGAGCCGCGGTGTGCGCGCCACGCGCCCCTGCGACGGCTGGTGCGCCCCCGTCGCGCGGTGGGGGTGCCCGCGGTGCCCGCGGACGGCCGCGGGCACCGTCGTCTAGTTCCCGGTCCGGGAGCGGGCGGGGGTGCTGCCACGGGACGCGGCGGACCCGGCGTCGGAAGCGGCGCCTTTGGCCTCGGCCTCCTGGGCGGCCCGCTCCACCTTCTCCGGGACGACGAAGCGGTAGCCGACGTTGCGGACGGTGCCGATGAGTGACTCGTGCTCGGGGCCCAGCTTGGCCCGCAGGCGCCGCACGTGGACGTCGACGGTGCGGGTGCCGCCGAAGTAGTCGTAGCCCCAGACCTCCTGGAGGAGCTGGGCGCGGGTGAAGACCCGACCCGGGTGCTGGGCCAGGTACTTCAGCAGCTCGAACTCCTTGAACGTGAGGTCCAGCACGCGGCCCTTCAGCTTGGCGCTGTACGTGGCCTCGTCGACCGACAGGTCGCCGTTGCGGATCTCCATCGGGGAGTCGTCGCTCACGATCTGCTGGCGGCCCATGGCGAGCCGCAGGCGCGCCTCGACCTCCGCGGGCCCCGCGGTGTCGAGCAGTACGTCGTCGATGCCCCAGTCGGCGGTGACGGCCGCGAGACCGCCCTCCGTCACGACCAGGATCAGCGGACAGCCGGGTCCGGTGGAGCGGAGCAGCTGGCACAGGCTGCGCACCTGCGGCAGGTCGCGCCGTCCGTCCACGAGGATCACGTCGGCGCCGGGGGTGTCGACCAGCGCGGGGCCTTCGGCGGGGGCCACCCGGACCTGGTGCAGCAGCAGGCCGAGGGCCGGCAGCACCTCCGTCGACGGCTGGAGCGCATTGGTCAGTAGCAGGAGGGAACTCATCGCAGCCCACCTGCTCCCATGGCCCTGAGGGCGTGGCCGCTACCCCCGGTCGCCCAGCTGATGTGCGTGGTGGTTCGCTCGCCCATTGCCTCGGTTCCTCCTCGGTCCCTTGCCGGCGATACCCCATGCGCTTTAGGAAAGCGTTAACCACTTCCAGAAAGCACAAAAGGACCCGGGGGCTTCGCTGCCCGGATCCTCCTGCCAGCACAATAGCTCACATGAGTGCAGGTCGGACAGATCCAACGGGGCGGGCCGAGGCCGCCGGGGCGCTCGGCAGCGGAAATGCGCCGGCTTTTCGTGCCGTGCGCCCTGGCATGCGCCGGGCACTGTTGCGTACGTCCGACGGGGTGGCGATCGATGCCCTGTACGAGCCGCGTAGGGCCTCGGATGAGTCGTTCCGGGACGCCGCGGCGGGCGACGGGACCGGCGCGGAGGTGGCCGTCGGAGGGGCGGCCGCAGAAGGGGTGGCCGGGGCGCGGGGCGGCGCCGCGATCGTGCTCGCCCACGGGTTCACCGGCGACCTGGAGCGCCCCCACGTGCGCCGGATAGCGCGATCCCTCGCCCGGCATGCGGCCGTGGTCAGCTTCTCCTTCCGGGGCCACGGCCGGTCCGGCGGGCGCTCCACGGTGGGCGACCGCGAGGTGCTCGACCTGGCGGCAGCGGTCGCCTGGACCCGGCGGCTCGGACACGACCGGGTGATCACCGTGGGCTTCTCCATGGGCGGCTCCGTGGTGCTGCGGCACGCGGCGTTGCACCGGGCCGACGAGCCCGCCGGGGCGCCGCCCGGGGCGCAGCCCTGTGCGGCGCGCGAGGAGCGGGACGGGGCGCCGTTCGTGGGGCGCGGAGTCCGGGTGCCTGCGCCGACGGAACCCGGGGCGGTGGAGCGCGGGGGGCGCACGGTTGCGGACGTGAGCGCCGCCACGGATGCCGTTATCTCCGTGAGCGCGCCCGCACGTTGGTACTACCGCGGCACCGCCCCCATGCGCCGGCTGCACTGGCTGGTCACGCGCCCGGAGGGCCGCGTGCTCGGCCGCTATGGCTTCCGGACCCGGATCCACCACCGCGACTGGGACCCCGTGCCGCTCTCCCCGGTCGAGGCGGTCCCGCTGATCGCCCCCACCCCGCTACTGATCGTGCACGGCGACCGCGACCCGTACTTCCCGCTCGACCACCCCCGCATGCTGGCGGCCGCCTCCGCCGGCGCCGCCGACCTCTGGCTGGAGCCGGGCATGGGCCACGCGGAGCACGCGACCGACGCGGCGTTGCTGTCCCGGATCGCCGACTGGGCGACCGCTGCGCTGCCGCGCTGAGGGCCCCGGGCGATCGGTACACCGCAGGGCCGTGCTGCCCCGGGCGTCGGGTCCAGGACGGCATGATGGGCCGGCACAGGCCACATGGGGGGCACGCGACCGGCGTCGCCGTACTGCCCCGGATCGCCGACCGCCCGCCCGCCGCGCTCCCGTAGTGAGGGCGTCCCGGTGTCGCCGGTGCGCCGCAGGGGTGTGCCGCCCCGGGGGTCCCGCACGGCATGATGGGCCGGCACGGGCCCGCGGCCTGAGGGACCGGCGCAGGTTTCTCAGGCCCGTCCCAGAAGCCGCCGCGCGAGAGGAGCGCACCGATGGCGACGGGCACGATCCGTTACTGGGCCGCGGCCAAGTCCGCTGCCGGCATCGCCGAGGAGCCGTACGACGCCGTGAACCTGGCGCAGGCGCTGGATGCCGTCCGGCTGCGGCATCCCGGCGAACTCGTCAGGGTGCTGCAACGCTGCTCGTTCCTGGTCGACGGCGCCCCCGTCGGCACCCGCGGGCATGAGACGGTACGACTTGCCGAGGGCGGCACCGTCGAGGTGCTGCCGCCGTTCGCAGGAGGATGACGCACCGAGATGACCGATCAGTCGTACGGCCCCGGAGAGTTCGCGGGACCCCTGCCCACGGCGACCGGCCCGGCACCGGCAGCCGGAACGCCCCTTTCGACGTCGCCCTCCACCGCGCCCGCCGACGAGACCGCCCACGCCGCCGGATCCGCTGCGCCCGGCCGGCACCGGCCGCTCACCGCGGCGCAGCAGGCCCGTGCCGAGGGGCGCTCGCCCATCATCGAGCCAGGTCCGGTGCCCGCGGCGCTGACCGCCGTGCTGGGTCTGCTGCTGGCCGGGGCCGCGGCCGTCGACACCTACGCGCTGCTGGTGCCGCTCGTCGTGCTCCAGGCGGTGACCGCGGCGGGCTGGTTCCGGCTGAACGGCATGTGGCCGGCGCGGCAGGGCATCGCCCTGGCCTTCCTGGGCGCCCTCGTCGCGGACGGCGCGCTGCTGGCCGTCGACGACTCGCACGCCCCCGTCGCACTGCTGGCCGTCCTCGGCGTCTGGCTGCTGCTCGCGCTCGCCCTCCAGCTGCGCAGCCGGGCCCCGGCCGACGAGCGGATCACCGGTCTGATGGCCACGATCGTCTCGGCCGCCCTGGCCATCGCGGCGGCCGGCCATCTCGCGGCCGACCGGGACGCCGTCACGGCCTGCGGTATCGCCGTGGCCGCCGCGATCCTGCTCCGGGCGGTCCCGCTGCCGACCGTGCTCTCCGCGCTGCTGGCGCTCGCCGCGGCGGCGGCCGCCGGATATGCAGCGGCGCAGGTCACCGACTACGGCACGCGTGACGCGGCGCTGCTCGGCCTCTGCGCCGGCGTGTGCGCCCTGATCGGGCACCGGGTGGCCAGCTACGACTACCCGTCCCGTTTCGTGCACATGACCGCCGGCGTGGCGCTTCCTCTGACGGCCGCCGCCCCCGTCGTCTACCTCCTGGGCCGGGCCCTCGGGTGACCGCAGGGCCGAGACGCCGGAACCGGGCCACGAGAGTACGGGAGGACCGTCACACCGCCGCCACCGCTCGGCCGCGGGTGGCGCGCGTTAGGCTCCGTCAGGTCCGACCGGGAGGTGCCCGGGCGGAAGACGCGGCGGGAGACCGCCGGGGCGGGGAGAGGCTTCGAGCATGCGCGCACTGCGAATAACCCTGATCGTCGTCGTGGTCCTGGCCGGCATCTTCGTGGCGGCCGACCGCATCGCGGTCAGCTTCGCCCAGGACAAGGCCGCCGACGAGCTGCGCAGCAGCGAGAACCTCCCCGAGAAGCCGGACGTGTCGATCAACGGTTTCCCGTTCCTCACCCAGATCGCCGGCGGCGAGCTGGACGACGTGCGGGTCGGTATCGACGACTACACGGCGAGCACCGAGGGGGCGGGCGGTGACGGTGCGGCCGCGAAGGGTTCCACCACGATCCACATCACGGACCTGAACGCCCAGATGAAGGGCGTCACGTTCTCCAACAGCTTCAGCACGGCCACCGCCGACTCGGCCACCGGCAGCGCCCGTATCTCCTACGCGGAGCTGCTGAAGGCCGCCCAGGTCCAGTCCGTGGAGGTCGCCCCGGGGGTGACCGCCAAGGTCACCCGCCTCTCCGACGGTGGCAACGGCAAGATCAAGGTCACCGTGGCCGGCACCGTGCTGGGCAAGCAGCTGAAGGAGCCGATCACCGTCCTGAGCACGCTGCGCGTCGAGGGCGACGTGGTGAAGGCGCACGCGGACGCCGCGCCCAAGATCGGCGGCGTGCCGACCCCGGAGTCCAAGGTCCGGCAGATCACCGACTTCCAGCAGACGATCACCGGGCTGCCGGCCGGCATCCACATCGACCAGGTCTCGGCGGCGCCGGACGGCGTACACGTCACCGTGGCGGGTTCGCACGTGCATCTGGCCGGATAACACCGCACTGCGCTGGGTAAGACATCACCTCGTCAGGCGGTGACGAGCCGCCGGGAACCGGGTCTGTGAGAACAGCTGTCCGTACTGCGAGATCGAGTTGTCCGCAGAGCAGACCGCAGAGGACGCCCGGGGCGAGGTGAGGACGCAACCCTTGGTTGCCGGGTGAGGCGGGTGCCTGCGATGAGGTGCGTTCCGCATACACCATGTACATGCCATTTTCATCAGCCGGACAATATCGTCTCACTTGCTGAGAAACCGGTGACAGCCGCGCCCACCGATCCCTACGATCGCAGACATGCGGTGCTATGTGAGCGGCCTTCGTGCACGAGGGCAGGCGGATCTGACGAAGCGGCGGGCAGTGGACCTGTGCCGCGTTGCCGCCATGCTCTGTCGCCCGCTCTAGGCGGCCACCGCACGCGCGGCAGGCGGCACGGTGAGCCGGCGCCGCCCGCGCGCAGGCACCGTCGCACACCGCGCCGGATGCCGCAGGTGCCCGTGGGCGCGCGACCGGGTGCACACCCGCCCGCGCCCGCTCCGATCGACCGGCCATCAGGCACCAGCCGGTACCCGATGCCCGGCCCGCGCGCCCGCCGCGCCGCCGCGCACCACCCCCCGAATACGGTCCGGCACCGGACCCGCCGCCACAGCGCAGTGGCATTCCGTACCGAAACCGGCGCATCACGTATCCGATGTACGACACCGGGTGGGCCAGCAAGACCACCCGGTCGCACCCGCACAGCAGCACAGTCCCGCCGCTACTGCCCCGGAGGAGAGAAGCATGAGCCGCAGCGACGTCCTGGTAGACGCCGGCTGGGTCGAGGAGAACCTCGACAACCCGAAGGTCGTCCTCGTCGAGGTCGACGAGGACACTGCCGCGTACGACAAGAACCACATCAAGAACGCCGTGAAGATCGACTGGAAGTCGGACCTCCAGGACCCGGTCCGTCGTGACTTCATCGACCAGGCCGGCTTCGAGAAGCTGCTCTCCGAGCGGGGCATCGCCAACGACGACACGGTGATCCTCTACGGCGGCAACAACAACTGGTTCGCCTCGTACGCCTACTGGTACTTCAAGCTCTATGGCCACGACAGCGTCAAGCTGCTCGACGGCGGCCGCAAGAAGTGGGAGCTGGACTCCCGTGACCTGGTCGACGGCTCCGAGGTGCCGTCCCGCCCGGCCACCGAGTACAAGGCCAAGGCCCCGAACAACGCGATCCGCGCGTTCCGCGACGACGTGGTGAAGGCGATCGGCAGCCAGAACCTGGTCGACGTCCGTTCGCCCGACGAGTTCTCCGGCAAGCTGCTCGCGCCGGCCCACCTGCCGCAGGAGCAGTCCCAGCGCCCCGGCCACGTGCCGAGCGCCCGCAACATCCCGTGGTCCAAGAACGCCAACGACGACGGCACCTTCAAGTCGGACGACGAGCTCAAGGAGCTCTACGCCGAGGAGGAGGTGGACCTCGCCAAGGACACCATCGCCTACTGCCGCATCGGTGAGCGTTCCGCGCTGACCTGGTTCGTGCTGCACGAGCTGCTCGGCGTGACGAACGTCAAGAACTACGACGGTTCCTGGACCGAGTACGGCTCCCTGGTGGGCGTGCCGATCGAGCTCGGCGCCGGCAAGTGACCGGACCGGTCAACCCGAACCGTGTCCACAGGACACGGACACCACCACACCACCACCCTCGACCCTAAGGATTGACGTATGTGTGGAGCCAAGGTCGGCGGCCCCGACGCCTCGACGATCAAGCCCGGTGAGACCACCATCCAGGGCCAGGTGACCCGGAACGGCGAGCCCGTCACCGGTTACGTGCGCCTGCTGGACTCGACCGGCGAGTTCACCGCCGAGGTGCCCACCTCGGCCACCGGCCAGTTCCGCTTCTACGCGGCCGAGGGCACGTGGACCGTCCGCGCACTGGTGCCGGGCGCCACCGCGGACCGCACGGTCGTCGCCCAGACGGGCGGCCTCGCCGAGGTCGCGATCGCCGTCTGACGACGCAGCGCACGAAAAACGGCCAGGGGCCGCATCCCGGAAGCGGGGTGCGGCCCCTGGCCGTGCCGTACGGCCCCGGGGGCGCGGCCCGGCCGTCCGGCCCTGTGCCCCTGGGCGCTTCGGCGTCCGGCGACAGGGCGCTTCGGCCGACTGCGCCGGACGGGTGGCTCGCCTACGCTGAAGGTATGTATGCGCGACGGCGCCACCGCTACTTCCTCATGATGGGGATCTGCATCGGCCTGTTCGTCCTGGCCTGGGGCGTGGTGCGCATCTGGTCGGTGCCCGCCGCCGTGGGCATGTGCGTCGTCGCCATGGTGATCCCGCCGTGCGCGGCGATCGTCGCGAACCGTCGAGGTCCCGAGGACCGCTGGTGGGACGACCCCACCGGAGACCCCAAGTCCGACGAGTGGTGGGACGAGCTGGACGGCAGGACGGACGGCCGGAACGGCAGGAAGGACGGCCGGAAGGACGGCCGGAAACACGAGTGACCGGGGCGCGGCGGTCAGGTCGGTAACGGTCAGGTCAGTACACGAGCGCCTGGGTGTCGTCCGCCAGTGCCTCCTGCACGAAGACCTGCGCGCCCGCGATGCGCACCCCCTTGATGACGTCCTGTTCGGTGATGCCACGCCGGGCCGCGCACTGGGTGCACAGCGTGATGCGGCCGCCCGCCTGGATCCCCTCGATCAGCTCCGGCAAGGGCGCCGCGTGCGGTAGCTCGAACTCCGCCGCCCGGCCCGGCAGCGCGAACCACGCGGACTCCCCGGTCAGCCAGAGCGAGACGTCCGCACCGCTGGCCGCCGCGACGGCCGCGACCGTGAACGCCTGCGAGCAGCGCTCGGGGGCGTCGGCCCCCGCCGTCACCTTGATCACGAGCTTCTTCGCCATGGCGGCATCGTATGCGCCCGACAGGAGAGGGCGATCGGGCGGATCCGTCCCGGCCGCCACGACGCCCGGCCCGGGGGCCCACTAAGCTGGGCCCCGGCCCCCGCGCCGCGGGCAGCGTTCGCCCCGCCCGCCCGAGGACACCGAGGAGTACCCGTGCTTGAGGCATTCTTCGAGACCCTGCTGGCCCTGATCTGCGTCGCCGTGCTGGCGTTCGCCTGGCTGGTCGTGAGCAAGCTCTACGAGGGGCAGCGCTGAGGCCCGTACGGTCACGACGCCGGACGCACCCCACACCCCAACGACAGAGACGTAGCCGAGCCCGATGATCGAAATCCCGTCCGACCTGCACAAGGACCTCGTTCCCCTGGCCTTCCTCCTCGGCGACTGGGCCGGGGCAGGCGTCTTCGACTTCCCCGGCGCCGAGAAGTGCAACTTCGGTCAGGAAGTCACGTTCACCCATGACGGGCGGGACTTCCTGGAGTACCACTCGCACGCCTGGGTGCTGGACTCCGAGGGCAACAAGGTCAGGCCGCTGGAGTCGGAGTCCGGCTTCTGGAGAGTTGACGCCGACCGCAAGATCGAGGTCGTCATGGTCCGTGACGACGGGGTCGTGGAGGTCTGGTACGGGGACCTGGCCGACCGCAAGCCGCGTATCGACCTGGCCACCGACGCCGTCGCCCGCACTGCGGCCTCCGGCCCGTACAGCGGCGGCAAGCGGCTGTACGGCTATGTGAACGGTGACCTGATGTGGGTCGGCGAGAAGCAGACCCCCGAGGTGCCGCTGCGGCCCTACATGTCGGCCCAGCTGAAGAAGGCCGTCAGCCCCGAGCAGGTCGCCGCCTGGGCCAAGGACCTCGGAGACCTCCCGGACGACGGCATCGCCTTCTTCAAGTGAGCCGTTCCAGGTGAGCCGTGCGTCCTGAGTGAGCCGTGTTGCCGACGTGAGCCGCTTTCCTTGAGTCAGTCGCGTTCTTCGAGTGAGGCGTCCGCCGGCTGCCTACACTGGGGAACGTGGTGAGCACCGACTGGAAGAGCGATCTACGGCAGCGCGGCTACCGTCTGACCCCGCAGCGGCAGCTGGTGCTCGAAGCCGTGGACACGCTGGAGCACGCCACCCCCGACGACATCCTCGTCGAGGTGCGCAAGACCGCCTCCGGGGTGAACATCTCCACCGTCTACCGCACCCTCGAGCTGCTCGAGGAGTTGGGCCTGGTCAGCCACGCCCACCTCGGGCACGGCGCGCCCACCTACCACCTCGCGGACCGCCACCACCACATGCACCTGGTCTGCCAGGACTGCGGGGACGTCATCGAGGCCGATGTCGAGCTGGCGGCCGAGTTCACCGCGAAGCTGCGGGAGACCTTCGGCTTCGACACCGACATGAAGCACTTCGCCATCTTCGGCCGCTGCGCCAAGTGCAACGCGGCGGCCGACGGCGCACCACACGGCGTCGGCGCACCGAAGACGGCACCCGAGTGACGGCCCGCACCCCGCGGAAAAGAAAGCCGGACGCGGCAACCAGGCACGTAAGCACACAGTCGTAGGCTGTGTGGATATGAAGAGCCCTCTGCTGACCCTGCCAGGCGCCGTCCCCGCCGAGGGCGTGGACGAAGGCGTCGCCGCGCACTACGGCGATCTGTTCCGCGAGCAGCGCGCCCTCGCCGACGGAACCGGTCTCGTCGACCTGTCGCACCGCGGTGTGATCACCGTGACCGGTGAGGACCGGCTGAGCTGGCTTCACCTGCTGCTCACCCAGCACGTCAGCAACCTTCCCGCAGGTCAGGCCACCGAGGCACTGATCCTCTCGCCGCACGGCCACATCGAGCACGCCCTGTACCTCGTCGACGACGGCAGCACGGTGTGGATGCATGTCGAGCCGGGCACGCAGGAAGCGCTCATCGGCTACCTGGAGTCGATGAAGTTCTTCTACCGGGTCGAGGTGGCCGACCGCACCGCCGACACCGCCGTCGTGCACCTCCCGGCCGGCTCGATCACCGAGGTGCCCGAGGCGGTCGCGGTGCGCGAGACCGCGTACGGGCGCGATCTGTTCCTGCCGCGCGCCGAGCTGACGGCCTTCGCGCAGCGCGGCGGCCCGGCGATCGGCATCCTCGCCTACGAGGCGCTGCGCGTGGAGGCACACCGGCCACGCCTCGGCTTCGAGACCGACCACCGCACCATCCCGCACGAGGTCGGCTGGATCGGCGAGGCCGTGCACCTGGACAAGGGCTGCTACCGCGGCCAGGAGACGGTCGCCCGGGTGCACAACCTGGGCAAGCCACCGCGCCGTCTGGTCTTCCTGCACCTGGACGGCAGCGAGGTGCACCTGCCGCCGCACGGCGCCGCCATCCGGCTCGCCCAGGACGGCGCGGAGGGCCGCAAGCTGGGCTTCGTCACCACCTCCGCCCGCCACCACGAGCTCGGCCCCATCGCCCTCGCGCTGGTCAAGCGGAACGTACCGCCGGAGGCGCAGCTGCTCGCTGACACCACGGCGGCGGCACAGGAGCTGGTGGTGCTGCCGTAGCGGGTGGGGCCCGGCGCCGTCGCGGCGCGGGGCGCGGTGTCAGATCTCCAGCAGCACGGTGAACGGCCCGTCGTTGGTCAGCGACACCCGCATCCGCGCGCCGAACCGTCCCGTCGCCACGGTGGCGCCCAGCGCCCGCAGCTGCGCGACCACCTCGTCCACCAGCGGTTCGGCGACGTCCGAGGGCGCCGCAGCGTTCCAGGTGGGCCGGCGGCCCTTGCGGGCGTCGCCGTAGAGCGTGAACTGGCTGATGACGAGGAGCGGTGCGGCGAGGTCCGAGCAGGACTTCTCGTCGTGCAGCATCCGGACCGACCAGAGCTTGCGGGCCAGCTGTGCGGCCTTCTCCTTGGTGTCCTCGTGGGTGACGCCCACCAGCACGCACAGGCCCTCGCCGGTGATCTCCCCGACGGTCCGCGTCTCGCCGTCGTCGTCCGTCACGACGACGCTCGCGCCGTCCACTCGCTGTACCACCGCACGCATGCGGACCATGATGCCGTGTGCCGGCCCCGACCTGGCAAGGAGGTCCCGGCGGCACCCGGCAGGGAGCTTCCGGCGGCATCCGGCAGGGAAGTTCCGGCACCGCCCGGCAGGGAGGTCGCGGGCGCTGCCTCCCGATCCGTTCGTCCGTCCGGCGCCCGTGCATCCGTGGCCCTCCGTCTGGCCCTTCGTGGTGCCCACGGACCCCCCGTCCGGGCCATCAGGGCGCCTGCTGACCCCCCATCCGGGGATGATCGCGGGCAGTCAGGCATACACCGCCCGGGTGTGGTGCAGGATGGCCACGCGGTCAGACCCGGGCGAGGCGAAGTGGAGCAATGCCGGATGTGCACACCGACGACCGGGGCCGGACGGCTCCCCGGGGCCCTGTCCACCACCGCCCCCCAGGCGTCCGGACCACGGGCCCCCGAGCTCCCGGCGCCGGACCTCCCCCGGCTGCGGCTGGCCGAGCTGCGGGTGCTGCGGCGGGACGCGCTGCGTACCGAGGCCGATCTGAGCTACGTGCGCCGCCTGGTGCAGGGCCGTATCGACATCCTGCGGGCCGAGCTGGAGCTCCGGCTCGCCGACCGCCCCTCGGATGCGCCCCCGACCTCCGATGCGCCCCCCACCGCGCCGCTGGTCGCCCGGCTCACCAGGATCCTGGCCGACCGGCCCGCGGGGCAGCGTTCCTCCGCCCGGCATGTGACGCTCGGCACTCCGCACAGCGAGGAGTACGGGCAGCTCGCGGCCGCGATGCTCGCCGAGGTCGAGCTGTCCGACCTGGACGCCCGCACCGACGACGAGCTGCGGGCCGCGATGGGCCGGCTCGTCACGTACGAGCAGCAGGTGTCCCGGCGCCGCCAGCAGCTCCAGCACATCGCGGACGGGTGCGGCGCCGAGATCGCCCGCAGGTACCGTGAGGGCGAAGCCCAAGTAGACGACCTGCTCGCCTGACGCGGCGGCACCCGGCGGCCCCGGCTCCGCACGGCCCCATCCCGGTGCTCGCGTCGCGCGCGGGTCCCGTTCGGAAGGTCACCGCCGATGTCCGCCGACCGCCCCGCCCACGCACCGGGCACTCCCTCCGCCACCGGGTCCGCCGACGGTGCCGCGCCACGTGCCGAACAGGCCGTACTCGCCGAGATCGTGCGCTCCGGGTTCGTGGAGGGGCAGCACCGCGGCAGCCTGGTGCTGCTGGCCCCCGACGGCAGCGTGGAGCTGGCCCTCGGCGAGGTGACGGCGCCGATCTTCCCGCGCTCCACCACCAAGCCGATGCAGGCCGTCGCCGTACTGCGGGCCGGTGTCGAACTCGTCGGCGAGCGACTCGCGTTGGCCGCGGGCAGCCACTCCGGCGAGGACTTCCACCGCGACCTGGTACGGCAGCTGCTGGCCGAGCACGAGCTGACCCCCGACGATCTGGCCTGCCCGCCGGACCTCCCCCTCGACCAGGTCGCACGCGAGGCGCACCTGGCCGCCGGCGGCGGCCGGGAGCGGGTCGCGATGAACTGCTCGGGCAAGCACGCGGCGATGCTCGCGGCGTGCCGGCGCGCCGGCTGGCCCACCGAGTCGTACCTGGCGCCCGAGCACCCGTTGCAGGTGCAGGTGCGCAACGTGGTCGAGGAGGTGCTGGGCGAGCCGGTGACGGTGACGGGCACGGACGGCTGCGGGGCGCCCGTGATGGGCATCGGGCTCACCGATCTGGCCCGGGTCTTCCGGCACTTCGTGCTCGCCGCCCCCGGCACCCTCGAACGCCGCGTCGCCGACGCCATGCGGGCGCACCCCGAGTACGTCGCCGGCACCCGGCGCGCCGACACCTGGGTGATGCAGGCGGTGCCGGGGGCGCTCGTCAAGAGCGGTGCGGAGGCCGTGCAGGCGGTGGGGCTCGCGGACGGCCGCGCCCTGGCCTTCAAGATCGACGACGGTGCGGCGCGCGCCCTGGGCCCGGTACTCGCGCGCGCCCTGAGCCGCGCCGGCGTGCAGGACGACGTGCTGTCCCGCATCGGCCACGAGCCGCTGATGGGCGGCGACCAGGAGGTCGGCTCGATCCGCGCGGTGTTCTGAGCCGGGACGTTCGGGACGGCAGCGGTGCGGAACGGGGCACGGGGCGCGGGAAACCGGCACGACACCCGGCCCCGCTCCCCCCTACGGTGGCCCCATGCCTGCTGCCACGCCTGAAGTACGCACGATCGACGAGTCCGAGGTGGCGGACTGGAGTCGCGCGCTGAACACCGGTTTTCTCCGCCCGCCGAAGCCCCACCCGGAGGCCGTCGCGGAACGTGCCGCGCGGTTCGACCTCACCAGGACCCGCGGGGCCTTCGACGAGGGCCGCTGCGTGGCCACGTTCCGTTCCGTCCCGCAGTTGCTCACCGCCGTCGGCGGCGCCCCCGTACGGGCCGACGCCGTCACGAACGTGACCGTCTCGCCCACCCACCGCCGCCGCGGCCTGCTCAGCCGGATGATGGCCGCCGACCTGGCCGAGGCGCGCGAGCGCGGCGACGTGGTGGCCACCCTGATCGCGTCGGAGTACCCGATCTACGGCCGGTACGGCTTCGGTCCGGCCGCCGCGCTGGCCGACTGGGAGGTCGACGTGGCGCGCGCCGGGCTCGACCCCCGCTGGCGTGGCCCCGCGTGCGGCGGCAGGATCGACCTGGTGGACGGCCCGGACGTGCTCAAGCTCGGGCCCGAGCTGCACGACAGGTTCCGCGCCCGGCAGCACGGCGCCATCGACCGCGACGAGCGCTGGTGGCGGCTGGCCACCGGCCAGGAGACCGTCCCCGGAGAGCCCTGGACCGAGCCGTTCCACGCGGTCTACCGTTCGGCCGCCGGAGAGGTGGAGGGGCTGCTCACCTACCGTGCCGACGACGTCTGGGGCGACGCGAAGCAGCCGCTGAACACGGCCACCGTGGACGACCTGATCGCCGTCACCCCGGCCGCCGAGCGCGCGCTGTGGCACTACGTCTGCTCGATCGACTGGATCACCAGGATCCGCACCGGCCACCGCGCCACGGACGACCTCCTGCCGCTGCTCCTGCCGAACCCGCGCGCCGCACGCGCCGTCACCCGTTCCGACTGGCTGTGGGTGCGGATCCTGGACGTCGTACGGGCCCTCGAAGCGCGTACCTACGCGACGGCCGGCACCCTGGTGCTGGAGATCGTCGACGCGGCCGGGCGCGCGGACGCGGCAGCGGTGGGGGTACCTCCCAGCCCCTCAGGGCACTGGGGGAGGGCCGGCGGCAGCCGGTACCGCCTGGAGGCGGGCCCGGACGGCGCGTCCTGCACCCCGACCACCGAGGCCCCCGCCCTCACCCTGGGCGCCGGCGAGCTCGCCGCGCTCTGGCTCGGCGAGGAGTCCCCGGTACGCCTCGCGGCCCTCGACCGCCTGGTCGAACACCGCCCCGGCGCCGCCACCACGGCGGACCTCCTCTTCCGCACGGCACGCCGACCCTGGTGCCCGGACCTGTTCTGACCGCCGCGGGCCGGCGGGCTGTTCCTGACGGTTGCGGGCCGGCCGCTGACCGGGCGGGGGTGTGCGTCATCCCCGCCCGGTCAGCAGCATTACGATGATCACGCTTCCGATGCAGGTCAGGGCAGAGCTGCGGGTCTTGACGCCGAGGGAGAGCAGCAGGAAGGCGATGATGCCCATCGGCCCGTACTTCCACTGGACCAGCTGCTCGAACCCGATGGCCAGGGCGGCCACGGCGATGGTGATGACGGTGGTGGTTCCTCCGGTCCCTCCCCGGTGTGTCATGACATTCCCTCCCCGGCGTGCACGGTTCGTCCGCGGGGTCGCGTGAGCGTGCACGGTCGTTCGCGTGGGTGACTGCGCCGGCGCGAAGCTGTGGCTTGTCGCGCGGTGCGGTGGCTCGTGCGCGGGTGGTTGTGGGCCGCGCGCGGGTCTGCTTGCGATCAGCGTTTGTGCGGCAGCGCCTGCGGGTCAGCGGCTCGGGGCGGCGATCACCAGGGCGAGGATGACGGCGCCCGCCGAACTGAACGCGGTCTTGCCGGTCTTGAGGCCGATGGCCAGCAACAGGAGCCCGGCGAGACCGGCCGGACCGTACGGCCACCGCAGGAACTGCTTGACGGTGACGGCGAGCACCTCGCTCGCGAGGGTGAGGACGGTCATCTGGATCCCCCCGTTCGCCAAGTTGGCAACCAACTATGCTTAAGTTGTTCCCACTTGGTCGTAAGTAGTAAACAACTTTCAAGTGACTGTGCTTAGGTGGTCGCTGGTTGTACGGTTTGGTTGTTGGTGGTAGTGATCCAGGAGGCAGGTGCCGTGGACGACCGTCACAGACGCTCCGCCGAAGAGATCGCCGACGTACTGCGCGAGCGCATCCACACCGGAACCCTCAAGGCAGGTGCCCGACTGCCGACGCAGGCGGAGCTGGCCGCCGAGTTCGACGTGGAGCGCGGCACGGTGCGCCAGGCCCTGCGGACCCTCCAGACCGAGGGACTGCTGGCGAACGTCAGCAAGGGCAGCCCCCCGCGCGTCGCGACGCCCGCGCCCGCGCGCGAGGCGCCGCAGCCGTCGATGGTGGCCCTGGCGCCCCGCCTGGACGCGGCGTTCGCGGCATCCGAGGTGCGGATAGACGCGGTCTGCCTCACCGCGGAGACCTTGATGCTGGCGATGAGCGAGCCGGTCCGGCTGATCCACCAGGGGCGGCTGCGCCCGTCCTCCGTGGACGTGCGCATCCTGCTGCCCAGCCGCGACATCTCGCTGGCCTTCCCGGCCTCCGCCGAGGGGCGCGAGGGGGACGCACGGGTGCACCACCGCTGGCTCAACCAGCGCAACGCCCAGGGCCAGGTGCTCCGTCACAACCTGCTGGCCCTGCGCACCTCGCACGACATCGACGTACGCGTCACCTTCCGCGCCCTGCCCTTCACCCCGCCCATCAAGCTCTACCTGCTCAACGGCGAGGAGGCGTTGTTCGCGTACTACACGGTCACCCGGCGCGCCGAGGAGTACGAGGCGGACCGGTTGGACATGTACGACGCCTTGGGTGGCCGCTCGCTGTTGTTCTCCTTCGAGAAGGGGGCCGGCCAGCGTGAGGCGGCGTTCGTGGCCGAGTCGCAGAACTGGTTCGACGCGCTCTGGGAAACCATCGCCAGGGACCTGACACTCTCCTAGTGAGCTCTGATACGAAACGGACTGAACCGGCGTCAGAACAGACCGGATTGGTAGCAGGTGAGACCGAATCCCCGATGGAACGTGACCGTGATCGCGACCGGTTGGTGAAGGGACCGTCCAGATCGGGACGGGACGGCCCGGTGGCAGGACGGGACGGCCCGGCGCCCGGTCCCGGCGGTCCGGTGGGCGAGTCGCCGCCGGGCGGTCCGGACCAGCCGGACAAGGGCGAGCCTGCCGTCGAGCGGACGCACGGGCTGGACGACCTGGTCGCCGCCGCCCGACTCGTCCTGTTCGACTTCGACGGGCCGATCTGCCGGCTCTTCGCCCACCACAAGGCCGAGCGGGTCGCCACCGAGCTGGTGGAGTGGGTGGCCGAGTGCGGTCTGCGGGACCTGCTCTCACCGCGGGAGCGCGAGAGCCTCGACCCGCACAAGGTGTTGCAGGCCGTGGACCGCAGACGACCCGGCAGCGATCTCGTCACCGAGCTGGAGGAGCGCCTGACGAAGGAGGAGCTGCGTGCCGCGGCCTCCGCCTGGCCCACCGCGTTCGCCGACCCGCTGATCCGCACCTGGCACGCCGTGGGCGTCCGGCTCGCCATCACCACCAACAACTCCCCGCAGGTGGCACGCGCCTACCTCGTCGGCCGCGGTCTCGCGGGCTGCTTCGAACCGCACATCTACGGTCGCACCGACGACCTGGCGCTGCTCAAACCCGACCCGCACTGCCTGCGCCGCGCACTGAACGCGACGGGCACCGCCCCCGCCGCCGGGCTCATGATCGGCGACAACAGCTCGGACTTCGCCGCCGCCCGCCGGGCAGGCGTGGCCTTCCTCGGCTACGCGTCGAACGAGCACAAGGCGAAGCTGCTGCGCGACGCGGGGGTGGACCACATCGTCACCTCGTTGGACCAGGTCCTCGAGGTGGTGATCCGCACCCGTGGCCGGCTGTCGAGTGCGGATTCCTAGACCCGATCGGGTCGGAGGAAGGGACGGGGTCGCCGCCGTGTGCCCGTACGGGCCAGTGGGGTGTGGCGTACGAGGCCCCTGAGGGGTGAGGGACGTACGTGGTGACTAAGGTGTGCTGCACTTCGACGCGAGTGCCCGAGTTCTCAGGAGTGGCTGTTGCGTGGATCTCCCGCTCGGGTGACCGCTGCCCCGTGGGCCGGCCCGGCCGCCGACGCGTCGGGTACGTCGCCGGACGACACGTCGACCGAGGAGTCCCGGAAACCGTCGGACGACGCCTGGACGTGGTCGCCCGACGCCCCGCTGCCGGACCCCGGCGCCCTGGAGCCGGACCCCGGCATCCCGGCGTCGGACCCCGGCTCCTGGACCACGGCCGCTGCCGCTCCCGCCCCCACGGCGCTCCTCACGCCCGCGTCCGCGCCCTCCCGCGTGCCCGTTCGCGCGGACCTGCCCGCCTGCGTCCTCAGGCCCGCCCCCGTACCCGTACCCGTACGGGCGCCTTACTGGACCCCGGACGAACGCGTCCCCGAACGCCCCGACTTCCCCCGCAGCGCCGTGCGGGAGGCGCTGGCCGCGGAGCGCGTGGCGCCCCCGGGATGCGTCATCCGGGGCACCACGCACCGGAACTCGATCGTGTACGTGCCGAGCCGTGGCGTGCGGGTCGTGGTGCGGCGCCTGGTGCCGGACAGGGCGCGCCTGGAGCGCTGTTTCCTCAGCGAGCACGCCGTACTCGCCGCCATCGAGCGCTCCGGAGTACCGGTGCGCGCCCCCCGGGTGCTGGCGCTGGGCACGGATCACGCCGGTGGAGTCGCCGCTTCCAGGGTCCTCGGGACCTCGGGGGAGGACGAGGACGCCTTCGCGATCCACTCCTACGAGGGTCTGTCGGGTCTGTCCTGCGAGGGCCCGTCGACGGCCGGTACCGGACCGCGGCACCCGGTGCAGGGGCTGCTGCCCAGGGAGGCGGACGACGTCGTCGCCCAGCTCGAGGCGCTGACCCGGGTCGACCACCGCCTGCTCGACCCGGCCGCTGAGCGCGTCGACTTCTATGCCTGGCTGTGCGAGGAACTGGCGGCCCTGGTGGGCCGGCTGCCCGCCACGTCATGGCGTCTCGCCCGGGAGTTCGGGCTGCCGGACGGGCCACGGCTGCGCGAGATCCTCGGGCGTCACCGGGTGCGGCAGCGTGACGTGGCCCTGCTGCACGGCGACCTCAACCCCTGGAACCTGGTCCGCGGCGCGGGCCCCGACGCCGGACTCGTGCTGATCGACTGGGAGATGGCGATGGTCGGCGACCCGCTCTACGACCTCGCCCGCCATCTGCACCTGACCCCCACGCTTCCCGACATCCGCACCCGCATGCTCACCGCCTGGCACCGCCGGCTGCCGGAGCGCTTCACCCGCGGTTGGGAGGCGGACCTGCGTCTCTACCGCGCCATCGAGGTCGTGCGCTCCGCCTACGTCGACCTCCACCGGCTGGTCACGCACGCGGGCCTGGACGCGCCGAACGTGCGGCGCGCGGTCGACGCGTACGCGATGACGCTGCACGCGGCCACCGCGTTCCTGGGGCTCCGGCAGCGGGAACCGGCCACGGAGTTCCTGACGGCGGCGAGCCGTTCGTGAGGTCGTGAGCCGTAAGCCGTAAGGCCGTTGTGAGGTCGGGAGGCGTTCCTGATGGCCGCGCGTCGTGCCCGAGGGCTCCGGATCATCCCCTGATCCCCAGCCGGGCCAGCCGTTCCGGATCGGCGATGAGATGGATTCCGGTGATCTTTCCTGCGCTGCCGACCGTCAGGCTCATCACCGATATCGGGGCGTCGTCGACCACCGCGAGCAGCCCCGGAGCGCCGTTGACCAGGACGGACCGGGCGTGGACCGCCAGTCGGCGGTAGCTGAAGGCATTGCCGGCCACGTCCGCCGCGCCCCGCACCAGTTGCGAACCGGCCGCGCCGGTGTCCACGCGCAGCGTGACCTCGGGGTCGAGCAGGGCGAGCAGCGCGTCGAAGTCGCCGTCCCGTGCGGCGGTGAGGAAGGCGTCGACGGCGTCGTGGCGGCGTGCCGGGTCGGTGTCGGGCACGGGTGCGGCCTGTTCGATACGGCGCCGGGCGCGGCTGGCGAGCTGCCGGGTGGCGGTCGGGGTGCGGCCTGCGATGGGCGCGATGGCGTCGAACGGGACGGCGAAGAGGTCGTGCAGCACGTAGGCGAGGCGTTCCGCCGGGCCGAGCGTGTCCAGCACGACGAGCAGGGCGAGTCCGACCGAGTCGGCGGTCAGTGCCTGGAACTCCGGGTCGCCCTCGTCGTCCGGCACCGTGACGACCGGGTCGGGCAGCCGAACATCCAGCGGCTCCTCCCGGCGCGACTGGCGCGCCCGCAGCATGTCCAGGCAGATCCGGCCGACCACGGTGGTGAGCCAGCCGGTCAGGTTCCGGATGTCGTCGGCGCCGCTGCGGCCGAGCCGGATCCACGCCTCCTGGACGGCGTCGTCGGCCTCGCTCAACGATCCGAGCATGCGGTAGGCCACCGCCCGCAGGTGCACCCGGTTCGCCTCGAATCGCGCAGCCAGGGCCTCGCGCCCGGCACCGTCCCCGTTGTCGCCCATGGCGGCATTGTTCCGTGCGGGGTTCGGTGCCGGTGTGCCGAGGTGGGGCACGCACCTGCGGGTGGCGGCGGGTCATCCGGAAGGCGGCGTCTCCTCAGGAGTCTCCGGCGCGTCCAGCATCGCGCCCGCGGTCGTCCTGAGCGCCCTCGCGACCCGCGCGCCCTCGCCACGCTCGAGCGCGGCGTGGATGTGCGTGCTGTACAGGGGGCTGAGCAGCAGGTGGGCGAGGAGTTCGGCGTCCGCGTCGGGGCGTTCCGCCGTGATGAGCGCGCTGATGTGGGCGTGCCAGAAGTCGTAGACCGGGTGGTCATGGGGGTGGCCATGCCGGTCCGGGGCGTCCGAGGTGTCGTCCGGCTCCTGCGCTGCCCGGCCCCGCGGAACCGCGCACACCTGCTCGGGTTCCTGCCCCTGATCCGCTTCCTCGGCCGCCGTGCCGGTTCTGTCCTGCCTCCCGGTCTTTCTGGCCGGTGGCCGGTGGGCCGTCGACGCGGCATGGCCGAGCGCGGCGACCAGGCCCTTGTTGCGGCTCACCACGTCGACGATGCCGTCCAGGAAGGCGTACAGGCGCTCGCGCGGCGGGGCGCCCGGGCCGAGCGGCGGCGGTCCCGACTCGACCGAGGTGTGCAACGCGACCGCGCGCTCCTCCATCAGGGCGCGCATCAGGCCCATGCGGCTGCCGAACCGGTGGAACAGCGTGCCCTTGCCGACGCCGGCCGCAGCGGCGACCCGTTCCATCGAGATCTCCTCCGGCCGGTGCCGGGTCAGCAGATCCTCGGTCGCGAGCAGGATGGCGCGCCGGTTGCGTGCCGCGTCGGCGCGTTCACGACGGCCCTGGGTCATGACGTACGTCCGTTCTCTCGGCAGAGCAGGGTCGCTGCATGGACAACTGGACCGACGGTCCAGTACGCTCCCGGGACAGTAACTGGACCAGCGGTCCACTTAATGCCCGAGCGTCCGTGGAGGACACCATCATGCGACGAGTGCGGTATCACGCCTATGGCGGCCCGGAGGTCCTGACGGTCGAGGAGGCGGAGGTTCCGTCCCCAGGCCCTGGGCAGGTGCTGCTGCGTACCGAGGTGATCGGGGCCAACTTCGTGGACACCCTGATCCGGAGCGGTCGCCCCGAAGGCTCGCCCTACCACCGTCCGCTCCCCGGCACCCTCACCGGCGATGTGCTGGGCACCGTCGAGTCGGTCGGCGAGGGTGCCGACCCCGCACTGGCCGGTCGGCGGGTCGCCGCGCTGGTCGCCGTGGACGCCTTCGCGGACTACGCGGTCGCCGACGCCGACTGGCTGTCCCCGGTGCCGGACGGGCTGGACGCCGCCGCGGCCACCAGCCTGCCGTTGATCGGACCCGTGGCGCTGGGGGCGCTGCGGATGGGGCGGCCGGAACCCGGCGCGACGGTGCTGGTGCACGCCGCGGCGGGGGCGATCGGGCACCTCGCGGTGCAGCTGGCGAAGCTCCGCGGTGCCGGGAAGGTCATCGCCACCGCCGGCTCGCCTGCCAAGCTCGACTTCGCTCGCGCGCACGGCGCGGACGTCGCCGTCGACTACACCGATCCCGACTGGCCCGCGCAGGTGCGCAAGGCCGCCCCGGACGGCGTGGACATCGTGCTGGACGGGGTCGGCGGCGACACGACCCGGCAGAGCCTGGACCTGCTTGCCCCGTTCGGTCGGGCGGTCGTGTTCGGCTCCGCGAAGGGGGAGATGTTCGACGTCCCCATCTGGGGCGTTCTCGGCCTGCGGTCCGTGGCCGGCTTCGGACTGCTGGCCTTCCGCACCGCCCGCCCCGACCTGGCCCGCCAGGACGTGCAGGACGTCACCGAGTATGCCGTCTCCGGCCGGCTGCGCACCGCCGTGCACGCCCGCGTCCCGCTCGCCGAGGCCGCCACGGCGCACCGCATGTTCGAGGACCGTACGCAGGCGGGGCGCATCCTGCTGGTGCCCTGAGCATCCCGCCCGCCGGCGTGGCGGCCGAGGCAGAATCGATCCGTGGCGATGGCGGAGCGGGGAGGTCGGCGTGGCACGTGACGAGGGCGGGACCGGTGCGGGATCGGGGCCGGGCGCGGCCGCGGCTGAGCGGGGCGCGCTGGCGGTGGCGGTGTGTGCCGCGTTGGAGGCGAGCGTCGCGGGGTCGCACGCCGCGTTGCTCGGGTCGCTGGCCCGGGGCGTGGCCGACGCGTACAGCGACATCGACGTCTTGTGGGTGGTGCCCGACGCGGGGTTCGGGGCGGCCGTCACGCCGGATCGGGTCCGCGCGGTGCTCGGCCGCCTCCGACCGGTGGACGATCTGCGGATCGATCCGGACCACCGTCACTCGGACCGCCGTCGCCTGCTGTTCGTACGGTTCGCGGGGGTGCCGTTGTTCTGGCGCCTCGACCTGTCCGTACGGGCCGCTTCGGTCGCGCACGATGCGACGTACGACGACGGCAACCCGGACGCGCGGGCCGGCGAGGACGAGTGGTCGCGCCCGGCCAGCGCGCTGGCCAACGCGACCGGCGCCGTCAAGGCGGTGGCCCGGCGCCGCCTCGACGACGCCCGGGGCCTGCTCGACCGCGGCTTCGCCCGGATCGGCGAACCCGACCGCGCCACCGGCGACTGGCACGCGGACATCTCCCGCCTGGCCCGCGCGGCGGCCGAGCGGGACCCGTCGCTGGCGGCACTCGCCGACCAGGTGGTGGCGCTGGCCGCCGTGGAACTCGCACCACGCGGGCAGGTGGATTAGCGGGGCCACCCCGCCTCGTCGCCTGTCAGCCGTCAGCCGTCAGCCGTCAGCCGTCAGTTGCGGGTCGGTGGGCCAGCAGGTACGCCTGGGGCCCCTGGCTCGTCCGCTCTCCCTCGTGGGGCTCGCGCACCAGCCGCGCGTCGACGGCCAGGCCCGCGTCGCCCAGCAGTTCGGCCACCCGGTCGGGGGAGAGCCAGTGGACGTCCAGCGACAGATCGTGACCGTAGGCGTGGTCCAGGTGCCGGAGCAGGTCACCCGCCTTGAAGGCGATCAGCAGCTGGCCGCCGGGTGCCAGCACCCGGTGGAACTCCTGGAAGACCTTCGGCAGGAGCGCCGGCGGGGTGTGGACGGTCGAGTACCAGGCGACGACCCCGGCAAGCGTTCCGTCCGCCATGTCGAGCGCGGTCATCGAGCCCTGTTCGAAGCGTAGTTCCGGATACGTCCGGCGGGCCTCGGCGACCATCCCGTCCGACAGGTCGACGCCGAACGCGTCCACCCCGAGGCCGTGCAGATACGCCGTCACCCGCCCCGGCCCGCACCCCAGGTCGCCGACCGGGCCGCCGCCCCCGGCCCGCACCAGCTCGGCGAACGCCCCCAGCATGGCCCGGTCCAGCGGCTTGGCGTCGAGCTCGTCGCGCAGCAGCCGGGCGTAGTCGGTGGCGACGGTGTCGTAGGACGTGCGCGTCGTCCGCAGGTAGGCACGGCTTCGGAGTCGTCGGTCGTGTGCAGCAGGTCGGTCATGGGCGGCACGGTATCCAGGGGGACTGACACGGGCCGCCGCCGATCACCTCGTAGCCGCCCTCCGCTGAATTTCTGATCGGCCTCTGATTCGATAATCGTCTATCTTGACGTTCATCGATACAGGTGCCAGCCTTGCCCGTGTGGCGCGATATAGACAACCGTCGATAAAGGCGGTGGGCGCTGGCATGCTGCACAGCCGGGGCGGCCGGGGACGGTCAGGGTGCAAAGGAGTGGCCGATGAACGACAGCAGGCATCAGCAGCCGGATGACCGGCCCGAGGTACCGCTCGCGGACCGGCCCGACGACCTGAGGGAGGCCGTCCGCAGGCGTTACGCGGCGGCTGCCGTCCGGGTGACCGGCGGAGACGCCGGATGCTGTGGTCCGCAGTGCGATCCGGGGTCCGTCGAGGTGGACGCGGACTACGGGGCGGCCCTGTACGCGGCCGACGAGCGTGACGCGCTGCCCGCCGAGGCCGTCGCCGCCTCGCTCGGCTGCGGCAACCCGGTCGCCGTCGCCGGGCTGAGTGCCGGCGAGCGGGTCCTGGACCTGGGTTCGGGCGGCGGCATCGACGTACTGCTCTCGGCTCGCCGCGTGGGCCCTTCCGGGATGGCGTACGGCCTGGACATGACCGACGAGATGCTGGCGCTCGCGCGGGCCAACGCCGAGCGGGCGGGCGTCGCCAACGCGGAGTTCCTGAAGGGGACGATCGAGGCGGTGCCCCTGCCCGCCGAGGCGGTCGACGTCGTCATCTCCAACTGCGTGATCAACCTCTCCACCGACAAGCCGGCGGTGTTCGCCGAGGCCTTCCGCGTGCTGGCCCCCGGCGGCCGGCTCGGTGTCTACGACGTGGTCGCCGACGACGAGCTCACGCCACGCCAGCGTGCCGAGCGCGGCGACCACGTGGGCTGCATCGCCGGGGCGCTGTCCTTCGCCGAGTACCACCAGGGCCTGGCCGCCGCCGGGTTCACCGACATCGAGATCACGCCGACCCACGAGGTCGCCGACGGCATGCACTCGGCCGTCGTGCGCGCGACCAAGGTGGCCAAGGCGACCAAGGCGACCAGCGCGGGCCGGTGATCGGCCGGCTCAGGCCGCCTTCGACGCAGGCAGTGCCCGTTGCATCAGGAGGGTGTCGATCCAGCGGCCGTGCTTGTGGCCGACGGCGGTCAGCAGGCCCACGTCGGTGAAGCCGAACCGCCGGTGCAGCGCGGCCGATGCGTCGCTGCCGCTGTCCGCGATCACCGCGATCATGCGGCGCTTGCCGGCCTCGGCGGTCGCGGTGATCAGCTGGCCGAGCAGGGCCGAGCCCAGCCCCCGCCCGGTGGCGTCCGGGGCGACGTAGACGGTGTCCTCCACCGTGCCGAGGTAGGCCGGCCTGGGTCGCCAGGGTGCGGCGTACGCGAATCCGGTGACCGTGCCGGACTCGTCGGCGACCAGGAAGGGCAGGCCGAGGGCGGTGAGGTCGTCGAGCCGCTGCTCCCAGCCGGCGACCGGGCGTGGCGTCTCGTCGAAGGTGGTCACGGTGTGGCGCACGTAGTGCGCGTAGATGTCGGCCACGGCCTTGAGGTCGGCGTGCACCGCCGGCCGGATGGTGGCCTCGGAGCGAGCCATCGCAGGCGTCTTCCCCTTTCGCTCGCTGTTCGGCTATTCCGCTATAGAGAAATCTATTCTATTATAGCGGAATGCTGGATCTCGTGCGGCTGGGTGGCCGTATCCAGGGGCTGCGGCGCGACCGGGGCCTGACCCTTCAGGGGCTCGCCGACGCGGCCGATGTGAGCGTGAGCATGCTGTCCTCGGTCGAACGCGGCCAGAAGGCGCCGACGGTCGTCGTCCTGGCCCGTATCGCCGACGGACTACGCGTACCGCTCGCCGACCTCGTGGCCCAGCCCGAGGACGACCGGATCGTGGTGCGCAGGGCGGCCGACCAGGAGACCGTCGACGAACCCGGGGGCTGGCGGCGGACCATCCTCACGCCGGTGATACCCGGCGTGAACTTCGAATGGATCCGCACCACCCTGCCGCCCCGTTGCAACGCCGGCCGCTACCCCGCGTACGCCCCGGGCTCCCACGAGTTCGTCGTCGTGGAGTCCGGAACGCTACGGCTGGCGCTGGCGGCCCGGACGGTGACCCTGGAGGCGGGGGACTCGGCGTACTTCGCCGCCGACGTGTCCCACGGCTACGCCAACCCCCTGGACGTGCCGTGCGTCTACTACGTCGCCGCGCTCATCATGCGCCCCCGGGCGGCGCGATCGCCCGCGCAGCCCTGAACACCCCGGCGCGCTCACCGCTCGCCCAGGCACTCCCGTACCGCGGCGACGAGCCGGTTGGCGCGGGCGTCGCCGTGGCCGATCATGCGGTTGGCGGTGTAGGCGAAGCCGACGCCGAACTCGTCGTCACCGAAGGCGAACTGGCCGCCGGCGCCGTCGTTGCCGAAGCTCCGCGGGCCGAGCGTGGGACGGAACCGTGGCGCGTCCAGCAGGAAGCCCGACCCCCACCGGGCGCCCAGGTCGGGGAAGCCCGACCAGGAGGCCCCGCCGGACAGCTCCCGCACCGCGTCCGTGACGGTGTCCGGTGCGAGCAGGCGTGGCGCGCCGTCGACCCCGGTGGCCGCCGCCGCGTACAGGGTCGCCAGGCCGCGTGCCGAGGAGACCGCCCCGGCGCCCGGGATCTCGGCGCACAGCAGCGCCGGGTCGTTCCAGCCGCGCGGCTCGTCGACGCCGGGGAAGACGAACGCGCCGTTCATCGTCACCAGGCGCGCCACCAGCGATGCGGGGTCCGGCGCCGGCGGTCGCCCGGCGGTCTCGACGAGCCGGGCGAGCCGCCCGGTCTCGCTCTGGGGCAGTCCGATCCAGGTGCTCAGCCCCAGCTCGTCCGCGACCGCCTTGCGGAAGTAGCTGCCCGGGGTGAGCCCGGTGATGCGCCGGATCACCTCGCCGAGCAGGAAGCCGAAGACGTGCCCGTGGTACTCGAACGCCGTGCCCGGCTCCCACAGGGGTGGCTGTTCCTCGATGGCGTGCACCACCGGGGTCCACTCGGTGATCTCCGTAAAGCTCAGGACGCGGTCCAGCACCGGGAGTCCGGCCCGGTGCCCGAGCACCATGCGCGGCGTGATCGCCGCCTTGCCGTCGCGCGCGAACTCCGGCCAGTACCGGGCCACCGGCGCGTCGAGATCCAGCCGCCCCTCCTGGGCGAGCAGGTGCACGCAGATGCTGATGACACCCTTGGCGCAGGAGAAGACCGGTACGACGGTGTCCTCCCGCCACGGCCGCTCGCTGCGCTCGTCGGCGATCCCGCCCCACAGGTCCACGACCTTGCGTCCGCCGGCGTAGACGGTGACGGCGGCGCCGAGTTCGTCGAAGTCCTCGAAGTTCCGTGCGAAGACGTCCGCGACCGCCCCGAACCGTTCGTCGGCCCATCCGCTGTGCCTCACTGTCCTGCCCCGTCCCGTCGCCCGTTCGGTCCTCGGTCGCTGGCCGGCCGGACGGCCGCCGACCGGACACGGTAGGCCGCTCGTGCGGCACTTACCAGCGGATTTCCCCGGTCCGGAGCGGGCGGGGCGGCCGGCTGACATGTGCCGTGCGCCGGCGGGTGCGGCGCCGGCAGGGGCGTCGGGCGGGGTGCCGGCAGGGGCGTCGGCGTCGTCAGGGCCCTCGCCGGTCGGAGGCGGCCGGAGCGGCCTCGGCGGGCGTCGTGTCGAGCGGCGGGATGAGCTGGTGCGCGATGTCCCGGGCGACGGTGGCGATCTCTTCGTCGGACGCTTTCAGACCCCGTGCCGCGAGGAGCACGAGGTTGACGCTGAGCAGTGCGGCGCGCAGCCGCAGCTCGTCCTCCACCGAGGCGTCGGGGCCGGTCAGGATCGCGAAGAGTTCGGTCAGCCGCTCGTACGCGCTCTCCCTGCCGGGGTGCAGGTCGCGCACGACACGCTGGTTGGCCAGCGCGAACCGCATGGTGGACAGGCCGTCGACGGTGAACAGGTCGACCATGCGGTCCACGGCGCGGGTGTGCAGGTCAGGGCCGCCGGGCTGCTCACGGGCCCAGGCGACCATGGCGTCGAGGGCGTCCAGGTGCTCGGTGAAGAGCGAGCGGACGATGTCCTCCTTGCTGCTGAAGTGGTAGTAGAGGGCCGCTTTGGTGATGTCGAGGCGTTGGGCGATCTCCCGTAGGGAGGTCGCCTCGTAACCCTGCTCGGTGAACAGCTCGATGGCCACCGTGCGGATCTCGGCCTTCGTGTCGCTGCCCCGTCGCTGCCCTGCCCCTGCCATCGCCATTCGTTCCTTTCGCGTGGGGGCGTCCTGGCTCTCGAAGTGCCCGGCTCGACCGTCGTCGGGCGGCCCTCGCTTGCTAACTTACCGGACGGCAAGTAATCTACCAACCGGCCGGTAAGTGAGATGGTGATGTGCGCGCGGATTACCCGCGACCGGTCCACCTCGTTCGTGTTACTCGGGTTCCCACGCGAGGTCCGCGCCGCTCACCCGGCTGGCCTGCTTGTCCGGCTGGGGGTCCGGGGTTCATCCGCGGGAAAATGCAGTATCCGTACGAGTCGTCGTACGAGTCGTACCTACGAGTCGTTCGTTCGAGGCTTTGCGTGCCCGAACACTCCCGTTCCTCTTCGCTACATTTCGCTGAAAGGCACTGAGCCGTGACGCAGAGAGCACCGGCCCCGGCCGACGCCGAGATAGCGCCGCCGCGCTTCACCCACCGAGAGATCATGGTGACGATGAGCGGCCTGGTCATCGCCATGCTGCTGGCCATGCTGGACAACATGATCGTGGCGCCGGCGCTGCCCACGATCGTGGGCGATCTCGGCGGCCTCGACCACCTCGCCTGGGTGACCACCGGGTACATCCTCGCCACCACCGCCGCCACCCCGATCTGGGGCAAGCTCGGTGACCTGCTCGGCCGTCGGATCACCTTCCTCTCCTCCATCGCGCTCTTCCTGATCGGCTCCGCACTGTGCGGCATGTCGCAGAACATGGGCGAGCTGGTCGGGTTCCGGGCGCTCCAGGGCCTGGGCGCCGGCGGTCTGATGGTGGGCGTCATGGCGGTCCTGGCCGATCTCGTGCCGCCGCGGGACCGCAGCAAGTACCAGGGCGTGATGATGGCCGTCATGCCGGCCGCCATGATCGGCGGCCCGCTGGCCGGCGGCTTCATCACCGACAACCTGAGTTGGCGCTGGGCCTTCTACGTCAACCTGCCGCTGGGCGTCGTCGCCCTGCTGGTCTGCTGGTTCGTCCTGGCCAAGCTGCCCCGCAACACCTCCGGACGGGTGCGCATCGACTGGACCGGGTCCGCACTGCTGACCGTCTGGATCACCGCCCTGGTCCTGATCACCAGCTGGGGCGGCACCGAGTACGCCTGGGGCTCCGCAGTGATCATCGGCCTCGCCGTGGTCACCGTGCTGGCCTTCGCCGCGTTCGTCCTGGTCGAACGCCGCGCCGTCGAGCCGATCATGCCGCTGTCCGTCTTCGCCAACCGCAACTTCAGCCTCGCGGGCGCCCTCAGCTTCGTCGTGGGCTTCGCCATGTTCGGCGGAGTGACGTTCCTGCCGAACTTCCAGCAGTTCGTCCAGGGCTCCTCCGCCACCAACAGCGGCCTGCTGCTCATGCCGATGATGATCGCCGCCATGGTGGTCTCCCTCGGCGCCGGCGCCCTGATCACCCGCACCGGCCGCTACCGCGCCCTGCCGATCGCGGGCAGCATCCTGATGACGATCGGGCTCGCCCTGTTCGCCACCATGGACACCGGCACCTCGCGCACCACCACCTCGGTCTACATGGTGGTCCTCGGCGCCGGCATGGGCTGCCTGATGCAGACCACCATGCTCATCGCCCAGAACAGCGCGCCGCTGCGCGACATGGGCGCCGCCACCGGCGCCGCCACCTTCATGCGCAGCATGGGCGGCTCCCTCGGGGTCTCCGTGCTCGGCGCCATCTTCACCAACACCCTCACGGACTCCTTCGCCTCGGCCGGCACCTCCGCCGGTGCGGCGAAGGCCGGCGGCACGGTGGCGCAGATGACGCCCGAGGCGTTGCACCGCCTGCCTGCGGACATGCAGCACGCCTTTGCCCAGGCCGTCAGCGACGGCATCGTCGCCGCCTTCGGCTGGGGCGCGGGTGCGGCCGTCATCGGCATCGCGATCGCCCTGTTCATCCGCCACGTCCCGCTGCGCGGCGTGACCGCCGGGCCGGGCACGGACAAGGCAGCGGGGCCCGTGGACAAGGTCCCGGCGTCAGACTCGGTCACCCCTGCCGGGTAGCGCACGCCAGAGCCGCCTGAGGGACTCGAGTTCGGTCCGGGGGAAGTGCTCGCCCCACTTGCCCCGGTAGCCGCTCTCGCCGTAGGTACGAGCCACCTCGTCGAAGCAGCGGACCACCGCGCGGGCCAGGGCGTCGACGGGGAGCCGGCTCGACCAGATCTCGGCTCCCCGGGCGTCGTGGAGGCCGCCGTGGCGCAGTTCCAGCAGGCGGATCGAGACGGTGTCGGCCTGGCGGTGGAAGATCCACCGGTAGGCGGTCGGCTCCGCCTCGAACTGCGCCCGGGTCTGAGTCTCGCCCGCGACGAGCCGGGCCACCGCGGTCAGGAGCTCCTCCGGAGCCGCGGTGATGTAGGACGCGGTGACCTCGGCCTCCGCCTGACGGTCCGCCACGGTGCAGTCGGCCCAGCCGGAACCGCTGAGCGTCCAGGTCATGCGCATGCCCGCCGTCACCGCTGCGCCCCCGCGAGGAAGTGCCGGACATCGCCGGCGAGGCGGGCCAGCTGCTCTCCGGCGTCCAGCCAGGTGGTCACCGAAGCGGCCCATCCGCCGGCGGCCGCGGGCCACGGGCGCAGCGCCCAGGGCAGCCCGACGTGGCCGCCCGAGTGGAACACGGCCGACACCCTCAGGTCCCCGTCGTCGGTCCGCCGGCTCCGTTCGCCGTCCCAGCCGCGAAAGTCCGCGGCCGGTCGCTCCAGGAACGGGGCGAGATCGCCGTGGCGGACCCAGGCCACCACCTCGTCGACGCCGGCCGTCAGACCGGGCGCCCATGCGTCGACGGCGTGGTGCACGGAGTCCGCGTCGAAGCGGAACCGGTCGTGGAACCGCACGCCCACGGACGGGTTGCGCTGGCAGCGGACGGTCACGCCGGGCCGGTCGTCGTGGCCTCCGTCTGGCGAAGTCATGGGGGAAGGCTAGGCAGGGTCCGACGCGACGTCACCCGGATTCGGCGTCACCCGGATTCGGCGTCACCCGGATTCGGCGTCACCCGGATTCGGCGTCACCCGGATTCGGCGTCATCCGGATTCGGCGTCATCCGCAGAGGACCGGAACATTCGTCCAAGCCTCCGAGGCGTACGGCCGGCGACAGTGGGCTCACGACCCTTCAGCTCCTCGGACACGGAGGTACCAATGAGCAGTGCCGACCTGCGCAGACGCCGCGGGGACTACGGATTCGACGGGGACTTCCGCCTGGTGCCCGCCGGCGGGGTGGCGACGATCTTCGGCGTGATCTGGGCGGCCCTGGCGGCGTTCACCGGTTTCGAGATCGCCGCCGGCAGACCCGTGTGGGCCGTCATCGCCGGCCTGATCACGGTATGGCTGTCGCTGGCGATCGTCTCGTACGTCTTCACGACCCGGGTGGGCAAGTTCGAGGTGTGGGCGCGGCTCCTCGGCGAGTTCGGGCTGCGCGGTGACGAGGACCTGCTCGACCTGGGATGCGGGCGCGGCGCGGTGCTGCTGGCCGCGGCGGAGCTGCTCCCCGAAGGCCGTGCGGTCGGGGTCGACCTGTGGCGGGCCGACCAGTCGGGCAACGCACCCGAGGCGACGCTCCGCAACGCCGAGCGGGAAGGCGTCGCCGCGCGGGTGGAGCTGCACAGCGGCGACATGACGAGCCTGCCGTTCGACGACCGGAGCTTCGACGTCGTCGTCAGCAGTATTGCGATCCACAACATCCCGACCGCCGCAGGACGCCAGGCGGCGATAGACGAAGCGGTACGCGTCCTGCGTCCCGGCGGGCGCATCCTCATCGCCGACCTCGCGCGCACCGACGCCTACCTCGCCCGCCTGCGGTTCCACGGCCTGACCGGAACGGGCCGCCGCAACCTCGGCTGGCGGTTCTGGTGGGGCGGCCCCTGGGCGCCCACCCATGTGGTCACGGCCCGCGCGAAGCAGGTCGTACCCGCCGGCGGGGAGCCGACACCGTAGGCGGGACGTACCCGGTGCCCCCGGCGAGCCGACCGCCGGCCGCTCACGGTCCGACGCATAGTTGAAGCCCAGGATCGATCACCAAGGGCCGAACACCCGAACGCCGAGGGACGCACCCCCTGGGGACAGGAGACCGCATGCGAGGGACAGGAGACCGCATGTGAGCGCACCGCGCATCGACTACCGGGCGCTGTTCGCCGCAACGCCCAGCCCCTACCTGGTGCTCAATCCCGACCTGGTCGTCATCGAGGCCAACGACGCGTATCTGCGGGCCACGGGGCGGACCCGGGAGGAGCTGATCGGCCGGTACCTCTTCGACGTCCATCCGGACAATCCGGCGGACCCGGAGGCCGACGGGGTGGCCAATCTGACCGCCTCCCTGGAACGGGTGCTGCGCTCGAGGGAACCGGACACGATGGCGATGCAGAAGTACGACGTCCCGGTGTCCGACCGCCCAGGGGAGTTCGAGGAGAAGTGGTGGTCACCCATCAACACGCCGGTCCTCGGCCCTGACGGACGGGTGAGCTGGATCATCCACCGGGTGGAGGACATGACCGAGTTCATGCTGACCCGCCCCGCCGGCCCGCCCTCGGAGGAGGGCGGGGAACCGGAGCCGGTGGAAGCCGAACTGTACGCACGGGCGCACGAACTCCAGCACCTCAACGAGGAGCTGCGCGAGGCCCACGCCCGGGAACGCCACACCGCCCTGACGTTGCAGACGGCCATGCTGCACTCCCCGGACCTGGCCGCGCACCGCGACATCGCCGTGCGCTACATGCCCGCCGCCAGGTCACTCAACGTGTGCGGCGACTGGTACGACGTGGTGGACCTGACCGAGGACAGGTTCAGCGTCGCGGTCGGCGACGTGGTGGGCCACGGACTGGAGGCCGCTGCCGTCATGGGCATGCTCCGCAGCGCCCTGTCCGCGGCCGTGCGCGCCATCCACGGACCCGGCGCGGCGATGAACGTGCTCAGCGGGTACGCCGCCGCCTTCGAGGGCGCGCTGGCGACGACCGCGGTCAAAGCCGTCATCGACACCCGCAGCCACCACATCACCTACACCAGCGCCGGCCACCCGCCGCCCGTCCTGTCGCGCGCCGACGGCACCATCGTCCTGCTCGACGAGGCCACCGACCCGCCGTTGGGCGTCCCCACCGACGACCGGGCCGGCCGGGCCCAGCGACCGGAGGCCACGGTGGCCTACCAGCCGGGCGACACCCTGGTCCTCTACACCGACGGGCTCATCGAACGCCGTGGCGAGGACATCGACGCCGGCCTGCACCGCCTCAGCGACGCCCTCACCCGCCTCACCCGGTTGAGCCCCGACCGCGTGGCCGACACCCTGCTCACCCGCATGGGCGTGGCCAACGGTGGACCTGACGACATCGCCTTGATCGTCGTCCGCCTGTAGTCCGTCCGGGCATCGGCGCCAACGTGGCGTAGCGCACTTTTGCAAGCGGGGTGCTTGCAAAAGTTAGCGGACGGGGGGCATCATCAAGTCATGGCATCGCTCAACGTCGGAAACCTCGGTGAGTACCTGCGCGAGCAGCGGCGCACGGCGCAGCTGTCGTTGCGGCAGCTCGCCGATGCCGCCGGGGTGTCCAACCCGTATCTGAGCCAGATCGAGCGCGGCCTGCGCAAACCGAGTGCGGAGGTGTTGCAGCAGGTCGCCAAGGCGCTTCGGATCTCCGCCGAGACGCTGTACGTCCGGGCCGGAATCCTGGACGAGAAGGAGCGGGACGAGCTGGAGACGCGCGCCGTCATCCTGGCCGACCCGTCCCTCACCGAGCGTCAGAAGCAGGTGATGCTGCAGATCTACGAGTCCTTCCGCCGTGAGAACGGCGCCGGAAACGGACGAGGAACCGGAAACGGGAATGGAAGCGGCTCGATCGGTGAGGAGAGTTCGGTGGAACACGGCGCGGGCGATGCCGTGCCGAAACGTGATGATGAGTAACAGTAGTAACTGTACGTAGCGGTCGGGGCGTGCCCGCGTGCCGTGCGGCGTATCGCGCAGGTTGTGCGCGGTGCTTCACGCACTCGGTGGGCACACTGCCCGTCGCGCCTTGTGCGCCGTGCTTCGCTCGTCGCGCCGGGTGCCTCGTGCGCCGTGCGGCTCGCCGCATGCGCCGACCTCGAACCGAGTGTTCCGGGAGGACCACCCTCATGGCCATCGCTGACGACCTGCGTAAGACGTTCACCGACCCGACCCCGCTTTACTTTGCCGCCGGCACCGCTGACCTGGCCTTCCAACAGGCCAAGAAGGTGCCGGAGCTGGTGGAGCAGATCCGCGCCGAGGCGCCGGCACGGATCGAGGCCGTGCGCCGCACCGACCCGAAGCAGGTGCAGGACCGCGCCACCGCACGCGCCAAGGACGTCTCCGAGAGCGTCCAGAACGTGGTGAGCGGAGTGCTGGGATCGCTCGACACCGACATCAAGAGGCTGGGCGAGTCCGCGCAGGGCTTCGCGCTGCGCGGCGTCGGCGTCGCCGTCGAGTACGCCGTGAAGGCGCGCGAGACGTACGAGCGGGTCGCCGAGCACGGCGAGCAGACCGTCCGCACCTGGCGCGGCGAGGCCAGCGAGAACGCTGCGTCGACCCCGGCCGTCGCTCCGGTGGAGCGCCCGAAGCCGGTCGTGGTGCGCGACGAGCCGTCCGGCACCGCCGGCACGAAGCCGACCGGCAGCGCCGGCACGAAGTCGACCGGCAGCGGCCGCAGTGCCACGACGAGCCGCACGACCCGCACGACCCGCACGGGCCAGACCTCGACGTCCTCGGCGTCCTCCGCCACGTCCCCGGCGTCCTCCGCCACGTCCACGTCGTCGCCTTCTTCGACGACGTCGGCGTCGACCGCGTCCTCCGAGGCCGCGAAGAAGCCGGCCGCCAAGAAGACCACGGCGCGGCGGAACGGCACCAGCAGCCGGAAGACCACCCCTCGCGACAAGTGAACGAGTGACCCGATCACCCCGCGACCAGGGGATTCGTCGCCCTGCGGCCGAACATCCGGTCGCAGCCGACCGCGGCCCGGCCGGCCGGCACATGACCTGGCCGGCCGCGGGCCGGTGGCGGCCCGCACAGCAGGGGCGGGAACGACCGGCGTGCGCGGTCCGTTGTCCGGGTACGGTGGCCGGTACTGCATTTTCCCGGGGGACGACCCCCGGGCCCCCAGCCGGATAAGCAGGCCAGCCGGGGTGACTGGCGCGGACATCGCGCGGGAAAGTTGACTAATGATGAGTAGACACGGGTGGTGGGCGTAGTGCTGATGCAGGGATTCGCAGGAGTCATGTGGCTGCTGAACGTTGCCCTGATCCTCTTCACCGGCTTCGCGCTCTTCGACGCCGCGATCCGGCGCGAGGACGCCTACCGCGCCGTCAACAAGCAGACCAAGCCGTTCTGGCTGATCGTCCTCGGCCTGGCCTTCGTGGTGAGCGTGATCTTCCCGATCCTGGCGTTCCTGCCGATCATCGGCCTGATCGCGACGATCGTGTACATGGTCGACGTACGCCCCGCGATCCGCGGCATCACCGGCGGCGGCCCGCGCCGCCGCGGCTCCAGCAGCGACGGCCCTTACGGCCCGTTCAACGGTCGTTGAAGGCACGGTCGCTGAGGCACGGTCGCTGAAGGCGACAGCCGGCGACGGCTGAAGGCGACAGCCACCCGTGGAAGACGCGCCGGCCTGAGTCGACGGGACCGCCCGTGTGCGTGAGCGCCCGATCGCGTGAGACCCGTGGGCTGCGTGAGACCCGTGGGCCGTGGGCCCTAGGTCCTGTCGTCAAACTCCCGTCGTTGCCCGAAGGGCGGCCCGGCGGCGTCAGGTGCGTGCTCTGGGGGTCCCCCCTGCTCGAAGAGCTTGGGGGAGCGCCGGGCGCGAGTCCGCGTACGGATGGGGGCACCTCCCACGCCGTTCAGGCAGTGGGGGAGTACGTGGGCTTGTGCCCGGTGCGGCGAGAGTGCGTGCATGGCGTCGCCGGGCAGACGGGAGTTTGACGACAGGGCCTAGCGGGCCAGCAGCAGGACGGCCACGTCGTCCGTCAGGTCGCCGCCGTTGAGGTCGCGGGCCTCGTTCAGCGCGGCGCCGAGGAGTGCGTCACCGCTCAGGCCCAGCGCGATCTTGCGGCGGACCATGTCCACCATGCCTTCCTGACCGAGCCGCTGGGTGCCCTGGCCGACGCGGCCCTCTATCAGGCCGTCCGTGTAGAGCATCAGGCTCCAGGAGGGCCCGAGCTCCACCTCCTGGCGTGGCCAGCGGGCGTGCGGCAGCATGCCGAGCGCCGGGCCGTTCTCCTCGTACGGCAGCAGTTCGGCGGGGCCGTCGTGCGGGGCGAGCAGCGGTGCCGGGTGGCCGGCCAGGCAGAACCCGGCATGCCGGCCGTCCGGCGCGATGTCGACCGTGCAGAGCGTGGCGAAGATCTCGTCGTCGGCCCGCTCGTGCTCCAGGACCTGCTGGAGCGTGGACAGCAGCGCGTCACCGGACAGGCCCGCCAGGGTCAGGGCGCGCCAGGCGATGCGCAGTTCGACACCGAGCGCGGCCTCGTCGGGGCCATGCCCGCAGACGTCACCGATCATGGCGTGCACCGTGCCGTCGGGTGTGCGCACGGTGTCGTAGAAGTCACCGCCGAGCAGGGCGCGGGACCGGCCGGGACGGTACCGGGCGGCGAACTGCAACGCGGAGCCGTCCAGTAGCGGGGTGGGCAGCAGACCACGTTCCAGCCGGGCGTTCTCCTGGGCGCGCATCCGGGACTCGGTGAGCTGGCGCTGCGCGGCGTCGGCGCGCTTGCGCTCGACCGCATAGCGGATCGCTCGGCTGAGCAGCCGGCCGTCCAGCTCCTCGCGTACCAGGTAGTCCTGCGCGCCGACGCGCACCGCCTCCGCGCCGCGCTCCAGGTCACTGGAGCCGGTGAGCGCGAGCACGGCGTGCCGCGGCGCCAGGCGCAGGACGTCCTCCAGGATGGTCAGCTCTTCGGCGTGCTTCGTCAGGTCCGCCGAGTCCACGGCCTCGTGCGGGCCGGTGACCGTACGGTCACGTGCCGTGCCGCGCACCGCGCCTGCCGGGGCGGTGTCCCTGTCCCGGGCCTGCGTGGCGCCGCGCCGGCCGGCCGGGCGCAGCGCGAGGTCGAGCAGGATGCAGTGCACGTCGTCGGTGAGCAGCCGCTCCGCCTCGGTGAGGTTGCGGGCGGTGCGGACCTTGATGGGGTTGCCCGAGGCATCGAGCAGCTCCGGCACGTTCAGCGAACGCGCCGGGTCGTCCTCGATGACCAGGAGGGTGAGGTTGGTGCTGCCGGATGCGCCGGCGCGTCCTGGCCGGTCGGCCGGTCCGTCGATGTCGTCGCAGCCGTCGTCACCGTCGTGGTGATCGGCGTCATGGTGGCTGCCGGCGTCGGCGTCGTGCGTGGGGTGGCCGTCGGGCCGGTCGCTGCCGGTGCGCGGCACGACGCCGGTGTCCGACGCGGCACCGTGCGACGCATCGGCCGGGGATGCGTCGGCCGGTGTGGTGAGCGGGTCAGCGGTGGGCGCGTCGGTTGCCGTGCTCGCGCCGGACGATGCGAGTGCGCCGGCGGCGACGGGCCCCGCTGTGGACTCGGGTACCCCCGGAACCGGCGGAGTGTGAGCCTGACCACTCTCCGCGGCCGGGACATTCCTCTGCCGCGGTACGGGTACGGGCATCGGCTTGGTTCCTTCCCTCCCCCCGAGGGCATGGTGGAGCGACGAGCGACGATCCACCCAGAACGGGACCTTAGCGGGTGCCACGCTGGCAAGGGAATGCCACCAGGTAAACGACCAGCGTCATATGCCCCGTTCTCTGCCGCACTTGGACGGAAATCGACTGCACTGGAGATGACGAAAGTCACGCCTCCGTGGTTGCTTCCGGGCACGAACGATGCCGTGGGTCACGTGGCCTGACTCACGCGCGCCGGAGGCGTGCGCCCCTGGCGCGCCTGACTCATTTCACGCCGCATGGCACCGCGCGGTGCTGAACGGTGTTGGACGGCGCCACGCCGCCGCACGGTGCTGCCCGGCGCCGCAAGACGCGTGTCGGCGGCGCTTCCCGCCGCGTGACCGGCGGCGCTTCCCACGGTGCCGCCAGTCGCCTTTCAGTCGTGCGGTGCCAACGCCGCCCAGGTCACCGTTATTTCTCCCTGCCGCCAGCGTGCCGGGCCGTCCACCACCGGCCAGCGGTCCGTCAGGGCCCGTACCGCCGTCATCCAGCGCTGCCGGGCCCCGTAGGCCGCGTAGGGCGCGGCGGTTGCCCAGGCGCGGTCGAAGTCGCGCAGGAAGGCGTGGACCGGCTCGCCGGGGACGTTGCGGTGGATCAGCGCCTTCGGCAGGCGCTCGGCGAGGTCGGACGGGCGGTCCAGGGAGGCGAGACGGGTGGCGAACGTCACCGTGCGGGGGCCCTCCGGGCCCAGGGCGACCCACACGTGGCGCCGCCCGATCTCGTCGCAGGTGCCCTCGACGAGCAGGCCGCCCCGTGTGCCGCGGGCCGGGTCGGCCGGCGCCAGCCGGGCGCGGAGCCGCTGCCAGGCGGCGGCGACCTCACCCTCGTCGTACTGCCGCAGCACGTTCGCGGCCCGTATCAGCACGGCACCCGGCTCTGCCGGCGGCGCACCCGACTCCGCGTCCGCACCGACCGGTTCGCCCAGCGGGATCTCGAAGCCGCCGTGGTGGAAGGTGAGTCCCTCGCGGGCGTACGGCTGGGCCGCGGCCACCCGCTCCGGGTCGATCTCGATGCCGACGACCCGGGTGCGCGGCGCGGCGCGACGCAGCCGGTGCAGGAGTTCCACGGCGGTCCACGGTGCGGCGCCGTAGCCGAGGTCGACGGCCACCGGGGCGGGGGAGCGGCGCAGTTCGGCGCCGTGGACGGCGGCGATCCAGCGGTCCATGCGGCGCAGCCGGTTCGGATGGGTGGTGCCACGGGTCGCCGTCCCCACGACGGGACCACCCCGGCCCTTGGGGTTCGCCCGCTGCCTCAAAGCCTCCTCCGCTGCTCGAAGGACATGGGCGGGGGCACCTCGCACGCCCGTCCAGGGCAGTGGGGGACGACCCCCAGAGGTGCCCTCAGGAGGCGGGACGGCATGCGGGAAACCATGGAGACGAGGGTAGGCGGAAGCGCGCGGGGGGTCGGGCGACGAGACGGGGCGAGGGTGGGGCGAGCGGTGACGTGTGCGGCAGGGGAGGGGGGACGCGGGGGGACCCGAACGCCTGAGGAACGCCTGAGGAACGCATTACGGTAATGATTTGGCAAAGAGGAAATGGAAGCCGTAATTCCTATGTTCCACCCAACGGTGGAGGAAGCCGCTTCCTCCGTGAGTCATGTCCGCGCAGCCCACCGCCGGCCTGCACAGCCGCGGCCCCGCAAGGAGGACCCACAGGTGAGTCACCACGTGACCACGTTCGGGCGGCGTGTCTCCGCCGCCCCCACCCGACTGCGGCTACCCGGCACCATCCGCAGGCCACGGCGTGTAGCGATGCTCAGCGTGCACACCTCCCCCCTGCACCAACCGGGCACCGGCGACGCCGGCGGTATGAACGTCTACATCGTGGAGCTGGCCCGCCAGCTGGCCGCGAAGGGCATCGAGGTGGAGGTCTTCACCCGCGCCACCTCCGGTGACCTGCCCCCCGTCGTGCAGCTCGCGCCCGGCGTGCTCGTCCGGCACGTGGACGCCGGCCCGTACGAGGGCCTGGCGAAGGAGGAGCTGCCTGCGCAGCTGTGCGCCTTCACGCACGGCGTGATGCAGGCCTGGGCGGACCACCGCCCCGGCCACTACGACCTGGTCCACTCGCACTACTGGCTCTCCGGGCACGTCGGCTGGCTCGCCGCAGAGCGCTGGGGCGTGCCCCTGGTGCACACCATGCACACCATGGCCAAGGTCAAGAACGCCGCGCTGGCCGCCGGCGACACCCCCGAGCCGGCCGCCCGCGTGATCGGCGAGACCCAGATCGTGCGCGCCGCAGACCGGCTCGTCGCCAACACCTCCGATGAGGCCGACGAACTGGTCCACCACTACGAGGCCGACCCCGACGCCGTCGCCGTCGTGCACCCGGGCGTGAACCTGGACGTCTTCCACGAGGCGGACGGCCGCGCCGCCGCCCGCGCCCGGCTCGGGCTGCCGCAGGACGCCCTGATCCCGCTCTTCGCCGGCCGTATCCAGCCCCTCAAGGGCCCCGACGTGCTGCTGCACGCGGTGGGCGAGCTGCTGGAGGAGTGTCCGGGGCTGCGCTCGCGCATCGTCGTGCCCGTCGTGGGCGGGCCCAGCGGCTCCGGGCTCGCGGAGCCGGAGCGGCTCCAGAAGCTGGCCGCGCGGCTCGGCATCACGGACGTGGTGCAGTTCCGGCCGCCGGTGCGGCAGGACCAGCTCGCCGACTGGTTCCGGGCCGCCTCGCTCCTGGTGATGCCCTCCTACAGCGAATCGTTTGGCCTGGTTGCCATAGAGGCCCAGGCGACCGGCACTCCGGTGCTGGCGGCCGCGGTCGGCGGCCTGCCGGTGGCGGTGCGCCACGGCGTCACGGGGTTCCTCGTCCAGGGCCACGAACCCGCCGCTTACGCGCGCGTGCTGCGTGATCTCGCCACCGACCCGACCCTGACCGACCGCATGGGCGCGGCCGCCGCCCGGCACGCCCAGGACTTCGGCTGGGACGCGGCGGCCACGGCCACCGGCGAGGTGTACGAGGCGGCCCTGCACGACCACCGGCGCCGGCGCCGCGTACGCGACCGAGCCAGCTGACCTCTTCGGCGCGGGCGCCCGCCGGCCGTCTCCCGTACGCTCGCCCCATGGGTGACATGCGACGGGACGACGCACGGACGAGGGCCCTGGCCTGCATCGAGGCCGCGCTGCGAAGCGCCGGGCTGGACTGGGAGAGCCCGGAACACGGGGACTACGTCGTCCAGTTGCCCGGCACCCGGAAGCTGTCCACGACGGTCTCGCTGCGCGTCGGCCAGCACGCGCTGTCCCTGAACGCCTTCGTGATCCGCCACCCCGACGCGAACCAGGAAGGCGTCCACCGCTGGCTCCTGGAGCGCAATCTCAAGCTCTACGGGGTGAGTTACGCCGTCGACCGCCTGGGTGACGTCTATCTGGTCGGCAAGCTGCCACTGGCCGGGATCACCGAGGACGAGGTGGACCGGCTCCTCGGATCGGTGCTGGAAGCGGCGGACGGAAGCTTCAACACGCTCCTGGAACTGGGGTTCGCGGACGCCATCCGCAAGGAGTACGCCTGGCGGGTGTCACGCGGCGAGTCGACCCGCAACCTGGCGGCGTTCACGCATCTGACCGATCGTTCGACTTCCTGACGCGCTGCCGCCTTCCCGGGGTCTCCTTCCCCGGGCGTCCTTCCTCGGGCGTCCTTCCCCGGGTCCCGCTCCCCGGACCTCACTTTCCGATGCCAACCGTTGTTGTACCCCTTTTCGTACTCCGTGCGTCGTGGCATGCTCACGGTCGCACGTGGACTTGAACTGCGTTCACATACTCGGACGTCTATTTGGGGCGGCTGCGGACCGGTTCGTGGCCGGTCGACGTGCGGAGGCTTTCGGGCGGCGCACGCGGGAGGCGGGCTCATGGGGGACGTCGGAAACAGCGGGGGCAGCGGGGACATGGGGAACGCCGGGGGGACCAGCAGGCGCGGCGTCCTGGGCGGCGCCGTCGCGGTGGCCGCCGCCGTCTCCACCGCCGGCACCGGTAGGGCTCACGCGGCCCCCGCCGCCGGCACCGCGGGCAGCTCCGCGGCACCCGAGGCCTTCGGGGGCGCCGGGTCCGCGGGCCCGGCCGTGCGGGTCACGGCAGCGCGCACCCTGCCCACCCTCTGGCGGGAGTTCACCGCCACGCCCTTCACCCACCCCCAGGTCCCGTACATCGGCCGCGCCGGCTACCGCGCGGGTCAGCGGCGTTTCGCCCGCCCCCGTGTGGTGGCGAACGTGCTGGACCACGGCGCCCGACCGGACGGCTCGGCAGACGCCGCGCCCGCCATCAACGCGGCCCTTGCCGCGGCCGGGGCCGCCGGCGGCGGGACGGTCCTGGTGCCGCCGGGCCGGTACCGCATCGACGGCCTGATCCACATCGGGGACTCGGGCGTCGTGCTCAGGGGCGCCGGCAGCGACCGCACCACCCTGTACGCCACGAAGAGCCTCACCGACCTCATCGGCCCGTACGGATCCCGCTACGGCGGCGACAAGTCCAGCTGGTCCTGGGCGGGCGGCCTGATCTGGCTCTGCCCCGCCGACCGCTTCGGCTCCCTCACCACCGCCATCACGGCCAAGGACTGGCCGTTCGAGGGCTGGACCGGCAACAAGCGCGACGCGTGGCAGACCCTGACGACGGTCCTCCCGGCCCGTCAGGGCGACCGCACGCTGACGGTCGCCGACGCCACCGCGCTGCGCCCGGGCCACCTGGTCCTGCTACGGCTCGCAGACGACGCCGACCACACCCTCCTTATGCACATGGCGGGCGGCGGCCCGGGCCCCGAGGCGTACTACTGGGCCGACAAGACCAAGCTGACCAGCTACGTTCCGTACGAGTGGCCGGTGCGGATCACCGCCGTACGGGGCAGGCGGATCACCCTGGAACGCCCGCTGCCACTGGACGTACGCGCCGCATGGGACCCGCGGATCACCACCCATGTGCCGGAGCTGACCGGCGCGGGCGTCGAGGGCCTCACCCTGGAGTGCCCGGAGCTGCCGCAGGCCCCGCACCTGCTCGACAAGGGCTACAACGGCGTCGTCTTCCAGTGCACCTACGACTGCTGGGCCGACGACGTGGCGGTGCAGAACGTGGACAACGGCTTCGGTCTCGTCGCCGCCTCCGCGTGCACCCTGCGCCGCACCCGCGTGGGCGGTCGCGGCGAACACCACCCGTACTTCTGCCGCGAGGGCTCGCACGACAACCTCATCGAGGACTTCACCATCGAGCAGCGCACCGTCCCCGCGCCCGAGGGCACCCAGCTGCACGGCATCAACGTCGAGGGCCTGTCCAGCCACAACGTGTGGTCGGGCGGCGACATGCAGATGGGCACCTTCGACAGCCACCGCGGCCTGCCGTTCGCCAATGTGCGCACCGACATCACCGTCGACAACAACGGTCGGCACGGCGGCGACGCCAGCGCCGGGCCGCTGTTCGGCGCCCGCTTCACGCACTGGAACGTTCGAGTCACCAACGGACGGGCCGGTCTGGTCAAGATCGACGGACTCGCGCCGTACAGCGCCACCGTGGCGATCAGCGAGGTCAGCGAGTTCGACCAGATCGACGTGCCCGACTTCACCGGCGACCTGCACAGCCGCCTGGAGCTGTACGGCCGGCCCGACGGCGTCTGGCCACGCAACCTGTACGACGCCCAACGCGATCTCGAGCACTGAGTGGCCGCCGTGGCGCCTGGCGCCTGGCGCATGGCGCGTGGCGGGGACGAGCGGCAAGGGCGTACGCCTGGGGCGTAGGGGTGTGAACTTGGCGCGTTTACAGCGCACTTGTTGTGGCAGGCTGACACGCAGATGGTCGTGCGCCGACGTAGTACGACGATCAAGCCAACGACGACCATCCGATCCACCCGGAACCGGCCCGGAAGACCCCTGCGCGCCCGAGTGCACGCCGGGGGCCCACGGGTGCGGACCTCGGCCCAGCCCGGAGTACCCATGACGGCAGGAATGCCCAAGCCCCAGGTCGACACCAGCAAGCCCCACCCGGCCCGGGTCTACGACTTCATGCTGGGCGGCAAGGACCACTACCGGGTCGACGTCGAGGTGGGCGAGCAGCTGCCTCCCATCGCCGTCCGCGGCGCCCAGCTGAACCGCGACTTCATGCACCGCGCGGTCCGCTGGGTGGCGGGCCAGGGCATCGACCAGTTCCTCGACATCGGCGCGGGCATCCCGACGGAGCCGAACCTGCACCAGGTCGCCCAGGAGATCCAGCCGCACGCCAAGGTCGCGTACACGGACAACGACCCGATCGTGCTGCGGCATGCGGAGGCCCTGCTGGTGGGCACGGGGCAGGGCGCCACCGACTACATCCAGGCAGACGTTCGCGAGCCGGGCCAGATCCTCCAGTACGCCGCCGAGGTCCTGGACTTCGAGCGCCCCATCGCCCTCTCCCTGCTGGCCGTCATGCACTTCGTGACGGACGAGGAGGATCCGTACGGCATCACCCGGGCCCTCGTCGACGCCCTGCCCCCCGGCAGTTACCTGATCTTCTCGCACGCCACCTGGGACATGCTCCCCGAGGTACGCGAGTCGGTCGAGGGCGCCTACAACGGCGGCGGCATCAAGAACCGCGTCCGTACCCACCCCGAGATCGAACGCTTCTTCACCGGCCTGGACCTGGTCCCACCCGGCCTGGTGAACGCCACCGAGTGGTACCGGGACACCCCGGCACCCACTCGCGAGGCCACCACCATGTACGCGGGCGTGGCGCGGGTACACGGTGCACGGAGGCGCCGGTAAGGACGACCGGGTGGTGGCGACCGGACGGCAGTGCCAGGACACGCATGGGGACACGCATCAGGACACAGACGACGAGGTGACGGGTGCGGGCGGCGGCCATGCACACGGCACGGGTCCGCACCTACATACGGCACGGGTCCGCAACCGCCGGCCGCCAGGTGACGGGGCGCGACACGCCGGGGCCCGCCGCACCGGAGCGTGCCGCCGGGCCGGAGGCGCCCCCGCGGGCCCGCCCGCGGCATCCCCGCAGGCCACGGCACCGACCGTCCAGCCCGTGGCCGTCGGCCGTCCGACGTGCGGGGTTCGATTAGGCTCGGAGATATGGCCGACGCACCGTACAAGCTGATTCTGCTCCGCCATGGCGAGAGCGAGTGGAACGCGAAGAACCTGTTCACCGGCTGGGTGGACGTCAACCTCAACGACAAGGGCGAAAAGGAGGCGGTCCGCGGCGGCGAGTTGCTGCGGGACGCGGGTCTGCTGCCCGACATCGTGCACACCTCGGTCCTCAAGCGCGCCATCCGCACCGCGCAGCTCGCCCTGGAGGCCGCCGACCGCCACTGGATCCCGGTCCAGCGCCACTGGCGCCTGAACGAGCGGCACTACGGTGCGCTACAGGGCAAGGACAAGGCGCAGACGCTCGCGGAGTTCGGCGAGGTGCAGTTCATGCTCTGGCGCCGCTCGTACGACACCCCGCCGCCGGTGCTGGCGGACGGCGCCGAGTACTCGCAGCACGACGACCCGCGCTACGCGATGATCCCGCCGGAGCTGCGGCCGCGCACCGAGTGCCTGAAGGACGTCGTCGAGCGCATGCTGCCGTACTGGTACGACGCGATCGTGCCGGACCTGCTCACCGGGCGCACGGTCCTGGTCGCGGCACACGGCAACAGCCTGCGCGCCCTGGTCAAGCACCTCGACGGCGTCTCCGACACCGACATCGCCGGCCTCAACATCCCCACCGGCATCCCCCTCGCCTACGACCTCGACGCCGACTTCCACCCCCTCAACCCAGGCGGCACCTACATGGACCCGGAGGCGGCCGCGGCGGCCATCGAGGCGGTCAAGAACCAGGGCAAGAAGAGGTAAGCCATATCGATCAAGCCCCTGCCTGCGGGTCTCCCGTGAGCAGGGGCTTGATGGTGCGCGGGGCCTTCTCGGAGCCTTTTCTGAACCGTCCCTGGCCGTCCCTGAGCCGCCCCCAGGACGTCACAGGCGTGCACCGCGCTTCAGTCTCGCGGGCTCCATCGGGAGTGTCGGTCACCGGTGCTAGAACAGCCGCATGACCTACAGGTTCACGGCTCGACTTGCTTGCGGGCTCGACGAGCGGGACGAGGACGACTGTGTGATGGCGGGGGTGGCCGAGTCGGACGACGAGGAGGCGTTCTCGCTGTTGTTCATGTGTGGCGTCGACGAGCCCGATGCGCAGGACGTACGTCTGGGCATGGACACACACTGCCTCGTCACACCCGACCAGGGCACTGCTTATGGCTGTGTCCGGGAAGTGCGCCTGGATGGTGATGTGCTGCGGGTGACGTTGGACCCCTCGTCGCTGGACGCTCTCGGCTTGACCGATCCGGTAGTCGAGGCGTTGCTCCGGGCGCCTGCGGCGGACGTGGCACGCATGCGTGAGGTACTCCCGCGCATCCTGGCGTACGGGCGCTCAGCCGCCCGCCCGAGAGTGCTCAGGCTTTAGCCGAGGACAGCGCTGAAGGAAAGCTGTCGCCGAGGACAGTGCTGAAGGAAAGACGTACGCCCGCACCGACTCCGAAGTCTTGCCCTAGCCTCCCGAGCCGTGTCCTTCCTGGGCCTCGTCGAAGCCTTCGTCCCGGTTCCAGTGGAGGGTGACGTCGCGCTCGAAGGTGACCTGTTGTCCGTCCTTGGAGATGGCAGCCCGCTCCCAACCGTCGAAGTCCTTCGTGATGTTGGTGTCCCACTTCGTCAGGCCGTCGGTGCCGACGGCCGCGATGGACTCGGTCGGGGGCTCGCCGTCGTAGCAGTAGGTGCCGAAGTCCGCGATCGCCGCGACCGTTTCGCCTTTGGCCCGTAGCTCGATGCCCTGGCAGGCGTCGGTCTTCGTGCGGTAGATCAACGCCGGCTTGCTCCAGGCCCTGGCCTGAGGGCTGTAGTGCTGCTCGACAAGCCCCTTGCCTCGTCGGTAGTGCATGGCCACCCGGCGGCCGTCGTCGAGTTTCACCACGGCGTCGTACGGGCTGGGGCCGCCGCTCCAGGGTATGTCGCTCTTCTCCAGGGGGGAGGCGTTTGAGCGTGCGTCCTTCGCCGGCGGGTGGTCCTGACCGCATGCTGACACTGCCATCGTCAGCAGCAGGGCCGTCGAGCCCCAGGACAGCGCCTGCGCGGCGCACTTGTGCATGCCATGCCTCCCGTCACTTCACGCCGGCGTAGGACTCCTGGGTGATTCGGAGCCGCGCACTCGCACGCGCACTCTCACTCTCGTTCCGCTAGCTGACCCAGGTCCGGATCCAGGTCCAGGTCCAGGTCCAGGTCCACGGGATCCTTCCTGCGGAGCGCAGCCTTGGCGCCGCGAACGGAGCTGACCAGGGCCGTTGTCGACGCGGCAACGGTGATGGTGAGCATGGGTACCGTCAAGGCCTGACCGGCGTCGCTGTCGTTCACGCTCAATGCGGCGACGACCGCGACGCAGGCGATGCCCGTCGTCGTCACGGCCAACGCCATGACGACTCCGGACATGGCCAGCAGCCGCAGGACCCTGGCAGACGGTTGGCATCGGGTGACGACGACGGCGGGTGTCACCGCCATGGCTGTGAGGAACGCCGCCGGCCCCAACAACCCCAGAACCTCGACCCAGTACAGGGGCGGCGGACCGATCGAAGCGAACGCTACGAGCAGCTTCCCCACGATGTACGCGAGCAGCGTCGGGACGAGAACCACCAGGGGGTGCCAGGCGGCCCAGTTGCCCGTTCTGGAGGTCTCCGAGAGGAGCGCGATGGCGCCGATCAGCGCGATGAGCCCGCCGCCGTACATGGCGTACTCCGCAACGTCGAGCAGCCGGCGCACCAGCTCCGGAGCCGGCCAGAGGGCATCGGACAGTATCAGGCGCAGCATCGGCAGGGCGTACAGCGCGGCGCACCAGGTGACCCAGGTGGTGGCGACGCTCGCCTGCATGCGGCGGCGGCGTCCTTCGGTGGACTCGTCGGGTATCACCGGGTGGAGCCACGCCCGCAGCGCGCCGATGAGGAGGTCCGCGACGACGCCCGGACCAGCGCCGGTGTCCTCGACCAGCGCTTCGAGTTCCAGGCCGTAGCGCTCCCGGAACGAGGGAGGGTACGCCCGTAACGCCAACCGGGCTGCCATTTCGATCATGCGCCGGCCACCCTCAGCCGGGTCAGCCCGGTGCGGGCGAAGCGGGCCATCGCCCGGAGTCTGTCGTCGAGCACTGTCTGGCCTTCCGCGGTGAGGCGGTAGGGCCGCCTGCGTTCGTCCCCGTCCAGCGGGGCGACCAGGCCGCGTTCCTCCAACCGCGCGATGGCGGCATACAGCGTGCCTGGTCCCAGCTTGATGGACGTCTGCTCGTCGACGTCCTTGATGATGGCGTAGCCGTGCTTGGGGCCGTCGGCCAGGCTGGCCAGGATCAGCAGCGCGGGTTCGGCCCATCCGACGCGGTCCCGTTGACGCGGCACCCGTCCTCCCTCCCTCAACCTGAACTATTACGTTATACGGTATAGCGTTGTACGGGGTAGTGGTTCAGGTGTGCCAGGTCGGCCATGCCTGGGCGGGAGGCTTCGCGTGGAGGGGTCCGAGTGTCGGGCCTGCGGGTTCGGCACGGGGTGCGGGTTCGTCACGGGGTGTCGGGTGGCACGATGACGAGTCCGGCGACCTTCTCGTCCGCGTCGAACGCGACCCGGGCCTTCATGTCGCCGGCCTCGTAGCGCAGCGGGATGTCGACGACCGTGTGGTCGCCGATGCGCCGGACGAACGGCTCCTCATCGCCGAAGCTCTCGAACGCGCCGACCAGTCCGGCGACCGTGGCGAGGCCGCTGCCCCACACCTCGTCGGTGAACGCCTCCAGTACCTGGGCGTTGAAGGACTCCCGTGCCTCGTCCATACGGCCGTCGAGCACGGCTTTGGTGATCTCGACGGCGCGTTCCGCGGCTTCGGTCATGTGAACGGTCTTGTCCATGGGCTCTCCAGTGCGGGGATCGATGGGCTTGCCGAACCGCTGGAAGGCGGCCTGGCGGGTGACCCCGAGCACGTTGCCGATCTCCTGCCAGGTGTGACCGGCGTCCCGGGACTGCTGCACGCACAGCTTGAGCAACTGTTCGGCCGTGCTGCTCACGCTCTGGGAGCGTCGGACGAGGTCAAGGTAGGCAGGCGAGGTCAACGGGCTGGACGCCGAGGTCGCCAGGGTCGAGGCCGCTTCGGCCAGTTGGGCACTGATGGCGGCGAGGGTCGGCGGGGGATCTGTCATATGTAAAGGTTGCCTTTACGGCCGATCGATGTCAAGGATTCCTTTACATGTCGTCGTCTGCGTCGTCTGCGTCGTCTGCGTCGTCTGCGTCGTCCGAGCCGTCCGAGCCGTGCGGGCGGGCCGCTGCCCGGTCCCGCCCGCGCCCTCACGGCACCCGGCTCACGGCACCCGGCTCACGGCACGCCGATCACGACACGCACATGCAGAACTCGTTCCCCTCCGGATCACGCCAGACCTGCCAGAGGTCCTCTCGCATCTCGCCCACCGGCCGCGCGCCCAGTTCGGTGGCGCGCGTGACCGCCTCGGCGAAGTCGTCGGCGACCAGGTCGATGTGGACGCGGTTCTTCGCCCTCTTGGTCTCCTGGACCCGCTGAATGGCGAGGGTCGGCCCGAGGCTGATCCAGTCGGCTTCGCGTCGGGTGATGTCCAGGTCGAGCAGCCGGCTCCAGAACTCGGCCAGCAGGTCGAGGTCGTTGGCGTCGATCACGATGCCGTTGATGCGCATGAGGCTCGGTGTCACAGTCCCACCGCTCCGTCGATGCGCTCGCGGATCAGGTCGGCGTGGCCGTTGTGCCGGGCGTACTCCTCGATCATGTGGATGAGTACCCAGCGCAGCGACACCTTTCCGCGCCATGCGTCGGTGCCCGCGACATCGAGGTCCGGGGCCTCGGCGACGAGACGCTCGGCGAACGCCACCTCCTCGCGCCAGGCTTCCCATGCCGCCGCCACGACGGCGGGGTCCGGCACCGCGCCGTCGAAGGCTTCGTCGAGGTTCTCCGGCGAGGAGTGGAGCGGGGGCGCGTCCTGCCCGGCCAGCACGCATCGGAACCATCGGCGCTCCACGTCGGCCAGGTGTCGGACCAGGCCGAGCAGGGACAGCGTGGAGGGCGGGACCGTACGCCGGGAGAGCGTGGCGGCGTCCTCAACGCCGGCGCACTTCAGTTCCAGGGTGGTGCGCTGGGCCTTCAGGGAATCGGTGAGCATGGTTCGTTCGTCGCCCGTCGTGGGGCCACTGAAGCGACTCTCGGATTCGGGGGCGTCGAACAGCTCGGCCCTCCTCTTCGGGAGCGGCGCCCGCGTGGGCACGCCGGAGGCGATAGGGGAGGGGGGTCGTTCCCGGCCACTCGACCGCTCGAGCCGCTTCAACCCCTCCAGCCGCTCCAGCCGCTCCAGCCGCTCCTCAAGCTTCGCCCGGCACTGCGGCCAGTCTTGCTGCACGACGGAGTACATCGCGGAGTCGCGGAGCAGGCCGTCCTCGCCCGGTGCCCAGGACCGTGACCAGTTTCGCAGGACGCCTTCGAAGCGGGCGCCGACCGATTCGATCGCGGCGCGGGATCTGCTGTTGCGGGCGTCCGTCTTCAGGTCGACGCGCGCCACGTCCCAGTTCTCGAACGCGTGCTTGAACAGTAAGTACTTGGCCTCGGTGTTCACGCCCGTGCCCTGAGCCGACGCCGCGAGCCAGGTGAACCCGATCTCGACCGCGAAGCGCCGGTCGTCCCCGGGCCACATCCGCGGGTCCCAATACGCGGTGGCCCCGACGACCCGGCCCGTCCGCAGCGACACCTGTGCGTAGGGCGCGAGTTTGCCGGCCGCCGCGCGAGCGAGTTGCGCGTCGACGTACGCCCCGACCTCGGGGGCGGTGGGCACCCAGGTGTAGGAGTAGGAGTCCCGGTTCTCCTCCGCGGCCGCGGCCAGGCCCGACGTGTGGTGCCGGCCGAGCGGTTCCAGCCGCACCAGGGCGCCCTCCAGCATCGGCCCCTCCCATCGATTTCCCATCGGTTGCTCCTCGGGTCCGTAGACGTGGGAAGTTGTGTCCCGGGACCGCCCCGGCGAGTTCGTGCGCGGCCGGCCCGGGAGGGTGGTGACGCGCACGACTCCGTGGCGGTACCACGGGCTCTTTTTATTGCTTGTGCAAGCAGATAAGGTGGTCAGCAGTATGGCTGCTACGCAGGGATTCCGCGAGGGGCAACGCCCCGCCGACGACGCACAGGACGACCGCTGGTGCATGGCGGTGCGCCTGCTGGGCAACGTGGAGAAGCGGTTGGACGAGGCCCTGCAACACGGGCACGGCCTGCCGCTGTCGGAGTACCGCGCGCTGTGCGCGCTGAGTCGACCCGACAGCGGACCCGCACTGCGTATGGGCGAGTTGGCCGACCGGATCGGGTTGCAGCACAGCACCGTGACGCGTCTCGTCGGTCGGCTCGAGGCCCGGGGGCTTGCGGAACGGGCGTCCACGGCCGGTGACGGTCGGGCGGTCGCCGCGAGCGTCACCGCGGTCGGCCGCGAGCGCTACGCGGAGGCGACGCCCACGTATCGGGCGGCGCTCGGGGAGGCCCTGGACGCCGCCCTGACCAACGTGTACCTCGCCGATCTCGCCGCCTGGGTCCTCACGGGCGAGTCCGCGGTGAGCCCTGCTTCCGACGCTCCCGACGCCGACCCGCCCGCCGACGGGTGAGCGGCGTCACCGGCACCGGTCGTCCTGGCCTCCGCTCCGGCCCCCGCAGCACCGAATCGCCGACGGACACATGCCACGTGCCGACCGACCTCGCGAAGGGATCCCGCATGAACACGGCTGCCAGACACTACGAGGACCTGCTCGCCGAGCACTACACCTGGATGCTCGGCGGGGACATCGCATCGCTGGTGGCGGCACAGGCCGAACTCCTCGACGGGTTGGGCCTGAGGGTCAGCGCGGACGACGGGGCGACCGCCGTCGACCTCGGCTGCGGTCCAGGACCGCAGAGCCTGGCCCTCGCCCGCCTGGGCTACACGTCGGTGACGGCGGTCGACGGCAGTGCCGTGCTTCTCGACGAACTCGTGGCGCACGCCGAGCAGTACGACGTCGCGCAGGCCGTCCGGCCCGTCCACCGGGACATCCGCGGTGTGCTGCCGCACTGCGCCGAGCCGGAGTCGGCGGCGGCCATCGTGTGCATGGGCGACACCCTGCCGCATCTGCCCGACCGGGTCGACGTGCAGGAACTGATCGCGGACTGTGCCACGGCGCTTCGCCCGGGCGGGAGTTTCGTCGCCACCTACCGCGACCTGACCGGGGAACTCCGCGGCACGGACCGTTTCCTGCCCGTCCGCAGCTCAGCCGACCGGATCCTCACCTGCTTCCTCGACTACCTCGACGAGGACACCGTCCTGGTCCACGATCTGCTGCACACCCGCCGTGCCGACACCTGGGACCTGAAGACCAGCAGTTATCCCAAACTCCGGCTGGCCCCGGAGTGGTTGGCCGACCAGTGCCGCGCCGCCGGCCTTGCCGTCCGACATGACGGAATCGGCCCCCGGGGCATGCGGATCCTGCACGCGGGCAAGCCCTGACCGCGCTCGCCACCCCGGGTCCGGATCCGGGACCCGGTGGGCTGCCGGTAGGGAACCGACGACACGCGGGGCCCGTCCGGTATGGCCGGGCCCCGCATGTCGTACGGCGGGTGCGTCGCGGTGGCCGCGGTGCGGCGGTCACCGCGACGCGGTGAGACGGTCACCGCGGTGGGGTGTTCAGCCGCAGTTGCCGCCGCACTGACAGGGCGATCCGGACTGGCAGCCGCAGCCACAGCCGGAGCCGCAGCCGCAGGCGCCGAGCAGTGGCAGGCGGTGCGCGGCTTCGGGCGCACGGTCTGCGATGGGTACGTCGGTGGTCGAGGGCGTCGGGGAATCTGTCATGGATCCTCCTCGAAGGCGCGGATGCCGCGAAGGCACGGATGCCTCAGAACCGGGACGTCCTGGGGCAGGGATGCCTGTGGGTGCATTGCATGCCCGCTTCCTTGGGCGCATCAAGGGCGCACGGGGGCTCGGCACCCGTTCCCGCAGGCGGACGGGTCCCGTCCGTACACCGCACCGTGCAGGGTGGCCAACCCGAGCGCACACACGACGACACACCCCCCGGCACGCGCCATGGGCGCACCACTCGGTGCGCACGCCCGAGCGCGCGCCGCCTTGCCCACTGCGTCACCGCACGCGTCGGCCCCGTGCTCCTGGGCTCGACTGCCGACGCGCGTAATTTGGCTGGTCCGAGCTCCTACGCGGCTGGTAGGAAACGGACATGACTACGCACGATCTCGACGCCATGGAGCGTCTCCTCGCGGAACGTGCCTGTGAGCGTGTCATCTTGGAGTTCATACGCCGGCTCGACCTGGGCGATCCGAGCACGGTCTGCGATCTCTTCACCCCGGACGGCGTCTGGGAGTGGCCGTACGACAAGCGGCGGATCGAAGGAAGGGAAGCCCTGCGCGCCTACTTCGGTTCTCGGCCGGCCGACCGCCTGTCCCGGCGGATGTGCACGAACATCCTGGTCACGGTCGACTCACCGAACACCGCCGCGGCAACCACCTACTTCGCCACCTACCGGGTCGACGGCCACACCGAGGGCGCGCCGATTCCACCCCGGCTACCGGCGAACATCGGCCACTACGAGGACACCTTCCGCAAGATCGACGGCACCTGGCAGATGGCGTCGCGGACCCTCGTCCTGCCCTTCGGCGGACCGACGGAACGAGTGGACGCCCCGAGCCGGCCCTGAGGGCCCCTCGACTAGGACTCCGCAGCCGTCACCCCCGCCTGGATCTCCGGCCGGACATCCGCCTGGAGCTCGTCGGCGTGCTCCCCGGTCACCAGGTACACCACCCGCTTGGCCACCGACACGGCGTGGTCGGCGAAGCGTTCGTAGTAGCGGCCCAGCAGGGTGACGTCGACGGCCGTTTCGATGCCGTGCTTCCAGCGGTCGTCCATCAGGTGCTGGAAGAGCGTGCGGTGCAGCAGGTCCATCGCGTCGTCGTCCTGCTCCAGCTGAAGGGCCAGGTCGACGTCCTTCGTGACGATGACCTCCGCGGCCTTCGCCATCAGCCGCTGCGCAAGCTGCCCCATCTCCAGGATCGTCGCGTGCAGGTCGTGTGGCACGGCGCGCTCGGGGAAGCGCAGCCGGGTCAGCTTGGCGACGTGCTGGGCCAGGTCGCCGGAGCGCTCCAGGTCGGCGCTCATCCGCAGCGACGTGACCACGATGCGCAGATCGGTGGCGACGGGCTGCTGGCGTGCCAGCAACGCGATCGCGCGGGCCTCCAGGTCGTGCTGGAGGTCGTCGACCTTGTCGTCCGCTCCGATCACGCTCTCCGCCAGCTTGAGATCGGCATCGAGGATGGCCGTCGTGGCGCGCCCGATCGCCGACCCCACCAGGCGCGCCATGTCGACCAGGGCATCGCCGATCGAGTCCAGTTCCTCGTGGTACGCGTCCCGCATGTGGCTCGCCTCTCTTGACTCGGTGTAACAGGATCCGGCCGCGCCGTCGCGACAAGCATGCGGCTGTGCGCCACATCACGCTGTGGCGCCGCACACACCCGCGGCGGCGCGGTGCGGCGGAAGGGGGCGTGTGCCCAGGGCCACCTGATGTGGCCGGGCACCGTTCCCCGGACCGATGGGGCCCGCGTGGGCCCACGCTTTCACGGTCGGCCGCATACCCGACGGTTTACGGCATCCCAAATGAATCGCCCACGACCTCAAGGTGAACTCTGGGCGACGACTGCCCGAGGGGGGTCCACGACGACTGGGGGGACCAGGAGCCGCCCGCATAATCTGGACACATGGACGTGAACGCGGCGGTCGCCGCAGCGACTGCGATCGCCGGACTGTGCACCGGCGTCTTCGCCACGCTCGCGTTCCGATGGAGCGAGCGTGACCAGAAAAGGCCTACGCGTACCTCCCTGCACACCGACCCGGTCCTGCCGCCGGGCGTGGACACGGTGCTCTCCGTGCTGCGGTCCTCCGCCGTCGTGCTGGACGAGTCCGACGGCGTGGTCAAGGCCAGCTCGGCCGCGTACGCCCTCGGCCTGGTGCGCGGCGGCAAGCTCGCCGTCGAACCGATGATGAAGATGGCCAGGGAGACCCGCAGGGACGGCGAGATACGGCAGGTCGAGCTGGATCTGCCGCGCCGTGGCACCGGCCGCGGCGAGGCCTTGGCGGTCTCCGCCCGGGTCGCCCCGCTCGGCTCGCGGCTGGTGCTGCTGCTGGTGGAGGACCTCACCGAGGCCCGCCGCATAGAGGCGGTGCGCCGCGACTTCGTGGCGAACGTCAGCCATGAGCTGAAGACCCCCGTCGGCGCGCTCTCGCTGCTCTCCGAGGCGGTCATGGACGCCGCCGACGACCCCGAGGCGGTGGAACGCTTCGCCGGCCGCATGCAACTGGAGGCGACCCGGCTCACCAGCCTCGTCCAGGAACTGATCGACCTCTCCCGGGTGCAGAACGACGACCCGCTGGAGGACGCAGAGCCGGTGCGCGTCGCGGAACTGGCCGCCGAGGCCATCGACCGCTGCCGTCACCAGGCCGGCACCAAGCAGATCACCATCGCCGCCCGGGGGACCGACGGGCTGCACGTCTGGGGCAACCGCGGCCAGCTCGCCGCCGCCCTCGGCAACCTCGTGGAGAACGCCGTCAACTACAGCGCCGCCCGTACCCGGGTCGGCATCGCCGCCCGGCGCGTGCCCGCGCGCGGTGGTCCCGGCGGCGGGGCCGCCCAGGCCGTCATCGAGATCGCCGTCACCGACCAGGGCATCGGGATCTCCGAGCGGGACAAGGAGCGCATCTTCGAGCGCTTCTACCGCGTGGACCCGGCCCGGTCGCGCGCCACCGGAGGAACCGGTCTCGGCCTCGCCATCGTCAAGCATGTGGCCGCCTCGCACGGCGGGGAGGTCACCGTATGGAGCTCGGAAGGCCAGGGCTCCACGTTCACGCTGCGGTTGCCGGAGGCGGGCGTCGCCCGTGATCGGGCGTCCCGCAGGCCCGGCCTCGACGGTTCCGAAGACGGCAACGACGCCGTACCCGGGACGCGGAGCGGGCAGTCCACCGAGTCGCCGCAGAGCGTCTCGACCTCGTATGAACCCTTTCCTGCCCGGGAGGTCCTTCCGTGACCCGAGTGCTCGTCGTCGAGGACGAGGAATCCTTCAGTGACGCCCTCTCCTACATGTTGCGCAAAGAGGGCTTCGAAGTAGCCATTTCCACCACAGGGCCCGACGGACTGGACGAGTTCGAGCGCAACGGCGCGGACCTCGTCCTGCTCGACCTGATGCTGCCCGGGCTGCCCGGCACCGAGGTCTGCCGTCAGCTGCGCAGTCGCTCCAACGTGCCGGTGATCATGGTCACCGCCAAGGACAGCGAGATCGACAAGGTGGTGGGCCTGGAGATAGGCGCCGACGACTACGTCACCAAGCCGTTCTCCTCCCGCGAGCTGGTCGCCCGGATCCGTGCGGTGCTGCGGCGCCGCGGTGAGCCCGAGGAGGTCACCCCCGCGGCCCTGGAGGCCGGCCCGGTCCGCATGGACGTCGACCGGCACGTGGTCACGGTCTCCGGATCCAAGGTCGACCTGCCGCTCAAGGAGTTCGACCTGCTGGAGATGCTGCTGCGCAACGCGGGCCGGGTGCTCACCCGCATGCAGCTCATCGACCGCGTCTGGGGCGCCGACTACGTCGGCGACACCAAGACCCTCGACGTCCACGTCAAGCGACTGCGCGCCAAGATCGAGCCGGACCCCGGGGCGCCCCGGTACCTGGTCACGGTGCGCGGGCTCGGGTACAAGTTCGAGCCGTGACGTGACGGCCCAGCCGGCCTGCGGCGGGCTGAGAGGGCTCAGCCGGCGCAGACAGACCCGCCCGGCCGGCTGCCGCGTACGCGACAGCCGGCCGGGCGGAGCTGTACGGCTCTGCGGGTCAGCGGCCGGTCTGCGGATCAGCGGCCGGCCGTGGCCGTCTCGCTGGACGACGGGGCGCCCGAGCCTGCCGTGCCCGAGCCGGTAGCGCCCGAGCCGGCAGCGCCGGAGGCGGAGCCCGACGGCGACCCGGACGGCGCGCCGGACGCGGTGGCGCCGCCGGTCGGTGTCGCGCTGCCGGTCGGGCTTCCGCTCGGCGTCGTGCTCGGGGTGGGGACGTTGCTGGGCCCGTACTTGCTGAAGTAGTTGCGCGCCGGTACCACGAAGCTCTTCACCTGCACGTCACCGGTCTTGCTGAAGGTGAACGTGAGCGGTTGGACGTTCCCGTCCGTGACCGCCTGCCGGCCGCTGGTCAGCACCGCGGAGGCGTTCCCCTTGCCGCCGAGCAGCACGGAGCCGCCGGCCGGGATCGTCAGGGGGCCCCTGCCCTTGGCGGGCTTGAGCTGGGCGGTGGCGCCGGTGCCCGAGAGCCTGATGGTCTGGAGGGTCTGGTCGGTGCGGCCGTTGTTGAACAGGGTCGCCGAGATGACGGCAGGGCCCTTCGCGTCCCGCTGCGGCTGGGTGATCACCGAGACGTTCTGGATCTTGATGACGCCCACGGCGGTGGCGGCGTTGTCCGGCTTGACTTCCAGCGTCTGGGCGTTGCTGCCGACGCCGCACCCGGCGACGGTGAGGATCGGGAGCGCGAGGACGGTGGCGGCGAGAGCGCCGCGTCGAAGGCTGCTGCTCACGGCGGCGGCAACTCCTTGAACTGGGCGTACAGAGGAGGGCGACTGAAAAGTCACCCCAGGGGGTCTCAGCGGGCCTAGGTTACCGAGCCGCCTCTGCGGGGCCGCACCCGACCCGCCTCTACGCCCTTCGGTCCCCGTTCGGGGCGCCCGAGCCCGGTGTGCATCGCGCGACCCGGGCGCGCCACGCCCGGAGATGAAGCGGAGTTTGGCCGGATGGCGCCGGCAGAGCATTGGCCCAAGTGTGACGCCGGGCAATGGTCAGGGACATCTCGGACGGCGGCGCGCGGTAGTGTTCGGCGGCTGTTCGCCGTGCGAGTTCGTCCGCCATTCACATAAGCATGAGCACGGGTGCAGGGTGGATTTTCGGTAAGGAATGCGGGCTGGCCCGGTTGAATTGATCAACCCTGCCCGTGATCAATTCTCGATTCGCTTCGCAGATGACGTCGATGGCCGAACGAAGTAGCGGAAGTCACCGCCCAGGAACCCGACAAAACGGGATGTTCCGCCGCTTGGATCAACCCGTCGGTGTGATCGGCGTGCCCGTTTCTTACTCCCAGTACAGCGGCTCCGACCTGCGAATTCCCGGTTGCGTGACCGTAGCCCAGCACGTCACCGACGCTGTTGTCAACCCCTGAGATATGCCCTGACCTGCGAAAACGCCATTCAGAAGACGCCGTTCTCGTGTTACCCTGGATAGCCACGGAAGGGGTACCTGTCACATGACGTTCAAGGTTGGCGACACCGTGGTCTATCCCCATCACGGGGCCGCGCTGATCGAGGCCATCGAAACTCGCCAGATCAAAGGCGTGGACAAGACCTACTTGGTGCTGAAGGTCGCCCAGGGCGACCTGACGGTGCGTGTGCCAGCGGACAATGCGGAGTTCGTCGGCGTGCGTGATGTGGTCGGTCAGGACGGGCTGGACCGGGTCTTCGAAGTTCTGCGTGCGCCGTACGCGGAGGAACCCACGAACTGGTCCCGTCGATACAAGGCAAATCTCGAGAAGCTCGCCTCGGGCGATGTCATCAAGGTCGCGGAAGTCGTGCGTGACCTGTGGCGTCGTGAGCGTGAGCGTGGACTCTCCGCAGGTGAGAAGCGGATGCTGGCCAAGGCCCGGCAGATCCTGGTCAGCGAGCTGGCCCTCGCGGAGAACACGAACGAGGACAAGGCCGAGGCCCTGCTCGACGAGGTTCTCGCGTCCTGACGGTATGCAGGCGTCCTGACGTGTGCAGTGCCGCAGTGCCCGACGACATGCCTGGGGAATGTCTCCCAGACTCATGAGCACTGCCCCGGGCTCTTCGCAGCTCCGGGGGAGGTCGCCGGGCGCTGCGGCATGTTCGAGCATGTTCGTGAACCTGAACCCTCACCGGTTTCCGCCTGCGCCCATGAAGGCGCTCCTGGCCTGGCCTCCTGCGCTCCCTGCCGGTCGCGCTTCGCGCCGGTCGTTCCACGGGACGCGGCAGACCGCTTCCAGGTCGCCCTTCCGCCGGGCAGGCGGGCAGGCCGCGCCTCGCGGCCTCCGACACGGATCCCCATGCTGCGGCACACGATGTGTGGAATGCCCTGAGTACCCGTCGATCACGCCTGTCAGGTCTGTCACGTCCGTCACATGCGAGCACACACGCGCACCCGTCACCACGTGCCAAGGGACGACGACTGGCGCGACGGCCGGTCCACAGGCTGGGACGGCCGGCCCGTGGCACGGCTGGGCCCGGCCGGCAGCCACGTCATCGGGGCTGGCCGGGAACGCAAAGCCTCGTCCGAGCGGTGCGGGCCGTCGGACGCACAGGTGCGCCTGCTCAGGCGTGAGGGACCGAGCAGGCTGTGCATGGTGTCGGTCGTGCCAGGCGCTGACCCTCCGGCACCGCCCGAGCCCGAAAGCGCCGGGTGCGCCGTACGGAACGCGTACGCCCTACGGGAAGCGCCCTCCCGACAGTGCCGCGGAACGCGCCTCCCAGATGTGTGCCGGGCCCGGGCAGCCGATCGACCGGTGTCACGGAAGGGTCCGGTCAAGACGTCGCGCCCGGCACTTACCCAAGCTCGACTTTCACGACCTCGGGGGTTACCCCCAAGGCCATACCCACTCCGCCCGAGCGTACAAACCTGAACGGAACCGATGACTGACGATTCCCGCCCGGTGCCGGGCGACGGCCGATCCACGGCCGCCGATTCCGCCACGCCCACCGGCACTCCGGACCCGCTCACCAGCACCTCCCCCACCGAGGCGCCGCCCGCCGGAGCCGGGGGATCCCGGCCGCCGCGGACCGCCGCTGTGATCCCCGCCGCAGGACGCGGGGTCCGCCTCGGCCCCGGCGCCCCGAAAGCGCTGCGGGCGCTCAGCGGCATCCCGATGCTGGTGCACGCCGTACGCGCGCTGGCCGCCTCCCGCGCCGTCACGCTGATCGTCGTGGTGGCCCCGCCGGATGGCGCCGCCGAGGTCAAGAGCCTGCTGGACGCGCACGCCCTGCCGGAGCGCACCGACGTACTCGTGGTGCCCGGCGGCGACACCCGGCAGGAGTCCGTCCGGCTCGGCCTCGACGGGCTGCCCCCGGACGTCGGCATCGTCCTCGTGCATGACGCGGCGCGCCCGCTGGTCCCCGTGGAGACGGTCGACGCGGTCATCGACGCCGTACGCGACGGAGCCCCCGCCGTGGTGCCCGCGCTGCCGCTCTCCGACACCGTCAAGGAGGTCGAGCCGCACGCTGCCGGCGAGCCGGAGCCCGTCGTGGCGACCCCCGACCGCTCCCGGCTGCGTGCCGTGCAGACCCCGCAGGGCTTCGATCGCGCCACCCTCCTGCGCGCCCACGAGACCGTCGCCGTCGTCGGTGACGGCGCCACCGACGACGCCGGCATGGTGGAGCGGCTCGGCGAGCCGGTGGTGCTCGTGCCCGGGCACGAGGAGGCGTTCAAGGTGACCCGCCCGCTCGACCTGGTGTTGGCCGAGGCGGTACTCGCACGGAGGAGGGCCAAGGATGGCTTCTGAGGCGGATGCGACGACGACGCCGGCGCGCGGGGGCGATACGGCCGGGCAGCACGCCGGCACGCACACGCGCCTCGCCGGGCTGCCGCTCGTGGGGATCGGTACCGATGTGCACGCCTTCGAGCAGGGCCGTGAGCTGTGGTGCGCGGGACTGCTGTGGGACGCGCGGGACAGTGACGGCTACGGGCTCGCCGGCCACTCCGACGGGGACGTGGCCGCGCACGCCGCCTGTGACGCGCTGTTCTCCGCCGCCGGCGTCGGGGACCTCGGTGCCCACTTCGGCACCGGGCGGCCCGAGTGGTCCGGCGCGTCCGGCGTGACCCTGCTGGCCGAGGCGGCCCGCATCGTGCGCGCCGCAGGATTCGAGATCGGCAACATCGCGGTCCAGGTCGTCGGCGTACGGCCCAAGATCGGCAAGCGTCGCGACGAGGCCCGGAAAGCGCTCAGCGCCGCCGCGGGCGCCCCGGTCGCCGTCTCCGGCACCACCTCGGACGGCCTCGGCCTCACCGGTCGCGGCGAAGGCCTGGCCGCGATCGCCACGGCCTTGGTGATCCCGATGCCGTCGGAACGCTGACGGCTCCCGGATCCCGATCGGGCCGCACGTCAGCGTCCGGACGTCCTGTACGCGTCCGGACGCCCGTACGCCGGCGGTTCCGGATCCAGGACCGGCGGCGGCTCCGGATCAGCGCCGGCGGCGGATCCGCAGCCGCCGGGCCGGGCCAGGGTCGTACGGGTCGTACGCCCGCTCTTCGACGCGCCGGCCCGTCCGGCGACACGTATCGGTCGGGCGCCGTCGCGCCGTGCCGCCGGCGAACCGCCGCGGCAATAGCGTTATAAATCGGGCATATCTCTTCTTTTTGCAGGTCCGAGGGTGTCTGTTGCTGGGTGCCGGTGCGTGCCGCCGCCATATGCCGTCCGGCGCAATGCCGTCGTGCCGGCACCGTCCGGATAATGCTGTGGCACAAGGGACTCGGGGCATTGCCTTGGGCCGACTACCCTGGAGTGGTGACTATTCGCCTGTACGACACCAGCGCCCGGCAGATCCGTGACTTCTCCCCGCTCGTGCCGGGCTGTGTCTCGATCTACCTGTGTGGCGCGACCGTACAGGCCGCCCCGCACATCGGGCACATCCGCTCGGGCCTGAACTTCGACATCATGCGGCGCTGGTTCGGCTACCGCGGTTACGACGTCACCTTCATCAGGAACGTCACCGACATCGATGACAAGATCATCAGGAAGTCGGCGGAGCAGAACCGCCCTTGGTGGTCCATCGGTTACGAGAACGAGCGTGCGTTCAACGCCGGTTACGAGATGCTGGGCTGCCTGCCGCCCTCGTACGAGCCCCGCGCCACCGGCCACATCACCGAGATGGTCGAGATGATGCAGACCCTCATCGCGCGCGGCCACGCCTACGAGGCCGACGGGAACGTCTACTTCGACGTCCGCTCGTTCGACGACTACCTCAGCCTGTCCAACCAGGACCTGGACGATCTGCGCCAGCCCTCGGGCGAGGGCGAGACCGGCAAGCGCGACCCGCGGGACTTCGCCCTGTGGAAGGCGGTCAAGCCGGGCGAGCCCAGCTGGGAGACGCCATGGGGCCGCGGTCGGCCCGGCTGGCACCTGGAGTGCTCGGCCATGGCCCACAGGTACCTGGGCCGTGCCTTCGACATCCACGGCGGCGGCATCGACCTCATCTTCCCCCACCACGAGAACGAGATCGCCCAGGCCAAGGCCTACGGCGACGAGTTCGCCCAGTACTGGGTGCACAACTCGTGGGTCACCATGAGGGGCGAGAAGATGTCGAAGTCGCTGGGGAACTCGGTGCTGATCTCCGAGATGGTCAAGCACTGGCGCCCCATCGTGCTGCGCTACTACCTCGGCACCCCGCACTACCGCTCGACCATCGAGTACAGCGAGGAGGCGCTGCGCGAGGCCGAGTCCGGCTTCGCGCGGATCGAGGGCTTCGTGCAGCGGGTCACCGAGAAGACCGGCGAGGTGATTCCCCCCGCCGACGAGGTCCCGCCGTCCTTCGCCGAGGCCATGGACGAGGACTTCAGCGTCCCGCAGGCCCTCGCCGTCGTGCACACCGCCGTCCGGCAGGGCAACAGCGCCCTGGCGGCCGACGACAAGGAAGCGGCAGTGGCCCGGTTCGCCGAGGTCAGGGCGATGCTCGGCGTCCTCGGCCTGGACCCGCTGGACCCGCACTGGTCGGAGGAGAACGACCGCGGCGAGGACCTGCACGGCGTCGTCGACACCCTCGTCCGGCTCGTGCTCCAGCAGCGCGAGGCGGCCCGTGCCCGCAAGGACTGGCCCACCGCGGACGCCATCCGCGACCAGCTCAACCAGTCCGGACTGATCATCGAGGACAGCCCGCAGGGCCCGCGCTGGGCCCTCGGCCCCCGCTGACCGCGCACCCGGGCCCGTCGCCGATCACCGACCGGCGACGGGCTCCGGCGTGCCGTCCCCGGCCGCACGGACCTGAAATCACCCGTACGCTCGTACCTGTGGACACCCCCTTGGGGGCGTCCCCCACAGGAGCCGAGCACCCCGCTCGGATCGGCCCGAGCATCGGGCCGCTCGAAACAGCCCGGGCGTCCGGCTCCAACCGACCGCACGATTCAGACAGACAGACAGACAGACAGGCAGGTCTCCACACTCATGGCCGCACACAACCGCCGCATGTCCGGCAAGAAGGGCGCGCAGGTCGGCAGCGGCGGGCAGCGGCGCCGTGGCCTTGAGGGCAAGGGCCCCACGCCGCCCGCCGAAATGCGCAAGGGACACGTCAAGAACCGCATCGCGAAGGCCAAGACCAAGCAGACGACAACCCGCCCCCGGCAGGCGCGCGGTGCCAGGTCGAGCAGCGAATACGTGGTGGGTCGCAACCCCGTCGTCGAGGCGCTGCGCGAGGGAGTGCCGGCGTCGACGCTCTACGTCCAGCAGTTCATCGACAACGACGACCGGGTGCGCGAGGCGCTCAAGCTCGCCTCCGAGCGCACCGGGCTGCACCTCATGGAGGCCCCCCGGGCCGAGCTGGACCGGATGACCGGTGGCATCAACCACCAGGGCCTGGTCCTCCAGATCCCGCCGTACGACTACGCGCACCCCGAGGACCTCGCCGCCGCCGCGGTCGACGAGGGCGAGGACCCGCTCATCGTGGCCCTCGACGGTGTCACCGACCCGCGCAACCTGGGCGCCGTCATCCGTTCCGTCACCGCCTTCGGCGGCCACGGCGTCGTCGTGCCCGAGCGGCGTGCCGCCGGTATGACCGCGGGCGCGTGGAAGACCTCCGCGGGCACCGCCGCGCGTACGCCGGTGGCGCGCGCCACCAACCTCACGCGGGCGCTCACGGAGTACAAGAAGGCGGGCCTCATGGTGGTCGGCCTCGCGGCGGACGGCGACGTCGACGTCGACGAACTCGATGTGCTGGACGGCCCCGTCGTCATCGTCGTCGGCAGCGAGGGCAAGGGGCTCTCCCGTCTCGTCGGCGAGACCTGTGACGTGCTGGCCCGGGTCCCCATGCCGGGCGGCGCCGAGTCCCTGAACGCCGGGGTGGCCACCGGGATCGTGCTGTACGAGGCGGCTCGGCGCCGGAAGTGAGGCAGCGGGCGGCGCGTTCGGCGGCGCGCGCGCCACGGGTGCGCGGCTCGTGAGCGTGGTGCCGCCGGTAGCCGTGGTACGGCGGGGCGTGCCCCGGGGAGTGGCGCCGGGGGAGTGTCTTCTGGACACGTCACTCGGTTAGATGAGCGTGGACACCAGAACACCCCGCACGCCCACGGGGGACCGATCGTCCGGACCCGACGAAGCCACCGCGCTGAGCATGGTGAAGGTGCCGAGCGACCCGGCGCAGATCACCGCCAACCACGCCGTCTTCCGCGTGCAGTTCCGCACCCCACCACAGGCCAGGTCACCGCGGGTCGCGCGGTACGTCACCGCCGCACGGGCGTGGGACGCGCCCCCGACGGCCGGGGACGTGCGCCGGGTACGCGGCGCCGGTCCGGCCGCGGCCGTCGACGGTGCGGCCGTGCTGGCCGGCGGGGGTGGCGCGGGCAGGGCATCGGGTGCTCTTGTCGCACGCCGGCGCGCCCCCGTCGTCTGGAGCGGGAAGTCCGCACCCGGCGACCCGGGCGCCACCGGGCTCCTCCAGGCCGTACGGTCCACCGGCCTGACACCGGCCGACGCCCCGCACGGCCCGTCCCGGGGCCGCGATGGTGCGCGCTCCGGCGCCGCCCCCCAGGACGCGGGTGCCACCCAGCTCCTCCCGCCCACCGTCGACGACGCCGACGCGACCGTCGCGATCCCCGTGGTCGGCGCCCCACGCGGCCCCGTCGACCCGGGCACCCGCTCCTTCACGCGCCCCGGCCGCGGCGCACGACGCGGTACTGACCCGTACGACGGCACCGGTGACGAGGACGGATGGGACGGCGCCGGCAGGGCCGGCCGTGACCCGTATGACACGGACCCGACGGACCCGACGGACCCGACGGACCCGTACGACTACGCCGAGGGCCGGTACGACAAGGCCGGCCGTGACTCGTACGACGTGCAGGGCCGTGACCGGGACGGCGGCTCCGGACGGCGCGACGGAACCGGCACGCTCGACCCCTACGCAACCGAGGCCGCCACCGCCACCGATGTCGATGCCGCGGACTACGCCGACCACGGCGAGTACGCCGAGTACGACGACCAAGGCGAGTACGGCGAGTACGACGCCGCCGACGACGACATGGCGGCCCAGCGGCGCGGTACGGCCGTCGGGCGCCGGCGTGGTGCCGAGGCCGTCCGGCACGCGTACTACCCGGGCCGGCGGATGAACCTCGGCCTCGTCCTGCTCCCCCTGCGGCTCTTCCTCGGCCTGCTCTCCGCGTACGCCGGCATGAGCAAGCTCTGCGACCCCGCGTACTTCGACGGTGGCGCGCGCGGCTCGCTGGCCAGGTCGCTGCGGGGGATGCACCCGTGGGCGCTCGCCGAACCGTTGCGCGACGCGGCACTCCAGCACCCGGTCGGCGCCGGGCTCACCTTGGCGTTCCTCCAGGTCATCGTCGGTGTGCTCACCGTGTTCGGACTCTGGCAGCGGTTGGCGGCCTCGGTCGGAGCGCTGCTGGCCGCCGCGCTCGTCATCACCGTCAGCTGGCAGCGGGTCCCCGGTTACGACGCGCCCGACATCATCTACCTCGCCGCCTGGTCCCCGCTGGTCATCGCGGGTGCGCCGGTGTACTCCGTCGACGGCAGGTTGATCTCCGAGGCCTGGCGCACCCTCGGGCCGCGTGCCGAACTGTGGGAGCTGCGCCGCCGGGTGCTGCGCCGTGGTGCCCTGGTCGCCGCCCTCGTCACCGGGGTCACGTTCCTGCTCGGCGCGCTGCTCGGCGGTGCCGTACGGGACGCCGACCGGGTCCGCGTGCCCGGACCCGGCGACGTTCCGCGCAACGTCCTGCCCGGCTCCCCGCTCCCCGGCTCGCCGAGCGCTGACGAGTCGCGCAGCCAGGACCCGGCCGCGTCCGGTGAGCGGGGCCGTGACGCGTCCACCGACCCGTCCGAGTCGGCGACGGCCGGAGCGGATCCGGCACGGGACACCGCGGGTTCGCAGGGCCCGAGCCAGACGCAGGGCATGGGGATGGGTGGTACCCGTACCCAGCCGCAGCGTCCGCAGACCCCGGCGACCAGCGCGGGACCGTCGTCGTCCGGGGGCGCGGGTTCGGCGTCCACGTCAGGCACCACCTCAGGCACGACGAACCGCTCCGGCGGCGGTTCGGGGAGCCTGGTGGGCGGGTTGCTGGGGTGACGGTGCCGGCCGGGGCGGGCGGGGTGCGCGAGCGCTCGGTCCGCCCCGGGTGGCGGCCCTGGCGTACGCCGGGCGCCCGGGCGTCACCGTCGTGATGCGGCCAGTTCCTCCGCCGCCTGGGTCAGGTCCTTGGCGGTGTCGATCGCCCGCCAGTACGCGCCCTGCGGGATCGGGAAGCCGGCCAGCCGCTTGGCGCGGGCGAGCCCGGGGAACGTGGTGCGCTCGTGGTCACCGCGATCCGGCAGCGCAGCGGCGAACTCGGCCGCGAAGACGTACACCCCCGCGTTGATCAGGTACGGCGACGGGGGCGCCTCGATGAAGTCCGTGATGTGACCGAACGCGTCGGTCTCCACGGCACCCCACGGAATGCGCGGCCTGGCCAGCGCAAGCGTCGCCGTGGCGGCACGTTCGGTGTGGAAGGCGGCCATCTCGCGCAGCGAGAAACGGGTCCAGATGTCGCCGTTGGTGGCGTACCAGGGCCGGTCCGGGTGGGGCAGGTGGGCCGCCGCGTACTTCAGCCCACCGCCGCGGCCGAGCGGTTCGCGCTCGACCACCGTGGTGACCCGCAGCGGCAGTTCGGCCTTGGCCAGCCAGTCCTGGAGCACCTCGGCGAGATGACCGCAGGAGACCACCGCGTCCGTGACGCCCTCGTCGGCGAGCCAGGACAGCTGATGGCCGATGATCGGCATCCCGGTGCCCGGGATCTCGACCATCGGCTTGGGGCGGTCATCGGTATAGGGGCGCAGCCGCGATCCCTGACCGCCTGCCAGGACGACGGCCTGGGTGGGCGGTGGGGTGGCACTCGGATCGGTCATGACCGAACTGTACGGAAGGCTGCGGGGCGCACGGTCGGGAGACGACCGTGAGCCGGTGTGGCGCGGACGCCCGGCGGGCGCCCGGCGCACGGCTCCGGAGGTCGGCTCCGGAGGACGGTCAGCCGCGCTGCGTGGCCACTCCGGTCGCGAAGGACGTGTCGCAGACCGGGCGGGCGTACGACTGGGCGCGGGCACGGCCGTACACCTGCACGGCGGCCTGGCCGAGGGCACGGGCGAGGGCCGCGCAGTGCCGGGCGAGCGACGGCTTGCGGTCCACCTCGCGCTGGAGGTGGGTGAGGGCCACGCCCGGGTTCTTCCGCCGGACGTCGAGCAGGAGTTGGTCGCGCAGGGCGTCCTGCGGGGTGCGCGCCGCGGTGCGTGCGGAGACGCTCTCGGAAGAGGCGGTCAGCACCGAGTCGGATGCGGTGCCGGACCAGCTGACGCGGGTGACCGCGAGGGTCCCGGACAGCACCAGGACAACGGGCAGGACGAGGGCGAGGGTGCGGCCGATCCGGTGCGCGGGGCCGCGCCGCGGCAGCGGCTTGTCGAAGTGCGTCACGCGAGCGAGCGTAGCGGTCAGTGATGATTTGGCGACATTTCGTCACCCTCCAGAGGGATCGGCGGCCACGAAATATTCGGAGGCTGTTGACGTGCATGGGATGAATTGACCGTTACGTCACTTATTCAACGCATCTGGTGCGGGGTGAGCCTCTGCGGTCACCGGGGTCACTGGGGTCACCGAGGTCACCGGGGTCACCGAGGTCCACGATCAGCTTGGCCAACCGGCCGTCACGGACCCGGACGACCGGGGCGCGGTCGACCGGTCGACACAGACGAGGGAGCCCCCCGCTTGCAGCGAGAGGCTCCCTGACGTGCGTGTCGTCTGGCGCGTGCAGACGCGTGCTGCCGTGCTCAGCCGGGCTGACGCGTGCTGCCGTGCTCAGTCGCTGAGGCGCTCGCCCGTCGACGTCGAGAAGACGTGGGTCTCACCCGGGCGCGGCACGACGTGCAGCTTGCTGCCCTTCTCCGGAACCTGGCGGCCGTTGACGCGGACGACCAGGTCCTTGGTCTCGCCGCCGACCTTCGCGGCACCGTAGACGTAGCCGTCGGCGCCGAGCTCCTCGACCACGTTCACGCTGACTTCGAGACCCGCCGGGGCGGACTCGGTGTCCTTGGAGAGGGTCTTCGCGGCCTCGCCGTCGAGCTCGACGACGTCGAAGTGCTCGGGCCGGACGCCGACCGTGACGGTGGTGTCGCCCTTGTCCGCGGCGGCCTTGAGGGCGTCACGGTTGACCGGCACCACGGAGTTGCCGAACTTCACGCCGCCGTCGGTGATCGGGACCTCGACCAGGTTCATGGCCGGGGAGCCGATGAAGCCGGCGACGAAGAGGTTGGCGGGCTTGTCGTACATGGCGCGCGGCGAGTCGACCTGCTGGAGCAGACCGTCCTTGAGGACGGCCACCCGGTCGCCCATCGTCATGGCCTCGACCTGGTCGTGGGTGACGTAGACGGTGGTGATGCCGAGGCGGCGCTGGAGGGAGGCGATCTGCGTACGCGTCGAGACACGGAGCTTGGCGTCCAGGTTGGACAGCGGCTCGTCCATGAGGAACACCTGCGGTTCACGCACGATGGCCCGGCCCATCGCGACACGCTGCCGCTGACCACCGGAGAGCGCCTTCGGCTTGCGGCCCAGGTACTCGGTGAGGTCCAGGATCTTCGCGGCGTCCTCGACCTTCTTGCGGATCTCCGCCTTCGGCACGCCGGCGATCTTGAGGGCGAAGCCCATGTTGTCGGCGACGGTCATGTGCGGGTACAGCGCGTAGTTCTGGAACACCATGGCGATGTCCCGGTCCTTCGGCGGCAGGTGCGTGACGTCGCGGTCACCGATGCGGATGACACCGGAGTTCACGTCTTCCAGACCCGCGAGCATGCGCAGGGAGGTGGACTTTCCACAGCCGGACGGGCCGACCAGAACGAGGAACTCGCCGTCCTCGATCTCGATGTCGAGACCGTCGACGGCGGGCTTGTCGCCACCCGGGTAGATCCGGGTCGCTTTGTCGAACGAGACAGTTGCCATGGCTGATGTACCCCTTCACCGGCAGGAACGTGCCGGACGATCCGAGTAAAGGAAGCGCGGGCCGAACGCGGAGGCACTCCGTCGTGGCCACGCAGATGACACAGTCTCTGCGGTCACCAGGGGGGCGACCACAGGGTCCGTCCGTGCGCAGTGGTGTAGTCCACCAGTGCGAACGTGAACCGGACGTTACCTCCTGGTCATGCCTTCTGTCAGCACTTTGCACCCCGTGAACTTCGCCGAAATTTTCGACCGGCGCACCCCGTGACCTGGGTACACTGCACGCGTCGCCTCCTTAGCTCAGCTGGCCAGAGCAACGCACTTGTAATGCGTAGGTCGTCGGTTCGACTCCGACAGGAGGCTCTGGAAAAGGCCAGGTCGGATGTCTTCTGACCTGGCCTTTCGGGTGCGTGTCTCAGTTCGGGGTGGGTTCTTCGGCCGCTGCGGCGTCGGTGACTTCGACGGTCGTGGTGATCCGTGCGACGGCGGGCTTCCGGGGCGTCGAGCCGAACCCGAAACGCACGGCGGGCGCGACGGGTGCCATGGTGCCCAGGTCGGCGCCGTCGAAGGAGGCCGAGACCGCGACGATCGGACGCAGATCCCGTGCGCCGTACCACTGGCGGCGACGGATTTCGCCCGGGCGTGCGCCCCGGTTCTGGTGGGTCTGTGCGCCGACCGTGCCGCGGGTCCGTACGCCGGTCAGCAGGAGGCGGGCGGGTAGGGCCGTCAGCGTGGCCCAGGCGGGGCGGGCGGCGAGCGTGCCGGGTACGGCATGCAGGAGGTGTCCCAGGGGTCCTCGGCGTCCGGTGGTGAGGCGGAGGCGTAGCGGGCCGGCGGTGACGGTCCAGGTGTTCTTCTCGATGTGCGCGTCGACGGGCACGACGCGCACCGTGTCGAAGGCGTAGGCGGAGCCGACGAAGTCGGCCGTCTGGGGGGTGGGCGCCAGCAGTAGCCGTTGCCCGTCCGCGCGCTCCAGCATGACGTCGGTGAACGTCCCGAACGGTGAACGGTCCCAGCGGCCCAGCACGATGCGGGTACCGGAGGAGGTTCCGGTGCCGGCGATCCACCCGTCGAAGCGCAGGCGCACATGGTCTGGTGCTGCCACGGGGGACGGGTCTCCGTGCACGGGAGGCGGAAACATCCCTGCCGGCTGCCGGCTGTGGCGCCCGGTCGGGGGTGGGGAGCAGGGACGCGGGAAAGCAGGAAACCCCGGCTGGACGGGGGAGAACCAGCCGGGGTCGTTGAGCGTGACCTACGGAAGGGCGGTCGCCTCTCGGCGAAAGGCTCCATGGGGCTTCAGCCGAACGATCTTCCCCATGGGCTATAGGTGAGGCCCGGGGACACTGTCCCCTTCCGCGGTCACACTGGGGTCAACGGAGTACCGCCTTGCGTTGTTCCGGGTGATTCTCAATCTTTTCTGTGATCTGCGGCATATCGGCTCGGGGTCACCGGCGGCGGCCGAGCGGCCGTCGCGGTGCCGGTCGTGGCGGTGCCGGTCGTGGCGGTGCCGGTCGTCGCGTCAGCGGCCCGACCGGGCGTACCAGCGGCCGTCGTGACGGGCGATCTGGATCGGGCGTCCGAAGCAGGACGTCATGTTGTCGGGCGTGAGCACGCGGTCGGCCGGTCCGGAGGCCAGTTCCCTGCCTTCCTTGAGCAGGAAGGTGTGCGTGGTGCTGGGCGGCAGTTCCTCCACGTGGTGGGTGACCGTGAGGGTGACGAGGTCGGGCCGGTCGGCCGCCAGGCGGTGCAGTGCGTCCACGAGGTCTTCGCGGGACGGCAGGTCGAGGGCGTTGAACGGCTCGTCGAGCAGGAGCAGCGCCGGGTCGGCCATCAGGGCGCGGCTGATGAGGATCCGGGCGCGCTGACCGCCCGAGCAGTCGCCGAACCGGCGGTCGGCGAGCTCCTTGCACCCCAGTTCGGCGAGGAGGGCGTGGGCGTGCTCGCGGGTCGCGTCGTCGTACTTCCGCCACAACGGCTGCACGGTGCCGGTCGCTCCGGTGAGGACGACGGTGTGGACGGCGGCGTCCAGCGGGACCTTCTGGGCGGCGGACACCAGGCCGATCCGTGCCCGCAGTTCGCGCATGTCGACGCGGCCGAGTCGGTTGCCGAGGACCTCGACGGTGCCGGAGGTGGGGTACATGGTGGCGCCGATGAGGCGGAGCAGGGTGGTCTTGCCCGCTCCGTTGGTGCCGAGCAACGCCCAGTGCTCGCCGGCCCGGACGGTCCAGTCGATGCCGTCGAGGATGATCTCCTGCCCGCTGGTGCGACGGTGCACCGCCACGCCCTTCAGGGCGACGACGGCGTGCGGTTCACGGGCTTCGGCGGCCTGGGCTGGGATCATTTCGCCAGCGTAGTGCCGGGTCGGTCGACGTCTCCGGGGGGTTTCGTTCGTCTTGTCCTGGGGGCGTGCGTCTTCTCCTGGGGGCGTGCGTTTCCTCCCGGAGGGCGTGCGTCTCACCGGGCGCGGGTGAGGCGCACCGCGATGCTCTCCGGGTAGCGCAGCTCCAGTTCGTTCTGCGACTTCCGGGTGATGGTCTCGGGCACGCCGTTCGGGCAGCCGATGCCACGCGGTGTCGTGGCGTCGAGTTCCAGGGGGCTCATGGTGATGGTGTCCTTGTTGACCGACACCAGCTCCGCGCTGCCGTTGCAGCGCCAGTCGATCGACCACCCGGTGTACGTGCCGACCTTCGTCCCCACGGCACCCTGCTTGATGGTCAGGGTGCCCTGGATCTCGGACTTCCAGGTACCGAGGAACGCGGCGGGGACGGGTTCGCTGCTGTCGGCCGTCACGGGCCTCAGATCGGCCGTCGTCTCGCCCATCGACCAACTGACCCTGTCGTCCGACGACGTGAGGGTGCTCGACCGTGTCAGGTCGCACGCACCTTTGGCCGCCGACTCGGGAACGGCCTTGACCACCTTGAAGGAGGCGAACTTCATCGTGTGCCGACTCTTCGACCCCAGCGTCGACTCCACCTTGCAGTAGGTGTCCTTGCCGAGGTACAGGAAGTCGGCCGCCTTCTCGCCGGGCCTGGCGTTCCCGTCGACGTCGATCCGCAGGTACTCGTGCTCGTCCGAGATCGAGCTGTCCGTGCGCTGGACGAGCCCTTCCCAGGCGCCGCCGAAGCTGTCCGCCGGCTGGCCCCCGGAGCCGCCGCCGTCCCTGTCGCCGGGGCGTGTGCTTGCGCCCGCCTGCTGATCGTCGCCCGACTTCCGCTCGGAGAGCTGGTTGACCACGACGACGGTGGCTGCCGTGACGACGATGACCGCCGCCGCTGCGAGCCATGCGGCGCGGGAACGGGGACGGGACTGCTGGGTCAGGCCCTGGCCCGCCACCGCCCGCCCCGGTCCGCGACCGGACCCCCGGCCCGCCCCGTTGCCTGATCTGCGGCCGCCCGGTCCCTGGGCCGGTCCCTCGCCGGGTTCGGGTCCGTGCGGCGCGTTCTGGTTCTGCGGCGGTGCGATCTGGACGGTCAGGGGGTGCGGGGGCGTGTGCGCGGGGGCGTCCGCGTCGAGGAGTCGGGCCGCGTGCCGGCCGAGTTGGGCGAGCAGCGGGCCGGGCAGCCAGGGGTGCCCGTTCTCGATGTCCGCGTCGGAGGTCCACGCCAGCAGGTGCTCCGGCGTGGGCCGTTGGGCCGGGTCCTTCGTCAGGCAGACCCGCACCAGGTCGACGACCCCCGTCGGGACGCCGTCGAGGTCCGGCTCCGCCTCGGCGATCCGGAACATGAGGGCGTGCACGCCGCTGTCCGCCGTGCCGAACGGCATCTGCCCGGTTGCCGCGTACGCCAGGACGGAACCGAGGCAGAACACGTCGGATGCCGGTGTGAGCCGGTGCCCGCGCACCTGCTCGGGCGACATGAATCCCGGTGAGCCGATGACGGCCCCGGTGTGGGTCCTGACCCCGTCGGCCACGCTGTCCAGGGCCCGTGCGATGCCGAAGTCGATGACGCGCGGCCCGTCGATGGTGAGCAGGACGTTCGACGGCTTCAGGTCGCGGTGGACGAGAGCGGCGCCGTGAATCGCCTGCAAGGCGTGGGCGAGACCGTTCGCCAGGGCACGCACCGAGTACGCGGGCAGCGGACCGTGCTCCTTGGTGACCACGCTGTGCAGGTCCGGGCCGGCCACATAGCCGGTGGCGACCCACGGGGTGGCCGCGTCGGTGTCGGCGTCCAGGAAAGGCGCCGTCCATCTGTCGCCGACCCGCCGCGCGGCAGCCACCTCACTCGCGAACCGGGCGCGGAACTCGGGATCTTGGGCAAGCTCGGCCTGCACCACCTTCACGGCGACCGTACGCCCGCCCTCAGAGCGCGCGAGATACACGCGGCCCATGCCACCCGTACCGAGGTGCGCAAGCAGTCGATAGGGGCCTATGCGGGGCGGATCTTCACTTGCCAACGCGTCCACCGTGTCAACACTAGACCAGGCGACGGAACGGGGCCGTGGGCACGGGGGCGGGCGCAGCAGGGCCGACCCCCCGCCGGTTCGAGGACAACCCCCCGGCCGAATCGGGGGATTTCCCCATGGCTGCGTCGCCGGCGGAGCACGTAGCGTCGCACCTCGTAGGGGCCATGAAGAACCTGGTCGGAGACTCTCCGACGCTCCACGGGTCCTGGTCAGAGACCCGCCCGAGAGACCCGCCCAAGAGACCCATTCAAGACACCCATTCAAGAGACCCACCTATGGGGGACATCGGATGTACACACGCATGCGCGTACTGGGGGCCGCGCTGGCCCTGGCCATCGGTATCGCTTCGTACGGCGCTCTGGTCGAGCCGCGCGCCTCAGCCGCGGCCACGGGCGAGGCCGTGGTCCAGCCGGTGCTGGACCGGTTGACCAGCGACGACGGCGCGCCCGGCGCTCTCGCCGAGGTGCGGAACGGAACCGGTGCCACCGTGCTGACCAGCGGCGTCGCCGACCTGGGCACGGATGCGCCGATGCGCGGCGACAGCAGCTTCCGCATCGGCAGCATGACCAAGCCGTTCACGGCGACGGTCGTGCTGCAACTCGTCGGCGAGCACCGCATCGCGCTCGACGCACCGGTCGAGCGCTACCTGCCCGGCGTCGTGCGCGGGAGCGGCAACGACGGCCGGCACATCACCGTACGCGACCTTCTCCAGCACACCAGCCGGCTGCCCGACTACCTGACGTACTACACGCCGCAGGACGCCCTGGCCGACCGGTACGCCCATCACGACCCCGTCGACCTGCTCCGGATCGCGCTGGCGCACCCGCCGGTGACACCGACGACGGACAGCGGCTGGAGCTACTCCAACACCAACTACCTGCTGGCCGCGATGCTGATCGAGAAGGTCACCGGCCATTCCTACGGCACGGAGGTCCGGCAGCGCATCCTGACGCCGCTCGGCCTGCACGAGACGTCTGCGCCCGGTGACGCGACCGGCATACCGGGGCCGCACCCGCGTGGCTATGTGCGGCCGGCCGCCGACGCCGACCCGATCGACGTGACCGAGTTCAACCCGTCGGTCGCCTTCGGCGGCGGCAACATGATCTCCAGCGCCTCTGACATGTCGCGGTTCTTCGACGCGCTCCTGCACGGTCGGCTGCTGCGTCCGGCGGAGCTGGCCGAGATGCAGCACGTGGTGTCGACCGGGCACGAGGACGGCAGCGCGTACGGTCTGGGCCTCCAGCGGTGGTCCCTGCCCTGCGGTGGCGTCTTCTGGGGGCACATGGGCGACATCTTCGGCTTCCAGACGATGAGCGGCAGCACGACGGACGGCCGCCAGGCCACGGTCATGGCGAACCTCGACCCGGGCGGCACGGACGCCCAGGACGCCGACGTGAAGGCGGCGGTGACGACGGCCCTGTGCGCCTAGCCGCCCCCGACCGGTCAGGAGCCGGCCGGGTCTGGTCGGGCGTCGGCGGACGGCGACTCCTCGGCGAAGACCTCCAGGGCGATCTGGTACGTCTCGAAGGCCCGGGCCGCTCCCGCGTAGACCGACAGGTGGATGAAGAGGTCGACCACTTCGTCCTTGGTCACGCCGCTGTTGAGCGCGATGCGCAGCTGCCCGCGCAGCGGCTCGAAGGCCCCGAGCGTCGCGGCGATGGCGACCGAGACCAGCGCACGGTCGTGCTGCGAGAGGGCGGTGCGCGTCCACGAGTCACCGAAGGTGTGGGCGACGGCGATCTTGCGGAAGTCGGCTCCTGAGGGCGGCTCACCCGGGCGCTGGGGGAGTTCCAGCCGCTGTCCGAGGAGTTTCTCGGTGGCCTTCAGACCACGCTCGTAGGCGTCGTCGATACCCATGTCCTCACCTGTCCTCGCCTGTCCTCCCCCGTGTCCGAGCCCCACGATGGGGTGGGTACCACCCTTCGGTCGGCCGGCAGGCCTTCCCCGGACCTCATGGGGCCGTCCGGGGGATCGGCTGCGCCCGATCGCCGCCTGCGGCACGTCACGTGCGGAGGAAATCCCCGGAGGCCGACCTGGTGTACTCCGGCCTCCATGCCTCGCAGTATCCGGTGTCGTCGGCGAACGGCAGCGCCATGGCCCGTACCGCCCGGCACGGCCATTCTTCGGCGGAGTGGAGCGAGTGGGGCGGGATCCGGGAGCAGCTGGTGCAGCCGGTGAACCGCAACGCGCGTTGCTCCGCGCGGCCGCCGGCCGTCTCGATGTAAGGAGCCGGCATCGTCCTGGGCTCATGGGCGACGAGGCGCTCGAAGCCGGCCTCGTCAAGCCGCATCAGGAGGAAGCCGAGCAATTCTTCGATCCACGGTGCGTGACGGGCCATCGGTCGATGATCCGATCTTCTCCGCCCTGCGACAACGGCCAGGCCGTGTTCGGCCGGACCGCGCCGAAAATCACCGCGCGGGTCGGCCCCGCCTTGCTACGGTCACCGGCATGAAGCGCGCTGCTGAGACGACGACGCCGGAGAGTGTCCCGGCGCGCTGACCGATGTCTTCAGTCCAAGCCCCGGGGCGGGTGCCCCGGGGCTTCGCCTTGCGGTCACTTCCCCCGGACCCTGACGTCCGCAAGGAGACCGCGATGAACGAGATGAACGAGATGAACGCGAGGAGTGCCCAGAGCGCTGGGGGTGCCCAGAGCTCTGAGAGTGCCCACCGCGCCCACAGCGCCGAGAACCACCGCAAACTCGGCCGTGAGCTGGGCCTGTTCGACACCGACCCGCTGATCGGTGCGGGACTGCCGTACTGGCTGCCCGACGGTGCGGCCCTACGGCACACCCTGGAGGAGTACATCCGGGGCGAGGAGCGGCGGGCCGGCTACCGGCACGTGTACTCGCCGGTGCTCGGCAAGCGTGAGCTGTACGAGATCTCCGGGCACTGGTCGCACTACAGCGACGACATGTTCCCCCCGATGGACCTCGGCGGTGAGCAGGTCGTCCTGCGGCCCAGCCTGTGTCCCCACCACGCGGTGATCTACCGTTCCCGTTCCCACAGCTACCGCGAGCTGCCGCTGCGCATGGCCGAGCTGGGCGGCATGTACCGCTCCGAGCTGTCGGGCGTGCTCGGCGGCCTCACCCGGGTGCGGGCGATCCAGCTCAACGACGCGCACATCTTCTGCACCCTGGACCAGGTCGCCGAGGAGGCCGGGGGAGCCCTGGACATGATCCGTGCGGCCTACCGGGCGCTCGACATCACCCCGGCGCGCTACCGGCTGTCGCTGCCGGGCCCCGGCGGGAAGTACGTCGCCGCGCCCGAGCTGTGGCAGCGGTCGACCGCGCTGCTGACCGAGGTCCTCGACCGCTCCGGGCTGGCCTACGAGCCCGCCGAGGGGGAGGCCGCCTTCTACGGCCCCAAGATCGACGTCCAGGTCGCCGACCACGCCGGCCGGGAGTCCACCCTCTCCACCGTCCAGGTCGACTTCCACCAACCCGAGCGGTTCGACCTGCACTACATCGGCGCCGACGGGGCCAAGCACCGTCCGGTCATGGTGCACCGCAGCATCATCGGCAGCGTCGAGCGGGCCGTCGCCCATCTCGTCGAGCGACACGGCGGCGCCTTCCCCGCCTGGCTGGCACCCACCCAACTGGTCGTCCTCCCGGTCTCCGACGCCGAGCTGCCCTATGCGGCCGCCATCGCCCGCCGCTGCACCCGACTCGGTCTGCGCACCGAGGTGACCGCCGCGGAACACGGCAGCCTCGGCGCCCGCATCCGCCAGTCCCGGCTCGTCCCGTACCAGGCCGTCGTCGGTGCCGAGGAGGCGGCCGGCGAACTGCTCGCCCTACGCCTGCGGGACGGCCGACGGCTCCCCGCACAGCCTGTCGCCGACGTCGTCCACCGCATCGGCACCCTCGTCGCCGCGCACAGCCCTGACCTGTGGGACGGGGAAGCGGCATGACGGGGCAACCGGGCCGGTCCTGACGCGAAGTCGGCTTCCGGCTCGCACCGCGCTGCCGGCGCCGGGTCAGGTGAGGCTGGCGGCCTGCTCCGTGGTGTTCCGGGGGGCGGTCTCGTGGCGGGGCAGCAGCAGCGGGGTGGCGAGGAGGAGGACCCCGGCGGCCGCGATCGCGATGCGGGGGCTGGTGGCGGCGGCCAGCACGCCCCACGCGGCGGTCAGGGCCGCGATGCTGGCGTTGCTGCTGATCGACCATGCGGACAGGGTGCGGGCGACCCGGTCGGGGGCGGTGTGGTCGAGTTGGTAGGTGGCCAGTACGGGGCTGTACACGCCCATGCAGGTCACCAGGCCGAGTTGGACGGCGATGATGAGGACGAGACCCGGGACTCCGGGTTGGACGAACGCAAGTCCGAGCGGCCAGCACGCCCGCAGTCCCCCTGAGACGAGCATCACCCTGTGCTGCCCGTACCGTGCCACGAGCCGGCGTGCGAGACGGGAGCCGACGAGTCCGCCGACGCAGGGGGCCGCGAACGCGAGGCCGTACTGCCAGGGTGCGAACCCGAGCCGGCCCAGCAGGAGTACGGCGAGCAGCGGCTCGCTCGCCATGATCAGGCCGTTGACGGAGATCGTGTTGAGGAACAGGGAACGCAGCGCGGGGTGGCCGAGGATGTGGCGCCAGCCTTCGAGCAGATCGCCCGGGCGCAGCCGCGCCGCCCCGTTCCGTGCGGGGTGGGGTTCCGTGCCGCCGATGGCGCGGATGCCCAGCGCCGACAGCAGGTAGCTGACCGCATCGGCGATCACCGTCGTCACCGGCCCGAACATGCCGATCGCGGCCCCGCCGAGCGGCGGCCCGACCACCGTCGCGGTCCACGTCGTCGACTCGAACCGGCTGTTCGCGACGAGCAGGTCGGCCGGCGGCACGAGCGTCTTCAGGAACGCGCCGCTGGCCGCCCTGAAGGCGATGTTGGCCGCGGCGACGACGACGGAGACCACCAGCAGTTGCACGAAGGTGAGCCAGCCGAGCGCGAAAGCGGCGGGGATGCTCAGCATCGCCGCGCACCGGGCCAGGTCCATCGCGACCATGACCGGCCGCTTGCGGCGGAACTCCACCCACGGCCCGAGCGGCACCGCCAGCACGGCACCCACGGCCCGTCCCGCGGCGGCCAGCGCCGCCACCTGGGTCGGCCCGGAGTGCAACACGAGGATCGCGATCAGGGGAAAGGCGCCGAACCCGAACATGGTGCCGTACGAGCTGACGGCATAAGCCGCCCACAACCACCCGAACCGCCGCCCCAGCGCCACCCGCCTGCCCGCCATACCCCATGCACCTCTCGTCCACCCGAAACCACCCGCACAACCACACGCTGACCACCGGCATCCAAGCGAGGAGTAGACGGCGAGATCAAACAACCGACCTCTGAGGGAAGCACAACCGTCGGTTGTGCCGACCTGCCGGTCGATCAGGATCACGGTCGATGTGGATCGCCTTCGGACCCTCGGAGGTGGGATCCACCGGCGGCCCGCCCTAAGACGGCTGCCGTTGCCGCCCGCCCGGGGTGTAGCCCAACGTGCGGTGGAAGACGTCGATGAACGTGCTCGGGCCGGCCCAGCCGCAGCGGTGGGCGACGGTGCCGACCGGGGTGCCGTCGGCCAGCAGTTGCAGGGCGTGGTGGAGGCGCAGTTGGGTGCGCCATTGCGGGAAGGTCATGCCCAGTTCGGTACGGCAGAGCCGGGACAGGGTGCGCGGGCTGCTGCCGATGCGGGCGGCGAGCCGGTCGAGGGTGTCGGTGGTGGCGGGCTGCCCGACGAGGAGGGCGTGGAGCCTCGTCAGCCGGGGGTCCACGGGGGTGGGCACGTGCAGCGGGCGCTCCGGGGCGGCCCGCAGCCGGTCGAGGAGCACGGCACGCAGCCGGGCGAGCGCGGCACCGGTGCCGTCCGCGTGCCCTCCGCCGTCGTGCCCCGCGTCGTCTCCGGACCAGGACCCGGACCCCGCGTCGTTTCCGGACCCCGCGTGGTCTCCGGACCCCGCGTGGTCTCCGGACCCCGCGTGGTCTCCGGACCCCGCGTCGTCTCCGGAACCGGCCGCCTCTGAGCCCTCGGCGTACGCGATCAGCAGTTCGCGCAGCAGGGGGCCGACGGCGACGACGGTCGGTGTCCGGGCCCGCAGGGGGTTGACCGTCACGGGCAGGCCGATGGTGTGCAGCACGGTGCGGCCGTAGGCGCGGTGCTCGTGCCGGGTGCCGGCGGGCACCCAGATCGCGCGGGTGGCGGGCGCGACCCACACCCCCGCTTCGGTGGTCACCGACAGCACACCACGGCTGGCGTAGACGATCTGGTGGTCGTCGTGACGGTGCGCGTCGATGCCTGCGCCGCTGTCCAGGTGGATGGTGCCGGTGGAGGCGACGGGGCTGTAGCGGGTCGCTCGGTCCGTGCGGGTCGCCCGGTCCGCGCGGGCGGTTCGGGCCGTCTGATCCGTGCGGGCCGGACCGGGTGCCGAGGTGCGACGGGGTGCCGGTGCGTGACCTGGTGCCGGGGCGTGGCGGGTTTCCGACATACATCGGCAGTTTAACGGAACCAAACCCCTCCGGGCTTTCCCAGGATGGCGGTATGACTCCTGCCTGGAACGTCAGCCGGCGCCGGCCGATCGCGGCGATGAGCCTCACGCACGCCGTGGACGACCTGTACCAGGGCGTGGTGCCGGCCCTGATCCCGTTCCTGGTCGCCGAGCGGCACTACACGTACGCCGCCGCTTCGGGGATCACGCTGGCGGCGACGGTGCTGTCGTCCATCACCCAGCCGCTGTTCGGCGTGCTCATCGACCGGCGCCGGATGACGTGGTTGGTGCCGGTGGGTGTCACGCTCGCCGGGACCGGCATCGGTCTGGCGGGCCTGAGCGGCAGCTATGTGTGGACGTGGCTGGCGATCGCGCTGTCCGGGCTCGGCGTGGCCGCCTACCACCCGGAGGCCAGCCGGGCCGCCCGCGTCGCGGCCGGCGGGTCGGCGCAGGGCATGAGCTGGTTCGCGCTGGGCGGCAACGTGGGCTTTGCACTGGGGCCGTTGTTCGCCACCCCGGTGCTGGCGCACGCCGGCGTGTCGGGGACCCCGTTGCTGGCGATACCCGCGCTGCTCACCGGTGCCGCGCTGGTGGTGCGCCGGAGGGCCGGCGCGGCTGCCCGCACCCCGGCGAAGTCGACCACCACCACGCCGGCGCCGGACGACGACTGGCGCGCGTTCGCCTACCTCACCGGCGTGGTCACCTGCCGGTCGATCTGCTTCTTCGGCGTCAGCTCGTTCCTCGCGCTCTACTTCACCCGAAACCTCGGCGCCACCGCCTCGGCGGGCAACACGGCGCTCACCGTCCTCTTCGTCGCCGGTGCCGCCGGCACCCTGCTCGGCGGCCGGCTGGCCGACCGGTGGGGGCGGGTGCCGGTCGTCCGGCTCGGGCACGCACTCGTCGTGCCCGGCCTCGCCGGGCTGCTGCTCGCCCCGAACGCCGGTGCGGGGTACGTGGCGGCCGCCGTGCTGGGCCTGGCCGTCTACGTTCCGTTCAGCGTCCAGGTCACGCTCGGTCAGGAGTACCTGCCGAACCGCGTCGGCACCGCCAGCGGCGTCACCCTCGGGCTGGCCGTCAGCGTCGGCGGCACCGTCGCCCCCGCTCTCGGGGTGCTCGCCGACCACCTCGGCCTGCGTGCCGTCCTCGTGGTGCTCTTCGTCTGCCCCGCGGTCGCCCTGCTGCTCTCGGCCCGCCTGCCGGGCCGCGGCGCCCGCGGCCCACTGCGGTCACCGGCCGTGGCGGGGGCCGCCCCGCCGGCGGAGGGCCGGAGCGATCGCCCCGGGCGCCGGTGAGTTGACTCACCACTGGTACGCCGTGTGCATCTCGTGCGTCGCGGCTTGCAGCGCCGCGGCCACCCGGCGGGTGTCGGTCTCGGTGGTCTGCCAGTTGCTGAAGGCGGCTCGCAGCGCGGGCACGCCGTCGAGGACGGTAGGCGTCAGGAAGGCCACGGGTTCCAGCTGCTCGGCGAGTGCGGCGAGTCGTTCGGCGGTGGGGTCGTCGGCGAGGGTGAAGCAGACGACGTTCAGGCGGACGGGCGCGAGGAGTCGCAGGCCGGGGGTGTCGTCGACGGCTTCGCCCAGGGCACGTGCGCAGCCGATGCACCTCTCCACGATCTCGCGATGGCCGTCCCGCCCGTAGGCCCGCAGGGTGAACCAGGCGGCGAGGGCGCGCAGGCGGCGGGAGTTCTCCGGGGTGAGGTGGACCGTGTCGGGGGTGTCCCCGAGCGGGCCGAGGTAGGCCGCCGCGTTCTGGAAGACGCGTGTTTGCAGGTCGGGGCGGCGGGTGAACTGCACGGCGCTGTCGTACGGGACGTTCAGCCATTTGTGCAGGTCGACGCAGACGGAGTCGGCCAGTTCGAGGCCGTCGACCAGGTGCGCGTGAGCGGGGGACAGGGCGGCGAAGGCGCCGAAGGCGGCGTCCACGTGCAGCCAGAAGGAGTAGCGCTCGCGCAGGGCGGCGATCGCGCGCAGGTCGTCGAAGTCGACGGTGTTGACGGTGCCCGCGTTGGCGACCACGACGCACGGGCCGTCGGCCTCACCCCGGGCAAGGGCCTGCTCCAGCGCCGTCAGGTCGACGGCTTCCCGCCCGGGGCGGGTGGCCACCCGGACCAGGGCCTGGCGTCCCACGCCCAGCATGGCCAGCGCTTTGGGCACGCTGGAATGCGCGGCACCCGAGAGCACCCGTACCGGGCCGAGTGCGCCCACTCCGTGCTCGGCCGGTGAGACGCCCTGCTGCTCTCCGAGCCATTCGCGGGCGATGGCAAGGCCGACGGTGTTGGACATGGTGGCGCCGCTGACGAAGGTTCCGTGCTGCCGGTCGGACAGGCCGAACAGGGTCCGCAGCCAGCCGATCGTCTCGCGTTCCAGGTGCTGTCCCGCGCCGTCCAGGGACGAGAAGGAGTTCTGGTCCCAGGCCGCGGTCATCCAGTCGCCGGCCAGCGCGGCCGGCGTCACCCCGCCGGTGACGAATCCGAGATAGCGCGGTCCGGCGCTCGCCGACAGCGCCGGCTCCCAGCGAGCGGCGAACTCCTCCAGCGCTGCCCGCAGCCCGTCCCCGTGCCCGGGCAACGGGTCCGGTTCCGGCAAGCGCGCCGCGGGAACGACCTCCCGTTCGCAGAGCCCGGCGAGCACCCCGGCAGCGTGCTGCTGCACGGTCTCCAGCAGGTGCGGCAGTCCATCGCGGTCCGCGGCAAGACGAGGGTGCATGGCACGTCTCCGTTCGTGTCGTGTGGTGTCGAGCGTTCGTGTCGTGTGGTCACGACCGTTGATGTGGTGTGGTCTCGACCGTTGATGTGGTCTGGTCTGGTCTCGGTCGTCTGCGTCGTGTGGTCTCGGTCGTTCCTGTCGTGTGGTCTTGGTCGTTCCTGCCGTGTGGTCTCGGTCGTCTGCGTCGTGTGGTCACGACCGTTCGTGTCGTGTGGTCACGACCGTACGGAGCCTGCCGGTCCGATTCCTGGTCCAATCATGGGAAACTGGACCAGTGCGGATAGGGGTAGATCAGCTGGTGCAGGCCCTGGGGCCATGGCGGGACACCGGGGCGCCGCTCGGCTCGGCGCTGGCTCGTGCGGTGCGGGAAGCGCTGCTTGACGGGCGTGTCCGGGCCGGGAGCGAGCTGCCTGCCGAGCGTCGCCTGGCCGCGGCTCTGGGCGTGAGCCGCGGCACGGTGACGGCCGCTCTGGACCGGCTGCGTGACGCCGGATGGGTCCGTACCCGGCACGGCAGCGCCAGCACGGTGCAGCTCCCGCCGGCCGCTGCGGAACGGATCGCGCCGCTCTCCGCGACCGGGGAGGCCGGCTCCCTGGTCGACCTGCGCCGTGCCGTGCCCGCCGCACCGCAGGAGCTCTACCTTGCGGCGGCGAAGCGAGCCGTCGAGCGGTCCGGGTTCCTGCTGGCCGAGCACGGCGAACCAGGACCGGGCATCGCCGAGCTGCGCACGGCGATCGCGGCCAGGTACAGCCGCGAGGGAACCGCGACACGGCCCGAGCAGATCCTTGTCACCAGCGGGGCCCGGGCCGCGCTGACCCTGCTCGCAGCACACTTCCGGCCCCGCGTGGCGGCGGTGGAGATCCCCACGTTCTTCGACGCGCTCCAGGTGCTGCGCGCTCCCGGAACGCGGCTGGTGGGCTGCCACGTCCACACCGACGGCTGGGACCCGGACCACCTTCGGGACTCCTTCACCGCCGCGCGCGGCCACCTCGCGTACCTGGTGCCCGACTTCCACAACCCGACGGGCGCGCTGATGCCCCCGGACACCCGCCGAGCGGTGGCCCAGCTCGCCGCCGAGCACCGGGTGACCCTCGTCGTGGACGAGACCATGCGCGATCTCGACCTACGCGACCAGCCGGACCCGGCCCCGCGCATACGCGGCGCGCTGCTGATCGGCTCGACCAGCAAGTCCATCTGGGGCGGTCTGCGCATCGGCTGGATCCGGGCCCCTGCCTCGCTCATCCACGAACTCCGGCAGCATCCCCTGGCCGGGCCCTTGTCGGCGTCCCCGATGCAGCAGCTCATCGCCGCCGAACTGCTCGCCGACCTGGAACCGGTGCTCAGCCGACGCCGGCACGAACTGCGGCAGCAGCGCGACCACCTCAGCACACTGCTGGCCGACGACGGCCGCTGGCACTTCACCCGCCCGCCCGGCGGACTCGCCCTGTGGCTGCGGCTGACCACCGCACTCGCCGAGACCGTCGTGGAACGAGCCGGCCGGAACCGCGTCGCGCTCGCGGCAGGCCCACGCTTCGCCGCCGACGCCACCCTCATCCATCATCTGCGCGTGCCCTACACGCCACCCCGCCACGTACTCGACCGGATCGCCGCCGTCATCGACGGCGCCTGCTGAGCGGGAGCGCCGGTGGCCCGAGGACGTCCCCGGACCACGTACCCGTGGTGCGGATACGCTCGAGCGCGTGACAGAGACCCCGGACGCCGTCGTGCAGGTTCCAGGAGAGCTGGTCGACACGCAGGTCAGGTACCACGGCGACCGTGGACGGGAGTTCGTCGCCGCGCTGCCGGGGCGTGCCGCGGCGTTCCTCGACCGGTGGGGGCTCCGGCTCGACGGGCCCTCGATGTTCGGGGTGTGCGCGCTGGTGTTGCCGGTGGTGCGGCAGGACGGCACCCCGGCGGTGCTGAAGCTCCAGCAGGTCGACGACGAGACGGTCGGCGAGCCGGCCGCGCTGCGCGCCTGGGACGGTCACGGCGCCGTACGCCTGCTGGAGCACGATGCCGCCACCGGCACGATGTTGCTGGAGCGCCTGACCGCGGCCCGGCAGCTCACCTCGGTCGACGCACGCACCGGCGTGCTGGTGATCGCGGAACTGCTGGCCAGGCTGACCGCCGTACCGGCACCGTCGGGCATGCGGCGGCTCGCGGACATGGCCCGTGACGCCGACGCGCGCTCGCCACGGCTGCGGCAGGTCGCGGATCCCGAGGCCCGCCGGGTGCTCACGGACTGCGCGGCGGCACAGCGCGAGGTGCTGACCGACCTGACCGACCCGACGGACGGCGCCGCCACCGCCACAGACACCGTCACCGCTGCGGGCACCGCCACCGCCATCGCCCCAGGCACCGGCGCCCGCGGCGACCGGCTGCTCCACTGGGACCTGCACTTCGAGAACGTCCTGGCCGCCGACCGTGAGCCATGGCTGGCCATCGACCCGAAGCCGCTCGCCGGCGACCCGGGCTTCGAGCTGTTCCCGGCCCTGCACAACCGTTTCGAGGCGGACGAGGTGGTGTGGCGGTTCGACGCCATGACGGACGTGATGGGTCTCGACCGCGACCGGGCCCGCGGCTGGACGCTGGCGCGGGTGCTCCAGACCTGCCTCTGGGACGTCGAACGCGAGCTGCCGCCGACCCCACGCCATGTGGAGATCGCCCGCCGCCTGCTCGCCGGATGAGCGGACGCGCTGATGGCGGGTGCACGGATGGCGGGTGCGCGGGCGCGCAGGTGAGCGGATGCACGACCCGGCAAACGGAATGTAAGGGATACAGGGGATGTAAGGGGTTTACGGGACCCGGCGTGGCGGACGGCCACGACCGCCGAGTTAGCCTGCCCGCATGATTAGAACCGCCACGCCGGCCGACGTACCCGTCATCCACACCATGATCCGTGAGCTCGCCGAATACGAGAAGGCGCTGCACGAGGCGGAGGCCACCGAGGAGCAGCTGACCGAAGCGCTGTTCGGGGAGCGTCCGGCGGCGTACGCGCACATCGCGGAGGACGGTGAGACCGGCGAGGCGGTCGGCTTCGCGCTGTGGTTCCTGAACTTCTCCACCTGGCGCGGTGTGCAGGGCATCTACCTGGAGGACCTGTACGTACGTCCGGAGCGGCGCGGGGGTGGGCACGGAAAGGCCCTGCTCACCGAGCTCGCCCGGCTCTGCGTGGCGCGCGGCTACCCGCGCCTCGAATGGTCCGTACTGAACTGGAACGAGCCGTCCATCCAGTTCTACCGCTCGCTCGGTGCGCGCCCGCAGGACGAGTGGACGGTCTACCGCCTGACGGACGAGGCGCTGACCAGGCTGGGATCGAGCGAATAGCCCATGCCCGAGTTCACGGAGAACGAGCGCCGGCACATCACCTCGCTGAGAGAGATCGAAAGCTGTCGCGAACTGGATTCCCGGACGAGTGAACTCGAACGTGGCGTACCCCCGAAATGCATCCTTCCCGAGGAGTACGACGAGAGCTGGGAAGGCATCGAGTTCAGCGACGAAATGAAGTCGTCCGCGCTGGGATTCGACGAGGTCGGAGCCTTCTGGAAAACCCGTGAGGATCCGCCGGAGATATGTGGTGAATTCAGTCTGATAAATCTGGACTACGCTCTGACCTCGGAAGATCCTGGTGAGGCGGGGGCCGGCACGGATTTTCAGCGACAGTTCCTCAGGCAGTTGTGTCCGATCGACAGGTCACCGCGTTCGGGTGCGGGGATGCAGACGTACATGCGCATGCAGGCGGGCGTGCCCGAGCTGGAGATCTGGCACAGCGGCCTCTTCAGCGTCGAGGAACCCCCGTACCCGTCCGGATTCGTCAGGCTTGACATCGATTACTGCGAGTATCTCGATGCGCTGCTGCTGACGAAGGGCACCTACGGCTGGCAGTTCCTGTTCGCGGACGTGACCTTGAGCGGCAGGGAACTCTCGGACCAGGCGAAGTACATCCGGAGAATGCTTCAGGTGTTTCCTGCGCTGTTCCCCCAGTACGACTACGCGTCACTCGCCCGACGCTTCGAAGCCCGTCTGTGACCTGCGCCGTCAGCGCACCGGCTCCGCAACCGGCCGTTCCTCGCCGCCCGGCCGTGGCAGGCCCCTGCCGCTGACCATGAGCCCCGCGATCACGGCGCCGATCAGCATGACGGCCACCGCCCACCAGATCGCCGTGGCGAAGCCGTGCACGGTGCCGGCCCGGACGACGGCGGGCCGCTGCGCGGGGGTCCGCAGGTGCTCCGCGATGTACGTGGCGGCCGTGCTGGTCGCGATGGTGTTCAGCAGCGAGGTGCCGATGGAGCCGCCGACCTGCTGCGCGGTGTTGACCGTCGCGGACGTCACCCCGGAGTCCTGCGGTGCGACCCCGCCGGTCGCGGTCGCCATCACCGGCATGAAGGTGAGACCCATGCCGAGGCCGAGCAGCAGCATCGCGGGCAGCAGATGGGTGAGGTACTCGGCGTGCACGGTGAGCTGGGTGAGGATGCCCAGGCCGGCCGCGGCCAGGGTCATGCCGGGCACCATCAGGGCGCGCGGCGAGGTGTGCGGCAGCAGTCGCGCGGAGATCTGGGTGGCACCGACGATGATCGCGCCGGTGGTGGGCAGGAAGGCCAGACCGGTCTTCAGTGGCGAGTACCGCAGGATCTGCTGGAGGTAGAAGGTCAGGAACAGGAACAGGCCGAACATGCCGATGGTGGCCAGGCACATGGTCAGCAGGCAGCCCGCGCGGTTGTGCTCGCGGATGATGTGCAGTGGCAGCAGCGGATGGCGCGCCCGGGTCTGCCACCCGCCGAAGGCGATCAGCAGGAGCACCGCCAAGGTCAGCAGCGTCAGCACGAAGGGGCTGGTCCAGCCATGTGGCTGGGCCTCGCTGAAGCCGTAGACGAGCAGGCCCAGGCCGCCGCAGCCGAGCAGCACCCCGGGGACGTCGAGCCGGGCCTCCGCGTGCCCGGGCCTCTCGTGCAGCAGGGAGAACGCCCCGAGCACCGCTGCGGCGGCGATGGGGATGTTGACGTACAGGCACCAACGCCAGCTCAGGAAGTCGGTCAGCAGACCGCCCGCCATCAGGCCGATCGCGGCCCCGCTGCCCGCCAGGGCGCCGTAGACGCCGAACGCCTTGGCGCGTTCCGTCGGGTCGGTGAAGGTGGTGCTGAGCAGTGACAGTGCGGACGGCGCCAGCAGCGCGGCGAAGGCGCCCTGCAAGGCCCGGGCGCCGAACAGCATGGCGGACGACTCCGCGGCGCCGCCGAGACCCGAGGCGACGGCGAAGCCGATCAGGCCGATGACGAAGGTGCGCTTGCGGCCCACGTAGTCCGCGATCCGTCCGCCGAGCAGCAGCAGGCCGCCGAAAGCCAGGGTGTAGGCGGTGATGACTCACTGCCGGTTGCCGGCGGAGATGTGCAGGGCACGCTGTGCGGACGGCAGTGCGATGGTCACGACCGTCGCGTCGAGGACGACCATGAGCTGTGCCAGCGCGATGACGACCAGCGCCCACCAGCGATGCGGATCCGGTTCCTGAGCGGACTCGTCCCCCTCACCTGATCGGGTGAAAGTCACCTCACCAGGACAACACGGACTCGGGGACGGTCGCAATCGCGACACGCACGAAGCGCCCGACGTTCCTTTGCAGGTGCGCACATTCCGGGTGCGTTCCGCTGGGCCCGCGTGACGTGACTGGGTCAGGTCGTCAGTGGCCGGGGCGTCAGTGGCCGGGTTGCCGGTGGCCGGGTTGTCAGTGGCGAGGGGCAGCATGGGGCGGGACAGCATGCGGCGTGGGGAGGAGCCGGGGGCCTGGGGCAGGGGCCAGGGGGCGGGCCCGGGATGCGGTGACGAGCGAAAGGCGTGAGGGATGGCGAAGACGGCTGGTGAGGCAAGGACGTCCGGTGCGGCAAGGGCGTCCGGCGGGGCGAAGGCGGCCGGTGCGGCGAAGGTGAAGGCGGCGCGGCGGCCGGAGCTGCGGTTGCCGCCGCTGGTTCCGTGGACTGGACGGGGCCTGGAGCCGGACGGTGACTACGACGGCGTGACGTTCGACGGCTTGGACCTCGCCGAGCAGGACGCGGGCGGCGCGCGGTTTCTGGACTGCGCCCTGGCGGACTGCGCTCTGGACGGGCTCCGGCTCACCCACGCCCGGCTGCTCGACTCCCGGCTGACCGCGCCCCGGGGCGTCGGCACGGATCTGGCGGAGGCCACGCTGCGGGACGTCGAGCTGCTGGAGGCCCGGCTGGGCGGGGTGCAGCTGCACGGCGCGATGCTGGAACGTGTGGTGGTACGCGGCGGCAAGATCGACTACCCGAATCTGCGGGCCGCGCGGTTGCGGGACGTGGTCTTCGAGGGCTGCGTCCTGGTGGAGCCGGACTTCGGCGGGGCCCGTCTCGAGCGAGTCGAGTTCCGGGACTGCACCCTGAAGGGCGCCGACTTCACCGCCGCCACGATGGCCGACGTGGACCTGCGGGGCGCCGCCCTCCTCGACATCGCCCGGGGCATCGACCGGCTCGCCGGAGCCGTGATCAGTCCCACCCAACTGCTCGACCTCGCCCCGGCGCTGGCGGCGCAGATCGGGGTGCGGGTGGTGGAGGGGTAGGCGGCGGCAGGCCGTGCCGCGGGGGCGCGGGCAAGGGGTGTCCCGGGCGCCTCACACCCGGGGGAAGCGGGCCTGGAGTTGCCAGACGGCGGGGTTCTCGCCGAGGTCCTCGTGCAGGTCTACGAGGTCGGCGAGCAGATCGTGCAGGAAGTCCCGGGATTCTCGGCGCAGTTCGGTGTGAGAGAAAGTGAGCGGGGGCTCCCCGGCCGGTGACCAGTCGGCCCGGATGTCGACGAATCCGAAGCGCCGCTCGAAGCGCATCAGCTCCGTGGATTCGGTGAAGTCCAGCTCGGCACGGTAGGGGCCGGCGGCCCGGCTGCCGCGCGGATCACGGTCCAATCGCTCGACGATGTCGCACAGCGCCCACGCGAAGTCCAGCACCGGCACCCATCCCCAGGCTGTGGACAACTCCCGGTCGGCCACGGTGTCGGCGAGGTAGACATCCCCGCAGAACAGGTCGTAGCGCAGTGCGCGGTTGTCCGCGCGCCGGTAGTCGGCGGCCGGAGGGTCCGGGAAACGGGTGGAGAGCGCGTAGCCGATGTCGAGCACGCGCCGATGGTGTCACGGGCGGTGGCCGCACCTACGGGCCGCACCTACGCTTCGGTGCATGCGCGGCGGTGCATGCGCGCGCGAGCGTGGTTCGGCCGGTCACCGGGTGCCCGCCGGTACGAGACCGGAGGGCACCCGGAGCCGGGAAGAACGCCGGCCGACCGCGTGGCCGGCGGTTGGCGGCCGTCAGACGTTGACGCCGAAGTCCTGGGCGATGCCGACCAGGCCGGAGGCGTAACCCTGGCCCACGGCGCGGAACTTCCACTCCGCGCCGTTGCGGTACAGCTCGCCGAAGACCATGGCGGTCTCGGTGGCGGCGTCCTCGCTCAGGTCGTAGCGGGCGATCTCGGAACCGCCGGCCTGGTTGACGATGCGGATGTAGGCGTTGCGGACCTGGCCGAAGTTCTGGCCGCGGTTCTCGGCGTCGTAGATGGAGACGGGGAAGACGACCTTGTCCACGTCGGCGGGCAGGCCGGCGAGGTTGACGTTGATCGCCTCGTCGTCGCCCGCGCCCTCGCCGGTGCGGTTGTCACCGGTGTGGACGATGGTCTGGTCGGGGGTCTGCTTGTTGTTGAAGAAGACGAAGTGGCCGTCCGAGTAGACCTTGCCCTGCGTGTTCACCGCGATCGCGGAGGCGTCGAGGTCGAAGTCGGTTCCGGTGGTGGTGCGGACGTCCCAGCCGAGGCCCACCGTGACGGCGGTCAGGCCCGGTGCCTCCTTGGTGAGCGAGACGTTGCCGCCTTTGGACAGGCTTACAGCCATTTCGGGAAGTCCCTTCTGCGTCGGATGCATGGAGTCGGATGGATGGGTGGTGGGTGGCGATCCGGTGGGTGCGTGACGTCGGTACGCCACGCGTGAGCGCGTCACACGCGCCGTCAGATGCGCCCGTGTCGCGCCGCGTCGCCTGCCTGCCACTTGGCCGCTGACCGTCCCCGTGGTGAGGACGACGCTACGTCATCCCTGTCATCCCTAGGAACGCCGTTCGCAGCCCGCAGGGTTCCCAGCGCTTTTACTTTCTTTGCCAAACCTTTCTGCTTCCGTACATGTCTTCGAGAAGTGATGGGAGGGGCCACGGGGACGGATGGTCATCGGCGCACGGAAGGCGGCGGGAGGACGACGGGAGGATCCGTGGCGGAAGCGGCGGGGGAAGCGCTGGGGAAGCAGTGGGGGAAATCCGGATGACGCGGGGCGCCGTGCGAGGGAGCATGGCTGTCATGTCCGGTCCGTATGTCATCCGCGGCTCCGTCTCGTTGCCCGAGGCCGAGCTCATGTGGCGTTTCTCCAGGTCGTCGGGGCCGGGCGGGCAGCACGTGAACACCAGCGACTCCCAGGTGGAGCTCCGCTTCGACCTGGCGGGCACGCAGGCGTTGCCGCCGGTCTGGAAGGACCGCGCGTTGCAGCGGCTCGCCGGCCGCCTGGTCGACGGCGTGATCGCGGTACGGGCCTCCGAGCACCGCTCCCAGTGGCGCAACCGCGAGACGGCGGCCGTCCGCCTCGCCGCCCTGCTGGCCGAGGCGACGGCGCCGCCGCCGCGGCCCCGCAAGGCGACCCGCATGCCCCGCTCGATCAACGAGCGGCGGCTGCGCGAGAAGAAGCAGCGCGCGGAGACCAAGCGCGGTCGCTCCGGCCGCTGGGACTGACCCCACCCGGTCAGGGTCTTAGGTCAATCCCCGGTACCGGCCACGGAAATACGCCAACGGCGCCGGATCCGCTGCCGGTAGCGCCGTGGTGAGGACCTGGGCGATGAGCAGCACATGGTCGCCGGCCGTGACGCGCTGCTCCGTGCGGCACTCCAGCGTGGCCAGCGTCCCGTCCAGGAGGGGCGCGCCGGAGATCTCGCCGCGTGCGCACGCCAGGTCCCGGAAGAGCAGCCGATCGCTGACACGGCCCTTCATGGCGAACCGGTCCGCGATGTGCCGCTGGTTCTCGGCGAGCACGGAGACCGCCCACAGGGGCTGCTCGGTCAGCACGTCGTCCATGCGGGAGCCGGCGCGCACGCTGAGCAGGACCAGGGGCGGGTCGAGCGAGAGGGACATGAAGGCCGTCGCCGTCATGCCGGCGTCCTCGCCGCCGGGCCCCTCCGGATCGAGGGGCGGCTCCTGCGCGGTGACCAGCACCACACCGGCGGCGAGCCGCGACATGGCGGCACGGAACTCGTCGTTGCTCACTCCCTCAGCATGCCCGCCCGGGCGGGCCGGGTGCGGCGGGGGTGACGCGGATTCCTGACTCGCTGGCACGTTCGGCACCTCGTCACGCTAACCGCGCCCCCGGCGCCCCCGCATCGGACCACCGCCCGAACCGAGTCCTAAGTCCCCTGCCCGACGCCACCCGTCCTCGTTCCCGCGCCCGACGCCCCCCGTCCTCGTCCCCATACCGGACCGCCACCACCCGCTCCCGTCACGGCCGCTCCCACCAGCTCCCAGGAGCCCCACCGTCCCCAGCTGCCACCCACGTCCCGAGCCGCCGCCCGCACCCGGAGTCGCCCCCTCGCGTCCCGAACCGCCCCCCACACCCCAACATCCGAACACCCTCGGCGCTCACCCCAGCCCCCGAACTCACCCGCGCAGCCCCCCGCGCCCGCCCCCGCATGCCCGCTCCACAGCCGCGCCCCGCTGCATACGCCACCCCGACCCGCGCTCCGATTTGCGTTCAGGAAACACACGGTGCAATCGCGAGAAACGCCGGCAACCCTTCACATTCTGCTGTGACTTGAGTCACACGGGCCCTTTTTTGTTGACCCTGTGTACCGAGTGAGCAGCTCGCTGTGATTCAGTGACGGGGATGCTGCGATACGTAGGCTGGGGGCTTCGCAGACCGTGTGTTGTCGGGCAGGGCCCGGAGAGCGCGGGCACTCGCGCCGCCCGCCGCACGTACGCCGATGACACAGGCTGACCTATCCGGAGTAGCTGTCGAGAGTCGGGGAGGGCGACATGGATACGGAATCCGAGCCGTACGTCCGCCTGACGACCCTGCGGCAGTTGCACCAGGTCATGGCTGACATGAACACCGCCCGCAGCCTCGCCGACACCCTCCAGACCGTCGCCGACGGCGTGGTGACCGGTCTCGGCTACGACCTGGCCTGGATCAACCTCGTCCGACCCGACGGTGACCTGGTCGTCGCCGCGCTCGCCGGAGACTCCGCCGCCGAGGCCCTGATGACCGGCCGGGTCGGCTCCCGGCTCGGCTGGGAGCGCCGGCTGTCCATGGGCGAGGCCTGGGGCGCCCTGCGGTTCATCCCGCACACCGAGAGCTGGATCCTCGAGAACGACGACGTGCCCCAGTGGTACACGGACGGCCCCGAGCCCCGCTTCGAGGACGAGTGGCACCCCGCCGACCGCCTCTTCGCGCCCCTCTTCGCGCCGGGCGCCCCCGGCTCGGCCCCCGGCACCTCCGGCGGCGAGCTGCTGGGCGTGATCTCCGTCGACCGCCCGCGCAACGGCCGCCGCCCGGGCCCCTGGGGGCGTGAAGCGCTCCAGATGTACGCCTTCCAGGCCGCCATCGCGATCAGCAACGCCCGGCTGCGCGCCAACATGCAGCGCGCCCTGGTCCGCCTGGAGCGCGAGCAGCAGGCCCTGCGCGCCAGCGAGGAGTCCTTCCGGCAGGCCTTCGAGTACGCCCCCTCCGGCATGGCGATCGCCGAGATGGGCGGCGACCAGCACGGCCGCATCCTGCGGGCCAACGACGCGCTGTGCCGCCTGCTGGCCCGCCCGGCGTCCATGATGCGCCGCTACTCGTTCTCCGACCTCGTCCACCCCGAGGACATCGGCACCCTGCTGCGTACCTCGGCCGAAGGCGGCCGCGCCGAGCTCCGCCTGGCCCGCCGCGACGGCAGCTTCATGTGGGTCTCGTTGCGCAACTCCGTCGTCGCCGACGCCACCGACGGACCCCGCTTCCTGCTCACCCACGTCGAGGACATCGAGGAACGCAAGCGCCGCGAGCTCCAGCTGGCGCACCGCGCCTCCCACGACTCCCTCACCGGCCTGCCCAACTCGGCGGAGCTGCGCTCCCGGCTCGCCGCCCGGCTCTGCTCGCGGCCCCAGAGCCGCCCGCTGACCGACATAGACGCCGTCGACGCCGCCTACGGCGGCACGCTCGCCGGACTGCCCTACGACGCCGACGAGCCGGTGTCCGTCGTCGACCCGGGCGGCAGCGCCTACGACCACCATGTGCACACCATCGCCCCGACCGAGGGCGACGAGGAGGCCGACGACGGCACCAAGGGCCTCGCCGTCCTCTTCTGCGACCTGGACGGCTTCAAGTCGATCAACGACCGCTTCGGCCACCACACCGGTGACGCCGTCCTCATCGAGGTCGCCCGCCGCCTGACCAGCGGCGTACGCGACGGCGACACCGTCGCCCGACTCGGCGGCGACGAGTTCGTGGTACTCGCCGACGGCCTCGGCCGCGCCGACGCCCAGGACCTCGCCGTCCGCCTGCGCAACGCGATCATCCCCCCGATCCGGGTGGACGGCAGAGCGGTGCGGGTCGGCGCCAGCTTCGGCATCGGATGGGCACACTGCGGCATGTCAGCGGACGAAGTGTTGAAATCAGCTGACCAACGGATGTACATCGAAAAGCGTTCGCGTGCGAAACAGCACAGACGGGCTGGATAACCGCAGGTCAGGATGGAAGCAAGGACTTTCGGGCCAGATCCGGCGGCCTTGATGGGCGGCGGATGCGGGTAGGCTCGGCAGTTCCGAGGACGAAGCACAGAGCGACTGTGCAGACGAAGCACAGAGCCGCTGTGCGGACCGCAGACCCCGTGCCAAGGAGTGACCAAGGGAATGACGCCCGGCAACGACGGCGCGAGCACGCCCGAGGACGACGACCCGTTCGGCTATCTCTATGCCGACGGCCAGGCATCCGGGGCCACCCCGCCCAGCGGAGGCGGCGGCTACGGTTACCCGGGCCCCCGCTCCGGCCCGCGGACCTCGTACAACCAGGTCAGGACGGTCGGCGAGCGCCAGTACGGGCAGCAGGGCGGCGGGCGCGGCGGCTACGGATATCCGCCGGCGCAGGGCCGCCCGGGCGCCCCGGGCCAACAGCCCGGCGGCCAGGGCCAGACCGCCGCCTTCCAGCAGGTCCCGTCCCAGGGCTACGACCAGCCCAGCGCCCACTACCAGGCCCCGGAGACCCTCCCCGGCGGCCAGGGCCACCGGCCGGGTCCACCGCCGGGATACGGCGAGGGCGGCGGCCGGGGTCGCGGCCCCAACACCAAAGGGCTGCTGATCGGGGCCATCGCGGTGGTCGCTGCGGTCGTCGTCGGCATCGGAGTGGCCGTGCTGAACGGCCCCGACGACGGCAAGGACGGTTCCGACGCCGGCGCCACCTCCCAGGCCACCGCCACCGACAAACCCAGCCGGACCCCCTCGAACCAGGGCAAGGGCCCCGCCGAGCTCCCCAAGTCCGACGCCAACGCCCTGAAGCTGGAAGGCGGCAGCTACACCGCGTCCGACGTCAAGGGCGCACAGGCCGAAGGCGGCCTCTACGTGGCCGGCCTCAACCAACCCGGCGCCTCCGCGACCTGGACCGTGGACGACATCCCCAAGTCCGGCAAGTACACCCTCGACCTCGGCTACGGCGTCCCCGGCAAGGACGCCACCATGACCCTCGCGGTCAACGGCACACCCCAGACCACCCCACTCAGCCTCAAGAACTGGGCGGACGCCAAGGAAGGCGACTGGGAGAAGGGCTGGACCGAGTCCTACGCGTACGTCGAGCTGGTGAAGGGCAGCAACACCCTCCGCATCTCCTGCGAACAGGGCAACCAGTGCGACGTCAACCTCGACCGGGTGTGGCTGGAGAAGGGCTGGAAGAAGTCCTAGCGCCCGGGAACCAGGCGGTGTCCGTGCCGCCCCCGTGCCGCCCCGCGGACTCATGAAGGTCGTCGCGGACTCACACAGTCGTCTCGACGACCTCGATACGTCCCAGCAGCTCCCGGTACGCCCTGCGGTCGAACTCGCCCGCTGTGGCCGCCAGGACCGTCGACGTAGCCAGAGCAGCGGCTCTGACCAGGCGTTTCGGCCACGGTAGGCCCTCGACGAGACCGGACAGCAGACCGGCTACGGCCGAGTCGCCGGCACCCGTGGTGTTGCCGCGCACCCGCTCGCCCCGCACCCCCGCCGGCGGTGCGACCCGCCAGCGGCCCTCCGGGGTCACCGCGAGCATGCCGCGCGCGCCCAGCGAGGCCACGACCGCGTGCGCACCGCGGCGGCGGGCGTCACGCGAGGCCTGCACCGGCTCGTGGGAACCGGTCAGCTCGGCCAGCTCGTCCGCGTTCGGCTTGATGATGTCCGGGCGGGCGGCCAGGCCGCGGCGCAGCGGCTCACCACTGGTGTCCAGCAGTACCGGCACGGACGCGGCGTGCGCGGCCCGCACCAGCCGGGCGTACGCGCCGACCGGCACGCCCGGCGGCAGGCTCCCGCACAGCGCGACCGCCGACGAGGCGCCCAGCAACTCCTCGTACCGGGCGGTGAAGGCATGCCACTCCTCGGGGGAGATGGCCGGCCCCGGCTCGTTCAACTGCGTCGTCTCACCGCTGCCGGTGTCCACCAGGGCCACCGTGCGCCGGGTGGTCCCGGCGACCGGCACGAGGGCGTCATGCACCCGGACGGGCCCGCTGCCGGGTGTCGCCGCACCGGCGGCGTGCGACCCGTCGGACCCGCCCGGCCCGCGCGGCGCACCGGAGCCGTCGGGCGCGTCGGCCGCGGTGCCGGTCATGGTGGCCAGCCGGTCGCGCACCGTGCTTCCGGTGGTGCCGCCGGCGAAGCCGGTGACCGTCACGTCGTGACCCAGCGCCGCCAGCACCCGGGCGACGTTCAGACCCTTGCCGCCGGGCCGTTCGGACACCTCGCTGATCCGGTGCGTCGCGCCCGGGCGGAGCGCCCGGATCTGGTACGTGACGTCGAGAGCGGCGTTGAGCGTGACCGTGAGGATCACCGGACCTCCCCCGAGGAATTCGCCTGCCGTGCAGTAGATCGTTCGACCGCTGTGCGATCCTGATCATGCCAAAGAGCGCGCGGTAGGCACAGGGTGCGTGGCCGACGGGTCTGACCCCGTGTCAGCGTGCCGGCGAGGGGGGCGGCACCAGCCACTCGCCCTTGCGCAGCACACCGGCGAGGCCGAATGCGGGGTCGAGGACCACGACGTCCGCGTCCTTTCCGGCCTCCAGCGAACCCACCCGGTCGTACTGGCCGAGGAGCCTGGCGGGGGTCTCGGACAGGGCGCGCACGACGTCCGGCACGGGCAGCCGGTCGAGCGTCACGGCGCGCTGGAAGGCCCGGTCCAGCGTGAGCGTGGAGCCCGCGATCGAGCCGCCCTCGACGAGCCGTGCCACCCCGTCCCGCACCTCCACCTCCATCGGCCCCAGCTGGTACGTGCCGTCGCCGAACCCCGCCGCGTCCATCGCGTCGGTGATGAACGCGACCCGGGCGGCCCCCGCGTGCTGGAACGCCAGGCGCAGGGCGGCCGGGTGCAGATGGGTACCGTCGTTGATCAGCTCGACCGTGACCCGCTCGTCCTGGAGCAGGGCCGCGATCGGGCCGGGTGCGCGGTGCCCCAGCGTCGGCATCGCGTTGTACAGGTGCGTGGCCACCGTGGCGCCCGCGTCGATCGCCGCCACCGTCTGCTCGTACGTCGAGTCGGTGTGTCCCACGGCCGCGATGACGCCGTGCTCCACGAGCAGCCGCACGGAGGCGAGGCCGCCGGGCAGCTCGGGTGCGAGGGTGAGCATGCGGGCCTGGCCGCGCGCGGCGTCCAGCAGCTTGCGCACCTCGGACGGGTCGGGGTCGCGCAGCAGCGCCTCCGCGTGGGCGCCCTTGCGGCACGGCGAGATGAACGGGCCCTCGAAGTGGATGCCCGCGATCTCGCCCTGCTCGGCCAGCTCGGACAGCAGCCCGGCACGCTCCACCAGCGTGTCCGTGCCGGCGGTGACGGTGGAGGCGACCAGGGTGGTGGTGCCGTGCAGCCGGTGGGTGCGGATGCCGGTGAGCACGTCGGCCACCGGGCCGTTGCTGAAGGAGGCACCGCCGCCACCGTGGTTGTGGATGTCCACGAAGCCGGGGACCAGCCAGTGCCCGGACAGGTCCAGGGCGTCCGGGGCGCCGCCGGCATCCGCCCCGGCGCCGTGGCCGTCGTGGCCCTGGCCGGCCGGGGCGGCGCCCGCGTAGGTGATCCGGGTGTCCTCGACGACCACCTGGCCGTCGTCGACGACTCCCTCGGGCAGCACCACCTTGGCGCGGGTGAGCACCTGCCTACTTCGTGCGGCCATCGGCGGTTACCTCCGTGGGGTCATGGGGGGCGGGAGCGGCGGAGCCGCGGGGGACGGCGGGCGCGTCGGGCGCCGCCCGGTCGTGGGGAGCGACGCCCGGCGCACGGATCGTGTCCGCCGTCGGGTCGGGACGCGCAGCGCCCTGCCGGCGCGCCGCCAGCAGATCCCAGGCGAGCAGGCCGGCGCCCTGGCATCCGGCGGTGTCGCCGAGGGCCGCGGGCACGATCTCCGGCACGCTCTGGAAGGTGACACGGCGTTCGACGGCCGCCCGTAGCGGCGCGAACAGCAGGTCCCCGGCCTCGGCGAGCCCGCCGCCGATGATCAGGGTGCCCGGGTCGAGCAGGGTGAGCGCGCCCACCAGGCCGTCGGCGAGTGCGTCCACCGCCTGCTGCCAGACCTCGCTCGCGCGCGGGTCACCCGCGGCGACGGCCTTGGCGCAGCCGGCGGCGTCCGCGTCCGGCTCGCCGCAGGCCGCCGCCCAGGCCCTGCTCACCGCGGCCGCGGACGCCAGCCGCTCCAGGCAGCCGCGCTGACCGCAGTCGCAGGCCGGCCCGTCGGGGCGCACCACGACATGGCCGATCTCGCCCGCCGAACCATGGGCGCCTGGCTCGATGGTGCCGTCGATGCCGATGGCGCCGGCGATCCCGGTGCCCAGCGCCACGAAGAGGAACCGGTCGGCGCCCCGCCCCGCGCCGATCCGCCCTTCGGCGAGCCCGCCGGTGCGTACGTCGTGGCCGAGCGCGACCGGTGTGCCGCCCAGCCGCTCGCTCAGCAGGTCGCGCAGGGGGACGTGTGCCCAGTTCAGGTTGGCCGAGTAGACGGCGATGCCGCGCTCTGCGTCGACGATGCCGGGCACCGCGGCACCGAGCGCAGCGGCGGGTGCGCCGAACCGTGCCTCGCCCTGGGCGCGCAGCTCCACGGCGAGGTCCAGCACGGCGGCGACGACGGCGTCGGCGCCGCGCTCGCGGCCGGTCGCCCGTCGGGTCTCGTACAGCAGCGCGCCGTCCGGCCCGACCAGGGCGGCCTTCATTCCGGTGCCGCCCACGTCCAGGGCGATGACATGTTCCACGGGAACAGTTTCGCGCGCTTACCTATGAGAGGTCTAGTCCACTCGCCCACTGGGTGGCGCCACTTCCCGCTCGGCTACGCCGCCACGGACAGCATCCCATATTTGGTATGGACCTTTACAGGTATAGACCTTACCTTGGTCGGGCGCGGGAGCCTGCGGACGCGAGGAGAGCGGAAGCGACGGAAGTGGCCGGCGGACGTGGCGGAAGGCCGCGGTGCGGGGAGGGGTGCGAGATGGCGAAGGTGCTGGTGGGGGCGCGTCCACGGGGTCCGCGGGTGATGCTGACCGCCATGCTGGCCGCGCTGGCGACGATCCTGGGAATGACCCTGTCGCTGGCCGGTTGCACTGACGGCGACGGGGTCGTCATCCTCCGTCTGGTGGCCGCCGACTACGGCGACTCCGCGGCGAACAGCTCCAGGAAGTACTGGGCGGCCCTCGTCGGCAGGTTCGAGGCGGCCCACCCCGGCATCCGGGTCCAGGTCAGCGTCTACTCCTGGAACGAGGTGGACCGGAAGGTCAGGGACCTGGTCCACCGCGGCGACGCCCCCGACATCGCGCAGATCGGCACCTACGCCGACTACGCCGCCCAGGACCTGCTCTACCCCGCCGACGACGTGCTCTCCATCTCCGTCGAGGCGAGCCTCCTCGCGACCCTGCGCCAGGCCGGCGATGTGCGGCACCGGCAGTACGGCCTGCCCTTCGTCGCCTCCGCGCGGCTGCTGTTCTACAACCGGACCCTGTTCGCCAAGGCGGGCATCGCGCGGGCGCCGCGGAGCTGGCAGGAACTGCGCAACGATGCGGAGCTCCTCCGGGCGGCCGGCGTGAAGACCCCGTTCGCACTGCCGCTCGGGCCCGAGGAGGCGCAGGCGGAGGCCATGATGTGGCTGCTCGGCGGCGGCGACAACTACGTCAACGACGCCGGCTCGTTCACCATCGACTCCAAGCCGAACGTGGCCACGTTCACCTGGTTGAAGAACGAGCTGGTCGGGCCGGGCCTGACGGGGCCCACGCCGCCCGCCCGGCTCGACCGCGCCCAGGCCTTCGCCGCCTTCGCCCGCGGGGAGGTCGGCATGCTCAACGGCCACCCCACCCTGATGAAGATCGCCGCCGACAAGGGCGTGAAGTTCGGCATGGCACCGCTGCCCGCCCTCGGCGGCGGGCTCAGGCCCACGCTGGGCGTCGCCGACTGGATGATGGCGTTCAGGCAGGGCGGGCACCGCGAGGAAGTGCGCACCTTCCTGGACTACGTCTACCAGGACGCCAACGTGCTCTCCTTCTGCCACGAGTACGACCTGCTGCCGGTCACCACGTCCGCTTCCCAGAAGATGTCCGCCGAGCGGTCCTCCCGCCGCCTCGCCCCGTTCCTCGACGAGCTGCCCGAAGCGGAGCTGTACCCGGTGGGCAAGACCTCGTGGGCGCGGGTCAGCGCCGACATCAAGCAACGCATCGGCCAGGCGGTGGCGCCGGGCGGCAGCCCGGCAGCGGTGCTCGGCGCGTTGCAGCGCGCCGCGAGGGAGGCGGACGGGGCGTGACTGTGGCGCCGAAGGCGCCAATAAGGGGCGCGGGGCCGCACATTCGGCACAGCCCAGCCCCCTTTTTTCGGTGCGCACCGGGATGTCGTACGGCGGGGGTACGGTCGGTGTATGGACGTGGACGACGGCGGCGACGCGGGTGGCCTGACGGCGACGCACCGTGCCGTGCTCGCGCTGGAACGACGCAGCTGGTCCGGGCCCGGCGCGAAGGAACGCGCCATCCGGGAACGGCTCGGCCTCGCCCCCGTCCGCTACTACCAGCTCCTCAACGCCCTGCTCGACGACCCACGCGCCCTCGCCCACGACCCGGTCACGGTCAACCGCCTGCGCCGGGTCCGCGAGGCACGCCGCGCCGAACGCTGACGGGAGGGCCGCCGACGGGCCGGTGGCGGCGTCCGGCGGCGGGGGCGCACCCTCGGCTTTGGCCGGCCGGCGCACTCACCGGTCCCGGCCGGCCTCCTGGCACACCTGCTGGTTCTCCGGGGCCGCGCAGGGCACGTGGCCGTGGCGCTCCATGACGTTCTGGCCGGTGTCGCTCGCCAGGTAGTCGAGGAAGTCGGACGTGAGGGAGTTGTCCGGGGGAGCGCCGAAGGTGTAGGCGTACTCCGGTTCCCAGAACGGGTAGGCGCGCTCCCTGACCGACGGTACGGAGGCGGTCTCACCGTCCAGGCCGAGCAGTTTCAGATGACCCAGCCGGGCGTACTGCCTGGCGTTGTTCAGCTCCGCGTAGCCGATGGCGCCGGGGGTGGCGGCCACGGTCCTGAGCAGCTTGTCGGTGCTGCTCTGCTCGCAGCGGGTGATGTCGGTGTGGTTGAACCGCTTGGTGCGCCTGGCGCAGTCGTCGGCGCTGGAGGTGGGGGAGGGCTCGGTGTTGCCGCCCAGGAGGCGGTTCTCGAAGACGTTGCGGGTGCCGGAGGCGTAGTCCCGGCCCACCAGCGTGACCTGGAGATCGGGCCCCGCTCGGCCGGACGGGGCCGGGTGCAGCCGGCTCCAGTCGGTGACCTCGCCCGTGTAGAGCCGCTGGAGGTCCCTGAGCGGGAGGCTGGAGACCGGCACGTCGGTGTTGACGACGAGCGTGAAGACGGAGACCGCGACCAGGTGCTCCTTCAACCCGGCACCGCCGGTCTGCGCGGGACCGTCCGACAGCGCGAGGTACGGGGCGAACCTGCCCTTCGACGCCGCCCCCTCGTCCAGCAGCCGGCTGATGCCCGCCCCGCTGCCCGTGGCCTCGACGCTGATGTGCGGGGCCTGCCGGCACTTCGTCCGGTACGCGTTGTCCAGGTCGCGCATCACCGGCTGGAACGCCGTCGAGCCGACGACGGTGAGGTCGCCGCGCGCGCAGCCCCCGGGCAGCGGCTGGTCCCGGAGGATCTGGAACGCGAAGGGCTGGGCCACCACGAGCAGGCAGAGGCCGGCGATGAGGCCGAGCATGCGGTTGTTCGGCCGGCGGAACCTCTCGTTGTTGCGGATCCTGCCCTCCCTGACCCGGCCGACGACCTGCGGTTCCCTGCCGCCGCCGGGGCCGGTCAGCAGGACCAGCAGCTTGAAGTGGTCGCCGCGGTTCAGCGGGACCCGCGGTAGCGAGATCTCCGGACCCGACCAGTGCAGGCCCGGACGCTCCAGGGTGCCGACGCGCGGCAGATAGCGCAGCAGGGTCGGGTGGCTGGGCTCGGTGACCGCCACGTCGCGGACCGTGCGACCGGGGAAGGTGACGGTGAGGCCGTGGCTGTGCTCCGGGGCGGTGATGTAGTCGTCGGCGTCGATGCTGCGGAAGCCGTCGTTCTCGATCCTGAGCAGCACGAGCGAGGCGCCGGCGAGGTCCGGGGCGTCCTCCAGCAGGGACAGCCGCTGGTACAGCGGCCCGTCGTCCTGGTCGCCGTGCTGGTCGTGATGGTCACCGTCGTCTATCACCGTGTCCATCTGGACGCGGAAGCCGATGCGCTTGCGGCCCGGGATGAGCCGCTCGTACGACAGCACGCCGACCGTGACGACGACACCGAGCAGCGCCAGAAAGTTCTCCGGCGCAAGCAGGCTCTCCAGCCACCCCATTGCATCCCCCCGCGGACCGTGAACCGGCCAACATCACCCCCGCGCGGGGCGGGCCGGGCGAGCCCCGACGGAAGTAAGGGACAAATGTACGAGTCCCCGGGGCCGTTCGGGGTCATGGTGGCCAAGGCCTCACGGAGTGTTCGCCGGGAGTTCAACGAGACCGGTGACAGGACGATGACAGGCTGGTGGGAGGCGGTGGGAGGCCGGTGAGGGGCACCGCCTCCCCGGTGACGGGGGGACGGTCGCCGCACGCTGCGCGCTTCCGGTGCGTCCCGGCTCGGCGCGCGACACCAGGGCCACTTCGCCGGCCGCGCGGGAGCCGCCGGCGCACGCGCCGGTCCGAGGGTGGCTGCTTTCGGCGCTTCGCCACGGTGACGTGGCCGACCGCTGACTACAGTCGGGCCCATGGGCAGCAGCCACCCCCGCCAGGGCCAGGGCCGGCACGGAGTGACCGGCGATCAGTACCCCGCCGGCACCACGGACTCGACGGACTCGACGGACTCAGCAGACCCGGCAGACCCGGCAGCCTCTGCGGGCTCCGCGCCCGCCGTGCCGGAGCCCGCCACCGAGGCCGGCCGGAGCGGGCTCGCCGCCCTGCTGGCCGACCCGGCACGCGCCGTGATCGCATTCGACTTCGACGGCACCCTCGCCCCGATCGTGGCCGACCCCGGGCAGGCTCGCGCCCACCCCGGCGCCGTGCCGGCGCTCGCCGCGCTGGCGCCCCGGGTGCGCTCCGTCGCGATCATCACCGGCCGCCCGGCGCTGACCGCCGTGGAGCACGGCTCCTTCGCCGGTGTCGCCGGCCTCGAACACCTCGTCGTCCTCGGGCACTACGGCGCCGAACGCTGGGACGCCGCCACCAACACCCTCACCGCCCCCGACCCGCACCCCGGCGTCACCGCGGTCCGCGCCGAGCTGCCGGACCTGCTGGAGCGTCATGCGGCAGGCGGCGCCTGGATCGAGGACAAGGGCTTCGCGGTCGCCGTGCACACCCGGCGCGCCGCCGATCCGCAGGCCGCGTTCGAGGCCCTGCGCGAGCCGCTCGGCGGCCTCGCCGCCCGGCACCGGCTGGCCGTCGAGCCCGGCCGCTTCGTGCTCGAACTGCGCCCGCCCGGGATGGACAAGGGCGTGGCCCTGACCAGGTACGTACGGGAGGTCGGCGGCACGTCGGTGCTGTACGGCGGCGACGACCTGGGCGACCTGCCCGCCTTCGCCGCGGTCGACAAGCTGCGCTCCGACGGGATCCCCGGACTCCTGGTGTGCAGCGGCAGCACCGAAACCACCGACATCGCCGAACGATCCGACCTGGTGGTGGACGGCCCCGGCGGCATGGTGCAACTGGTGGCGGCGCTGGCGGAGGCGATGACGGGGTAGGGCGGGCTTGGGGGGTTGGGGCTGGAAGGGACGACGGCTGACGTCACCCGTCCCACCCAGGGGCGCGGGGAACTGCGCGACAAGCAACAACGAAACCGTCAGACCGCCACCGTCCTAGCGAGGCACCCCCAACCGCCACCGCCCCGAAGGGGCTGGCCTGGAACGACACCAGCGCAAAGCCGCGAACCGCAAAGCCGCGAACCGCAAGGTCACGAAGCGCGACGCGCAAAGGGGAAAGGGGCACCGCCCCTTCCAGCCCCGGTCACCCCCGGAGCGCCGACAACTGCTCCAGGAACCACTGCGCAGGCGGCAAGGCCGTAGCCGCAGCCGCCAACCGCTTCGTACCCTCGGCCCGCTCACCCCCGGGCACCGCCAGCGCAGCGTGCAACGCGGCGGCCGTGCCGACCACGTCGTAGGGATTGACGGTGATCGCCTCGTCGGCCAGCTCCTCGTGCGCCCCGGCCTCCCGGGACAGCACCAGGACGCAACCCGCCTCCGAGACCACCGGCACCTCCTTGGCGACCAGGTTCATCCCGTCGCGCACCGGGTTGACCAGTGCCACGTCGGCGATGCGGTAGGCCGCGAGCGAGCGGGCGAAGTCGTCCTTCACATGCAGCACCACGGGGGTCCAACCGGGCTTCCCGTAGGCCGTGTTGATCTCCTCGGCGAGGCGGCTGACCTCGGCCGTGTAGTCGCGGTAGACGGCGAGGTCCTGCCGGGAGGGGTAGGCGAAGGCGACGTGCACGACGCGCTCGTGCCATTCGGGGTGGTCGGCGAGCAGCTGCCGGTAGGCCAGCAGGCCCCGCACGATGTTCTTGGACAGCTCGGTGCGGTCGACTCGGACGATGGTGCGCCGCGGTCGGCCGTCCGGGTCGGTGCCGATCTGCTCGCGCAGGGCGGCCAGCCGTTCGTCCACGTCCGGGCGGCCGGCGCGCTCCCGCAGGAAGTCGGCGTCCGCGCCCAGGCCGTGCACGCCGATCTCCGTGCCGCCGGTGCCACCGGGCAGCACCGCCTCGCAGCACGCGGTGAACGCCGCGGCCCAGCGGCGGGTCAGGAAGCCGAGCCGGTCGGCACCGAGCATGCCGTTCAGCAGCTGCTCGGCGATGTCGTCCGGAAGCATCCGGAAGTACTCGGGCGGCGCCCACGGGGTGTGCGAGAAATGGCCGATTCGCAGATCCGGTCGGAGCGCACGGAGCAGCCCGGGCACCAACGTCAGGTGGTAGTCCTGCACCAGCACGGCGGCGCCTTCGGCGGCCTCTTCCGCCAGCGCGTCGGCGAATGCGGTGTTGTACTCCTCGTACGCGGCCCACTGGCGGCGGAACTCGGCGTCGAAGACCGGTTCCAGCGGGGTCTGGTACAGCATGTGGTGGACGAACCACAGCACCGAGTTCGCAATGCCGTTGTAGGCGGCGGCGTGCACGTCAGGGGCGATGCCGAGCATCCTGACCCGCTGGCCACCGGTGTCGTCGGGGTCGAGGCGGCCCCCGGTGCGGCGCACCGCCTCCCGGTCGCCGTCGCCGAGCGCGGCGCAGACCCACACCGCGTCCGCGTCGGGACCGATCGCGGAGAGCCCGGAGACCAGGCCGCCACCGCCGCGCTTGGCGCGCAGCGTGCCGTCTTCGCCCACCTGGTACGCGACCGGACCGCGGTTGGACGCCACGAGAACGCGAGCGGCTCCGGTGGCCGGAGTGCCCTGCGGAGGAGTAGCGGAAGCCATGAGGCGACCTTAGCCACGCCGGGAAACGCTCAAACGTACGGTGCGTGCCGGGTCGGCGGGTTGTATACGGCATGGTCGGTTTTCGGCTGCGTGCGCGGGCGGGGGCGACGGCGCGGCGATGACGGATCCCCGGCGTGCGCCCGAACGGGTGACTCACCCGCGGTCCGGCAACCGCTCCGGCGAGCCCCGCATGATCAAGACGGCAGACGGCAGACGGCAGACGGCAGACGGCGGACGGCAGACGAGAGGCGGTTGACGAGAGGCGGCAGGGCCTACGCCACCCGACGCCGTGCGTACTCCGGTATCTCCGCCATCGGCGGCCGTTCCTCGGTGTCCACGGGGTACGACCGCGGCTCGAACCCTTGTTCGCCACGCTCGTACTGGGTGAGCACGGGGCGCACCAGCGCCGGCCGCACCAGATGGCCCCGGGCCAGGCGCACCTGCGCCGTGCGGTAGATCGTCGCCGCCATCCGCCCCAGCGCATGACCGTCCTGGTGCCGGTGCTTGCGCACCCCCACGTCGACCTGGGCCAGCGCGTCGAGCCCCACCGTGTGCAGCGCGTCGACGAGCAGCCCCAGCTCCACGCCGTAGCCGACCGGGAACGGCAGCTGCTCCAGCAGCGTCCTGCGGGCCGCGTACTCGCCGCCGAGCGGCTGGACGAAGCCCGCCAGCTGGGGCCAGTGCATGTTCAGCAGGGGGCGGGCCATCAGCTCGGTGACCCGGCCGCCCTGGCCGGGCTGGGCCCCCAGCGGACGGTCGTACATGGCCTTCACCAGGTGCACGGACGGCTCGGTGAGCAGCGGGCCGATGATGCCCGTGACGAAGTCCGCCGAGAACTCCCGCAGGTCGGCATCGACGAAGCAGACGATGTCGCCGCTGGTGGCGAGGAGTGACCGCCAGAGCACCTCGCCCTTGCCGGGCAGCGCGGGTATGCGCGGCAGGATGGCGTCGCGGTGCACCACCCGCGCCCCCGCCGCGGCCGCCACCTCGGCCGTACGGTCGGTGGAGCCTGAGTCGATCACCACCAGCTCGTCCACCAGCGGCTCCACGGCGCCCGCGGTCCCCGCCTGCGCCGTGGCACCCGCCAGACCGGCGCAGGCCAGAGTGGCCTCGGACCCGCCGATGCCGGCGTCGGCCGGCGCCCGGTCCAGTGGCGTCCCGTCCGCCGTGGGACGTCCGGCGGCCACCGGGCCCCGGGCCTGCTCCCGGGCCGGCGCGTGCGACGCCTGCGTCGGCGCCATCAGCTCCCGGCGGATCACGGTCACGATGTCGCCGACGGTCTCCTCCTCGTCGAGTGCGGGCAGGACGACGCTCACGGTGGCGCCCGTGGCGCGCTTCGCGGCGGCCAGGTGCGTCCTGGGGCGGTCAGCCACGGACCAGGACCGCCCGGCCAGCCACTGCTCGACCTCTTCCAGCACGGTTCAAGTCCCCTCAGTCGACATCGCGGTCATTGTGATGGTGGGCGTCGGCGGACCGCGACCGGCCCGGCCGCCGTCGCACCGGCCGTCCACCGCTTTCGAATACCAGTCCTGCTCACGCCGGGTGTGCCGCACACGGACCGGCCCTGTGACCCATCTCGCGCATCGGACGCCGTTCTCAACTATCCGGCCCCTCGGTTACAGTCTTGAACAACGCAGGTTGCCTTCGCATGCCGAGGGAGTGCCTGCCGACAGACGCTCCGGTGCCACCCCTAAAGGCTCCGGAGTCATATTGCTCATCCAGAGGGGCAGAGGGATACGGCCCGTTGAAGCCCCGGCAACCCTCCAGCTGGTCCGACTCATCGTTGAGGCTCCCAGCTCGGGAAGGTGCCAATTCCGTCTCACGGCGAGGTGCGTCGTGGGGAAGATGAGGAGAAAGGGCCTCCCTATCATGGCTTCGCAGCCTCTTGCCGCCGACCAACCCGCCTCTGTCGACCTCGGGCCTGCCGTGGCCCTGTCCTGTCGCGAGTGCGGCGAGCGCTTCCCGCTGGGCCCCATCTTCGCCTGTGAGAGCTGTTTCGGCCCCCTCGAGGCCACCTACGACCTTCCCCTGGGCGACCCGGAGGGCCTGCGCAAGAAGATCGAGGCGGGCCCGACCAACCTGTGGCGCTACGCCCCGTTGCTGCCCGTCCCCGCCGACGTCGCCAGCAAGCCGAACCTGAACCCGGGCTGGACCAAGCTCGTCAAGGCGGACCGGCTCGCCGCCGAGCTCGGCATCACCGGTGGCCTGTACATCAAGGACGACTCCGGCAACCCGACGCACTCCTTCAAGGACCGCGTCGTCGCGCAGGCCGTGGAGGCCGCACGCGCCTTCGGCTTCACCACCCTCTCGTGCTCCTCCACGGGCAACCTGGCCGGCGCGATCGGCGCCGCCGCCGCCCGTGCCGGCTTCCGCTCCTGCGTCTTCATCCCGCACGACCTGGAGCAGGGCAAGGTCGTCATGGCCGCGGTCTACGGTGGCGAGGTCGTCGCCATCAAGGGCACCTACGACGACGTGAACCGCTTCTGCTCCGAGCTGATCGGCGACCCGCTCGGAGAGGGCTGGGGCTTCGTCAACGTGAACCTCCGGCCGTACTACGCCGAGGGCTCCAAGACCCTGGCCTACGAGATCTGCGAGCAGCTCGGCTGGCAGCTGCCCGACCAGCTGGTCATCCCGATCGCGTCGGGCTCCCAGCTCACGAAGATCGACAAGGGGCTCCAGGAGCTGATCAAGCTGGGCCTGGTCGAGGACAAGCCGTACAAGATCTTCGGAGCCCAGGCGGAGGGCTGCTCGCCGGTGTCCACCGCCTTCAAGGCCGGCCACGACGTCGTACGCCCCCAGAAGCCGGACACCATCGCCAAGTCCCTGGCGATAGGCAACCCCGCCGACGGTCCCTACGTCCTGGACATCGCACGCCGCACCGGCGGTGCGGTGGAGGACGTGAACGACCCTCAGATCGTCGCGGCGATCAAGCTGCTGGCTCGCACCGAGGGCATCTTCGCGGAGACCGCGGGCGGTGTCACGGTCGGTGTGACCCGGAAGCTCGTCGAGAACGGGCTGCTCGACCCGGCCCTGACCACCGTGGTGCTGAACACCGGCGACGGGCTGAAGACCCTGGACGCCGTGGCCCCCACCACCGGCCCGTCCGTCACCATCGCGCCCAGCCTCGAGGCGTTCCGCGAGGCGGGTCTGGCCGGCTGAGGCCGACCGCAGCCTGAGGCCCGCCACCGGCGCGGTGCCGCCGTGTGCCGCCGGGCAGCCGGGCAGTTCCCCCACCCCGTCCACTCCGCATCCGCCGTCCAGGACCAGGAAAGGCCTGAACATGAGCGTCAATGTCCGAATCCCGACGATCCTTCGCACGTACACCGGCGGCCAGGCCGAGGTGCAGGCGGAGGGCAGCACCCTCGGCGAGGTCATCGCCGACCTGGAGAACCGACACACCGGCATCGCCGCCCGTGTCCTCGATGACCAGGGCAAGCTCCGCCGCTTCGTGAACGTGTACGTGAACGACGACGACGTCCGCTTCGAGCAGGGCCTGGAGACGGCCACGCCGGACGGCGCCGGCGTGTCGATCATCCCGGCGGTCGCCGGCGGCTGAGCCGCGGTCACATCGCGACGGGGATCGGCCGCAGACACGACGGCTTGATCCATCGGCGTGCCGGGTCGAGCCGCTCCGTCCGCGTCGGATACATTGCCCCGCCTTATTGCCCCCTCCACGGATGAAGTGGAGGGGGCAATTCGCTGTGGTTGAAGGCGCTACAGTTGGGGTAACGCCCCGCTCGCCCTCGGCAGACCGCCGAGTAAGTTGTGCTGAGCGGCGACAAGAAATAGCCAAAGTACCCGGCCCTTTTTAGCCAATCCTGGCTCTTTTCTAGCCCGACTTGCCCTGAATTCCGGCAAATTCTCGGTATATAACCGATCTGTTCGGCGCAGAATTCTCGTCCGATTGACCTGTTGCAGACGGCAGTTGGACAGATACATTCAGCCGCGGTCGGCGCGTTCCGGCGCACACCCCCCAACCGGTTTGGGGCGTGAGGTCTGACCCGGGTCCGCGAAGTGCGGTCCTGTGCAAGGGCCAGTAATAGGGGAGTTAGGCATGGCTCAGGGCACCGTCAAGTGGTTCAACGCGGAGAAGGGCTACGGCTTCATCGCGGTCGACGGTGGTGCGGATGTTTTCGTCCACTACAGTGCGATCCAGATGGACGGCTACCGCACCCTGGAAGAAGGCCAGCGGGTCGAATTCGAGATCTCGCAGGGTCAGAAGGGGCCGCAGGCGGACATGGTCCGAGTGGCCAGCTAAGGCGCCGACAAACAGCAACGACATAGTAGGGCCCGCATCCTCAGACCGGGGTGCGGGCCCTACGCATTCCCTCGCCCTGTGCACGCCTCAGGCCCGGGTGCGCCCAGGCCCGGGCGTGCGCCGGGTCGGGGCGGGCCTCCGCCCGCGCCCGCCTGTCTCTCGGCCCGCCGCCCTCCTGCGGCCCGCCACCCCCCGTGCTCGCCTCGCCACGTACCGGCGTCGGGCGACCCCGCGCTGTAAGGGTCTACCTTGCACTCGAAGGGGGAGAGTGCTAATCATTGGCATTAGCACTCTGAAGGTGAGAGTGACAGAAGAAGGACCGGGTCGGTGAGGTTCACCGGTCGCGTGGGGCATGGATCCACAGCGGCGGGGGACCGTCCGTCGCGGGCGCCAGCGCGGTCCGGAGCAATCCGCCCCACGCCCTCGTCAGGGCCAGGGGAGACCTCTGTTGTCCGGGAGGACCACTTCACATGGCCAAGATCATCGCGTTCAACGAGGAGGCACGGCGCGGCCTTGAGCGCGGCATGAATCAGCTTGCCGACGCCGTCAAGGTGACCCTGGGCCCT